>NZ_CBDAQX010000035.1:0-324917 GCF_965199275.1 Ruegeria sp. | reverse complement strand
GTAAAGATATTGCGTGGCGCGTTGTCAGATCGGTTGGTGTAGCGATCCTCTCCCAGAGTGACATCCTTGTCGCGGTGCATGGTCTCGATGCGCCAATGGTTACGGTTCAGGCGCAGGATGTCTTTGGGTTTGGGCCGCGTCAGGCTGGTGATGAGATACACTGTCTCGGCCTGTGTTCTGGTAATCTGCCCGGCGCGGATATGCTCGCGGGTTCGGCTGATGCAGGCGATACTGCGGATCGTTGGCCACTGCTTGCGCATGTGCTCACTCAATGCCTCGACGGGAAGGATCTCGATGCGGCGCTGGTCGATTCTGCCGTGCCCCGATTGCGGCGTCTCCCGCCATTCCAACAGGGGGAAAAACCGGCGTCTTGAACGCCGTTTCGATTTCTCCCCGCAGGTCTTTCTGATTGTTCTTTACAGGGAACACGTAATCGCCACCCCTCTCCACAACTTTGGAAGTGACTGTTTTTTGGCAGAAAATGGCATCCCCGGTGACGATCTGTCCCGCAAGGTCAATCTGGTTCAGCAGCCGCAGGGCATCAGGTATTTCCATGCCCTTGCCACGCGATGATGTGTGTCCGACGGATTGTTCAAGCGTCGCGCAGAACCCCGACAACACATGTTCCGCCTTGCCTGCCGCGTCCTTGCTGCCGCGTAGAGTTTTGCCATCAATGGCGATCTGATGGTGAGCTTCATCATCTTGTGCTGGCGCCGTAAGCCGCCCAAACGCCTGCGCCAGGGTAGCCGGGTCGAGGATACGTAGCGTTTCCGTTAGCGTTGCATGGCAGGGTGACGCGCGCCCGCGACGGAACCCCAAGCGCATGAGTTGACGCGGCGTGAGCGTACGACCAAGGCGGAACGCCGCCATCATACCCTTGCGCCCACTGAGCATGGAGAGAAGCATCAACCCGACCAGCGCTTCAAGTGGGTGTTGACGGCCCTTTTTGCCGCGCGGGTCGGGAATTTGACGCAATACTGAACGAACCGATACCATCGCTGAAACCTCCTCTACCTCACATCCATGGAATGGATTCACTCAATCAAATGATTTGCAAGCGCTTTTTGACGTCTGGTAAATAGCCCTGATATTGTCAGAACTGCGGCTGAACTGTGGCAAAACCCAAGGCCAGCCAGGCATATGCCCTTCAAGACGGTCCCATCAATGACCAGACATATTACGATCCAACCGTCAGAACGGCCCGCCCTGAATGGCAAACTGGAAGGGGCTTCCAATAAACCGGACGCCTCCACGCATCATAAGACAGGCAAAGCGCTCAGCCGGACCGCAACAGCCCGGCAATGCGCGCCCCGACCCGCTCGGCTGCGGCCTCGACGTCCCTGTCTGCGCTGTGGGCATAGCGCAGCGTCATCGTGACCTGGCTGTGACCCAGGAGCTTCGACACCACCGGCAGGGGAATACCCGCCATCACAGATTGGCTGGCATAGGAATGTCGCAGGTCGTGCAGACGCACGTCCTCAATGCCGATCTCCCGTCTGATCCTGTACCAGAGCCTCAACCCTCCCGAGCCGGGCCGCGCCGGGTTGCGCGGCGAGGGGAACAGATATGCCCCGGCCCCCTTCATGCGCCTCTCAACGATGGCGCGGGCCTCGGCGCTGAGATACACAATCCGCGGACCCGTCTTGCTGTCTTCCAGCCTGAGGCGGCTGCCATCGACCTCGCTGCGCCTGAGATGGGTGATTTCCGATTTGCGGCAGCCCGTGAGCAGCAGAAGCCGGATGATGTCAGCCTGCACGCCATTGCGCCCCGCGCTGTGCCGGTCAAGCGCCGCGTTCAGCCGCGCGATTTCATCCCGCGACAGGAACCGCGTCAGCCTGGCGCGCCGGTTCGGAAGCACAAAACCCGCCGGGTTGCTGTCGATGAGGCCGCGCTCAAGGGCAAAGTTCAGGCTCTGGCGCAAAAGTTTCAGCGCATGGTTCGCGCCGCCGGGCGCAGAGGCGCTATAGGCGGCAAACCAGTCCTCAATAATCTGTCGCGTGATCCGGTCAATCCGAAGCGCTCCGAACGCGGGCAGAAGCTGCCGCGCCAGAATGTGATCCCGCCCCCTGACCGTGGATGGCTTGCAGCGCGTGGACCATGTCTTGTGCCACATATCCAGCGCAAAGCCCCGGTAGGTGGGCAGGTCCCAGACCGGCGCGACCCCCTCGACCTGCAACCGGTGACATTCCCGGCGCGCGGCGCAGGCGGGCATCAGTTCAATCCGGCCCAGCGAGACCTTGCGTCCCGCCACCGTGCAGGTCCATGTCTTCGTCCCCGTGGGATAGACCCGAAGGCTCAGGGACGGCACCGCGCTGTCCTGCACGCAATATTCCCGCGCACACGGTCTGAACCTCCGTGCCCGCGCATCCGTCAACCGAACCTTGCTCATGGCCGGGTTCCTCCCCCTGTTCCTCTCCGCGTTCCTCCGAGAACCGCCCCCATCGCGGCGGCGGCATTCTCCACATCACTTTGCGTGTGATGGGCGTATTTGAGGGTGGTTTCGGGGCTGTTATGCCCAAGAAGCCGACCCGCTGCCAGAACGGTTTCCCCGCTCGCGATGGCCGCACTTGCATAGGAGTGCCGCAAATCATGCAGGCGCACATCTCTCAGACCGGCCTGCACGCGCAGCCTGAACCACGCCCGGGTGAGCGTCGCACCCGGCATCGGGCCCGCACCCCGGACGGACGGAAACACCCAAGGCGATGTGCGGGCAAGCGCGTCAAGGACCCTGCGCGCCGCCCTGGACAGCCACACCGTGCGCGGACCCGTCTTGCTGTCGCGCAGAAAGATATGCCCGTCGCGATACTCTGCCCAGCGAAGTGTCCTGATCTCGCTCGACCGGCATCCCGTCAGCGCCAGCAGCCGAATGAGCGGCACGGCCGGGGATGGGGCCGCGCAGCACAGCGCCGCGCCAAGGCGTCCGAACTCGGCCTCCGACAGAAACCTCTCCCTGTTCCTGCGCCGGTAGCGCCTGATCCCCTTGCAGGGGTTGGACCCTTCCGGGCGCAGCCCGTCCATCTCGGCCACCGTCATGATGACCGACAGCACTGGCATCGAGCGATCCGCCGATACCGGCGTTGCGTGCATCGCGGCAAACCAGTCCCGCACGTCCTGCCGCGTGATATCCGCAATGCGCTGCCCCGCGAAGCGCGGAAGAATGTGGTTCTTGAGATAGTTCCGGTTGACCATGAGCGTGCCCGGCTTCCACTGTCGGCCATGGCGGCGGAAGGCCTCTTCCGCAACGCTCTCAAACAGCATCTCCCCGTCGCGCTGCCCCGACCGGAGCGAGACCAGCAGGGCCTGCGCCCGCGCGCGGGCCTCGGCAACCGACATAGTGGCCGGATCGCCCAAAATCTTCCAGACACGCTGCCCCTCGTGCTGGCTGTGCAAAAAGAACCGCTTCCCGCCGCCGGGCAGAACCCTGACACCAAAGCCCGCAAGGGTGGTGTCTCTGACATTGCGTGTGGTTTTTCTGGCGCGCAGGTCGCGCACGCGCGCGTCCGTCAATCTCGGCATAATATCCCTCCATCCGGTTGCAATCCCGGACAAAACCACGCAGGGTTTCGCCCGAAACCTCGACATAGAGAGGATAAAACATGCACTGTTTCAGTGATTTAGAACCGAAGGTGCGGCTGAGGGTGTGTGATCTATTGCCAAGACCACGTCCCAGGAGGGGACAATGGACTATTCGACCATCTTTGCTGCCCTATGGGTGATCAGCGCCACCATCGTGGCCTTGCTGCCGATGCGCCTACAATTCCCTCCGGGGATTGTGCTGTTGATATGCGCGCCGGCAATGATCATCTGGCTGGGCTATGATCATGGATGGGTCTGGTCGGCTCTTGCTTTCGGAGGTTTCGCCTCAATGTTCCGCAACCCGATCCGCTATTATTGGCGCAAATGGGTGCGCGGAGAGGTGATGGAATGACCCTTTCTCTTGCCCTCGCGGCCCTTTGGGGCCTTGTTGCGAACCTTCTGGCGATGATCCCCAGCAAGGACAACCACTGGACCCGCGCCTATGTCCTGATCGCGGTCGGTATCCCTCTGCTTGGATATGTCACCTATGAGAACGGCCCATGGGTCGGGCTGATAGTCCTCGTTATGGGTATGTCGATACTGCGCTGGCCGGTGATCTATCTGGGGCGGTGGCTTCGTCGTCGGATTTGACCGTTTCACTGCGGATACATGTTGCCAACTCGCTCTGAATCCGCGAGTTAGCAGCTATGACTGTTCTTCCTGTGCCTCGTGGCAAACTGTCCGAAAACCGAAGTCTCAGCGACCTGACATGGCTGCGTGTCGGCGGTCCAGCTGACTATTTGTTCCAACCTGCGGATGTAGAAGATCTGCAGGGCTTTTTGCGCGAGCTTCCCGATGACGTCGTAATCTTCCCGATGGGCGTCGGCTCGAACCTCATAGTGCGCGATGGCGGATTGCGCGCCGTGGTGATACGGCTGGGGCGGGGCTTCAATGGGATTGAGATCGAGGGCACTAGGGTAACCGCTGGCGCGGCGGCTTTGGATGCGCATGTGGCGCGCAAAGCGGCGGATGCTGGTGTGGATCTGACCTTCTTGCGCACAATACCGGGCTCTATCGGTGGTGCTGTGCGCATGAACGCAGGGTGTTATGGCAGCTACACGGCGGATGTTCTGAAAAGGGCCACTGTCGTCACACGGCGGGGTGAAGTGATTGAGCTTGGCCCCGAGGACCTGAACTTCCGCTACCGTCAATCCGATCTGCCTGATGGCGCGGTGCTGATCTCGGCAAGTTTCGAAGGCCCGGAAGGTGAACCTGACGCGCTTCATGCCCGAATGACGGCGCAGTTGCAAAAGCGCGACGAGACCCAGCCCACCAAAGACCGCAGCGCCGGGTCGACCTTTCGCAATCCGGCAGGGTTCTCCTCGACCGGGAAGGCAGATGATGTGCATGACCTCAAGGCTTGGAAGGTCATCGACGATGCGGGCATGCGTGGGGCCAAGAAAGGTGGCGCGCAGATGAGCCCCAAGCACTCGAATTTCCTGATCAACACCGGTGATGCCACTGCCGCGGACCTCGAAGGTCTGGGTGAAGAGGTGCGAAAAAAGGTTTACGAAACAAGCGGCATCACGCTAAAGTGGGAAATCATGCGGGTCGGTGACCCGCTGAAAGAATAAAGCCCCAACCGTCAGACCATAACAGGCAATTAACGGCGACGGATCAAAGGCATAAACGCAGTACGGACCACCACATAAGGTCCGGGGACATTGAGGCGCACGTTGGGTATGTCGAGCAGGACAAACCCCAAAGTGGCGGTATTGATGGGTGGCCCCTCGGCGGAACGCGAGGTGTCTCTCAGCTCTGGGCGCGAATGCGCAGCCGCCCTTGTGGGAGAAGGCTTTGAAGTGGTTGAGCTGGACGCAGGTCCCGACCTCTACGCGCGCCTTTTGGACATCAAGCCGGATGTGGTTTTCAACGCCCTGCATGGCCGCTGGGGTGAGGATGGCTGCGTGCAGGGTCTGTTGGAGTGGATGCGTATTCCCTACACCCATTCGGGTGTTTTGGCCTCGGCGCTTGCAATGGACAAGCAGCGCAGCAAAGAGGTCTATCAGGCCGAAGGACTGCCCATTGTTCCCAGCGTGATCGTGCCCAAGGTCGAGGTGGTCGAGGTCCATGTGATGGAGCCGCCTTACGTCGCCAAGCCCAACAACGAAGGCTCCAGCGTCGGCATCTATATCGTACACGAGGGGTCGAATGGTCCTCCGCAATTGTCGGAGGATATGCCCGATCACATCATGGTCGAGAAATACGTGGCGGGTCGAGAACTGACTGTGACCGTTATGGGTGATCGCGCCCTGACCGTGACCGAGATCATGACGGATGGCGGTTGGTACGATTACGATGCCAAATACAAGCCCGGCGGCTCGTGGCATGTGCTGCCCGCAGACATCCCGCAGGATATCTTTGACCGCTGCATGGACTACGCTTTGAAAGCGCATAACGCTTTGGGCTGTCGCGGCGTGACCCGCACCGACTACCGGTGGGACGACACTATGGGTGCGGATGGGTTGTTCCTGCTGGAAACCAACACCCAGCCCGGGATGACGCCGACCTCGCTGGTGCCGGAACAGGCGGAACACTGCGGGATGAGTTTCGGACAGCTCTGCGCCTGGATGGTGGAGGATGCCACATGCGACCGCTAAGGGCCTTCCGCGCGCCAGTGATCCATCGGGCCAAACCTCTGGCCGGGCCAGATGCCGATTTCGAATCCGCTGATACCGAATCCCATGATACGCAGCCCGTTCTGCGCTTGGGCGGGGTGAAGCTGTTCACCCGCACCGCGCGCCGGTCTGACCCGGCACCATCGCGCCTCAGCTACCGGTTCCAGCGTTGGATGCTGACACCGGGCATCCGCATGGGCGTCAAGCTGGGGCTGCCTGTCTGCGCTGTTGCGGCTGCCGTTGGTCTTTACTTCGCGTCAGAGGAGCGGCGCGAGGCGCTCAATACCTATATCGCCGACATACGCACCTCGATTCAGGAACGTCCTGAGTTCATGGTCAATCTGATGGCCATTGATGGTGCGGGTCCCGGCCTGTCGGATGACATTCGCGAAGTGGTGCCTTTGGATTTCCCGATCAGCTCTTGGGATTTGGATGTCGAGCAGATGCGCGACACGATTACCGGTCTGGACCCGGTGAAATCGGCGACTGTGCGCATTCGGCCCGGTGGCATCCTGCAGGTGGACGTTGTCGAGCGTCAGCCTGTCATCGTCTGGCGCACCCGAGAATCTATCGAGCTTTTGGATGAGACCGGCGTTCATGTGGACCTGATCGCCTCACGCAAGGATCACAGCGATCTGCCTTTGATCGCGGGCAAGGGCGCGGATGAGCATGTCGCCGAAGCGCTTGAGATTTTCCGCACTTCGCGCAGCCTTGGCACCCGCGTTCGGGGTCTTGTGCGCATTGGTGAGCGGCGCTGGGATCTGGTGCTGGATCGCGGCCAGCGCATCATGCTGCCGACGGATCGCCCAGTGCGCGCGCTCGAACGGGTGCTGGCTGTGAACGAAGTACAGGACCTGTTGGAGCGTGACGTGGCCGTTGTGGATATGCGCCTCGGACAGCGGCCAACAATCAGAATGACCAAAGCCGCCAGCGAAGACTGGTGGAATACAAAAGTGACAGTGGGTAACGGGCAGTAACGACCATGATGACCGATCTTTATCAGTCCCAACGCGCCATGCGGCAAATGCGCAGACAAGCGATGCAGCGGGGCGTTATCGCCATTCTGGATGTGGGTAGCTCGAAAATCTCGTGCCTCGTGCTGCGCTTTGACGGCACCGGACGGCTGAGTGAAGATAACACCATCGGTTCGATGGCTGGGCAGACCGGGTTCCGGGTCATTGGCGCGGCGACCACCCGCTCGCGCGGTGTACAATTCGGCGAAGTCACGGCCATGCAGGAAACTGAGCGTGCGATCCGCACCGCCCTGCAAGCCGCGCAGAAGATGGCCGATATCCGCGTCGATCACGTGATCGCCTGTTTCTCGGGCGCGAACCCGCGTTCCTACGGTCTGGACGCGCAGGTCGATCTGGAAGGCCAACTTGTGACCGAGGCCGAGGTTGGACGTGTTCTGAACGCCTGCGATGTCCCGGATTACGGGGCGGGGCGTGAGGTTCTGCATGCCCAACCGGTGAATTTCGCCTTGGACAACCGCTCGGGCCTGATCGATCCGCGCGGGCAAATGGGGCAATCTCTGGCCGTCGACATGCATATGCTGACCGTCGACGCGATTGCGATCCAGAACATCGTCCGCTGCATCAAGCGTTGTGATCTGGAGCTCGCAGGGATTGCGAATTCAGCCTACGTCTCGGGAATCTCGGCATTGGTTGAGGATGAGCAGGAGCTGGGCGCGGCCTGTATTGACATGGGTGGCGGTACCACCAGCGTGTCAATCTTCATGAAGAAGCACATGATCTACGCCGATTGCGTACGCATGGGCGGTGATCACGTCACACAGGACATCTCGATGGGTCTTGGCGTGCCAACTGCCGTGGCCGAGCGGATCAAGACCTTCAATGGCGGTGTCCACGCGACCGGAGCTGACGATCGCGACCTGATCGATATTGGCGGCGATACAGGCGACTGGGAACATGATCGCCGCACCGTCAGCCGGGCCGAGCTGATCGGGATCATGCGCCCTCGGGTCGAAGAAATTCTGGAAGAGGTTCGTGTGCGTCTGGATGCGGCCGGGTTCGAACATATGCCCAGCCAGCAGATCGTGTTGACTGGTGGGGGCAGTCAGATCATGGGGCTGGACGGCCTCGCGACCCGTATCCTTGGCCAGCGCGTCCGTCTGGGTCGCCCGCTGCGCGTTCACGGCCTGCCACAATCCGCGACGGGGCCGGGCTTTTCCTCGGCCGTTGGTCTCAGCCTGTTTGCGGCGCATCCGCAGGATGAATGGTGGGATTTCGAAATCCCCGTCGACACCTATGCCGCGCGCCCGTTCAAGCGCGCCGTTCGGTGGTTCCGTGACAATTGGTAGAGCCCTGCGCTGCGCCTTGTGCGCGGCGCTTGCGCCCGGCCTCGCTTCGGCGCAGTCCGTCATCTCACCTGAGACGTTTCTGGATGCTGTGCTTGGCAAAACGGTGCAGTTCCACGAAATCCGCAGCGGAGATCTGGTGGGAACCGAGCAATTCCTGAACCGCAAAACCTCGGTCTGGCGGGTCGAAGGTGGGGGATGCGTCTACGGTCAGATCACAACACCGAATGGGCAGATCTGTTTTCTCTATGACGATGATACAGACGGCATTCCCGTCTGCTGGTGGCCATTCGAATATCAGGGCCGTTTGATGGTTCGGTTGGCAGAGCTCAGCAATGGTGAAATCCAGGAGGTGCGCAGCATGACCAATCACAGCCTGAATTGTCCAAGTGCCCCAATCAGTTGAAAAACACCTGTCGAGAACATTCTGAATTGTCCGGTGTAGGTAACATGCCAATTGTCCGCTTCAGTTGATTGCGCGGTGGCCCAATTCGGAGGGAGCCGTAGGCGACCGTAGATTTGGGCCACCGCGTTCGCGCCACGTCGAAGCGGGTCACGCGACTTTGTGTTTGCTATCCTCCTGTGTGATGGGTGATCCGTCAGGCTGGTAGCGGCCAATGCATCTCGGGCCGTGGAAGATGACCAGTTGACCATCGGGGTATTCGTGGACCCTGACCTTCGCCTTGACGAAATGATGACGGTGCCTGTCTGCCGCGATCTGCATGACCAGGCCCTTGTAGCGCACCGTATTGTCGTTGCCGACGACGCGGTCTTCCTGCACACACAGGGTGTCGCGCACATTGCCTGTAAACGGCACGAAGGCCGAGGTCGTATCCTCCGGCTCCCTTGCAAACAGGGCATTGTGTTCGGGAAGATAGACCTCTTTCAGGAACTGATTGGCCTCTTCAATGGTTGTGATCCCATGGGACCGCAGTTCCTGCGGCAATCGGTTCTGGAACGTGCCAAACATGCGTTCAGACCGTCCACGGGCCTGCGGTGAATAGGCCGGGATCAGCTCAATGCCGAGTTGCTGCAAGGCGCGCCCGACCTGGGTCAGATTGTCCTTGTCCACTTTGCCGCCCGCTTCGGGCGTATGCCAGTAATGAGAGCCCCGATCGGCATAGAGCGAGCAAAACAGACCTTGCGCCTCGATCACCTCTGTCAGCCCCTGAAAACTGCTCATCGTCCCTTCTTCCTCGACAAAGAATGCCGAATAAACCCGGTTGGTGGCATCGTCCATGGTGACGATCAGATCCCACCACTGACCCGGAACCCATTCATGGCTGGAGCCGTCCTGATGCAACATCATGCCAACCATCGGACGGCGGGGCCGCTTGCGCCGATGGGCACCTCGTCGGGGTGCTGCCTGAACCCGGCCGTGGCGCTGCAGTGTAAGCCGCACCCAGTTGTAGCTCTGTGTGAAACCATGGTGGGCCACCAGCTTCTCGTGGAAATGCTTCGGCGTGTAATCCCAGTACTTGGTATCAAACAGTTCAAGCATCTCCATGACCTTATCCGTGGCAACACGATTGTTGGCCAGTTTGCCAAGCCGACGGTCGTACAGACCTTCTGCACCATCCGCCTCAAATCGATCCTCCCAACGCCTGACGGTGCGCACGGATACACCCAGTATCTCAGCCGCCTGTTCTTGCGTCAGCTTGTTCGCGCTTCGCCGCGAATACACATCTTCAAACTTCATCAGTCGAACTTCCTGTAACACTTCTGCTCGGTTCATAACGCCTCCTCTCAGAGACAGAATAGAACCGGACAGATCGCATGTTACATACACCGGACATATCGCGTGTTAGCGACAGTTAGCGACATCAGCGCTTGACAATGCGCAGTTGGGCGATATCGTCGCTCGTCGCTCGTCGCTCGTCGCTCGTCGCTCGTCGCTCGTCGCTCGTCGCTCGTCGCTCGTCGCTCGTCGCTCGTCGCTCGTCGCTCGTCGCTCGTCGCTCGTCGCTCGTCGCTCGTCGCTCGTCGCTCGTCGCTCGTCGCTCGTCGCTCGTCGCTCGTCGCTCGTCGCTCGTCGCTCGTCGCTCGTCGCTCGTCGCTTCATGTCTGTTGAGGGCCTGTCAGATTGGGGCGCGGTCTCACGGCGGGTAGAGCGCGCCCGGTTCGGGCTTTTCCGATATTGTGATCCCTGTCGTTGCGCTGGCGATTTTGTGCCTCGCGCAAGCCTTCGTTTGTGTTGTGCTGCATGTGTCCGGCAGACCTTGAGCCGGCATGCGGCTGCAGGCGCGTTGGCGCTCCAGCGCAGGGAAACCTGCACGACCTCGATACATCGCGCCTGTGCGGAATGGTTGAGGTTTCATTGCGTGTCAGTCGTCGCGGCTTCGGAGGCACGCTTTGCCACCCCCTTTGGCTCTCTGGCTGTCCTGCTGCTTCCGTCTTTGTTGGACAAGACAGAAAACAAAGCGTTTGCTGGCCCGATTGAGGCAGCCTTCGCTGTCTTTCGTCGCTGCTTCAGGCGCGCCCTCTGCCAATCCCTCTGCCAATCCCACTGTCATCAGGCTTCCGACTGCCCTTCATCCCCGCTCTGGCGGGCAAGACACATGCTGTAATCAACCCTTTCTTATGGAGACCCCCTCACCATGACCCAAGCACAACTTTCGACTGTATCGACTGGCGCGTCTGCGTCTCAATCCGTGATTGTATTCCCTGAAGGGGTTCAGGGTTTACTGGTTCCGCTTGGTCCGAACGTGATCGCACGCACCTTCCGGCAAGGTGATGACCTTGTGATTGTTTACCAGGATGGTCGCCAGGTTCAAATTGCCGGTTTTTTTGACACGGGTGATCGTGTTTTGGTCGCGCAGGACCCGGAGAGCGGGGATCTGTTCGAGGTCAGCCTCGCGCCGGACGGTTCCCTGATCGGGGTTGAGCCGAGGTCCGTTGCGGATATTGCGGAGCTACTTGGCGCGACGCAGGAGGAGGTTGAGGCGCTGTCTGCAGCCCATGGGGCGGATGCGGATGCCGGGTTTGCCGACAGCGATCACGTGACGCTTTCAACACAATCCGGTGTCGAACTGGCCGCAATCAATCCGGGCCTGGTCGCTGCGGGAATTCTCGGCGCAGGTGCAATCGCCGCCATTGCAACCAGTAGCGGTGGATCGAGTTCGAAGAGCGATGGCAACAACCCGACCCCAACACCGGACACAACATCGACAGAGACCACCGACCCAGGCACGACGCCTGCCCAGGGACCCGGCGGTGGTGATGCGGATAGCGACGCTGCGACTGTGACGGCGATTGACCGCGAGAATGCCTTGGGCGACATCGCGGCCTATGCCGAGGATCAGGGCAATACTGCGCCGACGGTTGATACCTACGCCACGGCGGGCGTGACGGGCGTGACGGCTGACAATCTTGCGGCAGTGAATGCGGCGATTGCAACAGGGGGCAGCAGTGCCTTTGTGCCCGATACTCTTGTGGAACCGACGGTCTTTGTTCAGGGCGTCGTGAACCGAGTGATATCCTCGTCGGAAACCGGTGATGGTGAAAACCAGACCTCACCAACAGATACAACATCTACAGAGACCCCCGATGGAACCGGCGACGGTGATGTGGGCGGGAACGCTGATGCAGCAGTGGCTGCGGCGACAGCACTGGGGACCATCGCGGATTACGCTGATGATGACGCGAACAATCCTGCGCCGGATGCGGCGACCTACACCACGGCGGGCGTGACGGGCGTGACGGATGCCAATCTCGCGGCGGTGAATGCGCGGGTTGCAGGTGCAGAGCGCGAGGGTGCGGACACGGTGGCCGAACTGGATGCGCTGGTTGGGCTGGCCAACGGCGATGTTGCGGCGGCAGCGGCTGCGACGGCAGCACTGGGGACCATCGTGGCCTATGCCTGTCAATCGGCATTGAATAATGACCCCCCATCGGCGTCCAAATTTGACCCCCCTTGGAGCTAAGAGGGGCGTTGAGGGGGTCGTGTTTAGGTTGATTCAGGAGGGGGTGGACAGCAGGTCAAACCGAAAAGAGAGCGTAGCTCGACTGAAGGTTTGACCTGCTGTCTGTTTTGAATTTATTCCCCGATTTCGAGGTTAGTCGCGGTGGTTAATTCGCCAGCTTTCGTTCCCGGTTTCGATGATATCGCAATGGTGTGTCAGTCGATCCAGGAGAGCAGTGGTCATTTTGGCATCTGTGAACACACTCGGCCATTCAGCAAATGCGAGGTTGGTTGTTAGCAGAATAGACGTTCGCTCGTACAGTTTGCTGATGAGATGGAAGAGTAATCGTCCACCAGACTCTGCGAACGGCAGATAACCGAGTTCGTCTATAATCACGAGGTCGACGCGGATCAGCTGCTCGCTGAGCCGCCCGGCGTTGCCTTCGCGATGTTCAGCCTCCAGCTTGTTCGCGAGATCCACAGCGCTGAAGAACCTGACCCGCCGGCGGTTATTGACCGCGTGGCCCCCGATCGCTGTTGCGAGATGCGTTTTGCCCGATCCGGTTCCACCGACCAGCACGCCATTCCTGGCCTGGTCCATAAAATCGCCGTCATGAAGATTGCGCACGACTTCCTCGTTGACGGGGCTGACCGTGAAGTCGAACTCAGGTAAGGACTTGCAGACCGGGAACTTTGCGGCACCCATCTGATACCGGATCGAGCGCGCAGTCTTTTCGGCCAGTTCGGCCGTGAGGAGTTCGGCCACGACCTGTTGGGGCCGCCAGTTGTTTTTGGCTGCGGCCTGCATCACTTCGTCAAAGCAGTTGACGATGCCTGGCAACTTCAGTTGACGGGCAAGTTCGAGAATTTCCTTACGCAGTTGCATGGGAGCCTCCAAGCCTGTCATAGCGAGCGCAATCCGCGATCGGTGCCATTTTCAGCTGCAGGTGGGCAGGCGGCTCAATCGCCTTTGGCGGCGGGGGATTGGTGCGCCGAGAGACAATGTTCAGGATCGCATCGGCCTTGCGCAGGCCAGATTTTAGAGCTTCTTCGCAGGCAGCCTCGACCACATCAATGTCGTGCTGGTAAGCAGCGAAAAGAATATCGGCAAGTTGCCGGTCTCCGTCGGATGTGCCCCGCAGATGGGTCCAGATCTGCGTCATTGCCGGTGGTAGGTCCCAGTCACGGAACGGTGCTCCATTGCGCAGAGCGCCAGGCTTGCGCTTGAGGACGGGCACATAGTGCCAAGGGTTGAAGATCGTTTTTCCTCGGCCGAAGCACCGTTCGTGCTCTCCGACAATCTCACCGTCTTGGCGCAGGACAATCCGCGTGGCGTAGACCTGCAACTGGACCTGACGTCCAACAGCTCTTGCCTCAACGCTGTATTTGTTTCTTTCGAAGTTGATCAGGCAGGTTCGGCTCACGGCGACCGTCTTTTCACGGAACCCGACGAAGGGCTTCTGCAGATGCGTCAGCAGCGGCTTTTCCTGCTGGAACTCCTCCCAGACCGTCACCTCCAGGTTTTCCGGATGCCGCAGTTCTTTTGCGCGTTTGATCGCGTCTTTTTGCAGCCGGGCATTCAATTCATCGAAGTCGGCCACCTCCAGACGCGGTGTAAAACTATAGGCGCGGCTCTCCTTGACCAGATTCTCAACCTGACCCTTCTCCCAACCGGCCGCGCGCGTACAGGCGATCGGGTTCACCAGATGATGAGAACACATCCGGGAGAATGCCTTGTTGAACTTTCTTTCCTTGCCCGACAGGATCGCATCGACGGCGGTCGTCATGTTATCGTAGATCCCGTTGATGCAGCCTCCACCAAAGAATTTGAAGGCCTCGTCGTGGGCATCAAAGACCATCTCCTGCGTCTCGCGCGGATAGGCAATGGAGAATGGCATGCGGCTATGGCAAAGTTTGAAATGGGCAACCTTCACGGTCGTGAGTGCACCGTCCATCAAAACCGTCTCCACACTCCAGTCGAACTGGTACGCCTCCCCAGGATCAAAGATCAGCGGGATGAACGCCTGCGCCTGTTGTCGGCCGTGCGCAATGCGCCAATTCTTTGTGTAGCGTCGAACACTGTCATACCCGCCGCCAAAACCATCATCGGAGAGTTCCTTCCAGATTTTGGTCATCCGCTTGCGGTGTTTCTTCGGAAGCGCCTCGTTCTCCTCAAGCGTTTCATCCAGACGCGCGCGCCAAGGCCCGAGCACCGGGTATGGCTGCGATTTGCGCTCATATTTGAACTCCGTCACTCCCGATCGGATTATCTTTCGAACCGTTGCACGGCTCAAATTGAGCGAACGGCAAATTTCCTTGATGCTCTTTTTTTCGATCAGGTGTAAGCGACGCACTTTTCTAATAGTTTCCACGCAAATCATCCCGCTTGCCTCTCCATCGACTGCTCAATGAAAAGGATGTCTACAACCATAGGGAGGGGTCAAATTTGGACGCCGATTTCCCCGCTTAGGGGGTCAAAATTGCACGCTTTTCTACACCTATGCCGATGATCAGAGCAATCCTGCGCCGGATGCGGCGACCTACACCACGGCAGGCGTGACGGGCGTGACGGATGCCAATCTCGCGGCGGTGAATGCGCGGGTTGTTGAACTAGACGATTTAACTGAGGAACTTGGTGGTGTGACCACGCGGGAAGACGTTCAGGACGCCGTGGAACTGGTATATGTGGCAGCGGCAGCACTGGGCGCTATCGCGGATTACGCCGAGGATGACACGAGCAATAGCGCACCGACGGCGGCGACCTACACCACGGCGGGCGTGACCGGCGTGACGGATGCCAATCTCGCGGCGGTGAATGCGCGGGTCGCAGCCGCAGATCGCGAGGGTGCGGATACGGTGGCCGAAGTAGATGCGCTGGTTCAGCAGGCCAACGGGGATGTTGATGCAGCGGCGGCTGCAGCGACAGCACTGGGGACCATCGTGGCCTATGCCGATGATCAGAGCAATACTGAGCCGACGGTTGATACCTACACCACGGCGGGCGTGACCGGCGTGACGGATGTCAATCTCGCGGCGGTGAATGCGCGGGTTGCAGGCGCAGATCGCGAGGGTGCGGACACGGTGTCCGAACTGGATGCGCTGGTTGGGCTGGCCAACGAGGATATTGCGGCGGCAGCGGCTGCGACGGCAGCGCTGGGGACCATCGCGGCCTATGCCGAAGATGATCAGAGCAATCCTGCGCCGGATGCGGCGACCTACACCACGGCAGGCGTGACCGGCGTGACGGCTGACAATCTTGCGGCGGTGAATGCACGGGTTGCCGGTGCAGATCGCGAGGGTGCGGACACGGTGGCCGAACTGGATGCGTTGGTTACGCTGGCCAACGAGGATGTTGCGGCAGCAGCGGCAGCACTGGGGACCATCGCGTCTTACGCGGAAGATGACGCCAACAATCCTGCACCGACGGTTGATACCTACGCCACGGCGGGCGTGACCGGCGTGACGGATGCCAATCTTGCGGCAGTGAATGCGGCGATTGCAACAGGGGGCAGCAGTGCCTTTGTGCCCGATACTCTTGTGGAACCGACGGTCTTTGTTCAGGGCGTCGTGAACCGAGTGATATCCTCGTCGGAAACCGGTGATGGTGAAAACCAGACCTCACCAACAGATACAACATCTACAGAGACCCCCGATGGAACCGGCGACGGTGATGTGGGCGGGAACGCTGATGCAGCAGTGGCTGCGGCGACAGCACTGGGGACCATCGCGGATTACGCTGATGATGACGCGAACAATCCTGCACCGACGGCGGCGACCTACACCACGGCGGGCGTGACCGGTGTGACAGCGGCCAACCTTGCGGCAGTGAATGCGCGGGTCGCAGCCGCAGATCGCGAGGGTGCGGATACGGTGGCCGAAGTAGATGCGCTGGTTCAGCAGGCCAACGGGGATGTTGATGCAGCGGCGGCTGCAGCGACAGCACTGGGGACCATCGTGGCCTATGCCGATGATCAGAGCAATACTGAGCCGACGGTTGATACCTACACCACGGCGGGCGTGACCGGCGTGACGGATGCCAATCTCGCGGCGGTGAATGCGCGGGTCGCAGCCGCAGATCGCGAGGGTGCGGATACGGTGGCCGAAGTAGATGCGCTGGTTCAGCAGGCCAACGGGGATGTTGATGCAGCGGCGGCTGCAGCGACAGCACTGGGGACCATCGTGGCCTATGCCGATGATCAGAGCAATACTGAGCCGACGGTTGATACCTACACCACGGCGGGCGTGACCGGCGTGACAGATGTCAATCTTGCGGCGGTGAATGCGCGGGTTGCAGGCGCAGATCGCGAGGGTGCGGACACGGTGTCCGAACTGGATGCGCTGGTTGGGCTGGCCAACGGGGATGTTGATGCAGCGGCGGCTGCAGCGACAGCACTGGGGACCATCGTGGCCTATGCCGATGATCAGAGCAATCCTGCGCCGGATGCGGCGACCTACACCACGGCAGGCGTGACCGGCGTGACGGCTGACAATCTTGCGGCGGTGAATGCACGGGTTGCCGGTGCAGATCGCGAGGGTGCGGACACGGTGGCCGAACTGGATGCGTTGGTTACGCTGGCCAACGAGGATGTTGCGGCAGCAGCGGCAGCACTGGGGACCATCGCGTCTTACGCGGAAGATGACGCCAACAATCCTGCACCGACGGTTGATACCTACGCCACGGCGGGCGTGACCGGCGTGACAGCGGCCAATCTTGCGGCGGTGAATGCGCGGGTTGCCGGGTTGGCGCGCGAGGGTGCGGACACGGTGTCTGAACTGGATGCACTGGTTACGCTGGCCAACGGCGATGTTGCGGCAGCAGCGGCTGCGGCAACAGCACTGGGGACCATCGCGGATTACGCCGAGGATGATCAGGGCAATCCTGCGCCGACGGCGGCGACCTACGCCACGGCGGGTGTGACCGGTGTGACGGATGCCAATCTTGCGGCAGTGAATGCGCGGGTTGCCGGGGTGGCGCGCGAGGGTGCGGACACGGTGTCTGAACTGGATGCGCTGGTTACGCTGGCCAACGGCGATGTTGCGGCGGCAGCGGCAGCACTGGGGACCATCGCGTCTTACGCGGAAGATGACGCCAACAATCCTGCACCGACGGTTGATACCTACGCCACGGCGGGCGTGACCGGCGTGACGGATGCCAATCTTGCGGCAGTGAATGCGGCGATTGCAACAGGGGGCAGCAGTGCCTTTGTGCCCGATACTCTTGTGGAACCGACGGTCTTTGTTCAGGGCGTCGTGAACCGAGTGATATCCTCGTCGGAAACCGGTGATGGTGAAAACCAGACCTCACCAACAGATACAACATCTACAGAGACCCCCGATGGAACCGGCGACGGTGATGTGGGCGGGAACGCTGATGCAGCAGTGGCTGCGGCGACAGCACTGGGGACCATCGCGGATTACGCTGATGATGACGCGAACAATCCTGCGCCGGATGCGGCGACCTACACCACGGCGGGCGTGACGGGCGTGACGGATGCCAATCTCGCGGCGGTGAATGCGCGGGTTGCAGGTGCAGAGCGCGAGGGTGCGGACACGGTGGCCGAACTGGATGCGCTGGTTGGGCTGGCCAACGGCGATGTTGCGGCGGCAGCGGCTGCGACGGCAGCACTGGGGACCATCGTGGCCTATGCCGATGATCAGAGCAATCCTGCGCCGGATGCGGCGACCTACACCACGGCAGGCGTGACGGGCGTGACGGATGCCAATCTCGCGGCGGTGAATGCGCGGGTTGTTGAACTAGACGATTTAACTGAGGAACTTGGTGGTGTGACCACGCGGGAAGACGTTCAGGACGCCGTGGAACTGGTATATGTGGCAGCGGCAGCACTGGGCGCTATCGCGGATTACGCCGAGGATGACACGAGCAATAGCGCACCGACGGCGGCGACCTACACCACGGCGGGCGTGACCGGCGTGACGGATGCCAATCTCGCGGCGGTGAATGCGCGGGTCGCAGCCGCAGATCGCGAGGGTGCGGATACGGTGGCCGAAGTAGATGCGCTGGTTCAGCAGGCCAACGGGGATGTTGATGCAGCGGCGGCTGCAGCGACAGCACTGGGGACCATCGTGGCCTATGCCGATGATCAGAGCAATACTGAGCCGACGGTTGATACCTACACCACGGCGGGCGTGACCGGCGTGACGGATGTCAATCTCGCGGCGGTGAATGCGCGGGTTGCAGGCGCAGATCGCGAGGGTGCGGACACGGTGTCCGAACTGGATGCGCTGGTTGGGCTGGCCAACGAGGATATTGCGGCGGCAGCGGCTGCGACGGCAGCGCTGGGGACCATCGCGGCCTATGCCGAAGATGATCAGAGCAATCCTGCGCCGGATGCGGCGACCTACACCACGGCAGGCGTGACCGGCGTGACGGCTGACAATCTTGCGGCGGTGAATGCACGGGTTGCCGGTGCAGATCGCGAGGGTGCGGACACGGTGGCCGAACTGGATGCGTTGGTTACGCTGGCCAACGAGGATGTTGCGGCAGCAGCGGCAGCACTGGGGACCATCGCGTCTTACGCGGAAGATGACGCCAACAATCCTGCACCGACGGTTGATACCTACGCCACGGCGGGCGTGACCGGCGTGACGGATGCCAATCTTGCGGCAGTGAATGCGGCGATTGCAACAGGGGGCAGCAGTGCCTTTGTGCCCGATACTCTTGTGGAACCGACGGTCTTTGTTCAGGGCGTCGTGAACCGAGTGATATCCTCGTCGGAAACCGGTGATGGTGAAAACCAGACCTCACCAACAGATACAACATCTACAGAGACCCCCGATGGAACCGGCGACGGTGATGTGGGCGGGAACGCTGATGCAGCAGTGGCTGCGGCGACAGCACTGGGGACCATCGCGGATTACGCTGATGATGACGCGAACAATCCTGCACCGACGGCGGCGACCTACACCACGGCGGGCGTGACCGGCGTGACGGATGTCAATCTCGCGGCGGTGAATGCGCGGGTTGCAGGTGCAGAGCGCGAGGGTGCGGACACGGTGGCCGAACTGGATGCGCTGGTTGGGCTGGCCAACGGCGATGTTGCGGCGGCAGCGGCTGCGACGGCAGCACTGGGGACCATCGTGGCCTATGCCGATGATCAGAGCAATCCTGCGCCGGATGCGGCGACCTACACCACGGCAGGCGTGACGGGCGTGACGGATGCCAATCTCGCGGCGGTGAATGCGCGGGTTGTTGAACTAGACGATTTAACTGAGGAACTTGGTGGTGTGACCACGCGGGAAGACGTTCAGGACGCCGTGGAACTGGTATATGTGGCAGCGGCAGCACTGGGCGCTATCGCGGATTACGCCGAGGATGACACGAGCAATAGCGCACCGACGGCGGCGACCTACACCACGGCGGGCGTGACCGGCGTGACGGATGCCAATCTCGCGGCGGTGAATGCGCGGGTCGCAGCCGCAGATCGCGAGGGTGCGGATACGGTGGCCGAAGTAGATGCGCTGGTTCAGCAGGCCAACGGGGATGTTGATGCAGCGGCGGCTGCAGCGACAGCACTGGGGACCATCGTGGCCTATGCCGATGATCAGAGCAATACTGAGCCGACGGTTGATACCTACACCACGGCGGGCGTGACCGGCGTGACAGATGTCAATCTCGCGGCGGTGAATGCGCGGGTTGCAGGCGCAGATCGCGAGGGTGCGGACACGGTGTCCGAACTGGATGCGCTGGTTGGGCTGGCCAACGAGGATATTGCGGCGGCAGCGGCTGCGACGGCAGCGCTGGGGACCATCGCGGCCTATGCCGAAGATGATCAGAGCAATCCTGCGCCGGATGCGGCGACCTACACCACGGCAGGCGTGACCGGCGTGACGGCTGACAATCTTGCGGCGGTGAATGCGCGGGTTGCAGGTGCAGAGCGCGAGGGTGCGGACACGGTGGCCGAACTGGATGCGTTGGTTACGCTGGCCAACGAGGATGTTGCGGCTGCGACGGCAGCACTGGGGACCATCGTGGCCTATGCCGATGATCAGAGCAATCCTGCGCCGGATGCGGCGACCTACACCACGGCAGGCGTGACGGGCGTGACGGATGCCAATCTCGCGGCGGTGAATGCGCGGGTTGTTGAACTAGACGATTTAACTGAGGAACTTGGTGGTGTGACCACGCGGGAAGACGTTCAGGACGCCGTGGAACTGGTATATGTGGCAGCGGCAGCACTGGGCGCTATCGCGGATTACGCCGAGGATGACACGAGCAATAGCGCACCGACGGCGGCGACCTACACCACGGCGGGCGTGACCGGCGTGACGGATGCCAATCTCGCGGCGGTGAATGCGCGGGTCGCAGCCGCAGATCGCGAGGGTGCGGATACGGTGGCCGAAGTAGATGCGCTGGTTCAGCAGGCCAACGGGGATGTTGCGGCGGCTGCGGCTGCGGCAACAGCACTGGGGACCATCGTGGCCTATGCCGATGATCAGAGCAATACTGAGCCGACGGTTGATACCTACACCACGGCGGGCGTGACCGGCGTGACGGATGTCAATCTTGCGGCGGTGAATGCGCGGGTTGCCGGTGCAGATCGCGAGGGTGCGGACACGGTGGCCGAACTGGATGCGCTGGTTACGCTGGCCAACGAGGATATTGCGGCGGCAGCGGCTGCGACGGCAGCGCTGGGGACCATCGCGGCCTATGCCGAAGATGATCAGAGCAATCCTGCGCCGGATGCGGCGACCTACACCACGGCAGGCGTGACCGGCGTGACGGCTGACAATCTTGCGGCGGTGAATGCACGGGTTGCCGGTGCAGATCGCGAGGGTGCGGACACGGTGGCCGAACTGGATGCGTTGGTTACGCTGGCCAACGAGGATGTTGCGGCAGCAGCGGCAGCACTGGGGACCATCGCGTCTTACGCGGAAGATGACGCCAACAATCCTGCACCGACGGTTGATACCTACGCCACGGCGGGCGTGACCGGCGTGACGGATGCCAATCTTGCGGCAGTGAATGCGGCGATTGCAACAGGGGGCAGCAGTGCCTTTGTGCCCGATACTCTTGTGGAACCGACGGTCTTTGTTCAGGGCGTCGTGAACCGAGTGATATCCTCGTCGGAAACCGGTGATGGTGAAAACCAGACCTCACCAACAGATACAACATCTACAGAGACCCCCGATGGAACCGGCGACGGTGATGTGGGCGGGAACGCTGATGCAGCAGTGGCTGCGGCGACAGCACTGGGGACCATCGCGGATTACGCTGATGATGACGCGAACAATCCTGCACCGACGGCGGCGACCTACACCACGGCGGGCGTGACGGGCGTGACGGATGCCAATCTCGCGGCGGTGAATGCGCGGGTTGCAGGTGCAGAGCGCGAGGGTGCGGACACGGTGGCCGAACTGGATGCGCTGGTTGGGCTGGCCAACGGCGATGTTGCGGCGGCAGCGGCTGCGACGGCAGCACTGGGGACCATCGTGGCCTATGCCGATGATCAGAGCAATCCTGCGCCGGATGCGGCGACCTACACCACGGCAGGCGTGACGGGCGTGACGGATGCCAATCTCGCGGCGGTGAATGCGCGGGTTGTTGAACTAGACGATTTAACTGAGGAACTTGGTGGTGTGACCACGCGGGAAGACGTTCAGGACGCCGTGGAACTGGTATATGTGGCAGCGGCAGCACTGGGCGCTATCGCGGATTACGCCGAGGATGACACGAGCAATAGCGCACCGACGGCGGCGACCTACACCACGGCGGGCGTGACCGGCGTGACGGATGCCAATCTCGCGGCGGTGAATGCGCGGGTCGCAGCCGCAGATCGCGAGGGTGCGGATACGGTGGCCGAAGTAGATGCGCTGGTTCAGCAGGCCAACGGGGATGTTGATGCAGCGGCGGCTGCAGCGACAGCACTGGGGACCATCGTGGCCTATGCCGATGATCAGAGCAATACTGAGCCGACGGTTGTGTCGCTAACACGCGATATGTCCGGTGTATGTAACATGCGATCTGTCCGGTTCTATTCTGTCTCTGAGAGGAGGCGTTATGAACCGAGCAGAAGTGTTACAGGAAGTTCGACTGATGAAGTTTGAAGATGTGTATTCGCGGCGAAGCGCGAACAAGCTGACGCAAGAACAGGCGGCTGAGATACTGGGTGTATCCGTGCGCACCGTCAGGCGTTGGGAGGATCGATTTGAGGCGGATGGTGCAGAAGGTCTGTACGACCGTCGGCTTGGCAAACTGGCCAACAATCGTGTTGCCACGGATAAGGTCATGGAGATGCTTGAACTGTTTGATACCAAGTACTGGGATTACACGCCGAAGCATTTCCACGAGAAGCTGGTGGCCCACCATGGTTTCACACAGAGCTACAACTGGGTGCGGCTTACACTGCAGCGCCACGGCCGGGTTCAGGCAGCACCCCGACGAGGTGCCCATCGGCGCAAGCGGCCCCGCCGTCCGATGGTTGGCATGATGTTGCATCAGGACGGCTCCAGCCATGAATGGGTTCCGGGTCAGTGGTGGGATCTGATCGTCACCATGGACGATGCCACCAACCGGGTTTATTCGGCATTCTTTGTCGAGGAAGAAGGGACGATGAGCAGTTTTCAGGGGCTGACAGAGGTGATCGAGGCGCAAGGTCTGTTTTGCTCGCTCTATGCCGATCGGGGCTCTCATTACTGGCATACGCCCGAAGCGGGCGGCAAAGTGGACAAGGACAATCTGACCCAGGTCGGGCGCGCCTTGCAGCAACTCGGCATTGAGCTGATCCCGGCCTATTCACCGCAGGCCCGTGGACGGTCTGAACGCATGTTTGGCACGTTCCAGAACCGATTGCCGCAGGAACTGCGGTCCCATGGGATCACAACCATTGAAGAGGCCAATCAGTTCCTGAAAGAGGTCTATCTTCCCGAACACAATGCCCTGTTTGCAAAGGAGCCGGAGGATACGACCTCGGCCTTCGTGCCGTTTACAGGCAATGTGCGCGACACCCTGTGTGTGCAGGAAGACCGCGTCGTCGGCAACGACAATACGGTGCGCTACAAGGGCCTGGTCATGCAGATCGCGGCAGACAGGCACCGTCATCATTTCGTCAAGGCGAAGGTCAGGGTCCACGAATACCCCGATGGTCAACTGGTCATCTTCCACGGCCCGAGATGCATTGGCCGCTACCAGCCTGACGGATCACCCATCACACAGGAGGATAGCAAACACAAAGTCGCGTGACCCGCTTCGACGTGGCGCGAACGCGGTGGCCCAAATCTACGGTCGCCTACGGCTCCCTCCGAATTGGGCCACCGCGCAATCAACTGAAGCGGACAATTGGCATGTTACCTACACCGGACAATTCAGAATGTTCTCGACATACTGAGCCGGATGTGGCGACCTACACCACGGCAGGTGTGACCGGTGTGACGGCTGCCAACCTCGCGGCGGTGAATGCGCGGGTTGCCGGTGCAGATCGCGAGGGTGCGGACACGGTGGCCGAACTGGATGCGCTGGTTACGCTGGCCAACGGGGATGTTGCGGCAGCAGCGGCTGCGGCAACAGCACTGGGGACCATCGTGGCCTATGCCGATGATCAGAGCAATACTGAGCCGACGGTTGATACCTACACCACGGCAGGTGTGGCCGGTGTGACGGATGCCAATCTTGCGGCAGTGAATGCGGCGATTGCAACAGGGGGCAGCAGTGCCTTTGTGCCCGATACTCTTGTGGAACCGACGGTCTTTGTTCAGGGCGTCGTGAACCGAGTGATATCCTCGTCGGAAACCGGTGATGGTGAAAACCAGACCTCACCAACAGATACAACATCTACAGAGACCCCCGATGGAACCGGCGACGGTGATGTGGGCGGGAACGCTGATGCAGCAGCGGCTGCGGCAACAGCACTGGGCGCTATCGCGGATTACGCCGAGGATGACGCGAACAATCCTGCGCCGGATGCGGCGACCTACACCACGGCGGGCGTGACCGGCGTGACAGATGCCAATCTCGCGGCGGTGAATGCACGGGTTGCCGGTGCAGATCGCGAGGGTGCGGACACGGTGGCCGAACTGGATGCGTTGGTTACGCTGGCCAACGAGGATGTTGCGGCAGCAGCGGCTGCGACGGCAGCGCTGGGGACCATCGCGGCCTATGCCGAAGATGATCAGAGCAATACTGAGCCGACGGTTGATACCTACACCACGGCGGGCGTGACCGGCGTGACGGATGCCAACCTTGCGGCGGTGAATGCGCGGGTCGCAGCCGCAGATCGCGACGGGGCCGACGAAGTGTCCGAACTGGATGCGCTGGTTACGCTGGCCAACGAGGATGTTGCGGCGGCAGCGGCGGCATTGGATGCAGCAGCGGCTGCGGCAACAGCACTGGGGACCATCGTGGCCTATGCCGAAGATGATCAGAGCAATACTGAGCCGACGGTTGATACCTACACCACGGCAGGTGTGACGGGTGTGACGGATGTCAATCTCGCGGCGGTGAATGCGCGGGTTGCAGGCGCAGATCGCGCGGGTGCGGATACGCGGGTTGAGGTCCAGAGCCTCGTGAATGCCACGCTTGCAACGCTGGCACAGGCGAAGATCGAGGCCTATGCGGAAGATGACGCGAACAATCCTGCACCGACGGCGCAGGATTACACGACCGTGGATGTGTTCGGGGTCAACGCCGTCAATCTTGCTGCGGTGAACGGGGCGGTGGCAGCAGCGACCCGGGAGCAAGTGGACAGCCATGCGGAACTGAGCGCATTGGTCGGTCAGGCGGTCCTCACAGGTGGGGCTGAAACAGCGGTGTCCATAATTACGGCGTATGCTGGTAGCCAGACGCAACCCGCCCCGACGGTTGAGACTTACGAGGCGGCGGGGATCAATGGCGTAACGCCGACCAATCTTGAGGCGGCGAATGCGGCAGTGGCGGCGGCGAATGCGGCGATTGTGCAGGCTCAAGCGGCCTCTCAATCGGTGTATGCTGCAATCCAGGAGGCCCTGGACAACACGGTCACCCGCACCCTGGAGACCGCCGCAAAAGTGGATGGAACACCTTACAGTGATGCTATCACCGGCAGCACGGGTAAAGACACGCTTTCGGGCGGTGCCGGCAATGACGTTCTTGGCGGCGGTGCCGGTAATGATGTTCTGTCGGGCGGTGACGGCAATGACGCTCTTTTGGGCGGTGCGGGCGATGACATGTTGGTCGGCGGGGCCGGTCGGGATGTACTGAACGGCGGCGCTGGCACCGATACGGCGGACTATTCCGGGTCTGTGGACGCCACCGGGGCCGCTGGGGGTGTGACTGTGGATCTTTCACAATTGCCCTTCAGCACGCCGTCCGGCGGCCATGCCGAGGGTGACGTCGTATCCGGTATTGAAAACCTGATCGGCTCTGCGGCGGACGACAGGCTGACCGGCGACGGAAACACCAACGTGTTCAATGGCGGTGCCGGCGATGACGTGCTCGCTGGCGGTGCCGGCAATGACACACTGACGGGTGGTGCTGGTGCGGACCAGTTCAGGGTCGGACCTGATGAGGACAGTGTCACCATCACGGATTTCAACACGGGCGAGGACCGGCTTTATCTTGATGTGGCGGAGGGCACGGCGCTGAACCCGCAGGTGGTGGACGGCACTCTGCGGCTCACGATTCCGGGCACACAGATCAGCCTTGCCGGTGTCACTGATGTGACTGCAGTGAACATCGAGTATTCGCCCGGGCTGACAGCGCTGGGGACCATCGTGGCCTATGCCGATGATCAGAGCAATACTGAGCCGACGGTTGATACCTACACCACGGCAGGCGTGACCGGCGTGACGGATGTCAACCTTGCGGCAGTGAATGCGCGGGTTGCCGGTGCGGAGCGCGAGGGTGCGGACACGGTGTCTGAACTGGATGCGCTGGTTGGGCTGGCCAACGGGGATGTTGCGGCGGCAGCGGCACCTGATGGCAGTTCTGGCGACCAGACCCTCACGGGTACAGCGAACAACGACATACTCAGAGGCGGGCCGGGCAATGATACGCTCAATGGCTTGGCGGGCGATGACCACCTTGAGGGCCGTGCTGGAGATGACCGGCTCAATGGCGGCCCCGGGGATGATATACTGAACGGCGGCGATGGCAGCGATATACTGAACGGCGGGCCGGGCAATGACACGGTTGTCTATGGCGGGTCGAAAGGTGTCAGTGTGGACCTTGCGGCTGGCACGGGCACGGGCGGCGACGCGGAAGGCGACCGGCTCAGCGGGATCGAGAACGTCATCGGCTCCATCCTCGGCGATGACACGTTCAGGGGCGACAGTGGTGCCAATCGTCTGGACGGCGGGCCTCTGGGCGCTAATCTGCTTGAGGGCCGCGGCGGCCATGACATGCTTTTGGGCTGGGGCGGCAATGACACGCTCTCGGGCGGCACCGGCAATGATGTGCTGGTCCCCGGCCCGGATGAGGACCAGCTCACCGGCGGCGACGGACGGGATATCTTCCGGATTGGTCGAGACAATGGCACCAACCGCGTCACGGACTTTGACCCTGCGCAGGATGTGCTGGAGTTCCGGGAGGGGCTGTTTGCGGACCTTGCTGCGGTGAAGGCTGCGACCACGGTGCTGCCGGAGAATGGCGGTTTGAGGATTGATCTGCCGGCGGTCGAGACCTCGGCAGCGGGCACGCTGACGGTGAGCGGTCTTGACAGCCCGGACGCGCTGACGGCCGCCAATGTGCGCATTGTGTCGGCGGACGTCGTCACCGGGGTTGCCGGGAACGGCACGGTGGCCCTTGCGGGCACGGCGGCGCAGGGCAGCCCGCTCACCGCAACGGTTACGGACGGCGACGGCATATCGACCACACCCTTTATCAGCTACCAGTGGCAGCGCAGTGACGGGACAGGTGATTATGAGGATATCGGCGGGGCCGAGAGCGCAAGCTATACCCCCGGTCAGGCGGATGTGGGTCATACCCTCCGGCTTGTGGCCATCTATAGCGATGATGACGGCAATGACGAACAGGTGACCTCGGCCCCCACAGCCCCGGTCAGTAATGTCAATGACGCGCCGGAGGGCGTGCCCGTGATCAGCGGCCCAGCGAGCGGCGCGTTGACGGCGGGCGCGGTCCTGAGCGCCGACCGGACCGGTATCAGCGATGCGGATGGGCTACCGGGTGAGGCGTCCGGCTTCCGCTACCAGTGGCAGCGCAGTGACGGTGCAGGCGGGTATGAGGATATCGGCACCAACAGCGCCAGCTATACGCTGACAGACGCAGATGCGGGCCGGACCGTCCGGGTTGCCGTCCGCTACCAGGATGAGGGTGGCAAGGAGGAAGAGGTCATCAGTACGGCGACGAACGCGGTGGCAGTCCGCCCGGAAGTGGCAGCGCTTGAGACCATCGCGGACTATGCCGAGGATCAGGCCAATCCAGCGCCGGATGTGGCGACCTACACCACGGCGGGCGTGACGGGCGTGACGGCTGACAACCTGGACAGGGTGAATGTGCGGGTTGCCGGTGCGGAGCGTGAGGGGGCGGACGAGGTGTCCGAACTGGATGCGCTGGTTGGGCTGGCCAACGGCGATAAGTTTGAAACGGGCATTGACGGTATTGACGTACTGATCGGCGGTGCCGGCAATGACATTCTGACCGGTGGGGCTGGTACGAACCGCTACCTGTTCCAGGGAGACGCGGAAGGGGATGATACCATCACCGATTTCAACACCGTGGGGGGGACTGGGAATGATATTCTGGTCTTCGATGAAGAGGAATGGGGGGCTGGTGACGATGCGGCAGACCTGGCCGAACTGGTCGCGGCTACAGATGTAAACAGTGAAGGAGACCTTGTCATCACCCGGCCCGAAAATAACGGCAGCATCACCCTGGAGGGGGATTATCAACAAAGCGAAATCGCCACCACTCTGACCAATTCGACTGTCAACTTCGACCCGGAGGTGACGACTGTATGATGGCAGGCGAGGTAGCCGATGGTGCGCTCACCGGGGAGCATCGGGGAACACCCGATGCAGGGGAGAGAAGAGAGCGACCATCGGCGGCTACACTCGGTACGATACGGCAGATACTGGAACCAGTAAGACAACCTCAAACGTTCCAGGATGTGCTGTAAGCAAAGACGAAACTGCGAACGTCTTGTCGGTATCAGAATCTGCTGCGGATATGTCGGAATGGTAAGCTTTAACTGTTGTCCGCATACGCGGGGGTGAGTCAGGCCATCCGTCGCGCCTGGCGCTGAAGCTGCAGTGTAGCCTGCGCGGGTCGAGGCCTGCACATGGGTCCACACATGGACAAGGCGATTTAGAGAACGGTGTTTTTGGGTTGATCTGTGACGATTCTGATAGCCCTGAGGGGGGGCCGGATGTGTTGGAACCCCCGGGCGGATGTGTTCAGAACCGATGGGCGGATGTCACCGGATTGCGCAGGTCCGTGCGCTGCTGCATCGCGACCCGTCGCAGGGCTGCTGTCCAGCCCTCCTCTTCCCCGCGCTCCGCCAATCGTACCCGTTCCACTTCGCACAGTGTCAGCAGGGCGGTCTCGATCCGCTCAAGCCGCGCCGACAGCGTAGTGAGCGAAGGGCCATCGGAGACTTCGGCAGACAAGGCGCGCCGGACCACATAGCCGCTTGCCGAGAGCCGCGCGGCTTTGGCCCGCGCCCGGACAATGTCCCGCTCGCTGTCGGTGGCGTTGATCACCCGTTGCTTTCTGACTGACCTGTCTGACATCGCACGATCCCGGTATGTGCAAGCAGGAAACACTATGTGTATAGCACCTTCATGAGCAGCGACACTACACAAAAACCACTATGCTTTACATAGTGCCTATATGCAATCGTAAGCCGCAAACTGCATTAAACAGCAACATGAACAGACACAAACATGCATAGTTAATGTTCCGAAAATGCAACTTCTGGCCTCAAAGCGCGCGCCAAAATCATATATGCAATGCACATAAAACTGTCTTGCGGTGATCTGTAACATACTGTATTAACGTCACTAATGAGAGGTATCAAACAAGCTATGCAAGGTGAGCAGGCCTGAAATTTGGCGAAATAGTGGGTTCACACCAATAGCATGCCGTTGTCGCTGCGCCCATGATAGACAACGGATCGTCCCCCCTCCAGCAACAGTATGGCTGGTGACAAATCGTCATCCAATTTGCTCAGTGAGCGTGTGCCATATCCCGCCTGAAGACCGCTTTGGCGGGCAAGCGCCAGTGCATCACTTATCGAGAGGCCATTTTCCAAATCTGACTGCGCGTTAAAGAGAGACGCTTTTGTTATTGGGCGTTCAAGTGTCTCACCCACATGGCGCATACACGTTTCGAGTTCTGTTAAACGAGATGTGTCCGGTCGGGTTTCGTGCCGCGTCAAGAATCAGTTCCTCTCCGGCAAGTTAGGGCAGCGAAGAAATGGCGTGCGTCCGCTGATAGGATCTGTTTTCGGATTTGTTGCGTCGTATGGCGACCAGGGGTTATCGGGCACAAGCGTGTATCTCCGAATTCTGGCCCCAAGAGGTTTCGCTCGTTTGCGCTTCGGCCAATGCAGATAAGAAGCCTTCGGCATTGGCCTTCCGCTCAGCATCCTTTGAACCCGGATTATGTGTCATTCGTGATTGTGCTTGGGTCAACCAAGCTACGTGAGACAGCGAGATTTGATGCGCATGGACTAGCCGCAGAGCGCCACAAGCCGTCAGTGTGGCCAGCTGCTTGTTTGTCAAACTGTTCAACCGATCGGTCGAGATACCCCAACAGCTCCTTGGCAAAATGCAGCTCTCGTATTGGGTGAGTCGGTCCAACAAGTTCATTTCCACAAGCACATCACAAATGGCCTTTGTGGTTTGCGCGGACGACATTCGACCTTGGAAGAACGTCATTACGGCTTCAAGATTGGAAGAAAGCGCTCCTGTTTCACGGTAGAACGCCTCATCTCTGGGGTCATCACTGATCAAGCCAAGGGATTCGTCGACGAGCAATTGGAATTGAGCGTCCTTGACCTGCCCACCTCTTGGCATTGGTTCGGCATCGAAAGGCGGGCACCTCATCGCAGAGGGCAAGTAGGGTGCCAACCATCCGCCTGTTTCAGACACAAATGGGTTTTCGGCCTCTTCTGTCAGGGAAAACACTGCGACCGGCTCTACCCGGCCCTCCGTTTTGCGGAAAACAAGCGGAAAAGAAGCCGCGACGGGGAAGACTTCAGCCTCGACAACTGAACACTCAGTCACGTGCCTCGTATGTTCGAACGAGGTGAACCGTTTCCAGAACATATGCCCATGTCTCTGGAATGAAAGCGGTTTGAGGTGGGTTCTTGTCATGGCGGCTTTCCAAACTAAAGTACAATCCTCGAAAAGGATCAGGCTGTGGCACCTGTGGGATCGGTGTGGAGGATATTGTCTGCACTCAGGCTGCTAAGATCATTCAGACCATCGAACACGGCGAGCGTATCAACAGTGACGTCGTCTGACGCTGAGAAGTTGGCTTTGACGAGCTTGGCGTCGGTTCCATCGGTTGTCAGGGCATAGATCTCGTCTCCGGCCTGCGCTCCGACCAGGCTCTCCAATGCCAATTCAATGGTGCTGCCCGTGAGGTCGCTGAGGATGGTCGTAAAGCCGATGAAGCCTGTATCTATTCCCAGATTGCCGCCTTGGCTCAGGAACTCCACGTCCGTTCCCGTGCCTCGCAACGTGGCGACGTCGAGGCCCCTGAACATCAGGGCATCTGCGACTTCCGTTGCAGTTCCGGTGCTAAACCCCGTGATGATATCCGTGCCATTGATTGCAGGGTCTGCTTCGAACACAACGATGTCTCGGCCAGCTTCCGCAAGGTCAATCGTATCGTCGCCGTCGCCCCCTCTGATGATCGTATCCACATTGCTTGCGTTTATGGCATCGTCAGTGGTCGTCCCTGATTGGTAGAAAGAGTCGCCTCCGTTTGGCGTGACGATCTTCAGCTCAAAGTGTAGAAAAGCGTGCAATTTTGACCCCCTAAGCGGGGAAATCGGCGTCCAAATTTGACCCCTCCCTATGGTTGTAGACATCCTTTTCATTGAGCAGTCGATGGAGAGGCAAGCGGGATGATTTGCGTGGAAACTATTAGAAAAGTGCGTCGCTTACACCTGATCGAAAAAAAGAGCATCAAGGAAATTTGCCGTTCGCTCAATTTGAGCCGTGCAACGGTTCGAAAGATAATCCGATCGGGAGTGACGGAGTTCAAATATGAGCGCAAATCGCAGCCATACCCGGTGCTCGGGCCTTGGCGCGCGCGTCTGGATGAAACGCTTGAGGAGAACGAGGCGCTTCCGAAGAAACACCGCAAGCGGATGACCAAAATCTGGAAGGAACTCTCCGATGATGGTTTTGGCGGCGGGTATGACAGTGTTCGACGCTACACAAAGAATTGGCGCATTGCGCACGGCCGACAACAGGCGCAGGCGTTCATCCCGCTGATCTTTGATCCTGGGGAGGCGTACCAGTTCGACTGGAGTGTGGAGACGGTTTTGATGGACGGTGCACTCACGACCGTGAAGGTTGCCCATTTCAAACTTTGCCATAGCCGCATGCCATTCTCCATTGCCTATCCGCGCGAGACGCAGGAGATGGTCTTTGATGCCCACGACGAGGCCTTCAAATTCTTTGGTGGAGGCTGCATCAACGGGATCTACGATAACATGACGACCGCCGTCGATGCGATCCTGTCGGGCAAGGAAAGAAAGTTCAACAAGGCATTCTCCCGGATGTGTTCTCATCATCTGGTGAACCCGATCGCCTGTACGCGCGCGGCCGGTTGGGAGAAGGGTCAGGTTGAGAATCTGGTCAAGGAGAGCCGCGCCTATAGTTTTACACCGCGTCTGGAGGTGGCCGACTTCGATGAATTGAATGCCCGGCTGCAAAAAGACGCGATCAAACGCGCAAAAGAACTGCGGCATCCGGAAAACCTGGAGGTGACGGTCTGGGAGGAGTTCCAGCAGGAAAAGCCGCTGCTGACGCATCTGCAGAAGCCCTTCGTCGGGTTCCGTGAAAAGACGGTCGCCGTGAGCCGAACCTGCCTGATCAACTTCGAAAGAAACAAATACAGCGTTGAGGCAAGAGCTGTTGGACGTCAGGTCCAGTTGCAGGTCTACGCCACGCGGATTGTCCTGCGCCAAGACGGTGAGATTGTCGGAGAGCACGAACGGTGCTTCGGCCGAGGAAAAACGATCTTCAACCCTTGGCACTATGTGCCCGTCCTCAAGCGCAAGCCTGGCGCTCTGCGCAATGGAGCACCGTTCCGTGACTGGGACCTACCACCGGCAATGACGCAGATCTGGACCCATCTGCGGGGCACATCCGACGGAGACCGGCAACTTGCCGATATTCTTTTCGCTGCTTACCAGCACGACATTGATGTGGTCGAGGCTGCCTGCGAAGAAGCTCTAAAATCTGGCCTGCGCAAGGCCGATGCGATCCTGAACATTGTCTCTCGGCGCACCAATCCCCCGCCGCCAAAGGCGATTGAGCCGCCTGCCCACCTGCAGCTGAAAATGGCACCGATCGCGGATTGCGCTCGCTATGACAGGCTTGGAGGCTCCCATGCAACTGCGTAAGGAAATTCTCGAACTTGCCCGTCAACTGAAGTTGCCAGGCATCGTCAACTGCTTTGACGAAGTGATGCAGGCCGCAGCCAAAAACAACTGGCGGCCCCAACAGGTCGTGGCCGAACTCCTCACGGCCGAACTGGCCGAAAAGACTGCGCGCTCGATCCGGTATCAGATGGGTGCCGCAAAGTTCCCGGTCTGCAAGTCCTTACCTGAGTTCGACTTCACGGTCAGCCCCGTCAACGAGGAAGTCGTGCGCAATCTTCATGACGGCGATTTTATGGACCAGGCCAGGAATGGCGTGCTGGTCGGTGGAACCGGATCGGGCAAAACGCATCTCGCAACAGCGATCGGGGGCCACGCGGTCAATAACCGCCGGCGGGTCAGGTTCTTCAGCGCTGTGGATCTCGCGAACAAGCTGGAGGCTGAACATCGCGAAGGCAACGCCGGGCGGCTCAGCGAGCAGCTGATCCGCGTCGACCTCGTGATTATAGACGAACTCGGTTATCTGCCGTTCGCAGAGTCTGGTGGACGATTACTCTTCCATCTCATCAGCAAACTGTACGAGCGAACGTCTATTCTGCTAACAACCAACCTCGCATTTGCTGAATGGCCGAGTGTGTTCACAGATGCCAAAATGACCACTGCTCTCCTGGATCGACTGACACACCATTGCGATATCATCGAAACCGGGAACGAAAGCTGGCGAATTAACCACCGCGACTAACCTCGAAATCGGGGAATAAATTCAAAACAGACAGCAGGTCAAACCTTCAGTCGAGCTACGCTCTCTTTTCGGTTTGACCTGCTGTCCACCCCCTCCTGAATCAACCTAAACACGACCCCCTCAACGCCCCTCTTAGCTCCAAGGGGGGTCAAATTTGGACGCCGATGGGGGGTCATTATTCAATGCCGATTGACAGCCAGCATGATCTAGGTGCAGGTGACCCAAGAAGACTTTATCCAGCTGATCCAGTGGAATCCCAAGCGCCATGATCCTTTCATAGGATCCCTCTCCCATATCGAAGATAAACTTTTCGCCATTTCCCAATTCAACCAAGAAACATGCCGCAGCTTGTTTCAGACGCGGCTGAGGCATACCGGTGCCACAGGCGACAACTCGCATTTCGTCAGGACCCAGAGCCTCGGTTCCTGGAAAATAAACAGTTTGGTTAGGAAACGGCTCCGTCCTAGACCACTCGGTTGGATCATTACTTTGCGCGCCTAAAGTATTCGCCGAGGCCAAAAAAAACGTAGATATTAACGCCAAAATACAGTTTCTGTTTTGGGCGGAAAAAGCCATTGCAATTGCCTCCGATTAGGACCACCGGGAATTTTCAATAGTTTGAAGCCGACTCATAATAAGATTGCAGATTTTGAATGCGTCTGGCAAGGCTTCAAGAAATCGGCGGATTTAGGGTAGGGCTTTCATTAAATTTCGGTTGCTGCATTGGGCTCGAACCTGACATTGAAGTGTCAGTGATCTTGGAGCCGCGGGCACATGATCGGCATTTTACTGCGCCGGATGGGATGGTAGGTCTGGTTCAGGTTGCCACCCAGGCACATCCTCGGGCGCGACCGAGGCGTGGAGGTGTTCGGACTGGTCCTTGCCCACTATCCGTCTTTTGCGCAGAAGAAAAATCTTGCCCCACCCGCGCCACGTTCCAACCGACGCCCCCTGAGCATTGGTCGGAAAACGAGCGCGCCATCCCTCCGGCAGCGGCAGCCCATGCCGCTCGGCCTTGTCCAGCATCCAGATGAGAGAGATGTTGCTGAGGGCGCGTGCTTCTTCATAGCCGTTCAACTGACCACCCACATCGCCATGGGTGCCCCGGAACCAGACCTGTTCGACATGGCCTTTGAACTCTGGTGTGCATTTCCACAGGACAGGTTCATAGACCTCGCGGGTCTCATTCAGGGCCATCGCGTGATATCCGTGGCGGATCGCGCGGCCCAGTTGATGATTGTGGAAGGCGTGCTTTTCCTCGGCCCAGCGCCACAGCAGCGGCAGGCGCAGACCCAGCGCTTTGACCGTGTCCCATACTCCGACCATCTCGATCGCCACATCCTCATGGCAAAATTTGCGGCGAAAATCGCGGGCGGCTGTGCCGCTGGGATTGCATTCATAGTGGCGGTAGGCCTGCTTGATGTTCCGCTCGGTCGCGTGTTCCGCCTTCAACAAGCCGATCATGTCGATCACACCCGCAAGGCTGCGAACACCGTAGGCGCCCCGCGAATACCCTATAAAGTAAATCCGGTCTCCGGGTTTGTAGCGCGAGGCCAGATAGCCATAGGCCCGACGGATCTGCCGATTGATCCCCCGCCCCATCATCACATCGAGCGAAGACTTCCAGCTTTCCCACTGCACTCCAGCCTCATAAAATACTGAAACCTGAGGCCCCATTTCCTGACACAGGCGAAACGTCTGCCCGGCATGGGTTTCGAGGCCGGGTTCCAGCGTCGACATTGTTCCGTCCAGAATGACAACATGGCTGATCGGCTCACGGTGCAGCGCTTCGGCGGAATGCTCAGAGCGTAAGGGCCGCCCGAGCCATCCAAGTACCTTTCTGCTTAACCGTGACAGAATCATATCTCAGCCACTCCTGTACTCTTCGAGGGTGCGCGCGCGTCTCAGCATTGCGCCACCCTGACCTTCAAGGTGCATCTGCAACTGATGGCTATGCGCCCATATCCCACCTCTGCTCAAACGCCGGCCCATCACTTGCCCGCGCACTGGTAAAGGCGGGCTATACTCAAGGATGGGTATCATCCGCATGCCGGACAAGAGATCCAACGAAACCGTGAAACGTTGAAGCATAGCTGCAAGCCTAAGCGGGCATTTGGGCATCATCATGACTAAGGCGTGCGGCATGCGTGACCTCGTCGTTGCAGCCACCATATGTCTGAATATATTATGAAAGCTCAAACGCATTGCAAAATTCCCTAAACCGTCTGACGACAAATCACGAAACGAGCAGTTAAGCCGCATCTTATTGGGTCGCACCGTCTCGTGACTGCACGCTACAAGTGTAGCTGAACAACCCACTGGCCGTCTGTGGCCTGGTTCACGGTCCCGGCGGATCGAATGCCTTGTGGATTTGAGCGCAAAGCCTTCCCCTTTTGCCATCCTTTCGCTATTGCACGCACTAACCCAAGATTGATGACGCAGGACGCACCCCATGGCGATGGAAAAGACATTCAACGCGGCCGAGGCCGAGGCCCGCATCTACGAGGCCTGGGAACAGGCCGGAGCCTTCAAGGCAGGCGCGAACAAATCGCGTGACGAGAGCTTTACCATCATGATCCCCCCGCCCAACGTGACCGGTGCTTTGCACGTGGGCCACGCGTTCAACAACACGCTGCAGGACATCCTGATCCGCTGGCACCGGATGCGCGGCTTCGACACTCTCTGGCAGCCCGGTCAGGACCACGCAGGCATCGCCACGCAGATGCAGGTGGAAAAGATGCTGGCCGCCACACAGCAGCCGGGTCGGCGCGAGTTGGGTCGCGAGAGATTCCTTGAGAAAGTCTGGGAATGGAAAGGCGAATACGGCGGCACGATTATCGAGCAGCTGAAACGTCTGGGCTCCTCCTGCGACTGGTCGCGCAACGCCTTCACCATGGCCGGTGCGGCGGGCGATCCGCGCACAGGGCATGAGAACTCGGCCAATTTCCACGACGCGGTGATCAAGGTTTTCGTCGACATGTACGAAAAGGGCCTGATCTATCGCGGCAAGCGTCTGGTCAACTGGGACCCGCATTTCGAAACTGCGATCTCGGACCTCGAAGTCGAGAATATCGAAGTCGCGGGCCACATGTGGCACTTCAAATACCCGCTGGCCGGGGGCGAGACCTACACCTATGTCGAGAAAGACGAGGACGGGAATATCGTGCTTGAGGAAGAGCGCGACTATATCTCGATCGCCACGACCCGACCTGAGACCATGCTGGGCGACGGCGCGGTCGCGGTTCATCCCTCGGATGAGCGGTATGCGCCCATCGTGGGCAAGCTCTGCGAAATCCCGGTGGGTCCGAAAGAGCATCGCCGTCAGATCCCGATTATCACCGATGAGTATCCGGACCCCGATTTCGGCTCTGGCGCGGTGAAGATCACCGGCGCGCATGACTTCAACGACAACATGGTCGCCAAGCGCGGTGGCATTCCGATGTACCGCCTGATGGACACCAAAGGCGCGATGCGGGCCGATGGTGTGCCTTACGCGGAAGAAGCGGACAAGGCGCAGGAATACGCGCGTGGTAAGGATTTCACCGAGAACGAGATCGACGCGATCAACCTGATCCCTGACCACCTGCGCGGCCTAGATCGGTTCGAAGCGCGCGCGAAGGTTGTCGAAGAAATCACTGCGGACGGTCTGGCTGTTATGACCCGCGCGGATGATCCGCGTCTGGGTTCAACCGCTCTGAAGCCCGATCATGAAGGCGCGGACAAGCTGGTCCCGCTGGTCGAGAGCAAACCGATTATGCAGCCGTTTGGCGACCGCTCCAAAGTGGTCATCGAGCCGATGTTCACAGACCAATGGTTCGTTGATGCCGCCAAAGTCGTCGGCCCCGCGCTGGATGCGGTCAAGGACGGTACGGTCAAGATCATCCCCGATTCGGGCGAGAAAACCTACTACCACTGGCTGGAAAACATCGAGCCCTGGTGTATTTCGCGCCAGCTGTGGTGGGGGCATCAGATTCCGGTTTGGTATGGCCTCGATCTCTCGGCTGAGAACTTCAAGGACGACGAAAACGACGGCGACCTTGATCTGGTCGAATTGGGCCGTTTGCTGAACGAAGGCGGCATGTTGCATCGTGGCAATGTCATGGAATGCGCTGCTAGCCTTGAAGCCGTCACCGAGAAATTCCTCGACGACAACGCAAACATCCCCAGTCCGCTGAGCCACGCGACGGTTGTCGAAGTCGCCGACAAGCAGGAAGCGATCCATCAGTTCGCCGAAAGCCTTGCTCAATACGCGGTCGAACAAGACCCGACCAAGCTGGTCTATCCGGTTTGGCGCGACCCGGATGTGCTCGACACATGGTTCTCCTCCGGCCTCTGGCCCATCGGTACGCTAGGCTGGCCCGAACAGACCGAGGAACTGGAACGCTATTTCCCGACGGACGTTCTGGTTACCGGTTTCGACATCCTGTTCTTCTGGGTCGCCCGGATGATGATGATGCAACTGGCCGTGGTCGATCAGATCCCGTTCCACACCGTCTACCTGCACCAGCTCGTCCGTGACGAGAAGGGCAAGAAGATGTCCAAGACCACCGGCAACGTCATTGACCCGCTGGAAATCGTGGACGAATTCGGCGCCGACGCGCTGCGCTTTACCAACGCCTCGATGGCGGCGATTGGTGGTGTGCTGAAACTGTCCCGCGAACGCATCACCGGCTACCGGAACTTCGGCACCAAGCTGTGGAACGCCGTCCGCTTTGCTGAGATGAACGAGGTATTCACCGACGCCGTCCCACAACTGGATGTGGCCGACCTGAAGCCCAAGGCGGCCGTGAACCGCTGGATCCTCGGTGAAACTGCCCGCGTGCGGGAAGAGGTCGATGCTGCGCTGGAAAGCTATCGTTTCAACGATGCATCCAACGGGCTTTATGCCTTTGTCTGGGGCAAGGTCTGCGACTGGTACGTAGAACTGTCGAAACCCCTACTACAAGGCGACGACACCGAGGCACAGGCCGAGACCCGCGCCACCATGCGCTGGGTTCTGGATCAGTGCATGGTCCTGCTGCACCCGATCATGCCCTTCATCACCGAAGAGCTTTGGGCGCTGACCGGCAACCGCGCCAAGATGGTTGTCCACGCCGACTGGCCGACCTACGCCGCTGCCGACCTGATCGACGCCGACGCGGATCGCGAAATGAACTGGGTGATCTCGGTGATCGAAAACACCCGCTCCGCCCGTGCGCAAATGCGGGTTCCGGCGGGCCTCTACGTGCCGATGCTGGTGACCGAGATCGACAATCACGGTCAAGCCGCGTGGGAGCGCAACGAAGCACTGATCAAACGTCTTGCGCGGATCGATAGTCTGACCAAGGCTGATGAGCTGCCAAGAGGCACGATCTCGATTGCCGCCCCGGGCGCGAGCTTCGGCCTGCCTCTGGCGGACATCATCGACATCGGCGCCGAAAAGGAACGGTTGGAGAAAGCCAAGGGCAAACTGGCCAAAGAACTCGGCGGTCTTCGTGGGCGTCTGAACAACCCCAAATTCGTGGCCTCGGCCCCGGAAGAAGTAGTTGAGGAAGCCAAAGCAAACCTCGCTGCGCGTGAAGAAGAAGAGGCCAAGCTGAACGAAGCCCTCGCTCGTCTGGCCGAACTCGCCTGATTTCCTTCTCGTTCCAAATAGGGAAATCCCAACCTCACCACCCGAAGCGGTGGTGAGGTTTTTCTTTGCACTCAGAGCTTTCCCCTTGTTCGCGCCAGCCCGCGCTTGTTAGCAGTTCGGAATAACAACCCTCCGAGGCCCCTATGGCACGACCTTTTCCTCCGATGCAGACCGTCTCAACAGGACTCGTAGTCGCCATTGTCGGGTTCTTCAGCTCGTTTCCCATCGTGCTACAAGGGCTGGCTGCAATGGGCGCATCAGCTGCCCAAGCTGCCTCTGGCCTGATGAGTGCTGCGATTGCCATGGGGCTGGCCGCGATTGTTCTCAGCCTGCGCTACCGGCAACCCATCAGCGTGGCCTGGTCTACCCCAGGGGCGGCGTTGCTGGCGGTTTCGGCTACCCCGGCCGCAGGCTTCTCAGGCGCAATCGGAGCCTTCCTCTGCGCCGGAGCCTTGACGATTCTGGCCGGACTTTGGAAACCCTTGGGGCGCCTGGCCGCTGCGATCCCGACCACTCTGGCACAGGCGATGCTCGGCGGTGTTCTTTTACCCCTTTGCATTGTCCCGTTCAAAGCAGCAGTTGAGCTACCTTGGCAGGCACTGCCCGTGATCCTGACATGGTTCATCGCCGGACGCCTGAACCGGCTGTTTGCCGTTCCCGCAGCCGTCGTAGCCGCAGCGCTGGTGGTGGTGTTCAGCGCCGAAGGTGCATCCGTCCGGCCCGAGGCCTATCTGGCCGCGCCCGTCTGGACGATGCCGTCATTCTCGCTTGCGTCAGCTATCGGCATCGGCCTGCCGCTGTTCGTCGTCACAATGGCAACCCAAAACATCCCCGGCATCGCCGTGATGCGCAGCTTTGGCTACACACCCGCACCTGGCAAGCTGTTTTCCTCCGTCGGAGGGGCAAGCATGTTGTCGGCCCCATTTGGAGCTCCCGCCACCTGTCTGGCGGCCATCACCGCCGCGATGTGTTCGAACGAAGACAGCCACCCGGACCGCACGCTGCGCTATTGGTCGGCAATCATGGCCGGTGTGTTCTACTGCGTCTTCGGTATCTTCGCCGTGGCGATCACAGGCTTTGCCGCCCATGCCGACCCGCTACTGATGGGCACGCTGACCGGCGTGGCCTTGATCGGAGTGATGGCCAACGCCACCTTCGCAGCACTCGAAATACCCGCCGAGCGCGAAGCCGCAATCCTGACCTTCGCTATCACGGCTTCAGGGATCACGGTGTTCGGTCTGGGCGCTGCGGTCTGGGGCTTGATGGCTGGGGGCGTCGCCTACATCTTGACCACCAAACTGCGATGATCCCTTTCTCCCCACGCCTGAAAAAGTTATCCTGCGCCCATGTTCGGATCACTTGGAAAACTGGTGGAACGCCAGATAAAGAAGGCTCAGGCCGAGGGTCAATTACAGGGTCTTGAGGGCGAAGGTGCGCCTCTGCCTGATCGCTCTGGCGAAGCGCAAAGCGATCCCGCCATGGCGGCCGGTCATCGGATCATGGCGCAGGCCGGGGTACTGCCCGAGGAGTTCGACATCAAAAAACAGTTGGACGAGGCACGCAAGGAATATGCCGGACTGACCGATCCCGAGGCCCGCAAAGCCACGATGTCTAAGATCGCCGATCTCGAAATGCGCTACAACATGGCCCGAGACGCGCGGCGTGCCTTCATGCGGTGATCACTTGAACTCGGGCTTTCGGCCCTGCATCTGTGCCATCACAACCTCCACCTGGTCAGGCTTTCCAATCAGATCCACCTGTTCCGAGGACTCGGCCAGCAATACAGCGGCGCGCGGATTGGTTTCGGCAAAGTCTATGAGCCGCTTGGCAGCGCGGATGGCCGAGGGGCTTTGTGAGGCGATGTTTTCAGCCAAGGCCAGTGCTTCGGTCTGAGGATCATCGGACAGCTTGGTGACCAGGCCCCACTCGGCCGCCTGTGCAGCCCCAATGGGACGCGCGGTATAGGTCAGCAGCCGCAAAACGTCCGAGCGAACCAGTTTAGGCAGCAGAACCATGCCCCCCATATCGGGGATGATGCCCCATTTCATCTCCATCACTGCCAGCTTCGCATCGGGGTGGGCGATGCGGATATCCGCGCCCAGAGCAATTTGCAGGCCGCCCCCATAGGCCGCGCCTTGGATTGCGCAGATTACAGGAACAGGGATGCGCCGCCAGATTAGGGCCAGTTCCTGCATCTCGTTGGCGTCGTCATGGCTGCGGGTCATCAGCCATTCGGTCGGGTCCATATTGGCCATTTTCGCGAAACTCGCCATGTCGAGACCGGCGCAGAAGCTTTTGCCCTCACCCGAGAGGACCACAGCGCGGGCGTCCGATGCCGCGACCTCTTGCCCAGCGGCCAGCAGCGCCTTGATCATTGCCTCGTCCAGAGCATTCATCTTGTCGCCGCGCGTCAGCGTGACATGAGCGATGTGATCCTTGTACTCGACAGATACGCGCGCCATTCCGGACCTCCTTGTTTTGCAGTCTTAATAAGACTGCCCCGAATGCGAGTGCAGTTCCACCGCGACGTTAAGGCATGTTGAGGCGCGGGCTTGCAGCAACCCGCACGGTGGGCTTATCTGCGCCTATGACCAAACCTCGCTACACATCGCTCGCCCAATCCCTGCCCGCAACCGTCCCGTTTGTGGGGCCGGAAACGCAGGAGCGCCAACGCGGTGCCCCGTTCAAGGCGCGGCTTGGCGCGAATGAAAGCGTGTTTGGCCCCTCTCCGCGTGTCATCGAAGCGATGCAACGGGCCTCTGGTGAGATTTGGATGTATGGTGACCCCGAGAACCATGATCTGCGCCATGCGTTGGCCGCACATCACGGTGTTACCCCCGAGAACATAGTAGTGGGCGAAGGCATTGACGGGCTCTTGGGCTATCTGGTGCGACTATTGATCGGGCCGGGCGACGCGGTGGTGACTTCAGACGGGGCCTATCCCACATTCAATTACCATGTGGCGGGCTTTGGAGGGGTTTTGCACAAGGTCCCCTATCGCGACGATCGCGAAGACCCCGCCGCTTTGTTTGCCAAGGCCGCAGAGGTGGGCGCCAAGCTGGTCTATCTGGCCAACCCCGACAACCCGATGGGAAGCTGGCATTCGGGTTCCGATATCGTAGCCGCGATGGAGGCTTTGCCCGCAGGGTGCCTGCTGGTACTGGACGAGGCCTATGTCGAATGCGCGCCGGACGGCACTGCTGCGCCCGTTGCCGCCGATGATCGGCGCGTGATCCGGATGCGGACGTTTTCAAAGGTGTACGGGATGGCCGGGGCGCGGGTTGGTTATGCCATCGGTGCCCCTGATCTGATCGCGGCGTTCAACAAGGTGCGCAACCATTTCGGCATGAACCGGGCTGCACAAGCCGGGGCGCTGGCCGCGCTTGAGGATGGCGACTGGCTGTCAGAAGTGCAGGCCCGGATCACTGAGGCTCGGGACCGTATCGGGCAAATTGCGCAGGCCAACGGTTTGACCCCGTTGCCTTCGGCCACGAATTTCGTTGCGATTGACTGCGGGCGTGACGGGGTGTTTGCGAGGGCCGTGCTGGACTCGCTGGTTGAACAGGGTGTGTTTGTGCGGATGCCATTTGCGGCCCCGCAGAACCGCTGTATCCGGGTGAGTTGTGGTGGAGAGGCAGAGATGGCGGCTTTTGAAGCGGCCTTGCCTTTGGCCTTGGCGCAAGCTCGCGCGGTCTAGGGGGCTGTCTGCCCCCTATCGCGCCAAGGCGCGATTCCCCCCGATGATATTATCGGCCAGATGAAGATGCGGATCGGCGCTATGTGGCCAATATCGCGGCGGCGGCTTCCAGCGCGCCTTGGCCGCGAGGGATATCTAGTGCCGCCATGGCAGTTTCCATGCCGCCCAGCATCGCCATGATCATCTGCGCGTTGACGTGCCCCATATGGCCCAGTCGGAAGCAACCGTCCCAGTCCTCCATTCCCAAGCCGATGCCCAGCGTTAGACCAAGCTGGTTTTCGGTGTAGTTGCGCAGCGGCGTGCCGCGCCCCTCGGTTAGACGCAGGGCGGTTACGGCGTGGCTACGATGGGTCAGGTCGGTGACGTTGAAATGAAGCGCTCCGCCTTGCGCCCAGACGTCGCTGGCGGCCCAGATGGCCTTGGCAAGGCGCTCATGTCGGGCCCAGACGTTTTCGAGACTCTCACCGTGGATCAGGTCCAGCGCGGCGCGCAAACCGTAGAGGTGATGGGTGGGCGCGGTGCCATTGAAATACTGATAGAACAACTCTGGGTTGGCGCGCGGTTGCCAATCCCAATATTGCGAAACGCGGGGCATTGAAGCGCGTTTCGCCTGCGCTTTGTCGTTGAAGAAGACAAAGCCGGTGCCCGCCGGGGTCATAAGGCCCTTCTGGCAGGCTGTCACGGTGACATCGACTCCCCAAGCATCCATCTCGAACCTGTCGCACCCCAGTGAGGCGATACAGTCGGCCATCAGGAGTGCCGGGTGGTTCAAGTCATCCAGCAAAGCGCGCAAGGCAGGGATGTCATTTCGGATCGAGGTGGACGTATCCACGTGGACGGCAAGCACAGCTTTGATTTTGTGCTCTTTGTCAGCGTTCAGCGCCTCGGCGATACGGTCGAGATCCCAGGGTGAAGACAAGCCGAAGTCTAACAGGTCAACCTTTGCGCCGATCCCCTCGGCCATCTCGGCCCAGCCATGAGTGAAACGACCCGAGGCTGGGGCCAGAACGGTTTCTCCGGGGGCGATCACATTCGACAGCGCGGCCTCCCACGTGCCGTGGCCGTTGGCGATATAGATAGCGACCTCGTGCTGGGTACCGGCCACGCGCTTTAGGTCCTGCGTCAGCGCGGGCATCATCTCGATCAACGCGCCGTCGTAGATATTGGGCGACGGTCGGTGCATGGCTTGCAGCACCGCGTCGGGCATCACCGAAGGGCCCGGAATGGCCAAATACTCGCGCCCATGCACGAGGGAGGTTTGGTTTGTCATGAGGGCAACCTGCTTAACTTGTGGCCTACCCTAGCGTTTCGCCTTGCGGCGTCAATCCGTCAGGTGGGTTGCCTCACGCGCAAGCGCTTCGATCCCAGACCAATCGCCCTCTTGAACCATCTGCTTTGGCGCGACCCAGCTTCCACCGGCGCAGGCTACGTTGGATAGCGAAAGGTAGTCGCGGGCATTCGAGGGCGATACTCCGCCTGTGGGGCAGAATGTGATCTGAGGCAGGGGCGCCCCAATCGCTTTCAGGGCCGGCGCGCCGCCCGAGGCCTCGGCGGGGAAGAATTTCAGCATGTCATAGCCCTTTTCCAGCAGGGTCATGGCCTCACTCGCGGTGGCCGCGCCGGGCAAAAGGGGCAGGCCTTCTGCTTCGCAGGCGGCGATCAGGGCATCCGTCGCGCCGGGCGAGACGCCGAACTGCGCGCCAGCCTCTTTGGCGGCGCGGACGTCTTCGGGAGTGACCAGCGTGCCTGCGCCCACGACGCCTCCGGGCACAGCGGCCATGGCGCGGATCACGTCCAGCGCGGCAGGGGTGCGCAGAGTGACTTCGAGCGCGGGAAGACCACCTGCGACCAGCGCCTCTGCCAAGGGGCGGGCGTGTGCGGCGTCATCGACAACCAGCACCGGAACGATGGGGGCCAGCGCGCAGATCTCGCGGGTGCGTTGGGTTTTGGTCATGGGTTAAACTCCGAAAATGCTGGCACCTGTGTCGGCGGACCCGACATTCTGGCGGAAAGCGCCGAAAAGGTCGCGGCCGACGCCGTGATGGTTGGCAGACAGATCAGCAGTCGCTGGGCTGCGGTCGAGGACGCCGGGGGTGAGGATTTCCAGCTCACCCTTTACGGCATCGACGCGCAGCAGATCACCGTCTTGCAGATAGCCGATGGCGCCACCGTCCAGAGCTTCGGGGCAGACATGGATGGCGGCGGGAACCTTGCCCGACGCACCAGACATTCGGCCATCGGTGACCAAAGCGACCTTTTGGCCTCTGCCCTGAAGGATCGACAGTATCGGCGTCAGCGAGTGCAGCTCGGGCATACCGTTGGCCTTCGGACCCTGGAACCGAACAACGACGATGACGTCATCGGTGAACTCCCCGGCCTTGAAGGCGGCTTTGACATCGTTCTGGTCGTGAAACACACGGACGGGCGCTTCGACCACTTGGTGTTCGGGTGCCACGGCCGAGACCTTCATGACACCCGTGCCCAGATTTCCGGTCAGGCGCGACAGGCCACCTGTAGACTGGAACGGGTCCTTGGCCGGGCGCACAATCTTTTCATTCAGGCTATGGCCCGCGCCGTCTTCCCAGACCAACTCGCCGTCTTTCAGCTTGGGTTCCTTGGTGTAGTTGTGAAGCCCCTGCCCCGCGACGGTCAGTGTGTCGGGGTGCAGCAGTCCATCATCCAACAGTGTGCTGATGGTAAAGCCCAAGCCCCCGGCGGCGTGGAAGTGGTTCACATCGGCCAGACCGTTGGGATAGACCCGCGCGACCAGAGGGACCACGGCAGAAATATCCGAGAAATCCTCCCAATCCAGCACGATACCGCCCGCGCGCGCCATGGCGATCAGGTGGATCAGTAAGTTGGTCGACCCGCCAGTGGCCATCAGGCCAACGATACCATTGACGAAGGCGCGTTCATCGAGGATCTGACAAACCGGCGTGTAGTGATTGCCCAAAGCGCTGAGAGACAGGGCGCGGCGCGCACCTTCCTCGGTCAACGCATCGCGCAGAGGCGTGTTGGGATTGACGAAACTTGAGCCCGGCAGGTGCAGGCCCATGAACTCCATCAGCATCTGATTGGTGTTGGCGGTACCGTAGAAGGTGCAGGTGCCGGGGCCATGGTAAGCTGCCATTTCAGCCTTCATCAGGGCGTCGCGACCCACTTCTCCGGCAGCGAATTGCTGGCGCACCTTGGCTTTTTCGTCATTCGGCAGACCGCTGGTCATCGGACCAGCCGGCAGGAAGACGGCCGGAAGATGGCCAAAGGCCTGCGCGCCGATGATTAGGCCCGGCACGATCTTGTCGCAGACCCCAAGAAACACCGCCGCGTCATAGGTGTTGTGGCTGAGCGCCACGCCCGTCGCCAGCGCGATCACATCTCGCGAAAACAGAGACAGCTCCATCCCCGCCTCGCCTTGGGTCACGCCGTCGCACATGGCGGGAACTCCGCCTGCGACCTGCGCTGTACCGCCTGCCGCGCGGATCGCTTGACGGATCAACTCGGGATACCGCTCGAACGGTTGGTGGGCCGAGAGCATATCGTTATAGGCGGTGACGATACCAAGGTTTCCAGCCGTCCCGGTTGCCATCGAGTTCTGATCCTCGCCCGCACCGGCATAGGCATGCGCCTGACCGCTACAGGACAGATGCGCACGGGCGGGGCCTTTGGATTTGGCCTGTTCCATCCGCTCAAGATGCGGGCCGCGCAGGTCGGCGCTGCGGTCGATGATGCGTTTAGTGACGTCCGAAATAACTGTATTGACCATGATTACCCTCCGATCTGACGCCAGCGGCGTCCATCGCGATGCATCAGCATCAATGCTTCTTCGGGCCCTGAACTGCCCTGATCGTATTTTGCGGGCTTGTCGCCACGCTCTTCCCAGCCGCGAATGATGGGATCAACCCAGGCCCAGGCGGCCTCGGCTTCATCGCCGCGCATGAACAGGGTTTGGTCGCCGCGGATCACATCCATGATGAGGCGTTCATAGGCGTCGGGCGATTGCGCGGCATCGCCCAGCGCATCGGCAAAGCTCATATCGAGCGCGACGTCGGACAGACGGAACCCGCCCTGCCCCGGTTCCTTGATCGTAGTGCGCAGAGTGATGCCCTCGTCCGGCTGCAGACGGATCACCAGCACATTGCCGTGCAGAGGCCCCACATTGGGAAAAATCGTATGCGGCGGGTCGCGGAAGAACACCGCAATTTCGGACTCGCGCGCCCTTAGGCGTTTGCCGGTGCGCAGGTAGAAGGGCACACCCGCCCAGCGCCAGTTACCGATATGCGCCTTCAAAGCTATGAAACTTTCGGTGCGGCTGGCGGGATCGCCGACATGATCGAGATAACCGTCGCCGCCCTTATCTGTGCGATACTGACCACGCGCGATATCCTTCGGCTCGACAGGTTCGAGCGCTTCGATCACCTTAACCTTTTCATCGCGCACCGCGTTAGGCGCGAATTTCGAGGGCGGCTCCATCGCGGTCAGGCAGAGAAGCTGCACCAGATGGTTCTGGATCATATCCCGCATCGCGCCGGATTGGTCGTAGTAAGCACCGCGCCCCTCGACACCGACAGTCTCGGCCACGGTGATTTGCACGTGATCGACATGGGTCGCGTTCCACAGCGGCTCGAAAAGGGAATTGGCAAAGCGCAGCGCCATCAGGTTCTGCACGGTTTCCTTGCCCAGATAATGGTCGATCCGGTAGATTTGATGCTCTTCGAAACAGGCGCGTAGCCCCTCGTTTAGCGCCTTGGCCGAGGCCAGATCATGACCGAAGGGCTTTTCCACCACGATCCGGCTGTCGGGCGTGGCAAGCCCGTGATCGTTCAGACGCTGCGCAATGCCTGAGAACAGGCTCGGTCCGACAGACAGATAGAAAGCCCGCACCACGTCAGGCCTCAGGGCTTTGGCCAGATCGGACCAGCCCGCATCGCCCAGCGCATCCACCGGCACATAGTCAACGTGGGTCAGGAAGCGATCCAGAGTTTTCTTGTCGTAACTCGGCGCGAATTTATCCATCGACGCGCGCAACTGGTCCCGAAACCCAACACTGTCCATGTCGGACCGGGCGGTTCCGATGATCCGCGCATCCTCCGGCATCTGGCCCATTTCAAACCGATGATACAGCCCCGGCAAGATCTTGCGTTGCGCCAGATCGCCCGTCGCGCCAAACAGCACGAGGTCGAACGGGTCTACCGGGATGACGCGTGAAACCATGATCAGCTTCCTTTTATGCTTCCTGCCCCAAGAAGCAGAACCTCAGTCGCGATGGGGGTCGCTAGTGCGGCCCTGAATGTTATCGCTAACATTTCCACCGCTGGATACGGAACCTTGAAATAAAAATCAAGCCCGGAATCCCCAATAGGCCGACTGATGGGTCACGATTGCGACCGCAACCACTCCATGACCGCCGGGCGCACGGATTGCTCACCACGATGACGTGCATCCGCGATGATCTTGCGGACGTCCTGCAGGTTCGATCTCAGCAACAGGCTTTTGACCGGCCCGATCGAAGCCGGACGCATGGACAAAGTGCGGATACCCATCGCAGCCAGACACAGTGCCTCAACTGGGCGACCGGCATCCTCACCACAGAAACTCAGCGGCGTGTCCGAGATGTTGCAACGCTCTACGATCCGTTCGATGAAGCTGAGGAAACTGACGTTCAACGTGTCATATCGACGGCGCACCAGCTCGTTTTCACGGTCGGCGGCAAAGAAGAACTGTTTCAGGTCGTTGCCCCCGATCGAGATGAAATCCACCTCGTCAAAGAACTTTTGCGGTGAGAACGCCAGCGAAGGCGTTTCCAGCATCGCCCCAACCTCAAGCGTTTCTGGCAGGATATGGCCAAGACGCTTTTCACGCTCGATGGTTTTGTTGACCTCCCATCGGGCCTCGCGGAACTCCTCGGCCTGCGCAACGAAGGGGAACATGATGGTCAGTGGGCGGCCATTGGCGGCGCGCAACAGGGCCTGCAGCTGCATCCGCATTACGCCGCGCTTGTCCAGACCGACACGGATTGCACGCCAGCCCAGCGCCGGGTTCGGTTCCGCCACGTGCTTCATGTAGGGCAGAACCTTATCCGATCCGATATCGAGGGTCCGGAACACTACGCGTTTTTCTCCGGCCGCGTCCAGAACCCGCTGGTATTGGGTCACCAGCTCAGACCGTTTCGGCATCTGGTTACGGATTAGGAATTGCAGCTCGGTCCGGAACAAACCAACCCCTTCCGCGCCCGAGTTCCCGAGCGAGGGCAGATCGGCCATCAGGCCCGCATTCATCGCCATGTTGATCCGCGCGCCATCCTGCGTAACGGTTGGCGTTTCCCGGATCGAAGCATAGCGCTCCTGCGCTTTGGCCTGCATCGCGATCTTGTCGCGAAACGCGCTGACCACAGAGTCTTCGGGGCGCAGATGGACGACGCCATTGTCCCCATCAACAAGGATGTGGTCGCCGTTGAGAGCCTCGGTCGTGATCCGCCCGACATGCACAACCAATGGGATCGCCAGCGCGCGGGCCACAATCGTGGCGTGGCTGCCGACCGAGCCTTCCTCGAGCACGATCCCCTTCAGGGACCGGCCATATTCCAACAGGTCTCCGGGGCCGATGTTGCGGGCGATGAGGATCGGATCGGGCGGCAGATCGGCGCTGTCGGTCTTGCCTTGTCCGGTCAGGATTCGCAGCAAGCGATTACTGAGGTCATCCAGATCCGCCAGCCGTTCCCGCAAATAGGGATCGGTCACCTGCCCCATGCGGGCCCGGGCCTGCGATTGCTCTTTTTCGACCGCGGCCTCGGCGCTGAGGCCGAGGGCGATGTCTTCCTCCATCCTCCGCATCCAGCCCTTGGAATTGGCGAACATGCGGTAGGCTTCCAGAACTTTCAGCTGCTCTTTGTCGCCGTTCTGCGAGATTTCGAGCATCTTGTCGACGCCGACGCGCAGTTCCTCTACCGCCTCATTCAACCGCTCGCTTTCGCGTTGCGGGTCTTCGGCAATCGGGTTGGTCACAACAACGCGCGGCTCGTGCAGCCAGACATGCCCCTCGGCAGACCCTTCCTGCGCCGGACCGCCGGTCAATTGCACCGATTGCTGGTGCAAGGGAGACAGGGCCGCGCCTTCGCCAACGAACGCGCCCAGTTCGGCCATCTCAGCCAGAACCATTGCCACCACTTCCAGCGCATAAATCTCATCGGCGGAGAACTCGCGCGCGTCACGGGACTGCACCACAAGAACGCCCAGTTTCTGACCTAGCCGCTGTACCGGCACCCCGAGGAATGAAGAAAACCGTTCCTCGCCTGTTTCCGGCATGAACCGGAACCCCTTGGCCGCGGGTGCATCCGCTGTGTTCACCACCTTGCCGGATTTAGCCACCCGGCCCACAAGACCCTCACCCAGACGCATCCGGGTTTGGTGGACCGCCTCGGGCGAGAGGCCCTCGGTCGCGCAAAGCTCAAGGGTTTCTTCGTCACGGAACAGGTAGATCGAGCAGACCTCGCAACGAATGCTATCGGCAATCAGCTGCGTGATGCGGTCGAGACGCTCCTGACCGGCCGCCTCGCTCGCCATTTCCTCGCGCAGCCGAACCAGCAGCTTGCGGGATTCTGTTTCCGTACCGTCCGCCATGGCCCAACCCAATTAGTGCGTCAGGCGAAACCTTTGGCCGATCAGCTTAGGCCGCCTTGTCCAGTTCAAAGGCATCATGCAGTGCCTGAACAGCAAGTTCCATGTATTTCCTGTCGACAAGGACGGAAATTTTGATCTCAGAGGTTGTAATGACCTTGATGTTGATCCCCTCATCCGAGAGTACCTTGAACATTTTAGCCGCAACACCCGATTGCGAGCGCATGCCGATGCCCACAACAGAAACCTTGCAGACGTCTTCGTCGGCCACCAGCTCGGCATAGTTCAGCTCACCCGCACCCTTGATCGCCAGTAGCGCTTTTTCGGCGCGCGCAACCTGATCGGTTGGGCACGAGAATGTCATATCCGTGCGCCCTTCGTCCGAGATGTTTTGGACGATCATATCCACATTCACGCCCTCATCGCTGAGCGCGGTGAAGATGATCGAGGCGATGCCGGGGCGGTCGGCCACGGAAACGACGGTCATCTTGGCTTCGTCGCGGGAATAGGCCACACCGGCCACAACATTGGATTCCATGATATCCTCCTCGTCGCAGACCAGCGTACCGGCCTCGTCGGATTGTTCTTCGAAACTTGAAAGAACACGCAGTTTCACCTTATAGCGCATCGCCAGCTCGACCGAGCGGGTTTGCAGCACTTTCGCACCCAGCGATGCAAGTTCGAGCATTTCCTCGAACGAAATCCGGTGCAGCTTGCGCGCCTTTTCGCAGATACGCGGGTCGGTCGTGTAGACGCCATCGACATCAGTGTAGATATCGCAACGCTCCGCCTCAAACGCGGCAGCAAAGGCCACAGCAGTCGTGTCCGAGCCGCCACGGCCAAGCGTCGTGATCCGGCCCTCGGGGCTGATACCCTGGAAACCGGCAACCACGGCCACCCTCATACCTTCGCCAAACTTTTGGTTCAGGTTGTCGGTCGGAATTTCTTCGATCCGGGCGGAGGAATGCGCGCCATTGGTCAGCAGCGGCACTTGCCAGCCCTGCCAGCTGCGCGCCGGAATTTCCATCTCCTGCAACGTCAGCGCCATCAGGCCGGCGGTGACGTTTTCGCCCGATGACACTACAGCATCGTATTCGCGGGCGTCGAACATTGGCGAGGTCTCGTTCACCCACCCTACCAATTCGTTGGTTTTGCCGGACATTGCCGAGACGATGACAATGACGTCATAGCCCTTTGCCACCTCAACGCCGATACGTTTCGCCGCGCGGCGGATGCGGTCAAGATTGGCAACCGATGTGCCACCGAATTTCATCACGAGTACGGGCATGGGGGCAAGTGTCTCCGCGCCTTGGATTTAAAGTCCCGAGCCTCATATGCGAGGGGGACACCAAGAGCAAGGGGCGCCGCATAACAGATATTGCGTCAAGGGGCCGCTTTACTTTCCGAAAACGCAATGTCAGCCTAGCGCTAAAGCAATTCCAAGAGGTTATTCATGTGTAGCGCGACAGAATTATTGCTCAATCCGCGACAGTTTCGCGCCCAATCGATGTGATTTTCGCGTTGATTTCCGGTGCGACAGTTTCGTGCTCAATCGGGATTTTGTGCGGCAGTATTGTTGTCACACACCGGATGCGCACTGCTGACAGTGCAGTACAGCAGGACTCTAGGGCGCGGGGGGTGTTCCAAAGAAACTCTGCAGGAGTGACATAACAATCCACCCGACGGCGGCAACTCCAGCGGCACCCAAAATCCAGCCGATGACCTTTAGCCAAGGCTTGGCATCATTCACAATCTGCCGAATTTCATGTACATCGGAGGTCAGGATTTTCAGGTTACTGGCAAGATTTTTGACCGAGTGATCAAGCGTTTCAACGTTGTCAATAACATCAGCAAGGTTCCGGCTGCGCATTCTCATCATAAATTCGACATCTTGTGACGGAAAGTCCTTTTGCCCTTGATATGGCCCGGTATATCCGTGCTCGTCCTCTGATGATAGCTCATAGAAAATGACCGACATGATCACCTGGCCGTATTGCAAAATAATCGGCTCCAGCGTCGGATTATATAGGGAAACAAAAATTTTTCCCTTATAGCCGGGATCGATTTGAGGACCCCCAAACGCGATGACACCCCTCCTCGCAAGACCAGAGCGGATGCCGTATGACGCGCAAATGCTGTTGGGCAGTTCAAAAAACTCTTCCGAGGATACAGACGCCCAAGAGTTGCTTTCGAGAATGAACTCATCGCCCTCTCCCCAGACATGACGACCGGCACCGGCGGCAAGAACATCGCCTATTCGACAATCGTAGCTCGCGGGCTCGATTTTAGTCTTGTCAAACGGCTCGATTTTGATCGCGCCCGTTGCGATTCTGTCACCGATATCTTTTCGTCCAAGGATTGCCATGCCTGCGCCTTTTCCTGCCTTGCAGAAAGATTAACATTCCCGACCGCACAATGGAATCCCGCGCGTTGATTTTCGCCGCGACAGTTTCGCGCCCAATCGGGTTGTTGTTTTGCCATTTTTGCTTTTGATCAGCCTCATTACTTCAGCGCAGAAAACGGCTCGGTGAGAGCGCGGCAGAAGTCGCCGGACCAGTTCGGGTTGTGGTTCTGAAGGTGTGCTGGCGCGATATCATCAAGGTGCAGGCGGTTTTGCGTTCTGAGGAACCTGATGGTCTCGCAGAGTTCCCTGATCACGGGTGATACAAGGCGTTCGGCTTCTGCATATGGCCCGCTGCCGTTGTGAAAGCTGCGTGTGGTTGCGGTATTCTGGAACCATGTCGCGATGCCTTCCTCCATGACACTGGCAACGCCCTGTGCGGGATCAATGAGGTGGACGCATTCGTGAGCAAGCTGCCAGCGCGCCCTTGCCCCGTCCTGCATTGCGGACCGGTTCAAGTGCACAATGACATGCTTGCCATGAGGATGGGTGTCCGGGAACCATGTCTTGGGCATTTCATGGCATGTATCGACAAACTCGATGCCGAGGACAGTGAAGGCGGGATCTCTGGGCCCCAGCATGGCTTCGATGTCGGACAGGAACACGCCGAGCCATCGCGTGAAGGTGCGGGGCTCAAATCTGCTGGTCGCGCCCTCCTGCATGACAAGCCGTGTGACGAACTGCCCGTCAGCGGCCATTGAGGAGGATCTCTGAAAGGGCCAGATCGGCGGCTTCATTTGGCAGGCGACGGCCGAAAGCCTCAAGCAGGGTCTTGTGGAGCGCCTCGAGCGCCTCGAGTTCCTTGCGCTTGTCGTCGATTCTGGCGGCGAGATATTCCATTGAGGACGGTGTGTACTGGCTCATGTCCGATCTCCGTTGTACGTGTTTTAGCATATCCGCGCGGGCGCGTCATTGGGGCTGGGTGGCGTGCTCCGGCCATCCTTGTGCGACGTTTATGGCAAGGATTGCCTCTGCGGTTGTGGCGGCGGTGATGGCATCCTTGAGTGTGCGGGCGTGGATGCGGCGGGCGCTCTGCCAGGCCGAGAGGGCTTTGGCGAGGGCTGTGATGTCCTCTGCGCGCATGGGGACGCGGGTGTTTGCGGCATCGATCCAGACGAAGTCTTTGGGCCAGTTGGGTTCTGCGGCGGCGCGCAGGGCGGCGGCGGTGATGGCTGCGGCGCTTTTGGTATCGCCCTGCCAGGTGCGGGCGTTGTGGGTGAAGGTGGTGCGGCGTGCAAGCTCTGCGGCCAGTTGGGCGTGCTTGTGCTGCCGGGCCTCTTCGCAGGCCTGGTGCACGGCGTGCCGGGTGAGGCTGTCCCATGCGGGCTTGTCGCCGGCCTTTGCATCTTCGCGGCCATAGGGGTCGGGCTGTGTGGCGGCGGCGAATTGCGGCGGGTTCCATGTGTAGCGGTCCCACATGGTTTTGGTGATGGTCTCCGGGGGCTCGGCCTCTTCGGGGAAAGCGGTCCATGGCAGGATGTCGTGAGGCAGGGCAAGACCTGTCTCGGTGAGGGCCAGGAGCGCCTGTGCGAAGGCGTCGTAGGAGAGCGTTTGTGGCGCGGGGTCTTGTGCGGTGGGGTCTTGTGTCACTGGGCTTTGTGTCACTGGGCTTTGTGTCATGGGTCATATCCTGGGTCAGGCGACGGGATCAGGCGAAGGGGCGGGTTTCTCGTGCGGTGAGGGTGAGATATGCGGCAGCACTCCATGCGACCCGTGTGCTGCCGCCTCTGATACCCGCGACGCTCGCGCCCCCGGTGCGTACGGTTCCTGTTGCGCGCAGGGTGAGCCTTTTCTGCCGGCCGACCGGGGTGAGCCGGGCGGGCAGCACCCCGCTGAGAACGGCACGGCCTGCGGCGCCGGTGGTGACGCTGATGCTGAGGGTCCGGATGACGACATTGTCGAGCCGGACCTCGAGCCGGACGTTGAAGGTTGCGCTGTTGTATCTTGTGCCCACGGCCGATTCTGAACCCTCGCTGTTGCGGCTATGTTCGTACCAATAGGACGAGGAAGGCGGGGTGAACCCGCCGCCCGAGACCTCGACCGCGTAGCGGATGATCTCGTCGGCACTGTCCCTGCGCACCACGATATCGGAGCCGCCATCACTGCGGCGCGTGGAGAAGCGCTGGTTTTTTCTTGTGCGCGCCCTGCCCGACGCGTCCAATCGCCAGCGCGCGCCCCGGGCCACATCGCCGATGAGGCTGTCATCGAGATGGGTGAGGGTGATGAGGCCGGGGCCGATCTGGACGCCGCCGGTGATGAGCGCGGTGTCGGCGCGCAGATGGGTGCCGTCGATCTGGCCGGCGGCGAGGGCCTCGGCCAGCAGCGTGCCGGGGATGACGGTATTGCCGTTGATGACATGGGTGACGGGGAGCCATGCGGTGCCGGTCCAGGCGCGGGTTTCGGCCCAGCCTCCGGCGCTGTCGGTGAGGGTGACCACATCGCCGGTGACATTGGCGCCGGGGGTTGCGCGATCGGCGATGCTGTTCACCCAGCCGCGCGCGCTGACGCGCCGGGCATAGCTGCCCGCCCCGCGCGCGCCATTGCTGCCATCACGCCCGTTGATGCCGTTGCGCCCGTCACGCCCGTTGCGGCCGGGGTCTCCCTTGTCCCCCCTGTCTCCCTTGCCGCCGGTATCGCCTTTCCTGCCCGGTCGCCCCTGCCGGCCGGTATCGCCGGTATCGCCCTTCCTGCCCGGCCGCCCCGGGGCGCCGTCGCGTGCATATCTGGTCCATTGCACCGGTCGGGAAAACGCCCCCCAGTTGCCGGAGGAGCCTTTGCGCTGGCTGGCCCAGAGATAGGGTCTGGCGGCGCTGACGTCAGGGGCATCATCAACCCAGCCCTCGGGCACATGATCGTCGAGGCGCCGCTGGGTGGCTGTTGTGCGCGGGGTGGCGGGGCGGATCGGGGTGCTGGTGGCGCGAAAGATGAACTCGACACCCGGACCATCAAGGCCCGGTCGCCCCTGCCGGCCGGTATCGCCGGTATCGCCCTTCCTGCCCGGTCGCCCCGGGGCGCCGTCGCGTGCATAGCGGGCCCAAAGCTCGGGTGGCGAAAACGCGCCCCAGTTGCCCGAAGAGCCGGTGCGGCGACTGGCCCAGAGATAGGGCGCGTCGCGCGTGATCCCGACGGGATCATCGGACCAGCCGGGGGGCACATGATCATTTGCCCTGGACTGCGCGGGCGTTGTCTGCGGTCTTGCGGGCGCCCGGCGGGTGGCGGTGCGCCGGAAGATCATCTCGACCCCAGCGCCATCCTGCCCGTCACGCCCATCCTGCCCGTCGCGTCCCGGCTGCCCGTCCTGGCCCGGGTCCCCGTCGGTGCCGTCGCGTCCCGGCTGACCGGCGGCCCCCGGGATGCCGTCGCGTGCATATCTGCCCAGGAGCGCGGGGCGCGAAAACGCCCCCCAGAGCCCCGCGCGCCCGCGCCGCTCGCTGATCCATTCATATGGCTGCTCCTATGATGATTGTCAAGCATGACATTGATTTTGTTTGATTTTAAATTCGACAAAATCGTCGAAGACCCAGCCGTTCTTGAGCGTGTCATAGATGATCTTGAGCAGCTTGCGGGCAGTGGCTATGATCGCCTTGCCCGCGCCACGGCGTTCCTTGATGCGCCGATAATGGCTGTTGAGATATCCCGAATAGCGGATCGCGATGAGCGTACATTGCACCAGCGTGGTGCGCATGAGCTTGTTGCCGCGCTTCGTGATCCGCCCGTGATGTTCGGTTTCGTTTGAGTTGCTCACCTTGGGCACGATGCCGACATAGGCGGCCAGCTTGTCCGCGTCGGAGAAGTCTTCAACCCTGCCGATCCCCGCCAGCAGGACCGCGGCAGATCGCGCACCGATCCCCTTGATGCTGGTGAGCCCCTCAAAGCCTTTCATGGCCGAGGCGGCCTCCTCGATGGCCTTGTCGAGACGGCTCAGGGTTTCGGTCAGGCCGAGCGCCTGGTCCCGCAATGCCGCCAGTTCGACCTGCTCAAGCGGTGTGAAGCGGCTGAGATCCAGGTCGCGCAGGCGCTTCTTGCTGGACAACCCTTCCTTCTTCAGCTTCATGCCGTGGCGGACAAACATCGCGTGGATGCCGTTCAGCAGCATGGTGCGCTGTTTGACCAGCATGTCACGCGTCCGGGTCAGCGAGGCCAGTTCGCTTTCCTGAGTGGACTTGAGCCGGGTTTCCGGCAGCATGTCCTTCGACAGGAAAAACGCCAGGGCGCGGGCATCGTTGCGATCGGTTTTCTTCACCGATGTGCGGATCACTTTAAACTGGCGCGGGTTGACCACAACGATCCGGCCGACACAGGGTTCCACCTCACCGCAGAACCAGGCCGTGTTGCCGGTGGCCTCGACCGCCAGTTCGTCATCCGCATCAAGGCTCTGACAGAACTGCTCAAGCGCCTGCGCGGACAGTTGAAAGGTTTGGAATGTTTCCGATCCGTCCGTCTCACGCCGACAGATCGTGAAGGAATTCGTATGAAGATCGACACCTATGTAAGCCATGGCTATACTCCCTGCTCAAGGAGGCGGAGCCCCCAATGGGGCGTGAACGGCCAAACCAAGCTCCTATGCAGGATCACCGGCCAAAACCGGGCCCTATGGGGGCTGTTCGGAAACAGGCGAAGGCTAAGCTCCACTACAGGGTCACAATGCCCTACGAAAACATCCAGCCTGAGACCTATCCGCCTCCCCGAATCCTCTAACAGATTCAGGGCGTTTGGCCGATCACAAATCATTCATACCCCCTCCACGGTGACACCCAGGGGCGTGGCGGACCAGGGCGGGGGCGTGTAGCCGGGCATCTGGGCCGGATCTGTTGCCGCCCCTGTTGCCGCCTCACCCGTTTGCGCGGGCGGGGTGAGGCTGAGGGTCATGGCGGTGACGGTGTCGCGGGAGCGCAGATTGTAGAAAAGCAGCCGGAAGGTGAAGCGCTCGCCGGCCCTCAGCGTGATGTCGAGATGATCATCTGCACCGCGGCGCGCGGCATTGCCCTTGGCGCTGAAGATGGCCCAGTCGGTGCCCTGGTCGGGGGCGCCGTCCATGGTGATGCGCCAGGTGCCGGCGCGTCCCCGGGGTGCGGTGAAGCGGAACCATGTGGCGGTCCAGGCCGGGCCCGGCGGGTCGAGGCCCTTGAGGAGGGGGAAGATATCGAGCGCCCGGATGCCGAGCGGGGTGGTCAGGACATGGGGGGCCTCTTGCGTGCCTGAGCCGGTCAGCCCCGGCGGCGGTGGCGCGGTGGCATGGGCGGTGCGGGTGAAGAGCCGCTCGACGCTGGCGCCGTCCTGTCCATCCTGCCCGTCCTGTCCGTCCTGTCCGGGCCGGCCCTGCGCTCCCAGGGAGGACCAGAGCGTGGGGCTGCTCCAGCGGGTCCAGGGCCCGCCGCCGGTGCGGCCCTTGCGTTCGGTGATCCACTGGAAGGGGGCCTTGGATGTGAGGCTGACCGGTATGCGCTGCCATCCTGCGGGCAGATGGGTATCGCTGTCGCTGCCGCCAGGCCCCGGGCGGGCGGGTGGCGCGTTCTGCGTGGCGCTGGCGCGGAACGCATATTGGGTGACGGGCAGTTTGACCGCATCCGCCAGATCGACGGGGCCGGTGAAGGCGGCCTCTCCGGGCACGCCATCCCTGTTCAGGGCGGCGAGCGCAAAGCGCCAGCGCCCGGCGGGTGGCAGGCGTGTCTCGAGCGGCAGGGCGGTGATCCGGCCATGCAGGAGCGGGGTGAGCGCCTCCCATGTGGCCGCAGCGCGCGCGGGCCCGTAGCGCAGGGCGTAGCCGGCGACGCGCCCGTCAGGGGGCGGGGTGGCGGTAAAGCGGCGGGCGCCATCGCCCAGCATCTCGACCCCGAAGCCTTCGGGGGCGGCGATGGGGACGGTTTTGTCGCCGATGAGGGTATGGGTGGTGGTGAAGACGGGCCCGAGGGGGGCGGCGCGGGAGCCGGGGGTGATCTCGATGTCGATCTCGCGGCCGGAGGCATCATCGGTTGAGAAGATATATGTGGTGACGGCCTGCCGGTCGTCTGCCACGACGCGCCAGCCATGGCTGTCGCGGGCGCGGATGGTCGCGCCCTGCCAGGGGCCGGATGTGGTGAGCCGCAGGGTCACTTCGGTGGTTCCGTCGGCGCGCGCCCGATCGGTGATCGCGGCATCGAGCACGGCCGGGCTTTGGGGAGCGGGCAGCGGCAGGGGCGCGCTGAGATCGGCGGTGGCGGCGTTGTGATAGGCGGCCACCTCGTCGATGGCCTCGAGCCGGATGCGCGTGGCCGAGACCGGTTCAAAGCCCACGATGCGCAGGGGCGCGGGCGGGGCGTCACCGGGATAGACGCGCCAGAGCACATCCGACACCTCCGTCTCTTCGTGCTGCCAGTCATCGGGCAGGGCGCTGGCGGGGCGCACCAGGGCTCCGTCGGCGGTGATCGCGCGGGTGATGAGGCGACCATCGCCCAGGCGCAGCATCGCATACCAGCTCTCGTCTTGCGCGATCTCGAAGCTCTGGCCCAGGTCCCAGCGTTCGGGAAGGTTTCTGGCGGCGTCAGCCGGCAGGACCGTGACGAGCCGTCCGGTCTGGCCGCCATCGATGAGGGAATGGGTGAGGCGCACCACGTCGCCCCGGGCGATGGAGAGCCCTTCGGCGGCCATCTCCCATGTGAGACGGCGGCGGTGATAGAGCTGGCGGGCGGCCTGCAGATTGGCTTCGGTGGCGGCCTGAGCGGGCGTGGTGACGCCCGGCAGCGTGAGGGTTGCGGTGCGTTTGGGCGTGGTGACGCCCGGCATGGTGCGGCGCAGGGTCTGGAATTGCCAGTCGGCGTCCGGGTCGAGATAGCGCACGGCGATCTCATCGGCGGGTTTTTCGCCGGACCAGGTGATCTCGAGGCTGCCCGCTATGATATTGCCGGGGGTGATGAGCGCGGTGGCGGGGGTTGCGGGGTCGTCCCACACCACGCCCAGCTTGCCGCTGGCCCATGTGGGGCTGGCCCGCCCGCATTGGCAGATGGTGCGGATGATCCGGGCCGAGGGAACGGGGCGGTCGAGGCTGAGATTGCAGGTGAGGTTCTGCCTCTCGCACCAGGCGGCCCAGGCGGTGAAGGAGGGCAGGTCGATGCGCCGGTCAGCCAGTCCCAGCCCCCAGGCAAGGCGGCCCGAGACAAAGCCGCCGCGCAGGAAGGCGAGCAGGATCCAGGCCGGGTTGGAGGTGGCGCGGGGTTTGGCGCGGCGCGAGACCGAGCGGGGCAGTAGATGCCGGGTGATGGCGTGGATGGCGGGCAATTGGCCGGAGGCCTGGGCCGAGGCGGGCAGGCGCAGGCGCAGCCGGGTCTGGCCGCTATAGTCGGCGGTATCGGGCTGGAAGGAGCGCAGCGCGGCCCAGGCCAGCGCGTCGATCTCGTTATCCGCGCCCGAGGGCGCGGTGCGGCGGCGCACGCGGACCTCCCACTGCGCGGTCGCCCCGGGGTGGATGCGGATGGTGCGGCGCAGCCCGTCGCGGGGGCTGTCGCCATTTGCGCGCAGCGTGACGCGGCGGCGGGTCCAGCCCTCGCGCACGCCCACCCTGCGATAGCTGATCACGATCTCGCGGGAGAGAGCGTAGGGTTTGCCGGAGCGTTTGCGCAGACCGAAGAGCTGCCCGGTGATGTCGAGATCGAAGCGGTTGGTGCCGGGGCTTGTACGGCGCGAGATCAGGCGGCGGCCTTCGAGCTCTGCGCCCTGGATGGTGTCGACATTGGCAGGCCATGTGGGATCGGGCCCGCGCAGGATCTGCGCCTGTGCGCCTGGAAAGTCCGACAGCGGCTGGTTGCCGATGCGCAGGTCGGCGCGCTCCAGATGCAGGTTGCCCAGGCCGAATGTGAGGCTGAGATTAAGGAACTGCGCGTCATCCTCGAACTCGGTCCAGGGTTTTGCGCCGAGATCGGGAAAGACGCGGTGGCGTCCGAAGGTGAGCAGGAGCGGCGCGTAGGGCCGGGCCCGGTTGGCACCGCCGCTCAGCGAATAATCGCGGCGGGCGGGCGCGTCCTGGTCCAGCCCGTCCGCGTCGCGCACGGGCACCAGCGCGTTGATGATCAGCCCGCCGGCGGTGGAGATGGCGGCCCCGGCCAGGGCGCCGGCAACCTGTGCCCCCAGGCTGCCGGCCCCAAAACCAAGCGCGCCGCTTGAGGCGATGGCGGAGGCGGCCCAGCCGCCGATGGCGATGGTGGCGATGGTCAGGATGGCCGCAAGCGGGTTGGAATCATCGCCCTGAAGGGCTGCGCGCAATGTGAGGCGCTGGCCGGGGCGCAGGGCCGTGTGCGCCCAGGCCCCGGGCGGCAGGGCGATCCCGTCAAGGCTTACGTTTACCGGCAGGGACCCCCGCGCGGGCCAGGCGAGATCCAGCGCCTGGGCCACGCTCAAGGGTTCAGGTGGGGCGTCATGGGTGCGCGCGGGCAGGGGCAGGATGATCTCCGGCACCCGGGCCTGCGCGGTCAGCGGGTGCGGCCACAGATCGGCGCTTGCAAAGCCGACCTGAGAGGCCGTCACAGGGGGTTTGAAGGGCGTTTGCGAGGGTGTTTTTGAGGGTGTTTTTGAGGGTGTTTTTGAGGTCATGATCCTGTCTCCCAGCGATAGAGCCCGACCACCACAAGCCCGCGTGCGGGCAATATGCGCAACCGGTGCAGCACCGTGCCCAGCCCCGGTTGCCAGTGCAGGCAGGCCGGCTCGGTCATGTCGGCATAAAGCCCGATGTGATGGCCCAGCCCCGCGCGGCGTCCGCGCGCCCGCATCAGCACCCCGTCCCCGTCGCACGCCCTCTCGCGCGCACCCAGGCGCCGGGCGATCCCGCCTTCGGTTGCGCGCCCGGTTGCGCATCCGGTTTTGCGCCCGGCTTCACACATGAGCGCGTCCCGGATGGCCGCGTCATTGGCGCGGATGCCGCCCGGCGCGGCGGGCAGGGCGATGTCGGACCCGAACTCGACGCGCAGCACATGCGAGACCAGCGCGGCGCAATCTTCCGCCCGATGCCCGATCCAGCGCTCTGTCCAGTGCGTCTCCATCAGCTGAGCTTCCATCAGAACAGCCCCATCAGAACAGGCCGGGAGAGGTGGCGGGATCGTGGCGCAGGGTTACACCCGCGCGGCCCAGGAGCGGATCAAAGCCCAGCCGGGCGGTCACCGTGCGGCTGGTGGCGGTGATCTGCAGCACATCCATGGTGACGTCATAATCGGGGGTGGCAACGGGGGTATCCGCGCGCGCGGTGACGATCATGACCCGCACGGTGATGCCATGGATGCCGCTGGCGGTGGCGCGCGCCCCATCGATCCAGGCGGTGAGCTCGCGGCCCACATTGTCAATCGCCAGTTCCGCCGCCGGCACCCGGTCGGGTGCGTCCGTGGCGATGCGGGCCTCAAAGCCCAGGGCGATATATTTGCGCCCCCCGACCACCCGGTCGCGGCTCTGGCCGTCATTGATGATGCGCACCCGGGCGGAAAGCTCCGGGTGGGCAATCTCCAGCGCCGCCAACTGGCTGTCTTTCGGGCTTGCGGCAATGCGCGCGCGGGCGCGCGCGGCGTTTTCGGCTTTGCTCATGTGGTTTCCAGCTCCATCTCAAGTTCCCAGCTGCGCCGCCCGGCGGGCGCGACATGCGCGCGGTAGCTGATGCCGCCATCCCCGCCCACCACGCGCATCATGACCCGCGCCCCGGTCTCGTCGGGAAAGCGAAACGGGCGATGGGCATTGGCCCCGGCCCAGGCGCGGAACCGGATGAGGTCTTCATCGGGGCTGCGCGTGATACCTGCCTCCCGGCTGCCCAGGAGCCAGGCGCGGATCCGGCGGCGGGCGGGGGTGGCGGTAAAGCGGCGCACCTGGCGTATCGCGCCATCGTCGAACCCGGTGCGCTCGACCACGGTGACGGGCAGGATCTGCCGGGCCGGGTCGATCCGTGCATAGGCGGGCCATGCGGGCCTTGTGGGAGAGAGGGGGGCGGACATCAGTAGGGGCTCTCCCCGGTGGTGGTGCGGACGGCCTGGCCGATGGGGCCGTTTGTGAGGATGTCCTCGACGACGAGGCCGATCACCCAGCGATCGGGGCTGAAACTGGCGTGCGCCTCCACCGCCCGCTGCGCGGTGCCGCGATTGTCGATCGAGATATCAACGCGCGGTCCCGGCCCGGCCCCTGATGCCTCTGAACCGCTGCGCCCCGGCAGGCGCAGGCTGGGGATATCGTGGCCGCGCAGCCCCGGCACGCCCGGCACACCGGCCACGCCGCCGGCATGATAGCGCGCCGCCTCGCGCAGGATCGCCTGGGCCCGGGCCTGATCGGGGCTGTCCGCGCGCCCCGCCAGCAGGGCCCGCGATTGCGCCGAGGTCAGCACCGCCTCGCCTTCCATCAGCACGGTATGGACCTCGCCCGGCTTGAGTGCAGGGGCAAAAGCGACCGGGGCAGGATTACGCTCCACTTTCGGGACACCGCCGTCATGAAACGGGCGCGCGCGGGGGCGCGGGGAGCTGCGGGGGGCTGCACCTGACCCGAACACCCCGCCCAGGGCATCGGCCAGCGGCCCGGTGATATTCTGGCGAATGGCGATCCGCGCCAGATCGGCGATGATGGAATTGGCCAGATCGCCAAAAGACGCCTTGCCGGTGGTGACAAAGCGGGTGAGGGCGTCTTCCAGCCCCTTAAACCCCGCACCCCAGGCCTGCGCCACCTCGTCGCGGCTCTCGATGGCATCGCGCGCATAAGTGCCCAGCGTCCGCGCCAGCGCGGTTTCCAGCTTGCGCGCCTCTTGCCGCGCCTTTTCCATCTCGCGGCGCAGTCTTGCCGCCGCGCGGGCGGCCGCGCGAGACCCCGCGCGCTCGGCGCTGCCTGCCGCACGCAACTGCGCCCCGAGCCGGGCGGTCTCGGCTGCCGCCTCCGCCGCAGCCTCCGCCGTCTCGCGCAAACCCCTTGTGCGCGCCCGCGCTTCCTCGGCCGTGAGGCCACCTGCCACATAGCCCTGTTCAACAGGCGCGATCTCGCGGTCAGATCTTTGCAGGCTGAGCGCGCGCGCCAGCGCCGCCGGATCGCCGCGATGCTGCAATCGCAGCCTGGCCTCGTCCAGGCGCGCATCGGCCGATCTGCCAAAGCGCTCCATCTCGCTTGCCGCCTGCCGCAACCGCTCGGCCAGGCGGTCGGCCACGAGAACCCCGCTTTCCAGCCCCGGCGCGATCTGCGCGCCGGCACCGGCCAGCGCGAGCACCTGGTCCTCGGCCTCCAGCACCTTGCGGATAAAGGCCTCAAGGGCGGCGCGCTGGGTCTCGCTCTGGCTCCGCACTGTCGCCCCCGTGGTGACGAGCGCTGCGCGCAGCGCCTCAAAGGCTGCCCTGCGCGCCGCGCCTCTTCCCCCTCACCCGCCCGCAAGCCCCGGAAGGCCTCGATCACCCGGGCGGCGGCCTCTTCGGTGAGACCGAAGGCCCGGGCCAGCTCTGTCTGTGCCGCGCGCGCCCGCGCGCCCAGATCGTCAATGTCGCGCGAGGCCCGCGCAAACGCCTCCGGTTGCGCCTGAAGGGCAATCTCCTCCAGCAACGCCTCCACCGTGACGCCGAAGCGCTGCGCCGCCGCGTCGAGCTCGGGCCCCTCAAAGATCTGCGCCAGTTCCGCCTGCGCCGCTTCCCGTGTCTCGGTGACCTGGCTAACCAGGTCCTCAAGCGGGCCGGAAAACGCCGCCCGGGCCCGGGCGGCCAGATCTGCCAGCAGCGCCTCTTCATCGGCTCGTGTCCGGCGCGTGGCCGCAAGAGAGGCCGGGCCAGCCGCATCCTCCAGCTCTCCGATCACCTCCGCAACGGCCCGCGCCGCATCGCGCCGCGCCAGTGCCTCCTGGGCGGCAATCAATCCGCGCGCCTGGTCGGCGGCGGCCCCGTATCTTTCCGCCAGCGCCTCGACGTCGCGCGCCAGGGCGCGCAGGGACCGCAGCCGCTCGGCGGCCTCCGCCAGCCGCTCGGAGGCCTCACCCGCCTCACCCGCCTCTTCGCCCAGGTCAAAAAGCGCTCCCGCCAGCGGCAGGCCCACCGCGACCACGGCCCCCAGAACCGCCCCCAGGGCGCCAAAGCCGCCCAAAAGCTGCGGCAGGTTCTGCGCCAGCGCCACGCTGGCGGCTGTCCCGGCGGCGGTCTGCACCGCGAAATCCTGTACCTGGAAAGCCAGGTTCTGTATCGCCGCGCGGCTGGAGCGGCCTGCGCCCGCAAGCGCGCGGTTGGCATTGGCCGCGCGGCTGGCAGATGCGGCCTGCATGTCCATCGCGCCCGCCGCACGGGCCGCGGCGCGCGCCGCCGCGAGCGTGGCACCTGCGGCCTGAACATTCGCGCGGGCTGTGCGCAGGGCGGCGCGGGCCAGCCGGTCCTTTGCGCGCGCGTCCTCCAGCGCTGTGCGCGCGGCGTCGGAGTGTTCGCGTCCAACTTCTGCCTGGGCGCGTTCCAGTTCATGCGCGGCGCGCGCCGCCTCACCCGCCGATTGCGCAGCGACCGCATTGGCGCGCGCCACCTCCCGGCTTGAGCGTTTGATCACCCCGCCCAGCCGTTGCACCTGCGTCGCGGCCGCTTTTGTATCCGCCGTGATGCGCAGGGCCAGCTCAAGCGTGTTACCCGCCATCTCCGCCCCCTCCTCCGCTCTCTCCTCCGCTCTCTCCTCCGCCCCCGCCCATGAGCGCCGCCGCCATCATCCTCTCAAGCCCGCGCATCCGCTGCCGCTCGGCGGCGCGCCCGTAAAGCACCATCTGCCGCCAGGTGAGGGTCGCCATCAGCTCGTCGGGGCGTCCATGTCCTGCGCTGGCAAGAAGGCTGAGGAGCTCAGCGAGGCCCAATATGCGCTCATCGTCTCCCGGCCCAGGTGCTGGCCCAGAAGACGCGCGGTAAAAAAATCGGTGTTGACCTGCCAGACCGCCATCGTGAGCATCCCCGCCCAGGGCTCGCGCAGCGCCGCGATCCAGCCCGTCTCGCGACCCGTCGAGATCGCACAGATATCCGCCCAGAGATCGGCATGTGTGCCCAGAACTTCCGCCACCCGCGCCGGCGTCATGCCCTCGGGCTCCCCCAGAAGCGCGGCCAGGTCCTCGATGAGCCCCCGCGCGCGGGCCTGCACGTTCAGCCCGTCCATAAAGCGGAACTCGCGCACGGTTACGCTCACCTCCGCGCCGGTTTCGGGGTCCTGCAGCATCAGATCCATGTCCGGGAGCAGAACCGCCGCCTCACACTGGCGCGGATCGGGGGTCCCGGGTTCCGCTGTCCCGGGATCTGTCTCTGCGGTATGTTTGCGGGTTTTGCGCATCGGATCAGCCCTCCGGTCCGTAGATCACCAGCGCCGCGCCCGCATCTGGTTCGAGAATTTCCACCTGCAGCGGGATGCGCTGCGCCTGGGTCGGGTTTTTCAGGGCCATCTGCCCGTTGGGCGACACCGTGCAGCGCGGCGCAAAAAGGCGCTTGCCCACGCCCTCCACCGCATCCTCGATATAGCGCAGGCCGAACTCGCGCAGCTGTGCCTCCGAGGAGGTCGCGCGGGCCAGGGTCTGTGCCACCGGGGTGTAGCTCACGCGCACCGCCTTGGAGGCGCCGCTGATGGGCTCGAGATCGGTGAAGAGGATCCGGGCCCTGCCATGATCGATCCTGTAATGCGCCGCGTCCAGGGCGGTGTTGCCGCTCGCGCCTTTCCTGACCGTCACCGCCGGGGTGGCGGCGATGGCCGAGACCCCTTCGGGGCGCGCGCGGCTCACGCCCAGCTGGTACCAGACATCTTCGCGCAAGGCGGAGAGCAGCTCGCCTTCCACCACCTGCGCGGATTGCGCATCACGGCCGGTTTCGCCGAGGATGAAGAGCGCGAGGTTTTTTGCGCTCATATCCTCCAGTTCGATATCCATCCGCCGCGTCACGCTGCGGGGCTTGTGCACCAGGCGGCGGCGCACAGGCCCGTTGCTGCTTTCCACGGTGATATACTCGCTTGTCACGGTGACGGAACAGGAGGGCAGTTCGCCCAGGTACCGCTCACCGCCTTCCGGCTCGATCAGGTAGAGCCAGCCGGCCCCCACCACGATCTGGTTTTTATGGTGCTCCTCGCGCATCGCGTCTTTCCTTCCATGTGCTGTTCAGGTCTTCACCCACCAGAGCAGATCAAACCCCTCCTCCCAGACCGCGCGCGACGGGGTCAGTTCCGCCAGGCGTCCCTCGCGCCAGATGAGCGGCTCTTTGGCGCCGGGCGGGCGAAACGCCGCAAGATGTGTGCGGATCGTCTCCAGGATCGGTGTCAGCTGCAATCTGGCCCTTGATCCTCCGGGATCGTTGCGCAGCGGGATGGCCACAACCACGGCCAGGCGGGTGATGATCCGGGCGGCAGCGCTCTGCCGGTTCACCGGATCGGCGCCGCTTTCGCGCAAGGTCAGCACCGCGATCACGGGTTTGCCCTTCATCTGCGGCACTCCGCGCAGGCTCTCGCAGATCTCGACACCCTCAAGCCCGCCCACCTCGGAAAGCCGCTCCACGATGGCCCGGGGCGCCTCATGTCCCGTCACCCGGCTCATGGCAGCGCGGCCTCAAGCCAGTCCTGCATCACCCCGGCAAGGCCCAGGCGATCCTCCGCGTCGATCCCGAGAAAGGGGCGCGCGGGCAGTGTGATGCGCCGCGCGCCGATCTGCGCGATCGCAATGGGCACACTGCCCGTCTTGCGCCGGCGCGTGCTCTTGCGCGCGGCAAACCGCCCCTGCCCATCGAAGGCCAGAACCTGGGTCCGCGCGCTCTGTTCGATCTCGCCGCCGAACTGGTGAATGGCGGCGTATTCCACATTGGTGCCCACCAGCACGCCATCGGCCTCAACCGACCAGGTGATCGAGTGCTGCAAACGCCCGGTATCGGTCAGTGTCCTGCCGCCGCGCGCCCCGGCTTTTGCCCGTTCGCTTTCGACCCAGGGGGTGCCGTCGGGGTCTTGCGCGGCAATGAAGCGCCGCTGCACCCCGTCGGCCAGCAGCGCCCCGATTGCGTCATGGAGATCGGCGCGCTCGGCAGGCTCTCCAAGCCGTCCGGCCAGAGTGCCCAGCGTGGCGCGCAGCGCGCTGCCTTCCAGCGCGATCTCGATCCGCGCCCCGCTCATCGCCCGCGCTCCGGGCAGGATGTGTCGCCAAAGCCGTCCGCGACCGGACCCTGAGGGGCCGCGATGCGCGGGGTTTGCGCCCGCCGTCTCACCGCTTTGCCGTCCGCGCGCACCAGAACGGCCTGGCCCCCGGCCAGGGCGCCAAGCTGCGCCCGCGCCCGCCGGGCGCCGTGTTTGACCGTATCGTAAGCGTAACGAGGTGCTCACCCATTTTTTGCCTCGCGCGCTAGCCCCTGCGCTGTCAGATTTTCCTTATCGTAACAGGGATAAGGATTTTCTCCATGGAGTCGATGACGGAGTTCCTCCGCTCGTTGGGCGTTGAGTATCAAGTTGATGGCCGTCGCCGATGGTCGCATGATGCGAAGGCATACATTGTTGCCGAGACTTTGAAGCCGGGGGCGACGGTAAAAGCTGTGGCTGGTAAATTCGGGGTCAATGCGAACCGATTGTCGGAATGGCGTTGTCTGGCAAAAGATGGGAAACTGGTGCTTCCAGCTCCGGAGCCTGATGAACATGTTGAGTTTGCGCCCGTGGTTCTTTGTGACGGTGATGAGGCAAGTGTTCAGCCGCAGGTTCGCCCGCCATCGTCACCAGCGGAAAAGGTCGAGATCGTTTTCCGCGGGGTGTCGATCAATTTGGGCACCGATACATCGGCACAGCGAATTGCCGAGATTGCCCGAGCGGTTGGGGTTGTTGAATGATTTTCCCTGCACAGAAGTTGCGCATTCTGGTCAGCACACAGCCGGTGGATTTTCGCAAGGGTCATGATGGCTTATGTGCTCTGGTGCAGTCGGTTCTGCGGGAAGACCCGTTCAGCGGGACGGTGTTCGTATTTCGCGCGAAGCGAACGGATCGGCTGAAGCTGGTTTTTTGGGATGGGTCAGGTCTGGTTATGGCTTATAAGCGTCTGGAAGATACAGACTTCGTCTGGCCTGCTATTCGCGATGGGGTGATGACGCTGAACAGAGCACAGTTTGAGGCGCTTTTTTCTGGTCTGGACTGGCGGAAGGTCAAACCTGTCGAGACGCGGCGGCCAACTGCGGCAGAGTGAATCAGGCGGTTGATTGGGCAGGATTTAGAAGTTCGGGCTGTGTATGCTCGCAGGTATGACTGCCGACTCCAATGGTTTCAATCTTGATGCTCTGCCCGCCGAACATAAAGAGGCTGTTCAGGCCTTTGTCGAGGACAATGCACGTCGGGTTGCCGAGTTGGAGGAACTGACAACCAAGCAGAGCGCCTGCATATCAGATCAGGGGGCGCACATTGCAGATCAGGCCCAGCAAATATCGGATCAAGATCGGCAGATAACGGGTCAAGACCAACAGATTGCAGAGCAAAACGCTTTGATCCTTCGTTATGAAAGCCTGATTGCGGAATTGAAGCGGGCGCTTTACGGCAAGAAATCGGAAAAACTAACTCAGGACGAGCGTAATCTCGGGGCCGAAGATCTTGAAGTTGCGCTCAGCGAGGCGGAGGCCTCAAGCGAGGCAGCCACTCAATCCTGTGACAAAGAGAAAAAGGCAAAGCCCAGGAAAGCGCCTGAGCGCAATATCGGCAATCTGCCTGAAGATCTGCCGCGGATCGAACAGGTGATCGAACCTGACAGTGTTGAATGTCCGTGCGGATGCGGCGCGATGCATAAGATTGGTGAAGATCGCAGTGAACGGCTGGACATCGTGCCCGCGCAGTTGCGTGTGATCGTAACGGTCCGTCCGAAATATGCCTGCCGGTCATGTGCTGGAGGCGTGAAACAAGCACCGGGACCATCGTGGCTGATCGAGGGCGGACTTCCGACCGAAGCGGCCATCGCGCACGTGTTGGTCAGCAAGTATGCAGACCACCTTCCTCTGTACCGTCAATCGCAGATACTTGTGCGCTCTGGCATCGACATTCATCGCGCCACGCTCGCGGGCTGGGTCGGAAAGGCCGCGTTCCACCTCAAGCCGGTTGTTGAGCGGCTGGCGGAACACCTGAAGTCTTCGACCAAACTGTTCATGGATGAAACCACGGTCCCAGTCCTCGATCCGGGAGAGGGTAAAACGAAAACCGGTTATTTCTGGACGTTGGCACGTGACGACCGATCCTGGAGGGGCGATGCACCACCAGGGGTTGTTTATTTCTATGCACCCGGTCGGGCTGGCGAAAACGCAGAGAAGTTTCTCAAGGGGTTCAACGGTGTTCTGCAGTTGGATGGGTATCAGGGGTATAATCGGTTGATGCGGCCAACGCGGAAAGGGGGCTCTCCGATCCGAGCCGCCTATTGTTGGAGCCACGCTCGCCGCAAACTGAAGGAGGTCTTTGACCGCGACAAGTCCGGGATCGCAGCAGAGGGCTTGCGTCGGATTGCCGAATTTTACGCAATTGAAACTGAAATTCGGGGCCTTCCACCCGAACAGCGCCTGTCTGCGCGCCAGACACAAACCGCGCCCTTGGTTGCCGAGTTCGGCACCTGGCTTCAGGAGCAGCGCCTGCAGGTCTCTAAAAAATCCAGACTTGGTGAAAAGCTCAACTACATTCACAAACATTGGGACGGCTTGCAGGTCTTTCTCAGTGACGGCCGGGTTGAGATCGACTCCAACAACGTCGAAAATCTCCAAAGACCAATTGCCCTTGGGCGGAAAAACGCACTGTTTGCGGGTCATGATGAAGGCGGCGCCAGTTGGGGCCGTATCGCATCTCTGATACAGACCGCGAAGTTGAACGGCGTGGAACCCAATGCATATCTGACCTCAACGCTCCAAAAAATAGCAGCCGGTCACCCCCAAAGCCGTATCGACGAGCTCCTGCCATGGAACTTTCAAAAGTCAAGCTGAAATGCCATGTGTGTGCCTCGTTACGCTTACACCGTATCGGACATCTCGTCGTCATAAAGACGCGCGCGGGCCAGATCACAGGCGATGGCGCGCAAAAGCGGGTAATCGCCCTCCGGCAGGGGCAGATCATAGAGGCGGGCAAGGCGCGCATCGATCGCCGCCGCCGCATCCGCCAGCACCGCCTCAAGCCGGCCGTCATCGGGCCGGCCGTCAGCGTCCTGATCCAGAAGCTGGTCGATCTCGTCCGCGCCAAAGCGGGCGCGCAAATCCGCTGCCGCCGCGTAGCTCATGTGGTGTCTCGCCCCGTCTCTGGCCCCGTCTCCGCCCTGCCGCCTTCTGCGGCCTGCGCGGCCTCCCAGGCCGCATCGCGCTCCGCCGCGCGGATGTCGCGCAGCCCGGTGATCTGAGCCAGCGCACGGACCTCGGGCTTGCCGCCCCGCGTCCAGTGATCGGGATGGCCCGGCTCCAGGGCGGCCATCGCGCGGATCAGGGCCTCTCTGCGCTGCGCGGGCTCTGTGCGCTCCGTGGGCTCCGGGTCGGCAGGGGGAGCAGGGGCATCCGGGCCGGGCGGGCCGGGCGGGGCATCCGGGTCAGGCAGGTCGGTGTCGGCCCCCGCGCCGGGCACCACCGCATCCCCGCCCGCGATGAGCGGCTCTGCGGCGGCGCGCGGCCAGGTCACGACCGCGCCCGCCGGGTAATGCAGCCCGTCATGTTTGACTGCGCTCAAAAGCCGGATCTCGAGATCACCTTTCTGAACGGCCGGGGCGGGATGTGCGCCTGCGTTCGCAGCTTGTGTCCGTGTCATTCGCCCCTCCTCTCACGCCACCGCGTTGCGGAAGAAATACCCCGCCAGTTTCGCAACCATCGCCTCGTCGCAACTGTCGACCACGCGCACCACATAGGTGCCGCGCACCCCGATGCGCGGATCGAACCCCACCATCACCTGGCGGCCCAGATAGGGGGCGGTGAAGCCCAGGCTGGGCGGGCCTTTATAGTCGGTGTTGGGATCGCGGCGATAAAGCAGCGCGTGCTTGCCCCAGCAGCGGGCCAGGTTGGCCGCCTGGCCGGGCCGGGCGGTGTTGACCCGGGCTGAGCCGACATGGATGCGCAGCATCAACACCCGCTCCATCGCCTCGCGGCTGGCAATGCCGGAATCCCCGTCATTGGCATGGGTGGCCTTGAGCATGCGCGGATGGGTGCGCAGGGCGGCAAAGACCTCCTCGCCCATGGCGATATCGGTGGGCTTGACGATCATGCCGGTCTGCGCCGCAACGATATCCCTGAGCGGGTTGCTGTCGGCATGGGTCCATTGCGAGCTGCCCGACAGGGTGATCTTGTTGGTGTCGGGGTAATGGGCCGGATTGAACACCAGTTCCGCCACGCGCAATTCGCGCGCGATCATCAGAAGATCGGTCAGCACCATCGACGCGCGGTCGATCGGGTTCATCGCGGTGGGGGCTGTGTTGGTCACGTCATCGGCCGGGATCGCGTCATCCAGCCCGTAATCCTCCACGGACCGGGTGTCCTCGGCCGAGCTCAGATGCACCATGGCAGGCGCGGAGCGGCGCCCCACCCGGGTGGGCGGCACCGTGAAATGCTCCTCAATGGGATAGCGGTTGAACCGGTATTCGCGGCGCATCAGGGCCGCGAGGCGCGGCAGGATCAGATCGGCGATATATTCATCATTGGCATAGCCCACGGCAATGCCCGAGCGATGAAAATCCACCGGATAGGGGCTGGGCGCGGGACCGGCGGCAAAGCGCGCGCCGGGCGGCAGGTTGCCCTGACCGGGCGGGGTCGCAAAGAGCGCGGGGCCCGGAAGGCCCCCGCCCTGAATGGGCTGCCCCTGCGCGCCCCCGGCCGCAACCGGCATCAGCTGCGCCGGATCGGGATGTTGAAACTGGAACATGACTGCCTCCTATGATGATTGTCAAGCAGGGCATTGATTTTGTTTGATTTTAAATTCGGCAAAATCGTCGAAGACCCAGCCGTTCTTGAGCGTGTCATAGATGATCTTGAGCAGCTTGCGGGCCGTGGCTATGATCGCCTTGCCCGCGCCACGGCGTTCCTTGATGCGCCGATAATAACTGTTGAGATATCCCGAATAGCGGATCGCGATGAGCGTACATTGCACCAGCGTGGTGCGCATGAGCTTGTTGCCGCGCTTCGTGATCCGCCCGTGATGTTCGGTTTCGTTCGAGTTACTCACCTTGGGCACGATGCCGACATAGGCGGCCAGCTTGTCCGCGTCGGAGAAGTCTTCAACCCTGCCGATCCCCGCCAGCAGGACCGCGGCAGATCGCGCACCGATCCCCTTGATGCTGGTGAGCCCCTCAAAGCCTTTCATGGCCGAGGCGGCCTCCTCGATGGCCTTGTCGATACGGTTCAGGGTCTCGGTCAGGCCGAGCGCCTGGTCCCGCAATGCCGCCAGTTCGACCTGCTCAAGCGGTGTGAAGCGGCTGAGATCCAGGTCGCGCAGGCGCTTCTTGCTGGACAACCCTTCCTTCTTCAGCTTCATGCCGTGACGGACAAACATCGCGTGGATGCCGTTCAGCAGCATGGTGCGCTGTTTGACCAGCATGTCACGCGTCCGGGTCAGCGAGGCCAGTTCGCTTTCCTGAGTGGACTTGAGCCGGGTTTCCGGCAGCATGTCCTTCGACAGGAAGAAGGCCAAAGCGCGCGCATCGTTCTTGTCGGTCTTTTTCACCGATGTGCGGATCACTTTAAACTGGCGCGGGTTGACCACAACGATCCGGCCGACACAGGGTTCCACCTCACCGCAGAACCAGGCCGTGTTGCCGGTGGCCTCGACCGCCAGTTCGTCATCCGCATCAAGGCTCTGACAGAACCGCTCAAGCGCCTGCGCGGACAGATGAAAGGTTTGGAATGTTTCCGATCCGTCCGTCTCACGCCGACAGATCGTGAAGGAATTCGTATGAAGATCGACACCTATGTAAGCCATGGCTATACTCCCTGCTCAAGGAGGCGGAGCCCCCAATGGGGCGTGAACGGCCAAACCAAGCTCCTATGCAGGATCACCGGCCAAAACCGGGCCCTATGGGGGCTGTTCGGAAACAGGCGAAAGCTAAGCTCCTCAACAGGGTCACAATGCCCTAAGACACAATTCAGCCTGAGACCTATCCGCCTCCCCGAATCCTCTAACAGATTCAGGGCGTTTGGCCGATCACAAATCATTCATACCCCCTCCTCAGATCTGTTGCGGCGCGATCAGAACCCGGATCAGGTCCCCCGGCGCGTGCGCGGCTTGCAGGGCGATGCCCACCGCATGCGCGCGGGCCTGCCAGCTCACCAGGAGCCGGTCCCCGGTGGTCGCCTCCGATAGGGTCAGGCCCGCATCATCCGTGAGGGTGGCCTGGCCCAGGCGGTCGGCATAGCCGTCTGCCAGTTCGATCACACCGACAAGCCTGTCAGAGGCCCCCAGACCCGGGACCGCAAGGGCTGCATTCGCCGCACCCCCGTCCACGACACGCTGATGCAGACCGCCGCGCGGGGCGCGAATGCCCCGGCCTTTCGCATCGCCGCTCACCAGGGTGCCGGCGCTGAACGCGCCCCCCGCCTCCAGCATCGCAATGCCCGCAAGATGAATGTCCACCGCCCCGCCGGCGCGTGCACCAAGATCGGCGCTGATCCCGAGCGGCAGGAAGCCCGGACCTGCCGCCTGAACCGCTTCCGCGTCGGGATCGGTGATCCGGCAGACCCGGCGCGCGGCAACACCGGCACCGGCCTTGAAGCTCTTTGTGAGCAGATACTCCATCATTGCGCCGTCTCCCCGTTTGCGGCCCGGTGGATCGCTGTGGGCAGATCAAGCGCACCGCTCTTGTCCGCCGCCATCAGCGCCCGCGCCCGGTTGGCCAGATCCTGGGTGGCCGCCGTGAACTGTGCCTCCGGTGAAACCTGCGCGCCCACCTGTGCGCCCACCTGCGCGAATGCGGGGGCAGGGGCATGTGCGGGGTGCAGGGCTGTGCCCTGCCCCAGCGGCACCCGTTGCGGCAGGGCCGAGATCAGCCCATCCAGCACCTGCGACGGGCTGAGCGCCATCGGCCGCCCGTCCACCCCCGCCATGGTGATCTGGCCACCGCCCTGATCGAGCGCGCAGAACAGCGCCGCATAGGCCTGCGCTTCCGCCGGCAATACACGCCCGGCCTGCACATGCGCCGCCACACGCGCGCTTGCGCCCCGCTCGCGATCCATGCCTTCGCGCGCCAGGCGTTCGGCCGCGATCTGCTGGCGCTCGGCAAAAAGCAGCTGGCGTTCCGAGGCCAGCTCGGCCACTTCCGCCGCATCCCGGGTCTGGGGCCCCGTCACACCACTGGCCCCCGGCGGCAGCGCCCCGGCGGGCGGGGCGGCCGCAAAAAGCGGCTGGACCGCACCCTGCGGCTGTGAGACAGGCACAAACTGTAGAGCCGGCTGCCGGGCTTGCTGAGAGGCCTGCTGAGGGGTTTGTTGGGCCGCCTGGGCTGTAAATTGCGGCGCCACATCTTGTGAAAGGGGGTGGGGCTCAAGCGCCTCACCCGGTCCCTGTTGGATGGGCTGTACTTGCATCTGTGCTGGGGGCTGGGCTGGCATCTGCGCGGGGGGCTGTGCGGGGGGCTGGGCCGTGAACCGGGCCGCCCCCGGGTCCATCACGGGCTCCATCACGGGCTGCATCACGGGGCTGGGTTGCGCGTCAAGCGGCAGGGCTGCAGCCTGCGGCGGCACCCTTACGCTGGTGAAAACGGGTTGGTTCATCACACCCTCCGGTTGGGGACAGGAAAAGACAAGCACGCCATCGGCGCGCGCGGAAAACTGCGAAGGTGACAGACCTTCAATGGCCGGGCGCGATGCGCCCAGAAAGCCCAGATGCCGCAGGCGCCAGCCCGTGGACAGGGGCGCAAGCGCCACCGAGCGCGGCCCATAACGCCCCGCCTCCACCGCCGCCCGAAACCCCGCATCCAGGCGGCTCAGACGCGCCTGCAGACGATCGCCTGTCACCCGCAACCCGCTGACCCAGCCCATGGCAGGCCCGTCCGTGTCCGGATGGCCCAGCACCACAGGGGCCGGGTCGGCCCCGGCATAATCACCCACGATCGCGGCCAGATCGCCTTGCGTCCAGGTCGCGCGCCGCCCATGGGCATCGGTATGGGTGCCCGCCCGGAAAATATCGATCCACCCGTCCAGCGCGGAAAAGGCGGCAGAGGCAGCGGATGGGGCTGCGGCAGGGGCGGCGGAAACTCTCATGAGGCCCAGGCTATCAGCCACAGCCCTGCGCGTCAGCGGACCATGGTCCGCTGACGCAAGAGCCCAAACCGCGCTACCCTGAAGCGCAGACACATATACCCCGAGCGCGCCCGCCGACAGGCGCGACCATATCGGGGGGGGGCCGCTCGCGGCGGGGCGGCCCCTCCCTCCCATGTGACGAAAGCGCGCCATGCAACACCCGGAGCAACACCCGGAGCAGACCACAGAGCAGACCCCGGAGGCCATCGCCCGCGAGATCGTGGCCCGCGAGGGCGGCTATGTGGATGACCCGGACGATCCCGGCGGGCCCACCAAATGGGGCGTGACGATCCACACCATGCGCACCCTCATGCTTGATCTTGACGGCGACGGCGATGTGGATGGCGAAGATGTCAGGTGCCTCACCCAGGAGATGGCCGTCGATATCTTCCTGCGGCACTATTTTCGCGCGCCCCGCATCGACTGGCTGCCGCAGGCGCTGCACGCCAGCGTCTTCGACATGCAGGTCAACGCCGGCTCAAACGCCATCAAGATCCTCCAGCGCCTGCTGCGGCTCTGCGGCCAGGACGTCAGCGTCGATGGCGCCATCGGACCCCAGACCGCGCGGGCAGCAGACGCGCTGGCCGCACAGGGCGCGCCGCTCGCGGACGCCTATGGCATCGCCCGGCGCGATTATTACTTCCGCCTCGCCGAGCGCCGGGCGCAGTTCCGCAAATACGTGCGCCGCCGCGATGGCGGCAAGGGCGGCTGGATCCGCCGCGCGGAAGACTTCATCGCCCCGCGCTTCCATCTCTCGCAGCGCCAGTTCGAAACCCGCATTGCCACCTGGACCTGAGGAGGCCCCACATGTTCCTGCGCATCCTCTCCGGCCTCTTCGGCGGCACCCGCAATGTCGCCACCGAGGTGATCGAAACCTTCCGCCCCAATGCGGAAAGTTCCGCACAGCGCGCCGCCGATGCCAAAGCCGCCGCCCTGGCGCAGTTTGCCGCCGAGTTCGCAAGCCCGCCCGCCGGAGCCTTCGACCGCGTCGTCAACGCGCTCAACCGCCTGCCACGCCCGGTCATGGCGCTCGGCACCATCGCGCTTTTTGCCTTCGCCATGTGGGACCCCCAGGGCTTTGCCATCCGCATGACCGCGCTCGAGCTTGTTCCCGACAATCTCTGGATCATCCTGGGCATGATCATGAGCTTTTATTTCGGGGCACGCACTTTTGAGAAAATGCGCAGGTCCCGCCCGCCAAAAGACGTCGCCCGCACCCTCGAGACCATGGCCGCCATCGAAGGGCTGAGACCGGCTCAGGATCATCCATCGGGCGAAACGGCATCAGGGAAAGTGGCAGGGGAAACAGGCGCACATCACGACACCCCGGCAGAGCCCGAAGGCCACGGCACGTCAGCGGGCACTCCCGAAGCGGACAGTCGAGGCGCGACCGCCGAACCGCGCGTACCCGGCACCGGGGCAGGCACCGCCAGGCGCGAGGCCCAACAGCCCCGCAAAACCACAGGCAATGCCGCCCTTGATGAATGGCTGGCCGGAACGGCGTGAGAAGACACGATTGAGGCGGCCGACCGGTTTTGCCATCCCGGACAGATATCGGGATCATTTTGACAGAGGGCCGATTCTGTACAATGTTGAGAAAAGTGCAGTTGAGATCGCCATGGCCCCGGCAACACGGAAATTGCCTGCCCGGGCATTAAAGCGCTTGAGCCGGAGCGGGGTTCCATCAGCCGGAACCCATTGAATTTGACAGCAAGTCAAGGCAGGGACAATTGGAAGCAGAAAAAGAAAATGAATGTGAATTCAGTGCGCAGTTGAAAGAACTGGAAAGCGACGCTGATCAGGCAAGTTGGTATATCGGCTTCCTTAAAGCCACGGTTGATAATCCGGACGTTTGCGATCGTCTGAATGGGTCAATCTGCGGGCATGCGGGTGTGGTCGCGCGCGCAGGCGCAAAAAACTCGGTCATTCTCTACTGCAATCGTGCATGGGATGAGGGCCATGACGTAATCTCCTTACCGAAGGTGATGAAAATCCTGCCTGGATTAGAGGTTCTGGAGGCTCGCAAAAGGGATCGGCTTGATCGCGCGCTGGACGCCGAAGATAAACAGTGCCTGTCGTCATCTCTCGAATGCCTGAAAGCCAAATACGTCGCCATAAGTGCCTGCCCCGAGAGAGCGGCATTTAGGGTGTTGCGATCAGAATGGCTCGCACACAGGATTATCGGGAGCCGCGATAGGGTAAATGCCGAAAAAGCTGACCTGAATGTTGACGGTGCGACGTATGATGATCTCCTGCGATTTGCCGAAGGAACCGCTAGTTTGGTTGGTCAGCTTCGCTATTTGTGGGACCAGAAAGTTGACCCTTATCCTGACAAGATTGAATACGCCACCTGTATCGCCCGGGAATTTTGGCGCCTGATCCCGGTTTTGAAAGATGTGGAAGCAGGTAATTATTGAGCCTGTCGGCGTTGCGCCCGCTCTCTGAGTTTTGGGCAGAGTGCGGATGTCGAGCCACCTCCTCAACACATCCAGGCTGCACACTATGTGATTAAAAACCGGACAAAGCCCCGCACGGACCATGGTCCGCTGCACGGCACCCGCTGCCCATGCTATGGACCCCCCGACGCCGCCCGCATCGCGCCATCCAAAAGGCCGGGACGGGGGCCGGGATGCGCAAACATCCCGAACCGGGAGAACGAGGCCTCCCACGACCAGAACAGGCCAGCACTGGCCATCCCGCCACCCTGCACAGGGCGGGATCATGATCGTGGAAGTCCTTTCCCATGTCCATGCCCTTGTCCACACCCGACAGGGCAATCGCGCTTCAAAGCCCTGCGATTAGAGTGCGCAGAAAGTCGTTACTCCAGCCTGCCTTTTTGAACTTCACGCGGTTTGAGCCTTTCGCGGTATTTGTCTTGATGATGCCCAATGCGATCCGTCGTAACGCGGCGAAGTTTGCGGGCGCGTTGTCTTTCCGCGCGCGGTGATGATCGTCGTTCATCACAACATCCAGTGACCAATGCAAGCTGTTCTCGATTTCCCAGTGGCCACGGATCAGCGTGGCGGCTGCCTGAGCGGTGAAGCATTTTGACAGGAGGTACACCCGCTCGGACTGCTTGGTCGTGTCGCCTGCTGTGCGCCTGGAAACGACATGAACGAATGCGCCAAGGTGCGGCCATTGATGGGTGTCGACGAGATAGTTTGGCACGTCGTAGACGCGATATGACCGCTCCTCAACCCGGCCATGGTCACCCTCTACAGAGATGTATTCATCAATGTATTCAATATTCTGGTCAGCCACGAAAGCCCGCACGTCGGCTTGCATGTCGCCCTGATTGCCCTTGAGCTGCATGCAATAGTCACCGCCTTCCTGCACGATCAGGTCACAGGTTTCCCGCTGGCAGTGCAAGGCATCGGCCGTGATGGTGATGCCACGAATGTCCAGCATCTCAATCAGCTCGCGCAGAGCCAGAATCTCGCCGCCGCCCTTGGCACTTTGCGTCACTCCAAGGCTCAGACGTGCGCCATGAGCAAAGGCAGTGACGACGTTCAGGTTCGATTGGGAGGCCGCTCTGTCAAAGCTGCGCCGCATCTCCTTGCCGTCTATGGCGATCGCTGGATGCTCGGCATGGGCCGCAGCAAAGTCGCTTCTGAACTTGTCGAAAAAGGCCTGTAGGCTGGTTGGCTTCATCAAGCGAAAGAGCCGCGAGTAGGCATCATGGCAGGGGATGCCGTGGGGCAAATCGAGAAATTCACGAAGGAATTCCTCCTTCATCTGCCCAAAATGCTCCATATCGACCGCAGTCTCCCCGCCAGACAGCGCACACAACAGGCTGATCGTCATCAGGTCACAGAACTTATGCCGCGGCGCGTTACCTCCACGTGGATCGTCTTCTTCATTGAAATAGCTGGATAATGTCGGCATCTCGAAACTCCATCGCATGATGAAACCTCAAGAATCCAATTCGACTCAACTGTCAAAGCTTAAGTGCGATTCCCCTGCCACACCCGATCGCTACACGCCCAAGACCGGAATGGCGCCGGTGGAGCCGGCCGCGCCCGTGGCCCCCTGACTGGGCGGCAAGCGCTGTCTGGCCGCGCGCATCGCCGCGCGGATCGCCGCCATCCCGCATGTCACCTATGCCGAGCCCTTCGTGGGCATGGGCGGGGTGTTCCTGCGCCGCGAGATGCGCCCGCGCGCGGAGGTGATCAATGATCTCAGCCGCGATGTCAGCACGCTTTTTCGCATCCTGCAGCGCCATTACCCGCAATTCATCGAAACCCTGCGCTTCCAGCTGACCACGCGGCCCGAGTTCGAGCGCCTGGGTGCAACGGACCCCGACACGCTCACGGACCTCGAACGCGCCGCGCGCTTTCTCTACCTGCAGCGCACAAGCTTTGGCGGCAAGGTCACCGGGCGCAGCTTCGGGGTCAGCAAGGAGCGGCCCGCGCGCTTCAACCTCACAACGCTGGAGCCCCTGCTGGAAGACCTGCACACCCGCCTGGCAGGGGTCGTGATCGAATGCCTGGACTGGGAGGCCTTCATTGCCCGCTATGACGCGCCGGGTACGCTGTTCTATCTCGACCCGCCCTACCTGGGCCATGAGGGCGATTATGGCCCGCACATGTTCGCACGCGCCGATTTTGCGCGCATGGCTCAGATCCTGAAAGGCATCAAGGGAAGGTTCATCCTGTCGATCAATGACCGGGCAGAGATTCGCGAGATCTTCGCATGGGCCGATTGCGAAGAGGTCGAGACGCGCTATTCGGCCAATGCAAAGGCCAGCAAGCGGGTCAGCGAGTTGCTGATCTCAGGCGGCGGGTGAGGCACTGCTGGAGTTCAAGCCATTGATGAAGGCTAATTCGCGCGGCACTCAAGACGCCATTGATACTTGCAACCGCCCGCACCATCGTCTGTGTCGTCGAGAAATATCTGCGTCCACGGGCCTTTTGCAGACGATGTGCTCCACCCGCTACAAGTTTCCGCTTCCGGATATTGAGGCTTGCACTGATTTGGTGATTTAGCCACCTCCCGAAAACACACCCTGCAAGCCTCAAGCTTCGGTGCGATCTTTTTGTCGAAATCGCTGATGACCTGTTTCATCTCTCGATCAGATACCGCGCCCAGGGCTTCAGCCATTTTGCCGTTGGACAATAAATTTGCGGCGGCGGTGAGCAGCCCAATAAACACCGTTGCCAATACTGCACTTATCGCGCCGTTAATAGCGCCGTTAATAATTCGGTTGCTGTCCATATCCCCATCCTCATCACTGATTCGCCGTTTGATCCTATCATCACCCCCCCACCACAACGGCCTTCTCCGGCCCGAACCAGATCACCCGGCCCAGGATGTGATCCCCCGGCCCGACCGGGCGCGGCGGGTAGCCCTCAGGGTTGTCGCTGGTCATGATCCATTCCCCCGTGCCCCCGTGCCCCTTCTGTCTGAGCCGCTTGACCACAAGACCGGTCCCGGTGCGGATTACGAAAGCCGTGCCCTCGCGCGCCTCCCGGTCGCCGTGATCGATCACCAGGATATCGCCCGAGCGAATCGTGGGGTGCATTGATGTGCCCTCGGCGCGCAGCGCAATGGCCCGCTCGGGCTTCAGGCCCGGTGGCAGGGCCTCGCTCGGAATGCTTAAGTTCATTTCCGTTTCCTCGAACACCTCTTCGCCCGCACCCGCCGCCGCGCGCACGTCGCCGGCAAAGGGCAGACTGATTCGGGTCTCGTCCTCGTCCGCTGCGGGCGGCAGGCGGGCGGCAAGCGCATCCAGCTTGGCTTCCAGATCGTCCTTCAGGGACCGCGTCTCGGACTTGAGCGCGCGCGCCACCTTCCGCTCCAGCGCCGCCACGGGCGTGGCATGGGCCGTGCCCCGGGTGGCAATCTTTGCCTCCATCGCTTTCAGCACCGCATCCGCGCTTGCGCCCTCGGGCAGGCCCAGCATGTCGGTGATCGCCTTCGGCACCCGCTCCACAGGGGCGACATTTGATCCCTCGGGTGGCGCGGCGGGGGCAGGCGCTTTCGGGTCGGGGATATATTCGGCCCCTTCCGTACCCGGCTTGCCCCGGAACACCGCCACCACCGGGTAGACCTCGCGGATGCCCGCCGGCAGCCGCTCCTCGTCAAAGCTCTGCTGCTCGCCGTCGCGTTTGGGAAGCCAGCCCCGGAGCTTGAGGGAACCGGTTTCTGTCTTTTCCACCAGACGCTTGATCGCCGCGCGCCCCTGAAAATCCAGTATCCAGACCCGGTCCCCGTCCCGCACCTCACGGCCCGGCGAGACAAGGCACACACAGCACCCGTCGATGCCTTCGGGGATCATCGACTGCCCCGTGGCAGACACCCAGAAAGCCTGATCGTCCATGATATCCTCCGGTCTGGGCAGGGGGTCGCGCAAGGGCTGGCTCTTCGACCAGCCCTGCACCGAGCAGGTGGCCAGCCCCCGGTGCGGCAGGGTCGCCTCGGTGAAGCGCTCCCAGTTCGGCGCGCGCGGCGATTCGACAGGTACGCCATCGCGCGGCGGGCCGATGTAGAACTCGAGACCAAGGGCGCGGCAGAGAGCGCTAAGCGTTTCAGCCGTAGGCGAACTTCCCCGTCGCATTGCTTGGATTGGTGTTTTTTTTCGGCTCCCAAAGGCTAATTCGCTGACGCGCGCTTGCGAAATGCCGAGGTCAATACGTCTGTTATCAAATAACTTGTGTAATTCTGCGGTTTGCATTGCTGTAAAATTACACAAGTTATGCGCGTTGCAAATATACATTGAATGATTACTGCAATTATGCAATGCTGCTTTTATGCAGCGATCTGAACTCATAGCCCTTGTAGACACTTTCCGAACCAGAGTTGACCGTAGCGAAGCGACAATTTCCGGTTGGGCTGTCGGCCATGCCCGGCTTTTCAGCCGCATTCGACAAGGGCTCGGGTTTACGGATCGAACTTACAGTCGCGCGCTGCAATGGTTTTCCGACCACTGGCCTTTGGACCTTGCCTGGCCTTCTGACATCCCGCGCCCGACCCCGACGCCGGGCTCGCCTGCTGCGGAGGCGGCTGCATGAGCGGGCGCTGCGATCACTGCGGCGGCCGCGATGCGGGCGTCTACGAGCTGGCGCTGATCCGGGTGGATGATCACCTGATGGAGCCGGACGCCGTGGCCTGCGCACGCATGACAGCACTTTGCGCACCCTGCCGCGATGCGCTGGCCACCCGCGTGGCGGGCCTCTTGCCGGTCTGGGAGGGCGATCCCGCTATGAACAAGGACCGGACTGCATGATCACCACACTCTTCGACAGGCAACAATACATCTGTGGCGTGGATGTTCTGGCAACCCGGAAAGACCCGGTGGAACGCCTTGCGACCCGCAAGGTCATCGCCGCCTTTGCCACCGCATCTTCGGACCTTGGCGTGTTCTGGATTGAGTACGATCTCTCCGGGGCGGGTATCGAGATAAACGACTATGATCGTGCGTTCATTCGCCGGATCGCGGGTTTGCCCACTGCTCAATCGTCCCGCGATCCTGATCCTCATTCCGGCCCGGGGGCAGCAGCTTAATGGCGTCATCAACAGAAATCGCGCCCGAAAGCAGGCCTGCCCTGACCACAGCCATGAGGGGGCGCATAATGCTCATGATCGTTTCAAAATCCCGATTGCCGGCCTCACTTATACGCCGGTCGATCTCCGTCATTAACATGTATTTTTCCGCATCCATTTATCTCTCCATCGGTTGGTTTGCATCTCCGATGGAACCGGCGGCGGGACCAGGCGTTACGCCCGGTCCTGCCAAAGCGGAGGGTCTGTCATGATCCGCCCGCCCGACACCCCTGCAGCAACGAGGTAACGGCCATGCATAACCATCCTACTCCGAATCTTGACGAGATTGCCGATCCGGCTGATCGGCTGATCAATGTGCTCGTCGACGAGATGGATTGCAGGGGGCCGATCGCCGCCGCGCTCAGGGTGACGTTTTCTCGCCGCCAGAAACAAGATCACGAATTTGATCAATGAGGCTGATCGTGACCCTCATCTCCAGTTCATCCCAGGCGTCTTCGGGGCTGACGCTCCGAATGGTGCGCTCCATATCGTTGAGTTTTTCCGCAAATACCTCCGCTGATAGCGCGCCGCTGTCGATCAGGGAGGCAATCAGCGCGATCAGTAAATGGTGTGTGCTTCGGGCTGAGCGGCTTGCGACCTTGGCGATTATTTCGGCGTTATCTGGATCCATCTTTTCCTCCATCGGTTGGTTTGCATCTCCGATGGTACCGGCGGCGGGGGAGGGCGTCACGCCTGACCCGGCCGCCACCCCTGACCGGTTACTCCCTGGCTCTGCGCGCCCGCCTGTAGCGCGCAGCACCTGCCCCCACGGCCCTGTCCGTGGAGGCCTTCTTGCCCGGCTCGTCCGCGCCCTGGACGATCACTGGCTGAGCGATCTCATTGGCGCGGTCTCGCTGTTCGGGGCACTCTGGGTTCTGCTGGTGCTTGCCTGGGCGGTGAGCCCATGAGCGCCGCCTCCGATTTCCGGCAATTGCGCCGCGCCCTTGCGGAGGCGGGCCGGTCGATCGGCCCGGCCGAACCCTGCGGCCGCATGGATGCCCGCACCGCCAAAGCCACCTTGGGCGGACTGCGCAAGGCGGCGGCCCTTGGCGCAGAGCTTGAAGCCTGCGGCGCGATGGCCCGCGCAGAGGCGGCGCTCACCGGCGTGATGGCGTTTGAGACGGGCGACAGGATCGGGCGCGAGGCGGACGACAAGACCGCCCCCGAAACACTCCCCGAGATAACCCCGGAAACATCCCCTGCGACGGGGCACGCACCCGTCCCGCAAAGCGACACACCGCCCCTTTCGCGCGCGGAGCTGCGCGCCCTGCTCAGCGAGCTTGCGCCGCTGCCGCATCTGCCGGGCGGGCAGGACCGCGCGCTGGCGCGGATTGTCCTGGTGAGCGCCCATGTGGCCGGGCTGGAGGCGGATGCGCTGCGCGGGGGTTTCAAGGATCGGGAGGTTGCACAGGCGCGGCAGATGGCCATGTGCCTGTGCGCTGCCCTCACGCAAGCCACGTATGGGCGCATCGGTGCGGCCCTTGGCGGGCGCGATCATAAGGCGGTGACCCGTGGCATTGCCCGGGCGCAGGCGCGCATCGAGGCCTGTGATGGGGCGGCGCTGATGGTGGCGGAGGTGCTTGCGCATCTCAACGAGACCCCTGCGGGTGGCGGTGCGCCCTGTGGGGGAGGGCGCTCATGATGCATGCGGCGCGCCTCTCCCGCTCCCCGCGCCTGCAGCGCCTGCACGCGTTTTTGCGCGACGGGCGGGAGCACTCGACGCGCGAGATCGTGACGGGGGCGGATGTCTGCGCCGTGAATGCGGCCGTGGCGGAATTGCGCGCCAACGGCGCGGAGATTGCCTGCCGCCAGGGTATCGATCCGATGACGATGGAGCGCATCTTTCCTGACTTCCGACCTTTTTGTTGATCTGACTGGGTTTTTGGTTTGTTTTCAGGTGTGGTTGCTCAGAGGCGCGTTGTAGTGCCCCATTATTATAAAAAGTATTGACATGGGCCTTCAGATGGCTAACCTCTTCGCCCATGTTCATCCGCACCAAACATGACGCAAAGCTCAACCGCACACGGATCCAGATCGTTGAATCCGTCCGCACCGGCTCCAAGGTACGCCAGAAGATCCTGCGCCATGTGGGTGTGGCCCATAACGACAGCGAGATTGAGGATATCAAGCGTCTGGCGGGCCGCTTGATGGAGCAATTACGCATTGATCGCTCGCCGCAAATGGAACTGTTCACGCCCACGGAATATGCCGATCTGCAGGCGCTGGTGCGCCGCGCTCCGCGGCCGGACAAGCTTGGCGTTGATCTTGCCGAGTGCCGTGAGGAGGCGCGGGTCTCTCTGGGTCTGCGGGATGTCATGGGGACGATGTATGACCAACTGGGTTGGGGGGCCCTTCTGGGGGCGGCGCGTAAAAGTGCCAATCGCATTGTGAAAGAGCTGGTTATGGCGCGGATCGCACAGCCCGAGAGCAAGCGCGCGACCGTGGAGGCGTTGGAGAACCAGGCAGGCATCACGCTCAATCTGGACGTGGTCTATCGGAGCATGGATTACATCAATACGCCGGTGATAGACGGGATTTGCAAAACCTCTCACGCGGCGGCAGAGAAGTTGCTGGGCGGGCCAGTGACCGTGCTGTTCTACGATTGCACGACCCTGGCCTTTGACACCGAGCGCGAGGACCCGGCCGAGGATGCGGACGGGGTCGAGCAGGATCATCTTCTGGCCAAGGGCTTCAGCAAGGATGGCAAGCATCACCGCGCTCAGGTCATGCTGGCGCTGATCGTCACCTCCGATGGGCTGCCTGTGGGCTATGAACTCTTCCCGGGAAACACCTGGGAAGGTCATACGCTGGAAGCTGCGCTGAAGGCGTTGGAGGGACGCTTCGACGTGGCCAGGGTCACGTTCGTGGCCGATGCCGCCATGCTCAGCAAGGACAACCAGCAGATGTTGCAGAACAAGGGTCTGCCCTACATCCTCGGCTATCGCATGAAGTCCGCCCCGGCCGCCGTGAAGGCGAACATTTTGAGCCCGGAGGGACGCCAGCCTTGGGCTGGACACGGTTCTGAAGAGGCAACCGAGAAGGGCTGGTACAAGGTGATCGACCAGGAGGGAGCGCGGGTCATTGTGACCTGGTCACCCACCCGGGCACGCAATGATGCCCACAAGCGCGACAAGGCAATCGAAAAGCTGCACAAGAAGCTCAAGCGCTCTCGCAAACCCGGCAGCTTCAGCAGCCGGGGATATGGCCGCTTCCTGGCCTTCCCCGACAGCGGGGACGTCACGCTGGATGATGCAAAGATCAAGGCAGCGGCACAATGGGACGGGCTGCATGCCATTGTTGTTCATGGTGCGGACGAACTGGAGGCACAGGACGTCATTGCCCGCTATCACCAGTTGTGGGAGATCGAAGCCTGCTTCCGCACCAACAAGCACGATCTGAAAATCCGGCCCATCTATCACTGGTCGCCGCGTCGGGTCCGGGCCCATATCGCCATCTGCTACATGGCCTTCTGCTGCCTGCAGCACCTGCGCAAGCATCTGGACCTGCTCGGACACCCGATGAGCCCGGCTCGTATCCGCAACGAGTTGAACGCATTGCAGCTCTCGATCCTGCGCCACAAAGGCACCCCTGACCGCTACGGCATGCCAAGCCATGCCACGGTCGATGCCAGACGCATCCTCACCTGCGTCGGCCTGACCTGGAACGAAGCCCCTTTCAAGATACCCCCCGGGCGCACCCGAAAAACTGGCCAGACCAAAGCCTGAGCTCCCTCAACACTCCGAAACAATCGCTGGCGAAAAAAGTCCGTGTAGTGCCTTTTGGCAACCAAGGCATAATAATATCAATGACTTATACGAAAAAATGTCGGAAGTCAGGAGATTGCCTGCCGCCAGGGTATCGATCCGATGACGATGGAGCGCATCTTTCTCTACCGGCTTGTGAGGCCGGTCCCGCCACCGGCTCAAGGGGCGCCCGAACGCGCCCCCGTGTTGCCGGAACCCGAAGATCAGCAAGGCCACACTGGAAAAGAGGACGCGCAATGATTGAGCCCCGCGAACAGATAGAGGCGCGCCTTGATGCCGAATGGGAAGAGAAGGGTCTTTCGATTGTGGCGCGCGAAAGGGCGTTCGACCGTGGCCTTGACGGCATTGCCTGGGAGATGGGTGACTGGGTTGCCGAGCGCCCGACGGCCTATGGCGACATGACGCGGCTGGCGGAAAAGCTGGACGTGCCTTTGGGCACATTGAAGAACCGCGCCTCGGTGGCGCGGCGGATCGAACCGTCCCGACGCCGGGACGAACTGAGCTGGTCGCATCATGCCGAAGTGGCGGGGCTGGAGCCGGAAGAGGGCGACGCGGTTCTGGCCGAGGCCTCGCTTTACAACTGGTCCGTGGACCGGCTGCGCGGCGTGATGGCGGAGCGCTCCGCAAGGGGCCGTGCCGAGCGTGAAAACGCGCGACTGAAGGCGGAGATCGAGGCGCTGAAGGCCGAGCGGGCGGGGCCCGATGCGGCGCGGCGCGTGGTTGATGGTGTGCGCGCCGATATCGAGGCAGGCCTTGATATGGTGGAGGAGGGTTATCGCCGCATTCTCGCTGCGACGGAATCGGAGGATCTTGCGGTCGCGGTTGCAAGTCTGCACGGCAATGCACGCCGCCGCCTGGCCCCGTCACTGGAGGCCCTGATCGGACGGGCGCTGGAGGAGAGGGTTACGAAGCTGGCCGGAAAAGTCAGCGCGTCGCTCACCCGCCTGGCGACGGATGCAAACCGTCACGACGCCATGACGATTGATGACGCCACCCCGGAACAAACCGGCCCCTTGCCGGCAGGGATTTCAGGCCATAGCCCATGACATTCGCACCACCCAAACCCGCCATATCGCCAAGCCCGCCCCCTGCAGCGCCCCTGCAAGGCCCCTCCACGCCCCCAGGCCTGTCAAATGCAAACCCCCTCAAGGCCCCCTCAAAGACCCGTTCAGGCACGGTGCCTTCCGCCGGTCTTCCGTCTCGTTCAGACGCACCCCCGAGCGCACCCCGCTCGTCTGCCGCACTGGCGCAGGCGCGGATGCGGCTGGATGCGGTGGCGGCCTCCGAGCGATTGATAGCCACAGGGATAGCGCGGGCGGATGCGGATGCCCGGGCCGCAAAAGGCGCCGGGGTGACAGGTGACACCGTGCGCCGCTGGCGTCTGACCTGCCAGGGCCTGGCACCCGAGGCGCGGCTGGTGGTGCTGACCGACCGGCCCGGGCGCGGGCGCTGCGGGCCGCTCAGTGACGCGCAGATGCGCGACTGCGCCCTTGCGCTGATCCATGAGCATGGGCCCCATCTGACCGCCTCCCATGTGGTGCGGGTGCTGAAGGCGCGCTATGGCAAGACGCCGTCCTTGCGCGCGACACAGCGCTGGCTGAAGACCTGGCGGGGCGATGCGGAGAACGCCCGTGCGCTCTCGGCCGTCTCTGATCCTGACGGGCATCGCGCGCGGCTGGCCCCTGCGCTTGGGTGCGCGGCGGCGGAAGTGCGCGCGCCCAACGCGCTCTGGGAACTGGATTCGACGCCTGCGGATGTGATCTGCACCGACGGGCGGCATACGATCGTGGGGGCCATTGATGTCTGGGCGCGCCGGGCGAAGGTTCTGGTGGTACCCACCAGCCGGGCAACGGCGATCTGCGCGCTCCTGCGGCGCTGCCTTGTCGACTGGGGCGTGCCGGAGGTGGCGCGCACCGATGAGGGCCGGGACTACACCTCGCGCCATCTCACCCGGGTGCTCTCGGACCTGGGCATCCAACATGACATCTGCCCGCCCTATACGCCCGAGGCAAAACCTTATATCGAGCGCTTCTTCGGCACGATGACGCGCGATCTCTTTGCCTTCCTGCCGGGCTTTACCGGCCATGACGTGATGGACCGCAAGAAGCTTGAGGCAAAAAAGTCCATGTCCCAGAGACGCGGCACGGACGCGGCCGAGACCTTTGACATCGCGCTTTCCGGGGCGGAGCTGCAGCGCAAATGCGACATCTGGGTCGAGGCCATCTATGGGCGCCGCGCCCATGGCGGCACCGGCGAGAGCCCTTTTCAGCGCATGGCGGCCTGGCCGGGAGACCCGGACAGGCCCCTGCGCCGGATCGGTGATCCGCGCGCGCTTGATCCGCTCCTGGCCGAGCCGGTGAGCCGCTCGGGAGACGGGCCGCGCCGCACCATCTCCAAGCAGGGCCTCTCGGTGGGGGGTATCTGGTACATCGCCCCGGAGATGGGCACCCGCGTGGGTGAGCGGGTGGAGCTGCGCTATGACCCTGCTGATCCCGCGCGTCTTTTCGTGTTTTCGCCTGAGGGGCGGTTTCTCTTCATGGCCGAGGACCCCGCGCGCACCGGGGCTGATCTGACCCGGATCGCGGCGCAGGCGAAAACCCGGGCCCGCAAGGCCGACAGTGCCGCCCGCAAGGACGCCCGCGATCTGGCCCGCGCCCACAATCCCAAAGGGGCGATGGAGGATGTGCTCAGCGCGGGTGAGGCGGCGGCGGGCAAGGTGATTGCCTTTTCCAGCGTCGGGCCGCGCAGCGGGGCACGGGCGGATCAACCCCATGAGACGCCGGCACTCAAGGAGGCCGGCAAGGCGGCCGAGGCGCGTGCGGGCGCAGGCGGGTCTGCGTCCAGCGCCGCACCCAAAGCCTCCCGCCGCACCGCTGGCGGGGCCGGGGGCGCCAGCCCTGCGCTGGAGGCGGCCGCGAAACTGTTTCTGGATGAAGGCATCTGAGAGAGGAGAACCCCCGATGGAACCGGCAGAAAACATCACACCCCTTGCGCGTGAGGCGCGCGGCCCGTCTGCGAACCCCGATCCCGCCTCTGGCGTCCTCGATCCCGCCTCTGCGGCCCCCGCCCCGGCGGAGCTGCGCGCCCGGGTGGAGGCGGAAATGGCCGCCTTTGGCCTGTCGCGCGCCAGGGCTGCTGCCGAGATCGGTCCCGGGGTCAGCGCCCCCACGCTCTCAAGCTGGCTGAACGGCAGCTATGGCGGCGACAATGACGCCGTGGAGGCGCGGATCGGGCGCTGGCTTGATACCCGCGCCGAGCGCGCCGCCCATGCCTTTGGCGGGGCCCGGCTCGATGCCCATGCCGAGACCTGTGCCACGCGGGCGGTCAGCGCGGCGCTGGCCTATGCCCAGGCCGCCGGCGATCTGGCGCTGATCCATGGCCCCTCGGGGCGCGGCAAGACCTGGGCGGCCGAGACCCATTGCGCGGGCCGGGCGCAGGCGATCTGGCTGCGCGCCTCGCCGACGCTCACGACCCTGCCCCGGCTGCTTTCGCGGCTCGGCACAGCCCTTGGCGCGGGGGCACGCCCGACCCATTCCATGGAGGCCGAGCAGGCGATTGTGGCCGGCCTTGAGGGGCGCGGCGCGCTCATCGTGGTCGATGAGGCGCATCATCTGCGCGCACCCCTGCTTGATGAGCTCCGCTGCATTCGCGACATGGCCGGCTGCGGGCTGGCGCTCATCGGCGATGACACCATCCGCATGACGCTGGCGCGCTGTCCGCAGGTGACGGGGCGGATCGGCATGCGGGTCGATCTCAAGGCGCTGGCCCGCGACGATGTGGCCGCCATTGCCGCAGGACCGCTGGGACGCAAACCGGGCGCCCGCGAGATGAAGCATCTGATCGCCGCCGCTGCAGGGCCCGGCGGGCTGCACGGGTTGCGCCGCCATCTGGCGCGGGCCTGGATGATCGCGCGCGGCGCCGGGCGTGAGACCATTACGGAGGCCGATATCGAAGCGGCGGCGGGAGAGCTGTCATGAGCGTAGAGGAGCTGATCGAACGGCTCTCTGAGCTGCCCGCCCATGAGGAGGTCTGGATCGCCGACATCCTGGGCGGCTTGCATGAGATCGATGACGTCGGGCTGGAAGACGGGGTGCCGGCGATCTTCGCGCATGTGGATTTTGAGGACGCGGCCGAGGGCTGAGGACCCCGATCCGGGACCGCACCCCCGCTGCAAAAGACCCCCTGCAACAGTTCACACATCGAAAGGACATGTTATGGCACAGACAAACCCGCATCCCGACAGGGGCCCCGAGGCCCGGATCGACCAGGGCTGTGACCCGGAGAGCGAAGCCGGTCCCGTATCTCTGGGCCTGCCGCCGCTGAACTGGATCGATGCGGCCACGGTGGACATTGATGGTGCGCGCTACATGCGCGATGCACAAGGGCGCCTGACACCGCTCGAGATGGTGCGCCCGCAGGACCAGTTGCAGGACGAGATGGTGCGCCGGGTCATTCATTTTGCCGGTGATCTCTCGGGGCAGATCGGGCGGTTCCGGTCCCATTGCTTTGACGAGATCGGCGGGTTTGATGCGATCCTGGAGGCCGAATATGGCGGCCATAGCCGCCGCTCGGTCAAGGGCAACCGCACCTATATGTCCTATGACGGCACCATGAAGGTGCAGGTGCAGATCGCAGATCGCATCGCCTTCGGCCCCGAATTGCAGGTGGCGCGCGACCTGGTGGAGGAATGCCTGGCCGAATGGGCCGAGGGCAGCCGCGCCGAGATCCGCACCATCGTCTCCCACGCCTTCCAGGTCGACAAGGAGGGCGAGATCGCGCGCGCCGGCATCTACAGCCTGCTGCGGCTCGATATCGCCGACGGGCGCTGGCGCAGGGCGATGGAAGCGATCCGCGATGCGATGCGGGTGGTGGGCTCGAAAACCTATATGCGCTGTTATCGCCGCGCCACCCCCGATGCGGCCTAGGAGCCGATCAGCATCGATCTGGCCAAGGCGGGCTGAGCGGTGGCGGTCTTTGGCACCCGCATGACGCGCGCCCCGCTCTCCGCCGAGGCGCGCAGGCTCATCGACGCGGCGGTGGCGGCCGGGCGGATCAGGCATATCCCCGAGGGGGTCTCCGGTCTGCCCGTCACGCGCCTGCCGATGAAGGCGCCCGAACATAAAGCGCAGCGGATGCGGATCGCGCGGCGGCAGAAGAGGTTCGAACGCGCGGCGCGCAAAGCGCAGGGCGGGGCGGCGGTGACATGACCCGCACCCGCCGATATGCCGAAGGGGACCGCGCCCGGCTGATGCGCGCGGCGCACGGGGCCTGCCGCGCCCTCGGGCTCGATGCGGACGCACGCCATGATGTGCAACTGGCTGTGACCGGCAAGGCGTCGATGCGGGACATGTCCGCCCGCGACCTGGCCCGACTACTGGCCCATCTCAACACGCTGCAGGGTGAGGCGCGGTCCGGTGCAACCGGTCATCCGTCCAGTGGACGGATGAAGCGCCGAACGGGCGGAGCCCCGGATGGCACAGGGGGCGGCCACAGGGGCGGAGCCCCGGATGGCACAGGGGGCGGCCACAGGGGCGGAGCCCCGGATGGCACAGGGGGCGGCCACAGGGGCGGTCAGAAGGGCGCCAGCGCGGCCCACCGGGACAGCCACAGCGGCGCAAACCCCCGCCCCAAAGCCAAAAGGGGCGACGTGCGCCTCATTCACGCGCTCTGGGGCGAACTGGGGCGCCGGGGCGCGCTGAAACGCCCGGGCCGCGCCGGGCTCAACGCCTTCATCCGCGCGCGCTTCGGGGCGCATTGGGCCTTTGTGCCCATCGATGTGGATGCGCTGACCGATACGGGCTGCATCACCGATGTGATCCGGTCGCTGCGCGCGATGCTGGCCCGCGCAGAGGCGCAGGCAGATGCAGATGCGGAGGTCTCCCCATGAAGATGGCACAGATGCTTTATGGCGCCCTGCTTGCGGGGCTGACCTCCATGCCGCTTCAGGCCGGACGTGCCACACCCGCACCCCCGGGTCAGCACACGCGCCAGTATACGCGCGCCGCACCGGGCGCAGGGGTCGGGCGCGCGCAGAGGCGGTGGGTTGCAAAGCTGAAGGCCAACAGGGCCATCCCGCCTGCCTCCCGCCTCACCCGCCAGCAGCGGCGCGCGCAGACGCGGATCGAGGCAAAGCGGCTTCGCCTCACCCCTGCCGAATACGGACGCCGGAAGATGGCCGCGCGGCGCATGTCGCGCGAGACGCCAGACCGGGGGGCTGCGTAATGGATAGGTCAAGCCACTTTTCGCTGCATGTCACCGAACACGCGGTGCTGCGCTGGCTCGAGCGCAGCTGGGGTGTGGATGTGGAGGGGCTGAGGGCGCGGATTGCGGCGCAGGTGCCGGGCGCGGAGGCCGCCATGCGCACCTTTGGCGAGGGCGCGGTGATCCGGGGCGGCCTGCGGTTTCATCTGCGGCGCACGGCAGATGGCACGGTCGCACTCGTCACCATAACCAACGCCCAGGCCGGGCCGATCTCGAACCGCGCCGAACGGCTGAGCCTGCGGCACCAAAGGGGTGCCCGCCGGAGACCTGAGCATTGACCCGCCCGCATCAGACTTGCGCATCCGCGCCCCTGCCGGCCTCCCTGGCCGAGATTGCCGATCACGCCGGGCGCGAGGCAGCACTTGCCATCGCGCTGGAACATGGCGGGCAGAGCTGGCGGGTGCCCGCGCGCGATCAAAGCCCCGACGGCCAGGCCCTGATCGCCCTTCTGGGTCACGCGCCTGCACAGGCGCTCATGCAGGGCTGTGGCGGTCATGTGCTGGAGGTGCCGCTGGCGCGCCGCGCGGTGGTGCTGTGGCTGGCAGGGCGCGGCATGGGAACAGGCGAGATCGCCCGCGCCTTGCGTATTGCAACCGGCACCGTGCGGCGCTACCGGCGCGAGGCGCGCAAGCCATGAGCCGGCAGGGTGCCTTCCGCCGGCCCGGGGGGCGGGCGCAGATCGCCTTTTCCGGCGGGCGCTGTACCAGGCGGAAGCGGGAGAATGTACCTAGATGAAGGATATGGATATGGAAGAACAGGACAAAAACGCCGATCCCGGCACCACAGCCCGCGCCGCCCTTCTGGAGCGGCTTTCGAGAATGGAGGATGTGGAGACGATCACCGAGGCGGTAACCACGGCGCTCATCGAGACCGGGGCAAAGGTGGAAATCCCCCAGCTCGCCTGCGGCATCGTGGAAATACAGCTTCACGGCCTCGTCGCCCACGGGGGTGATCTGAGCGCCGCCTGTCTGGCCTGGCTGGAGGCGGCGCGGGCGGTTCACAGTGAAGACTGAACGCCGCCAGCCCTGGCTTCCGGGTTTGACGCCCCCACCCCGGATGCGCCGCGTGATGATGCATGCCGATGACCGGGGGCAGGCTCCGGGCCTGATGCCCGGCTGGCGCACCGCAAAGGGCGGGCATTTCACATGTGGCCGCTGCGGCCATGAGGCGGGCTGGCTTTTTGACATGACCGACAGTGAAGTGCGGCGCGGTGTGCCCTGTCCGGTCTGCAACGATCCCGCACCGCCCCGGGTATAACCAGAGCAGCGGACCATGGTCCGCTGACTGATGTGGCGCAAAGCCGCTAATGTGGGCAGGACCCTTTTGCCCGCATATCTTTCCCGGAGGCCTGCTGATGATGCCCACCCCTGAAGACTGGCAGAGCTTTGCCGCGCTCCTTGCGATCCTGGGCCTTCTGGGCGGCGCCGTGGTGGCCCTGCAGCGGCTGGGTCTTTTGCGGCGCAGCGCCTCCCCGCACCCATCCCGATCCGAACCCGGGGCAGATGTCACCGACCGGCTCGACCGCCACGCCGAACGGCTGACGCGGCTGGAAGGCGCGGTGGCCGGACTGGCCAGCCGCGAGGACATTCACGGACTGCAGCTTGCCATCGAACGCCAGGCGGGCGCGGTCTCGGAGTTGCGCACCGCCATGGAGCGCGATGCCAGGGCCGTGGGCACCCTTTCGGCCGCCATCACCCGGATCGAGGACCATCTTCTGGGAGAGAGCCGCAGATGAGCTATGCCGCAACACTGGACGCCCACCGCCGCCTGGCCATCCTCACCCATCTTTCGGCCTGTCTCGAATATGCCTCCAACTCGGAGATCCTCATGGATGTCTGCAATGGGCTGGGCATTACCACCTCGCGCGACCGGCTGGTCTCAACGCTGGCCTGGCTCAGCGAACAGGAGCTTGTGACGCTGGAGGACCATGAGGGCTTCGTTCTGGCCTCGGCCACCGCGCGCGGCGTGGATATCGCGCAAGGCCGGGCCCTCCATCCCGGCGTGAGGCGGCCCGCACCAAAGGGGCCGTGACATGCCGCGACGGCGCAAGATCGATCTTCTGCCCTCGGCCATCCGTGACTGGCTGCGCGAAGAGCTCGCCGCGCAGGGGTTTGCCGACTATGACACGATCACCGACGCGCTCAATGACCGCCTGGCCGAGAAGGGGCTGCTGGTCACGATCGGGCGCTCAACGGTGCAGCGGTTCGGCCAGGAACACCGGGAGTTCTCGCGCCTTCAGCAGGAGGCCACCGGCTGGGCGGCGGGGTGGCTGGACGAGATCGGGCTGGAAGAGGAAGCCCGCCGCCAATCGGTGCTCTTCGAGATGATCACCACCGTGGCCTTCAAGGTGATGAAAGCGCAGATGACCCGGGAGGCCGGGGAGATCGATCCGCGTGATCTGCATTTCCTGGGCCGGATGATGAAGGATGTCATGAGCTCATCGGGCTTGCGCGAGGCAATGGCCGACAAGGAACGCAAACGCCTGGCCGAGGCCGAGCGCCGCGCCGGGGGAGAACGGGCCGGGGCGGCCGCGCGCGGGGCCGGTCTCAGCCCGGATGTTGCCGCCCTGATCCGGCAGGCGGTCGAGGGTGGTGATGCATGAGGACCCTTCTGCCCTATCAATCGGCCTGGGTGGGGGACCCCGCCCCGCTGGCCGTGATCGAGAAGTCCCGCCGCATCGGGATCAGCTGGGCCGAGGCCTATCACGCGGTGATGCATGCAGGCACGGGCCGGGGCGATATCTACTATCAGAGCTACGCACGCGACATGACGCGCGGCTTCATCGACGATTGCGCGGGCTGGGCCGAGGACCTCGACATCGCGGCCGGGGCGGCCGGCGAGGTTCTGATCCATGATGAGGGCCGCGACATCCAGGCCTTCCGGATCGCGCTGGCCTCGGGCAAACAGATCCTCGCCATGACCTCTTCCCCACGCGGGTTTCGGGGCAAGGGCCGTCCGGGCGATGTGGCGGTGATCGATGAGGCCGCCTTTGTCGACACGCTCGACGCGGTGCTGAAAGCGGCGCTTGCGTTTCTGACCTGGGGCGGCCGGGTGCGGATCATCTCCACCCATAACGGCGAGGCCAACCCGTTCAACACGCTGGTGCGCGATATCCGGGAGGCTCGCCAGCCGGGCACGCTCCACCGGGTGACACTGCGTGACGCGCTCGCTCAGGGGCTCTATGGGCGGATTGCACAGCTTACCGATCAACCGCTCACGCAGCCGGCCGAAACCGCCTGGGAGGCCGCCATCCGCGCCCAATATGGCCGCCACGGGCCGGAAGAGCTCGACTGCGTGCCTTCGGCGGGCGGCGGGGCCTGGCTGCTTTATGATCTCATCCGCGCCGCCTCACGCGACGCGCGCGCCGGAAACCCCGACCATCGCGGCTCCGGTCCCTGCTATATCGGTGTTGATGTGGCGCGCCGTCGCGACCTCTGGGTGGCCGCCGTGCTGGAAGATGATGGGGGCACGCTCTGGCTGCGCGAGATTGTCACACTGGACAACAAAACCTTTGCCGAACAGCGCGCCGAAATGCGCCGTCTTGCGCGCGCGCACCGCCCCTTGCGCATCCTGGTCGATCAGACCGGCATGGGCGAGGCGGTGGTCGAGCAGTACCAGGAAGACCATGGCGCGCTCACCGTGGAAGGGGTGCTCCTGTCGGCGGCCCGCAAGCTCGATGTGGCCGGCGCCCTGCGCGAGGCCTTCGAGGATCGCCGCATTCGCATTCCCGCCGATCCCGCGCTCTGGGATGATCTGCATTCCGTGCGCGCCGAACCCTCGGTCTCCGGGGCGCCGCGCCTTGTTGCCGACCGCAAGGACAGTGACGGGCATGCCGATCGCTTCTGGGCCCTGGCGCTCGCGGCCTTCGGAGCCGCCTCGGTGGCAGGACCCTTCGAGATGCGGCCGGGTCCGCAACTCAGCTCCGCCGGGCTGGGCGGCGGGCCAGGCGCGGGCGCGGGCTACCGCGCCGATCCCGATCTCGACATCATCCGCTCGCCGCTGGCGGGCCCTGTTGGCTGGAGGTAAGCCATGGATCCCCGTGACAGTGATGTCCCCAAGCGCCCCGATACCGCAGAGCGGGCCGCACCGGCCCAGACCGCCCGGCTGGGCGGAACCGGCATCTGGGGTCAGACCGCAGGCTGGCTGGAAGGTCTGGGCAGCGCGCTGGCCGGCGGGCCGGGCGGCTTTGGCGGTGTCCCGGGCGATGACGCCGGACTGGACGCCGCCGAGATCGCCCTGACCGACAGCAAGGCCACCGCCGTGCTGGGCCAGCGCATCGACGGGTTGCTGGCGGCCCCCCTGGTGATCGAACCCGGCGGCACGCGCGCGCGGGACGTGGCGGCCGCCGACGATCTGCGCTTGCAGTTGGGCGGCCTCGACATGAACCGGGTCAGCCGGGCGCTTCTGCACGCGATCTGGTATGGCTATGCGATCTCCGAATGCCTTTGGGCGGTGGAGGGGCACCGCGTCCGGCTGGTCGATATCCGCAGTCGCGATCCGCGCCTCATCCGCCATGACCGGACCACGCTCGAGCCGCTGCTGATCACCCGGAGCCATCCGGCCGGGATCCCGCTGCCGCCGGCAAAATACATCCTGCACCGCACCCCGCCGCGCCATGGCGGGCAACCCTTCGGGCTGGGGGCCGCGCATTGGTGCATCTGGCCGGTCTGGCTCAAGCGGCAGGTGCTGCGCATGTGGTCGGTGGCGCTGGAGAAGTTCGGGGCGCCGGTGCTGGTGGGCAAATACAGACAGGATGCACTGCAACCGGAGATCGATGCGCTGCTGGCAATCATGGGACAGGCGGTGACAGCCAGTTGCATCGCGCTGCCCGAGGGCCAGTCGGTGGAAACGCTGGCCGCCGCCCGCTCCGGCGGCTCGGGGGGCGGGGCCGGCTCGGGGGGCGGAGACTTCCGCTCCATGCTGTCCGCTCTGGACCGCATGATCGCCGAAGCGGTGGTGGGCCAGCACGCCACCTCCGAGATCGGCCAGCATGTGGGCACAGCCAGGGTCCAGAATGAAACCCTTCAGGCCCTCATCGCCAGTGACGAACACCGGCTTTCCGAATGCCTGCACGCCAGCGTGGCCACATGGCTCACCCACTGGAACTTTCCCGGGGCTGCCGTGCCCCGGCTTTACCGCGATACCGCACCACCCGAGGACCTCGAGATCCGCGCAAAACGCGATTATTACATCACCCAGGCCTCCGGCCTGCGCCCCGCGCGCAGCTATATCGAAGAGACCTATGGTGGGGTCTGGGAAGAGCCGGCCCCCCGGCCCGACAGGCCGCCCGACATGTCTGATCCCACCGCAGAGTTTGCCGCGCCGCCCGGCGGCGCCCCGGGTGATGCCATCACCGGGCTGGTCGGCCATCTCATCGGCCCCGATATTGCCACAGAGGCCGCCGCTGCCACGCTCATTCCCGTTCAGGGCGCACTGGATGAGGCGGAAACGCTTCAAGCGTTGCGCGACCGGCTGGCGGAACTGGCCACCCACCCAGCCGCCGAAGCGCTGGCCGGGCTTTACGCGCGCGCTGATTTTGCAGCCCAGCTCGCAGGCACCGCCGATGCGCCGGTGATGCCCGAAAGCGATCCGGAGGCGTGACCCCATGGCTGACCCGATCGATCTCACGCCACTGGCCACCGCCACAGCGCTTCAGCCCCGGGAAGCCATAGAGTTCTTTCGCGCCAAGGGCTACGCCCCGCCTGAAGGGCGCTATTCCTGGCGCGACTGGTGGGGCGCCTCCCATGCGCGCGGCTTCGTGGTCGCCAAGGCGATGCAGGACGATCTGCTGGCCACGATCCGCGAAGCCGTGGACGAGGCCATCGCCGGGGGCTGGACCATGGAGCAGTTCCGCGCGGCGCTGGAGCCAAAGCTCAAGGCCGCCGGATGGTGGGGCCGCAAGAGCATGACCGATCCGCTCACCGGCGAGACCCGCATCGTACAGCTTGGCTCGAAACGCCGCCTTGCCGTCATATTCGACACCAACCTGCGCACCGCATATGCCGCCGGACGCTGGATGCGCATCCAGCGCACCAAAGAGGTCTTTCCCTATCTCGAATATATCCAGCTCCAGCGCGCCAGCCGCCGCGCGGCGCATCAGCCTTTCCACGGGCTGGTTGTGCCGGTCGATCATATCTGGTGGGCCGCGCATTTCCCGCCCAACGGCTATTTCTGCGCCTGTACCACCCGCCAGCTCTCCGCCCGCGCGCTGGAACGCCGGGGCCTGACCGTCGCCACCGAGCCACCAATGGAAACCCGCAGCCTGACCGATCCCCGCACCGGGCGCAGCCTTGAGGTTCCCAAGGGCATCACGCCGGGCTTTGAGACCAACCCCGGGGCCACATTCCTCGCCGAGCAGGGCCGCCATGATGCCATCGCCGAGGGCCTGGACCCGGTGGCGCGCGGCATCGAACTGGGGCTGATCCACGAAGCCCGCGCACGCGGCCTCAGAACCGGCAATGAACATCTCGCCGCCATCGATCTCGACGCCGACACCCCCGTGCGTGGCGGCAATGCCGCACCCGTGGAATGGGTGGAGGGCGCGCGAGACCGGGTCGACTTGTCTCCGGAGATGCTCGACATATTGAGAGACCCGGCCCGCCGTATCGGCGTCGTGCACAATCATCCCGATTCCGCAGCCCTGTCATCTGTTGATCTTGAGCAGCTGGAAAAGCGACCCGGCCTCGTGCGCGTCGTCGCCGTGGGCCATGATGGCTCGCTCTTCCGCGCCACCGATCCCCGCCCCGGGCTTGGCCACACCGCCAATCGCCTCTGGCAACTGGCCACGCTGCGCATCAACGAGCAAGCGGCCGGTCTCGACATGAACGCCCCCGCCATGCAGCGGCTGGCCTCCCATGCCGCCGCCAGCGCACTGGACCGCGCAGGCTACGTCAACTATGCTCACGCCATCGCCGGGGGCAGCCGCGTCAACCTGATGCGCTTTGGCGAAGACCGCATGGAGCAACTGATCGCAGGACTTCTCGAATGGCTGGTTTCCTGACATGGGAAGACCTCGAAAGGCACGGTCTCACCGAGTGCGACCCACGCGATCGCGAAGAGCTCGATGATCGGCTGTTCGGTGATTTCCTCTACGATCATGAGCCAGGGCAATCCGTGGACTGGCTCCGTCAAACACTCAAATCCGGCAAACCGACCTGCGGCGCCGGATTCGCCGTGGAACTGAGATGCTCCATCGGGGCTGTCAGAAACGGCCTGCGGTTCCCCTGGGGTGCGGGCCTGCCCGAACCCGCAGAGATTCACCGATTGCGGGATTGCGTCCGCGAGGCCATTGCGCAGATCACCGCATGGGTCGATCTGCACGGTATCGACTGCCTTGATACCCCTGAGGAAGAGGCCGCAGCCCGGCAGGGATGGCCTGATGCCGAGGGCAAGGCCTGGACACCGCCATGGGACATCCTCGGGATCGAACCGCCCGACTGGTGGGGCCGTCCCTGAACCGCCCTAACACAGGCCCTAAACGCATCTTCAAAGCCCCGTTAAACGCCAATGCCACGCGCTCTGACCGATCGGCGCAATCCGGGTGTTCTGGCCTGCGCAGATCGTGGAAAATCCGCCCGATTCCGGGCCCTGAAATGCGAAGAAAAAACCAGCGTTTTCCGGCGATCTGAACCACTGAGCGGTCGAGATTGGGCAAATCACTGTCGCAAGCCCGATTTTGAGCCCTCATCGTCACGCCTCCTCAAGCACCCGAAAAACCCCTTATTCTGCGCGGTTTAACGCCCCTCATCCCAGATAGGCCCGGATAGGCCCGGATAGGCCCGATTGAGCATTAATTCTGTCGGGGCACAGCGGGGGCTGCAAACGCCGTGGGATACCTCGTCCCTGACGCAGGATTTCGCCTTTGCACGTGCGAATGAAACACTGATCGCGAAACCGGAGCAAACCGAAGAAGAACAGTGGCAGGAGGCTGTGAACAGCCGCGACCCGGTGAAGATCATGCTGTTTCAGCGGGCCTATCCAGACAGTGTTCATGCATCGCAGGCCAATGATCTGCTGCAGACGATTTTGGCCGAGTCTTTCGGCACTCTGCCCACGCCCACGCCAACGCAAGAGGCCCCGGAAGCGACCGAGACGGACCGTCTGATGTATGAATTGGCGCAGGTGGACGATTCGATCCATTCTTATGAAGTCTATCTTCACAGCTTTCCCAGCGGCGCCTTTGCCGATCAGGCGGTCGAGCGTCTGGCGGCCCTTCAGTTGGAAAGCGAGACTGTGACGCGCAAAGCAGAACCCAATGTCGAAGCGCCCGAGGCGCAGAATTCGGGCAGCATCGACGCCGGAGCAGCGGTCACCATGAAATCCATCCTGACATTCGGCAACACTCATGTCCGGGGCAAGTCGATCGAGGAACTGGTCGCAGGCTCGCCTCAGTTCCCGCCGATTGACGGGCTGCCGGATGAGTTGTGGAAAGATCAGAATTGTTCGAGTTGCCACCAGTGGACGCATGAGGCCCTGTGCGATCAGGCTCAGACCTATGTCAAACGCCCAGCGGCAGGCAACGTGGCCAAGCAGCATCCGTTTGGCGGTGGTTTGAAGGTCAACCTGCGCCGGTGGGCGATGGGCGGCTGTCAGGGATAAGTCTGCTCTGAAGTCTAGATCCGCGACGGGACTTGGATGCCCGGCCTTTTGGGCGGAATTTCCAATACATGTCGGGAAAGCTGGTCATCCAAATGGAAAACCCCTTGTGACTGGTCGGAAATAGCCGAAGAATGCGGGTATGAAGCCCAAACCCCTCATATCCGAACCTGATGATGAGGCCGAAGACCTCGGGCCACGCAGCATCTATGATGGTGACCCCGAGGATGAGGAGGATCTTTGGTTTCTCCCACCCGAGGAAGACGCGCCACAGGATGATTTCCTAACCCCCGGCCCTCGGGCCGATCAACGGCAATTGTTCGATTCCAGAGAGTGGCAAGCTGCGCAATCCGGGTTGTCGTCCGAGCTTGCGGATTTGGCGGTGACCTTTGGCGCATTGGATGAGCGACTGCGGGCGGGGCCGGAAGGGTGGACCCATCGTCTGGCCTTGATGGATGTCTCCGATCTGGGCTGGTGGACGGGGGACCGGATCAGTGTCGAACGTCTGGCGCTTTGGACAAGTCTGAGGATCGGAGCAACTGGTGATGATGTGCAAGCCTTGTATCGGGCAGGGTGGGCGGTGCGTCGCCTGTCATCCGGTGCGTCGCCTTCCCATGACCGGTGGGAGGCCGGGCTGACCGCATTTCTGGACCGGATGGCGCAAGGGATCGAAGAGGTGCCGGAGGCCATTGCAGACCTGTCGGACGTGATGCGCAGCGTCGAGGCGCTGCACCCCGTCACTCAGGCCGCGATCGCCTTTCATGCATGGCGGGCTGTCTCTCAAGGACCCGGTCAGGATACAGAGGCGGCCGTCATTGCCGCGCGGCATGCGGCCTCGATGGGGCGGGGCGGGGCGCTTTTCATGCCGCTGGCGCTGTCCGGTCCGGGCGCGCTGCGTGGTGTTGGGTCGCCCGAGGAAAAACTGGCCGCCTGGATTCGCGGGGCCGGGCAGGCGGCCCTCGCAGCCTTGTTGCATCTCGACCGGATCAACGCGTGGGAGACGCGGGCTAAAGAGGCAACAGCCGACCTCAGCGGTCGTACGCCGCCATTGCTGATTGACGCTTTGCGGGCCTGGCCCATGGTCTCGGCCCCTCTTGCCGAGGAACTTACACAAGCCTCGCGCGCTGCAGTACAGCGCAACATCGACCGCTTCACCCGCCGCGGTTTGGTCCGCGAAGTCACCGGTCAGGGTCGTTACCGCGTTTGGACGGCGGCGCTGTAATCCAGCAGCCAGTCGCGGAACAGGCGGGCTGGCCGGCGTAAATCTGTACGAGAGGGATAGATCAGGTGATAGGCCTCTTGCCCGCTGACCTGCAAGTCGGGTAGGCAAGACACCAGTCCTGACCCCTCCATGATACGGTCGGATGCGGGCGCGCGGGCCAGTGCGATCCCAAGCCCGCAGGCGGAAAGCTCGGCCGCCATGATCGAGTTGTCAGCAAAGAAGAACCGGGCCTGCCCCGCCGGCAGACGCAGCGCTTCGAACCAATAGAGCCAGCTGGCACGATGGGTCGATACTTCGATCAGGGTGAATTGCAGTAGGTCCTGCGGGGTACGGATCTGTGCAGCAATCTCAGGCGGGGCGACGGGAAACAGAACCTCGTACAGCAGTTCATCTCCTTCAGTGCCAAACAGCGCGGGATTGCCAAACACGATCTGTAGATCTGTGAACTGGTTGGTGAAATCCGAATTCGCATTGCCGGTGGTGAGCGAAAGATTGATCTGAGGATGCGCGGCCTGAAATGCGGGCAGGCCTTTGGCCAAGACACCATGGGCAAACAACAAAACCGACTGAACGTATAACCTCTGTTCCCGCGTCTCACCGAACAACCCGGTGGTGGCCGTTTCCAGCATCAGCAGGGATTGCTGGACCGAGGGCAGGTAGGCACGTCCGGCTTCCGTCAGCGTGACAGCATGGGCATGGCGGTGAAACAGCGGCGTGCCTAGCCGGGACTCAAGTGCCTTGACCTGTTGGCTGACGGCGGCTGGTGACATGTTCAACTGCGATGCTGCGCGGGAAAAACTCTCCGTGCGGGCGGCTGCTTCGAACACGCGTAACCAGTTGAGGGATGGGATGCGAGGCAACATGCAGCGCAGGCTAAGCTAAACTTATCCTGACGGGCAAGAGGTTTGGTTTTGACGTGTTCTCACTCGCGGATACCCTTTGCGCATACAGTGAGTAGGTGACCCCATGGCGACGACGTTAACGCAGCAACAATCCGACCAGTATTGGGAGGATGGCTATCTCTTTCCTCTCTCCGTCTTTTCAGAATCCGAGGCCGCCGGTTTCCGAAACGAGCTTGAACAGATTGAGAGTGACTGGCTGGAGGCTGATCTGCCCTTGCCCTTGAACACCTACAAGCGGGTCAATGCGCATCTGGTCATGCCACTGGCGACGCGGATCGCGCAGGATCCTCGCGTTCTGGATGTGGTTGAGGGCGTTCTGGGCCCTGATATCATGATCTGGTCGGCCGAGTTTTTCATCAAGGAAGCCAACACCGTGCAAACGGTAGGTATGCATCAAGACCTGACCTATTGGGGCATGGGGGAAACGCCGGATCAGGTCACGGCCTGGATCGCTCTGTCCCCGGCGACGGTAAGTAGCGGGTGTATGGATTTCGTGCGCGCCAGCCACAAGAACCCGATCTTGCCGCATACCGATACTTATTCGGAAACGAACCTGCTGTCCCGCGGGCAAGAGGTGGCCATCGAAGTTGCCGAAACCGACAAGACCCATATCGAACTCGCGCCTGGTCAGATGTCGCTGCATCACGGGCTGACGATCCACGGTTCAGGGCCGAACCAGTCCGAGGACCGGCGGATCGGACTGGCCATCCGCTATCTCAGCCCGGGCGCGCAACAATTGGTGGCGGACCGAGACTATGCATTGCTGGCGAGAGGGTCGGACAGACACAGCAATTTTGTGCCAGTTCAAGCACCTACAGAATTGTTCTCATCCGATGCATTAACAACGTATGAGCAAGTGCGGCGGGATCAGAGCAAAGCACTGGCCGAAGGGGCAGACGCGTCGGTTCCGCTCTATGCAGGTTGAGGTGGGCGGTTAACGCCCGACCCCCACATAGGTTTCAAAACCTGCTTTTTCGACACTGTCCTGAGAATAGACGTTGCGCAGATCCACCATGCGCGGCGTCTTCATCGCTCCACCAAGTTCGCTTAGGTTCAAGGCACGGAACTCGTTCCATTCGGTCAGAAGAACAACGACGTCCGCATCCTTGGCCGCCGCGTATGGGTCGTCACACCAATCCACGCCGGGCAGCAGCGTCTCACCCTCGGCACGGCCTTGCGGGTCGACCACGCGTACTTTGGCCCCACCGCCGATCAGGGCCGGAATGATGGTCAGGGACGGGGCGTCGCGCATATCGTCGGTGTTGGGTTTGAAAGTCACCCCCAGCACCGTCACGGTCTTGCGGTTGAAACTGTCGTCGCAAGCGTCGCGGATCTTGTCGATCATTCGCTTTTTCACACCGTCATTGACGCGGATCACGGCCTCGGTGATCTGCATTGGATGCGCGTGTTCCTGCCCGATCCGGGCCAGAGCGGCGGTATCCTTGGGAAAGCACGAGCCGCCGTAGCCGGGCCCCGCGTGTAGGAATTTATTTCCGATCCGGCCGTCCAACCCGATGCCGCGCGAAACCTCCTTGACGTCGGCGCCCACTTTCTCGCAGAGGCCGGCAATCTCGTTGATGAAGGTGATCTTGGTCGCGAGGAACGCGTTAGCGGCGTATTTGATCATCTCGGCGCTTTCCAGATCGGTGGTCAGGATCGGGAAATCTCGCAGGTAGAGCGGGCGGTAGATCTCGGCCATGACCTCGGCAGCACGGTCGTTTTCCACGCCGACAACAACCCGGTCAGGGCGCATGAAGTCGTCGATCGCGGCCCCTTCACGCAGGAACTCCGGGTTCGAGGCCACATCGAACTGCGCATTCGGATTTGCGGCAGTGACGACCTGCTGCACCTTGCGGTTGGTACCGACGGGCACGGTGGATTTTGTCACGATCACCGCATAGTCGGTCAATGCATTGGCGATCTCTTCGGCTGCTGCCATCACATAGGTCAGATCCGCGTGATTGTCCCCGCGTCGCGTCGGTGTGCCTACGGCGATGAAAACCGCGTCCGCCCCGTCTACGGCGTCTTGCAGGTTGGTCGTAAAACTAAGCCGTCCGGCAGCCACGTTCTTAGCCATCAGAGTGTCTAGCCCCGGCTCATAAATCGGAACCTCACCGGCTTGCAGCATCTGGATTTTCTGCTCGGACTTGTCGACACAGATCACATCATGGCCGAAATCCGAAAAACACACCCCTGACACCAAACCCACATAGCCGGTGCCGATCATCGCAATACGCAAGCTCGAATTCCTCTTTTAGTCTCGTAGTCTCGGCCGAAATGCGCCTGCACAATCAAAGAAATTGTCGTCAGGTGCAATGCCAGATTGTCGCCTTGGGTTGCATTCCATACGGTCTTGCTGTTTTTGAGACTTCGAACCGACGCATTTATGGAAACGAGGCACATCTATGACCAAAACGGCATTGATCACCGGTATTACCGGTCAAGACGGATCGTATCTGGCCGAGTTCCTGTTGGAAAAAGGCTATGAGGTGCATGGAATCAAGCGGCGCGCCTCGTCGTTCAACACGCAGCGGATCGACCATATATATCAGGATCCACACGAACCGAATCCCAAGCTGCATCTGCACTATGGCGATCTGAGCGACACGTCCAACTTGACGCGGATTATCCAGCAGGTGCAGCCTGATGAGGTCTACAACCTCGGGGCCCAATCGCATGTGGCGGTCAGCTTCGAGTCTCCCGAATACACGGCTGACGTGGATGCGATTGGGACGCTGCGTCTTCTCGAAGCGATCCGGTTTCTGGGACTGGAGGAGAAGTGCCGCTTCTATCAGGCCTCCACTTCCGAGCTTTATGGGCTGGTGCAGGAAACACCTCAACGCGAGACCACGCCGTTCCACCCGCGCTCGCCCTATGCTGTGGCCAAGCTTTATTCCTACTGGATTACCGTGAATTATCGTGAGGCCTACGGGATGTATGCCTGCAACGGCATCCTGTTCAACCACGAAAGCCCGCGCCGGGGTGAGACCTTCGTGACCCGTAAAATCACGCGCGGCCTGGCGAATATTGCGCAGGGTCTCGAAGATTGCTTGCATATGGGCAATATCGACAGCCTGCGGGACTGGGGCCATGCAAAGGACTATGTCCGCATGCAGTGGCTGATGCTGCAGCAGGACACGCCCGAGGATTTCGTGATCGCGACCGGGGTGCAATATTCCGTGCGTCAGTTCATCGAGTGGTCCGCCGCCGAGCTGGGCGTGACGCTGGAATTCACCGGCGAAGGCGTTGATGAAATTGCAACCGTCAAAGCTGTAGAGGGCGACAAGGCTCCGGCGCTGAAGCCTGGGGATGTCGTGATGCGGATCAACCCCCGCTACTTCCGTCCGGCTGAGGTGGAGACTCTGTTGGGTGATCCGTCCAAAGCCAAGCAGAAACTGGGCTGGGTGCCCGAGTTGACGGTACAGGACATGTGCGAAGAGATGGTGCGCGAAGACCTCAAGACAGCCCAGCGCCACGCTCTGTTGAAGCAACACGGATATGAGATGCCCGTGAGCTTGGAAAACGGCTGAGGACTCAACCATGCGCAAAATCTACGTAGCAGGGCACCGTGGCATGGTTGGCGGAGCCATCCTGCGCAAATTGCAGGATCGGCAGGCGGCTGGAGAGGCCCTGAACCTGATCACCCGCACGCATTCCGAACTGGATTTGACCGATCAAGCTGCGGTACGCGCCTTCATGCAGGCTGAGAAACCCGATGTGGTTGTGCTGGCTGCGGCCAAGGTGGGTGGTATTCATGCCAACAATACCTACCCAGCTGATTTTATTTACAAAAACCTGATGATCGAATGCAACGTGATCCATCAGGCATTTGAGGCCGGAGTCAAACACCTACTCCAGCTTGGCAGCTCATGCATCTACCCGCGTGAGGCGGCACAGCCGATGCGCGAAGACGCCCTGCTGACGGGTATTCTGGAACCCACCAACGAACCCTACGCGGTGGCCAAGATCGCTGGGATCAAGTTGTGCGAAAGCTACAACCGGCAGCACGGGGTGGATTATCGCTCGGTCATGCCGACCAATCTCTATGGGCCGGGCGACAATTTCCACCCCGAAAACAGCCATGTGCTGCCCGCCCTGATCCGCCGTTTCCACGAAGCGCAGCGGGATGGTGTGGATGAGGTCGTGATCTGGGGCACCGGCAAACCCCGCCGTGAATTCCTGCACGTGGATGACATGGCCGAGGCGTCACTGTTTGTGCTGGACCTTCCGCGTGACATCTACGAGGCGAACACGCAGCCGATGCTTAGCCATATCAACGTCGGGTGCGGGTCTGACATCTCGATTGGCGAACTTGCGGCGCTGGTGGCGCAGGTCACGGGCTTCAAGGGGCGGATCACGCAGGATATCTCAAAACCCGATGGGACCCTGCGCAAGTTGATGGATGTGTCACGTCTGGCGGATATGGGATGGACGGCTTCGATCGAGCTTGAGGACGGTATTCGCGAAACCTACGCTTGGTTTCTTGAACAGTCTCAGGGCGATCTTCGCGCGAAATAGAGGCCCGAACCCCAAGGTCCGGGCCATTTACCTTAGAACCAACGTCCAATCGCGGTGATAGACGGTGCGCGGGTTGTTGCATCTGATCTGGTGGAAAGAACCTTGCACACCACTTGGCTGGTCGAAGGTTCGTCGGCCCCCAAGAACCGGCCCGTGCCGCCGCCGCTGCCGCTGACAGATGGGGTCGCTGCAAAAGCGACCGGGAAGGTCCACGTCTCGGTCGTGCTGGCAAACAGCGCGCCGTCACTGGTGGTGCAACCTGTGTCGGTCAGGGTCGAGGTACAAATCTGTGTGCCATCGGCGAAACGGACATAGTCGCCTGTTGCGGTGCTGCCGCGCTCGATCACTGCACCCGTCGGAGTGCCCGTGTTTTCCGACACCGACCCCAGCAGATTGCCGGGCCCATAGCCATAGTCCGCCCGCATCAGGCGTCCGGCCGTGGTATCCGTCGGGCTGTTTTGAACGGCGGCGCCGCTGGCGATACCCGTGGCGGGATCAAGGCGAAGCGCGTCTGTCCAACTGCCGCCGTCCGGTGACACCTTGATCGAGAATCCGGTGCTGCCGGAAAGGCCCATCTCGGCGTGACCCGTCCAGTTGGACTGAAACAGCAGCGACGCGGTTTCGCCAGAACCCGACTTGTTGATCTTCAGCTGGTGCCCTCCGCCCTCATGGCTCAGCAGCGTTGCGGGGCCGCGAACGGATAGGCGGTTGGTGCTGTCATAGCCTGTCGCCACACCCACACCGGGCAAGTTAGACGTCTCGACCGGAGGGTTAACCCACGCGCTACCGTCCCACAGTTTCACCTGTCCATCGGTCTGATCCCAGGCGCGCCAGCCTGTCTGCGGGATCAGGAAATGCCAAGCGGTATCAATCCAGGCAGCCAATTCACCCGCATGACCGTCCCAATCTCCGGTCGGGTTTGCACCCAGCCCATGAATCTCACCCTGTTCCGGGGCGGCGGGTGGATTTGTGCTGCTGGTCGACACGACGCTCAGCTGCACCACGAGGTCCAACTGGCGCAGGGCCTCGTTATGGGTGACATGTTTCTGCGCCTGAGACGGCTGCAAAAACGGCAGGTTCAATCGGGGTGAGGTCTGAGACACGGGCGTCCTCCTTAGGCTGTCGGTCCGACATTTCGTTGCGCGCTACCCTGCCGCAGGGCGCATGAAATCTATCTGACCGCAGCGAACGCCCGGAGGTTTTTCCGTTTACCTTTTTGTCTGAATCTAGTGCAAGAACCTGAATTAAACAGTTTAACTGCGTGAATAGATATCCTCATAGCGGATGATGTCATCCTCACCCAGATACGTGCCTGTCTGGACCTCGATCAGAACCATGGGCACTTTGCCGGGGTTTTCCATCCGATGGACCGCACCTAAAGGAATGTAGACAGACTGATTTTCAGAAACCAGACGCTCTTCCTCGTCGATTGTGACCTTGGCGGTGCCCTCCACCACGATCCAGTGTTCGGACCGGTGGTGATGCGATTGCAGGCTGAGCGCCGCGCCGGGGTGGACGTGGATGCGCTTGACCTGAAACCGGTCCCCGATCACCAGGCTTTCGAACCAGCCCCAAGGGCGGTGATCCACGGGCAGGGATTCGGCCTGTTTCGCACCTTTGGCCTTCAGCGCGGTCACGGCCTTTTTGACGTCCTGCGCCTTGTCCATGCTGGCGACCAGAACTGCGTCGGGCATGGCGACGGCGATCACGTCTTGCAGACCCAGCGCAACAACTTCCTGCGCCGAAGATTCCGAGCGGACCAGCACGTTTTGACAGTCAATCGCCGTAACCTCACCGGAAGTCGCGACGCCATCTGCGTCCGGATGGGTCAACTCTTGCACCGCGGACCAACTGCCTACATCCGACCACCCAGCCGCATAGGGCACAACGCTCAGGTTGTCCGCTTTCTCCATCACGGCATAGTCGATCGAGATGTCTTCGACCTCAGACCAAGCCTCGGCATCCAGTCTGAGGAAGCCAAGGTCACTCTTGGCGTTTTCGACAGCGTTTTCGACAGGGCTCAAAAGGGCAGGCGCGTGTTGTTCGAACGCCGCGATGATGTCCCGAACAGCGAACAGGAAGATGCCCGAGTTCCACAGATAGCTGCCATCGGCCAGCATGGATTGGGCGGTTTCGAGATCGGGTTTTTCAACGAACCGATCCAGAGGGACTGCGCGGGTTTTGGGCGTTTGGCTCAGTTTCAGATAGCCATAGCCGGTTTCCGGCCGATCCGGAGTGATACCGAAGGTCAGCAGATCGCCACGCTCGGCAATCGCGCGTAAACCTTCAATGACCGCGTCGTGAAATGCGTTGGTATCGGGGACAACGTGGTCAGAGGGGGCAACCAACATAACCGCATCCGGGTCGATTTCATTCAGGAACAAGGCTGCGGCCAGAACTGCGGGTGCAGTGTTGCGCCCCTCGGGTTCGATCAGGACCGGGCCGGGGTCTATGCCGATCTCGGTCAATTGCTCCGGCACGACGAACCGAAACGCCTCATTCGTGAGGACCACAGGTTTGGCGTAAGGCGCAGCTTCTGGCCCACGCATTCTGAGGGCGCAATCCTGCAACAGGCTGTTTTCGCCCAGCAGGGGCACAAACTGCTTGGGATAGCTTTTCCGGGAGAGCGGCCACAAACGGGTTCCAGAACCCCCACATAGAATTACTGGGTATACGGTTGTCATGATCGCACAGCGTCTTTCATTTGTGTGTCTTACCGCCCGCTTATTGGGCAGCTTTCTCTGCCGAAACAAGGTCGTGCAGATACGCGCTCAGGTCACCGCGCAGATCGTCACGGGCCAAGGCAAATGCGACCGTTGCCTGCAGGAACCCAGCTTTCGATCCGCAATCGAAGCGCTGTCCGTCAAATTTGTAGCCAAAGACTGGAACACCGTTGCGGATATCTTCGGCGATGGCGTCGGTCAGCTGGATTTCTCCACCGCTGCTCTTCTTTTTTTGGTTCAAATTGTACAGAACTGATGGCCCAAGCACATAGCGTCCGATGACTGCGAGGTTAGAAGGGGCGTCCTCAGGCTTAGGTTTTTCGACCATGCCACGCGTGCGCACGACCGTGCCCACATTGTCGCCCACATCCAACACCCCGTAAGAGCTGGTTTGTTCTGGCGGAACTTCCATCGCGGCAACCATATTGCCGCCGGTTTCTTCATAAGCTTCGATCATCTGCTGCAAACATGGCTTGTCGGCGGCGATAACGTCATCGGGCAGCATGACGGCGAAAGGCTCATCCCCGATCAGGCGGCGCGCGCACCAGACAGCGTGGCCAAGCCCAAGCGCCTTGTGCTGGCGGATATAGGCGATGGCGCCGCTTTCCATGTTTGTCGCATTGAGCGTATCCAGCAGCTTGTCCTTGCCTTTGGCTTTCAGCTCTTGTTCCAGAACGAGGTTATGGTCGAAATAATCCTCAAGCGCGGATTTCCCGCGGGACGTGACAAATATGAACTCGGTGATCCCAGCAGCGCGGGCTTCGTCGATGGCGTACTGGACCAGAGGGCGGTCAACCAGCGTCATGATCTCTTTAGGGACGGATTTCGTCGCGGGCAAAAAGCGTGTTCCAAGTCCTGCTACGGGGAAAATCGCCTTGGTGACCTTGCGTGTCATAGTGCCTCTCAATCTAGTTGCCCCTCGTGGTCGAAACCGGTCGGGTTATTCCTCTTAGGCTTTGGGGCCAGATCATTCAATATTACCCGAAGGGCCTGAGCTTAAATCGGTCAGATCGTGCCATGGCGCGAACGGCAAGTCAAAAAACAGTTATGTTGCCGGTTTCTGGTTTCTTGGGCTGGTATCTAAAGTCGCGAGGTCGCTTCGTTGAAGCGCTCCAGTATCGCGTTCTGGGCGATGCATCCATAACGGGTTGATTCTAAACAGCCGCGCCAAGCCTGTGAGATACGTCCGGTCAATGGAAAGACCGTGCATCAAGCCAATTTGGGCAAGCCTGTCAACTGACCCGCAAAGAGCAACGATAATCGGGAAAAACAAGCATTGTTGACTTTGACTAGGGCTGGTTACTGACCAAGTTCAGAGACAAGCGCACGGTCAGGGAAACACGTCTCGGCCCGACCTTGCGTTTTCTGCCAGCGTCCGATTGAGCGTCGCGTTTTGAAACCTGGCAGCCCATCCGCACCGCCGACATCATGGTCAAGGCGTTCCAAACCTCTTTGCATCGCTGCAATTTCTGATCGGTACAACGAGTCAACACGACCCCAGCGCGCCGTGAAGTCTCCGACGCCGAATGCAATCCGATCCCCGACATGACCCACGAACAGGGCGTATAGATCGCTTTTGTTGTACTCTTTCAGGACATAGAAATTCTCGGTCACCAAAAACGCCGGCCCGGTTCGACCTGCGGGCATCATTAGGAACCCTTGGGCGGGCAGTTCATGCGCTGGAAACGGGCGGCCGGATGTTCGCGTGATCCCCATCGAGGTCCACTCCTCGATCGCGCGCCCCTGATCAGGACCCTCCAAAGCGCAGCTGACTGTATCAGGCACAACAACCTCAAACCCCCAATCACGGCCCGAAATCCAGCCATGCTGCGACAGGTAGTTGGCGATCGAGGCGATCGTGTCCTCTTCGGATTGCCAGATATCTGCGTTGGCATCGCCGTCTCCGTCCACGGCGTAAGTCAGAAAACTCGAGGGTATGAATTGCGGCTGCCCCAGCGCTCCGGCCCAGCTGCTTTTCATCTCACGACCGTTCAAATGCCCTGCTTCCGCGATTTGCAAAGCGGCCAGCAACTCGGCTGTGAAGTACTGCGAGCGTGTGCTCATGAACCCTTTTGTCGCGAGGACCTGAAACGCGTTGTGGGGGATTGCCACTTGGCCATAGTCGCTTTCACGACCCCAGATGGCGAGGATAATGTGGGCTGGAACGCCGGTTTCTGCCTCGACAAGGGTAAGCACCGCGGCGTGCTGTTTGGCCATTTTGCGCCCTTGAGCAGTCGCGCCCTGCAAAGAGCCGGCTTTGAAATAACGCGCCGGTGCTCCGAATTCGGCCTGGGATTGTGGTTTTGATGACCGCGGCGGGCTGCCCGGCGGCACCAGATCGGGAAGGTCCCATTTCAAAGTCACGCCGGACAGCGCTCGTGTCATGGTCTGGCGCGAAACGCCTTTGGCGCGGGCTTGCGGCCACACCGTTTCCTGCAACCAGTTTTGAAACTGACGCTCAACCTTGGCGCGATCTTGCGCGTTGGCCGCCAGGGGCTGGATGGCAAGGCAAATAGTCAAAATGAGAATACGCATCGTAGCCAAGCTGTGTCCCGACGATGCCTGCAAGTCAACCGAAACCAGAGCACCATTGGTGCCAGCTTGAAGGCTGCAATCAAAAGCCTTGAGAAATCTCTTGCCTTTGTCGATAGTTGCACTAAAACGGGATGCGAAAGAGGACAGTCGCCTATGACCAAGGTCAGAACGGCCCTCATATCGGCGGCGGTGCTGATGGCCCTAGTGGTGGTGGTGTCATCGGCCCGGACCGCAGGCGCCAGTGACAGCTTCATGGATCCTCAGGGACCAATCGCGGCGGTGCAGAAGGCACATCTTTTGCGGGCAACGTGGTTGATTTTGATCGCTGTTGTGCCTGTTCTTGTTTTGGTTCCGCTTATTGCGCTGCGATATCGTCGTCGGAAGGGCAGTACAGCTGCTTATAGGCCAGATTGGGACTTCTCGCCCCAGCTCGAGATGGTGATGTGGGGCGTTCCGGTGGTGATCGTCACGATTTTGTCGGTCTACTTGTGGAAAGCGACCCATCGTCTGGACCCTTACGCGGCTCCCTTTGGGGATGAACCTGCAGTACAGGTCCAGGTCGTGGGCCTCGATTGGAAATGGTTGTTCATCTATCCCGATCTCGGGATCGCGACCGTGGGTGAGATGGGTATTCCAGTCAAACAGCAAATCGCTCTGACTCTGACAACGGACACGGTAATGCAGTCTTTTATGATCCCTGCCTTGGCCGGGCAGATTTACGCGATGCCGGGCATGACCACTCAGCTGCATTTGGTTGCCGATCGGCCTGAACAGATGCAGGGTGAGAATACGCAATATAACGGGCGTGGTTTCACGAAACAGAAGTTCGAAACGCTTGCCTTATCGGCGGAGGATTTTGACGCTTGGGTAGAAGGCGTGCGCCAGAACGGTATCGTGTTGGATGAGGCGACGTATAAGACCGTCGCCATGCGCTCGGACCGGGATGAGTTGCAGCAGGCCCTCGGAACCTCAGATATGCCTGAAAACGCCTTGTATTTCCGCGTGGACGATGGTGATTTGTTTCAGTCGATTTTGCATCGCTATCACTCTGGCCAAGCCCTGCCGCACGATCAACAGCCAGGAACGGCATCATACGGGCAAGGGGTTGGCCAATGACATCAGACACCGGTTTCTTCGGCCGCCTCAGTTGGGACGCGTTTCCCATTGCCGGACTGATCCAGAACCCCAACGCAAATGAGATCGTCGCCAATGCCGCCGCCGCCGTAGTCATAGTCGGAGCGGCTGCCGTTGTCTTGCTCCTGTCGTGGTTTCGGCTGTGGGGGCCGTTGTGGCGCGACTGGCTGACCAGCGCCGACCACAAAAATCGGCATCATGTACATCGTCTTTGCCATCGTGATGCTGGCCCGAGGGGTGCTGGAAGGCGTTGTCATGCGTGCCCAACAGGCGGCCGGGCCGGGCGACGGTTTCCTTGAGGCCGAGCATTTCGCCGAACTCTTCAGCACGCACGGCACGATCATGATTTTCTTTGTCGCTGTGCCCTTTGTCTTTGGGAATTATATACTTAAGTAACATTTATGATTGACGGACTCCGACGCATTTGTTACATTTTAATAACATTCAGGAGTGTAAAAATGACAAAAGCACCGGGAAAATCAAACCGCAAGGGCCTGACCTTCCTACAGGTTGCTGCAATGTTCGGTAATGAAGAAAAGTCGCGTAAGTGGATTGAGGAACTACATTGGCCAGATGGTCCGTTTTGCCCGCATTGCGGTTCTTTCAACGTGCAGTCAGGCATCAGGCATCCAAGCATGACGCACAGGTGTCGTGAGTGCTCCAAAAAACCCATGTTTACGGTTCGGGTCGGCACGATCCTTGAGAATACCCGGCTACCATATCGCACATGGGCCATTGGTATTTACTTGTTCACAACTAACCTTAAGGGCGTATCTTCGATGAAGTTGCACCGTGAGCTTGGTGTTACGCAGAAGTCCGCGTGGTTCATGCTGCATCGTCTTCGGGCTGCAATGGAGGCAAACATGCCTTGGTTTAATGGCCCAGTCGAAGCAGATGAAACCTACATAGGCGGCAAGGAAGGCAACAAACACGCGAAGAAGAAACTCAAGGCTGGACGTGGCGCTGTTGGCAAGGCTGCTGTTGCTGGTATCAGGGATCGCGAAACGGGTCAGGTTGTTGCCAAAGTGGTAGAGAGCACAGACAAAGAGACCTTGCAGGGGTTTGTGAACGAGCATGCCGTCGAAGGAGCAACACTCTATACCGATGAGGCTAGTGCCTACAAGGGCATTGACAGGCCGCATGAGGTGGTAAAGCACTCAGTGGGTGAATATGTCCGCGATCAGGCGCACACCAACGGGCTGGAAAGCTTTTGGGCTCCTATGAAGCGGGGTTATAATGGCGTCTATCACAAGATGTCGCCCAAGCATCTGAACGCTATGTGGACGAGTTTCAGCACCGTCACAACAACAGGCCAAAGGATACAATCGACCAAATGGGCGGCGTTGTGCATGGGATGGCTGGAAAGAACCTGCCTTACAAGAAGCTAATCGAGGATAACGGATTGAATAGCGGAGCGCGGTCATGAGCGTCGGAACTTCGCAAAGTACTGCCGGGGTATTTTCCAACACGCGCACGGTGACCGTGCCAAAGCTGGTGCTTCCCGATGTCCTTAAGCCCAACACGCGCCTTAAGATGGACGGTCTTGAGTTCCTTTCCGCTATACCTGCGGACGCAGTTCCAGTCGCATTCTTCGATCCCCAATACCGTGGCGTGCTTGAAAAGCTGGCATATGGGAACGAAGGCAAAGTTCGTGGAAAACGCCGCAGCGCCCTACAGCAAATGCCGGAGGAGGCCATCGCCAATTTTATTCGCGGAATAGATCGTACGCTTATCCCATCAGGCCATCTCTTTTTATGGGTGGATAAGTTTCACCTTTGCCAAGGTATTCACCCGTGGCTGGACGGAACGAGGCTGGACATTGTGGATCTTTTAACGTGGAACAAGGGTACATTTGGTATGGGCTATCGCACTCGGCGCAGAGGAGAATACTGCATAGTACTACAGAAACAGCCGCGTAAGGCAAAAGGCGTGTGGAAAATACATAACATTCCAGATGTAATTCAAGAACAAGTATCCCAGCGGGATCACCCACATTCCAAACCAATAGACATACAAGGTCAACTCATGGCCGCCGTGAGCCACGAAGGCGATTTTGTAATTGATCCGGCTGCCGGGTCGTTTTCGGTTCTGCAAGCGGCACGAAACCATGGCCGCACCTTCCTTGGTTGCGACTTGAACGGTTAGATTATGGCACGATTACGGGATGCCAAACCAAAGAACACATCTGGTTCTTACGCCCGGTTGTTTGGGAATGAAGCGTTAGGTGAATTGGCCAGCAAGATACAGTCAGCTGTAATCTCATCGGGGTCAGAACTGGAATCGATGATCGTGGAAGCTGTTCCCAACATCCCTAATCTGGACACCTTTTTGGAACAAGAAATCATGCCTGAGGGCGTGTTGCTTGCCCGAAAACGTGAAATTAAACGAAGTCGGACCTTGGATTTTTCGGGATCAGAGCCTGACTTTATGGTTTTCAAGCGCCGAAAAGGCGAGCAAAACTGCCATATAGTTGAGTTGAAGGACGGTCATGTGTTCGACACAAAAAAAGCTAGCGCAGAGAGGCAGTCAATGCACGGGTTCATTCAACGCAACGCCCAGCATATTCAATATCGGTTCCAGGCACACTTTTGTGCTTTCAATCAAGAAGACAAGCAAGCGATCTGGGAAGGATTCAAGAAGAGAATTTCAATCGATGAGGCAATGACAGGTCGGGAGTTTTGTGATTTGTTGGAAATTGATTACGACAGTATTGTGCGGGCGCGTCAGGCCGACGGCCCCGACAACGTAGAGTTTTTGTTGACCGAACTGGCTAAAATTGAACCAATCCAAACCCGCTTGCGAGAACTTCTCGGCTAAAACCAATGTATTCAATTTAGGAATTCGCATGACAAACCAACGTTACAATGCAGACCTGCCTGAACCCGCCGATCTGCACATCAGATCGAACAAATATCAACCGACCAAGGCTGAGTTGGAAGAAGAAATCGACATGCCTGAAATGTCATTGGATGAAATCAGGGCTGCATTCATGCGGCCAATGAGTATCAAGAAGCCTGATTAAAGAGAGCGCAGAGTGCTAAAATACCTTGCGCGGTTTTCGTTTTTATCGCGTCAATATGCGACAGTCCACTATAAAAATGTTACTTAAGTATATAATTCCCTTGTCTTTGGCATCGCGAATTACGTCATTCCACTGATGATCGGCGCGCGGGACGTCGCCTTTCCAGTGATGAACCAGATCAGCCTGGGGCTGACGGTTTCGGCCGGCATGATGCTGATGGTGTCGCTGGTGGTCGGAGAGTTCTCGACCGGGGGATGGACCGCTTATCCGCCCTATACCGGGGCCGCGTTCAACCCTGGTGTGGGACCCGATTACTGGATCTGGGCCATCGTCGTGTCGGGGATCGGAACGACTCTGACCGGGATCAATTTTGCCGCCACGATCTACAAGCTGCGCGCGCCGGGTATGACGTTCATGCGGCTGCCGATGTATTGCTGGACGATCATCTGCAGCTCAATCCTAATCGTCTTTGCGATGCCGCCGCTCGGGGTCGCGGCCTTGTTGCTGGCCGCTGATCGCTATCTGGACTTTCATTTCTTCACCAACGACCTCGGCGGCAACATGATGAACTACGCCAACCTGTTCTGGCTGTTCGGCCACCCCGAGGTTTACCTGCTGGTCCTGCCCGCCTATGGCATCTATTCCGAGGTTTTCGCGACCTTTTCGGCCAAGCGCATCTATGGTTATACCTCGCTGGTGATTGCCACCATGTCCATCGCGGTCCTGTCTTTCACAGTCTGGCTGCACCACTTCTTCACAATGGGCCAAAGCGCGCTGATCAACGCCGTGTTCGGCATCGCGACCATGCTGATTGCCATTCCAACCGGAGTGAAAGTCTATGACTGGATGGCAACGCTCTGGCGGGGCCGTATCCGGTTTTCGGTTCCAATGCTCTATGGGCTGGCTTTCCTGATGCTGTTTGTCATTGGCGGCCTTAGCGGAGTGATCTTGGCCAACCCAACCGTCGACTATCAGGTCCACAACACCTTGTTCCTCGTGGCGCATTTCCACAATGTTCTGCTGCCCGGCGTGCTGTTTGGCTTGCTGGCGGCCTACAACTACTGGTTCCCGAAGGCGTTTGGCTTTCGCCTGCATGAAGGGTGGGGCAGGGTGACGGTTGCGCTCTGGACTGTTGGGTTCATGCTGACCTTCCTACCGCTCTACTTTGTCGGCCTTATGGGCATGCCGCGCCGGTCGTTCAGTTGGGAGGACCCGAGCTTTCACCCCTATATGATCGTCGCGGTGATCGGAGCATTGGTCATCACAGCCGCGCTGCTATCGGTTCTGGTCCAGCTTTGGGTCAGCATCCGCGACCGCGACAAAACCCGCGTTCCTGTGGGCGACCCTTGGGATGGCCGCTCGTTGGAGTGGTCCATCCCGGCACCGCCACCGCCCTATAACTTTGCGATCATCCCGCAAGTAACCGCGCGGGATGACTTCGCCACCGCCAAAGAGCGCGGCACGGCCTACCCCACCCCTGACGCCTATGAGGATATCGATGTACCGCGCAATACCGGGATCGGGTTCATCCTCTGCGTGACCAGCGGCATCTGGATGTTTGCGCTGGTCTGGTGGATCTGGTGGCTGGCAGCGCTGATGACGGTTGCTATGATCCTTGCCTTCATCCTCTGGACCTTCGACACCAGCACCGAAATCACCATTCCCGCCGAGGAGGTCCGCAAGGAACACGAAGCCTGGCTTGCACTGGTTCACAGCGAAACCGCCGTGGATCGCGACCACGAGACAGCGACGGATAACCGAGGCCTTGCCCGACCAGATATGGAGGCGGTGACATGAAACGTGCCCCGACCCATAGCTATCCCGGCATCAACCTCGGTGAACGCCACGCTAGCGCTCATAAAGCGTCCGAGGTCGTCACCTTCGGCTTCTGGGTCTTCCTGATGAGCGATCTGGTTTATTTCGGCCTGATGTTCGCGATCTACATCACCATGATCGACGCGCAGGCGGGTGGTCCCGGCCCGCACGAGCTGTTCGACCTCAAAAGCATCTTCGCGCAGACCATGATCCTGTTGACCAGCAGCCTGACCGTTGGGTTGGCCATGCTGGCTCTGAAATACAACCTGCCACGGTCAAAGATCATTCTGTGGTTCGGAGTAACGCTGTTCCTTGGCCTCAGCTTCCTTGTGCTGGAGGTCCGGGACTTCATGGCAATGGTCGAGAAGGGCGGTATCCCGCAGCGCAGCGGCTTCCTTTCTGCCTTCTACGGGCTGGTGCCATTGCATGGGCTGCACGTGGCGGCGGGCTGTGTTTGGTTGATTGTTTTGGGCATACAACTGCGGGTCATGGGCATGATCGATCTGGTCATCTCCCGCGTCGTGCGGCTTGCTTTGTTCTGGCACTTTCTCGACCTGATCTGGATCGGCATCATCACAATCGTCTATTTCGGAGGTCTGACCTATGGATAAACGCTCCGAAATGCATCGACGCGAGCGGCGGCGCTATGTCATCGGCTATGGAGGTTCGCTGCTTTTAACACTTGCGATGTTTGGCGTTGCGCAGGTGTTTGGTATTGAAACGACCGGAGTGTATCTGACCATCGGTCTGTTGGGTCTGGCGCAGTTGATCTTTCAACTGGTCTATTTCCTGCACATAGATCGTCGTCGCAGCAGCCGCGAGGATCTGGATCTGATCCTATTCTCGACCCTTGTTCTGTTGATCATCATTCTCGGAACGGTCTGGATCTTGGGCAACCTTGCGGTCCGAATGCATATGCACGCAATGTAGCCGGTACGTCAGCGTGTTATGACGAGACCCAACCACAACGCGCCCCAACACATCACAAGGCTGACGACGATATTGCCTGCGGCCAGAGCCAGAGTTTGCTTGCGTCGCAGCTCTAGCGATTGATAGGCGAAGCTGGAAAAAGTGGTAAACCCGCCGCAAAAGCCGAATACCAGCCGCTTTTCCTGCTCGCCCATGTCGACGGGGCCTCCCAGATAGCCCAGCCACAGCCCAAGCAACAGGCTGCCAAGCACGTTCACTATCAAGGTTGAGAGAGGGAGGTCATGCGTGATCCGCAACGCCACCCAATGACGAAGAACGTAAGCGTAACGTGTAGAAAAGCGTGCAATTTTGACCCCCTAAGCGGGGAAATCGGCGTCCAAATTTGACCCCTCCCTATGGTTGTAGACATCCTTTTCATTGAGCAGTCGATGGAGAGGCAAGCGGGATGATTTGCGTGGAAACTATTAGAAAAGTGCGTCGCTTACACCTGATCGAAAAAAAGAGCATCAAGGAAATTTGCCGTTCGCTCAATTTGAGCCGTGCAACGGTTCGAAAGATAATCCGATCGGGAGTGACGGAGTTCAAATATGAGCGCAAATCGCAGCCATACCCGGTGCTCGGGCCTTGGCGCGCGCGTCTGGATGAAACGCTTGAGGAGAACGAGGCGCTTCCGAAGAAACACCGCAAGCGGATGACCAAAATCTGGAAGGAACTCTCCGATGATGGTTTTGGCGGCGGGTATGACAGTGTTCGACGCTACACAAAGAATTGGCGCATTGCGCACGGCCGACAACAGGCGCAGGCGTTCATCCCGCTGATCTTTGATCCTGGGGAGGCGTACCAGTTCGACTGGAGTGTGGAGACGGTTTTGATGGACGGTGCACTCACGACCGTGAAGGTTGCCCATTTCAAACTTTGCCATAGCCGCATGCCATTCTCCATTGCCTATCCGCGCGAGACGCAGGAGATGGTCTTTGATGCCCACGACGAGGCCTTCAAATTCTTTGGTGGAGGCTGCATCAACGGGATCTACGATAACATGACGACCGCCGTCGATGCGATCCTGTCGGGCAAGGAAAGAAAGTTCAACAAGGCATTCTCCCGGATGTGTTCTCATCATCTGGTGAACCCGATCGCCTGTACGCGCGCGGCCGGTTGGGAGAAGGGTCAGGTTGAGAATCTGGTCAAGGAGAGCCGCGCCTATAGTTTTACACCGCGTCTGGAGGTGGCCGACTTCGATGAATTGAATGCCCGGCTGCAAAAAGACGCGATCAAACGCGCAAAAGAACTGCGGCATCCGGAAAACCTGGAGGTGACGGTCTGGGAGGAGTTCCAGCAGGAAAAGCCGCTGCTGACGCATCTGCAGAAGCCCTTCGTCGGGTTCCGTGAAAAGACGGTCGCCGTGAGCCGAACCTGCCTGATCAACTTCGAAAGAAACAAATACAGCGTTGAGGCAAGAGCTGTTGGACGTCAGGTCCAGTTGCAGGTCTACGCCACGCGGATTGTCCTGCGCCAAGACGGTGAGATTGTCGGAGAGCACGAACGGTGCTTCGGCCGAGGAAAAACGATCTTCAACCCTTGGCACTATGTGCCCGTCCTCAAGCGCAAGCCTGGCGCTCTGCGCAATGGAGCACCGTTCCGTGACTGGGACCTACCACCGGCAATGACGCAGATCTGGACCCATCTGCGGGGCACATCCGACGGAGACCGGCAACTTGCCGATATTCTTTTCGCTGCTTACCAGCACGACATTGATGTGGTCGAGGCTGCCTGCGAAGAAGCTCTAAAATCTGGCCTGCGCAAGGCCGATGCGATCCTGAACATTGTCTCTCGGCGCACCAATCCCCCGCCGCCAAAGGCGATTGAGCCGCCTGCCCACCTGCAGCTGAAAATGGCACCGATCGCGGATTGCGCTCGCTATGACAGGCTTGGAGGCTCCCATGCAACTGCGTAAGGAAATTCTCGAACTTGCCCGTCAACTGAAGTTGCCAGGCATCGTCAACTGCTTTGACGAAGTGATGCAGGCCGCAGCCAAAAACAACTGGCGGCCCCAACAGGTCGTGGCCGAACTCCTCACGGCCGAACTGGCCGAAAAGACTGCGCGCTCGATCCGGTATCAGATGGGTGCCGCAAAGTTCCCGGTCTGCAAGTCCTTACCTGAGTTCGACTTCACGGTCAGCCCCGTCAACGAGGAAGTCGTGCGCAATCTTCATGACGGCGATTTTATGGACCAGGCCAGGAATGGCGTGCTGGTCGGTGGAACCGGATCGGGCAAAACGCATCTCGCAACAGCGATCGGGGGCCACGCGGTCAATAACCGCCGGCGGGTCAGGTTCTTCAGCGCTGTGGATCTCGCGAACAAGCTGGAGGCTGAACATCGCGAAGGCAACGCCGGGCGGCTCAGCGAGCAGCTGATCCGCGTCGACCTCGTGATTATAGACGAACTCGGTTATCTGCCGTTCGCAGAGTCTCCTGACTTCCGACCTTTTTGTTGATCTGACTGGGTTTTTGGTTTGTTTTCAGGTGTGGTTGCTCAGAGGCGCGTTGTAGTGCCCCATTATTATAAAAAGTATTGACATGGGCCTTCAGATGGCTAACCTCTTCGCCCATGTTCATCCGCACCAAACATGACGCAAAGCTCAACCGCACACGGATCCAGATCGTTGAATCCGTCCGCACCGGCTCCAAGGTACGCCAGAAGATCCTGCGCCATGTGGGTGTGGCCCATAACGACAGCGAGATTGAGGATATCAAGCGTCTGGCGGGCCGCTTGATGGAGCAATTACGCATTGATCGCTCGCCGCAAATGGAACTGTTCACGCCCACGGAATATGCCGATCTGCAGGCGCTGGTGCGCCGCGCTCCGCGGCCGGACAAGCTTGGCGTTGATCTTGCCGAGTGCCGTGAGGAGGCGCGGGTCTCTCTGGGTCTGCGGGATGTCATGGGGACGATGTATGACCAACTGGGTTGGGGGGCCCTTCTGGGGGCGGCGCGTAAAAGTGCCAATCGCATTGTGAAAGAGCTGGTTATGGCGCGGATCGCACAGCCCGAGAGCAAGCGCGCGACCGTGGAGGCGTTGGAGAACCAGGCAGGCATCACGCTCAATCTGGACGTGGTCTATCGGAGCATGGATTACATCAATACGCCGGTGATAGACGGGATTTGCAAAACCTCTCACGCGGCGGCAGAGAAGTTGCTGGGCGGGCCAGTGACCGTGCTGTTCTACGATTGCACGACCCTGGCCTTTGACACCGAGCGCGAGGACCCGGCCGAGGATGCGGACGGGGTCGAGCAGGATCATCTTCTGGCCAAGGGCTTCAGCAAGGATGGCAAGCATCACCGCGCTCAGGTCATGCTGGCGCTGATCGTCACCTCCGATGGGCTGCCTGTGGGCTATGAACTCTTCCCGGGAAACACCTGGGAAGGTCATACGCTGGAAGCTGCGCTGAAGGCGTTGGAGGGACGCTTCGACGTGGCCAGGGTCACGTTCGTGGCCGATGCCGCCATGCTCAGCAAGGACAACCAGCAGATGTTGCAGAACAAGGGTCTGCCCTACATCCTCGGCTATCGCATGAAGTCCGCCCCGGCCGCCGTGAAGGCGAACATTTTGAGCCCGGAGGGACGCCAGCCTTGGGCTGGACACGGTTCTGAAGAGGCAACCGAGAAGGGCTGGTACAAGGTGATCGACCAGGAGGGAGCGCGGGTCATTGTGACCTGGTCACCCACCCGGGCACGCAATGATGCCCACAAGCGCGACAAGGCAATCGAAAAGCTGCACAAGAAGCTCAAGCGCTCTCGCAAACCCGGCAGCTTCAGCAGCCGGGGATATGGCCGCTTCCTGGCCTTCCCCGACAGCGGGGACGTCACGCTGGATGATGCAAAGATCAAGGCAGCGGCACAATGGGACGGGCTGCATGCCATTGTTGTTCATGGTGCGGACGAACTGGAGGCACAGGACGTCATTGCCCGCTATCACCAGTTGTGGGAGATCGAAGCCTGCTTCCGCACCAACAAGCACGATCTGAAAATCCGGCCCATCTATCACTGGTCGCCGCGTCGGGTCCGGGCCCATATCGCCATCTGCTACATGGCCTTCTGCTGCCTGCAGCACCTGCGCAAGCATCTGGACCTGCTCGGACACCCGATGAGCCCGGCTCGTATCCGCAACGAGTTGAACGCATTGCAGCTCTCGATCCTGCGCCACAAAGGCACCCCTGACCGCTACGGCATGCCAAGCCATGCCACGGTCGATGCCAGACGCATCCTCACCTGCGTCGGCCTGACCTGGAACGAAGCCCCTTTCAAGATACCCCCCGGGCGCACCCGAAAAACTGGCCAGACCAAAGCCTGAGCTCCCTCAACACTCCGAAACAATCGCTGGCGAAAAAAGTCCGTGTAGTGCCTTTTGGCAACCAAGGCATAATAATATCAATGACTTATACGAAAAAATGTCGGAAGTCAGGAAACAAATACAGCGTTGAGGCAAGAGCTGTTGGACGTCAGGTCCAGTTGCAGGTCTACGCCACGCGGATTGTCCTGCGCCAAGACGGTGAGATTGTCGGAGAGCACGAACGGTGCTTCGGCCGAGGAAAAACGATCTTCAACCCTTGGCACTATGTGCCCGTCCTCAAGCGCAAGCCTGGCGCTCTGCGCAATGGAGCACCGTTCCGTGACTGGGACCTACCACCGGCAATGACGCAGATCTGGACCCATCTGCGGGGCACATCCGACGGAGACCGGCAACTTGCCGATATTCTTTTCGCTGCTTACCAGCACGACATTGATGTGGTCGAGGCTGCCTGCGAAGAAGCTCTAAAATCTGGCCTGCGCAAGGCCGATGCGATCCTGAACATTGTCTCTCGGCGCACCAATCCCCCGCCGCCAAAGGCGATTGAGCCGCCTGCCCACCTGCAGCTGAAAATGGCACCGATCGCGGATTGCGCTCGCTATGACAGGCTTGGAGGCTCCCATGCAACTGCGTAAGGAAATTCTCGAACTTGCCCGTCAACTGAAGTTGCCAGGCATCGTCAACTGCTTTGACGAAGTGATGCAGGCCGCAGCCAAAAACAACTGGCGGCCCCAACAGGTCGTGGCCGAACTCCTCACGGCCGAACTGGCCGAAAAGACTGCGCGCTCGATCCGGTATCAGATGGGTGCCGCAAAGTTCCCGGTCTGCAAGTCCTTACCTGAGTTCGACTTCACGGTCAGCCCCGTCAACGAGGAAGTCGTGCGCAATCTTCATGACGGCGATTTTATGGACCAGGCCAGGAATGGCGTGCTGGTCGGTGGAACCGGATCGGGCAAAACGCATCTCGCAACAGCGATCGGGGGCCACGCGGTCAATAACCGCCGGCGGGTCAGGTTCTTCAGCGCTGTGGATCTCGCGAACAAGCTGGAGGCTGAACATCGCGAAGGCAACGCCGGGCGGCTCAGCGAGCAGCTGATCCGCGTCGACCTCGTGATTATAGACGAACTCGGTTATCTGCCGTTCGCAGAGTCTGGTGGACGATTACTCTTCCATCTCATCAGCAAACTGTACGAGCGAACGTCTATTCTGCTAACAACCAACCTCGCATTTGCTGAATGGCCGAGTGTGTTCACAGATGCCAAAATGACCACTGCTCTCCTGGATCGACTGACACACCATTGCGATATCATCGAAACCGGGAACGAAAGCTGGCGAATTAACCACCGCGACTAACCTCGAAATCGGGGAATAAATTCAAAACAGACAGCAGGTCAAACCTTCAGTCGAGCTACGCTCTCTTTTCGGTTTGACCTGCTGTCCACCCCCTCCTGAATCAACCTAAACACGACCCCCTCAACGCCCCTCTTAGCTCCAAGGGGGGTCAAATTTGGACGCCGATGGGGGGTCATTATTCAATGCCGATTGACAGTGTCGACGTGAACCGGCCCAAAATATCTCGCAGTTGCGCCCCTGCCAAAGCCTTCAAACCGTCCGTCATCAACAGCATGCCTACAAGGAACAGGCCGATGCCGCCCAGGGCTGGTAACAGGTTCCAGAGCATCACGAATTGCCTTCCACCCTAAATCTCAAAACCCCCTTACATGTTTGCTTTGTCTTTAAGTCTGACGACAAACGACAGTTGGTTGGGATTCAGCCTCGCAGACCTGCGGCCGCGAGTTGATTGACATAGATCAAAGCACCAACAGGAATCACATAGTGAAATACGAATGTTTCAGCTTGTTCTACGTTCACCGGTCTGTCCCCAAGCAAACACAAAGGTGAACGGAATTCTGAAGGAGTGGAAGTTCCACCCACTGGGGGCTCGGCAGAAGTGGTGGCGAGCCCCCAGGTAGTTTATTGGCGCCCTATGCGCCCAGACGTTGAGACACAAGGCATTCGGTGCAACTTTGACCATCTGATCGCGCCGCTCCGCCAATCGCGGACAAAACTGGGAAGGACGCCACTGACGACGTTCTGAATGAGCAGTTGGTGAAAATCGCTTATGAACTCTGTTGATCCAAACGAACAGAAACTCAGACGAGCCCTTACTACCCCGTTGCTCACGCTCTATGGCCTTGGGGTAACGGTCGGAGCGGGTATTTACGTTTTAGTCGGCGCGACAGCAGATATTGCCGGACCGTTTGCAGCGTTTTCGTTCGTTGTAGCCGCGCTTGTCGTATCACTCACCGCGCTTTCATATGCAGAACTCGCAACGCGATTTCCCGTCAGCGCAGGTGAAGCAGCCTATGTTGAGGCGGGATTCCAGAAAAGATGGATGGCGGTTTTCGTCGGGCTCGCGGTCGCAGCTTCTGGAATTATCTCTGCCTCTGCAGTTGCAATTGGCGCAGCGTCATACCTGCACGCTTTAACCGGTTTTGCGATCCCTGTTTTGACCATCAGCGTCGTTTTGATCATGGGTCTAATCGCGCTCTGGGGGATAACTGAGTCGGTCTTCGTTGCGGCTGTTATTACGATCATCGAGATCGCAGGCCTTCTATTTGTGATTGGCTGGGGCATGTCGGTTCAGGATCCGCAGGGATACCGGATCAGTTCGATGCTTCCGCCGCTTGAACTCGACGCGTGGAGAGGCATTTTCGCGGCATCACTCCTCGCCTTCTTTGCATTTGTTGGCTTCGAGGACATGGCCAATGTCGCGGAAGAGGTCAAAGACCCCGTCCGCACGATCCCAAAAGCGATTTTACTTACGCTCGTTCTGGCGACCGTGTTGTATCTGGGAACGTCAATGACGGTTCTACTTGTTGTTCCGATCGATGTTCTGTCGACATCTGCAGCCCCCCTCGCGCTTGTGTTTTCAAACGCACCCGAGGTGATCAAACAAGGCTTTTCCGCAGTCGCGATTGTGGCGACAGTCAATGGAGTACTGATCCAGATGATCATGGCCTCGCGCGTGATCTACGGCCTGGCGGACCGTGACCATTTGCCAAAGGTTTTGGCGGTTGTCCCGAAAGCAACTCAGACACCAGTTGTCGCTACTTTACTGGTCGTGGCGATCATCGTTCTGCTGACCCAAACTATACCGATTGGTACTCTGGCAGAGCGCACGTCTCAGATCGTTCTAGGTGTCTTTGTACTGGTCAATGTCGCGCTGATCCTGCTGAAGATGAAGCCGGACGAGGCCGCCAAACACTTCCGCGTTCCTCTTGTGGTACCAATCTTTGGGGTGATCACCAGTACATTGCTTTTCGGATCTGGATTTCTCTAACTAGATACAACGACCCAAAGGCCTCAACGAGCTGCCACGGCATATGACGACTGACCAAACTTCCATAGGATCAAAGCTTTCGGCCTGGTGGCATAGAACGTTTGTGGATCTGGCTCAGCAGCTGCAATGGTCTTATTTGCCGCCACTGATGGTCTATTTCGCGGCTGGCGTGTCCGGCCTGACCTCGGTCGTAGGCGCTTTTTTTCTAAAAGATTATCTCGATTTATCCGCCTCTTTCGTTGCAGGACTTGCATTTTGGGCCGGTCTCCCTTGGATCCTCAAAATGCCACTTGGCCATGTCGTGGACTTATTTTGGCGTTGGAAGTCCTTGCTGATCTTGTTCGGCGCATCCTTGATCACATTGTCTTTGCTCACAATGTACGGTCTCGTGACCGCGCCTGCACAGATGTCCAAGTTCATGCCGTTGGAAGACTGGTATGTTGTTGCCCTCCTCTTGGCGCCTTCCGGCTACGCCATTCAGGATGTTGTCGCTGACGCCATGACTGTTGAGGCGGTCCCAAAGGTTGACCAGCGCGGCCTACCGTTTACGCCAGAAGAAACCCGTGCTCAGCACACGACGATGCAAACCTTGGGCAGAGTTTCGATCATTTCCGGGTTCGCGGCGGTTGCGGCTGTAAACATCTGGATATTCTCTGGGACCGAAGAACTGCAAAAATCCGAACGCCTTGCGCTTTATGGCCAAGTATACCTGATAGCTCTGGCCATACCGGTGTTGTCCGTCAGTGGAGTGGTTCTTCACAGCTTTATCCAGCGTCAGCTTGTCAAGCGCGGCCACCCGCCACATACGCCGGATGAAGCCACCGAAGTCAGATGGTCCATATTGCTCGGCGGTCTTGCATTCGTTTTGCTTAGCATCGTGCTGGGAACCGCGGATTTCGAATTTGCGCAAGAGACCGTTTTTGCGGTTTCCCTGACGGTGATCCTCTACCTCATGTCGCGTCTGCTGAAAGAGTTGGAACCGGCCCAAGCTAAAGCCCTAATCGGGACAGCGACAATCATTTTTGTATTCCGCGCTGTGCCGCTACCGGGACCAGGCCTGACATGGTTTGAAATCGATGAACTGGGGTTCGATGAGCAATTCCTGGCAATATTGGCTTTGTTGACTTCGATGCTGGCCCTGTTCGGGTTAGTCGTCCTTCGACCATTTATGGCCAATCGCTCCATTGCGCATGTGGTGGTGTTGCTGACGATTGCGGCGGGCGTTCTCGCCCTGCCCAACCTTGCGCTCTACTATGGCGTGCACGAATGGACGGCGGCGCGTACCGGCGGAGTTATCGATGCAAGGTTCATTGCCATTCTTGATACAGCCGTTGAGTCGCCGCTTGGACAGATCGCCATGGTCCCGATGTTGGCTTGGATCGCACGCAATGCCCCTGTTCAGTTGAAAGCGACCTTCTTTGCGGTGATGGCATCGTTCACAAACATGGCTCTGTCGGCCAGCAGCCTAAGCACCAAATACCTCAACCAGACATACGTCGTCACGCGCGCTGTCACAAACCCGGAAACCGGTGAGGTCACGTCAACCGCTGACTACAGTCAACTTGGGTACTTGCTGATCTCCGTGGCCGTGATCTCGGTGATCGTTCCACTGGTCACAGTGTTTTTCGTTCAAAACTCACGCTTCCGAACGAGCGAATGATCACTGACTTTCCGCCTCTTTGTAGAAAAGCGTGCAATTTTGACCCCCTAAGCGGGGAAATCGGCGTCCAAATTTGACCCCTCCCTATGGTTGTAGACATCCTTTTCATTGAGCAGTCGATGGAGAGGCAAGCGGGATGATTTGCGTGGAAACTATTAGAAAAGTGCGTCGCTTACACCGTAAGCGTAACGAGGTGCTCACCCATTTTTTGCCTCGCGCGCTAGCCCCTGCGCTGTCAGATTTTCCTTATCGTAACAGGGATAAGGATTTTCTCCATGGAGTCGATGACGGAGTTCCTCCGCTCGTTGGGCGTTGAGTATCAAGTTGATGGCCGTCGCCGATGGTCGCATGATGCGAAGGCATACATTGTTGCCGAGACTTTGAAGCCGGGGGCGACGGTAAAAGCTGTGGCTGGTAAATTCGGGGTCAATGCGAACCGATTGTCGGAATGGCGTTGTCTGGCAAAAGATGGGAAACTGGTGCTTCCAGCTCCGGAGCCTGATGAACATGTTGAGTTTGCGCCCGTGGTTCTTTGTGACGGTGATGAGGCAAGTGTTCAGCCGCAGGTTCGCCCGCCATCGTCACCAGCGGAAAAGGTCGAGATCGTTTTCCGCGGGGTGTCGATCAATTTGGGCACCGATACATCGGCACAGCGAATTGCCGAGATTGCCCGAGCGGTTGGGGTTGTTGAATGATTTTCCCTGCACAGAAGTTGCGCATTCTGGTCAGCACACAGCCGGTGGATTTTCGCAAGGGTCATGATGGCTTATGTGCTCTGGTGCAGTCGGTTCTGCGGGAAGACCCGTTCAGCGGGACGGTGTTCGTATTTCGCGCGAAGCGAACGGATCGGCTGAAGCTGGTTTTTTGGGATGGGTCAGGTCTGGTTATGGCTTATAAGCGTCTGGAAGATACAGACTTCGTCTGGCCTGCTATTCGCGATGGGGTGATGACGCTGAACAGAGCACAGTTTGAGGCGCTTTTTTCTGGTCTGGACTGGCGGAAGGTCAAACCTGTCGAGACGCGGCGGCCAACTGCGGCAGAGTGAATCAGGCGGTTGATTGGGCAGGATTTAGAAGTTCGGGCTGTGTATGCTCGCAGGTATGACTGCCGACTCCAATGGTTTCAATCTTGATGCTCTGCCCGCCGAACATAAAGAGGCTGTTCAGGCCTTTGTCGAGGACAATGCACGTCGGGTTGCCGAGTTGGAGGAACTGACAACCAAGCAGAGCGCCTGCATATCAGATCAGGGGGCGCACATTGCAGATCAGGCCCAGCAAATATCGGATCAAGATCGGCAGATAACGGGTCAAGACCAACAGATTGCAGAGCAAAACGCTTTGATCCTTCGTTATGAAAGCCTGATTGCGGAATTGAAGCGGGCGCTTTACGGCAAGAAATCGGAAAAACTAACTCAGGACGAGCGTAATCTCGGGGCCGAAGATCTTGAAGTTGCGCTCAGCGAGGCGGAGGCCTCAAGCGAGGCAGCCACTCAATCCTGTGACAAAGAGAAAAAGGCAAAGCCCAGGAAAGCGCCTGAGCGCAATATCGGCAATCTGCCTGAAGATCTGCCGCGGATCGAACAGGTGATCGAACCTGACAGTGTTGAATGTCCGTGCGGATGCGGCGCGATGCATAAGATTGGTGAAGATCGCAGTGAACGGCTGGACATCGTGCCCGCGCAGTTGCGTGTGATCGTAACGGTCCGTCCGAAATATGCCTGCCGGTCATGTGCTGGAGGCGTGAAACAAGCACCGGGACCATCGTGGCTGATCGAGGGCGGACTTCCGACCGAAGCGGCCATCGCGCACGTGTTGGTCAGCAAGTATGCAGACCACCTTCCTCTGTACCGTCAATCGCAGATACTTGTGCGCTCTGGCATCGACATTCATCGCGCCACGCTCGCGGGCTGGGTCGGAAAGGCCGCGTTCCACCTCAAGCCGGTTGTTGAGCGGCTGGCGGAACACCTGAAGTCTTCGACCAAACTGTTCATGGATGAAACCACGGTCCCAGTCCTCGATCCGGGAGAGGGTAAAACGAAAACCGGTTATTTCTGGACGTTGGCACGTGACGACCGATCCTGGAGGGGCGATGCACCACCAGGGGTTGTTTATTTCTATGCACCCGGTCGGGCTGGCGAAAACGCAGAGAAGTTTCTCAAGGGGTTCAACGGTGTTCTGCAGTTGGATGGGTATCAGGGGTATAATCGGTTGATGCGGCCAACGCGGAAAGGGGGCTCTCCGATCCGAGCCGCCTATTGTTGGAGCCACGCTCGCCGCAAACTGAAGGAGGTCTTTGACCGCGACAAGTCCGGGATCGCAGCAGAGGGCTTGCGTCGGATTGCCGAATTTTACGCAATTGAAACTGAAATTCGGGGCCTTCCACCCGAACAGCGCCTGTCTGCGCGCCAGACACAAACCGCGCCCTTGGTTGCCGAGTTCGGCACCTGGCTTCAGGAGCAGCGCCTGCAGGTCTCTAAAAAATCCAGACTTGGTGAAAAGCTCAACTACATTCACAAACATTGGGACGGCTTGCAGGTCTTTCTCAGTGACGGCCGGGTTGAGATCGACTCCAACAACGTCGAAAATCTCCAAAGACCAATTGCCCTTGGGCGGAAAAACGCACTGTTTGCGGGTCATGATGAAGGCGGCGCCAGTTGGGGCCGTATCGCATCTCTGATACAGACCGCGAAGTTGAACGGCGTGGAACCCAATGCATATCTGACCTCAACGCTCCAAAAAATAGCAGCCGGTCACCCCCAAAGCCGTATCGACGAGCTCCTGCCATGGAACTTTCAAAAGTCAAGCTGAAATGCCATGTGTGTGCCTCGTTACGCTTACCTTACACCTGATCGAAAAAAAGAGCATCAAGGAAATTTGCCGTTCGCTCAATTTGAGCCGTGCAACGGTTCGAAAGATAATCCGATCGGGAGTGACGGAGTTCAAATATGAGCGCAAATCGCAGCCATACCCGGTGCTCGGGCCTTGGCGCGCGCGTCTGGATGAAACGCTTGAGGAGAACGAGGCGCTTCCGAAGAAACACCGCAAGCGGATGACCAAAATCTGGAAGGAACTCTCCGATGATGGTTTTGGCGGCGGGTATGACAGTGTTCGACGCTACACAAAGAATTGGCGCATTGCGCACGGCCGACAACAGGCGCAGGCGTTCATCCCGCTGATCTTTGATCCTGGGGAGGCGTACCAGTTCGACTGGAGTGTGGAGACGGTTTTGATGGACGGTGCACTCACGACCGTGAAGGTTGCCCATTTCAAACTTTGCCATAGCCGCATGCCATTCTCCATTGCCTATCCGCGCGAGACGCAGGAGATGGTCTTTGATGCCCACGACGAGGCCTTCAAATTCTTTGGTGGAGGCTGCATCAACGGGATCTACGATAACATGACGACCGCCGTCGATGCGATCCTGTCGGGCAAGGAAAGAAAGTTCAACAAGGCATTCTCCCGGATGTGTTCTCATCATCTGGTGAACCCGATCGCCTGTACGCGCGCGGCCGGTTGGGAGAAGGGTCAGGTTGAGAATCTGGTCAAGGAGAGCCGCGCCTATAGTTTTACACCGCGTCTGGAGGTGGCCGACTTCGATGAATTGAATGCCCGGCTGCAAAAAGACGCGATCAAACGCGCAAAAGAACTGCGGCATCCGGAAAACCTGGAGGTGACGGTCTGGGAGGAGTTCCAGCAGGAAAAGCCGCTGCTGACGCATCTGCAGAAGCCCTTCGTCGGGTTCCGTGAAAAGACGGTCGCCGTGAGCCGAACCTGCCTGATCAACTTCGAAAGAAACAAATACAGCGTTGAGGCAAGAGCTGTTGGACGTCAGGTCCAGTTGCAGGTCTACGCCACGCGGATTGTCCTGCGCCAAGACGGTGAGATTGTCGGAGAGCACGAACGGTGCTTCGGCCGAGGAAAAACGATCTTCAACCCTTGGCACTATGTGCCCGTCCTCAAGCGCAAGCCTGGCGCTCTGCGCAATGGAGCACCGTTCCGTGACTGGGACCTACCACCGGCAATGACGCAGATCTGGACCCATCTGCGGGGCACATCCGACGGAGACCGGCAACTTGCCGATATTCTTTTCGCTGCTTACCAGCACGACATTGATGTGGTCGAGGCTGCCTGCGAAGAAGCTCTAAAATCTGGCCTGCGCAAGGCCGATGCGATCCTGAACATTGTCTCTCGGCGCACCAATCCCCCGCCGCCAAAGGCGATTGAGCCGCCTGCCCACCTGCAGCTGAAAATGGCACCGATCGCGGATTGCGCTCGCTATGACAGGCTTGGAGGCTCCCATGCAACTGCGTAAGGAAATTCTCGAACTTGCCCGTCAACTGAAGTTGCCAGGCATCGTCAACTGCTTTGACGAAGTGATGCAGGCCGCAGCCAAAAACAACTGGCGGCCCCAACAGGTCGTGGCCGAACTCCTCACGGCCGAACTGGCCGAAAAGACTGCGCGCTCGATCCGGTATCAGATGGGTGCCGCAAAGTTCCCGGTCTGCAAGTCCTTACCTGAGTTCGACTTCACGGTCAGCCCCGTCAACGAGGAAGTCGTGCGCAATCTTCATGACGGCGATTTTATGGACCAGGCCAGGAATGGCGTGCTGGTCGGTGGAACCGGATCGGGCAAAACGCATCTCGCAACAGCGATCGGGGGCCACGCGGTCAATAACCGCCGGCGGGTCAGGTTCTTCAGCGCTGTGGATCTCGCGAACAAGCTGGAGGCTGAACATCGCGAAGGCAACGCCGGGCGGCTCAGCGAGCAGCTGATCCGCGTCGACCTCGTGATTATAGACGAACTCGGTTATCTGCCGTTCGCAGAGTCTGGTGGACGATTACTCTTCCATCTCATCAGCAAACTGTACGAGCGAACGTCTATTCTGCTAACAACCAACCTCGCATTTGCTGAATGGCCGAGTGTGTTCACAGATGCCAAAATGACCACTGCTCTCCTGGATCGACTGACACACCATTGCGATATCATCGAAACCGGGAACGAAAGCTGGCGAATTAACCACCGCGACTAACCTCGAAATCGGGGAATAAATTCAAAACAGACAGCAGGTCAAACCTTCAGTCGAGCTACGCTCTCTTTTCGGTTTGACCTGCTGTCCACCCCCTCCTGAATCAACCTAAACACGACCCCCTCAACGCCCCTCTTAGCTCCAAGGGGGGTCAAATTTGGACGCCGATGGGGGGTCATTATTCAATGCCGATTGACAGCGCGGCTTCTACGCAAGCCAGAGTTGGGTCGGTAAGCGTGACATCGTGCCAAAAAAGACGGGGCGCGCTGGAAACAAAGCGCGCCCCTATCTCAGGGAGGAGAAACCGATCTCGCGTTCGAAACACACCATGAACGCTAACTCGCTACAGTATCGACTATGGCGGCTTTCGATTTTGCGTTCAGCAATGTTGTTCACACAGCGCACAGAGTTTTCAGATTTTTCGAACGCGCAAAGCTTTGTTGTCACCAAGTGCTCTTGACCTTTGTTCCCAAAGATTGGTGTGAGCCGACCATTTGAGCAGGGCAACGTACTGTTTTTGCATGAAAGTGGTGCCCCCACACGGACTCGAACCGCGGACCTACTGATTACAAATCAGTTGCTCTACCAGCTGAGCTATAGGGGCACTTTTTCAACTCGGTCCTTTGGTGTAGAGCCAGATCTTTTTCTCGTTCAGATCAAGCCACGAAAGGCTAAGTTTTAAAAGTTAGAGCGTCACCTTGAACATTTTGGTCTATGTTCCCTGGGCAACGGCCAACTGGATGAGCAGGCGTATATGGCAAAATTTTTTGGCCCGCAACCCGCTAATTTACTCAGTTTGCAACGTTGTTCATACACTCCGATTTTAACTGGAGGCAGCCAATGGAACCGTTGGCATCCTTCCGTCGTAGCTTGATCGCATCGGGTCGAAAAATATGGGCGCTCGCCAAGAATACGGATGCTTGGCTCAAAGCGCCAACACGAGGTTCGCAATTGCCGCAACGAGGATAGCAGTGAAGGTCAGGACCATCCCGATCTGACGCAGAATCACGATCTGCGGGCTGCGGCCAAAGCCGTAGGCGTGCAATAGGCGGCCGCTTAACAGACAGAGCCCCAACAGGTTCAGCATCAGCGCCCCGGCGCCCTGAAGCTCGACCATGGTGATCAGCAGCAGTGCAAAGGGCGTGTATTCGATGAAATTGGAATGCGTCCGTATAACCTTAAGCATGTCCGGCTTGCCACCATCGCCATAAGAGACCTTGTCACTGCGGCGCTGGCTGATGACCATGAAGCTCAGCACAATGTAAAGGATCGCCAGCAACGAGGCGTAAACTGGGGTGATGGACAGCATCATGTTCCTCCTGAGTGTGAAAAAGGCCGCCCGGTTCCCCGAGCGGCCCTTGTGCCTTTGAAAACTAAACTGGTTATTCCAGTTCGACCAGCAGGTCCTTTGCGTCAATTTGGCCGCCGGGCTGGACATGGATGGCAGAGACCACGGCGTCGCGTTCGGCGTGGATGCCGGTTTCCATCTTCATCGCCTCAATGGTCAGCAGCAGATCGCCTTCCTTGACCTCTTGGCCTGCGGTGACAGCAACGGTCGCCACAACACCTGGCATCGGCGCGCCGATATGGTTGGCATTGCCGACCTCGGCCTTCGGGCGGGCCTGTGTGGTGGCCGTCACAAGGCGGTTGGGTACCCGAATGACCCGGGGCTGGCCGTTGAGTTCGAAGAACACTTTGACCTCGCCTTTCTCGTCGGTCTCACCGATGGCCTGACAGCGGATTTCCAGCGTCTTGCCCGGATCGATCTCAGCCGTGATCTCTTCGCCCGGCTCCATACCGTAGAAGAAGGTGCGGGTCGGCAGGGTGCGCACGGGACCATAGGTGCGGTGACGGCCCATGTAGTCGAGGAACACCTTCGGATACATCAGGTAGCCGTTCAGATCCTCGTCATCGACCTCTTTGCCGTCCAGCTGCTTGGACAGGTCGGCGCGGGTGGCCTCGAGATCGACGGCGGGTACGTTCTGGCCCGGACGCTCGGTATTGGGGGCCTCGTCCTTGAGAACCTTTTGCAGGATCGCAGGCGGGAAGCCACCGGGAGGCTAGCCCAGATTGCCGCGCATCATATCCACGACCGAGTCGGGGAAGGCCACATCGGTTGCAGGGCTTTCCACTTCCTCTCGTGTCAGGCCCTGGCTGACCATCATCAGCGCCATGTCACCGACAACCTTGGACGACGGCGTCACCTTCACGATGTCACCGAACATCTGGTTCACGTCAGCATAGGTTTGCGCGACCTCGTGCCAGCGCTCTTCCAGCCCCAGGGAACGCGCTTGCGCCTTGAGGTTGGTAAACTGGCCGCCGGGCATCTCGTGCAGATACACCTCAGAGGCCGGAGCCTGCAGGCTGGATTCAAAGGCCGCGTACTGGCCACGCACAGCCTCGAAGTAATCGCTGATCTCACGGATCGACTTGATGTCCAGGCCGGTATCCCGCTCAGTATGGCGCAGCGCTTCGACCACAGTGCCCAGCGTGGCCTGAGACGTGTTGCCTGAGAAGCTGTCCATTGCGCAATCTACCGCGTCGACGCCGGCCTCAGACGCCGCCAAAATGGTGGCGCTGGCGATGCCTGCGGTGTCATGCGTGTGGAAGTGGATCGGCAGACCGACCTCTTCCTTCAGAGCGCGGATCAGGATCTTGGCCGAGGCTGGTTTCAATAGACCTGCCATGTCTTTCAGGCCAAGAATATGCGCCCCTGCATCGCGCAGCTCTTTCGCCATGCCGACATAGTACTTCAGGTCGTATTTCGAGCGATCCGGGTCCAGAATGTCGCCAGTATAGCAAACGGTGCCTTCACAGATCTTGCCGCTTTCAACGACCGCATCCATGGCCACGCGCATGTTTTCAACCCAGTTGAGAGAGTCGAACACGCGGAACACATCAATCCCTTGCGAGGCCTGACGCACGAACTCTTGCACCACATTGTCTGGGTAGTTGGTATAGCCAACACCGTTAGCGCCGCGAAGCAGCATCTGCGTCATCAGGTTCGGCATCCCCTCGCGCAGGTCGCGCAGGCGCTGCCACGGGCATTCCTGCAGGAAGCGATAGGCCACGTCGAACGTCGCGCCGCCCCAGCATTCCACCGAGAACAGCTGCGGCAGGTTCGCGGCATAGCTGGGCGCGACCTTGATCATATCGATCGAGCGCATCCGTGTCGCCAGCAACGACTGGTGACCATCGCGCATCGTGGTGTCTGTGATCAGTAGCTGGCGCTGGGCTTTCATCCAGTCGGCCACGGCCTGCGGGCCCTTTTGCTCAAGCAGGTTGCGCGTGCCCATCTGGGGTTCGGCTTTCTGGGCAGGAGCCTTGGCTTCTTTCAGATCGGCGCGCGGCTCGGGGCGATCCTTGGTCTCTGGATGGCCGTTGACTGTGATGTCCGCGATATAGGTCAAAACCTTGGTGCCCCGGTCACGGCGCTTTTTAAAGGCGAACAGGTCCGGCGTCTCATCGATGAACTTGGTTGTATATTCATTCGACAGGAAGGTCGGGTGCTTCAACAGGTTTTCCACGAAAGCAATGTTGGTCGATACACCGCGCACGCGGAATTCACGCAGGGCACGGTCCATCCGGGCAATCGCCTTTTCAGGGGTTGGTGCCCAAGCGGTGACCTTAGTCAGCAGCGAGTCATAGTAGCGCGTGATTACGCCGCCCGCATAGGCAGTGCCGCCATCCAAACGGATGCCCATACCTGTGGCCGAGCGATAGGCGGTGATGCGGCCATAGTCCGGGATGAAGTTGTTCAGCGGGTCTTCGGTGGTCACACGGGTCTGCAGAGCGTGGCCGTTCAGGCGGATCTCATCTTGGTTCGCTTTGCCAGTGGCCTCGGCCAGCGTCTTGCCCTCTGCGATCAGGATCTGAGCTTGCACGATGTCGATACCGGTGACCTCTTCGGTGACGGTGTGCTCCACCTGAACGCGGGGGTTCACCTCGATGAAGTAGAACTTGCCGGTGTTCATATCCATCAGGAATTCGACAGTGCCGGCGCATTCATAGTTCACATGGGCGCAGATGCGGCGGCCCAGTTCACAAATCTCGGCGCGTTGTTCTTCGGTCAGATAGGGGGCAGGGGCGCGTTCAACGACCTTCTGGTTCCGGCGCTGGACCGAGCAGTCTCGTTCATACAAGTGGTAGATCTCACCATGCTTGTCACCAAGGATCTGAACCTCGACGTGACGGGCACGGGTGATCATCTTTTCCAGATAGCCCTCACCGTTGCCGAATGCGGCCTCGGCTTCGCGGCGGCCTTCCAGAACTTTCTCTTCCAGCTCATCCTCGGACAGGATCGGGCGCATGCCGCGTCCACCGCCGCCCCAGCTGGCCTTTAACATCAAAGGGTAGCCGATCTCGGCCGCCTCTTTCTTGATCGCGGCCATGTCATCGCCCAGAACTTCGGTGGCGGGGATAACCGGCACGTCAGCGGCAATGGCAACCTTTCGGGCACTGGCCTTGTCGCCCAGGGCGCGCATGGTTTCGGCCTTAGGGCCGATGAACGTGATGCCGTTCTGAACACAGGCATCCACGAAGTCCGGGTTCTCGGACAGCAGGCCGTAGCCGGGGTGGATCGCGTCGGCACCCGATTCCTTGGCGACGCGGATGATCTCGTCAATCGACAGATATGCCGCGACGGGGCCAAGACCTTCGCCAATGCGATAAGCTTCGTCCGCCTTGAAGCGGTGCAGGCCTAACTTGTCTTCTTCGGCAAAGACCGCAACGGTGCGTTTCCCCATCTCGTTGGCTGCGCGCATCACGCGAATGGCAATCTCGCCGCGATTGGCGATCAGGATCTTCTTGAAATCGGTCATTTTGGGTCCCGGTCTTGGTGTTTCGGCCGTGTTCATAGGCGGAGAATACGCGCAGGTGTATCAGTGGTTCTGGGTATAACCGGCATGTTAACGCTCGCAAACGGCCATTGTTCGCGCGTTTCTTGTAGCGTTGCTGCGTCGCAGCATCAATCTTTGTGATGAATCGTCTTGATTTGGGTAAGGTCGGCAAGGCCCATCTGTCCCATATTTGCGAGCATATCTTGCCTTAACAGGTCAATCACATGCGCTGGTCCCTTGGGGCCAAGTGCTGCCAGCCCATACAAAAAGGCCCGTCCAAGCATGACGAAATCGGCCCCTTTGGACAAAGCGCGAAGGATGTCCAACCCGCCTTCGATGCCGCTGTCGAAGATCAGAGGCAGGCTGGTAACACTGCGAATCTCCGGTAGAACTTCGATGCTGGCAGGGGCACCGTCAAATTGACGCCCTCCGTGGTTTGAGACCCAAAGCGCGTCCACCCCGGCTTGTTCAAGCATTTCGACATCGTCGGGGCGCATGATTCCCTTGATTACGAAGGGCCCATCCCACTGATCTCGCAACCGTTTGACGTATTCCATGTCCGGTGACGTGCGCAGCAAGTATCCGACATGGGCCGTGAGCGGCATCGATTTTGTGTTGTCGATGTACTTGTCCAACGTGCGCATTTTGGGCATGCCCTGTCGCAGCATCCCAAAAGCCCAAGCGGGGCGCCGCGCGACTTGGGCCAGCAATCTCGGCGTCAGCCTTGGCGGATGGGTCAGCCCTGAGCGTGTCTGACGCTCTCTGCGGGACGCGACAGGAACATCTGCTGTCAGGACTAAAGTTTTAAATCCTGCCTGTCGGGCGCGGGCCAGAAAATCTGCTCGAATCTCGGGATCCCTAGGCGGGTAAAGCTGGAACCAGGCGTTTTCACCCAGATGAGAGGCCAGATCCTCCGGGGATTGGCTGGCCACCGTTGACAATGTGTAAGGCAAAGAGGCCTGCGCAGCCGCACGCGCCAAGATGCCTTCTGCGTCCGGCCAGATCAGACCCGACATGCCGATCGGCGCGGTTCCGAAGGGAAGTGGGCACTCCTGCCCCAGGAAACGCGTGCTGGTGTCGTATTCCAGTTCACCTTTTAGAATCGCGGGGAGTAGCCGTACCGAGTCCAGTGCCGTTCGGTTTCGAAGCATGGCCGTTTCGGTCCCTGTTCCGCTTTCGGTATACTCCCAAAAAAAATGCGGAAGCCGTCGTCGGGCGCGTCGTTTCAGGTCGGCAATGCCGGGATAGGTGCTGTGCAGGTCCATGGCGTTTGATCCGACCTACACTGTGATTCGGCAAGGGGATCACGCCGCGTCAGGCTTATGTTTGAGCGATTTTGGCCCCGGACGTTCAGCCGCCGAGTCGGCATGCCCACTTGCAACGCGCACTTGATTTCGGCCGTTATCCTTGGCTGAATAGAGGGCATCATCGGCCGCTCGCATCAAGTCTTGCGGCATCGTCCCATGTGCAGGGTAATGCGCGACTCCAACCGAGATCGTGATCCGAGGCAGTGACTTGTCGCCATATCTGACCGACACCGCCTCGACCGCTTGGCGCAGGGTTTCAGCCCGTGTCACCGCATCATCCGGCGTGTTGTCGGGGAGAATAAGCATGAATTCCTCGCCACCGATGCGGCAGGCGATCTCATCGCGGTCGCAGCCCTGTTCCAAGGCGGCGCCCACAGCGCGCAGAACCATATCACCCGCGTCATGCCCATGTGTGTCGTTGAATTTCTTGAAATGGTCCACATCGACTGCAATCAGGCTGAGCGGTGCTCCGGTCTGCTGGCTGCGGCTGATTCCCCGGCGGAGGCTGTCGGTCATGTGGCGTCGGTTGAACAATCCTGTCAGAGGATCGCGCACTGATTGGTCATGCAATTGATCACGCATCCGGACATTGGCAATCGCCATGCTTATCTGTTCCGCGCAGAGCTGCGCCAGTTTCTTGCTGGCGCGAAAGGCCTCGCATTTCCCCTCATGGGCACGCAGATGTAGCAAGCCGACCGTTTCGCCATGCGCGAGTATCGGAAAGCAGAAATAAGCCCGACCGTCATGTGGTTCGGCATGCTCGCAGACAAAATCAATCTCGGAGGCACCGAATTCATAGGTCCGTCCACGGCGCAAGCCCCAGCAGCCCTCGGGGTGGATATGCGCCTTGTGGGTGCCACCGTTCCAACTGGCGCACCCGTCCAGAACATCGCGCGAGTTGGAATAGACATAAACGCTGCCTTCAGCCTCGGGCAGTATATGCGTCATGAAACGTGAGACCATGTCGAACAACTCGTCCAGCGAGCGGCTGGATTGCAGCCATTCATTCAATTCACCCAGCAACCGGACCTCGCGCGCGAGACGCAGTTGGTCGTCCATCAACTCTCGTTCTTTCTCCGCACGCACGCGCAGCACGCCCAATTGCCTGCGATTGTTACGATGTACGATCAGGATCACCGCCGACAAGGCCAGCAGGACCACCGCACTGATCGCGATCAGCGACATGCGAACCCGATCAATGAACAGGTTCCTCACATCCGTGATGTCGGAATAGAACTCAATCGCGCCGAGGAATTTTCCGCTTTGAATCACAGGCGTATAAATTTCGGCGACGTGGCGGGTGTTGCTGTCCAGATTCTCCAACTGGTTGGCGTTCAGCGAATCCACCTCGGCAATGGGCTTTTCCTCATGCTTGTAGAACAGGTTGCCCATGGCCACCACGTCCGTGAAATAAGGTTTGGTAATCACCGAACCGACATCACCATCGCGGGTCGACCAGAACACCTCACCCGAGGAATCGAACAGCTTGAAGCGGTAGATATCCGAGGTTTCGGGCAGCAAGCTCAGAAAAACCTCATCATGTTGGCTGAGGATATGCCGTTCGAAGCTGGTCTTGACGTCAAAAAGCTGGCTTTCCACTTTCTTTTCCAAGCGTACGGCGTGATGGCGCAGATCCGATTCCAGCATGCGGTCTACAAGAGGTGCGGGCAGAGTATATATCCCCCAACCAGCCAAAGCTGTCAGAGCGACCAGCACTGCCGTGCTGACAAAGACCTTTAGCTTGCCAATAAGGCGTGCTTTTGCCGTCTGTTCCATGCCCACATTCTCCCACAAAGTGCGGAGCAGCATCGGCAAGAGGTTTTGACAGAGTATTAACTTCGTTGCATGTGGGGGCGCGAAAATGATTAAGATTTGTATGACCCCGAGGGAAAATTCGCGCGAACAAGCCGTGAACAAACCCTTTTCCTTTTGGCCCATCCAGCGTAGTTTGCCGATATGAGCAGTTTTGATGAAATGGACGCCTTTGAGGGCGCATCGCTATCGGCGCGCGCCATGGCCGCGCGACCTACGCCCTATCTGGACGGCCTCAATCCAGCGCAGCGCGAAGCGGTTGAGCAGCTGGACGGTCCGGTGCTGATGCTTGCGGGCGCGGGAACAGGTAAGACCAAAGCTCTGACCACACGGATTGCGCATCTTCTGACCACTGCCAAGGCGCGTCCGAACGAGATTCTAGCCGTGACCTTCACCAACAAGGCTGCGCGGGAGATGAAAGAGCGGGTGGGCCGTCTTCTTGGTCAGCCCGCCGAAGGGATGCCATGGTTGGGTACCTTCCACGCGATTTGTGTCAAGCTGCTGCGTCGCCACGCTGAGCTTGTCGAACTGAAGTCGAATTTCACCATTTTGGACAGTGATGATCAGTTGCGTTTGCTCAAGCAACTGGTGCGGGCTGCCAACATAGATGACAAGCGCTGGCCTGCGCGGATGCTGGCCGGAATTATCGACGGCTGGAAGAATCGCGCTTTGACGCCTGACAAAGTGCCGGTCGCGGATGCCGGGGCCTATAACAACAAGGGTGTGGAGCTATATGCTCAGTACCAGACCCGCCTGCGCGAGTTGAATGCGGTGGATTTCGGTGACCTGCTGCTGCACATGGTCACGATTTTCCAAACCCATCAGGACGTGCTGGAGCAATACCAGCGCTGGTTCCGCTACATTCTCGTGGATGAGTATCAGGACACCAACGTCGCCCAGTACCTCTGGCTGCGTCTGCTGGCCGGAGGGCACAAGAACATCTGTTGCGTGGGCGATGACGATCAGTCGATCTATGGCTGGCGCGGCGCCGAGGTGGGCAACATCCTGCGGTTCGAAAAGGACTTTCCCGGCGCCTTCGTGGTGCGATTGGAGCAGAATTACCGCTCGACCCCGCATATTCTGGCCGCGGCTTCCAATGTAATCCGCGGCAATGAAGGCCGTCTGGGCAAAGAACTTTGGACCGATGCCGAGGACGGCGAGAAGGTCCGTCTGATCGGCCATTGGGATGGTGAGGAAGAAGCGCGCTGGATCGGGGAAGAGATCGACGCGATGCAGGGCGGCACGCGAGGTGTGCGTCCGATGAACCTCGACCAGATCGCCATACTGGTTCGCGCCTCACACCAGATGCGCGCGTTTGAGGATCGGTTTCTGACGATTGGTCTGCCTTACAAGGTGATTGGCGGCCCTCGGTTCTACGAGCGGATGGAGATTCGCGATGCCATGGCCTATTTCCGGTTGGTGGTCAGCCCTGAGGACGATCTGGCGTTTGAGCGGATTGTGAACACACCAAAACGCGGTCTTGGTGACAAGGCGCAGCAGACGATTCAGGTTGTGGCGCGTGAGAACGGGGTATCTCTGGTCGAAGGGGCGCGGATTGCGGTTGAGAACCAGTTGATAAAGGGCAAGGGCGGCAAGGCTCTGCGCGAATTGATCGACGGATTGGCGCGGTGGAATGCGCTGACGCGGGGGCCTCGGATCGAGGTCGATGACGACTCGGTCATTGACGATGGGGTTTCGCCCATTCGCTATGGTGAGCCGGAGCACACGCATATCGAGCTGGCGCAGATCATCTTGGACGAATCCGGCTATACCGGGCATTGGCAAAACGACAAGACGCCGGAAGCGCCGGGCCGGTTGGAAAATCTCAAGGAACTGGTGAACCAGCTGGACAATTTCGAGAATCTGCAAGGGTTTTTGGAACATGTCAGTCTGGTGATGGACAATGAACAAGAGGGCGACGGGGCGAAGGTCTCAATCATGACCCTCCACGCGGCAAAGGGGTTGGAGTTTCCTGCCGTGTTCCTGCCCGGGTGGGAGGACGGTTTGTTCCCCTCGCAACGCTCCATGGATGAGTCGGGCCTCAAGGGCCTCGAGGAAGAACGGCGTCTCGCATATGTGGGCATTACCCGCGCTGAGGAGGTCTGCACGATTTCTTTCGCAGCCAATCGACGGGTGTTCGGGCAATGGCAGAACGCGATGCCGTCGCGGTTCATCGACGAATTGCCCGAGGATCATGTGGAGGTTCTGACGCCTCCGGGGCTTTATGGTGGTGGGCAACCAGCTGCGACGATCGAAACCCGCGCGGCCGAGGCGAATGTATACAACTCTCCGGGCTGGAAGCGGATGCAGGCGCGGCAGGGCCAGTATGGAATTTCCCAGCCGAAGGAAAGTCGGAATACGGTGATTGATGCCACGGCAATTGCCAGCTTCACCTTGGGTGAGCGGGTGTTTCATCAGAAATTCGGCTACGGCGCGGTTACCGGCATCGAAGGGGATAAGGTCGAAGTCGATTTCGACAAAGCGGGCGTGAAAAAGGTTGTTTCCCGTTTCCTGACCGCGAAGGACGACGTTCCGTTCTGAGCGCTAGAGACCTTCGACTAGCACCAGGTTGACCGTTGCTGTCTTGCGTCTGATCTTGGCCAATTCGACATAGTCCGGGGCGTCTTTCCACGCCCGGGCTGCGGCCATGTCTGGGAACTCCATCAGCACGATGCCTTCTCCGGCCCAATTGCCTTCGACGATCTCGACGGGTTTTGACGAAATGGTCAGCAGGCGCCCGCCGTGCCGGTCAAAGATTGGCATGAAACCTTCAAGATATTTCTGATACCCGTCCGGGTCCTGAATGGAAATCTGGGCGATGAAATAGGCGGCCATGACGCACTCCTGAATAATCGTAACTGCGCCGATCTTATTCCGTTTGCCCAAAAAGCAAAAACGGCGGTTTCCCAGGGAGGAGGAAGGGAAACCGCCGTTCTTTTCTACATCAGGGCAGGGAGGAGGAGAGCCCCGATGTATCTGAACCCGGGTTTGAGCCCGGTATGAGGAAGACGCGGCGACGTCAGGGAGGAGGAAGACGTCACCGCGCGCTTTCAACACCGAGCAGGGAGGAGGAGAGCCCGGTGTGTCTAGGTCCGGCGTCGCAGGGCCGGTATTTGGTGCGGCGACGTCAGGGAGGAGAAGAGACGCCGCCGCTAATTACAGACCCTAAAGGGAGGAGGAAGGGTCTGATCTCGAGTATTCCTGTGCGCTTAACGCGCGGTGAAGTCGTCAGCGGCCTGACGGGCCAGGCCGCGGATCATTGCTCGGCTCAGGCCGAGATCGGCCAGCTCGCGGTTCGACAGCGCGGACAGCTCACTTACCGTCTGGCGGTACAGGCGGTAGCGGGCAAAACGTGTCTTTGCGGCCTCGATCATGGTGGTGATACCGCCAAAGTGAGTGCCTTTAAGTGCCGGTGTGTTTGTTGCCATTGCCATCTTGTTATTCCGTTCATTCTTGTCTTGCTGACCGGTGCCAGCGTTTGCTTGAGGATGAAAATAAGTGAATGCTGCGATTGCACAATAGCCCGCAACGTCAATGCTGCTATGCAGCAAATGCATGGATATCAGAGCCTTGTCAGTCTCGGTTTGAAATCACCCATGATTTTTTGGGGTTTGCGGGACCTTGGGCGCTAAGTCTTGGTCGAGCAAAGTTTCCTTCTCACCATTCGACTTGCCCGGAGTTTGAGCGCAGCTGCGAAAGTTTGTGCGTTTAATGGACGCTTTGTTTCAACTCGATCACGAGCAAGCGATCTTGGATCTTGGCTTGGGAATTCGTGGGAGAAGATCAAAGCGGCCACATTCCACGCGGTTTCCTTCTGTGTGATTCTTTGATTTCTGCGTTGCTGACGGGTCTCAGTCGGCATTTATTCCGAGAATTCGAAATTTTTTTGGGAAATCATGGGTGATCGCGGGAGGTTCTTGGGGTCACCATATCTAGCGATCGAATGACTTTAGATGTCGATATGAGGTGTGTTGGTTCTGAAATTGGCTCAAAATCCGCCTTGTTTTCATAGCCCGTACTAGACGGTGCCCAAAAATTCCTATTGATTTCCATGAATTCCCATGTCATCCCTAATGCATCCGATGAGGACGAGGCAGCAGGGGCAGCAAACGACCCCAACCAAAAATAATCAGGTTTCATACAGGCATCTCGCTTTCATCACTCAAGAGATCCGGCGCGCGGGCGAGCAGACATCCCCCCCAGGTGGCGCGTGCAGCTGGACATCCCGCAAAGCGGGCCAATGCGGCGGGTTGATCAGTGGCAGCAGATCAACTCGCCGTTTTTCATCCGGGGGAACGTGAAATTCAAGTGGGGCGCAAGCGAAAGGGACAGTCGTCTTGGCGCGCAGGTTTAGAGGTGAAAGCCACCATAAGGTGGACACGAAGGGCAGGGTCTCGATCCCGGCCTCGTTTCGCCGTGTGCTTGAATCGTCTGATCCCAATTGGCAGCCCGGTGACAATCCTGAGCTTGTGATTGTCTATGGCGACCACCGCCGCAAATACCTTGAATGCTATACCATGCAGGCGATTGATGAGGTCGACGATAAGATCGACGCTCTGCCGCGTGGCTCGATGGAGCGCAAGATGCTTCAGCGTATGTTCCATGGTCAGTCCTTTCCCACCAATGTAGATGAAACCGGGCGTCTGGTTTTGCCGGCCAAGCTGCGCAATAAGATCGACCTAGAGAATGAGGCGTTCTTCATAGCCGCCGGTGACACCTTCCAGATCTGGAAGCCCGAGACCTATGAGGTCGAGGAACTCGCCAAGGCCGAGGAATGGATGGACGATCTGCCGGATGATTTCGACCCGATGGTCTATCTCGATGGCGTTGGGGACGCGTAACGGCATGTCCTGCGCGGTCTCCTCATCTTCTAACCCACATATTCCAGTCCTGCTGCGCCCTTTGCTAGCAGCGGTGTCTCCGGTGGAGGGCACTTGGCTGGACGGCACCTTCGGCGCAGGCGGCTATACTAGGGGTTTGCTTGAGGCCGGGGCTGAGAAAGTGATTGGCGTGGATCGCGATCCTCTTGCGTTTGAGATGGCCGCGGACTGGGCGGGTGACTATGGCGACCGGCTAGTAATGCAGCCCGGAGTGTTCTCGCGCTTGGATGAGTATGCCCAGGATCTCGACGGTGTAGTGCTGGACCTTGGGGTTTCGTCCATGCAGCTGGATCTGGCCGAGCGCGGCTTTTCTTTCATGAAAGACGGCCCGCTCGACATGCGCATGAGCCAGGAGGGTGAAAGCGCCGCCGATCTGGTCAACACGGCGACCGAGGCGCAATTGGCCGACATCCTGTTCCACTACGGTGAGGAGCGTGCAAGTCGGCGTATCGCCAAGGCCATCGTCAAAGCCCGCGCCGAGGATTCGATCACCACGACCTTGCGACTGGCCGAGATCATCGAATCCTGCCTGCCGCGTCCCAAGCCGGGGCAATCGCACCCGGCGACGCGCAGTTTTCAGGGCCTGCGGATTGCAGTGAACGCCGAATATGATGAGCTGTTTCAAGGTCTTATGGCTGCCGAGCGGGCTTTGAAGCCCGGCGGGCAATTGGCCGTTGTGACCTTCCACTCCATCGAAGACCGGATGGTTAAACGGTTCTTCCAGTCTCGGGCTGGTAAGACGGGTCGTGCCAACCGGTACGCGCCCGAGATGGAACAGGAACTGCCGCAGTTTACGCTTAAGACCCGCAAGGCCGTCGGGCCAGACGAGCAGGAATTGCAGGAAAACCCGCGTTCGCGATCAGCCAAGCTGCGTGTCGCGATCCGTACCGAGGCTCCGGCTGGGGAGATTGACGCCCGCGCCATCGGGATGCCGCAACTTGGGGGAAGGGCAAGATGAAGAGTATTCTGTATGTGTTGACCGCTCTGTCCGTGTTCGGATTGGCCTTGTGGGCCTATCAGGAGAACTACCGGACCCAGCAAGTTGTGAAAGAAATGCAGGCCCTTCAGGGTGAGATCGGCGTGGCGCAGGTTAGGCTGGCGGTTCTGAACGCCGAATGGGCCTATCTGAATCGCCCGGATCGCCTGCGTGAGCTGGCCGATTTGAATTTCGAACGCATGGGCCTGTTGCCCTTGCGGGCTGAGCAATTCGGACGTGCGGACCAGATCGCTTATGCCGAGGACCCCGACCTGCCGGTTGTTGACCCGATCGAGCTGCAGGCGATCACCGATATTCAGGCCTTGGGTGAGGTGCAGATTCCATGACCCGCACTCCCCTCCGCCCTCTGGCCCGCGTTCTGGATGCCCGCGCGAAGGGTGAAAACCCAAAGGTCATCGAGCGCGAGAATATCCGCCAACGCCATGAAAAGATGAAAGACCGCGCCCGTGCTCGTGCCGAGGGGCGACTATTAGTTTTGGGCCTGTTCTTCTTTTGCGCCTTTTCGGTTGTGGGCGTCCGCATGGGTATGCTGGCCACGTCAGAGGCGCAAGAGCCGTTGGCCAGTGCGCCCGGTGCTTCGATTGCAATGCAGCGCGCCAATATCGTTGATCGCGAAGGGCGCATACTAGCGACCAATCTGGATACCTACTCAGTATACGCCCAACCGCCTTTGATGATTGACCCGATTGCGGCGGCAGATCAGCTGGTCGCGATTTTCCCCGATCTCGACAAAGATCGTCTGGTCAAGGACTTCACCGGTAAACGCAAGTTCCTGTGGATTAAGAAACGCATCTCGCCCGAGCAGAAGCAGGCGGTGCATGACATCGGCGATCCGGGCATCCTGTTCGGGCCACGCGAAATGCGCCTCTACCCGAATGGGAAGCTGGCGGCGCATATTCTTGGCGGTTCGGGTTTTGGCCGCGAAGGCGTGAGTGCTGCCGAAGTGATCGGTGTTGCCGGGGTCGAGAAGAAGTTCGACGACTATCTGCGCGACCCGGCCAACGGCAGCAAGCCGCTGCAACTGTCGCTCGACCTGACCATTCAGGCAGCGGTCGAGCAGGTGCTGTATGGCGGGATGAAGATCATGAACGCCAAGGGGGCCTCAGCGGTTCTGATGAATGCGCATACGGGCGAGGTGATTTCGGCCGCGTCTCTGCCTTCGTTTGACCCCAATGACCGTCCGCGCCCGCCAACCTCGGGATTTGATCCGTCAGATAGCCCTCTGTTCAATCGTTACGTGCAGGGTGTGTATGAGCTTGGATCGGTTTTCAAAATCTTCACCGCCGCTCAGGCGGTTCAGCTTGGATTGGTGAACTCCGATACCATCATCGACACCTCCGGTCCGATGAAGATTGGCCGTTTCCCAATTGGTGAGTTCAACGGCAAGAACTATGGCAAGATCAGCGTGGCGGATGTGATCGTTCACAGTTCGAACCGCGGAACTGGACGGCTGGCTTTGCAGATCGGTTCAAAACGCCAGCAGAGCTTTCTGGAAACGCTGGGCATGTTCGAACCCACCCCGTTCGAGATCGTCGAAGCGGCAGGCGGTGCGCCCCTCAAGCCCAAGAAATGGGGTGAGTTGAGCACGGTCACCATCTCTTACGGCCACGGTCTGTCGACCAGCCCGATGCATCTGGCGTCAGGGTATGCGGCGATTGCCAATGGCGGGCACTATGTCAGCCCAACGATCCTGCGCCGCAATGGCCCTCAATACGGCCCACGGGTGATGTCGGAGAACACCGCGCGTCAGGCGCAGAAGATGCTGCGCAAAGTGGTGACGGACGGCACGGCGAGCTTTGCTGAGGTCAAAGGTTATGATGTGGCGGGCAAGACCGGTACCGCCGATAAGCCCAAACCGCGTGGCGGCTATTATGATGACAAGGTGATCGCCACCTTCGCCACCATCTTCCCGGCTTACGATCCGAAATATGTGCTGATCGTCACTTTGGATGAACCCTCCATTCTGGCCTATGGCGAAAAACGCCGCACTGCAGGTTGGACTGCGGTGCCCGTTGCGGCTGAGTTGATCGGCCGTGTCGCGCCGCTTTTGGGCCTGCGACCCCGGCTTGAGCCTGAGGCGAGCGCTGCTATAACCCTGACCTCGAATTAAGGTGCCAGAGAACAGGTGGGTCATGGGCGCAAGAACAAAGAAACTCAGCCAACTGGCCCTGACAGCGCGCGGAGGCGCGAATCCCGACATCACCGGGCTGGCCGTCGATAGCCGCGAGGTCAAAGACGGTTTCCTGTTTGCAGCGCTTCCCGGTACGCGTGTCCACGGGGGTGAGTTTATCCAATTCGCTCTGCGCATGGGCGCTGCTGCTATTCTGACCGACGCTGAAGGCGCGCAGATCGCCGAGGCCGAACTGGCCGCATCCGATGCTGCCTTGGTTGTGGTTGAAGACCCGCGCCAAGCGTTGGCCGGGTCCGCTGCACTTTGGTTCGGTGCGCAACCGCAGACGATTGTTGCGGTCACCGGAACCAATGGCAAAACCTCGGTCGCCACATTCGTCCGCCAGATCTGGTCCGAGCTTGGTCACGCCGCCGTCAACCTTGGCACCACGGGGGTCGAAGGCGCATGGACCGCGCCGCTGGCTCACACCACGCCCGAACCAATCACCTTGCATCGCTGCCTGTCTGAGGCCGCCGAGAATGGAGTGACCCACGCGGCGATGGAGGCCTCCTCGCATGGGCTGGAACAGCGCCGTCTTGACGGAGTGCATCTGGCCGCGGCAGGCTTTTCGAACTTCACGCAGGATCATCTGGATTATCACGAGACGTTCGATGCCTATTTCGCGGCCAAAATGGGCTTGTTCGACCGGGTTCTGCCGCAAGACGGCACCGCAGTCATCAACCTGAGCGACCCGAAGGGTGCGCAGGTGCGCAAGATTGCTGAAGCGCGGGGGCAGTCTGTGCTGACCGTCGGGCTGGGCGAGGCCGACCTGTGTCTGATGAACCAGCGGTTTGACTCGACCGGGCAGGATTTGCGGTTCTCGTGGCAGGGCAAGACCTTCCAGACGCGCTTGAACCTGATCGGAGGGTTCCAGGCCGAAAACATCCTACTGGCCTGTGGGCTGGTCATCGCAGCAGGCGACGATCCTGAGCGGGTTTTTGAAACCCTACCGCATCTGACAACGGTTCGAGGTCGCATGCAACTGGCCGCAACCCGCGACAATGGCGCGGCGGTGTTTGTGGACTACGCCCATACGCCGGATGCGGTCGCTACGGCTTTGAAAGCGTTGCGCCCGCATGTGATGGGACGTCTGATCGCGATCGTTGGCGCAGGCGGAGATCGCGACGCAACCAAGCGCCCGCTGATGGGAAAGGCCGCCGCCAACCACGCCGATATCGTCTTTGTCACTGACGACAACCCGCGCAGCGAAGACCCGGCCTCTATCCGCGCCGCCGTGATGGACGGTGCGCCAGAGGCGACCGAAGTAGGTGATCGCGCCGAGGCTATTCTGCGGGGTATTGACGCTTTGCAACCCGGCGATGCGCTGCTGATTGCAGGCAAAGGCCATGAAACAGGTCAGATCGTAGGTGATCAGGTGCTACCTTTTGATGATGTGGAACAAGCGAGCATTTCCGTGGCTGCCCTAGACGGGAGGGTAGCATGACACTCTGGACTGCGGCAGAGGCCGCCGCCGCGACAGGAGGGCGCGCCACCAGTGATTGGACTGTGAATGGCGTGTCGATTGATACGCGGACTTTGCAACCGGGAGACCTGTTTGTCGCGTTGAAGGCCGCGCGGGATGGGCATGATTTTGTAGCTCAGGCGCTGGAGAAGGGCGCTGGCGCCGCCTTGGTGTCTTATGTCCCTGAAGGGGTGTCCGAAGATGCGCCTTTGCTTATTGTGGACGATGTGCAATCCGGGCTGGAAGCACTCGGACAGGCCGCTCGTGCCCGGACCGAGGCGCGTGTGGTGGGCGTGACAGGGAGTGTTGGCAAGACCTCAACCAAGGAAATGCTGGCCACCATTCTGGAAACGCAGGGAAAAACCCATGCCAGTGTCGCCAGCTATAACAATCACTGGGGTGTACCTCTGACATTGGCAAGGATGCCGCAAGACGCTGAATTTGCGGTGATTGAGATCGGGATGAACCATCCTGGCGAGATTGCCCCACTGACACGTCAGGCGCGCCCGCATGTGGGTTTGGTGACTACGGTGGCGGCCGTGCACCTCGAAGCGTTCGAGTCCGTTGCCGGCATCGCGCATGAGAAAGCGGCGATCTTTGAAGGGTTGGAACCCGGTGGCGCAGCCATCGTGAACGCTGATATCGAACATGCGGGTATCTTGCGCCAGACAGCACAAGGCCTTAGCGCTGGAATCGTTGAGTTCGGTCGGCAGGCTGCAGATTACAACCTGACAAACGTGACGACTGGACCAGACTCCGTTCACGCACGGGCTGAGGTTGGTGACACCCTGTTTAACTTCGACGTCCAATCGGCAGGCACTCATTTTGCGATGAATGCGCTGGGCGCGTTGGCCGCTTGTGTTGAGATGGGTGTCGACTTGGATCAGGCAATAGACGGTTTGCGCCGTTGGTCCCCGGTCAAGGGGCGTGGTGTTCGGGAAACTCTGTCGTTGGCGAGTGGCGGAAAGATCGAACTTTTGGATGATAGCTACAATGCGAACCCGACCTCGATGGAGGCTGCGTTGGATGTGTTGGCCGCCTCGAACGGAACGCGCCGTATCGCCTTTTTGGGCGACATGAAGGAACTGGGCCCTCAAAAGGTCGCAATGCATGCTGGCATGTCCGACGTGAGCGCGATGGCGAAGGTCGATCAGGTTCACTGTATAGGCCCGTTGATGAAAGCGCTGCACGAGGCTTTGCCGGATACCAAAAAGGGCCTGTGGTTCGAAACCAGCGCCGAGATGGCTGAACACCTGCCGGAATTGATCGAAAGCGGCGATACCGTGCTGGCGAAAGGCTCGCTCAGCATGACTTTGGCCCGGATTGTTGACGGTCTGCGGAAAATGGGGCAAGGGGGCGCGCTTGACGGGTAGCGCGCCCGTGCGCCTCGTGTGAGAAAGGTACTGTAATGCTGTATTGGTTGACCGCCCTGTCGGACGGAGGGGATTTCTGGAACCTCTTCCGCTATATCACGTTCCGCGCGGGTGGGGCCTTTTTGACGGCGCTGATCTTTGGGTTTCTGTTTGGCAAACCTCTGATAAACGTACTGCGCCGCAGGCAGGGCAAAGGCCAACCGATCCGTGATGACGGTCCCGAGGGGCATTTCTCCAAAGCCGGAACGCCTACCATGGGTGGCTTGCTGATCGTAGGCGCGCTGGTGACGTCGACGCTGCTTTGGGCGCGCTGGGACAATCCTTACGTCTGGATGGTGCTGTTCGTTACGCTGGCTTACGCGGCGATCGGGTTCGCCGATGACTTTGCCAAGGCCTCCAAGCAGAACACCAAAGGCGTGTCCGGCAAAATGCGCCTGGTACTGGGAATCATCATCGCCGTGTTGGCCGCCTTCTGGGCGTCTTTGCATCATCCGGAGGCTTTGCAGAACCAACTGGCCGTGCCGATTTTCAAGGATACGCTTGTCAATCTAGGGATCCTCTACATCCCGTTTGCCGTTATCGTGATTGTGGGCTCTGCCAATGCCGTGAACCTGACCGATGGGCTTGACGGTTTGGCAATCATGCCCGCGATGATTGCGGCCACGACGCTGGGTATCATCGCTTATGCGGTGGGTCGCGTCGACTTTACCGAGTATCTGGATGTGCACTACGTACCCGGAACGGGTGAGATTCTGATCTTCACCTCGGCCCTGTTCGGCGGCGGCCTTGGGTTCCTGTGGTATAACGCACCGCCTGCGGCTGTGTTCATGGGCGATACCGGATCGTTGGCTCTGGGCGGCGCGTTAGGCGCGATCGCCGTGGCGACCAAGCACGAGTTGGTGCTGGCGGTGGTTGGCGGCCTGTTTGTGGTCGAGGCGCTGAGTGTGATCATTCAGGTGCTCTACTTCAAACGCACCGGCAAGCGGGTGTTCCTGATGGCTCCGATCCATCACCACTATGAGAAAAAGGGCTGGGCAGAACCCACCATCGTGATCCGGTTCTGGATCATCTCGCTGATCCTCGCGATGATCGGTCTGGCAACGCTGAAAGTTCGGTAACGCTCCCGCCAGGTTCGGAGGACCTGCGGTCCCTTGCCACCTGTTGGGCCCGGCTCGCGCTGACGCGCGAGCCTGAAAGCGCCCTTGCCATCGGGATTTCCTTCGGTGCAGTGTGGCGCGCATTCAAGTTGAAAGAAGGGGGCGGCATGATCCCGGTCAAAGGTTTCTCAGGGCAGAAGGTCGCCGTTTTGGGCCTTGGTCGGTCGGGTTTGGCGACGGCACGCGCGTTGCGTGCCGGTGGGGCAGAGGCGATCTGTTGGGACGACAATCCGGCCGCGCGCGAAACTGCTGAAGGGGAGGGGTTTCAATGCCTCGACCTGCGCCGCCATGGGGCGTTTGATGAGATCGCCACGCTGATCGTCTCACCCGGTATTCCGCATCTTTACCCTCAACCGAACCCGGTTGTCGCCGCCGCATTGGAGGCTGGCGTGCCGGTGGACAACGATATCGGCCTGTTCTTTCGATCCTTTGCGGGGCCGGAGTGGAACGGCTACGACACGCCGCCGCGTGTGATCGCGGTGACAGGATCGAACGGCAAATCGACCACGGCGGCCCTGATTCATCACATCCTGTCCGAGGCGGGGCGTGAGGCGCAGCTGGCGGGCAATATCGGGCGTGGCGTGTTGGATATAGACCCCGGCGGCGATGGATCGGTCGTTGTGCTGGAACTTTCGAGCTATCAGACCGAGCTGGCCCGCGCATTGACGCCTGATGTAGCGGTATTCACCAACCTGTCGCCGGACCATCTGGATCGACACGGTGGAATGGGTGGCTATTTCGCCGCCAAGAGACGCCTCTTTGCCGAGGGCGGGCCAGACCGTGCCGTGATTGGTATTGATGAGGCCGAAGGTGCATTCCTGGCGGGGCAATTGGCCGAGGGTCCGGCGGATGACCGGGTGATCCGCATCTCGGTTGAGCGCAAACTGACCGGTCCGGGATGGCAGGTCTTTGCCCGCAAAGGCTTCCTTTCGGAGTATCGCAAAGGGCGGCAGACCGGCTCGATTGATCTGCGCGGTATCAAGGGGTTGCCGGGCTCGCATAATCACCAGAACGCCTGTGCCGCCTATGCCGCTTGCCGGTCTCTGGGTCTGGCGCCGCGCGTGATCGAGGATGCTTTGCACAGTTATCCGGGCCTGCCGCATCGCAGTCAGATCATCGCCGAAGCGGGTGGGGTGACTTTCGTGAATGACTCCAAGGCGACGAATGTGGACAGTGCGGTGAAAGCTCTGAGTGCGTTCAAGAAGATCCGCTGGATTTGCGGCGGGTTGGAGAAAGAAGGCGGTATCGACGCCCTGAACGGTTCCTCGGATCAGGTGATCAAGGCCTATGTGATTGGGCGCGAGGCGGCGGGTTTTGCCATGCAGCTAAAGGTCGAGGCGGAGGTCTGCACCACAATGGCCGCTGCCGTTGAGCAGGCCATAGCCGACAGCGCGGCAGGAGAGACCGTTTTGCTGGCCCCTGCAGCCGCCAGTTTTGATCAATATGACAATTTTGAGCAACGCGGGGATGACTTCACGGCGCAGGTTCAAAAACACCTTAATGCCTAGCCTGTTTGCAATTCCTTGCCGATTGAGCGACAGTTTGCGGGTATCGGCTTGAAGCCGTTTAAGAATTTGCTTTTCTGCTCGGAAATTCAAAAAGAGGTCATGGATATGCCTAACCCGAAATCCCTTCTGATCGTCCCGGCTCTGCTGCTGGCTGGGGCTTGCACGAATACAGGCGCAAACTACGTGCCCGTTATTGATGGCCCGGTTGGCCCCAATTACCAGTCGGACCTGCTGCAATGTCAGCAACTGGCGGCGTCTCAGGCGGCGGTCGATGGATCGACGGCTGGCAACGCGGCGATCGGTGCGGCGGGTGCTGCGGCGACTACGGCGATCATTCAGGACAGCAGTGACAACCTGGGTCGCGCTGCGGCGGCGGGTGCTCTGATCGGGGCCGGAGCCGACGTGATCGCGAAGAACCAGAACAAGGAAGTCATCGTGCGCAACTGCATGCGCGGACGCGGTTATAACGTTGTCGGCTAAGGCCGCGCAATTGATCGTGTCGGCTGAGGCCGCGCATTCAATGGTGTAGGCTAGCGCGCGGAAATGGCCTTTCCGGCGGCGTAGCCCGAGGACCACGCCCACTGGAAGTTATAGCCGCCAAGCCAACCGGTGACATCTACAGCTTCACCAATCGCATAGAGGCCGGGGACATCCCTGGCCTCCATCGTTTTTGACGACAGTTCATCTGTGTCGATCCCGCCCAGAGTGACTTCGGCGGTGCGGTATCCTTCGGTCCCTGAGGGGGTCAGCTGCCATTCTGACAATGCCGAGATCAGATCGTTCAGCGCCGCGTCCGACTGATCGGCAAGGTTGCCTTTCATCGGGATTTGCTGGGAGAGGTGATCCACCAACCGCGATGGCAAGTGTCGCGCGAGTTCAGTGGTCAGCGCCTTACGCCCTCCGGCTTGTCGCTGATCGCGCAAAAGATCGAACAAGGGCAGGTCCGGGATCAGATTGACGCGGATCGCTTCTCCCTCATGCCAATATGAGGACAGTTGCAGCACCGATGGTCCGCTGAGGCCACGATGGGTGAACAGCAACGCCTCGTCAAAACTGGTGCGGTCGTTGGACAGACGTGCGGGCAGAGAAACGCCAGACAGGTCCTTGAACCTCCCGTCCGAGAAGGTGAACGGAAACAGCGCAGCGCGGGTATCGGTGACGCGCAGATTGAATTGATGTGCGATATCATAGGCCAGACCGGTCGCACCCATTTTGGGGATCGACTTGCCGCCAGTGGCCAGCACTAGGTTGCGGCAGGTTAGGCTTCGCCGGGCACCTTCGCGGTCGACCTCCAGCACGAACCCGGTTTCGGTCTTGCGCAGCGTTTTGACCTCGGTCCGCAGCCACAGGTCAGCCCCGGCGCGGGTCATCTCATCCAGCAGCATCTGCACGATCTGCTTCGAGGTGTCGTCACAAAACAACTGCCCCAGCGTTTTCTCATGCCATGCGATGCTGTGACGCCCGACCAGATCGATGAAATCCCATTGCGTATACCGCGCCAAGGCGGATTTGCAGAAATGCGGGTTTTGCGACAGGAAATTGGCAGGCTCCGCATACATATTCGTAAAGTTGCAGCGCCCGCCGCCCGAGATACGGATCTTCTCGCCGGGCGCTTTCGCGTGGTCGATCACCAACATGCGCCCGCCGCAATGCGCGGCGCACATCATACCGGCTGCTCCGGCACCAAGGATGATCGTATTGTAAGTCATGCGCAGCGAATGGCGCGGATTAGCCGGGATGGCAAGCGCTGGTAAGACACCTGCGCAAAAATAGAGCGTGTACAAAGGCCAGCTTCTATCAGGCGAAAGGTACAGTTTCCGCAGCCGAGAGCGCCTGAACAGCAACAGATTCGTGTATTTTGAGTCAGTGTGAGGTCTACCATCTGTTACATTGGCCTATGTGACGGTAGAAAAATGCCAAGTTCTCCTGACTTCCGACCTTTTTGTTGATCTGACTGGGTTTTTGGTTTGTTTTCAGGTGTGGTTGCTCAGAGGCGCGTTGTAGTGCCCCATTATTATAAAAAGTATTGACATGGGCCTTCAGATGGCTAACCTCTTCGCCCATGTTCATCCGCACCAAACATGACGCAAAGCTCAACCGCACACGGATCCAGATCGTTGAATCCGTCCGCACCGGCTCCAAGGTACGCCAGAAGATCCTGCGCCATGTGGGTGTGGCCCATAACGACAGCGAGATTGAGGATATCAAGCGTCTGGCGGGCCGCTTGATGGAGCAATTACGCATTGATCGCTCGCCGCAAATGGAACTGTTCACGCCCACGGAATATGCCGATCTGCAGGCGCTGGTGCGCCGCGCTCCGCGGCCGGACAAGCTTGGCGTTGATCTTGCCGAGTGCCGTGAGGAGGCGCGGGTCTCTCTGGGTCTGCGGGATGTCATGGGGACGATGTATGACCAACTGGGTTGGGGGGCCCTTCTGGGGGCGGCGCGTAAAAGTGCCAATCGCATTGTGAAAGAGCTGGTTATGGCGCGGATCGCACAGCCCGAGAGCAAGCGCGCGACCGTGGAGGCGTTGGAGAACCAGGCAGGCATCACGCTCAATCTGGACGTGGTCTATCGGAGCATGGATTACATCAATACGCCGGTGATAGACGGGATTTGCAAAACCTCTCACGCGGCGGCAGAGAAGTTGCTGGGCGGGCCAGTGACCGTGCTGTTCTACGATTGCACGACCCTGGCCTTTGACACCGAGCGCGAGGACCCGGCCGAGGATGCGGACGGGGTCGAGCAGGATCATCTTCTGGCCAAGGGCTTCAGCAAGGATGGCAAGCATCACCGCGCTCAGGTCATGCTGGCGCTGATCGTCACCTCCGATGGGCTGCCTGTGGGCTATGAACTCTTCCCGGGAAACACCTGGGAAGGTCATACGCTGGAAGCTGCGCTGAAGGCGTTGGAGGGACGCTTCGACGTGGCCAGGGTCACGTTCGTGGCCGATGCCGCCATGCTCAGCAAGGACAACCAGCAGATGTTGCAGAACAAGGGTCTGCCCTACATCCTCGGCTATCGCATGAAGTCCGCCCCGGCCGCCGTGAAGGCGAACATTTTGAGCCCGGAGGGACGCCAGCCTTGGGCTGGACACGGTTCTGAAGAGGCAACCGAGAAGGGCTGGTACAAGGTGATCGACCAGGAGGGAGCGCGGGTCATTGTGACCTGGTCACCCACCCGGGCACGCAATGATGCCCACAAGCGCGACAAGGCAATCGAAAAGCTGCACAAGAAGCTCAAGCGCTCTCGCAAACCCGGCAGCTTCAGCAGCCGGGGATATGGCCGCTTCCTGGCCTTCCCCGACAGCGGGGACGTCACGCTGGATGATGCAAAGATCAAGGCAGCGGCACAATGGGACGGGCTGCATGCCATTGTTGTTCATGGTGCGGACGAACTGGAGGCACAGGACGTCATTGCCCGCTATCACCAGTTGTGGGAGATCGAAGCCTGCTTCCGCACCAACAAGCACGATCTGAAAATCCGGCCCATCTATCACTGGTCGCCGCGTCGGGTCCGGGCCCATATCGCCATCTGCTACATGGCCTTCTGCTGCCTGCAGCACCTGCGCAAGCATCTGGACCTGCTCGGACACCCGATGAGCCCGGCTCGTATCCGCAACGAGTTGAACGCATTGCAGCTCTCGATCCTGCGCCACAAAGGCACCCCTGACCGCTACGGCATGCCAAGCCATGCCACGGTCGATGCCAGACGCATCCTCACCTGCGTCGGCCTGACCTGGAACGAAGCCCCTTTCAAGATACCCCCCGGGCGCACCCGAAAAACTGGCCAGACCAAAGCCTGAGCTCCCTCAACACTCCGAAACAATCGCTGGCGAAAAAAGTCCGTGTAGTGCCTTTTGGCAACCAAGGCATAATAATATCAATGACTTATACGAAAAAATGTCGGAAGTCAGGAAAAATGCCAAGTTCTGAGTTGTTTCCCGTATTACGGAGTGTATCCAAACCATGCCGACCAATGTTTTCGGCGCGTTCCGAACCGATACTGATCTGTCTGCAAATGACGTTACCTTCGATCCGACAGGCGTTGTCTTCGAGATTTCGGCCTACAGCCAGATCACCATCGAGGATGGGGCCGACGCTACAATCATCGATGGTGATGACCAGAACAACGAGTTTCCAAACGATCCAACGCAGACCTTCAACGGCAATGTGATCTTCTGGGACTTTACCATCGAAGTCACTGACGGCACCAATACGTACCAGATCGGTATTTTCGACTATGACATCGACGGCAAAGGAAACTCGAACGTCATCAATGCGGAATCCGGTTTCTTCATTGGGTTTCTTGATGGCTCTGTTCCACCGCTGAACACACCTCTGACGGTCAACGGGGTTATCGATAACGGCCCCGATATTGATGTTGATACGGTTGTGCCGTGTTTCGTTTCGGGCACTTTGATCGAAACACCTGATGGCCCACGATTGATTGACGATCTGAACCCAGGTGATTTGGTTCTCACTCAGGATAACGGTGCTCAACCGATCCGTTGGATCGGCACGCAGGACCTCGACAAAATAGATCTGACGCTGAAACCCAAGCTAAGGCCAATCCATATCGCGCAGGGTGCTTTGGGACAGGGCGTTCCTGCGCGTGATCTGTGTGTCTCGCCACAACACCGCATGCTGGTCAGGTCAGCCATTGCTGAGCGCATGTTTGCCAAAGATGAGGTCTTTGTTCCGGCTTGCAAACTGCTCGATCTGCCCGGTGTTTCAGTTCAGACGGGAGGCGCGACGGTTACGTATATCCATCTTCTGCTCGACCGCCATGAGGTCATCTTTGCCGAGGGCGCGCCGACGGAAAGCCTGTTCACCGGTCCCGAAGCACTTAGGGCGATCGGGAAGGATGGGGTCGAAGAATTAAGGCAAATTTTCCCGCAACTCTTTGTCAGTAGCCACCAACCAGAACCCGCACGTCTGGTCCCTAGACGTGGGCGCCAAATGCGCAATCTGGTGCAGCGTCACGTGAAAAACGGTAAGTCAGTGGTTCAAAGAAAGGCTCAGGCTAGCAGGGGCGGATGACATCTCGTTAAGGCGCGGTTTTTCGTTTGCACGGCTCATTTCCCTGTCGAGAACATTCTGAATTGTCCGGTGTAGGTAACATGCCAATTGTCCGCTTCAGTTGATTGCGCGGTGGCCCAATTCGGAGGGAGCCGTAGGCGACCGTAGATTTGGGCCACCGCGTTCGCGCCACGTCGAAGCGGGTCACGCGACTTTGTGTTTGCTATCCTCCTGTGTGATGGGTGATCCGTCAGGCTGGTAGCGGCCAATGCATCTCGGGCCGTGGAAGATGACCAGTTGACCATCGGGGTATTCGTGGACCCTGACCTTCGCCTTGACGAAATGATGACGGTGCCTGTCTGCCGCGATCTGCATGACCAGGCCCTTGTAGCGCACCGTATTGTCGTTGCCGACGACGCGGTCTTCCTGCACACACAGGGTGTCGCGCACATTGCCTGTAAACGGCACGAAGGCCGAGGTCGTATCCTCCGGCTCCTTTGCAAACAGGGCATTGTGTTCGGGAAGATAGACCTCTTTCAGGAACTGATTGGCCTCTTCAATGGTTGTGATCCCATGGGACCGCAGTTCCTGCGGCAATCGGTTCTGGAACGTGCCAAACATGCGTTCAGACCGTCCACGGGCCTGCGGTGAATAGGCCGGGATCAGCTCAATGCCGAGTTGCTGCAAGGCGCGCCCGACCTGGGTCAGATTGTCCTTGTCCACTTTGCCGCCCGCTTCGGGCGTATGCCAGTAATGAGAGCCCCGATCGGCATAGAGCGAGCAAAACAGACCTTGCGCCTCGATCACCTCTGTCAGCCCCTGAAAACTGCTCATCGTCCCTTCTTCCTCGACAAAGAATGCCGAATAAACCCGGTTGGTGGCATCGTCCATGGTGACGATCAGATCCCACCACTGACCCGGAACCCATTCATGGCTGGAGCCGTCCTGATGCAACATCATGCCAACCATCGGACGGCGGGGCCGCTTGCGCCGATGGGCACCTCGTCGGGGTGCTGCCTGAACCCGGCCGTGGCGCTGCAGTGTAAGCCGCACCCAGTTGTAGCTCTGTGTGAAACCATGGTGGGCCACCAGCTTCTCGTGGAAATGCTTCGGCGTGTAATCCCAGTACTTGGTATCAAACAGTTCAAGCATCTCCATGACCTTATCCGTGGCAACACGATTGTTGGCCAGTTTGCCAAGCCGACGGTCGTACAGACCTTCTGCACCATCCGCCTCAAATCGATCCTCCCAACGCCTGACGGTGCGCACGGATACACCCAGTATCTCAGCCGCCTGTTCTTGCGTCAGCTTGTTCGCGCTTCGCCGCGAATACACATCTTCAAACTTCATCAGTCGAACTTCCTGTAACACTTCTGCTCGGTTCATAACGCCTCCTCTCAGAGACAGAATAGAACCGGACAGATCGCATGTTACATACACCGGACATATCGCGTGTTAGCGACAATTTCCCTAGCCCAAACGCCAATTTCACTGTAGACTCTCAAACAGATCCCGAAAACGGGACGCGAGTGAGGCAGTAAGTGGCGGTATCTCATGACTGAGATGGTGTATGGCGCGGTCCAGGACCAGCGCGGGGAACCGATTCTACCGAAGTGGTGGCGGACGATTGATCGCTGGACGATGTCCTGCGTGCTGATTCTGTTTGTCATCGGATTGTTGCTGGGGTTGGCCTCGTCGCCGCCTCTGGCCGGGCGTAACGGGTTTGATCCCTTCCACTATGTCGAACGGCAGGCTCTTTTCGGCGGATTGGCGCTGATCGCGATGCTGCTGACCTCGATGATGTCGCCGACACTGGTGCGCCGTCTAGCGGTGCTGGGCTTCCTTGGGGCCTTCGTGGCGCTGGCGTTCCTGCCGGTCTTCGGGACGGATTTCGGAAAAGGGGCTGTGCGCTGGTACTCGCTGGGCTTCGCCTCATTGCAACCGTCCGAGTTTCTCAAGCCCGGATTTGTGGTCGTTGCGGCGTGGCTGCTGGCGGCCTCGCAAGAGATCAATGGCCCTCCGGGGCGGTTGTGGTCCTTTGCGCTGTGTATGGCGATTGTCGGCATGCTGGTGATGCAGCCTGATTTCGGGCAAGCCTGCCTGATCCTGTTCGGCTGGGGCGTGATGTATTTCGTTGCCGGAGCGCCGATGCTTTTGCTGGTTGGCATGGCCGGAGTGGTCGTTCTGGGCGGAATGTTTGCATATTCCAACTCGGACCACTTTGCCCGCCGCATTGACGGGTTTCTGAACCAAGAGGTCGATCCGACCACTCAGCTCGGCTATGCCACCAATGCCATCCGCGAGGGCGGTTTGTTTGGTGTCGGAGTGGGGGAGGGGCAGGTCAAATGGTCTCTGCCTGATGCGCATACGGATTTCATCATCGCTGTGGCGGCCGAGGAATATGGGCTGATCCTGGTGCTGATCATCATCGCCCTTTATTCGATTATCGTTGTGCGCTCGCTGATGCGCCTGATGCGTGAGCGGGATATGTTCATCCGTCTGGCTGGCACCGGGTTGGCCTGCATGTTTGGCGTTCAGGCGATGATCAATATGGGTGTGGCCGTGCGCCTGTTGCCTGCAAAGGGCATGACGCTGCCCTTTGTCAGCTATGGCGGCTCATCCCTGATCGCGGGCGGTATTGCGGTCGGCATGTTGCTGGCCTTCACCCGCTCGCGCCCACAGGGTGAGCTTGGTGATATTCTGCGCGGACGAGGCTGATGGGCAAACCTTACCTGTTGATTGCGGCTGGCGGCACCGGGGGCCACATGTTCCCGGCGCAGGCTCTGGCCGAAGCGATGCTGCAAAAAGGCTGGCGCGTGCGTCTGTCGACCGATCCGCGGGGCGCTCGCTATACTGGGGGCTTCCCGCACACGACCGAGATTGTTGAGGCGTCCTCGGCCACGTTCGCACGCGGCGGTCTGGCCGCAAAAGCGCTGGTGGGGCCTAAGATTGTAGGCGGTGTGACCAGCATGGCGATGCAGATGTTGCGCGACCGTCCGGACGTGGTTGTGGGCTTTGGCGGCTATCCGTCGATCCCGGCGCTGGGCGCGGCAACGCTGCTGAAACTGCCGCGCATGATCCATGAACAGAACGGCGTTTTGGGGCGTGTGAACCAGCTTTTCGCCACTCGCGTGGCCCAAGTGGCTTGCGGTGTTTGGCCGACCGATCTGCCCGAAGGGTCCAGCGGCATTCACACCGGTAACCCGGTCCGGGCTTCGGTGCTGGAGCGGGCCGGTGCGCCCTATATCCCACCCGGCGAATATCCGATGTCGGTTCTGGTGATGGGCGGCAGTCAGGGTGCGTGTATCCTCAGCGACGTGGTGCCCGAGGCAATTGCCGCTTTGCCCGAATTTCTGCGCGGCTTCATCCGCGTCTCGCATCAGGCCCGCGATGAGGATGGTGAGCGTGTCACGGCCTTCTACGCCGATCACGGTATTCGCGCCGATGTGCAACCGTTCTTTGACGACGTTCCGCGCCGCATGTCGGATGCACAGCTTGTCATCAGCCGTTCGGGCGCATCGAGCGTGGCCGATATCTCGGTCATCGGTCGCCCGTCGATCCTGATCCCTTTCGCCGCCGCCGCAGGCGATCACCAAACCGCCAATGCCCGAGGGCTGGTGCAGGCGGGTGGGGCGATCATGATCCCCGAAAAGGCGCTTGACGTTCCCTCATTGACCGAGCAAATGACCACGGTTTTGACCAACCCCGAAGCCGCACAGAAAATGGCCCATGCCGCCCTCTCGACCGGAGCCCCCGACGCCACCGAGCGTCTGGTCGCACTTGTCGAGCAACTGGCGCAGAAGGAGACCACATGAACCCCGCAACCAAACTGCCGCAGGACGTAGGACCGATCCATTTCGTTGGGATCGGAGGGATCGGGATGTCGGGGATCGCCGAGGTGTTGCTGAACCTTGGCTACCGGGTGCAGGGGTCGGATCTGAAGGCCTCGAAAATCACGGACCGGCTGGCGTCTCTGGGGGCCGAGATCTTTGTAGGGCAGAAGGCCGAGAACCTGCAGAACGCCGCCGTGGTCGTCACCTCGACCGCGATCAAGCCGGGCAACCCGGAACTGGACGAAGCGCGCGCGCAGGGCCTGCCGGTCGTCCGTCGCGCTGACATGCTGGCGGAACTGATGCGACTACGCTCGAACATCGCCATCGCCGGGACGCATGGCAAAACCACCACGACCACGATGATGGCCGAACTGATGGTCGCGGGCGATTTCGACCCCACCGTCATCAATGGCGGTATCATCCACGCCTATGGCTCGAACGCGCGGATGGGGCAGGGCGAATGGATGGTGGTCGAGGCCGACGAATCCGACGGCTCGTTCAACCGTCTGCCCGCAACCATCGCCATCGTCACCAATATCGACCCCGAGCATATGGAGCATTGGGGAGATTTCGACAGGTTGCGCGATGGGTTCTATGAGTTCGTTTCGAACCTGCCCTTCTACGGTCTGGCGGTCTGCTGCACGGATCATGCCGAGGTTCAGGCTCTGGTCGGGCGCATTACCGACCGCCGCGTGCGCACTTATGGTTTCAACGCGCAGGCCGACGTGCGGGCCGAGAACCTGACCTACAAAGGCGGCGTCGCGCATTTCGACATTCACCTGCAATACGAAGACACGGTGATCGAGGGCTGCACCTTGCCAATGCCCGGCGACCACAACGTCTCGAACGCTTTGTCGGCTGTGGCCGTGGCGCGTCATCTGGGCATGAAAGCATCCGAAATCCGCGAGGCTCTGGCCAATTTTGGTGGCGTCAACCGCCGCTTCACCAAGGTCGGAGAGATCGACGGTGTCACCATCATCGACGACTACGGCCACCACCCGGTCGAAATCGCCGCCGTTCTGAAAGCGGCCCGCCAAGCGACCGAGGGCCGCGTGATCGCCGTTCACCAGCCGCACCGCTATTCGCGCCTGTCCAACCTGTTCGATGACTTCTGCACCTGCTTCAACGACGCTGACGTGGTCGCCATCGCCGATATCTTCGCCGCCGGAGAAGACCCGATCGAGGGCGCCTCGCGCGATGATCTGGTGCAGGGCCTCCTCCGTCACGGCCACCGCCATGCGCGGGCCTTGTTGGACGAAAACGATCTGGAGCGTCTGGTCCGCGGACAAGCCCGCCCCGGTGACATGGTCGTGTGTCTAGGCGCCGGGACGATCAGTGCATGGGCGAACGGGTTGCCGGAGCGGTTGCAACGAAAACAGGCTGTTTGACGGCTGATCTTATTTGCTGCACAACCTATCGGTGTGAACCCACCATTTCACCACAATTTTGGCCTGCTCACCTTGCATAGTTTGTTTGATACCTCTCATTAGCGACGTTAATACAGTTTGTTACAGATCACCGCAAGACAGATTTATGTGCATTGCATATATGATTTTGGGGCGTGCTTTGGGGCCAGAAGTTGCATTTTCGGAACATTAACTATGCATGTTTGTGTCTGTCATGTTACTGTTTTGCGCTGTTCGGGGCTTACGATTGCATATAGGTACTATGTAAAGCATAGTGGTTTTTGTGTAATGTCGCTGCTCTTAAAGGTGCTATACACATAGTGTATCTTGCTTGCACATACCGGGATCGTGCGATGTCAGACAGGTCAGTCAGAAAGCAACGGGTGATCAACGCCACCGACAGCGAGTGGGACATTGTCCGGGCGCGGGCCAAAGCCGCGCGGCTCTCGGCAAGCGGCTATGTGGTCCGGCGCGCCTTGTCTGCCGAAGTCTCCGACGGCCCTTCGCTCACCACGCTGTCGGCGCGGCTTGAGCGGATCGAGACCGCCCTGCTGACACTGTGCGAAGTGGAACGGGTACGATTGGCGGAGCGCGGGGAAGAGGAGGGCTGGACAGCAGCCCTGCGACGGGTCGCGATGCAGCAGCGCACGGACCCGACCCGACCTGTCCCGACCCCTGCGGGCGGTTCAGGGGAAGGCGCTTCGGGATGAAGAGGGGACGACCGGTTTATTGCAAGACCCCCGGCGACTGGGATCGGATCAGGATGCGGGCGGCGTCGGTTGGCAAGAGTGTTTCGGAATTCGTGATGACCTGCGCCCTGCATGACAGCGCCCCGCCATCCGCAAGCGCGCTTGTCCTCACCCCCAAGGAGCAGCGCGATCTGGTGCGCAGGATCGATGCGCTGGAACTGTGTTTTCGCAATCTGCTGGACGGCAGGGATGATGGGGGGCCTTCCATGGTCGATGAGGTCACGCTTCTCTATGTCATGCAAGGCGAAGAATGAGCGTAACAGCGAAAGAGGCGCAGGAATGACGCAGGCAGAATGACACGGGCAGGAAACAAGCGGGCAGAGAAAAGGACTTTCTACATTTCCTGCACCGACAGCGATTGGGAAGAGGCGAAACGGCGGGCGTCCAGAGCCGGGATGAAAACCTCGCCCTATCTCGTCCTGACTTCCGACATTTTTTCGTATAAGTCATTGATATTATTATGCCTTGGTTGCCAAAAGGCACTACACGGACTTTTTTCGCCAGCGATTGTTTCGGAGTGTTGAGGGAGCTCAGGCTTTGGTCTGGCCAGTTTTTCGGGTGCGCCCGGGGGGTATCTTGAAAGGGGCTTCGTTCCAGGTCAGGCCGACGCAGGTGAGGATGCGTCTGGCATCGACCGTGGCATGGCTTGGCATGCCGTAGCGGTCAGGGGTGCCTTTGTGGCGCAGGATCGAGAGCTGCAATGCGTTCAACTCGTTGCGGATACGAGCCGGGCTCATCGGGTGTCCGAGCAGGTCCAGATGCTTGCGCAGGTGCTGCAGGCAGCAGAAGGCCATGTAGCAGATGGCGATATGGGCCCGGACCCGACGCGGCGACCAGTGATAGATGGGCCGGATTTTCAGATCGTGCTTGTTGGTGCGGAAGCAGGCTTCGATCTCCCACAACTGGTGATAGCGGGCAATGACGTCCTGTGCCTCCAGTTCGTCCGCACCATGAACAACAATGGCATGCAGCCCGTCCCATTGTGCCGCTGCCTTGATCTTTGCATCATCCAGCGTGACGTCCCCGCTGTCGGGGAAGGCCAGGAAGCGGCCATATCCCCGGCTGCTGAAGCTGCCGGGTTTGCGAGAGCGCTTGAGCTTCTTGTGCAGCTTTTCGATTGCCTTGTCGCGCTTGTGGGCATCATTGCGTGCCCGGGTGGGTGACCAGGTCACAATGACCCGCGCTCCCTCCTGGTCGATCACCTTGTACCAGCCCTTCTCGGTTGCCTCTTCAGAACCGTGTCCAGCCCAAGGCTGGCGTCCCTCCGGGCTCAAAATGTTCGCCTTCACGGCGGCCGGGGCGGACTTCATGCGATAGCCGAGGATGTAGGGCAGACCCTTGTTCTGCAACATCTGCTGGTTGTCCTTGCTGAGCATGGCGGCATCGGCCACGAACGTGACCCTGGCCACGTCGAAGCGTCCCTCCAACGCCTTCAGCGCAGCTTCCAGCGTATGACCTTCCCAGGTGTTTCCCGGGAAGAGTTCATAGCCCACAGGCAGCCCATCGGAGGTGACGATCAGCGCCAGCATGACCTGAGCGCGGTGATGCTTGCCATCCTTGCTGAAGCCCTTGGCCAGAAGATGATCCTGCTCGACCCCGTCCGCATCCTCGGCCGGGTCCTCGCGCTCGGTGTCAAAGGCCAGGGTCGTGCAATCGTAGAACAGCACGGTCACTGGCCCGCCCAGCAACTTCTCTGCCGCCGCGTGAGAGGTTTTGCAAATCCCGTCTATCACCGGCGTATTGATGTAATCCATGCTCCGATAGACCACGTCCAGATTGAGCGTGATGCCTGCCTGGTTCTCCAACGCCTCCACGGTCGCGCGCTTGCTCTCGGGCTGTGCGATCCGCGCCATAACCAGCTCTTTCACAATGCGATTGGCACTTTTACGCGCCGCCCCCAGAAGGGCCCCCCAACCCAGTTGGTCATACATCGTCCCCATGACATCCCGCAGACCCAGAGAGACCCGCGCCTCCTCACGGCACTCGGCAAGATCAACGCCAAGCTTGTCCGGCCGCGGAGCGCGGCGCACCAGCGCCTGCAGATCGGCATATTCCGTGGGCGTGAACAGTTCCATTTGCGGCGAGCGATCAATGCGTAATTGCTCCATCAAGCGGCCCGCCAGACGCTTGATATCCTCAATCTCGCTGTCGTTATGGGCCACACCCACATGGCGCAGGATCTTCTGGCGTACCTTGGAGCCGGTGCGGACGGATTCAACGATCTGGATCCGTGTGCGGTTGAGCTTTGCGTCATGTTTGGTGCGGATGAACATGGGCGAAGAGGTTAGCCATCTGAAGGCCCATGTCAATACTTTTTATAATAATGGGGCACTACAACGCGCCTCTGAGCAACCACACCTGAAAACAAACCAAAAACCCAGTCAGATCAACAAAAAGGTCGGAAGTCAGGAAACAAGCGGGCAGAGAAAAGGACTCCTGACTTCCGACATTTTTTCGTATAAGTCATTGATATTATTATGCCTTGGTTGCCAAAAGGCACTACACGGACTTTTTTCGCCAGCGATTGTTTCGGAGTGTTGAGGGAGCTCAGGCTTTGGTCTGGCCAGTTTTTCGGGTGCGCCCGGGGGGTATCTTGAAAGGGGCTTCGTTCCAGGTCAGGCCGACGCAGGTGAGGATGCGTCTGGCATCGACCGTGGCATGGCTTGGCATGCCGTAGCGGTCAGGGGTGCCTTTGTGGCGCAGGATCGAGAGCTGCAATGCGTTCAACTCGTTGCGGATACGAGCCGGGCTCATCGGGTGTCCGAGCAGGTCCAGATGCTTGCGCAGGTGCTGCAGGCAGCAGAAGGCCATGTAGCAGATGGCGATATGGGCCCGGACCCGACGCGGCGACCAGTGATAGATGGGCCGGATTTTCAGATCGTGCTTGTTGGTGCGGAAGCAGGCTTCGATCTCCCACAACTGGTGATAGCGGGCAATGACGTCCTGTGCCTCCAGTTCGTCCGCACCATGAACAACAATGGCATGCAGCCCGTCCCATTGTGCCGCTGCCTTGATCTTTGCATCATCCAGCGTGACGTCCCCGCTGTCGGGGAAGGCCAGGAAGCGGCCATATCCCCGGCTGCTGAAGCTGCCGGGTTTGCGAGAGCGCTTGAGCTTCTTGTGCAGCTTTTCGATTGCCTTGTCGCGCTTGTGGGCATCATTGCGTGCCCGGGTGGGTGACCAGGTCACAATGACCCGCGCTCCCTCCTGGTCGATCACCTTGTACCAGCCCTTCTCGGTTGCCTCTTCAGAACCGTGTCCAGCCCAAGGCTGGCGTCCCTCCGGGCTCAAAATGTTCGCCTTCACGGCGGCCGGGGCGGACTTCATGCGATAGCCGAGGATGTAGGGCAGACCCTTGTTCTGCAACATCTGCTGGTTGTCCTTGCTGAGCATGGCGGCATCGGCCACGAACGTGACCCTGGCCACGTCGAAGCGTCCCTCCAACGCCTTCAGCGCAGCTTCCAGCGTATGACCTTCCCAGGTGTTTCCCGGGAAGAGTTCATAGCCCACAGGCAGCCCATCGGAGGTGACGATCAGCGCCAGCATGACCTGAGCGCGGTGATGCTTGCCATCCTTGCTGAAGCCCTTGGCCAGAAGATGATCCTGCTCGACCCCGTCCGCATCCTCGGCCGGGTCCTCGCGCTCGGTGTCAAAGGCTAGGGTCGTGCAATCGTAGAACAGCACGGTCACTGGCCCGCCCAGCAACTTCTCTGCCGCCGCGTGAGAGGTTTTGCAAATCCCGTCTATCACCGGCGTATTGATGTAATCCATGCTCCGATAGACCACGTCCAGATTGAGCGTGATGCCTGCCTGGTTCTCCAACGCCTCCACGGTCGCGCGCTTGCTCTCGGGCTGTGCGATCCGCGCCATAACCAGCTCTTTCACAATGCGATTGGCACTTTTACGCGCCGCCCCCAGAAGGGCCCCCCAACCCAGTTGGTCATACATCGTCCCCATGACATCCCGCAGACCCAGAGAGACCCGCGCCTCCTCACGGCACTCGGCAAGATCAACGCCAAGCTTGTCCGGCCGCGGAGCGCGGCGCACCAGCGCCTGCAGATCGGCATATTCCGTGGGCGTGAACAGTTCCATTTGCGGCGAGCGATCAATGCGTAATTGCTCCATCAAGCGGCCCGCCAGACGCTTGATATCCTCAATCTCGCTGTCGTTATGGGCCACACCCACATGGCGCAGGATCTTCTGGCGTACCTTGGAGCCGGTGCGGACGGATTCAACGATCTGGATCCGTGTGCGGTTGAGCTTTGCGTCATGTTTGGTGCGGATGAACATGGGCGAAGAGGTTAGCCATCTGAAGGCCCATGTCAATACTTTTTATAATAATGGGGCACTACAACGCGCCTCTGAGCAACCACACCTGAAAACAAACCAAAAACCCAGTCAGATCAACAAAAAGGTCGGAAGTCAGGAAAAAGGTCGGAAGTCAGGAAACAAGCGGGCAGAGAAAAGGACTTTCTACATTTCCTGCACCGACAGCGATTGGGAAGAGGCGAAACGGCGGGCGTCCAGAGCCGGGATGAAAACCTCGCCCTATCTCGTGGAGCGCGCGCTCACTGCGGACCTGTCGATCTTCGGCGCGCGTCCGCAGCCCCTGGTGCTGAGTGCGCAAGACCAGCGGGCCATGTCCGCCCGGATCGAGGCCCTGATGGACATGCTCGACCTGTCTCCCGACTGGATGGAAAGACTTGGCAACCAGATTGCATTCCTGCGCGATGCGAAGGTAACGGAACTGATTGCCGAGGGCCGGTACGACGCGCTTTTCCTCGCCTTTGAGAAGCTCTTCGGGCCGGACCGGGCGCAAGCCCTTCTGGCAAGGGCTGTGAAGGAGTGGCACGGCGCGAAATCGGTCGAGGTAAAAGTGCATGGCCCGAAACAGCGGATGTGATGCGGGCTGGTGATCCGCGCGGGCCGGGGCGGTCGTTGCGGAATCTGATGACATCCGCCCACCCATTCTGAACACATCCGGCCACCCCTTTTTTGGTCTTTCTGGTATAGGGTCGCATAGCTTGCGCCGATTTGATTTCAGGCGACGCTGGCTCCCTGTGTTTGCCCTGCACGGACATGTCGGCGCGTAATGACCCACTGGCACCCGTGCGGCAGGGCACGGCCCATGGGCCGGAACCGGGCCTGCGGCAAGGATACCGGGGGATACCGGGGTCGCGCCGGGTTGCAACCGGGTGTGCGGGCCGCAAGGACCTACATCCCGAAGTCGAGCCCCATGGAGCGCGACGGGCCGCGCCCTCTGCGCAGGGACCGTTCACGCGCCCGCCGCGCGATGTCCCGCTCTACGGTCCTGGCATGTTCGGCCTCGACCTGCGTCCTGACAGGTGCATCGCGCTTGATGATCTCCGAGACCGAGGCCGCCGTTTGGCGCAAACGTTCCTCCAGCCCCGGAACCCTGTCGAGATGGGGGCCGTACCTCTCGCGGTCGTTCAACATGCGCCGGACGCTTTCGAGATTTTTCTGCGTGTCGCGTTGCCACCAGTGGTAGGGATGCATCTCCGACACGAAGCGCTCCCCGCCCTCCTGCCGCTGCTGCAGCGCTTTGGTGAGGTCGCTGTCAAGGGCGTGCACCGCGAACTCCGCAGCACCCATGTCGTCACGCACCGCCCGTTCGTTGCGTGCCAGCGTGTTGCCGCCCGGCCCCGCGACCATCCATTCGCCCAGCCCTTCAAAGACCCTGTCATAGCCCTCCACGAAATACCTGTGGCACCCCCGCGCATCCGCCGTGTCGTTGATCTGCTCCAATAGCCCGAGACGCCAGGCCTCGAGACCGCAACCGTCCAGCGCGGATGTGATGCGCTCCAGCATCTTCCCCAGCGTCTTGCGGTCCTGCGGTGCCAGCAACGCATCTTCCATCAGGCGCGTTCCCTTCTCGATCACGTTCGGGGCAGCCCTTGCCCAGCGTCCGTAGCCGGTGAGAAGGCTTCGGTCGAGCGGCGTATCCGGGCGCCATGTCGCGGCCCGCATGAGGACGGTCCGCCGCCTGATGTCGAACGCGATCACCGCATCCAGGTCCTGCCGCACCCGGCGATACCGCGCCGCCAGTTCCGGCAGGGCCGCAAGGTCCGGGGGCAAGTCGTGCGCGAAGCCGGTGAGCCGTTCCATGAAGTGATCGAACCCTCCGAGCTGGAACGGATGACACCCCTGCCGCTTCGCCTCCGCTTCCCGCATCTTCCAGCTTCTGCGAAGGTCCTGCGCCCGCTCTTCCACGCTGCGCCTTTTCCTGACTTCCGACCTTTTTGTTGATCTGACTGGGTTTTTGGTTTGTTTTCAGGTGTGGTTGCTCAGAGGCGCGTTGTAGTGCCCCATTATTATAAAAAGTATTGACATGGGCCTTCAGATGGCTAACCTCTTCGCCCATGTTCATCCGCACCAAACATGACGCAAAGCTCAACCGCACACGGATCCAGATCGTTGAATCCGTCCGCACCGGCTCCAAGGTACGCCAGAAGATCCTGCGCCATGTGGGTGTGGCCCATAACGACAGCGAGATTGAGGATATCAAGCGTCTGGCGGGCCGCTTGATGGAGCAATTACGCATTGATCGCTCGCCGCAAATGGAACTGTTCACGCCCACGGAATATGCCGATCTGCAGGCGCTGGTGCGCCGCGCTCCGCGGCCGGACAAGCTTGGCGTTGATCTTGCCGAGTGCCGTGAGGAGGCGCGGGTCTCTCTGGGTCTGCGGGATGTCATGGGGACGATGTATGACCAACTGGGTTGGGGGGCCCTTCTGGGGGCGGCGCGTAAAAGTGCCAATCGCATTGTGAAAGAGCTGGTTATGGCGCGGATCGCACAGCCCGAGAGCAAGCGCGCGACCGTGGAGGCGTTGGAGAACCAGGCAGGCATCACGCTCAATCTGGACGTGGTCTATCGGAGCATGGATTACATCAATACGCCGGTGATAGACGGGATTTGCAAAACCTCTCACGCGGCGGCAGAGAAGTTGCTGGGCGGGCCAGTGACCGTGCTGTTCTACGATTGCACGACCCTGGCCTTTGACACCGAGCGCGAGGACCCGGCCGAGGATGCGGACGGGGTCGAGCAGGATCATCTTCTGGCCAAGGGCTTCAGCAAGGATGGCAAGCATCACCGCGCTCAGGTCATGCTGGCGCTGATCGTCACCTCCGATGGGCTGCCTGTGGGCTATGAACTCTTCCCGGGAAACACCTGGGAAGGTCATACGCTGGAAGCTGCGCTGAAGGCGTTGGAGGGACGCTTCGACGTGGCCAGGGTCACGTTCGTGGCCGATGCCGCCATGCTCAGCAAGGACAACCAGCAGATGTTGCAGAACAAGGGTCTGCCCTACATCCTCGGCTATCGCATGAAGTCCGCCCCGGCCGCCGTGAAGGCGAACATTTTGAGCCCGGAGGGACGCCAGCCTTGGGCTGGACACGGTTCTGAAGAGGCAACCGAGAAGGGCTGGTACAAGGTGATCGACCAGGAGGGAGCGCGGGTCATTGTGACCTGGTCACCCACCCGGGCACGCAATGATGCCCACAAGCGCGACAAGGCAATCGAAAAGCTGCACAAGAAGCTCAAGCGCTCTCGCAAACCCGGCAGCTTCAGCAGCCGGGGATATGGCCGCTTCCTGGCCTTCCCCGACAGCGGGGACGTCACGCTGGATGATGCAAAGATCAAGGCAGCGGCACAATGGGACGGGCTGCATGCCATTGTTGTTCATGGTGCGGACGAACTGGAGGCACAGGACGTCATTGCCCGCTATCACCAGTTGTGGGAGATCGAAGCCTGCTTCCGCACCAACAAGCACGATCTGAAAATCCGGCCCATCTATCACTGGTCGCCGCGTCGGGTCCGGGCCCATATCGCCATCTGCTACATGGCCTTCTGCTGCCTGCAGCACCTGCGCAAGCATCTGGACCTGCTCGGACACCCGATGAGCCCGGCTCGTATCCGCAACGAGTTGAACGCATTGCAGCTCTCGATCCTGCGCCACAAAGGCACCCCTGACCGCTACGGCATGCCAAGCCATGCCACGGTCGATGCCAGACGCATCCTCACCTGCGTCGGCCTGACCTGGAACGAAGCCCCTTTCAAGATACCCCCCGGGCGCACCCGAAAAACTGGCCAGACCAAAGCCTGAGCTCCCTCAACACTCCGAAACAATCGCTGGCGAAAAAAGTCCGTGTAGTGCCTTTTGGCAACCAAGGCATAATAATATCAATGACTTATACGAAAAAATGTCGGAAGTCAGGAGTCGTGCGCGAAGCCGGTGAGCCGTTCCATGAAGTGATCGAACCCTCCGAGCTGGAACGGATGACACCCCTGCCGCTTCGCCTCCGCTTCCCGCATCTTCCAGCTTCTGCGAAGGTCCTGCGCCCGCTCTTCCACGCTGCGCCTTTTGTTCAACGTGCTCAAAGCATGCTTCATCGGCGCAAGAAGCCCGGGTTCGAGCAGCGCCTTGCAGGACAAGCGGTCATCGGCGAGCAGGTCTTCCGCCTCGACCATGGCCGCGCAAACCGTCTCATCGGCGGGCTGCACCGAGCGTGCGCTGTCCGTCAGCACGCGCGCGACATGCACGAGCCTTTTCCATCGGTCCTGCACGCGCGCGCAATCCTCCACATGATCCAGCACGCGTTTCGGAAGCGCACCGGGATGTTGCGCGGCAACCCGGCGCGTCCGGGCCAGCAATTCCTCCGTTTCCGGCAGAAACGCGATGTCTTGCCGCGTGGTCTTCGCCATGACCCGCTGCAATGTCCAGTCCCGTTCGATCCGGCCAATCCTGTCCTCCCGGCTCCGGACCTGCTGGCTGACCCGGGTTCCGCAGCGCTCCAGCCGGTCCCCAAGCCTGCGCAGCAGGGCGCGGCAGTCTCTGACGCCCGTGGTGAGCGCTTCGGGCAGGGGCCCCGCCCCGCGCAACCCGCCGGTTTGCTTCAGCAGCGCGTCCGCCCCCGGCTGCAGGGCGACGTGGCTGTCCTCGCGTGCCGCCCGCGCCCGCAGGGTCTGCCAGGCCTGCCCGATGGCGGCGCGCGCCCGGTCCCGGATATGGGCCGCGTGATCCGCCAATATCCGCGCGATCTCTTTTGTTGCGATCTCCCCCGGCGCGCCTTCGATGGCTGCACGCCGACGCAGCCGATCCAGCAGCGCATCGGCACCGGCCATGAGGAACGGCGCAATCCCGACCCGGTCCGCCTCCGCCTCAAGCGCGCGCCAGTCCTGCAGCGCCGGACGCAGGGGTTCCTTCTGCGACACCCAGCCGGAGCGCGGCATATCCAGCACCTGTCCGGTCGCCTCCAGCGCGGAATGCGACACGCCCGTGTCCTGTTCCAGCCGGTGCACAAGCTGTTCCGTGTCGTCGGTCAACAGGACGAACCCGTCACGGGCGCGGCTCATCTCCACGTAAAGCAGTGCCCGGTCCGTCATCATGCTGTCCGCGTCCAGCACCGCGATCACGTTGTCGGTCGTCCTGCCTTGCGCGCGATGCACCGTCGATGTCCAGGCGTGGTCAATATGCCGCAGCCGGTCATCCTTTGTCAGCGGCTCCAGCCGCCGCCCGTCGGCAAGCCGGATGCGCAGGCGCGCCCGTCCGATCTCCTCGATCCGCCCGCGGTCGCCATTCACCACCCCGAGGCTCCCGAGATTGCGCGTGAAGACGATCTCGTCCCCCGCGCGCAGCGAGATCGGGCGCGTCTCGAAGACGGACAGGTTCTGCGCGGCGTTGCCCGAGGGCCGGAACCCGCCAGTAACCCCGCGCCGCTCCAGCGCGATCCGCTCCCCGTCGCTGCCCGTCACCCGCCAGGCTTCCCCCTCCCGGCACCCGTAAACGTCACGGTTGGCAACAACGATGTCGCCTGCGCGGTAGCTCATGGGATCGGCGGCAAGTACCCGTGTCAGGCGGCGGTCCACGAGCCGCTCGATCGCAAGCGTCCGGCCAGCGAGCAGCCCGTCTTCGGCAAGCCCCTTGCGGAGCGCGGCGGTGATCTCCTCGCGCTGCCCATGGGTCGGGGCGAGGATCATGGTTCTTCTGCGGGCCTCTGCAGGAAGCGCCAGCCAGAGCCGGGCCGCCGTCTCCGCCAGCCTGTCGGGGGGAATTTCCCGTACGTCGCTGCCCAGAGCCTGAACCGCAAGCTCCGCATCCCCCGCGATCATATGCGTGACAGCGGCCTTGAGGTCCGGCCTGCGTTGTCGCAGCACATCGTCCATGCGCGCCGTTTCCATCCCCGCGTTCTGAAGCAGGCGGAACGGCTGCCCCGCCTCGACCGAGCGAAGCTGAAGCCTGTCGCCGACAAGGGCGAGGCGGGCCGCTCCGATCCGCTCCGCAACGTGCTGAAGCCCGCGCATCTGAACCGTGCCGATCATGGACGCCTCGTCCACCACGATCACGGCCCCCCGGAAGCGGTTGCGCGCCGCCTCAAGATCAGGGCCATCCCCGAGATGTTCGTACCGCGCCAGCATCCATTGCAGCGTGGTTGTGCCAATCCCGGCTTCGAGCGCAAGGATACGGGCCGCAGCCGAGGACGGGGCCAGCCCGATCACCGGGCGGTCCCCGGCCAGCCGGACGACCTCCCTCAGCATGCGGGTCTTGCCCGTGCCCGCAAACCCCTGAACCCCGACCAGACGGTCCTCGGACATCACAATCGTCCGCACCGCATCCCGCTGACCGGCTGTCAGCGACGTGGCCTCAAGCCGTGCCCTGAGGGTCTGGTCGTCGGCAAGTGATGCGGCGCGCCCCTGTCCCGCCCGCAGGGCGGCAATCACGTCCCGTTCCGCGCGCAGGGTCTGGCGCGTGGTCAGATCACCGGATTTTGTGTCCACAAGATGCCGGTCCCTGCGCAAGCGCTCGATGGCCTCCTCCAGGTCCCCGTGTGAGTGGCGTCCGGGGTCGCGCCCCAGCGCGGCGGCGAGCAGGTCGGTGCGCCGGAATACACAGTGCCGTTCCTCCAGGTGCGCCATGGCTTGCCAGACCGCTTCAAGCGGTGTCAGGACAGCCTCTTTGGCCACGCGCGCACGGGATGGCCGGTCCTCGACGAGGCCAAGCTGCGCTGCACGCGCGTGCCACAGGCGGACAAGTTCACCTTGTACCGGTTCCGCCTTCTTGCCGCGTGTCACCAGCGCTGCCGCCTGCGCGTTCGCGGTCGTGTAGATCCGGCCCGTGTCCGCCAGGTGCCGAAGGATATCCTGACGCCGGGTCGAGAAGGCCTCAAGCCACTCCCGCGACCAGCCGGATATCTCGAAGCTCGGTAACCCGCCCACGGTGGTCGGGGTCAGGTCGTAGCCAAGCGCACGCAAGCGCCGCGCCAGATCGTTGCGGTACCATGCGCCGAACACGCGCCGGTTGCGCTTCAGCAATGTCGGCTCGATGCTGCGCCATGCCCCATCCCTGTTGCGCGTCATGTTCGCGACCACCGCATGCGTGTGAAGTTGCGGGTCATTGTTGCGGCTTGCCATATGCCGGAATGTTGCCGCGATCATGCCGTCCGCAGCCTCCCGTGGCCGTCGCCCTGTTGCAGGGTCATAGCCCCGGGTCTGCAGGTGCTCGCGTTCGATCCAGTCCAGCGTGGCGCGCACCGCCGCATCATGGGCGTGCATCACCGCCCGCCTGCCGCGATACAGCGCCTCCAGCGAGACCGATTTCGGAGCCGAAAATGTCATGTCCCAGCCGGGACGATGCTGGCGTGTGCCATCAATGACCCGGCCCAGCGTGATCTGCGTGCCGGGAACCTGGCCGGACAGGATCGAGATGAACTTGCGCTTGCCAACGCGCGGCCCAAGCCCCAGGACCTGCGCACCCGCACCGTGCCAGCGGTTTGCCGAGCGGTGCGCACTGTCATTGCGGGCGAGATACTCGTGCAGGAAATAACCGAACGTCTGTTCGGCGCTCACAAGCGGGCGCGGACCCGAAAGCATCAGATCACCTCCGGCACGCGCAGAGCGGCAGCGGGCCATACGGCGGCAAACAGGCACCGCGCCCTCCGGCGCGGCCAGGTCGTTTGTGCTTCAGCTTCAAACCGGTCCGGGATGCTATGGCGCGCAATCCGGTGACATCCGCCCACCGATTCTGAACACATCCGCCCACCCCTTCTTTGGCTGCTGAGAGACAATCTGCACATTCTGGCGTTCATCGGTCGAAAAACAGGGCATGCCCCATGGTGAACATACATGGCCGGCACACCACAGGCCACATCTGTGCAATTTGCGGGTCCCCCTGAAATGAACCCGGTTCGCTCCGAAAAACCTGTGGCCGGGCACGGCGACGTCTTCATCCCGGCGTGGAATCCAATGCATATCTGACCTAAACGCTCCGGAAAATAGCCGCCGCTCACTCCCAAAGCCGCATCGACGATACCCCCGCCATGGAAGGTTCAAAAGTCAAACTGACAGTCCATGTGTGGACCCATGTGCAGGCCTCGACCCGCGCAGGCTACACTGCAGCTTCAGCGCCAGGCGCGACGGATGGCCTGACTCACCCCCGCGTATGCGGACAACAGTTAAAGCTTACCATTCCGACATATCCGCAGCAGATTCTGATACCGACAAGACGTTCGCAGTTTCGTCTTTGCTTACAGCACATCCTGGAACGTTTGAGGTTGTCTTACTGGTTCCAGTATCTGCCGTATCGTACCGAGTGTAGCCGCCGATGGTCGCTCTCTTCTCTCCCCTGCATCGGGTGTTCCCCGATGCTCCCCGGTGAGCGCACCATCGGCTACCTCGCCTGCCATCATACAGTCGTCACCTCCGGGTCGAAGTTGACAGTCGAGTTGGTCAGAACAGTTGAGACATCTGTATCTTGTGTATAATCCCCCTCCAGGGTGATGCTGCCGTTATTGTCGGGCCGGGTGATGACAAGGTCTCCGTCACCGTTGACCTCTACAGCCGCGATCAGTGCCTCCAGGTCTGCCGCATCGTCACCAGCCCCCCATTCCTCTTCATCGAAGACCAGAATATCATTCCCGTCCCCCACGAAATCGGTGATGGTATCATCCCCTTCCGCGTCTCCCTGGAACAGGTAGCGGTTCGTACCAGCCCCACCGGTCAGAGTGTCACCGCCAGCATCGCCTATCAGAGTGTCATCGCCGGCACCACCAATCAGAGCGTCACCCCCGGCACCACCCGAAAGTATGTCATCGCCGGCACCACCAATCAGAGCGTCACCCCCGGCACCACCCGAAAGTATGTCATCGCCGGCCAAGCCCGTCAGAGCGTCATCGCCGGCCAAGCCCGAAAGCCTGTCATTGCCGGCACCGCCGACCAGGAAGTCATCACCGTCAGTGCCCGTTTCAAACTTATCGCCGTTGGCCAGCGTAACCAGCGCATCCAGTTCGGACACCTCGTCCGCACCCTCACGCTCCGCACCGGCAACCCGCACATTCACCCTGTCCAGGTTGGCAGCCGTCACGCCCGTCACGCCCGCCGTGGTGTAGGTCGCCACATCCGGCGCTGGATTGGCCTGGTCCTCGGCATAGGCCGCGATGGTCCCCAGCGCTGCCACTTCCGGGCGGACTGCCACCGCGTTCGTCGCCGTACTGATGACCTCTTCCTCCTTGCCACCCTCATCCTGGTAACGGACGGCAACCCGGACGGTCCGGCCCGCATCTGCGTCTGTCAGCGTATAGCTGGCGCTGTTGGTGCCGATATCCTCATACCCGCCTGCACCGTCACTGCGCTGCCACTGGTAGCGGAAGCCGGACGCCTCACCCGGTAGCCCGTCCGCATCGCTGATACCGGTCCGGTCGGCGCTCAGGACCGCGCCCGCCGTCAACGCGCCGCTCGCTGGGCCGCTGATCACGGGCACGCCCTCCGGCGCGTCATTGACATTACTGACCGGGGCTGTGGGGGCCGAGGTCACCTGTTCGTCATTGCCGTCATCATCGCTATAGATGGCCACAAGCCGGAGGGTATGACCCACATCCGCCTGACCAGGGGTATAGCTTGCACTCTCGGCCCCGCCGATATCCTCATAATCACCTGTCCCGTCACTGCGCTGCCACTGGTAGCTGATAAAGGGTGTGGTCGATATGCCGTCGCCGTCCGTAACCGTTGCGGTGAGCGGGCTGCCCTGCGCCGCCGTGCCCGCAAGGGCCACCGTGCCGTTCCCGGCAACCCCGGTGACGACGTCCGCCGACACAATGCGCACATTGGCGGCCGTCAGCGCGTCCGGGCTGTCAAGACCGCTCACCGTCAGCGTGCCCGCTGCCGAGGTCTCGACCGCCGGCAGATCAATCCTCAAACCGCCATTCTCCGGCAGCACCGTGGTCGCAGCCTTCACCGCAGCAAGGTCCGCAAACAGCCCCTCCCGGAACTCCAGCACATCCTGCACAGGGTCAAAGTCCGTGACGCGGTTGGTGCCATTGCCTCGACCAATCCGGAAGATATCCCGTCCGTCGCCGCCGGTGAGCTGGTCATCACCCGGGCCGGGGACCAGCACATCATTGCCGGTACCGCCCGAGAGCGTATCATTGCCGCCAACGTCATGAAGCAGGTCATGGCCGCCGCGGCCCTCAAGCGTATCATCGCCCAGAATGCCGCCGTCCAGATAGTTGGCGCCGCTGTCGCCCCTGAGCGTGTCATTGCCCAGAGTGCCGTTGACGTTCTCGATCCCGCTGAGCCGGTCACCGTCCGCATCGCCGCCCGTGCCCGTGCCAGCCGCAAGGTCCACACTGACACCTGTCGCCCCGCCATAGACAGCCGTGTCATTGCCCGCGCCGCCATTTAGCCGGTCACCTCCAGCATCGCCGAGCAGCTGGTCATCGCCCGCCAAGCCATTGAGCGTATCATTGCCCGCGCCGCCTCTGAGTATGTCGTTGTTCGCTGTACCCGTGACGGTCTGGCCGCCAGATGTACTGCCAGAACTGCCATCAGGTGCCGCTGCAGCCGCAACATCGCCGTTGGCCAGCGTAACCAGCGCATCCAGTTCGGACACCGTGTCCGCCCCGTCGCGATCTGCGGCTGCGACCCGCGCATTCACTGCCGCGAGATTGGCAGCCGTCACACCGGTCACACCTGCCGTGGTGTAGGTCGCCGCCGTCGGCGCATCATTGCTCGCGTCATCATCGGCGTAATCCGCGATGGTCCCCAGCGCTGTCAGCCCGGGCGAATACTCGATGTTCACTGCAGTCACATCAGTGACACCGGCAAGGCTGATCTGTGTGCCCGGAATCGTGAGCCGCAGAGTGCCGTCCACCACCTGCGGGTTCAGCGCCGTGCCCTCCGCCACATCAAGATAAAGCCGGTCCTCGCCCGTGTTGAAATCCGTGATGGTGACACTGTCCTCATCAGGTCCGACCCTGAACTGGTCCGCACCAGCACCACCCGTCAGTGTGTCATTGCCGGCACCGCCAGCGAGCACGTCATCGCCGGCACCGCCATTGAACACGTTGGTGTTTCCGTCGCCGGTCAGCCTGTCGTCCGCCGCAGAGCCGATCAGGTTTTCAATACCGGATACGACGTCACCCTCGGCATGGCCGCCGGACGGCGTGCTGAAGGGCAATTGTGAAAGATCCACAGTCACACCCCCAGCGGCCCCGGTGGCGTCCACAGACCCGGAATAGTCCGCCGTATCGGTGCCAGCGCCGCCGTTCAGTACATCCCGACCGGCCCCGCCGACCAACATGTCATCGCCCGCACCGCCCAAAAGAGCGTCATTGCCGTCACCGCCCGACAGAACATCATTACCGGCACCGCCGCCAAGAACGTCATTGCCGGCACCGCCCGAAAGCGTGTCTTTACCCGTGCTGCCGGTGATAGCATCACTGTAAGGTGTTCCATCCACTTTTGCGGCGGTCTCCAGGGTGCGGGTGACCGTGTTGTCCAGGGCCTCCTGGATTGCAGCATACACCGATTGAGAGGCCGCTTGAGCCTGCACAATCGCCGCATTCGCCGCCGCCACTGCCGCATTCGCCGCCTCAAGATTGGTCGGCGTTACGCCATTGATCCCCGCCGCCTCGTAAGTCTCAACCGTCGGGGCGGGTTGCGTCTGGCTACCAGCATACGCCGTAATTATGGACACCGCTGTTTCAGCCCCACCTGTGAGGACCGCCTGACCGACCAATGCGCTCAGTTCCGCATGGCTGTCCACTTGCTCCCGGGTCGCTGCTGCCACCGCCCCGTTCACCGCAGCAAGATTGACGGCGTTGACCCCGAACACATCCACGGTCGTGTAATCCTGCGCCGTCGGTGCAGGATTGTTCGCGTCATCTTCCGCATAGGCCTCGATCTTCGCCTGTGCCAGCGTTGCAAGCGTGGCATTCACGAGGCTCTGGACCTCAACCCGCGTATCCGCACCCGCGCGATCTGCGCCTGCAACCCGCGCATTCACCGCCGCGAGATTGACATCCGTCACACCCGTCACACCTGCCGTGGTGTAGGTATCAACCGTCGGCTCAGTATTGCTCTGATCATCTTCGGCATAGGCCGCGATAGTGCCCAGTGCTGTCGCCGCAGCCGCTGCTGCATCCAATGCCGCCGCTGCCGCCGCAACATCGCCGTTGGCCAGCGTAACCAGTGCATCTACTTCGGCCACCGTATCCGCACCCTCGCGATCTGCGGCTGCGACCCGCGCATTCACCGCCGCGAGATTGGCATCCGTCACACCCGTCACACCCGCCGTGGTGTAGGTGTCAACCGTCGGCGCGGTATTCGCCGTGTCATCATCGGCATAATCCGCGATGGCGCCCAGTGCTGCCGCTGCCACATATACCAGTTCCACGGCGTCCTGAACGTCTTCCCGCGTGGTCACACCACCAAGTTCCTCAGTTAAATCGTCTAGTTCAACAACCTGCGCATTCACCGCCGCAAGGTTGGCATCCGTCACGCCGGTCACGCCCGCCGTGGTGTAGGTATCAACCGTCGGCTCAGTATTGCTCTGATCATCGGCATAGGCCACGATGGTCCCCAGTGCTGTCGCTGCAGCCGCCGCTGCATCAACATCCCCGTTGGCCTGCTGAACCAGCGCATCTACTTCGGCCACCGTATCCGCACCCTCGCGATCTGCGGCTGCGACCCGCGCATTCACCGCCGCGAGATTGGCATCTGTCACGCCGGTCACGCCCGCCGTGGTGTAGGTCGCCGCATCCGGCGCAGGATTGTTCGCGTCATCATCGGCGTAATCCGCGATGGTCCCCAGTGCTGTCGCCGCAGCCGCTGCTGCATCCAATGCCGCCGCTGCCGCCGCAACATCCTCGTTGGCCAGCGTAACCAGCGCATCCAGTTCGGACACTTCGTCGGCCCCGTCGCGATCTGCGGCTGCGACCCGCGCATTCACTGCCGCGAGGTTGGCAGCCGTCACACCGGTCACACCTGCCGTGGTGTAGGTCGCCACATCCGGCTCAGTATTGCTCGTGTCATCTTCGGCATAGGCCGCGATGGTCTCAAGCGCCGCCGCTGCCGTATATACCGCTTCCACGGCGCTCTGAACGTCTTCCCGCGTGGTCACACCACCAAATTCCTCAAAGGCATCGTCCAGTTCAACAACCCGCGCATTCACCGCCGCAAGATTGGCCGCTGTCACGCCCGTCACACCCGCCGTGGTGTAGGTATCAACCGTCGGCTCAGTATTGCTCTGATCATCGGCATAGGCCACGATGGTCCCCAGTGCTGTTGCCGCAGCCGCTGCTGCCGCAACATCCCCGTTGGCCAGCGTAACCAGCGCATCCAGTTCGGCCACCGTGTCCGCACCCTCGCGATCTGCACCGGCAACCCGCGCATTCACTGCCGCAAGGTTGGCATCCGTCACACCCGTCACACCTGCCGTGGTGTAGGTATCAACCGTCGGCTCAGTATTGCTCTGATCATCGGCATAGGCCACGATGGTCCCCAGTGCTGTTGCCGCAGCCGCTGCTGCCGCAACATCCCCGTTGGCCAGCGTAACCAGCGCATCCAGTTCAGACACCGTGTCCGCACCCTCGCGCGCCACCCCGGCAACCCGCGCATTCACTGCCGCAAGATTGGCATCCGTCACACCGGTCACACCCGCCGTGGCGTAGGTCGCCGCCGTCGGCGCTGGATTGTTGGCGTCATCATCAGCGTAATCCGCGATAGCGCCCAGTGCTGTTGCCGCAGCCGCTGCTGCCGCAACATCCCCGTTGGCCAGCGTAACCAGCGCATCCAGTTCAGACACCGTGTCCGCACCCTCGCGCGCCACCCCGGCAACCCGCGCATTCACTGCCGCAAGATTGGCATCCGTCACACCGGTCACACCCGCCGTGGTGTAGGTATCAACCGTCGGCTCAGTATTGCTCTGATCATCGGCATAGGCCACGATGGTCCCCAGTGCTGTTGCCGCAGCCGCTGCTGCCGCAACATCCCCGTTGGCCAGCGTAACCAGCGCATCCAGTTCGGCCACCGTGTCCGCACCCTCGCGATCTGCACCGGCAACCCGCGCATTCACTGCCGCAAGGTTGGCATCCGTCACACCCGTCACACCTGCCGTGGTGTAGGTATCAACCGTCGGCTCAGTATTGCTCTGATCATCGGCATAGGCCACGATGGTCCCCAGTGCTGTTGCCGCAGCCGCTGCTGCCGCAACATCCCCGTTGGCCAGCGTAACCAGTGCATCCAGTTCGGCCACCTCGTCCGCATCCTCGCGCGCCACCCCGGCAACCCGCGCATTCACTGCCGCAAGATTGACATCTGTCACACCGGCCACACCTGCCGTGGTGTAGGTATCAACCGTCGGCTCAGTATTGCTCTGATCATCGGCATAGGCCACGATGGTCCCCAGTGCTGTTGCCGCAGCCGCTGCTGCCGCAACATCCCCGTTGGCCAGCGTAACCAGCGCATCCAGTTCGGCCACCGTGTCCGCACCCTCGCGATCTGCACCGGCAACCCGCGCATTCACTGCCGCAAGGTTGGCATCCGTCACACCCGTCACACCTGCCGTGGTGTAGGTATCAACCGTCGGCTCAGTATTGCTCTGATCATCGGCATAGGCCACGATGGTCCCCAGTGCTGTTGCCGCAGCCGCTGCTGCCGCAACATCCCCGTTGGCCAGCGTAACCAGTGCATCCAGTTCGGCCACCGTGTCCGCACCCTCGCGATCTGCACCGGCAACCCGCGCATTCACTGCCGCAAGATTGACATCTGTCACACCGGCCACACCTGCCGTGGTGTAGGTCGCCGCCGTCGGCTCAGTATTGCTCTGATCATCGGCATAGGCCACGATGGTCCCCAGTGCTGTTGCCGCAGCCGCTGCTGCCGCAACATCCCCGTTGGCCAGCGTAACCAGCGCATCCAGTTCGGCCACCGTGTCCGCACCCTCGCGATCTGCACCGGCAACCCGCGCATTCACCGCCGCAAGATTGGCCGCTGTCACACCGGTCACACCCGCCGTGGTGTAGGTATCAACCGTCGGCGCAGGATTGCTCTGATCATCGGCATAGGCCACGATGGTCCCCAGTGCTGTTGCCGCAGCCGCTGCTGCCGCAACATCCCCGTTGGCCAGCGTAACCAGCGCATCCAGTTCGGCCACCTCGTCCGCACCCTCGCGATCTGCACCGGCAACCCGCGCATTCACTGCCGCAAGGTTGGCCGCTGTCACACCGGTCACACCCGCCGTGGCGTAGGTCGCCGCCGTCGGCGCTGGATTGTTGGCGTCATCATCAGCGTAATCCGCGATAGCGCCCAGTGCTGTTGCCGCAGCCGCTGCTGCCGCAACATCCCCGTTGGCCAGCGTAACCAGCGCATCCAGTTCGGCCACCGTGTCCGCACCCTCGCGATCTGCACCGGCAACCCGCGCATTCACCGCCGCAAGATTGGCCGCTGTCACACCGGTCACACCCGCCGTGGTGTAGGTATCAACCGTCGGCGCAGGATTGCTCTGATCATCGGCATAGGCCACGATGGTCCCCAGTGCTGTTGCCGCAGCCGCTGCTGCCGCAACATCCCCGTTGGCCAGCGTAACCAGCGCATCCAGTTCGGCCACTCGTCCGCACCCTCGCGATCTGCACCGGCAACCCGCGCATTCACTGCCGCAAGGTTGGCCGCTGTCACACCGGTCACACCCGCCGTGGCGTAGGTCGCCGCCGTCGGCGCTGGATTGTTGGCGTCATCATCAGCGTAATCCGCGATAGCGCCCAGTGCTGTTGCCGCAGCCGCTGCTGCCGCAACATCCCCGTTGGCCAGCGTAACCAGCGCATCCAGTTCGGCCACCGTGTCCGCACCCTCGCGATCTGCACCGGCAACCCGCGCATTCACTGCCGCAAGATTGGCATCCGTCACACCGGCCACACCTGCCGTGGTGTAGGTATCAACCGTCGGCTCAGTATTGCTCTGATCATCGGCATAGGCCACGATGGTCCCCAGTGCTGTTGCCGCAGCCGCTGCTGCCGCAACATCCCCGTTGGCCAGCGTAACCAGCGCATCCAGTTCGGCCACCGTGTCCGCACCCTCGCGATCTGCACCGGCAACCCGCGCATTCACTGCCGCAAGGTTGGCATCCGTCACACCCGTCACACCTGCCGTGGTGTAGGTATCAACCGTCGGCTCAGTATTGCTCTGATCATCGGCATAGGCCACGATGGTCCCCAGTGCTGTTGCCGCAGCCGCTGCTGCCGCAACATCGCCGTTGGCCAGCGTAACCAGTGCATCCAGTTCGGCCACCTCGTCCGCATCCTCGCGCGCCACCCCGGCAACCCGCGCATTCACCGCCGCAAGATTGACATCTGTCACACCGGCCACACCTGCCGTGGTGTAGGTATCAACCGTCGGCTCAGTATTGCTCTGATCATCGGCATAGGCCACGATGGTCCCCAGTGCTGTTGCCGCAGCCGCTGCTGCCGCAACATCCCCGTTGGCCAGCGTAACCAGCGCATCCAGTTCAGACACCGTGTCCGCACCCTCGCGCGCCACCCCGGCAACCCGCGCATTCACTGCCGCAAGATTGGCATCCGTCACACCGGTCACACCCGCCGTGGCGTAGGTCGCCGCCGTCGGCGCTGGATTGTTGGCGTCATCATCAGCGTAATCCGCGATAGCGCCCAGTGCCGTTGCCGCAGCCGCTGCTGCCGCAACATCCCCGTTGGCCAGCGTAACCAGCGCATCCAGTTCGGCCACCGTGTCCGCACCCTCGCGATCTGCACCGGCAACCCGCGCATTCACCGCCGCAAGATTGACATCTGTCACACCGGCCACACCTGCCGTGGTGTAGGTATCAACCGTCGGCTCAGTATTGCTCTGATCATCGGCATAGGCCACGATGGTCCCCAGTGCTGTTGCCGCAGCCGCTGCTGCCGCAACATCCCCGTTGGCCAGCGTAACCAGCGCATCCAGTTCGGCCACCGTGTCCGCACCCTCGCGATCTGCACCGGCAACCCGCGCATTCACCGCCGCAAGATTGACATCTGTCACACCGGCCACACCTGCCGTGGTGTAGGTCGCCGCCGTCGGCGCTGGATTGTTGGCGTCATCATCAGCGTAATCCGCGATGGTCCCCAGTGCTGTTGCCGCAGCCGCTGCTGCATCAGCGTTCCCGCCCACATCACCGTCGCCGGTTCCATCGGGGGTCTCTGTAGATGTTGTATCTGTTGGTGAGGTCTGGTTTTCACCATCACCGGTTTCCGGCTCTTGACCTCTTCCTTCGTCGCCATCCGCATCACCACCGCCGGTGCCATCGGGAGCAGCAGGTGGGGTGGTGCCATCTCCAGTGTCAGGTCCCCGGGCGGTCGTCGGGGTCGGGTCGGTGGTCTCTGTCGAGGTTGTGTCCGGTGTTGGGGTCGGGTTGTCACCACCGTCGGTTTCCGGCGAGGATGTCGCCCCGTTCACGCCGTTCACGACGCCCTGAACAAAGACCGTCGGTTCCACAAGAGCACCGGACACAAGGGCACTGCTGCCCACTGCTGCAATCGCCGCATTCACTGCGTCGAGATTGTCAGCCGTCACACCGGTCACGCCCGCCGTAGCGTAGGTATCAACCGTCGGCTCAGTATTGCCCTGATCCTCGGCATAGGCCGCGATGGTCCCCAGCGCTGCCACAGTCGCAGCGTCGCCATCCGCATCACCACCGCCGGGTCCAGCGGGGGCAGCGGGCGGGGTGGTGCCATCTCCAGTGTCAGGTCCCTGGGCGGTCGTCGGGGTCGGGTCGGGGGTCGTCGTCGTGCCTGGTTCGGTGGTCTCTGTCGATGTTGTATCTGTTGGTGAGGTCTGGTCTGTACCATCACCGGTTTCCGGCTGTTGACCTCTTCCTTCGTCGTCATCGCTCTTCGAACCCGATCCACCGCTACTGGTTGCAATGGCGGCGATTGCACCTGCGCCGAGAATTCCCGCAGCGATCAGGCCCGGATTGATTGCGGCCAGTTCGACACCGGATTGTGTTGAAAGCGTCACGTGATCGTTGTCGGCAAACCCGGCATCCGCATCCGCCCCATGGGCTGCAGACAGCGCCTCAACCTCCTCCTGCGTCGCGCCAAGTAGCTCCGCAATATCCGCAACGGACCTCGGCTCAACCCCGATCAGGGAACCGTCCGGCGCGAGGCTGACCTCGAACAGATCCCCGCTCTCCGGGTCCTGCGCGACCAAAACACGATCACCCGTGTCAAAAAAACCGGCAATTTGAACCTGGCGACCATCCTGGTAAACAATCACAAGGTCATCACCTTGCCGGAAGGTGCGTGCGATCACGTTCGGACCAAGCGGAACCAGTAAACCCTGAACCCCTTCAGGGAATACAATCACGGATTGAGACGCAGACGCGCCAGTCGATACAGTCGAAAGTTGTGCTTGGGTCATGGTGAGGGGGTCTCCATAAGAAAGGGTTGATTACAGCATGTGTCTTGCCCGCCAGAGCGGGGATGAAGGGCAGTCGGAAGCCTGATGACAGTGGGATTGGCAGAGGGCGCGCCTGAAGCAGCGACGAAAGACAGCGAAGGCTGCCTCAATCGGGCCAGCAAACGCTTTGTTTTCTGTCTTGTCCAACAAAGACGGAAGCAGCAGGACAGCCAGAGAGCCAAAGGGGGTGGCAAAGCGTGCCCCCGAAGCCGCGACGACTGACACGCAATGAAACCTCAACCATTCCGCACAGACGCGATGTATCGAGGTCGTGCAGGTTTCCCTGCGCTGGAGCGCCAACGCGCCTGCAGCCGCATGCCGGCTCAAGGTCTGCCGGACACATGCAGCACAACACAAGCGAAGGCTTGCGCGCAGCACAAAATCGCCAGCGCAACGACAGGGATCACAATATCGGAAAAGCCCGAACCGGGCGCGCTCTACCCGCCGTGAGACCGCGCCCCAATCTGACAGGCCCTCAACAGACATGAAGCGACGAGCGACGAGCGACGAGCGACGAGCGACGAGCGACGAGCGACGAGCGACGAGCGACGAGCGACGAGCGACGAGCGACGAGCGACGAGCGACGATATCGCCCACCTGCGCATTGTCAAGCGCTGATCTGCGCAAAATCCCCATCCCCATACTGCTCTCTTTGTTCGCCGCGTTTATTGACGAGCCGCAATCAAAGGTTGCAGAAATTTCCCACAGTGTCAAAATATTGTCACAGGGCGATTCAGAGAAAGGTGTTTTTGGGTTGATCTGTGACGATTCTGATAGCCCTTGCGCGGTTGTCCTGCATCATTTCGATAGCCTTTGTTGGTGATTTCGATATGCGCTTGAGCAAGGTTCTGGTCGCGCTGACAAGGGTAAAGATATTGCGTGGCGCGTTGTCAGATCGGTTGGTGTAGCGATCCTCTCCCAGAGTGACATCCTTGTCGCGGTGCATGGTCTCGATGCGCCAATGGTTACGGTTCAGGCGCAGGATGTCTTTGGGTTTGGGCCGCGTCAGGCTGGTGATGAGATACACTGTCTCGGCCTGTGTTCTGGTAATCTGCCCGGCGCGGATATGCTCGCGGGTTCGGCTGATGCAGGCGATACTGCGGATCGTTGGCCACTGCTTGCGCATGTGCTCACTCAATGCCTCGACGGGAAGGATCTCGATGCGGCGCTGGTCGATTCTGCCGTGCCCCGATTGCGGCGTCTCCCGCCATTCCAACAGGGGGAAAAACCGGCGTCTTGAACGCCGTTTCGATTTCTCCCCGCAGGTCTTTCTGATTGTTCTTTACAGGGAACACGTAATCGCCACCCCTCTCCACAACTTTGGAAGTGACTGTTTTTTGGCAGAAAATGGCATCCCCGGTGACGATCTGTCCCGCAAGGTCAATCTGGTTCAGCAGCCGCAGGGCATCAGGTATTTCCATGCCCTTGCCACGCGATGATGTGTGTCCGACGGATTGTTCAAGCGTCGCGCAGAACCCCGACAACACATGTTCCGCCTTGCCTGCCGCGTCCTTGCTGCCGCGTAGAGTTTTGCCATCAATGGCGATCTGATGGTGAGCTTCATCATCTTGTGCTGGCGCCGTAAGCCGCCCAAACGCCTGCGCCAGGGTAGCCGGGTCGAGGATACGTAGCGTTTCCGTTAGCGTTGCATGGCAGGGTGACGCGCGCCCGCGACGGAACCCCAAGCGCATGAGTTGACGCGGCGTGAGCGTACGACCAAGGCGGAACGCCGCCATCATACCCTTGCGCCCACTGAGCATGGAGAGAAGCATCAACCCGACCAGCGCTTCAAGTGGGTGTTGACGGCCCTTTTTGCCGCGCGGGTCGGGAATTTGACGCAATACTGAACGAACCGATACCATCGCTGAAACCTCCTCTACCTCACATCCATGGAATGGATTCACTCAATCAAATGATTTGCAAGCGCTTTTTGACGTCTGGTAAATAGCCCTGATATTGTCAGAACTGCGGCTGAACTGTGGCAAAACCCAAGGCCAGCCAGGCATATGCCCTTCAAGACGGTCCCATCAATGACCAGACATATTACGATCCAACCGTCAGAACGGCCCGCCCTGAATGGCAAACTGGAAGGGGCTTCCAATAAACCGGACGCCTCCACGCATCATAAGACAGGCAAAGCGCTCAGCCGGACCGCAACAGCCCGGCAATGCGCGCCCCGACCCGCTCGGCTGCGGCCTCGACGTCCCTGTCTGCGCTGTGGGCATAGCGCAGCGTCATCGTGACCTGGCTGTGACCCAGGAGCTTCGACACCACCGGCAGGGGAATACCCGCCATCACAGATTGGCTGGCATAGGAATGTCGCAGGTCGTGCAGACGCACGTCCTCAATGCCGATCTCCCGTCTGATCCTGTACCAGAGCCTCAACCCTCCCGAGCCGGGCCGCGCCGGGTTGCGCGGCGAGGGGAACAGATATGCCCCGGCCCCCTTCATGCGCCTCTCAACGATGGCGCGGGCCTCGGCGCTGAGATACACAATCCGCGGACCCGTCTTGCTGTCTTCCAGCCTGAGGCGGCTGCCATCGACCTCGCTGCGCCTGAGATGGGTGATTTCCGATTTGCGGCAGCCCGTGAGCAGCAGAAGCCGGATGATGTCAGCCTGCACGCCATTGCGCCCCGCGCTGTGCCGGTCAAGCGCCGCGTTCAGCCGCGCGATTTCATCCCGCGACAGGAACCGCGTCAGCCTGGCGCGCCGGTTCGGAAGCACAAAACCCGCCGGGTTGCTGTCGATGAGGCCGCGCTCAAGGGCAAAGTTCAGGCTCTGGCGCAAAAGTTTCAGCGCATGGTTCGCGCCGCCGGGCGCAGAGGCGCTATAGGCGGCAAACCAGTCCTCAATAATCTGTCGCGTGATCCGGTCAATCCGAAGCGCTCCGAACGCGGGCAGAAGCTGCCGCGCCAGAATGTGATCCCGCCCCCTGACCGTGGATGGCTTGCAGCGCGTGGACCATGTCTTGTGCCACATATCCAGCGCAAAGCCCCGGTAGGTGGGCAGGTCCCAGACCGGCGCGACCCCCTCGACCTGCAACCGGTGACATTCCCGGCGCGCGGCGCAGGCGGGCATCAGTTCAATCCGGCCCAGCGAGACCTTGCGTCCCGCCACCGTGCAGGTCCATGTCTTCGTCCCCGTGGGATAGACCCGAAGGCTCAGGGACGGCACCGCGCTGTCCTGCACGCAATATTCCCGCGCACACGGTCTGAACCTCCGTGCCCGCGCATCCGTCAACCGAACCTTGCTCATGGCCGGGTTCCTCCCCCTGTTCCTCTCCGCGTTCCTCCGAGAACCGCCCCCATCGCGGCGGCGGCATTCTCCACATCACTTTGCGTGTGATGGGCGTATTTGAGGGTGGTTTCGGGGCTGTTATGCCCAAGAAGCCGACCCGCTGCCAGAACGGTTTCCCCGCTCGCGATGGCCGCACTTGCATAGGAGTGCCGCAAATCATGCAGGCGCACATCTCTCAGACCGGCCTGCACGCGCAGCCTGAACCACGCCCGGGTGAGCGTCGCACCCGGCATCGGGCCCGCACCCCGGACGGACGGAAACACCCAAGGCGATGTGCGGGCAAGCGCGTCAAGGACCCTGCGCGCCGCCCTGGACAGCCACACCGTGCGCGGACCCGTCTTGCTGTCGCGCAGAAAGATATGCCCGTCGCGATACTCTGCCCAGCGAAGTGTCCTGATCTCGCTCGACCGGCATCCCGTCAGCGCCAGCAGCCGAATGAGCGGCACGGCCGGGGATGGGGCCGCGCAGCACAGCGCCGCGCCAAGGCGTCCGAACTCGGCCTCCGACAGAAACCTCTCCCTGTTCCTGCGCCGGTAGCGCCTGATCCCCTTGCAGGGGTTGGACCCTTCCGGGCGCAGCCCGTCCATCTCGGCCACCGTCATGATGACCGACAGCACTGGCATCGAGCGATCCGCCGATACCGGCGTTGCGTGCATCGCGGCAAACCAGTCCCGCACGTCCTGCCGCGTGATATCCGCAATGCGCTGCCCCGCGAAGCGCGGAAGAATGTGGTTCTTGAGATAGTTCCGGTTGACCATGAGCGTGCCCGGCTTCCACTGTCGGCCATGGCGGCGGAAGGCCTCTTCCGCAACGCTCTCAAACAGCATCTCCCCGTCGCGCTGCCCCGACCGGAGCGAGACCAGCAGGGCCTGCGCCCGCGCGCGGGCCTCGGCAACCGACATAGTGGCCGGATCGCCCAAAATCTTCCAGACACGCTGCCCCTCGTGCTGGCTGTGCAAAAAGAACCGCTTCCCGCCGCCGGGCAGAACCCTGACACCAAAGCCCGCAAGGGTGGTGTCTCTGACATTGCGTGTGGTTTTTCTGGCGCGCAGGTCGCGCACGCGCGCGTCCGTCAATCTCGGCATAATATCCCTCCATCCGGTTGCAATCCCGGACAAAACCACGCAGGGTTTCGCCCGAAACCTCGACATAGAGAGGATAAAACATGCACTGTTTCAGTGATTTAGAACCGAAGGTGCGGCTGAGGGTGTGTGATCTATTGCCAAGACCACGTCCCAGGAGGGGACAATGGACTATTCGACCATCTTTGCTGCCCTATGGGTGATCAGCGCCACCATCGTGGCCTTGCTGCCGATGCGCCTACAATTCCCTCCGGGGATTGTGCTGTTGATATGCGCGCCGGCAATGATCATCTGGCTGGGCTATGATCATGGATGGGTCTGGTCGGCTCTTGCTTTCGGAGGTTTCGCCTCAATGTTCCGCAACCCGATCCGCTATTATTGGCGCAAATGGGTGCGCGGAGAGGTGATGGAATGACCCTTTCTCTTGCCCTCGCGGCCCTTTGGGGCCTTGTTGCGAACCTTCTGGCGATGATCCCCAGCAAGGACAACCACTGGACCCGCGCCTATGTCCTGATCGCGGTCGGTATCCCTCTGCTTGGATATGTCACCTATGAGAACGGCCCATGGGTCGGGCTGATAGTCCTCGTTATGGGTATGTCGATACTGCGCTGGCCGGTGATCTATCTGGGGCGGTGGCTTCGTCGTCGGATTTGACCGTTTCACTGCGGATACATGTTGCCAACTCGCTCTGAATCCGCGAGTTAGCAGCTATGACTGTTCTTCCTGTGCCTCGTGGCAAACTGTCCGAAAACCGAAGTCTCAGCGACCTGACATGGCTGCGTGTCGGCGGTCCAGCTGACTATTTGTTCCAACCTGCGGATGTAGAAGATCTGCAGGGCTTTTTGCGCGAGCTTCCCGATGACGTCGTAATCTTCCCGATGGGCGTCGGCTCGAACCTCATAGTGCGCGATGGCGGATTGCGCGCCGTGGTGATACGGCTGGGGCGGGGCTTCAATGGGATTGAGATCGAGGGCACTAGGGTAACCGCTGGCGCGGCGGCTTTGGATGCGCATGTGGCGCGCAAAGCGGCGGATGCTGGTGTGGATCTGACCTTCTTGCGCACAATACCGGGCTCTATCGGTGGTGCTGTGCGCATGAACGCAGGGTGTTATGGCAGCTACACGGCGGATGTTCTGAAAAGGGCCACTGTCGTCACACGGCGGGGTGAAGTGATTGAGCTTGGCCCCGAGGACCTGAACTTCCGCTACCGTCAATCCGATCTGCCTGATGGCGCGGTGCTGATCTCGGCAAGTTTCGAAGGCCCGGAAGGTGAACCTGACGCGCTTCATGCCCGAATGACGGCGCAGTTGCAAAAGCGCGACGAGACCCAGCCCACCAAAGACCGCAGCGCCGGGTCGACCTTTCGCAATCCGGCAGGGTTCTCCTCGACCGGGAAGGCAGATGATGTGCATGACCTCAAGGCTTGGAAGGTCATCGACGATGCGGGCATGCGTGGGGCCAAGAAAGGTGGCGCGCAGATGAGCCCCAAGCACTCGAATTTCCTGATCAACACCGGTGATGCCACTGCCGCGGACCTCGAAGGTCTGGGTGAAGAGGTGCGAAAAAAGGTTTACGAAACAAGCGGCATCACGCTAAAGTGGGAAATCATGCGGGTCGGTGACCCGCTGAAAGAATAAAGCCCCAACCGTCAGACCATAACAGGCAATTAACGGCGACGGATCAAAGGCATAAACGCAGTACGGACCACCACATAAGGTCCGGGGACATTGAGGCGCACGTTGGGTATGTCGAGCAGGACAAACCCCAAAGTGGCGGTATTGATGGGTGGCCCCTCGGCGGAACGCGAGGTGTCTCTCAGCTCTGGGCGCGAATGCGCAGCCGCCCTTGTGGGAGAAGGCTTTGAAGTGGTTGAGCTGGACGCAGGTCCCGACCTCTACGCGCGCCTTTTGGACATCAAGCCGGATGTGGTTTTCAACGCCCTGCATGGCCGCTGGGGTGAGGATGGCTGCGTGCAGGGTCTGTTGGAGTGGATGCGTATTCCCTACACCCATTCGGGTGTTTTGGCCTCGGCGCTTGCAATGGACAAGCAGCGCAGCAAAGAGGTCTATCAGGCCGAAGGACTGCCCATTGTTCCCAGCGTGATCGTGCCCAAGGTCGAGGTGGTCGAGGTCCATGTGATGGAGCCGCCTTACGTCGCCAAGCCCAACAACGAAGGCTCCAGCGTCGGCATCTATATCGTACACGAGGGGTCGAATGGTCCTCCGCAATTGTCGGAGGATATGCCCGATCACATCATGGTCGAGAAATACGTGGCGGGTCGAGAACTGACTGTGACCGTTATGGGTGATCGCGCCCTGACCGTGACCGAGATCATGACGGATGGCGGTTGGTACGATTACGATGCCAAATACAAGCCCGGCGGCTCGTGGCATGTGCTGCCCGCAGACATCCCGCAGGATATCTTTGACCGCTGCATGGACTACGCTTTGAAAGCGCATAACGCTTTGGGCTGTCGCGGCGTGACCCGCACCGACTACCGGTGGGACGACACTATGGGTGCGGATGGGTTGTTCCTGCTGGAAACCAACACCCAGCCCGGGATGACGCCGACCTCGCTGGTGCCGGAACAGGCGGAACACTGCGGGATGAGTTTCGGACAGCTCTGCGCCTGGATGGTGGAGGATGCCACATGCGACCGCTAAGGGCCTTCCGCGCGCCAGTGATCCATCGGGCCAAACCTCTGGCCGGGCCAGATGCCGATTTCGAATCCGCTGATACCGAATCCCATGATACGCAGCCCGTTCTGCGCTTGGGCGGGGTGAAGCTGTTCACCCGCACCGCGCGCCGGTCTGACCCGGCACCATCGCGCCTCAGCTACCGGTTCCAGCGTTGGATGCTGACACCGGGCATCCGCATGGGCGTCAAGCTGGGGCTGCCTGTCTGCGCTGTTGCGGCTGCCGTTGGTCTTTACTTCGCGTCAGAGGAGCGGCGCGAGGCGCTCAATACCTATATCGCCGACATACGCACCTCGATTCAGGAACGTCCTGAGTTCATGGTCAATCTGATGGCCATTGATGGTGCGGGTCCCGGCCTGTCGGATGACATTCGCGAAGTGGTGCCTTTGGATTTCCCGATCAGCTCTTGGGATTTGGATGTCGAGCAGATGCGCGACACGATTACCGGTCTGGACCCGGTGAAATCGGCGACTGTGCGCATTCGGCCCGGTGGCATCCTGCAGGTGGACGTTGTCGAGCGTCAGCCTGTCATCGTCTGGCGCACCCGAGAATCTATCGAGCTTTTGGATGAGACCGGCGTTCATGTGGACCTGATCGCCTCACGCAAGGATCACAGCGATCTGCCTTTGATCGCGGGCAAGGGCGCGGATGAGCATGTCGCCGAAGCGCTTGAGATTTTCCGCACTTCGCGCAGCCTTGGCACCCGCGTTCGGGGTCTTGTGCGCATTGGTGAGCGGCGCTGGGATCTGGTGCTGGATCGCGGCCAGCGCATCATGCTGCCGACGGATCGCCCAGTGCGCGCGCTCGAACGGGTGCTGGCTGTGAACGAAGTACAGGACCTGTTGGAGCGTGACGTGGCCGTTGTGGATATGCGCCTCGGACAGCGGCCAACAATCAGAATGACCAAAGCCGCCAGCGAAGACTGGTGGAATACAAAAGTGACAGTGGGTAACGGGCAGTAACGACCATGATGACCGATCTTTATCAGTCCCAACGCGCCATGCGGCAAATGCGCAGACAAGCGATGCAGCGGGGCGTTATCGCCATTCTGGATGTGGGTAGCTCGAAAATCTCGTGCCTCGTGCTGCGCTTTGACGGCACCGGACGGCTGAGTGAAGATAACACCATCGGTTCGATGGCTGGGCAGACCGGGTTCCGGGTCATTGGCGCGGCGACCACCCGCTCGCGCGGTGTACAATTCGGCGAAGTCACGGCCATGCAGGAAACTGAGCGTGCGATCCGCACCGCCCTGCAAGCCGCGCAGAAGATGGCCGATATCCGCGTCGATCACGTGATCGCCTGTTTCTCGGGCGCGAACCCGCGTTCCTACGGTCTGGACGCGCAGGTCGATCTGGAAGGCCAACTTGTGACCGAGGCCGAGGTTGGACGTGTTCTGAACGCCTGCGATGTCCCGGATTACGGGGCGGGGCGTGAGGTTCTGCATGCCCAACCGGTGAATTTCGCCTTGGACAACCGCTCGGGCCTGATCGATCCGCGCGGGCAAATGGGGCAATCTCTGGCCGTCGACATGCATATGCTGACCGTCGACGCGATTGCGATCCAGAACATCGTCCGCTGCATCAAGCGTTGTGATCTGGAGCTCGCAGGGATTGCGAATTCAGCCTACGTCTCGGGAATCTCGGCATTGGTTGAGGATGAGCAGGAGCTGGGCGCGGCCTGTATTGACATGGGTGGCGGTACCACCAGCGTGTCAATCTTCATGAAGAAGCACATGATCTACGCCGATTGCGTACGCATGGGCGGTGATCACGTCACACAGGACATCTCGATGGGTCTTGGCGTGCCAACTGCCGTGGCCGAGCGGATCAAGACCTTCAATGGCGGTGTCCACGCGACCGGAGCTGACGATCGCGACCTGATCGATATTGGCGGCGATACAGGCGACTGGGAACATGATCGCCGCACCGTCAGCCGGGCCGAGCTGATCGGGATCATGCGCCCTCGGGTCGAAGAAATTCTGGAAGAGGTTCGTGTGCGTCTGGATGCGGCCGGGTTCGAACATATGCCCAGCCAGCAGATCGTGTTGACTGGTGGGGGCAGTCAGATCATGGGGCTGGACGGCCTCGCGACCCGTATCCTTGGCCAGCGCGTCCGTCTGGGTCGCCCGCTGCGCGTTCACGGCCTGCCACAATCCGCGACGGGGCCGGGCTTTTCCTCGGCCGTTGGTCTCAGCCTGTTTGCGGCGCATCCGCAGGATGAATGGTGGGATTTCGAAATCCCCGTCGACACCTATGCCGCGCGCCCGTTCAAGCGCGCCGTTCGGTGGTTCCGTGACAATTGGTAGAGCCCTGCGCTGCGCCTTGTGCGCGGCGCTTGCGCCCGGCCTCGCTTCGGCGCAGTCCGTCATCTCACCTGAGACGTTTCTGGATGCTGTGCTTGGCAAAACGGTGCAGTTCCACGAAATCCGCAGCGGAGATCTGGTGGGAACCGAGCAATTCCTGAACCGCAAAACCTCGGTCTGGCGGGTCGAAGGTGGGGGATGCGTCTACGGTCAGATCACAACACCGAATGGGCAGATCTGTTTTCTCTATGACGATGATACAGACGGCATTCCCGTCTGCTGGTGGCCATTCGAATATCAGGGCCGTTTGATGGTTCGGTTGGCAGAGCTCAGCAATGGTGAAATCCAGGAGGTGCGCAGCATGACCAATCACAGCCTGAATTGTCCAAGTGCCCCAATCAGTTGAAAAACACCTGTCGAGAACATTCTGAATTGTCCGGTGTAGGTAACATGCCAATTGTCCGCTTCAGTTGATTGCGCGGTGGCCCAATTCGGAGGGAGCCGTAGGCGACCGTAGATTTGGGCCACCGCGTTCGCGCCACGTCGAAGCGGGTCACGCGACTTTGTGTTTGCTATCCTCCTGTGTGATGGGTGATCCGTCAGGCTGGTAGCGGCCAATGCATCTCGGGCCGTGGAAGATGACCAGTTGACCATCGGGGTATTCGTGGACCCTGACCTTCGCCTTGACGAAATGATGACGGTGCCTGTCTGCCGCGATCTGCATGACCAGGCCCTTGTAGCGCACCGTATTGTCGTTGCCGACGACGCGGTCTTCCTGCACACACAGGGTGTCGCGCACATTGCCTGTAAACGGCACGAAGGCCGAGGTCGTATCCTCCGGCTCCCTTGCAAACAGGGCATTGTGTTCGGGAAGATAGACCTCTTTCAGGAACTGATTGGCCTCTTCAATGGTTGTGATCCCATGGGACCGCAGTTCCTGCGGCAATCGGTTCTGGAACGTGCCAAACATGCGTTCAGACCGTCCACGGGCCTGCGGTGAATAGGCCGGGATCAGCTCAATGCCGAGTTGCTGCAAGGCGCGCCCGACCTGGGTCAGATTGTCCTTGTCCACTTTGCCGCCCGCTTCGGGCGTATGCCAGTAATGAGAGCCCCGATCGGCATAGAGCGAGCAAAACAGACCTTGCGCCTCGATCACCTCTGTCAGCCCCTGAAAACTGCTCATCGTCCCTTCTTCCTCGACAAAGAATGCCGAATAAACCCGGTTGGTGGCATCGTCCATGGTGACGATCAGATCCCACCACTGACCCGGAACCCATTCATGGCTGGAGCCGTCCTGATGCAACATCATGCCAACCATCGGACGGCGGGGCCGCTTGCGCCGATGGGCACCTCGTCGGGGTGCTGCCTGAACCCGGCCGTGGCGCTGCAGTGTAAGCCGCACCCAGTTGTAGCTCTGTGTGAAACCATGGTGGGCCACCAGCTTCTCGTGGAAATGCTTCGGCGTGTAATCCCAGTACTTGGTATCAAACAGTTCAAGCATCTCCATGACCTTATCCGTGGCAACACGATTGTTGGCCAGTTTGCCAAGCCGACGGTCGTACAGACCTTCTGCACCATCCGCCTCAAATCGATCCTCCCAACGCCTGACGGTGCGCACGGATACACCCAGTATCTCAGCCGCCTGTTCTTGCGTCAGCTTGTTCGCGCTTCGCCGCGAATACACATCTTCAAACTTCATCAGTCGAACTTCCTGTAACACTTCTGCTCGGTTCATAACGCCTCCTCTCAGAGACAGAATAGAACCGGACAGATCGCATGTTACATACACCGGACATATCGCGTGTTAGCGACAATCAGTTGAAAAACACCTTGCGGAGGCCTGATTTATCCCTCAAGATATCCACAGGACCCGTCAGAGGTCTTGCGGCACGACATTGAGCAGTTTTCCGCAGTAGTTTTGGTTCGAATCCGAGGCGTGACGCATAGGTCGTTCACTGCTCGGATGCTCTGCGTCTTGTAGTGGTCCGCGTTGTTTCCGCTATATTTGGCAAAGCCTGCGAAATGCCGCCGGTTGCTGCCTTATTTCGTCCATATTTTGTGGAATCGCGTGATTTTTGACGTGACCTTTACGCATCACATCGCTAGAATCGAATATGGATAGGTAAAGAAAAACACCGCTTTGGCGGAACAAAAATACAGGCGGACAGAGCATGACATTGAATCTTTCGATGCCCGGGCACGACGAACTGAAGCCTCGGATTACAGTATTTGGCGTTGGCGGCGCGGGCGGTAACGCGGTCAACAACATGATTGAAAAGCAGCTGGACGGCGTGGATTTCGTCGTCGCGAACACCGACGCGCAGGCGCTGCAGCAAAGCCAGTCCTCGGCGCGGGTGCAGCTGGGCGTGAAGGTCACCGAAGGTCTGGGGGCAGGGGCCCGTCCGACCGTTGGGGCCGCTGCCGCAGAAGAAAGCATTGAACAGATTGTCGACCATCTGGCGGGCGCACACATGTGCTTCATCACTGCCGGTATGGGCGGTGGCACCGGTACAGGTGCTGCTCCGATCATCGCGCAGGCCGCGCGTGAGCTGGGCGTGCTGACAGTCGGTGTCGTTACCAAACCCTTCCAGTTTGAAGGGGCCAAGCGCATGCGTCAGGCCGAAGACGGCGTTGAGTCGCTGCAAAAGGTCGTCGACACGCTGATCATCATCCCAAACCAAAACCTGTTCCGTTTGGCCAATGAAAAGACGACCTTCACCGAGGCGTTCTCGATGGCGGACGACGTTCTGTATCAGGGCGTTAAGGGTGTGACCGACCTGATGGTCCGTCCGGGTCTGATCAACCTTGACTTCGCGGACGTTCGCGCCGTGATGGATGAGATGGGCAAGGCGATGATGGGTACCGGTGAGGCCACTGGCGAAGATCGCGCCATTCAGGCGGCCGAGAAGGCGATTGCCAACCCGCTGCTGGACGAAATCAGCCTCAAAGGCGCGAAGGGTGTGCTGATTAACATCACCGGATCGCACGACCTGACGCTGTTCGAACTGGACGAAGCCGCCAACCGCATTCGCGAAGAAGTGGACCCCGAGGCGAACATTATCGTTGGCTCGACGCTGGATACCGCAATGGAAGGCGGCATGCGCGTTTCGGTCGTCGCAACCGGCATCGACGCCAGCGAGAAGACCTCGGAAGTTCCGGTCGCGCGCCGTTCGATGTCCGAGCCTTTGACGCGCACCGTTTCTGCTGAAGAGCCGGTGCAGGAAGAGGCACCCGTCGCAGCGGAGGCCACGCCGGTTCAGACCGAAAACCGTGAACCATCACTGTTCGAAGCGGCAGAAGAGCCGGCCCCGAGCCAGTTCCAGCCGCAAGTTGAGCAGGATGATGATGGTCTTCCGCCCCCCGCCTACCAACCGCGCGTGGCCGAGTTCGAGCCGCAGCCGGAACCGGTTGAAGAGACCCCCGAAACCTATACCGCGCCACATCAGCATTCTGCCGGCACCCCCTCGCCCGAGGCCTTGCAGCGCCTTCAGGCCGCCGTTCAGAATGTCCCCTCAGCGGCGCAACGCCTGACGGCTACTCGGCCTCAGGAACCAGCCCCTCAGCCGCAGGCAGAACACGAAGAGCGCCCCCGCTTCGGGTTCAATCGTCTGATCGACCGGATGACCGGCCACGCGGCAGATACGCCCGCGCAACCGCCGCGTCATCAGCCGCAAATGCGCCAGGCTGACGCTACGGCACCTGTCCAGGAAGAGGCTGATCCGGATCAGGATCGCATCGAAATTCCGGCCTTCCTGCGCCGTCAAGCCAACTGATCGCGGTAACAAAATCATTGCAAAGGGTCGCCAAAAGGCGGCCCTTTATTCATGATTTACAGGATCTTAAATAGCCCTGAGCAGGGTTTTGCCGATCTGTCACATTCATGTTTCATTCAGTTGCAAAGAGTGAGTTGAGCCTGAGGGGCCTCTTCCTTAACTCAGTGTCCAACACAGCCCGTATAGGCTGGACACCACGCTCTGAGGCCCATTTTGCAACATACGCTCAAATCTCCGGTTACGTTTAACGGCGTTGGACTGCATGGCGGTCAGCCTGCAATCATGGTTCTGAAACCGGCGGCCGCCGGTCACGGAATCTGGTTCAAACGGACGGATATTGAGCTGGGCAATGCGTTGATACCTGCAGTCTACGACATGGTCGAGCGTACACCGCTCTGCACCCGCCTGGTGAATGACGCCGGTGTTTCAGTCTCGACTATTGAACATATCATGGCAGCGCTTGCCGGGTGCGGAGTTCACAACGCTCTGATCGAAATTGACGGGCCTGAAGTTCCGATCATGGATGGATCCTCGATCGACTTTGTGCGTGGCATCATGGCGAAAGGCGTTCGCCGTCAGGCCAGCCCGGTTCTAGCCTACGAAGTGCTGAAGCCTGTAACGGCGTCTCGTGAAGGGGCTAGTGCCTCGATCAAGCCTGCGGACGGGCTGATCATCGACTTCCACATCGATTTCGAGGACGCGGCCATCGGAAGCCAAACGAAAACGCTGGACATGCGCAACGGGTCCTTCGTGCGCGAACTCAGCGATAGCCGCACGTTCTGCCGCAGGATCGACGTCGAAACCATGCGTGAGAACGGCTTGGCTTTGGGCGGGACGCTGGAAAACGCTGTGGTCGTTCAAGGCAGCGAGATTCTGACACCGGGCGGTTTCCGCCACGCGGATGAAGCTGTGCGCCACAAGATGCTGGATGCGCTGGGTGATTTGTATCTGGCTGGTGGCCCGATTCTGGGTCACTTCATCGGCGACAAGTCGGGCCATTCCATGACCAACACGCTGTTGCGCACATTGTTCGAAACACCTGGCGCGGTTCGTCCGATCCTTTGTACCCCCGAGCAGGCCGCCCGTCTGCCCGGTCAAGGCCTTATTGCCGCCGAAATCCCTGCTGTCGCCTAATCTGATCAACTCTGACGACATTTCCGCCAGGAAGTGGATAATGCGTTTTGCACCAGAATTTTCTGTGCTAGACCGAGGCTCGATCCGGTTTGGATCCTGTAAGTAAGACGACTAAGGATGAGCGGTATGGTTGGCAACAAAGCGGCAGTCAGACTCGCAAGTGCGATTCTTCTGGCAGCAGTTTTGAGCGCCTGCGGCAACGGGGGAGGCCTGTTCGGTAGCAAAGGCGCGGATCGGGATCAGAACCTTGAAGGGTTCACACCGGAACAAATCTATACGCGCGGTGAATATGAGCTGTCGCAGAATCGCTCGGACGACGCGGCGTGGTATTTCTCGGAAGTTGAGCGTCTGTATCCATATTCTGATTGGGCCAAACGCGCGCTGATCATGCAGGCGTTTTCGTTCCACGCCGACAAGAATTACGAGGAAAGCCGTGCTGCGGCACAGCGCTATATCGATTTTTACCCAACCGACGAAGATGCGGCTTATGCGCAGTATCTTCTGGCGCTCAGCTACTATGACCAGATTGACGAAGTTGGCCGCGATCAGGGTCTGACGTTTCAGGCCCTGCAAGCGCTGCGCACCGTGATCGAGGTTTATCCGGACAGCGAATACACCACCTCTGCCGTGCTGAAATTCGATCTGGCCTTTGACCATCTGGCGGGCAAAGAGATGGAGATAGGGCGCTATTACCTGCGTCAGGATCACTACGTCGCGGCCATCAACCGGTTCCGCGTCGTAGTTGAGGATTTCCAGACCACCTCTCACACCGCCGAGGCGCTCTATCGCCTGATCGAAGCTTACCTGTCTCTTGGCCTGTTTGACGAGGCGCAGACGGCGGGCGCGATCCTGGGCTACAACTACCAATCCTCGGAATGGTATGATGACGGGTACAAGCTGCTGACCTCGCGTGGGTTGGATCTGAAGAGCCGTGGCAACAACTGGCTCAGCACGATCTATCGCCAGACGATCAAAGGTGAGTGGTTGTAATCGCCATGTCATCAGGCTTGGGACGTTAAAGACCCGATGCTGCGCGCCCTCGATATTCGCGACATGCTGATCATTGACCGGCTGGAATTGAGTTTTCAGCCGGGCCTGAACGCGTTGACCGGTGAAACCGGCGCGGGCAAGTCGATCCTTCTGGACTCGCTGGGCTTCGTTCTCGGATGGCGTGGACGGGCTGAGCTGGTGCGCCAAGGCGCGGCACAGGGCGAGGTTGTGGCCGAGTTCGAATTGCCCGAGGGCCACCCCGCCCATGCTGTTTTGGCAGAAGCTGGTCTGCCGGGTGGTGAAGAATTGATCCTGCGTCGGGTCAACACGGCAGAGGGTCGAAAAACTGCTTGGGTCAATGATCGCCGCTGTTCCGGTGAGGTTCTACGGGCTTTGTCGGAAACGCTGATCGAATTGCATGGGCAGCATGATGACCGGGGATTGCTGAACCCTCGTGGGCACCGTGTGCTGCTGGATGACTACGCTCAGGTCTCGGAACTATTGGCCAAGGTACGTCAGGCGTGGTCCGAGATGTCGCGCAGCCGCAAAGCGCTGGCCGAGACCGAAGCCGCTTTGGCCGCCATGCGTGCCGAGGAGGAATTCCTGCGCCATTCCGTGGCTGAGTTGGACAAGCTCGATCCGCAACCCGGCGAGGACGCAGACCTCGATGCCCGCCGCCGCATGATGCAAGGGGCAGAGCGTATCCGCGACGATGTCGCCCGCGCATTTGATCTGCTGGGTGGTGACGGGGCCGAAGGCGCGATTTCGGATGCGACACGTTGGCTCGAAGGCGTGTCGGACTCTGCAGGTGGCCAGTTGGAGGAGCCGATTGCATCGCTTGGCCGGGCCATGATCGAATTGGGCGAGGCGCAGGATGGTGTGAATGCCTGCCTTCAGGCGCTGGACTTCAACCCCGCCGAACTGGAAGCCGCCGAGGAGCGTTTGTTCGCCATCCGAGCACTGGCGCGTAAACATGATGTGGCCCCGGATGATTTGGGCACCTTTGCCGATACTCTGCGTGATCGCTTGGGTAAGCTGGATGCAGGTGACGCCGATCTGGCCGACCAACGCGCTACGGTCGAGGCAGCACAGGCGACCTATGATGCGGCTGCGGCAGATCTCAGCGCTGCGCGTGAAGCGGCGGCTGGACAGTTGGATCAGGCCGTCATGGCGGAACTTGCACCGCTGAAAATGGAACGCGCGGTTTTTCGGACAGAAGTTACCACGTCCGATCCTGGACCCGAGGGCACCGACGCGGTGGCCTTTACCGTCGCCACCAATCCCGGCGCACCATCGGGGCCGTTGAACAAGATCGCCTCGGGCGGGGAACTCAGCCGCTTTCTATTGGCGTTGAAAGTCTGCCTGTCCGGAGATGACAGCGCGCGGACCATGATCTTTGATGAGATCGACCGGGGTGTGGGCGGTGCAACCGCCGATGCGGTGGGCCGCAGGCTGGCGTCTCTGGCACAGGGCGGACAGGTTCTGGTCGTCACGCATTCCCCTCAGGTCGCCGCGCGCGCGGCCCATCACTGGCGTGTGCAGAAGCAGGTTACCGATGGCCAGACGCTTTCGACCGTCGTGCCGCTGGCCGAAATAGATCGCGTGGACGAAATTGCCCGCATGGTCTCGGGCGATACGATCACAGAGGAAGCCCGCGCGGCTGCGCGCGCTTTGTTGGAGGCTTAATGCGTCTTTGGCGCAATCTGCTGGCCTGACCGTCGCTATCTTACTTTTCTCAGACCTCGCCGTGGCTTACTAAGGGTTAAGATATGATCCCCGAGAGCCAATGACCCAATCAACCCGCACCGTTCTGCGCAACCAGCTCAATCAGGCTCTGGCCGCGATCAAGGATGCGTTGCGGGTGATGCGTCGCCGAGGACCAAGCCAAATCCAGTTCTGGTTTATCGCGCTGGCGATCGGGATTGCGGCGGGGTTCATGGCGCTAGGGTTCCGCAAGGCGATCCGCGGCTTGCAGGCCTATATCTACGATACCGAGGATATCCTGCTGTTGCACAGTCATGCCGAGAAGCTGCCTTGGTCCATCGTGCTGATCATTCCGATCATCGGTGGGGTGATCGTGGGGCTGATCCTCACGCGTTTTACCGACGATGGCCGTGTCCGTTCGGTCGCGGATGTGATCGAAGGGGCGGCGGTCAGCGATGGACGGGTCGAGACCAAGGCTGGCGTCGCTTCGTTGTTTGCCTCGCTGATCACACTCAGTACAGGCGGGTCCACGGGTCGGGAAGGGCCGGTGGTCCATATGGCCGGGGTCATCTCGACCTGGGTCAGCGACCGCATTCATGCGGACGGAATCACTGGGCGCGACCTGCTGGGCTGCGCTGTAGCTGCTGCAGTCTCGGCCAGCTTTAACGCCCCTATCGCAGGAGCACTATTCGCGCTTGAGGTCGTTTTGCGACACTTCGCGGTCCACGCCTTTGCACCCATCGTCATTGCCTCAGTCGCAGGTACGGTGATCAACCGGCTGGAATATGGCGACGTCACCGAGTTCACGTTGGATACGCCCGGTTCATTGCAATTCTACGTCGAACTGCCTGCCTTCCTAATCCTTGGGCTGATCTGCGGGTTGGTATCCTTGCTACTGATGCGATCGATCTTTTTCGCCGAGGATATCGGCAATCATGTTCAAGCCCGATTGTCTTTGCCCGGATGGCTGCGCCCGGCGGTTTCGGGCGCGATGCTGGGCCTTTTGGCGATTTGGTTCCCGCATATCATTGGCGTAGGGTATTAAACGACGATCCGCGCCCTGACCGGCGATCTGGTGCTGACCACAGCGATCCTGTTTGCGGTCCTTAAAACAGTGGCAGTTGCTATAACCATGGGCGGGCGCATGGGCGGAGGGGTGTTTTCGCCTTCCTTGATGATCGGAGCGCTGACCGGGCTGGCCTTTGGGCTGATCGCCACCGGATTGCTGCCGGATGTGTCCGGCACCCACACCCTTTACGCTTTTGCCGGAATGGGGGCCGTGGCTGCTGCGGTTCTGGGCGCGCCGATCTCGACCACTTTGATTGTGTTCGAGCTGACCGGAGACTGGCAGATCGGTCTGGCGGTGATGGTATCTGTCTCGATGTCCACCGCCTTGGCCTCGCGCCTTGTGGACCGGTCGTTCTTCCTGACCCAGCTCGAGCGTCGCAATGTGCATCTGGCGGCAGGACCACAGGCCTATCTTCTGGCGATGCTGCGCGCCGGGGCAGTGATGCGACCTGTAGCGCGACAGAATTATTGCTCAATCCGCGACAGTTTCGCGCCCAATCGATGTGATTTTCGCGTTGATTTCCGGTGCGACAGTTTCGTGCTCAATCGGGATTTTGTGCGGCAGTATTGTTGTCACACACCGGATGCGCACTGCTGACAGTGCAGTACAGCAGGACTCTAGGGCGCGGGGTCTCCTGACTTCCGACATTTTTTCGTATAAGTCATTGATATTATTATGCCTTGGTTGCCAAAAGGCACTACACGGACTTTTTTCGCCAGCGATTGTTTCGGAGTGTTGAGGGAGCTCAGGCTTTGGTCTGGCCAGTTTTTCGGGTGCGCCCGGGGGGTATCTTGAAAGGGGCTTCGTTCCAGGTCAGGCCGACGCAGGTGAGGATGCGTCTGGCATCGACCGTGGCATGGCTTGGCATGCCGTAGCGGTCAGGGGTGCCTTTGTGGCGCAGGATCGAGAGCTGCAATGCGTTCAACTCGTTGCGGATACGAGCCGGGCTCATCGGGTGTCCGAGCAGGTCCAGATGCTTGCGCAGGTGCTGCAGGCAGCAGAAGGCCATGTAGCAGATGGCGATATGGGCCCGGACCCGACGCGGCGACCAGTGATAGATGGGCCGGATTTTCAGATCGTGCTTGTTGGTGCGGAAGCAGGCTTCGATCTCCCACAACTGGTGATAGCGGGCAATGACGTCCTGTGCCTCCAGTTCGTCCGCACCATGAACAACAATGGCATGCAGCCCGTCCCATTGTGCCGCTGCCTTGATCTTTGCATCATCCAGCGTGACGTCCCCGCTGTCGGGGAAGGCCAGGAAGCGGCCATATCCCCGGCTGCTGAAGCTGCCGGGTTTGCGAGAGCGCTTGAGCTTCTTGTGCAGCTTTTCGATTGCCTTGTCGCGCTTGTGGGCATCATTGCGTGCCCGGGTGGGTGACCAGGTCACAATGACCCGCGCTCCCTCCTGGTCGATCACCTTGTACCAGCCCTTCTCGGTTGCCTCTTCAGAACCGTGTCCAGCCCAAGGCTGGCGTCCCTCCGGGCTCAAAATGTTCGCCTTCACGGCGGCCGGGGCGGACTTCATGCGATAGCCGAGGATGTAGGGCAGACCCTTGTTCTGCAACATCTGCTGGTTGTCCTTGCTGAGCATGGCGGCATCGGCCACGAACGTGACCCTGGCCACGTCGAAGCGTCCCTCCAACGCCTTCAGCGCAGCTTCCAGCGTATGACCTTCCCAGGTGTTTCCCGGGAAGAGTTCATAGCCCACAGGCAGCCCATCGGAGGTGACGATCAGCGCCAGCATGACCTGAGCGCGGTGATGCTTGCCATCCTTGCTGAAGCCCTTGGCCAGAAGATGATCCTGCTCGACCCCGTCCGCATCCTCGGCCGGGTCCTCGCGCTCGGTGTCAAAGGCCAGGGTCGTGCAATCGTAGAACAGCACGGTCACTGGCCCGCCCAGCAACTTCTCTGCCGCCGCGTGAGAGGTTTTGCAAATCCCGTCTATCACCGGCGTATTGATGTAATCCATGCTCCGATAGACCACGTCCAGATTGAGCGTGATGCCTGCCTGGTTCTCCAACGCCTCCACGGTCGCGCGCTTGCTCTCGGGCTGTGCGATCCGCGCCATAACCAGCTCTTTCACAATGCGATTGGCACTTTTACGCGCCGCCCCCAGAAGGGCCCCCCAACCCAGTTGGTCATACATCGTCCCCATGACATCCCGCAGACCCAGAGAGACCCGCGCCTCCTCACGGCACTCGGCAAGATCAACGCCAAGCTTGTCCGGCCGCGGAGCGCGGCGCACCAGCGCCTGCAGATCGGCATATTCCGTGGGCGTGAACAGTTCCATTTGCGGCGAGCGATCAATGCGTAATTGCTCCATCAAGCGGCCCGCCAGACGCTTGATATCCTCAATCTCGCTGTCGTTATGGGCCACACCCACATGGCGCAGGATCTTCTGGCGTACCTTGGAGCCGGTGCGGACGGATTCAACGATCTGGATCCGTGTGCGGTTGAGCTTTGCGTCATGTTTGGTGCGGATGAACATGGGCGAAGAGGTTAGCCATCTGAAGGCCCATGTCAATACTTTTTATAATAATGGGGCACTACAACGCGCCTCTGAGCAACCACACCTGAAAACAAACCAAAAACCCAGTCAGATCAACAAAAAGGTCGGAAGTCAGGAATTATTGCTCAATCCGCGACAGTTTCGCGCCCAATCGATGTGATTTTCGCGTTGATTTCCGGTGCGACAGTTTCGTGCTCAATCGGGATTTTGTGCGGCAGTATTGTTGTCACACACCGGATGCGCACTGCTGACAGTGCAGTACAGCAGGACTCTAGGGCGCGGGGGGTGTTCCAAAGAAACTCTGCAGGAGTGACATAACAATCCACCCGACGGCGGCAACTCCAGCGGCACCCAAAATCCAGCCGATGACCTTTAGCCAAGGCTTGGCATCATTCACAATCTGCCGAATTTCATGTACATCGGAGGTCAGGATTTTCAGGTTACTGGCAAGGTTTTTGACCGAGTGATCAAGCGTTTCAACGTTGTCAATAACATCAGCAAGGTTCCGGCTGCGCATTCTCATCATAAATTCGACATCTTGTGACGGAAAGTCCTTTTGCCCTTGATATGGCCCGGTATATCCGTGCTCGTCCTCTGATGATAGCTCATAGAAAATGACCGACATGATCACCTGGCCGTATTGCAAAATAATCGGCTCCAGCGTCGGATTATATAGGGAAACAAAAATTTTTCCCTTATAGCCGGGATCGATTTGAGGACCCCCAAACGCGATGACACCCCTCCTCGCAAGACCAGAGCGGATGCCGTATGACGCGCAAATGCTGTTGGGCAGTTCAAAAAACTCTTCCGAGGATACAGACGCCCAAGAGTTGCTTTCGAGAATGAACTCATCGCCCTCTCCCCAGACATGACGACCGGCACCGGCGGCAAGAACATCGCCTATTCGACAATCGTAGCTCGCGGGCTCGATTTTAGTCTTGTCAAACGGCTCGATTTTGATCGCGCCCGTTGCGATTCTGTCACCGATATCTTTTCGTCCAAGGATTGCCATGCCTGCGCCTTTTCCTGCCTTGCAGAAAGATTAACATTCCCGACCGCACAATGGAATCCCGCGCGTTGATTTTCGCCGCGACAGTTTCGCGCCCAATCGGGTTGTTGTTTTGCCATTTTTGCTTTTGATCAGCCTCATTACTTCAGCGCAGAAAACGGCTCGGTGAGAGCGCGGCAGAAGTCGCCGGACCAGTTCGGGTTGTGGTTCTGAAGGTGTGCTGGCGCGATATCATCAAGGTGCAGGCGGTTTTGCGTTCTGAGGAACCTGATGGTCTCGCAGAGTTCCCTGATCACGGGTGATACAAGGCGTTCGGCTTCTGCATATGGCCCGCTGCCGTTGTGAAAGCTGCGTGTGGTTGCGGTATTCTGGAACCATGTCGCGATGCCTTCCTCCATGACACTGGCAACGCCCTGTGCGGGATCAATGAGGTGGACGCATTCGTGAGCAAGCTGCCAGCGCGCCCTTGCCCCGTCCTGCATTGCGGACCGGTTCAAGTGCACAATGACATGCTTGCCATGAGGATGGGTGTCCGGGAACCATGTCTTGGGCATTTCATGGCATGTATCGACAAACTCGATGCCGAGGACAGTGAAGGCGGGATCTCTGGGCCCCAGCATGGCTTCGATGTCGGACAGGAACACGCCGAGCCATCGCGTGAAGGTGCGGGGCTCAAATCTGCTGGTCGCGCCCTCCTGCATGACAAGCCGTGTGACGAACTGCCCGTCAGCGGCCATTGAGGAGGATCTCTGAAAGGGCCAGATCGGCGGCTTCATTTGGCAGGCGACGGCCGAAAGCCTCAAGCAGGGTCTTGTGGAGCGCCTCGAGCGCCTCGAGTTCCTTGCGCTTGTCGTCGATTCTGGCGGCGAGATATTCCATTGAGGACGGTGTGTACTGGCTCATGTCCGATCTCCGTTGTACGTGTTTTAGCATATCCGCGCGGGCGCGTCATTGGGGCTGGGTGGCGTGCTCCGGCCATCCTTGTGCGACGTTTATGGCAAGGATTGCCTCTGCGGTTGTGGCGGCGGTGATGGCATCCTTGAGTGTGCGGGCGTGGATGCGGCGGGCGCTCTGCCAGGCCGAGAGGGCTTTGGCGAGGGCTGTGATGTCCTCTGCGCGCATGGGGACGCGGGTGTTTGCGGCATCGATCCAGACGAAGTCTTTGGGCCAGTTGGGTTCTGCGGCGGCGCGCAGGGCGGCGGCGGTGATGGCTGCGGCGCTTTTGGTATCGCCCTGCCAGGTGCGGGCGTTGTGGGTGAAGGTGGTGCGGCGTGCAAGCTCTGCGGCCAGTTGGGCGTGCTTGTGCTGCCGGGCCTCTTCGCAGGCCTGGTGCACGGCGTGCCGGGTGAGGCTGTCCCATGCGGGCTTGTCGCCGGCCTTTGCATCTTCGCGGCCATAGGGGTCGGGCTGTGTGGCGGCGGCGAATTGCGGCGGGTTCCATGTGTAGCGGTCCCACATGGTTTTGGTGATGGTCTCCGGGGGCTCGGCCTCTTCGGGGAAAGCGGTCCATGGCAGGATGTCGTGAGGCAGGGCAAGACCTGTCTCGGTGAGGGCCAGGAGCGCCTGTGCGAAGGCGTCGTAGGAGAGCGTTTGTGGCGCGGGGTCTTGTGCGGTGGGGTCTTGTGTCACTGGGCTTTGTGTCACTGGGCTTTGTGTCCTGGGTTATGCGACGGGATCAGGCGAAGGGGCGGGTTTCTCGTGCGGTGAGGGTGAGATATGCGGCAGCACTCCATGCGACCCGTGTGCGGCCGCCTCTGATGCCCGCGACGCTCGCGCCCCCGGAGCTTACGGTTCCTGTTGCGCGCAGGGTGAGCCTTTTCTGCCGGCCGACCGGGGTGAGCCGGGCGGGCAGCACCCCGCTGAGAACGGCACGGCCTGCGGCGCCGGTGGTGACGCTGATGCTGAGGGTCCGGATGACGACATTGTCGAGCCGGACCTCGAGCCGGACGTTGAAGGTTGCGCTGTTGTATCTTGTGCCCACGGCCGATTCTGAACCCTCGCTGTTGCGGCTATGTTCGTACCAATAGGACGAGGAAGGCGGGGTGAACCCGCCGCCCGAGACCTCGACCGCGTAGCGGATGATCTCGTCGGCACTGTCCCTGCGCACCACGATATCGGAGCCGCCATCACTGCGGCGCGTGGAGAAGCGCTGGTTTTTTCTTGTGCGCGCCCTGCCCGACGCGTCCAATCGCCAGCGCGCGCCCCGGGCCACATCGCCGATGAGGCTGTCATCGAGATGGGTGAGGGTGATGAGGCCGGGGCCGATCTGGACGCCGCCGGTGATGAGCGCGGTGTCGGCGCGCAGATGGGTGCCGTCGATCTGGCCGGCGGCGAGGGCCTCGGCCAGCAGCGTGCCGGGGATGACGGTATTGCCGTTGATGACATGGGTGACGGGGAGCCATGCGGTGCCGGTCCAGGCGCGGGTTTCGGCCCAGCCTCCGGCGCTGTCGGTGAGGGTGACCACATCGCCGGTGACATTGGCGCCGGGGGTTGCGCGATCGGCGATGCTGTTCACCCAGCCGCGCGCGCTGACGCGCCGGGCATAGCTGCCCGCCCCGCGCGCGCCATTGCTGCCATCACGCCCGTTGATGCCGTTGCGCCCGTCACGCCCGTTGCGGCCGGGGTCTCCCTTGTCCCCCCTGTCTCCCTTGCCGCCGGTATCGCCTTTCCTGCCCGGTCGCCCCTGCCGGCCGGTATCGCCGGTATCGCCCTTCCTGCCCGGCCGCCCCGGGGCGCCGTCGCGTGCATATCTGGTCCATTGCACCGGTCGGGAAAACGCCCCCCAGTTGCCGGAGGAGCCTTTGCGCTGGCTGGCCCAGAGATAGGGTCTGGCGGCGCTGACGTCAGGGGCATCATCAACCCAGCCCTCGGGCACATGATCGTCGAGGCGCCGCTGGGTGGCTGTTGTGCGCGGGGTGGCGGGGCGGATCGGGGTGCTGGTGGCGCGAAAGATGAACTCGACACCCGGACCATCAAGGCCCGGTCGCCCCTGCCGGCCGGTATCGCCGGTATCGCCCTTCCTGCCCGGTCGCCCCGGGGCGCCGTCGCGTGCATAGCGGGCCCAAAGCTCGGGTGGCGAAAACGCGCCCCAGTTGCCCGAAGAGCCGGTGCGGCGACTGGCCCAGAGATAGGGCGCGTCGCGCGTGATCCCGACGGGATCATCGGACCAGCCGGGGGGCACATGATCATTTGCCCTGGACTGCGCGGGCGTTGTCTGCGGTCTTGCGGGCGCCCGGCGGGTGGCGGTGCGCCGGAAGATCATCTCGACCCCAGCGCCATCCTGCCCGTCACGCCCATCCTGCCCGTCGCGTCCCGGCTGCCCGTCCTGGCCCGGGTCCCCGTCGGTGCCGTCGCGTCCCGGCTGACCGGCGGCCCCCGGGATGCCGTCGCGTGCATATCTGCCCAGGAGCGCGGGGCGCGAAAACGCCCCCCAGAGCCCCGCGCGCCCGCGCCGCTCGCTGATCCATTCATATGGCTGCTCCACGGTGACACCCAGGGGCGTGGCGGACCAGGGCGGGGGCGTGTAGCCGGGCATCTGGGCCGGATCTGTTGCCGCCCCTGTTGCCGCCTCACCCGTTTGCGCGGGCGGGGTGAGGCTGAGGGTCATGGCGGTGACGGTGTCGCGGGAGCGCAGATTGTAGAAAAGCAGCCGGAAGGTGAAGCGCTCGCCGGCCCTCAGCGTGATGTCGAGATGATCATCTGCCCCGCGGCGCGCGGCATTGCCCTTGGCGCTGAAGATGGCCCAGTCGGTGCCCTGGTCGGGGGCGCCGTCCATGGTGATGCGCCAGGTGCCGGCGCGTCCCCGGGGTGCGGTGAAGCGGAACCATGTGGCGGTCCAGGCCGGGCCCGGCGGGTCGAGGCCCTTGAGGAGGGGGAAGATATCGAGCGCCCGGATGCCGAGCGGGGTGGTCAGGACATGGGGGTCCTCTTGCGTGCCTGAGCCGGTCAGCCCCGGCGGCGGTGGCGCGGTGGCATGGGCGGTGCGGGTGAAGAGCCGCTCGACGCTGGCGCCGTCCTGTCCATCCTGCCCGTCCTGTCCGTCCTGTCCGGGCCGGCCCTGCGCTCCCAGGGAGGACCAGAGCGTGGGGCTGCTCCAGCGGGTCCAGGGCCCGCCGCCGGTGCGGCCCTTGCGTTCGGTGATCCACTGGAAGGGGGCCTTGGATGTGAGGCTGACCGGTATGCGCTGCCATCCTGCGGGCAGATGGGTATCGCTGTCGCTGCCGCCAGGCCCCGGGCGGGCGGGTGGCGCGTTCTGCGTGGCGCTGGCGCGGAACGCATATTGGGTGACGGGCAGTTTGACCGCATCCGCCAGATCGACGGGGCCGGTGAAGGCGGCCTCTCCGGGCACGCCATCCCTGTTCAGGGCGGCGAGCGCAAAGCGCCAGCGCCCGGCGGGTGGCAGGCGTGTCTCGAGCGGCAGGGCGGTGATCCGGCCATGCAGGAGCGGGGTGAGCGCCTCCCATGTGGCCGCAGCGCGCGCGGGCCCGTAGCGCAGGGCGTAGCCGGCGACGCGCCCGTCAGGGGGCGGGGTGGCGGTAAAGCGGCGGGCGCCATCGCCCAGCATCTCGACCCCGAAGCCTTCGGGGGCGGCGATGGGGACGGTTTTGTCGCCGATGAGGGTATGGGTGGTGGTGAAGACGGGCCCGAGGGGGGCGGCGCGGGAGCCGGGGGTGATCTCGATGTCGATCTCGCGGCCGGAGGCATCATCGGTTGAGAAGATATATGTGGTGACGGCCTGCCGGTCGTCTGCCACGACGCGCCAGCCATGGCTGTCGCGGGCGCGGATGGTCGCGCCCTGCCAGGGGCCGGATGTGGTGAGCCGCAGGGTCACTTCGGTGGTTCCGTCGGCGCGCGCCCGATCGGTGATCGCGGCATCGAGCACGGCCGGGCTTTGGGGAGCGGGCAGCGGCAGGGGCGCGCTGAGATCGGCGGTGGCGGCGTTGTGATAGGCGGCCACCTCGTCGATGGCCTCGAGCCGGATGCGCGTGGCCGAGACCGGTTCAAAGCCCACGATGCGCAGGGGCGCGGGCGGGGCGTCACCGGGATAGACGCGCCAGAGCACATCCGACACCTCCGTCTCTTCGTGCTGCCAGTCATCGGGCAGGGCGCTGGCGGGGCGCACCAGGGCTCCGTCGGCGGTGATCGCGCGGGTGATGAGGCGACCATCGCCCAGGCGCAGCATCGCATACCAGCTCTCGTCTTGCGCGATCTCGAAGCTCTGGCCCAGGTCCCAGCGTTCGGGAAGGTTTCTGGCGGCGTCAGCCGGCAGGACCGTGACGAGCCGTCCGGTCTGGCCGCCATCGATGAGGGAATGGGTGAGGCGCACCACGTCGCCCCGGGCGATGGAGAGCCCTTCGGCGGCCATCTCCCATGTGAGACGGCGGCGGTGATAGAGCTGGCGGGCGGCCTGCAGATTGGCTTCGGTGGCGGCCTGGGCGGGCGTGGTGACGCCCGGCAGCGTGAGGGTTGCGGTGCGTTTGGGCGTGGTGACGCCCGGCATGGTGCGGCGCAGGGTCTGGAATTGCCAGTCGGCGTCCGGGTCGAGATAGCGCACGGCGATCTCATCGGCGGGTTTTTCGCCGGACCAGGTGATCTCGAGGCTGCCCGCTATGATATTGCCGGGGGTGATGAGCGCGGTGGCGGGGGTTGCGGGGTCGTCCCACACCACGCCCAGCTTGCCGCTGGCCCATGTGGGGCTGGCCCGCCCGCATTGGCAGATGGTGCGGATGATCCGGGCCGAGGGAACGGGGCGGTCGAGGCTGAGATTGCAGGTGAGGTTCTGCCTCTCGCACCAGGCGGCCCAGGCGGTGAAGGAGGGCAGGTCGATGCGCCGGTCAGCCAGTCCCAGCCCCCAGGCAAGGCGGCCCGAGAGAAAGCCGCCGCGCAGGAAGGCGAGCAGGATCCAGGCCGGGTTGGAGGTGGCGCGGGGTTTGGCGCGGCGCGAGACCGAGCGGGGCAGTAGATGCCGGGTGATGGCGTGGATGGCGGGCAATTGGCCGGAGGCCTGGGCCGAGGCGGGCAGGCGCAGCCGCAGCCGGGTCTGGCCGCTATAGTCGGCGGTATCGGGCTGGAAGGAGCGCAGCGCGGCCCAGGCCAGCGCGTCGATCTCGTTATCCGCGCCCGAGGGCGCGGTGCGGCGGCGCACGCGGACCTCCCACTGCGCGGTCGCCCCGGGGTGGATGCGGATGGTGCGGCGCAGCCCGTCGCGGGGGCTGTCGCCATTTGCGCGCAGCGTGACGCGGCGGCGGGTCCAGCCCTCGCGCACGCCCACCCTGCGATAGCTGATCACGATCTCGCGGGAGAGAGCGTAGGGTTTGCCGGAGCGTTTGCGCAGACCGAAGAGCTGCCCGGTGATGTCGAGATCGAAGCGGTTGGTGCCGGGGCTTGTACGGCGCGAGATCAGGCGGCGGCCTTCGAGCTCTGCGCCCTGGATGGTGTCGACATTGGCAGGCCATGTGGGATCGGGCCCGCGCAGGATCTGCGCCTGTGCGCCTGGAAAGTCCGACAGCGGCTGGTTGCCGATGCGCAGGTCGGCGCGCTCCAGATGCAGGTTGCCCAGGCCGAATGTGAGGCTGAGATTGAGGAACTGCGCGTCATCCTCGAACTCGGTCCAGGGTTTTGCGCCGAGATCGGGAAAGACGCGGTGGCGTCCGAAGGTGAGCAGGAGCGGCGCGTAGGGCCGGGCCCGGTTGGCACCGCCGCTCAGCGAATAATCGCGGCGGGCGGGCGCGTCCTGGTCCAGCCCGTCCGCGTCGCGCACGGGCACCAGCGCGTTGATGATCAGCCCGCCGGCGGTGGAGATGGCGGCCCCGGCCAGGGCGCCGGCAACCTGTGCCCCCAGGCTGCCGGCCCCAAAACCAAGCGCGCCGCTTGAGGCGATGGCGGAGGCGGCCCAGCCGCCGATGGCGATGGTGGCGATGGTCAGGATGGCCGCAAGCGGGTTGGAATCATCGCCCTGAAGGGCTGCGCGCAATGTGAGGCGCTGGCCGGGGCGCAGGGCCGTGTGCGCCCAGGCCCCGGGCGGCAGGGCGATCCCGTCAAGGCTTACGTTTACCGGCAGGGACCCCCGCGCGGGCCAGGCGAGATCCAGCGCCTGGGCCACGCTCAAGGGTTCAGGTGGGGCGTCAGGGGTGCGCGCGGGCAGGGGCAGGATGATCTCCGGCACCCGGGCCTGCGCGGTCAGCGGGTGCGGCCACAGATCGGCGCTTGCAAAGCCGACCTGAGAGGCCGTCACAGGGGGTTTGAAGGGCGTTTGCGAGGGTGTTTTTGAGGGTGTTTTTGAGGTCATGATCCTGTCTCCCAGCGATAGAGCCCGACCACCACAAGCCCGCGCGCGGGCAATATGCGCAACCGGTGCAGCACCGTGCCCAGCCCCGGTTGCCAGTGCAGGCAGGCCGGCTCGGTCATGTCGGCATAAAGCCCGATGTGATGGCCCAGCCCCGCGCGGCGTCCGCGCGCGCGCATCAGCACCCCGTCCCCGTCGCACGCCCTCTCGCGCGCACCCAGGCGCCGGGCGATCCCGCCTTCGGTTGCGCGCCCGGTTGTGCATCCGGTTTTGCGCCCGGCTTCACACATGAGCGCGTCCCGGATGGCCGCGTCATTGGCGCGGATGCCGCCCGGCGCGGCGGGCAGGGCGATGTCGGACCCGAACTCGACGCGCAGCACATGCGAGACCAGCGCGGCGCAATCTTCCGCCCGATGCCCGATCCAGCGCTCTGTCCAGTGCGTCTCCATCAGCTGAGCTTCCATCAGAACAGCCCCATCAGAACAGGCCGGGAGAGGTGGCGGGATCGTGGCGCAGGGTTACACCCGCGCGGCCCAGGAGCGGATCAAAGCCCAGCCGGGCGGTCACCTTGCGGCTGGTGGCGGTGATCTGCAGCACATCCATGGTGACGTCATAATCGGGGGTGGCAACGGGGGTATCCGCGCGCGCGGTGACGATCATGACCCGCACGGTGATGCCATGGATGCCGCTGGCGGTGGCGCGCGCCCCATCGATCCAGGCGGTGAGCTCGCGGCCCACATTGTCAATCGCCAGTTCCGCCGCCGGCACCCGGTCGGGTGCGTCCGTGGCGATGCGGGCCTCAAAGCCCAGGGCGATATATTTGCGCCCCCCGACCACCCGGTCGCGGCTCTGGCCGTCATTGATGATGCGCACCCGGGCGGAAAGCTCCGGGTGCGCGATTTCCAGCGCCGCCAACTGGCTGTCTTTCGGGCTTGCGGCAATGCGCGCGCGGGCGCGCGCGGCGTTTTCGGCTTTGCTCATGTGGTTTCCAGCTCCATCTCAAGTTCCCAGCTGCGCCGCCCGGCGGGCGCGACATGCGCGCGGTAGCTGATGCCGCCATCCCCGCCCACCACGCGCATCATGACCCGCGCCCCGGTCTCGTCGGGAAAGCGAAACGGGCGATGGGCATTGGCCCCGGCCCAGGCGCGGAACCGGATGAGGTCTTCATCGGGGCTGCGCGTGATACCTGCCTCCCGGCTGCCCAGGAGCCAGGCGCGGATCCGGCGGCGGGCGGGGGTGGCGGTAAAGCGGCGCACCTGGCGTATCGCGCCATCGTCGAACCCGGTGCGCTCGACCACGGTGACGGGCAGGATCTGCCGGGCCGGGTCGATCCGTGCATAAGCGGGCCATGCGGGCCTTGTGGGAGAGAGGGGGGCGGACATCAGTAGGGGCTCTCCCCGGTGGTGGTGCGGACGGCCTGGCCGATGGGGCCGTTTGTGAGGATGTCCTCGACGACGAGGCCGATCACCCAGCGATCGGGGCTGAAACTGGCGTGCGCCTCCACCGCGCGCTGCGCGGTGCCGCGATTGTCGATCGAGATATCAACGCGCGGTCCCGGCCCGGCCCCTGATGCCTCTGAACCGCTGCGCCCCGGCAGGCGCAGGCTGGGGATATCGTGGCCGCGCAGTCCCGGCACGCCCGGCACACCGGCCACGCCGCCGGCATGATAGCGCGCCGCCTCGCGCAGGATCGCCTGGGCCCGGGCCTGATCGGGGCTGTCCGCGCGCCCCGCCAGCAGGGCCCGCGATTGCGCCGAGGTCAGCACCGCCTCGCCTTCCATCAGCACGGTATGGACCTCGCCCGGCTTGAGTGCAGGGGCAAAAGCGACCGGGGCAGGATTACGCTCCACTTTCGGGACACCGCCGTCATGAAACGGGCGCGCGCGGGGGCGCGGGGAGCTGCGGGGGGCTGCACCTCCCCCGAACACCCCGCCCAGGGCATCGGCCAGCGGCCCGGTGATATTCTGGCGAATGGCGATCCGCGCCAGATCGGCGATGATGGAATTGGCCAGATCGCCAAAAGACGCCTTGCCGGTGGTGACAAAGCGGGTGAGGGCGTCTTCCAGCCCCTTAAACCCCGCACCCCAGGCCTGCGCCACCTCGTCGCGGCTCTCGATGGCATCGCGCGCATAAGTGCCCAGCGTCCGCGCCAGCGCGGTTTCCAGCTTGCGCGCCTCTTGCCGCGCCTTTTCCATCTCGCGGCGCAGCTTTGCCGCCGCGCGGGCGGCCGCGCGAGACCCCGCGCGCTCGGCGCTGCCTGCCGCACGCAACTGCGCCCCGAGCCGGGCGGTCTCGGCTGCCGCCTCCGCCGCAGCCTCCGCCGTCTCGCGCAAACCCCTTGTGCGCGCCCGCGCTTCCTCGGCCGTGAGGCCACCTGCCACATAGCCCTGTTCAACAGGCGCGATCTCGCGTTCTGATCTGTGCAGGCTGAGCGCGCGCGCCAGCGCCACCGGATCGTGCGCGTGCGCGCGTCGCAGCCTGGCCTCGTCCAGGCGCGCATCGGCCGATCTGCCAAAGCGCTCCATCTCGCTTGCCGCCTGCCGCAACCGCTCGGCCAGGCGGTCGGCCACGAGAACCCCGCTTTCCAGCCCCGGCGCGATCTGCGCGCCGGCACCGGCCAGCGCGAGCACCTGGTCCTCGGCCTCCAGCACCTTGCGGATAAAGGCCTCAAGGGCGGCGCGCTGGGTCTCGCTCTGGCTCCGCACTGTCGCCCCCGTGGTGACGAGCGCGGTGCGCAGCGCCTCAAAGGCTGCCCTGCGCGCCGCGCCTCTTCCCCCTCACCCGCCCGCAAGCCCCGGAAGGCCTCAATCACCCGGGCGGCGGCCTCTTCGGTGAGACCGAAGGCCTGGGCCAGCTCTGTCTGGGCCGCGCGCGCCCGTGCGCCCAGATCGTCCATGTCGCGCGCGAGGCCCGCGCAAACGCCTCCGGTTGCGCCTGAAGGGCAATCTCCTCCAGCAGCTCCTGCACCGTGACGCCGAAGCGCCGCGCCGCCGCGTCGAGCTCGTCTCCATCGAATATCTGCGCCAGTTCCGCCTGCGCCACCTCCCTTGTCTCGGTGACCTGGCTAACCAGGTCCTCAAGCGGGCCGGAAAACGCCGCCCGGGCCCGGGCGGCCAGATCTGCCAGCAGCGTCTCTTCATCGGCTCGTGTCCGGCGCGTGGCCGCAAGAGAGGCCGGGCCAGCCGCATCCTCCAGCTCTCCGATCACCTCCGCAACGGCCCGCGCCGCATCGCGCCGCGCCAGTGCCTCCTGGGCGGCAATCAATCCGCGCGCCTGGTCGGCGGCGGCCCCGTATCTTTCCGCCAGCGCCTCGACGTCGCGCGCCAGGGCGCGCAGGGACCGCAGCCGCTCGGCGGCCTCCGCCAGCCGCTCGGAGGCCTCACCCGCCTCACCCGCCTCTTCGCCCAGGTCAAAAAGCGCTCCCGCCAGCGGCAGGCCCACCGCGACCACGGCCCCCAGAACCGCCCCCAGCGCGCCAAAGCCGCCCAAAAGCTGCGGCAGGTTCTGCGCCAGCGCCACGCTGGCGGCTGTCCCGGCGGCGGTCTGCACCGCGAAATCCTGTACCTGGAAAGCCAGGTTCTGTATCGCCGCGCGGCTGGAGCGGCCTGCGCCCGCAAGCGCGCGGTTGGCATTGGCCGCGCGGCTGGCAGATGCGGCCTGCATGTCCATCGCGCCCGCCGCACGGGCCGCGGCGCGCGCCGCCGCGAGCGTGGCACCTGCGGCCTGAACATTCGCGCGGGCTGTGCGCAGGGCGGCGCGGGCCAGCCGGTCCTTTGCGCGCGCGTCCTCCAGCGCTGTGCGCGCGGCGTCGGAGTGTTCGCGTCCAACTTCTGCCTGGGCGCGTTCCAGTTCATGCGCGGCCCGTGCCGCCTCACCCGCCGATTGCGCAGCGACCGCATTGGCGCGCGCCACCTCCCGGCTTGAGCGTTTGATCACCCCGCCCAGCCGTTGCACTTCTGTCGCGGCCGCTTTTGTATCCGCCGTGACGCGCATGGCCAGCTCAAGCGTGTTATCCGCCATCTCCGCTCTCTCCTCCTCCTCCGCCCTCTCTCATGAGCGCCGCCATCATCGTCGCAAACCCGCGCATCCGCTGCCGCTCGGCGGCGCGCCCGTAAAGCACCATCTGCCGCCAGGTGAGGGTCGCCATCAGCTCGTCGGGGCGTCCATGTCCTGCGCTGGCAAGAAGGCTGAGGAGCTCAGCGAGGCCCAATATGCGCTCATCGTCTCCCGGCCCAGGTGCTGGCCCAGAAGACGCGCGGTAAAAAAATCGGTGTTGACCTGCCAGACCGCCATCGTGAGCATCCCCGCCCAAGGCTCGCGCAGCGCCGCGATCCAGTCCGGCGCGCGACCCGTCGAGATCGCACAGATATCCGCCCAGAGATCGGCATGTGTGCCCAGAACTTCCGCCACCCGCGCCGGCGTCATGCCCTCGGGCTCCCCCAGAAGCGCGGCCAGGTCCTCGATGAGCCCCCGCGCGCGGGCCTGCACGTTCAGCCCGTCCATAAAGCGGAACTCGCGCACGGTTACGCTCACCTCCGCGCCGGTTTCGGGGTCCTGCAGCATCAGATCCATGTCCGGGAGCAGAACCGCCGCCTCACACTGGCGCGGATCGGGGGTCCCGGGTTCCGCTGTCCCGGGATCTGTCTCTGCGGTATGTTTGCGGGTTTTGCGCATCGGATCAGCCCTCCGGTCCGTAGATCACCAGCGCCGCGCCCGCATCTGGTTCGAGAATTTCCACCTGCAGCGGGATGCGCTGCGCCTGGGTCGGGTTTTTCAGGGCCATCTGCCCGTTGGGCGACACCGTGCAGCGCGGCGCAAAAAGGCGCTTGCCCACGCCCTCCACCGCATCCTCGATATAGCGCAGGCCGAACTCGCGCAGCTGTGCCTCCGAGGAGGTCGCGCGCGCCAGGGTCTGTGCCACCGGGGTGTAGCTCACGCGCACCGCCTTGGAGGCGCCGCTGATGGGCTCGAGATCGGTGAAGAGGATCCGGGCCCTGCCATGATCGATCCTGTAATGCGCCGCGTCTAGGGCGGTGTTGCCGCTCGCGCCTTTCCTGACCGTCACCGCCGGGGTGGCGGCGATGGCCGAGACCCCTTCGGGGCGCGCGCGGCTCACGCCCAGCTGGTACCAGACATCTTCGCGCAAGGCGGAGAGCAGCTCGCCTTCCACCACCTGCGCGGATTGCGCATCACGGCCGGTTTCGCCGAGGATGAAGAGCGCGAGGTTTTTTGCGCTCATATCCTCCAGTTCGATATCCATCCGCCGCGTCACGCTGCGGGGCTTGTGCACCAGGCGGCGGCGCACAGGCCCGTTGCTGCTTTCCACGGTGATATACTCGCTTGTCACGGTGACGGAACAGGAGGGCAGTTCGCCCAGGTACCGCTCACCGCCTTCCGGCTCGATCAGGTAGAGCCAGCCGGCCCCCACCACGATCTGGTTTTTATGGTGCTCCTCGCGCATCGCGTCTTTCCTTCCATGTGCTGTTCAGGTCTTCACCCACCAGATGAGATCAAACCCCTCCTCCCAGACCGCGCGCGACGGGGTCAGTTCCGCCAGGCGTCCCTCGCGCCAGATGAGCGGCTCTTTGGCGCCGGGCGGGCGAAACGCCGCAAGATGTGTGCGGATCGTCTCCAGGATCGGTGTCAGCTGCAATCTGGCCCTTGATCCTCCGGGATCGTTGCGCAGCGGGATGGCCACAACCACGGCCAGGCGGGTGATGATCCGGGCGGCAGCGCTCTGCCGGTTCACCGGATCGGCGCCGCTTTCGCGCAAGGTCAGCACCGCGATCACGGGTTTGCCCTTCATCTGCGGCACTCCGCGCAGGCTCTCGCAGATCTCGACACCCTCAAGCCCGCCCGCCTCGGAAAGCCGCTCCACGATGGCCCGGGGCGCCTCATGTCCCGTCACCCGGCTCATGGCAGCGCGGCCTCAAGCCAGTCCTGCATCACCCCGGCAAGGCCCAGGCGATCCTCCGCGTCGATCCCGAGAAAGGGGCGCGCGGGCAGTGTGATGCGCCGCGCGCCGATCTGCGCGATCGCAATGGGCACACTGCCCGTCTTGCGCCGGCGCGTGCTCTTGCGCGCGGCAAACCGCCCCTGCCCATCGAAGGCCAGAACCTGGGTCCGCGCGCTCTGTTCGATCTCGCCGCCGAACTGGTGAATGGCGGCGTATTCCACATTGGTGCCCACCAGCACGCCATCGGCCTCAACCGACCAGGTGATCGAGTGCTGCAAACGCCCGGTATCGGTCAGTGTCCTGCCGCCGCGCGCCCCGGCTTTTGCCCGTTCGCTTTCGACCCAGGGGGTGCCGTCGGGGTCTTGCGCGGCAATGAAGCGCCGCTGCACCCCGTCGGCCAGCAGCGCCCCGATTGCGTCATGGAGATCGGCGCGCTCGGCAGGCTCTCCAAGCCGTCCGGCCAGAGTGCCCAGCGTGGCGCGCAGCGCGCTGCCTTCCAGCGCGATCTCGATCCGCGCCCCGCTCATCGCCCGCGCTCCGGGCAGGATGTGTCGCCAAAGCCGTCCGCGACCGGGCCCTGCGGGGCCGCGATGCGCGGGGTTTGCGCCCGCCGTCTCACCGCTTTGCCGTCCGCGCGCACCAGAACGGCCTGGCCCCCGGCCAGGGCGCCAAGCTGCGCCCGCGCCCGCCGGGCGGCGTGTTTGACCGTATCGGACATCTCGTCGTCATAAAGACGCGCGCGGGCCAGATCACAGGCGATGGCGCGCAAAAGCGGGTAATCGCCCTCCGGCAGGGGCAGATCATAGAGGCGGGCAAGGCGCGCATCGATCGCCGCCGCCGCATCCGCCAGCACCGCCTCAAGCCGGCCGTCATCGGGCCGGCCGTCAGCGTCCTGATCCAGAAGCTGGTCGATCTCGTCCGCGCCAAAGCGGGCGCGCAGATCCGCTGCCGCCGCGTAGCTCATGTGGTGTCTCGCCCCGTCTCTGGCCCCGTCTCCGCCCTGCCGCCTTCTGCGGCCTGCGCGGCCTCCCAGGCCGCATCGCGCTCCGCCGCGCGGATGTCGCGCAGCCCGGTGATCTGAGCCAGCGCGCGGATTTCGGGCTTGCCGCCCCGCGTCCAGTGATCGGGATGGCCCGGCTCCAGGGCGGCCATCGCGCGGATCAGGGCCGCCCTGCGCTGCGCGGGCTCTGTGCGCTCCGTGCGCTCCGGGTCGGCAGGGGGAGCAGGGGCATCCGGGCCGGGCGGGCCGGGCGGGGCATCCGGGTCAGGCAGGTCGGTGTCGGCCCCCGCGCCGGGCTCCACCGCATCCCCGCCCGCGATGAGCAGCTCTGCGGCCGCGCGCGGCCAGGTCACGACCGCGCCCGCCGGGTAATGCAGCCCGTCATGTTTGACTGCGCTCAAAAGCCGGATCTCGAGATCACCTTTCTGAACGGCCGGGGCGGGATGTGCGCCTGCGTTCGCAGCTTGTGTCCGTGTCATTCGCCCCTCCTCTCACGCCACCGCGTTGCGGAAGAAATACCCCGCCAGTTTCGCAACCATCGCCTCGTCGCAACTGTCGACCACGCGCACCACATAGGTGCCGCGCACCCCGATGCGCGGATCGAACCCCACCATCACCTGGCGGCCCAGATAGGGGGCGGTGAAGCCCAGGCTGGGCGGGCCTTTATAGTCGGTGTTGGGATCGCGGCGATAAAGCAGCGCGTGCTTGCCCCAGCAGCGGGCCAGGTTGGCCGCCTGGCCGGGCCGGGCGGTGTTGACCCGGGCTGAGCCGACATGGATGCGCAGCATCAACACCCGCTCCATCGCCTCGCGGCTGGCAATGCCGGAATCCCCGTCATTGGCATGGGTGGCCTTGAGCATGCGCGGATGGGTGCGCAGGGCGGCAAAGACCTCCTCGCCCATGGCGATATCGGTGGGCTTGACGATCATGCCGGTCTGCGCCGCAACGATATCCCTGAGCGGGTTGCTGTCGGCATGGGTCCATTGCGAGCTGCCCGACAGGGTGATCTTGTTGGTGTCGGGGTAATGGGCCGGATTGAACACCAGTTCCGCCACGCGCAATTCGCGCGCGATCATCAGAAGATCGGTCAGCACCATCGACGCGCGGTCGATCGGGTTCATCGCGGTGGGGGCTGTGTTGGTCACGTCATCGGCCGGGATCGCGTCATCCAGCCCGTAATCCTCCACGGACCGGGTGTCCTCGGCCGAGCTCAGATGCACCATGGCAGGCGCGGAGCGGCGCCCCACCCGGGTGGGCGGCACCGTGAAATGCTCCTCAATGGGATAGCGGTTGAACCGGTATTCGCGGCGCATCAGGGCCGCGAGGCGCGGCAGGATCAGATCGGCGATATATTCATCATTGGCATAGCCCACGGCAATGCCCGAGCGATGAAAATCCACCGGATAGGGGCTGGGCGCGGGACCGGCGGCAAAGCGCGCGCCGGGCGGCAGGTTGCCCTGACCGGGCGGGGTCGCAAAGAGCGCGGGGCCCGGAAGGCCCCCGCCCTGAATGGGCTGCCCCTGCGCGCCCCCGGCCGCAACCGGCATCAGCTGCGCCGGATCGGGATGTTGAAACTGGAACATGACTGCCTCCTCAGATCTGTTGCGGCGCGATCAGAACCCGGACCAGGTCCCCCGGCGCGTGCGCGGCTTGCAGGGCGATGCCCACCGCATGCGCGCGGGCCTGCCAGCTCACCAGGAGCCGCTCCCCGGTGGTCGCCACCGATATGCTCAGGCCCGCATCATCCGTGAGGCTGGCCTGGCCCAGGCGGTCGGCATAGCCGTCTGCCAGTTCGATCACACCGACAAGCCTGTCAGAGGCCCCCAGACCCGGAACCGCAAGGGCTGCATTCGCCGCACCCCCGTCCACGACACGCTGATGCAGACCGCCGCGCGGGGCGCGAATGCCCCGGCCGTTCGCATCGCCGCTCACCAGGGTGCCGGCGCTGAACGCGCCCCCCGCCTCCAGCATCGCAATGCCCGCAAGATGAATGTCCACCGCCCCGCCGGCGCTTGCACCAAGATCGGCGCTGATCCCGAGCGGCAGGACAGCCGGACCGGCCGCCTGAACCGCTTCCGTGCCGGGATCGGTGATCCGGCAGACCCGGCGCGCGGCAATACCTGCCCCGGCCTTGAAGCTCTTTCCTGACTTCCGACATTTTTTCGTATAAGTCATTGATATTATTATGCCTTGGTTGCCAAAAGGCACTACACGGACTTTTTTCGCCAGCGATTGTTTCGGAGTGTTGAGGGAGCTCAGGCTTTGGTCTGGCCAGTTTTTCGGGTGCGCCCGGGGGGTATCTTGAAAGGGGCTTCGTTCCAGGTCAGGCCGACGCAGGTGAGGATGCGTCTGGCATCGACCGTGGCATGGCTTGGCATGCCGTAGCGGTCAGGGGTGCCTTTGTGGCGCAGGATCGAGAGCTGCAATGCGTTCAACTCGTTGCGGATACGAGCCGGGCTCATCGGGTGTCCGAGCAGGTCCAGATGCTTGCGCAGGTGCTGCAGGCAGCAGAAGGCCATGTAGCAGATGGCGATATGGGCCCGGACCCGACGCGGCGACCAGTGATAGATGGGCCGGATTTTCAGATCGTGCTTGTTGGTGCGGAAGCAGGCTTCGATCTCCCACAACTGGTGATAGCGGGCAATGACGTCCTGTGCCTCCAGTTCGTCCGCACCATGAACAACAATGGCATGCAGCCCGTCCCATTGTGCCGCTGCCTTGATCTTTGCATCATCCAGCGTGACGTCCCCGCTGTCGGGGAAGGCCAGGAAGCGGCCATATCCCCGGCTGCTGAAGCTGCCGGGTTTGCGAGAGCGCTTGAGCTTCTTGTGCAGCTTTTCGATTGCCTTGTCGCGCTTGTGGGCATCATTGCGTGCCCGGGTGGGTGACCAGGTCACAATGACCCGCGCTCCCTCCTGGTCGATCACCTTGTACCAGCCCTTCTCGGTTGCCTCTTCAGAACCGTGTCCAGCCCAAGGCTGGCGTCCCTCCGGGCTCAAAATGTTCGCCTTCACGGCGGCCGGGGCGGACTTCATGCGATAGCCGAGGATGTAGGGCAGACCCTTGTTCTGCAACATCTGCTGGTTGTCCTTGCTGAGCATGGCGGCATCGGCCACGAACGTGACCCTGGCCACGTCGAAGCGTCCCTCCAACGCCTTCAGCGCAGCTTCCAGCGTATGACCTTCCCAGGTGTTTCCCGGGAAGAGTTCATAGCCCACAGGCAGCCCATCGGAGGTGACGATCAGCGCCAGCATGACCTGAGCGCGGTGATGCTTGCCATCCTTGCTGAAGCCCTTGGCCAGAAGATGATCCTGCTCGACCCCGTCCGCATCCTCGGCCGGGTCCTCGCGCTCGGTGTCAAAGGCCAGGGTCGTGCAATCGTAGAACAGCACGGTCACTGGCCCGCCCAGCAACTTCTCTGCCGCCGCGTGAGAGGTTTTGCAAATCCCGTCTATCACCGGCGTATTGATGTAATCCATGCTCCGATAGACCACGTCCAGATTGAGCGTGATGCCTGCCTGGTTCTCCAACGCCTCCACGGTCGCGCGCTTGCTCTCGGGCTGTGCGATCCGCGCCATAACCAGCTCTTTCACAATGCGATTGGCACTTTTACGCGCCGCCCCCAGAAGGGCCCCCCAACCCAGTTGGTCATACATCGTCCCCATGACATCCCGCAGACCCAGAGAGACCCGCGCCTCCTCACGGCACTCGGCAAGATCAACGCCAAGCTTGTCCGGCCGCGGAGCGCGGCGCACCAGCGCCTGCAGATCGGCATATTCCGTGGGCGTGAACAGTTCCATTTGCGGCGAGCGATCAATGCGTAATTGCTCCATCAAGCGGCCCGCCAGACGCTTGATATCCTCAATCTCGCTGTCGTTATGGGCCACACCCACATGGCGCAGGATCTTCTGGCGTACCTTGGAGCCGGTGCGGACGGATTCAACGATCTGGATCCGTGTGCGGTTGAGCTTTGCGTCATGTTTGGTGCGGATGAACATGGGCGAAGAGGTTAGCCATCTGAAGGCCCATGTCAATACTTTTTATAATAATGGGGCACTACAACGCGCCTCTGAGCAACCACACCTGAAAACAAACCAAAAACCCAGTCAGATCAACAAAAAGGTCGGAAGTCAGGCGGGGCCCGGAAGGCCCCCGCCCTGAATGGGCTGCCCCTGCGCGCCCCCGGCCGCAACCGGCATCAGCTGCGCCGGATCGGGATGTTGAAACTGGAACATGACTGCCTCCTCAGATCTGTTGCGGCGCGATCAGAACCCGGACCAGGTCCCCCGGCGCGTGCGCGGCTTGCAGGGCGATGCCCACCGCATGCGCGCGGGCCTGCCAGCTCACCAGGAGCCGCTCCCCGGTGGTCGCCACCGATATGCTCAGGCCCGCATCATCCGTGAGGCTGGCCTGGCCCAGGCGGTCGGCATAGCCGTCTGCCAGTTCGATCACACCGACAAGCCTGTCAGAGGCCCCCAGACCCGGAACCGCAAGGGCTGCATTCGCCGCACCCCCGTCCACGACACGCTGATGCAGACCGCCGCGCGGGGCGCGAATGCCCCGGCCGTTCGCATCGCCGCTCACCAGGGTGCCGGCGCTGAACGCGCCCCCCGCCTCCAGCATCGCAATGCCCGCAAGATGAATGTCCACCGCCCCGCCGGCGCTTGCACCAAGATCGGCGCTGATCCCGAGCGGCAGGACAGCCGGACCGGCCGCCTGAACCGCTTCCGTGCCGGGATCGGTGATCCGGCAGACCCGGCGCGCGGCAATACCTGCCCCGGCCTTGAAGCTCTTTGTGAGCAGATACTCCATCATTGCGCCGTCTCCCCGTTTGCGGCCCGGTGGATCGCCGTGGGCAGATCAAGCGTACCGCTCTTGTCCGCCGCCATCAGCGCCCGCGCCCGGTTGGCCAGATCCTGGGTGGCCGCCGTGAACTGCGCCTCCGGTGAAACCTGCGCGCCCACCTGTGCGCCCACCTGCGCGAATGCGGGGGCAGGGGCATGTGCGGGGTGCAGGGCTGTGCCCTGCCCCAGCGGCACCCGTTGCGGCAGGGCCGAGATCAGCCCATCCAGCACCTGGGACGGGCTGAGCGCCATCGGCCGCCCGTCCACCCCCGCCATGGTGATCTGGCCACCGCCCTGATCGAGCGCGCAGAACAGCGCCGCATAGGCCTGCGCTTCCGCCGGCAATACACGCCCGGCCTGCACATGCGCCGCCACACGCGCGCTTGCGCCCCGCTCGCGGTCCATGCCTTCGCGCGCCAGGCGCTCGGCCGCGATCTGCTGGCGCTCGGCAAAAAGCAGCTGGCGTTCCGAGGCCAGCTCGGCCACTTCCGCCGCATCCCGGGTCTGAGGCCCCGTCACACCGCCGGCCCCCGGCGGCAGCGCCCCGGCGGGCGGCGCGGCCGCAAAAAGCGGCGGGACCGCACCCTGCGGCTGTGAGACAGGCACAAACTGTAGAGCCGGCTGCCGGGCTTGCTGAGGGGTTTGTTGGGGGAGCTGGGCCGCCTGCACCGCAAATTGCGGCGCCACATCCTGTGAAAGGGGATGGGCCTCAAGCGCACCACCCGGCTGTGCTGGTATCTGTCCTGCGGGCTGTACTTGCATCTGTTCTGCAGGCTGGGCCGTGAACCGGGCCGCCCCCGGGTCCATCACGGGCTGCATCACGGGGCTGGGTTGCGCGTCAAGCGGCAGGGCCGCAGCCTGCGGCGGCACCCTTGCGCTGGTGAAAACGGGTTGGTTCATCACACCCTCCGGTTGGGGACAGGAAAAGACAAGCACGCCATCGGCGCGCGCGGAAAACTGCGAAGGTGACAGACCTTCAATGGCCGGGCGCGATGCGCCCAGAAAGCCCAGATGCCGCAGGCGCCAGCCCGTGGACAGGGGCGCAAGCGCCACCGAGCGCGGCCCATAACGCCCCGCCTCCACCGCCGCCCGAAACCCCGCATCCAGGCGGCTCAGACGCGCCTGCAGACGATCGCCTGTCACCCGCAACCCGCTGACCCAGCCCATGGCAGGCCCGTCCGTGTCCGGATGGCCCAGCACCACAGGGGCCGGGTCGGCCCCGGCATAATCACCCACGATCGCGGCCAGGTCCGCCTCCGTCCAGGTCGCGCGCCGCCCATGGGCATCGGTATGGGTGCCCGCCCGGAAAATATCGATCCACCCGTCCAGCGCGGAAAAGGCGGCAGAGGCAGCGGATGGGGCTGCGGCAGGGGCGGCGGAAACTCTCATGAGGCCCAGGCTATCAGCCACAGCCCTGCGCGTCAGCGGACCATGGTCCGCTGACGCAAGAGCCCAAACCGCGCTACCCTGAAGCGCAGACACATATACCCCGAGCGCGCCCGCCGACAGGCGCGACCATATCGGGGGGGGGCCGCTCGCGGCGGGGCGGCCCCTCCCTCCCATGTGACGAAAGCGCGCCATGCAACACCCGGAGCAACACCCGGAGCAGACCCCTGAGGCCATCGCCCGCGAGATCGTGGCCCGCGAGGGCGGCTATGTGGATGACCCGGACGATCCCGGCGGGCCCACCAAATGGGGCGTGACGATCCACACCATGCGCACCCTCATGCTTGATCTTGACGGCGACGGCGATGTGGATGGCGAAGATGTCAGGTGCCTCACCCAGGAGATGGCCGTCGATATCTTCCTGCGGCACTATTTTCGCGCGCCCCGCATCGACTGGCTGCCGCAGGCGCTGCACGCCAGCGTCTTCGACATGCAGGTCAACGCGGGCTCAAACGCCATCAAGATCCTCCAGCGCCTGCTGCGGCTCTGCGGCCAGGACGTCAGCGTCGATGGCGCCATCGGACCCCAGACCGCGCGGGCAGCAGACGCGCTGGCCGCACAGGGCGCGCCGCTCGCGGACGCCTATGGCATCGCCCGGCGCGATTATTACTTCCGCCTCGCCGAGCGCCGGGCGCAGTTCCGCAAATACGTGCGCCGCCGCGATGGCGGCAAGGGCGGCTGGATCCGCCGCGCGGAAGACTTCATCGCCCCGCGCTTCCATCTCTCGCAGCGCCAGTTCGAAACCCGCATTGCCACCTGGACCTGAGGAGGCCCCACATGTTCCTGCGCATCCTCTCCGGCCTCTTCGGCGGCACCCGCAATGTCGCCACCGAGGTGATCGAAACCTTCCGCCCCAATGCGGAAAGTTCCGCACAGCGCGCCGCCGATGCCAAAGCCGCCGCCCTGGCGCAGTTTGCCGCCGAGTTCGCAAGCCCGCCCGCCGGAGCCTTCGACCGCGTCGTCAACGCGCTCAACCGCCTGCCACGCCCGGTCATGGCGCTCGGCACCATCGCGCTTTTTGCCTTCGCCATGTGGGACCCCCAGGGCTTTGCCATCCGCATGACCGCGCTCGAGCTTGTTCCCGACAATCTCTGGATCATCCTGGGCATGATCATGAGCTTTTATTTCGGGGCACGCACTTTTGAGAAAATGCGCAGGTCCCGCCCGCCAAAAGACGTCGCCCGCACCCTCGAGACCATGGCCGCCATCGAAGGGCTGAGACCGGCTCAGGATCATCCATCGGGCGAAACGGCATCAGGGAAAGTGGCAGGGGAAACAGGCGCACATCACGACACCCCGGCAGAGCCCGAAGGCCACGGCACGTCAGCGGGCACTCCCGAAGCGGACAGTCGAGGCGCGACCGCCGAACCGCGCGTACCCGGCACCGGGGCAGGCACCGCCAGGCGCGAGGCCCAACAGCCCCGCAAAACCACAGGCAATGCCGCCCTTGATGAATGGCTGGCCGGAACGGCGTGAGAAGACACGATTGAGGCGGCCGACCGGTTCCTCGATGTCCGAGCGGCGGTCTGTGATCTCGACGTGAAAATCAACTGTCCGATTCAGAAATGTGCGAACTGCTTTGTTCACTTTGCAGATCTGGAGCGGACCTTTCCTGTTCGACAGCGTCCATGGATAGCAATGAAAATGCTTCCAGCGCGATAACATCCTGTACTGTCTCGATATCCGTGCCGTTTTGATATGCAGTTTCCTTGATCGCCAATTCAGTTTCGCGCGGCGGCTCCCATTCCAACTTCACATAATCGAAGCACATTTGCTGAACGTCGTAGTTCGTCATTTCCTCCGTGATTTTGTCGCGGAGTTCGCCGAGAAGTTTGGTTGCGATCACGCTTGCCTCAATCTCCTTGAAAAGCCTCTCGCCAAATGGCGTCAACTGCAAAGGGCTTCCCGGTGCCACCCCTCGCGGCGGCGGCAGCCGTGACAGAATGTTGTCCAGCTTATCCCTGACCTCCGCCATAAAGGCTTTGAAGGACTTGCGGTCTGCATTCACGGAGCCGATCCATATGCCCGCGCCGCAAAGGAAGGCCAGTAATGTAACGCTGACAGCTATCCATGTCGGATCAAAATCGCCCATCAATTTCTCCTTCCGATTCAGATTCCCCCACGTTTACAGCTTATGTCCCCGTGAATCTCACCGCAACCATCGCCCGAAGGGGCCAACACTTCGCCGTGAATGTCAGCGGACCATGGTCCGCTGCAAGACGGGCGGCGCGCGCTTTCTCTACCTGCAGCGCACAAGCTTTGGCGGCAAGGTCACCGGGCGCAGCTTCGGGGTCAGCAAGGAGCGGCCCGCGCGCTTCAACCTCACAACGCTGGAGCCCCTGCTGGAAGACCTGCACACCCGCCTGGCAGGGGTCGTGATCGAATGCCTGGACTGGGAGGCCTTCATTGCCCGCTATGACGCGCCGGGCACGCTCTTCTATCTCGACCCGCCCTACCTGGGCCATGAGGGCGATTATGGCCCGCACATGTTCGCGCGCGCCGATTTTGCGCGCATGGCGGAATTGCTGAAAGGCATCAAGGGAAGGTTCATCCTGTCGATCAATGACCGGGCAGAGATCCGCGAGATCTTCGCATGGGCCGATTGCGAAGAGGTCGAGACGCGCTATTCGGCCAATGCAAAGGCCAGCAAGCGGGTCAGCGAGTTGCTGATCTCAGGCGGCGGGTGAGGCACTGCTGGAGTTCAAGCCATTGATGAAGGCTAATTCGCGCGGCACTCAAGACGCCATTGATACTTGCAACCGCCCGCACCATCGTCTGTGTCGTCGAGAAATATCTGCGTCCACGGGCCTTTTGCAGACGATGTGCTCCACCCGCTACAAGTTTCCGCTTCCGGATATTGAGGCTTGCACTGATTTGGTGATTTAGCCACCTCCCGAAAACACACCCTGCAAGCCTCAAGCTTCGGTGCGATCTTTTTGTCGAAATCGCTGATGACCTGTTTCATCTCTCGATCAGATACCGCGCCCAGGGCTTCAGCCATTTTGCCGTTGGACAACAAATTTGCGGCGGCGGTGAGCAGCCCAATAAACACCGTTGCCAATACTGCACTTATCGCGCCGTTAATAGCGCCGTTAATAATTCGGTTGCTGTCCATATCTCCATCCTCATCACTGATTCGCCGTTTGATCCTATCATCACCCCCCCACCACAACGGCCTTCTCCGGCCCGAACCAGATCACCCGGCCCAGGATATGGTCCCCCGGCCCGACCGGGCGCGGCGGGTAGCCCTCAGGGTTGTCGCTGGTCATGATCCATTCCCCCGTGCCCCCGTGCCCCTCCTGTTTGAGCCGCCTGACCACAAGACCGGTCTCGGTGCGGATCACGAAGAGCGCGCCCTCGCGTGCTTCCCGGTCGCCGTGGTCGATCACCAGGATATCGCCCGAGCGAATCGTGGGCTCCATCGTATGCCCTTCGGCGCGCAGCGCAATGGCACGCTCGGGCCTCAGACCCGGCGGTAAAGCCTCGGCGGGAATGCCCAGGCTTATCTCACTTTCCTCGAACACCTCTTCGCCCGCACCCGGGCCCGCGCGCACGTCGCCCGCAAAGGGCAGACTGATTCGGGTCTCGTCCTCGTCCGGTGCGGGCGGCAGGCGGGCGTCCAGCAGTGCCGCCAGTTCGTCCTTCAGGGAGCGCGTCTCGGACTTGAGCGTGCGCGCCACCTTCCGCTCCAGCGCCGCCACCGGCGTGGCATGGGCCGTGCCCCGGGTGGCAATCTTTGCCTCCATCGCTTTCAGCACCGCATCCGCGCTGGCGCCCTCGGGCAGGCCCAGCATGTCGGTGATCGCCTTCGGCACCCGCTCCACAGGGGCGACGTTTGATCCTTCGGGTGGCGCGGCGGGGGCAGGCGCTTTCGGGTCGGGGATATATTCGGCCCCTTCCGTACCCGGCTTGCCCCGGAACACCGCCATCACCGGGTAGACCTCGCGGATGCCCGCCGGCAGCCGCTCCTCGTCAAAGCTCTGCTGCTCGCCGTCGCGTTTGGGAAGCCAGCCCCGGAGCTTGAGGGAACCGGTTTCTGTCTTTTCCACCAGGCGTTTGATCGCCGCGCGCCCCTGAAAATCCAGTATCCAGACCCGGTCCCCGTCCCGCACCTCACGGCCCGGCGAGACAAGACACACGCAGCCCCCGTCGATGCCTTCGGGGATCATCGACTGCCCCGTGGCAGACACCCAGAAAGCGTCATCGTCCATGATATCCTCCGGTCTGGGCAGGGGGTCGCGCAGGGGCTGGCTCTTCGACCAGCCCTGCACCGAGCAGGTGGCCAGCCCTCGGTGCGGCAGGGTTGCATCGGTGAAGGCGCTCCAGTTCGGCGCGCGCGGCAGGCCGACAGGCGCACCATCGCGCGGCGGGCCGATGTAGAACTCGAGGCCAAGGGCGCGGCAGATCTCGGCAGCGCGGCCGACTTTGGGTTCGTGTCCTTCTAGAGCATGCCTGATAGCCGTTCCGGGCAGTCCTGCTTCGATCGCGGCTCTATAAGGGTTTGTGCCGCGCCTCTCAACAGCCCCTCTAAGGGCAACCTGAATGTCTCTGTATTCCATTTCGTCATGAATAGCGACATCGCTGAAATTCGTCACGCATGAAGATTTAACTTGCAATTGGTTAAGTTTGACGAAAAAATGTTCGTCATGGATAACCAATCCCTGATACACCTAATTCACGCCTACGCGGCACACGCTGGCCTAAGCGTAAAGACGATCTCGACCTATGCTGCGGGATCAGGCGACTTTTGCGGGCGCCTGGAGCGCGGTCATGACGTAACAATCCGCCGCGCAGCAAGAGTCGCGCAATACATCGCTGACCATGCCAATTCGGAATTCGCCTGGCCCTCTGACATCCCGCGCCCCGCACCGACGCCGGGCTCGCCTGCTGCGGAGGCGGCTGCATGAGCGGGCGCTGCGATCACTGCGGCGCGCGCGATGCGGGCGTCTACGATCTGGCGCTGATCCGGGTGGATGATCACCTGATGGAGCCGGGCGCCGTGGCCTGCGCACGCATGACAGCACTTTGCGCACCCTGCCGCGATGCGCTGGCCACCCGCGTGGCGGGCCTCTTGCCGGTCTGGGAGGGCGGCGGGGACGGCACGCCCGGGCCGCAAGCGGAGGGCCTGTCATGATCTCCCCCACGCCCGCCTCCCGCTATGAACAAGGACAAGACTGCATGATCACCACACTCTTCGACAGGCAACAATACATCTGTGGCGTGGATGTTCTGGCAACCCGGAAAGACCCGGTGGAACGCCTTGCGACCCGCAAGGTCATCGCCGCCTTTGCCACCGCATCTTCGGACCTTGGCGTGTTCTGGATTGAGTACGATCTCTCCGGGGCGGGTATCGAGATAAACGACTATGATCGTGCGTTCATTCGCCGGATCGCGGGTTTGCCCACTGCTCAATCGTCCCGCGATCCTGATCCTCATTCCGGCCCGGGGGCAGCAGCTTAATGGCGTCATCAACAGAAATCGCGCCCGAAAGCAGGCCTGCCCTGACCACAGCCATGAGGGGGCGCATAATGCTCATGATCGTTTCAAAATCCCGATTGCCGGCCTCACTTATACGCCGGTCGATCTCCGTCATTAACATGTATTTTTCCGCATCCATTTATCTCTCCATCGGTTGGTTTGCATCTCCGATGGAACCGGCGGCGGGACCAGGCGTTACGCCCGGTCCTGCCAAAGCGGAGGGTCTGTCATGATCCGCCCGCCCGACACCCCTGCAGCAACGAGGTAACGGCCATGCATAACCATCCTACTCCGAATCTTGACGAGATTGCCGATCCGGCTGATCGGCTGATCAATGTGCTCGTCGACGAGATGGATTGCAGGGGGCCGATCGCCGCCGCGCTCAGGGTGACGTTTTCTCGCCGCCAGAAACAAGATCACGAATTTGATCAATGAGGCTGATCGTGACCCTCATCTCCAGTTCATCCCAGGCGTCTTCGGGGCTGACGCTCCGAATGGTGCGCTCCATATCGTTGAGTTTTTCCGCAAATACCTCCGCTGATAGCGCGCCGCTGTCGATCAGGGAGGCAATCAGCGCGATCAGTAAATGGTGTGTGCTTCGGGCTGAGCGGCTTGCGACCTTGGCGATTATTTCGGCGTTATCTGGATCCATCTTTTCCTCCATCGGTTGGTTTGCATCTCCGATGGTACCGGCGGCGGGGGAGGGCGTCACGCCTGACCCGGCCGCCACCCCTGACCGGTTACTCCCTGGCTCTGCGCGCCCGCCTGTAGCGCGCAGCACCTGCCCCCACGGCCCTGTCCGTGGAGGCCTTCTTGCCCGGCTCGTCCGCGCCCTGGACGATCACTGGCTGAGCGATCTCATTGGCGCGGTCTCGCTGTTCGGGGCACTCTGGGTTCTGCTGGTGCTTGCCTGGGCGGTGAGCCCATGAGCGCCGCCTCCGATTTCCGGCAATTGCGCCGCGCCCTTGCGGAGGCGGGCCGGTCGATCGGCCCGGCCGAACCCTGCGGCCGCATGGATGCCCGCACCGCCAAAGCCACCTTGGGCGGACTGCGCAAGGCGGCGGCCCTTGGCGCAGAGCTTGAAGCCTGCGGCGCGATGGCCCGCGCAGAGGCGGCGCTCACCGGCGTGATGGCGTTTGAGACGGGCGACAGGATCGGGCGCGAGGCGGACGACAAGACCGCCCCCGAAACACTCCCCGAGATAACCCCGGAAACATCCCCTGCGACGGGGCACGCACCCGTCCCGCAAAGCGACACACCGCCCCTTTCGCGCGCGGAGCTGCGCGCCCTGCTCAGCGAGCTTGCGCCGCTGCCGCATCTGCCGGGCGGGCAGGACCGCGCGCTGGCGCGGATTGTCCTGGTGAGCGCCCATGTGGCCGGGCTGGAGGCGGATGCGCTGCGCGGGGGTTTCAAGGATCGGGAGGTTGCACAGGCGCGGCAGATGGCCATGTGCCTGTGCGCTGCCCTCACGCAAGCCACGTATGGGCGCATCGGTGCGGCCCTTGGCGGGCGCGATCATAAGGCGGTGACCCGTGGCATTGCCCGGGCGCAGGCGCGCATCGAGGCCTGTGATGGGGCGGCGCTCCTGACTTCCGACCTTTTTGTTGATCTGACTGGTTTTTGGTTTGTTTTCAGGTGTGGTTGCTCAGAGGCGCGTTGTAGTGCCCCATTATTATAAAAAGTATTGACATGGGCCTTCAGATGGCTAACCTCTTCGCCCATGTTCATCCGCACCAAACATGACGCAAAGCTCAACCGCACACGGATCCAGATCGTTGAATCCGTCCGCACCGGCTCCAAGGTACGCCAGAAGATCCTGCGCCATGTGGGTGTGGCCCATAACGACAGCGAGATTGAGGATATCAAGCGTCTGGCGGGCCGCTTGATGGAGCAATTACGCATTGATCGCTCGCCGCAAATGGAACTGTTCACGCCCACGGAATATGCCGATCTGCAGGCGCTGGTGCGCCGCGCTCCGCGGCCGGACAAGCTTGGCGTTGATCTTGCCGAGTGCCGTGAGGAGGCGCGGGTCTCTCTGGGTCTGCGGGATGTCATGGGGACGATGTATGACCAACTGGGTTGGGGGGCCCTTCTGGGGGCGGCGCGTAAAAGTGCCAATCGCATTGTGAAAGAGCTGGTTATGGCGCGGATCGCACAGCCCGAGAGCAAGCGCGCGACCGTGGAGGCGTTGGAGAACCAGGCAGGCATCACGCTCAATCTGGACGTGGTCTATCGGAGCATGGATTACATCAATACGCCGGTGATAGACGGGATTTGCAAAACCTCTCACGCGGCGGCAGAGAAGTTGCTGGGCGGGCCAGTGACCGTGCTGTTCTACGATTGCACGACCCTGGCCTTTGACACCGAGCGCGAGGACCCGGCCGAGGATGCGGACGGGGTCGAGCAGGATCATCTTCTGGCCAAGGGCTTCAGCAAGGATGGCAAGCATCACCGCGCTCAGGTCATGCTGGCGCTGATCGTCACCTCCGATGGGCTGCCTGTGGGCTATGAACTCTTCCCGGGAAACACCTGGGAAGGTCATACGCTGGAAGCTGCGCTGAAGGCGTTGGAGGGACGCTTCGACGTGGCCAGGGTCACGTTCGTGGCCGATGCCGCCATGCTCAGCAAGGACAACCAGCAGATGTTGCAGAACAAGGGTCTGCCCTACATCCTCGGCTATCGCATGAAGTCCGCCCCGGCCGCCGTGAAGGCGAACATTTTGAGCCCGGAGGGACGCCAGCCTTGGGCTGGACACGGTTCTGAAGAGGCAACCGAGAAGGGCTGGTACAAGGTGATCGACCAGGAGGGAGCGCGGGTCATTGTGACCTGGTCACCCACCCGGGCACGCAATGATGCCCACAAGCGCGACAAGGCAATCGAAAAGCTGCACAAGAAGCTCAAGCGCTCTCGCAAACCCGGCAGCTTCAGCAGCCGGGGATATGGCCGCTTCCTGGCCTTCCCCGACAGCGGGGACGTCACGCTGGATGATGCAAAGATCAAGGCAGCGGCACAATGGGACGGGCTGCATGCCATTGTTGTTCATGGTGCGGACGAACTGGAGGCACAGGACGTCATTGCCCGCTATCACCAGTTGTGGGAGATCGAAGCCTGCTTCCGCACCAACAAGCACGATCTGAAAATCCGGCCCATCTATCACTGGTCGCCGCGTCGGGTCCGGGCCCATATCGCCATCTGCTACATGGCCTTCTGCTGCCTGCAGCACCTGCGCAAGCATCTGGACCTGCTCGGACACCCGATGAGCCCGGCTCGTATCCGCAACGAGTTGAACGCATTGCAGCTCTCGATCCTGCGCCACAAAGGCACCCCTGACCGCTACGGCATGCCAAGCCATGCCACGGTCGATGCCAGACGCATCCTCACCTGCGTCGGCCTGACCTGGAACGAAGCCCCTTTCAAGATACCCCCCGGGCGCACCCGAAAAACTGGCCAGACCAAAGCCTGAGCTCCCTCAACACTCCGAAACAATCGCTGGCGAAAAAAGTCCGTGTAGTGCCTTTTGGCAACCAAGGCATAATAATATCAATGACTTATACGAAAAAATGTCGGAAGTCAGGAAACACTCCCCGAGATAACCCCGGAAACATCCCCTGCGACGGGGCACGCACCCGTCCCGCAAAGCGACACACCGCCCCTTTCGCGCGCGGAGCTGCGCGCCCTGCTCAGCGAGCTTGCGCCGCTGCCGCATCTGCCGGGCGGGCAGGACCGCGCGCTGGCGCGGATTGTCCTGGTGAGCGCCCATGTGGCCGGGCTGGAGGCGGATGCGCTGCGCGGGGGTTTCAAGGATCGGGAGGTTGCACAGGCGCGGCAGATGGCCATGTGCCTGTGCGCTGCCCTCACGCAAGCCACGTATGGGCGCATCGGTGCGGCCCTTGGCGGGCGCGATCATAAGGCGGTGACCCGTGGCATTGCCCGGGCGCAGGCGCGCATCGAGGCCTGTGATGGGGCGGCGCTGATGGTGGCGGAGGTGCTTGCGCATCTCAACGAGACCCCTGCGGGTGGCGGTGCGCCCTGTGGGGGAGGGCGCTCATGATGCATGCGGCGCGCCTCTCCCGCTCCCCGCGCCTGCAGCGCCTGCACGCGTTTTTGCGCGACGGGCGGGAGCACTCGACGCGCGAGATCGTGACGGGGGCGGATGTCTGCGCCGTGAATGCGGCCGTGGCGGAATTGCGCGCCAACGGCGCGGAGATTGCCTGCCGCCAGGGTATCGATCCGATGACGATGGAGCGCATCTTTCTCTACCGGCTTGTGAGGCCGGTCCCGCCACCGGCTCAAGGGGCGGCCGAACGCGCCCCCGTGTTGCCGGAACCCGAAGATCAGCAAGGCCACACTGGAAAAGAGGACGCACAATGATTGAGCCCCGCGAACAGATAGAGGCGCGCCTTGATGCCGAATGGGAAGAGAAGGGTCTTTCGATTGTGGCGCGCGAAAGGGCGTTCGACCGTGGCCTTGACGGCATTGCCTGGGAGATGGGTGACTGGGTTGCCGAGCGCCCGACGGCCTATGGCGACATGACGCGGCTGGCGGAAAAGCTGGACGTGCCTTTGGGCACATTGAAGAACCGCGCCTCGGTGGCGCGGCGGATCGAACCGTCCCGACGCCGGGACGAACTGAGCTGGTCGCATCATGCCGAAGTGGCGGGGCTGGAGCCGGAAGAGGGCGACGCGGTTCTGGCCGAGGCCTCGCTTTACAACTGGTCCGTGGACCGGCTGCGCGGCGTGATGGCGGAGCGCTCCGCAAGGGGCCGTGCCGAGCGTGAAAACGCGCGACTGAAGGCGGAGATCGAGGCGCTGAAGGCCGAGCGGGCGGGGCCCGATGCGGCGCGGCGCGTGGTTGATGGTGTGCGCGCCGATATCGAGGCAGGCCTTGATATGGTGGAGGAGGGTTATCGCCGCATTCTCGCTGCGACGGAATCGGAGGATCTTGCGGTCGCGGTTGCAAGTCTGCACGGCAATGCACGCCGCCGCCTGGCCCCGTCACTGGAGGCCCTGATCGGACGGGCGCTGGAGGAGAGGGTTACGAAGCTGGCCGGAAAAGTCAGCGCGTCGCTCACCCGCCTGGCGACGGATGCAAACCGTCACGACGCCATGACGGTTGATGACGCCACCCCGGAACAAGCCGGCCCCTTGCCGGCAGGGATTTCAGGCCATAGCCCATGACATTCGCACCACCCAAACCCGCCATATCGCCAAACCCGCCCCCTGCAGCACCCCTGCAAGGCGCCCGCACGACCCCCTGCCTGTCCAATTCAAAACCCGCTAAAGGGGCTCTCAAGGCCCCCTCAAAGACCCGTTCAGGCACGGTGCCTTCCGCCGGTCTTCCGTCTCGTTCAGACGCACCCCCGAGCGCACCCCGCTCGTCTGCCGCACTGGCGCAGGCGCGGATGCGGCTCGATGCGGTGGCGGCCTCCGAGCGATTGATAGCCACAGGGATAGCGCGGGCGGATGCGGATGCCCGGGCCGCGCGCGAGGCCGGGGTGACAGGTGACACCGTGCGCCGCTGGCGTTTGACCTGCCAGGGCCTGGCACCCGAGGCGCGGCTGGTGGTGCTGACCGACCGGCCCGGGCGCGGGCGCTGCGGGCCGCTCAGTGACGCGCAGATGCGCGACTGCGCCCTTGCGCTGATCCATGAGCACGGGGGACACCTGACCGCCTCCCATGTGCAGCGGGTGCTGAAGGCGCGCTATGGCAAGGCGCCGTCCTTGCGCGCGACACAACGCTGGCTGAAGGCCTGGCGGGGCGATGCGGAGAACGCCCGTGCGCTCTCGGCCGTCTCTGATCCTGACGGGCATCGCGCGCGGCTGGCCCCTGCGCTTGGGTGCGCGGCGGCGGAAGTGCGCGCGCCCAACGCGCTCTGGGAACTGGATTCGACGCCTGCGGATGTGATCTGCACCGACGGGCGGCATACGATCGTGGGGGCCATTGATGTCTGGGCGCGCCGGGCGAAGGTTCTGGTGGTGCCCACCAGCCGGGCAACGGCGATCTGCGCGCTCCTGCGGCGCTGCCTTGTCGACTGGGGCGTGCCGGAGGTGGCGCGCACCGATGAGGGCCGGGACTACACCTCGCGCCATCTCACCCGGGTGCTCTCGGACCTGGGCATCCAGCATGACATCTGCCCGCCCTATACGCCCGAGGCAAAACCTTATATCGAGCGCTTTTTCGGCACGATGACGCGCGATCTCTTTGCCTTCCTGCCGGGCTTTACCGGCCATGACGTGATGGACCGCAAGAAGCTTGAGGCAAAAAAGTCCATGTCCCGGAGACGCGGCACGGACGCGGCCGAGACCTTTGACATCGCGCTTTCCGGGGCGGAGCTGCAGCGCAAATGCGACATCTGGGTCGAGGCCATCTATGGGCGCCGCGCCCATGGCGGCACCGGCGGGAGCCCTTTTCAGCGCATGGCGGCTTGGGCGGAGCCGCTGAGAAAGATCAGCGATCCGCGCGCGCTTGATCCGCTGCTGGCCGAGCCGGTGAGCCGCTCGGGAGACGGGCCGCGCCGCACCATTTCCAAGCACGGCCTTTCGGTGGGGGGTATCTGGTACATGGCCCCGGAGATGGGCACCCGCGTGGGCGAGCGCGTGGAGCTGCGCTATGACCCTGCCGATCCCGCGCGTCTTTTCGTGTTTTCGCCTGAGGGGCGGTTTCTCTTCATGGCCGAGGACCCCGCGCGCACCGGGGCTGATCTGGCTCGTATTGCGGCGCAGGCGAAAACCCGGGCCCGCAAGGCCGACAGGGCCGCCCGCAAGGACGCCCGCGATCTGGCCCGCGCCCACAATCCCAAAGGGGCGATGGAGGATGTGCTCAGCGCGTCTGAGGAGGCGGCGGGCAAGGTGATTGCCTTTTCCAGCACCGGGGCACGGGCGGATCAACCCCATGAGACGCCGGCACTCAAGGAGGCCGGCAAGGCGGCCGAGGCCCGTGCGGGCGCAGGCGGGTCTGCGTCCAGCGCCGCACCCAAAGCCTCCCGCCGCACCGCTGGCGGGGCCGGGGGCGCCAGCCCCGCGCTGGAGGCGGCCGCGAAACTGTTTCTGGATGAAGACATCTGAGAGAGGAGAAGCCCCCGATGGAACCGGCAGAAAACATCACACCCCTTGCGCGTGAGGCGCGCGGGAAGTCTGCGAACCCCGATCCCGCTTCTGCCGCCCTCGATCCCGCCCCCGCCCCGGCGGAGCTGCGGGCGCGGGTGGAGGCGGAAATGGCCGCCTTTGGCCTGTCGCGCGCCAGGGCTGCGGCCGAGATCGGTCCCGGGGTCAGCGCCCCCACGCTCTCAAGCTGGCTGAACGGCAGCTATGGCGGCGACAATGACGCCGTGGAGGCGCGGATCGGGCGCTGGCTTGATACCCGCGCCGAGCGCGCCGCCCATGCCTTTGGCGGGGCCCGGCTCGATGCCCATGCCGAGACCTGTGCCACGCGGGCGGTCAGTGCCGCCCTGGCCTATGCGCAGGCCGCCGGCGATCTGGCGCTGATCCATGGCCCCTCGGGGCGCGGCAAGACCTGGGCGGCCGAGACCCATTGCGCGGGCCGGGCGCAGGCGATCTGGCTGCGCGCCTCGCCGACGCTCACGACCCTGCCCCGGCTGCTTTCGCGGCTCGGCACAGCCCTTGGCGCGGGGGCACGCCCGACCCATTCCATGGAGGCCGAGCAGGCGATTGTGGCCGGCCTTGAGGGGCGCGGCGCGCTCATCGTGGTCGATGAGGCGCATCATCTGCGCGCACCCCTGCTTGATGAGCTCCGCTGCATTCGCGACATGGCCGGCTGCGGGCTGGCGCTCATCGGCGATGACACCATCCGCATGACGCTGGCGCGCTGTCCGCAGGTGACGGGGCGGATCGGCATGCGGGTCGATCTCAAGGCGCTGGCCCGCGACGATGTGGCCGCCATTGCCGCAGGACCGCTGGGACGCAAACCGGGCGCCCGCGAGATGAAACATCTGATCGCCGCCGCCGCAGGCCCCGGCGGGCTGCACGGGTTGCGCCGCCATCTGGCGCGGGCCTGGATGATCGCGCGCGGGGCCGGGCGCGAGGCGATCTCCGAGGCGGATATCGAAGCGGCGGCGGGAGAGCTGTCATGAGCGTAGAGGAGCTGATCGAACGGCTCTCTGAGCTGCCCGCCCATGAGGAGGTCTGGATCGCCGACATCCCGGGCGGCTTTCACGAGATCGAGGCGGTCGGGCTGGAAGACGGGCTGCCGGCGATCTTCGCGCATGTGGATTTTGAGGACGCGGCCGAGGGCTGACGGCGGATGCAAAAGACCCCCTGCAACAGTCAACACATCGAAAGGACATGTTATGGCACAGACAAACCCGCATCCCGACAGGGGCCCCGAGGCCCGGATCGACCAGGGCTGTGACCCGGAGAGCGAAGCCGGTCCCGTATCTCTGGGCCTGCCGCCGCTGAACTGGATCGATGCGGCCACGGTGGACATTGATGGTGCGCGCTACATGCGCGACGCACAAGGGCGGCTGACGCCGCTCGAGATGGTGCGCCCGCAGGACCAGTTGCAGGATGAGATGGTGCGCCGGGTCATTCATTTTGCCGGTGATCTCTCGGGGCAGATCGGGCGGTTCCGGTCCCATTGCTTTGATGAGATCGGCGGGTTTGATGCGATCCTGGAGGCCGAATATGGCGGCCATAGCCGCCGCTCGGTCAAGGGCAACCGCACCTATATGTCCTATGACGGCACGATGAAGGTGCAGGTGCAGATCGCCGATCGCATCGCCTTCGGCCCCGAATTGCAGGTGGCGCGCGACCTGGTGGAGGAATGCCTGGCCGAATGGGCCGAGGGCAGCCGCGCCGAGATCCGCACCATCGTCTCCCACGCCTTCCAGGTCGACAAGGAGGGCGAGATCGCGCGCGCCGGCATCTACAGCCTGCTGCGGCTCGATATCGCGGACGGGCGCTGGCGCAGGGCGATGGAAGCGATCCGCGATGCGATGCGGGTGGTGGGCTCGAAAACCTATATGCGCTGTTATCGCCGCGCCACCCCCGATGCGGCCTGGGAGCCGATCAGCATCGATCTGGCCAAGGCGGGCTGAGCGGTGGCGGTCTTTGGCACCCGCATGACGCGCGACCCGCTCTCCGCCGAGGCGCGCAGGCTCATCGACGCGGCGGTGGCGGCCGGGCGGATCAGGCATATCCCCGAGGGGGTCTCCGGTCTGCCCGTCACGCACCTGCCGATGAAGGCGCCCGAACACAAAGCGCAGCGGATGCGGATCGCGCGGCGGCAGAAGAGGTTCGAACGCGCGGCGCGCAAAGCGCAGGGCGGGGCGGCGGTGACATGACCCGCACCCGCCGATATGCCGAAGGGGACTGCGCCCGGCTGATGCGCGGGGCGCACGGGGCCTGCCGCAAGCTGGGACTCGATGCGGACGCACGCCATGATGTGCAACTGGCTGTGACCGGCAAGGCGTCGATGCGGGACATGTCCGCCCGCGACCTGGTCCTGCTGCTGGCCCATCTCAACACGCTGCAGGGTGAGGCGCGGTCCGGTGCAACCGGTCATCCGTCCAGTGGACGGATGAAGCGCCGAACGGGCGGAGCCCCGGATGGCACAGGGGGCGGCCACAGGGGCGGAGCCCCGGATGGCACAGGGGGCGGCCACAGGGGCGGAGCCCCGGATGGCACAGGGCGCGTCCACAGGGGCGGTCAGAAGGGCGCCAGCGCGGCCCACCGGGACAGCCACAGCGGCGCAAACCCCCACCCCAAAGCCAAAAGGGGTGACGTGCGCCTCATTCACGCGCTCTGGGGCGAACTGGGGCGCCGGGGCGCGCTGAAACGCCCGGGCCGCGCCGGGCTCAACGCCTTCATCCGCGCGCGCTTCGGGGCGCATTGGGCCTTTGTGCCCCTCGATGTGGATGCGCTGACCGATACGGGCTGCATCACCGATGTGATCCGGTCGCTGCGCGCGATGCTGGCCCGCTCCGGGCCCGCACCGGAGGAGGGCGCATGACCGGGTCGCTGCATGTCACCGATCACGCGGTGCTGCGCTGGCTCGAGCGCAGCTGGGGTGTGGATGTGGAGGGGCTGAGGGCGCGGATTGCGGCGCAGGTGCCGGGCGCGGAGGCCGCCATGCGCACCTTTGGCGAGGGCGCGGTGATCCGCGAGGGCCTGCGGTTTCATCTGCGGCGCACGGCAGATGGCACGGTCGCACTCGTCACCATAACCAGCGCCCAGGCCGGGCCGATCTCGAACCGCGCCGAACGGCTGAGCCTGCGGCACCAAAGGAGCGCCCACCGGAGACCTGACCATTGACCCGCCCGCATCAGACTTGCGCATCCGCGCCCCTGCCGGCCTCCCTGGCCGAGATTGCCGATCACGCCGGGCGCGAGGCAGCACTTGCCATCGCGCTGGAACATGGCGGGCGGAGCTGGCGGGTGCCCGCGCGCGATCAAAGCCCCGAGGGCCAGGCCCTGATCGCCCTTCTGGGTCACGCACCTGCACAGGCGCTCATGCAGGGCTGTGGCGGTCATGTGCTGGAGGTGCCGCTGGCGCGCCGCGCGGTGGTGCTGTGGCTGACAGGGCGCGGCCTGGGAACAGGCGAGATCGCCCGCGCCTTGCGTATTGCAACCGGCACCGTGCGGCGCTACCGGCGCGAGGCGCGCGCGCGATGAATGCCCCCGATCCCTTCCGCCTGCCTGAAGGCCCGGTGCAGATCGCCTTTTCCGGCGGCCGCTCCTCGGCCCTGATGCTGCATCATATTCTTGAAAACAATGGCGGGCTTGACCCCGACCACGTGCGGGTGATCTTCACCAACACCGGCCGCGAGAGGGAAGAGACGCTGGATTTTGTCGCGACATGCGGCACCCGCTGGGGCGTGGAGATTGTCTGGCTGGAATACCGCTATGGCAATGGTCCTCGCGCGGTCGAGGTTGATCACGCAACCGCGTCGCAAAACGGCGAGCCTTTTGAGGCGCTCATTCGCCGCAAGCGGCATCTGCCCAATGTGGCCGCGCGCTACTGCACCGCCGAGCTCAAAGTGCGCACCGCCAAGCGCTGGCTGGTGGGTCAGGGCTGGAAAAACTGGACGACGGCATTGGGTATACGAGCGGATGAACAATCGCGCTTGAAATATGATCCCAAAGAAAGATGGCAAAATTGGTATCCGCTGGCCGGGGCCGGCATTGCCCGGCGCGACGTGGCCGCGTTCTGGGCCGCGCAGCCTTTCGATCTGGCGCTGGCAGGTGAGGACGGGCGCACACCCCTGGGCAATTGCGATGGCTGCTTTCTCAAGTCAGAGGCCGTGCGCGCCGCCCTGGCCCGCGATGACCCCGACCGCTTTGCCTGGTGGATAGAGATGGAAGCGCTGGCCTCGCGCCTCAGCAACACCCCCTCAGGCGCATACTGGCGCAAGGATGGAAGCTGCGCGGAGCTGGCCGATTTCGTGGCGCGCCAGGGGGACTGGATATTTGAGACCGAAGGCGCTCTGTGCCAGGCGGAAGCGGGAGAATGTACCTAGATGAAGGATATGGATATGGAAGAACAGGACAAAAACGCCGATCCCGGCACCACAGCCCGCACCGCCCTTCTGGAGCGGCTTTCGGGGATGGAGGATGTGGAGACGATCACCGAGGCGGTAACCACGGCGCTCATCGAGACCGGGGCAAAGGTGGAAATCCCCCAGCTCGCCTGCGGCATCGTGGAAATACAGCTTTACGGCCTCGTCGCCCACGGGGGCGATCTGGGTGCGGCCTGTCTGATGTGGCTGGAGGCGGCGCGGGCGGTTCACAGTGAAGACTGAACGCCGCCAGCCCTGGCTTCCGGGTTTGACGCCCCCACCCCGGATGCGCCGCGTGATGATGCATGCCGATGACCGGGGGCAGGCTCCGGGCCTGATGCCCGGCTGGCGCACCGCAAAGGGCGGGCATTTCACATGTGGCCGCTGCGGCCATGAGGCGGGCTGGCTTTTTGACATGACCGACAGTGAAGTGCGGCGCGGTGTGCCCTGTCCGGTCTGCAACGATCCCGCACCGCCCCGGGTATAACCAGAGCAGCGGACCATGGTCCGCTGACTGATGTGGCGCAAAGCCGCTAATGTGGGCAGGACCCTTTTGCCCGCATATCTTTCCCGGAGGCCTGCTGATGATGCCCACCCCTGAAGACTGGCAGAGCTTTGCCGCGCTCCTTGCGATCCTGGGCCTTCTGGGCGGCGCCGTGGTGGCCCTGCAGCGGCTGGGTCTTTTGCGGCGCAGCGCCTCCCCGCACCCATCCCGATCCGAACCCGGGGCAGATGTCACCGACCGGCTCGACCGCCACGCCGAACGGCTGACGCGGCTGGAAGGCGCGGTGGCCGGACTGGCCAGCCGCGAGGACATTCACGCGCTGCAGCTTGCCATCGAACGCCAGGCGGGCGCGGTCTCGGAGTTGCGCACCGCCATGGAGCGCGATGCCAGGGCCGTGGGCACCCTTTCGGCCGCCATCACCCGGATCGAGGACCATCTTCTGGGAGAGAGCCGCAGATGAGCTATGCCGCAACACTGGACGCCCACCGCCGCCTGGCCATCCTCACCCATCTTTCGGCCTGTCTCGAATATGCCTCCAACTCGGAGATCCTCATGGATGTCTGCAATGGGCTGGGCATTACCACCTCGCGCGACCGGCTGGTCTCAACGCTGGCCTGGCTCAGCGAACAGGAGCTTGTGACGCTGGAGGACCATGAGGGCTTCGTTCTGGCCTCGGCCACCGCGCGCGGCGTGGATATCGCGCAAGGCCGGGCCCTCCATCCCGGCGTGAGGCGGCCCGCACCAAAGGGGCCGTGACATGCCGCGACGGCGCAAGATCGATCTTCTGCCCTCGGCCATCCGTGACTGGCTGCGCGAAGAGCTCGCCGCGCAGGGGTTTGCCGACTATGACACGATCACCGACGCGCTCAATGACCGCCTGGCCGAGAAGGGGCTGCTGGTCACGATCGGGCGCTCAACGGTGCAGCGGTTCGGCCAGGAACACCGGGAGTTCTCGCGCCTTCAGCAGGAGGCCACCGGCTGGGCGGCGGGGTGGCTGGACGAGATCGGGCTGGAAGAGGAAGCCCGCCGCCAATCGGTGCTCTTCGAGATGATCACCACCGTGGCCTTCAAGGTGATGAAAGCGCAGATGACCCGGGAGGCCGGGGAGATCGATCCGCGTGATCTGCATTTCCTGGGCCGGATGATGAAGGATGTCATGAGCTCATCGGGCTTGCGCGAGGCAATGGCCGACAAGGAACGCAAACGCCTGGCCGAGGCCGAGCGCCGCGCCGGGGGAGAACGGGCCGGGGCGGCCGCGCGCGGGGCCGGTCTCAGCCCGGATGTTGCCGCCCTGATCCGGCAGGCGGTCGAGGGTGGTGATGCATGAGGACCCTTCTGCCCTATCAATCGGCCTGGGTGGGGGACCCCGCCCCGCTGGCCGTGATCGAGAAGTCCCGCCGCATCGGGATCAGCTGGGCCGAGGCCTATCACGCGGTGATGCATGCAGGCACGGGCCGGGGCGATATCTACTATCAGAGCTACGCACGCGACATGACGCGCGGCTTCATCGACGATTGCGCGGGCTGGGCCGAGGACCTCGACATCGCGGCCGGGGCGGCCGGCGAGGTTCTGATCCATGATGAGGGCCGCGACATCCAGGCCTTCCGGATCGCGCTGGCCTCGGGCAAACAGATCCTCGCCATGACCTCTTCCCCACGCGGGTTTCGGGGCAAGGGCCGTCCGGGCGATGTGGCGGTGATCGATGAGGCCGCCTTTGTCGACACGCTCGACGCGGTGCTGAAAGCGGCGCTTGCGTTTCTGACCTGGGGCGGCCGGGTGCGGATCATCTCCACCCATAACGGCGAGGCCAACCCGTTCAACACGCTGGTGCGCGATATCCGGGAGGCTCGCCAGCCGGGCACGCTCCACCGGGTGACACTGCGTGACGCGCTCGCTCAGGGGCTCTATGGGCGGATTGCACAGCTTACCGATCAACCGCTCACGCAGCCGGCCGAAACCGCCTGGGAGGCCGCCATCCGCGCCCAATATGGCCGCCACGGGCCGGAAGAGCTCGACTGCGTGCCTTCGGCGGGCGGCGGGGCCTGGCTGCTTTATGATCTCATCCGCGCCGCCTCACGCGACGCGCGCGCCGGAAACCCCGACCATCGCGGCTCCGGTCCCTGCTATATCGGTGTTGATGTGGCGCGCCGTCGCGACCTCTGGGTGGCCGCCGTGCTGGAAGATGATGGGGGCACGCTCTGGCTGCGCGAGATTGTCACACTGGACAACAAAACCTTTGCCGAACAGCGCGCCGAAATGCGCCGTCTTGCGCGCGCGCACCGCCCCTTGCGCATCCTGGTCGATCAGACCGGCATGGGCGAGGCGGTGGTCGAGCAGTACCAGGAAGACCATGGCGCGCTCACCGTGGAAGGGGTGCTGCTGTCGGCGGCCCGCAAGCTCGATGTGGCCGGCGCCCTGCGCGAGGCCTTCGAGGATCGCCGCATTCGCATTCCCGCCGATCCCGCGCTCTGGGATGATCTGCATTCCGTGCGCGCCGAACCCTCGGCCTCCGGGGCGCCGCGCCTTGTTGCCGACCGCAAGGACAGTGACGGGCATGCCGATCGCTTCTGGGCCCTGGCGCTCGCGGCCTTCGGAGCCGCCTCGGTGGCAGGGCCCTTCGAGATGCGGCCGGGTCCGCAACTCAGCTCCGCCGGGCTGGGCGGCGGGCCAGGCGCGGGCGCGGGCTACCGCGCCGATCCCGATCTCGACATCATCCGCTCGCCGCTGGCGGGCCCTGTTGGCTGGAGGTAAGCCATGGATCCCCGTGACAGTGATGTCCCCAAGCGCCCCGATACCGCAGAGCGGGCCGCACCGGCCCAGACCGCCCGGCTGGGCGGAACCGGCATCTGGGGTCAGACCGCAGGCTGGCTGGAAGGTCTGGGCAGCGCGCTGGCCGGCGGGCCGGGCGGCTTTGGCGCTGTCCCGGGCGATGACGCCGGACTGGACGCCGCCGAGATCGCCCTGACCGACAGCAAGGCCACCGCCGTGCTGGGCCAGCGCATCGACGGGTTGCTGGCGGCCCCCCTGACAATCGAGCCCGGCGGGACGCGCGCGCGGGACGTGGCGGCCGCCGACGATCTGCGCTTGCAGTTGGGCGGCCTCGACATGAACCGGGTCAGCCGGGCGCTTCTGCACGCGATCTGGTATGGCTATGCGATCTCCGAATGCCTTTGGGCGGTGGAGGGGCACCGCGTCCGGCTGGTCGATATCCGCAGTCGCGATCCGCGCCTCATCCGCCATGACCGGACCACGCTCGAGCCGCTGCTGATCACCCGGAGCCATCCGGCCGGGATCCCGCTGCCGCCAGCAAAATACATCCTGCACCGCACCCCGCCGCGCCATGGCGGGCAACCCTTCGGGCTGGGGGCCGCGCATTGGTGCATCTGGCCGGTCTGGCTCAAGCGGCAGGTGCTGCGCATGTGGTCGGTGGCGCTGGAGAAGTTCGGGGCGCCGGTGCTGGTGGGCAAATACAGACAGGATGCGCTGCAACCGGAGATCGATGCGCTGCTGGCAATCATGGGACAGGCGGTGACAGCCAGCTGCATCGCGCTGCCCGAGGGCCAGTCGGTGGAAACGCTGGCCGCCGCCGGTTCCGGCGGTGGAGCCGGTGGTAGAGGCTCGGGGGGCGGAGACTTCCGCTCCATGCTGTCCGCTCTGGATCGCATGATCGCCGAAGCGGTGGTGGGCCAGCACGCCACCTCCGAGATCGGCCAGCATGTGGGCACAGCCAGGGTCCAGAATGAAACCCTTCAGGCCCTCATCGCCAGTGACGAACATCGGCTTTCCGAATGCCTGCACGCCAGCGTGGCCACATGGCTCACCCACTGGAACTTTCCCGGGGCTGCCGTGCCCCGGCTTTACCGCGATACCGCGCCACCCGAGGACCTCGAGATCCGCGCAAAACGCGATTATTACATCACCCAGGCCTCCGGCCTGCGCCCCGCGCGCAGCTATATCGAAGAGGTCTATGGTGGGGTCTGGGAAGAGCCGGCCCCCCGGCCCGACAGGCCGCCCGACATGTCTGATCCCACCGCAGAGTTTGCCGCGCCGCCCGGCGGCGCCCCGGGTGATGCCATCACCGGGCTGGTCGGCCATCTCATCGGCCCCGATATTGCCACAGAGGCCGCCGCTGCCACGCTCATTCCCGTTCAGGGCGCACTGGATGAGGCGGAAACGCTTCAAGCGTTGCGCGACCGGCTGGCGGAACTGGCCACCCACCCAGCCGCCGAAGCGCTGGCCGGGCTTTACGCGCGCGCTGATTTTGCAGCCCAGCTCGCAGGCACCGCCGATGCGCCGGTGATGCCCGAAAGCGATCCGGAGGCGTGACCCCATGGCTGACCCGATCGATCTCACGCCACTGGCCACCGCCACAGCGCTTCAGCCCCGGGAAGCCATAGAGTTCTTTCGCGCCAAGGGCTACGCCCCGCCTGAAGGGCGCTATTCCTGGCGCGACTGGTGGGGCGCCTCCCATGCGCGCGGCTTCGTGGTCGCCAAGGCGATGCAGGACGATCTGCTGGCCACGATCCGCGAAGCCGTGGACGAGGCCATCGCCGGGGGCTGGACCATGGAGCAGTTCCGCGCGGCGCTGGAGCCAAAGCTCAAGGCCGCCGGATGGTGGGGCCGCAAGAGCATGACCGATCCGCTCACCGGCGAGACCCGCATCGTACAGCTTGGCTCGAAACGCCGCCTTGCCGTCATATTCGACACCAACCTGCGCACCGCATATGCCGCCGGACGCTGGATGCGCATCCAGCGCACCAAAGAGGTCTTTCCCTATCTCGAATATATCCAGCTCCAGCGCGCCAGCCGCCGCGCGGCGCATCAGCCTTTCCACGGGCTGGTTGTGCCGGTCGATCATATCTGGTGGGCCATGCATTTCCCGCCCAACGGCTATTTCTGCGCCTGTACCACCCGCCAGCTCTCCGCCCGCGCGCTGGAACGCCGGGGCCTGACCGTCGCCACCGAGCCACCAATGGAAACCCGCAGCCTGACCGATCCCCGCACCGGGCGCAGCCTTGAGGTTCCCAAGGGCATCACGCCGGGCTTTGAGACCAACCCCGGGGCCACATTCCTCGCCGAGCAGGGCCGCCATGATGTCATCGCCGAGGGCCTGGACCCGGTGGCGCGCGGCATCGAACTGGGGCTGATCCACGAAGCCCGCGCACGCGGCCTCAGAACCGGCAGGGAACATCTCGCCGCCATCGATCTCGACGCCGACACCCCCGTGCGTGGCGGCAATGCCGCACCCGTGGAATGGGTGGAGGGCGCGCGAGACCGGGTCGACTTGTCTCCGGAGATGCTCGACATATTGAGAGACCCGGCCCGCCGTATCGGCGTCGTGCACAATCATCCCGATTCCGCAGCCCTGTCATCTGTTGATCTTGAGCAGCTGGAAAAGCGACCCGGCCTCGTGCGCGTCGTCGCCGTGGGCCATGATGGCTCGCTCTTCCGCGCCACCGATCCCCGCCCCGGGCTTGGCCACACCGCCAATCGCCTCTGGCAACTGGCCACGCTGCGCATCAACGAGCAAGCGGCCGGTCTCGACATGAACGCCCCCGCCATGCAGCGGCTGGCCTCCCATGCCGCCACCAGCGCACTGGACCGCGCAGGCTACGTCAACTATGCTCACGCCATCGCCGGGGGCAGCCGCGTCAACCTGATGCGCTTTGGCGAAGACCGCATGGAGCAACTGATCGCAGGACTTCTCGAATGGCTGGTTTCCTGACATGGGAAGACCTCGAAAGGCACGGTCTCACCGAGTGCGATCCACGTGATCGCGAAGATCTCGATGATCGGATGTTCGGTGATTTCCTCTACGATCATGAGCCAGGGCAGTCCGTGGACTGGCTCCGTCAAACACTCAAATCCGGCAAACCGACCTGCGGCGCCGGATTCGCCGTGGAACTGAGATGCTCCATCGGGGCTGTCAGAAACGGCCTGCTGTTCCCCTGGGGTGCGGGCCTGCCCGAACCCGCAGAGATTCACCGATTGCGGGATTGCGTGCGCGAGGCCATTGCGCAGATCACCGCATGGGTCGAGGGTCACGGTATCGACCGCCTTGATACCCCTGAGGAAGAGGCCGCAGCCCGGCATGGATGGCCTGATGCCGTGGGCAAGGCCTGGACACCGCAATGGGACATCCTCGGGATCGAACCACCCAACTGGTGGGCCCGTTCCTGAACCGCCCCAACACAGGCCCTAAACGCATCTTCAAAGCCCCGTTAAACGCCAATGCCACGCGCTCTGACCGATCGGCGCAATCCGGGTGTTCTGGCCTGCGCAGATCGTGGAAAATACGCTCGATTCCGGGCCCTGAAATGCGAAGAAAAAACCAGCGTTTTCCGGCGATCTGAACCACTGAGCGGTCGAGATTGGGCAAATCACTGTCGCAAGCCCGATTTTGAGCCCTCATCGTCACGCCTCCTCAAGCACCCGAAAAACCCCTTATTCTGCGCGGTTTAACGCCCCTCATCCCAGATAGGCCCGGATAGGCCCGGATAGGCCCGATTGAGCATTAATTCTGTCGGGGCACAACATGGCCAAAACTCCGGTCGATCAGGTCATGCGCGGCTTCCTGTGGGAACGTAAAGTGGGCGAACCAGCCTAAGCCGACACGACCGAGCCTTCATCGCCTTCGGTTACAACCAGCGTTTGGGCCCGGTCGCCCAATTCCGCAAACAGCTCAGGCCCGGTGCCCGTCATCCAGGCCTGAGCGCCCAGCGCACAGATCTCATCATAGAGCGCCGCGCGTCGCCCGGCATCCAGATGCGCAGCCACCTCATCCAGCAGAACGATCGGTGGCGCACCGACCATTCCCGCTAGCGCCCGTGCGTTTGACAGGATCAGGGACACGAGCAACGCCTTCTGCTCACCCGTGGAACAATCCTTGGCGGGAACCCCCTTGGCAGCAAACACCCCATACAGGTCCGAGCGATGCGGACCGACCAGAGTCCGACCCGCCGCCAGATCGCGGAAACGGCTTTCGCTCAGCGCCTCCCGCAGATCATCCGCTGTCTCGGGCATCGCACCATCCGTTTGGATCAACTCCAACTCGGCTGAAGGAAACGCCGTTTCGGCCTGATCCTGCGCGGCACGCAAATGGTCTAATGCGGCAAGACGCGCCGCATGGATCCGATGCCCTGTCTCGGCCATCTGACCTTCCAAGGCCGTGTACCAATGGGCATCCCGGACCTGATCTTTCAATAGCCGGTTCCGCTCACGCATAGCCTTTTCGTAGGTCAGCGACGCCTCGGCATGCGCGGGATCAAAGCTCAACGCGATGCGGTCCAGAAACCGCCGCCGCCCCTCAGCCCCTTCGATCCACAGCCGATCCATCGAAGGGATCAACCACACGACGCGTGCGAGCTTGCCTAGATCAATCTGACTGGAAGCCTTGTGGTCAATCCGAACCTGACGCGCCGCACCGCCTTCGGACCACGTCTCGATCTCATATCGCCCGCCCTGCGCACTGAGCAGACCAGAGAGTTTCCAGCCCAACGCTTCGGGCCGCCGGGTCATCTCCGCCGCGCTGGCCCGCCGCATCCCGCGACCGGGTGAGAACAGAGACACCGCTTCCAGAATATTGGTCTTTCCGGCCCCGTTCGGCCCATGGATGGCGACAGGCCGCCCATCCAAAGACAAACGTGCCAGCTTATGAGACCGAAAATGCGAGACCGTAAGCTCGGTCAGGGCCAATCCCATGACCCCTCCCTTCTTCTGTTCAAAAATACCTCCGCCGGAGGCGTCGCGCGCCAGCGCGATCAGACGCGCATCGGCATAACAACGTAAACCGCGCTTAGATCATTGCCTTCGCGCATCAAAGTTGGGTCACCGGCCGAGTTAAACAGGAACACCGCGTTCTCACGATCCACCTGGGATGCAATCTCGAGCAGGTATTTCGCGTTGAACCCGATCTCGAGACGTTCATCGCCATAAGCAACGGCCAGCTCTTCCTCAGCCGCGCCACTATCCGGCGCATTGACCGACAACACCAGCTTATCGGCATCCAGTTGCAGCTTCACAGCGCGCGAACGCTCTGACGAAACCGTTGCAACCCGATCCACGGCTTGCGCGAACTCGGCAGCATCCACTTCCAGTTGGCGCGTATTGCCCTGCGGAATGACGCGTGTGTAATCGGGGAAGGTGCCATCAATGACCTTCGAGGTCAGCGTGATATCCGGCGTGGCAAAGCGCACCTTGGTTTCGCTGACCGAGACAGCGATATCCATCTCGTCATCGTCCAACAGTTTGCGCAGCTCACCCACGGTTTTACGCGGCACGATTACACCGGGCATGTCCGCAGCACCATCCGGCAAGTCCGCATCAATCCGCGCCAGACGGTGACCATCGGTGGCCACGCAGCGCAGAACCTTGCCGCCTTCGGACCCGTCCGCGACATGCATGTAGACACCGTTCAGATAGTACCGCGTCTCTTCGGTCGAGATGGCGAATTTCGATTTGTCGAACAACCGACGCAGCAACGCCGCCGACGCGGTGAAATTCGACTGGTATTCCGAGGACGCCATGACCGGGAAATCCTCTTTCGGCAAGGTCGCCAGAGAGAAGTTCGACCGCCCCGCCTCTACCGTCAAACGGCCAGCTGCGCTGTCCGCCGTCAGGGTGACAAGCGCGCCATCCGGCAGTTTGCGCACAATTTCATGCAGGGTCGTAGCAGCCACTGTTGTCGCACCGGCCTTTTCGACCTGCGCAGGCGCTTTGTCGACAACCTCGATATCCAGATCGGTGGCTCGGAACAGGGCTTGGTCGCCTTCAGCCTCGATCAGCACATTGGCAAGGATCGGGATCGTGTTGCGACGTTCCACAACGGATTGGGCCTGGGAAACGGCCTTGAGAAGGGTGCCGCGTTCGATGCTGATCTTCATACCCTCTGTTCCTCTGACTTGCGTGCCGAAAATGGGCGGGACTGGCACGTTAGCGTCTCAGCCCTGAGGCACAAGGATTTTTTACCGATTTCTGGGTGGGAATACCCCGGTGGTCAAGAGGTACGCGCGCGAAACGCGTCCATTCCTCCGCAACCGTGGAGAATAGCGCACAAGAAAATGCCCCGGACGCAATGGCCCGGGGCATTTACCGACAATGGGCGCGGTTCAGGCCTCTAGCGAGCGGCGCAGCATTTCCACGTCTTCTGCGATCTGACCATCGGTCGTCTTCAGCTCTTCGATGCGCTTGACCCCATGCATAACGGTTGTGTGGTCGCGCCCTCCGAAACGGCGGCCGATCTCTGGTAGAGAGCGGCTGGTTAGTTGCTTGCACAGATACATGGCCACCTGACGCGGACGAGCATAGGACCGCAGGCGCTTAGGGCCGATAATGTCGGACAGGCGAATGTTGTAGTAGTCCGACACTTTGCGCTGGATCTCTTCGACGGTGATCTTGCGTTCTGAGGCGCGCAGCACATCCGCCAGACAGTCCTGCGTCAGTTCCATGTCGATCTCACGCCCCACAAGCGAGGCAAAGGCGAACAGACGGGTCAGGGCGCCCTCGAGAACGCGTACATTGGTCGAGATGCGATGCGCCAGAAACTCCAGTACGCCATCGGCGATGACCAGATCGGGATAGGTGGCGATATGCTGCTGGACCTTGTTTTGCAAAATGCCCAGACGCAGTCCGTAGTCGGTGGGATGCAGATCAACGACCAGACCACATTGCAGGCGCGATTTCACGCGATCTTCCAGATCCTTGATCTCACCTGGGGCGCGGTCGGCCGAGATGATGATCTGCTTGTTCTGGTCCACCAGCGCATTGAACGTGTGAAAGAACTCTTCCTGGGTCGAGTCCTTGCCCGCGATGAACTGCACATCGTCCACCATCAGCACATCGACCGAGCGGAACAGATGTTTGAAATCCATCATCCGGCGTTCGCGCAATGCCTGAACAAAGCGGTACATGAACTGTTCCGCCGACAGGTAAAGCACGTTCAGCTCGGGGCTTTTGGTTTTCAGCTCCCACGCGATCGCGTGCATCAGGTGGGTTTTACCTAGCCCAACACCACCATAGAGAACCAGCGGATTGAACGTGACCGGGCCACCTTCGGCCACGCGGCGCGCGACGGCATGGGCCAGTTCGTTGGGTTTGCCGACAACAAAGCTGTCGAAGGTAAAACGCGCATCCAAGGGTGCGGCCTGTAGATCCTCGAGCGCCGCATTGGCAGATTCCGCAACTGGTGCAGCAGCTGCGGTCAACTTGGGTTCATCCGTGACAACTGCCGGTCGGGTGGTCGAATTGGCTGCCGCCTTGAACGCAAGACGTTGGACGGCCTCACCCGCGGTATTCAGTTCATACAGAATCAAATCTGCGAAATTCTGGCTGACGTAATTCCCCATGAAGTTGGTTGGAACCGAGAACACGGCTACACCATCCTGCAGCTCCTGAAATTCCAGAGGCTCAATCCAGGTGGTGAAGTTGTTCTTGCCAACGGCCTTCAGTAGTTTGTTACGTAGTTGTCCCCATTTCTCTTGTGTCATCAAGCGCCTCACGCATCCCATTTTTTTTTGACCTGTCGGTCTTATCAATCGTCGCCGGTTTCCCGGTCATTGACGTTCACGCACAAGGGTACTCTGCACCGGACTGTTCCATCCGGCGGGTAAATGAATACTTAGCATGCACAAATCGTATCCCGCAGCAGGATCCCGGAGAACCGGGGCACGCGTCGTAACCCAATTGTTTGACAGGGCTGAGATCATCGGAAAACCCGAGACCCAGAGCAGATCGTTTAACCGGCCACGGCCGGTTTTCGAACGCTGGTTCCTGATGTCTGACTGATGCCCGTCAGTCAGATGTCTGGAACAGCCTGTCCCCCCAAGCGAGTGAATCGCTGACTCAATGGTAGCAAGATGTTGCCTGTCGCAGCAACGAAACTCTGATATTGACTCGGGGTTCAGGGCGAAAGAATCTCTCGACTTCGTGAGGTCGCGGCTTTCTGGCAACAAACACGAAAGGCGCCGCAATGCGCGACGCCTTTAGTTAGAAAACGCTTGACGCGTTCCGGCGGGAATCAACCCAGCGCTTTTACGCGTGCCGACAGGCGCGACATTTTACGCGATGCGGTGTTCTTGTGGAAAACGCCTTTGGTGACGCCGCGCATCAGTTCAGGCTGAGCTGCGCGCAGAGCTGCGGTTGCAGCGTCTTTGTCGCCAGAAGCGATCGCTTCTTCAACTTTACGCAGGTAGGTGCGGATGCGCGAACGGCGCGCTTTGTTTACGGCGAAGCGCTTTTCGTTCTGACGGGCGCGTTTCTTTGCCTGGGGCGAATTTGCCATGTGTCTCTGACCTTTGTTAGGTACGGTTGTCTAGGGTTGCGCGCCACGGAGTTATCCGCACCGGATCAGAAATCACGAGTGTGAGTCGGGCCAAGCGGGCCGCACGCGCATGTATGACGGAGGTCTCTACCCAAGTTTTACGGGTTTGCCAAGCCGATTCTTACCCCGTACGCCCAACAAAAAAAGGCAGGCCACAGCCTGCCCTTCCGAAATTCCTTGTCGCGACCCTACTTGTCGCGGAATTGCGCGGCGCGTTTTTCCAGAAACGCCGCCATGCCCTCTTTCTGATCTTCGGTGGCGAACATCGAATGAAAGACGCGACGCTCGAAAAGCAGACCTTCGCTAAGCGGTAGCTCATAGCTGCGATTCACTGCTTCTTTGGCGGCTGCAGCCGTCAGCAGAGATTTCTCAGCAATCTTATGGGCTGCACCCACAGCTTCTTCGATCAGCTTTTTCGCAGGAACCACGCGGCTGACAAGACCCGCGCGCTCAGCTTCTTCTGCGTCCATGAAGCGACCGGTTAGGTTCATGTCCATCGCCTTGGACTTCCCAACAAAGCGCGTCAGGCGCTGGGTGCCGCCGATACCGGCTATAACACCCAGATTGATCTCGGGCTGGCCGAACTTGGCTGTATCGGCCGCTATGATGAAATCGCATATCATGGCCAATTCGCAGCCGCCGCCCAGCGCGTAGCCCGCAACCGCCGCGATTATGGGTTTGCGAATGGCCGAGACACGCTCGTTGACCGAGGCAAACAGGTCGGTGCTGAAAACGTCAACAAAGCTCATCTCGGACATTTCCTTGATGTCCGCACCTGCGGCAAACGCCTTTTCCGAGCCGGTCAGCACGATGCAGCGCACCTTGTCGTTCTGATCCGCCTCTTCCAACGCATCGCAAAGCTCACCCACCAATTGGGTGTTCAGCGCGTTCATCGCATCTGGTCGGTCGAGTTTGATAAGGGCGACGTGGTCTTCGATTTCGACGATGATCGTCTCAAAAGCCATGAGGTATAAGCTTCCGGTTGTTCCGTTCAAGTACGATTCCTTAACACGCGATTTCGCTGGATCAAGCTATCTTTGGCATTGCGCACAATAGAAGGATGAGCGACCGGACTGGGTGATTCTCTTGATTTCGGCACCGCAGCCCTGGGTTCGGCAGGGTTCTCCTTCGCGGCCATAGACATCAAAGCTGTGCTGAAAATATCCAAGTTCTCCATCGGCTTGACGGAAATCTTTCAGTGACGATCCCCCTGCCTCGATCGCGTCCTGCAACACCTGCCGGATGATCGGCACAAGGGCTGCGACACGTGCCGCAGAAATCTGTCCGGCCTTGCGACGTGGCGACACCTTGCCGCGATAAAGCGCCTCGCAAACGTAAATATTCCCCAACCCGGCAACGATTCCCTGATCCAGAAGCGCCGATTTGACCGGCGTGTTCTTGCCCTTGAACGCTTCAATCAGGTGCTGTTCGTGAAAATCATTGCCCAATGGCTCTGGCCCCAGAACGGACAGGAGTTTGTGGTCTTCTGCGGTTGCGGTTGGCAGCAAATCCATGGCTCCGAACCGGCGCGGATCATTGAACGTCACGCGGGCACCATTGGCCATGTGGAACACGACATGGTCATGCTTTTCGGGCATTGGATGGTCATGGACGAACTGCCCCAGCGGGTCACCTGATACCGTCATGCGCCCCGACATGCCCAAGTGAATCAACAACGTCTCGCCACTGCTGAGATCCGCCAGAATGTACTTGGAGCGTCGTCTCAGCCGATCCACCCGCTGTCCCGTCAATCTCTCGGCCATAAGCTCCGGGAAGGGCCAGCGCAGATCGGGGCGGTTCACATCTGCACGCTCGATCACCACCCCCTCCATCGCAGGGGACAGGCCGCGTCTTACTGTCTCGACCTCGGGCAATTCGGGCATTAGATGGCTCCTATTCCAAAGGGCCGCATTGTGCCCGCCTCTGATGGCCCTATAACAGAGGCGAAATTCGACAAACGGCAAGGCAAATGTCCGACAACAGCGACAAGACGACTCATTTCGGGTTCGAAACCGTGCGCGAGGCTGACAAGGCCGGGCGCGTACAGGGCGTTTTCAACTCGGTGGCCTCGAAATACGACGTGATGAATGATGTCATGTCGATGGGCATCCACCGGGTCTGGAAAGACGCAATGATGGACTGGCTTTCCCCACGCCCCGGTCAGCGCTTGCTGGACGTTGCTGGCGGCACAGGAGACATCTCGTTCCGCTTCCTCAAACGCGCGGGCTATGGCCACGCCACCGTTCTGGACCTGACCGAGCCGATGCTGGTCGAGGGCCGCCAACGGGCTGAGGCCGACCAAATGTCGGAGAGCCTGAACTGGGTCGTCGGCGATGCGATGTCCCTACCGTTCGAGGACAACACCTTCGACGTCTACACGATCTCCTTCGGCATTCGGAACGTCACTCGCCCGCAAGAGGCGCTGAACGAGGCCTACCGCGTGTTGAAACCCGGCGGCCGCCTGATGGTGCTGGAGTTCAGCCAGTTGCCCAATGACGGTCTGCAAAAGCTCTATGATCTCTACAGCTTCAACGTCATCCCGCGCATGGGCAAGCTGATCGCCAATGACTACGACAGCTACCAGTACCTCGTGGAATCGATCCGCAAGTTCCCCGATCAGGAGACATTCCTAGGTATGGTCCGCAGCGCCGGTTTCGAAAACGCCAAATACCGCAACCTGAGCATGGGAATCGCCGCGTTGCATTCCGGCTGGAAAATCTAAATGCGCGGCCCTCACAACATCATACGCCTGATCCGCACAGGCGCCACGCTAGAGCGCACGGGCGCCATGAATGTCGTGCTGGACGCGTTCGAAGCCCCCCGCGCGGTCCGCTTTGTCGCCCACGCGCTTGGCAAACCGTTTCAATGGCTTGGGTACAAGGGCGACCCCGAGATGCCCCCTGCCACACGCGCCCTGACGGCGCTGGGTCCGGCGTACATCAAATTCGGACAGGTCCTGTCGACCCGACCCGACGTGGTTGGCAACGAACTGGCCGAGCAACTGCGCGTATTGCAGGACAAGCTGCCGCCTTTCCCGAAGGCCGAGGCCATGACTGAGGTCGAGAAAGAGCTGGGGCAACCGATTTCGGACATGTTTAGCGAATTCAGCGAACCGATCGCTGCGGCCTCGATCGCTCAGGTTCACAAGGCCAAGCTGGCGACCACAGGCGAAGACGTCGCCGTCAAAGTCTTGCGTCCGGGCATCGAACGCGCCTTCCGCAAGGATGTCGACGCGTTCTATTTCGCCGCCCGCATGGTACAGCTCTGCGCCCCTGGCGCGCGCCGCCTGCGCCCGATGGAAGTAATCGAACATTTCGATGGAGTAGTACGGGGTGAGCTGGATCTGCGTCTGGAAAGCTCAGCAGCTTCGGAATACGCCGCCAACACCAAGGATGATGCCGGGTTCTGGTTGCCTCCGGTCGTGTGGTCCCTGTCCGCGCGCCGGGTGATGACGCTCAGCTGGGCGGATGGCATCCCGTTGGGTGACAACGACGCCTTGGACGCCGCGGGCCATAACCGCCGCGATCTGGGTGAGCGTGTCCTACGCCTGTTCCTGCTACACGCGCTGCGCGATGGCTATTTCCACGCCGATATGCATCAGGGCAACCTGAAGGTCGACGCCAACAGCGATATCATCGCCTATGACTACGGCATCATGGGCCATATCGACGAATACACCCGCCGGGTCTATGCCGAGATCCTCTTTGGCTTCATCCGCCGCGACTACAAACGCGTGGCCGAGGTTCATTTCGAGGCTGGATATGTCCCCGCCAACCAAGACGTTGACGAATTCGCCCGCGCCCTGCGCGCTGTGGGCGAGCCCATCTTTGGCATGGACGCCACCCATATCTCGATGGGCCGCCTGCTGAACTACCTGTTCGAAGTCACCGAACGCTTCGGCATGGAAACCCGGACCGAGCTGATCCTGCTGCAGCGCACCATGGTTGTGGTCGAAGGCGTCGCCCGCTCACTCGATCCGCATATCAATATATGGGAGGTCGCGCGCCCGGTCGTCGAGGATTACATTAAGAAATCCATCGGCCCGCGCGCGGCGCTCCGCGACTTTGGCAAAACCGCGCTGGTTCTGGCACGGTTCGGCCCACGTCTGCCTGCGCTGGTGGAAGACGCTCTGATCGCACAAACCCAGAAAGACGATCAGTCCAACTCCCGCCTGTGGTCCAAAGCCCTTCCCGCCACGCTCGGAGCCGTGGCAGGCGCTGCTTTGGTCCTGTTGCTAACAGCGCTCAGCTAGGCGCCAGCCGCCTGTTTCATCTGGCTGAAAATATCCTCGGGGGGAATTGCGCTTAAGGCGCGATGGGGGGCAGACAGCCCCCCTGCCCAACTCGAGGTCAGAGCCGCTCTATGGCAATCGCAATACCCTGACCACCGCCGATACACATGGTGATCAGACCTTTGGAGCCTCCAGTCCGCTCCAACTCATACAAAGCCTTCAGCGTGATGATCGCACCAGTCGCACCCACCGGGTGACCCAACGCAATCGCACCACCGTTCGGGTTTACCTTGGCGGCATCTAGACCCAGCTCTTTATTCACGGCCAGAGCCTGCGAAGCAAAGGCTTCGTTGCTTTCGATCACGTCGAAGTCTTCCACCGTCAGGCCGGTCTTGGCCAGCAGGTTCTGAACCGCAGGCACCGGACCAATGCCCATCACCTCGGGGCGGACACCGGCGTGGCCGTAACCCAGAATACGCGCTTTCGGCTTCAGACCAGCCTTCTCTGCCGCGCCTGCCGTGGCCAGAACCATCGCTGCCGCGCCATCATTGATGCCAGAGGCGTTGCCCGCCGTCACCCGGCCATCCTTCTTGAACGCCGGACGCAGACCCGCCAGCGCCTCAATCGAGGTCGCCTTGGGATGCTCGTCGACCATGAAATCAACCATGTCGCGCTTAACCTTGACCTGAACCGGCGCGATCTGGCTCTGGAAAAATCCTGCCTCAATGGCCGCTGCGGCACGGGTCTGGCTGGTTATAGCAAACTCATCCATCTGCTCGCGTGTGACTTGATGTTCATCAGCGACGTTCTCAGCTGTCACACCCATATGTCCGGTACCAAAGGGGCAGTTCAGCGCACCCAACATCATGTCCAGCGATTTGATATCGCCCATCTTGGCACCCCAGCGCGCCTGCTGCAGGATGTATGGGCTGCGCGACATGCTCTCAGCCCCACCAGCCACAGCAAAGTCGGCATCGCCCAACATCAGCGACTGTACCGCCGACACAATTGCCTGCGCCCCCGATCCACACAGACGGTTCACGTTCATCGCGGGGGTTTCGACCGGGATACCTGCCTGTTTGGCCGCCGCACGCGACAGATACATGTCGCGCGGTTCGGTGTTTATCACATGGCCAAAGACAACATTGCCAATCTGGCCGCCTTCGACGCCCGATTTCTCCATCGCGGCTTCGGTCACAACGGTCGCCAGGTCAATCGGTGCGGTCGAGGCCAGAGCGCCCCCAAACGTTCCAACAGCCGTGCGGGCCCCATCCAGAATGACGATATCTTTCATGTCTCTACTCCCAGCTTGGATTTGGCGACACTATGCATCTGCGAAACAAGGCTGTCCCATGGGACGTACCGTCACAAGCAGAATTGACAACCCACCGTGAAAAGCGCATCAGATTCCGTCATGACGGAAAACACAGACGATATCCTGACCCTTCTGCCCGCCCGCCTGAAAGAGGCGCGTCGCGCCAAGGGCCTGTCGCTGGAAGCTGTTGCAAATCTCAGCGGCGTGTCCCGCTCGATGGTCAGTCAAATCGAACGGGGCGAAAGCAGCCCGACCATCTCGACCCTGTGGAACCTGACGCGGGCCCTGCAGGTGGATTTCGCAGGGCTGCTGGAAGAGACCAAAACCTCGGACCAGATCGAGGTTCTGCGCCAGGCCGAGGTGCCCAGCATCGACAATATGGGACAGAACTGCCGCATCCGTATCCTGTCGCCCCCGGAAGAGGCCGGAGGGCATGAGGTCTACGACATCCGCTTTGACCACGACGGCACACTGAACAGCCAGCCGCATGCCCGCGGCACACATGAACAGTTGACGGTTCTGGAAGGCGCGGTGCGCGTCACCTCGGGCACTGCGATATCTGAGATGCAACAGGGCGACACCGCCCGATATGCAGCTGATGTGACCCATTCCATTGCTTCGAAAGGCCCCGCGCGGGTCTTTCTGATAGTCAAAAACGCTTAAATTCCACCTTCACGGAAATTTTTCCCGTATAGTGTAATTCTCCTATTTGGGAATTGTATCCGTTATGTTAGACATCGACTCAGATGAACGGAGGTCGCCATGGCAGATGCATTCCTGTCCCATATCACGGACACCCTCGCGCAGATCGAATCCGAAGGTCTGTATAAACGCGAACGCATGATTACATCGCCTCAGGGCGGTGAGATCAAGGTGGGCGACAAGCAGGTCATCAACCTGTGCGCCAACAACTACCTGGGGCTGGCCGACCATCCCGCGCTGATCGACGCGGCCACATCAGCGATGGGCCCCAAGGGATTCGGCATGGCCTCGGTCCGGTTTATCTGCGGCACGCAGGACATTCACCGCGAGCTTGAACAGAAACTTGCCGAGTTCCTGAACAAGGATGACTCGATCCTGTTCGCCGCCTGTTTCGACGCGAACGGGGGACTGTTCGAACCCCTTCTCGGCCCCGAGGACGCCATTATCTCGGACAGTCTGAACCATGCCTCGATCATTGACGGGGTGCGGTTGTGCAAGGCCAAACGCTATCGCTATCTGAACAACGACATGAACGACCTTGAGGCCTGGCTGAAACAGGCGTGCGCGGACGGAGCGCGGCATATCATGATCGCGACCGACGGCGTGTTCTCGATGGATGGCTATCTGGCCAACCTGCCGAAGATCCGTGAGCTGGCCGATAAGTATGACGCCATCGTCATGGTCGATGATTGCCACGCTACCGGGTTTATGGGACCGAACGGCGCGGGCACGCCGGATCATTTCGGTGTCGATGTCGACATCCTGACGGGAACCTTGGGAAAAGCACTTCGGGGGGCAATCGGCGGTTATATCGCCGGGCCGCAGCCAGTGATCGACCTGCTGCGGCAGCGGGCGCGGCCCTATCTGTTCTCGAACTCGCTGCCGCCCTCCATCGTCGCCGCCGGGATTGAGGCCATCCGTCTAGTCCAACAAGGCGACATGCTGCGCGCGCAGCTGTTCGGAAACGCCAAATACTGGCGGGCGGGGCTGGAGAAGCTGGGTTTTGACCTTTTGCCCGGTGAACACCCGATCATTCCCGTCATGCTGGGCGATGCGACATTGGCGCAGGATATGGCGGCCCGGTTGTTTGATGAAGGTGTCTATGTATCGGGCTTCTTCTTCCCTGTGGTCCCGCGCGGGCAGGCCCGGATCAGAACCCAGATGAACGCCGCGCTGACACGGCAGGAGCTTGACCAGGCGCTTGCCGCTTTTGAGAAAGTCGGCAAAGAGCTTGGGGTCATCAAATGACCCTTGCCTCTGTCATCGACGCTATTGGCAACACCCCTCTGGTGGACCTGTCGCGCATCTGCCAGCGGCTTCAGCTGGACGGTCGCATTCTGGCCAAGCTGGATTATCTGTTACCCGGCTTCTCGAAAAAGGACCGCGCGGCAAAATCCATCATCGAAATGGCCCGCACCGACGGAACGCTTACACCGGGCCAAACTGTGGTCGAGCTGACCTCGGGCAATATGGGAACCGGTCTGGCGATTGTCTGCGGGATCATGGGCCATCCCTTTGTCGCAGTGATGAGCGCCGGGAACTCGGTCGAGCGTGCGCGCATGATGCGGGCACTGGGGGCTGAGGTGATCATCGTGCCTCAGGCACCTGGCAGCAAACCGGGAGAGGTTTCGGGCGCTGATCTGGCTCTGGTGGACCAAGCGGCGAAGCAAGTCACCGCAGAGCGCGGCGCGTTTCGCGCGGATCAGTTTGGCCACTCCGGCAACCCCAAAGCGCATGCAACCGGGACCGGGCCGGAAATCTGGGACCAATCGGGTGGCGCTGTCACGGCCTTCTGTGATTTCGCCGGTTCAGGCGGCACCCTGGCCGGAGCAGCGGCATTCTTCGCGCCGTATGATGTGCGGTGTTACGCCATCGAACCCGAAGGCGCACGGGCCTTGGCCGGTGAAGTCGTCGACACGCCCGACCACCCGATACAGGGCGGCGGCTACGCCATGGCTGACCTGACCCATATGAACGGCGTCCCCCTCGCTGGGCACCTTTCGGTATCAGGCAACGCGGCCCGAGATTGCGCCCGGTTGCTCGCACGCAGCGAAGGGATCTTTGCCGGATACTCGGCCGGTGCGAACCTTGCTGGTGCGATCGAGCTGCTGCGCGGCCCGGAGCGTGGCGGCTGCGTCGCGATCGTCATTTGCGACAGCGGCCTAAAATACCTGTCCACCGATTTATGGGAGTAGTGCAATGCGTCCCAATACAATGAAAGCACTGGAAAAATCCGAACCTAAGGAAGGCCTGTGGATGATCCAAGCGCCGGTGCCCGCGATCGGCCCGGATGAGGTGCTGATCCGGATCAACAAGACCGGCATCTGCGGGACCGACATTCATATCTGGAACTGGGATGATTGGGCGGCTGCCACGGTTCCCGTTCCGATGATCACCGGCCATGAATTCGCGGGAGAGATCGTTGAGATCGGCCGAAACGTAACCGGGCTTGAGATCGGGCAGCGCTGCTCGGGCGAGGGGCACCTGATCGGAACAGACAGCCGTCAGAGCCGCGCGGGCAAGTTCCACCTCGACCCCGGCACGCGTGGCATAGGCGTCAACGAACAAGGCGCGTTTGCGCAATATCTGAAACTGCCTGCCTTCAATGTCGTCCCTCTACCCGACGACGTGCCAGACGAAATCGGAGCCATTCTCGACCCGCTGGGAAACGCCGTTCACACCGCGCTCAGCTTTGATCTGCTAGGGGAGGATGTGCTGATCACAGGCGCTGGACCGATTGGCATCATGGCCGCAGCCGTCGCCCGCCACGCAGGTGCCCGCAATGTGGTCATCACCGACATCAACCCCGACCGCCTGAAACTGGCCGAACACGTTGTGCCAACGGTTCGCGCAGTCGATGTCTCCAAAGAGGACCTGCAGGACGTTATCGCCGAGCTGGGATTGAAGGAAGGTTTCGATGTGGGGCTGGAAATGTCCGGCTCGCAAGTCGCGCTGGACCAAATGGTCGAGGCATTGGTTATGGGTGGCAAGATTGCCCTGCTGGGTATTCCGCCCGGCAAGTCCCCAGTCGATTGGTCCCGCATCGTGTTCAAGGCCATCACCATCAAGGGCGTGTACGGGCGCGAGATGTTCGAGACCTGGTACAAGATGATCGCCATGCTGCAAAATGGCTTGGATGTTAGCCGCGTGATCACCCATCAGATGAAAGTCGACGATTTTGCCGAAGGGTTTGCGGCCATGAAATCTGGTCAATCCGGCAAGGTGGTTCTCGACTGGACCTGACCCTCTGGCGCTGCGCGGGCTGACCCCTTACACATCGGGTAACCTCAGGCGTTTGGAGGAGCAAATGAGCGACACTGACAGGTATCTGGAACGCGGGATCGAAGACTCTCTGGTCACCGATTTCACCGAGACCCATCGCAAAAGCTATGGCGATTTTCTGCAACTCAAGACGCTGCTGAACCTGCAGAAGACGTTTCAGGACCCCGCCCAGCCCGACGAGATGTTGTTCATCATCATCCATCAGGTCAGCGAGCTGTGGCTGAAACTGATGCACCATCAACTGGTCGAGGTACGCCGATTCCTGCAGCAGGACGCGTTTGGTCCGGCGATGAAAAACCTCGACCGCATCAAAGCCATTCAACATCAGCTAATCGCGGCCTGGGAATCTCTGCTGACCATGACGCCCGCCGATTACATGACCTTCCGCAACGCTTTGGGCAGTTCCTCCGGGTTCCAAAGCTATGGCTACCGCCAGATCGAGTTCATTCTGGGCAACAAGGACCCATCGACCCTGAAGGTTCACGCCCATGATCCCGAAGTGATGGAGATGCTGAACGCAGCACTCACCAAACCGTCGCTCTATGACGAGGTGCTGCACATGCTGTCCCGCCAGGGCTTCGACGTGCCGCAAGACCTGCTGGAGCGGGACTATGCGCAGCCCTACTCCGGTGATCCTCGGGTGGTGAAAATCTGGGTTCAGGTCTTTCGCGACACCGAAAAACACTGGGAGCTTTATGCGCTGGCAGAGAAGCTGATGGATGTGGAATGCCTGTTCCAACGGTGGCGGTTCGATCACGCGACCGCCGTTGAACGTGTCATCGGGATGCAGCCGGGAACAGGAGGCTCCAGCGGCGTCGGCTTCTTACGCAAAGCATTGGAATTGCGCTTCTTCCACGATTTGTATGATATGCGCACAGAACTGATCTATGCGGGGGACTGATGCTGTATCGTGGGTTTTCACAGGCTGAACTGGAACAGGAATATTCGCCGAGATCAATGATCGGTGGTGATCTGACGCCTTACATTGCCAGCTATAGCGCCCTCAGCGCGCAGGCTAGGGCCAGTCTGACGGTTCAGGAAAAACTGACCTATGGCGCAGGCTCGGCACAGGTTCTGGATTATTTCCCAGCGGCCGAGGCAGGCGCGCCGCTGCATGTGTTTATCCATGGCGGCTATTGGCAAGCCCTCAGCCAGCGCGAGTCCGCCATGATGGCGCCGGCGCTGATTGAGGGAGGCCATGCTTTTGCGACACTGAACTACACTCTGGCCCCTGATGCCCGCATCGCGGACATGATTGATGAATGTCGTGATGCGTTGCTCTGGCTGGCGTCGCAGGCTGAGTCGCTGGGGTTTGACCCCAGCAGAATAACCTTGTCAGGGCACAGCGCCGGGGCGCAGCTGGCCAGCATGGTTATGGCGCAGTCTGCAAACGCGCTGGCCCGCGCCGGGTTGCGGGTGCGCGACGTGATCCTGATCAGCGGGGTCTACGATCTGGAGCCGATCAGCCTTACCTCGGTCAACGATCCGCTGCAATTGACACCTGTTGAGGTCAATGACCTGTCCCCTATCCGTCACGTACCCCGCCCCGGACCGCGCTACCACGTGACCGTGGCCGAAAGGGACACACCGGAATTCATCCGCCAAAGCCGCGATTACGCCGAACACCTGCGCAAGGCCGGACATTCTGTCAGCTTCGATTTGAAAAACGGGATGCAACATTTCGATATCATCATGCATCCAGCAACGTTCACAGCTTCAAAGCAGTCTGGAACGTCCTAGTCTTCCCGATGCACGGGGCTGGCCCCTGTCAATTCAAACTCGGGTCCTTGATGCCAATCCGTATGTTCAGGGAGGACCGCGCCCAGGGGGATTGCACTCCGTCCGTTTCGCCGATCACTTCCGTGCGCACCTGATCAAACATCTGCTCTAGTGTTAGACCTCGGGTCCCGATCGCGCGCGCAATGGCTGCTGTGTAGGGGCTGTTGGTCCCAGTCCCGTCCAGTGCTACGTCGCCGGGTCCGGTGGCGTAGGCGATCAGGTTGTTGGTGCGGGCTGTCATACGCGCAAGCCCGTCGCCGACATCCAGTGCACCGTCCGTTTCACTGCCAAAAGGATTGTCGCGGCACGCGTCCAGAATCATGACACTCACGGCCTGAGGTGTGTGAATGCGATCCAGAACCCACTCGGCCGGGACAGCCTGGTCTGCAATATCGGCCTCGGACTGAATGTTCACGCCTAATGGAAGAAGGTAGTTGAACTCATCACTGCGCACCCCGTGCCCGGCAAAATAGAACACAGCCAAAGCCTCGGACCCCGCCGCGCGCACGGTGCTGGCAAAAGCTTCGACCTCCTGCTCCATCTCGGCGCGGCTTGCATCCGTTAGTGTCGTGACCGTAAAGCCCGCGCCGCGCAGCTCTTCGCTCATCAAGCGCGCGTCATTCACGGGGTTGTCCAGCGCCGGGACAGTTGTGTACCCAGCATTCCCGATCACGAGGGCGAACCGCTCATGCGCCAATGCGGGCCCGGCGATCAGAGTGATGACCAGACAGAGTGCTGTAAAAATACGCGTCAAATCTATCTCCAAATCCTGTCGAACGAGAAAAGCATGTCTCTTCGTTTGGTCCTTAAGTGCTGCCGGTCCGGTCAATCACGACCAACAGTAAATCAACACCGGGACTCGAAAGTCCATATTCAAACTTATGCCAACCCCTGCAGAGTTTGCATGTGACACGGAACACGTTGACTTAAGAAATGAGATAGATCGCGATGTGCCAAAAAAAACAGCGGCCCAACTCGAGCCGCTGTTTTCAAACTTACTTGCAGAACCGGATCAATCCAGCGTGCGGGTGACTTCTTCGCGCTCGAAGATCTCGATCACGTCGCCTGCGCGGATATCGTCGTAGTTCTCGAACGCCATACCGCATTCCTGACCCGACTGAACCTCGGCCACTTCGTCCTTGAAGCGCTTCAGTGTCTTCAGCGTGCCTTCGTGGATCACCACGTTGTCGCGCAGCAGGCGGACACCTGCAGAGCGGCGGGCAACGCCTTCGGTGACCAGACAGCCAGCAACCTTGCCGACGCCTGTGACCTTGAAGACTTCGCGGATCTCGGCGTAACCGATGAACTTCTCGCGGATCTCGGCGCTCAGCAGGCCGGATGCGGCTGCTTTCACGTCATCCACGAGGTCATAGATCACCGAGTAATAGCGGATCTCGACACCTTTTTGGTTCGCAGTGTTCCGCGCCGATGCGTTGGCACGGACGTTGAACCCGAAGATCGGTGCGCCGGAGGCTTCTGCCAGACCGACATCCGTCTCGGTGATCGCACCTACACCCGAATGCAGAACGCGCACGCGTACCTCATCGTTGCCGATCTTTTCCATCGCCTGAACGATGGCTTCGGCCGAACCTTGTACGTCCGCCTTCATCAGAATCGGCAACTCGGTGACGTTTTCGTCTTCCTTGGCCTTCTGCATCAGCTGCTCAAGGGTCGTCGCGGCACCGGCAGCGGCGCGTTTGTCCTTCGCAGCTTGCTCACGATAGGCAGCGATCTCACGGGCCTGCGCTTCGGTCTCGGTCACGTTCAGAACGTCACCGGCCTCGGGCGTACCGTTGAGACCCAGAACCTCGACCGGAACCGAGGGACCGGCTTCCTTCACGCGGTCGCCCTTGTCGTTGATCAGCGCACGGACCTTACCGTATTGCTCACCCACAACGAAGATATCGCCCTGACGCAGCGTGCCGTTCTGAACCAGAACGGTGGCTACGGGGCCACGGCCCACATCCAGCTGCGCCTCGATCACAGCACCTTGGGCGGCGCGGTCGGGGTTGGCTTTCAGCTCCAGAATTTCGGCCTGCAGCGCGATGGCTTCCAGCAGTTCATCCAGTCCCTGACCGGTGATGGCCGAGACTTCGACGTCCTGAACTTCACCCGACATTTTCTCGACGATCACTTCATGCTGCAGGAGATCGGTCCGCACCTTGTCCGGATTCGCATCTGGCTTGTCGACCTTGTTGATCGCCACGATCATCGGCACTCCGGCCGCTTTCGCGTGGTTAATCGCCTCGATGGTCTGCGGCATCACGGCGTCATCTGCCGCAACAACCAGCACCACGATATCCGTGACCTGAGCACCGCGCGAACGCATCGAGGTAAACGCCGCGTGGCCCGGGGTATCCAGGAAGGTCAGCGTGGTGCCGCCATCGGTTTTCACCTGATAGGCGCCGATGTGCTGGGTGATGCCACCGGCCTCACCTGCTACAACGCGCGCGTCGCGGATTGCATCCAGCAGCGAAGTCTTACCGTGGTCAACGTGACCCATGATGGTGATGACCGGCGGACGTGGCTGAAGATCATCTTCGCTGTCTTCGACCTCTTTGATGACGTCTTCAACATCCGAATCGGAGACGCGAGTGACCTTGTGGCCAAACTCTTCGATGATCAGTTCCGCAGTGTCAGCGTCGATGGTCTGGTTCTGAGTAACCATCATGCCCATCTGCATCAGCGACTTAACAACATCAGCCACACGTTCGGCCATACGGTTGGCGAGCTCTGAGACCATGATGGCCTCGGGCAACTGAACGTCACGAATGACCTTTTCGCGTTCGACCGAACCCCCCATAGCTTTCTGACGCGCACGCTCTTGCTTGCGCTTCATCGCGGCCATCGAGCGTTGGCGGTTGCCTTCGCCACCGGTGGCCTGACCCAGTGTCAGCTTGCCTGAGCGGCGGTTGTCGTCGCGGCCTTTGCCACGACCGCGCTGTTCACGCTCACGATCCTGTTTGCGCGGAGCAGCCGCAGGTGCAGGCTTGCTGGCCGGGCTACGGGCCGCTTTGGGCTCTTCCGGGGCCGGGGCGGCAGCAGCGCGTTTGGCAGCTTCTTCCGCCTCTTGGCGCTTGCGCTCTTCTTCTTCGGCCTTGGCGCGGGCTTTCTCTTCGACCTCACGCTGTTCGCGTTCCTTGGCCTCTTGTTCCGCACGGCGACGGGCGCGTTCTTCTTCACGCGCCTTTTCAGCTGCCTCACGAGCGGCGGCCTCTTCGACCTCGCGCGCTTTGGCGGCCTGCAATGCCTTCATCCGGCGGGCCATTTCCGCGTCGGAGATCCCGGCAGGACGGCGCGACGGATCACCCGAGGGCGTTGCTCCGCCACCCGGCTTTCCGGCACCCGGCTTGGGGACCACCACGCGCTTGCGTTTGGTTTCCACCACGACATTCTTGGTGCGTCCGTGGCTGAAACTCTGTTTCACATTTCCGGGGCGTGCCCCGCCACGAAGACCCAATGTCTTTTTGCCGTCATTATCGCTCATAAAGCTTCTTACCCTTCCGCGCGGCCCCTGCCGCCGTCATCCGTTTCGCGCAAGCCACGCAGGCGCTGCGCTTCCTCTACAACACGTTTGGCGAGTCCGCCAGAGGCCAGCGCCGCATGAATCACGGTTTGGCGCCCAAATGCCGCCCCTAACTCGTCTGCCGTGAGCCATCCGATGTATTTTCCGAAGTGCGGCGTGCTGAGTTTCGACTTGCCGCGCCCCGAACCATCGCTGGCCTGAATCAGTACCTGAGCCTCTTCCCGGTCCAGCCACGTCTTGACCTTTTCGTATCCGGCGACCGCATCGCCGGACTTGCGCGCCAGGCTGAGAAGCTCAACCACACGACGCGCGACTTGTTTTTCGACCTCATCGGCCAGGTCAGCTTGGGCCGAAACCTGCGTCTTGAACCCGCGCGAGAACAGCTTTTTGCTGACCGCCTTGTCCAAGGCTGCGCGATCTGCCGCCACATAGACCCCGCGCCCCGGCAATTTCGCCGCGACATCAGGATAGACCTGACCATCCGGCCCCGTCACGAAGCGGATCAACCCGTATTTGGGCTGAACTTCGCCCGTGGCGATGCACTTGCGCTCAGGTCCGTCGGACCGATCTTTATGGACGCCACCGCGACCCATCTCAGCCACCCGAGGCCCTGAGATCAGGCCTCAGCCTCCTCTTCGGCTTCAACGTCTTCTTCTGCCTGCTCCAGCTCGGCCGGATCAACCCAGCCCAACATGATACGAGCAGTCATGACCAGATCCTGCGCCTCTTCCAGCGTTACGCCGAACGGCTCAAGCACACCGTCATCCTTGATACGCTCACCATCGACCGTGGTCCAGCCACCGGCCAGTTCCCAGTCAGCACAGGTTGCGAAGTCTTCCAGAGTCTTCACATCATCCTTGGCCAGCGCTTCTACCATCTGGGGTGTCAGTCCTTCGAATTCAATAAGGCTGTCCTCGGCACCCAATGCGCGTGCGGCATCCAGTGCGGCCTTGGCCTGCGCCTCAAGGAAATCGCGGGCACGCGCCTGCAGTTCCTGCGCGGTGCCTTCGTCGACGCCGTCGATGACAAGCAGTTCGTCCAGCTCAACATAGGCAACCTCTTCGAGGTTGGTGAAGCCTTCGGAAACCAGCAGCTGGGCAAAGAACTCGTCCAGATCCAGGCTGTCCATGAACAGCTGGGCGCGGGCTTCGAATTCTTTCTGACGACGCGCCGATTCCTCGGCCTCGGTCATGATGTCGATGTCCAGGTTGGTCAACTGGCTGGCCAGACGCACGTTCTGACCACGGCGACCGATTGCAAGCGACAGCTGTTCCTCAGGGACAACCACTTCGATCTTGCCGGCTTCTTCATCCAGAACAACCTTGGAGACCTCGGCAGGCTGCAGTGCGTTCACCAGGAAGGTCGGCTGATCTTCGTTCCACGGGATAATGTCGATCTTTTCGCCCTGCAACTCGTTCACAACGGCCTGCACGCGGCTGCCGCGCATACCAACGCAGGCGCCCACAGGGTCAATCGAGCCATCATACGAGATCACGGCGATCTTGGCGCGCGAGCCGGGGTCACGGGCCACGGCCTTGACCTCGATGATGCCGTCATAGATTTCCGGCACTTCCATCTTGAACAGCTCGGCCATGAACTCCGGCGCGGTACGCGACAGGAAGATCTGGTGGCCACGCACCTCGCGGCGAACCTCTTTTATGTACGCACGCACGCGGTCATTCGGGCGATAGCTTTCGCGGCCGATCTTGTCATTGCGGCGCAGAACAGCCTCGGCACCGCCCAGATCAACGATGACGTTGCCAAATTCTTCGCGCTTGACCGCACCGTTGATGATGGTGCCTGCGCGATCCTTGAATTCTTCGTACTGACGATCACGTTCGGCCTCGCGGACCTTCTGCAGGATCACCTGCTTGGCGGACTGTGCAGCAATACGGCCCATCTCAACCGGAGGAACTTCTTCCACGAAGACATCGCCAACCTCAGGCGATTCCATGTACTGACGTGCCTGCTCGACGGTCATCTCGGCCTGGTAGTTTTCCAGTTCCTCTTCCTCGACCACGGTGCGGACGCGGGTAAAGGTCGCCTTGCCGGTCTTGCGGTCGATGGAGACACGAATGTCCATTTCCGCGCCGTAACGGCTCTTGGCGGCACGGGCGAGCGATTCCTCCATCGCTTCGACAACCAAACCGGGGTCGATCATCTTTTCGCGGGCCACGGCCTCGGCGGTCTGCAGCAGCTCCAGCTGGTTGGCTGAGGTGATTGCCATCAGTTCGTCTCCTCTTCGGACCCTTCGGTCTCAATCTCGTCGAAAGCGTTTTCGTTCAGGGCACCCGCGTCTTTGCGCTGGCGCAGCATTTCCTTGATCAGGTCGTCGGTCAGGACCAGCTTGGCGTCGCTCAGCCAGTCGAATTGCAGACCGATGGTGATCGTCTCAGACCCCTCGGGGATGTTGATCAGAACCTCATCCCCTTCGATCCCGGCCAATTCACCCTTGAAGCGGCGGCGACCGTCGATCAGCTCGGCCGTTTCGATCTTGGCCTCATACCCTTCGAAATTCTCAAAGTCCTTGAGGCGGGTCAAAGGGCGGTCGATACCTGGGCTCGAGACCTCCAACGTATAGGCGTCGAGGATCGGGTCCTCGACATCCAGCGTGGCGCTGACGGCGTTGGAAATCTCGGCGCAGTCATCCACTTCGATACCGCCATCGGGCTTGTCGGCCATGATCTGCAGCGTGGTCTGCTTGCCGCTCATCAGGCGGATGCGCACAAGCTCATACCCCAGATCCTCAATCACGGGGGTGATGATCTCGGCCAGTCGCCGGTCAATGGCCGCTTTGGCTATCAGGTCGTTTGTCATCAGGTTCTCTACCCTTCAATCGGGCACAAAAAAACGGGCGCGCGGCCCGTCGAATTTTCCGGTGGAGCCTTGGACCAGAAGTCCAACGCGCCGCTGTTGCAACTGCATATACGCAGGACTTCCCGAGTCTGCAACCCCCGGCGCAATTCGTGATCGGATTTACGCCAACCACCACCGTTCGGCGATACGGCCATCATCCAGCGTCGCTTTGCCGATCTGCCTCGGCATCCCGACCTGAGCCGCCACCGCCAGCGCCATATCCGATTCGCTGGGGTAATACCGCAGCCCCCGCTGGGATTTCAGATCGCCCCTTTCGGGCAGGGCGGCAATGTCCACATATCCGTCGCGCAAAGCTTCGGCCCGAACACGCGCGTCAGGGATCACGATGATTTCCACTGTATCGGCCCAACCGGCCTGACCGTCCTTGTAATGGCCGGCAACTTTGCGACCCAGGAAATGACGCCCATCCTCGGCCCGCTCGACCCGGTAGCAACCGGTCCCGTTTGCCGCGTGCAAAGGCGTAACCGCCTGCCCATCACGGGTTACGGCAAAGCGGCTGTCGGCCAGCAGGAAGGGAAGACCGAGATTTGCCTCGGCCAGTTCCAGCCGCACGAGATCGGCAGCCAGGGCTTCGGCCTGACCAAGATCAGCCAGCATGGCCACAACATCATCAGCGTGCAGCGCCGTTCCATTGTGGAACGAGACGTCTTGGCGCAGATCAAACCGCCAGATGCGCGCGTTGTCTTCGGTCTGCCACCCTGTCGCCAACTCTCCGCGCAACGTGCCATCCGGCGCGATCTCGGTCAGGGTGTCGAACACGGCCCCACAGGCCAACTGCTCCAAACTGTCATCTCGCGGAACCGCAAGCCGCAGCGCGCCACCTTTCTTCGGAGTATCGGCCAAAGACGCCCCGGTGGCCGCCAGCAACGCAGCGGCGGCACCCGATGCAAACAGAGCGCGGCGGTCCATCCGGGTCATGCCACCCCCTCGGCCACGCGGTCCATAATGCGGACCAGCTCGGCACTTATTCCGGGTTCCGACAGGGCGTGGCCTGCATGGCGAACCATCTTCAGTTCGACATTGGGCCAGCGCTCAGCCAGCGACCACGCTGCGTGAGGCGGGCAGATCATGTCATAGCGCCCCTGCACGATATGTCCGGGGATATGCGCAATGCGATCCATATGATCCAGAATCTGCCCATCCTTCTGAAGAAAGGCATTGTTGGTGAAATAGTGATTCTCAAGCCGCGCAAAGGCCCGTGCATATTCGCCGGGGCTTTCGCCCGTCGATCCGTTCGAATGGATCGACGCCAAGGCGTTCTCCCACGCCGACCAAGCGCGCCCGTACAGAACTTCGGTCGCCCGGTCGCCCGAGAACAGGCGTTTGTTGTAGGCCGCAATCGTATCCGACAGCTCTTCCTCGGACAGCAGGGCGGTGAATTTTGCCCACTGCTCGGGCCAGAACTTCCCCGCGCCGCCGCCGTAGAACCAATCCAGCTCGGCCTGCGTCGCAAGAAACACCCCACGCAGAACCAGACGGCTGACCCGATCCGGATGCGTCTGCGCGTAGATCAACGCCAGAGTCGCTCCCCAGCTGCCGCCAAATACCGTCCATTCGTCGATATCCAACAGCGACCGCAGCCGCTCGATATCCTCGACCAGATGCCAGGTCGTGTTGTCCTCGACCGAGGCATGAGGCCGCGATTTCCCGCATCCGCGCTGATCGAACAGAATCACCCGGAAGACACGTGGATCGAAGTACCGCCGCATTGCAGGGCTGCAGCCACCGCCCGGCCCCCCATGCAGCACAACCACCGGCACCCCGTCTGGATTGCCGCTTTGCTCCATATAAATCTGGTGCCCATCGCCCACACTGACCAACCGCTGATCAAAAGGATCGATCGGCGGGTAGAGATATTGCACTGCGCGCTTTTGGTCCGGGTACTTGTCCATTATGGCCCTATATAGTCCTTAAGACGTAAAAGAGCACACGGAGACAGGAATGCAAGCGCATCCGAACACGGTCGACCCATCCGAGATCGCTAAATTCGAGGCGATGGCAGCGGAATGGTGGGACCCGCATGGGAAATTCAAACCTCTGCACATGCTGAATCCGTGCCGACTGGACTATATCACACAGCAAATCGCGGGTGAGTTTGACCGCGACCTGACCGCGCCTGTGCCGTTCGAGGGCCTGCGCCTTCTGGATATCGGCTGCGGCGGAGGGCTGCTGAGCGAACCCATGGCCCGCCTTGGTGCCACTGTCGTGGGGGCCGACGCCGCTGCGGGCAACCTGCCCGTCGCCCGCATCCATGCCGAACAATCGGGGCTTGAGATCGACTACCGCCACACCACCGCCGAGGACATGGCCGCTGCAGGCGAGCAGTTCGACGTCGTGCTGAACATGGAAGTGGTCGAACACGTTTCCGACCCACTGAGCTACCTGACTGCCACACAACACTTGCTGAAACCCGGCGGGATCGAGATTTGCTCGACCATCAACCGCAACCCGAAATCTTATGCGATGGCCATTTTCGGGGCCGAGGTCGTCATGCGCTGGTTGCCGCGCGGCACGCATGAGTGGAACAAGTTTATCACCCCCGATGAGCTGTTCGACCTGCTGCGCCAAGCCGGACTTGAGCCGGTGGACCGCAAGGGCTTTGTCTTCAACCCGATCCTGTGGAGCTGGTCGATCTCGGACCGAGATTTGAGCGTGAATTATGTAACGGCGAGTGTGAAACCGGGATAGGACACCACATATGACGTTCGCCCGCGTGTTGGTTTTCGCTACGATTGCGATCACTATAGCCGTTTTCTCAACTTCAGTTTACCGAAGCGCAAAACGGACCAACGGGTATTGCTTCGAAACCGGACAACGACTCTCGGATGCGGGCAGTTTGGCTCTCGCCAGGAGATATGCCATTCAAGGCAACCCGTTGAGGAAGGATCCCGTCTACAAGAATGCCGATTTAACAATTCGACTGATCGCCACATCTGAGCTGCGAGATGAAAAACAAGTCCCCGCTTGGGTGAGGCGCTCTGGTGGGTTTCGAGCTTATGCGCTTGTGCAGTACGACCCTGAGGGCCTCGACGCACATGATCTTCAGCTTCTGAAATCAGGAGAACTACTAATCGTCGCCAATTGTGGGGCCATCAGAACCAATATGCGAGAGTTCAAATGGAAGCTGTTGTGATTGCGCTTGGTGAAAGCCGCGGTCTATTCGATTGGGGTTCAAGCGGTCCGACTGCCACCTGAAGGCCTCAAATTACTTGTATCGGCTTCGCGGGAAAAGGCTAAAGCGCCCTACTCCCCCTCCAACTGCAAACGCAAATCTCGCAGGACCGGCAACGTACTCCGCACCCGCTCCAGCCCCAGCTCTCCAACCACACGATTAATGAGCGGGGCAATCGACGAAATCGCCTGATCGCGCGCGCGGCGACCGGCGGGGCTGATCGCGACCATCTTGCGGCGGGCGTCGTCCCAGTCGGGGCGGATGTGGATGTAGCCGGCCCATTCCAGCTTGGCCAAAGTGTTGGTCATCGCCCCTCGGGTCACGTGGAAGGTGCTGGCCAGTTGCGCGGGCGTCCGTTCCCCTCCGGCATAGGCCAGATGGTTCAGCACCGAGAAATGCGAGATTTCCATGCCCTTGGGCAGCACCCGGCTCAGCCGGTTGCGCAATAGCTGGTCGGCGGTCAGGATCTCGCTGAAAAGCGTGACCGCAAGGGCATTGGTGTCGTCTGTCATGGTCCGGTTCTGGTTCAGGGGCCGTCAAAAGCCCGCACATGGGTCAATGAGGGCACGCGACGGCGCGCCTCGGACACAGAACTATCATTCAATTCGAAAAAGTGAATGCCCGGATCGGTCCCTGCGTCGATCAGAACCTCTCCCCAAGGAGCGACGACCATGCTGTGACCATATGTGTGGCGGGTTTTGCCCCGCGTTTTGGGATGTGTGCCGGTTTGCGCGGGGGCCAGAACCCAGCAGCCGGTCTCGATCGCGCGGGCGCGCAGCAGCGATTCCCAATGCGCGGCCCCTGTGACGGGCGAAAACGCCGCCGGAACCGTCAAAATCCGCGCCCCGGCCTGCGCCAGCGCGGCATGCAAGTGCGGAAAGCGGATGTCATAGCAAATCGTCAGGCCGACCTTGCCGAAATCCGTCTCAGCGATGACGGCCTTGTCGCCGGGGCGGTAATTGGCCGATTCGCGGAAAGTTTCGGTCTCGGTCACCTGCACATCGAACATGTGGATCTTGTCATAGCGCGCCACGATCTGCCCCTTGGGGTCGATCATAAAGCACCGGTTGGCAAAACGGCCATCCGCATCATGGGTCTTGATCCCCAATGATCCGATCAGCAGCCAAACACCCAACTCAGCGGCCTGCGGCCGCAGACCGGCCAGAGTTGTGTCGTCTTCCTCATGCTGCAACATCTCGCGCTGCCGCGTGGTGCTGTTGGACACGCAATTCGTGACCTCGGGGGTCAGGATGAACTGCGCGCCCTGCTCGGCGGCCTCGGCCATCATGGCGCGCACCATTTGCAGATTCGCAGCCGGATCGTCCGACGAGGTGATTTGCAGCAGAGCAGTCTTCATCACGCCGCCAGAAGACGGTCCAGCTTGCCCTGACGGTCGAGCTCATAGAGGTCATCACAGCCGCCAACGTGATCGGGGCCGATGAAGATCTGCGGCACAGTGCGTTTGCCGCCGGCACGTTTGATCATCTCGGGCTTGCGCTTTGGATGCAGCAAGACGTCGATTTCCTTGAACTCGACCCCTTTTTGCTTCAGCAGGCGCTTGGCAGCGTGGCAGAAGCCGCACAGAGGCGATGTGTAGATTTCAACAGGTTTCATAAATCCGTCCCTTCGATTTCACACAATCTTGTGCGAATTAGGCATCCTTGGCAACGCGCGCCAGCACCAACACGAAAATATGATTTGCCCCCGCGGCAAGACATGCGCGCGTACAGGCTGCGAGCGTCGCACCCGATGTCATCACGTCATCCACCAAAAGGATATTGCGCCCTTTGATGCGCTGATCCCGTTTGGGATGCGTCGCAATGACCCCATCCAGTGCCTCGGCCCGTTGAGCGGCGGTCTTGCCGTCCAGAACCGGGGTGCGCGCCGTTCGCACCAGCAGGTCTGGGCAGATTTCTAACCCTGTCTCGCGCCCCAGATGCTGTGCCAGAAGCGCCGATTGGTTGTATCGCCGTTTCACCAGACGGGACCAGTGCAGCGGAACCGGAGCGATCAACATGTCGGGCTTCAGAACCTCTCGGCCCGCCTGCGCCATCCAGCGCGCGGCGGGTTTGGCCAGTTCGGGGCGGTCGCCATGTTTCAAGGCCAGGATCATAGATTTCGCCCGCCCCTTATACAGCAACGCCGCGCGCCCGTCCTGCCACGGACGCGGCGTTTTACGGCAATCGTCGCAGTCGATCCGAAAGCCGTCCCTTTCGCCGGGGACGGGCATGCCGCAACTGTCGCAGACCGTTCCGCCGATGAACGGCGTGTCCCGCCAACATGTGGCACAAAGGCCAAAGTCGGATTCGGTCAGCTCTCCGCAGCTCATACATCGCGGGGGATAGATGAGGCGCAACGCTGTTTGAACTCGGGGCCAAATGCGATACCTGCGGGGTATGAAAATGCCTGCGTCCAATGCACCCTCTCTGTTCGACCGAGCCACCCTGCGCCACCGCCGCGCACGGGCTAAGGATGAGGCCCTGTTTCTGCACCGCGCCGCTGTGGACGAGGTGCAGGATCGGCTGAGCATGGTTAACAGAACCTTTACGACACCCGCGATAGTGACCCCGTTTGCGCATATCTGGCAGGATGCCCTGCCCGGCGCGACACTCGTGGCGGATGAGGAAACGCTGGAGCTTACGCCCGGCACGCATGATCTGGTGGTTCACGCGATGGCCCTGCATTGGGCCAATGACCCGGTCGGCCAGCTGATCCAATGTCACCGCGCCTTACGCCCAGACGGGTTGCTTCTGACCGTCTGTCTGGGCGGAGAAACCCTGCATCAGCTGCGCGCCGCCCTGGGGCAGGCCGAAATCGAGGTGACCGGTGGCCTCAGCCCCCGAATCGCTCCGATGGGAGAGCTGCGGGATCTAGGCGCTCTGCTGCAACGCACGGGGCTGGCGCTGCCGGTGGCGGATGCGGTGCCTATGACGGCGGAATATCGAGACTTGACCCATCTGATGCAGGACCTGCGCGCGATGGCCGAGACCAACGTGCTGACCAACCGATTGAAATCCCCGACCCGCCGCAAGGTGTTCGAACGCGCGCAGAGCATCTACGCAGAACATTTCGCAACGTCTCAAGGCCGCCTGCCCGCCACGTTCGAGCTGATCTGCCTAACCGGCTGGTCGCCCGACGACAGCCAACCCAAACCGCTGCGCCCCGGATCCGCCCGGATGCGCCTTGCCGAAGCCCTTGGTACCGATGAAGGCAAACTGTCCGATTGACGACCGGACATTTCCCCTTATCTCAGGCCAGACCTAGAAAATGCAGGAAGACCCAAATGTTTGACGCCACACGCCCCGTGCATGCACCAGCCGACCACCCCAAGGTTAAAATGGGGCGCGTGGGCATCCTGCTGGCCAATTTGGGCACCCCCGATCACTACAGCTATTGGCCAATGCGCCGCTATTTGAACGAGTTCCTCTCAGACCGCCGTGTGATCGACTACCCGGCGTGGAAGTGGCAGCCGATTCTGCAGTCGATCATCCTGACAAAGCGCCCCTTCAGCTCGGGTGAGGCGTACAAGTCGATCTGGAATCACGACAAGGGTGAAAGCCCGCTGATGACGATCACCAAGGACCAGACCGCCAAGCTTCGCGATACGATGCAGGCCCGCTATGGCGATCAGGTGATGGTCGATTTCTGCATGCGCTATGGCAATCCGTCGACCAAATCCAAAGTCCGGAATATGGTAGCAGAGGGCTGCGACCGTATCCTGTTCTTCCCGCTTTATCCGCACTATGCCGGTGCCACGACGGCAACCGCCAATGACCAGTTCTTCCGTTGCCTGATGGAGGAACCGTGGCAACCTGCCAGCCGTACGGTGCCCGCCTATTACGACGAACCCACCTATATTGAGGCGTTGGCCCAATCCGTCGAACGCGCCTATGCCAAGATGGAGACCAAGCCTGATGTGCTGGTCTGTTCCTATCACGGGATGCCTGAACGCTATCTGCAACAGGGCGATCCCTATCATTGCCAATGCGTCAAGACCTCACGATTGCTGAAAGAGCGGCTCGGCTGGTCGGACGATCAGCTGGTTTCAACCTTCCAGTCACGCTTTGGACCTGAGGAGTGGTTGAAGCCCTACACGGTCGACCATGTGGCCGATCTGGCGAAACAGGGTAAAAAGAACATAGCGGTGATTGCACCGGCGTTCTCAGCCGATTGCATCGAAACGCTGGAAGAGATCAACGAAGAGATCAAGGAAAGTTTTGAAGAGGCCGGCGGTGAACACTTCACCTATATTCCCTGCCTCAATGACGATGATTCGCATATTGCTGCTTTGGGCAAGATCATCGAAGATAATCTGAACGGCTGGCTGGACTAACCAGCCCCGACAACTGGACATGAAAAAAGGCGGTGGAAAGCTCCACCGCCTTTTCTCTGGATATTGCTCGTCGAATTAGCTTGCTGCAACAGCTGCGGCAACTACAACCAGCAGGATCAGCGGCAGGATGATGCCCTGCGACGTGCCCTGGGTTTCTTCAACAACAACAGGTGCCTCAACAACCGGCTCTTCCAGGTTACCGGCATAAGCGGTCGAAGCAGCAGCGGTCAGTGCAGCGGCGAGAACGAGTTTTTTCATATTAACCTCCAGAATCTGCACGGCTCCAGTCCGCGGAACCGCACATCTAAGACTTACCTCGTGATATTTTTCTAATCAGCAAAGCGGTTGGAATGCAATTGCAACTTGCCGATTAATCGAGTCGGTGAGCGAAAATGTCGTCAAATTAGCAACACTTGCGTGCCAACCTTCGCCATTGAGAACAGCTCGGCAATGTCATCGTTGAACAGGCCGATGCAGCCATTCGAAGATTTCCGCCCGATCTTGCGCGTGTCATGGGTGCCGTGGATGCGGTAATACTTCCATCCCAGGTACAAAGCGTGCGTTCCCTATGGGTTATCGGGACCGGGCGGGATGTAATCGGGCCATTCGGGGTTTCGCCTCTTCATCGACGGCGTCGGAGACCAGCTCGGCCCCTCAACCTTGCGAATGACGCTGGTGCGCCCGCGACGGGTCATTTCCTCGGTCAACGGAACCGAAGAGGGGTAGAGTTTGTATACAGATTGATCATTTGACCAATAATGCAGCGCTCGTGACGTGGTATCGACCAGAATGGCCCCGTTTCTGGTGTTCGAGAAATAAGGCCGCCAGTCCTGAGCGCGGAATCCTGAGACATTACGCCGGACCGGCGCTTCGGGTTCAGGTGCAGGTCGCAGCGGGTCACCCGGGATGTACTGCGCGATCGCAGGCGCGGCCAGCAGAGACGAGGCTCCGGCCAGAAACCCCCGGCGGGTCGAAAGAGGAATGTGCTTTTTTACCATGACAAAAGGTCCTTCGTTATGGCGAAATGGAAAATCTGGCCCATTTTATTGCCAGAATGCTTCAGTCGCAAACCAAACCGGCAGAATCATGCAGGCTATGGTCATTGTGCGTTTGCTCAAGACAGCCTAGCGCGTTATGCCCGTTAGCGACACAATAATCAGGTCGATCATGACGCGTATCTTTTCTTTTCTGTTGATTTGCCTTGTCGCCTTGGCGGCATGTACCGACACGAGCACCACGGCGCTGGGTGCCGATGGGCGCCCCTTGCCCTCAGTTTACAAAATCCGTGGCAACCCCGAGAAGCTGCAGTTCCGCATGCTCGATTCGGTGAATGCGCTGCGGCAGGCGCAGGGCTTGCAGTCCGTGCAACTGAACTCTCAGTTGAACGCGGCGGCCGCGACGCATTCCAAGGATATGGCCCGGCAGAATCGCCCCTGGCATTTCGGATCGGATGGCTCTTCCCCAATCGACCGGGCGGCGCGCGTTGGCTATTTCGGGACATTCCTGGGTGAGGCGATCTCGGAAACCTATGAGACGGAAACCAAGACACTGGCCGCCTGGATGCAGGAACCCGGCCCCCGTTCTGTAATCCTGGACCCCCAGGCCACCCAGATGGGTTTTGCGTGGCATCAGGAAAACGGTGGCAAGATCTGGTGGACGCTGGAAATGGGAACCGGCGGCTAACAACCCGCCCCTTCCAAAAACAAAAAAAGCCCGCGGTTTTCGCGGGCTTTTTTGCTATTTCACAAGGCTTTAAGCGGCTTGCATGGACTGCGCTTCGGTCAGGATCGCGTATAGTTTCCTGACTTCCGACCTTTTTGTTGATCTGACTGGGTTTTTGGTTTGTTTTCAGGTGTGGTTGCTCAGAGGCGCGTTGTAGTGCCCCATTATTATAAAAAGTATTGACATGGGCCTTCAGATGGCTAACCTCTTCGCCCATGTTCATCCGCACCAAACATGACGCAAAGCTCAACCGCACACGGATCCAGATCGTTGAATCCGTCCGCACCGGCTCCAAGGTACGCCAGAAGATCCTGCGCCATGTGGGTGTGGCCCATAACGACAGCGAGATTGAGGATATCAAGCGTCTGGCGGGCCGCTTGATGGAGCAATTACGCATTGATCGCTCGCCGCAAATGGAACTGTTCACGCCCACGGAATATGCCGATCTGCAGGCGCTGGTGCGCCGCGCTCCGCGGCCGGACAAGCTTGGCGTTGATCTTGCCGAGTGCCGTGAGGAGGCGCGGGTCTCTCTGGGTCTGCGGGATGTCATGGGGACGATGTATGACCAACTGGGTTGGGGGGCCCTTCTGGGGGCGGCGCGTAAAAGTGCCAATCGCATTGTGAAAGAGCTGGTTATGGCGCGGATCGCACAGCCCGAGAGCAAGCGCGCGACCGTGGAGGCGTTGGAGAACCAGGCAGGCATCACGCTCAATCTGGACGTGGTCTATCGGAGCATGGATTACATCAATACGCCGGTGATAGACGGGATTTGCAAAACCTCTCACGCGGCGGCAGAGAAGTTGCTGGGCGGGCCAGTGACCGTGCTGTTCTACGATTGCACGACCCTGGCCTTTGACACCGAGCGCGAGGACCCGGCCGAGGATGCGGACGGGGTCGAGCAGGATCATCTTCTGGCCAAGGGCTTCAGCAAGGATGGCAAGCATCACCGCGCTCAGGTCATGCTGGCGCTGATCGTCACCTCCGATGGGCTGCCTGTGGGCTATGAACTCTTCCCGGGAAACACCTGGGAAGGTCATACGCTGGAAGCTGCGCTGAAGGCGTTGGAGGGACGCTTCGACGTGGCCAGGGTCACGTTCGTGGCCGATGCCGCCATGCTCAGCAAGGACAACCAGCAGATGTTGCAGAACAAGGGTCTGCCCTACATCCTCGGCTATCGCATGAAGTCCGCCCCGGCCGCCGTGAAGGCGAACATTTTGAGCCCGGAGGGACGCCAGCCTTGGGCTGGACACGGTTCTGAAGAGGCAACCGAGAAGGGCTGGTACAAGGTGATCGACCAGGAGGGAGCGCGGGTCATTGTGACCTGGTCACCCACCCGGGCACGCAATGATGCCCACAAGCGCGACAAGGCAATCGAAAAGCTGCACAAGAAGCTCAAGCGCTCTCGCAAACCCGGCAGCTTCAGCAGCCGGGGATATGGCCGCTTCCTGGCCTTCCCCGACAGCGGGGACGTCACGCTGGATGATGCAAAGATCAAGGCAGCGGCACAATGGGACGGGCTGCATGCCATTGTTGTTCATGGTGCGGACGAACTGGAGGCACAGGACGTCATTGCCCGCTATCACCAGTTGTGGGAGATCGAAGCCTGCTTCCGCACCAACAAGCACGATCTGAAAATCCGGCCCATCTATCACTGGTCGCCGCGTCGGGTCCGGGCCCATATCGCCATCTGCTACATGGCCTTCTGCTGCCTGCAGCACCTGCGCAAGCATCTGGACCTGCTCGGACACCCGATGAGCCCGGCTCGTATCCGCAACGAGTTGAACGCATTGCAGCTCTCGATCCTGCGCCACAAAGGCACCCCTGACCGCTACGGCATGCCAAGCCATGCCACGGTCGATGCCAGACGCATCCTCACCTGCGTCGGCCTGACCTGGAACGAAGCCCCTTTCAAGATACCCCCCGGGCGCACCCGAAAAACTGGCCAGACCAAAGCCTGAGCTCCCTCAACACTCCGAAACAATCGCTGGCGAAAAAAGTCCGTGTAGTGCCTTTTGGCAACCAAGGCATAATAATATCAATGACTTATACGAAAAAATGTCGGAAGTCAGGGGCCCCCGTTCTGTAATCCTGGACCCCCAGGCCACCCAGATGGGTTTTGCGTGGCATCAGGAAAACGGTGGCAAGATCTGGTGGACGCTGGAAATGGGAACCGGCGGCTAACAACCCGCCCCTTCCAAAAACAAAAAAAGCCCGCGGTTTTCGCGGGCTTTTTTGCTATTTCACAAGGCTTTAAGCGGCTTGCATGGACTGCGCTTCGGTCAGGATCGCGTATAGTTTGACCGGATCGGGGTTCGCCCGCAGCTTGGAGCACACAGCGCTGTCACGCAGGGTGCGCGACACCAGCGCCAAAGCCTTGAGGTGATCCACACCCGCCTCTTCGGGGGCAAACAGCGCAAAGGCGATATCCACTGGCTGGCGGTCAACCGCGCTAAAGTCGATCGGCTTTTCAAGCATCACAAAAACGCCCGAGACCGACTCGATCCCGCCCAGCCGCGCATGTGGCAATGCCACGCCATGACCCACACCCGTGGGGCCGAGGCTTTCGCGCTCCAGCAGGCAATCCACGACGACCTGGGTATCCAGGTCCAAAGCACCGGCAGCGACGTCGCCGATTTCCTGAAACAGCCGCTTCTTACTAGACGCGGCAGATAACACACGTACTGCTTCGGGCTTGAGAATGCTCGAAAGCTCCATGATCATGCTCCATAGCGGCCCTAGCGTGCGAGGGCCAATCTCTCTCAACTTGCCTGTTTAAGGATCAATCCAGCCGATATTGCCGTCATCGCGGCGATACACGACATTCAACCCATCCTTGTTCTCATTCCGGAACACTAACACCGGCGCTCCGGCAAGTTCCATTTGCATTACGGCCTCACCAACGCTGAGCGATGGGATCTTTGTTTCCATCTCAGCCACAATCATGGGCTGTAGCGATTCGGGTTCATCTGCCGTGTTCGATTCGTCAGAGGCGAGGATATAAGAGGACGCCCCAAAGAGTTCAACAGGCTCAGAACGATCCTTGTGATGGTCCTTCAGGCGGCGCTTGTAACGGCGCAACTGTGTTTCCATCTTGTCACAGCATGCCTCGAACGCTGCATAGATCTCGGTTGCGTGGGCCTTGGCCTGAGCGGTCAGGCCGGTAGATAAATGTACTGTAGTTTCGCATACATATTCATGCGCCGAACGGGAAAAGACGACATTGGCGTCGGTCGGGCGCTGGGCATATTTGCCAACAACTTCGCCCAGTTCGGTCTGCACGTGGGTCTGCAGGGCCGCACCGATGTCGATCTGTTTTCCGCTGATTTGGTAACGCATGTGATCTCCTTCACAATTCACACCCATTCTGACGTTGCGTCACGCAACATGCTTGTTTTTATCGGGTGGGGGATATCGACATTTTGATCGGTTGCTGCCGTCCCAGCCCTTCAGCGAAGGGGTATCGAGATCCAGACTGGAACCGAATAAATGCCATACCCCAATTGAGACAAGAGGCGGCGGAAGAGTCAATCAAAACAGAGGTGTATATACGCGATTTCCGCTAAGCGTCCGGCGAAAAATCGCCCAACCCTATGAAATACGGAAGTTTTCGCCCAGATAAACCCGGCGCACGTTTTCGTTCTCAACGACCTCGTCAGGTGTACCTGACATCAGAACCTGCCCGTCATGCAGGATATAGGCGCGATCCACGATCTCGAGCGTTTCGCGTACGTTGTGATCGGTGATCAACACGCCGATCCCACGCTTCTTCAGATCAGCCACCAGATGCCTGATATCCCCCACACTGATCGGGTCAACGCCCGCAAAGGGTTCGTCGAGCAGCAGATATTTCGGATCGGCGGCCAGACAGCGCGCGATCTCTACCCGGCGCCGCTCACCACCGGACAGGGCAAGCGCGGGGGCGCGGCGCAGGTGTTCGATCGAGAAATCCGACAGCAGCTCCTCCAACCGCTCTTTCCGGCGATGGGCGTGCTTGACGGTGATATCCAGAACCGAGGCGATATTGTCCTCGACGCTCATGCCGCGAAAAATCGACATCTCCTGCGGAAGATAGCCGATCCCAAGACGAGCGCGGCGATACATCGGCAGCGTCGTGACATTCTGCCCGTCTATCGTGACCTTACCGGCTTCGGGGAAAACCAGCCCGGCGACGGAGTAAAAGGTCGTCGTCTTACCCGACCCGTTCGGACCCAGCAGTGCGACTACTTCGGACCGGTCGAGCGTCATGGACACATCCCGGATCACAGTTTTTTTCCGATAGGATTTGCGCAGTTTCTCGATGCGCAGACCTGCGCTTCCTTCCGCGACAGACAAGGTTGGGGCAGCCATCAGTTTCCGCCACCCTGCTGAAGAATGGTTTTGACGCGGCCCGTCATCGTTGCGGTGCCCGAGGTCAGGTTCGCAACCATCTGGTCGCCGCTAATCGTGCTGGGCTCCTGTGTCAGCAGCACGTTGCCCTTCATCACGATCACACCTGTGTCGATGGTGTATTCCGCCTGATCCCCTTCGGCGGCATCCGGAGGGCTGACCAGAACGACATTCTCGGTCGCTTCCATCCGTTCAATGGATGAGCGGTCCTGACTGTAGATCACCAGAACCCGCTCAGCCGACAGGCGCATTTCCCCCTGAATCACGATCACATTGCCGAGAAACTCGGCCGATCCATCCTCCTGATTGACGTTTAGCGATTCCGAGGTCACCTCGACCGGCAGGCTGGGGTCGGCCTTGACCGAACCGAATGCAACCTGCGCTTCCTGTGCGATGGCAGAAACCGGGCCCATCAACAGAGCCATGCAAACAAAGAGAAATCGAAAATAGATCACAGGTTATCTTTCTGCTTTTGTTGGCTCATATACCAACTTCACGCCGTCTGTAAAAAGAATATGGACCGGTCCGTCCTTTTTTTCAGTGCCAAATTGCATACGACCGGCAGAGAATGTGCCGATGACGCCGGTGCCATCGACCTGACCGGGAGTGTCGCCACGTATTTCTTCCAGCGATGTATTCAGCAGATCGGTCGTGACCTGAATGCCGTCCGAGGTGGTAATCACCACATCACCAACAAAGGTCGCCGTCCCCTTATCGGGTCGGATCAGGCCCGAGTTGGAATCCAGTTTGATCTCACCGCCGTTCAGCATCCCGAACCGCCCGCGAAACTGCGATGCCGTCGGCTCTTCGCCCTCGGAACCTTGGACCACCCTGGTCGACTCAATCTGGACCTCTTCGCCCTTTTTGGTGGTGCCGCGGTAGTTCGGTTGCGTAATAACCTGGCCGGCCAGGCGATCTTCGATATCCTCCTGCGAGAAGGGCACCGAGACATCAGTCTCGATGCTGCGCGACAGAAGGAAAACGGTGGACAGCAAAACAATCGCCGTCAGAGGCAGCAGCACCTTGAGGAACTGAACCATGCGGGAATAGCGATCCACCGTATCACTCCCTAACCCAGACCGACGCGCAGGCAGTCGTGGATATGCAACAGACCCTGCGCCTGCCCATCCGCTTCAGGATCAACCACGAACAGCGATGTGATCTTGCGGTCATTCATGATGCCTACGGCCTCTTCCGCCATGGCGTTGGGCGCGATGGTCAGAGGATCGCGGGTCATGACCTCATCCGTGGTCTTGTTCAAAAGCCCGTCCATATTGCGGCGCAAGTCGCCATCGGTGACGATGCCCAAAAGGCGATCCGCATCATCTGTCACACCCACCACGCCAAAGCTCTTCTGGCTCATCACCAGCAGCGCCTCGCTCATGGAGGTTCCGGACCGCACCACGGGCAGATCGGCATGCATGAGGTCGCGCACGGTAGACAGCTGCGCGCCGAGTTTGCCGCCGGGGTGGAAGGCGCGGAAGTCCTCGGGCTTGAAATCGCGGTGTTTCATCAGCGCGATCGCCAGCGCATCGCCCATGGCCAGCGTCAGCGTGGTCGAGATCGAGGGCACCATGCCGAACCCGCAGGCCTCACCCATGGACGGGATCAGCAGATGCACGTCAGCCTGTTTCATCAGCGTGCTTTCCGGCTTGCTGGACAGACCGATCAGCGGAATACCAAAGCGGCGCGTAAAGGCCAGCAGGTTGACCAGTTCCGGTGCCTCGCCGGAATTCGAGATCGCCAGAACCACATCATCCTTGGATACCATACCCAGATCACCATGGCTCGCCTCGGCGGGATGGACGAAATAGGCGGGCGTGCCAGTCGAGGCCAATGTGGCCGCGATCTTGTGACCGATATGGCCCGACTTGCCGATACCGCTGATGATGATGCGACCGGTGGCCTGCAGGATCAGCTGCACCGCTTCGGCAAAATCCTCGTTCAGGCTTTCGGCCAGCGCGTCCAGCGCGCGGGCCTCATCGGTAACAACCTGACGGGCGGTTTTCAGGAATGCTTCGGTATCGGTCATGAGTGCGCAAAAATATCAGTTTCGGGCCAGCCTGCGAGGTCGAGTTTCGCACGCATCGGCAGGAAGTCAAAACAGGCCTGCGCCATCTCGGTCCGGCCTTCGCGGGCCAACCGTTTGTTCAGCTCATCCCGCAGGCGATGCAGGTACAACACGTCCGAAGCCGCGTATTCCAGCTGGGCCTCAGACAGGGTCTCGGCCCCCCAATCGCTCATCTGTTGTTGCTTCGAGATATCGACGCCGATCAACTCCTGACACAGGTTTTTCAGCCCGTGGCGGTCGGTATAGGTGCGCACAAGGCGGCTGGCAATCTTGGTGCAATAGACCGGTGCGGCCAGTGCCCCAAAGGCGTGGTACATCGCGGCGATATCGAAACGCCCGAAATGGAACAGTTTCAGCACGTCGGGGTCTTCCAGCATCGCGAAAAGGTTCGGAGCCTCGGTTTGCCCCTTTTCAACCTGAACGATATGGCTGTCGCCGTCGCCGCCGGACATCTGGATCACGCACAAGCGATCCCGATGCGGATTCAGCCCCATGGTTTCACAGTCGATGGCCACGATCGGCCCAAGGTCCAGCCCGTCGGGCAGGTCGTTTTTATACAGGTGGTTTGCCACAGAGGTTTCCTTTGTGCGGTCTCGACCCCGAGATAGGCGGTTTATCCGGCAAACTCAACGCTGAGCCTGTAGCCGGGCGTTCTGTCGCTGGATGGGCTTGATATTATCCCCATGGGGGGGATATGGATATATCATGACCAATCACACGCATGAATCGCACCCGCAAATCACCGCCCGCCTGAAGAGGGCGCATGGGCATCTGGCGAAAGTCATTGCCATGCTCGAAGATCACGCGCCCTGCTCCGACGTTGCCCAGCAACTGTTCGCCGTCGAAAAAGCAATCACCAATGCCAAACGGGTTCTGATCCACGATCATATCGACCATTGCCTGACATCCGAGGACGGATCGGCCATCGAAGATTTCAAAACCATCACAAAGTACCTCTGACCAATGCTCGGCATCCTGCAAAACCGCACCTATCGCCACCTTCTGGCAGCTCAGGTCATTGCGTTGACGGGGACCGGGCTGGCGACGATCGCGTTGGGCCTGCTGGCCTATGATCTGGCGGGCGAGGCTGCAGGGATGGTGTTGGGCACCGCTCTGACCATCAAGATGGTGGCCTATGTGGGGATTGCCCCGCTGGCGGCGGCGTTTGCAGAACAGCTCGACCGGCGCAGGATGCTGGTGGTGCTGGATCTGATCCGGGCCGCGGTCGCCCTGTGCCTGCCCTTCGTGTCAGAGGTCTGGCAGGTCTATGTGCTGATTTTCGTCCTGCAATCGGCCTCGGCCGGGTTCACCCCCGCGTTTCAGGCCACGATTCCCGATGTCCTGACGGATGAGCAGGACTACACGCGCGCACTTTCCTTGTCGCGCCTTGCCTATGATCTGGAAAGCCTGCTCAGCCCCATGCTGGCGGCTGCGTTACTGGTCTTTGTCAGCTTTGACACGCTGTTTTGGGGGACCGGAGCTGGGTTTATTGCCTCCGCCCTGCTGGTGGTCTCCGTTGTTTTACCTTCGCCCAAACCCGCGGAGCGACGCGGAATATACGACCGGACAACGCGCGGCATCCGCATCTATCTATCGACAACACGATTGCGCGGCCTTCTGGCACTCAGCTGGTCTGCAGCCGCGCTCAGCTCCATGGTGATCGTTAATACGGTGGTCCTTGTGCGCGCGGACCTCGGCCTGTCCGAAAGCGCGGTGGCGATTGCTCTGGCTGGGTTCGGAGGCGGCTCGATGATCACGGCCTTCGTACTTCCCTCTCTGCTGGATCGGTTCAAGGACCGCCGGGTCATGCTGACCGGGGCGACACTTGGCGTGCTGGCAATGGCCGGAGCAGCCATGACATCCGGAGCACTCACCCTACCGCTGCTCACGGCCTTCTGGGCCTGCGTGGGCTTCGGCTATTCGATGACCCTGACCCCCTCGGGCCGCCTTTTGACCCGCTCGGCCCGGCCCGAGGACCGACCCGCCGTTTTTGCCGCCCAGTTCACCCTGTCCCATGCCTGCTGGCTGGTCCTCTATCCGCTATCGGGGTGGCTGATGACCCGTTTCGGCGCAACCGTGGTCATGACCACGATAACCTGCGCTTCCGCATTGGGGATCGCTGCTGCGCTGATCATCTGGCCGCGATCCGACAAAGCCCCCTCGGCGCAGAAGCCTTGAGCCTCCGGGCGCTTCTGCTCTACACCAAAGCGACCCTGCCGGAGGCCCCATGGATCAGCTCGACCGCCGCATTATCACCGCGCTGCAGCACAATGCCCGTGAATCGACCACGAATATCGCGGCTAGGTTAGGCGTGGCCCGAACCACCGTGCATGAGCGGATCAAGCGCATGGAAGAGCGTGGCGTGATCGCAGGCTATTCTGTTCAATTGCACGCCACCGACGATACCCCGCGCGTGCAGGTGATCGTGATGCTTGAAGTCCAACAAAAGGAAACCACCCGCATCATCAAACGGCTTGAGGCCTACCCCGAGGTGAAACGCTGCCTGTCGATCAATGGCGAATTTGACCTGCTACTGTCTGCCGAGGCCCCCCGGATCGAGGATCTGGATATTCTGGTCGATGAGCTGGCCAAAATCCCCGGTGTTCTGCGCACCAATACCAGCGTCGTGTTCGGGCGTCGGATCGACCGAAAATGATGGAGCGATAACCCTCTGTAAACCGATGACTGGCTAGCTTGGCCCGGAATGACCCGAATCCCGGACCGGCAGAATGCCCCATCGTTTCGTCTCGATCGTCTTTGTGCTGACGCTTGCGCTGATCGCGCAGGCCGGGCGTGCCATGCCGGATGCCCGCGCGGGCGATATCTGCGATCAGGCCGCGCGCCGCGCGGCACTGTCCGAAGGTGTGCCACTCGACATCCTGCGCGCCATTTCACGGGTTGAGACGGGGCGCACCCATGACGGGCGGCTACAACCCTGGCCCTGGACCATCAATGTCGAAGGGCAGGGCTATTGGTTCACTTCCGAGGTTGAGGCAAAAACCTATGTCTTCCGGATTTTCAAAGCCGGCAAACGCAGCTTTGACATCGGGTGTTTTCAGATCAACTACCGCTGGCACGGCAAGGCTTTCCGCTCGATCGACGCGATGTTCGATCCGCAGGAGAACGCCACTTACGCCGCAAAGTTTCTCAAAGACCTCTATGCCGAGCTTGGATCCTGGCCCGCCGCCGCCGGGGCCTATCACTCGCGTACGCCGTCTTTGGCCTGTCGCTAACACGCGATATGTCCGGTGTATGTAACATGCGATCTGTCCGGTTCTATTCTGTCTCTGAGAGGAGGCGTTATGAACCGAGCAGAAGTGTTACAGGAAGTTCGACTGATGAAGTTTGAAGATGTGTATTCGCGGCGAAGCGCGAACAAGCTGACGCAAGAACAGGCGGCTGAGATACTGGGTGTATCCGTGCGCACCGTCAGGCGTTGGGAGGATCGATTTGAGGCGGATGGTGCAGAAGGTCTGTACGACCGTCGGCTTGGCAAACTGGCCAACAATCGTGTTGCCACGGATAAGGTCATGGAGATGCTTGAACTGTTTGATACCAAGTACTGGGATTACACGCCGAAGCATTTCCACGAGAAGCTGGTGGCCCACCATGGTTTCACACAGAGCTACAACTGGGTGCGGCTTACACTGCAGCGCCACGGCCGGGTTCAGGCAGCACCCCGACGAGGTGCCCATCGGCGCAAGCGGCCCCGCCGTCCGATGGTTGGCATGATGTTGCATCAGGACGGCTCCAGCCATGAATGGGTTCCGGGTCAGTGGTGGGATCTGATCGTCACCATGGACGATGCCACCAACCGGGTTTATTCGGCATTCTTTGTCGAGGAAGAAGGGACGATGAGCAGTTTTCAGGGGCTGACAGAGGTGATCGAGGCGCAAGGTCTGTTTTGCTCGCTCTATGCCGATCGGGGCTCTCATTACTGGCATACGCCCGAAGCGGGCGGCAAAGTGGACAAGGACAATCTGACCCAGGTCGGGCGCGCCTTGCAGCAACTCGGCATTGAGCTGATCCCGGCCTATTCACCGCAGGCCCGTGGACGGTCTGAACGCATGTTTGGCACGTTCCAGAACCGATTGCCGCAGGAACTGCGGTCCCATGGGATCACAACCATTGAAGAGGCCAATCAGTTCCTGAAAGAGGTCTATCTTCCCGAACACAATGCCCTGTTTGCAAAGGAGCCGGAGGATACGACCTCGGCCTTCGTGCCGTTTACAGGCAATGTGCGCGACACCCTGTGTGTGCAGGAAGACCGCGTCGTCGGCAACGACAATACGGTGCGCTACAAGGGCCTGGTCATGCAGATCGCGGCAGACAGGCACCGTCATCATTTCGTCAAGGCGAAGGTCAGGGTCCACGAATACCCCGATGGTCAACTGGTCATCTTCCACGGCCCGAGATGCATTGGCCGCTACCAGCCTGACGGATCACCCATCACACAGGAGGATAGCAAACACAAAGTCGCGTGACCCGCTTCGACGTGGCGCGAACGCGGTGGCCCAAATCTACGGTCGCCTACGGCTCCCTCCGAATTGGGCCACCGCGCAATCAACTGAAGCGGACAATTGGCATGTTACCTACACCGGACAATTCAGAATGTTCTCGACACGTACGCCGTCTTTGGCCGAGGCCTATCGCGGTCGCTTCCAGACCCTTCTGGCTCAGCTGGACGGGTCCGTTCCACCCCAAACTCATGTGGCATCGCGGGACCCTTTCACAGGGTCAGCCGCTCCGCTGATCCCGGTACAACCATTTGAATCCAATGGTGGATCTCTGGGGTCTCTGGTTCCGGCGACGGGTGCTGCTACCGCCTTCATCGCATTCAACTAGGAGGTCAGCGTGCCCACCATAAACGCCCGGTCCCTGTTCTCGCCCACCGTCCTATTGGCGCTGGCGCTGATGACCGTCATCGTGATGATGATCCTGCCGATGCCTGCCTGGGTGTTGGATGTGGGGCTGGCCGCGTCCTTCGCGCTGGCCATTTTGATTTTCACCCTGACGCTGTTCATCGAACGCCCGCTGGATTTCTCATCCTTCCCGACAATCCTGCTGGCCTCACTGATGCTGAGGCTGTCGCTGAACGTCTCATCAACCAAACTGATCATCGGTCAGGGCCATACCGGGCCAAATGCGGCAGGCAACGTCATCGAAGGCTTTGCCAATTTCGTGATGAGCGGCAGTATCTTTCTGGGCCTCGTGGTGTTCTGCGTCCTGCTGATCGTGAACTTTATGGTGATCACCAAAGGCGCCGCGCGGCTGGCCGAGGTCGGCGCGCGCTTTGCTCTGGACGGAATGCCGGGCAAACAGCTGGCCATCGACAGCGACATGTCCGCCGGGGCCATCGACCACCAGCAAGCCAAAAAGCGGCGCGAACGCGAACAGCAAGAGACGACCTTCTTTGGCTCACTCGACGGCGCGTCGAAATTCGTCAAAGGCGATGCGGTTGCCGGGCTGCTGATCACGCTGCTGAACCTTGTGATGGGGCTGGTCATGGGCGTGATCGTGCATGGCATGCCGGTCACATCGGCCTTTGAAACCTACGCCATTCTGACCGTGGGCGATGGTCTGGTTTCGCAAATCCCGGCGGTGATCATCTCGATCGCTTCGGCGCTTTTGCTGGCGCGCGGCGGTACACAGGGCGCGACCGACAACGCCATTTTCTCGCAACTGGGAAAGCACCCGGCCGCTCTGGGCACAGTGGCTGTGTTGATGGTTCTTTTCGCGCTCGTTCCTGGCCTGCCCTTCCTGCCCTTCATGCTGGGCGCGGGCGTGTTGGGATACGCGGCCTACAGGGTCCATCAAAAGCAGAAGGCCGAGGTGCTTCAGGCACAAACTCCAGCCCCCGAAGCGGAAACCCCTGTTTCGCAAGCAATCGGAGATATCCTGGATCTGGACGACGTACATCTGGAATTTGCGCCCGATCTGGTCAGCATGGTGTTGAACCCCGGAACCGGGCTGGACGCGCGCATTGCGAATATGCGGACTTATGTGGCCTCGACCTTTGGCCTCATCCTGCCCGAGATTCGCCTGACCGACCGTGCTGATCTGCCCACCGGCACCTATATCATCAAGGTGCAGGGCGTCGAACAGGCGCGCGGCATGCTGAACCCAGATCTGGTATTGGCTCTGGTGCAGGACGGGCATGAGTTTCTGCCCGACGGCAATGACGTGACCGAGCCTGTCTACGGTGCCCCCGCCCGCTGGATTCTGCCTAAAGATCAAGAGGATGCCGCCCTGAACGGGGCCACCATCGTCTCACCGCCCGAGATTCTGGCGACCCATCTGCTGGAGATCATCAAGCAGAACTTCTCACGCCTGCTGACACTGAAATCCCTGCGTCGTTTGCTGTCGGAAATGACCCGCCTCAGCGATCCCGTCCGGGCCGAAGCGAACCGTAAGCTGCTGGATGAGTTGATCCCCGACAAGGTACCGATCGACACGCTGCACGCGGTTCTAAGGCTGCTGCTGGATGAGCGTGTCTCAATCCGCAACATGGCCCTGATCCTTGAAAGCGTGGCCGAAGCGCGCCTGACCACCACTCAGCCCGAAGGCATTTGCGAGCTGGTCCGCCAACGGCTGGGCTTTCAGCTGGTGGCCGAAATGAAACGTGAGGATGGCTCAATCCCGCTGATCCAACTGGCCCCCGAATGGGAGGATACGTTTGCCAGCTACCAGATCGACGGCCCTGCCGCCGGGCAGGACGTGGCGCTGCCCCCCAATCTGTTCAACAAGCTGGCCGACGGTGTGGTGGACAGCGTCGCACAATCCGCCGATCACGGGTTGTTTCCAGCCGTCGTGACCTCGACCCGCCGGCGTCGCCTGTTGCGCTCGATCATGCAGGCGCGCGGGGTGTCCAATCCGGTCCTCTCCTTCGAAGAAATCGGGCTCGAGGCTCGCCCCGCCCTGGTCGGAACCGTACCCGCATGATCGCCCTGCCGCCCGAGCTGTTGGGACAACTCGGCACGGGGCTGTGGCATGCGTTTGCCGTTTTTCTGAGGGTGTCCGCTGTGGTCACCCTCTTGCCCGCCTTTGGCGAACGCAGCATCCCCGTCCGGGTCAAGCTTGCGGTTGCTGTGGCTTTTACCCTGATCGTACTGCCCGCAGTGCCCTCTCCGCAGAACGGTCCTGGATTGCTGCCGATGGCGCGTCTGGTCGGCACCGAGGTTCTGATCGGCATGATTCTGGGCATGGGGCTGCGCCTGTTTGTGCTGGCCCTTCAGACCGCCGGGTCCATTGCGGCGCAGTCGACATCCCTGTCTCAGCTTTTGGGTGGTGCGGCCGCCGACCCGGCCCCTGCGTTGGGGATATTCTTAACCTTGGCCGGGCTGGCCCTGGCGGTGCTGATAGGCCTGCACATCCGAATTGCCGAGTTCCTGATCCACAGCTATGCGATGTTCCCGTTGGGTCAGGCCCTATCGGCCCCTGATCTGTCGCAATGGGGCGTCAGGCAAGTCGCCCACAGCTTTGGCCTGGCCTTTGCATTGGCAACCCCGTTCGTGATCGCCTCATTGATCTACAATCTTGCTCTTGGGGTCATCAACAGGGCAATGCCACAATTGATGGTTGCCTTCGTTGGAGCCCCCGCAATCACCTTTGCAGGGCTGTTCTTGCTGTTTGCCGGAGCCCCCCTGATCCTTTCCGTTTGGGCGGACGCGTTGTTTTCCTTCACCCTCAACCCGCTGGAATCTGTTCGATGAGCACCGATGACGACAGTGACAAGTCCTTTGACCCGACGCCGCAGAAACTGCAGAAAGCGCGCGAAAAAGGTGAGGTTGCAAAGTCCAACGATCTATCCGTTGTTGCCGCCTATACCGGGTTGCTGATCGCGCTGCTGACGGTCGGCAAGTTTACAGTCGATCAGATGGGCACATTGTTTGTGGTTCTGATCGACCAGTCGGATGACATCGCTCAGCTTGTTGCTTCGGGGCCTGCATCTGCGCCGGTCGCCGGAATGCTGAAGGGCGCGCTTTTGCCGGTGGCCCTTCTGTTTGCGCTTCCGACGGCGGCGGTTTTGCTGAGCCTCATCGCCCAGCGCGCATTGTTTTTTGCACCCACCAAGTTGCAACCCAAGATCTCGCGGATCTCACTCCTATCCAACGCCAAAAACAAGTTCGGACGGGGCGGGCTGTTCGAATTCTCCAAGAGCTTTGCCAAACTGCTGATCTACGGCACCTGTCTGACCTTGTTTCTAAAGGCCAACCTGACCGAGATCGTTTCCGCCGGCGCGGCCCCGGCCCATAGCTCGATCTTGCTGATGATGAGCCTGCTGTTTCGCTTTCTGTTCATTGTAATCGCCATCGCACTTGCGATCGGGGTCGTCGACTACGTTTGGCAATATGCCGAACACATGCGCAAGAACCGAATGTCGCGCAAGGAAATCCAGGATGAGACCAAGGACGCCGAGGGCGACCCGCATGTCAAACAACAGCGCCGCGCGCGGGCGCAGGAGATTGTGACCAATCCGATGATGGCCGATGTGCCAAAAGCCGACGTCGTGATCGTGAACCCGACCCACTACGCGGTCGCTTTGAAATGGTCCCGGACAGCTGGGGCGGCCCCCGTCTGTGTAGCCAAGGGTGTCGACGAGGTCGCCGCCGCGATCCGGTCGGCTGCGGGCGAGGCGGGCGTTCCCATCCATTCGGACCCGCCAACGGCGCGCGCTATTCACGCGACCGTCGAGATCGGGCAGGAGATCGCCGAAGAACACTATCGCCCGGTCGCTGCTGCGATCCGGTTTGCCGAAGCCATGCGAAAGCGCGCGAAAGGACAGATTGGATGAAACGCCACGAACTGCCCGCCCTGAAATCGGTCACCGAAGCGGTCTATCAAAGCGAATATCAGAAGCTGCGCCCCGTGTTGGAGGCCGAAGCGCGTGTGCAGGCTCAGTTGGCGCGTCTTGACGCACAGGTCGTGCAAACCCGTCAGGACAGTGCGGTGACCGATGGGTATCAGATCACCGGAACCGATGTTTTGTGGAATGGGTGGGAGGCCGCGACACGGCGGCAATTGAACATGGAATTGGCGCGATGCCGGGCACAGAAGCTTGCAGCCATGCAGCAACTGCGTCAGGCCTTTGGGCGCAAACAAGCCGTTGAACGTTTGAATGACACCCTCAAGGCCGAACAGAAACGCGCGCAGTCACAGCCCAAACCGTGACGACCTCAGGTATCTTGGCGGCTGACACTCATGATCAGGACCTTGGAGACATCGTCACCTAGATCCTTCTTCGCCACCTCAAGCAGAGATTTTCGCAAGGTGCCGAGGTTGTCGGAATGCGTGAAAGCACCGTCGAACCCTCCGGTATTGGCGTGATCGAACAGCACTTGCAGAAAACCGTCCCGCAGCTTTGGCTCGATCGCGTAGAAGGTTTCGGTGATGGCCGAGTTTGCCTCAAGGCTCAGGGACATGGTGACGAGGGCTGAGATCTCCTCATCCTCCACAATCGGCACGACAAATTGCTTGGTGAGCTTGAGGTATTCGAAGCCTTCGCCCTCACCCTTTTTCTCCTTATCCTTGGCATGCTTTTCCTTTGTTTCCTTTTTCGCCTTTTCAACCTTTTCAGGCCCCTCGGTCTCTTTCTTCGTTTCACCGGACCCAAGGAAGGTCCCGGCGCCGATGCCGGCGCTCGTGCCAATGATCAGAAAGATTACGGGAAGCAGTTTTTTAATCATGAGAGCCCCTTAAAACGGCAAAACGGTATCGAGGATCTGCTGGCCGTAGCGCGGCTGTTGCACATCTGTGATCTGCCCGCGACCACCATAGGACACACGCGCCGAGGCGATCTTGTCATAGGTAATCTCATTCTTGCGCGAGATGTCCTGCGGGCGCACATAACCCGCAACCAATAGCTCTCGCAGTTCGAAATTCACGCGCAGCTCTTGCGCGCCCGAGATCGACAGAACTCCGTTCGGCAGCACATCAATCACCGTCGCGGCCACGCGCAGGGTCAGTTTTTCATTCCGCCGTACCGACCCGCGGCCGGAGCTTGAGGCCTCAGATTCGATCCCAACGGCCTCGTCGAACGAGGCCCCTTCGGGCAGTTTGTCTTGTGCCCTTTGCGGCAATCCGAACAGGTTCGGCACTGACAGGTTTTCAGATCCTGACCGCGACCTGTTGGTGTTGTTGGAGATCTCAGCCTCTTCGTCCAGCTCAATCACGACGGTCAGGATATCGCCTTTCTTGATGGCCCTCTGGTCACCAAGCAGCGACTGCTGCCCCCCACTCCAGAGCGACGAGCGATCCACCGTGCGCTGCGGTTGAGTATGTAAGGGCAGGCCCGGCCACAGCATCGCCACCTGTTCCGGCGAATCCTCGGTCGGGGTGAAGCTGGGCGGTTTACCCAGGTGATCCAGTCGCCCGCAGGCCGAAATCGTAAGTACCGCAAGAAGAAGGGGTTTTGACAATCCAGACATCATTTTACCTCGATTTGACCATCAGACCGGATAAGGCCCGTCACTGTTGTCCGCGAGGACAGGTTCATTACTCGAATCCGGTCCCCCACTGCGCCCCGGCCCAGCGCGCGGCCTTCGGTGGTGATCGACAGCGGCCGGCTGCTGAACACCAGAACGACCAGATCATTGCGATCTACAAGCGCGGGTGGGCCGACATCCTCCGCGCGAATGGGGCGGCCGGGATAGAGCGCGACGCGGGCCTCCTGCCCGATCAGCGCATTCGGATCAGTTACAGCCCCCGGCAGGTCACGGGGCTTTGTCTCAAGATCTGAGGGCGAGATGATCTCTTTCGCGCGGATCGCCCGGGTCGGCACCACAATCTCGGCAAGGGCCCCAACCGGCGCCATTAGGGTCAGGCCAAGCAGCAACACACGCATCAGCGCACCTGCGTCGTTGCGCTCATCATCTGATCGACGGCGGTGATGACCTTGGCGTTCATCTCATAGCCCCGCTGGGCCTCGATCAGTTCCGTCACCTCGCGCACAGCATCGACCGAGCTGTCCTCAAGATACCCTTGCCGCAAAGTGCCCAATCCGTCCTCGCCCGGTACGCCCTGTACCGGTGCGCCGGAGGCCTCGGTCTCTTTGAACAGGTTGCTGCCAATGGCCTCTAGACCCTTGGCGTTTGAGAAACTGGTCAAGATGAACTCACCCAGGCGTTGGCCTTCGGGCGCATCGTCGAAATAGGCATAGACCTCGCCCGACGCGTTGATCGAAATGGACCGCGCATCGTCGGGGATTGTGATCTCGGGTGAGACGGCGAACCCGTCCGATGTCACAATCAGCCCTTCGGCCGAGCGTTTCAGACTGCCATCGCGCGTATAAGCGGCCTGACCGTTTGGCAGCGTCACCTCAAGATAGCCGCGTCCTTCGATGGCCACGTCCAGATCATTCCCTGTCGCCGACACGGCCCCTTGTGCCAGTTGCACAGTTACAGCGGCCGGGCGCACGCCCAGACCCGGCTGAATACCCGTTGGCAGCACCGTCCCGTCTGAGGCATTTACCGCCCCGGCCCGTGCCATCTGTTGGTAGTGCAGGTCCGCGAACTCGGCCCGGCGCGCGTTGTATCCAGTGGTGTTCATATTCGCGAGGTTGTTCGAGATCGTCTCGACCCGCATTTGCTGCGCGGTCATACCCGTCGCCGCGATTTTCAATGCCCGCATGGGATGTCTCCTTTCTTAGCGCATCAGCGCTTTGAGCGCGCCGCGTACCCGTTCATGTTCGGTTTCGAGAAAGCTCTGACCCAATTCGTAAGCGCGCTGGATTTCGATCAGCCGAGTCACCTGAGCGATGGCGTTGACATTCGACCCTTCGAGAAATCGGTGCAGGACAACCGGCTCATCAACTGGGTCAATATTGCCGGTCGTGCTGAACCGCGTATTGCCCTCCCGCACCAGATCCTTGAGGTCTTCGACGCGGTAGACCCCGATCTGACCCAGCAATTGCCCTTCGACACTGAGCGTGCCGTCGCTGCCCACATCAATCGAGGCCGCATCGGGCGGGATGAAAACCGGCGAGCCATTGCTGTCCAATACCCGCGCACCATCCGGTGCGACTAGGTCGCCCTCGGCATTGGGGGAGAAACTGCCCGCACGGGTCAGGCGGTTGCCTTCGGGTGTTTCCACCATGAAGAAGCCGTCCCCTTCGATGGCAAAGTCGAACTGCCCTCCGGTTTCGGTCAAGACCCCTTGCCGCTGAGAGGTATTGCGCGCTTCGGCCCGGCTCATGGATAGGGACGGATTACCCGGCATGTCGCGGACGAACTCCGAGAACACCAACCCCTGCGCGCGATAGCCGGTGGTGTTGGCATTGGCGATATTGTTCGCCACCAGCCGCATTTCATTCATCAGCCCGGATTGGCGGGACAAGGTGACATAGGCGGTATCCATCAGCGACCTCCTGCGATCAGCGGAACCAGGGTTCCCGTGAAAAACGTGACAAGTGTCTGGGTCATGAACCCCATCGAAATCCAGAACACGACGACGATGGCGATCAGTTTGGGCACGAAAGTCAACGTCATCTCCTGCACCGAGGTGAGGGCCTGAAACAGGCCCACGATCAGGCCCGAGATCAGCGCCACCGTCAGGATCGGGACCGAGGTGATCACCGCGACCCAAAGCGCCTGGCGGACGATGTCGTAGAAAAGGCCTTCGCTCAGCATGGCTCAGACCGGCATTCTCAGGATTTCCTGATAGGCCTCGACCACCTTGTTGCGGACGATCACGGCCGTTTCGACCGCAAGTTCAGTCTGGGCCAGAGCCTGCACCAGCGCATGCGGATCGGCCTGCCCGGTCATCGCGGCCTGCGATATCTGCTCGCTTTGCTTGAGGGTTGTGGCAAAGTCCTGAAACGTTGAACGCAGGCCCTGTGCCATGCCTGCATGGTCGGGATTGGCCTGCGTTGCAGGTCGGGCCACCGTGTAGTTCTGTGCGGCGGTCAGGGATCGGATATCCATTCTGGCTCTCCTTTATTTTCTAAGCAATTCCATAAGGGACGACGACATCTGCCGCGTCTGATCGAACATCTTGAGGTTGGCCTCGTAACTGCGCTGGGCCTCACGCGCGTCGGCGATCTCGATCATCAGATCGACATTCGAGCCGAGGTAGTGCCCGCTTTCATCCGCAAGCGGGTGGCTTGGATCGTGAATGCGCGACAGGTCGCGGCGATCCAGCTGCACACGGCCCGCCTGCACCATTGCCTTGCCATCCTGCTGAACCGTCTCAAACGGGACGGTTTTGCGCCGGTATCCGGGCGTATCCGCGTTCGAGATGTTCTCGGACACGTGCCGCAACCGGGCTGCCTGCGCGCGCAACGCGCTGGCCGAGGCGGATAGGGAATGGGAAAAATCGCTCATATCAAACGCTCCTTACCCGCGGCCCAGGCTGGTGCGCAGAATGCCAATGGACGAGCGATAGATCGCCAAGGCACGGTCATGCTGGCGCTTGACCTCAATCGCTTTGAGCATCTCGCCTTCCAGCGAAACGCCATTGCCATTGGGATCACCGTGCGGCTCAGCCTCATACTCGGCCCATGTCTGCCCGGATGGGCTGCTGCCGTTCAGATGAGCCTGCCGGGTGGCGGTCATTTCGGTCTTGGCTGAGGTGTTTTCGAATGCGGTTTTGAAGGCCTCGATATCGCGGGGCTGGTAGCCCGGCGTATCAGCGTTGGCCATGTTGCGCGCAACGACCGCCTGCCGTTGTCCGGCATGGGTTGCCATTGCGTATGCTGTCTTAAAGACGTTCAGGTCAGAGAACATCGGGGCTTCTCCCTCGATCAATTTCAATCAAGGCTTAACCCCGATTCCTTTAGAAACCGTTTTCAGAACCCAGTTGGAGAACCCACAATGTCCGATCTCGATCCGATGCTTCTGAAATACGAATTCGACAGGCTGTCCGCGGTGCGCCATGTGGGCCTTGTGTCCGGCGTGGCGCATGGGGTGATCGAGGTCAGCGGCCTGACCGAACACGCGCGAATCGGTGACCTTTTGACGCTACACCGTCGCGCGGGTCCCGATCTTGAGGGCGAAGTTCTGCATGTGGGGGCCAAGCATATCCACATGATTCCCGGCTCTGCGCCCGATGGCGTCAGCCTTGGCGACCGTGTGAGCCTGAAGGCCTCACCCGATTTTGCGCCCGGGATGCATTGGTTGGGTCGGGTCATTGACCCGTTTGGCCGGGCGCTGGACGGAAAACCGCTGCTGCCGGGGGCGCACGCGCGGGACATTGTACAACCTCCTCCGCCCGCCGTAGAGCGCAAGCCTCTGGGTAAACGGATGGCCACGGGTCTGTCTTTGCTCAACACCATGCTGCCCATCGTGCAGGGCCAGCGCGTTGGCCTTTTCGCTGGCTCGGGCGTCGGGAAATCGACGCTGCTGGCGACTCTGGCCCGGTCGATGCAGGCGGATGCGGTTGTCGTGGCTCTGGTCGGGGAACGCGGGCGCGAGGTGAATGAATTCGTGACCCATGCGATGGGGCCCGAGACGATGAAACGCGCGGTTGTGGTGGCGGCGACTTCGGATCAGTCCGCTCTGGCCCGTCGCCGCTGCGCGTGGTCGACGATGTCGGTGGCCGAGTATCTTCGCGATCAGGGCCTCAATGTGTTGTTCCTGGCCGATTCGGTCACGCGCTTTGCCGAGGCGCATCGTGAAATCGCCGTGGCGATGGGGGAATCCCCCTCGCTGCGCGGGTTCCCACCGTCGGTGACCCCTTTGATCGCTAATCTGTGTGAGCGCGCCGGTCCGGGCACACAGGCGCACGGTGTCAATCGGCATTGAATAATGACCCCCCATCGGCGTCCAAATTTGCCCCCCCTTGGAGCTAAGAGGGGCGTTGAGGGGGTCGTGTTTAGGTTGATTCAGGAGGGGGTGGACAGCAGGTCAAACCGAAAAGAGAGCGTAGCTCGACTGAAGGTTTGACCTGCTGTCTGTTTTGAATTTATTCCCCGATTTCGAGGTTAGTCGCGGTGGTTAATTCGCCAGCTTTCGTTCCCGGTTTCGATGATATCGCAATGGTGTGTCAGTCGATCCAGGAGAGCAGTGGTCATTTTGGCATCTGTGAACACACTCGGCCATTCAGCAAATGCGAGGTTGGTTGTTAGCAGAATAGACGTTCGCTCGTACAGTTTGCTGATGAGATGGAAGAGTAATCGTCCACCAGACTCTGCGAACGGCAGATAACCGAGTTCGTCTATAATCACGAGGTCGACGCGGATCAGCTGCTCGCTGAGCCGCCCGGCGTTGCCTTCGCGATGTTCAGCCTCCAGCTTGTTCGCGAGATCCACAGCGCTGAAGAACCTGACCCGCCGGCGGTTATTGACCGCGTGGCCCCCGATCGCTGTTGCGAGATGCGTTTTGCCCGATCCGGTTCCACCGACCAGCACGCCATTCCTGGCCTGGTCCATAAAATCGCCGTCATGAAGATTGCGCACGACTTCCTCGTTGACGGGGCTGACCGTGAAGTCGAACTCAGGTAAGGACTTGCAGACCGGGAACTTTGCGGCACCCATCTGATACCGGATCGAGCGCGCAGTCTTTTCGGCCAGTTCGGCCGTGAGGAGTTCGGCCACGACCTGTTGGGGCCGCCAGTTGTTTTTGGCTGCGGCCTGCATCACTTCGTCAAAGCAGTTGACGATGCCTGGCAACTTCAGTTGACGGGCAAGTTCGAGAATTTCCTTACGCAGTTGCATGGGAGCCTCCAAGCCTGTCATAGCGAGCGCAATCCGCGATCGGTGCCATTTTCAGCTGCAGGTGGGCAGGCGGCTCAATCGCCTTTGGCGGCGGGGGATTGGTGCGCCGAGAGACAATGTTCAGGATCGCATCGGCCTTGCGCAGGCCAGATTTTAGAGCTTCTTCGCAGGCAGCCTCGACCACATCAATGTCGTGCTGGTAAGCAGCGAAAAGAATATCGGCAAGTTGCCGGTCTCCGTCGGATGTGCCCCGCAGATGGGTCCAGATCTGCGTCATTGCCGGTGGTAGGTCCCAGTCACGGAACGGTGCTCCATTGCGCAGAGCGCCAGGCTTGCGCTTGAGGACGGGCACATAGTGCCAAGGGTTGAAGATCGTTTTTCCTCGGCCGAAGCACCGTTCGTGCTCTCCGACAATCTCACCGTCTTGGCGCAGGACAATCCGCGTGGCGTAGACCTGCAACTGGACCTGACGTCCAACAGCTCTTGCCTCAACGCTGTATTTGTTTCTTTCGAAGTTGATCAGGCAGGTTCGGCTCACGGCGACCGTCTTTTCACGGAACCCGACGAAGGGCTTCTGCAGATGCGTCAGCAGCGGCTTTTCCTGCTGGAACTCCTCCCAGACCGTCACCTCCAGGTTTTCCGGATGCCGCAGTTCTTTTGCGCGTTTGATCGCGTCTTTTTGCAGCCGGGCATTCAATTCATCGAAGTCGGCCACCTCCAGACGCGGTGTAAAACTATAGGCGCGGCTCTCCTTGACCAGATTCTCAACCTGACCCTTCTCCCAACCGGCCGCGCGCGTACAGGCGATCGGGTTCACCAGATGATGAGAACACATCCGGGAGAATGCCTTGTTGAACTTTCTTTCCTTGCCCGACAGGATCGCATCGACGGCGGTCGTCATGTTATCGTAGATCCCGTTGATGCAGCCTCCACCAAAGAATTTGAAGGCCTCGTCGTGGGCATCAAAGACCATCTCCTGCGTCTCGCGCGGATAGGCAATGGAGAATGGCATGCGGCTATGGCAAAGTTTGAAATGGGCAACCTTCACGGTCGTGAGTGCACCGTCCATCAAAACCGTCTCCACACTCCAGTCGAACTGGTACGCCTCCCCAGGATCAAAGATCAGCGGGATGAACGCCTGCGCCTGTTGTCGGCCGTGCGCAATGCGCCAATTCTTTGTGTAGCGTCGAACACTGTCATACCCGCCGCCAAAACCATCATCGGAGAGTTCCTTCCAGATTTTGGTCATCCGCTTGCGGTGTTTCTTCGGAAGCGCCTCGTTCTCCTCAAGCGTTTCATCCAGACGCGCGCGCCAAGGCCCGAGCACCGGGTATGGCTGCGATTTGCGCTCATATTTGAACTCCGTCACTCCCGATCGGATTATCTTTCGAACCGTTGCACGGCTCAAATTGAGCGAACGGCAAATTTCCTTGATGCTCTTTTTTTCGATCAGGTGTAAGCGACGCACTTTTCTAATAGTTTCCACGCAAATCATCCCGCTTGCCTCTCCATCGACTGCTCAATGAAAAGGATGTCTACAACCATAGGGAGGGGTCAAATTTGGACGCCGATTTCCCCGCTTAGGGGGTCAAAATTGCACGCTTTTCTACACGCACGGCGACATCACCGCTGTTTTCAGCGTTCTGGTCGCTGGCTCCGATATGGACGAACCCGTTGCGGATATCCTGCGCGGGGTTCTGGACGGCCATATCGTCCTGAGCCGCGACATCGCCGAGCGCGGGCGATTCCCTGCGATTGACCTCAGCAGGTCGGTGTCGCGCAGCCTACCTGCTGCCGCGACCGAGGCCCAGAATCAGATGATCTCGGAAACCCGCAAGCTTGTGGGCAGCTACGAGCAGTCCGAAGTGATGATCCGGGCCGGTCTCTATGCCGAGGGTTCGGACCCGCTGCTGGATCAGGCCGTGCGTGTTCATGATGAGCTAGACAGCTTCTTTGGCAAAACCGATCCGGAGGTGTAGCGCGACAGAATTATTGCTCAATCCGCGACAGTTTCGCGCCCAATCGATGTGATTTTCGCGTTGATTTCCGGTGCGACAGTTTCGTGCTCAATCGGGATTTTGTGCGGCAGTATTGTTGTCACACACCGGATGCGCACTGCTGACAGTGCAGTACAGCAGGACTCTAGGGCGCGGGGGGTGTTCCAAAGAAACTCTGCAGGAGTGACATAACAATCCACCCGACGGCGGCAACTCCAGCGGCACCCAAAATCCAGCCGATGACCTTTAGCCAAGGCTTGGCATCATTCACAATCTGCCGAATTTCATGTACATCGGAGGTCAGGATTTTCAGGTTACTGGCAAGGTTTTTGACCGAGTGATCAAGCGTTTCAACGTTGTCAATAACATCAGCAAGGTTCCGGCTGCGCATTCTCATCATAAATTCGACATCTTGTGACGGAAAGTCCTTTTGCCCTTGATATGGCCCGGTATATCCGTGCTCGTCCTCTGATGATAGCTCATAGAAAATGACCGACATGATCACCTGGCCGTATTGCAAAATAATCGGCTCCAGCGTCGGATTATATAGGGAAACAAAAATTTTTCCCTTATAGCCGGGATCGATTTGAGGACCCCCAAACGCGATGACACCCCTCCTCGCAAGACCAGAGCGGATGCCGTATGACGCGCAAATGCTGTTGGGCAGTTCAAAAAACTCTTCCGAGGATACAGACGCCCAAGAGTTGCTTTCGAGAATGAACTCATCGCCCTCTCCCCAGACATGACGACCGGCACCGGCGGCAAGAACATCGCCTATTCGACAATCGTAGCTCGCGGGCTCGATTTTAGTCTTGTCAAACGGCTCGATTTTGATCGCGCCCGTTGCGATTCTGTCACCGATATCTTTTCGTCCAAGGATTGCCATGCCTGCGCCTTTTCCTGCCTTGCAGAAAGATTAACATTCCCGACCGCACAATGGAATCCCGCGCGTTGATTTTCGCCGCGACAGTTTCGCGCCCAATCGGGTTGTTGTTTTGCCATTTTTGCTTTTGATCAGCCTCATTACTTCAGCGCAGAAAACGGCTCGGTGAGAGCGCGGCAGAAGTCGCCGGACCAGTTCGGGTTGTGGTTCTGAAGGTGTGCTGGCGCGATATCATCAAGGTGCAGGCGGTTTTGCGTTCTGAGGAACCTGATGGTCTCGCAGAGTTCCCTGATCACGGGTGATACAAGGCGTTCGGCTTCTGCATATGGCCCGCTGCCGTTGTGAAAGCTGCGTGTGGTTGCGGTATTCTGGAACCATGTCGCGATGCCTTCCTCCATGACACTGGCAACGCCCTGTGCGGGATCAATGAGGTGGACGCATTCGTGAGCAAGCTGCCAGCGCGCCCTTGCCCCGTCCTGCATTGCGGACCGGTTCAAGTGCACAATGACATGCTTGCCATGAGGATGGGTGTCCGGGAACCATGTCTTGGGCATTTCATGGCATGTATCGACAAACTCGATGCCGAGGACAGTGAAGGCGGGATCTCTGGGCCCCAGCATGGCTTCGATGTCGGACAGGAACACGCCGAGCCATCGCGTGAAGGTGCGGGGCTCAAATCTGCTGGTCGCGCCCTCCTGCATGACAAGCCGTGTGACGAACTGCCCGTCAGCGGCCATTGAGGAGGATCTCTGAAAGGGCCAGATCGGCGGCTTCATTTGGCAGGCGACGGCCGAAAGCCTCAAGCAGGGTCTTGTGGAGCGCCTCGAGCGCCTCGAGTTCCTTGCGCTTGTCGTCGATTCTGGCGGCGAGATATTCCATTGAGGACGGTGTGTACTGGCTCATGTCCGATCTCCGTTGTACGTGTTTCCTGACTTCCGACATTTTTTCGTATAAGTCATTGATATTATTATGCCTTGGTTGCCAAAAGGCACTACACGGACTTTTTTCGCCAGCGATTGTTTCGGAGTGTTGAGGGAGCTCAGGCTTTGGTCTGGCCAGTTTTTCGGGTGCGCCCGGGGGGTATCTTGAAAGGGGCTTCGTTCCAGGTCAGGCCGACGCAGGTGAGGATGCGTCTGGCATCGACCGTGGCATGGCTTGGCATGCCGTAGCGGTCAGGGGTGCCTTTGTGGCGCAGGATCGAGAGCTGCAATGCGTTCAACTCGTTGCGGATACGAGCCGGGCTCATCGGGTGTCCGAGCAGGTCCAGATGCTTGCGCAGGTGCTGCAGGCAGCAGAAGGCCATGTAGCAGATGGCGATATGGGCCCGGACCCGACGCGGCGACCAGTGATAGATGGGCCGGATTTTCAGATCGTGCTTGTTGGTGCGGAAGCAGGCTTCGATCTCCCACAACTGGTGATAGCGGGCAATGACGTCCTGTGCCTCCAGTTCGTCCGCACCATGAACAACAATGGCATGCAGCCCGTCCCATTGTGCCGCTGCCTTGATCTTTGCATCATCCAGCGTGACGTCCCCGCTGTCGGGGAAGGCCAGGAAGCGGCCATATCCCCGGCTGCTGAAGCTGCCGGGTTTGCGAGAGCGCTTGAGCTTCTTGTGCAGCTTTTCGATTGCCTTGTCGCGCTTGTGGGCATCATTGCGTGCCCGGGTGGGTGACCAGGTCACAATGACCCGCGCTCCCTCCTGGTCGATCACCTTGTACCAGCCCTTCTCGGTTGCCTCTTCAGAACCGTGTCCAGCCCAAGGCTGGCGTCCCTCCGGGCTCAAAATGTTCGCCTTCACGGCGGCCGGGGCGGACTTCATGCGATAGCCGAGGATGTAGGGCAGACCCTTGTTCTGCAACATCTGCTGGTTGTCCTTGCTGAGCATGGCGGCATCGGCCACGAACGTGACCCTGGCCACGTCGAAGCGTCCCTCCAACGCCTTCAGCGCAGCTTCCAGCGTATGACCTTCCCAGGTGTTTCCCGGGAAGAGTTCATAGCCCACAGGCAGCCCATCGGAGGTGACGATCAGCGCCAGCATGACCTGAGCGCGGTGATGCTTGCCATCCTTGCTGAAGCCCTTGGCCAGAAGATGATCCTGCTCGACCCCGTCCGCATCCTCGGCCGGGTCCTCGCGCTCGGTGTCAAAGGCCAGGGTCGTGCAATCGTAGAACAGCACGGTCACTGGCCCGCCCAGCAACTTCTCTGCCGCCGCGTGAGAGGTTTTGCAAATCCCGTCTATCACCGGCGTATTGATGTAATCCATGCTCCGATAGACCACGTCCAGATTGAGCGTGATGCCTGCCTGGTTCTCCAACGCCTCCACGGTCGCGCGCTTGCTCTCGGGCTGTGCGATCCGCGCCATAACCAGCTCTTTCACAATGCGATTGGCACTTTTACGCGCCGCCCCCAGAAGGGCCCCCCAACCCAGTTGGTCATACATCGTCCCCATGACATCCCGCAGACCCAGAGAGACCCGCGCCTCCTCACGGCACTCGGCAAGATCAACGCCAAGCTTGTCCGGCCGCGGAGCGCGGCGCACCAGCGCCTGCAGATCGGCATATTCCGTGGGCGTGAACAGTTCCATTTGCGGCGAGCGATCAATGCGTAATTGCTCCATCAAGCGGCCCGCCAGACGCTTGATATCCTCAATCTCGCTGTCGTTATGGGCCACACCCACATGGCGCAGGATCTTCTGGCGTACCTTGGAGCCGGTGCGGACGGATTCAACGATCTGGATCCGTGTGCGGTTGAGCTTTGCGTCATGTTTGGTGCGGATGAACATGGGCGAAGAGGTTAGCCATCTGAAGGCCCATGTCAATACTTTTTATAATAATGGGGCACTACAACGCGCCTCTGAGCAACCACACCTGAAAACAAACCAAAAACCCAGTCAGATCAACAAAAAGGTCGGAAGTCAGGATGGCATGTATCGACAAACTCGATGCCGAGGACAGTGAAGGCGGGATCTCTGGGCCCCAGCATGGCTTCGATGTCGGACAGGAACACGCCGAGCCATCGCGTGAAGGTGCGGGGCTCAAATCTGCTGGTCGCGCCCTCCTGCATGACAAGCCGTGTGACGAACTGCCCGTCAGCGGCCATTGAGGAGGATCTCTGAAAGGGCCAGATCGGCGGCTTCATTTGGCAGGCGACGGCCGAAAGCCTCAAGCAGGGTCTTGTGGAGCGCCTCGAGCGCCTCGAGTTCCTTGCGCTTGTCGTCGATTCTGGCGGCGAGATATTCCATTGAGGACGGTGTGTACTGGCTCATGTCCGATCTCCGTTGTACGTGTTTTAGCATATCCGCGCGGGCGCGTCATTGGGGCTGGGTGGCGTGCTCCGGCCATCCTTGTGCGACGTTTATGGCAAGGATTGCCTCTGCGGTTGTGGCGGCGGTGATGGCATCCTTGAGTGTGCGGGCGTGGATGCGGCGGGCGCTCTGCCAGGCCGAGAGGGCTTTGGCGAGGGCTGTGATGTCCTCTGCGCGCATGGGGACGCGGGTGTTTGCGGCATCGATCCAGACGAAGTCTTTGGGCCAGTTGGGTTCTGCGGCGGCGCGCAGGGCGGCGGCGGTGATGGCTGCGGCGCTTTTGGTATCGCCCTGCCAGGTGCGGGCGTTGTGGGTGAAGGTGGTGCGGCGTGCAAGCTCTGCGGCCAGTTGGGCGTGCTTGTGCTGCCGGGCCTCTTCGCAGGCCTGGTGCACGGCGTGCCGGGTGAGGCTGTCCCATGCGGGCTTGTCGCCGGCCTTTGCATCTTCGCGGCCATAGGGGTCGGGCTGTGTGGCGGCGGCGAATTGCGGCGGGTTCCATGTGTAGCGGTCCCACATGGTTTTGGTGATGGTCTCCGGGGGCTCGGCCTCTTCGGGGAAAGCGGTCCATGGCAGGATGTCGTGAGGCAGGGCAAGACCTGTCTCGGTGAGGGCCAGGAGCGCCTGTGCGAAGGCGTCGTAGGAGAGCGTTTGTGGCGCGGGGTCTTGTGCGGTGGGGTCTTGTGTCACTGGGCTTTGTGTCACTGGGCTTTGTGTCATGGGTCATATCCTGGGTCAGGCGACGGGATCAGGCGAAGGGGCGGGTTTCTCGTGCGGTGAGGGTGAGATATGCGGCAGCACTCCATGCGACCCGTGTGCTGCCGCCTCTGATACCCGCGACGCTCGCGCCCCCGGTGCGTACGGTTCCTGTTGCGCGCAGGGTGAGCCTTTTCTGCCGGCCGACCGGGGTGAGCCGGGCGGGCAGCACCCCGCTGAGAACGGCACGGCCTGCGGCGCCGGTGGTGACGCTGATGCTGAGGGTCCGGATGACGACATTGTCGAGCCGGACCTCGAGCCGGACGTTGAAGGTTGCGCTGTTGTATCTTGTGCCCACGGCCGATTCTGAACCCTCGCTGTTGCGGCTATGTTCGTACCAATAGGACGAGGAAGGCGGGGTGAACCCGCCGCCCGAGACCTCGACCGCGTAGCGGATGATCTCGTCGGCACTGTCCCTGCGCACCACGATATCGGAGCCGCCATCACTGCGGCGCGTGGAGAAGCGCTGGTTTTTTCTTGTGCGCGCCCTGCCCGACGCGTCCAATCGCCAGCGCGCGCCCCGGGCCACATCGCCGATGAGGCTGTCATCGAGATGGGTGAGGGTGATGAGGCCGGGGCCGATCTGGACGCCGCCGGTGATGAGCGCGGTGTCGGCGCGCAGATGGGTGCCGTCGATCTGGCCGGCGGCGAGGGCCTCGGCCAGCAGCGTGCCGGGGATGACGGTATTGCCGTTGATGACATGGGTGACGGGGAGCCATGCGGTGCCGGTCCAGGCGCGGGTTTCGGCCCAGCCTCCGGCGCTGTCGGTGAGGGTGACCACATCGCCGGTGACATTGGCGCCGGGGGTTGCGCGATCGGCGATGCTGTTCACCCAGCCGCGCGCGCTGACGCGCCGGGCATAGCTGCCCGCCCCGCGCGCGCCATTGCTGCCATCACGCCCGTTGATGCCGTTGCGCCCGTCACGCCCGTTGCGGCCGGGGTCTCCCTTGTCCCCCCTGTCTCCCTTGCCGCCGGTATCGCCTTTCCTGCCCGGTCGCCCCTGCCGGCCGGTATCGCCGGTATCGCCCTTCCTGCCCGGCCGCCCCGGGGCGCCGTCGCGTGCATATCTGGTCCATTGCACCGGTCGGGAAAACGCCCCCCAGTTGCCGGAGGAGCCTTTGCGCTGGCTGGCCCAGAGATAGGGTCTGGCGGCGCTGACGTCAGGGGCATCATCAACCCAGCCCTCGGGCACATGATCGTCGAGGCGCCGCTGGGTGGCTGTTGTGCGCGGGGTGGCGGGGCGGATCGGGGTGCTGGTGGCGCGAAAGATGAACTCGACACCCGGACCATCAAGGCCCGGTCGCCCCTGCCGGCCGGTATCGCCGGTATCGCCCTTCCTGCCCGGTCGCCCCGGGGCGCCGTCGCGTGCATAGCGGGCCCAAAGCTCGGGTGGCGAAAACGCGCCCCAGTTGCCCGAAGAGCCGGTGCGGCGACTGGCCCAGAGATAGGGCGCGTCGCGCGTGATCCCGACGGGATCATCGGACCAGCCGGGGGGCACATGATCATTTGCCCTGGACTGCGCGGGCGTTGTCTGCGGTCTTGCGGGCGCCCGGCGGGTGGCGGTGCGCCGGAAGATCATCTCGACCCCAGCGCCATCCTGCCCGTCACGCCCATCCTGCCCGTCGCGTCCCGGCTGCCCGTCCTGGCCCGGGTCCCCGTCGGTGCCGTCGCGTCCCGGCTGACCGGCGGCCCCCGGGATGCCGTCGCGTGCATATCTGCCCAGGAGCGCGGGGCGCGAAAACGCCCCCCAGAGCCCCGCGCGCCCGCGCCGCTCGCTGATCCATTCATATGGCTGCTCCACGGTGACACCCAGGGGCGTGGCGGACCAGGGCGGGGGCGTGTAGCCGGGCATCTGGGCCGGATCTGTTGCCGCCCCTGTTGCCGCCTCACCCGTTTGCGCGGGCGGGGTGAGGCTGAGGGTCATGGCGGTGACGGTGTCGCGGGAGCGCAGATTGTAGAAAAGCAGCCGGAAGGTGAAGCGCTCGCCGGCCCTCAGCGTGATGTCGAGATGATCATCTGCCCCGCGGCGCGCGGCATTGCCCTTGGCGCTGAAGATGGCCCAGTCGGTGCCCTGGTCGGGGGCGCCGTCCATGGTGATGCGCCAGGTGCCGGCGCGTCCCCGGGGTGCGGTGAAGCGGAACCATGTGGCGGTCCAGGCCGGGCCCGGCGGGTCGAGGCCCTTGAGGAGGGGGAAGATATCGAGCGCCCGGATGCCGAGCGGGGTGGTCAGGACATGGGGGGCCTCTTGCGTGCCTGAGCCGGTCAGCCCCGGCGGCGGTGGCGCGGTGGCATGGGCGGTGCGGGTGAAGAGCCGCTCGACGCTGGCGCCGTCCTGTCCATCCTGCCCGTCCTGTCCGTCCTGTCCGGGCCGGCCCTGCGCTCCCAGGGAGGACCAGAGCGTGGGGCTGCTCCAGCGGGTCCAGGGCCCGCCGCCGGTGCGGCCCTTGCGTTCGGTGATCCACTGGAAGGGGGCCTTGGATGTGAGGCTGACCGGTATGCGCTGCCATCCTGCGGGCAGATGGGTATCGCTGTCGCTGCCGCCAGGCCCCGGGCGGGCGGGTGGCGCGTTCTGCGTGGCGCTGGCGCGGAACGCATATTGGGTGACGGGCAGTTTGACCGCATCCGCCAGATCGACGGGGCCGGTGAAGGCGGCCTCTCCGGGCACGCCATCCCTGTTCAGGGCGGCGAGCGCAAAGCGCCAGCGCCCGGCGGGTGGCAGGCGTGTCTCGAGCGGCAGGGCGGTGATCCGGCCATGCAGGAGCGGGGTGAGCGCCTCCCATGTGGCCGCAGCGCGCGCGGGCCCGTAGCGCAGGGCGTAGCCGGCGACGCGCCCGTCAGGGGGCGGGGTGGCGGTAAAGCGGCGGGCGCCATCGCCCAGCATCTCGACCCCGAAGCCTTCGGGGGCGGCGATGGGGACGGTTTTGTCGCCGATGAGGGTATGGGTGGTGGTGAAGACGGGCCCGAGGGGGGCGGCGCGGGAGCCGGGGGTGATCTCGATGTCGATCTCGCGGCCGGAGGCATCATCGGTTGAGAAGATATATGTGGTGACGGCCTGCCGGTCGTCTGCCACGACGCGCCAGCCATGGCTGTCGCGGGCGCGGATGGTCGCGCCCTGCCAGGGGCCGGATGTGGTGAGCCGCAGGGTCACTTCGGTGGTTCCGTCGGCGCGCGCCCGATCGGTGATCGCGGCATCGAGCACGGCCGGGCTTTGGGGAGCGGGCAGCGGCAGGGGCGCGCTGAGATCGGCGGTGGCGGCGTTGTGATAGGCGGCCACCTCGTCGATGGCCTCGAGCCGGATGCGCGTGGCCGAGACCGGTTCAAAGCCCACGATGCGCAGGGGCGCGGGCGGGGCGTCACCGGGATAGACGCGCCAGAGCACATCCGACACCTCCGTCTCTTCGTGCTGCCAGTCATCGGGCAGGGCGCTGGCGGGGCGCACCAGGGCTCCGTCGGCGGTGATCGCGCGGGTGATGAGGCGACCATCGCCCAGGCGCAGCATCGCATACCAGCTCTCGTCTTGCGCGATCTCGAAGCTCTGGCCCAGGTCCCAGCGTTCGGGAAGGTTTCTGGCGGCGTCAGCCGGCAGGACCGTGACGAGCCGTCCGGTCTGGCCGCCATCGATGAGGGAATGGGTGAGGCGCACCACGTCGCCCCGGGCGATGGAGAGCCCTTCGGCGGCCATCTCCCATGTGAGACGGCGGCGGTGATAGAGCTGGCGGGCGGCCTGCAGATTGGCTTCGGTGGCGGCCTGGGCGGGCGTGGTGACGCCCGGCAGCGTGAGGGTTGCGGTGCGTTTGGGCGTGGTGACGCCCGGCATGGTGCGGCGCAGGGTCTGGAATTGCCAGTCGGCGTCCGGGTCGAGATAGCGCACGGCGATCTCATCGGCGGGTTTTTCGCCGGACCAGGTGATCTCGAGGCTGCCCGCTATGATATTGCCGGGGGTGATGAGCGCGGTGGCGGGGGTTGCGGGGTCGTCCCACACCACGCCCAGCTTGCCGCTGGCCCATGTGGGGCTGGCCCGCCCGCATTGGCAGATGGTGCGGATGATCCGGGCCGAGGGAACGGGGCGGTCGAGGCTGAGATTGCAGGTGAGGTTCTGCCTCTCGCACCAGGCGGCCCAGGCGGTGAAGGAGGGCAGGTCGATGCGCCGGTCAGCCAGTCCCAGCCCCCAGGCAAGGCGGCCCGAGAGAAAGCCGCCGCGCAGGAAGGCGAGCAGGATCCAGGCCGGGTTGGAGGTGGCGCGGGGTTTGGCGCGGCGCGAGACCGAGCGGGGCAGTAGATGCCGGGTGATGGCGTGGATGGCGGGCAATTGGCCGGAGGCCTGGGCCGAGGCGGGCAGGCGCAGCCGCAGCCGGGTCTGGCCGCTATAGTCGGCGGTATCGGGCTGGAAGGAGCGCAGCGCGGCCCAGGCCAGCGCGTCGATCTCGTTATCCGCGCCCGAGGGCGCGGTGCGGCGGCGCACGCGGACCTCCCACTGCGCGGTCGCCCCGGGGTGGATGCGGATGGTGCGGCGCAGCCCGTCGCGGGGGCTGTCGCCATTTGCGCGCAGCGTGACGCGGCGGCGGGTCCAGCCCTCGCGCACGCCCACCCTGCGATAGCTGATCACGATCTCGCGGGAGAGAGCGTAGGGTTTGCCGGAGCGTTTGCGCAGACCGAAGAGCTGCCCGGTGATGTCGAGATCGAAGCGGTTGGTGCCGGGGCTTGTACGGCGCGAGATCAGGCGGCGGCCTTCGAGCTCTGCGCCCTGGATGGTGTCGACATTGGCAGGCCATGTGGGATCGGGCCCGCGCAGGATCTGCGCCTGTGCGCCTGGAAAGTCCGACAGCGGCTGGTTGCCGATGCGCAGGTCGGCGCGCTCCAGATGCAGGTTGCCCAGGCCGAATGTGAGGCTGAGATTGAGGAACTGCGCGTCATCCTCGAACTCGGTCCAGGGTTTTGCGCCGAGATCGGGAAAGACGCGGTGGCGTCCGAAGGTGAGCAGGAGCGGCGCGTAGGGCCGGGCCCGGTTGGCACCGCCGCTCAGCGAATAATCGCGGCGGGCGGGCGCGTCCTGGTCCAGCCCGTCCGCGTCGCGCACGGGCACCAGCGCGTTGATGATCAGCCCGCCGGCGGTGGAGATGGCGGCCCCGGCCAGGGCGCCGGCAACCTGTGCCCCCAGGCTGCCGGCCCCAAAACCAAGCGCGCCGCTTGAGGCGATGGCGGAGGCGGCCCAGCCGCCGATGGCGATGGTGGCGATGGTCAGGATGGCCGCAAGCGGGTTGGAATCATCGCCCTGAAGGGCTGCGCGCAATGTGAGGCGCTGGCCGGGGCGCAGGGCCGTGTGCGCCCAGGCCCCGGGCGGCAGGGCGATCCCGTCAAGGCTTACGTTTACCGGCAGGGACCCCCGCGCGGGCCAGGCGAGATCCAGCGCCTGGGCCACGCTCAAGGGTTCAGGTGGGGCGTCAGGGGTGCGCGCGGGCAGGGGCAGGATGATCTCCGGCACCCGGGCCTGCGCGGTCAGCGGGTGCGGCCACAGATCGGCGCTTGCAAAGCCGACCTGAGAGGCCGTCACAGGGGGTTTGAAGGGCGTTTGCGAGGGTGTTTTTGAGGGTGTTTTTGAGGTCATGATCCTGTCTCCCAGCGATAGAGCCCGACCACCACAAGCCCGCGCGCGGGCAATATGCGCAACCGGTGCAGCACCGTGCCCAGCCCCGGTTGCCAGTGCAGGCAGGCCGGCTCGGTCATGTCGGCATAAAGCCCGATGTGATGGCCCAGCCCCGCGCGGCGTCCGCGCGCGCGCATCAGCACCCCGTCCCCGTCGCACGCCCTCTCGCGCGCACCCAGGCGCCGGGCGATCCCGCCTTCGGTTGCGCGCCCGGTTGTGCATCCGGTTTTGCGCCCGGCTTCACACATGAGCGCGTCCCGGATGGCCGCGTCATTGGCGCGGATGCCGCCCGGCGCGGCGGGCAGGGCGATGTCGGACCCGAACTCGACGCGCAGCACATGCGAGACCAGCGCGGCGCAATCTTCCGCCCGATGCCCGATCCAGCGCTCTGTCCAGTGCGTCTCCATCAGCTGAGCTTCCATCAGAACAGCCCCATCAGAACAGGCCGGGAGAGGTGGCGGGATCGTGGCGCAGGGTTACACCCGCGCGGCCCAGGAGCGGATCAAAGCCCAGCCGGGCGGTCACCTTGCGGCTGGTGGCGGTGATCTGCAGCACATCCATGGTGACGTCATAATCGGGGGTGGCAACGGGGGTATCCGCGCGCGCGGTGACGATCATGACCCGCACGGTGATGCCATGGATGCCGCTGGCGGTGGCGCGCGCCCCATCGATCCAGGCGGTGAGCTCGCGGCCCACATTGTCAATCGCCAGTTCCGCCGCCGGCACCCGGTCGGGTGCGTCCGTGGCGATGCGGGCCTCAAAGCCCAGGGCGATATATTTGCGCCCCCCGACCACCCGGTCGCGGCTCTGGCCGTCATTGATGATGCGCACCCGGGCGGAAAGCTCCGGGTGCGCGATTTCCAGCGCCGCCAACTGGCTGTCTTTCGGGCTTGCGGCAATGCGCGCGCGGGCGCGCGCGGCGTTTTCGGCTTTGCTCATGTGGTTTCCAGCTCCATCTCAAGTTCCCAGCTGCGCCGCCCGGCGGGCGAGACATGCGCGCGGTAGCTGATGCCGCCATCCCCGCCCACCACGCGCATCATGACCCGCGCCCCGGTCTCGTCGGGAAAGCGAAACGGGCGATGGGCATTGGCCCCGGCCCAGGCGCGGAACCGGATGAGGTCTTCATCGGGGCTGCGCGTGATACCTGCCTCCCGGCTGCCCAGGAGCCGGTGCGCTCGACCACGGTGACGGGCAGGATCTGCCGGGCCGGGTCGATCCGTGCATAGGCGGGCCATGCGGGCCTTGTGGGAGAGAGGGGGGCGGACATCAGTAGGGGCTCTCCCCGGTGGTGGTGCGGACGGCCTGGCCGATGGGGCCGTTTGTGAGGATGTCCTCGACGACGAGGCCGATCACCCAGCGATCGGGGCTGAAACTGGCGTGCGCCTCCACCGCCCGCTGCGCGGTGCCGCGATTGTCGATCGAGATATCAACGCGCGGTCCCGGCCCGGCCCCTGATGCCTCTGAACCGCTGCGCCCCGGCAGGCGCAGGCTGGGGATATCGTGGCCGCGCAGCCCCGGCACGCCCGGCACACCGGCCACGCCGCCGGCATGATAGCGCGCCGCCTCGCGCAGGATCGCCTGGGCCCGGGCCTGATCGGGGCTGTCCGCGCGCCCCGCCAGCAGGGCCCGCGATTGCGCCGAGGTCAGCACCGCCTC
>NZ_CBDAQX010000034.1:0-14347 GCF_965199275.1 Ruegeria sp. | reverse complement strand
TTGTCCGTGCGCGTACGGCAGTCCGACCGCGATCGCCGATCGATTTTTCAATGTGACGAGAGCTGGCCGGCATTCGACGGCGACGTGCGGCTCACCGAGAAAAGGTTCGTTGGCTTCGAGCCAGGATCGAAAAAACGGACGGCGGATCGGATTGCGAAAAGCTCGCGAGAAGGATAATGTGTAACGAACAGAGCGAGCGGCCGGACGAACGCCGGCCCGAAACGTGACGACCGAGTGAGGCGGATGGCCGTGCGACGCACGGCGGATCGGATTGCGAAAAGCTCGCGAGAAGGATAATGTGTAACGAACAGAGCGAGCGGCCGGACGAACGCCGGCTCGAAACGTGACGACCGAGTGAGGCGGGTGGCCGTGCGGCGCACGGCGGATCGGATTGCGAAAAGCTCGCGAGAAGGATAATGTGTAACGAACAGAGCGAGCGGCCGGACGAACGCCGGCCGGAAAAGAGACCAATGTGAGCGGCGGATGGCCGATCGGATTGCGAAAGCCCACACAAGGATGTTGCATCGAGCGGCCGGACGAACGCCGGCCGGAAAAGAGACGTATGTGAGCGGCGGATGGCCGATCGGATTGCGAAAGCCCACACAAGGATGTTGCATCGAGCGGCCGGACGAACGCCGGCCGGAAAAGAGACGTATGTGAGCGGCGGATGGCCGATCGGATTGCGAAACCCCAAGCAAGGATGTCGCATCGAGCGGCCGGACGAACGAACGCCGGGAGAAAATCGAGATACAAGCTGGTTCGAACAACAGCTCGCAGGCGGCCCGTCGCCAGTCGTCCGAGCAGCGGAAAAACGAGCGCGCAGGCGCGGCACCGAAGGCGAGCGCCCGGCTCTTGGAGGGGGAAGAGTCCGCGGCGTAAGGTCTCGGCGGCGAGCGAATCGCCGCGAGAACGGAGCAGCGAAAAAGCCCGAAAACGAGGCTAATTTACCTGGTTGATCCTGCCAGGAGTATATGCTCGTCTCAAAGACTAAGCCATGCAAGTGCAAGTACGAGTCGCGCGCTTCGACGCGACGACACTGCGAAAGGCTCATTAAATCAGTCGTGGTCTACGTGGTCGTGCGGCGACGAGAGTCGTCAAAGGTGGATAACCGTGGAAAAGCTAGAGCTAATACATGCAAGCGAGCGCCGACTTCGGGAGGCGTGCATTTATCAGACCGCACGTCGGCCGGGCGTCGGCGTCCCCGGGCTTCGCGGCCCGGTGCGTCGGCCGGCGTCCGTCGATCGTGGTGACTCTGGATAACTTTTCGTGCTGATCGCCGGTCCGTTGGAGATCGGGCGACGAACCACTCGAGCGTCTGACCTATCAACTGTTGTCGGTAAGGTCTCGGCCTACCGAGGTTCTCACGGGTGACGGGGAATCAGGGTTCGATTCCGGAGAGGGAGCCTGAGAAACGGCTGCCACTTCCAAGGAAGGCAGCAGGCGCGCAAATTACCCATTTCAGACTCTGAGAGGTAGTGACGAGAAATACCGATGCCGGGCCTCGACGGGCGCCGACAATCGAAATGAGCGCAGCTCAAAACACTGAAGTCGTTCCGTTCAACGGTCGGGCGTCGAGAGGCGTTCGGCCGCTTGGGCGCGTGTCGTGCGAGTATCGATCGGAGGGCAAGTCTGGTGCCAGCAGCCGCGGTAATTCCAGCTCCGAAAGCGTATGCTCATGTTGTTGCGGTTGAAAAGCTCGTAGTTGGAATTAAGCTTTTCGCCGCTCGCGCGCCGGCCGAAAGGCCGCGCGTCGCGAACGAAACGAAAGACGGTGCGCTCGGCGGGCGCGTTCCGAGAGGGCGCGTTCGCGCGAGCCCGAGCGCGGACGGCCGGCGTGGCTCCCATCTCGATGGAAGTTGCACGTCGAGAGTCGTTCGCAGGTTGCCCTGAAGAAATTGAAGCGATCAGGGCAGGTCGACGATAAGCAAAGACTCGGGCCGCGAGGTTCGAAGTCGACCGAGAACAGTCGTGCATGGTACAACGGAAGACGGCCGCGGCTCCGCCGCCGGCGTCGAGATATGTGCGCGTGGCAATGATCAAGAGGGACGGACGGGGGCATTCGTACTGTGCCGGGAGGGGTGAAATCCGTGGATCGGCGCAAGACGAACAGAAGCGAAGGCGTCTGCCAAGGACGTTTTCCTTAATCAAGAGCGAAAGTCGGAGGTTCGAAGACGATCAGATACCGTCGTAGTTCCGACCGTAAACGATGCCGACCGCATGGTCGCCCACGTATTCAAAGATCTCGTCCGGTCGCGCGCTGCACGCCGGCGCTCGCGCGTCTCCCGTCGCGGAGGCGGTCTTGCGAGTCCGCGCGTCGCACGCCGGCCGAGGGATCGGGCATGTCGGGGTGGCCGTGCCGGGAGGGAAACCGGAGTCTTCGGGTTCCGGGGGAAGTATGGTTGCAAAGCTGAAACTTGAAGGAATTGACGGAAGGGCACCACCAGGAGTGGAGCCTGCGGCTTAATTTGACTCAACGCGGGGAAACTCACCCGGCCCGGACGTTACGAGGATTGACAGATTGAAAGCTCTTTCTCGATTTAGCGGATGGTGGTGCATGGCCGTTCTTAGTTCGTGGAACGATTCGTCTGGTTGATTCCGATAACGAACGAGACTCGAATTTACTCATGTATGCGAGCCCGATGCTGCGCGACTCGCGGGTCTTGCGGCGGCTCCTTCGCGGGGGTCGTCAGCGCCGCGCGTCGCCAGACTGCGATCGGGTCGCGTCCGGCCGCACGGACTCCGTGCGCGGACGCTAAAGTATTCTCAGAAGGACCGGCGGCGGTTAAGCCGCACGAGATCGAGCGATAACAGGTCTGTGATGCCCTTCGATGTTCGGGGCCGCACGCGTGCTACAATGGTCGGAGCAGCAAGAGGACCGGAACGACGCAGCGCCGTCGGTCTCGTGCGCGGGCGCGTTCGCGCGCGTCCGTCGCGAGATGGTCCGCGGGCCGAGAGGCTCGTGAAACCAAACGAAACCCGATCGTAGTCGGGACAGAGGCTTGAAAGTATTTCTCTCGAACCAGGAATTCCCAGTAGGCGCGAGTCATCATCTCGCGCCGACTGCGTCCCTGCCCTTTGTACACACCGCCCGTCGCTACTACCGATCGAGCGTTCTAGCGAGGTCGTCCGATCGATCGACCGCCGCACTTCCGCGGGCGCGAGCCCGCGGGTCGGCGCCGGCCGAAAAGGCGATCGAACTCGAGCGCTTAGAGGAAGTAAAAGTCGTAACAAGGTTTCCGTAGGTGAACCTGCGGAAGGATCATTACCGAGATACCGAGGTGCTGCTGCGCTCGAGGCGAGCGAGCCAAAAAGAACGAACGAGACTCACACGCGCGAAAGGCGGGGCTCGGGGCGAGCACGCTGCGCGACGATCGAAAAGAACACTGCGAACGAGACTCGAAAAGAAAGTCCCCGCGCAGAGAGATGGCTGCGCGCGCGACCGCCGTGTCGCAGGGGACGGACGGACGGACGGACGGACGGAAGGCGAATCGAGAGCGCGCGGGGCTCGGGGCGAGCACGCGGCGCGGCGATCGAAAGGAACACTGCGAACGAAAGAAGCTCGTCGGCGAATTGACGGACGGTGCGCGGCGGCCGACGAGCTCGGAAAAGCGGCGAGAGTCGCAAAGAGAACGCCGTTCACCTCGAAGTCGGATTGTTCACGCGCGATGCTCGCCGAAGATACGATCGATGCAGCAGGCGGCGGCGGACGGCGAGATCATCGAGATCGAAAAGAATGCTGCTAACACCCGAAAGATGGTTGCTCACGGAGCTCGTCGGCGAATTGACGGACGGTTCGCGGCGGTCGACGAGCTCCAATGAAGCGGCGCAAGTCGCAAAAAGAACGTCGCTTACCGAAAACAGGATTGATTGTTCACACGCGATGCTCGCCGAAGATTCGATCAATGCAGCAGGCGGCAGACGGCGAGATCATCGAGAAGCGAGTGTGGCACGGCGTTCCTGACGCCGAGTCGCCGAAAGAATGCTGCTAACATCCGAAAGATGGTGGAACAGAATCCCCGCGCAGCGGGCGGCACGACGCCTTCGGTGGCGTCGAGTCGACCCCGAAGAAAAAGCCGGGTAACGTCAAAAAAAGCTGCGCACGACCGCCATGTCGTTGGGGAAAGGACCGCGGGGCTCGGGGCGAGCACGCGGTCGGTCGAAACACGAAAAGTAGCAAACACTCGAAAGACGGCAGAACCGAAAAGAAAAGACTCGATCACTTCTGACGGTGGACCACTCGGCTCGCGGGTCGATGAAGGACGCAGCAAGCTGCGAGAAGTGGTGTGATTTGCAAAGTACATTGATCGTCGACAATCTGAACGTGCATTACGGCTTCGCCTTACGATAATCACGGGGCCTCGTCCGCCTCAGGGTCTCTACAGAATCGTGAAGTAACAAAATGCCGGCGGTCGCCGTGGTGCAGCGCACCGATCCGAGCATGCGAGATGCGGCAGAGCACGGAAGCGCGACGTGTTTTAAGCGATCGGGCTCGAGATTATATACATGAAACCGTGCGAGAGAGCGAGCGGCGACAGCGATGGTAAACAGGAAACGAAATGTGCCGACTCGACTCGAAGAGGGAACAACTGAGCTGAAATCTGCCTGCCGAAAAACGAGACCTGAGGTCGGGCGGGACTACCCGCCGAATTTAAGCATATTACTAAGCGGTGGAAAAAGAAACCAACTGGGGTTTTCTCAGTAACGGCGAGTGAAGCGAAACGACGATCGTGGAAAAGCGAACAGAGCCTAGCGCCGAATCCGGCCGACCGAGAGGACGGCCGTCGACATGTGGCGCAAGGACCGGCGGCAGTCGAAGTAGGCCGAGAGGCGAGCGCGCGCAACTCTCCCCGATCGGATCCGGCCCAGCGAGGGTGTCGGGCCCGCATCGCGCGCGAGCCGCGAGGTCGAAACGGCGCGTCGGTTCGAGAGTCGGGTCGTTTGAGAACGCAGCCCGAAGCCGGGTGGTTCGCCCCATCCGAGGCTCGACACCGACCGCGAGACCGACAGCGAACAAGTACCGCGAGGGAAAGTTGAAAAGGACTCTGAAGAGAGAGTCAAAGAGAACGCGAAACCGTCCGAAGGAAAAGAAACCGCGAGGGCGAGCCGGCGTTCGGCCCGGTCGCTCGGCCGCGAAGCTTTGTGTTTTGCGGCCGTCGTTGACCGTCGCCGAAGAAGGCCGCGACCGGCTCGAGGTGCTCGGGACCGAAGTCGCTCCGTCACGAAACCGTCTGTCGCCTTCGCGCGGCGTTCGGCGACGCGAGCTTCCGAAGTCTCGCTCGGGTCTGGGAGAGAGGATCGGCGTCTCTGAACGACGCTCAGTCCGCGGCTCATTCGGCTGCGGCCCTGGCGACCCGTCTTGAAACACGGACCGAGGAGTCTAACGCATGCGCAAGCAAAGAGAAACGAACGAACGAAAAGCCTCGATGCGAAGCGAAGGCGAGCAAACGAGAAGCCGCTGGCCGGCCGACGTCGGCAGCGGGCCGGATCGAAAGTGGGGTCGCGTACCGCGTCTCTTCGGAGGCGCGACAAAGCGCGGCTCTAACCGAAGTGCATTTGCAAGGACCCGAAAGATGGTGAACTACGCTCGGGCAGGCCGAAGCCGGACGAAAGTCCGGTGGAAGGCCGCCGCGATTCTGACGTGCAAATCGATCGTCCGACCTAAGCGTAGGGGCGAAAGACCAATCGAACCTTCTAATAGCTGGTTCCCGCCGAAGTTTCCCTCAGGATAGCCGGCAAGGGAACGCGAAATCGTGTCTGGTAAAGCGAACGATTAGAGGTTGAGCTCAGTTGCTCGGAAAACGTAGCAGAAGCCAATCGATCGGGGACGAAAAGTCCTCGACCTATTCTCGAACTTTCAATTGGCAAGCGACGGGAAGGCGCGCAAAAAGCAGAAGCGTTGCGCAATTCGTGAACGGCCGAGCGCCTTCGCGAAGCCGGAAAAAGGCCGCCGGCGGACGACGATTTCTTTTGCCGAGTGGGCCACTCTTGGTAAGCAGGACTGGCGATGCGGGATGAACCGAACGCGGAGACAAGGCGCCCGACGCGACGCTCATCAGAGCCCACAAAAGGTGTCGATCGATAGAGACAGCAGGTCGGTGGCCATGGAAGTCGGCAACCGCTAAGGAATGTGTAACGACTCACCTGCCGAATCGATCGGCCCTGAAAATGGATGGCGCTGGAGCGTCGGGCCCGTGCTCCGTCGAACGCGTGCACGACGAGACACGACAGCGAACGTGCGACGCACGCCCGTTCGAGTAGGCGGGCGCGCCGATCGCGTCGAAGGCCGGGGCGCGAGCTCGGCCGGAGCGGTCGGCGGTGCAGATCTTGGTGGTAGTAGCAAACATTCAAGCGAAACCCTCGAAGGCCGAAGTGGAGAAGGGTTCCACGCGAACGTCGATCGATCGTGGTGTAGCCGCGCCTGAGGGTGGCGGCGAGGTGCCGCGACACAGCGGGGACGGCGAGCGCGACTCGGTGCGCGCGCGCGCGTCCCTGGCCGACCGAAAGGGAATCGGGCATCGATTCCCGAGCCTCGACACGGAGATTTGCCTTCGGGCCGTTCGCGCGGTCCGGGGCCTGGCGGCGACGCAAACACCCCCGGAGACGATGACTCAGGAGCCCGGGAAGAGCTCTCTTTTCTTGGTAAGGTCGCCAGAAGTACGTCGACCGCGGAATCGCGTCGAGCGGAGAAGCGGTGGGCGGCGCGGCCGAAAAGCGACGTCCGTGCTGGGCGTCGTCCGGTGCCTCCGAGCCGTCCCGTGAAAATCCGGGCAAGTGCAGTTGAATCTCGTGCGAGCGCGTACCGATCGACCGCAGCAGGTCTCCGAGGCGAGTAGCCTCTGGCCGATAACGAACAATGCAGACAAGGGAAGTCGGCAAAATCGATCCGTAACTTCGGAAAAAGGATTGGCTCTCGAGATACGCACTGATCGAGCCTGACTTTCGGCTCGTGCGCCCGGACGCCGAAGGCGAGATCGCGAGCGCACTATCGTTCGAACGTCCCTTCGCGGGGACCGAGGCGGTTTTGCGCGAGCGGCGAGCGGACGGCGAAAGCGGCAAGCGAGCGCGAGGGAAGATCGGCGGTGCATCGTGCAACAAGTATCGATCAAGAACTGAAAACGGACAAGGGGAATCCGACTGTTTAATTAAAACAGAGCAATGCGACGGCCGTCGGCCGGTGTTGACGCAACGTGATTTCTGCCCAGTGCTCTGAATGTCAAAGTGAAGAAGTTCGAACAAGCGCGGGTAAACGGCGGGAGTAACTATGACTCTCTTAATAGACTCTCTGTTACGTCGAGTGACGAGGGTCGGATGACACCTTGAAGAGTTAGCATGGACGCATCGTGATGGCGGATAAGTCGGTACATGCTCGGTGAGAGAGCTCAGTACCCCTGTGTGGGGGTCGGGCGCAATGATGGTGGGTTTCATTTGTCGGCCGGCCTCTGTAGGCCGATTCCGGTGACGGAAGACGCTAAAGGGCGAAGCTAAGTCATTGAGGCACTCTGGTGAGGCCTGAAAGGGCGTGCCTAGCAACCGCATCGGTGCGGCCGTTGGGGCCAATCCCCCTAACGGCCTAAGAAAAACACTGATTACGACAAGAAGAAGGAAAAATACTGGGACGGTTACTAATGACGGATCGGAAAGGAATTTGACTGGGTGCAAAAATGATTGCGCCCAAGACGTGATCAGAGGCGAACTCGACGTGCTTTATGAAGGTTCTGGCAAGCTGAGATGCCCGAGATGCGATGTAAATTGCTCCTCGAGTAAGGACGCGAACCGGCACTGGATTGAAGTACACGGTAAGAGCGTTGTCGGCTACACTTGTGGGAAGTGTAAGAAGAAATTCGAGCGTCTGACCCAGGTGAGCTGTCACTTTGCTCGCTGCCGGGGCCAAATAGCCAGCACATCGGGGAGAATATTCGAATTCCGATGTGAGCTTTGCAGCTCGGGATATGATTCCCAGAGGGGGCTTAGCCAACATATGAAGGCAAAGCATCCCGAAGTGTTTCATAGGCGATTGGAAGTGGAAGACAATCGCAAACGAAGAGGATACGAAGATGCTGAACTCGTAATCCTCGCCGAAGCTGAGGTGGAACTACCTCCAACCACCCGATTCATCAATAAAGCTCTTGCTGCGCAAAAGGTAATCGAACGAACGAGTGAGCAAATCCGCCAGATGCGCAAGCAGGCAAAGTACAAAGAGCTTGTGCAAGACTTTAAGCTAGCGAGGGAACAAACGGGCCAGAACCTCATGGAGGAACTGTCACCCGTCCCGCAACCCTCTCTGTGTGATACTTTGAAGTCGTTTATGAAGGAAGGCGACTCCAAGTATCTCGAGTTTTTCGAGTGTGCCTGCAAGGGACACGCACAAGGATGGCCACAGTCGTCAGTGGAAGAGCTAGACCAGGTCTTAAGACAATCGTACCCATTCCTATTCAAGGAAAGGATGCGAAAGAGTGGAAGGCCTGAACTTAAAGACTGGCGTGACTCTCAACTCAGTGGGAGGCAGCGGAGGCAAGTACGCTATCGCACGACTCAAGAAATGTGGCGGAAGGATCGAAGGGGCCTTGCGAAGGTCCTCTTGGATGATGGGGCGATCAATCCGAGACCGCCTGCCATCGGGCAGGTTGAACGGGTCTACAGAGAAAGGTTCTCTGAGAAGGCTATCAGTAGCCCTTCTATGACGATGAAGATGAAGGTAAACATCGAAAAAGGTTGCGAAGACAGATTGTTAGACCCGATCACACCCGAAGAGGTGGGTGTTGCTTTGAAAGATCAGAAGGCGCACTCCGCAGGCGGACCAGATGGCATTTCGGTCAGGGATTTGAGAAGGGTCGGAGCTTCGGTTTTGGCTCTGATCTATTCCTGCTGGTTGGCAGCTGGGCGGACACCTCAGTGGACGAAGCGATGCCGCACTACCCTGATCCCAAAGACGAAGGATCGGACTGAGGAGGTGGGGAATTGGAGACCGATTACTATCGGTTCCCATTTGATCCGCCTCTATACGAAGATCCTGGCTCGGCGGTTGAAGGGCGTGGTTGAGCTGAACCCACTCCAAAAGGCGTTCAGAGAGGTAGAAGGTTGTGCTGAGCACATAATTCTGCTTCACGGATTGCTTCGTGAAGCTCGGACAAGAAACCGGAGCATCTTTGTGGTGTTCCTGGATCTAGCGAAGGCTTTCGATTCGGTAAACCATGTCCTCTTGTTTCGAGGACTGCGACGTCAAAGTTGCCCGGAACACTTCATTGAAGTTGTAAAGGAGCTCTATGATGGAGCGTCCACGCGAATCTCGAACGGAAGATCAGAGACGACCGAGATAGAAATCCGAAGTGGGGTGAAGCAAGGCTGCTCGCTTTCCCCGTTGCTATTTAATATAGTGATGGACGAGCTTGTGGACGAGTTGGATCCTCGCCTAGGATACAGACGGCGGAACGCCTCCCCGATTTCGATTATGGCCTTCGCCGATGACTTGGTGTTGGTAAGTGAATCGCTGACCGGAATTGAGTGTCTTCTGAAGAAGACCGAGACATTTATGTCTCAACGTGGGATGAAAATAAACCCACGGAAGTCCTATTCAGTGGGGCTCAAAAAAGTGGGGTCGAAAAAGCAGCTTCGTATTGTGACGAAACCATTTCTCAGAGTGGGTGATATCGATCTTCCCACAGTGGGGCCTGACGGCTCCACAAGATATCTCGGCATCCAGTTTGGGGCCGGGGGAATTGGAAAGGTCCTTGCGGAGCAAGGCAAATGCGACACGACTCGCCTGGTGGGATCGGCTTTGAAGCCGAAGCAGAAGATCGAATTTATTCGATCCTTCATATTGCCAAGGTGGAGATACCGATTAGCCTTGGGACGAGTTTCGATTGAAACATGCCAGAAATTAGACCGTCATGTGAGGAGGGCTGTATGTAAGATCCTGCACAGCCCCGCCAATCTCTCAAAGGAGTGGATCCACCTCCCGATACGAATGGGAGGCCTTGGAATCCCAAACGTTACGGAGGTGACCTATCTGGCGAAAGTGCGGCTAAGGGACGGAATGTCCCAGACCTCCGACACGCATGTGAAATCGATAGTTGACGCTGGTCTTTGGGGAGCCGAGATCTCCGCTTTCGAGCGGAACTTGGTGCGTACCCGAGGCCTCGATCCCTGCGCGCGGCGCGCCTCTCTCAACCAGTTTCGTTGGGATCGATGGCGCAAGTCCACTCAAGGCCGCGGCGCTGAAGCTTTTACCGGTCGGCTGAACTGTAGATGGCAACGTGACGGACTCTGCGACAGGAGACGTTGCGGCGGAGTCTTTATATTCGCAAGCATGCTGCGAACCCAAACTCTACCTTGTGGTGAGACTATGGTACGAGGGAGGGGGAAGTCGATACCATCTTGCCGAGCATGTGGAGAGGGTGGTGAGACTATATCTCATATCCTTCAAAACTGCCGGACAACGACTCGTATGCGGATTCGACGCCATAATATGGTGCTCGATGTAGTGAAGAAAAGGCTCCGGAAGAATGGACATGTGGTGCTGAATGAACCGAGAATCGTGTCTCCCGAACAAGATCAAGTGTTGAGACCGGACCTCTGTGCAAAGAAAGATGGCAAGGGCCTGATTTTGGATGCACATGTCCCATACGAGACTTCGCGAAAGCGGCTTGCCACCGCTAGAAAGGACAAGATCACGAAATATGCACCACACGGCGATGGTTTCCGGAAATACCTGGGTTGTAATGACCTGGAATTTGATGGAGTCATCGTCGGAGCGAGAGGGGCCATTACACAGCAAATGGCAGCCAAGTTGTCGGCAATGGGCCTTGGGCCCGGAGAAGTGCAACTCATGCAGACGAGGGCGATCGAAGGCTCGTGGGCCATCTTCAAATGGTTCATGGGCTGGAAGTCCCCTCGAAAGCTGAGAAGGAAAAGTCGGAATAAGACCTAGCCAAGGAGCTGGGGTCGATCTAATGAGAAGGGATTAGATCTTGGTGGATGTTGAACATCAGAGGCTGGTCGATCCCAGCTAATTGACAAACTGACGTCGCGATGTGAAAAAGATGGCGTAATTGCCAGTCGAGTTATGAATGCAGGCGATGCACATGCGCAGGCAAAGAAGACCAGCCTGCTCACTCGCAAAAGAGGGCCTAGTCCCCGTGGCACGTGAATCAATGCCCGAAGGGCTACCGCGACGCCCCGTCGTGGCAATTCACAGTCACAAATGGCGTTGAAAGAGCAAAACGCCCAGGGTGAAGTTTACCCCGGACTTCGTCCCTGAGAGGGGCTGTGTCGCCTTTAGTCGTTTGAGATCCGGAACTGAAGGTTGCACTCGGCGTGCTCCTTCTCCTAACATCGGAGTTAAGTCGAAGCACGTCGCGTTGGAAGGACTAAGTGAGTGATCGATCTGGGGTCGATCGAGCTGTCGTCGGCTGATGGGTACGGGACCCAGGGAGTCATTCCCGAAGTCCGAAATATTGTCTCGGTTCGGAGTATCTCCGCCGGAACATCACCAACGGTTGGTCATATGAAGACGAACTGAGACCATTAAATAGCCAAATGCCTCGTCATCTGATTAGTGACGTGCATGAATGGATGAACGAGATTCCCACTGTCCCTGGCTGCTCTCTAGCGAACCCACAGCCAAGGGAACGGGCTTGGGCGGATCGGCGGGGAAAGAAGACCCTGTTGAATTTGACTCTAGTCACGCGAGACTGTGAAGGTGCGACGGAGGTAAAGAGTAAGTGGGAGACGTCAGTCGCAGTGCAACACCACTACTCCGATCGCACCTCTCTGCTAACGTCGAAGGCAAACGAACGTACGATGAAAGCGCGCAAGCGGGCCGCGCGGTCGCGTCTCCCTGGCGGGGCGCGGCCGGTCGAGCGGCTCGTCTCCGACGCGACGGACACTCCCGGAACGGGAGTTTGACTGGGGCGGTACATCTGTCAAAGAATAACGCAGGCATCCCAAGTCGGGCTCATCGCGAACGGAAATCTCGTGCAGAACATAAGGGCAAAAGCCCGGTCGATCGAAATCTTCAGTGCAAATAACGACTGCGAAAGCACGGCCTAACGATCCTTTCGTGCTGGAAAGTTTATGAAGCCCCGTTTGCCGGCTCGCGCGTGTCTCTTCGCCGGGCCACAAAGCGGCGGGGCTCATCGTCGGGCGCAACGGCGAGAGGTGTTCGAAAAACTACCGTGGGGATAACTGGCTTGTGGCAGCCAAGCGTCCGAAGCGACGTTGCTTTTTGATCCTTCGATGTCGGCTCTTCCTATCATTGCGAAGCAGAATTCGCCAAGCGTCGGATTGTTCACCCGCTAACAGGGAACGTGAGCTGGGTTTAGACCGTCGTGAGACAGGTTAGTTTTACCCTACCGATTCAATCGGCAAAGACCACACTGGTGCTAACGAAGCGCGAAGTCGCTGCGGCGCGCGGGTCTCGGCTCGCGCGTCGGCAACTCCGTCGAGGATGGTGACGGCAATGCTGTTCAGTACGAGAGGAACCACAGCCTCAAACGTTTGGTACGCGTGCTCGGTCGACGGGCCGATGGCGCGAAGCTACCGTCTGTCGGATTACGGCTGAACGCCTCTAAGTCGGAATCCGAACCGAAAAAGTGCGATCCTCGACCTCGCGGAATGTCGGTCGCTTGTCCCCGACGGGGCGACAGATAGCCGGCGTCCTGCGGACGTCGGTGCTCGAACCACTCACGTCCGGCTCGGTGCCGGTCGGCGGCCCGCGACGGCCGTCGGCCATCAGGCGAGCGGCCGGACAGCTCGATTCTCGAATCGTGGACTGAATATCGACAGACAAGAAGATCGCCGCCAGACGAGCGGCGAGGAGGCCGGGGTCTCGTTCTCGCCTGAGCGGCATGGCGATCGCGAAGCGTTGAGAGAGCCCCGAAGGTCTCACACGATCGCGCCTCTCGAGCGCGCACTTCGACGGTTTCGGCAGCGGCGGAGCGCGCAGAGGCGATCAAAAAAAAGCCGCCGCTGCCACGACGCGAAGTCCCGCGAAAAAAAGAGAAGCGAACCGAGGTCGAGAGACCTCGGACAAGGAGCCGGAGCCGAGGTGGGAGACTTCGGTCGAAAGAGACGGTGAGAACGCCGAGGTCGGAGATCTCGGGCAAAGAGACGGTGCGAAGGCCGGAGTCGAGGTCGGAGACTTCGGTCGAAAGACGGTGCAAAGGTCGGAGCCGAGGTCGGAGACTTCAAGCAAAGAGACGGTGCGAAGGCCGGAACCGAGGTGGGAGACTTCGGCGAAAGAGACGGTGCGAAGGCGGGAGCCGAGGTCGGAGACTTCGGGCAGAGAGACGGTGCGAAGGCGGGAGCCGAGGTCGGAGACTTCGGGCAGAGAGACGGTGCGAAGGCGGGAGCGGAGCCGAGGTCGGAGAGGTCGGAGAGACTTCGGGCAGAGAGACGGTGCGAAGGCCGGTCGAGGTCGGAGACTTCGGTGCGAAAGACGGTGAACCGAGGTGGGAGACTTCGGGCGAAAGAGACGGTGCGAAGGCGGGAGCCGAGGTCGGAGACTTCGGGCAGAGAGACGGTGCGAAGGCGGGAGCCGAGGTCGGAGACTTCGGGCAGAGAGACGGTGCGAAGGCCGGAGGAGGTCCGGAGCCGAGGTCGGAGACTTCGGGCAGAGAGACGGTGCGAAGGCGGGAGCCGAGGTCGGAGAGACTTCGGGCAGAGAGACGGTGCGAAGGCCGGAGCCGAGGTCGGAGAGACTTCGGGCAGAGAGACGGTGCGAAGGCCGGAGTCGAGGTCGGAGACTTCGGTCGAAAGACGGTGCAAAGGTCGGAGCCGAGGTCGGAGATCTCGGGCAAAGAGACGGTGCGAAGGCGGGAGCCGAGGTCGGAGAGACTTCGGGCAGAGAGACGGTGCGAAGGCCGGAGCCGAGGTCGGAGAGACTTCGGGCAGAGAGACGGTGCGAAGGCCGGAGCCGAGGTCGGAGAGACTTCGGGCAGAGAGACGGTGCGAAGGCCGGAGTCGAGGTCGGAGACTTCGGTCGAAAGACGGTGCAAAGGTCGGAGCCGAGGTCGGAGATCTCGGTCAGAGAGAAAAGGAAAGGCAAAGGCAAAGGCAAAGGCAAAGGCAAAGGCAAAGAGCCGAGGTCGGAAGCTTCGGCGAGAAAGAAGGCGAAAGCCGGGGTCGGAGACTTCGGGCAAACAGAGACAGTGCGAACGGCAAGAGCCGAAGTAGAAAACGGAGCAAAGGCCGGAGCCGACGAGCGAGGTGACTTCGGGCAGACGAAAGGCAAGAGCCGGAGTTGCGATCGACATCGAAGTGCGACGCTGGGCCGCGACCTGCGTCGTCGCAATTTGCTCGCACGAAAAACGAAGTGGGTCCCAATGGACCTCGAGGCGATTTTCGGTCG
>NZ_CBDAQX010000033.1:0-33290 GCF_965199275.1 Ruegeria sp. | reverse complement strand
CAATGTCTTCCGCCTAAGCCACAAGGACGTGTTCGGCCAGGTCCGCGAGGCCGGAGGCGTGACCGGAGCCGTGACGCACAGCTATTGGTCGCAATTCTTCAACCGTCATCCGTTCGACTATGTGCGCGACGTAGAATATGACGAGCCGGAGAGCCAAACCATCAACCATGGCCGGTTCCACAGCATGACCGGCTATGGCAAGGCCAACCAGATGACGCCCTGTGACGTCGATCTGTTTGCCACGCTGACGAACCTGTGCCTGCGCCATGGTTTGGACTATGGCATCCTGCACACCTGCACCTTGGACAGCATGGGCCATCGCTTCTTCCACGATTGCGAGGAAATGGACCACGCCTGCTTCGTGATGGATGAGATGCTGGCCCCCTTTATTCCGAACTGGCGCAAGCTGGGCTATGAGGTCATCGTCACCGCAGATCACGGGCAGGACGAACGCGGCCACCACGGTGGGCGGAGCACGTTGCAACAGGAAACCGCACTGTATTATTTCGGCGATGCAGAAGGCCCCGAAGCCGATACGGTGATCGACCAGTTACAGCTGGCTCCTACCATCCTGACCCGTATGGGCGCGCCGCTGGCAGACACGATGAAGGCCAAACCGTTCCTGAGCTGATCAGAACGCTTCGCTGCCACATACGGCGACAGGAATGCCCTGAACTTGGGCAGGCATTCCTGTTCTAGCCTGGAACCCAGATCGGTTAGTCGTAGGACCAGATCCCCTGCCCCAGCGCCTCAATGGCGATGGAAATCCGTTCAAAACTATCAGCAGCGCGCTTAACCGAGGTTCGGGCGCGCAGATAGCCGTGGACAAGGCCCGGTTCGTTGATCCACTCGGCCCGTCCTCCGGCAGCCTGGATTGCAGCGCAATAGTCTGATCCATCGTCCCTGAGAGGGTCGCAATCCGCAGTGACGACAACAGTCGGCGGCAAGTTCGAGAAGTCGGTGTCCCGAAGCGGTGCAAAACTTGGATCGCCGCTCGGAGTTGGCCCTTCGCATCTGACGGTTTCGTAGAACTTAATATCCTCAAGCGTCAGCAACGGCGCATGCGCGTGTTCGATATACGAACCTTTGGACGTGTCGCCGCCCAGCCCGGGGTAGATCAGGACCTGCCCCAAGATGTTCTCTAGCCGCCCCCGTGCGTGATGAGCGACACATGCGGCCAGATTGCCCCCTGCACTGTCGCCAGCCAGGATCATCGGGTCGCCGAACTCGTCCGCCGCCCAGTTTGTAGCAGTCCAACAATCCTGAAACTGGGCCGGATGCACATGTTCGGGACACAGGCGGTAGTCGACGGCGACAATCCGATATCCGGTCTGGGCGCAAATCTCGGCGCAAACGTCGTCGTGGCTATCCAGCCCCCCAACGACGAAACCGCCGCCATGGAAATAGACGACGGTTCGTGTCGGTTGCCCTGCGGTATAAAGGCGGACCGGCACGGCATTGGCAGACAGGTCCTGCACCTCTACCCCTTCGGGCCGTGGCTGACGAAAGTCCTGACACATCGCGTCATAGACCTTGCGCTGGTCTTCGATTGACAGATCCACGGCATCGTCAGGATAGCTTTCCGCCGTGCGTCTTATGAACGCCCAAGTTTCCTCATCAATCAGACGTTCATAATCCATGTTCCCTCCCGGTTAGGCTGCCCACTCCCACGGCCGGGTGTACGCGCCCAGCACTTTGCTGACATCGTCCTCGGATGTGCCGTTCGCGTCAAGCTGCGCGACAAGGCCACGCTTCTTGTCGTCGATGACCGAGACGACACGGGCATCAACGCCAGCTTGCTCAAGCGCGCCATTGTAGATCCGGGTGATCGCGTGCTTGCGCAGATCAGGTTTGAACACCTTACCAACGGCAGTCTTGGGCAATTCGGTCAGAATTGTCATGTGCTTGGGCTGAGCCGCGCGCTCATGAACATGGACCTTACAGAACTCCATCAAAACCTCTTCGGTCACCGAAGCTCCCTCCACCAGTTCTACGAATGCGCAAGGCACCTCACCGGAATGGGCGTCGGGCTGACCAATGGCACCTGCGAAGGCCACGGCCTCATGCCCCAGCAGGGCCTCTTCGATCTCGGCAGGGTCAATATTGTGGCCGCCACGAATGATCAGGTCTTTCGCACGACCGGTGATCCAGAGATATCCATCCTCATCAAAGCGACCCAAATCGCCTGTGCGCAGATACTTGTCGTAGTGGTACAGGTTCTCGTTCTTGTCGGTCTCGGTATAGGTATTGCCTGCAAAGACACCGGGGTTAGAAACGCAGATTTCGCCAATCTCATCCACCGCGCATTCCTTGGGGCCGTCCGGGCCGTCCTGCAGGATTTTGACATCGGTGTAGGGGAAGGGAATCCCGATCGAGCCGATCTTTTTCTCACCATCCACCGGGTTGCACGAGACAAGGCAGGTGGCCTCGGTCAGGCCGTAGCCTTCGACGATGGTCACGCCTGTTGTCTCTTCGAACCGCCGGAACAGTTCCACCGGCAGCGGGGCTGAGCCGGAGAACGCCGTTTTCACCGAGGAAATATCAGCATCCACGGGTCGTTGCATCTTGGCCGAGATCGCCGTGGGCACGGTGATGATGAAACTGACCTTCCAACGTTCGATCAGCTTCCAGAAATTGTCGAACACGCCATCGCCGCGATATCCCTGAGGTGTCGGGAAGATCACATGCGCGCCCGAGGACACGGCCGCCATCCAGATCACATGCACGGCAAAGACGTGGAACATCGGCAGCGGGCACATGATGACGTCGTTTTCGTCAAACAACAGCGTATTGCCCAGCCAGCCATTGTAGATCAGGCCCGAGTATTTGTGCTGCGCCACCTTCGGCATGCCGGTCGTGCCGCCCGTGTGGAAGTAGCAGGCCACCCGGTCCTCGGTGCTGTCTGCGAAGTTCAGTGTCGTGGGCTGTTTGGCCAATTCCTGATTGAAGTTCTTATAGTCCGCATGCGCGAGCTTTGCCTTGTCGCCCATTTTTGGGCGCAGGAACGGGACGATCCAGGATTTCGGCGGTGTCAGATAGCGGTTCAGGTCAATCTCGAGAATGGTGTTGACCTTGGGCGCATGGCGCACGGCCTCTTCCACCTTCTGCGCCACATCCGTTTTCGGGAAGGACTTGAGCGTGACGACAACCTTAGCGCCAGTCTCGCGCAGAATGGCGGCGATCTGTTCCGGCTCGAGCAGCGGGTTGATCGGGTTTACGATACCGGCCACGGCACCGCCCATCAGGGTCACCAGCGTCTCGTTACAATTTGGCAGGATATAGGCCACCACGTCGTTTTCGCCGATCCCGAGCGAGCGAAACAGGTTGGCCGCCTGATTGACCTGCCCTAGAAGGTTGGACCATGTCAGCGTCTCGGCCTTGTCATTCGGACCTGAAAACAGCTGAAAACTGACCGCGTTGTGGTTTGGAAATTTCTCTGCGGTGCGCGATAGCAGCTGGTGGAACGTCACCGGCAGGTCGCGGTCCTCCCATGCCATTTCCTGTTCAATACGCGCTTTGTCTTCCTTGCCAACAAAGGCCATGTGGCTCCTCCCCGTGTTTTATTCTCCCGCGCGCCACACGCGGAGTGATCTTACCTCAGATGGGATCACAACCTTGGCGGCGCAAGCAAGGGCTTAGCGAGGGAAAAGTTGAAAATGTAGAATGACGCTACGGCGAAACGGTGATTGCCGGAGCGTCACTTTATTCCGCGGCGACGCCGTCAGTGAACTGAAGACGGGCCAATCGGGCGTAAAGACCCCCTTGCGCCACCAGATCGTCATGCGTGCCTTGGGCGACGATGCGACCGGCCTCCAGCACCACAATGCGGTCTGCCTTCTTCACGGTTGCCAGCCGGTGCGCCACGATCAAGGTCGTGCGCCCGGCGCGCATCTGATCAACCGCCCCCTGCACGGCCCGTTCGCTTTCCGCATCCAGCGCCGAGGTCGCCTCGTCCAGCAACAGAACAGGCGCATCCCGCAAAATGGCGCGTGCAATAGCGATCCGCTGTTTCTGCCCTCCGGACAGCATCACTCCCCGTTCGCCAACGAAACTGTCGTAGCCTTCGGGCAGTGCCGCGATGAAGTCATGCGCGGCAGCAGCACGCGCGGCGGCCTCGACCTCGGCGTCTGAGGCATCCAGACGGCCAAAGCGTATATTATCACGAGCAGAGGCGGCAAAAATAACCGGATCCTGCGGGACCAGCGCCATATGCTGGCGGAAATCTGCCCGGTTCAGGTTTTGCAGGTCCATCCCATCCAGCATCACGCGCCCCGAGTTCGGGTCGTAGAACCGCTGAAGCAACTGAACCACCGTTGTTTTTCCCGCGCCCGAGGGGCCAACGAAGGCAACCGTCTCGCCGGGATTAACCTGCAGGCTGAGCTTGTCCAGCGCCACCACATCGGGCCGCGCAGGATAGCGGAAGGTGACCTCTTCGAACTTGATCTCTCCGCGCACCGGTTGCGGCAACGGTTTTGCTTGGGACGGGTCGATCACCGTGTCTTCGGCATTCAACAGCTCAACCAACCGTTCAGTGGCCCCTGCAGCACGCTGAAGCTCGCTCCAGATCTCGGACAGGGCAGCGACAGAGCCTGCCATGATGACCGAGTAGATGACGAACTGGATCAGAACCCCTTCGGTCATAACCCCATTTCGCACGTCATTGGCCCCCATCCACAGCACCCCAACGATGCCTGAGAAGACCAAAAAGATCACGATGACCGTCAGAATGGCCCGCGTCTGGATACGCCGCAGCGAGACGACATACGAGGTCTCAGTCATGTCGCCGAACTGCTGGCGGCTTGCGCGTTCGTGGGTAAAGGCCTGCACGGTCTGTACCGCCCCCAGCGCTTCGCCCGCGTTGCCCGATGAGGCCGCGATCCAGTCCTGATTCTCGCGGCTGATGGCTCGGAGCCTGCGGCCCAGCACCAGAATTGGCACCACAACAACGGGGATCAGCAGCAGAACCAACGCTGTCAGCTTGGCTGAGGTCAGCAGCATCAGAACCAACCCTCCGACAAACATCAGCAGGTTGCGCAGTGCAATCGAGACAGATGACCCGATCACCGATTGAATCAGCGTCGTGTCGGTGGTGATCCGGCTGAGGACCTCTCCTGTCATGATGCGTTCGTAGAACTCGGGGCTCATGCCGATCACACGGTCAAAGACGGCCTTGCGAATATCGGCGACGACGCGCTCTCTCAACCGGGTGACCAGCGCGTAGCGGATGCCTGTGCCCACGGCCAGAATACCGGCAATGCCGAGCGCGGCCAGGAAATACCAATCCAGCAGTTCTCCGTCCTGAATGCGGAAGTTGTCCACCACGCGACGTACGGCCAAGGGCAAGGTCAGCGTCATGCCAGCCGTCAGGACCAGCGCCAATGTCGCCCCCAGCATCAGCAGGCGATACGGCTTCATGAAAGGCCAAAGCGACGCCAGCACGCCCAGCTTTTTCGAGCCTGCTCTTTCTTCGCTAGCGCCCGGCGCGGACGCGGTCGTCGTGCTGGCTGTCTGTCTCGCCATGTGCGGCCCTTGTTTCTTCAATGCGGAGTTGCTGTTTCTTGGCGATACTGGCCCGCAGGGTCAAGAAGCCGCGCGCAAAATGCCTAAAGGACCGGGCCATTTGACGCAGAGATGTAGGGCTGAGTTGGAGCGGGTAGACGGAATCGAACCGACATAGCCTGCTTGGAAGGCAGGGGCTTTACCATTAAGCTATACCCGCTCAGTGTTTCGCCTTCCTATGTGATGGCTAAGTGGGCGTCAAGAGCGAACCATCACTTGGGCAAATTGACCCGAAAGAAAGAGTTTTTCGTAGTTTGTGAGGAAGGTGTGAGCAAAGGCGTTCTCTTTGATATCGCAGGAGTTCTGTATCAGGGCGACAAGCCACTTGCGGGTGCTGCGGAGGCGGTTTCAACCATTCGCGAAACAGGACTTCCGGTTCGCTTTCTAACGAATTCAACCCGACGACCGAAGCGCGTTATTCTGGAAAAGCTGCAAGGTGTAGAAAAGCGTGCAATTTTGACCCCCTAAGCGGGGAAATCGGCGTCCAAATTTGACCCCTCCCTATGGTTGTAGACATCCTTTTCATTGAGCAGTCGATGGAGAGGCAAGCGGGATGATTTGCGTGGAAACTATTAGAAAAGTGCGTCGCTTACACCTGATCGAAAAAAAGAGCATCAAGGAAATTTGCCGTTCGCTCAATTTGAGCCGTGCAACGGTTCGAAAGATAATCCGATCGGGAGTGACGGAGTTCAAATATGAGCGCAAATCGCAGCCATACCCGGTGCTCGGGCCTTGGCGCGCGCGTCTGGATGAAACGCTTGAGGAGAACGAGGCGCTTCCGAAGAAACACCGCAAGCGGATGACCAAAATCTGGAAGGAACTCTCCGATGATGGTTTTGGCGGCGGGTATGACAGTGTTCGACGCTACACAAAGAATTGGCGCATTGCGCACGGCCGACAACAGGCGCAGGCGTTCATCCCGCTGATCTTTGATCCTGGGGAGGCGTACCAGTTCGACTGGAGTGTGGAGACGGTTTTGATGGACGGTGCACTCACGACCGTGAAGGTTGCCCATTTCAAACTTTGCCATAGCCGCATGCCATTCTCCATTGCCTATCCGCGCGAGACGCAGGAGATGGTCTTTGATGCCCACGACGAGGCCTTCAAATTCTTTGGTGGAGGCTGCATCAACGGGATCTACGATAACATGACGACCGCCGTCGATGCGATCCTGTCGGGCAAGGAAAGAAAGTTCAACAAGGCATTCTCCCGGATGTGTTCTCATCATCTGGTGAACCCGATCGCCTGTACGCGCGCGGCCGGTTGGGAGAAGGGTCAGGTTGAGAATCTGGTCAAGGAGAGCCGCGCCTATAGTTTTACACCGCGTCTGGAGGTGGCCGACTTCGATGAATTGAATGCCCGGCTGCAAAAAGACGCGATCAAACGCGCAAAAGAACTGCGGCATCCGGAAAACCTGGAGGTGACGGTCTGGGAGGAGTTCCAGCAGGAAAAGCCGCTGCTGACGCATCTGCAGAAGCCCTTCGTCGGGTTCCGTGAAAAGACGGTCGCCGTGAGCCGAACCTGCCTGATCAACTTCGAAAGAAACAAATACAGCGTTGAGGCAAGAGCTGTTGGACGTCAGGTCCAGTTGCAGGTCTACGCCACGCGGATTGTCCTGCGCCAAGACGGTGAGATTGTCGGAGAGCACGAACGGTGCTTCGGCCGAGGAAAAACGATCTTCAACCCTTGGCACTATGTGCCCGTCCTCAAGCGCAAGCCTGGCGCTCTGCGCAATGGAGCACCGTTCCGTGACTGGGACCTACCACCGGCAATGACGCAGATCTGGACCCATCTGCGGGGCACATCCGACGGAGACCGGCAACTTGCCGATATTCTTTTCGCTGCTTACCAGCACGACATTGATGTGGTCGAGGCTGCCTGCGAAGAAGCTCTAAAATCTGGCCTGCGCAAGGCCGATGCGATCCTGAACATTGTCTCTCGGCGCACCAATCCCCCGCCGCCAAAGGCGATTGAGCCGCCTGCCCACCTGCAGCTGAAAATGGCACCGATCGCGGATTGCGCTCGCTATGACAGGCTTGGAGGCTCCCATGCAACTGCGTAAGGAAATTCTCGAACTTGCCCGTCAACTGAAGTTGCCAGGCATCGTCAACTGCTTTGACGAAGTGATGCAGGCCGCAGCCAAAAACAACTGGCGGCCCCAACAGGTCGTGGCCGAACTCCTCACGGCCGAACTGGCCGAAAAGACTGCGCGCTCGATCCGGTATCAGATGGGTGCCGCAAAGTTCCCGGTCTGCAAGTCCTTACCTGAGTTCGACTTCACGGTCAGCCCCGTCAACGAGGAAGTCGTGCGCAATCTTCATGACGGCGATTTTATGGACCAGGCCAGGAATGGCGTGCTGGTCGGTGGAACCGGATCGGGCAAAACGCATCTCGCAACAGCGATCGGGGGCCACGCGGTCAATAACCGCCGGCGGGTCAGGTTCTTCAGCGCTGTGGATCTCGCGAACAAGCTGGAGGCTGAACATCGCGAAGGCAACGCCGGGCGGCTCAGCGAGCAGCTGATCCGCGTCGACCTCGTGATTATAGACGAACTCGGTTATCTGCCGTTCGCAGAGTCTGGTGGACGATTACTCTTCCATCTCATCAGCAAACTGTACGAGCGAACGTCTATTCTGCTAACAACCAACCTCGCATTTGCTGAATGGCCGAGTGTGTTCACAGATGCCAAAATGACCACTGCTCTCCTGGATCGACTGACACACCATTGCGATATCATCGAAACCGGGAACGAAAGCTGGCGAATTAACCACCGCGACTAACCTCGAAATCGGGGAATAAATTCAAAACAGACAGCAGGTCAAACCTTCAGTCGAGCTACGCTCTCTTTTCGGTTTGACCTGCTGTCCACCCCCTCCTGAATCAACCTAAACACGACCCCCTCAACGCCCCTCTTAGCTCCAAGGGGGGTCAAATTTGGACGCCGATGGGGGGTCATTATTCAATGCCGATTGACACTTATGGAGATCAAAAGACTGCCACATCCCGGCAAGGGTTGTCCCGGTCGTCGTCAAGTCCTCTTCCTGGGCTTCCGAGGCTGACCGAAGACGATGCCGGCCCCAAAAAAGGATGAAAACAACGGAAACCAAAAGAACGAGTGCGCCGATCAGGAAAAAGGAAAACAGACCCAAAGGCTGATAGCCCTGAGCAACCAGTTCATCGCTTACGACCAAGTTTGGCGGTGTAGCGATTAGCGTCAGCATGCCGCTGATCAAAGCGGCATAAGACATCGGCATCAGAAGCCGCGCCTTGTCGTTTCCGGTCTGTTGGGAAATTCGAAGAATGATTGGAATAAAAATAGCGACAACTGCCGTCGAACTCATGACGCTTCCCAAAAGGGCGGTGCTAACCATTATCAGGATCAGAAGACTAGTCTCCCGGCTGCCACCGTAGCGCATGATTGCGTCACCAACCGCGCGTGCCACACCGGTTCTGTCCAGCATTTCCCCCAGCACCAGTAGGCACGCCACAAGGATAACCACGCTGTTTCCGAAGCCCGAGAGGCTTTCCCCGATTGTCAGCGTGCCGCTCAAGGCAAGTGCGATGACCACTATCAAGGCGACAAAGTCATAGCGAACCCGATTGCTTGCCATCAGCACACCAGTGACGACGATCAACACAAAGACAAAACCGGCCTCATTGGTCATTGCTTTATCCTCTTGAAACAACAGGTCGGCAATCGAGCCGGGTAAAGTTCAATTGGCTGCGTCAGCCATATCTACGCCTGCTTGCCGCAGCAGTTCAAATTTCGCAGCTGTTGCACTGACCTGTCGATAAAAGGCTATCAGCTGCCGGGTCGGGCCCTGGAGACGCGTCAAACCTACGGTGGCTGCGACGACCGTACCGACATCCGTGTTAGCCTCCAAGACCTGCCAACCACCCACGACAAGAACCCCCACTGTCCCGGCGCCGTTAATGGCGCTGAGTACAAATTTCGAAGACAGCTTCCAGACGAAAATCCGAGAGCGGGTATAGTAGATCTCGTCAAATTTAGGATTGATCTCCGCGGCCGAGCGATCAGGGTCAACAAGCCAGTTGGTGGCTTTGCGCAATGTGTGAACCCTGTCTGACACAAGGGAATTCACGCGCATCTGGACGAGAAGAACAATAAAAACCTGAGGGATAATCATACCAATTGCAATCAGTCCCAGAGAGGGTTGATTGGCCGCAATATACCCGACAATCACAACTAGGGTTCCGGCCTGTACGATTGGTTCAGATAGAGCGCTACCAGAGAACTTTCCTACTTGTTCAGCTTCGGCCGACACCATTGTGGCCTTGGCACCATAGGCAACTTTCTCGGCGCCTGCGGGGGTTTCGCGCGACAGGTTGCAAATGCGCTTGCGCAGTTTGCGGATCATGTCTTCGCCCAGAACGCTCGATAGGTAACCCAGCACCCATTTCAGCGCGAGGCTCAGGATGATCACTCCACCCATTGCAACGCCGAGCCACAGCAATCCTGTGGGGCTTATGTTCTTTTCGGTCAGACCGTTCACGATTTCCTTTTGATAGTTCAGAGGAAACGCCGCCAGAGCAGCAATAGCCAGCGACAGCAGGATGTTGACTACCTGACGCTGTCCCGTTGTTCTCCAAATGGATCTATAAAATTCAATCACTTCACGTTCCCCTAACTTTCTTGCGGCACCCGTGCTGAACGATGCAGGTGTTGTAAACGCACTGTAACACTCAATTCCATTCGCATAAAAAGATGCGTTACCAATCAGCGGGCGCGACGAATTTCGAGCCCGCGAATTCTTGGAAGATCAACCGCTTAATCTTGAATTGTGAGTATAGAGAAGGTCACTGATCCCCAGCTCTGACCTCGCGCAGCCGTGTCAACTGATGTGCAAGATCACCACCCCCAAGCGCGGATCCCGGAGCGCGCACGTCTCCCACCCGTATATTTGATTTTTTGCATATTTCTTCATACACTGCGGCTTTAGTTTTCTGTCTGGGGGGCAGTCATGAGAACTCGATTTGAATCCAAGTTTTTGTTGCATGCTACAACCGCTTTAGCGCTTTCACTGGGGACGCAGGCAGTTGGTTTCGAAGGCGAAGTACCCCCGGATGAGGTGGTCCCTGAGCAAACCTACTCCCCTTTTGTTGACCGATCTTATCCCGATCAGGTTCTCTTCGGTGATCTTCACTTCCACACGGAAATCTCGTTCGACGCCGGGCTTGTTGGGACTTCGTTGAACATCCATGACGCCTTTCACGTGGCGCGAGGGGAGAGAGTAACCTCAAACACCGGGCAGCCTGTTCAACTCATTAGGCCCCTCGATTTCCTCGCCATCACCGAACACGCAGAAATGTTGGGGCTTGCCACCGCTATTCGCGCGTCAGACCCTCGACTATTGGCCGATGACTGGGGCCGCTTGACCTATGAAAGGTTCAATTCCGGGCAGGAAGGTCGGATGGAGGCGTTTGCCGATATTATCGAAATTGCATCAATCGAGGGCAGGGACCCGACGGCTGGCTTGGGTTTGGACGGCGACCTCTGGCAACAGATCGTGGAAACCGTAGACGATTACTACGAACCCGGTGTTTTCACCTCGCTGGCAGGGTACGAGTGGACGTCGACGCCACGAGGCGACAACCTTCACCGTGTCGTGATCTTTGAGGATGGCGCCGACAAGACCAGTCGCACTCGTCCGTTTACCTTCTTTGAAAGCGAAGACCCCGAACCGTTGTGGGATTATCTGGCCGCCTATGAAGAAGAGACCGGCGGAAGCGCCGTTTCTGTTCCGCATAACGGAAACATTTCCAACGGTACAATGTTCGCACCTACAAAGTTTGACGGTTCACCTATGGACGCGGAATACGCTGCCAAGCGCATTCGTTGGGAGCCTATGCACGAAGTAACCCAGATCAAGGGTGACGAGGAGACACACCCCTACTTGTCACCCGATGATGAGTTCGCGGATTTCGAAACCTGGGACGTTGCGAATATCTCTGGAACCGTTGCTAAGAAACCTGAAATGCTTCGCTATGAATATGGGCGCTCCGCTTTGAAGGTTGGACTTGAGGTTCAGCGAGACACAGGCGTTAACCCGTTCAAGTTCGGCTTCTACGGTACGACGGACACGCACACCGCGCTCCCGACCACGCGGGAGGATAACTACTTTGGTAAGTACCAGCACACAGAGCCTTCGGCGAACCGTCACAACTTCGATGTAATCCCTGCCGAAGATCCGGCATTGCGTATCATTACGGCCCAAGAGTCGGCTGCGGGTCTAACGGCTGTATGGGCACGTGAAAACACGCGCGAAGAAGTCCACGGTGCGATCAAGCGCAAGGAAGCCTACGCGACAACCGGGCCGAGAATGCGGGTCCGCGTCTTTGGCGGCTGGGGTTTCGATGCCGACGATCTGTACGCCTCGGATTTTGTGTCCAATGGATATCAGAACGGCGTGCCAATGGGCGGTGACTTGAAGAACGCGCCTGATGGGGTATCTCCCGGCTTCCTGATCCGTGCGCTGCGCGATCCGGATGGCGCGAACCTCGACCGTGTCCAAATCATCAAAGGCTGGATTGATGAAAGTGGCGAAACTCATGAGCAGATTTTTGACGTGGCCGTCTCCGATGGACGAGAAATTGGAGAGGATGGTCGCGCCAGCGAACCAGTGGGCTCGACGGTAGACATTGAAAACGCGACATACAGCAACTCAATCGGCTCCGTGGAACTCGCCGCGTATTGGCAAGACCCAGATTTTGATCCGGACAACAATGCGTTTTACTACGTGAGAGTGATCGAAATTCCAAAGCCACGTTGGACGACTATTGACGCAGCTTTCTACGATATCCCGTTGCCTGAAGTTGTCCCAGCAGAAGTCCAAGACCGTGCTTACACGTCACCGATATGGTATAACGCCGGATAGTTGAATTAGTTTAGAAGGCAAAACCATTCATGTTTCGCTTAGATCCCTAAGGGTATCGCTGAGAAACAACCTCTTTGAGTGAAATGCCTCCATATCACGAGCGCGCCCGCCACTCGATTTGGTGGATGAAGCAAACGACTGGTCTGATGAAGATGCGTCGTCGTATTTGAACCTGTAGCTATAACCGCTGTTTACTGCACACTGAACTTTGCAAAGTCTGCTTTTTGCGCATTGCTGACATTTGTGTAAGCGTAACGAGGCACACACATGGCATTTCAGCTTGACTTTTGAAAGTTCCATGGCAGGAGCTCGTCGATACGGCTTTGGGGGTGACCGGCTGCTATTTTTTGGAGCGTTGAGGTCAGATATGCATTGGGTTCCACGCCGTTCAACTTCGCGGTCTGTATCAGAGATGCGATACGGCCCCAACTGGCGCCGCCTTCATCATGACCCGCAAACAGTGCGTTTTTCCGCCCAAGGGCAATTGGTCTTTGGAGATTTTCGACGTTGTTGGAGTCGATCTCAACCCGGCCGTCACTGAGAAAGACCTGCAAGCCGTCCCAATGTTTGTGAATGTAGTTGAGCTTTTCACCAAGTCTGGATTTTTTAGAGACCTGCAGGCGCTGCTCCTGAAGCCAGGTGCCGAACTCGGCAACCAAGGGCGCGGTTTGTGTCTGGCGCGCAGACAGGCGCTGTTCGGGTGGAAGGCCCCGAATTTCAGTTTCAATTGCGTAAAATTCGGCAATCCGACGCAAGCCCTCTGCTGCGATCCCGGACTTGTCGCGGTCAAAGACCTCCTTCAGTTTGCGGCGAGCGTGGCTCCAACAATAGGCGGCTCGGATCGGAGAGCCCCCTTTCCGCGTTGGCCGCATCAACCGATTATACCCCTGATACCCATCCAACTGCAGAACACCGTTGAACCCCTTGAGAAACTTCTCTGCGTTTTCGCCAGCCCGACCGGGTGCATAGAAATAAACAACCCCTGGTGGTGCATCGCCCCTCCAGGATCGGTCGTCACGTGCCAACGTCCAGAAATAACCGGTTTTCGTTTTACCCTCTCCCGGATCGAGGACTGGGACCGTGGTTTCATCCATGAACAGTTTGGTCGAAGACTTCAGGTGTTCCGCCAGCCGCTCAACAACCGGCTTGAGGTGGAACGCGGCCTTTCCGACCCAGCCCGCGAGCGTGGCGCGATGAATGTCGATGCCAGAGCGCACAAGTATCTGCGATTGACGGTACAGAGGAAGGTGGTCTGCATACTTGCTGACCAACACGTGCGCGATGGCCGCTTCGGTCGGAAGTCCGCCCTCGATCAGCCACGATGGTCCCGGTGCTTGTTTCACGCCTCCAGCACATGACCGGCAGGCATATTTCGGACGGACCGTTACGATCACACGCAACTGCGCGGGCACGATGTCCAGCCGTTCACTGCGATCTTCACCAATCTTATGCATCGCGCCGCATCCGCACGGACATTCAACACTGTCAGGTTCGATCACCTGTTCGATCCGCGGCAGATCTTCAGGCAGATTGCCGATATTGCGCTCAGGCGCTTTCCTGGGCTTTGCCTTTTTCTCTTTGTCACAGGATTGAGTGGCTGCCTCGCTTGAGGCCTCCGCCTCGCTGAGCGCAACTTCAAGATCTTCGGCCCCGAGATTACGCTCGTCCTGAGTTAGTTTTTCCGATTTCTTGCCGTAAAGCGCCCGCTTCAATTCCGCAATCAGGCTTTCATAACGAAGGATCAAAGCGTTTTGCTCTGCAATCTGTTGGTCTTGACCCGTTATCTGCCGATCTTGATCCGATATTTGCTGGGCCTGATCTGCAATGTGCGCCCCCTGATCTGATATGCAGGCGCTCTGCTTGGTTGTCAGTTCCTCCAACTCGGCAACCCGACGTGCATTGTCCTCGACAAAGGCCTGAACAGCCTCTTTATGTTCGGCGGGCAGAGCATCAAGATTGAAACCATTGGAGTCGGCAGTCATACCTGCGAGCATACACAGCCCGAACTTCTAAATCCTGCCCAATCAACCGCCTGATTCACTCTGCCGCAGTTGGCCGCCGCGTCTCGACAGGTTTGACCTTCCGCCAGTCCAGACCAGAAAAAAGCGCCTCAAACTGTGCTCTGTTCAGCGTCATCACCCCATCGCGAATAGCAGGCCAGACGAAGTCTGTATCTTCCAGACGCTTATAAGCCATAACCAGACCTGACCCATCCCAAAAAACCAGCTTCAGCCGATCCGTTCGCTTCGCGCGAAATACGAACACCGTCCCGCTGAACGGGTCTTCCCGCAGAACCGACTGCACCAGAGCACATAAGCCATCATGACCCTTGCGAAAATCCACCGGCTGTGTGCTGACCAGAATGCGCAACTTCTGTGCAGGGAAAATCATTCAACAACCCCAACCGCTCGGGCAATCTCGGCAATTCGCTGTGCCGATGTATCGGTGCCCAAATTGATCGACACCCCGCGGAAAACGATCTCGACCTTTTCCGCTGGTGACGATGGCGGGCGAACCTGCGGCTGAACACTTGCCTCATCACCGTCACAAAGAACCACGGGCGCAAACTCAACATGTTCATCAGGCTCCGGAGCTGGAAGCACCAGTTTCCCATCTTTTGCCAGACAACGCCATTCCGACAATCGGTTCGCATTGACCCCGAATTTACCAGCCACAGCTTTTACCGTCGCCCCCGGCTTCAAAGTCTCGGCAACAATGTATGCCTTCGCATCATGCGACCATCGGCGACGGCCATCAACTTGATACTCAACGCCCAACGAGCGGAGGAACTCCGTCATCGACTCCATGGAGAAAATCCTTATCCCTGTTACGATAAGGAAAATCTGACAGCGCAGGGGCTAGCGCGCGAGGCAAAAAATGGGTGAGCACCTCGTTACGCTTACACATTTGTTGACAAATCAGCCTCGCGAAAGGCGATCACACTATTTTAACGTCTGCCTTTGACTTTCCATTATGGAACCGTTGCGGATGAATAAAACGACCGGTTTCCGCTCCAATTCGGTTTGCCCCCCTTTTAAAATTTCACGCGGAAAAATTTGACTGCCCCCGCCGGTCCCTTGGCTTAAAGCCCGCAACTTTTGATACCCCCCTAAAGGATTTAGCCCAGCAATGCGATGGCGCAGCGTAACCGGTCTTAGCTGAGCTCTTTGCCGTTCGTCGCGTTGACCCGATTGAAGAATGCGAGGTAGCGAGCTGCGTCTTCGTGTTTCGGAAAGCGCGTCGGCAGCATGTAGTTTCTTGCTTTCCTAAGCAAGCGCAGGAGCTCGAAGACATCACTCGTCCAGTGGTTTCCTAGCCGGAGCTTCCAACTCTCCAGAGCACAGCTCACAGTATCGGAAATCGGAAGAGAGGACATAGGACGACCAACCGCGTTGGTGCCTTCTATGTTCTCTACTTGGTTCTTATTGGGGGTGGCAGCTGTGTCACCCTTGAGCGACAGCAATGTCACCTCTCGGGGGTACAGGCGGTCAACCCTGCTGTCACCCTTTAAGTCGGGCAGGCATATCTGGTGCGCCCGGTACGCATTCCGAACTTTGACCCGGCGAATGTACCCTGCCTGTTCCAGCGTCTTGATGTATCGCTGCACTGTTCTCTTGCTGACGCTCAAACGCTTTGCCAGTGTTGCTTTTTTTGGCCAGCAGCGCCCCGTATGTTTGTTCACGAAGCTATCACACAAACAGCTGGCCATTTGCTTGGCACAACGTAACAGGTCGCTATCTTCGGTGACCAGCCGTTTCCAGGTGAACCGCAACTTGCCAAAAGCGGGTTTGTTCTGCTTGTTTTCCATCTGCGCTCGCCTACACCGTGTTTTCTTCGATCCAAGCACGGATGTCTGCTACTTTGTAGCGGACCAGGCGGCCAACTCGCAAAAAGCGGGGACCAGTCGCAGTCCCTGCCCTGCTTTCAAGAAGGCGCTTGCTGATCCCAAATAAGTCTTCCAACTCTACCCTCGACAGAAGTCTTTCATCGGTAAGTTTCATGTTGCTGCTCCAATTGCGGTCCAATCGCTTGAAGCTTCACACAAGCCTATCGTCAGCGCCTTGGATTAGGTTGGATACTTTTGGAGCAGACTGGAGAGATCATCGTCTTCCGCCCATTTGCCTTCCCGTTTGAGTGCAGCGGCGATACCTGTTCTCAAACGATCACGCTTAGTATCGGTGTTATGCCCTATGATCCCTTTGTCATATTTTGCCACCACCATATCAGCTGCATTCCGTACGGAAACTGCGGCACCCGACAGGAACACTTCACCGCCAATCAATATGAACTTATAGTCAAATCGCCCGTACCCGCGCGAGTGAGGACGTGGTGGCACGACTTCTAGTAAATGATCGGCATTAGGCTTTTGCTTGATGTAATCTTGAGAAGAGCTATCGGCTTCATTTGTAGCCTACGGTATCAGCTCTGCGCCGATGAACATCCAGGTATCCTGCCCTGGATATGGTTCAGAATGTGGGTAATACTCTAATCCGAGCTCACTTTCTGCTATTTCAAAGCCGTGATGATAGGTCGCCCTGTCGATTTCATAGTGGCCGCTTGTGCCAAAACCCGTACTTGGCATCATAGGAACATGAATGCCTGTATCCGTTGGCATGAACCCAATCCAGTGTCCTCGCTTGTGCCCTTCTTACAAATGCCTCCAAAAGATCTGGCGACATTAGTACTCTGCTCTCGCATAAGGTCGCAAAACTTGCGACAGATAGGCCTCACTCAAAAACTCCCGATCTGGGATAGGCAGCCCCAGGCATAAATGCGCACCGGGACGCGTTGGCCGTCCGCTTACAGGTTCCCGAGGCGAGTCGTACCGGCCTTCGTGGCGATCGTCTTTCTCCCGCCATTTGAGAAACAGGCGCTGAGTGTGCTCCTGGTGTAGCTTTGCTGCTGCTCCAACTTGGCCTTCAAGCACTGAGCAATTGCGCTCGCTGAGAACACCAGAAAAGTTCTGCTTAGCGAAGGAAGCTGACTTTGCAAAGTCGCACAGAACGTCTCTTACTTGGATTTCCGATACCAATCTCGGTTCTGCACTAGTGAAGTTTGTTTCGACCTGAGCACTCGTGCCAGCAGAGATTTTTGTTGCCTTGGCACTGCTACCCGCTTTTATCCATCACCCTATCGTTCTGGGCTTACCCAGCCTTGTTTTCGCAACTCGCGTAGCACGGCTTCTGCGTTCTCGACGTCTTTGTGGATGCTTTTAAGCATTACACCTATTGGCGCGTCCGGCCATGCACGCTCAAGTTCAGCCAGTTTGGCTTTAGCCGCATGGTCTTGCCCCATGGCTGACAACGCTGCCGTTACATAGGCTAGTGAAGGAGCGCTGAGCGGATCGCCAAGCTGCTTAGCCTCTTCAAAGCGCTCTACGGTCTTTTCATACTCACCAAGATGAAAGTAAGTCGCGCCCGAGATATTTCTGTTGGCAAATCGTTGGTTACTGGAATCTAGCAGAGAGAGTCTGTCAGCCGTTGCAATTGCTTCCTCGAATTCGCCCGAAAACATTGCCACAGCGCCAAGAAAGTCGAGTACCGCACCATCATTTGGATCAAGTTTTGAAGCCCGTCTACTGAGTTGCAGCGCGGCGTCATAGTCCCGATTGGCAAAATTGGCCCAGCTTTTAGCAGACTGGCTCCAGGCTTGGTCTGGGGCTAGGCTAACCGCTTGGTTCGCCAGCTTCATGGCGGCTTCAGCATATTCGGTCTTGGCATCGGACGGCGGAGTTATCACCGCAAGGGACGCGAGTGCCTGCGCTGCACCGGCATACCCACCGAAATATTCTGGATCTATCTCAATCACGCCTTCGAATACGGACAGAACCAGTAGCTGGCGTTGTCGGTCGAAGATGGGAAAGATCATTGTCCGTGCTTGTGCCGCCAAATTGAATGCTTGTAATGCGGCTGGGGATTTTTCGTAAATAGCCACGCGCTGCAAATACGCGTTCGAGTCAGTTGCAGGTAAACCACTCACTTCGGCAAAAGCGGTTTCCTGTCCATCTTGGGCAAGACCGACTGCAACTAGTGCACCAACGACGGCCCCAATGGTAAACGCCCCTATGGGCAGTCCAAAGCGTTTGGCTTTTGTTGAGATTGATACCCCACTGGTTTCTGAGACAGTTTCGAACCGCGGCCTATATCCACCGCTATCGATACACAGTCGTACCGGATCATCCTTTCCGATACCCTCGTAATGCAGCTCCAAGAACTGACGCAGCCGCCGTGCATCGACGCGAACGATGTTTTCCGGATCGGTCCCCTCTGAAGTATCGCGGTCATAAACATCCTGAGCGATCGTCTTGCTGCGAATTTGATCTCCTCGACCAGCGAGATCTTCTTCGACGATATACGTCAGGAACGCCTGAAGCCTATCGGATCCATCCAGATGAGCGTCAGCAATCAACTTGCCGAGGGCAGCGCGCTTCTCATCGTCCGAGATGTTTTCAGATTGTCGTACCACATTCGTATTTTTGCATTTAACGGCACGTGAGTCACCCCGTTATTCACCGTGAGTCACTTACGTGAATGTCACCTAAACCGTAGACTTGAAACCAAAACAGCGAGCCGGAGTGCGAAACTCCGCATTCCCAGCTTGCCAATCTACCAAGCGACTGGAGGATGACACATGGCCAAACGTATGAACTACAGAAGTCTCAGCAAGCACTTCGTAATTGGAGCGATTTTTGGCGCTTGGGCTGTTTCTCCTGAAGCTGTCACTGACGCAGTCATCGGTTTAGTCGCCCCTTCGGCAGCGTACGCGCAGGAAACAGAGGAAGTTTCTCCGACAATGGTGCGTGATCGTCCGCGCGATGTGTACTACCCCAATACTGAAGATCTCGCCGAAGACGAGATGCGGGTCATCGCGTGTGGAACCGGAATGCCGACAACGCGGGCTGCTCAGGCTGCTGCGTGTTTCCTTGTGGAACTAGGCAACGGAGACAAGTTCTTGTTCGACATTGGTTCGGGATCGGCCGAGCGAATTTCTTCCCTGCAAATCCCGTACAATTATTTGGACAAGGTCTTTATCGGCCATCTTCATACTGACCATTTCGGCGCGTTGCATGACCTGTTCATCGGTGGCGCATTGATGGGCAGAAATGTTCCGTTGCGGGTTTGGGGGCCAAGCGGGCCCGTAGAGGAATTAGGGACAGCTTATGCGCTTGAAAATATGCGCCGAATGTTGACCTGGGACCTAGCCGCGCGTGCCGGCAATACCGATTTTCGCGGGTACAGCTTGGAAATCAACGAATTCGACTACAAGGGTGAAAACCAGGTGGTCTATGAGAACAATGGCGTAACGATCCGCTCCTTCCCAGCGATCCACGCGATTGATGGCTCGGTTAGCTATGCTTTGGAATGGAATGGGCTGAAGTTTGTGTTCAGCTCGGACACCTATCCGAACAAATGGTTCAAGGAATACGCAAAGAACGCAGATCTCGCGATCCACGAGTGTTTCATCGCCGTACCTGAACTGGTCACCAAGATGAAGTTTACACCTGAATCGGCATTGCTGGTCGGAACCCAAGTCCACACAGCACCTGAAGCCTTTGGTAAGGTGATGAGTGACATCCAACCAAGACTGGCCGTCGCGTATCACTTCTTCAACGATTTCGACACCGTCAACTCGGTCTACCAGCGCATTAGGTCGACCTATGATGGGCCGCTCAGTCTCGCAGACGATTTTATGGTCTGGAACGTCACCAAAGACGACATAACCATCCGCATGGCCGCGACCGAAGAAAGAACTTGGGCACCGCCATTGGCAGCTCCAGCGCAAGCACCAGACATGCAGGATAGGGTCAATTTCTCTGAAAAGGCTGGTGTGTCAATCGGCATTGAATAATGACCCCCCATCGGCGTCCAAATTTGCCCCCCCTTGGAGCTAAGAGGGGCGTTGAGGGGGTCGTGTTTAGGTTGATTCAGGAGGGGGTGGACAGCAGGTCAAACCGAAAAGAGAGCGTAGCTCGACTGAAGGTTTGACCTGCTGTCTGTTTTGAATTTATTCCCCGATTTCGAGGTTAGTCGCGGTGGTTAATTCGCCAGCTTTCGTTCCCGGTTTCGATGATATCGCAATGGTGTGTCAGTCGATCCAGGAGAGCAGTGGTCATTTTGGCATCTGTGAACACACTCGGCCATTCAGCAAATGCGAGGTTGGTTGTTAGCAGAATAGACGTTCGCTCGTACAGTTTGCTGATGAGATGGAAGAGTAATCGTCCACCAGACTCTGCGAACGGCAGATAACCGAGTTCGTCTATAATCACGAGGTCGACGCGGATCAGCTGCTCGCTGAGCCGCCCGGCGTTGCCTTCGCGATGTTCAGCCTCCAGCTTGTTCGCGAGATCCACAGCGCTGAAGAACCTGACCCGCCGGCGGTTATTGACCGCGTGGCCCCCGATCGCTGTTGCGAGATGCGTTTTGCCCGATCCGGTTCCACCGACCAGCACGCCATTCCTGGCCTGGTCCATAAAATCGCCGTCATGAAGATTGCGCACGACTTCCTCGTTGACGGGGCTGACCGTGAAGTCGAACTCAGGTAAGGACTTGCAGACCGGGAACTTTGCGGCACCCATCTGATACCGGATCGAGCGCGCAGTCTTTTCGGCCAGTTCGGCCGTGAGGAGTTCGGCCACGACCTGTTGGGGCCGCCAGTTGTTTTTGGCTGCGGCCTGCATCACTTCGTCAAAGCAGTTGACGATGCCTGGCAACTTCAGTTGACGGGCAAGTTCGAGAATTTCCTTACGCAGTTGCATGGGAGCCTCCAAGCCTGTCATAGCGAGCGCAATCCGCGATCGGTGCCATTTTCAGCTGCAGGTGGGCAGGCGGCTCAATCGCCTTTGGCGGCGGGGGATTGGTGCGCCGAGAGACAATGTTCAGGATCGCATCGGCCTTGCGCAGGCCAGATTTTAGAGCTTCTTCGCAGGCAGCCTCGACCACATCAATGTCGTGCTGGTAAGCAGCGAAAAGAATATCGGCAAGTTGCCGGTCTCCGTCGGATGTGCCCCGCAGATGGGTCCAGATCTGCGTCATTGCCGGTGGTAGGTCCCAGTCACGGAACGGTGCTCCATTGCGCAGAGCGCCAGGCTTGCGCTTGAGGACGGGCACATAGTGCCAAGGGTTGAAGATCGTTTTTCCTCGGCCGAAGCACCGTTCGTGCTCTCCGACAATCTCACCGTCTTGGCGCAGGACAATCCGCGTGGCGTAGACCTGCAACTGGACCTGACGTCCAACAGCTCTTGCCTCAACGCTGTATTTGTTTCTTTCGAAGTTGATCAGGCAGGTTCGGCTCACGGCGACCGTCTTTTCACGGAACCCGACGAAGGGCTTCTGCAGATGCGTCAGCAGCGGCTTTTCCTGCTGGAACTCCTCCCAGACCGTCACCTCCAGGTTTTCCGGATGCCGCAGTTCTTTTGCGCGTTTGATCGCGTCTTTTTGCAGCCGGGCATTCAATTCATCGAAGTCGGCCACCTCCAGACGCGGTGTAAAACTATAGGCGCGGCTCTCCTTGACCAGATTCTCAACCTGACCCTTCTCCCAACCGGCCGCGCGCGTACAGGCGATCGGGTTCACCAGATGATGAGAACACATCCGGGAGAATGCCTTGTTGAACTTTCTTTCCTTGCCCGACAGGATCGCATCGACGGCGGTCGTCATGTTATCGTAGATCCCGTTGATGCAGCCTCCACCAAAGAATTTGAAGGCCTCGTCGTGGGCATCAAAGACCATCTCCTGCGTCTCGCGCGGATAGGCAATGGAGAATGGCATGCGGCTATGGCAAAGTTTGAAATGGGCAACCTTCACGGTCGTGAGTGCACCGTCCATCAAAACCGTCTCCACACTCCAGTCGAACTGGTACGCCTCCCCAGGATCAAAGATCAGCGGGATGAACGCCTGCGCCTGTTGTCGGCCGTGCGCAATGCGCCAATTCTTTGTGTAGCGTCGAACACTGTCATACCCGCCGCCAAAACCATCATCGGAGAGTTCCTTCCAGATTTTGGTCATCCGCTTGCGGTGTTTCTTCGGAAGCGCCTCGTTCTCCTCAAGCGTTTCATCCAGACGCGCGCGCCAAGGCCCGAGCACCGGGTATGGCTGCGATTTGCGCTCATATTTGAACTCCGTCACTCCCGATCGGATTATCTTTCGAACCGTTGCACGGCTCAAATTGAGCGAACGGCAAATTTCCTTGATGCTCTTTTTTTCGATCAGGTGTAAGCGACGCACTTTTCTAATAGTTTCCACGCAAATCATCCCGCTTGCCTCTCCATCGACTGCTCAATGAAAAGGATGTCTACAACCATAGGGAGGGGTCAAATTTGGACGCCGATTTCCCCGCTTAGGGGGTCAAAATTGCACGCTTTTCTACATGGTGTGCCGCAAGATGTTCTGACGTTCTCAGAGTTCACTCTCGGGGGTGTTGACGACGTAGATGACGTCTTGCGTCCGATCTACGAGGAAGCGTCAGAAGTGTTGGGCCAAGAATTCCCGTATCCGGGTGACAACTAATATCAAATTTGACCGGCGCGACTTCAACACGCGCCGGTTCTTTCAATTATGATCGGAATTCTCTATGCGACATACCTCATTTATCTCTCGCTATTTGGTCTGTGTTGGATGGTTGCTTATCGCGATCTCCAACGCGGCAAACGCCCAGTCACTTGCACGTTCTGAAGATGGCGACGTCGGTTGGCGACATTCAATCACGCCCTATCTGTTCCTTCCGCTCAGCACGACTGGCACATCAACCATTGATGGTACCAGCGTCGATCTAGACCTGAGCCTGAGTGAGGTGCTGGACGTGCTGCAAGGCGCAGCTTCAGTACGCTATGAAGGTTGGAGCGGTGATTTCGGAATCATCTCTGAGGTCTATTACGTACGGCTCGGTGAGGACGGAACCTTACCGGGTGGAAATGCAAACGTTGATGTTGATGTCCGTCAGACCTTTGTAAACGTTCAGGGGGCTTACCGGTTTGCGAACGGGGTCAATGCTTCGGGTCGACGCTATGCAGCAGATGTAGCCGTCGGTGTTCAGTGGAACCGGCTTAAACAAGAAATCGACATTGCGGGTCCTGGGCCCGGCGTAACGCTGGGCGGAACAGAGGATTGGTTCGAGCCAATGATCGCGCTCCGCTATGCGATGGAAATCAACGATAAATGGAGTTTCGCCAGCCGCGCTGAACTTAGTGGCTTCGGTGTGAATGGCGATGACCTGCAATACCTGCTTCTGGCTGGGTTTGACTGGAAAGGCTGGGAGAACACGTCTCTGCGGTTTGGCTATCAGTTCTATGGAATTGACTATTCCACTGACCGCTCGGGCGGGGAGTTTGCCTATGATGTGGACCAAAATGGTATCTATGCTGCCGTCTCGTTTCATTTCTAAGATTGGCGAATGCAGCAAGACATGGGCTTGGGTGGGCTCAGCGCTCGCCAGTTTTGCGATTGGCGCAAACCCATCGATTGCTGATCTTGTGTCCCCCTACGGCGGAGAAACCGCGCCGAACTTTGTTGAGCTTTCGGTGCAGCCTGATCATGTGCGGGTTCTCCTTGAGGTCGATTTGAGCGACTATCCCATATTTGTCCTTCCAGATGATGGTTCGGGAACGTCGCTGGCTGAGCGTACGGGTCGAAACCTTCAGATCTGGGCAGATGAAGAGGAATTGACCAGCACAACAAATACGATTGATGTGCGCCCCAGAATTTCCCGGAAAACAGCAGCGAGCGCTCTGTATCAACTGCGACCGCGCAGCGAAAATGTCGTCTTCGTGGATATGGAGTTTCCGTTCAATGGCAAGCCTGAACGGATCACGTTCATTCCCCCACTCAGTCCAGACGGGATTCCGTTGGCTTCACTTGGCGTTGTGGCCGAGCACATGGGCGTTCCAGTAACAGATTATCGCTATCTGTCGCAGGCTGAGACCATGCTGCCAGATTGGAAAGATCCGTGGTTTAGCAAATTTGAAAACCCAAATCTCACCCGCCACCACAAGTCCCCGATGATGTCCTTTCTGGCCATGGAACCGCGTGTCGTCCGGCACGAGATCATATTGCGTTTGAAAGACTTTGAGACTTGGGCCGATCTGGGCTTGGGTGGCGCAGAGCGACTAACTCCAGATGATGTCGCCAGGATCAAGTCTGGCGTATCGGACTTTCTTGCGACTAAAAACCCGCTCGCCGTAGACAGCAAGCCGATGAAACCGGAAACGGTAGAGGTCTCAGGTATCGAAGTTGGGGCCGAAGGCTTGCGTGTTCTTCCGGATGAGGCGGAGGCAAACCGAAAGACGCTGTTACTGGGCGTTGTCCTTTCCTATCCGGTTGAGACCTTGCCGAACCGAGTTGATCTGGCATGGGAACTTTTCCCAGATGGTCTGGATGTTATCCCGATTACCCTCTCCGATCCGGCTGGGGCGGTCCCCTCGCAGATTTATGTAACTGACCCCGTTATAAATTGGAACAATCACCTGAAAACTTGGACAAACCCAAAAACGGGCCCGGTCGTTGTCAAAGTCGCAGGCGTAGCTCAGGTGCCTTCGATTGCGTTTGGCTTAGGCGTTCTTTGTCTAATATGCGCCTATTTTTCGTTTCAGCGAGCAAATGGTCAGCGTCTGATCTTGTTTGGGCTGACTGGGGCATTCGGCACCGCTGCGATTGTCACATATTCGCTGAAAATCCCATCGACAGCGCCCGATCCGGACGAGATCGCGACGCATCAAATCGTAGAAGGGCTGGTGACCAACATCGGAACCACCATGCTTGAGACGCGAAATGACAATGCCGTCGCGGCGATGGAGCCATATGTCGAGGCAGTCAATCGCGACAAGGTTCAAACCGAAATGCGTCGTGGCTTGTCAGTTACCTTACCCTCTGGCGCCATGGCACGCGTCGAAGCGATTTCTGACCTGAACGTCGAGAGCTTCACGCCCGGCGAAGACAGAAATCAGCATCAGGTCCTCGCCAATTGGACTGCCCGTGTAAGCGGAGGTCATTGGGGGCACCTACACAGGCAAGCGGTTTCTTATCGTGGCTTGCTAGACGTTTCGCGTCACGGTGATCATTGGATGCTTGATGACCTGACGATTATCAGCTCCAAAACAGGAGGATAATTCAGTGCCAATCTTGAGGTTGTTTTTTGCCACGTTCTTGTTTGCCATGATCTTTTTGTGCGCGGGCAGAGCAGAGGCGCATTTCAATCTCAACCAGAATGTCCGCATTCATCATGTGGCTCACTCAGAAGATGGACTTGATGTCTATTTGCGCCTTCCGATGCCTTATTTGGTTGCGGAACTCGTCGGTCCAGAAGGTACGGACGGTTTGCCTGCACCGGCTCCGTACACATACAATCTGATCGAAGATGGCGTGCTCATGCACTACTTGGATCAGCTCGCATTTCACAAAAACCCATCCGGTTTGGCTCGTATTGCTGAAAACGGCTTTGTGCTATCTGTCGACGGGCACCGACAAAGGGCAGAAATCGTTTCGATAACGCTACACCCGTTGGGGCAAGAACCTGGATTTGCCACGCTTGATGAGGCGCGTTCGGCACTTGCGCCAAAAGATGTTTTGCCAACAAATAAGGAGATTTACGTTGGCGAGTTGATGGTTGACGTTCATCTGCGCTTTGTGACGGGAGAGGTTGGAACATACAGTGTATCCTACACTTCTAATCCGGGGCTTCCTGGACAAGAAGAAACGGCAAACCTGATCCTCGACTATAACGGGCAGGATGTTCGTACATTTCGTGCACGGGGCCTGATGCATAGCCCGGTTGATGTTTCCGGATCAGCGACCGCAGCCGCTTCGACTTTTTTTGTTGAGGGAATTCGGCACATTTTGGAAGGTCCCGATCATGTTCTCTTTGTACTTTGTATGATCATCGGTGCCTTGAACTTGCACAGCCTACTCGCCCGCGTCACAGGCTTTACCTTGGGCCACACAGTAACACTGATTTTGGGTTTTTTTGGCTTTACACCGAGCGCCGCACCTTCGGTTCTAAATCACTGAAACAGTGCATGTTTTATCCTCTCTATGTCGAGGTTTCGGGCGAAACCCTGCGTGGTTTTGTCCGGGATTGCAACCGGATGGAGGGATATTATGCCGAGATTGACGGACGCGCGCGTGCGCGACCTGCGCGCCAGAAAAACCACACGCAATGTCAGAGACACCACCCTTGCGGGCTTTGGTGTCAGGGTTCTGCCCGGCGGCGGGAAGCGGTTCTTTTTGCACAGCCAGCACGAGGGGCAGCGTGTCTGGAAGATTTTGGGCGATCCGGCCACTATGTCGGTTGCCGAGGCCCGCGCGCGGGCGCAGGCCCTGCTGGTCTCGCTCCGGTCGGGGCAGCGCGACGGGGAGATGCTGTTTGAGAGCGTTGCGGAAGAGGCCTTCCGCCGCCATGGCCGACAGTGGAAGCCGGGCACGCTCATGGTCAACCGGAGCTATCTCAAGAACCACATTCTTCCGCGCTTCGCGGGGCAGCGCATTGCGGATATCACGCGGCAGGACGTGCGGGACTGGTTTGCCGCGATGCACGCAACGCCGGTATCGGCGGATCGCTCGATGCCAGTGCTGTCGGTCATCATGACGGTGGCCGAGATGGACGGGCTGCGCCCGGAAGGGTCCAACCCCTGCAAGGGGATCAGGCGCTACCGGCGCAGGAACAGGGAGAGGTTTCTGTCGGAGGCCGAGTTCGGACGCCTTGGCGCGGCGCTGTGCTGCGCGGCCCCATCCCCGGCCGTGCCGCTCATTCGGCTGCTGGCGCTGACGGGATGCCGGTCGAGCGAGATCAGGACACTTCGCTGGGCAGAGTATCGCGACGGGCATATCTTTCTGCGCGACAGCAAGACGGGTCCGCGCACGGTGTGGCTGTCGGAGGCGGCGCGCAGGGTCCTTGACGCGCTTGCCCGCACATCGCCTTGGGTGTTTCCGTCCGTCCGGGGTGCGGGCCCGATGCCGGGTGCGACGCTCACCCGGGCATGGTTCAGGCTGCGCGTGCAGGCCGGTCTGAGAGATGTGCGCCTGCATGATTTGCGGCACTCCTATGCAAGTGCGGCCATCGCGAGCGGGGAAACCGTTCTGGCAGCGGGTCGGCTTCTTGGGCATAACAGCCCCGAAACCACCCTCAAATACGCCCATCACACGCAAAGTGATGTGGAGAATGCCGCCGCCGCGATGGGGGCGGTTCTCGGAGGAACGCGGAGAGGAACAGGGGGAGGAACCCGGCCATGAGCAAGGTTCGGTTGACGGATGCGCGGGCACGGAGGTTCAGACCGTGTGCGCGGGAATATTGCGTGCAGGACAGCGCGGTGCCGTCCCTGAGCCTTCGGGTCTATCCCACGGGGACGAAGACATGGACCTGCACGGTGGCGGGACGCAAGGTCTCGCTGGGCCGGATTGAACTGATGCCCGCCTGCGCCGCGCGCCGGGAATGTCACCGGTTGCAGGTCGAGGGGGTCGCGCCGGTCCGGGACCTGCCCACCTACCGGGGCTTTGCGCTGGATGTGTGGCACAAGACATGGTCCACGCGCTGCAAGCCATCCACGGTCAGGGGGCGGGATCACATTCTGGCGCGGCAGCTTCTGCCCGCGTTCGGAGCGCTTCGGATTGACCGGATCACGCGACAGATCATCGAGGACTGGTTTGCCGCCTATAGCGCCTCTGCGCCCGGCGGCGCGAACCATGCGCTGAAACTTTTGCGCCAGAGCCTGAACTTTGCCCTTGAGCGCGGCCTCATCGACAGCAACCCGGCGGGTTTTGTGCTTCCGAACCGGCGCGCCAAGCTGACGCGGTTCCTGTCGCGGGATGAAATCGCGCGGCTGAACGCGGCGCTTGACCGGCACAGCGCAGGGCGCACTGGCGTGCAGGCTGACATCATCCGGCTTCTGCTGCTCACGGGCTGCCGCAAATCGGAAATCACCCATCTCAGGCGCAGCGAGGTCGATGGCAGCCGCCTCAGGCTGGAAGACAGCAAGACGGGTCCGCGGATTGTGTATCTCAGCGCCGAGGCCCGCGCCATCGTTGAGAGGCGCATGAGGGGAGCCGGGGCATATCTGTTCCCCTCGCCGCGCAACCCGGCGCGGCCCGGCTCGGGAGAGTTGAGGCTCTGGTACAGGATCAGACGGGAGATCGGCATTGAGGACGTGCGTCTGCACGACCTGCGACATTCCTATGCCAGCCAATCTGTGATGGCGGGTATTCCCCTGCCGGTGGTGTCGAAGCTCCTGGGTCACAGCCAGGTCACGATGACGCTGCGCTATGCCCACAGCGCAGACAGGGACGTCGAGGCCGCAGCCGAGCGGGTCGGGGCGCGCATTGCCGGGCTGTTGTGGTCTGGCTGAGCGCTTTGCCTGTCTTATGATGCGTGGAGGCGTCCGGTTTATTGGAAGCCCCTTCCAGTTTGCCATTCAGGGCGGGCCGTTCTGGCGGTTGGATCGTAATATGCCTGGTCATTGATGGGACCGTCTTGAAGGGCATATGCCTGGCTGGCCTTGGGTTTTGCCACAGTTCAGCCGCAGTTCTGACAATATTTTGACACTGTGGGAAATTTCTGCAACCTTTGATTGCGGCTCGTCAATAAACGCGGCGAACAAAGAGAGCAGTATGGGGATGGGGATTTTGCGCAGATCAGCGCTGTCGAGAACATTCTGAATTGTCCGGTGTAGGTAACATGCCAATTGTCCGCTTCAGTTGATTGCGCGGTGGCCCAATTCGGAGGGAGCCGTAGGCGACCGTAGATTTGGGCCACCGCGTTCGCGCCACGTCGAAGCGGGTCACGCGACTTTGTGTTTGCTATCCTCCTGTGTGATGGGTGATCCGTCAGGCTGGTAGCGGCCAATGCATCTCGGGCCGTGGAAGATGACCAGTTGACCATCGGGGTATTCGTGGACCCTGACCTTCGCCTTGACGAAATGATGACGGTGCCTGTCTGCCGCGATCTGCATGACCAGGCCCTTGTAGCGCACCGTATTGTCGTTGCCGACGACGCGGTCTTCCTGCACACACAGGGTGTCGCGCACATTGCCTGTAAACGGCACGAAGGCCGAGGTCGTATCCTCCGGCTCCTTTGCAAACAGGGCATTGTGTTCGGGAAGATAGACCTCTTTCAGGAACTGATTGGCCTCTTCAATGGTTGTGATCCCATGGGACCGCAGTTCCTGCGGCAATCGGTTCTGGAACGTGCCAAACATGCGTTCAGACCGTCCACGGGCCTGCGGTGAATAGGCCGGGATCAGCTCAATGCCGAGTTGCTGCAAGGCGCGCCCGACCTGGGTCAGATTGTCCTTGTCCACTTTGCCGCCCGCTTCGGGCGTATGCCAGTAATGAGAGCCCCGATCGGCATAGAGCGAGCAAAACAGACCTTGCGCCTCGATCACCTCTGTCAGCCCCTGAAAACTGCTCATCGTCCCTTCTTCCTCGACAAAGAATGCCGAATAAACCCGGTTGGTGGCATCGTCCATGGTGACGATCAGATCCCACCACTGACCCGGAACCCATTCATGGCTGGAGCCGTCCTGATGCAACATCATGCCAACCATCGGACGGCGGGGCCGCTTGCGCCGATGGGCACCTCGTCGGGGTGCTGCCTGAACCCGGCCGTGGCGCTGCAGTGTAAGCCGCACCCAGTTGTAGCTCTGTGTGAAACCATGGTGGGCCACCAGCTTCTCGTGGAAATGCTTCGGCGTGTAATCCCAGTACTTGGTATCAAACAGTTCAAGCATCTCCATGACCTTATCCGTGGCAACACGATTGTTGGCCAGTTTGCCAAGCCGACGGTCGTACAGACCTTCTGCACCATCCGCCTCAAATCGATCCTCCCAACGCCTGACGGTGCGCACGGATACACCCAGTATCTCAGCCGCCTGTTCTTGCGTCAGCTTGTTCGCGCTTCGCCGCGAATACACATCTTCAAACTTCATCAGTCGAACTTCCTGTAACACTTCTGCTCGGTTCATAACGCCTCCTCTCAGAGACAGAATAGAACCGGACAGATCGCATGTTACATACACCGGACATATCGCGTGTTAGCGACACGCTTGACAATGCGCAGGTGGGCGATATCGTCGCTCGTCGCTCGTCGCTCGTCGCTCGTCGCTCGTCGCTTCATGTCTGTTGAGGGCCTGTCAGATTGGGGCGCGGTCTCACGGCGGGTAGAGCGCGCCCGGTTCGGGCTTTTCCGATATTGTGATCCCTGTCGTTGCGCTGGCGATTTTGTGCCTCGCGCAAGCTTTCGTTTGTGTTGTGCTGCATGTGTCCGGCAGACCTTGAGCCGGCATGCGGCTGCAGGCGCGTTGGCGCTCCAGCGCAGGGAAACCTGCACGACCTCGATACATCGCGTCTGTGCGGAATGGTTGAGGTTTCATTGCGTGTCAGTCGTCGCGGCTTCGGGGGCACGCTTTGCCACCCCCTTTGGCTCTCTGGCTGTCCTGCTGCTTCCGTCTTTGTTGGACAAGACAGAAAACAAAGCGTTTGCTGGCCCGATTGAGGCAGCCTTCGCTGTCTTTCGTCGCTGCTTCAGGCGCGCCCTCTGCCAATCCCACTGTCATCAGGCTTCCGACTGCCCTTCATCCCCGCTCTGGCGGGCAAGACACATGCTGTAATCAACCCTTTCTTATGGAGACCCCCTCACCATGACCCAAGCACAACTTTCGACTGTATCGACTGGCGCGTCTGCGTCTCAATCCGTGATTGTATTCCCTGAAGGGGTTCAGGGTTTACTGGTTCCGCTTGGTCCGAACGTGATCGCACGCACCTTCCGGCAAGGTGATGACCTTGTGATTGTTTACCAGGATGGTCGCCAGGTTCAAATTGCCGGTTTTTTTGACACGGGTGATCGTGTTTTGGTCGCGCAGGACCCGGAGAGCGGGGATCTGTTCGAGATCAGCCTCGCGCCGGACGGTTCCCTGATCGAGGTTGAGCCGAGGTCCGTTGCGGATATTGCGGAGCTACTTGGCGCGACGCAGGAGGAGGTTGAGGCGCTGTCTGCAGCCCATGGGGCGGATGCGGATGCCGGGTTTGCCGACAACGATCACGTGACGCTTTCAACGCAATCCGGTGTCGAACTGGCCGCAATCAATCCGGGCCTGATCGCTGCGGGAATTCTCGGCGCAGGTGCAATCGCCGCCATTGCAACCAGTAGCGGTGGATCGAGTTCGAAGAGCGATGGCAACAACCAGACCTCACCAACAGATACAACATCGACAGAGACCACCGACCCGGGCACGACGCCCGCCCAGGGACCTGACACTGGAAATGGCGGCGGCACCCCACCTGCTGCCCCCGATGGACCCGGCGGTGGTGATGATGCGGATAGCGACGCTGCGACTGTGACGGCGATTGACCGCGAGAATGCCTTGGGCGACATCGCGGCCTATGCCGAGGATCAAACCAATACTGAGCCGACGGTTGATACCTACGCTACGGCGGGCGTGACCGGTGTGACGGCTGACAATCTCGACGCAGTGAATGCGGCGATTGCAGCGGGTGATTTGGGCGGCGCGGCCACGCTTGAGGAACTGATCGAAGCGGGCGCGGATGGCATCGCTACGGCGACTGCAGTGGTTCAGGGCGTCGTGAACGCGGCGATATCCTCGTCGGCAACCGGTGATGGTACAGACCAGACCTCACCAACAGATACAACATCGACAGAGACCACCGACCCGGGCACGACGCCCGCCCAGGGACCTGACACTGGAAATGGCGGCGGCACCCCACCTGCTGCCCCCGATGGACCCGGCGGTGGTGATGCGGATAGCGACGCTGCGACTGTGACGGCGATTGACCGCGAGAATGCCTTGGGCGACATCGCGGCCTATGCCGAGGATGATCAGGGCAATCCTGCGCCGACGGCGGCGACCTACGCCACGGCGGGTGTGACCGGTGTGACGGATGCCAATCTTGCGGCAGTGAATGCGCGGGTTGCCGGGGTGGCGCGCGAGGGTGCGGACACGGTGTCTGAACTGGATGCGCTGGTTACGCTGGCCAACGGGGATGTTGCGGCAGCAGCGGCTGCGGCAACAGCACTGGGGACCATCGTGGCCTATGCCGATGATCAGAGCAATACTGAGCCGACGGTTGACACCTACACCACGGCAGGTGTGGCCGGTGTGACAGATGTCAATCTTGCGGCGGTGAATGCGCGGGTTGCCGGTGCAGATCGCGAGGGTGCGGACACGGTGGCCGAACTGGATGCGCTGGTTACGCTGGCCAACGGGGATGTTGCGGCAGCAGCGGCTGCGGCAACAGCACTGGGGACCATCGTGGCCTATGCCGATGATCAGAGCAATACTGAGCCGACGGTTGATACCTACACCACGGCAGGTGTGGCCGGTGTGACAGATGTCAATCTTGCGGCGGTGAATGCGCGGGTTGCCGGGGTGGCGCGCGAGGGTGCGGACACGGTGTCTGAACTGGATGCGCTGGTTACGCTGGCCAACGGGGATGTTGCGGCAGCAGCGGCTGCGGCAACAGCACTGGGGACCATCGTGGCCTATGCCGATGATCAGAGCAATACTGAGCCGACGGTTGATACCTACACCACGGCAGGTGTGGCCGGTGTGACAGATGTCAATCTTGCGGCGGTGAATGCGCGGGTTGCCGGGGTGGCGCGCGAGGGTGCGGACACGGTGTCTGAACTGGATGCACTGGTTACGCTGGCCAACGGCGATGTTGCGGCGGCTGCGGCTGCGGCAACAGCACTGGGCGCTATCGCGGATTACGCTGATGATGACGCCAACAATCCAGCGCCGACGGTTGATACCTACACCACGGCGGGTGTGACCGGTGTGACAGCGGCCAATCTTGCGGCGGTGAATGCGCGGGTTGCAGGTGCAGATCGCGAGGGTGCGGA
>NZ_CBDAQX010000032.1:0-75071 GCF_965199275.1 Ruegeria sp. | reverse complement strand
CAGACGCGCCTGGCCAGGCTGTGGCGAAGCTCCTGACGGTTAAGTTGGATCAGAATACGCCGCCGCGTTTCCTCGTCAGTGATGAATCTGAGGATATGCAGCGACTTGATGATCTTGCCCAATTCTCCAAGGGCTTTGGCGAGTGCCGTGGTGCGTTCGCGCACCTGAAGTGTACGCATGACTGCGCCTGCATTCCTGACTTCCGACATTTTTTCGTATAAGTCATTGATATTATTATGCCTTGGTTGCCAAAAGGCACTACACGGACTTTTTTCGCCAGCGATTGTTTCGGAGTGTTGAGGGAGCTCAGGCTTTGGTCTGGCCAGTTTTTCGGGTGCGCCCGGGGGGTATCTTGAAAGGGGCTTCGTTCCAGGTCAGGCCGACGCAGGTGAGGATGCGTCTGGCATCGACCGTGGCATGGCTTGGCATGCCGTAGCGGTCAGGGGTGCCTTTGTGGCGCAGGATCGAGAGCTGCAATGCGTTCAACTCGTTGCGGATACGAGCCGGGCTCATCGGGTGTCCGAGCAGGTCCAGATGCTTGCGCAGGTGCTGCAGGCAGCAGAAGGCCATGTAGCAGATGGCGATATGGGCCCGGACCCGACGCGGCGACCAGTGATAGATGGGCCGGATTTTCAGATCGTGCTTGTTGGTGCGGAAGCAGGCTTCGATCTCCCACAACTGGTGATAGCGGGCAATGACGTCCTGTGCCTCCAGTTCGTCCGCACCATGAACAACAATGGCATGCAGCCCGTCCCATTGTGCCGCTGCCTTGATCTTTGCATCATCCAGCGTGACGTCCCCGCTGTCGGGGAAGGCCAGGAAGCGGCCATATCCCCGGCTGCTGAAGCTGCCGGGTTTGCGAGAGCGCTTGAGCTTCTTGTGCAGCTTTTCGATTGCCTTGTCGCGCTTGTGGGCATCATTGCGTGCCCGGGTGGGTGACCAGGTCACAATGACCCGCGCTCCCTCCTGGTCGATCACCTTGTACCAGCCCTTCTCGGTTGCCTCTTCAGAACCGTGTCCAGCCCAAGGCTGGCGTCCCTCCGGGCTCAAAATGTTCGCCTTCACGGCGGCCGGGGCGGACTTCATGCGATAGCCGAGGATGTAGGGCAGACCCTTGTTCTGCAACATCTGCTGGTTGTCCTTGCTGAGCATGGCGGCATCGGCCACGAACGTGACCCTGGCCACGTCGAAGCGTCCCTCCAACGCCTTCAGCGCAGCTTCCAGCGTATGACCTTCCCAGGTGTTTCCCGGGAAGAGTTCATAGCCCACAGGCAGCCCATCGGAGGTGACGATCAGCGCCAGCATGACCTGAGCGCGGTGATGCTTGCCATCCTTGCTGAAGCCCTTGGCCAGAAGATGATCCTGCTCGACCCCGTCCGCATCCTCGGCCGGGTCCTCGCGCTCGGTGTCAAAGGCCAGGGTCGTGCAATCGTAGAACAGCACGGTCACTGGCCCGCCCAGCAACTTCTCTGCCGCCGCGTGAGAGGTTTTGCAAATCCCGTCTATCACCGGCGTATTGATGTAATCCATGCTCCGATAGACCACGTCCAGATTGAGCGTGATGCCTGCCTGGTTCTCCAACGCCTCCACGGTCGCGCGCTTGCTCTCGGGCTGTGCGATCCGCGCCATAACCAGCTCTTTCACAATGCGATTGGCACTTTTACGCGCCGCCCCCAGAAGGGCCCCCCAACCCAGTTGGTCATACATCGTCCCCATGACATCCCGCAGACCCAGAGAGACCCGCGCCTCCTCACGGCACTCGGCAAGATCAACGCCAAGCTTGTCCGGCCGCGGAGCGCGGCGCACCAGCGCCTGCAGATCGGCATATTCCGTGGGCGTGAACAGTTCCATTTGCGGCGAGCGATCAATGCGTAATTGCTCCATCAAGCGGCCCGCCAGACGCTTGATATCCTCAATCTCGCTGTCGTTATGGGCCACACCCACATGGCGCAGGATCTTCTGGCGTACCTTGGAGCCGGTGCGGACGGATTCAACGATCTGGATCCGTGTGCGGTTGAGCTTTGCGTCATGTTTGGTGCGGATGAACATGGGCGAAGAGGTTAGCCATCTGAAGGCCCATGTCAATACTTTTTATAATAATGGGGCACTACAACGCGCCTCTGAGCAACCACACCTGAAAACAAACCAAAAACCCAGTCAGATCAACAAAAAGGTCGGAAGTCAGGAGAATACGCCGCCGCGTTTCCTCGTCAGTGATGAATCTGAGGATATGCAGCGACTTGATGATCTTGCCCAATTCTCCAAGGGCTTTGGCGAGTGCCGTGGTGCGTTCGCGCACCTGAAGTGTACGCATGACTGCGCCTGCATTGATGTGTCCAAGCTTCAGCGATCCGGTCAGACGCAACAGGTCTTCCCAATTTTCTATAATGAGGCGGACATTGATCTTGTTGCGCGTGAGCGAATCAAGCGGACCATAGTCTGCTTTGCGGTCGATGCGCCAAAGTCGGGTCTGACCGATATCCGCGAGCCGAGGACTGAACTGATAGCCAAGCAACCAAAAGAGTCCAAAGACGATATCGGAGTAGGCCGCCGTGTCGGTCATGATTTCTACGGGTTCGAGATCGGTTTCCTGGTCGAGCAAAAGCGCAAGGATGAACATGCTGTCGCGCAGTGTTCCGGGCACAACAAGGGCATTGAGGCCAGTGAACTGGTCGGAGACAAGGTTATAAAGCGTGATACCGCGGCCAGTCTTGAAGTATTTCGGGTTAGGGCCGGCATGGATGACCGTGGGTGGAGCGGAAAAGCGAATTCCGTCTGCGGAGGCAACATCACCAGAACCCCAATGTTGGACGATCGGCAGTTCATTGTGGGCGGCAACGATGCGAGCGTTTGCTGCCGTGATTGTCTCGGAGCGGATGAAGTTCTGGCTGATCCAGGAAAGCCTGTCGCGCCGAAGTGGCGGAAAGCTCGCCTGCGTGATCGGCTCGAAGCCAATGTTGCAGGCCTCGGCGAGCAATACGGCACACAGGCTTGTCTGGAAGCCATCGACGCGCGCGCGCCGCTCAGTGACATGGGTGAAATCCTGCGCAAAACCGGTTCGGTTGGCGACTTCGAGAAGCACATCCGAGAGATCGACTTTTGGCAATCTGGTCCGCATCGCGAACTTCAGTTTCTTCAGGCTGTCGGATTCTTCGATGCGGTCGAGTGGCGTGATGACGAGCTGTGGCTTGCCCTTCTTGATTTCAGTTCGAATTGCCGGATTTACTTCGAAGGTTTCCGCCGCCCGCCGATAGGCTTGGTCAAGTTGGTCAGCAAGAACGGCGAGTTCCGTTTCTCCATTTGGCGAACGTTCAAGTGTGCGGCATATAGTTGGCTTCACCGCCTGCCACGCTTCGCCGCTCAGCAAGCCACGTCTGGGATCATCAAACCTCATGCCAGCGGGCACGAAGATGTCTCGGGTCTTAAGTGCCCCCTGCCAAGCCTCGCATACAGCAAAAACATAAGCTTTATTGTCGGAGACTTTTCCATTGGTATCGAGCGCGTATTTGCGCCAGACTCCACGCAGGATTTCAGTCGGCGCATCGTTCATATCAGCTTTTGCCCAGTTCTCGATGCCGCGAAGAAAATCGATCGCCGCTTTGATAGGCTGGCCCTTGGGCGAAGCTTCAAATTCTATTCGTTCGAGGAGGTTGCGAAACAGTGTGTGCGTCGTGCGCCACTTTACGATCAGTTCTTCCAGCGGCTTGTCTTCTGGTGGTTTGGCCAAGACATCGACACGGTCAGTGGCTTCAACGAGGGCGGCATAATTCAATTCGTCGTAGATGGCATCGCGCCAGGACCGGAAAGTCATATCTGTATCATCGTCGCCATCGGTCATGACGCGCCGGGCCAGGTCACGCAAGGTCAGAGCAGCAGCGTCCAGATCGCCCAAGCTTCGCAATCTCTTTCGCTTGCGAGCTGCCTTGGCTTCTCGAAACGTATCCGCCAGCAAGGCACTAAAAAGCTCGACCGCATCGTCGATGGCAACGGCCTCCAACGTGTGAAACAGCGCGGCGATAATCGCGGTTCGGCGCGGCTCCTTGGCAACCGCGATTGCAGATGGCCGCATGGTTCTAGCTATCTTGGCCAGGCGCTGGATGAGTGCATTCGGAACCGTTTCAGGCGAATGCGGGGCCAGTTCGTAGGCGCGAATGTCATCAAGGCGATGAAAGTGGCGCAGCAGTTCTGTCATAGACCGTCTTGTGGGAGCCGCCCGCAACGAATCCAGCCTGCGCAGCGACCCGCCTTCGCCCTCAAGCAAGGCGGTGATCTTCTGCCGCTGCATATCCGACAACGCATCGGACAGATGCATCCACAACTGCCGATGCGCACGATCCCGAATGCGGGCAACAAGGCGCTCCAAAGTGCTGATACCAGGCAGCAGTATCTTGCGCGCCAACATCCACGCCGTGGCCCGGTCAATCAGCAGGCTCGGCCGATCATCGCCAGACCAACACAGAGTGTAAAGCCAGCGCGTCAAACGAAAGCGAGCGCTGGCATCATCGGCCAGGTCTCGGAAGCCGTAGGTTTTCCGGATCAAGGCCGCATGGCGCTTCTTTGGGCGCCCAACAGCATAGGCGGTCAAAGACGGCATCGTGGTCAGTCCGAGCTGTGCGACCACCGCTTCAACCACGACATCGGGAATATCCTCGAACCTTGTCGGAAGTACGCCAAGGAACCGAGCGATACCGAGTTGAAGCGCAAAGCCCAGACGATTATGGCTGCCACGCAACTGATTGATAATGTCCCGATCAGTCGCATCAAGGTGGAAATATCGCGCGATCTGCGTTCGACTGGGAACCCCGTCGAAGCGTCCGTATCGCGCCCGCTGCGCGTCACTCAAAAACCGCGTCGGCATTCGCAAATCTCTCAAGTTTCGCGAGACCGAATCCGGCCACGAAGAATCAATGGTTTATCTATCGCAAAATACAGATGCGAAAGAAACGGTTTTTGCGACAACTTTTGCGACACTTCGGAAGGGGCGGCATGAAATTTGGTTACGCGCGCGTCTCAACGAACGCCCAGGAACTTGATTTGCAACGGGCCGAACTGGAAGCGACCGGATGCGAGACGGTGCTCGAGGAAAAGGGTTCCGGTGCACGCATAAAGAGGCCTGAACTGCAAAGGTTGCTAAACCAACTCAGAAAAGGGGATACGGTTGTCGTGACGCGTCTTGATCGCTTGGCGCGTTCAACGTCTGAACTTTTACGCGTCGCAGAAGTTATCGGAGAAAAAGACGCGGGACTTCAATCGCTTGCCGAACCCTGGGCCAATACATCCTCGCCCTCAGGCCGCATGATCCTGACCGTGTTTGCTGGCATTGCAGAGTTCGAACGTGAACTTATACGAGGTCGAACCGAAAACGGTCGAAAGGCTGCATTGCAACGTGGCGTCATATTTGGACGCCCTCCTAAATTGGGGAGTGAACAACGCGACACAGTCCGTCAACTTCTCGAAAATGGAAAATCCGTCAAAGAGGTCGCCAGAGCATTCAAAGTCCATCCTGCAACCATTTACCGATGTCTCAACGAAAAAAATGCCTTATGACCCCTCACCGTTCCATTCATGCGTACAGGCCAATACAGATGCGAAAGAAACGGTTTTTGCGACAACTTTTGCGACACTTCGGAAGGGGCGGCATGAAATTTGGTTACGCGCGCGTCTCAACGAACGCCCAGGAACTTGATTTGCAACGGGCCGAACTGGAAGCGACCGGATGCGAGACGGTGCTCGAGGAAAAGGGTTCCGGTGCACGCATAAAGAGGCCTGAACTGCAAAGGTTGCTAAACCAACTCAGAAAAGGGGATACGGTTGTCGTGACGCGTCTTGATCGCTTGGCGCGTTCAACGTCTGAACTTTTACGCGTCGCAGAAGTTATCGGAGAAAAAGACGCGGGACTTCAATCGCTTGCCGAACCCTGGGCCAATACATCCTCGCCCTCAGGCCGCATGATCCTGACCGTGTTTGCTGGCATTGCAGAGTTCGAACGTGAACTTATACGAGGTCGAACCGAAAACGGTCGAAAGGCTGCATTGCAACGTGGCGTCATATTTGGACGCCCTCCTAAATTGGGGAGTGAACAACGCGACACAGTCCGTCAACTTCTCGAAAATGGAAAATCCGTCAAAGAGGTCGCCAGAGCATTCAAAGTCCATCCTGCAACCATTTACCGATGTCTCAACGAAAAAAATGCCTTATGACCCCTCACCGTTCCATTCATGCGTACAGGCCCTCAACCCGACAGATCGACCTCGGGCCCAAGCGGGCCATCTATGCCCGTGACGGCGTAGGTCATCTTTGGCTTGTTGATCCGGATGCCCGAACACTGGAAGCCTTCGAACTGAAGGATAGGCGCTGGTCGTTGATCGCCTCCCTTGCGAATGCAGACGCCGTTTCGGTTCCCCCGTTCGACGCGATCAGCTTTGCGCTCTCCAATCTCTGGCCATGATAGGGTCCAGTTGTTCTGGCGCACCACCGAGCATTAATCGACCCCTACAGGCCCTCACCAGCGCAGATTGAAGCTGAGGCCCGCGCGATCATCACCATCCCTGAAACTCGGCTCTGCCCAAAGGTCGAAGCCCATGTCTCGCGCGTGCGGAGCATCAGCTTCAATGCGGTACCCCAGTTGTGCTCTGTCAATACTGCCACTTTCGCCAGAAAGCGCTCCATGTGGGCTGCCAACAAGACCCTTGCCCAGCGTAAACCCGTAGGCTGTCTCAAGGGACCAGCGGGCCGTGCCATCGTCCGTGTCTGTCAATGAAGGGAAGGCCGTTGGGGATAGCAATGCGTCCGGTCCGCCAGACGTGGGATCGCCCAGATCTGTGCGCAGTCGCGCAGACCAGCCACGTTTTGTGTCGGGGTCGGGATTCCAGACCAGCAACAGGCTGAGCCCCCAATTGCGGAAGTTGCCGTCCTCGTGCAGCGCAAGTGCGCGCCCAGAGGCTTCGAGCTCCAACCCCCGGTGCGGGTCGGCAAGGCCGAACCCGCCGCCGACCTCCAGCCCCCAGCCGGTTTCCGCATCGCCGTCATCATGCCGCATCGCCAATCCAAAATGGGGCGTGAACGTCCCGCCAGTGACCAGAGACCTCTCCCATCGGCTCTCAAGGCCAAAGCGTAGGCGCTGTGTTGTGCCGGTGGTTGAACCGAGCGCGGGCTGCGTACCGGTCGCCGACAGCGCCCCGGACGCGGTGCGCGTATAAAGGACGTCCGCCGTGACATCGAGACCAAAGCCGCTTTCGCCTTCAGGCGCTATCAGCGATCCTTTCAGACCCGCCGCCCCCATCTTCCAATTGATTGATGCCTGACGTTCTGGTTCGCCCTCCGGCATAAACGTCATGTGCCCCCATCCGTATCCAAGGGCTGCCCAGCCCTCAAGGCGATCCGTGATCTCAAGTGACGCATAGGGCACAAGTGCGGTCAGGTCTGCCTCAATCCGACCTTCAGCGCCCGGATCGGTTGTGTATCTGTAGGTGATATCCCCATGGCTCTGGGAGAGCATGAGGCCGACGAGACGCTTGTCGCGACGCCAGTCGGTGCCCAGTTGGACGCCAACAACCTCGCCTGTCAGATTCACATCCTCAGCCGTTCCCCCGAACCGCGAAAGCGCCCCTCCGGCCCAGAGCCCCAGGCGGCCCCCGTTGTCCATGTCAGAGGTCAGCGTGAATGCGGTGTCAGCGATTGCCTGTCGGCCCTCTGGCGTTGTGGCATCCGGTTCAGTCCTGATCCCTGACAATGTGCCCGCAGACCCGCGCCCGGCGTTGAGCAGCACTTGTAGCGGGTCTGTGGCCTGCCGGGCAATTTCCGCCCCGCAGCGCCTGTCACCACGGCCTGCACTCGGACCAAGTGGACCCACCTCGGATGTGAATCCGGCGGGCGCACAGGGTTGAATGGTCTGCCCGGCGATCTGACCGCTAAAGCCTGGCACCAGATCGGCGTCAATCCGTTTGGTGATTGCTTCCACGCTCTGCTCACCAACCGTGCGTCCGAATCTGACCAGTGCCGGTCCAATCACCTCCACCGCCGGGTCATCATCATCCACAAGCGTGATCCGCGCCGTCACAGTGCTGACCGCAGATTGCGCCCCCCGGGCAGCATCTGCGCGCCGGGCCGTTACGGATATGGTTTCCTCCAACTCATCCAGACGATCATCCAGCGGCTCCAGCAGGAAGTTGGTCGTCGCGCTGGCGCGCCGGGCCGGGATGGTCAGGCGAAACGCCACCACATCCTTGTAATCGATTCCGGCCGTCGCGGTATCACCAGCCCCGCCCACTGTGACGATGAAATCGGTATCTGCAACAAAACGATCTTGCCCCTCAACGGTCGCTGTTACGACCACCTTGCTCGGCCCGGCACCCTCACCCACCCTCTCGGGCGACACGGCCAGCCTCACTATTTCTGGCGACACGATATAGACCACGCGCACCTGCGGTGCCGCAATGTTGCCATTGCCTGCCACATCACGGGCCACGTTCTCTGCAACGTCGATTGTCACATCGCCACCGCTGTCAGGCGTAATTGCAACCGTGTAGACCGCACCGGACCCGCGCAGGTTGGACGCCGCGCCATTGCCGACAGCGACTTCGGCGAGTTCAAAGCCGCTGACGGGTTCCGAGAACCGAACCGCAACATCAAAGGGCGCAATGCCGGTGATCGCCGGGGGCCCTGAAATCACCACAGTAGGTGCAATTTCATCCACATCCGTGACGGTGATCTCGACATCCTGTGTCGCGCTTTGCGTCGTCACCCCGTCCGCCGCCGTGGCCGTGGCCGTCACCACCAGGGCATAGATGTTGTCCGTGTCCGCGTCCCCCGGCGCCTCGTAATCCGGCGCGGCCCGGAAGGTCACAACGCCGCTGCTGGCATCGATCGCAAACCGCGCCGCATCCCCGCCGCCGGTGATCGCATAAGACAGCGTGCCGGGATCGGCCGTCGCCACCGCCCCGTAGCCCGTCGCCACCCCGTTCTCCGGTGTGCGCACCGCCGCCGCGCTGGTAAAGACCGGCACCCCGACAGTGGTCTGCGGGGCCGCGACGATCCGCACCGCCGCCGCCACGATCGGCGCCGAACGGTTGCCGCGGGCATCGGTATGGGTGAGCGTGACACGGATCTCCTCATCGACATCCGCGGCCCCCGTGCTGTAGCGCGCCTCTGTCGCCCCGGCGATCGCCACCCCGTCGCGCTGCCATTGGTAGGTGAAGGTGCCGAGGCCGTCGCCATCGGCCAGCGCCGTGGTGTCGGCCTCCAGCGTATCGCCCTCGCGCGGGGTCTCGCCCGCCCGGCTGGCATTGGTGATGCGCACCGCACCAACCGTCGGCTCATCCACATCCGTGACGGTGATCTCGACATCCTGTGTCGCGCTTTGCGTCGTCACCCCGTCCGCCGCCGTGGCCGTGGCCGTCACCACCAGGGCATAGATGTTGTCCGTGTCCGCGTCCCCCGGCGCCTCGTAATCCGGCGCGGCCCGGAAGGTCACAACACCGCTGCTGGCATCGATCGCAAACCGCGCCGCATCCGCGCCGCCGGTGATCGCATAAGACAGCGTGCCGGGATCGGCCGCCGCCGCCGCCCCGTAGCCCGTCGCCACCCCGTTCTCCGCTGTGCTGACCGCCGCCGCGCTGGTAAAGACCGGCACCCCGACATTGTTGTCCGCGTTATCGACGATCCGCACCGCCGCCGCCACGATCGGCGCCGAACGGTTGCCGCTGGCATCGGTATGGGTGAGCGTGACACGGATCTCCTCATCGACATCCGCGGCCCCCGTGCTGTAGCGCGCCTCTGTCGCCCCGGCGATCGCCGCCCCGTCGCGCTGCCATTGGTAGGTGAAGGTGCCGAGGCCGTCGCCATCGGCCAGCGCCGTGGTGTCGGCCTCCAGCGTATCGCCCGCGCGCGGGGTCTCGCCCGCCCGGCTGGCATTGGTGATGCGCACCGCACCAACCGTCGGCTCATCCACATCCGTGACGGTGATCTCGACATCCTGTGTCGCGCTTTGCGTCGTCACCCCGTCCGCCGCCGTGGCCGTGGCCGTCACCACCAGGGCATAGATGTTGTCCGTGTCCGCGTCCCCCGGCGCCTCGTAATCCGGCGCGGCCCGGAAGGTCACAACGCCGCTGCTGGCATCGATCGCAAACCGCGCCGCATCCGCGCCGCCGGTGATCGCATAAGACAGCGTGCCGGGATCGGCCGTCGCCACCGCCCCGTAGCCCGTCGCCACCCCGTTCTCCGGTGTGCGCACCGCCGCCGCGCTGGTAAAGACCGGCACCCCGACATTGTTGTCCGCGTTATCGACGATCCGCACCGCCGCCGCCACGATCGGCGCCGAACGGTTGCCGCTGGCATCGGTATGGGTGAGCGTGACACGGATCTCCTCATCGACATCCGCGGCCCCCGTGCTGTAGCGCGCCTCTGTCGCCCCGGCGATCGCCGCCCCGTCGCGCTGCCATTGGTAGGTGAAGGTGCCGAGGCCGTCGCCATCGGCCAGCGCCGTGGTGTCGGCCTCCAGCGTATCGCCCTCGCGCGGGGTCTCGCCCGCCCGGCTGGCATTGGTGATGCGCACCGCACCGACCGTCGGCTCATCCACATCCGTGACGGTGATCTCGACATCCTGTGTCGCGCTTTGCGTCGTCACCCCGTCCGCCGCCGTGGCCGTGGCCGTCACCACCAGGGCATAGATGTTGTCCGTGTCCGCGTCCCCCGGCGCCTCGTAATCCGGCGCGGCCCGGAAGGTCACAACGCCGCTGCTGGCATCGATCGCAAACCGCGCCGCATCCGCGCCGCCGGTGATCGCATAAGACAGCGTGCCGGGATCGGCCGTCGCCACCGCCCCGTAGCCCGTCGCCACCCCGTTCTCCGGTGTGCGCACCGCCGCCGCGCTGGTAAAGACCGGCACCCCGACAGTGGTCTCCGGGGCCGCGACGATCCGCACCGCCGCCGCCACGATCGGCGCCGAACGGTTGCCGCGGGCATCGGTATGGGTGAGCGTGACACGGATCTCCTCATCGACATCCGCGGCCCCCGTGTCGTAGCGCGCCTCTGTCGCCCCGGCGATCGCCGCCCCGTCGCGCTGCCATTGGTAGGTGAAGGTGCCGAGGCCGTCGCCATCGGCCAGCGCCGTGGTGTCGGCCTCCAGCGTATCGCCCTCGCGCGGGGTCTCGCCCGCCCGGCTGGCATTGGTGATGCGCACCGCACCAACCGTCGGCTCATCCACATCCGTGACGGTGATCTCGACATCCTGTGTCGCGCTTTGCGTCGTCACCCCGTCCGCCGCCGTGGCCGTGGCCGTCACCACCAGGGCATAGATGTTGTCCGTGTCCGCGTCCCCCGGCCCCTCGTAATCCGGCGCGGCCCGGAAGGTCACAACGCCGCTGCTGGCATCGATCGCAAACCGCGCCGCATCCGCGCCGCCGGTGATCGCATAAGACAGCGTGCCGGGATCGGCCGTCGCCACCGCCCCGTAGCCCGTCGCCACCCCGTTCTCCGGTGTGCGCACCGCCGCCGCGCTGGTAAAGACCGGCACCCCGACAGTGGTCTCCGGGGCCGCGACGATCCGCACCGCCGCCGCCACGATCGGCGCCGAACGGTTGCCGCGGGCATCGGTATGGGTGAGCGTGACACGGATCTCCTCATCGACATCCGCGGCCCCCGTGTCGTAGCGCGCCTCTGTCGCCCCGGCGATCGCCGCCCCGTCGCGCTGCCATTGGTAGGTGAAGGTGCCGAGGCCGTCGCCATCGGCCAGCGCCGTGGTGTCGGCCTCCAGCGTATCGCCCTCGCGCGGGGTCTCGCCCGCCCGGCTGGCATTGGTGATGCGCACCGCACCAACCGTCGGCTCATCCACATCCGTGACGGTGATCTCGACATCCTGTGTCGCGCTTTGCGTCGTCACCCCGTCCGCCGCCGTGGCCGTGGCCGTCACCACCAGGGCATAGATGTTGTCCGTGTCCGCGTCCCCCGGCGCCTCGTAATCCGGCGCGGCCCGGAAGGTCACAACACCGCTGCTGGCATCGATCGCAAACCGCGCCGCATCCGCGCCGCCGGTGATCGCATAAGACAGCGTGCCGGGATCGGCCGCCGCCGCCGCCCCGTAGCCCGTCGCCACCCCGTTCTCCGCTGTGCTGACCGCCGCCGCGCTGGTAAAGACCGGCACCCCGACATTGTTGTCCGCGTTATCGACGATCCGCACCGCCGCCGCCACGATCGGCGCCGAACGGTTGCCGCTGGCATCGGTATGGGTGAGCGTGACACGGATCTCCTCATCGACATCCGCGGCCCCCGTGCTGTAGCGCGCCTCTGTCGCCCCGGCGATCGCCGCCCCGTCGCGCTGCCATTGGTAGGTGAAGGTGCCGATGCCGTCGCCATCGGCCAGCGCCGTGGTGTCGGCCTCCAGCGTATCGCCCTCGCGCGGGGTCTCGCCCGCCCGGCTGGCATTGGTGAGGCGCACCGCACCGGCCGTCGGCTCATCCACATCCGTGACGGTGATCTCGACATCCTGTGTCGCGCTTTGCGTCGTCACCCCGTCCGCCGCCGTGGCCGTGGCCGTCACCACCAGGGCATAGATGTTGTCCGTGTCCGCGTCCCCCGGCCCCTCGTAATCCGGCGCGGCCCGGAAGGTCACAACGCCGCTGCTGGCATCGATCGCAAACCGCGCCGCATCCGCGCCGCCGGTGATCGCATAAGACAGCGTGCCGGGATCGGCCGTCGCCACCGCCCCGTAGCCCGTCGCCACCCCGTTCTCCGGTGTGCGCACCGCCGCCGCGCTGGTAAAGACCGGCACCCCGACAGTGGTCTCCGGGGCCGCGACGATCCGCACCGCCGCCGCCACGATCGGCGCCGAACGGTTGCCGCGGGCATCGGTATGGGTGAGCGTGACACGGATCTCCTCATCGACATCCGCGGCCCCCGTGTCGTAGCGCGCCTCTGTCGCCCCGGCGATCGCCGCCCCGTCGCGCTGCCATTGGTAGGTGAAGGTGCCGAGGCCGTCGCCATCGGCCAGCGCCGTGGTGTCGGCCTCCAGCGTATCGCCCTCGCGCGGGGTCTCGCCCGCCCGGCTGGCATTGGTGATGCGCACCGCACCAACCGTCGGCTCATCCACATCCGTGACGGTGATCTCGACATCCTGTGTCGCGCTTTGCGTCGTCACCCCGTCCGCCGCCGTGGCCGTGGCCGTCACCACCAGGGCATAGATGTTGTCCGTGTCCGCGTCCCCCGGCGCCTCGTAATCCGGCGCGGCCCGGAAGGTCACAACACCGCTGCTGGCATCGATCGCAAACCGCGCCGCATCCGCGCCGCCGGTGATCGCATAAGACAGCGTGCCGGGATCGGCCGCCGCCGCCGCCCCGTAGCCCGTCGCCACCCCGTTCTCCGCTGTGCTGACCGCCGCCGCGCTGGTAAAGACCGGCACCCCGACATTGTTGTCCGCGTTATCGACGATCCGCACCGCCGCCGCCACGATCGGCGCCGAACGGTTGCCGCTGGCATCGGTATGGGTGAGCGTGACACGGATCTCCTCATCGACATCCGCGGCCCCCGTGCTGTAGCGCGCCTCTGTCGCCCCGGCGATCGCCGCCCCGTCGCGCTGCCATTGGTAGGTGAAGGTGCCGAGGCCGTCGCCATCGGCCAGCGCCGTGGTGTCGGCCTCCAGCGTATCGCCCTCGCGCGGGGTCTCGCCCGCCCGGCTGGCATTGGTGATGCGCACCGCACCGACCGTCGGCTCATCCACATCCGTGACGGTGATCTCGACATCCTGTGTCGCGCTTTGCGTCGTCACCCCGTCCGCCGCCGTGGCCGTGGCCGTCACCACCAGGGCATAGGTGTTGTCCGTGTCCGCGTCCCCCGGCGCCTCGTAATCCGGCGCGGCCCGGAAGGTCACAACGCCGCTGCTGGCATCGATCGCAAACCGCGCCGCATCCCCGCCGCCGGTGATCGCATAAGACAGCGTGCCGGGATCGGCCGTCGCCACCGCCCCGTAGCCCGTCGCCACCCCGTTCTCCGGTGTGCGCACCGCCGCCGCGCTGGTAAAGACCGGCACCCCGACATTGTTGTCCGCGTTATCGACGATCCGCACCGCCGCCGCCACGATCGGCGCCGAACGGTTGCCGCTGGCATCGGTATGGACGACCGCGACACCGATCTCCTCATCGACATCCGCGGCCCCCGTGTCGTAGCGCGCCCCTGTCGCCCCGGCGATCGCCGCCCCGCCGCGCTGCCATTGGTAGGTGAAGGTGCCGATGCCGTCGCCATCGGCCAGCGCCGTGGTGTCGGCCTCCAGCGTATCGCCCTCGCGCGGGGTCTCGCCCGCCCGGCTGGCATTGGTGAGGCGCACCGCACCGGCCGTCGGCTCATCCACATCCGTGACGGTGATCTCGACATCCTGTGTCGCGCTTTGCGTCGTCACCCCGTCCGCCGCCGTGGCCGTGGCCGTCACCACCAGGGCATAGATGTTGTCCGTGTCCGCGTCCCCCGGCCCCTCGTAATCCGGCGCGTCCCGGAACCTCACAACGCCGCTGCTGGCATCGATCGCAAACCGCGCCGCATCCGCGCCGCCGGTGATCGCATAAGACAGCGTGCCGGGATCGGCCGCCGCCACCGCCCCGTAGCCCGTCGCCACCCCGTTCTCCGCTGTGCTGACCGCCGCCGCGCTGGTAAAGACCGGCACCCCGACATTGTTGTCCGCGTTATCGACGATCCGCACCGCCGCCGCCACGATCGGCGCCGAACGGTTGCCGCTGGCATCGGTATGGACGACCGCGACACCGATCTCCTCATCGACATCCGCGGCCCCCGTGTCGTAGCGCGCCTCTGTCGCCCCGGCGATCGCCGCCCCGCCGCGCTGCCATTGGTAGGTGAAGGTGCCGATGCCGTCGCCATCGGCCAGCGCCGTGGTGTCGGCCTCCAGCGTATCGCCCTCGCGCGGGGTCTCGCCCGCCCGGCTGGCATTGGTGAGGCGCACCGCACCGGCCGTCGGCTCATCCACATCCGTGACGGTGATCTCGACATCCTGTGTCGCGCTTTGCGTCGTCACCCCGTCCGCCGCCGTGGCCGTGGCCGTCACCACCAGGGCATAGATGTTGTCCGTGTCCGCGTCCCCCGGCCCCTCGTAATCCGGCGCGTCCCGGAACCTCACAACGCCGCTGCTGGCATCGATCGCAAACCGCGCCGCATCCGCGCCGCCGGTGATCGCATAAGACAGCGTGCCGGGATCGGCCGCCGCCACCGCCCCGTAGCCCGTCGCCACCCCGTTCTCCGCTGTGCTGACCGCCGCCGCGCTGGTAAAGACCGGCACCCCGACATTGTTGTCCGCGTTATCGACGATCCGCACCGCCGCCGCCACGATCGGCGCCGAACGGTTGCCGCTGGCATCGGTATGGACGACCGCGACACCGATCTCCTCATCGACATCCGCGGCCCCCGTGTCGTAGCGCGCCCCTGTCGCCCCGGCAATCGCCGCCCCGCCGCGCTGCCATTGGTAGGTGAAGGTGCCGATGCCGTCGCCATCGGCCAGCGCCGTGGTGTCGGCCTCCAGCGTATCGCCCTCGCGCGGGGTCTCGCCCGCCCGGCTGGCATTGGTGATGCGCACCGCACCGACCGTCGGCTCATCCACATCCGTGACGGTGATCTCGACATCCTGTGTCGCGCTTTGCGTCGTCACCCCGTCCGCCGCCGTGGCCGTGGCCGTCACCACCAGGGCATAGGTGTTGTCCGTGTCCGCGTCCCCCGGCGCCTCGTAATCCGGCGCGGCCCGGAACCTCACAACGCCGCTGCTGGCATCGATCGCAAACCGCGCCGCATCCGCGCCGCCGGTGATCGCATAAGACAGCGTGCCGGGATCGGCCGCCGCCACCGCCCCGTAGCCCGTCGCCACCCCGTTCTCCGCTGTGCTGACCGCCGCCGCGCTGGTAAAGACCGGCACCCCGACATTGTTGTCCGCGTTATCGACGATCCGCACCGCCGCCGCCACGATCGGCGCCGAACGGTTGCCGCTGGCATCGGTATGGACGACCGCGACACCGATCTCCTCATCGACATCCGCGGCCCCCGTGTCGTAGCGCGCCCCTGTCGCCCCGGCAATCGCCGCCCCGCCGCGCTGCCATTGGTAGGTGAAGGTGCCGATGCCGTCGCCATCGGCCAGCGCCGTGGTGTCGGCCTCCAGCGTATCGCCCGCGCGCGGGGTCTCGCCCGCCCGGCTGGCATTGGTGATGCGCACCGCACCGACCGTCGGCTCATCCACATCCGTGACGGTGATCTCGACATCCTGTGTCGCGCTTTGCGTCGTCACCCCGTCCGCCGCCGTGGCCGTGGCCGTCACCACCAGGGCATAGATGTTGTCCGTGTCCGCGTCCCCCGGCGCCTCGTAATCCGGCGCGGCCCGGAAGGTCACAACGCCGCTGCTGGCATCGATCGCAAACCGCGCCGCATCCCCGCCGCCGGTGATCGCATAAGACAGCGTGCCGGGATCGGCCGTCGCCACCGCCCCGTAGCCCGTCGCCACCCCGTTCTCCGGTGTGCGCACCGCCGCCGCGCTGGTAAAGACCGGCACCCCGACATTGTTGTCCGCGTTATCGACGATCCGCACCGCCGCCGCCACGATCGGCGCCGAACGGTTGCCGCTGGCATCGGTATGGACGACCGCGACACCGATCTCCTCATCGACATCCGCGGCCCCCGTGTCGTAGCGCGCCCCTGTCGCCCCGGCAATCGCCGCCCCGCCGCGCTGCCATTGGTAGGTGAAGGTGCCGATGCCGTCGCCATCGGCCAGCGCCGTGGTGTCGGCCTCCAGCGTATCGCCCGCGCGCGGGGTCTCGCCCGCCCGGCTGGCATTGGTGATGCGCACCGCACCAACCGTCGGCTCATCCACATCCGTGACGGTGATCTCGACATCCTGTGTCGCGCTTTGCGTCGTCACCCCGTCCGCCGCCGTGGCCGTGGCCGTCACCACCAGGGCATAGATGTTGTCCGTGTCCGCGTCCCCCGGCGCCTCGTAATCCGGCGCGGCCCGGAAGGTCACAACGCCGCTGCTGGCATCGATCGCAAACCGCGCCGCATCCGCGCCGCCGGTGATCGCATAAGACAGCGTGCCGGGATCGGCCGTCGCCACCGCCCCGTAGCCCGTCGCCACCCCGTTCTCCGGTGTGCGCACCGCCGCCGCGCTGGTAAAGACCGGCACCCCGACATTGTTGTCCGCGTTATCGACGATCCGCACCGCCGCCGCCACGATCGGCGCCGAACGGTTGCCGCTGGCATCGGTATGGACGACCGCGACACCGATCTCCTCATCGACATCCGCGGCCCCCGTGTCGTAGCGCGCCCCTGTCGCCCCGGCAATCGCCGCCCCGCCGCGCTGCCATTGGTAGGTGAAGGTGCCGATGCCGTCGCCATCGGCCAGCGCCGTGGTGTCGGCCTCCAGCGTATCGCCCGCGCGCGGGGTCTCGCCCGCCCGGCTGGCATTGGTGATGCGCACCGCACCAACCGTCGGCTCATCCACATCCGTGACGGTGATCTCGACATCCTGTGTCGCGCTTTGCGTCGTCACCCCGTCCGCCGCCGTGGCCGTGGCCGTCACCACCAGGGCATAGATGTTGTCCGTGTCCGCGTCCCCCGGCGCCTCGTAATCCGGCGCGGCCCGGAAGGTCACAACGCCGCTGCTGGCATCGATCGCAAACCGCGCCGCATCCGCGCCGCCGGTGATCGCATAAGACAGCGTGCCGGGATCGGCCGTCGCCACCGCCCCGTAGCCCGTCGCCACCCCGTTCTCCGGTGTGCGCACCGCCGCCGCGCTGGTAAAGACCGGCACCCCGACATTGTTGTCCGGGGTATCGACATCCGTCACAGTCACGCCAACGTCAGCTACCCGGACCTTGTCATAGCCGCCGCCGGTGACCGCGTGGGTGATCGTGGTGGCCCGGTCCGAAGCGTTATCGATATCATCGTTGACGCCGCTGACCGTGACGGTCTGCGTGGCGCTCCAGTTTTGGGGTGTAAAGGTCAGCGGCCCGCTCACCGTGGCGGCGGTGGTATCGTTGCTTGTCGGTGTGAGTGTCACATTTTCCGTGGGCTGGCTGGCCAGCCTGATCGTGTAGGTTGCCCTGCCGCCATCCTCTGCCACCGTCACTGATTGCGGCGCGACCGTTACGCCAAGCGGCCACGGAACCCTCACCGTATCCGCCGCTACGTTGGGATTGCCGTTGATGTCCCGTGCCGCATCTGCTGCGATGTCGAGCAGCACGTCTCGCCCGCCTGCAGGCGTGATCGTCACGGTCCAGGTGAGGTCCTGGCTGTGACCATCGCGTTGATCCGCCGCCGGCACCAGTGGTGCAGCCGTGCCGCCCACCACCGTGAGGTCGCTCGTCGTGAACCCGGTCACTTCCCTGGAGAAAACTACCCTCACGTCGAAGGGTGTCCTGTCCGTGACCTGCGCCGGCGCGCCTTCAATTGCAACCCTTGGCGGCGCTATGCCACCCAATGACAGCGGGAGGGACGGCTCATTACCGTTACCCTGCGCATCGTAAACCGCATTGGCGGGCAGGCGGATCGAGTAGGTCGCACGAGTGCCCGTAACCTCTGCCCGGTAGAGGAGCCCATTCCATCCCGGAACTTCGGTCAGATTTCTGACCTGCGCACCGTCCGCCTCAAAGTCGCCCACATCAAATCCAACCACCGGCTTGGAGAGGATAATCTCCATATCCCAGGGCATCCCGCTCGGCCCCGGTGATCCCGCCAACGTCACCGTCGGGCGGTTTGTATCCCCCGCACCGCCATAGCCTAATCTGTTGGAGGCGGCAGGGTGGTTCCCGAAGCGGTCGCGAAACGGCGGACGATCCTCCGCCATCATTATGGTGTATGGGGCGCTGCGGAACTCCACTGTGAATACAAAGCGGGTATAATATTTCTTGTTGTCGCCGGCGTAAGTCCAGGGCTCGCCGCGCGGCAACAACGGGCCGGGTCGAGAATATCCCGGGGTAACAACAAGATTTTTGTCCAGGGCCCGCGCAGCCTCTGTTGCGGAGGCATAGTGGTCGATCGTCACCGGATGCGAAAAGTTGATTGTGATCAGCGATTGCTGGCGTTGTGGTGCCAATCCCGCCGCCAGGGACGGTATCGGTCTCGCGCGGCCCATTTCATCGTCAATGACACGCACCGAAACATCAGACACCGCCACATCGCCATAGCCGCCACCGGAGACCGCGTGGGTGATCGTGGCGGTCCGGTCCGAAGCGTTATCGATATCGTCATTGATGCCGCTGACCGTGACGGTCTGCGTGGCACTCCAGTTTTGGGGTGTAAAGGTCAGCGGCCCGCTCACCGTGGCGGCGGTGGTATCGTTGCTTGTCGGTGTGAGTGTCACATTTTCCGTGGGCTGGCTGGCCAGCCTGATCGTGTAGGTCGCCCTGCCGCCATCCTCTGCCACCGTCACTGATTGCGGCGCGACCGTTACGCCAAGCGGCCACGGGACCGTCACCGGATCTGCCGCCACGTTGGGATTGCCGGCGGCGTCCCGTGCCACACCGGCCCCGACGCCGATCTCAAGATCTCCAGTGCCGTCCGGCGTGATCGCCACCGTGTAGGTTTTGACGTCAGAACCCTGGACCGGGGGACTGGCAGCGCCGTTGCTCACGTCGACATCGCCCGCCTCGAATCCGCTCACGGCCTCCGAGAATGTCACCGTCACGGTGAACGGGCGCGTCGTGGTCACCTCATCCGGTGCGCGCGTGATCGAAACCGTAGGCCTGGTGCTGTCCGCGGCATCATCATCGCGGATGGTGAGGGTAAGGCTTGCGATCTCTACCCCGTCATATCCGCCGCCCGTTGCGGTATGTGTAACGATCACCTCCCGCGCGTCGCCGGGATTGTCGACATCATCATCGACCCCGGTCACCGTGACCATCTGCGGCCTGTCCCAGTTTGCCGGGGTGAATATCAGCGCTGCCGGGGCCAGCGTTGCCGCGTCCGTATCGCCGCTGGCGGGCCGCACCGTCACATCGCCCGCAGGCCGGCTTGCAAGCACGATCGTGTAGGTTGCCCTCCCCCCGGCCTCGTCCACGTCCAGCGTGTCCTGCGACAGCGTGACGGGACGCGTCACTGCTGTGACCTGCGCCACCCCGGCACTGTCATTGCCCGCCGCGTCGCGCAGGGCGCCTGCCCGGATGCCGGTGCCGAACGCGCCGTCGGTCACGGGTGTGAGGGTAATCGTGTAGGGCCCGTCCCCGCTGATCTCGGCGGTTGCATTGGTCAGCTCGAGATCGTCCGTTTGCAGGGCTGCGCCGGCAGCAAGACCGTTGGCCTCCGTCACCCGCGCCGTTGTAACCCATGTTCCGTCTGACTGGCGCAGGAGGGCGGAGAGCGTGATGGCGGGGGCGGTTGCATCGTAGCGTCCGATGATCTGGCGGATGGCGATGTTGGAGTTGCCGGCATAATCTGTGAGCGCATCGTCAAGCAGCCCGGCGGCGATCTCTCCATCTGTCCGGGGCGTGAGCGTAAACCTGTAGCCGCGCCCCCGAAGGTTGGGCAGCCTGGTGAAGTTTGTCACCTCTGCGGTATCGCCGAGCACCGCACGCACATCCTCTGCATCGAACCCCACGACCGGTTCGTCAAAGATATACGAAATAGCAAAGGGCCTGTTGGCAAGGGCGGGACCGGTGATCCGCACTCCCGGCGCCTGCCTGTCAATCCCTACAGTCTGTCGCGGGACGGCCTGGCTGGGGTTGCCCGCTATAATGTCCAGCGCCGCCCCCTCGCGCAGGGCCAGGCTCATCAATCGGGTGCCCGTCGGTGTGATTGTTGCGGTGAAGACACGGTATGGTGTGGTCTCGACAAAATCCGAAACCGTTGCCCCCGTCAGGCCTGCGCTGACATCGGCGCTCTCAAAACCCCTTACATTTTCGTCGAAGGTGAAAGTGACGGTAAAGGGGCCCTTGACGAGAAAACGGTCGCTGCCGGGTTCCAGTGACCGGGGGATGCCCGAGAGGGTGGCCCGGGGAGCGGTGATGTCTGATGGGTCAAACACCCCGAACGGCTGGCCCCGGGCACTGTCATTGCCTGCCGCGTCCCGCAGGGCGCTTGCCTTGATAGAGGCGGCAATAGGTGTGTTGTCGAAAACAGGCCGCAACTTGATCTCATAGGGCCCTTTGCCAGAACCCGTCATTTCTGCCGAGGCTAAGGTGAGCTGCAGATCCTCCATCTCCAGCACCGCGCCAGGGGCCAGCGCATTGGCCTCTGTGACGGTGATCTTGCTGATCCAGCTTCCGTCCGACTGGCGGTGCGGGGGACTCGCCGCGATTACAGGCGCGATGTTATCGAGGATGTAGCTGTTTTCGTTCGTGCCTGTGGGCCTTGTGTCCGTCAGGCGGTTGCCGGCCGCATCGGCGATGTCCTGTCCTGGTGCGAGCGCGAGCGTCACGGTTGCGTTGAGGTCGGCGAGATCGCTGCCTGCGACCGTGAGATCCCAGGTGGTCGCCCCGGCCCTCGACCACACCGCGGTCACGGTTGCGGTTGTGCCCCCGACCGTGAAATCCTCCGGCGTGACATTGTCGACCGCCTCGGAGAAGGTGATCCGCCAGACCAGAAGGTCTGCATTTGTCGGCGAGGCCGACGGTGCATGGCGCAGGATCGAGGTGAGGGTCGGGGCGGTGCTGTCTGATGGCAATGCAACCAATACACCTGGGCGTGAGTGCACCTTACCAGAAACATTACCGAGACTGTCCGTGACCTGGACCTCAACTGTAATCTGCCTGCCTGCATCCGCAGCCGTTGTCGTATAGGTTGCTTCCGTCGCACCGGGGATCGGCTGGCCATTGCGGTGCCACTGGAGGGTCACAGTTGGCTCTTTCTCGTGGTTATTGTCCTCGTCTGTAAACCTTACCAGAACGGACAATTCGTCATTTATCCGGATCGGCGATGACAGGCCATGCTGGTTCAGGATGGTCATGTCACCAAAAACCGTCGGGTCATCGGCGTCGGTGATTGTGACTTCGACACTCTGTCGCGTCCTTTTCGCAACGCTGCCATCCAGCGCCGTGGCCGTCGCTTCCACCTCGAAGCGATAGGCATTGTTGCTGTCGCCATCCATCGGGCGTTCGTAGTTGGGCGGCTCCCTGAAGGACACCATGCCGCTGGTGGCATCTATTGAGAACAGGGCTGCATCGGGACCAGCCGGGATCGCATAGGTGATCCTGTAAGGCCACGTGCCCCCTGACACGTCTGCTGCAGCCCTGTAGCCTGTCGCTGTCGTGTTCTCCGGCGTTCGCGCGACCGCTGTGCTCGTAAACAGCAGGATCGGACCCAGTTCCTCGGCCCGGACCGGGTCCACCGCGGCGCTGTCATTGCCTGCCGCGTCGCGCAGGGCGCTTGCCCGGATGGCGAAACTGAACGCACCGCCCCTAATAGGCGTCAGCGCGACCTGATAGGGGCCCTTGCCCGCGCCTGTCACCTCTGCGGTTGCGTTGACGAGCTCAAGGTCGTCCACCTCCAGCGCCGCGCCGGGGGCCAGCGTATTGGCTTCCGCGACGGTGATCTCGCTCACCCAGCGCCCGTCCGACTGGCGCTCAAGGGGGCCTGATGCAAGAACAGGGGCAATCGTGTCACGGGTGTATGTTGCATCATCCGGGCGACTGTCCGTCGGATCAGGGTCGTCCAGAGCTGCGCCTGCCAAGTCGGTAATATTGCGCCGCGCGATAAACTTCTTCGAGAGGTCGATTCTGATATCTCCGTTGAAATCGCGCAGAGAGGCTCCGGACATTGACACCTCCCACACCCTCGCTAGCCCCGCACTGTTTTGGCCAACAGGGTCAGTCCTCATGTTCAGACGCCGGCTATCCAATACTCCTCCACCATAGCTTATCACGAACGCCCTTTTCCGGAAGCCCTTGACCGGATTGTTGAATGTGAGGCGCCAGGTCAGCCGCTCCGCGCCGGTCTCCCTTTCCTGTGGTTCATGGCGGGTGATCGAGACAAGCCGTGGGGGGGCCAGACCCGCCACCACAACCGGGTCCACCGCGGCGCTGTCATTGCCCGCCGCGTCGCGCAGGGCGCTTGCCCGGATGGCGAAACTGAACGCACCGTCCGCGCGCGGTGTCAGCGCGACCTGATAGGGCCCCTTGCCCGAGCCTGTCACCTCTGCGACTGCGTTGACGAGCTCAAGGTCTTCCACCTCTAGGCGCGCGCCGGGGGCCAGCGTATTGGCTTCCGTGACGGTGATCTCGCTGACCCAGCGCCCGTCGGACTGGCGCTCAAGGCGGCCTGGTGCGAGAACAGGGGCAATGCTGTCGCGGGTGTATGTTGCATCATCCGGGCGACTGTTCGTCGGAACAGGGTCGTCCAGAGCTGCGCCTGCCGCGTCGGTAATATTGCGAGACGAGATGACCGTATTCGAGAGGAATAACCTGATATTTCCGTTGAAATCGCCCATATTGGCTCCGGAAGCCGACACGTCCCACACCCTCGCCCGCCCCGCACTGTTTTGGCCAACAGGGTCAGCCTTGAGGTTCAGGCGCTGGACATCCAATATTTCTGTATTTCCAACACGGTCTGTCACGATCGTCCCTATCGGGGGGCCATCGACGGGCTTGTTGAATGTGAGGCGCCAGGTCAGTCGCTCCGCGCGGGTCTGCCTTTCCTGTGGTTCATGGCGGACAAGCGAGACAAGCCGGGGGATCACCCGGTTCGTGGCGGTCGCCGCGACCTGCGCCACCGCGGCGCTGTCATTGCCCGCCGCGTCGCGCAGGGCGCTTGCCCGGATGGCGAAACTGAACGCACCGTCCGCGCGCGGTGTCAGCGCGACCTGATAGGGCCCCTTGCCCGCGCCTGTCAGCTCTGCGCCTGCGTTGACGAGCTCAAGATCCCCCACCTCCAGGCGCGCGCCGGGGGCCAGCGTATTGGCTTCCGTGACGGTGATCTCGCTGACCCAGCGCCCGTCCGACTGGCGCTCAAGGGGGCCTGGTGCGAGAACAGGGGCAATGCTGTCGCGGGTGTATGTTGCATCATCCGGGCGACTGTCCGTCGGCGCAGTGTTGGCCAGGGATGTGCCTGCCGCGTCGATAATATCGCTGCCCGTCCCCGAGAGGAAGAGCCTGATATCTCCGTTAAAACCGGTGAGGGCTTTTCCGCCAGCTGTAAAGTACCACGCCTTTGCCGGACCCCTGATCTTGTGGTCAACAGGGTAAACGTTGGGGCTCAACCCTTTTACATCCAGATCCGAACTGTACTGGGCGGAGAAGTGCCTTTTTTTGAGAGCATTTTTGAGACCATCGACGGGCTTGTTGAATGTGAGGCGCCAGGTCAGTCGCTCCGCGCGGGTTATTCTGTCCTGCGGAGAGGCGCGGGTGATCGAGACAAGCCGGGGCGGGGCCAGATCCGCCACCACAACCGGGTCCACTGCGGCACTGTCATTGCCCGCCTCATCCCGCAGGGCCCCTGCCCGGATGCCGAAACTGAACTCCTGCTTTGCCACAACCGGCCTCAGCGTGACCTGATAGGGTCCCTTGCCCGAGCCTGTCACCTCTGCGGTTGCGTTGGCGAGTTCAAGATGCCGCAGCACCAGCCGCGCGCCGCCGGCCAGCGCATTGGCCTCCGTGACGGTGACCGTGCTTCTCCAGCTTCCGTCCGGCTGAAAGGTGGGAGTGCCTGGTGCGAGAACGGGGCTCGCATTGTCGAACGTGTAGGTCCGGTGTATCGGCGCATTTGAGATCGAAGTTGGAGCCCGGTTGCTCAGGGCGTTGCCTGCCGCGTCATTGATTGTCGCGTTGACTTGGATATCGAGTTGCAGGTTTCGATTGTAATTGGCCAAAGCGCGCCCCGAAAATCCCACATCCCAGGTCGCGGCAAGACCTGTGCCCGTCGGGGATACAGGTCTGGTGTCTATCCAAAGCCCCCCCTGCGAAAAGCTTGGATCCCAGGGATTGGGAACGAAATCGAGAGGGTCCACGTCCCGGACCGGCTTGTCGAAGGTCACACGCCAGATGACTCTGTCCGCACGGGTTACGCCTTCCCGCGGTGAATGCCGGTGTATCGAGACCACCTTCGGTCCCGACGCTGCGTCATCTCCAAAAACTCCAATTTCGGCTATGTTGAGATATTTTCGACCGGGTCCGGGAAGTTGAACCCTGACATATCGCCCGAGCGTGTCCAGCTTCAACCGGGTCGGACGCTGCATCCGCCCGGGAAAGTGTTTCACATACACGCCCGGGGTCTTTTTAAGTATCTCAATTTTGTTGCTTGGGAAAGGTCTCTCGGAGACCAGGACATAAAAGTTGGTCATACGGTCCACGCAGCATGTGTCCGTCCTGTTGTAAAGCAGTACCTCGGTAATCCGCTTGCGACTGCCGAGATCCACCTGCAACCATGGTTCAAAATCGTTGTTGGTATGCGCGACAGACTTGGCTCCAGTGAAACCGTTTGCATCGCCATCGAATGCGCGATGGGCTCCGTTGGCCCCAAAGGTGGAAGACAGGCTTCCCACCACGCCCGGGTCGCGGGCGAGGTTTCTCACCTGTGCATGAGCCAGCGTTACGGTCAGGAGGAGTGCGGCAAGCATCCAGGCAAGCAGTGAAACCAGCACCGCCATTCGCCGCGCCCGGGTACGCCTCCCGCCCGTTGATACGCTATGCACTGCGCCCGGCGTCACGCCTGCTCCGATGCAGAGATTGGAGCCTCACCGATTTCCGGAAATTCTCTAATATATTGATATATAATTGTTTTTTTAAGTGGGGGGGGGGGTAATTCTTTCATGGCATCACCCGGGTGGCACCATTGCCTGTGCCACATTACAGTAGCTCCTGGTAAGATTGAGGCTGCCTTCGCTGCCTTGATGCTCCGCATCGAACGCATCCACAGCCGCCGCACTGAGTCCAGCATGTGCTGTAATGAGCAGGTATATGATATATCCTGAAGCAAGAGGCGAAGATACCTTTTTACAGGCCAGAAGACCGCGTGCGTGTCTCTCTGGCTTCATACCGGCGTGCTGCCGGAAATAAGCGTTTGCGGGTCTGTATCGTTGTCGCCAAGAATACAGAAATTCTGGTCCTCATTTTAGTCTTCCCTGAGCGCATGCGTGATCTGGTCCGTCACCGGCTGGACCAGATAGGACAGTATAGTGCGGTTTGCGGTCGTGATAAATCCCTCGACCGGCATACCGGGTTTCAGGGTTCCTTTGCCGATCTTGTCTTCCTCGCCGGGCGCGAGCCGCAATCGCACGGCAAAGACCTGCGCCCCCGTGATTTCGTCGCGCGTGGTTTCTGCGGCGGCGGAGAAGACATTCGCTTCCAGTTCCGGTGTCGTGCGCTGGTTGAGGCCGGATAGTCGCACGACGGCCTTCTGGCCGATATGGACCTGATCGATATCATCCGGAGCCACCTTTGTTTCAATGACAAGGGCGTCTTCATTGGGCACGATCTGCATGATCGGTTCGGCCGGGCTGATGAAGGCACCTTTGGTGTAAACGGCGAGCTGGTGGACATACCCGGTTTGCGGTGCCCTGATCTCCATGCGTGACAACCGGTCCAGCAATGCCATCTTCTGTTCGCCCAACTGCGCGATTTCCCGTCTGGCCTGCTGAAGCGCCTCCAGGACCTGCGCACGATGGTTTTCCTGAACCTGCAAAGCCATCACACGTCGCTCGCTGATCGCCAGTCCAGCCCGCGCCGCTTCAGCGAGCAGTACCCCGCGCTCGGCCACAAGCCGGGTTTTTGTGCGCCGCGCGGCCAGAACCCGATGAAGCGGCACGAGAGACTGTTCCATCAGTTTCTCAAGACCTGTCAGTTCCTGTTTGACCAGCGTGATTTCCTCGGCTTTGGCCTTGGCCTGAATCTCAAGGCCGTCAATCTGGCTTCGCAATTGCCTGATCTGTTCGTTGAGCTGCGTCATGCGCCCGGCGAGGCCGCTGCTTCTGGCATCCTTCAATGCGCGCTGGCCGGTGAGGACGCTGGCCAGTTCAGCTTCCGCGGATCGCTCGGTCAGTTCACGTGGGAACACGATATCCGGTGTTCCGTCACGCTCCGCCACAAGTCGCGCCTGGGTTGCCAGCAGATCATCAAGCTGTTTGCTGATGGTTGCGAAGGTGGCCCGTGTGAGAGCGTCATCGAGTCGCAACAGCCGCTCACCGGCTCTGACCAGTTCGCCTTCCTTCACGAGAATTTCCGCAACAATGCCCCCTTCCTTGTGCTTGATGGTCTTGACATTGCTCTCCACGACAACGGCACCCGGCGCGATTACGGCACCGGATATCTGCATCCACGCAGCCCAGCCGACCATAAAGGCCAGCAGGCCGATCAGAAACAGACCAGCCCCCCAGAGATGTCGTGCAATGCTTGTCCTGAGTGTCCTGTCGGTTGCCTTCATGGTTTCCTCATACTGCCCGCACCGACGTCGTGCCGTGTGACAGCACGCGTGACAGCACTTCCCGCTTCGCGCCGAAATCCACGATCCGGCCATGGCTCATGGCCAGAACCAGATCGACGCCAGCCAGAGCACTCGGCCGGTGGGCAATGACAATCACGATGGACCCGGCTGCCCGCATGGTTTGAATGGCGTTGGTGAGCGCCGCTTCGCCGGCGGCGTCAAGGTTGGAGTTCGGTTCATCCAGCACAACCAGGAAGGGATTGCCGTAAAGGGCACGGGCCAAAGCGATCCGCTGTATTTGCCCTCCCGACAGACCTTTTCCGTCGGGACCTGTTTCGGTGTCATATCCGTCTGGCAGTCCTGTAACCAGGTCATGCGCATCGGCAAGCCGTGCGGCCTCAATGATGTCAGCGGCCTGTGCGCCGGCTTCAAATCGGGCGATATTCTGCGCAATCGTGCCGGCAAAAAGCTGTATATTCTGCGGCAGATAACCGATGAAAGTGCCGCGTCGCGCCCTCGGCCACTGATGAAAATAGGCGCCGTCCAGCCGCACGTCTCCGCCCAGGGCGGGATAGACGCCGACAAGCAATCTCGCCAGGGTTGTCTTGCCCGCGCCCGAAGGGCCGATGACACCGAGCCCGTCACCAGCTTCAAGGGCAAAGCCGATATTTCGGAGCACGGGAGTGCTTTCGGGGCCTGCCATCACGGCGTCCAGCGACAATGTTTTCGAGGGCAGCGGCAGTTCCAGGCGCCTGGGTTCCACCGGATGGTTCTGCAGTGCCTCGCGCAGACGCCGCACGCCCTGACGTGCCGCAAGGAAGCCACGCCACTGACCGACGGCCTGTTCGACCGGTGACAGGGCCCGCGATGTCAGAATGGAGGCTGCAATCATGATGCCAGGTGTGATTTCCTGGCTGATCGCCAGCCATGCACCCGCACCCAGAACACCCGATTGCAGCATGAACCGGAACGTCTTGATGCAAGTGCCAAAGAAGCTGGTCAGGTCGGCCGCCCGCCGCTGCTTCTGGAGAAACGTACCGTTGTCCTTGTCCCAGCTGGTCTTCAGTGCGCCCATCATGCCCATGGCGGCGATGGCTTCGGCATTGCGCCTGGCCTGCTCGACCATGCGGCTGCGCGACAGGGCGTGGTGGTTCATGTCAGCGGCTGGCTTGCGTGACATTGCTTCGTTGAGGCCGATCAGGATGCAGATGACAACCCCACCGCCTGTCGCAATCAGCCCCAGGACCGGGTGGAAGATATAGATGATGCCGAGATAAAACGGCATCCAGGGAATGTCGAAGATGGCAGATGGTCCGGGGCCGGCGAGAAACTGCCGTGCGGCCTCAAGATCGCGAACCGGATCCAGCCCCTCGGCCTTACGCCCGGCATGAACCGGCAGAAGCACAGAGCACTCATATCCCGCCGCTGAAAGCTGTGTGTCGAAACGCTGGCCGATGCGCAACAGTACGCGTGAGCGGATGGCTTCGAGAAGCCCGTAGAAAGCATACAGGCCAATCACCAGCCCTGCCAGCACACCGAGGGTCGGAATCGAGTTGCTGGCAAGCACCCGATCATAGATCTGCAGCATGAAAAACGGACCCGTGAGCATGAGCAGGTTGATCGGCAGGCTGATCAACCCGACACCGAAAAAAGCCTGCCGCAGTGTCCTGAAGCATCGTTCAACAAGCATGGTCTGGCATCCGGGCACTTGCTTACATGAATGCAAAGTCATCGGCCGAAAAATCCGAAGACATCACATTTTCCACCGTGATCGTGTTTTCGGCACCGAGGCTGATGACTGTGTCACTGCCGTTTGTTGCCTGGCTTATGTCAAGGTCTGCAAATGACGTAAAGCCACTGATGCTCTGGAAGCGTATTATTTCGCCGTCAGAAAAGTGGCCATTACCGAATCCGTCGATCGTGTCGCGCCCAAACCCGCTCTCAAATACAAATGTATCATTTCCGCCCCCGCCGTAGAGCCTGTCATCGCCCGCCCCACCGTTCAGCGTGTCGTTGCCACTGCCGCCCCGTAAAAGGTCATCGCCTGCCCCACCGTTCAGAATATCATTGCCTGCGTCGGCATGATCTACTCCGATGCGCCGCCCATCGCCATAGAGAATGTCATTGCCCGCGCCGCCGTTCAGGGTATCGTTGCCCGCGCCCGCGCGAAAAAAGTTGCTTTCATCGCCGCCGCTCAGCGTGTCGGCGTGGCTGCTTCCCAATACATGCTCAAAGTTCGAAATCACATCGCCTTGGGCATCGCCACCGGATGCAGTCTGACCCCCTCCTTGAGCGGAAAGGTTGACCGTCACACCGCCTGAAGATCGGGAATAGTTCAAGACGTCATTGCCACTGCCACCGTCCATCGTGTCAGCGCCCGCACCACCATAAAAAACGTCATTGCCCCCTCCTCCAGTCAGCGTGTTATTGCCACTGTCACCGGAAAGATGATCCCAGTAATCACTGCCCAGGACCGCTTCAATATCCATCAGGGTATCGCCCTGTGCATCCCCGCGCAGTCCGATTCCCTTGGCAAGGTCGACCGTCACACCGGACGGGGAGCCGGAGTAATCAACCGTATCACGACCGCTGCCGCCGTTTATGGTATCGGCCCCGGCCCCACCGATCAAAGTGTCATTTCCGCTGCCGCCATTCAGCGTGTCGTCGCCCGCTCCGCCACTCAGGGTGTTTTTGCTGGTTGAACCGGTCAGCGTGTCATTGTGACTGCTACCGATGACGGCCTCAACAAGGCTGATGGTATCGCCTTGTGCGTCACCGCCAGACGCGGTGCCCCTGGCAAGGTCGATCGTCACACCGGCCGGGGAGCCGGAGTAATCAACCGTATCACGCTCGGTGCCGCCGTTTATGGTATCTGCCCCGGCCCCACCGATCAAAGTGTCACTTCCTCTGCCGCCGGTTAGCGTGTCGTCGCCCGCACCGCCGTTCAGCGTATCGTTGATTCTTCCGTCATTTCCGGTCAGGTGATCGTTATGATCGCTGCCCAGAACGGTTTCCACATTCACGATGGTATCACCATGAGCGTCACCGCCAGACGCGGTGCCGCTGGCAAGGTCGATCGTCACACCGGCCGGGGAGCCGGAGTAGTCAACCGTATCACGACCGCTGCCGCCGTTTATGGTATCTGCCCCGGCCCCACCGATCAAAGTGTCATTTCCGCTGCCACCGTTCAGCGTGTCGTCGCCCGCCCTGCCGTTCAGTGTATCATTGATTTTTTTATTACTTCCGGTCAGTCGGTCATTGTAGTCGCTGCCCAGAACGGTTTCCACATTCACGATGGTATCACCATGAGCGTCACCGCCAATCCCGGTTCCCCTGGCAAGGTTGACCGTCACACCGGCCGGGGAGCCGGAGTAATCTCCCACATCGGCCCCGGCCCCGCCGTCTATAGTATCGGCCCCAGCTCCACCGATCAAAGTGTCATTTCCGTCTCCACCACTGAGCGCGTCGTTGCCGGTGCTGCCATTGAGCGTGTCATTTCCACCTCCACCGCTGAGCGTGTCCTCGCCGCTGCCGCCGTTCAGCGTGTCCTCGCCGTTTCCGCCATCAAGTTTATCATTGCCGTCCGCGCCATTGAGCGTGTCATTTCCGTCTCCGCCACTGAACGTGTTATTGGTACCTGAACCGTTCAGTGTGTCATTGTGACTGCTGCCGACGACGGCCTCGATATCCCAAAAACTGTCGCCCTGCGCATCCCCGCCAGACCCGAATCCAGCAGCGAGATTGACCGTCACCGCGCTTTGGGAACTGGAATAGTCCGCTGTATCAAAACCGTTGCCACCACGCAGAAGGTCTCCGCCAGGACCACCATTCAGCGTATCGTTGCCGTCGCGACCGTGTAGCTGGTCACCAGCACTGCTGCCGTTCAGCGTATCGTTGCCGTCACCTCCGACCAGAACACCACGGTCACTGCCGGTAAGGTTCAAGGTGTCGTCTCCGGCGTCTCCATAAAGCACATCAAAGCCACCACCACCAGCATTCAGAATGTCGTTGCCATTGCCGCCGTGCAACTTATCAGCGCCAGCCCCGCCATTGAGCGTGTCATCGCCATCACCACCGTAGAGCCGGTCACGGCCATCGCCCCCATTCAGCGTATCTGCGCCGCCCTGCCCATAAAGAACATCTGCACCCTTGTCGCCCGTTAAGACATCGACACCATTCCCCCCATACTGCATCGTGGGCAAACCGTTCTTAACCGCAGTGAGATAACCCGCAATTGCCTCTGTAAATTGGGGAGGGTTGATAATACCATCTCCCTCAAACTTGAGATTTGGTATCTTTGCATCTGTAGGAATGTCCACGCGCGGGCCTATTGTACTTGAAAATATTGCATACGGCGTCCACGGCGCACGCCCATCGGCATTTACCTGTAAATCCCATGACCTGCTATTCTTGAACCAGCCCTGGAAAATCAGCGCCCCCTGGGGCACAAGCATGCCGCCGTCGTCAACAAGGGCCAAAACCAGACTGCTTCCCAGACGGGCGAACGCGGCATTGTACGGGGTGGTATCGGCAGCCAGATTGACAATGTAGCTATCCCCGGCACGCGGAGCGAGTGTGCGTCCGGTGCTCGTGTAGTTCAACGTCAGTGTGTAGCGCGCCATTTCTTCATCCCTTTGCCCAAATCACGATTTCGTTACCCGTTATCACCCTAAGCTGCAATAATATTCTCGACAGGGGGTTACTTTTGTCTTTTGGCACCCGCGATCAGCCAGCTGCGCAAGGCGTCCTCCTTCCCGGTTTTGAGATGGCCCTTTGCCGCCTGTTCGAGCAGGGTGCGCATGGTCTTTCCATTCTCGCCCATGGGGGGTGCAGGCCAATACGGTTTGTGGGCGTCCCAGGCCGTCAGATATCCGTTTGCCCAGCTTGAGAAGGAGATCGGGTCTGCAGGGAACAGTGCCCGGGAAGGGGTCTGACCGCGCAGCAGGGAAAGATGATGATTATAGGCCAGAACAACCATGTCGAGGACTTTTTGCAGATCGTCGTTGAGGTCCATATCCTCGGTCAGGATATTGAGCATCGTGACGATCCATGTTGCCGGGCTGATGAACCTGGGCGCGGTGCAAAGCCCCGTCAGAAACCCCTCCACCCACGGCAGTGTGATCCGGGCCGGGCGCAGGAGCCGCTCGAGCGCCTTCCGTTCCTTTGCGCCGAAAGGGGCAACCTGGGCATAAGAGGCCGATGGCAAGTGTTTTTCTGTCACGGTGAGGCCGTCTCCGTCTGCCCATAGGGGAGACGCATCCTGATGTATCCAGGCGGTCAGGCTCATGTCGTGGACAAACTGCATGATCGGTGTCTTTTTCAGGGGCCGGCTTTCGAGTATGGCCTGGGCCACTGCGACAAACTCGGGTCCTGCCGAATCCCGGGCAGCCATCAACAGGGCGGCATTGCGGGCGAAGATCATGGCCCAGAAGTCGCGGCGGGTCTCCAGATACTGCCAGAGCCTGCGGGTCATGGAATTGCAGGTCGTGGCGCTTTCAATGGCGTCCAGGGCGGCGTCGCTGTCTTCGAACCAACTGCCCGAGACCGGGAAGCGATCGGGCCAGTGCTCACTTGCCATGATCAGGCTGCCGCTTGCGCGAACCGAGAGTGCGGATACCGCACCTTCGGGATCAGCGGCGGCGGCGATATCTGCAATATCCGCCGTCTGCGGGCGCAGTTCGGCAAAGCCTGCTGTCTCCAGAACATCCAACAAGCCCGCCGCCGGCATGATGCCGTTGGATTGCCCGTCGGCAAGCGCCCAGCCCAAAGCGGTGAAGGCATAGTCCGGGGTAACCTCAAAAGCCTGCGCCTGCCCGGCAATTCCCGTGATCATCTGCTTTTGCTCTGTGGCGCTGGTGCAGGGGATCGTGAAAGCTTCCTTGACGCCAAATCCCTGTTTGAGAAGCACCATGGCCAGCGTCCGGCGGCTGCCGGACTGAATGGCCATGGATATGCTCTGCGTGCCGTTGCCATCGACCATGCAGGAGACAACCCGATGGATTTTGGGTTTTGCGCTTTGCCCGGGGGCCTTTGTGCCACTTTTGAGGGCGGCGCGGATGATCCCGTCAAGACCGTGCAGGGTATCGGGGTCCTGTATCCAGCTTCGGATCAATGTCATGCGAAAGAACAGGTTCTGAGACAGGTTGCCTGCCTTCTGGCGCAAGGCGAGACCCGCCCGCGCCCCTTCCCTTACAGACGCATCTGTCGACAGCAGCAATGCAACGGCCGCCTCGCCACAGAGCGGCTCTGCCTGCGCGGCCAGTTTACGGATGAAGACAGAGCGCGTGCCTGACGGCAAGGTCGGCAGCAACTCATCCAGCAATTCCAGCAGGGCCGATACCGATTGCTTTCCGATCTCGGTGAACCGCTGGAATATCTCATCGAACATCTCGTCGGAGAGGTCCGGGAGGGCACCTGTGTCCGCGAAAGCATTCGGGCCTTCCGGGGTGATTGCGTGCGCGAGGGTTGGCGGCGGCGTGAGGCCCGCGCGCACCCAGGAGGAAGACAACGACAAGGCAGCACCCGATGTGAGTGCGGTGTCCAGCCCTGCCACCGCGTCGCGCATGGCATCAAGGAACGCGCGTCCTTTGCGCTGGCCGTTCTCGTCGGCCATGCGCGCTTCATCCAGTGCAGCCGTCAGCACCGCCATCTGGCCATCCGAGAGCTGGCCCCTTCCGGCTTCCCGGATCAGCATGGCGCAGTTGTCTGGCCTTGTGAGCAATTCCTGGCCAAACCGATGCAAAAGCTCGGAGCGCTGCAAAGTTGGCTTTACTGTCTCAACCGCCTGAACCATGTCCGCAATATAAACGTCCACCCCGACCATCCCTCATTCATTGCCTGCCCTGCAAAGCAGAATACGGCCGCGCCGCCAACCCAAAACCTTGATCCTTAGAGCGCATCCCGGATCGATCGAGGCGGCTTTCTCGGCCTCACTGATTCCAAAATCTGCTGTAATGTTCAATACCCGTCAGAAACTCATGCTATCAGTGGGAATATTTGCGACACCAGGATTTACGGGCTGACACTCCATCGGGCAGAACTGCGAGCGCGCGCCAGACGCAAGGGATATCGCCTTTGTCCCTGCCGTGTCGGTTCAAAGTGTCGCACCGCAGCGACCGAGCTGGGACTGATACATCATTGAGCGCTCCCCCACGTCAGAGGCCACCCGCAGCAACCAGGGCTTGGAAGTGTAGCTGCCCCGGGCATAGCCGCTCTGACCCTCGTGATAGGCGAGATACTGTCGCCGGGCATCCGTCAGGGGTATGCCGTTGCGGTCGCGGGTATTGTTCATGTACCAGCCCATGAAATCGGCAGCGTCGCGAATGCGATCACGCCTGGCCGTCCGGCGACCCGTTTTGCGACGATATTCATTCCAGGTGCCGTCCAGCGCCTGGGCGTACCCATAAGCCGAACTCTGGCGCCCCCTGGGGATCACACCCAGAACATACCGCCTCGGCGGACGGGCATCCGCGATGAACTTGCTCTCCTGGTAGATCGTCGCCATCTGAACATATACAGGCACACCCCAGCGTCGCTCCGTGGTCCTGAATGCCTTGACGTAGGCAGGATGGTGCCGAAGGATCGCACAGGCGTTGTCGAGGTCACGCGGGGGCCTTGAACCCGGAGGGCCGCAGGAGGTCACTGCAAAAAGCAAAGCGAGAACCCAAAAAACTCTGCCCATGATATTCCTATTTAAGCAACTTCCGTTGAACCCAAACCTATCCGCAAATACCCAGCCACGCAATCTCAAACTAATGACTTGTGTCGCTAACACGCGATATGTCCGGTGTATGTAACATGCGATCTGTCCGGTTCTATTCTGTCTCTGAGAGGAGGCGTTATGAACCGAGCAGAAGTGTTACAGGAAGTTCGACTGATGAAGTTTGAAGATGTGTATTCGCGGCGAAGCGCGAACAAGCTGACGCAAGAACAGGCGGCTGAGATACTGGGTGTATCCGTGCGCACCGTCAGGCGTTGGGAGGATCGATTTGAGGCGGATGGTGCAGAAGGTCTGTACGACCGTCGGCTTGGCAAACTGGCCAACAATCGTGTTGCCACGGATAAGGTCATGGAGATGCTTGAACTGTTTGATACCAAGTACTGGGATTACACGCCGAAGCATTTCCACGAGAAGCTGGTGGCCCACCATGGTTTCACACAGAGCTACAACTGGGTGCGGCTTACACTGCAGCGCCACGGCCGGGTTCAGGCAGCACCCCGACGAGGTGCCCATCGGCGCAAGCGGCCCCGCCGTCCGATGGTTGGCATGATGTTGCATCAGGACGGCTCCAGCCATGAATGGGTTCCGGGTCAGTGGTGGGATCTGATCGTCACCATGGACGATGCCACCAACCGGGTTTATTCGGCATTCTTTGTCGAGGAAGAAGGGACGATGAGCAGTTTTCAGGGGCTGACAGAGGTGATCGAGGCGCAAGGTCTGTTTTGCTCGCTCTATGCCGATCGGGGCTCTCATTACTGGCATACGCCCGAAGCGGGCGGCAAAGTGGACAAGGACAATCTGACCCAGGTCGGGCGCGCCTTGCAGCAACTCGGCATTGAGCTGATCCCGGCCTATTCACCGCAGGCCCGTGGACGGTCTGAACGCATGTTTGGCACGTTCCAGAACCGATTGCCGCAGGAACTGCGGTCCCATGGGATCACAACCATTGAAGAGGCCAATCAGTTCCTGAAAGAGGTCTATCTTCCCGAACACAATGCCCTGTTTGCAAAGGAGCCGGAGGATACGACCTCGGCCTTCGTGCCGTTTACAGGCAATGTGCGCGACACCCTGTGTGTGCAGGAAGACCGCGTCGTCGGCAACGACAATACGGTGCGCTACAAGGGCCTGGTCATGCAGATCGCGGCAGACAGGCACCGTCATCATTTCGTCAAGGCGAAGGTCAGGGTCCACGAATACCCCGATGGTCAACTGGTCATCTTCCACGGCCCGAGATGCATTGGCCGCTACCAGCCTGACGGATCACCCATCACACAGGAGGATAGCAAACACAAAGTCGCGTGACCCGCTTCGACGTGGCGCGAACGCGGTGGCCCAAATCTACGGTCGCCTACGGCTCCCTCCGAATTGGGCCACCGCGCAATCAACTGAAGCGGACAATTGGCATGTTACCTACACCGGACAATTCAGAATGTTCTCGACATCTCAAACTAATGACTTGTCAGGGCAATCGCGCTTCAAAGCCCTGCGATTAGAGTGCGCAGAAAGTCGTTACTCCAGCCTGCCTTTTTGAACTTCACGCGGTTTGAGCCTTTCGCGGTATTTGTCTTGATGATGCCCAATGCGATCCGTCGTAACGCGGCGAAGTTTGCGGGCGCGTTGTCTTTCCGCGCGCGGTGATGATCGTCGTTCATCACAACATCCAGTGACCAATGCAAGCTGTTCTCGATTTCCCAGTGGCCACGGATCAGCGTGGCGGCTGCCTGAGCGGTGAAGCATTTTGACAGGAGGTACACCCGCTCGGACTGCTTGGTCGTGTCGCCTGCTGTGCGCCTGGAAACAACATGAACGAATGCGCCAAGGTGCGGCCATTGATGGGTGTCGACGAGATAGTTTGGCACGTCGTAGACGCGATATGACCGCTCCTCAACCCGGCCATGGTCACCCTCTACAGAGATGTATTCATCAATGTATTCAATATTCTGGTCAGCCACGAAAGCCCGCACGTCGGCTTGCATGTCGCCCTGATTGCCCTTGAGCTGCATGCAATAGTCACCGCCTTCCTGCACGATCAGGTCACAGGTTTCCCGCTGGCAGTGCAAGGCATCGGCCGTGATGGTGATGCCACGAATGTCCAGCATCTCAATCAGCTCGCGCAGAGCCAGAATCTCGCCGCCGCCCTTGGCACTTTGCGTCACTCCAAGGCTCAGACGTGCGCCATGAGCAAAGGCAGTGACGACGTTCAGGTTCGATTGGGAGGCCGCTCTGTCAAAGCTGCGCCGCATCTCCTTGCCGTCTATGGCGATCGCTGGATGCTCGGCATGGGCCGCAGCAAAGTCGCTTCTGAACTTGTCGAAAAAGGCCTGTAGGCTGGTTGGCTTCATCAAGCGAAAGAGCCGCGAGTAGGCATCATGGCAGGGGATGCCGTGGGGCAAATCGAGAAATTCACGAAGGAATTCCTCCTGACTTCCGACCTTTTTGTTGATCTGACTGGGTTTTTGGTTTGTTTTCAGGTGTGGTTGCTCAGAGGCGCGTTGTAGTGCCCCATTATTATAAAAAGTATTGACATGGGCCTTCAGATGGCTAACCTCTTCGCCCATGTTCATCCGCACCAAACATGACGCAAAGCTCAACCGCACACGGATCCAGATCGTTGAATCCGTCCGCACCGGCTCCAAGGTACGCCAGAAGATCCTGCGCCATGTGGGTGTGGCCCATAACGACAGCGAGATTGAGGATATCAAGCGTCTGGCGGGCCGCTTGATGGAGCAATTACGCATTGATCGCTCGCCGCAAATGGAACTGTTCACGCCCACGGAATATGCCGATCTGCAGGCGCTGGTGCGCCGCGCTCCGCGGCCGGACAAGCTTGGCGTTGATCTTGCCGAGTGCCGTGAGGAGGCGCGGGTCTCTCTGGGTCTGCGGGATGTCATGGGGACGATGTATGACCAACTGGGTTGGGGGGCCCTTCTGGGGGCGGCGCGTAAAAGTGCCAATCGCATTGTGAAAGAGCTGGTTATGGCGCGGATCGCACAGCCCGAGAGCAAGCGCGCGACCGTGGAGGCGTTGGAGAACCAGGCAGGCATCACGCTCAATCTGGACGTGGTCTATCGGAGCATGGATTACATCAATACGCCGGTGATAGACGGGATTTGCAAAACCTCTCACGCGGCGGCAGAGAAGTTGCTGGGCGGGCCAGTGACCGTGCTGTTCTACGATTGCACGACCCTGGCCTTTGACACCGAGCGCGAGGACCCGGCCGAGGATGCGGACGGGGTCGAGCAGGATCATCTTCTGGCCAAGGGCTTCAGCAAGGATGGCAAGCATCACCGCGCTCAGGTCATGCTGGCGCTGATCGTCACCTCCGATGGGCTGCCTGTGGGCTATGAACTCTTCCCGGGAAACACCTGGGAAGGTCATACGCTGGAAGCTGCGCTGAAGGCGTTGGAGGGACGCTTCGACGTGGCCAGGGTCACGTTCGTGGCCGATGCCGCCATGCTCAGCAAGGACAACCAGCAGATGTTGCAGAACAAGGGTCTGCCCTACATCCTCGGCTATCGCATGAAGTCCGCCCCGGCCGCCGTGAAGGCGAACATTTTGAGCCCGGAGGGACGCCAGCCTTGGGCTGGACACGGTTCTGAAGAGGCAACCGAGAAGGGCTGGTACAAGGTGATCGACCAGGAGGGAGCGCGGGTCATTGTGACCTGGTCACCCACCCGGGCACGCAATGATGCCCACAAGCGCGACAAGGCAATCGAAAAGCTGCACAAGAAGCTCAAGCGCTCTCGCAAACCCGGCAGCTTCAGCAGCCGGGGATATGGCCGCTTCCTGGCCTTCCCCGACAGCGGGGACGTCACGCTGGATGATGCAAAGATCAAGGCAGCGGCACAATGGGACGGGCTGCATGCCATTGTTGTTCATGGTGCGGACGAACTGGAGGCACAGGACGTCATTGCCCGCTATCACCAGTTGTGGGAGATCGAAGCCTGCTTCCGCACCAACAAGCACGATCTGAAAATCCGGCCCATCTATCACTGGTCGCCGCGTCGGGTCCGGGCCCATATCGCCATCTGCTACATGGCCTTCTGCTGCCTGCAGCACCTGCGCAAGCATCTGGACCTGCTCGGACACCCGATGAGCCCGGCTCGTATCCGCAACGAGTTGAACGCATTGCAGCTCTCGATCCTGCGCCACAAAGGCACCCCTGACCGCTACGGCATGCCAAGCCATGCCACGGTCGATGCCAGACGCATCCTCACCTGCGTCGGCCTGACCTGGAACGAAGCCCCTTTCAAGATACCCCCCGGGCGCACCCGAAAAACTGGCCAGACCAAAGCCTGAGCTCCCTCAACACTCCGAAACAATCGCTGGCGAAAAAAGTCCGTGTAGTGCCTTTTGGCAACCAAGGCATAATAATATCAATGACTTATACGAAAAAATGTCGGAAGTCAGGAAAAAGGCCTGTAGGCTGGTTGGCTTCATCAAGCGAAAGAGCCGCGAGTAGGCATCATGGCAGGGGATGCCGTGGGGCAAATCGAGAAATTCACGAAGGAATTCCTCCTTCATCTGCCCAAAATGCTCCATATCGACCGCAGTCTCCCCGCCAGACAGCGCACACAACAGGCTGATCGTCATCAGGTCACAGAACTTATGCCGCGGCGCGTTACCTCCACGTGGATCGTCTTCTTCACTGAAATAGCTGGATAATGTCGGCATCTCGAAACTCCATCGCATGATGAAACCTCAAGAATCCAATTCGACTCAACTGTCAAAGCTTAAGTGCGATTCCCCTGTGGTTAGAATCGTAGATGAGTGAACGCACGACATTGTTCATCTGAAGGTTCGGCTTCTGGGATTCAGTCTCATAATCGAAAACACTATCTGGTAGCTACTAGTTAATATACTATTTAGTAGCTACCAGATATCCTAAGGTACTAAAAAGATAACCCTAGCTATCTGGTAGTTATCTGGTACTGTATTAAAAATTGTGAGGGAGTAGTCATATGCCGGTCATTTCATTCGCCAATCCCAAGGGCGGGGCGGGCAAAACCACTACTGCATTATTGCTGGCAACCGAACTTGCCGCACGCGGCGCGGACGTATCAGTGATTGATGCCGATCCAGAACGTTGGATTTCGCAATGGGGTGCGTTGCCTGGCAAACCCGACAATATCGACATTCTCAGTGATGTATCCGAGGATTCTATTGTCGATCAAATCGAGGAAGCCAGCGAGCAATCACAGTTCATTATTGTTGATTTGGAAGGTACAGCAAGCCTGATGGTTGCCAATGCCATTGGCATGTCTGAATTGGTACTAATACCGACGCAGGGCTCTTCAATGGATGCGAGGGGAGGGGCTAAAACAATTCGTCTTATCCGCAACCAAGAGCGCATGGCTCGCCGACCAATACCACATAGCGTGGTACTGACGCGCACCAGTGCGGCCGTTACGTCCCGCTCTTTACGTAACGTTCAATCTCAGTTGGCGAAGGCGGGTATTGACGTGTTTGAAACTGCGATCGTTGAGCGCGCTGCGTTCCGGGATTTGTTCGACTATGGGGGACCGTTGGAACGGCTTGATCCTAGCTTGGTTAGAAACGTCGATAAGGCGCGGAAGAATGCCGAAAGCTTCGCAGGAGAAGTGATTGCCAAGCTCAAATCCGCTCAGATGGCGGAGGCGGTGTAACATTGGGCAACGAACGTGCGAACCTAGGCTTTGTTGACGAGTTGGAGAGCTTCAACCCGTCTGAATGGGACAAGCCCAAAAAGAAACCGCGTCCTGCACCCGATGTGGCCCAAAAAGCGGCCACCGCCACTGGCTTCAAAAGCCGAGAACCAACAGAACCGGAGATAACGCCTGCCCTGCAGCGCCGTCGCCGAACTGGACGAAACACCCAATTCAACATCAAGGCCAAGCCTGAGACCATTGCGGCGTTTTGCGCGGTTGCAGACAGCCAAGGGTGGGGGCTTGGTGAAACCCTTGAATATGCGGTCACGCTCCTTGCAGATAGCTATGGGGCTGACAAAGGGTAGTTGGCGAGCTGACATTTCGCTTGAAACACATAAATTATGTCGATATTTAATGTGGTAATTTATGAGGTTTGGGATGCAAATGTTAGAATTTATCAGTGGTGAGGTATTCTCGCCTGTCCGTATTGCGGAAAGCCTGAGGACCACCAAAGGCGAGATTGCCAGTACCTTGGGTCTGGGTAGAGATGCGTTTTCGCGGCGATCTCGGATAGAGGCTGTGAAGACTCAGACGCGCTTGCGGGAAATGCTTGAGATATTGAATCGAGTCGAACCACAAGCAGGTTCGGCCCTGGCGGCCTATGCTTGGTTTCGATCAGAACCACTGCCGGGGTTTGGTAATCAAACTCCGGATCAATTAGTGCGAAGGGGTCGGGCTCAAATGGTCCATACCTATTTGGATCGGGTCGTGGCAGGTGGATACGCTTAAACTTCTGGCGATTACCTATGTTGGTACGGTTTTCCGTGCGCACAATCCACGCTGGTCCTGGTCTCCTTTGTCAGGCGATGGTGCGGCGATATGTGGTGGACGTTTCAATGCAATAGGCATGCAGACGCTTTACACCTCGGAGCACGCGTCAACAGCGTTATTGGAAGCAAGTCCCCTGGGCCGACCCTTCCAGCCTCTCACGCTGATCAGTTATAGCGTTCAAGCAGAGATCATTGATGCCTGTGATCGCGATGTTTTGGCCGAGTTTGACGCAAGTGAGGCTGTTCTGGCTTACGCGAATTGGGAGGAAGACATGCTCTCAGGCCGGACACCTCCACAACATGAACTTGCCAAGCGGCTGATAGAGCAGGGTGTACAAGGAATGCGTGTGCCAAGCTTTGCACGCAATGCGACTGCACGCGACATCAATCTGGTTTTCTGGGATTGGAGTACGGCAGGCGCGACGATACGGGTAATTGATGATGAAGGTCGCTTGCCCCGTGATCAGAGTAGTTGGTTATAATTCTTGATAAGCGATACTTATCAAAGGTAAAGCAAGCCCTGTGACAGACCTCCCGGTAACAGCCACAATCCCCCCTTTTTGCGCAGCCCAAACAGAAAACCCCAGAAAACAAAGGGGCCCGAAAACAAAGGGGCCCGAAAACAAAGGGGCCCGAAAACAAAGGGGGATGACCCGGATCCGGCGCGGCCCCGATAACAGGCACCGCAGGGAGGCCTTGCGATGCGGGCGCGTGGTTTCAGGGGGTGCGGCTTCAGTGTTCGCGGGGCGCATCAGGGCCGGGCGCAAACTGCGTGGCCAGGATCAAAAACTCCTCAAACAGGTTCGCAATCTTTTCCAACACCTGTCGCTTCGTGGCGCCGGATCAGGCCGCTACAAGCGGTTCAATGTCCGACACATCGACAGTTTTGCGGGCAGAGGCCATGTCAAAATTCGCCTGCATGCTGATCCAAAATTCAGGGGTTGTCCCAAGAGCCTTGGACAGGCGCAGGGCGGTGTCAGGGGTCACGGCGGTTTGTTCCTTCACCAGCCGTTCTATGCGCGTGCGCGGCACGCCGATCACCCTGGCCAGGCCAATCGCAGAAACGCCAAGCGGCTCAAGAAATTCGTGCTTGAGGATTTCGCCGGGGTGGCAGTGGTCGGTCATAAGTCCCATCGCATTTCCTTTCAGTGGTAGTCCGTAAACTCTACATCAACAGGACCGCTTTCGGTCCAGACGAAACAGAAGCGCCATTGGTCATTCACCCGGATCGAGTGTTGCCCTTTTCGGTCGCCTTGCAGCGCCTCAAGCCGGTTGGCCGGTGGCACGCGCAAATCCTCAAGTTTGTTCGCCGCATCGAGCATGGTCAGCTTTCGGCGGGCAACCTTCATAATACCGGCGGGGAAGCCTTTCCCGACTCTGTTAGCCAGTATGTCCTGGATCAGCCTACCCTTGGTGCTTTTAATCATGTCGCACATGTATCTTGAGGTGATACATGCGTCAAGTCGTGATTTATATGCAGCTATGGTCCGTTTAGGCCCTTTGGGGACGGGCCCGCGCCGTACGGGCTGCCAGGATGTGGGGTCCTCTGTGGCCTCATCCGTCCCCTGTCGGTGACTCTGCCGCGCTCCGTTTTGCCGCGCGGCGGCGGGTCCTCAAAATGGTCAGGATGGTTGTGGGCCGCACCAGGAGCCGGCGCGCGATCTCGTCGATATCAACCCCGGCTTCATGCCAGGCCTCGATCTGCTCAACCCGTCTGCGCCGCCGGGCTTCGACCTCCAGCTCCTTTGCTGTTTTGGGCCGCGTGCCGGGATCCATCCAGGCGGGGTTGCCCCAGATCTTCCGGGCGGCGGCGTTTTCGGCGCGCGCAAGCGCCTTCCAGCGCGCCAGCGCCGTGTTCGGTGGAGATTGCGGTGCGTCAGAAGAGCCGGGCTGCTCCGCATCGCCCGCGCGCCTCTCCTGCTCTCGCCGTGTTTCTTCCTGCGCGGGCCTCAAACAGCCCCGTTGCCGGGTGTTGTTGTCGTTGCTGTTGCCGGGTCGCGATTGCCCGGACATATCCGGGACGCTCACCCCATCCCCCTGCGCAGCAGCCCGGAGGCTCAGGGGGCGCGGCTTCAAGGGTCGCGGCCCCGATGCGGGCCGGGCGCAAACACCGCCTCCAGCGTCGGCGCCTCCAGCAGGCGGTCGGTCCACAGATCGAGATCGGCCACAGAGCCCGCCGCAATCCGCGCACGCGCCGCCTCCTCCAACACCCCGAACCGGCGCGTCAGAAGCCGCGTCAGCGCTTTGGCTTTGCCCGTGGCCAGGCCTTTTGCCTCGCCTTCGGCCAGGCCTTTTGCCTCGCCGGCGGCCAGTCCTTCGGCCAGTCCTTCGGCATGCCAGGCCTGTGCCATGGTTCCCATGAGTGTCGCGCCTCCATCGTCCCGGGTTTCGGCCAGCACGGCGGTCATGTCGCGGTGCGGCAGATCATATCTTTCGGCAATATACCGAAACACCACGCCTTCGAGCAATCCCCCTTCCGGCAGGCCGGACAGGATCAGCGTCAGGATCTCGCGGGTGGCCTGTTCCGAGCGCAGGGCGTAGCGCAGGGCGGCCAGGCCTGCGCGCAGTTCTGCATCCTGCGACAGCGCCGCCACCGGGCCGTGGCCGAGATCGTTCAGCAGGTAGCAAAAATCCGGCACAAACGGGCTCATGTCCGGATCGCTGGTGATGGTTTCGGCAAAGCTCTGTGGCACAGCCCAGGCCCGTGCACCGTGATAGAAGACCATCGGCACGATCACCGGCAGGGACCGCAGGCGTGCGGCGCGGGTTTCGGCGTAGCGTGTCCAGATGCGCACCATATATCCCAGCAGTTGCAGGGGCGTGCCCGGATCGGGTTCGGATTTATGTTCGAGCAATGTGTAGATCAGCGCAGGCTGTCCGCCCGCCATGCGCATCTCGAACAGGCGGTCGCTTTGGCTGGCGCGGGCGGCTTCATCGACATAGGTGCCATCCAGCAGCTTTGGCGGGTCCTCCGTGAGCCGGGCGGCCAGGGCGGGGGGCAGGTTTTCCCGGATCAGCGTATCGGCCCGTCCGGGATCGTCCAGCAGGACCCGGAACAGGTCATCATGGCGGATCTTTGCGGGCGGGTCTGGCAGGGCTTTGTCCGGCATATCGGGGTCGCATCCCGTTTGTTGCGTGGTGGTTTGGGGTGTCTGTCTGTCATGCCGGGCGGGGCAGGGCAAGCGCCAGGCGCAGGTCCCCAACCGATTGAGGCGGCCTTCGCGGCCCCGAGACGCCGCGCGGATGCCGGGATGTGGGCGCATCTGTCCTTTGTTGCCGCGCACGGATTTTGCGGGCTGAACCCTCAGCCGGCGCTGCCCGGGCCGCGCTGTCGCAGGCTCCAGTGTCCGGCCACGAGGCGGTCCCCGGCCTCAGCTTCGATCAGCTGCACCTCAGGGGGGCTGGCCGGTCTCTAGGCATAGGCCGCGCCCTGCGCGCCCGTGACACGGGCCAGTACAAACCAGCCGCCAGGGTCCAGGCACACGGCCGCAAGCCCCAGGCGCGCGGCACAGGCTGCGATATCGGGCGATTGATGCTGCCCTGCCGGCTTGGGGGCTGGTCCCGGCCTTGCCCTGCGGCGGGCCTGCCGGCGCGGTTTGCAGACCGCGTTGGTGCGGGCCTTCACCGGGCCACTCCCATACCGTCCGGCCGGTGCCGGGCGGCGGCGCTCCCGCTGGAGAACCGGTTTAAGATTGCCTGTCCTGTCCTGTTGCTCCGGGTCTCTGCCATGGGCGGGGATGCTACACTCTGCTCCGGGGACGGGGAAGTGCTATAGCGCAGGGCTCTGCCCCTTGTCCACGCCGCGCGTATGCCGCGATGTGGGGCCCGGACCTGCGCAGAAGGCGCGGGGTTGCGTCCCGCACCCCGCCCCGCTGCGCCTCCCTTTGCGCCCGGGCTCAGGATGCCGTTTCCGGGGGCGTGTCTGTGGGCGTTTCCGGGGCTGCGGGCGGTGCGTTTTGTGCGTTTTTTTGCTTTCGGTCCTCAGATCTTTGCCGGAGCTGCCGGATGGCGTCCTGGCGGTACTCCTCCTCGATCGGTTCGGCGGGTTCCATGTCGACGGTGAACCGGGTTTTGGTGTTGGCGATGGCCCGCAGGTACTGCGTGGTGCGGCAATAGCTTCTGAAGGCCTGATGCAGTTTGCGTTTGCCATCTGCGTCCTGTGCGAGACCGAAGCGGTCTACCAGATCATCGTAGCTGCCGATCTTGAGGGGAATGGCGCGGCTCTCCCTGAGAAAGGCGGGCAGCGCATCGGAGCCCGGCTCGATGGAGAGGGCGCGACAGAACCCGCCGATCAATCGGTCGCGCTGCTCGGGGAAAAGCTTTTGCATCTCCTGCGGTGCACGCCGTGGCGGGCGCCCCGCATCAGGGCCGGTGTCCTGTGTTCGGGTGGTCGCGGCGGGCGGGGTCTGTTCGGACGGCTTTTGTGCGCCGGAGGGCGGCCCCTCCTTGTGCCGTGCGCCAGAATTTCCACCGGCGCGCGTGCGCTCTGGCCGGCGTGGGCGACGTGGCGGCAGTCCGGCCAGTTCCCGCCCCCTGTCGCGATCGGTCCGGTCGGGTGTTTCGGCGGGGTCCATGTCGATGGTGAAGAGGTGCTCGCAATGCAGCAGGGCATGGCCGTATTGTGGGGACCTGCAATAAAGGGCCAGGGCGCTTTCGAAGGCCACGCGGTACGGGTTTGCGCTGTCGCGGGGCACGTTGAACCGCGTGGCCAGCTCCTCGGGGCTGCCGGGGGTCAGGGCCACCGCCACCGGCAGCTGGAACACTTTGGGCAGCGCGTCGGCGGGTTTGAGGCGCAGGGCGTAGCGCAGGGTCTGAAGGATGGTCCGGCGCCGCCTTTCGGGAAAGCAGCGCAGATGCATCTGCTCCCTGGGCGTCTTTGCGCGGCTGATGCGGGGTTTGGGCGCGCGCTTGGTCATGGTTTTTTTCATGGGCCCAACATACTATGCGGCAGAGGGATTTAAAGGGGGCGCGTGAGGCCGCGCAATCAACTGAAGCAGACAATTGGCATGTTGCCACACCGGACAGTTCAGAATGTCTCGACCGCGTCCTTTTCGCTTGATGCCCTTGAGCATGCGGCCATTTTGGGTCCCGGGCGTGTTTTCGGGTGTCTCTTTGGCGTTAAAGAACTGGCGCGGGCGTCAATCATGGCAGATGTCTCGACGGAAGCGATAGTCACCCTTTGATACGCGTAACGCTTTGGCGATGTCCTTGTTGACCTGATCGAGATCGACGCGATCAGGATTGAACCTGCGGCCTGCCCACCCCCGCATGGCCTTGTGGTCTTCGTGCCCGGGGTCGCGCCAGGCCTCAAGGAAGCAGGCATAGCCTGAAGGCCCACCTGAGTCTTCAGGAGGTCCTGACCGTGCAGCGGCGATACAACGGGGATATTTGGCCTTCTCCTCACGTGTGGCGCGTTCCAGTCGCAGCACGTGACGCCAATTGTCCCCAAAGTCGTACTCATAGAGGGTGGTGAGAGGGGGGCGTCGGGCCTGTAGGGAAAGTGGAGGGGGTATGAATGATTTGTGATCGGCCAAACGCCCTGAATCTGTTAGAGGATTCGGGGAGGCGGATAGGTCTCAGGCTGGATGTTTTCGTAGGGCATTGTGACCCTGTAGTGGAGCTTAGCCTTCGCCTGTTTCCGAACAGCCCCCATAGGGCCCGGTTTTGGCCGGTGATCCTGCATAGGAGCTTGGTTTGGCCGTTCACGCCCCATTGGGGGCTCCGCCTCCTTGAGCAGGGAGTATAGCCATGGCTTACATAGGTGTCGATCTTCATACGAATTCCTTCACGATCTGTCGGCGTGAGACGGACGGATCGGAAACATTCCAAACCTTTCAACTGTCCGCGCAGGCGCTTGAGCAGTTCTGTCAGAGCCTTGATGCGGATGACGAACTGGCGGTCGAGGCCACCGGCAACACGGCCTGGTTCTGCGGTGAGGTGGAACCCTGTGTCGGCCGGATCGTTGTGGTCAACCCGCGCCAGTTTAAAGTGATCCGCACATCGGTGAAGAAAACCGATCGCAACGATGCCCGCGCCCTGGCGTTTTTCCTGTCGAAGGACATGCTGCCGGAAACCCGGCTCAAGTCCACTCAGGAAAGCGAACTGGCCTCGCTGACCCGGACGCGTGACATGCTGGTCAAACAGCGCACCATGCTGCTGAACGGCATCCACGCGATGTTTGTCCGCCACGGCATGAAGCTGAAGAAGGAAGGGTTGTCCAGCAAGAAGCGCCTGCGCGACCTGGATCTCAGCCGCTTCACACCGCTTGAGCAGGTCGAACTGGCGGCATTGCGGGACCAGGCGCTCGGCCTGACCGAAACCCTGAGCCGTCTCGACAAGGCCATCGAGGAGGCCGCCTCGGCCATGAAAGGCTTTGAGGGGCTCACCAGCATCAAGGGGATCGGTGCGCGATCTGCCGCGGTCCTGCTGGCGGGGATCGGCAGGGTTGAAGACTTCTCCGACGCGGACAAGCTGGCCGCCTATGTCGGCATCGTGCCCAAGGTGAGCAACTCAAACGAAACCGAACATCACGGGCGGATCACGAAGCGCGGCAACAAGCTCATGCGCACCACGCTGGTGCAATGTACGCTCATCGCGATCCGCTATTCGGGATATCTCAACAGCCATTATCGGCGCATCAAGGAACGCCGTGGCGCGGGCAAGGCGATCATAGCCACTGCCCGCAAGCTGCTCAAGATCATCTATGACACGCTCAAGAACGGCTGGGTCTTCGACGATTTTGTCGAATTTAAAATCAAACAAAATCAATGTCATGCTTGACAATCATCATAGGAGATCACCCATCCTGACCTGCGTTGCTTCGAATATCCGGCTGTCGAACAAACCGTCCTCATCAAACTCCGGAGCGCCGTAGATGAGACCGCCAATATTGAACCGGTGCAGATGACTGTCGGTCCACCCGAAGGCGACCTGAAGAACCTCGTGGAGTTGGGCGAGGTTGAGCGTGACCGGCAATTCCAGAATGCGACTGATCCTGGGCTCGATGTCGAGGATATGAACTTCGGCGCGCACAATGACGCTGTTTGGGCCAAAAGGATCAAGCATATCCCGGATCATGCCTCACCTGGGGATCGCAGGCAATGGATGGGGCGCCAAAAGACATACGCTCTCACTCAATGCGGGCCGGGTGTTGCACGTCAGACTGGAAACGGGGCCCCGGGCTCCTGGTTCAAAGACAGGGTAAGCGGAGATGCAGAGAGTGGACAACAGGCCGTTTTCGGCTGCAAGCTGATATCCTGGACCCTGGACCGGAGGATGACCCATGCCGTTTGCGCGCAGGACGCCGAAAGAGCCAATGGACCTGCCCCCGGTCACTGCGGCGTCCGGGGGCCCGGAGATGCGCATCGAGGGGCGGCGGCTTTCAACGCTGGGCATGCGCTGGCTGAGGGTGACCTGCGCCTGCGGTCACGAGGGCAGGGTGGCGGTGCCGGAGCTGGCGGATCGCCATGGCGGCGACACCCGGGTGCGTCAGGTCGCCGAAAAGCTGCAATGCTCGCAATGCGGGCAGGCGCGGGTGCGCCGGATTGCGCTGTCGGATTGATCCCGGCGGCGGCGGTTTCAGGTCTGATCAGAGGGATGGTGCCCTGACGATATTGGCGGTCAGGTCGAGATATTCGGGCTTGTCACGGCAAACCCAGCTCACCAGTTCGCCCTCTGGGGGTGAGGGGTTGCGCAGCAGGGTGCGATGCCATTCCAGGTAATCGATGGTGGTGGTGGTCGCGCCCAGCATGGCTGGCAGGTTGGCCCGGAAGCCTGCCAGGTCGAAGGATCCGGGGCCCGGTCGGAAGGCCGTGGCCCTGTGGTCGGGGCCGATGCTGATGAAGAGGTAGTCGCCGGTTTCTGCCATGGTGGCCAGGATCGGGCGCATGACCGGGTTTGCCGGGTTGATCAGCGTGGTAAAGCAGGCGAAATCATAGAAATGGAACCCGAACTGGCAGAGCACGGTGCGCCCCGTTCCCAGGAGCCCGTGTCCGAAGGCCATGCCCTTCTGAAACACCGGGGCGGGGATGTCCCGGTCCGGCTTGAGGGCAACCAGCCCGAGGCGGTGGCCATTGATTTCTGCAAGGCCCAGTGCGGCGCAGGGTGCGGGGGCGGCGCTGAAGTCTTCCTGAAAGGGTCTGTTCAGGATCAGGTCCGGCTGTGACATCGGGCGGTTGCTCCTTTTTGAAAGCTGTCCCGCGATAGCAGCCCCTCCCGGTGCGGTCCAGCGCCCTGTGGTAGGGCCCCCGTTATCCCCCGTTATCCCCGCGTTTTGTGTGGCACCGAGGGCTTTGCCGAATCGCACTCTGCGCTGACAGCCTTGTCTGCGCAGAGGGGATGGGTCTTGTGACATGACCGGGAGGGCGTGGCGCATCTGAGGGTGCGTTTTTCCGACGTCCTCTCCCGTCACCGCGTCCCCCCAATGGTGCGCTTGTGGTCTGCGGTGCGCATCAAAGCAAAGAGGACTTCGGGTCCGGGTGTCATTGACTGAGATGGAAGGAGACTGTGATGACATCCGAACGCCACCAGAGACAGCCCAAAGGCGAGGTCAAAGCCACCGGGACCACCGAGGTGATAATCCCCAAAGCGCCAGACTGGGCAAAGATCAATGCCAGATGGGAAGCGGAACGCGAGAAGACGCGCGAGAGGCTGAGGGTCGTGCGCGCTGAGTTGCTGGCCGCGCTGCGGGCGTTGGGTGTTCAGGAGATCGAAGGCCAATATGACGGCTATGCCGATAGCGGCAATGTGCAAGGCATCGCGGTGACGCCGGTTGGTGTGACCCTTGGCGGTCTTGAGAACCGGCTTGAGGATTTCATCTGGGGGATGGCCCATGATTTGCATCCCGGCTTCGAGATCAATGATGGCGGCGAGGGCGCACTGATCTGGAATGTGGTGGAAGACCGCATTGATGTGGCGCACGCCGAGCTCTACACCGCGCGCAATGAATACAGCCACGAGGACATCTGACATGGCCCATCCCGATCATCACTCCGAAAGCTCGGCCCGCAAGTTCGGGGGCCGGGCATCGGATTACCATGCCATTCATGACTGGATGGATGCGTCCAAGGCCCATGAGGCGCGGCCCATACACAGGGCTTTGCGGCATCATTCCTTCGGCATCTTCGAGGCGCAGCGCGTCTTTGGCCGGTCGATCATCAACAGCGATGGCCGCCCCGTTCCGGTGCGGTTCATCGCCGAGCAGCATGTGCGTGAGGACTGCCGCCGCATTCCATCGGTCTCGGACTGGTTGCGCGGCATCCCTGTGGAGCCATGGATGGTCAACGGGGTGATTCTGCCGGACGTGGAGCCTGTGAGTGTGGACCCGCAGGGCGACTGGCGCGCGGCGGTGGCGGCGGGTCAGACGGTGCTGGGGTTTCAGGACTGGCTGGCCTGCCAGGCGCAGCGGCTGGCCAGTGATATGGACCGCGACGAGAGGGACGCGATACCGGCGACTACACCGGGCTAAACATCAACTTATCGCTCTGCTCAAAAACGGGTCGCCTTTTCCGGTGAGGAGAGACGGCCCGTTGCCCTGTGATCATGACCAGGGGATTGCAGAGAAAGGATTGAGATGATGTCAGATGCGAAAACACCGATACAGCCACAGCCAAAGCTCGCGACAAGCACAGGGCCAAACGCAGGCTCGGCGCGCAGCTGGCGGGTGTCCTGGGAGATCGACATTGAGGCGGAGAGCGCTGTCGCGGCAGCGGCTCAGGCGCTGCTGATCATGCGCGACCGTGATCCTGCAAATACGGCGGTGGTCTTTGGCTGCATCGACCCGTCTGGCACGTCCCATGTTGTGGACCTGCTGGCCGAGGCCGAGACCGCCTGAACGGCCTGCGCGGATCGTCGGCAGATACGCCAGAATGGCAGTGTCGCGCCGGGCCGCGATGTCATGTCCGGGAGAAGGAGCAGGCTTCTTTTCAGGGTGATCCCATTTGAGGGATCGGAAAGCCTGAAAGGAAAACCGATGGAACTGGTTACGAAGGAACAGATGGACGTGCTGCTGGCGAACGGGCGCAGGATGATGGAAGACGACATCTCCACCAGCGTCTGGCCTGTGCTGAAGCTGTTTACCCCGGATGCGCATGCGACATGGCTTCTGGCCTGGGTGGAACCGGACGCGCCGGATATTGCCTGGGGCTTATGCGATCTGGGATATCCCGAGATCGGGGCTGTATCGTTGCACGAGATCGCTGCGGTGCGGGGTGCGTTGGGATTGCCGGTGGAGCGGGATGTGTATTTCACGGCGCACATGTCGCTGAGCGATTATGCCTCGGAGGCGCGCGAGAAGGGCCATATCGCCGCCTGACGCTGCCTGATAGGGACGGGCGCAGGTCGTCGACGGCCTGCGCCCATTGCTCTCGTTGTGATGGTTTGCCAACGAACACGCTAACGAACACCCCGGATGCCTGTCCCTGATCCCTCGCTCGATTTAACCCGTGTGTACTCTTCTCCAACCCTGTCTTATGCCGCCGCCGCTTCGACGAAAGTTTGAGTAGGCGGCTGGATTTTTGTGATCCGGGTTTGGGTGAAAGGAGTTCACTCGGGCGATCGGATCGGGACTTCATCGAAAGGAAGACCGATGACGAAGATGATCACATACACGCCTGCAGATATCCCGCTGGGCCAGCTGGCGCTGCACCCGGGTAATGTGCGGGCACACAATGAGACGGCCTATACGGAGACATCCGTTGCGGCGCTTGCGGCCAATATCTGCGCGGTGGGGCTGTTGCAGCCCTTGCTGGTGCAGAAGCTGGGGCGCGGAGAGGGAACGGCCGGTTACGGCGTACTGGCCGGAGGGCGGCGTCTGGGGGGTCGATTACGGCTCAGTGATAAATCGTACGCTAAGCGCTCTGGTCTCTCTGCAATGTGCGATAGACGGTAGCCCTTGAAACGGAGAATATCTCGGCGAGATCGCTGATCGAATGGTCTCCGGTTTTGTGCATCTTGTGAAGCTCTTTCTGTTGTTTTTCAGTTAGTTTTGGCTTCTTTCCTCGCATTTTCCCCTTTGCCTTGGCGATGGCCATGCCTTCACGGGTGCGCATTTTGAGCAGATCTGCCTCGAACTCGGCGAATGTGGCGACGATGTTGAAAAACATCTTCCCCATCGGGTCACTGGGATCGTAGATAGCTGCTCCCAGGGCAAGTTTCACGCCTTTAGCTTCGAGTTGATCGCTGATGGCCCGAACATCCGGAACAGATCGGGCAAGACGATCGAGCTTCGTCACGACCAGAGTGTCGCCTTTTCGCACGGCGGCCAGCGCTTGTTCAAGTCCGGGCCGCTCCCGATTGGTGCCGGTCAATCCGTGATCCGTGTAGATGCGGTCCTTGCGAACCCCGAGGTCACTCAACGCTTGCCGCTGCGCGGTCAAGTCCTGACTGTAGGTCGAGCAGCGCGCATATCCGATTTTTTCCATTGCTCGACTGTACGTTTGAACCCCCTTCACTGCAACTTTTATCGGACGGGTTATTTGCGACACTCTGAGACCTTGTTTTCATGGGTGCGGATTCCGAGGTCTGAGTTGTGCGCTGAAGGTAGGTCTATCGAACAGGCAAAAACATAACGAAGGCCCGGGATCTGACCCTCAACACTCTCTCTGAAAAGGTAACACATGGCCCATAGAACTGTTCTGACGAAACGTCAGCGTGATACTCTCTTCGACCTGCCCACTGACCGGGCATCGCTGGAATACCACTACACGCTCGCAGACGATGACATCGCGTACATCAAAACGCGCAGGCGCGCGCAAAACCAGATCGGCTTTGCGCTCCAGCTTTGCGCGTTGCGATATCCTGGACGTCTTCTGAAACCGGGAGAGGTGATCCCGGAAGCCGTATCCAATTACATCGCAGCCCAACTCGGGCTGAAACCTGAAGATCTCTTGCCCTACGCTGTCCGCGATGTAACCCGTCGAGAACATCTCGGTGCCTTGCGCAAAATCTACGGCTACAAGCCGTTCGCTGGCAAGCGCGCGAAGCAGATGCAGTCCTGGCTCGGTCAGCAGGCCGAGGCCGCCGAAACCGGCGAAGGGCTGGTGCGGGTCTTTGTGGAGGAATGCCGAAACCGGCAGATCATTCTGCCGGGGATCACGACCATTGAGCGGCTGTGCGCCGATGCCCTTGTGGCGGCCGAGCGGCGGATTGAGGGCCGGATTGCCGCGCGCCTGGACAGCCGGATGCGCCGCCGCCTAAATGATCTGCTGGGCGCGGCGGAGAACGGCTGGCAGAGTGTGTTCTTGTGGCTGCGCGGTTTCGAGGTTGGCAAGAACACGGCCGATATGAACCGCCTGCTTGATCGGGTGGACGCCCTCAAGGCAATTGAGCTATCGCCTGACGTCCTCAATGACATCCCGCCACACCGGATCAAAATCCTGCGCCGCCAGGGCGAGCGGTACTTCACGGGCGGCCTGCAGGACATCAGCGGCAATCGTCGCCTTGCCATTCTGGCCACCTGCGTGGTGGAGTGGTCGGCCTCCATCGCAGATACCGTTGTCGACACCCATGACCGGATCGTAGTCAAGATGTGGCGGGAGGCGAAGAAACTCAGCACGCTACACTTCGAACAGGCGCAGGCAGATATCGCCAACACACTGGTCGGGTTCCAATCATTGGGAACGACCTTGCTGATGGCCCGGGGCGATGAGGCGGCCCTGCGCGGTGCCGTCGATGCATCCTGCTCATGGGATGGATTGGAAACACTCGTGGCGATGGCGACCCAGTTGATCAAGCCCGCCATGGCCGAGCCAATGGATCACATCGAAAAGGCTATTCACTGTTTCAAACTCTATGGCAAACGCATGTTGAGAGCGCTGGATATCAGGGGTGCCACCGTGGCCCAACCGCTGCTCGACGCTGCGACGGTCATCCGGGAAGACGCAGATATCCCGACCAAATCCCGGGCCTTTCTTCCAGCCCGCTCAAAGTGGGACAAACAGCTGCGCAAGCCGGAAACCAACGAGCAGCGGCTTTGGATCGTGGCGGTGATGTGCCGCTTGCAAGAAGCCTTCCGGTCCAACGATATCTGGCTGGATCATGCCCGCCGATATGCCGATGACAGGAAAGTCCTGGTGCCGCTGGAAGCGGCGAAGACGATGCCAGGTCTTGATCTTCCCCTGACTTCCGACCTTTTTGTTGATCTGACTGGGTTTTTGGTTTGTTTTCAGGTGTGGTTGCTCAGAGGCGCGTTGTAGTGCCCCATTATTATAAAAAGTATTGACATGGGCCTTCAGATGGCTAACCTCTTCGCCCATGTTCATCCGCACCAAACATGACGCAAAGCTCAACCGCACACGGATCCAGATCGTTGAATCCGTCCGCACCGGCTCCAAGGTACGCCAGAAGATCCTGCGCCATGTGGGTGTGGCCCATAACGACAGCGAGATTGAGGATATCAAGCGTCTGGCGGGCCGCTTGATGGAGCAATTACGCATTGATCGCTCGCCGCAAATGGAACTGTTCACGCCCACGGAATATGCCGATCTGCAGGCGCTGGTGCGCCGCGCTCCGCGGCCGGACAAGCTTGGCGTTGATCTTGCCGAGTGCCGTGAGGAGGCGCGGGTCTCTCTGGGTCTGCGGGATGTCATGGGGACGATGTATGACCAACTGGGTTGGGGGGCCCTTCTGGGGGCGGCGCGTAAAAGTGCCAATCGCATTGTGAAAGAGCTGGTTATGGCGCGGATCGCACAGCCCGAGAGCAAGCGCGCGACCGTGGAGGCGTTGGAGAACCAGGCAGGCATCACGCTCAATCTGGACGTGGTCTATCGGAGCATGGATTACATCAATACGCCGGTGATAGACGGGATTTGCAAAACCTCTCACGCGGCGGCAGAGAAGTTGCTGGGCGGGCCAGTGACCGTGCTGTTCTACGATTGCACGACCCTGGCCTTTGACACCGAGCGCGAGGACCCGGCCGAGGATGCGGACGGGGTCGAGCAGGATCATCTTCTGGCCAAGGGCTTCAGCAAGGATGGCAAGCATCACCGCGCTCAGGTCATGCTGGCGCTGATCGTCACCTCCGATGGGCTGCCTGTGGGCTATGAACTCTTCCCGGGAAACACCTGGGAAGGTCATACGCTGGAAGCTGCGCTGAAGGCGTTGGAGGGACGCTTCGACGTGGCCAGGGTCACGTTCGTGGCCGATGCCGCCATGCTCAGCAAGGACAACCAGCAGATGTTGCAGAACAAGGGTCTGCCCTACATCCTCGGCTATCGCATGAAGTCCGCCCCGGCCGCCGTGAAGGCGAACATTTTGAGCCCGGAGGGACGCCAGCCTTGGGCTGGACACGGTTCTGAAGAGGCAACCGAGAAGGGCTGGTACAAGGTGATCGACCAGGAGGGAGCGCGGGTCATTGTGACCTGGTCACCCACCCGGGCACGCAATGATGCCCACAAGCGCGACAAGGCAATCGAAAAGCTGCACAAGAAGCTCAAGCGCTCTCGCAAACCCGGCAGCTTCAGCAGCCGGGGATATGGCCGCTTCCTGGCCTTCCCCGACAGCGGGGACGTCACGCTGGATGATGCAAAGATCAAGGCAGCGGCACAATGGGACGGGCTGCATGCCATTGTTGTTCATGGTGCGGACGAACTGGAGGCACAGGACGTCATTGCCCGCTATCACCAGTTGTGGGAGATCGAAGCCTGCTTCCGCACCAACAAGCACGATCTGAAAATCCGGCCCATCTATCACTGGTCGCCGCGTCGGGTCCGGGCCCATATCGCCATCTGCTACATGGCCTTCTGCTGCCTGCAGCACCTGCGCAAGCATCTGGACCTGCTCGGACACCCGATGAGCCCGGCTCGTATCCGCAACGAGTTGAACGCATTGCAGCTCTCGATCCTGCGCCACAAAGGCACCCCTGACCGCTACGGCATGCCAAGCCATGCCACGGTCGATGCCAGACGCATCCTCACCTGCGTCGGCCTGACCTGGAACGAAGCCCCTTTCAAGATACCCCCCGGGCGCACCCGAAAAACTGGCCAGACCAAAGCCTGAGCTCCCTCAACACTCCGAAACAATCGCTGGCGAAAAAAGTCCGTGTAGTGCCTTTTGGCAACCAAGGCATAATAATATCAATGACTTATACGAAAAAATGTCGGAAGTCAGGAAAGTCCTGGTGCCGCTGGAAGCGGCGAAGACGATGCCAGGTCTTGATCTTCCGCTGGATCCCGAGGTCTGGCTTGAGGATCGCAAGCATCGGTTGCAGGTTGGTCTGGAGCGGCTTGCGGAGGCTGTCAGGGACGGCACCCTTCCCAACGGCCTCATCGAAGCCGGTGAGTTGCGCATTGAACGCCTCAAGGCGGATGTTCCGGCGGAAGCTGCCGATCTGGTTCTCGATCTCTATCGGCGCCTGCCCCCTGCGAAAATCACCGATATCCTTCAGGACGTGGCCGAAGCCACAGGCTTCACGGACGCGTTCACCCATCTGCGCACAGGCGCACCGTGCAAGGACATCATCGGACTGCTGACCGTGCTTCTCGGTGAGGGCTTGAACGTTGGTCTGAGCAAGATGGCCGCCGCGACCGCCGACCATGAGTATTCCCAGCTCTCCCGTCTGTCGCGTTGGCATGTCGAAAGCGATGCGATCAACGAGGCGCTGGCCATCGTTCTCGACGCGCAGTCCAGGCTTCCCATGGCCCAATACTGGGGTTCGGGTCAGACCTCATCCAGCGACGGGCAGTTCTTCCCGACCACGCGCCAGGGCGAAGCAATGAATCTCATCAACGCCAAGTACGACACGCATGTTCCGGGGCTGAAAGCCTACGCCCATGTGTCCGACCTGTACGGGCCGTACTGGATCAATTCGATCCCGGCCACTGTGAACGAGGCACCATATATTCTGGACGGATTGTGCCTGAGCGAGATCGGCAAGAAGATCAAGGAGCACTACGCCGACACGGGTGGGTTCACTGATCTCGTATTCGCCGCCTGCGCGCTGCTGGGCTATCGCTTCATTCCCCGGATCCGCGATCTGAAATCCAAGCGGTTCTACGTCTTCGATCGTAAAAGCGTTCCCAAGGAACTCAAGTGCCTGGTCGGGGGCAAGGTCCGGGAACAAACCTTCATCGACAACTGGGGCGATGTGCTGAGATGCACGGCCACGATGCGGTCCGGGAAGGTACCGCCAAGCCAGCTGCTGAAGCGATTGTCAGCCCGGCCGCGCAAGAACGATTTGGCCATCGCGATGCGGGAAATCGGACAGATCGAACGGACACTGTTCATCATCGAATGGACCCTTGATATGGACATGCAGCGCCGCTCTACTGTCGGGCTCAATAAAGGCGAAGCGCACCATGCGCTGAAGAATGCCTTGTGGATCGGCCGTCGGGGCGAGATCCGCGATCGGACCACGGAAAGCCAGCATTTCCGCCTGGCTTGCCTCAATCTGCTCACGGCGATCATCATATTCTGGAATACGGACCAGATCGGCAAAGCCATCCTGCAGCGGCAAAGCGAAGGCCTGGACACGCCCGAACACCTGCTCAGGCACATATCGCCCTTGGGATGGGAGCACATTCTGCTCATAGGTCAGTACATCTGGCGAGAAATGAGGCACAAAATCGCTTAGCGTACGATTTATCACTGTCCCGTAATCGACCCCACTAACGTCACTCGACAATATCTCGCTCTTCGCCCGCTCCCGCATCCAACTGAGCGATAGACGCCCTCAAGCGCGATGCGTTGTTAGGCGTGGACAGAAGATGCATGGTTTCCTGGATCGAATTCCAGGTATCCAAAGATACCATAACCACGGACTCGCGTTTTTTACGGGTTACCACAATTTCCTCGGCGTCATTGATGACGCGATCCATGACACCTTTGAACTCTTTTCGGGCATCGGTGTAGGTCATGACATCCATGCGGTGCGCTCCTTTTGTTGTACCATATATTGTACAATCGTTACTGAATGTCAAATTCGACCTGCTGCGCGTTGCGGCGGTTGCGTGCGGCGGTGATTTCGGGGGCTCGAAGCGGCCCGGGCGCTGGTATGTTCCGCCTGACCTGCTCGGATGCGCCTTGCGCGGCTGTTTTCGATCCGGGCCAGTTTTTCCAAAAGGTCAGCGCCGTTTCTTGCGCTTTTTTCTGCTTATGTCCCAAAATCAGTGAGCAGTGTGTAGAGGCCTCACCGTTAATCGCTCCCATCATGACCCGACCCATCCCCGGTTTCAACGTCGTCGGACACAGATGTCTCCGGCCAGAGCGCATCGAGCGGGAAGGTGATGGCGTCGAAGGGGGGCTGTGAGACGGGCGCATCATCGGCGAGTGTGACCAGCAGCACCCAGTGGCCGTCGCGCAACTCCAGCACTTCCAGCGTTTTGGCTGCGGGGTCGACAAGCCAGAGGTGCTGCACGGCTTCGCGGGCATAGATGCCGGCCTTTTCGTGCCGATCGATCCGCCGCGTTGAGGGCGACAGCACCTCGCAGGCCCAATCCGGTGGGACGCTACAATAGGCCGCATCCGGGTAGTCCGGCATGGTTTCGCGCCGCCAGCCTGCCAGATCGGGCACCAGGATATCCTCGCCCAGATGCAATTCCGGCTCATCAATAATCCACCAGCCGCCGGGACCACCATCACCAAACTGGAAGGATGTTCCGATTTTCATGCCCATACCCGAACTTGCCCATGCATGTCGCATGGCGGGTCTTGGCTGGGTATAGAGCGTTCCTGCCAGCACTTCGGCGACCTTGTTGGGGGGCGCATCGAGGACGTCCTGATAGGTTGCCCTGCGTCGGGGTGTCTGGATGCTGCGGTCCTGTGCGGTCATTGCATTCATCTCCTGTTGCCCCCATCATAGAGGTCTGCTTGGTTCCTGTCACTTGCGTTTGCGGCTCTGCGCGCTGTTTCGCGCTCTGGCGCGCCGCGCTTCTCAGCGCTCTATCGTCGACGCACATCATCTCGCCACATGATCGCTTCTCGACAGCTTTTCCACCCCTTCGGAACCTGTGAGCGCCCGCCCTGCGCACTGTTCGCCGCGCTTCTCGGCACTCTGTCGTCACGCCCCCACATCAAGCCACCCCCTTTCCCCGCCACATTGCGCCGCTCCATCCGCCCGCACACCTCATCGCCCCCCGCACCCCGTCCCACAAGTCCTCTCACTGCAGAGCCCTTCCTTCGGGATGCGCCTTTGGCTGTTTGCCTTGTCTGTCGCGTTCCCAGATACCGAGGATAGCGCGTGTGAGGTTGAGCTCACCTGTTATGGCGCGCCGTGTACAGGCGCGCAGTGTACCGCCCGGGTTTATGACGGGTGTGACGGGATGGAACCTGTTTCTGTCGATGACGAGCAGGGCGATGAAGGCGATTTCGTCACCCATGACATCTGTGGCCTCGAGCCATGCGGATATATTGATGCCGAGGTCGCGCAGCAGGTAGGGCAGGCAGTCGCGCCAGTCTTCCAGGACCTCAAGATACATGGCTGCGTCTTCGGATGCGAGGTCTTTGAGTGTATTCTGGTTGAGTTTTTGCCGGATTTCGGGGTTGATCCACAGGCTGGCCTTGCGATCATTGTTTCTAAAGCAATCATTGCGCCCGTCAGGGTGCAATGCCAAACCGGTTCTGTCGCCAGCGCATGCTGGCGTCATCATCTTCGACTGCAGGTCGTTACAGGATTCAAAAGGTTTGGGTTCAGGTTGTATATGGGGCCGGAACTGGAGTTCCGGTGCGGCGGAATTATCCTGTTGTTTTTCCACGTTTTCCACAGATGGAGATTCTGCACCCTGGTGCGCCTCTGATGCGTGGGTTTCTTCCGGGCTGTCCGCGGGCAATGGCGTGTGATCAGCGGGGCAGGGCTCCCGGTCCGGTTGGGCGGCGCCCGGGGTCGGGGCAGGGGGCTCCAGCGTGAGCGGTGTCAGGGCGGCGCGAATGCGGTCCTCAAGATCAAGCAACCTGGTATGTATGTCTTCAAGCACCGCCTCTTCAAGGGTGCGCAGGCTCGGCCCGGTATAGGCCTCTTGAATATCCGCGTAATCCGCCTCGGCCCGGCTGCGGGTCTCCGCGTCAGCGATGCTTTCGATCAGCTTGCGCAGCCGGTGTTTTGCCCGGCGCACAGTCAGAACATAGTCCTGACGTTGCGCTTCCAGAGTTTTTGCCGCCGCCAGTTCGCCAACATAGGCCGCGTAATTGGCAATCATCGGCTCCAGAGAAATCCCGCATTGCACCGGCGCTTTATGGCCCTGGCCCGACCGGCGGCCGCGATAGCCGTTATCCGCCGTGGCCCGCGCCAGAAACCCGAGCGCCTCAAGATGCTTTTCGATCTTGCGCAGATACCGCTCACCGATGCCCAGCTTGCGGGCCACATCGCATTGCCGCCGCCAGTTCACCGGCGCACGGGTCAGATCATGCCAGGCTTTGCGGTCCGTTATATCCGCATATTCCCGCAGGACCATCACATGCATCGCATTGCCGCCCTTAAGCCGCAACACCTCAACGCCCGCGCAAATCGCCTGCGCCTTGGTGACATCCGCCGGCAAGGCGTAATGCTCACCTTCGCGGGGAATGAACGCCTGGATTTCGGACGCCCGGGCCGCATCATAGCTGCCGGTGAATTCTGGGTAGTGCATCTGTTTTCCGTCTCCGTCAGAAGCACGGGCGGCGGGATATTCCCCGGGCTCCGCCCCTGCGTGAAGCAGGCTGAACCAGACGGCAGGACAGGGTGATTCTCCCCTCCGGACCGGTCCGAACCCGCGTTGGAGCGCAACAAAATGCAAAAAACACGACATCCCCGTTGGCCAAAGCACAAATTTGCCTTGACCTTCCGATGGATTTCCATGTAGCGAAAGGAAGCTTTAATTCTTTCGCTAGGTATGGAAATCCTCGGGGGCCGCGTTGCATCACTGCTGCGCGGTTTTTCGATTCTATGGCCTTATGTGCCAGGCCGGGCGTTCTGATCGGGTGAACTGCTCCCCTTATCTTGTGGTCATTGTCATAGGTGTTACCCGCATCTTGCGCATCGGGCAACAAAAACACAGGCGCGTGTCGCTAACACGCGATATGTCCGGTGTATGTAACATGCGATCTGTCCGGTTCTATTCTGTCTCTGAGAGGAGGCGTTATGAACCGAGCAGAAGTGTTACAGGAAGTTCGACTGATGAAGTTTGAAGATGTGTATTCGCGGCGAAGCGCGAACAAGCTGACGCAAGAACAGGCGGCTGAGATACTGGGTGTATCCGTGCGCACCGTCAGGCGTTGGGAGGATCGATTTGAGGCGGATGGTGCAGAAGGTCTGTACGACCGTCGGCTTGGCAAACTGGCCAACAATCGTGTTGCCACGGATAAGGTCATGGAGATGCTTGAACTGTTTGATACCAAGTACTGGGATTACACGCCGAAGCATTTCCACGAGAAGCTGGTGGCCCACCATGGTTTCACACAGAGCTACAACTGGGTGCGGCTTACACTGCAGCGCCACGGCCGGGTTCAGGCAGCACCCCGACGAGGTGCCCATCGGCGCAAGCGGCCCCGCCGTCCGATGGTTGGCATGATGTTGCATCAGGACGGCTCCAGCCATGAATGGGTTCCGGGTCAGTGGTGGGATCTGATCGTCACCATGGACGATGCCACCAACCGGGTTTATTCGGCATTCTTTGTCGAGGAAGAAGGGACGATGAGCAGTTTTCAGGGGCTGACAGAGGTGATCGAGGCGCAAGGTCTGTTTTGCTCGCTCTATGCCGATCGGGGCTCTCATTACTGGCATACGCCCGAAGCGGGCGGCAAAGTGGACAAGGACAATCTGACCCAGGTCGGGCGCGCCTTGCAGCAACTCGGCATTGAGCTGATCCCGGCCTATTCACCGCAGGCCCGTGGACGGTCTGAACGCATGTTTGGCACGTTCCAGAACCGATTGCCGCAGGAACTGCGGTCCCATGGGATCACAACCATTGAAGAGGCCAATCAGTTCCTGAAAGAGGTCTATCTTCCCGAACACAATGCCCTGTTTGCAAAGGAGCCGGAGGATACGACCTCGGCCTTCGTGCCGTTTACAGGCAATGTGCGCGACACCCTGTGTGTGCAGGAAGACCGCGTCGTCGGCAACGACAATACGGTGCGCTACAAGGGCCTGGTCATGCAGATCGCGGCAGACAGGCACCGTCATCATTTCGTCAAGGCGAAGGTCAGGGTCCACGAATACCCCGATGGTCAACTGGTCATCTTCCACGGCCCGAGATGCATTGGCCGCTACCAGCCTGACGGATCACCCATCACACAGGAGGATAGCAAACACAAAGTCGCGTGACCCGCTTCGACGTGGCGCGAACGCGGTGGCCCAAATCTACGGTCGCCTACGGCTCCCTCCGAATTGGGCCACCGCGCAATCAACTGAAGCGGACAATTGGCATGTTACCTACACCGGACAATTCAGAATGTTCTCGACACAAAAACACAGGCGCGCACCCCGCAAGGCCATCAGAAACCGAAGCGATATGCGCCGCAAAACGCGGCCCTGCAAGCAAGGGGCCTGTGCGCAGGGGAATGCGTCGGGCGGGGTCGAGGGTGGTTGATTCGCATCCGCAACTCTGCCAAGGTGAGCGCCATGAGAGCTGTTCTGCAGATAAATCCCGGCACCCGCCCGATGGAAAAAACCCAGGTGGACAGACCCCGGATGGGCAGAGTTCAGATGGATACCGGCCTGATGGGTGCCAGGCATATGGGCAGAGTCCGGCCTTCGCGCCGATGCGCCGATGCGCCGATGCGCCGATGCGCCGATGCGCCGATGCGCCGATGTCTGCGCGCGCGCGACGCATAGGTCAAGAGGCAAAACGCCGAACCCTCAAAACAAGTCCCGGCCCCTCTCAGGCAGCCCGGAAAGCGCGGGGTCAGATATCGTGATGCCTCTGCGATCATGTCCTCCTCCCGCGCTCTTCCTAGGCCGGAATCACATGCGCTGTCCATGGCGCTGTCTATGGGCTGTGGTTTTTGCCGCGCTCACCACAGTTTCTGCCGTCCTGCCACAACCCGGCCTGGCGCAAGACATCATCCGCTGCCCGGACTGGCAGTCGCTGGTTGCCCCGGTTGCGCTGCGCGCCAGCACCGAGCGGGTCGCGCCCGGCGCGTTTGAGGCAAAGCTCACGCGCCCGGGCCGGACTGCCGCCCCGTCGCCAGATCTCGCAGATCAGCGGGACGGGGCAGGCCGCAGGCGGGCGGTCCCATTACCGTCCGCCTGCACCCATACCATCCGCGCCGGCGACACGCTGGGCCGGATCGCGGCGCGCAACCTGGGCAGCGCAAAACGCTGGCCACAAATTGCCCGCGCCAATCCGGGGCTCGATCCCAAGCGCCTGCGCATCGGGGCAGCGATCCGATTGCCCTGTGGGGCAGGGGCCGGGCAGGGGGCATCAGTGGGACAGGAGAAGTCCAGCACAATACCCGCCAGCACGCCCGGTGCGCCGCTCAGCGGCACCGGGTTCCTGGCCGCCCTTTTTGGCACCAAAGCGCCCGCGCGCTCTATAGCCCCGGCACAGACTGACCCGGAGACAGAACCACCGACAGGGCCGGGCAAGGCAGGGCGGGCCGCATCCCCGGCAGATGGGGCACAGGTGTCAAAGCCTGCAAAAGGGACCAAAGCCACAAAACCCGCCAAAGACGCCACACCGCCGCCCGCGCCGCTGCCGGTCTGGAGCGCGCGGGCTGGCGAGGATTTCGAGGCGGTGCTCAGGCGCTGGGGCAGGGCGGCGGGATACCGGGTGGTTGTCAGCACCAGTGACGCCTGGATCCTGGCGGTGCCGGTCCGGCTGCAGGCCGAGTTTGAGGCCGCGTTGAACCAGCTCGTGCAGGGCCTGGGCTCTGACGGCACCGCACCCCCGGTGCGGATTTACTCCAACAGGACAATCCGGCTGGGAGGTCTGTGATGGGGCGGCGCAGATCATCCGGTCCGATCCGGCTGGGGCCGCTCCTTCTGCTTGCGCTTTGCGCCTGCGATGTCAGCGAGCAGGCCGGGCGCGATATCGAGGATGGAACACGGCTGACCCGTGAACAGCTTGATGCACAGCGCGCGGCACAGCGCGGGGAAGTCCTGGGCGTTGACCGCCCCTATTACGGCGGCGCGCTCAAAGTCACGCGCGGCTCGAGACAGGGTGATCCGCTGCCCCGACAGCTTGAGGGCGCGCGCGGCGTGAGCCTCAGGCTTCCCGGGCAGGCTGACATCCGCGCCATTGCCGCCGCGATCACATCGGCCAGCGGCCTGCCGGTCAATATCCGCACGCGCTACATCCTCACGGGTGGCGATGTGGTCGAAGTGCCCATCGGCTCCCGGATGCGGATCGATTACGAAGGGCCGCTCTCGCGCCTGCTCGATCAGGTTGCCGCGCGCATGGATGTGGCCTGGACCCATGAGAAGGGCAGCCTCACCATAGATCGCATGGTCAGCAAAACCTACCGGGTGCCCCTGCCGACAAGCACCAGCGCGTTTGAGAGTAATTTCGGCGGGGCAACCGGGACCCAGGAGGGCAGCACAAACATCAGGCTGGAAACCAGGCAGAACAGCGATCCCTGGGCCGAACTTGAGGCGCGCCTCGCGCCGCTCACACCCACGCCCGCGCAACTGACCGTGTTGCGCTCGAGCGGAAGGATCAGCGTCTTCGGCCCGCCCTCGGTACACCGCACGGTGCAGAAGGTCATGGACGATCTGGACGCCATCTACGGACGCAGGGTCGGTCTGGAAATCGGGGTGTATTTCATTGACAGCGATGCTGCGGAAACCTTTGGCCTTTCAACGGCCGGGTTTCGGATCGGTCAAACGATCGCGCAGGCCGGCTCCACAATTGTCATCGGCGGGCAGGACGGGCGGGGGCGGCTCAGCCTGAGGGGCGCAAACGGGTCGCAGATCAGCCTGGACGCGCTGGCCCGCGACCGGGCCGTTGTGGATTACCGCCTCGCCAGTACCATCGCGCAATCTGGCGTCGTCGCCCCCATCGCCATCACCCGGCAGGAAAGCTACGTCAAAGAGGTCAAGGTCGAGCGCGACAAGGACGGCACCAGCATCGACATCACACCGGGCGAGGTCGAATTCGGCATCAGCGTCCATGCCTTGCCGCGCATCATTGATGACGACCGCATCCAGCTCTTCCTGACCATTTTACAATCAGAGCTGGAAGACGGAGATATCCCGTCCGTGGAATACGGGGATGGACGTATCGGCCTGCCGGTTCTGGACAAGCGCATCATTCAAAACCAGTCGATCCTGTCTCCAAACGAGGTCCTGGTCTTGTCCGGCTACGAACAGAACCTGTCCGTCAGCGGACAGAGCGGCGTCGGGCTGTTCAAGGCCATCGGCCTGGGCGGCAAGCGCGAGGCCCGCACCCGCAAGGTCCGCATGGTCATCCTCGTGCGCCCCTCCATCATCCCGCAACGGGGGCGCTCATGACTGTCTCGCCGGGCAGGGAGTGCCGACAGAACCAGTACGGGGAACAGTACGGGGACCAGCAGAGAGACCAGGCGCACTCTGACGCAGGGGCGTCTGAGGCGGGGCTGCGCCCCATGAGCAACCATCCCGACACGCCCGCCCTGCCGGTTCCGGCACCCCCGGCGCATCTGGTCGCCCTGGATGGCACACAGATGGTCGCGGGGCTGACCTGGGAGATCGCCAGTGGACCGGAGCTGCCCGTGTTTGGGGCAGGGGCCGCCCCCATCCTGCGCTTGCCCACCCGGCGCGCCGAACTGACCGGCACCCACACGGATTTGAGGGATGGTGCCCGTATCACCTCCCTGCTGCTGGCCATGGCCGCAAGCCTGAGACGGCGGGCCCCGAAGGACGCGCGCGGCATCTGGCTGTTCATTGCGGAATTGCCCGGCCCCGTGGGAGACAGGCCCATCTGGATCGGGCTCGCTGATCTCAGCGCAGCGCAGGATGAAGACAGCGGCGCGGGTCCCGGGACACTGCCGCGTGCGGGCCGTGAAGAGTGCTTCAGGGACGCCGATGCAGCCCTTCGCGCGGTGCAGCGCCATCTGGCCACCACCGAAATCGCCGGGGTGGCAGGGCGCTGGATATGCCGGCAAAACACGGGCCATAACGACACGGGGCATAACGACACGGGCCAGAACAACACGGGGCACCACCACATCCTGCAGGCCCTGGCGCAGATCGCACCCGCCTTGCCGGTGCACGATCTTGAACCGGACGCGGTGGTGGCAGAGGGTCTGGTGTGTTTCGCGGCGCGTCCGCAGGTGCCGCTGACCCTGCTCGGAGGCCTGGGGGCCGGGGCGGCGCTGCTGCTGGCAGCTTTCCTGGTCCTGCCCCTCCTTCAGGACGCGTTCCGGGCCGCCCCACCGCCGCCACCCGAGATGGTTTCCATCACCATCGCCCCGCACGCGTTTGCCACCACCTGCCGTGCGGCACTGGAAAAGTGGTGGCCGCGCGTTATCGGATGGGAAACAGGCAGCCGGGGCTGCGCCCTTGCAAACCATCTGCCCGCCACACTGGACCTGCCGGATCCGGGCGGGCAGACCCGCGTCTTCGAGCCGCTGGTGATCTGGGCGCAGTTTACCCCCGTGCGTGACCGCAACCCGGTGCTGGCCCGCTCCGCGGCTGAGCGGGTTCTCAAGAGCTGGCACCATGAGGCAAGGCTCGATCCAGGCAGCCTGACCCTTTGGCAGGTCGAGACCCTGCCCGTTGCGCAAGCGGACCCCACGCTCCAGGCGGCACCTGCGCTGAAAGACGCTGCCGAACAGCTTGCAGGTGCATGGGCCGAAGCCCCGGACGCGGTCGCGGCGCGGGAAGGCGCGGTTTCGATCACGGCACCGCCCGGCATATCCAGGGCCGATCTGTTTGCCCGCTCAGCCGGTGTGCCGGGATTTTTCCCCATCCGCTTCGTTCAATCCGGCAGCAGGTGGGGCACGCTGGATCTCGCACCGATCCCCTCAAAACCCGTGCCGGCCTCGCTCCTTGATCCCAACAGATCGGAGGGCACGCAATGATCCTCCGTCTCTCATCTGTTCCGGCACCTGGCCTTGCCGCCCTGCTCGTCAGCACGCTTGCCCTGGGGGAAAGCCTGTCGCCCATGGCGGCCTCTGCGCAAACCGCGCCACCAGGCGGGACACTGGGCGGGACACCGGGCGGGACACTGGGCATTGATTGCGACCAGCCGCGCCGGTCTGTCGCGGGCAGGCTGATCCTCGACAGGGATGGCGCGCACAGGATTGCCTGCGAGGCGGATCGGGCAACCGCACTCAACTATGCGCGGGTCGTGCGCGAGACCCGCAATCGCCTGCGCCTGGCCCTTGATGCAGCCCCGCAACCGCTCTGGGACGATCTTGTGACCCACCTGCGCAATGACGGCGCGGGAACAGAAAGGCAGGGGTCGGGGGACAGGGTCTCGGACTGGAGCTACACCACCCGCGATATCGACGCGCTGCCAGCGGGCAGCGCCGCAAGGCGGGCTGCGGACTATTGGAAGGACGGTGTTCTGAACCGCAGCGCTGTCCCAAAAGACTGGCGCCCGATCGTGAAGACGCGCGCCTGTGGTGTGGAGATGGAGGGCGACAGGCCCGTGCCCGGCATCGGGGCTGCGGTTTTTGTCTGGCTCGATCGCGACAGGATCAGGGAGCGCTGGTCGTCGCAGATGGTCCAGCGCACTGTCCGGGCCTGGCTCGAACGCGGGCAAAGCCGCGTTTCGATGATCGAAGAGATCCCCGACATCCTGACCGGGGCCCGCACGCTGAAAGATGCCAACGGACAGGAGCGGGTGCTCAGCGCCGACCTGCGCGCCTGTATCGATCAGGACCCGGCAATCCCCGAGGGCGCACTGGTCATGCGGGCCTCGCTGACCTGGAAAAGCAAGCGCGGCGAAACCCTGCGACCCTGCACTGATCCGCTCAGGGTTGGCGTGCAAAGGCTGGGATGGGAACGGCATAACGGTCTTTATATCGTGCCGCTTCAGGCCATCCGCGCGGATGGGTCCCCCCACCCGCAGCGCGGCAGGCCGCTTCTGGCACAGTTCGCCGACCCGCGGGACCGCCCGGTTCTGGTGGATGAGACCGTTTCCATAGATTATCCGATCGTCGAAGGTGAAGAGGATAATGAGGCCGCCAATCAGGCTGAGGCGACATTCCTGGTGCGCAACAGCTGCCGTGTGCCGCGCGTGCGCGATGTGATCCGGGCCGAAGACTGTAAAGCGATTATCAACGGCACCGAGGTTGAGGGCAAGCATATCAGGGTCTTCCGGTTCCGGGAGGTTCAGGATGATCCCGCCGATCCCACCCGCGTCTATCTCAGGCCGGTGATGCGCGATCCAAGGAATGCCGCAAACGGGCTCGGTGTGGTGGTTGCAGGCAATGGACACCCGATGTGGGAAGAAAGCACGATTGGCTGCGGCGACCATGTACCGGCAACCGAACTGCCGGACATTCCCGATCCTGTTGTGGACACCGTCCCCGCAACGAGTTGCAAGCAGCACTGGGGAAAGAGCTACGAGGGTGCGCGCACCGGCTATGTCCAGACCATCACCTATCCCGCAGGCTGGTCTCTGGATGACGTTGTCATCCGCACGGTGCGGGATGATTGCTTCAACACGATCCCGGTTCAGAAGACGCAAACCACCCCCGCCGGCACCTGCCCCCGGGGCCAGATCGGCTCGATCACCAAAAGCCGCCGCCTGACCTGGTTCAACCGGGCCTGGGCGGTGCAGGACCGTGTCTATCCCCGCTTTGCCCGCCGCCTGCCGGACAGGGCCAGCCTCGAACATGCCATCGCACAGCTCCGCACGGATCAAACCGGGCTGGCCTGGTACGACCAGGTGCGCGCCGAAAGCTGGAGCACCTCCAACACCTGTCGGCGGCCACCCCCGAAGCCTTCTTCGGGAGGGGGCGACGGGGGTCGTGGTGAGGGCGGCTCGGGCGGGGGTGCCTATGACACAACCGGGGACGGGCGGACCGATTCATACAGCCCTAATGACGATGGCAGCCATTACGGAAGGGCCCACGATACAGGGATGGACGCCCACGGACCGGGTAGCCCCGGTCGGGGAAGTCAATCAGGACGGGATGGCTGACATGCCCCATCGATACTCAGAACCGGAACACCATTTTCCTGCGGAAAGCAAGGGATGGCTTTTTGACCTTAACAGTTCACCGGAAAGGACCCATGTGATGAGACAGTATATCCTTCAGGCCCTGGCGGCAGCGGTCTTGCTGGCCAGTGCGGCAACACCCGGCATGACCCATTCGGATCGCGGCGAGAAACGCCCGCAAACCTACGCTGAACTCTTCATTCCGGCCTGTACGCATGAATGGAACGGTGAGGGGTCATAAGGCATTTTTTTCGTTGAGACATCGGTAAATGGTTGCAGGATGGACTTTGAATGCTCTGGCGACCTCTTTGACGGATTTTCCATTTTCGAGAAGTTGACGGACTGTGTCGCGTTGTTCACTCCCCAATTTAGGAGGGCGTCCAAATATGACGCCACGTTGCAATGCAGCCTTTCGACCGTTTTCGGTTCGACCTCGTATAAGTTCACGTTCGAACTCTGCAATGCCAGCAAACACGGTCAGGATCATGCGGCCTGAGGGCGAGGATGTATTGGCCCAGGGTTCGGCAAGCGATTGAAGTCCCGCGTCTTTTTCTCCGATAACTTCTGCGACGCGTAAAAGTTCAGACGTTGAACGCGCCAAGCGATCAAGACGCGTCACGACAACCGTATCCCCTTTTCTGAGTTGGTTTAGCAACCTTTGCAGTTCAGGCCTCTTTATGCGTGCACCGGAACCCTTTTCCTCGAGCACCGTCTCGCATCCGGTCGCTTCCAGTTCGGCCCGTTGCAAATCAAGTTCCTGGGCGTTCGTTGAGACGCGCGCGTAACCAAATTTCATGCCGCCCCTTCCGAAGTGTCGCAAAAGTTGTCGCAAAAACCGTTTCTTTCGCATCTGTATTTTGCGATAGATAAACCATTGATTCTTCGTGGCCGGATTCGGTCTCGCGAAACTTGAGAGATTTGCGAATGCCGACGCGGTTTTTGAGTGACGCGCAGCGGGCGCGATACGGACGCTTCGACGGGGTTCCCAGTCGAACGCAGATCGCGCGATATTTCCACCTTGATGCGACTGATCGGGACATTATCAATCAGTTGCGTGGCAGCCATAATCGTCTGGGCTTTGCGCTTCAACTCGGTATCGCTCGGTTCCTTGGCGTACTTCCGACAAGGTTCGAGGATATTCCCGATGTCGTGGTTGAAGCGGTGGTCGCACAGCTCGGACTGACCACGATGCCGTCTTTGACCGCCTATGCTGTTGGGCGCCCAAAGAAGCGCCATGCGGCCTTGATCCGGAAAACCTACGGCTTCCGAGACCTGGCCGATGATGCCAGCGCTCGCTTTCGTTTGACGCGCTGGCTTTACACTCTGTGTTGGTCTGGCGATGATCGGCCGAGCCTGCTGATTGACCGGGCCACGGCGTGGATGTTGGCGCGCAAGATACTGCTGCCTGGTATCAGCACTTTGGAGCGCCTTGTTGCCCGCATTCGGGATCGTGCGCATCGGCAGTTGTGGATGCATCTGTCCGATGCGTTGTCGGATATGCAGCGGCAGAAGATCACCGCCTTGCTTGAGGGCGAAGGCGGGTCGCTGCGCAGGCTGGATTCGTTGCGGGCGGCTCCCACAAGACGGTCTATGACAGAACTGCTGCGCCACTTTCATCGCCTTGATGACATTCGCGCCTACGAACTGGCCCCGCATTCGCCTGAAACGGTTCCGAATGCACTCATCCAGCGCCTGGCCAAGATAGCTAGAACCATGCGGCCATCTGCAATCGCGGTTGCCAAGGAGCCGCGCCGAACCGCGATTATCGCCGCGCTGTTTCACACGTTGGAGGCCGTTGCCATCGACGATGCGGTCGAGCTTTTTAGTGCCTTGCTGGCGGATACGTTTCGAGAAGCCAAGGCAGCTCGCAAGCGAAAGAGATTGCGAAGCTTGGGCGATCTGGACGCTGCTGCTCTGACCTTGCGTGACCTGGCCCGGCGCGTCATGACCGATGGCGACGATGATACAGATATGACTTTCCGGTCCTGGCGCGATGCCATCTACGACGAATTGAATTATGCCGCCCTCGTTGAAGCCACTGACCGTGTCGATGTCTTGGCCAAACCACCAGAAGACAAGCCGCTGGAAGAACTGATCGTAAAGTGGCGCACGACGCACACACTGTTTCGCAACCTCCTCGAACGAATAGAATTTGAAGCTTCGCCCAAGGGCCAGCCTATCAAAGCGGCGATCGATTTTCTTCGCGGCATCGAGAACTGGGCAAAAGCTGATATGAACGATGCGCCGACTGAAATCCTGCGTGGAGTCTGGCGCAAATACGCGCTCGATACCAATGGAAAAGTCTCCGACAATAAAGCTTATGTTTTTGCTGTATGCGAGGCTTGGCAGGGGGCACTTAAGACCCGAGACATCTTCGTGCCCGCTGGCATGAGGTTTGATGATCCCAGACGTGGCTTGCTGAGCGGCGAAGCGTGGCAGGCGGTGAAGCCAACTATATGCCGCACACTTGAACGTTCGCCAAATGGAGAAACGGAACTCGCCGTTCTTGCTGACCAACTTGACCAAGCCTATCGGCGGGCGGCGGAAACCTTCGAAGTAAATCCGGCAATTCGAACTGAAATCAAGAAGGGCAAGCCACAGCTCGTCATCACGCCACTCGACCGCATCGAAGAATCCGACAGCCTGAAGAAACTGAAGTTCGCGATGCGGACCAGATTGCCAAAAGTCGATCTCTCGGATGTGCTTCTCGAAGTCGCCAACCGAACCGGTTTTGCGCAGGATTTCACCCATGTCACTGAGCGGCGCGCGCGCGTCGATGGCTTCCAGACAAGCCTGTGTGCCGTATTGCTCGCCGAGGCCTGCAACATTGGCTTCGAGCCGATCACGCAGGCGAGCTTTCCGCCACTTCGGCGCGACAGGCTTTCCTGGATCAGCCAGAACTTCATCCGCTCCGAGACAATCACGGCAGCAAACGCTCGCATCGTTGCCGCCCACAATGAACTGCCGATCGTCCAACATTGGGGTTCTGGTGATGTTGCCTCCGCAGACGGAATTCGCTTTTCCGCTCCACCCACGGTCATCCATGCCGGCCCTAACCCGAAATACTTCAAGACTGGCCGCGGTATCACGCTTTATAACCTTGTCTCCGACCAGTTCACTGGCCTCAATGCCCTTGTTGTGCCCGGAACACTGCGCGACAGCATGTTCATCCTTGCGCTTTTGCTCGACCAGGAAACCGATCTCGAACCCGTAGAAATCATGACCGACACGGCGGCCTACTCCGATATCGTCTTTGGACTCTTTTGGTTGCTTGGCTATCAGTTCAGTCCTCGGCTCGCGGATATCGGTCAGACCCGACTTTGGCGCATCGACCGCAAAGCAGACTATGGTCCGCTTGATTCGCTCACGCGCAACAAGATCAATGTCCGCCTCATTATAGAAAATTGGGAAGACCTGTTGCGTCTGACCGGATCGCTGAAGCTTGGACACATCAATGCAGGCGCAGTCATGCGTACACTTCAGGTGCGCGAACGCACCACGGCACTCGCCAAAGCCCTTGGAGAATTGGGCAAGATCATCAAGTCGCTGCATATCCTCAGATTCATCACTGACGAGGAAACGCGGCGGGCACCGGCTCCAAGGTACGCCAGAAGATCCTGCGCCATGTGGGTGTGGCCCATAACGACAGCGAGATTGAGGATATCAAGCGTCTGGCGGGCCGCTTGATGGAGCAATTACGCATTGATCGCTCGCCGCAAATGGAACTGTTCACGCCCACGGAATATGCCGATCTGCAGGCGCTGGTGCGCCGCGCTCCGCGGCCGGACAAGCTTGGCGTTGATCTTGCCGAGTGCCGTGAGGAGGCGCGGGTCTCTCTGGGTCTGCGGGATGTCATGGGGACGATGTATGACCAACTGGGTTGGGGGGCCCTTCTGGGGGCGGCGCGTAAAAGTGCCAATCGCATTGTGAAAGAGCTGGTTATGGCGCGGATCGCACAGCCCGAGAGCAAGCGCGCGACCGTGGAGGCGTTGGAGAACCAGGCAGGCATCACGCTCAATCTGGACGTGGTCTATCGGAGCATGGATTACATCAATACGCCGGTGATAGACGGGATTTGCAAAACCTCTCACGCGGCGGCAGAGAAGTTGCTGGGCGGGCCAGTGACCGTGCTGTTCTACGATTGCACGACCCTGGCCTTTGACACCGAGCGCGAGGACCCGGCCGAGGATGCGGACGGGGTCGAGCAGGATCATCTTCTGGCCAAGGGCTTCAGCAAGGATGGCAAGCATCACCGCGCTCAGGTCATGCTGGCGCTGATCGTCACCTCCGATGGGCTGCCTGTGGGCTATGAACTCTTCCCGGGAAACACCTGGGAAGGTCATACGCTGGAAGCTGCGCTGAAGGCGTTGGAGGGACGCTTCGACGTGGCCAGGGTCACGTTCGTGGCCGATGCCGCCATGCTCAGCAAGGACAACCAGCAGATGTTGCAGAACAAGGGTCTGCCCTACATCCTCGGCTATCGCATGAAGTCCGCCCCGGCCGCCGTGAAGGCGAACATTTTGAGCCCGGAGGGACGCCAGCCTTGGGCTGGACACGGTTCTGAAGAGGCAACCGAGAAGGGCTGGTACAAGGTGATCGACCAGGAGGGAGCGCGGGTCATTGTGACCTGGTCACCCACCCGGGCACGCAATGATGCCCACAAGCGCGACAAGGCAATCGAAAAGCTGCACAAGAAGCTCAAGCGCTCTCGCAAACCCGGCAGCTTCAGCAGCCGGGGATATGGCCGCTTCCTGGCCTTCCCCGACAGCGGGGACGTCACGCTGGATGATGCAAAGATCAAGGCAGCGGCACAATGGGACGGGCTGCATGCCATTGTTGTTCATGGTGCGGACGAACTGGAGGCACAGGACGTCATTGCCCGCTATCACCAGTTGTGGGGAGATCGAAGCCTGCTTCCGCACCAACAAGCACGATCTGAAAATCCGGCCCATCTATCACTGGTCGCCGCGTCGGGTCCGGGCCCATATCGCCATCTGCTACATGGCCTTCTGCTGCCTGCAGCACCTGCGCAAGCATCTGGACCTGCTCGGACACCCGATGAGCCCGGCTCGTATCCGCAACGAGTTTGAACGCATTGCAGCTCTCGATCCTGCGCCACAAAGGCACCCCTGACCGCTACGGCATGCCAAGCCATGCCACGGTCGATGCCAGACGCATCCTCACCTGCGTCGGCCTGACCTGGAACGAAGCCCCTTTCAAGATACCCCCCGGGCGCACCCGAAAAACTGGCCAGACCAAAGCCTGAGCTCCCTCAACACTCCGAAACAATCGCTGGCGAAAAAAGTCCGTGTAGTGCCTTTTGGCAACCAAGGCATAATAATATCAATGACTTATACGAAAAAATGTCGGAAGTCAGGAATGCAGGCGCAGTCAGTCATGCGTACACTTCAGTGTGCGCGAACGCACCACGGCACTCGCCAAAGCCCTTGGAGAATTGGGCAAGATCATCAAGTCGCTGCATATCCTCAGATTCATCACTGACGAGGAAACGCGGCGGCGTATTCTGATCCAACTTAACCGTCAGGAGCTTCGCCACAGCCTGGCCAGGCGCGTCTGTTAC
>NZ_CBDAQX010000031.1:0-15353 GCF_965199275.1 Ruegeria sp. | reverse complement strand
GACCTATGACAAGCTGCTGGAACAGGATCCCGGGCGGCGGGTGTTGCGCCCCGATCTGATCACCCTCGATCCCACCGAGCCGGCCAAATGAACGGGCAGGGGGCATATCACAAACCCGGACCGGTACAGTCGGTCGGCGCTGCGTCGGCGACCCGCGTCAGTGGCGCTGGTCTCTTTCCTGACTTCCGACATTTTTTCGTATAAGTCATTGATATTATTATGCCTTGGTTGCCAAAAGGCACTACACGGACTTTTTTCGCCAGCGATTGTTTCGGAGTGTTGAGGGAGCTCAGGCTTTGGTCTGGCCAGTTTTTCGGGTGCGCCCGGGGGGTATCTTGAAAGGGGCTTCGTTCCAGGTCAGGCCGACGCAGGTGAGGATGCGTCTGGCATCGACCGTGGCATGGCTTGGCATGCCGTAGCGGTCAGGGGTGCCTTTGTGGCGCAGGATCGAGAGCTGCAATGCGTTCAACTCGTTGCGGATACGAGCCGGGCTCATCGGGTGTCCGAGCAGGTCCAGATGCTTGCGCAGGTGCTGCAGGCAGCAGAAGGCCATGTAGCAGATGGCGATATGGGCCCGGACCCGACGCGGCGACCAGTGATAGATGGGCCGGATTTTCAGATCGTGCTTGTTGGTGCGGAAGCAGGCTTCGATCTCCCACAACTGGTGATAGCGGGCAATGACGTCCTGTGCCTCCAGTTCGTCCGCACCATGAACAACAATGGCATGCAGCCCGTCCCATTGTGCCGCTGCCTTGATCTTTGCATCATCCAGCGTGACGTCCCCGCTGTCGGGGAAGGCCAGGAAGCGGCCATATCCCCGGCTGCTGAAGCTGCCGGGTTTGCGAGAGCGCTTGAGCTTCTTGTGCAGCTTTTCGATTGCCTTGTCGCGCTTGTGGGCATCATTGCGTGCCCGGGTGGGTGACCAGGTCACAATGACCCGCGCTCCCTCCTGGTCGATCACCTTGTACCAGCCCTTCTCGGTTGCCTCTTCAGAACCGTGTCCAGCCCAAGGCTGGCGTCCCTCCGGGCTCAAAATGTTCGCCTTCACGGCGGCCGGGGCGGACTTCATGCGATAGCCGAGGATGTAGGGCAGACCCTTGTTCTGCAACATCTGCTGGTTGTCCTTGCTGAGCATGGCGGCATCGGCCACGAACGTGACCCTGGCCACGTCGAAGCGTCCCTCCAACGCCTTCAGCGCAGCTTCCAGCGTATGACCTTCCCAGGTGTTTCCCGGGAAGAGTTCATAGCCCACAGGCAGCCCATCGGAGGTGACGATCAGCGCCAGCATGACCTGAGCGCGGTGATGCTTGCCATCCTTGCTGAAGCCCTTGGCCAGAAGATGATCCTGCTCGACCCCGTCCGCATCCTCGGCCGGGTCCTCGCGCTCGGTGTCAAAGGCCAGGGTCGTGCAATCGTAGAACAGCACGGTCACTGGCCCGCCCAGCAACTTCTCTGCCGCCGCGTGAGAGGTTTTGCAAATCCCGTCTATCACCGGCGTATTGATGTAATCCATGCTCCGATAGACCACGTCCAGATTGAGCGTGATGCCTGCCTGGTTCTCCAACGCCTCCACGGTCGCGCGCTTGCTCTCGGGCTGTGCGATCCGCGCCATAACCAGCTCTTTCACAATGCGATTGGCACTTTTACGCGCCGCCCCCAGAAGGGCCCCCCAACCCAGTTGGTCATACATCGTCCCCATGACATCCCGCAGACCCAGAGAGACCCGCGCCTCCTCACGGCACTCGGCAAGATCAACGCCAAGCTTGTCCGGCCGCGGAGCGCGGCGCACCAGCGCCTGCAGATCGGCATATTCCGTGGGCGTGAACAGTTCCATTTGCGGCGAGCGATCAATGCGTAATTGCTCCATCAAGCGGCCCGCCAGACGCTTGATATCCTCAATCTCGCTGTCGTTATGGGCCACACCCACATGGCGCAGGATCTTCTGGCGTACCTTGGAGCCGGTGCGGACGGATTCAACGATCTGGATCCGTGTGCGGTTGAGCTTTGCGTCATGTTTGGTGCGGATGAACATGGGCGAAGAGGTTAGCCATCTGAAGGCCCATGTCAATACTTTTTATAATAATGGGGCACTACAACGCGCCTCTGAGCAACCACACCTGAAAACAAACCAAAAACCCAGTCAGATCAACAAAAAGGTCGGAAGTCAGGACCGGCCAGATCGTGTTTTTCCGTCATCGCCAACCGGGCTGGCACACATGGGATGTCGGTCATCTGCAGGAGCGGCTGCCCGCGGCGGTCTGGACGCTCTGCCCGGAGTTTCCGAGCGCGGAAGAGCTCGGCGTCGGCATCAACAAGAACCAGACCGCCGTGACCTATGACAAGCTGCTGGAACAGGATCCCGGGCGGCGGGTGTTGCGCCCCGATCTGATCACCCTCGATCCCACCGAGCCGGCCAAATGAACGGGCAGGGGGCATATCACAAACCCGGACCGGTACAGTCGGTCGGCGCTGCGTCGGCGACCCGCGTCAGTGGCGCTGGTCTCTTTTGTCAGCGTGTTGAAGCGGACAACCGGTCAGAGAAGCCTGTCGAGCAGGGTCATGACCACGATCCCACCCACCATGATGCTGCCAAGAAGGATCTTCATGTCCTTGTTCTGAACGATCATCTCCTTGCGCAGCGCTTCAATCGATGCGTCGATCTTTACATCCAGCGTAGCAAAGGACGCGTCGATCTTTGCATCCAGCGCCTTGTTGTCCTTTTGCAGCGCAGCCACCGAAGCGTCGATCTTAGTGTTGAGCGCAGCAACCGAGGCATCGATTTTTGCATCCAGCGCCTTGCTGTCCTTTTGCAGCGCGGCCACCGAGGCGTCGATCTTTGCATCAACCCTTTGGATATCCTTCTGCAACAGCGCGATATCATCCTTGGTCGCAAGATTTTCGGTTATGCCCTCGGCGAAGGTTGCGGCAAGGGTTGCGGCCTGGTCTTCGGAAAATCCGGCGGCGCTGAGGCGTTGCGCCGCTTTGAGGGTATCGAAGGCAACAGACATGATCGGCTCCACAAGTTTTGTCACAAAACGCGTCTGACATGTGTCATAAGCGCTTTGCACGGGGTTTTCCAGTCAAAGCTTGCAGCATGTCGGGCGGCCACCCTCCTGATCGCCGCCGCTCTCGCGTCCCCCGCCCCGGCTCAAACAGCGGACGCGGAGGCCGGGCCAGGCGCGGTGCCTGCCCTCGCGCCTGTCACCACACCTACCCTTACCCCCGTCACCGCCCCCGCCCGGAGCTCCGGTTTTGATCTCGGCGATTGTCCGGATGATCTTCTGCGGCAGGCCTGGCTGGAAGAACAGCCCCTGCAAATGGCGGCGGTGGAAGCGGAAGTGCTGGCGCTGTGCACCGAACGCGCCGAGGCCATCGCCGGTTTCCTGCGCACCCGCGCCCTGCAGGACGCGGCCCTGGGACGCCTTCAGGGCTCCCGGACATCACCGCCTGTCGCGCCCCGCGCCCCTGCAACAGCCCCGACGTCTCCCGTCATTCGGGATCTGACGGTGAAGGTGAACGCCTTGACCGCGCGGATCGCCCGGCTGGAAGCGGCACCGGAGGGGGGCGCGCCGGAGGACGCGCTGCACCAGCTGCGCCTCGAACTTGCCACGGCCCAGGATGCGCTCGTCGCGGCCCGCGCGGCAGAAGAGGCCACAGGCGACGCATCAGGGCCCGCGCCACAAGACCTGCCGCACGTGTCGCCGCACATCCAGGGCAGCGCGGCGGCCACAGCCCGGCCGAACACGTTGGCAGACGCGATCGCGCAAGAGCTGGCGGATCGGCCAGACGACCCTGAGGCGACCTCAACCGACCAGCCGGAACGATCCAACGGGCTCGCGCGTGTCGCGGCATCCGGGCACGCTCTTGCAGACGCGCGCCCGATAGAATGGCAGGTGGTCCATGCCGTGCGCAGGGGCGATGGACCCTGGAGCGTCCGGCTGCGCGGCGCGCGCGAGGTCGCGATCCCTGTTCCGGGAGCCACCCCGGAAGACCCGCCCACCCTCCGCTGGCAGACCGTCACAGAACCCCCCGTTACGCGCCGCGTGGGCGAGACCTTGCCCGACGGGTCCATCCTGCAGGCCGTGACCAGGGACGGTGTGCGCCTGCGCGCGCCCGCTGCAGCCGGGACCAGATCGGGGAGCAAAGACGCGCTTCTGCCTTTCGCCTCCGGGGAGGACACCGCGCCGGGCACGCTGGACTGGAAGGTGATCAGGATCGAGGGGGAGGGCCGGGATGCTGGATGATCCGGGCAAACCCCGCGCCGGCACACTCCACGCTGGCACAGCTGACCGCCCGCGCAGGCCGCGCCCCGGACGGCTCGGGGCATGGATCGGGGGATGGTTGGGGGCATGGTTGGGGACGCTGCGCCCGCAGATGGATGCGGCTCTTGAGCGGGCGGGGCTGTCCGGTCTCACGGGCCAGCGCCCGACACCCCCCTTGAGCAAGGGCGGGGCCTTTGACATCGGCTCGGAGCCGTTTCGCAAAGCCTGCGCCCTTCTCGAAGATGGCACGGTCTGCCTGGTGCGCGCCTGGAACACCGGCGAGGTGGCAGCGGAACTGGTCGCGTTGCGGGCGCGCTATGACCTTCCGGATGAGAGAGACCGCCGCGCGGTCACGGCGGCACAGATCAGCGCGTTTTATGGCGATGAGACGAAGGCGCTGGTCAGGCATACCCCCGGGGGCGGGCAGCTCAGGCTGAAGCGCGCGCTGCAGGAGGCGGCCGCGCTGGGGGCGTCGGACATCAAGCTGATCGAACGCAAGACCCATGGCCTGTTGCGGATCAAGGTGGGGTCGGGGGAATTCACCCATGGCTCGGAATGGCCGCTTGAGGATGTCGTGGCGGCCATCGACTGGGCCCATGGCAACCGGGACGGCGGCGGCGGGACACCGACAAAGCTTCTGGGTGTCCCGGACAGTTTCTCGCTGGGCCAGTCCGGGGAATTCACCGGGATGCCAAAGGGCATTGCCGCCCTTCGGGGCCAACTGGCCTGGCACGGAGACAACCGGCATTTCCTGAACCTGCGGCTGCTGCCAAAGGCGGACGCGGCACAGTTCGGCAATCTCGCAGGGCTCGGACTGGAGGCGGATATCCTGGAGGCGCTGGCGGCAGAACGCCGCTCGGAAAGCGGGCTGGTGATCCTCGGCGGCTCGACCGGGGACGGCAAATCCACCACCCTGGTCCGTCATCTCGAACGGCTTTATGCCGAACGCGATGGCAGGATCTCGCTCTACACGATCGAGGACCCGGTCGAATACCCCGCCCTGGGGGACGGTGTCATCCAGTTCCCCGTGGTGCCGGGCAAAACGCCCCAGGAGCGCATGGCGAATTTCTCCAGGATGCTGATGACCTTCGTGCGCACCAACCCCGATGTGGGCATGGTCAGCGAAATCCGCTCGGCGGCGGATGTCAACGAGGTGCTGCATTTCGTGACCTCGGGACATAAAATCTACACCACGGTCCATGCCAATTCGGCGATTGGCGTGCTGTTCCGCCTGATCGCGCTCGGGGTGCGCCCTTCGGAGCTTGCCGGGCCGGATGTGGTGAACATGGTGATGCGCCAGAAACTTGTGCCCGAGCTTTGCCCGCATTGCGCGGACGTGCTGAGCGGCCCGGCGCGGGCCCGGGTCGAGGACTGGCTGGGCGAGGAGGCGCTCTTTGTCGCACAAAAAAGGCCCGGACCCCTCACCCTGTTGCGCCGCAACCACAAGGGCTGTGCGCATTGCCTGGCCCCTTATGCCAACCTGTCCGGCGCGATTGCGCAAACCGCAAAAGCGGCCTGGGCGGGATATTGCGGCCGCCGCGCCACCGCAGAGCTGATCCGGCTGGACAATGACTATCGCAAACTCGTGAACGCGCAGGACCAGATTGGCGCGCTGGAATACTGGCAGATGCCGGTCGCAGAGGGCGGCATGGGCGGGCTGTCGCTGGCCACGCGGCTGCGCCGTCTCGTGGCGTCCGGCGTGACGGATTTCGAACATGTCACCAATGAAGCCCTTCCCGACCCTCTGCCCGCCATCACCGGACCGAAACGGGCCGCACGCCAGACAGGGGACGGATCATGACGGGACGCCTCACGCAGTGCTGGATATGCTTCGGGTGTCGGAATGACCGCGTGCCTGCCGTGAGGGGCCCGGACTGTCATCTCTGCGCAACGCGGGCCGATGACGCAACTGCGCACGGCCCCGTTCAACAGGGCCGGCCCTGCGATGGGGAGGGGCTGCAATGAGCCGCACCCGGGCAATCAATATTCAGCTCAGCGGCGCGCCGGTCAGGGGCGTGGCGCTCCTGTGGCGCAGGCTGAACTTCAGGGCCGCCACCCGGGCGGATGTCTGGCAATTGCTGGGGGATGTGGTGGCATCCGGTGTCGAGCTGGAGGAGGCCCTCAAGGGCGAGATCCGCAGCAGTCTGAGAACCGGGAACCGGACCCGCGCCCGGGTGCTGGCAGAAATGGTGTCGGCCAGTCTCGACGGCAGGCTGGCGCAGCGGCTTGCGCCCTACACATGGCCGCCGGAACGCCTGATCCTGGCGGGGCTGGGGCGCCAGCCCGCACATGCGGTCCTTGCATCGGCAGCGCGGCTGCTGCGCACCCGGCTGGCCCTGCGCAAGGCCGTGAACGAAGCGATTGCCCTGCCGGTCCTGCTGGCCCTGAGCCTCTTTGCACTGGTCCTGTTCTTTGGGCTGGAACTGCTGCCCGCCCTGTCGGAGATCGTCGATTTCTCGACCCTGGGTGCGGTGCAGGGCGCGACGGTGCGGGTCACTCTTGCCCTCTCGGGCAACCCCGCCCGCCTGGTTTTGTGGGTCGCGGTGGCAAGTGTGGCGCTCATCGCGCTGATGCGCCTCTGGACCGGGGCGGGCCGCGCCTTTGGCGACCGCTTCCCACCGTTTTCGATCATGCGCCTGCAAGCGGGCATCGGGTTTTTGTTTGCGGTGATCGAGCATGGCCGGGGCGGAACGGTGATCAATGGCGGATTGCTTGAGGAGATGGCGCAGAGCACCGGGCGCTATGAGGCCTCGCGCATCCGTGCGGTGAGCGCAAAACTCGGCCAGAACGCAAATCTGGGCGAGGCCGCCCTGGAGGCGGGGCAGGGCTTTCCTGACGACAGGCTTGCCGGCGTTCTGAGCCAGCTTTGGAACCGCCCCGATGGCATCCACAAGGCAGGCCGGTTTCTGGACCGGCGGCTGGAGCAGATCGAAAGCACCGTCAAGGCGCGCATGGCGGCGCTGAACATGGTGCTTCTGGTCCTCGTGACCACCGTGCTGGTCCTGTTGATGTCCATCATGCTGCCGGTCTTCGACCAGATCAACCGGGGGGCAGGGCTGTGACGATGACCTGGACAGTGAGACCACGCCAGCACCTGTCATGCCCGGTCATGTCCGGTCATGTCCCGACCTGGCAAGAGAAACCAACAGCTGAATGGGAGAAACACATATGAAAACCCGACTTGAAACAGCGGCCCCCGGGACCGGCAGCGGGGCCGTATCGGAATGTCACGACACGGTCCCAGGAGCAAAGGGCAGACGGCGCGTCCCGCGCCGGGCGCGCCGGGGTATCTCGCTGTTCGGGGTGATCCTGGGGGTGGCGGTGGCCGCATTGGTCACGGCCGGGCTGGTCAGCGCATACCAGGGCGTGGTTCTGAATGTCCGCGCCGGAAGCGTTCAAACCACCTTCATTGGCGCGGTTGCAAATGTCAGGCGGGCCTTTGCCAGCGCAACAACCTTCGCAGGTGGCAGAGCCTCGATGAACGCCATCATCTATTCCAGCGCCCCCGACAATTTCCGGAACACGAACGGAAGCGCCCGGGATGCCGGCATCACATTCCCCTGGTGGGAAGGCTCCTCAAAACTGATCGCCAGCGCCACTGCTGCAGAACACAGCGCGGATCTATTCACGCTGCATCTCGAGAATGTGCCGCCGGCCGTATGCGAGGCTGTCGGGGCCGCCTTCATCGGCAACAGTTCGGTCGAGCAGATCGCTGCCGATAAAGCGGCGGCAATCGGCGGGGCCGGGGAGGTGGCTGACACGGGCGTGGATCTCGCCGCCAATTGCGCCAACGTCGACAGCGACGATGACCTGACCGACCTGAAAATCCAGTTCCGGGGATGATCCGGGGTATCGCATATCCCGGCGCCAAAGCCTTTCCCCGCCGCCCCCGGCGCGGCCTTTCGGCGCTGACCGGCGTGATGCTGCTGGCAAGCGTCATGGCCGGCATCGCCGCAAGCTGGCAGATCGACATCGCCCGCGCGCGCATCGAGGGAGAGGCCCGGCACCTGGCGGAGGTGGTGGCCGCCGAAGGCTACGGGCTGCATCACTGGCTGCACGCAAACCCGCCCATAACCGCACCCGGAACCGATCCGTGTCAGGCCACCGGCGCTGCACCCTGCGGGCGGGCGCTCACATCAGAGGAGCAGGCCCGCCTCGCGCGCGCCGCGACCATCGCGCCCTGGCGCAGGGATGCCACTGATACAGCCAATGACCCAACCCGGGTGCTGCTTGCGCGCGGATGGACCCTCACACATCTGATCGGCGACACCGGCAACGGGCCAGCAGATGGCGTGATCGTCCTGCACCCAGGAATGCACGTGGTTACGCATCCGACATGGCGCGCCGCCCGGCAGGCGCTCGATAATGCCTTTGGCCTTGACGGGGCCGGGGATGAAGAGACGCAGCGCGCCGCCGCCCTGATCGCGCGGGACGCGCTGGGACGCGGTTTTGATCCCAAACATGACCGCGCCATCCTCGCCTCCCGCTTCGCACGGCTCGATACACAGGCGCTCTTTCGCGAACGGGTTGCCGGACATCCCCCCTTGCCCATGACAACAGGCATCAACATGGGCGGCAGGACCATCCTGGGGACCGGGCGCCTGGGTGCACTCAGTGCCACAGTTCCGACACTGCGCGGACAGGGCGATAATCCCCTGCGCGCCGACAGGCTTGCACCACAGGCCGGGATGACGCTGAACGGGGTGTTCGCGCCCCGAATCGTCACCCTGTCGGGAACCGGAACAGCGCAAATCGACGCAGACGCAACCGTGACCGAAACCCTGCGCGTCGGGACCAATCTCATCACCGGGCTTGCCACGCAGTCCGGCGCGGCAACCATCACCGGACGGACAACCGCCCGCACCCTGATTGCCTGTGCGGATCCGGACGCAGAGCTTTGCGGCGGCGGCGATCTGGAGATACGCAGACTAAAGCCCGACCAGACCCTGGCAGATGTGGTGGTCTTCGGGACCACAACCGTCACCCGGGCCGACACCCGGGCCGTCACCACAACCGGCGGGGCGGAGACATCCACCGTCCGGGAAACGCGGGCCGGAACCGGCGTGTTTGATGAGATCACCCGGCCCCGGCTGCGGGTCACCGGCTGTTACCGCTCCGTCACCCCCTTTGTTTATGGATCGAGGTGCTGACCCATGAATGCGCATATATTCCCCTCCCGCACCCGGCGCGGGCTTGGCCTCTTCGACAGCATCCTGGCCTTTGCCGTCTTCTCCTTCGCCCTGCTCTGGGCAAGCCAGATCACCGGCAACTGGATCACGGCGCGGGCCATGGCCAATGAGGCCCGCTCCGTGGCCGAGCTCGCGCGCGCAGGCCGCCTGCTGGTGGAAGGCGATCCGGCCCATGCCGGGCGCCGTCACGCGCCCCGCGCCGCCCCGCACCCCGTTGATCTGGCCGAGCTCGAAGGGGCAGGCCTGCGCGCCCCCGCGCTTGGGGAGCGGACACCGGGGCGCCGGACATTGTCGCTGTATCTCTATCGCCCCTCGGAGGGCGCCTTGCTCATCATCGCCCGTGCGCGCGGGGAGACCAAACTCACCCGCATCCCCGGCGCAGAAGATGGTGTCAGCGGGGTGGGGGTGCTTCTGTCCGGAGAGACCGGGTTGCGCGGGCCGGGCGTGAGCTACGACATGGCCCCCATCAACAGGCGCATGCCCGGCTTTGCAACGGCAAACGACATCTTCGCGCTGGACTATGTTGCGCTCGACAGGAACTGCCCGCCCTATCTCTACCGGGTGGCGGTCGATTGTGACGGGGATGGCAGCAACGATGCCGAGGTCAACACCATGTCCGTCGATCTGGATATGGGCGGCAACGATCTGACCGGCGCGGGTTCCATTGGCGCGCGCAGCGCGCAGATCCGCCAGCTGGTCGGGCAAACGCAGATCACCGGCCCGCTCACGGTCAGCGAGACGCTCGACGTCGAAGGCAACACGACGATCGCCGGTGACCTCGCACTCACCGGCACGCTCACCGCGCCCAATATCACCATAGGCGAGAGCCTGACGGTCAAGAAGGCGTTGAGCGTGAACGGCCCGCTCACGGGCGGGGCGCTCACATTCGATGGGGAGGCAACAGTCGCGGGAACCGCCCGGATCGGCACCCTCCGGATCACCAACATGAGGACGCAAGAGCTCAGGGCGGACCGCATCGATCTGGGAACCGGGACCTTCCGGGAGCTCTTCACCGAGCAGGCGACGGTCACGAATTGCACGGGGTGCAACTGATGGCAGGCAGGCGCAAACCCCTTCTGTTCATCGCCACGGCCCGCGCCCTCTGCGTCCTCTACGCGCTTGCGGGTCTGGTCGCAGCTCCGGTCCTTGCGCAGATACCGCTCACCGCAGAGGCGCAAACCCCGCTCCCGATCCTGGATTATGCAGAGGACAGCGGCAAACGTGACCCCTCTGGTGGCGCCTCTGGTGGCCCCTCTGGTGGCAATGGCGCGGGTCCTGCGCGGCACCCCCCGGCAAGGGATGTCCGCGCGGCGCTGTCAGAAGAGATGGCGCAGATGCGAAAGGACATCGCCGATATCGCGCGGTTCGCGCGCTGGCAGGACAATCTCGCACGCATCGCCCGCACCGACCCTGCCGAAGCCCTGCGCCAGCGCCTGCCCCTCTCCGACTGCCGCGCCAGCCTGTTCGCATCGATCTGCGACGCGCTGAGCGGGATGTTCAAACCGGAGGATATCGAATGAGCACCGTGCAGCACCAGGCCCGCTTTGCACGCCCCGTCAGGCGCGGGCAGAAGAGGATGGGCAGGAGCATGGCAGAGACACGGGCGGAGACCAGGGCACAGCCCGGCCTGACGGTGGATCCGCGCGCGGCGGTTCTGTGCTATGGTCGCAGTGCAGAGATTTCCCCGGCACGGGCCGCAGGACAGGATGGCACGGACAGCACAACACGCCCCCGACGCACCCACATGGCGGCAGACCCGCAAGATCGGCGGCCATGTCTGGCACGTCTCGATCACATGGGATGGCGGCGACGGCCGGGATGGCGATCGTGCGCTCTGCACCTGGCGGCGCGACACGGACCCGGTGCAGGGGTTCATCCTGCGCACCACGGCCAGCCGCCGCGATGTCACGCGCCACTTCCAGAGGCTGGTGCTCGGGTTCGCGCGGCGCTGAAGACCGCCCCCGGCGCGGCGCGCAGGACCACACGCCATAGCAGTTTCCTCCTCCTGTTTGTTGGAAACTTCAGTATGGAGGACAGCGCGGTCAGGCCACGACGGTGGTTTGGCCGCGCCACAATTCGACGCGGGAGGCAGCCATGACGGACCGCATTCCCCTGCCAGACCGCCGCCCCGGCGAGACCCGCAAGCTGACATGGGCGGGAAAGACGATTTTCGTCACCATCGGTTATGGGGCCGATCACATGACGCCACTCGAGATCTTCTACGATAGCGGCTACCGCTCGGGCTCGGATATGGAGGCGCTGGTCTCGGATCTGTGTATCGCGCTGTCGGTCATGCTCCAGCATGAGGGCGTGACGGCAGCAAGCCTCGCCCGCTCGATGAGCCGCGCGTTCGATCTGCGCACCGGCGCAGAGAAACCCGCATCGATTCTGGGCCTGCTGCTGGACGAGCTGATCCGCCCGCCCGCATGGTCGGCGGAACTGGCAAACCGGTTGCGGGCCGCCGAAGACACCGCACCGGATGGACCGGGAGAGACGCCATGATCCACACGCGCATATCCTTGCCCCATATCGAAGAGACCTCCTGCCGGATGGTGTGGGTGGCGGTGCTCTTTGCGGTGGTGCGCGATCTTTGCGCCTCTGACGCCCGCGCCCGCGCGCGGCAAGAGGCCGAGCGATGGGTGGGGGCCTGGCCGGGGCGGGATTTCCGCACGGTCTGCCAGATGGCCGGGCTTGATCCGGCCCGGGTCCATCGCGCGCTCTCCGACCTCATGCGCCTGGCCCCGCGCGCGCGCCGCAAGGTGGCCGCGGACCGGCTGGGCTGCAAGAGCACACAGATCAGCACCGCGCTCACGCTGCGCGTGCAGGGCTTTGAGGCCGCGCGGCGCGATGCCCCGAAACCCGACCCAAAACCCGACCCAAAACCCGACATGGCACCCGACGTGACACCCGGCCCGAAACCCCTCCGCCGCAACAATCAAGGGGACCCCATGACATGACGCTCCCGATCCTTGATACCGCCGAAGGCCCGGTTCTGCTGATGGCGCTCTGCTGCACGGGCGTGGCGCTTTTGGCCATGGCCTGCATCGCCTGGCACGATTGCCGGCGCTTCGAGATCCACTTCGAAGGGCTGGGCCTTGCCACGCTGGCCCTTGTGCCGGTCCTTCTTGTGGCGGGCGGGCGCTCCGCAGTGCCCGACGCGCTGTTGGGTGCCGGTCTGTTCGGGGGCGCCACATGGATAGCCCGGCGGCTGCACCCTGCCCGGCTCGGGCGGGGGGATATTGCCCTGATGGCTTTCCTGGGCTTTGTGGCGGGACGGGAGGGGGCCGTCCCGGTGCTTGCCGCGCTCTGTCTCTTCTCTGCCCTCACCGCCGCCCTCTACAGCATCGCGCGCGGCAAGCGGCTGTTTCGCTCGATGTTTCCCGCCGCCCTGCCCGCAATGCCTGCGGCGGCGCTGGGTCTGGGGCTGCGCCTTGCGGCTCCGGCAGAGCAGGACATACGGCTCTTTGCACCGGTGCTGGACGCCCTTGTGGATGTGGCTCTCCCCGTCACGATACTCGCCTCTACCGTCCTGGTCGGCCTGGCATTTGAGCGGCGCGGTAAATCCGCGCGCGGAGGGGGGCAATGACGGGATTGGTCGACATGCTGGACAGCCTGCCCGCCGGTCTGCTGCCGGGATTTATGGCCTTGCTCGCCTCAGGCGCAGGTTGGATCGCTCTCGCGCACCGGCGCCGGGTTGCCGCGCGGGCCGCGACGCGCGCACACACGGGCTTTGTGGCCCGCGCGATCCTGAACCGGCAGGAGGCGAAGCTTTATCGCCGCATCGAGGCACGGCTTCCAAAGGGCCTGCGGTTGATGGCGCAGGTGTGCTACGACGAAATGCTCTGCTGCCGCGACCGGTCCCGGTTTTTGACCATCAATGCGCGCCGCGCCGATCTTGTGGTTGTGGATGCGGGCTTCAACGTGGTGGCCGTCATCGAATACCAGGGGCGCGGCCATAACGGGCCCACAAAAAGCCGCTCCAGCCGCGCGGGCCTCCGCGCGGGCCTCGGTGATCGCAGGAAGAAGGCGGCGCTGGAGGAGGCGGGCCTCACGCTGATCGCGATCCCGGCAGAGTATGACACACGCACGATCGAGCGCGCCATGGACCTGATCCTGCCCAAACGGGAGGCACGCCCATGAGCCGCCCGCGCAAAACCGCCCGCAGCGTGACAGGCGCATATGACCTCTGCCGCAGGGAGCGCCGCCTGTTGCAGCCGATCGACGGGCTGTCAGCGCAGCCGATGGCGGCGGGTCCGGATCATGCAGGATGCGGCTGCGGTCTAAATCCCGGAAAAATAATGCACAATATTTTCCAGATTGGCAGCGAAGCTCCAGAGTATGGCAACGAGACCGAACAGAACGGCCGTATAACTCACCACGCGTTTTTCCGATTTCTCCATCTCAAGCCTGATTGCCGCCAGGTCAGCCTGACTGGCAGCAAAGGTCCGGACTGCTGTATCCACAAGTCGAACAAGCGTTTCGGCGATCTCCGGATCAAGATCATGTGCCCGCAAAGCGCGGATGGCATCTGCTGTATCTATTGCTGGACGATCCGTCATAATCCCCTCCCGCATTCATGTGCATGTGCCCCGGCTGCCCGGCCAGTGCGGGCAAAACAGGCACACACCCCAAACACAAAAGGGCACCCTTATGCAACCCGTTGGAACACCGCTCCTGAAGCTGTTGTGGATTTTCATCTCCAGATTCGGGATGGGCGTCATCATCGGCACCCTCCTGCTGCTGGCGCTCACGTTCACGCGCAACACCATCCAGTGCGGCGATCCGTTCATCTTTCCCGACCGAAGCATCTGCCAACGCACACCCACGCACACCCCGGAGGTCCCCGCAAACAGGCACGGGCCATGACCACCCGACCCCGCCGCCGGGGCGGGGGCAGGATGAGGGGCAGGGGCGCAGACAGTCCAATGACCCGGCAGGGGGCGTTTGCTTTGCACGCCCGCCTGTCAGAGCCCGGGGGCCGCCGATGACCGGGCGGCGCACCGTGAGGGACTGGCTTGTGCTGGCCCTGGCCATCCTGATGGCCCTGGGTCTGTTTGCCTCACATGAGAGGCTCGATCAGATCATGCGGGCCCTTGTTGCCCCGACCCCGGCACAGGGGACAGGTTTGCGGGGCACAGGTCTTCAGGGCGTGGCCACGGTCACAGATGGCGACACGCTGGAGATACATGGCCAGCGGATCCGGCTGCACGGCATCGACGCGCCCGAGAGCGGGCAGAGCTGCGCGGATGCAAAGGGTGCGCTCTATCGCTGCGGGCACTGCGCGGCGCGGGCCCTGGCAGACCGGATCGGAGACGGGGTGGTGCGCTGCGAGCAAACGGATATCGACCATCGCTACACGCGGGTCGTGGCGGTGTGCTCTCAGAACGGGGTCGACCTGAACCGCTGGCTGGTCGAGACCGGCCAGGCGCTGGCTTACCGTCGGTACAGTCCGGATTACGTCAAGGCCGAAGAGATCGCGCAGGCCGCGCAGCGCGGGATCTGGGCCGGGCGGTTTGTCGCGCCCTGGGACTGGCGCAAGGGCGCACGGCTGGAGAGGGAGGCTGCCCCGCAGCCCTCACCCGCGCCCGAGGGCTGTGAGAGGAGGGCGCAGCGATGAGGGTCACGCTTGAGCGGCATAATGAAGTTTATGGCAAATGTATCAGCAAGCCTGACCTGATCTCGCGCGCGGGACCCACCTCAATGCGGGGTGTTCGGGTCAAACACAGCCGACAAGGACGGCGCATCGATCGCCGCATCGAACCAGGTATCAAGCTGATCGACATCAGCGGCAGCAACCCGGTCACGCATTGCTTGGGGCACATGGCCGAACCGGCGCTCAAGCAGGCGCAGCAGGGTTTCGGCCTTGCCAACCGCCAGCCCCTCCGCCTTGCCAACCGCCAGC
>NZ_CBDAQX010000030.1:0-22726 GCF_965199275.1 Ruegeria sp. | reverse complement strand
GAAGTAGCTTTACTATTAGCTTTATAGCGTTATAGTTAGCTATCTATATTTTTTACTCACACAGAAAGATGTTAAAATGCCAGTCATCACTTTCGCAAACCCGAAAGGTGGATCAGGTAAATCAACCGCTTGTCTTCTTGCGAGTCTCGAACTTGCAAGAAGACAAAACACAGTCAGCATTATTGAAACGGACCCACTCAGGTGGATAGGCCGTTGGGCTGACCTGCAACCGACGTCTTGCCAAAATGTAAGCGTAGGCAGCGTACTTAACCCCGATAAACTCCCGGAAACAATTCAAAATGAAATTGGCTCAAATGACTTTGTATTGATAGATACTGAGGGCAGTAAAAACATAGCCGTTGCTCATGCAATTACAATGGCAGACTTGGTTGTCATCCCTATTCAACCAAGCGCCCTAGATAGCGAAGCAGCTGCTGAAGCATTAAATTTATTGCGGGCCCAGGAAGTTGCAGCACGACGAAGGATACCTTTTGTTTTGGTATTCAATCGAATAAGTGCTGCAATCGAAACCAGAAGTGGTAGAGCAATAAGACAAGAAATAACCTCCCATGGGATTTCCCTACTGAAAGTTGGATTGGTTGAGCGGGCCGCATTTCGTGAACTGTTCGCATACGGAGGAGATCTGGCAGATCTTCCATGTGATGAGGTCAATGGGGTCAAGAAAGCTGTCGATAATGCTACAAAATATACTGAAGCAGTGATTTCAATGATTTCAGAGGAAACAATAAATGCCACGTAAGAAACTATTTGAACCACTTTCAGTGTTACCGGATCCTGATGCAGTAAAATCAGTAGCGGCAGAACAGGGATTTGATCGAGGGATAACTACAGACACGCAAAATGCGAAAATCCCCAATATGAAACCGTTGCCAACTGAGCGCCGCAAACCGAAACGCAATCGCACTGGGAGAGACGCCCAGTTGAACTTAAAAGTTACTCCAGCATGCAGAACTGAATTAGAGGCAGTAGCCGACAAAAACAACTGGGGTTTGGGCGAAACCTTAGAGCACCTGTTAGCTTACTGGAAAAAAACCAGAATTGACTGAATGGCAATCAGCTTCATACACCACCGCCCAACTGGACCCTATCATGGCCAGAGATTGGAGAGCGCAAAGCTGATCGCGTCAAACGGGGGAACCGAAACGGCATCCGCGTTCGCCAATGAGGCGATCAGCAACCAGTGCCCGCCTTTCAGTTGGAAGGCTTCGAGCGTTCGGGCATCCGGATCAACAAACCAAAGATGTCCGACCCCTTCTCTTGCATAAATGTTCCGCTTGGGTCCTAGATCGATCTGTCGGGTTGAGGGGGACAGCACTTCACATACCCAGTCCGGTGCAATGGCAACAAAGGGGGTTTCCGGCGGCTCGGGCATCGTCTCGCGCCGCCAGCCTGCAAGGTCAGGTACCAGCACATCGTCTCCAAGATGGACTTCAGGTTCATCCAATATCCACCAGCCACCGGGGCCGCCGCTGCCGTGGTCGAAAGGATCCATCAGCTTTCCGCCAACGGAAGATGCTGCACGCGCATGTGGAAAGGCAGGGCGCGGATGGGTGTGCAGCGTACCGCCTAGAATCTGCGCGACCATATTCGGCGGCGCGTCGATGACGTCCTGATAGGTGGCGGGGTGTTTGTTCTCTTTGGTAAGAGGAGCTGGCTTTATCATGACTTCACGGTCCTGGTTACAGCGTTCCTTAAGTCGCGTAAAAGTTGTTCTATCCATTGCCCAGCAACTTAAGGTTAATGGCTTGCATTTTGTTTGAGGAATAGATATCGATTGGAGTACAAATCGGGAATCATCGTAGGAGGAGATGTCATGTTATTCGGACCCCCTGTCGTTATTATTTAATTTTTCGCATTGTTCTTCTTCATATTGCTCTGTGAGGCATTCCACTACAGCGTTTAGTTTTTTTCGTGATCTTGCTCGAATAGAGTCATTCCTCTATTTTTGTATATTTTGTTATTAGTTTGGCTTTTTGGTGCATATTCTTCAACACACTCTTTGAGTGAATCATGGGCCAAATAGGCCTTGCGGAGCATTTCCTTCCCGAACGACAAATAAGATTCCAAAGCAGCCACTCTCCGATCCTTAGACAAGTTATCATAGCATCCATCTGTCATTGCGGTGGCTTGCACGGTAAAGAACTCTTCGAATTGATAGTACCCAATCACAGGTCCGATAGCTGCACGGGGAAGCATATCAAGGCGTGATTTCAACCCTTCATAAACATCATTTGTGTTGCTGCTGATCACCACGGGTAGACCACTGCTGCCTTCCGTCGATTTATTGATCATGTTTTTGAAGCGAGCTCGGTATTCTGCGACTTTTTTCTCATTAAACATCTCATAAATCTGAACTAAGTTCAGAGCAATCTCGACATCCAATGCTTTCAACGCTCGATACCGCCTCTCAGCTTCCTCAGCGCGCGCCTCGTTGGCATTTTTTGTCTGTTCGCTCTGCCAAAGCCAAAGAGCGGATAAGGCTGGAAACAGAAAACCTAGAACAGCAAGGCTGGCATAGATTGGGTTGTCGCTGAGCGGTGTTTTAACCAATTCAAAATAATTGGTAAGCGCCATATAGATAAATGCAAAAATTAAGGGCAGCAGTAAACTGACCAACAGGATAATCAAATATCCTCTTGCTTTCTCCATTGCCGTTTCTCCCCTCTACATTTCTGAAGCTGAATTGCCTTTAGCGCCACTTTGTAGATGCATCACCCAACCACAGTATACGACGCTACTTAAAACGAGAAGCAAAAACGCTTTCCACTTGAGGAAACTGTGTATGCACCATAACCGCCCCACGTTTTGCGATGCTCTGTCATTTACTCCGGGAATTTGCTCCTAAGTGCTGTCTCCCTCAATGTCCGCATCAGGCTTTCCGGCGGCCAAAGCGTTCATCCATGAAAGACACAAGTCAAGAGAGCGGTAACTTCCGTATTTCTCGTTTTCTTCTGCTTCGACAATCGGGAATGTGCTGTATATGTAGCGCACATCCTCACGGTCAGTGATACCATAAAGTAGAAAGAACACGGCATCCATCTTGGCGCGCAGCGCAAGCCTTCGCTCATCATCCCACATGAAGTACGATTTGGCTTCACCCGTTTCCCTCACATAACCGAGGTCCTGCGCAAACGGACCAATGCTATGGGCAGTATATGTGAGTTCAAGCACGGCTTCTCTGATAATTTCTGCGGCGCTTTTCTTACCAAAGCGGGTTGTTGTGAACTGCTCCTGCGGAATTATGGGAAGCTGTTCCACGATGTACCAGTTGAGGTTTTGGCCCTGAACCTTTTGCCTGAGAACGAAGTCGAGCACGATGGAGTTCAATACCGCCAAAAACAGGGAAGCTGTTTCTGCAGCGCGGCCTTTTGAACTTTCTACCAGAATTAATGGGAATGAATTTCCGACACCCGAGAACGGAATCAGGGATGCTATCATTGTTCTGGCATTTGTGGGTGCTGTGACATGCTTGAACCCCAGCACCCAGGCATTCTTGACGATTGCCGAGCACTTGTCTTCTGGCACCCAATACTGTGGTGCGGGCATCCATGCGGGATCCTTGTGCTGGTCCAGCGTGGCGGCGAGAGGTTGTCCTGGCCGGAACAGGTTTTCGGGATTGGTGATGACACTGGCGGCGCGATGATCATAAGCCTGGACCATCTTACCTTCATAAAGTGGCACCCACCTGCCCGATGGACTGTCAAAGGAATGACCACCAATCGGCCAGGCTCCTTCCTTTTCCTCAAGCTCGGCTCGGGCCCGAAATAGCCCAGAGTCGTTGGTTATGTCGAACATCCGATGATACCGCACCGGCCAGCTTTTCACCGGCTCACCACCTGAGCGGTCCACAAGCACCGGGACACGATCATAAATCGCTGTTGTCAGTTCCGCGTCCTTCCGGGTGCGGAAGATCGGCGCTGTACCAGTGTTGGGGTTTACCTTGGCGAAGTCCTTGGCGGTCAGCTCAAAGCAGCGCTCCTGGTCCCCCAGTTCCGACAGGTCCTGCACAAAACAGGCACAGCGAGCGGCTGCAAACTCGCCTTCTTTCCGCCCCGCCACAAACACACTGAACTTGAAGCGAGTATCCACATCCGGGAAGAAGGGTGGAAGATCGAAGCGTTTCCTCCGGTTTTCGAAATCATAAAGTGCTTTAAGGCGGCCTGTGGTAGAGACGCTGCGAAAGAAGGTTGAGGTGCTCTTGTCCGCAGAAATGCCGGAAGGCACGACCAGACCGATCCGTCCCTTCGGGTTTATGAGCGTCATGGCGCGCTCAACGAAGAGCCAGTAGAGGGGGTATGAATGATTTGTGATCGGCCAAACGCCCTGAATCTGTTAGAGGATTCGGGGAGGCGGATAGGTCTCAGGCTGGATGTTTTCGTAGGGCATTGTGACCCTGTAGTGGAGCTTAGCCTTCGCCTGTTTCCGAACAGCCCCCATAGGGCCCGGTTTTGGCCGGTGATCCTGCATAGGAGCTTGGTTTGGCCGTTCACGCCCCATTGGGGGCTCCGCCTCCTTGAGCAGGGAGTATAGCCATGGCTTACATAGGTGTCGATCTTCATACGAATTCCTTCACGATCTGTCGGCGTGAGACGGACGGATCGGAAACATTCCAAACCTTTCAACTGTCCGCGCAGGCGCTTGAGCAGTTCTGTCAGAGCCTTGATGCGGATGACGAACTGGCGGTCGAGGCCACCGGCAACACGGCCTGGTTCTGCGGTGAGGTGGAACCCTGTGTCGGCCGGATCGTTGTGGTCAACCCGCGCCAGTTTAAAGTGATCCGCACATCGGTGAAGAAAACCGATCGCAACGATGCCCGCGCCCTGGCGTTTTTCCTGTCGAAGGACATGCTGCCGGAAACCCGGCTCAAGTCCACTCAGGAAAGCGAACTGGCCTCGCTGACCCGGACGCGTGACATGCTGGTCAAACAGCGCACCATGCTGCTGAACGGCATCCACGCGATGTTTGTCCGCCACGGCATGAAGCTGAAGAAGGAAGGGTTGTCCAGCAAGAAGCGCCTGCGCGACCTGGATCTCAGCCGCTTCACACCGCTTGAGCAGGTCGAACTGGCGGCATTGCGGGACCAGGCGCTCGGCCTGACCGAAACCCTGAGCCGTCTCGACAAGGCCATCGAGGAGGCCGCCTCGGCCATGAAAGGCTTTGAGGGGCTCACCAGCATCAAGGGGATCGGTGCGCGATCTGCCGCGGTCCTGCTGGCGGGGATCGGCAGGGTTGAAGACTTCTCCGACGCGGACAAGCTGGCCGCCTATGTCGGCATCGTGCCCAAGGTGAGCAACTCAAACGAAACCGAACATCACGGGCGGATCACGAAGCGCGGCAACAAGCTCATGCGCACCACGCTGGTGCAATGTACGCTCATCGCGATCCGCTATTCGGGATATCTCAACAGCCATTATCGGCGCATCAAGGAACGCCGTGGCGCGGGCAAGGCGATCATAGCCACTGCCCGCAAGCTGCTCAAGATCATCTATGACACGCTCAAGAACGGCTGGGTCTTCGACGATTTTGTCGAATTTAAAATCAAACAAAATCAATGTCATGCTTGACAATCATCATAGGAGATTTACATCCCCACCCGACAGCAACGGATAGTCTCCCCCAACTCTGGATTGCCGCAAAGCCGCCTCTGAGCGCTCGGCGGCATCCTTGAAAGATTTTGCCAGGCTTGACCCATCAAGACCCTCTATCAGCTCGCGCCGGGTTGCGGCGCGGCTTTCACTGGCTATTGCCGGGTCGCGTTCAGCAAACCACTCGACCTGCTGCAGCTTCATCCGGTCCCAGGGCGGGTTTCCGATCACCGCGTCAAAACCGCCGGTGAGACCGGGCTGCTCCCAGGCCGTCCAGACACCAGGAAAGCTTACCTGCCAGTTGATGAACCGCTCCTCCCTCGCCAGATTTTGAGCCTCTTCCAGCACGACCTGGAATATCTCGAAAACCTGCTGTTGCCGACCTCCATTGCCATTTGGCGGTGGCGCTATGGTCTCTGCGCCTTGAGCGATCCCGACCGGGTCACCGTAAAGCCCGTCCATATAAGCGTCGATGGCAGGCTTTTTGCTTTTGTCGAGAGCCAGCCAATCGAAGGCATGGCTAAGAGAAAGGAACGCATCCAGCGGGCGGATCATTTCGGCCACCTCGCTGAAAAGCGCGGCAGAGCGATGCGCTTCCGCGATCTCGGCATCGGTCAGAAGTTCAATGGCCTGCATAGGGACAGCGCTTTCCAACGCGTCCTGAACCGGGCCGTGCAGGAACAGGTTGGCCGAATCCCGTGATGTGCCAACCCAGGTTCCAAAAAGGCTGTCACCGCACCGCAGATGATGGTCAAGGAAGGACAGGGGGGCTCCTACGGTGAAGGTATGAAGCCAGAGGGACACCTTGGCCAGCTCAACCGCCATGGGATTCTTGTCTGCGCCGTGCACACAACGCTTGAGCACCATACGCCGCACGATGTGCCGGTCATCAAGCCGGGCGGCTTCCACGGCCCAGCCATGTGCCTCGGCATTGCTCAGGATCGTCGCGCGAATGTCGGCGATCCGCGCAGCAAGAGGCGATACATAGTCTTCCTGAACCTCTGCGGCATCCCTGCTTGCCTCGGCCATGGCCGCGATCACCCGGTCGGCCATGTAATCAACCAGGGCCACGAGAAAATGGCCCGATCCCATGGCCGGGTCACAAACCCGAAGGTCCAGCATCCGGCTTGCCGGATCGAGGATGGCCAGCTCGTCCGGCGCCGTGTTCGCGTCTGGTGCGGTAATCCTGTCCTGAAATGCTTCCCGGCATCGCTCGAGCAGTGGCTCCACTGTTTCCACAAGGGCACAGCGCACCAGATCATCTGGCGTGTAATAGCTTCCCGAAACCTTGCGCGCCCAGGGATTGGGTCGAATTGTGATCCGGTCTTCTTTTTTCACCACATCATATTCCAGGATGCGCTCATAAACCGAACCAAGTTGCTGGACCGAAAGATCTCGGTAGTTGATATACCGCCGCTCCCCCGAGGTATGTTCAAACGAAAGCGCATCAATCACCGAAGCAACGGCCGCATCGGACAGACGCAGGCCATCGAGAACCAGAGGTTTGCCCCGTTCAAAAAGCCCGCCATTATAGGGGGGCAGACCAAGACCGGGATCACCGTCTCCAATGCAGTGAAACAACCCCTCAAGCCGCGCCCAGAAAGCCGTCACCGCATGAGAATAGGTGCGCCCCTGGTCCAGTTCAGTGCCAATGTCGCGGCGCATATGGCGCAGGCTGTAGCGCTCATAGCGCGGGTCGCCCACAGGCAGAAGGTTGCGGTCTTCGGCATAAAGCAGAAACAGAATTCGGTAGAGAACCACGAGAGCGCCTTCGCGCACCGCATCAAGTGACGTGCCGGGCGGTGCTGCCTCCGCTATGGCCCGTGCCAGTCCGGGAAAAACCTCGTGGAAAACTTTTTCGGAGAGGTCCTCGGCGATCCGCGCCTCATAACTGCGACCCTCGTCAATAGCCCGAAGATGGAAGCTGCGGCCCGTAGGGCCTGCGGCATCGAATGCGGCGCGACGGAAAGCGAGAATGAAGACCTTCAGCCGGTGCCGCTGCGAATCGGGTTCCAGCGCAAGTTGATTGGCGATACCCTCCTCCAAACCGAGAACGGCCAGAAGATCGAGTTCCAGAAAGTCTTCCGAGACAGACCGGGCGTTCGCGAAGTAAAGGCGCCAGTGCCGTCCGTTGGTCAGAATCCCCCAGCGAAGCTTCCCCTCCGTGACGCTTTCGGCCCGACGCATGTAGCGCAACATCTGCGTGGAGGGCGGTATCGCGTCCCCAGGCGCATCTCCGCGCTGGTCAAGGGGGCAGTCCCAGCGTTTGGCTTCCAGAAGGGCCCGTCCCAACCCATAGCGCCGCCATTGCTCCGGCAGTGCCACCGCATCGACCTTGGCGTCCGGTGACCCAAAGAGCAGACCGTCCGGCACATCCGCCCGACCTTTAACGGACAGGGTTTGCTGGGGCAGGGTGTCGGTCCAGCCGAGGTGGGTAAGGACAGGCCAGATCAGGTCCTGTTCCGTCTGTGCCTCGTTCGGAGACTGCGCCGCCAGAAAACTGGTAACGGTTTCGCGGATTGCACTGCCAAGGCGATCAACCTCAGCTTCGGGCAGGCTGTTCCAGTCCTCCATCTCGCGGATAGTGTCGGTGAGAAACCCTTGGGTGAACAGGCCGCCTTGGCCCAGATGGTCATTCATGAAGATCTGTCTCCGACGCTGGATCTTGTAGGTATATCAAATATCTTTCGCGCATTTCGCGGTGATTGCGGCGTTCCGAGTTGGCATTACGGGATTTTCCGGTTCAGTTGGTGGTTTATCCAGGGAAAGGTGGAGCATGCCTACTCTGCAACCGACCGTGCACTTAGTAACTTGCTTTTGAGCGTCATGCGCTCAGGTTCTTGTTGCTCCGAGTAGTCAGCAATCTGCAGTAGCTTTAGAGCATCCAAGTTAGATGTGTCCTGAGGGGTCAGCAACATAATGCCACCGGTTAGTTCGTTGTTTCCGCGAACGCCACTTATGAGGCAATAACTTGAAACCAATTCTTCTGGTTCACGTGGGGTTCTGAATCTGTCGGCCCCAAATGCTGGGCTAACGTGTTTAACATGAAACGTAACTACCGCCTGCCCACCGGGTTCAATTTGGATTGGCTCGTCGGGGGTAAATGAAACCATAAACATCCCAGCAATATCTCTCCACCGGTACTTTTCCAACGGCTTTCCCTTGAGGACGACTTCGTCGAGGTGCGCTCTGGGATCGGTTGGTAGGAATAGACCACATTGTATCAAAGTGATTACAGTGCTTAGCTCAGAATTATTGGTAATAGCAAATATGCTTTGCTGCATTTTCAGATGTCGAGAACATTCTGAATTGTCCGGTGTAGGTAACATGCCAATTGTCCGCTTCAGTTGATTGCGCGGTGGCCCAATTCGGAGGGAGCCGTAGGCGACCGTAGATTTGGGCCACCGCGTTCGCGCCACGTCGAAGCGGGTCACGCGACTTTGTGTTTGCTATCCTCCTGTGTGATGGGTGATCCGTCAGGCTGGTAGCGGCCAATGCATCTCGGGCCGTGGAAGATGACCAGTTGACCATCGGGGTATTCGTGGACCCTGACCTTCGCCTTGACGAAATGATGACGGTGCCTGTCTGCCGCGATCTGCATGACCAGGCCCTTGTAGCGCACCGTATTGTCGTTGCCGACGACGCGGTCTTCCTGCACACACAGGGTGTCGCGCACATTGCCTGTAAACGGCACGAAGGCCGAGGTCGTATCCTCCGGCTCCTTTGCAAACAGGGCATTGTGTTCGGGAAGATAGACCTCTTTCAGGAACTGATTGGCCTCTTCAATGGTTGTGATCCCATGGGACCGCAGTTCCTGCGGCAATCGGTTCTGGAACGTGCCAAACATGCGTTCAGACCGTCCACGGGCCTGCGGTGAATAGGCCGGGATCAGCTCAATGCCGAGTTGCTGCAAGGCGCGCCCGACCTGGGTCAGATTGTCCTTGTCCACTTTGCCGCCCGCTTCGGGCGTATGCCAGTAATGAGAGCCCCGATCGGCATAGAGCGAGCAAAACAGACCTTGCGCCTCGATCACCTCTGTCAGCCCCTGAAAACTGCTCATCGTCCCTTCTTCCTCGACAAAGAATGCCGAATAAACCCGGTTGGTGGCATCGTCCATGGTGACGATCAGATCCCACCACTGACCCGGAACCCATTCATGGCTGGAGCCGTCCTGATGCAACATCATGCCAACCATCGGACGGCGGGGCCGCTTGCGCCGATGGGCACCTCGTCGGGGTGCTGCCTGAACCCGGCCGTGGCGCTGCAGTGTAAGCCGCACCCAGTTGTAGCTCTGTGTGAAACCATGGTGGGCCACCAGCTTCTCGTGGAAATGCTTCGGCGTGTAATCCCAGTACTTGGTATCAAACAGTTCAAGCATCTCCATGACCTTATCCGTGGCAACACGATTGTTGGCCAGTTTGCCAAGCCGACGGTCGTACAGACCTTCTGCACCATCCGCCTCAAATCGATCCTCCCAACGCCTGACGGTGCGCACGGATACACCCAGTATCTCAGCCGCCTGTTCTTGCGTCAGCTTGTTCGCGCTTCGCCGCGAATACACATCTTCAAACTTCATCAGTCGAACTTCCTGTAACACTTCTGCTCGGTTCATAACGCCTCCTCTCAGAGACAGAATAGAACCGGACAGATCGCATGTTACATACACCGGACATATCGCGTGTTAGCGACACTTTGCTGCATTTTCAGATCGACTACAGCACCGCTCAATTTAAAGCTGTCTCGAGACAGGTACTGGTTCACTGCTTCTAAGACAACGCGCCCGTTGCCCAACAATAAACTGAATACTCCCAAAGCCGCGACGACCACGGCTAATAGGGCTCTCCAAGTTGGCAAAAAACGTCGCCAATCCTGATAATTCCCGCATATTACACACTTTGACGCCGGATAGGGAATGTCACTATAGCAATCCACGCAATTCTTCATTTTGTTTTCTGGCGACATTAATCTCTTTCTACGCGTTCTATATTCTTAAACTCAATTCCGAGACGCCGTTATCGAAAATTCCCCGGGACTTAACTGAACGACTTCAGTATCATCTGTGCCGGGCCTTTTCGAGACTATCAACTTCACCGCACCACGGATGGTGCATAATCGCGGTGATGCTTGCTTCATCGGTCGTCCTCCGGGTACCCGTGTCCGAATTATCTATTTATCGCGCGGTTTTTTTCTTTCTTCGCCAGCCCCCTCTGGTTCGCTTGTTCCTTCCGGCCAGAGCGCATCGAGCGGGAAAGTGATGGCGTCGAAGGGGGGCTGTGAGACGGGCGCGTCATCGGCCAGTGTGACCAGCAGTACCCAATGGCCGTCGCGCAGTTCCAGCACTTCCAGCGTTTTGGCTGCGGGGTCGACGAACCAGAGGTGCTGCACGGCTTCGCGGGCATAGATGCCGGCCTTTTCGTGCCGATCGATCCGCCGCGTTGAGGGCGAGAGCACCTCGCAGGCCCAGTCCGGGGCAGTGTCGAAGAACGCCGCATCCGGGTAGTCCGGCATGGTCTCGCGCCGCCAGCCTGCCAGATCGGGCACAAGGATATCCTCGCCCAGATGCAATTCCGGCTCATCAATAATCCACCAGCCACCGGGGCCGCCGCGACCTCGACCAAAGGGACTGCCCACTTCCATACCCAGGATGGAACTTGCCCATGCATGTCGCGCTGCCGGTCTTGGCTGGGTATAGAGCGTTCCTGCCAGCACTTCGGCGACCTTGTTGGGGGGCGCGTCGAGGACGTCCTGATAGGTTGCCCTGCGTCGGGGTGTCTGGATGCTGCGGTCCTGTGCGGTCATTGCATTCATCTCCTGTTGCCCGGCATCATAGACAACTGCCGGGTTCCTGTCACTTGCGTTTGCGGCCCTGCGCGCTGTTCCGGGCCTTTGCCAACCGTCCTTGTTCGGCGATCTGTCGGCGCCAGGCCTCCCCCGGCTTGCGCTCGGTGCCGTCGTCCACGAGCACAAGTTTCATGCTGTTCTTGCGCCCGGGCTTCCAGATGTATGTTCGCTCGAACGCACTTGCCCCGGTGGGGATACGGGTGACCCGGCCTTTGGCGACGGCCTCGTCGATGAGGCGGCGTTCTTCTGCTGTGATGACCGAGTACTGCCGCTGTCGCCCAGGCTCATTCCTCTCATCCATCTCGACCCTCTCCGCCGTCATTCTGCCATCCTCTGCTGTCACCCTGTGGTGTTCTGTCTGTCCGACAGTATTTCAGCGCTGCTGTGTGTTTTCCTCACCGGCTTGCCGCCTGCGCAGCCGTAAAATGCGATTGACGGATGTCGGGACAAGTCCGGTGCGGTGACTGATCTCCTTGACGCTCATGCCCGCTGCGGCCCAGGCCTCTATGTTCGCATCCCTCTTGGCACGTGCCGCATTTTCCACCGGGTCTCCATATATTGCCGGTCGCTCAGAGCTTGCGCGGGACAGACCCCAGGTTTTCTTGGCGCGGCTGTTTTCGATCTCGGCCAATGCTTTCCATCGCGCCAGCACTGTGGTTGCCGCCTCTTGTCCCGAAGGTTTCATCTTCTGTCCCCTGACATCCGAGCCGTCCTGAGCCTCTGGTCGTTTATGATCAAACTCCGCCTGGGCCTGTCCGCGACCCGTTTCACGCATCATCGCGCCCCATGATAGCCTTTCCACCCCTTCGGACCCTGTGAGCGCCCGCCCTGCGCCCCTTTCCCCGTCCCCCACATCAAGCCACCCCCTTTCCCCGCCACATCGCGCCGCTCCATCCGCCCGCACACCTCATCGCCCCCCGCACCCCGTCCCACAAGTCCTCTCACTGCAGAGCCCTTCCTTCGGGATGCGCCTTTGGCTGTTTGCCTTGTCTGTCGCGTTCCCAGATACCGAGGATAGCGCGTGTGAGGTTGAGCTCACCTGTTATGGCGCGCCGTGTACATGCGCGCAGTGTACCGCCCGGGTTTATGACGGGTGTGACGGGATGGAACCTGTTTCTGTCGATGACGAGCAGGGCGATGAAGGCGATTTCGTCACCCATGACATCTGTGGCCTCGAGCCATGCGGATATATTGATGGAGAGGTCGCGCAGCAGGTAGGGCAGGCAGTCGCGCCAGTCTTCCAGGACCTCAAGATACATGGCTGCGTCTTCGGATGCGAGATCTTTGAGTGTATTCTGGTTGAGTTTTTGCAGGATTTCGGGGTTGATCCACAGGCTGGCCTTGCGATCATTGTTTCTAAAGCAATCATTGCGCCCGTCAGGGTGCAATGCCAAGCTAACCCTGTCGCCAGCGTATGCTGGCGTCATCATTTTCGACTGCAGGTCGTTACAGGATTCAAAAGGTTTGGATTGAGGTTGTATATGGGGCCGGACATGGGAGACCGCCGCACCGGACATATTTGTGCCATAATGCCTGTTATCCACAGAGGTTACGGGCTGGTCTGTATCCGTGCTTGCATGGGTGTTTCCATGTGTGTTTTCGGGGGCGATTGCGGCTACGTCCTGACGGACGTCACGCTCTGCGTCCTGCCGAGAAGAACAAAGGTCTGCGGATTTGCTTGCCGGGGATACCCCTTCGGGCGCCAGCACGTGATCCGGTGATGCGGCACCCTCTGCTTCGGGCGTTGGGTCAGACTCAAGCTCAGGCGCTGGTTCCGGGGGGCAGGGGGCCTGCGCCCGGGGTTCGGGCTGCGGTTCGGACTGCAGTTCGGGCCGGGGGCCGGCCTGCGCTTCAGAGTGGTCTTCTGTCCGGTCTTCTGCCTGGATGTCAGTCTGTGGCCCTGTCTGTGGCCCTGTCTGCTCTTCGGGGGCGAGCGGTGTCAGGGCCTCGCGAATGCGGTCCTCAAGCGCGATCACCTGTGCGTGGAGCAGATCCAATGCCTCCGCGTCCAGAGCGCGCAGCCGGGTCCGGGCACTGAACGCGCGCAGCCCCTCGTAAGCCTCTTCCGCCCAGGCCCGGGTTTCCGCATCCGCAATGCCCCTGATCAGCAAACGGACCCGCTGCTTGCCTGTGCGCACATAACCCACCACCTGCCGGCGCTGCGCTTCCTCCTCCTCGGCCTGCGCCACAAGAAAGGTGAAGGCCTGGTAATTGGCAATCGTCGGCTCCAGTGACAGGCCAAAGCGCACGCCCTCTGCGGAGCCCCGAGAGGCCCGGTAGCCGCGATAGCCATTCTCCGCCGTGGTCCGCGCAATCAGGCCAAAGCGCACCAGCCGCTCTTCGATGCGCCGAAACTGCCGCTCGCTCAATCCCAGCGCCCGCGCCATGTCACATTGCCGCCGCCAGTTCACCGGCGCATGGGTGCCGCTGTGCCAGGCCACCCGTTCGGTGCGGTCGGCAATCTCGCGATAGGCCTGCACATCCGTCGCTGTGCCCCCCCTCAGGATCAGAACCGCAACAGCAATATTGATCGCCGTGGCCTTGGTCACATCCCCCGGCAAGACAAAATGTTCCTCCGCCCCCGGTATAAACGCCTGGATCTGATGCGCACGCGCGGGATCATAAACCCCGGGGCCCCCGCTGCATGTAAAATCTCGCATCTCTGCTCTCCGTCAGGAGCATGGATCTGCCGGGGGTGTCCCCGTCTCAGCCCATGCGTGGAGCGGCTCCGATCTGTGCGCAGGGGCGCAAAACCCCCTCCGAACCCGTCGAAACCCGCGTGGATGCGCAACATTTTGCAAAAAACATGGGATATCCCGCGCCAAAACCCGTTTTGGGCTTGACGGTGCGGGCTGTCTACGGGTAGCGAAAGGGTGATTTTATTATTTACGCTACCCGTGAGCGACAGCCCACCGAGAACCCGCGTTGCAGAGATGCTGCGCGGTTTTTTCGTTTCATGTGCCCGCGTGCCGGGCCAATTGAACGTTTCTGGTGAGCTGCTCTCCCTTATCTTGTGGGTGTTGACGTTGTTGTTAACCGCATCTTGAGAGTCGGGCAACCAAAACAACAGCTGTGCCCCCCGCGCGCAGAGCCCGCCGGGGACCAGGGCCACACGCCCGCCCGGGGATCCGTGTTTAGAGGTGGTGTATTCGAGGGTGGTTGATTCGCATCCGCAACTCTGCCAAGGTGAGCGCCATGAGAGCTGTTCTGCAGATAAATCCCGGCACCCGCCCGATGGAAAAAACCCAGGTGGACAGACCCCGGATGGGCAGAGTTCAGATGAACACCCGCCAGATGAACAGAATCCGGCCTTCGCGCCGATGCGCCGATGCGCCGATGCGCCGATGCGCCGATGCGCCGATGCGCCGATGCGCCGATGCGCCGATGCGCCGATGCGCCGATGCGCCGATGCGCCGATGTCTGCGCGCGCGCGAGCCATAGGTCAAGAGGCAAAACGCCGAAACCTCAAAACAAGTCCCGGCCCCTCTCAGGCAGCCCGGAAAGCGCGGGGTCAGATATCGTGATGCCTCTGCGATCATGTCCTCCTCCTGCGCTCTTCCTAGGCCGGAATCACATGCGCTGTCCATGGCGCTGTCTATGGGCTGTGGTTTTTGCCGCGCTCACCACAGTTTCTGCCGTCCTGCCACAACCCGGCCTGGCGCAAGACATCATCCGCTGCCCGGACTGGCAGTCGCTGGTCAGACCGGTCGCGCTGCGCGCCAGCACCGAGCGGGTCGCGCCCGGCGCGTTTGAGGCAAAGCTCACGCGCCCGGGCCGGACTGCCGCCCCGTCGCCAGATCTCGCAGATCAGCGGGACGGGGCAGGCCGCAGGCGGGCGGTCCCATTACCGTCCGCCTGCACCCATACCATCCGCGCCGGCGACACGCTGGGCCGGATCGCCGCGCGCAACCTGGGCAGCGCAAAACGCTGGCCACAAATTGCCCGCGCCAATCCGGGGCTCGATCCCAAGCGCCTGCGCATCGGGGCCCCCATCCGATTGCCCTGTGGGGCCGGGGCCGGGCAGGGGGCATCAGTGGGACAGGAGAAGTCCAGCACAATACCCGCCAGCAAGCCCGGTGCGCCGCTCAGCGGCACCGGGTTCCTGGCCGCCCTTTTTGGCACCAAAGCGCCCGCGCCCTCCACCGCAGCGACACAGACAGGCGCGGGCAAGGCAGGGCGGGCCGCATCCCCGGCAGATGGGGCACAGGTGTCAAAGCCTGCAAAAGGGACCAAAGCCACAAAACCCGCCACACCGCCGCCCGCACCCCTGCCGGTCTGGAGCGCGCGGGCTGGCGAGGATTTCGAGGCGGTGCTCAGGCGCTGGGGCAGGGCGGCGGGATACCGGGTGGTTGTCAGCACCAGTGACGCCTGGATCCTGGCGGTGCCGGTCCGGCTGCAGGCCGAGTTTGAGGCCGCGCTGAACCAGCTCGTGCAGGGCCTGGGCTCTGACGGCACCGCACCCCCGGTGCGGATTTACTCCAACAGGACAATCCGGCTGGGAGGTCTGTGATGGGGCGGCGCAGATCATCCGGTCCGATCCGGCCTAAACGGACCATAGCTGCATATATGGACATCTGAACGAACATATGGGGAACAAAAACGCCTTGACGCAGGAGTACAGCTGTTCTGAGATCAAGCATCTTTTCCGATGGGAGCGCGTATGTCTGATCGATCATTCCTGGAGTGCTGGAGTCTGAATTTCAACGACATGGAGTTCGTTGAGGCATTCAATTTAGCCAGCCGGTTCCGGGTTGCCTTCCAGCTGCGATTTTTCCAGACGCATGGGCGTTTCCCTTCGCGTGAGCAAGATCTCAGTTCCGAAGGACTGGAGTATTTGGCCCAGCAACTGGACGTGAAGGTTCCCGTTGATCAGGAGCCATTCGATTACCGCCACGTCAATGCCCGCCGCCACCGTGTTGCCATCCTGAAACATCTTGGGGTTCGGCGAGCCACAGATCGGGATCGCCTGGCTTTGCGCTCATGGATTTTTGAGGACTGCCGCAGGTCGTCGGCTCCGACTGTGGAAGACCAAGTTGCATCGGCATATGCGTGGTGCCTCAGCAATTCGATCTACATCTCATCTGACAAGATCATGGAGCGGTTGGTTCGTAGTGCCAGGCACGATTTTCTTAAGGATTTGTTGGCATCCACTGCCCGCATTCTTCCAGCCAACACGCGGGACCAACTGGAAAAAAGCCTTTCGGAACCAAGAGGCCCTGGTGGATTTCACCTTATGAAAAACGGGGTTGGCGCGGCCACTCTCGCCAACGTTCTTGGGGCATGTGATCGCCTGACTTTTCTTGCGGCCCTCAATTTGTCCTCTGAGCATTTGGCTGGCATTGACCCTGCCTGGATCTCCATGTTGTGTCGCCGGGTTGAACGGGAGAATGCCTCAGAAATGCGACGGCATAGCGATGACCGGCGGATCGGTCTCTACGCCCTGTATCTCATGGACCGTCAGAGAAAGCTGACGGATGATCTGGTTGATCTGTTTCTGGAAATTACGCATCGCCTTCAAACCCGCTCGCGACGAAGGGTAATTGCCAAGATAGCCAGCGACATCGAGCGGGTTTACGGCAAGGATCGACTGTTGTGTGCCATGGCAGAAGCGGCGATCGAGGAACCGGAGGGGCGGGTGATCGATGTGATCTATCCGGTCGCCAGTGTTGCAAAGTTGAAGGCAGTGATTGAAGAATATCGCGCCAGCGGCACACTGGACAAGCGCATCCAGACTGTCATGCGCGGCTCCTATGCCAATCATTACCGCAGGATGATGCCAGCACTCTTGTCCGTCCTGCACTTCCGGTCGAACAATGCTGTGTGGCGTCCAATACTTGATGCCCTTGAGCGGATCATTGAATGGCGGGAAGAAGGCCGCAGGACAGTGCCTGTCGGGGACGCACCTGCCGGCTCCATTCCTGCAGGCTGGAAGGAATTTGTCGTTGACGATACGGGTCGTTTGAACGTGATTTCCTATGAAATCTGTATACTTGGCCAACTTCGTTCCAGTATCCGCGCGCGTGAAATCTGGGTTGAAGGTGCCGATCGCTACCGGAATCCGGACCACGACTTGCCCGCAGATTTTGACGAGCGTCGCGCGTCTTACTACGCTGGTCTTGGCCTGCCTCAGGACGCTCAGGCCTTCGTGGCAAATATTCGCAGCGAACTTGAGGACGAGTTGCGGTTGTTGAACGAGACACTGCCGAAAAACGACAAAGTCCGATTACGGACAACAGGGGATAACCGCATCTGTATCACGCCTTTCGAGCGCCAACCGGAGCCAGCCGGTTTGATCAACTTGAAAAACGAGATCGGACGAACCTGGCCAATGACAAGCCTTCTCGATGTCCTAAAGGAAACCGCTTTGGATACCGGGTTTCTGGATTGTTTCGAGAGTTCGGCCAGTCGGGAGGTGTTGACGGAAGATGTCCGCAACCGGCGTCTGCTCCTTACGCTTTACGGGGTTGGCACAAATGCCGGTCTCAACCGGATTGCCACTGGAACCGAGGGTGTCAGCATTGATGAGCTCGCCCACGTTTACAGGCGCTATGTCAACGCCACCGCGTTGAGGGCGGCTTGCGCCAAGGTGGCCAATGCCACGCTGGCAATTCGCGATCCTGTCAATCGGCATTGAATAATGACCCCCCATCGGCGTCCAAATTTGACCCCCCTTGGAGCTAAGAGGGGCGTTGAGGGGGTCGTGTTTAGGTTGATTCAGGAGGGGGTGGACAGCAGGTCAAACCGAAAAGAGAGCGTAGCTCGACTGAAGGTTTGACCTGCTGTCTGTTTTGAATTTATTCCCCGATTTCGAGGTTAGTCGCGGTGGTTAATTCGCCAGCTTTCGTTCCCGGTTTCGATGATATCGCAATGGTGTGTCAGTCGATCCAGGAGAGCAGTGGTCATTTTGGCATCTGTGAACACACTCGGCCATTCCTGACTTCCGACCTTTTTGTTGATCTGACTGGGTTTTTGGTTTGTTTTCAGGTGTGGTTGCTCAGAGGCGCGTTGTAGTGCCCCATTATTATAAAAAGTATTGACATGGGCCTTCAGATGGCTAACCTCTTCGCCCATGTTCATCCGCACCAAACATGACGCAAAGCTCAACCGCACACGGATCCAGATCGTTGAATCCGTCCGCACCGGCTCCAAGGTACGCCAGAAGATCCTGCGCCATGTGGGTGTGGCCCATAACGACAGCGAGATTGAGGATATCAAGCGTCTGGCGGGCCGCTTGATGGAGCAATTACGCATTGATCGCTCGCCGCAAATGGAACTGTTCACGCCCACGGAATATGCCGATCTGCAGGCGCTGGTGCGCCGCGCTCCGCGGCCGGACAAGCTTGGCGTTGATCTTGCCGAGTGCCGTGAGGAGGCGCGGGTCTCTCTGGGTCTGCGGGATGTCATGGGGACGATGTATGACCAACTGGGTTGGGGGGCCCTTCTGGGGGCGGCGCGTAAAAGTGCCAATCGCATTGTGAAAGAGCTGGTTATGGCGCGGATCGCACAGCCCGAGAGCAAGCGCGCGACCGTGGAGGCGTTGGAGAACCAGGCAGGCATCACGCTCAATCTGGACGTGGTCTATCGGAGCATGGATTACATCAATACGCCGGTGATAGACGGGATTTGCAAAACCTCTCACGCGGCGGCAGAGAAGTTGCTGGGCGGGCCAGTGACCGTGCTGTTCTACGATTGCACGACCCTGGCCTTTGACACCGAGCGCGAGGACCCGGCCGAGGATGCGGACGGGGTCGAGCAGGATCATCTTCTGGCCAAGGGCTTCAGCAAGGATGGCAAGCATCACCGCGCTCAGGTCATGCTGGCGCTGATCGTCACCTCCGATGGGCTGCCTGTGGGCTATGAACTCTTCCCGGGAAACACCTGGGAAGGTCATACGCTGGAAGCTGCGCTGAAGGCGTTGGAGGGACGCTTCGACGTGGCCAGGGTCACGTTCGTGGCCGATGCCGCCATGCTCAGCAAGGACAACCAGCAGATGTTGCAGAACAAGGGTCTGCCCTACATCCTCGGCTATCGCATGAAGTCCGCCCCGGCCGCCGTGAAGGCGAACATTTTGAGCCCGGAGGGACGCCAGCCTTGGGCTGGACACGGTTCTGAAGAGGCAACCGAGAAGGGCTGGTACAAGGTGATCGACCAGGAGGGAGCGCGGGTCATTGTGACCTGGTCACCCACCCGGGCACGCAATGATGCCCACAAGCGCGACAAGGCAATCGAAAAGCTGCACAAGAAGCTCAAGCGCTCTCGCAAACCCGGCAGCTTCAGCAGCCGGGGATATGGCCGCTTCCTGGCCTTCCCCGACAGCGGGGACGTCACGCTGGATGATGCAAAGATCAAGGCAGCGGCACAATGGGACGGGCTGCATGCCATTGTTGTTCATGGTGCGGACGAACTGGAGGCACAGGACGTCATTGCCCGCTATCACCAGTTGTGGGAGATCGAAGCCTGCTTCCGCACCAACAAGCACGATCTGAAAATCCGGCCCATCTATCACTGGTCGCCGCGTCGGGTCCGGGCCCATATCGCCATCTGCTACATGGCCTTCTGCTGCCTGCAGCACCTGCGCAAGCATCTGGACCTGCTCGGACACCCGATGAGCCCGGCTCGTATCCGCAACGAGTTGAACGCATTGCAGCTCTCGATCCTGCGCCACAAAGGCACCCCTGACCGCTACGGCATGCCAAGCCATGCCACGGTCGATGCCAGACGCATCCTCACCTGCGTCGGCCTGACCTGGAACGAAGCCCCTTTCAAGATACCCCCCGGGCGCACCCGAAAAACTGGCCAGACCAAAGCCTGAGCTCCCTCAACACTCCGAAACAATCGCTGGCGAAAAAAGTCCGTGTAGTGCCTTTTGGCAACCAAGGCATAATAATATCAATGACTTATACGAAAAAATGTCGGAAGTCAGGAGAGCAGTGGTCATTTTGGCATCTGTGAACACACTCGGCCATTCAGCAAATGCGAGGTTGGTTGTTAGCAGAATAGACGTTCGCTCGTACAGTTTGCTGATGAGATGGAAGAGTAATCGTCCACCAGACTCTGCGAACGGCAGATAACCGAGTTCGTCTATAATCACGAGGTCGACGCGGATCAGCTGCTCGCTGAGCCGCCCGGCGTTGCCTTCGCGATGTTCAGCCTCCAGCTTGTTCGCGAGATCCACAGCGCTGAAGAACCTGACCCGCCGGCGGTTATTGACCGCGTGGCCCCCGATCGCTGTTGCGAGATGCGTTTTGCCCGATCCGGTTCCACCGACCAGCACGCCATTCCTGGCCTGGTCCATAAAATCGCCGTCATGAAGATTGCGCACGACTTCCTCGTTGACGGGGCTGACCGTGAAGTCGAACTCAGGTAAGGACTTGCAGACCGGGAACTTTGCGGCACCCATCTGATACCGGATCGAGCGCGCAGTCTTTTCGGCCAGTTCGGCCGTGAGGAGTTCGGCCACGACCTGTTGGGGCCGCCAGTTGTTTTTGGCTGCGGCCTGCATCACTTCGTCAAAGCAGTTGACGATGCCTGGCAACTTCAGTTGACGGGCAAGTTCGAGAATTTCCTTACGCAGTTGCATGGGAGCCTCCAAGCCTGTCATAGCGAGCGCAATCCGCGATCGGTGCCATTTTCAGCTGCAGGTGGGCAGGCGGCTCAATCGCCTTTGGCGGCGGGGGATTGGTGCGCCGAGAGACAATGTTCAGGATCGCATCGGCCTTGCGCAGGCCAGATTTTAGAGCTTCTTCGCAGGCAGCCTCGACCACATCAATGTCGTGCTGGTAAGCAGCGAAAAGAATATCGGCAAGTTGCCGGTCTCCGTCGGATGTGCCCCGCAGATGGGTCCAGATCTGCGTCATTGCCGGTGGTAGGTCCCAGTCACGGAACGGTGCTCCATTGCGCAGAGCGCCAGGCTTGCGCTTGAGGACGGGCACATAGTGCCAAGGGTTGAAGATCGTTTTTCCTCGGCCGAAGCACCGTTCGTGCTCTCCGACAATCTCACCGTCTTGGCGCAGGACAATCCGCGTGGCGTAGACCTGCAACTGGACCTGACGTCCAACAGCTCTTGCCTCAACGCTGTATTTGTTTCTTTCGAAGTTGATCAGGCAGGTTCGGCTCACGGCGACCGTCTTTTCACGGAACCCGACGAAGGGCTTCTGCAGATGCGTCAGCAGCGGCTTTTCCTGCTGGAACTCCTCCCAGACCGTCACCTCCAGGTTTTCCGGATGCCGCAGTTCTTTTGCGCGTTTGATCGCGTCTTTTTGCAGCCGGGCATTCAATTCATCGAAGTCGGCCACCTCCAGACGCGGTGTAAAACTATAGGCGCGGCTCTCCTTGACCAGATTCTCAACCTGACCCTTCTCCCAACCGGCCGCGCGCGTACAGGCGATCGGGTTCACCAGATGATGAGAACACATCCGGGAGAATGCCTTGTTGAACTTTCTTTCCTTGCCCGACAGGATCGCATCGACGGCGGTCGTCATGTTATCGTAGATCCCGTTGATGCAGCCTCCACCAAAGAATTTGAAGGCCTCGTCGTGGGCATCAAAGACCATCTCCTGCGTCTCGCGCGGATAGGCAATGGAGAATGGCATGCGGCTATGGCAAAGTTTGAAATGGGCAACCTTCACGGTCGTGAGTGCACCGTCCATCAAAACCGTCTCCACACTCCAGTCGAACTGGTACGCCTCCCCAGGATCAAAGATCAGCGGGATGAACGCCTGCGCCTGTTGTCGGCCGTGCGCAATGCGCCAATTCTTTGTGTAGCGTCGAACACTGTCATACCCGCCGCCAAAACCATCATCGGAGAGTTCCTTCCAGATTTTGGTCATCCGCTTGCGGTGTTTCTTCGGAAGCGCCTCGTTCTCCTCAAGCGTTTCATCCAGACGCGCGCGCCAAGGCCCGAGCACCGGGTATGGCTGCGATTTGCGCTCATATTTGAACTCCGTCACTCCCGATCGGATTATCTTTCGAACCGTTGCACGGCTCAAATTGAGCGAACGGCAAATTTCCTTGATGCTCTTTTTTTCGATCAGGTGTAAGCGACGCACTTTTCTAATAGTTTCCACGCAAATCATCCCGCTTGCCTCTCCATCGACTGCTCAATGAAAAGGATGTCTACAACCATAGGGAGGGGTCAAATTTGGACGCCGATTTCCCCGCTTAGGGGGTCAAAATTGCACGCTTTTCTACAGCGATCCGGATATATGGGGTTCGGTTGGGACGGCCTGCGCGGCAGACTCCACGAAATTTGGGGCTTGGGACCGTAACCTCATGACGGA
>NZ_CBDAQX010000029.1:0-7539 GCF_965199275.1 Ruegeria sp. | reverse complement strand
CGCGCGCCTTTGTCGACAAGGCTCCGGGGAACTACGCGTTTCTGGGGCCGATTGCGCAGGCCTTCCCGAACGCGGTAATCCTGAACGTCATGCGCGATCCGCGCGATGTGGCGCTGTCGATGTGGCGGACGCATTTCGGAGCGGGTGGCCTGTACTACACGCATGATCTGAGCTGGATGGCAGCCGAGGCAAACCGCTATCGCCGTTATATTCAGCACTGGCATGCCGTGCTTCCGGGGCGGGTCCATGACATAAGCTACGAACATCTGGTGAATAATCTGGAGGACGGCGCCAAGGAGCTGGCCCAGCTTTGCGACGTGCCTTTTGAAAAGGCGATGCTATCGCCCGACAAATCCTCGGATGCGATCAGAACGGCCAGCAACCTTCAGGCTCGTAAACCCGTCAACACCGCTTCGGTCGGGGGGTGGCAGGCTGTGGCCGATCACTTCGCACCGTTTGTGAAAGGGTTGGACACCGATCTTTGGCCTGAAGTCTTCAATGATCAGGCCTAAACGAAACGCGTAGGGTTCAAATTCCGTTGATCATCCCGCGTGCACGTGGTCATACGCGCCGGTTTGCGCCACTGTGCCCCTGAAATTTTTTCGGTGGAAACTGGGGCTGAGATGGTCAGAGCGATTGCTGCTCTTCTGGTCGTTCTGACCTGCGGTTGCCGCGAAGAGGTAACGATGCTAACGAAGGATCAGCTTGCGGCGCTTTTGGTAGAGGATCGCCAGATTGCCTTGAATCGTGCTGGCATCGCCGGCGCGGCACGTGTGAACGCCGACCAGAGTTTTGAAGTCGAAGTCCCCCGGCTTGGCCGGGACACTGGTGTCTGGTGGTTGGAGGGCGACAGGATCTGCAGCCGTTGGAAGACGTTCCGCAAAGATCAGGACCTCTGCGCTGCGGTGGGGCAGGTTGAGGATGGCACCTATCGCGGCTACACATCGGGGCGAGGCTCTTATCTGGGAGAGTTCACTCTCCTGCCTTAACCGATTGCCCAGGCCTTCGCCGCATCAACCTCGATCCCTTGTGGCGAAACGGCGGTGCCGACCACCAAACGTTCAACCCCCTGCGCCTGCGCCGTGTCGAAGGCCACCGCATAGGCCGTGTCGATATCGGCGGCCAGCGCGAAGCGGTCGCAATCGGTGCGTTGCACCAGATATAGCATGATCGCGCGGTGGCCCTGCTCGGCCATGGAGGCCAGCTCATGCAGATGTTTGGTGCCGCGAGCGGTGAGGCTGTCGGGGAATTCGGCCAGACCGGGCTGGCGGGAAAGCGTGACGCTTTTGACCTCGACATAGGCATCCGGCAGGCCGGGCTGGGTCAGCAGGAAATCAATGCGGCTGTTCTGGCCGTATTTCACCTCGGCCCGGACGGTTTCATAAGCGGCCAGTTCGGGGATCTCGCCACCCTCCAACGCCGCGCGCAGTGCCCGGTTCGGCACCGAAGTGTCGACGCCGGTGAAATGGCCATTCTCGTGATCAACCAGCCGCCAGCCGTATTTCAGCTTTTTCTTCGGATCGTCATTGGGCTCCAGCCAGATTTTCTCGCCCGGTTCAGCCAGTCCCATCATTGAGCCCGGATTGGCGCAGTGGGCTGTCACCTCGCGCCCATCCTCTAGCGTGCAATCGGCCAGAAAGCGTTTGTAGCGGCGGATCAGTCGGGCGGGGACAAGGGGGGTTTCAAATCTCATGCCCCACGGCCTATACCTGCCCCAACAGCCGATCAAGAGGGGGCGCGCGCCATGGCCAATCCAACCGCTGCAATGCTTGTCATCGGGGATGAGATCCTCTCGGGCCGGACGCGCGATGCGAATATGCATTACCTTGCGGGTGAACTGACCAAGCATGGCATCGACCTGAAAGAAGTGCGTATTGTCAGCGATGACGCCCCGGCGATCGAGGCGGCGGTCAAGGCGCTGTCTGGGTCTTTCGACAATGTGTTCACCAGTGGTGGCATCGGACCGACGCATGACGATATCACCGCCGATTGCATCGCCCGCGCTTTTGACACCCCAATTGACGTGCGCGACGATGCGCGCGCACTTTTGCAGGCGCATTACGACAAGTCAGGGCTGGAGTTGAATGAGGCCCGCCTTCGTATGGCCCGCATTCCTGATGGGGCCGCGCTGATCGACAATCCGGTCTCAACCGCGCCCGGATTTACCATCGAAAACGTGCATGTGATGGCCGGGGTGCCCTCGGTCTTCCAAGCCATGGTTGCCAGTGTCTTGCCGGGCCTGACGGGCGGTAGCCCGCTGTTGTCGCAGACCTTGCGGGTGGATCGGGGCGAAGGCGACATCGCTGCCACGCTGTCTGCACTGGCTGAGGCGTTCTCGGACCTGTCCATCGGCTGCTATCCGTTTCAGATCAACGGGGTCTTCGGCGCCAACGTGGTGATCCGGGGCACCGAGGGTGCGCGCATCGATGCGGCCATGACCCAATTGGCAAAAGAGCTCGAGTTGTGAGCATCAACTGGCCCGACATCGTTGACGGAACATGGCCCGCCGCGCGTTATGAGACCTTTGGCCCCTTTCGCCTGCGAGAAGGGCAGGGCGGTGGATCACGCGTGTCTGCCGCCAATGCGCTGGGTGAGGCGACCGAGGCCGATATCATCGCGGCCGAGGGTGCCATGCGGGCTATGGGCCAGAAACGCATCTTTTGCCTTTGGCCCAATGACCACAAGCTCGACGCTCAACTGGAAGCACGCGGCTATAAGGTTCTGGACCCGGTCAACATCTACGCCTGCCCGCCAGAACTGCTGACTGATCAGCCTCTGCCCCGCGTGACCGCGTTCGACATTTGGCCACCGCTTGCAGTCATGGAGGAGATCTGGGCCAAGGGCGGTATCGGCCCTGAACGTCTGGCCGTGATGGAGCGTGCTGCGGGCCCCAAGACCGCGTTCCTGTTGCGGCATTCTGATCGCCCGGCGGGAACTGTGTTCATGGCTATGAAAGGCGATGTGGCCATGGTGCATGCGCTTGAAATCTTGCCCGATCACCGCCGCCAGGGTCTGGGCCAATGGGCCATGCGGGCAGCAGCCTTCAGGGCGCGGGACAACGGGGCGAAAACGCTCAGCGTGATCTGTACAAAGGCCAATGACGGGGCGAATGGCCTCTACCGCGCGCTCGGGATGGAGATTGTCGGGGAATACCATTATCGTCAACGTGTCTAAGGAGTTAAGAAAGCCCGTGACCCAGACTGATCTACCCACCGCGCTGAACCTGCCTATGGCCGACCCTTTGCCGCCCGAGACGCAGAAATATTTTGATGTCTGCCTCGAAAAGCTGGGCATGGTGCCGAATGTGCTGAAGGCCTACGCGTTCGATATCGACAAGCTGAACGCCTTCACGGCTATGTATAACGACCTGATGCTGGCAGAGAGCGGGCTGTCCAAGCTTGAACGTGAGATGATCGCGGTGGTCGTGTCCTCGATCAACAAGTGCTTCTACTGCCTTGTTGCTCATGGTGCAGCAGTGCGGCAGATGTCCGGTGATCCGCAATTGGGCGAGATGCTTGTGATGAACTACCGCACCGCCCCTCTGGATGCGCGCCAGCGTGCGATGCTGGATTTCGCGGCGAAGATGACCACCGCCAGCGCCGAGATTGAAGAGGCCGACCGCCAGCACCTGCGCGATCAGGGCTTCAGTGACCGGGATATCTGGGACATCGCCAACGTCACCGGGTTCTTCAACATGTCCAACCGGGTGGCCAGTGCCACCGCCATGGCGCCCAACCCCGAATACCACGCGCAAGCCCGATGATCCGACGCCTCGCCCTTGCCTTTTGTCTGATGGCCGGGCCGGGTCTGGCGCAAGATCTGACCCTGCCCGCCAGCGCGCGTCAGATCAGCGAGAGGACCTCGCCGTTGGACAGCTATGAGCTGCCCACAGGGCCCGTTGCAGATGGCATAGTCCCTGCTCGCACGGTCGAGGGGCGGGTCGAGCGGCTGACATGGCGCTTGCAGGCGGGCTCTAGCACGACGCTGCAATTGCTGGCTCCGCTACGGGATCAGCTCGTGGCGCAAGGCTTTGATATACTGTTTGAATGTGAGGCTCGGACCTGTGGCGGGTTCGATTTCCGCTTCGGGACCGAAGTGGTGCCAACGCCGGATATGTACGTCGCCATTCGTGACTATCGTTTTCTATCTGCCACCAAAGGTGATGAGGCGCTCAGCCTGCTGGTCAGCCGAAACCCGCCGGATGGCTATGTGCAACTGATCCGCGTCGCACCCGTTGATGCTCCGGCGCCAGCGCCTGTGGTCGTTGAGCAATCCGCCAATGGAACGGAGGGTCTGTTGGACACATTGCAGCAGTCGGGCCATGTGATCCTTGACGATTTACATTTCCGCACCGGCGAGGTGGCGTTGGGCGACGGCCCGTTCGCCTCCTTGTCGTTGCTGGCGCAGTTCTTGGCAGACAACCCGTCGACCCGATTGGCGTTGGTCGGTCATACCGACGATACGGGCGCGCTGCAGGCCAATACAAAGGTCAGTACCGAACGGGCGCAGGCGGTGCGCGCCCGTTTGATCGACACGCACGGCGTCGCGGCAGATCGGATCGAAGCACAGGGTGTGGGATATCTTGCTCCGCTGGCCTCGAACGCGACGCCGGAAGGGCGCGACCTGAACCGTAGGGTCGAGGCTGTCTTGCTGGTCAACTGACGCGTCTGCACAAAAAAAGACCCGCACGAAGAACGCACGGGCCGATCCAGTTCACCGGGAGAATTACCAGTCCATCGCGCCTTTTTCGGAATACGCGTCAACGAGGAAGTCTATGAAGGCCCGTACCTTGGGCTGAGTGAAGCGGCCTGGAGGATAGACCGCGTAGATGCCTTGCACCTCATCCGGCAGGGATGGCATTGCATCCACAACCTCACCGGATTTCAGCGCATCAGCGTAAAGATAGCTGGGCAGATAGGCGATCCCGAGGCCCGAGACCGCCGCGTTTAACAGCGATTGGCCATCATTCACGCTGAGCCAACCGGCCGTGCGCACCTGGCGTTTCTCGCCCGACGGGGCAGTTAGGCGCCAGACATTGCCCGAGGATTGGCTGGAATAGTGCAGCAGCTTGTGTTCGTTCAGATCGTCGATCTTCTGTGGCCGTCCGTATTTCTCAATGTAGCTGGGGGCTGCAACCAACCGTTTGACGGTTTCCGTCAGCTTACGGGCGCGCAAAGTGCTGTCTTCCAGCTCTCCGATGCGAACGGCGACGTCAAAGCCTTCGGAAATCAGTTCCACGTAGCGGTTATTGAGCACCATGTTCACGGTAATGTCGGGATAGGTGGCCAGAAAATCTGACAGCACGGGCGACAGGTGATTCCTGACTTCCGACATTTTTTCGTATAAGTCATTGATATTATTATGCCTTGGTTGCCAAAAGGCACTACACGGACTTTTTTCGCCAGCGATTGTTTCGGAGTGTTGAGGGAGCTCAGGCTTTGGTCTGGCCAGTTTTTCGGGTGCGCCCGGGGGGTATCTTGAAAGGGGCTTCGTTCCAGGTCAGGCCGACGCAGGTGAGGATGCGTCTGGCATCGACCGTGGCATGGCTTGGCATGCCGTAGCGGTCAGGGGTGCCTTTGTGGCGCAGGATCGAGAGCTGCAATGCGTTCAACTCGTTGCGGATACGAGCCGGGCTCATCGGGTGTCCGAGCAGGTCCAGATGCTTGCGCAGGTGCTGCAGGCAGCAGAAGGCCATGTAGCAGATGGCGATATGGGCCCGGACCCGACGCGGCGACCAGTGATAGATGGGCCGGATTTTCAGATCGTGCTTGTTGGTGCGGAAGCAGGCTTCGATCTCCCACAACTGGTGATAGCGGGCAATGACGTCCTGTGCCTCCAGTTCGTCCGCACCATGAACAACAATGGCATGCAGCCCGTCCCATTGTGCCGCTGCCTTGATCTTTGCATCATCCAGCGTGACGTCCCCGCTGTCGGGGAAGGCCAGGAAGCGGCCATATCCCCGGCTGCTGAAGCTGCCGGGTTTGCGAGAGCGCTTGAGCTTCTTGTGCAGCTTTTCGATTGCCTTGTCGCGCTTGTGGGCATCATTGCGTGCCCGGGTGGGTGACCAGGTCACAATGACCCGCGCTCCCTCCTGGTCGATCACCTTGTACCAGCCCTTCTCGGTTGCCTCTTCAGAACCGTGTCCAGCCCAAGGCTGGCGTCCCTCCGGGCTCAAAATGTTCGCCTTCACGGCGGCCGGGGCGGACTTCATGCGATAGCCGAGGATGTAGGGCAGACCCTTGTTCTGCAACATCTGCTGGTTGTCCTTGCTGAGCATGGCGGCATCGGCCACGAACGTGACCCTGGCCACGTCGAAGCGTCCCTCCAACGCCTTCAGCGCAGCTTCCAGCGTATGACCTTCCCAGGTGTTTCCCGGGAAGAGTTCATAGCCCACAGGCAGCCCATCGGAGGTGACGATCAGCGCCAGCATGACCTGAGCGCGGTGATGCTTGCCATCCTTGCTGAAGCCCTTGGCCAGAAGATGATCCTGCTCGACCCCGTCCGCATCCTCGGCCGGGTCCTCGCGCTCGGTGTCAAAGGCCAGGGTCGTGCAATCGTAGAACAGCACGGTCACTGGCCCGCCCAGCAACTTCTCTGCCGCCGCGTGAGAGGTTTTGCAAATCCCGTCTATCACCGGCGTATTGATGTAATCCATGCTCCGATAGACCACGTCCAGATTGAGCGTGATGCCTGCCTGGTTCTCCAACGCCTCCACGGTCGCGCGCTTGCTCTCGGGCTGTGCGATCCGCGCCATAACCAGCTCTTTCACAATGCGATTGGCACTTTTACGCGCCGCCCCCAGAAGGGCCCCCCAACCCAGTTGGTCATACATCGTCCCCATGACATCCCGCAGACCCAGAGAGACCCGCGCCTCCTCACGGCACTCGGCAAGATCAACGCCAAGCTTGTCCGGCCGCGGAGCGCGGCGCACCAGCGCCTGCAGATCGGCATATTCCGTGGGCGTGAACAGTTCCATTTGCGGCGAGCGATCAATGCGTAATTGCTCCATCAAGCGGCCCGCCAGACGCTTGATATCCTCAATCTCGCTGTCGTTATGGGCCACACCCACATGGCGCAGGATCTTCTGGCGTACCTTGGAGCCGGTGCGGACGGATTCAACGATCTGGATCCGTGTGCGGTTGAGCTTTGCGTCATGTTTGGTGCGGATGAACATGGGCGAAGAGGTTAGCCATCTGAAGGCCCATGTCAATACTTTTTATAATAATGGGGCACTACAACGCGCCTCTGAGCAACCACACCTGAAAACAAACCAAAAACCCAGTCAGATCAACAAAAAGGTCGGAAGTCAGGAGAAAATCTGACAGCACGGGCGACAGGTGATTGACCCCGAAATCCGTCGCCACGCTGATCCGCAGCAGGCCAGAAGGGGCCGATTGCATCGCGGTGACCAGCGAATCCGCCTCACCTGCGTCGTTCAGCACCCGGCGGGCGCGATCGTAATAGGCCAAACCAATCTCTGTCGGAGAAACGCGGCGTGTGGTCCGGTTGAGCAGTCGTGCCCCCAGCCTCGACTCGAGG
>NZ_CBDAQX010000028.1:0-133543 GCF_965199275.1 Ruegeria sp. | reverse complement strand
AATCACCGTCGGGTCGGCGCGCTCTTCACCAAAGCTGATATGCAGGCCGTCATCGTCGATATGCTCGTGATTCACGCCGCCCACGAAGTTGACGTTTTTCATCTTGAGTGTCGCGCGGTGAATCCAGCCGGTTGTCTTGCCCAAGCCTTTGCCATGCGCCTGTTTCTTGCGCTGCAGCAGCGTGATCTGACGTGCTGGGGCTGCAGGCTGAGGGCCTTCCGGTGCAAGACCCGAGCGGTGCTGTTCCGGGTCGGTCACGCCCCATTCCTTCATCCAGGCAGGCAGGTCGGTGGTGATGCTGTGACCGTCCTCCAGCAGGAACTCGGACACGTCAAAGCCGATCCCGCCCGCACCGATCACGGCGACGGATTTGCCGACCTCTGCTTTCTCGCGCAGCACGTCGATATAGCTGATGACGTTGTCGCGGTCCTGACCGGGGATTTCCGGATCACGCGGGGTGACGCCGGTGGCGATGACGACTTCGTCAAAGCCGGTCAGGTCGTCGGCGCTGACTTCGCGGTTCAATTCCACCTTCACGCCCAGATCTTCCATCATGGTGCGGTACCAATCGACCAGCCCCCAGAATTCCTCTTTCCCCGGCACCTGTTTCGCCATGTTCAACTGTCCGCCGATCTCCGAGGCGCGGTCGAACAGCGTGACGTCATGACCGCGCTGCGCGGCGGTCATAGCGGTAGACAGGCCGGCCGGGCCAGCGCCCACAATGGCAACGGTCTTGCGCGTCTCGGCCTTGCCAATGACCAGTTCGGTTTCATGGCAGGCACGTGGGTTGACCAGGCAGGAGGTCAGCTTGCCGCCGAACGTATGGTCCAGGCAGGCCTGGTTGCAGGCGATACACGGCGCGATCTGCGCGGACTGACCGGCAATCGCCTTGTTGACGAAATCCGCATCTGCCAGCATCGGACGCGCCAGCGAGACCATGTCGGCACAGCCGGTCGACAGAACCTCTTCGGCGACCTCGGGCGTATTGATCCGGTTCGAGGTGATCACCGGGATGCCAACCTTGCCCATCAGCTTCTTGGTTACCCAGGCAAACGCCGCGCGCGGTACGCTGGTGGCGATGGTGGGAATCCGTGCCTCGTGCCAGCCGATGCCGGTGTTGATGATCGTGGCACCGGCTTGTTCGATCCTCTGTGCAAGTTCGACCACCTCGTCGTGGGTCGAGCCATTCGGGACCAGATCGATCATCGACAGGCGATAGATGATGATGAAATCAGTACCCGTTGCCTCACGCGTGCGCCGCACGACCTCGATCGGCAGGCGCATCCGGTTCTCATAGGAGCCGCCCCAGCGATCCTCGCGTTTGTTGGTGTGGGTCACGAGGAACTGGTTCAGGAAATACCCTTCAGAGCCCATGATCTCGACCCCGTCATAACCCGCCTTCTGGGCGAGGACAGCTGCATTCACGATGTCGCTGATCTGCTTCTCGATCCCGTCTTCGTCCAGCTCACTGGGCGGGAACGGAGAAATCGGGGATTTCACCGGGCTGGGTGCCACGCATTTGGGGCCGTAGGCATAACGTCCGGCGTGCAGAATTTGCATCGCGATCTTGCCGCCCGCCTCATGCACGCGGTCGGTCACAATAGAATGGTTCGTCACGTCCTTGTCGGTGGTCATCATCGCCGCGCCCGGCAGGACAGACCCTTCGAGGTTCGGGCCGATCCCGCCCGTCACCATCAGCGCCACGCCGCCGCGTGCGCGATCCGCATAGAACTCGGCCACTCGGTTCCAGTCGCCGGTCTCTTCCAACCCGGTATGCATCGAGCCCATCAGCACGCGGTTCTTCAACGTGGTAAAGCCCAGGTCCAGCGGGGCCAGCATGTTTGGGTACGCAGTCATGGCGAACTCTCCCTTCCGAAGTTGAGAAATAGATTGACGTTCGCGTAAACATTGTCACGCGAAACCTAACGTCATCCCCTTTGCGCCTGTCGCGCGGCTTGATAGAGAGGTCGCGAACCATGTCCATGAGGCCTCGCATGACCCCGGAAGAGATCGCCAAACTGCCCTATCGCCCCTGTGTCGGGCTGATGCTGATGAATGCCGAGGGCAAGATCTTTGTCGGCCAGCGCAATGACCGCCACAAAGACGCGTGGCAGATGCCTCAGGGCGGGGTGGATAAGGGCGAGGACCCCCAAGATGCGGCGCTGCGCGAACTATGGGAAGAGACCGGCGTGACAGCTAACCTGGTCGAGGTGGTGGCCGAGACTGACGGCTGGCTGCCCTATGATCTGCCCCACGACATCGTTCCGAAAATCTGGAAAGGCCGTTATCGCGGGCAAGAGCAGAAATGGTTTCTGCTGCGCTTCACCGGCCAGGACGACCAGATCAATATTGCAACGGACCATCCAGAATTCACCAGCTGGAAATGGCAGTCCCCGGACCAATTGGTTGAAGAAATCGTGCCGTTCAAGCGCGCGGTCTATGAGCGGGTGATCGCGGCTTTTGAGAATCATCTGAGCTGATCACCAGCCTGCACGTTGCCGTGAGGGGGCGTGGTTCGGGTTAGGGCGTGCCTCTAGCTTGGGGGCATGAAAGACACCCTGCCAGACCACATCAACACCAAACCCGCCGGACGGCGATTTCAGGGCTCGGACCGGCGCGCGCCTCTGCGTGAGGGATTGCGCGGGTGCGGAGAGTTCGGTCCCTCTCAAACGGCAGGGCGGTTCTACCCGATGGCCTGCGTCGCGCTTGAGGTGACGCAGCGCTGCAATCTGGACTGCACGCTCTGCTACCTCTCGGACCGGGCCGAGATGACCTATGATCCTCCGCTGTCGGTCCTGTTCGCGCGGATTGCCACGATCCGCAGCCACTATGGCCGCGGCGTTTCCGTGCAATTGACCGGCGGCGACCCGACGCTGCGCAAGGTTGACGATCTTGAGGCGCTCTGCCGCGAGATCAGGCGGCTGGGTATGCGCTCGTGCCTGATGACCAACGGTATCCGCGCCAGCCGGGCGATGCTGACGCGGTTGGCCGCCGCAGGGCTGGATGACGTGGCCTTTCACGTGGACATGACGCAAGAGCGCAACGGGTTCGTCTCCGAGGTGGAGCTCAACCGCGTGCGCAAAACCTATATCGACCGGGCGCGTGGTTTGGGGCTGCGTATCCTCTTCAACACGACCGTTTTTGGCGGCAACTTTGCTGAAATCCCTTCTTTGGCCCGGTTTCTGCGGGATCAACCCGAGGTCGGTTTTGTCTCGTTCCAGATGCAAGCGGATACCGGGCGCGGTGTGTTGCGGGCGCGACCCGATGCAATCACGCAAGACAGCGTCATCCGCGCGGTCGAGCAAGGCTATGGCACGTCTTTGCATTTCGACTCGGCGGCCGTCGGGCATTCCAGTTGCAACCGGTATGGCAGCGTTGTTTCTGCGGGGGGCAAGGCCGTGTCGTTGCTGTCGAACCAGCGCTTGGTTCAGCGGGTGATAACGGCGCTGGAAGATGTGGATACCGGACAGGACGCTCATATCCGCATCCGCCCCAGCGTGGGACGCCTGATCCGCCGCCATCCACTGCTGGCCCTTTGGGCGCTTGGCCATCTGGTGGGCTGCCTTCTGCGGCTGGGGTCGGGGGTGCTACGCGGCCCGGTACGGCGGCAGGCCGTATTCATCCACAATTTCATGGCTGCGGATGCGTTAGAGGAAGACCGCTGCGCCTCTTGCGTGTTCATGGTTGCGACAGCCAATGGGCCGCTCTCCATGTGCGTCCACAACGCACAGCGCGATCAGCATCTGGCCGCGCCGGATCGGGTGGACCGTCCGATGGGCACCTATTGGTGGAACTCGGCGACGCGCGGCCTGTCAACTCGTCCGGACTTGCCGGCGTTGAAAGATCCCGAGGCGGCTCCGCTGAAACGCCTCAAAGGGCAGTTGCGCGCTGCTCGTCAAAGCCGAAAGGACGCTTCATGAGACAGGTTCTGATCCTGATGCTGCTGCCGCTTCTGGCTGCTTGCGCCAGTGTGGAGAGGTTGGCCGTGCCTGCCGCGACGCCCTTGCCCGACTCGGCCCTGACCCGCGCCGCGCCCCCCCCGGGTGAGAGGGTGGATCATGGCGATTGGACCCGCTTTCTGACCCGCTACGTGACCCCCGATGCGCGCGGCGTGAACCGGGTGGCCTATGGACAGGTGAGTGCGGCAGATGGCGCGCTGCTGGATGCTTATCTGACCGGGCTGCAGACCGTTGATCCGGCCGATCTGACCCGCGATCAGCAATTGACCTATTGGATCAACCTCTATAACGCGCTGACGGTGGATGTGGTGCTTGAGGCCTATCCGGTCGCCTCGATCCGGGATATCAAGGATGGGCCGCTTTCGATCGGCCCTTGGGGTAGTCCTTTGGCCGTGGTCTCGGGTCAGAGCTTGACCCTGAACGACATCGAACACCGCATCATCCGAGCGACCTTCAATGAGCCGCGCATTCACTACGCGCTGAACTGCGCAGCGGTGGGATGTCCGAACCTGATGGCCCGCGCGTGGGAGGCCAAGACCTTGGAACGCGACCTTGCCGCCGCCGAGCGCGCCTATGTCAACGACCCGCGAGGAGTGCGGTTCGATGATCAGGGGCGGTTGATCCTGTCGAAAATCTACATTTGGTTCCGCGAGGATTTCGGGGCGAATGAACAGGTCGTGATCGCCTATCTCGGAACAGCAGCCAACCCGGAGTTGCAACAGCGCCTCAAGCAAGCCCAACGTGTGAATGCTTATGAATATGATTGGGCGTTGAATGACGCAGGGGCTGGCTCCTAACGGCGCGGAGCAAAGGCCGCAGGCCGCCGCGCCAGCACCGACCCGCCCCCTCGGGGCGGCGCTTTTGCAGCGTTGGGCGCAGCTTGAGCCTATCAGAATCTGGCCGCGATAAAGCTCTTAATATCGGAGGCCGGATGCGCCTCCCCGCGGGTCGGCGCTGTTCCGGCTTAGCGCTTTACAGCAATCCTTCTTCCCGCAGCAATTCTTGCAAGTTGGCTTCGGGGCGCGGACCGATATGGCTGATCACTTCGCGCGCGCAGACATTGCCGATCTTGGCGCAGGTCTCATAGTCGCGGCCAGTGGCCATGCCGTACAGGAAACCGGCTGCGAACTGATCGCCTGCGCCGGTCGCATCTACGGGCACTACCTTTTCGACCGCAACATCGTGACGGGTATCGCCGTTCAGAACCGTCACGCCGTCGCCCGAACGGGTGCAGACGACCAGAGGGCAGATTGCGGCGGTTTTGGCCAGTGCGTCCTCAAGATTCTCGGTTTCGAACAGCGATTTGATCTCAGCCTCGTTGCCGATCACGAAGTCCAGTTCGTTCTCGATCAGCAGCAGGAAATCGACCCGGTGGCGCTCGACGCAGAAAGGATCGGAAATGGCGATACCGGCCTTGCCGCCACCTCTGTGACAGGCGCGCGCGGCCTCAAGAAACGCGGCTTTGCCCTTTTCCTTGTCGAAGAGATAGCCTTCGAGGAACATGATCTGGCTGTTCCCGGCAACCTCGTCCGAGACGTCCTGAGAGGACAGTTCCGAGGAAATCCCCAGATAGGTGTTCATCGACCGCTCGCCATCGGGCGAGACAAAGATCATCGAGCGTGAGGTTGGTAGCTCGCCGCCCGGCACAGGTGGGTTCACGAAATCCACGCCGTCTTCGTTCATCGCATCGGCATAGAATCTACCCAACGCGTCATCATGCACACGGCCAATAAAGGCAGCATCCAGACCCAGCGCACCCGCGCCCGCAATGGTGTTCGCGACAGACCCACCCGGCGTCTGCACCCGACCCTCCATCGAGGCATAGAGCACTTCTCCGCGCTCCTGCTCGATCAGTTGCATGATGCCTTTTTCGATGCCCATCAGTTCCAGGAAACTGTCATCGGCTTGGGAAATGACATCCACAACGGCATTTCCGATGCCGGTCAGTTGGTAGGTTTTCATAGGGTCTTGTCCTCGAATTGACAGAGATCACGGATGATGCAGGTCAGGCATTGCGGCTTGCGCGCCTTGCAGTGATAGCGCCCGTGCAGGATCAGCCAGTGATGTGCATGGAGTTGAAAGTCGGCTGGAATATTATCCTCAATGGCGCGTTCGACGGCATCTACGTCCTTGCCGGGGCAGATACCAGTGCGGTTGCCGACACGGAAGATATGCGTGTCTACCGCTTGCGCCGGTTGCCGCCACCACATGTTCAGAACCACATTGGCCGTCTTGCGTCCCACACCGGGCAGCGATTGCAGCGCGGCGCGGGAATTGGGAACTTCGCCATCGTAGTCCTCGACTAGAATACGGCTGAGCTTAATGACGTTCTTCGCCTTCTGGCGGAACAGGCCGATGGTTTTGATATGCTCGATCAGGCCCTCTTCGCCGAGATCCAGCATCTTTTGCGGAGTATCTGCGATCTTGAACAGCTCGCGCGTGGCTTTGTTGACGCCCGCATCGGTCGCCTGCGCCGAAAGCGCTACTGCCACGACCAGAGTGTAGACGTTCACATGCTCCAGCTCGCCCTTGGGTTCCGGGTCGGCCTCTTGAAAGCGCGTAAAGATCTCGCGGATCGTGTGGTAATCGAGTTGCTTTGCCATCCGAGCCTTAATGCCGCCCAAGGGCCAGTGACACAAGCCCAAAGCCAATGCGCAAGTTCCGGGTCGCGGGGGCGTGAGCTGCGCGTTATGATTCAGATCAACAGATGAGGTGAAAGCCATGAACGTCCAGACCCCCGAAAGCGGATATCACTACAACGTCATGCGCCGCGCGATCGACTTGATTGATCAGGGCGGCGAAACCCTCAGCCTTGAAGAACTGGCCGGTCAGATGGGCATGAGCCCCGCCCATTTCCAGCGCCTGTTCTCGCGCTGGACCGGGGTGTCGCCGAAACGGTACCAGCAATATCTGACGCTGGGCCATGCCAAAGCCCTGCTGCGGGAACGGTTCACCACGTTGGAGACCGCCCATAATGTCGGCCTGTCCGGCAGTGGCCGGCTGCATGATTTGTTCCTGAAATGGGAATCCATGAGCCCAGGTGAGTACGCCCGTAAAGGCGCTGGCCTGACCGTCTATTGGGGGTGGTTCGATTGTCCCTTTGGTCCGGCATTGGTCATGGGGACCGACAAGGGCATCTGTGGAATTGCGTTCGGTGCCGAAACCGGCGAGGCCGCCGCGATGGAGGACATGACCGCGCGCTGGCCCAAGGCCAATTTCGTCGAGGATACCGAAAAGCTGCGTCCTTGGGTTGAGGCCTCCTTCGGCGCGGACCGGTCTGAGACGCCACTGCATCTGATCGGCTCACCCCTGCAGATCAAGGTGTGGGAGGCGCTGATGCACATCCCCTCGGGTCAGGTCACAACCTATTCAGAGATCGCGCAGCGGGTGGGGTCGCCGCAGGCGGTGCGCGCAGTTGGCACGGCGGTTGGGCGCAACCCGGTCAGTTGGCTGATCCCATGTCACCGGGCCTTGCGCAAGTCGGGCGGTCTGGGCGGATACCACTGGGGTCTGCCAGTGAAGCGCGCGATGCTGGCCTATGAGGCTGCGCAGGCGGATGCCTGATTGACTCTGCAACCATGCAGTGCCAAAGAACGCGCAAGGTTTGGGTCCCCTGCCGTTCGCGGCCATTGGCTTTGGTGAAACCCTGAATAAGTACATCTGTTGCCACTTTCACGGCGCGCGGATGGCAATGCGAACCCCGTCCAGATTTCGCGCCCGTTCAAGGAAACGAGGCACATGATGACGATACAAAGAACGATCCCACCGATAGACGAGTTGAAAGCGCAGGCCAAGCGCTTGCGTGAAGACCTACGCGCCAAAGATGTGACCCTTTCACATAGCGAGGCGTTGGAGATGCTCGCCCATCAATATGGCGTTCGGGATTGGAATACACTGCACGCCAAAGCTGGAAACCGCATGCACTTGCGTGTCGGAGATCGGGTTGAAGGGCGATATCTGGGGCAGCCGTTCTCAGCCGAAATACGCGGCATGACCCTGTTGGGTGACGGATCCAACCGCAGGGTTACCCTGCATTTTGAAACGCCAGTTGATGTGGTGCAGTTCGAGAGCTTTTCCTCGTACCGCCAACGTGTAACCGGGGTGATCGGTTGGGATGGACGCTCAGCACAAAGGACGTCTGACGGGCAACCCCAGCTGGTTTTGCGTCCAGCCTAAAAAAAAGGGCGAGGCTCTGCCCGAGCCTCACCATACCTTCTGGATCAGGTTGTATGGCTATTCTGCTGCCCAGCCGCCGACGGCTTTGATCTCAAGGAAGTCTTCCAGACCAAATACGCCGCCCTCGCGACCATTGCCGGATTGCTTCATGCCGCCGAACGGAGAACCCGCGCTGCGCGACTGGCCGTTCATCTCAACCATCCCGGATCGCAATACCCGCGCCATACGGTTGGCGCGCGCGCCATCCTGTGTTTGGACATAGTTGGTCAGGCCATAGGGCGTGTCATTGGCGATCTCGACGGCTTCTTCCTCGGTGTCGAAGGGGATCATGGTCAGGACTGGGCCGAAGATCTCTTGCCGCGCAATGGTCATCTGATTGTTGGTATCGGCAAACACCGTCGGGCGCACATAGTAGCCCTTGTTCAGCCCCTCGGGCCGCCCTGTGCCGCCCGCGACCAGCCGCGCGCCTTCATCGATACCAGCTTGGATCAGGTCCTGAATTTTGGTCCACTGAAGCTCATTCACAACGGGGCCGATATGTCGGCCTTCCTCCGTCGCAGGACCGACCGTGACAGCGTTGGCCACTTCGGCTGCGGTCTCTACGGCCTTGTCATAAATCGGGCGCTGCACCAGCATCCGGCTTGGAGCGTTACAGCTTTGGCCGGTGTTGTTCATCATGTGCAGAACGCCGCGTTTCACGGCTTTCTCATCCGCATCCTCAAAGATCACGTTGGCGCCTTTGCCGCCCAGCTCCAGATGCACCTTCTTCAGTGTATCGGCAGCGCTTTTTGAGATCGCGGTACCCGCGCGTGTCGAGCCGGTGAAGCTGATCATGTCCACATCCGGATGTGCAGAGAGTTGCGAACCGACACCGACGCCATCGCCGTTCACCAGATTGAATACTCCGGGTGGGAAACCTGCCTCGTCCATCAGTTCGGCAAAGATCATCGCATTCAGGGGGCTCTGCTCGGACGGTTTCAGAACCATCGTACAGCCCGCGATGGCCGCCGCGCCTACCTTGAGGGTGATCTGGTTCATTGGCCAGTTCCACGGGGTGATCAGACCTGCGACACCAACGGCTTCATAAATGATGCGATCATTGGGGGCGTGATCGCCCAGAGGACGCTCGAATTCAAACGCCTTGGCAGCGCGGATGAAGTTCTTGAGGTGATAGATCCCGGCACCGGATTGAGCCGTGCGCGACATGTCGATCGGCGCGCCCATCTCAAGCGACATGGCCTGCGCCAGATCCTCGGATCGGGTCATGTAGAGGTCGGCCAGCTTTTCGACCAAGGCGATACGCTCTTGGACCGGCGTTGCCATCCAGCCGGGCAAGGCCGCCTTGGCCGCGGCAACGGCAGCGTCAGTGTCGGCCTGAGAGCCGAGGGAGATCACCGCGCAGGGTTCCTCGGTCGAGGGATTGATTACCTCGAAATCATTCGCCTCAGATGGAGCAACCCATTGACCGTTAATGTAGAAATCGTGTTTTTCGATCATGGCGTATCCTCCGGGCCGTGATGTCAAAGACTGGTTTTGCCGCGCAGTCTGTCATTCGCTCTGAGGCGCGGCAAGGGGGTAATTTGATCAAATTTGCTTGGCGACGTTCCGGAAAAAGACTTTTGCGGAAGGTTTAACTCTGGCGCAAAGTGGTTAGGTTCACTGCATTCGACTCGGTCAGTAGCCAAAGAAGGAGTTGCACCATGGGTTTGCGTATCAACGACACGGTCCCGAATTTCACCGCAGAGACGGATCAGGGCACCATTCAGTTTCACGATTGGATTGGTGATAGCTGGGCGATCCTGTTCTCGCATCCCAAGGACTTCACCCCGGTCTGCACCACCGAGTTTTCGGCTGTGGCCCAGTTGAACGACGAATGGGCGGCGCGCAATACCAAGGTGATCGGTGTTTCGGTCGACGGGGTCGAGGACCACAAGAAGTGGAAGAAAGACATCGAAGCCTATGGTAAGGCAACCCCCGGTTTCCCGATCATTGCAGATGACGGGCTGGCGGTGTCCAAGGCCTTTGACATGCTGCCTGCCGAGGCCTATCTGCCCGACGGCCGCACCCCTGCGGATAGCGCCACCGTACGTTCGGTTTTCATTATCGGGCCCGACAAGCAGTTGAAACTGTCGATGACCTATCCGATGACTGTTGGTCGGAACTTTGCTGAGATCCTGCGGGCGCTGGACGGATTGCAGATGTCGTCGAAGGGTGTTGCGACACCCGCGAACTGGGTACCGGGTGAGGACGTGATCATCCCGCCGACCGTTTCGAACGAAGACGCCAAGGCGAAGTTTGGTGAGTTCGAGACGATCTTCCCGTATCTGCGCAAGACCAAGGCTCCGTCCTGATTTAGGTCGTGTCAGGGGGGCTGTCTGCCCCCCATCGCGCTTGAGCGCGATTCCCCCCGAGGATATTTTCAGCCAGATGAAGCAGGCGGGCGCTGCGGGTGCAGGTGGAGCTGTGCTCGGTAAGCGGCGCGTTTGACTTCGCGGGTCAGTTTGTCTGAGAAGGGCGGTTTCGTCTGGATGGTTGAACCGCCGATATCGCGGGCCACTTCGCGGTTTCCGGTGCCTAGAAGGGCATGGATTGGCTGGCCGGTGATCCAGTGCATTTGCAGGAATGTATCCACGGGACGGTCGATTTGATCCGTCGCCTTTAGGAGCCGTTCGGCAGCATTGCGGCCGACCATCTGGCAGACGCATTGCAGGCCGATCACTTTGGGCAGGATCAGGCTTAGGCCGTCTTGCTCGGCCAGTTTGTGGGCCGCGACTTCGCGTTGTTTGACGGGGATGCGGATATAGTGATCTGGGGTGGCGATGGCGTGCAGCATTTTGATTGCTTGTGCCATTTTGTCAGGATCGACGCGCAGGTCATCCTCGGTGATGATAGCCAGGTCGATCTCTTCATCCACCAGTTTTTGCCAGAGACGCCGGTGGCTTTGGAACACGCCGATTTCTGCAGGGCGCAGGTCGAACGGGTAGTTTGGTTTGTGCAGGTTGCCGGGATGCAGACGGACATCTGCGATCTGGTCCGCGTCGCGCCCATTGGTCGCCTCGAAGAGTTCGGCATTCGGCAGGTCGTCGCACAGCTGGTCTGCATTGGCGCGGCGGGCCGTGCTGGTAGACATATGGATGACAAAGGATCGCATGATGCGTGAATAGAACACGGGCGCGTGAGGGGGAAGAGCAACGCGAGAGAAATGGGCGTTCATTTTTTGCAGGCTGAACTAGTGCGAGCGGTTTTGGTGACCGGTTCTTGAAAGGACAGAAATATGCTACGGTGCGATAGGCAGAAAAACCAGGCATCCGCACCATCGGGCGATCACACTGTGAAACACAGGAGAAGTCGATGGCTTTTACAGATTGGTATGTTGAAGGTGATGCTTTTGGGAACTGTAATTGCGGTTACGCGTGCCCTTGCCAGTTCGAGGAACTTCCAACACAGGGCAATTGCCGTGGGTTCGAAGTGCTTGAAGTCTCGAAAGGCCATTTTGGAGATACCGACTTAGCGGGTGCCAAGGCAGCATTGATCTATGCCTGGCCGGGTCCGATCTTCGAGGGCGGAGGCGAAATGCAGGTGATCATCGATCCAAGCGCCTCAGATGCTCAGAGGGCCGCACTAGAAAAGGTCTTTCACGGGGAAGAGACCGAAGAGATGGCGACCCATTGGTTCGTCTTCCGTGCGATGTGCAAAACCGTGCATGAGACCCTATTTCTGCCGATAGATTTCGAGATGGATATGGAGGAGCGTACGGCAAAGGTGTCTATCGGAGATGTGCTGAACTCGACCGGCCGTCCCATTGAAGCGCCGCATGGTGGTGGCCCACATCGCGTGCGGATCGACATTCCAGGCGGGATTGAATTTACCTTAGCCGAGATCGGCAGTGCCTCGACCAAGGCCGACGCGGCGATCAAGTTGGATTTGAACGACAGCTATGGTCAGTGGCATGCCATGAAGCACGGTCCGTCTGGGGTGGCGCACTAAGGATCAGGCTTCACCAAAATCCACAAGAACCGGTGCGGTGTCATAGATGATCCGCACCGATTGGAATCGGGTTTGATCCTCGGTCAGTTCAAACAGGTCTACGCATTCAATCGTTTCAGGGTGCCCGTTTCGGATGGTGCGGGTGTAGTTGAAATGAACCGCCATCTGCGGCGCACCGGATGTATCGGCAAAGGTGTTCTTGTGAAGGGTGGACCGGTCGCTCGTGATGTTCATAACGTTGGTATAGAAGTCACGCGCCGGTTGCTTGCCCGATATCGGAGAGGTTGCCGTCGCGTCCTCGGCAAAAAGGTTTAGCATCGCGGTTAGGTCACCGCTTTCGATGGCTTGTAGGTACAGCCGGGCCAGTTCATCCATCTGCTCCTTGTTAGACATCGCTAACCCTCCTGCTGGGCGGCACTGTACCACAAAAAAGGCCCCGGTGGTTTCACCGGGGCCTTCATCATTTGAAAGTAGAACAGATTACTCTGCGTCTTCTTTCTTTTCTTTCTTCTCGGGAACGATCTCTTCGCCAGTTTCTTGATCGACGACTTTCATCGACAAGCGGACTTTGCCGCGATCGTCGAAGCCCAGCAGTTTGACCTTTACTTCCTGACCTTCCTTCAGAACGTCCGACGGATGGTTCAGGCGGCGGTTTTCGATCTGGGACACGTGGACCAGACCGTCGCGCTTGCCAAAGAAGTTCACGAAGGCACCGAAGTCGACGATCTTGACCACTTTACCGGTGTAGATCTGACCTTCTTCCGGCTCGGCCACGATCGAATAGATCATGTCATAGGCCTTCTGGATCGATTCACCATCCGGCGAGGCGATCTTGATGACGCCGTCGTCGTTGATGTCGACCTTGGCACCCGAAACCTCAACGATCTCGCGGATGACCTTACCGCCCGAGCCGATCACTTCGCGGATCTTGTCGGTTGGGATGTTCATGGTCTCGATGCGCGGAGCGTGGACCGAGAATTCGGCTGTTTCAGACAGGGCTTTGCCCATCTCGCCCAGAATGTGCATACGGCCGTCTTTGGCCTGCGCCAGAGCGGTTTCCATGATCTGCGGCGTGATGCCTGCGACCTTGATGTCCATCTGCAGCGAGGTGATGCCGTTCTCGGTCCCTGCCACTTTGAAGTCCATATCGCCCAGGTGGTCTTCGTCACCCAGGATGTCGGTCAGAACAGCATAGTCACCGTCATCTTCCAGGATCAGACCCATGGCCACACCGGCAACCGGTGCTTTCAGAGGAACACCCGCGTCCATCATCGACAGCGAGCCGCCGCAGACAGAGGCCATCGAGGACGAGCCGTTGGATTCAGTGATCTCGGACACCACGCGAACGGTGTAGGGGAAGTCGGTCGGCGCAGGCAGAACCGCCTGCAGCGCGCGCCATGCCAGCTTGCCGTGGCCGATTTCACGACGGCCGGGCGAGCCAACGCGGCCCACTTCACCCACCGAATACGGAGGGAAGTTGTAGTGCAGCAGGAAGTTCGATTTGAAGTTGCCATGCAGCGCGTCGATGAATTGCTCATCGTCACCGGTGCCCAGCGTGGTCACGGCCAGTGCCTGAGTTTCACCACGGGTGAACAGGGCGGAACCGTGGGTACGCGGCAGCAGCGAGGTTTCGGCTTCGATGGCACGCACGTCGGTGGTCGAACGACCATCGATGCGCTTGCCGCCTTTGACGACGTCACCGCGCAGGATGCCGGCTTCCAGCTTTTTCATCGCCGACCCAAGATTGGCGTCTTCCAGCTGTTCCTCGGTCAGCGCTTCTTTGATTGCTTCACGGGCCGCGGCAACAGCGGCGGTACGCGCTTGCTTGTCGGTGATTGCGAAGGCGGCGCGCATCTGCTCTTCACCCGCTGCGGCAACAGCGGCGTACAGCTCCGAATAGTAGGGGGCGACGAATTCAAACGGCTCTTTTGCGGTTTCTTCGGCCAGATCAATGATCAGGTCCAGAACCGGCTGGATTTGCTCATGCGCGAAGTTCACGGCACCCAGCATTTCGGCCTCGGACAGCTCGTAAGCTTCCGATTCCACCATCATCACGGCGTTCTTGGTACCGGCCACAACCAGGTCCAGACGCTGTTCGGGGTTCAGGCGCAGGTCCTGCATGTCGTCGACGGTCGGGTTCAGGACGTATTCGCCATCCACGAAACCAACACGGGCACCGGCGATCGGGCCCATGAACGGCGCGCCGGAAATGGTCAGAGCAGCGGATGCCGCGATCATTGCAACGATGTCGGGGTCGTTGACCAGATCGTGGCTAAGTACGGTGCACATCACCAGAACTTCGTTTTTGAAACCGTCAACGAACAGCGGGCGGATCGGACGGTCGATCAGACGCGCGGTCAGCGTCTCTTTCTCGGTCGGGCGCGCCTCACGCTTGAAGAAGCCACCCGGAACCTTACCGGCGGCGTAGTATTTCTCTTGGTAGTGGACGGTCAGCGGGAAAAAATCCTGACCGGGCTTTTGCTGCTTGGCAAAGGTCACGTTGGCCATGACGCTGGTTTCGCCCAGCGTGGCAATCACGGTGCCGTCCGCCTGACGGGCAACCTTGCCTGTTTCCAGTGTAAGCGTATCTTCGCCCCACTGCATAGATTTCTTAGTTACATCAAACATATGCGTATCCTAGAACGGAGCACTCCCGCCCCTGCGGGTCTCCGGTTTGCATGGCGGCCCCATTGCCGCCGACCCCACTTTATCTTCCATTCGAGTGCCGGGGTCAGGGCACAACGTCTCAGATACCCGCGCGCATACATGAGAATGCGTTGAAAGGAAAGGGGAACCGCTGCGATTGGCAGAAACGTGCAGACTGGAATTTAAGCACCCTGCGCTGCGCTTTTTTTGGGGCTGCGAAATGTCAGTTCCCAAGGGGCGTAAGATTCAAAAAAATGAATGAGTGTCGAGAACATTCTGAATTGTCCGGTGTAGGTAACATGCCAATTGTCCGCTTCAGTTGATTGCGCGGTGGCCCAATTCGGAGGGAGCCGTAGGCGACCGTAGATTTGGGCCACCGCGTTCGCGCCACGTCGAAGCGGGTCACGCGACTTTGTGTTTGCTATCCTCCTGTGTGATGGGTGATCCGTCAGGCTGGTAGCGGCCAATGCATCTCGGGCCGTGGAAGATGACCAGTTGACCATCGGGGTATTCGTGGACCCTGACCTTCGCCTTGACGAAATGATGACGGTGCCTGTCTGCCGCGATCTGCATGACCAGGCCCTTGTAGCGCACCGTATTGTCGTTGCCGACGACGCGGTCTTCCTGCACACACAGGGTGTCGCGCACATTGCCTGTAAACGGCACGAAGGCCGAGGTCGTATCCTCCGGCTCCTTTGCAAACAGGGCATTGTGTTCGGGAAGATAGACCTCTTTCAGGAACTGATTGGCCTCTTCAATGGTTGTGATCCCATGGGACCGCAGTTCCTGCGGCAATCGGTTCTGGAACGTGCCAAACATGCGTTCAGACCGTCCACGGGCCTGCGGTGAATAGGCCGGGATCAGCTCAATGCCGAGTTGCTGCAAGGCGCGCCCGACCTGGGTCAGATTGTCCTTGTCCACTTTGCCGCCCGCTTCGGGCGTATGCCAGTAATGAGAGCCCCGATCGGCATAGAGCGAGCAAAACAGACCTTGCGCCTCGATCACCTCTGTCAGCCCCTGAAAACTGCTCATCGTCCCTTCTTCCTCGACAAAGAATGCCGAATAAACCCGGTTGGTGGCATCGTCCATGGTGACGATCAGATCCCACCACTGACCCGGAACCCATTCATGGCTGGAGCCGTCCTGATGCAACATCATGCCAACCATCGGACGGCGGGGCCGCTTGCGCCGATGGGCACCTCGTCGGGGTGCTGCCTGAACCCGGCCGTGGCGCTGCAGTGTAAGCCGCACCCAGTTGTAGCTCTGTGTGAAACCATGGTGGGCCACCAGCTTCTCGTGGAAATGCTTCGGCGTGTAATCCCAGTACTTGGTATCAAACAGTTCAAGCATCTCCATGACCTTATCCGTGGCAACACGATTGTTGGCCAGTTTGCCAAGCCGACGGTCGTACAGACCTTCTGCACCATCCGCCTCAAATCGATCCTCCCAACGCCTGACGGTGCGCACGGATACACCCAGTATCTCAGCCGCCTGTTCTTGCGTCAGCTTGTTCGCGCTTCGCCGCGAATACACATCTTCAAACTTCATCAGTCGAACTTCCTGTAACACTTCTGCTCGGTTCATAACGCCTCCTCTCAGAGACAGAATAGAACCGGACAGATCGCATGTTACATACACCGGACATATCGCGTGTTAGCGACACAAAAAAAATGAATGAGTTTTGAAAAAACTGTATGCAGTGTAGACTGTTAACACTGAACCCACGGTCGAAGAGACGGGAATACGCCAAGGGGGTAACATACTCATATCCGTCAGCCGGCCGACTACCTTGGCGTTTGCAGCTTGCGAGCAAAGGGGCAAAGTATGGCTCAAACCAAGAAAATGCTGGATCCGGATCCGCGGATCTACGATTTCGAAACCGAATATGAACTGGGTCAGGACAACGTCCGGCCATTCGGTTTGGATATCCACAACCCGGTTTTCCTGATCTCGAGTATTTTGATCTTTGCGTTCGTCTTGATCGCATTGGCCAATCAAGAGGCCGCGGCCGCCTTTTTTGGCTGGCTCAGGCCATGGCTCACCAGCACGTTTGACTGGTTCCTCGTCCTGTCAGTTAACGCCATCACCCTGTTCTGTCTGGTTCTGATCGTTCTGCCTGTCGGCAAAGTCAGGATCGGCGGCAAGGACGCCAAGCCTGACTATTCCTATGCCGGATGGATCGCGATGATGTTCGCCGCCGGTATTGGTATCGGTCTGCTGTTTTTCGGCGTGATGGAGCCGGTTTACTACAACTTTGCCGAAGGCGGGAACGCCCGGCCCCTGGGTATCGACATCGCAGTGCCCGGCAATGAGTATATTGGTATTGTTGGCACGATCCATCATTGGGGCCTTGAAGGCTGGGCGGTTTATGCCGCGGTTGGTTTAAGCCTTGCGATCTTTGCCTACAACCTTGACCTGCCTCTAACTTTGCGCTCGGCTTTCTATCCGCTTCTGGGTGAGCGTGTCTGGGGCTGGTGGGGTCATCTCATCGACACGCTGGCGGTGTTTGCAACGCTGTTCGGTCTGACGACCTCTCTGGGTCTTGGGGCGCAGCAAGTTGCTGCTGGGTTGAACGAGGTCTTCGGCATCGAACCCAGTCCAACCGTCACCGTCCTGCTGATCATCGGCATCACGCTGATCGCGCTGGGCTCAGTCCTACTGGGTATGGATGCGGGCGTGAAACGGTTGAGTGAGATCAACATGATCATGGCCGTTGGTCTGTTCCTTTTCGTCATCATTGTCACCGGAGTGGGTACAGCCATTTCGCGGTATTTCAACGTGATGGTGGACTATGTGACCCATCTACCGGCACTCTCCAATCCGTTCGGGCGAGAAGACACCAGTTACTTCCACGGTTGGACGACCTTCTACTGGGCTTGGTGGATCGCATGGTCGCCCTTTGTGGGCATGTTCATCGCCCGCATTTCCAAGGGCCGCACAGTGCGTGAGTTCATCCTCTGTGCGCTACTGGCCCCCACGGCGGTCTGCGCCCTTTGGATGTCGACCTTCGGCGGCGCGGCGATCGACATGCTGAACGCAGGCGGAGCCGAAGGCGTGCGCGCCACCGTGATCGACAGCTATGCCCCCGAGGGCGCTCTGTTCGGCTTCCTTAAGGAACTGCCGCTCTATGGCATCATCGCGCCGATCGCCCTGATATTGATCGTTGTGTTCTTTGTGACCTCGTCGGATTCAGGTTCGTTGGTGATTGATACGATTACCGCCGGAGGCAAGATGGATGCTCCGGTGATCCAACGGGTGTTCTGGTGCACGCTTGAGGGTCTGGTGGCAATCGCCCTGCTATTGGGCGGCGGTCTTGCGGCTCTGCAAGGCGCGGCAGTGTCGACAGGCATCCCGTTCACACTGGTGGTTCTGATGATGTGCTATTGCCTGTGGCTGGCATTGAAATCAGAGAGGGCTAAGATGTAAGCCTCAGACTAAAGACAAATAAGACGCCCGCCGAATGGCGGGCGTTTTGCTTTGTCCGAGAGTTGTACATTTTGCATGACTTGTGTGCCAGACTGCCTTTTGGCGCCTGAAAAAACACGTTGCCGAAGGTGGTTTCGTCTCTACCCGTTGTCGATTTTCTGGCAAATTCTTGTAGACTGCCTTCGCAAGAATACTCAGAAAAGCACACATCGACAGTGACACGAGATCCAGGGGAAGAGATTGGCCGCAAGAAGCAAAAGCTCATTAGAATTGTATCAACCCAGCAGCTTCGAGCTTCGGCAAGTCGCCAAAACCAGTGCAAAAGAGATCTTTGATCGCGGGTTGTTTGGAACAAACACTGCCGCTCCGCACGGAACCCTGCGCGGAATTGATGTTCTGCCAAGACAAGTCTGCGTTCAAAAACTGTCGCGCGCGGTAAAAATCTATTTTGGCAAATATGGAAAGGCGCCAAATTTCCTAAATCCGGACGGATTCTACGAAAAACTCAGTCTTGCAAAACTATTCGCTCCGATCCCCATGCCATCAGCTGCTGACAAATTAGCCGTAGATCATTACATTCCCGAAGCGTTGGAAACAAAGGTCAAGCCTATTCCAACCGTTTGGAGTTCACGTTTCCCAATTTCAGATGAGGCTCTCGGTGCAGCGAACCTTCCTGAAGGCAGGTACTATGCAAAGCTGAACTCTGGTGCCGGATCTGTCAAAAAAGTCACACTTCCAATGGCAAAGGAGGATGCTTCAGAACTTGAAAAACAAAGCGCAGGTTGGCTGGAGCATTCCCACGGCACCAAAGCTGGCGAGTGGTGGTATTCCCTTATCGGCAACCGGGTTTTTCTGGAGCATGATTTAAGTGATGAAGGCGAGTCTCTTACGGATTGGAAGTTTCATGTCGGCGGCGGCAGGATTCTCGCAATTCAATTGGATTTGGACAGACAGAGCAGACACAGACAGCTTGTTTTTGACAGGAACTTCAATTTCATAGACGAGGAGCTCTTCTTCCGTAGCGGTAGTCCGATTTCCCGGCCAACTTTCATCGGCGACATGATTGAAGTCGCGGAAGGCATCGGAAGACAGTTCGAGTTTGCGCGCGTGGATCTCTACCACAAAAATGGTCAGATATACCTTGGCGAGATTACACTTTGCCCCATGGGTGGGCTAAAGGCACCCAATTCCTTCGAGTTAAATACTTTGATGGGGCAAGCGTGGCAGTCCGCTTTCTTTGGGTCCGGACGCTAGAGCATTGGCGACCTGCTTGGAAACCATCAAGTCAATCTGATGTCATTGGAATGCGTGGGGCAACGAGCGGTGCCGGAGCGCAAACTCCTGCCTGGCCTTCAAATCGAAAAACGCCCGCCAAATAGCGAGCGTTTAATCTGTACGAGTTGTACGTATTGGTTCTTGAAGTCCGTACAAAAAGCCCTTAGCGGCGGATGCCCAGCTTTTTGATCAGGTCCTGATAGCGTGCTTCTTCCTTGCCCTTCAGGTAGTCCAACAGCTTACGGCGCTGGGCGACCATTTTGAGCAGACCGCGACGACCGTGGTTGTCTTTCTTGTGGGTCTTGAAGTGCTCGGTCAGGGTGGTGATGCGCGAGGTCAGGATGGCAACCTGGACTTCAGGCGAACCGGTGTCGCCCTCTTTGGTGCCGAATTCTTTCATGACGCGTGCTTTTTCAGCGGCAGTAATCGACATCGGGGTCTCCTTCAAAGGTTAGAGTTAATGGCGCAAGCCGGGATGTCGTCCAGCACAGGCCCATGGAGAAAACCGCACCGATTCCGATGCGGATGGGCGCGTATAGGCGCTTTTGGCGCGAATGGCAAAGGGATTCTGACGGCTCAGCCAGCGGGCAAGTATTCCGCCAACTCAGCCTCGGTCAGGAGATGGATATCGTCCACCGTCAACCCGTCGGCCCCGAACAGATGCGCGACCTCGTGGCCGTTGAGGCTGACGCGGGTCAGGTTCTCATTCTCGGGGTCTTGTTCGATGTCGATCTCGGGTGGGTCCTGATCTTCCCAGGTGATCAGAAGACGATCCTCACCGGGTTGAAAGCCCATCACGGTGACTTCGGAATTCTCCGTGTCGGCGATGATGTCATCCTCGCCTGCGCCTCCGGTCGCGACGTCGCCGTCTTTGGCCAGTATCGTGTCCTCTCCGGCGCCGCCGTTCAGATAGTCCGTCTCGCCGTTATCCTCATCGCCCAGCAACAGGTCGTCGCCCTCGCCGCCGAACAACACATCCTTGCCCGCGCCGCCGGTCAGAGTGTCATCGCCATAGCCGCCATGCAGGGCGTCATTGCCTTCTCCGCCGTTCAGATCATCGTCGCCCTGACCACCATACAGTGCGTCACTGCCTTCGCTGCCCTGCAAATGATCGTCGCCGAAATGACCGTAGAGCCTGTCATCGCCCTCATCCCCGAACAGGGCGTCATCGTCTGCCTCGCCATGTAGAAGGTCATCGCCCTGACCGCCGGACAGTGTGTCCTCACCTTCGGCTCCGTGCATCACGTCGTCGCCATCGCCGCCCATGATGTGGTCGTCACCGCCATAGCCGTTGATCTCCTGACTTCCGACCTTTTTGTTGATCTGACTGGGTTTTTGGTTTGTTTTCAGGTGTGGTTGCTCAGAGGCGCGTTGTAGTGCCCCATTATTATAAAAAGTATTGACATGGGCCTTCAGATGGCTAACCTCTTCGCCCATGTTCATCCGCACCAAACATGACGCAAAGCTCAACCGCACACGGATCCAGATCGTTGAATCCGTCCGCACCGGCTCCAAGGTACGCCAGAAGATCCTGCGCCATGTGGGTGTGGCCCATAACGACAGCGAGATTGAGGATATCAAGCGTCTGGCGGGCCGCTTGATGGAGCAATTACGCATTGATCGCTCGCCGCAAATGGAACTGTTCACGCCCACGGAATATGCCGATCTGCAGGCGCTGGTGCGCCGCGCTCCGCGGCCGGACAAGCTTGGCGTTGATCTTGCCGAGTGCCGTGAGGAGGCGCGGGTCTCTCTGGGTCTGCGGGATGTCATGGGGACGATGTATGACCAACTGGGTTGGGGGGCCCTTCTGGGGGCGGCGCGTAAAAGTGCCAATCGCATTGTGAAAGAGCTGGTTATGGCGCGGATCGCACAGCCCGAGAGCAAGCGCGCGACCGTGGAGGCGTTGGAGAACCAGGCAGGCATCACGCTCAATCTGGACGTGGTCTATCGGAGCATGGATTACATCAATACGCCGGTGATAGACGGGATTTGCAAAACCTCTCACGCGGCGGCAGAGAAGTTGCTGGGCGGGCCAGTGACCGTGCTGTTCTACGATTGCACGACCCTGGCCTTTGACACCGAGCGCGAGGACCCGGCCGAGGATGCGGACGGGGTCGAGCAGGATCATCTTCTGGCCAAGGGCTTCAGCAAGGATGGCAAGCATCACCGCGCTCAGGTCATGCTGGCGCTGATCGTCACCTCCGATGGGCTGCCTGTGGGCTATGAACTCTTCCCGGGAAACACCTGGGAAGGTCATACGCTGGAAGCTGCGCTGAAGGCGTTGGAGGGACGCTTCGACGTGGCCAGGGTCACGTTCGTGGCCGATGCCGCCATGCTCAGCAAGGACAACCAGCAGATGTTGCAGAACAAGGGTCTGCCCTACATCCTCGGCTATCGCATGAAGTCCGCCCCGGCCGCCGTGAAGGCGAACATTTTGAGCCCGGAGGGACGCCAGCCTTGGGCTGGACACGGTTCTGAAGAGGCAACCGAGAAGGGCTGGTACAAGGTGATCGACCAGGAGGGAGCGCGGGTCATTGTGACCTGGTCACCCACCCGGGCACGCAATGATGCCCACAAGCGCGACAAGGCAATCGAAAAGCTGCACAAGAAGCTCAAGCGCTCTCGCAAACCCGGCAGCTTCAGCAGCCGGGGATATGGCCGCTTCCTGGCCTTCCCCGACAGCGGGGACGTCACGCTGGATGATGCAAAGATCAAGGCAGCGGCACAATGGGACGGGCTGCATGCCATTGTTGTTCATGGTGCGGACGAACTGGAGGCACAGGACGTCATTGCCCGCTATCACCAGTTGTGGGAGATCGAAGCCTGCTTCCGCACCAACAAGCACGATCTGAAAATCCGGCCCATCTATCACTGGTCGCCGCGTCGGGTCCGGGCCCATATCGCCATCTGCTACATGGCCTTCTGCTGCCTGCAGCACCTGCGCAAGCATCTGGACCTGCTCGGACACCCGATGAGCCCGGCTCGTATCCGCAACGAGTTGAACGCATTGCAGCTCTCGATCCTGCGCCACAAAGGCACCCCTGACCGCTACGGCATGCCAAGCCATGCCACGGTCGATGCCAGACGCATCCTCACCTGCGTCGGCCTGACCTGGAACGAAGCCCCTTTCAAGATACCCCCCGGGCGCACCCGAAAAACTGGCCAGACCAAAGCCTGAGCTCCCTCAACACTCCGAAACAATCGCTGGCGAAAAAAGTCCGTGTAGTGCCTTTTGGCAACCAAGGCATAATAATATCAATGACTTATACGAAAAAATGTCGGAAGTCAGGAAATGACCGTAGAGCCTGTCATCGCCCTCATCCCCGAACAGGGCGTCATCGTCTGCCTCGCCATGTAGAAGGTCATCGCCCTGACCGCCGGACAGTGTGTCCTCACCTTCGGCTCCGTGCATCACGTCGTCGCCATCGCCGCCCATGATGTGGTCGTCACCGCCATAGCCGTTGATCTGGTCCGTGCCGTTCTGCCCGGTAATGACATCGTTGTTGTCGCTTCCGGCGATCACCAGATCGCCTTCATGTTCCGAGATCACCGTGCCGCCGGTGGTCGTGTCGTCGCTGTCCTGCGCCGGCTCGAAACTCTCGCCTACGTCAAGGAACTCACCTTCGCTGATTTCCGTCTGGCTTTCGTCCTCCGCGCCCTCGTCCTGCTCATCTTCGTCTTCGATGAACACATCCCCAATGGCGTACGCTGCGCCGCCGACGGCGGCCAATCCGATCAAACCGGCCAGAAACATATCGAACCCTCCGAAAGAAATGAGACGCCTTGACGGCACTGTCCCATTCGAACGGTTCATCGGTCAAAGCATAGCTGGCCGAGTGGTTAACCCTTTGTCACCAGGGTTCGGGTTGCTGTGTATAGGCGATGTAAAGCGGATGTTTCGGGTGCCCGGCTTTGGACAGGCCTAGATGAAACAGAGGCTGCCCGGTGCCGCGCAGCAGCACCTCAACCGCCGGGCCGCGGTCCAGATGTGCGCCGTGGGTGCCCCAGGCCGCGATGACCTGATCGGCCCATCGGGCGCCATCCAGAATGGCCGCGTCGTTTGCAGGCCCCACCGGATCAGCGGCGGCGCGCATTTTGCGCGGATCGGTGTCGCGCCAGGCAAAGATGTTGGTGACCTGAAACGCCCCGAACCCCAGCGCCCGTGCGCGGCGTTCGCAGCGCTCGACCGTCGGGTCGTTCTGCACCTCAGTCGCGGTTGACGGGTTCAGCATCACAAACAGCGCCTTACGCCCTGCCGGATCCCAAACACGGGTCAGGCTATAGCGGTATTTCTCGCAATCCGAGTAGACGGCGGTCGAGGGCGCATCGCCCTTGGTATGCGTTCGGGTAATCATGCCCTTCGCCTAACACGGAGTTCAGGTGACGAACACCCGGCTTGGGTGCAGCTCGCCGGATTTGTAGATGCCTACCGCCACGGCCTTGCCGTCGAACGAGGCCCAGGCCTCATCGCCATATTCCACGCCCGAGGCCAGCACCATGCCCGGATTGCCGTTGCGCAGACGTGTGGCACCTTCGAGGGTGCATTTCAGCTCGGGCAGGTCCGACAGGCCGGTTTCCAGCGGATGCAGGTAGTCGTCCAGCGCCTCGGTCTTGGCCATCTCGTCGATCTGTTCGATGGACAACCCATCTTCGGCCTCAAAAGGGCCGGACCAGTTGCGGCGGAGTTCCTTGACGTGGCCGTGGCATCCCAAAGCCTCACCCAGATCCCGCGCGATCGAGCGGACATATCCGCCTTTGCCGCAGGTCATCTCCAGCACCACGTGATCGGCGTCGGGGCGATCAACGAGGATCAGTTCCTCGACCCAGAGAGGGCGGGCGGACAGCTCTACCTCTTCGCCGTCGCGGGCTAGTTTATAGGCGCGTTGCCCGTCGATCTTCACGGCCGAGAACTTGGGTGGGACCTGCATGATATCCCCTAGAAACGGGGGCAGCGCCTGTTTGATATCCTCGTCCGACGGGCGCGCATCGCTTTGCGCAATCACTTCGCCCTCAGCATCGTCCGTGTTGGTCGCCTGACCCAAACGCACGGTGAAAGTGTAGGCTTTCAGCGCATCGGTGATGTAAGGAACGGTTTTGGTCGCCTCACCCAAAGCCACGGCCAGAACGCCGGTTGCTTCGGGGTCCAGAGTACCCGCATGGCCCGCTTTCTTGGCGTCCATCGCCCAACGCACCTTGTTGACCACTGCTGTCGATGTCATGCCCGCAGGTTTGTCCACCACCAGCCAACCGGAAATGTCGCGGCCCTTGCGTTTGCGTCCCATCTTACACCTTGCCTTTTGCTAAGGCGCGCGGGTTAGCGGATCGTTTTGCCACTGTCAAACTCAGGGTGCGTCTTCGACGACGCCTACGATTGGCCCTAGCGAGAACCCGATATCCGACCGGTTGCTGGCGCGCTCATACATGCGTGAGATATTTCCATCGAGGAACAGCGCATTCGGCGTTTCCAGCACGTCGCGGAACAGCCTGCCGAACTCATGGAAGGTCACGTAATCATCAGAGATCGCAAAGACCGTGCGCGTGCCATCAGCACTGGTGCCCACACCGTTGCGAATGTAGGGCGAGGTCGAATCGGGCAGGAACCGGGGGTGCAGTTTGCCGTCGATCACCAGCATCGGGCCGGATTGGGTGGCAAAACGGCACTGTGGGGCCTGATCCACGAAAGTGAGCGTTTCGAACACGTCAGCGCGGCCCTCACGGATGCAGAACACCCCGTTGGGCAACAATCCGAAATTGCCGGGCCCGGCATTCGGGATCACACGCATCTTCTCTTGCCCGTTTTCGACATAGTGGCCGACGGGCGAGCGGTCGTCGTGATACATGCCCGCATTCATCGCAAATACCAGCTGTTTGCCTTCGGGCGCGAGCGTATCGTTCACCGATGAGAAATGCCCAAGCAGTTCGCCTTGGTCATCGTTCAGAAACAGGCGCAGGTCTTCCGAGGCATCGACCTCGCAGACCGTATACCGATTGTCCTCATGGGTCAGCTTTTCACAAGTGACCGCATGGGCCTGCGCAGCCCAGAGAACCGCGCCAAGTGTTACGAATGCCCGGATCACTCGTCCAGATCGCGGCGTACCGCGTCCTGTTCGAACATGCGGCGGGTGTCTTCCAGACGGTCAAACGTGTCATCCAGACGGAACCGCAGATCGGGTGAGAATTTCAGGTTCAGCTTTTTGCCGATCATGCGCCGTAGTTCACCCTTGTTACGGGCGAGCAGGTCGATCACATCCTCTTGGCCCTTGCCGCCCAGCGGCAGCACATAGGCGGTGGCGATCTTGAGATCGGGCGAGGTGCGGACCTCACCTACGGTAATCGACATACGGTTCAGGTCGGGGTCGTGGACATCTCCGCGCGCCAGAACTTCGGACAGGGTGCGGCGGATCAGTTCGCCGACACGCAGTTGCCGTTGGGACGGGCCGGGGCCATCGTGGAATTTGTTCTTTGCCATAAACCCCAATCTAAGCGCAAAGCAGGGCTTTGCCAAGCGGGCGCGAACCGGGTAGGAGGCTTTGAGCCGACTTAGCGAAAAGGACCAGCGCAATGACCCATATTCCGGGGATCGTCATCACAGGGGCTTCTGGCCGTATGGGGCAGATGCTGATCAAGACCGTGACTGACAGCGATCAGGCCCGTCTTGTGGGTGTGGTCGAGCGCGCGGGCCACGATTGGATCGGTCAGGACGTGGGCACCGCGATGGGCGGGCAGTCGCTCGGCGTGACTGTGACAGACGATCCGCTGGAGGCGTTCGCACAGGCGCAGGCCGTGATCGACTTCACCGCGCCCGAAGCGACGCTGGAGTTTGCTGCTTTGGCTGCGCAGGCGCGGTGTGTGCATGTGATCGGCACCACCGGCATGACCGAAGAACAGATCGCTGCCCTCGAGCCTGCCTCGCGCCATGCGGTGATCGTGCGGGCGGGGAATATGAGCCTTGGCGTCAATCTGCTGGTGCAACTGACCAAAAAAGTCGCCGCTGCGCTGGATGAGGATTTCGACATCGAGGTAATCGAAGGCCATCACCACCATAAGGTCGACGCGCCCTCGGGCACTGCGCTGATGCTGGGTGAAGCCGCTGCCGAGGGGCGTGGTGTCAAGCTGTCGGATGTGGCCGACCGGGGCCGCGATGGTATCACCGGTGCCCGTAAACGCGGAGACATCGGCTTCCATGCCATTCGCGGTGGAGACATCGTGGGTGAACATGACGTCCTGTTCGCCGCGCCAGGCGAACGGATCGTCTTGCGCCATCTGGCAACTGATCGCGCCATCTTTGCCCGCGGCGCGCTGAAGGCGGCGCTGTGGGGGCAGGGCAAGGCACCGGGTCAGTATGACATGGTGGATGTGCTGGGGCTCTAACTCAACACAACCAATGAGATTTTTGAACATGGGCTTTACCTGACGCCGGGACTCGATCCATGCTTGCCTCGTAAGGCAAGGGGGAAGAGTGCTTTGGTCAAGTCTGTTGCAGGGGCGTTTCTGCTTTCGCTGGCCGCTGGTAGCGTTTTGGCCGAGGACCAGCAGGTGGTGTGCACGGTCGAGGGTTGCAAGGAAATCACGCTGCAAAAGCCCCGCTTCAGCGAGTCCAGTGCGTTTTCGGTACAGCAGGTTTGGGGTGTGGTGGACAGTATCCTGGCCGTGTCTGGCCTGTTGCCGAATTTCGAGGTGCTTGAAACCACCGAGGTCGATAACGCAGCGGCTGTAATCTTCAAAGAACAACGGTACTTGGCATTCAACCCGGACTGGCTGTCGCAATACGAAGCGGACCCGAACGCCTATTGGCAGCTTTATGGTGTGATCGCCCATGAGGTCGGTCATCATCTTCAGGGACATACGATCATCGAAGGAGGGTCGCGCCCGCCCACCGAATTGGAGGCAGATGAATATGCCGGATTCGTTCTCGCTGCACTTGGGGCCAACCTGACGCAGGCTCAGTCCCTGTGGGAGACGTTGCCCGCACAAGGCTCAGCGACCCATCCGCCCCGCCATCAGCGCCTTGCAGCGGTTGAGCGCGGATGGCTGCGACGCAATGGGCAGGCGCCATCCACTGCGACACCAACGGCTGAGCCGCCTGCGCCCGAAGTGCCACCGCCACCGGGTTGGCTTATGAACAGCTGCACCGGTATTTCTGTTGCCGGGCAGTGGGCGGATTTGTGTTTCAGTTCAGTTTTGAAGGCTCAGGGCAGCAACAACTACGGCCCTCGAAATGTGACGGACCAAGACAACCGCACCGCTTGGGTGGAAGGCGCGCCGGGGCATGGCTACGGTGAAGCATTCGTTCTGGCTTTTGATTCACCCACTCGGATCAACCGCTGGGCAATTCGGAACGGCTATGCCAAATCTGAACGGACCTTCATCCGCAACAGTCGTGTGCGCGAGCTGAAGTTGAGCTTTTCGAATGGTTCGACGACATCTTTCACGATCGACGACACATCAGACTGGCAGGAGACCAGCGCTTTGGCCAACTATGGTGCCGTATCCTGGGTCGTGTTCGAGATCACTGATGTCTACCCCGGCACGCATTATCAGGACACGGCGATTACCGAGCTTGTCTTCGAGTGATCGTCAAAGATCCTTAACCTTGTCCGCGCGCAGCGGGCAGGCGAGATAGACGCCGAATTCTTTGCCGATATCCGCGCTGACGCGGGCGTGAACCGCGCCTTGCCGGTCGAGAAAGCGCTGGTTGTCTTCGACCGGGAAAATCCCCTCATGCCAAATGCCGGGATGGATATAGAGGCCGCGAGACCCATCGCACCAGAACGCCACCACTTTGTCTGGGGTCAGATTATCGCCCGGCAGGGCGGCGGGAACGATGAAGGGCTTGTTGTCCAGCGGCCAGAACATCTGTCCGCCATCGGGGTGGTAGTTCATGTGCCACAAAAGGACTTGATCGCGCGGTGCGCTCTGCCGTTCGACCTGTGCCTGCTGAGGATCAGTTGACCAACCCAGAACGTAGTGGCCGCCCACGGCTTCGTTTCGGCCATAGAGGACATCGCCTTTCCACTGCCCATGGAATGTGCCTTCGACCCAGCCGCCTTCATCGCCGGTGCCTTCGTCGATGGGCCGCCAGCCTTGCTGCGGCCAGCGAGTGATCTCGATCTCGAACCCTTCAGGGTCATCGACCAGACAGCCATGACCTTTGACCGATGCGTCCGTGGCGCGGATAAGGGGAACCTCTTGCCACGGCAGCGAGGGTTTTGTGCTGGCTTCAAAAATGTATTCAGGGGCGTTCATGGCGTACCCATGTGCTTGTCGACCATACGCTGCACCATCGGGGCGAAATGTGCAAAATCAGGGGTCTCCATATCCGCGCGCTTTCCGGCCTCATCGAGATATCGCACCTGAATGATCTCTTTCAGGTTCGGGTTGGCCTCGAACGCGGTCACTTCTTCGGAACTCATCGGGCCCCCTTGCAGTTTCAGCGTGTGAACCGAGGCGGTGGACAACCGGTTGAAGTACTCAGGCTTCGTTGCGCAAAGATACCGTTTGGCCGCCACATGATAGCGGCAGCAATCGGTGATGACGGACGGGAAGAACTGCTCCAGCACTTCCGCACCTGCGTCTTCGTGATGGCGATCTTTGGTGTCATCCGGGTGATATGTTCCGAATTCCGAGGTGAAATGGCCGATGTCATGCAGCAGGGCCCCCACGATGATCTCTTCGGGCATGCCGTTCTGTTCGGCGATGGTGGCCCCTTGCAGCATGTGTTCGGCCATGGTCACGGGCTCGCCCAGATATTCCTCGCCACCACGGCGGTCGAAGATATCTCCGATGAAAGCCACGATATTGTCGCGGTTCAGAGTCGTAAAATCGGGTTTCATTCCGCCGCCTCCGGCTGTGCAATGTCCATAGCGGCCAGAGTGGACAGCAACCCGTCCTTATCGGCGTAGCAGCCCTGCAGCCACCGCGACCCTGCGCCCGAATAGCCAAGTCGCGCGTGCAGCACGCGGGTGTTGTCGACGATGAAGCTCTCGCCCGGTTCAAGCTTGAACGACACGCCCATCGCAGGGTCGTCGATGATGTTCCCCAATTGGCGGTAGGCGGCGTAGTAGGCCTCCATCTTGTCGAAGGGCACATCCACAAAGGGCGCGGAGGAGCGATTGTTGAACCGGATGCCAATGATTTCGCCATCGGGAGACAGCTCGATCATCGGACGGCGTGACCGCAGGCAAACCCCGTCTGAGCCTTTGTATTCGAACCGCGCCGGGAAGCCGACCAGCAGGGCAAAGCCTTCGGGATTCTGGTCGCGCAGCTTCTCGGCGGCTCGGAACCCGTCAACCACGATCGAGTCGCCGCCCTCGGCGCTGTTTTCAAGGCAGTAGAGGATTTGTAGCGTCGGCACCGGATCGCGATAGGGATTGTCGGTGTGGGCCTGCAATCCCAACCCGGTATAGGCGAGGTTGGTCGGGTTCACCTCGGTCCGGACCTCGAAATAGGGGCCGTAGTTGGTCTCACGCACATAGCCGAACAGGTCGGCCACCTTCAGCAGCGACTCGGGCTCGGTCGGGCCACCGGTCAGTTTGGCAAAACCGTATTCGGCCACAGCCGCCAGCCAGTTGCGTTTGGCGCTCGGGTCGGCGTGAACCGCGTTCCAGTCGCCGCTTGGGGCCGTGATACCGCTCTCCCATGTGGTGATGCCGGGGGCGATGCGCCCGAACGGGGCGCTTTGATCGCGATCGTAAACATGATCGGCCAGCCATGCGGCGGGGAAGGTGACGGTTTTACCTTCCGGCTGGAAGGTGACGCTCAGGTCACCGTCGATCACCTCGGCCGCGCTGACTGAGGTGTTTTCGGGAATGTCGCCAATGGTGATCAGGCGCTGCCCGTTGCCCGGCGCGCGGGTGTCCGGGTCAAGCGCGTTGTCGCGCAACCAAATGGCATGAAATCGGGCTGAGGTTCCGTCGGTGTACTCAACAGTCACAACCGAAGGGTCAAAGGTGGCGGTGCGCAGCATGAGGTCTCTCCTGTTCAGCGCGGGCTTTACTTGAAGGGGATACGCCCCCCGTGCCATTATCACAATTAATGCTTATTTCGCCTGAGGGTTGGTTTTTCTAATGGCTAAGGAAAAGATCGGTTTGCCGCCTCTTGACTGGCTGCGGGTGTTCGAGGCGGCTGGTCGACTGGGCGGTTTCTCGGCCGCTGCACGTGAGTTCGGTTTGACGCAGGCCGCGGTCAGCCAGAGGATTGGCAACCTTGAGGCCTGGCTAGGGCGTACGCTTTTTGTGCGCGAGGCGCGGGGCGTGTCGCTGACCATCGAAGGCGAAAGTTATCTGCCGCTGGTGCAGGACAGCTTGCAGGCGCTGGAACGCAACACCGAAGACCTGTTCGGCAAATCCCCGCGCGAGCTGCGGGTCGCGGGGCTTTCCTCACACATCCACGCACTGGTTCTGCCAGCCTTGCCTGCCTTTCTGAACATGCGGCCCAAGGTGCGGGTGATGACGGATTCGGTGACACGCAGAACGTCGCTGGAGGAAGAGCGGACATGGCTGCAAATCCGCTACGGTCGCGGTGTATGGCCGGGGCGCAAGGCCAAGCTGATCGCGCCCGAGGTGCTGGCCCCGATGGCTGCGCCGGATGTGTCCTGGGGCGCGCCGGTGATTGATCTGCGGGGCGAGCGGCCCGGCTGGCAGGATTGGGCGCAGAGCGTGGGGATCAAGGACCTCCCGAAGGGTAGGATCAGCTTTGATTCCGTCGGTCATGCGATGAAGGCGGCGCGGCAGGGATTGGGGGTTGTTCTGGGCTCGGTGCCTCTTGCTGCAGAAAGCCTGCAGTCGGGGCGTTTGCTCAGGCTCGACCTGCCGGAATTGAAGACCAAGGATAGCTATTGGCTGACATGGCCCGAGGAGCGAGCCAAATCGAAAAAACAACGCGCGTTGTTGGATGATTTCCTGCAAGCGCTGCGGGGATGAGCCATCAAAAGTCGATGGCGATGCCCTTTTTCTCCCAATCGCCATAACGCGCCGGGTCCGGGCCGTCACGCCCGCCCAGCTCTTTCGGCATGTCTTTTGCCTCGGCTTCGGCCTTGCGGCGACGCTCGGCGGCCTCGGCAAGTGCGCGCTGGGCTGCGGGCGGTAGATCTTTGGTGTCGTCACTCATGACATCGGGTTCCTTTCCGGTCACGGTCTTGATATACGCCACCGTCCGCCAAAGGCAATGCGGACCACAGGCACATCAAAAGGCGGTTCCATGTCCGACAATGCAACAGCGGCGCGACGCAGCGCGATCTATCTGCTGGATCAGATTTTGGGCGAAGGGCGGCTTTTGTCCGAATGTCTGGCCGCAGGCGCGCTGGACCGGTTAGCCCCGGAAGACCGGGCGCGGGCGCAGCGCCTGACGCTGGAAACCCTGCGCGGGCTCGAGCGTGCGGACCGGCTGCTCGACAATCACCTCAACCGTACCCCCGCGCTGACCGTCCACAATGCGTTGCGTCTAGGCGCGGTTGAGCTGTGCCACGGCGAGGCTGCGCATGGTGTGGTGAACTCCATGGTGGAAATTGTTGCCCGCTCACGCAAGCATGGGCGTCTCAAAGGATTGGTGAATGCGGTGCTGCGCAAGGTCGCCGCCGAAGGGCCAGACGCTTGGCCCAAGATGCGCGTGCCGCGTCTGCCGGACTGGCTTCGTGATCCGCTGGTCATGGCGTGGGGGGCGGAGGCCGTCGCTGGCATGGAACAAGCCCATTTCGCGGCTGCCCCACTGGATCTGACGGTCAAGCCGGGCTCGGACGCGCCGGGTCAGGTGCTGCCGACCGGGTCAATGCGCGTGCAGGATGCGGGACAGGTTTCGACTTTGCCGGGCTACAACTCGGGCGATTGGTGGGTGCAGGATGCAGCGGCGGCGATGCCTGTGCGCGTGCTGGCCCCACAGGCTGGTGAGAAAATCCTCGACCTCTGCGCCGCGCCGGGGGGCAAGACGCTGCAACTGGCCGCTGCTGGCGCCGAGGTGACGGCGCTGGATATCTCGGAGCAACGGTTGGTGCGCGTGCGCGAAAACCTCACGCGCACCGGGTTGGAGGCAAGCGTTATCGCGGGCGACGCGCTGGAACATCAGGGTCAGTATGATGCGATCCTGCTGGACGCGCCCTGTTCGGCTACCGGTACGATCCGCCGCCACCCTGATCTGCCCTTTGCCAAGGATGGCTCGGAATTCGGCGGTCTGATCGAGCTGCAGACGCAGATGCTGGCCCATGCCTGGAGCCTGCTCAAGCCGGGCGGGCGGTTGGTCTATTGCACCTGCTCTTTGCTGCCTGACGAGGGCGAGGTACAGGTCGAAGAGGCGTTGGACATGTATCCGGAAATGTCTGTGGATCGCGACGCGCTGAACATCGACGGGGTTGAACCGGACTGGATCACCGAGGAAGGCGGCCTGCGTCTACGGCCCGATTATTGGCCGGATCGCGGCGGGATGGATGGATTCTACATCGCCTGTCTGAACAAATCTGCCTGAGCGCATGCTTTTCGATGACTTGACGATCGGCGCGGTCTATCGTTGGGTCTCAAGCGCCAGCAGAGCGCAAGAGGCAGAGTAACGAGCGTCATGTCAGATACGGACACCATGACCAGCCGGTGGATGCGGTTCCAGAACCGTCTCTATGCGCGCCTGAGCCAACGGCAAAAGGCGGTCACGGGGTTTGTCACGCAGCCTGAACCGCGCACCGTTGGGTCTTTTGCCCGCGGCCGTCAGCTGGTGGCGGGCAATCTGCTGTTCTCGGGATATCTTGTCGAGGCACAGGATACGGGTCTGTGGGAGGTCACAGCCCCCAGTCTTGGCTTTGACGATGAGAGGCACGGCTTTGCTTGGCTGGATGATCTGGCGGCTGTCGGTGATATGCGGGCGCGAGACAAGGCGCAGCGCTGGGTTTGGGGCTGGATCGAGGCGCATGGGCGCGGGCAAGGGCCCGGGTGGGTTCCCGATCTGACCGGACGGCGTGTCATGCGCTGGATCAATCACGCGTCTTTCTTGCTGCGCGGCGCAGACGAGGCGCAGAGCAAATTGTTTTTCCGGTCTCTCGCGCAACAAACATGGTTTCTGTCTAAACGCGCGCATGCCGCAACGCCGGGATTGCCGAGATTTGAGGCACTGGCCGGTCTGGTCCAGGCTGGATTGGCCTTGCAGGGGCTGGGGGGGATGGCCGATCCAGCCCTGCGTGCGCTGGCGCGCGAATGCGAACGGCAGGTCGACAAACAGGGCGGCATCCCAACACGCAACCCTGAAGAGCTGCTTGAGGTGTTTACGCTGCTCGGCTGGACCTCCGCCGCCCTCAGCGATCTTGGGCGCGGCACACCGGTGGCGCAGGCCGCAGCGATCAAGCGGATCGCGCCTACCCTGCGCAGTTTGCGCCATGCGGATGGCGCTCTGGCCCGGTTCCATGGCGGCGGGCGTGGGATCGAAGGCCGGTTGGAACAAGCGCTGGCTCAAAGCGGGGTAAAGCACAAGGCGGCAACCGAATTGCCAATGGGCTTTGCCCGGCTGTCTGCTGCCCGCACGACCGTGATCGTTGATGCCAGCCCTCCGCCCGTCGGCGCGGCCTCGCTGAACGCGCATGCCTCAACCACGGCGTTCGAGCTGACGTCGGGCCGGCGTCCGTTGATCGTTAATTGCGGCTCCGGGGCCAGTTTTGGGCTGGATTGGCGTCGGGCGGGACGGGCCACGCCGTCTCATTCCACGCTCTGTCTGGATGGATATTCCAGCGCGCGTCTCGCCAAACCTGTGACGGGTAGCGAGCGGCAGGCGCTGGTGGATGCGCCGCAAGACGTTCCCGTGGATTTCGAGGACGCGTTCGAGGGCATCCGCTTCATGGTTGGCAACGATGGCTATACCAAGGTTTTCGGCCTGACCCACGCGCGCACGTTCGAGCTGCGCTTTGACGGGCGTGAGTTGACCGGCGAGGACATCCTGCTGACCACAAGCGACAAATCCAAGCGGCAGTTTGACAAGGCGATGGATGCCTCGGGCCTTTCAGGTGTAGGGTTTGATATCCGGTTTCATCTGCACCCGGATGTGGATGCGGCCGTGGATTTGGGCGGCTCCGCAGTGTCGATGGCCCTCAAAAGTGGCGAGATCTGGGTTTTCCGCCATGATGGCGTGGGAAAATTGTCCGTCGAGCCAAGCGTTTACCTTGAAAAAGGGCGTTTAAAACCGCGCGCGACAAAACAGATCGTTCTATCTGGCCGCGCAATGGAGTATGCGACGCGCATCCAGTGGACGTTGAGCAAGGCGCAGGATACAGCCTATGCCGTGCGCGACATGCACCGGGACGAACCCGAATTCGACTGACGCCAAAAGGACCTTTGGACCCATGACCGACCTTCACCCCGTGCGCCGCGCGTTGCTTTCCGTTTCCGACAAGACCGGGCTGATCGAGCTGGGAAAGGCGCTGGCCGAGCGCGGGGTTGAGCTGCTGTCCACCGGGGGGACCGCCAAGGCCCTGCGCGATGCGGGGCTTGAGGTTCGGGACGTCAGCGAGATCACCGGCTTTCCCGAGATGATGGATGGCCGTGTGAAAACGCTGCACCCGATGGTGCATGGCGGCCTTCTGGCGCTGCGCGACAATGACAGTCACGTCGCGGCCATGGATGAACATGGCATCTGTGCGATCGACCTGCTGGTCGTGAACCTCTACCCATTCGAGGCGACTGTGGCCAAAGGGGCTGACTATGACACCTGCATCGAGAATATTGATATCGGCGGTCCGGCGATGATCCGCGCGGCGTCCAAGAACCATGCTTTTGTGAACGTGGTTGTGGATGTCGAAGACTATTCATCGCTGCTGGACCAGTTGGAAGAGAACTATGGCAAGACGTCCTATGGCTTCCGACAATGGCTGGCGCAAAAGGCTTATGCCCGCACAGCGGCCTATGACACCGCTGTTTCAAATTGGATGGCTGATGCCCTGCAGCTGGAGGCCCCCAAGCGCCGTGCCTTTGCCGGTGAGTTGAAACAGACCCTGCGCTATGGCGAGAACAGCCACCAGCAGGCGGCGTTTTATACCGATGGCACGAACCGCCCTGGCGTGGCGACCGCCCAACAGCATCAGGGCAAGGAACTGAGCTACAACAACATCAACGACACGGACGCAGCGTTCGAGTTGGTTGCCGAGTTCAACCCGGCTGACACTGCCGCCTGCGCGATTATCAAACACGCCAACCCCTGCGGTGTCGCGACCGGAGCGACCTTGCTAGACGCGTATAAGTCGGCTTTCGATTGCGACCGGACCTCTGCCTTTGGTGGGATTGTCGCGCTGAACCAGCCTCTGGACGCGGAAACGGCGCAGGAGATCACTGGCATCTTCACCGAGGTCGTCATTGCCCCCGGTGCCTCGGATGAGGCCAAGGAGATCTTTGCCGCCAAGAAGAACCTGCGCCTGTTGACGACTGAGGGTCTGCCGGACGTGACCGCCGGTGGGAAAACCGTGCGTCAGGTGGCCGGTGGCCTTCTGGTCCAAGACAAGGATAACGGGTTTGTCGGAATGGATGACCTGAAAGTGGTCACCAAGAAGGCGCCGACCGACGAACAGATGCGAGACCTTCTGTTTGCGTGGAAAGTCGCCAAACACGTCAAATCCAACGCTATCGTCTACGTCAAGGACGGCGCGACCGTCGGGGTTGGCGCGGGCCAGATGAGCCGCGTCGATTCGGCGCTGATTGCGGCCAAGAAAGCCGAGCGTATGGCTGATGTGCTGGGCCTGCCGCAGCCGCTGACCATCGGCTCAGCGGTAGCCTCGGATGCGTTCTTCCCCTTCCCTGACGGTCTGATGGAAGCCGCTGAGGCGGGTGCCACCTGCGTGATCCAACCCGGCGGCTCAATGCGCGACGACGAAGTGATCGCGGCGGCGGATGAGGCCGGTCTCGCCATGGTCTTCACCGGCATGCGTCACTTCCGCCACTGATGCGCAGCCGTCTTTTGCTCTGGGCCGCACTCACGGCATTTCTGATCGACCAGATCAGCAAATATCTGGTCGTTCACGTGATGCGCGTGGCTGAGGGCAATATCGAGGTGCTGCCGCCGCTGCTTGTTTTCAAATACGGCGAGAATCGCGGGATCAACTTTGGCCTTTTCCAAGGCAACTCAGACGCTGCGCGGTGGGTTCTGATTGGCATTTCCGTGGCCGTCTGTATCGCGGTTGCGATCTGGCTGTGGCGGTCGGCCCCGACCAAGGTGATGCTGCTGAGTGGCGGACTGCTGATCGGTGGCGCGCTGGGCAATGTGGTTGATCGGGTGCTGTATGGCTATGTTCTGGATTTCCTGAACATGTCCTGTTGTGGCATCAACAATCCCTTCGTGTTCAATCTGGCCGATGTGTTCATCTTTGCCGGTGCCATCGGACTTGTGTTGTTCGACAATAAAAAGGCCTCGTGACGCGCCCGAAGAGATGCGTTAAAAGCACCTGAAACAGGTTGGAGACTCTGATGCGGTTGTCGCGCGCCCTACTTGCCATGATCCTTGGTGCAGCCGTTGCAGGTTGCAACAACCCCGGCCTGCGCGATCTTGACCCTCCGGGGGAAGGGCCAGATGAGTTCTCCGTGCTGCCGGTCAAACCCCTGACCCAGCCGAAGGATTATGCGTTTCTGCCGGCCCCCACACCGGGCGGTGGCAACCTGACAGATCCGAACCCGAACGCAGACGCCGTGGTGGCCCTTGGGGGCAACGCATCGGCGCTGAACCCTAATGCGGCGATCCCATCCTCGGATGCCGCGCTTGTAACTGCCTCAAGCCGTTATGGCGTTCCGGCAAACGCGCGCGCCGTGGTCGAGGCTGACGACGAAGCCTTCCGCAAGCGCCGTGGCCGTTGGACCGGTCTGCGCCTGTTCCCGGTCGATCGCTACCAGCAGGTTTACGAACGTCAGTCGATCGATCCCTTTGTCGAGACCGATGCAGCCCGTCGCATTGGGGTAGAAACTCCGTCTTCACCTCCGAATGAATAATTCTTTAACTTTCTGTCATCTCCCTTGATCCCGCCGGGCGCCACCGTAGTTTGAAGTCTAGAAACGAAACGGAGGATGCCCCATGGTTCGGGCTTTGGCACTATCTGCCGCCCTGATTGCAGCCACCCCGGTCCTGGCCGAGGACGGGAAAGAGGCGGTCACAACCTTCACTTTGGACAACGGCATGGATGTTGTCGTGGTCGAGGATCACCGCGCGCCGGTCGTGCAGCACATGGTTTGGTATCGCGCCGGGTCCGCGGATGAGCCAATCGGGTCGTCCGGCGTGGCGCATTTCCTCGAACATTTGCTGTTCAAGGGCACCGATACTCTGGCACCTGGCGAGTTCTCGGCCACGGTTGCGGCCAATGGGGGCAATGACAATGCCTTCACCTCCTATGACTACACGGCCTATTTCCAGCGCGTCGCAGCCGACCGGCTGGAGCTGATGATGCAGATGGAATCGGACCGGATGCGCAATATTCGCCTGTCCGAAGACGATATTGCCACCGAACGCGACGTGATTCTGGAAGAGCGTAACCAGCGCACTGACAACAACCCGCGCGCACTGTTTGGCGAACAGATGAACGCAGCGCAGTACCTCAACCACCGCTACGGCGTCCCGATCATCGGCTGGCGGCATGAGATGGAGACGCTGGATATGGAGGACGCGCTCTCCTTCTACCAGACCCACTACGCCCCCAATAACGCCATCCTTGTCGTGACCGGAGATGTCGACCCGGACGAGGTGCGCAGCCTTGCGGATCAGTATTACGGTGTGATCCCGGCCAATCTGGACCTGCCGGAACGCATCCGCTCGCAGGAGCCTCCGCAAACCGCTGAACGTCGCCTGACCTACAAAGACCCGCGTGTGTCGCAGCCTTATGTGCAGCGCAGCTATCTAGCCCAGGAACGCGATCCGGGCGCGCAGGAAAAAGCGGCAGCCCTGTTTCTGTTGGCCGAACTGCTTGGGGGAGGCACGACCTCATATCTGAACGAGAAACTGCAATTCGAAGATCAGGTCGTTACCTATGCAGGCGCGTTCTACCGGGGGGTCTCGCTGGATGACACAACCTTTGACCTGTTGGTGGTTCCGGCCGAAGGCGTCTCGCTGCAAGAGGCCGAGGATGCCATGGATCGGGTCGTGGCGGAGTTCATCGCCGAGGGCGTGAACGCAGAAGATCTTGACCGGATCAAGATGCAGCTGCGCGCCTCGCAAACCTATGCCCGTGACAATGTGGACGGCATCGGCAACCGCTACGGCCGTGCCCTGACCAGCGGATTGACGGTTGAGGATGTGCAGGCCTGGCCCGACGTCCTGCAGGCCGTGACCGGGGATGAAATCATCGCCGCCGCCCGTGAGGTTCTGCAACTGGAAAGCTCGGTTACCGGCTGGCTGATGAAGGATGATGAGGTGACCCAATGAAACGCATCTTCGCAACCCTGATCGCCTTTGTCATCGCGCTGCCCGCATGGGCCGAGATTGAAATCCAAGAGGTTACCTCTCCCGGTGGCATCACCGCGTGGCTGGTCGAGGATCACTCGATCCCGTTCGCCGCGCTCGAGCTGCGCTTTCGCGGCGGCACCTCGCTGGATGACCCGAACAAGCGTGGCGCAGTTTACCTGATGAGTGGCCTGATCGAAGAAGGCGCGGGTGATATGGATGCCCGCACCTATGCGCGCGAGTTGGAGTCGCTGGCCGCCTCATTCACCTACAATGCTGGGGACGATACGGTTTCGATCTCGGCCCGTTTCCTGACCGAAAACCGGGATGAGGTGATCGACCTGCTGCGCACAACCCTGCTTGAGCCGCGCTTTGACGAAGACGCGGTGGAACGTGTGAAGGCGCAGATCCTGTCCGGCCTTCGCTCGGATCAGACCGATCCGAACGACATAGCAGGTCGCAGCTTTGCCGCTATGGCCTATGGCGATCATCCCTACGGGTCCGAGGGCAAAGGCACGCTTGAAACCGTGGCAGCCTTGACGCGCGACGATGTAGTCACCGCTTATGAGAGCGTATTTGCTAAGGATCGTCTCTACGTTGGCGCTGTCGGCGATATCACCGCCGAAGAGCTGGGCGTACTTCTGGATACCTTGCTGCTGGACCTGCCCGAGACCGGCAAACCGATCCCTGAAAAAGCAGAGGTTCAGATCGAGGGTGGCATAAGCGTGGTCGAATTCGACACGCCGCAATCCGTGGCGCTGTTCTCGCAGAAAGGGATCGACCGGGATGATCCCGATTTCTTCGCGGCCTTTGTGCTGAATCACATCCTTGGCGGCGGCGGTTTCGAAAGCCGCCTGATGCAAGAGGTGCGCGAAAAGCGCGGCCTGACCTACGGCGTCTATTCCTATCTGGCGCCCAAGGACCTTGCCTCGGTCTATCTGGGTTCGGTGTCGTCCTCCAACGATCGCATCGCCGAAGCCGTCGCGGTGATCCGCGACGAATGGGCCCGAGCGGCGTCCGAGGGCGTGACCCAGAAGGAGTTGGATGACGCCAAGACCTATCTGACCGGCGCCTATCCGCTTCGGTTTGATGGCAACGGCCGTATTGCCGGGATCATGGTCGGGATGCAGATGCAGGGTCTGCCGATCGACTATATCGCGACCCGTAACGACAAGGTGAATGCGGTGACGCTGGATGAGATAAACCGCGTGGCGTCCGAATTGCTAGACCCGGACGGCTTGCACTTCACCATCGTCGGACAACCAGAAGGGTTGGACGGCTAACGCCGTCCCCCTGCGCTTGGCGTGCAGGATAACCATTGATAACGAGCGATGCGCCGCTTACCGGATCGGCAACTCTCCGCCTTAACTAGCCGTTAACGCGTCTCGGCCATACTTTCGCCAGAAATGACGAGAATTCTGTGTTAATCGGGACATGAGATAGGATTCCTTTGGTCCTCATCTCTTGTCACAGCTAGGGATGGATAGTGACGCTATGGTAGTTGCGATTATGGGATTGGGAACAGTTGCGGGGTTGCTGACCTTTGCGGCCGCTCTGATTCTTGGCCAATCTCTGCTCAGCGCCTTTGCACTTTACGTTGTGGCCGGCGTCCTGACCTCGCTGCTGGTTGCTGCAGGGATCTATTTCAGAAGCTCTTGAACGAGCTTTAGCCGAAAAAAAGTCCAACGACTTGTAGAAAAGCGTGCAATTTTGACCCCCTAAGCGGGGAAATCGGCGTCCAAATTTGACCCCTCCCTATGGTTGTAGACATCCTTTTCATTGAGCAGTCGATGGAGAGGCAAGCGGGATGATTTGCGTGGAAACTATTAGAAAAGTGCGTCGCTTACACCTGATCGAAAAAAAGAGCATCAAGGAAATTTGCCGTTCGCTCAATTTGAGCCGTGCAACGGTTCGAAAGATAATCCGATCGGGAGTGACGGAGTTCAAATATGAGCGCAAATCGCAGCCATACCCGGTGCTCGGGCCTTGGCGCGCGCGTCTGGATGAAACGCTTGAGGAGAACGAGGCGCTTCCGAAGAAACACCGCAAGCGGATGACCAAAATCTGGAAGGAACTCTCCGATGATGGTTTTGGCGGCGGGTATGACAGTGTTCGACGCTACACAAAGAATTGGCGCATTGCGCACGGCCGACAACAGGCGCAGGCGTTCATCCCGCTGATCTTTGATCCTGGGGAGGCGTACCAGTTCGACTGGAGTGTGGAGACGGTTTTGATGGACGATGCACTCACGACCGTGAAGGTTGCCCATTTCAAACTTTGCCATAGCCGCATGCCATTCTCCATTGCCTATCCGCGCGAGACGCAGGAGATGGTCTTTGATGCCCACGACGAGGCCTTCAAATTCTTTGGTGGAGGCTGCATCAACGGGATCTACGATAACATGACGACCGCCGTCGATGCGATCCTGTCGGGCAAGGAAAGAAAGTTCAACAAGGCATTCTCCCGGATGTGTTCTCATCATCTGGTGAACCCGATCGCCTGTACGCGCGCGGCCGGTTGGGAGAAGGGTCAGGTTGAGAATCTGGTCAAGGAGAGCCGCGCCTATAGTTTTACACCGCGTCTGGAGGTGGCCGACTTCGATGAATTGAATGCCCGGCTGCAAAAAGACGCGATCAAACGCGCAAAAGAACTGCGGCATCCGGAAAACCTGGAGGTGACGGTCTGGGAGGAGTTCCAGCAGGAAAAGCCGCTGCTGACGCATCTGCAGAAGCCCTTCGTCGGGTTCCGTGAAAAGACGGTCGCCGTGAGCCGAACCTGCCTGATCAACTTCGAAAGAAACAAATACAGCGTTGAGGCAAGAGCTGTTGGACGTCAGGTCCAGTTGCAGGTCTACGCCACGCGGATTGTCCTGCGCCAAGACGGTGAGATTGTCGGAGAGCACGAACGGTGCTTCGGCCGAGGAAAAACGATCTTCAACCCTTGGCACTATGTGCCCGTCCTCAAGCGCAAGCCTGGCGCTCTGCGCAATGGAGCACCGTTCCGTGACTGGGACCTACCACCGGCAATGACGCAGATCTGGACCCATCTGCGGGGCACATCCGACGGAGACCGGCAACTTGCCGATATTCTTTTCGCTGCTTACCAGCACGACATTGATGTGGTCGAGGCTGCCTGCGAAGAAGCTCTAAAATCTGGCCTGCGCAAGGCCGATGCGATCCTGAACATTGTCTCTCGGCGCACCAATCCCCCGCCGCCAAAGGCGATTGAGCCGCCTGCCCACCTGCAGCTGAAAATGGCACCGATCGCGGATTGCGCTCGCTATGACAGGCTTGGAGGCTCCCATGCAACTGCGTAAGGAAATTCTCGAACTTGCCCGTCAACTGAAGTTGCCAGGCATCGTCAACTGCTTTGACGAAGTGATGCAGGCCGCAGCCAAAAACAACTGGCGGCCCCAACAGGTCGTGGCCGAACTCCTCACGGCCGAACTGGCCGAAAAGACTGCGCGCTCGATCCGGTATCAGATGGGTGCCGCAAAGTTCCCGGTCTGCAAGTCCTTACCTGAGTTCGACTTCACGGTCAGCCCCGTCAACGAGGAAGTCGTGCGCAATCTTCATGACGGCGATTTTATGGACCAGGCCAGGAATGGCGTGCTGGTCGGTGGAACCGGATCGGGCAAAACGCATCTCGCAACAGCGATCGGGGGCCACGCGGTCAATAACCGCCGGCGGGTCAGGTTCTTCAGCGCTGTGGATCTCGCGAACAAGCTGGAGGCTGAACATCGCGAAGGCAACGCCGGGCGGCTCAGCGAGCAGCTGATCCGCGTCGACCTCGTGATTATAGACGAACTCGGTTATCTGCCGTTCGCAGAGTCTGGTGGACGATTACTCTTCCATCTCATCAGCAAACTGTACGAGCGAACGTCTATTCTGCTAACAACCAACCTCGCATTTGCTGAATGGCCGAGTGTGTTCACAGATGCCAAAATGACCACTGCTCTCCTGGATCGACTGACACACCATTGCGATATCATCGAAACCGGGAACGAAAGCTGGCGAATTAACCACCGCGACTAACCTCGAAATCGGGGAATAAATTCAAAACAGACAGCAGGTCAAACCTTCAGTCGAGCTACGCTCTCTTTTCGGTTTGACCTGCTGTCCACCCCCTCCTGAATCAACCTAAACACGACCCCCTCAACGCCCCTCTTAGCTCCAAGGGGGGTCAAATTTGGACGCCGATGGGGGGTCATTATTCAATGCCGATTGACAAACGACTGAACACTCAGCCTTCAGGCTTTAGCCCTTTTTCGCTGCCCGCAGCATCTGACCCATCATCTGGCCAAACTTGCCCGAGCCGCGCTGATACAAGGCTCCATCAACCGCCATGACCGTGCCGCTGATATAGCTGGCCATATCAGAGCTGAGGAACAGGCAAGCGTTGGCCACGTCCTGCGGTTGGCCCCAACGGCCCAATGGAACGTCCTTGCGCAGCGCTTCGCCCGCATCGGGTTTTGGCGCAAGGCGTTTGGCCCCTTCGGTGCCCTCGATGAAACCAGGCACCACCGAGTTCACACGGATGCCTTCAACGCCCCATTCCATAGACAGGGTTCGGGTGATCTGATCAACGCCGGCCTTTGCCGCGCAGACATGCGCCTGCCCTTCGTAAGGCAGATAGGATTGCGGGGCCGAGATGTTGATGATGCTGCCACCCGGCCGTTTGAGGTAAGGGTAGGCCCCTTTCAAAACATGAACAGTGCCCATCAGATCGATGTCGACTACGGTTTTGAACGCATTGACCGACATCTCGGACATCAGCGCCGGGAAATTCCCCGCCGCACCTGACACCAGCACGTCGAAATCGCCAAACGCATCATGGAACTGTTTCAACCCCGCCGCCACGGCGTCCGGGTCGCGCACATCAAACGCCGCACCGATGGCCTCTGCCGCGCCTGCCGCTTTCAGGGCAGCGACCGTGTCATCCACTTTCTCTTGCGAGCGGCTGGCAACGGCAAGTTTGGCGCCCGAGGCCGCAAAAGCCTCGGCAATCCCCCGGTTAATACCGCTGGTGCCGCCAATGACGATGACGGTTTTGTTTGCAAAGTCCATGTGGGCCTCCCGTGATGCGGGGGCCCTACTCGCCGTAGGGCACCCAGATGTTTTTCACTTCGGTCGCAGCCTGCAGGAAGCGGCGGGAATGGTCCATGCTCCAATCAAATGCCGTCGCGTTATTGACCCAGGCGCGTTTCAGGTTCCCGGCTGAGACCACCTCGATCTCTTTCGACAGATCCGTCGACGAGAAGGACCAGACCGCATCCACGTTCAGGTGTGAGGCCAGTGGTTTCGCCAGTTCCGCATGGGTGCCGGTCAGGATATTGACCACACCTGCGGGCACGTCCGAGGTCTCGAGGATCTGATAGAAATCCGTCGCCGCCAGCGGATACGGCTCGGACGCCGCCAGCACCACCCGGTTGCCCATGGCAATTGCAGGCGCCATGGCCGAGACCAGCCCCAGCAGTGGGGCCTCATCCGCGCAGAGCGCGCCGATCACGCCAACGGGTTCTTTTATGGCGATTGCCACGCCCCGGATCGGAACGCCATGCACCTGACCGTCATATTTGTCGGCCCAGGCGGCTGCGGTGAACAGGCGCTGGATCGAGGCTTCGACCTCTTTCACGCCGTCTTTTTTGCCGGTCATGGCGTCGATACGGGCGGCGAACTCGCCCGCGCGGGCCGAGAGGTTCTCGCCGATATAGTACAGTATTTGCGCTCGTAGATGACCTGTGGTCTTGGACCAGCCTTTCGCGCCAGCGGCGGCCTCAACCGCGTTACGGACGTCCTTGCGGTTGGCCAAACCTACATGGCCCAGCAGGCCGGATTTGCCCCATACGGGTTTCGAGTACCCGCCATCCGGCCGGGCCTGCTTGCCGCCCACATACATTTTGGCTGTGCGGTCGATGGGGTCGACCGAGGCACCTTCGCCTGTGGCTGCCTCGACCTTGGCCAGAGGCTTGGCCTTGCCTTTGGGCTTTGTGTAGGCCGTCAGCCCCTCCCAACCGCCTTCACGGCCAAAACCACTTTCGCGCACTCCGCCGAACCCGGCTGCGGCGTCGAACAGGTTGGTGGCGTTGACCCAGACCACGCCCGCAACCAGCTTGGGCGCGATATCCAGCGCGAGGTTCACATTCTCGGTCCAGACCGTAGCGGCCAGGCCGTAGCGGGTGTTGTTGGCCAGTTCTACGGCCTCAGCTGGGGTGCGGAAGGTCGAGGAGACCAGAACCGGGCCAAAAATCTCCTCCTGCATCAGAGGGTCCGAGGTCTCGAGCCCCGAGATCAGCGTCGGAGGGTAGTAGCAGCCGTTTTCCGGCAGCTCACAGGCGGCCTGATGGACATGGCCTGCGGTGTTGCTGTCGACCATGGATTTGATCGTCTGCAGCTGAACCGGGTCCACAACCGCGCCCACGTCAATGCATTTGTCCAGGGGATCACCGACGCGCAAGCCGTCCATCCGGGCGCGCAGCTTGTCGTGGAAGCGGTCGGCAATGCCCTCTTGCACCAGCAGGCGGGACCCTGCACAGCAGACCTGCCCCTGATTGAACCAGATCGCGTCGACCAGACCTTCGATCGCGGAATCAATATCGGCGTCGTCGAACACGATATAGGCGGACTTGCCGCCCAGCTCCAAGGTCAGTTCCTTACCCGAACCCGCGGTCGCCTCGCGGATACGTCGCCCCACAACGGTCGAACCGGTGAACGCGATCTTGTCCACGTCCGCGTTCACGATCATCTCACCCACTGCGCCGTCTCCGGTCACGATATTGACGACGCCCTTAGGGAGCCCGGCCTGTGAGCAGATATCAGCGAACAGCAGCGCGGTCAGCGAGGTATATTCGGCCGGTTTCAGAACCACCGTGTTCCCCATCGCCAGCGCGGGCGCGATCTTCCAGGCCAGCATCAGCAAAGGGAAGTTCCACGGGATGATCTGGCCACACACGCCCAAGGCCTCAGCATCGGGCAACTCGCTCTCCATCAATTGCGCCATACCGGCGTGGTAGTAGAAGTGCCGCTGCGCCAGAGGGATGTCGATGTCACGCGATTCACGGATCGGCTTGCCGTTGTCCATGCTCTCAAGCACGGCGAACAGGCGCGAATGTTTCTGCAACAGCCGCGCAATGGCATAGAGATACCGCGCCCGGCCTGCGCCGCCCAGTTTCTCCCACTTGGGTTGCGCCTTGCGGGCCGCAGCGACGGCCGCGTCCACATCAGCCTGCTTGGCCTGGGTCAGCTTGGCCAGAACCTCTCCGGTCGCGGGGTTGCGGCTTTCGAACCCTTTGCCCGGTTTGGTGAAGGTCCCGTCGATATAGTGACCGAACGCATCGCCCTGATCGACCAGCCAGGCCAAGGCTTCTGCGGCATTTTCAGGGGCGGGGCCATAGTCCATGGTCTCGAAGATTTCTTTGACTGTCATTGTTCTTTCCTCAGCCCATGGAGTGACGGTAACCCGCGGAGTAAGCGCCGGTGACATAGTGTTCCAACTGCCGTTCGATATCGCCCAGCAGTGACGAGGCACCAAAGCGGAACAGGTCCGGCTCCAGCCAGCGGTCGCCCAGCTCATCCTTGATCAGCGACAGATAAACCAAGGCATCCTTGGCCTTCGAGATACCACCCGCAGGCTTGTACCCCACACGATACCCGGTGCGATCATAGTAGTCGCGGATCGCGCGGATCATCACCAGAGAAACGGGCAGGGTGGCGTTGACGCTTTCTTTGCCGGTCGAGGTCTTGATGAAGTCCGCCCCGGCCATCATGCAGACCAGCGAAGCGCGCGCGACGTTGCGCAGGCTGCCCAGCTCTCCGGTCGCCAGGATGGCTTTGACATGGGCATCGCCGCAGGCGGCGCGGAAGGCCTTCATCTCATCATACAAAGCCTGCCAATCGCCCGACAGCGCGTGACGGCGCGAGATGACGATGTCGATCTCCTCGGCCCCGGCCTTTACGCTTTCTTCGATCTCGGCCACGCGCAGGTGAAAGGGCGACAGGCCAGCCGGAAAGCCGGTTGAAACGGCAGCCACCGGTATCCCAGTGCCTTTCAAAGCGGCAACGGCAGTCTCGATCATGTCGTGATAGACGCAGACGGCCCCGGTTGTGATCGCAGGCATATCCAGCGCTTGCAGAGTTGCTGGCGCAACCGGTTGGCGCGCCTTGGCACACAAACGGCGCACGCGCCCCACCGTGTCGTCACCTGATAGAGTGGTGAGGTCGATCATCGTAACCGCCTTCAGCAACCACGCGGCCTGATAGTCTTTCTTGACCGACCGCCGACCGGGCAGAGTTGCCGCGCGGCGCTCAATGGCCGAGGTATTGGCCTGAACGGCCCGAACCCAATCCAGATCAAGATTCATTCCGGGGTTTCTGGGTTCAGTGACTTGCGGCAGATGCGCGGTGCGCACGGGGCTGTCTGAGCGCTGCGGTTCCATTCTCACATCCTTTGGGAGGTTTGCGCCAAAATCGCACGGCTTGGCGGTAAATGGAAGGCAGCAGAGCGGTTTCGCGGGAGTTTTTTGACCATTTGGACAAATAAACTGGGATTTTGTTGCGACTAATTCGCAATAGCATTGACTTAGTTGCGAGTCGTTCTCATATTTAATCGCAACAGGGTCCGAATTCCGGAGATCAACTATGTTTCGTCGCAGTTTCCTTGCTGCTCTCGCTATCGCCGCTGCCATGCCGCTTGCTGCATGGGCGCAGGCGCCGCTGAAGGTCGTGGCTACGACCGGCATGATTGCCGACGCCGTGCGACAGGTCGGTGGCGATCAGGTCGAGGTAAAGGGCCTCATGGGTCCCGGCGTTGATCCGCATGCCTACCGTCAGACCCGCAGCGATATCGTCGCCATGACCCGCGCAGATCTGGTGCTGTGGCACGGTCTCTACCTTGAAGCGCAGATGGAGGATTTCTTTGAAGACCTCAGCCGCAAGCAAACCGTGGTTGCCGTAGCCGAAGCGTCGATAAATCGAAGCTGCGCGCGCATGACGACTATGCCGACAAATATGACCCGCATATCTGGATGAGCCCGATCCTGTGGGCCGATGTGGTCGCCAAAGTCCAAGAGACGCTAACGGAGGCCCGCCCCGAGGCTGCCGAGATTTTTGCCGCAAACGCACAGGCGCATCTGGCCGAGCTGGACGCCTTGTCAGCCTATGCAGAACAGGCCCTGACGGCAGTGCCCGAGGACAGCCGCGTTCTACTGACCGCCCATGACGCCTTCGGCTATTTTGGTGTGGCCTATGGCTATGAGGTAATGGGCGTGCAGGGCATCTCGACCCAGTCCGAGGCCGGTCTGAACCGGATCGGAGAGCTGGTCGACACTCTGGTCGACCGCCAGTTGACCGCCGTGTTCGTGGAAAGCTCGGTCTCGGATCGCTCGATGCGTGCGCTTATCGAAGGGGCTGCGGCCAAGGGCCACAAAGTCTCGGTTGGGGGTGAGCTGTACTCCGATGCCATGGGCGAGCCGGGCACATATGAGGGCACCTATGTCGGCATGCTGGATCACAATATCACCGTGATCGCAGGGGCCTTGGGGGCGGATGTTCCCGATCAGGGTCTGAACGGCAAACTCTCTGTGGGGTTTTGACTGATGCTAGAGCTTGCAGCGGTTCAGGGTGTTTCCGTCGAAGACCAAGGGATTGAGGCCAGCCCGCTGGCGGTGCGGGGTCTGACAGTCTCATACGGTCAGAAACCTGCTGTATTCTCGGTGGATATGACGGTTCAGCCGGGAGCGATGACCGCGATTATTGGCCCCAACGGGGCAGGGAAGTCGACACTCCTGAAAGCGGCGCTTGGGATCGTCACGCCCTTGTCCGGGCAGGTGACAGTGTTCGGTCAACCGCTCGAGGCACAGCGTGCCCGGATCGCCTATGTCCCGCAGCGCGCCAGTGTTGATTGGGATTTCCCGACCCGCGTTATTGACGTGGTTCTCATGGGCCTGTCGCGGCAGTTGGGCCTGTTGGGCCGTGTTCGAGCGCGGTACAAAGCGGCGGCAATGGATTGCCTGAACCGCGTTGGCATGCGCGACTTTGCGGATCGTCAGATCGGCCAGCTTTCAGGTGGCCAGCAACAGCGCGTGTTTCTGGCACGTGCCTTGGCGCAGGACGCCGATCTTTACCTGTTGGACGAGCCCTTCGCCGGCGTCGACGCCGCCACCGAAAAAGCCATCATCGCGGTACTGAAATCGCTGAAAGAGGCGGGCAAGACCGTTGTGGTCGTCCATCACGATCTGGCCACGGTCACGGACTACTTTGATCATGTCTTCCTGATCAACACACGCAGGATCGCCGAAGGCTCGGTGGCGCAGGCCTTTACTGCCGAAACCCTTCAGTCCGCATACGGAGGCCGCTTGGCCACCGCGCAAATCGACCAGATTTCGCGCGCGCTGGGGTAGGGAATGCTCTGGGATGCGCTCAGCCTGCAGCTTGGCTACAACGCCACGCTGGTCGCTATCGGTGCGAGCTTGCTGGGAGTCTCGGCCGGTGTGACCGGCACTTTTCTGTTTTTGCGCAAACGCGCGCTGGTCAGTGACGCGATCAGCCATGCGACTTTGCCGGGGGTCTGTTTGGCCTTCATGCTGCTGGTCGCCCTTGGTGGGGATGGGCGCAACCTGCTAGGTCTGCTGGCCGGATCGGCGGTGTCGGCTTGGGTGGGTCTGCTCTGCCTGAACTGGCTAACACGTCACACGCGACTGGCCGAGGATGCAGCCATCGGCGCGGTTCTGTCCGTGTTCTTCGGCTTCGGAATCGTCCTGCTGACCGTCATTCAAACCATGGGCGTTGGTCGGCAAGCGGGGTTGGAGGGGTTCCTTCTGGGCTCAACCGCCGGGATGCTGTGGGCGGATGCCTTGATCATCGCAATCGGAGGTGCGGCGACTCTGGTGCTGGTGATGATCCTGCGTCGCCCTATGACTTTGGTGGCGTTTGACCCTGAATATGCCGCCGCCCGTGGCTTGCCCGTGCATCGCATTGACCTCGCGATGATGGGGTTGGTGATGGCGGTCACTGTGGTTGGGCTGAAGATCGTTGGTCTGATCCTGATCGTGGCTTTGCTGATCATCCCTCCCGTCACTGCGCGGTTCTGGTCCGAGCGGTCGGATCGCGTTGTCTTGCTGGCCGGTTTCGCGGGCGGTTTGGCGGGCTATATCGGCGCCGCCTTGTCGGCCACTGCGCCGAATCTGCCGACCGGGCCAATCATCGTCCTGGTCAGCTTCGCCTTTTTTGTCTTGTCCCTGTTCCTCGCCCCGGTCCGCGGGATTCTGGCCGCCGTTCTGCGCCATCTGAGGTTCCAACGTCGGGTGCATATCCGGCAAGGGCTGTTGGCCTTGGCGCAAGGTCAGAAGATCTATGAACCTTTGACCCTGCGCCTGTTGCGCCGCGCTGATCTTGTGCGCGCCGATGGCGTGGCGACCGAGGCTGGCAAAGCTCGCGCTGCAAAAGCGTTGCGCGATGAAAAGCGGTGGGAGGTCGTGCGCGCAGATCAGGCGCATGAGGCGACTGCCGCGCTGTATGATGGCCTGCGCGATATCGAAACCGTACTGACCAAGGATCAGATCGCCGAAATAGACCACCGCATCGGCGGACCACAGGGGGTTCCGGCATGAGCGGTGAGGAATTCGTACCCCTGTCGCTGACGCCGCTGCTGATCGGCACCTTCGCGGCGATTGCCTGCGCCTTGCCAGGCAATTTCCTCGTGCTGCGCAAACAGGCGCTGATCGGGGATGCGATCAGCCATGTGGTCCTGCCCGGCATCGTTGTGGCCTTTCTGCTGACCGGAGCGATCTCAACCTGGCCCATGATGCTGGGTGCGGCGGGTGCGGCGATCGTGGCCGTTATTCTGATCGAGGCGATCAGGAGGCTGGGTCAAATCGAGCCGGGTGCGGCGATGGGTGTGGTCTTTACCACCATGTTTGCGGCAGGTGTGCTGATTTTGGAGCAGACGGATACTTCAACCGTACACTTGGACGTGGAACATGCGCTGTATGGCAATTTAGAAAGCCTGATCTGGCTGGATGCGACGGGCTGGTCCTCGCTTTGGGACCTGCAGGCCTTGGCCGGGCTGCCGCCGGAACTGCCTCGGATTGCAGTGACGATGCTGGGTGTTCTGCTGTTCACATGGCTCTTCTGGCGGCCGCTAAAAATCTCGACCTTCGATGAGGGGTTCGCGCGTACCATAGGCATCCGCACGGGCGCGCTAGGGCTGGCGTTGGTCATCGTCGCCGCGATCGCTGCTGTTGCCGCCTTTGATGCCGTCGGCTCGATCATCGTGATCGCCATGTTCATCTGCCCCCCTGCTGCGGCGCGCATGATGACCAACCGGCTGGAGACGCAAATCGCCTGGAGCGTGGGATCCGCCATCCTCTCAGCTCTTTCGGGATATGTGCTGGCCGGGTATGGCCCGCTTTGGCTGGGCGCGGCGGACGCCGTCAGCGCGGCAGGGATGATCGCCACCATGTCCGGCGCGATCCTGGCCCTGACCGCCATTTTCGGCCCGTGCCGCACCCGAGTGGGTGCGCACACACCTGCGTGAAGCGGCACTTTCCTGCCACTGGTTCCCGCAGGTCATCGGCTGAACTTTGCCCAGAGTAAATAAAGATGACTCTTAATAAGCAATTTAACTAATTGCATGTTAGGTCAATTATTACCGGCTAACAGCTACCACTCACTTCGGTAAGTCCGGGCAGGGTTCGGTGAGGGCGGCACAGCCAGCCCCCGAACACTGTCCGGCCCCCCTCCTTCTTGATCTGAAAGATCGGCCGATATTACGGTTCAATCCGGTGGCAGAATCGGGCCGTGATGTGCTAGGTCTGGTGGTATGGCGCAGACGACCCCCAATATCAGCGAAACACGACCCGTTATCCGGCAGCTCGACGATGCTGCGATCAACCGCATCGCCGCGGGTGAAGTGGTCGAACGTCCGGCCTCGGCTGTCAAGGAACTGGTCGAGAATGCCGTCGACGCCGGAGCCACCCGTATTGCCATAGATATCGCGGGCGGGGGCAAGACCTTGATTCGTGTCACCGATGATGGCTGTGGTATCGCGCCCGAGGATCTGCCGCTGGCCTTGTCGCGTCATGCGACCTCGAAAATCGACGGGTCCGACCTTTTGAACATTCACACCTTCGGCTTTCGGGGTGAAGCTTTGCCCTCGCTCGGCGCGGTAGGTCGTTTGTCGATCACCAGCCGCGTTCCGGGGGCGAATGCGGCGTCGATTGCGGTTTCGGGCGGCAAGATGGAGGCGGTGAAGCCCGCCGCCCTTCGTGCAGGCACAGTGGTCGAGCTGCGCGATCTGTTCTTCGCCACGCCGGCGCGGCTCAAGTTCATGCGCACCGACCGGGCCGAGGCGCAGGCCATTGGCGATACGGTCAAACGCCTCGCAATGGCCGAGCCTTCCGTCACGTTCACCTTGCGCGATGTTTCGGGCGGAGGTGAGGGTCGCGTGACCTTCCGCGCCGACCGCGAAAATGGCGATCTTTTCGATGCCCTTCACGCCCGTCTGGCCCGCGTGATCGGCCGCGAGTTCGCCGAAAACGCCCTGCAGATCGACGCGACGCGCGAAGGTATTCGTTTGTATGGCTACGCTGCCCTTCCGACCTATTCGCGCGGGGCTGCGGTTGCGCAATACCTGTTCGTCAATGGCCGTCCAGTCCGTGACAAGATGCTAACCGGAGCACTTCGGGCGGCGTATTTCGACTTCCTCAGCCGCGACCGCCACCCGGCTGCGGCGCTGTTTATCGACTGCGATCCGACGCTGGTGGACGTCAATGTGCACCCTGCTAAATCCGAGGTTCGGTTCCGTGATCCCGGCGTTGCGCGCGGATTGATCGTTTCCGCCCTGCGTCACGCGCTGGCCGAGGCCGGGCATCGTGCGTCCTCGACCGTAGCCAACGCGACTTTGGGCGCGATGCGGCCCGAGGCACCTCAGCCCATCCCTGCGCGGGTCTACCAGATGGACCGCCCGTCTCAGGCGGCCCGGCAAGCAGCGTATCGGGCGCAATCCCCTGGCTTTGCCGAGCTGGCGAGGGACTATAGCGGCAGCATCGTTGAGCCGACCCCGGTTGTGACTCCGGTTACCGCTGAAGAACCTACACCTCAGGACTTGCCCTTGGGGGCCGCACGCGGTCAGGTGCACGAGAATTACATCATAGCCCAAACAGCCGACGGGATGGTCATCGTCGACCAGCACGCGGCGCATGAGCGGTTGGTTTATGAAAAACTCAAAACGCAGATGGCTGAGAACGGTGTCGCCGCGCAGGCTTTGTTGATCCCTGAAATCGTTGAGCTGCCCGAAGGCGATTGCGCGCGGCTGATGGCTGTGGCCGACGACCTCTCGCGCCTTGGCCTGACGCTCGAGCCTTTTGGCGGCGGCGCCATAGCGGTGCGCGAAACTCCTGCCATTCTGGGCGAGGTCGATGCCCGCGCGATTATCCTGGATATCCTTGATGAGCTTGCCGATCAGGGCGACAGCCAGATGGTGCAGGCGCGGATCGAGGCGATCCTCAGCCGCGTTGCCTGCCATGGTTCGATCCGCTCCGGCCGCCGGATGCGGGCCGAGGAAATGAACGCCCTGCTGCGCGAGATGGAGGCCACCCCGCATTCCGGCCAATGCAACCACGGCCGACCCACTTATGTTGAACTGAAACTCAGCGATATCGAGCGCCTGTTCGGGCGCAGTTGATCCGGTCACGCGAAGCGTCTAAAAAGATAGAAACAAAACGAGAACATACAGGTTTATATGATCGAGATTGCAGGCACCCAATATGCACTGAATGACCCCGTAATCCTCGTTGCGGGTGGCGTTCTGGCGCTGATCCTTTTGTTGCTGTTCCTGTCGCTACGGGCGTCGCAGCGTTCCGCGCGGATGGCAGAACCTCTGGCGCGTCAGATGGCACATCTGGGGCAACATGTGCAGGCCTTGGGGCAGGGGCAGGAGCAATTGCGCGGCGGGTTGCAGCATGTCTCGGACACGCAGGCCAATGCGCAGGTGCAGGTGATCCAGACGGTCGAATCCCGCTTGTCCTCGGTACAGCAGCAGATGAATGACCGGCTGGCCGACAATGCCATGAAATCGGCCCGTGCGCTGGCGGAGATGCAGGAGAGGATGAAGGAGTCGCTGCATGGGTCCTCCAAGCAGACTGCGACTTCGCTGACCCAGCTACAAGAGCGGTTGGCCGCCATCGACAAGGCGCAGGACAACATCACCAAGCTGTCCGGCGATGTGTTGTCGCTGCAGGATATCCTGTCGAACAAACAGACCAGGGGCGCGTTTGGTGAGATTCAGCTGAACGACATCGTCTCCAAAGCGCTGCCGCATGACAGTTTCCAGTTGCAGGCGACCCTCTCGAACGGACGTAGGGCGGATTGTCTGATCCATCTTCCGAACCCTCCGGGGCCAATTGTGATCGACAGTAAATTCCCGTTGGAGGCCTATGAGGCGCTGATTGGATCGACCAATGATGCCGAGCTGAAGGCGGCGGTTCAGATGTTCCGCAGCACGGTGCGCAAACATATCAACGATATCGCTGAGAAATACATTCTGGATGGCGAAACAGCCGATGGCGCGCTGATGTTCCTGCCGTCCGAGGCGGTCTATGCGGAGCTGCACGCCAAGTTCCCCGAATTGGTACAGGAGAGTTTTACCAAACGCGTCTGGATCGTGTCACCGACCACCTGCATGGCGACGCTGAACACGATGCGGGCGATCCTCAAGGACGCACGGATGCGCGAACAAGCAGGCGCCATCCGCAAAGAGCTGGGAATGCTGCACAAGGATGTCGAGCGTCTGGGCGACCGCGTTGCCAATTTGGATCGCCATTTCGGGCAGGCGGCCAAGGATATCTCGGACATCAAGATCAGTGCGGAAAAAGCTGGCCGCAGGGCGCAACGGCTTGATAACTTTGATTTTGAGGAATTGGCGCCAGAGGCCCCCTCGGAGGTCGTCCCTTTAACACGGCACGAGGGCTGAGTGCGCATCCTGACAAACAGGTTGCAGAATGAAAAATGCGGCGCACCCGCCTGAAATTGACCAACTGCTGAGAACGGCCGAGCAGGACGCGGAGCAGATCGTTGGCCTGTTGCGGATGGGTGTTGCAGCGGGCCTGGGCGTCTTTTTCCTTGTCACGATCCAACCGGTTTCGAACAGCGGACACGCGGTTCTGGAGCGCCAATGGGCGTTCGCGTTCGGAACCCTTTTTGCCTATTTCCTGCTTGGCTTCGTGACTTGGATCGCAGCCCGCAGGGGGCGCTTTCGGGTTGGATGGCGTGGCCTGTGTCGGGCGCGGATTCTGTGTTCCTGATTGTCTCGGTTTGGTTGGGCTTGCTCAATACTGGCCTTGTCGGGGACGAGGTCTTCGTTTTGCCCGCCGTCTGGCTGGCCCCTGTGGTTCTGGCTTTCGGAGTATTGCGCGGCAACCCCAAGGTCATGTTGATGCAGGTTGTCTTGCTGTCGCTTGGGTTTCTGTTCCTGATCGGGATAGATGCAGGATCCGCGAGGGGTCACACAGACAGTCCTATCTGGCTGTTTCTGGCACCCCCTCCCAACCTGATCCGTGTCTTCATGATCGCCCTGGCCGGGGTGGTTCTGATCGTCGCCGCAAGGCGGGTTAACAAATTGCTGTTTCAATCCATAACTGAGGCGCAGCGTCGCGCGAACCTGACGCGCTACCTGCCCTCACAGGTCGTGCAGGACCTTGGTGACAGCGGATTGGCGGCGTTGAAGAACGGACGCCGCCAGAAGGCCGGTTTGATTTTCATCGACCTGCGCGGATTCACAACACTGTCGCAACAGCTGGAGCCGGATGAGGTCTCTGAGCTTATCTCAGACTACAGACGCCGGGTCTCGGCTGTCGTGCGTCGGGAAAACGGTATCATCGACAAGTTCATCGGAGACGCCGTCATGATCGTGTTTGACGGTGAGCAGGCCGCAAAACGCTGCCTGAACTGCGGCGCAGGACTGTTGGACGAAATGGCCCGCTGGACCGCCGAGCGCAAATCGGCGGGCCTTCCTTCACTTGGCACCGGAATCGGCTTGCATTGGGGTGAGGTGTTTCTCGGCGTGATAGGCGATCAGGACAGGCTGGAGTTTTCGGTGTTCGGAGACGCGGTGAACACAGCCGCAAGGCTTGAAAGCCTGACCCGCGATCTGGAAATGGACCTGATCGTCTCGAACGACCTTGTGACAGCGGCCGGAGGGCCGGGCCTCCTGGACGGGCTGGTCAGCATCCCCCCGATCGAGGTCAAGGGCCGCAGCGGCGCGTTAGAGCTGTTGGGCGTTCCCATCCGGTCTGAAAGCGCCAAAGACCACAACGAGGCCAAGTAGCAACTTACTGGATCGACAGGTCCAGATTGTAGCCCACCGTTTTGCCCGTATCCCGGTCATTGCCCATCAGGTACACGCGGATCGTATAGTCCCCGTCCTCGGGCAGATCGATGCGGGCGGTGTTGCCGTCAATCGAGCCGTTATAGATCGCGACGCCATCGCTACCGGGGGGCAGGATGTTGAAATAGACCACACCATTGCCATTGGTGTCGCTGACCTTGAGATCGGCAAACATCTCTTGCCCGGCTTTCGCGCCGAGAGAGTAGTCAAAATACTCATCTCCGGTCACGGTACCGTTGACCATTGTGCCAAAGTTGCCTGGCTCGAACTTCACCTCGGCCTTCATTTGGGCAGACGCAATCGTGGAAAAGCACGCAAAGCCAAGCGCGATCAAGCTTGTTCGGTTCATGAAATATCTCCTGTCAGAGGCAGTTCTGATCCGAACTATACACGATCAGATCCGCAGGAAGGGCTGGAAAAGGCGCGGCATCAGTTTGCTAAACTTCAGCGGCGCGTCCGTGACAGCCAAGCAGATGCAATCCTCGGTGATGTCCGCCGTCGGCGTGTGATGCAGGTCTTCATCTGCAATCTCGACATCGCCGCGTGCGAAGCGATCAACCTCATCCGAAAACGCGCCCTGAAGAACCATCGTCAATTCCGTGCCGTTGTGGCTGTGATCCGGGACGGCGACACCTGCGGGAATGAACAGCAAGCGGGCGGTGGCCTCTTTGCTGGTCGGCAGGATCGCTTGTTTCACGCCCATGCCAATCGGTTTCCACTGGATGTCATCAACTGTCCCGCCGACGTAGTCTTGCAGGGGGGTCGGCAGGATGGCGCAGCCCGGACGGGCGGGCTTGGGGGTCGGTGCGCCTTGAGAAATCAGGGCCATCGTTGCGGCAAGGGATGTGTCACTCATGCTGACAGCGTCGGGTTGCGCGTCCAGAACATGTCCACCGACGGCCTCATAGCTTTCGGCGCGCGCACGGCAGTGGTCGCAAAGCGACAGATGGGTTGCGACCATCAGGTCGAACGCCTCGGGCAGAGAGCCGGCGGCATAGGCCATCAGCAGCTCATCTGTCAGGTGATGTTTAATCGACTGGCTCATCTTGCTCATCTCAGTTCATCGCGTGGCGCAAGCGGTCCAGCGCCAACCTAATACGTGATTTGATCGTTCCCAGGGGCAACCCAGTCTGAGACGCAATCTCTCGGTGACTCAGGTCCCCGAAATACGCCTTCTCGATCAGCTCTCTCTGCGCCTCGGGCAACGCCAGCATGGCGGTGCGCAGCTGCGCGGTTTCCTGTTGCAGCGCAAGGACATCGTCCTGCTCCGGCTCAGCCTCGGGGCCCCATCCCAGTTCCTCGGGTTCAGGGCGGCGTTGCTTGCGCAGGACGTCAATGCGCTTGTTCCGAGCGATGGTGAACACCCAAGTGGCCACCGTGCCCCGCGACGGATCGAACAGATGGGCCTTGTGCCACAAGGTCGCCATCACCTCTTGCGCGCATTCTTCGGCCAGCGCGGCGTCTGATCCTGACTTCATCAGGAACGCCTTGATACGCGGCGCGAAATGCTGGAACAGCTCGGCAAAAGCCGCCTGGTCCTGCGCGTCTCGGATGCGCCTGACATGGTCCACCCACTCGGTCCTGGTGTCGCAACTGCCGTTCGTTCCGTTCACCTGTCTACCCTTGATGCGTTTCTTTGCGCGCCAAGGCTGAGGGGCGGCCTGTTCAGCCGCAGGTTCGTCCAAGGTCACGGTATTGATCTCGGTAAACATAACCGGATTACGCGGGGGGCACCAAGGCGGATCACTTTCATGCGGCAAAAAAAGTCCAAACCGGGGTGGATTCCGTATTTCAAATGACGTCTCTTTTCTGAAAAGGGCGCAAGTCGAACAAATTACGGGCAAAGCAGGACGCGCGGCGGAATGAAAAATATCGACCACATAGCAGGTTACACCTATCACGGTCGCAGAGGGGCGATTGAAAACGCCTTTCGCTATTCGGTCGATTACATCCTGCTGGACCCCGAAGCCGATCTGTTCACGCCGCTTCTTTTTTCGGTTGACCGAGTGAATATCACCAATTGGCGCAAGTCAGATCACGGCGGTGAACCGGGGCAGGGGATCGGAGCCCCATGGCTGCGCGCCCGGTTTGAGGAACTGGAGGTGCCCCAGCCTGCGCAGATCATGTTACTGACGCAGCCGAGGGTTCTGGGCCATGTTTTCAACCCGGTCAGTTTCTGGTTCTGTTTCGATGGGAATGGGCAGGTTTACGCTGTGGTTGCCGAAGTCACAAACACTTACGGGACACGCCACAGCTATGTTTGCCACAAGCCGGGTTTTGCGGTCATCGACCCTTCGGACCGGGTGGTGGCGGACAAGCTGATGCATGTGTCGCCCTTCCAGAAGATTGAGGGGAACTACACCTTCCGCTTCGACTATCGCCCAGATCGTGTTGGGGTGTGGATCGATTATGGGCGTGAAGGAGGCGGGCTGATCGCTACGCTGACGGGTCCGCGCCAGCCGCTGACCAACCGCTCTATTCTGTGGTCTTTGCTGCGCCGTCCGTTTGGTGCGCGGCGCACCTTTGCGCTGATCGTATGGCAGGCAATCAAGCTGTGGATCAAAAAAGCCCGCTTTCGTCCATTCCGCACGGAACCCGTTCCGGATCAGCCTGTGTCGCGGGTTCGCCGATAGTTGCCCTTCTGTTTGCGTAAGATCAAAGACTCAGGGCGCGTGTCGGGGTCTGATGTGTCGAAACCGCGAACAAGAGGAGCTAAAGGCATGTTGGAAATTTCGGCAAGGAAAGTGGCTCAGGTTGCCATGATGGGGCGTGAGCTGGGACGGGCCGAAGGTGAATTGCGCGCCTTTGTCGACCGGATGAGCGAGGATGAGCAGGCCGAGCTGGTTGCCATCATGTGGATCGGACGCGAAAGCTTTTTTGCCGAGGATCTGGCTGAGGCCATTGCCACCGCCAAATCCGAGGCCTCAACCCCCTGCGCCGATTATCTGATCGGCACGCCGCATCTGTCGGATCATCTTGAGAATGGGTTGGATGCATTGGGCATATCGGCTGAGGATATCGAGAACGATCTGATGTAGCCGAAGGCTCCGGATAGCGCGTGCCATCGCGCTCCAACTTCCTAAAGAAACTTTAATGGAACGCTGCTTTTTGGTTAACGCAGCGTCCCTTTATTTGATGTCAGTACTACACTGAAAATCAAATTTAGGAGGAAAAGAAATGGCACATACACATACTGCAGAAGCCCGGACTGGCCTCTTTGACGGTTTGTTCTCGAACTACGCGGACGCAAAGGTCGAGTTTTTTCGCAGACGCATTTTCTCGAACACGGTGCGCAATCTGGAAAGACTTTCGGATCACCAACTCGCGGATATCGGGATTGATCGGAGCGAGATTAAACAACGCGCCTATGAGAGCGTTTTCAAGGGTGCCCCACTTCGAAAATGAAACAGGGTCCGCGACCGTTCGCAAACGCCGTTTTTGTAATGAGTGAGGTAACGAATATGTTTGATGTCATCCCGCCCGCAAATCAGCCAACGCCATCCGCTACGGCTCTACTACTGTTTGATCGCGCCATGCGCATTAGGGCCATAAGTCCGGAAATTGTGCGTGCTGCGCAGTATCTTGATGGCCTGAGCGACAATCAGTTGGCCGAGTTGGGCATAAACCGTAGCGATATCGAGGACACGATCAATCGATATATCTGACGCTCGGGCGTCGTAAGGAAAGCCAGACGATAAGATGGAAAAAATACGAGATTGAAGGCCATTCCAGACGTGCTGGGATGGCCTTTTTCTTTTTGCCGGCTGGCTAACCCAGGTGATCCACGATTTGCAGATGCTGCGCGAGCGTGTCGATTTCACCCATCCAGCCTTGCACCAGTTTCGGATCGCTGGGCGCTGCGTGAACACCAGCAGGGATGCCGCGGTTCAGGACGGCCTCAACCGCCAGTGAGACCGGGATCGACACCAGACGTGCCATCGCGGTGCCGCGTTCATCGCCCCAGGCATCCATGACGTAGGTTTTGTTCCACACCTCAACGCCATCTTTCTCGGCTTTCAGGCCAACGCACAGAACCACGCGGTCGGGCTCGCCTTCGTCATAGGCGTTTTCGGCCCAGAACTGATCCGACATCTCTTTCAGACGCGCATCGCCTTCGGGGCCTGAAAGGGTTTCGATTTCGGTGAACACGCCGTCCCATGCATCTGTCCAGCCGTTCAGGCGCAGGGTGCCGCGGACGAATTCTTTGACCGGCCAGTGGTCCTCGAATTGATATTCGGCCATGAAGGGCAGCGAGTCGCGGTTGGGGTAGACCTCGAAGCTCTCGGGCGTTGGCAGCGGCGCGATATAGCTGCTGATCGCGTCCCATGGGCGGGCGACGTCTAGCGGGGCGTAGTCACGGATCGACTTCGATGGCGACCGCAGCGCTTTGAGAACACCCAAGGGCGACCAGCTGAATTTATAGCGGAACGGGTTCGGGTTCTTGGGGATGCCACCGCAATAAGAGATGAAGCTGAGGTGGTTCTGCGCATCGAACGCGTCCGAGGCGCGGTAGTCGTCGACCAATGCGTGGGCCATCAAGTGATCGATGCCCGGGTCCAGCCCGACTTCGTTGACCAAAGCCACACCAGCCTCCCGCGCCTTGTCGTCCAACGCGCGCATTTCGGGCGCAATGTAGGAGGACGAGACGAAATTGGCCTGTTTCGAGATCGCCAGCTCCGCCAGCGGTACGTGCCAGTCGCCGGGCAGCATAGAGACGATCACGTTGCCCTTCTCCAGCACCGCGCCCAAGGCGTCGATGCCAAAGGCGCGGATGTCGTCGGTCAGGTCTCCGACCTCGGCTTTGGCCTTCTCAACGGTTCGGTTCCAAACAGTAACCTTTTGCCCGCCTTCGATCAGGCGGCGCAGGCCGGGGATGGCCGACAGGCCGGTGCCACACCAGTGAATCGTCATCGCTCAGATCCCTCTCATATGCGTTTTGTAGGTTGCTTCTGCCCGACCCCAGACGCCGCTGTCCAGATCGGTGAGCGTCAGCAGAGACGGCAGCAGTTGCGCCGCGTAGTCTTGCGAGCTTTCGACCGGCAGCATCGAGGGCAGGTTGTCGATGGCCATCACATCCATCACCGGGTCGGTCGCGACGCGCAGGGCGGGGGCCTCCCACGTGGTGGCGCGGTCATAGACCGGGACCGGGTTGTAGTCGCTGTCCGGGTCGCAGGCCACGTCGCCGATGGCGGTCAACTTACGCGGCGCGGTCAGCGCCTCACGCGGGACAAAGACCGGCGTGCCGGGGCGCGCGAAAATGCAATTCAGGAACAGGTCATGATCCAGGATTTCCGGGAATGGGCCTCCGCTGGCGGTCTCGGCCATGTCCCATTTGGTGACGTTGACACCCATCGCTTCGCACATATCTGCGGCACCCGTACCCACTCGGCCTAACGCGCCGATAACGATGGCGCGAGGGCGGGTGCCAATGGCGTCCAACTCGGCCAGCAATTCGGCGTTCAGGGCGTCTTTGTTGGCATAGACGCCAACGGGCGGGCATTCCTGTCCGCGTTGCTGTGCGGCCCATGTTTTCAGCGTGACCGCTGCCCCGGCATATCCGGCCCAATAGCCAAAAGCGGCGACACGTCGGCCGTTTTCGTCGACCAGATATTCCAGATCATAAAGCGTGCCGCCGCCCGCCTTGAACCGCTCTAGCAGTGCCCGACCGGAATGTTGGCCCTTGTAGGCATGGCCAAACATGATGTGGCGATGAGGCAGGGGGGTGCCGTCCTCGGGCAGCTCTTTCAGGCCGAAGATGATCGCGTCCTGCGGGGCCTCGGGCCAGCTGTTTTCAGCCGCGATCTCGCAGCCTGCGTCCTTGTAACCGTCCAGCGGGATGGCGCGGACAGAGCTTTCTTCGACCGTCAGACGGATGCCTGCCGCGATCAGCGCGGCGGCGCCTTCGGGGGTCAGCCCGACCCGATCCTCGTTCGGGCGCTGTTCTGCCCGGACCCAGAGATGTGTCATTGTCATTCCTTTTGTCAGAGCATTCCGGCGGCATGGGCCGCCTGAACGGAAGGGCGTGCCTCCATCGCCTCGCGGAAGGCGAGGATTTTGGGGAAGGCCGAGACATCTACGCCGTCGCCCTCCAGCCAACTGCACACCACATAGAGGTAGGCATCGGCAAGCGAGAAGGTCTCACCCAGAACGAACGGCCCGCGCAGCCCGTTCGACGAGATGTATTTGCAGGACGCGGTCATGGTCTGCGCGACCTTATCCTTCATGTTTTTCCAGCTGGATTTCTTGTCGGCCCAGCGGTGCCCGCGCATCTTGTGGGCATGGTTCACATGCATGGTCGAGGCGAGGTAGTACATCACCTCGCGCATCCGCGCGGCCATGACCGGGTCTTCGGGGACCAGCCCGGCTTGCGGCGCGATGGTTGCGATATAGTCGAGCAACGCGCCGGTTTCGGTCAGGATACCGCCATCCACCGCCAGCGCCGGAACCCGGCCCTTGGGGTTGATCTGCTTGTAGGCGGGTCTGGTCTGTTCGCCATCGGCAAAGTCCAACCGGATCGCCTCAAATTCCAGACCGGCCTCCTCCAGCGCTATGGCGACAGCGACCGAGATGGTGCGGGGAGCATAATAGAGCTGCATCGGGACCTCCTTAGAGATGGGTCTGGGCGAATTGCCGGTCTGGCGCTTCCAGATGCGGGGTTGCGTTGAAAAGAACCGGGCTGAGCTGCGCTCCAATCGGGTGGAGGCGGTGCATCGAGGTGTTCATGATGGCAAGCGCCACCCGCGCCATCGACGGGATATCCAGACCCATAGCCTGCCGGACCACCATCGAGATCAGCCCACCCGAAGTTACGACAATGGCTGGCCCGCCCTCGGTTCCGATCTCATGCAGGGCGTCACTGACGCGGGTTTCAAACTGTTCGAAACTTTCGGGCGCATCCTGGATGTCGCCATCGGCCCACGCAGCGAAAGTGCGGGGCAGGTGATCAACAAACCCTTCGCGATCAGTCGGGATCGCCACGCCGTGCTGTTCGTGAAACAGCTGCGCCAGGGTGAAATACTCGATCTCGTTTAGGCGTGCGTCGCGAACCGGCTCAGGCAGCCCCATGCTCGAGGCGGTTTCGACATGCCGGGTCAGCGTGCCGCAATAGACGCGAGGATAATGCGCGCGCGTGTCGCGCAGATGCGCACCCAGCCAGCGCGCTTGCTGGTGGCCCAGATCGCTGAGCTTGTCGTAGTTAACCTCGTCCCGCGCTGCCGTGTTGGCCTGACCGTGACGAACCAGTGTTATATGTGACATGGCGGTCCCTCTTGCTGGCAAGTCTTAGGGCAGGTTCCGGGCCGGGGCCAGAGGGGTTTGGCAAAAATCGAAGGGTGATTGCAGGTTGCCGCCCGGGCGCTATGGTTGGCCGCACAACAGGTGGGGGGAGTTCATGGCAATCAACGAAAACCGCTTTTTGGCCGATCTGCACAAGCTGCGCGAATTTGGGGCCTCGGGCGTGGGCAAAGGCGTCATCCGCCCGGCCTATTCCGAGGCCGACATTGCCGCCCGGACATGGTTGGCAAGCCGGATGGCCGATGCGGGCCTGACCCCGCAATTTGATCCGGTCGGGAACTTGTTTGGTTTGACCGACGGGCCGTCCCTGCTGATGGGGTCACATAGCGATAGCCAGCCCGAGGGCGGCTGGCTAGATGGCGCGCTAGGCGTGATCGCCGCGCTTGAGATTGCGCGCAGCAGTGATCAGCCTGTCTCGGTCGTCAGCTTTCAGGATGAAGAGGGCCGGTTTGGCGTCACCACAGGCTCGGCCATCTGGTCCGGCGGTCTGCCTTTGGATCAGGCGGACAAGCTGACCGACCATGCGGGCCTACCTTTTGCCACAGCTCGGGACGCGATGGGCGATCTGGTCGGGGGCTTTGTCGATCCCACCCGTTTTACCGGGTTCATCGAGATGCATATCGAGCAAGGCCCGACGCTTGATACCCAGAAGGAACAAATCGGCGTCGTCACCGACATCGTCGGTATTCGCGATATGGTGGTTCAGTTCGACGGTCAGCAGAACCACGCCGGAACCACGCCGATGCATCTGCGCCGCGACGCGTTTCAGGCTCTGTCTGCGTTCAACACCCGTTTGAACGATCGGTTCCGAAACGTGGTTACGCCGCAAACCGTCTGGACCATTGGGCATGTGGATCTGCACCCCAACGCATCGTCCATTGTACCGGGGCGGGCGCGGTTTTCGATGCAATGGCGTGACGGGGATGCCGACCGTCTTGCAAGGATGGAGGAGGTCATTCGCGACACAGCCGCCGAGATCGCCGCAGAGATGAACATGGACCTCAACTACGGCCCGATGCTGGGGCTGGAGCCGGTGCCCATGGACCTCTCGCTGCGCGCCGCGTTGGAGCATGGGGCCGAACAGGTCGCGTCCGGTAAATGGCGCAGGATGCCCTCGGGCGCGCTTCATGATGCCACCAACGTCTCGCGCCTGATGCCGGTTGCCATGCTGTTTGTGCCGTCTATCAACGGAATCAGTCACGATTTCGCCGAGGATACCGCCGAAAGTGACCTGATCGCCGGGCTTCATGTGCTGGATCACGCCGTTCAAAGACTTCAGCCAAAACCGTAATGAGCTGTGGCGAATACGCAAATTCTCAATTGTCTGCGTGACCATAGCCAAACTCCGAGTTCAAAGTGCAGCTTCGCAATTGTGCCAGTTATCAACGCTGGGAATATCGCCTGTTGCCTAACGGAAAAAAGTTTCCTATAGGAACATTGCCGATGCATGCGCTCGTATACATGCCCGCTCTGGCTGCGGTTCTGGGCCGAAACACCAAGGCTGAATCGTTGCATTAGAGCCAGCTTGGGGCAAACTTACGAGTATGCGTTCCGACCAATCGATACGAAAAGGTATCTGCCATGACCCACGCACCGAATCGCACTCCACTTTACTCTCTTCATGTTGAGTTGGGTGGGAAGATGGTTGATTTTGCGGGCTGGGAGATGCCTGTTCAATATCCGTTGGGGATTATGGGGGAGCACAAGCAGTGTCGTGAGAAGGCGGCGGTGTTTGATGTGAGCCATATGGGTCAGGTGATCCTGCGCGGTGAGAATGTGGGCGAGAAGCTCGAGGCGCTTTGCCCGCAGGCCTATGCGACGCTGAAGGAAGGCAAGGCGCGGTACGGGTTCTTTACGAATGAAGACGGCGGGATCATGGATGACCTGATCGTGTCGAACGCGGGGGATCACTATTTTGTGGTGGTGAACGCGGCGCTGCGCCATCAGGACATTCCGCATATGCGCGAGCACCTCGAAGGCGTCGAAGTGACCGAGATATTCGACCGCGCGCTGGTCGCCGTGCAAGGCCCCGCAGCGGAGAACGTTGTGGGTGAGCTTTGCCCGCCCGCCCGCGATCTGAAGTTCATGGAAACCACCGTGGCCGATATCAACGGCGTCGAATGCCGTATCTCGCGCCTGGGCTATACCGGTGAGGACGGGTACGAGATCTCGATCCCAGAGGACAAGGCGATTGAGATCACCCGCGCCTTCCTGGCGCATGAGGATTGTGAAGCGGCCGGTCTGGGCGCGCGCGACAGCCTGCGGCTGGAGGCCGGGCTGTGCCTTTATGGCAATGACATCGACCAGAGCACCTCGCCGATCGAAGCCTCGCTGAGCTGGGCGATCCAGAAGCGCCGCAAGGAAGAAGGCGGGTTCCCGGGGGCCGAGCGCATCCAGAGAGAACTGGCCGAGGGCGCATCCCGCAAGCTGGTGGGCATCAAGCCCGAGGGCCGCGCGCCTGCGCGTCAGGGCGTTGAGATCCAGTGCACGGAAGGCAACACCATCGGTCAGATTACCTCGGGCGGGTTTGGCCCGACGGTCGGTGGCCCCGTTGCGATGGGCTATGTGTCCGCAGGTCATGGTGAGCCGGGCGAGACCGTCAATCTGATCATTCGGGGCAAGCCACAACCGGCCGAGATCGTGGCGCTGCCCTTCGTCACCCAGAATTACAAGCGTTGAAGTCAGGAGAGAGACAAGATGGCAACCTATTATTCCGAAGAGCACGAGTGGATCGACGTGAATGGCGACACAGCCACTCTGGGCATCACCAAACATGCCGCCGAGCAGCTGGGCGATGTGGTCTTCGTGGAACAGCAGGAAGTGGGTGATGAGTTTGAGAAAGACGGCGAGATCGGTGTGATCGAATCCGTCAAGGCGGCCTCGGAACTCTATGCCCCGGTTGATGGCGAGATCGTCGAGGTCAACGAGGCGCTGGCCGACAATCCTGGCGCGCTGAACGAAGACCCCGAAGGTGAGGCATGGATCTACAAGATCAAGATCACCGACGCGTCGCAGCTGGAAGATCTGATGGATGAGGCCGGCTACAAGGACTTCATCGGCTGATCCAGACCGGAGCCCTGAATGGGGCTCCGCCCGTTCGGGCCGGACCGGCTCGTGATGATGTATCGGAGGCCTGCGCGGTCTCCGCCCGACCTGACTTATTCATAGGAGCGCTGCAATGGCTTTCAAACTGACTGACTACGAAGCCTATGACTTTGCCAATCGCCGCCATATCGGTCCCAGCCCGACCGAGATGCGCGACATGCTCAAGGTGATCGGCTTCAAGACGCTGGACCAACTGATCGACGCCACCGTTCCGCCGGCGATCCGCCAGAAAGAGCCGCTGGACTGGGGCCCGGCGATGACCGAGCGCGATGCGCTGTTCTACATGAAAGAGGTGGCGAGCAAGAACAAGGTTCTGACCTCGCTGATCGGTCAGGGCTATTACGGTACCACCACGCCTGCGCCGATCCTGCGCAACATTCTGGAAAACCCGGCCTGGTACACCGCCTACACACCTTATCAGCCCGAGATCAGCCAGGGCCGTCTTGAGGCGCTTCTGAACTTCCAGACCATGGTCAGCGATCTGACCGGGCTGGACGTGGCCAACGCCTCGCTGCTGGACGAAGCCACAGCGGCGGCCGAAGCCATGGCGATGGCCAAGCGCGGCGGGCGTTCGAAAGCCAACAACGCGGCCTTTTTTGTCGATAAGAACTGCCACCCGCAGACCATCGCGGTGATCAAAACCCGCGCTGAGCCTCTGGGCATCGACGTGCAAGTCGCCGATCCCGACACGCTGGATGCAGGTGCTGTCTTTGGCGCGATCTTCCAATACCCCGGCACCCACGGCCATGTGCGCGACTTCACCAAGGAAATCGCAGCGCTGCATGAACACAAAGCCATTGCCATCGTGGCGGCCGACATCCTGTCGCTGGCGCTGCTGAAGTCACCGGGTGAGATGGGCGCGGATATCGCCATCGGCTCGACCCAGCGCTTTGGTGTTCCGATGGGCTATGGCGGCCCGCACGCCGCTTACATGGCGACCACCGACAAGCTGAAGCGGTCCATGCCGGGCCGGATCATCGGCGTCAGCATCGACAGCCGCGGCAACAAAGCGTATCGCCTCGCGCTGCAAACCCGCGAGCAACACATTCGCCGCGAGAAAGCGAACTCGAACGTCTGTACTGCGCAGGCGCTGCTGGCGGTGATTGCCTCGATGTATGCGGTCTATCACGGCCCCGACGGCATCAAGGCCATCGCGCAATCGGTACACCGCAAGACCTCGCGCCTGGCCGCTGGCCTGGAAGAGGCGGGCTTCTCGGTCGAACCCGAAGTGTTCTTCGACACCATCACCGTTGAGGTCGGCCATCTGCAGAAGACCGTCATGGAGGCCGCCGTAGCCCGGGGCGTCAACCTGCGCAAGGTCGGCGAGACCAAGGTTGGCATCAGCCTGGACGAACAGACCCGCCCCGAGACCATCGAAGCCGTCTGGGGGGCCTTTGGCATCGACAAGACAGACGACAGCTCGAACAAGCAGTACCGCCTGCCGGACTACGCGCTGCGCGAGACGCCCTATCTGACCCACGAGATCTTCCACAAGAACCGGGCCGAGGCCGAGATGACCCGCTATATGCGCCGTCTGGCCGACCGCGACCTGGCGCTGGACCGGGCGATGATCCCGCTGGGCTCGTGCACCATGAAGCTGAACGCCACGATCGAGATGATCCCGGTCACCTGGCCCGAGTTCGGCAATCTGCACCCGTTCTGCCCCGAAGATCAGGCGCAGGGCTATCACGAGATGATTGCCGATCTGAACGACAAGCTGTGCCAGATCACCGGCTATGACGCGATCTCCCAGCAGCCCAACTCGGGCGCGCAGGGCGAGTATGCAGGCCTGCTGACCATCCGCAACTATCACTTCGCCCGCGGCGAAGGGCACCGCAATGTCTGCCTGATCCCAACCTCGGCGCATGGGACCAACCCGGCCTCGGCGCAGATGGTGGGCTGGCAGGTTGTCCCGGTGCAGGCGGATGAGAATGGCAACATTGATCTGAACGACTTCCGCGCCAAGGCCGAGAAGCATTCCGATCATCTGGCCGGTTGCATGATCACCTACCCCTCGACCCATGGCGTGTTCGAGACCACCGTGCAGGAGGTCTGCCAGATCACCCATGATCACGGCGGTCAGGTCTATATCGACGGCGCCAACATGAACGCCATGGTGGGTCTGTCGCGTCCCGGTGACATTGGCGGCGATGTCAGCCACCTGAACCTGCACAAGACCTTCTGCATCCCGCATGGCGGCGGCGGTCCCGGCATGGGTCCAATCGGCGTCAAGGCTCACCTGACCGAACACCTGCCCGGCCATCCGGAATACGGCACCGCCGTGGGTCCGGTCTCGGCGGCGCCCTTCGGCTCGCCCTCGATTCTGCCGGTCAGCTGGGCCTATGTGCTGCTGATGGGTGGCGCGGGCCTGACCCAGGCGACCAAAGTAGCGATCCTGAACGCCAACTACATCGCGGCGCGTCTGCAGGATGCCTATCCGATCCTCTACACCTCCGAGACCGGTCGTGTGGCGCATGAATGCATCCTCGACACCCGTCCGCTGGATGAGGCGGCGCATGTGACCGTGGATGACGTCGCCAAACGTCTGGTCGACAGCGGCTTCCACGCGCCGACCATGTCCTGGCCGGTGGCGGGCACCCTGATGGTGGAACCCACCGAGTCCGAACCAAAGGACGAGCTGGACCGTTTCTGCGACGCCATGCTCTCGATCCGGGCCGAGGCGCAGGACATCATCGATGGCAAGATCGACGCGGAGAACAACCCGCTGAAAAACGCCCCCCACACGGTGCGCGATCTGGTCGGCGACTGGGACCGCCCCTACACCCGCGAACAGGCCTGCTTCCCTCCGGGCTCCATGGGCGTCGACAAATACTGGTCCCCCGTCAACCGCGTCGACAACGCATACGGTGACCGAAACCTCGTCTGCACATGCCCACCAATGGAAGCATACGAAGAAGCAGCTGAATAAAACAACAAACCCCGCCAAAAGGCGGGGTTTTCGCTTATCGGAAACCTCTGTTCTCATTTGCGCTCATCTTTGGTGTCGTTTTTTGCGGTGAAAGCGTCTTTTTCGCTTGCTGCGTCTGCGAAGGCCTCATAGCTCTGTCGGCGGGACACCCCTCCCCAACGAGGGGCGTGTATCTGGAAGGGTAATACAGATGAGCATTGAACAACCGGCGACGCGGCCGGCGAATCCGCGTTTTTCCTCGGGCCCCTGCGCCAAACCCCCCACATTTGATCTGTCCAAACTGGCCGATGCCGCGCTGGGTCGTTCGCACCGTGCTGCTGTCGGCAAGGACAAGCTGAAAGCGGCCATTGAAGGCACGCGCGAGATTCTGGGCATTCCGGCGGACTACAAGATCGGTATCGTTCCCGCCTCGGACACTGGCGCGGTTGAGATGGCGCTTTGGTCGCTGCTGGGAGAGCGTAAGGTTGAAATGCTGGCTTGGGAGAGCTTCGGCACGGGCTGGGTGACTGACGTGGTCAAGCAGCTGAAGATCGACGCCGAGGTGAAGACCGCAGATTACGGGCAGATCGTTGATCTTGCTTCGGTCGATTTCTCCAATGACGTTGTGTTTACGTGGAACGGCACAACCTCGGGCGTGCGCGTACCCAATGGCGACTGGATTGCCGATGATCGTCAGGGCCTGACGATTTGTGATGCGACCTCGGCCGCCTTTGCGATGGACTTGCCCTGGGACAAACTGGATGTGACCACTTTCAGTTGGCAGAAGGTGCTGGGCGGTGAAGCTGCCCACGGGATGCTGATTCTGAGCCCGCGTGCCGTTGAGCGGTTGGAGAGCTATACACCCGCATGGCCTTTGCCCAAGATTTTCCGTCTGACCAAGGGCGGCAAGTTGATCGACGGTATCTTTACCGGAGCCACGATCAACACGCCCTCGATGCTGGCGGTTGAGGATTACCTGTTTGCGCTGGACTGGGCACGCTCGGTTGGTGGGTTGCAGGGGCTGATCGCTCGTGCCGATGCCAATGCCGGTGCGGTGTATGCGTTCTGCAACCAGAACGATTGGATCGCCAATCTTGCTGAGGACGAGGCGACGCAGTCGAACACCTCGGTCTGCCTGAAATTCACAGATGGGCGCATTCAGGACGGTGCAGCATTCGCGAAAGCCGTGGCCAAACGGCTTGAGGCCGAGAATATCGCCTTGGACATCGGTGCCTATCGTGACGCGCCTGCAGGCCTGCGCATCTGGTGCGGCGGTACGGTTGAGACCTCGGATATCGAAGCGATGCTGCCATGGCTGGCATGGGCCTTTGAGGCCGAGATCGCGGCGCAGTCTGAGGCTGCCTGACTTTTCACCGGGCCGTCCAAGGCCCGGACCTTCCATACAATTCAAGGACCAGAGAAAATGGCCCCCAAAGTACTCGTATCTGACAAGCTCAGCGAAACCGCCGTGCAGATTTTCCGCGATCGCGGCATCGACGTGGATTTCATGCCCGATCTGGGTAAGGACAAAGACAAACTGGCCGAGGTGATCGGTCAGTATGACGGCCTTGCCATCCGTTCGGCCACAAAAGTTACACCGACCATTCTGGAGAAAGCCGACAAACTGAAAGTGATCGGTCGTGCCGGGATCGGGACCGACAATATCGACAAGGATGCGGCGTCGAAGAAGGGTGTGATCGTGATGAACACGCCGTTCGGCAACATGATCACCACCGCTGAGCATGCGATTGCGATGATGTTCGCAGTGGCGCGGCAGATCCCCGAGGCCAGCACCTCGACCCATGCGGGTAAGTGGGAAAAGTCCAAGTTCATGGGCATCGAGCTGACCAACAAAACCCTCGGCGTGATCGGGGCGGGCAATATCGGCGGTATCGTTTGCGAACGCGCGCTTGGCCTGAAGATGAAGGTTGTGGCCTATGACCCCTATTTGGGTGAAGAGAAAGCCGCGCAGATGGGCGTTGAAAAGGTCGAGCTGGACGAGCTGCTGGCCCGCGCTGACTTTATCACTCTGCATGTTCCGCTGACCGATCAGACCCGCAATATCCTGAGCCGAGAAAACCTTGCGAAGACCAAGAAGGGCGTGCGGATCATCAACTGTGCCCGCGGTGGTCTGGTCGACGAAGAAGCCCTGGCCGAAGCGCTACAATCGGGCCATGTCGCAGGCGCGGCGTTTGACGTGTTCAGCGAAGAGCCGGCGAAAGAAAACGCTCTGTTCAACCTGCCCAACGTCGTCTGCACGCCTCACCTTGGCGCGGCAACGACCGAGGCGCAGGAGAACGTGGCGCTGCAAGTAGCCGAGCAGATCTCGAACTATCTGCTGACCGGTGCGGTGGAAAACGCTCTGAACATGCCCAGCGTGACAGCTGAAGAGGCCAAGGTCATGGGCCCGTGGATCAAACTGGCGGGCCATCTTGGCAGCTTCATCGGCCAGATGACCGATGAGCCGGTGCAGGCGATCAACATTCTCTATGATGGTGTCGCGGCTGACATGAACCTGGCCGCTCTGAATTGCGCCGTCGTTGCGGGGATCATGAAGAAGTCCAATCCCGAGGTGAACATGGTCTCGGCGCCCGTTGTGGCCAAAGAGCGTGGTATCAAGATCTCGACCACCAATCAGGACAAGTCCGGTGCCTTTGAGGGCTACATCAAGGTCACCGTCGTGACCACCAAGCGCGAACGCTCGATCGGTGGCACAGTGTTCAGCGACGGCAAGCCTCGCTTCATCCAGATCAAAGGCATCAATATCGACGCCGAGATCGGGGCGCATATGCTTTACACCACCAACGAGGATGTGCCGGGCATCATCGGCGCGCTGGGTCAGACCATGGGCGAGAACGACGTCAACATCGCGAACTTCACCCTCGGCCGGTCAGAGGCGGGTGGCGAGGCCATTGCGCTGCTCTATGTGGACGAACCTGTGCCAGCCGAGGCGCGCGCTAAGCTGGCGGAAACGGGCTTGTTCACGCAGATCAAACCGCTGGAGTTCGACGTCGCCTGATTGGCACCCTTTGTCATTTCAGACAATTTGACACCCGCGCCAAGGACCGGCGCGGGTGTTCCTGATTGCGCTATCAACGCTTTCGCCGCTAAACTGCCGTGACAGCAGCCGAGACCTTTTCATGACTAAACCGATTTACGCCATTGGCGACCTGCACGGGCAGAGCGCCGAGTTCGACCGACTTCTCTCATTGATCGACCGCGATGGCGGGCCTGAGGCTCAGGTGGTGTTTCTGGGCGACTATACCGACCGGGGGCCGGACAGTAGGGGTGTTCTCGACCGCTTGATCGCGGGACGTGCGGCAGGGCGGGACTGGATCACTTTGAAGGGGAATCACGACCGCATGTTTGCATGGTTTCTTGAGGACTTCCCTCGCCATGATCCGCATCTTTTGGTCGGATACCACTGGCTGCATGAGCGTCTGGGCGGGGTCGAAACACTTGCCAGCTACGGGGTCGTGTTCGAGGGGCAGACCCGGCTTGAGGATGTGCACGCCATGGCGTTGCAGGCTGTGCCCGAGGATCATTGTGCGTTCCTGCGCGGGCTGGTCTTGATGCACCAGACACCCGATCTGGCTTTCGTTCATGCGGGCATCCGCCCCGGTATCGCGCTGGATCAGCAGGATGAAAACGATCTGGTCTGGATCCGGCAAGAGTTTTTGAAACATACCGAGCCCCATCCCAAGGTGATCGTTCACGGCCATACTCCGGTCGACCGGGTGATGCATTGCGGCAATCGCGTGAATCTGGATACCGGCGCGGGGTATGGACGCCCAGCCAGTGCCGTTGTCTTCGAAGGCCGCACCTGCTGGGAGCTGACTGAAAAGGGCCGGGTCAGCCTCGTGTAAAGCTGTCTTTATAGGTCTCGCGCAGGGCGTTTTTTTGCACCTTGCCCATGGTGTTGCGGGGTAGCTCATCCAAAACGATCAATTTGCGCGGGTGTTTGAACCGGGCCAGCTGGTCTTGAACGCGCGCCAGAATGGCATCCAGATCCAGGACCTGTCCGGGCTGAGGCACTAGGATGCCCAGCACCGTTTCGCCAAAATCCGGATGCGGCACACCGATGACCGCGCTTTCCAGAACACCGGGTTGGTCATCCAGCAGAAGCTCGATTTCCTTGGGGTAGATGTTGTAACCGCCCGAGATGATCAGGTCTTTGCCGCGGCCAACGATATGGACATAGCCATCCTCGTCCACCCGGCCCAGATCGCCGGTGATAAAGAACCCGTCCTTGCGTAGTTCGGCCGCGGTCTTCTCGGGCATCTGCCAATAGCCCTTGAACACGTTCGGACCGCGAACCTCGATCATGCCGATCTCGCCTTGTGGCAAAGGCGCGCCGGTTTCGGGGTCCGTGACTTTCAGCTCGACATCCGGCAGCGGGAACCCGACGGTCCCGGCGCGGCGTTCGCCGTTATAGGGGTTCGAGGTGTTCATATTGGTCTCGGTCATGCCATAGCGTTCGAGGATACGATGCCCGGTACGGGCCTCGAACAGCTCATGAGTTTCCGCCAGCAGAGGCGCCGAGCCCGAAATGAACAGCCGCATATGGCGCGCCAGATCTCCGGTAAACCGGTCATCGCCCAGCAGGCGCGTGTAGAAGGTAGGAACCCCCATCATTGAGGTCGCACCAGGCATCAGACGCAGGATGTCGTCCAGATCGAATTTGGGCAGAAAAATCATCGACCCGCCAGAGGCCAGCACCACATTTGTCGCCACGAACAGTCCATGCGTGTGAAAGATCGGCAGCGCATGCAGCAGCACATCGTTCCTGGTGAAGCGCCATTCCTGCACCAGCGTTTCGGCATTGGACAGCAGGTTGGCCTGCGTCAGCATCGCACCTTTCGACCGCCCCGTGGTGCCAGAGGTATAAAGGAACGCGGCCAGATCATCTTCGGACTGTGAAACAGGTTCAAACGCAGGCAGCATACCCAGCGCGCGGCGCATCAGGCTGCCACTGCCATCGGCGTTCAGCGTCTCAAGATGCGCGTCTTGCGCTTGGGCTATCGGGGTCAGGTCAGCCTCGTTCGCGATATCGCAGACCACTAGCTTCGCGCCGCTGTTTTCGATGAAATACTGCAGCTCAGTAGTTGTATACGCGGTGTTGAGCGGCAGGAAGATCAACCCAGTCTGCGCGCATGCGGCGTAGAGGGCAAGCGCCTCGGGCGATTTTTCGACCTGAACGGCGACGCGATCTCCGGGCTCAAGCTCCAGCCCTGTCAGCACGTTGGCGAGCTGCGCGGCCATGTCGAGAAAGGCGGAGTGGGTCAGAACCTGACCGTCGGGCAGATGCAGGAACGGCGTGGTTTTCCCGGCGTGAATGCCAAACAGACGATCATAAAGCGGGTTGGCCATTCGGGGTTCCTTTCCGTGCGTCGCGGGCTGAATCTGGCGGGGAAAACCGGGACCGTAAAGCCCCGTTTGCCAGATATTTCCAACCAACTCTGGCGAAAATGCTGCACCTGCGATATGCGCTATGCAGATTGCCGGAGACCTGCCATGTACGTTGCCACCTTGCTGACAAATCCCGCCACGCCCTCTCTTGAGGTCCCGATGGTGGACGCGTTGCGAAATGCGTGGGGCGGGGGTGAGGTCACGTGGCTCAACCCCGGTGAGGCGGCCGAGTTCACACTGTCCGAGATGCCAGACAATCGTTGGAACGTCTGGGCCGATCTGCAGGAAATGAGCGTTGATCTGGTCGTTCAGCCATCCGAGGGGCGGCGCAAGAAAATGCTGCTGGCGGATATGGACAGCACCATGATCCAGCAGGAGTGCATTGATGAGCTGGCGGATGAGGCGGGCGTCGGTGAGCGCGTCAAGGACATCACCGCCCGCGCGATGAATGGTGAACTGGATTTCGAAGGCGCGCTGATCGAACGGGTTGGCTTGTTGAAAGGGCTGGATGAGGCGGTCATTGACCACGTTCTGAACACGCGGATCACCCTCATGCCCGGCGGGCGCGAGTTGGTGGCGACCATGCGCACGGCTGGCGGCTATGCGGCCTTGGTCTCGGGCGGGTTCACGGCATTCACGGCCCGCGTGGCAGAGCAGTTGGGGTTTGATGAGAACCGGGCGAACACGCTGTTGACCGAGAATGGGCAGCTGACGGGCGATGTGCAGCGCCCGATCCTCGGGCGGAAGGCCAAGGTTGAATCGCTGGAGCGGATCACTGCAACGCTTGGATTGTCCGAGGGCGACGTGATCGCGGTTGGTGACGGAGCCAATGATCTGGGCATGTTGGGGCGGGCCGGAACCGGCGTTGCACTGCACGCAAAGCCCTCGGTTGCGGCTGAGTGCGACGTGCGGATCAATTACGGAGACCTGACGGCCCTGCTTTACATTCAAGGTTACAGCAAGGCTGATTTCAGCGTCTAAAACAAGTCAAAGCGCACCGGATTCTGCGCCCAGTACACACGCGCGGCCAGCAACAACCGGGCCTTTGGATCGCTGGCGGCGGCATAGGGAACTGGAACACCGAACTTGGCGCTGATATTCTCGAGCGCAGTCAAAGTCGCCGGGCCGACTTGGCCATCGACGGTGACATTTTCCCCAAGTTCGTTCAGCGCCAGTTGCAAAGCCCGATCCAAATCGCCGCGCGAGAGGCTGTTCAGCTGCGACTGAGCCTGCGCGGCAGGTTCCTCATTCGGCAGCAGGGCTGCTTTGGCTGCCCTGAGCGCGGCGTCAGCGGGACCTTTGCCCGGTACCTGACCGTCCAGAATGATATAAGCTCCGTTCGCACCACCCCAGGCGTCACCGCGTTCCAGCGATGTATCGTACCAGGCCAAAGCCTCGGTACGGGGCCGGCCCTGTAGCTGGTCCCGCATGATCATGCGGGCGATACTGGCCGGAGCGGTGGGGTGCCCGCCTTGGGCTGCCGCCAGAAAATAGGATTCAGCTTTGTCGAAATCGACCGGATTGCCGCCCAGACCATTCAGCGAGACATAGGCCAGATTGTCGTACCCATAGATGTCCTGCCGTAGTTCGGAAGCGCGGAGATATCGCAACCCACGCTCGGGGATATAGCGTTCCGAGTTTTCACGCAGGAAATACATGCCCAGTTCATTCATTGAATAGGTATGTCCAAGCTCGACCGACCGTTCCAACAGTTCGAAGCCGCGGTTTTTCTCTTCGGTCGTTTCACCTTTGCGCAGCAGTTGTTGGCCCAGCCGGTGCATGGCATAGGGGTCTTGCTGGGCGATGGCTTCTTCTAACAGCGCGCGCGCTTTATCCGGGTCATAAGGGGTCTTGGTGACCGCGCGGTCGATGCGCTGTGTATCCAACAAAGTTGCCAGAGCGTATTTGGCGCGAATATGCCCGCCGTCGACAGCGGTCGTGAAACTCTCAAAGGCGCCAGACACATTTCCTGCGGCTTGTTGCAAACGGCCCAGTTGATACTGGAACCGTGCGTTTTCCGGATAGTCCTCGACCGCTTGCGAACAGGCGGCCAGACCTTTGGTGATATCCAGCTCATTCGGCAGGCGAAACACGCCAACGCCATTAAGATCCAGCGCATCCCCCGCTTCGAGATCGCAGGCATTCATCCCCAATTCCAGAGAGACCTCAACCGTCTGTCGCGTCTGATCAGCGGTTACGACTTCGACTGCGAAGGTATCGGCAAAATCGGTTTTGGGCAGGTCAACGGCACGTGTGTCCGTGATCTCGGGCGTATAGGTCAGAGATGTTTCGCTTGCGCTGACAGCACCCCGGTCAGGGGTTTCCGTCACCCGCACATCTACAATGTCCCTTCCCAGCGCTTGGCTCAGGCTTTGGGACAATGGGACGGATTTATCAAACTGATAACTGAGCGATAGGGATTGTGGGGCGCCATCCTCCAGCGCCTCTGGTTCAACCTCGACTTTTCGCTGCGCCAGGTAAAACGGGCGCACCAGTGTCGAGCTTTCCCAAGGGATCTGCTGGCCCGATGTTTTGGTGTGAACCCTCTCGCGAATGACCGGAAAGAGCTGTTGGATATTCTCAAACGGAGAGGATTGGGCAGTTTCCAGTACAGCCGCCGTATAGGGGCTGTTGTGGCCGATCTCGCCGTCACTGGCCACCGCACCGGGCGAGGTGGAATAGGCTACCAGTGAGTTCAGCGGTGTCTTGAAAACATCGAACCCTTCGCGGGTCTCAAAAAGGTTGGCGTCCAGATCGGCCGCCAATCTGAGGTCTTGAAACGGATTGTCCCTGCACGAGTCCAGAATGGCCACATGGGCCGCGCTGCGGGCGGATAGGGTGTCAATCACGCGATCCAGCGTCATCGTTGCCAGCGGCACATCATAGACGCTTTCGAACTTGGCATCCACGGGCAGCAAATAGTTTCGCCGCCCGATCTGAATGCCGTGACCCGCATAGTAGAACAGAACATCTGCGGAATCCGGGATGTTCAGAACCGCTGTGCGGATCAGCTCTTCAAACTCGCGTTTGGTCAGGTCATAGCCGTCGAAGACTTGGAAATCGAAGTCTCGCAGCATGTCCGCGATGTCTTCGGCGTCTTTTCTGGCATTGGTCAGGTCGCCAACGCTCGTGTAGTCCTGATTGCCGATGACGATCGCAACCCTGCTGTTAGCGCTGGTTGCCGACGAGGACTGCGCGCTGAGGCCGCTTGCGCAAATCGTTAAGATAGACGCAGCTGCTAGTAAATGGCGCCGACCAGTTTTAGACCCAAGCTTAAGCATGTGGTGTCGTCTCCGGCTTAACCGCCCCAGCCGCCGCCGCCGCCGCCACCGTCTCCACCACCGCCGCCACCGCCGCCGCCGCCACCACCATCTCCGCCGTCGCGGTCATACGCATTTTGAGGCGCTGTCGATGAAACGGCCGTCGGGGTCACCGCGGGGGCTGCTGCAGGGGCTACTGCCGCCGTCGTTGTGGCGGCAGGCGCGGGAGTTGTCGCTACCGCCGCCGCAGGGGTTGGTTGAGGGGCGGTTGCAGTCGGGGTGACAGTCTCAGTCTGTGACCAAGGGGATGCACAGCCTGCAACAACAAGGGTACAGGCGAAAAACAATGAAGTGGACGCGAAGCGCATCTCAAGCCTCCTAAAATAAAACAACTTATTAAACTCACACATAACACCGTAACTTGTGTCTTTGGAGCAGGTCTATGAACCTTTTCACATATACACGAAAAGAAGGGGCTCGGCCAATTTTCCTGATTGGCGCCGACAAAAAGGTAGGCTTTCCTTTATTTAACAATTGTGTTAAATAATAATCATGACCGATCTTATTGCAGCCTTTTCCGCACTATCTGACCGCACTCGGTTTGCCATCGTCGAGCAGCTGATGGACGGCGGCGAACTGCCCGCCGGAGACCTGGTCGAAGGCAAAGGCATGTCAGGTGCCGCAATCTCGCGCCACCTGAAGGTGCTGCGCGAGGCAGGATTGGTGCAACAACGCGTGCTGGGCACCCAGAGGTTGTATTCCGTCCACTCCGAAGGCCTTCGTGCGATTGCCGAGTGGACGATCTCGAAACGGCAGTTCTGGGAAGGCAGTCTGGATCGTTTGGGTGACATCTTGGAAAGGGAAAATTCATGGCCGACCTGAAATTGGAGCGGGACTTTCCCGTCAGCCCGGAGGACCTTTTTACCTGGGTGACAGATGGCTCAAAACTGTTGCAGTGGTGGGGGCCGGAAGGCATGCATGTGCCGGATCACAATCTGGATTTTTCAAGAACCGGCCCATGGTTTTCGGTGATGGAAAACAGCGATGGGCAGCAATTCAAGGTTTCGGGGCATGTCACGCATGTTATTCCACCGAACTCGGTTGGCTTCACGTAGGGTTGGCATGACGACCAGGATCAACGCGGGCCTGAAAGCCATGTGACTTTTTCAATAGCGGCAACTGAAACCGGCGCCCGACTTGTTATCGATCACCGTGAACTCGCGGACGCCGAGGCAGCTGAGAACCACAACACAGGCTGGACATCCTCGCTGCGCAAACTCGAAGCGCAGTGCCAAAAGATTTCATTCAAGGAGGACTGAAATGCCCCAATATCTGTTTGTTTATCACGGGGGCCACACCCCAACTGACCCCGCAGAGGTCGAAGCAACCATGGCCGCATGGGGCGCATGGTTTCAGAACATGGGCGAGGCTTTGGATATCCCGGGAAACCCGGTAGGCCAATCCTATACCGTCAGCAACGGCGGTGTCGTCGACAATGGCGGGGCTAACCCAGCCTCTGGCTTCACGGTGATCAAAGCCGACAGCATTCCTGACTTCCGACCTTTTTGTTGATCTGACTGGGTTTTTGGTTTGTTTTCAGGTGTGGTTGCTCAGAGGCGCGTTGTAGTGCCCCATTATTATAAAAAGTATTGACATGGGCCTTCAGATGGCTAACCTCTTCGCCCATGTTCATCCGCACCAAACATGACGCAAAGCTCAACCGCACACGGATCCAGATCGTTGAATCCGTCCGCACCGGCTCCAAGGTACGCCAGAAGATCCTGCGCCATGTGGGTGTGGCCCATAACGACAGCGAGATTGAGGATATCAAGCGTCTGGCGGGCCGCTTGATGGAGCAATTACGCATTGATCGCTCGCCGCAAATGGAACTGTTCACGCCCACGGAATATGCCGATCTGCAGGCGCTGGTGCGCCGCGCTCCGCGGCCGGACAAGCTTGGCGTTGATCTTGCCGAGTGCCGTGAGGAGGCGCGGGTCTCTCTGGGTCTGCGGGATGTCATGGGGACGATGTATGACCAACTGGGTTGGGGGGCCCTTCTGGGGGCGGCGCGTAAAAGTGCCAATCGCATTGTGAAAGAGCTGGTTATGGCGCGGATCGCACAGCCCGAGAGCAAGCGCGCGACCGTGGAGGCGTTGGAGAACCAGGCAGGCATCACGCTCAATCTGGACGTGGTCTATCGGAGCATGGATTACATCAATACGCCGGTGATAGACGGGATTTGCAAAACCTCTCACGCGGCGGCAGAGAAGTTGCTGGGCGGGCCAGTGACCGTGCTGTTCTACGATTGCACGACCCTGGCCTTTGACACCGAGCGCGAGGACCCGGCCGAGGATGCGGACGGGGTCGAGCAGGATCATCTTCTGGCCAAGGGCTTCAGCAAGGATGGCAAGCATCACCGCGCTCAGGTCATGCTGGCGCTGATCGTCACCTCCGATGGGCTGCCTGTGGGCTATGAACTCTTCCCGGGAAACACCTGGGAAGGTCATACGCTGGAAGCTGCGCTGAAGGCGTTGGAGGGACGCTTCGACGTGGCCAGGGTCACGTTCGTGGCCGATGCCGCCATGCTCAGCAAGGACAACCAGCAGATGTTGCAGAACAAGGGTCTGCCCTACATCCTCGGCTATCGCATGAAGTCCGCCCCGGCCGCCGTGAAGGCGAACATTTTGAGCCCGGAGGGACGCCAGCCTTGGGCTGGACACGGTTCTGAAGAGGCAACCGAGAAGGGCTGGTACAAGGTGATCGACCAGGAGGGAGCGCGGGTCATTGTGACCTGGTCACCCACCCGGGCACGCAATGATGCCCACAAGCGCGACAAGGCAATCGAAAAGCTGCACAAGAAGCTCAAGCGCTCTCGCAAACCCGGCAGCTTCAGCAGCCGGGGATATGGCCGCTTCCTGGCCTTCCCCGACAGCGGGGACGTCACGCTGGATGATGCAAAGATCAAGGCAGCGGCACAATGGGACGGGCTGCATGCCATTGTTGTTCATGGTGCGGACGAACTGGAGGCACAGGACGTCATTGCCCGCTATCACCAGTTGTGGGAGATCGAAGCCTGCTTCCGCACCAACAAGCACGATCTGAAAATCCGGCCCATCTATCACTGGTCGCCGCGTCGGGTCCGGGCCCATATCGCCATCTGCTACATGGCCTTCTGCTGCCTGCAGCACCTGCGCAAGCATCTGGACCTGCTCGGACACCCGATGAGCCCGGCTCGTATCCGCAACGAGTTGAACGCATTGCAGCTCTCGATCCTGCGCCACAAAGGCACCCCTGACCGCTACGGCATGCCAAGCCATGCCACGGTCGATGCCAGACGCATCCTCACCTGCGTCGGCCTGACCTGGAACGAAGCCCCTTTCAAGATACCCCCCGGGCGCACCCGAAAAACTGGCCAGACCAAAGCCTGAGCTCCCTCAACACTCCGAAACAATCGCTGGCGAAAAAAGTCCGTGTAGTGCCTTTTGGCAACCAAGGCATAATAATATCAATGACTTATACGAAAAAATGTCGGAAGTCAGGAAAGCCGACAGCATTCCTGACTTCCGACCTTTTTGTTGATCTGACTGGGTTTTTGGTTTGTTTTCAGGTGTGGTTGCTCAGAGGCGCGTTGTAGTGCCCCATTATTATAAAAAGTATTGACATGGGCCTTCAGATGGCTAACCTCTTCGCCCATGTTCATCCGCACCAAACATGACGCAAAGCTCAACCGCACACGGATCCAGATCGTTGAATCCGTCCGCACCGGCTCCAAGGTACGCCAGAAGATCCTGCGCCATGTGGGTGTGGCCCATAACGACAGCGAGATTGAGGATATCAAGCGTCTGGCGGGCCGCTTGATGGAGCAATTACGCATTGATCGCTCGCCGCAAATGGAACTGTTCACGCCCACGGAATATGCCGATCTGCAGGCGCTGGTGCGCCGCGCTCCGCGGCCGGACAAGCTTGGCGTTGATCTTGCCGAGTGCCGTGAGGAGGCGCGGGTCTCTCTGGGTCTGCGGGATGTCATGGGGACGATGTATGACCAACTGGGTTGGGGGGCCCTTCTGGGGGCGGCGCGTAAAAGTGCCAATCGCATTGTGAAAGAGCTGGTTATGGCGCGGATCGCACAGCCCGAGAGCAAGCGCGCGACCGTGGAGGCGTTGGAGAACCAGGCAGGCATCACGCTCAATCTGGACGTGGTCTATCGGAGCATGGATTACATCAATACGCCGGTGATAGACGGGATTTGCAAAACCTCTCACGCGGCGGCAGAGAAGTTGCTGGGCGGGCCAGTGACCGTGCTGTTCTACGATTGCACGACCCTGGCCTTTGACACCGAGCGCGAGGACCCGGCCGAGGATGCGGACGGGGTCGAGCAGGATCATCTTCTGGCCAAGGGCTTCAGCAAGGATGGCAAGCATCACCGCGCTCAGGTCATGCTGGCGCTGATCGTCACCTCCGATGGGCTGCCTGTGGGCTATGAACTCTTCCCGGGAAACACCTGGGAAGGTCATACGCTGGAAGCTGCGCTGAAGGCGTTGGAGGGACGCTTCGACGTGGCCAGGGTCACGTTCGTGGCCGATGCCGCCATGCTCAGCAAGGACAACCAGCAGATGTTGCAGAACAAGGGTCTGCCCTACATCCTCGGCTATCGCATGAAGTCCGCCCCGGCCGCCGTGAAGGCGAACATTTTGAGCCCGGAGGGACGCCAGCCTTGGGCTGGACACGGTTCTGAAGAGGCAACCGAGAAGGGCTGGTACAAGGTGATCGACCAGGAGGGAGCGCGGGTCATTGTGACCTGGTCACCCACCCGGGCACGCAATGATGCCCACAAGCGCGACAAGGCAATCGAAAAGCTGCACAAGAAGCTCAAGCGCTCTCGCAAACCCGGCAGCTTCAGCAGCCGGGGATATGGCCGCTTCCTGGCCTTCCCCGACAGCGGGGACGTCACGCTGGATGATGCAAAGATCAAGGCAGCGGCACAATGGGACGGGCTGCATGCCATTGTTGTTCATGGTGCGGACGAACTGGAGGCACAGGACGTCATTGCCCGCTATCACCAGTTGTGGGAGATCGAAGCCTGCTTCCGCACCAACAAGCACGATCTGAAAATCCGGCCCATCTATCACTGGTCGCCGCGTCGGGTCCGGGCCCATATCGCCATCTGCTACATGGCCTTCTGCTGCCTGCAGCACCTGCGCAAGCATCTGGACCTGCTCGGACACCCGATGAGCCCGGCTCGTATCCGCAACGAGTTGAACGCATTGCAGCTCTCGATCCTGCGCCACAAAGGCACCCCTGACCGCTACGGCATGCCAAGCCATGCCACGGTCGATGCCAGACGCATCCTCACCTGCGTCGGCCTGACCTGGAACGAAGCCCCTTTCAAGATACCCCCCGGGCGCACCCGAAAAACTGGCCAGACCAAAGCCTGAGCTCCCTCAACACTCCGAAACAATCGCTGGCGAAAAAAGTCCGTGTAGTGCCTTTTGGCAACCAAGGCATAATAATATCAATGACTTATACGAAAAAATGTCGGAAGTCAGGAGGTCGAAGCAACCATGGCCGCATGGGGCGCATGGTTTCAGAACATGGGCGAGGCTTTGGATATCCCGGGAAACCCGGTAGGCCAATCCTATACCGTCAGCAACGGCGGTGTCGTCGACAATGGCGGGGCTAACCCAGCCTCTGGCTTCACGGTGATCAAAGCCGACAGCATTGATGCCGCGACCGAGATGGCCAAAGGTTGCCCGATGGTCATCAACGGATCAGGCTCGGTCGAAGTGGCGGAAATCCACGAAATCGAAATGTAGCTGCTTTAGTTCGGAAAGCCCGGCGCGGGTCGGATCACGCCGCATTCCAGCCCTCGGCGGCTGTATTGCCTGGAATTCATGAATTTGCGCGTGGCCGGGTGATCAGCCTCCAACACCCCGAGGCTGACCAGAATGGCCGCGATGGCGCATTCACTGGCGCGGGTGGTGCCATCGGTGATCTTCAGAGCAACGCCCATGCGTTTATCCGGCAGGATCGCGACAAAGACGGCTTCGGCCCCGGTCTTGATCGCAGCGCGCCCATTCATTGCGCGCATCAACTCTGTGCAGGCGCGGGTTTCGCCCGCGACAAGCTCTGGGTGCTTGATCATCGCGGCGGTCAGTTGCTGCGCCGCATCGCTCGACCGGTCTGACCGATCAGAGGCCGAGGCAAACCACGCCATGGAGCGCGCAAGCCCGACCAGCGAAGTCGCGAAATTCGGGGCCGAGCATCCGTCGATGCCGTAGCCGGGGCTAGTCTCGCCGGTTGTTTCCTCGATGGCAGACAAGCAGGCCTGTTGAACAGGGTGGTCGATCTCAAGGTATTCCGGTCCGGCCCCCATATGCTGAGACAGGGTCAGAAACCCGCAGTGTTTACCCGAGCAATTGTTGTGGATCTGGCACGGCGTATCGTCGGCCAGAATAAGCCGGTCGCGCGCGGCGATGTCGGCGGGCTCTTGCGGGCCGCAGCGCAGATCATGCTCGGTGAGACCCAGATGATCCAGCCAGACTGAGACGCGATCCGTGTGAATGGCGGCCCCGTTATGCGAGGCGCAGGCCAGCGCAAGATGTTCCGAGTTCAGCCCGTATTTTGCCGCAGCGCCAGACGTAACCAAAGGCAAAGCCTGGATCATCTTGGCCGAGGATCGCGGGTAGATCACTGCGTTCGGATCACCCCAGCTTTGCATGATCTGCCCGGTGTCATCGCAGACCACTGCATGGCCCAGATGCAGGCTTTCCAACAGATCGCCGCGCCACAGTTCTGTCATCGGGATGGGCTGCGTCATCTGGACCTCCGGATTTATGCGCAAAATTCTGCCAATCGCCCTTTCGCGTGTGGCGAAACCTGCGTTAGTGTGTGTATGTCGACAATCATCGGAATGCGCAACGTTTCCAAGACGAACTGGCAGGGTTCGCATGGCTTTCCGATGGGTATGAGGTAGAAGGTCGAGCTAGGAGGCTGGACAAATGGGATCAATGCTTACCCGCGTGCTTGCGGGTCTGTGTGTGGCGGGTATGGCCACAACTGCAATCGCACAACAGGGGACAAGTACGAACCGCGTCGCGGCAAAAACGGATTGGAGCGTTTTTGTCGAAGATGATCCCACCGAATGCTGGAGCGTTTCGGCCCCCAAGGAAACCGTGAATACGCGGGGCGGACGTGTCGTTTCTGTGCGCCGCAGCGACATCTTGCTGTTTGTCTTCTATCGTCCGAATGCCGAGGTCAAAGGACAAGTGACCTTTACCGGTGGCTACCCTTTTGCGGCCGGTTCCACGGTGAACCTGGTTGTAGACGGGTCTGAATTCGAACTGTTTACCGAGGGCGAGTGGGCCTGGCCGGCGACTGCTCAGGACGATGCCAAGATCGTCACCGCCATGAAGCGCGGGACCGAGGCTGTGCTGACCGCACGCTCGGAACGCGGGACGCAAACAAAGGACACGTTCTCTCTGCTCGGGTTTACCGCCGCGATTGAAGACGCTGAGACCCGCTGCACCAACTGATCTATCGGGTCGCGATCACAAGCGACCCGTCTATTTCGCAGCTTCTCGCATAATTCTACCAAATATTCAGAAAGCTTGATCCGTATCAAAGCGCGTCCTTTTGGTATCTGAACTAATTTGTTCAGTAATAACAAAGGATGTCTGAATATGTTCGACAAAACTCTGATCACTCTGATGTTGGCTTCTTCACTGGTTCTGGCGGCCTGTGAAAAAGAGCCTGAAACCTACCCGATTACAGGTGAAGAATGCGGGCCTGAAGATCCGGTGAAAACACTGGATGCCGAGGATTGCTTTATTCCGCCTGCAGGAGTCTGATCCGGCGACAAAAGCGCGTAGAGGTCAATACGATTCCTTTTGATCTTTGCGCGCGATCCTATATAGAGGCGCATCCCAATCCGGAATCCACCTGAGATACGCCCAGTAGGTACCCAAATGTCGCCCAAAGCGCCGATCACTCAAGACGTCATGACCATCCCCCGCAAACTGCCTGAGGGGAAGGTGAACCTTGTCGGTCTGACTCGCGATCAGCTCCGCGCGACTCTGATCGAGCATGGCACGCCGGAAAAGCAGGCCAAGATGCGGACTGGTCAGATCTGGCAGTGGATCTACCAATGGGGCGTGCGTGATTTCGCACTGATGACAAACCTGGCCAAAGCGTATCGCGCGCAACTGGCCGAGAGCTTTGTGATCGAAATTCCCGAAGTGGTCACCCGTCAGGTGTCAGAGGACGGCACACGCAAATACCTGTGTCGTATTGCGGGCGGGCATGAGGTCGAGGTCGTTTACATCCCCGAAGAGGATCGCGGCACGCTGTGTATCTCGTCTCAGGTAGGTTGTACGCTAACCTGCTCGTTCTGCCATACCGGCACGCAGAAACTGGTGCGCAACCTGACATCGGCCGAGATTGTGGGCCAGGTGATGATGGCCCGCGATGATCTTGAGGAATGGCCGACCCCCGGTGCGCCGAAGGATGAGACGCGCCTGCTGTCGAATATCGTTCTGATGGGCATGGGTGAGCCGCTCTACAATTTCGAAAATGTCCGCGACGCGATGAAGATCGCCATGGACCCCGAAGGGATTTCTCTGTCTCGTCGCCGGATCACGTTGTCCACGTCGGGCGTGGTGCCGGAAATTGCGCGCACGGCCGAAGAAATCGGCTGTTTGCTGGCGATTTCCTTCCACGCGACCACCGATGAAACCCGCGACGTTCTGGTGCCGATTAACAAACGCTGGAACATTGAGGAGTTATTGCAAGCGCTGGCCAGCTATCCCAATGTTTCGAACTCCGAGCGGATAACGTTCGAATACGTGATGCTTGATGGTGTGAATGACAGCGACGAGGACGCGCATCGTCTGATCAATCACATCAAGCGTCATAAGATCCCGGCGAAGATCAACCTGATTCCGTTCAACGAATGGCCCGGCGCGCCGTACAAGCGCAGCTCGAACAATCGTATCCGGGCCTTTGCGAATATCATCTACCAGGCCGGCTATGCCTCACCCATCCGCAAGACGCGCGGCGAGGATATCATGGCGGCTTGCGGTCAGTTGAAATCGGCAACAGAGCGTGCGCGCAAATCGCGTAAACAGATCGAGGCCGAGGCCGGGTTGAGCGGTAACTAAGCCACTTCTGCCAAGGGTTGCGGCGGTAAACTTAATGTTTCCGGTGCTGATTTTGTCTTCAATATTTGCTATGTGTTAGGGCGTCCGTTCCTGTTTCGGACGCTCGGCTTTCCCTTGAAACGCCGGGGCTTTTTCGCCGCGAGCCTATTTCTTCGCTGCGCGCGGCATGTAGGCAAACTGATATTTCAGGTGAGCCCCAAATGATTGAACGACCTCGAAGTAAATTGAAAACCATTGCATTTGCAGTCCTATTTGTACCGCTATCTGCGACGGGCGCTTTTGCGGAAGACCCCGATGCGCATCTGGCCATCGAAAACCCGGCCGAGCTGAGCAAGGACGAAGCCAACGCGCATTATCGCGCGCTGTCGAAACGTATGGCCCGTGGCTATGCGACCTCGCAGCTGGATCTCATTTTGAATTACCAAAGCTGGCCGCTATTCAATGATGCGCCCTACATCTCGGCCACACATGGGCAGCGGTTCGTGAACAGCTACGCCAATCGCATGGCGCTGAACTACGGAACCCTGCAACCGGGTGAGGTTTTGCCCATGGGCTCGGTTCTGGCCAAGGACAGCATGACGGTAACGGATGAGGGCAAGATCTACCCCGGTGCGATGTTCGTGATGGAGAAACTGGCCCAAGGTGCCAATCCCGAGACGGCAGACTGGCGGTACATCATGGTACTGCCCGATGGGTCTTTGTTTGGCGACACTCTGGGCGATCGGGCCGGGGCCGTGGCCTATTGCCATGACTGCCACGTGCAGGTGGCCGACAGGGACTACACCTTCTACGTGCCCGAGGACTACCAGATCAAAGGTGATTAGATCGCTTTGCGTTTGATTTGAATCGAAATACGCTGCCTCTCCCTACGGTCGAACGCGCATTTCGATGATATTGCCTCAGGTTAAACGCAAAACGCTTTAGACCTATCCGCGACGAAAGCGGGCGGTTCCAATAACCTCAATCAGTTGCTGCCGCACGGGATCGGGTTGCGCCTCGACCGCGTTCAGAACCTCACGCAGTTCAGCGCGTAGCCCGTGCATCTGGTCGATCAGAGAGATCATCATCGACAAAGCATCGGCCTCCATATCGTATTGCTCGTGCAGTTCGCAGGCCAGTTCCAGCCGGGCGACGTCGATGCTGTGGTAGACCACGCCTTGATCTGATTGCTCGGGGATCACGATCTCGGCGGCCAGGTATTCGGTTAGGCGGTCCGAGGTCAGGCGAGTGATGGTTTCGATCAGTTCCTCTTCGGTCAGGGTCATGACGGCATTCCTTTCCGAGGGTCATAGCGATGGGCGTCGCGCCATGTTTCCATGAATTGCTTGAGGTCGTCGTCGATCTGGTCGGGCAGGGCGACGGTGAGTTCGATCAGTTGATCCCCCCGTTCGGACGAGCCGCGTTTTTTGACTCCCTTGCCCCGCAGGCGCAGGGTTTTGCCGCTGCTGGTGCCTGCCGGGACGGTGACGTTGACGCCGCCGTCGATCGTAGGGGCAGGGACTTTGCCGCCCAGTACAGCCTCATCAATGGTGATCGGCAATGTGATGTGGATGTCATCCCCCTGCCTGTCGAACAGTGGATGGTCCGCGACCGAGATGGTGACCAGCGCGTCCCCCGGAGGCCCCTCACCATAGCCAGGAGCGCCCTTGCCTCGCAGCCGGATGGTTTGACCCGTGGTGATACCCGCCGGGATTTTAACCTCGATCCGGTTGCCATCGGGCAAGGTTAGTTTCTGGCTGGCCCCAAACACGGCATCCAGAAAGCTGATCTGCAGTGAGTAATTCAGATTGTGACCCGGCGCATGGAATTCCTGTGTGCGCTGACCGCCAAACCCACCGCGGCCGCGCATGAATTCGGCGAAGATGTCCGACATGTCATCCGGGTCCGCCTGTCGTCCACGATAGGGGTTTCCGGCGGCCTCGGCATAGTCGCGATAATATTGCTGTTGAGGGCGTTCCTGACCCGAAGCGTCAATCTCGCCATTGTCATAGCGGGTACGGGTTTCGGGGTCTTTCAGCAGATCGTAAGCAGCGGCGGCGGCTTTGAACTTGGCCTCGGCCTCGGCATCACCGGGTTTGAGGTCCGGGTGGCATTCCTTTGCAATGCGCCGATAGGCTTTCTTGATCTCGGCGGCACTGGCGTCTTTGGCGACGCCGAGGACGGAATAGGGATCGTCGCTCATCTCACCTCTCGCGGATGTGGGTCGGTCTGATCTTTATGAATGTGTTTTATCATGCGATTTCAACCGGCCAAAAGGAAGAGGCAATTGAATTGGCTCGAAAAATCCTACAGGTTTGTTACTATCTGCATGTCTGTACCTGTTCATACACGGAGAGCCTGAATGTCGCGCAGAATCAAATCCGCTCTGGCCCTGCTGGCCGGGAATGCCATCGGCCTGTTGCTGGCGTCGCTCATTTTGAACGGCTTTGCCATCAAGCCGATCTCATTCATCGTTGTGGTGCTTGTGTTCACCGTCGTTCAGGTGATTGCCGAGCCGCTGATCCTGAAACTGGGGGAAAAGAAGGCGCCGGCCCTGAAGGGTGGGATCGCGTTGATCGTGACCTTTGTGGGTCTTCTGGTCACCGACCTGATTGCCTCGGGGCTGACGGTTGGGGGTGTTTCCAACCTGCTGGCCGCAACGCTGTTGGTCTGGCTGGGGGCGTTGATCGCCAGCGTGGTGCTGCCGATCTACGTGTTCAAGGAACTGCGCGAAGCCAAGAAATAGTCACAGCGCGTTCAGGCTGGCCTCGATCGCCTGCCAAAGCTCTTCAACCGGCTCACACCCGACCGAAAGGCGGATAAAGGCGGGGTCGACAGAGTCACCCCACCGCGCGCGGCGCTCGGCCGAGCTGTGAACGCCGCCGAAAGACGTGGCGGGCCGCAGCAGAGGGCAGGTGTTGATGAAGGCCTCGGCCTTGTCTTCGCTTTCCAGCGTCAAGGATAGCAGGAACCCGAACCGCGTGGTCTGAGCCTGCGCCAGCGCGTGGGACGGATCGTTTGGAAGGCCGGGATAGCGGATGTGCTTGACGGCCGGGTGTGCTGCCAGGCGCTCAGCCAGCACTTGGGCCGAGGCGCACATGCGGTCAAAACGCACGTCCAGAGTCTCGAGCCCGCGATGCAGAAGCCATGCTTCGTGCGGTCCGGGGATTGAGCCTGAGACGCGGCGCCATTCCTCAACCCGTTCCATGATCTGCGCGTCGCGGCTGGCGACGTGGCCCATCAGCATGTCCGAGTGCCCGCCCATCGCCTTGGTGTCCGACGATACGACCACGTCGATGCCCAAATCCAGCGGGCGCTGGCCCAGAGGTGTCAGGGTCGTATTGTCGGCAATCGTGATGCCTCCGGCGGCGCGAACCTGTTTGGCCACATCCGCAAGGTCAATCATGTCGAGGCCGGGGTTCGACGGGCTTTCGACGAAGACCACGTCGAAGCCCTCAAACCCTCCGTCGGCAAAGCCTGTGGTCGGCCGTTCTTCGACCACAACGCCCAGCCGCGACAGGAACCTGTCCGACAGCAGGCGCGTCACGTAGTAGCCATCCGAGGGGATCAACAGGCGCGAACCGGCCTGAACGGTTGCAAACAAAGCAGCCGAGATGGCCGCCATGCCCGACGGGAAACTGAGGCAGGGCGCGTCTTCGAGATGGGACAGCACATGTTCCAGATGCACCCATGTCGGGTTGTCGACGCGGCCATAGGTGGCATGCCCATCCGGCAGGCCGGGCAGGTGGTACATGCTGCTTTGGGTTAGCGGCAGGGCGACCGGTTCGCCTTTTTCCAAAGCGTTGCCACGCAGGTGAAGCATCTCTCCGGGTTTGTGGGCCATGGCTCAGCGTCCCGGAATGGCGTCGCGAGGCGGGGCGGGTTCCCAGTTCTCGATGATCTCAACCGCTTCTTGGGCGGTGTCGACAAAACGGAACAGGTCGAGGTCTTCGTCCGAGATCGTGCCCGCATCGGCCAGTGCCGACCAATTGATGACCTTCTCCCAGAATTCGCGACCAAACAGCAGGAATGGCACACGCTCCATCCGCCCCGTTTGGATCAGAGTGAGGGACTCGAACAGTTCATCCATCGTACCAAAACCGCCGGGGAAGATGGTGATGGCGCGGGCGCGCATCAGGAAATGCATCTTGCGGATGGCGAAATAGTGGAAATTGAAGCTCAGGTCCGGCGTGACATAAAGGTTCGGCGCTTGTTCATGCGGCAGAACAATGTTCAGACCGATGGAGCAACCACCGGCATCCTGCGCGCCGCGGTTTCCGGCCTCCATCACGCCGGGGCCGCCACCCGTGACGATGACATTTTCGCGGCAGCCCGTCTCGTTCGACTTCTCTGTCATAAGCCGCGCGAACTCGCGCGCTTCGTCATAGTATTGAGACAGACCGGCCAGCGTTTCGGTGCGCGCGGTGTGTTTCTGAGACGGTTCCGGAATGCGCGCGCCGCCGAACATGACGATGGTCGAGGTGATCTCACGCTCGCTCATGATCATCTCGGGTTTCAGCAGTTCCAGTTGCAGACGCACCGGGCGCAGCTCATCACGGCACAGGAATTCCTCATCGGCGAAGGCAAGACGATAGGCCGGAGACCGCGTTTGGGGCGTGTCCGGCACCTCGCTCGCGGTCGAGCGGTCGGTCTGCGCGTCGCGGAAAGGGCTGTGGCGGTCTTCTCTCATTGGTGAACGATCCCTGCTTGCGTGTTTGACAAACAGCTATAGGGTTCGCGGGCAGAGTGCCAGTCACGGAAAGACAAGAATGGATTGGAAGACGGAAATTCAGGCGGCAGCAGAACGTATTGCCGGACACGCGCAGACAACCCCGGTGATGGAGAGCCATATTCCTGGCTATCCGGTCGAGCTGAAGCTTGAGCATATGCAGCACACTGGCAGCTTCAAGGCGCGCGGCGCGTTCAACACGCTGCTGAGCATGGAGGTGCCACAAGCAGGTGTTGTGGCAGCCTCGGGCGGTAATCACGGGGCGGCGGCGGCTTATGCGGCGCGTGCGCTAGGGCATCCGGCCAAGATTTTTGTGCCAGAGATCGCGGGCCCGTCCAAGATTGCCCTGATCGAACAGATCGGCGCGGATTTGAGCGTGGTGCCCGGCGAATACGCCAACGCGCTGGCGATGGCGCAGGCGCACGAGGACAAGACCGGCGCAATGCAGATCCACGCCTATGATGCACCTGCTACGGTCGCCGGGCAGGGCACTTGCTTCGCCGAATGGGAGGCGCAGGGCTTGCAGGCCGATACCGTCCTGATCGCCGTCGGCGGCGGCGGGCTGATCGCAGGCGCTCTGGCCTGGTTTCAAGGCGCGCGCAAGGTCGTGGCGGTCGAGCCTGAGACCTCTTGCGCTTTGAACGCCGCCTTGCAGGCTGGTGAGCCGGTCGATGTGTCGGTTTCCGGCGTTGCGGCCAACGCGCTGGGCGCGCGGCAGATCGGGTCGATCTGTTTTGAACTGGCGCAGGGGATGGAGTCGGTGCTGGTATCCGATCAGGCCATATCTGAAGCGCAGCGCGTATTGTGGCAAGCGCATCGCATCCTTGTCGAACCTGCCGGAGCGGCCGCCTTGGCGGCGCTGATGTCGGGCGCCTACACGCCAGAGCCGGGCGAACGCGTCGCCGTTCTGGTCTGCGGCGGGAACATTACTCCGGACCCTTTTGCAGGCTGAATTATCGCCTTGTGAAAACAGGTTGAGGATTTTATCTATAATTCATGAGCGCCACGATTGCCGATACAATCTACGAAAATCTCAGGCAGCAGATCATCACAGGTGATCTGAACGCCGGCGAGAAGCTGCGCCAGGATCACATCGCCAAAGCCTTTGAGACCAGCCACGTCCCCGTGCGCGAGGCTCTGCTGCGGCTCGAGGGGCATGGCCTTGCCAAAAGCGAACCGCGGCGCGGTATGCGGGTCGCTGTTCTCGACCCGGCCGAGGTGCGCGAAGTGGTTGAAATGCGCGTAGTGCTTGAGCCTTTGGCTCTGCAGCATTCCGTGCAGAACATGACGCCCGGTGATGTGAAGCGCATGGATGAGGCGCGAATTGCCTGTGATGAGGCGCAGACCATGCCCGACTGGGAAACGCGCAACCGGGTCTTTCACCGGGCGCTCCTGACACCCTGCGGTATGCCGCGCCTGCTGCACACGATTGATGACCTTCATATCGCCAGCGCGCGTCATCTGTTTGCCCATTGGAGACCCAAGTGGAAACAACGCGTCGACAAGGATCATCTGGCGATTGTTCAGGCGTTGAAACACAAGGATCTTGGCGCCGCAACGACCATCCTGATCCGCCATATCCGCCGCGCTAGCTGAGGCTCGGACGATTCCGCCGCAAAAGAGCCCCTGTTCGTCGCATTGCGCCGTGGGCTTGGCTTTCGTATAGGCCACACCGACACGAACAGATTCTGTAGGGAGACGCCCAATGTCCAATGCGCAACTCGAAGCCGCCATCGAATCCGCCTGGGAGGCGCGCGATACGATCACGCCCGCAACAACAGGCGAACAGCGCGAGGCCATCGAAGACACGCTGAACGCGCTGGACAGCGGCGCATTGCGCGTTGCCGAAAAGCTGGACAGCGGTGACTGGTATGTAAACCAGTGGGCCAAGAAAGCGGTTCTGCTAGGCTTCCGTATCAAGGACATGGAAATTCAGACCGGAGGCCCTCAGGCCGGTGGCTGGTGGGACAAGGTGGACAGCAAGTTCGCCGGTTGGAGCGAAGACAACTGGAAGGCCGCCGGTTTCCGTGCCGTGCCCAACTGCGTTGTCCGCAAGTCGGCCTATATCGCGCCAGGCGCAGTGCTGATGCCGTCCTTTGTGAACCTCGGCGCCTATGTCGACGAAGGCACCATGGTGGATACATGGGCGACCGTCGGGTCCTGCGCGCAGATCGGCAAGAACGTGCACCTGTCGGGCGGCGTCGGGATCGGCGGCGTACTGGAGCCGATGCAGGCAGGCCCTACCATCATCGAAGACAATTGCTTTATCGGCGCGCGCTCTGAGGTGGTCGAAGGCTGCATCGTGCGCGAAGGCTCGGTTCTGGGCATGGGCGTTTTCATCGGCAAATCGACCAAGATCGTGGACCGTGAGACCGGGGAGGTCACCTATGGTGAGGTTCCGCCCTATTCGGTGGTCGTTGCAGGCTCAATGCCATCGAAGAACGACATCAGTCTCTATTGCGCGGTGATCGTGAAGCGGGTGGATGAAAAGACCCGCTCGAAAACCGGCATCAACGAATTGCTGCGTGACTAAGCGCATTTCATCGAAACGATTGGCCGCAGCCCTGTGCTGCGGCCTTTTTTGTTAGGCTTTGACAGGATAGCGGTCCGGCTCTTCAAACACGTCGATCACGCGTGAGCCTGCCTTGATCTTACCGCCATGCTCGACCCCGTCCGGGATGTAGTAGCTGTCGCCAGGGCGATAGATTCGGGTCTCAGCCCCTATCGTCAGCTCTACTTCGCCTTCGATGACAGTGCCCCATTGGGCCTTGTGGGCGTGCATCGGCAATTCAAAATCTTTTAGGAAAGTGAAAAACGCGACTAGCCCGGCATCAGAGCTGATCACGGCTGTTTGCACGACGTCCTCGGGGAAGGGAACGTCCAGGCTGGGAAAGTCGGCAATGAAATCTGGAAAGGTCATCAAACATCCCTAGCGGCTTGTGAAAATACCACTATGCAGAGTTGTCAGCTCCATGCAAATGCTGTCGAGAACATTCTGAATTGTCCGGTGTAGGTAACATGCCAATTGTCCGCTTCAGTTGATTGCGCGGTGGCCCAATTCGGAGGGAGCCGTAGGCGACCGTAGATTTGGGCCACCGCGTTCGCGCCACGTCGAAGCGGGTCACGCGACTTTGTGTTTGCTATCCTCCTGTGTGATGGGTGATCCGTCAGGCTGGTAGCGGCCAATGCATCTCGGGCCGTGGAAGATGACCAGTTGACCATCGGGGTATTCGTGGACCCTGACCTTCGCCTTGACGAAATGATGACGGTGCCTGTCTGCCGCGATCTGCATGACCAGGCCCTTGTAGCGCACCGTATTGTCGTTGCCGACGACGCGGTCTTCCTGCACACACAGGGTGTCGCGCACATTGCCTGTAAACGGCACGAAGGCCGAGGTCGTATCCTCCGGCTCCCTTGCAAACAGGGCATTGTGTTCGGGAAGATAGACCTCTTTCAGGAACTGATTGGCCTCTTCAATGGTTGTGATCCCATGGGACCGCAGTTCCTGCGGCAATCGGTTCTGGAACGTGCCAAACATGCGTTCAGACCGTCCACGGGCCTGCGGTGAATAGGCCGGGATCAGCTCAATGCCGAGTTGCTGCAAGGCGCGCCCGACCTGGGTCAGATTGTCCTTGTCCACTTTGCCGCCCGCTTCGGGCGTATGCCAGTAATGAGAGCCCCGATCGGCATAGAGCGAGCAAAACAGACCTTGCGCCTCGATCACCTCTGTCAGCCCCTGAAAACTGCTCATCGTCCCTTCTTCCTCGACAAAGAATGCCGAATAAACCCGGTTGGTGGCATCGTCCATGGTGACGATCAGATCCCACCACTGACCCGGAACCCATTCATGGCTGGAGCCGTCCTGATGCAACATCATGCCAACCATCGGACGGCGGGGCCGCTTGCGCCGATGGGCACCTCGTCGGGGTGCTGCCTGAACCCGGCCGTGGCGCTGCAGTGTAAGCCGCACCCAGTTGTAGCTCTGTGTGAAACCATGGTGGGCCACCAGCTTCTCGTGGAAATGCTTCGGCGTGTAATCCCAGTACTTGGTATCAAACAGTTCAAGCATCTCCATGACCTTATCCGTGGCAACACGATTGTTGGCCAGTTTGCCAAGCCGACGGTCGTACAGACCTTCTGCACCATCCGCCTCAAATCGATCCTCCCAACGCCTGACGGTGCGCACGGATACACCCAGTATCTCAGCCGCCTGTTCTTGCGTCAGCTTGTTCGCGCTTCGCCGCGAATACACATCTTCAAACTTCATCAGTCGAACTTCCTGTAACACTTCTGCTCGGTTCATAACGCCTCCTCTCAGAGACAGAATAGAACCGGACAGATCGCATGTTACATACACCGGACATATCGCGTGTTAGCGACACAGCTCCATGCAAATGCTTGACCGTGCAAGGGTGCAGGTCTATCGCCCCCTGCATGGAAAAGCAAAAGAAACCCTCTCGTCAGCAAGTCTATACCCTGCTCGTGCAGATCGGCCGCAAGGAGGGCGACGGCCTGCCAGACGGCGCGACCGGAGCGGCCCTGATGTGCTTTGCCAGTGGCGTGGATGAGGCCGAAGCCGTGCGTGAAACGGTTGCGATCCTGAAACAGGCCGACACCGCCCCTCTGGACGTGACCGGCTATGGCACATTGGCCGAGCGCGAGGCGCAGGGGCATGACATCGACCCTGATGAACGCGCCTTGATGCAGCGGGCACTGGACGAGAACGCGGTCATTGTCGCGCAGATGACGCCGTTTTTTGGCGAAGGTGCAAAAGGCTGACGACTGGCCTTCTTGCATTGACGATCCGCTCGGCGCATATCCAGAGGGCTTTACTGGATTGAGGTTCCTCATGCGTCGCTGGATTTTCATCGCTGTTTCGGTTGCACTTGCCTCGGTCGCCCATGCCGAGACGCGCGTTCCTCAATCCCAAGCCGAAATCTCGCTTGGTTTTGCCCCTGTGGTGAAAGAGGCCGCGCCTGCGGTTGTAAACATCTATGCCAAGATCGTGCGGCAGGGGCGGTCGCGGCCGTTATTCTCGGACCCGTTCTTTCAGGATTTCTTCGGGCGCGGATTTGGAGAGCCTCAGCAGCGGGTCCAGAACTCGCTCGGGTCGGGCGTGATCCTGTCTGAGGATGGTTATGTGGTGTCGAATTATCACGTGGTCGGCTCGGCCACTGAAATCCGTGTGGTCACGACCGAACGGCGCGAATTCACCGCCGAGGTGGTTTTGGGCCACGAAGAAAGCGATATCGCGATCCTGCGGCTGGAAGAGGCCCAGGGCCTGCCCTTCCTGAACATGCGTGATTCGGATCACGTTGAGGTGGGCGAATTGGCCTTGGCGATTGGTAACCCGTTCGGGATCGGGCAGACGGTGTCCTCGGGCATTATCTCGGGATTGGCGCGCACTGGCACGGCGACCGGGAATGCGCGCGGCTATTTTCTTCAGACCGATGCGGCGATCAATCCGGGTAATTCGGGCGGAGCCTTGATTGACGTGAATGGCGATCTGATCGGGATCAACACCTCGATCCTGACGCGGTCTGGTGGTTCGAACGGGATCGGCTTTGCCATCCCCGCCAATCTGGTGGCCGAGTTCTTGCGGCAGGCGCAAGCGGGCAATAAAGTGTTTGTCAGCCCCTGGGCGGGTATGAGCGGCCAGCATATGAGCGCCGACATTGCTGAGTCTCTGGGTCTGGTGATCCCTATGGGCGTGGTGATCTCCGACTTGCACGACCTCAGTCCTCTGGCCGAGGCCGGATTGCGGGTTGGCGATGTGGTTACCCATGTGGACGGGGATGAGGTGAACTCTCCGGCCGAGATGAAGTTCCGCATGTCCGTGGCGGGGGTCGGAGGCACATCCGTTCTGACCCGCTTGCGCGGTGAGGAAAGCGACGACATCGAAGTGGCGCTGATCCGTGCGCCCGATACGCCGGATGCCGAAAAGACGACCTTGGATGAAAGCACAGTGCTGCCCGAACTGACCGTCTCGGGCGTCAACCCTGCTGTGATCATTGATCTGGGGCTTAAACTGTCCCAATCCGGTGTCGTTGTTGTAGATCCCGGCCCATACGGCGCCCGCGCGGGTCTGCGTGTCGGCGACGTTCTGGAGGCGATCAATGGCGCAGACATCGCGCGCCCTAAGGACGTGGTGCACGCGTTGACCGATCCGGGTCGCAGGATCAACATGCTGATCCAACGTGGTGGTCGAACGCTGTCTCTGCGGTTCCGGCTGTAGCGCATGAGCGATCTGTTCGACACCGGGGCGGCCGAGCCTGCCGCGAGCCCGCACCGCCCTTTGGCGGATCGCCTGCGCCCGCAAACGCTGGCCGAGGTGATCGGGCAAGAACAGGTTCTGGGCCCAGACGCGCCATTGGGGGTGATGCTGGCCTCGGGCAGCCTGTCCAGCCTGATTTTCTGGGGGCCTCCGGGCGTTGGAAAAACGACCATCGCGCGGTTGCTGGCGCAGGAAACCGATCTGCATTTCGTTCAGATCAGCGCGATTTTTACGGGTGTGCCGGACCTTAAAAAGGTATTCGAAGCGGCAAAGATTCGGCGTCAGAATGGGCAAGGAACGTTGCTGTTCGTGGATGAGATCCACCGCTTCAACAAAGCCCAGCAGGACGGGTTTCTGCCCCATATGGAGGACGGGACCATCCTGCTGGTCGGGGCGACGACCGAAAACCCCTCGTTCGAGTTAAACGCCGCGGTTCTGAGCCGGTCGCAAGTTCTGGTGCTGGAGCGCCTGAACCTCGCAGATCTGGAACGTCTGACCCAGCGGGCCGAGAAAGAGCTGGGCAAAGCGCTACCCCTGACGCCTGCGGCACGTGATGCACTGCATGAGATGGCGGATGGCGATGGGCGGGCCTTGCTAAACCTGATCGAACAGGTTGCGGCATGGAAGGTTGACGCACCGCTGGACCCGGATGCGCTGTCGACGCGGCTGATGCGGCGCGCGGCGAAATACGACAAGTCCGGCGATGAGCATTACAACCTGATCTCTGCCTTGCACAAATCGGTGCGCGGTTCGGACCCGGACGCGGCGCTCTACTGGTTTGCGCGGATGCTGACCGGGGGCGAGGACCCGCGCTATCTGGCCCGTCGCATCACCCGCATGGCGGTGGAGGATATCGGTCTGGCCGACCCTCAGGCTCAGGCGATCTGTTTACAATCGTGGGAGACTTATGAACGGCTCGGCTCCCCCGAGGGAGAGTTGGCGCTAGCGCAGGCGCTGGTCTATCTGGCGCTGGCCCCGAAATCGAACGGGGCCTATGTGGGCTACAAGGCCGCGATGCGTCTGGCGAAGCAATCTGGCAGTGAGCCGCCGCCGAAGCATATCCTGAACGCGCCTACCTCGTTGATGAAGGATCAGGGCTATGGCGACGGTTACGCCTATGACCACGATGCAGAAGATGGGTTCTCGGGTCAGAACTACTTCCCCGAGACGATGAAGCGGCCTGTGCTGTATCAACCGGTCGAACGCGGGTTCGAGCGTGAGTTGAAGAAGCGGCTGGACTATTTCGCCAAGCTACGAACGCAGCGCAACAGCGGGTAACGCAGGGTCAATTTCGCGCTGCCGTGGCGTCACAGGCGACAGGTGGCACACATCCGGCTTCCCTTGGGTCAATGACCATGAGGGAGGACATGTCATGCCCGTTTCCATAGACAAAACCGAAGACGTTTGGACCATCATCCATGACCGGCCCGAGGCGCGGAACGCTGTTGACCCGGATCATGCTAAGGCTCTGGTAGATGCGTTTCTTGAGTTCGAACACGGCCCCGCAAAGGTTGCCGTTTTCTGGGGGAAGGGGGGCAATTTCTGTGCCGGGTGGGACCTGAAGTTGGCCGCCAGTCTGGCTGACCCTGACTTGGGTGAGGCCTATTACGAGAAACACAGCTTTCCTATTGGATCCGCCACCTCGACGCTCGGGCCAATGGGGCCATCTCGGCTGGAATTGTCAAAGCCAGTCATCGGAGCAATCGACGGTGCAGCCGTCGCCGGCGGGATGGAGTTGGCCTTGTGGTGCGACATACGGGTGATGGCTGAGACGGCCTACCTTGGGGTTTTTTGTCGCCGCTGGGGAATTACTCTGATGGACGGCGGCACAGTTCGCTTGCCGCGCTTGGTTGGGCAGGGCAAAGCGCTTGAGATTGCTCTGACCGGGCGCAAGGTCGCGGCTAAGGAGTGCCATCGGATCGGGTTGGCAGAGAAAGTCGTGCCGCACGGAGAAGCGCGGGCCGCTGCCGAGGCCATGGCCTGCGAAATCGCCCGTTTCCCACAGGAGGCTGTGCGGGCCGACCGACGCTCGATCATCGAAACGCGTGGGATGTCGGTGCGCGATGGGCTTAAGGTTGAATGGGCCAACGGTCTGGAGGCGATCCGGCGCGAGGGGACCGCAGGCGCAGGGCGGTTCCGAGACGGGGCCGGGCGACATGGGGATTTCTTGAACATCTGAAGCACCTACGATTGCTTGACTCTCGACCCGTTGCAGGCCACAGACGCGCATGTTTTCTAGGATAGTGGCAACAGGATACTCCGGGCGGATCGGCCGTGCGGGACAAGGGGCGATGGCATGAGTGGCGTGCAGATGATTACGGTCGCAGAAGGTGACGGAGACCAGCGTGTGGATCGCTGGCTGCGCCGCCTGTTTCCGCATGTCAGCCAGGGGCGGATCGAAAAGATGTGCCGCAAGGGTGAGCTGCGCGTAGATGGCAGCCGCGCCAAAGCCTCGACCCGGCTGGAGGTCGGGCAGGTCGTCCGCGTGCCGCCTCTGCCGGATGCCGATCACAAACCGGCTGAGGTAAAGCGCAGCGTGTCCGAGGCGGATGCGAAGATGATCCAGTCCTGCGTGATCTATCGCGACGATCACGTGCTCGCGCTGAACAAGCCGCACGGCCTGCCGGTGCAAGGCGGCAGCGGTCAGACACGCCATGTGGACAGCCTGTCAGAGGCTTTGCGCTTTGGCTATGACGAGAATCCGCGGCTGGTCCATCGGCTGGATAAGGACACCTCGGGCGTTCTGCTGCTGGCCCGCACGCGAGAGGCTGCGAAGGGGCTGACTGCTGCCTTCCGCCACCGCGATACGCGCAAGATCTATTGGGCGCTGGTTGCCGGTGTGCCGACGCCTTATCTGGGAGAGATCAAGACCGGTCTGGTCAAGGCCTCTGGTCATGGCAAACAGGGCGAGGGCGAAAAGGTGATCCCCGTCCATATGGGTGACATCGACAGCACGCCCGGTGCGAAACGGGCACATACCCACTACGCCACGCTCTACCGTGTCGCGGGCCGCTCCGCTTGGGTTGCGATGGAGCCGATTACGGGCCGCACCCATCAGTTGCGCGCGCATATGGCCGCGATCGGGCATCCGATCATTGGTGACGGCAAATATGGTGGCTCGGGTCAGGAAAACCTCGGCGATGGTTGGGGCGCACAACTGGGCGGGATCATCAGCAAGAAACTGCACCTGCACGCACGGCGCTTGTCTTTCCAGCACCCGATGACCCGCAAGCCGATCACAGTCGAGGCCCCTCTGCCCGAGCACATGAAGCACAGCTGGGACACGTTTGGTTGGACCGAAGACCTTGCCGCCGACGACCCCTTCGAGGAGCTGCAATGAGCGCACCCCTGCGTTTGGTCCTGTTCGATGTCGATGGTACGCTGGTCGACAGTCAGGGCAGCATCGTCCATTCGATGACGGCCAGTTTTCGGGCCGCCTCGGTCGAGGTGCCAAGCCGTGAGGCCATTTTGCCGATTGTCGGCCTGTCGTTGCCTTTGGCCATTGCACAGCTTGTGCCACAGCAGTCGACGACGGTTCAGGCGCAATTGGTTGAAGGGTACAAACAGGCCTATCACGCGCACCGGCTAGATCTCGGCGCCGCGAGTTCCCCCCTTTATCCCGGCGCGCGCGATGCGATTGAAGCCCTGCATGCGGTGCCCGAGATTCTTCTGGGCGTCGCCACAGGCAAATCGCAACGCGGTCTGGATGCGCTGATCGAAGCGCATGGGCTGGAGCGCTATTTCGTGACCCGGCAGGTGGCGGATCATCACCCCTCAAAACCTCATCCGTCGATGGTTCAGACTGCGCTGGCGGAAACCGGTGTTGAGGCCGCGCACGCGGTCATGATCGGGGATACCAGCTTTGACATGGATATGGCCGCTGCTGCTGGCGTGACCGGGATCGGGGTGTCGTGGGGGTACCATGACACTGCTGCGCTAAGTGCGGCCTCTTGTGTGATTGAAACATTCGACCAGCTGCCGGATACGCTGGCCACTCTTTGGAAGTGAAGACATGAGCGACTGGAAACCGAAACGCTTTTGGACAAACAGCATCACGGTCGAGGCCGAGGACGGCTATACGGTCGAGCTGGATGGCCGCCGGGTCAAAACGCCGGCCAAGGCCGCATTGATTCTACCGATCAAAGCGATGGCTGAAGCCGTTGCCGCTGAATGGGATGCACAAGACAAAGAGGTCGACCCGACCACCATGCCCTTTACCCGCTCGGCCAATGCGGCGATCGACAAGGTGCGCATCCAGCACGGCGAAGTGGCGGATATGCTGGCGGACTATGGTGACTCCGATCTGCTGTGCTATCGCGCCACCCATCCTCAGGAACTGCAGGAGCGTCAGGCCGCAGACTGGGATCCCGCGTTGGACTGGGCCGCCGAGACCCTGCAGGCCCGACTGATTCCCGTGGCGGGTGTCCTGCACCGACCCCAATCGGCTGAGGCATTGGCGCAGTTGCGTCAGCAGGTCCATGCGCTGGACGCGTTTCAGTTGGCGGCTTTCCACGATCTAGTAAGTCTGTCGGGTTCATTGATTCTCGGATTTGCGGCGGCGCAGGATTGGCGCGAACCGGACGAGATATGGCGCATTTCGCGACTTGATGAGGTCTGGCAGATCGAACAATGGGGCCATGATGACGAAGCCCACGCCGTGGCGGAAACAAAGAAAGCCGCGTTTTTGCACGCCAAGACCTTCTTCGATCTCTCCGTTTGATCCTTCCAACGTTGGTTTTTTTACGCATCTGCCTAATCCAGAGGCGGAGACCCATCGTTTTCCCTGATCCGACCCTTGACGTTTGTTTATGAATGCGACCAAACTCAAGCCCACTAAAGGGGAGACACCTTTGGGGTAACCTTTCCGGCATCCACTATGCCGGGCAGAGCCGCCCTTACCGGGGCGGAAAATCAGGAAGAGGTAAAAATGAAAAAATCCGTAATCTTGGGCGCGGCAACAGTGGCCGGTCTGGCCGCAGGTGCTGCCGCGGCGGGAACTGTAGACGACGTCAAGGCGCGCGGCACTCTGAACTGTGGTGTGACCACCGGTCTGGTTGGCTTCGCTGCACCTGACGCGAATGGCGAATGGAAAGGCTTCGACGTATCGCTGTGCCGTGCCGTTGCCGCCGCTGTTCTGGGTGACGCAAACGCAGTTGAATTCGTTCCGACCACCGGCAAGACGCGCTTCACCGCTCTGGCCTCGGGCGAGATCGACATGCTGGCCCGTAACACCACATGGACCTTCAGCCGCGACGTCGACCTGAAGTTCGAATTCACCGGCGTGAACTACTATGACGGTCAGGGCTTCATGGTTCCCAAGGCGCTGGGCGTAAGCTCGGCCAAAGAACTGGACGGCGCAACCGTCTGCATCCAGACCGGCACTACCACCGAGCTGAACCTGGCCGATTTCTTCCGTGCCAACAACATCAGCTACGAGCCGGTTCCGATCGAAACCAACGCCGAAGCGCAGCAGCAGTACTTGGCTGGCGCATGTGACGTTTACACCACCGACGCTTCGGGCCTGGCCGCAACCCGCGCCACGTTCGAAAACCCTGGTGACCACGTCCTGCTGCCCGAAATCATCTCGAAAGAGCCGCTGGGCCCGCTGGTCCGTCACGGCGACCACGAGTGGGGCGATGTAGTCCGCTGGACCCTGAACGCGCTGGTTTCGGCTGAAGAGCTGGGCGTGACCTCGGCGAACATCGACGAGCTGGCAGCTGGCACCGACAACCCGGAAGTCAACCGTCTGCTGGGCACCGAAGGTACCCTGGGCGAGATGCTGGGTCTGGACGCACAGTGGGCAATGCGCGCCATCAAGGCGGACGGCAACTATGGTGAAGTGTTTGCCAAGAACATCGGTGAAGAAACTCCGATCGGTCTGGCACGCGGCCTGAACGCTCAGTGGACCGAAGGCGGCCTGCTGTACTCGCCGCCTTTCCGCTAAGACATCCACGGAAAAGGGCGCAGGACATCCTGCGCCCTTTTTCACTAAAGCTTACGCGAACGGACACAGAGCGGGGACAACCTCGCCATAAAAACAAAGTCCGCTAGCTACGGGGATTCCAAAATATGTCGACTATGACTGACCCGCCGAAAGCTGATTTTCGGCTGTCGATGCTCATAAACGATACCCGCTACAGATCGCTGACCTTTCAGGTGATCGCGGCTATCGCTATTGCGCTATCCATTTGGTATCTGGGCAACAACCTGATCCAGAACCTTCGGGCCGCCGGCCTGAACATATCCTACACATTCCTCGGCGATTCCGCCGGGTACGACATCAACCAGCGTCTGATCGAATATGACAGCCAGTCCTCGCATGGGCGGGCTGCGGTAGTGGGGCTTTTGAACACGCTTCTCGTGGCGTTTCTGGCCTGTATCACCGCAACGATATTCGGAGTGATCGCCGGGGTTCTGCGGCTCTCGAACAACTGGCTCGTCTCAAAGCTGATGGCGGTCTATGTCGAGATCTTCCGCAACATTCCGGTTCTGATCTGGATCATCATCATCTTCACGATCATGACGGCCGTTCTGCCGGGGCCGCGGGCGTTCCGCGGTGATAACCCCACGTCGAGCATGCTGTTTGATGCCTTCGCCTTCACCAACCGCGGGGTCTATATCCCCCGTCCGGAATTCGCACACGGCCTGTTCAGTGCAACCATTCTGAACTGGCTGCTGGTGATTGCCGGTCTGGTCGGATCATGGTTCGCCTCGCGCGAGATCGAAAAGCGGGCAACCAAGAAACAGGAAGAGACCGGTGAACGCCCCAGAACGCTGCTGGTGAAGCTGGGCGTCTGGCTGGTGCCGTTTGCGTTGCTGATGGTTCTGATGGGCCTGACTTGGGACATTCCCGCGCTGAAGGGCTTTAACTTCAGCGGAGGTATCAAGGTCGGTGGTCCTCTGATCGCTTTGTGGTTCGCTTTGTCGATCTACACTGGGGCCTTCATCGCGGAAAACGTGCGGGCCGGTATTCAGGCGATCTCAAAAGGTCAGACCGAGGCTGCGGCCGCTCTGGGTCTGCGTCAGGGTCGGATCATGAATCTGGTCATCCTGCCGCAAGCGCTGCGGGTGATTATTCCGCCGCTGATTTCGCAGTATCTCAACATCACCAAAAACTCGTCTCTGGCGATTGCCGTGGGCTACGCGGATATCACCGCGACGCTGGGCGGTATCACCCTGAACCAGACCGGTCGTGCGATCGAATGTGTTCTGCTCTTGATGCTGTTCTACCTCACCGCCTCGCTGGTAATCTCGATGGTGATGAACGTCTACAACGCATCCGTCAAGTTGAAGGAGCGCTGAGCCATGGCCGATCAAACAACCAATCCGATCGCTTTCGTGGCCGAAGGTACCATCCCTCCCTCTCCGCCCCCGGCGAATGAGACGGGCGTGGTCAAATGGCTGCGCGAGAACCTGTTCTCTGGCGTTGCCAACACCATCCTGACGGTTCTGTCGCTGATCCTGATCTACATCCTTCTGAAGAACACGTTGCCGTGGATTCTGAACGGGGTGTGGAACGCGAACTCGCTGGCAGAGTGTCGTGAGATTCTGGGTGGCAAGACAGGCGCGTGTTTCGCGGTTCTGACCGAACGCTGGCCTCAGCTGATCTACGGTTTCAAATACCCGGTTGACGCTTATTGGCGGCCCAACCTGGCCTTTGTGCTGATGCTGGTGGCCTTTGCGCCGGTGCTGTTCTTCGACCTGCCGCGCAAGATGCTGATCTTTACGGCGCTTTACCCGTTCATTGCGTTCTGGCTGATCTGGGGTGGCACCATTCTGATCCCGCTTGTGGCCCTCGTGGGCTGTGTTGCGGGCGGTGCCGTGTTTCAGAAGTTCGGCAAGAACAGCTTTGCGGCCGGCTTCTTCGGGGCAATCATCGTTGCGCTGGTCGTTTGGAATGTTGGCGGAGCGCTGATACCGGAAGGTGCTTCTGAAGACGCGATGCTTACAGCTGTTCCAAGCCGTGATCTGGGTGGCTTCATGCTGAACATGATGCTGGGTGTCACCTGTGTGTCGCTGTCGGTTCCGCTGGGCATTGCCCTGGCACTGGGCCGCCAGTCCGACATGCCGCTGATCAAATGGGTGAGCGTCATCTTCATCGAATTCATCCGTGGCGTGCCTCTGATCACGCTGCTGTTTGTGGCTTCGGTGATGCTGGCCTACTTCTTCCCGCCTGACAGCACAGTCGACCTGTTCCTGCGCGTTGTGATCATGATCACCATGTTCTCAGCCGCCTATATCGCCGAGGTGATCCGCGGCGGTCTGGCAGCGCTTCCACGTGGACAGTATGAAGCAGCAGACAGCCTTGGTCTGGATTACCCGCAGGCGATGCGTCTGATCATCCTGCCGCAGGCTCTGAAGATCTCGATCCCTGGTATCGTGAACGTGGCCGTTGGCCTGTTCAAGGACACCACACTGGTTTCGGTCATTTCGATGTTCGATCTGGTGGGCATGATCCGGGGCCCCATCCTGGCGTCAACCGAATGGAACGGCGTCTATTGGGAGCTTCTGGGCTTTGCCGCGCTTTTGTTCTTCGTCGTCTGCTACGGCATCTCTCAATATTCTCAGTGGCTCGAGCGTCGCCTTGCCACCGATCATCACTAAGGAGTTCAACACATGTCTGAACTTGCAATTGACCGCGAAATCGACCGCTCGAAGATGCAGGTGAGCGACGAGGTCGCCATCGACATCAACGGAATGAACAAGTGGTACGGGTCCTTTCACGTGCTGCGCGACATCAATCTAACCGTCAACCAAGGCGAGCGGATTGTAATCGCGGGCCCGTCCGGCTCGGGCAAATCCACCCTGATCCGCTGCCTGAACGCGCTGGAAGAACACCAGCAGGGCAAGATCGTGGTGGACGGGATCGAACTGTCGAATGACCTGAAAAACATCGACAAGATCCGGTCCGAAGTTGGTATGGTGTTTCAGCACTTCAACCTGTTCCCGCATCTGACCATTCTAGAGAACTGCACGCTGGCCCCGATCTGGGTGCGCAAGACGCCCAAGAAAGAGGCCGAAGAGCGCGCGATGCATTTCCTTGAAAAGGTGAAGATCCCCGATCAGGCGCTGAAGTATCCAGGACAGCTGTCCGGTGGTCAGCAACAGCGTGTGGCGATTGCCCGCTCGCTTTGCATGATGCCGCGGATCATGTTGTTCGATGAACCGACATCGGCGCTGGACCCCGAGATGATCAAAGAGGTGCTCGACACCATGATTGAGCTGGCCGAAGAAGGCATGACCATGCTCTGTGTGACCCACGAGATGGGTTTTGCCCGTCAGGTCGCCAACCGCGTGATCTTCATGGATGCCGGCCAGATCGTCGAACAGAACGAACCGGAAGAGTTCTTCAACAACCCGAAGAGCGAACGCACCAAGCTGTTCCTCAGCCAGATCCTCGGACACTGATCGAGATCACGTCAAAGGGAAGGCGGGGTTTTGCCCCGCCTTTTTTCATTTCAGAAGCTCGCGCGGGATCGCGAAGCCCAAGACCTTGCCGCTGTGCTTCTGGATGTCGGACCACTTGTCGATCTCAAACTGGATCACCGTTGTGGCGCAGGTCGGGTAGTCGTGGAACCGTGCGTGCTCAGGCGCGGTTTCGACAAGCTGAGCCGCGAATTGGGCAATCCCGGGATTGTGGCCCAGCATCATCACGGTTCGGCCTGTTGCCGTCTTCAACTCTGCCAGCATCGCATCCGGCCCCGCCAGATAGAGGTCATAGGCGTAGTAGGCGTTTTCTGCGTGCAGACCCATGTGGTCCCAAGTCTCACGCGTTCGGACCGAGTTCGAGCTCAGAAGCTCATCGTAAGCGTAACGAGGCACACACATGGCATTTCAGCTTGACTTTTGAAAGTTCCATGGCAGGAGCTCGTCGATACGGCTTTGGGGGTGACCGGCTGCTATTTTTTGGAGCGTTGAGGTCAGATATGCATTGGGTTCCACGCCGTTCAACTTCGCGGTCTGTATCAGAGATGCGATACGGCCCCAACTGGCGCCGCCTTCATCATGACCCGCAAACAGTGCGTTTTTCCGCCCAAGGGCAATTGGTCTTTGGAGATTTTCGACGTTGTTGGAGTCGATCTCAACCCGGCCGTCACTGAGAAAGACCTGCAAGCCGTCCCAATGTTTGTGAATGTAGTTGAGCTTTTCACCAAGTCTGGATTTTTTAGAGACCTGCAGGCGCTGCTCCTGAAGCCAGGTGCCGAACTCGGCAACCAAGGGCGCGGTTTGTGTCTGGCGCGCAGACAGGCGCTGTTCGGGTGGAAGGCCCCGAATTTCAGTTTCAATTGCGTAAAATTCGGCAATCCGACGCAAGCCCTCTGCTGCGATCCCGGACTTGTCGCGGTCAAAGACCTCCTTCAGTTTGCGGCGAGCGTGGCTCCAACAATAGGCGGCTCGGATCGGAGAGCCCCCTTTCCGCGTTGGCCGCATCAACCGATTATACCCCTGATACCCATCCAACTGCAGAACACCGTTGAACCCCTTGAGAAACTTCTCTGCGTTTTCGCCAGCCCGACCGGGTGCATAGAAATAAACAACCCCTGGTGGTGCATCGCCCCTCCAGGATCGGTCGTCACGTGCCAACGTCCAGAAATAACCGGTTTTCGTTTTACCCTCTCCCGGATCGAGGACTGGGACCGTGGTTTCATCCATGAACAGTTTGGTCGAAGACTTCAGGTGTTCCGCCAGCCGCTCAACAACCGGCTTGAGGTGGAACGCGGCCTTTCCGACCCAGCCCGCGAGCGTGGCGCGATGAATGTCGATGCCAGAGCGCACAAGTATCTGCGATTGACGGTACAGAGGAAGGTGGTCTGCATACTTGCTGACCAACACGTGCGCGATGGCCGCTTCGGTCGGAAGTCCGCCCTCGATCAGCCACGATGGTCCCGGTGCTTGTTTCACGCCTCCAGCACATGACCGGCAGGCATATTTCGGACGGACCGTTACGATCACACGCAACTGCGCGGGCACGATGTCCAGCCGTTCACTGCGATCTTCACCAATCTTATGCATCGCGCCGCATCCGCACGGACATTCAACACTGTCAGGTTCGATCACCTGTTCGATCCGCGGCAGATCTTCAGGCAGATTGCCGATATTGCGCTCAGGCGCTTTCCTGGGCTTTGCCTTTTTCTCTTTGTCACAGGATTGAGTGGCTGCCTCGCTTGAGGCCTCCGCCTCGCTGAGCGCAACTTCAAGATCTTCGGCCCCGAGATTACGCTCGTCCTGAGTTAGTTTTTCCGATTTCTTGCCGTAAAGCGCCCGCTTCAATTCCGCAATCAGGCTTTCATAACGAAGGATCAAAGCGTTTTGCTCTGCAATCTGTTGGTCTTGACCCGTTATCTGCCGATCTTGATCCGATATTTGCTGGGCCTGATCTGCAATGTGCGCCCCCTGATCTGATATGCAGGCGCTCTGCTTGGTTGTCAGTTCCTCCAACTCGGCAACCCGACGTGCATTGTCCTCGACAAAGGCCTGAACAGCCTCTTTCCTGACTTCCGACCTTTTTGTTGATCTGACTGGGTTTTTGGTTTGTTTTCAGGTGTGGTTGCTCAGAGGCGCGTTGTAGTGCCCCATTATTATAAAAAGTATTGACATGGGCCTTCAGATGGCTAACCTCTTCGCCCATGTTCATCCGCACCAAACATGACGCAAAGCTCAACCGCACACGGATCCAGATCGTTGAATCCGTCCGCACCGGCTCCAAGGTACGCCAGAAGATCCTGCGCCATGTGGGTGTGGCCCATAACGACAGCGAGATTGAGGATATCAAGCGTCTGGCGGGCCGCTTGATGGAGCAATTACGCATTGATCGCTCGCCGCAAATGGAACTGTTCACGCCCACGGAATATGCCGATCTGCAGGCGCTGGTGCGCCGCGCTCCGCGGCCGGACAAGCTTGGCGTTGATCTTGCCGAGTGCCGTGAGGAGGCGCGGGTCTCTCTGGGTCTGCGGGATGTCATGGGGACGATGTATGACCAACTGGGTTGGGGGGCCCTTCTGGGGGCGGCGCGTAAAAGTGCCAATCGCATTGTGAAAGAGCTGGTTATGGCGCGGATCGCACAGCCCGAGAGCAAGCGCGCGACCGTGGAGGCGTTGGAGAACCAGGCAGGCATCACGCTCAATCTGGACGTGGTCTATCGGAGCATGGATTACATCAATACGCCGGTGATAGACGGGATTTGCAAAACCTCTCACGCGGCGGCAGAGAAGTTGCTGGGCGGGCCAGTGACCGTGCTGTTCTACGATTGCACGACCCTGGCCTTTGACACCGAGCGCGAGGACCCGGCCGAGGATGCGGACGGGGTCGAGCAGGATCATCTTCTGGCCAAGGGCTTCAGCAAGGATGGCAAGCATCACCGCGCTCAGGTCATGCTGGCGCTGATCGTCACCTCCGATGGGCTGCCTGTGGGCTATGAACTCTTCCCGGGAAACACCTGGGAAGGTCATACGCTGGAAGCTGCGCTGAAGGCGTTGGAGGGACGCTTCGACGTGGCCAGGGTCACGTTCGTGGCCGATGCCGCCATGCTCAGCAAGGACAACCAGCAGATGTTGCAGAACAAGGGTCTGCCCTACATCCTCGGCTATCGCATGAAGTCCGCCCCGGCCGCCGTGAAGGCGAACATTTTGAGCCCGGAGGGACGCCAGCCTTGGGCTGGACACGGTTCTGAAGAGGCAACCGAGAAGGGCTGGTACAAGGTGATCGACCAGGAGGGAGCGCGGGTCATTGTGACCTGGTCACCCACCCGGGCACGCAATGATGCCCACAAGCGCGACAAGGCAATCGAAAAGCTGCACAAGAAGCTCAAGCGCTCTCGCAAACCCGGCAGCTTCAGCAGCCGGGGATATGGCCGCTTCCTGGCCTTCCCCGACAGCGGGGACGTCACGCTGGATGATGCAAAGATCAAGGCAGCGGCACAATGGGACGGGCTGCATGCCATTGTTGTTCATGGTGCGGACGAACTGGAGGCACAGGACGTCATTGCCCGCTATCACCAGTTGTGGGAGATCGAAGCCTGCTTCCGCACCAACAAGCACGATCTGAAAATCCGGCCCATCTATCACTGGTCGCCGCGTCGGGTCCGGGCCCATATCGCCATCTGCTACATGGCCTTCTGCTGCCTGCAGCACCTGCGCAAGCATCTGGACCTGCTCGGACACCCGATGAGCCCGGCTCGTATCCGCAACGAGTTGAACGCATTGCAGCTCTCGATCCTGCGCCACAAAGGCACCCCTGACCGCTACGGCATGCCAAGCCATGCCACGGTCGATGCCAGACGCATCCTCACCTGCGTCGGCCTGACCTGGAACGAAGCCCCTTTCAAGATACCCCCCGGGCGCACCCGAAAAACTGGCCAGACCAAAGCCTGAGCTCCCTCAACACTCCGAAACAATCGCTGGCGAAAAAAGTCCGTGTAGTGCCTTTTGCCAACCAAGGCATAATAATATCAATGACTTATACGAAAAAATGTCGGAAGTCAGGAAAGCGTTTTGCTCTGCAATCTGTTGGTCTTGACCCGTTATCTGCCGATCTTGATCCGATATTTGCTGGGCCTGATCTGCAATGTGCGCCCCCTGATCTGATATGCAGGCGCTCTGCTTGGTTGTCAGTTCCTCCAACTCGGCAACCCGACGTGCATTGTCCTCGACAAAGGCCTGAACAGCCTCTTTATGTTCGGCGGGCAGAGCATCAAGATTGAAACCATTGGAGTCGGCAGTCATACCTGCGAGCATACACAGCCCGAACTTCTAAATCCTGCCCAATCAACCGCCTGATTCACTCTGCCGCAGTTGGCCGCCGCGTCTCGACAGGTTTGACCTTCCGCCAGTCCAGACCAGAAAAAAGCGCCTCAAACTGTGCTCTGTTCAGCGTCATCACCCCATCGCGAATAGCAGGCCAGACGAAGTCTGTATCTTCCAGACGCTTATAAGCCATAACCAGACCTGACCCATCCCAAAAAACCAGCTTCAGCCGATCCGTTCGCTTCGCGCGAAATACGAACACCGTCCCGCTGAACGGGTCTTCCCGCAGAACCGACTGCACCAGAGCACATAAGCCATCATGACCCTTGCGAAAATCCACCGGCTGTGTGCTGACCAGAATGCGCAACTTCTGTGCAGGGAAAATCATTCAACAACCCCAACCGCTCGGGCAATCTCGGCAATTCGCTGTGCCGATGTATCGGTGCCCAAATTGATCGACACCCCGCGGAAAACGATCTCGACCTTTTCCGCTGGTGACGATGGCGGGCGAACCTGCGGCTGAACACTTGCCTCATCACCGTCACAAAGAACCACGGGCGCAAACTCAACATGTTCATCAGGCTCCGGAGCTGGAAGCACCAGTTTCCCATCTTTTGCCAGACAACGCCATTCCGACAATCGGTTCGCATTGACCCCGAATTTACCAGCCACAGCTTTTACCGTCGCCCCCGGCTTCAAAGTCTCGGCAACAATGTATGCCTTCGCATCATGCGACCATCGGCGACGGCCATCAACTTGATACTCAACGCCCAACGAGCGGAGGAACTCCGTCATCGACTCCATGGAGAAAATCCTTATCCCTGTTACGATAAGGAAAATCTGACAGCGCAGGGGCTAGCGCGCGAGGCAAAAAATGGGTGAGCACCTCGTTACGCTTACAGCTCATCCGGGACCCAGCCATTATTCTTGAGCCAAGATCCAATCGCCGGGGCTGACGCTCGCCCACGTTTGTTCAGTGGTCGCTCATGATCACTGAGGTTGGGATCATCCCAGCTGGACTTGGCGTGGCGGGTCAGGATCAGTGTGTGTGTCATGACGGATGAAAGGCCCTCATATGATGTGCGGATTGGTCCGGGTCTCGGCCTGCGCGGGCGCTGACAGGGCAGGAGAGGCGCGCGAGGCATCCTCCGGTCATGCAGATCTGCCCCTCGGGCGTGGCGAGGTGGTTGTGGCAGGCCTCGACATTGTAAAAGCTCTGATCATTCAGCGCCCCCACAGGGCAGGTTTGTGTGCAAGGCGCTGCGCATGAGGTGCATGGCGAAGGGGCGGTTGCCAGGGGGATCGGGAATTCATCGGCGAAATGAAGCGCGCCGCGCAGTGAGATCATCATGCCCATCTGGTCATGTACCAGAGCGCCCACCGGGCTGCTGAAGGTCCGCCCTGATTTCAACGCCCAGTCGATGAATGGCGCGTAGGGAGGGCCGCCGAAGGGAAAATGTGCCTCGGCACCGAAGTCCTGGGCCAATTGCCCAACCACACGGAGTGACCAACGATCTACCGGGTCCTTGCCCTGCCATTCCGGCGCGGCTTTCAACTGGGGCCAGAACTCGGGCCCTGCGCCGAAAAGGATCAGCGTTCCGCCATCCAGTTGTTTCGCTTGAACCTGACGCGGGTGCAGCGCACCCATGACGATCCTGACTTCCGACCTTTTTGTTGATCTGACTGGGTTTTTGGTTTGTTTTCAGGTGTGGTTGCTCAGAGGCGCGTTGTAGTGCCCCATTATTATAAAAAGTATTGACATGGGCCTTCAGATGGCTAACCTCTTCGCCCATGTTCATCCGCACCAAACATGACGCAAAGCTCAACCGCACACGGATCCAGATCGTTGAATCCGTCCGCACCGGCTCCAAGGTACGCCAGAAGATCCTGCGCCATGTGGGTGTGGCCCATAACGACAGCGAGATTGAGGATATCAAGCGTCTGGCGGGCCGCTTGATGGAGCAATTACGCATTGATCGCTCGCCGCAAATGGAACTGTTCACGCCCACGGAATATGCCGATCTGCAGGCGCTGGTGCGCCGCGCTCCGCGGCCGGACAAGCTTGGCGTTGATCTTGCCGAGTGCCGTGAGGAGGCGCGGGTCTCTCTGGGTCTGCGGGATGTCATGGGGACGATGTATGACCAACTGGGTTGGGGGGCCCTTCTGGGGGCGGCGCGTAAAAGTGCCAATCGCATTGTGAAAGAGCTGGTTATGGCGCGGATCGCACAGCCCGAGAGCAAGCGCGCGACCGTGGAGGCGTTGGAGAACCAGGCAGGCATCACGCTCAATCTGGACGTGGTCTATCGGAGCATGGATTACATCAATACGCCGGTGATAGACGGGATTTGCAAAACCTCTCACGCGGCGGCAGAGAAGTTGCTGGGCGGGCCAGTGACCGTGCTGTTCTACGATTGCACGACCCTGGCCTTTGACACCGAGCGCGAGGACCCGGCCGAGGATGCGGACGGGGTCGAGCAGGATCATCTTCTGGCCAAGGGCTTCAGCAAGGATGGCAAGCATCACCGCGCTCAGGTCATGCTGGCGCTGATCGTCACCTCCGATGGGCTGCCTGTGGGCTATGAACTCTTCCCGGGAAACACCTGGGAAGGTCATACGCTGGAAGCTGCGCTGAAGGCGTTGGAGGGACGCTTCGACGTGGCCAGGGTCACGTTCGTGGCCGATGCCGCCATGCTCAGCAAGGACAACCAGCAGATGTTGCAGAACAAGGGTCTGCCCTACATCCTCGGCTATCGCATGAAGTCCGCCCCGGCCGCCGTGAAGGCGAACATTTTGAGCCCGGAGGGACGCCAGCCTTGGGCTGGACACGGTTCTGAAGAGGCAACCGAGAAGGGCTGGTACAAGGTGATCGACCAGGAGGGAGCGCGGGTCATTGTGACCTGGTCACCCACCCGGGCACGCAATGATGCCCACAAGCGCGACAAGGCAATCGAAAAGCTGCACAAGAAGCTCAAGCGCTCTCGCAAACCCGGCAGCTTCAGCAGCCGGGGATATGGCCGCTTCCTGGCCTTCCCCGACAGCGGGGACGTCACGCTGGATGATGCAAAGATCAAGGCAGCGGCACAATGGGACGGGCTGCATGCCATTGTTGTTCATGGTGCGGACGAACTGGAGGCACAGGACGTCATTGCCCGCTATCACCAGTTGTGGGAGATCGAAGCCTGCTTCCGCACCAACAAGCACGATCTGAAAATCCGGCCCATCTATCACTGGTCGCCGCGTCGGGTCCGGGCCCATATCGCCATCTGCTACATGGCCTTCTGCTGCCTGCAGCACCTGCGCAAGCATCTGGACCTGCTCGGACACCCGATGAGCCCGGCTCGTATCCGCAACGAGTTGAACGCATTGCAGCTCTCGATCCTGCGCCACAAAGGCACCCCTGACCGCTACGGCATGCCAAGCCATGCCACGGTCGATGCCAGACGCATCCTCACCTGCGTCGGCCTGACCTGGAACGAAGCCCCTTTCAAGATACCCCCCGGGCGCACCCGAAAAACTGGCCAGACCAAAGCCTGAGCTCCCTCAACACTCCGAAACAATCGCTGGCGAAAAAAGTCCGTGTAGTGCCTTTTGGCAACCAAGGCATAATAATATCAATGACTTATACGAAAAAATGTCGGAAGTCAGGAAAAGGATCAGCGTTCCGCCATCCAGTTGTTTCGCTTGAACCTGACGCGGGTGCAGCGCACCCATGACGATCAGCCCAACCCGCTGCGCTGCGTGTTCGACACGGTCATAAATGTTGTGAGAGGAGGCGGGCTTTTGGGTCATATCTCCTCCGGTTTGGAATTAGTCGGGGCGTATCAACGACCCGGCACCGTGTTCGGTGAACAGCTCCAGCAGGACCGCGTTGGGCGCGCGCCCGTCCAGAATAACCACCGCGCGCACTCCACTATGCAGCGCATCCAGCGCGGTTTCGGTCTTTGGGATCATACCACCGGCAATGGTGCCTTCCAGAGTCATTTCGCGGATCTGACCGGCCTTCAGCTCGGTCACCACGTCGCCAGCGGCGTTCTTGACGCCCGAGACATCCGTCAGCAGCAGCAGGCGGTCGGCTTTTAAAGCCGAGGCGATAGCCCCCGCAGCTGTGTCGCCGTTTACGTTAAAGGTCTCTCCTTCGGTGCCCGCGCCTAGTGGCGCGATGACCGGGATCACGTCATGTGAGAACAGGTCGTGCAGAACCTTGGGGTCCATCTTCGACGGAGACCCCACAAAGCCCAGCGAAGGATCGGTCTGTTCGCAGGTCATCAGGTTGGCGTCCTTGCCCGACAGGCCCACAGCGGTGCCGCCCTGGCGGTTGATCGCCTGTACGATCCGCTTGTTCACAAGGCCGGACAGGACCATCTCGACCACTTCGACCGTCGCTTTGTCGGTGACGCGTTTGCCGCCCACAAACTCTGACTGGATGTCCAGCTGTTTGAGCATCGCGTTAATCATCGGTCCGCCGCCATGCACGATCACCGGATTCACACCGACCTGCCGCATCAGCACCACGTCGCGGGCAAAGCTATCCATCGCCTCATCGCTGCCCATGGCATGGCCGCCCAGTTTGATGACGACAATCGCGCCATCGTAGCGCTGCAAATAGGGCAACGCGCTGTTCAGGGTTGCGGCGGTGGCGATCCAATCCCGGTTCATGTCTCGTGTCTTCATGGCTGTCAGTCCTCTGATCCACCCTGTTAGGGCGTTTGGACCGGGCTGCCAAGACCATACCGCTGCAAATGCAGGCTATGGGGGCCGCGCCGGGTTGGCGCGGCCCCTGTTCAGATCAGCTCATCGCGCGTTTCATCGCGGGAATATTGCTGAGGATCAGCAAGTCGAAGACCAGTACAACCAGTAAGGTCAGCCCTACCAGCGGGAAAGCCATAGCTGTGAATAGCCCGATCAGGACCGCGCCTTTCCACAGCGGCAATTCCGCAGGCATCGGTGGAGCCGCCAGACGACGCGCCTTTTGCGGGCGGCGCTTGACCCACATCACCACGCCCGAGACGCAGACGAAGATCACCGATAGGCAGAACACCACGTTGAGAATGAAGTTCCACGTGCCCATCAACCCCATATGGAATGGGATCCCAACGGCCATGGATTGTCGAGAACATTCTGAATTGTCCGGTGTAGGTAACATGCCAATTGTCCGCTTCAGTTGATTGCGCGGTGGCCCAATTCGGAGGGAGCCGTAGGCGACCGTAGATTTGGGCCACCGCGTTCGCGCCACGTCGAAGCGGGTCACGCGACTTTGTGTTTGCTATCCTCCTGTGTGATGGGTGATCCGTCAGGCTGGTAGCGGCCAATGCATCTCGGGCCGTGGAAGATGACCAGTTGACCATCGGGGTATTCGTGGACCCTGACCTTCGCCTTGACGAAATGATGACGGTGCCTGTCTGCCGCGATCTGCATGACCAGGCCCTTGTAGCGCACCGTATTGTCGTTGCCGACGACGCGGTCTTCCTGCACACACAGGGTGTCGCGCACATTGCCTGTAAACGGCACGAAGGCCGAGGTCGTATCCTCCGGCTCCTTTGCAAACAGGGCATTGTGTTCGGGAAGATAGACCTCTTTCAGGAACTGATTGGCCTCTTCAATGGTTGTGATCCCATGGGACCGCAGTTCCTGCGGCAATCGGTTCTGGAACGTGCCAAACATGCGTTCAGACCGTCCACGGGCCTGCGGTGAATAGGCCGGGATCAGCTCAATGCCGAGTTGCTGCAAGGCGCGCCCGACCTGGGTCAGATTGTCCTTGTCCACTTTGCCGCCCGCTTCGGGCGTATGCCAGTAATGAGAGCCCCGATCGGCATAGAGCGAGCAAAACAGACCTTGCGCCTCGATCACCTCTGTCAGCCCCTGAAAACTGCTCATCGTCCCTTCTTCCTCGACAAAGAATGCCGAATAAACCCGGTTGGTGGCATCGTCCATGGTGACGATCAGATCCCACCACTGACCCGGAACCCATTCATGGCTGGAGCCGTCCTGATGCAACATCATGCCAACCATCGGACGGCGGGGCCGCTTGCGCCGATGGGCACCTCGTCGGGGTGCTGCCTGAACCCGGCCGTGGCGCTGCAGTGTAAGCCGCACCCAGTTGTAGCTCTGTGTGAAACCATGGTGGGCCACCAGCTTCTCGTGGAAATGCTTCGGCGTGTAATCCCAGTACTTGGTATCAAACAGTTCAAGCATCTCCATGACCTTATCCGTGGCAACACGATTGTTGGCCAGTTTGCCAAGCCGACGGTCGTACAGACCTTCTGCACCATCCGCCTCAAATCGATCCTCCCAACGCCTGACGGTGCGCACGGATACACCCAGTATCTCAGCCGCCTGTTCTTGCGTCAGCTTGTTCGCGCTTCGCCGCGAATACACATCTTCAAACTTCATCAGTCGAACTTCCTGTAACACTTCTGCTCGGTTCATAACGCCTCCTCTCAGAGACAGAATAGAACCGGACAGATCGCATGTTACATACACCGGACATATCGCGTGTTAGCGACAATCCCAACGGCCATGGATTTGCCCATCAGCGAATAGTCCGTATACCGTACATCGGCCAGGATTTTGCCGGTGTATTGGTCGACATGGACAGTTCGGTCGTTCACGGGATCGGTCGAGTCGCTGCTCATGCTGTCGCGGTTGAGCGTCCAGACGCCATCCTCTCCGCCCGGATAGGCCACGCGGAATCGCCCGCTCATACCCAATGCCGTCCCCAAAGCGACTAGGGCGTCGATATCGATCACAGTCCCGTCAGGCACGCCCTCAATGCCGGCGTCAGAGCCGGAGGCAGGCATGGGCGTTTGCTCCAGCGCCCAAGGCACGTCGTTCTGATGACCGTGGTTCATGCTGGCGTGGGTTTCATCCGACAAGGGTACGTTGTCCCACTTCTCGGCTGGAAAGCTGCTCCAGGGTTGAACGATCATACCGCCCCAGACCCCGGCCCAAGACAGGCCCGAGACAAGGAAGACGACCAGCAAGAGCGACATCCAGAAGCCGACCACTGCGTGCAAGGACTTCCACAACGCGCGCCCTCGCGCCTTGAGGTTGGGCACAAATGCCGCCATCGCATTGCTGCGTGGCCACCATAGATAAAGGCCGGTGAACACCAGAACGAGGCTCAATCCTGCCGCGATTTCAAGGATGCGGTCCCCAGTGGTACCGATCAGGAGGGTCGAGTGGATATTGTCCGCCAGATCATACCATCCGGCGCGGCGATCCCAGATTTCCAGAACCTGACCGGCGTAGGGGTCAACCGCGACCAAGCGTTGGCCTTCATCGGTTTTGATGCGGAAGACGGTGGCCAGATCCTCGGCCTTGGGGCCGATCCATTCGACGACCTGCCCGGGAACCTCGGCCAAAGCGACTTCGGCCTGTTGCGAGACGGGCAGGGCTTTGCCTTCGACCGTGACGGCGATTTTCTCGCCATCGCGCCCGTCAAACTGGGTTATGAACATCATCATCAAACCGGTGACGGCGAGGATGATCAGAAACGGGATTACGAAAATCCCGGCGTAAAAGTGCCACCGCCACGCGGCAAAGTAGAATTTTTGCGCAGTTGTATTCTGCGTCGGGGCTGTGCCCGAAGTTTGGCTATCCATTGCCATTTGAAATCTCCATATACAGACATCCCTCGCGCGCAGGTGCGCGCAGGGTAAAAACAAGGTTTCGCTGTTTTTCAGGAGAAGCGGGGTGGTCCCCGCGCATCATAGCGGGCGTAAAATCCTGCACTGCGATGGGTGAAATCAGATTGATCCCAGCGCGGCTGCAATTGGAAATCCGCTGGAATGATCAACTCAAATCCAGGGAGATTGGCATCCGCAGTGAGCCCCGCAAAAGGGCACATGGAGCGCGTGTCATGCTCATCATGGATTGGATCGTCCGGGTCCAGATTGACCCATTGCTCGACCGTTCCCTCACCGGTGCAAAGCACCAGTAGGATCTTACCGTCATTGCCTTGCGCCGGCATCCAGCCCTGCGGAATTGCACTGGTCGCGAGCAGTGCAAGCAGGGTCAGGACACCAAAGACGCGCAGGATCAGGGTCATTCCAGATGGGCGATGATTGAGCGGAGCGTTGGCACCCCATCCCCTTTTTCCGAGGATGTCAGAACGATCTCAGGGTAAGCGGCGGGGTGCTTGGACAGGGCTGTACGCACTTGGTTCAGCACTTTCTCGCGGTCGTTGGCCTTCACCTTGTCGGCCTTGGTCATTACGCATTGAAAGGTCACGGCGCTGGTGTCCAGCAGCTTCATGATCTCGTCATCCACAGGCTTCACCCCATGGCGCGCATCAATCAGAACGAAGGCCCGACGCAGGGTTTGCCGCCCGCTGAGATACTGTTTTAGCAGTCGCTGCCATTTCTCAACTACCTTGACCGGAGCATTGGCGTAGCCATAGCCGGGCAGGTCCACCAGATACAGCTCAGGACCTTGGGTGAAAAAGTTGATCTCTTGCGTGCGGCCTGGAGTGTTCGAGGCACGTGCCAGACCCTTTGTACCAGTCAGCGCGTTGATCAGGCTGGATTTCCCCACGTTCGAACGTCCGGCAAAACAGACCTCAAGCCGGTCGGGGGCGGGCAGGCCGTTCATCGCGACGACGCCTTTGACGAACTCGGATTCACCTGCAAACAGCTTGCGCCCACGCTCCAGCGCGAACTCGTCGGGATCTTCGGCGAGAGGGAAGGGCAGGGTGCTCATAGCAGTTGAACCTTGTCGTAAATGCGGATTTCACCGCCTCGGATCACCTCGGCATAAACGCCGAAATCCTGATGGTCCCAACTGTTCAGGGCACCAAGCGTGTCCGCATCCCGCTCTCCCGTGTTGGGGTTGGCAGTGGTCGCCAGACAGCGCGTGATCCGTTCGCGCACGTGGAACACGGCCTGTCCAATCTGAACTTCACGCCCGAGCCAATCGAACTCCTCCCACAGGGGCAGGCCATCGAACCAGATATTGCCGCGCCAGCGGATGGGTGAGAGCTCACGGCCCAGCTTCTGTTCGACCGCGCGGTGGCTGGCCATGTTGCACAGGCTGATCGAAGGGAAATCACTGTCGGTCATTCCCCGACCGGGCACACGCACGATCCGCGCCGATGCTGCGCGATCCGCAGGCATCAGTGGTTTGACCCACTCCAAAAACACGTCCTGCTGCGTATCGGGTGCAAAGCTCAGATCCGGACGATCAGGGTGGCGAAGGGTCACGCTGTCGCCGTGGGATTCGGCCGAGATTGCCATCAGCTTGGGCGCCTTCGCACCGCGGCTGAAATTTACGCAGGGTGCCCATTCCGAGCCGTCGGTCCTGGCAGCCTCATGCGCGACGGCCCAAACACGATCCCCGGGCATGGTCTGCCCGGGGAGTACAGTGATCTCGGTCAGGGCTTCTCGCCCATGGCTCTTGATCGGGTGCCGCCAGATGGCTGAGACCTGCCCGCTCATTTGCCGTCCGTCTTCGGCGTGCGCTTGAAGCCGGACTTGATGTTGCCGAACACGTCCGGCTTATATCCTTGGCTGCGCATGATCAGATACTGCTGGGTGAAGGTGATGGTGTTGTTGGCAATCCAGTAAACCACCAGACCGCTGGCAAACCCGCCCAGCATGAACATGAAGACCCACGGCATCCAGGCAAAGATCATCGCCTGTGTCGGATCGGTTGGCGCCGGGTTCAGCTTTTGCTGTAGCCACATCGAGATACCCAGCAGCAGGGGCAGGATCCCGATAAAGATCAGCGCAAGGAAACTTTCGGGCGCGGGTGCGGCCCAAGGCAACAAGCCAAACAAGTTGTAGATCGAGGTCGGGTCCGGCGCGCTGAGGTCCTGGAACGGACCAAACCACGGGGCCTGACGCAGTTCGATGGTGACGAAAATCACCTTATACAGAGAGAAGAAGATCGGGATCTGCATCAGGATCGGCAAACAGCCCGCGGCGGGGTTTACCTTTTCCTTCTTGTACAGCTCCATCATGCCCTGCTGCATCTTCTGGCGGTCGTCGCCCGCAGCCTCTTTCAAGGCTTCCATCTGCGGCTGAAGCTCCTTCATCTTCGCCATCGAGACGTAGGATTTGAACGCCAGTGGGAACAGGATCGCCTTGATGATCAGCGTCAGGCCGATGATGGACCAACCCATGTTGCCGATCAGAAGATTGATATTGTGCAGCAGCCAGAAAATCGGTTTCGTCAGGAAGAAGAACCAACCCCAGTCGATGCTGTCGATGAATTTCTGAACGCCCTCGGATTGGTACTCCCGAATGGCTTCCCATTCCTTGGCGCCCGCGAACAGGCGGGTGCTGACCTCTTCCGTCGCACCGGGAGCCACGGTGAGGGTCGGAAGCACGGTTTCGGTCTGATAGATTTTGCGTCGCGAGTCGTATTTTGCGGCTGCTTTGAAGGCCGATCCGGGCTCGGGGATCAGTGTTGTCATCCAGTAGTGATCGGTGAAGCCGATCCAGCCGTCCTCTTTGACTTGGTAGACCTCGGCCTGAGCGCGTTCGTTCGGGTCGATGTCAAAGTCGCGGACATCACCATAGTCGACCTCGGTCAAGGTTCCGTCGGCCATTCCAATCACGCCTTCATGCAGGATGAAGAAATTCTTGAGGCCCGGCAGATCGCCGTCTTCGCCAATGCCATGGCGGGCCAGAATGCCGTAAGGGGCCATGCTGACCTCGGCGCCGGTGGCGTTTTCGACCGATTGGGTCACCGAGAACATGTAGTTTTCGTCCACCGAGACTGTGCGGCGGAAGGTCAGGCCGTTGCCGTTGTCCCACGCCAGAGTGATGGGGGTGTCCACGCCCAATGTCTCGCCCTGCTCAAGGGTCCAAAGGGTGTTGGGGCCGGGAACGTCTGTGCCGCTCACGCCGGATCCGGGGGCCCAGCCATAGAGGGCGTAATAGGCCGAGTCCGACCCGACAGGGGCCAGAAGTTCGACGATCGGTGCGTTTTCCTCAAGCGAGACTTTGTAGTCCTTCAAGAACAGCTCATCAATGCGGCCACCCGACAGCGACAGGCTACCTTTCAGGCGGGGCGTATCAATCGCAACGCGCGGGGCCTGCTCTTCGGGCTGAGCCTCTTCCGCGGTCGCGGTTGCCTCGCCAACCGTTCCGGTGCCGCTTGCGCTGGGCGTTTGAATCTCTGACCCTTCGGTTGCCGCTATCTTGGTCTGTTCCGTTCCGGGCGTGGGTTCCGGCGGAGGGAACAACACGAACCAGACCAGGATCACGAGAAAGCTGAGCGCGGTTGCAAGGATGAGATTCTTGTTCTGATCGTCCATCTGGGACAGCCACCTTGAGCAGTGAAAGACACCCGCAGGGTTCAATAGAGTGCGGGCCCAAAGGTCAAGCGGAATCGGCTGCAAATTCGTCGCGCCTTGGCATTCCAGGCCAATCTTTCACGGAATTCAGCCGGTTTGGCGTCCGATTTTCGGAACCCCATTCATCTTGCCGTTATGCGCGGCCATCCAGTCCAGCGTCTTTTCGAAGGGCATTGGCTTGCCGATACCAAAGCCCTGCACGTGATCACATCCAAGCTGGGCCATCAGGGCATGTTCCCCCGGTGTTTCGACCCCTTCTGCCAGCGTCTCGAGATCCAAGCGTTCGGCCATGGTCAGGATGGCGCTGGCCATCTGTTGCTGACTGGGGTCCTGATCGGATTTCGCCACGAATGAGCGGTCTATCTTGATCCGCGAAACGTTGAACCGTTTGATCGACGCGATCGAAGCATGGCCGGTGCCGAAATCATCCAGATCAATAAAGCACCCCAAAGCTGCAAGGCCGGTGACATTGCGGGTGATCACGTCGTCGGGGCGGCGGGAAAAGACGGTCTCTAACACTTCGACAGTCAGCCTGTCGGGGGTCAGGTCGAATTGATCTAGCTCCCATTTGAGGCGGTCGATCAAGCCCGGTGCACGCAGCTCATCCGAGGAGAAGTTGACGCCCATACGCGGCACAATAACGCGCGCCCTGTCCCACGCCCGCATGGCGGTGAAGGCGTGGTGCCGGATGGCCTGACCCAAACGCTCCATCAAATCGGCTTGTTCGGCGAAGGGCAGGAAGACTTGAGGACTCAGTACACCTTTTTGCGGATGTTCCCACCGGGCCAGCGCCTCAAAACCCGTAACGCGGCCGGTATCCGTGGATACCTGTGGTTGGAACCACGGGCGGATATCGCCATGATCCAGTGCCGCCTCGAACTCCTTGCGCAGATTGCTTCGGACCAGTGACCTGCGCCGGGTCTCGGAGGAATAGGCCCGAATCGTCGAGGGCCCACAGCGCTGTGCCTCGGTCAGCGCATCGGTGCTGGCGGCTTTCCAGTCTGCAACCGTGTCGCCAGAGATAGTTTTGTTCAGGCTGAACCCAATCGAACAAGTCAGGTAGAGACCGATTCCATTGAGCATGATCGGCTCTTCCACCGCAGACTGGATGCGCCCGGACATCTGAATGCAGGCCTCGAGGTCCAGCTGCTGCGACGGATGCAGACCGATCATCAGGCCGTCGTCTTCGACCAACATCGCAATGTCATCGTCGCGGATCATCGAAAGAACGCGGCTGCAGAATTGCTGGTGGATGTGATCGGCGGCGGCCTGACCGTGAATATCCGCAACCTCGGGAAAACCGTCGATCGCAATGGCGATGCAAGCTGCGCCAGCCTCTTGCTGAAACGCGATTTCAAGCTTTTTTGCCAAGGCCAGATTAAACTGTTCGTTTGGCAGCATACCACCGATTTCCTGCCCAGCGCGCGCTTTCGACTGATTGTTCACAATCCCAGCTACTGCGAACATCAAAGGTACCCCAAGCGTCACACTGACAAGCGCGCGTTCGCCCCCTAGCCAAAACGCCCCAAGGCTGAGCGCTGGCAGAAAGGCCAGTGCAGATGGCCCGCTGAGGGCAGAGATTACAGGACGGAGAAAACGGTCAAAATCAGGAAGTTTCCGCATAGCTATTCCGGGCCTTGGGCATCAAACGCTCAAGGTGAACGGTAGGAAACCAGTCTGAGTCAGACGTTAACGCAACTGCGGAATTTCAGCAGAATTTTCGTCTTTTTTGGCAAGATCCAGGGAAAGCCCTGAAAAGTCGAACAATTTTGGGTCCAGCAAATGGGAGGGGCGGGCGTTGGTCAGCGCGCGGAACATAACCTGACGGCGGCCGGGGCTGTTCTTTTCCCACTGATCAAGAATCTGTTTGACCTGCTGGCGTTGCAAACCATCCTGACTGCCGCAAAGATCGCAGGGAATGATCGGATAGTTCATCGCCTTGGCGAATTTCTCGCAATCGGCCTCGGCCACATGGGCCAGCGGGCGGAAGACGAACAGGTCGCCCTCTTCATTGACCAGTTTGGGCGGCATGGTTGCCAGACGCCCGCCGTGGAACAGGTTCATGAAGAAGGTTTCCAGAATGTCATCGCGGTGATGGCCCAGCACCACGGCCGAGCATCCCTCTTCCCGCGCGATGCGATACAGGTTGCCCCGGCGCAGGCGCGAACACAGGGCGCAATAGGTCCGGCCTTGGGGAACCTTGTCCATCACAACGGAATAGGTGTCCTGATACTCGATCCGATGAGGAACGCCCATCCGCTCCAGAAACTCGGGCAGGACGGTGGCGGGAAAGCCCGGCTGTCCCTGATCCAGATTGCAGGCCAGCAAATCGACCGGCAGCAACCCACGCCATCTCAGCTCATAGAGAATGGCAAGCAGGGTGTAGCTGTCCTTGCCGCCCGACAGGCAGACCAGCCAGCGTGGCGGCTTGCCATCCTTGTCATGGGCGGACGGGTCGATCATCCCGTACTGCTCGATCGCCTCACGGGTCTGGCGCACGATGCGTTTGCGCAGCTTCTTGAACTCGGTTGTCGAGGGCGCGCCAGCAAACAGCGGATGGATATCGTCGGCTTCATCAAACATGGACCGTGATTACAGCGCAGGATGCGCGCGGGCAAGGTGTCGTGAACCCGGGCCAGTTTTTGGGGAAAGCGCCGCCTGTGCTATGCTCTGCGGATTTATCGACGGAGTTTAAATTGGACTATTTCTTTACCGTCCGCGGACGCAGCGGCAATCACTATTCAAACAAACTGGGCAAGGCGCGCTACCTAGCAATACCGTCCAACGTAAAGACACCGGCGCGCAAACATGAAATCCGAATCTCGGACTGGCTGGACAAGGTGCAGCAGGCCGCCGGGGCGACGGATCATGAAAAGGGCCACATCGTCTTTTTCGTGCATGGTTTCAACACCGAGCAGTTCGAGATGTTGGAGCGGCACCGCAAGATCCGCAAAGGGCTTGAGGCCCACGGTTTCAAAGGTGTGATCGTCAGCTTTGACTGGCCAAGCGATGGATCCGTCTTGGGCTATAGCTCGGACAGAGCCGATGCGCGTCGCTCGGCGGATAAGCTGTTCAATGACGGGATCAGACGTTTGTCCAAAATGCAGACCCCGGATTGCCCCCACAATGTTCACGTTCTGGCGCATTCGATGGGGACGTTTCTGGTGCGCGAGGCCATGGACTATGCCGATGACGACCATGAGATCGCCCAACACAGCTGGACCACCAGCCAGATCGCCTTTGTCGCGGCGGATGTCTCGGCCAAATCTTTCCGCGAGGGCAGCGCCAAGACCTCATCCTTGATGCGGCGGTGTACGAGGCTGACCTGCTACTACAGCCCGTTTGATGAGGTTCTTTCGATCTCTGAGGTCAAGCGCGTGGGCGTTTCGCGCAGATTAGGGCGGGTGGGTATGCCCTCGGACCATCCTGAAAAGGCGGTTAACCTGTATTGCGGCAAGTTCTTCAATGACAATCGCGCGGATTACCCGGATGGGCCATCCGCCAGCCACAGCTGGTATTTCGACTCGCCACGATTCTACGAGGATTTGCTCCACACTCTGCTGGGTAAATTGGATCGTGAAGTTATCCCGACCCGAAGGTTCACGGACCGAGGGAATCTGGCGCTGGTCTAATCGTCTTCCGATTTTTCGGGCACCGGGTCATACCCCGTACCACCCAATGGGTGGCAGCGCCCGATTCTACGGGCGGCCAGCCACGCGCCCTTGATCGCGCCGTGTTTCTCAAGCGCTTCGAGCGCATAGGTTGAGCATGTTGGTTGGTAGCGACAATTGAATCCGACCCACGGGCTGAAAACCAACCGGTATGCGCGCACGGGCAGGGCGAATATGCCCGCCAGCAGGGTCATTTGCGAGGGGCATGGATTTTGCGCAGCGCATAGCGCAGATCGTCGAGCATGGCGTCATACGCCCGCCCGGCGGTGACCTCGGCGCGGCCGATCAGGACATAGTCCCAGCCGTCATGCCCCTGCTTGGGTAGTACGGCACGGGCGGCTTCGCGCAGGCGGCGCTTGGCGCGGTTGCGGGACACCGCATTGCCGACCTTTTTGGAACACGTAAACCCGACGCGAATGCCTGCGCCCTCGTCCGAAGCGCGCCTGCGCGCCTGCACCATCATCGAGGATGTGCCTTGCCGACGCGCCTTTGCCGCTTTCAGGAAATCAGAACGATTCTTGAGAACGGTCAGAGGTTTGGGCGCGCAAACGGACGCCGCCGGGGGCTTGACCCTCGGTTGGTTGATACCATCCTCAGGGGCCTCCGGCGGCGTCATGTTCATAACCTGATCGGTGAGGCGGTTTACGCGCTCAGCGATTTGCGGCCGCGTGCACGGCGCGCGTTCAGGATTTTGCGACCGGCTTTGGTGGCCATGCGCGCGCGGAAACCGTGGCGGCGTTTGCGAACCAGGTTCGAAGGCTGATAGGTGCGTTTCATCGCTCCGTCTCCAATCTAAAGCGGTGGGTGCGGCGCGGATTCGCCTAGCCCGAATGTTCGAAGCCCGTCCTCTACTGCCAAGCGGGGGGTAAGTCAAACCCCAAGGCACGGGTTTTCGCGCCTTTTGCAACAATTCTGTAACCTGGCCGGTCAAAAGATTTCAGAATCCGGTTTTTTGCGCCCCGAACCCTCACATTCGCGGCCACAGAGTTCAAGGCCGCGTGAGGGGCCTGTTGCAGGACCACAGGGAAGCGCATGTTGGGGTCAGAATGAATCAACCAAAGCCGGACAGCCAGATGAGCGAAACGACCCAAGCACCGCGCAGCGGGTTTGCGCGCCATATTCCATTGCTTGTGATCCTGACCGTTGCCGCGGTGGGGTTCTTCACCCTTGGGGACTACCTGAGTTTTGAAACCCTGCGCGACAATCGCGAGGCCCTGTTGGCCTGGCGGGATGAGTATTACTGGGCCATGGCCGCAGCTTTCGTTGGGATCTATATCGTGATTGTGGCGTTCTCTCTGCCCGGGGCCGCCGTCGCCTCGATGACCGGTGGGTTCCTGTTCGGCCTGTTCGCAGGCACCGCGTTCAACGTGTTCGCGGCCACGATCGGCGCATCCGCCATCTTTCTGGCCGCGCGCTGGGGCTTGGGTGAGTCGCTGACGGCGCGGCTCGAATCCTCGGAAGGGACCATCAAGAAACTCAAGGACGGCCTGCGCGAGAACGAAATCTCGGTCCTGTTTCTGCTGCGTCTTGTGCCCGTGGTTCCGTTCTTTGTGGCCAATCTGGTTCCGGCTCTGGTGGGCGTGAAATTCCGCAACTTCTTGTTCACGACGGCGCTGGGCATCATTCCGGGCGGGATTGTCTACACTTGGATCGGCGTTGGCCTGGGCGGTGTCTTTGATCGCGGCGAAACGCCGGATGTTTCGCTGCTTTGGGAACCTTTTGTTATCGGTCCGATCATAGGCTTGTGCGTATTGGCTGCTCTGCCCATTCTGATCAAAGCCCTGCGCGGGAAAAAGGACGCCTGAATTCCATGAAAGAGCTGAAAACAGATATCCTGGTCATCGGCGCCGGGTCGGGCGGTTTGTCGGTTGCGGCAGGGGCGGCGCAGATGGGGGCCGATGTGATCCTGCTGGAAGGCCACAAGATGGGCGGGGATTGCCTGAACTTTGGCTGTGTCCCCTCCAAGGCCCTGATCGCCAGTGGCAAGATGGCTTATGGGCAGGCCCATTCAGCGCCCTTTGGCGTGGCCGATGTTGTGCCGCAAGTGGACTATGCGGCAGCCAAGGATCACGTGCAGGGCGTCATCGCTCAGATCGAGCCGATGGACAGTCAGGAACGGTTCGAAGGGTTTGGCGTCAAGGTGATCCGCGAATTTGGCACCTTCCTGTCGCCGACACAGGTGCAGGCGGGTGAGAACGTGATCACCGCCCGGCGGGTTGTCATCGCCACCGGATCATCGCCGCTTGTGCCTCCGATCCCGGGGCTGGACTCGGTGCCGTTCTACACGAATGAAACCATCTTTGATCTGAAGGAGAAGCCCGACCACCTGTTGATTATCGGCGGTGGTCCCATCGGGATGGAGATGGCGCAGGCCCATATCCGGCTGGGCTGCAAGGTCACCGTGATCGAAGGCGCAAAGGCGCTGGGCAAGGATGATCCCGAGGCAGCGGCCCTTATTCTGGAGACCCTGCGGGCCGAAGGCGTCGACATTCAGGAACAAGCCATGGTCGCACAAATCCGAGGCTCGGCTGGCGCGGTCGAGGTCGTCACCCAGAACGGAGACATCTTTGCCGGTACCCACCTGCTGATGGCAGCCGGACGCAAGGCCAATGTCGAACGCCTGAACCTCGAGGCCGCCGGGATCGACCGAACACGCACAGGGATCAAGGTGGATGACGCCCTGCGCACGACCAACCGCAAGGTCTATGCCATCGGCGATGTGGCAGGTGGTCTGCAATTTACCCATGTGGCGGCGTACCATGCGGGCATCATCATTCGCTCGGCCCTGTTTGGCCTGCCGTCAAAGGCCAAGACAGCGCATATCCCCTGGGCCACCTATACGGACCCCGAACTGGCTCAGGTTGGCTTGACCGAGGCGCAGGCCCGCGACCAGCATGGCGACGCGACGGAGGTCGCCCGGTTCGACTACCATCATAATGACCGCGCCATATCCGAGCGAAAGACAAAAGGGTTCATCAAGGTCATGGTCGTGAAAGGACGCCCCGTGGGCGCGACAATCGTGGGCCATCAGGCCGGAGAGCTGATCAACTTGTGGTCCCTTGCGCTGGCCAATAACCTGAAGATGGGGCAGATCGCCGCGATGGTTTCGCCCTATCCGACGATCGGAGAGCTTAACAAACGTGTGGCGGGGGCTTATTTCTCGCCAAGGCTGTTTGAGAATCAGACGGTTAAACGCGTGGTCAGGTTCGTGCAACGCTGGATCCCCTGACCGGAAGAGGAGCGCCAATTGAACTCGCTGTCCGGCCGATTTCTGATCCTGACGACGGTCTTCGTGATGTTGGCCGAGGTCCTGATCTTTGTGCCGTCCATCGCGCGTTTCCGAGAAGACTTCCTGCTGAACCGGCTGGAGCGCGCGCAGATCGCGTCTTTGGCGCTGCTGGCCGATGACATGCTCGCTGACGATCTTGAGGCCGAGCTGCTGGCAAATGCGGGTGTCTACAACGTTGTCCTGCGGCGCGATGAGGTGCGGCAGCTGATGCTGTCATCGCCGATCCCGGAACAGATCACCAACACCTATGACCTTCGCGATGCTGGCCCGTGGATCCTGATCCGCGACGCAATGAACCGGATTTTCACCACCGAGAATGAAGTCATCCGCGTGATCGGTGAGCCGGTCAAAGGGGCCGGTCTGTTGATCGAGGTGACTATAGACAGCATGCCCTTGCGCATGGCGATGGTCGACTACGGGCTGCGCATTCTGGGTCTGTCCTTCGTTATTTCGATCATCACGGCCTTCTTCCTGTTCCTTGCGGTGCGCGTCGTGCTGGTGCGTCCGATCAAAAGCGTCGTCGGCTATATGCAACGCTATGCCAGCGCGCCCGAGGATGCGCGTGGCATCATCACTCCCAACTCCAAGGTCACCGAATTACGTGAGGCGGAAGAGGCTTTAAAGATGCTGCAGACCGACCTGACGCAGGCTTTGAAACAACGCGAACGTCTGGCGCAACTGGGTGGCGCTGTCGCCAAGGTCAGCCATGACCTGCGCAATATCCTGACCTCGGCGCAGTTGTTTACGGATCGGATCGAAGCCAGCGATGACCCCCTTGTCCGCCGCATGGCGCCCAAGCTGGTCAACTCGATCACTCGCGCGGTTTCGCTGTGTGAAAGCACCCTTGCCTTTGGCCGCGCGGAAGAGCCTGCGCCGACCCTGACCATGGTGCGCGTCCGCGACATCGCCGAGGATGTTGCCGCAAGCGAGCAGCTGGCTGTCGCCGATGCCTGCGTCGAAATCGTGAACGAAGTGCCCGAGGATCTGGTTGTGCGCGCAGACCCAGAGCAGCTCTTCCGCGTGATCATGAACCTTGTGCGCAATGCCCGGCAGGCTCTGGTCTCCTCAGGCAAACCCGGGCGCGTCACTGTCACCGGCTGCGCCATGGAGGCCAGCTGGTGCATTGAAATCCGCGATAGCGGCCCCGGTCTGCCGCCCAAAGCCCGCGAGAATCTGTTCACGCCATTCCAAGGTGGCGTGCGCAAGGGCGGTTCGGGCCTTGGGCTTGCGATTTCACAGGAACTGGTGCGCGGACATGGTGGAGATCTCGTGCTGAAAGAGACCGGACCCACCGGTACAACCTTCGAAATAAGCCTTCCACGCGGCGATCTAACTTTTTAATGATTTTTTGCAGAATCGTCTTGCACGTCCCCCGCACCGGGTCTAAACAGCGCCTCACCAACGCGGACCGATAGCTCAGCTGGATAGAGTACTTGACTACGAATCAAGGGGTCGGGGGTTCGAATCCTCCTCGGTCCGCCACTTGGTGATTTTCCCAAATCTCAATGAGATACACTAGGTTGCTTAAACCTATGTGTTTTATGGCTATCGCCGCGTTGGCTGGTTTCGTTGGATTTTATCCGATCATACCCGTATACTTTCATTGAGTGGTATATTTTGTGGTATTTTCATGGCTGCGCTCAGCGGGAAGCTGACAAAGAAGCTGGTAGAAAATCTTGGCCCGGGTCGGCATGGCGACGGTTCTGGTCTGTATCTTGTTGTTGATCCATCGGGTGCACGGCGCTGGATCGTGCGCGTAACCGTCAAAGGGCAGAAGAACCGCAAGGGCGCTCCTCTGCGCACGGATTTTGGGTTGGGTGGCGCTGATGTTGTCACTCTGAATCAAGCCCGCGAAAGAGCTCTCGAGTATCGACGAATGGCAAAGTCAGGGCTGAACCCTCGGTTCAATGCCCAGCGCGAAATCCCAACTTTCGAGGAGCTCAGCCGACAGGTCCACATCGACCGCCTGCCAACATGGAAGAATGCCAAGCATGGGCAGCAGTGGCTCAACACCCTGCGCGACTATGCGTTCCCAAAGATCGGGCGCATGCCAGTCGACAGCATTGATCAGCCCGAAGTGTTAATGTGCCTGTCCCCGATCTGGACCGATAAACATGAAACCGCAAAGCGGCTGTCGCAGCGGATCAAGACGGTGCTCGATGTGGCAAAGTCCAAAGGCTTCCGATCGGGCGAGAACCCGGTGACCGCTATCCGCGAAGGCAAAGTGCTGCCCGCCGTCAAAGCCAAGGTCCAACACCACGACGCGATGCCGTGGCAGGAGGTCCCCGCGTTCTATGCCGAGTTGCATACCCGCTCAGCTATGGCCGCCAAGGCGCTGCAGTTCACCATTCTGACCGCCTGCCGGACCTCAGAGGTCCTGGAGATGAAGTGGCCCGAGGTCGATGTTGATGCGCGCCTGTGGACCATACCATCGGAGCGCATGAAAGGCGGGCAAGTCCACCGCGTGCCCCTCACTGACGAAATGCTGGCCATTCTGGAGCCGCTGCGTGCGCTGGCCTCTGACTATGTGTTCGAGGGGCAAAAGCGGCATCAGCCCTTGTCAAACATGTCCATGCTGATGCTGCTGCGCCGGATGCGGCAGGATGGCGTTACCGTGCATGGTTTCCGCAGTTCGTTTCGGGACTGGGCGGCAGAGGCGGCGAACGCGCCGCGCGAACTGGCGGAGGCGGCTTTGGCTCATCAGGTTGGGTCCGATGTGGAGCGGGCTTATGCACGGTCGGATTTGTTGGAAAGGCGGCGCGAATTGATTGAGCGCTGGTGCTGGTTCATTTGCTAACGACCATGATCGGAGGAAACGAGTTTATTGGAACGTTTTACGGAAGAAGAAATTGAACGGCTAAACAGAGTTCTTTCCTATGAACTTAACCCATTCGTTCATGGCGAGGGTAAAAAAGAAACCAGTTCCAATTGGTAGGAAATCGAAGGACTGGTTATTCGAAACTCGAATGAATTTACCTTCCGATGCGAATGCCGAACTCGACCGGATTGGTTTCGACGAGCTGCCAGATCAAGTTCGCATCCACCTGTTGAACGAGATTTTGGAAGAAAGACAGGTTAGTTCAGCGCCCAAATGGTGGGAGATGAATTTCTTTCAATTTTCCACAAATGATCTCTGGGAATTTTTCGTGGAGCAATGTCGAAGAAACTATGAAATCGACCACCTGACTTCCGACCTTTTTCCTGACTTCCG
>NZ_CBDAQX010000027.1:0-51460 GCF_965199275.1 Ruegeria sp. | reverse complement strand
TCGGTCAGTGACAATGGCCGTGGTATCCCGGTCGATATTCACCCCGAGGAGGGCGTCTCGGCGGCCGAGGTCATCATGACCCAGCTGCACGCGGGCGGTAAGTTCGACAGCAACTCGTACAAGGTGTCGGGCGGTCTGCACGGCGTGGGCGTTTCGGTGGTAAACGCCCTGTCCGATTGGCTGGAATTGCGCATCTGGCGCGCGGGTAAGGAACACGTGGCGCGCTTTGAAGGTGGAGAAACCGCCGAGCACCTTAAGGTTGTCGGCGATTGCGGGGATCGCACCGGGACGGAAGTGCGGTTTTTGGCCTCGACCGATACATTCTCGAACCTCGAATACTCGTTTGAGACGCTGGAGAAACGCCTGCGTGAGCTCGCCTTCCTGAACTCGGGCGTGCGCATCATCCTGATCGACGAACGCCCTGCCGAACGGCTGGAGACCGAGCTGTTCTATGAGGGCGGCGTCAAGGAATTCGTCAAATATCTCGACCGGTCCAAGACCCCGGCCATGCCTGAGCCGATCTATATCAAGGGCGAGCGGGACGATATCGGCGTCGAAATCGCGATGTGGTGGAACGATAGCTACCACGAGACGGTTCTGCCCTTCACCAACAACATCCCTCAGCGGGACGGTGGCACGCACGTGGCCGGTTTCCGCGGCGCTCTGACCCGGACGATCAACAACTATGCGCAGTCCAGCGGCATTGCGAAGAAGGAAAAGGTCAGCTTTACCGGTGATGACGCGCGCGAGGGCCTGACCTGTGTGCTGTCGGTGAAAGTGCCCGACCCGAAATTCTCGTCGCAGACCAAGGACAAACTGGTTTCGTCCGAAGTCCGCCCTGCGGTTGAAGGTTTGATGAACGAAAAGCTGGCCGAGTGGTTCGAAGAAAACCCCAATGAGGCCAAAGGGATCGTCGGCAAGATCATCGAGGCCGCATTGGCACGTGAGGCCGCCCGCAAGGCGCGCGAACTGACACGCCGCAAGACGGCAATGGACGTGAACTATCTGGCCGGTAAGCTGAAGGACTGTTCCGAGAAAGACCCGTCCAAAACCGAAGTTTTCCTGGTCGAGGGTGACTCGGCGGGCGGCTCCGCCCAAACAGGCCGGGATCGTCTGACTCAGGCCGTTCTGCCCTTGCGCGGGAAAATCCTGAATGTCGAGCGTGCGCGGTTTGACCGGATGCTGTCGTCTCAGGAAATCGGGAACCTCGTGATGGCGTTGGGCACCGGCATTGGCCGCGATGAGTTCAACATCGAAAAGCTGCGCTACCACAAGATCGTCATCATGACCGATGCGGATGTCGATGGCGCGCACATCCGAACCCTGCTGCTGACCTTCTTCTACCGCCAGATGCCGGAATTGATTGAAGGTGGATACCTCTACATCGCACAGCCGCCGCTCTACAAAGTTTCACGTGGTAAATCAGAGGTTTACCTGAAGGACCAGGCCGCGCTGGATGACTATCTGATCAATCAGGGGGTAGAGGGTGCTGTTCTGAAGCTAGGCTCGGGCGAGGAAATCGTCGGCCAGGACCTGACTCGCGTCGTCGACGAAGCGCGCCAGTTGAAACGCGTTCTGGATGCCTTCCCAACCCACTACCCGCGCCACATTCTGGAACAGGCCGCTGTGGCCGGAGCCTTTGTGCCCGGTGCCGTCGATGCCGACCTGCAAGGCGTGGCCGACAAGGTTGCCGCCCGTCTCGACCTGATCGCGCTGGAATACGAGCGCGGCTGGCAGGGCCGTATCACGCAGGATCACGGCATCCGCCTAGCCCGTATCCTGCGCGGCGTTGAAGAGGTCCGCACACTGGACGGCCCCATGCTGCGCTCGGGCGAGGCGCGCAAGACCGGCAGCTTCACGCAAAGCCTGCAAGAGGTCTACAACACCCCCGCCACGCTGGTCCGCCGCGACCGGATGCAGGCGATCCACGGCCCGCTGGACCTTTTGCGCGCCATTCTGGAAGAAGGCGAAAAGGGCCTGTCGCTTCAGCGCTACAAGGGCTTGGGCGAGATGAACCCGGATCAGCTGTGGGAAACCACGCTGGACCCGGACGCGCGCACCCTGTTGCAGGTACGTGTGGATGACATGGTCGAGGCCGACGATCTGTTCACAAAACTGATGGGAGACGTGGTCGAACCCCGCCGCGAGTTCATTCAGCAAAACGCCCTGAGCGTGGAGAATCTGGATTTCTGAAAACTTGTAGGTTTGCGCATAACACTTCGCGCACCCCATAAGTTTGCGTAGTTCGCCCATAGTTTTGCGCTACGCGTTTGTCTGCATTAGCGACGAATTCAATCAGTTTATGGCTTAGTCGTCGCGGTTATGGCCCTTTGCATTGCTCAATCCCACAAAGGGCCTCCCTAAGGAACCTTGGATTCTCGCGAAGGTCTGCGATGCGCAGAAAGCGGACTTTGCAAAGTTTCGCTAACAGCATTCGCGATCATTCGTCCGAGCAATGGTAGATGTGTAGTTTGAGCCTCAACAGCCTATTTGGGTTCCTTCCAAGTTTTCAAAATGAATACCCAACATTCAAGAAGACACTGGTGGCATCGTATTTGTTCTCCAGTTCAGCCACATCCAGCTTTCGGCTGAAGCTTTGAACGCCTACTCCAATATCCCATTGTGGAGTGAGTTCGTAGCTCAGCAAGGCGACTGCATCTAGAAACTCGACAGAGTCAACCGAGGTGCCGTCGACACCCAACTGAAATTCTAACCGATCAGACAGCTCATAGCTGGCATGGATGCTCGCGTATGGCGCAAAGTCGTTGCTTTCGACTTCTCGATCCAAATTTCCGGAAACAAGTCGCACATAGGTATTTTGAAAGGTCAGACCTCCGCCAATTTTCAAATCGAACCGACCTTCAGGGACTACGTTGTACAGATAACCGCCACGAATTTCGTTCATAACGTAATCCATCGCAGTCGTAGTGTTTGCCGGGTATACTGTGCCGTCAAACCGAACGGGGTTTGAAAAAGTGCCTTCGTCTCGTACCTCTAACGGATTTAGGACCGCGTAGAACTCGTGCCGATCAGACCTGAAATACTCGAAACTCGCCACGGAACTTGTGGTCGGGTTTGAAAAGGTATCAAACTGTTCAAGGTCTAGCTGTGAGCCGGTTGAACTGGGAGATCGTACGTCGTTGTTGTCCAGACTGCTCGCGCCGAAGGAGAATGAAAACCTAAACCTGGGTTTGAAGGGTTCTGTCTTTTTTGTCTCTGCCGATTTGTTTGATCCAGTAAGCATCGAAACCTGCAAACCGACTGCATCCTGTGAGACTGTGGGAAGAACCCTGACTCCGTTCTCCAAAGGCGTCGCGTACAACCAATTTCTAAGCATTGCGATACTTGCACCGGCCAGGACTGTAGAAAAGCGTGCAATTTTGACCCCCTAAGCGGGGAAATCGGCGTCCAAATTTGACCCCTCCCTATGGTTGTAGACATCCTTTTCATTGAGCAGTCGATGGAGAGGCAAGCGGGATGATTTGCGTGGAAACTATTAGAAAAGTGCGTCGCTTACACCTGATCGAAAAAAAGAGCATCAAGGAAATTTGCCGTTCGCTCAATTTGAGCCGTGCAACGGTTCGAAAGATAATCCGATCGGGAGTGACGGAGTTCAAATATGAGCGCAAATCGCAGCCATACCCGGTGCTCGGGCCTTGGCGCGCGCGTCTGGATGAAACGCTTGAGGAGAACGAGGCGCTTCCGAAGAAACACCGCAAGCGGATGACCAAAATCTGGAAGGAACTCTCCGATGATGGTTTTGGCGGCGGGTATGACAGTGTTCGACGCTACACAAAGAATTGGCGCATTGCGCACGGCCGACAACAGGCGCAGGCGTTCATCCCGCTGATCTTTGATCCTGGGGAGGCGTACCAGTTCGACTGGAGTGTGGAGACGGCTTTGATGGACGGTGCACTCACGACCGTGAAGGTTGCCCATTTCAAACTTTGCCATAGCCGCATGCCATTCTCCATTGCCTATCCGCGCGAGACGCAGGAGATGGTCTTTGATGCCCACGACGAGGCCTTCAAATTCTTTGGTGGAGGCTGCATCAACGGGATCTACGATAACATGACGACCGCCGTCGATGCGATCCTGTCGGGCAAGGAAAGAAAGTTCAACAAGGCATTCTCCCGGATGTGTTCTCATCATCTGGTGAACCCGATCGCCTGTACGCGCGCGGCCGGTTGGGAGAAGGGTCAGGTTGAGAATCTGGTCAAGGAGAGCCGCGCCTATAGTTTTACACCGCGTCTGGAGGTGGCCGACTTCGATGAATTGAATGCCCGGCTGCAAAAAGACGCGATCAAACGCGCAAAAGAACTGCGGCATCCGGAAAACCTGGAGGTGACGGTCTGGGAGGAGTTCCAGCAGGAAAAGCCGCTGCTGACGCATCTGCAGAAGCCCTTCGTCGGGTTCCGTGAAAAGACGGTCGCCGTGAGCCGAACCTGCCTGATCAACTTCGAAAGAAACAAATACAGCGTTGAGGCAAGAGCTGTTGGACGTCAGGTCCAGTTGCAGGTCTACGCCACGCGGATTGTCCTGCGCCAAGACGGTGAGATTGTCGGAGAGCACGAACGGTGCTTCGGCCGAGGAAAAACGATCTTCAACCCTTGGCACTATGTGCCCGTCCTCAAGCGCAAGCCTGGCGCTCTGCGCAATGGAGCACCGTTCCGTGACTGGGACCTACCACCGGCAATGACGCAGATCTGGACCCATCTGCGGGGCACATCCGACGGAGACCGGCAACTTGCCGATATTCTTTTCGCTGCTTACCAGCACGACATTGATGTGGTCGAGGCTGCCTGCGAAGAAGCTCTAAAATCTGGCCTGCGCAAGGCCGATGCGATCCTGAACATTGTCTCTCGGCGCACCAATCCCCCGCCGCCAAAGGCGATTGAGCCGCCTGCCCACCTGCAGCTGAAAATGGCACCGATCGCGGATTGCGCTCGCTATGACAGGCTTGGAGGCTCCCATGCAACTGCGTAAGGAAATTCTCGAACTTGCCCGTCAACTGAAGTTGCCAGGCATCGTCAACTGCTTTGACGAAGTGATGCAGGCCGCAGCCAAAAACAACTGGCGGCCCCAACAGGTCGTGGCCGAACTCCTCACGGCCGAACTGGCCGAAAAGACTGCGCGCTCGATCCGGTATCAGATGGGTGCCGCAAAGTTCCCGGTCTGCAAGTCCTTACCTGAGTTCGACTTCACGGTCAGCCCCGTCAACGAGGAAGTCGTGCGCAATCTTCATGACGGCGATTTTATGGACCAGGCCAGGAATGGCGTGCTGGTCGGTGGAACCGGATCGGGCAAAACGCATCTCGCAACAGCGATCGGGGGCCACGCGGTCAATAACCGCCGGCGGGTCAGGTTCTTCAGCGCTGTGGATCTCGCGAACAAGCTGGAGGCTGAACATCGCGAAGGCAACGCCGGGCGGCTCAGCGAGCAGCTGATCCGCGTCGACCTCGTGATTATAGACGAACTCGGTTATCTGCCGTTCGCAGAGTCTGGTGGACGATTACTCTTCCATCTCATCAGCAAACTGTACGAGCGAACGTCTATTCTGCTAACAACCAACCTCGCATTTGCTGAATGGCCGAGTGTGTTCACAGATGCCAAAATGACCACTGCTCTCCTGGATCGACTGACACACCATTGCGATATCATCGAAACCGGGAACGAAAGCTGGCGAATTAACCACCGCGACTAACCTCGAAATCGGGGAATAAATTCAAAACAGACAGCAGGTCAAACCTTCAGTCGAGCTACGCTCTCTTTTCGGTTTGACCTGCTGTCCACCCCCTCCTGAATCAACCTAAACACGACCCCCTCAACGCCCCTCTTAGCTCCAAGGGGGGTCAAATTTGGACGCCGATGGGGGGTCATTATTCAATGCCGATTGACATTCATGCTCGCCAGAAGCTCGGCACATCAGAGCGTCGCACCTGCAAGGTGGTCGGCCTTGCACGCAGCTCCATGCAATACCAGGCCGTAGAGAAGAACGATGATGCTCTTCGACTGGCCATGATCCGTCTGGCCAAGAGCTATGGCCGGTATGGCTACCGTAAGGTGGCGCAGCTACTTCGGGTCGAGGGCTGGCGTGTCAATCACAAGAAGGTGGAACGGCTGTGGCGGGAGGAAGGTCTGCAACTCCCGCAGCGGCACAAGAAGAAGCGTCGCCTGTACCACAAGGACAGCTCGATCATTCGACTCCGACCGACGCATCCTAACCATGTCTGGAGCGTCGATTTCGTTCACGACAAGCTGAGCAATGGGCGGAGCTACAAGATGCTCACGGTTTTGGATGAATACACCCGCCAGGCGCTCGCAGTAGAAGTTCGGACCCGCATGGGTTCTGAAGATGTGCTGGAGGTTCTCTACGGGCTGTTCCTGCGCCACGGAAAGCCTGATTTCGTTCGAAGCGATAACGGCCCAGAGTTCTCTTCACGGGCAACCCAGAGTTGGCTCGAGAAGGTCGGTGTGAACCCGATCCGGATCTACCCGGGCTCTCCCTGGGAGAACGGATACAACGAGAGGTTCAATGGAACGCTCCGCCGCGAGGTTCTCAATTCCGAATGGTTCACAACGACCAAGCAGGCACAGATCGTGATCAATTGCTGGCTCAGGCAATACAACCACACCCGACCGCATCAGGCCCTCAACATGCGCCCACCAGTCCCCGAAACTCTAGTCCGAGATGGCCCAGAACACGGGGGCTAGACAGCTCTAACCGCTGACGTTCAGTATCTCAAGAACCCTGGTTTCAACACAGATGACCCTCTCGTGTTTGGTTTCAGGCTGAGGTTCAATCTCTAGAGACTCTTTTAGTCTAGATGTCAGGGGCGGTAGTCGAGGCGGGAGTGTTACCATTCTTCTGTATTTAAGCAGAACGTCCGCTTTGGGCTCAGAGCGGCCGTTCGCATTCATTGTCGCGGAGTCCGCATCCAGCCCAAAGCAGACCCACAGGCCGGAGAATTCTTTGAGATCCATGCGGCATTTCTCCTGCGCGAATACATATGCGCTGATGCGCGTTTGTTTTCTGTTGTTGTCCAGGCATCTCATAACTGACGCGTTTGCGGTCTATCGCCAGCGTGCGAGTGAACTACTTTGATCGGTCAGAGGTTGAAGACTGCCAATCAAAGCGCACTTATGATTGAAGGGCGGTACTTTAAAGTTGTAGGATCCGTACAGGAACTATTTTAAATTGAGGGCGTACTTTGAAACGCGCAAACTTATGGGCAAATCTTGCAAAGTTATGCGCAAGTACCGCGCAGATTTTTGGGCAAAGCTCCAAGATTTTCTTTAACGAAATCAATGTCGGTAATGCAGCGTTATGAGCGCACCTACAAAACTGTAGGTGCGCCCATAGCTTTGCATTTCGCCCAAAGATTTGCATTTTGGCCCAAAACTCTGGGCGTATTAACCTTCAACTTTCTTAATTCGAGGTTCCATATCTTCGGGTCTCATTCTTTGCTTGTTTAGCGCCATCGCCGTATTGCCGGGGAAGGTTTTCGGATGGCCGCTTCCAGCCCAAACCGGACATTGGCGACGCAACTTCGCAATCCCATGTACGCAACTTTGCAGCCGATTGTTGGTAAAGTCGAACGGCTATTTTGACAGTAAGCTTTCGATTTCAGCAGGCATCCGTCATGTGCTTGACCAAAGAGGTCAATTGTTTGTCTCCGTATCCACCCTCCCACGCGGCTTTTGTGCGGTCATGCATCAATCGGATGAAGTCAGCCGGAGCATTCAGAGATTTGCAGGTCTTTAGAGCGTCCTCCTGGGCCAATGCGTAGACTTTTAACGAGGCTTCAGCGTCGTCATAGTCCTCGGTTGGAACGGTACGGACAAAGAGATCTTGGTAGTCATTTACCAGCTTGATCGTGGCAGGAAGTTGATCGACATAGACCTGCATAGGAACACCAGCTTTCTGGCAAACCTGTGCACCGTATATCATCCCGAACATGAAACCTTGCCGGACAGTGAAGAGACCAGCAAAAAGTGCTGCAAGAGCTGCGGGTTTCTCACCGACTTGCTCCGACTTTCCCCCCAGAGATCTTATTACTTCGCCGTAGCGATCCCAGGTTCCGTCACTGCCTACGGTGAGGATGGTGGTGTCGCTGCCACCGATGCCCGAAGGGTAGGCATTGATCATGCCCAACATGTAGTCTGCGTTTTTTTCGCTGAGAAATGAGACCAGTGAATCGGCATCGGACGTGTCGCCGGTGCTCATGTCGCAGATTGTTTTCCCCTTCAAAGATACTCTTAGACCGCTGATCAAATCGACAGTTTCCTTGTGACTTTTGATACAGACGATGACGAAATCCGACGCTGCAACAGCATCTTCCGGCGATGCGCAAATAACTGCACCTGCATTTGCAAACGATTTTGTCTTTTTAGGCGTCCGATTCCAGACGCAGACGCTGTAACCTGCATTGAGCAGGTAATGCGCCAACGCCGAACCCATGCTGCCCAATCCGAGTACCGCAAGCGTTGCCATGGTTTCCTCCTGTTCTGGTTATTGGTGTTTCAGTCAACATGCGTAAGAATCGAGAAATCGCGTAGTTGTAAATTTTTTTGTATTGTTAGATTTTCTGACTCATGGATTGGCACACGTTTCCCTCACTGACTTCTCTCAGAGCTTTTGCCGCCGCCGCAGAGTTTAAAAACTTGACCCGCGCAGCAGCGGCGCTGAACGTGACCCATTCCGCGGTCAGCCAACAAATCCGTGGTCTGGAGCAGCATCTGGGAACCCAGCTTGTTACTCGGACGCGACACGGTATCGCTCTGACCGCGCAGGGAGAATTCTTAGTGGCGGGCCTACACGAAGCATTCGCCTCAATGGCGTCCCTGACTGAGAGCATATCAAGTGCAGAGGCGGTTCGCCCGCTGGTGGTCAGTGCGACACCGATGTTTTCAAGCGCATTCCTCATGCCGCGCCTATCGGCGTTTGTTCAGGAGTTCCCGGATATTGAGCTTCGGATCGACTCAACAATTCAGGCTGTCGACCTCAAGCCAGGCGGCATTGACATAGCCATTCGATACGGCACCGGGCGCTGGTCGGGGCTGGTGTCGCAAATGTTGCTACCTGGCTGTCTGACAGTGGTTGCTGCAAAAGAATTGATTGGGGAACGGGTACTCAAAGACCCAATTGAGTTGCTCGACTTTACTCTTCTTCAGGAACAGGCTTCGGTCGAATTTGACCTGTGGTTGGAAAAGGTTGGAGTGCCACCTGGTGCAGATAGGAGAGTTGTTCGCTTGCCGGGCAACATGCTGCTTGATGGAATCCGCCAAGGTGATGGTATCGGGGCAACGGTTCCGGCATTCATCTCTGACGAATTGAAGTCTGGAGATCTCGTGGCGCTTTTCGATGATCCAATCCCGCAGATCGGATATCACCTCGTCACGCTGCCTGGAGCAGTTCGTCCAGCGGCAAAGGTGTTTCAGAAGTGGCTTTCCAGTTCAATTACCGAATATGAAAAAAGCCTTTTCAGATGGACGCCTGCTCACTTGATATAACTGTTATTGGCGTTCGACTCGAACGGATAGCAACAACCCAGAGCGGCGATGATTTTTCGCAAGATGAGGACAAAAAAGGCCGTTTGCCCACTGAGCTGTTAAAGCAGACGTATCGCAGCGCTTTCCAAAGCTGAAACAGACTTCGGACAAGATCAGACACCACCCCTGTTCACTTTCGCATGGTCTAAACACGTAGCGATCAGTATGAAACAGATAGGAGTACAACACGTGGAGCGAAAGCTAGCGGCCATCCTGATAGCCGACCTAGTCGGCTTTACCGCCCGGATGGAGCGGGACGAGAAAGGCACGCTCGAAATCCTTTCAGCGCACATTGACGAAACCATTGTTCCGCTTGTCGGTCGTCATCACGGCCGCATTGTCAAACAGATGGGTGACGGTCTGCTCGTAAGCTTCGACAGCGCTGTTGATGCCGTTTCTTGCGCGGTTGAATGGCAAAATTCGCCAGTGGTGGGCTCCGACCCGCTTCGCTTTCGCATCGGCGTCACTCTTGGCGACATCATCATGCGCGACGGAGACGTTTTTGGGTCCGGTGTGAACCTTGCGTCGAGGTTGGAGCAGCTTGCCCCGCCCGGCGGTGTGTTGGTTTCGGACGCTGTTTATCGTGTGGTCGGGAACCGTATACCGGTCGCCTGGGAGGATGCTGGTCAGCACACAATAAAGAACGTTGCCGAACCGGTACGTGCCTGGCGCATTGGCGGGTCAAGCGCAATATGCGCTGAACCGCCTCGGCCTGAAACATCAGGAAAAGCCACTATTGCGGTCTTGCCACTACAAAACATGAGCGATGACCCCGTGCAGGCCTTCTTTAGCGACGGGATTGCGGAAGACATTATTGTGGGCTTATCGCGTTTTCGGACGCTTAAGGTTGTTTCCAGAAATGCGTCTTTCAGGTTCCGGACACTGGACACAGATCCGGCCAAAATCGCGGAGACTCTCGGCGCAGAATATCTCGTTGAAGGCAGCGTGCGGAAGGCCGGCAGTCGCGTCAGAATCTCGGTGCAACTCGCTGACGCCCGAACGGGCACTCAACTCTGGTCGGATCGATACGACCACGAACTGGAAGATGTTCTCGCGGTACAAGACGAGGTGGCCCGAAATATCGTCGCAGTGTTGCCAGGCAGGGTCCAGCACGATGTCGTCGACCGTTCAACACAGAAACCAACGGATCAGATGAAGGCCTATGAGCTGATGCTCAAGGGCAAGGCACTACGCGACGGCTTGAACGCACGAGATACGGCCAAGGCGAGAGCGTTGTTGGAACGAGCGGTCGCGCTGGATCCCAGTATCGCGCGATCTTACATGTATCTTTCAGATACATATGTCATAGATTTGTGGCTGGGTCTGGCGGATGCTGACGCACCCACCCACACGTTGAATATCGCCCGAAAGGGCGTGGCACTGGATAACCGGGACGTCTACATTCAGGACCAGCTTGGTTTTGCTTATCTCTGCGCCGGGCTGTGGGATGAAGCCGAAGCGCAATTCAACAAGACACTTTCCATGATAGAAAGCGAGGCGGAGTCGATGGCTTGGTGCGGCTATGCTTTCCTACTGCTCGGCCAGCAACAAAAGGCGCGCGACGTAGTTTCGGAAGCTATGGCGCTGGACCCGCTAAATCCGCCTGCCATCGACTGGATTATGGGGCAAGTCGAATTTTTCAACGGTAACTATGAAGCAGTGCTTGGTTTTCTGATGGGAGCAGCGCGGCTTAACTCGTTGGCCACTGCCTTTGTCGCAGCGTCTTACGCGCAGCTCGAACGAGAGCGAGACGCCACTGGCGCATTGCGAGAATTCGTCACCGAACGTCACGATGAGTTCACAAGTCGAGGTATTGTGGTTGAGGATAAGACGGTCGACAGCCTTGCCCGCGGGTTTCGGTCTATGTGGCGGCGACCAGATGATTTCGAACGTCTTGTGGATGGGCTACGAGCGGCAGGATTGTCTGGCTGACGCCGACATTAACACTTTTGTCCTACCGGCGCGGCCTCAATTACGCGGTTCTCTGCGCCCTGTTTTTCCGGCAGCGAGAACCCGAAGCAGACATGCAAAATTAGACTTTGCAGTTTTAAAGATGCCAAAGAGCGAATTTTTGCACGAGGCTACACCCGATACCAGTTTTCAACGTCTCGGGTAGCTTCGTCGACTGTAAAAGCAGCCTCTACCTCCGCGATGACACGCCGTACTTCGTCCGGGCTTGCAATAAGTTCCAAAATGCTCGCCCCTAGATCATGGGCTGACCCGGCATTTGAAAAAATCGTATCAACCCCAATTCTGATGGCGTTTCGGTGTTGCAGTAGGTGCTCAAAAAACCGCACGTAAATCATCTCCTTGTACGGAGAATGACCATCCGCTTCTGAGATCAAGCCCAATTCTGCCGCCTTGGCACACGTCAAACGCCAAGCCAGATCCATTGTGGATGGTGGCGCGTCCCTGGCCTCATCAGGATGTCTGGGGTTCGTAAATGTAGATCTTCGAATAGCTTCGAGATTGGCACGCAAGTTCTTTGTAGGAACAGGATAGATGAATGTGGTTTCCTCGGATGCTAAGGCTGGTTCAACCTGATCCGGCTGCGCCTGGACAAACTCGGAAAACCTGTTTCCGATGATAGGGACTTCACCGACAATCATGTCTGTGGGATCGGTAGTCTCTGTCAGCCATCGCGCCAGGGCTCTCCGGCCCCACAATCCGGCTGCCTTGCGGATCAACGGATGAGTTCCATCTGAAACATCTGGATACTTTGCGAGTATGTCTTCGGTCTGAAACGCCGCGAGTCCTGTATCCCACCGCATGATATGTACGCGACGTCCCAAGGAGACCGAAATGGATATTTGCTGGCGCAACAGAAATGACTTTCCAGATGCCGGTAATCCAGTAAAGAAAACCATGCGGCAACGACGTGCAGCGTCGGCGAGGTGTGTTCCAATCTCGGTTTCCGCAAAACTGTCGATAGAAATAGCGTATCTCCTAATTTGGTGTCAGCCGCAGACCGGAGCGGCGAGCGTTCACCACCTCCAAGATTGTTGCCCATGAAATCCGGCGATTTCACAGATGAATTGTCAACCTAAATTGCTCTATAGCCCAGTTTGAGGGCTTTCCATTGCAGATAGAGGCTTCAGCGCTCGCAGCCCAAAACGGACATTGCGATTTCTGTCCTCACTCCGTTAGCTTCTATTCATGACTGTTTTACCCAATCTCTCCGAGCATTACTCTGACCCTAAAACATATCCTCCTGGCGTGGCTTTCATGGACGGACAGTATTTGCCGATTTCGGAAGCCAAGATTTCGGTGCTGGACTATGGGCTACTTCATTCCGACGCGACGTATGATGTCGTCCATGTTTGGAACGGAGCCTTCTTTCGACTCGAAAATCACCTTGATCGGTTCTTTGCAGGTTTGGAAAAGCTGCATATGTCAATTGAGTATGACCGAGACCAGGTTACCGAGATACTGCACAATTGCGTCGCGCTATCCGGACTAAAGAACTCGTACGTCGAGTTTATTTGCACACGCGGCATGTCTCCAACATTCAGCCGGGATCCGCGTGATGCCGTCAACCAGTTCATCGCCTTCGCAATCCCGTTTGGATCGGTGGCTAATCCAGAGCAGATGAAGCTTGGGCTACATGCAGCAATATCATCCTTGGTCCGCATTCCACCTAATTCAGTCGATCCAACTGTGAAGAACTATCACTGGTTGGATCTGGTGAGAGGCCTCTATGAGGCTTACGACCGAGGCGCCGACACGGCGATCCTTGTCGATACAAATGGAAACGTGTCGGAAGGGCCCGGGTTTAATATTTTTGCCGTCATCGACAGAAGAGTCCTAACACCAAAGCTCGGTGTGCTTCTCGGGGTCACTCGTCAGACGGTCTTCGACATATGCACGAACTTGGATATCGACTGCTCAGCCGTCGACATACCCCAAGACCAACTCCTGGGTGCAGACGAGGTGTTTATATCTTCAACCGCCGGAGGGATCATGCCAGTGACCAAAGTGAATGGACAAAATATCGGCGCTGGATCTCCCGGCCATATCACAAGTCAGATCACCAAGCGTTATTGGGAAATGCACAACGAGAAGAACAAGAGGCTTGTGATAAAATACTTGGATGAAAAATAGCTGTCAGTCGGTGTCGGGTTTACCCAGTGATGGAATGTAGTTTTGCGAACCATGACTCTGCTGGATGCGTCTTACACAATTAGCTGATCGCAGCCCGAAGCGGACCTTCAATCCAAGACTTTGCAATTCCGGCTTAGCGGACTTTGCGGCCATCCACATTTTCACTCCAAAGGACCGTAGTTGTAGAAAAGCGTGCAATTTTGACCCCCTAAGCGGGGAAATCGGCGTCCAAATTTGACCCCTCCCTATGGTTGTAGACATCCTTTTCATTGAGCAGTCGATGGAGAGGCAAGCGGGATGATTTGCGTGGAAACTATTAGAAAAGTGCGTCGCTTACACCTGATCGAAAAAAAGAGCATCAAGGAAATTTGCCGTTCGCTCAATTTGAGCCGTGCAACGGTTCGAAAGATAATCCGATCGGGAGTGACGGAGTTCAAATATGAGCGCAAATCGCAGCCATACCCGGTGCTCGGGCCTTGGCGCGCGCGTCTGGATGAAACGCTTGAGGAGAACGAGGCGCTTCCGAAGAAACACCGCAAGCGGATGACCAAAATCTGGAAGGAACTCTCCGATGATGGTTTTGGCGGCGGGTATGACAGTGTTCGACGCTACACAAAGAATTGGCGCATTGCGCACGGCCGACAACAGGCGCAGGCGTTCATCCCGCTGATCTTTGATCCTGGGGAGGCGTACCAGTTCGACTGGAGTGTGGAGACGGTTTTGATGGACGGTGCACTCACGACCGTGAAGGTTGCCCATTTCAAACTTTGCCATAGCCGCATGCCATTCTCCATTGCCTATCCGCGCGAGACGCAGGAGATGGTCTTTGATGCCCACGACGAGGCCTTCAAATTCTTTGGTGGAGGCTGCATCAACGGGATCTACGATAACATGACGACCGCCGTCGATGCGATCCTGTCGGGCAAGGAAAGAAAGTTCAACAAGGCATTCTCCCGGATGTGTTCTCATCATCTGGTGAACCCGATCGCCTGTACGCGCGCGGCCGGTTGGGAGAAGGGTCAGGTTGAGAATCTGGTCAAGGAGAGCCGCGCCTATAGTTTTACACCGCGTCTGGAGGTGGCCGACTTCGATGAATTGAATGCCCGGCTGCAAAAAGACGCGATCAAACGCGCAAAAGAACTGCGGCATCCGGAAAACCTGGAGGTGACGGTCTGGGAGGAGTTCCAGCAGGAAAAGCCGCTGCTGACGTATCTGCAGAAGCCCTTCGTCGGGTTCCGTGAAAAGACGGTCGCCGTGAGCCGAACCTGCCTGATCAACTTCGAAAGAAACAAATACAGCGTTGAGGCAAGAGCTGTTGGACGTCAGGTCCAGTTGCAGGTCTACGCCACGCGGATTGTCCTGCGCCAAGACGGTGAGATTGTCGGAGAGCACGAACGGTGCTTCGGCCGAGGAAAAACGATCTTCAACCCTTGGCACTATGTGCCCGTCCTCAAGCGCAAGCCTGGCGCTCTGCGCAATGGAGCACCGTTCCGTGACTGGGACCTACCACCGGCAATGACGCAGATCTGGACCCATCTGCGGGGCACATCCGACGGAGACCGGCAACTTGCCGATATTCTTTTCGCTGCTTACCAGCACGACATTGATGTGGTCGAGGCTGCCTGCGAAGAAGCTCTAAAATCTGGCCTGCGCAAGGCCGATGCGATCCTGAACATTGTCTCTCGGCGCACCAATCCCCCGCCGCCAAAGGCGATTGAGCCGCCTGCCCACCTGCAGCTGAAAATGGCACCGATCGCGGATTGCGCTCGCTATGACAGGCTTGGAGGCTCCCATGCAACTGCGTAAGGAAATTCTCGAACTTGCCCGTCAACTGAAGTTGCCAGGCATCGTCAACTGCTTTGACGAAGTGATGCAGGCCGCAGCCAAAAACAACTGGCGGCCCCAACAGGTCGTGGCCGAACTCCTCACGGCCGAACTGGCCGAAAAGACTGCGCGCTCGATCCGGTATCAGATGGGTGCCGCAAAGTTCCCGGTCTGCAAGTCCTTACCTGAGTTCGACTTCACGGTCAGCCCCGTCAACGAGGAAGTCGTGCGCAATCTTCATGACGGCGATTTTATGGACCAGGCCAGGAATGGCGTGCTGGTCGGTGGAACCGGATCGGGCAAAACGCATCTCGCAACAGCGATCGGGGGCCACGCGGTCAATAACCGCCGGCGGGTCAGGTTCTTCAGCGCTGTGGATCTCGCGAACAAGCTGGAGGCTGAACATCGCGAAGGCAACGCCGGGCGGCTCAGCGAGCAGCTGATCCGCGTCGACCTCGTGATTATAGACGAACTCGGTTATCTGCCGTTCGCAGAGTCTGGTGGACGATTACTCTTCCATCTCATCAGCAAACTGTACGAGCGAACGTCTATTCTGCTAACAACCAACCTCGCATTTGCTGAATGGCCGAGTGTGTTCACAGATGCCAAAATGACCACTGCTCTCCTGGATCGACTGACACACCATTGCGATATCATCGAAACCGGGAACGAAAGCTGGCGAATTAACCACCGCGACTAACCTCGAAATCGGGGAATAAATTCAAAACAGACAGCAGGTCAAACCTTCAGTCGAGCTACGCTCTCTTTTCGGTTTGACCTGCTGTCCACCCCCTCCTGAATCAACCTAAACACGACCCCCTCAACGCCCCTCTTAGCTCCAAGGGGGGTCAAATTTGGACGCCGATGGGGGGTCATTATTCAATGCCGATTGACACGTTCATGGACAGCAGGCGCAGACAGGCCAACCGCTTTACCCAAATCGCTGTAACTCTGTTCAGCATCCTTCGTCAGGAGGCTTAACAGGTTTCGGTCGATCTCATCCAAGCCATATCTATCCTTGGGCATATACAGAACCTCATTCGATTTTTCCCGTATTTTTCAGAATGCAGTATCAAATCAGAACGAATTGATCTACTGGCTTGACCTCAAAGGAGGTGCAGGATGAACCCAGTTTGGCTTCTGATGCTTGGTATAAGTATTGTCGCCTGACTTCCGACCTTTTTGTTGATCTGACTGGGTTTTTGGTTTGTTTTCAGGTGTGGTTGCTCAGAGGCGCGTTGTAGTGCCCCATTATTATAAAAAGTATTGACATGGGCCTTCAGATGGCTAACCTCTTCGCCCATGTTCATCCGCACCAAACATGACGCAAAGCTCAACCGCACACGGATCCAGATCGTTGAATCCGTCCGCACCGGCTCCAAGGTACGCCAGAAGATCCTGCGCCATGTGGGTGTGGCCCATAACGACAGCGAGATTGAGGATATCAAGCGTCTGGCGGGCCGCTTGATGGAGCAATTACGCATTGATCGCTCGCCGCAAATGGAACTGTTCACGCCCACGGAATATGCCGATCTGCAGGCGCTGGTGCGCCGCGCTCCGCGGCCGGACAAGCTTGGCGTTGATCTTGCCGAGTGCCGTGAGGAGGCGCGGGTCTCTCTGGGTCTGCGGGATGTCATGGGGACGATGTATGACCAACTGGGTTGGGGGGCCCTTCTGGGGGCGGCGCGTAAAAGTGCCAATCGCATTGTGAAAGAGCTGGTTATGGCGCGGATCGCACAGCCCGAGAGCAAGCGCGCGACCGTGGAGGCGTTGGAGAACCAGGCAGGCATCACGCTCAATCTGGACGTGGTCTATCGGAGCATGGATTACATCAATACGCCGGTGATAGACGGGATTTGCAAAACCTCTCACGCGGCGGCAGAGAAGTTGCTGGGCGGGCCAGTGACCGTGCTGTTCTACGATTGCACGACCCTGGCCTTTGACACCGAGCGCGAGGACCCGGCCGAGGATGCGGACGGGGTCGAGCAGGATCATCTTCTGGCCAAGGGCTTCAGCAAGGATGGCAAGCATCACCGCGCTCAGGTCATGCTGGCGCTGATCGTCACCTCCGATGGGCTGCCTGTGGGCTATGAACTCTTCCCGGGAAACACCTGGGAAGGTCATACGCTGGAAGCTGCGCTGAAGGCGTTGGAGGGACGCTTCGACGTGGCCAGGGTCACGTTCGTGGCCGATGCCGCCATGCTCAGCAAGGACAACCAGCAGATGTTGCAGAACAAGGGTCTGCCCTACATCCTCGGCTATCGCATGAAGTCCGCCCCGGCCGCCGTGAAGGCGAACATTTTGAGCCCGGAGGGACGCCAGCCTTGGGCTGGACACGGTTCTGAAGAGGCAACCGAGAAGGGCTGGTACAAGGTGATCGACCAGGAGGGAGCGCGGGTCATTGTGACCTGGTCACCCACCCGGGCACGCAATGATGCCCACAAGCGCGACAAGGCAATCGAAAAGCTGCACAAGAAGCTCAAGCGCTCTCGCAAACCCGGCAGCTTCAGCAGCCGGGGATATGGCCGCTTCCTGGCCTTCCCCGACAGCGGGGACGTCACGCTGGATGATGCAAAGATCAAGGCAGCGGCACAATGGGACGGGCTGCATGCCATTGTTGTTCATGGTGCGGACGAACTGGAGGCACAGGACGTCATTGCCCGCTATCACCAGTTGTGGGAGATCGAAGCCTGCTTCCGCACCAACAAGCACGATCTGAAAATCCGGCCCATCTATCACTGGTCGCCGCGTCGGGTCCGGGCCCATATCGCCATCTGCTACATGGCCTTCTGCTGCCTGCAGCACCTGCGCAAGCATCTGGACCTGCTCGGACACCCGATGAGCCCGGCTCGTATCCGCAACGAGTTGAACGCATTGCAGCTCTCGATCCTGCGCCACAAAGGCACCCCTGACCGCTACGGCATGCCAAGCCATGCCACGGTCGATGCCAGACGCATCCTCACCTGCGTCGGCCTGACCTGGAACGAAGCCCCTTTCAAGATACCCCCCGGGCGCACCCGAAAAACTGGCCAGACCAAAGCCTGAGCTCCCTCAACACTCCGAAACAATCGCTGGCGAAAAAAGTCCGTGTAGTGCCTTTTGGCAACCAAGGCATAATAATATCAATGACTTATACGAAAAAATGTCGGAAGTCAGGAAACACGACCCCCTCAACGCCCCTCTTAGCTCCAAGGGGGGTCAAATTTGGACGCCGATGGGGGGTCATTATTCAATGCCGATTGACACGTTCATGGACAGCAGGCGCAGACAGGCCAACCGCTTTACCCAAATCGCTGTAACTCTGTTCAGCATCCTTCGTCAGGAGGCTTAACAGGTTTCGGTCGATCTCATCCAAGCCATATCTATCCTTGGGCATATACAGAACCTCATTCGATTTTTCCCGTATTTTTCAGAATGCAGTATCAAATCAGAACGAATTGATCTACTGGCTTGACCTCAAAGGAGGTGCAGGATGAACCCAGTTTGGCTTCTGATGCTTGGTATAAGTATTGTCGGATCAAACTCCTTGGTTCTCAGTCCAATCGCAACGGATGTTGCGGCCTCCTTGCCGCGCAGTTCCGCGACAGACGTCATGTTTGCCTCGGCTGTCTATGGAGCGGCAACGGCCATCAGCGCGCTGACGCTTGCACCGAAGGCAGATCAGATCGGGCTGCGACGCGCTTTGTTCCTTGCGCTCGTGGGGTTGTGCTTTGCGATGGCGATCTGCGCATCGGCAACCGCGCTTTTGGTACTAATTGTGGGCCAAGCATTGGCCGGATTGGCAGCGGGCCTCGCATTGCCTGCAATCTATGGGTTGGCGGCCGAAATCGCCCCAAAGGGACGCGAAAGCGAAACACTTGGCAAGGTTCTAACGGGCTGGACGCTAAGTCTCGTTGCAGGTGTCAGCCTATCGGCCATTCTCACTGAATTTCTGCACTGGCGCATCGTATTTGTAATCCTTGGTGGGACCGGTCTGATTTTGCTGGTCGCACTTAGGCGGTCTGAGGTTACGGAAACGCAACCGAACGGCGAAGCCACTTTGCCGCTTGAGGCTATACGAATAACAGGCCTTCCTCCGATACTACTTTCTGTAGCCTGCTACATGGCGGCCTTCTACGGGCTCTATGCCTATCTGGGCACACATCTTACGCAAGCCTTGGGGATTAGAACCGGCATCGCTGGTCTTGCTGCCCTCTCATATGGTGTTGGCTTCGGCATTGTCGCACCCCTTGATCGCTTAATCGACCGGTATGGAGCAACGAAATCCGCTCCCATCGTATTCGCAACATTACTTTTCGCATATATCGGGCTTTCCGCGCTGGCACCGTTCGGAATGGCACTCATTGTGTTCTGTATCGCGTGGGGTGCCGCAAACCATCTTGGATTGAACATCCTTGTCGGCCAATTGACGGCGCTATCTCCCGGGCAACGCGCGACTATTCTCGGTCTCTATAGCGCGGTGACCTATGCCGCGATGTTCGTAGGTACGACGGTCTTCAAAGTGGTCTTCGAAGCGTTTGGCTTCTCGACCATTGCCCTTCTTTCGGCTGCTTGCATCGCGCCTGCAACGCTAGGCGCAGTTCGACGCCATTATCGCCTCGCTAAAACGGACGTTCGTCAGAATGCAGAAAATGGCTAGTATGGGCTCTGTGCCGCCGTACTCTGCGGTTTGCATGATTGGCTGGAGGCAGCCCAAACCGGACGTTCAAAACAAGGCTTTACAATTTCAGCTTTCGCAAAACCTGGCATTCGACGATCACTACTCAAGAACCTGTTCTCTTTACTAAGGCCTCCTGTAAGTGCCTTGTGAATGCGCGAGCTGAAGGCTTCGTGTGACGACCACCCGCCAGCAATGCGTTCACCTCAACGTTTCCGATTTTCCAATCAGGCAACAATTGGACGAGAGTCCCTGCTTCCAACTCATTCCTGCAACTCCAGTAGGAGGTGCTTACAACACCCAAACCGGCCACCGCCGCAGTCGTCGTGCTTTCGTTGACGGAAATCATCAACTGGCTTTCGACACGAATGGACTGAACCTTACCGGCCTTCTCAAAACTCCAACCGGCCTTTCGGATGCTAGATGGACCGAGGATGACTTGGTGATCCACCAAATCGGCGGGCTGTTTCGGAGTGCCGGCTTTTTTTAAATAAGAAGGGGATGCAACCACAACTCTGGGCGTCGAGCCCAGCTTGCGGGCAACCATCGTCGAGTCACCTAGCGGTCCAAACCGGATGGCGACGTCGATAGCCTCATCAATCAAGTCCTGCATCGAGTCTGTCAGAACAAGATCAACCTTCAGCTGGGGGTGTTGCTCCAAAAACGGAGGCAGAACAGGTATGATTTCCCGTTGCGCAAAACTCGCTGCTGCCCCAACTCGTAAACGACCACGCAGCTCACCAGTGCCCCTAACGAAATGATTGGCCTCCTCAATGTCCGAAAGGATCGGCTCAATGCGAGTCAAATATCCTTCCCCGGCTTCCGTCAGTCGAACGGCATGGGTGGAGCGTACAAAGAGCTGAACCCCAAGGTCTTTCTCAAGATTGGAAATGATGCGGGAAACCGACGGCTGGGACTTGCCAGTTTCTTTGCCCGCAGCGGTAAAGCTACCGGTGCGGGCAACACGTGCGAACAAACGGAGAGTCGAGAAGTTATCAGACATTTGCTTTTCGAATAACTGTTAGGCTTTTTGGCAGGCTACCGTCCGACTTTCTTATGAGTAACATTTGAACGCAACAGCAAGCTCACCCGGAAGGTCACATTCGGAAACTGTGGCTAAGAAGGTTTTTCGAAAAGGACCATGTGACATGGCAAACTCACCAATGAGCAGACGGCGTTTTCTTACCACTTCGCTGGCCGGAACGGCGCTTGCATTTGCGTCGCGAGCCATTGCAGCAACTCGCATCAATGTGGGTGAAAAGCAGATCTATGCCCTGTCCGATGGTCACTTCGACATGCCTGCAAGCATGTTTCTGGGAACGCCTGAAAGCGTGAAAGCGCAGATTGGCGATCCCGCCCGGATCGCCGCCAACACCTACGCATATCGGGTTGGGGACCGTACCATCTTGTTCGACGCGGGCGCTGGCACCAGCGACTTCATCACCAAATCCTTCCCGACAGTGGGCGAGCTTCCCGACGAGCTCGGCTCAGTTGGTGTCTTTGCCGAAGATGTAACCGACATCGTGATCACGCATATGCACCCAGATCACGTTGGTGGTCTTGCCATCGGTGATCGGATGGCGTTTCCAAACGCTCAGATCCACATCGCGGCTGCTGAATGGAACTTCTGGAATGCGAGCGGTTTTGCAACCGGCGCACCGGAACCGATGCGGCCTATGGTAAAGAATGTTCAATCGCTTTCGAATGTCATCGAAAGCAATGTTTCCCTCCATAGTGGATCGGCCGACTTGGGTGACGGCGTGAGTGTTCTGCCCGCGCCGGGTAACACCCCTGGCCATACTGCTATCGTCCTTGATGGTGGTCGCGAACAGTTCATTGTTGTTGGTGACCTCACGGTCCACGAAGACGTTCATTTTGCCAATCCGAACTTCGGGTGGGCTATGGACGTAGATGGTGAGCAGGCCGTGGCTACGCGGATCTCAATGCTCGACATGATCGCCACCGATGGTCTGATCATGGGCGCCGCTCATGTCACCAAGCCCGGCCTAGGCCGCGTGGAGCGCAAAGGCTCCGGTTTCCGCTTTCTTCCTCTCTAATCACATTCTCTGAAGGAACATCACATGACGACCTATTCCCAGCATACCGTCGACACTGCCCCTGAAGGGTCCAAGCCCATCCTCTCAGCGATCAAGGGCAAAATGGGCTTTGTTCCGAACCTGATGGCGACAATGGCGGAATCCCCTGTTCTGGTCGAAAGCTACATGACCATGATGGGTATTTTCGAGAAGACTGATCTGACGCCAACCGAACGCGAGATCATTCTGATTACAAACAATCGCCTGAATGGCTGCACCTATTGCATGGCCGCGCACACAGCCGTGTCGAAGATGGCCGGAGTAGATGACAGTGTTATCGAGGCGCTGCGCGCGGGCACGCCAATATCGGACCCAAAGCTCGAGGCGCTGCGCAGCTTCGCTGAGATCATCAACGAGACACGCGGATGGGCCAGCGATACGCAGGTCAATGCACTGATCGAGGCCGGCTATTCAAAGCAGACCGTTCTGGACGTCATCGCCGGAACCGCCCTCAAGGTTTTGTCGAACTACACGACCCACGTCGTGAACCCACCGCTCGACAGAGCTTTCGAACCGATGGCGTGGAATCCTAAAGCCGACGCGGTGGCGGAATAGTTCAGACTAAAACCAGTGTCCCGTAGTTTCCAACTGCCTGTAGTCAGGCGAGCACGAAAACGCCGCGCTTTTGGCGCGGTGTTTTTTGTGCCGACAGAGTACGCCGAACAAGCAAAGCACGGTCCCATTCATTCATTTTATGGATAACCGTTACACAAACCGGGCGGCTACCACCTCACTATCAACTGACCAAGTATTGAAACAGGCGGCAGGAAAACCCCTAAGCCAGCCAGAGAACGCAACCTACGAAGTGGACCACAACATGACCCTCCAGAACCAACTAGACGACTTCAAATCACAGTTCAAAACAATGGCCCCTGAAGGCGCCTTTGAAGCTTTTGCCCGTTCGACCCAAGAGTTGATTGACAGCGGTCAAGCTGAACGCGCCCTGAAAGCTGGTGACGCGGCGCCCGACTTCGTTCTGACGGATTCAGACCGCAACAATGTCGCGTTGAAAGATCTGTTGGCCAATGGGCCGGTCGTTCTGACCTTTTATCGCGGTGTTTGGTGCCCTTACTGCAACATCGAGCTGAAAGCCCTTGAGGCCGTTGCCGAGGACATCCGCTCACGTGGCGCAACCCTGGTCGCGATCTCGATGCAAGGCGCGGCGGACAGCCGGAAGTCTCAGAAAGACAATGAACTGAGCTTCCCGATCCTCACGGACAAAAACGGCGAATTGGCTGAAAAGCTGGGTATTCGCTGGACGCTGCAAGACTACGTCATTCCGGTTCACGACGGTTTTGGCGTCCACCTGCCGCGCATCCACGGAGACGGCCAGTGGAACCTTCCCATGCCTGCACGATACGTCGTCGATACGGTTGGCAAAATCGCCTACGCGGAAGTGAACCCTGACTATACCCGCCGCCCCGAGCCTGCCGATCTGTTCCCTGTTCTCGACAGTCTGGCAGCTACAGCCACTGCCTGATTTGGTCGCGCGCCTCGCATTGAGGCGCGCGCCGTTCAACTCAATCCACGCAAAAAACTCTTGCCGAAGTGCCGCTGCTTGCAACTCGATAAAAACCTCGAAAGGACCAAGAAAATGAAGGGCAAACTCATCCTCCCGTATATCATGTCGAACCTGCTCTCGGGCGTTGGCTCGGCCGTAATGTTCTACCTGTCAGGCTTCGATCCGATCTGGATCGGTACGTTCTTTGCCACGTTCACCATGCCATTCTTTCTAATGGTGCTTGCCGGTGCGTTGGGAATTTCCCGGACATCCAAGAACCTGCCTGTCATTCAAATTATCAACCTGGCCGCAGTGGCATGGGTGATCTACCAAGTCAGTGCGCGCGGTGGATTCGCAGCCACCAGCGAATACGTGGCCGTGGGTCTGGCGCTGTACGGCGCAATCACAATGCAATGGTACATCCACGTCTTCTCGAACTATGGCCGCAAGCCGAGCGCAGCCATCGTGAAAGGCAAAGCGTTGCCCGAGCTTCGGCTGCAACGCTTGGACGAGACCACCACGACGTCTGCGTCCTTTGTCGGCGAAAAGACCCTGCTGGTGTTCCTCCGTGCAAACTGGTGCCCCTTTTGCATGAACCAGCTCAAAGAAGTGAAAGCGAAGGCAGATCAACTGGCTAAGGCAGGCGTGCAAGTAAAGTTCATCTCAAATCAGGGCATCGAAAACTCAAAGAAGCTCGCCAAAAAACTGGACCTGCCAGCGCGCTACGAAATCCTCCAGGACAATGATTTGGCCGCAGCCAAAGCACTGGGTATCGAAGATATGGGGGCGCTCCGTCTGGTATGCCGGGCTACCCCGCCGATACAGTCAAGGCGACGGTCATAGCGCTGGATGAAGACGGAACAGTGATCTTCGGAGACGAGACGGACAACTACCGCATTCGCCCTCATCCCGATACGTTCCTGCATGTGTTCGAACCACGAGGCAGCGTCCGGGCATTCTCAGCGGCGTAAGAATTGTTGTGACCCAACACTAAGTGCCGCGTATCACAGCGCGGCACTTTAAGGGCCGTCGGCTCAACTTTGCAAAGTCCGCTTTCTGCGCATTGCTGTCATTGGAGGATCGCGCAGCATCGATCAAAGTGGACTCCGAAGTAGACAGTCGCCGCACGCGCTGTGAGCGACTGCTATGCGGACAAAGCCGCCGGATAGGAAATTGGGTGGCTTCCTGATTTACTGATATCCGTCAGGGTCGTTGGGGGTATGCAGTAATGTGCCTTCAAACGCTTCGAGATCATCGATCATTTGCAACCAAGACAACCTGCTTTGATTGTTAACGTGAAAAGTCGGTTTGAAATCTTCCGGGTTTTCGAGCGATCCAGCATAGAGGTGCATACCACCCGGATAGTGATCGGCTTCAAATCCAATGGGTGACCCACAAGTCCCGCAAAAGTGCCTGAAAACGCCTTTGGAACTTTCGTAAGTACGGGGTTTATCACCAGTCCACTCAAAGTTCTCTATCGGTACACCAAACCACGCAACCACCGGCGCCGCACAATTCCGACGGCAGTCATCACAGTGGCAATAGCATGCCCATGTTTGATTTCCCCGGTAGACCCAGCTTGTTTTTTTACATAGACAATACCCGCGCGTCGCCATTTGATTTGCCTCCAAACCTCCGGAAACATAGGACGCAGGCGGGTTTTGAGATGGATATTATTGGACGTTTAACCAGCAGAAAACGTCAAAACTCAGGGTTGATTAAGGTTCGGGACGGTCATGCTATCCGATCTGACTAAAGGCTGCTATACGGAGAGGCTGTGTGGAAACTCCGGACAAACTTGTCCTTGGATGCCGCTCCTTCAAATTCCGTTTTCATTGTGCGGTAACGTCCTCGATGCTGTTTCCAGCTCAACACGCAAACTTGCGGCCAAATCAAAAAACTGTTGTCGCACCGTCTCGGCGTAAGGATTGGCCTTCTCAATCGCTTCGAATACTTCTGGCGCATCGTGCTGAACCATGGATATTGCCTCAGATAACAAGTCAAAGCTTTTCGTTGTCATGCGCGTTGGCAGCGGTCCCATTCGCAGTAGCACTTTGGCAATGAGGTGCGTGAGTCCCTGGACAACTGCTGCTTCTCGGTCGTGATCTTCTGGTGTCGTCATGATGACGGTCAGACCGAGCGCTTTGCGTAAAAACGCAGCCAGCCTTGTATACCTGTTTCCCTGAATGGGGCAGACCGCGATCTTTAGACCCTCAATACCCGTCGCGGCACTCTGAGGACCAAACAAGGGGTGGGTTGCGACGATGTCTACATGGTTCGGCAGCAGCCGCCGCATGATTTCCGCGGGAATTACTTTAACTGAGCCAACATCGACAATTAGCGCGCCGGGTTTACAAGCAACCGCGATCTCTCTGACAACTTGCTCGAAGGAGGACACTGGTGCCGCAATGAGGATCACATCGGCCTGCGATACTGAGTGCAAGGATGACAGCCGCACTCCGAGTTGCTTTGCGATCTTGACAAGGTCCGACGACGGATCATAGGCCGATATCTCGAAGTGCTGTCCGAGATGGAGTGCTGCAAGTTGTCCGAACGCACCAAACCCCACGATGCCTGTCGCTAACACGCGATATGTCCGGTGTATGTAACATGCGATCTGTCCGGTTCTATTCTGTCTCTGAGAGGAGGCGTTATGAACCGAGCAGAAGTGTTACAGGAAGTTCGACTGATGAAGTTTGAAGATGTGTATTCGCGGCGAAGCGCGAACAAGCTGACGCAAGAACAGGCGGCTGAGATACTGGGTGTATCCGTGCGCACCGTCAGGCGTTGGGAGGATCGATTTGAGGCGGATGGTGCAGAAGGTCTGTACGACCGTCGGCTTGGCAAACTGGCCAACAATCGTGTTGCCACGGATAAGGTCATGGAGATGCTTGAACTGTTTGATACCAAGTACTGGGATTACACGCCGAAGCATTTCCACGAGAAGCTGGTGGCCCACCATGGTTTCACACAGAGCTACAACTGGGTGCGGCTTACACTGCAGCGCCACGGCCGGGTTCAGGCAGCACCCCGACGAGGTGCCCATCGGCGCAAGCGGCCCCGCCGTCCGATGGTTGGCATGATGTTGCATCAGGACGGCTCCAGCCATGAATGGGTTCCGGGTCAGTGGTGGGATCTGATCGTCACCATGGACGATGCCACCAACCGGGTTTATTCGGCATTCTTTGTCGAGGAAGAAGGGACGATGAGCAGTTTTCAGGGGCTGACAGAGGTGATCGAGGCGCAAGGTCTGTTTTGCTCGCTCTATGCCGATCGGGGCTCTCATTACTGGCATACGCCCGAAGCGGGCGGCAAAGTGGACAAGGACAATCTGACCCAGGTCGGGCGCGCCTTGCAGCAACTCGGCATTGAGCTGATCCCGGCCTATTCACCGCAGGCCCGTGGACGGTCTGAACGCATGTTTGGCACGTTCCAGAACCGATTGCCGCAGGAACTGCGGTCCCATGGGATCACAACCATTGAAGAGGCCAATCAGTTCCTGAAAGAGGTCTATCTTCCCGAACACAATGCCCTGTTTGCAAAGGAGCCGGAGGATACGACCTCGGCCTTCGTGCCGTTTACAGGCAATGTGCGCGACACCCTGTGTGTGCAGGAAGACCGCGTCGTCGGCAACGACAATACGGTGCGCTACAAGGGCCTGGTCATGCAGATCGCGGCAGACAGGCACCGTCATCATTTCGTCAAGGCGAAGGTCAGGGTCCACGAATACCCCGATGGTCAACTGGTCATCTTCCACGGCCCGAGATGCATTGGCCGCTACCAGCCTGACGGATCACCCATCACACAGGAGGATAGCAAACACAAAGTCGCGTGACCCGCTTCGACGTGGCGCGAACGCGGTGGCCCAAATCTACGGTCGCCTACGGCTCCCTCCGAATTGGGCCACCGCGCAATCAACTGAAGCGGACAATTGGCATGTTACCTACACCGGACAATTCAGAATGTTCTCGACACAAACCCCACGATGCCTAGCGACGTATTTTGACTTCTGCTATTGTTGTTCATTTTGCGACCTTTGAATTTGCCGCCCGGCACAAGGTCGTTTGCATGTTGACCGCTGTCAGGGGCAGCGGAAAACCAATGATAAATTACCCGCAGCTATCGAAGCTGAGGATAATAGTCCTGCGATACGAAGAACGACTTCACCATGAGGTCAGCGATAAGGCACCCAAGAGCGCAGAGTCAACGATATTGCTGCCTATTGGCTATGGTGCAGCACTCTGTAGGAATGGGCTCAATCCGAACATGTGTCGCTTTCTGAACGAATTGCTGCTTCAGATCGCGAAACTGCAACCGCTCTATAATTACGACTTATGCCCTGCTTATCGCGGCATTGTGGCTGACATCAAGAATCGTACTCATCAAGTCGCAAGTGTGCCGCTTGTTTCGTCGAATTAGCTTCAATATCTCTTGTCATGTTCGCATTATACGCGCCAACGCCTGGATTGCGATGCAATCGAGGTTTTGGAGGGCCGTAGTCGCAAACTCAAAGGGTTGCACTGAAAGTGTCGATCCCTCTGCATCAAATGGACGGTCCAAAGCGTTCAAGCGACAAAAACCTCCGTCAGTTTCGGAGCCAAAGTATTTTTTGCGCCACAAGTGGTACTTACAATAGAATTGGACCGGCCAGATGAGACTGTTAAAGAGGTTCAATAATGCCAATAGGCGACATCCAAACGTTCTATGACAAAACCGTCCAAGACGAGATCTCACGGCTAGATGAAAGTTGGTTGGAGCATGACGTAACCAAGGTTTGGATAGACCGGTTTATTTTGCCGGCTTCTGATGTTTTGGATATTGGTGGCGGCCCTGGAAGGTACGCTTTTGAGCTTGCTGCCATTGGCCATAGAGTTACGTTGTCTGATCTTTCCAAAGCAAATCTCGAGGCAGCGAGGAAGGAAGAATCCCGGCTTGGAGTTACGCTCACAGAAATCTCCCAAGCAGACGCAAGGGATTTATCCCAACTAAAAGAAAACTCTTTCGATTTTGTTCTATGTTTAGGTCCGATTTACCACCTTATTGAAGACGCAGATCGCGATAGAGCACTTGCAGAGGTGTTCCGGGTTCTGCGACCGAATGGCATTGCTTTTATCGGTTTTCTGTCTCGATACGCTGCCGTTCACTACTTTGCGAAGCGTCAACCGGCGCGGTTGGACGAAAGCATCTCGACAATTAACCAAATACTTGAATCCGGAATAAACGAGCCGAAACACAATGATGGTTTTTTCACCGATGCTCGCTTTGATCATCCTGAGGCAATAGCTGAAGTGGTGACCTGTCAATCGGCATTGAATAATGACCCCCCATCGGCGTCCAAATTTGACCCCCCTTGGAGCTAAGAGGGGCGTTGAGGGGGTCGTGTTTAGGTTGATTCAGGAGGGGGTGGACAGCAGGTCAAACCGAAAAGAGAGCGTAGCTCGACTGAAGGTTTGACCTGCTGTCTGTTTTGAATTTATTCCCCGATTTCGAGGTTAGTCGCGGTGGTTAATTCGCCAGCTTTCGTTCCCGGTTTCGATGATATCGCAATGGTGTGTCAGTCGATCCAGGAGAGCAGTGGTCATTTTGGCATCTGTGAACACACTCGGCCATTCAGCAAATGCGAGGTTGGTTGTTAGCAGAATAGACGTTCGCTCGTACAGTTTGCTGATGAGATGGAAGAGTAATCGTCCACCAGACTCTGCGAACGGCAGATAACCGAGTTCGTCTATAATCACGAGGTCGACGCGGATCAGCTGCTCGCTGAGCCGCCCGGCGTTGCCTTCGCGATGTTCAGCCTCCAGCTTGTTCGCGAGATCCACAGCGCTGAAGAACCTGACCCGCCGGCGGTTATTGACCGCGTGGCCCCCGATCGCTGTTGCGAGATGCGTTTTGCCCGATCCGGTTCCACCGACCAGCACGCCATTCCTGGCCTGGTCCATAAAATCGCCGTCATGAAGATTGCGCACGACTTCCTCGTTGACGGGGCTGACCGTGAAGTCGAACTCAGGTAAGGACTTGCAGACCGGGAACTTTGCGGCACCCATCTGATACCGGATCGAGCGCGCAGTCTTTTCGGCCAGTTCGGCCGTGAGGAGTTCGGCCACGACCTGTTGGGGCCGCCAGTTGTTTTTGGCTGCGGCCTGCATCACTTCGTCAAAGCAGTTGACGATGCCTGGCAACTTCAGTTGACGGGCAAGTTCGAGAATTTCCTTACGCAGTTGCATGGGAGCCTCCAAGCCTGTCATAGCGAGCGCAATCCGCGATCGGTGCCATTTTCAGCTGCAGGTGGGCAGGCGGCTCAATCGCCTTTGGCGGCGGGGGATTGGTGCGCCGAGAGACAATGTTCAGGATCGCATCGGCCTTGCGCAGGCCAGATTTTAGAGCTTCTTCGCAGGCAGCCTCGACCACATCAATGTCGTGCTGGTAAGCAGCGAAAAGAATATCGGCAAGTTGCCGGTCTCCGTCGGATGTGCCCCGCAGATGGGTCCAGATCTGCGTCATTGCCGGTGGTAGGTCCCAGTCACGGAACGGTGCTCCATTGCGCAGAGCGCCAGGCTTGCGCTTGAGGACGGGCACATAGTGCCAAGGGTTGAAGATCGTTTTTCCTCGGCCGAAGCACCGTTCGTGCTCTCCGACAATCTCACCGTCTTGGCGCAGGACAATCCGCGTGGCGTAGACCTGCAACTGGACCTGACGTCCAACAGCTCTTGCCTCAACGCTGTATTTGTTTCTTTCGAAGTTGATCAGGCAGGTTCGGCTCACGGCGACCGTCTTTTCACGGAACCCGACGAAGGGCTTCTGCAGATGCGTCAGCAGCGGCTTTTCCTGCTGGAACTCCTCCCAGACCGTCACCTCCAGGTTTTCCGGATGCCGCAGTTCTTTTGCGCGTTTGATCGCGTCTTTTTGCAGCCGGGCATTCAATTCATCGAAGTCGGCCACCTCCAGACGCGGTGTAAAACTATAGGCGCGGCTCTCCTTGACCAGATTCTCAACCTGACCCTTCTCCCAACCGGCCGCGCGCGTACAGGCGATCGGGTTCACCAGATGATGAGAACACATCCGGGAGAATGCCTTGTTGAACTTTCTTTCCTTGCCCGACAGGATCGCATCGACGGCGGTCGTCATGTTATCGTAGATCCCGTTGATGCAGCCTCCACCAAAGAATTTGAAGGCCTCGTCGTGGGCATCAAAGACCATCTCCTGCGTCTCGCGCGGATAGGCAATGGAGAATGGCATGCGGCTATGGCAAAGTTTGAAATGGGCAACCTTCACGGTCGTGAGTGCACCGTCCATCAAAACCGTCTCCACACTCCAGTCGAACTGGTACGCCTCCCCAGGATCAAAGATCAGCGGGATGAACGCCTGCGCCTGTTGTCGGCCGTGCGCAATGCGCCAATTCTTTGTGTAGCGTCGAACACTGTCATACCCGCCGCCAAAACCATCATCGGAGAGTTCCTTCCAGATTTTGGTCATCCGCTTGCGGTGTTTCTTCGGAAGCGCCTCGTTCTCCTCAAGCGTTTCATCCAGACGCGCGCGCCAAGGCCCGAGCACCGGGTATGGCTGCGATTTGCGCTCATATTTGAACTCCGTCACTCCCGATCGGATTATCTTTCGAACCGTTGCACGGCTCAAATTGAGCGAACGGCAAATTTCCTTGATGCTCTTTTTTTCGATCAGGTGTAAGCGACGCACTTTTCTAATAGTTTCCACGCAAATCATCCCGCTTGCCTCTCCATCGACTGCTCAATGAAAAGGATGTCTACAACCATAGGGAGGGGTCAAATTTGGACGCCGATTTCCCCGCTTAGGGGGTCAAAATTGCACGCTTTTCTACACCCGTGAACCAGGATTGCGCTGTCAGTTCGAAAAGCAAAGAGACCCGCTTTCAGTGGATTTGGTCCACACTTGTGTCAAGCAGATATCTTTCCTGTTGAAATCGCGGCGGCAAAAACAGCGATCCAAACAATAAGCCAGATTGCAAAAAGGGTTTTCTTGGGCTGATTTTTTACTCGGACAGCAACGGATGACGCGAGAATAGCGACTATCGGTATCAAGGCGACCCAAGGCACAATTACGAAAAACAGCGGCAAAAAGAGGGGTGCCGGAAGGACAAACATTAGGGCTGTGAATAAAGCAAAAAGCAACCCTGAAATCGAATAGTCTTCCAACTCAACCACAGTGGTGAAAGCGCCAAACAAAGCAAGCAAGCCCATCGCAAACGGGAAAGCAAGCAAGGCTGAGGTCAAAACGATTTTCCAAAGGCCCATCGCTCTTTCTCGTCTTCAGATTGATGCATTGTCCAAAAAACATGCACGTTGTTTATTTTGGTACAAATGAATTTGGCATTTCAATGGACGTTTCCGCAACCGCCAAGGGCAGTGTCGCTTTGAGCAGACGTTTGTTAGCTTAGGCGATGTGAGGCGAAGGTGTTGGGTTCCATGAAACTGATTTTGCGAATAGCTGGACATGCCGCCCTGCTCATTGTTGTCGTCATTGCGCTTTTCTGGACTGCCTTAGCGTTGCCTGTTTTCTCCGACTTTCGAACGCCGGTTCTGGAAAAGATGCTTTCAGAACAATTCGGACAGACAGTGCAAATAAGAGGAGATGTGAGCGTCGTTTTGGGACCAACAACCCACGTCCGTGCAACCAAAGTAGAAGTGCCCAGCGAGAAAATAGAAAACGTGAATTTGGCAGCTCTAGAAGTTCTGGAGCTTGAATTAAACCTGCCAGCGTTGATTTCAGGTCAGATCAAAATCGACAACTTGATCATCGATGGACTGAAAGTTCGACTACTGACCGATGCAGACGGGATGCAAAGCTGGGTTGCGACCAATCGGCCTCAGGTTAGTACGACAGCATTAGGGATACAGAATGATACGGGTGGTATTCTAGATTTCCTGAGCGACAAGACAGCAGCTTTCACGTCCGTTTCTCTGATCGCGGACAATGAGACAACTGGTTTCGAATTCGATTTCGAATTGGAAAATCTGCATTTGGATCAACTCGGTGACAATTCCGGTGCAACAGTGACAAGCCATGGAACCGTGAACGGGCAGAGCTTTAAGATCAAAGGTGACTATCCACGAGGCCAGCCATTCACGACAAACGCGAATTTCGGAGCGATGCAGCTTGACTTCAATGGCAGCCCTATCTCGGAGGAAAATGGTGGCGGTTTCAAAGGCAAACTGACGTTGGATACTGGTGAAATCGGCGATCTTCTGGAACTTCTCCGACTGGATCGCGATATTGAAGGTCGGGCAAATCTAGCGGCCGACATAGAAAGCCAAAACCCAAAGCTGAAAGTCTCAGATCTCAGCACGGCCTTAAACCTTTCAAAAGGTCAATTGCTGACAGTTGAAGGCTCTATCGAAAATCTGATCGGCTTTGAAGGTATCGATCTTGCAGTTGATGGACGCCTTTATCCGCAGGCTGATCCACCTGAAACGGCCACGGATCTAAAGGACTTAAAGCTTACCGACCTTTCAACTCACGTTGTTGGCACTGAAAACGCGCTGGAGTTTCAGGATCTGACTCTGACGACCAATGCGTTTGACAATGAGTTAAAACAGATAGGTCCGGTTCGCTTTGGCCGTCTGTTTCGCGCTGACAATGGTAATCTGATGCTGGAAAATATTAGCTTGCAGGCTGGACCCCAAGATGGACCCTATTTTTTGGCCAAAGGCAACATAAAAGACCTGTTGCGCCTGAAAGAGGTCGACTTTAGCGGTACGATGTCGATACCGTCATCGCTGTTTTTCCGAGGCCTAAGCGCAAAATCGCTTGGCATCGTCGAAGGCAGTTTTTCGGTGGACGATCTAAAGGGGTTCTTAAGCCTCAATAAATTCGATGCGCAGACCGTTGATACCGAAATATGGGTGCTTAAAACCCAGGCTAAGCTCGGGAACGTAAACGAATTTGAAAACCTGTCCTTCGATTTCAATCTGGATGTCAAAGACAGCGCCCGTTTCCTAGCGGCCATTGGGCAGAAAACAATCAAAGCCGGACAATTAAAAGTCAGCCTGTCCGCCAACGGAAAACAAGACAACTTCTCTAGCGTACTTGGGCTTAGATCCGGAAAGTCGCAACTGAGTGCCAAACTTGAGATATCCACGTCTGGCGCGCGTCCACTGACGCAAGGCATGGTTTCGAGTCAAAGTATCGAACTTCAAGACGTTAGAAACGTTTTCGCTTTTGTCTCACGCATTGCAACAAGCTTTCGCCAACCCGGAACCAGTGGCGCAAAGCACAAGGTTTCGAAAGGCAAAGTTAGTGATCTTGTCGAGGTAGAAGACTTTCTGCTCGATCAGGATGTCGATGTGTCCATTGATATCAAAAAAATCGAGGGCGAACAGGGAATAACCAGCCTGTCCAGCCATCTCAAGGCAAAGAACGGCCTTGCCCAGCTTGGGCCGGTCGATGTCGCCTATGATGGAGGTCATTTCTCCGCTACGGCAAAAATGAATATGGTGAAGAGCCCGCGGTTGCTTTCACTTCAAGGCACAATAAAGGATTGGAATCTGGCAACCTTGTTCAACGAGTTTGATACCAAATACTCGGCAGTAGGCCAGCTTCATGGGAATTTTGAGTTTACCGGAAACAGGCGCTCGGTTGAGACTTTTTTTAACTCGATGAGAGGCTATGCATCTATCTTGATGACAAATGGTGGAATATCAACCAGTCTTCTCGAACTGTCCGGTCTTGGCATTTTTCCTTGGCTAATTTCTGAAGAACTGAGAAAGGGTTACAGCAAGATCACGTGCCTCGCCGCTCCCATTAAAATCGATGCTGGCGACGTTTCGTTCAGTTCGTTTGTCGCGGAAACTAAAAAGGTACAGCTTGTTGCCCACGGCGATCTGGATTGGGTAAAAAACACGATTTCAATTCAGGCCGAGGCCCGAAAACTCGGCAGGCCCCTGTCGCGGAGCGCGTGGCCGTTCGAGGTCGTTGGGTCGCTGACGCATCCGAAAATCAAGCTTCTTCACCACAACGTTTTCCAGAAACGCGCGGACGGAGCGACAGAATTACCCGAACACCGAAGATCCTGTGTTCCGGATATAGATCAACTTAGGCAATAGGATAAGATTGACGTTCCGACCCCCGCTATATCCAAGCGATCTTTCGAAATCATGGGTGCCTTGAAAATTGCTCTTTCTGTGTTTGCCTTCAAAAGAAAGCGTGAGATGAATGAAGACGGCAGCTTTGTCCGCTTTGGGCAGTGAGAACCGCTGGAAATTGAAGTTGAGGTGTCCTTGAAGTGAAATAGACTGGGAGCTAACTGTTGAGACAACCCGTTGTGAGGTCATCATGGCAGCCCCATTAGTCCAAAACTGGGAACTGACCGCCGCCGTTAAGGACATAGCCGATTGGCTGGTTCAACAGGGCTTGGAGAATGCGCCTGTGGAGCTCTGGCTTGAAGCATTCTGCAACCGTCTTGTTTCGGCAGGAATTCCACTTCAAAGAGCAAACATCACTGTTCGCGCTCATCATCCCGAGATTGGAACCGTCGCTTTTCGCTGGCACAGGGATGGCGGCAACGAGCGAGAGAACTTTGTCCGGAGAACGGATGCGCCTGAGGAATACGTTCTAAGCCCGATTTACTATCTTTTGGCAAACAACGTTGAAGAGATCAGACAAGACCTGACTGTCGAAGAACCCGCGCTCAATTTTCCGATCTTCGACGAACTTCGCGAGCGCGGTGCAACTGACTACTTCGCTGTTAAACGGTTCTTCCTTATTCAGGACAATACTACGCCAGTCGATCCAATGCAGGCCGAGGAAGGTGCCATAATCTCGTTGACAACCGATGCGAGCGGGGGCTTCACAAGCGAGCAACTTGATGGTTTGCGTCAACTGATATCTCCACTTTGCCTGACGCTGAAATGTGGGGCGAACCGACTGATGGCTGAAGACATTACAGCCGCATATCTGGGCAAGGACGCCAGTAGGCGCGTTCTTTCCGGGGACATCACCCGAGGTTCATCGGAAACTATTTCAGCGGTGATTTGGTATTTTGACTTGCAAGGATTTGCCAAATTGTCAGAGGCGCTTCCGGGGGACTCAATCATAGAATTGCTAAACGACTACTTCGCGGAAGCTGTTGACGTAGTCGAACGCAATGGCGGTAACGTTCTGAAATTCATGGGAGATGGAATGCTTGCCATCTTCGATATCAATCAAGTTCCGGACGCTCGCCGCGTCGCAATTCACGCGGCCGCGGAGTTGCGAAATACCTTTGAGGAACTCAACCAACGACGGCAAGCGGATGGTTTGCCAACGACCGGCTTCACTCTCTCGTTGCACGCAGGCGATGTTCTTTACGGCAATATTGGCGGTAGGTCTCGCTTGGATTTCACAGTAGTCGGCCCAGCGGTAAATACAACTTCGCGCATTTTAGGCATGTGCAGCGCGCTTGATCAGAACATTGTGGTTTCCGATAAGGTGGCGGGCGACTTGGTGGGCTCCATTCCAAGTCTTGTTTCCCTGGGGCAATACAGATTGCGCGGTGTTGCTGAAAGACAGGAGCTGTTCACGATAGACTAACTGCCGCTGTTTGGAGCCTGCCGTAATGGGGTGTTGACCTGCGTCAAAGCATAGGTAGCCGGATTGCTACTAAGTTGGTTTGCATATGGAACAGAAGTGTTGGATCAAGCACTCGCGCAAGCGAATAAAATCTCCTCAAGTTTCGCCACCCAAAAAAACTATATACCTCAACAGGCACTAACGTTTCGATTGCAATTTAGAGCGACGAGATTGCCTTGATCACTGCTTCTCGGCTCTGAACAGCGCCGGTTTGTAGATACTCCATTGCTTTGAGAGCAGCTTCATGGGCTTGGGCAGATGACCCGCCAACGCAATCCTCTACTACGCGGCAGAAGTAGTCTGATTGGTGGCCATCGACGAATGTGTAGTGCACACAAACATCCGTCAAACCGCCACACAACAATAGTGTGTCTATCTTTAAACCGCGCAGCAGGATTTCGAGATCGGTGCCAAAAAATGCAGAAGACCGTCGCTTCGGTACGATGTAGTCACCTTTGCGATATCCCTTCTCATCTTTTGCAATTTCCGTTCTTGGATCACCTTCGAGACAGTGTATGTCTTCGTCACCATCCAGTTGCCTGCCGAAGTTGACCTGATCGGGACGATGGACTTCTTGAACGAAGATGACGGGCACTTTGCTCTCATGCGCGGCGTCAACCAAATCACGCGCAGCGATCATGTGCTCTTTGTAGCCCGGCATGTTGTCGATGGAGCGTACTTCGCTGTCATCAATAAACGTGCTCTTTTAAATGTCGATTACGATTAGGGCAGGTCTACCCTCGATCAGTTTCCTGGCTTGTTTGGTTTTAGTTGTCATGTTCGACCTCTAGTTTGGCAGGTCGTCCTGAAAAAAACGCCCTTGCTTGGCCGGGTCGTCCCAGCGGGCAGATCAAACTCGGCTAAATGTGCAACTGATTACGGTCAAGGGTGTGCTGCGTTGTTGTGGGATGAAAAGAATGTGTCCGCGCCTGGGGCAACATTGACCGCAAAGCTGCCGCCGGGAGTAAGTGTAGTGAGTGTCTGCGCCGAGCGAAGATTGAGCAATGATGCGAGCAAAACCGACGGTGGCTATACAACTTGACCCATCGTTCATAGTGTAAATGCATGAACAGATTTCGAAATGCCCAACCCTCTGATGCAATTCGATGCTTTGAGATCGAGACTGATGCATATGAAGGCGACGAAGCGGCTACCCTCGAAAAGATAGTAAAGAGAATCGAGGTCTATCACGATGGTTTCCTTGTTCTTGAGGTCGAAGGCGAGATCGTCGGCTTTGTGAATTGCGGATGTGCATACGACGTCGAAATGTCTGATGAGGAGTTCAAAGAGCTTGTAGGGCATGACTCCGACGCGCCAAACGTCGTTATTATGTCTCTCGTCGTGGATCCGCAGCATCAAGGAAAAGGCCTATCGCGGGCATTGATGACTGAATTCATCGGCCGCATGAGAAAAATGGGTAAATCCGCGATCTACCTTATCTGCAAAGAGCATCACGTCCCGCTTTATCAGAGATTTGGGTACAAGTATCTTCGTCCATCAACCTCTGATCATGGAGGAATGACTTGGCACGAAATGGCTATGCAACTTTGAACCGTTGTTTGGTTGAACATATTGGGCCGATGGCTCACGTTAGCTGGTTGGCCGAACTAGAAACGTTCAACTCGCTAAAGATTGTAGAAAAGCGTGCAATTTTGACCCCCTAAGCGGGGAAATCGGCGTCCAAATTTGACCCCTCCCTATGGTTGTAGACATCCTTTTCATTGAGCAGTCGATGGAGAGGCAAGCGGGATGATTTGCGTGGAAACTATTAGAAAAGTGCGTCGCTTACACCTGATCGAAAAAAAGAGCATCAAGGAAATTTGCCGTTCGCTCAATTTGAGCCGTGCAACGGTTCGAAAGATAATCCGATCGGGAGTGACGGAGTTCAAATATGAGCGCAAATCGCAGCCATACCCGGTGCTCGGGCCTTGGCGCGCGCGTCTGGATGAAACGCTTGAGGAGAACGAGGCGCTTCCGAAGAAACACCGCAAGCGGATGACCAAAATCTGGAAGGAACTCTCCGATGATGGTTTTGGCGGCGGGTATGACAGTGTTCGACGCTACACAAAGAATTGGCGCATTGCGCACGGCCGACAACAGGCGCAGGCGTTCATCCCGCTGATCTTTGATCCTGGGGAGGCGTACCAGTTCGACTGGAGTGTGGAGACGGTTTTGATGGACGGTGCACTCACGACCGTGAAGGTTGCCCATTTCAAACTTTGCCATAGCCGCATGCCATTCTCCATTGCCTATCCGCGCGAGACGCAGGAGATGGTCTTTGATGCCCACGACGAGGCCTTCAAATTCTTTGGTGGAGGCTGCATCAACGGGATCTACAATAACATGACGACCGCCGTCGATGCGATCCTGTCGGGCAAGGAAAGAAAGTTCAACAAGGCATTCTCCCGGATGTGTTCTCATCATCTGGTGAACCCGATCGCCTGTACGCGCGCGGCCGGTTGGGAGAAGGGTCAGGTTGAGAATCTGGTCAAGGAGAGCCGCGCCTATAGTTTTACACCGCGTCTGGAGGTGGCCGACTTCGATGAATTGAATGCCCGGCTGCAAAAAGACGCGATCAAACGCGCAAAAGAACTGCGGCATCCGGAAAACCTGGAGGTGACGGTCTGGGAGGAGTTCCAGCAGGAAAAGCCGCTGCTGACGCATCTGCAGAAGCCCTTCGTCGGGTTCCGTGAAAAGACGGTCGCCGTGAGCCGAACCTGCCTGATCAACTTCGAAAGAAACAAATACAGCGTTGAGGCAAGAGCTGTTGGACGTCAGGTCCAGTTGCAGGTCTACGCCACGCGGATTGTCCTGCGCCAAGACGGTGAGATTGTCGGAGAGCACGAACGGTGCTTCGGCCGAGGAAAAACGATCTTCAACCCTTGGCACTATGTGCCCGTCCTCAAGCGCAAGCCTGGCGCTCTGCGCAATGGAGCACCGTTCCGTGACTGGGACCTACCACCGGCAATGACGCAGATCTGGACCCATCTGCGGGGCACATCCGACGGAGACCGGCAACTTGCCGATATTCTTTTCGCTGCTTACCAGCACGACATTGATGTGGTCGAGGCTGCCTGCGAAGAAGCTCTAAAATCTGGCCTGCGCAAGGCCGATGCGATCCTGAACATTGTCTCTCGGCGCACCAATCCCCCGCCGCCAAAGGCGATTGAGCCGCCTGCCCACCTGCAGCTGAAAATGGCACCGATCGCGGATTGCGCTCGCTATGACAGGCTTGGAGGCTCCCATGCAACTGCGTAAGGAAATTCTCGAACTTGCCCGTCAACTGAAGTTGCCAGGCATCGTCAACTGCTTTGACGAAGTGATGCAGGCCGCAGCCAAAAACAACTGGCGGCCCCAACAGGTCGTGGCCGAACTCCTCACGGCCGAACTGGCCGAAAAGACTGCGCGCTCGATCCGGTATCAGATGGGTGCCGCAAAGTTCCCGGTCTGCAAGTCCTTACCTGAGTTCGACTTCACGGTCAGCCCCGTCAACGAGGAAGTCGTGCGCAATCTTCATGACGGCGATTTTATGGACCAGGCCAGGAATGGCGTGCTGGTCGGTGGAACCGGATCGGGCAAAACGCATCTCGCAACAGCGATCGGGGGCCACGCGGTCAATAACCGCCGGCGGGTCAGGTTCTTCAGCGCTGTGGATCTCGCGAACAAGCTGGAGGCTGAACATCGCGAAGGCAACGCCGGGCGGCTCAGCGAGCAGCTGATCCGCGTCGACCTCGTGATTATAGACGAACTCGGTTATCTGCCGTTCGCAGAGTCTGGTGGACGATTACTCTTCCATCTCATCAGCAAACTGTACGAGCGAACGTCTATTCTGCTAACAACCAACCTCGCATTTGCTGAATGGCCGAGTGTGTTCACAGATGCCAAAATGACCACTGCTCTCCTGGATCGACTGACACACCATTGCGATATCATCGAAACCGGGAACGAAAGCTGGCGAATTAACCACCGCGACTAACCTCGAAATCGGGGAATAAATTCAAAACAGACAGCAGGTCAAACCTTCAGTCGAGCTACGCTCTCTTTTCGGTTTGACCTGCTGTCCACCCCCTCCTGAATCAACCTAAACACGACCCCCTCAACGCCCCTCTTAGCTCCAAGGGGGGTCAAATTTGGACGCCGATGGGGGGTCATTATTCAATGCCGATTGACAGCTAAAGATCGTATTCCTGGAAGGTTTGGCTTTTGCGCACGTTCTAAGGATGGTCATTCTGTTTCTGAGGACCGCGCCCACAAATTGATATCTTCTTCTGAGCTTGTTTGATCGATCTTTTTCAGTTCGTCAGCACTGAAGTCGAGATTATCAACGACGCCTGCGCAATCTACGATCTGTTGCGGCCGGGACGCGCCAATAAGTGCGGTCGTCACGCGCCCATTTCTGAGCACCCAGGCCAGAGCCATTTGCGCCAGAGTTTGACCGCGTGCCTCAGCCATGTCGTTCAGAGCACGGACACTTGCCAATGACCGCTCGTTGATCATGCCATCAAGCAATGACTTCCCTTGCGTGGCACGGCTGCCACTCGGAATATCGGTCAGATATTTGGAAGTCAGAATGCCTTGTGCCAGCGGCGTGAACGCAATCGACCCAATCCCAAGATCATCCAGAGTATCGAGCAAGCCGTCCCGCTCCACCCACCGATTGAGCAGATTGTAAGAAGGCTGGTGAATCAGACAAGGTGTCCCAAGGTCGTTGAGAATTTTCACCGCCTCGCGCGTGCGTTGGGAGTTGTAGCTCGAGATACCTGCGTAGAGCGCACGACCAGACCGTACGATATGATCCAACGCGCCCATCGTTTCTTCGAGCGGGGTGTCGGGGTCAAAGCGGTGGGAATAAAAGATGTCGACATAATCAAGCCCCATGCGCGCAAGTGATTGGTCACAAGACGCAATCATGTACTTGCGCGACCCCCACTCTCCGTAGGGTCCCGGCCACATGTCGTAGCCTGCTTTGGAGGAAATGATCAGCTCATCCCTGTAACCCGCGAAATCCGTTTTGAGGATCTCGCCAAATGCCTCTTCGGCCGATCCGGGTGGTGGACCATAGTTATTCGCCAGATCAAAGTGAGTGATCCCATGGTCGAACGCGGTTCGACACATGGCGCGCTTGTTTTCGTGCGTCGAGTCCGCACCGAAATTATGCCACAGGCCTAGGCTGACAACAGGAAGCTTCACACCGGATCGCCCACTTCGCCGATACACCATCCGCTCATAGCGGTCCGGCTCCGGGGTGTAAGGAATTGGTTTTGGCTTTGGCGGTCTTTGAGCTTTGGTCATGCGCACATAATCAATGGATTGTTGGGCCTGTCAAACGGATCACCTTTAGCAAGATCGACGCGAGCTCATATTCGTTCTTGTGAGTAGCCTTGCTCCACGTGTGAAAGATTTCACTATCCGATCATTCGGATTCAATGCCAAATCTCAAAGGCAGCGGATGTCTCCTATGGTGAACCACACCGCAGCGATGGGCAAAACAAACGGGAAGGTTTTGAGGCGTAAACCGGAAGTTGCGGGTCTGTCGTTTAGACACCGGCGGCTTGCGCCGCGATGGTCATCTGACTTTTCGAACTTCTAACGGGCATGGTTTGCGGACTATTTGCCTTTAAAAACCATCGGTTTCTCAACAAGAGCGAACTACTGAAACCGTCCTCCACACGTGAATTCTAGTTTGAACTGTGACGTCAACGCTCAGCTATGAAGGACAGCCCAGACACGAGTTGTTTCAACCCAATCGCCGCACCGGCGAATATGGCAGCGAATGTTACAGGCGCGCTGTAGGCCAAAAGTGAGAAGGCAGATATACCTTGTCCGACGCTGCAACCGACCGCGATGATCGCGCCTGGCCCCATGATCGCCGCGCCGAGCATCTGACGCTTGAGTTCACGTGGATCCTCGCATGCTTCCCATCTTAAATGACCTTTGGACCAGGACCCCAAGAATGCGCCAATGAGAACGCCGGAGACTGATCCTACCGCAAAGGACAAAGTGTTTCCAGAGGCTGTCATTAGGTAGAATATTGTGTCGCCAAGGGGAGCAGCGAAGGTATGGGTTTGAACCGGTTCACCATCAAAACCGTGCGTCGCCACCCAATTCGTGCCGAGCCATCCTGATACGATCGCCAGCCCAACTACAGATCCCCAGAACACCTGTGCTGGAGTGCGGCGGAAGCGCTGGTTTGCCAAGGAGAAAATCACCAACGCAACACCGATGACGGAGCCAATGAGCCAAGCTGGGATAGAGGTCAGTTGTTCGGCAAGGAAGCTAATGCTCTGGGGGCCACTAAGATCCATTTCCTCGGGGAAGACCCAAACGCGCAAATATGCGAGGGGCCCGGACATGACAACGTAAGCAGATAGACCCATGATCAATACTATGACGAATGATCGAAGGTCGCCGCCCCCAAGCCTTGCCAGCGCGCCATAGCCGCAATTCCCGCTGATGGCCATTCCGTAACCGAACATGAGGCCACCTACGATCGACCCAAGTGGGTTCCAGGTCTGTGCAAGGTACCTTGTTCCAACAGGGTCCAGCCATCCTAAAGCCATAGCCAAGTGGCTTCCGACAATTGCTACGCCGATCGCAATTGCCCACATGCGCAGCCGCCGGTCATCATCTGCGTAGAGGTAGTCTTCGATTGCACCCAATGTGCAAAAACGGCCAATGCGGGCGGCCAATCCCAACACAATGCCACCGATCAAACCGATCAGGGCGACGGTGTTGGCGTCTCCCAATGCTTCAAACATTGCCAGTCTCCTCCCAAAGCTGGCGGGTATTTTTGGCGGCTTCTACTTTTCCCTGCAGAATAGATCGTAGACGACTTCCAGAATCTGTGTCGATCGATCATCCGCCAATCTGTAATAGATCGTTTTCCCCTCGCGTCGCGTTTTGACCAAGCCCTCGAAGCGTAAGCGAGATAGTTGCTGAGACACGGCGGCCTGGCGTGCCGAGAGCATTTCTTCCATCTGCGTGACAGATTTTTCACCCGAAGACAGGTAGCACAAGATCATCAAGCGCCCTTCATGGCTGATTGCCTTGAGGAAATTTGACGCCGTCTGAGCATTTTCCATCATTCTGTCCAGGTCTTCGGCGCACATGTCCTTGGAGAACACAGGCAGTTTCGAAGATTTGTCCAACAAGATCGCCTCGCTTTCATAGCTTCACGCATTCGAAACAGTTTATTTTATTGGCCACGTTTTGTCCAGAGGTCTCAATCGGAATGTGTCGCTAACACGCGATATGTCCGGTGTATGTAACATGCGATCTGTCCGGTTCTATTCTGTCTCTGAGAGGAGGCGTTATGAACCGAGCAGAAGTGTTACAGGAAGTTCGACTGATGAAGTTTGAAGATGTGTATTCGCGGCGAAGCGCGAACAAGCTGACGCAAGAACAGGCGGCTGAGATACTGGGTGTATCCGTGCGCACCGTCAGGCGTTGGGAGGATCGATTTGAGGCGGATGGTGCAGAAGGTCTGTACGACCGTCGGCTTGGCAAACTGGCCAACAATCGTGTTGCCACGGATAAGGTCATGGAGATGCTTGAACTGTTTGATACCAAGTACTGGGATTACACGCCGAAGCATTTCCACGAGAAGCTGGTGGCCCACCATGGTTTCACACAGAGCTACAACTGGGTGCGGCTTACACTGCAGCGCCACGGCCGGGTTCAGGCAGCACCCCGACGAGGTGCCCATCGGCGCAAGCGGCCCCGCCGTCCGATGGTTGGCATGATGTTGCATCAGGACGGCTCCAGCCATGAATGGGTTCCGGGTCAGTGGTGGGATCTGATCGTCACCATGGACGATGCCACCAACCGGGTTTATTCGGCATTCTTTGTCGAGGAAGAAGGGACGATGAGCAGTTTTCAGGGGCTGACAGAGGTGATCGAGGCGCAAGGTCTGTTTTGCTCGCTCTATGCCGATCGGGGCTCTCATTACTGGCATACGCCCGAAGCGGGCGGCAAAGTGGACAAGGACAATCTGACCCAGGTCGGGCGCGCCTTGCAGCAACTCGGCATTGAGCTGATCCCGGCCTATTCACCGCAGGCCCGTGGACGGTCTGAACGCATGTTTGGCACGTTCCAGAACCGATTGCCGCAGGAACTGCGGTCCCATGGGATCACAACCATTGAAGAGGCCAATCAGTTCCTGAAAGAGGTCTATCTTCCCGAACACAATGCCCTGTTTGCAAGGGAGCCGGAGGATACGACCTCGGCCTTCGTGCCGTTTACAGGCAATGTGCGCGACACCCTGTGTGTGCAGGAAGACCGCGTCGTCGGCAACGACAATACGGTGCGCTACAAGGGCCTGGTCATGCAGATCGCGGCAGACAGGCACCGTCATCATTTCGTCAAGGCGAAGGTCAGGGTCCACGAATACCCCGATGGTCAACTGGTCATCTTCCACGGCCCGAGATGCATTGGCCGCTACCAGCCTGACGGATCACCCATCACACAGGAGGATAGCAAACACAAAGTCGCGTGACCCGCTTCGACGTGGCGCGAACGCGGTGGCCCAAATCTACGGTCGCCTACGGCTCCCTCCGAATTGGGCCACCGCGCAATCAACTGAAGCGGACAATTGGCATGTTACCTACACCGGACAATTCAGAATGTTCTCGACATTGGTTCTGTCCATCCTGATGATCTGGTGGCTGACACGACCTTCCCAAGAAGGCGCAAACGAATACGGCCCACCTGTTTCCTAACCTAGGTGCCCGAGTAACGAGCCGGAAACTCTGGCTGAATGACAGTTCGAATCACAACACCATGGAGAGAGAAAATGAGTTTCAAAACGATTTCCATTGGAACACTGATGATGGCAATGGCGACCACAGCGTCAGCGGAGTGGTCGTTCAGTTCCGGGCCCAACCCCAATGCTTTTATTCAGACCGGTAACATGACGCTGGAACTTCAGTGTAATCGTATCCGCTTTGCTCCGGTTGGGTATGAGGATAGCCAGGACATCGTGGAAAAGCAGGGGCTCTCCATTCGATTTTTGAAGAACGGCACCACCGAAGTTGGCGCATTTCAGGTTGGCGCAGAAAACGCTGCTGTGCAGATCGTCGACAATTATCCTGTCGAAGTCAGTTTCAATAGCCAGCAGGATTATGGTTTTGTACTGGACCAGCTTGCGGCCAATGCATCCGTTAGCCTGTCCATGATTGATCAAGATGTCAGCTATGGAATCTTTGAATTGAAAGGTTCCAGCGCGGCAATTCAGTCCCTTCGTTCCGCTTGCGATTCAGATCCTAGCCAGGGGGCTTCCTACGAACCCCCCGAAGGCATCGTCTATTGTGGCGGCGGAGCGGTAGAGCGTGTCATCGAACCGGTAATTTTGGACAACCCGGAGGGAGAATGGGACGCGCGAGTAACGGTCAATGGGGAGTCGATCAGAGCCATGACGGCCTACAGTTACTTCGGAAACTATGAGCCGCCCGCCGGATTTGTCGTTGCCCTGCTTGGGGAAGACAGATCCGAGTTTCTGATTTTTAGCGAAGGCTCGGCAAACTGGTTGGAATACGGGGACTACAGGTATGATCAATGCAATTGATGCACCCTCCAGCCGACCCCTTATTTTGTGTCCGAAGGCAGCTCACCGAAGAACAGTCGGTAGTCTTTCGCAAACTGGCCCATATGCCAAAACCCGTGGCTGTTGGCAGCATCCGCTATTGAGCCATCGAAGGATCTGTTCAGCAGGTCCTCGCGAACCCGGTTTAGCCGGAGCCGCATATAGTACGCCTTTGGACCAAGACCGAACTGTTCCTTGAAGGCGCGGTCCAATGTGCGCCACGAGGCCGCGCATTCTTTGCAGATCTCTTCGATTGAGATCGGGTCCTCCAGATTGGCAAGCATCAGATCAATTGCGCGGCTCAGGGCGCGCCGCCTGGTCTCGGCTTGGCTTTTGTCAAAATGCGCGTCCGTATCGGTCAGGATCTTGAGGGCCTCAAGCATCAGCGCCTCTTCAGTGTCCTGAGACCAGTTGGCAGTTGCGTCGTTCAGCAACCGGACGACAGCCCCCTGCAGTCGCGCCATGCTGGCCAACCCCGCATTGGTGCCCAATTTGCGGGCTTCCGGTTCGTTGCCCTCGATGTAAAACCCGCAGGTTTCGGCCAGCTTTTCTAGCCTTTCGGTTGCAAACGAAACAACGCTTCCTGAAAACCCTGCGGTCGTGATGCCATCAAAGCCATCCCGATCACCGAAGACCAGAAAGGCGCTGTCCGTGACGTCTTTGGCCTGCCACTTTTCGATGGCGCCGCGCGTGGGAATGCCAAAAGTCTTCCATCCGTCCGGCGAAACACCACGCTGGTGGACGCGCTGGTTCATCGCGATGTTGAGGGCAGAGACAGCCTGTCCTGAGCGCACGGATATCGCCGTGGACAACCGACCGGGATCGAGCTGACGAAAGTCGATCTCCCAGGGCGTGAGCTCTCCGATTCTGTTTGGATGATCAAGAGATAGGGCCATCGCCGGTGACGCTCCGCCCCAACCGGACGGCGCAGCGTTTTGCATATTTGGCGAATTCTTGATGTGGTCCACCCCCAGATCCTGACAGTTTACCGGTAATGTAACGAATTCGATAGGTGGAATGTCAAGTGAAGCCGGAGTCTTCAAACGATACGATAATGGGCCGCCCTCGGCTACCGAAGGGGGATGCCCGATCCGAACGTGTGGTGACGTTCCTGACGCCTTCGGAACATTGCCAGCTTTCAGAGCTGGCAAAACGGTCAAATCAATCCCTTTCCGCAAAATGCCACGAACTGATCGTTCAGGCGTTGGAATCTACGAGTGTCAAAAGGAGGTCCGAGAGTGACTAGAGCCTTACGTAAGACGAGTGTCGCAGCCTGTATGTTTGCCATGCTGGGCGTCATGCCTGCAAGCGCGCAGCAAGAGGCGATCGTTCATGATGGTGAGTTCGAATTCCTACGGGCCCAGTTCGGGGATCAATGGGACGCGCAGGATGCTGAGATTGAGGCCAGGTTGGCCGAGATCCGCGAGGCCAATGACGGCAAGCCTCCGAACTTTCTGTATATTCTTATCGACGACATCAGCTTCGGCCAGATGGGCGAGCGCAAGATGAACTATGTGATGGGGATCGAGACCCCCAATATCAACGACTTCGCCAGTGAAGGCATGTCGCTGATGCGCATGTATACGGAGCCCTCCTGCACGCCAACACGCACGGCCATGCTGACCGGTCGGCACCCGATCCGAGCCGGAGTGGAAGAGGTTAAGGTTGCTCTGGTCGGCGAGGGACTGCCCGCGAGCGAGGTTACCCTGCCGGAGATCCTGAAACAGGCCGGGTACAACACCTCGCATGTGGGGAAGTGGCATCAGGGCGATATCGAAGAAGCCTATCCGCACAATCAGGGCTTTGACTACGCGGTTTTTCCGCTGCACCAGCAGGTTCAACTCAGCCTGATGACCCGCGAGGCCATGGAGGCCAACAACATGCTGGGATATCACTCCTCGGGGCAGAACAACCAGTTTCTGCTGGATGAACGGTTCAAGCCCTATGGTCTGGTCACCGGTGTCGAGGCACAGGCAGGCGGCGCCGCGCGCGAAGTTGACATGGAAGCGGGCGAAGAATGGACGCAGGCCAAGTACGAACAGATGAACGAACGCTATCAGGCGCAGGCACTGGAGCAGCTTGAACAAGTCGCCGCGCAGGATGAGCCGTTTTTTCTGCAATACTGGCCGCTCTACCCGCTGAACTTCGTCTACCCGGATCAGGCGCTGTCGCGGAACGGCGGCTTCCATGCCGACAAGCTGCAACTGCTCGACGGCTGGATCGGAGAGGTGCTGGCCAAACTGGATGAGACCGGCGAGGCCGACAACACCATCGTCATGATCATGGCGGATAACGGGTTGATGTATCATTACGAGGGGACGTCGGGCCTGAACCAGTTGATCTATCGCGGCGGCAAGACCCAGCATCTTGAGGGCGGCGTCCGCACAGATGCCTTCATTCGCTGGCCCGGAGTGATTGAAGCTGACAGTGCTGCCGGTGACATCTTTCACGTCTCGGATATCTACACGACGATGGCCCGCATCGCAGGTGCAACGGATTTCATCCCGCGCGACCGGGTGATTGACGGTATCGACCAGACCGCCCTGCTTCTTGAGGGTGAGGGCAATGGCCGCCGCGACTACGTGTACGTCTACGAGGGGCCGGTTCTGCGTTCGGTCGTCAAGCAGGAATTCAAGATGCATCTACCCGCGCCCGGCGCCCCCGGGGCCGCAGCGCCGACCTATAACGTCTATCGCGACCCCCGCGAAGAACACCCGCTGGTTGGATACTCTCTTTGGGCCGGTGCCTCGTTCCAGGATATGATCAAGCGCCATCAGAAAATGATCGCCAAGTATCCAAACTCCGAGATCGGCAAAGATATCCCCTATGGCGGCATCGAAAACCTGCGGCCTGGAAGCCAAGAGGCCCGCGAGGTGTTCATGAGCTGGCAAGAATAGCCTTCAACGGCGCGCCCTTCGGGGCGCGTCGATCACGGTCCCGCTCGACACAGCAATGGAGAGAGACATGAGACTATTCAGATCTATCGGTGCTGCGACCCTGCTGTTTGTCGCCGGTACCTTTCATCCAGTTCTCGCGACCGAGGATCGTGCCATCCCGCTAGAGGGTGTCTTGAATACACGCGACCTGGGTGGCCTGGAAACACAGGACGGTCGCACCGTACGCGCAGGGCAGCTCATCAGATCCTGTGAGATCGACCAGATCAGCGCAACCAGCATGCAGCGCCTGGACGATATGGGTGTCAGCGCAATCGTTGATTTGCGAACAACGTCCGAGGCAACGGCGCATCCCGCGCAATGGCCCGAAGGAGAGGGGCCTGCGCGCCATCACTTCCCAGTGATGGAGAATGAAAGCCAGATGATTGATGATATGCGTGCCAGCATCAGGGCGGGCACGGCAACCGAAGCAAAAACAGATGGTTTGTTCTTAGGGGCCTTTGGCTATATCGCAACTAACTACACCGAAGAGTATCGAGATCTGTTCGACGTGTTGCTGGACCAGCCCGAGGGTGAGGCGGTTCTGTATCATTGTTCGGGCGGCAAGGATCGTACCGGTGTCGCGACCGCGCTCGTACTGACAGCGCTTGGTGTTTCCAAAGACGAGATCCAATCGGATTTCATGATGAGCAATACGCTCAAGGACGCGGACAACAAGGCCCAGCAGATCGCAGCCGAGGTCAATGCGGCCGAAGGGACAAATATGACGTCGGAAGCAGTCTGGCCGTCGTTGGGGGTGCGAGAGGCCTATCTTGATGAGTTCTACAAGAGCGTTGAGGCTAGCTACGGCTCGGTGGAGGACTACCTGCGTGAGGGACTTGGGTTGACGGACGCGGATATTGAAACCCTCCGCAACCGGTATCTGAACTAGGCTGGCCGCGAAAATTCACTTGTGAAAACAATCGGTCGAAGGCTGGCGGTTTCGGACACCAAAGCCATGCGAAGCAAGCGTTCGTACCACATGCTAGCCAACGGGTGTCGAGAACATTCTGAATTGTCCGGTGTAGGTAACATGCCAATTGTCCGCTTCAGTTGATTGCGCGGTGGCCCAATTCGGAGGGAGCCGTAGGCGACCGTAGATTTGGGCCACCGCGTTCGCGCCACGTCGAAGCGGGTCACGCGACTTTGTGTTTGCTATCCTCCTGTGTGATGGGTGATCCGTCAGGCTGGTAGCGGCCAATGCATCTCGGGCCGTGGAAGATGACCAGTTGACCATCGGGGTATTCGTGGACCCTGACCTTCGCCTTGACGAAATGATGACGGTGCCTGTCTGCCGCGATCTGCATGACCAGGCCCTTGTAGCGCACCGTATTGTCGTTGCCGACGACGCGGTCTTCCTGCACACACAGGGTGTCGCGCACATTGCCTGTAAACGGCACGAAGGCCGAGGTCGTATCCTCCGGCTCCTTTGCAAACAGGGCATTGTGTTCGGGAAGATAGACCTCTTTCAGGAACTGATTGGCCTCTTCAATGGTTGTGATCCCATGGGACCGCAGTTCCTGCGGCAATCGGTTCTGGAACGTGCCAAACATGCGTTCAGACCGTCCACGGGCCTGCGGTGAATAGGCCGGGATCAGCTCAATGCCGAGTTGCTGCAAGGCGCGCCCGACCTGGGTCAGATTGTCCTTGTCCACTTTGCCGCCCGCTTCGGGCGTATGCCAGTAATGAGAGCCCCGATCGGCATAGAGCGAGCAAAACAGACCTTGCGCCTCGATCACCTCTGTCAGCCCCTGAAAACTGCTCATCGTCCCTTCTTCCTCGACAAAGAATGCCGAATAAACCCGGTTGGTGGCATCGTCCATGGTGACGATCAGATCCCACCACTGACCCGGAACCCATTCATGGCTGGAGCCGTCCTGATGCAACATCATGCCAACCATCGGACGGCGGGGCCGCTTGCGCCGATGGGCACCTCGTCGGGGTGCTGCCTGAACCCGGCCGTGGCGCTGCAGTGTAAGCCGCACCCAGTTGTAGCTCTGTGTGAAACCATGGTGGGCCACCAGCTTCTCGTGGAAATGCTTCGGCGTGTAATCCCAGTACTTGGTATCAAACAGTTCAAGCATCTCCATGACCTTATCCGTGGCAACACGATTGTTGGCCAGTTTGCCAAGCCGACGGTCGTACAGACCTTCTGCACCATCCGCCTCAAATCGATCCTCCCAACGCCTGACGGTGCGCACGGATACACCCAGTATCTCAGCCGCCTGTTCTTGCGTCAGCTTGTTCGCGCTTCGCCGCGAATACACATCTTCAAACTTCATCAGTCGAACTTCCTGTAACACTTCTGCTCGGTTCATAACGCCTCCTCTCAGAGACAGAATAGAACCGGACAGATCGCATGTTACATACACCGGACATATCGCGTGTTAGCGACAACATGCTAGCCAACGGGTTTTCACTGCGAAGGGTCTCAGGTACGTTTCTGCAAAAAACAAAACCGAGAGGAGGAAGAAATGCTGCGCTTTATGCCTTTGGCTTTCATCGCGATGGTGGTTTTTTTCCACCTTTCAAGCAGTTCAACTGCCAACGCTCAGAACTTCTTAGACAAAGTGACAGAAGGGGTTTCTGATGCGGCCAAAAAGGTTGGGGATGTCGCTGAATCGGCAGGCGAGACCG
>NZ_CBDAQX010000026.1:0-20000 GCF_965199275.1 Ruegeria sp. | reverse complement strand
CGAATGCCGAAGTCGGAGACTTCGGAGAAAAGTCGGTGCAAAGGCCGGAGCCGAGGTCGAGGACCTCCGGCAAGGAGACGGCCGGACCTGGGGTCGAGGACCTCGGGCGAAGAGTTGGTGCGAAAACCGAAGTCGGAGACTTCGGAAAATAGTCGGTGCAAAGGCCGGAGCCGAGGTCGAGGACCTCCGGCAGAGAGACGGCCGGACCTGAGGTCGGGGACCTCGGGCGAAAAGTTGGTGCGAATGCCGAAGTCGGAGACTTCGGAGAAAAGTCGGTGCAAAGGCCGGAGCCGAGGTCGAGGACCTCCGGCAAGAGACGGCCGGACCTGGGGTCGAGGACCTCGGGCGAAGAGTTGGTGCGAATGCCGAAGTCGGAGACTTCGAAAAATAGTCGGTGCAAAGGCCGGAGCCGAGGTCGAGGACCTCCGGCAAGGAGACGGCCGGACCTGAGGTCGAGGACCTCGGGCGAAGAGTTGGTGCGAAAGCCGAAGTCGGAGACTTCGAAAAATAGTCGGTGCAAAGGCCGGGACCGAGGTCGGGGACCTCCGGCGAAGAAACGGCCGGACCTGGGGTCGAGGACCTCGGGCAAAGAGTTGGTGCGAATGCCGAAGTCGGAGACTTCGGAGAAAAGTCGGTGCAAAGGCCGGGGCGAGGTCGAGGACCTCCGGCAAGAGACGGCCGGACCTGGGGTCGAGGACCTCGGGCGAAAAGTTGGTGCGAATGCCGAAGTCGGAGACTTCGAAAAAAGTCGGCGCAAAGGCCGGGACCGAGGTCGGGGACCTCCGGCAAAGAAACGGCCGGACCTGGGGTCGAGGACCTCGGGCGAAGAGTTGGTGCGAAAGCCGAAGTCGGAGACTTCGAAAAATAGTCGGTGCAAAGGCCGGAGCCGAGGTCGAGGACCTCCGGCAAGGAGGCGGCCGGACCTGAGGTCGAGGACCTCGGGCGAAGAGTTGGTGCGAATGCCGAAGTCGGAGACTTCGGAGAAAAGTCGGTGCAAAGGCCGGAGCCGAGGTCGAGGACCTACGGCAGAGAGACGGCCGGACCTGAGGTCGGGGACCTCGGGCGAAGAGTTGGTGCGAATGCCGAAGTCGGAGACTTCGGAGAAAAGTCGGTGCAAAGGCCGGAGCCGAGGTCGAGGACCTCCGGCAAGGAGACGGCCGGACCTGGGGTCGAGGACCTCCGGCGAAGAGTTGGTGCTAAAACCGAAGTCGGAGACTTCGAAAAATAGTCGGTGCAAAGGCCGGAGCCGAGGTCGAGGACCTCCGGCAAAGAGACGGCCGGACCTGGGGTTGAGGACCTCCGGCGAAGAGCTGGTGCGAATTTCGAAAGAGAGACGGCGCAAAGGCCGGAGTCGGGGTCGAGGAACTCCGGCAAAGACGTGGCCGGACCTGAGGTCGAGGACCTCCGGCAAAGAGTTGGTGCGAATGCCGAAGTCGGAGACTTCGAAAAAGAGACGGCGCAAAGGCCGGAGTCGGTGTCGAGCACCTCCGGCAGAGAGACGGCCGTACCCGAGGTCGGGGACCTCGGGCGAAAAGTTGGTGCGAATGCCGAAGTCGGAAACTTCGAAAAAAAGTCGGTGCGAACGCCGGAGCTGAGGTCGTAAAGTTCGTATTCGCTTAGCAACGCTGGGCCTTTGCTTGCAAAAAACGCGGATTGCTAGTGCGCAAAACGGACTGGGTCCCAATGGCACTTGAGCAAATTTTCGATTAAAACGACGATCGAGAAAGAAAGGCAACGGATGCCGGCTTTCGGTTCTGACCAACAGGCAGACAGTTGTCGGCAAAAGTCGAAGTGACTCGAAGGCGATAAGCGGCCGTTGGTGTGGTTGGCTCGGCGCGAAAATCGGTCGGCCGTGCTCGGGGTGCGCGGCCCGAGACTTGGTGCGAAATTCAGACCCCCAGCGACCTCGGTTCGCCGTCGGCGGACGTGCGAAGTTCGGCCGGAATCGAGCGTCAAAAAGCCGGCGAAAAACGGCCGAAAAAAGTCGAAGTGTTTCGGAGGCGATGCGCGCGAGCTGCGGAGGTCGGCTCGGCGCGCGGAACGGTCGGCCGTGCTCGGGGTGCACGGCCCGAGGCTCGGTGCGAAATTCAGACCCCCAGCGACCTCGGTTCGCCGTCGGCGGACGTGCGAAGTTCGGCCGGAATCGAGCGTCGAAAAGCCGGCGAAAAACGGCCGAAAAAAGTCGAAGTGCTTCGGAGGCGATGCGCACCAGCTGCGAAAGTCGGCTCGGCGCGCGGAACGGTCGGCCGTGCTCGGGGTGCACGGCCCGAGGCTCGGTGCGAAATTCAGACCCCCAGCGACCTCGGTTCGCCGTCGGCGGACGTGCGAAGTTCGGCCGGAATCGGGCGTCGAAAAGCCGGCGAAGAACAACCGAAAAAAGTCGAAGTGCTTCGGAGGCGATGCGCACCAGAAGCGATGGTCGGCTCGGCGCGCGGAACGGTCGGCCGTGCTCGGGACGCACGGCCCGAAGCTCGGTGCGAAAATCAGACCCCCAGCGACCTCGGTTCGCCGTCGGCGGACGTGCGAAGTTCGGCCGGAATCGAGCGTCGAAAATCCGGCGAAAAACGTTCAAGAAAAGTCGAAGTGTTTCGGAGGCGATGCGCACCAGCTGCGGAGGTCGGCTCGGCGCGCGGAACGGTCGGCCGTGCTCGGGACGCACGGCCCGAGGCTCGGTGCGAAATTCAGACCCCCAGCGACCTCGGTTCGCCGTCGGCGGACGTGCGAAGTTCGGCCGGAATCGGGCGTCGAAAAGCCGGCGAAGAACAACCGAAAAAAGTCGAAGTGCTTCGGAGGCGATGCGCACCAGATGCGATGGTCGGCTCGGCGCGCGGAACGGTCGGCCGGGCTCGGGGTGCACGGCCCGAGGCTCGGTGCGAAATTCAGACCCCCACCGACCTCGGTTCGCCGTCGGCGGACGTGCGAAGTTCGACCGGAATCGAGCGTCGAAAAGCCGGCGAAAAACGGCCGAAAAAAGTCGAAGTGTTTCGGAGGCGATGCGCGCCAGCTGCGGAGGTCGGCTCGGCGCGCGGAACGGTCGGCCGTGCTCGGGACGCACGGCCCGAAGCTCGGTGCGAAAATCAGACCCCCAGCGACCTCGGTTCGCCGTCGGCGGACGTGCGAAGTTCGGCCGGAATCGAGCGTCGAAAATCCGGCGAAAAACGTTCAAGAAAAGTCGAAGTGCTCCGGAGGCGATGCGCACCAGCTGCGGAGGTCGGCTCGGCGCGCGGAACGGTCGGCCGTGCTCGGGGTGCACGGCCCGAGGCTCGGTGCGAAATTCAGACCCCCACCGACCTCGGTTCGTCGTCGGCGGACGTGCGAAGTTCGGCCGGAATCGAGCGTCGAAAATCCGGCGAAAAACGTTCAAGAAAAGTCGAAGTGCTCCGGAGGCGATGCGCACCAGCTGCGGAGGTCGGCTCGGCGCGCGGAACGGTCGGCCGTGCTCGGGGTGCACGGCCCGAGGCTCGGTGCGAAATTCAGACCCCCAGCGACCTCGGTTCGGCGTCGGCGGACGTGCGAAGTTCGGCCGGAATCGAGCGTCGAAAATCCGGCAAAAAACGTTCAAGAAAAGTCGAAGTGCTTCGGAGGCGATGCGCACCAGCTGCGGAGGTCGGCTCGGCGCGCGGAACGGTCGGCCGTGCTCGGGGTGCACGGCCCGAGGCTCGGTGCGAAATTCAGACCCCCAGCGACCTCGGTTCGCCGTCGGCGGACGTGCGAAGTTCGGCCGGAATCGAGCGTCGAAAATCCGGCGAAAAACGTTCAAGAAAAGTCGAAGTGTTTCGGAGGCGATGCGCACCAGCTGCGGAGGTCGGCTCGGCGCGCGGAACGGTCGGCCGTGCTCGGGGTGCACGGCCCGAGGCTCGGTGCGAAATTCAGACCCCCAGCGACCTCGGTTCGCCGTCGGCGGACGTGCGAAGTTCGGCCGGAATCGGGCGTCGAAAAGCCGGCGAAGAACAACCGAAAAAAGTCGAAGTGCTTCGGAGGCGATGCGCACCAGAAGCGATGGTCGGCTCGGCGCGCGGAACGGTCGGCCGGGCTCGGGGTGCACGGCCCGAGGCTCGGTGCGAAATTCAGACCCCCAGCGACCTCGGTTCGCCGTCGGCGGACGTGCGAAGTTCGGCCGGAATCGAGCGTCGAAATGCCGGCGAAAAACGTTCAAGATAAGTCGAAGTGTTTTGGCGGCGATGCGCACCAGATGCGATGGTCGGCTCGGCGCGCGGAACGGTCGGCCGTGCTCGGGGTGCGCGGCCCGAGGCTCGGTGCGAAATTCAGACCCCCAGCGACCTCGGTTCGCCGTCGGCGGACGTGCGAAGTTCGGCCGGAATCGAGCGTCGAAAAGCCGGCGAAAAACGGCCGAAAAAAGTCGAAGTGCTTCGGAGGCGATGCGCACCAGCTGCGGAGGTCGGCTCGGCGCGCGGAACGGTCGGCCGTGCTCGGGGTGCACGGCCCGAGGCTCGGTGCGAAATTCAGACCCCCAGCGACCTCGGTTCGCCGTCGGCGGACGTGCGAAGTTCGGCCGGAATCGAGCGTCGAAAATCCGGCGAAAAACGTTCAAGAAAAGTCGAAGTGTTTCGGAGGCGATGCGCACCAGCTGCGGAGGTCGGCTCGGCGCGCGGAACGGTCGGCCGTGCTCGGGGTGCACGGCCCGAGGCTCGGTGCGAAATTCAGACCCCCAGCGACCTCGGTTCGCCGTCGGCGGACGTGCGAAGTTCGGCCGGAATCGAGCGTCGAAAATCCGGCGAAAAACGTTCAAGAAAAGTCGAAGTGCTTCGGAGGCGATGCGCACCAGCTGCGGAGGTCGGCTCGGCGCGCGGAACGGTCGGCCGTGCTCGGGACGCACGGCCCGAGGCTCGGTGCGAAATTCAGACCCCCAGCGACCTCGGTTCGCCGTCGGCGGACGTGCGAAGTTCGGCCGGAATCGAGCGTCGAAAAGCCGGCGAAAAACGTTCAAGAAAAGTCGAAGTGCTTCGGAGGCGATGCGCACCAGATGCGATGGTCGGCTCGGCGCGCGGAACGGTCGGCCGTGCTCGGGGTGCACGGCCCGAGGCTCGGTGCGAAATTCAGACCCCCAGCGACCTCGGTTCGCCGTCGGCGGACGTGCGAAGTTCGGCCGGAATCGAGCGTCGAAAATCCGGCGAAAAACGGCCGAAAAAAGTCGAAGTGTTTCGGAGGCGATGCGCACCAGCTGCGGAGGTCGGCTCGGCGCGCGGAACGGTCGGCCGTGCTCGGGACGCACGGCCCGAGGCTCGGTGCGAAATTCAGACCCCCAGCGACCTCGGTTCGCCGTCGGCGGACGTGCGAAGTTCGGCCGGAATCGAGCGTCGAAAATCCGGCGAAAAACGTTCAAGAAAAGTCGAAGTGCTCCGGAGGCGATGCGCACCAGCTGCGGAGGTCGGCTCGGCGCGCGGAACGGTCGGCCGTGCTCGGGGTGCACGGCCCGAGGCTCGGTGCGAAATTCAGACCCCCACCGACCTCGGTTCGTCGTCGGCGGACGTGCGAAGTTCGGCCGGAATCGAGCGTCGAAAATCCGGCGAAAAACGTTCAAGAAAAGTCGAAGTGCTCCGGAGGCGATGCGCACCAGCTGCGGAGGTCGGCTCGGCGCGCGGAACGGTCGGCCGTGCTCGGGGTGCACGGCCCGAGGCTCGGTGCGAAATTCAGACCCCCAGCGACCTCGGTTCGGCGTCGGCGGACGTGCGAAGTTCGGCCGGAATCGAGCGTCGAAAATCCGGCAAAAAACGTTCAAGAAAAGTCGAAGTGCTTCGGAGGCGATGCGCACCAGCTGCGGAGGTCGGCTCGGCGCGCGGAACGGTCGGCCGTGCTCGGGGTGCACGGCCCGAGGCTCGGTGCGAAATTCAGACCCCCAGCGACCTCGGTTCGCCGTCGGCGGACGTGCGAAGTTCGGCCGGAATCGAGCGTCGAAAATCCGGCGAAAAACGTTCAAGAAAAGTCGAAGTGTTTCGGAGGCGATGCGCACCAGCTGCGGAGGTCGGCTCGGCGCGCGGAACGGTCGGCCGTGCTCGGGGTGCACGGCCCGAGGCTCGGTGCGAAATTCAGACCCCCAGCGACCTCGGTTCGCCGTCGGCGGACGTGCGAAGTTCGGCCGGAATCGGGCGTCGAAAAGCCGGCGAAGAACAACCGAAAAAAGTCGAAGTGCTTCGGAGGCGATGCGCACCAGAAGCGATGGTCGGCTCGGCGCGCGGAACGGTCGGCCGGGCTCGGGGTGCACGGCCCGAGGCTCGGTGCGAAATTCAGACCCCCAGCGACCTCGGTTCGCCGTCGGCGGACGTGCGAAGTTCGGCCGGAATCGAGCGTCGAAATGCCGGCGAAAAACGTTCAAGATAAGTCGAAGTGTTTTGGCGGCGATGCGCACCAGATGCGATGGTCGGCTCGGCGCGCGGAACGGTCGGCCGTGCTCGGGGTGCGCGGCCCGAGGCTCGGTGCGAAATTCAGACCCCCAGCGACCTCGGTTCGCCGTCGGCGGACGTGCGAAGTTCGGCCGGAATCGAGCGTCGAAAAGCCGGCGAAAAACAACCGAAAAAAGTCGAAGTGTTTCGGAGGCGATGCGCACCAGCTGCGGAGTTCGGCTCGGCGCGCGGATCGGTCGGCCGTGCTCGGGGTGCACGGCCCGAGGCTCGGTGCGAAATTCAGACCCCCAGCGACCTCGGTTCGGCGTCGGCGGACGTGCGAAGTTCGGCCGGAATCGAGCGTCGAAAAGCCGGCGAAAAACAACCGAAAAAAGTCGAAGTGTTTCGGAGGCGATGCGCACCAGCTGCGGAGTTCGGCTCGGCGCGCGGATCGGTCGGCCGTGCTCGGGGTGCACGGCCCGAGGCTCGGTGCGAATTTCAGACCCCCAGCGACCTCGGTTCGCCGTCGGCGGACGTGCGAAGTTCGGCCGGAATCGAGCGTCGAAAAGCCGGCGAAAAACGTTCAAGATAAGTCGAAGTGTTTTGGCGGCGATGCGCACCGGATGCGGAGGTCGGCTCGGCGCGCGGAACGGTCGGCCGTGCTCGGGGTGCACGGCCCGAGGCTCGGTGCGAAAATCAGACCCCCAGCGACCTCGGTTCGCCGTCGGCGGACGTGCGAAGTTCGGCCGGAATCGAGCGTCGAAAAGCCGGCGAAAAACAACCGAAAAAAGTCGAAGTGTTTAGAAAGAAAAAGTCAAAGTCCAAAGTCCGAACAGGATCGAGAAAAGTTCAACCGGGTTTTGAGCTTCGGATCCCGGCGGGCATAGGCCGGCAAGAGTCGAAGTAACTCGAAGGCGATAAGAGGCCGTTGCTGAGGTCGGCTGGTTGCAAAAAGCGATCGGCCGTGTTCGAGATGCACCGTCCGACGCAGCCGGCAACAGGAGCGCGGCAGCGTCGTTTCGCTTTTGCCGACAATAGGCCGGGGCTTTGCCAGTTATCAACCAGGCATAATTTTTTTCGCCCTGTTTTTCCCCTAAAGTGTTCACTTACTCGCATTCCGACTCCGTACACATATATAGGGGGGCCCCTAAAAAGTTGACGTGCAAATGCGATAGGGGAATCGCAGCCGGGCCGAATCAGAAGTGCATGCGGCGGTCTGACCAACCGACCGGCATCTCAAGCACATCTTTCAACTGTGTGGGTCGGACGACTTGGTGCACCGTCCGACATCGATAGATTCGGCAGTCGACCGGCGGCTTCGGCGACGCGCGTCGCAATGCCAACTTACGAGCATCGCAGTCCAACGAGAGATCGTCAGAACGGAGTGGCGACCCGTTCGAACGGCGATCACGAAGGCGGGGTGGCGACCCGTCGTATGTCGTGCTACCGGCGGATTGGCCGACCGTCCGGCGCCCGAGCGTGGCGATGCGATCTGTCTGGTGCGCATCGCGAAACGGGTTGGCCACCCGTACGACGGCAGTGCAATACGACAAAAGATCGTACGAACGTCAACGGATTGGCTCGAGAATCGCACGGACGGATTGGCGACCCGTCGTATGTCGTGCCACCGGCGGATTGGCAGACCGTCCGGCGCCAGAGCGTGGCGATGCGACCTGATGCGCACCGCAAAGCAATGAATGTGATCCTTCGGAAGGCAGGTGCAGACGACGGCAGATCGGCAATGCGGCAAACGGTACGGCGTGCGCACCGGGCTCTGGGGAGAGTTGTCCGTGCGCGTACGGCAATCCGACCGCGATCGCCGATCGATTTTTCAATGTGACGAGAGCCGGCCGGCATTCGACGGCGACGTGCGGCTCACGAGAAAAGGTTCGTTGGCTTCGAGCCAGGATCGAAAAAACGGACGGTTTTCAACCGGACAAGGCGTCGAGAAGCGAGGCAAAAACAGGCAATAGCAGCCGGACAGCGTTCGAACGAACGAACGAACGAGCTAGCGAGCGACCGGGCGACGAGGCAAATGCCGGCCCAAAAGGAGACGACCGTGTGCGGCGGATGGCCGTGCGACGCACGGCGGATCGGATTGCGAAAAGCTCGCGAGAAGGATAATGTGTAACGAACAGAGCGAGCGGCCGGACGAACGCCGGCCCGAAACGTGACGACCGAGTGAGGCGGATGGCCGTGCGACGCACGGCGGATCGGATTGCGAAAAGCTCGCGAGAAGGATAATGTGTAACGAACAGAGCGAGCGGCCGGACGAACGCCGGCTCGAAACGTGACGACCGAGTGAGGCGGATGGCCGTGCGACCCACGGCGGATCGGATTGCGAAAAGCTCGCGAGAAGGATAATGTGTAACGAACAGAGCGAGCGGCCGGACGAACGCCGGCCCGAAACGTGACGACCGAGTGAGGCGGATGGCCGTGCGACGCACGGCGGATCGGATTGCGAAAAGCTCGCGAGAAGGATAATGTGTAACGAACAGAGCGAGCGGCCGGACGAACGCCGGCTCGAAACGTGACGACCGAGTGAGGCGGATGGCCGTGCGACGCACGGCGGATCGGATTGCGAAAAGCTCGCGAGAAGGATAATGTGTAACGAACAGAGCGAGCGGCCGGAAAAGAGACCAATGTGAGCGGCGGATGGCCGATCGGATTGCGAAAGCCCACACAAGGATGTTGCATCGAGCGGCCGGACGAACGCCGGCCGGAAAAGAGACTTATGTGAGCGGCGGATGGCCGATCAGATTGCGAAACCCCAAGCAAGGATGTCGCATCGAGCGGCCGGACGAACGAACGCCGGGAGAAAATCGAGATACAAGCTGGTTCGAACAACAGCTCGCAGGCGGCCCGTCGCCAGTCGTCCGAGCAGCGGAAAAACGAGCGCGCGCGCAGGCGCGGCACCGAAGGCGAGCGCCCGGCTCTTGGAGGGGGAAGAGTCCGCGGCGTAAGGTCTCGGCGGCGAGCGAATCGCCGCGAGAACGGAGCAGCGAAAAAGCCCGAAAACGAGGCTAATTTACCTGGTTGATCCTGCCAGGAGTATATGCTCGTCTCAAAGACTAAGCCATGCAAGTGCAAGTACGAGTCGCGCGCTTCGACGCGACGACACTGCGAAAGGCTCATTAAATCAGTCGTGGTCTACGTGGTCGTGCGGCGACGAGAGTCGTCAAAGGTGGATAACCGTGGAAAAGCTAGAGCTAATACATGCAAGCGAGCGCCGACTTCGGGAGGCGTGCATTTATCAGACCGCACGTCGGCCGGGCGTCGGCGTCCCCGGGCTTCGCGGCCCGGTGCGTCGGCCGGCGTCCGTCGATCGTGGTGACTCTGGATAACTTTTCGTGCTGATCGCCGGTCCGTTGGAGATCGGGCGACGAACCACTCGAGCGTCTGACCTATCAACTGTTGTCGGTAAGGTCTCGGCCTACCGAGGTTCTCACGGGTGACGGGGAATCAGGGTTCGATTCCGGAGAGGGAGCCTGAGAAACGGCTGCCACTTCCAAGGAAGGCAGCAGGCGCGCAAATTACCCATTTCAGACTCTGAGAGGTAGTGACGAGAAATACCGATGCCGGGCCTCGACGGGCGCCGACAATCGAAATGAGCGCAGCTCAAAACACTGAAGTCGTTCCGTTCAACGGTCGGGCGTCGAGAGGCGTTCGGCCGCTTGGGCGCGTGTCGTGCGAGTATCGATCGGAGGGCAAGTCTGGTGCCAGCAGCCGCGGTAATTCCAGCTCCGAAAGCGTATGCTCATGTTGTTGCGGTTGAAAAGCTCGTAGTTGGAATTAAGCTTTTCGCCGCTCGCGCGCCGGCCGAAAGGCCGCGCGTCGCGAACGAAACGAAAGACGGTGCGCTCGGCGGGCGCGTTCCGAGAGGGCGCGTTCGCGCGAGCCCGAGCGCGGACGGCCGGCGTGGCTCCCATCTCGATGGAAGTTGCACGTCGAGAGTCGTTCGCAGGTTGCCCTGAAGAAATTGAAGCGATCAGGGCAGGTCGACGATAAGCAAAGACTCGGGCCGCGAGGTTCGAAGTCGACCGAGAACAGTCGTGCATGGTACAACGGAAGACGGCCGCGGCTCCGCCGCCGGCGTCGAGATATGTGCGCGTGGCAATGATCAAGAGGGACGGACGGGGGCATTCGTACTGTGCCGGGAGGGGTGAAATCCGTGGATCGGCGCAAGACGAACAGAAGCGAAGGCGTCTGCCAAGGACGTTTTCCTTAATCAAGAGCGAAAGTCGGAGGTTCGAAGACGATCAGATACCGTCGTAGTTCCGACCGTAAACGATGCCGACCGCATGGTCGCCCACGTATTCAAAGATCTCGTCCGGTCGCGCGCTGCACGCCGGCGCTCGCGCGTCTCCCGTCGCGGAGGCGGTCTTGCGAGTCCGCGCGTCGCACGCCGGCCGAGGGATCGGGCATGTCGGGGTGGCCGTGCCGGGAGGGAAACCGGAGTCTTCGGGTTCCGGGGGAAGTATGGTTGCAAAGCTGAAACTTGAAGGAATTGACGGAAGGGCACCACCAGGAGTGGAGCCTGCGGCTTAATTTGACTCAACGCGGGGAAACTCACCCGGCCCGGACGTTACGAGGATTGACAGATTGAAAGCTCTTTCTCGATTTAGCGGATGGTGGTGCATGGCCGTTCTTAGTTCGTGGAACGATTCGTCTGGTTGATTCCGATAACGAACGAGACTCGAATTTACTCATGTATGCGAGCCCGATGCTGCGCGACTCGCGGGTCTTGCGGCGGCTCCTTCGCGGGGGTCGTCAGCGCCGCGCGTCGCCAGACTGCGATCGGGTCGCGTCCGGCCGCACGGACTCCGTGCGCGGACGCTAAAGTATTCTCAGAAGGACCGGCGGCGGTTAAGCCGCACGAGATCGAGCGATAACAGGTCTGTGATGCCCTTCGATGTTCGGGGCCGCACGCGTGCTACAATGGTCGGAGCAGCAAGAGGACCGGAACGACGCAGCGCCGTCGGTCTCGTGCGCGGGCGCGTTCGCGCGCGTCCGTCGCGAGATGGTCCGCGGGCCGAGAGGCTCGTGAAACCAAACGAAACCCGATCGTAGTCGGGACAGAGGCTTGAAAGTATTTCTCTCGAACCAGGAATTCCCAGTAGGCGCGAGTCATCATCTCGCGCCGACTGCGTCCCTGCCCTTTGTACACACCGCCCGTCGCTACTACCGATCGAGCGTTCTAGCGAGGTCGTCCGATCGATCGACCGCCGCACTTCCGCGGGCGCGAGCCCGCGGGTCGGCGCCGGCCGAAAAGGCGATCGAACTCGAGCGCTTAGAGGAAGTAAAAGTCGTAACAAGGTTTCCGTAGGTGAACCTGCGGAAGGATCATTACCGAGATACCGAGGTGCTGCTGCGCTCGAGGCGAGCGAGCCAAAAAGAACGAACGAGACTCACACGCGCGAAAGGCGGGGCTCGGGGCGAGCACGCTGCGCGACGATCGAAAAGAACACTGCGAACGAGACTCGAAAAGAAAGTCCCCGCGCAGAGAGATGGCTGCGCGCGCGACCGCCGTGTCGCAGGGGACGGACGGACGGACGGACGGACGGAAGGCGAATCGAGAGCGCGCGGGGCTCGGGGCGAGCACGCGGCGCGGCGATCGAAAGGAACACTGCGAACGAAAGAAGCTCGTCGGCGAATTGACGGACGGTGCGCGGCGGCCGACGAGCTCGGAAAAGCGGCGAGAGTCGCAAAGAGAACGCCGTTCACCTCGAAGTCGGATTGTTCACGCGCGATGCTCGCCGAAGATACGATCGATGCAGCAGGCGGCGGCGGACGGCGAGATCATCGAGATCGAAAAGAATGCTGCTAACACCCGAAAGATGGTTGCTCACGGAGCTCGTCGGCGAATTGACGGACGGTTCGCGGCGGTCGACGAGCTCCAATGAAGCGGCGCAAGTCGCAAAAAGAACGTCGCTTACCGAAAACAGGATTGATTGTTCACACGCGATGCTCGCCGAAGATTCGATCAATGCAGCAGGCGGCAGACGGCGAGATCATCGAGAAGCGAGTGTGGCACGGCGTTCCTGACGCCGAGTCGCCGAAAGAATGCTGCTAACATCCGAAAGATGGTGGAACAGAATCCCCGCGCAGCGGGCGGCACGACGCCTTCGGTGGCGTCGAGTCGACCCCGAAGAAAAAGCCGGGTAACGTCAAAAAAAGCTGCGCACGACCGCCATGTCGTTGGGGAAAGGACCGCGGGGCTCGGGGCGAGCACGCGGTCGGTCGAAACACGAAAAGTAGCAAACACTCGAAAGACGGCAGAACCGAAAAGAAAAGACTCGATCACTTCTGACGGTGGACCACTCGGCTCGCGGGTCGATGAAGGACGCAGCAAGCTGCGAGAAGTGGTGTGATTTGCAAAGTACATTGATCGTCGACAATCTGAACGTGCATTACGGCTTCGCCTTACGATAATCACGGGGCCTCGTCCGCCTCAGGGTCTCTACAGAATCGTGAAGTAACAAAATGCCGGCGGTCGCCGTGGTGCAGCGCACCGATCCGAGCATGCGAGATGCGGCAGAGCACGGAAGCGCGACGTGTTTTAAGCGATCGGGCTCGAGATTATATACATGAAACCGTGCGAGAGAGCGAGCGGCGACAGCGATGGTAAACAGGAAACGAAATGTGCCGACTCGACTCGAAGAGGGAACAACTGAGCTGAAATCTGCCTGCCGAAAAACGAGACCTGAGGTCGGGCGGGACTACCCGCCGAATTTAAGCATATTACTAAGCGGTGGAAAAAGAAACCAACTGGGGTTTTCTCAGTAACGGCGAGTGAAGCGAAACGACGATCGTGGAAAAGCGAACAGAGCCTAGCGCCGAATCCGGCCGACCGAGAGGACGGCCGTCGACATGTGGCGCAAGGACCGGCGGCAGTCGAAGTAGGCCGAGAGGCGAGCGCGCGCAACTCTCCCCGATCGGATCCGGCCCAGCGAGGGTGTCGGGCCCGCATCGCGCGCGAGCCGCGAGGTCGAAACGGCGCGTCGGTTCGAGAGTCGGGTCGTTTGAGAACGCAGCCCGAAGCCGGGTGGTTCGCCCCATCCGAGGCTCGACACCGACCGCGAGACCGACAGCGAACAAGTACCGCGAGGGAAAGTTGAAAAGGACTCTGAAGAGAGAGTCAAAGAGAACGCGAAACCGTCCGAAGGAAAAGAAACCGCGAGGGCGAGCCGGCGTTCGGCCCGGTCGCTCGGCCGCGAAGCTTTGTGTTTTGCGGCCGTCGTTGACCGTCGCCGAAGAAGGCCGCGACCGGCTCGAGGTGCTCGGGACCGAAGTCGCTCCGTCACGAAACCGTCTGTCGCCTTCGCGCGGCGTTCGGCGACGCGAGCTTCCGAAGTCTCGCTCGGGTCTGGGAGAGAGGATCGGCGTCTCTGAACGACGCTCAGTCCGCGGCTCATTCGGCTGCGGCCCTGGCGACCCGTCTTGAAACACGGACCGAGGAGTCTAACGCATGCGCAAGCAAAGAGAAACGAACGAACGAAAAGCCTCGATGCGAAGCGAAGGCGAGCAAACGAGAAGCCGCTGGCCGGCCGACGTCGGCAGCGGGCCGGATCGAAAGTGGGGTCGCGTACCGCGTCTCTTCGGAGGCGCGACAAAGCGCGGCTCTAACCGAAGTGCATTTGCAAGGACCCGAAAGATGGTGAACTACGCTCGGGCAGGCCGAAGCCGGACGAAAGTCCGGTGGAAGGCCGCCGCGATTCTGACGTGCAAATCGATCGTCCGACCTAAGCGTAGGGGCGAAAGACCAATCGAACCTTCTAATAGCTGGTTCCCGCCGAAGTTTCCCTCAGGATAGCCGGCAAGGGAACGCGAAATCGTGTCTGGTAAAGCGAACGATTAGAGGTTGAGCTCAGTTGCTCGGAAAACGTAGCAGAAGCCAATCGATCGGGGACGAAAAGTCCTCGACCTATTCTCGAACTTTCAATTGGCAAGCGACGGGAAGGCGCGCAAAAAGCAGAAGCGTTGCGCAATTCGTGAACGGCCGAGCGCCTTCGCGAAGCCGGAAAAAGGCCGCCGGCGGACGACGATTTCTTTTGCCGAGTGGGCCACTCTTGGTAAGCAGGACTGGCGATGCGGGATGAACCGAACGCGGAGACAAGGCGCCCGACGCGACGCTCATCAGAGCCCACAAAAGGTGTCGATCGATAGAGACAGCAGGTCGGTGGCCATGGAAGTCGGCAACCGCTAAGGAATGTGTAACGACTCACCTGCCGAATCGATCGGCCCTGAAAATGGATGGCGCTGGAGCGTCGGGCCCGTGCTCCGTCGAACGCGTGCACGACGAGACACGACAGCGAACGTGCGACGCACGCCCGTTCGAGTAGGCGGGCGCGCCGATCGCGTCGAAGGCCGGGGCGCGAGCTCGGCCGGAGCGGTCGGCGGTGCAGATCTTGGTGGTAGTAGCAAACATTCAAGCGAAACCCTCGAAGGCCGAAGTGGAGAAGGGTTCCACGCGAACGTCGATCGATCGTGGTGTAGCCGCGCCTGAGGGTGGCGGCGAGGTGCCGCGACACAGCGGGGACGGCGAGCGCGACTCGGTGCGCGCGCGCGCGTCCCTGGCCGACCGAAAGGGAATCGGGCATCGATTCCCGAGCCTCGACACGGAGATTTGCCTTCGGGCCGTTCGCGCGGTCCGGGGCCTGGCGGCGACGCAAACACCCCCGGAGACGATGACTCAGGAGCCCGGGAAGAGCTCTCTTTTCTTGGTAAGGTCGCCAGAAGTACGTCGACCGCGGAATCGCGTCGAGCGGAGAAGCGGTGGGCGGCGCGGCCGAAAAGCGACGTCCGTGCTGGGCGTCGTCCGGTGCCTCCGAGCCGTCCCGTGAAAATCCGGGCAAGTGCAGTTGAATCTCGTGCGAGCGCGTACCGATCGACCGCAGCAGGTCTCCGAGGCGAGTAGCCTCTGGCCGATAACGAACAATGCAGACAAGGGAAGTCGGCAAAATCGATCCGTAACTTCGGAAAAAGGATTGGCTCTCGAGATACGCACTGATCGAGCCTGACTTTCGGCTCGTGCGCCCGGACGCCGAAGGCGAGATCGCGAGCGCACTGTCGTTCGAACGTCCCTTCGCGGGGACCGAGGCGGTTTTGCGCGAGCGGCGAGCGGACGGCGAAAGCGGCAAGCGAGCGCGAGGGAAGATCGGCGGTGCATCGTGCAACAAGTATCGATCAAGAACTGAAAACGGACAAGGGGAATCCGACTGTTTAATTAAAACAGAGCAATGCGACGGCCGTCGGCCGGTGTTGACGCAACGTGATTTCTGCCCAGTGCTCTGAATGTCAAAGTGAAGAAGTTCGAACAAGCGCGGGTAAACGGCGGGAGTAACTATGACTCTCTTAAGGTAGCCAAATGCCTCGTCATCTGATTAGTGACGTGCATGAATGAGATGAACTCAGAGAATGGATGAACGAGATTCCCACTGTCCCTGGCTGCTCTCTAGCGAACCCACAGCCAAGGGAACGGGCTTGGGCGGATCGGCGGGGAAAGAAGACCCTGTTGAATTTGACTCTAGTCACGCGAGACTGTGAAGGTGCGACGGAGGTAAAGAGTAAGTGGGAGACGTCAGTCTGCAGTGCTGCCGAACACCACTACTCCGATCGCACCTCTCTGCTAACGTCGAAGGCAAACGAACGTACGATGAAAGCGCGCAAGCGGGCCGCGCGGTCGCGTCTCCCTGGCGGGGCGCGGCCGGTCGAGCGGCTCGTCTCCGACGCGACGGACACTCCCGGAACGGGAGTTTGACTGGGGCGGTACATCTGTCAAAGAATAACGCAAGGCATCCCAAGTCGGGCTCATCGCGAACGGAAATCTCGTGCAGAACATAAGGGCAAAAGCCCGGTCGATCGAAATCTTCAGTGCAAATAACGACTGCGAAAGCACGGCCTAACGATCCTTTCGTGCTGGAAAGTTTATGAAGCCCCGTTTGCCGAAAGCGCTCGCGCGTGTCTCTTCGCCGGGCCACAAAGCGGTTGACAGCTGGGCGGACACCTCGGGGCTCATCGTCGGGCGCAACGGCGAGAGGTGTTCGAAAAACTACCGTGGGGATAACTGGCTTGTGGCAGCCAAGCGTCCGAAGCGACGTTGCTTTTTGATCCTTCGATGTCGGCTCTTCCTATCATTGCGAAGCAGAATTCGCCAAGCGTCGGATTGTTACTAACAGACGAGTTGGACCTCGTGGATACAGGGCGGAACGCCTAGTTTCGACCTTCGCCGATGACTTGGTGGCAAGTGAATCCACCGGAATTGAGTGTCTTCGAAGCCGAGACATTTATGTCTCAACGCTCCTATTCAGTGGGGCTCAAAAAAGTGGGGTCGAAAAAGCAGCTTCGTATAGTGACGGGTCTCAGAGTGGGTGATATCGATCTTCCCACAGTGGGGCCAGATGGCTCCACAAGCTCGGCATCCAGTTTGGGGCCGGGGGAATTGGAAAGGTCCTTGCGGAGCAAGGCAAATGCGACACGACTCGCCTGATGGGATCGGCTTTGAAGCCGAAGCAGAAAATCGAATTTATTCGCTTTCATATTGCCAAGGTGGAGATACCGATTAGCCTTGGGACGAGTTTCGATTGAAACGTGCCAGAAATTAGACCGTCATGTGAGGAGGATGGTGACGGCCAATGCTGTTCAGTACGAGAGGAACCACAGCCTCAAACGTTTGGTACGCGTGCGATCGGTCGACGAGGCCGATGGCGCGAAGCTACCGTCTGTCGGATTACGGCTGAACGCCTCTAAGTCGGAATCCGAACCGAAAAAGTGCTGATCCTCGACCTCGCGGAATGTACGAGTCGCCATTGTCCCCATGTGGACGGGGCGACAGATAGCCGGCGTCCTGCGGACGTCGGTGCTCGAACCCGGACTCACGTCCGAGCTCGGTGCCGGTCGTGCGGCCCGCGACGGCCGTCGGCCATCAGAGCGAGCGGCCGGACAGCTCGATTCTCGAATCGGGTGGACCTGGAATATCGACGAGACCAAGCAAGATCGGCCGCCAGACGAGCGGCGATCGAGGCCGGGGTCTCGGTTCATCGCCTGAGCTGAGAAGGAAAAGTCGGAATAAGACCTAGCATGGCGGGGTCGATCGCGAAGCGTCAGAGAGCCCCGAAGGTCTCACACGTCGCGATCGCGCCAGTCTCGAGCGCGCACTTCGCACGGTTTCGGCAGCGGCGGAGCGCCGCGACGCAGAGGCGATCAAAAAAAAGCCGCCGCTGCCACGGACTTCGCGAAGTCCCGCGATGAATCCGGAACTGAAGGTTGCACTCGGTGTGCTCCTTCTCCTAAGGAGTCGTTGAAGCACGAGCGTTGGAAGGACTGAGACAAGTGATCGATCCGGTCGAGCTGTCGTCGGCTGATGGGTACGGGACCCAGGGAGTCAGACTCCGCCGGAACATCACCAACGGTTGGTCAATGAAGACGGTGAGACCATTAAATAGCCAAATGCCTCGTCATCTGATTAGTGACGTGCATGAATGGATGAACGAGATTCCCACTGTCCCTGGCTGCTCTCTAGCGAACCCACAGCCAAGGGAACGGGCTTGGGCGGATCGGCGGGGAAAGAAGACCCTGTTGAATTTGACTCTAGTCACGCGAGACTGTGAAGGTGCGACGGAGGTAAAGAGTAAGTGGGAGACGTCAGTCGCAGTGCAACACCACTACTCCGATCGCACCTCTCTGCTAACGTCGAAGGCAAACGAACGTACGATGAAAGCGCGCAAGCGGGCCGCGCGGTCGCGTCTCCCTGGCGGGGCGCGGCCGGTCGAGCGGCTCGTCTCCGACGCGACGGACACTCCCGGAACGGGAGTTTGACTGGGGCGGTACATCTGTCAAAGAATAACGCAGGCATCCCAAGTCGGGCTCATCGCGAACGGAAATCTCGTGCAGAACATAAGGGCAAAAGCCCGGTCGATCGAAATCTTCAGTGCAAATAACGACTGCGAAAGCACGGCCTAACGATCCTTTCGTGCTGGAAAGTTTATGAAGCCCCGTTTGCCGGCTCGCGCGTGTCTCTTCGCCGGGCCACAAAGCGGCGGGGCTCATCGTCGGGCGCAACGGCGAGAGGTGTTCGAAAAACTACCGTGGGGATAACTGGCTTGTGGCAGCCAAGCGTCCGAAGCGACGTTGCTTTTTGATCCTTCGATGTCGGCTCTTCCTATCATTGCGAAGCAGAATTCGCCAAGCGTCGGATTGTTCACCCGCTAACAGGGAACGTGAGCTGGGTTTAGACCGTCGTGAGACAGGTTAGTTTTACCCTACCGATTCAATCGGCAAAGACCACACTGGTGCTAACGAAGCGCGAAGTCGCTGCGGCGCGCGGGTCTCGGCTCGCGCGTCGGCAACTCCGTCGAGGATGGTGACGGCAATGCTGTTCAGTACGAGAGGAACCACAGCCTCAAACGTTTGGTACGCGTGCTCGGTCGACGGGCCGATGGCGCGAAGCTACCGTCTGTCGGATTACGGCTGAACGCCTCTAAGTCGGAATCCGAACCGAAAAAGTGCGATCCTCGACCTCGCGGAATGTCGGTCGCTTGTCCCCGACGGGGCGACAGATAGCCGGCGTCCTGCGGACGTCGGTGCTCGAACCACTCGCGTCCGGCTCGGTGCCGGTCGGCGGCCCGCGACGGCCGTCGGCCATCAGGCGAGCGGCCGGACAGCTCGATTCTCGAATCGTGGACTGAATATCGACAGACAAGAAGATCGCCGCCAGACGAGCGGCGAGGAGGCCGGGGTCTCGTTCTCGCCTGAGCGGCATGGCGATCGCGAAGCGTTGAGAGAGCCCCGAAGGTCTCACAGACGGTGCGAAGGCGGGAGCCGAGGTCGGAGACTTCGGGCAGAGAGACGGTGCGAAGGCGGGAGCCGAGGTCGGAGACTTCGGTCGAAAGAGCCGGTGCAAAGGTCGGAGATCTCGGGCAAAGAGACGGTGCGAAGGCCGGGAGCCGAGGTCGGAGAGACTTCGGGCAGAGAGACGGTGCGAAGGCCGGAGCCGAGGTCGGAGAGACTTCGGGCAGAGAGACGGTGCGAAGGCCGGAGCCGAGGTCGGAGACTTCGGTCGAAAGACGGTGCAAAGGTCGGAGCCGAGGTCGGAGATCTCGGGCAAAGAGACGGTGCGAAGGCGGGAGCCGAGGTCGGAGAGACTTCGGGCAGAGAGACGGTGCGAAGGCCGGAGCCGAGGTCGGAGAGACTTCGGGCAGAGAGACGGTGCGAAGGCCGGAGCCGAGGTCGGAGAGACTTCGGGCAGAGAGACGGTGCGAAGGCCGGAGTCGAGGTCGGAGACTTCGGTCGAAAGACGGTGCAAAGGTCGGAGCCGAGGTCGGAGATCTCGGTCAGAGAGAAAAGGAAAAGGAAAAGGCAAAGGCAAAGGCAAAGGCCGGAGCCGAGGTCGGAAGCTTCGGCGAGAAAGAAGGCGAAAGCCGGGGTCGGAGACTTCGGGCAAACAGAGACAGTGCGAACGGCAAGAGCCGAAGTAGAAAACGGAGCAAAGGCCGGAGCCGACGAGCGAGGTGACTTCGGGCAGACGAAAGGCAAGAGCCGGAGTTGCGATCGACATCGAAGTGCGACGCTGGGCCGCGACCTGCGTCGTCGCAATTTGCTCGCACGAAAAACGAAGTGGGTCCCAATGGACCTCGAGGCGATTTTCGGTCGCAACAGACG
>NZ_CBDAQX010000025.1:0-10272 GCF_965199275.1 Ruegeria sp. | reverse complement strand
AATGAAAGATTGAAAATAGAATAATAAATGAACAATGGAAATTGATCCTGTTTTGTTATAAGCTCATTATTGCATGACTTTTAAAACAGCAAAGTTGTTAAAATGGATTATAAAATGCTGTGTAAAATGGAATAATGAAATATGAAATAAAAGCAATGAAAGATTGAAAATGGAAGAATGAATGAACGAACAATGGAGATTCTGATTTCAATGGTAAGCTTACTTGCCTAATTTTTTTTCTTTTTTTCTTCCAATAAATATTGTTCAGAATTTTTCGATTGGTTTCAATTTTTTTCCTGACTGTTTGAAACTTTACTGTTTTTTTAAAACTTAATGTTTGAGAATAAAACTTCTAGCTGTTGTGTAGTCAGATTGGTTTCCATTATTTTGTCTAAGATGTACTGCTTATACAATTTAACTTGTAGTCCCTTTTGATTTTCAAAAGAAATACCATTTAAGGCAGATTCATACACTTCAAAGAATAAATCCATTGGTTTATTAAGGTCTGGTAATACTTAATTGCTTTTTGAAACTTAATGTTCGGAAATAACGGTTTCTAGCTGTTGTGTAGTTGGATTTGGTTTTTGCTATTTTGTCTAAGATGTATTGTATATACGATTTACTTTTCTTAATTTATTGTTAATCCAAATTCGATTAGTTCTTTTTGAATTTTTGCTTTTCTTAAGAAAAATATAATTCAAAAGCAGATTCATGCATGTTATGGAATAAATCCATTGCTTTATTGATAAATTTTTCGATGTATGAATTTGAGTAGATTGTACAAATTGCAAGTTCTGTATAGCCTTTTTTTGATGTATCAAGTTATGCTGTTATTTTGAAAATTTTTTTAAAGTATCCAGAAGACTTTGCTGCAGTTACACAAGTTGTTTGTGATGTGTTTGTGAAATGAAAAAACATGGATAAAATGTTGTTTACCTTTTCAAGTTCCTGTGTTCATAGCAAATGCTTGATTCTAAAATACTGATGATAGCATATCAATATGCATGGATTATACAATTATTGCATTTTAAAAATGCTTAAAATTAAATATCTGGATAGCAAAGCATGTGCATGTGCATTCATCAGATAATTTTTGGCTAATGTGTAGATAGTTTATGTGTAATAGCTTTGAATGAAGGCATCTACATCTGATTTTGTGTTGCACATATGACATTTGTTAATGCTTGTTGATAGTAATAGATTGAAAATTATCATTTGCAACGAGTCCCTCAGTATAAATTCTGTACTACTGAACTCTTACAAATGTAGAGTTTTTTTGAGCATGGGCATCGGAAATGGAGGGTTCAAGGGCATCCAAAATTTGTGATACATGTGAAAATTTCAAGCAATTTTGATTTTTCTTGTCAGTCATGCTAAACATCAACTGCAATGCATTTTTCTTAAATTAAAAATTTGAAGCAATCGACATTTTTTGGGCAGTTTTGCTACATTTTGAACATAAATCAATGATTTTTCTTTGATTAGTTACCCATCAAAATTTTGGGCTATTAACATTTTTTGGGCAGATTTTCCATACATTGAAAGCACTGCATTTTTTTGAGCCAAAGATTCGGGCAAATTACTTTTTCAAGCAGTTTTGCAAAGCATAAAATGCACTTAATTTTTCTGTGAACTGATGTGTCAAAAGTTTTGGGAAGTTACATTTTTTGGGCAGTTTTGCCAAATCTCAAGAACAAATCAATTTTTATGTTTATTTTGTGGGACAAAAGTTAGAACAGTTTTGCCAAACATCAACAGCACTTCAACTTTTTTGTTTATTTTTCTTGCCAAAAGTTTAAGCAAACTACGTTTTTGGGCAGTTTGCCGATCATCAACAGCAGTACAGTGTTTTTTGTAATGTGATGGATCAAATCTGCAGGCATATTAATTTTTTGTGCAGTTTTGCTATATGTCAGCAGTATTCCTTTTTTTAATTTACATCACCAGTCAAACTTTTGGGCAAGTTACAGTTTTGCAAGCATCAAAAACATTTCAATTTGTTTGTTTACGTTATGCAACAAAAATTTGGGCAAATTACATTTTTGGGGCAGTTTTGCAATATATCAGCAAGTTGTGCAAGTTTATCATGCAAGTGGCATGTGTAGGAGATTGCTCTTTCTTGAATTGTAAAATATATTCGAGGATAATATTGGTTGTTTTGCCTCAGGCGATTTATAGAGAATAGAAATTGTGCATTTAAGAAAATCATTATGCTTTTCAAGAAATCTTGAGGTAACGATACTGTTAGCAGCTCTTACTTATAGCCAGTGATGTGCTTTGACGCCGTATACTTTTCGTTGACGCTAGTTTCGTAGAATTTACGCCAGCCGTTACGCAGTCAACTTATTGCGGTGTTTAGCGTCAAGTGTAATTTTTGTGAATGTGCTGACTGGTAATTATTAAAAACTTTTACAAAGTTTTCTAATCAAACAAAAGGAAGAATTTCTAGTATTCTGCACGTCCATGAAAAGTCAAAACACGCTGGAATTTGTTTCAACGAAACTAAGCAACACGTGGTTTGACACCTCAAGATTGCAAGCGCAAAGCGACAATTTCGCACTAATCCCTTTTGTTCTTGTTCAGTCATGCGTGCTCTTTAAACAGAGCAATCGCAATATTACTGACAAGCGCATAGAGCTGAAATCAGGTTTACAAACAGTGCCACTATTTTCCTGGCTTGCCGGCTTAATATATTAATCATTGTGACCGCATTTTACACAATTTTGTCTTTTCAATTTTTGCAAAATTGACGCCGTCCATTTATATCATTGACGCGACCATCACGCTTATAGCATCCAAACATCATTAAGTTTTGTCGGTTTTTTGCGGAACTGTTTTTGTCTATGCCAAATGCTCAGCATTTTTTGTTGCTGAGATAAATATATGATGGGTTTCTGAAGTTTTTTTTTATGTTTAGAAATTCTGAATATGCAAAAGCAAGTCTTTCACGAAAGTGTACTGCTTATTATCGTCCAACGTCATCGGAAATGTGAAAAGCAAAACGTAAGTGTGCTTTTAAAAATATATTGTTGTAAAAACGTGCATATTTTCTTGTTGATTAAAGTAAGCTTAAAACCTGCAATGGAAAAAGTCGAATGAGCCCTCGAATACAGTGAGCATATGTCTTGATTTGTACGTGTTATTGCAAGTTTAGAAGTTCTTTTTTGTAGTATTGATTATGCCATTTGCTCATATTGAAACATTCAAAGAAATACGCCTTGACAAAACGTCATTACGTCGTCGTATTTAGTAATTGATTCGCACACTCAATTAATAAGTATGGTATGCCCTGAAATATAATCGATTGGCGCTGATTTGAGATAGAAATGTTTTTCTTGTGGTATTATGGTGTGCCTTTCTAGCGTTTCTGTTCGTAGCTAAACTAGAAGAAGCCTTGATGAAAATATTACCGAAGTGTGCATGTATAGGTGCTGCGTTAAAGGAAAAGAATGGCGTTGCACGATGAACCAAATGAAGCCAGTTTCTACGACTATTGGAAGTCCCACTCGCTTCCAAGCAAGTCAAGGTGTGCATTTTGTGATGTTCCTTTTCGGCTCTGCTGGATTGCAAGTTTGATCCCAGTTTGCAATTTGAATGATTGAACTTAATAGTAACTGTTTAAAGTCCATGCTCTTATAATTTTGACAGCTGACAGCAGCCGTAAACTGGACATGTTTTCGATGGACGACTTTTTGTCCCCTGTTCCAAGCTGCCCAATTACTGCAAACATACTGTTTAAATGACCAGTAAGTCTGCTTCTCAAGCGGCAAATCTTGGTTTGATTCGTAGTTGAATTTTGTTGCTTTTCGTTACAAGGTTTTTGTGTTTCAATTATTTTGCTGTCGAGAGTTCGTTTGGCACATTAATATGTTTAGACCCAGTAGACAACATTTGGTCGTGAGCCTCATAACTACGCAAGAACTGAGGGTTAGAATTTGCTGCCTAAACGTGTGAACTCTGCGCCGTCGGGCCGACAGCAGCTTAGGTCAGTCAGACGTTGCTCTGGTATCAGCAGTGGTGTTTTGTCTCGAGTACTACATATGTTCAAAAACTCTTGGCAGTTGCTGAAATCCCAAAGTGCCGTATACGTAACTTAGAAATTGTATACAATTACGTTCAAATGTGTTTGAATTTCTAAACTAGAAACAGATTGTGTGGCTTGTTTTTGTGAATCTGATTGTGCTTCTTGCTTTTACCGTCTAACTGCATGAATGCTTATCATGTTTGCAAGGTCATAAGATTTTCTACGTTACGTGCAAAGAATAGTTCTTACATCTTTGTTCGCACTATTTGTGATGGTGGTAAATTTCTAGAAATGTTTTGCAATTAAATGACCAACTACACTCAGTGTTTTGTGTCGTTGCATTTATAACTGATATCGTTTGATGAGCTATGTGTGGCTTGCAGTAGTTGGGGTCACTGCGTACCAAGTCGCGATCAACATCTTCGTTCGTTTTTAGTTTGTTCTGCTAGTTCTTTGTTCGGTTTTTGTTCTTGCTGTTTTAAATTTGTTGTGGAGTGATTATTCATGAGATTAGTTAAAAGAGTCTTGTTTTTTTTGCGTTTTGTTGTAGTTGTGAAAGTTCTTTGCACTGTTTTCAAAAAAAAATTGGGCAATAAATAGAAAAATCAGGTCAATATATTGTGTTAATGAACGCTATTATTGCAGTTTTGCAGTCATATTAAGATGTGGTACTTTGCAGTTGCAGTTTAAGATGCAATACGAATTAATTAATCGTATTGAGGTATAATACGTAATACGTTGCAGTTTGCCAACAGTTTAAGATGCAATACGAAATAATTAATCATAAAACCGTACAATAAATTGCCAACAGTGTTGTCAAAAGGAGATCGAAGAACGATTCAAAATTGACCCATAGAAAAAAAATTGCAGTAAAACGATGCTTGATCATAGGAAAACCTGGCAAAACAAGAGCAACCAAAATCTCATTTAAAACAATCCCAGGATTGAAAAGTTAGTATAAAAAACTTGGCAAAAAAATAGAAAATTTTATCAGAAAGTCATTTTTGTCCAAGTTTGGAGTTAATTTTCTAAAGAACCAAACAACATATCGAAAATCTATTTGTTGATGCAAAAAGCACCTCGTTTGTTCCAACATTGTTTTAAGTTTGAAGTTTGTCGAGCATTACTAAAGTACTTTTTCCATCAAGCAAATAATGCCAATTTTGCAAAAAATCGTTTTTTCACGAATCAATTTTGTCAAAGTTAAGATTTTTTTTTCTCAAAATCCAAACCACATATCAAAAATTGGTTTTTACTACGATAAACATGTACAATTTTACTACCAGACCCCAAAATTTGGAGCCTCTAAGGCATTGGAACAATATTTTTTTTTATAACCAAACATTGCCGAAAACGACCTTTTCGTGCGCTGGTAGTATTTGGTCAACTTTGAAAATTTTTTTCTCAAAACCCAAACCACATTACAAACATCAGCTTTTACTACCATAAGCTAATAAATGTTTGCTGCCAGATTCCAAAATTTGGAGCCTCTAAAACAATTGAACAATACTATTTTTGTTAACCAAACATTGCCGAAAACGACGTTTTCGTGCGGTCGTAAAATTTAAGTCAACTTTGAAAATTCTTTTCTCAAAACAGAATTCACATATCAACCATCGGTTATCAATACGATAAACATATAAATGTTTGCTACCAGATTCCAAAATTTGGAGCCTCTAAAACAATTGAACAATACTATTTTTGTTAACCAAACATTGCCGAAAACGACGTTTTCGTGCGGTCGTAAAATTTAAGTCAACTTTGAAAATTCTTTTCTCAAAACAGAATTTATATACCAACCATCGGTTATCAGTACGATAAACATATAAATGTTTGCTACCAGATTCCAAAACTTGGAGCCCCTAAAACAATTGAACAATACTATTTTTGTTAACCAAACATTGCCGAAAACGACGTTTACATGCGGTCGTAAGATTTAAGTCAACTTTGAAAATTTTTTTCTCAAAACAGAATTCATATATCAAACATCGGTTATCAATACTATAAACATATAAATGTTTGCTACCACATTCCAAAATTTGGAGCCTCGAAAGCAATTGAACAATACTATTTTTGTTAACCAAACATTGCCGAAAACGACGTTTTCGTGCGGTCGTAAAATTTAAGTCAACTTTGAAAATTCTTTTCTCAAAACAGAATTCATATATCAACCATCGGTTATCAATACGATAAACATATAAATGTTTGCTACCAGATTCCAAAATTTGGAGCCTCTAAAACAATTGAACAATACTATTTTTGTTAACCAAACATTGCCGAAAACGACGTTTTCGTGCGGTCGTAAAATTTAAGTCAACTTTGAAAATTCTTTTCTCAAAACAGAATTTATATACCAACCATCGGTTATCAGTACGATAAACATATAAATGTGTGCTACCAGATTCCAAAATTTGGAGCCTCTAAAACAATTGAACAATACTATTTTTGTTAACCAAACATTGCCGAAAACGACGTTTACATGCGGTCGTAAAATTTAAGTCAACTTTGAAAATTTTTTTCTCAAAACAGAATTCATATATCAAACATCGGTTATCAATACGATAAACATATAAATGTTTGCTACCAGATTCCAAAATTTGGAGCCTCGAAAGCAATTGAACAATACTATTTTTGTTAACCAAACATTGCCGAAAACGACCTTTTCGTGCGGTCGTAAAATTTAAGTCAACTTTGAAAATTTTTTTCTCAAAACAGAATTCATATATCAACCATCGGTTATCAGTACGATAAACATATAAATGTTTGCTACCAGATTCCAAAATTTGGAGCCTCTAAAACAATTGAACAATACTATTTTTGTTAACCAAACATTGCCGAAAACGACGTTTTCATGCGGTCGTAAAATTTAAGTCAACTTTGAAAATTTTTTTCTCAAAACAGAATTCATATATCAAACATCGGTTATCAATACGATAAACATATAAATGTTTGCTACCAGATTCCAAAACTTGGAGCCCCTAAAACAATTGAACAATACTATTTTTGTTAACCAAACATTGCCGAAAACGACGTTTTTGTGCGGTCGTAAAATTTAAGTCAACTTTGAAAATTCTTTTCTCAAAACAGAATTTATATATCAAACATCGGTTATCAATACGATAAACATATAAATGTTTGCTACCAGATTCCAAAACTTGGAGCCTCTAAAACAATTGAACAATACTATTTTTGTTAACCAAACATTGCCGAAAACAACGTTTTCATGCGGTCGTAAAATTTAAGTCAACTTTGAAAATTTTTTTCTCAAAACAGAATTCATATATCAAACATCGGTTATCAATACGATAAACATATAAATGTTTGCTACCAGATTCCAAAATTTGGAGCCTCTAAAACAATTGAACAATACTATTTTTGTTAACCAAACATTGCCGAAAACGACCTTTTCGTGCGGTCGTAAGATTTAAGTCAACTTTGAAAATTCTTTTCTCAAAACAGAATTCATATATCAAACATCGGTTATCAATACGATAAACATATAAATGTTTGCTACCAGATTCCAAAATTTGGAGCCTCTAAAACAATTGAACAATACTATTTTTGTTAACCAAACATTGCCGAGAACGACGTTTTCGTGCGGTCGTAAAATTTAAGTCAACTTTGAAAATTTTTTTCTCAAAACAGAATTCATATATCAAACATCGGTTATCAATACGATAAACATATAAATGTTTGCTACCAGATTCCAAAATTTGGAGCCTCTAAAACAATTGAACAATACTATTTTTGTTAACCGAACATTGCCGAAAACGACCTTTTCGTGCGGTCGTAAAATTTAAGTCAACTTTGAAAATTTTTTTCTCAAAACAGAATTCATATATCAAACATCGGTTATCAATACGATAAACATATAAATGTTTGCTACCAGATTCCAAAATTTGGAGCCCCTAAAACAATTGAACAATACTATTTTTGTTAACCAAACATTGCCAAAAATGAATTTTTAGCCCCCCTTAAAAGTTTTGTCTAATTGAAATAATTTTTTTCTCAAAACTGAAAATGTGTATGAAAAAACAAGTTTTAATAACTAAAGCATGCTAAATTAACTACCAATTCATGAAATGTGAAGGTTCTATTGCATTTGGAAATGTTTTTTTTGTTAGTCAAACATCGAGTAAAATCAATATTTGCTCCCCCAAGTGAATAATGTTAAGTTTTGCATTGAATTTTCTCATAAGTTAAACAACGTATACCAAATCAAATTTATGTGCGGAAAGCATGTTGTCTTAGCTACCGAAATCTGAAATATTCAGGCTTTAATACGTTCGCAAGTGTTTTATTTTGGCAACCACACATTTCAAAAAAAAGCAATTTTTGCTTAAAAAAATTTTAACAAATTTTGAAATTAGTTTTCTCACACCACAAAACTTCTATCAAAAATCCTTTTTCAGTACAACATGTCCACATAATTATCTACAAAATATTGAAATATCAAGGTTGTACTGTGTCAGAAAACGTTCTTTGTTGAGAACCAAACATGGCCAAAAATCGAGTTTTGAACCAAAAAAAAAACTTTGCCAATATTTGAAGTTGAATTTCTCCAAAGTTGATCAATGTATCGTAACTCCTTTTCATGTAAGTTTAGCATGTTTAAACGGCTATCTAATATCCAATTGTTAACGGTGTGACATGTTTGCAAGTTTATTTTTTTTGCCTTCAAACTTTGCCAAAAATCGTTTTTTCTTGAATTTTTGCCCCAAAAAAAATTTTACCAAATTTTAAAGTTATTTTTCTCACACCACAAAACTCATATCAAAAATCCTTCTTCAGCACAACATGTCCACAAAATCATCAACAAAATATTGAAATATCAAAGTTCTAGTACGTCTTAAAACGATCTTTTCTGAGTACCAAACTTTGCCAAAAATCGTTTTTTTTCGAATTTTTGCCTAAAAAAAATTTTAACAAACTTTGAAGTTAATTTTCTCACATCACAAAACTCATATCAAAAATCCTTTTTCAGCACAACATGTCCACATAATTATCTACAACATATGGAAATATCAAAGTACTAGTACGTTTGAAAACATTTTTTTCTGAAGACCAAACATGGCCGAAATTCGAGTTTTGCACCACAAAAAAAGTTTGCCAAATTTTGAAGTTGAATTTCTCTAAAGCTAATCACTGTATTGTGAATCCTTTACATGTGAGTTAAGCATGTATATTTGGCTATCTAATATCCAATTTTGAACGGTGTGGCAAATTTGCAAAATAGTTTTTTTTGCCTTCAAACTTTGCCAAAAATCATGTTTTTTAAAATTTTTGAAAAAAAAAATTTTAACAAATTTTCAAGTTGTTTTTCTCACACCATGAAACTCATATCAAAAATCCTTTTTCAGCACAACATGTCCACAAATACATCTACAACATATGGAAATATCAAGGTTCTAGTACGTCTGAAAACGATGTTTTTTGAGGACCAAACATGGCCAAAAATCAAGTTTTGCACCAAAAAAAAAGTTTGCCAATATTTGAAGTTAAATTTCTCTAAAGCTAATCACTGTATTGTAAATCCTTTTCATGTGAGTTAGGCATGTATAATTGGCTATCTAATATCCAATTTTGAACGGTGTGGCATGTTGGTAAATTAGTTTTTTTTGCCTTCAAACTTTGCCAAAAATCGTTTTTTTTTAAAAAAACGGTTTTTAATAAAATTTCAAACTTAATTTTCTCAAAAACTAAAACGTGTAGAACAAAATGCAACTGAACATCATCAGATACTCAATAGAGAATGCTAACCTGTAAATTTCAAGTTTCTGCACAATCGGGAAAAGGTCTTTTTTTATGACCGAAAATTGCGTTTTTTTTAAAAAAAAAAATTTTTAAAAAAAATAGTGTCCTCCGGAAAACGCCGATATCTCAAAAACTATAAACTGTAGAACAAAACGGTTGGTACCATCGGATTCAGCGTTAAATTTCCTATCAGAATAAGTTCAACTGAGGTTTCCTGAGACAATAAATTTTGCAAAATAATGTGTCAAAAAAAAAAAATGTTCTTTGGCATGTTTTTGTTTAGTGAAAAAACTCGACTTGAGTTTGTGACCATGAACAACAACTCGATTTTTTTCATTTCGTTTTTTTTGATATATCTCAATATTGGATGGTTAGAAAAGCTGGGTATTTGCATGAAAAAGAAGATTTAACCCCTAAATCCCCTAAACCCGAGGGAATTATGCCAAAAAATGGTGTTTTGGCCGAAAAAAAGGGTTCGTAATGTTTGCCCCATT
>NZ_CBDAQX010000024.1:0-415966 GCF_965199275.1 Ruegeria sp. | reverse complement strand
AAAAACGATCTTCAACCCTTGGCACTATGTGCCCGTCCTCAAGCGCAAGCCTGGCGCTCTGCGCAATGGAGCACCGTTCCGTGACTGGGACCTACCACCGGCAATGACGCAGATCTGGACCCATCTGCGGGGCACATCCGACGGCTGCGCAAGGCCGATGCGATCCTGAACATTGTCTCTCGGCGCACCAATCCCCCGCCGCCAAAGGCGATTGAGCCGCCTGCCCACCTGCAGCTGAAAATGGCACCGATCGCGGATTGCGCTCGCTATGACAGGCTTGGAGGCTCCCATGCAACTGCGTAAGGAAATTCTCGAACTTGCCCGTCAACTGAAGTTGCCAGGCATCGTCAACTGCTTTGACGAAGTGATGCAGGCCGCAGCCAAAAACAACTGGCGGCCCCAACAGGTCGTGGCCGAACTCCTCACGGCCGAACTGGCCGAAAAGACTGCGCGCTCGATCCGGTATCAGATGGGTGCCGCAAAGTTCCCGGTCTGCAAGTCCTTACCTGAGTTCGACTTCACGGTCAGCCCCGTCAACGAGGAAGTCGTGCGCAATCTTCATGACGGCGATTTTATGGACCAGGCCAGGAATGGCGTGCTGGTCGGTGGAACCGGATCGGGCAAAACGCATCTCGCAACAGCGATCGGGGGCCACGCGGTCAATAACCGCCGGCGGGTCAGGTTCTTCAGCGCTGTGGATCTCGCGAACAAGCTGGAGGCTGAACATCGCGAAGGCAACGCCGGGCGGCTCAGCGAGCAGCTGATCCGCGTCGACCTCGTGATTATAGACGAACTCGGTTATCTGCCGTTCGCAGAGTCTGGTGGACGATTACTCTTCCATCTCATCAGCAAACTGTACGAGCGAACGTCTATTCTGCTAACAACCAACCTCGCATTTGCTGAATGGCCGAGTGTGTTCACAGATGCCAAAATGACCACTGCTCTCCTGGATCGACTGACACACCATTGCGATATCATCGAAACCGGGAACGAAAGCTGGCGAATTAACCACCGCGACTAACCTCGAAATCGGGGAATAAATTCAAAACAGACAGCAGGTCAAACCTTCAGTCGAGCTACGCTCTCTTTTCGGTTTGACCTGCTGTCCACCCCCTCCTGAATCAACCTAAACACGACCCCCTCAACGCCCCTCTTAGCTCCAAGGGGGGTCAAATTTGGACGCCGATGGGGGGTCATTATTCAATGCCGATTGACACAGCAGCGGCTTTTCCTGCTGGAACTCCTCCCAGACCGTCACCTCCAGGTTTTCCGGATGCCGCAGTTCTTTTGCGCGTTTGATCGCGTCTTTTTGCAGCCGGGCATTCAATTCATCGAAGTCGGCCACCTCCAGACGCGGTGTAAAACTATAGGCGCGGCTCTCCTTGACCAGATTCTCAACCTGACCCTTCTCCCAACCGGCCGCGCGCGTACAGGCGATCGGGTTCACCAGATGATGAGAACACATCCGGGAGAATGCCTTGTTGAACTTTCTTTCCTTGCCCGACAGGATCGCATCGACGGCGGTCGTCATGTTATCGTAGATCCCGTTGATGCAGCCTCCACCAAAGAATTTGAAGGCCTCGTCGTGGGCATCAAAGACCATCTCCTGCGTCTCGCGCGGATAGGCAATGGAGAATGGCATGCGGCTATGGCAAAGTTTGAAATGGGCAACCTTCACGGTCGTGAGTGCACCGTCCATCAAAACCGTCTCCACACTCCAGTCGAACTGGTACGCCTCCCCAGGATCAAAGATCAGCGGGATGAACGCCTGCGCCTGTTGTCGGCCGTGCGCAATGCGCCAATTCTTTGTGTAGCGTCGAACACTGTCATACCCGCCGCCAAAACCATCATCGGAGAGTTCCTTCCAGATTTTGGTCATCCGCTTGCGGTGTTTCTTCGGAAGCGCCTCGTTCTCCTCAAGCGTTTCATCCAGACGCGCGCGCCAAGGCCCGAGCACCGGGTATGGCTGCGATTTGCGCTCATATTTGAACTCCGTCACTCCCGATCGGATTATCTTTCGAACCGTTGCACGGCTCAAATTGAGCGAACGGCAAATTTCCTTGATGCTCTTTTTTTCGATCAGGTGTAAGCGACGCACTTTTCTAATAGTTTCCACGCAAATCATCCCGCTTGCCTCTCCATCGACTGCTCAATGAAAAGGATGTCTACAACCATAGGGAGGGGTCAAATTTGGACGCCGATTTCCCCGCTTAGGGGGTCAAAATTGCACGCTTTTCTACACTTTGATTTCTTCTGCGTATCCCGTTTTGAAGCAAGAGAGCGCGCAGACGAAAATGCCAGCCAGAACTTTTGGTTTGATTGTACCGTAGTATGAAAAAGACTTGAGCATTGACTTTATGGCGACCTCACTCGAATTCTCCGAACAGGACCTACCCACTTCGCCTTGCCAGCAGGTCTTTGGCTGGAGCGCGGTGCTGAGTATTTTTAGAGGGATGACAAAGTTGAAATACTCCGTGGATTGAGGGTGTCAGGCTCTTCAGTGGATTGCGTTTTATGGAACACGGAGGAAGGATTGACGAATAGCAGTGATTTCCTGACTTCCGACCTTTTTGTTGATCTGACTGGGTTTTTGGTTTGTTTTCAGGTGTGGTTGCTCAGAGGCGCGTTGTAGTGCCCCATTATTATAAAAAGTATTGACATGGGCCTTCAGATGGCTAACCTCTTCGCCCATGTTCATCCGCACCAAACATGACGCAAAGCTCAACCGCACACGGATCCAGATCGTTGAATCCGTCCGCACCGGCTCCAAGGTACGCCAGAAGATCCTGCGCCATGTGGGTGTGGCCCATAACGACAGCGAGATTGAGGATATCAAGCGTCTGGCGGGCCGCTTGATGGAGCAATTACGCATTGATCGCTCGCCGCAAATGGAACTGTTCACGCCCACGGAATATGCCGATCTGCAGGCGCTGGTGCGCCGCGCTCCGCGGCCGGACAAGCTTGGCGTTGATCTTGCCGAGTGCCGTGAGGAGGCGCGGGTCTCTCTGGGTCTGCGGGATGTCATGGGGACGATGTATGACCAACTGGGTTGGGGGGCCCTTCTGGGGGCGGCGCGTAAAAGTGCCAATCGCATTGTGAAAGAGCTGGTTATGGCGCGGATCGCACAGCCCGAGAGCAAGCGCGCGACCGTGGAGGCGTTGGAGAACCAGGCAGGCATCACGCTCAATCTGGACGTGGTCTATCGGAGCATGGATTACATCAATACGCCGGTGATAGACGGGATTTGCAAAACCTCTCACGCGGCGGCAGAGAAGTTGCTGGGCGGGCCAGTGACCGTGCTGTTCTACGATTGCACGACCCTGGCCTTTGACACCGAGCGCGAGGACCCGGCCGAGGATGCGGACGGGGTCGAGCAGGATCATCTTCTGGCCAAGGGCTTCAGCAAGGATGGCAAGCATCACCGCGCTCAGGTCATGCTGGCGCTGATCGTCACCTCCGATGGGCTGCCTGTGGGCTATGAACTCTTCCCGGGAAACACCTGGGAAGGTCATACGCTGGAAGCTGCGCTGAAGGCGTTGGAGGGACGCTTCGACGTGGCCAGGGTCACGTTCGTGGCCGATGCCGCCATGCTCAGCAAGGACAACCAGCAGATGTTGCAGAACAAGGGTCTGCCCTACATCCTCGGCTATCGCATGAAGTCCGCCCCGGCCGCCGTGAAGGCGAACATTTTGAGCCCGGAGGGACGCCAGCCTTGGGCTGGACACGGTTCTGAAGAGGCAACCGAGAAGGGCTGGTACAAGGTGATCGACCAGGAGGGAGCGCGGGTCATTGTGACCTGGTCACCCACCCGGGCACGCAATGATGCCCACAAGCGCGACAAGGCAATCGAAAAGCTGCACAAGAAGCTCAAGCGCTCTCGCAAACCCGGCAGCTTCAGCAGCCGGGGATATGGCCGCTTCCTGGCCTTCCCCGACAGCGGGGACGTCACGCTGGATGATGCAAAGATCAAGGCAGCGGCACAATGGGACGGGCTGCATGCCATTGTTGTTCATGGTGCGGACGAACTGGAGGCACAGGACGTCATTGCCCGCTATCACCAGTTGTGGGAGATCGAAGCCTGCTTCCGCACCAACAAGCACGATCTGAAAATCCGGCCCATCTATCACTGGTCGCCGCGTCGGGTCCGGGCCCATATCGCCATCTGCTACATGGCCTTCTGCTGCCTGCAGCACCTGCGCAAGCATCTGGACCTGCTCGGACACCCGATGAGCCCGGCTCGTATCCGCAACGAGTTGAACGCATTGCAGCTCTCGATCCTGCGCCACAAAGGCACCCCTGACCGCTACGGCATGCCAAGCCATGCCACGGTCGATGCCAGACGCATCCTCACCTGCGTCGGCCTGACCTGGAACGAAGCCCCTTTCAAGATACCCCCCGGGCGCACCCGAAAAACTGGCCAGACCAAAGCCTGAGCTCCCTCAACACTCCGAAACAATCGCTGGCGAAAAAAGTCCGTGTAGTGCCTTTTGGCAACCAAGGCATAATAATATCAATGACTTATACGAAAAAATGTCGGAAGTCAGGCAAAGTTTGAAATGGGCAACCTTCACGGTCGTGAGTGCACCGTCCATCAAAACCGTCTCCACACTCCAGTCGAACTGGTACGCCTCCCCAGGATCAAAGATCAGCGGGATGAACGCCTGCGCCTGTTGTCGGCCGTGCGCAATGCGCCAATTCTTTGTGTAGCGTCGAACACTGTCATACCCGCCGCCAAAACCATCATCGGAGAGTTCCTTCCAGATTTTGGTCATCCGCTTGCGGTGTTTCTTCGGAAGCGCCTCGTTCTCCTCAAGCGTTTCATCCAGACGCGCGCGCCAAGGCCCGAGCACCGGGTATGGCTGCGATTTGCGCTCATATTTGAACTCCGTCACTCCCGATCGGATTATCTTTCGAACCGTTGCACGGCTCAAATTGAGCGAACGGCAAATTTCCTTGATGCTCTTTTTTTCGATCAGGTGTAAGCGACGCACTTTTCTAATAGTTTCCACGCAAATCATCCCGCTTGCCTCTCCATCGACTGCTCAATGAAAAGGATGTCTACAACCATAGGGAGGGGTCAAATTTGGACGCCGATTTCCCCGCTTAGGGGGTCAAAATTGCACGCTTTTCTACACTTTGATTTCTTCTGCGTATCCCGTTTTGAAGCAAGAGAGCGCGCAGACGAAAATGCCAGCCAGAACTTTTGGTTTGATTGTACCGTAGTATGAAAAAGACTTGAGCATTGACTTTATGGCGACCTCACTCGAATTCTCCGAACAGGACCTACCCACTTCGCCTTGCCAGCAGGTCTTTGGCTGGAGCGCGGTGCTGAGTATTTTTAGAGGGATGACAAAGTTGAAATACTCCGTGGATTGAGGGTGTCAGGCTCTTCAGTGGATTGCGTTTTATGGAACACGGAGGAAGGATTGACGAATAGCAGTGATTTGAACCATTGGTCGCAACGCGTGTTCGGATTGGAATTCTTGGTCATCTTACGGAGATGCCTCCAGAACCTCAGACACAATTCCATTGTAGAAGACGACGTAAACATGGCCATCTTGCTCACGTCCCCAACGCTCGACTTTACCTGTTCTGGTGATCTCGACGACATTTCCTAGGGAAAACCCATTTCTTCTCAGCCAGTTCGCCGCGGAGGCATCGCGGCTTCCAAGGAGTGACCGTCGCACCTCGGACGAATCTGCTGTTTCTATCGCTGTCTCTTTTTTCAACTGGCGACATTTACCAGTGTTCCAACCCCATTCGCGCGAATAGACCATAGCCTCAGTTTCGTCGCCGGGGTTGCCACCGGATTTGTCGACAAGAAGTACTTCAACATCCTTTTGAAATAGACCACGGAATACAGGGTAACCGTCGGTGTTCTCATTGTAGAAGGTCAGAATGGTAGCGCGGTTTTGGCCCAGAGCACCGGTCCAAACTATATGCAAAAACTGATCACCAATCGCGTCCGCTTGAAAAGTCCATCCGTCAGGTGTCGACCCATTGCAGATGGTTTGAGTGGTCATTTCTTCTGCGCTTGAGGGAGATACCAGGATCATTGACGAGAAGGCCAAGTACTTCAGCTTGGAGCAGATTGTTTGTCTTTTTACGGTTCGGTTTTTCACACTGAATGCAACCCTTTTTGGCCAAAGCGCTAATGCGATCCAACGCCAGAGACTTCGCGTCAAACAGAGCGTTTGCGAGAAACTAAGGAGGATATTTCTCTCTCTGACCGAAGCTACCAACGATGGTCTCAATGAACTGTTTCAGATGAAGCAATTGGCTTCTAAACGTGATTTGGAGAAGTGCTAGAACCGAAATTGAATTTCAATTTAGCCTGGGTATCCATTAGTCGAATTGCAACTTGCCGTAAGAAGGTAGGGGCGTTCTTTTCTGTTGGGTTGCCCATCACCTTCAAAAACAGCACTTATAGCCCTACTACATCAATCGAGAAGTCCATTTCCATCTTGATCAGCTTGATCGAAGTCTTTTTGTGTTTGTGCCTGAAACTCGTCTCGTGAGATGCGCCCGTTGTTATTTGTGTCAGCGGCTTCAAATAGTTCGCCATTTATGAACGTGCCGACTTCGCTGTTTTCAAGCTGTCCGTCGCCATTCGTGTCCATTCCTTCAAACAGGACATCCATTTGGGAAGAGAACTCTTCCTTGGTGACAGAACCGTCTTTGTTTATGTCAACAAGCGGAAGTGCCTCGCCTTGCATTTCTTGAGCGACCACTCCTGAGCTAACCAGAGTCAAAAGAATGACGGAAAGTGTACAAAAGGTTTTGGTTTTCATCTTAGCACTCCATCGCTCGACCGGCGGTTGAACCCCCGGCCACTGCACCAGCCGCGGTGGCAATAGTTTGTCCAGTCCCTCCACCAAAGCGAGATCCGATTGCTCCGCCGATTGCTGCGCCGGCAAGTGTTCCGCCTACGCATCCGAGTTCATGCTGTGTGGAATTCGAAGTGGTACAAGCGGCAATGAGTACGAAGGTTGCTGCTGCTCCGCACACTACTGTTTTGCTTTTCAACTCAATCTCCCTTCACTTGAGAAGTTCAATTTGGCGGGACGGCCAATAACGGGAAAAAGTAGAACACATCCATTTGCAGGAATTTGCGCCATCTGAAGCAATCTGAACTCAAACGCCGGTGTTCATCGTCTTGTTACAAAAACTTGAGAGAGGGCTTTCTTCATGTCGGCTGCCGCAGAGGGTCTTGTCAGAAGAACTTTGCTTGAGCGGGGCAGGGTGCTCTCGTAGCCTTCGCGCATGATTAAACAATCACCATTCAAGTACTTCAAAACCAGCCCCGAGATCATCCGCCTTGCGGTGATGCTTTACATCCGTTTCCCACTCTCGCTTCGAAATGTTGAAGACTTATTGCACCAACGGGGAATTGAGGTGAGCCACGAAACCGTCCGATATTGGTGGAACCGTTTCGGCCCGATGTTTGAATCAGAGATCCGAAGAAAACGGGTTCAGCAACTCCGAGCCTTTTCAAAATTGAAGTGGCATCTGGACGAAGTATTCGTGAAAGTGAACGGCAAACGCCACTACCTCTGGCGTGCCGTCGATCACGAAGGTGAAGTGCTTGAGGCCGTCGTCACGAAGCGTCGAAACAAAGCTGCAGCACTGAAATTCCTCAAGAAATTGATTAAGCGGCACGGTTGCGCCAAGGAGGTCTTCACAAATCGCTTCGCTTCCTACAAGGCTGCGCTCAGAGAAATGGAAGCGCTTGAAAAACAACGGACGGGCAGGTGGCTCAACAACCGCGTCGAGAATTCGCACCTCCCGTTTAGACGACGCGAACGCGCGATGCAACGTTTCAAACGCATGCGTGTCGCTAACACGCGATATGTCCGGTGTATGTAACATGCGATCTGTCCGGTTCTATTCTGTCTCTGAGAGGAGGCGTTATGAACCGAGCAGAAGTGTTACAGGAAGTTCGACTGATGAAGTTTGAAGATGTGTATTCGCGGCGAAGCGCGAACAAGCTGACGCAAGAACAGGCGGCTGAGATACTGGGTGTATCCGTGCGCACCGTCAGGCGTTGGGAGGATCGATTTGAGGCGGATGGTGCAGAAGGTCTGTACGACCGTCGGCTTGGCAAACTGGCCAACAATCGTGTTGCCACGGATAAGGTCATGGAGATGCTTGAACTGTTTGATACCAAGTACTGGGATTACACGCCGAAGCATTTCCACGAGAAGCTGGTGGCCCACCATGGTTTCACACAGAGCTACAACTGGGTGCGGCTTACACTGCAGCGCCACGGCCGGGTTCAGGCAGCACCCCGACGAGGTGCCCATCGGCGCAAGCGGCCCCGCCGTCCGATGGTTGGCATGATGTTGCATCAGGACGGCTCCAGCCATGAATGGGTTCCGGGTCAGTGGTGGGATCTGATCGTCACCATGGACGATGCCACCAACCGGGTTTATTCGGCATTCTTTGTCGAGGAAGAAGGGACGATGAGCAGTTTTCAGGGGCTGACAGAGGTGATCGAGGCGCAAGGTCTGTTTTGCTCGCTCTATGCCGATCGGGGCTCTCATTACTGGCATACGCCCGAAGCGGGCGGCAAAGTGGACAAGGACAATCTGACCCAGGTCGGGCGCGCCTTGCAGCAACTCGGCATTGAGCTGATCCCGGCCTATTCACCGCAGGCCCGTGGACGGTCTGAACGCATGTTTGGCACGTTCCAGAACCGATTGCCGCAGGAACTGCGGTCCCATGGGATCACAACCATTGAAGAGGCCAATCAGTTCCTGAAAGAGGTCTATCTTCCCGAACACAATGCCCTGTTTGCAAAGGAGCCGGAGGATACGACCTCGGCCTTCGTGCCGTTTACAGGCAATGTGCGCGACACCCTGTGTGTGCAGGAAGACCGCGTCGTCGGCAACGACAATACGGTGCGCTACAAGGGCCTGGTCATGCAGATCGCGGCAGACAGGCACCGTCATCATTTCGTCAAGGCGAAGGTCAGGGTCCACGAATACCCCGATGGTCAACTGGTCATCTTCCACGGCCCGAGATGCATTGGCCGCTACCAGCCTGACGGATCACCCATCACACAGGAGGATAGCAAACACAAAGTCGCGTGACCCGCTTCGACGTGGCGCGAACGCGGTGGCCCAAATCTACGGTCGCCTACGGCTCCCTCCGAATTGGGCCACCGCGCAATCAACTGAAGCGGACAATTGGCATGTTACCTACACCGGACAATTCAGAATGTTCTCGACACGTTTCAAACGCATGCGAAGTTTACAGAAGTTCGCCGCCGTCCACTCGTCCGTCTACAACCACTTCAACCAGGAAAGATCGCTAGCCAGCCGAGACACCTTCAAGTTTAGACGTAGCGCCGCTCTTAGCGAGTGGCGTCAGCTTTGTTCTGGATAGGTTTGTGGTTTCTGCGACAAACTAAGGCTGGTTCGAATTCGTCTGACAGAACCGGTGAAAGCTCTCCGCGACAAATCCCTGTGCTCCATCTTTCTCAAAAACCACTGACGAAAAACGATCGCGTCTATGAAAGCGCTTCAAAACAGACAAAGGTGATCAGTATGGAAAAAAACACTAGTGGAGGGGGTATGAATGATTTGTGATCGGCCAAACGCCCTGAATCTGTTAGAGGATTCGGGGAGGCGGATAGGTCTCAGGCTGGATGTTTTCGTAGGGCATTGTGACCCTGTAGTGGAGCTTAGCCTTCGCCTGTTTCCGAACAGCCCCCATAGGGCCCGGTTTTGGCCGGTGATCCTGCATAGGAGCTTGGTTTGGCCGTTCACGCCCCATTGGGGGCTCCGCCTCCTTGAGCAGGGAGTATAGCCATGGCTTACATAGGTGTCGATCTTCATACGAATTCCTTCACGATCTGTCGGCGTGAGACGGACGGATCGGAAACATTCCAAACCTTTCAACTGTCCGCGCAGGCGCTTGAGCAGTTCTGTCAGAGCCTTGATGCGGATGACGAACTGGCGGTCGAGGCCACCGGCAACACGGCCTGGTTCTGCGGTGAGGTGGAACCCTGTGTCGGCCGGATCGTTGTGGTCAACCCGCGCCAGTTTAAAGTGATCCGCACATCGGTGAAGAAAACCGATCGCAACGATGCCCGCGCCCTGGCGTTTTTCCTGTCGAAGGACATGCTGCCGGAAACCCGGCTCAAGTCCACTCAGGAAAGCGAACTGGCCTCGCTGACCCGGACGCGTGACATGCTGGTCAAACAGCGCACCATGCTGCTGAACGGCATCCACGCGATGTTTGTCCGCCACGGCATGAAGCTGAAGAAGGAAGGGTTGTCCAGCAAGAAGCGCCTGCGCGACCTGGATCTCAGCCGCTTCACACCGCTTGAGCAGGTCGAACTGGCGGCATTGCGGGACCAGGCGCTCGGCCTGACCGAAACCCTGAGCCGTCTCGACAAGGCCATCGAGGAGGCCGCCTCGGCCATGAAAGGCTTTGAGGGGCTCACCAGCATCAAGGGGATCGGTGCGCGATCTGCCGCGGTCCTGCTGGCGGGGATCGGCAGGGTTGAAGACTTCTCCGACGCGGACAAGCTGGCCGCCTATGTCGGCATCGTGCCCAAGGTGAGCAACTCAAACGAAACCGAACATCACGGGCGGATCACGAAGCGCGGCAACAAGCTCATGCGCACCACGCTGGTGCAATGTACGCTCATCGCGATCCGCTATTCGGGATATCTCAACAGCCATTATCGGCGCATCAAGGAACGCCGTGGCGCGGGCAAGGCGATCATAGCCACTGCCCGCAAGCTGCTCAAGATCATCTATGACACGCTCAAGAACGGCTGGGTCTTCGACGATTTTGTCGAATTTAAAATCAAACAAAATCAATGTCATGCTTGACAATCATCATAGGAGCGAAACGCTGGAACTGATAGAGCTTGCTTCGTGGATCAGCAGCGGACCAAAGCGGTGCAAAAACTGCCATTGCCACAATTCCGTTGCGCCTTTTTAACTTCTCTTGTCGGATTTTCTCTTGTTGAAACTTCGTTGCTTCGTCAGCGGTCTGGAAATCGTAGTTGTCTTTCATTTTCTACTCCTCGTGACTAAAGGGAAGTTAGAGGTTGAAAATCGATTTCCACAGTTGACTGAAAAAAGCGGCAATCTGGCACACTTATCCGCACGGATGCCAGGTTGAAGTATCCGCATAGCTGTCGCGTTTGGTGGTCGGAGAAACTGCAAATTTGGGCTTTCAGCAGTCGTTAGCGAAGGCTTGTCAAAATGGCCGCTTTGGGCCGCGAGTTTCCCCCGCGATGAGAACGGCGAACTGCAGCTTTGTCCGCATAGCGGTCGTTTTCTGCAACTTGCTTGAATGTCTACTTTGCGGACGAAGCAGACATTCGCATCTTACAACCCAATGACTGCTGTTATGCCTTCCTCGCATTGATCTCGAGCTTCGGCTTGAAACGAAGAGCATCAATTCAAGCAAACCGAACGTTCTAGACCTTCTGGCAACCTGTTTCCTAATGAATGCACCAATCTCTTGTACAGAGTCGTCTGCCTCGGGGCATCGTCCAACGTTCAAGTGCCAAACGTGGGTTCGTCCTTTGAACTTTGGGACTTCAGTTGTGACGCCTTGATCTCGTAGACGATTGGCAAGGGCCTTCGAGTCGTCAACCAGTATTTCGGTTTCGTCCACATGAAGCAGGCAGGGTGGTGCACCGACGAAGGTGCCAAGCACAGGCGAAACTTCGGGGTCGCTTGGATCGTGTCCGCCAAGATAGGCATCTTTGCCTCGAACGATCCAGCGCATCGGGACCAAATGGTCGGAGCCCACATTCGTCTCGAGCGATGCATTGGTCAGCCGCAGGTCAGAGATTGGTGCAATTGCGGCGACTGCAACGGGTTTCTGCAATCCGCGGCTACAAATGCGATGCAACAAGGCGAACACCAAGTTGCCACCTGCGCTATCACCGACAAGACTGATAGGGCCTGCATCGGGAGCAGCGCACAGCGCTTCAAACGCGAAAGTGGCTTGGTCAAGGGCCGTTGGAAAGCGATGTTCTGGAGCGAGCCCATAGTGAAGAAAATGCCCTATTTGGTTTGCTGCTTTTCCAAGCTCAGAAACCAGATGCCGATAACCGCGTAAGTTGCCGATCATGAAAGCACCGCCGTGCAGATACAGCATACTACCGCCAGTCGGTGTCGGGCCAATCTGACAAACTGTTGTGCGAACCGAGTCAGTACCAAGACCCAAATGCTTCTCCGTCAGCGTTAAATCGCCGGGTGTCTTCAATGTGATTGCCGCGCTTAGATCAGCAATACGGCGCACCGTTGGCTGATGCCCGATCAAGGCGATTACTGGTTTTTGAACAAACCGTGCGTAGCCGTTCCAGAATTTCTGTTGACTTGAAAGCATAAGTCTTGGTCGCGCTAAAATTTAACGCTGTCAACAATCTCGCCTCTGGCGCTCATTCTGGCAGAAGACACTCGCTTGATATGCAAATACGTCGAAATGGGCTCAGTGCAGTCATTCGCTGCAACTTGCTTGAACGACTGCTTTGCGGAAAATTTTTACTAAAGCGGAAAATGCGTCTTCTTGCTTCAGCCCGTACAAATGTTGCTAAGAAAGCTCTTCTCCTAGGTGCGCGATACCCGAAGCCAGTAGTCGTCTCGCCTCGTAGAGTTCACGCTGACCAGACATCAGGTTTGGAGGCAGAGCACCTATCTTTTCAGAATGCTGGATTGATATCTCTAGCCTATCAGCCGCTTCGATTGCGGCTTTTAGTGCAGCCTTGATGGCGGTCCTATCGGAATTGGGCAGGTGAGTTCCAGCCATTCCTCCGCTGTTTGTCCATGACCCTCTCTTCATTTTTGTTCCTCGCTCAGGCGGCCCCATTTTGGTAGCAGTGACTTATCTATTGCGGCGGTTGTTCTATCCGTACGTCGCATTTCCTCGACCTCCGCACGAAGTGAGGACAGTTCTTCAAGCCCTTTGAGCTGGGCGTGACGACCCATGACATCCTGAAGAAGCAATGCCTGTTGCAAGCTGATTTCGCCCCGCGATGCTGCAGTTGTGGTCCGCTCTGATGCGACTAGGATATCTTCAATAGAGCTCAATTTGTTCTTGTCAGCCAATTGAACGAAGTCACAGCGTGCAGGAGGCCGAACCCGATCGACGAGCCATTGGGCTACGGTTGGATTGCCGTTATCAAGCTCGTCGGAAATTACGTCAGTGGCGCGCCTGTAGAAAAGCGTGCAATTTTGACCCCCTAAGCGGGGAAATCGGCGTCCAAATTTGACCCCTCCCTATGGTTGTAGACATCCTTTTCATTGAGCAGTCGATGGAGAGGCAAGCGGGATGATTTGCGTGGAAACTATTAGAAAAGTGCGTCGCTTACACCTGATCGAAAAAAAGAGCATCAAGGAAATTTGCCGTTCGCTCAATTTGAGCCGTGCAACGGTTCGAAAGATAATCCGATCGGGAGTGACGGAGTTCAAATATGAGCGCAAATCGCAGCCATACCCGGTGCTCGGGCCTTGGCGCGCGCGTCTGGATGAAACGCTTGAGGAGAACGAGGCGCTTCCGAAGAAACACCGCAAGCGGATGACCAAAATCTGGAAGGAACTCTCCGATGATGGTTTTGGCGGCGGGTATGACAGTGTTCGACGCTACACAAAGAATTGGCGCATTGCGCACGGCCGACAACAGGCGCAGGCGTTCATCCCGCTGATCTTTGATCCTGGGGAGGCGTACCAGTTCGACTGGAGTGTGGAGACGGTTTTGATGGACGGTGCACTCACGACCGTGAAGGTTGCCCATTTCAAACTTTGCCATAGCCGCATGCCATTCTCCATTGCCTATCCGCGCGAGACGCAGGAGATGGTCTTTGATGCCCACGACGAGGCCTTCAAATTCTTTGGTGGAGGCTGCATCAACGGGATCTACGATAACATGACGACCGCCGTCGATGCGATCCTGTCGGGCAAGGAAAGAAAGTTCAACAAGGCATTCTCCCGGATGTGTTCTCATCATCTGGTGAACCCGATCGCCTGTACGCGCGCGGCCGGTTGGGAGAAGGGTCAGGTTGAGAATCTGGTCAAGGAGAGCCGCGCCTATAGTTTTACACCGCGTCTGGAGGTGGCCGACTTCGATGAATTGAATGCCCGGCTGCAAAAAGACGCGATCAAACGCGCAAAAGAACTGCGGCATCCGGAAAACCTGGAGGTGACGGTCTGGGAGGAGTTCCAGCAGGAAAAGCCGCTGCTGACGCATCTGCAGAAGCCCTTCGTCGGGTTCCGTGAAAAGACGGTCGCCGTGAGCCGAACCTGCCTGATCAACTTCGAAAGAAACAAATACAGCGTTGAGGCAAGAGCTGTTGGACGTCAGGTCCAGTTGCAGGTCTACGCCACGCGGATTGTCCTGCGCCAAGACGGTGAGATTGTCGGAGAGCACGAACGGTGCTTCGGCCGAGGAAAAACGATCTTCAACCCTTGGCACTATGTGCCCGTCCTCAAGCGCAAGCCTGGCGCTCTGCGCAATGGAGCACCGTTCCGTGACTGGGACCTACCACCGGCAATGACGCAGATCTGGACCCATCTGCGGGGCACATCCGACGGAGACCGGCAACTTGCCGATATTCTTTTCGCTGCTTACCAGCACGACATTGATGTGGTCGAGGCTGCCTGCGAAGAAGCTCTAAAATCTGGCCTGCGCAAGGCCGATGCGATCCTGAACATTGTCTCTCGGCGCACCAATCCCCCGCCGCCAAAGGCGATTGAGCCGCCTGCCCACCTGCAGCTGAAAATGGCACCGATCGCGGATTGCGCTCGCTATGACAGGCTTGGAGGCTCCCATGCAACTGCGTAAGGAAATTCTCGAACTTGCCCGTCAACTGAAGTTGCCAGGCATCGTCAACTGCTTTGACGAAGTGATGCAGGCCGCAGCCAAAAACAACTGGCGGCCCCAACAGGTCGTGGCCGAACTCCTCACGGCCGAACTGGCCGAAAAGACTGCGCGCTCGATCCGGTATCAGATGGGTGCCGCAAAGTTCCCGGTCTGCAAGTCCTTACCTGAGTTCGACTTCACGGTCAGCCCCGTCAACGAGGAAGTCGTGCGCAATCTTCATGACGGCGATTTTATGGACCAGGCCAGGAATGGCGTGCTGGTCGGTGGAACCGGATCGGGCAAAACGCATCTCGCAACAGCGATCGGGGGCCACGCGGTCAATAACCGCCGGCGGGTCAGGTTCTTCAGCGCTGTGGATCTCGCGAACAAGCTGGAGGCTGAACATCGCGAAGGCAACGCCGGGCGGCTCAGCGAGCAGCTGATCCGCGTCGACCTCGTGATTATAGACGAACTCGGTTATCTGCCGTTCGCAGAGTCTGGTGGACGATTACTCTTCCATCTCATCAGCAAACTGTACGAGCGAACGTCTATTCTGCTAACAACCAACCTCGCATTTGCTGAATGGCCGAGTGTGTTCACAGATGCCAAAATGACCACTGCTCTCCTGGATCGACTGACACACCATTGCGATATCATCGAAACCGGGAACGAAAGCTGGCGAATTAACCACCGCGACTAACCTCGAAATCGGGGAATAAATTCAAAACAGACAGCAGGTCAAACCTTCAGTCGAGCTACGCTCTCTTTTCGGTTTGACCTGCTGTCCACCCCCTCCTGAATCAACCTAAACACGACCCCCTCAACGCCCCTCTTAGCTCCAAGGGGGGGCAAATTTGGACGCCGATGGGGGGTCATTATTCAATGCCGATTGACACGCGCCCGAGCATCTCTTCAAGCCGTTCGCCCGCAAGCCGTGCTGCACGTGCTTTAATGCCATTTGCGCCCCGCGGTCGGCCGGTTGACTTTGGCGGTTTGTGCCCGGGCAGGAACTTGCCATCCGGGCCGCGTTTAGCTTGTTGCTCGTCGTGAGGCATAGAACCGTCAATCCCGTCATATATACGTCAATAATGCTGACATAATAGCTTAACTTTGCGTTCTTGTCACTGTCTTGGGATTGACCCGTGGGTTACGGAGTTCGAGAGCGAGGCTTTCCGCTCACTTGAGTGAAAAACCAAATCGGCTGTTGCATTCCCACAAAGAAATCAAGACGTGAGGATACCTCCAAGGCCTTCCGGCATCACATGCTCAACGCTCAATTCCTTGGTTACAAGACATGCGACACACCTAGGATGCTCCCACTCAATTCTCAATTTCAGTTCCTCAATGTTGAATGCACGTTGGCCAAGTTGTCTGGATGAAGGTGATAGCACCGCGCGACAGCAAGGTTTTGGACTGCCAAATTGGTTTCATTAGCCCAATTGACAGCAGTTGAAATCAGGAGAATTCAGTAATACGTGGGGGTTGGTGTGGGGTTGAGAGCCCCTGACACGCAAAATGCGCAGTGTTTTCAAGAAGGATTTGGTGGAGCCTAGGGGAGTCGAACCCCTGACCTCTTGCATGCCATGCAAGCGCTCTCCCAACTGAGCTAAGGCCCCTTCCGGGTACTGCCGAAGCAGTGGGCGGACGTTTATGAGACAGCGCGCACGAGTGCAAGAGCAAATTTAAAAATCTGCGAAAAACTAGGCGCCGCCTCGCGCAACGAAAAAGGGCGGCCAATGGCCGCCCCCGTATCGGATCAGTTTTCGTCTTCTGACGACATGTCCTTGATGTCGTCCAGCGAAACATCATCATTACCGTCGTCATCATCGTCCAGCAGATCGTCATCCAGGTCGACGTCGACATTGTCGTCATCATCCAGAACCAGGTCATCCTCGGATGCGTTTTCGCGCGCTTTCTTGGTTGCCGCATCTTCGGCATCGGCGGCGATCATCCGGCTCTTGCCGGTTTCAAGTTCCACGATCTCGCCCGTGTAGGGGCTGACGATCGGGTCTTTGTTCAGGTGATAAAACCGCTTACCGGTGGTCGGACAAACGCGCTTTACGCCCCATTCTTCCTTGGGCATGTCAAATCCCCTTGATATCAGGTGAGTCGTCTAAATGAGTCAGTTCACCTGCCACAGGCGGCGGGTGCTGTCAAAGCCTTTGCGCGGAAGAGGACGGGATATGGGGGAACACGCTTTGCCGGGCAGGCCGCCAGTGCCGCTGACGCTGCGCAAATCCGCGCGGGCGCGGCGGATCAGTCTGCGGATTTCCCAATTGGACGGGCGGGTTACCCTGACTTATCCAAACGGCGTGCCCGAGATCGAGGCGTTAAACTTCGCGCGCAGCAAGGAAGACTGGATCCGCCAGAATTTGGCGGGTCAGCCCGAGAGGGAGGACGTTCGCGTCGGCGGCCTGATCCCGGTCGAAGGCATTGAGCGCCGAATCGTCCCGGCAACCGGTCGGCGCGTTCAGCTGGGCGCGGACACGGTGGCCGTCCCCGCAGGGGCTGAGGGACGTCGATTGGCCCGTTTTCTCAAGGAACTTGCTCGGGATCGTCTGAGCGAGGCCTGTGATGACTACGCCGCCATTCTGGGCCGGTCCTACACGACCCTGTCTTTGCGGGACACGCGGTCGCGCTGGGGGTCGTGCAGTTCCCACGGCGGGTTGATGTTCTCGTGGCGCTTGATTCTGGCTCCGCCCGAAGTTCTGCACTATGTCGCTGCGCATGAGGTGGCGCATCTGGCGGAGATGAACCACTCGCCGGCTTTCTGGGCGCAGGTGGAGCGTATTTTCGGTCCCTATGATACACCGCGTCGCTGGTTGAGGGACAACGGAGCCGTGTTACATCGCTTCCGATTTGACGGGCCAGCGAGTTGACGTCACCGAATTTTGTGATCACATGAGGCCATGATAACGACACGGCCCACAGACTCGAGTATCGCAACGCATGATCGGGTCTATCGCACTCTGAGATCGCGCATTCTGCACGGAGAGATTGCGCCGGGCGAGGCTTTGACCCTCAGGGGCATTGGCAAGGAATTCGGTGTCTCGATGACGCCTGCGCGTGAAGCGGTGCGCCGGTTGGCGGCTGAGGGGGCTTTATTTTTGTCGTCATCGGGGCGCGTCTCGACGCCTGAGCTGACAAATGACCGGATTGAAGAGCTGGCCGCCTTGAGGGCCCTGCTTGAGGTGGAACTGGCCAGTCGTGCTTTGCCTCGCGCGCACATGGCGCTGATCGACCGGTTGCAGAGCATCAATATGAACGTCGCCGAGATGGTGACCAAGCGCGATGCGGTGGGCTATATCCGGACGAACCTGGAATTTCACCGAACGCTCTACCTGCGAGCGCAAGCGCCTGCGATGCTGGCCATGGCGGAAACCGTTTGGCTACAGCTTGGCCCGACCATGCGTGCGCTCTATGGCCGATTGCGGCGCACCGAGCCGCCCCACTACCACAAACTGATCATCGCTGCGCTGAAAGCGGGGGACGAGCCGGGCCTGCGCCTCGCGGTCCGGTCGGATGTGACGCAGGGCTTGCGGTTGCTGGTGAGCTGAGCAACCAACCGCCGAGCGTCTTGATCAAGTCCAATCTTGGCTTGTCGTTCTGGTTTGCGGGCGCGGACTGCGCTACGCTGGGGCAAATCACAAACCAGAGCAGATTTCAGTCATGATCAACAGACGCAGTTTTTCACTCGGCCTCGGTGCGGTGTTTTTGGCGGCGTGCAGTGATGCAACCACACCGGCGCGCGCGCCTGCATCCCGAATGCAGCCTGTTTCCAATGCGGGCTATGATGCCTGGGTGGCAGGTTTCAAATCCCGCGCTTCCTCACAGGGCATCTCACAATCCACACTGAACCGCGCATTTCAGGGGGCAGGCTATCTGCCCGGCGTGATCGAACGGGACCGCAATCAGGTCGAGTTCAAACGCTCGCTTGAGGACTATCTGGCCATCGCCGCCTCGGATGAGCGGATCAGTACCGGCAAAAAGATGCTGCAACGCCATAATGGTGTTCTGTCGCAGATTGAGGCGCAATACGGCGTCGACAAAGAGGTCGTCGTGGCCGTTTGGGGGCTGGAGAGCCGCTACGGCGCGCGCCGCGGTGATGTGCCGGTGATCTCGGCAACCTCGACGCTAGCCTATGACGGGCGGCGTGGCGCGCTTTTTGAAAAGCAATTGATCGCGGCCTTGCAGATCATTCAGGCGGGCGACACCTCGGCGGACAACATGACCGGCAGCTGGGCTGGCGCGATGGGGCATACGCAGTTCATTCCGACCTCGTATCTGGCCTATGCGGTCGATTTCACCGGTGATGGGCGGCGCGATATCTGGTCCGAGGATCCGTCGGACTCATTGGCCTCAACCGCTGCCTATCTGTCGCGCGCGGGTTGGGTGCGTGGTCAGCCCTGGGGCGGAGAGGTCGGCACCGTTTCCGGCACGCCCGTCGCGGTCTTGCAGCCGCAGGTTCCCGGCCCAAAGATCGCCGTGTTCCGCAATTTCAACGTGATCAAACGCTACAACAACTCGGACAGCTACGCGATCGGCGTGGGCCATCTTTCCGACAGAATCGCCGGTGGTGCTCCGTTCAAGGCATCGTTTGGGCCGGATGAAACAGGGCTCACGCTAGAAGACCGCAAAGAGCTGCAACGCCGCCTGACTTCGGCCGGGTTCGATACAGAAGGCGCGGACGGCGTGATCGGCAAGAAATCCGAAGCCGCGATCAGCGGCTATCAGCGCGCCAATGGCTTGGCCGTAACCGGCAAGCCGTCGATTGAGTTGTTACGCCGGCTAGGCGGCTGACGGTTTACGCCGCCAGCCCTTTCGAGCCGATATCCAGGAACTTCTGACGGCGGTCCTTGATCAGGGCTGCCGCATCCTTACCGTCCAGCTCTTTCAGCACGGCGGCGATGGCGGCACGGACCGATTCAATCGCGGCCGGACGATCCCGATGGGCGCCGCCCTTGGGCTCGGTGATGATGCGGTCGCAAACACCCAGCTTGTAGAGGTCTTGAGCGGTTAGGCGCAGCGCTTCGGCGGCCTCGCGCATCTTCTCGGCGTCTTTCCACAGGATCGAGGCGCAGCCTTCGGGTGAAATCACCGAATAGACTGAATGCTCCAGCATCGCGACGCGGTTCGCCGTGGCAAAGGCCACAGCCCCGCCAGAGCCACCTTCGCCGATGATGACCGAAACCAGAGGCACGCCGATTTTCAGGCACATCTCGGTCGACCGGGCAATCGCTTCGGACTGACCACGCTCTTCCGCGCCCTTGCCGGGGTAGGCCCCCGCGGTGTCGATCAGGGTCACGACCGGCAGACTAAAGCGCCCGGCCATCTCCATCAGGCGGACCGCTTTGCGGTATCCTTCGGGACGGGCCATGCCGAAATTTCGTTCGATCCGCGATTTGGTGTCAGAGCCTTTCTCATGCCCGATCACCATCACCGGCTGATCGTTGAACCGGGCCAACCCGCCGATCACAGCCAGATCGTCGGCGAAGTTGCGATCCCCGGCCAGTGGAGTGAACTCGGTGAAAAGCTCTTTGACATAATCCTGACAATGGGGGCGTTCGGGGTGGCGCGCGACCTGACATTTCCGCCAGGGGGTCAGATCGGCATACAGCTCATCCAGCAGCTTGGCGGCTTTGGCGTCCAGAGCTGAGGCTTCTTCGGCCACATCCATCTCTTCATTGGCGCGGGCCAGGGCGCGCAGCTCTTCTGCTTTGCCTTCGATCTCGGCCAGCGGTTTTTCGAAATCCAGATACTGGGTCATGACGCCTCTCAACGCGGAAGTTCCCTGCTATATGACGCGTGGTCGCTTGGGATGCAACTCAGCAAGATTTGTGAGAGCCGATTATGCGACCACGATTGGGCAGAGAGAAGGAAGGGATGCCAAATGGCAACCAGTTACGAGGACCGCATCCTGCGGGTGCTGACCTATATCCACGATCACCCCGATGGGGATCTGTCGCTGGATGCGCTGGCGGATGTCGCCGCGATGTCGCGGTTTCATTGGCACCGCGTATTCCGCGCGTTGACAGGCGAGACCTGTGCCCAGGCGGTGCGTCGGATCAGGCTGCACCGTGCGGCGGTCCAACTGGTCCGGTCAGATACCTCGGTGTCGCAGGTTGCGCATTCCGTTGGCTACCCCAACCCGAACTCTTTCATCCGGGCCTTTACCGAGGCCTATGGCAACAGCCCCGCCGCTTTCCGCAAGGCCGGTCGGTTTCTGCCAGCCCATCCAAACTTTAGAACCGGAGGATATCCGATGCATCCCGTGACCACCCGAACCGAACCCGCCCGCCGCGTGATCGCCTTGCCGCACAAAGGCGCATATTCCGAAATTGGCAAGAGCTTTGAGGCGTTCGGCGCATTGTGCGAATCTCGTCAGCTTTGGCCTCAGGTTGGCCCTGTGGTTGGTATCTACTTTGACAGCCCCGATGAGGTGCCAGAGGATCAGTTGCGCAGCTATGCCGGGGCCGAATTTCGTGGGGAAGGCACCCCCGATGGGATGGAGGACGTGCAGATCGCCGGGGGAAAGACGGCGGTGCTGACCTACAAAGGACCCTATTCTGGCTTGGAGGCCGCCTACCACAGTCTTTTCGGGAATTGGTTGCCTGAATCAGGGGAAGAGCCAGCAGATCAACCCTGCTATGAGATCTACCTCAACGATCCGCGCGATACTGCGCCAGAAGATCTAGTAACCGAGATCTGCCTGCCGCTGAAGTGATCAGCTCGGCCACAACACCGGATAGAGCGAGGCCACAAGCAGGGCTGCCATTGTCCAGTTGAACACCACCAACCGGCGCGGATTCGTCAGGACCCGCGCCATTTGCTGCCCCAGAACCGTCCAGGTGCTGACTGAGGGTAAGTTGACCGCTCCGAACACAAGCGCAACGATGATGATGACATTGAAGGTCTGCCCTGGCACATAGGCCGTCGTCGCGGTCAGCGCCATCGCCCAGGCCTTTGGGTTGACCCATTGAAAGGCGGCGGCCTGTAAAAAGCTCATCGGCGTGCCCACCTCAGCGCCTTTCTCGGCCGGAGCGGCATGCGCGATTTTCCACGCCAGATACAACAGATACGCGACCGAGGCTGCCTTCAGCACCGTGTAGCTGACCGGGTATTGGTTGAAAACCTGCACCAGACCCGCGCCAACCAGCAGCACCATGAAGGTAAAACCAAGCCCGATTCCCAGCATATGAGGAATCGTGCGCCGAAAGCCGAAATTGGCGCCAGATGCCATTAGCATCAAGTTGTTCGGTCCCGGCGTAATGGACGAGACGAAGGCAAAGGCGATCAGGGCCAGGAGGATATCGTAGGTCATGCGAGGGATACTTACCGCAAATGGCACAAATGAAATTGCGTTATTGTGCGTGAATGATCTAGATTAACAACTAATGACTAAAATGGATCGAATAAACCGCGAAATATTGCGTGAACTCTCATCGGATGGGCGCATCAGCAATCTTGAGCTTGCGGATCGTGTCGGACTGTCCCCCTCGGCCTGTTTGCGCCGCGTGCAAGAGTTGGAGAAGGCCGGAGTCATCACCGGTTACCGGGCGGTTCTGGACCCGAACGCGCTGGGCAAGGGGTTTGTCGCCTATATCGGCGTTGGTCTGGGAGAGCATACAAAGGCTGCTCAGGAAGGCTTTGAACGGGCCTTGCAGCGCGCCCCCGAGGTGGTGGAATGCCACAATATCACCGGTACGATCGAATACCTGCTGCGCGTGGAATGCTCGGACCTTCCTTCGTACAAGATTTTTCACACCGATGTGCTGGGAACACTGCCCCATGTCACTTCGATCACGTCATATGTGGTCATGGGGTCGCCCAAGGATTGGCGGAGTTGATCGAAGGTTTACGTCTTATTGGACGGGAATTTGACTCTAATTCCGCAAAATGCTTCGGTGCGGCCTGACAGATATCAATTGGGGGAGGCGACATGTTTCGCGACTGGCAATAATCTCAACCCTTGCGGTCCTCGCAGGCACGGCAAGTTTTGCGGCGGAAACTGCAGAGCTTGCTCCGGTGCAGACCGATGTGAAGCCTGGCTTGAACGTGGTCTATGCAGAAGCGCCGAAAAAGATCAAAAGCCTTGAGCAGGCACGGGAGTTGATCGACACGATTGGTGTAGCTGCGGACCCGGTGCCCGCATTTGATTTTCGCGATACCGAAGACGGTGATCCGGTTATGACAGCCTCGCAGCCTTATAATGTTGCAGCGGAAATCACCGGGCTGATCAGGATTGATGAACCGGGTATGTACCAGTTTGAGGTTCATTCAAACGATGGTGCGGAAACCAAGCTGGGTGGCCAGACCATCGGGTATTACGATGGCACCCAACCCTGCGAAGGCAACGGAGTTACCGAAATCGAGATCCCTGAGGCGGGTTGGTACGAACTCACCACCTTGTATTTCCAGAAGGGCGGGAGCTCTTGCCTGATGATGAAATGGGGCAAGGACGGTCAGGACCTCGAATGGGTCCCGAACGATATCTTCGGACACAACTGAACCAGAACAAGGCACCGTTTTGGTGCCTTGATCCGATTTGGCTTAGCCGTTCGCTCCAATCAATTCGGCTTGCGCGACGATGACCTCGGCCTGTTTGATCGACGCGATGTCTACCAGACGGCCCTTGTATACTGTCGCGCCTTCACCATTGGCTTTGGCTTGTTCCATCGCGGCCAGGATTTCGCGGGCCTCAGAGACGGCCTCGTCCGACGGGGTGAAAACCTGATTGGCCAGTGCGATCTGTTTGGGGTGGATCGCCCATTTGCCGACCATACCCAAAGTGGTCGAACGTTTGGCCTGTGCGATATAACCCTCATCGTCGCTGAAATCACCAAAGGGTCCATCGACCGGCAGAACGCCATGGGTGCGGCACGCGGCGACGATGGCCGCTTGCGCCCAATGCCACGGGTCTGACCAATGCTTCTCGCCTTCGCGCAGCATGTAGTAGTTCTCTTGCGTGCCGCCGATCCCGGTGGTCTGCATGCCCATGGACGCCGCAAAGTCCGCAGCCCCCAGGCTCATCGCCTGCATCCGGGGCGAAGATGCGGCGATCTCCTCGACATGGGCAATACCCGCAGCGGATTCGATGATAACTTCGAACGAGATCGGCTTACTCCGGCCCTTGGCGCGCTCAATTGCGGTCACCAAAGCGTCCACGGCGTAGACATCCGCCGCGCAGCCGACTTTGGGGATCATGATCTGGTCAAGGCGGTCTCCGGCCTGTTCCAGAACGTCCACCACATCGCGGTACCAATAGGGTGTATCCAGCCCGTTGATCCGCACGGACATGTATTTATTGCCCCAATCGACGGTGTTCAGTGCCTCGATGACATTGGCGCGGGCGATGTCCTTGTCAGAGGGTGCAACCGAATCCTCAAGGTCCAGATTGATCACATCCGCAGCAGAGGCCGCCATCTTCGGGAACAGCTTTGTGTTCGAGCCGGGGCCGAACAACTGGCAACGGTTTGGCCGCGCCGGAGCGGCGGGTTGGATGCGGAAACTCATCAGGACCTCGCAAGAGTAATGAAGTTACGTTTTGGTTCTCGTTCGGGATATTAAATTGCGCAATGCGGCGCAAGGGTCATTGTGCAGATGCGGCAATGCGCGCGCAGCATTTCTTGCGCAAGGCGCAGTTCGCGGGTGCTTAAAGTTTGTTCAGTTTAAAAACTTCGAAGAATTTTGCGACCAGACGTCAAAACGCGCGAAAAAATATTGGTGAGGGGACGTATGTGGTGAAAATTCGCGAAACGCTCGTTCACGTGGTTCTTTAGTTTGGCGCGGAATCAAAGGAGTGCGATGCAATGATCGAGACACCGTATCTGTTGTTTTTGGGCGATGCGCCCGACCAGTTGGCTGCCAAAGTTGCCATCGGCATCCGTGACTGGCGTCCGGAAAACGCTGTAGGCCAGTACCGCATGGAGGGCTGCAAGGCCGATCTGGGTATGACCGACATGACTTTGGCCGAGGCCAAAGAGGCCGGCGCGAAGACGCTGGTTATCGGTGTCGCCAACCGCGGTGGCGTGATCAGCGAGGCCTGGAAAACCGTTCTGATCGAGGCGCTCGAAATGGGCTATGACATCGCGTCGGGCCTGCACAACCTTTTGCGGGACGAAGGCGATCTGGTCGCGGCCGCCCAAACCCACGGTTGCACCTTGCACGATGTGCGTGTGCCGACCGTTGGCTACCCCATCGCAAACGGCAAGAAGCGCAGTGGCAAACGTTGCCTGGCCGTCGGCACCGATTGCTCGGCGGGCAAGATGTATACGGCGATGTCGATGGATGCCGAGATGCGCAAGCGCGGCATGAAGTCCACCTTCCGCGCCACGGGTCAGACCGGTATTCTGATCACCGGCCAAGGTGTTCCGCTCGACGCAGTTGTTGCGGATTTCATGGCAGGTGCGGTCGAATACCTGACGCCCGATAATGATGAAGATCACTGGGATCACATTGAGGGGCAGGGCTCTTTGTATCACGTGTCCTATTCGGGCGTCACCATGGCGCTGGTCCATGGCGGTCAGCCCGATGCGCTGATCCTGTGCCATGAGCCGACACGGACCCATATGCGCGGCCTGCCCGAGTATTCGCTGCCGACGCTGCAGCAGCTGCGCGACACGGCCCTGCCGCTTGCACGGGTTGGCAATCCGGCCTGTCAGGTTGTTGGCGTTTCGGTCAACACCCAGCACCTCAGCGAGGATGAGGCCACGGCCTACCTGGCCAAGGTCGAGGAAGAGATGGGCCTGCCCACCACTGACCCTTACCGCTTCGGTGCCGGAAAACTGGTGGATGCTCTGTCCGCTCTGTGATCAAAGAAACCCGCCGGAGGATCGCCTCCGGCGGGCGTATTTTTGAAAAGATGAAGGAGCGGGCGCGTGCAGGTTGAGGTCTCTCGTGATGTGTTTCGGCTGGCGCAGGTGTTCACCATCTCGCGCGGGTCGCGGACCGAAGCAAAAGTTCTGACGGTTCGAGTCTCGGACGGAACTCATCAGGGCTGGGGCGAATGCGTGCCTTATGCGCGCTATGATGAGACGCTTGAGTCGGTCGAAGCTAAAATCGCGGCGCTGCCTGCCGAGTTCACGCGGCAATCGCTGATGGACCTGCTGTCCGCCGGGGCCGCGCGGAACGCCGTGGACTGCGCTCTTTGGGATCTGGAGTGTAAGCGAGCGGGCAAACGCGTTTGGGACCTGGCCGGTCTGCCGGTTCCGGGGCCTGAAATCACCGCCTATACCCTGTCTTTGGCGACGCCCGAGGCGATGCGGAAGCAGGCAGAAGAAAACGCGCATCGGCCGCTTTTGAAGATCAAGCTGGGCACACCGGACGACATGCCCCGGTTGGAGGCCGTGCGTGCAGGCGCGCCAAAATCCAAGATTATTGTTGATGCCAACGAAGGTTGGTCGGCTGAGGTCTATTCGGATCTGGCACCTCATCTGGTGCGGCTGGGTGTTGAACTGGTCGAACAACCGCTGCCCGCAGGCGAGGACGACGCGCTGGTCGGTATGGAACGTCCGGTGCCTGTCTGTGCTGACGAATCCTGCCATGACCGGACCAGCCTGCCCAAACTAAAGGGCAAGTATGATGTAGTGAACATCAAGCTCGACAAGACCGGAGGTCTGACCGAGGCTTTGCTGCTGCGCGAGGCGGCGTTGGCTGAGGGCTACAAAGTCATGGTCGGCTGTATGGTCGGCAGCTCTCTGGCCATGGCCCCTGCGACATTGCTGGCACAGGGTGCGATGGTGACAGACCTTGACGGCCCGCTTCTGTTGGCCGAAGACCGCACCAACCCGCTGATTTTTGACGACGCCGGAGTGCATCCGCCCAGTGCGGCACTTTGGGGCTGAGGAGAGTGACATGACCCGCACCGTTTATGTGAATGGCGAATACCTGCCCGAAACCGAGGCCAAGGTATCCATTTTTGACCGTGGTTTCCTGATGGCAGATGCCGTCTATGAGGTGACCAGTGTTCTGGATGGCAAGCTGATCGACTTTGAAGGCCACGCGGTGCGCCTGAAACGTTCTTTGGACGAGCTGCAGATGGCTGAGCCTTGCACCAAGGATGAACTGCTGGAGATCCACCGGAAGCTGGTCGAGTTGAACCAGATTGACGAAGGTCTGGTCTATCTGCAGGTCTCGCGCGGCAGCGATGGGGACCGGGATTTTGTTTTCCCCTCCGCCGAAACCAAGCCGACGCTGGTTCTGTTCACGCAGAACAAGCCGGGTCTGGCGGATAGCCCTGCGGCGCAAAAGGGCGCCAAGATTATCTCGATCGAGGATATCCGCTGGGGACGTCGTGACATCAAGACCGTACAGCTGCTCTACCCGTCGATGGGCAAGATGATGGCCAAGGCTGCCGGGTGTGATGATGCGTGGATGATCGAAGACGGTCATGTCACCGAGGGCACCAGCAACAACGCCTATTTCGTGAAGAACGGCAAGATCGTCACCCGCCCACTGTCGAATGAGATCCTGCACGGTATCACCCGCAAGGCCGTTCTGCGCATGGCTGCCGAGGCGCAGATGGAGGTCGAGGAGCGCCTGTTTACCATCGACGAAGCGAAAGAGGCGGACGAGGCCTTCACCACCTCGGCCAGCGCCTTTGTCATGCCGGTGGTTGAGATTGATGGCGTGGCGCTGGGCGATGGCACCCCTGGCCCAATCGCCAAACGTCTGCGCGAGATCTATCTGGACGAAAGCCGCAAGGCAGCCATTTAAGCGCGCTGGATCAGGGCCTTTTGGGAAAGGCTCTGAATAATGCACATTGGTTGGCCGTAGGTCGGGCCAACCAATCCGTGTAAGAGCTTTAATTTCTCTGATTTCTGACCCGATCCGCGATTTTCCTGCATTCTGCAGCTATCCTGCGCGTATGAAGTGTCCAGCAGTCATGTAAGCCTTCGCGAATTGCGCGGTCAGCAAGGTCGGCTGGTCATTGCAGGGGTTTTTTCGCCGATCGCCTTCAAATCAGTGTTGGATATGTCCGTCTTGCATAGCGGCTAGACCGAAACTGGCGTTGTTGGCCGCGCGACCTCTTCCTATCTGCTCGCTGTATCCAAAAGGAACACAAAATTTGCCGGGGAATACGCCTCGGTCTGAAAGGAAAGAAAATGGCACATACCGCAACACTCACCCCTTCGACCTTCAATTTCGGCGCACGCGTTTCCGCACTTATTCCTGACTTCCGACATTTTTTCGTATAAGTCATTGATATTATTATGCCTTGGTTGCCAAAAGGCACTACACGGACTTTTTTCGCCAGCGATTGTTTCGGAGTGTTGAGGGAGCTCAGGCTTTGGTCTGGCCAGTTTTTCGGGTGCGCCCGGGGGGTATCTTGAAAGGGGCTTCGTTCCAGGTCAGGCCGACGCAGGTGAGGATGCGTCTGGCATCGACCGTGGCATGGCTTGGCATGCCGTAGCGGTCAGGGGTGCCTTTGTGGCGCAGGATCGAGAGCTGCAATGCGTTCAACTCGTTGCGGATACGAGCCGGGCTCATCGGGTGTCCGAGCAGGTCCAGATGCTTGCGCAGGTGCTGCAGGCAGCAGAAGGCCATGTAGCAGATGGCGATATGGGCCCGGACCCGACGCGGCGACCAGTGATAGATGGGCCGGATTTTCAGATCGTGCTTGTTGGTGCGGAAGCAGGCTTCGATCTCCCACAACTGGTGATAGCGGGCAATGACGTCCTGTGCCTCCAGTTCGTCCGCACCATGAACAACAATGGCATGCAGCCCGTCCCATTGTGCCGCTGCCTTGATCTTTGCATCATCCAGCGTGACGTCCCCGCTGTCGGGGAAGGCCAGGAAGCGGCCATATCCCCGGCTGCTGAAGCTGCCGGGTTTGCGAGAGCGCTTGAGCTTCTTGTGCAGCTTTTCGATTGCCTTGTCGCGCTTGTGGGCATCATTGCGTGCCCGGGTGGGTGACCAGGTCACAATGACCCGCGCTCCCTCCTGGTCGATCACCTTGTACCAGCCCTTCTCGGTTGCCTCTTCAGAACCGTGTCCAGCCCAAGGCTGGCGTCCCTCCGGGCTCAAAATGTTCGCCTTCACGGCGGCCGGGGCGGACTTCATGCGATAGCCGAGGATGTAGGGCAGACCCTTGTTCTGCAACATCTGCTGGTTGTCCTTGCTGAGCATGGCGGCATCGGCCACGAACGTGACCCTGGCCACGTCGAAGCGTCCCTCCAACGCCTTCAGCGCAGCTTCCAGCGTATGACCTTCCCAGGTGTTTCCCGGGAAGAGTTCATAGCCCACAGGCAGCCCATCGGAGGTGACGATCAGCGCCAGCATGACCTGAGCGCGGTGATGCTTGCCATCCTTGCTGAAGCCCTTGGCCAGAAGATGATCCTGCTCGACCCCGTCCGCATCCTCGGCCGGGTCCTCGCGCTCGGTGTCAAAGGCCAGGGTCGTGCAATCGTAGAACAGCACGGTCACTGGCCCGCCCAGCAACTTCTCTGCCGCCGCGTGAGAGGTTTTGCAAATCCCGTCTATCACCGGCGTATTGATGTAATCCATGCTCCGATAGACCACGTCCAGATTGAGCGTGATGCCTGCCTGGTTCTCCAACGCCTCCACGGTCGCGCGCTTGCTCTCGGGCTGTGCGATCCGCGCCATAACCAGCTCTTTCACAATGCGATTGGCACTTTTACGCGCCGCCCCCAGAAGGGCCCCCCAACCCAGTTGGTCATACATCGTCCCCATGACATCCCGCAGACCCAGAGAGACCCGCGCCTCCTCACGGCACTCGGCAAGATCAACGCCAAGCTTGTCCGGCCGCGGAGCGCGGCGCACCAGCGCCTGCAGATCGGCATATTCCGTGGGCGTGAACAGTTCCATTTGCGGCGAGCGATCAATGCGTAATTGCTCCATCAAGCGGCCCGCCAGACGCTTGATATCCTCAATCTCGCTGTCGTTATGGGCCACACCCACATGGCGCAGGATCTTCTGGCGTACCTTGGAGCCGGTGCGGACGGATTCAACGATCTGGATCCGTGTGCGGTTGAGCTTTGCGTCATGTTTGGTGCGGATGAACATGGGCGAAGAGGTTAGCCATCTGAAGGCCCATGTCAATACTTTTTATAATAATGGGGCACTACAACGCGCCTCTGAGCAACCACACCTGAAAACAAACCAAAAACCCAGTCAGATCAACAAAAAGGTCGGAAGTCAGGCGATCCGCGATTTTCCTGCATTCTGCAGCTATCCTGCGCGTATGAAGTGTCCAGCAGTCATGTAAGCCTTCGCGAATTGCGCGGTCAGCAAGGTCGGCTGGTCATTGCAGGGGTTTTTTCGCCGATCGCCTTCAAATCAGTGTTGGATATGTCCGTCTTGCATAGCGGCTAGACCGAAACTGGCGTTGTTGGCCGCGCGACCTCTTCCTATCTGCTCGCTGTATCCAAAAGGAACACAAAATTTGCCGGGGAATACGCCTCGGTCTGAAAGGAAAGAAAATGGCACATACCGCAACACTCACCCCTTCGACCTTCAATTTCGGCGCACGCGTTTCCGCACTTATTGAACGCATCAAAGTCGCGCGGGCTCGGGCTGCCGAATACCAGCGGACCTACTCCGAACTGCAGCGGCTCAGCAATCGCGAGCTGGACGATATCGGAGTCCGTCGCTGCGATATCGCTGATATTGCGCACAAGCACGCTTACTGCGCCTGAACTCCCCCACCACTCACACGCGAAGAGGCGTCCTTTTGGGCGTCTCTTTTGCGTTTGGCGAGCTGCACATCCACGCGCCACTTGCAACGAGGGCCACAAAGCTGTAGAGCGCCCCGGTGGCATTGCGTCCACGAGAATCAAAACCAAGAAACGCCGTGTTTGGCCCATCACGCTTCGGGGTCACATCCGGCTTAGGAGAAGCGATATGAAACTGAACGAATTGCGCGATAACCCAGGCGCCGCACCGAAACGGACCCGCGTTGGCCGTGGTCCAGGCTCCGGTAAAGGTAAAATGGGTGGCCGTGGTATCAAAGGTCAGAAATCCCGTTCGGGTGTGGCCATCAACGGCTACGAAGGCGGCCAGATGCCGCTGTACCAGCGTCTTCCCAAGCGTGGCTTCAACAAGCCGAACCGCAAGGAATTCGCCGTTATCAACCTGGGCCTGATCCAGAAATTCGTCGACGCCGGTAAGCTGGACGCCAAAGCTGCGATCACCGAGGACGCTCTGGTTGCTTCGGGTCTGGTTCGTCGCAAGCTGGATGGTATCCGCGTTCTGGCCAAAGGCGAGGTTAGCGCCAAACTGAACCTAGAAGTGACAGGTGCTTCGAAAGCTGCCGTTGAGGCAGTTGAAAAAGCGGGCGGCTCACTGACGGTCACAAAAGCTGCTGCGGCAGAGTAAGCGCTTGTGAGCGGGCGAAGACCCGCTTACATAGAGCACTAAGTTTTCCCAGACGCCGCCCGAGCCTGAAAACGGTTCTGGGCGGTGTTTTCATAAGAGAGACCGATTTATGGTATCAGCAGCAGAACAAATGGCAGCCAACACAAGCTGGTCTGCCCTTGGCAAAGCCACCGATCTGCGCAACCGCATCCTGTTCACACTAGGTTTGTTGATCGTTTATCGCCTTGGCACCTTCATTCCGGTGCCGGGGATCGACGGACAAGCGCTGCGTGAATTCATGGAGCAAGCGGGGCAAGGCATCGGCGGCATGGTTTCGATGTTCACCGGCGGGGCGCTGGGTCGAATGGGTATCTTTGCCCTCGGCATCATGCCCTATATCTCGGCCTCGATCATCGTGCAGCTGCTGACATCCATGGTTCCCGCGCTCGAACAACTCAAGAAAGAGGGCGAGCAAGGCCGCAAGAAGATCAACCAATACACCCGCTTCGGTACTGTGGCTCTGGCCACCGTTCAGGCCTATGGTCTGGCTGTTTCACTGGAATCGGGCGATCTGGCGACCGATCCGGGCATGTTCTTCCGCATGTCGACCATGATCACTCTGGTCGGTGGCACCATGTTCCTGATGTGGCTGGGTGAGCAGATCACCGCACGCGGCATCGGCAACGGTATCTCCCTGATCATCTTCGTCGGCATCATTGCCGAGGTTCCAGCGGCGCTGGCGCAGTTCTTTGCATCCGGTCGTTCGGGGGCGATCAGCCCTGCCGTGATCGTGGGTGTGATCGTGATGGTCATCGCCGTGATCACCTTTGTGGTGTTCATGGAACGTGCCCTGCGCAAGATCCACATTCAGTACCCGCGCCGTCAGGCCGGTATGAAGGTTTACGAAGGCGGCTCGAGCCACCTGCCTGTCAAGGTCAACCCGTCGGGCGTAATACCTGCGATCTTTGCAAGCTCGCTGCTGTTGCTGCCGGTAACGATCTCGACCTTCTCGTCGGGTGCGGCCAACGGTCCGGTCATGTCGTGGCTGCTGGCGAACTTTGGTCCCGGACAGCCGCTCTATCTGCTGTTCTTCGCGTCGATGATCGTGTTCTTCGCGTATTTCTATACGTTCAACGTCTCTTTCAAGCCGGATGACGTGGCCGACAACCTGAAGAAGCAGAACGGATTCGTGCCTGGCATTCGCCCTGGCAAGAAAACCGCCGAGTATCTTGAATACGTGGTAAACCGGGTTCTGGTTCTGGGCTCGGCCTACCTCGCGCTGGTCTGTCTGCTGCCCGAAATCGTTCGGAACCAGTTTGCCATCCCGTTCTACTTCGGCGGCACCTCGGTTCTGATTATCGTCTCTGTAACCATGGACACGATCCAACAGGTTCAGAGCCACCTGCTGGCGCACCAATATGAAGGGCTAATCGAAAAGTCCCAACTGCGCGGCAAAGGCAAGAAACGCGGCAGAAAGGGAGCTGCTCGTCGATGAATATCATTCTGCTTGGCCCCCCGGGTGCCGGTAAAGGTACCCAGGCGCGTCATCTGGTCGAAACACGCGGTATGGTGCAGCTTAGCACTGGTGATATGCTGCGCGAGGCCAAGGATAGCGGCACCGAGATGGGCAACCGTGTGGCCGAGGTTATGGCCAAAGGGCAGCTTGTGACCGATGAGATCGTGATCGGTCTGATCCGTGAAAAGCTGGACGCAGGTGCAGAGGGCGGTTTCATCTTTGACGGCTTCCCGCGCACATTGGCACAGGCCGACGCACTGGGTGAGTTGCTGGACAGCACCGGCAACAGCCTGGACGCCGTGATCGAGATGGAAGTCGACGACGCCGCTCTGGTCGAACGGATCACCGCGCGCTCGACATGTGGCGGGTGTGGCGAGGTCTACAACGACATCACCAAGCCGATTCCCGCAGACGGCAAATGCTCCAATTGCGGCAAAGAGAACGACTTCAAGCGCCGCGCGGATGACAATGAGGAAAGCCTCAAGACCCGCTTGATGGAGTACTACAAGAAGACCTCGCCGCTGATCGGCTACTATTATGCCAAGGGTCAACTGACCAAGATCAACGGTCTGGGCGAGATCGAAGAGGTTCAGGGCGCGATCGAAGCTGCCCTAAGGTGACATATCTTGACAATTGAATGCGTGCGTTTGACGAGGTATCACTTCGGCCAACGCGCGCATTTTTTGTTGGGAGATAGCTATGAGCCTATCGCTTAAAACGCTCGCGGTGACATCCGCTCTGACCATGGCAGCAATCGGTGCTTGTGCAGAGCAGACGCCGGTGACCATTGATAATTTTGTCCGCGCGGCGACAGATATCGAATTTCGGAAGTACCTAGCGGAGTCAGGCAGCGTCAACATGCTGTTTCATGTGCGCGAGCCTACACCGTTGGATATGCAACCGACGATCCGCATGAACCGGGATACGCTTTACAGCATGGCGGTGGTTGATATTTCGGACGGCGCTGTGCTGACCGTGCCGGACACCGGGGATCGCTATGTCTCCGTACAGGTGGTCAATCAGGATCACTACGTCAATGATGTGTTTCTAGGCGGTGGTACCTATGAGCTGACGATCGATCAGTTCGATACGCCTTATGTTGCGCTGTTGTTTCGGTACCTCGTCGACTCGGAAGACTCCGCAGACATAGCCGAAGTAACCGCGTTGCAGGATGAGGTCACGCTGCAGGCCAATTCCGCGCGTCCCTTTGACGAAGCGCATTACGACAAGGATGCGTTTGCAGAGGTGTTGAGCGCCGCGTTGGAGCTTGCCCGTTTCTCGCCAGACAGTACTGGCACATTCGGTTCGAAAGAGGCGGTTGACCCTGTGCGCCACCTGCTGGGAACAGCGTTCGGTTGGGGTGGCTTGCCAGAGGCGCAGGCCTTCTATCTGAACGTCGAACCGGGACTGGAGCTGGGGGCGTACAAACTAGAAGTTCCCGCCGAAGTTCCGGTTGGCGCGTTCTGGTCGGTCAGCCTGTATAACGCGGCGGGGTTCTTTGAAGAGAACGATCTGGGTGTCTACGTGATCAACTCGGTGACGGGCGACAGCAATCCGGATGGATCGATGACGGTGCATTTCGGTGGTTGCGACGACGGCCGTGTGAATTGCCTGCCGATCATGGAGGGATGGAACTATACTGTACGTCTCTACCAGCCCGCGCTCGAAGTGATCGACGGGACCTGGACCTTCCCTGAAATCGAGCTTGCGGAGTGAATTCGGGATCAATATGCGATCTGCGCTTGACGCGCGGGTCGCGCGACACTAATTGACGCTATCTCGGAAGAGAATCGAATTGTGCGCGGGTATTCCGTTCACATGATCATATCATAAAATGCTGAGCCCTCTGGCGACACTGCCACGGTTAGGCGTTGTGAAAAAAGGTTCTGGAGTTACGGAACCGCAACGAAAAGGAAAGTGACACGTGGCACGTATTGCCGGCGTAAACATCCCGACTGCAAAGCGGGTACCAATCGCCCTCACATATATCACCGGAATCGGCAACACCTCGGCCAAAGCGATCTGCGAAGCCGTGGGCATTGAAGCGACCCGTCGCGTCAACGAACTGTCCGACGCCGAAGTTCTGAAGATCCGTGAATTCATCGACGAAAACTTCACCGTCGAAGGTGACCTGCGTCGTGAAGTTCAAATGAACGTCAAGCGCCTGATGGACCTGGGCTGCTACCGCGGTCTGCGTCACCGTCGCAACCTGCCGGTTCGCGGTCAGCGCACCCACACCAACGCTCGTACCCGCAAAGGCCCCGCAAAGGCCATCGCTGGTAAGAAGAAATAAGGGAGGGTCTGACTGATGGCACGTGATAAGACTCGCGTTAAGCGCAAAGAGCGTAAGAACATCGCATCGGGCGTCGCCCATGTGAACTCGACCTTCAACAACACCAAGATCCTGATCTCGGACGTGCAGGGCAACGCCATCTCGTGGTCGTCTGCCGGTACAATGGGCTTCAAAGGGTCGCGGAAATCGACACCCTACGCCGCTCAGATGGCTGCAGAAGATGCAGGCAAGAAGGCACAGGAGCATGGCGTCAAGACGCTGGAAGTCGAAGTTCAGGGTCCCGGTTCGGGTCGTGAATCGGCTCTGCGTGCACTGGCTGCCGTGGGCTTCAACATCACGTCGATCCGCGACGTGACTCCGATCGCTCACAACGGCTGCCGCCCGCCGAAGCGCCGCCGCGTCTAAGCAATTTTGAATTCAGCTGGGGCTGCGTTTTTGCGCGGCCCCAGCATGTCATTTTGAACCTCGGGCGTCTGCACCTTGTTGGTCATGGGGCGCGGACAGGAATGGAGGGATTACATGATCCACAAGAATTGGGCAGAATTGATCAAGCCGACCCAGCTGGACGGCAAGCCGGGCAACGACCCTGCGCGTCAGGCAACCCTGGTTGCTGAACCGTTGGAGCGTGGCTTTGGTCTGACACTGGGCAACGCGCTGCGGCGCGTTCTGATGAGCTCGCTGCAAGGTGCGGCCATCACCAGCGTTCAAATCGACAACGTCCTGCACGAGTTTTCCTCGGTTGCGGGCGTACGTGAAGACGTCACCGACATCATCCTGAACCTCAAAGGCGTGTCGCTGCGCATGGAAGTCGAAGGCCCCAAACGCCTGTCGATCAATGCCAAAGGCCCCGCAGTTGTCACAGCAGGTGATATCAGCGAAAGCGCTGGCATCGAGGTTCTGAACCGCGATCACGTCATCTGCCACTTGGATGATGGCGCCGACCTATTCATGGAACTGACCGTCAACACTGGCAAGGGTTACGTCTCGGCTGAGAAGAACAAGCCGGAAGATGCACCCATCGGCCTGATTCCGATCGACGCAATCTACTCGCCGGTCAAAAAGGTTGCCTATGACGTTCAGCCGACCCGTGAAGGTCAGGTTCTGGACTATGACAAGCTGACCCTGAAGATCGAAACTGATGGTTCGATCACTCCGGAAGACGCACTGGCCTATGCTGCGCGCATCCTGCAGGATCAGTTGTCCATCTTCGTCAACTTCGACGAGCCGGAATCGGCTGGCCGCCAGGACGAAGACGATGGTCTGGAGTTCAACCCGCTGCTGCTGAAGAAAGTCGACGAGCTGGAGCTGTCGGTCCGTTCGGCAAACTGCCTGAAGAACGACAACATCGTTTACATCGGCGATCTGATCCAGAAGACCGAAGCCGAGATGCTACGCACCCCGAACTTTGGCCGCAAGTCGCTGAACGAGATCAAAGAAGTGCTGTCCGGCATGGGTCTGCACCTCGGCATGGATGTCGAGGATTGGCCGCCCGACAACATCGAAGATCTGGCGAAGAAATTCGAAGACGCGTTTTAAGCGCGTCTTCCCCAATGCCCGGACGTCCGGGGACTATATGGGCACTTCCGCCCCAAGGAGAGCCGGTGACAGGCATCGCCGGCCAGACAAAGCAAAACGCAAGATAGGAACTGAAAAATGCGTCACGCACGTGGTTACCGCCGCCTGAACCGTACTCATGAGCACCGCAAGGCTCTGTTTGCAAACATGGCTGGCTCGCTCATCGAGCATGAGCAAATCAAAACAACTCTGCCCAAGGCAAAAGAACTGCGCCCGATCATCGAAAAGCTGGTCACTCTGGGCAAGCGCGGCGACCTGCACGCCCGTCGTCAGGCCGCAGCACAGCTGAAAGAAGACAAAGACGTCGCAAAGCTGTTCGAAGTTCTGGGCCCCCGCTACGCCGAGCGTCAGGGCGGTTATGTTCGCATCCTGAAAGCTGGCTTCCGTTATGGCGACATGGCCCCGATGGCGATCATCGAATTCGTTGATCGTGACGTCGACGCCAAAGGCGCGGCTGACAAAGCCCGCGTTGCAGCCGAAGAGGCCGCAGAAGAATAAGAAAGCCTTCAGCTTTCAAAAAAGAACCCCGTGTCCTCGACGCGGGGTTTTTTGTACGCGCAGCTACAAACCCTGACTTCCGACATTTTTTCGTATAAGTCATTGATATTATTATGCCTTGGTTGCCAAAAGGCACTACACGGACTTTTTTCGCCAGCGATTGTTTCGGAGTGTTGAGGGAGCTCAGGCTTTGGTCTGGCCAGTTTTTCGGGTGCGCCCGGGGGGTATCTTGAAAGGGGCTTCGTTCCAGGTCAGGCCGACGCAGGTGAGGATGCGTCTGGCATCGACCGTGGCATGGCTTGGCATGCCGTAGCGGTCAGGGGTGCCTTTGTGGCGCAGGATCGAGAGCTGCAATGCGTTCAACTCGTTGCGGATACGAGCCGGGCTCATCGGGTGTCCGAGCAGGTCCAGATGCTTGCGCAGGTGCTGCAGGCAGCAGAAGGCCATGTAGCAGATGGCGATATGGGCCCGGACCCGACGCGGCGACCAGTGATAGATGGGCCGGATTTTCAGATCGTGCTTGTTGGTGCGGAAGCAGGCTTCGATCTCCCACAACTGGTGATAGCGGGCAATGACGTCCTGTGCCTCCAGTTCGTCCGCACCATGAACAACAATGGCATGCAGCCCGTCCCATTGTGCCGCTGCCTTGATCTTTGCATCATCCAGCGTGACGTCCCCGCTGTCGGGGAAGGCCAGGAAGCGGCCATATCCCCGGCTGCTGAAGCTGCCGGGTTTGCGAGAGCGCTTGAGCTTCTTGTGCAGCTTTTCGATTGCCTTGTCGCGCTTGTGGGCATCATTGCGTGCCCGGGTGGGTGACCAGGTCACAATGACCCGCGCTCCCTCCTGGTCGATCACCTTGTACCAGCCCTTCTCGGTTGCCTCTTCAGAACCGTGTCCAGCCCAAGGCTGGCGTCCCTCCGGGCTCAAAATGTTCGCCTTCACGGCGGCCGGGGCGGACTTCATGCGATAGCCGAGGATGTAGGGCAGACCCTTGTTCTGCAACATCTGCTGGTTGTCCTTGCTGAGCATGGCGGCATCGGCCACGAACGTGACCCTGGCCACGTCGAAGCGTCCCTCCAACGCCTTCAGCGCAGCTTCCAGCGTATGACCTTCCCAGGTGTTTCCCGGGAAGAGTTCATAGCCCACAGGCAGCCCATCGGAGGTGACGATCAGCGCCAGCATGACCTGAGCGCGGTGATGCTTGCCATCCTTGCTGAAGCCCTTGGCCAGAAGATGATCCTGCTCGACCCCGTCCGCATCCTCGGCCGGGTCCTCGCGCTCGGTGTCAAAGGCCAGGGTCGTGCAATCGTAGAACAGCACGGTCACTGGCCCGCCCAGCAACTTCTCTGCCGCCGCGTGAGAGGTTTTGCAAATCCCGTCTATCACCGGCGTATTGATGTAATCCATGCTCCGATAGACCACGTCCAGATTGAGCGTGATGCCTGCCTGGTTCTCCAACGCCTCCACGGTCGCGCGCTTGCTCTCGGGCTGTGCGATCCGCGCCATAACCAGCTCTTTCACAATGCGATTGGCACTTTTACGCGCCGCCCCCAGAAGGGCCCCCCAACCCAGTTGGTCATACATCGTCCCCATGACATCCCGCAGACCCAGAGAGACCCGCGCCTCCTCACGGCACTCGGCAAGATCAACGCCAAGCTTGTCCGGCCGCGGAGCGCGGCGCACCAGCGCCTGCAGATCGGCATATTCCGTGGGCGTGAACAGTTCCATTTGCGGCGAGCGATCAATGCGTAATTGCTCCATCAAGCGGCCCGCCAGACGCTTGATATCCTCAATCTCGCTGTCGTTATGGGCCACACCCACATGGCGCAGGATCTTCTGGCGTACCTTGGAGCCGGTGCGGACGGATTCAACGATCTGGATCCGTGTGCGGTTGAGCTTTGCGTCATGTTTGGTGCGGATGAACATGGGCGAAGAGGTTAGCCATCTGAAGGCCCATGTCAATACTTTTTATAATAATGGGGCACTACAACGCGCCTCTGAGCAACCACACCTGAAAACAAACCAAAAACCCAGTCAGATCAACAAAAAGGTCGGAAGTCAGGAATAAGAAAGCCTACAGCTTTCAAAAAAGAACCCCGTGTCCTCGACGCGGGGTTTTTTGTACGCGCAGCTACAAACCGTTCCCCTAGGGGCGACCAAAAATAGGCTTTCTCACACGGCGACAAGCTTGCCGTCTCGCAATTCCAGCCTGTCTGGGGCCAGCGCATCGCGAAACGCAGGAGAATGGCTGACCAGAAGGATAGCCTGAGGCAGAGATTGCAGGATTTCGAGCAACCGCGCCTCGTTCTTGGTGTCCAGCGCATTGGTCGGCTCGTCCAGTAGCAGGGCTTGCGGCTCCATCGCCAGAACCGTCGCCAGCGTGATCAGACGCTTTTCACCGCCTGACAGCTTATGCGTGGTCCGTTCCTTTAGGTGCATGAGATCGAGGTCGCCCAAAACGCGATCCACGATCGCAAGCGCCTCATCCCGCGTTTTGCCGAGGTTCAGCGGGCCAAAGGCAATGTCCTCGGCCACAGTGGGGCAGAACAGCTGGTCGTCGGGGTCCTGAAAGACAAGACCGATTTGGCGGCGGACGTCGTGGAAATCGGCCTCGACCTGTCGTGGTTTGCCAAAGACGGTCACCGTACCCGAGGACGGCCGCTGCAGACCAAGTGTGATACGCAGAAGCGTGGATTTCCCGGCGCCGTTCGGGCCGGTCAGAGACAGGCGCTGACCGGCCTCTAGCTGCAGGCTTGCCCCATTCAGAACCGGGTCCTGCCCGTGGTAGGCAAAGCAGATGTCGTCCAACGCGATAAGTGTCATGCGAATTCCACAATCATCAGGGCAAGGCAGAGGGCCCCTAGCCCGGCAGCAAAGACAATATCTCGGCGTGTCAGGGCAAAGTCCTGCAGCAACAGCATCTTGCCTGAAAACCCTCGGCATTTCATCGCGCCCAGGATGCGCTCGGACCGTTCGATTGCCCGGACCAGCATCATACCGACCAGATAGCCAAAGCTACGGTAGGTGTGCCAGTTGGTGCCGGGGCGAAAACCTCGGACTTTCATGGCGGCGCGGAGGCGTTGGTATTCCTCATGCAGGACGTCGATGTAGCGGATGGTGAACATCAGAAGGTGCACCAGTGTTTCCGGACAGCGCAGCCGGTGCAGGGCGTGGCCCAGTGTGACAGGCTCCATCGTGCCGACCAGCACCATCACGGTCAGGATCACGGCATTGGCGGTCAGCGCGATTTCCACGGCTTTCCAGAGCCCCTGCCAGCTGGCCGGAACCCCCCAGATGGTAAACATCGGGTCGCCGGGCATCGTGAAAGGCAAGAGGACCAGCATGAAGATGATGAAACCGTCCATCATCGCCATCCGCTTCAGCGTCTTGCGCCAAGGCAGCCGGGATATCGCCAGCAGAGACAGCGCGATCATCAGCGCCGCCGCAAGAGCGGGCAGGGTGGATAGGGCAACCACAACGACCGCAAATACAAAGGACATGACGATACGGACCCGCGGATCAAGCGAGGTGATCAAACCTCGTTGACCGACCGTGCCAGCCTCGGCCAGCGTCCTTTCCTGTGGTCCCAATACGTGTGCCATCAGCCTGCTAGCTTCCTCCGCGCCGCGAGGTAGAAGCCCAGCCCGAACAGGCCAAAGATGTATCCGATTCCGCCCAGAATGGTCTGGAAGTCGTTGTGTTCGCGATAGGCGGCGATTTCCCGACGCAGAGGGCGTATTTCGTCGCGGACCGCTGCTGCGATGGCCTGACGTTCCTCATCGCTGAGGGAGGCCACTGTGACGCCCTCTGAGGCGGGAGTTGGTGTAGGCGGCGCTGACGGCGTGTTCTGAACGGCGACGCCCATGATCTTGGCGACGTCCTCGGCGGGCATGGTGACCTCGGCCACGTGACCGGCGCCAAGGTCGGCAAAGAAGGTATGGGCGACGGGTGTTGTGGGCGTGTAGATGAAGAACCCGTCTGCGTCGGTCGTGGCCCGGCCCAGCTCGACCCCGTGTGGATCGGTTACGACAACCTCGGTATCGGTCGCCATGGTGCCGTTGGAGAAGCCAATTTCCCCTTCGATCGCATCGCCGGATGCAAAGACCCCGGCAATCACCTTGTGGGCCAGCGCGGGCAGAGGGGCTGCGCATAGGGCCAGGATGAGGGCAAGCTGTCTCATGTGGCGGGCCTTGTCAGAAACAATTCGGGTTTGACCTTTCGCGCCAGAAGGACGGCAAATCCGGTCAGGACGGCCTCGATGACCATCACGGGGATATGGGCAAAGAAGACCAGCTTGGCAGCGGGGAGGAATTCGTCCCCGGACAGGGCCAGCGAGATGCCCACCATGACGGTCGTGGCCGCAATGGCAAAGGCGCCGCCTATGCCGCCCCAAATCGCGCCATGAACAGGCGAACCGCGTCCGATCAGGGGCCGGAACAGCAGCCCCGCCAGTACGGCCGGAAAGGCGATATTGAGCGTGTTGATCCCCAGCACCGTCAGCCCGCCGAAGCCGAAAAATACGGCCTGCAATAGCAGACCCACAAACAGGGCCGGGAAGGCGGCCCAGCCGAGCAGAAGCCCGGCCAGACCGTTGAGGATTAGATGCACCGACGACGGGCCGATCGGCACGTGGATTAGAGAGGCCACGAAGAAACTGGCCGCTAGCACCCCAGCCGTGGGGATACGGTCCAGATCCAGCGACCTGAGGCCCATAGCGACCCCACCAGCGGCGGCAACGGCTCCGCCGATGACGACCGGGTTGGACAGGGCTCCGTCGACGATGTGCATCGGGGGTTACTCCATGTCCCAGGCGCGGATCCAGATCACCGCGTCCTGGCTCAGCTCTTTGCCTTCATGTTCTGTCTCCGGACCAGCGCCGAGGGCGGCAAAGCCCCAGTAACCAGCTTTCGGCACACCGAAGGAGAAATAGCCGTTGGCGTCGGAAATAGCGACAACAGCACCACCGGGCATCGGCGAAACGCTCGGCTCGGATGAGGCGTGGCTGTCAAAGCTTGGCTTGGCGGCCATGTATTCGATCTCGATCTCAGCGTCGGCAACCGGTTCACCATTTGCCAGAACCTGACCGGTGAAGGTCGAGCCTGCGATAATGTTGTAGGGCTTGTTCAGCGGCACGATCTCGGTCGACAGACCCGCGGGGTTCATCCAGTCGGTCGGCAGTTCGTTGCGGTTCAGGAACGCCTTGGTGATCTGCTGGATATAGATATCCTCGGATTCCTCGTAATAGGGCTGAGGCACCGTGACCATCATATAGTCGCCCGAACGCTTGACCTGAACAGATCCCTGAAAGGCCGCGCCTTCGTTTTCGGGGCTCGAGAACCGGATGGGTTCCAGCGTGTCCAGCAGGTCGGTCTTTTCGCCGTTGTGGATCACGTAGAATTCCTGCGGTTTTTCCAAATCCATGACATGGCCGTTTTCAAACGGGTGCCAGAAGATCAGCTTGACCGGCACGTCGCCCGGCGCCTCAATCAGCGTGTCGGTAGTGTATTCCAGCAGAAAATGTGCTTGCGCCATCGCCGGAAGCGCCAGCGCAGCCGCAGCCGTGCAAAATAGTTTCTTCACAAGGTCTTTCCTTCGTCCTTCGTGCCAACCCCGGCACGTTTTCTTGTTTGACTTCGGGGTGAACGGGACCATTTGCCCGAAATGAGGGCATCGGCCCAATGCACACCCCGGCATCGGTGACACACCCCTTCCGAGGGTGCATATCCGGCAGGTCTCCTGACTTGCGGGTCAAAGCATGGGGCTGGCCTTCCCGGGTGGAACCCAGTGGCGTGTCAGCCCTGCTCACCGCCTACAGTTGCGGGGGCAGTTGCGGCATTGGGTGGAAAAGAATTCCCCGCACCGCATTCCCTTTTCTCCGGGCGAACCCGGAACCGGACATGAGGACGCTGATGGCAGAGATTCCCATCACCGGTCAATCTCTATTTAAGACTGTAGCGATAACATCTTGTCGATAGGATGGGATGTTACCGTTCTGCCCACTGGGCATTGAGGGCGCGCGTGTAAGCGACGACCAGAGAATGCGCGCGCTTACAACGTAATCTGGACAACAGAATCAGATGGATGCATCCTGCGCCGCGTCAGACTCCGGCGTAGCGCGCTTGTGTTCGGCGCCCAATTCCCCAAAAGCCCCGGAGGCCCAATGTCCGAGATCAAACAAGGCGACACAGTTCGCATCCACTATACCGGAACGCTGCTGGACGAGACCGTCTTTGACAGCTCGGACGGGCGCGATCCGTTGGAGTTCGTTGTCGGTTCGGGCCAGATCATCCCCGGTCTCGACAGCGCGATGCCAGGACTGGCGGTTGGCGACAAGAAGCGGGTCGAGATTGCCTGTGTCGACGCCTATGGCCCGATCAACCCGGCGATGCGGCAGGACATCCCGCGTGAGGGCATCCCCGACGACATCCCACTAGAGCCGGGAACCCAGTTGCAGATGCAGACTCCTGATGGTCAGGCGCTGCCGGTCACGGTTGTCGAGGCGAACGAGGCCACGGTGACGCTGGACGCCAATCACCCGCTGGCCGGGCAGGATTTGATTTTCGATATCGAGGTTGTCTCGGTGAACTGAAGGCTTGGGGTTTTAGCCCCAAAGCCCGTCAAGCGCTGCACGGACTTGCGGTTGCGTGAAAAACACGAACAACACCAGCAATGTGGTCAGCGTCAAAAGCAGAACACGGGCGCGGGGGCTTAGGAACCCCGTTTTCCGTCTGGTCTGGGTGCCACGCGTATTGCTGGCAAGGATCTGGTCGGTTTTGCTCATGCCCATATCCCTGACGCCGAAAGATGGTCAAATCTTGGCGGCGTCTGGGAAAGATATGGTCACATGAAATCCGGCTGTGGCATTCCAAGCACGTGGAAACCGCCATCTACCCGGATGATCTCACCCGAGGTGCAAGCCCCCGCGTCTGAGGTCAGGTAAACCGCCGTGCCGCCAACGGCCTCAAGCGTAGCGTTCGAGCGCATCGGCGCATTCTGGTCGCAGAACTTGTAGGTCTTGCGCGCGCCGCCGATTGCAGCCCCAGCCAGGGTCTTCATCGGACCGGGCGAAATCGCGTTCACGCGGATGCCCTCTGGGCCGAGATCGTTGGCCAGATACCGTGTTGCCGATTCCAGCGCGGCTTTGGCAACGCCCATGACGTTGTAATTCGGAACCACACGATTCGAGCCTTGGTAGGTCAGCGTCAGTAGTGAGCCGCCATTGTCCTTCATCAGCGGATAGGCGCGGCGGGCGACCTCGATGAATGAATAGGCCGACACATCCATCGAATGCTTGAAATTTGCGCGTGTGGTGTTCAGGAACCGGCCTGTCAGCTCGTTCTTGTCCGAATAGGCAATCGCATGAACAACAAAGTCGATGGTGGGCCAGCGTTCGCCCAACTCGCCAAAAGCGCGGTCCAGCGAGGCGTCATCGGTGACATCCGCGTCGACCATGAAATCGCTTCCCAGGCTTTCGGCCAATGGCTGCAGACGTTTCCCGAACGCGTCGCCCTGATAGGTGAAGGCAAGCTCAGCCCCTGCTTCGTGCATCGCTTTCGAGATTCCCCAGGCAATCGACCGGTCATTGGCGACACCCATGATAAGGCCGCGTTTCCCTTTTAGAACTTCCGACATCTCGTTCACCCGTTATCCTTTGACAGGATCATGGATCCGTTTGTGCCGCCAAAGCCGAAGCTGTTGGTCATGACCGAATCCAAACCTGCATTTTCAACCACTTGAGTTGCAATTTCACCGGGCTGGATGCCTTCGGCTAGTGTGTCGACATTGATCGACGGTGTTATGAAATCATTGTCCAGCATGAGCAGGCAGAAGATCGCCTCCAGCGCGCCGGCCGCGCCTTGTGCGTGCCCGGTCATCGACTTGGTGGATGAGATCGGCGGCACGTTGCTTTCGCCGAAGATGCGACGCACGGCTTCAACTTCGCCCACATCTCCGACCGGGGTCGAGGTGCCGTGCGCGTTGATGTAACCAACCTTGCGGCCTTCGGGCAGAGTCGACAGAGCCAGACGCATCGCGCGCTCACCGCCTTCACCGGACGGGGCTACCATGTCATGGCCGTCCGAGGTCGCAGCATAGCCGGTCACCTCGGCGTAGATCTTGGCACCGCGAGCCAGCGCATGGTCCAGATCCTCAAGCACGACAATGCCGCCGCCACCCGAGATCACGAAGCCGTCGCGGTCCTGATCGAACGCGCGCGAGGCTTTCTGCGGAGTGTCGTTATACTTGGACGACATCGCACCCATCGCGTCGAACAGGCAGGACAGAGTCCAATCCAGCTCCTCGCCGCCGCCTGCGAACATCACGTCCTGCTTGCCCAGCATGATCTGTTCCGCCGCGTTGCCGATGCAATGCAGCGAAGTCGAGCACGCCGAGGTGATCGAGTAGTTGATACCCTTGATTTTGTAGGCGGTGGCAAGGTTCGCGGAAATCGTGGAACACATGCATTTCGGCACGGCAAAAGGCCCGATCCGCTTGGTGGCGCCGTTCTTCAGCACTGTCTGGTGCGCGGTCAGCATCGCGCTGGTGGACGGTCCGCCGGATCCGGCAACCAACCCGGTGCGCGGATTGACGACCTGTTCCTCGGTCAGCCCGGAATCGGCAATCGCCTGTCCCATTGCGATGTGTGCGTAGGCCGCGCCCGGTCCCATGAAGCGCAGGGTGCGTTTATCAACGTGTTCGGACACGTCGATCTTGAGCGACCCGGCGATCTGGCTGCGAAAGCCATGTTCGACCATCTGCTCATTGGCCTCGATGCCGGATTTACCTGCTTTGAGCGAGGCGAGAACCTCTTCGGCATTGTTCCCGATCGAGGAGACGATCCCCAAACCGGTGACGACGACGCGACGCATATGCGTTCTCCTGTGTTCCGTTCCTGTTGGCGTAGTGTCCGCTGGCGTCAGCTTTCGGACAGTGCAACCTTCATATCTTTGACTTGGTAAATTACTTCACCATCCGCTTCGACACGGCCATCCGCGACCCCCATGGTCAGACGGCGTGTTTGTACGGCTTTGGTAAAATCAACATAATAGGTCAGCATCTTGCGATCCGGGCGGACCATGCCGGTCAGTTTGACTTCGCCCACGCCCAGGGCGTAGCCGCGCCCCTGCCAGCCGCGCCAGCCCAGGTTGAAGCCCGTCAGCTGCCACAGGCCATCCAGACCCAAGCAGCCCGGCATGATCGGGTTGCCGGGGAAGTGGCAGTCAAAGAACCAAAGATCAGGCGTGATGTCGAATTCCGCGACAACATGGCCTTTGCCATGGGCGCCTCCGTCACCTGAAACATCGGTGATCCGGTCCATCATCAGCATCGGAGGGGCAGGCAACTGCGCATTGCCGGGGCCAAAAAGTTCGCCTCGCGCGCATTTCAGCAGATCCTCTTTGTCAAAACTGCTTGGGAATTGGGCCATTCTTGCCGCCTCTTCTGCCTTGGGTCCGTTCATTACATTTGGCCTCACCTAGCACCCGTATGCAAGGTCCTGCAAGAGCAGTGGCCGGATGATATTGCGACCTAGCGGTCTTTGCGAATGAATTTCATTTGAAATTGGCATCCCTGCGCCCCTATATATATAAGCAGCAAAAATGGGTATCGGATTAATGACACCTCAGAGCCGTAAGATAGCTACAGACTGGTTGGAGAGCGCCGGATTGCGCCCGACGCGACAGCGTGTTGCGCTGGCCGAGTTGCTTGTGGGCGATGGTCGTCATCGGCATGTCACCGCGGAAAGCCTGTTTGACTCGGCCAAGACCAAGGGCGACGCGGTTTCGCTTGCGACCGTCTACAATACGCTGCGCGCGTTCTGCGATGCAGGCGTGCTGCAAGAGATCACGGTGGATGGGTCAAAAAGCTATTTTGACACCAACACCCATGATCACCCGCATTTCTATTGGGAAGACGAAAGCCGGCTGAGCGACGCCCCGTCCGAAGAGTTGGTGATCCAGCGCCTCCCGCAGGCACCGGAAGGGGTCGAGATCGCCTCGGTCGACGTAGTTATCCGTCTTCGCAAGAAACCTCAGGTCTAGTTTCGGACAGCGCATCAAACAGGACACGTTCCGCTGAGGCCAATGTGGTTTCGACGGGGCCGGTTCCGTGACGCGCCAACACGACAGGTTCGGCAGCATCCTTGTCCAAAAGTGGCAGGCGGGTCAGCATTCGATGGTCGTAACTCATCGAATTGTTGGGGCTGGCGTAGCTGATTGCGATTCCTTCCCCATGGGCTGCGAGGCTGCGCTGAATCTCAAGCGTTGCTGCCCTGTGGGCGATTGTTGGGTTCAGGCCTTTGCGCCGAAACAGGTTCAGTACGTGCTGCGCGGACAGCCCCTCTTTTGACAGGATCAGGGGTTCCTGTTCCAGATCGGCCAAAGTCACACTGTGGGCAGAAGCAAGCGGGTGATCAGGTGGGAGCAAGGCGTGCGGGACACTGTCGAACAGCTCTTGCCGAGTAAACCCTGCATCCATGCCAAGGTCATACGTGACCGCGATATCCGTCTGGCCGTTGATCAGACCGTCCAGCAAGCCCTCGAAACTATCCACCTGATACGAGATGGTCACATCGGGCAGGGCTGTTTGCAGACTATGCAAGGCAGAGGCCAGATGAAACGGTGCCAAGTCAATGAAGCAGCCCAACCGCAGGTGTGAAGACCCGTGCGGTGCGTCTGTCGGATTTTCGATCTGCGCGGCAGAGTGCAACAGCTTTTCCGCCTGTTCGATGAAAAGGCGCCCCTGAGGGGTTGTGGTCATCGCCGCTCCCCGACGACGCATGAAGAGCGGATATCCCAGAAGCGACTCAACCCGCGTCAGGGCCGTCGACAGAGCGGGTTGCGATACGTTCAGCGCATGGGCTGCGGCAGACAAGCTGCCATGGCGGCCTATGGCGCAGACATATTCGTATTGGCGCAGTGATATATATAACATCAGGTTAATTATTACTTCGAAAGATATGATTTGAACAGAAGGCTTTGTTGTCCTTTAAACGAGGCAAGCACAAGGAGACCGACATGCCACACCCTCTCGTTTCTCAGGACATGATCGACACCTACCAGGAAGACGGGGTTGTCCTGATCAAAGGGCTTTTTGCCGATCACGTGGACGCGTTGCGCGACGGGGTTGCTGCCAATATGGCCGAACCGGGACCCTACGCTTCGGATAACAAGAAAGAGGGGCAGACCGGGCTGTTCTTTGATGATTACTGCAACTGGACCCGGATTCCGCAGTTCCGCGAGGTGATCGAGACCTCTCCGGCAGCTGAGGTCGCGGCGGACCTGATGCAGTCGAAAACTGTGCAGATGTTTCACGACCATGTTCTGGTGAAAGAGCCAGGCACCTCGATGGCGACGCCCTGGCATCAGGACGGGCCGTATTACTTTGTCGGAGGGCAGCAGACGATCAGCTTTTGGTCGCCCTTGGATCCGGTGAAGCAAGCCACTCTGCGCTGTGTTGCGGGATCGCACAGGTGGGAGAAAGAGGTGCTGCCGACTCGCTGGGTCAGCGAAGAGGGGTTCTTTGCTGATGAAGCCCAGTACATCCCGGTACCCGACCCGGATGCGGAAGGGATGAAAGTGGTCGAGTTCCAAATGGAACCCGGTGACGCGGTTGCGTTCAACTACCGTACCCTGCATGGGGCGCGAGGGAATCACTCGGAAAGTCGTCGTCGGGCGTTTTCACTAAGGCTGGTCGGGGATGATGCGCGCTATGTCGAGCGTCCGGGCCGCACGTCGCCTCCGTTTCCGGGGCATGACATGACACCCGGTCAGCGTTTGCGGGAAGACTGGTTCCCGATGCTGCTGCAGCGATAGGGGGCTCTGCCCCCGCCGCCTGCGGCGCCTCCTCCGGGATACTCTCAGCCAGATGAAGAGCGGATCAGAACCACTGGCCGGGCTCGATCAATCCCAGATCGAGCAATTGGCGCGATGTCCATTCGAACGAGACGGAATTGTGCCAGCGGAAGCTCGAGATGTCGAAAGCTGAACCTGCGTTGCTCTTCAGAGCTTTTGCCGCCCGGAATGAGCAGATCGCAGCCGTCAGATTGTGGTGCCATGGGCAGGCATAGGTGTTGTATTCGGCCTCGTTGAACGTGTGATCCGGTTGCAGGATCAGGTCTTTGCGGGTTTTGAACAGCGCGATTCTGTCAATCCGGCGGCGTTCATAGGGAATGTGATCTTCGAACCGCCAGCGCAGGCCGCCGGACATGTCCAATTGGCGCTCGACAGGGCGGCCCATGAGATCGTGGCGAGCGTGGGCATAGTATCCGGTGCTGTCCAGCATGGCCTGATCGGGGGCCACGCCGTTCGGGAACTGGGTCAGGTCGCCTGCGTAGAGGTCGATCACGTGGCACAACATTGCGTTGCGGCGTTCCTCGGTGTGGAAGGCTAGTAATTCCCCTATGCTGCGCGTTTCGCAGAAAGGGTAGAACAGGTATTCGGCGTTGTAGCAGTAGTACATCCAGACGCTGGGTGCGGCTTTCGTGATGCGGTTGATCGCGTCGAACACCACGGTCCGGGGCGCGCATCTGTGCGTCACGCGATGTATCCGCGCGGACAGGTCCTCGCTGAGGGTGAATTCGGCGGGTATAAAGGCCACAACGGACTTGAAGCCGAGGTCTAGATGGTGGTGCAGCGTGCTTTCGACCTCGGTCTCGTCTTCGGTGAAAATCAGGGCCACGGGGCCTTTGGACAGGGCGGATTGGCCTGAATTCAGAAAGCTGTCGAGGGTTTCGTACTGCATCGCTGGTTTTCATTCGCGTCTTGCTGGAAAGTTTCGCCAAATTCGGGTAATTGCGCCGGCATTGCAAGCGGCGTTCGAAGCATATAGATGACGCCGATCCAGCGACTGCAAAGGCCTGATCCATGTCTGAACCCCAAAAGTTGTTTATCAAGACCTATGGCTGTCAGATGAATGTCTATGACAGCGAGCGTATGGCCGAGACCTTGGGCGGGCAGGGGTATGTCGAGACAAAGTCGCCGGACGATGCAGACATGATTCTGCTGAACACCTGCCATATCCGCGAAAAAGCTGCTGAAAAGGTCTATTCCGAGCTTGGCCGGTTCAAGGGGCTGAAGGCAGATAAGCCCGATCTCAAAATCGGTGTAGCAGGCTGTGTTGCGCAGGCCGAAGGCGAAGAGATTATGCGCCGCCAGCCTCTGGTCGATCTGGTGGTTGGACCGCAAAGCTATCACCGTTTGCCGGAGATGGAGGCCAAGACCCGTGAAGGCGCCAAAGCATTAGACACGGATTTCCCCGAAGAGGACAAGTTCGAAAAGCTTAAGAACCGCCCCAAGGCCAAACGCGGCCCGACGGCGTTTTTGACGGTGCAGGAGGGTTGCGACAAGTTCTGCGCCTTCTGTGTTGTACCTTATACCCGTGGGGCCGAGGTCAGTCGCCCAGCAGACCGCATCATCCGCGAAGCCAATGAGTTGGTCGAACGCGGCGTGCGAGAGATCACTCTGCTGGGTCAGAACGTCAACGCCTATCACGGTGCCGGTCCAAATGGCGACATGACGCTGGCCGGGCTGATCTGGGAGTTGAACAAGGTCGACGGGCTGGAGCGTATCCGCTTTACCACCTCGCATCCCAATGACATGGCAGATGATCTGATCGAAGCGCATGGCACCTGTGATAAGTTGATGCCCTACCTACACTTACCCGTGCAAGCGGGGTCGGATCGGATCCTCAAGCGGATGAACCGCAGCCATACGGCGGACAGCTATTTGCAGCTGATTGAGCGTATCCGCGCGGCGCGTCCCGATATCGTGATGTCGGGGGATTTCATCGTCGGCTTCCCGGAAGAAACTGAAGAGGATTTCCAGGCGACTTTGGACTTGGTCGAGCACGTCAAATACGGCTATGCCTACTCGTTCAAGTACTCGACCCGTCCGGGGACTCCGGCTGCGGAACGCGCTCAGGTTGACCCGGCGGCGGCGGATGACCGCTTGCAACGCTTGCAAGCCCTGATCACCAAGCATCAGCGCGAAATTCAGGACTCCATGGTTGGTCGCACTGTCGGCGTTCTGTTTGAGAAACCCGGGCGGCTCGAAGGGCAAATGGTTGGAAAATCGGACTATCTTCACTCGGTTCACGTGGTTGGGCTTGACCTGAACGTGGGAGATCTGCGGAAGGTGCGTATCGTGAAGTCTGGCGCAAACTCTCTGGCCGGGGAACTGTTGCAATAAGGTGGTTCTTTGCGGGCACGTCGTGCCAGTACGAATATATCTAAAATTTACCCTTGATTTATGAATTGGAACTATGTTCCGACAGGAGCCAAGTTTTCTGATGGGCCTCGACCGCGTGCGGAAGGTTTGTTTTTGCCGATCACGAAAGTGGCGTCGATGGAGGGTATTGAGTGGTGGTTCTGAAGTGCAAAGGTCTCTGGTCTGTGTCGGTCGCAACTTTAGTGGCTTTTGGGGCCAGCGCGACTTGGGCGAGCGATCAAACGGGGGACATATCTGATCCCGAAGTGATCAGCGACAAGCGCTTCAGCGACGATGTCAGTGCCTTCTATCTCGGTGTGACGGCAGGGTATGGCGGTGGGGGCGATGATCGGTTCGGTCTGACCACGCCAACCGATACTTTCGCAATCGGCGATCAGGACATCAGCGGAACCTATGGCGGTGTGCGTGGCGGCTGGCGGGGTGTCCTGCCGGCTCGGGGCGGTCGTGACTATGTTTATGGATTTGAGCTGGGATATGATTTCGGATCGCTGGACGACAGTGTTTCCACTGTAGTCGGCTCTGAGACGGTTCAAGGCGGGTCAGAAGTCTCGGATATTGTCACCTTGCGGTTTCGGAATGGCCTAACCAACCGCAGCGGGCGAATCCTTTATTTCGTCAGTGTCGGTTACCTTTGGGGTGACGTAGAGACCACAAACAGTATTTCGTCCACCACTGGCACACAGTCATTTGAAACTTCGGATCGCCGCAACGGGTTCTCGCTCAGCATTGGTGCGGAACATTATCTGACGGAAGACTGGTCGATCACAGGTGAGTTTGAATATGTCCAGTTCGATTCCAAGGATATTGAATTCTCTTCGGGTTTTTCGACAAAATCCACACCGAACTATCGCGGTCTGAGGTTCGGTTTGAACTACAAGTTCTAAACCGGGGCAAAGCGCCCGATCGGCGCTTTTGTCATCGCCGAGCGAATTTTTGAAACTGTGGCTTGCACCTGGTCCGAGTTCTTGTCTACGCTCAAGGTGAAACGCCAAGACAGGAGAACGGATTGGCCATCGGTGCCCTTACCCCACCGCAAGATGAGATGCCCCAGCGCGAGGCATTTGTAGAATTCCCCGACAACCGCTTGTTGATTGATTTATGTGGCGAATATGACCGCAACCTGACCGAGATCGAACAGAAGCTCTCGGTCCAGATTGTGCGCCGCGGCAATCAGTTGGTGGTGATGGGTGAAGAGGATTCGCAGAAAAACGCCATTGAGGTTTTGCAGGCCCTTTACACCCGTCTTGAAGGCGGGCGCGATGTTGAAGCCGCCGATGTAGACCGGGAACTGCGCATGGGCGGCTCGGAACATGGGACTGGCAGTCGGGACGGCGACCAGCTTGAGATGTTCAAGGGCGGTACCGTTGAGATCAAGACCCGCAAAAAGCTGGTCGAACCCCGCACGGATGCACAAAAAGCCTATGTGCAGTCGCTCTTCCAGAATGAGCTGGCCTTCGGAATCGGCCCGGCGGGTACGGGCAAGACATACCTTGCTGTTGCCGTTGGCGTGTCGATGTTCATTGGCGGCCATGTGGACCGTATCATCCTCAGCCGTCCTGCGGTCGAGGCCGGGGAAAAGCTGGGTTATCTGCCGGGCGACATGAAGGACAAGGTCGATCCGTATATGCAGCCGCTCTATGACGCGCTGAACGACTTTTTGCCCGGAAAACAGCTCGCCAAACTGATCGAGGAAAAGCGAATCGAGATCGCTCCGTTGGCTTTTATGCGGGGACGGACTTTGGCCAATGCGTTTGTGGTGCTGGATGAGGCGCAGAACGCGACGACTATGCAGATGAAAATGTTCCTGACCCGTCTGGGCGAGGGCAGCCGCATGGTCATCACGGGCGATCGGTCTCAGGTCGATTTGCCGCGTGGGGTCCAATCCGGGCTGGCAGATGCCGAGCGTCTGCTGAAAACGATCCCAAATATCAGCTTCAATTACTTCACTTCGAAAGATGTGGTGCGACATCCGCTTGTCGCCGCAATCATCGAAGCGTATGAGGCCGATTCAGGGCGCGAGACAGGATAACTCAAGGTCCGAAATCAGGCTTTGAGGCGACAGGATGAATCTTGAACTCACCGTGGAAGACGACCGCTGGCAGGGTCTTGAGCCTCTGTCTTCGCGCGCGGTTGAAGCGGTTCTGCACCATTGCGGGCTGGATCCAGATTTGTGTGAGGTCAGCCTGCTGGCCTGCGATGACACCAGAATTGCCGAACTGAACGCCGAGTTCCGGGAAAAGCCGACACCGACGAACGTTCTGAGCTGGCCCGCCGAAGACCTCGCAGCGGAAGTTGCGGGTGAAACGCCCGAACTGCCGGAACCCGATTTTGCCGGCGAAATCGCCCTTGGGGACATTGCGATCTCATACGACACCTGCGCGCGCGAGGCCGCTGAGGCGGGCAAATCCATGTCTGATCACGTGACTCATCTGATCGTTCACGGAACGTTGCATTTGCTGGGGTATGATCACATTCGCGACCCCGATGCTACCTTGATGGAAGGGATTGAGGTCAAGATACTTGGCAAACTGGGTATCAATGACCCATATAATAGGTGAAGCGGGTTATTTCACCCGATCAATTGGAAGAGGACAATGGGCGATACAGACGGCAGTTCTAGGGCGGCGCAAAGCGCGCAGTCTGAGAATTTGGACATTGAAGAGAAAAGCGGTTTCTTTTCGCGGATTATGGATGCCATTTCGGGGACAGAAGAGGAGCAAAGCGCTCCGGTCAACGGGCATGAAATAGCCGACAATCAACATCGCGGCATGGTTAACCTGCGTCGCAAGCGCGTTGAGGATGTCGCCATTCCGACCGTTGAAATCGTTTCGGTCCCCTCAACGATTTCCAAGGATGAGCTGGCTCAGGTCTTTCGCGAAAGCGGCCTGTCGCGGATACCCGTGTATGAAGGTACGCTGGATACGCCGCTCGGTTTTGTCCACCTCAAGGATTTTGCCCTGACCCATGGGTTCAATGGCGGCGGGGCCGAGTTCGACCTGACCTCGATGCTGCGCACGCTGCTGTTTGTGCCGCCCTCGATGCCGATCGGCGTCTTGCTGACCAAGATGCAGACAGAACGCCGTCACATGGCGTTGGTGATAGACGAATATGGCGGCGTTGACGGATTGTTGACCATCGAAGACCTCATCGAGCAGGTCGTCGGCGAAATCGCCGATGAGCATGATGCGCACGAAGATCAGCTTTGGTTGCAGGAAAAGCCGGGTTGCTACGTCGTGCAGGCCCGCGTTCCGCTTGAGGATTTCGAGGCCGAGATCGGACGTTCTCTGACCAGCCACGAGGATGTGGACGAGGAAGAGATCGAAACTCTGGGCGGTCTCGTCTTCATGCTGTCGGGTCGTGTTCCGGCGCGGGGTGAGGTTGTACTGCATCCCGAAGGCCCGGAGTTCGAGGTGATCGATGCCGACCCGCGCCGCATCAAGCGTCTGCGCGTTATGTTGCCGGACGTCGCTGCATGATCCCTGTCCGGGGTTGGCCTTTCTGGCTTAGACTTGGTGCCGCAGCTGCCTTAGGGGCGCTGGGCGCTTATGGTTTAGCGCCGTTCGGCTACTGGCCGCTGACACTGATTGCACTGACCCTGATTCCCGCGTTCTTTCTCGCCTGTGAAACCCGCGCGCGGGCGGCGTGGTTGGGCTGGGCCTTTGCCACCGGCTACTTCGCCCATGCCCTCAGTTGGATCATCGAGCCTTTCCAGGTGGACGCCGAGCGCCATGCGTGGATGGCTCCGTTTGCGCTGGTTTTCATGGCTGGCGGCCTGGCCTTGTTCTGGGCGGCGGCATTCTGGGCGGCGCGGCGGGTTGATGCTCCGGCTGTCCGACAGGCTGTGTTGATGGCATTGACATTGTCACTGGCCGAGTTTGGTCGCGGCTATCTTCTGACCGGCTTCCCCTGGGCCGGGGTTGCGCAGGTCTGGGTCGACACACCGGTCGCGCAACTTTTGTCTTTGGTTGGTCCGTATGGGCTGGCTGCGCTGACCTTCGCGGTGACGTTTCCGCTTGGGGCGGCGATGGTGCAACCTGTAGCTCTCCGCTCGCTTTTGGTTCCGTTCGTTGGGTTCGCCGGTGCCGCCGCTCTTGCCATGGTCTACGCCTCCAGCAGGTCGACCATAGAGTATGGTGAAAACACTGTCCGACTGATCCAGCCGAATGCGCCTCAGCATCAGAAATGGGATCCTGCATATGCGCCCCTTTTCTTCGCTCGGCAGATCGAATTCACAGCGGCAGAGCCACGTCCCGACCTGATCGTCTGGCCCGAGACTGCAATTCCGGCGTGGCTCAGCAGCGCCGATCCTTATCTTGAGGCCGCCACGGACGCGGCTCAGGGCGTTCCGGTTATTCTGGGCATTCAGCGAGGGGACGGCCCGCGCATCTACAACTCCATGATCTATCTCGATGAGAACGGGCAGCAGACGGGCCTTTATGACAAGCACCATCTGGCCCCGTTTGGCGAATATGTACCGTTCGGAAACCTGATGGCCCGGTTCGGTATTCACGGCATGGCCACAACGGCTGGTCATGGGTTCAGTTCTGGGCCAGGGCCTGCGGTGATGCAGGCGGGCAAGCTGGGTAAAGCCCTGCCGCTGATCTGTTACGAGGCCGTCTTTCCCCAAGACGTCAACGGCGCGCCGGAACGGGCCGATTTCATCTTGCAGATTACCAATGATGCATGGTTCGGAACCCGTTCCGGCCCTTACCAGCATCTTGCCCAGGCCCAGATGCGGGCGATTGAGCAGGGGCTGCCACTTATGCGGTCCGCCAACACCGGCATTTCGGGGATGATCGATCCTTTGGGTCGGATTACCGCATCGCTTCCTTTGGGGCAGGCGGGGTTCGTAGACGCTGATCTGCCGCTGCCTCTTGCGCCGACGGTTTATTCCCGCATGGGGGACCTGCCCGTGTTCGGGGTCTTTCTCTTGTTGGCCGTGTTGCTATGGCGCATGCCGCGGCCGCGCAGCGCCTAGTTTCCGATTGACGCCATTTCGCAAGGCGCGTATGCCCTTGGTGCCTGTCACAACGGCTTCCTGGCGTGGCAGAGGAACTTCAATGGAGCACATTTATGTCCCGACAGAACTACACTTTTTCTTCGGAATCGGTTTCCGAAGGGCACCCGGATAAGGTCTGTGACCGGATTTCGGACGCCGTACTCGACGCATTTCTGAATGAAGAGCCCGAAGCGCGCGTGGCGTGCGAAACCTTTGCTACGACCGATCGGGTCGTCATCGGTGGCGAAGTAGGTCTGTCTGATCAGGAAAAGCTGCACGACTATATGGGCCGCATCGACGAGATCGCGCGCGCCTGTATCAAGGATATCGGCTACGAGCAGGACAAGTTTCACCATGAAACGGTGGAGGTAACGAACCTGCTGCACGAACAGTCCGCTCATATCGCTCAAGGCGTTGATGCCTCGGGTGATAAGGATGAGGGTGCGGGCGATCAGGGCATAATGTTTGGCTATGCCACCACGGAAACCCCTGCGCTGATGCCGGCCCCGATCCAGTATTCGCACGCGATCCTCCGTCGTCTGGCTGAAGTGCGTAAAAACGGCAGCGAGCCTGCTTTGGGCCCGGACGCGAAATCGCAGCTGTCCGTTGTTTACCGCGATGGCAAGCCGGTTGGCGTCAGCTCGATCGTTCTGTCCACGCAGCATCTGGATGAAGCGCTGACCTCGGACGACATCCGTGCGATCGTCGAGCCCTACATCACCGAAACCCTGCCCGAAGGATGGCTGAGCGCTGATACCGAATGGCACGTGAATCCGACCGGCAAGTTTGTGATCGGCGGCCCAGACGGAGATGCGGGCCTGACGGGTCGCAAGATCATCGTCGACACCTATGGCGGCGCAGCCCCTCATGGTGGTGGGGCGTTCTCGGGCAAAGACCCGACCAAGGTGGATCGCTCGGCGGCCTATGCCGCGCGCTATCTGGCCAAGAACGTGGTTGCTGCCGGTATGGCAGAACGCTGCACCATCCAGTTGAGCTATGCGATTGGCGTTTCCAAACCGCTGTCGATCTATGCCGATACCCATGGAACCGGTCAGATCGCAGACGCGGTGATCGAAAAAGCCGTTGGTCAGGTCATGGATCTGACCCCGCGCGGCATTCGTGAGCATCTGCAACTGAACAAGCCGATCTACCAGCGCACCGCAGCTTACGGTCATTTCGGCCGTGAACCCGCAGCCGATGGCGGTTTCAGTTGGGAACGCACTGATCTCATCGAAGCCCTGAAAGCGGCAGTCTGATCCAAGACAAAAGGGGCGCGTCTCGCAGGATGCGCCCTTTCTCTTTTTCGAGATACTCCTGGGTTCAGCCCCTTGTCACACGGCGCGCGCCACAGTAAGGGCACCGCCATGAGCAACCAGACACCCCAACGCCCCCGCAGAAACTTCTATGGCCGCTTCAAGGGCAAAACTCTGAAGCAAAGCCAGAAGACGTATCTGAACGAAGACCTCGACGCCTTGTCGCCCGGTGCCGTGGATTGGGAGACGAACCCCGAACGCCACCCGCTGGACCTCGACACGCTGTTTGGCGGCAAGGATGTCTGGCTTGAGGTCGGCTTTGGCGGTGGCGAACATCTGGTGCATCAGGCCGCGAAAAACCCCGATATCGGAATCATCGGGGCCGAGCCATACATCAACGGCGTCGCCATGTTGCTCGGCAAGATCCGTCAGGCTGGGGTCGAAAACCTCGCGGTGCATCCCGGTGATGCCCGCGACCTGTTCGATGTGCTGCCAGAAGCCAGCATTTCACGCGCCTTCCTGCTCTACCCAGATCCGTGGCCCAAAACGCGCCACCACCGCCGCCGCTTCGTGACGCCCGAACATCTGGAGCCTCTGGCGCGTGTCCTGAAGCCCAGCTCGATCTTCCGTGTTGCCACCGACATTCCTGACTACGTGCGCCAGACGCTTGAGGAAGTACCCCGCGCTGGTTTCGAGTGGTTGGCTGAACGCCCTGTCGATTGGCGCGAGCCTTGGGACGACTGGATCTCGACCCGCTATGAGCAAAAGGCCCTGCGGGAAGGGCGGACACCGCACTATCTGACGTTCCGCCGTACAGACGCCTGATCCGTTTCAAATTTCTGTAATCCTGCACGCTATGCTAGGCTGTGCGCGTTACGCGTTTTCAGCATAGCTTATTTCAAGGATTACGATGTCTGATATTCGGATTACCAACTGCCACACGCATCTGTTTCACTCGCGCCATGTGCCCGAGGACTATCCCTATCCGGCGCTCAAACCGTTCAAGAAGATGCCATGGTTGATCAAGGCTCTGGCTTTTGGTGCCAGACTGATCGGCCAGCTCGGCGTCGCCGATAAACTGGATCGGCTCTATCGCTTTCAGCAGGAGACGGATGAAGGCAGCCAGCGTGAGATTCTGGATAACCTGCAGCGACATTACCCCAGCAATACCCGCTTTGTCGTTTTGCCGATGGATCTGTCGGCCTTTGGCTTCGGCGCGCCTGAGGTGCCCCTGCGCGACCAGCACGACGAACTGGCGCAGTTGGCCACTGACCCTGAGGTTGGCACCTCGGTGATTCCCTTCGCAACGATCGACCCGCGGGCTGATCCCAATGCCACAGAGCTGTGGCGCGCCATTGACGATCTGAGGTTTCGGGGGGTCAAGCTCTATCCTCGTTTGGGATTTGCACCGAATGACCCGGCTCTGATGCAGCATGTCTATCCGCGGTTGCAGGATGAGAACCTGCCTGTGATGTCGCATTGTTCGCGTGGCGGGGTTCAGGGGCGGTATCTTTCCGACTATTGGGCTGACCGCTATACAGAGCCTGAGGCGTTTATTCCGGTGATGCGGGCCTTTCCTGACCTTCGGATCTGTCTGGCACATTTTGGTGGGCAGCGAGACTGGCATGCCTACGTCAATCCCGATCACAGCGACCCTTTGGACGATGCATTCAACCGGAATTGGCTGAGATCCATCCGCACGATGATCGGCAGCGGAGACCACGATGGCCTGTGGACGGATATCTCCTACACTCTTTTCCAATTCGAAGACTATGCGCCGTTCCTGCGTTTGTTCTTGATGGGCGAAGATAAAGAAAGCGAACGCCTGCGGTCGCGCGTTTTGTTCGGCTCAGACTACTACATAACCCGGCAACAAGCGTTGTCGGAAAAGGCGGTCTGTATCCGGTTGCGCAATGTTCTGGGCGAAGAGATCTTTCGCCAAATCGCCGAGGAAAACCCGGCAAAATGGCTGGGAGAGACCTGAGAGGCCCCCATCCCCTCATTGCCGCTGGACCAACTGGCCCCAATTCGCTAATCGGCATGGACTGATAGCGAAAACAGGAGCCCCCATGTCCGGACACGGCACGCCCATCCCGATGACCTCGCATCCCTGCGGCCCGTTGAACGGAACGGCTGAGGTGCCCGGCGATAAGTCGATCTCGCACCGGTCGCTGATCCTTGGCGCGATGGCGGTTGGGGAAACCAAGATCTCCGGCCTGCTTGAGGGCGAGGATGTTCTGGACACTGCCAAAGCCATGCGCGCCTTTGGGGCCGAGGTGACCGACCATGGCGGCGGTGAATGGACCGTGCATGGCGTGGGTGTAGGCGGCTTTGCTGAACCTGATCAGGTGATCGACTGTGGCAACTCGGGCACTGGCGTGCGGCTGATCATGGGCGCGATGGCGACGTCGCCGATAACGGCGACCTTCACGGGTGATGCTAGCTTGAACAAACGCCCGATGGCGCGGGTCACAGATCCGCTTGCGCTGTTCGGCGCGCAGTCGGTTGGCCGCTCGGGTGGGCGCCTGCCGATGACCATCGTGGGCGCAGCGGAACCGACCCCGGTCCGCTATGAGGTTCCGGTTCCTTCGGCGCAGGTGAAGTCGGCCGTCCTGCTGGCGGGCCTGAACGCACCCGGCAAGACCATTGTTGTCGAGAAAGAAGCCACCCGGGATCATTCGGAACGGATGTTGGCCGGTTTTGGGGCCGAGATCACCGTTGAGGATACCGATGAAGGTCGTGTGATCACGCTGACCGGTCGGCCCGAGTTGAAACCTCAGGTCATTGCTGTCCCACGTGACCCGTCGAGTGCCGCTTTCCCGGTTTGCGCGGCGCTAATCACCCCCGGTTCGGACGTGCTTGTGCCCGGCATCGGCCTGAACCCGACCCGCGCGGGCCTGTTCACAACACTGCGTGAGATGGGCGCGGACCTGACCTATGAAAACGAACGCGAAGAGGGCGGTGAGCCCGTCGCCGATCTGCGCGCCAAATACTCGCCCAACATGAAGGGGATCGAGGTCCCGGCCGAGCGCGCCGCCTCGATGATCGACGAATATCCGGTTCTTTCCGTGGTGGCGGCCAATGCGACCGGCACCACGATGATGGGTGGCGTGAAAGAGCTGCGCGTCAAGGAAAGCGACCGGATCGATGCGATGGCGCGGGGATTGCGGGCCAATGGCGTGACCGTGAATGAAGGCGATGATTGGTGGTCGGTCGAAGGGCTGGGCATCGGCAACGTCCCCGGCGGCGGCACCTGCGAAAGCTTCCTGGACCACCGGATCGCGATGTCCTTCATGGTGATGGGCATGGGCGCGAAAACGCCCGTCTCAGTCGATGATGGCGGCCCGATCGCGACCTCTTTCCCGATCTTCGAGCCGCTGATGGCCTCGCTGGGTGCCAAGGTCGAACGGGTATGAGCTTTAGCGTCGCCATTGATGGTCCAGCGGCGGCGGGCAAGGGGACAATCTCGAAAGGCGTCGCGGCGCATTTCGGGTTTGCCCATCTGGATACGGGGCTGTTGTATCGAGCGGTGGGACGGCGCGTTTTGGATGGGGTTGAGCCCGTCGCGGCGGCCCAAGCTCTGACCGCAGAGGAACTGGAGCAAGGCGATCTGCGCACGGCTGAGATCGCGCAGGCGGCGTCAAAAGTTGCGGTCATCCCTGAGGTACGGGCCGCGCTGGTCGATTTCCAACGCGCCTTTGCCCGACGTTCGGGTGGGGCCGTATTGGATGGGCGCGATATCGGGACGGTGATCTGCCCCGAGGCTGACGTAAAGTTGTTCGTCACCGCCAGCGCGGAGGTGCGGGCTGAACGCCGGTTTTTGGAACTTAGCGCCAAAGGGTCTGATGTAACGCGTGATCAGGTCCTGGCCGATGTGCGCGAACGGGATGCGCGCGATGCGGAGCGTAGTACCGCCCCCATGAAACCCGCCGAAGACGCCGTTCTGCTGGACACGTCCGAACTGAGCATCGACGACGCTCTGGCAACGGCCATCGACATCATCAGACAAAAAAGACCCGCAGCGTAACTGCGGGCCGTTGTCTGAGCGGATCAGAGTTCGCCGACGGCGATGCTCTTGATGTTTGCCCACTGGTCATCAGCGGTTTTGGCAGTGCCAACCACGTCTTTTAGAAACGCGGCGCGGGTTTCTGCGTTCAGGAACAGGAACAATTTGCCGTCCACGATCAGGTATTGATCCGGGTCACCGTCAAACTTCTTGCCGACCGAAACTCCGAATGAGCAGAAGCCGCCGTGCTGGGGTAGGTAGGCTGCTGGGTTAGCCTCAAAGGCCTCGCGGTTTTCGGCCGTGGTGAAGTAGTAGGACGCGCCATCATAGGTAGCCGAGTGGGTGGCAAAACCCTCGACCGGGTTGCCGCTGTTGACCAGCGCGACCAGATCCACCCCATGCGCAGCAAGCGGCGCACCAGCCGCCGAGATGCCTTTGGAGACATTGATTTCATCCGCAGCAAAGGCCGGGGCCGACAGGGCAAGCGCAGCAACAAAAGCAGTGAAGACGAGCGATTTCATTTGGGTCATCCTCCTGACTTCCGACATTTTTTCGTATAAGTCATTGATATTATTATGCCTTGGTTGCCAAAAGGCACTACACGGACTTTTTTCGCCAGCGATTGTTTCGGAGTGTTGAGGGAGCTCAGGCTTTGGTCTGGCCAGTTTTTCGGGTGCGCCCGGGGGGTATCTTGAAAGGGGCTTCGTTCCAGGTCAGGCCGACGCAGGTGAGGATGCGTCTGGCATCGACCGTGGCATGGCTTGGCATGCCGTAGCGGTCAGGGGTGCCTTTGTGGCGCAGGATCGAGAGCTGCAATGCGTTCAACTCGTTGCGGATACGAGCCGGGCTCATCGGGTGTCCGAGCAGGTCCAGATGCTTGCGCAGGTGCTGCAGGCAGCAGAAGGCCATGTAGCAGATGGCGATATGGGCCCGGACCCGACGCGGCGACCAGTGATAGATGGGCCGGATTTTCAGATCGTGCTTGTTGGTGCGGAAGCAGGCTTCGATCTCCCACAACTGGTGATAGCGGGCAATGACGTCCTGTGCCTCCAGTTCGTCCGCACCATGAACAACAATGGCATGCAGCCCGTCCCATTGTGCCGCTGCCTTGATCTTTGCATCATCCAGCGTGACGTCCCCGCTGTCGGGGAAGGCCAGGAAGCGGCCATATCCCCGGCTGCTGAAGCTGCCGGGTTTGCGAGAGCGCTTGAGCTTCTTGTGCAGCTTTTCGATTGCCTTGTCGCGCTTGTGGGCATCATTGCGTGCCCGGGTGGGTGACCAGGTCACAATGACCCGCGCTCCCTCCTGGTCGATCACCTTGTACCAGCCCTTCTCGGTTGCCTCTTCAGAACCGTGTCCAGCCCAAGGCTGGCGTCCCTCCGGGCTCAAAATGTTCGCCTTCACGGCGGCCGGGGCGGACTTCATGCGATAGCCGAGGATGTAGGGCAGACCCTTGTTCTGCAACATCTGCTGGTTGTCCTTGCTGAGCATGGCGGCATCGGCCACGAACGTGACCCTGGCCACGTCGAAGCGTCCCTCCAACGCCTTCAGCGCAGCTTCCAGCGTATGACCTTCCCAGGTGTTTCCCGGGAAGAGTTCATAGCCCACAGGCAGCCCATCGGAGGTGACGATCAGCGCCAGCATGACCTGAGCGCGGTGATGCTTGCCATCCTTGCTGAAGCCCTTGGCCAGAAGATGATCCTGCTCGACCCCGTCCGCATCCTCGGCCGGGTCCTCGCGCTCGGTGTCAAAGGCCAGGGTCGTGCAATCGTAGAACAGCACGGTCACTGGCCCGCCCAGCAACTTCTCTGCCGCCGCGTGAGAGGTTTTGCAAATCCCGTCTATCACCGGCGTATTGATGTAATCCATGCTCCGATAGACCACGTCCAGATTGAGCGTGATGCCTGCCTGGTTCTCCAACGCCTCCACGGTCGCGCGCTTGCTCTCGGGCTGTGCGATCCGCGCCATAACCAGCTCTTTCACAATGCGATTGGCACTTTTACGCGCCGCCCCCAGAAGGGCCCCCCAACCCAGTTGGTCATACATCGTCCCCATGACATCCCGCAGACCCAGAGAGACCCGCGCCTCCTCACGGCACTCGGCAAGATCAACGCCAAGCTTGTCCGGCCGCGGAGCGCGGCGCACCAGCGCCTGCAGATCGGCATATTCCGTGGGCGTGAACAGTTCCATTTGCGGCGAGCGATCAATGCGTAATTGCTCCATCAAGCGGCCCGCCAGACGCTTGATATCCTCAATCTCGCTGTCGTTATGGGCCACACCCACATGGCGCAGGATCTTCTGGCGTACCTTGGAGCCGGTGCGGACGGATTCAACGATCTGGATCCGTGTGCGGTTGAGCTTTGCGTCATGTTTGGTGCGGATGAACATGGGCGAAGAGGTTAGCCATCTGAAGGCCCATGTCAATACTTTTTATAATAATGGGGCACTACAACGCGCCTCTGAGCAACCACACCTGAAAACAAACCAAAAACCCAGTCAGATCAACAAAAAGGTCGGAAGTCAGGAAAAGTTGCGGTCATCCCTGAGGTACGGGCCGCGCTGGTCGATTTCCAACGCGCCTTTGCCCGACGTTCGGGTGGGGCCGTATTGGATGGGCGCGATATCGGGACGGTGATCTGCCCCGAGGCTGACGTAAAGTTGTTCGTCACCGCCAGCGCGGAGGTGCGGGCTGAACGCCGGTTTTTGGAACTTAGCGCCAAAGGGTCTGATGTAACGCGTGATCAGGTCCTGGCCGATGTGCGCGAACGGGATGCGCGCGATGCGGAGCGTAGTACCGCCCCCATGAAACCCGCCGAAGACGCCGTTCTGCTGGACACGTCCGAACTGAGCATCGACGACGCTCTGGCAACGGCCATCGACATCATCAGACAAAAAAGACCCGCAGCGTAACTGCGGGCCGTTGTCTGAGCGGATCAGAGTTCGCCGACGGCGATGCTCTTGATGTTTGCCCACTGGTCATCAGCGGTTTTGGCAGTGCCAACCACGTCTTTTAGAAACGCGGCGCGGGTTTCTGCGTTCAGGAACAGGAACAATTTGCCGTCCACGATCAGGTATTGATCCGGGTCACCGTCAAACTTCTTGCCGACCGAAACTCCGAATGAGCAGAAGCCGCCGTGCTGGGGTAGGTAGGCTGCTGGGTTAGCCTCAAAGGCCTCGCGGTTTTCGGCCGTGGTGAAGTAGTAGGACGCGCCATCATAGGTAGCCGAGTGGGTGGCAAAACCCTCGACCGGGTTGCCGCTGTTGACCAGCGCGACCAGATCCACCCCATGCGCAGCAAGCGGCGCACCAGCCGCCGAGATGCCTTTGGAGACATTGATTTCATCCGCAGCAAAGGCCGGGGCCGACAGGGCAAGCGCAGCAACAAAAGCAGTGAAGACGAGCGATTTCATTTGGGTCATCCTTTCATTTTCATATCCGGGCTGAGGTATCCCTCCGCCGATGTGACAAAGTTAGGACAGGTGTTTTGTACGCGTAATCGCAGATAAGCCGCGAAACTGTGCAGATCGTTCAAACATCTGGATTACACGCAAAAACACTTCACACAGCTTTGTTTGGCCAGTGACCCGGTTGATTTCTAAGGTAGGGGGGCAACTATGGGAGCGGCCTCATGATCCGACTAGCTATGATTTTGTTCCTCATCGCCGGCAGCGTGAGCGCGCAACAGGCCGAACCGCCCGTACCTGAGGGCGAACCTACGATGACATATGAGCGGTTGGGCAGGATCCTCTTTGCGCTTGATCCGGAGACGCAGCCCAGCGGGCCAGGGTTCCAGATCACCATTGCGGATGTGCCGGTTCTGGTGATCACCGATGTAGTGGCCGATCGAATGCGCGCTATGGTGCCTATCAGCAGCACGGCAGATCTGACTGTGGAGGATCTGCAACGGATGATGCAGGCCAATTTCGACAGCACGCTGGACGCGCGCTATGCGATTGCCAACGGAACCCTTTGGGCCGTGTTCATCCATCCTCTGTCGCCGCTGAAAAAGGATCAGCTGATCTCGGGCCTGGCGCAGACGGTGAACATCGCAAACACCTATGGCACTCTTTATTCGGGCGGAGCGGCTGAGTTCGGAGGGGGTGACAGCGGCGATCTGCAGCGTGCGCTGATCGACGATCTTTTGAAAAAGGGCGAGGAAATCTGAAATCGGAATGTGACCGCGTTTCAATTTGACACAGCTCGGCGTTGCCGGATTTTTGGCGCTATCAATTTGGGGCCAAAAGACCAAGTGAAACCTAGTAAGTATCTGCTCAAGAAGGGTAAAATAGCCACATCGACAGGGCCCTGTCGAGAACATTCTGAATTGTCCGGTGTAGGTAACATGCCAATTGTCCGCTTCAGTTGATTGCGCGGTGGCCCAATTCGGAGGGAGCCGTAGGCGACCGTAGATTTGGGCCACCGCGTTCGCGCCACGTCGAAGCGGGTCACGCGACTTTGTGTTTGCTATCCTCCTGTGTGATGGGTGATCCGTCAGGCTGGTAGCGGCCAATGCATCTCGGGCCGTGGAAGATGACCAGTTGACCATCGGGGTATTCGTGGACCCTGACCTTCGCCTTGACGAAATGATGACGGTGCCTGTCTGCCGCGATCTGCATGACCAGGCCCTTGTAGCGCACCGTATTGTCGTTGCCGACGACGCGGTCTTCCTGCACACACAGGGTGTCGCGCACATTGCCTGTAAACGGCACGAAGGCCGAGGTCGTATCCTCCGGCTCCTTTGCAAACAGGGCATTGTGTTCGGGAAGATAGACCTCTTTCAGGAACTGATTGGCCTCTTCAATGGTTGTGATCCCATGGGACCGCAGTTCCTGCGGCAATCGGTTCTGGAACGTGCCAAACATGCGTTCAGACCGTCCACGGGCCTGCGGTGAATAGGCCGGGATCAGCTCAATGCCGAGTTGCTGCAAGGCGCGCCCGACCTGGGTCAGATTGTCCTTGTCCACTTTGCCGCCCGCTTCGGGCGTATGCCAGTAATGAGAGCCCCGATCGGCATAGAGCGAGCAAAACAGACCTTGCGCCTCGATCACCTCTGTCAGCCCCTGAAAACTGCTCATCGTCCCTTCTTCCTCGACAAAGAATGCCGAATAAACCCGGTTGGTGGCATCGTCCATGGTGACGATCAGATCCCACCACTGACCCGGAACCCATTCATGGCTGGAGCCGTCCTGATGCAACATCATGCCAACCATCGGACGGCGGGGCCGCTTGCGCCGATGGGCACCTCGTCGGGGTGCTGCCTGAACCCGGCCGTGGCGCTGCAGTGTAAGCCGCACCCAGTTGTAGCTCTGTGTGAAACCATGGTGGGCCACCAGCTTCTCGTGGAAATGCTTCGGCGTGTAATCCCAGTACTTGGTATCAAACAGTTCAAGCATCTCCATGACCTTATCCGTGGCAACACGATTGTTGGCCAGTTTGCCAAGCCGACGGTCGTACAGACCTTCTGCACCATCCGCCTCAAATCGATCCTCCCAACGCCTGACGGTGCGCACGGATACACCCAGTATCTCAGCCGCCTGTTCTTGCGTCAGCTTGTTCGCGCTTCGCCGCGAATACACATCTTCAAACTTCATCAGTCGAACTTCCTGTAACACTTCTGCTCGGTTCATAACGCCTCCTCTCAGAGACAGAATAGAACCGGACAGATCGCATGTTACATACACCGGACATATCGCGTGTTAGCGACAGCCACATCGACAGGGCCCTAGCCAGATGTAACAAAACTGTTATGCTCCCCACACAAGCAATAAAGGGAAGGCCGCCGGAAACCTCCAAAAAAGGGGGAAGTGGCCACAAAATTCCCTAAGCCAACAGGGACAGACAAACATGACCAAACGTTTGCGCAAAATCACCATCGTGGGTGGTGGGACCGCGGGCTGGATGACCGCGTTGATTTTGGAGATGGTGCTGTCGCGCACCTCCGCGCCCAAGGATCGCCCAGGTATCTGCCTGATCGAAAGCCCCAATATATCGACCGTCGGTGTGGGCGAGGCAACCGTTCCCAGAATGCCGGTCACACTCAGGCAGGCGGGTATTTCCGAGCGGGACTTTTTTCGCGAAACCAATGCCTCATTCAAGCTGGGCGTGAAGTTCTGCAATTGGAACAAGGACGCCAAGGGCAATCGCATCGACTATGTGAACCCGTTTGCCCATGGTCAGATGCTGGAGGGGTTGGAGACGGCCGAGTATTTCCTGCGTTTTGGCAACGGGGATCGGGATTTCACCCAGTCCATTTCGCCGCATGATGATCTGGGTCGGATGTGCAAGGGCGCTCGGCCCTTGGGGGCACCGGAATTCGAGCAGCGCTTTGGTTACGCGTATCACCTGGACGCCGTGAAGTTCGCGGGCATGCTGACCAAGGTCTGCACCAAGCGCGGTGTTGACCATATTCAGGATGAGGTGCAATCGGTCGAGCTGGATGAGCAGGGCAATGTCAGTCACCTGATGCTGGAGCGGAAAGGCCGTCACGACATCGAAATGGTCATTGACTGCACAGGGTTCCGTGGGTTGATCATCAACCAGGCTCTGGGTGAACCCTTCATGGATTACTCGGACTATCTGCCGAATGACCGGGCCATGGCGTTGCAGATTGAACATCCGGATCCGGAAAAGATCGAAAGCCTGACACGCTCAACCGCGCTTGGGGCAGGGTGGACATGGCGCGTGCCGCTCTTCAACCGAGTGGGCACGGGCTATGTGTTCTCATCGGCGCACCGGACGGATGATCAGGCAGCAGATGAATATCTTGAGTGGCTGGGCGACAGCGGCAAGGGTTTGACGCCGCGCGTGATCCCGATGCGCGTTGGGCGCGTGCGTAACGCATGGGTCAAGAACTGCGTGGCAATCGGCCTGTCTGGCGGATTCATTGAGCCTTTGGAAAGCACCGCGATTCACATGATCGACCATGCCGTGCGCTGGTTCGCCGAGCATCTGCCAACACAGGATATCGAACCGGCCTTGCGGACACGCTACAACCGACAGATGGACAAGCTCTATAACGAGGTGTTGGAATTCATCTGTCTGCACTACCGCCTTGGTAACCGCACCGATGACCAGTATTGGATCGACGCTCGGACCGAAATGAAACTGCCTGACAGGTTGGCCGAGAACCTTGAACTCTGGCAGCATCGTTTGCCAATGGAGCATGATATCGAGTTCGTATCCCTGTTCGATCACCGCGTCTATCAGACGGTTTTGTTGGGCAAACAGGTCTATGATACGGGCTATGGCGAAGGCATCCGCGACCGTCTGCGCCCATTGAAGAAACCGATCTGGTTCCATTGGTGGAAGGGCGCGCGCATGCACCTCAATGAGATTCTGCGAACAATGCCGGATCACAAAACGCTTCTGCGCGATATTCGGGGTGAGTTGAAGAAGCCAGGCGGCTGCAGTGACACCCACTGTGGCCATGCCGGGCGCAAAGCCGGCTCCTGTTGTGGTTCAGAATATGCCGAACCTGGCCGAAATCCAAAGCGGTGCGAAGGACCTGCAATTGTTCTAGGGCGCTTAGGCATGGGCAGAGCAATGTTCGACACCCGTTGCGGTGCCGCGATTTAGGCTTTGCCCTTGCGTATCTGGTTGAAACAGCCTACACGCGCGCTGTCTGAACAAGGGCGGTCAACGTCCGGATGACGTATCTGAGCAGGGCCGGGTTACCTCGGCCCTTTGTGTTTGTGTAGTCAGATGCGCACCGGGTCACGCCCCAAGACATCATGAAACAAGACCGGCGGAAACAACCGCTCGGCCAGCAAAAACGTATGTAAAGGAAAACAACGCCACATGGCTAACGCATCCATGGAGGAATTCGAAGCCCTCCTCAACGAAAGCTTCGAAATGGACACGCCCGAAGAGGGTTCTGTTGTCAAAGGTAAGGTTCTGGCGATCGAAGCCGGCCAAGCCATCATCGACGTAGGCTACAAAATGGAAGGCCGCGTTGATCTGAAAGAATTCGCAAATCCCGGCGAAGCCCCTGAAATCGCTGTTGGTGACGAGGTCGAAGTTTACCTGCGCGCCGCAGAAAACGCCCGTGGCGAAGCTGTCATCTCGCGCGAGATGGCCCGCCGTGAAGAGGCATGGGACCGTCTGGAAAAAGCATATGCCGACGACCAGCGCGTCGAAGGTGCAATCTTTGGTCGCGTCAAAGGTGGCTTCACCGTCGATCTGGGTGGCGCAGTTGCATTCCTGCCCGGCTCGCAGGTTGACGTCCGCCCCGTACGCGACGCTGGCCCTCTGATGGGTCTGAAGCAGCCGTTCCAGATTCTGAAAATGGACCGCCGCCGTGGCAACATCGTTGTGTCGCGCCGCGCTATCCTGGAAGAATCGCGTGCCGAACAGCGTGCCGAAGTTATCGGCAACCTGTCCGAAGGTCAGACCGTCGAGGGTGTTGTTAAGAACATCACCGAATACGGTGCATTTGTTGACCTGGGCGGCGTTGACGGGCTGCTGCACGTCACCGACATGGCATGGCGCCGTGTGAACCACCCGTCCGAGATCCTGACGATCGGCGAAACCATCAAGGTTCAGGTCATCAAGATCAACAAAGAGACCCACCGCATCAGCCTGGGCATGAAGCAGCTGCAAGAAGATCCGTGGGATTTGGTTGCTGCGAAATACCCGCTGGGCTCGGTCCATCAGGGACGCGTCACCAACATCACCGACTACGGCGCGTTCGTCGAGCTGGAAGCCGGTGTCGAAGGTCTGGTGCACGTCTCCGAAATGTCCTGGACCAAGAAAAACGTCCACCCCGGCAAGATCGTTTCGACCAGCCAGGAAGTTGACGTCATGGTTCTGGAAATCGACGGCGCCAAGCGTCGCGTTTCTCTGGGCCTGAAGCAGACTCAGCGCAACCCATGGGAAGTGTTTGCAGAAACACACCCCGAGGGCACCGAGGTCGAAGGCGAAGTCAAGAACATCACCGAATTCGGTCTGTTCATTGGCCTCGAAGGCGACATCGACGGCATGGTTCACCTGTCCGATCTGTCCTGGGACGAGCGTGGCGAGGATGCGATCCAGAACTACCGCAAAGGCGATATGGTTTCGGCCGTTGTCTCGGAAGTTGACGTTGAGAAAGAGCGTATCTCGCTGTCGATCAAAGCCCTGGGCGGTGACAAGTTCGCCGAAGCCGTGGGCGGCGTGAAGCGTGGCTCGGTTATCACCGTTGAAGTCACCGCGATCGAAGATGGCGGCATCGAGGTCGAGTACGAAGGCATGAAGTCGTTCATCCGTCGTTCGGACCTGAGCCGTGACCGCGCCGAGCAGCGTCCTGAGCGCTTCAACACCGGCGACAAGGTCGACGTCCGTGTCACCAATGTCGACAGCAAGACCCGCCGTCTGGGCCTGTCGATCAAGGCACGCGAGATCGCCGAAGAGAAAGAGGCCGTGGAACAGTACGGTTCCTCCGACTCGGGCGCATCGCTGGGCGATATCCTGGGTGCAGCGCTGAAATCCGGCGACTAAATCCGGTCTCTGACCCGATACAATTCAACGGCCCCGTACATATGTGCGGGGCCGTTTTTGTTGCGAATCAACAAGTTCTCAAACGGGACGCTAAAATGTACATACTATGTGCATGAACGGGATTTTGGGTGTTCAAGCTAAAAATCATGCGAGTTTGCCCGAAATAGCAGCTACAACACACAGAGTTTACGTTCCCCCGAACCGGGTTTTTTTCTATACTGTCCAGAACACTAGAGATGGTAAACCGGTCGCCTGGGAGGGTAGCGCGCATGATCCGTTCTGAATTGATTCAAAAAATTGCTGATGAAAACCCGCATTTGTATCAACGCGATGTCGAGCGGATTGTGAATACAGTTTTCGAGGAAGTCACCGACGCGATGTCGCGTGGCGACCGGGTCGAGCTTCGCGGATTTGGCGCGTTCTCGGTGAAAAAGCGCGACGCTCGTGTGGGTCGCAATCCGCGCACCGGCGAAACTGTGCAGGTCGAAGAAAAATGTGTACCGTTTTTCAAGACGGGTAAGTTGCTTAGGGACCGATTGAACGGTAAAGCCTGACCTTATGATGCGCTACATTCGATATGCTTTTCTGGGGGCACTGGGGATCATCTTGGTCTCGGTCTCCCTTGCCAACGTAGAATCCGTTGAACTCAAGCTGATGCCCGACCCTCTGGCCGAGCTGCTGGGTTTCAACCTGTCTACCTCGCTACCGTTGTTTCTGGTGGTGCTGGGCGGCGTTGTGGCCGGTCTGGTCATCGGGTTCTTGTGGGAATGGATGCGCGAGCATAAGCATCGTCGCGACGCGACCGTCAAAAAAGGCGAAGTGCGCAAGCTTGAGCGCGAGGTCAAGAAGCTCAAGAAAAAGCAGAATGAAGGCAAGGACGAGGTTCTCGCCATTCTGGATGAGGCAAGCTGAGCCAAAGCAATGCCTGATGTGTCTGTCAAAATCTGCGGTTTGACCGCCCCTGATCACGTGCGCGCTGCGGTTGATGCAGGCGCGCGGTATCTAGGTTTCAATTTCTTCGCCAAATCCCCCCGCTATGCCTCGCCCCAGCAGGCCGCTGAGTTGGCGACCCATGTGCCGGCGGGCGTGGCCAAGGTGGCGTTGGTGGTGAATGCCCCGGATGAGGTGCTGGACGATATCACGCAGAATGCTCCGTTCGATATCCTGCAGCTGCATGGGGGCGAGTCGATTGAACGCGTGCAGCAGATCAAAGACCGGTATGGCTTGCCTGTGATGAAGGTGATCGGGGTGGCCGATGAGGCTGACCTTGCCGCCATTGATGCGTTCAGTGAAGTGGCGGATCAGCTGTTGATTGACGCCAAGCCGCCAAAGAATGCCGTTTTGCCCGGCGGCAACGGCTTGGCTTTTGACTGGCGTCTGCTGGCAGGGCGCAAATACTGGCGCAAGCCGTGGATGCTGGCCGGTGGCTTGACACCTGACAATGTGGCCGAGGCGATCCGCATGACTGGCGCGCGTCAGGTTGATGTCGCATCCGGCGTCGAAAGCGCGCCGGGGGTTAAAGATACCGCCCTGATGAAGGCATTTATCGACGCGACGCGGTGATCTGATCTCGTATTCGCGCCGTATCTCTCGACGGAGAGGTACAAAACATGCTGGCGGCAATAGGCGGCGTTTCTCTGAAACACTGGTACAACGCGCCAGAGTTTTTCTGGCGAGTGGGGCAGGCTTTGCGTCAGGCGCGGGGCTATCCGCTATGTCTGTATGCGGCGACTTTCCGTCAAGACGGTCTCTATTTCTCGCTCAGCGTCTGGCACGATATAGAGGCGATGCTGACCTTCGCCCAATCAGGCCCACACCGTCGCCTGATGCTGGAGGCGAACCGCTTGGCGCATGTGAACCAGTTCCACCATTTCCCTTGCATAGGGATACCTACGGCCGAGCAAGCGCTTGAGCTTTGGCGGCATCATACCCTGGCTGCCGAATGAGGCGTTTTGCCCATGGCAAAACCTGCCGCTACCTCCTATGAACAACGGATACGACGCGGGAGACTTCCATGGCCAACGATCTTTTCAATTCCTTCATGTCCGGCCCTGATGAACAGGGGCGTTTTGGTATTTTCGGCGGGCGTTTTGTCAGCGAGACGCTGATGCCGCTGATCCTGTCGCTGGAAGAGGAATATGACAAAGCCAAGGATGATCCGACGTTCTGGGCAGAGATGGACGATCTATGGGCAAACTACGTGGGCCGCCCGTCGCCTCTGTACTACGCTGAACGCCTGACCGAGCATCTGGGCGGGGCGAAGATTTACCTCAAACGTGATGAGCTGAATCACACCGGCGCGCATAAGATCAATAACGTGTTGGGCCAGATCATTCTGGCGCGCCGCATGGGCAAGACCCGGATCATCGCGGAAACCGGGGCAGGGCAGCACGGCGTGGCCACAGCCACTGTCTGTGCCAAGTTCGGCTTGAAATGTATCGTCTATATGGGCGCCCATGACGTGCAGCGCCAGGCGCCGAACGTGTTCCGCATGCGTCTGCTAGGGGCCGAGGTGATTCCGGTGACCTCGGGCCGTGGGACGCTGAAGGACGCGATGAACGACGCGCTGCGCGACTGGGTGACCAATGTGCGCGACACGTTCTACTGCATCGGCACCGTGGCCGGTCCGCACCCGTACCCGGCTATGGTTCGCGATTTCCAGTCGATCATCGGCAAGGAAGCCAAAGAGCAGATGATGAAGGTCGAGGGCCGTCTGCCCGACACGATCATCGCTGCCATCGGTGGCGGCTCGAACGCGATGGGCCTGTTCTACCCCTTCCTCGACGACAAAGATGTCAACATCATCGGCGTCGAAGCCGGTGGCAAAGGCGTGAACGAGAAGATGGAGCATTGCGCCTCATTGACCGGTGGTCGTCCTGGTGTGCTGCATGGCAACCGGACCTATTTGCTGCAAGACGATGACGGGCAGATTCTCGAAGGCTATTCGATCTCGGCCGGTCTGGATTATCCGGGCATCGGGCCTGAGCATTCATGGCTGAACGATATTGGCCGCGCGAACTATGTCGCCATCACCGACAAAGAGGCGCTTGAGGCGTTCCAGCTCTGCTGTGCCACCGAAGGCATCATCCCGGCGCTGGAGCCCAGCCACGCACTGGCCCATGTGTTGAAGATTGCACCGGATCTGCCGAAGGATCACCTGATCTGCATGAATATGTGCGGACGTGGCGACAAGGACGTGCAGACTGTCGCCAAGTACCTGAACTTCGACATGTCGGACACCGAAGGCCGCACGGCGGACTAATATTCGGTCAAGTTGATGGAACCGGCCCCCAGAAAGGGCCGGTTTTTCTCTAGCCCTCTTTTAGGACGGTTTCGAATCCCTCGAACTGCGGCGGGCCCATCAAGGCGGATTGGGTCTTGCTGTTGCCTGCATTCTTATGCGCGTCGCGGAACTGTTCCGACTTGGTCCAGGCTTCGAAATCTGCGTGGCTATCCCAAGTCACATGGCTGGAATACAGGCGATATCCGTCGCCTTCAGGCCCTTTGAGTAGGCGGAATTCCTGAAACCCTTTCAGCTCGTTCAGACGGCTCTGGCGTTCCTTCCAGATGTTTTCAAAATCGGCCTCACTGCCGGGCCGGACCTTGAAACGGTTCATTGCTATAAAGCTCATGGTATTCCCATTCTGTCTTGATTCAGGCTGGCGAAACGAAATGTCGGCTGGCTGTTGGTATAGAGAGTATTCCCCGCCCGCCGTCAAATGGCGCGCGCTGCGTGTTGGCGCAAGATGTCCAGCGGCACGATCTCAAGTGCGCGCTGATGCGTGGCCTCAAGATGGACCTTGGGCGCACAGCCTTCGTCATGCGCCTGAAGGAAGCGACCGGCACAGAGACACCAGCTGTCCCCGGGGTTGAGGCCCGGAAAGTTGAACTCGGGTCGAGGGGTGCTGAGGTCGTTGCCCACATATTTCGAATAGGCCAGAAACTCAGCCGTCATGACGGCGCAGACAGTGTGGCTGCCCTGATCCTCGATGCAGGTGTTGCAGGCCCCGTCCCGGAAGAACCCGGTCAACGGGTCTTTCGAGCAATCGGCAAGGACGCCGCCGAGAACATTGATGCTGTCTTCTTTCTGCATAAGGCTCACCTTACAGGCTTTGCGCGATACTGCGGAACATTTCGACATTCTGCGCGTTGACGCCCGGATCACGGAATTTGCGATCCGCACCGGTTGTCATGATCAGAACGCCACGAGGCTGGTCGAAATACATATATTGCCCATAGACCCCGCGGGCCAGAAATTCTCCTTCATGCGCGCCAATAGGGATCCACCACTGATAGCCGTAGCCGATCTTTCCCGGCTCGGTCGGGGCGCTGGGCCAGGTTGATTCCTTGATCCATTCCGCGGGCACCAGTTGCTCGCCGTCATGCTCTCCGCCCTGCAGGATCACCTGGCCGAAGCGCGCAAAGTCGCGCGTGGTGAAGTTCAGACCACCCAGTACAAAAGCCACGCCAGCGCCGTCGGTGACATAGTAGCCGTCACGTTCCAGCCCCAAGGGCTGCACGATCTTCTCGGTCATCAGCTCCGTGACGCTGCGCCCGGTGGCGCCACGGATCACCATGTCGATGACATGGGTGTCGATCGACACATATTGCCAGCTCTCCCCAGGTTCGATGAAGCTGTCCTCTAGCGCGATGGTGAAATCATCCAATTCGCCCCCGAGGGCCAAAACGCGACCCATCCGGTTGATGTCAGAGTTCGGGTCAAAATAGTCCTCGTCAAAGACCACCCCGCTGGCCATGTTCAGCACGTTGCGGATCGAGGCGGTCTCATAGGCGCTGCCGGTCAGGTTGGGCGCGTATTTCACCACCGGATCATCAAGCGATGTGATCGCGCCTTCGTCTAGCAGAATCCCCAGAAGCGCCGAAAGATAGCTTTTGGCCACCGACCACGAGATGCGACGGTCGTCGGGACCTGTCCCCAGATAATATTCCTCGAACCGGATCTGGCCGTCCTGCATCACCAGAAGCGAGGTCACGGCGCGATCCTCGATCCAGTCATCGGTCCCTTCGGGCAGGTCAAAACCGGGGCCGTAGGGCAGCTCCCACGTTGGGCCGTTGCCTCGAGGTAGATCGGCGGTTAGGAAAGCCTCATCCATGTGAGAGAAATTTTGGACGATCTTCTCTTCGGAAAAAAGAGAGTTCACGGCCAATAGACGTTGAATTTCTTCGCGTTTCCAGACGCCCACAACCACTGCGGCCAGGACCAGTGCCAGAGTGATCCGCAACACCCATTTGAACAGAGCTTTCATGAAATGCCTCCCTCTTGGTTGACATAGGAGCGCGAGACGCCGCATTCCGCAATCAAGACCTTACGGCACCAAGGGCGCAGGTTATTTGAACTTGTCCAACAGCTTTTGCATGGCCGAGCGGTTGTCGTCTTCGGGAACAGGCTTTGCCTCGGGTTTTGGGGCCGATTTTTCGGGCTTTGACGAGGTGGAAGAGCGGGGTGGGGCGGTTCGCAAAGCCACCGCATTCATGAACTTGCCGCCGTCACCATCCGCAAGATGGCCCGCGCCATCTGCAACGCCGCGCAGTACGTCCTCCAGCCAGTCCCCATCGGCTTTGGCAAAGTCACCCAGAACATAGGGCGAGACCATCTCTTTCCGCCCGGGATGCCCGATGCCCAAACGCACCCGATCATAAGCCGGGCTTATATGCTCATGAATGGATCGCAGCCCGTTGTGCCCGGCATGACCGCCGCCCGCCTTGACCCGCACTTTGCCGGGCGCAAGGTCCAGCTCGTCATGAAAAACGGTCACGTCGGTTGAGTCGAGCTTGTAGAACCGCATCGCCTCGCCCACGGATTGACCCGAGCGATTCATGAAGGTCTGCGGCTTGATCAGAAGCACCTTTTCGTGCCCTAGACGCCCTTCGGCGATCTCGGCCTGAAACTTGGACTTCCAAGGGCCAAAACCGTGATCTTCGGCAATCCGGTCCAGCGCCATGAAGCCGATATTGTGCCGGTTGCGGGCATATTTCGATCCCGGGTTCCCCAATCCGACAAACAATTTCATGCCTCAATCCTCTTTCGCATGCCTTCAGCGCAGAGCGGTGATGGCATGAAATGGCATCCGTTTTCTAGCCCGGTGCCAAAAGAAAACGGGGCCCGATATTAGGCCCCGTTTCACAATCCGACAATTCGAGTTCGGATTTATTCTTCAGCTTCTTCCTGGCCGACGACTTCAACTTCGTCTGCGGCCACTTCTTCGCCTTCTTCGTCGTCGCTGGTCGACAGACCGGTCGGTGCCGAAACGTTGGCGATCACGAAGTCACGGTCGATGGTCGGCTTGGTGCCAGCGGGCAGGTCAACCGACGAGATAGTGACAACGTCGTTGATCTCCATGCCTGTCAGATCAACAGTGATCTTTTCAGGAATGTCGCCAGCGGTGCACATCAGTTCGACTTCCGGACGGACAACGGTCAGAACGCCGCCCTTCTTGATGCCGGGGGCCGCTTCTTCGTTGACGAACTCAACCGGGATGAACAGCGCGATCTTGGTGGTCCGACGCAGGCGCATCAGGTCCAGGTGGGTCGGCAGGTCTTTGACGACGTCACGCTGCACGTCGCGGCAGATGACGCGTACGTCTTCGTGGCCTTCAACCTTCAGGTTCCACAGGGTCGACTTGAACCGGCCTGCTTTCAGGCGCTTGAACAGTTCGTTGAACGGGATCTTGATTGCCAGCGGATCTTTGTCGCCACCAAAAACAACGCCCGGAACCATGCCTTCGCGGCGGGTCTGACGAGCGGCGCCCTTGCCTGTCCCCGTCCGTTCCAGAGCTACGAGATCAGGAATCTCTCCAGCCATGATATATTCTCCAATGTTAGGGCGGGCATCCTCCAAGGCTGTATGCCCGCGTGAAGCTGCGTCCTTAGCTTGTTTCTTACGGTTTGGAAAGCGGTATTTTGCGAGGCTCTGCCTCGCGCTCCGAGGTATTTTCAAACAGAAGAAGATGCGAAGCGTCCGTTGCTTCTTCTGTTCAAAAAATACCTCGTGGGGGTCGCCCCTTCAGGGGCGGCGGGGGCAGCGCTCCCTAGGCCGGTTCAGCTTTGCCAGCGCCCGCCGAAATCTTCGGGTACAAGTAGGTTATGGCGACCCAGATCTGCGACGTTGCGCTCGCCGCACAGGGCCATCGTGGTATCAAGCTCCTTCTGAATGACGTCCAAGGCGGTCGTCACGCCGGATTGACCCATCGCGCCTAGCCCATATACGAAAGCGCGGCCGATATAGGTGCCTTTTGCCCCCAATGCCAAAGCCTTTAGGACGTCCTGACCCGAACGGATGCCGCTGTCCAGATGCACTTCGACATCGCCGCCGACAGCGTCCATGATCTCGGGCAGCATGCGGATTGAACTCAGCGCACCGTCCAGTTGGCGACCCCCGTGATTCGACACTATGATGGCGTCCGCGCCGAGTTTGGCGGCCATCTTGGCATCTTCGGCGTCAAGTATGCCTTTCAGGATCACTTTGCCGCCCCATTGCTCCATCAGTTTTTCGACCTTTGCCCAGTCGAGGCTGGGATCGAATTGCTCAGCCGTCCACGCGCCTAAGGATGAGGCGTCGGAGATACCTTCGACATGACCGACGATGTTGCCGAACTCACGCCGTTTGGCTTGCAGCATCTCGATGCCCCAAGACCATTTCGTCATCAGGTTGGCGATGGTTTTGAGTGTGAGTTTCGGCGGGGCCGAGAGGCCGTTCTTCAGGTCTTTGTGGCGTTGACCTAGGATCTGCAGATCCAGAGTAATTACCAGTGCGGAGCATTTGGCATCCTTGGCCCGCTGGATCAGGCGGCTGACGTAGTCTTCGTCCTTCATGGTGTAGAGCTGGAACCAGAACGGCTTGCTGGTGTGTTCCGCCACATCCTCGATCGAGTTGATAGACATGGTCGAAAGGGTGAAGGGCACACCGAACTCCTCGGCAGCTTTGGCGGCCTTCATTTCCCCGTCCGCGTGTTGCATGCCAGTCAAGCCGACAGGGGCAAGCGCAACCGGAAGCGCCACGTCCTCACCGATCATCTTCGACGCGGTCGACCGATCCGCCATATCCACAGCCACCCTTTGGCGAAGGCGGATTTTCTCGAAGTCCGAGCTGTTTTCGCGAAAGGTCTGCTCGGTCCAGCTGCCGCTTTCCGCGTAGTCGTAGAACATGCGCGGCACACGGCGTTCGTAGATCCGGCGCAGGTCTTCAATCGTCGTAATCACGGGCATGTTCGGGAACCTTCCTTGAATTGTCCCGAACTGTGTAACCGGCAATAGGGCAGTTTCGCAACGCTATCGCGAGATCAAAAAAACGCGGCTGTCCCATGTCAGCCGCGCCTCAAAAGCAACCTGATCGTCAGGGCTTATGCGGAATGGGCACCATCCGCGAGGGACTTCACGAAATCCAGAACCTCGGCCACTGGCTTGCCCGCGCCGATTTGGCTGACGATGGCCGAGCCAACAACAGCCCCATCCGCGACCGAGGCGATGGCTTGCGATTTCTCGGGCGTGTTGATGCCAAAGCCAACAATGACCGGAAGGTCGGTGGCGGATTTGATCCGGGCGACCTCGGGGCCGACATTAGTGGCCTGCGCCTCAGCCGCTCCGGTGATTCCGGTGATCGAGACGTAATATACAAAGCCCGAGGTGTTCTGCAGCACGCGTGGCAGGCGTTTGTCGTCGGTGGTTGGTGTCGCGAGGCGGATGAAGTTCAGACCGGCGGCTTGTGCGGGCAGGCAAAGCTCCTCGTCTTCTTCGGGCGGCAGGTCGACGACGATCAGGCCGTCGATGCCCGCATCTTTGGCATCTTCTAGAAACGCGTCGACGCCACGGCTGTAGATCGGATTGTAATAGCCCATCAGAACAATCGGGGTCGTGTCATCGGTTTCCCGGAACGCGCGCGCTAGATCGAGCGTACGCTGCAGCGTCATACCGCCATCCAAGGCGCGCTGGCCTGCAAGCTGAATCGTCGGCCCGTCCGCCATCGGGTCGGTAAAGGGCAGGCCAAGCTCGATCACATCCACCCCCGCGCCGGGCAGCCCTTTGACAACCTCAAGCGAGGTTTCATAGTCTGGGTCGCCTGCCATCACATAGGCGACAAAGGCCTTTTTCCCCTCGGCTTTCAGAGCGGCAAACTTGGCGTCGATACGGGTCATGGCATGTCCTTGCAGTCAGGTTCGGACCTGATGTGCAGAAAGTTTTGCCGAAAATCAATCCCGCCGCGGCCGCAAACCTTCAGAACGCGAAGTGATAGCGGAAAAGCAGGGCGTTGACGCCCGGATTATCCTCTTGCGTGCTGGCGTTGGATTTGTGGGTGATCGCCAGCGACACCTTGTTGCCATTGTCCAGTGTGTATCCCACCCCAAGAAGGCTGCGGATCTGAAAGCTACCGCCAAGATCGTTCAACTCGTCAGCCTCGGAAAAGTAGCCGGGCATGACGCTGCCTTCCAGAAACCAGCGGTCGTTCAGAGAATAGAGGCCAACCAGACCCGCGCCGATATGGGTATCGCCCGCTTCGTCGATCGACAGGGCTGCGCCCCACCCAACGCTGAACCGGGTCGCCTGATGAAACGGGCGGTGCTGATACTCCAACGCAATAAGCGCATGATCATCCGAGTCGCTGTCTGAGAAATCTGCGAAACCAGCCCCTAGAACAATGGACTGGGCATGCGCCATGCCGGCGCTTATGGCCAGAACAGCCGACAAAGCGAGGATTTTCTTCATAGGAACATTTCCGTTTGGTCTTCGATGTTCCTATTCACGTGCTTATTCCCGTTGCCTGTTTTCAATGCACCCACGAACACAACAGTGGAGGGGGTATGAATGATTTGTGATCGGCCAAACGCCCTGAATCTGTTAGAGGATTCGGGGAGGCGGATAGGTCTCAGGCTGGATGTTTTCGTAGGGCATTGTGACCCTGTAGTGGAGCTTAGCCTTCGCCTGTTTCCGAACAGCCCCCATAGGGCCCGGTTTTGGCCGGTGATCCTGCATAGGAGCTTGGTTTGGCCGTTCACGCCCCATTGGGGGCTCCGCCTCCTTGAGCAGGGAGTATAGCCATGGCTTACATAGGTGTCGATCTTCATACGAATTCCTTCACGATCTGTCGGCGTGAGACGGACGGATCGGAAACATTCCAAACCTTTCAACTGTCCGCGCAGGCGCTTGAGCAGTTCTGTCAGAGCCTTGATGCGGATGACGAACTGGCGGTCGAGGCCACCGGCAACACGGCCTGGTTCTGCGGTGAGGTGGAACCCTGTGTCGGCCGGATCGTTGTGGTCAACCCGCGCCAGTTTAAAGTGATCCGCACATCGGTGAAGAAAACCGATCGCAACGATGCCCGCGCCCTGGCGTTTTTCCTGTCGAAGGACATGCTGCCGGAAACCCGGCTCAAGTCCACTCAGGAAAGCGAACTGGCCTCGCTGACCCGGACGCGTGACATGCTGGTCAAACAGCGCACCATGCTGCTGAACGGCATCCACGCGATGTTTGTCCGCCACGGCATGAAGCTGAAGAAGGAAGGGTTGTCCAGCAAGAAGCGCCTGCGCGACCTGGATCTCAGCCGCTTCACACCGCTTGAGCAGGTCGAACTGGCGGCATTGCGGGACCAGGCGCTCGGCCTGACCGAAACCCTGAGCCGTCTCGACAAGGCCATCGAGGAGGCCGCCTCGGCCATGAAAGGCTTTGAGGGGCTCACCAGCATCAAGGGGATCGGTGCGCGATCTGCCGCGGTCCTGCTGGCGGGGATCGGCAGGGTTGAAGACTTCTCCGACGCGGACAAGCTGGCCGCCTATGTCGGCATCGTGCCCAAGGTGAGCAACTCAAACGAAACCGAACATCACGGGCGGATCACGAAGCGCGGCAACAAGCTCATGCGCACCACGCTGGTGCAATGTACGCTCATCGCGATCCGCTATTCGGGATATCTCAACAGCCATTATCGGCGCATCAAGGAACGCCGTGGCGCGGGCAAGGCGATCATAGCCACTGCCCGCAAGCTGCTCAAGATCATCTATGACACGCTCAAGAACGGCTGGGTCTTCGACGATTTTGTCGAATTTAAAATCAAACAAAATCAATGTCATGCTTGACAATCATCATAGGAACAAAAACGTGAGACCAGCGTGAGGGTGCAGGGCGCCGATCATCCACATTGGCTTGCGAATTCACACTGACCCGCCTAGAAGCAGCCGCGAAAAGCATCAGGAGACCGTCATGGGCTTTAAAATGGGAATCGTGGGTTTGCCGAATGTGGGCAAGTCAACCCTCTTCAACGCGCTGACCAAAACCGCAGCCGCTCAGGCCGCGAATTTCCCGTTCTGCACCATCGAACCCAATGTGGGCGACGTGGCTGTGCCTGATGACCGGTTGGACAAACTGGCGGCGATTGCGGCCTCGAAGCAGATCATCCCGACGCGGATGACCTTTGTGGATATCGCCGGTCTGGTGAAGGGGGCCTCGAAAGGTGAGGGGCTGGGCAACCAGTTTCTGGCCAATATCCGTGAGACCGACGCTATCGCCCATGTGCTGCGCTGTTTCGAAGACGGTGACGTGACCCACGTAGACGGCCGAGTTGACCCGGTGGCCGATGCCGACACGATCGAGACCGAGCTGATGCTGGCCGATCTGGAAAGCATCGAAAAGCGCCGCACCAATCTGGTGCGCAAGCTGAAAGGCAATGACAAAGAGGCGCAGCAGCAGGACCGTCTGCTGGCTGAGGCGCAGGAGATGCTGGAAAACGGCAAGCCCGCGCGTCTGGTTGAGGTCTCGGACGAAGATGCCAAGGCCTGGAAGATGCTACAGCTTCTGACGACAAAGCCTGTGCTTTACGTCTGCAACGTGTCCGAGGAAGAAGCCGCCGAGGGCAACGAATACTCGTCCAAGGTAGCCGAAATGGCCGCCGCGCAAGGCAACGCGCACGTCATCATCAGCGCCAAGATCGAAGAAGAGATCAGCCTGCTGGAAGAGGACGAAGCCGAGATGTTCTTGGGCGAGATGGGTCTGGAAGAGCCCGGCCTCGACCGTCTGATCCGCGCCGGTTACGATCTGCTCAAGTTGGAAACCTATTTCACCGTCGGCCCGAAAGAGGCCCGCGCTTGGACCATCCGCACCGGCACTGCAGCGCCGCAGGCCGCAGGCGTCATCCATGGGGACTTCGAGAAAGGTTTCATCCGCGCCGAGACCATCGCCTATGACGACTACATCGCCGCCAACGGCGAACAGGGTGCGAAAGAGGCAGGCAAGATGCGCGCAGAGGGCAAGGGTTACATCGTCAAGGATGGCGATGTGATGCACTTTTTGTTCAATACTTGAGCATCAGCACCTTCACTGCTCGAATGCTTGGGTGCCATTGAACGAGCACCTGAGCCAACAGCCTTTTTACCCCTAGGCGGTCCTTCTGTTCGGCTTCCATCGCTCAAACCTATTGTACCTTACAACGCACCAGCATGAGACGACGTATCCAAATTCCCTAAGACTACGGAGTGGTCATGCCAGGATGTTTACCGATACGGAGTTACGTCAATCTTTGTCGCTGGGTTCAAATCATCGTTCGGGTCCGTAAAGACGCTTTCTGGAAAGGACACTGAGATGGGCCGATCTATCGTGTCCATGCACAGCATATGATTGTTGTCCCCGTCACCTAGGTTCGCTAGCGCGAGCGGCTTCACTTCATTGCGGGTCCCATCGGGTGCCTCGACGGTGATCGTATATAGATCGCGTTCTGCCTCACCTGGTTCGTTGCCATCCTTAAGCGTCACACCCCCTTCCCACGTTACACGGATCGCCTGAACGACGCCTTCCGTCGGGCAGAGGCTACCCCTTACGCGACGCGGGCCCAAAGTGCCGACAAGTGTCCAGTCCTCCACAACTTCGGCCAAAACAATCGATGGTCCGTCTTCTAGGGGTATCACCGATGCACTAGCTCCCTGAAAATCAAGCGTGCCGTCGATCGACTGCAAATGCCCGACAACGTCAACCCTAACCGGTGGGTCGCTTTCGGCGGGTCCCAATTGCCCTATCAAAAGAACCGTGCGCAACTCCCCAGGGTCTGTAGCTGGGAGAACGGACGCGCAGTGCATCTTCCCCGACGCGCCTGACCGAGTTGTAACTTTGAAATCCCCGGCCTGCATCGTCGAGATGTCTATCTCAGTAGAAAAGATCACGGGCATTCCGGTGTTGCCCTCAGACTGTAGAAAAGCGTGCAATTTTGACCCCCTAAGCGGGGAAATCGGCGTCCAAATTTGACCCCTCCCTATGGTTGTAGACATCCTTTTCATTGAGCAGTCGATGGAGAGGCAAGCGGGATGATTTGCGTGGAAACTATTAGAAAAGTGCGTCGCTTACACCTGATCGAAAAAAAGAGCATCAAGGAAATTTGCCGTTCGCTCAATTTGAGCCGTGCAACGGTTCGAAAGATAATCCGATCGGGAGTGACGGAGTTCAAATATGAGCGCAAATCGCAGCCATACCCGGTGCTCGGGCCTTGGCGCGCGCGTCTGGATGAAACGCTTGAGGAGAACGAGGCGCTTCCGAAGAAACACCGCAAGCGGATGACCAAAATCTGGAAGGAACTCTCCGATGATGGTTTTGGCGGCGGGTATGACAGTGTTCGACGCTACACAAAGAATTGGCGCATTGCGCACGGCCGACAACAGGCGCAGGCGTTCATCCCGCTGATCTTTGATCCTGGGGAGGCGTACCAGTTCGACTGGAGTGTGGAGACGGTTTTGATGGACGGTGCACTCACGACCGTGAAGGTTGCCCATTTCAAACTTTGCCATAGCCGCATGCCATTCTCCATTGCCTATCCGCGCGAGACGCAGGAGATGGTCTTTGATGCCCACGACGAGGCCTTCAAATTCTTTGGTGGAGGCTGCATCAACGGGATCTACGATAACATGACGACCGCCGTCGATGCGATCCTGTCGGGCAAGGAAAGAAAGTTCAACAAGGCATTCTCCCGGATGTGTTCTCATCATCTGGTGAACCCGATCGCCTGTACGCGCGCGGCCGGTTGGGAGAAGGGTCAGGTTGAGAATCTGGTCAAGGAGAGCCGCGCCTATAGTTTTACACCGCGTCTGGAGGTGGCCGACTTCGATGAATTGAATGCCCGGCTGCAAAAAGACGCGATCAAACGCGCAAAAGAACTGCGGCATCCGGAAAACCTGGAGGTGACGGTCTGGGAGGAGTTCCAGCAGGAAAAGCCGCTGCTGACGCATCTGCAGAAGCCCTTCGTCGGGTTCCGTGAAAAGACGGTCGCCGTGAGCCGAACCTGCCTGATCAACTTCGAAAGAAACAAATACAGCGTTGAGGCAAGAGCTGTTGGACGTCAGGTCCAGTTGCAGGTCTACGCCACGCGGATTGTCCTGCGCCAAGACGGTGAGATTGTCGGAGAGCACGAACGGTGCTTCGGCCGAGGAAAAACGATCTTCAACCCTTGGCACTATGTGCCCGTCCTCAAGCGCAAGCCTGGCGCTCTGCGCAATGGAGCACCGTTCCGTGACTGGGACCTACCACCGGCAATGACGCAGATCTGGACCCATCTGCGGGGCACATCCGACGGAGACCGGCAACTTGCCGATATTCTTTTCGCTGCTTACCAGCACGACATTGATGTGGTCGAGGCTGCCTGCGAAGAAGCTCTAAAATCTGGCCTGCGCAAGGCCGATGCGATCCTGAACATTGTCTCTCGGCGCACCAATCCCCCGCCGCCAAAGGCGATTGAGCCGCCTGCCCACCTGCAGCTGAAAATGGCACCGATCGCGGATTGCGCTCGCTATGACAGGCTTGGAGGCTCCCATGCAACTGCGTAAGGAAATTCTCGAACTTGCCCGTCAACTGAAGTTGCCAGGCATCGTCAACTGCTTTGACGAAGTGATGCAGGCCGCAGCCAAAAACAACTGGCGGCCCCAACAGGTCGTGGCCGAACTCCTCACGGCCGAACTGGCCGAAAAGACTGCGCGCTCGATCCGGTATCAGATGGGTGCCGCAAAGTTCCCGGTCTGCAAGTCCTTACCTGAGTTCGACTTCACGGTCAGCCCCGTCAACGAGGAAGTCGTGCGCAATCTTCATGACGGCGATTTTATGGACCAGGCCAGGAATGGCGTGCTGGTCGGTGGAACCGGATCGGGCAAAACGCATCTCGCAACAGCGATCGGGGGCCACGCGGTCAATAACCGCCGGCGGGTCAGGTTCTTCAGCGCTGTGGATCTCGCGAACAAGCTGGAGGCTGAACATCGCGAAGGCAACGCCGGGCGGCTCAGCGAGCAGCTGATCCGCGTCGACCTCGTGATTATAGACGAACTCGGTTATCTGCCGTTCGCAGAGTCTGGTGGACGATTACTCTTCCATCTCATCAGCAAACTGTACGAGCGAACGTCTATTCTGCTAACAACCAACCTCGCATTTGCTGAATGGCCGAGTGTGTTCACAGATGCCAAAATGACCACTGCTCTCCTGGATCGACTGACACACCATTGCGATATCATCGAAACCGGGAACGAAAGCTGGCGAATTAACCACCGCGACTAACCTCGAAATCGGGGAATAAATTCAAAACAGACAGCAGGTCAAACCTTCAGTCGAGCTACGCTCTCTTTTCGGTTTGACCTGCTGTCCACCCCCTCCTGAATCAACCTAAACACGACCCCCTCAACGCCCCTCTTAGCTCCAAGGGGGGTCAAATTTGGACGCCGATGGGGGGTCATTATTCAATGCCGATTGACACCTCAGACCCCCTGCAAATCACATTTGAGACGCGTGGAAGTGCGTCAAGCCCGTGGAAGGCCGAGAGGAGTTTAGCGGATTGGCCGTTCACTTCTCTAGGCAGGCCAGCATCTGGCGTCGTATCAATGAGGTCGCGATTGGATATGTTGTCAGTCCAAGACCCCGGTCCATACATAATGAACCAAACAACTCCGGCGCTGATTGCCACCGTCACACCTAGCAAGCCGGCGATGATGGTCCGCTTCGAAATGCCCTTGATCACACAAGTTACCTCTGCAAGTTGTGGGTCGAGGATTCAATTCTTACCGTAAGCTTCATGTCCAAAGAAGAAGAGTCTGTTAAGAAACCACAAGCGTAGCGAAGCAAGCTCAATGGGTAGCGAGAATTTACTCGTCTAAGCTTCAGTTGGGCAGAACCATCGTCAATAGCGTCGACCGTATCTACACAACTGAACGGCCTGAAAATGGCAGCTTCGTCCGCGCCATTGATTTTCAATACAAGCCCGGCGCAGGGCAGGCTCGTGCCACCGAACGGTGTTGCCAAGTGGATCAATTATCCTGCCAAGTTGGCGAACTGCTGAAACACCGGGACTCCGGGCGTGGATTTACCGTTTTGGATCATGTTGACCAGTTCAATCCCACTAAAAGCCCATTTCGCAAAGGTAATTGACTGGAGACCCAACGTCGGTTTTCTATTTTTTAGAGATAAGAGCAAACAGCCAAACCCGGGGATCAAACACCTTTCCCTCCATTTTTGGGTCACGCATCCGCCTGTATCAAGTCACTAGCCTTTTCTCCGATCATGATGGCTGGCGCATTGGTGTTGCCACTGACGATTTCCGGCATGATCGAGCAGTCGGCCACTCGTAAGTTGGCTATACCGTGCACTTTTAGTTTTGCATCTACGACCGATGCTTCAGTGCTTCCCATCGCGCAAGTTCCGGTTGGATGATAAATGGATGCGGTGTTTGATCTTACCCAGTCTAACGTGCCCTCATAGTCTTCACAACTCAGCTGAGCTGTTGGCCGAAATTCCTCTGAAACCTTTGAGGCCAAAGGATTATGCTTGGCTATTCTGCGGGCGATGTTCACTCCGTCAACAATGGTTCGACAATCCGTTTCGGTGGACAGATAGTTCGGTATTATTTTGACATATTTAGATGGATCCGGGCCGTTCAAGCGTAGCTCCCCCCGGCTTTCAGGGCGCAGTTGGCAGACCGACATGGTAAAGGCTGAGAACGGATGAACACCCTCTCCAGGGCTGTCGGCGGACCAGGGCTGGACGTGAAACTGGATATCGGGTGTTTCTACATCCTCGCGGGTTTTCATGAACCCGGTGGCAAGGCTGGCGGCCATGGTCATAGGGCCTGCACGGAACAGCGCGTATTTCAGGGCGATGCGCGCCTGATTGAACAGGCTGCGGACTTCATCATTCAGTGTCGGTTCATTGCATTTGAACACTAGTCGGGCCTGCAAATGGTCCTGCAGCCCTTTGCCGACACCTCGTAGGGCGTGCAGCGGTTCGATGCCGTTTTCTTTCAGGTGGTCCGGGTCTCCGATCCCTGAAAGCATCAGGATCTGTGGCGAGTTTATCGCTCCGCCGGACAAAATGATTTCACGCCGGACGGTGAGGGTTTTCTCTGTGCCAGAGCGATCCCGGTACACCAGACCGGTTGCTTTCTTGCCGTCCAGAACCACGCGCGTTGCGAGCGCATTTGTAATGATGTTTAGGTTTTGTCGATCCCGTATGGGTTTCAGATAGGCAACGGCTGCACTGCACCGGCGGCCATTGCGGGTGGTCAATTGGAAATAACCCACCCCCTCTTGTTCCGCGCCGTTGTAATCAGGGTTGAACGGATAGCCCGCCGCCTGCGCTGCGGCCACCCACGCGTCACAGATCGGGCGTTGAATACGCATATTGGATACGGTCAAGGGCCCACCTACGCCATGGAACTCGTCTTCACCTCGCTCCTGGTCCTCGCAGCGCTTGAACAGGGGCAGTACATCGTCCCAACCCCAGCCCTCATTGCCCATTTGTCGCCAGCGATCATAGTCCTCTTTCTGTCCACGCACGTAGAGCAAACCGTTCAATGAGGATGACCCGCCAAGTACCTTGCCGCGTGGCCAGTCGATGGATCGACCGTTCAGACCAGGATCAGGTTCGGTGCGATAACACCAATCGACCGATGGGTTGTGCATGGTTTTGAAGTAGCCAACGGGGATGTGGATCCATGGGTTGGTATCGCGGCCACCTGCCTCAAGTAGCGCAACGGTCGTGTTAGGATCAGCGCTCAGCCGGTTGGCAATGACGCAGCCCGAAGACCCGGCGCCCACAACCGCATAATCCACTTCCATGACTGCCTCCTCCTCACGCCGTCGAAAAAACTCTATGCAAGATGCAAGAAATATACTAGCATTTTTTGATACAAAACGTCTCAATAATTGCGATCAGGGAGGTAAGCAATGGAGATCGGTAAGAAACTAAGTGGTATTTCGCGGCGGGATTTCTTCCGTGTGGCGGGCCGTTACGGTATGAGCTCGACTCTGCTAGCAGCAGGCGGGTTCGGCGGAGCGATGAGCTTGGCCAACCTGGCACAAGCCGCTGAATCCACGTACGAAAAGCGGTTTTCAAAAGAACCCAAGCATACGCTGAAGTTTGGCGCTTCAGGCTTCAATACTCGCAACCTTCTGATCGAACGCGCCGGGGCTATCGAGTTTGCGCGCGATCTGGAAGAACGCACAGATGGTGAGATTCGGATCGAGTTCATCGGCGACAATCAGATCTGCGGACAACTTAGCTGTGTTGAAAAAACCCAGCAGGGAATCGTCGATATCTACGCTGCTTCGACCCAGAACTCGGCTGGAGGTGCGCCTTATCTGAACGTGCTGGACTACGCCTATATGTTCCCAAGCCGCGCGGCGCAGTACCATTTCTTCTACAGCCCCGCGAGCCAGCGCATTCTCCGCGACCCCCTGGAGAAACGGCATGGGCTGAAGTTCCTGTTTACCCATTGCGAACTGCGCGGCCTGCAAATGGGCTCGACCTTTGCGGACAAGCCCACGGTGACCAAACTGGAAGAGCTGTTCGGCACCAAGAACCGCGTGACCGGCACGCAGTTGGGCCGGATTGCAATGCAGTTGCTGAACCTGAACCCGGTTCCGGTGGCCTGGGAAGAGACACTGGACGCTCTGAAAACAGGCCTGATTGACGGGGCCGAAACTTGGGCCTCTGCCGTGGCTTACGCCAATATGGCGCCAGTGGTTTCGCAGTCGGTGAACCTGAAGTTCTTCTGCGGCACCGAGCATACCTCTATGTCGGCCAAGGTCTTCGACAGCCTCGGCGGCGAGTTGCAGGACGCAGTGATGGAGTCTTCCTACTTCACTCAGGCGTTGATCCAAGGTGCGAATGAGGCTGCATTGTTGAACACTGTTGGCTTCTCGGAGCCGCAGCTTCCCAACACGATCTTTGCCGAAAACGGTGTCCGCCCGGCCTTCCTGCCGGACGATCAGATCAAACTGGCCGAAGAGATGTGCGCCCCCAACTATAACCCTGAGCCTTGGGCGCAGTGGCGTGAACGCCTGAATAAATGGGCTGGCGGCATCGATACGTATCAGGAGATCTACGACATCGCGCGTGAAATTCCGGCCGATACCCTGCCGGAAAATGTCGAGCCGCGCCGTTGGTGGATGGGCCAAGCCTGATAAGCTTATGTGAACCGGCCCTCAAACGGGCCGGTTCCAAAAAAACACACCGACTGGGAGGACGGGGTACATGTCTTTATGGGCAGACATCGGCGCGATCTTCAGCGCCTTTCTCAGCCAGGATTCGTTCGAGATTCAATCCGCTCTGGAATCTGACGCTGCTTGGGTTCTGGGTGTAGTTGCCTCCGCACTTGGCGGGCTTCTGGTCATGCTGATCTATCGAAAGGTGCCCTTCATAGAACGCCATCTGGAACGATCAGTGATGGTTTATTCGTATCTTGCCATTGCACTGATCATCTTCTGGGGTGTGATCGACCGCTTCGTGTTTAATGACCAAGAGCCATGGTCAACGACCATTCCACCCCTGCTATTTATGGTCATGGCGTGGTTCGGGGCGTCTTACAATGTACGCCTTCGCACGCATCTGAGTTTCAGTGAATTCCGCACCGCGATGCCGAGGGCAGGGCAACTCACTTGCCTGATCCTTGATGCGGTTCTGTGGTTTATCTTCGCGGTGATTGTCATTGTTACAACAACCCGACTGGTCGCGCTGTCTGCGTCAAATTTCCAGATCGTACTGGGTACCGATAACGTCATGCAGTGGTGGTTCCTTCTGGCTGCTCCTCTGTCTTTCTTCTTGATGGTCGGGCGCGTGTTTCAAAACCTTGCGGATGATCTGCACAATTGGAAAACAGGCGAGCCGCTCATCAAGCAGGCCGTGATCGGAGCAGACTAATGACAGATGGAACCATGGTCACACTGATCTCGCTTGGGGTCACCTTTCTATTCATGCTGGGCGTACCGGTTCTGCTGGTCATCGGCTACTGGGTTATCGGTTGTTCGTTTGTCCTTGGCTTGACGCTCGACAATATGGGCGCCGAGTTGCTGAACGTCTTCAACAAAGGCTTCGCCTTGCTGGCGATGCCGCTGTTCATCCTGACAGGAGACTTGATCAACAAATCCGGCATCGCGCGGCGGCTCAGCGATTTCGCCTATGCCTGTCTGGGTTGGATACGCGGCGGGCTGGCAATGGCCTCTCTGGGGGCGTGCGGGTTGTTCGCCGCTATCTCGGGCTCGAACTCGGCCACGACCGCCACTATTGGGTCCATGTTACACCCGGAGATGGTCAAAGGCGGCTATGACGAACGCTTCAGCGCGGCCACTGCGGCGGCGGGGGGCACGGTGGGGATTATCATTCCGCCGTCTATTATCTTCATCGTCTATGGGTTCCTGATGAACCTGCCGATTTCCGAGCTGTTTGTCGCGGGCATTCTGCCCGGTGCGTTGATGGTCTTTGGCATGCAGTTTGCCTGCTGGATCATCTGTCGCATGAACGGCTGGGGCCACTTGATCCCGCTGCAACTGAACCGGGTGCTGAAAACCGCGTTCGGCGCATGGCTGGGTTTCTTCGCCATTGGGCTGGTTCTGTGGGGTATCTACACCGGTAAGTTCTCACCCACCGAAGCGGCGGGTGTGACCGTTGGCTTCTGTGTGATCGCCGGGTTGGTCAGCTATCCGATCAATCGGATCATGGGCGCACGGAACGATATTCCGCCGACCGAAAAAAGCTACGCCGAGATGTTCGTGGTCGAAGGCTTTACGATCCCCGAGATCCCCTCAATTGTGATCCGGTCAGCCCAGATCACAGGCATCCTTGCCCCGCTGATCGCAATTTCAGTGGTGATGCAGCAAATCCTGTCGCTGCTGGGCGCGCAAGAGACCATTGGAAATTTTGTAACCTCAATGGGCGGCTACCACGCTGTTCTGTTCACCTCGATGGTGATCGTCTTCTTCTCAGGTATGGTGTTGGAAAGCTTGCCGGTGACGATCATCCTTGCGCCAATCCTCGCGCCGATCGCGGCTTCGGTCGGGATAGATCCGATCCATTTCTCGGTGATCTTCCTGGTGGGCGCATCTATCGGCTTCATCACTCCGCCCTACGGTTTGAACTTGTATGTGGCGTCAGGGGTGACGGGTGTACCCTACTTCCGTCTCTTGCGATACACGGTGCCTTATCTGGTGGCTTTGCTGTCCGTATGGATATTGGTGTCGCTTGTGCCCGATCTGGCCTTGATCCTGCTGCCAAATAACTAGAATGTTGCGGGATGGCCGAGACGGAAACACAAGACAAAGAAACTCAGATCCCGACCAACCTGCGCCTTCTTCTCATCCTTGAGGAGGTGGCGCGGCGCGGGGTCGCCGTCAAACCATCGGACCTGATCGAAACATTGGGACTGGCCAAGCCCACAATCCACCGTCTGCTGCAAACCGCAGAGGCCGAGGGTTTCCTGCAACGAGATTTGGATGGCCGCTCATTTGGTCCTGGGCACAGGCTGCGGTCGCTTTCGGTCAATACCATGTCTGCCGAACACCTGCGCACGGCGCGTTTGGCAATCTTACGCAGCGTCGCAGAAAACGTGGGTGAGACTTGCAACTTAGCCATTCCAGACCGGGAAGGGATGATCTACCTTGACCGGGTTGAAACCAAATGGCCGCTGCGCATCCAATTGCCAATCGGTACTCAGGTGCCCTTCCACTGCACAGCTAGCGGCAAGATGTACCTGTCCACCCTGCGTCAGAAGACGTTGGATGGGTTTCTCTCTGCAGGCAATTTACAACCGCAGACCAAACAAACTCTAACGAACCCTAATGCACTACGCGAGGAAATCCGGGGAATCGCCGAGAACGGCTACGCGACAGATGATGAGGAATTCATGGCCGGAATGACGGCCATCGCTGTACCCATTCGTGATGGACAAGGCAGATTGGTAGGTACACTTTCAGTGCATGCTCCAACACAACGTCACGACGTCAACAGCCTGCTGTCCTTTCTGAACATCCTGAAAAAAGGAGCAAGTGAGCTATCGGAAGTGTTAGCTAACTGATCTCTGCTCGTGACCATGGTCAAAGCTCTCGTCAAATCAGACTAGAAATGATCTTTTCAAGCAGGCTCAAGAAATCAGCCATATGTGCAGTATCATTCACCGCGTCACGGTCATTCTGATCGCACAAAGGGCGGGGTTATCGCTAGCAGAAACTACGAGTGCTTTTGATGCTCTCCTTAATGATCTTGCGATCTCGGGAAGCATCGGTTTCATCGGAAGCAGATGTCTCTGCGTTGCTGAACGCCCGCTAGCGAATTTAGATAGCAAGCATTCACAGCTCGGGTGAGGTCCGCATTTACTTGGCACGGCCGACACGAAGAGTTGGTCTCTAAATCCGAAAGCGGTCGTTCAAGTACAAAGTGGCAAGGTCGGCAAAGTTCGTTTCTTTGACATTCATATACCATCTCGGGGAGTTTGCTTGCTAGTACTTTGCCTTGAATCCCAGCGCTACGCTGAGATTCTCGTCGGATTATGCGTTTCAGCGCATTGAAAACCCCGCTAGTATTATTCGTAGCTTGACGTCCGAGAAACCCCTCCATGATCGAAATCCGCGACCTCCAACTCCTCAGCGCCCTTGCGCGGCATCGGCATTTTGCCAAAGCGGCTGAGGAGTGCGGGATTTCCCAGCCTGCCTTCTCGATGCGCATCCGCAATCTTGAGGACCGGTTGGGCGTCTCAATAGTCCGGCGCGCTAATCGGTTTCAGGGCCTGACTGATGAGGGTGAGATGATCGTCCTGAGGGCGCGGCGCATTCTAGATGATGCCAAGGCGCTGGAGCAGCAGGTGCAGGCCGCAAAGGGTGAGATCACCGGAACGTTGATGCTGGGTGTGATCCCGACCGCTATCGCCTTTACCGGACGACTGACGAAACACTTGCGTAAAGCGCATCCGCGGATCGTAACCCGGATCGAGACCATGTCGGCCTCGGCCATTCAGCATCGGCTGGACGAAGGCAGCCTGGATGCGGGCGTGACCTATGGCGACAGTATCGGCACCGATTTGCGGCAGGTGCAGCCTCTTTACGAGGAAACTTATGTCCTCTTGGCCCCTGCGCATATGGTCGAGGATACCGGGCCGATCCCTTGGGCCAAAGTCGCTGATTTCCCCCTCAGCCTGCTTGTGCCGCAAATGCAGAACCGGCGTATTCTGGATCGGATATTTTTGGATCAGGGGCTGCACCCGGATGTGGTGGCCGAAACCAGTGGCTTTACCGCCTCGATGGTGATGGCGCGCGAAGGGTTGGCGGCCACTGTGGTTCCGCGTGTTCTGCTGCGGTCTCTGGGTGATTTGAAGGGGACCAAAGTGCTGCCCTTGATTGACCCCGTGGTCAGCAAGCCGATCTGTCTGGCGACCCTGACTCGAGATCCGGAATTGCCAACGGTCGAGGCCTTGAGGGCGGTTGTGACGTCTTTGCGGTGATAAGGTGTCGTTATCGTGCGATTGTGTAAGACGATTTGACGATATCCTCCTCTGATGAGACACGGAGCCTCAATCGGAGGGCATCATGGCACCATTAGATACCAAGCCATCAGGCGCACCCAAGGGCGTTTGGAAGTCAGGTAAAGGCAAAGGGCGGCACACGCCCAAAGGCCGTCAGTTTACAGATGAGGCACAGGCGGAGATTGCGCGCCTGCTAGGGGATCGCCCCCGTCGCCGCGATCTGCTGATCGAATTTCTACATTTGATTCAGGATGCGCACGGCCATATCAGCGCCGACCACATCGCCGCCTTGGCGGTCGAGATGCGCATCGGTCAGGCCGAGATCTATGAAACCGCGACCTTCTATGCCCATTTCGATGTGGTGAAAGAGGACGAGACGCCGCCGCCTGCGTTGACGATCCGCGTCTGTGATTCTCTGTCCTGCGAGATGGCCGGTGCCCAGCAGCTGCAGAAGGCGCTGGAAGATGGCTTGGATCCGGCTGAGGTCCGCGTTGTCCGCGCGCCGTGCATGGGACGCTGTGACACCGCTCCGGTGCTTGAGATCGGTCACAACCATATCGACCACGCGACCCCCGAAAAGGTGCAGGCTGCAATTGCAGCGGGTGACACCCATACCCATCTGCCCAACTACGAAACCTTCGCAGTCTATGAGGCCGAAGGCGGTTATGACAAGCTGAAAGAGCTGCGCGCCGGTGGCGATTGGGAAAAGGTGCAGGAAGACGTCCTATCCTCGGGCCTGCGTGGTCTGGGCGGTGCTGGCTTCCCGTCGGGCAAAAAATGGGGCTTTGTTCGCATGAATGAAGGTCCGCGTTATCTGGCCGTGAACGGCGATGAGGGCGAGCCCGGCACGTTCAAAGACCGCTACTATCTTGAGCGCACGCCGCATGTCTTCCTGGAAGGCATGCTGATCGCCGCATGGGCGGTCGAGGCCGAAACCTGCTTTATCTACATGCGTGACGAATACCCCGCGGTTCTGGAAATCCTGCGCCGTGAAATTGCCGCGCTGGAGCAGGCCGGGATTGTCGAAGAAGGCTACATCGACCTGCGCCGCGGGGCCGGTGCCTATATCTGCGGTGAAGAATCCGCGATGATCGAATCGATCGAAGGCAAGAAGGGTCTGCCGCGCCATCGCCCTCCGTTCGTGGCGCAGGTTGGCGTGTTCAACCGCCCGACTTTGGTTCACAACGTTGAGACGCTGTATTGGGTTTCGAAAATCTGCCGCGAAGGGCCGCAGATCCTGAGTTCGGTTGAAAAGAATGGCCGCAAGGGCCTGCGCAGCTACTCGATCTCGGGTCGCGTTGCGAAGCCGGGTGTTTACCTGTTACCAGCTGGCTCGACCATTCTGGACGTGATTGAGGCTGCCGGTGGCATGGCCGAAGGTCAGACCTTCAAGGCGTATCAGCCAGGCGGTCCATCCTCGGGCCTGCTGCCTGCGTCGATGGATGATATCCCGCTGGATTTCGACACGCTGCAACCGCATGGCACCTTTATCGGCTCGGCGGCCGTGGTGGTTCTGTCTGATCAGGACACCGCCCGCGACGCGGCGCTGAACATGCTGCGCTTCTTCGAAGACGAAAGCTGCGGCCAGTGTACGCCCTGTCGTGCTGGCTGCGAAAAGGCGGTGAAACTGATGCAAGCTGACAAGTGGGACACCGATCTGCTGGAAGACCTGTGTCAGGTCATGGGCGATGCCTCGATCTGCGGTCTTGGGCAGGCGGCTCCAAACCCGATCCGCCTGGTCATGAAACATTTCGCTGACGAAATCTGAGGGGAGACAGAGCCATGCTAGACGCAAGCCCAACCAAGACCGTCACCTTCAACCTGAACGGCGAAGATGTCACCGTGCCCGAGGGCTGGACCATCTGGGAAGCCGCCAAGGGCCAGGGGTTCACCATCCCGCATCTGTGCCACAAGCCGCAGCCGGGTTATCGCCCGGACGGCAACTGCCGCGCCTGTATGGTTGAGGTGGAAGGCGAGCGCACACTGGTCGCATCGTGCATCCGCCCTGCGGCGGACGGTATGGTGGTGAAGACCGACAGCGACCGCGCCGAGAAATCGCGCGCCATGGTCATGGAACTGCTGGTCGCCGATCAGCCGGAAGAGGCCCATGACACCTCCAGCCATTTCTGGGACATGGCCAAGCTGAACGATGTCAGCGACAGCCGTTTCCCGGCGAAAGAGGCTGAAAAGATCCCGCTGCTGGATGACAGCCACGTTGCGATGCGCGTCAATTTGGACGCCTGCATCAACTGTAACCTCTGCGTCCGTGCCTGCCGTGAAGTTCAGGTGAATGACGTGATTGGCATGGCCGGTCGTGGTCATACAGCGCAGGTGGTGTTCGACCAGAACGACCCGATGGGCGATTCAACCTGTGTGGCCTGTGGTGAGTGCGTTCAGGCTTGCCCCACCGGCGCGCTGATGCCCGCGACTGTGTTAGACGACCAGCAGAAGGGTGACAGCAAGGATTATGATAGCGAAACCGAAAGCGTCTGCCCGTTCTGCGGCGTAGGCTGCAAGGTCTCGCTCAAGGTCAAGGACGGCAAGGTCAAATATGTCGAGGGCATCAACGGCCCCGCTAACGAAGGCCGCTTGTGTGTCAAAGGCCGCTTTGGTTTCGACTACATCCACCACCCGCACCGCCTGACCACGCCGCTGATCCGTCGTGAGGACGCGCCTGAAAAAGGTTTGAACGTCGATCCGGGCAATTTGGATACTCATTTCCGCGAAGCGACCTGGGAAGAGGCGATGGATCTGGCCGCCACCAAGCTGATGGCCCTGCGCGAAGACGACCCGCGCAGCGTTGCGGGCTTTGGCTCGGCCAAATGCACTAACGAAGAAGCCTATCTGTTCCAGAAATTCATCCGTCAGGGCTTCCGCCACAACAACGTCGATCACTGCACCCGTCTGTGCCACGCGTCGTCGGTTGCGGCCCTGATCGAGAACGTGGGCTCGGGCGCGGTGACCGCGACTTTCAACGAGATCGAAAACGCGGATGTGGCGATCATCATCGGCTCGAACCCGATCGAGAACCACCCCGTTGCGGCGACCTACTTCAAGCAGTTCGCCAAACGCGGCGGCAAGCTGATCGTGATGGACCCGCGCGGCGTCGGAATGCGCAAATTCGCCGACGAAATGCTGCAGTTCCGTCCTGGCGCCGATGTCTCGATGCTCAATGCGATCATGAACGTGATCGTCGAGGAAGAGCTCTATGACAGCCAGTACATCCACCGCTGGACCGAGAACTGGGAAGCTGAGAAAGAGCATCTGCGCCAGTTCACGCCCGAGGCAATGTCGCCCATATGTGGTATCGAGCCTGAGCAGCTGCGCCGCGTCGCGCGCACCTTTGCGCAGGCCAAGGCCGGTCTGATCTTCTGGGGTATGGGCGTCAGCCAGCACATCCACGGCACTGACAACTCTCGTTGCCTGATCAGTCTTGCGCTGATGACCGGCAATGTGGGTAAACCCGGTGCTGGTCTGCACCCGCTGCGGGGTCAGAATAACGTGCAGGGGGCCTCAGACGCCGGCCTGATCCCGATGTTCCTGCCGGACTACCAGTCGGTCATGGATGATGACATCCGCGCCAAGTTCAACAATGTGTGGAATGACGAACGTGACTTCTCGAACGAGAAGGGCCTGACCGTCACCGAGATCATTGACCAAGCCTATGCGGGCAACATCAAGGGGATGTATATTCAGGGTGAAAACCCGGCCATGTCCGACCCCGATGTTGGTCACGCCCGCGAAGCTCTGGCCAAGTTGGAGCTGATGATCGTGCAGGATATCTTCCTGACCGAGACCGCGAACTATGCCGATATCATCCTGCCTGCCTCGGCGCTTTATGAGAAGAATGGCACCGTGTCGAACACCAACCGTCAGGTCCAGCGTGTACGTCCGGCCGTGACCCCTCCGGGTGAGGCGCGGGAGGATTGGAAGATCACCGTCGAGCTTGGGCAGCGGATCGGGCTGAACTGGGACTACACCGATGTGTCGCAGGTGTTCAACGAGATGAAGTTGACGATGAACTCGCTCAACAACATCACGTGGGAACGTCTGGAGACCGAGACCATCACCTATCCGTCCCTGTCCGAGACAGACCCGGGTCAGGCGATCGTGTTCGGTGACGGCTTCCCACGTGCGGACGGCAAGGCCCGGTTCACTCCGGCCAGCGTCATCCCGCCGGATGAGGCCCCGGATGACGAATATCCGATGATCGCAACAACCGGTCGTCAGCTGGAGCATTGGCACACTGGGTCGATGACACGTCGCGCCAAGGTTCTGGACGCGGTTGAGCCTGAGGCGAACTGCTCGATGAACCCGCGGACGCTCAAACTGATGGGGATCGAACCGGGCGAGACGGTCCGCTTGACCACGCGTCGTGGCTCGATCGAGATCATGGTTCGTGCCGATCGTGCGATTGCCGAAGATATGGTGTTCATCCCGTTTGCCTATGTCGAGGCAGCGGCGAATATCCTGACCAACTCGGCCATTGACCCCTATGGCAAGATCCCCGAGTTCAAGTTCTCAGCTATCCGCGTCGAAAAGATCGAAGACGCCATCGCGGCAGAGTAAACTCCATTCCTGACGCTTGGAAAAGGCGGCCAATTGGGTCGCCTTTTTCGCGTCTTGACAGCGGCTTACACGCGGCCAACCCTGTCACCGTCATTCATGATGGAGTTGCCGATGCCCCGCCGTTTCGTCGATTTGTCCGTTCCGCTGGAAACCGGGATCGTGTCAGACCCGCCGATCATGCTGCCTGAGATCGAGTACATGACCCATGATCAAACGGCCGAGCAGGTCATGTCCTTCTTTCCCGGCCTGCAAAAGGATGACCTGCCGGGCGGCGAGGGCTGGGCCATCGAACGGTTGCAAATCGCGACCCATAACGGGACCCATCTGGACGCGCCATATCACCATCATTCGACAATGAATAAAGGTGAACGGGCGATCACCATTGATGAGGTGCCGCTGGAGTGGTGCATGAATCCCGGCGTTAAACTGGATTTTCGCGATTTCGAGGATGGTTATGTGGTCACAGCAGCGGATGTCGAGGCCGAGCTGAAACGGATCGGGCATACGCTGAAACCGTTGGATATCGTGGTCGTCAACACCTCTGCCGGGACGCAATATGGCCAGCCCGACTATCTGATGAAGGGCTGCGGTATGGGGCGCGAAGCAACCCTATATCTGACAGAACGCGGCGTGCGCGTCACAGGCACGGATGCCTGGAGTTGGGACGCGCCCTTCCCGTTGACCGCACAGGAATATGCGGAAACCAAAGATGCCTCGATCATCTGGGAGGGGCACCGCGCCTCGATGGAGATAGGCTATTGCCACATGGAGAAGCTAACCAATCTCGAAACACTGCCCGCAACGGGGTTTGAGATTTCTTGTTTTCCCTTCAAGATCAAAGGCGCGTCAGCCGGGTTCATCCGCGCCGTCGCGATCTTTGAGGACTCCGAGGAGTAAAAATCACAAACATGTCGCAAGATACACAACCTCTTGGCGGCCATGACGGCCCGTATGATGAACCGATCGAAATCCACGGCTTTGCCTTGCAGCCGGACTGGATCGACTACAACGGGCATATGAACGTCGGCTATTATGGCGTGGCGTTCGACATGGCCTTTGAACGTCTGCTGGTCGATCATCTGGGTCTGGGTGAGCCGCAGGTCGCCGCGATGGGGCAGGGGCCTTATGTGCTGCAGTCGCATATGCAGTTCCTGCGTGAGGTCACTTCGGACATGGTGATCCACTTTCGGTTTCGGCTGCTGGATGCAGATCAGAAACGAGGGCACTATTTCGGGCAGATGGTGTCAATGCCGGATGAAACGGTGTGTGCCACGCAAGAGGTGCTGTTTATGAATGTCAGCCACGCGACGGGTCGATCGGCGCCTTATCCGGATTGGGCGGTCAGGCGGCTGGCACGGATGGTCTCCGATCACAAGGCGCTTCCATTGGCACCGCAAATCGGCCAGCCAATTGGTATTCGTCGAAAGTAGCCTGCTAGTAGTCGCGCTCGAAAAACACCCCAATCCCGGTTTCACCGCGCCCGTCAACGGTGCCCCGGACAGTGAAGCTGTCCGTAACGTCCAGATTCAGGTTTACCTCGGTATCGCCGTCTGTGTTGACGGTGAAATCCGTGTACAGATTGTCCCCAAGATATGCTCCTGCGGCAAAGCGACCCGCGCCGCCTTCGGTCGCACCGATATCCACCGTGTCAACACCGGTCGAGTCCCGCAGGCCCTTGGTCGCATCGCCGCCGGCCCCGCTAAGTTGTGCCAGAGAGGCCGCCATCTGTGCGATGACAAAAGGTGAGAGTTCCGAGAACCGGTTGCCAAACAACAGCATGGCCAGCGCCTCTTCGGTCGGGCGTTCTGGGTCCGAGAAAACATTGACTTCGGGCGAATCCAAAGGTCCAGCGATCTCGATCGTCGCGGTTCCGTCTGATGTGCTGCTCGAGGATTCGAACTCGATATAGGGCGTCAGGTCCCCTTGCAGCGTGACGATCCCTTTGGTCAGGGTCAGCCTGCGCCCCAGAATGTCCAAATTACCGCGCAGCAGTTCGATCTGGCCCGAAGGGACAACCGATGTCGTTGAGCCACCGATGGAGATGTTCCCACCCAGTTCCGCGTTTACGCCGCGCCCCCTTACAAAAACGGCTTTGGGGGCCAGCAGACTGATATCCAGCGCAATGCGCGAGTTGCTTTTGCTTTGCTCTTCCTTCGGGATCAGTTGCGCCCGTTCGCGGGTGACATAGCCCAGACGGCTTTCGTTGATATGCTGTATTTCGGGGATCGGAGCTGCCCCGACGGCGCCCGATGCGGCAGCGAGGTTAATGTTGGTTTCGCCAAATGTGATCTGCCCCGCCAGGCTGCTATTCTCTGTCAAAGCGCCCGCCAACACGATCTGACCGTTCAGCGTGGTCTCGTAGAGCAGCTGGTCGGTCAGCACGAGGTTGTTCAACGTCGTCGTGATCTGAGCGTTGAATGGCGGGGTCAGGTCGACGGGTCCGCTGACGGTGAATCCTCCTCCAGCACGCATGGCCCCGTTCATGGATATCGTGGCACGGCCTTGGGCCAGATCGACCGACCCACCAATCCCAGTGATCGTTTGCCCTGCAGTCGGTATCGCAAAGGACGTGCCCGAGGTTGTGATCGTCCCCGACAGCGCCTCCAGCCCGGGTTGGCCCTTGAGCGCCAGATTGTAACGGGCTGAGCCTTCGATCTTGTTGGGTGTGATGAACGCATTGGCGATACCCAGATTGATCCCACCTTGGGCGGTTACATCTGCCAGACCCGTACCCTCATCGAACGTTCCGGACAGCTCGGTGCTGAGATCCGCGGGGCCTGTCGCGTTTGACGAGATCGTCCAGACACCATTGTCGCGTTTCGCAGTACCTTCGGCCGTCACTGTGCCGGGGAAGTCGGGTACAAAGCGTTCGATCCGGTTGAACTTGGCCTCATAGTCAAGATCTGCCGAGCCATCCGTCTCAACCGTTCCGGCAACGTTCAGATATGAGCTGTCAGGTCCTTGCAAACGTGCCGTGCCTTCGAGCCCCGACTGAGTAGGCGCGACGTTGCCATCCAATTTCAAAGGACCAGACAACGTAGTGGATAGGCGGCTGAGGTCATCCAACATCGCCGAAAAGTTCAGCCCACCTGATTCACGATCAAGCTGGCCCGAGGCATTTGCCGTCAGCGCCGTCCCGTTCAGCCGGAACGTGCGGATGTTCATGCCTGCGTCGGTGTTTTCAGCATCCACATTCAGAGTCGTGCGACCCGAGATCAGTGCATCCAACTGGTCGATACCGGTGCGGATGTCATTGGCCTCGGCCGTGCCCTGCACATCGAACAGCTTGCTGCCCATCGCGCCTTTGCCTTGCAAATCAGCTTTCACAGACCCGGCCAGATCACGCCCTGCAAGGCCCGAGAACAGCGATAGGTCGGGCACGTTCGCCTTGGCTTGTCCGTCGACGGCCAGATCGCCAGTGGGATCTGTGATCGTCGCAGCGGCCTCGGCCGTCAGAGCGCGCCCGTTGATCGTGGCCTGACGAATCTCGATCTGCTCTTGCGACAAGGCTCCGTCGAATTCGATTGAGGTCTGCCCGGCCAGAAGCGGATCCAGATCATCCATCCCCGTCTTGATATCCCGCGTAGTCACGCTGGCCGTGCCGTCAAACTCCAACGTTTGGACAGTGCCTTTTCCGTTCAGACTGGCCTGTACCGAACCACCCAGATCTCGCTTGGCGAGGCCTGAGAAAACCGACAAGTCCCGCGCGCTGACCGTGACTTGCCCGTCAATGGACAGGTTCCCATCCGGTGTCGCCACGGTGCCTGCAGCCTGTGCCCTGGCGGCGTCTGCGATCAATGTGAAGTCCCGTATTGTCACGCCGTCCGAGCCGCGTTTTGCGTCCAGTGTGATCGTGGTCTCGCCCGTGATCACCGGGTCGATGTCGTCTCGTCCCGTGGACAGATCGCTGCCTTTGACGGTGACTTTCCCGTCAAAACTGCGCTCCAGCGGAGAGCCGCTGCCTTCGACGGTGGCCGAGACCTCGCCGCCGAGGTCAAGCTTGGCCAGATCCGAGAACCGCGACAGGTCGGAGGCGTCAAGCTTCGCTGACCCGTCGATATTCAGGCCACTGGTCAGCCCGCTGATCAGCGCGTCGAGATCAAGTGTGTAGTCCGCCCCGATCAACTCAAACCCGGATAGGTTCAGCGTTTGGTCGCTGCCATATTCAAAAACGCCGTCCAGCGTGATCCGGTCGCCTATCGCGGTGTTCAGAGCCGGATCTGACAAATCCAGACCGTCAAGCGCGGCTTGCAGGTCTCCATCGAGGTTGAGGGCATCCCCTTGTTCCAAGCTCCCCTGCGCCGCAATTTGCGCGCGCCGCAGGCTGATCTGATCTGTGGTCAGCCCATTGGCTGTCAGGCTCAGGTCCCACAGATTGCCGTTCTGCTGGTCGAACAGGGCCGAGATTTGCGCGGCCTCGATCGACGTCCCTCCGCCCGAGACGGGCAGGACCACCTTGTCGCCCTCAGGCGGGGTGATGCGACCCTGCAGAGCGGCCAGTTGCAAGGTGCCGCCCGAGGCGAGTTCCAACTGACCTTCCAGTTTCAGCGCCTGAGACGTGAATTCCAGATCACTGATGTTCAGCGCGCCTTCCGGCTGGGTCTGGCCATCGACAAACAGTCGCGTGTCGGTACCAAAGAATACATCCATATCGCTGGCGACAAAGGGCGTCAGGTCACCACCCAGATCAGCGGTGAACGCGATCCCATCCGCCGCGCCGCTTTCGGCCGCACGCAGGCGCACCTGACCTGAAACGCGCGGCTGGCTGTCACTGCTCAAGCTGATATTGGCCGTAAAGTTCGTCACCGGGCCAGAGCCTTTGGCCGTCAATCCGATAGGAGGGCTATCGGGGATTTTCAGCGCGGTTGAGATAAGGCCGCCCGAGGCCTCGACAACGCTCAGGTCCAGGTCAATCTGGCTACTGGCGTTCTGGAAGCCGGCTTTGAGGGTGATTTCGTCTCCGGCGCGGTCAAGGCGGGTGATGTCGAGGCTGGTATCCAGCGTGCCATCAGCCAGCGACAGGTTGCCGGTGACGTTCAGGTCAGCGGCAACGCCGATCAAGGGCTCGCCCAAGGCTAGTTCATCAATCCGAAGCTCTCCGATTTCAATAGCGACAGGCAGTTCCGGCAGTTGGAACGGTGTGGTCTCGGCCGAAGGGGGCGGGGCCTCCTCGGTTGTGGTGCCTGGGGCACGGGCGATGTCGATTTCCTGTGCGGTCAACGCGTTGACCGAGAACCGTCCCCGGATCAGCGCCAGACGGTTCCAGTCAAGCTCGGCGTCTTTGATGGTCAGCCAGACGCCTTCATCATCGGCGACGGTGATCTCGGCGATGGTTGCACGGGAACTCAGTGCGCCTTGTAGGCCCGAGACGGTGACGTTCTGGTCATCACCCGACAGCGTATCTTGCAGGAACCGCTCGATCATGCTGCCGCCTTCGTCCTCTTGGGCTTGCAGCGCTGGGGGCACACAGGTCAGCGTGCCGATCAGCAGCGGATATGCGAGGTAGCGTTTCAAAATGCCTGTCCAATCCCGATATAGAATTGCAGCCCGTTGCCGGTGTCGCCCTGAACCGGGTAGGCCAGATCAAATCGTAGCGGTCCGAATCCCCCCAGATCATAACGCACACCCAGACCGGCACCGGCGTGATTTTCGGCATCGCTGCCGATGAACGAAGATGTATCCACGGTACCGTAGTCGTAGAACCCGACCAGCGACAGGCTTTCGGTGATTTTGCCGCGTACCTCACCGGAAAAGCCCAGAAACGATTTGCCGCCTGCGATGCCGGTTCCCACTGGAATACCCAGACTTTCAAAAGGTTGCCCGCGAACGGTTCCAGCACCGCCCGAGAAGAATAGGAAGTCCGGCGTTACCCCATCTGCTGATGGGCCAATGACAGACCCAATTTGAACGCGCCCGGCAAGGACCAGTTTTCCACCAGTACCCAGACTTGTGTAGGCCCGTCCGTCTCCGAAGAGGCGAATGCCACTTTCGGTTCCGGAGAACCCGGCGAAGGGAGTGGCCTGCGCGTCCAGATAAAACCCGCGTGTCGCGCTGATCTTGCTATCGCGCTCGTCCCATTCTGACCGAAAGGGGATTATGAAGTATCGGAATTTTCGCCCATCTCCGTAGGCGTCACCGGCATCCGACCACTGAAAACCGACAGACGCTTCGGCATAGAGTCTGTCTGAAAACGTGCGCCTTGCACCATAGGCCAGTGAGGCGACGGTGACGTTGTAGTTTTCCGTGTTGCGTCGTTCTAGCAGAGCGTTCCAGAACGTGTTGTCATCGGGTCCTAGTCGGTCGGGTTGGTCCAGTCTTAGTCCGATCCGCCCGTCCAAATCCTCGGCCCCGCCGATATTGCGCAGGGCGGCCTCAAATCGTAGCCGCTCGGCCCGGCGAAAAACGTTACGGTGGGTCCATGTGGCCGTCACATCCAACCCATCGCGAGAGGCCAGTTCGACCCCGAAGGTCAGGCGGCGTTTGGGCAGGTCTTCGAAGGTGGCATCGAAATCCAGTGTGCCGTCGGGGTTGGGGGTCTCGCGCTCTGTGATCGAGACAACGCTGAAGGTACCGGTCCGGCGCAAGCGCGTCCCGACTTTCTGGATTTTGGCCGGAGAGTACACCTCACCACTTGGGAAGCCCGCGATATCTTCGATGGAACGGTGTTTGACGTCAGTGTCGCCCTTGATGAACATTCTGCCAAAGGTCAGGCGACGCCCCGGATCCAGATCAATCTGTGCGTCCAGTTGGGCCTGCGCATGGCGGGCGATGATGGTTTGGTTCGCAAGTTCGGCCTTTGCGTGACCAGCGTCTCTCCACCCCTGCACCCCGGCCGAGGTTGCCTGTTGGATTGCCCCTGTAGTGGCCAGTTTGCCCGGCGCGAACTCTTCCGGCAGTACCGTGTCCGGGGCGACGGGCTGTACGATCGCTTTGCCGAACCGGAAGCTTGGGCCAGTTTCGACGGTGATCACGGCGCGATTGATTTGCGCTGGAACGCTCAGGGTGCTGAGGTCTGCCGCTTCTTTGCCGTCGAGTTTGATGCTGACCACAGGGCTGAAATAGCCTTCGTCGTACAGAATCTGAACAATGGTGCGATAATCGGACAGGGCGGCCGAGAGGATTTCCAGAGGTGTGTCCAGACCACGGGAGTCGGCGGTCGTGACGGACGAAGTCTCCTCAATGCGTTCTCTTAACTCTTTTGAGGCCCCTGGTGCGACAAGACTGGTTTCAAGGGCCATCAGGCCGGTTGGGGCCAAAGCTGTCATTGCGGCCAAAAGCCAACCCGTCAGACGGCGTTGCGGTCTGCTGCCCTGCATCAAATGGCTCCAACTGCCTCAACTCGAATACTATTCGACCGCGCTGTCGGATCGCGGTCGATTAAATTCATGTTAGAGCATTTGAGGCCGTTCAGGAAAAGGCTTTTGATGTTTGGCTTGCGAATAACGTCCGCAGCTGTGTTGCGTCTGGGTCGACGGCTTGGGGCGGCTCCCGCCCGGTTTGGTCGCATCGCAGATGCACCCGACCCGGTTGGGCCAGGCAGCGCGCGGGGCGCGCTGCGGTTGCGACGGGTCAGGCGGCGGTCATCAAACGGGCGACGTCCAGCATACGTGCAGAGAAACCCCATTCATTGTCGTACCAGCCAAAGACGCGGACCTGGTTCGCGCCGACCATGCGGGTCTCTGGTCCGGCGATGACCAGCGACTCCGGCCGGGCGCGAAGATCGGAGGAGACCAACGGCATATCGGTCCATCCCAGAACAGGCGACGCGTCGATGCGATCGCGCAGAGCCTTGTCGAAGGTCTCTGCGTCAAGGCTGCGGTCCAGTGTGACAATCAGATCGATGGCCGAAACACTGGCCGTTGGCACCCGTACCGCTGCGCCTGAGATGCGCCCGGCCAAATGCGGTAGTACGACATCGATCAAGTGGATCGCGCTTGAAGTGGTTGGAACCATCGAAAGCGCGCCTGCGCGCGAGCGGGCAAGATCGCCGCGTGGGGCATCCACCATCGGTTGGCTGTTTGTGTAGCAGTGGATGGTCGTCATGTGGCCCGCGGTGATCCCGCCGATGTCATCCAGAACCCGGACCAGAGGTGCCAACCCGTTGGTGGTGCAGGAGGCGTTCGAGACGACGTGCGCGCCGCCCAATTGATCCTCATTGGCGCCAAGGACCACGGTCACCTCGGCGGCTGGAGAGGGGCCTGAGATCAGCACTTTGCCCGCCCCGGCTGCCAATCCGCGCCGTGCCACGTCGGATGTCCGCGCGATACCGGTGCAATCCAGCAGGACATCAACGCCCGACAGGTCGATATTTGCAAGATCAGAGCTGTGGGTCATGGGGATGGCCTGCCCATCCACGACCAGTGCGCTGTTTCCCTCAGAGACCTCTCCGGCATAGGGGCCGAAGGTGCTGTCGTATTTGAACAGGTAAGCACAGGTTGCCAGCGGTGCGATGTCGTTGATCAGCACCAACTCAATATCCGATCCTTGCGGCAAGGCCAGAACCTGCCGCAGGATCGTGCGGCCAATACGGCCGAATCCATTGATCGCGAGTTTCATGCGCAAGCTATGGCAGGCGTCTCAGGCGACCTCAATGAAAGTATTGTACCAATTTCAGTTGCAGCTAACCTGCGAGAAAAACTGGCCCGAGATGTTCTGATACATGCTGGCCACGATGGGTCTGCAGCCAGTGGCCTGCTGAATTGCAGCAATGGCCTGCAGGGTGCGCAGGCGCGGTGGCGGGCCGAAAGGGTTGAGATTGTTTTTGTCCCGAGTGGCGCGGTAGATCACCGGCTCTTCAGCGACTTGGGTCACCGCCCATGTGCGGCTGAGGACCACGACGGACTTGGTCTCTTCCTTGGCGATGGCAGGGGCGCTTGGCGCGACGGTCAAAGTGGCAACCGCGGCCAGAGCCAGAAGGGGCAGGCGCAGGGTCATAATGCAAACTCCTACATTCAAATGAGAATTTTCCTGATTTCACCAGATTTAGTCGCTGCTGTGAACCCTTTCGGGTCAAATTCGCAGAACCTTTGCGCGTTTCAGGCGCTCAATTTTGATTTTCTGACGGTGCAACCGCTCGGGGCTGTCGAGAACATTCTGAATTGTCCGGTGTAGGTAACATGCCAATTGTCCGCTTCAGTTGATTGCGCGGTGGCCCAATTCGGAGGGAGCCGTAGGCGACCGTAGATTTGGGCCACCGCGTTCGCGCCACGTCGAAGCGGGTCACGCGACTTTGTGTTTGCTATCCTCCTGTGTGATGGGTGATCCGTCAGGCTGGTAGCGGCCAATGCATCTCGGGCCGTGGAAGATGACCAGTTGACCATCGGGGTATTCGTGGACCCTGACCTTCGCCTTGACGAAATGATGACGGTGCCTGTCTGCCGCGATCTGCATGACCAGGCCCTTGTAGCGCACCGTATTGTCGTTGCCGACGACGCGGTCTTCCTGCACACACAGGGTGTCGCGCACATTGCCTGTAAACGGCACGAAGGCCGAGGTCGTATCCTCCGGCTCCCTTGCAAACAGGGCATTGTGTTCGGGAAGATAGACCTCTTTCAGGAACTGATTGGCCTCTTCAATGGTTGTGATCCCATGGGACCGCAGTTCCTGCGGCAATCGGTTCTGGAACGTGCCAAACATGCGTTCAGACCGTCCACGGGCCTGCGGTGAATAGGCCGGGATCAGCTCAATGCCGAGTTGCTGCAAGGCGCGCCCGACCTGGGTCAGATTGTCCTTGTCCACTTTGCCGCCCGCTTCGGGCGTATGCCAGTAATGAGAGCCCCGATCGGCATAGAGCGAGCAAAACAGACCTTGCGCCTCGATCACCTCTGTCAGCCCCTGAAAACTGCTCATCGTCCCTTCTTCCTCGACAAAGAATGCCGAATAAACCCGGTTGGTGGCATCGTCCATGGTGACGATCAGATCCCACCACTGACCCGGAACCCATTCATGGCTGGAGCCGTCCTGATGCAACATCATGCCAACCATCGGACGGCGGGGCCGCTTGCGCCGATGGGCACCTCGTCGGGGTGCTGCCTGAACCCGGCCGTGGCGCTGCAGTGTAAGCCGCACCCAGTTGTAGCTCTGTGTGAAACCATGGTGGGCCACCAGCTTCTCGTGGAAATGCTTCGGCGTGTAATCCCAGTACTTGGTATCAAACAGTTCAAGCATCTCCATGACCTTATCCGTGGCAACACGATTGTTGGCCAGTTTGCCAAGCCGACGGTCGTACAGACCTTCTGCACCATCCGCCTCAAATCGATCCTCCCAACGCCTGACGGTGCGCACGGATACACCCAGTATCTCAGCCGCCTGTTCTTGCGTCAGCTTGTTCGCGCTTCGCCGCGAATACACATCTTCAAACTTCATCAGTCGAACTTCCTGTAACACTTCTGCTCGGTTCATAACGCCTCCTCTCAGAGACAGAATAGAACCGGACAGATCGCATGTTACATACACCGGACATATCGCGTGTTAGCGACAGTGCAACCGCTCGGGGCTTGGCCCGGCCAGCGCTGGGGTATATCCTTGAGGACAAATTGATTTCAGTCATGTGAGGCACAGATGAAAGCCCGGATTTCTTTGGTTTTGGCAGCTGTAGTTCTGACGGTTGGGGCGGTTCAGGCCAAACCTCTGTCACGGATTATTGCGGAAACGGGCCTCAGCCCGCAGGATTTCGAAGTGCTGAGCGCGGCCTCGACCGCATTGTTGACCAGTGGTGCTCCGGCCGTTGGGCAAGAACGCGCATGGACCAATGATGCAACCGGTTCGAAAGGCACCGTGCGGATCGCTGCGGTACAGGGGAATTGTGTCTCGTTAGAGCATTCCGTTGAACCGGGTGGAGATGAGCAGAACCGACAGGTTCGGACGCGCCGATGCAAGGACGCCAACGGGAACTGGTTGCTAGCGCCCTGATTCGTCTCAGTAACCTTTGCCTCGGTCGATCTCGTGTAGTAGCGGCTGGCCCGAGGATAGCCGCTCGAAATTCCTCGCCACGTCTGCAAGCGCATCCCCCAGATGCCAGCCCGAGACATGGGGCGTGATCGTCACGCAAGGATGCTGCCAAAGAGGACTGTCCTGCGGCAAAGGCTCCTGAGAAGTGACATCCAGAACGGCATGGCAGGGTGTGCCTGCGTCCAATGCAGCGATCAATGCGGTCTCGTCAATCAGATCACCGCGCCCTGCGTTAAGCAGACAGCTGCCGGGCTTCATCGCCGCCAATATGTCGGCACCAAACAGTCCAACGGTTTGCGGGGTCGAGGGTAAGATGGCGCAGACGTAGTCACACTGACCAAGTAGCTCGAGCAGGGCATCCTGACCGTGCAGGCAGGTCACGCCGTCAATCTGCTTGGGTGACCGGCTCCATCCCATGACCTGAAAGCCAAGGCCATTTAGCATGAGGGCCGTGCGCGTGCCGATCGTGCCAAGACCCAGTACACCGACCTTTGTCTCTGACGTGATACGCGGCGCTTTGGGGGACCATTCAGACCGGCGCTGGGCGGCTTCGTAGTCTCCCAAATGGCGCTGGGCGCGGAGGATATGGGCCAGAAACCACTCGGCGATTTCTTGCGCTGGGGCGTCCGGTCTCAGGCGAGCGACGCGGATATGATCGGGCAATTTGGGGTTGCCTACGATGGTTTCCACGCCAGCGCCCAGTTTCTGTACCAGTTTGAGGTTGGGCAGGCGCTCAAGATGCGCATCCTGTAGCGTGCTGACCGCCACCATGGTGATTTCGGTCGGATCTCCGATCGTGTCCGGGGTGCGGACATCAGCACCGGGCGACTGATGCAGGACCTCTTTGGCCAAATCCGCATCGCTGATCCAGTTGGACAGGCCGGTTTCGATCAAAAGTGCCATGGGTGCCTCATGTATTGGAAATAGATGGAGGTGACGTTCCGTCACGGAACTGGACAGGGTCAGGGCAGCTAAGCCATTCTTTGGACGAAGGTAAAGCCCGAACCCACGGGTAACAGAAATGGGCAACGGAGGAGCGTTCATGAACATGTCATTCGGCCTGCGCGAGGAAAACCGCGCCCTTTTGCAGCGCGTCGCAGATATGATCCGCGATGAGATCATGCCGCTGGAAGTGGAATATCAGGCCGAAATCGGCAAGGGCGACCGTTGGCAGTACACCGACCGTCAGGCGGAAATCCTTGAGGGGTTGAAGGCCAAGGCCAAGGCCGCCGGGCTGTGGAATTTTTGGCTGACCGACAGCGAAAAGGGGTTTGGTCTGACAACGGTCGAATACGCCTATTTCGCCGAAGAGATGGGCAAGACGCCCCTTGGTGCCGAGGTATTCAATTGCTCGGCCCCCGACACCGGCAACATGGAGGTTTTCGAACGCTACGGCACCGAGAAGATGAAAGAGCAATGGCTGAAGCCTCTGCTCGAAGGTCAGATTCGCTCGGCCTATTTGATGACCGAGCCGGACGTGGCCTCTTCTGACGCGACAAATGTGTCAATGTCCTGTGTGCGGGATGGGGATGACTATGTTCTAAATGGTGAGAAATGGTGGTCCTCGGGTGCGGGCGATCCACGCTGTAAGGTTTACATCGTGATGGTCAAAACAGGGGGCGCGGATCAGGCGAAGCATCAGCGCCAGTCCATGGTTGTGGTGCCAGCTGATGCACCGGGGATCGAGATCCTGCGGCCGATGGAAGTCTATGGCCACGACGACGCCCCGCACGGGCATATGCACATCCGGTTCAACAACGTCCGCGTCCCGGCTGAAAACATCCTGCTGGGCGAAGGGCGTGGGTTCGAAATCGCGCAAGGCCGGTTGGGACCGGGTCGCATTCACCACTGCATGCGCGCCATCGGTCAGGCCGAAAGCGCGCTTGAGCAGATGTGCAAACGGTCGCTGCAGCGTGAGGCGTTCGGCAAGAAGCTGGCGCAGCTTGGGGCCAATTACGACATCATCGCCGAATGCCGGATGGAGATTGAAATGGCCCGTCTGCTATGCCTGAAGGCAGCGTGGTATATGGATCAGGGTGACGCGCGGGCGGCGGCGCCGTGGATCAGCCAGATCAAGGTGATCGCGCCTCAGGTCGCGCTGAAGGTGATTGACGAGGCGGTGCAGATGTTCGGGGCGCAGGGGATCAGTCAGGATACCCCGCTGGCCAATGCTTGGACCCATGTACGCACATTGCGCCTCGCCGATGGACCGGACGCGGTACATCGCCGTCAGGTCGCGCGTGCGGAGCTTAGGAAATACACTCAGGAAAAGGTCTGACGCACCGGATGGCTAACTATAATTTCGAAGATCTCTCCTATTTTCATCAGCGAGAGGACGGGGCTTTTGTCGGCAATGACCCGGCGCGCGGTCCCTGGTCGGCGGAGCATTGTCACGCAGGGCCAGTGAGCGGCCTGATCGTGCGCGCGGCAGAAACCGAGGTCGGGCCTGAGAAGATGCTGACCCGCCTAACGGTCGATCTGCTGCGCCCTTTGCCTCTTGCCGGGCTGCGCGTGGCGGCTGAGACCACGCGCCATACCAGAACGCTCGCGACCACACGGGTGACGGTGCATGATCTGGACGACACCCTCTGTGCAACGGCAACCACGATGCATGTGGTGCGGCGGGATTTGGGTGATGTGGCCAATGTCAAAACGCCGCCACTGCGCTTCGAAGATGCGGTCGAAGGCCCTTTCCCGATCGGAGAGCTGCGGCATGACCTGCCCGGATTCGCACATTATAGCGACGTCAGATACGGGGCGGGGGACAGGCACAGAGTAGGGCCGAAAACCGTGTGGATGCGGACCCCGAACCTGTTGGAGGGCGAGGTGCAATCCCCCATCCAATCGCTCTGTGCCTTGGGGGATTGCGGCAATGGAATCTCATGGAATGCCCCAACGGCTGAGATGGGGTTCATGAACACCGATCTGACCATCAACATCCACCGGGAGCCCACCTCGGACTGGTTGGCCTCTCAATCCATTTCGCATTGGCAGCCCTCAGGGATCGGAATGTCTCAGTCGGTGCTGCATGACAGGCAGGGGCCTGTCGGAACGGCCCTGCAAACGATTGTTCTGTTCCCGCCCAAGTGACCGGTCGGCCAGTTTCTGCATCGTGACCGGAAATCGCATTGCCGATGCGCACCTCGGCGCCTATCTTGCCCTTATGCGTTGGTTGTTCTCATTCCTGACCTGTTGCCTGCCGATCCCGGCTGTGGCCCACCCGCATGTCTTTATTGACACCGGGTTGGAGTTCATCGTGGACGAGGCCGGAGAGCTGACTCATGTCCGCGTGACCTGGGCCTATGACGAGCTGTTCTCGCTGCTGCAACTGGAGGACATGAGGTTGGATCAGGATGGCGACGGCGCGCTGACCGATAGTGAGCAGCAGTTCCTGACCGGTTTTGATGCGCAATGGATGGAAGGCTATAACGGTGATCTGGTTGTGACCGCCGCCGGTGCCCCGGTTGCCTTGTCTGGCCCGTTGGAGCCGTATGCCACGACCGAGGATGGCCGTATCGTCACCACTCATCTGCGCGCCGTCGAAGGCGGATCTGTCCCGGCCGAGGCGATTTCGGCAAAAGCCTTCGATGAAACCTATTACACCGCCTATGACGTCACCCGCCCGGTCACCGTGTCTGGCCCGGCGACTTGTCTGCTCGAACGGATTGATCCGGATATCGACGGCCAATTGGCGCAGATGCAGGCCTTTCTGCTGACCCTGGACGCAGAATACGACCTTGAGGAAAACGATATCCCGCTTGTCGGCGAAAGCTTTGCGACCGAGATTTTGATTTCATGTCCAAATACCTGATTGTTCCAGTCGCTATCGCCTGTGGCCTGCTTTTGTGGTTCTGGGGCAGTGGCGGGTTTGACAGCCTAGCTGCTTGGGCGGCTGGCGAACAACGCGAATTCCAGAACCAGATCGCGCGTGCCCTTCGGGCGGCCCGCGCCGAACAACCTCAGGCGGTTGCAACTCTGCTAACCGTTTGTTTCGCCTACGGGTTCTTTCATGCCATTGGTCCGGGGCACGGCAAGGTCCTGATCGGAGGCTACGGTCTGGGCCGTCAGGTCGCCTTCTGGCGCTTGTCGGCGATCAGCGTGCTGTCGAGCCTCGGGCAGGCCGTAACGGCGGTTGTTTTGGTCTATGCCGGGGTTCTGATATTCCAGTTGTCGCGTGAGACGCTTGTGGGCACGACCGAGCAGGTGATGGCTCCAATCAGTTATGCGGCCATTGCAGCCATTGGTTTGTGGCTGGTTTTTCGCGGGATGCGCAGTTTTGCGCGACGGTCCCGCAGCGAGGCCGCACATGGGCATTCTCACGAGCATGAGCATCACCACAAAGACCACCATGATGAACACGACCATCACCATCATCATCACCATGATGAGGTCTGCTCGGATTGCGGCCATCGCCACGGTCCAAGCGCGGAAGAGGTCGCCAATGTCGGGTCACTGCGCGAGGCGCTCGTGCTGATCGCGGGTATCGCCGCGCGCGCCTGTACCGGGGCATTGTTCGTGCTGATCCTGACCTGGCAGATGGGAATCGCCATGGTCGGAATTGCCGGAGCTTTCGCGATGGCGCTGGGCACCGCGACTGTCACAACGCTGGTCGGCTGGACGTCCTTTGGCCTGCGCGGCGGGTTGCTTGCCTCTGCCTCGGCCACGCGATTTGCTTCGATACTGGCCCCGACCATCGAACTGGTGGCAGGGCTAGTGATTGTCGTGATTGCAAGCGGTCTGTTGTTGCGAGCGATTTAGAGCGATCTAGAAAACCGGATCAGGGTAACCGACCCGCGCCAGATACAGCCCTTGCGGCGGGCAAACCGGCCCGCAGGCGGCGCGATCCTCGGCCTCTAGCGCGTCGCGCACATCCTCGGGCGACCACGACCCCGCGCCAACACGTTCCAGCGTTCCTACAAAGCTGCGCACCTGATTGTGCAGGAATGACCGCGCGCGCACGTGAAAATGCACCTCGGGGCCAGAGAAGCCCTGCACCTGTTCTACCCGCAACTCATCCAGAGTTTTCACCGGACTGGCCGCCTGACAGATTGAGGATCGGAAAGTGGTGAAATCATGCCGCCCGATCAACATATCCGCGCCCGCCTGCATGGCCTCGACATCCAGTTGATGGTTGATCTGCCAGACCTGACCTTTGTCGTGGGTAGCAGGCGCGCGGCGCATGAGAATGCGGAACAGGTATTGACGTTCAACCGCCGTAAAGCGCGCGTGCCAGTCATCGTCGACCCTCGCTGCCTGTACGATCGCCACCGGCTGCGGCTTAAGGTGATAGTTCAACGCCTCGGACAGGCGGAACGGATCCCACTCCTTGACCAGATCGCAATGCGCCACTTGCCCCAGCGCATGCACACCCGCATCGGTGCGTCCGGCGGCAGCAATGGTGTGATCGCCCGGCTGGATGCGGGATAGGGCCCTTTCAATGGCCCCCTGAACTGAGGGCAGCTCTTTCTGGCGTTGCCATCCGGCAAACGGCTCCCCTTGGTATTCGACTTTCAAAGCATATCTGGGCATGGGCCGCTGGTAGCGCGCGACGCGCAAACGGGCAAGGGGGCGAAAGCGCTGGCATGTCCGGCAGCGGCTACCTATCTTGGGCGAAACGATTATTGCGGGGCGACAATTTGGTCATCTCATCCCTGGCAGACAGTCTTGTGCGCGGCGTCGAATCCATTGGCGACAGCGTGTCCGAGACGTTTTTCGAGCCGGTTATCCGTCTGGGCGTCACCGGTCTGGCGCGCTCCGGCAAGACGGTTTTCATCACGTCGCTGGTGGCAAACCTGCTGGACCGGGGCCGCATGAGCGGCCTGGTTGCGCAGCAAGAGGGACGCATCAACGCGGCCTACCTGCAACCGCAGCCAGACGACACGGTCCCGCGGTTCGACTACGAATCTCACCTCTCCGACCTCACAGGCCCACAACCGCACTGGCCCGAAAGCACACGCGCCGTGTCCGAGCTGCGCCTGTCCTTCAAGGCGCGACCGGCTGGATTGCTGGCAGGGCTTCAGGGACCACGCACCGTACATCTGGACATCGTGGACTATCCTGGCGAGTGGCTTCTGGACCTCGCGCTGCTGGACAAATCCTACGCCGACTGGTCGCATGAGGCGCTGTCGCGCATCGAAAACCGTCCCGAGGCGGCCGAGTTTCTGGCGCAAGCCCGTGGCACCGATCTGACGGCAACGCATGACGAGCCGACCGCGCAGGCTCTGGCCGCTGCGTTCACGACCTATCTGAACACCGCGCGGGATGCTGGTTTCTACGACTGCACGCCGGGTCGTTTTCTGTTGCCTGGCGATCTGGCAGGTTCTCCGGTTCTGACCTTTGCGCCTTTGCCGGTGACCGACCCCTCGCGCCGTCGCACCCTGCAGCGCGAGATGGAGCGGCGCTTCGAGGCTTATAAATCCCAAGTGGTGAAACCGTTTTTCCGCGATCATTTCTCACGGATCGACCGTCAGGTTGTGCTGGTCGACGCGCTGGGCGCAATCCACAAAGGCCCGCAAGCGGTCGAGGATATGCGCCGCGCCATGGGCGATATCCTCTCGGCCTTCCGTCCCGGGCGCAACGCGTGGCTCAGCCAGTTGTTGCTGGGCAAACGGGTTGAGCGCATTCTGTTTGCGGCCACCAAGGCCGACCACTTGCACCACACGCAACACCCCCGCCTGACCGCGATCATGCAGGCCCTGACGCGTGAGGCGCGAGACCGGGCGAGCTTCGCTGGCGCTGAAACGGCAGCCCTGTCGCTGGCCTCTTTGCGCGCGACGACGGAAGAGATGCGCAGCCACAACGGAACCGAGCTGCCCTGCGTTCGGGGCACCTTGCTGGACAGTGGCAAACAAGCCGCGTTCTACCCCGGAGAGCTGCCGGATGATCCATCCCATCTGCTCGGACCCGCCCGGAATGGGGCCGATGCGTGGCTTAGCGACGACTATAGTTTCATGGCCTTCGCTCCAGCCCAGTTGACGCTGCGCCCGGGCGACGGCCCGCCGCATATCCGGTTGGACCGGGCCGCTCAGTTCTTGATCGGAGACCGGCTGTGACTGTTACCCTCCGCCCCGCCCGCAGCACCGATGCTGGTGCGACCGGAGAGATCTTGCACAGGTTTTCACGCGAGAATGACTGGATGCCCGACCTCCACAGCTGCGCCGAAACCATCGCCTTTTGCGGCCGTATGATTGATCAAAGCTGGGTTACCGTTGCCGAGGTCTCGGACACAGTGGTTGGATTTTTGGCCCTGAACGGATCGGATGTGCATTCCCTGTACTTGACGCCTGCTGCGCGCGGGCAGGGGATCGGCAAGCGGTTGCTGGATCACGCGAAGGCGCAGCACTCGCGGCTGACGCTGTTTGCATTTCAGGCCAACACCGGCGCGTGCAGGTTCTATGAACGCAACGGCTTTGCCGAGGTCGCCCGAAGCGACGGGGCGGACAACGATGAAAACCTGCCTGACATCAAATATGTCTGGCGCAGTGAAGGGGCAGAGAATGGCTAAAGGCCCGGTCCTGATCGACCTCGAAACAGACGAACCCGCCGCAGACGTGGCCAAGGCCCCTCCGGTACCCGATCTGGTGCCGCCGCAAGGGCAGGCCATGCAAAGCGCGGCGCGATTTGCTGCCCGCAAACCCTCGGCCTTGGCGCGTTGGTTCTGGGGGTTGGCGCTGGCGGTAGTCGGGGCTGCGATTTCGGTCGCCGCATGGGATTTCGCGACCTCGCTGATCGCACGTGCGCCCATTCTGGGCTGGGTCGTCACAGGTTTGATCGGAGCGTTGGTCCTTCTCACACTGATCATCGCCGTCCGTGAACTGGCCGCAATTGGCCGCCTGTCCCGCGTCGACGGATTGCGCCGCGCAGCGGATGAGGCGTTGGCGGATGCTGAACTTACCAAGGCGCGCGCGGTCACGACCCGCCTGATTGCATTCTACAAGGGTCGGGATGAGACAAAGTGGGGCCGTGATCGGCTGTCTGAACGTCTGTCAGAACACTTCGACGCCTCTGGCCTGCTGGCTTTGGCCGAGGATGAACTGCTGGCCCCGTTGGACGCCGCCGCGAGCCGCGAGGTTGAGGCTGCAGCCCGGCAGGTGGCCACGGTCACGGCCTTGGTGCCTCTGGCCCTTGCGGATGTGGTCACGGCCCTTGCGACCTCGTTGCGGATGATCCGGCGGGTGGCCGAGATCTATGGCGGGCGGGCCGGGTTTCTGGGCAGCTGGCGCTTGACGCGCTCCGTTTTCGTGCATCTGGTGGCGACCGGTGCTGTGGCCGTCGGCGACGACTTGTTGGAGCCTGTTTTGGGTGGATCGGTCCTCAGCAAATTGTCGCGCCGTTTTGGCGAAGGTTTGGTGAACGGTGCCCTCAGCGCCCGAGTCGGAGTGGCCGCGATGGAAGTGTGTCGACCCTTGCCCTTCTCGGATCGTCACAAGCCGTCGGTCCGAACGATGATCAAAAGGGCGTTGCAGGGGCTGTTCAGTAAGACTTGATCTGACGCAAAGCGGTATGGCACGCCATTCGTCACAGTGAATGTGACAGAAAGCGAGCCATGACAGATCACGGTCACAGCCAGCAGGAAATCGAACAGAGAATTAGCGACCCGCCCGGGCGGGGCGTTTTGCGTGACATCGTGTACGGGGGCATAGACGGGTCGGTCACCACATTTGCGATCGTTGCGGGCGTTGCAGGTGCAGGGCTGTCGTCGTTCGTAATTGTCGCTCTGGGCTTGGCCAATGTGCTGGCCGACGGGTTTTCGATGGCCGTTGGCAACTATTCAGGCACCAAGGCTGAATTGGACAATATCAAACGCATTCGAGCCATCGAAAAGCGCCACATCGCACTCTACCCAGATGGCGAACGTGATGAGGTGCGCGAGAACCTTGCGCAGAAAGGTTTGTCCGGGCAGGTGTTGGAGGATGCGACAGAGGCTATCACCGCGGACCGCGAAAACTGGATCAACCTGATGATCGAGGGCGAATACGGGCTTGGCAGCGTAGATCCTCATCCGGTGAAGGCTGCGATGGCCACGTTTCTGGCCTTTCTTGTGGCCGGAATGGTTCCTTTGCTGCCGTTTCTGCTGGCTCTGGACAACGCTTTCACTGTCTCCGTCTGCATGACCATGGGGGTGTTTTTCGCCATCGGAGCGCTGAAAAGCCGGTGGTCGCTGACCCCGTGGTGGCGCTCGGGGCTTGAGACGTTTGCCATCGGCGGTGCGGCGGCTATGATTGCCTATTTCGTGGGGTCGTTGTTTCACCCTTAGCCCGATGATGTAGCGCCATTCGTCGCATGGGTCGGAGCCTCTGGACCATCGGGCATGGGCGGCTTATAAGCGCCCCTATGTATGACCGGATGGCCATCATTATTCGAATTATATCCCCGGCGCTCTGACCCTCTGAGACGCCGGGCAAAGGTGTTTGAGACTTCGCACCGACCGCTTCGATCCTAGTACGACCAGATCATCCAAAGGACGCCCCCAATGTGCGCCGACACGATCCAGACACCTGACTACAAAGACACGCTGAACCTGCCCAAGACTGAATTCCCTATGCGCGCCGGATTGCCCAAGCGCGAACCTGCATGGCTGGAGCGTTGGGAAAAGATTGGCGTATATGACCGCCTGCGCGAGAAAGAGGGCCGCACGCCCTTTACCCTGCACGATGGCCCACCCTACGCGAACGGCCACCTGCATATCGGCCACGCGCTGAACAAGACCATCAAGGATATGATCGTGCGGTCCCATCAGATGATGGGCTTCGACGCGCGCTATGTGCCCGGTTGGGATTGTCACGGTCTGCCCATCGAGTGGAAGATCGAGGAACAGTACCGCAAGAAGGGCAAGAACAAGGACGAGGTGAACATCGTCGACTTCCGTCAGGAGTGCCGCAAGTTCGCCGAAGGCTGGATCGACATCCAGCGCGAAGAGTTCAAGCGCCTGGGCATCACCGGCAACTGGCCGGATCCCTACATCACCATGGACTACAATGCCGAGGCCGTGATTGCGGATGAGTTCATGAAGTTCTTGATGAACGGTACTCTCTATCAGGGCTCAAAACCCGTTATGTGGTCGCCCATCGAGAAGACCGCGCTGGCCGAGGCCGAGGTCGAGTATCACGACAAGGAAAGCTTCACCATCTGGGTGAAGTTCAAGGTCGTGAATGCGGGCGATTTGGACAACGCATTTGTTGTAATCTGGACCACGACCCCTTGGACCATGCCGTCTAACAAGGCGGTCGTCTATGGCAAAGACATCTCGTACGGCCTCTACGAAGTCACCGGCGCGCCCGAGGAATGCTGGGCCAGTGTGGGTGACAAGTTCCTGCTGGCCGACAATCTGGCCGCCGATGTGCTGGGCCGCGCGCGTCTGAACGACGACCAGTGGACCCGTGTCCGCGATGTGACCAGTGATGAGCTGGCAGGTGTGCAACTGACCCACCCGCTGGCCGGGGCCGAAGGCGGCAATGGCGAATGGGATGACATCCGCGACTTCCGCGCCGCTGAGTTCGTGACCGATACCGAAGGGACCGGTTTCGTCCACTGTGCACCGTCGCACGGTATGGAGGAATTTGAGCTCTACCGCGATCTGGGCATGCTCGAGCAGGTCATCACTTATAACGTGATGGACGACGGCTCGTTCCGCGCTGATCTGCCGTTCTTTGGCGGCAAATACATTCTGTCCCGCAAGGGCGGTGAGGGTGATGCGAACAAAGCGGTCATCGACAAGCTGGTCGAGGTTGGCGGGCTGCTGGCGCGTGGTAAGATCAAGCACAGCTATCCGCATTCGTGGCGCTCGAAAGCGCCGATCATCTATCGCAACACGCCGCAGTGGTTTGCATCCGTTGACCGCAAGCTGGACGATGGCATGGGTGAGATGGGCGACACCATCCGCGAACGCGCCCTGCGCTCGATCGACGAGTTGGTGAAGTGGACGCCGCAGACTGGCCGTAATCGACTTTATTCGATGATTGAGGCACGTCCGGATTGGGTTTTGTCGCGTCAGCGCGCCTGGGGTGTGCCGCTGACCTGCTTCACCAAGAAAGGCGCTCTGCCCACCGACGCGGATTATTTGCTGCGCAACGCGGACCTGAACGCGCGCATCAAGGCCGCGTTCGAGAAAGACGGCGCGGATATCTGGTACACCGACGGGTTCAAAGAGAAGATCCTCGACGGCATCGCCAACCCCGACGACTACGATCAGGTGTTCGACGTGTTGGACGTGTGGTTCGACTCGGGCTCGACCCATGCTTTCGTTCTGCGCGACCGTGAGGACGGCACGGAAGACGGTATCGCCGATGTATACATGGAAGGCACCGACCAGCACCGCGGGTGGTTCCATTCGTCGATGCTGCAGGCCTGTGGCACCAAGGGGCGCGCGCCCTATCGCAACGTGGTGACCCATGGCTTCACGCTGGATGCCAAGGGCAACAAGATGTCCAAATCTCTGGGCAACACCATCGTGCCGGAGGAGGTCGTCAAGCAATACGGCGCTGATATCCTGCGCCTGTGGGTGGCTCAGACCGACTATACCGCCGACCAGCGGATCGGGCCGGAAATACTGAAAGGCACCGCCGACAGCTATCGCCGTCTGCGCAACACGATGCGTTTCATGCTGGGATCATTGGCCGACTTCACCGAGGCCGACCGCGTCGCGCCCGAGGATATGCCGCGTCTGGAACGCTGGGTCCTCAGCCGTCTGGCCGATCTGGATGAGCAGGTCCGAAAAGGTTATGCAGAATTCGATTTCCAGGGCGTGTTCAGCGCGGTCTTCACCTTTGCCACGGTTGATTTGTCGTCCTTCTACTTCGACGTCCGTAAGGACGCGCTGTATTGCGATGGCGACAGCCTGCGTCGCCGCGCGGCCCGTACCGTGCTGGATATCCTGTTCCACCGCCTGACCACATGGCTGGCCCCGGTTTTGGTCTTCACCATGGAAGAGGTTTGGCTGGAGCGGTTCCCCGGCGACGACAGCTCGGTCCATCTGGTGGACTTCCCGGAGACCCCGGCCGATTGGCGTGAGGCCGAGTTGGAAGAGGCTGTTGCCAAGGTCCGCCGTGTTCGCCGCGCCGTGACCGCCGCGCTGGAGGTTCAGCGTCAGGACAAGGTGATCGGATCGAGCCTCGAGGCTGCTCCGATCGTGCATGTCGAAGATCAGGACACTGTTGCGCTTTTGGCGACGTTTGATGTGGACGATCTGTGCATCACCTCGGGCCTGACGGTCTCCAAGGATCCGGCGCCGGCCGAAGCCTTCCGTGTGCCCGAGATTGAGGGCGTTGGTGTGGTATTCGAAAAGGCGGAAGGCGACAAATGCCAACGCTGCTGGAAGATTCTGCCCGACGTGGGACGGCATAGTCATGCGGGCGTCTGTGGGCGCTGTGATGAAGCACTGAGCTGAAGTGCCTCTTGAGTGAGGTGGGCGGAGTCTTTTTGCGAGGCTCTGCCTCGCGCTCCGAGGTATTTTTGAACAGAAGAAGAGGCGGGCGCGTTGCGATATGCGTTGCGCTTTGCCTGCAAATGCTGGCAGCCTTCGGTTATGCCGATGATTGCAGTACAGACCCAGTTCGGGTGTCTTGGGGTTGAGGAACAGGATGGGGCGATCACGCGTCTTGTCTGGGGTGGCGTGAGCGACGGGCCCGAGACACCTTTGTTGCGTGAAGCGGCGGCACAGTTGACGGCCTATGACGACGGGCGGCTTGAGCGGTTCGATCTGCCTTATCATATTTCAGGGTCCGAGTTTCAGCGGCAGGTCTGTGATTTGATGTATGCGATCCCGCTCGGCGAAACCCGCACCTATGGGGATATCGCCAAGGAGCTGGGCCAGCCGCCTCAGCCGGTGGGGCAGGCCTGTGGGGCGAACCCGATCCCTGTCATCATTCCGTGCCATCGTGTTCTGGCTGCCAATGGGCTGGGCGGGTTCTCAGGCGATGGCGGGGTTGAGACCAAAGTGGCCCTGTTGCTACACGAAAAGGCGGCGGGTCTGTTGATCTGATCGGTGAAAACCTGTTGCATTCCAACGTCTCGAGCCTCACCTTGTTTCAAAAGGAGAGTTCGAAGGATCCCATTGAATGACCGACCAAGCAGAACGCGCCGCGGAAAAGAAAGCCATCATAGACCGACTGATGTCGCTGGAGGCGCAGGAACTGGCCACGGCCCAGGCACATTACGACGCCTTTTTGAAAGATGCCCAACTGGATGATCGAGAGGGGCATGACAAGGATGATATCGCAGCCTCGCGTGAGAATGCAGACCTTGCTGCGGCGTTCGACGCGCCGGTACACGCGCATCACGCCAAGATCGACGTGATTGAGAACACCAATTTCGGTATCACTGATACGGTCCAGCCCGGCGCGGTCATCAAGTTCAACAATCGCCGTTTTGTTGTCTGCGTCTCGACCACTCGGTTCGATGTGGATGGCAAGACCTATATGGGGATCTCAACCCAGAGCCCGATTTATCTGGCCATGATTGGCCTGCAGGCGGGCGACGTCTTCACCCATAACGGGACGGAGTTTGAGGTTCAGGACGTTTTGTAATCGGCGCTTTTCCGTTGCGGAATGATCTGCTGCGCAATGCCTGCGAAGACCAGATACAGGCTGGTCACAACCAGTCCCCAATGCGCCCAGCTTTCGGGGTGGAAATCTACCCAGGCTGCCCAACCGGCAAAGAAGGTCCAGGCCAGAGCCATGGGCAGAGTCACGCTGCGCCAGCGCTCAGTGCGGACGGGGTGAACGAATTTCAAGGGCAGGAACATGGCGACGGCCAGAAGGGTTACTAGAACGAGGCTGACCCAGAAGTTTGGCTCGAGCGCGAAGATCACGATGACAAACATGTTCCAGCATCCGGGGAAGCCAGAGAACGAGTTGTCCTTGGTCTTCATCCGCGTGTCGGCAAAGTACATGGCGCTGGCGAATGTGATGACGATGATCGCAAACCACCCTGTCCAGCCATCCATCAAGCCGGATTTAAACAGCGCATAGGCCGGTATGAACACATAGGTCAGGTAATCGATGATCAGATCCAACAGGACACCATCAAACTCGGGCGCATTTTTCTTGACGTGATAATGGCGGGCCAAGGGGCCGTCGATGCCGTCGACGATGAAGGAAACCACAAGCCACAGATACATCAGGCTCCATTTTTCATCCACGGCCGCCAGCATGGCGAGCATTGCGAAAACGGCTCCGGTTGCGGTGAAAAGATGAACGGCAAGCGCTTTGAATCTAAGTGTCATGCCCGTGTCATGAAGGATGTGAGGGGCAGATGCAAAGCAAAAAGACAGTTTGGTTGCAAGGACATTGAGGATGCCGTGCTTTTGGACCTCAGGCCTTTGGGTGGGCGCGGTTGTAGACCTCCATCAGGCGGGCGGTATCGACGGCCGTATAGGTCTGGGTGGTGGATAGCGAGGCGTGGCCCAGAAGCTCTTGAATAGCGCGCAGGTCCCCACCGGCTGAGAGCAGATGCGTGGCAAAACTGTGCCGCATGGCATGGGGCGTCGCGGTCGCTGGCAGGCCGAGCTGCATGCGGGCCTTGGACATGACCTCTTGTATCGCGCGGGGATTCAGCGCTCCGCCCCGGACACCGCGAAACAGGGCAAGGTTGTCTGATTTCGGATGCGGGCAGAGTTGGAGATAGTGATCCACCGCTTCGCGGGCGGCAGGAAGGACCGGGACGATCCTCTCCTGACTTCCGACATTTTTTCGTATAAGTCATTGATATTATTATGCCTTGGTTGCCAAAAGGCACTACACGGACTTTTTTCGCCAGCGATTGTTTCGGAGTGTTGAGGGAGCTCAGGCTTTGGTCTGGCCAGTTTTTCGGGTGCGCCCGGGGGGTATCTTGAAAGGGGCTTCGTTCCAGGTCAGGCCGACGCAGGTGAGGATGCGTCTGGCATCGACCGTGGCATGGCTTGGCATGCCGTAGCGGTCAGGGGTGCCTTTGTGGCGCAGGATCGAGAGCTGCAATGCGTTCAACTCGTTGCGGATACGAGCCGGGCTCATCGGGTGTCCGAGCAGGTCCAGATGCTTGCGCAGGTGCTGCAGGCAGCAGAAGGCCATGTAGCAGATGGCGATATGGGCCCGGACCCGACGCGGCGACCAGTGATAGATGGGCCGGATTTTCAGATCGTGCTTGTTGGTGCGGAAGCAGGCTTCGATCTCCCACAACTGGTGATAGCGGGCAATGACGTCCTGTGCCTCCAGTTCGTCCGCACCATGAACAACAATGGCATGCAGCCCGTCCCATTGTGCCGCTGCCTTGATCTTTGCATCATCCAGCGTGACGTCCCCGCTGTCGGGGAAGGCCAGGAAGCGGCCATATCCCCGGCTGCTGAAGCTGCCGGGTTTGCGAGAGCGCTTGAGCTTCTTGTGCAGCTTTTCGATTGCCTTGTCGCGCTTGTGGGCATCATTGCGTGCCCGGGTGGGTGACCAGGTCACAATGACCCGCGCTCCCTCCTGGTCGATCACCTTGTACCAGCCCTTCTCGGTTGCCTCTTCAGAACCGTGTCCAGCCCAAGGCTGGCGTCCCTCCGGGCTCAAAATGTTCGCCTTCACGGCGGCCGGGGCGGACTTCATGCGATAGCCGAGGATGTAGGGCAGACCCTTGTTCTGCAACATCTGCTGGTTGTCCTTGCTGAGCATGGCGGCATCGGCCACGAACGTGACCCTGGCCACGTCGAAGCGTCCCTCCAACGCCTTCAGCGCAGCTTCCAGCGTATGACCTTCCCAGGTGTTTCCCGGGAAGAGTTCATAGCCCACAGGCAGCCCATCGGAGGTGACGATCAGCGCCAGCATGACCTGAGCGCGGTGATGCTTGCCATCCTTGCTGAAGCCCTTGGCCAGAAGATGATCCTGCTCGACCCCGTCCGCATCCTCGGCCGGGTCCTCGCGCTCGGTGTCAAAGGCCAGGGTCGTGCAATCGTAGAACAGCACGGTCACTGGCCCGCCCAGCAACTTCTCTGCCGCCGCGTGAGAGGTTTTGCAAATCCCGTCTATCACCGGCGTATTGATGTAATCCATGCTCCGATAGACCACGTCCAGATTGAGCGTGATGCCTGCCTGGTTCTCCAACGCCTCCACGGTCGCGCGCTTGCTCTCGGGCTGTGCGATCCGCGCCATAACCAGCTCTTTCACAATGCGATTGGCACTTTTACGCGCCGCCCCCAGAAGGGCCCCCCAACCCAGTTGGTCATACATCGTCCCCATGACATCCCGCAGACCCAGAGAGACCCGCGCCTCCTCACGGCACTCGGCAAGATCAACGCCAAGCTTGTCCGGCCGCGGAGCGCGGCGCACCAGCGCCTGCAGATCGGCATATTCCGTGGGCGTGAACAGTTCCATTTGCGGCGAGCGATCAATGCGTAATTGCTCCATCAAGCGGCCCGCCAGACGCTTGATATCCTCAATCTCGCTGTCGTTATGGGCCACACCCACATGGCGCAGGATCTTCTGGCGTACCTTGGAGCCGGTGCGGACGGATTCAACGATCTGGATCCGTGTGCGGTTGAGCTTTGCGTCATGTTTGGTGCGGATGAACATGGGCGAAGAGGTTAGCCATCTGAAGGCCCATGTCAATACTTTTTATAATAATGGGGCACTACAACGCGCCTCTGAGCAACCACACCTGAAAACAAACCAAAAACCCAGTCAGATCAACAAAAAGGTCGGAAGTCAGGAAAAGATGAACGGCAAGCGCTTTGAATCTAAGTGTCATGCCCGTGTCATGAAGGATGTGAGGGGCAGATGCAAAGCAAAAAGACAGTTTGGTTGCAAGGACATTGAGGATGCCGTGCTTTTGGACCTCAGGCCTTTGGGTGGGCGCGGTTGTAGACCTCCATCAGGCGGGCGGTATCGACGGCCGTATAGGTCTGGGTGGTGGATAGCGAGGCGTGGCCCAGAAGCTCTTGAATAGCGCGCAGGTCCCCACCGGCTGAGAGCAGATGCGTGGCAAAACTGTGCCGCATGGCATGGGGCGTCGCGGTCGCTGGCAGGCCGAGCTGCATGCGGGCCTTGGACATGACCTCTTGTATCGCGCGGGGATTCAGCGCTCCGCCCCGGACACCGCGAAACAGGGCAAGGTTGTCTGATTTCGGATGCGGGCAGAGTTGGAGATAGTGATCCACCGCTTCGCGGGCGGCAGGAAGGACCGGGACGATCCTCTCTTTGTCGCCTTTGCCTGTAATGCGCAGGGTTGCTGGCAGTGGGGCATCTGCACCGGTCAGAGACAACGCTTCGGAGATGCGCAACCCGCAACCGTAGAGCAGCGTGACTACAGCCACATCACGGGCTGAGACCCAGTCATTGCTGGATTGCAGTTCGACCGTTTCAATCATGGCGCGGGCTGCGTCCTCGGCCAGAGGGCGAGGGAGCTTTTTGGTGAATTTCGGCGCGCGGGTTGATAGGACGGCTGTCGGTTCGAAGCCTTCACGCTCCGCAAGCCAACGGTAGAAGCTTTTGACTGCTGATAGTTTTCGGGCCAGAGAGCGCGCACCCACGCCGCTTTCGCGCTGATCCGCCATCCAGGCGCGCATGTCCGAGACGGTGATGCGTTCGAGCGCGGCGATGCCGTGGCGGTCTCCATGGTGGAGGGTCATGAAGGAGAGGAAATCGGTGACATCCCCGCGATAGGCGTTTTGGGTGTTCTGAGACCGCCCTGCCAGCGCGCCCAGGCTCTCCAACCAATGTTGGAGCGCATCTCGGCAGGCTGGCGAAATCAGGCTCACGACAGCCAGTGGCGCATCGAGCGTTCGAACACGCCAGCAAAGAACGACAGTAGATCGGTTCCAAGTTGCGGCGTGAAATGCCTAGGGTCCGAGGCCCCCATGACAATCAGACCGGGCAGGCGACCGGTTCCAAGATCCAGCTTGAGGCAGGCCTCGGACCTGAGTTGAGCGGCAAGAGTTCCGAACACGCGCTGGTTTGGCTGCTGGATTTCGCGCAAGATGACGTCGCGCGCAGGACCGCCGCGATCGTAGGTGAGGTATTGGTCGACAAAACCCGGTTCGACAACGGTCAGCGTGCCGCCCAGCTTGTCGATTGCGGGATCATCCATAAGGGCGGTGGTTTCAAGCACCAGCGTGATGCGCTGGACCCGCAGGATATCGGCGACATCCTGGCCGAGGACGCGCAGGAAGTCCTCGAACTCAACCGGTTCCAGAAGACGCAGAATGGCGCGGTGGACCTGATTGGTCCCGGCAAGGTTTTCATAGGCTGCGGCGATGACGGACCGGTGCGTGTCTTCCAAGCGGTCCAGTCTGGCTTCGAGCCGTTGCATGGCGATGCCGCGCAGGTCGATGACGTTGTCGCCTCGGGCCTGTTCATTGGCGTCCACCAGTGCCTGCATCAGATCTTTGTCATCCAGCAAAGCATCAGGCTTGGCCAGAATCGCGGCTCGGAGGTTGTCCTCGAGTTTTGGGTTGCTGCTCATGTCCCGTCCGGTCGTTTTTTGTTTTGGCGGCTTATAGCACGGCCAACCGGAATTACCTTGGGAAAAATGCACGTCTGGGTGGATTTCGTTTTGCGCTGTGTCCGGAGCGCTCCCGCATGCTTGGCGCTGATCAAAGATCAGCCCCGCACAGTTGGGCCGGGCGCGGCGCCTGTCGGCACCGCGCGGTCGTGCAAAGGGTCAGAGGATTTTCTGACCGGTTTTGGCCCAGTCTGCCAGGAAGGTCTCAAGGCCTTTGTCAGTCAGCGGGTGGTCAGCCAGTTTCTTAATGACGGCGGGCGGTGCGGTGATCACGTCGGCACCAATGCGCGCGCTGTCGGTCACGTGGTTCACGGTACGGATCGAGGCGGCGAGGATTTCGGTCTCAAACCCGTAGTTGTCATAGACCTGACGGATATCGGCGATCAGATCCATGCCGTCGAGGTTGATGTCATCAAGACGACCAATGAAGGGTGAAATGAAGGTCGCGCCTGCTTTTGCAGCAAGCAGCGCCTGGTTGGTCGAGAAGCACAGGGTAACGTTGACCATCTGGCCTTCGTCGCTGAGGGTTTTGCAGGTTTTAAGACCGGCCCATGTCAGCGGTACTTTGACCGCGATGTTTGGCGCGATCTTGGCCAGCTTGCGGCCTTCCGCGATCATGTCGTCGGCCTCGGTGGCGACAACTTCGGCGGACACGGGGCCGTCGACCAGATCACAGATCTCTTTGGTGACTTCCAAAATGTCGCGGCCTGATTTCAGGATCAGCGAAGGGTTGGTGGTGACGCCGTCCACCATGCCCAGGTCGTTCAGTTCGGCAATGGCGTCGATCTCGGCAGTGTCTACGAAGAATTTCATGCGGGCAGTCCTTTGATGGGTTGGCCTTGGTCGCGGATGGCTTTACCTCAAAGAGACCCCTGCTGGAACCCCCTGCATAGGATATGCTGTGAGCGCTAACGGATTTTTCGACGAAGGAGAGCTGGTTGCGGTGCTGACCACGCAGCCTCTGGACCGGACGTTGGATTACAAGGCGCCCGAAGGTGGCTGCTTTCTGGGTGCCTTTGTTGAGGTGCCTCTGGGTCCACGAAAAGTGATGGGCGTAGTTTGGGGACCGGGGCAGGGCGGGTTCGATCTGGCCAAGGCGCGGTCCGTGATCCGGGTGTTAGAGGTTGCACCCATGCGCGAAGAGATGCGGGTGTTTCTAGGGAAAGTGGCGGACTACACGCTGACACCGATGCCTGCGATGCTGCGTCTTGCGACCCGCGCCCCGGGTTTGGGGGATCCGCCCTCGATGCGTAAGGTCTACCGGTTGGGTGCATCTGAACCGGATCGGATGACCGATGCCCGCACCCGGGTGCTTGAGGTGTTGAAAGAGTATGGCGGGCTGGCCTTCACCTTGAAGGAACTGGCCGAGCAGGCCGGGGTAACCACCTCTGTCGTCAAGGGGTTGGTCAAACTGGGCGCGGTTCGGGAAGAGGACAGCCCGCGCGATTTACCATACCCCCATCTCGATCCCGAGTTGCCCGGTAAAGACCTGACCGAGGATCAGGCGGCAGCCGTGGCGCGGCTGCAGGCGGGCCAGCGGACCGGCACCTACGGCACAACGCTGCTGAAAGGTGTGACCGGTTCGGGCAAGACGGAGGTCTATCTTGAGGCCGTCGCCGAAGCTCTGCGCATGGGGCGGCAGGCGCTGGTTCTGCTGCCTGAGATTGCGCTGACGGCCGAATTTCTAACCCGAGTCGAGGCCCGGTTTGGTGCCCGCCCGGCCGAGTGGCATTCAGGGGCTACGATGACCGAGCGTCGCCGGGTCTGGCGAATGGTCGGGCAGGGCGAGGCGCAACTTGTCGTGGGTGCGCGCTCGGCCCTGTTCCTGCCATTCCGTGACTTGGGTTTGGTTGTGGTCGATGAGGAACACGACACCTCCTACAAACAGGAAGACGGCGTGCATTACAGCGCACGGGACATGGCGGTTCTGCGCTCGGCCATTTGTGGCGGGCGGGTGATTCTGGCCAGCGCGACGCCCTCGTTGGAAACCTGGGCCAATGCCGAGGCTGGCAAGTATGAGCGGCTGGATCTGACCTCGCGCTTCGGGGCGGCGGTTCTGCCCGAGATGAAGCCGATCGACATGCGGGCCGAGCAAATGCAGACGGGGACGTGGATTTCCCCGTCCTTGCGGCAGGCAGTGCGGCAACGGATCGAAAAAGGCGAACAGTCGCTGCTGTTCATCAACCGTCGCGGCTATGCGCCGGTGACCTTGTGCCGGGCCTGTGGGGAGCAGATCGCCTGCGATCATTGCGACGCGCGGATGGTAGAGCACCGATTCCTCAAGCGCCTGATGTGCCATCAATGCGGCGAGACAAAGCCGATGCCCGAGGCATGCCCCTCTTGCGGGGTCGAAGGGAAACTGGCCCCGGTTGGGCCGGGGATCGAGCGGCTGGCGGAAGAGGCCGAGGCGACGTTCCCCGAGGCCAAGATCGCGATGCTCAGTTCGGACCTGTTCGGCTCGGCCCGCGCGTTGAAGGCCAAGATCGAAGAGATCGCCGAGGGCGACGCCGATATCGTCATCGGCACGCAGCTGGTGGCCAAGGGGCATAACTTTCCCAAACTGACGCTGGTGGGGGTCATTGATGCCGATCTCAGCCTGCATGGCGCGGATTTGCGCGCGGCAGAGCGGACGTTTCAACTGATGCGACAGGTGGCGGGGCGTGCGGGGCGCGCAGACAAGCCGGGGCAGGCGCTGCTACAGACGTTTCAGCCCGAGCATCCGGTCATCCGCGCCATTCTGTCGGGTGATGAGGAAGGCTTCTGGAAGGCGGAGGCTGCCGGTCGCCAAGCCGCCGGTGTGCCGCCCTATGGGCGCATGGCGGGGATCGTGTTGTCTGGTCCCGAGGTCGCTCCGGTCTTTGATATCGGCAACGCGATGGCGCGCAATGATGCACTGCTGCGCGAGATTGGCGCTCAGGTCTTTGGTCCAGCGCCTGCGCCGATTGCCCGCATCCGAGGCAGGCATCGCGTGCGCCTTTTGGTCAAGGCTCCCAAGGGCGCCCCCATTCAGGACGCCATCGCCCGCTGGATCGCGCCGCTGCGCCTGAAAGGGGATATCCGCCTGACCGTCGATATCGACCCGCAGAACTTCTACTGACCTCTGCACAGGCGCAGAGCGAATGTGCGCTGGGATCTCTCCTCTCGCCAAAGCGCAAAAATCGGCGTAGAGGGAGTCGCATGTTGAAACCCATGCCACTTTCCGAGGCGCAAAGCCTGCCGTTCTGGCGGCGCCCGATCACGCTACTGTTCATGATGGCGCTGACTATGCCCATTGCCTTCAATGGGTGGAGCGCGCTGTTGAACAACTTCGTCATCGAAGTGGCGAATTTCGATGGCGCAGATATCGGTTTGCTGCACACGGTGCGGGAAATACCGGGTTTTCTGGCCGTCGGCGTGATCGCTGTGATCATCTTTGTGCGGGAACAGGTGCTGGCCATGATCTCGCTGATGATGCTGGGTGTGGCGACGGCGGTGACTGCATGGTTCCCAAGCCTTGGCGGGCTGTTGTTCGTAACGCTTTTTAGCTCAATCGGCTTTCACTACTACGAGACGGTCAATCAGTCGCTACAGTTACAATGGCTGCCAAAGGACCGCGCGCCGCAGATTCTGGGATGGCTTGTGGCAATGGGCTCGGCGGCCACGGCAGTGGTCTATGGGCTGATCGTCCTGACATGGGACCGTTTCGACCTGTCCTATAACTTCGTCTTCATGATGGCGGGCGGTGCGACGGCGCTTTTGGCTCTGTTTTGCCTGCTGGCCTATCCGCAATTCGACGCGCCGACGCCGCAGACCAAAAAGCTGATCCTGCGCAAACGCTACTGGCTGTATTACGCGCTCCAATTTATGGCGGGCGCGCGCCGTCAGATCTTTGTGGTGTTCGCGGGCTTCATGATGGTCGAGAAATTCGGGTTCGAGGTCCACGAACTCACCAGCCTGTATCTGATCAACCTTGTGATCAATATGGCGGCGGCTCCGATGCTGGGCAAAGCGGTGTCCAAATTTGGCGAGCGACGGACATTGATCTTCGAATATGCCGGGCTTGCCATTGTCTTCGCAGCCTATGGTGGCATCTACTGGTTTGGGTGGGGCGTGGTTCTGGCCGCGACCCTCTATGTGATCGACCATGTGCTGTTCGCGCTGGCTTTGGCCCTGAAGACCTACTTCCAGAAAATCGCTGATCCAGCCGATATCGCACCGACGGCCGCTGTGGCGTTTACCATCAACCATATCGCCGCGGTTTTCCTGCCCGCGCTTCTTGGGTTGCTTTGGGTGGCCTCACCTGGCGCGGTGTTCGCACTGGCGGCGGCGATGGCGATGATCTCGCTCGCCCTGTCTCTGTTGATCCCGCGCCATCCCGAGCCGGGCAATGAGACGATCCTGACCAAATACGCGCCGGCCCCCGCTGAATAGGCGCAAGAGCTTGACCTTAGCGGGCCCACGCCCTAGGCGCTGTCCTGACCTAGACAGGAGGCCCCCATGCCCACATTCACCGCTCTTACTACGTTGACCGGTAAGAAACCCGCCGAAGGTCTTGGCGAAGCGATGGAGCGTCTGGATCCCGAACCAACCGGCGTTGGCGTTTTCGAGGTCGAAGATGGCTCGGGCCTGTGGGAGGTTGGCGGGTACTTCACCGAAGCCCCCGATGAGACGGCGCTGGCCGTGCTGGCTGCGGCCTTTGAGGCCAAACCCTTTGTGGTGTCTGAACTGCCCGAAACGGACTGGGTCGCCCATGTGCGTCGCGAACTGGCCCCTGTCGAGGCAGGTCGTTTCTTTGTCTATGGCAGCCACGATGCCGACAAGCTACCCGAAGGTCGGATCCCCCTGTTGATCGAGGCCGCGATGGCCTTTGGCACCGGGCACCACGGAACCACACTGGGCTGTCTGAAGGCGCTGGACCAATTGCTGGACGAAGGGTTCTCGGCCAGAAAGGTCGCCGATATCGGGTGCGGAACTGCGGTACTGGCCATGGCGGCTGCGCGCGTTTGGGAAGGGGACATCATCGCCAGTGACATTGATCAGGTTGCCGTCGATGTGGCCGAAGCGAACCTGAAGGCCAATGGCATGTCCGGTCAGGTTCACTGTGTCGAGGCCGCTGGCTTCGATCACCCGGACCTGAACGCGCACGCGCCCTATGATTTGATTTTCGCCAACATCCTGAAGGGTCCGCTGGTCGCTTTGTCGCCGGAAATCTCGGCGAATCTGCGGGCGGAGGGCTATGCAATCCTGTCGGGAATCCTGAACGAACAGGCCGATGATGTGGTGAATGTTTATTCCCAGAATGGCTTCAATCTTCATCATCGAGATGAGATTGGTGAGTGGACGACGCTAATCTTAAGTAAACAGGGCTAAATCAGGGCCATTTACGGGAGTTTTCTAGAGTCGCGCCACGTTTTTGTCGCAATCTGTGCTTACCGTTTTCTAATCATCTTGATGGGGGGCGGTTTTGTGGAGGCTGCCATGGCGGGAAAACAACTGGAATTTGATCAGCGCGTTCAGCGTCTGAACAAGAAGCACTCGAAGCTCAGCAAAGGCTATCGCGCGACGATGCGCAAAGATGGTCTGGTGGTGATGAAGCCGCAAAGGGTCCGCTCGGCGGTTCCGGCCAAGGTTCTGCTGTTTACCCTGCTGGCGGTTTTCGGCTTCAAGGCGTTTCTCTTGTCCAGCCTTGGCCCCTCAGGGTATCAATACCGCATCGACAGCCTGAAAGAAGGCACCCAGGTCGAACAGGCAGGCGCCTGGATCATGCAGATCGACCCGGTTTCACAGTTCCTCTCGGTTCAGCTCAACAAAGTGCTTTACTAAGCACAAGCTGAAACAGAAAACACCGCGGCCTTTCGGCTCGCGGTGTTTCTTTGCGCCCCTACAGGGAGGAGAAAGGGGCGTAGGGGTCGTCTTACCGGCGACCTTCGGCGATGACGTCGATGTCGCCGCGGCACAGGCCGATATCTTCCAGTTCGCGGTCGCTCAGACCGGTCAGCACGTTGCGTGTGACGCGGGCGTCATTCCAATCGACGGCGGCATGTGCGGCCGATGTGATAAATGCGCCGATACGGCCGACAAGGCCGAATGAGCCAGTGGTGGCGATGCGGGTGGTGTCCAGTGCAGCCATATCCTGTTTCCTTCTGGTTTGTGTGAACATTTGTTCTTGCGATCTGAGCGGCATCTAGTGTCGAAGATTTGCCCGCGCAATAGCATTTTTTGCATGTGTCCTATGCAGTTTTTGCAACGCTTGCTGAATCTGTAAGCGCCTTAAAAACATGGTTAAAATGAGTTCATAAAAGTGTCGATTTCAGACTTTTCGAAGTCGCAAACCGGCCTTTGTGTCGCGTTTAGGATGGCGGTGTCGATTTCAGACTTAGGGTCAATTCGCTTGGAAAATGTTCACGCTTCGTGCTATCCGTTGAAAAAAGATCACAAAACCCGAGCGGGCTGAGGCGAAGCATGCGAATTCTGGGCATTGATCCGGGGCTTAGAACCCTGGGATGGGGCGTCATCGAATCAAACGGCAGCCGGTTGAGCCACGTTTCGAACGGTTTGTGCAAATCCGACGGGGATGATCTAGGCGAGCGGCTGCTGTCTCTGCACAATCAGATTGTCGAGGTCATCGCCGAGTTTAGGCCCGACCAAGCTGCGATTGAGCAGACTTTCGTGAACAAGGATGGTGCCGGGACGTTGAAACTGGGTCAGGCGCGAGGTGTGGCCTTGCTGACGCTGGCGCAGGCCGGGCTGCCTGTGGGGGAATATGCTCCGAACCGGGTCAAGAAAACCGTCGTTGGCGTTGGGCATGCCGAGAAAGAGCAGGTTCTGCACATGGTCAAGCTGCAGCTGCCAGGGTGTTCACCCAAGGGCGCGGATGCGGCCGATGCGCTGGCGATCGCGATCTGTCACGCCTATTACGGCAAGACACAACAGCCGCGTGTGAAAGAGGTGAGGGCATGATCGGTAAACTGACAGGGCGTCTGGACTATCGCGCCGCAGACCACATCCTGATCGACGTGCGGGGCGTGGGTTACATTGTCTATTGCTCGGACAGGACCATGGCTGCGTTGCCGGGCGTGGGTAAGGCGGTCTCGATCTATACCGACATGGTCGTGCGTGAGGACCTGATGCAGCTTTACGGGTTTCTCTCCCTGATCGAGAAGGAATGGCATCGACTGCTGTGTTCGGTTCAGGGCGTTGGGGCCAAGGTCTCGCTGGCCATTCTCAGCGCATTGGGGCCGGATGGGGTAAGCCGCGCGATTGCTCTGGGCGATTGGGGTGCGGTGAAGGCTGCCAAGGGTGTAGGCCCGAAGACCGCGCAGCGCATCGTGCTGGACCTCAAGGATAAGGCGCCGGGGGTTATGGCGATGGGCGGCACCGTGACCGAGGCGATGGACGGACCCGCCTTGGACGTTGTTGAAACCGTCGAGCCGCAGCCAGCACCGAAACGGACTGCAAAACCGGCCTCGGGTTCGGCGGCGGCCTCTGCGGGGGCGTTGTCGGCTTTGTCGAATTTGGGATATGGCCCATCCGAGGCGGCCTCGGCAGTTGCGGAGGCGGCGGCCAATCTGCCCGACGCGGGTGAGGCTGAATTGATCCGCGCGGCGCTCAAGCTGCTGGCTCCGAAAGGGTGATTGAATGGTAGACGCCGATCCCACACTGCGGCCAGACCCTCTGCCCGAAGATAACGACCGCGCCCTGCGCCCGAAGGGGCTGGATGAGTTCATCGGTCAGGCCGAGGCGCGTGCCAACCTGCGCATCTTCATCCAATCCGCCCGACAGCGCGGCGAGGCGATGGATCATACCCTGTTCCATGGCCCTCCTGGTTTAGGGAAAACCACGCTGGCACAAATCATGGCGCGTGAGTTGGGGGTGAATTTCCGTATGACCTCTGGTCCGGTTCTGGCCAAGGCAGGCGACCTGGCGGCGATCCTGACCAATCTGGAAGCGCGGGATGTGTTGTTTATTGACGAAATCCATCGCTTGAACCCGGCGGTTGAGGAAGTTCTCTATCCTGCGATGGAGGATTTTGAGCTGGATTTGGTGATTGGCGAAGGTCCAGCGGCGCGCACCGTTCGGATTGAATTGCAGCCGTTTACGCTGGTCGGGGCGACCACGCGGATGGGTCTGCTGACCACGCCGTTGCGCGACCGTTTTGGTATCCCAACCCGGTTGCAATTCTACACAGTCGATGAGTTGCACGAGATCATAACCCGCAATGCGCGCAAACTAGGCGCGCCAGCGGACGACGACGGCGCGCGTGAGATTGCACGCCGGTCGCGTGGGACGCCTCGGATCGCGGGTCGTTTGCTGCGGCGCGTGGTGGACTTTGCCATCGTCGAGGGCGACGGGCGGATTACGCGCGAATTGGCTGATGGGGCGCTCACCCGCTTGGGTGTGGATCATCTCGGGTTGGACGGCGCGGACCGTCGGTATCTAAAACTGGTCGCCGAGAACTATGGCGGTGGTCCTGTTGGGATTGAGACGATGTCGGCGGCCTTGTCGGAAAGTCGTGACTCGCTTGAGGAAGTGATCGAACCATATTTGCTGCAGCAAGGATTGATACAACGCACGCCACGCGGGCGGATGCTGGCGCAGAAGGCGTGGACGCATTTGGGCATGGCGGCACCAAAGGGTCAGAGCGATCTGTTTGGTTGAAGGCAGCTCCCAGAGATTTTAAGCCTTCAGTGAGAGCATTTTTAAAAAGATGAAAGGCTGGGCGTGACACCGGAAGAGATCGAGGCGCTGTTTACGCGCGAAAGCGGAGAGTTCCTGTTTGCGCGGTGGGGTCGCCCCATCGTACCGATCGTTTTCGGTGTCGAGGATGAGACGCTGGCAACCGTCAAAGGCGCGTTCGAGGCGGTGGTGACGCTGGCCGGACACAAGATGGCCGAAACGGACCCTGAGCTAGGCGCCAATTGCATGGTCTTTTTCTTCCGCGACTGGCAGGAGCTGCTGGAGGTCCCGGATCTGGATCGCCTTGTCCCCGATCTTGCGCCTTCGGTCGAGCGTCTGGTTGCGGCGGACGCCAATCAGTACCGCATCTTCAGGTTCGAAAAAGACGGCGCGATTCGCGCGGCCTTCGTATTCCTGCGCATGGATAAAGAACTATCCAAAGTTCCGGCCGAGACTCTGGCGCTCAGTCAAGTGGTGCAGACCATTCTGCTGTGGTCGGATACGGCGTTTCGAAAGCAATCGCCTCTGGCTGTGGCGGGTGAGGCGACGATCTTGCGCCCGGATATTGCAGGCCTGATCCGGGCCGCTTACGATCCGATCTTGCCGGGGGCGGCACAGGATGCCTCGCACGCGTTGCGTTTGTTTGCCCGGTTGGAGCCGCCGCAATGAAGCACGTATTCCCGGTTCGCGTCTACTATGAAGACACCGACATGGGCGGTGTCGTCTATCACGCGAACTATCTGCGCTACATCGAACGTGCGCGCTCGGACTGGGTGCGCCGTTTGGGCAATGACCAGAACGCCATGCGGGAGGAGGGGATCGTCTGGGTCGTACGTCGGGTCGAGGCGGACTACCTTTCTCCCGCCAAGTTTGATGACGAATTGATCGTCGAAACAGAAGTGACCGAGATTTCAGGCGTCCGCCTGACCATGGCGCAATTGGTGAAACGGGGTGAGACCGATATTTTCCGCGCCTCGGTTACAGCGGTGTGCATCAACAAGGACGGCAAACCAATCCGCCTTCCGGCAGAGATTCGCGCATTGATGTAACATTTTCGCAGCTCGGGGTGGTTCTGTTGGCTTTTCAACCCCAACTGCGTTAGCGTTTGGCAAAACAAGGCCAAACAAACGGCCATCAGGCAAAAAAGAGCAGGTTCATGGAAGCTGAAACGCTGGCGCTGGCGCAGGAGATCGATTTCTCCATGTGGGGGCTGTATGCCCGCGCGACCTTTATCGTAAAACTGGTGATGCTGATGCTGATCGCGGCGTCGATCTGGTCTTGGGGCATCATAATCCAGAAACTCATCAACTATCGCGCGGCCCGGCGTGAGGCGCAGAAGTTTGATGAAAGCTTTCGGTCTGGCAACCCGCTGGATGAGTTGTTCGAGCAGATCGGCTCGCAGCCCGATGGCAGTTCCGAGAAGATATTTGCGGCCGGTATGATCGAATGGCGCAGGTCGCATCGCACGGATGGCGGCTTGATCGCCGGGGCAACGGCCCGGATCGACCGGTCGATGGATGTGGCCATCGCGAAAGAGGCGGAGACATTGCAGAAGGGTCTGCCGATCCTGGCAACTGTCGGCTCAACCGCTCCGTTCATTGGTCTGTTCGGTACGGTCTGGGGCATCATGAACGCCTTTATCGAGATTGCCGAGCAGCAGAATACGAACCTCGCCGTTGTGGCCCCCGGCATTGCCGAGGCACTGTTGGCCACTGGTCTTGGCCTGCTGGCCGCGATCCCGGCAGTGATTTTCTACAATAAGCTCAGCGCGGATAGTGACCGGATTGTCGGAGGTTATGAGGCCTTTGCCGATGAGTTCGCCACCATCCTGTCCCGCCAGTTGGACAGCTAACCATGGGGGCAGCGGTTCAGCAAAGCTCGGGTGGGAACGGACGTAGGCGCGGACGCCGGCGCGGTCGCGCCCAGCCGATGGCTGAGATCAACGTCACGCCGTTTGTCGACGTCATGCTGGTGCTGTTGATCATCTTCATGGTCGCAGCACCTCTGCTGACCGTTGGGGTGCCGGTAGATCTGCCCAAGACTGCCGCAAGCGCCTTGCCCGGCGATAGTGAGGAACCGCTGACCGTTACGCTGACTGCCGATGGCCGTATTCAGATCCAGACCACGGATATCGCGCGCGACGAACTGATTGGGCGGCTGCGCGCCATCGCGGCAGAGCGCAGCAGTGACCGTGTCTTCCTGCGGGCCGATGGGGCAATTCCCTATGCGCAAGTGATGCAGGTGATGGGCGCGCTGAATGCGGGCGGGTTTTCGAATGTGGGTCTGGTGACGGATACCGGCGGGCCGACGCTGGACGATGGGTAAAGGTGGGGTCGCGCGGTGGATACCGGCACCAAGATTTCAGCGATTGCGCATGTCAGCCTGATCAGCTGGGCGTTGTTCGGCGGCACCTTCCGGTCCGAGCCGCTGCCGACGCAAGTGCAGGATGTTTCCGTGATTTCGGCTGAGCAATTCGCAGCGCTCACCGCGCAGCGCGATGCGCCTGAGCTGCCAGAGTCGCCGGGTACTCTGGAACAACCTGACGCGCCGGAACCTGAGGTCAGCACCCCTGAGGTGACACCGGAAGAACAGCCGCGCCCTGAACCCGTGACGCCTGCAGAGCCGGAGCCTGAGACTGTCCCCGAAACGGTCGAGGTTCCGCCTGAACCTGAGTTGCCCGACCAACCTCCGACATTGACGGAACCGGAAACGGCCGCCTTGCCGGTGCCGCCGGGGCCTGCAGCGCAACCCAGCCCGGCTGAGCGTGTCGCCCCCGAGGCTATCGCGCCGCCTCCGCCCGAGGCTGAGCCGGATGAGGTGGAAACGCCCCCGGTCTCACTGGACGAAGGCGCTGAGACGCAGCAAGAGCAACAAGATCAGACGGCCCCTGAAGAAGCCGCGCCTGAGATCGTGACTGAGGCCGAAGAGACCAACGAGCCAGCACCTCTTACCTCTCCACGTCCGCGTGTGCGGCCCAACCGTCCTGAACCCGCGCCTGAGGTTGCGGAAACCCCGGAACCGGCCTCGGAAACCCCAACGCCAACGCCTGCGCCGGACAATAGTGACGCCATCAATGACGCGTTGTCCGAAGCCCTGGCGGGTGGAACGGAACCCGCCGGCCCGCCGCTCACCAGCGGTGAAAAGGACGCGATGCGCGTTGCCGTGTCGCGGTGCTGGAATGTCGGATCACTGTCGACCGATGCGCTGAACGTAGTGGTGACGGTTGCGTTCTCGCTCAATCGTGACGGTACGGTCATCGGCGAGAGCATTCGGTTGCTGAATAGCTCTGGCGGTGCTGCGGGTGCCGAAAATCAAGCCTATCAGGCGGCCCGACGGGCAATTTTGCGCTGTGGCGCGCGTGGATATGATCTGCCTGCTGACAAATACGATCACTGGCAGGATATTGAGATTACATTCAATCCCGAGAGGATGCGGATCAAATGATGAAACTTCTGACCAGCCTCTTTCTTGGGCTGACCTTGGTGTCGGCTCCGGTTTACGCTCAGAACAGCCCCCTGCGGTTGGAAATCGACGAAGGCATCATCGAGCCGATGCCCTTTGCGGTTCCCAACTTCGTGCCCGACGGCCCGGCAGCGACGCAGTACGCCAACGATATCTCGCGTGTCGTCGCAGCGGATCTGACCGGAACGGGGTTATTCCGCGAAATCTCCTCGGACGCGTTTATCAGCCGGGTCAGCAGCTTTGACGCTCCGGTCCAGTTTGCCGATTGGAAAGCGATCAACGCGCAGGCTTTGGTGACAGGGGCGGTGAACGTCTCGGGCAAGCGGCTGACGGTTCGGTTCCGGGTCTGGGATGTGTTCTCGGGACAGGAGCTTGGGAACGGTCTGCAGTTGGCGGGCACCACGGATGGCTGGCGACGCATGGCGCACAAGGTTGCTGATCAGGTCTACAGCCGGATTACGGGCGAGGGCGCCTATTTCGATAGCCGCGTTGCTTTTGTGTCGGAAAGTGGCCCAAAGAACCAGCGCCTCAAGCGTCTGGCGATCATGGATTATGATGGGGCCAATGTTCAGTACATGACGGATAGCGCGGCCATCGTTCTGGCCCCGCGCTTTTCGCCGACGGGCGAGCAACTGCTCTATACCAGCTACGAAAGCGGTAGCCCGCGGATCTACATTCTGGATGTCGGTCGTGTGCAACGGCGCGAGCTGAGAACGCAGGACGGCACCATGAGCTTTTCTCCGCGCTTTTCGCCGGATGGGCGATCGATTGTGTATTCACTGATTCAGGGTGGCAACACCGATCTGTGGCGGATGGATCTGGCCTCGGGCCAAAGCACCCGCCTGACCAACACGCCTGCGATTGAAACCGCGCCCAGCTATTCGCCGGATGGCAGCCAGATCGTGTTTGAAAGCGACCGCTCAGGTACGCCGCAGCTTTATGTGATGGCGGCAAACGGCGGCGAAGCGACGCGGATCAGCTTTGGTCAGGGGCGGTATGGTACGCCGGTCTGGTCGCCGCGTGGTGATCTGATTGCCTTCACCAAGCAGAACAAAGGCCGCTTCCATATCGGCGTGATGCGCACCGATGGCAGTGAGGAACGCCTGCTGACGTCGTCCTTTCTCGACGAAGGCCCGACCTGGTCGCCAAACGGCCGCGTCATCATGTTCACCCGCGAGACGCAGGGCGCAAGTGGACGGGCGACGCTCTATTCCGTGGATATCTCGGGTCGAAACCTGCGCCCCGTGCGCACGCCGGATGGCGGCAGCGACCCGTCCTGGGGGCCATTGCAGAATTGATCGCCGCCAATGCGAGGCAAAGTTCACAAGAAACAGTCGCTGTGATAGACAGGCGGCAACAAACAAAACAACGAGGCACTTGAGATGAACGTATTGGGCAAAATCCTGGCCTTGGGCGCGCTAAGCGTGGTCGCGGCTTGTACCAACAATGATCCTTCGGCTTTGGGTGGCAGCGGCGCAGGTGGTAGCGGCTCGATCGTCGCGGGTTCTCCTAGTGATCCGCGCTCGCCCGCGTATTTCCAGCAGACGGTCGGGGATCGTGTTTTGTTCGCGGTCGATCAGTCCACTCTATCGCCGCAGGCGCAGACGGTTCTGCAAGGGCAGGCGGAATGGTTGCTGGCCAACCCGGATTACGTGGCAACCATCGAAGGTCACGCGGATGAGCAGGGCACGCGGGAGTACAACCTTGCGCTGGGCGCACGTCGGGCTAATGCGGCGCGCGAATACCTGATTTCGCGTGGCGTGGCGGGCAACCGTCTGACGACCGTCAGCTTTGGCAAGGAACGCCCGATCGAGATTTGCAGCACCGAGGACTGCTATTCCAAAAACCGCCGTGCGGTGACGGTGCTGACCGGTTCAACCTTGGGGTAAGACGATGAGAGTTGCAGGATGTGTTCTGGCCGCAGTTGTGGCAACAGCGGGCGTGGCGCAAGCACAGGATCAGCAGACCCTGGCGGATATCCGGCAGGAGCTGACGGTGCTTCATGTCGAGATACAGCGCCTTAAGCGTGAGTTTTCGACCACCGGCTCTCCCGCGCCGAACCTGTCCGGAAGCTCGATCCTTGAACGGGTCGATGCGATAGAGGCCGAGCTGCAGCGCCTGACCCGTCAGACCGAGCAACTGAACCAGCGTGTCCAGAACATCGTGACCGACGGCACCAACCGGATCGGCGATCTTGAGTTCCGTCTGGTTGAGCTGGAAGGCGGCGATCTATCGACACTGGGTGAGACCTCGACTTTGGGTGGTGAAGGGGAATCCACCGCTGCGGTAACACCCGCGCCGACGGAGCCGAACACTTCGGACCAGGGCGAGCTGGCCGTTGGCGAGCGAGCGGATTTTGACGATGCGTCGCAGGCGCTGGCCGATGGTGATTTCCAGACTGCTGCCACGATGTTCGCACAATTTGACACTTCATATCCCGGTAGCCCGCTTGCACCCGAGGCGCATTTGAACCGCGGTAAAGCGCTCGAAGGGCTCGGGGATACGCGCGAGGCCGCGCGTGCATTCCTCGCCAGCTTCACCGGAGATTCCGAAGGTGCCGTGGCGTCCGAAGCTCTGTTCGAACTTGGCGCAGCTTTGGGCCGTTTGGGCCAGACCGATCAAGCCTGCATCACCTTGTCCGAGGTTGGCGTGCGCTTCCCGTCCTCGGGTCAAGCCTCAAGTGCGGTGCAGGAAATGGCCTCCTTGGGGTGTTCTTGACCCCGCCACTCGACACACTGACATCCGATCTGCGCGCCCGGTTGCCTGAACGTTTGCCGGAGCGTCTGGGCATCGCGGTCTCGGGCGGAGGGGACTCGGTTGCCCTGATGCACCTTTTGCACCGCATTGCGTCGGATGAGGGGGTGGAACTGTTCGCCGCCACGGTCGACCACGGTTTGCGCGCCGAGTCGGTGGATGAGGCCCGAACGGTTGCAAAGCAGGCGGCCGCGTTAGGTATCCCCCACGAAATTTTGCAGTGGCAGGGGTGGAATGGCGTAGGCAATCTGCAGGATCAGGCCCGGCAGGCGCGGTATGCCTTGCTGACCGAGTGGGCGAAGAGCAACGACATCAGCGCCATTGCATTGGGCCATACGGCGGATGATCAGGCCGAAACACTTCTTATGCGACTGGCCCGTTCGGCCGGGGTGACGGGACTGTCGGGTATGCCAAGCAGTCGAATCCACGATGGGATCGACCTGTTGCGCCCTATGCTAGGGATCACTCGAGACAGGCTGCGCGCCTACTTGACCGAGATCGGCGCGCAGTGGGTCGAGGACCCCTCGAATCAGGATACACGCTTTGACCGGATCAAGGCGCGGCAAGCCGTGTCTGATCTGGAACCGCTAGGCATATCGGCCGAAACCCTGACGCGTGTCGCCGACAACCTCACACAAGCGCGTGAGGCGCTGGAACGCTATGCGCAGGACTCCGCCCAACGGGTAGCTACGGTCGATGCCGGGTCTGTTGTGCTGGATCGCGAGGGCTTCGCCGCGCTGCCTGAAGAAATCCGGCGTAGGGTTCTGGTTGGCGCTGTTTCATGGATCGCGGGCCCCGGCTACCCGCCGCGCCAATCGACTGTGGATCAGGCGTTGCAGGCCATTCTGAACGGGGGTCCCGCCGCAATTGGGGGCTGTTTGCTGTTTTCAAAGGCAGAAAAACAGTGGATCTGCAGAGAATTCAACGCGGTTGACGGCCTGACCGCGAAAATCACGGCTACATGGGACGCGCGTTGGGAGCTGTCCGGCCCCGATATTCCAGGGACGGAGATTCGGGCTCTTGGTGAAAACGGCTTACAGATGCTGCCCGACTGGCGTGCCGCGGGGCGTCCACGGCTTACTTTGCAAGCGTCCCCAGCGGTTTGGAGGGGCGACACTCTTGAGGCCGCACCCCTGGCCGGTTTCGCCAATGGCTGGCGCGCTGATCTGGCCCCTGATTGGCCAGAGTTTCACGCATCTTTTTTATCGCATTGAACCTCAGCCAATCCTCTCTATTTTAAGAAGCAACCCGGCAGGTCCTTGTCTGCCGAAATCTTTTAGGAGAATTTCCTTGGGCAACGCTCGTAATATCGCCTTCTGGGTCGTTCTGTTCCTGCTGATCCTTGCACTGTTCAACCTGTTCAGCGGACCGGGCGGGACACTTCAGGGCAATGAACGCACCTATTCCGACTTTGTCAGCGCCGTTCAAAGCGGTGAGGTTAAGAACGTCACGCTGGATGGTGAGCAAATTCGCTACACCACACAAAGCGGCGCGAATTACACCACGATCAAACCCGGTGACGCCGAGGTCACGAAGCTGCTGATCGATGAACAAATCCCTGTCGAAGCGGTCAAGCAGCAGCAATCAGGCTTCCAATCGTTCCTGATCACTCTGTTGCCCTTCCTGCTGCTGATCGGCGTTTGGGTCTATTTCATGAACCGCATGCAGGGTGGCGGCAAAGGCGGCGCGATGGGCTTTGGCAAATCCAAGGCCAAGATGCTGACCGAGAAGCACGGCCGCGTGACCTTTGATGACGTTGCTGGTATCGACGAAGCCAAGGAAGAACTGGAAGAGATCGTTGAGTTCCTGCGCAACCCGCAGAAATTCAGCCGTCTGGGTGGCAAGATCCCCAAGGGCGCGCTGCTGGTTGGCCCTCCGGGTACCGGTAAAACGCTGCTGGCCCGCGCGATTGCGGGTGAGGCGGGTGTGCCGTTCTTCACTATCTCGGGTTCTGACTTCGTTGAAATGTTCGTGGGTGTTGGTGCGAGCCGTGTCCGTGACATGTTCGAGCAAGCCAAGAAGAACGCGCCTTGTATCGTATTCATCGACGAAATCGACGCCGTGGGTCGCCATCGTGGTGCCGGCTATGGCGGTGGTAATGATGAACGCGAACAGACGCTCAACCAATTGCTGGTCGAGATGGACGGCTTTGAGGCCAACGAAGGTGTGATCATTCTGGCCGCGACCAACCGTAAAGACGTTCTGGACCCGGCTCTGCTGCGTCCCGGCCGTTTCGACCGGAACGTTACTGTTGGGAACCCCGACATCAAAGGCCGCGAGAAGATCTTGGGCGTCCATGCGCGCAAGACCCCTCTGGGCCCTGATGTTGACCTGCGCATCATCGCGCGTGGTACTCCGGGCTTCTCGGGTGCGGATTTGGCGAACCTCGTGAACGAGGCGGCGCTGATGGCCGCGCGCGTGGGCCGTCGCTTTGTCACTATGGAAGACTTCGAGAACGCCAAGGACAAGGTGATGATGGGGGCTGAGCGCCGCTCGATGGTGCTGACCCAGGATCAAAAGGAAAAGACCGCCTATCACGAGGCTGGCCATGCTGTTGTTGGTCTGGAATTGCCGATGTGCGATCCGGTCTACAAGGCGACGATTATCCCGCGTGGTGGTGCGCTGGGTATGGTTGTCTCGCTGCCGGAAATGGATCGCCTTAACTACCACCGTGATGAGTGTGAGCAGAAGCTGGCCATGACCATGGCGGGCAAGGCGGCCGAAGTCATTAAATATGGCGAAGACCATGTTTCGAACGGTCCGGCGGGCGACATCATGCAGGCCAGCCAGTTGGCGCGCGCGATGGTGATGCGCTGGGGTATGTCGGATAAGGTTGGCAATATTGACTATGCCGAAGCCCATGAAGGCTACTCGGGCAACACTGCTGGGTTCTCGGTCTCGGCCCATACCAAAGAGCTGATCGAGGAAGAGGTGAAGCGCCTGATCCAGCAAGGCTATGAGCGCGCGCACCAGATTCTGACCGACAAGAGTGAGGAATGGGAGCGTCTGGCGCAGGGCCTGTTGGAATACGAAACCCTCACCGGTGACGAGATCAAGCGTGTGATGAATGGGGATGCGCCGACCGAAGGCGATGACGAGGGCGACAGCCCGGATCAGGGCAGCGCGCCCAGCGTCACGGCCATTCCCAAGACCAAACCCAAGAAATCTCCGCCCGAAGGGGGGATGGAGCCGGAGCCAACTGCATAAACAAGAGAAACCCGAGGTCCAGACCTCGGGTTTTTTCTTTTCATCCGCCAACTGCTGGTCATTATGCGGGCAAATGGATGAAGAAGGAAAACCCCATGCCGTTCCTGCGTGAAACCGAATACTCTGCCGAGGTCGTCTGGTTGGGGCGCGTCCCGGCCGGTCAGTCACTGCGCGCTCAGCCCGTTGAGGGGTTGGAGTTTGGCTTTGACGGGGTGCAAGGCGAACGGCACGAGGGGCTCAACCGTGCCTCCTGCGTGCGTGTCAGCAATGTCTATCCGAAAGGCACCGAGATTCGGAATGTCCGTCAGGTGTCGATTCTATCAGCTGAGGAGCTGTCCGAGATTGCCGCCGCGATGGAAATGGACAAGCTTGATCCGTCCTATTTGGGAGCTTCGATCGTGCTGAAGGGCATCCCTGATTTTTCCCATATCCCGCCGTCTTCGCGCCTGCGCGCCGAGGCGGGTTTGACGATTACAGTCGATATGGAAAACGCACCTTGTGTCCTGCCCGGACGTGAGATCGAGGCGGATCACAGCGGCTACGGTGCCGCCTTCAAACCAGCCGCGCAGGGGCGGCGGGGGGTCACTGGCTGGGTCGAACGGCCCGGGGACCTGCATATCGGCGATCGTCTACAGCTGTTTGTTCCCGATCAGCCGCTCTGGCAGCCATAGCGCTCATTCGTTTCCGATTGGAAACGCTTGAATTTGGGCGACGCCGTTTCGCGGCACGAATATGTCGGAATCCTTAGCCACTGCTTGGGTATGCAACTGTATGGGTTTGACAGCACCGACGCGCCGCGTCGGTTTTGCACGGCATTCAATCAGGGACCCTGCCCAATGAGCTACAAATCTGACATCGAAATCGCTCGCGAAGCGAACAAGAAGCCGATTCAGGAAATCGGCGCAAAGATCGGTATCGAATCTGCCGATCTGCTGCCCTACGGCCACGACAAAGCGAAGGTCAGCCAGGACTTCATCAACTCGGTCCAGGACCGCGAAGATGGCAAGCTGATCCTGGTCACCGCGATCAACCCGACCCCTGCGGGTGAAGGCAAGACCACCACCACTGTGGGTCTGGGTGACGGCCTGAACCGCATCGGCAAAAACGCGATGATCTGTATCCGTGAAGCTTCGCTTGGCCCGAACTTCGGCATGAAGGGCGGCGCTGCAGGTGGCGGTTACGCGCAGGTTGTTCCGATGGAAGAGATGAACCTGCACTTCACGGGTGACTTCCACGCGATCACTTCGGCGCACTCGCTGCTGTCGGCGATGATCGACAACCACATCTACTGGGGCAACGAAGCTGAGATCGATGTTCGCCGCGTCGCATGGCGTCGTGTGGTCGATATGAACGACCGCGCTCTGCGTCAGATCACGGCCTCTCTGGGTGGCGTGTCGAACGGCTTCCCGCGTGAAGCAGGCTTTGACATCACCGTTGCGTCCGAAGTTATGGCGATCCTCTGCTTGGCAAACGACCTGAAAGACCTGGAAAAGCGTCTAGGCGACATCATCGTGGCGTACCGCCGCGACAAGACCCCGGTTTACTGCCGCGACATCAAGGCAGAAGGCGCAATGACCGTTCTGTTGAAAGACGCAATGCAGCCGAACCTGGTGCAGACGCTGGAAAACAACCCGGCCTTCGTCCACGGCGGCCCGTTCGCGAACATCGCGCACGGCTGTAACTCGGTCATCGCGACCAAAACCGCGCTGAAAGTTGCTGACTATGTCGTGACCGAAGCGGGCTTTGGTGCTGACCTGGGTGCCGAGAAATTCATGAACATCAAGTGCCGCAAAGCCGGCATCGCACCGTCGGCCGTTGTTCTGGTTGCCACCGTGCGCGCGATGAAGATGAACGGCGGCGTTGCCAAAGCCGACCTGGGTGCCGAGAACGTCGACGCGGTTCAGTCTGGCTGTGCCAACCTCGGCCGCCACATCGAGAACGTGAAGTCCTTCGGTGTGCCGGTTGTTGTCGCCATCAACCACTTCGTCACCGACACCGACGCCGAAGTTGAAGCGGTAAAGAGCTACTGCGCCGATCACGGTGTTGAGGCAGTTCTGTCGCGTCACTGGGAGCTGGGCTCGGAAGGCTCGGCGCCTCTGGCTGAGAAAGTTGTTGAAATCGTAGAAGGTGGCACCGCGAACTTCGCGCCGATCTACCCCGACGATATGCCTCTGTTCGAGAAAGTCGAAACCATCGCCAAGCGCATCTACCGCGCGGACGAGGTTCTGGCAGACAACAAAATCCGCAACCAGCTGCGCGAGTGGGAAGATGCGGGCTACGGCAACCTGCCGGTCTGCATGGCGAAGACCCAGTACTCCTTCTCGACCGACCCGACCCTGCGTGGCGCACCCACCGGCCATTCGGTTCCGGTGCGTGAAGTTCGCCTGTCCGCAGGTGCTGGCTTCATCGTGGTTGTCTGCGGTGAGATCATGACCATGCCGGGTCTGCCGCGCAAACCTGCCGCTGAGACAATCCGTCTCAACGAAGAAGGTCAGATTGAGGGCTTGTTCTAAGCCGATTTTTGAACCATCTCGTGGTCCGGGGATTACACCCCGGGCCATGAGGAGATCACGATGCCCACTCTGACACCGCCGCAAGACTGTGAGACGATGCAGGACTTGCGCGTTCAGATCGACAAGCTTGACCGCCAACTGATCGAGATGTTGGTGACGCGCGCGGAATATATTGATCGCGCCTCGCAGTTGAAGCCAGGCGAAGGCCTTCCGGCCCGAATCCCGGACCGTGTCGAAGAGGTGGTGCAACGTGTGCGCGCAAGCTCGGATCAGTTGGGGATGGACCCGGATCTGGCCGAGAAGCTCTGGCGCATATTGATTGACTGGTCGATTGCCCGCGAAGAGCGCGTGATTGGCCCTGACTGAACACCCGGGCGCTTGGCGCCCGATCCGTTTTTGGAAAGAAGGGATCACAGGATGGTAGCCCAGGTTATCGACGGCAAAGCCTTTGCGGCCAAAGTGCGCGCGCAAGTGGCCGATCAGGTTGCAAAGCTGAAAGAAGAAAACGGCATCACGCCCGGTCTGGCAGTGGTTCTGGTGGGTGAAGACCCGGCAAGCCAGGTTTATGTGCGCTCAAAGGGTAAGCAGACCGTCGAGGTCGGCATGAACTCCTATGAGCACAAGCTGGACACCGACACCTCGGAAGAGGACCTTTTGGCGCTGATCGGCAAGCTGAACAACGATCCGGCGGTTCACGGTATTCTGGTGCAGCTGCCTCTGCCCAAGCACCTGAACGAAGACCTGGTGATCAACTCGATTGATCCGGCTAAAGACGTTGATGGCTTCCACATCTCGAATGTGGGCCTTTTGGGTACCGGTCAGAAGTCGATGGTGCCCTGTACCCCTCTGGGCTGCCTGATGATGCTGCGCGACTACCACGGCTCGCTTTCGGGCATGGATGCGGTTGTGATTGGCCGCTCGAACATCGTGGGCAAGCCGATGGCGCAACTGCTGCTGGGTGACAGTTGCACCGTGACCATCGCGCATTCGCGCACCAAGGACCTGCCGGACGTCGTGCGCCGCGCTGACATCGTTGTCGCAGCCGTAGGCCGCCCCGAGATGGTTCCGGGCGATTGGATCAAAGAAGGCGCGACCGTGATCGACGTGGGCATCAACCGCATCGAGCGTGATGGTAAAAACAAGCTGGTTGGAGACGTCGACTACGCCAGCGCCGCTGAACGTGCGGGCGCGATCACTCCGGTTCCGGGTGGTGTGGGTCCGATGACCATCGCCTGCCTTCTGGCCAACACTCTGACCGCGTGCTGCCGCGCCAACGGCCTGCCAGAGCCCGAAGGCCTCACAGCCTGATCCACGACTTCGTCGGACCGCGCTGTGCGGTCCGAGTCTAACGTCACGCAGGCCGGGTCAGCGGCCTGCGCCCAAACCTATGCATGAATTGTGTTTTACAGGACCTCAATTCATGATATCCGTTATTTTCCAGTCAGTTGGCGAGTAAACATTGTGACTGTCCAAGACGTTCTGACTGGGTCTTGGGCCGTTGTTCTGTAGGTATGACGTTAAACATCGGGCTATTGCGTTCTCTTTGTGCCCCACAGCGGGTGGTAGCAGGCGTTGTTTTCCTACCCTTGCTTGCCTACGTATTCCCCCCTTTTCTGGCCGCAGAGCTGTCTTTTTCCCTGCGTTTGCTGTTCTGGGCTGGCGTTATGGTGTTGGCTTTGGCCGCCATTTGGGCTGCTCGGAACGTGATTGAACGACATCAGGTTTTGGAGCAACTGCCCGCGCGTGATCTGGCATATGCGGTCGTGATTCTTGCGATGTTTACTCCGACCCTCTGGCTTTTGGCGTGGTTGCTGTTCACTTGGGGTGGTCATATGGCGCCTGAGATGGCGACTGTTGCCAGCTACGGCATATTATTTGCAACCGGCCTGTTGCTGGTGCGCCGGGCCGAATGGCATGATGGCAAGGTCGAAGCCGAGCCTGAGCCAAAGACTATGCCACGGCTTGCGCGCCGTCTGCCCGAGAGTTTTCAGGGTGAGTTCTACCGCCTGACCGTGCGCGACCACAATGTGGACGTCGTTACGTCTGAGGGTACCTTTACGATCCGCTCTCGCTTTACCGATGCAATAGACGAGATGGAGCCCGTTGCGGGCCATTGCTCGCACCGGTCACATTGGGTGTGCGATGAGGCAGTGGTAGGTGTTGAGCGGTCCGAGGGCAAAGTCTTCCTGCGTCTGGTCAATAGTGATCTTGTTCCGATCAGCCGTAAGTATCGGCCGATGCTGGAAAAGGACGGCCTGATCTGAGGCTTAGCGCGGCATCGGGATCATCTGCGGTTTAGGTCCCGTCATGATCGCCAACGCCTTCGGTTCCATCAGATCAGTTAAAACCTGATCAGAACTGCGCAACCCGCCGGTATAGGTGCCAAAGGCCGGCAGGATCAGACGATTTGAATCGAACAGAAAAGCCGGGCGGGTAATGCTTCGGCCACCCGCGCGTAGCGTGGCCTTTGGGTGATAGTGACCTGAAATCTCGCCTTGTGCCCCGGACTGCGCAATATGGCGAAAGGTGAGCGTGTCGCAGGTCCACTCGGCCAGATGCGTACCGCCGAGCACTACCGGGCCGGGGTCGTGATTGCCCTCTATCCATATCCAGCGACGCCCGGCTTGTAGGGTGGCAATGCGCAGCCTCTCGGGGCCGGGCAGCGACAGGGAGGCATCCAGATCATCAAAGCTGTCGCCCACGCAGATTACGGTTGCAGCGCGCGTATGCTCCAGATCTTTGGCCAGCCTGTCCAACGTGTCCCGACTCTCATAAGGCGGCAGGATCGCGCCACTGCGCCGGGCCATACGCTCGGACTTGCCAAGATGTAGGTCGGAGGCGCACAGCAATTGTTGCGCGGGCCACCACAATGCGCCCGAGGGTAGGGCGATCAGGTTCTGCCCGGCAAAGGAAAATTCAACGTTGTTCATGGAACGTTCTTCGCGCGTTTTGCGCGCCCGCGCAAGGTGGATCAGAGCGTATCCAGCCCGGCCGCCTGCAGCAATCGCGCGCTTTCTTCTGCCAGCAAGCGTTCTTCGGCGGCCCCTTTGACCGGGACTTTGCCAACTTCAAGGAACAAGGGCGCGGCCAGAGGTGACACGCGACCCAGCCGAACCAGATCAATACGGTCGCCAATCCGCTCCACCATGGCCTCGATCCGGCCGAAATCGACGAGGCCGCGCATCGCCTCTTCTCGGGTGATCTGCATCAAAAGGTGGTCGGGGTCGTATTTCAGCAGTGTATCGTAGAGGATATCTGAAGAAAATGTCGCCTGCCGTCCGCTTTTGCGTTGCCCGCCGGTGTTGCGCTCGATCAGGCCAGCAATGGTGGCTGAGGCGCGAAAGGTGCGCTTCATGACGGCATTGCCCGCCAGCCATGTGTCCAACCCGTCGCGCAGCGCATCAAGCCGAAACAGAGGCGTTGGATCGGTTACTGCGTCCAATCCCCAGATCAGGGTCGCGTAGTCGGTTGCAACAAAGCCAAGAGGGGCAAGGCCGGTTTCCTCCATGCGTTTGGTGAGGAGCAGGCCCAGGGTTTGTTGCGCGTTGCGTCCGGCGAAGCCGTAGACACAAATATGCTCGCGCCCGTCGCTGGGAAAGCTCTCGACCAGCAGGCGATCGCGTTGCGGCAGGCGAGAGACATGCCTCTGCAACTTCAACCAGTCGGCTGTGTGTTGCGGCAGCTGAGGCCAATCGGACTGCGCGAACATGCGCAGGATACGGTCGCTCAGCTGCGTTGAGGTGGCGAACTTGGTCCCTGCAAAAGTGGCGATTTTGGGCTTCTTGTCGGCACGGCGGCTGACTTCGACAACAAGCTCGCGCAAGCCCTCGTAGCGCACGATCTGACCGCCGATCAGGAAGGTGTCGCCGGGGGTCAGAGTGGCTGCAAAACCCTCCTCAACCTCGCCCAGCGGCTTGCCGCCCCGGCTGCGTTTAAGACGGACTTTCAGGGTATCGCTGTCCTGAATAGTGCCGAGGTTCATCCGAATTCGGGCCGCGGCGCGTGGGTCTCTTAGCTGCCACAAACCATCGGCGCGTTGCTGCAAACGTTGCCACCGATCATAGGCGCGCAGGGAATAGCCGCCGGTCGCGCAGAAATCGAGGCAGTCGTCAAACTCGGACCGTGTCAGTTGCGCGAACGGCCCGGCCGAGGTCATCTCGGTAAACAGTGCATCCGGATTGAACGGTCCTGCAGATGCCGCGATCAGGATATGTTGGCACAGCACGTCTCGGGGGCCTGCGCCGCGCGGCTCTCCGTCCAGATCATGGGCTTTTGCGGCCTCAAGGGCGGCCACGCATTCGACCACTTCAAACCTATTGGCAGGGACCAGCAAGGCTTTGGACGGCGCGTTGTAGCGGTGATTTGCCCGTCCGATTCGCTGAACCAGCCGCTTGACGTTCTTGGGCGCGCCGATCTGGATGACCAGATCAACGTCACCCCAGTCGATGCCCAGATCGAGAGAGCCGGTGCAGACGATTGCGCGCAGATCACCTCGGACCATGGCGGCCTCGACCCTTTCGCGCTGCTGGCGATCCAGACTGCCGTGATGGATGCCGATGGGCAAGCTGTCCTCGTTTGCAAGCCACAGATTGTGAAAGAAAATTTCGGCCTGCGCGCGGGTGTTGTGGAAGATCAGTGTCGTCTTGTGTTGGCGGATTTGGTCCAGCACTGCCGGGATCGCATAGGCCGCGCCTCCGCCCGACCATGGCGGCATCTCGGCAGTTTCCAGCATCGCGATGTCGGGATCAGGGCCGGGGTCGGCCTGAATGATCTGACACGGGTCGGGGTGACGGGCCAGAAAGCGGGCAATGGCCACGGGGTCCTCGACCGTGGCTGACAAGCCCACGCGGCGCATGTTCGGGCACAGAGTCTGAAGCCGCGCCAGCGCCAGCATCAGTTGATCCCCGCGTTTGCTTTCGTCCAAAGCATGGATCTCATCGACGATCACACGCTGCACCCCATCAAACATGCGCGGAGCGTCCTCATATGAGGTCAGCAGAGCAAGACTCTCGGGCGTGGTGAGCAGGATATGCGGCGGGTCAGCGCGTTGGCGTTTTTTCCGCGTGGCCGAGGTATCGCCGGTGCGGTCCTCGATGCGGATGGGCAAGCCAATCTCTTCCACGGGCGTGCGCAGGTTCCGTTTGATGTCTGCTGCAAGGGCCTTGAGAGGCGACACGTAGATCGTGTGCAACCCGCTATGCGCGCCATCCGAAAGCTCGGCTAGTGAGGGCAGAAACCCTGCCATCGTTTTGCCGCCACCCGTGGGTGCAATCAGCAAAATGGCCGGATCTTGTGCCCGGTCGAACATGTCCTGCTGATGAGCGTGGATGGTCCAGCCCTTGGTGCTGAACCAAGTGCCGATCCGGGCGGGAATCTGCGTCATGTGCGCAGACTACCCCTGTCATCCCGGTGTAGAAAAGCGTGCAATTTTGACCCCCTAAGCGGGGAAATCGGCGTCCAAATTTGACCCCTCCCTATGGTTGTAGACATCCTTTTCATTGAGCAGTCGATGGAGAGGCAAGCGGGATGATTTGCGTGGAAACTATTAGAAAAGTGCGTCGCTTACACCTGATCGAAAAAAAGAGCATCAAGGAAATTTGCCGTTCGCTCAATTTGAGCCGTGCAACGGTTCGAAAGATAATCCGATCGGGAGTGACGGAGTTCAAATATGAGCGCAAATCGCAGCCATACCCGGTGCTCGGGCCTTGGCGCGCGCGTCTGGATGAAACGCTTGAGGAGAACGAGGCGCTTCCGAAGAAACACCGCAAGCGGATGACCAAAATCTGGAAGGAACTCTCCGATGATGGTTTTGGCGGCGGGTATGACAGTGTTCGACGCTACACAAAGAATTGGCGCATTGCGCACGGCCGACAACAGGCGCAGGCGTTCATCCCGCTGATCTTTGATCCTGGGGAGGCGTACCAGTTCGACTGGAGTGTGGAGACGGTTTTGATGGACGGTGCACTCACGACCGTGAAGGTTGCCCATTTCAAACTTTGCCATAGCCGCATGCCATTCTCCATTGCCTATCCGCGCGAGACGCAGGAGATGGTCTTTGATGCCCACGACGAGGCCTTCAAATTCTTTGGTGGAGGCTGCATCAACGGGATCTACGATAACATGACGACCGCCGTCGATGCGATCCTGTCGGGCAAGGAAAGAAAGTTCAACAAGGCATTCTCCCGGATGTGTTCTCATCATCTGGTGAACCCGATCGCCTGTACGCGCGCGGCCGGTTGGGAGAAGGGTCAGGTTGAGAATCTGGTCAAGGAGAGCCGCGCCTATAGTTTTACACCGCGTCTGGAGGTGGCCGACTTCGATGAATTGAATGCCCGGCTGCAAAAAGACGCGATCAAACGCGCAAAAGAACTGCGGCATCCGGAAAACCTGGAGGTGACGGTCTGGGAGGAGTTCCAGCAGGAAAAGCCGCTGCTGACGCATCTGCAGAAGCCCTTCGTCGGGTTCCGTGAAAAGACGGTCGCCGTGAGCCGAACCTGCCTGATCAACTTCGAAAGAAACAAATACAGCGTTGAGGCAAGAGCTGTTGGACGTCAGGTCCAGTTGCAGGTCTACGCCACGCGGATTGTCCTGCGCCAAGACGGTGAGATTGTCGGAGAGCACGAACGGTGCTTCGGCCGAGGAAAAACGATCTTCAACCCTTGGCACTATGTGCCCGTCCTCAAGCGCAAGCCTGGCGCTCTGCGCAATGGAGCACCGTTCCGTGACTGGGACCTACCACCGGCAATGACGCAGATCTGGACCCATCTGCGGGGCACATCCGACGGAGACCGGCAACTTGCCGATATTCTTTTCGCTGCTTACCAGCACGACATTGATGTGGTCGAGGCTGCCTGCGAAGAAGCTCTAAAATCTGGCCTGCGCAAGGCCGATGCGATCCTGAACATTGTCTCTCGGCGCACCAATCCCCCGCCGCCAAAGGCGATTGAGCCGCCTGCCCACCTGCAGCTGAAAATGGCACCGATCGCGGATTGCGCTCGCTATGACAGGCTTGGAGGCTCCCATGCAACTGCGTAAGGAAATTCTCGAACTTGCCCGTCAACTGAAGTTGCCAGGCATCGTCAACTGCTTTGACGAAGTGATGCAGGCCGCAGCCAAAAACAACTGGCGGCCCCAACAGGTCGTGGCCGAACTCCTCACGGCCGAACTGGCCGAAAAGACTGCGCGCTCGATCCGGTATCAGATGGGTGCCGCAAAGTTCCCGGTCTGCAAGTCCTTACCTGAGTTCGACTTCACGGTCAGCCCCGTCAACGAGGAAGTCGTGCGCAATCTTCATGACGGCGATTTTATGGACCAGGCCAGGAATGGCGTGCTGGTCGGTGGAACCGGATCGGGCAAAACGCATCTCGCAACAGCGATCGGGGGCCACGCGGTCAATAACCGCCGGCGGGTCAGGTTCTTCAGCGCTGTGGATCTCGCGAACAAGCTGGAGGCTGAACATCGCGAAGGCAACGCCGGGCGGCTCAGCGAGCAGCTGATCCGCGTCGACCTCGTGATTATAGACGAACTCGGTTATCTGCCGTTCGCAGAGTCTGGTGGACGATTACTCTTCCATCTCATCAGCAAACTGTACGAGCGAACGTCTATTCTGCTAACAACCAACCTCGCATTTGCTGAATGGCCGAGTGTGTTCACAGATGCCAAAATGACCACTGCTCTCCTGGATCGACTGACACACCATTGCGATATCATCGAAACCGGGAACGAAAGCTGGCGAATTAACCACCGCGACTAACCTCGAAATCGGGGAATAAATTCAAAACAGACAGCAGGTCAAACCTTCAGTCGAGCTACGCTCTCTTTTCGGTTTGACCTGCTGTCCACCCCCTCCTGAATCAACCTAAACACGACCCCCTCAACGCCCCTCTTAGCTCCAAGGGGGGTCAAATTTGGACGCCGATGGGGGGTCATTATTCAATGCCGATTGACACGCAGCCCCAGATTTGCGGTCCCCAATGAGGTCAGAACCTGCGGCGTCATCCCCTGCTCCAGCGCGGCGCGGGTAAAGCTGTCGAGGGCCAGCTCATATTCTCCGGCGGCCATCAGGCGGTTTCCTACGGTGATGTTGTCTTCGGCCTGTCCCGTCGGATCTATACTGTCGAGAACATTCTGAATTGTCCGGTGTAGGTAACATGCCAATTGTCCGCTTCAGTTGATTGCGCGGTGGCCCAATTCGGAGGGAGCCGTAGGCGACCGTAGATTTGGGCCACCGCGTTCGCGCCACGTCGAAGCGGGTCACGCGACTTTGTGTTTGCTATCCTCCTGTGTGATGGGTGATCCGTCAGGCTGGTAGCGGCCAATGCATCTCGGGCCGTGGAAGATGACCAGTTGACCATCGGGGTATTCGTGGACCCTGACCTTCGCCTTGACGAAATGATGACGGTGCCTGTCTGCCGCGATCTGCATGACCAGGCCCTTGTAGCGCACCGTATTGTCGTTGCCGACGACGCGGTCTTCCTGCACACACAGGGTGTCGCGCACATTGCCTGTAAACGGCACGAAGGCCGAGGTCGTATCCTCCGGCTCCTTTGCAAACAGGGCATTGTGTTCGGGAAGATAGACCTCTTTCAGGAACTGATTGGCCTCTTCAATGGTTGTGATCCCATGGGACCGCAGTTCCTGCGGCAATCGGTTCTGGAACGTGCCAAACATGCGTTCAGACCGTCCACGGGCCTGCGGTGAATAGGCCGGGATCAGCTCAATGCCGAGTTGCTGCAAGGCGCGCCCGACCTGGGTCAGATTGTCCTTGTCCACTTTGCCGCCCGCTTCGGGCGTATGCCAGTAATGAGAGCCCCGATCGGCATAGAGCGAGCAAAACAGACCTTGCGCCTCGATCACCTCTGTCAGCCCCTGAAAACTGCTCATCGTCCCTTCTTCCTCGACAAAGAATGCCGAATAAACCCGGTTGGTGGCATCGTCCATGGTGACGATCAGATCCCACCACTGACCCGGAACCCATTCATGGCTGGAGCCGTCCTGATGCAACATCATGCCAACCATCGGACGGCGGGGCCGCTTGCGCCGATGGGCACCTCGTCGGGGTGCTGCCTGAACCCGGCCGTGGCGCTGCAGTGTAAGCCGCACCCAGTTGTAGCTCTGTGTGAAACCATGGTGGGCCACCAGCTTCTCGTGGAAATGCTTCGGCGTGTAATCCCAGTACTTGGTATCAAACAGTTCAAGCATCTCCATGACCTTATCCGTGGCAACACGATTGTTGGCCAGTTTGCCAAGCCGACGGTCGTACAGACCTTCTGCACCATCCGCCTCAAATCGATCCTCCCAACGCCTGACGGTGCGCACGGATACACCCAGTATCTCAGCCGCCTGTTCTTGCGTCAGCTTGTTCGCGCTTCGCCGCGAATACACATCTTCAAACTTCATCAGTCGAACTTCCTGTAACACTTCTGCTCGGTTCATAACGCCTCCTCTCAGAGACAGAATAGAACCGGACAGATCGCATGTTACATACACCGGACATATCGCGTGTTAGCGACATCCCGTCGGATCTATACCCGGCGCATCGAGGTCATCCGACAGGCTCCCTTCCGTGCAAGAGGCCACCATGGCGAAAACCATGATGGCCTGAAAACTTCGGCGAAGCCTACGCAAGGCACAGCCTTTTTCTGGTTGCATCGAAGTTAAATTATCCTCCGAAGTTCGAAATGACGCTTGCAGAAGGCCCTACCAGAATGATCAATAGTGGCGGTACCGTTAAGGTCATTGTGACCAGAGTCATCTTGGTAGGCAACTTGTTTGCGGCTTCTTCTGCACGCATCACGCGTTTGTCACGCATTTCGGCAGCATAAACCCGAAGAGCTTCGGCAATAGAGGTACCGAACGTGGCTGATTGGATCATCACGGTCACAAAAGCTCTTACATCCTGAACGCCGCAGCGCGTTCCGAAGTCACGCAAGACCGTATCCTTGTCCTTACCAGCTTTCATTTCATAGGCTACGACTTCGAATTCCTGCGCAATCTCCGGGTAAGAGCTTTTCATTTCCGACGCGACGCGCACGATCGCCTGGTCGAGGGACTGACCGGCTTCGACGCAGACAAGCATCAAATCCAACGTGTCCGGAAAGGCAGATGTAATGGCTTCACGTCGCTCTTCAACGCGGCGAGTAATCCAGTATTTCGGTATGAAATACCCAATCCCGCCCGGAACCAGAACGCGGATCAACAATTGGGTTCCAGTGAACTCCTGATCGCCAGCAAATACCGTGACCCATACAACTCCGAGGAGGATACCCAAGATACCCAGAGCGAACTGTGCGAAGTGAAAGAACCGGACCGCGTCCTTGGATTGATACCCCGCTTGACGCATTGTTAGCTGAATGGCCGACAGCTCTTCTTCGCTTTTGGGCTCAAGGAAAGTCGCAAACTTTTCCAGCTGTTCGTTTCGACCGCTTTGACGCAGTTGATCCTTTTTTGATTTCTTTGGCGTTTTTGGTGCCGCGTTCGAACGTTGAAGTTTTTTCAGAGGATCTTCAGGCTGGTTCAGCATTAGCAGAACCGCCACTGCCACCAAAACCACGCCGAGAACACCGACCACGATCAGGGGGCCAAACTCTCCCAGCTGCTGCGTCAAAGTATCATTGATGGAGGCTAGAAATTCCATGACACAGACCTCAAACCTTAATGTTGGTGATCATTTTCATAACGATCAGGTTAAGTGTCAGCATGATGCCAACGATGAAACAGCATGGGATAAACCAGGGGTGGTCAAGAACTTCGTCATAGTAGTCTGGCGATTTTACCAAAATAAAGACCAGACAGAACAACGGGAAACCCGAAAGGAATTTGCCGGACCATTGCGCCTCGGCGGTGATTGCTTTGACGCGGCGGAACAGGCGGAAACGGGCGCGGATCACCTGGGCCAGACCGGCTAGAATTTCGGCTAGGTTGCCACCGGATTGCTGCTGAATGCCAACCGCAACCGCAAGAAAGCGCAAATCCTGCATGTCCAACCGCTCGGCCATGTCTTTGAGGGCCTCGCCCACGTCACGACCATAGGCACACTCATCTGCAATGACGCCAAATTCGGTTCCAAGTGGATCTTGAACTTCGTTTGCAGCGATCTGAATCGAAGATACGAAAGGGTTACCGACGCGCAGTGAACGCACCATCAACTCGACTGCGTCGGGCAGTTGTTCTTCGATCATGCTCATGCGTTTTTTGGCCTTGCTACTGACCCACATGAAGACGCCACCAACACCGATGGCGATCGAAATAGCGGCGCGCAGCACAGTTTCGGTTGCCGTGCCAATACTCAGGCCAACAAAGGCGAAGGCCGAAACAAGACCCATGATCATGATCAGTTGTCTTGGCGTAAACGCGATGGCGGCCTTTTGGGCCTTGTCTGCAAGCAACGAATACAGAGGGATGCTCTGCGTTTTCATATGCTGCTGCATTTCCTTGCGCAGCTGTTCCAGAACTTGCTCGCGGCCCGCGCCCTTGTCGAGCATGTCGAGCCGTCGATTGACCCGACTGTTCAGGCTGATGGATTTGCCGAACGCCACAAGATAGATGCCTTCCACCAGGGCGAGGACACCCACGAAGATGGCGACATAGATGAGAGCCTCCATAGGCAATTGCATGTCGTAATCTCCTACATTGTGGTTGGGTCGTAGATGGATGAGGGCAGGTCAAAGCCCCACAGGCGGAAGCGCTCAGAATAGTGGCTGCGCACGCCGGTGGCGGTGAAGTGACCGATGATTTTGTTATCGGGTGTCAGGCCAACGCGTTGGAAACGAAAGATTTCTTGCATCGAAATCACATCGCCTTCCATCCCGGTAATTTCGGTAATAGAGGTCATGCGGCGCGAGCCATCCTGCAAACGGCTGGCCTGAACGATCAGGTTTACAGCGCTTGAGATCTGGCTGCGAACCGCCTTGATCGGCATTTCGATCCCCGCCATCGCGATCATGTTCTCGAGACGCGAGATACCATCCCGCGCCGAGTTCGCGTGGATTGTGGTCATCGAGCCGTCGTGGCCGGTGTTCATCGCCTGGAGCATGTCGATCACCTCGGCGCCACGAGTCTCACCCACGATGATGCGGTCGGGACGCATCCGCAGAGCGTTTTTCCTGACTTCCGACATTTTTTCGTATAAGTCATTGATATTATTATGCCTTGGTTGCCAAAAGGCACTACACGGACTTTTTTCGCCAGCGATTGTTTCGGAGTGTTGAGGGAGCTCAGGCTTTGGTCTGGCCAGTTTTTCGGGTGCGCCCGGGGGGTATCTTGAAAGGGGCTTCGTTCCAGGTCAGGCCGACGCAGGTGAGGATGCGTCTGGCATCGACCGTGGCATGGCTTGGCATGCCGTAGCGGTCAGGGGTGCCTTTGTGGCGCAGGATCGAGAGCTGCAATGCGTTCAACTCGTTGCGGATACGAGCCGGGCTCATCGGGTGTCCGAGCAGGTCCAGATGCTTGCGCAGGTGCTGCAGGCAGCAGAAGGCCATGTAGCAGATGGCGATATGGGCCCGGACCCGACGCGGCGACCAGTGATAGATGGGCCGGATTTTCAGATCGTGCTTGTTGGTGCGGAAGCAGGCTTCGATCTCCCACAACTGGTGATAGCGGGCAATGACGTCCTGTGCCTCCAGTTCGTCCGCACCATGAACAACAATGGCATGCAGCCCGTCCCATTGTGCCGCTGCCTTGATCTTTGCATCATCCAGCGTGACGTCCCCGCTGTCGGGGAAGGCCAGGAAGCGGCCATATCCCCGGCTGCTGAAGCTGCCGGGTTTGCGAGAGCGCTTGAGCTTCTTGTGCAGCTTTTCGATTGCCTTGTCGCGCTTGTGGGCATCATTGCGTGCCCGGGTGGGTGACCAGGTCACAATGACCCGCGCTCCCTCCTGGTCGATCACCTTGTACCAGCCCTTCTCGGTTGCCTCTTCAGAACCGTGTCCAGCCCAAGGCTGGCGTCCCTCCGGGCTCAAAATGTTCGCCTTCACGGCGGCCGGGGCGGACTTCATGCGATAGCCGAGGATGTAGGGCAGACCCTTGTTCTGCAACATCTGCTGGTTGTCCTTGCTGAGCATGGCGGCATCGGCCACGAACGTGACCCTGGCCACGTCGAAGCGTCCCTCCAACGCCTTCAGCGCAGCTTCCAGCGTATGACCTTCCCAGGTGTTTCCCGGGAAGAGTTCATAGCCCACAGGCAGCCCATCGGAGGTGACGATCAGCGCCAGCATGACCTGAGCGCGGTGATGCTTGCCATCCTTGCTGAAGCCCTTGGCCAGAAGATGATCCTGCTCGACCCCGTCCGCATCCTCGGCCGGGTCCTCGCGCTCGGTGTCAAAGGCCAGGGTCGTGCAATCGTAGAACAGCACGGTCACTGGCCCGCCCAGCAACTTCTCTGCCGCCGCGTGAGAGGTTTTGCAAATCCCGTCTATCACCGGCGTATTGATGTAATCCATGCTCCGATAGACCACGTCCAGATTGAGCGTGATGCCTGCCTGGTTCTCCAACGCCTCCACGGTCGCGCGCTTGCTCTCGGGCTGTGCGATCCGCGCCATAACCAGCTCTTTCACAATGCGATTGGCACTTTTACGCGCCGCCCCCAGAAGGGCCCCCCAACCCAGTTGGTCATACATCGTCCCCATGACATCCCGCAGACCCAGAGAGACCCGCGCCTCCTCACGGCACTCGGCAAGATCAACGCCAAGCTTGTCCGGCCGCGGAGCGCGGCGCACCAGCGCCTGCAGATCGGCATATTCCGTGGGCGTGAACAGTTCCATTTGCGGCGAGCGATCAATGCGTAATTGCTCCATCAAGCGGCCCGCCAGACGCTTGATATCCTCAATCTCGCTGTCGTTATGGGCCACACCCACATGGCGCAGGATCTTCTGGCGTACCTTGGAGCCGGTGCGGACGGATTCAACGATCTGGATCCGTGTGCGGTTGAGCTTTGCGTCATGTTTGGTGCGGATGAACATGGGCGAAGAGGTTAGCCATCTGAAGGCCCATGTCAATACTTTTTATAATAATGGGGCACTACAACGCGCCTCTGAGCAACCACACCTGAAAACAAACCAAAAACCCAGTCAGATCAACAAAAAGGTCGGAAGTCAGGATCACCTCGGCGCCACGAGTCTCACCCACGATGATGCGGTCGGGACGCATCCGCAGAGCGTTTTTCAGACAATCGCGAGGGCTGACCTCACCTTTTCCTTCAACGTTTGGTGGGCGGCTTTCCATCCGGCCTACATGGGTCTGCTGAAGTTGAAGTTCCGCCGTATCCTCGATGGTCAAGATACGTTCAGCGTCGTCAATAAAGCTCGAAAGCGCGTTCAGAGTGGTCGTTTTACCGGAACCCGTACCGCCCGAGACGATGATATTCAGGCGTGTCGAAACGGCGGCTTGAAGATAGGCGGCCATTTCTTCGGTGAACGCGCCGAAATTGACCAGATCGTCGATGCCCAACTTGTCCTTTTTGAACTTACGAATCGAGACCAGCGAGCCGTCAACAGCGATCGGAGGGACCATCGCGTTGAAACGCGAGCCGTCAGCCAGCCGGGCGTCAACATAAGGGTTGGATTCGTCAACACGACGACCCACTGCGGACACGATCTTGTCGATGATCCGCATCAGGTGTTTTTCATCCTTGAACGTAATATCGCTGATTTCCAGCTTACCCGCACGTTCGACAAAAATCTGTTGCGGGCCGTTCACTAGAATATCGTTGACCGTATCGTCGCGTAGAAGAGCCTCAAGTGGTCCGAGGCCCGTGACCTCGTCGTAAAGCTCCTTGTTCAGCTGCGCGCGGTCGTCGCGGTTGAGCACGATGCTTTTGGCTTCCAAAACTTCGCTGGCAATTGCGCTGATCTCGGTGCGAAGCTCGGCCTCTCCTGCGTTTTCAAGGGCTGCGAGGTTCAGGTTTTCCAGTAGTTCCCGGTGAAGCTCAATCTTGATCTCACTCAGGCGCTCTTTTCGTTTGCGGTCGCGGTCGGCGCTCGTGACCTCGCCAGCTTTCTTCTGAACGGGCTTGCGTGCAACTGCCGTTGCTGTTGGCGCTGCAGGGGCCGCTTCGGGCGCTTTGGCCGGAGTCTCGACCGGCTGCGCATCAGACGCTTTCTTATATCTGGAAAACATGGCGGCTCTTCCCTTGGGGTTGTGTTATGCGGCCTCGGCGTCGTTGCTGCCGAGGCTGTGGAGCGATTTTGCTAGCTTTGCAATTTCGCGGCGCAGCGGGTTTTTGGCGGCTGAACTGGCCAATGGCAGGCCATGATCGCCGCTTTGCATCACCGGCTTGCCCCCATCGGGCAATTGCAGGTCGATTGAAATTCCGAGGCTTTCGCCCATACGTTTGATGCGCCCCTTGCCGTTTAGATCGGTGAACTTGGGGGCCCGATTTAGGGCGAAGCGCAATTTGTTGAACGGCAACTCTTCGGCCTGCAAGGCGCGTTTCAGACGCAATGCGTTCTGAGCCGAGCGCATGTCCAACTCGATCATGGCGAAATAGACATGTGCAGCTTGAAGAACGGTTTCTGACCACAAAACCAATGTCTTGGGCATGTCCACGATCACATAGTCGAAATGTTTGCGCGCCGTATCTATCACGCGCTGGATGTCTTCGGGCGTGATCAGATCCAACGGCACCATGTCGGATGGAGCAGTCAAAACCTGCATTTTTTCTTCATAGCTTTGAAGGGCTTGCGAGAAGACCTCATCATCCATTGACGCTGTATCGGACAGCATCTCGAAAACGGTTTCACGGCGTGGCAGGTCCAAATAGGTCGAGACCGTGCCGTATTGCAGATCCAGGTCGATCAGACAGACAGAAGGCGCATCTTTGTCCGAGATCGTGGCTAGTTCCCAGGCCAGGTTCACAGCCAGTGTCGTGGAACCAACGCCGCCCGCCAGACCTTGTACAACGAACAGAGCGCCTTCTTTTGATTCGCCACTGGTCAGAGTGGCAGCGGCTGCTTGCGCTGCAACCACGGGATCGGGCTTGTTCATTCGCTCGATCGCTTCGTTCAGTTCGCCTTCGGGAAGCGGGTAGGGGACAAATTCATCCGCGCCTTTGCGCAAAAGCTGGTGCAGCGAGGCGGGGGTCACGTCCTCGGCAATAAGCACCACTTTGATCTTCTTGTCTTTTGCCTGAGTGATGATCTCGCCCATCAGCGAGAGGTTGTCTTCATCCTCACCGTCAATGGCCAGGGCAACGAATTCCAGTGTTTCCGCTTCGGGTTGGCTGAAAAACGCGAGAGCTTCGGCAAAGCCAAGATCGCCCCAACGCTCACCCAGAATGGTTTCCATGTCTTCGATTAGCAGATCGAAGTTCTGGACGTCCCGGCTGATCGTGCAGGCCAGAATTCCCGAGTCGTTGTCTTGTGGCGTCGCGCTACTCATATACACAATCCTCGTAGAGAGGGCTTGGCATTTCTTGCGAACGAGTACGCTCGGGTAGATTTGCTGTCGCCCCAATGCGGTCAATTTTGGCCGCAGGTCACCCTATTGTTCACAATGTCGCTTGGAACTTGGGCGAGAATTTGGCGCAAAAGAACCAATTGTAGGGAAACGGGCGACGATGTCGCCCGTTCAGATGGGATTATCCACCGCCGCCGCCAGTTGCGTCGACTTGTTCGACTGTAGAACCGGAAGCTGCGCTTTCGACGTATTCGCGATAGATGACATCAGCATACTTGCCGTCCAGCGTTTGTGGTGCGCGATCCACAAAGCCCGAAACCTCGGTCACTGTCCGGCGATTCCGGCGATCGCGATTCGTTGTAGCAACCAACGGGCGCGTTTTGCCGAAAGAAACCACCGCCTCTAATCGAGACCGCGAGATTCCCTGTTGGGCAAAGAAGGACACAACAGCCTGTGCCCGACGCAAGCCAAGGCTCTTGTTGTAGCTGGTTGAGCCCACTGCGTCCGTGTGGCCATACACACGGAACCGTGCTTCAGGGAATTGTTTGATCCAATCCGCCTGCTGCAACAGAATACGTTGGGCCGACGCATCGAGCTGCGAACTGTTGAAGGCAAAGTTCACTTGGCTAGGGACTTCAGCGGCGAACCGGCGGCTTAGAATCTGAGCGTATGTCAGTTCACCGTTCATGACCTGCGAGTTGTTCAGCGTCGCGTTGCCAAAGGTTCCCGCATCAATTTCATACCCGGCTTCGCGTGTACATGCGGTAACTGCGACCGAAAGACCTAAGGTGAGTATCAACGTTTTCATTGGTCCTAACCTCCTCATCAATCCAGAATATAGCCGTAAGAACTGCCAAAATCTTGCTTGGCGACTTCCGATGCGCCACCTGCGCCTGCGCGCTCGGTCCGAGCAACGCGACCGTTGATAAACAGATCAAACTCACTGGGGGGTTTTACTCGATCTGTCGGCAAAGCAAGCGTTTCCCCACGAGTCGGTGAGACCAAGTGCGCGGTGATGATGATAACCAACTCACTCTGTTCACGCTGGTATTGAGCGCTCCTGAATAGGGTGCCCAGAACAGGAACGTCGCCCAACCATGGAACCTGGTTGCTCAGATCCGTGAAGTCATCTTGAATCAGGCCTGCAATCGCAAAACTTTCGCCGTCGCGCAATTCGATCGTGGTTGAGGTCTGGCGGGTAATGAAACTTGGGACCGAATCGCCGTTGATCGTAAAGTCCGAAGACGTATCAATACTCGATACCGCTGTACCAAGTTCCAAGTTGATAAGATCACCGTCGACGACGCGCGGAATGAAGTCGATCTCAACACCGAACGCGCGGTATTCGATTGCGACAACACCGTCATCTGCGGGCACAGGAATCGGGACTTCACCACCGGCGAGGAACGTTGCCTGCTGACCGGACAGAGCGGATAGGTTCGGTTCGGCGAGCGTACGCGCAAGACCTTTGGTTTCGAGTGCTTCAAGCAGTAGCCTAACTTGGGTCGAACCAGCGCCAAAACCGAACAGAATTGCGCCTGTATTTGCTTGCGCGATCGGAATGTTGTTGGCCAGCGCATTGTTCAACGCACCTTGTGTATTTAAGGTGTTGAAACCGGCTGTGACGTCGCCGCCTCCAAAGCCAAGAGATGTCGACAGGTTCTTTGCGACCGAGCGGTTCATCTCGGCAAAGCGAACCTTCAGCATGACCTGCTGCACACCGCCGACCGACATCAGGTTCGAGACCCGGTCGGGGGCATAGCGTTCGGCTAGTTCCAATGCGCGGGCTAGTTTGGCCGCTCCTGAAACCGTGCCGGACAAGACGATGCCGTCGTTCGCAGTGCGCACTTCGATTTGTTCGTTTGGCAAGATCTGCCTCAGACGCTCTTTAAATTCAGTCACGTCAGGGGACACGCGTACGCGGACATTCGCTAAAAGCATACCGGCCCCATCGAACAGTGTAAGAGTAGTTAGGCCGGGTGCTCTGCCCAAGACATAGATCGTTCGCTCTGAAAGCGACGAGATGTCGGCAATACCGGCATTCGCGATACTAAGTTCGGCAAACGGCTCTTCACTTTCAACAACGATCGCGCGGTTTACAGGTACTTCCAGCGTTTCCACTGTGCCCTTCTTCACCACGCGAAGAGTTTCGGCCCAAGCGGCATCGCCGACTGGGCTAACAACGAGCGACAACCCCAGCAGGGTTGCGCTGATCCAGGAACGTATTTTCATGTGACCTGCCTCTCCGATCACGCCTCGTTTTTTTGGGTCTTATGCCCTATAGGCGAAACTCTGCGCGAAAACGGAATTTATTGCAATAATCAAGGGTTTCCGGAAGTTTCCTTATGTGGGCAATTGGCAACATAGGAATCAAATGAGCCGCGCAAATTGCGCGGCTCGGCAGGTGTAACGTCCTGAATAGGCGTCAGTTTGTGCAGGCGATCACACTATCGGCAACTTCGCTGTTACCGCGACGAATGCGCGTCTTGCAAACTTGTTGCTCCACACGTTCAGGGACGGGGGCGGCTTCTTCCTCGACGACACCCAGCAACGCGCGCTGATCGATTTCAATGACTTCTGACGACACCGTTTCGTCTTCAATCCCAACAAGCGCCAGGGTCAGTCTGCCCGTGTTTTGCGCTTGCGTAAGTACAGCAACCTGTTCACGTGTGACTGCAACGGTGATCGTTCGCGCGATGGTTGTTCCAGTCACGTCCGTTCCGGCGATCTGGTCAACGGCGATAAGTTCGACCCGGGGCTGGATCAGGCGGGTGATCTCGCCATCCGCTTCGGCGGTTGTTCCGCGACGCGAACCGGTCCAGTATACGTCCACAAAATCTCCGGGGCGCAAGAAACCAGAAACGCCCGAAGCCACATCAACGCGAATGGCAAAAGCGCGCATACCTTTGTCCAGCTGAGACGTTAGACCCGCCCCTTCGCCGGGCTGAGTGATTTTGACCTCCATCAGCGCTTCGTCTTTTTCCATTGTGCGAAGAACGAAACGATCTTTGCTGCCTGACTCGGGGAAAAGAACCGCAAGGTCTGTAAAGCTGCCTTCAGGGATCGCGTTTTCTGGCCAATCAACTGTCAATCGGCATTGAATAATGACCCCCCATCGGCGTCCAAATTTGACCCCCCTTGGAGCTAAGAGGGGCGTTGAGGGGGTCGTGTTTAGGTTGATTCAGGAGGGGGTGGACAGCAGGTCAAACCGAAAAGAGAGCGTAGCTCGACTGAAGGTTTGACCTGCTGTCTGTTTTGAATTTATTCCCCGATTTCGAGGTTAGTCGCGGTGGTTAATTCGCCAGCTTTCGTTCCCGGTTTCGATGATATCGCAATGGTGTGTCAGTCGATCCAGGAGAGCAGTGGTCATTTTGGCATCTGTGAACACACTCGGCCATTCAGCAAATGCGAGGTTGGTTGTTAGCAGAATAGACGTTCGCTCGTACAGTTTGCTGATGAGATGGAAGAGTAATCGTCCACCAGACTCTGCGAACGGCAGATAACCGAGTTCGTCTATAATCACGAGGTCGACGCGGATCAGCTGCTCGCTGAGCCGCCCGGCGTTGCCTTCGCGATGTTCAGCCTCCAGCTTGTTCGCGAGATCCACAGCGCTGAAGAACCTGACCCGCCGGCGGTTATTGACCGCGTGGCCCCCGATCGCTGTTGCGAGATGCGTTTTGCCCGATCCGGTTCCACCGACCAGCACGCCATTCCTGGCCTGGTCCATAAAATCGCCGTCATGAAGATTGCGCACGACTTCCTCGTTGACGGGGCTGACCGTGAAGTCGAACTCAGGTAAGGACTTGCAGACCGGGAACTTTGCGGCACCCATCTGATACCGGATCGAGCGCGCAGTCTTTTCGGCCAGTTCGGCCGTGAGGAGTTCGGCCACGACCTGTTGGGGCCGCCAGTTGTTTTTGGCTGCGGCCTGCATCACTTCGTCAAAGCAGTTGACGATGCCTGGCAACTTCAGTTGACGGGCAAGTTCGAGAATTTCCTTACGCAGTTGCATGGGAGCCTCCAAGCCTGTCATAGCGAGCGCAATCCGCGATCGGTGCCATTTTCAGCTGCAGGTGGGCAGGCGGCTCAATCGCCTTTGGCGGCGGGGGATTGGTGCGCCGAGAGACAATGTTCAGGATCGCATCGGCCTTGCGCAGGCCAGATTTTAGAGCTTCTTCGCAGGCAGCCTCGACCACATCAATGTCGTGCTGGTAAGCAGCGAAAAGAATATCGGCAAGTTGCCGGTCTCCGTCGGATGTGCCCCGCAGATGGGTCCAGATCTGCGTCATTGCCGGTGGTAGGTCCCAGTCACGGAACGGTGCTCCATTGCGCAGAGCGCCAGGCTTGCGCTTGAGGACGGGCACATAGTGCCAAGGGTTGAAGATCGTTTTTCCTCGGCCGAAGCACCGTTCGTGCTCTCCGACAATCTCACCGTCTTGGCGCAGGACAATCCGCGTGGCGTAGACCTGCAACTGGACCTGACGTCCAACAGCTCTTGCCTCAACGCTGTATTTGTTTCTTTCGAAGTTGATCAGGCAGGTTCGGCTCACGGCGACCGTCTTTTCACGGAACCCGACGAAGGGCTTCTGCAGATGCGTCAGCAGCGGCTTTTCCTGCTGGAACTCCTCCCAGACCGTCACCTCCAGGTTTTCCGGATGCCGCAGTTCTTTTGCGCGTTTGATCGCGTCTTTTTGCAGCCGGGCATTCAATTCATCGAAGTCGGCCACCTCCAGACGCGGTGTAAAACTATAGGCGCGGCTCTCCTTGACCAGATTCTCAACCTGACCCTTCTCCCAACCGGCCGCGCGCGTACAGGCGATCGGGTTCACCAGATGATGAGAACACATCCGGGAGAATGCCTTGTTGAACTTTCTTTCCTTGCCCGACAGGATCGCATCGACGGCGGTCGTCATGTTATCGTAGATCCCGTTGATGCAGCCTCCACCAAAGAATTTGAAGGCCTCGTCGTGGGCATCAAAGACCATCTCCTGCGTCTCGCGCGGATAGGCAATGGAGAATGGCATGCGGCTATGGCAAAGTTTGAAATGGGCAACCTTCACGGTCGTGAGTGCACCGTCCATCAAAACCGTCTCCACACTCCAGTCGAACTGGTACGCCTCCCCAGGATCAAAGATCAGCGGGATGAACGCCTGCGCCTGTTGTCGGCCGTGCGCAATGCGCCAATTCTTTGTGTAGCGTCGAACACTGTCATACCCGCCGCCAAAACCATCATCGGAGAGTTCCTTCCAGATTTTGGTCATCCGCTTGCGGTGTTTCTTCGGAAGCGCCTCGTTCTCCTCAAGCGTTTCATCCAGACGCGCGCGCCAAGGCCCGAGCACCGGGTATGGCTGCGATTTGCGCTCATATTTGAACTCCGTCACTCCCGATCGGATTATCTTTCGAACCGTTGCACGGCTCAAATTGAGCGAACGGCAAATTTCCTTGATGCTCTTTTTTCGATCAGGTGTAAGCGACGCACTTTTCTAATAGTTTCCACGCAAATCATCCCGCTTGCCTCTCCATCGACTGCTCAATGAAAAGGATGTCTACAACCATAGGGAGGGGTCAAATTTGGACGCCGATTTCCCCGCTTAGGGGGTCAAAATTGCACGCTTTTCTACACCAATCAACAACACGCACGTCGTCTTCTGCCAGCCGTTCTCCGTATTTCAGGGTCCGATTTGATACAATAACACCTACGGTTGGAATCACTTCTATCGCAGCGTTTTCTGCTGCGGCGGCCTCTAACGCGGCTGCTGCTGCTTGCCGTTCGCGTGCGAGTTCCTGTTGATAAGCAGAGATATAGTTCTGCGCCATGTAGACTGCACCACCGGCCAGAGCTAGTCCGACAATTAGGACAAGTCCGAATATCGCTCGCATACATCCACCTCTTTCTGTGCTAGTTGGGCAAATAGCGCCCAACAAGAAGTTCTGAAACAGCGACCTGTTTAACGGGGAATTGTGTCGAAATCTGGGGCAAAAGCGTTTTTCGATACAAAAACTTTTTTGTTCATCTGCGACGCGCGCGCACAAATCACTGACGTCAAAGCAATCGCGCGCCGGACAGAAAACTCGTTGCAAACTGTCACAGTCGCACGATCTTCAGGGCAAAGATATCATTCGCCGTTTACGGTTCCGGCTGAAGTGATTCCGCCAGCGTTGTCATTGTCACCAGTGCTGACTGTCGCCGTTGACAAGGCTTGGTCCACGTTTCCGCCGAAATTGTCCATTCCGGTCCTCATCACAAGTATGAGTGCAGAGCTGAGTCCGATTATCAAAGCGACCAAGACGACCCAATCAACCGTGATTGCGCCCTCTTCGCTTTTCACAAAGCGATTTTGAAACTGTTTCATGTGTCGTCCTTCCAAGAGCCTCTTCTACCCAAGCCATTGCCAGCCCAAGTGCAGATAATTCGATCTATACAGTTTTAGCTGACGTGGATGGCGGAAATTGGGCCAGAAAAAGGAGGTCATGCCAAATTGCCACTGCTTTCGCATTGGTCACGGAACAAAAACTCATTTTTGACGGTGACAAAAAGCGCTTGTTAAAATAGCGCCTTGTAGACTTTGGGTGTATTTACCTCAAAAAGAAAAGCCGCACCAAGATCTTGGTGCGGCCTAGCAACTTAGCTGTAAGCTAAATTATTCGTCGGTGCCGGTCGCAGAGCCTGCTGTGGTGATGCCGCCTGCGTTGGTGTTGTCACCAGTCGAAACAGTAGCGGTGCTCAGCGCGGTGTCTACGTCGTCCGCCAGGCTGGTCGCGCCGCCTTCGATTTGCTGGTATGCAACGGCTGCCAGTCCGATGACTGCTGCGGTCAGAACAACCCAGTCAACTGTTACTGCGCCGTCTTCGTCTTTGCGGAAGTTCTTGATGAACTTGATCATGTTACGTCCCTCCTAAAGGATCTAAAAAAGTCTTCTAAACCTCGGCGTCTTTCAGAGCTTCCTCTCTCAGTCCGCTCCCGATCGTCTCGGTATGCATCTATGTTTGCCTGTTGTGCGTGGCAGGAATTGGGCCAAACAGGGAAAAATTCGCCCGATGCTTAACTTTCTGGTCACTTTTTTTATAAGATATTGAAAGTAAATATAAAAAAACAAATTCGGTTGTTTGGGGTCGTCTTTTAGCGATGCAAATTTGCGGCAAATGAGGCGAAACTGCCCCAATTTGCTTGGTTTTTCTGGCTTTACGCGAAGATTCGAGGTTCAAATCAATCAAAACGAAAACATGAGGCAGGCAAATGAATCTCCGGGACGCAGTTACATGCGCCGGCGTATTGGCGTTTCTGGTATGCACGCCAGACACCGTGCGCTCGGATGAGGTCGAACCGCGTGGTGTCTATAAAAGGATCAAGGCGCCTCTGCCGGGTCAGCGGCCCAAGGTTAACATTCGGATTACCTCCGAAGAACATGCAGCCCGCCCCTCAGCGCCTAGTACTGGATCTGAGCTTGCGGTCCCCGAGGTCATCAAACGCGCCAAAGTGCCGCCGGCGGAGGACGCCCCCGTAATCGCGACCAAAACGCCGCCGAAAGGCGCCTATAAAGCCTTTTGGGAGAAGATCTCGCCCGAACTGGCACAAGCCGGGCCAGGACGGCTGGATTCTGCCATCGACGCTCTGGCCGCGACAAGCGTCTCGACACCCCGTTTGCAGACCCTGCAGGGCATCGTGAACAATCAGGGCCGCGATATCCTACGCTCGACCATTGGCACCAATGTTTCGCCTGCACTGGTGCTGGCGGTTATCTCGGTGGAATCGGCTGGACGGGCCGACGCGGTCAGCTCAGCCGGGGCACAAGGATTGATGCAGCTGATGCCTGCAACGGCCGAGCGGTTTGGCGTGCAGGACAGCTTTCAGCCCTCTCAGAATATCTCTGGTGGGGTCAGATACCTGGATTGGCTGATGGGTGAGTTCGACAATGACCCGATATTGGCGCTTGCCGGGTACAACGCCGGTGAGGGGGCCGTTCGCAAACACAGCGGTGTGCCGCCATATGCAGAGACGCGGGACTACGTGCCCAAGGTGCTCGCGGCTTTTCAAGTCGCGCGTGCGCTCTGCGCTACGCCGCCGGTCTATGCCTCAGATGGGTGCGTATTCCAGACGCTGAACTAGGGCCTGCCTGTCGCAGCAGGCCCTGATCTTTGTTTAGTTGACGATGTTCGCCTCAGTTGCGGCGCGGATCTCGTCTTCGGTGACGCCTTCTGCGATCTCGACGATCTTCAGACCGCCTTGAACCACATCCAGAACCCCGAGGTTGGTAATGATGCGATTCACAACCTTTTTCCCGGTCAGTGGGAGGGTGCACTTTTTCAGCAGCTTGGATTTGCCGTGTTTGTTGGTGTGATCCATCACCACAATTACACGGCCGACACCGGCTACAAGATCCATCGCGCCGCCCATGCCTTTGACTAGAACGCCGGGAATCATCCAGTTGGCCAGGTCGCCTTCTTCATCCACTTCCATCGCGCCCAGTACCGCCGCAGCGATCTTGCCGCCCCGGATCATCGCGAACGAGGTCGCGCTGTCGAAATATGCGGTGCGCGACAGCTCAGTGATGGTTTGCTTACCCGCGTTGATCAGGTCGGGGTCTTCTTCGCCTTCGAACGGGAAGGGGCCCATACCCAGCATACCATTCTCGGATTGCAGGGTGATGTCCTTGTCGCCCACATAGTTTGCCACCAGCGTCGGAATACCGATGCCGAGGTTCACATACATGCCGTCTTCAAGCTCTTGCGCCGCACGGGCGGCCATCTGGTTCCGATCCCAAGGCATTATGCTTCCTCCTTCTTACGGGTGGTGCGCTGTTCAATGCGCTTTTCGTGATCGCCCTGAATGATCCGATGCACATAGATGCCCGGTAGGTGGATCGCATCCGGGTCCAATGAGCCGCGGGGAACGATCTCTTCGACCTCGGCGATGCAGATCTTGCCGCAGGTTGCGGCAGGCACGTTGAAGTTTCGGGCGGTCTTGCGGAAGATCAGGTTGCCGGTGTCATCGGCCTTCCAGGCTTTGACAATGGCCAGATCGGCAAAGATGCCTTCTTCCAGAATGTAGGTCTCGCCGTTGAAGTCTTTGTGTTCTTTGCCCTCGGCGATCACAGTGCCCACGCCGGTTTTGGTGTAGAAACCAGGGATGCCTGCGCCACCTGCGCGCATCCGTTCGGCCAGAGTGCCCTGCGGATTGAATTCCAGCTCAAGCTCTCCGGCCAGGTACTGACGCATGAATTCCGCGTTTTCGCCGACGTATGAGCTGATCATTTTCTTGACCTGCTTGGTCTGCAGCAGGATGCCGATACCGAAATCGTCGACGCCTGCGTTGTTCGACGCAAAGGTCAGGTCCTGAGCACCCGAGTCCTTGATCGCCTCAAGCAGCAGTTCCGGGATGCCGCACAGGCCGAAACCGCCCGCCGCGATCATCATGCCATCCGACAGCACTCCGTCGAGCGCGTCAGAGGCATTGGCATAGATTTTCTTCATGGAAAACTCCCCCAATGACATGGTGATGGGCAGGTTGTGCCGTCGCGTCAGGGGGAAGTCAACGAATCCAAAGGGCTGGTGGTATTTCTACCTATCCAACCCTAGCTTGCCGTTTTCTTAGTTGTTTTCTTGGCAGCGGCCTTCTTCTTTGGAGCAGCCTTTTTCTTCGTACCTTTCTTAGCGGCGCGTTCATTGACCAGTTCGATGGCCATTTCCTGCGTCACATCCTCGGGTTTGATGTCTTTGGGAATGGTGGCGTTGACCTTTTCCCACTTCACATAAGGCCCATAGCGCCCATCCAGAACTTGCATCGCACCCCCGTCGGGATGCTCGCCCAGCTCTTTCAATGGCTTCGCAGCGGCGCTCCGCCCGCGACCGGGATTGGCACGCTTTTCGGCCAGCATCTCAACCGCGCGGTTCATGCCGATTTCGAACACGTCATTGGGGTCCTTGACATTGACGTAGACCGGTTTCGCCTCTTCCGGCAGTTGGTGCATGATATACGGCCCGAACCGTCCGAAGTTCGAGCTGATCATACCGCCTTCAGGATGTTCACCAATCTGGCGGGGCAGGGACAGCAGGGTCAGGGCCTTCTCCAGATCTATGTCATCCTTGCTCCACCCACGCGGCAGAGAGGCGCGCGGCGGTTTCTTGTTCTCTGGCGTCGGCTCTCCGCGCTGGACATAGGGACCGAACCGGCCGGATTTCAGCCAGATCTCATCGCCTGCATCCTCACCGAGAAGACGTTCATCTCCTTCGGCCCCCTCGCCCGCGATGGGGCGAGTATAGGTGCATTCGGGATAGTTGCCGCAGCCAACGAACCCGCCGGTACGAGAAGTTTTAAGATGCAGTTGCCCCGTCCCACATTTCGGGCAAATGCGCGGGTCCGATCCGTCCTCACGAGGCGGATATAATTGCGGGGCCAGTGCTTCGTCGAGCTTGTCCAGCACTTCCGAGATTCGCAGCTCAGACGTTTCGCCAATCGCGGCTGAGAAATCGCGCCAGAACTTGCCCAGCAGATCCTTGTAGTCGCGATCGCCGGCGCTGACGTCGTCCAACTCTTCTTCCAGATTCGCCGTGAACTCATAGCCCACGTATTGGCGGAAGAAGTTCAGCAGAAAGATCGTAACGATCCGGCCTTTTTCCTCGGGGATCAGGCGGTTCTTGTCCTTGCGTACATATTCGCGGTCCTGAATCGTGGTCACGATCGAGGCGTAGGTCGAAGGACGGCCGATCCCCAGTTCTTCCATCCGCTTGACCAATGTGGCCTCGGTATAGCGCGGAGGCGGCTGCGTGTGGTGCTGCAGCGCCAGAACGGATTCGTTTTCGGACAGAATTGCTTCTTTCGCGGTTTTTGCGCCTTCTGTGACCTGAGCCTCACCTGTCGCCTTTTCGAATTGGCCAATCAGAGAGTCCTTGGCAAACCGCGCAGGATCGCCCTGCATGATCTGAGGCAGGCGCTTTTCGTCGTCATCTGCCACATCGTCGCGGCCCTCTTCGTAGACCCGCATAAAGCCGTCAAACAGCACCACCTGACCGGTCGCGCGCAGGCCGACCTGAGCATCGTCGCTGCCGATTTCAACGGTTGTGCGTTCTAGGCGCGCAGCAGCCATCTGGCAAGCAATCGTGCGCTTCCAGATCAGATCGTAGAGCTTGCGCTGATCTTCATCAGTCACCTTTAGCTCTTTTGCATCGCGCGTCATGTCCGTCGGGCGGATACACTCGTGCGCTTCCTGCGCGTTCTTGGCCTTGTTCTTGTAGATGCGCGGGCTGTCCGGCACATATTCGGCGCCATAGCGATCCGAAATCGCGTCGCGCGTGGCGGCGACCGCTTCGGGGGCCATGTCGATGCCGTCAGTTCGCATATAGGTGATGTAGCCTGCCTCATAGAGGCGTTGCGCCACCTGCATCGCGTGCCGCGCACCCATGCCGAACTTGCGGCTAGCCTCCTGTTGCAGGGTCGAGGTCATGAAGGGCGCGCTGGGGTTGCGTGCCGCAGGTTTCGCCTCGACCGAGGTCACGCTTAGTGCGCGGCTGGTGATGGCCTGAACAGCCAGCTCCGCCTGTGTCGCGTCTTTCAGATCGTGCTTGTCCAGCTTTTTGCCGGCATAGGTGACCAGGCGCGCCTCGTAGGTCTGGCCGCGCGGTGTTTCGAACAGGGCCTTGACCGACCAGTATTCGACCGGCTTGAACGCTTCGATCTCCATCTCGCGTTCGACGATCAGCCGCAGGCAGACAGATTGCACCCGACCTGCCGATTTCGCGCCGGGCAATTTACGCCACAGAACCGGCGATAGGTTGAAGCCCACCAGATAGTCCAGCGCGCGACGGGCCAGGTAGGCCTCAACCAGCGGCATGTCGACCTCGCGCGGGTTTTGCATCGCCTGGGTGACGGCCTCTTTGGTGATCGCGTTGAAGGTCACGCGGCTGACCGGCGTATCTTTCTTGATCGAGCGCCGCTTGGTCAGCGCTTCCTGCAAGTGCCAACTGATCGCTTCTCCCTCGCGATCAGGGTCGGTTGCGAGGATCAGGGCGTTGTCTTCTTTCAGCGCATCGGCAATTGCTTTGACGTGCTTCTTGCTGTCATTGCCGACCTCCCACTTCATCTCGAATTCGTGGTCGGTATCGACTGATCCGTCCTTGGGCGGCAAGTCCCGAACATGGCCGTAGGAGGCCAGAACCGTGTAGTCGGGGCCGAGATATTTATTGATTGTTTTCGCTTTGGCCGGAGATTCTACAACAACTACGGGCATTTAAGGGGAAACCTCGCTCGACGAATAGGGCGCCTGTTATGGTCGTGCAAAATGTGTGGGGCAAGGCCGGAATGTCAATGCGTTCCTTTTGCAGTGTGAAAAAACCCAAGATTTCAGCGTTCTATACGCCTTTGGGGCAGGCGAAGCCTTAAAGGGTGCCGCGTGGCGGCATGCCCAGTTCAGCTTGCTAGCGACAAAAGCCCACCAGGTTGGCGCTGGATTCGGCCCTCAAGTTCCAGATCTACCAAAGCGGGACCAAGATCGCCGGCCGAAGCGGCGATATCGCGCAGCAGTTGGTCTTCGGCGATGGGCGATGGGCCGAGTCGTTCCAGGATTTGATCGTGTAGCGCTACTGCAGGTGTGGGTGTTGGCGGAGCAGAGGGCTCACTGCGCGTTTGGAAGAGGTCTTCTCCCTTGGGCAGGGCTTCGATCACATCTTCTGCAGACCGGATCAAGGTCGCGCCGTCCCGAATCAACAAATTGCATCCAGAGGCCCGTGCATCGAACGGATGACCGGGCACGGCGAGGACCTCGCGCCCTTGGTCTAGCGCGTCCCTTGCAGTGATCAGGCTGCCTGATTTAGCTGCGGCCTCAACCACCACGACGGCTTGCGCCAGCCCCGATATAATCCGGTTGCGGCGCGGAAAGTGGCGGGCTTGTGGTGTCAGCCCCATAGGTTGCTCTGACAGGCGTAGACCGGCCTCACCGATCTTATACGCCAGTTCGCTGTTCTCGGCCGGGTAGATGACATCAATCCCTCCGGCCATCACGGCGATGGTGCCAGTGTCCAGCGCGGCCAGATGGGCCGAAGTGTCGATCCCTCGGGCAAGGCCAGAGACAATGACGTGACCGAGATCACCTAGTTCTTTCGCCAGACCACGGGCCATGCGCGCGCCGAGCGAGGAACAATTGCGCGCGCCCACCATTGCGATTGCGGGTTTCTGCAGCATCGTAAGATCGCCAACAGCCCATAGAAGCGGCGGCGCGTCAGATACATCCTGCAGAGCTTTTGGAAAATCAGCGGACCCAAGGCACACAAGCCGCGCTTTGGCGGCTTGTGCGGCCTTGAGTTCCGCCTCAATCACGCCGGGGGGGCAGATTTCATACCCGTTTATTCCGGCAGCGCGTGCCATTTCAGGCAGCGCGGCCAGCGCGTTCTGCGCTGAGCCATGTTCGCTTAGCAGCCGACGAAACGTCGCCGGACCAACCTTGCGTGAGCGCAACAGGCGGAGCCACGAAAACCGATCCTCTTCCGTGGTGGGTGGGAGTGGGGGGTGATTGGAAGAATGCTGCTCTTCGGTCATCCGATGCTCCGCCTGATTGCAGAACTGGTTTACGTGTGTCGGGGTTAACAGCCTGTAAATCGTTGAAAATTAGATGCAATTTTTTGGGCGTGTTCTCCAGGGAATGCTGTTAAGCAATTGTATTGTAAGTATAAAACTTCTACCAAGGTGAATGAACCGCAATTCCAATTGACTTCAGCCACTTTGGCGAAAAGGCGCAATGTTAACCCTGCGCCTTTCCTATTTCAGGTGATTCCGACTCAGGCGGCGGAGCCTCCGACGGTCAGTCCGTCCATCAGAACCGTTGGCTGGCCGACACCTACGGGCACCCATTGACCATCCTTGCCGCAGGTTCCCATTCCCGGATCCAGCGCCATGTCGTTGCCCAACCCACGGATGCGGTTCAGCGCAGAAGGTCCATCCCCGATCAGCGTCGCGCCTTTGACCGGAGCGCCGATCTTGCCGTTTTCGACCCGGTAGGCCTCGGTACAGGAAAAGACGAATTTGCCGTTGGTGATGTCGACCTGACCACCACCGAAACCCACGGCCCAAATACCGTCCTTGATATCAGCAACTAGAGCGGCCGGGTCGGCATCGCCGCCCAGCATCACCGTATTGGTCATGCGCGGCATCGGTTTGTGCGCGTAGCTCTGCCGCCGTCCATTGCCGGTAGGGGCGACACCCATCAGGCGCGCGTTCTGGCGGTCCTGCATGTACCCAGTCAGGATTCCGTCCTCAATCAGGACAGTCCGAGAGCTTGGCGTTCCCTCGTCATCCACAGTGATCGAGCCGCGCCGGTCAGCAATCGTGCCATCATCCACTACGGTCACGCCCTTGGAGGCAATTTGCTGCCCCATCAGACCTGCAAAGGCCGAGCTGCCCTTGCGATTGAAATCCCCTTCCAGCCCGTGCCCGATGGCTTCGTGCAACAGAATACCGGGCCAACCGGGGCCTAAGGCGACCTCCATCACTCCGGCTGGGGCAGGGACAGCTTCGAGGTTGACCAATGCGATCCGTAAGGCCTCACGCGCCTTGTTCTGCCAGTCGGCGGGATCAATCAGCCCGCTCAGACCCATACGGCCACCACCGCCCGCCGAGCCGGTTTCACGGCGGCCATTCTGCTCGACGATGACTGAGACATTCACCCGAGTCATCGGGCGCACGTCGCGCACCAGCACACCGTCGGGGCGCAGGATCTCGACCTCTTGCACCGCGGCGGCGATGGTCGCGCTGACTTGCACGACGCGGGGGTCCAGATCACGAGCGAAGGCGTCGATCTCGCGTAGGGTCTCGACTTTGACCGGAAAGCTGGCGGTTTCAATGGGATCTTCATCGGCATAAAGGCGTTTGTTGGTCGCCTTCGGGGCCTCGGCCAGGGTGCCGCCTCCCTCACCAATGGCCAGCCGAGCGGTCTCGGAAGCGCGTTTCAACGCGGGAATCGAAACCTCCGTCGAATGGGCGTAGCCTGCAACTTCGCCCTGTACGGCGCGTAGCCCGAATCCCTCGGACGCATCGTATGAGGCGGTCTTCAACCGACCATCGTCAAAGACCAGAGACTCGGACTTCCGCCGTTCGACAAACAGTTCTCCGTCCTCGGCCCCGGAGGTCGCCGATTGCAAAATGGAGAGCGCTTCATCATGCGGAAGAGCGCTTTCAAAAGGGCGAAACGGGGCCTGAGTCATGGGTTGTGACCTTTCCGGTTTGATCCAGATCAAAAATAGCGTCTGTTTGACGCAAGCATTTTGCTTTATCTACCCGCAGGAATATGGTTTTTAACGCGGCCAAAGACAACGGGTGTGGTTTCACCGATTCATACCTTTTCGCCAGAGACGCAAAGATCAAACGATCAGGACAAGACATGAAGAATGCTTTGATGCTTTCCGGGCTTGCTACGGCCCTCTCCAGCCTTCCCGCCATGGCTCAGGAGCTTGAGATAATTGGCAAGCCGGTTGACGGTGGAATGGGCTTTCAACCCGCAGCGACCAGCCTTGCAGACGGGATTCACAGGCTGGACGCGATGATTCTGGTGATCATCACCGTGATCTGCCTGTTTGTTGCTGCGCTGCTGGTTTACTGCATCGTGCGCTACAACCAGCGCGCCAACCCGACACCGGCGCGGTTCTCGCACTATACCCCGGTTGAGATCGCCTGGACTTTGGGCCCGATCCTGATTCTGGTGTTCATCGGCGCCTTCTCTCTGCCGGTTCTGTTCAAGCAGCAGGAAATTCCCGAAGGTGACGTGGTCATCAAAGTGGTCGGCAACCAGTGGTACTGGACCTACGAATATGTTGATCAAGATTTCGCGTTCGACAGCTACCTGCTTGGCCACCCTGCCACGCTGGATGAGGGTGCGCGCCCCGCAGATGCGGATGTGACCCCCTTCGTTCTGGATGACGCCATGCGCGCCAAACTGGCTGATGCGGGCTACAGCGATGATGAATGGCTGCTGGCTACTGATACCGCTGTCGTGGTTCCGGTCGGCAAGGTCATCGTGATGCAGGTTACCGCGTCTGACGTGATCCACTCGTGGACGATCCCGTCCTTCGGCGTGAAGCAGGATGGCGTTCCCGGTCGTCTGGCTGAACTATGGTTCGAAGCTGACAAAGAGGGCGTATATTTCGGCCAGTGCTCCGAGCTTTGCGGTAAGGACCACGCGTATATGCCGATCACCGTAAAAGTGGTCAGCGAAGAGGCCTACGAACAATGGCTGAACGGCGCGATCGAGGAATATGCGGGCACGCCGCAAAACTTCCAGGTGGCCTCGAACTGAGCGTAGACTGGGCGTTCGCGCCTTAGAATACTCGTTGGCTGCGCGCTAGAGCGCGCAGCTTTCGCCCCAAAAGGACCCAAGATGACCGACGCAAGCATCAATGCCAGCACATCGACCGCCAAGGCATACGCGGATGAGGCCAGCTTTGGCGATTATTTCGCCCTGCTGAAGCCGCGGGTGATGTCTCTGGTCGTGTTTACGGCTCTGGTCGGTTTGCTGGCGGCTCCGGTGTCGGTACATCCTTTCGTGGGATTCTGCGCCATCCTGTTTATCGCCATCGGTGGCGGTGCGTCAGGCGCGCTGAACATGTGGTGGGATGCGGATATCGACCGGGTGATGAAGCGGACCAAGGGACGCCCGATTCCCGCTGGTAAGGTACAGGAAGGCGAGGCGCTATCGCTGGGTCTGGCGCTGTCCGGCCTGTCGGTGATCATGCTGGGCCTTGCGACCAACTGGTTCGCCGGCGCGTTTCTTGGCTTCACCATTTTCTTCTACGTTGTGGTCTACACGATGTGGCTGAAGCGCTCGACGCCGCAGAACATCGTGATTGGCGGCGCGGCAGGGGCGTTCCCTCCGGTGATCGGCTGGGTTGCCGCAACAGGGTCGATGACGCTTGAGCCTTGGTTGATGTTTGCCCTGACCTTCATGTGGACGCCTCCGCATTTTTGGGCGCTGGCGCTGTTCATGCGCTCGGACTATGACGATGCTGGCGTGCCTATGTTGACCGTGACCCATGGTCGTCGCGCGACCCGTAAGCATATTCTCGTTTACACCGGCCTTCTGGCTGTTCTGGCCGTTGGGACCGCGTTCTCAGACATCGGCGGGCCGATCTATCTAGCGGTTGCTCTGGTGCTGAACGCCCTGTTCCTGCGCGGCGCATGGCAGATATCGCGCCGTACCGAAGACGACGCGGAAGCGGACAATTTCAAGGTCGAGCGGAGCTTCTTCAAGCTGTCTCTGCTTTACCTGTTCCTGCATTTTGGCGCGATTCTGGTTGAGGCGCTGCTGAAACCCTACGGCATGGGGGGCTGGTCATGAGCCTGCGCAAAAGCCACGAAATTCACGAACGTCGTTTCAGCCGAAACCTGGGTGTTGGCCTGACACTTGCGGCCTTCATCGTGATCATCTTCGGCCTCACAATCGTCAAGGTCTCGGGCACCAGCCTGGGGCAACCCGTGCAGGAGGTGCAAAACTGATGGCTCTGTCCGGTCCTCAGAAAACTGTTGTGCAAACCGTGGGTGTGGTTGTCCTGATGGGCAGCCTCGCCTGGGCGGCTGTGCCGTTTTACGACTGGTTCTGCCGTGTTACCGGATTCGGAGGCACCACCGGCGTCGCCGAAGCCGCGCCTGATGATATCCTCGACCGTAAAGTGACGGTCCGTTTCGACGCATCCAAAGCCAAGGACATGGCGTGGGAGTTCAAGCCCGTCGAGCGTGAGATGGAGGTGCGCATCGGTGAAACCGGGCTGGCCTTCTATGAGGCCTACAACCCGACTGATCGCCCGATTGCCGGACAGGCGTCCTACAACGTCGCGCCGTATTCGGCAGGTGGGTATTTCCAGAAGATCGCCTGTTTCTGCTTTGAAGAGCAGGTTCTGCAACCCGGTGAGCGGGTAGAGATGCCGGTCAGCTTCTTTGTTGACCCGGAAATGGTCGAAGACCTTGAAGCGAAATATGTGCATACGATTACTCTGTCGTATACATTTTACGAAATTGACCTGCCCGAGGGCTATGCCGCCCTTGAAACGCAGGAAGACACAAACACGAACTAACGCCTTTAGGTGAGGGACGCTGATGGCACACGCAAAAAACCATGATTATCACATTCTGGCCCCGTCGATCTGGCCGCTGATCGGCGCTGTCGGTGGCTTTGTGATGCTGTTCGGAGCCGTCCTTTGGATGCACGGTGTGACGCCGTGGCTGTTCTGGGCCGGTCTCGTCGCCGTGCTGTACACCATGTTCGCCTGGTGGTCCGAAGTTGTGGTGGAAAGTCGTCAGGGCGACCATACGCCGGTCGTGCGCATCGGCCTGCGCTATGGCTTCATCCTGTTTGTGATGTCCGAGGTGATGTTCTTCTTCGCCTGGTTCTGGTCGTTCTTCAAACATCGCATGTACCCGATGTACGACTATGCGGGCACCGAATACATCCAGCCGGATATCCATGCGGTTGATCCGTTCCACCTGCCGCTGATCAACACTTTGGTCCTGCTGCTGTCGGGCTGTGCGATCACCTGGGCGCACCACGCTCTGGTTCACGACAACGACCGCAAGGCGTTGATCAACGGTCTGGCCATCGGTATCGTGCTGGGTATCCTGTTTACGGCACTCCAGGCGTTTGAATACTACGAGCTGCTGGCCCATGAGGACTGGCAGTTTGGCGGTGACCAGTTCTACTCGAACTTCTTCATGGCAACCGGCTTCCACGGCTTCCACGTAGTCATCGGTACGATCTTCCTGACAGTCTGTCTGATCCGCGCACTGAAAGGGGACTTTACCCCCGAGAAGCACGTCGGTTTCGAGGCCGCAGCCTGGTACTGGCACTTCGTTGACGTTGTCTGGCTGTTCCTGTTCTTCGCAGTCTACATCTGGGGACAGGCGCCGCTGTTCTAAGCGATACTGGTTTTGAACTGTAAAAGCCGCTCTTCGGGGCGGCTTTTTCGCATTTTCGAAGGCAAGATTGCGCCCCATACAATTGCGTGGTTGCATTCTCGTGCCTGCCCCCCTTAACAAGACGCCGGTTCCTGCAACGAGCGATAGTCCTTCCATGCGCCGCACTCTGTTTCCTGACTTCCGACATTTTTTCGTATAAGTCATTGATATTATTATGCCTTGGTTGCCAAAAGGCACTACACGGACTTTTTTCGCCAGCGATTGTTTCGGAGTGTTGAGGGAGCTCAGGCTTTGGTCTGGCCAGTTTTTCGGGTGCGCCCGGGGGGTATCTTGAAAGGGGCTTCGTTCCAGGTCAGGCCGACGCAGGTGAGGATGCGTCTGGCATCGACCGTGGCATGGCTTGGCATGCCGTAGCGGTCAGGGGTGCCTTTGTGGCGCAGGATCGAGAGCTGCAATGCGTTCAACTCGTTGCGGATACGAGCCGGGCTCATCGGGTGTCCGAGCAGGTCCAGATGCTTGCGCAGGTGCTGCAGGCAGCAGAAGGCCATGTAGCAGATGGCGATATGGGCCCGGACCCGACGCGGCGACCAGTGATAGATGGGCCGGATTTTCAGATCGTGCTTGTTGGTGCGGAAGCAGGCTTCGATCTCCCACAACTGGTGATAGCGGGCAATGACGTCCTGTGCCTCCAGTTCGTCCGCACCATGAACAACAATGGCATGCAGCCCGTCCCATTGTGCCGCTGCCTTGATCTTTGCATCATCCAGCGTGACGTCCCCGCTGTCGGGGAAGGCCAGGAAGCGGCCATATCCCCGGCTGCTGAAGCTGCCGGGTTTGCGAGAGCGCTTGAGCTTCTTGTGCAGCTTTTCGATTGCCTTGTCGCGCTTGTGGGCATCATTGCGTGCCCGGGTGGGTGACCAGGTCACAATGACCCGCGCTCCCTCCTGGTCGATCACCTTGTACCAGCCCTTCTCGGTTGCCTCTTCAGAACCGTGTCCAGCCCAAGGCTGGCGTCCCTCCGGGCTCAAAATGTTCGCCTTCACGGCGGCCGGGGCGGACTTCATGCGATAGCCGAGGATGTAGGGCAGACCCTTGTTCTGCAACATCTGCTGGTTGTCCTTGCTGAGCATGGCGGCATCGGCCACGAACGTGACCCTGGCCACGTCGAAGCGTCCCTCCAACGCCTTCAGCGCAGCTTCCAGCGTATGACCTTCCCAGGTGTTTCCCGGGAAGAGTTCATAGCCCACAGGCAGCCCATCGGAGGTGACGATCAGCGCCAGCATGACCTGAGCGCGGTGATGCTTGCCATCCTTGCTGAAGCCCTTGGCCAGAAGATGATCCTGCTCGACCCCGTCCGCATCCTCGGCCGGGTCCTCGCGCTCGGTGTCAAAGGCCAGGGTCGTGCAATCGTAGAACAGCACGGTCACTGGCCCGCCCAGCAACTTCTCTGCCGCCGCGTGAGAGGTTTTGCAAATCCCGTCTATCACCGGCGTATTGATGTAATCCATGCTCCGATAGACCACGTCCAGATTGAGCGTGATGCCTGCCTGGTTCTCCAACGCCTCCACGGTCGCGCGCTTGCTCTCGGGCTGTGCGATCCGCGCCATAACCAGCTCTTTCACAATGCGATTGGCACTTTTACGCGCCGCCCCCAGAAGGGCCCCCCAACCCAGTTGGTCATACATCGTCCCCATGACATCCCGCAGACCCAGAGAGACCCGCGCCTCCTCACGGCACTCGGCAAGATCAACGCCAAGCTTGTCCGGCCGCGGAGCGCGGCGCACCAGCGCCTGCAGATCGGCATATTCCGTGGGCGTGAACAGTTCCATTTGCGGCGAGCGATCAATGCGTAATTGCTCCATCAAGCGGCCCGCCAGACGCTTGATATCCTCAATCTCGCTGTCGTTATGGGCCACACCCACATGGCGCAGGATCTTCTGGCGTACCTTGGAGCCGGTGCGGACGGATTCAACGATCTGGATCCGTGTGCGGTTGAGCTTTGCGTCATGTTTGGTGCGGATGAACATGGGCGAAGAGGTTAGCCATCTGAAGGCCCATGTCAATACTTTTTATAATAATGGGGCACTACAACGCGCCTCTGAGCAACCACACCTGAAAACAAACCAAAAACCCAGTCAGATCAACAAAAAGGTCGGAAGTCAGGAGGGCTATGCCGCCCTTGAAACGCAGGAAGACACAAACACGAACTAACGCCTTTAGGTGAGGGACGCTGATGGCACACGCAAAAAACCATGATTATCACATTCTGGCCCCGTCGATCTGGCCGCTGATCGGCGCTGTCGGTGGCTTTGTGATGCTGTTCGGAGCCGTCCTTTGGATGCACGGTGTGACGCCGTGGCTGTTCTGGGCCGGTCTCGTCGCCGTGCTGTACACCATGTTCGCCTGGTGGTCCGAAGTTGTGGTGGAAAGTCGTCAGGGCGACCATACGCCGGTCGTGCGCATCGGCCTGCGCTATGGCTTCATCCTGTTTGTGATGTCCGAGGTGATGTTCTTCTTCGCCTGGTTCTGGTCGTTCTTCAAACATCGCATGTACCCGATGTACGACTATGCGGGCACCGAATACATCCAGCCGGATATCCATGCGGTTGATCCGTTCCACCTGCCGCTGATCAACACTTTGGTCCTGCTGCTGTCGGGCTGTGCGATCACCTGGGCGCACCACGCTCTGGTTCACGACAACGACCGCAAGGCGTTGATCAACGGTCTGGCCATCGGTATCGTGCTGGGTATCCTGTTTACGGCACTCCAGGCGTTTGAATACTACGAGCTGCTGGCCCATGAGGACTGGCAGTTTGGCGGTGACCAGTTCTACTCGAACTTCTTCATGGCAACCGGCTTCCACGGCTTCCACGTAGTCATCGGTACGATCTTCCTGACAGTCTGTCTGATCCGCGCACTGAAAGGGGACTTTACCCCCGAGAAGCACGTCGGTTTCGAGGCCGCAGCCTGGTACTGGCACTTCGTTGACGTTGTCTGGCTGTTCCTGTTCTTCGCAGTCTACATCTGGGGACAGGCGCCGCTGTTCTAAGCGATACTGGTTTTGAACTGTAAAAGCCGCTCTTCGGGGCGGCTTTTTCGCATTTTCGAAGGCAAGATTGCGCCCCATACAATTGCGTGGTTGCATTCTCGTGCCTGCCCCCCTTAACAAGACGCCGGTTCCTGCAACGAGCGATAGTCCTTCCATGCGCCGCACTCTGTTTCTGCTGATCTTCAGTCTCGCCGGTTTGGGCGTATTGCTGTGGCTTGGTACTTGGCAGGTCCAGCGTCTGGCGTGGAAGCAAGAGATCCTGTCCGAGATTGACAGCCGCATCGCCGCCGAACCAGTTCCGCTGCCGCAACAGGTGTCAGAGGATGAAGACAAATATCTGCCTGTGACGGTCTCTGGTGATATGGAGCCAGGCGAGATCCACGTTCTGGTCTCAGTCAAGCAGGTCGGTGCCGGGTATCGCATCATCCAGTCATTCAGTACCCAAGATCGCACCATTCTGGTTGACCGCGGTTTTGTGCCCACCACGGCCAAGCAGACTGATCGTTTGACCGGCCCGATGGAGGTGACAGGCAACCTGCATTGGCCCGATGAGATCGACAGTTACACGCCCGATGCCGATATCGACAGCAACATCTGGTTCGCCCGCGACGTGCCCAATCTGGCCGCCGCGCTGGGGACCGAGCCGATCTTGCTGATCGCCCGGTCTCAGACCGATCTGGGCGTGACGCCGCTGCCTGTCGACACGGCAGGAATTCCCAATGATCACCTGCAATATGCAATCACATGGTTTGGACTGGCCCTCGTCTGGGCCGTGATGACCGGATACTTCCTGTGGCGCAATCGCGCCCCTTCTGAGAGTGACTCGCAATGAAATACATCTCGACCCGTGGCCAGGCGCCTGAACTGAGCTTTGAAGAGGCGATGCTGACCGGGCTGGCCCGTGATGGTGGCCTGTACCTGCCCGCCGAAATCCCGACACTCAGCCATGATGAGATCGCCGCAATGGCTGGTCCGTCCTACGAAGAGATCGCGTTTTGCGTGATGTGGCCCTATGTCAGCGGCTCCTTCGCAGAGGATGAGTTCAAACAGATCATCGCCCGCGCCTATGAAGGCTTCGGCCACGACGCCCGCGCGCCGCTAAAGCAGCTGAACGAAAACCACTTCTTGTTGGAGCTGTTCCACGGGCCCACTCTGGCCTTCAAGGACTTTGCCATGCAGTTGATCGGTCAGCTGTTCCAGGTGGCCCTGAAACGCCGCAATGACCGCGTGACCATCGTGGGTGCGACCAGTGGCGACACCGGCTCGGCCGCGATTGAGGCATTCCGGGGGCTGGATGCGGTGGATGTGTTCATCCTCTATCCTCATGGTCGGGTGTCCGAGGTGCAGCGCCGCCAAATGACGACGCCAGCGGATAGCAATGTCCATGCGCTCGCCGTGGATGGCGATTTTGACGATTGCCAGGCCGCTCTGAAGGATATGTTCAACGATTTCGATTTCCGGGATGAGGTCAAACTGGCGGGCGTGAACTCGATCAACTTTGCCCGCGTTCTGGCGCAGATCGTCTACTACTTCTCGGCTGCTGTCAGCCTTGGCGCGCCGCATCGCAAGGTCAGCTTCACCGTGCCAACCGGTAATTTCGGGGACATCTTCGCAGGCTATCTGGCCAAACGCATGGGCCTGCCCATCGACCGTCTGGTCGTCGCGACCAACCAGAACGACATTCTGCACCGCTGCCTGTCGGGTGAGGGATATTTCAAGGGCGAGACCATCCCCTCGATCAGCCCGTCGATGGATATTCAGGTCAGCTCAAATTTTGAACGCGCCCTGTACTATGCCTATGGCGAGGATGGCAGCGCGGTCGCTCAGTTGATGGATGAGCTGAAATCCGGCGGCTTCAACGTCAGCCAAGGCGCGATGGAATCGCTGCGTGAGAGCTTTGATTCGGGCCGCGTGTCCGAGGATGAGACGCTTGAGACGATCAAACACACTCTGGCCCATAGTGCCGAGCTGGTCTGCCCGCATTCGGCCATTGGCATCAAAGTGGCCGAGGATCACCGCGCAGCGGATGTGCCTATGATCACTCTGGCCACCGCGCACCCCGCGAAATTCCCGGCAGCGGTCGAGAAGGCGAGCGGGGAACATCTGCCTCTTCCATCCCGCATGTCTGATCTGTATGAACGTCCGGAACGGGTGACGCGGATTGCCAATGATCTGGGTGCCCTTGAGGATCATATCAGAAGGCATATCGCTGAGTGACAGTCAGACAAGACCAGCTGAAGAACGGTTTTCGTATCGTCAGTGAACATATGCCGGGGCTGCAATCGGCAGCCATCGGCATCTGGGTGACCGCCGGCGGGCGGCATGAGCGGATCGAGCAGAACGGGATTGCGCATTTCCTTGAGCATATGGCGTTCAAGGGAACCGAGCGGCGTTCTTCGCTGCAAATCGCTGAGGCGATCGAGGATGTGGGTGGGTACATCAACGCCTATACCTCGCGCGAGGTGACGGCCTACTACGCCCGTGTTCTGAAGGATGACGTGGCGCTGGCGATGGACGTGATCGGTGACATCGTTCTGAACCCGGTCTTTGATCCGCGCGAGATCGAGGTTGAACGTGGCGTGATCCTGCAGGAAATCGGTCAGGCCTATGACACGCCCGACGATGTGATTTTCGACTGGCTGCAGGAACAAAGCTATCACGACCAGCCTCTTGGCCGCACCATTCTTGGGCCGACTGAACGGGTCAGCTCTTTCTCGCGAGAGGATCTTTCAGGCTTCGTGGCCGAACATTATGGCCCCGAACAAATGATCCTATCTGCGGCGGGTGCTGTCGATCACGACGCGCTGATGAAAATGGCCGAAGAGATGTTCGGTCATCTGCAACCGCGCAAAGGTTTGATCCCCGAGGCCGCTCGGTTCACCGGTGGTGAAGCTCGGCAGGAGAAAGATCTGGAGCAGGCGCATTTTGCACTGGCGCTGGAAAGCCCGGGCTATCGCGACGACGGGATCTATACCGCTCAGATCTATTCGACGGCGTTGGGCGGCGGCATGTCCTCGCGCCTGTTCCAGGAAGTCCGCGAGTCGCGCGGGCTGTGCTATACCATATTTGCGCAGACCGGGGCCTACGCGGATACCGGGACAACCACGATTTACGCGGGCACGTCTGCCGATCAGGTCGCCGAGCTTGCAACCATCACGATAGACGAGATGAAGCGCGCTGCTGATGACATGAGCGAAGAAGAGGTCGCCCGTGCCCGTGCGCAGATGAAAGCCGGGATGCTGATGGGTCTGGAAAGCCCCTCGAACCGGGCTGAGCGTCTGGCGCGTCTGGTGCAGATCTGGGGGCGGGTGCCTTCGTTGGAAGATACCGTCGCCAAGATTGATGCCGTCAGTACCGAGGATGTCCGGGCCTTCGCCGAACGTATGGCCGTTCAGGCCCCGGCGGCCTTGGCGCTCTATGGTCCGGTCTCGGGTGCGCCATCCTTGGCAGAAATGCAGGAGAGGCGTGCGGCGTGATGCTGTTAGGCAGGCGCAAGCTGAAACTTGAAACCGCGCGGCTAAGGCTGCGCCCGCCTGTGCATTCCGACTTCAACGAATGGGCCGCTCTGCGCCGCGCCTCAGAGGAGTATCTGACCCCCTGGGAGCCGATCTGGGCGCAGGATCATTTGAGCCGCAAGTCTTTCACCAACCGGGTCTATTGGGCGCAGCGCTCAGTCGCCAGCGGAACCGCGATCCCGTTGTTTCTGTTCCGCCGCTCAGACGACGTGCTGGTGGGGGCGATCACACTGGACAACATCCGCCGCGGTCCTGCGCAGGCTGGAACGCTGGGCTATTGGACCGGGCAGAGCTTTGCGCGCAACGGCTACATGCGCGAGGCCATAGGCGCGGTCGTTCATCACGCCTTCACCCGTCTGGACCTGAGCCGGATTGAGGCGGCTTGTTTACCTGAAAACAAACCCTCACGCGGGTTGTTGGAACGCTCGGGTTTTAAGTACGAAGGCGTGGCGCAGTCCTATCTGCAGATCAACGGGCGGTGGCGGACGCATGTTCTTTATGCCAGCTTGCGGTCGGACCGGCGGGGCAGGACGGACGCGGGGTAGGGGGCTCTGCCCCCGTCGCGGCAAGCCGCGCCTCCCCCGGGATATTTTTGGCCAGATGAACAAGGGGCATGACTTGGCGGAGGGATGCGCTACACTCTTCCTATGCGCTGGATTGTGGCTGTATTGATATTTCTCTCGGGTGCGGCTGCGGCGCAGGAGCGGCGGCCGAGCCATTGCATAGCCATAGCTGATGCAGCACCTGGGATTGAATATCTGCACAAGGCAGCGTGGCAGGATCCGGTGCCGGAGTTTTCGGTGCGGATCAGCTATATCGCGCATGCCTCCTTTCTGATTCAGACTGCGGGTGGGCTGAACGCGGTCACGGATTTCACCGGGTTCATCGGCAGCGCTGATCTGATCCCCGATGTCGTGACGATGAACCATGCGCACAGCACCCATTGGACGGCGCACCCGGACCCAGCCATTCCGCATGTGCTGCCGGGGTGGGGTGAGTTCGGGCAGGGGATCGACCATCATCTGGATCTGGGCGAGATGCTGGTGCGCAATGTCTCGACCGATATCCGGTCGTCCTATGGTGGGGTCGAGGAGAAGGGAAACTCGATTTTCGTGTTCGAGGTCGAAGGGCTGTGCATCGGTCACTTGGGGCATTTGCATCACGTGCCCTCTGACGAGCAGTTTGCCGCGCTGGGGCGGTTGGATGTTGTGATGGCGGCCGTTGATGGCGGGACAACCATGCCTCTGCCCGAGATGATCTCGGTCCTCAAGCGGCTGAAAAGCTCGGTGATTATTCCAATGCATTGGTTCTCGGGGTTCTCGCTGGATCGCTTTCTCGTCGATATTCGCAATGACTTCCCGGTTGTGCGCGATGGTGTGTCAGAGCTGACCGTCTCGCTGCGCAGTTTGCCGGACCGGCCCACAGTTGTCGTGCTAGAGCCGCAATATCTGATCGATCTGGAATAGGGCTTGCCGGTCGCGCGCATGTTGGGCAAGGAAGGCGTATGGATTTGAACCCCGCAGATGCCAAGCTTGCTGACGCTATTCGCGCTGAATTGGGCGATGATGCGTTGCGTCCGGTTTCTGAACGTTACCTGGAAGAGCCGCGCAACCGGTTTGCCGGCGAAATTGGGCTGCTGGCCCTGCCGCGTAGCGTGCAGGACGTGGCGGCGCTGGTACGGCTTGCCTCGGATGCGCGCGTGCCGATTGTGCCCTATGGCGGCGGCACGGGCTTGGTGGGCGGTCAGGTCATGATCTCCGGTCCGGCACCTTTGCTGGTCTCGCTGGAGCGTATGACCGCCATTCGCGAGGTTTATCCAACTGAAAACGTTCTGATTGCCGAGGCTGGGGCCGTTCTCGAGGATGTACAGGCCGCAGCAGAGGCGGCGGACAGGCTGTTTCCCCTTTCTCTGGCCGCGCAGGGGTCGTGCCGGATCGGAGGCAACCTTGCGACCAATGCCGGGGGCGTCAATGTGCTGCGATATGGCAATGCGCGTGATCTGTGCCTTGGGCTAGAGGCGGTGTTGCCCAGCGGTGAAATCTGGCATGGGCTGAGCCGGTTGAGAAAAGACAACACGGGCTATGATCTACGCAATCTGTTGATCGGGTCCGAGGGGACGCTGGGGATCATAACCGCCGTCTCCCTTAAGCTGTTTCCACGTCCGGCTGAGGTAGGGACAGCGATGTTTCAAGTGGCCTCGCCCGAGGCCGCGATCGACCTGCTGGCCCTTGCGCGCGATTTGGTGGGCGAGACGGTCAGTTCGTTTGAACTGATCCACCGGCAAGGGTTGGATTTCCTGACCGAGGTGCTGCCCGATGTTCGCCAGCCATTCGATACTCCGCCCGAATGGAGCGTGCTTATCGAGCTTGGATTGGCGGCCGGACAGACCGCGTCTGAGCGTTTGGAGGCGATTTTCGCTGCTGCGGAGCCTCGGGGCCTTGTCCAAGATGGCGTGATTGCCCAGAGCGAGGCGCAGCGCCGCGCGCTGTGGGCTGTTCGTGAGCGTATCCCTGAGGCCAATCGCCTGATCGGGTCCGTCTCAAGCCACGATATCTCGGTCCCGATTTCGACCATTCCCGACTTCATTCGGCAAGGGGCCGAGGTGATCGGTGCGTTAGGTCCGTTCCGTATCAACTGTTTCGGGCATTTGGGCGATGGCAACCTTCATTACAACGTCTTCCCGCCCAAGGGGCAGAGCCGCGATGCCTTTGATGATCACCGCAAAGCGGTGAAGAGTGCGGTTCACGATCTGGTTCACGCGTTTGACGGCTCGGTCAGCGCGGAACACGGGGTAGGGCGGTTGAAAGTCGAGGACCTGGAGCGCTATGGCGATCCCGTCAAACTTCAGGCGATGCGAGGGATCAAGGCTGCGTTGGACCCAAAAGGGATCATGAATACCGGAGCCATCCTGAAGGCGTAGACACGGCCCGGACGGTTCGGACCGTGTCTGACTGCTTTACGACGCGGGCAGAATGACCTTGTCGATCACATGGATCACGCCGTTCAATGTCTCGATATCGGCCTGAACGACGTTGGCGTCATTAACCATCACGCCCGAATCCAGGTCGATCGTGATATCGCCGCCTTGCACCGTGGCTGCGGTCATGTCATCGGACAGATCGCCCGACATCACTTTGCCCGGCACCACATGGTAGGTCAAAACTGCAACCAGCTGGTCTTTGTTTTCGGGCTTCAACAGATCGGCCACTGTGCCTTCGGGCAGAGCTGCGAAGGCTTCATCCGTCGGGGCGAACACGGTGAACGGACCTTCGCCTTTCAGCGTGTCTACCAGTTCGGCGGCTTGAACGGCGGCGACGAGAGTTTCGAAGCTACCGGCCGAGACGGCGGTATCGACGATGTCTTTGCCATGGCCATCTGCCATTGCGGACGTGCCCAACAAGATTGTTGCGACGCTGGCGACTGCGAGTTTGCGGAACATTTTGTGGTCTCCCAAATTAGAAATGCTTCAAGCAGCATCAATCGGGGTACGGCGCGCGACGCGTTCGGATCACGTCCTGAGCGCAAAGAATTGGCTTGAACAGTTGCTAAACAGCGCTAAGCCAGCGCTATTTCAAATTTCAATACAATAATATGTGAGTTTTTTCGGCTCACAGACCTTCGAATTCACATAGGACATGAACATCCATGCCCATATCCTCAAGCACTTTGCGCCCACCGAGCTCGGGCAGATCCACAATAAACGCGCAAGAGATGATCTCACCCCCCAGCCGCTCGATCAGTTTGATGCCAGCACCCGCGGTGCCGCCGGTTGCCAGCAGATCATCGACGACCAAGACCTTCTCGCCTGCTTGGATGGCGTCATCATGGATCTCGACGATCGCCTCACCGTATTCCAACTTGTAGTCCTGGCTGATCGTGGTGCCGGGCAGCTTGCCCTTTTTGCGGATGGGAACGAAACCGACGCTCAACTGGTGTGCAATTGCGCCGCCCAGAATAAAACCGCGCGCCTCAAGCCCGACGACCTTGTCGATCCGCTCGCCCGCATAGGGGTGTAGCATCTGATCGATGGCCATGCGAAATCCGCGCGGATCGGCAAACAGGGTGGTGACGTCGCGAAACATGATCCCTTCATGAGGGAAATCGACGATGGTTCGGATGTAATCTTTGACCGAGTTGTTTCTAGACATGAGGCACCCCTTTGACATCAGAACACGCTGGGGTGTTTGGCCCATTGGGGTCAGCCTTGCAAGGATAGAATGCCGCCTGCGCCTATCTGCGTCGGTTCGGGACGGCCTTTGAAAGCCCGTAGTACCGGTACAGCGTGGCGGGCAGCCACGACAGGTGAGGTTTGCGCCAATTGCGCTGGTCTCGCAAAAGAAATGCCTGAGCCGCATGAAGGTTCATTGCCAAAATCCTTTTTTTGTTGTTAGGTGCCCGATATCTACATCCTATATGCTATGTATATACATTGCATCGCGGAGAGAATCAAGTAGTTTGCGGGATTAAGGCGCGTGGCGAAGAAAGACGGTAAGGGTTCTACCAAGAAAAACAGTCAGTTGGTGTTGCGTCTGGACAAGGACGAACGTGATGCCTTTGTCGAATTGTGCAAAGAGCTGGACACGTCAGCTGCACGCGAAATCCGCCGCTTTATCCGCGGATTCATGAAAGAACACGCAGACGATTAGGCGGGTCGCCGCAGAACAGCCGTGGCAACACCCATTCCGATCAGAGCCAGACCTCCGAACCGTGTCATTGCGTTGATCACACCAGCGCGCCCGATCATGAGCCGCAGTCGATCAGCCAAAAGCGCATAAGCGAGAGCGTTAAGCCAAGCAAGACCCACGAAGGTCGCGATCAGGATCGTGAATTGAGGGCCCAACGGCTCGGCTGGGCGCAGGAACTGCGGGACGAAGGCGATGAAAAAGGCGATCGATTTCGGGTTCAAGGCGGTAACTGCCGCCGCATGCCCGAAAACTCCACTCGCGGTGACGTCTCGCCCTGTTTCAAGTGGGTCCAACCCGCCCGACGGCGCGCTGCGCAACAGTTTGATACCCAGCCAGATCAGATAGGCAGCCCCGATCCATTTCAAAACGGAAAACAACGTCGCGGATGCTAGAACTAATGCGCCCAGCCCCAACAGAGACGCTGTCATTGCGACAAGATCACCAACGGCAACCCCGGTGGCCGAGGCAACCGCCACGCTGCGCCCTTTTGATAGCGCATAGCTGAGAACCAGCAGCACGGTCGGTCCGGGGATCAGCAGCAACGCGGTCGATGCGGCCACGAAAGCCAGCCAGAGTTCTAAAGACATGGGTCATCCTGTTCCTGTTCGCCTCGCAGCAAGCCCTCACACGGAGCAGGCGTCAAGCGGTTTCAGCCTCGCCCAGAAATTCTAAAGGCCGGATTAAGCCTGATACATCGCTCTTGAATCCCGCGCATCGATGCCCACACTGATAAGACGGATGAACGGAGGCCTTGATGGAGCAGACTCAGAACCTAACGCACGACCACACAGCGCGGCTGAGAAAAGGCGCGTTTGTCCTGATTGCTGTGATCGCGGCGCTCTATGTGTTGGCCGTGGTTTATATGTATGTGAATCAGCGCGATCTGCTGTTCAAACCATCCGGCGTATTGCCTGAACCCAGCTCGGTCGGTTTGGCGGATGTCGAGGTTCTGTCGCTGCCCATGTCGGATGGCACCGACCTGACGGTTTGGTCCGCGCCTGCAGTGGCTGAGGGTGCGCCGACCGTTCTGTTTTTCCACGGGCAAAGCGGTAATCTGGGGGACCGCGCGGACCGGATGCGTGAAATCCTGAACAGCGGCTTCGGTCTGCTCGCGCCCAGTTATCGAGGGTTCCCCGGCAGCGATGGCACTCCGTCCGAGGCCGCTTTCGTCGCTGACGGTCTGGCCCTTTATGACCAGTTAATCGCACAGGGCCAATCGGTTGTGCTCCACGGTCAGAGCCTTGGAACCGGCATCGCAGCGGCTGTTGCTGCGCAGCGCCCCGATGCGGAACTGCTGGTCTTGGAAGCACCCTTTACCGCAACCGTTGATGTCGCGGCCGAGCGCTACCCTTGGCTGCCCGTCTCACTTCTCATGCACGACAAGTTCGCCACACGCGACATTATCGACCAGATCGAGGTGCCGACGCTGATCTTCCACGGTAACGAGGACGTTGTGGTCCCGCCGCATCACGGAACAGCGCTTGCCGAAGGAAGTGAAGTGCAATTGTTCATGATCGAGGGCGGCACTCACAATGATCTCTGGTCGCATGGCTTGTGGCAGACCGTACAGGACAATCTGTCCCCACAGTAAGGCTACAGAACCCTGCCCGCCACCGCGTCCAGCTTAGCCAGCACGGTAAGGTCGCGATCTTCCGGGGCCGTCAGGATCGCGTGGTCCAGGGCTCGGTCACACCCATGCGGGCAGGGTGTGCGGATCGGGCCCAACAAGGCCGGTAGCCCTTTGACCAAGGCCCGGCCCTTTTCTGCATTCCCGGTGAGGGTTGCGATGATCGAGGTCACGTCGACCTCGCCATGATCGGGGTGCCAGCTGTCATAGTCGGTGACCATCGCGACCGAGGCATAGCAAAGCTCGGCCTCGCGGGCGAGTTTCGCTTCTGGCATGTTGGTCATGCCGATCACATCGCAACCCCACTGTTCGCGATACATCTTGGACTCGGCAAGGGTCGAAAACTGCGGCCCCTCCATCGCCAGATAGGTGCCGCCGTGATGCACGGTGATGCCAGCGGCTATTCCGGCCTCTTCGCAGGCATTCGACAAGCGCGGGCAGGTTGGATGCGCCACGCTGACATGGGCGACGCAGCCGGTTCCGAAGAAGCTTTTCTCACGTGCAAAGGTCCGGTCGATGAACTGATCCACGATCACGAAATCTCCCGGCGCCATATGCTCGCGGAACGATCCGCAAGCGGAGACCGAGATCACATCCGTCACCCCCAGCCGCTTCAGAGCGTCGATATTGGCGCGATAGGGGACTTCGGTCGGTGAATGGATGTGTCCACGCCCATGGCGCGGCAGGAACACCATGTCGACCCCGTCCAATGAGCCGGTCAGCACCTCATCGGAGGGCGCCCCCCATGGCGTATCGACCCGGACCCACTCCGCATTTTCCAGCCCGTCGATGTCGTAAATGCCTGATCCGCCGATGACGGCGATTTTTGTTTGGGTCACATTGGGTCTCCGCTGCTCAATCCATGCGGGAAAACTCTGCGGGTCGCAGGCGAAATTGGCAAGTGGTCTCAGCCATTTGCACCGTTTCGTCGCGAGTTGTGGTGTCAAGCTATGCGGTTGACGCATATCAGGGTCCCGCTGGTCGCGGTATCTCTTGGGTGCTTTGACAGGTAAAAGGCCCTCTTTCGCGCGAACATAAAGACCCACAGGACCGTCCCATGCCCCGAGCCATGCTGGCAAGCTTTGCCAACCGTATTGCCAAGCCCGATCTCCGTTGGGTGCCCGATGAGGGCCTGACCGTATCGCGCCTGCGGATTGAGCTGCTGTCAGGTTTGACCGTTGCCCTGGCGCTGGTGCCCGAGGCTGTGGCCTTTGCCTTTGTCGCGGGCGTGCATCCTCTGGTCGGTCTCTACGCGGCCTTCATGGTCGGCCTGATCACTGCGCTGATCGGAGGTCGCCCCGGCATGATTTCGGGCGCAACGGGCGCGTTGGCGGTCGTGATGGTGGCGCTGGTCGCGCAGCACGGGGTCGAGTACTTGTTCGCAACCGTGGTTTTGATGGGCATTCTGCAAGTGATTGCCGGCGCGATGCATTGGGGGCGTTTCATTCGCCTTGTGCCGCATCCGGTTATGCTGGGCTTTGTGAATGGTCTGGCGATCGTGATTTTTCTGGCGCAGATGGGCCAGTTCAAGGTCCCCGGAACCATGGAAAACACCGGCCACGGGATGAGCGCGGGCGAGTGGCTTTCGGGCATGCAGCTCTATACCATGTTGGGCCTCGTCGCGCTGACCATGGCGGTGATTTGGATCATGCCGCGGATCACGCGCATCATTCCGGCCCCTCTGGCGGGTATTCTGGTGGTTGCAGCGCTTGTGATCGGCTTTGGTCTGGACGTGCCACGCGTCGGTGATCTAGCCTCGATCGAGGGCGGCTTGCCTGCCTTCCACATCCCGATGGTGCCGCTGAACTTTGAAACGCTCGAGATTATCTTGCCCTATGCTGTCATTCTGGCCGCCATTGGCCTGATTGAATCCCTGCTGACTCTGAACCTTGTGGGCGAGATCACGAACAAGCGTGGCGGAGCCTCGCAGGAATGCATTGCGCAGGGTGTCGCAAACGTCGCCACCGGCTTTTTCGGAGGCATGGGCGGTTGCGCCATGATCGGCCAGTCGATGATCAACGTGAAATCTGGCGGTCGTACTCGGATCGCGGGTATCGCGGCTGCCCTGTTCCTGCTGATCTTCATCCTGTTCGCCTCGCCGCTGATCGAGCAAATCCCGCTGGCTGCGCTGGTTGGCGTAATGTTCATGGTGGTGATCGGGACCTTCGCCTGGAACTCATTCAAGATCATGCGCAAGGTGCCTTTGATGGACGCCTTCGTGATTGTCCTGGTGACTGTCGTTACGGTGATGGAAGACCTTGCGGTTGCGGTCGTCGTCGGTGTGATCGTTTCGGCTCTGGCCTATGCCTGGAATAACGCCAAGCGTATTCATGCCGTCACCCGCGACTCTGAGACGGAAAAGGGTGCGAAAGTCTATGAAATTCAGGGGCCGTTGTTCTTTGGCTCGTCTGACGGATTTGTCGAGTTGTTCGACGTTCCGAACGATCCCGACGTGGTCATTGTGGATTTCGCCGAAAGCCGCGTGGTCGATCAATCCGCCCTGCAGGCCATCGAAAACGTCGCTGCAAAATACGAGGCTGCGGGCAAACGTGTGATGCTGCGCCATCTTAGCCACGACTGCCATAAGCTGCTGAACAAAGCGGGCCACTTGATGGTCGATAGCGACGATGACCCGGATTACGGCTTGGCGGTGGACTACTCGGTCCGTACCGGCATCCTGGGCGGCCACTGAGGTATTTGCGAGGCTCTGCCTCGCGCTCCGAGATATTTGTTGGCCAGATGAATGAAGGATCCCTCTGCTTCACCTGGCTAGAAATACCACGGGGGGGTCGCCCGCAGGGCGGCGGGGGGCAGCGCCCCCTAGGGGAAGGCCTCAATCATCAGGCCTGTTCAGTGAAAACAACTCGGTGACAACGGCATAGTCTCGGTAGCCAAGCCGCGCCAAAGGCTGGAAGGTCGTCACGTCGAATTTACCATCCTTCAGGCAGTCATCGCGCAGATGGACCCCGGTCACTTCGCCGAAGACAACGCGGTTTGCCTCACCGGGTAAGGTCGTGATCTCGGTCAGCTTGCATTCCAGCGCAGCGGGCGCATCTGCAACGCGTGAGCAAGCGATGGTTTCGCACTCGATCGCCGTCAGGCCGGCATGGGCAAATTCGTCGGTTTCCTTTGGCAGTCCGGCTGAACTGGCGTTCATCGCATCCCGGTGGGCAAAGGCTACGATGTTCACGCAGAATACGCCCGTTGCCTCGATATTGGCGATGCTGTCCTTGCCGCCGTCCTGATCGTGCTTGGTTCCGGTTGTGGCAAACATCACTTGGGGCGGGGTGTAGGCGACCCCGTTGAAGAATGAGTAAGGCGCCAGGTTGTTGATCCCATTTGCGTCACGCGATGAAATCCATCCGATGGGGCGCGGGGTGATGATGGCGTTGAACGGGTTGTGCGGCAGGCCGTGGCCGTCTTCGGGGCGATAGAACATATGGTCTCCAAGCGTTTGCCCAAGGCGTAACGAAGTGCTAGGGCGATTGCCAGCTAGGAAAAGAGGGCAGGCGTGCAGCACTTCGCGATCAGGCCGGAAGAGCCGCAGGATTGGTGGGAGGTCGAGGCCCTCTATGATCTGTGCTTTGCGCCGGGGCGCGAGGCGCTTTCCTCTTACCGTTTGCGCGATGATGTACCTCCGGTGGCCGGTTTGTCTTTGGTTGCGCGCGATGGGCAGGGAATTCTGGCCGGAGCGATCCGGTTCTGGCCTGTTCATGTCGGTGATCATGACGCCTTGCTGTTGGGTCCTGTTGCAGTTCACCCCACGCATCAGGGCGAGGGACTTGGCGGCTACCTCATCCATTCCGGCGTCGAAACGGGGCGGGAAAAGGGTTGGGACCGGGTCATGCTGGTCGGCGACGCGCCCTATTACGCCCGTTTTGGTTTCACGCCATTGAGGGGGGTTGAGATGCCCCCGCCAACCAACCCAGAGCGTGTATTGGGCATGGCTCTGAGCCCCGGAAAGTGGGACAATATTGCCGGAGCCGTAACCCGCTGGACGCGCTGAGCTATTGAAACACCGCGCCGAAATACCGATCTTTCAAGGAACGGAGGGTTCGGATGCAGGATGTTGTACTGATCGACAGTGTCGACGCTGATGCGGAATTGGATCGCTTGGCGAAACACTACCGCTCGGCCGGTGGGGCGGGTGTCAAACTGCTCAATGCTTTGGGCGGGTCCGCGGAATCGCTGCTGGACCAACTGCCCGAACCCTTGCGCGACGGCTTGACCGGAGCGACCGAGCAAGCCCTTTGGATGGCGATGCAGGCGGCACAAGGATCGCGGCAGGTCGTGCCCGATCAGGCCCCTTGGGTGAACACTGCCGTGACAACGGCGATGGGCGCTGCGGGCGGATTGGGTGGCCTGTCCACCGCCTTGGTCGAGTTGCCGGCGACCACGGCCATGCTGTTGCGCTCAATCCAGGGCGCGGCAGCGCGCGAAGGCTTTGATCCGGCTGAAGAAAACGTGAAATTCGACTGTGTTCGGGTGTTGGCGGCAGCGGGTCCGTTGTCACACGATGACGGAGCCGATTTGGGGTTCTTTTCCGTGCGCCTCACGCTGACAGGCCCCGCGATGAAGAAATTGATTGCAGCCGTGGCTCCGAAGCTATCGGTTGTTTTGGGTCAGAAACTTGCGGCGCAATCCGTACCGGTTCTGGGGGCGCTTGCGGGGGGCGGGACGAATTACATCTACACCCGCTACTACCAGCAGATCGCCCATGTGCATTTTGGTTTGCGCCGGCTGGCGATGGACGCAGATATCTCGCACGATGTTCTGGTTCGCAGGCTCAGCGCGCGTTTGTAGCGGTTAAATTTGGTCGCTGCCGCATCATGTGGTATACTAAGTTTAACAGGCCGCGATATAAAAGCTTAACAGAAGACGCGGTATACAGGCACTGATCTGATGCGAAAGTGAGTGTGGCGCGATGAAAGTTTCTCGGGCGTCCAGTCTAGACCTCAATATGGGGCAGGTGCCGGTCCTGCCTCAGGCAGCCGCTTTGTGCTATCGCCTGTCGCGGGGTCATACTGAGGTTCTTTTGATCACCTCCCGCAAGGCGCAGCGCTGGATCATCCCGAAGGGTTGGTTGATTGATGGGTTAAGCGCCTCGGAAACCGCGGCTCAGGAGGCATGGGAAGAGGCGGGTGTGATTGGCACATGTGTGCCGGTCAAGCTTGGCCAGTTCTCGATGGCCAAAACCTGCGCTAAGCGTGGTCCGGTTCTGTGTGCGGTGGAAGTCTACCCGCTGCATGTGGATCAGGTTCAGAGTCGTTTTCCTGAGATAGGGCAACGGAAACGCAAATGGTGTACGCTTCAAAAGGCCGCATCGAAAGTCAACTCGCCCGATCTTGCCGATATTTTGCGCAAATTTGCGCCCCGAATACACTAAACTTAATATTGAGAGACTTGATATTGGAGTTTCGGTCGGTATCTATTCGCCAACCGACATTTTGGAAGGACCATGATTCAGTACGCGTTAAAGTGCAGCAAGGGCCATAGTTTCGACAGTGTCGCTAACACGCGATATGTCCGGTGTATGTAACATGCGATCTGTCCGGTTCTATTCTGTCTCTGAGAGGAGGCGTTATGAACCGAGCAGAAGTGTTACAGGAAGTTCGACTGATGAAGTTTGAAGATGTGTATTCGCGGCGAAGCGCGAACAAGCTGACGCAAGAACAGGCGGCTGAGATACTGGGTGTATCCGTGCGCACCGTCAGGCGTTGGGAGGATCGATTTGAGGCGGATGGTGCAGAAGGTCTGTACGACCGTCGGCTTGGCAAACTGGCCAACAATCGTGTTGCCACGGATAAGGTCATGGAGATGCTTGAACTGTTTGATACCAAGTACTGGGATTACACGCCGAAGCATTTCCACGAGAAGCTGGTGGCCCACCATGGTTTCACACAGAGCTACAACTGGGTGCGGCTTACACTGCAGCGCCACGGCCGGGTTCAGGCAGCACCCCGACGAGGTGCCCATCGGCGCAAGCGGCCCCGCCGTCCGATGGTTGGCATGATGTTGCATCAGGACGGCTCCAGCCATGAATGGGTTCCGGGTCAGTGGTGGGATCTGATCGTCACCATGGACGATGCCACCAACCGGGTTTATTCGGCATTCTTTGTCGAGGAAGAAGGGACGATGAGCAGTTTTCAGGGGCTGACAGAGGTGATCGAGGCGCAAGGTCTGTTTTGCTCGCTCTATGCCGATCGGGGCTCTCATTACTGGCATACGCCCGAAGCGGGCGGCAAAGTGGACAAGGACAATCTGACCCAGGTCGGGCGCGCCTTGCAGCAACTCGGCATTGAGCTGATCCCGGCCTATTCACCGCAGGCCCGTGGACGGTCTGAACGCATGTTTGGCACGTTCCAGAACCGATTGCCGCAGGAACTGCGGTCCCATGGGATCACAACCATTGAAGAGGCCAATCAGTTCCTGAAAGAGGTCTATCTTCCCGAACACAATGCCCTGTTTGCAAAGGAGCCGGAGGATACGACCTCGGCCTTCGTGCCGTTTACAGGCAATGTGCGCGACACCCTGTGTGTGCAGGAAGACCGCGTCGTCGGCAACGACAATACGGTGCGCTACAAGGGCCTGGTCATGCAGATCGCGGCAGACAGGCACCGTCATCATTTCGTCAAGGCGAAGGTCAGGGTCCACGAATACCCCGATGGTCAACTGGTCATCTTCCACGGCCCGAGATGCATTGGCCGCTACCAGCCTGACGGATCACCCATCACACAGGAGGATAGCAAACACAAAGTCGCGTGACCCGCTTCGACGTGGCGCGAACGCGGTGGCCCAAATCTACGGTCGCCTACGGCTCCCTCCGAATTGGGCCACCGCGCAATCAACTGAAGCGGACAATTGGCATGTTACCTACACCGGACAATTCAGAATGTTCTCGACAGGCCATAGTTTCGACAGCTGGTTCCAATCTGCCGAAGCCTACGACAAGCTGGCAGCCTCGGGCATGGTGACATGCGCGGTATGTGGATGTGCGCATGTTGAAAAGGCGATCATGACTCCGCGTGTCCGGCCTGCGCGGGATGCCCAGAAGACGGCGCAAATGCCAAAACCGTTGTCGGATGATATCAACGTGACCAGCACCCCTACTGAAGTTGAACGTGTCTTGGCCGAACTGCGCCGCAAGGTCGAAGAAAACTCGGACTATGTGGGCCATGACTTCGCTTCGGAGGCGCGCAAGATGCACCTGGGCGAAGCGCCAGAACGCTCGATCTATGGCGAAGTGAAACCGGATGAGGCGAAATCCCTGATCGAAGACGGGGTGCCGGTTGCGCCACTGCCCTTTATTCCCAGCAGAAAGACAAACTGACCTATGCATATCGTGATTACCGGAGCCAATCGGGGAATTGGACGGGCTCTGGCAGAGCGGTATCGCGCGCAGGGTCATGAGGTTACGGGAACTGCGCGGGATGGCAGTGCCGAAGTTCAATTAGACGTAGCCGATCCGGCGCATCAAGCGGCCATGGCTGACCAGCTAAAAGGGCAGCCCGTCGACCTGTTGATTTGCAATGCGGGCGTTTATTTGGACAAAGGTCACAGCATTGATGACTACCCCGCCGAGATGTGGGCGCAGAGTTTTGCGGCCAATGTCACTGGCGTTTTTCTGACTGTGCAGTCATTGCTGCCCCATCTGCGCGCGGCTGGCGGACGGATTACGATCATGTCGTCTCAGATGGCCTCGCACACCCGCGCGCCGGGCGGCAGTTACATCTACCGCGCCTCCAAGGCGGCGGCTTTGAATTTGGGGCGTAATCTGGCGGCCGACTTAAAGGCGGATGGGATTGCAGTGGGCATTTATCACCCCGGTTGGGTGAAGACCGACATGGGTGGCTCAGCGGCGGACATCCATGTGGATCAGGCCGTCGCTGGCCTGATGGAGCGTTTCGATGCGCTGTCGCTGGACAACACAGGTTGTTTCGAAACCTACGACGGGAAGCCTCACGCCTACTGAGTGTTCAGTGCGGCCTTGGGCAGTTCATACACTTCGCCGGGTTCGATGAAAATCACCATGATGTCGCCCCGAACTTCATGGTTGATCGGTGAGGGCGAGCTGCTGGAATCCGGAATGCCATCGGTGAAGTAAATTCTGCGAACATCACCACCGGGCAACATCACGGCCAATGTTGCGGTGCCATCATCACGGCGGCGCAGCTCGGCGTTGCAGCTTTGCAGCGGATCACCGGCTCTGCCGGCGCAGGGAACCGTACCCAGCGCGTTCTGTCCATCGGTGCCAGCCACGCTGGCCTGCTGGGACAGGGCTGGGGATGCGATCACGGCAAGTACGGTTGCGAAACGAAGCATGATGTGCCACGACAGAATTAATGCTCAATCGGGCCTATCCGGGCCTATCCGGGCCTATCTGGGATGAGGGGCATTAAACCGCGCAGAATAAGGGGTTTTTCGGGTGCTTGAGGAGGCGTGACGATGAGGGCTCAAAATCGGGCTTGCGACAGTGATTTGCCCAATCTCGACCGCTCAGTGGTTCAGATCGCCGGAAAACGCTGGTTTTTTCTTCGCATTTCAGGGCCCGGAATCGAGCGTATTTTCCACGATCTGCGCAGGCCAGAACACCCGGATTGCGCCGATCGGTCACCTGACTTCCGACATTTTTTCGTATAAGTCATTGATATTATTATGCCTTGGTTGCCAAAAGGCACTACACGGACTTTTTTCGCCAGCGATTGTTTCGGAGTGTTGAGGGAGCTCAGGCTTTGGTCTGGCCAGTTTTTCGGGTGCGCCCGGGGGGTATCTTGAAAGGGGCTTCGTTCCAGGTCAGGCCGACGCAGGTGAGGATGCGTCTGGCATCGACCGTGGCATGGCTTGGCATGCCGTAGCGGTCAGGGGTGCCTTTGTGGCGCAGGATCGAGAGCTGCAATGCGTTCAACTCGTTGCGGATACGAGCCGGGCTCATCGGGTGTCCGAGCAGGTCCAGATGCTTGCGCAGGTGCTGCAGGCAGCAGAAGGCCATGTAGCAGATGGCGATATGGGCCCGGACCCGACGCGGCGACCAGTGATAGATGGGCCGGATTTTCAGATCGTGCTTGTTGGTGCGGAAGCAGGCTTCGATCTCCCACAACTGGTGATAGCGGGCAATGACGTCCTGTGCCTCCAGTTCGTCCGCACCATGAACAACAATGGCATGCAGCCCGTCCCATTGTGCCGCTGCCTTGATCTTTGCATCATCCAGCGTGACGTCCCCGCTGTCGGGGAAGGCCAGGAAGCGGCCATATCCCCGGCTGCTGAAGCTGCCGGGTTTGCGAGAGCGCTTGAGCTTCTTGTGCAGCTTTTCGATTGCCTTGTCGCGCTTGTGGGCATCATTGCGTGCCCGGGTGGGTGACCAGGTCACAATGACCCGCGCTCCCTCCTGGTCGATCACCTTGTACCAGCCCTTCTCGGTTGCCTCTTCAGAACCGTGTCCAGCCCAAGGCTGGCGTCCCTCCGGGCTCAAAATGTTCGCCTTCACGGCGGCCGGGGCGGACTTCATGCGATAGCCGAGGATGTAGGGCAGACCCTTGTTCTGCAACATCTGCTGGTTGTCCTTGCTGAGCATGGCGGCATCGGCCACGAACGTGACCCTGGCCACGTCGAAGCGTCCCTCCAACGCCTTCAGCGCAGCTTCCAGCGTATGACCTTCCCAGGTGTTTCCCGGGAAGAGTTCATAGCCCACAGGCAGCCCATCGGAGGTGACGATCAGCGCCAGCATGACCTGAGCGCGGTGATGCTTGCCATCCTTGCTGAAGCCCTTGGCCAGAAGATGATCCTGCTCGACCCCGTCCGCATCCTCGGCCGGGTCCTCGCGCTCGGTGTCAAAGGCCAGGGTCGTGCAATCGTAGAACAGCACGGTCACTGGCCCGCCCAGCAACTTCTCTGCCGCCGCGTGAGAGGTTTTGCAAATCCCGTCTATCACCGGCGTATTGATGTAATCCATGCTCCGATAGACCACGTCCAGATTGAGCGTGATGCCTGCCTGGTTCTCCAACGCCTCCACGGTCGCGCGCTTGCTCTCGGGCTGTGCGATCCGCGCCATAACCAGCTCTTTCACAATGCGATTGGCACTTTTACGCGCCGCCCCCAGAAGGGCCCCCCAACCCAGTCAGACCCAGAGAGACCCGCGCCTCCTCACGGCACTCGGCAAGATCAACGCCAAGCTTGTCCGGCCGCGGAGCGCGGCGCACCAGCGCCTGCAGATCGGCATATTCCGTGGGCGTGAACAGTTCCATTTGCGGCGAGCGATCAATGCGTAATTGCTCCATCAAGCGGCCCGCCAGACGCTTGATATCCTCAATCTCGCTGTCGTTATGGGCCACACCCACATGGCGCAGGATCTTCTGGCGTACCTTGGAGCCGGTGCGGACGGATTCAACGATCTGGATCCGTGTGCGGTTGAGCTTTGCGTCATGTTTGGTGCGGATGAACATGGGCGAAGAGGTTAGCCATCTGAAGGCCCATGTCAATACTTTTTATAATAATGGGGCACTACAACGCGCCTCTGAGCAACCACACCTGAAAACAAACCAAAAACCCAGTCAGATCAACAAAAAGGTCGGAAGTCAGGAATTAATGCTCAATCGGGCCTATCCGGGCCTATCCGGGCCTATCTGGGATGAGGGGCGTTAAACCGCGCAGAATAAGGGGTTTTTCGGGTGCTTGAGGAGGCGTGACGATGAGGGCTCAAAATCGGGCTTGCGACAGTGATTTGCCCAATCTCGACCGCTCAGTGGTTCAGATCGCCGGAAAACGCTGGTTTTTTCTTCGCATTTCAGGGCCCGGAATCGAGCGTATTTTCCACGATCTGCGCAGGCCAGAACACCCGGATTGCGCCGATCGGTCAGAGCGCGTGGCATTGGCGTTTAACGGGGCTTTGAAGATGCGTTTAGGGCCTGTGTTGGGGCGGTTCAGGAACGGGCCCACCAGTTGGGTGGTTCGATCCCGAGGATGTCCCATTGCGGTGTCCAGGCCTTGCCCACGGCATCAGGCCATCCATGCCGGGCTGCGGCCTCTTCCTCAGGGGTATCAAGGCGGTCGATACCGTGACCCTCGACCCATGCGGTGATCTGCGCAATGGCCTCGCGGACGCAATCCCGCAATCGGTGAATCTCTGCGGGTTCGGGCAGGCCCGCACCCCAGGGGAACCGCAGGCCGTTTCTGACAGCCCCGATGGAGCATCTCAGTTCCACGGCGAATCCGGCGCCGCAGGTCGGTTTGCCGGATTTGAGTGTTTGACGGAGCCAGTCCACGGATTGCCCTGGCTCATGATCGTAGAGGAAATCACCGAACAGCCGATCATCGAGCTCTTCGCGATCGCGTGGGTCGCACTCGGTGAGACCGTGCCTTTCGAGGTCTTCCCATGTCAGGAAACCAGCCATTCGAGAAGTCCTGCGATCAGTTGCTCCATGCGGTCTTCGCCAAAGCGCATCAGGTTGACGCGGCTGCCCCCGGCGATGGCGTGAGCATAGTTGACGTAGCCTGCGCGGTCCAGTGCGCTGGCGGCGGCATGGGAGGCCAGCCGCTGCATGGCGGGGGCGTTCATGTCGAGACCGGCCGCTTGCTCGTTGATGCGCAGCGTGGCCAGTTGCCAGAGGCGATTGGCGGTGTGGCCAAGCCCGGGGCGGGGATCGGTGGCGCGGAAGAGCGAGCCATCATGGCCCACGGCGACGACGCGCACGAGGCCGGGTCGCTTTTCCAGCTGCTCAAGATCAACAGATGACAGGGCTGCGGAATCGGGATGATTGTGCACGACGCCGATACGGCGGGCCGGGTCTCTCAATATGTCGAGCATCTCCGGAGACAAGTCGACCCGGTCTCGCGCGCCCTCCACCCATTCCACGGGTGCGGCATTGCCGCCACGCACGGGGGTGTCGGCGTCGAGATCGATGGCGGCGAGATGTTCATTGCCGGTTCTGAGGCCGCGTGCGCGGGCTTCGTGGATCAGCCCCAGTTCGATGCCGCGCGCCACCGGGTCCAGGCCCTCGGCGATGGCATCATGGCGGCCCTGCTCGGCGAGGAATGTGGCCCCGGGGTTGGTCTCAAAGCCCGGCGTGATGCCCTTGGGAACCTCAAGGCTGCGCCCGGTGCGGGGATCGGTCAGGCTGCGGGTTTCCATTGGTGGCTCGGTGGCGACGGTCAGGCCCCGGCGTTCCAGCGCGCGGGCGGAGAGCTGGCGGGTGGTACAGGCGCAGAAATAGCCGTTGGGCGGGAAATGCGCGGCCCACCAGATATGATCGACCGGCACAACCAGCCCGTGGAAAGGCTGATGCGCCGCGCGGCGGCTGGCGCGCTGGAGCTGGATATATTCGAGATAGGGAAAGACCTCTTTGGTGCGCTGGATGCGCATCCAGCGTCCGGCGGCATATGCGGTGCGCAGGTTGGTGTCGAATATGACGGCAAGGCGGCGTTTCGAGCCAAGCTGTACGATGCGGGTCTCGCCGGTGAGCGGATCGGTCATGCTCTTGCGGCCCCACCATCCGGCGGCCTTGAGCTTTGGCTCCAGCGCCGCGCGGAACTGCTCCATGGTCCAGCCCCCGGCGATGGCCTCGTCCACGGCTTCGCGGATCGTGGCCAGCAGATCGTCCTGCATCGCCTTGGCGACCACGAAGCCGCGCGCATGGGAGGCGCCCCACCAGTCGCGCCAGGAATAGCGCCCTTCAGGCGGGGCGTAGCCCTTGGCGCGAAAGAACTCTATGGCTTCCCGGGGCTGAAGCGCTGTGGCGGTGGCCAGTGGCGTGAGATCGATCGGGTCAGCCATGGGGTCACGCCTCCGGATCGCTTTCGGGCATCACCGGCGCATCGGCGGTGCCTGCGAGCTGGGCTGCAAAATCAGCGCGCGCGTAAAGCCCGGCCAGCGCTTCGGCGGCTGGGTGGGTGGCCAGTTCCGCCAGCCGGTCGCGCAACGCTTGAAGCGTTTCCGCCTCATCCAGTGCGCCCTGAACGGGAATGAGCGTGGCAGCGGCGGCCTCTGCGGCAATATCGGGGCCGATGAGATGGCCGACCAGCCCGGTGATGGCATCACCCGGGGCGCCGCCGGGCGGCGCGGCAAACTCTGCGGTGGGATCAGACATGTCGGGCGGCCTGTCGGGCCGGGGGGCCGGCTCTTCCCAGACCCCACCATAGGTCTCTTCGATATAGCTGCGCGCGGGGCGCAGGCCGGAGGCCTGGGTGATGTAATAATCGCGTTTTGCGCGGATCTCGAGGTCCTCGGGTGGCGCGGTATCGCGGTAAAGCCGGGGCACGGCAGCCCCGGGAAAGTTCCAGTGGGTGAGCCATGTGGCCACGCTGGCGTGCAGGCATTCGGAAAGCCGATGTTCGTCACTGGCGATGAGGGCCTGAAGGGTTTCATTCTGGACCCTGGCTGTGCCCACATGCTGGCCGATCTCGGAGGTGGCGTGCTGGCCCACCACCGCTTCGGCGATCATGCGGTCCAGAGCGGACAGCATGGAGCGGAAGTCTCCGCCCCCCGAGCCGGCCCCGCCCCCCGAGCCGCCGGAGCGGGCGGCGGCCAGCGTTTCCACCGACTGGCCCTCGGGCAGCGCGATGCAACTGGCTGTCACCGCCTGTCCCATGATTGCCAGCAGCGCATCGATCTCCGGTTGCAGTGCATCCTGTCTGTATTTGCCCACCAGCACCGGCGCCCCGAACTTCTCCAGCGCCACCGACCACATGCGCAGCACCTGCCGCTTGAGCCAGACCGGCCAGATGCACCAATGCGCGGCCCCCAGCCCGAAGGGTTGCCCGCCATGGCGCGGCGGGGTGCGGTGCAGGATGTATTTTGCTGGCGGCAGCGGGATCCCGGCCGGATGGCTCCGGGTGATCAGCAGCGGCTCGAGCGTGGTCCGGTCATGGCGGATGAGGCGCGGATCGCGACTGCGGATATCGACCAGCCGGACGCGGTGCCCCTCCACCGCCCAAAGGCATTCGGAGATCGCATAGCCATACCAGATCGCGTGCAGAAGCGCCCGGCTGACCCGGTTCATGTCGAGGCCGCCCAACTGCAAGCGCAGATCGTCGGCGGCCGCCACGTCCCGCGCGCGCGTCCCGCCGGGCTCGATTGTCAGGGGGGCCGCCAGCAACCCGTCGATGCGCTGGCCCAGCACGGCGGTGGCCTTGCTGTCGGTCAGGGCGATCTCGGCGGCGTCCAGTCCGGCGTCATCGCCCGGGACAGCGCCAAAGCCGCCCGGCCCGCCGGCCAGCGCGCTGCCCAGACCTTCCAGCCAGCCTGCGGTCTGACCCCAGATGCCGGTTCCGCCCAGCCGGGCGGTCTGGGCCGGTGCGGCCCGCTCTGCGGTATCGGGGCGCTTGGGCACATCGCTGTCACGGGGATCCATGGCTTACCTCCAGCCAACAGGGCCCGCCAGCGGCGAGCGGATGATGTCAAGATCGGGATCGGCGCGGTAGCCCGCGCCCGCGCCTGGCCCGCCGCCCAGCCCGGCGGAGCTGAGTTGCGGACCCGGCCGCATCTCGAAGGGTCCTGCCACCGAGGCGGCTCCGAAGGCCGCGAGCGCCAGGGCCCAGAAGCGATCGGCATGCCCGTCACTGTCCTTGCGGTCGGCAACAAGGCGCGGCGCCCCGGAGGCCGAGGGTTCGGCGCGCACGGAATGCAGATCATCCCAGAGCGCGGGATCGGCGGGAATGCGAATGCGGCGATCCTCGAAGGCCTCGCGCAGGGCGCCGGCCACATCGAGCTTGCGGGCCGCCGACAGGAGCACCCCTTCCACGGTGAGCGCGCCATGGTCTTCCTGGTACTGCTCGACCACCGCCTCGCCCATGCCGGTCTGATCGACCAGGATGCGCAAGGGGCGGTGCGCGCGCGCAAGACGGCGCATTTCGGCGCGCTGTTCGGCAAAGGTTTTGTTGTCCAGTGTGACAATCTCGCGCAGCCAGAGCGTGCCCCCATCATCTTCCAGCACGGCGGCCACCCAGAGGTCGCGACGGCGCGCCACATCAACACCGATATAGCAGGGACCGGAGCCGCGATGGTCGGGGTTTCCGGCGCGCGCGTCGCGTGAGGCGGCGCGGATGAGATCATAAAGCAGCCAGGCCCCGCCGCCCGCCGAAGGCACGCAGTCGAGCTCTTCCGGCCCGTGGCGGCCATATTGGGCGCGGATGGCGGCCTCCCAGGCGGTTTCGGCCGGCTGCGTGAGCGGTTGATCGGTAAGCTGTGCAATCCGCCCATAGAGCCCCTGAGCGAGCGCGTCACGCAGTGTCACCCGGTGGAGCGTGCCCGGCTGGCGAGCCTCCCGGATATCGCGCACCAGCGTGTTGAACGGGTTGGCCTCGCCGTTATGGGTGGAGATGATCCGCACCCGGCCGCCCCAGGTCAGAAACGCAAGCGCCGCTTTCAGCACCGCGTCGAGCGTGTCGACAAAGGCGGCCTCATCGATCACCGCCACATCGCCCGGACGGCCCTTGCCCCGAAACCCGCGTGGGGAAGAGGTCATGGCGAGGATCTGTTTGCCCGAGGCCAGCGCGATCCGGAAGGCCTGGATGTCGCGGCCCTCATCATGGATCAGAACCTCGCCGGCCGCCCCGGCCGCGATGTCGAGGTCCTCGGCCCAGCCCGCGCAATCGTCGATGAAGCCGCGCGTCATGTCGCGTGCGTAGCTCTGATAGTAGATATCGCCCCGGCCCGTGCCTGCATGCATCACCGCGTGATAGGCCTCGGCCCAGCTGATCCCGATGCGGCGGGACTTCTCGATCACGGCCAGCGGGGCGGGGTCCCCCACCCAGGCCGATTGATAGGGCAGAAGGGTCCTCATGCATCACCACCCTCGACCGCCTGCCGGATCAGGGCGGCAACATCCGGGCTGAGACCGGCCCCGCGCGCGGCCGCCCCGGCCCGTTCTCCCCCGGCGCGGCGCTCGGCCTCGGCCAGGCGTTTGCGTTCCTTGTCGGCCATTGCCTCGCGCAAGCCCGATGAGCTCATGACATCCTTCATCATCCGGCCCAGGAAATGCAGATCACGCGGATCGATCTCCCCGGCCTCCCGGGTCATCTGCGCTTTCATCACCTTGAAGGCCACGGTGGTGATCATCTCGAAGAGCACCGATTGGCGGCGGGCTTCCTCTTCCAGCCCGATCTCGTCCAGCCACCCCGCCGCCCAGCCGGTGGCCTCCTGCTGAAGGCGCGAGAACTCCCGGTGTTCCTGGCCGAACCGCTGCACCGTTGAGCGCCCGATCGTGACCAGCAGCCCCTTCTCGGCCAGGCGGTCATTGAGCGCGTCGGTGATCGTGTCATAGTCGGCAAACCCCTGCGCGGCGAGCTCTTCGCGCAGCCAGTCACGGATGGCCGAGGGCAGAAGATCGATCTTGCGCCGTCGCGGCATGTCACGGCCCCTTTGGTGCGGGCCGCCTCACGCCGGGATGGAGGGCCCGGCCTTGCGCGATATCCACGCCGCGCGCGGTGGCCGAGGCCAGAACGAAGCCCTCATGGTCCTCCAGCGTCACAAGCTCCTGTTCGCTGAGCCAGGCCAGCGTCGAGACCAGCCGGTCGCGCGAGGTGGTAATGCCCAGCCAATTGCAGACATCCATGAGGATCTCCGAGTTGGAGGCATATTCGAGACAGGCCGAAAGATGGGTGAGGATGGCCAGGCGGCGGTGGGCGTCCAGTGTTGCGGCATAGCTCATCTGCGGCTCTCTCCCAGAAGATGGTCCTCGATCCGGGTGATGGCGGCCGAGAGGGTGCCCACGGCCCTGGCATCGCGCTCCATGGCGGTGCGCAACTCCGAGACCGCGCCCGCCTGGCGTTCGATGGCAAGCTGCAGCGCGTGAATGTCCTCGCGGCTGGCCAGTCCGGCCACCGCGCCTTCCAGCCGCGTCAGCCGTTCGGCGTGGCGGTCGAGCCGGTCGGTGACATCTGCCCCGGGTTCGGATCGGGATGGGTGCGGGGAGGCGCTGCGCCGCAAAAGACCCAGCCGCTGCAGGGCCACCACGGCGCCGCCCAGAAGGCCCAGGATCGCAAGGAGCGCGGCAAAGCTCTGCCAGTCTTCAGGGGTGGGCATCATCAGCAGGCCTCCGGGAAAGATATGCGGGCAAAAGGGTCCTGCCCACATTAGCGGCTTTGCGCCACATCAGTCAGCGGACCATGGTCCGCTGCTCTGGTTATACCCGGGGCGGTGCGGGATCGTTGCAGACCGGACAGGGCACACCGCGCCGCACTTCACTGTCGGTCATGTCAAAAAGCCAGCCCGCCTCATGGCCGCAGCGGCCACATGTGAAATGCCCGCCCTTTGCGGTGCGCCAGCCGGGCATCAGGCCCGGAGCCTGCCCCCGGTCATCGGCATGCATCATCACGCGGCGCATCCGGGGTGGGGGCGTCAAACCCGGAAGCCAGGGCTGGCGGCGTTCAGTCTTCACTGTGAACCGCCCGCGCCGCCTCCAGCCACATCAGACAGGCCGCACCCAGATCGCCCCCGTGGGCGACGAGGCCGTAAAGCTGTATTTCCACGATGCCGCAGGCGAGCTGGGGGATTTCCACCTTTGCCCCGGTCTCGATGAGCGCCGTGGTTACCGCCTCGGTGATCGTCTCCACATCCTCCATCCCCGAAAGCCGCTCCAGAAGGGCGGTGCGGGCTGTGGTGCCGGGATCGGCGTTTTTGTCCTGTTCTTCCATATCCATATCCTTCATCTAGGTACATTCTCCCGCTTCCGCCTGGCACAGAGCGCCTTCGGTCTCAAATATCCAGTCCCCCTGGCGCGCCACGAAATCGGCCAGCTCCGCGCAGCTTCCATCCTTGCGCCAGTATGCGCCTGAGGGGGTGTTGCTGAGGCGCGAGGCCAGCGCTTCCATCTCTATCCACCAGGCAAAGCGGTCGGGGTCATCGCGGGCCAGGGCGGCGCGCACGGCCTCTGACTTGAGAAAGCAGCCATCGCAATTGCCCAGGGGTGTGCGCCCGTCCTCACCTGCCAGCGCCAGATCGAAAGGCTGCGCGGCCCAGAACGCGGCCACGTCGCGCCGGGCAATGCCGGCCCCGGCCAGCGGATACCAATTTTGCCATCTTTCTTTGGGATCATATTTCAAGCGCGATTGTTCATCCGCTCGTATACCCAATGCCGTCGTCCAGTTTTTCCAGCCCTGACCCACCAGCCAGCGCTTGGCGGTGCGCACTTTGAGCTCGGCGGTGCAGTAGCGCGCGGCCACATTGGGCAGATGCCGCTTGCGGCGAATGAGCGCCTCAAAAGGCTCGCCGTTTTGCGACGCGGTTGCGTGATCAACCTCGACCGCGCGAGGACCATTGCCATAGCGGTATTCCAGCCAGACAATCTCCACGCCCCAGCGGGTGCCGCATGTCGCGACAAAATCCAGCGTCTCTTCCCTCTCGCGGCCGGTGTTGGTGAAGATCACCCGCACGTGGTCGGGGTCAAGCCCGCCATTGTTTTCAAGAATATGATGCAGCATCAGGGCCGAGGAGCGGCCGCCGGAAAAGGCGATCTGCACCGGGCCTTCAGGCAGGCGGAAGGGATCGGGGGCATTCATCGCGCGCGCGCCTCGCGCCGGTAGCGCCGCACGGTGCCGGTTGCAATACGCAAGGCGCGGGCGATCTCGCCTGTTCCCAGGCCGCGCCCTGTCAGCCACAGCACCACCGCGCGGCGCGCCAGCGGCACCTCCAGCACATGACCGCCACAGCCCTGCATGAGCGCCTGTGCAGGTGCGTGACCCAGAAGGGCGATCAGGGCCTGGCCCTCGGGGCTTTGATCGCGCGCGGGCACCCGCCAGCTCCGCCCGCCATGTTCCAGCGCGATGGCAAGTGCTGCCTCGCGCCCGGCGTGATCGGCAATCTCGGCCAGGGAGGCCGGCAGGGGCGCGGATGCGCAAGTCTGATGCGGGCGGGTCAATGGTCAGGTCTCCGGTGGGCGCTCCTTTGGTGCCGCAGGCTCAGCCGTTCGGCGCGGTTCGAGATCGGCCCGGCCTGGGCGCTGGTTATGGTGACGAGTGCGACCGTGCCATCTGCCGTGCGCCGCAGATGAAACCGCAGGCCCTCGCGGATCACCGCGCCCTCGCCAAAGGTGCGCATGGCGGCCTCCGCGCCCGGCACCTGCGCCGCAATCCGCGCCCTCAGCCCCTCCACATCCACACCCCAGCTGCGCTCGAGCCAGCGCAGCACCGCGTGATCGGTGACATGCAGCGACCCGGTCATGCGCCCTCCTCCGGTGCGGGCCCGGAGCGGGCCAGCATCGCGCGCAGCGACCGGATCACATCGGTGATGCAGCCCGTATCGGTCAGCGCATCCACATCGAGGGGCACAAAGGCCCAATGCGCCCCGAAGCGCGCGCGGATGAAGGCGTTGAGCCCGGCGCGGCCCGGGCGTTTCAGCGCGCCCCGGCGCCCCAGTTCGCCCCAGAGCGCGTGAATGAGGCGCACGTCGCCCCTTTTGGCTTTGGGGTGGGGGTTTGCGCCGCTGTGGCTGTCCCGGTGGGCCGCGCTGGCGCCCTTCTGACCGCCCCTGTGGCCGCCCCCTGTGCCATCCGGGGCTCCGCCCCTGTGGCCGCCCCCTGTGCCATCCGGGGCTCCGCCCCTGTGGCCGCCCCCTGTGCCATCCGGGGCTCCGCCCGTTCGGCGCTTCATCCGTCCACTGGACGGATGACCGGTTGCACCGGACCGCGCCTCACCCTGCAGCGTGTTGAGATGGGCCAGCAGCAGGACCAGGTCGCGGGCGGACATGTCCCGCATCGACGCCTTGCCGGTCACAGCCAGTTGCACATCATGGCGTGCGTCCGCATCGAGCCCGAGGGCGCGGCAGGCCCCGTGCGCCCCGCGCATCAGCCGGGCGCAGTCCCCTTCGGCATATCGGCGGGTGCGGGTCATGTCACCGCCGCCCCGCCCTGCGCTTTGCGCGCCGCGCGTTCGAACCTCTTCTGCCGCCGCGCGATCCGCATCCGCTGCGCTTTGTGTTCGGGCGCCTTCATCGGCAGGTGCGTGACGGGCAGACCGGAGACCCCCTCGGGGATATGCCTGATCCGCCCGGCCGCCACCGCCGCGTCGATGAGCCTGCGCGCCTCGGCGGAGAGCGGGTCGCGCGTCATGCGGGTGCCAAAGACCGCCACCGCTCAGCCCGCCTTGGCCAGATCGATGCTGATCGGCTCCCAGGCCGCATCGGGGGTGGCGCGGCGATAACAGCGCATATAGGTTTTCGAACCCACCACCCGCATCGCATCGCGGATCGCTTCCATCGCCCTGCGCCAGCGCCCGTCCGCGATATCGAGCCGCAGCAGGCTGTAGATGCCGGCGCGCGCGATCTCGCCCTCCTTGTCGACCTGGAAGGCGTGGGAGACGATGGTGCGGATCTCGGCGCGGCTGCCCTCGGCCCATTCGGCCAGGCATTCCTCCACCAGGTCGCGCGCCACCTGCAATTCGGGGCCGAAGGCGATGCGATCGGCGATCTGCACCTGCACCTTCATCGTGCCGTCATAGGACATATAGGTGCGGTTGCCCTTGACCGAGCGGCGGCTATGGCCGCCATATTCGGCCTCCAGGATCGCATCAAACCCGCCGATCTCATCAAAGCAATGGGACCGGAACCGCCCGATCTGCCCCGAGAGATCACCGGCAAAATGAATGACCCGGCGCACCATCTCATCCTGCAACTGGTCCTGCGGGCGCACCATCTCGAGCGGCGTCAGGCGCCCTTGTGCGTCGCGCATGTAGCGCGCACCATCAATGTCCACCGTGGCCGCATCGATCCAGTTCAGCGGCGGCAGGCCCAGAGATACGGGACCGGCTTCGCTCTCCGGGTCACAGCCCTGGTCGATCCGGGCCTCGGGGCCCCTGTCGGGATGCGGGTTTGTCTGTGCCATAACATGTCCTTTCGATGTGTTGACTGTTGCAGGGGGTCTTTTGCATCCGCCGTCAGCCCTCGGCCGCGTCCTCAAAATCCACATGCGCGAAGATCGCCGGCAGCCCGTCTTCCAGCCCGACCGCCTCGATCTCGTGAAAGCCGCCCGGGATGTCGGCGATCCAGACCTCCTCATGGGCGGGCAGCTCAGAGAGCCGTTCGATCAGCTCCTCTACGCTCATGACAGCTCTCCCGCCGCCGCTTCGATATCCGCCTCGGAGATCGCCTCGCGCCCGGCCCCGCGCGCGATCATCCAGGCCCGCGCCAGATGGCGGCGCAACCCGTGCAGCCCGCCGGGGCCTGCGGCGGCGGCGATCAGATGTTTCATCTCGCGGGCGCCCGGTTTGCGTCCCAGGGGCCCTGCGGCAATGGCGGCCACATCGTCGCGGGCCAGCGCCTTGAGATCGACCCGCATGCCGATCCGCCCCGTCACCTGCGGACAGCGCGCCAGCGTCATGCGGATGGTGTCATCGCCGATGAGCGCCAGCCCGCAGCCGGCCATGTCGCGAATGCAGCGGAGCTCATCAAGCAGGGGTGCGCGCAGATGATGCGCCTCATCGACCACGATGAGCGCGCCGCGCCCCTCAAGGCCGGCCACAATCGCCTGCTCGGCCTCCATGGAATGGGTCGGGCGTGCCCCCGCGCCAAGGGCTGTGCCGAGCCGCGAAAGCAGCCGGGGCAGGGTCGTGAGCGTCGGCGAGGCGCGCAGCCAGATCGCCTGCGCCCGGCCCGCGCAATGGGTCTCGGCCGCCCAGGTCTTGCCGCGCCCCGAGGGGCCGTGGATCAGCGCCAGATCGCCGGCGGCCTGCGCATAGGCCAGGGCGGCACTGACCGCCCGCGTGGCACAGGTCTCGGCATGGGCATCGAGCCGGGCCCCGCCAAAGGCATGGGCGGCGCGCTCGGCGCGGGTATCAAGCCAGCGCCCGATCCGCGCCTCCACGGCGTCATTGTCGCCGCCATAGCTGCCGTTCAGCCAGCTTGAGAGCGTGGGGGCGCTGACCCCGGGACCGATCTCGGCCGCAGCCCTGGCGCGCGACAGGCCAAAGGCGGCCATTTCCGCCTCCACCCGCGCCCGCAGCTCCGCCGGGGCGGGGGCGGGATCGAGGGCGGCAGAAGCGGGATCGGGGTTCGCAGACTTCCCGCGCGCCTCACGCGCAAGGGGTGTGATGTTTTCTGCCGGTTCCATCGGGGGCTTCTCCTCTCTCAGATGTCTTCATCCAGAAACAGTTTCGCGGCCGCCTCCAGCGCGGGGCTGGCGCCCCCGGCCGTCCGGCGGGAGGCTTTGGGTGGGCCGCTGCCCGCAGACCCGCCTGCGCCTGCGCCATCACGCGCCTCGGCCGCCTTGCCGGCCTCCTTGAGTGCCGGCGTCTCGTGGGGTTGATCCGCCCGTGCCCCGGTGCTGGAAAAGGCGATCACCTTGCCCGCCGCCTCCTCAGACGCGCTGAGCACATCCTCCATCGCCCCCTTGGGATTGTGGGCGCGGGCCAGATCGCGGGCGTCCTTGCGGGCGGCCCTGTCGGCCTTGCGGGCCCGGGTTTTCGCCTGCGCCGCAATACGAGCCAGATCAGCCCCGGTGCGCGCGGGGTCCTCGGCCATGAAGAGAAACCGCCCCTCAGGCGAAAACACGAAAAGACGCGCGGGATCGGCAGGGTCATAGCGCAGCTCCACGCGCTCGCCCACGCGGGTGCCCATCTCCGGGGCCATGTACCAGATACCCCCCACCGAAAGGCCGTGCTTGGAAATGGTGCGGCGCGGCCCGTCTCCCGAGCGGCTCACCGGCTCGGCCAGCAGCGGATCAAGCGCGCGCGGATCGCTGATCTTTCTCAGCGGCTCCGCCCAAGCCGCCATGCGCTGAAAAGGGCTCCCGCCGGTGCCGCCATGGGCGCGGCGCCCATAGATGGCCTCGACCCAGATGTCGCATTTGCGCTGCAGCTCCGCCCCGGAAAGCGCGATGTCAAAGGTCTCGGCCGCGTCCGTGCCGCGTCTCTGGGACATGGACTTTTTTGCCTCAAGCTTCTTGCGGTCCATCACGTCATGGCCGGTAAAGCCCGGCAGGAAGGCAAAGAGATCGCGCGTCATCGTGCCGAAAAAGCGCTCGATATAAGGTTTTGCCTCGGGCGTATAGGGCGGGCAGATGTCATGCTGGATGCCCAGGTCCGAGAGCACCCGGGTGAGATGGCGCGAGGTGTAGTCCCGGCCCTCATCGGTGCGCGCCACCTCCGGCACGCCCCAGTCGACAAGGCAGCGCCGCAGGAGCGCGCAGATCGCCGTTGCCCGGCTGGTGGGCACCACCAGAACCTTCGCCCGGCGCGCCCAGACATCAATGGCCCCCACGATCGTATGCCGCCCGTCGGTGCAGATCACATCCGCAGGCGTCGAATCCAGTTCCCAGAGCGCGTTGGGCGCGCGCACTTCCGCCGCCGCGCACCCAAGCGCAGGGGCCAGCCGCGCGCGATGCCCGTCAGGATCAGAGACGGCCGAGAGCGCACGGGCGTTCTCCGCATCGCCCCGCCAGGCCTTCAGCCAGCGTTGTGTCGCGCGCAAGGACGGCGCCTTGCCATAGCGCGCCTTCAGCACCCGCTGCACATGGGAGGCGGTCAGGTGTCCCCCGTGCTCATGGATCAGCGCAAGGGCGCAGTCGCGCATCTGCGCGTCACTGAGCGGCCCGCAGCGCCCGCGCCCGGGCCGGTCGGTCAGCACCGCCAGCCGCGCCTCGGGTGCCAGGCCCTGGCAGGTCAAACGCCAGCGGCGCACGGTGTCACCTGTCACCCCGGCCTCGCGCGCGGCCCGGGCATCCGCATCCGCCCGCGCTATCCCTGTGGCTATCAATCGCTCGGAGGCCGCCACCGCATCGAGCCGCATCCGCGCCTGCGCCAGTGCGGCAGACGAGCGGGGTGCGCTCGGGGGTGCGTCTGAACGAGACGGAAGACCGGCGGAAGGCACCGTGCCTGAACGGGTCTTTGAGGGGGCCTTGAGAGCCCCTTTAGCGGGTTTTGAATTGGACAGGCAGGGGGTCGTGCGGGCGCCTTGCAGGGGTGCTGCAGGGGGCGGGTTTGGCGATATGGCGGGTTTGGGTGGTGCGAATGTCATGGGCTATGGCCTGAAATCCCTGCCGGCAAGGGGCCGGCTTGTTCCGGGGTGGCGTCATCAACCGTCATGGCGTCGTGACGGTTTGCATCCGTCGCCAGGCGGGTGAGCGACGCGCTGACTTTTCCGGCCAGCTTCGTAACCCTCTCCTCCAGCGCCCGTCCGATCAGGGCCTCCAGTGACGGGGCCAGGCGGCGGCGTGCATTGCCGTGCAGACTTGCAACCGCGACCGCAAGATCCTCCGATTCCGTCGCAGCGAGAATGCGGCGATAACCCTCCTCCACCATATCAAGGCCTGCCTCGATATCGGCGCGCACACCATCAACCACGCGCCGCGCCGCATCGGGCCCCGCCCGCTCGGCCTTCAGCGCCTCGATCTCCGCCTTCAGTCGCGCGTTTTCACGCTCGGCACGGCCCCTTGCGGAGCGCTCCGCCATCACGCCGCGCAGCCGGTCCACGGACCAGTTGTAAAGCGAGGCCTCGGCCAGAACCGCGTCGCCCTCTTCCGGCTCCAGCCCCGCCACTTCGGCATGATGCGACCAGCTCAGTTCGTCCCGGCGTCGGGACGGTTCGATCCGCCGCGCCACCGAGGCGCGGTTCTTCAATGTGCCCAAAGGCACGTCCAGCTTTTCCGCCAGCCGCGTCATGTCGCCATAGGCCGTCGGGCGCTCGGCAACCCAGTCACCCATCTCCCAGGCAATGCCGTCAAGGCCACGGTCGAACGCCCTTTCGCGCGCCACAATCGAAAGACCCTTCTCTTCCCATTCGGCATCAAGGCGCGCCTCTATCTGTTCGCGGGGCTCAATCATTGCGCGTCCTCTTTTCCAGTGTGGCCTTGCTGATCTTCGGGTTCCGGCAACACGGGGGCGCGTTCGGGCGCCCCTTGAGCCGGTGGCGGGACCGGCCTCACAAGCCGGTAGAGAAAGATGCGCTCCATCGTCATCGGATCGATACCCTGGCGGCAGGCAATCTCCGCGCCGTTGGCGCGCAATTCCGCCACGGCCGCATTCACGGCGCAGACATCCGCCCCCGTCACGATCTCGCGCGTCGAGTGCTCCCGCCCGTCGCGCAAAAACGCGTGCAGGCGCTGCAGGCGCGGGGAGCGGGAGAGGCGCGCCGCATGCATCATGAGCGCCCTCCCCCACAGGGCGCACCGCCACCCGCAGGGGTCTCGTTGAGATGCGCAAGCACCTCCGCCACCATCAGCGCCGCCCCATCACAGGCCTCGATGCGCGCCTGCGCCCGGGCAATGCCACGGGTCACCGCCTTATGATCGCGCCCGCCAAGGGCCGCACCGATGCGCCCATACGTGGCTTGCGTGAGGGCAGCGCACAGGCACATGGCCATCTGCCGCGCCTGTGCAACCTCCCGATCCTTGAAACCCCCGCGCAGCGCATCCGCCTCCAGCCCGGCCACATGGGCGCTCACCAGGACAATCCGCGCCAGCGCGCGGTCCTGCCCGCCCGGCAGATGCGGCAGCGGCGCAAGCTCGCTGAGCAGGGCGCGCAGCTCCGCGCGCGAAAGGGGCGGTGTGTCGCTTTGCGGGACGGGTGCGTGCCCCGTCGCAGGGGATGTTTCCGGGGTTATCTCGGGGAGTGTTTCGGGGGCGGTCTTGTCGTCCGCCTCGCGCCCGATCCTGTCGCCCGTCTCAAACGCCATCACGCCGGTGAGCGCCGCCTCTGCGCGGGCCATCGCGCCGCAGGCTTCAAGCTCTGCGCCAAGGGCCGCCGCCTTGCGCAGTCCGCCCAAGGTGGCTTTGGCGGTGCGGGCATCCATGCGGCCGCAGGGTTCGGCCGGGCCGATCGACCGGCCCGCCTCCGCAAGGGCGCGGCGCAATTGCCGGAAATCGGAGGCGGCGCTCATGGGCTCACCGCCCAGGCAAGCACCAGCAGAACCCAGAGTGCCCCGAACAGCGAGACCGCGCCAATGAGATCGCTCAGCCAGTGATCGTCCAGGGCGCGGACGAGCCGGGCAAGAAGGCCTCCACGGACAGGGCCGTGGGGGCAGGTGCTGCGCGCTACAGGCGGGCGCGCAGAGCCAGGGAGTAACCGGTCAGGGGTGGCGGCCGGGTCAGGCGTGACGCCCTCCCCCGCCGCCGGTACCATCGGAGATGCAAACCAACCGATGGAGGAAAAGATGGATCCAGATAACGCCGAAATAATCGCCAAGGTCGCAAGCCGCTCAGCCCGAAGCACACACCATTTACTGATCGCGCTGATTGCCTCCCTGATCGACAGCGGCGCGCTATCAGCGGAGGTATTTGCGGAAAAACTCAACGATATGGAGCGCACCATTCGGAGCGTCAGCCCCGAAGACGCCTGGGATGAACTGGAGATGAGGGTCACGATCAGCCTCATTGATCAAATTCGTGATCTTGTTTCTGGCGGCGAGAAAACGTCACCCTGAGCGCGGCGGCGATCGGCCCCCTGCAATCCATCTCGTCGACGAGCACATTGATCAGCCGATCAGCCGGATCGGCAATCTCGTCAAGATTCGGAGTAGGATGGTTATGCATGGCCGTTACCTCGTTGCTGCAGGGGTGTCGGGCGGGCGGATCATGACAGACCCTCCGCTTTGGCAGGACCGGGCGTAACGCCTGGTCCCGCCGCCGGTTCCATCGGAGATGCAAACCAACCGATGGAGAGATAAATGGATGCGGAAAAATACATGTTAATGACGGAGATCGACCGGCGTATAAGTGAGGCCGGCAATCGGGATTTTGAAACGATCATGAGCATTATGCGCCCCCTCATGGCTGTGGTCAGGGCAGGCCTGCTTTCGGGCGCGATTTCTGTTGATGACGCCATTAAGCTGCTGCCCCCGGGCCGGAATGAGGATCAGGATCGCGGGACGATTGAGCAGTGGGCAAACCCGCGATCCGGCGAATGAACGCACGATCATAGTCGTTTATCTCGATACCCGCCCCGGAGAGATCGTACTCAATCCAGAACACGCCAAGGTCCGAAGATGCGGTGGCAAAGGCGGCGATGACCTTGCGGGTCGCAAGGCGTTCCACCGGGTCTTTCCGGGTTGCCAGAACATCCACGCCACAGATGTATTGTTGCCTGTCGAAGAGTGTGGTGATCATGCAGTCTTGTCCTTGTTCATAGCGGGAGGCGGGCGTGGGGGAGATCATGACAGGCCCTCCGCTTGCGGCCCGGGCGTGCCGTCCCCGCCGCCCTCCCAGACCGGCAAGAGGCCCGCCACGCGGGTGGCCAGCGCGTCCCGGCACGGTGCGCAAAGTGCTGTCATGCGCGCGCAGGCCACGGCGTCGGGCTCCATCAGGTGATCATCCACCCGGATCAGCGCCAGCTCGTAGACGCCCGCAGGGCCGCCGCCGCAGTGATCGCAGCGCCCGCTCATGCAGCCGCCTCCGCAGCAGGCGAGCCCGGCGTCGGTGCGGGGCGCGGGATGTCAGAGGGCCAGGCCAAGTCCGCAGGCCAGTGGTCGGAAAACCACTGGGTGACGCGAGCGGCGCGGCGGGTGGTCAGATCGTGGCCGCGTTTCAGACGATCGTAGAAGTCACCGGAACCAGAAGCTAACCGCCCGACAGTGTGTGGGCTGAGATCTCGATGAGCGGCAAGTCGCTCAATCAGTTCGCATATCGTTGTGTGCAACATATGGCCTATATGTGCTAAATTTGGCCAGTATGTCAATAGGCCATATATTGCACATTGGCGACTCATAAAAGCCGTGCCAGAAAATGCACTCATGGATGCAAGAACGATTTTGATTGAAGAAATACGAGGGGCGCTAACCCAAAATGATGAATCAGTTAGAGGCGCGGCTCTTCGTGCCGGTCTTCCAGTGCGAAGCCTTCAGAATGTTTTGGATGGGCGCGACCCAGGGCTGACACGCGTAGAACAAATTTGTAATGCTCTCGGTATTCAGTTTCAGATCGGCCCGCCGCGCGATGGTGCGCCTGTCGGCCTGCCGCGCGCGCCGAACTGGAGCGCCTTCACCGAGGCGACCCTGCCGCACCGGGGGCTGGCCACCTGCTCGGTGCAGGGCTGGTCGAAGAGCCAGCCCTTGCGCGACCCCCTGCCCAGACCGGAGGATATCATGGACGATGACGCTTTCTGGGTTTCGGCCACGGGGCAGTCGATGATCCCCGAAGGCATCGACGGGGGCTGCGTGTGTCTTGTTTCGCCGGGCCGTGAGGTGCGGGACGGGGACCGGGTCTGGATACTGGATTTTCAGGGGCGCGCGGCGATCAAGCGTCTGGTGGAAAAGACAGAAACCGGTTCCCTCAAGCTCCGGGGCTGGCTTCCCAAACGCGACGGCGAGCAGCAGAGCTTTGACGAGGAGCGGCTGCCGGCGGGCATCCGCGAGGTCTACCCGGTGGTGGCGGTGTTCCGGGGCAAGCCGGGTACGGAAGGGGCCGAATATATCCCCGACCCGAAAGCGCCTGCCCCCGCCGCGCCACCCGAGGGATCAAATGTCGCCCCTGTGGAGCGGGTGCCGAAGGCGATCACCGACATGCTGGGCCTGCCCGAGGGCGCAAGCGCGGATGCGGTGCTGAAAGCGATGGAGGCAAAGATTGCCACCCGGGGCACGGCCCATGCCACGCCCGTGGCGGCGCTGGAGCGGAAGGTGGCGCGCGCGCTCAAGTCCGAGACGCGGTCCCTGAAGGACGATCTGGAAGCCAAGCTGGATGCGCTTGCCGCCCGCCTGCCGCCCGCACCGGACGAGGACGAGACCCGAATCAGTCTGCCCTTTGCCGGCGACGTGCGCGCGGCGGCGGGTGCGGGCGAAGAGGTGTTCGAGGAAACGGAAATGAACTTAAGCATTCCGAGCGAGGCCCTGCCACCGGGCCTGAAGCCCGAGCGCGCCATTGCGCTCCGCGCCGAGGGCACATCAATGCACCCCACGATTCGCTCGGGCGATATCCTGGTGATCGATCACGGCGACCGGGAGGCGCGCGAGGGCACGGCTTTCGTAATCCGCACCGGGACCGGTCTTGTGGTCAAGCGGCTCAGACAGAAGGGGCACGGGGGCACGGGGGAATGGATCATGACCAGCGACAACCCTGAGGGCTACCCGCCGCGCCCGGTCGGGCCGGGGGATCACATCCTGGGCCGGGTGATCTGGTTCGGGCCGGAGAAGGCCGTTGTGGTGGGGGGGTGATGATAGGATCAAACGGCGAATCAGTGATGAGGATGGGGATATGGACAGCAACCGAATTATTAACGGCGCTATTAACGGCGCGATAAGTGCAGTATTGGCAACGGTGTTTTTTGGGCTGCTCACCGCCGCCGCAAATTTATTGTCCAACGGCAAAATGGCTGAAGCCCTGGGCGCGGTATCTGATCGAGAGATGAAACAGGTCATCAGCGATTTCGACAAAAAGATCGCACCGAAGCTTGAGGCTTGCAGGGTGTGTTTTCGGGAGGTGGCTAAATCACCAAATCAGTGCAAGCCTCAATATCCGGAAGCGGAAACTTGTAGCGGGTGGAGCACATCGTCTGCAAAAGGCCCGTGGACGCAGATATTTCTCGACGACACAGACGATGGTGCGGGCGGTTGCAAGTATCAATGGCGTCTTGAGTGCCGCGCGAATTAGCCTTCATCAATGGCTTGAACTCCAGCAGTGCCTCACCCGCCGCCTGAGATCAGCAACTCGCTGACCCGCTTGCTGGCCTTTGCATTGGCCGAATAGCGCGTCTCGACCTCTTCGCAATCGGCCCATGCGAAGATCTCGCGGATCTCTGCCCGGTCATTGATCGACAGGATGAACCTTCCCTTGATGCCTTTCAGCAATTCCGCCATGCGCGCAAAATCGGCGCGCGCGAACATGTGCGGGCCATAATCGCCCTCATGGCCCAGGTAGGGCGGGTCGAGATAGAAGAGCGTGCCCGGCGCGTCATAGCGGGCAATGAAGGCCTCCCAGTCCAGGCATTCGATCACGACCCCTGCCAGGCGGGTGTGCAGGTCTTCCAGCAGGGGCTCCAGCGTTGTGAGGTTGAAGCGCGCGGGCCGCTCCTTGCTGACCCCGAAGCTGCGCCCGGTGACCTTGCCGCCAAAGCTTGTGCGCTGCAGGTAGAGAAAGCGCGCGCCGCCCGTCTTGCAGCGGACCATGGTCCGCTGACATTCACGGCGAAGTGTTGGCCCCTTCGGGCGATGGTTGCGGTGAGATTCACGGGGACATAAGCTGTAAACGTGGGGGAATCTGAATCGGAAGGAGAAATTGATGGGCGATTTTGATCCGACATGGATAGCTGTCAGCGTTACATTACTGGCCTTCCTTTGCGGCGCGGGCATATGGATCGGCTCCGTGAATGCAGACCGCAAGTCCTTCAAAGCCTTTATGGCGGAGGTCAGGGATAAGCTGGACAACATTCTGTCACGGCTGCCGCCGCCGCGAGGGGTGGCACCGGGAAGCCCTTTGCAGTTGACGCCATTTGGCGAGAGGCTTTTCAAGGAGATTGAGGCAAGCGTGATCGCAACCAAACTTCTCGGCGAACTCCGCGACAAAATCACGGAGGAAATGACGAACTACGACGTTCAGCAAATGTGCTTCGATTATGTGAAGTTGGAATGGGAGCCGCCGCGCGAAACTGAATTGGCGATCAAGGAAACTGCATATCAAAACGGCACGGATATCGAGACAGTACAGGATGTTATCGCGCTGGAAGCATTTTCATTGCTATCCATGGACGCTGTCGAACAGGAAAGGTCCGCTCCAGATCTGCAAAGTGAACAAAGCAGTTCGCACATTTCTGAATCGGACAGTTGATTTTCACGTCGAGATCACAGACCGCCGCTCGGACATCGAGGAACCGGTCGGCCGCCTCAATCGTGTCTTCTCACGCCGTTCCGGCCAGCCATTCATCAAGGGCGGCATTGCCTGTGGTTTTGCGGGGCTGTTGGGCCTCGCGCCTGGCGGTGCCTGCCCCGGTGCCGGGTACGCGCGGTTCGGCGGTCGCGCCTCGACTGTCCGCTTCGGGAGTGCCCGCTGACGTGCCGTGGCCTTCGGGCTCTGCCGGGGTGTCGTGATGTGCGCCTGTTTCCCCTGCCACTTTCCCTGATGCCGTTTCGCCCGATGGATGATCCTGAGCCGGTCTCAGCCCTTCGATGGCGGCCATGGTCTCGAGGGTGCGGGCGACGTCTTTTGGCGGGCGGGACCTGCGCATTTTCTCAAAAGTGCGTGCCCCGAAATAAAAGCTCATGATCATGCCCAGGATGATCCAGAGATTGTCGGGAACAAGCTCGAGCGCGGTCATGCGGATGGCAAAGCCCTGGGGGTCCCACATGGCGAAGGCAAAAAGCGCGATGGTGCCGAGCGCCATGACCGGGCGTGGCAGGCGGTTGAGCGCGTTGACGACGCGGTCGAAGGCTCCGGCGGGCGGGCTTGCGAACTCGGCGGCAAACTGCGCCAGGGCGGCGGCTTTGGCATCGGCGGCGCGCTGTGCGGAACTTTCCGCATTGGGGCGGAAGGTTTCGATCACCTCGGTGGCGACATTGCGGGTGCCGCCGAAGAGGCCGGAGAGGATGCGCAGGAACATGTGGGGCCTCCTCAGGTCCAGGTGGCAATGCGGGTTTCGAACTGGCGCTGCGAGAGATGGAAGCGCGGGGCGATGAAGTCTTCCGCGCGGCGGATCCAGCCGCCCTTGCCGCCATCGCGGCGGCGCACGTATTTGCGGAACTGCGCCCGGCGCTCGGCGAGGCGGAAGTAATAATCGCGCCGGGCGATGCCATAGGCGTCCGCGAGCGGCGCGCCCTGTGCGGCCAGCGCGTCTGCTGCCCGCGCGGTCTGGGGTCCGATGGCGCCATCGACGCTGACGTCCTGGCCGCAGAGCCGCAGCAGGCGCTGGAGGATCTTGATGGCGTTTGAGCCCGCGTTGACCTGCATGTCGAAGACGCTGGCGTGCAGCGCCTGCGGCAGCCAGTCGATGCGGGGCGCGCGAAAATAGTGCCGCAGGAAGATATCGACGGCCATCTCCTGGGTGAGGCACCTGACATCTTCGCCATCCACATCGCCGTCGCCGTCAAGATCAAGCATGAGGGTGCGCATGGTGTGGATCGTCACGCCCCATTTGGTGGGCCCGCCGGGATCGTCCGGGTCATCCACATAGCCGCCCTCGCGGGCCACGATCTCGCGGGCGATGGCCTCCGGGGTCTGCTCTGTGGTCTGCTCCGGGTGTTGCTCCGGGTGTTGCATGGCGCGCTTTCGTCACATGGGAGGGAGGGGCCGCCCCGCCGCGAGCGGCCCCCCCCCGATATGGTCGCGCCTGTCGGCGGGCGCGCTCGGGGTATATGTGTCTGCGCTTCAGGGTAGCGCGGTTTGGGCTCTTGCGTCAGCGGACCATGGTCCGCTGACGCGCAGGGCTGTGGCTGATAGCCTGGGCCTCATGAGAGTTTCCGCCGCCCCTGCCGCAGCCCCATCCGCTGCCTCTGCCGCCTTTTCCGCGCTGGACGGGTGGATCGATATTTTCCGGGCGGGCACCCATACCGATGCCCATGGGCGGCGCGCGACCTGGACGCAAGGCGATCTGGCCGCGATCGTGGGTGATTATGCCGGGGCCGACCCGGCCCCTGTGGTGCTGGGCCATCCGGACACGGACGGGCCTGCCATGGGCTGGGTCAGCGGGTTGCGGGTGACAGGCGATCGTCTGCAGGCGCGTCTGAGCCGCCTGGATGCGGGGTTTCGGGCGGCGGTGGAGGCGGGGCGTTATGGGCCGCGCTCGGTGGCGCTTGCGCCCCTGTCCACGGGCTGGCGCCTGCGGCATCTGGGCTTTCTGGGCGCATCGCGCCCGGCCATTGAAGGTCTGTCACCTTCGCAGTTTTCCGCGCGCGCCGATGGCGTGCTTGTCTTTTCCTGTCCCCAACCGGAGGGTGTGATGAACCAACCCGTTTTCACCAGCGCAAGGGTGCCGCCGCAGGCTGCGGCCCTGCCGCTTGACGCGCAACCCAGCCCCGTGATGCAGCCCGTGATGGACCCGGGGGCGGCCCGGTTCACGGCCCAGCCTGCAGAACAGATGCAAGTACAGCCCGCAGGACAGATGCCAGCACAGCCGGGTGGTGCGCTTGAGGCCCATCCCCTTTCACAGGATGTGGCGCCGCAATTTGCGGTGCAGGCGGCCCAGCTCCCCCAACAAACCCCTCAGCAAGCCCGGCAGCCGGCTCTACAGTTTGTGCCTGTCTCACAGCCGCAGGGTGCGGTCCCGCCGCTTTTTGCGGCCGCGCCGCCCGCCGGGGCGCTGCCGCCGGGGGCCAGTGGTGTGACGGGGCCCCAGACCCGGGATGCGGCGGAAGTGGCCGAGCTGGCCTCGGAACGCCAGCTGCTTTTTGCCGAGCGCCAGCAGATCGCGGCCGAACGCCTGGCGCGCGAAGGCATGGATCGCGAGCGGGGCGCAAGCGCGCGTGTGGCGGCGCATGTGCAGGCCGGGCGTGTATTGCCGGCGGAAGCGCAGGCCTATGCGGCGCTGTTCTGCGCGCTCGATCAGGGCGGCGGCCAGATCACTATGGCGGGTGTGGACGGGCGGCCGATGGCGCTCAGCCCGTCCCAGGTGCTGGATGGGCTGATCTCGGCCCTGCCGCAACGGGTGCCGCTGGGGCAGGGCACAGCCCTGCACCCCGCGCATGTCCCTGCCCCCGCATTCGCGCAGGTGGGCGGGCCGGGTGCACAGGTTTCACCGGAGGCACAGTTCACGGCGGCCACCCAGGATCTGGCCAACCGGGCGCGGGCGCTGATGGCGGCGGACAAGAGCGGTGCGCTTGATCTGCCCACAGCGATCCACCGGGCCGCAAACGGGGAGACGGCGCAATGATGGAGTATCTGCTCACAAAGAGCTTCAAGGCCGGTGCCGGTGTTGCCGCGCGCCGGGTCTGCCGGATCACCGATCCCGACGCGGAAGCGGTTCAGGCGGCAGGTCCGGGCTTCCTGCCGCTCGGGATCAGCGCCGATCTTGGCGCCAGGACCGGCGGGGCGGTGGACATTCATCTTGCGGGCATTGCGATGCTGGAGGCGGGGGGCGCGTTCAGCGCCGGCACCCTGGTGAGCGGCGATGCGAAAGGCCGGGGCATTCGCGCCCCGCGCGGCGGTCTGCATCAGCGTGTCGTGGACGGGGGTGCGGCGAATGCAGCCCTTGCGGTCCCGGGTCTGGGGGCCTCTGACAGGCTTGTCGGTGTGATCGAACTGGCAGACGGCTATGCCGACCGCCTGGGCCAGGCCACCCTCACGGATGATGCGGGCCTGAGCATATCGGTGGCGACCACCGGGGACCGGCTTCTGGTGAGCTGGCAGGCCCGCGCGCATGCGGTGGGCATCGCCCTGCAAGCCGCGCACGCGCCGGGGGACCTGATCCGGGTTCTGATCGTGCCGCAACAGATCTGAGGAGGGGGTATGAATGATTTGTGATCGGCCAAACGCCCTGAATCTGTTAGAGGATTCGGGGAGGCGGATAGGTCTCAGGCTGAATTGTGTCTTAGGGCATTGTGACCCTGTTGAGGAGCTTAGCTTTCGCCTGTTTCCGAACAGCCCCCATAGGGCCCGGTTTTGGCCGGTGATCCTGCATAGGAGCTTGGTTTGGCCGTTCACGCCCCATTGGGGGCTCCGCCTCCTTGAGCAGGGAGTATAGCCATGGCTTACATAGGTGTCGATCTTCATACGAATTCCTTCACGATCTGTCGGCGTGAGACGGACGGATCGGAAACATTCCAAACCTTTCATCTGTCCGCGCAGGCGCTTGAGCGGTTCTGTCAGAGCCTTGATGCGGATGACGAACTGGCGGTCGAGGCCACCGGCAACACGGCCTGGTTCTGCGGTGAGGTGGAACCCTGTGTCGGCCGGATCGTTGTGGTCAACCCGCGCCAGTTTAAAGTGATCCGCACATCGGTGAAAAAGACCGACAAGAACGATGCGCGCGCTTTGGCCTTCTTCCTGTCGAAGGACATGCTGCCGGAAACCCGGCTCAAGTCCACTCAGGAAAGCGAACTGGCCTCGCTGACCCGGACGCGTGACATGCTGGTCAAACAGCGCACCATGCTGCTGAACGGCATCCACGCGATGTTTGTCCGTCACGGCATGAAGCTGAAGAAGGAAGGGTTGTCCAGCAAGAAGCGCCTGCGCGACCTGGATCTCAGCCGCTTCACACCGCTTGAGCAGGTCGAACTGGCGGCATTGCGGGACCAGGCGCTCGGCCTGACCGAGACCCTGAACCGTATCGACAAGGCCATCGAGGAGGCCGCCTCGGCCATGAAAGGCTTTGAGGGGCTCACCAGCATCAAGGGGATCGGTGCGCGATCTGCCGCGGTCCTGCTGGCGGGGATCGGCAGGGTTGAAGACTTCTCCGACGCGGACAAGCTGGCCGCCTATGTCGGCATCGTGCCCAAGGTGAGTAACTCGAACGAAACCGAACATCACGGGCGGATCACGAAGCGCGGCAACAAGCTCATGCGCACCACGCTGGTGCAATGTACGCTCATCGCGATCCGCTATTCGGGATATCTCAACAGTTATTATCGGCGCATCAAGGAACGCCGTGGCGCGGGCAAGGCGATCATAGCCACGGCCCGCAAGCTGCTCAAGATCATCTATGACACGCTCAAGAACGGCTGGGTCTTCGACGATTTTGCCGAATTTAAAATCAAACAAAATCAATGCCCTGCTTGACAATCATCATAGGAGGCAGTCATGTTCCAGTTTCAACATCCCGATCCGGCGTAGCTGATGCCGGTTGCGGCCGGGGGCGCGCAGGGGCAGCCCATTCAGGGCGGGGGCCTTCCGGGCCCCGCGCTCTTTGCGACCCCGCCCGGTCAGGGCAACCTGCCGCCCGGCGCGCGCTTTGCCGCCGGTCCCGCGCCCAGCCCCTATCCGGTGGATTTTCATCGCTCGGGCATTGCCGTGGGCTATGCCAATGATGAATATATCGCCGATCTGATCCTGCCGCGCCTCGCGGCCCTGATGCGCCGCGAATACCGGTTCAACCGCTATCCCATTGAGGAGCATTTCACGGTGCCGCCCACCCGGGTGGGGCGCCGCTCCGCGCCTGCCATGGTGCATCTGAGCTCGGCCGAGGACACCCGGTCCGTGGAGGATTACGGGCTGGATGACGCGATCCCGGCCGATGACGTGACCAACACAGCCCCCACCGCGATGAACCCGATCGACCGCGCGTCGATGGTGCTGACCGATCTTCTGATGATCGCGCGCGAATTGCGCGTGGCGGAACTGGTGTTCAATCCGGCCCATTACCCCGACACCAACAAGATCACCCTGTCGGGCAGCTCGCAATGGACCCATGCCGACAGCAACCCGCTCAGGGATATCGTTGCGGCGCAGACCGGCATGATCGTCAAGCCCACCGATATCGCCATGGGCGAGGAGGTCTTTGCCGCCCTGCGCACCCATCCGCGCATGCTCAAGGCCACCCATGCCAATGACGGGGATTCCGGCATTGCCAGCCGCGAGGCGATGGAGCGGGTGTTGATGCTGCGCATCCATGTCGGCTCAGCCCGGGTCAACACCGCCCGGCCCGGCCAGGCGGCCAACCTGGCCCGCTGCTGGGGCAAGCACGCGCTGCTTTATCGCCGCGATCCCAACACCGACTATAAAGGCCCGCCCAGCCTGGGCTTCACCGCCCCCTATCTGGGCCGCCAGGTGATGGTGGGGTTCGATCCGCGCATCGGGGTGCGCGGCACCTATGTGGTGCGCGTGGTCGACAGTTGCGACGAGGCGATGGTTGCGAAACTGGCGGGGTATTTCTTCCGCAACGCGGTGGCGTGAGAGGAGGGGCGCATGACACAGACCAAACACGCAGGCGCACATCCCACCCCGGCCGTTCAGAAAGGTGATCTCGAGATCCGGCTTTTGAGCGCGGTCAAACATGACGGGCTGCATTACCCGGCGGGCGCGGTCGTGACCTGGCCGCGCGCGGCCGCAGAGCTGCTCATCGCGGGCGGGGATGCGGTGGTGCCCGGCGCGGGGGCCGACACCGACCTGCCTGACCCGGATGCCCCGCCCGGCCCGCCCGGCCCGGATGCCCCTGCTCCCCCTGCCGACCCGGAGCGCACGGAGCGCACAGAGCCCGCGCAGCGCAGGGCGGCCCTGATCCGCGCGATGGCCGCCCTGGAGCCGGGCCATCCCGATCACTGGACGCGGGGCGGCAAGCCCGAGGTCCGCGCGCTGGCTCAGATCACCGGGCTGCGCGACATCCGCGCGGCGGAGCGCGATGCGGCCTGGGAGGCCGCGCAGGCCGCAGAAGGCGGCAGGGCGGAGACGGGGGCAGAGACAGGGCGAGAGACGGGGCGAGACACCACATGAGCTACGCGGCGGCAGCGGATCTGCGCGCCCGCTTTGGCGCGGACGAGATCGACCAGCTTCTGGATCAGGACGCTGACGGCCGGCCCGATGACGGCCGGCTTGAGGCGGTGCTGGCGGATGCGGCGGCGGCGATCGATGCGCGCCTTGCCCGCCTCTATGATCTGCCCCTGCCGGAGGGCGATTACCCGCTTTTGCGCGCCATCGCCTGTGATCTGGCCCGCGCGCGTCTTTATGACGACGAGATGTCCGATACGGTCAAACACGCCGCCCGGCGGGCGCGGGCGCAGCTTGGCGCCCTGGCCGGGGGCCAGGCCGTTCTGGTGCGCGCGGACGGCAAAGCGGTGAGACGGCGGGCGCAAACCCCGCGCATCGCGGCCCCGCAGGGCCCGGTCGCGGACGGCTTTGGCGACACATCCTGCCCGGAGCGCGGGCGATGAGCGGGGCGCGGATCGAGATCGCGCTGGAAGGCAGCGCGCTGCGCGCCACGCTGGGCACTCTGGCCGGACGGCTTGGAGAGCCTGCCGAGCGCGCCGATCTCCATGACGCAATCGGGGCGCTGCTGGCCGACGGGGTGCAGCGGCGCTTCATTGCCGCGCAAGACCCCGACGGCACCCCCTGGGTCGAAAGCGAACGGGCAAAAGCCGGGGCGCGCGGCGGCAGGACACTGACCGATACCGGGCGTTTGCAGCACTCGATCACCTGGTCGGTTGAGGCCGATGGCGTGCTGGTGGGCACCAATGTGGAATACGCCGCCATTCACCAGTTCGGCGGCGAGATCGAACAGAGCGCGCGGACCCAGGTTCTGGCCTTCGATGGGCAGGGGCGGTTTGCCGCGCGCAAGAGCACGCGCCGGCGCAAGACGGGCAGTGTGCCCATTGCGATCGCGCAGATCGGCGCGCGGCGCATCACACTGCCCGCGCGCCCCTTTCTCGGGATCGACGCGGAGGATCGCCTGGGCCTTGCCGGGGTGATGCAGGACTGGCTTGAGGCCGCGCTGCCATGAGCCGGGTGACGGGACATGAGGCGCCCCGGGCCATCGTGGAGCGGCTTTCCGAGGTGGGCGGGCTTGAGGGTGTCGAGATCTGCGAGAGCCTGCGCGGAGTGCCGCAGATGAAGGGCAAACCCGTGATCGCGGTGCTGACCTTGCGCGAAAGCGGCGCCGATCCGGTGAACCGGCAGAGCGCTGCCGCCCGGATCATCACCCGCCTGGCCGTGGTTGTGGCCATCCCGCTGCGCAACGATCCCGGAGGATCAAGGGCCAGATTGCAGCTGACACCGATCCTGGAGACGATCCGCACACATCTTGCGGCGTTTTGCCCGCCCGGCGCCAAAGAGCCGCTCATCTGGCGCGAGGGACGCCTGGCGGAACTGACCCCGTCGCGCGCGGTCTGGGAGGAGGGGTTTGATCTCATCTGGTGGGTGAAGACCTGAACAGCACATGGAAGGAAAGACGCGATGCGCGAGGAGCACCATAAAAACCAGATCGTGGTGGGGGCCGGCTGGCTCTACCTGATCGAGCCGGAAGGCGGTGAGCGGTACCTGGGCGAACTGCCCTCCTGTTCCGTCACCGTGACAAGCGAGTATATCACCGTGGAAAGCAGCAACGGGCCTGTGCGCCGCCGCCTGGTGCACAAGCCCCGCAGCGTGACGCGGCGGATGGATATCGAACTGGAGGATATGAGCGCAAAAAACCTCGCGCTCTTCATCCTCGGCGAAACCGGCCGTGATGCGCAATCCGCGCAGGTGGTGGAAGGCGAGCTGCTCTCCGCCTTGCGCGAAGATGTCTGGTACCAGCTGGGCGTGAGCCGCGCGCGCCCCGAAGGGGTCTCGGCCATCGCCGCCACCCCGGCGGTGACGGTCAAACAAGGCGCGAGCGGCAACACCGCCCTGGACGCGGCGCATTACAGGATCGATCATGGCAGGGCCCGGATCCTCTTCACCGATCTCGAGCCCATCAGCGGCGCCTCCAAGGCGGTGCGCGTGAGCTACACCCCGGTGGCACAGACCCTGGCCCGCGCGACCTCCTCGGAGGCACAGCTGCGCGAGTTCGGCCTGCGCTATATCGAGGATGCGGTGGAGGGCGTGGGCAAGCGCCTTTTTGCGCCGCGCTGCACGGTGTCGCCCAACGGGCAGATGGCCCTGAAAAACCCGACCCAGGCGCAGCGCATCCCGCTGCAGGTGGAAATTCTCGAACCAGATGCGGGCGCGGCGCTGGTGATCTACGGACCGGAGGGCTGATCCGATGCGCAAAACCCGCAAACATACCGCAGAGACAGATCCCGGGACAGCGGAACCCGGGACCCCCGATCCGCGCCAGTGTGAGGCGGCGGTTCTGCTCCCGGACATGGAACTGGTGCTGCAGGACCCCGAAACCGGCGCGGAGGTGAGCGTAACCGTGCGCGAGTTCCGCTTTATGGACGGGCTGAACGTGCAGGCCCGCGCGCGGGGGCTCATCGAGGACCTGGCCTCGCTTCTGGGGGAGCCCGAGGGCATGACGCCGGCGCGGGTGGCGGAAGTTCTGGGCACACATGCCGATCTCTGGGCGGATATCTGTGCGATCTCGACGGGTCGCGAGACGGGCTGGATCGCGGCGCTGCGCGAGCCCTGGGCGGGGATGCTCACGATGGCGGTCTGGCAGGTCAACACCGATTTTTTTACCGCGCGTCTTCTGGGCCAGCACCTGGGCCGGGAGACGATGAGCGCATATTGGGCCTCGCTGAGCTCCTCAGCCTTCTTGCCAGCGCAGGACATGGACGCCCCGACGAGCTGATGGCGACCCTCACCTGGCGGCAGATGGTGCTTTACGGGCGCGCCGCCGAGCGGCAGCGGATGCGCGGGCTTGAGAGGATGATGGCGGCGGCGCTCATGGGCGGGGGCGGAGGAGAGAGCGGAGGAGAGAGCGGAGGAGGGGGCGGAGATGGCGGGTAACACGCTTGAGCTGGCCCTGCGCATCACGGCGGATACAAAAGCGGCCGCGACGCAGGTGCAACGGCTGGGCGGGGTGATCAAACGCTCAAGCCGGGAGGTGGCGCGCGCCAATGCGGTCGCTGCGCAATCGGCGGTTGTGGCGGCGCGCGCCGCGCATGAACTGGAACGCGCCCAGGCAGAAGTTGGACGCGAACACTCCGACGCCGCGCGCACAGCGCTGGAGGACGCGCGCGCAAAGGACCGGCTGGCCCGCGCCGCCCTGCGCACAGCCCGCGCGAATGTTCAGGCCGCAGGTGCCACGCAGGCGGCGGCGCGCGCCGCGGCCCGTGCGGCGGGCGCGATGGACATGCAGGCCGCATCTGCCAGCCGCGCGGCCAATGCCAACCGCGCGCTTGCGGGCGCAGGCCGCTCCAGCCGCGCGGCGATACAGAACGTGGCTTTCCAGGTACAGGATTTCGCGGTGCAGACCGCCGCCGGGACAGCCGCCAGCGTGGCGCTGGCGCAGAACCTGCCGCAGCTTTTGGGCGGCTTTGGCGCCCTGGGGGCGGTTCTGGGGGCCGTGGTCGCGGTGGGCCTGCCGCTGGCGGGAGCGCTTTTTGACCTGGGCGAAGAGGCGGGTGAGGCGGGTGAGGCCTCCGAGCGGCTGGCGGAGGCCGCCGAGCGGCTGCGGTCCCTGCGCGCCCTGGCGCGCGACGTCGAGGCGCTGGCGGAAAGATACGGGGCCGCCGCCGACCAGGCGCGCGGATTGATTGCCGCCTAGGAGGCACTGGCGCGGCGCGATGCGGCGCGGGCCGTTGCGGAGGTGATCGGAGAGCTGGAGGATGCGGCTGGCCCGGCCTCTCTTGCGGCCACGCGCCGGACACGAGCCGATGAAGAGGCGCTGCTGGCAGATCTGGCCGCCCGGGCCCGGGCGGCGTTTTCCGGCCCGCTTGAGGACCTGGTTAGCCAGGTCACCGAGACACGGGAAGCGGCGCAGGCGGAACTGGCGCAGATCTTTGAGGGGCCCGAGCTCGACGCGGCGGCGCAGCGCTTCGGCGTCACGGTGGAGGCGTTGCTGGAGGAGATTGCCCTTCAGGCGCAACCGGAGGCGTTTGCGCGGGCCTCGCGCGACATTGACGATCTGGGCGCGCGGGCGCGCGCGGCACAGACAGAGCTGGCCCGGGCCTTCGGTCTCACCGAAGAGGCCGCCGCCCGGGTGATCGAGGCCTTCCGGGGCTTGCGGGCGGGTGAGGGGGAAGAGGCGCGGCGCGCAGGGCAGCCTTTGAGGCGCTGCGCGCAGCGCTCGTCACCACGGGGGCGACAGTGCGGAGCCAGAGCGAGACCCAGCGCGCCGCCCTTGAGGCCTTTATCCGCAAGGTGCTGGAGGCCGAGGACCAGGTGCTCGCGCTGGCCGGTGCCGGCGCGCAGATCGCGCCGGGGCTGGAAAGCGGGGTTCTCGTGGCCGACCGCCTGGCCGAGCGGTTGCGGCAGGCGGCAAGCGAGATGGAGCGCTTTGGCAGATCGGCCGATGCGCGCCTGGACGAGGCCAGGCTGCGATTGCAGCATCGCGGCGATCCGGCGGCGCTGGCGCGCGCGCTCAGCCTGCAAAGATCTGACCGCGAGATCGCGCCTGTTGAACAGGGCTATGTGGCAGGTGGCCTCACGGCCGAGGAAGCGCGGGCGCGCACAAGGGGTTTGCGCGAGACGGCGGAGGCTGCGGCGGAGGCGGCAGCCGAGACCGCCCGGCTCGGGGCGCAGTTGCGTGCGGCAGGCAGCGCCGAGCGCGCGGGGTCTCGCGCGGCCGCCCGCGCGGCGGCAAGACTGCGCCGCGAGATGGAAAAGGCGCGGCAAGAGGCGCGCAAGCTGGAAACCGCGCTGGCGCGGACGCTGGGCACCTATGCCAAAGACGCCATCGAGAGCCGCGACGAGGTGGGACGGGCCTGGGGTGCGGGGTTTGAGGGGCTGGAAGACGCCCTCACCCGCTTTGTCACCACCGGCAAGGCGTCTTTTGGCGACCTGGCCAATTCCATCATCGCCGATCTGGCGCGCATTGCCATTCGCCGGAACATCACCGGGCCGCTGGCCGATGCCCTGGGCGGGGTGTTCGGGGGCGGTGCAGCCCCCCGCAGCTCCCCGCGACCCAAAGCCCGCCCCTTCCATATCGGCGGGGTGCCGAAAGCCTCCCCCGCCGACCGCCTTGCGGGCGCGTTTCTTCCCGGTGAGGTGCCGGCGGTGCTGATGGAGGGCGAGGCGGTGCTGACCCCGGCGCAATCGCGCGCGGTCCTGGGCGGCGTAGCCCAGGGCCCCGATCAGGCCCGGGCCCAGGAGATCCTGCGCGAGGCGGCGCGCTATCATGCCGGCGACGTGGCCGGTGTGCCGGGCGTGCCGGGGCTGCGCGGCCACGATATCCCCAGCCTGCGCCTGCCGGGGCGCAGCGGTTCAGAGGCATCAGGGGCCGGGCCGGGACCGCGCGTTGATATCTCGATCGACAATCGCGGCACCGCGCAGCGGGCGGTGGAGGCGCACGCCAGTTTCAGCCCCGATCGCTGGGTGATCGGCCTCGTCGTCGAGGACATCCTCACAAACGGCCCCATCGGCCAGGCCGTCCGCACCACCACCGGGGAGAGCCCCTACTGATGTCCGCCCCCCTCTCTCCCACAAGGCCCGCATGGCCCGCCTATGCACGGATCGACCCGGCCCGGCAGATCCTGCCCGTCACCGTGGTCGAGCGCACCGGGTTCGACGATGGCGCGATACGCCAGGTGCGCCGCTTTACCGCCACCCCCGCCCGCCGCCGGATCCGCGCCTGGCTCCTGGGCAGCCGGGAGGCAGGTATCACGCGCAGCCCCGATGAAGACCTCATCCGGTTCCGCGCCTGGGCCGGGGCCAATGCCCATCGCCCGTTTCGCTTTCCCGACGAGACCGGGGCGCGGGTCATGATGCGCGTGGTGGGCGGGGATGGCGGCATCAGCTACCGCGCGCATGTCGCGCCCGCCGGGCGGCGCAGCTGGGAACTTGAGATGGAGCTGGAAACCACATGAGCAAAGCCGAAAACGCCGCGCGCGCCCGCGCGCGCATTGCCGCAAGCCCGAAAGACAGCCAGTTGGCGGCGCTGGAAATCGCGCACCCGGAGCTTTCCGCCCGGGTGCGCATCATCAATGACGGCCAGAGCCGCGACCGGGTGGTCGGGGGGCGCAAATATATCGCCCTGGGCTTTGAGGCCCGCATCGCCACGGACGCACCCGACCGGGTGCCGGCGGCGGAACTGGCGATTGACAATGTGGGCCGCGAGCTCACCGCCTGGATCGATGGGGCGCGCGCCACCGCCAGCGGCATCCATGGCATCACCGTGCGGGTCATGATCGTCACCGCGCGCGCGGATACCCCCGTTGCCACCCCCGATTATGACGTCACCATGGATGTGCTGCAGATCACCGCCACCAGCCGCAAGGTGACCGCCCGGCTGGGCTTTGATCCGCTCCTGGGCCGCGCGGGTGTAACCCTGCGCCACGATCCCGCCACCTCTCCCGGCCTGTTCTGATGGGGCTGTTCTGATGGAAGCTCAGCTGATGGAGACGCACTGGACAGAGCGCTGGATCGGGCATCGGGCGGAAGATTGCGCCGCGCTGGTCTCGCATGTGCTGCGCGTCGAGTTCGGGTCCGACATCGCCCTGCCCGCCGCGCCGGGCGGCATCCGCGCCAATGACGCGGCCATCCGGGACGCGCTCATGTGTGAAGCCGGGCGCAAAACCGGATGCACAACCGGGCGCGCAACCGAAGGCGGGATCGCCCGGCGCCTGGGTGCGCGCGAGAGGGCGTGCGACGGGGACGGGGTGCTGATGCGCGCGCGCGGACGCCGCGCGGGGCTGGGCCATCACATCGGGCTTTATGCCGACATGACCGAGCCGGCCTGCCTGCACTGGCAACCGGGGCTGGGCACGGTGCTGCACCGGTTGCGCATATTGCCCGCACGCGGGCTTGTGGTGGTCGGGCTCTATCGCTGGGAGACAGGATCATGACCTCAAAAACACCCTCAAAAACACCCTCAAAAACACCCTCGCAAACGCCCTTCAAACCCCCTGTGACGGCCTCTCAGGTCGGCTTTGCAAGCGCCGATCTGTGGCCGCACCCGCTGACCGCGCAGGCCCGGGTGCCGGAGATCATCCTGCCCCTGCCCGCGCGCACCCATGACGCCCCACCTGAACCCTTGAGCGTGGCCCAGGCGCTGGATCTCGCCTGGCCCGCGCGGGGGTCCCTGCCGGTAAACGTAAGCCTTGACGGGATCGCCCTGCCGCCCGGGGCCTGGGCGCACACGGCCCTGCGCCCCGGCCAGCGCCTCACATTGCGCGCAGCCCTTCAGGGCGATGATTCCAACCCGCTTGCGGCCATCCTGACCATCGCCACCATCGCCATCGGCGGCTGGGCCGCCTCCGCCATCGCCTCAAGCGGCGCGCTTGGTTTTGGGGCCGGCAGCCTGGGGGCACAGGTTGCCGGCGCCCTGGCCGGGGCCGCCATCTCCACCGCCGGCGGGCTGATCATCAACGCGCTGGTGCCCGTGCGCGACGCGGACGGGCTGGACCAGGACGCGCCCGCCCGCCGCGATTATTCGCTGAGCGGCGGTGCCAACCGGGCCCGGCCCTACGCGCCGCTCCTGCTCACCTTCGGACGCCACCGCGTCTTTCCCGATCTCGGCGCAAAACCCTGGACCGAGTTCGAGGATGACGCGCAGTTCCTTAATCTCAGCCTCACATTCGGCCTGGGCAACCTGCATCTGGAGCGCGCCGACCTGCGCATCGGCAACCAGCCGCTGTCGGACTTTCCAGGCGCACAGGCGCAGATCCTGCGCGGGCCCGATCCCACATGGCCTGCCAATGTCGACACCATCCAGGGCGCAGAGCTCGAAGGCCGCCGCCTGATCTCGCGCCGTACAAGCCCCGGCACCAACCGCTTCGATCTCGACATCACCGGGCAGCTCTTCGGTCTGCGCAAACGCTCCGGCAAACCCTACGCTCTCTCCCGCGAGATCGTGATCAGCTATCGCAGGGTGGGCGTGCGCGAGGGCTGGACCCGCCGCCGCGTCACGCTGCGCGCAAATGGCGACAGCCCCCGCGACGGGCTGCGCCGCACCATCCGCATCCACCCCGGGGCGACCGCGCAGTGGGAGGTCCGCGTGCGCCGCCGCACCGCGCCCTCGGGCGCGGATAACGAGATCGACGCGCTGGCCTGGGCCGCGCTGCGCTCCTTCCAGCCCGATACCGCCGACTATAGCGGCCAGACCCGGCTGCGGCTGCGCCTGCCCGCCTCGGCCCAGGCCTCCGGCCAATTGCCCGCCATCCACGCCATCACCCGGCATCTACTGCCCCGCTCGGTCTCGCGCCGCGCCAAACCCCGCGCCACCTCCAACCCGGCCTGGATCCTGCTCGCCTTCCTGCGCGGCGGCTTTGTCTCGGGCCGCCTTGCCTGGGGGCTGGGACTGGCTGACCGGCGCATCGACCTGCCCTCCTTCACCGCCTGGGCCGCCTGGTGCGAGAGGCAGAACCTCACCTGCAATCTCAGCCTCGACCGCCCCGTTCCCTCGGCCCGGATCATCCGCACCATCTGCCAATGCGGGCGGGCCAGCCCCACATGGGCCAGCGGCAAGCTGGGCGTGGTGTGGGACGACCCCGCAACCCCCGCCACCGCGCTCATCACCCCCGGCAATATCATAGCGGGCAGCCTCGAGATCACCTGGTCCGGCGAAAAACCCGCCGATGAGATCGCCGTGCGCTATCTCGACCCGGACGCCGACTGGCAATTCCAGACCCTGCGCCGCACCATGCCGGGCGTCACCACGCCCAAACGCACCGCAACCCTCACGCTGCCGGGCGTCACCACGCCCGCTCAGGCCGCCACCGAAGCCAATCTGCAGGCCGCCCGCCAGCTCTATCACCGCCGCCGTCTCACATGGGAGATGGCCGCCGAAGGGCTCTCCATCGCCCGGGGCGACGTGGTGCGCCTCACCCATTCCCTCATCGATGGCGGCCAGACCGGACGGCTCGTCACGGTCCTGCCGGCTGACGCCGCCAGAAACCTTCCCGAACGCTGGGACCTGGGCCAGAGCTTCGAGATCGCGCAAGACGAGAGCTGGTATGCGATGCTGCGCCTGGGCGATGGTCGCCTCATCACCCGCGCGATCACCGCCGACGGAGCCCTGGTGCGCCCCGCCAGCGCCCTGCCCGATGACTGGCAGCACGAAGAGACGGAGGTGTCGGATGTGCTCTGGCGCGTCTATCCCGGTGACGCCCCGCCCGCGCCCCTGCGCATCGTGGGCTTTGAACCGGTCTCGGCCACGCGCATCCGGCTCGAGGCCATCGACGAGGTGGCCGCCTATCACAACGCCGCCACCGCCGATCTCAGCGCGCCCCTGCCGCTGCCCGCTCCCCAAAGCCCGGCCGTGCTCGATGCCGCGATCACCGATCGGGCGCGCGCCGACGGAACCACCGAAGTGACCCTGCGGCTCACCACATCCGGCCCCTGGCAGGGCGCGACCATCCGCGCCCGCGACAGCCATGGCTGGCGCGTCGTGGCAGACGACCGGCAGGCCGTCACCACATATATCTTCTCAACCGATGATGCCTCCGGCCGCGAGATCGACATCGAGATCACCCCCGGCTCCCGCGCCGCCCCCCTCGGGCCCGTCTTCACCACCACCCATACCCTCATCGGCGACAAAACCGTCCCCATCGCCGCCCCCGAAGGCTTCGGGGTCGAGATGCTGGGCGATGGCGCCCGCCGCTTTACCGCCACCCCGCCCCCTGACGGGCGCGTCGCCGGCTACGCCCTGCGCTACGGGCCCGCGCGCGCTGCGGCCACATGGGAGGCGCTCACCCCGCTCCTGCATGGCCGGATCACCGCCCTGCCGCTCGAGACACGCCTGCCACCCGCCGGGCGCTGGCGCTTTGCGCTCGCCGCCCTGAACAGGGATGGCGTGCCCGGAGAGGCCGCCTTCACCGGCCCCGTCGATCTGGCGGATGCGGTCAAACTGCCCGTCACCCAATATGCGTTCCGCGCCAGCGCCACGCAGAACGCGCCACCCGCCCGCCCGGGGCCTGGCGGCAGCGACAGCGATACCCATCTGCCCGCAGGATGGCAGCGCATACCGGTCAGCCTCACATCCAAGGCCCCCTTCCAGTGGATCACCGAACGCAAGGGCCGCACCGGCGGCGGGCCCTGGACCCGCTGGAGCAGCCCCGCGCTCTGGTCCTCCCTGGGCGCGCAGGGCCGGCCCGGACAGGACGGACAGGACGGGCAGGATGGACAGGACGGCGCCAGCGTCGAGCGGCTCTTCACCCGCACCGCCCATGCCACCCCGCCACCGCCGCCGGGACTGACCGGCTCAGGCACGCAAGAGGACCCCCATGTCCTGACCACCCCGCTCGGCATCCGCGCGCTCGATATCTTCCCCCTCCTCAAGGGCCTCGACCCGCCGGGCCCGGCCTGGACCGCCACATGGTTCCGCTTCACCGCACCCCGGGGACGCGCCGGCACCTGGCGCATCACCATGGACGGCGCCCCCGACCAGGGCACCGACTGGGCCATCTTCAGCGCCAAGGGCAATGCCGCGCGCCGCGGGGCAGATGATCATCTCGACATCACGCTGAGGGCCGGCGAGCGCTTCACCTTCCGGCTGCTTTTCTACAATCTGCGCTCCCGCGACACCGTCACCGCCATGACCCTCAGCCTCACCCCGCCCGCGCAAACGGGTGTGGCGGCAACAGGGGCGGCAGCAGATCCGGCCCAGATGCCCGGCTACACGCCCCCGCCCTGGTCGGCCACGCCCCTGGGTGTCACCGTGGAGCAGCCATATGAATGGATCAGCGAGCGGCGCGGGCGCGCGGGGCTCTGGGGGGCGTTTTCGCGCCCCGCGCTCCTGGGCAGATATGCACGCGACGGCATCCCGGGGGCCGCCGGTCAGCCGGGACGCGACGGCACCGACGGGGACCCGGGCCAGGACGGGCAGCCGGGACGCGACGGGCAGGATGGGCGTGACGGGCAGGATGGCGCTGGGGTCGAGATGATCTTCCGGCGCACCGCCACCCGCCGGGCGCCCGCAAGACCGCAGACAACGCCCGCGCAGTCCAGGGCAAATGATCATGTGCCCCCCGGCTGGTCCGATGATCCCGTCGGGATCACGCGCGACGCGCCCTATCTCTGGGCCAGTCGCCGCACCGGCTCTTCGGGCAACTGGGGCGCGTTTTCGCCACCCGAGCTTTGGGCCCGCTATGCACGCGACGGCGCCCCGGGGCGACCGGGCAGGAAGGGCGATACCGGCGATACCGGCCGGCAGGGGCGACCGGGCCTTGATGGTCCGGGTGTCGAGTTCATCTTTCGCGCCACCAGCACCCCGATCCGCCCCGCCACCCCGCGCACAACAGCCACCCAGCGGCGCCTCGACGATCATGTGCCCGAGGGCTGGGTTGATGATGCCCCTGACGTCAGCGCCGCCAGACCCTATCTCTGGGCCAGCCAGCGCAAAGGCTCCTCCGGCAACTGGGGGGCGTTTTCCCGACCGGTGCAATGGACCAGATATGCACGCGACGGCGCCCCGGGGCGGCCGGGCAGGAAGGGCGATACCGGCGATACCGGCCGGCAGGGGCGACCGGGCAGGAAAGGCGATACCGGCGGCAAGGGAGACAGGGGGGACAAGGGAGACCCCGGCCGCAACGGGCGTGACGGGCGCAACGGCATCAACGGGCGTGATGGCAGCAATGGCGCGCGCGGGGCGGGCAGCTATGCCCGGCGCGTCAGCGCGCGCGGCTGGGTGAACAGCATCGCCGATCGCGCAACCCCCGGCGCCAATGTCACCGGCGATGTGGTCACCCTCACCGACAGCGCCGGAGGCTGGGCCGAAACCCGCGCCTGGACCGGCACCGCATGGCTCCCCGTCACCCATGTCATCAACGGCAATACCGTCATCCCCGGCACGCTGCTGGCCGAGGCCCTCGCCGCCGGCCAGATCGACGGCACCCATCTGCGCGCCGACACCGCGCTCATCACCGGCGGCGTCCAGATCGGCCCCGGCCTCATCACCCTCACCCATCTCGATGACAGCCTCATCGGCGATGTGGCCCGGGGCGCGCGCTGGCGATTGGACGCGTCGGGCAGGGCGCGCACAAGAAAAAACCAGCGCTTCTCCACGCGCCGCAGTGATGGCGGCTCCGATATCGTGGTGCGCAGGGACAGTGCCGACGAGATCATCCGCTACGCGGTCGAGGTCTCGGGCGGCGGGTTCACCCCGCCTTCCTCGTCCTATTGGTACGAACATAGCCGCAACAGCGAGGGTTCAGAATCGGCCGTGGGCACAAGATACAACAGCGCAACCTTCAACGTCCGGCTCGAGGTCCGGCTCGACAATGTCGTCATCCGGACCCTCAGCATCAGCGTCACCACCGGCGCCGCAGGCCGTGCCGTTCTCAGCGGGGTGCTGCCCGCCCGGCTCACCCCGGTCGGCCGGCAGAAAAGGCTCACCCTGCGCGCAACAGGAACCGTACGCACCGGGGGCGCGAGCGTCGCGGGTATCAGAGGCGGCAGCACACGGGTCGCATGGAGTGCTGCCGCATATCTCACCCTCACCGCACGAGAAACCCGCCCCTTCGCCTGATCCCGTCGCCTGACCCAGGATATGACCCATGACACAAAGCCCAGTGACACAAAGCCCAGTGACACAAGACCCCACCGCACAAGACCCCGCGCCACAAACGCTCTCCTACGACGCCTTCGCACAGGCGCTCCTGGCCCTCACCGAGACAGGTCTTGCCCTGCCTCACGACATCCTGCCATGGACCGCTTTCCCCGAAGAGGCCGAGCCCCCGGAGACCATCACCAAAACCATGTGGGACCGCTACACATGGAACCCGCCGCAATTCGCCGCCGCCACACAGCCCGACCCCTATGGCCGCGAAGATGCAAAGGCCGGCGACAAGCCCGCATGGGACAGCCTCACCCGGCACGCCGTGCACCAGGCCTGCGAAGAGGCCCGGCAGCACAAGCACGCCCAACTGGCCGCAGAGCTTGCACGCCGCACCACCTTCACCCACAACGCCCGCACCTGGCAGGGCGATACCAAAAGCGCCGCAGCCATCACCGCCGCCGCCCTGCGCGCCGCCGCAGAACCCAACTGGCCCAAAGACTTCGTCTGGATCGATGCCGCAAACACCCGCGTCCCCATGCGCGCAGAGGACATCACAGCCCTCGCCAAAGCCCTCTCGGCCTGGCAGAGCGCCCGCCGCATCCACGCCCGCACACTCAAGGATGCCATCACCGCCGCCACAACCGCAGAGGCAATCCTTGCCATAAACGTCGCACAAGGATGGCCGGAGCACGCCACCCAGCCCCAATGACGCGCCCGCGCGGATATGCTAAAACACGTACAACGGAGATCGGACATGAGCCAGTACACACCGTCCTCAATGGAATATCTCGCCGCCAGAATCGACGACAAGCGCAAGGAACTCGAGGCGCTCGAGGCGCTCCACAAGACCCTGCTTGAGGCTTTCGGCCGTCGCCTGCCAAATGAAGCCGCCGATCTGGCCCTTTCAGAGATCCTCCTCAATGGCCGCTGACGGGCAGTTCGTCACACGGCTTGTCATGCAGGAGGGCGCGACCAGCAGATTTGAGCCCCGCACCTTCACGCGATGGCTCGGCGTGTTCCTGTCCGACATCGAAGCCATGCTGGGGCCCAGAGATCCCGCCTTCACTGTCCTCGGCATCGAGTTTGTCGATACATGCCATGAAATGCCCAAGACATGGTTCCCGGACACCCATCCTCATGGCAAGCATGTCATTGTGCACTTGAACCGGTCCGCAATGCAGGACGGGGCAAGGGCGCGCTGGCAGCTTGCTCACGAATGCGTCCACCTCATTGATCCCGCACAGGGCGTTGCCAGTGTCATGGAGGAAGGCATCGCGACATGGTTCCAGAATACCGCAACCACACGCAGCTTTCACAACGGCAGCGGGCCATATGCAGAAGCCGAACGCCTTGTATCACCCGTGATCAGGGAACTCTGCGAGACCATCAGGTTCCTCAGAACGCAAAACCGCCTGCACCTTGATGATATCGCGCCAGCACACCTTCAGAACCACAACCCGAACTGGTCCGGCGACTTCTGCCGCGCTCTCACCGAGCCGTTTTCTGCGCTGAAGTAATGAGGCTGATCAAAAGCAAAAATGGCAAAACAACAACCCGATTGGGCGCGAAACTGTCGCGGCGAAAATCAACGCGCGGGATTCCATTGTGCGGTCGGGAATGTTAATCTTTCTGCAAGGCAGGAAAAGGCGCAGGCATGGCAATCCTTGGACGAAAAGATATCGGTGACAGAATCGCAACGGGCGCGATCAAAATCGAGCCGTTTGACAAGACTAAAATCGAGCCCGCGAGCTACGATTGTCGAATAGGCGATGTTCTTGCCGCCGGTGCCGGTCGTCATGTCTGGGGAGAGGGCGATGAGTTCATTCTCGAAAGCAACTCTTGGGCGTCTGTATCCTCGGAAGAGTTTTTTGAACTGCCCAACAGCATTTGCGCGTCATACGGCATCCGCTCTGGTCTTGCGAGGAGGGGTGTCATCGCGTTTGGGGGTCCTCAAATCGATCCCGGCTATAAGGGAAAAATTTTTGTTTCCCTATATAATCCGACGCTGGAGCCGATTATTTTGCAATACGGCCAGGTGATCATGTCGGTCATTTTCTATGAGCTATCATCAGAGGACGAGCACGGATATACCGGGCCATATCAAGGGCAAAAGGACTTTCCGTCACAAGATGTCGAATTTATGATGAGAATGCGCAGCCGGAACCTTGCTGATGTTATTGACAACGTTGAAACGCTTGATCACTCGGTCAAAAACCTTGCCAGTAACCTGAAAATCCTGACCTCCGATGTACATGAAATTCGGCAGATTGTGAATGATGCCAAGCCTTGGCTAAAGGTCATCGGCTGGATTTTGGGTGCCGCTGGAGTTGCCGCCGTCGGGTGGATTGTTATGTCACTCCTGCAGAGTTTCTTTGGAACACCCCCCGCGCCCTAGAGTCCTGCTGTACTGCACTGTCAGCAGTGCGCACCCGGTGTGTGACAACAATACTGCCGCACAAAATCCCGATTGAGCACGAAACTGTCGCACCGGAAATCAACGCGAAAATCACATCGATTGGGCGCGAAACTGTCGCGGATTGAGCAATAATTCTGTCGCGCTACAGCAGCCTAACAGAACCTGAAGCGCTAAAGCACGTCCAGAACCTGTGTCGTCAACCAGCGTATTCACTGTAGCGTGGGGTGAAAACCTTCCAGACCAAGTCGGTTTTCTCTGAATGCTCAATTGTCGCGTGTAGGCTGTACACCTCGCCCATAGTTCTTTAGCGCGTTCTTGTTGCGAAGTTGGTCCTGAAGATCAGTTCTTGGTACTGGGTCGTGTCGCTCTTTGAGGTGGGACAAAGCCAACAAACCTCTTGCCAAACTCCACCAACCCCACTAATACGCGCGAGTTCTCGATAAGAACGTCAAGGCGGGGTGATTCCCGCCTTTTGGGTTCGAAGAGGGTTGGCGATGCGCGTCTGTCCTCCTCTCAACCTCAACGCCTAAAAAAGGCTGTTAATATGCAAAGCCAAAATATCCGTATTCGGCTGAAGGCATTTGACTATCGCGTTCTGGATGCCAGCACGCAAGAGATCGTCAACACTGCCAAGCGGACCGGCGCGAACGTGCGCGGCCCTATCCCGCTGCCGAACAAGATTGAGAAGTTCACGGTTCTCCGTGGCCCTCACGTTGACAAGAAATCCCGCGACCAGTTCGAGATCCGTACGCACAAGCGTCTGCTCGACATCGTTGATCCGACCCCCCAGACCGTTGACGCGCTGATGAAGCTCGACCTCGCTGCTGGTGTGGACGTCGAGATCAAGCTGCAGTCGTAAGATCGGAGGGTATAGATTATGCGCTCTGGTATTATCGCAAAAAAAGTCGGCATGACCCGGCTGTTCATGGAAGACGGCAAGCAGATCCCTGTGACCGTTCTTCACCTGGACAACCTGCAGGTCGTTGCACAGCGTACCGCTGACAAAGACGGCTACACCGCCGTTCAGCTGGGCGCCGGCGCTGCCAAGGCAAAACGCACCTCGAAAGCCATGCGCGGGCACTACGCCGCTGCAAAGGTTGAGCCCAAGCGTAAGCTGGCCGAGTTCCGCGTCTCCGAAGATGGTCTGATTGATGTGGGCGCCGAGATTTCGGCAGAACACTTCCTGGAAGGTCAGAAAGTTGACGTTTCGGGCACCTCGATCGGTAAAGGCTTTGCCGGTGCGATGAAGCGCTGGAACTTTGGTGGTCTGCGCGCCTCGCACGGTGTTTCGATCAGCCACCGTTCGCACGGTTCGACCGGTCAGTGTCAGGACCCGGGCAAGGTTTTCAAAGGCAAGAAGATGGCCGGTCACATGGGTGCTGCCCGTGTTACCACCCAGAACCTGGAAGTCGTCAAAACCGACGCCGACCGGAACCTGGTCTTCATCAAAGGCGCCGTTCCCGGACCGAAGTCGGGCTGGGTCACCGTCAAGGACGCCGTGAAGAAGAAAGCACCGGAAGGCCTGCCTTTCCCGGCTGCTGTGAAATCGGCTGCAACCGAAGCACCTGCGGAAGAAGCTCCCGCGGAAGGTGGTGAAGCATGAAACTTGATGTAATCAAACTGGACGGCGGCAAAGCCGGCGACATCGAGCTGAACGCCGATCTGTTCGGTCTCGAGCCGCGTGCGGACATCCTGCACCGTGTGGTCCGTTGGCAGCGCAACAACGCGCAGGCCGGCACTCACAAGGTCAAGACCCGCTCGGAAACCAGCTACTCGACCAAGAAGATCTATCGCCAGAAGGGCACCGGTGGCGCACGCCATGGTGACCGCAACGCGCCGATCTTCCGTGGTGGTGGTATCTACAAAGGCCCCGTCGTGCGTTCGCACGGCCACGATCTGCCCAAGAAGTTCCGCAAGCTTGGCCTGCGCCACGCTCTGTCGGCCAAAGCCAAGGCAGGTGAACTGGTTGTGATCGAGAGTGCCGAAGCCGAAGGCAAGACTGCTGCTCTGGCCAAACAGGTTGCAAACCTGGGCTGGAAACGTGCTCTGGTCATCGACGGCGCGACCGTGAACGAAGGGTTCCTGAAAGCGTCCAAGAACATCGAGGGTCTGGATATCCTGCCGACGATGGGCGCAAACGTCTATGACATCCTCAAGCGTGACACCCTGGTGCTCACCAAAGCGGCTGTCGAAGCACTGGAGGCTCGTCTGAAATGAGCGCGAAGGCAGAACATTACGACGTGATCCGTAAGCCGATCATCACCGAAAAGTCGACCATGGCGTCCGAGAACGGCGCGGTTGTCTTTGAAGTGGCGATCGACAGCAACAAGCCGCAGATCAAAGAGGCCGTTGAGGCGCTGTTTGGTGTGAAGGTCAAAGCGGTGAACACCACCGTGACCAAAGGCAAGGTCAAGCGGTTCCGCGGCCAGCTGGGTCGTCGGAAAGACGTCAAGAAAGCATATGTGACCCTGGAAGAGGGCAACACAATCGACGTGAGCACCGGTCTTTGATCCGACGCTTACTGCGACTATTCACGGCCTCGGCGGTTCAACCCGCCGGGGCCGATTTCGTTTCAGACCCTGAAACTGTGCGTGCGCAGGTTCTGGATCAAATGCGGGCGTTCAGCGCCGAGCCCTATTTTCAGATTGCTGATGAGAAGCTGGGGCTTCTGTCGGTTTTCGATGATCTGAAATACGACCGGGCGGATGTGGACATGATTTCTCCGGCAATGCGTCGCCATGTGGTTGGCAAGCTTGGCCCGTTGGGGTTCCGCCAGACCTCTGGCACGGTGTTGGAGCATGCCGAGGCCGATATGCGCGTGCACATCCCCAAGTTCCACGCCCTCGGCGCGTCGCCTTTCGACATCGCGCGCTATACCGAGAAACGCCCGCAGGATTTCTGCCTACTGACGCCCACGCAGGTGGCCTGTCAGTATGTCGATCACTACGCGCTGGACGACGCGGTGCAGCGGATCGAGGCGTTGATTGCGAAGCACCCGATCAACCTGCTCAAACTGGCGGATTATCTGGAAGGCAAACCCAAACACCGCGCCTTTCGCGAGGTGCTGGGGCATATCAAGCTCAAGCAGCGGATCGCGGTGGAAGCCGAGCCGCTTTGTCGCAGGCGGTCATTGGGGTGAAACTGGGTCGTCGGAAAGACGTCAAAAAAGCATATGTGAACCTGGAAGAGGGGAACATCATCGACGTGTCCACCGGTCTCTGATCGTACCCGTCTTTGGAGAGAGATAAAGGCCCCCGCGAAAGCGGGGATTTTTTTATTTGCGGCTTTCAGGGCTCAGTATTGCCACGCATTTTTCTTAAACAGTTCGACTTCTTCGGGCGTCATGACTTCTGGAGTTTCCTTGGCCTCTTTGACCAGTATCTTTGTTACGTCTAACGCGCTTTTTAGTTTTGGTGCTGAAATCCAAGAGTCGTTCCAAAGTTCGACCTTTTCACCATTTACAATCCGACAAATGTTTTCGCCACTCAAGAACTCGATCCCGACTTCATTGGGCTTTGTGACCCTTTGAAGCCAGACTTCTTAATACCCATTGTGGGGTACCTTGTTCATCTTTTCATAGACCTTGTTCCAAAGCACTTCTTTCTGTTCTTTGTTTTGGAGTGAAATCAAGTGGCTTAGGATTCCGGCAATGGCTGGAAACGTCAGTGGTGAAACGACAGCGATATCTGTTGCAATGGCTACCTGTACTTCGAGGTCATCTGGTTCGACCTTTTGTTTGATGATTTCTGTATGGAGCTCACCCAGCAATCGCCGTAACGCGCCGCTGTTAGGATATTTGCGACCAAAAGAGTGTAATCGAAGCAGCTGCTTCTGGAAGGTTTGCGCGTTAGAAGTCCCGAGGTCTTGCAGATCTATACCCGCGAGCTTGTCAGCCTTAATAGAGCCCTCGACAACATTTGTGCTGAGGATGTCTTCGCGGTTCCCAGCCTCATCCCTACGGCTCGGAGGGCGTCGCTCACAGCCTTTAGTATCTCTTCTGCTCTACCATCGCTGTTGGCGAATATGCGATAGTCGTCTCGGTATCGGAGTATTCGGAAGTCGTTTGCAGAACCAAGTTCACTCGTAATTTGTTCATCTACGTAACCTAGGACCAGCTCTGCGACAAAGTCCATTAGAACGGAACCTTGGGAAATCCCGTTGGTTTGCCCGTAGCGCCCGGCCCGAATGTGAGCATCAATCTTGTCGCCGAGTAGTTTTCCGTTCCCCTTGGACTTCTTCGCGTCCTCTAGGCCGTGCAGTGCCCATGCGATGCTATGGGTATAGAGCGAACCATAACAATCGACGACGTCGGTGTGCAGAACGTGACTAAACTCCAGTGAGTAAGCGATGGATCGCTGCTCGACCATTTGCCACCAATTCCTTACTTGAGCCGCTTGATCAGATTGCTTGTCTTTAGAAACAACAGGAGAACTGCAGCATGTGACGACGCCTTGATCAAATGCTGACATTCGTGCGGTGATGTGCGGCCAGTTTTCTTCTGAACAAATCAAATTGACAAGCGAAACGTATATTGCTGGGTGCATCAACTCATAGGGTCGCCACGCGAAGCGCCCATCTTTATTTGCAACAAAGCTATAGTTTACATCTGAAAGCGCTTCCGGGTTACTCGCCTTAAAGGCCGAGTAGAGCTGACCACCTAAAACTTCCGAAACGCCGGTTAATATTGGCTCGAAGCTTATGTAATTGGGGAAATCTCCATTGAAGTAGCTGCTGCCCTTTAAGAAATGCGCTTTGGCTTCAGCCGCACTTAAGTCCAATAGTTTTGCCGTAGTCAAAATGGTTTCTCCAATGCTCTTGTACAAAGAGGAGCAGTCGGAAGCCGAAAGTTCAACTTGAGACTGGTTCCTTAGACGGGATTTAATGTCGCACAAACTTGCGTGTTAGTTCGGACCGTTAGTCTGAGGGTAAGAAACTTTCCCCTATAGACACCCACCCCCAACCCTGTTACACGCTCCCAATCTTGCGGCCTCGGATTCGTTCCGGGGCCTCTGATATTTGTAACCGGGGACCTTCGGGGCCCTATACCCTTGGCACCTACGGGGGCCTATCACATAGCGGGGAAACTCCCTGCACTTGCTAAACGGAAGACAGAAAGCATGGCACTCAAGTCGTACAAGCCGACGACGCCGGGCCAGCGCGGGCTGGTGCTGATCGACCGTTCGGAGCTTTGGAAAGGACGTCCGGTCAAGTCTCTCACTGAGGGTTTGACCAAATCGGGCGGCCGGAACAACACCGGACGGATCACTTCACGCCGCCGCGGCGGTGGCGCAAAGCGTCTCTACCGGATCGTTGACTTCAAACGGAACAAATTTGATGTCGCGGCAACCGTCGAGCGGATCGAATATGACCCGAACCGGACCGCATTCATCGCACTGGTAAAATACGAAGACGGCGAGCAGGCATATATCCTGGCTCCTCAGCGTCTGGCTGTTGGTGACAAAGTCGTGGCATCCGCCAAGGCTGACATCAAGCCGGGCAACGCAATGCCGTTCTCGGGCATGCCCATTGGTACCATCGTCCACAACATCGAGATGAAGCCTGGCAAAGGCGGTCAGATCGCACGTGCGGCCGGTACTTACGCTCAGTTCGTTGGTCGCGATGGCGGCTACGCTCAGATCCGTCTGAGCTCGGGCGAACTGCGCATGGTCCGTCAGGAATGCATGGCCACCATCGGTGCCGTGTCCAACCCCGACAACTCGAACCAAAACCTCGGTAAAGCCGGTCGTATGCGCCACAAGGGCGTTCGTCCGTCGGTTCGTGGTGTTGCAATGAACCCGATCGATCACCCGCACGGTGGTGGTGAAGGTCGTACCTCGGGTGGCCGTACGCCGGTTACGCCGTGGGGTAAGGACACCAAGGGTAAGCGTACCCGCAACAAGAACAAAGCGTCCCAGAAGCTGATCATCCGCTCGCGGCACGCCAAGAAGAAGGGACGTTAATCCATGTCTCGCTCTGTTTGGAAGGGTCCTTTCGTCGATGCTTACGTGCTGAAAAAAGCCGAAGCAGCGCGCGAGTCGGGCCGCAACGAAGTCATCAAAATCTGGTCGCGTCGTTCCACCATTCTGCCCCAGTTCGTGGGTCTGACCTTTGGTGTATACAACGGCCAGAAGCACATTCCCGTCAACGTCTCGGAAGACATGATCGGTCAGAAGTTCGGTGAATACTCGCCGACCCGCACCTATTATGGCCACGCCGCAGACAAAAAAGCGAAGCGGAAGTAAGTCATGGGCAAGGAAAAGAACCCCCGCCGCGTGGCTGAAAACGAAGCAATGGCGAAAACCCGCATGCTTCGCACCAGCCCGCAGAAACTGAACCTGGTTGCGCAAATGATCCGCGGCAAGAAAGTCGAGAAGGCTCTGACCGACCTGACTTTCTCGAATAAGCGTGTCGCGCAGGACGTCAAAAAGTGCCTGCAGTCCGCAATCGCGAATGCCGAAAACAACCACAACCTGGACGTTGACGAGCTGATCGTCGCCGAAGCATGGGTTGGCAAGAACCTGGTCATGAAGCGCGGTCGCCCGCGTGCCCGTGGCCGTTTCGGTAAGATCATGAAGCCGTTCTCGGAGATCACCATCAAGGTGCGTCAAGTTGAGGAGCAAGCCTAATGGGTCATAAAGTAAATCCGATCGGCATGCGCCTGCAGGTCAACCGCACCTGGGACAGCCGCTGGTACGCCGACACCAAGGACTACGGTGATCTTCTTCTGGAAGACCTCAAGATCCGTGAGTTCATCAACAAAGAGTGCAAGCAGGCCGGTGTTGCCCGTGTGATCATCGAACGTCCGCACAAGAAGTGCCGCGTTACGATCCACACAGCACGTCCCGGTGTCATCATCGGCAAGAAAGGTGCGGACATCGAAGTTCTGCGCAAAAAGCTTGCGCGCATGACCGACAGCGAACTGCACCTGAACATCGTCGAAGTGCGCAAGCCCGAGCTTGACGCGCAGCTGGTTGCCGAGTCCATCGCTCAGCAGCTGGAACGTCGTGTTTCGTTCCGTCGCGCAATGAAGCGGTCGGTTCAGAACGCCATGCGCATGGGCGCCCTGGGTATCCGGGTGAACGTCGCTGGTCGTCTGGGCGGCGCCGAAATCGCACGGACCGAGTGGTACCGCGAAGGCCGCGTGCCTTTGCACACCCTGCGTGCCGACATCGATTACGCACATGCCGAAGCGATGACTCCTTACGGGATCATCGGGATCAAGGTCTGGATCTTCAAAGGTGAGATCATGGAGCACGATCCGCAGGCACGTGACCGTAAAGCACAGGAACTCCAGGACGGCCCTGCACCTCGTGGTGCTGGTGGCGGTCGTCGCTAAGGAGGGAAAGATATGCTTCAACCAAAGCGTACTAAATTCCGCAAGATGCACAAAGGCCGGATCAAGGGTCTCGCCAAAGGCGGCTCTGATCTGAACTTTGGCACTTACGGCCTGAAAGCTCTTGAGCCTGAGCGTGTGACTGCACGCCAGATCGAAGCTGCACGTCGTGCCATGACGCGTCACATGAAGCGTCAGGGTCGTGTCTGGATCCGCATCTTCCCCGACACTCCGGTCACGGCTAAGCCGATCGAAGTTCGTATGGGTAAAGGTAAAGGTTCGGTCGACCGCTGGGCATGCAAAGTCAAGCCTGGCCGCGTGATGTTCGAGATCGACGGCGTCAATGACGACATCGCCCGTGAGGCCCTGCGCCTGGCCGCGATGAAGCTGCCGATCAAGACTCGCGTCGTGGTTCGCGAAGACTGGTAAACAGTCCGGGGAAACCCGAACAGAATTGCCCCCGCCGAGAAATCGGTGGGGGCTTTTTCGTTTGTGGCCTCTCGCAAACCCGCTAGGCGCCAAATTCCGAGATTCAATACCGGCATTGCAAAAAAGATGGGGCTCAGGGGTGGCATATTCCTGACTTCCGACCTTTTTGTTGATCTGACTGGGTTTTTGGTTTGTTTTCAGGTGTGGTTGCTCAGAGGCGCGTTGTAGTGCCCCATTATTATAAAAAGTATTGACATGGGCCTTCAGATGGCTAACCTCTTCGCCCATGTTCATCCGCACCAAACATGACGCAAAGCTCAACCGCACACGGATCCAGATCGTTGAATCCGTCCGCACCGGCTCCAAGGTACGCCAGAAGATCCTGCGCCATGTGGGTGTGGCCCATAACGACAGCGAGATTGAGGATATCAAGCGTCTGGCGGGCCGCTTGATGGAGCAATTACGCATTGATCGCTCGCCGCAAATGGAACTGTTCACGCCCACGGAATATGCCGATCTGCAGGCGCTGGTGCGCCGCGCTCCGCGGCCGGACAAGCTTGGCGTTGATCTTGCCGAGTGCCGTGAGGAGGCGCGGGTCTCTCTGGGTCTGCGGGATGTCATGGGGACGATGTATGACCAACTGGGTTGGGGGGCCCTTCTGGGGGCGGCGCGTAAAAGTGCCAATCGCATTGTGAAAGAGCTGGTTATGGCGCGGATCGCACAGCCCGAGAGCAAGCGCGCGACCGTGGAGGCGTTGGAGAACCAGGCAGGCATCACGCTCAATCTGGACGTGGTCTATCGGAGCATGGATTACATCAATACGCCGGTGATAGACGGGATTTGCAAAACCTCTCACGCGGCGGCAGAGAAGTTGCTGGGCGGGCCAGTGACCGTGCTGTTCTACGATTGCACGACCCTGGCCTTTGACACCGAGCGCGAGGACCCGGCCGAGGATGCGGACGGGGTCGAGCAGGATCATCTTCTGGCCAAGGGCTTCAGCAAGGATGGCAAGCATCACCGCGCTCAGGTCATGCTGGCGCTGATCGTCACCTCCGATGGGCTGCCTGTGGGCTATGAACTCTTCCCGGGAAACACCTGGGAAGGTCATACGCTGGAAGCTGCGCTGAAGGCGTTGGAGGGACGCTTCGACGTGGCCAGGGTCACGTTCGTGGCCGATGCCGCCATGCTCAGCAAGGACAACCAGCAGATGTTGCAGAACAAGGGTCTGCCCTACATCCTCGGCTATCGCATGAAGTCCGCCCCGGCCGCCGTGAAGGCGAACATTTTGAGCCCGGAGGGACGCCAGCCTTGGGCTGGACACGGTTCTGAAGAGGCAACCGAGAAGGGCTGGTACAAGGTGATCGACCAGGAGGGAGCGCGGGTCATTGTGACCTGGTCACCCACCCGGGCACGCAATGATGCCCACAAGCGCGACAAGGCAATCGAAAAGCTGCACAAGAAGCTCAAGCGCTCTCGCAAACCCGGCAGCTTCAGCAGCCGGGGATATGGCCGCTTCCTGGCCTTCCCCGACAGCGGGGACGTCACGCTGGATGATGCAAAGATCAAGGCAGCGGCACAATGGGACGGGCTGCATGCCATTGTTGTTCATGGTGCGGACGAACTGGAGGCACAGGACGTCATTGCCCGCTATCACCAGTTGTGGGAGATCGAAGCCTGCTTCCGCACCAACAAGCACGATCTGAAAATCCGGCCCATCTATCACTGGTCGCCGCGTCGGGTCCGGGCCCATATCGCCATCTGCTACATGGCCTTCTGCTGCCTGCAGCACCTGCGCAAGCATCTGGACCTGCTCGGACACCCGATGAGCCCGGCTCGTATCCGCAACGAGTTGAACGCATTGCAGCTCTCGATCCTGCGCCACAAAGGCACCCCTGACCGCTACGGCATGCCAAGCCATGCCACGGTCGATGCCAGACGCATCCTCACCTGCGTCGGCCTGACCTGGAACGAAGCCCCTTTCAAGATACCCCCCGGGCGCACCCGAAAAACTGGCCAGACCAAAGCCTGAGCTCCCTCAACACTCCGAAACAATCGCTGGCGAAAAAAGTCCGTGTAGTGCCTTTTGGCAACCAAGGCATAATAATATCAATGACTTATACGAAAAAATGTCGGAAGTCAGGAGATGGGGCTCAGGGGTGGCATATTCTCTCATCTGGTGAAAAGAAGCGCTCGCAAAACCTTCTCAATCAGAGCTTGGGTCGATCTTACTCCGATACGGCTTGAGCACGAACTGTGCCTTGGCTCTGAAACCCCGCTGAAAGACCGAGGACACGTATGGGCCTTACTTGTCGGGACGTTATGGTCCCCCCTGAAAAACAGAAGACAATTCATCCCGATGATACAGTCGCCAAGGCGTTTGAGATCATCCGCGACAGCCGCGCCCGGTTCTTGCCGGTGGTGGGGGATGACGGTAGCTTCCAAGGCGTTTTCACCGCGCCCACGCTCCTGACTTCCGACCTTTTTGTTGATCTGACTGGGTTTTTGGTTTGTTTTCAGGTGTGGTTGCTCAGAGGCGCGTTGTAGTGCCCCATTATTATAAAAAGTATTGACATGGGCCTTCAGATGGCTAACCTCTTCGCCCATGTTCATCCGCACCAAACATGACGCAAAGCTCAACCGCACACGGATCCAGATCGTTGAATCCGTCCGCACCGGCTCCAAGGTACGCCAGAAGATCCTGCGCCATGTGGGTGTGGCCCATAACGACAGCGAGATTGAGGATATCAAGCGTCTGGCGGGCCGCTTGATGGAGCAATTACGCATTGATCGCTCGCCGCAAATGGAACTGTTCACGCCCACGGAATATGCCGATCTGCAGGCGCTGGTGCGCCGCGCTCCGCGGCCGGACAAGCTTGGCGTTGATCTTGCCGAGTGCCGTGAGGAGGCGCGGGTCTCTCTGGGTCTGCGGGATGTCATGGGGACGATGTATGACCAACTGGGTTGGGGGGCCCTTCTGGGGGCGGCGCGTAAAAGTGCCAATCGCATTGTGAAAGAGCTGGTTATGGCGCGGATCGCACAGCCCGAGAGCAAGCGCGCGACCGTGGAGGCGTTGGAGAACCAGGCAGGCATCACGCTCAATCTGGACGTGGTCTATCGGAGCATGGATTACATCAATACGCCGGTGATAGACGGGATTTGCAAAACCTCTCACGCGGCGGCAGAGAAGTTGCTGGGCGGGCCAGTGACCGTGCTGTTCTACGATTGCACGACCCTGGCCTTTGACACCGAGCGCGAGGACCCGGCCGAGGATGCGGACGGGGTCGAGCAGGATCATCTTCTGGCCAAGGGCTTCAGCAAGGATGGCAAGCATCACCGCGCTCAGGTCATGCTGGCGCTGATCGTCACCTCCGATGGGCTGCCTGTGGGCTATGAACTCTTCCCGGGAAACACCTGGGAAGGTCATACGCTGGAAGCTGCGCTGAAGGCGTTGGAGGGACGCTTCGACGTGGCCAGGGTCACGTTCGTGGCCGATGCCGCCATGCTCAGCAAGGACAACCAGCAGATGTTGCAGAACAAGGGTCTGCCCTACATCCTCGGCTATCGCATGAAGTCCGCCCCGGCCGCCGTGAAGGCGAACATTTTGAGCCCGGAGGGACGCCAGCCTTGGGCTGGACACGGTTCTGAAGAGGCAACCGAGAAGGGCTGGTACAAGGTGATCGACCAGGAGGGAGCGCGGGTCATTGTGACCTGGTCACCCACCCGGGCACGCAATGATGCCCACAAGCGCGACAAGGCAATCGAAAAGCTGCACAAGAAGCTCAAGCGCTCTCGCAAACCCGGCAGCTTCAGCAGCCGGGGATATGGCCGCTTCCTGGCCTTCCCCGACAGCGGGGACGTCACGCTGGATGATGCAAAGATCAAGGCAGCGGCACAATGGGACGGGCTGCATGCCATTGTTGTTCATGGTGCGGACGAACTGGAGGCACAGGACGTCATTGCCCGCTATCACCAGTTGTGGGAGATCGAAGCCTGCTTCCGCACCAACAAGCACGATCTGAAAATCCGGCCCATCTATCACTGGTCGCCGCGTCGGGTCCGGGCCCATATCGCCATCTGCTACATGGCCTTCTGCTGCCTGCAGCACCTGCGCAAGCATCTGGACCTGCTCGGACACCCGATGAGCCCGGCTCGTATCCGCAACGAGTTGAACGCATTGCAGCTCTCGATCCTGCGCCACAAAGGCACCCCTGACCGCTACGGCATGCCAAGCCATGCCACGGTCGATGCCAGACGCATCCTCACCTGCGTCGGCCTGACCTGGAACGAAGCCCCTTTCAAGATACCCCCCGGGCGCACCCGAAAAACTGGCCAGACCAAAGCCTGAGCTCCCTCAACACTCCGAAACAATCGCTGGCGAAAAAAGTCCGTGTAGTGCCTTTTGGCAACCAAGGCATAATAATATCAATGACTTATACGAAAAAATGTCGGAAGTCAGGAAAGACCGAGGACACGTATGGGCCTTACTTGTCGGGACGTTATGGTCCCCCCTGAAAAACAGAAGACAATTCATCCCGATGATACAGTCGCCAAGGCGTTTGAGATCATCCGCGACAGCCGCGCCCGGTTCTTGCCGGTGGTGGGGGATGACGGTAGCTTCCAAGGCGTTTTCACCGCGCCCACGCTGATCAAGATGATCTTGCCACAGGCCGCCCGTATTGGCGTAAGTGATGAGACCTCGCGCGTTGCAATCAGCCATCTCAACTTTATGGATCTGACCAAGGAAGACATCAGCGAACAGATCAAGCGCCTGCACGAAGAGCGGGTCGGAGATCACATGTCGAACCCGGCCAACATCCCGGTTCTCGCACCAGACACGCCGGTGATGGAAGGCATTTTCCTGATCCACAAATTCAAACGCCACGTTTTCCTCGTGGAACCCGAGACCAATCGCTTCGTCGGCTCTGTCAGCCCGAACTCGTTGATTGATCACGCGCTGAGCTAACCCCTAAAGACCGGATCAGACCATTGACCGACCATTCCGTTTCGCATGGAGAACACGCGTTCTCCGTACCTCAAATGTTGGGGATTGACCCTCTGTGGGTCGCCACCGGTATCCTGATTGCTGTTTATGCCGTCCTGGTGACCGAAAAAGTAAACCGCGCCATTCTGGCCATGCTGGGGGCATCGCTGATGGTGCTGTTCGGCATCATCAACCAGGAACAGGCCGTCGCGGGCGTTGATGCCAACACATTGGCCCTGCTGATTGGCATGATGGTGATCGTCGGGATCACCAGTAAATGCGGGTTGTTCCAATTCGTCGCGATCAAGGCCGCCAAGGTGGTCAAGGCCAATCCGACGGGCATTTTGATCATGCTGACGCTGATCACGGCGGTGTTCTCGGCTTTGCTGGATAACGTGACTACTGTTCTGTTGATCGCACCGATCACCTTGCTGATCACGGACGCGCTCGAGACGCGCGTTTACCCGTTCTTCTTTGCCGAGATTCTGGCCTCGAATGTGGGCGGTACGGCCACTTTGATTGGTGACCCGCCAAACATCATCATCGGCTCGGCCGCAGGCCTCAGCTTCAATGACTTCGTGGTCAATCTTGCGCCGATCTCGGCCATCTGTCTGGTGGTGCTGACGGGTATCATTTACCTGATGAACCGCCGCACGCTGGCCGCCATCCCCAAATCCGCCTGCGAAAAGATCATGCGTTTCAACGAAAACGAAGCGATCACCGATGTCGGCCTGATGATCAAATCACTGTCGGTTCTGGCGCTGACCCTGCTTGGCTTCACGCTTGGCCATGGCTACGGCATCCAGCCGGGCACCTCGGCGCTGGCTGGCGCCGCGCTGCTGATGCTGTTGGCCTATGGGCACCAGCACGGAGAAGAACAGTCCGAATCCGTTCACCACATCTTTGGCGAGGTTGAGTGGATCACCATCTTCTTCTTCGGCGGTCTGTTTGTCATCGTTGCAGGTGTCGAGCATGTCGGCCTGCTTGAATTCTTCGGTGAGAAAGTACTGGAGCTGACCGAAGGCGACATGATGTGGACCGCGTTCTTCCTCTTCTGGGCCTCGGGCATCTTGTCGGCCATTCTGGACAACATCCCCTTCGTGGCGACGATGATCCCTCTGATCGAGTCCACTGCCGACACGTTTGGCGGGCCTGACGCGATCGAGCCTCTGTGGTGGTCGCTGGCTCTGGGCGCCTGTCTGGGCGGTAACGGTACCTTGCTGGGTGCAAGCGCCAACCTGACGGTTGCGGCCTTTGCCGAAAAGTGTAGAAAAGCGTGCAATTTTGACCCCCTAAGCGGGGAAATCGGCGTCCAAATTTGACCCCTCCCTATGGTTGTAGACATCCTTTTCATTGAGCAGTCGATGGAGAGGCAAGCGGGATGATTTGCGTGGAAACTATTAGAAAAGTGCGTCGCTTACACCTGATCGAAAAAAAGAGCATCAAGGAAATTTGCCGTTCGCTCAATTTGAGCCGTGCAACGGTTCGAAAGATAATCCGATCGGGAGTGACGGAGTTCAAATATGAGCGCAAATCGCAGCCATACCCGGTGCTCGGGCCTTGGCGCGCGCGTCTGGATGAAACGCTTGAGGAGAACGAGGCGCTTCCGAAGAAACACCGCAAGCGGATGACCAAAATCTGGAAGGAACTCTCCGATGATGGTTTTGGCGGCGGGTATGACAGTGTTCGACGCTACACAAAGAATTGGCGCATTGCGCACGGCCGACAACAGGCGCAGGCGTTCATCCCGCTGATCTTTGATCCTGGGGAGGCGTACCAGTTCGACTGGAGTGTGGAGACGGTTTTGATGGACGGTGCACTCACGACCGTGAAGGTTGCCCATTTCAAACTTTGCCATAGCCGCATGCCATTCTCCATTGCCTATCCGCGCGAGACGCAGGAGATGGTCTTTGATGCCCACGACGAGGCCTTCAAATTCTTTGGTGGAGGCTGCATCAACGGGATCTACGATAACATGACGACCGCCGTCGATGCGATCCTGTCGGGCAAGGAAAGAAAGTTCAACAAGGCATTCTCCCGGATGTGTTCTCATCATCTGGTGAACCCGATCGCCTGTACGCGCGCGGCCGGTTGGGAGAAGGGTCAGGTTGAGAATCTGGTCAAGGAGAGCCGCGCCTATAGTTTTACACCGCGTCTGGAGGTGGCCGACTTCGATGAATTGAATGCCCGGCTGCAAAAAGACGCGATCAAACGCGCAAAAGAACTGCGGCATCCGGAAAACCTGGAGGTGACGGTCTGGGAGGAGTTCCAGCAGGAAAAGCCGCTGCTGACGCATCTGCAGAAGCCCTTCGTCGGGTTCCGTGAAAAGACGGTCGCCGTGAGCCGAACCTGCCTGATCAACTTCGAAAGAAACAAATACAGCGTTGAGGCAAGAGCTGTTGGACGTCAGGTCCAGTTGCAGGTCTACGCCACGCGGATTGTCCTGCGCCAAGACGGTGAGATTGTCGGAGAGCACGAACGGTGCTTCGGCCGAGGAAAAACGATCTTCAACCCTTGGCACTATGTGCCCGTCCTCAAGCGCAAGCCTGGCGCTCTGCGCAATGGAGCACCGTTCCGTGACTGGGACCTACCACCGGCAATGACGCAGATCTGGACCCATCTGCGGGGCACATCCGACGGAGACCGGCAACTTGCCGATATTCTTTTCGCTGCTTACCAGCACGACATTGATGTGGTCGAGGCTGCCTGCGAAGAAGCTCTAAAATCTGGCCTGCGCAAGGCCGATGCGATCCTGAACATTGTCTCTCGGCGCACCAATCCCCCGCCGCCAAAGGCGATTGAGCCGCCTGCCCACCTGCAGCTGAAAATGGCACCGATCGCGGATTGCGCTCGCTATGACAGGCTTGGAGGCTCCCATGCAACTGCGTAAGGAAATTCTCGAACTTGCCCGTCAACTGAAGTTGCCAGGCATCGTCAACTGCTTTGACGAAGTGATGCAGGCCGCAGCCAAAAACAACTGGCGGCCCCAACAGGTCGTGGCCGAACTCCTCACGGCCGAACTGGCCGAAAAGACTGCGCGCTCGATCCGGTATCAGATGGGTGCCGCAAAGTTCCCGGTCTGCAAGTCCTTACCTGAGTTCGACTTCACGGTCAGCCCCGTCAACGAGGAAGTCGTGCGCAATCTTCATGACGGCGATTTTATGGACCAGGCCAGGAATGGCGTGCTGGTCGGTGGAACCGGATCGGGCAAAACGCATCTCGCAACAGCGATCGGGGGCCACGCGGTCAATAACCGCCGGCGGGTCAGGTTCTTCAGCGCTGTGGATCTCGCGAACAAGCTGGAGGCTGAACATCGCGAAGGCAACGCCGGGCGGCTCAGCGAGCAGCTGATCCGCGTCGACCTCGTGATTATAGACGAACTCGGTTATCTGCCGTTCGCAGAGTCTGGTGGACGATTACTCTTCCATCTCATCAGCAAACTGTACGAGCGAACGTCTATTCTGCTAACAACCAACCTCGCATTTGCTGAATGGCCGAGTGTGTTCACAGATGCCAAAATGACCACTGCTCTCCTGGATCGACTGACACACCATTGCGATATCATCGAAACCGGGAACGAAAGCTGGCGAATTAACCACCGCGACTAACCTCGAAATCGGGGAATAAATTCAAAACAGACAGCAGGTCAAACCTTCAGTCGAGCTACGCTCTCTTTTCGGTTTGACCTGCTGTCCACCCCCTCCTGAATCAACCTAAACACGACCCCCTCAACGCCCCTCTTAGCTCCAAGGGGGGTCAAATTTGGACGCCGATGGGGGGTCATTATTCAATGCCGATTGACACCGAAAAGGCCAAGCAGCCGATTGGCTTTGTCAAATTCGCGCTCATGGCGTTCCCGATCATGATCCTGACCCTGATGATCGCCAACGTCTATCTCTGGCTGCGCTACTTCTACTAAAGCGCCAAACGAAAGATCGCACCCGAGCAGCCGCTTTTCTGAGGCGGCTGCTCTCGCCCTTGTGCTTCGGCTGGGATATAGCCGGGGCATGGCACAGATTGAATCACTCTTCGTTACCCGTCTCTATCGCGCAGCTTTGTCCGAGTTCGATCCCAAGATCGACGCGGGCGAGCTGGAAAACTCCTGTCTTGTTATCGCCGAGGATGATGAAGCCGGGCAGGAATGGTGTGAAGAGAATGGCTATCCCGGCTACACCAGCTACGCCTCGCTGACCGATTTGCCCTGGCGCTTCCCGATCTTTAACGACCTGGTAAAGGCGCTGGATCAGCACGTCGCGGCCTTTGCCAAGGATCTGGAGTTCGATCTGGGCGAGGGGGAGCTGAAGCTGGAGGACCTTTGGATCAATATCCTACCGGAGGGTGGGATGCACTCCAGCCATTTGCACCCGCACAGTGTGATCTCAGGTACGACTTATGTTGCCATGCCCGAAGGGGCGAGCGCGCTGAAGCTGGAGGATCCGCGTTCAGGCCGCATGATGGCCGCTCCGACGCGCCTAAAATTTGGGCGAAAGGACTTGCAACCTTTCATTTATGTTCAGCCTCAAGTGGGGGATGTGCTACTTTGGGAAAGTTGGCTGCGCCACGAAGTGCCGATGAATATGGCCGAGGATGATCGGATCAGTGTCAGTTTCAACTATAAGTGGGAATGAGAGTGAAAACCCTCAATGTTGATTAAATTTTTTTTAGGCAGTTCTTTTCTAGTAGCGTTGCTAGCGTCTTCGGTTAGCGCGGAGTGTCCCAGTAAAGAACATGTTGATACCGGCATTGTCCTTGTTCGCGAGCCTGGCAAAAATCTGGATGACATCGAATACGTCTCTCATGCAGGGGGTATTCTTGCGACTACCGTCGACCCGGGGGCAAATGAAGCTCGGCGAGAAGTCTATTTTGCTCATCCAATTTTGCCGCCCCAAGGGTTGCCCGACACAAAATGGTTCCGAAGTTATGAGCGAAAATTGGACTCGCTAGATATCCTGGACAGTCAAAAGAAGTGGACCTCAGACTTCGTCGACTATCCCAACACCGACAATGCCCAGTCGGGTTCAATTGAGGTCGAGTTTCAAAGATACCGGATTGAAAGGGTTGGGGCCTGCAAGTATCGAGTTTGGGATGTCTTGCTCAAAGAGAGTGTCGAGGGTTCCCACGCGTTTACTGAGCGGATGTTATATGCCCCTGAGCTGCAAATGGTGCTGAGAAGAGGCGTGGCTGCTGGTGACTCTTTACCTGTATTGGACAGCGGATTTCACCAATTGCTAATCAAAGAAGACAATTCATAGGCCGTAGCTTCAACCCGGCGTCGGTGAGACACGGTTTTTCTGTCCAATTCGCGCCCTAAAACTTCCTCTTGCCACCCACCGCTTAAACCCTTATACCGCGGCATCCTGCAAGTCCCCCGGCCGAGTCGGGGGATTCGCATGTCTATCATTCATCCACCAGGTCCAAGGTGACCCTGTCAGGGGGCCTTCTGGTGTTTTGAGCAAAGGAAAAAGGCGATGAACGCCCAAGAACTGCGTGACAAGACCCCGGACCAGCTCCGCGAGGAACTGGCCAACCTGAAGAAAGAAAGCTTTAACCTGCGCTTTCAACAGGCAACCGGTCAGCTGGAAAACACTGCTGGCATCAAAGCGGCTCGCCGCAACGCTGCCCGCGTCAAAACCATTCTGAACGAAAAGGCCGCTGCCGCGGCATCGGAGGAGTAATCCTATGCCCAAGCGTATCCTGTCCGGAGTAGTAACCAGCGACGCCAACGAGCAAACCGTAACCGTTTCGGTTGAGCGTCGTTTCAAGCACCCGCTGCTGCACAAAACCGTTCGTAAGTCCAAGAAATACCGGGCTCACGACGAAAAGAACGCCTTCAAGGTCGGCGACACTGTACGCATCATCGAATGCGCGCCGAAATCGAAGACGAAACGTTGGGAAGTTCTGGAAGCGTAAGCCTCCGGGATTTTCCATTTGTCGAAACCCTGGGGGATCTAACGAGACCAGCCCCCACAGGTCGGGAGAAACCACATGATCCAGATGCAGACCAATCTGGATGTCGCTGACAACTCCGGCGCACGCCGAGTTCAGTGCATCAAGGTCCTGGGTGGTTCCAAGCGTAAATACGCCTCCGTTGGCGACATCATTGTCGTCTCGGTGAAGGAAGCCATCCCGCGCGGCCGCGTAAAGAAAGGGGACGTCCGTAAGGCCGTCGTCGTACGCACCGCCAAGGAAGTCCGTCGCGAAGACGGCACCGCGATCCGTTTCGATCGCAACGCCGCCGTCATCCTGAACAACAACAACGAGCCAGTCGGTACACGTATCTTTGGCCCCGTTGTTCGTGAACTGCGCGGCAAGAACTTCATGAAAATCATCTCGCTGGCTCCGGAGGTGCTGTAATCATGGCTGCTAAACTCCGCAAAGGCGACAAGGTCGTCGTGCTGGCCGGCAAGGACAAGGGCAAAGAGGGAACCATTTCCTCGGTTGACCCCAAAGCCGGTAAAGCTGTTGTCGAAGGCATCAACATTGCCATCCGTCACACACGTCAGTCGCAAACCTCGCAAGGTGGTCGCCTGCCTCAGGCAAACCCGATCGAGCTGTCGAACCTGGCGCTGCTGGACAAGAACGGCAAAGCAACCCGCGTTGGCTTCCGCATGGAAGGCGACAAGAAGGTCCGCTTCGCCAAGACCACAGGGGACGTGATCGATGCTTGATAACGCAACCTACACCCCGCGTCTGAAAGCTCAGTACGTTGAAACCATCCGTGCCGCTCTGAAAGAAGAGTTCGGCTACAAGAACGACATGCAGCTGCCCAAGCTGGAAAAAATCGTTCTGAACATCGGTTGTGGTGCTGAGGCGGTCAAAGACTCGAAGAAAGCGAAAGCTGCTGTCGAAGATCTGACTGCGATTGCTGGTCAAAAGGCCGTTGCAACCAAGGCGAAGAAGTCGATCGCGGGTTTCCGCGTCCGTGAAGACATGCCGCTGGGCGCGAAAGTGACCCTGCGCGGTGACCGGATGTACGAATTCCTGGATCGCCTGATCACCATCGCGCTGCCGCGCGTTCGTGACTTCCGCGGTGTTAAGCCGTCTTTCGATGGTCAGGGCAACTTTGCCATGGGCATGAAAGAGCACATCGTGTTCCCGGAAATCGACTTCGACAAGGTCGACGAGGTCTGGGGCCTGGATATCGTAATTGCCACCACAGCGAAAACCGACGCTGAAGCAAAGAGCCTGTTGAAAGCTTTCAACATGCCCTTCAACGCTTAAGCGCCGCGAGGATTGAGACATGGCTAAAAAAGCAATGATCGAACGCGAGAAGAAGCGCGAACGCCTGGTGGCCAAATATGCCGCAAAGCGTGCCGAGCTGAAAGAAATCGCGAATGACGAGAGCCGCCCGATGGAAGAGCGTTTCAAAGCGCGTCTGAAACTGGCGAAACTGCCGCGCAACAGCTCGGCTACCCGTCTACACAACCGTTGTCAGCTGACCGGTCGTCCCCACGCTTACTACCGTAAGCTGAAGGTCAGCCGTATCGCGCTGCGCGAGCTGGGTTCTGCTGGTCAGATCCCCGGCATGGTGAAATCGAGCTGGTAAGGGAGACATAGATATGAATGATCCTATCGGCGATATGCTCACCCGTATCCGCAACGCGCAAATGCGCGGCAAGTCCACCGTTTCCACCCCAGCTTCCAAGCTGCGCGGTTGGGTTCTGGACGTGCTGGCGGACGAAGGCTACATCCGTGGCTATGAAAAGACGACCGGTGCAAACGGTCATCCGGCCATCGAAATCAGCCTGAAATACTACGAAGGCACCCCTGTCATTCGCGAGCTGAAGCGGGTTTCGAAACCCGGTCGTCGCGTCTACATGGGCGTCAATGACATCCCGCAGGTCCGTCAGGGTCTGGGCGTGTCGATTGTCAGCACTCCGAAAGGTGTGATGTCGGACGCAAACGCTCGCTCCAACAATGTTGGCGGCGAAGTGCTCTGCACCGTCTTCTAAGGAGGTCTGCAATGTCTCGTATTGGTAAAAAACCGGTCGAGCTGCCCAGCGGCGTTACCGCCTCTGTGTCGGGTCAGACCATCGAAGTGAAGGGGCCGAAAGGCACCCGCAGCTTCACCGCCACCGACGACGTTACGCTGTCGGTTGAAGACAACGTGGTCAAGATCGACCCCCGTGGCATGTCCAAGCGTGCCCGCCAGCAGTGGGGCATGAGCCGCACCATGGTTGCCAACCTGGTAACCGGTGTGACCGAAGGCTTCAAAAAAGAGCTGGAGATCCAGGGTGTTGGTTACCGGGCTCAGATGCAGGGCAACACCCTGAAGCTGAACCTGGGCTACAGCCACGATGTTGATTTCACTGCTCCGGAAGGTGTAACCATCACCGCGCCGAAGCAGACCGAGATCGTTGTGGAAGGTATCGACCAGCAGCAGGTGGGCGAAGTCGCGGCCAAAATCCGCGAATGGCGCCGTCCCGAGCCGTACAAAGGCAAGGGCATCCGCTACAAGGGCGAGTTCATCTTCCGCAAGGAAGGCAAGAAGAAGTAAGGACGCAAACAATGGCAAACAGCAAAAGAACCCTGTTTCTGAAGCGCCGCCTGCGCGTTCGGAACAAACTTCGCAAAGTCAACGCCGGCCGTGTACGCCTGTCGGTTCACCGTTCGAACAAGAACATCAGCGTTCAGCTGATCGACGACGTTCGTGGCGTGACCCTGGCATCGGCCTCGACCCTGGAAAAAGATCTGGGTGTTGTTGGCAAGAACAACGTCGAAGCGGCCACCAAAGTGGGCGCGGCCATCGCCGAGCGTGCCAAGAAGGCGGGCGTCGAAGAGGCCTATTTCGATCGTGGTGGCTTCCTGTTCCACGGCAAGGTGAAGGCAGTTGCCGACGCCGCGCGTGAAGGTGGTCTGAAGATCTAAGACTTGCGGGCAGCTTTGCGGCTGCCCCGATGATCCGGGGGCCTCGGCAACAGTCGGGGCTCACTTGGATTGAAGCAAACGGCGCCGTATGCGCCACATGAGAAAAGGGATGCCAAATGGCAGAACGTGAAAACCGTCGGGGCCGTGGCCGCGACCGTGAAGAAGCACCGGAATTTGCAGATCGTCTGGTCGCAATCAACCGCGTGTCGAAAACCGTAAAAGGTGGTAAACGCTTTGGCTTCGCCGCTCTGGTGGTTGTCGGCGATCAGAAAGGCCGCGTCGGCTTTGGCAAAGGTAAAGCGAAAGAAGTACCTGAAGCCATCCGTAAGGCGACTGAGCAAGCCAAGCGTCAGATGATCCGCGTGCAACTGCGCGAAGGTCGTACTCTGCACCACGACATCGAGGGTCGTCACGGCGCTGGTAAAGTGGTTATGCGCACCGCACCTGAAGGTACTGGTATCATCGCCGGTGGTCCGATGCGTGCCGTGTTTGAAATGCTGGGTGTGAAGGACGTTGTGTCCAAGTCGCTGGGCTCGCAGAACCCGTACAACATGATCCGAGCCACCATCAACGGCCTGCAGAAAGAGCAGAGCCCGCGTTCGGTTGCCGCACGTCGTGGTAAAAAAGTTGCCGACATCCTGCCCAAGCGGGACGAAGCACCGGCTGAAGCCGAAGCGTAAGGAGTAGCGAGCAATGGCAAAAACCATCGTCGTCAAGCAGATCGGTTCTCCGATCCGTCGCCCCGCCGAACAGCGCGCAACCCTGATCGGTCTGGGCCTGAACAAGATGCACCGCACCCGTGAGCTGGAGGATACGCCTTCGGTTCGTGGCATGGTCAACAAGATCCCGCATCTGGTTGAGATCATCGAAGAGCGCGGTTGAGCGCCCTCTCGATATGTTTTGGAAACGCCTCTGACCTGTGTCAGGGGCGTTTTCTTTTGCCCGATTGCATCTGCGAATCGCCTCGTTCAACCGCTTGCCTCACGCCTTGAATAGGGACGAGCGGGCCGCCGAATCCATTGGCAACAACGGCGCAGAGGTCCTCTTACAAGACCGAGTTTCAGCTTTCCCAATCCCAAAATTTATCTTTTCCTAAATGGGGTTAGAAGATCGAATAGAGTTTCGTTTTCGGCTCCACAAACGCTTGCAAAAGCGATTTCGCCTCTGACAGAGTGGCCGGGCAGGAACCGGAAGCAGGGGCTGACTATGGCGCGCGACTATCTCAAAAAGGCGATGCTGACGGCGCAGTCTGATGCGCCTGAGGTTCACGATACGGTCAAGACCATTCTGGCGGAGATAGAAGCAGGCGGCGACGCGAAAGCGCTGGAATATGCGGCCAAGTTCGACAGGTTCGATGGGAACGTTCTGATGACGCAGGACGAGATCGACGCCGCAATTTCGCGGGTGCCCGAAAAGCTGAAGGCGGATATCCGTTTCGCTCATAACAACGTCCGCCATTTTGCCGAGGCGCAGAAGGCCACGATGACCGACGTACAGACCGAGATCGTGCCCGGCGTGATCGCTGGTCAAAAGGCGATACCTGTGGATGCGGCGGGCTGCTATGTGCCCGGCGGTCGGTACAGCCACATCGCCAGTGCAATAATGACCGTGACAACTGCCAAAGTTGCCGGATGCCGCCACATCATCGCGTGTTCTCCTCCGAAATCAGATGAAGGCGTTGCGCCTGCAGTAGTTTATGCGGCGCATATCTGTGGGGCCGACAGTATTCTGGCAATGGGAGGGGTGCAGGGTGTCGCCGCGATGCGATACGGTCTGTTCGGCCTGCCACGCGCAAATATCCTTGTGGGGCCGGGGAACCAGTTCGTCGCCGAGGCCAAGCGCATCCTCTACGGTGAGGTTGGCATCGACATGATCGCAGGTCCGACCGACAGTCTGGTCCTCGCCGACAGCAGTGCAGATCCGCTTGTAGTGGCGACCGATCTCGTCAGCCAGGCGGAACACGGCTACAATTCTCCTGTCTGGCTGGTGACAGATGACCGGGCGCTTGCGCAGAATGTCATGACACTGGTGCCCGAGTTGATTGCAGATCTTCCTGACCTGAACCGAGAGAACGCGGCTGCTGCGTGGCGTGACTATGCCGAAGTCATCGTATGTTCGGATCGCGAAGAGATGGCCGCTTGTTCCGATGACTACGCGCCGGAACACCTGACAGTCCAGGCCGAGGATCTGGAATGGTGGCTGGATCGCCTGACCTGCTATGGCTCTTTGTTTTTGGGGGAAGAGACCACAGTATCTTACGGGGACAAGGCGACGGGAACCAACCACGTACTGCCGACTTCGGGGGCGGCCAGCTACACAGGCGGGCTGAGCGTCCACAAATACATGAAGATCGTGACATGGCAGCGGGCGACCCGGGAAGGCTCAAAACCCATCGCCCTGGCCACCGCCCGGATTTCGCGCGTGGAAGGGATGGAGGGGCATGCACGGGCGGCCGATGTACGCCTCGCCAAGTACTTCCCGGATGAAGAATTTGATCTGCGTGCAGAGGGATGATCGGTCCAACCACCACCTGCCAAACTGTTCTCTGGCCTTGATACCGCACTGGGTACTATCCTTGGCTTGATAGGGCCGACCGGGCCGAAAGGAGTTTGACATGTACAAGAAAGTTCTCGTTCCAATGGCGCTGGATCACGATATCTCGCAACACACTCTGGAAGTGGCGCGTGCCTTGTCTCAGGGCGGCGGAGAGATCATTGCTCTGCATGTTTACGAAATGCCGCAGGGCTCGGTCAGTGCGTTTCTGGACAAGGATCTGGTGGCAGAAGGATATCGCCGCGCCCGACTGGAGCTGTCGCGCAAAGTCGAAGGGCTGGATGGGGTAAGTTCCGAACTCGTAAAGGGCCACACGGCGCGCACGATCATAGACTATGCGGCAGAGAACGGTGTCGATTGCATCGTCATCGGGTCTCACAAGCCCGACCTCAGCGACTATTTCCTGGGCTCCACAGCGTCGCGCGTTGTGCGTCATGCCCCTTGCGCGGTGCATGTGTACCGCAGGTGATAACCGTCAATCACGCCCTTGGGCGACAACAATAGGACTGACAGCCGGAAGATGAATATAGACAAGAAGATCACTGACGACCTGGTGGCGAACGACATTTCGTTCGTGACCACCGTCCCCTGCAAGCAATTGGCCGGTGTCATTGATGAGATCGACCAGCGCGAAGGCATCTATCACATCCCTTCGAACAAAGAGGACGAGGGGATGGGCCTGTGCGCGGGGGCATGGATGGGTGGTAAGCGCCCGGCCATTATCATGCAGAACACAGCGATCGGGGTGACGATCAACACATTGGCGACCCTGATCCAGTATTATCGGATGCCACTGCCGATGCTGATCTCTTACCGGGGTGAGCTGCGCGAGCCGATTGCCTGCCAGGTCGAGATGGCTGTTCACACCAAGGCGTTGTTGGCGCAGCTCAGTATCCCGACTTACCACTTTCACCATCAGGCGGATGTAGCCGAGCTGGACGCGATCCTGAAATACACGTTCATGTGCAACAAGCCGGTTGCCATTCTGACCGATGCCAACTTCTGGGGAGGCTATGGCGACCAATGATCCGTTCTGAAATCCTGAAAGAAATCGCTCCGATCCTGCGGGATCAACTGGTGGTTTGCAACATCGGCATTCCCAGCCAAGAGCTGCACGCGATTGATGACCAGCCAACGAATTTCTACATGCTGGGCACGATGGGGTTGGCCTCATCCATAGGTCTGGGGTTGGCCCTGTCCCAACCCAAGCCGGTGATCGTCATCGACGGGGACGGCTCCGTTCTGACCAATCTGGGTACGTTGCCGACCATCGCGAACAACGTGGCTGACAATTACATCCTGCTGATCGTCGACAATGGTTCATACGGGTCCACCGGGGATCAGCCGACCTATGCCGGGTTGAAGACGTCGTTGGCGAAAATGGCGGCTGCGGCAGGGTGTGAGCGCGTGATTGAATGCGCCGCCGAAGATACAGGTCGCGTGTTGCAGGAGGCGTTGGACGCCCGGCAGATGACCATCATCGTCAGCAAATGCGAAAGCGGCAACGCCAAGATGCCGCCGATCACGATGGACCCAGTGGTGATCCGAGATCGGTTTATGAAGGCCGTACAGGCCTAAACACTTCTTCGGTTTGCCGAATGCACTGATCAAAGCCGTCCTTTGCGGGCGGCTTTGGCACTAAATGTCTAGCGCGACAGAAGACGCCGTTTCTCGGCCATAACCTCGCGGCGCTGCTGTTCTATCCCCGTCCTGAACGAGCGCTCGACAAAGTCGATATGGTTCAGCGCGGCCTGTTCGGCGCGCTTTTCGTCTCCGTCAATCACCGCTTGACCCAGGGCAAGGTGCTGATCCAGCAGCTGTTTGCCCGAACCGTCAATCGATTTCAGAAAACTGCGGTTGTAGAAAACGCCTCGCTTGGTCAGTTCGTAGATCGAAGCCATCATATGGATCAAAGTGGCGTTCTGGCTGGCGTCGACGATGGCCGCATGCAGGGCGAAATCCGCCTCGCGTGAAGCTTGCGCATCGTTCGCCTCCCACGCCCGTACATTCTCGTCGAGGATTTCGGCGATCCTCTCCTTGTCGGCCTTGGTGGACCTGCGGGCGGCAAGGCGGGCGGCAAAGCCTTCTTGTTCGCGGCGGTATTCTAGGTGGTCGAAAAAGGCAGGCTCATGCCGTTCGTAGAGCGCCAGAAGGGCCGGCAACATCGCTTGCCCGGTTAGGGCAGCGACAAAGGTCCCCTCACCATGCTGAGTGGTGACCAGCCCGCGCTCTTCCAGCACGGCCAGTGCTTCGCGCAGCTTTGGCCTTGAGACCCGAAGCATCTCGGCCAGATCCCTCTCGGACGGCAGCTTGCGGCCCTGTTTCAGAATGCCCGACGCGATGAGGTCTTCGATTTGCGCCACCACGGCGTCGGCCAGCGATTCGTGTCCGACCGGTTCAAAAATCGCCTTGGTGTTCATGGGATATACCTAAGTAAGATGCCGAGGTGAGATATATTGGTAAATAAATGTAACCATATTGGTGTGTTTTTCAAGCGTTCAGTTCCAGCATGGAAATGCAACTTAACACGTTCAATAAAATAAAAATTTCCTAAAATATGCAGTAATTCATCGAAACTGGGTGCGCCCAGTAAGGGACATTTCTGCAGATCCATTGGTAAATAAAATTGTTGACTGAGCATTACTGGTAAAGTTAGTGAACCAGTAATGCAAACCCGAAAGGGTCTGCGTTTGTGTTTGAGGCAGATGCCCGACCCACCCAGGAGGAGACATTATGAAAAAGACCCTGACGAGCCTTGCCGTAGCCGCCAGCCTGTTGGCCGCACCTGCGGTTGCTAAAGACAAGCTGCTGTTGAAAACCCCGATTGCATTCTCGACCGAGCTGCCTGGTCTTGGCTCGCCAATCCCGCGCGTTGCCGAGCAGTTGGACCTGATGTCGGGCGGCACGCTGAAGATGAAGGTGTATGAGCCGGGCAAACTGGTTCCGCCGTTTGAAATTCTGGACGCGGTGTCGACTGGCAAGATCAACTCGGGCTATACCACCGCCGGTTACTGGGCGGGTAAAATCCCGGCTGCTCCGTTGTTCTCGGCCGTTCCTTTCGGCCCTGAGGCGGGCGAATACATGGCGTGGCTCTACTACGGCAACGGCATGACGCTGTACCAGGAGATGTATGATCAGGCGGGCTACAACGTCCACGTGATCCCTTGCGCCGTCATCGCCCCCGAGACCTCGGGCTGGTTCGCGACTGAAATCAACTCACCCGAAGACCTGAGCGGCCTGAAGATGCGTTTCTTCGGTCTGGGCGGCAAGGTGATGCAGAAGCTGGGTGTTGCGACCTCTTTGCTGCCCGGTGGTGAGATCTTCCCGGCGCTGGAAAAAGGCGCCATCGACGCGACCGAATTCTCGATGCCAGCGATCGATGCGCGCTTGGGCTTCCACAAGTTGGTCAAGTTCAACTACTTCCCCGGCTGGCACCAGCAGGCAACCGTGTTCGAACTGATGATCAACAAAGACGTCTGGGCAGAGACCAGCGACCAGCACAAGGCCATCATCGAAAACGCCTGTAAGGCTTCGATGGCCGACAGCTTTGCCGAAGGTGAAGCGATCCAGCACGCGGCCCTGATCGACAACGTTGAAAACAACGGTGTCACCCTCAAGCAGTGGTCGCCCGAGATGCTGGATACCTTCCGCAGCACTTGGGAAGAGGTCGCCGCCGAAGAGGCCGCAAATGACGCCTTCTTTGCCAAGGTTCTGGCCGACATGACCGAGTTCCGTGACGGCTACAACCTTTGGAAGACCAACGCTTTCCTCCCACGTCAGTAACTTCCTCACTGACGTTTCTGGGGCAGCGGACACTGCTGCCCCAGTCGATTTCTGATCTTCGGATTTTTCCAAACTTTCACCGCCCTTGCACAGGGCTGCCGGGCGAGGAATGACCATGAGCAATCCAAATACCACTAAAGATCCGGTTGAGGCCTATGAAGGCATCCTGGAGCATCCCGATACCGACCGTCAAAAAATCGCCGTTGCCATTGATACCAGCGTCAAAGCTGTCGGTCATGTCGTCATGTGGGCGAATGTGCTGCTGATGGCGGCGATTTTTTCGCAGGTCGCGCTGCGCTATCTGCTCAGCCAGAACTACCCCAAACTGGATGAGATCCAGTGGCACTTCTACGGCATCGTTACGATGATCGGCATTTCATATGCCTTGATCACAGACAGCCACGTGCGCGTCGACGTTCTGCATATGCAACTGTCCCGCCGGGCGCAGCGGATCATCGAGGTGATCGGCATTCTGACCCTGCTGACCCCGTTCATCTATCTGATGATTGATCAGGGCTATGACTATTTCTACGAAAGCTTCCGCGTCAACGAACGCTCGGACAGCCCCACCGGCCTGCCAGCGCGTTGGGCCTTCAAGGCGGTCATTCCGATCAGCTTTGTTCTGTTGGCGCTGGCTGCGCTGGCGCGACTGATCCATGACGGGCACGCACTGATGTACGGACCGGCTTCGGAACGCGAGGGGGCTCCTCTGCGTCGTATCCTGCTGGTTCTGGCTGTGTTTGCCGCCGTCTGTGTGGGCCTGACCTTCCTGGTCGAAACGACCGAAGAAAAACTGGTCATTGCGATGTTCCTGACCTTCATCGCGCTGCTCTTCACCGGCTATCCGGTGGCTTGGGTGCTGGCCGGTGTCGGTGTTGCCTACTGTGGTCTCGCATATCTGTTCGACAACGACCTGATGCTGTGGACCGGGTTGGAGAGCACATTTACCGGACTCGACTACCTGACCCTTGGCGCGGTGGTGAACCGGGTCTACGCGACCATGTCCAACGCGGTTCTGGTCGCGCTGCCGATGTTCATCTTCATGGGCCTGATGCTGGACGAATCCGGTGTGGCCGAGCGTCTGATGACCTCGATGCAGCGCCTGTTCGGCACCGTGCGGGGTGGTCTTGCCATCACCGTGACCCTGATCGGGATCATACTGGCGGCCTCGACCGGCATTATTGGTGCGTCCGTGGTGCTGCTGGGCGTGCTGTCTTTGCCGTCGATGATGCAGCAGAAATATCAGCCGACGTTGGCGGCGGGCGTGGTCTCTGCTTCGGGCACGCTGGGTATCCTGATCCCGCCCTCGATCATGCTGGTGATCATGGCCGATCAGATGGCTCTGTCCGTCGGAGACCTGTTCATGGCAGCCGTCTTCCCCGGTGTGATCATCGGGGGGCTATACCTGACTTATATCTTCATCCTCGCACAGGTGAAGCGCGACGCGGCCCCCGTGCCCGAAGGGGCAAAGGCGCCCGACTGGGATGCTGTCAAAGACGTTCTGATCGCGGTCATTCCAACGCTGCTGTTGATCCTCGCGGTTCTGGGCTCGATCTTCGGAGGTTTGACCACCCCGACCGAGGCCTCTGGCATCGGCGCCTTGGGCGCGACGCTGTTGGCGCTGGGATATCGCAAGCTGACCTTCGCGAAACTGTGGAACGTGCTGGTTTCGACCTTCAACACCACCGCCTATATCTTCGCGATCTTCCTTGGTGCGACGGTATTCTCCTATGTTCTGCGGGAACTTGGCGGCGATGAACTGATCGAACATGTGGTCCAATCCACCGGCTTCGGCGCCAATGGCACGGTCCTGTTCATACTGTTCATCGTATTCCTGCTGGGCTTTGTTCTGGACTGGATCGAGATCACCCTGATCGTGTTGCCTCTGATGCGTCCGATCGTGAACGGCTTGGGCATCGACATTCCGGGCTTCGGAGTGCTGGATGAACCCGCGCTGGTCTGGTTCGTGATCTTGGTGGCGGTGACGCTTCAAACCAGCTTCCTGACCCCGCCGGTTGGCTTCGCGCTCTTCTACCTGAAAGGTGTCTGCCCGCCCGAGATCAAGCTGATGCATATCTACAAAGGCATCATCCCTTTTGTGCTGCTACAACTGACCGGATTGGCGCTTGTCTTCCTATGGCCGACACTCGCCACTTGGCTGCCCTCTGTGGCGTACTGAGGAGGGGGTATGAATGATTTGTGATCGGCCAAACGCCCTGAATCTGTTAGAGGATTCGGGGAGGCGGATAGGTCTCAGGCTGAATTGTGTCTTAGGGCATTGTGACCCTGTTGAGGAGCTTAGCTTTCGCCTGTTTCCGAACAGCCCCCATAGGGCCCGGTTTTGGCCGGTGATCCTGCATAGGAGCTTGGTTTGGCCGTTCACGCCCCATTGGGGGCTCCGCCTCCTTGAGCAGGGAGTATAGCCATGGCTTACATAGGTGTCGATCTTCATACGAATTCCTTCACGATCTGTCGGCGTGAGACGGACGGATCGGAAACATTCCAAACCTTTCAACTGTCCGCGCAGGCGCTTGAGCAGTTCTGTCAGAGCCTTGATGCGGATGACGAACTGGCGGTCGAGGCCACCGGCAACACGGCCTGGTTCTGCGGTGAGGTGGAACCCTGTGTCGGCCGGATCGTTGTGGTCAACCCGCGCCAGTTTAAAGTGATCCGCACATCGGTGAAGAAAACCGATCGCAACGATGCCCGCGCCCTGGCGTTTTTCCTGTCGAAGGACATGCTGCCGGAAACCCGGCTCAAGTCCACTCAGGAAAGCGAACTGGCCTCGCTGACCCGGACGCGTGACATGCTGGTCAAACAGCGCACCATGCTGCTGAACGGCATCCACGCGATGTTTGTCCGCCACGGCATGAAGCTGAAGAAGGAAGGGTTGTCCAGCAAGAAGCGCCTGCGCGACCTGGATCTCAGCCGCTTCACACCGCTTGAGCAGGTCGAACTGGCGGCATTGCGGGACCAGGCGCTCGGCCTGACCGAAACCCTGAGCCGTCTCGACAAGGCCATCGAGGAGGCCGCCTCGGCCATGAAAGGCTTTGAGGGGCTCACCAGCATCAAGGGGATCGGTGCGCGATCTGCCGCGGTCCTGCTGGCGGGGATCGGCAGGGTTGAAGACTTCTCCGACGCGGACAAGCTGGCCGCCTATGTCGGCATCGTGCCCAAGGTGAGCAACTCAAACGAAACCGAACATCACGGGCGGATCACGAAGCGCGGCAACAAGCTCATGCGCACCACGCTGGTGCAATGTACGCTCATCGCGATCCGCTATTCGGGATATCTCAACAGTTATTATCGGCGCATCAAGGAACGCCGTGGCGCGGGCAAGGCGATCATAGCCACGGCCCGCAAGCTGCTCAAGATCATCTATGACACGCTCAAGAACGGCTGGGTCTTCGACGATTTTGCCGAATTTAAAATCAAACAAAATCAATGCCCTGCTTGACAATCATCATAGGAGATCACGTTATGCGTCTCAAGCATTGCCACAACTTCCACGACTTCCGGCAGCTTGCCAAGCGCCGCCTGCCGGGGCCGATCTTCAACTATATCGATGGCGGTGCGGATGATGAGGTGACCTATCGCCAGAACACCGCAGCCTTCGACCGCTGCGATCTGCTGCCCTCGGTGCTGCGCGGGGTGAAGGATGTGGACATGTCCGTCACCGTGATGGGCCAAAAGCTGGATATGCCGTTCTACTGCTCGCCCACCGCGCTGCAGCGACTGTTTCACCATCAGGGCGAACGGGCCGTGGCCGCCGCGGCCGAGAAATATGGCACCATGTTCGGTGTGTCTTCGCTGGGCACAGTGTCGCTTGAAGAACTGCGCAAGAAACACAAGAACCCGCAGGTCTATCAGTTCTATTTCCACAAGGATCGTGGCCTGAATTCGGCCATGATGCAGCGTGCGAAAGAGGCCGGGGTTGAGGTCATGATGTTGACCGTCGACAGCATCACCGGCGGCAACCGCGAGCGTGACCTGCGCACCGGTTTCTCGATCCCGTTCCGCCTGACACTGGGCGGTATGATCCAGTTTGCGATCAAGCCGATGTGGGGGATCAACTATGTCACCCACGAAAAATTCCGCCTGCCGCAACTTGAAGAGCATGTAGATATGGGCGGCGGCGCCAGCTCAATCGGCGGCTATTTCACCGAGATGCTGGATCCGTCGATGAATTGGGATGACGTCGCGCAGATGGTGCGGGATTGGGATGGTCAGTTCTGCCTCAAGGGGATCATGACCGTCGAAGATGCCAAACGCGCGGCTGAGATTGGCTGTACGGGGATCATTCTGTCGAACCATGGCGGGCGGCAGCTGGATGGTTCACGCACGCCGTTCGATCAACTGGCCGAGATCGTGGATGCGGTCGGCGACAAGCTGGACGTGATCATGGACAGTGGCATTCAGCGCGGTACCCATGTGTTGAAGGCGCTTTCGATTGGGGCAAAGGCGGTCGGCGTCGGACGTCAGTACCTGTATCCTCTGGCCGCCGCTGGTCAGCCGGGTGTCGAACGCGCGCTGGGCCTCATGCGGGGCGAGATCGAACGCGACATGAAGCTGATGGGTGTGACCAGAATCGACCAACTGAGCCGCGAGAATATCCGTTTCCGCGCCGCATAAAGACACGAGGGATGCCATGACCAATGACGCGTTGATTGAACATTTCCGCTCTGTCGTTGGAACGCGGCATGTCCTGACTGGCGAACGCGCGACCGAACGGTTCCGGCGCGGTTTCCGCTCGGGCGAAGGCGAGGCGTTGTGCGTCATTCAGCCCGGTAGCCTTCTTGAGCAGTGGAAGGTCCTGAAGGCCTGCGTTGCAGCCGATAAGATTGTCATCATGCAGGCGGCCAACACCGGCCTGACCGAGGGGTCGACCCCCTCGGGCCGCTATGACCGAGACGTGGTACTGATCAATACGCGTCGCATGGACACTCTGGTGCCACTGAACGACGGTGACCAGATCGTCAGCTTTCCCGGCGCCACCCTGTTTGCGCTGGAAAAACTGTTGGCCCCACTGGGGAGAGAGCCGCACTCGGTGATCGGCTCCTCTTGCATTGGCGCGTCGATTGTGGGTGGCGTCTGCAACAACTCGGGCGGGTCACTGGTGGAACGTGGCCCTGTTTACACCGAACTCTCCGTCCATGCGCGGATTTCCGAAAAGGGCGAGTTGGAGCTGGTCAACCATCTCCGAATTGATCTGGGCGACACGCCGGAAGAGATCTTGGCAAATCTCGATGCAGGCACGTTCGACCGCAACCCGGGGGCCACGAACAAACGCGCCTCGGCCAGCGACTACGCGCAGATTGTGCGCGATGTCGACGCCGAAACGCCTGCGCGGTTCAACGCAGACAAGGCCAAATTGTTCGAATCTGCGGGCTCGGCTGGCAAGCTGGCCGTCTTTGCCGTACGGCTTGATACGTTCCCCAAGAACGAGGCCGAGAAGGTCTTTTACATCGGAACAAACAGCCCCGATGATCTGGCCGCCCTGCGCCGTCATATCCTGTCGGAATTCAAGTCTCTGCCGGTGTCCGCTGAATACATGCAGCGCGAGGTCTTCGACATCACGGCGCGCTACGGCAAGGATACGGTCGTGATGATCGACAAACTGGGCACTGACCGGCTGCCGATGTTCTTTGCGCTCAAAGGCGCAGTCGATGCCCGCCTGCGCCGAATTCCGTTCCTGCGCAACTTCACCGACCGCTTCCTGCAGATGGCGGTCTCGGTCTGGCCGCGTGTCTTGCCGAAACGGATGGTCGAGTTTCGCGACCGCTACGAACACCATCTGATCCTAAAGATGAAGAACGAAGGGATTGCGGAGGCTGCTGAATGGCTGCCCACATTCCTGAAAGATCGTGACGGCGATGCTTTTGAGTGCACCCCGCGCGAGGCCAAGATCGCAGGGTTGCACCGCTTTGCTGCCGCCGGGGCAGCCGTCAGGTACATGGCCCTGCATGGCAATGAGGTCGAAGACATCATTGCGCTCGACGTAGCTTTACGGCGAAACGATCAGGACTGGCTTGAGACGCTTCCGCCCGAGATTGAGGGCCAATTGGTCCACAAGCTCTACTACGGTCATTTCTTGTGCCACGTGATGCATCAGGACTACGTGGTCAAAAAAGGCGCTGACCCAAAGGCTTTGAAAGCCGCGATGTTGGAGTTGTTCGACAGGCGCGGCGCAGAATACCCGGCTGAACATAATGTGGGGCATTTGTACAAGGCCAAACCCGATCTGGCCGCCCACTACAAATGCTGTGATCCGACGAATTCGTTCAACCCGGGGATCGGTAAAATGTCCAAAGCTCGAAACTACGCCGAGCCCGAATAACCCGGACGCATGGTGCCTATGGTCAGGGCCCTGATCGCCCCTCAAACCTGAGGTCAAGCGCAGGTTTCACTGCGGCGTCGGGACAAAAAAATACACCCCTACGGGAATCCCCCAATTTCGTCATCTGTCGCGGTCCGCTAAACAAGAGACAACAGCTGGCCCCGACGGGCCATACAGAGTTTCCCCGATGAAGGGCTGGTCCATACCCCCTCGGCCGGCCCCTCAATAATTTTCAGGGTATGCGCTGAGGCCTATTTCACCTGATCAGACATCTGCACCATCTGCGCGACCAAGGACGGTATCTCCTCGGCCGTGTCAAAGGCGACGTCGTGCGGAATATCTGTCACGGGCGACTTTCGATAGCCTTGCGTGAACAGGAGAAAGGGGATCTTGGCGCGCTCGGCTGTTTCTGCGTCCACCTCGCTGTCACCCACGAAAACACGCGACCCATGAGCTGGCAATGCGTCGAAGCTTGCGAATAGATGCTGAGGGTCGGGTTTCCTTGTGGTCAGGCTATCACCGCCCAGCACCACATCGAAATATCGCGACAGGTCCAGTACGTCGAGGATATGCCGGGCCGGGGCCTCGGGCTTGTTGGTGCAGACGCCCAGTATGTGCCCCTGCGACTGCAAGCTGGCCAACGCCTGAGGAATGCCGGGATAGGGCACCGTCGTCTTGCTGGCCCCTGCCGTGTAATGCGCGAGCGTCACTTTCGTCAGTTCGCCATGACGGTCCAAGGGCAGCTCGCAGTGCCGGATCATACGCTCTACCAGCTTGGGGAGACCATTGCCGACGAATCGCCCGATCACCTCGCGCGGCAGAGGGGGCAGGTCGAGATAGCTCAGCGTCTGGTTCGCGGCTGCAACGATGTCGCCCAAGCTGTCGACCAGAGTTCCATCCAGATCAAATACAATTGCCGCGCCCATAGTAACCTCGGTGTTTTTGCCTATGCGTTCAGGCCTAACCTGCCCGTCAAGAAGGCGCAACACGGCAACTTTCTGCAAGCGCAAATGCGCGACTTGACAATCTTTACTAAAATAATCAGAATAAAGACAGAAACCGCCAGCCATCCCAGACTCGGGTCAGCTAGGTCATTGAAAAAGCGAACACCTGACTTCCGACATTTTTTCGTATAAGTCATTGATATTATTATGCCTTGGTTGCCAAAAGGCACTACACGGACTTTTTTCGCCAGCGATTGTTTCGGAGTGTTGAGGGAGCTCAGGCTTTGGTCTGGCCAGTTTTTCGGGTGCGCCCGGGGGGTATCTTGAAAGGGGCTTCGTTCCAGGTCAGGCCGACGCAGGTGAGGATGCGTCTGGCATCGACCGTGGCATGGCTTGGCATGCCGTAGCGGTCAGGGGTGCCTTTGTGGCGCAGGATCGAGAGCTGCAATGCGTTCAACTCGTTGCGGATACGAGCCGGGCTCATCGGGTGTCCGAGCAGGTCCAGATGCTTGCGCAGGTGCTGCAGGCAGCAGAAGGCCATGTAGCAGATGGCGATATGGGCCCGGACCCGACGCGGCGACCAGTGATAGATGGGCCGGATTTTCAGATCGTGCTTGTTGGTGCGGAAGCAGGCTTCGATCTCCCACAACTGGTGATAGCGGGCAATGACGTCCTGTGCCTCCAGTTCGTCCGCACCATGAACAACAATGGCATGCAGCCCGTCCCATTGTGCCGCTGCCTTGATCTTTGCATCATCCAGCGTGACGTCCCCGCTGTCGGGGAAGGCCAGGAAGCGGCCATATCCCCGGCTGCTGAAGCTGCCGGGTTTGCGAGAGCGCTTGAGCTTCTTGTGCAGCTTTTCGATTGCCTTGTCGCGCTTGTGGGCATCATTGCGTGCCCGGGTGGGTGACCAGGTCACAATGACCCGCGCTCCCTCCTGGTCGATCACCTTGTACCAGCCCTTCTCGGTTGCCTCTTCAGAACCGTGTCCAGCCCAAGGCTGGCGTCCCTCCGGGCTCAAAATGTTCGCCTTCACGGCGGCCGGGGCGGACTTCATGCGATAGCCGAGGATGTAGGGCAGACCCTTGTTCTGCAACATCTGCTGGTTGTCCTTGCTGAGCATGGCGGCATCGGCCACGAACGTGACCCTGGCCACGTCGAAGCGTCCCTCCAACGCCTTCAGCGCAGCTTCCAGCGTATGACCTTCCCAGGTGTTTCCCGGGAAGAGTTCATAGCCCACAGGCAGCCCATCGGAGGTGACGATCAGCGCCAGCATGACCTGAGCGCGGTGATGCTTGCCATCCTTGCTGAAGCCCTTGGCCAGAAGATGATCCTGCTCGACCCCGTCCGCATCCTCGGCCGGGTCCTCGCGCTCGGTGTCAAAGGCCAGGGTCGTGCAATCGTAGAACAGCACGGTCACTGGCCCGCCCAGCAACTTCTCTGCCGCCGCGTGAGAGGTTTTGCAAATCCCGTCTATCACCGGCGTATTGATGTAATCCATGCTCCGATAGACCACGTCCAGATTGAGCGTGATGCCTGCCTGGTTCTCCAACGCCTCCACGGTCGCGCGCTTGCTCTCGGGCTGTGCGATCCGCGCCATAACCAGCTCTTTCACAATGCGATTGGCACTTTTACGCGCCGCCCCCAGAAGGGCCCCCCAACCCAGTTGGTCATACATCGTCCCCATGACATCCCGCAGACCCAGAGAGACCCGCGCCTCCTCACGGCACTCGGCAAGATCAACGCCAAGCTTGTCCGGCCGCGGAGCGCGGCGCACCAGCGCCTGCAGATCGGCATATTCCGTGGGCGTGAACAGTTCCATTTGCGGCGAGCGATCAATGCGTAATTGCTCCATCAAGCGGCCCGCCAGACGCTTGATATCCTCAATCTCGCTGTCGTTATGGGCCACACCCACATGGCGCAGGATCTTCTGGCGTACCTTGGAGCCGGTGCGGACGGATTCAACGATCTGGATCCGTGTGCGGTTGAGCTTTGCGTCATGTTTGGTGCGGATGAACATGGGCGAAGAGGTTAGCCATCTGAAGGCCCATGTCAATACTTTTTATAATAATGGGGCACTACAACGCGCCTCTGAGCAACCACACCTGAAAACAAACCAAAAACCCAGTCAGATCAACAAAAAGGTCGGAAGTCAGGAAAAAGCGAACAGTTCAGGCCCTTGCCTGAGATTCTCCGGAGTTGTCAAATGAACGCGCAGACCCCTATCGCCACCCAGTCCTTTGCCGTATCCGTGCTGCCTTCGCACAAGGCCGAAGAGCTGACCAAAGGCGGCAATCTCGCCCATATCGAACTGGGCGATCAGCTTTACACGCTTCGCATTACCCGCGCCGGCAAACTGATCCTGACAAAATGAGCAGCCCGTCGTCGCGGGGAGGCGCACCCGTTGGCCGCCTGACGGACCTCGCCCCAATTGAGGCAGGCGCGGTGATGTATCTGCGCCTCTGGAGCGAGGGCGCGAGGGGCCGCGCCGACGCCGCCAGTGATTTCGACATCGCTTTGGGCGCCGATCAAGGGCGCGCCGCGATGCTGACCTTGGACCGTCTATGCTCGCTGTGCTCCAACTATGGCCGACGCCCATTGATCCGGCATGGATTAGGATGCGCTTGTCTGGGCGCGGATGAGAACTGTTTTGCCCAGATGATTGCGGCCGCATCGGAAGGCGCGCGGGAAGACGCGATGATGATGGCCTCACTAATCGTGCGTCCGGATTTTGCACCGGCCCTTGCCTCTTTGTCAGAGGAGCTGGGGGTGGCTCTACGCCGCATGACAGCCGCCATTCCAATGCCGACAACCGGTCATCAGACCCCCTCGGCCGTGTTGCATTGATCGGCAAATGAAACCCCGGCGATTGCGCCGGGGTTTCTACCTAGCAGCAGCCACATCCCGCGTGATGGTGATCGTGGTCACAAACTGGGGCAGGGGCATAGTCGCCGACCCCTTTCAGAACATCGCGCAACGCCCATAGGATCATATCCACATCCTCGGCCTCGATGGTCAGAGGTGGGCGGATTTTTAGGATGTTGTCTTTCGGGCCTTCGCTTCCGATCAGGATACGATGATCGCGCATCCGGTTCTTCACAAAGCTGCAGATCTCGGTCCCTTCCGAGCCATCCGGGTTGATCAGTTCGACCCCCAGAAACAGGCCCATCCCACGCACGTCGCCGACGCAGCCGAACTCGGATTCGATTTGCTTCAGACCTGCCATCAGACGGTCGCCCATGATGCGGGCATTGTCCTGCAGACCTTCGTCATCGACGATGTCCAGAACCTCTTTCCCGATGCGGCAGGACAGGGTGGAACCGCCGAACGTCGAGAAGAACTCGATCCCGTTGTCAAAGCTTTGGGCGATTTCCTTTGTCGTCACCAGCACGCCCAGAGGGTGACCGTTGCCGATCGGTTTACCCATGACAACGATATCGGGCAGCGCGCCTTGGTGTTCGAAACCGAAATAGTATTCGCCCAGCCGTCCAAGCCCGGTCTGGACCTCATCCGCGATACAGACACCGCCAGCCGCGCGGATTTTCTCATATACCGCAGGTAGATAGCCTTTCGGAGGAATGATCTGCCCCCCGACCGTAGGGAAGGTCTCGGCGATGAAACCTGCCACGCCCTGACCTTTCTCTTGCAGAGCAGCAATCGCTGGGTACACGAGATCTGCGTATTTTTGCGCGCGGTCAGCGTCGTCACGTTTGAACGAGCCACGGTAGTCATCCGCGACCTCGACCAGCTCGACCCAATCAGCCTGACCGATCCCGCCGGGTTTGTTGAACTTGTAGGCCGAGATCGCCACAGCCGCGTTCGTGTTGCCGTGATAGCCGTGATCGGGGGTCACGATCCCCTTGGCGCCGGTATGGGCGCGGGCCAGACGCAGGGCCAATTCGTTGGCTTCGGTGCCTGAATTGACGAAGAAACAGACCTCAAAGTGATCCGGCAGCTTCGACAACACCTTGTCGGCAAATGCGGCCTGCGCCGGGTGCAGATATCGGGTGTTGGAGTTCATTCGCTTCAGCTGATCCGCCGCGACGGCTTGAATGCGCGGGTGGGCATGTCCCACATGAGGAACGTTGTTATAGGCGTCCAGATAGGGGCGACCCCATTCGTCGAACAGGTGGTGTTTCCAACCGCGCACGAGCATGACCGGGTCATTGTAGGTCAGGCTCAGATTGCCGCCGAAATGATCGTGACGCCCTTGCAGAACGGCCTGTTTGTCGGTCGGCTGATAGCAAACCTTGTCATCGGCCAGATTCAGCAAGGCCGCCGGGTTCGGACAGACCGCGTTCCAAAGCTCCAGCTCATCGGGATCGGCGACACCGGGCCAGTCAGCCTCCATGCCATCGGTTGTCAAGGCGAGTTGGAAATGCACGTGCGGGGCCCAACCACCATTCTGCGAGGCATCCCCAAGGCGCACGAACGCAGCGCCTTGTGCCACCGGATCGCCCGGTTTCAAGCGGTCACAAACCTCTGGGTCCAGATGGCCGTAAAGCGTGTAGAACGGATCCCCCTCGGGCGTTTCATGATGTAGGATCACCACGCCGCCATAGTCGAGATGGCTGTCCCGGTTCTCGACAACTTCGACCCGACCGCTCATCGGGGCGCGCAAAACCGTGCCAGCAGGGGCGAAGACATCCACGGCCAGATGTACTGTGCGCCGGTCCGAGGCTTTCCACGGCCCCTTACGGAACCCGGGCTCGGCATAGATCAGGCGGGGTTCGTTGTAATAGCCCAGCCACAGGCCCTCACCGAATTCTTCGCCCACCCGTGCGGCTTCTTCGAGCGGCATGTGAAACGGGTTCTGCGGCCAGGTGGAGTTCTCAACTGAGAGAGAGCCCATCGGCACATCGCTCAGGTCCTGGCCAAACATCTCGGCGAAATGGCCGCGATGCTCGGAGAGGTAGGCGTGGATGCGCTCAGCCCCATCGACCACCGGCAAGCCGCAGGCGCTGCGCAAGCGGGCGGACATCAAGCCGCCATTGACGGCCTCGTTCTCAAGGAACCGCCAGGCCGGGGCTTGACTGATGGTCACGTAAGGATCATCGGGGTTTTCAGCCGCCATCAGGGTCGAATTCACTACGGACACCGCCAGCCGCATCCGCAACATGGGCCAGATAAGATCGACCTCCTCAGCGCTCAGCCGATTGGTGGCGTGATAGCCGCGGACCAGAGCGGTCAGAGCGCATTCGGGTTTCGGATAATCCAGAACGATATAGGCCCCGGCAATGGCCACCTCGCATACGCGCGGCGCGGCGCACATGTCGCCCAGGTCGATTAGGCCGGATATGGTACGCCGTTCGCTCAGCTCTCCTTCGACGAGAATGTTGTAGTCATTGGCGTCGTTGTGAATGGCTTGCGTGGGCAGGCTGTTCAGCGCATCTGAGATCGCAGTGAAACCCTGTACAATTTCGTTCAAAAGCGCGCGGCGGGACGGGTCACTGACCGCATCCAGTTGATCCGCAATCCAACCGCCTTTCACCAGGTCCCATTTGAAATCGTCCCGCTGCAGGCTGCCATGCGCAAACCCAGTCAGAGCCCGATCGGTCGCGCCAAGAACGCGTCCGAGTTTCAGGATCAAATCTTCGGATTTTGGCTCGACTTTGGCGTAGCACTGACCCGGAAGGCGCTCCAACAACCAAGCCAAACGCGGGTGACCGTCCTTATCTTCGATCTCGGGCAGGACAGCACCATCCAGCGAGGGGAGTACCTTGGGGAAGGGCAGCCCCGGCGCCTCAGACGTGATATGTTCGAGCGCTTTGACTTGAAGATCGACAAACTCTGGTTCGCACCCCGCGCGCATGACTTTCAGGACATAGTCCTGTCCGTTCTTCGCTTCGACCAGAAAGTTCAGGTCATACTCTCCGTCCAGCCGTGTCAGACGGGCATCCAGCCCCCAATACTTGCGCAGGGCATCCGCCCAGAAATCATGCATGTCTTTCATTCCCATCCCTATCCGCCGCGCAACGCGGATCTCTTCATCTGGCTAAAAATATCTTCGGGGGTGAATTGGCATACAGGGCCAAGAGGGGGCAGACAGCCCCCTTAATCCAACGCCCGCAATCGCTTGATCAGCGACGAGGTATCCCACCGCCCACCACCAAGTTTTTGCACATCCTTGTAAAATTGATCCACCAGTGCCGTGACAGGCAAGGACGCGCCCGTCTCGTTGGCGGTGTCGAGACAGATGCCCAGATCCTTGCGCATCCAGTCCACTGCAAAGCCGTGGTCGAAATGGTCGTCCAGCATGGTCTCATACCGGTTCGCCATCTGCCAGCTACCTGCCGCACCCTGGCTGATCACCTCAACCACCGCGCGCCCGTCCAGACCGGCCTTTTCAGCAAAATGCAGCGCTTCGCTGAGGCCCTGAACCAAACCGGCAATCGCGATTTGGTTGCACATTTTGGTCATTTGACCTGCCCCGCTATCACCAATCCGGCGACAGATTTTCGAATAGACCTGCATGATCGGCTCTGCCGCATCAAACACCGCCTGATCGCCGCCGCACATGATCGACAGAACGCCATTCTCGGCCCCGGCTTGCCCGCCCGAGATCGGCGCGTCGACAAATGAGATCCCTTGCCCTTTGGCCGCCTCATAAAGCTCACGCGTCACCTTGGCGGAAACGGTGGTGTGATCCACAAAGATCGCGCCATCCGACATCCCGGCAAAAGCGCCATCCGCGCCGGTGCAGACCATCCGCAGGTCGTCATCATTGCCAACGCAGGACATGACGAATTCGGCCCCCTCCGCAGCACCTTTGGGGGTCGTCGCCTTTGCGCCGCCATGTTCGGCCACCCAGGCCTCGGCCTTGGAGGCGGTCCGATTGTAAACGGTGACCTGATGCCCTGCAGCCTGAAGGTGCCCAGCCATGGGATAACCCATAACACCCAAACCAAGAAACGCGACTTTTGCCATGGGATGATCCTCTCCGCTGACCGGCATTGCTTGATTGCCGGAGTATTTGGCACTGACAAAGCAAAGCCTGCGCGAAAGGGCAACCCCGTGTTAGCTGTTCCCGCCCAGATCCTTCAGGATCGGGCAGTCAGGTCGGTCGTCTCCGGCGCAGGCTTCGATCAAATGGCTCAGCGTGTCGCGCATCGCCTTGAGGTCGGCGATTTTTGCGTCAATCTGCGCCAGATGATCCCGTGCAACTTGCTTTACATCCGCGCTCGCCCGGCTTTCATCTTCATAGAGCGCCAGCAACGTGCGGCAGTCTTCGATGGTGAACCCCAAGGCGCGCGCGCGGCCCAGAAAAGTCAGCTTGTGGATGTCCTGTTCGCGAAACCGGCGATAGCCGTTGTCATCGCGCAGAGGTTTAATCAGCGCGATATCCTCATAGTAGCGGATCGTTTTCGCGGGCAGTCCGGTCCGGGTTGAGACATCGCCGATATTCATGCGTGGGCCTCCTTCGTGGTTTTTTGCGCGCTTTCCGCGACGTTGGGGCGGACCCATCGCAGACGCAGCGCATTGGTAACGACAAAGACGCTGGACAGGGCCATCGCGCCCGCCGCAAGCACCGGGGACAGCAATGGCCCGCCAAAGGGGTACAGCACTCCGGCAGCCACCGGAATCAGCAATGTGTTGTAGCCAAACGCCCATCCGAGGTTCTGGCGGATGTTGCGCATCGTCCGATGGCTGATGTCGATTGCGTTCACGACGCCACGCAGATCGCCGGACATCAGAACTACATCGGCGGCCTCGATCGCGACATCTGTTCCGGTGCCGATGGCGACGCCGACATCAGCTACCGCCAGAGCAGGCGCGTCGTTTATCCCATCGCCCACAAAGGCGAGCGTGCCGAATTCACTGCGTAAGCCCTCTAGTGTTTTCTGTTTGGCACCGGGCAGCAGGTCGGCGGTCACTTGATCAAGGCCCAGCCTGTCGGCCATCGCTTGCGCCGTCTGCGCGTTGTCTCCGGTTACCATGGCAAGCGTCAGGCCCATGTCGTGTAACTTGGCCAGCGCCTCGGCCGTGCCCGGCTTCACAGGGTCCGAGACAGCCAGACTGGCCGCAGCCACCCCATCAATGGCCAAGAACAGTGGGGTCGCCCCCTGAGAGGCCCGTGCATCGGCGTCCGGCTTCAGATCCGAGATATCCACGCCTTTCTGCTGCATCAATTTGTATGAGCCAACCAGCAGGTCATGCCCCTCTGCGCGGCCCTGAAGGCCAAGGCCGGTGAGGGACTGAACCTGAGAAACCTCGGGCAGAACAGAGGGCCCGGCGCGGGTGATCGCAGAAGCAATAGGGTGTTCCGAGCGGGTTTCGATCGCGGCGGCCAGTCGTAGGACCTGATCCCGCTCAAAGCCGTTGGTGGTTGTCACGTGGTCAAGTTCGGGGCGCCCGAGGGTCAGCGTGCCGGTTTTGTCGAAGGCGATGACCTTGGTCTGCTGTAAGTGTTGCAGCGCATCTCCCTTGTGGAACAAAACACCCAGTTCCGCTGCGCGGCCCGTCCCAACCATGATCGAGGTCGGCGTGGCCAGACCCATGGCGCAGGGGCAGGCGATGATCAGGACCGATACCCCGGCCACCAACGCCAGCGGCAGCGACGGAGAAGGCCCGAAGATCAGCCAAGCAGTGATAGTCAAAGCCGCAACCAGCATCACCGCAGGCACAAAGCGATAGGTCAGCCGGTCGACCAGGCTTTGGATGGGCAGCTTGGCCCCCTGCGCCTGTTCTACCATCGCGATGACCTGGGCCAGAACCGTATCCGCCCCAACGCGAGTCGCCTGCACACGCAGCGCACCGGTTCCGTTCATGGTGCCACCCACCACCGGGTCGCCAGCGGATTTGCCAACCGGTACCGGCTCCCCTGTGATCATGCTTTCATCGACGTAAGAGGTTCCTTCGAGGATATCTCCATCCACCGGAACGCGTTCTCCGGGACGAATTTGGAGCACGTCGCCCACCGCTATTTCGGCAATGGGGCGGTCCTCGGTTGCTCCGTTTCGTTCAACGCGCGCGGTTTTGGGCTGAAGCCCGATCAGCGCGCGGATGGCCGCGCCGGTTTTGCCTTTGGCGCGCGCCTCCATCATGCGGCCCAGAAGGATCAGCACAATGATCACGGCCGCAGCCTCAAAATACACATTCGCTGTTCCCTGCGGCAGCAGGCCGGGCGCGAAAGTCGAGATGATGGAGAACAGATAGGCCGCCCCCGTCCCCAAAGCGACCAGAGCGTTCATGTCCGGCATCCCGCGCAGCAGCGACGGAATGCCCTTGGCGTAGAAAACGCGTCCCGGGCCAATCAACAGGGCCGTGGTCAGGGCAAACTGGATCAGATAGTTGTTCTGCTGTCCGAGGGTTGCGTGAACCCAATGGTGGAATGCGGGAACCATATGCCCGCCCATCTCCAGAACAAATACGGGCAGGGCCAAAATGGCAGCCATCACTGTCGCGCGTTTCAGGTCGCGTGCCTCATCCGTCGTGTCATCGGATTGGGTTTCCGACCCCGGAGATGTCTTAAGCTGCGCGGAAAACCCAAGCTGACTTGTGATCTGTGCCAGCGCCTGCGACGTGGTCGCGCCCTCGATGTAGGTGACCGATGCGCATTGGTTGGCAAGGTTCACACTCGCCTCAAGAACGCCGGGGCTTTCTTGCAGAGTGCGCTCGATCTTGGCCACGCAAGAGGCGCAATTCATCCCGGTAATCTGCAAAGTGGATTGATGCGTTGCAGCCGGATAGCCAGCGGCCTGCAATGCATCACTGAGGGCCGAGACCGGGCCGTCAAAAGTGATCTGAGCCGTCTTGGTCGCAAAATTGACCGAGGCGTCCTGTACGCCGGGAACAGCCTGCAATGCGGCCTCGGCGCGTCCAACGCATGAGGCACAGCTCATGCCTGTGATTTTCAATTGAGTGCTTTGGGTCATGCGACTCATCCCGACATTTTTTACCGACCACATGGGGGTTCCAGTGACGGGAAGGTCAAGAGGTGTTGCTTGGTTTTTAGCGGCCCTCGCGCCGAAATAGGCTTTCAAGCAAGGTTTGGGCATTGGGGCTCTCGGGGGCCGACCGCACCGCATTGGGTGAGGCAAAGAAGCCAAACAGCACAACAAGGAACAAAAAGGCAGATCCGATGATCAACGCCGAGGCGATCTGCAAAGCTGAGCGTATCATATTACCGCCTTTTCACATAGCAACCGCCGCAGTCAGCAAAGCGAGCACCAAAATGATCGGCACATATCGCGGGGCAACAAAGCTGGAGTGGCGTTTCATCGTCAGATCCTTGGGTGTACTGATCGGTAACCCTTTAAAAAGTGTTCTCACTGGCTATGATTTGCAAGAGTTCACGTTGCAAAAAAGTGAAGTCGTTGTGATGCTTTGGGTTCACGACGTGCAGTGACGTGAAGAAACCGCAATGGAAGTGGGAAAAAATGTACAGGCCGGTACACTCAGGTGCTTTCTGATGCGTCCTAACAAACGCGATGAACTGGTGCGCAAGGCGATGGAGGTCTTCTACCGAGACGGGTTCCACGCGACCGGCATGGACAAGCTAGTTGTGGAAACCGGTGTGTCCAAAACCTCGATGTACAAACACTTCCGCACCAAAGAAGATCTGATCCTGGCCGTTCTGCGCCTACGGGATGAAAGTTTCCGCAATCGGATCCTGCGACGGGTTGAGCAGATTGCAGACACGCCAGCCGGGCAACTGATTGCCACTTTCGACGCTTTTAAAGAGTGGTTCGAAGAGGACGACTTTCGCGGATGCATGTTCCTAAAGGCCGCGGCCGAGTATCAGGACGCCAGCCATCCAATCCATGTGCAGGCAGCAGAACATAAACGGGTTATGTTGGAACACCTGACCTCGTTGGCGCGCCAATCCGGCGCACATGCGCCAGAGCTTCTGGCCCGTCAGATTGTTTTGCTGCAAGAGGGCGCGATCGTTTCGGCGGTTTTGTTGAAGAACGGTAATCCGGCCGAAGACGCCAAGGTTGCGGCGCAATTGCTGCTGGATGCTGAGCTGACCCGAAAGAACGCTGCGTTGCATTGACGGAACGCGGCGTTACGTGGATTGGCCTATTTACGGCGCCGCGATAGCCTTTCAGGCAACACCTGATCGGAGAATACCAAATGTCGCTTTTTACCTCGACCGCAGCCTGGGTCACTGACGAACACCGGATGTTTGCCGAAATGGCAGGGCGGTTTCTGGATGATGAACTGGTCCCCAACGCGGAAACCTGGGCCGCGAATGGCATCGTAGACCGTGCATTCTGGCACAAAGCCGGGGAAACCGGTCTGATGGCGGGTGCGATCCCGGAAGAATATGGCGGCGTCGGCGGGGACATGGGGTTTGACTCGGTCACTCTGTACGAACAGACGGCGCGTGGGGACGCCGGATGGGGATATGGGATCCAGTCAATCGTGACGCACTACATCACGGCCTATGGCAGCGAAGACCAAAAACAGCGTTGGTTGCCCAAGCTGGCCTCGGGCGAGATGGTAGGGGCTTTGGCCATGACCGAGCCGGGCACAGGCTCGGATGTGCAGGCGGTGCGGACCTCGGCTGAAAAGGACGGCAATTCCTACCGCCTGAACGGGTCTAAGATCTTCATTACCAACGGTCAGAGCGCCGATCTGATCATCGTTGCCGCCAAGACGGACAAGACCTTGGGTGCCAAGGGGGTATCTCTGATTGTGGTTGAGACGGACGGGGCCGAGGGTTTCCGGCGCGGGCGCAACCTCAAGAAGCTGGGTATGAAGGGCAATGACACCGCCGAGTTGTTTTTTGAAGATGTCAAAGTGCCGATGACCAATCTGCTCGGCCCGGATGAGGGGCAGGGGTTCTACCAGTTGATGAAACAGCTTCCGTGGGAGCGTTTGACCATCGGCATCATGGCACTGGGCGCGATTGATTTCGCCATCTCTGAGACAGTGAAATACGTGCAGGAGCGCAAGGCCTTTGGTCAGCGCGTCATGGATTTCCAAAACACGCGGTTCAAACTGGCCGAGTGCAAAACCAAGGCGGAAGTGCTGCGTAGTTTCGTGAATGATTGCATTGGCAAACTGGAGGCGGGTGAGTTGGATGCCGCCACCGCATCCATGGTCAAATACTGGGGGTCTGAGGTCCAGAACGAGATCATGCATGAATGCCTGCAGCTTTTTGGCGGCTATGGCTTTATGATGGAATACCCGATCGCCCGCCTTTACGCCGATGCCCGCGTGCAGATGATCTATGGCGGCACCAATGAGGTCATGAAGGAACTCATCGCGCGTTCGATTGACGTCTGAGGCCCTCCCGCCCGTCATCGAAGTTCCTTTCGGAACATCTCCTTCCGTTGGGCCGGGCAGGCGCGGGCGCAGCCCGCGCCTGCCCGGCCCCCTGCCGTCCGCAGGACGCAAGGCCATAGGCCGCGCAGTTTTTCGGGTGGCGGCCTGTTCAGAACTCTAGGTGATCTCCGGGTTCAGCTGCCCTTCGAGCCATGCTCGAAATGACTTCAACGGTTCGGACTCAATCCTGTTCTTGGGCCATACCAGATAGTACGCGCCCAAACTGACCTCCGGCCCATCCCACGCCAAGGCAAGGCGGCCGGTTTTGAGGTGCTCTTCGACGAGATAGCTGGGAAACAGGCCAACTCCTAACCCATGGATCGTGGCCTGTATCATCGTGGAAAACTGATCGAACAGCATCCCGCGCGACCCGCTAACCGGATGACCCTGAGCAGCAAACCAGCGCTCCCATCCGTCGGGGCGCGTTTCCATGTGCAAAAGGGGCGCCTGCTCCAGCCAGTCGATTTCATCACTCTGGTCGGGCAGAATGTCAGGCGCGCAGACGGGCACGACATACTCTGTCATGATCTTTAGGTAGTTCACGCCGCTCCAATTCTGGCGACCAAAGTGAAAACCTGCGTCGAAGGCTTCGGTCTCGAAGTCGAAGGGTCGCAGCCTTGTGTTTAGGTTGACTGTCACCTCAGGGTGATTGCGGGCGAAGTCCTGAAGGCGCGGGGCCAGCCAGTGCATCCCGAAAGCTGGCAGGATGGACAGGTTGAGGGACCCTCCGGTTGGGTTGGCTTTCAGCTTCAGCGACGCTTGTGCCAGTTGATGCAGGGCCGTGCGGGCCGTCTGGACATATTCTTGCGCGGCTGGGGTCAGGTGCAGCCGCATCTGGGTGCGCTGGATCAGTTCGATGCCCAACTGCTCCTCCATCGTTTTCAGTTGGCGGCTGATGGCGCTTTGGGTCAGTGATAGCTCCTCGGCCGCAGCCGAGGCGCTGCCCAACCTGTCCACAGCCTCAAGCGCGAGCAGGGATGAAATCGACGGAAGAAAGCGGCGGGGCGCGATCATATTACATTTCCTCATACCTTTGGGTTTGATTATCACTGGCTTTTTGCGGACACCAGCCGGATATACTGGCCTGTGACGCGCGCGCCCGCGCCGTTCGTAAACAAGACACGCGGACAGCCCCGCACCATTTGAAAAGGCCGAGCTATGGATCGCGCGCAGATCGTCCATGAGAATTTCTTGTCCCGCGTGGCAAACAGGGATTTTCCCGAAGGTGCGCCTCCGGTCGGCGGGCTGAGCCATGCAGATGCGGTGTCACTTTACCGCTCACAAGTCCTCAGCCGGGCGCTGGATCGCACCAGCCGGGCGATGCAGAAGGCGGGGCAGGGGTTCTATACCATCGGCTCATCGGGTCATGAGGGCATGGCTGCCGTGGCCCACGCCTTGCGCCCGACGGATATCGCCTTTTTGCACTACCGTGATGCGGCGTTTCAGATCGCTCGGGCTGAACAGGTTCCAGGCCAACAGATCGCCTGGGATATGCTGCTGAGCTTTGCGTGCTCGAAAGAGGACCCGACCTCGGGTGGGCGTCATAAGGTGCTTGGCTCCAAGGCTCTGATGATCCCGCCTCAGACCTCGACCATTGCCAGCCACCTGCCCAAGGCGGTCGGCGCGGCCTATGCGTTGGGGGCAGCGCGGCGGCATGACCCCGAGCATCGGGTGTTGCCCGAGGATGGCATCGCCATGTGTTCGTTCGGGGACGCCTCGGCCAACCATTCGACCGCTCAAGGGGCGATCAACACGGCGGGTTGGACCAGTGTGCAATCCACGCCACTGCCCTTGCTGTTCGTATGCGAGGACAATGGCATCGGAATTTCGGTGAAAACACCCAAAGGCTGGATCGAGGCGTCGATGGCGCATCGCCCAGGCATCAAGTATTTTCAGGCCAATGGGCTGGACATCTATGAGACCTACGCCGTGGCTCTGGAAGCCGCGCATTATGTCCGCACGCGCCGCAAGCCCGCCTTCCTGCACCTGCGGACCGTACGCCTCTATGGCCATGCGGGGGCGGATGTCCCAACCACATATCTCAGCAAATCCGAGGTTGAGGCGGATGAGGCAAATGATCCGCTTCTCCATTCCGTTCGGCTGTTGGATCAGGCGGGGGCGCTGGCTCCGGAAGAGGCGCTGAAAATCTACCAGGACAGCTGCGCCCGTACGGACCGTGTGGCCGCCGAGGCTGCCACGCGCCCGCATTTGTCGACCGCGCAGGATGTCATGGCCAGCCTGATCCCACCCAAACGCACCTGCAAGCCGACGAACGGCCCCAGCTCGGATGCGCGGACAAAGGCGTTCGGGGGCGACATGCGCGCGATGTCCGACCCGCAGCCCATGAGCCGCCTGATCAACTGGGCGCTGACCGATCTGATGCTGGAACATGGCGAGATTGTCTGCATGGGTGAAGATGTCGGCCGCAAGGGTGGGGTCTACGGCGTGACGCAGAAACTGCAGCAGCGGTTCGGTCAGGACCGTGTGATCGACACTCTGTTGGACGAGCAGTCGATCCTCGGCCTCGCCATCGGCATGGGCCACAACGGGTTTGTGCCAATTCCCGAAATCCAGTTCCTCGCCTATCTGCACAATGCCGAGGATCAGATCCGCGGTGAAGCCGCCACCTTACCCTTCTTCTCGAACGGGCAATTCACCAACCCGATGGTTCTGCGAATTGCTGGGCTTGGGTATCAGAAAGGCTTTGGAGGGCATTTCCACAACGATAACTCTCTGGCCGTTTTGCGCGACATTCCGGGTGTGATCATTGCCTGCCCCTCGACCGGGGAAGACGCGGCGCAGATGCTGCGTGAATGCGTGCGGCTGGCACGGGAAGAGCAGAGGGTCGTTGTATTCCTTGAACCGATCGCGCTCTATCCCATGCGGGATCTGAGTGCGGCGCAGGACGGGGGTTGGATGACGACCTACCCCTCGCCCGACCGGCGGATTGCGCTGGGCGAGGTTGGCATCCATGGCGGCGGCACCGATCTGGCCATCGTGACCTACGGCAACGGCCACTACCTGTCGCGTCAGGCGTTGCCTGAGTTGCAGGCGGCCGGGGTGAACGCTCGTATCGTCGATTTACGCTGGCTGGCCCCATTGCCGGCCGAGGCGCTGCTGAAGGCGACCAAGGACTGCAAACACGTCCTGATCGTGGATGAATGCCGCCGCACAGGCAGCCAATCCGAGGGGCTGATGACACTCTTCCGCGAAGAAAGCGCCCAGACGCGGGTCGCCCGCGTTGTGGCTGAGGATTGTTTTATTGCGACCGGCCCGGCCTATGCCGCGCCCCTGCCGTCCAAGGACGGTATCGTTGCTGCGGCCTTGACCCTGACTGGAGGGCAGAAATGACCCGAACAGCTGTCGTGATCTGCCCCGGTCGGGGCACCTATAACAAGCCCGAGCTGGGCTATCTGCGCCGCTACCATGCGGACAAGATGTCGATGTTCCAGCGCTTTGACGCCATGCGGGCCGAGGCCGGGCAAGAGGGGGTAACCGCTCTGGACGGGGCCGCGCGCTTTGCGGTCAGTACCTATTCGCGCGGCGATGTGGCCTCGCCCCTGATCTACGCCGCCGCGCTGGCGGATGTGCAGTCGCTGGCCGATGATATCGAGGTGGTGGCCGTGACCGGCAACTCGATGGGTTGGTATATCGCGCTGGCCGCCGCTGGCGCGCTGAGCGCTGAGAACGGGTTCCGCGTGGTGAACAGCATGGGCACCTCGATGCAGGACCATCTGATCGGTGGGCAGTTGGTCTACCCCTTCACCGATGACAGCTGGGTCGACAGCGCGAACCAGAAGCAGGCGCTGTTGCAGGACGTCTCTGACATCAACGCGGTCGAGGGGCAGGATCTGGCGCTGTCGATTGATCTGGGCGGTATGCTGGTGCTGGCCGGGAATGAGGCTGGTCTGGCCGCGTTCGAGGCGTCTCATCCAACCGTTCAGGACCGTTTTCCCATGCGGCTGCCGAACCATGCGGCGTTCCATACTTCTCTGCAGGCTCTGATTGCTGCCGAAGGTCGGGCACGGCTGAAGGCCGAGCTGTTCGGCCAACCCCGACACCCGATGATCGACGGGCGCGGCAAGATCTGGTGGCCGGGCGCCACCGATACCGAGGCGCTGTGGGATTATACGCTGGGCCATCAGGTGACCGAGCCCTACGATTTCACCTACGCCATTCAAACTGCCGCGCGAGAGTTCGCACCGGACCTGTTCATCGTGACGGGGCCGGGAGCGACGCTTGGTGGTGCGGTGGCGCAGTCTCTGACCATGGCGGGGTGGAGCGGCATGACCGACAAGGTCTCATTCGCTGCGCGGCAAGAGGACTCGCCGATTCTGGTGGCCATGGGGCGTGAGGATCAAAGGGCTCTGGCGACAGGCTAGGCTCTGCTTCAGGTCTTGGCCTGAATAGTGCTGGCGATGGTTTCGATCCGGCCGCGCAACCAGCGATGGGCCGGGTCATTGGCTGAGCGTTGGTGCCAGACCATGTAGATCGAGACAGGCTCGCAGTCGAACGGCAAGGGCGCGCAATCCAGCGCGGCCAGCGGTCCGTTTTTCATCAGCGCCGTGTCGGTGGAAATCAGCGGGCTGCCCGCGATGAAAGACGGGATGGCGTTGAAATGCGGCAGTACGACGGTTGGCGGACGGATCTGGCTTTGATCCACACCGCGCATCACCGCGCGCGCATTCCGGCCGTCGGGAAAGCGAACCTCGACATGCTCACTCTGACAGTAGGCCTCCCACGTCTCGGGCGCGGAGCGTTGGCATCGGTCAAAAAACACCATCAACGGGCTTGTGATCAGCCGCTTTTGAAAGATGTCCGGCCCGTCCGGAGGCAGCGGCGTCAGCATCAGCTGGCACCGGTCGCTGTGCAGCAGGTCCGGCCCCGGTACGCCGGATGAGATGAATTCCAACTGCAGCTTAATACCCTCGGCACGGGTCGCGCTTAGAAGGTCGGGAAAGATCAGCTCTCGCGGCATGTCGTTGGTGGCGATGCGGATTTCCATCTGCTCTGACAGGGGATCAAAGGGGCGTTCATCCGTCAGCGCGCGCATACCATCCAGCACGTTGCGGACCGGCTCTTGCAAGGCCAGCGCGCGTTCGGTCGGTGTCAGGCCCTGGCCAGATCGTACGAATAGCGGATCGCCGAGCACCTGCCGTAGCTTGGCCAATGTGTGGCTGATTGCCGACTGTGTGACCCCCAGCCGATCCGCCGCTTTCGAGACCGAGCTTTCCTCGAGTATCGTCAGAAAGATGCGCAGGACCTTGCCGTCCAGATCAGTGAAATCGATTTTGCTCATACAATCTATGATTAAGTATGAATGGTTTTGCTGTCGAGAGGGCGCTAGGTCAGGCGCAAACAAGGGGCACGCATATGGGACTTCGCTTTTTCTCGGACAAGAACCGACCGGTTCACATGGGGTCGTACCCGTTGGAGCGTCTGGCGCGTCAGAAGGCGATGCCCGACCTGTCCCAACTGCCCCCGATGCCCGAGCTTAGCTTTCACCGGCCAGACCGGCCCGAGAGCATCGTGAATGCGATGGGCGAGTTTCAGGCTATGCTGGACACGATCCGGGATGGGCTGGTGAACCCTGTCGCCTCGGACATCCCGCAGGACCCGCAGGCGCGTGCAGATCACCTCAAGGCGTTTGGCTATTTCAACGATGCCTCGATGATGGGCTGCGGGCCGCTGCCGCCCGAGGCGCTGTTGGACCAGCCGCGCCGCAACCCTGATATCGACCGTCTGGCCCATGCGTTGAAAACCCGCCAGACCAAAACACTGGCCTCGGGGATCGATGTCATCATGGCTGATCTTAAGGAAAGCATGGAGGCCGCGCCGCGTCCGATGGTCTCGCATCGTCATGCTCTGGTGTTCCTCTATGAACACAACCGCGATCCGAACCCGGACGAGCCGGGGTCTGAGTGGATCATGGATGCGCAGGACCACCGGGCCTGCCTGCTGGCGACCGAGAATGCCGTTGTGATCGCCAACTACATCAGGTTGTTGGGGTTCGATGCGCGGGCGCATACGGCGATGTCGACCGAGGTGGATCTGGGCAGGCTGGCGGTCGCGGCGGGTTTGGCCTCGGTCGAAGACGGCACGCTTGTTGCCCCATGGTTGGGCCGCCGTTTTGGTCTGGCCGCTGTCACGACCGAGATGGAGATTGCCCACGATCAGCCGCTGCAACCGATGGAACAACAGCCGTGGTTCCGGACTCAAGGTCCTGCGTGGTGGCTAGGAACCGGGTTCGCCAAGAACGCTCTGAACCGCGACGCCTATGCCAAACGTCGCTATATGGATGGGGCGCATCCCTTTGAGCGGCTCAAGCGGGTCGAGACGCCCACCACTTATATTGATGAGGCCAACGTCGCGCGCGTTCCCAAGCGCGCCGACATGTTCGCGCGGGCGCAGTTCGGCGATATGGGCAAACACCTGCAGGACGCGGCCAAGGGCGGATACTACGTGCGCAAATCGGCCCCCAGTTTCGCACAACGCCGGGCGCTGGGCGCGTTTGTTCTTTTGCAGAATGGCGAAAGTGCAAAGGTTTCACCTCCGACAGATGCCCAGCGCAATGCCGCCAATATCAAGGCCGCCAGTTACTTCCTTGGGGTCGATGCGGTCGGCCTCAGCCGTTGCCCGGACTGGGCGTGGTATTCCCATGATGCGACGGGGGAAGAGATCACGCCGCCCCATGATCAGGCCGTCAGCATGATCATCGATCAGGGCTATGAGACGATGGAGGGCGCAAGCGGTGATGATTGGATCAGCGTTGCGCAATCCATGCGCGCCTATCTACGGTTTTCACTGCTGGGTGGCGTGATCGCGCAGCAGATCCGCAACCTCGGCTACAAGGCCAAGGCCCATACTGTGATGGATGGGGAGGTGCTGCAACCTCCGCTATTGCTGTTGTCGGGGTTGGGCGAGGTCAGCCGGATCGGTGAGGTCATCCTGAACCCCTATCTCGGTCCGCGTCTGAAATCCGGGGCGGTGACAACTGATATGCCGATGGTGCATGACAAGCCGATTGATTTCGGCCTGCAGAGTTTTTGCGAAAGCTGCAACAAATGCGCCCGCGAATGCCCGTCGGGCGCGATCACCGCCGGGCCAAAGCTGATGTTCAACGGCTATGAAATCTGGAAATCCGACAGCCAGAAATGCGCGACCTACCGCGTAACAACGCCTGGGGGGGCGATGTGCGGGCGCTGCATGAAGACCTGCCCGTGGAACCTCGAAGGGATTTTCAAAGAACGCCCCTTCCGTTGGGCGGCAATGAATATCCCTCAGGCCGCCCCCGCATTGGCGAAATTGGATGACGCGGTGGGCAATGGTGGTCTGAACGATGTCAAAAAGTGGTGGTGGGATATCGAGCTGCAGTCGGATGGAGCCTACCGCCCCTCGGTGCATCCGCTGAACCGGCGCGATCTGCAGCCTGATCTGGATCTGAAATACGAAGATCAGACGCTGGCCGTTTACCCTGCCTTTCTGGCCCCGCATCCGTGGCCCTATCCCTTTGCCATGGACCGCGAGGCCGGGATTGCCGCATATGAGGCGATGGTCAGCGCCGAGGAATACAAGGCAAGAAAGGCGGCGGGCGACATGTCGGTTGTCCATCGTTATGAGATCGCAGGCGATGCGCCGGTCATGCGGGTCGAATTGACCAAGGTCGACAAGATGACGGCCGATGTGACCAAGTACGAATTCTCGACGCTGGACGGCTCTCCTTTACCCGAATGGACAGCGGGCGCGCATCTGGACGTTTTGGTCGCGCCCGAGTTCCTGCGCCAGTATTCGATGTCCGGTGACCCCTCGGATCGGGCGAGCTATCAGATCGGTGTCTTGCGTGAGGATGAGGGACGCGGTGGTTCGGCTCTGCTGCATCGCATCTTCAACGAAGGCCGCAAGGTTTTCATCTCGAAACCGATCAATCATTTCGAGCTGGATGAGACCGCGACAAAAACCTTCCTGATGGGCGGAGGGATAGGCATCACCCCAATGATCGCCTTTGCCCATCGTCTGCATGCGCTGGGCAAACCGTTCGCGCTGCACTACTCGGCCAGCACCCGCGCCGGGGCCGGGTATCTGCATGACCTGGCCGCGATGCCGTGGGCAGATCACGTTCATTACCATTTCTCGGATGAAGGCACGCGAGCTGATCTGGATGCGGTCCTGTCAGGCTATCAGGACGGCTGGCACGTCTATACCTGCGGTCCAGATCGCTTCATGGACGGCGTTATGCATGCGGCCGCGCGGCAGGGCTTCCCGAATGAGGCGCGGCATCTGGAGTATTTCTCGGCCCCCGAGCAACCGGAGTACGAAAACTTCCCATTCACCTTGAAGCTGGCGAAATCCGGCCAGGAACTGACCGTACCGGAAGACAAGGACGCCGCACAGGTGCTGAACGAGGCGGGCATTCACGTGGATGTGAAATGCGCCGATGGCATCTGCGGCGTCTGCAAATGCAGGGTTGTTTCGGGCGAAATCGAACATCGCGATTTCGTCCTGTCCAACAAACAACGCGAGAGCGCTATCATTTTGTGCCAAAGCCGCGCCGCGCAACCGGATGGCGTGATCGAGATCGACCTCTGACCCGAGGTCGAAAAACGACACAAAAATTGGTCGTTCCGGCCATGGACGCCGTTGCGGCACTGCATTACCTTCGCCCCCGAACCCAGTGAATCCTGATTGACAGGTGCGAGGTATTTTCATGGATTATCACAGCCCCGCCAGCTTTGCCAAGGCGTCGGCTCTGGCTGCAAACGCGACGGGCACCACACGGTTTCTGGCAGGCGGCACCGATGTGTTGGTGCAGCTGCGCTCGGAATTGGTGACACCCGATACGTTGATCGACATCAAGAAAATCAACGGTGTGGACCAGATCACGCAAAACGCCGATGGCAGCTGGACACTTGGCGTCGCTGTCACCGGCGCTGAAATGAGCGAGCATCCCGAGCTGGGCCGCGACTGGCCGGGTGTGGTCGAGGCGATGGACCTGATCGGCTCGACTCAGGTGCAGGGCCGCGCGACGTTGACGGGCAACCTGTGCAACGGGTCTCCGGCGGCGGATTCGGTGCCCGCGATGGTTGCGGCGGGTGTGACGGTTACCGTGACCGGCCCGGATGGCGCGCGCGAGGTTGCCGTTGAGGACATCCCCACCGGACCGGGCAAGACCTCGCTGGCGAAGGGTGAAGTGGTTTCAGCCGTCAACATCCCCGCAAGGGGCGACAACGCGGGTGACGCCTATCTGCGCTTCATTCCGCGCACCGAAATGGACATCGCGGTGGTTGGCGTGGGTGTCAGCCTGCGTCTGGACGGCGACGTGATCACCGAGGCGAGGGTGTCTCTGGGCGCTGTTGCCCCGACCGTTTTGCTGGTTGAAGACTGCGCCAAAGCCATCATCGGCAGCACGCTGGACGACACCGCCCTCGACGCGTTGGCAGTGGCCGCTTCGGCGGCCTGTAACCCGATTGACGACAAACGCGGCACAATCGAATTCCGCACCGAGGTCGCTGGCGTTCTGGCCAAGCGCGCCGCGAAAATCGCCTATGCCCGCGCGAAGGGAGAAGACGCATGAGCAAGCTCCACGTATCCACCACCGTGAACGGGGACACGGTCGAATACCTGTGTGACCCGCGCGAAACGCTGCTGGACTGTCTGCGCGACAAGCTGAACCTGACCGGCGCGAAAGAGGGTTGCGGCACCGGCGATTGCGGCGCATGTTCTGTCACTGTCGATGGCCGTCTGGTCTGTTCCTGCCTGATGCTGGGTGTCGAGGCCGAGGGCAAGACCATCGAAACCGTCGAAGGCATCGCGGATGGCGACGTTCTGCACCCGCTGCAGAAGAAGTTCATCGAACATGCGGCGCTTCAGTGCGGCATCTGTACGCCGGGCATTCTGGTGGCGGCCAAGTCGTTGCTGGAGAAGAAGCCCAACCCGACCGAAGAGGAAACCCGGTACTGGCTGGCAGGCAACCTCTGCCGCTGCACCGGTTATGACAAGATCATTCGCGCCGTGATGGAAACGGCGGAAGAGCTGCGGGAGGCTTCGTAATGGCACTCGACGATCGCAAGTCTGTATTCACTTTCGTTGGCACGCGCCCGGATCGCCCGGATGGGTTAGACAAGGTCACGGGCCGTGCCAAGTTCGGGGCTGATGCCTATGCGCCCGGCATGTTGCACGGAGCGGTTCTGCGCTCGCCCCATGCCCACGCGCGGATTGTGAAGATCGACACCTCAAGGGCCGAGGCGCATAAGGACGTCAAAGCCGTCGTCACCCGCGCGGATTTTGCCGATGTCCCGTTCAAACCCGGTCTTGAGGGTGAGTTCTGGAACGTGCTGGAAAACGTCATGGCGGGCGAAAAGGCGCTCTATGATGGCCACGCCGTTGCTGCGGTTGCAGCCACGTCGGCTCTGGCAGCGCGGGATGCGCTCAAACTGATCGAGGTCGAATACGAAGTTCTGCCCCATGTCACGGATGTGGACAAAGCGATGGCGTCGGATGCGCCTGTTATTCGGGAAGGCGCGGCGGACTATTCGGTGCCCGAAGGGCTGCACCCGAACGTCGTACGTTACCACGAAAGCGGCCACGGAGATGTCGAGGCCGGGTTTGCCGAAGCGGATCTGGTCATCGAAGACAGCTTTGTCACCGAAGCGACCCATCAGGGCTATATCGAACCACACGCCTGTCTTGGCATGCTGGGCAATGACGGCAAGGGTGAGCTTTGGTGTACCACCCAAGGCCACTGGATCGCGCAGAAGACCTGCGCTGCGCTGCTGGGGATCGAGACCTCGCAACTGCGCGTCACCGCCTCCGAGATTGGTGGCGGTTTCGGAGGCAAGACCACTGTCTTCATCGAACCCGTTGCACTGGCGCTGAGCCGCAAAGCCAACCGTCCGGTCAAGATCGTTATGACCCGGTCCGAGGTGTTCCGGGCAACAGGCCCGACCGCCTCGGCGTCGATGGACGTCAAGATCGGTATGAAGAAGGACGGGACCATCTCGGCAGCGCAAGGCGTGTTCCGCCTGCAGGGCGGGGCCTTCCCCGGTGCGCCGGGCGATATGACTGCCATGTGCGCCTTCGCGCCGTACAACCTGACCAACGTCAAGCAGATCGGCTATGACGTGATGTCGAACCGTCCGAAACAGGCCGCTTACCGCGCGCCGGGCGCACCCATGGGTGCCTTTGCGGTTGAGTCGGTGATCGATGAGCTGTGCAACAAGCTTGGCCTCGACCCTGTTGATGTCCGCCTGAAGAACGCCGCCCACGAAGGCACCAAAGCCAGCTATGGCCCGACCTACGAACGAATTGGTCTGGTCGAAACGCTGGAGGCTGCCAAGGCGCACCCGCACTATTCGGCCCCGTTGAAGCCGGGGCAGGGGCGCGGGATTTCCTGTGGCTTCTGGTTCAACCACGGCGGTGAGACCTCAGTATCCCTGGCCCTGTCTGAAGATGGCTCGGCCCAGCTGATGGTCGGAACGCCGGATATCGGCGGTTCTCGTGCGTCTATGGCGCTGATGGCGGCCGAGGTTCTGGGCATCCCATACGAGAACATCCGCGTCACCATCGCGGATACGGCGACGCTGGGTTATAACGACGTCTCACACGGCTCGCGTGTGACCTACGCGTCGGGCCTGGCGACCATCAAGGCGGCCAAACACGCGGTCGAAAAACTGTGCGAACGTGCGGCAGCCAAGTGGGGTATCCCGGTCGAGGCCGTGAAATGGGAAAACGGCTGCGCCGTGCCCTCAGGCCCCAATGCAGGCGATTTCGACCCGCTGGCCCTGTCCGACATCACGGCGGATATGGGGCGCACCGGTGGCCCGATCTCGGGCCATTTCGAGGCAACTCCGGAAGGTGCGGGCGTGTCCTTTGGCACCCATATTGTCGATGCTGAGGTCGACCCGGAAACCGGCAAGACCAGCGTCACACGCTACACGGTCATTCAAGACGCCGGCAAGGCGATCCACCCGACCTATGTGGAAGGCCAGTTCCAGGGTGGTGCCGCGCAAGGCATCGGCTGGGCGCTGAACGAGGAATATATCTACGGCGAGGACGGACGGTTGCAGAACTCGATCTTCCTCGACTACCGGATTCCCGTTGCTAGTGACCTGCCAATGATCGACACGGTGATTGTCGAAGTGCCCAATCCCGGCCACCCGTTTGGGGTACGCGGTGTGGGCGAGACCGGCATCGTGCCGCCGCTTGCCGCCATCGCCAACGCGGTTTCCAACGCAGCGGGTGTGCGGATGAAGCAACTGCCGATGTCGCCTCCGCGCATTCTGGCCGCGCTCAAGGCTAATGGTTGAGGTTCACCTCTGGTCCGGCCTCCGGTCTCTGACCGGGGGCTTGGCCGTTGTCGAGGTCGAGGCCAAAACAACCGGAGAGTTGTTGCGCGCCCTGGTGCGCGCGCATCCGCAATTGCAGGCCCCCATTGACGCGGGCGTCTCTATTGCGATCGACGGGCGCGTGATTGCAACGGGCCTGACGGAGCCCATCCCGGAAGGCAGCGAAGTCTATCTGATGCAGAGGCTGCGCGGTGGTTAGATCGCTTTGCGTTTGTATTGGATCGAAATACGCTGCCTCTCCCTGCGGTCGAACGCGCATTTCGATGGCCTTGCCTCAAGTAAAATGCAAAACGCCTTAGGACTTAGGCGACCACGGATCGCGCCCGACCATCCGGTCGGCCTCGGCCGTGATGTCGTTCATGTGCTGCTCAAGGTTTTGGCGCAGGGTTTCGATCTGCTCGTCACTGGCTTTGCGAGGCACAATCTCGGTCCATTCGCGGCAAAGAAACACGCCTTCGTTGCGCCAAGGGCGGGGCATCAACAAGCGGTCCCATGTACCGGCCTCTCTGCCATGACGGGTCGAAAAGGTGATTCCGAACACCCGTTTGCCGGATGTGCGCGCCCAGACCAAAGGCACGGTCGACAGCACCCGTTCCGGTCCGCGGGGTCCGTCGGCGGCAATACCAATAGAAATCCCCTGCTTCATCTTGCCCAGAACTTCACGCGACACAGCAACATTGCTTTTGTGTTTGCTGGCCATGGCAATCGTGTCCATGCCGAACAGCTTTTGCACGCGGCCCACCATGCTGCCCGCACGGGCCGAGGACGTTATCGAGCAGATCTGCGCCTTGTCCAGCGGGAAGAAATAGGGTGATTGCGCCAGCCGCTGATGCCACAGAACAACGATGACCGGTTCGCCCTGTTCGGCCAGCTGGTCCAGTTCTTCATAGCCGATGCGCTGCCATTTGGTGTTGCGGTTGACCATCCGAATATAGCTCGCAATACGGCGCGCCGCCCAGTTTAACACGGCTTCGCTGTCGGCGATCTTTTTGCGGATACTCACGGATGGGTCCCTCTTACTGACCAAAACGTATCTTATAGAACTCAACGCCGCGTGCAACTTGTTTGTCTTGTCGAGAAGTGGTCGAGAAACTGAAAAAGCCTCTTGAGTCCGCCGCGCGGCTGGCATATCTGAGGCTCAGCCTAGGGGTATAGCTCAGTTGGTAGAGCGACGGTCTCCAAAACCGTAGGTCGCGGGTTCGAACCCTGCTGCCCCTGCCATTCAAAACTTCTCAAAACTTGAATATTCGCTTTTGCGGCTGCGTCGAATCCTATTTTCGCCGCGCGAAATTCCCCTCGAGGTGCCTCAGGGGCAGTTTGAGCGGCGGCCATATGGCGCAGAGTGTCAGGATTTGACGTAGCGTCCCGAAATTTCTTCCGCTTCGGTGTGGTTGACGTAAACGTAAGCTGTTGCTCGATTTTTTATTTTGCATGCACAAAAGTGACGAAAACCGGGGTTTTCTTCCCCCTTACGTCTCAAAATGAAATTCCTAAATGCACCTGGTCGCTGCGGGGTGCCACTCACGGACTGTGATCCTTGAGCTTCGGCCAACCACTGAGGTTCGGATCGGCCCCGCAGTGACAAGACTTGCGCAGTTCATTGGGAGGGAAGGAATTTGATACAGAGTTTTTGGTCGATCTTTCGCGACTCCCGCTGGCCAGCGGCACAACTGACGTGTAGAAAAGCGTGCAATTTTGACCCCCTAAGCGGGGAAATCGGCGTCCAAATTTGACCCCTCCCTATGGTTGTAGACATCCTTTTCATTGAGCAGTCGATGGAGAGGCAAGCGGGATGATTTGCGTGGAAACTATTAGAAAAGTGCGTCGCTTACACCTGATCGAAAAAAAGAGCATCAAGGAAATTTGCCGTTCGCTCAATTTGAGCCGTGCAACGGTTCGAAAGATAATCCGATCGGGAGTGACGGAGTTCAAATATGAGCGCAAATCGCAGCCATACCCGGTGCTCGGGCCTTGGCGCGCGCGTCTGGATGAAACGCTTGAGGAGAACGAGGCGCTTCCGAAGAAACACCGCAAGCGGATGACCAAAATCTGGAAGGAACTCTCCGATGATGGTTTTGGCGGCGGGTATGACAGTGTTCGACGCTACACAAAGAATTGGCGCATTGCGCACGGCCGACAACAGGCGCAGGCGTTCATCCCGCTGATCTTTGATCCTGGGGAGGCGTACCAGTTCGACTGGAGTGTGGAGACGGTTTTGATGGACGGTGCACTCACGACCGTGAAGGTTGCCCATTTCAAACTTTGCCATAGCCGCATGCCATTCTCCATTGCCTATCCGCGCGAGACGCAGGAGATGGTCTTTGATGCCCACGACGAGGCCTTCAAATTCTTTGGTGGAGGCTGCATCAACGGGATCTACGATAACATGACGACCGCCGTCGATGCGATCCTGTCGGGCAAGGAAAGAAAGTTCAACAAGGCATTCTCCCGGATGTGTTCTCATCATCTGGTGAACCCGATCGCCTGTACGCGCGCGGCCGGTTGGGAGAAGGGTCAGGTTGAGAATCTGGTCAAGGAGAGCCGCGCCTATAGTTTTACACCGCGTCTGGAGGTGGCCGACTTCGATGAATTGAATGCCCGGCTGCAAAAAGACGCGATCAAACGCGCAAAAGAACTGCGGCATCCGGAAAACCTGGAGGTGACGGTCTGGGAGGAGTTCCAGCAGGAAAAGCCGCTGCTGACGCATCTGCAGAAGCCCTTCGTCGGGTTCCGTGAAAAGACGGTCGCCGTGAGCCGAACCTGCCTGATCAACTTCGAAAGAAACAAATACAGCGTTGAGGCAAGAGCTGTTGGACGTCAGGTCCAGTTGCAGGTCTACGCCACGCGGATTGTCCTGCGCCAAGACGGTGAGATTGTCGGAGAGCACGAACGGTGCTTCGGCCGAGGAAAAACGATCTTCAACCCTTGGCACTATGTGCCCGTCCTCAAGCGCAAGCCTGGCGCTCTGCGCAATGGAGCACCGTTCCGTGACTGGGACCTACCACCGGCAATGACGCAGATCTGGACCCATCTGCGGGGCACATCCGACGGAGACCGGCAACTTGCCGATATTCTTTTCGCTGCTTACCAGCACGACATTGATGTGGTCGAGGCTGCCTGCGAAGAAGCTCTAAAATCTGGCCTGCGCAAGGCCGATGCGATCCTGAACATTGTCTCTCGGCGCACCAATCCCCCGCCGCCAAAGGCGATTGAGCCGCCTGCCCACCTGCAGCTGAAAATGGCACCGATCGCGGATTGCGCTCGCTATGACAGGCTTGGAGGCTCCCATGCAACTGCGTAAGGAAATTCTCGAACTTGCCCGTCAACTGAAGTTGCCAGGCATCGTCAACTGCTTTGACGAAGTGATGCAGGCCGCAGCCAAAAACAACTGGCGGCCCCAACAGGTCGTGGCCGAACTCCTCACGGCCGAACTGGCCGAAAAGACTGCGCGCTCGATCCGGTATCAGATGGGTGCCGCAAAGTTCCCGGTCTGCAAGTCCTTACCTGAGTTCGACTTCACGGTCAGCCCCGTCAACGAGGAAGTCGTGCGCAATCTTCATGACGGCGATTTTATGGACCAGGCCAGGAATGGCGTGCTGGTCGGTGGAACCGGATCGGGCAAAACGCATCTCGCAACAGCGATCGGGGGCCACGCGGTCAATAACCGCCGGCGGGTCAGGTTCTTCAGCGCTGTGGATCTCGCGAACAAGCTGGAGGCTGAACATCGCGAAGGCAACGCCGGGCGGCTCAGCGAGCAGCTGATCCGCGTCGACCTCGTGATTATAGACGAACTCGGTTATCTGCCGTTCGCAGAGTCTGGTGGACGATTACTCTTCCATCTCATCAGCAAACTGTACGAGCGAACGTCTATTCTGCTAACAACCAACCTCGCATTTGCTGAATGGCCGAGTGTGTTCACAGATGCCAAAATGACCACTGCTCTCCTGGATCGACTGACACACCATTGCGATATCATCGAAACCGGGAACGAAAGCTGGCGAATTAACCACCGCGACTAACCTCGAAATCGGGGAATAAATTCAAAACAGACAGCAGGTCAAACCTTCAGTCGAGCTACGCTCTCTTTTCGGTTTGACCTGCTGTCCACCCCCTCCTGAATCAACCTAAACACGACCCCCTCAACGCCCCTCTTAGCTCCAAGGGGGGTCAAATTTGGACGCCGATGGGGGGTCATTATTCAATGCCGATTGACACAACTGACGCAGCCTCGGTCCGAAGAGGCCTGTGCTGCAGATGAAGAAACAAGCGAACCCACGGTGAAAGAGGCCGAGTTCCGGAGCCTGTTTCAAACGACATTGCTGGAAATGAAACAGCCGCAAGCAGGCGATGAGGGCTCTGACACTTGGCGAATGTAAGCCTGCCGAAAACCTGCCTAGCCCGATAGGGCGCAAATGCACCATGTTTCGTATCAAATCGATGCCTGTGTTGCTGAACGGCGAACGCAGAGATATGCACTAAAGGCAATATTTGATTTGCATTCAAGGGTGTTGAATGGGATTGCGAAACCTGATTGCCGAAAAGATTGCCTCACGTGTTCTTGGCAACGGCAAAACCCGGCGCGCGGTCATGAATCAGCTGCTTGATCAGGATATTTTGTTGTTTAGGGACTTCCGCGATCATGCTTTTGCCTTCTTCCCAACGGATGCAATCGGACGTTCCCTTTGCCAGAACGGTGAATTCGCCCGCGGCTCAGTCACAAATCTGCGGGCGTTTCTTGAACAAAACAATGCCTTTAAACCCGGAATGTCTGTTCTGGAAGTTGGAGCCAATATTGGCACCCAAACCGTCTATTTCTTCCTAGACCTGCAGTGTGACGCCGTCGTGTCGATCGAGCCGGACCCGGACAACATGAACCTGTTGCGTCACAATCTTGCGTTGAACGGGCTGACAGAAAAAGTGACGATCTTGGGTGTCGCAGCTTCGGACACGAATGGAACGGCTGAATTTACCCGTAATCTGTTCAACCGGGGCGGCTCGCGTCTGGGCGCCAGGCGAAAAAGCGGCAAGACCCGAGAGAGTTTTTCAGTCGAGATCGTTCGGATTGACGACCTGGTGCAGTCAGGCACCCTTCAGGCTGATCAAATTGGGCTGGTCTGGATGGATGTTGAGGGCCATGAGCTATCCGCCCTGAAGGGGATGAAGCAACTCATCGCAGAGTACAGGCCACCGATATTTTTGGAATTCACCCCGGACGGACAGCACAGCACCCAGCAAGAGTTGTGTGACCTGCTATTTGACAACTACCAGAGCGTTTATCGTCATGCTGGGGGCTTTCATCCTGTGTCACGTGAAGCGTTCGCGCAGATCAAACATCAGGTCGATCTTCTGGTCATCTGAAACCCCACCCGATCTCAAAGCAGGGCGGTGACCGTCTTTCCTCTGCTTGCGGGATAGCCTAAAGTCCCCGCAAATCGCAGACACCGGGAATGAGGGTACATGTCGCGTTTCGATGGTTACTTCCTGCGGCAGTTGCTGGTGCTGTTCGGCTTTTTCACTCTGGTTCTGGTCGGTGTTTTCTGGATCACGCGGTCTGTCAGCCTGTTTGATCGGGTGATCAGTGGCGGCCAGTCGGCGATTGTGTTCCTCGAATTCACCGCTCTGACGCTGCCGACCCTGATCCGGACAGTGATGCCGATGGCTGTGTTCGCTGCGGCCGTTTACGCCACGAACCGCCTCAGCCGGGAAAGTGAGATGACAGTTATGCTGGCGACCGGCTCTAGCCCATGGCGGCTGGCCCGGGCTGTGGTGCTGTTCGGTCTTGTTACAGGGATGATGATGGCGGCGATCAGCGTTTTCCTGCGCCCTGCCTCGGTCGAGCAGCTCGAGATCCGGCAGGCCGAAGTTGCAGGTGACGTGACCGCCCAATTGCTGAACGAGGGTGAGTTTCTGCACCCGGCCGACGGTGTCACGGTCTATATCGGTCGGATTGATCTGGACGGGACTTTGCACGAGGTCTTTGTCTCAGACCGGCGAGACCCAGCGAATTCTGTCAGCTATTCAAGTTCAACAGCGTATCTGGTGAACAATGCGGCCGGCATCAACCTTGTCATGCTGGATGGGGTGGCTCTGCGTCTGGACAAGGACGGGCGCACCCTGTCATCGACCCTGTTTCAGGACGCCTCATACGATATCTCGGCGTTGACCAGTACCGGAGGGATGAGCGCCCGCAGCCTTGAAGCGATCCCCACGATGGAATTGATCCGGGACCGCGAGGCTATCGCCAGCGCAGAAGGGTTCAGCCCGGGTGAACTGACTGATGAGTTGCACCAACGGTTCTCGTGGATCGCGATTTGCGTCGCCGTCGGGCTGGTCGGATATGCCACCTTGATGCTGGGCAGTTTCTCGAGGTTCGGGTTGTGGCCGCAGATTCTGGGAGCTTTTACCATTCTGGTTCTGCTGGAGGGTGTTCGGGGGTTTGTCTCTCCGGTCGTCATAGGTGATCCGGGTCTTTGGATCGTTCTCTACGCACCGGCGGTCATCGGTATCCTGATCTCGTGCCTGTTCCTGGCGGTTGCGGGACGCCCAATCTGGCGCCGTTCCAGGGCCGAGGTCGCTGTCTAGGCAGGGTCTCGCAGAACTTGCAAGCAGTCTAGAATATCCTCGAATGCAGCGCTGTCGGGGCGGGTTACAAGATATAGCGGCAACATTAGGTCTGGACTCGGCTCAACCCGCACCAGCGCGCCAGAGCGAATATGCTCGGCAGCCAAATAGGCGGGAAAAAACCCACGCCCCCCTCGTTTGAGGACATAGCGCAGGGCCATCATGCAATTGCCCAGAAAGACCGTCTGCCCCTCTGCCTGGCGGGCCATGGTCCGCACATGGTCCTGATAAGCTGCGCCAAGTTCGAGATTGACGAATACCGAGTTGTCGACCACCGCCTCAGCGGTTTCGACCAGAACCAACCGCTCTGGTGGCAGGGCTTCAAAAATGACCCGCCGGTCTGAGGGCTTTTCATGGGTCAGCGCGGCGTCCAGCACATGTGTTGCGACCGCATCCACCATATCCAGATCATGATCGTAGTTCAGCGTCAGCAGCAATTGGCCAAGATGCTGTTCGAAACGTATGGCGAGATCGACCAGCAAGGGGTCCCAAACGCTGAGCTGCGCCCCCAGCCTCAGTGCCGGACGATTCTGGTTTTGCGTGGGCAAATCAGTCGAAGCATAGGACCAGAGTGAGAGCATCTGCTCGGCGTAAGGGCGAAATTGGCGCCCGAAATCCGTTAGTGCTGTGCCTCCGGCCCCGCGGGTGAAAAGGGGCTTTCCGGTGGCGTCCTCGATCTGCCGTATGCGCGCGCTGACAGCCGTTTGGGTCACATTCAGCTTGCGCGCTGCTGCGTGAAACCCTCCGGTCTCGGCCACGCATAGAAACGTTTCAAAAGCTTTGATCTGCATAGCGGCAGTATTTTTTGATCGTTATGATAAAATCAATTCATTTTTTTCAGCACGGAAGTCGAGATATCCTGTTCCCGATTAGGAAAAAGGAAATGCTATGCTGGACAAAAGCCACAAGCCGACCTGGACCAGTTTTGAAGAGGCCACAAAGGCCGACTGGGACGCCGTTATGGACTATGAAGAGGCCTATAATGCCGCGCTGCCAGACCGGATTCTGGATGCGATCCGTTCCTTGGATGAGGAATGGACGCCGTATCCGGTGAATCGCTACCAACACTCTCTGCAGGCCGCGACGCGAGCCTATGAGGATGGCGCGGATGAGGAACTTGTGGTCGCCGCGCTGATCCATGACACAGGCGATATCTTGTCGCCTTACAACCATGGTGAGCTGTCAGCGGCGATGATGAAGCCCTATGTCAGCGAAAAAACCCATTGGATCCTCAAGCATCACTGCGTGTTTCAGGGCTATTACTACAACCACCATCTTGGTGGAGACCGAAATGCCCGCGACAAGTATCGCGACAGCCCCTATTGGGAGGACTGCCGCTATTTCTGCCATGAATACGATCAGAAGGCGTTCGACCCGAACTATCCAACCAAACCGCTGGAGTTCTTCGAGCCCATGTTGCGCCGCGTGTTGAACAAGGGCGAAGGGCACATGGAGCTGAACGAAACCGCTGAGGGTTAACAGGCCGCCATCAGGCGATAGACGATCTGAGCTGCAGTGAAGTCCCAGGCGGCATTGCCGTCGGGGGCCAGTTCGACCACGTCAAAGCCCACGCATTTGCGGCCCTTCAGGGCGTGTTCGACCAGCCGCAGCGCCTGATAGTAGCCCAAACCGCCCGGTACGGGCGTTCCGGTGGCAGGCATTTGGGAGGGGTCCAAACCGTCCACGTCAAAGCTGACATAGACAAGCTCGGGGAAGTCCTCGGGTAGGTCAACGGCGTGGATGTTGCCGGTGACCAGTTCCTCGGCGTCGACGTGGAAGACATGGTTTTTCAGACGGCTTTTGGCCTCTTCGGTCGAAAACGCGCGCACACCGAACTGGGCCAGTCGGATGCCCTCTTTGGCCAGCAGGTGCATGACCGAGGCGTGGGAGTGTTTCTCGCCCTGATACGCGTTGCGCAAATCGGCATGGGCGTCGATCTGGACGATCCCAACGGGCTGGTTCAGCGCCCGCGCCACACCCATAACTGCGCCGTAGCTGAGGGAATGCTCTCCTCCCAGGGTCACGGGCACTTTGCCTGCACAAATTGCGGCTTCGGTCCGTTGGGCGAGGCGTTCCATCACCTCGGGCAAGGGGCCGTCGCAATCCAGCGGGGTTTCGGTAAAGATACCCTCGACGCAGGGTTCTGCATGGCCGGTGATGCGCTCCAGCTCATTGCTGGCCTCGATGATCGCCTCGGGGCCTTCGGCGGTGCCGGAACCATAAGAAACCGTACGTTCCAGCGGCACCGGGATCACGCGAAAGCGCGCGTCTTCCGAGCGCTCAGCGGCGGTCAGTTCACTGTCGAGGAAAATGCTCATGAGAGGCGGTCCTTAAAGTCGTCATAGCCGAACTGTTTGATGATCTTCAGCTCGTCCGTTTCGCTGTTCCACAGGGCGATGGTCGGCAGGGGAACACCGTTGAATGTGTTGGTCTTGACCATCGAGTAGTGCGCCTGATCGAGGAAGGCAAAGCGTTGTCCGATCTCCAGCGGCTTGTCCCAAGTGTAGTCGCCGATCACATCGCCCGCCAAGCAGGACGGCCCGCCACGACGGTAGGTATGGCCCGCCTCAGCCTCGTCCATCAGGGCGGGGCGGTAGGGCGCCTCGATCACGTCGGGCATGTGGCAGGTGGCCGAGATATCGGTGATGGCGAGGGTCATGCCATTGGTGGGCAGGTCGAGGATTTCTCCGACCAGAATGCCCGCGTCCAGCGCGACGGCCTCGCCGGGTTCGAGGTAGATGTCGACATCGTATGTCGCGCGGATGGATTTGATGAATTCCACCAGCCCGTCCCGGTCGTAGTCATCGCGCGTGATATGGTGGCCGCCTCCGAAGTTCAGCCATTTGAGCTGACCGAGGAAAGGTTTGAGTTTCGGCTCAACAGCAGCCCATGTGCGTTGCAGCGGTTCGAAGCCCTGTTCGCAGAGCGTGTGCATGTGCAGGCCGTCTACTCCGATCAGAGTGTCTTCGGACAGTTGGCTTACGGGTGTCCTGAGGCGTGAACAGGGTGCGCAGGGATCGTATTTGGGAATCTCGCCCTCAGAGTGTTCCGGATTGATGCGCAGGCCGATCTGCACATTGGCCGCTTGGGCTTTGGCGAGGAACCGGTCTTTTTGAGCGGGCGAGTTGAAGATGATGTGGTCGGACAGCGACAGTATTTCGTCAATATCCGCATCCTTGTACCCGGCGCAAAAGGTTGCGACCTCGCCGCCATATTCTTCGCGACCCAACCGTGCCTCATAGATGCCGGAGGCACAGGTTCCGCTGAGGTGTTCGCGTACCAGTGGGGCCAGTGAAAACATCGAAAATGCCTTGAGCGCACTCAGGACGTGCGCGCCGGAGCGAGTGCCGATCTCGGAGAGGATGGTCAGGTTGCGTTCGACAGCTTTTTCGTCAACCACGAAGCAGGGTGTTGGGACGCGGCCGAGGTCGAAGTTGCGGAAGGCACCAGCGTCTCCGGCTTGGGTCGTCATCATGTCGGACATGTCAGGCGTCTCCGATTTTGGAGAGGCCGGGGGCCAGCCCCCCGGACCCCCCGGGATATTTTTGACCAGATGAAGTTCCGGATCTAGAACTCGACTGGGCCGTCGAGTTCGTGGACTTGCCAAGGCAGGCCGTGAGTGTTCAGCATGTCCATGAAGTCATCCGGGTCTAGCTGTTCCATGTTCCAGACGCCCGGCTCGCGCCAGTTGCCTTTCAGCAACTGTGCCGCGCCGATCATTGCAGGGACGCCGGTAGTATAGCTGACCGCCTGGGAACCGACCTCGGCGTAGCATTCTTCGTGGTCGCAGATATTGTAGATGTAGTAGGTTTTCTCGCCCGAGCCGTCCTTGGCCTGACCCGTGGCGATGTCGCCGATGCAGGCCTTGCCTTTGGTTTCCGCACCCAGATCGCCGGGATCGGGCAGCAGGGTTTTCAGGAACTGGATCGGGATGATTTCCTTGCCATCATGCATCACCGGGTCGATGCGGGTCATGCCGACGTTTTCCAACACTTTGGCGTGGGTGATATAGGCGTCGCCGAAGGTCATCCAGAAGCGGGCGCGCTCGATCTCGGGGAAATGGGTCGAGAGCGATTCCAGTTCCTCGTGATACATCAGGTACATGTTTTTGGGGCCGATGGCGGGGAAGTCGAACTCGACCTTGTGTGTCATGGCGGGGGAGTGTTTCCACTCGCCACCTTCCCAGTGGCGTACCTCGGCCAAAACCTCGCGCAGGTTGATCTCGGGGTTGAAGTTGGTGGCGAATTCCTGATCGTTGCTGCCGCCATTGGCGTCCAGCACGTCGATCTGGCGGATCGTGTCCAGCTTGTGCTTCTTCAGCCATTTCGCGAAGACGGATGTCACGCCCGGATCGAAGCCCGAGCCGAGGATGGCGGTCAGGCCGGCTTTTTTGAACCGCTCCTGATAGGCCCATTGCCAGTGGTATTCGAACTTGGCTTCGTCCTCTGGTTCATAGTTAGCGGTGTCGAGGTAGTGGATACCGGCTTCAAGACATGCGTCCATCAACACGAGGTCCTGATAGGGCAGGGCGAGATTCACCAGAATCTCGGCACCGGTTTCTTTGATCAGCTTGACCGTGTCTTCGACCTTGTAGGCGTCCAGTTCGGCTGTCTTGATGTCTACACCGACGCGGTCTTTGACGGCTGCTGCGATGGCATCGCATTTTGATTTCGTGCGGCTGGCCAGAGTGATCTCGGTGAAGATATCTGAGTTCATCGCCATCTTATGCACGGCTGCGTGGGATACGCCGCCCGCGCCGACAACCAGTGTTTTGCCCATGGTCTGTCTCCTATGATGTTTGTCCAGCGGTTTGTCTGGTATTTTTGATCTTGAAGGCTGGGAAGTCCTCGAATATCCAATTGTTTTTCAATGTGTTGTAGATGATGGTCAGGAGCTTTCGAGCGGTGGCGATGATGGCTTTTCCCGACCCGCGCCGCTCCTTGATGCGGCGGTAGAACGTGTTGAGATAGCCGGAATATCGGATGGCGCTGAGCGTGCATTGCACCAGCGTCGTACGCACCAGCTTGTTGCCCTGCTTCGTAATCCTGCCGTGTATTTCAACGCCGTTTGAGGCGGCAACACGCGGCACGATCCCCACATAAGCGGCCAGTTTGTCGGCGGTGGCAAAGTCGTTCACATCGCCAATCCCGGACAGGAAAATCGCAGCGGCCCGCGCTCCAATGCCCTTGATTGAGGTGATTTCCTCAAACCCATCAAGCGCTGCAGCGGTCTCTTCCAGCGCCTTATCCAGCCTGCGGATCGCGGCACTCAACTGCAACGCCTGATCCCGCAGCTCCGTCAGTTCGATCCGTTCGACGTCGCTGAAGCGTTCAATCTCCAAAGCGCGCAACCGTTTGTCCGAGAAACCCGCCTTCTTGAGTTTGATCCCGTGCCGATTGAACATGCCATGGATCTTGTTGAGTACCCTGGTACGCGATTTCACCAACATGTCTCGAGTCTGTGCCAGAGAGGCCAGTTCGGTTTCACCTGCACGTTTCAGGCGTGTCTCGGGGAGCATGTCTTTAGACAGGAACGTCGCCAGAGCGCGCGCATCGTTGCGGTCGGTTTTCTTCACCGATTTGCGGATCACCTGGAACTGGCGTGGGTTCACCACGACGATCCGGCCCACGCAGGGGCGAATTTCTCGGCAGAACCATGCCGAGTTGCCGGTCGCTTCTACCGCCACTTCATCCTCCGCATCCACGCTCAGGCAGAACCGCTCAAGATCAGCCGCCGCGAGTTGAAACGTCTCAAACGCCTCTGAGCCATCCCCACCAATGCGGCAGATCGTGAAGGAATTCGTATGTAAATCGACACCAATAAAGGCCATGTGCTATACTCCCATCGTTGGGAGGCGGAACCCCGGATGGGGCGTGAACGGCCAAACCAAACTCCTATTCGAGGTCAGGGCAACAGCCCACGCCTCAGGATGGTCGTTCGGAAACAGGTGAAGGGTAATCTCCTTTACAGGGTCAAACGCCCTAGATTGCTCATACATCCTGAAACCTATCCGCCTCTCCCAACTCAATAACAGAATCAGGAATTTTGACCGTTCACAGCACATTCATCCCATCTCCTTTTATTCGTAATAGGTGTAGCCGTTGATCGAGTCGCGATAAGCGCTCATCAGGGTTTTGCGGTCCTTGGCTTGCAGAGTACCGGTCGAGATCGCCTCGTCCACCATTTTGCGGAAGGCGGCGACGCAGTCTTGGGGGTCGAATTCAACGTAAGACAGGACCTGGCTGATCGTATCGCCCTCTTGTTCGTGTAGCAGGTCGAACCCGCCATCTGCCCGCAGGTCGATGGTGACGACATTGGTGTCTCCGAACAGGTTGTGCAGATCGCCTAGCGTTTCCTGATAGGCACCGACGAAGAAGACGCCCATGAAGTATTCGCCCTCATCCGGGAGCGAATGCACCGGCAGGCTGGGGGATACCCCGTCGGCCAGAATGAACTGGTCGATCTTGCCGTCGCTGTCGCAGGTTATGTCAGACAGCACGGCGCGTCGGTCAGGCGTTGTATTCAATCCCTGCAGAGGCACGATCGGGTGCAGTTGGTCAATGGCCCAGACATCGGGCAGGGATTGGAACAGCGAGAAGTTGCAGTGATAGATATCGGCCACTTTCTCAAGCTGGTCATCGACATCCGTTTCCAGACCGTCACTGGCAGCCAGCGCCTTGGGGGGGGCATCAGTGAAAGATAGATGCGCTCGGCCCGGGCCATCTGGCGCAGGTCCACATATCCACGGCGGAACAGGGCGCGCAACTCGTTGCGGTAGAATGTTGCGTCGTTCCAGCATTCCTGCAGGCGGTCGCTGCTGAGGTATCCGTGTACGGCGGCCAGATCGGCGACCAAATGGTGATCGTCGGGCTCAACCTCGGGGCCTGTGGGCGCGTCGTAAAGCGTGCTCTCCAGCACATTGAACAGCAGCATCGACGAGGTCGCAACCACGGCGCGGCCGCTTTCGGTGACAAGCGTAGGGTGCGCAATTTCGGCCTCGTCCATGGCATAGGCCACGGTTTCGACTACGTTGGCGCAGTATTCCTCGACCGTGTAGTTGATCGAGTTCTCGGCCGCCTTTTTCTCGCCCGTATAGTCCACGCCCATGCCGCCGCCGAGGTCCAGATGGGTCAGCGGCACGCCTTCGCGAGTGAGTTCGGTGTAGTAGCGACAGGCCTCGCCCACGGCGCGGCGGACGTCGTTCACGTCCTGCACCTGGCTGCCAAGATGCGAGTGCTGCAGCTTGAGGCAATGCAACAGACCCGCTTCGCGCAGCTTGTCCACAGTGGCGACCAACTGATCGGTGTTCATGCCAAAGGCCGAGCGATCGCCCGAGCTTTCTTCCCACTTGCCGCTGATCTGGTTGGTCAGTTTTACCCGCACGCCGATCAGGGGTTCGATACCGAGTTCCTTGTAGACCTCGATCACCGTGTCCGCCTCTTTTGGGCTTTCCAGCACGATGACGGTGTTGAACCCGATCTTGCGGGACAAGATCGCCAGCTGGATGAACTCGGCATCCTTGACACCGTTGCATACGATCAGAGCCTCAGGGGCCAGACGATGCGCCAGAGCCACGACCAGTTCAGGCTTTGATCCGGCCTCGAGGCCATAGTTGTACTTTTTGCCGAACTCGACGATGCGGTCGACCACCTGCGCTTGCTGGTTCACCTTGATCGGAAACACGCCGCGATAGGGGCCTTTGTAGCCCACCCGCGCGATGGCGTCGGCGAAGCTTTCATTCAGATGCGCGATCTCATGTTCCAGATACGAACTGACGCGCAGCAGCATCGGCGCCTTGATCCCTCGGTCATCCAGATCACTGAGGATACCGGGCAGGCTGATCGCCGCCGTATCCGGAGACATCGGGTTGCGCAGACCGATCTCGCCCTGCTCCGTCACCTCGATGAGGCCTTTGCCCCATTTCTCAACCCCGTAGATGGTATGCGGTGCGTCGGGCGTGTGTTTCAATCAAGTCAGTCCTTAACTCAGAGGTGCCGGTTTCGCGCCCGCCAATACGGCAGCATTTTGATTCGTCCAAGTGTAAACTATGTGACAGGGATTTCCGAACGCTAGGCGTACGCGCGGATCGGGATCAGGTGGTTGTCCCATTGGCAATCGGGGCGGGCCAGAACCCGTGCCTGCTGCCCGCTTACAGCGCCAAATGTGCCTGTACCGGTGGTAAAGATCAGCCCGTCCGGGCCGGCGCCCAGACCGCAGACATCCTCCAGTTCGAAAGCTCTTCTGAAGCTGCGACCTGCTACATCGAACAGATGCAGCGCGTTTCCGCGAGGGCAGGTTATGGCGACCTCGGTCCCGCTGGCCGAGAAGGCGATGCTGCCCGCGTAGCCTTGCAAGGTGTTTTGGAGGTGTTCTGGCGCGGACAGAAGTTGCGGTGGCGCGCCCCGACGGTGCAGGCCCAACAGGGGCGGGTGCTTGGTCTGGCTTCCCTGCCACTGCATCGCGAACCCGACTAGCCCGTCGTTGCGCACGCTGAGATGGCGGATGGAGTTCTTGTGCAAGTCGCCCGGCAGCTCGACCCGTTCAAGCAGGTTCCCGGACAGGTCTAGATAGATCAGGTTTGGCTGCATGACCGGCAGGTTCAGCTTGGTCCGCCCGGTCGCGGGGTGGGTCTCGATCCCGCCATTGGCGATCACAAGGCATTGGCCATCCGGCATCAGGCGCATGTCATGGGGACCAACACCGCCCGACGAAAACTCTCCCAGACGTTCAAAGCTGGTGGCATCCCATAGGCTGACGCGGCCTTCGCCAGCCTCATAGTCGTTTTCGGTGGCAAAGAACCGGGTGCCGTCTGCCGTGAACGTGCCGTGACCGTAGAAATGCCGCCCCTTGGGGGCCTGTAGCCGTGCAAGCTCTTGTCCGGTTGCGCAGTCTATAATCAGCGCAAACGTGCCGGGGCGGCGGGCAAAGGCCACGGCCTGCGCTTTGCGCGGGTGTGCGGCGGCAGCGTGACCCCTTGCGGGCAGGGGCAGCGAGAACAGGATGTCTCCTCCCTCATCCAAACCGGCCAGACGGAACGAGCCATCCGGAAACAGCCCGGCGGCCAGAAAAGCGGGCGCCCCGACCGAGGCCCACCCTGTTGCGGGCGCAAGGCTTGCGGCCGCAAGACCGGCCAGGAAATGGCGGCGGTTGGTCATGGCTCAATCCCCGTCGAGAGAGTTGAACCCGGCACTGATACCGAGGGTCGGGCCAAGCTCGGTCGTGGCGATGGTGCGGATGTCATTCACCGCCTGTTGCAGCGCTTCGACCCGGAACCGGCCTGCGGGATCGGCCACGCCAGCAAAGGCGGGGTCGTCGATGGACCGGGCGCTTTTGATTGCGCGGGTGAAGGCCAGGTCCAGATCCTGCGCGATCTCGGGATGGTCGGCGGACAGCCGCGCCGCAAGGTCTTGAAGCGCAATCAGAGACAGCTCGACATGACGTAAGGCGCGTTTCGAGCGGCGGGCTTCGGCCCTGTTAGGGCGGGGGCGGTCGAAAGTGCCAAGGGGTCGGCCCAATCGGGTTTCGGCAGTGAATTGCAACCCGGTTGAGAGCGCTTTGAACAACTCCTGCATCGCCTCATCCTGCGTGCGGTACGGGCTGTCGCCCCCCGGCTGTTCCAGCTTCACCGCATGGCTTTGCCACTCTTCAGCCATCGCATCGGCATTGGCGTCGATATCGGCCGTGATGGCCCGGATCAGCGCACATCGGTATTCGGCACTGCCCTGATCGGCAAATTTGGGATCGTACAGCATTTGCTCAAGCGCAAAGAACCCGCGCCCCGCGACCGAGGTTTCGGCATAGGCGGCCGTGTCATTCACCGCAGGGTCTTCGGCTGCGATATGCTGCGATAGGGCCTTGGGAGTGAACCCTTTCGTGTCAGGCCAAAAGGCCATGGCAAAGGCGCGGTCGTCGGCCTCGGTGGGGCCAAAGCGCAGATGGCTGGCCGATATCCACGCGTCAAAGGCGGTGCCATAGGCCGCGCGCAGAGCCTCAGACTGCGGCGCGCAATCGGATTGGGACGCGACGGACAGAGCCTCGGTCGCATCGGCCAAGTCAGCAAAGCGCGGCAATATATGAGCGGCGGACACATCCGTCAGGATTGCCGCGCGGTCTTGGGCTGACACTGCCAGAGGGGCTGCGAGGGCAATGGCAAAAGCAAAAAGGCGCATGGGTCAAAGACTTTCGAGAAAACGGATAAGGGCGTCGCGGTCGGCTTTGGGCATGGTCACGACAGTGTCACGGGCGGATTGCGCCTCGCCCCCGTGCCAGAGCACGGCCTCTAGCAGGTTGCGGGCGCGCCCGTCATGCAGGAACTCGGTATGGCTGGACACGCGCTGGGTCAGACCAATCCCCCAGAGGGGCGGCGTGCGCCATTCGCGGCCTGTGGCGCGGGCTTCGGGGCGATTGTCGGCCAAGCCTTCGCCCATGTCATGCAGCAGCAGGTCGGTATAGGGCCAAATCAGCTGAAAACTATGCTCGGGCCGGTCTGCCAGACGATGGGTGACATGGGCCGGGGTATGGCAGGCAGCGCAGCCTGTGGTGTGGAACACCTCTTTCCCGCGCAGCACTTGCGGGTCATCCACATCCCGGCGACCCGGAACGCCCAGATTGCGGCTGTAGAAGGCCACGAGGTCCATGCCGACCTGATCAACCTCGAAAACGCGCACATCGCCGTCGCCATGCGGGGCCTTTACGCAATTGACCTGCGCATCGGTGCAATCTCCGTAAGGGGCGGGAAACAGCGGGGTCGAGATGCCGATATCACCTGCAAACGCCGCCGCCGATTGCTCCATGACCGTGGGCATACCGGCTTTGTGGCCAAAGCGGCCCATCATCGGGGCGTCAAACTCGGTCGACCAGACAATGTTCGCGCGGCCCGAGATGCCATCGCCATCCGCATCATCGGGGTCGGCATTGGCCAGCAGGTCTTCGACCGGGATCGCCTCGAGCAGACCGAGGCCGATCATCTGCGGCGCAACGCGCGGGCTAAGCATGGCGTCGGGGTGCAACGGGCCGTATCCCAGATCGGCAGCCGTGTAGGTGGGACGGCGGAGCGAGGCGGTTTCGCCCTCTGACAGCGCAACCGGGATCTCTTCGTAGGTAACCTCTAAACGGTATTCTGCAGGATGCCCGGCCAGCGCGAAATCCTGCATCTGGCCGCCATAATTCCTGACTTCCGACATTTTTTCGTATAAGTCATTGATATTATTATGCCTTGGTTGCCAAAAGGCACTACACGGACTTTTTTCGCCAGCGATTGTTTCGGAGTGTTGAGGGAGCTCAGGCTTTGGTCTGGCCAGTTTTTCGGGTGCGCCCGGGGGGTATCTTGAAAGGGGCTTCGTTCCAGGTCAGGCCGACGCAGGTGAGGATGCGTCTGGCATCGACCGTGGCATGGCTTGGCATGCCGTAGCGGTCAGGGGTGCCTTTGTGGCGCAGGATCGAGAGCTGCAATGCGTTCAACTCGTTGCGGATACGAGCCGGGCTCATCGGGTGTCCGAGCAGGTCCAGATGCTTGCGCAGGTGCTGCAGGCAGCAGAAGGCCATGTAGCAGATGGCGATATGGGCCCGGACCCGACGCGGCGACCAGTGATAGATGGGCCGGATTTTCAGATCGTGCTTGTTGGTGCGGAAGCAGGCTTCGATCTCCCACAACTGGTGATAGCGGGCAATGACGTCCTGTGCCTCCAGTTCGTCCGCACCATGAACAACAATGGCATGCAGCCCGTCCCATTGTGCCGCTGCCTTGATCTTTGCATCATCCAGCGTGACGTCCCCGCTGTCGGGGAAGGCCAGGAAGCGGCCATATCCCCGGCTGCTGAAGCTGCCGGGTTTGCGAGAGCGCTTGAGCTTCTTGTGCAGCTTTTCGATTGCCTTGTCGCGCTTGTGGGCATCATTGCGTGCCCGGGTGGGTGACCAGGTCACAATGACCCGCGCTCCCTCCTGGTCGATCACCTTGTACCAGCCCTTCTCGGTTGCCTCTTCAGAACCGTGTCCAGCCCAAGGCTGGCGTCCCTCCGGGCTCAAAATGTTCGCCTTCACGGCGGCCGGGGCGGACTTCATGCGATAGCCGAGGATGTAGGGCAGACCCTTGTTCTGCAACATCTGCTGGTTGTCCTTGCTGAGCATGGCGGCATCGGCCACGAACGTGACCCTGGCCACGTCGAAGCGTCCCTCCAACGCCTTCAGCGCAGCTTCCAGCGTATGACCTTCCCAGGTGTTTCCCGGGAAGAGTTCATAGCCCACAGGCAGCCCATCGGAGGTGACGATCAGCGCCAGCATGACCTGAGCGCGGTGATGCTTGCCATCCTTGCTGAAGCCCTTGGCCAGAAGATGATCCTGCTCGACCCCGTCCGCATCCTCGGCCGGGTCCTCGCGCTCGGTGTCAAAGGCCAGGGTCGTGCAATCGTAGAACAGCACGGTCACTGGCCCGCCCAGCAACTTCTCTGCCGCCGCGTGAGAGGTTTTGCAAATCCCGTCTATCACCGGCGTATTGATGTAATCCATGCTCCGATAGACCACGTCCAGATTGAGCGTGATGCCTGCCTGGTTCTCCAACGCCTCCACGGTCGCGCGCTTGCTCTCGGGCTGTGCGATCCGCGCCATAACCAGCTCTTTCACAATGCGATTGGCACTTTTACGCGCCGCCCCCAGAAGGGCCCCCCAACCCAGTTGGTCATACATCGTCCCCATGACATCCCGCAGACCCAGAGAGACCCGCGCCTCCTCACGGCACTCGGCAAGATCAACGCCAAGCTTGTCCGGCCGCGGAGCGCGGCGCACCAGCGCCTGCAGATCGGCATATTCCGTGGGCGTGAACAGTTCCATTTGCGGCGAGCGATCAATGCGTAATTGCTCCATCAAGCGGCCCGCCAGACGCTTGATATCCTCAATCTCGCTGTCGTTATGGGCCACACCCACATGGCGCAGGATCTTCTGGCGTACCTTGGAGCCGGTGCGGACGGATTCAACGATCTGGATCCGTGTGCGGTTGAGCTTTGCGTCATGTTTGGTGCGGATGAACATGGGCGAAGAGGTTAGCCATCTGAAGGCCCATGTCAATACTTTTTATAATAATGGGGCACTACAACGCGCCTCTGAGCAACCACACCTGAAAACAAACCAAAAACCCAGTCAGATCAACAAAAAGGTCGGAAGTCAGGAGGCCGATCATCTGCGGCGCAACGCGCGGGCTAAGCATGGCGTCGGGGTGCAACGGGCCGTATCCCAGATCGGCAGCCGTGTAGGTGGGACGGCGGAGCGAGGCGGTTTCGCCCTCTCCTGACTTCCGACATTTTTTCGTATAAGTCATTGATATTATTATGCCTTGGTTGCCAAAAGGCACTACACGGACTTTTTTCGCCAGCGATTGTTTCGGAGTGTTGAGGGAGCTCAGGCTTTGGTCTGGCCAGTTTTTCGGGTGCGCCCGGGGGGTATCTTGAAAGGGGCTTCGTTCCAGGTCAGGCCGACGCAGGTGAGGATGCGTCTGGCATCGACCGTGGCATGGCTTGGCATGCCGTAGCGGTCAGGGGTGCCTTTGTGGCGCAGGATCGAGAGCTGCAATGCGTTCAACTCGTTGCGGATACGAGCCGGGCTCATCGGGTGTCCGAGCAGGTCCAGATGCTTGCGCAGGTGCTGCAGGCAGCAGAAGGCCATGTAGCAGATGGCGATATGGGCCCGGACCCGACGCGGCGACCAGTGATAGATGGGCCGGATTTTCAGATCGTGCTTGTTGGTGCGGAAGCAGGCTTCGATCTCCCACAACTGGTGATAGCGGGCAATGACGTCCTGTGCCTCCAGTTCGTCGGCACCATGAACAACAATGGCATGCAGCCCGTCCCATTGTGCCGCTGCCTTGATCTTTGCATCATCCAGCGTGACGTCCCCGCTGTCGGGGAAGGCCAGGAAGCGGCCATATCCCCGGCTGCTGAAGCTGCCGGGTTTGCGAGAGCGCTTGAGCTTCTTGTGCAGCTTTTCGATTGCCTTGTCGCGCTTGTGGGCATCATTGCGTGCCCGGGTGGGTGACCAGGTCACAATGACCCGCGCTCCCTCCTGGTCGATCACCTTGTACCAGCCCTTCTCGGTTGCCTCTTCAGAACCGTGTCCAGCCCAAGGCTGGCGTCCCTCCGGGCTCAAAATGTTCGCCTTCACGGCGGCCGGGGCGGACTTCATGCGATAGCCGAGGATGTAGGGCAGACCCTTGTTCTGCAACATCTGCTGGTTGTCCTTGCTGAGCATGGCGGCATCGGCCACGAACGTGACCCTGGCCACGTCGAAGCGTCCCTCCAACGCCTTCAGCGCAGCTTCCAGCGTATGACCTTCCCAGGTGTTTCCCGGGAAGAGTTCATAGCCCACAGGCAGCCCATCGGAGGTGACGATCAGCGCCAGCATGACCTGAGCGCGGTGATGCTTGCCATCCTTGCTGAAGCCCTTGGCCAGAAGATGATCCTGCTCGACCCCGTCCGCATCCTCGGCCGGGTCCTCGCGCTCGGTGTCAAAGGCCAGGGTCGTGCAATCGTAGAACAGCACGGTCACTGGCCCGCCCAGCAACTTCTCTGCCGCCGCGTGAGAGGTTTTGCAAATCCCGTCTATCACCGGCGTATTGATGTAATCCATGCTCCGATAGACCACGTCCAGATTGAGCGTGATGCCTGCCTGGTTCTCCAACGCCTCCACGGTCGCGCGCTTGCTCTCGGGCTGTGCGATCCGCGCCATAACCAGCTCTTTCACAATGCGATTGGCACTTTTACGCGCCGCCCCCAGAAGGGCCCCCCAACCCAGTTGGTCATACATCGTCCCCATGACATCCCGCAGACCCAGAGAGACCCGCGCCTCCTCACGGCACTCGGCAAGATCAACGCCAAGCTTGTCCGGCCGCGGAGCGCGGCGCACCAGCGCCTGCAGATCGGCATATTCCGTGGGCGTGAACAGTTCCATTTGCGGCGAGCGATCAATGCGTAATTGCTCCATCAAGCGGCCCGCCAGACGCTTGATATCCTCAATCTCGCTGTCGTTATGGGCCACACCCACATGGCGCAGGATCTTCTGGCGTACCTTGGAGCCGGTGCGGACGGATTCAACGATCTGGATCCGTGTGCGGTTGAGCTTTGCGTCATGTTTGGTGCGGATGAACATGGGCGAAGAGGTTAGCCATCTGAAGGCCCATGTCAATACTTTTTATAATAATGGGGCACTACAACGCGCCTCTGAGCAACCACACCTGAAAACAAACCAAAAACCCAGTCAGATCAACAAAAAGGTCGGAAGTCAGGAAAAAGGTCGGAAGTCAGGAGGCCGATCATCTGCGGCGCAACGCGCGGGCTAAGCATGGCGTCGGGGTGCAACGGGCCGTATCCCAGATCGGCAGCCGTGTAGGTGGGACGGCGGAGCGAGGCGGTTTCGCCCTCTGACAGCGCAACCGGGATCTCTTCGTAGGTAACCTCTAAACGGTATTCTGCAGGATGCCCGGCCAGCGCGAAATCCTGCATCTGGCCGCCATAATTAGGCTCGGGCAGGGTAGCGAGATAGTCTTCGATCCCTTCCGGCGCGTCCTGAGGGCTGCCGGGAATGGACACGCGCAGGAACATCGAGATGGCGTTGTCATCCGGCCCGTTCGGTGTATGCCCGCGCCCATCCTTGATGTGACAGCGCTGGCATGAACGCGCGTTGTACAGCGGCCCAAGGCCATCAGACGCGAGAGTCGAAGAGGGCGACGAGACCCAGATTTTCTTGAACAATCCGTTGCCGACCTTGAAGTCCAGCTCTTGTTCAAAGCTCAGGTTCTTGGACGGTTGCGAAAACGCATCCGCGTTGTTGCGCACACGCACGGTTGCGGCCCCGGTAGGCAACTCTTCGAACCTTTGCGGCGCGCTAAAATCCTGCGGCGGTGCAGTGACACCGGCAATGCGGGCGCGTTCGTCTTCGGTACGTGGGGTGAAGTTGAGGTGAAGGTCCTGCAGCTCGGCTGACAGGGAAGGGGTGGCCGCAGTTGCGACCACCAAGAGGGCGAGAATACTATTCTTCGGCGTCCATTTTCGCGGCGTTGAGTTGCGCATAATTGGCGTCGCCAATCCGTTCGTACAGATCGAGTTGCGTTTCGAGGAAGTCGATATGACCTTCTTCATCGCTGATCAATTCCTCGAAGAGCGACATAGAGACGTAGTCGCCCGCCTCGCGGCAATATTCCCGCGCTTCGACATACAATGTGCGGGCATCGTGTTCTGCGGCCAGATCGCATTCCAGCGTTTCCTTGGGGTTCTGCCCGATCCGCAGAGGGTCGAGCTTTTGCAGGTTCGGGTGGCCTTCCAGAAAGATGATCCGTTCGATCAGCTTGTCCGCGTGGCCCATCTCTTCGATGCTTTCTTCGCGGCTTTTCTTGGCCATATGGACCAGGCCCCAGTCTTCCAGAAGCCGGTAGTGCAGCCAATATTGGCTGACGGCTGTCAGCTCATGCCGCAGGGATTTGTTGAGATACTCTATGACCTTGGGATCGCCCTTCATCTGCCTTCTCCTGTGATAGGCCGGTGCGTAACGCACGCAGCTGCATGGGGACTTCCAGATTATCGTCGGTTCGCATCGTGTCTAGGAAAAGCGGCATGCACCCGCCACAGTCGGCAGATTTCCCGAGCGCGTGATAGATCTTGCCCGGGGTAATGATTGCTTGCGGGTCAGAGGTCCGCATCCAGTCGATAGCGGCTCGGATGTCGTGGTCGGAGATGTTTGTGCAGTGGCAGACGATCATGGCGAATCGAGGCTCGTTTAGTTTCTTACTTATTTAGTAAGGTAATTCCTTCAAGTCCAGTCACCTTGCGGTGGCCGGGTTGCCGGAGGCGCCGATTTGTCGACGCATCCGGCCCTTTTATTTATGTGTTTAGTGGAAAACCGCGTCAGGGTTGTCCAAGCTGTCCGATCCTTCAAACTCGATCCCGTCGAGGTCTAGGGTCGATACGATACGCTCGATGGTTTTGGTCTGGTCGACCAGACCGTTGACGCCGCCCATGATTAGGGCGTCGCCACCGGCATTGCCGCGTTCCAGCATCTGGTCATAGGCGAAACCGGCCTCGGCGGTCGATTTGATTCGGCCCAGAGCCTGCATTGTGGTCGACAGCTTGGCCTTCATCTCGGTATCCAGAGCCGGGTCAGCGGCGATCACCAGATCCGAAAGAGACGCGCCCGAGATCGGGGTGCCGTCGATGCGGGTATAGCTGCCCAGATAGACGTTCTGGATGCCAAGGCCATCATAGTAGTGGCTGTTGTGCGTGTTGTCGGCAAAGCAATCATGCTCTTCTTCCGGGTCGTTCAGCATCAGGCCCAGGCGCATACGCTCACCAGCCTGTTCGCCGTAAGACAGCGAACCCATGCCAGTCAGAATGGCGCTGATGCCCGCGGATTCATTCTCAGTCAGGGCGGCGCGTGCATCACCACCTTCGGCCCATTGTGCGGTCATCCATTCCAGATCGCTGACCAGCAGGTCGGTTGCGGCGCTTAGGTATTGCGCGCGGCGGTCGCAGTTGCCGTTGGTGCAGTCGTCGCCTTTGGAATAGTCGGTTGCCGGGCGGTTGCCGGGCGGTTGCCCGCGCCTGCGCCGTGGCCGTTCAGGTCCTGACCCCACAGCAGGAATTCAATGGCGTGGTAGCCGGTGGCGACGTTGGCCTCGATCCCGTCGGCTTCGTGCAGGGTGTCTGCCAGCAGTTCGGGGGTGATCTCGGTCGCGTCAATCGCGGTTCCCGAAAGCTCGAAACTCGGGTTTGCGATGACGTTGAGAACGGCGAATTCGTTCTCATCCGTGGCGCCGCCGTAGGAGGCGTCGACATAGTCGATCAGGCCTTCGTCCAGCGGCCACGCGTTCACTTTGCCTTCCCAATCATCGACGATGGCGTTGCCAAAGCGGTAGACCTCGGTCTGCTGATAGGGAACTCGTGCGGCAATCCAGGCCGCACGCGCGGCGTTCAGCGTGGCGTCCGACGGGGCGGCGATCAGCGCGTTGACAGCGTTTTGCAACGCTTTGGCTGCGATCAGGCTGTCATCATATTTGGCTTCTGCAATATTGGCATAAGTGTCTAGCAAATCCGCTTTTGCAGGTGCGTCACCGGCAGCTACGGCGGTGGCTGCGCATAGGGTCAGAGTGCTGGCGGCAGCAAAGAATTTCGTCATTGGGTCCAGGTCTTTCGTGTCAGAAATCTCGTTCAGGTGCATCCAATAGGGGAGCACTTGCACGCCTATAGCTGAGTGAAATAGTCGACAATGTCAACCTGAGTTTTATTGTCGGAATTGCTGTGGGGGCGTGGCATCCCCATATCTGGTGGGTCTGATACACGCCGTCGCGATTGCGCTGTGTTCGTATAAAGTTAGAATAATCCATGTGATTCTATTGCGAGTGGTGTGAGTTCATGAAGTGGTTGAGTGCTTCGATCGGTTTGTGTGCAGCAACCGTCCAGGCATGGGCAGGGGATCAGGTGCCCGCGCAGAGTGCTGCTGCGGGAACATTGGATATTGCCTTTGAGGAAACACAATTCAGTGTGTCTTTGGCGGTCCCGAGCGAGGATATACTGGGGTTTGACCATCGCGCAGCAGATGACGCGGATCGGTCCGCGGTCGCGGATGCTATTTCGTCCTTGTCAAAGCCGTTAACCCTTTTTGTTGTCCCTGAACAGGCTGGCTGCGCCACGGCGTCGGCTAATGTGTCTTTGACGGGCGAAGGGCTTGGGTCGGATGCAGACGCGGTGGGCGCGCCCGAGTTTCTGGCCGAGTATGTGATTCAGTGTTCGGACATGGCCGCTCTGGACACGATTGAGTTCGCGTATTTCGAGCGTTTTGATCAAGTTTCGAAGCTCGATATCACCGCATCGTCGCAGGGTGCTACGCGGCGCGTCCATGTGACCTCGCAGTCGCCGGTTCTCGATGTCTCGGCCTTGCAAGGCGCGGACTGACTTCGTATCCCTGCCTTTTTGAGAGGTTTTCGACAGTGTGGGTCGACCGGCAAAAAGGACAAGCTCGAATGCCAGATCGGAATCACCTATGGCCTGAGCGGGCGAGTGGGTCCTTATGAGTGAACAAAACGCTCAACTCTGATCTGGAATCTGATCAAATTCCGCAAAATTAATGTTTATGGCAGAAAGAAACCTCAATCTGACATGATCTAGCAATACTTGTGCCAACATTCGGGAATACCACCACACTATCCTACCGAGGTGTGTCGAGAACATTCTGAATTGTCCGGTGTAGGTAACATGCCAATTGTCCGCTTCAGTTGATTGCGCGGTGGCCCAATTCGGAGGGAGCCGTAGGCGACCGTAGATTTGGGCCACCGCGTTCGCGCCACGTCGAAGCGGGTCACGCGACTTTGTGTTTGCTATCCTCCTGTGTGATGGGTGATCCGTCAGGCTGGTAGCGGCCAATGCATCTCGGGCCGTGGAAGATGACCAGTTGACCATCGGGGTATTCGTGGACCCTGACCTTCGCCTTGACGAAATGATGACGGTGCCTGTCTGCCGCGATCTGCATGACCAGGCCCTTGTAGCGCACCGTATTGTCGTTGCCGACGACGCGGTCTTCCTGCACACACAGGGTGTCGCGCACATTGCCTGTAAACGGCACGAAGGCCGAGGTCGTATCCTCCGGCTCCTTTGCAAACAGGGCATTGTGTTCGGGAAGATAGACCTCTTTCAGGAACTGATTGGCCTCTTCAATGGTTGTGATCCCATGGGACCGCAGTTCCTGCGGCAATCGGTTCTGGAACGTGCCAAACATGCGTTCAGACCGTCCACGGGCCTGCGGTGAATAGGCCGGGATCAGCTCAATGCCGAGTTGCTGCAAGGCGCGCCCGACCTGGGTCAGATTGTCCTTGTCCACTTTGCCGCCCGCTTCGGGCGTATGCCAGTAATGAGAGCCCCGATCGGCATAGAGCGAGCAAAACAGACCTTGCGCCTCGATCACCTCTGTCAGCCCCTGAAAACTGCTCATCGTCCCTTCTTCCTCGACAAAGAATGCCGAATAAACCCGGTTGGTGGCATCGTCCATGGTGACGATCAGATCCCACCACTGACCCGGAACCCATTCATGGCTGGAGCCGTCCTGATGCAACATCATGCCAACCATCGGACGGCGGGGCCGCTTGCGCCGATGGGCACCTCGTCGGGGTGCTGCCTGAACCCGGCCGTGGCGCTGCAGTGTAAGCCGCACCCAGTTGTAGCTCTGTGTGAAACCATGGTGGGCCACCAGCTTCTCGTGGAAATGCTTCGGCGTGTAATCCCAGTACTTGGTATCAAACAGTTCAAGCATCTCCATGACCTTATCCGTGGCAACACGATTGTTGGCCAGTTTGCCAAGCCGACGGTCGTACAGACCTTCTGCACCATCCGCCTCAAATCGATCCTCCCAACGCCTGACGGTGCGCACGGATACACCCAGTATCTCAGCCGCCTGTTCTTGCGTCAGCTTGTTCGCGCTTCGCCGCGAATACACATCTTCAAACTTCATCAGTCGAACTTCCTGTAACACTTCTGCTCGGTTCATAACGCCTCCTCTCAGAGACAGAATAGAACCGGACAGATCGCATGTTACATACACCGGACATATCGCGTGTTAGCGACAACTATCCTACCGAGGTGTTGACTAGTCCGATTTTAATGAGGGGGTTCTCGAAGGGATCGGGGGATGAGCGTGGATGTGCCCAGTTTCGGGCAGATCAGGGCGCTCTCCCCCAGCTGTGGGATCGCTTTACGTCAGTCAATCTTGTTGCGCTGTGCGTGAGGCGTGACGCCAAAACTCAGGCGAAACACGCGTGAGAAATGGCCTGGATTCTCAAACCCGCATGCCATGGCGACCTCAGTCACCGAGGCCTCGGTTTGCAACAGCAGTTTTTGCGCGCGCTCCAGCCGCATCTCCATAAAGTACTTTTTGGGCGAGGTATTCAGGTATTTGCCGAATAGCCGTTCGAGCTGCCGTGTCGAAATGCCAAGTTTATCTGCAATCGCAGAGGGTGAGACCGGCGTTTCGATGTTGTTGCGCATGACCTCAATCGCTTTGGCCAGATGGATGTTGCGCATGCCGTTTCGCGATTGCAGGGAAACGCGCTGTTTGGCCGTGGCGTTGCGCACGGCGTTGTAGACCATCTGATCGGCCACATCCATGGCCAGCGCGACCCCGTGGTCTCGTTCGATCAGGTGCAGCATCAGGTCGGCGGTCGCAGTGCCGCCCGAGGCGGTGATGTGCTTTTCGTCGGCCACAAATACGCTGCGCACCAGGTTCACATCGGGAAAGGCCTCGGTGAAGGCGTCATGGTATTCCCAGTGAATGGCGGCCTGCATTTCGTTCAGAAAACCGGCCTCGGCCAAAAGCCAAGCGCCCGAACAGAGCGCGCCGATCGCCGTTCCTCTTGCCCGTTCACGCCGCAGCAAAGCCAGCAGAGGTTTGGAGGCGTGGTTCCGCATGTGGATGCCAGACAGCACGAAAATCTGATCAGATTTGGGCAGGCTATCGAATCCGCCATTCACTAGTGTCACCGACCCGTTGGAGCAGACAGCGTGTTCACCATGCTCAGACACAAAAGACCAGTTGTAGAGATCCTGCCCGCTGACCAGGTTGGCGATCCGCAAGGGCTCGACCGCGCAGGAAAACGCGAGGTGCGAGAACTCCTCGATCAGAATGAAAGTGATGTGGCTGGGATCGGGCATGGCGGTCTTTGCGCTTCCGGGCTGCTGGTTGGTTTCGACACTATTCGCAGGTTGCCTATGCTGCACGAAAATTAATTGTATACAAGTTGTATTTTAATCGCATACAACACCCATGGCTGGGCGATCTCGATTCGCCAAGTGGCCGCGGCAAAGGGATAGGCGGATGAAGGACGAAGCGCGTTCGCGCAAATCTGAGCTTGCAGAACACCTCAAGGTCTCGATTCTGACCTTGCGGCTACAACCCGGCGCGGATCTGGATGAAGCGCATCTGTCCGAAGCTTTCGGCCTGTCGCGAACCCCGCTGCGCGAAGTGTTTCGGCAGTTGGCCGGTGAGGGATATCTGGATCAGCGCGCCAACCGCAGCACGCGCGTATCCGAGATGTCGCATACCACGCTGCGGGATTTCTTTCTGGCGGCCCCGATGGTGTATGGCGCCATCCTGAGGTTGGCCGCGCGCAACGCCATGCCACATCAGATTGAGGCATTGAAAGATGCCCAGCGGTCCTTTTGTTCGGCTTTGCAGTCGGGCTCGGCCGAGGATCGCGCGCTGGCCAATAACCGGTTTCACGATGTCACGGGGCAGATGTCCGGTAATGTATATCTGTTGCCGTCGTTCAATCGCCTGTTGATCGACCACGCCCGGATCGGGATGACCTTTTACAGACCGCGCAACACGGGTCTGACCGAAAACCTGACTGAAGCCAGCCGTCAGCACGACGCCATCATCGCCGCCATCGAGGCGGGCGATGAGGCGGCTGCTGCGCAGCTAGCCGAGGATCACTGGAACCTGTCTCGCGATCAGATTGAGCTGTTCGTGATGCCTGATGCGTTGGATGTCCCGATGGGCATCCCGCCTCTTTCGAAACCTGCATGAGGACGGAATGAACCCGATTTTCAAGTTTGAGGGGATCTACACCCCTGTGGTCACGCCCTATCACGAGGATGGCAGCGTGAATTGGGACGCTTTGTCCGACGTGATCGAATACCTGATCACCAGTGGCGTTCACGGGCTGATCTCGGGCGGCTCGACGGGCGAAAACTATGCCCAGACCGTTGAAGAGCGGCTGGAGCTGGCCAAGTTCACGCACGCGCAGTTGAAAGGCCGTCTGCCTCTGGTCGTTGGGACCGGAGCGATGCTGACGCCGGACTCGATTGCGCTGGCCTCGGGGGCGCGTGAGATCGGAGCAGATTCGATCCTGCTGGCAAGCCCGCCCTATTCGGTGCCCACCGACCGGGAAAACGCGCTGAACGCGCTGGCCATCGACAAGGCCGCTGACCTGCCGGTGATGCTGTATAACTACCCGCACCGCACCGGTACGATGATGGGCGAGGAATTCCTCGACCGTGTGGGCCGCAGCCGGAATTTCTGTGGCATCAAGGAAAGCTCGGGAGATATCAACCGGGTCCATCTTTTGGCGCGCGACTACCCGCATATCCAGCTGGGTTGCGGCATGGATGATCAGGCGCTGGAGTTCTTCGCCTGGGGCGCGCCCTTCTGGGTGTGCGGCGGGTCGAACTTCCTGCCGGAAGAGCATGTGGCGCTGTACAACGCCTGCGTGATCGAAGGAGATTTCGCCAAAGGCCGCCGGATCATGAGCGCGATGATGCCTCTGATGCGGGTGCTGGAGCAGGGCGGCAAGTTCATCCAGACCATTAAACATGGCGTCACCATGAACAGCATTGAGGCGGGCGCAATGCGGGCTCCGCTTAAGGGGCTGAACAAGGATGACAAGCGGGCGTTGGAACAGGTGACCCGCGTGTTGAAGAAAACAATCGCTGATATCGTAGCTGAAAAGAAAATTGGGGGCTAAGGCATGGAATTGCTGACACAGGACGAATACAAATCCATCGCCGCAGACCTGACTCTGCCGACCGGAGCATTCATTGACGGCGCGTACCGCCCGGCGATCTCTGGCGAGACGTTCGAAACGGTGAACCCCGCGACCGGTGAAAAGCTGGCTGACATCGCCGCTTGCGGTGCTGCGGATGTTGATTTCGCGGTCGAGAAAGCGCGCGAAGCCTTTGACGACGGGCGGTGGTCGAAACTGCACCCTTCGGAGCGCAAGGACGTTTTGATCCGGCTTTGCAAATTGATGACCCGCAATGCCCGCGAACTGGCCGTGATGGAGAGCATCGATAGCGGCAAGACCATCTATGACTGCGAAACCGTGGACGTGCCCGAAACGATTCACTGTCTGAAATGGCACGCGGAAGCGATCGACAAGATCTACGATCAGGTCTCACCCGCCAACGATGACCATATCGCCATGGTCGTGCGTGAGCCGATTGGCGTAGTGGGTCTGGTGCTGCCGTGGAACTTCCCGCTGCTCATGCTGGCCTGGAAAATCGGACCGGCTCTGGCGGCTGGGTGCTCGGTCGTTGTGAAGCCCGCAGCAGAGACCTCGCTGACCGCGCTGCGTTTGGCCGAACTAGCAATGGAGGCAGGTCTGCCGCGTGGCGTTCTGAACATCGTCCCCGGCGGCGGTGCCGCGGTGGGTGAACCGCTCGGGCGGCATATGGATATCGACATGGTCTCGTTCACCGGTTCGACCGTGACCGGCAAGCGGTTCTTGACCTACTCGGCTGAAAGCAACGCCAAAGAGGTCGTGCTTGAGATGGGCGGCAAGAACCCCGCCATCGTGATGGATGACGCCGAAAACCTGGATCGCGTGGCCGCGCATATCGTAAATGGTGCGTTCTGGAACATGGGCGAAAACTGCTCGGCCTCGTCCCGGTTGATCGTGCACAAGGATGTTAAGGCCGAGTTGCTGGAACGCATCGCCCATCACGCCAAACAGTGGAACATTGGCGACCCGCTGGACCCGGAAACCCGTATGGGCGCGCTGGTCAGCGAAGGGCACTATGACAAAGTGTGCGGCTATCTGGATCAGGCCGAGAACGTGGTGATCGGGGGCAAGGCCGACTCTGTTCAATCTGGCGGCAAAGCCGCCGGGGGCTTCGTCGAGGCAACCGTGGTCGAAGTCTCGGGCAACGACGCCACTCTGGCGCGCGAGGAGATCTTTGGCCCCGTCCTGTCGGTGATTGAGGTCTCGGGCTTTGATGAGGCCATCAAAATTGCCAATGATACCGAGTATGGCCTCTGCGCCTCGATCTTCACGGCCAACGCGAAACGCGCGATCCGGGGTGCTCGGGCGATCCGGGCTGGCACTGTCACGGTGAACAGCTTTGGCGAAGGGGATATCACCACGCCCTTTGGCGGCTACAAGCAGTCCGGCTTCGGCGGGCGCGACAACTCGGTCCATGCGCATGATCAGTACACCCAGTTGAAAACCATCTGGATTGATCTGGCCGATGATGCGGATGAGGCCGTCGATTGAGCGCATACTCAGTACGCAAACTGCCAACCCATCGCGGCCCTGCGGCCTGGAGCGCCATCCTCGGCGCCCAACCGCCCGCGGTGGAGTTGGACAAGTATCTGACGGCTGATGTCGTGGTCGTCGGCGCCGGCTTTGCCGGTTTGTCGGCGGCGCGGCGTCTGACCCAATTGGACCCTAAGGCGCGTGTGGTCGTGCTTGAGGCCGGTCGCGTGGCCGAAGGGGCCGCGGGGCGAAACTCGGGCTTCATGATCGATCTGCCGCACGACCTGGCATCGGCTGACTATGCCGGAGCGGGAGATGACAAGACCATGATCGCGCTCAACCGGCAGGCCATCGCATTCGCGCGGTCCGCCGTTGAGCAATACCAGATCGACCGCAACTTTTTCGACGAAGTGGGCAAGGTCAATGGAGCGGCAGGCGACACGGGCCATGCGCACAATGTCAGCTACGCGAGGCATTTGGAAACCTTGGGCGAAACCAGCGTGATGCTGGACCCCTCGCAGATGCGTGAACTCACCGGATCGCGGCACTATCAATCGGGCCTTTTCACGCCCGGAACCGTCATGCTGCAACCGGCGGGCTATGTTCGGGGGATGGCGGCTGGGTTGGCCGGGGATGGGGTTGCTATTTTCGAAAACTCGCCCGTTCTTGGGTTTGAAAAACGCGGCAGCGATTGGATGGTGCGGACTGCGAAAGGCACCGTAAGCACCGGCAAGATCATCTTGACGGTCAACGGCCATCTGGAAAGCTTCGGGATCGAACGTGACCGGTTGATGCAGCTGTTCCTCTTTGCCTCGATGACGCCGGAGTTGGACTCCGATGCGCTGGCCCGTTTGGGCGGGCAGCCGCGCTGGGGCGTGACGCCCTCGGACCCGATGGGGACGACCATGCGCAGGATTGACGCTGGCCAGGGCGGCAATCGCATTGTCACCCGGACCTGTGCAGCGTTGCGCCCGGGCATGAGTGCAACCTCCCGCGATCTGGCGCGCGCGGCCAAAGTGATGCAGCGCAAATTCGATCAGCGGTTCCCTCAACTGGCGGGACTGAGGATGGAACATCAATGGGCTGGTCACCTATGCCTCAGCCTCAATGGTGTCTCTGTCGCCCGAGAGATCGAGGCGGGTGTTTATTCCGGTTGCGTTCAGAACGGGCTGGGCACCGCACGCGGGAATCTGACCGGGATCGCAGCGGCGGAGAGGGCCTGTGGCCACAGTTCCGACATTACAAGTTTTTTCGAAGCCGAAGACATCCCAAAACGCCTGCCGCCCCAGCCATTCCGGGAAATCGGGGCGAATGCCGTGTTGCGTTGGAAAGAATGGCGCGCGCGGGATGAATGAGTATGGCGGGCTCAACCGAGCCTGCCGACATTGAGCGGCCCGAGACACGCACGTTCTTTCGCCTGTTGTGACTTTAACGGTTTTGCAAAAAAAAGGCCCGCCCTGAATGGTGGGCGGGCCAGTAGGGGAGTTGGTATCAGTAGGTCTGGTTCAACTCATCCGCTGCCGGAATTTCCCGTTCCCGACGCGCGATATAGTCCAGAAGCTCTTCGTTCTTAGCCTCGTCCAGCTTTGGTTCCTGATACTCGGCCAGCAGTTTCTTGGCGTGTTTGAGGGCGCGTTCCGTGATCTCAACGCTGCCTTCAGCCTGCCATTGCTCGATCGAGTTGTTGTCGAAGAGCTCGGGCATGAAGAACGCTGTCTGGAAGTTGTCCTGCGTGTGCGGATGGCCCAGATAGTGACCGCCCGGGCCGACATCCGGAACGGCGGCCAGTGCCTGATCGAAGTCGCCCCATTTGGGACCTTCCGCCATGCGATAGGCCATCGCGCATTGTTCCGAATCCACGATAAACTTGGCGACCGAGCAATGCATACCGGCCTCGTTCCAGCCCGCCGAGTGCCAGATGTAATTCGCCCCGGCATGCAGAACAGCGCTGAGTGTCGTGGCAGACTCGTAGCCAGCCTGTGCGTCAAACGTCTTGGCGCCGCCCAACGTGTTCGAGGTGCGCCAGGGAACATCATAGAATCGCGCCATCTGACCGATCATGAAGTTCATCAGGCTGATCTCGGGCGTGCCAGCCATCGGCGCGCCGGATTTCATCGACACGGTCGACAGGTAGTGACCCCAGATCGCGGGCGTTCCTTTGCGGACCACCTGCGTATAGGCCAGCGCTGAAAGCGCCTCGGCCGTCAATTGCGCCACAGTGGCAGGCACGGAGGCAGGCGTGTTAGCGCCCCCCAGAACGAAGGGCGAGCAGAGGACCGGCTGATTGCGGCGGCAGAAAGCACGCATCGCACCTAACATGGTCTCATCCCAGACCAGAGGGCTGTTGCCGTTGCAGTTGCCGGTGGTCACGGGGTGGCTATCGATGAACTCATCCCCAAACAGGATAGCGCACAAATCCATCACGTCCTCGGCATTCTTGGGCGAGGTGGTCATGCCCATGAACATCTTGTCCGAGTATTTCATTGAGGAATAAGTAATGCGCAGGTGGCGTTGGCTGATCGGGTGATCATAAGGCTCGACAATATGGTGGGCCGAGCTGTGCAGTGCGGGCATCATATGGCTGAGCTTGTGGAACATCGCCAGATCTTCCAGCAGCGGATTGCGGCGCACATCATCCAGATCGCGCAGGAACGGCGCGCCGGTCATCGGCACAAAGACTGAATGCTTGCCGCCTAGCTTGACGTTGTTGGCCGGGTTGCGCGCGTGATAGGTGAACTGTGCCGGAATGGTCGAAATCAGCTCTCGCACCATGTTGCGGTCCAGATAGACCAGTTCCCCGTCAACCTTGGCACCGGCCTTCTTCCAGTCCTCCAACGCGATCGGGTCGCGGAACTGAACGCCGACATTTTCCAGAATGTCCATGGCGGCATTGTCGATCATCTCGACCTGACTGCCGTCCATCACCTCGCATTCGGGGATGTCGCGGGTCAGGCCGGGGAGCATTTCAAAGTTCGGAGCTGTGCGTTGCGCGCGCCGCGCCGCGCGGCCTCCGGAACGTGATTGGGTTCGAATATTCAAAGGGCAATCCTCCATCTTGGAACCAAAATGACGGATTCGCGGCGCGCTGACCTCTCTGATAGCGATATGTGCTTGCAGGATGCGACACGCAAAAGCGCCGCCCTTTTGGGCGGCGCTTGGATTGTTTGGGTTTAGGTGCGTTTATTCTGCGGCCTGCGTTGTGGCGGCGTGTTTGTCACGTTGGCCATCGCGGAACAGCGCCTTGGCGAGGGAGACCATCATCAGGCCCATCACCATGGTAAACGGCAGTGCGCCGATGATCATCGCGTTGCGCAGAGCGTCCAGCGGGTTGTTGTCCCCCGCCGCAAGGATCAGCGCCTGACTTCCGACATTTTTTCGTATAAGTCATTGATATTATTATGCCTTGGTTGCCAAAAGGCACTACACGGACTTTTTTCGCCAGCGATTGTTTCGGAGTGTTGAGGGAGCTCAGGCTTTGGTCTGGCCAGTTTTTCGGGTGCGCCCGGGGGGTATCTTGAAAGGGGCTTCGTTCCAGGTCAGGCCGACGCAGGTGAGGATGCGTCTGGCATCGACCGTGGCATGGCTTGGCATGCCGTAGCGGTCAGGGGTGCCTTTGTGGCGCAGGATCGAGAGCTGCAATGCGTTCAACTCGTTGCGGATACGAGCCGGGCTCATCGGGTGTCCGAGCAGGTCCAGATGCTTGCGCAGGTGCTGCAGGCAGCAGAAGGCCATGTAGCAGATGGCGATATGGGCCCGGACCCGACGCGGCGACCAGTGATAGATGGGCCGGATTTTCAGATCGTGCTTGTTGGTGCGGAAGCAGGCTTCGATCTCCCACAACTGGTGATAGCGGGCAATGACGTCCTGTGCCTCCAGTTCGTCCGCACCATGAACAACAATGGCATGCAGCCCGTCCCATTGTGCCGCTGCCTTGATCTTTGCATCATCCAGCGTGACGTCCCCGCTGTCGGGGAAGGCCAGGAAGCGGCCATATCCCCGGCTGCTGAAGCTGCCGGGTTTGCGAGAGCGCTTGAGCTTCTTGTGCAGCTTTTCGATTGCCTTGTCGCGCTTGTGGGCATCATTGCGTGCCCGGGTGGGTGACTAGGTCACAATGACCCGCGCTCCCTCCTGGTCGATCACCTTGTACCAGCCCTTCTCGGTTGCCTCTTCAGAACCGTGTCCAGCCCAAGGCTGGCGTCCCTCCGGGCTCAAAATGTTCGCCTTCACGGCGGCCGGGGCGGACTTCATGCGATAGCCGAGGATGTAGGGCAGACCCTTGTTCTGCAACATCTGCTGGTTGTCCTTGCTGAGCATGGCGGCATCGGCCACGAACGTGACCCTGGCCACGTCGAAGCGTCCCTCCAACGCCTTCAGCGCAGCTTCCAGCGTATGACCTTCCCAGGTGTTTCCCGGGAAGAGTTCATAGCCCACAGGCAGCCCATCGGAGGTGACGATCAGCGCCAGCATGACCTGAGCGCGGTGATGCTTGCCATCCTTGCTGAAGCCCTTGGCCAGAAGATGATCCTGCTCGACCCCGTCCGCATCCTCGGCCGGGTCCTCGCGCTCGGTGTCAAAGGCCAGGGTCGTGCAATCGTAGAACAGCACGGTCACTGGCCCGCCCAGCAACTTCTCTGCCGCCGCGTGAGAGGTTTTGCAAATCCCGTCTATCACCGGCGTATTGATGTAATCCATGCTCCGATAGACCACGTCCAGATTGAGCGTGATGCCTGCCTGGTTCTCCAACGCCTCCACGGTCGCGCGCTTGCTCTCGGGCTGTGCGATCCGCGCCATAACCAGCTCTTTCACAATGCGATTGGCACTTTTACGCGCCGCCCCCAGAAGGGCCCCCCAACCCAGTTGGTCATACATCGTCCCCATGACATCCCGCAGACCCAGAGAGACCCGCGCCTCCTCACGGCACTCGGCAAGATCAACGCCAAGCTTGTCCGGCCGCGGAGCGCGGCGCACCAGCGCCTGCAGATCGGCATATTCCGTGGGCGTGAACAGTTCCATTTGCGGCGAGCGATCAATGCGTAATTGCTCCATCAAGCGGCCCGCCAGACGCTTGATATCCTCAATCTCGCTGTCGTTATGGGCCACACCCACATGGCGCAGGATCTTCTGGCGTACCTTGGAGCCGGTGCGGACGGATTCAACGATCTGGATCCGTGTGCGGTTGAGCTTTGCGTCATGTTTGGTGCGGATGAACATGGGCGAAGAGGTTAGCCATCTGAAGGCCCATGTCAATACTTTTTATAATAATGGGGCACTACAACGCGCCTCTGAGCAACCACACCTGAAAACAAACCAAAAACCCAGTCAGATCAACAAAAAGGTCGGAAGTCAGGAAATGACGGATTCGCGGCGCGCTGACCTCTCTGATAGCGATATGTGCTTGCAGGATGCGACACGCAAAAGCGCCGCCCTTTTGGGCGGCGCTTGGATTGTTTGGGTTTAGGTGCGTTTATTCTGCGGCCTGCGTTGTGGCGGCGTGTTTGTCACGTTGGCCATCGCGGAACAGCGCCTTGGCGAGGGAGACCATCATCAGGCCCATCACCATGGTAAACGGCAGTGCGCCGATGATCATCGCGTTGCGCAGAGCGTCCAGCGGGTTGTTGTCCCCCGCCGCAAGGATCAGCGCGCCGATCACAGCTGTCAGGATCAGACCCCAGATGATGCGGTGCTTGATGCCCGTCTCCTGGCTGCCGCCCGACATGATCGTGTTCATCACCAGGATGCCCGAATCCGCCGAGGTCACCAGGAAGGTCATGATCAGCACAACGCACATCACGTTCAGCATCGACAACAGACCACCGTCGATCATGTAGGACAGCGTCACGAACAGCTTGTTGGTGTTCGATGCCCCGATGATCGCGCCTCCGGCTTCACCGGCCAGTTCCAGATCGATCGCGGTGCCACCCAGAACGGTCATCCAGGCAAAGCAGACCAGCGCCGGTGCGAAGACGCAGCCCAGGATGAACTCGCGAACCGAACGGCCCTTGGAGATGCGCGCCAGGAACAGGCCAACAAAGGGCGAGAACGCAATCCACCAGGCCCAGTAGAACGTGGTCCAGCCAGCTTGCCAGCCAAACTGACGACCCTGCTCACCGGCGGCATAGGCCGCGGCCAGAGTGGCCTCGTCGAGTTCCGCTGCCGCGCCTTCCAGACCGCTCTTGAAGCCGTCAAAGCTGCCCCAGGCATTGGTCGCGCCACCCATCAGGGCATCCGCATGGGCCTGAGCCTCGGCCGGCAGAGCCGCCGCAAACGCCTCGGTCGAGAGCGGGCCATAGGCGTTAAAGCTCAGCGACAGGAAGTGCAGGATGTAATCCACCATCGCGGTGCCATAGGTGGTCATCGCAAAGATGAACGAGCCGAAGACGACAAATGTGCCCAGCAGGATGATCGACAGCACCAGGTTCAGGTTCGACAGGTACTTAACACCGCGGCCAACACCCGACACAGCCGAGATGATCGACAGGCCCATGATCACCAGCAGACCTGCAATCAGGCCAACCTTCGACGGGGTCGGCACTTCGCCGCCCAGATCCATGACCCACTCCATCCCGGTGATCGCATAGACACCGTCGATGAACTGGCTGATGCCATAGCCGATGGTCACCGACACACCCAGGATCGTTGCCACAACGCCCAGAACGTCGACCACATGGCCCAGGAAGCCGTTCATCAGCTTGCCGAACAGCGGCGTCAGCGCCGAGCGGATGGTCAGCGGCATGTTGCGCGTATAGGCGTAATAGGCCAGCGACAGGCCGGTCACCACGTAGATCGCCCAGGCGTGGAAGCCGTAGTGCAGATAGGTGTAGCGATAGGCCGACTGGACCGCCTCGGGCTCATTGCCAGGCACGTCGCCCGCAACAACCACAGGGTTCGAACCCCACAGGCCCAGAGGCTCGGCGGTGGCGAACACCATCAGGCCCACACCCAGACCGGCGCCAAACATCATCGAGAACCACGAGAAGTTCGAGAACTCGGGCTTTTCGCCGGGCGTGCCCATCACCCGCTTGCCGGTGGACGGAAGCAGCGCAACGATGGCCAAAAAGAAGAAGAACAGGCCCACAATGATGATGTAAAAGCTGTTGAAGACCTCCAGAAGCTGAGAGTTCCAGCTGCCCAGAGTGCTGTTCGCGTTCGCCGGAAAAATCAGCGCCCAAAGCACAAGGGCTACCATCACACCCTTACTGATCAGCGCAATCGGAACGCTGTTATTCTCATAAAAACCGCTATCCGCAGTCTTAATGTCCAAATCCGTAAACGGTTCTTTAATCGACATCAATTTCCTCCGTGTTGTCGATTTGATAGGGTGGAAGGCCGTTCTATTTGCTGGCTCTTCTCTTATGTTTTTGCGGTGATCGCACCGGTCGTTCAGGCGCGCGGCTTTAAACCCTGACCCACTCAGGTTCTGTCGCGCCTTGAATTTTTCCTTGTGATTTCGATGTTAAACGGACACCGAATAGGCGTCTTTGGTTATGTGGGTTGGTTGGGAAGGCTAGACACTCTTTGCGTGTGTGGTGCTCCGGATTCCGACCTTTTCGGTCGCAATGACGACGGATTCTGCGAGCCTTATTGCCAAAAAGGGGCGTTTTGACTGATCGAATTCGTCGAAAACGACATAGTGGCACGTCACACTCAGCGTATGCGAGTGCTATTTGGCGGCATTACCCAACGGGACGCTGTTCAGGGCGCCGCCTGCGCTTATAGTCTTTGCCAATACACTCTGGTCGTCTTGAAGAGGGGTGAGGGCGTGGATCACAATGTCGATATGCTGATCATCGGGGCCGGGTTTTCCGGGTTGACCATGGCGCTTGAGGCGCGCAAACGTGGCCTCCGCAACATCGCTATTCTGGAAAAGGCTGGTGATATCGGCGGGACATGGCGCGAGAATACCTATCCCGGTGTTGCCTGTGATATCCCCTCGCACCTTTATTCGATGGCCACGCACTTAAACCCGAACTGGAGCCGCGCCTATGCGGGAGGGGCCGAAATTCAGGCTTATTTGCAAGATGTTGCGCGCAAGGAAGGCCTTTACGACCTCTGTCATTTTCAGCAGGAGTTGAAGTCGGCCAAATGGGATGGCGCGCGCTGGCACGTCGAAACGCAGTCGGGGCAAATCTGGTCGGCGCGGTTTCTGGTTTCGGCCATCGGTGCGCTGCATCATCCCAGTATTCCGGACATTCCAGGGGCCGAAAGCTTTCCGGGCCCGACGTTTCATTCGGCGCATTGGGATCACAACGCTTCAGTCGCGGGTAAGCGCGTGGCGGTGGTCGGCACGGGCGCCTCGGCGGTACAATTCGTGCCAGAGATCACCAAAACGGCCCGCCATGTCACGATTTTCCAACGCAGCGCGCCTTATGTTCTGCCGCGTCCTGACGGCCCGATCGCGCCTTGGGTTCGCAGGCTTAACGCGCGGATTCCTTTGTTGCCGCGACTGCGGCGCAAGCTGATCTTCGCGGTTTTTGAATACCGCCATCGAGTGTTCCGCGGCGATCCGAAAATGGTGCAATACGCCATGAAGTTGTGGCGAAAAGAGCTTGAACGCGCGATCTCAGACCCTGCCGAAATCGAGAAGCTGACGCCAAATTACCGGATTGGCTGCAAGCGGATCCTCAGTTCTAACGATTGGTATCCGGCGCTTGCGCGCGACAATGTCGACGTTATACCGCAAGCAGTCCGTTCGATTGAAGGAGACAGGATCATCGCAGCCGACGGCGGCGAAACGCAGGCTGACATCCTGATCTGGGGCACTGGTTTTCACGTCACCGATATGGTCGAACGCCTCGACATCACTGGGACAGGTGGGCAGACATTGCGCAATGCATGGGCAAGGGGGATGCAAGCCAATCTGGGTACTGCCATCGCAGGATTTCCGAATTTCTTTATCCTGCTTGGGCCTCATACGGGCCTCGGCCACAACTCGGTCGTGCTGATGATTGAGGCGCAGGTCGGCCATATCGGTCGCGTTCTGGACGGGATGCAAAGCCAAGGGCTGGAGGTGGTTGTTCCCGACCCCGCACGGCAAGCTGCGTTAACCAAGGAAATGCAGGACCGTCACACCGATAGTGTCTGGCAGGTCGGAGGGTGCTCGTCGTGGTATCAAGACGCCGAAGGGCGCAACACGACTCTGTGGCCCGGAACGGTGTCGAGAACATTCTGAATTGTCCGGTGTAGGTAACATGCCAATTGTCCGCTTCAGTTGATTGCGCGGTGGCCCAATTCGGAGGGAGCCGTAGGCGACCGTAGATTTGGGCCACCGCGTTCGCGCCACGTCGAAGCGGGTCACGCGACTTTGTGTTTGCTATCCTCCTGTGTGATGGGTGATCCGTCAGGCTGGTAGCGGCCAATGCATCTCGGGCCGTGGAAGATGACCAGTTGACCATCGGGGTATTCGTGGACCCTGACCTTCGCCTTGACGAAATGATGACGGTGCCTGTCTGCCGCGATCTGCATGACCAGGCCCTTGTAGCGCACCGTATTGTCGTTGCCGACGACGCGGTCTTCCTGCACACACAGGGTGTCGCGCACATTGCCTGTAAACGGCACGAAGGCCGAGGTCGTATCCTCCGGCTCCTTTGCAAACAGGGCATTGTGTTCGGGAAGATAGACCTCTTTCCTGACTTCCGACATTTTTTCGTATAAGTCATTGATATTATTATGCCTTGGTTGCCAAAAGGCACTACACGGACTTTTTTCGCCAGCGATTGTTTCGGAGTGTTGAGGGAGCTCAGGCTTTGGTCTGGCCAGTTTTTCGGGTGCGCCCGGGGGGTATCTTGAAAGGGGCTTCGTTCCAGGTCAGGCCGACGCAGGTGAGGATGCGTCTGGCATCGACCGTGGCATGGCTTGGCATGCCGTAGCGGTCAGGGGTGCCTTTGTGGCGCAGGATCGAGAGCTGCAATGCGTTCAACTCGTTGCGGATACGAGCCGGGCTCATCGGGTGTCCGAGCAGGTCCAGATGCTTGCGCAGGTGCTGCAGGCAGCAGAAGGCCATGTAGCAGATGGCGATATGGGCCCGGACCCGACGCGGCGACCAGTGATAGATGGGCCGGATTTTCAGATCGTGCTTGTTGGTGCGGAAGCAGGCTTCGATCTCCCACAACTGGTGATAGCGGGCAATGACGTCCTGTGCCTCCAGTTCGTCCGCACCATGAACAACAATGGCATGCAGCCCGTCCCATTGTGCCGCTGCCTTGATCTTTGCATCATCCAGCGTGACGTCCCCGCTGTCGGGGAAGGCCAGGAAGCGGCCATATCCCCGGCTGCTGAAGCTGCCGGGTTTGCGAGAGCGCTTGAGCTTCTTGTGCAGCTTTTCGATTGCCTTGTCGCGCTTGTGGGCATCATTGCGTGCCCGGGTGGGTGACCAGGTCACAATGACCCGCGCTCCCTCCTGGTCGATCACCTTGTACCAGCCCTTCTCGGTTGCCTCTTCAGAACCGTGTCCAGCCCAAGGCTGGCGTCCCTCCGGGCTCAAAATGTTCGCCTTCACGGCGGCCGGGGCGGACTTCATGCGATAGCCGAGGATGTAGGGCAGACCCTTGTTCTGCAACATCTGCTGGTTGTCCTTGCTGAGCATGGCGGCATCGGCCACGAACGTGACCCTGGCCACGTCGAAGCGTCCCTCCAACGCCTTCAGCGCAGCTTCCAGCGTATGACCTTCCCAGGTGTTTCCCGGGAAGAGTTCATAGCCCACAGGCAGCCCATCGGAGGTGACGATCAGCGCCAGCATGACCTGAGCGCGGTGATGCTTGCCATCCTTGCTGAAGCCCTTGGCCAGAAGATGATCCTGCTCGACCCCGTCCGCATCCTCGGCCGGGTCCTCGCGCTCGGTGTCAAAGGCCAGGGTCGTGCAATCGTAGAACAGCACGGTCACTGGCCCGCCCAGCAACTTCTCTGCCGCCGCGTGAGAGGTTTTGCAAATCCCGTCTATCACCGGCGTATTGATGTAATCCATGCTCCGATAGACCACGTCCAGATTGAGCGTGATGCCTGCCTGGTTCTCCAACGCCTCCACGGTCGCGCGCTTGCTCTCGGGCTGTGCGATCCGCGCCATAACCAGCTCTTTCACAATGCGATTGGCACTTTTACGCGCCGCCCCCAGAAGGGCCCCCCAACCCAGTTGGTCATACATCGTCCCCATGACATCCCGCAGACCCAGAGAGACCCGCGCCTCCTCACGGCACTCGGCAAGATCAACGCCAAGCTTGTCCGGCCGCGGAGCGCGGCGCACCAGCGCCTGCAGATCGGCATATTCCGTGGGCGTGAACAGTTCCATTTGCGGCGAGCGATCAATGCGTAATTGCTCCATCAAGCGGCCCGCCAGACGCTTGATATCCTCAATCTCGCTGTCGTTATGGGCCACACCCACATGGCGCAGGATCTTCTGGCGTACCTTGGAGCCGGTGCGGACGGATTCAACGATCTGGATCCGTGTGCGGTTGAGCTTTGCGTCATGTTTGGTGCGGATGAACATGGGCGAAGAGGTTAGCCATCTGAAGGCCCATGTCAATACTTTTTATAATAATGGGGCACTACAACGCGCCTCTGAGCAACCACACCTGAAAACAAACCAAAAACCCAGTCAGATCAACAAAAAGGTCGGAAGTCAGGGGGAAGATAGACCTCTTTCCTGACTTCCGACATTTTTTCGTATAAGTCATTGATATTATTATGCCTTGGTTGCCAAAAGGCACTACACGGACTTTTTTCGCCAGCGATTGTTTCGGAGTGTTGAGGGAGCTCAGGCTTTGGTCTGGCCAGTTTTTCGGGTGCGCCCGGGGGGTATCTTGAAAGGGGCTTCGTTCCAGGTCAGGCCGACGCAGGTGAGGATGCGTCTGGCATCGACCGTGGCATGGCTTGGCATGCCGTAGCGGTCAGGGGTGCCTTTGTGGCGCAGGATCGAGAGCTGCAATGCGTTCAACTCGTTGCGGATACGAGCCGGGCTCATCGGGTGTCCGAGCAGGTCCAGATGCTTGCGCAGGTGCTGCAGGCAGCAGAAGGCCATGTAGCAGATGGCGATATGGGCCCGGACCCGACGCGGCGACCAGTGATAGATGGGCCGGATTTTCAGATCGTGCTTGTTGGTGCGGAAGCAGGCTTCGATCTCCCACAACTGGTGATAGCGGGCAATGACGTCCTGTGCCTCCAGTTCGTCCGCACCATGAACAACAATGGCATGCAGCCCGTCCCATTGTGCCGCTGCCTTGATCTTTGCATCATCCAGCGTGACGTCCCCGCTGTCGGGGAAGGCCAGGAAGCGGCCATATCCCCGGCTGCTGAAGCTGCCGGGTTTGCGAGAGCGCTTGAGCTTCTTGTGCAGCTTTTCGATTGCCTTGTCGCGCTTGTGGGCATCATTGCGTGCCCGGGTGGGTGACCAGGTCACAATGACCCGCGCTCCCTCCTGGTCGATCACCTTGTACCAGCCCTTCTCGGTTGCCTCTTCAGAACCGTGTCCAGCCCAAGGCTGGCGTCCCTCCGGGCTCAAAATGTTCGCCTTCACGGCGGCCGGGGCGGACTTCATGCGATAGCCGAGGATGTAGGGCAGACCCTTGTTCTGCAACATCTGCTGGTTGTCCTTGCTGAGCATGGCGGCATCGGCCACGAACGTGACCCTGGCCACGTCGAAGCGTCCCTCCAACGCCTTCAGCGCAGCTTCCAGCGTATGACCTTCCCAGGTGTTTCCCGGGAAGAGTTCATAGCCCACAGGCAGCCCATCGGAGGTGACGATCAGCGCCAGCATGACCTGAGCGCGGTGATGCTTGCCATCCTTGCTGAAGCCCTTGGCCAGAAGATGATCCTGCTCGACCCCGTCCGCATCCTCGGCCGGGTCCTCGCGCTCGGTGTCAAAGGCCAGGGTCGTGCAATCGTAGAACAGCACGGTCACTGGCCCGCCCAGCAACTTCTCTGCCGCCGCGTGAGAGGTTTTGCAAATCCCGTCTATCACCGGCGTATTGATGTAATCCATGCTCCGATAGACCACGTCCAGATTGAGCGTGATGCCTGCCTGGTTCTCCAACGCCTCCACGGTCGCGCGCTTGCTCTCGGGCTGTGCGATCCGCGCCATAACCAGCTCTTTCACAATGCGATTGGCACTTTTACGCGCCGCCCCCAGAAGGGCCCCCCAACCCAGTTGGTCATACATCGTCCCCATGACATCCCGCAGACCCAGAGAGACCCGCGCCTCCTCACGGCACTCGGCAAGATCAACGCCAAGCTTGTCCGGCCGCGGAGCGCGGCGCACCAGCGCCTGCAGATCGGCATATTCCGTGGGCGTGAACAGTTCCATTTGCGGCGAGCGATCAATGCGTAATTGCTCCATCAAGCGGCCCGCCAGACGCTTGATATCCTCAATCTCGCTGTCGTTATGGGCCACACCCACATGGCGCAGGATCTTCTGGCGTACCTTGGAGCCGGTGCGGACGGATTCAACGATCTGGATCCGTGTGCGGTTGAGCTTTGCGTCATGTTTGGTGCGGATGAACATGGGCGAAGAGGTTAGCCATCTGAAGGCCCATGTCAATACTTTTTATAATAATGGGGCACTACAACGCGCCTCTGAGCAACCACACCTGAAAACAAACCAAAAACCCAGTCAGATCAACAAAAAGGTCGGAAGTCAGGGGGAAGATAGACCTCTTTCCTGACTTCCGACATTTTTTCGTATAAGTCATTGATATTATTATGCCTTGGTTGCCAAAAGGCACTACACGGACTTTTTTCGCCAGCGATTGTTTCGGAGTGTTGAGGGAGCTCAGGCTTTGGTCTGGCCAGTTTTTCGGGTGCGCCCGGGGGGTATCTTGAAAGGGGCTTCGTTCCAGGTCAGGCCGACGCAGGTGAGGATGCGTCTGGCATCGACCGTGGCATGGCTTGGCATGCCGTAGCGGTCAGGGGTGCCTTTGTGGCGCAGGATCGAGAGCTGCAATGCGTTCAACTCGTTGCGGATACGAGCCGGGCTCATCGGGTGTCCGAGCAGGTCCAGATGCTTGCGCAGGTGCTGCAGGCAGCAGAAGGCCATGTAGCAGATGGCGATATGGGCCCGGACCCGACGCGGCGACCAGTGATAGATGGGCCGGATTTTCAGATCGTGCTTGTTGGTGCGGAAGCAGGCTTCGATCTCCCACAACTGGTGATAGCGGGCAATGACGTCCTGTGCCTCCAGTTCGTCCGCACCATGAACAACAATGGCATGCAGCCCGTCCCATTGTGCCGCTGCCTTGATCTTTGCATCATCCAGCGTGACGTCCCCGCTGTCGGGGAAGGCCAGGAAGCGGCCATATCCCCGGCTGCTGAAGCTGCCGGGTTTGCGAGAGCGCTTGAGCTTCTTGTGCAGCTTTTCGATTGCCTTGTCGCGCTTGTGGGCATCATTGCGTGCCCGGGTGGGTGACCAGGTCACAATGACCCGCGCTCCCTCCTGGTCGATCACCTTGTACCAGCCCTTCTCGGTTGCCTCTTCAGAACCGTGTCCAGCCCAAGGCTGGCGTCCCTCCGGGCTCAAAATGTTCGCCTTCACGGCGGCCGGGGCGGACTTCATGCGATAGCCGAGGATGTAGGGCAGACCCTTGTTCTGCAACATCTGCTGGTTGTCCTTGCTGAGCATGGCGGCATCGGCCACGAACGTGACCCTGGCCACGTCGAAGCGTCCCTCCAACGCCTTCAGCGCAGCTTCCAGCGTATGACCTTCCCAGGTGTTTCCCGGGAAGAGTTCATAGCCCACAGGCAGCCCATCGGAGGTGACGATCAGCGCCAGCATGACCTGAGCGCGGTGATGCTTGCCATCCTTGCTGAAGCCCTTGGCCAGAAGATGATCCTGCTCGACCCCGTCCGCATCCTCGGCCGGGTCCTCGCGCTCGGTGTCAAAGGCCAGGGTCGTGCAATCGTAGAACAGCACGGTCACTGGCCCGCCCAGCAACTTCTCTGCCGCCGCGTGAGAGGTTTTGCAAATCCCGTCTATCACCGGCGTATTGATGTAATCCATGCTCCGATAGACCACGTCCAGATTGAGCGTGATGCCTGCCTGGTTCTCCAACGCCTCCACGGTCGCGCGCTTGCTCTCGGGCTGTGCGATCCGCGCCATAACCAGCTCTTTCACAATGCGATTGGCACTTTTACGCGCCGCCCCCAGAAGGGCCCCCCAACCCAGTTGGTCATACATCGTCCCCATGACATCCCGCAGACCCAGAGAGACCCGCGCCTCCTCACGGCACTCGGCAAGATCAACGCCAAGCTTGTCCGGCCGCGGAGCGCGGCGCACCAGCGCCTGCAGATCGGCATATTCCGTGGGCGTGAACAGTTCCATTTGCGGCGAGCGATCAATGCGTAATTGCTCCATCAAGCGGCCCGCCAGACGCTTGATATCCTCAATCTCGCTGTCGTTATGGGCCACACCCACATGGCGCAGGATCTTCTGGCGTACCTTGGAGCCGGTGCGGACGGATTCAACGATCTGGATCCGTGTGCGGTTGAGCTTTGCGTCATGTTTGGTGCGGATGAACATGGGCGAAGAGGTTAGCCATCTGAAGGCCCATGTCAATACTTTTTATAATAATGGGGCACTACAACGCGCCTCTGAGCAACCACACCTGAAAACAAACCAAAAACCCAGTCAGATCAACAAAAAGGTCGGAAGTCAGGAGGTTAGCCATCTGAAGGCCCATGTCAATACTTTTTATAATAATGGGGCACTACAACGCGCCTCTGAGCAACCACACCTGAAAACAAACCAAAAACCCAGTCAGATCAACAAAAAGGTCGGAAGTCAGGGGGAAGATAGACCTCTTTCAGGAACTGATTGGCCTCTTCAATGGTTGTGATCCCATGGGACCGCAGTTCCTGCGGCAATCGGTTCTGGAACGTGCCAAACATGCGTTCAGACCGTCCACGGGCCTGCGGTGAATAGGCCGGGATCAGCTCAATGCCGAGTTGCTGCAAGGCGCGCCCGACCTGGGTCAGATTGTCCTTGTCCACTTTGCCGCCCGCTTCGGGCGTATGCCAGTAATGAGAGCCCCGATCGGCATAGAGCGAGCAAAACAGACCTTGCGCCTCGATCACCTCTGTCAGCCCCTGAAAACTGCTCATCGTCCCTTCTTCCTCGACAAAGAATGCCGAATAAACCCGGTTGGTGGCATCGTCCATGGTGACGATCAGATCCCACCACTGACCCGGAACCCATTCATGGCTGGAGCCGTCCTGATGCAACATCATGCCAACCATCGGACGGCGGGGCCGCTTGCGCCGATGGGCACCTCGTCGGGGTGCTGCCTGAACCCGGCCGTGGCGCTGCAGTGTAAGCCGCACCCAGTTGTAGCTCTGTGTGAAACCATGGTGGGCCACCAGCTTCTCGTGGAAATGCTTCGGCGTGTAATCCCAGTACTTGGTATCAAACAGTTCAAGCATCTCCATGACCTTATCCGTGGCAACACGATTGTTGGCCAGTTTGCCAAGCCGACGGTCGTACAGACCTTCTGCACCATCCGCCTCAAATCGATCCTCCCAACGCCTGACGGTGCGCACGGATACACCCAGTATCTCAGCCGCCTGTTCTTGCGTCAGCTTGTTCGCGCTTCGCCGCGAATACACATCTTCAAACTTCATCAGTCGAACTTCCTGTAACACTTCTGCTCGGTTCATAACGCCTCCTCTCAGAGACAGAATAGAACCGGACAGATCGCATGTTACATACACCGGACATATCGCGTGTTAGCGACACTCTGTGGCCCGGAACGGTTGCAGAATTCCAAAAACGCATGGCACAATCCGGGTTAGAGCAATACGCTCCGGTTCCAGCCGCAGGCAGCGAGGTTTGATATGACGACGCTTTTTATTCTACTGGCCGTCTTCGCGGCGTTTCTGCTGGCGATGAATCTGTGGACTCGCAGCCTGATGCGGGAGGGGCTGAAAACCGTTCCGCAGATGGGGCAAATCCTGCCGGTGCGCGGTGGGCGTATTCACTACGTCGAAAAAGGCGACCCGAATGCGCAGACCATCGTGATGATCCACGGGCTCGCAGGGCAATTACAGCACTATACCTACGCGCTGGTCGACAAACTGGCCGAGGAGTACCACGTCATCGCCCTTGATCGACCGGGATGCGGGTATTCCACTCGAGACAGCGCCGATTTGGCCCGTCTGCCAGAACAGGCGCGGATGATTGCCGAGTTTCTTGAGGCCAAAGAGGTCTCTGGCGCGACACTGGTTGGGCATTCGCTGGGCGGAGCGGTGTCACTCGCGATGGCGCTGGACTTTCCTGAAAGGGTAGGCGGGCTGGCGCTGCTTGCCCCTTTGACCCAAAAACTGCCGGGGACGCCGACGGTTTTCAAACCGTTGGAGATTCGCACGCAATGGCTGCGACGCTTGATTGGCAACACGCTGGCCGTTCCCATCGCAGCAAAAACCGCACCGCATACATTGGGCGCAGTGTTCGATCCGGAAACGCCGCCTTCGGATTTTCTGGATCGCGCGGGCGGCGCCCTTGGCCTGCGCCCCTCGGCCTTTGTCACGGCGTCCGAGGATGTGATCGGCGTTGATCTCAGCATCTCCGAGCAAGTCGCCCGCTATGATGCGCTCCGGACGCCGGGTGCCATCCTCTACGGCACCGAGGATGCAATCCTGTCCGCCCCTCACCACGGCCCGCCGATGGAGCGCTTTGGGCTGGGATACGAGGTGATTGAAAGGGCAGGGCACATGATCCTGATCACCGAGCCTGACCGCTGCGCCGCTTTCATCGCCGGTGTTGCCTCTGGGATTGCAACGGGTGCTGCTCTGCCGCAGGAGGGGCAGCCGACGAACTGAAAGAATCCGCTAGTCGGGGGTGTTTTCCCTCTTGACCCTTCCTGACCGCTCCCTTACATCGCCTCTCACTCATGGCGGAGTAGCTCAGTTGGTTAGAGCAGCGGAATCATAATCCGCGTGTCGGGGGTTCAAGTCCCTCCTCCGCTACCAAATACCTCTCTCTATACATTGTTGGTAATCAGGTATTTTTCGAGTTCCCTTGAACTTACTATGTTTTACGCACACCGCGCTCTAAGTTGAGCTTCGGAGCGATTGTTACTTAGTCGATCGTCTTTTCTTCATTCAAAGCTGCTCACCCTCAACGCATGCTGTATCTTTTCGAGTTTGTTGCCTCGAATGCGCTTCTTATCAATTGCTACAATACTGATCTTAAGTAATTTCTGGAGATCGAACGACGAAGCTGCGCCTGAACCTCGTTCGTGTGATCGACAGGCATATTGAGGGCCTCTGCGGTCAATGTGGGCTTTCCCTATTCGTCAGGTGGTGGAGCAAGTGGCCGCTGCAAACCCCTTTATTGATAGGGGCTGGCCCTTGCTGAACGGGCCGGTAATTCCGCGCACTACTGGGCCTCTTGAACGCAGATTTCGCGCTGCAAAAGGTGCTAAATGGGGTCTTCGTTAAAGTGCGAATGTGTATCGAGTTTCCACTTTTTCGCCCACAAGTCCGCAAATTCCTTCATTAGTTCCGGCCTATCGTCAAGCAAAGCCATGAGTTGACAAGCGGCCCACATCGCAGCGTAGCCATCGGCGTCTTCGCTTTCTAACTGAAATGCGTTCATTGCAGCGGTGTAAGGGGTTGAGGGCTCGTGCATCTGCCAAACGGTTCCTTCAAGTCAATAAAAAAGAAAACCCTGACAAGAAACCAACGGCAACCCAAACTGAAGTAGCTGAAAAGGTTAAAGCAAGGTCCAACATCCATTCACCCCCCCCCGGGTTTTGTTGCGTATCTCGGCCATCAGACTTTTCAGGCAAGGAATCACAATTAAGTGTTAAAGACTACGGTTGAACACGCGGAAAACAGGCCGTTAACATTCGGTTCACGAATCCAGATCCGCAACCCAGCCGGGTCTGACGTTGCATCACCCTTGAGGCGATCCAGAAGGATCCAGTTGTTCAGTGAGCAGCCTAATCTGACTGGTCCAAGTTGGGTGTTAGTGCATCATCGGCCTGTGATCCATCCGTATGATGGTTTCGAGCGCCGGTGGGCGATAGCCCAAATTCACTGTGGGGGCGTTTTGTGTTGTAGTGTGTCCTCCATTGTTCGATCAGGATTTGTGCTTTGCGCAGGCTTTAGACGATTTCGCCGTTGAATAGTTGGTCCCTGAACCGGCCATCGAAGTTTTCGCCGTGTCCGTTCTCCCGCGGGCTCTTAGATTCAATGTAAGTCGTCGGAGCGCCGACGGCGGTAAAAGTGACATTGCCGGGCCCGAATTTGCATAAAAAGGGTCTAAGGCCCGGGGAGATCTTAGTGTCCTGGATTCTCTGTCCTGAGACAGACGCGCGGCAATATCGGTATCGAAAACAAGTCAAGGGAACCGCGACACAGACGCAGCAGCAAGCGCGGCCAAAATTTTTTATGGAGGGCCCACTTTTTTACCTGAATCCCCTTGAACCCTGCCAGCAACAATCGTAGACAGCCGCTCACCGATGGGGTGTAGCCAAGTGGTAAGGCAGCGGTTTTTGGTACCGTGTATCGTAGGTTCGAATCCTACCACCCCAGCCACCATTCTCCGAATGTGTGTCGTCCGGTATGAATCGAAACTTGTCCGGCTTGAAACACAACTCTTGTCGGGCAAGAAGCAAACTTAGAGCCGTTCTGGTCTCTCTTGATCCGTTTGAACAGGACAAAGCTTATCCGTACGACATTTCAGGACATGCCTCGAATATGAACGGGTGCGTGTCTTCAGATTTAATGCCTCGGGCGTATTTTGGAGGACCACGTTCCCCAAGATCACTTGCTTCGGTCGATTGATCGCTTTGTTGATCTGAGCAGCACTCGATCGCATCTCACTGACTTTTGCAGCCACACCGGTCGTCCGTCGGTCGATTCTGAACTGCTGATCCGGATGCTGCTGGTCGGCTATCGCTCGGCATCCGTTCCAAGTGAAGACTGTGCGAAGAGGCGCATCTGAATCTGGCATATCGGTGGTTCCGCCGCCTCGATCTGAGGGACCGTATCCCGGATCACTCAACGCTCTCCAAGAACCGGTATGGACGCCTTCGCGAGAGCGAGCCGACTTTCAGTAGAGGTCATAGCGCGAACACGCCCGCTGACAAACGGGCAATTAGAGCGGCTGCAATCCGCTCCAATGCGATGGATATAGGCGAGCTTCTTCCCGAGGCGAGACCTAGAGGTGTAGAAAAGCGTGCAATTTTGACCCCCTAAGCGGGGAAATCGGCGTCCAAATTTGACCCCTCCCTATGGTTGTAGACATCCTTTTCATTGAGCAGTCGATGGAGAGGCAAGCGGGATGATTTGCGTGGAAACTATTAGAAAAGTGCGTCGCTTACACCTGATCGAAAAAAAGAGCATCAAGGAAATTTGCCGTTCGCTCAATTTGAGCCGTGCAACGGTTCGAAAGATAATCCGATCGGGAGTGACGGAGTTCAAATATGAGCGCAAATCGCAGCCATACCCGGTGCTCGGGCCTTGGCGCGCGCGTCTGGATGAAACGCTTGAGGAGAACGAGGCGCTTCCGAAGAAACACCGCAAGCGGATGACCAAAATCTGGAAGGAACTCTCCGATGATGGTTTTGGCGGCGGGTATGACAGTGTTCGACGCTACACAAAGAATTGGCGCATTGCGCACGGCCGACAACAGGCGCAGGCGTTCATCCCGCTGATCTTTGATCCTGGGGAGGCGTACCAGTTCGACTGGAGTGTGGAGACGGTTTTGATGGACGGTGCACTCACGACCGTGAAGGTTGCCCATTTCAAACTTTGCCATAGCCGCATGCCATTCTCCATTGCCTATCCGCGCGAGACGCAGGAGATGGTCTTTGATGCCCACGACGAGGCCTTCAAATTCTTTGGTGGAGGCTGCATCAACGGGATCTACGATAACATGACGACCGCCGTCGATGCGATCCTGTCGGGCAAGGAAAGAAAGTTCAACAAGGCATTCTCCCGGATGTGTTCTCATCATCTGGTGAACCCGATCGCCTGTACGCGCGCGGCCGGTTGGGAGAAGGGTCAGGTTGAGAATCTGGTCAAGGAGAGCCGCGCCTATAGTTTTACACCGCGTCTGGAGGTGGCCGACTTCGATGAATTGAATGCCCGGCTGCAAAAAGACGCGATCAAACGCGCAAAAGAACTGCGGCATCCGGAAAACCTGGAGGTGACGGTCTGGGAGGAGTTCCAGCAGGAAAAGCCGCTGCTGACGCATCTGCAGAAGCCCTTCGTCGGGTTCCGTGAAAAGACGGTCGCCGTGAGCCGAACCTGCCTGATCAACTTCGAAAGAAACAAATACAGCGTTGAGGCAAGAGCTGTTGGACGTCAGGTCCAGTTGCAGGTCTACGCCACGCGGATTGTCCTGCGCCAAGACGGTGAGATTGTCGGAGAGCACGAACGGTGCTTCGGCCGAGGAAAACCGATCTTCAACCCTTGGCACTATGTGCCCGTCCTCAAGCGCAAGCCTGGCGCTCTGCGCAATGGAGCACCGTTCCGTGACTGGGACCTACCACCGGCAATGACGCAGATCTGGACCCATCTGCGGGGCACATCCGACGGAGACCGGCAACTTGCCGATATTCTTTTCGCTGCTTACCAGCACGACATTGATGTGGTCGAGGCTGCCTGCGAAGAAGCTCTAAAATCTGGCCTGCGCAAGGCCGATGCGATCCTGAACATTGTCTCTCGGCGCACCAATCCCCCGCCGCCAAAGGCGATTGAGCCGCCTGCCCACCTGCAGCTGAAAATGGCACCGATCGCGGATTGCGCTCGCTATGACAGGCTTGGAGGCTCCCATGCAACTGCGTAAGGAAATTCTCGAACTTGCCCGTCAACTGAAGTTGCCAGGCATCGTCAACTGCTTTGACGAAGTGATGCAGGCCGCAGCCAAAAACAACTGGCGGCCCCAACAGGTCGTGGCCGAACTCCTCACGGCCGAACTGGCCGAAAAGACTGCGCGCTCGATCCGGTATCAGATGGGTGCCGCAAAGTTCCCGGTCTGCAAGTCCTTACCTGAGTTCGACTTCACGGTCAGCCCCGTCAACGAGGAAGTCGTGCGCAATCTTCATGACGGCGATTTTATGGACCAGGCCAGGAATGGCGTGCTGGTCGGTGGAACCGGATCGGGCAAAACGCATCTCGCAACAGCGATCGGGGGCCACGCGGTCAATAACCGCCGGCGGGTCAGGTTCTTCAGCGCTGTGGATCTCGCGAACAAGCTGGAGGCTGAACATCGCGAAGGCAACGCCGGGCGGCTCAGCGAGCAGCTGATCCGCGTCGACCTCGTGATTATAGACGAACTCGGTTATCTGCCGTTCGCAGAGTCTGGTGGACGATTACTCTTCCATCTCATCAGCAAACTGTACGAGCGAACGTCTATTCTGCTAACAACCAACCTCGCATTTGCTGAATGGCCGAGTGTGTTCACAGATGCCAAAATGACCACTGCTCTCCTGGATCGACTGACACACCATTGCGATATCATCGAAACCGGGAACGAAAGCTGGCGAATTAACCACCGCGACTAACCTCGAAATCGGGGAATAAATTCAAAACAGACAGCAGGTCAAACCTTCAGTCGAGCTACGCTCTCTTTTCGGTTTGACCTGCTGTCCACCCCCTCCTGAATCAACCTAAACACGACCCCCTCAACGCCCCTCTTAGCTCCAAGGGGGGTCAAATTTGGACGCCGATGGGGGGTCATTATTCAATGCCGATTGACAGCATGACGTTACCCTCTGGAAAATGAGACACCCGACCCCCTTCGGCTCATTTTCCAGAGGGTAACGTCATAACACGATTCTTCGCGCTGAAGCAGATCCGACTGGAAGTCGGAGGGTTTCCTCCATTACGTGGAAACTAAACTCGCGCTAATTGGCGAGCGCTTTTCGAAGACGGGCAGCCAGCCCGTCCGGACCTAAGTGCGTAGGCAGCAAGAGGGAGGTAATCACCCCGTTGCTCAGCACTTGGATTTCGGCTTCAGAAGCACCAAATGACACGCCACTCACGTATGAAAATTGCCAGTTTCCAATCGATCTGCATGTGGCAAGATCAAAGAGAAGAACGCCGTGCTGACCTTCCTGAACCAGCAAGAACCTGCCGTCATATGTGAGGTGTAGACCTTCCGGCTTGCCGACGTGGACCCGCGGGCAACTGGCATGCGGGCCACGTTTGTGATGAAGGAATACCCCCAGTTCAGAACCTGCAGCGGCTACGGTCTTACCGTCAGCCGAGCTTGAGATTTCATAGAGCCTTTTCTGCCTAGCATCTCCGACTTGCAGTTCCCCTACAATTTCCACGGAGGCAGAGGCAGGATCGATGATCAGGAAGCTGCCGCCCATTCCCACTGCCCAAAGCCTTCCGTCAGGCCCAGGTGAAATCGCCTGCACCGGGCGCCTCACTTCAAAGCCATCAACGTCTTGTACCAAGCTCGTTCTTGCGCGATCCAATGCGAAAGAAGTGATTTTGGTACTACCGTGCAGTACCGAGAGCCTGAATGGTTCGGATTGAAGCGCGGCACCGATGATTGGAACGACATCGCCCCCCTTGGGTATCGTTACTGTATCCACATGCCGCAACGGCGAAATTGCATATAGTTGCACCCACTCACCAGCTGCGACAGCAATATAGTTTCCGTTCGGATCAATGGCGACTTGGGGTTCTAGGAAACCACCCAACGGTTTCTGTAGGGGGACCTCCACCATGTCCCCTGTTTGGTCATGAACAACGCGCAGGATGGTTTCCGATACCATGGCACTTGTGTCAGCTCCCGTGTTTGAGGCTACTGCAACCCATTTCTTATCAGTTGAGCCACCGGCCCCCAACTCCTCTGGGTTCATACGCATCCACGAATTTCGAATGAATTCGCCACCTGGATAACTGCGGGGATAGGCGAACAGGTCCAGGTTTTGTGAAGCTATCGGATTGGAAACCACCAGTTTATTGATTTCAGATGTGATTTCTTCATCCCACGCATTGTTCCGCAGGATCTGTGATACCTGCAGCACCTCGCTAGTTGTCCAATCCACCAGCGTTGCGCAGACCAATTTCTCGACACGGTACTTCTCTTTCGTCAGTGAAATAGACCACGAGGTGCCCGGCACCCAAGCGAGCCCTTCGCTTTCAACCTCCCCAAAACCACAGAGCCCGTCTCGACGAGATGAACCTTGATCGACTAGGGTAAAGTCGGAGCATTCCCCTTCTGCTTTTATTTCTGCTGCATAGACCTGTTGATCGATCTTCAGATCCCCGATGGAAATGCGCGCGGCGATATGATTACCGCTTGGGTCAAAGTATAGAGACTTCACCTTCTTTTCGCCTATGGGCATGCTGCAGAGCTCCCGGTTTTGGCGCACGTCGTAAATCACGATGGCATCCCTTCTTTTAAGGGCTACACGCGTACCACCCGGATCGATTGCAAAGGAATTGTCGTGATAGTTTTCGTGCCCAGATACAGGCTCACCAACCACACTATTGCTCTCAAAGTCCCAGACCCTGATTTGATCTCTTGAGCTAAGGAACGCGATCCGCGCAGCTTTTGTCGCAGCTTCAATTTCAGTGACGTTGCCATCAATCTGGACTACCGTCGCCACAGTGTTTTCGTCGTAGTTCCAAGCAAAAAGCGTTTTTTCAAAACCGCCGCTGAGAACGACCTTTGCTTCAGGCGAAAACTCCACCGAGAAAGCACTGTCCCCGTGAACCTTTCTTTGGTGTAAGAGGGATCCTGTCCGGACACTCCAGATGCGCACATGCCCGTCCCGATGGCCCGTTACCAGGAGTTCACCAGTTGCATTAAAATCCGCGTCCAGAATGTGGTCCGTCATCTTGTCAGACGTACCTTTGGAACTTGCATTCAGCACGGCGATCCCTGCGGTAATCGCAAGCGGATCATGCGGATCAGACCCTTCTGCATCGGCGGGCAGCGCGTCTTTGGCAAGCTCCCAGGCCTCGGCGACAAAATCGTTATCAACTAAGTATAACGCTGAACTTGCGGCTAGTTCGGAGGAGCGTTCGATCGCTGTCTTCCTTTGAACATCGAAGTTGTAGGCGAAAAAGGCTGACAAAGTCGCTAATAGCATCATGCTAAGAAAAGCGACCGTCACGACCCTCAATCGCATTGTTTCAACCTTCGCTCCAGTGAAGCTGGCCCGAATGCGCTCGATCACTTTGGGGGCAGGAACTCTCTCATTGCGTTCATTTACTTCCCCGTCATCCGAAACCCACAACAGTGGATCAATGACAGACCCGTCATCGTGGACAATTTGCTGCGCCTTTATCCACGCGCTGAGCGCCCCTGAGACCGGTTGATCGAGTGCCCGCTTCACCGCACGGTCAACGTCGACAATGATCGGTGCTTTGCCTTTATTCTGGAACGTCTCGACCTCTCGTCGAACCCAAATTGATTTGGTGAGTGCATGGGGTCGGGCCACCACAATTAGATGCTTGCTGTTTCTGATGCGAATTTTGGTTAGGAGCCCAAGATCTTGCCCGAGGCGATAGTCGCGCGTGTCCAGATGGGTTGTAAAGTCCTTACTCAACGCGCGATCAAGCGCCTGTGGATAGCCCACTCCATCCTTATGCGCATACGATATAAAGAAGTCGTAGCCAAAAAGGGCGTTTACCACGCGTTGCGGGAAGCCGATAATCCAACGAAAAATAGCCATTGATCTGTTCTCTGGTACTAGACTTCACGGGCCAGTTCGATCTCGCCCCCCTATCTGATCGTAATTGTAGAAAAGCGTGCAATTTTGACCCCCTAAGCGGGGAAATCGGCGTCCAAATTTGACCCCTCCCTATGGTTGTAGACATCCTTTTCATTGAGCAGTCGATGGAGAGGCAAGCGGGATGATTTGCGTGGAAACTATTAGAAAAGTGCGTCGCTTACACCTGATCGAAAAAAAGAGCATCAAGGAAATTTGCCGTTCGCTCAATTTGAGCCGTGCAACGGTTCGAAAGATAATCCGATCGGGAGTGACGGAGTTCAAATATGAGCGCAAATCGCAGCCATACCCGGTGCTCGGGCCTTGGCGCGCGCGTCTGGATGAAACGCTTGAGGAGAACGAGGCGCTTCCGAAGAAACACCGCAAGCGGATGACCAAAATCTGGAAGGAACTCTCCGATGATGGTTTTGGCGGCGGGTATGACAGTGTTCGACGCTACACAAAGAATTGGCGCATTGCGCACGGCCGACAACAGGCGCAGGCGTTCATCCCGCTGATCTTTGATCCTGGGGAGGCGTACCAGTTCGACTGGAGTGTGGAGACGGTTTTGATGGACGGTGCACTCACGACCGTGAAGGTTGCCCATTTCAAACTTTGCCATAGCCGCATGCCATTCTCCATTGCCTATCCGCGCGAGACGCAGGAGATGGTCTTTGATGCCCACGACGAGGCCTTCAAATTCTTTGGTGGAGGCTGCATCAACGGGATCTACGATAACATGACGACCGCCGTCGATGCGATCCTGTCGGGCAAGGAAAGAAAGTTCAACAAGGCATTCTCCCGGATGTGTTCTCATCATCTGGTGAACCCGATCGCCTGTACGCGCGCGGCCGGTTGGGAGAAGGGTCAGGTTGAGAATCTGGTCAAGGAGAGCCGCGCCTATAGTTTTACACCGCGTCTGGAGGTGGCCGACTTCGATGAATTGAATGCCCGGCTGCAAAAAGACGCGATCAAACGCGCAAAAGAACTGCGGCATCCGGAAAACCTGGAGGTGACGGTCTGGGAGGAGTTCCAGCAGGAAAAGCCGCTGCTGACGCATCTGCAGAAGCCCTTCGTCGGGTTCCGTGAAAAGACGGTCGCCGTGAGCCGAACCTGCCTGATCAACTTCGAAAGAAACAAATACAGCGTTGAGGCAAGAGCTGTTGGACGTCAGGTCCAGTTGCAGGTCTACGCCACGCGGATTGTCCTGCGCCAAGACGGTGAGATTGTCGGAGAGCACGAACGGTGCTTCGGCCGAGGAAAAACGATCTTCAACCCTTGGCACTATGTGCCCGTCCTCAAGCGCAAGCCTGGCGCTCTGCGCAATGGAGCACCGTTCCGTGACTGGGACCTACCACCGGCAATGACGCAGATCTGGACCCATCTGCGGGGCACATCCGACGGAGACCGGCAACTTGCCGATATTCTTTTCGCTGCTTACCAGCACGACATTGATGTGGTCGAGGCTGCCTGCGAAGAAGCTCTAAAATCTGGCCTGCGCAAGGCCGATGCGATCCTGAACATTGTCTCTCGGCGCACCAATCCCCCGCCGCCAAAGGCGATTGAGCCGCCTGCCCACCTGCAGCTGAAAATGGCACCGATCGCGGATTGCGCTCGCTATGACAGGCTTGGAGGCTCCCATGCAACTGCGTAAGGAAATTCTCGAACTTGCCCGTCAACTGAAGTTGCCAGGCATCGTCAACTGCTTTGACGAAGTGATGCAGGCCGCAGCCAAAAACAACTGGCGGCCCCAACAGGTCGTGGCCGAACTCCTCACGGCCGAACTGGCCGAAAAGACTGCGCGCTCGATCCGGTATCAGATGGGTGCCGCAAAGTTCCCGGTCTGCAAGTCCTTACCTGAGTTCGACTTCACGGTCAGCCCCGTCAACGAGGAAGTCGTGCGCAATCTTCATGACGGCGATTTTATGGACCAGGCCAGGAATGGCGTGCTGGTCGGTGGAACCGGATCGGGCAAAACGCATCTCGCAACAGCGATCGGGGGCCACGCGGTCAATAACCGCCGGCGGGTCAGGTTCTTCAGCGCTGTGGATCTCGCGAACAAGCTGGAGGCTGAACATCGCGAAGGCAACGCCGGGCGGCTCAGCGAGCAGCTGATCCGCGTCGACCTCGTGATTATAGACGAACTCGGTTATCTGCCGTTCGCAGAGTCTGGTGGACGATTACTCTTCCATCTCATCAGCAAACTGTACGAGCGAACGTCTATTCTGCTAACAACCAACCTCGCATTTGCTGAATGGCCGAGTGTGTTCACAGATGCCAAAATGACCACTGCTCTCCTGGATCGACTGACACACCATTGCGATATCATCGAAACCGGGAACGAAAGCTGGCGAATTAACCACCGCGACTAACCTCGAAATCGGGGAATAAATTCAAAACAGACAGCAGGTCAAACCTTCAGTCGAGCTACGCTCTCTTTTCGGTTTGACCTGCTGTCCACCCCCTCCTGAATCAACCTAAACACGACCCCCTCAACGCCCCTCTTAGCTCCAAGGGGGGTCAAATTTGGACGCCGATGGGGGGTCATTATTCAATGCCGATTGACAATCGTAATGGTAAAAGTATACGCGAATGTCGTCGAATTCGCGACTCTGACTGCGGGACCGAAAGCGCCCATCCATTGCGGCAATTCCTGCTGATTGCAACTTGGTCTAATCAATTACTATATAGGAATAACACTTCTCCGTAGCTTTCAGAAGATAACGGATCAAGCCGCCAGAGCCGCACAGGGTTATCTGGTGAGTTCCAGGACAAACTAGCTGGGGATAGAAAATTGCCGACATAGGAGAAGGCAATGTCAGCGACGTCACCGTCATGACCAGAGCGCAAGATCGGTGCTGGGGTTCCCATGACGATCAGGATACGTGATCATAACCCGTAGTTCAGACACCAAGTTTGACGCTGCCAATATCAAGGCAAAAGCCGCACCGACAGAGCACGCAGCCATTCACTGATGCTTTTTGGTGGTGATGTGCTACCAGTCAGTGCCGGGTTGAAAAATCCTTCCGCTGAATGTGCGCCAAGTTGGCGATAGGCTTCGAATTGCTCTTCGTCGAAGAACTGATCTGCGGTGGATTGATGAGGAAAGTCAGGATGGTCCGTATGATAGGCTTTGACAAGTTCGCTTTCATCTCCTGTCATGGCCAATTTGACCACCAGTAATAGCCCCTCGCCCTCCGGATATCCAATTTTGCACAACACCCCATGGGCTGGCGACATTCCCGTTTCTGGGCTCACACGCAAGTCATCTAGTGTGGGAGAGATGTCGATCCCCAAATCGATACGGGCATGTCTGATTAAGGTCGTTAGCGTATGAAAGCGGTTCTCGCCATCCGCACCAGCATCTATAGCCACTATGTATTTACAGCGACGTCGCAGTAACTCATAAACACCTGAATTTTCGATATGTCCACCATCAGACAGATAATACCAGCTACTGTTTTCGGACATACCAAAGCCGATCATTTCTTTGACCAGACACCAAAAACCCGGCACAACCTTGCCCATAGCCCCAACTCTACCAGGTGCTTTGATCCAGTAACCCAGACGGAGATTCAAAAACGACAATAACATCCTTACTGATTTGACATTTAACAAGGTCATATGTGGCGCGACCGCTGCTCCGGAAATCGCAACGGCAGTCGCGAGATCCATATCTTGTGAGCCTGTTTTCCATTCGGTTGTTGGCAGGTAACCAGTCGCAGGGGAACCGCTCCAAAGCTTAGACAATACAAAAAAATCCCCCTCGCGCTCGCGCAAGTTCACAAGACGGCTGGAAGGCAGGTTCACCGCCGCATTGATCAAGTGATACGGTGCCCGATGGTTTGCGTTCATTTCCGGCAATAGAACCGTTTCTGTGCTGCCGTCGTCTGTCGCGATGAATGTACGCGCCAAGCGTTCGCGGTAGAAGCTGTGTGGAGCGGTGAGATTGATATTCAATGACAGCGCTGCAATCAGCAGCATAGCAGTAATAATTGACAGAGCAGTAGTGCCGGACACATATGCGGTTAAACCGCCGCCTATCGGGTCATAAGCAGCCTTACCCAAATCGAATAACATCACTCCAAGAGCTATTGACAGAATTGGGATTGCTACCGCCGCAATTGTTAATACTAGACCTGTTACGACTTTACGTCCCAATGGATGGCGTAACATCGGTAAGGCGCGTGACAGAGTAGGCAAGACGACACCCGCGGATGTAATCGCAATCCATGTGGACTTCTCTTTAGCGCCTAATTCTCCGTTGCCTATCACACCATATATCTGATGCACCAACCACGCGAAGAGAACTAAAACACTGAGTCCAAATAACCCCGCAAAGATTCTTTCGGCCCAATGCTGCGCGAACCGCATCAATGCTGCATAAAACGCCAACCCCACTACCGAACACACAGCAGCTAGATATGGAGCGCGCGCCCAGTTTATGCCCTGATCTGGAATCAATAAGACACAGACTAAAGCGATCAACGAGACTAAACTAGCTGGAGCGGTCCAGTTCAGAAGCATGCCAGCGATGATCCGACAGGTAGCCACAAAAGTCGGAAAAAACGAGCCCATCGACAAATAGGCCGCACGTTTGCGAACATAGGCGACTGGCTCCGTATCTGGGCCATTGGGGCTGGCTATCTGAACACTCGGTGGGTCGTTTTGTAGCACTGACGAAGTGCCAAGGCGCTGGCTTAAGAAGGCTCCTATATACCCTCCTCCAGACACTGTGGACAAGACATCTACATCGCGCAGAAGGTTTTTGTCAGCCAACACTTGTGCCACACCAAGACAAAACGACGCCGAGCGGATTCCTCCGCCCGAAAAAGCCAACCCTGCAGCATCTTCTACCATCTCCGAGGAGGTCTGTTTGCCATTGGCGCGCCGTATTTCCAGGATTTCAGCGCTTTCCGCTGCGTTAATTTTTTTGGCGTCTTCCCTGTTGACCAATGCGGTTTCTGGGATGCCGAATGTTAGGGTTTCCTCACCAATTAGATCCGCCTGCGGTTCTTTTTGTATTTGGTCTTTAAGCTCTTCTCCATATGCCATTATGTGGAGTTCATTCGCAAACGCATGCAATTTTGTCCGGACGTCGGCGAGTGCGTTACGGAACGCGATAGCCTCGTCGCGTTGCTTTAACGCACCTTCGATTTTCTTGCGATGCCAGAAGGCCGTAACAGGACGCAATGTAGTGTTAAGGATCTCTATTGTTTTCGCGGCGAATGCATCGCAGCCTGGATTGTTCTTGATGGCCTTTCGTGCAAGTTTGAACAGATCGTACAGGCTTGTAAGTGCGGCTTCTTCATCTCCGTGTCTTAACGGGAGAGGTTGCGTAGCGATACGGGTTCGCAACTCTGTCAAAAACTCATGAGCCGCAAATTGGTCAGCGGAATAATTCGGACGAGTTTTTTTGACCATCGGCTTTGTCTCCTGTGTGTTGTCGGTACAACACGCCTTTACTCTCGGGCTGACGGGCAATCCTCGCAAGATAAGGTCAGAACCTGTAGGGATGTCGGAATCATATGAAAAAGGCTTCTGTCAATTGTATCCTCTAAGCTTACACCAAACAGGGTAGTTGCGTCACTCAGAACAATTGGGACTTCCATTGTGAATTCGGTTTGAATTTACCTGATCGCATCACCTTTCTTTAGTCTTCGCAAATTTGTGTTGTCAGTCTGTTGTGCAAACTGGCGCGAAATCCTCATCCGGCATCAATTCCCTCCACTCAACCGCGGTCAATCCGCGTCCTACTTTTTCACAGATTGTGGCCTCCAATTGTTCAAGTGACAGCGGCCAAGACCAGAGATTTCCGTTGCCCTCTGTTGCGATGACGCGCTGCTCCATTGGATCAAGAGCAACGGCGGACAAATACGACCCACCGAAATAGAGTGACTGCACAAAGCGCCGCTCGCTCGCGCGCCATAAGTGCACTAAGCCGTCATGATCGGTGACGGCAATTAGGTCCAAAGCCGAATTGTAGTCCGAGGCCGTGACCGCGCCTCCGGGCTTGCGCGACGCCACACGAAGGGTTGCGTCTGCGTCGCCTGGAAGATGGAACAACAAGCCACGGTCATTGCTGCCGCCGCTTGCGTAAGTCACTAAGGCATCTTCACCAAGCCAGATCGCCCCCGAGATGGGAGCTGCGTGCAGGTCGGGTAAATCGGTTGGTGTCTCTTGCGTCAATGCGGCAATTGCGACGCTGCCCCGTGCTGTTCCGATCGCAAGCTGGTCTCCAGATGGGTTGAAGGCCATTGTCTCAACAGGCTCTGCTGCGAAAACCGATGACGCATGAGTCGCGGTGTCCGTGTCAAAAATTTGGATTTCGCCGGAACCGGCCTCGGTCACGGCGATATTCCTGCCCGACGGAGCGATGGCCAACAAGATATGCCCGTAGTTGTTCGCGTCGCGAATTAGTCGGGGACGCGCATCCTTGGCGAAAGGCAGCCATAGAACAGCACCATTCCAGGTAGACCAGGAAACGCCAAACTTGTGAAGTGAAATCTGGTCAATCAACGTAGTCGAGACATCCACAAACCCGTCGCTGTCAGTTGCCAGGTTGGGCAATACGCCCACGTCCTCGCCCAGCACCTCGACGGTTGCGGCCACAAGGTCTGACATCTGAACCCACTGATCCTGATCGAGTCGCCAGACCACGGCGTCGTGCTGGCTGCGTGTCGCGCCCAGGACCGTACCATCGGCTTTCACCAAAAGTGCCACGGGTTCAGAGATCAGCGACGGCAGCCGTTGGCCGAAACCCACCAACTCATCCAGAGTCCAAGTAGAAATGCTGCCGTTTTGCGCGGTCGTAACAAGTGTGCCCGTGTCCCTCAAAATGGAAAGCCCAGAGATGGTATCAGAATGTGCCCGGATCCGTTCAAAGGCGATTTCGTGCCCATAAAGGTTCGTCATTTGGACAAAGCCACCAACCTCGCCAAGGGCGACCAACCCGCTGCCTGGTTCGATCCTGGCGTGCGCGAAGAAACCATTGAATTGGTAGCTATCGTCAATCGTGATGTCGCCATCCTCGAATGAGACCTGGCGCATCAAGCCGTTCGTCGTGATCCAAACAAGGCGACCGTCGTCTAGGAAGGCGGCATCCAAGGCACTGGCGTTCAGAGGCCAACGAAGCGTTTCCTTCCATTTTGGGCCCTCATAGACAACAAGACGATGCAAGCCGGATAAGGCCACAATGCGGGTCTTGTCAGGTGAGATGGCAAGCGCGTCGATCTGCAGCAGATCACCTGTGTCATGAGTGATTACGGGGCGACCAGGACGCAAGATATGAACTCGGCCTTCATGATCCCCGGCGGCCATGATCTGGCCGTCGGTGCTTGACGCGAGGGCGGTGATGTAGGCCTGTCGACCGAAGCCTTCCAATAAATGTTCTGTGCGCCCTTGGCTATCAATGGTTTCGATGGTGCCATCCAATGTGCCGACAAGGATGACGTCTAGATTTTCGGCAAGGGCAGTGATGCTTGCGCTTACGCTGCCGATGATTTGCGGGCCATCGGTTCCAGCGACACGATACACCGTTCCATCATCGGAACCGACAATCGTCGAGATGCCGCGTGGTGCGGTAGCTGCGGCGGTAGCGCTGTTGAAGATGCTGTGTTCTGACAAAAGCCAGCGCCAGTCTTCCAGTAAGGACAGGACCGCGCCTTGAGCCTCTGCCGTGTTGGAGCGTTTTGTGGCCTCCATCGCGATCAGAAGCTGGCGGCCCGGTGTCTCATCCTGCGGGGCCTGGATTGCAAGCGCACGGGACAAGGACTCCAGCCTGCGTGTCTCTGCCACTGTTGCGTTGTAATAGGCGACTGCCGCGATGACGATGAAGGTAACGGATGCGGCTGCAGCAATCGCTGCGATAAGCCGAAGGCTGTTGCGCTCATCCGCCAATGCGGCTGCGATGAATGGCTGAACCTCTTCCACCACGGCAAAGTCTGGGTTGGCGAGCATTATGCCTTGCGCTTCCGTCAGTTCAGCGCCGCGATATAGAATAGCTTTTGCGGCCTTTTTGGACTTTTCCTTGGCTTCTTTCCAGCGTGCTGCGTCGCGTCGCAATTGATAGGGCGTTAGCTTCGCAGGCGACCGGTATTGCGGGGCGGCTGTGCCGGACAAGGCTGCGGCGAGCCGTTTGATCTGATCTTGGTTCAAGGGCTGACCGGTCAATTCAGAACGGTTGATGTCTTTGAACACCGACCCATTGCCTAGACGGTTCATGCCGGCATCCGTTGCACCGGGCAAAACGACAGGGATCAGGCGGAAGTCCGGGTCGCGCCGGTAACGCTCCAGAGCTAGGCCTGCTTCCCACAAATGGGTCGGGCCCCAGCCGTTTTCCCCAAGAAAGATCGCACACCCCTTGGCTTTTTCCATCGCCGCTTCGATCTCGGGCATGAATTCAACGCCGGTTGGAATGGCGAAGGTGTCCAGAAAGAAAGGTGTTCCTACTTCCAATTCAAGCGCGTCGGCAATGTGGCGGACAATGTCGGCGTCAAGGTTGTTGTGACACAGAAATACTTCTGGAGTGTGGGCGTCTAGTTGCGGCTGTTCCTCTTCCATCTTTGGGTCTATCGGGCTTTGCGAAGTGTCGCCAAGCCCTTCAGGACCAAACCAATAACGTCACCTAAGTGTTTGGCTTCGAACAGCTGGTCGTTTTCTTCGCGCGTCAAACCGTTGCCGTCGACCAGTTGATTGAGGCCAAAGTTTGGAACGTCCCATTCCTTGTGCAAACCGGTTGTGTACATGGCTTGGGCCACGTCGGATCTGGGTTGGAAGACTTGTATTTTTGACACCGGCGTCCCATGGAATGCATCGATCAATTCTGACGTAGCCCCGCCCAGCAGGCCAGTCAGATATAGTGGTTTCCCGGCGTTCCGTGTCAACAACGCTTCTTCCGCGATGCCGGAATACCGTCCGCCGGACCCTGAAACGCGCCCACCCATGCACAGTCGAGCTGAGGTCAGTTGCGCCATCTTTTGGCGCATTTCTGTCAGGGCCGCCACGCGGTTCACAATGTCGAACTGTTCAGGATCGTTTTCGGCGTAACCGCTGGGCGCGCGGTAGCCATCTGGCCGTTCCATTTCGATAATGTGAAGGACATCACGGTACTGGTGCCTGTCATCTGCACTGACGGTGGTTCTAGATGGCCAGGGCACAAAATTGACCATCGAAGCGCAGCGGGTTGGGGTGGTGATGGCGTCGGATGAATGATGGGCAATGGCCAGATGCAACAATTCGCTCATGACGCCATCAGGGCGCCAGTCGTGGCCGAAGACCACCGACCCTCCTTGCGTCATCACAGCGCTCGCAACCTCGCGGACGCATCGGTTGACCTCTCGCTTGGTGAATCCGAGATCGTTTGCCCCGTCGTTCTCCGAGGCTGAAATACCCAAGGCCACGTGCTCAAGGGGACGGGTTGAATGGTTGTCCGTCATTAAGATGCCCGCCGTGTCGCGCAGTCCAGAACTAGGGTCTGCGGCGTGGTGATAAGCGATTTTGCCGACATGGATCGAACCAACGCCTCGGCGGCCGCTCGGTCGCCTTCCGTCATTGAAGGATCGGGATATACGATAGTTGTTTCTTCTCCCGGCTTCAAATCAGAACAGATCTTGTGAAGACAACGCATGGTTGGTTGGCGTACGAGGATGTGCAGGCCCTTGGTCTTGGTGATCCCTCTAGCCGCCAAATCCTCGACAATCCGAATGTGGATGCGACTGCGCAAAGCCTCACGCAGGGCGATGAAGACAATCCGATAAAGGTTGCCATCCGCGACTTTTACCGTGGGCGCGCGTTCGAAAGACACTGCGCTCGGCGGCGTGATCGCCTTTTGGCGAAGGTCCACCACAACGTAAGGCGAGGCGTATTCCTCGGCCCAGTGCATTTCTTGCAGACACCAAGGGCGATCTTCAAAAACCTCCGACCGTAAAACAATGGGAATTATATACTTAAGTAACATTTTTATAGTGGACTGTCGCATATTGACGCGATAAAAACGAAAACCGCGCAAGGTATTTTAGCACTCTGCGCTCTCTTTAATCAGGCTTCTTGATACTCATTGGCCGCATGAATGCAGCCCTGATTTCATCCAATGACATTTCAGGCATGTCGATTTCTTCTTCCAACTCAGCCTTGGTCGGTTGATATTTGTTCGATCTGATGTGCAGATCGGCGGGTTCAGGCAGGTCTGCATTGTAACGTTGGTTTGTCATGCGAATTCCTAAATTGAATACATTGGTTTTAGCCGAGAAGTTCTCGCAAGCGGGTTTGGATTGGTTCAATTTTAGCCAGTTCGGTCAACAAAAACTCTACGTTGTCGGGGCCGTCGGCCTGACGCGCCCGCACAATACTGTCGTAATCAATTTCCAACAAATCACAAAACTCCCGACCTGTCATTGCCTCATCGATTGAAATTCTCTTCTTGAATCCTTCCCAGATCGCTTGCTTGTCTTCTTGATTGAAAGCACAAAAGTGTGCCTGGAACCGATATTGAATATGCTGGGCGTTGCGTTGAATGAACCCGTGCATTGACTGCCTCTCTGCGCTAGCTTTTTTTGTGTCGAACACATGACCGTCCTTCAACTCAACTATATGGCAGTTTTGCTCGCCTTTTCGGCGCTTGAAAACCATAAAGTCAGGCTCTGATCCCGAAAAATCCAAGGTCCGACTTCGTTTAATTTCACGTTTTCGGGCAAGCAACACGCCCTCAGGCATGATTTCTTGTTCCAAAAAGGTGTCCAGATTAGGGATGTTGGGAACAGCTTCCACGATCATCGATTCCAGTTCTGACCCCGATGAGATTACAGCTGACTGTATCTTGCTGGCCAATTCACCTAACGCTTCATTCCCAAACAACCGGGCGTAAGAACCAGATGTGTTCTTTGGTTTGGCATCCCGTAATCGTGCCATAATCTAACCGTTCAAGTCGCAACCAAGGAAGGTGCGGCCATGGTTTCGTGCCGCTTGCAGAACCGAAAACGACCCGGCAGCCGGATCAATTACAAAATCGCCTTCGTGGCTCACGGCGGCCATGAGTTGACCTTGTATGTCTATTGGTTTGGAATGTGGGTGATCCCGCTGGGATACTTGTTCTTGAATTACATCTGGAATGTTATGTATTTTCCACACGCCTTTTGCCTTACGCGGCTGTTTCTGTAGTACTATGCAGTATTCTCCTCTGCGCCGAGTGCGATAGCCCATACCAAATGTACCCTTGTTCCACGTTAAAAGATCCACAATGTCCAGCCTCGTTCCGTCCAGCCACGGGTGAATACCTTGGCAAAGGTGAAACTTATCCACCCATAAAAAGAGATGGCCTGATGGGATAAGCGTACGATCTATTCCGCGAATAAAATTGGCGATGGCCTCCTCCGGCATTTGCTGTAGGGCGCTGCGGCGTTTTCCACGAACTTTGCCTTCGTTCCCATATGCCAGCTTTTCAAGCACGCCACGGTATTGGGGATCGAAGAATGCGACTGGAACTGCGTCCGCAGGTATAGCGGAAAGGAACTCAAGACCGTCCATCTTAAGGCGCGTGTTGGGCTTAAGGACATCGGGAAGCACCAGCTTTGGCACGGTCACCGTGCGCGTGTTGGAAAATACCCCGGCAGTACTTTGCGAAGTTCCGACGCTCATGACCGCGCTCCGCTATTCAATCCGTTATCCTCGATTAGCTTCTTGTAAGGCAGGTTCTTTCCAGCCATCCCATGCACAACGCCGCCCATTTGGTCGATTGTATCCTTTGGCCTGTTGTTGTGACGGTGCTGAAACTCGTCCACATAGCGTTGCAGATGCTTGGGCGACATCTTGTGATAGACGCCATTATAACCCCGCTTCATAGGAGCCCAAAAGCTTTCCAGCCCGTTGGTGTGCGCCTGATCGCGGACATATTCACCCACTGAGTGCTTTACCACCTCATGCGGCCTGTCAATGCCCTTGTAGGCACTAGCCTCATCGGTATAGAGTGTTGCTCCTTCGACGGCATGCTCGTTCACAAACCCCTGCAAGGTCTCTTTGTCTGTGCTCTCTACCACTTTGGCAACAACCTGACCCGTTTCGCGATCCCTGATACCAGCAACAGCAGCCTTGCCAACAGCGCCACGTCCAGCCTTGAGTTTCTTCTTCGCGTGTTTGTTGCCTTCCTTGCCGCCTATGTAGGTTTCATCTGCTTCGACTGGGCCATTAAACCAAGGCATGTTTGCCTCCATTGCAGCCCGAAGACGATGCAGCATGAACCACGCGGACTTCTGCGTAACACCAAGCTCACGGTGCAACTTCATCGAAGATACGCCCTTAAGGTTAGTTGTGAACAAGTAAATACCAATGGCCCATGTGCGATATGGTAGCCGGGTATTCTCAAGGATCGTGCCGACCCGAACCGTAAACATGGGTTTTTTGGAGCACTCACGACACCTGTGCGTCATGCTTGGATGCCTGATGCCTGACTGCACGTTGAAAGAACCGCAATGCGGGCAAAACGGACCATCTGGCCAATGTAGTTCCTCAATCCACTTACGCGACTTTTCTTCATTACCGAACATTGCAGCAACCTGTAGGAAGGTCAGGCCCTTGCGGTTTGATTTTCCCGGTGCTTTTGTCATTTTTACACTCCTGAATGTTATTAAAATGTAACAAATGCGTCGGAGTCCGTCAATCATAAATGTTACTTAAGTATATAATTCCCAAAACAATCAGAACCGAGTTTTCGACACCATTCGATAGGACCTGTTTCAAGTCGTCCCCTTCTGAGATGTCATCGTCGTCATAGAATGTTTGGAATCCGGGTAGGTCCTTGATCTGAGTCCTAAGAACCGTGGCGAGGGATTGGCCGTCGATTTTGGCGTGGCTTACAAAGAACTTCGGCTTCTTCGTGATCCGTTTGGAGCCTTTAGACAGAATCCCCACGCCTATGTGCAGGGCAATCAAACCTACTGCGGTACGGCGCAGCGCGTACTCGCCAAGTCCAAGAACGTCGATGATGTCGTTAGGGTCGAACGCCGGTGCGCGTTTCAGCAAGGCGTTCTTCTGCTGCTCAAGATCAAATATTAAGATCTGAAAATTTGGCCGAGTCCTTCGCGAAAGCAGCTTGTTTAGGTTGGCAACCATTTCCTTGTTTTGCAACAGAGTCTTGCTGAGAAATATCAGTATCAGGCTTTTTTGCGCTCCTTTTAGAAGGTCGGTGACCGACGTGTCGGGAACCGCGAAAAATTCACGAATGGGGACACCCGTGTCTGTGGAACCGGACAAATACCCCGTGCCACCGCCTTGAAACGCAACGGTAGCGACCTCTCGGTAGTCGTCTGATAGCGTGCAGCCTTTGTCGCTGAACATCAGAACCTGCAAAGGGGTCGTAATCATTTCGGCCTCGGGTCAGGGAGTATTCCGTTGCCGAAAGGATACGATGGATCGTGTGGTTTGTCATTCGCCCAAAGAAGGCCGGCCGAGTACTCCCTGAGATGCTGTTATTGCAAGCGCAAGAGTTCATCGGGTTATAGTGTCAATCGGCATTGAATAATGACCCCCCATCGGCGTCCAAATTTGACCCCCCTTGGAGCTAAGAGGGGCGTTGAGGGGGTCGTGTTTAGGTTGATTCAGGAGGGGGTGGACAGCAGGTCAAACCGAAAAGAGAGCGTAGCTCGACTGAAGGTTTGACCTGCTGTCTGTTTTGAATTTATTCCCCGATTTCGAGGTTAGTCGCGGTGGTTAATTCGCCAGCTTTCGTTCCCGGTTTCGATGATATCGCAATGGTGTGTCAGTCGATCCAGGAGAGCAGTGGTCATTTTGGCATCTGTGAACACACTCGGCCATTCAGCAAATGCGAGGTTGGTTGTTAGCAGAATAGACGTTCGCTCGTACAGTTTGCTGATGAGATGGAAGAGTAATCGTCCACCAGACTCTGCGAACGGCAGATAACCGAGTTCGTCTATAATCACGAGGTCGACGCGGATCAGCTGCTCGCTGAGCCGCCCGGCGTTGCCTTCGCGATGTTCAGCCTCCAGCTTGTTCGCGAGATCCACAGCGCTGAAGAACCTGACCCGCCGGCGGTTATTGACCGCGTGGCCCCCGATCGCTGTTGCGAGATGCGTTTTGCCCGATCCGGTTCCACCGACCAGCACGCCATTCCTGGCCTGGTCCATAAAATCGCCGTCATGAAGATTGCGCACGACTTCCTCGTTGACGGGGCTGACCGTGAAGTCGAACTCAGGTAAGGACTTGCAGACCGGGAACTTTGCGGCACCCATCTGATACCGGATCGAGCGCGCAGTCTTTTCGGCCAGTTCGGCCGTGAGGAGTTCGGCCACGACCTGTTGGGGCCGCCAGTTGTTTTTGGCTGCGGCCTGCATCACTTCGTCAAAGCAGTTGACGATGCCTGGCAACTTCAGTTGACGGGCAAGTTCGAGAATTTCCTTACGCAGTTGCATGGGAGCCTCCAAGCCTGTCATAGCGAGCGCAATCCGCGATCGGTGCCATTTTCAGCTGCAGGTGGGCAGGCGGCTCAATCGCCTTTGGCGGCGGGGGATTGGTGCGCCGAGAGACAATGTTCAGGATCGCATCGGCCTTGCGCAGGCCAGATTTTAGAGCTTCTTCGCAGGCAGCCTCGACCACATCAATGTCGTGCTGGTAAGCAGCGAAAAGAATATCGGCAAGTTGCCGGTCTCCGTCGGATGTGCCCCGCAGATGGGTCCAGATCTGCGTCATTGCCGGTGGTAGGTCCCAGTCACGGAACGGTGCTCCATTGCGCAGAGCGCCAGGCTTGCGCTTGAGGACGGGCACATAGTGCCAAGGGTTGAAGATCGTTTTTCCTCGGCCGAAGCACCGTTCGTGCTCTCCGACAATCTCACCGTCTTGGCGCAGGACAATCCGCGTGGCGTAGACCTGCAACTGGACCTGACGTCCAACAGCTCTTGCCTCAACGCTGTATTTGTTTCTTTCGAAGTTGATCAGGCAGGTTCGGCTCACGGCGACCGTCTTTTCACGGAACCCGACGAAGGGCTTCTGCAGATGCGTCAGCAGCGGCTTTTCCTGCTGGAACTCCTCCCAGACCGTCACCTCCAGGTTTTCCGGATGCCGCAGTTCTTTTGCGCGTTTGATCGCGTCTTTTTGCAGCCGGGCATTCAATTCATCGAAGTCGGCCACCTCCAGACGCGGTGTAAAACTATAGGCGCGGCTCTCCTTGACCAGATTCTCAACCTGACCCTTCTCCCAACCGGCCGCGCGCGTACAGGCGATCGGGTTCACCAGATGATGAGAACACATCCGGGAGAATGCCTTGTTGAACTTTCTTTCCTTGCCCGACAGGATCGCATCGACGGCGGTCGTCATGTTATCGTAGATCCCGTTGATGCAGCCTCCACCAAAGAATTTGAAGGCCTCGTCGTGGGCATCAAAGACCATCTCCTGCGTCTCGCGCGGATAGGCAATGGAGAATGGCATGCGGCTATGGCAAAGTTTGAAATGGGCAACCTTCACGGTCGTGAGTGCACCGTCCATCAAAACCGTCTCCACACTCCAGTCGAACTGGTACGCCTCCCCAGGATCAAAGATCAGCGGGATGAACGCCTGCGCCTGTTGTCGGCCGTGCGCAATGCGCCAATTCTTTGTGTAGCGTCGAACACTGTCATACCCGCCGCCAAAACCATCATCGGAGAGTTCCTTCCAGATTTTGGTCATCCGCTTGCGGTGTTTCTTCGGAAGCGCCTCGTTCTCCTCAAGCGTTTCATCCAGACGCGCGCGCCAAGGCCCGAGCACCGGGTATGGCTGCGATTTGCGCTCATATTTGAACTCCGTCACTCCCGATCGGATTATCTTTCGAACCGTTGCACGGCTCAAATTGAGCGAACGGCAAATTTCCTTGATGCTCTTTTTTTCGATCAGGTGTAAGCGACGCACTTTTCTAATAGTTTCCACGCAAATCATCCCGCTTGCCTCTCCATCGACTGCTCAATGAAAAGGATGTCTACAACCATAGGGAGGGGTCAAATTTGGACGCCGATTTCCCCGCTTAGGGGGTCAAAATTGCACGCTTTTCTACAGTCATACGCTGGAAGCTGCGCTGAAGGCGTTGGAGGGACGCTTCGACGTGGCCAGGGTCACGTTCGTGGCCGATGCCGCCATGCTCAGCAAGGACAACCAGCAGATGTTGCAGAACAAGGGTCTGCCCTACATCCTCGGCTATCGCATGAAGTCCGCCCCGGCCGCCGTGAAGGCGAACATTTTGAGCCCGGAGGGACGCCAGCCTTGGGCTGGACACGGTTCTGAAGAGGCAACCGAGAAGGGCTGGTACAAGGTGATCGACCAGGAGGGAGCGCGGGTCATTGTGACCTGGTCACCCACCCGGGCACGCAATGATGCCCACAAGCGCGACAAGGCAATCGAAAAGCTGCACAAGAAGCTCAAGCGCTCTCGCAAACCCGGCAGCTTCAGCAGCCGGGGATATGGCCGCTTCCTGGCCTTCCCCGACAGCGGGGACGTCACGCTGGATGATGCAAAGATCAAGGCAGCGGCACAATGGGACGGGCTGCATGCCATTGTTGTTCATGGTGCGGACGAACTGGAGGCACAGGACGTCATTGCCCGCTATCACCAGTTGTGGGAGATCGAAGCCTGCTTCCGCACCAACAAGCACGATCTGAAAATCCGGCCCATCTATCACTGGTCGCCGCGTCGGGTCCGGGCCCATATCGCCATCTGCTACATGGCCTTCTGCTGCCTGCAGCACCTGCGCAAGCATCTGGACCTGCTCGGACACCCGATGAGCCCGGCTCGTATCCGCAACGAGTTGAACGCATTGCAGCTCTCGATCCTGCGCCACAAAGGCACCCCTGACCGCTACGGCATGCCAAGCCATGCCACGGTCGATGCCAGACGCATCCTCACCTGCGTCGGCCTGACCTGGAACGAAGCCCCTTTCAAGATACCCCCCGGGCGCACCCGAAAAACTGGCCAGACCAAAGCCTGAGCTCCCTCAACACTCCGAAACAATCGCTGGCGAAAAAAGTCCGTGTAGTGCCTTTTGGCAACCAAGGCATAATAATATCAATGACTTATACGAAAAAATGTCGGAAGTCAGGAGATCTCACGGATGGCCGCTACTCGTCGCACTCGCTCATTTTTGGGTACAGCTACAGTTTCTGACAGACGTAACTAAGTACTTCCGGCCCTCAAATCTGTTCGACCTTGATCGAGTCCACCGGATAGAAAGCCAGATAGTCTTTGAGGCCCGCCGCCTCCTTGCCGGGGGTCTCGAAGCTCCAGGCCGCGTTTTCGGTGACCGAGGATTTGTTCACGATCGAGAAATGCGTGGCATCGCCTTTGTGCGGGCAGTGGATCACCTTGTCTGTACGGTCCAGGAAGGCCATCGCGATGTCAGAACGGGGGAAATAGATCACGGGTTCCAAATCACCTTCGCGCAGCTCTAGCGCGTTCGAGCTTTCGCCCAGAATGGCCCCACCAGAGCGGACGCTCCATTTGCCGGGTGCTTCGGTGATCGTGATTTCAACCATGTCTCTTCCCTCGTTCTTGTCAGGGCCTCTCCTTTGCCCATTTTATGTGACAGTCTGATGTCAGACTGGCGCAGTTGCGGCATCCAACCACAGTTGAGCGTCCTCGCCCAGCCTTGGCCTGATTTTTTCCGCAACGTCGCGGTGATAGCTGTTCAGCCAATCCCGTTCTTGCCCCGTCAGCATGTTGACCAGGATCAGGCGGCGGTCGATGGGCACATAGGTTAGCGTGCGCCACTGCAACATGGCCCGTTCCGCATCGCCGTCGGGCAGCGATGGCGCTTCCTCCACGACGATCAGGTTCTCGATCCGAATGCCAAATGCGCCCTCGCGGTAATAGCCGGGTTCGTTCGACAGGATCATACCGGGCTCAAAGGGTACATGGCTGACACGCGACAGGCGTTGCGGGCCTTCATGCACGCTCAGATACGCGCCGACCCCGTGACCAACCCCGTGGTTGAAATCCTGCCCCGCCTGCCACAGCGGCGCGCGCGCGACGCATTCGATATCGCGTCCGGCCAGCCCAATTGGCCAGCGTAGCATCGACATGGCGATCATGCCTTTCAACACGCGGGTAAAGCAGGCCTTCTCGGTCTCACCAACTTCACCAATCGCGATGGTGCGCGTGATGTCGGTGGTGCCGTCCAGATACTGCCCGCCGCTGTCCAGCACCAACAAATGACCGTCCTGCAAGGTGCTGTCGGTCTCTTCGGTCACGCGGTAATGCATGATCGCCCCGTTGGGGCCGGTTCCTGCGATCGTGTCGAATGAGATATCCTGCAGCGCGTTGTCCCACCGACGGGCCTCTTCTAACCGGGTCACGACCTGCGTTTCGCTGATCTGACCCGGCGTTTGCCGATCCAGCCAGACCAGCGTTTCGACAACGGCAACAGCGTCGCGCAGGTGGGCCTCGGCGCTGCCTGCGATTTCGGCCGGGTTCTTGCGCGCTTTGGGCAGGGCGCAAGGGTCGCCACCATCAACCATCCGGTCCCCAAGCGCATCTGCAACGATCTGAGGCACAGTGCCCGGATCGACCTGAACCTTACCTTCTAGGGTAGCAACGGCGTCCAAAAATCCATCAGGCTCATGAACCGAAACCTGAGGGCCCAGATGCTCCCCCAGTTCGCCTAGTTTTGCGGCGGCCATGAACAGATCAACACGCCCGTCCGCATGCAGAATGGCAAAGCCATGGGCGACCGGGTTGTAGGCAATGTCCGAGCCGCGAATGTTCAACACCCACATGATCGAGTCGGGCAAGGTGATCACCGCCGCGCTTCGCCCGCCGACACGCAGGCCTTCGGCTAGTCGGGTGATTTTGCTCTCAGCGGTTTCCCCTGCAAACTCAATCGGATGTACCTTGACGGGGTTCATCGGTGGGGCGGGCTGATCCTGCCATATCCGGTCCACCAGATTGGCACAGCGCACCAACTCAATCCCGCTTCTCTCCAGATCCTTTTGCGCGGCTTTGATCTGACCGGCGGCATGTAGCCATGGATCAAATCCGACCGATCCCCCGTTCGGCAACTGCTGTTTCAACCAGCTGCTCAGGCTCACATCGGGCCAGGGTACCGGAGTGTAGTCATCGGCCACCTGCGCCTTGACCTGCGTCCGGTAGCGCCCATCAATGAACACCCCGGCCACGTCCCGCAGCGCGGCGCAAAACCCGGCCGAGCCGGTGAATCCGGTCAGCCACGCCAGCCGTTCGTCTCGAGGGGCAACGTACTCACCCTGATGCGCATCCGCGCGCGGCACCAGAAACCCGTCCAAACCTTCGCGCTCTAGTTCCTGCCGCAAAGCAGCCAATCGCGGAGGTCCCTGTTCGGGCCGTGCTGTCACCTCAAAAGACTGAAACATACCTGCCTCCCTCAAGCCAAAGTGTGGTTTTAAGCCACCTCTTCATCTTTTTGAAAATAAACCCGGCGGAGGCAAGGCCAGCCTCAGCTGGCCCTTTTCATCCCCATTACCCGGGCCCGCGCGCGCGGGTCGCTGTCGAACAATGCCGCCAACTGTTCGGTCATGGCGCCAGCCAATTGCTCCACATCGGTGATGGTCACCGCGCGATCATAGTACCGGGTCACATCGTGCCCGATCCCGATGGCCAGCAATTCCACCATCTTGCGCTTTTCGACCATGGCGATCACGTCGCGCAGGTGTTTCTCCAGATAGTTCGCCGGGTTCACACTCAGCGTGGAATCATCGACCGGAGCACCGTCGGAAATCACCATCAGGATCTTACGCGCCTCGCGCCGCGCCAGCATCCGACGATGGGCCCATTCCAGCGCCTCACCGTCAATGTTTTCCTTCAGCAGCCCTTCTTTCATCATCAGGCCCAGATTGGGCCGCGCCCGTCGCCATGGGGCATCGGCACCCTTGTAGATGATATGGCGCAGATCGTTCAGACGTCCCGGCTGTTGCGGGCGGCCTGCATTCAACCAAGCTTCACGGGCCTGACCGCCTTTCCAGGCGCGGGTCGTAAAGCCCAGAATTTCAACCTTCACATTGCAACGTTCCAGCGTCCGGGCCAGAACATCCGCGCAGATGGCCGCAATCGAAATCGGACGCCCCCGCATCGAGCCCGAATTATCAAGAAGCAGAGTCACCACGGTATCTCGGAACTCGGTGTCCTTTTCGACCTTGAAGCTTAAAGGTGTAGTCGGGTTGGCAACCACGCGCGCCAAACGACCGGCGTCCAGAATACCTTCCTCGCGATCGAATTCCCACGACCGGTTCTGCTGTGCCTGCAAGCGGCGCTGCAATTTGTTGGCCAAGCGGCTGACCGCACCCTTCAACGGCTCAAGTTGTTGATCCAGATAGGCCCGCAACCGTTCCAGTTCAGCAGGCTCTGCCAAATCCTCGGCAGCGATCTCCTCGTCATGGGTGTTCAGGTAGACCTTGTACTCTGGATCAGCCTCGGACGCAGGCGGAGGGGCAGGCGGCTCCAGCGGAGCCTCCCCTTCGGGCATCTCAGCCTCATCGCCCATCTCATCCTCGGCCATCTCGTCCATCGAGACTTGGGCCTGAGATTGATCCTGCTGTTCTTCCTGCGACTGCTCGGGCGTGGCGTCAGGATCCTGTTCCTCCTGATCGTCCTGTCCGGTGCTGTCGGGATCAGGCTGCTCTTCGGCGTTTTCCTCGGCCTGATCTTCCTGTTCTTCGTCCAGCTCATCAGGATCATCACCTAGCTGGTCGCCATAGCCCAGATCTTTGATCACTTGACGGGTGAACTTGGCAAACTCTGCCTGATCCGAGAGGATTTCGTCGAGCTTCTCAAGCGTGCCGCCTGCCTGTTCCTCAATGTATCCACGCCAGAGGTTCATGACATTGTTGGCAGCCGGCGGCAGATCACGCCCGGTGGCCAGATGTCGGATCAGATAGCCTGCAGCAACGGACAAAGGTGCGTCGGCGGGCTGCTTGCACTGGTCATAACCGCGCCGCAGGGCCTCATGGCTGATCTTAACATCAATGTTGGAAGCCGTACCGGGCATATCCCGCGCGCCCATCGCCTCGCATCGGGCGGTTTCCATCGCTTCATAGAGGTCCCGCGCCATATCTCCGGGCGGGGCATAGCGCATATGGGTCGCGTCATCGTGATACCGGCGCTGCAAGGCCAAGGCATCGGCAGTTCCGCGTGCCAGCAAAACCTCTTCGCGCGTCATCCTGCGGGATACCTGAGGCAATCGCATGGCCTCGCCTGCAAGGCCCGAGGGATCGACGGTATAGCTTACGGAAAGTTCCGGATCATCGGCCATGACTTTGGTGGCCTCAGCCAGAGCTTTCTTGAACGGATCAGCAGGGTTGTCGTTCTTTTGTGCCATGTCCCCAAGCCTTTCACATTGCCGTCCCGATTTCCACCAAACAGGAATCCGGATCCGCCTTCATCTGGCTGAAAATACCTCCGCCGGAGGCATTGCGCCCGCGGCGGGCGTAATTCGGTGTTAGCCCAAGCTCACGCTCGCCGCGCTTTCCGGCAGTTCTTCGTCAAAGCAGCGCTGATAGAACTCCGCCACGGTCTGGCGCTCAAGCTCATCGCACTTATTCAGGAAGGACAGGCGGAACGCATAGCCCACATTGCGGAAAATCTCGGCGTTTTGGGCCCAGTTGATCACGGTCCGTGGGCTCATCACGGTCGACAAGTCGCCGTTCATGAAGGCGGTCCGGGTCAGGTCGGCAACTGTGACCATCTGGCTGACTGTCTTGCGGCCCTCAGCCGTGTTGTACAGCGGTGCTTTCGATAGCACGATCATCGTCTCGGCATCGTGGCTGAGGTAGTTCAGCGTCGAGACCAGCGACCAGCGGTCCATCTGTGCCTGGTTGATCTGTTGCGTGCCGTGGTACAGGCCGGTGGTATCACCCAGACCCACAGTGTTCGCGGTGGCGAACAGGCGGAAGTTGGGGTTCGGGGTGATGATCTCGTTCTGGTCCAGCAGGGTCAGCTTACCATCATGCTCCAGCACGCGTTGGATCACGAACATCACGTCCGCACGGCCTGCGTCGTATTCGTCGAACACGATGGCGACAGGGTTGCGCAGGGCCCAGGGAAGGATGCCTTCGTGGAACTCGGTCACCTGCTTGCCATCGCGCAGCTTGATCGCATCCTTACCTATCAAGTCGATCCGGCTGATGTGGCTATCCAAGTTTACACGCACGGCGGGCCAGTTCAGGCGGGCGGCAACCTGTTCGATATGGGTCGACTTACCTGTGCCGTGATAGCCCTGGATCATCACACGACGGTTATGCGCAAAACCTGCCAGGATCGCCAGAGTTGTCTCCGGGTCAAACTTGTAGGTCGGGTCAATCGCAGGCACCCGGTCGCTACGTTCCGCAAAACCTTTGACCGCCATGTCGGTATCAATGCCGAACACGTCACGGACCGAGATCTCTTCGGTGGGTTTTGCGTTGATATCAATCGATCCGTCAGCCATTCGTCTTGTCCTTATCCTTAGGCCCGTCTTGCCGGGTTTGAACCCGTGTGTGGTGCAACATATTCCGACCAAGGGCAAGGGAAAGTGTCGCTAACACGCGATATGTCCGGTGTATGTAACATGCGATCTGTCCGGTTCTATTCTGTCTCTGAGAGGAGGCGTTATGAACCGAGCAGAAGTGTTACAGGAAGTTCGACTGATGAAGTTTGAAGATGTGTATTCGCGGCGAAGCGCGAACAAGCTGACGCAAGAACAGGCGGCTGAGATACTGGGTGTATCCGTGCGCACCGTCAGGCGTTGGGAGGATCGATTTGAGGCGGATGGTGCAGAAGGTCTGTACGACCGTCGGCTTGGCAAACTGGCCAACAATCGTGTTGCCACGGATAAGGTCATGGAGATGCTTGAACTGTTTGATACCAAGTACTGGGATTACACGCCGAAGCATTTCCACGAGAAGCTGGTGGCCCACCATGGTTTCACACAGAGCTACAACTGGGTGCGGCTTACACTGCAGCGCCACGGCCGGGTTCAGGCAGCACCCCGACGAGGTGCCCATCGGCGCAAGCGGCCCCGCCGTCCGATGGTTGGCATGATGTTGCATCAGGACGGCTCCAGCCATGAATGGGTTCCGGGTCAGTGGTGGGATCTGATCGTCACCATGGACGATGCCACCAACCGGGTTTATTCGGCATTCTTTGTCGAGGAAGAAGGGACGATGAGCAGTTTTCAGGGGCTGACAGAGGTGATCGAGGCGCAAGGTCTGTTTTGCTCGCTCTATGCCGATCGGGGCTCTCATTACTGGCATACGCCCGAAGCGGGCGGCAAAGTGGACAAGGACAATCTGACCCAGGTCGGGCGCGCCTTGCAGCAACTCGGCATTGAGCTGATCCCGGCCTATTCACCGCAGGCCCGTGGACGGTCTGAACGCATGTTTGGCACGTTCCAGAACCGATTGCCGCAGGAACTGCGGTCCCATGGGATCACAACCATTGAAGAGGCCAATCAGTTCCTGAAAGAGGTCTATCTTCCCGAACACAATGCCCTGTTTGCAAAGGAGCCGGAGGATACGACCTCGGCCTTCGTGCCGTTTACAGGCAATGTGCGCGACACCCTGTGTGTGCAGGAAGACCGCGTCGTCGGCAACGACAATACGGTGCGCTACAAGGGCCTGGTCATGCAGATCGCGGCAGACAGGCACCGTCATCATTTCGTCAAGGCGAAGGTCAGGGTCCACGAATACCCCGATGGTCAACTGGTCATCTTCCACGGCCCGAGATGCATTGGCCGCTACCAGCCTGACGGATCACCCATCACACAGGAGGATAGCAAACACAAAGTCGCGTGACCCGCTTCGACGTGGCGCGAACGCGGTGGCCCAAATCTACGGTCGCCTACGGCTCCCTCCGAATTGGGCCACCGCGCAATCAACTGAAGCGGACAATTGGCATGTTACCTACACCGGACAATTCAGAATGTTCTCGACAGGGAAAGCCGCGCGCTAAAAACGCTGACAGGATGTTTCTTATCAACTGGCCTTATCTGCGGGAAGGGCGGGGTCGTGTTAGAGTAGCCTTGAGCAAGCGGCTTGGGTTGGGTTCTTCAATAAATCGTCAACCTTATGAAAACCTGATGTCTCTATTCGCGCGGCAACTACGGCAAGTCGCGGTCCGAGCGCAGGCTTGAGTTCCTACTCAAGGACAAGTTTGAGAACCCGTTCATTCAATCATCGTTAAGAGGACGCCTCACTCCGAGACGGACAGGGATTTAAATTCAGGAAATTAAATATTTCTTTGAATGGGCCTATTTGAAGGGTAAAATGAGCAAAGCCCGCATGTGTAATGGGCTATATGTAGGGGGTTAAAGTGTTCGCGATATCCTCTGTTGAATCAGGGCGGCTTCAATTGTCACCTGTTGGCGACCGGCAAGGTGCAGTGAATGCCCTTTGACGCGACCCTCTACTCGGTGAATGAGACCGGCGGCACTGGTAACCTCATAGTTCAAGGATCAACGACACCTGCGATTATCTCAGGGCAAACGGTTTCTTTCGATGGCGGCACGACCTTCGAACCCTACACCTATCTTGGTCAGGGGAACTATCGCGGGACCAGTGAAACCGCGGATTTTATCCAAGTAGGTGGGCAGATTTACGCTTTCAATAGTGTCGATCCGACCGGGTCTCTCAGCACCGGGAATTGGGAGATCACCGTAAGTGACCTCGACCCGGTCAACCCGCCTTGTTTTGTAGCTGGAACGCTGATTGACACAGAGAGAGGGCCACGCCCTGTAGACTCTCTGATGGCTGGGGATCGGGTCTGTGTGGCAGGCGGGCAAACATTGCCGATCATCTGGATAGGCAAAAGAACTCTGAGCGCGAACGCGTTGCGCAAAAATCCAAAGTTCAGGCCCGTCCGGATTCAGCGCGGCGCTTTGGGTGATAACCTGCCCAGCCAAGACTTATTTGTTTCCTCCCAGCATCGGATTGTGCTGGAAGGTTGGCGGGCCGAGCTTCTTTTTGGTGAACCCCGGGTTTTTTGTGCCGCAATACATCTGATGAATGATGGTTTGATCCGTCAGATGCCGCCTGAAGCACCAGTAACTTACTTCCACATTGCCTGTAGTCAGCATGTGGTCCTTTCGTCACATGGTTTGCAAAGCGAAAGCTTGTTCCTTGGTGATCTTGCGTTGAAATCATTCCAACGCGAAGACGTCGAGGAATTGCATGCCTTGTTTCCCGAGCTTAGAAATCAGGCGTTGGTGCAGCGACAGCGCACACACTTGCGTTGCCTGAAGCGACCCGAAGCAGAGGTATTGCGAGATTTGTTGCCAGTATAGGAGCGGCCTACTTGAAGTTCCGGCTGTCCTTGATCTGATCCCAGGCCCAGACGACCTCTTGCAACTGCTCTTCCTGAGACCGGTCGCCGCCGTTCATATCCGGGTGCAGCACCTTGATCAGCTTTTTGTAAGCCTTGCGAACCTCGGCCTTGGACCAGCTGTCATTGGCCTCCAGAATCTCGATGGCGCGCCGTTCGGTGGGCGGAAGGCGACGGCCACCGCCACCCGAGGTGCGGCCTTTGTTCTGGGTGCTGTTTGCCCCCAGAACCTGGTGTGGGTCTTCGATACCCAGACGCGCCCAAGCGCGGGCCTCAGGGTCGCCCATGGGCTTGGTTTCACGCTCCCAGACTTTGTCCTTCGTGCGTTGTGCGTTCAGCTCGGCCTCGGTCGTGCCGTCGAAGAAGTTCCACTTCTGATTGTACTCGCGCACATGCTGCTGGCAGAACCAATAAAAGTCATCCAGAACGTCCGGGGCCTTGGGAGCACGGTACTTGCCCGCCTCTTCGCAGCCTGGATGATCACAGATTCGCACCGAGGTCTCAGATGCGCCCGACATGCCCCGACGCCCGCGCGGGTTCTTTTTCTTGGCGCTGGAGACGGACATATCGAATCCGAAAGGGTCTGATTTCGTCATGCTGTGATCCTTAAGAACGCATCTTCTCGACTCGGAGGCAGCAGTTTAGTCTAAGCAGCCGAAAGTAGAAGAGGGGGGCGGCAAGTTTTTTGCCGCTGAGCGTAAAAATGACTGTGAGCGAAGAAATCCGAACCCGGCTGCAGGCCGCCTTTGATCCGCGTGAGCTTGAGGTGGTGGATGACAGCGAAAGCCACCGGGGCCACGCAGGGTTTCAGGAAGGTGGTGAGAGCCATTTCAACGTCCGCATCCGCGCCGCCGCATTCGAGGGCCAATCTCGCGTGGCCCGACATCGTGCGGTTCACAAGGCACTGGGCGACGTTGTGCCGCGTATCCATGCCTTGGCGTTGGATATTGGCATTTAATCTCGCTTAAAACCTTAGTCGAAAGGCGAGGCCGACCAAAGGTGCGGTATCATAGCCCTGGCGGCTGATTTCGTTGCCGTTTTCGTCCTCCAGTGTCAGTCGACCATCGAATTCGGCCCCGGCAAAGACGGTTAAAGACACGCCCGGATTCGGATTATAGCTGAGCGACGCAACCACAGGGAGGCTCTTGTCTTCACCGATCCCGTTCGGAGCCAGCCCCGCTTCGTCCAGCCGGAAGCGAATTTTCTCGGAACGGGCCGACAGTGAGAGGCTGAAATCGTCATTCAACGCGTAGCTGAGGGTCAGCCCCGGCCCGCGAGTCGCACCGATTCCTGAGCCGGTGTTCAGGTTCCAGCGATCATTGATGTCCCAATCCACCAAAAGCGCCGGAAAGAGATCGACACCACTATCTTCCAACTGCGTGAAGGCTCCAAAAGCTGGTCCTATCGTCAGGCTTTCGCTGATCTGCCACGCAACGCCCGCAAAAACACCATAGGTACGACCATCCGAAGATGCGGCGCCTTTCTGATAGTCCCACCTGATCTGAGGTGACACGAACACGCTGGCCCGCTGTCCAGCCTGAAACCGCAGAGGAGCTGATATTCGGATGTCATGAATGTCATTCCAAGGCTGGTTGTCTACCGCGCTGAAGTCATAGTCTAGCTGCCCGTAGCTGACCGAGATACCAAGTGAAGTTTCGCTATCAAATCGGTAAAGCCCGGTGGCCCGCAGGAACGATCGCGTCGCGCTAAAGTCTCCGCCCTGATCCAGATCGACGCTGCCCTGATAGGCGGCGAGCCCGTCTATCTGGCTGACCCATCCCAACCGTTGTTGTGCCGCAGCAGGCAGCGCGATCTGGCAGGCGATTGCGGTGAGGAAACAAAGAAAAGCGGAGCAAGGTTTCATCGCGGCCAGGGCCCTTTTCTGTGGCGAAGGATATCTTGGAACGATACGAGCAAAACTCAGGAACGGATGACTGCCTGAGCCTCGTTGGCTAAATCCGTGCTATCTAAACCACACCTTCTGGCCCGTTCAGCCCTGATGAGTTTTACTTGGCCTCTTCGCTCGGTTTCAACGTCAACGGCGGCTCATCTACTTCGGCTGAAATTGGTTCCGGGGCTTGAACCGCATCTGGCCCGGGAACGGGCTGAGCCAAGGGTACGCCCTCGGGCGTTTCGGTTGGCGATGGTGTGGCCACGGGGGCCATTGCCTCGGTGGTCTCGGCGTCAATCACCCGCCGAAACACCAGCACGTTGCGCCAGTTCGTGGTTGATCCGGTCAGACCCGAGCGCTCCTCCTGACTTCCGACATTTTTTCGTATAAGTCATTGATATTATTATGCCTTGGTTGCCAAAAGGCACTACACGGACTTTTTTCGCCAGCGATTGTTTCGGAGTGTTGAGGGAGCTCAGGCTTTGGTCTGGCCAGTTTTTCGGGTGCGCCCGGGGGGTATCTTGAAAGGGGCTTCGTTCCAGGTCAGGCCGACGCAGGTGAGGATGCGTCTGGCATCGACCGTGGCATGGCTTGGCATGCCGTAGCGGTCAGGGGTGCCTTTGTGGCGCAGGATCGAGAGCTGCAATGCGTTCAACTCGTTGCGGATACGAGCCGGGCTCATCGGGTGTCCGAGCAGGTCCAGATGCTTGCGCAGGTGCTGCAGGCAGCAGAAGGCCATGTAGCAGATGGCGATATGGGCCCGGACCCGACGCGGCGACCAGTGATAGATGGGCCGGATTTTCAGATCGTGCTTGTTGGTGCGGAAGCAGGCTTCGATCTCCCACAACTGGTGATAGCGGGCAATGACGTCCTGTGCCTCCAGTTCGTCCGCACCATGAACAACAATGGCATGCAGCCCGTCCCATTGTGCCGCTGCCTTGATCTTTGCATCATCCAGCGTGACGTCCCCGCTGTCGGGGAAGGCCAGGAAGCGGCCATATCCCCGGCTGCTGAAGCTGCCGGGTTTGCGAGAGCGCTTGAGCTTCTTGTGCAGCTTTTCGATTGCCTTGTCGCGCTTGTGGGCATCATTGCGTGCCCGGGTGGGTGACCAGGTCACAATGACCCGCGCTCCCTCCTGGTCGATCACCTTGTACCAGCCCTTCTCGGTTGCCTCTTCAGAACCGTGTCCAGCCCAAGGCTGGCGTCCCTCCGGGCTCAAAATGTTCGCCTTCACGGCGGCCGGGGCGGACTTCATGCGATAGCCGAGGATGTAGGGCAGACCCTTGTTCTGCAACATCTGCTGGTTGTCCTTGCTGAGCATGGCGGCATCGGCCACGAACGTGACCCTGGCCACGTCGAAGCGTCCCTCCAACGCCTTCAGCGCAGCTTCCAGCGTATGACCTTCCCAGGTGTTTCCCGGGAAGAGTTCATAGCCCACAGGCAGCCCATCGGAGGTGACGATCAGCGCCAGCATGACCTGAGCGCGGTGATGCTTGCCATCCTTGCTGAAGCCCTTGGCCAGAAGATGATCCTGCTCGACCCCGTCCGCATCCTCGGCCGGGTCCTCGCGCTCGGTGTCAAAGGCCAGGGTCGTGCAATCGTAGAACAGCACGGTCACTGGCCCGCCCAGCAACTTCTCTGCCGCCGCGTGAGAGGTTTTGCAAATCCCGTCTATCACCGGCGTATTGATGTAATCCATGCTCCGATAGACCACGTCCAGATTGAGCGTGATGCCTGCCTGGTTCTCCAACGCCTCCACGGTCGCGCGCTTGCTCTCGGGCTGTGCGATCCGCGCCATAACCAGCTCTTTCACAATGCGATTGGCACTTTTACGCGCCGCCCCCAGAAGGGCCCCCCAACCCAGTTGGTCATACATCGTCCCCATGACATCCCGCAGACCCAGAGAGACCCGCGCCTCCTCACGGCACTCGGCAAGATCAACGCCAAGCTTGTCCGGCCGCGGAGCGCGGCGCACCAGCGCCTGCAGATCGGCATATTCCGTGGGCGTGAACAGTTCCATTTGCGGCGAGCGATCAATGCGTAATTGCTCCATCAAGCGGCCCGCCAGACGCTTGATATCCTCAATCTCGCTGTCGTTATGGGCCACACCCACATGGCGCAGGATCTTCTGGCGTACCTTGGAGCCGGTGCGGACGGATTCAACGATCTGGATCCGTGTGCGGTTGAGCTTTGCGTCATGTTTGGTGCGGATGAACATGGGCGAAGAGGTTAGCCATCTGAAGGCCCATGTCAATACTTTTTATAATAATGGGGCACTACAACGCGCCTCTGAGCAACCACACCTGAAAACAAACCAAAAACCCAGTCAGATCAACAAAAAGGTCGGAAGTCAGGAAATCGGTAAAGCCCGGTGGCCCGCAGGAACGATCGCGTCGCGCTAAAGTCTCCGCCCTGATCCAGATCGACGCTGCCCTGATAGGCGGCGAGCCCGTCTATCTGGCTGACCCATCCCAACCGTTGTTGTGCCGCAGCAGGCAGCGCGATCTGGCAGGCGATTGCGGTGAGGAAACAAAGAAAAGCGGAGCAAGGTTTCATCGCGGCCAGGGCCCTTTTCTGTGGCGAAGGATATCTTGGAACGATACGAGCAAAACTCAGGAACGGATGACTGCCTGAGCCTCGTTGGCTAAATCCGTGCTATCTAAACCACACCTTCTGGCCCGTTCAGCCCTGATGAGTTTTACTTGGCCTCTTCGCTCGGTTTCAACGTCAACGGCGGCTCATCTACTTCGGCTGAAATTGGTTCCGGGGCTTGAACCGCATCTGGCCCGGGAACGGGCTGAGCCAAGGGTACGCCCTCGGGCGTTTCGGTTGGCGATGGTGTGGCCACGGGGGCCATTGCCTCGGTGGTCTCGGCGTCAATCACCCGCCGAAACACCAGCACGTTGCGCCAGTTCGTGGTTGATCCGGTCAGACCCGAGCGCTCCTCGCTGGGCAGCAACTCGGCGCGCTGGTATTCCCATCCCTGTTGGCCCATCTCGTTCAGCACTTGCTCGACCGAGGTGGCAAATCGGCCCTCGGGCGTTTTGACGCCCTTGGCCTTTGCGCCCTTTTGCGGGGCTGGAATGACTTTGTATTCGTAGCGCGGCATCGACTGTTCCCTTGTACCTTTGGCCGACAACTTATCACGCAGGTCGCCGGGTGAAAGAGACGTTGCGCGAGTGGCGCAAATCAGCCGGTTTTCTGCGCCGCCTTAGCAACAACCGAGAGGCAGAGTTCGGTCGCCAGTGCCATGTCCTGGACCGAGATCCACTCCAATGGTCCATGAATGCACTGCATGCCGGTGAACAGGTTGGGGCAGGGTGTGCCGAATTCGGTCAGGCGAGAGCCGTCGGTGCCGCCGCGGATCGGAACCGAGAGGGGTTCGATCCCTAGTTCCTGACAGGCTTCGCGCGCCAGATCGACGGGGGTCATGTCATTCTCGAGCCAATAGCGCATGTTGCGGTATTGATGGCTGATGTCGCAGGTGATGGTCGCGCGTGGCTCGGATGCTTGAACGGCGTCGCAGACCTTGCGCACCAAGTCGCGCTGGGCCTCGAGCCCCTCCATCTCGAAATCCCGCAGGATCAGCTTGATCTCCATCTCGGACGAGCCGCCATTCATATCCGTGACGTGGATGAAGCCTTCGCGACCGTCGGTGACCTCGGGGGTCAAGGTCGCCTGCGGCAGAGTCTGCACGATCTTTGCGGCCAGATGGGTGGCATTGACCATCTTTTCCTTGGCCAGACCGGGATGGATCGACACGCCGGTGACCTTGATCACCGCGCGGTCGGCCGAGAAGCTTTCATATTCGATCTCGCCCACTTCCTGCCCGTCCAGCGTATAGGCGAAATCGGCCTTGAGGTCCTTTGGCAGTTGCTCGGTCACGCCGCGCCCGATTTCTTCGTCCGGGGTGAAGGCAATGCGGATGGGCCCGTGTGGAATGTCTGGATTTTCGATCAGGTGCCGCGCCATGGTCATCAGGATGGACACGCCGGCCTTGTCGTCAGCGCCCAATAGGGTGGTGCCCGAAGCGGTGATCAGATCATGACCGATCTTTTCGGCCAGATAAGGGTGTTCGTCCGGGAACAGAACCAGATCGGGATCGTCAGGAAAGGTGATCTCACCCCCGTTATAGCCTTTGATGACGCGTGGTTTGACACCGGTTGCGTTGAATTGCGGGGCGGTGTCGACATGGGCCAGGAATCCCACGGTCGGCCCTTCGGCGGTGCCAGGAATGGTCGCTACAACGACGCTGTCGCCAGTCATCTCGACATCCTGCGCGCCGATTTCAGTCAGCTCCCGCTGCAGCAGGTTCAGCATGTCGAACTGAATGGGCGTACTTGGGGTCGAAGGTGATGTCTCATCGCTTTGGCTGTCGATAGCCGTGTAGCGCATCAGACGGTCTTCAAGTTCCTGATCGAATTTTCTGGTCATGGCACCTCTCCTGCGCGGAAGAAAGGGCGCAAAAGAAAACGGAGTCAAGCAGGTGGCCTGACTCCGTCGCAGAACTTTGAAAACGGGCCTACGAAACCAGCTTTTGGGCAACCAACTCGTTGACAGCCTTGGGGTTGGCTTTGCCGCCGGTGGCTTTCATCACTTGACCGACAAACCAGCCTGCGAGTTTCGGGTTCACCTTGGCCTTTTCAACCTGCGCTGGGTTGGCGGCGATGATCTCGTCCAAAGCAGCCTCGATCGCGCCAGTGTCGGTGACCTGCTTCATACCGCGCTCTTCGACGATCTGCGCCGGGTCACCGCCTTCGGTGTAGACGATTTCGAACAGATCCTTGGCGATCTTGCCCGAAATGGCGTCCGACGAAATCAGGTCGATGATCCCACCCAACTGCGCCGGAGATACGGGCGAGTCGGTGATGTCGTGGTCTTCTTTCTTCAACCGGCCAAACAGCTCGTTGATGACCCAGTTCGCGGCCAGCTTGCCGTTGCGGCCTTTAGCGACCTCTTCGAAATAAGCGGCGCTTTCGACCTCGGCGGTCAGGACTGAGGCGTCATAATCGGTCAGGCCGAACGCTTCGATAAACCGCGCTTTTTTCTCGTCGGGCAATTCCGGCAACTTGGCGGCGATGTCATCGACCCATGCCTGTTCGATCTCTAGCGGTAGCAGGTCAGGGTCTGGGAAATAGCGGTAGTCGTGCGCTTCTTCCTTGGACCGCATCGAGCGGGTCTCACCCTTGTCCGGATCGTACAGGCGGGTTTCTTGATCTACCGTTCCACCGGCTTCAACGATGGCGATCTGACGGCGGGCTTCGACCTCAATCGCCTGCTGAATAAAGCGCATCGAGTTCATGTTCTTGATCTCGCAGCGCGTGCCCAGATGCGAGAAGTCCTGCGTTTCCTGGTACTTCTCATAAGCACCCGGCAAACAGATCGAGACGTTCACATCCGCCCGCAGGTTGCCGTTCTGCATATTGCCATCACAGGTGCCCAGATAACGCATGATCTGACGCAGCTTGGCGACGTAGGCGGCGGCCTCTTCAGGGCCACGGATGTCGGGGCGGCTAACGATCTCCATCAGGCAGACGCCGGTCCGGTTCAGATCGACGAAGGACATATGAGGGTCCATGTCGTGGATCGATTTGCCCGCGTCCTGTTCCATGTGGATGCGTTCGATCCGAACCATACGTGCGGTGCCGTCGCCCATCTCAACCAGCACTTCACCTTCGCCCACGATGGGGTGATAAAGCTGCGAGATCTGGTAACCCTGCGGCAGGTCAGGGTAGAAATAGTTCTTTCGGTCAAAGGCCGATTTCAGGTTGATATCCGCCTTCAGGCCAAGACCCGTGCGCACGGCCTGCTCCACGCAATACTCGTTGATCACAGGCAGCATGCCCGGCATCGCCGCGTCCACGAAGGCCACGTTCGAGTTCGGCTCGGCCCCGAATTGGGTCGACGCGCCGGAAAACAGCTTGGCATTGGACGAGACCTGCGCGTGAACCTCCATCCCGATCACCAGCTCCCAATCGTGCTTGGCCCCGGCAATGGTTTTGATTTTCGGCATTTCGTATGTCAGGTCGAGCATGGCGCGCCTCTAATTTCCGCAGAAGTCTAGGCCTGCGTATTAGGCCCGGCGCGCCAAAGGGGCAAGGGGTTAGTTCCCTGAGACTTGCAACCCCGTCGGCGTGAAGGTCACGCTTTGACCACTTGTAGCGCGACAGAATTATTGCTCAATCCGCGACAGTTTCGCGCCCAATCGATGTGATTTTCGCGTTGATTTCCGGTGCGACAGTTTCGTGCTCAATCGGGATTTTGTGCGGCAGTATTGTTGTCACACACCGGATGCGCACTGCTGACAGTGCAGTACAGCAGGACTCTAGGGCGCGGGGGGTGTTCCAAAGAAACTCTGCAGGAGTGACATAACAATCCACCCGACGGCGGCAACTCCAGCGGCACCCAAAATCCAGCCGATGACCTTTAGCCAAGGCTTGGCATCATTCACAATCTGCCGAATTTCATGTACATCGGAGGTCAGGATTTTCAGGTTACTGGCAAGATTTTTGACCGAGTGATCAAGCGTTTCAACGTTGTCAATAACATCAGCAAGGTTCCGGCTGCGCATTCTCATCATAAATTCGACATCTTGTGACGGAAAGTCCTTTTGCCCTTGATATGGCCCGGTATATCCGTGCTCGTCCTCTGATGATAGCTCATAGAAAATGACCGACATGATCACCTGGCCGTATTGCAAAATAATCGGCTCCAGCGTCGGATTATATAGGGAAACAAAAATTTTTCCCTTATAGCCGGGATCGATTTGAGGACCCCCAAACGCGATGACACCCCTCCTCGCAAGACCAGAGCGGATGCCGTATGACGCGCAAATGCTGTTGGGCAGTTCAAAAAACTCTTCCGAGGATACAGACGCCCAAGAGTTGCTTTCGAGAATGAACTCATCGCCCTCTCCCCAGACATGACGACCGGCACCGGCGGCAAGAACATCGCCTATTCGACAATCGTAGCTCGCGGGCTCGATTTTAGTCTTGTCAAACGGCTCGATTTTGATCGCGCCCGTTGCGATTCTGTCACCGATATCTTTTCGTCCAAGGATTGCCATGCCTGCGCCTTTTCCTGCCTTGCAGAAAGATTAACATTCCCGACCGCACAATGGAATCCCGCGCGTTGATTTTCGCCGCGACAGTTTCGCGCCCAATCGGGTTGTTGTTTTGCCATTTTTGCTTTTGATCAGCCTCATTACTTCAGCGCAGAAAACGGCTCGGTGAGAGCGCGGCAGAAGTCGCCGGACCAGTTCGGGTTGTGGTTCTGAAGGTGTGCTGGCGCGATATCATCAAGGTGCAGGCGGTTTTGCGTTCTGAAGAACCTGATCGTGTCGCAGAGTTCCCTGATCACGGGTGATACGAGGCGTTCGGCTTCTGCATATGGCCCGCTGCCGTTGTGAAAGCTGCGTGTGGTTGCGGTATTCTGGAACCATGTCGCGATGCCTTCCTCCATGACACTGGCAACGCCCTGTGCGGGATCAATGAGGTGGACGCATTCGTGAGCAAGCTGCCAGCGCGCCCTTGCCCCGTCCTGCATTGCGGACCGGTTCAAGTGCACAATGACATGCTTGCCATGAGGATGGGTGTCCGGGAACCATGTCTTGGGCATTTCATGGCATGTATCGACAAACTCGATGCCGAGGACAGTGAAGGCGGGATCTCTGGGCCCCAGCATGGCTTCGATGTCGGACAGGAACACGCCGAGCCATCGCGTGAAGGTGCGGGGCTCAAATCTGCTGGTCGCGCCCTCCTGCATGACAAGCCGTGTGACGAACTGCCCGTCAGCGGCCATTGAGGAGGATCTCTGAAAGGGCCAGATCGGCGGCTTCATTTGGCAGGCGACGGCCGAAAGCCTCAAGCAGGGTCTTGTGGAGCGCCTCGAGCGCCTCGAGTTCCTTGCGCTTGTCGTCGATTCTGGCGGCGAGATATTCCATTGAGGACGGTGTGTACTGGCTCATGTCCGATCTCCGTTGTACGTGTTTTAGCATATCCGCGCGGGCGCGTCATTGGGGCTGGGTGGCGTGCTCCGGCCATCCTTGTGCGACGTTTATGGCAAGGATTGCCTCTGCGGTTGTGGCGGCGGTGATGGCATCCTTGAGTGTGCGGGCGTGGATGCGGCGGGCGCTCTGCCAGGCCGAGAGGGCTTTGGCGAGGGCTGTGATGTCCTCTGCGCGCATGGGGACGCGGGTGTTTGCGGCATCGATCCAGACGAAGTCTTTGGGCCAGTTGGGTTCTGCGGCGGCGCGCAGGGCGGCGGCGGTGATGGCTGCGGCGCTTTTGGTATCGCCCTGCCAGGTGCGGGCGTTGTGGGTGAAGGTGGTGCGGCGTGCAAGCTCTGCGGCCAGTTGGGCGTGCTTGTGCTGCCGGGCCTCTTCGCAGGCCTGGTGCACGGCGTGCCGGGTGAGGCTGTCCCATGCGGGCTTGTCGCCGGCCTTTGCATCTTCGCGGCCATAGGGGTCGGGCTGTGTGGCGGCGGCGAATTGCGGCGGGTTCCATGTGTAGCGGTCCCACATGGTTTTGGTGATGGTCTCCGGGGGCTCGGCCTCTTCGGGGAAAGCGGTCCATGGCAGGATGTCGTGAGGCAGGGCAAGACCTGTCTCGGTGAGGGCCAGGAGCGCCTGTGCGAAGGCGTCGTAGGAGAGCGTTTGTGGCGCGGGGTCTTGTGCGGTGGGGTCTTGTGTCACTGGGCTTTGTGTCACTGGGCTTTGTGTCATGGGTCATATCCTGGGTCAGGCGACGGGATCAGGCGAAGGGGCGGGTTTCTCGTGCGGTGAGGGTGAGATATGCGGCAGCACTCCATGCGACCCGTGTGCTGCCGCCTCTGATACCCGCGACGCTCGCGCCCCCGGTGCGTACGGTTCCTGTTGCGCGCAGGGTGAGCCTTTTCTGCCGGCCGACCGGGGTGAGCCGGGCGGGCAGCACCCCGCTGAGAACGGCACGGCCTGCGGCGCCGGTGGTGACGCTGATGCTGAGGGTCCGGATGACGACATTGTCGAGCCGGACCTCGAGCCGGACGTTGAAGGTTGCGCTGTTGTATCTTGTGCCCACGGCCGATTCTGAACCCTCGCTGTTGCGGCTATGTTCGTACCAATAGGACGAGGAAGGCGGGGTGAACCCGCCGCCCGAGACCTCGACCGCGTAGCGGATGATCTCGTCGGCACTGTCCCTGCGCACCACGATATCGGAGCCGCCATCACTGCGGCGCGTGGAGAAGCGCTGGTTTTTTCTTGTGCGCGCCCTGCCCGACGCGTCCAATCGCCAGCGCGCGCCCCGGGCCACATCGCCGATGAGGCTGTCATCGAGATGGGTGAGGGTGATGAGGCCGGGGCCGATCTGGACGCCGCCGGTGATGAGCGCGGTGTCGGCGCGCAGATGGGTGCCGTCGATCTGGCCGGCGGCGAGGGCCTCGGCCAGCAGCGTGCCGGGGATGACGGTATTGCCGTTGATGACATGGGTGACGGGGAGCCATGCGGTGCCGGTCCAGGCGCGGGTTTCGGCCCAGCCTCCGGCGCTGTCGGTGAGGGTGACCACATCGCCGGTGACATTGGCGCCGGGGGTTGCGCGATCGGCGATGCTGTTCACCCAGCCGCGCGCGCTGACGCGCCGGGCATAGCTGCCCGCCCCGCGCGCGCCATTGCTGCCATCACGCCCGTTGATGCCGTTGCGCCCGTCACGCCCGTTGCGGCCGGGGTCTCCCTTGTCCCCCCTGTCTCCCTTGCCGCCGGTATCGCCTTTCCTGCCCGGTCGCCCCTGCCGGCCGGTATCGCCGGTATCGCCCTTCCTGCCCGGCCGCCCCGGGGCGCCGTCGCGTGCATATCTGGTCCATTGCACCGGTCGGGAAAACGCCCCCCAGTTGCCGGAGGAGCCTTTGCGCTGGCTGGCCCAGAGATAGGGTCTGGCGGCGCTGACGTCAGGGGCATCATCAACCCAGCCCTCGGGCACATGATCGTCGAGGCGCCGCTGGGTGGCTGTTGTGCGCGGGGTGGCGGGGCGGATCGGGGTGCTGGTGGCGCGAAAGATGAACTCGACACCCGGACCATCAAGGCCCGGTCGCCCCTGCCGGCCGGTATCGCCGGTATCGCCCTTCCTGCCCGGTCGCCCCGGGGCGCCGTCGCGTGCATAGCGGGCCCAAAGCTCGGGTGGCGAAAACGCGCCCCAGTTGCCCGAAGAGCCGGTGCGGCGACTGGCCCAGAGATAGGGCGCGTCGCGCGTGATCCCGACGGGATCATCGGACCAGCCGGGGGGCACATGATCATTTGCCCTGGACTGCGCGGGCGTTGTCTGCGGTCTTGCGGGCGCCCGGCGGGTGGCGGTGCGCCGGAAGATCATCTCGACCCCAGCGCCATCCTGCCCGTCACGCCCATCCTGCCCGTCGCGTCCCGGCTGCCCGTCCTGGCCCGGGTCCCCGTCGGTGCCGTCGCGTCCCGGCTGACCGGCGGCCCCCGGGATGCCGTCGCGTGCATATCTGCCCAGGAGCGCGGGGCGCGAAAACGCCCCCCAGAGCCCCGCGCGCCCGCGCCGCTCGCTGATCCATTCATATGGCTGCTCCACGGTGACACCCAGGGGCGTGGCGGACCAGGGCGGGGGCGTGTAGCCGGGCATCTGGGCCGGATCTGTTGCCGCCCCTGTTGCCGCCTCACCCGTTTGCGCGGGCGGGGTGAGGCTGAGGGTCATGGCGGTGACGGTGTCGCGGGAGCGCAGATTGTAGAAAAGCAGCCGGAAGGTGAAGCGCTCGCCGGCCCTCAGCGTGATGTCGAGATGATCATCTGCCCCGCGGCGCGCGGCATTGCCCTTGGCGCTGAAGATGGCCCAGTCGGTGCCCTGGTCGGGGGCGCCGTCCATGGTGATGCGCCAGGTGCCGGCGCGTCCCCGGGGTGCGGTGAAGCGGAACCATGTGGCGGTCCAGGCCGGGCCCGGCGGGTCGAGGCCCTTGAGGAGGGGGTATGAATGATTTGTGATCGGCCAAACGCCCTGAATCTGTTAGAGGATTCGGGGAGGCGGATAGGTCTCAGGCTGAATTGTGTCTTAGGGCATTGTGACCCTGTTGAGGAGCTTAGCTTTCGCCTGTTTCCGAACAGCCCCCATAGGGCCCGGTTTTGGCCGGTGATCCTGCATAGGAGCTTGGTTTGGCCGTTCACGCCCCATTGGGGGCTCCGCCTCCTTGAGCAGGGAGTATAGCCATGGCTTACATAGGTGTCGATCTTCATACGAATTCCTTCACGATCTGTCGGCGTGAGACGGACGGATCGGAAACATTCCAAACCTTTCAACTGTCCGCGCAGGCGCTTGAGCAGTTCTGTCAGAGCCTTGATGCGGATGACGAACTGGCGGTCGAGGCCACCGGCAACACGGCCTGGTTCTGCGGTGAGGTGGAACCCTGTGTCGGCCGGATCGTTGTGGTCAACCCGCGCCAGTTTAAAGTGATCCGCACATCGGTGAAGAAAACCGATCGCAACGATGCCCGCGCCCTGGCGTTTTTCCTGTCGAAGGACATGCTGCCGGAAACCCGGCTCAAGTCCACTCAGGAAAGCGAACTGGCCTCGCTGACCCGGACGCGTGACATGCTGGTCAAACAGCGCACCATGCTGCTGAACGGCATCCACGCGATGTTTGTCCGCCACGGCATGAAGCTGAAGAAGGAAGGGTTGTCCAGCAAGAAGCGCCTGCGCGACCTGGATCTCAGCCGCTTCACACCGCTTGAGCAGGTCGAACTGGCGGCATTGCGGGACCAGGCGCTCGGCCTGACCGAAACCCTGAGCCGTCTCGACAAGGCCATCGAGGAGGCCGCCTCGGCCATGAAAGGCTTTGAGGGGCTCACCAGCATCAAGGGGATCGGTGCGCGATCTGCCGCGGTCCTGCTGGCGGGGATCGGCAGGGTTGAAGACTTCTCCGACGCGGACAAGCTGGCCGCCTATGTCGGCATCGTGCCCAAGGTGAGCAACTCAAACGAAACCGAACATCACGGGCGGATCACGAAGCGCGGCAACAAGCTCATGCGCACCACGCTGGTGCAATGTACGCTCATCGCGATCCGCTATTCGGGATATCTCAACAGTTATTATCGGCGCATCAAGGAACGCCGTGGCGCGGGCAAGGCGATCATAGCCACGGCCCGCAAGCTGCTCAAGATCATCTATGACACGCTCAAGAACGGCTGGGTCTTCGACGATTTTGCCGAATTTAAAATCAAACAAAATCAATGCCCTGCTTGACAATCATCATAGGAGGGGGAAGATATCGAGCGCCCGGATGCCGAGCGGGGTGGTCAGGACATGGGGGGCCTCTTGCGTGCCTGAGCCGGTCAGCCCCGGCGGCGGTGGCGCGGTGGCATGGGCGGTGCGGGTGAAGAGCCGCTCGACGCTGGCGCCGTCCTGTCCATCCTGCCCGTCCTGTCCGTCCTGTCCGGGCCGGCCCTGCGCTCCCAGGGAGGACCAGAGCGTGGGGCTGCTCCAGCGGGTCCAGGGCCCGCCGCCGGTGCGGCCCTTGCGTTCGGTGATCCACTGGAAGGGGGCCTTGGATGTGAGGCTGACCGGTATGCGCTGCCATCCTGCGGGCAGATGGGTATCGCTGTCGCTGCCGCCAGGCCCCGGGCGGGCGGGTGGCGCGTTCTGCGTGGCGCTGGCGCGGAACGCATATTGGGTGACGGGCAGTTTGACCGCATCCGCCAGATCGACGGGGCCGGTGAAGGCGGCCTCTCCGGGCACGCCATCCCTGTTCAGGGCGGCGAGCGCAAAGCGCCAGCGCCCGGCGGGTGGCAGGCGTGTCTCGAGCGGCAGGGCGGTGATCCGGCCATGCAGGAGCGGGGTGAGCGCCTCCCATGTGGCCGCAGCGCGCGCGGGCCCGTAGCGCAGGGCGTAGCCGGCGACGCGCCCGTCAGGGGGCGGGGTGGCGGTAAAGCGGCGGGCGCCATCGCCCAGCATCTCGACCCCGAAGCCTTCGGGGGCGGCGATGGGGACGGTTTTGTCGCCGATGAGGGTATGGGTGGTGGTGAAGACGGGCCCGAGGGGGGCGGCGCGGGAGCCGGGGGTGATCTCGATGTCGATCTCGCGGCCGGAGGCATCATCGGTTGAGAAGATATATGTGGTGACGGCCTGCCGGTCGTCTGCCACGACGCGCCAGCCATGGCTGTCGCGGGCGCGGATGGTCGCGCCCTGCCAGGGGCCGGATGTGGTGAGCCGCAGGGTCACTTCGGTGGTTCCGTCGGCGCGCGCCCGATCGGTGATCGCGGCATCGAGCACGGCCGGGCTTTGGGGAGCGGGCAGCGGCAGGGGCGCGCTGAGATCGGCGGTGGCGGCGTTGTGATAGGCGGCCACCTCGTCGATGGCCTCGAGCCGGATGCGCGTGGCCGAGACCGGTTCAAAGCCCACGATGCGCAGGGGCGCGGGCGGGGCGTCACCGGGATAGACGCGCCAGAGCACATCCGACACCTCCGTCTCTTCGTGCTGCCAGTCATCGGGCAGGGCGCTGGCGGGGCGCACCAGGGCTCCGTCGGCGGTGATCGCGCGGGTGATGAGGCGACCATCGCCCAGGCGCAGCATCGCATACCAGCTCTCGTCTTGCGCGATCTCGAAGCTCTGGCCCAGGTCCCAGCGTTCGGGAAGGTTTCTGGCGGCGTCAGCCGGCAGGACCGTGACGAGCCGTCCGGTCTGGCCGCCATCGATGAGGGAATGGGTGAGGCGCACCACGTCGCCCCGGGCGATGGAGAGCCCTTCGGCGGCCATCTCCCATGTGAGACGGCGGCGGTGATAGAGCTGGCGGGCGGCCTGCAGATTGGCTTCGGTGGCGGCCTGGGCGGGCGTGGTGACGCCCGGCAGCGTGAGGGTTGCGGTGCGTTTGGGCGTGGTGACGCCCGGCATGGTGCGGCGCAGGGTCTGGAATTGCCAGTCGGCGTCCGGGTCGAGATAGCGCACGGCGATCTCATCGGCGGGTTTTTCGCCGGACCAGGTGATCTCGAGGCTGCCCGCTATGATATTGCCGGGGGTGATGAGCGCGGTGGCGGGGGTTGCGGGGTCGTCCCACACCACGCCCAGCTTGCCGCTGGCCCATGTGGGGCTGGCCCGCCCGCATTGGCAGATGGTGCGGATGATCCGGGCCGAGGGAACGGGGCGGTCGAGGCTGAGATTGCAGGTGAGGTTCTGCCTCTCGCACCAGGCGGCCCAGGCGGTGAAGGAGGGCAGGTCGATGCGCCGGTCAGCCAGTCCCAGCCCCCAGGCAAGGCGGCCCGAGAGAAAGCCGCCGCGCAGGAAGGCGAGCAGGATCCAGGCCGGGTTGGAGGTGGCGCGGGGTTTGGCGCGGCGCGAGACCGAGCGGGGCAGTAGATGCCGGGTGATGGCGTGGATGGCGGGCAATTGGCCGGAGGCCTGGGCCGAGGCGGGCAGGCGCAGCCGCAGCCGGGTCTGGCCGCTATAGTCGGCGGTATCGGGCTGGAAGGAGCGCAGCGCGGCCCAGGCCAGCGCGTCGATCTCGTTATCCGCGCCCGAGGGCGCGGTGCGGCGGCGCACGCGGACCTCCCACTGCGCGGTCGCCCCGGGGTGGATGCGGATGGTGCGGCGCAGCCCGTCGCGGGGGCTGTCGCCATTTGCGCGCAGCGTGACGCGGCGGCGGGTCCAGCCCTCGCGCACGCCCACCCTGCGATAGCTGATCACGATCTCGCGGGAGAGAGCGTAGGGTTTGCCGGAGCGTTTGCGCAGACCGAAGAGCTGCCCGGTGATGTCGAGATCGAAGCGGTTGGTGCCGGGGCTTGTACGGCGCGAGATCAGGCGGCGGCCTTCGAGCTCTGCGCCCTGGATGGTGTCGACATTGGCAGGCCATGTGGGATCGGGCCCGCGCAGGATCTGCGCCTGTGCGCCTGGAAAGTCCGACAGCGGCTGGTTGCCGATGCGCAGGTCGGCGCGCTCCAGATGCAGGTTGCCCAGGCCGAATGTGAGGCTGAGATTGAGGAACTGCGCGTCATCCTCGAACTCGGTCCAGGGTTTTGCGCCGAGATCGGGAAAGACGCGGTGGCGTCCGAAGGTGAGCAGGAGCGGCGCGTAGGGCCGGGCCCGGTTGGTACCGCCGCTCAGCGAATAATCGCGGCGGGCGGGCGCGTCCTGGTCCAGCCCGTCCGCGTCGCGCACGGGCACCAGCGCGTTGATGATCAGCCCGCCGGCGGTGGAGATGGCGGCCCCGGCCAGGGCGCCGGCAACCTGTGCCCCCAGGCTGCCGGCCCCAAAACCGAGCGCGCCGCTTGAGGCGATGGCGGAGGCGGCCCAGCCGCCGATGGCGATGGTGGCGATGGTCAGGATGGCCGCAAGCGGGTTGGAATCATCGCCCTGAAGGGCTGCGCGCAATGTGAGGCGCTGGCCGGGGCGCAGGGCCGTGTGCGCCCAGGCCCCGGGCGGCAGGGCGATCCCGTCAAGGCTTACGTTTACCGGCAGGGACCCCCGCGCGGGCCAGGCGAGATCCAGCGCCTGGGCCACGCTCAAGGGTTCAGGTGGGGCGTCAGGGGTGCGCGCGGGCAGGGGCAGGATGATCTCCGGCACCCGGGCCTGCGCGGTCAGCGGGTGCGGCCACAGATCGGCGCTTGCAAAGCCGACCTGAGAGGCCGTCACAGGGGGTTTGAAGGGCGTTTGCGAGGGTGTTTTTGAGGGTGTTTTTGAGGTCATGATCCTGTCTCCCAGCGATAGAGCCCGACCACCACAAGCCCGCGCGCGGGCAATATGCGCAACCGGTGCAGCACCGTGCCCAGCCCCGGTTGCCAGTGCAGGCAGGCCGGCTCGGTCATGTCGGCATAAAGCCCGATGTGATGGCCCAGCCCCGCGCGGCGTCCGCGCGCGCGCATCAGCACCCCGTCCCCGTCGCACGCCCTCTCGCGCGCACCCAGGCGCCGGGCGATCCCGCCTTCGGTTGCGCGCCCGGTTGTGCATCCGGTTTTGCGCCCGGCTTCACACATGAGCGCGTCCCGGATGGCCGCGTCATTGGCGCGGATGCCGCCCGGCGCGGCGGGCAGGGCGATGTCGGACCCGAACTCGACGCGCAGCACATGCGAGACCAGCGCGGCGCAATCTTCCGCCCGATGCCCGATCCAGCGCTCTGTCCAGTGCGTCTCCATCAGCTGAGCTTCCATCAGAACAGCCCCATCAGAACAGGCCGGGAGAGGTGGCGGGATCGTGGCGCAGGGTTACACCCGCGCGGCCCAGGAGCGGATCAAAGCCCAGCCGGGCGGTCACCTTGCGGCTGGTGGCGGTGATCTGCAGCACATCCATGGTGACGTCATAATCGGGGGTGGCAACGGGGGTATCCGCGCGCGCGGTGACGATCATGACCCGCACGGTGATGCCATGGATGCCGCTGGCGGTGGCGCGCGCCCCATCGATCCAGGCGGTGAGCTCGCGGCCCACATTGTCAATCGCCAGTTCCGCCGCCGGCACCCGGTCGGGTGCGTCCGTGGCGATGCGGGCCTCAAAGCCCAGGGCGATATATTTGCGCCCCCCGACCACCCGGTCGCGGCTCTGGCCGTCATTGATGATGCGCACCCGGGCGGAAAGCTCCGGGTGCGCGATTTCCAGCGCCGCCAACTGGCTGTCTTTCGGGCTTGCGGCAATGCGCGCGCGGGCGCGCGCGGCGTTTTCGGCTTTGCTCATGTGGTTTCCAGCTCCATCTCAAGTTCCCAGCTGCGCCGCCCGGCGGGCGAGACATGCGCGCGGTAGCTGATGCCGCCATCCCCGCCCACCACGCGCATCATGACCCGCGCCCCGGTCTCGTCGGGAAAGCGAAACGGGCGATGGGCATTGGCCCCGGCCCAGGCGCGGAACCGGATGAGGTCTTCATCGGGGCTGCGCGTGATACCTGCCTCCCGGCTGCCCAGGAGCCAGGCGCGGATCCGGCGGCGGGCGGGGGTGGCGGTAAAGCGGCGCACCTGGCGTATCGCGCCATCGTCGAACCCGGTGCGCTCGACCACGGTGACGGGCAGGATCTGCCGGGCCGGGTCGATCCGTGCATAAGCGGGCCATGCGGGCCTTGTGGGAGAGAGGGGGGCGGACATCAGTAGGGGCTCTCCCCGGTGGTGGTGCGGACGGCCTGGCCGATGGGGCCGTTTGTGAGGATGTCCTCGACGACGAGGCCGATCACCCAGCGATCGGGGCTGAAACTGGCGTGCGCCTCCACCGCCCGCTGCGCGGTGCCGCGATTGTCGATCGAGATATCAACGCGCGGTCCCGGCCCGGCCCCTGATGCCTCTGAACCGCTGCGCCCCGGCAGGCGCAGGCTGGGGATATCGTGGCCGCGCAGCCCCGGCACGCCCGGCACACCGGCCACGCCGCCGGCATGATAGCGCGCCGCCTCGCGCAGGATCGCCTGGGCCCGGGCCTGATCGGGGCTGTCCGCGCGCCCCGCCAGCAGGGCCCGCGATTGCGCCGAGGTCAGCACCGCCTCGCCTTCCATCAGCACGGTATGGACCTCGCCCGGCTTGAGTGCAGGGGCAAAAGCGACCGGGGCAGGATTACGCTCCACTTTCGGGACACCGCCGTCATGAAACGGGCGCGCGCGGGGGCGCGGGGAGCTGCGGGGGGCTGCACCTGACCCGAACACCCCGCCCAGGGCATCGGCCAGCGGCCCGGTGATATTCTGGCGAATGGCGATCCGCGCCAGATCGGCGATGATGGAATTGGCCAGATCGCCAAAAGACGCCTTGCCGGTGGTGACAAAGCGGGTGAGGGCGTCTTCCAGCCCCTTAAACCCCGCACCCCAGGCCTGCGCCACCTCGTCGCGGCTCTCGATGGCATCGCGCGCATAAGTGCCCAGCGTCCGCGCCAGCGCGGTTTCCAGCTTGCGCGCCTCTTGCCGCGCCTTTTCCATCTCGCGGCGCAGTCTTGCCGCCGCGCGGGCGGCCGCGCGAGACCCCGCGCGCTCGGCGCTGCCTGCCGCACGCAACTGCGCCCCGAGCCGGGCGGTCTCGGCTGCCGCCTCCGCCGCAGCCTCCGCCGTCTCGCGCAAACCCCTTGTGCGCGCCCGCGCTTCCTCGGCCGTGAGGCCACCTGCCACATAGCCCTGTTCAACAGGCGCGATCTCGCGGTCAGATCTTTGCAGGCTGAGCGCGCGCGCCAGCGCCGCCGGATCGCCGCGATGCTGCAATCGCAGCCTGGCCTCGTCCAGGCGCGCATCGGCCGATCTGCCAAAGCGCTCCATCTCGCTTGCCGCCTGCCGCAACCGCTCGGCCAGGCGGTCGGCCACGAGAACCCCGCTTTCCAGCCCCGGCGCGATCTGCGCGCCGGCACCGGCCAGCGCGAGCACCTGGTCCTCGGCCTCCAGCACCTTGCGGATAAAGGCCTCAAGGGCGGCGCGCTGGGTCTCGCTCTGGCTCCGCACTGTCGCCCCCGTGGTGACGAGCGCTGCGCGCAGCGCCTCAAAGGCTGCCCTGCGCGCCGCGCCTCTTCCCCCTCACCCGCCCGCAAGCCCCGGAAGGCCTCGATCACCCGGGCGGCGGCCTCTTCGGTGAGACCGAAGGCCCGGGCCAGCTCTGTCTGTGCCGCGCGCGCCCGCGCGCCCAGATCGTCAATGTCGCGCGAGGCCCGCGCAAACGCCTCCGGTTGCGCCTGAAGGGCAATCTCCTCCAGCAACGCCTCCACCGTGACGCCGAAGCGCTGCGCCGCCGCGTCGAGCTCGGGCCCCTCAAAGATCTGCGCCAGTTCCGCCTGCGCCGCTTCCCGTGTCTCGGTGACCTGGCTAACCAGGTCCTCAAGCGGGCCGGAAAACGCCGCCCGGGCCCGGGCGGCCAGATCTGCCAGCAGCGCCTCTTCATCGGCTCGTGTCCGGCGCGTGGCCGCAAGAGAGGCCGGGCCAGCCGCATCCTCCAGCTCTCCGATCACCTCCGCAACGGCCCGCGCCGCATCGCGCCGCGCCAGTGCCTCCTGGGCGGCAATCAATCCGCGCGCCTGGTCGGCGGCGGCCCCGTATCTTTCCGCCAGCGCCTCGACGTCGCGCGCCAGGGCGCGCAGGGACCGCAGCCGCTCGGCGGCCTCCGCCAGCCGCTCGGAGGCCTCACCCGCCTCACCCGCCTCTTCGCCCAGGTCAAAAAGCGCTCCCGCCAGCGGCAGGCCCACCGCGACCACGGCCCCCAGAACCGCCCCCAGGGCGCCAAAGCCGCCCAAAAGCTGCGGCAGGTTCTGCGCCAGCGCCACGCTGGCGGCTGTCCCGGCGGCGGTCTGCACCGCGAAATCCTGTACCTGGAAAGCCAGGTTCTGTATCGCCGCGCGGCTGGAGCGGCCTGCGCCCGCAAGCGCGCGGTTGGCATTGGCCGCGCGGCTGGCAGATGCGGCCTGCATGTCCATCGCGCCCGCCGCACGGGCCGCGGCGCGCGCCGCCGCGAGCGTGGCACCTGCGGCCTGAACATTCGCGCGGGCTGTGCGCAGGGCGGCGCGGGCCAGCCGGTCCTTTGCGCGCGCGTCCTCCAGCGCTGTGCGCGCGGCGTCGGAGTGTTCGCGTCCAACTTCTGCCTGGGCGCGTTCCAGTTCATGCGCGGCGCGCGCCGCCTCACCCGCCGATTGCGCAGCGACCGCATTGGCGCGCGCCACCTCCCGGCTTGAGCGTTTGATCACCCCGCCCAGCCGTTGCACCTGCGTCGCGGCCGCTTTTGTATCCGCCGTGATGCGCAGGGCCAGCTCAAGCGTGTTACCCGCCATCTCCGCCCCCTCCTCCGCTCTCTCCTCCGCTCTCTCCTCCGCCCCCGCCCATGAGCGCCGCCGCCATCATCCTCTCAAGCCCGCGCATCCGCTGCCGCTCGGCGGCGCGCCCGTAAAGCACCATCTGCCGCCAGGTGAGGGTCGCCATCAGCTCGTCGGGGCGTCCATGTCCTGCGCTGGCAAGAAGGCTGAGGAGCTCAGCGAGGCCCAATATGCGCTCATCGTCTCCCGGCCCAGGTGCTGGCCCAGAAGACGCGCGGTAAAAAAATCGGTGTTGACCTGCCAGACCGCCATCGTGAGCATCCCCGCCCAGGGCTCGCGCAGCGCCGCGATCCAGCCCGTCTCGCGACCCGTCGAGATCGCACAGATATCCGCCCAGAGATCGGCATGTGTGCCCAGAACTTCCGCCACCCGCGCCGGCGTCATGCCCTCGGGCTCCCCCAGAAGCGCGGCCAGGTCCTCGATGAGCCCCCGCGCGCGGGCCTGCACGTTCAGCCCGTCCATAAAGCGGAACTCGCGCACGGTTACGCTCACCTCCGCGCCGGTTTCGGGGTCCTGCAGCATCAGATCCATGTCCGGGAGCAGAACCGCCGCCTCACACTGGCGCGGATCGGGGGTCCCGGGTTCCGCTGTCCCGGGATCTGTCTCTGCGGTATGTTTGCGGGTTTTGCGCATCGGATCAGCCCTCCGGTCCGTAGATCACCAGCGCCGCGCCCGCATCTGGTTCGAGAATTTCCACCTGCAGCGGGATGCGCTGCGCCTGGGTCGGGTTTTTCAGGGCCATCTGCCCGTTGGGCGACACCGTGCAGCGCGGCGCAAAAAGGCGCTTGCCCACGCCCTCCACCGCATCCTCGATATAGCGCAGGCCGAACTCGCGCAGCTGTGCCTCCGAGGAGGTCGCGCGGGCCAGGGTCTGTGCCACCGGGGTGTAGCTCACGCGCACCGCCTTGGAGGCGCCGCTGATGGGCTCGAGATCGGTGAAGAGGATCCGGGCCCTGCCATGATCGATCCTGTAATGCGCCGCGTCCAGGGCGGTGTTGCCGCTCGCGCCTTTCCTGACCGTCACCGCCGGGGTGGCGGCGATGGCCGAGACCCCTTCGGGGCGCGCGCGGCTCACGCCCAGCTGGTACCAGACATCTTCGCGCAAGGCGGAGAGCAGCTCGCCTTCCACCACCTGCGCGGATTGCGCATCACGGCCGGTTTCGCCGAGGATGAAGAGCGCGAGGTTTTTTGCGCTCATATCCTCCAGTTCGATATCCATCCGCCGCGTCACGCTGCGGGGCTTGTGCACCAGGCGGCGGCGCACAGGCCCGTTGCTGCTTTCCACGGTGATATACTCGCTTGTCACGGTGACGGAACAGGAGGGCAGTTCGCCCAGGTACCGCTCACCGCCTTCCGGCTCGATCAGGTAGAGCCAGCCGGCCCCCACCACGATCTGGTTTTTATGGTGCTCCTCGCGCATCGCGTCTTTCCTTCCATGTGCTGTTCAGGTCTTCACCCACCAGAGCAGATCAAACCCCTCCTCCCAGACCGCGCGCGACGGGGTCAGTTCCGCCAGGCGTCCCTCGCGCCAGATGAGCGGCTCTTTGGCGCCGGGCGGGCGAAACGCCGCAAGATGTGTGCGGATCGTCTCCAGGATCGGTGTCAGCTGCAATCTGGCCCTTGATCCTCCGGGATCGTTGCGCAGCGGGATGGCCACAACCACGGCCAGGCGGGTGATGATCCGGGCGGCAGCGCTCTGCCGGTTCACCGGATCGGCGCCGCTTTCGCGCAAGGTCAGCACCGCGATCACGGGTTTGCCCTTCATCTGCGGCACTCCGCGCAGGCTCTCGCAGATCTCGACACCCTCAAGCCCGCCCACCTCGGAAAGCCGCTCCACGATGGCCCCGCCGATCTGCGCGATCGCAATGGGCACACTGCCCGTCTTGCGCCGGCGCGTGCTCTTGCGCGCGGCAAACCGCCCCTGCCCATCGAAGGCCAGAACCTGGGTCCGCGCGCTCTGTTCGATCTCGCCGCCGAACTGGTGAATGGCGGCGTATTCCACATTGGTGCCCACCAGCACGCCATCGGCCTCAACCGACCAGGTGATCGAGTGCTGCAAACGCCCGGTATCGGTCAGTGTCCTGCCGCCGCGCGCCCCGGCTTTTGCCCGTTCGCTTTCGACCCAGGGGGTGCCGTCGGGGTCTTGCGCGGCAATGAAGCGCCGCTGCACCCCGTCGGCCAGCAGCGCCCCGATTGCGTCATGGAGATCGGCGCGCTCGGCAGGCTCTCCAAGCCGTCCGGCCAGAGTGCCCAGCGTGGCGCGCAGCGCGCTGCCTTCCAGCGCGATCTCGATCCGCGCCCCGCTCATCGCCCGCGCTCCGGGCAGGATGTGTC
>NZ_CBDAQX010000023.1:122500-442012 GCF_965199275.1 Ruegeria sp. | reverse complement strand
CGGGGCCGACGAAGTGTCCGAACTGGATGCGCTGGTTACGCTGGCCAACGAGGATGTTGCGGCGGCAGCGGCGGCATTGGATGCAGCAGCGGCTGCGGCAACAGCACTGGGCGCTATCGCGGATTACGCCGAGGATGATCAGGGCAATCCTGCGCCGGATGTGGCGACCTACACCACGGCAGGTGTGACGGGTGTGACGGATGTCAATCTCGCGGCGGTGAATGCGCGGGTTGCAGGCGCAGATCGCGCGGGTGCGGATACGCGGGTTGAGGTCCAGAGCCTCGTGAATGCCACGCTTGCAACGCTGGCACAGGCGAAGATCGAGGCCTATGCGGAAGATGACGCGAACAATCCTGCACCGACGGCGCAGGATTACACGACCGTGGATGTGTTCGGGGTCAACGCCGTCAATCTTGCTGCGGTGAACGGGGCGGTGGCAGCAGCGACCCGGGAGCAAGTGGACAGCCATGCGGAACTGAGCGCATTGGTCGGTCAGGCGGTCCTCACAGGTGGGGCTGAAACAGCGGTGTCCATAATTACGGCGTATGCTGGTAGCCAGACGCAACCCGCCCCGACGGTTGAGACTTACGAGGCGGCGGGGATCAATGGCGTAACGCCGACCAATCTTGAGGCGGCGAATGCGGCAGTGGCGGCGGCGAATGCGGCGATTGTGCAGGCTCAAGCGGCCTCTCAATCGGTGTATGCTGCAATCCAGGAGGCCCTGGACAACACGGTCACCCGCACCCTGGAGACCGCCGCAAAAGTGGATGGAACACCTTACAGTGATGCTATCACCGGCAGCACGGGTAAAGACACGCTTTCGGGCTTGGCCGGCGATGACGTTCTTGGCGGCGGTGCCGGTAATGATGTTCTGTCGGGCGGTGACGGCAATGACGCTCTTTTGGGCGGTGCGGGCGATGACATGTTGGTCGGCGGGGCCGGTCGGGATGTACTGAACGGCGGCGCTGGCACCGATACGGCGGACTATTCCGGGTCTGTGGACGCCACCGGGGCCGCTGGGGGTGTGACTGTGGATCTTTCACAATTGCCCTTCAGCACGCCGTCCGGCGGCCATGCCGAGGGTGACGTCGTATCCGGTATTGAAAACCTGATCGGCTCTGCGGCGGACGACAGGCTGACCGGCGACGGAAACACCAACGTGTTCAATGGCGGTGCCGGCGATGACGTGCTCGCTGGCGGTGCCGGCAATGACACACTGACGGGTGGTGCTGGTGCGGACCAGTTCAGGGTCGGACCTGATGAGGACAGTGTCACCATCACGGATTTCAACACGGGCGAGGACCGGCTTTATCTTGATGTGGCGGAGGGCACGGCGCTGAACCCGCAGGTGGTGGACGGCACTCTGCGGCTCACGATTCCGGGCACACAGATCAGCCTTGCCGGTGTCACTGATGTGACTGCAGTGAACATCGAGTATTCGCCCGGGCTGACAGCGCTGGGGACCATCGCGGATTACGCCGATGATGACGCGAGCAATGATGCGCCGACGGCGGCGACCTACACCACGGCAGGTGTGACCGGTGTGACGGCTGCCAATCTCGCGGCAGTGAATGCGCGGGTCGCAGCCGCAGATCGCGACGGGGCGGACACGGTGTCCGAACTGGATGCGCTGGTTACGCTGGCCAACGGCGATGTTGCGGCTGCAGCGGCACCTGATGGCAGTTCTGGCAGTACATCTGGCGGCCAGACCGTCACGGGTACAGCGAACAACGACATACTCAGAGGCGGCGCGGGCAATGATACGCTCAATGGCTTGGCGGGCGATGACCAGCTGCTCGGCGATGCTGGAGGTGACCGGCTAAATGGCGGCGCGGGCAATGACACGGCTGTCTATGGCGGGGCGACAGGTGTCAGTGTGGACCTTGCGGCTGGCACGGGCACGGGCGGCGATGCGGACGGTGACCGGCTCAGCGGGATCGAGAACGTCAACGGCACTCTGGGCAATGACACGCTCAGGGGCGACAGCGGCGCCAACTATCTGGACGGCGGCATTCTGGGCGATGATACGCTTGAGGGCCGCGGCGGCCATGACCTGCTTCATGACGTTGGCGGCAATGATACGCTCTCGGGCGGTACCGGCAATGATGTGCTGGTCCCCGGCCCGGGTGATGACCAGCTCACCGGCGGCGACGGACGGGATATCTTCCGGATTGGTCGAGGCAATGGCACCAACCGCGTCACGGACTTTGACCCTGTGCAGGATGTGCTGGAGTTCCGGGAGGGGCTGTTTGCGGACCTTGCTGCGGTGAAGGCCGCGGCCACGGTGCTGCCGGAGAATGGCGGTTTGAGGATTGATCTGCCGGCGGTCGAGACCTTGGCAGCGGGCACGCTGACGGTGAGCGGTCTTGACAGCCCGGACGCGTTGACGGCCGCCAATGTGCGCATTGTGTCGGCGGACGTCGTCACCGGGGTTGCCGGGAACGGCACGGTGGCCCTTGCGGGCACGGCGGCGCAGGGCAGCCCGCTCACCGCAACGGTCACGGACGGCGACGGCACATCGACCACACCCTTTGTCAGCTACCAGTGGCAGCGCAGTGACGGGACAGGTGATTATGAGGATATCGGCGGGGCCGAGAGTGCAAGCTATACCCCTGGTCAGGCGGATGTGGGTCATACCCTCCGGCTTGTGGCCATCTATAGCGATGATGACGGCAATGACGAACAGGTGACCTCGGCCCCCACAGCCCCGGTCAGTAATGTCAATGACGCGCCGGAGGGCGTGCCCGTGATCAGCGGCCCAGCGAGCGGCGCGTTGACGGCGGGCGCGGTCCTGAGCGCCGACCGGACCGGTATCAGCGATGCGGACGGGCTACCGGGTGAGGCGTCCGGCTTCCGCTACCAGTGGCAGCGCAGTGACGGTGCAGGCGGGTATGAGGATATCGGCACCAACAGCGCCAGCTATACGCTGACAGACGCAGATGCGGGCCGGACCGTCCGGGTTGCCGTCCGTTACCAGGATGAGGGTGGCAAGGAGGAAGAGGTCATCAGTACGGCGACGAACGCGGTGGCAGTCCGCCCGGAAGTGGCAGCGCTGGGGACCATCGCGGCCTATGCCGAGGACCAGGCCAATCCAGCGCCGGATGTGGCGACCTACACCACGGCGGGCGTGACGGGCGTGACGGCTGCCAACCTGGACAGGGTGAATGTGCGGGTTGCCGGTGCGGAGCGTGAGGGTGCGGACGAGGTGTCCGAACTGGATGCGCTGGTTACGCTGGCCAACGGCGATAAGTTTGAAACGGGCACTGACGGTGATGACTTCCTGGTCGGCGGTGCCGGCAATGACAGGCTTTCGGGCTTGGCCGGCGATGACGCTCTGACGGGCTTGGCCGGCGATGACATACTTTCGGGTGGTGCCGGGGGTGACGCTCTGATTGGTGGTGCCGGCGATGACACTCTGATAGGCGATGCTGGCGGTGACACTCTGACGGGTGGTCCCGGCAATGACATTCTGATTGGCGGTGCCGGCGATGACACTCTGACCGGTGGGGCTGGTACGAACCGCTACCTGTTCCAGGGAGACGCGGAAGGGGATGATACCATCACCGATTTCGTGGGGGACGGGAATGATATTCTGGTCTTCGATGAAGAGGAATGGGGGGCTGGTGACGATGCGGCAGACCTGGAGGCACTGATCGCGGCTGTAGAGGTCAACGGTGACGGAGACCTTGTCATCACCCGGCCCGACAATAACGGCAGCATCACCCTGGAGGGGGATTATACACAAGATACAGATGTCTCAACTGTTCTGACCAACTCGACTGTCAACTTCGACCCGGAGGTGACGACTGTATGATGGCAGGCGAGGTAGCCGATGGTGCGCTCACCGGGGAGCATCGGGGAACACCCGATGCAGGGGAGAGAAGAGAGCGACCATCGGCGGCTACACTCGGTACGATACGGCAGATACTGGAACCAGTAAGACAACCTCAAACGTTCCAGGATGTGCTGTAAGCAAAGACGAAACTGCGAACGTCTTGTCGGTATCAGAATCTGCTGCGGATATGTCGGAATGGTAAGCTTTAACTGTTGTCCGCATACGCGGGGGTGAGTCAGGCCATCCGTCGCGCCTGGCGCTGAAGCTGCAGTGTAGCCTGCGCGGGTCGAGGCCTGCACATGGGTCCACACATGGACTGTCAGTTTGACTTTTGAACCTTCCATGGCGGGGGTATCGTCGATGCGGCTTTGGGAGTGAGCGGCGGCTATTTTCCGGAGCGTTTAGGTCAGATATGCATTGGATTCCACGCCGGGATGAAGACGTCGCCGTGCCCGGCCACAGGTTTTTCGGAGCGAACCGGGTTCATTTCAGGGGGACCCGCAAATTGCACAGATGTGGCCTGTGGTGTGCCGGCCATGTATGTTCACCATGGGGCATGCCCTGTTTTTCGACCGATGAACGCCAGAATGTGCAGATTGTCTCTCAGCAGCCAAAGAAGGGGTGGGCGGATGTGTTCAGAATCGGTGGGCGGATGTCACCGGATTGCGCGCCATAGCATCCCGGACCGGTTTGAAGCTGAAGCACAAACGACCTGGCCGCGCCGGAGGGCGCGGTGCCTGTTTGCCGCCGTATGGCCCGCTGCCGCTCTGCGCGTGCCGGAGGTGATCTGATGCTTTCGGGTCCGCGCCCGCTTGTGAGCGCCGAACAGACGTTCGGTTATTTCCTGCACGAGTATCTCGCCCGCAATGACAGTGCGCACCGCTCGGCAAACCGCTGGCACGGTGCGGGTGCGCAGGTCCTGGGGCTTGGGCCGCGCGTTGGCAAGCGCAAGTTCATCTCGATCCTGTCCGGCCAGGTTCCCGGCACGCAGATCACGCTGGGCCGGGTCATTGATGGCACACGCCAGCATCGTCCCGGCTGGGACATGACATTTTCGGCTCCGAAATCGGTCTCGCTGGAGGCGCTGTATCGCGGCAGGCGGGCGGTGATGCACGCCCATGATGCGGCGGTGCGCGCCACGCTGGACTGGATCGAACGCGAGCACCTGCAGACCCGGGGCTATGACCCTGCAACAGGGCGACGGCCACGGGAGGCTGCGGACGGCATGATCGCGGCAACATTCCGGCATATGGCAAGCCGCAACAATGACCCGCAACTTCACACGCATGCGGTGGTCGCGAACATGACGCGCAACAGGGATGGGGCATGGCGCAGCATCGAGCCGACATTGCTGAAGCGCAACCGGCGCGTGTTCGGCGCATGGTACCGCAACGATCTGGCGCGGCGCTTGCGTGCGCTTGGCTACGACCTGACCCCGACCACCGTGGGCGGGTTACCGAGCTTCGAGATATCCGGCTGGTCGCGGGAGTGGCTTGAGGCCTTCTCGACCCGGCGTCAGGATATCCTTCGGCACCTGGCGGACACGGGCCGGATCTACACGACCGCGAACGCGCAGGCGGCAGCGCTGGTGACACGCGGCAAGAAGGCGGAACCGGTACAAGGTGAACTTGTCCGCCTGTGGCACGCGCGTGCAGCGCAGCTTGGCCTCGTCGAGGACCGGCCATCCCGTGCGCGCGTGGCCAAAGAGGCTGTCCTGACACCGCTTGAAGCGGTCTGGCAAGCCATGGCGCACCTGGAGGAACGGCACTGTGTATTCCGGCGCACCGACCTGCTCGCCGCCGCGCTGGGGCGCGACCCCGGACGCCACTCACACGGGGACCTGGAGGAGGCCATCGAGCGCTTGCGCAGGGACCGGCATCTTGTGGACACAAAATCCGGTGATCTGACCACGCGCCAGACCCTGCGCGCGGAACGGGACGTGATTGCCGCCCTGCGGGCGGGACAGGGGCGCGCCGCATCACTTGCCGACGACCAGACCCTCAGGGCACGGCTTGAGGCCACGTCGCTGACAGCCGGTCAGCGGGATGCGGTGCGGACGATTGTGATGTCCGAGGACCGTCTGGTCGGGGTTCAGGGGTTTGCGGGCACGGGCAAGACCCGCATGCTGAGGGAGGTCGTCCGGCTGGCCGGGGACCGCCCGGTGATCGGGCTGGCCCCGTCCTCGGCTGCGGCCCGTATCCTTGCGCTCGAAGCCGGGATTGGCACAACCACGCTGCAATGGATGCTGGCGCGGTACGAACATCTCGGGGATGGCCCTGATCTTGAGGCGGCGCGCAACCGCTTCCGGGGGGCCGTGATCGTGGTGGACGAGGCGTCCATGATCGGCACGGTTCAGATGCGCGGGCTTCAGCACGTTGCGGAGCGGATCGGAGCGGCCCGCCTCGCCCTTGTCGGCGACAGGCTTCAGCTTCGCTCGGTCGAGGCGGGGCAGCCGTTCCGCCTGCTTCAGAACGCGGGGATGGAAACGGCGCGCATGGACGACATGCTGCGACAACGCAGGCCGGACCTCAAGGCCGCTGTCACGCATATGATCGCGGGGGATGCGGAGCTTGCGGTTCAGGCTCTGGGCAGCGACGTACGGGAAATTCCCCCCGACAGGCTGGCGGAGACGGCGGCCCGGCTCTGGCTGGCGCTTCCTGCAGAGGCCCGCAGAAGAACCATGATCCTCGCCCCGACCCATGGGCAGCGCGAGGAGATCACCGCCGCGCTCCGCAAGGGGCTTGCCGAAGACGGGCTGCTCGCTGGCCGGACGCTTGCGATCGAGCGGCTCGTGGACCGCCGCCTGACACGGGTACTTGCCGCCGATCCCATGAGCTACCGCGCAGGCGACATCGTTGTTGCCAACCGTGACGTTTACGGGTGCCGGGAGGGGGAAGCCTGGCGGGTGACGGGCAGCGACGGGGAGCGGATCGCGCTGGAGCGGCGCGGGGTTACTGGCGGGTTCCGGCCCTCGGGCAACGCCGCGCAGAACCTGTCCGCCTTCGAGACGCGCCCGATCTCGCTGCGCGCGGGGGACGAGATCGTCTTCACGCGCAATCTCGGGAGCCTCGGGGTGGTGAATGGCGACCGCGGGCGGATCGAGGAGATCGGACGGGCGCGCCTGCGCATCCGGCTTGCCGACGGGCGGCGGCTGGAGCCGCTGACAAAGGATGACCGGCTGCGGCATATTGACCACGCCTGGACATCGACGGTGCATCGCGCGCAGGGCAGGACGACCGACAACGTGATCGCGGTGCTGGACGCGGACAGCATGATGACGGACCGGGCACTGCTTTACGTGGAGATGAGCCGCGCCCGTGACGGGTTCGTCCTGTTGACCGACGACACGGAACAGCTTGTGCACCGGCTGGAACAGGACACGGGCGTGTCGCATTCCGCGCTGGAGGCGACCGGACAGGTGCTGGATATGCCGCGCTCCGGCTGGGTGTCGCAGAAGGAACCCCTGCGTCCGGCGCTGCAGGACTGGCGCGCGCTTGAGGTGGAGGCGGACCGGGTCGGGATTGCGCCGTTCCTCATGGCCGGTGCCGATGCGCTGCTGGATCGGCTGCGTCGGCGTGCAGCCATCGAAGGCGCGCCGGGGGAGATCGCAACAAAAGAGATCGCGCGGATTTTGGCGGATCACGCGGCCCATATCCGGGACCGGGCGCGCGCCGCCATCGGGCAGGCCTGGCAGACCCTGCGGGCGCGGGCGGCACGCGAGGACAGCCACGTCGCCCTGCAGCCGGGGGCGGACGCGCTGCTGAAGCAAACCGGCGGGTTGCGCGGGGCGGGGCCCCTGCCCGAAGCGCTCACCACGGGCGTCAGAGACTGCCGCGCCCTGCTGCGCGGGCTTGGGGACCGGCTGGAGCGCTGCGGAACCCGGGTCAGCCAGCAGGTCCGGAGCCGGGAGGACAGGATTGGCCGGATCGAACGGGACTGGACATTGCAGCGGGTCATGGCGAAGACCACGCGGCAAGACATCGCGTTTCTGCCGGAAACGGAGGAATTGCTGGCCCGGACGCGCCGGGTTGCCGCGCAACATCCCGGAGCGCTTCCGAAACGCGTGCTGGATCATGTGGAGGATTGCGCGCGCGTGCAGGACCGATGGAAAAGGCTCGTGCATGTCGCGCGCGTGCTGACGGACAGCGCACGCTCGGTGCAGCCCGCCGATGAGACGGTTTGCGCGGCCATGGTCGAGGCGGAAGACCTGCTCGCCGATGACCGCTTGTCCTGCAAGGCGCTGCTCGAACCCGGGCTTCTTGCGCCGATGAAGCATGCTTTGAGCACGTTGAACAAAAGGCGCAGCGTGGAAGAGCGGGCGCAGGACCTTCGCAGAAGCTGGAAGATGCGGGAAGCGGAGGCGAAGCGGCAGGGGTGTCATCCGTTCCAGCTCGGAGGGTTCGATCACTTCATGGAACGGCTCACCGGCTTCGCGCACGACTTGCCCCCGGACCTTGCGGCCCTGCCGGAACTGGCGGCGCGGTATCGCCGGGTGCGGCAGGACCTCGATGCGGTGATCGCGTTCGACACCAGGCGGCGGACCGTCCTCATGCGGGCCGCGACCTGGCGCCCGGATACGCCGCTCGACCGAAGCCTTCTCACCGGCTACGGACGCTGGGCAAGGGCTGCCCCGAACGTGATCGAGAAGGGAACGCGCCTGATGGAAGATGCGCTGCTGGCACCGCAGGACCGCAAGACGCTGGGGAAGATGCTGGAGCGCATCACATCCGCGCTGGACGGTTGCGGTCTCGAGGCCTGGCGTCTCGGGCTATTGGAGCAGATCAACGACACGGCGGATGCGCGGGGGTGCCACAGGTATTTCGTGGAGGGCTATGACAGGGTCTTCGAAGGGCTGGGCGAACGGATGGTCGCGGGGCCGGGCGGCAACACGCTGGCACGCAACGAACGGGCGGTGCGTGACGACATGGGTGCTGCGGAGTTCGCGGTGCACGCCCTTGACAGCGACCTCACCAAAGCGCTGCAGCAGCGGCAGGAGGGCGGGGAGCGCTTCGTGTCGGAGATGCATCCCTACCATTGGTGGCAACGCGACACGCAGAAAAATCTCGAAAGCGTCCGGCGCATGTTGAACGACCGCGAGAGGTACGGCCCCCATCTCGACAGGGTTCCGGGGCTGGAGGAACGTTTGCGCCAAACGGCGGCCTCGGTCTCGGAGATCATCAAGCGCGATGCACCTGTCAGGACGCAGGTCGAGGCCGAACATGCCAGGACCGTAGAGCGGGACATCGCGCGGCGGGCGCGTGAACGGTCCCTGCGCAGAGGGCGCGGCCCGTCGCGCTCCATGGGGCTCGACTTCGGGATGTAGGTCCTTGCGGCCCGCACACCCGGTTGCAACCCGGCGCGACCCCGGTATCCCCCGGTATCCTTGCCGCAGGCCCGGTTCCGGCCCATGGGCCGTGCCCTGCCGCACGGGTGCCAGTGGGTCATTACGCGCCGACATGTCCGTGCAGGGCAAACACAGGGAGCCAGCGTCGCCTGAAATCAAATCGGCGCAAGCTATGCGACCCTATACCAGAAAGACCAAAAAAGGGGTGGCCGGATGTGTTCAGAATGGGTGGGCGGATGTCATCAGATTCCGCAACGACCGCCCCGGCCCGCGCGGATCACCAGCCCGCATCACATCCGCTGTTTCGGGCCATGCACTTTTACCTCGACCGATTTCGCGCCGTGCCACTCCTTCACAGCCCTTGCCAGAAGGGCTTGCGCCCGGTCCGGCCCGAAGAGCTTCTCAAAGGCGAGGAAAAGCGCGTCGTACCGGCCCTCGGCAATCAGTTCCGTTACCTTCGCATCGCGCAGGAATGCAATCTGGTTGCCAAGTCTTTCCATCCAGTCGGGAGACAGGTCGAGCATGTCCATCAGGGCCTCGATCCGGGCGGACATGGCCCGCTGGTCTTGCGCACTCAGCACCAGGGGCTGCGGACGCGCGCCGAAGATCGACAGGTCCGCAGTGAGCGCGCGCTCCACGAGATAGGGCGAGGTTTTCATCCCGGCTCTGGACGCCCGCCGTTTCGCCTCTTCCCAATCGCTGTCGGTGCAGGAAATGTAGAAAGTCCTTTTCTCTGCCCGCTTGTTTCCTGCCCGTGTCATTCTGCCTGCGTCATTCCTGCGCCTCTTTCGCTGTTACGCTCATTCTTCGCCTTGCATGACATAGAGAAGCGTGACCTCATCGACCATGGAAGGCCCCCCATCATCCCTGCCGTCCAGCAGATTGCGAAAACACAGTTCCAGCGCATCGATCCTGCGCACCAGATCGCGCTGCTCCTTGGGGGTGAGGACAAGCGCGCTTGCGGATGGCGGGGCGCTGTCATGCAGGGCGCAGGTCATCACGAATTCCGAAACACTCTTGCCAACCGACGCCGCCCGCATCCTGATCCGATCCCAGTCGCCGGGGGTCTTGCAATAAACCGGTCGTCCCCTCTTCATCCCGAAGCGCCTTCCCCTGAACCGCCCGCAGGGGTCGGGACAGGTCGGGTCGGGTCCGTGCGCTGCTGCATCGCGACCCGTCGCAGGGCTGCTGTCCAGCCCTCCTCTTCCCCGCGCTCCGCCAATCGTACCCGTTCCACTTCGCACAGTGTCAGCAGGGCGGTCTCGATCCGCTCAAGCCGCGCCGACAGCGTGGTGAGCGAAGGGCCGTCGGAGACTTCGGCAGACAAGGCGCGCCGGACCACATAGCCGCTTGCCGAGAGCCGCGCGGCTTTGGCCCGCGCCCGGACAATGTCCCACTCGCTGTCGGTGGCGTTGATCACCCGTTGCTTTCTGACTGACCTGTCTGACATCGCACGATCCCGGTATGTGCAAGCAAGATACACTATGTGTATAGCACCTTTAAGAGCAGCGACATTACACAAAAACCACTATGCTTTACATAGTACCTATATGCAATCGTAAGCCCCGAACAGCGCAAAACAGTAACATGACAGACACAAACATGCATAGTTAATGTTCCGAAAATGCAACTTCTGGCCCCAAAGCACGCCCCAAAATCATATATGCAATGCACATAAATCTGTCTTGCGGTGATCTGTAACAAACTGTATTAACGTCGCTAATGAGAGGTATCAAACAAACTATGCAAGGTGAGCAGGCCAAAATTGTGGTGAAATGGTGGGTTCACACCCATTGTTTCGCGCACGCGGTCCGGGGTCAGAACCTCAGCGACCGGGCCGAAGGCCGTTAGCTGTGCGTTCTTCATCAGGGCAACGTGGCTGGCAAATTCGGGGATCATGACCAGATCGTGGACGATCATCACAACCGTCACGCCCAACTCGGCGACCAGAGACAGCATGTGCCCCTTGGCATCCGGATCCAGGTGGTTGGTCGGCTCATCCAGAAACAACAGCGAGGGGTTCTGCGCCAAAGCCCGTGCGATATGGGCGCGCTGGCGCTCTCCGCCCGACAGTTTTGCCATCTGTTTGCCCGCCAGATGGGACAATTCGGTGGTGTCTAATACGCGCTGCAGGTCCGTTTGTAGGGCCTCGGCGGATTTGTCGGCCCTTATCGGGATTTGACCAAGGGCCACATAATCGCGCAGTTGCAGCCGCCCGTCGGGCATCTCCTGCTGACCGACAACGGCAATCCGTCTGGCCCGCTCCAGCGAGGACAGTTTCCGCAGGCTTTGCCCCTGAATACGCACATCCCCCAGCGCCAGCTTTGCGACACCGCACAAGAGGTTGAGCAGCGTCGTTTTGCCCGCCCCGTTCGGGCCAGCAACGGCCAATATCGCGCCTCCCTCAAGGGCAAACGAGGTGTCGCGCAGCAGCACGTCGCCGTTCAGGGCGTAGTATTCCAGGTTTTCAGCAATCAGAAAGCTCATGCTGTGCCCTCCGGCGGCAGGCAGGGCATGCGCGACAGGGTTTTGGTATAGAGCGCCAAAGGACGGGTCGAGGCGCTGGTCCAACCATCTTCGCTGTCGCGGAATTGATGGGCGAACTCGGCCAAAGCGCTCAGATCAGCGGGGGATTGAATGTCGCCGAACAGATATTGCGCCTTGCCATTGGCCTGCAGCCCCACCGTCATCGGGCGATCACACCCGGCCATACAGTCAATCAGACGTGTCGAGAATCCCTCGGGCAGCTGGCTATCCAGCGTTTCCTTCGCCTTATGTGCGGGGATCGGCCCATTGCAGGTGCCGCATATCAGGACAAAATGATCAGCCATGGCACGGGTCGCCAACTTGAACAAAAGCCAAGTGAAGGCAAAAGCCATGAGTTGCATCAGCACGCAGATGTGCCATCGAGCCTCCTTCCGGGACACCCCGCCCCGGGTTGGTTAAACTGTGATGGCAGGTCTCCTGACTTGCGGGTCGTTGCTTGGCCAACCTTCCCGACCTTAAGGGTCAGTGGTTTTGTGGCGTCGCTCTCCGCTTACAGTTGCGGGGGCAGTCACGGCATTGGCCCTTGGGCCGCACCGTATTCCCATTTTCATCCCTCGGGCACAGGCCGTCGGGAACCATCCAGAGCAGCTAGTCTGCTCACACTCCTATTGTCAAGCGCCGGAATAGCGCTAGCGGACCACGCGCAGGGTCGGCCTGCGGGCGGGTTGACCCTGTCCGACGCCATTTGTTGGGAACTGGCTAGCCAGGGTCAGACCGGCCTGTATCAGGTGCGCGTCCGGGTAGCCTCCGGTCAATTCACTCACGGCATCACGCGCCGCCGGAGTTTCGTCGCGGCGCATGTGATGCAGCATCCGCAACAGGGCGCGTTCGTCACATGTCGGCTCGTGCCGCGTCTCCACACAAAGCGGGTCGTTGAAGGCCAGCCCCATAGAGCGGGTGTGTAGCGTGGCCTTAATGATCTTGAAGACCAGATGCGCCAAAACCAGCCCCTGATCGCGCCCCCAGCGTTCTGTTGCAACCGAAAAGGCATGTTGCCAAGCCTGCGTTTCCGGCTCGGTGAAGCTAAGGATGAAGTGCCGAATGACAGGCAGCAAACCGCGTTCGAAACCGTCAAATTCGACGCGGGGCAACGTGTGGTCGGATGCTGAGTGTTTCATGCGCGTTCCCTTTTGGCTTTTGGGGCTTTCGCGACCAAAGGGTGGACGTTTTGCGGAAGGTTATTTGGATCAACCGGCGTTTCAGGGCGCGGCGATGCGGCGAGAGCTGGAAAAGTGAGATCAGCCTCGATCGCCTGCCTCAGTTTTGGTTTCAATGCGCAGCCATAGCGGCAGGCAACGGCGTCCATGGCCAACAGGTCGGCGAGGGATTTTCGCATGTCAGGTTATCTTTCGGTCGCAAAAATGGGACCGGGCGATGATTCCAACGGAATCTGACTGGGTCAGCTGTTAACTGACAAAAACAGTCAGAAAATACAAGCGCGAAATTCTTAATGAAGTCAGTAGTCGGCAACCAACAGGAAATCCGGCGCTGCATCTTCTTCGATTGTTGCAAAGCGGGGAATCGGGTCTTCGAATACGTTGTCCGTCCGGTCGTCATTCACGGTTGAGACCTCGCCAATCAAGCAATCCCTACCTTCCGCCCAGAAGGCGTGCCAGATGCCGGGCATCAAAGTCACGCTCTGACCTGGCTTCAGGCGCAGATGCTCTCCGGGCTGTATGGTGACAGGGCAGGCATCGCTGGGAACGGTGACCGGGGTATCGCGGTCGATACCGCCATCAGGGTCCGAGGCATAGATTTCCATAACCAGATCGCCGCCCCCTCGGTTGATGATGTCCTCGGCTTTGACGATATGGCGATGCATCGGCGACAGCTGTTTGTCGCGAGAGATCAGCAGCTTTTCGGCATAGAGCATACCGCGCGCCCGGCTCAGATCGCTCACGTTGCCGTTGCGCAGGGTGAACAGGAACAACCCAAGCTCATCAAACTTGCCTTGACCGTAGTCGGTGATATCCCAGCCTAGCCCACGGGCACGGATGCTGTCGGCATCGTCGCTACGCATCTGCTCAGGCGTCCAATCTGCGAAAGGTGGCAGAACGGCACCAAATGAACTGATAAATGCCTGGGCTTCGGTCTTGATACGGTTGATTTCGGATCGTTTCATCTCGGACTCTTCGTAGGGCTATAATTCATGCGACCAGGGCGGGTTGGCTCCGGCGCGCGAGACGGTTACGGCGGCCACCTCTGCGCCCAAGGTCAAAGCGTCGCGTAGCGCATCGGGGGACAGTGCTTTCAAGCTGGACTTTGTCAGCTGGCCAGCCCGTTCTAGCGAGGCTAGAACCCCGGCATTGAACGTGTCCCCCGCGCCAACCGTATCCACAACTTGCACCGGTTTGACAGGGACTGAGACCACAGCACCGTTGGCCAGATAACCCGAGGCGCCCTCGCTCCCACGGGTGACGATGACGGCAGAGGGGCCTGCTTGAAGCAGCAGGGGGACTTTCTGATCGTGGCTTTCCGGGCCGGGGATGATCCAGTCCAGATCCTCATCCGAGACTTTGACGATATCGGCCTGTTCAATCATCTGGTTCAACCGCGTGCGGTAGCGGGTCTGATCCTGTATGAAACCGGGTCGGATATTGGGGTCCAACATCACAGCACAGTTCGCGCCATGTTTCGCCAGCATCGCGGCATAGGCATCCGCGCAAGGCTCACACGCAAGGCTGATGCCACCAAAATACAGCGCTGAAACCGCGGGGAGTTGGCGCGGCATATCCTCGGCCCGTAACATCCGACCCGCAGTGTTTTCATCGACAAACGTGTATGTGGCGTGACCGTTCTTCAGTTGAACGAAAGCCAGCGTGGTCGGCCTGTCCGAAGCAATCACATGTGTCGTGTCTACATGGCTGGCCCGCAGGTCATTGGCCAATTGCTGCCCGAACATGTCTGAGGACAGACCGGTCAGCAAGCCTACGGGCGCGCCCAATCTGCCTAAAGCGATAGAGGTATTGAATATGGCTCCGCCAGAATGGGGAACGAAACCGTCCCGCCCGGACGGGGTCGGTTCGGCAATCATGTCGATCAGGGCTTCTCCGCAACACAGGATCATCCCACATCCTCTTCCAAAATACGCTCAGTTATCGCTGAAGCGCATTTTTGCAGAAGTTGTTAGCGCCAACAATGCCAAATTCGGCTTGTTCCGAGATATAAAGGTTCATCGACTGCCGCAACTCGCTAAAACGTCCGCCTGCATTGAACGCGTTGCGGAAGGTTTCGCCAAACATCCAGCGGTTTTTCTCGGCTACGCCACCAACAAGGAACACACCACCGGCAGGCATCATTGTGACGGCCATGTCACCCATCAACGCACCCAGATGGCCAATGATCAATTCTGCAGTGCGAACCGCGATCGGGTCACTGCCGTCACGTGCGTCCTGCAGAATATCTCGGGCGGTGCGAACCGGAGGCTGAGCCTGCCCAGCCGCCATGCCTGCGGCCTGATACAGGATAGGCAAGCCGGTTCCGCTGAGGAACATCTCAGCCTCAAGCACGAGGCTGTTGTCGAAAAAGCATTCGGGTGCCAGATGGCGCGCGGCGTCGAAGATATCGACTTCATCCCGCGCGCGCGGAGACAGGCCAACATGGCCGCCTTCGCCTGACACGGTGTGGAAATGCCCTTCCGAATAGAGCAGCGCGCCGACACCCAAACCGGTTCCAGGCCCGACGACCAATCGCGTACCCATCGGCGGAGTGGCAGAACCTTGCAGGACGGATACGTCAGCCTCTGTCACTTCGGCCACGGACCACGCTGCAGCCGTAAAGTCATTGATCACGTAGGTGTTGGTGGCCCCCGTCGCCTTGGCCAGAGCGTCCTCGGACAGGTCCAAATTCGCGTTGGTCAGTTGGATGCGCCCGTCGCGCACCGGTCCGGCTCCGGCCGCGACCACGGCTTGGGGCGCGGTGCCAATTTCATCGCGGATATGATGCAACGCGTCCAGCAGATCGGGCAGGGTGCCCGTCGGGTGTTTGTGCAATGCGGTCAGCTTACCATCGGAGACAACGCCCAGACGCGTATTCGTTCCGCCGATATCGGCCACCAATGTCCAATGTGGGCGCAAAGACCCGGACGGCTGGCGATAGGCCTGCCGGTCGGCGGCGCCCTCGGAAAGTGCGGCCTTTACCGCCGCGAAGGAGGCTTTGGGCCTGCGGTCCAGCGTTTCAAAATCCACGTCTACCAATCCAAACCGTTTTTCATAGCCATAGGCCCATTCGTAGTTGTCCAGCAAAGACCAGATGAAATAGCCCTTTACAGGCACATCTGCGGCCAAAGCCTGTTGAACCGCCGTCAAGTGAGAGTCCAGATAGGCGATACGCTCATCATCCTGCTGGCGCTCGGCGCTCGCCATGCCGTTCTCTGTAACATAGATAGGAAGATCACCGGTATAGTCTTCTGCGGTCCTTTTCAGAAATCGGGTCAGGGCGTCGGGGTCTATTTCCCAACCCATCTGGGTCTTGGGCAAAGGGCCGGGTACTTCGGTCAGGCTTGGCCATGCACTGTCTGCCGAGGTAATCAGCTTGCGGGTATAGTAGTTCAAGCCGCACCAATCGACCGGTGCCCCGATTGTGTCGAAATCATTTTGCCAACCCGCGGGCAAATGAGGCTCCAGCCCCTCCAGCACGTTTTCGGGATAGGCTTTTTTAAACACACCGCCCAAAAAGAACCGGTTGTAGATCCCGTCATAGAGCGCGGCCGCGTGCTGTGCAGCCGCGCTATCATCCGCAGGCTCCGCCCATTCTAGGTTGAAGACAGCGCCCAGATTGGACATGCCTAGGCTGCGCATTGTTTGAATAGCGCTGCCATGGGCCAGAAGAACATGGTGCATCGCGCGTGCAGCCGCGCGAATATCGCGCAAGCCCGGTGCGTGGTGGCCTTCGAAATGGCTGAGCCAGCTGACGCACCACGGCTCATTGATCGGCGCGACCGAATACATGCGGTCTCCGATACGGCCCATGATCACTTGGGTGAAATCGGCGAACCACCCGGCGATATCCCGATTGCGCCAGCCCCCCAGATCGGCAAGTGCCGAAGGTAGCTCCCAGTGGTAGAGCGTCGCACAGGGGCGGATGCCACGTTCAAGCAGCGCGTCGGCTAGGCGGTCGTAGTAGTCCAGCCCGGCTTGGTTTACATGCCCCCGACCTTCGGGCAGCACACGCGCCCAGCTGGTCGAAAAGCGATAGCAGTCAAACCCTGCATCCTGAACCAGATCAAAGTCTTGTTCGAACCGGTTCAACTGATCGCAGGCGAGTGCGCCGTTTTCCGCGCCGACGACATTGCCGGGGGTGGCCGCGAAACTGTCCCAATGCGTCCGACCCGCACCGCCTTGAGCGTGGCCTTCGATCTGGTAGGCGGATGTTGCGACGCCGAATAGAAAATCGTCGGGGAAGTCGTTGCGTTTATATTTCATCGTCGAACCCCACTGGGTGCAGGCCCGGTTGATCGCCCGACGACCAACTCGGCCTCAAGCAACCTCGTATGTACCGGCGCACCCGGAGACTTGATCCGCTGGATCAGCATCTCGGCCGCCATTTCCCCGGCGTCCCGGACCGACGATCGCGTTGCGGTGAAGATCGGCACATCCTGTCCGTTTTTCAAATAGGAAAGATCATCGTCATGGGCAATGACCGAAATATTCTGCCCCATCTGCAGCCCGGCTTCTTCCAGCGCGCGGCGCACACCAATGGCTGTGATCATCGACGAGGCTAGAATCGCGGTCGGAGGCTCCTTGATCTGCAGCATCTGATGGGTTTCCCGGTGGCCATAAACTTCAGTCATTTCGGCGCTGCGCATCAAGGCAGCATCCGGCGTCAAGCCGGCCTGCTGCAGAGCGTCCAGATATCCGGCGCGACGGCGTTGGGCAAAGTCCATATCCTCCAGCCCGTTGATCAGGGCGATGCGACGGTGGCCCAAATCAATCAGAAACTGCGTCGCGCGCTGGAACGAACTTTTGTTGTTCACATCAATCCAGTCATATTCAGCCTGCACACCGGTTGAGCGGCCATGAACGATGAACGGCACCGCCATCCGCGTCAAAACCTCGATCCTTGGCTCGTTGACCTTTGGGCCTTGAAGCACGACACCGTCGACCGCTCCGCGTTGAAATAGATTGCGATAGGCCGCCTCGATCGAGGTGTCATCGGCGTTAGCAAACATCATGTCATAGCCGTGCTCGGCATAGGTTTTCGACGCTCCGGCGACGAAATCGCCGAAGATCGGGTTCACCATTTCATGCCTTGATGAGCTGGGGATGACGTGACCGATGACCATGGACTTGCCCGTTGCCAACCCCTTGGCGCGACTGTTGGGGCGGTAGCCATGTTTGGCAGCTGCAGCCTCGACCCTCAGGCGCGTTTCAGCGTTGACCTCAGGGTAGCCGTTCAGTGCCCGGCTGACCGTAGTTTGCGAAAGACCCAGTGTTTCAGAGAGCTGTTTGAGGTTCATAGGTAGTCAAAGCGCCTTCAAATCGAAGGCTTTACTGGTGAGGTCCTGTTTTGTGCGCCTGTCAACCTGTTGTGATAACAGACAAGCATGTTTTTCTGACTTATTCGAAAATACGACTCATTGACAGAGTAAAAATGTTAGCGGATAACAATATTCATTCAAAGCGCTTTGAGAAACGTGAAGCGAAGGCGCTGGAGAGTATTGGGAGGAGATTTCATGAAACGCACGCTGTACGCAGGTGTGGCCACGTTTGCCCTGACTGCCGGGGCTGTTCACGCACAGGGTCAAATGATCCACCCTGTTGGAGAGGGTGGCTTTGACTGGGACGGGTTCCAGGCCTTTGCAGACGCTCATGATCTGAGCGGTCAGGACCTGACTATTTTCGGCCCCTGGCTTGCGGGTGAAGGGCAGTCCTTCGAAAATCTGGTCGCCTATTTCGATGAGGCAACAGGCGCAAATTCCAGCTATGTCGGTTCGGACTCGCTGGAACAGCAGATTTTGATCGACGCAGCAGCCGGATCAGCGCCAAACCTGACGGTTTTCCCACAGCCTGGCCTCGCGGCGAACATGGCCAAGAACGGCTATCTGACACCGCTTGCCGAAGGATCGGCAGACTGGATAAAGAACAATTTCGCCGCCGGTCAGTCCTGGGTCGATCTGGGAACTTTTGAGAACGCAGACGGAGCCAAAGATTTTTACGGCTTCTTCTTCAACGTGAACGTGAAGTCTCTGGTCTGGTACATCCCCGAGAATTTCGAGGACTTCGGCTATGAGGTTCCGGAGACCATGGAAGAGTTCAAAGCGCTTATGGATCAGATGGTCGAAGACGGTGAGACGCCGCTCTGCGTCGGCCTCGCGTCCGGTGGCGCGACCGGTTGGCCCGCCACGGATTGGGTTGAGGACCTGATGCTGCGCACGCAATCGCCAGAGGTTTACGACCAGTGGGTGTCGAATGAGATGAAGTTCGACGACCCGCGCGTGATTGCCGCGATCGAGGAATATGGCAGCTTTACCCGCAATGATGACTATGTGGTTGGGAACGCGGATGACACGGCTGCGATCGATTTCCGCGACAGCCCCAAAGGTCTGTTCGACAGCCCGCCTGCCTGCATGATGCACCGCCAGGCCTCGTTCATCCCGGCCTATTTCCCTGAAGGGACTGAGCTGGGCGTGGATGCCGATTTCTTCTATTTCCCGGCCTATGCCGAGAAGGACCTGGGCACACCGGTTCTGGGCGCGGGCACCCTGTTCACCATCACGAATCCAAGCCCTGCGACTGAAGTGTTCATGGAGTTCCTCAAGACCCCGTTCGCGCATGAGATCATGATGTCTCAGGACGGGTTCCTGACGCCGCATCTGGGGGCAAACCCGGAGAACTACGCCAATGACACGCAGCGCGGTCAGGGTGAGATTCTGACCAACGCGACGACCTTCCGTTTCGATGGGTCCGACCTGATGCCGGGCGCGGTGGGCGCGGGCACCTTCTGGACTGGCATGGTTGACTATTCGTCGGGTGCCAAGGATGCCGCTACGGTCGCGGGTGAAATCCAGTCGTCGTGGGATGCCTCGAAGTAACTGACGTTATGGGGCGGCTATGCGGCTGCCCCGTTTCCAAACCGACGAGGGCATCATGACACCGGCACTTCAGGGCCTGCTGACCATCATCATCGGTGTGTCGGGTTGCGTGGGCTACTTCTACCTCTCGAACCAATTTCTGGACAAAGTCCTGTTCCCGCCGCGCGGGCCGAACGCAGGGCGCAATATCAACCGAGCGAACATGATCCGGCCCTGGCTGTTCCTGTTCCCTGCACTGGCGGCGCTTGGACTCTATCTGGCCTATCCGGTGGTTGAGACGTTGCGCCTGTCCCTCACGGAGCGCGTGCCTGGCGGCGGGTACAGATGGGTTGGTCTGGAGAACTACACCCAGATGGCGGCCGAGCCGAAATTCTGGGAAGCCATGCGCAACAATATGTTCTGGCTGATCGTGGTGCCCGCGATGTCGACCGGTTTTGGTTTGCTCGTGGCGCAGCTGACCGATCGCATCCGCTGGGGCAATTTTGCCAAATCGTTGATCTTCATGCCGATGGCGATTTCCTTCGTGGGGGCCTCGGTGATCTGGAAACTGGTCTATGATGCTCGGCCGGCGGAACAGGATCAGATCGGCATTCTGAACGCCCTCTACATCTTCTTCGGTGGGACTGAACCGCAGACTTGGCTAACCGTTCCGTTCTGGAACAGTTTCTTCCTGATGATCGTTTTGGTTTGGATCCAGACCGGATTTGCCATGGTGATCCTGTCGGCAGCCTTGCGCGGCATCCCTGAAGAAACCGTCGAGGCCGCCATTCTGGACGGGGCCAACCCGTTTCAGATCTTCTTCAAGATCAAAGTGCCTCAGATCAAGACAACCATTTTGGTGGTCTGGACCACGATCACCATCACCGTGCTCAAGGTCTTTGACATCGTCTTTGCCATGACCAACGGCCAGTGGGAGACGCAGGTGCTGGCCAACTACATGTACGACAAGCTGTTCCGCGCCAATGATTGGGGGGTGGGATCAGCCTCGGCCATGGTGATCATGCTGCTGGTCACTCCAATCCTGATCTGGAACGTGCGCAACGCGCGCAAGGAAATGGAGTGAGGCAATGAGCGATATTGCAGGAACCAAACCGGCACTGCGCTGGGTCGTCCATGCCTCGGTTGTTTTTCTGGTGGTGCTTTGGGTGATTCCGACCCTCGGTCTGCTGATCTCATCTTTCCGGACTGCGGATCAGATCTCGGGCAGTGGCTGGTGGCGGTCGATCTTCCCTTCTGAGCAAAACCTGACCCTGCGCAGCGCTGCACCTGATACACAGGTGCTGGAGAACGGCCTCTACGTGATCGAAGGCCAGCTTTTCGGGGACGACGAGCAGGTCAAGATCTCGAACTGGGGTATCAGTGCCCGTGAGGTTGACGCCTTTGTTCCCGGCGACACCGCCGAGCTGCGTCGAGGCGGCACGATCACCGTTGATGCGGACGGCGCCTACAGGATGGAGAACACTGAGGAGTTCACCGGAAATCGAGGCGCCCGCGTGTTCGTAACGGCCGAATTGCCGCCGGAATTCACTTTGGACAACTACCGAAAAGTCCTGTTGGATCAAAGCAGTTCGGACAGTATGGCCAAAGCCTTCTTCAACACGCTGACGGTAACAATTCCCGCGACAATCATCCCGATCCTCGTTGCGGCATTCGCAGCCTATGCACTGGCGTGGATGGAGTTTCCGGGCCGTGCACTGCTGATCGCGGCCGTCGTTGGGCTGTTGGTCGTGCCCTTGCAATTGGCGCTGATCCCGCTTTTGAAGTTTCACCTGAATATCGGTATCGGAAAAGGTTATCTGGGCGTTTGGCTGGCCCATACTGGCTTTGGTATGCCGCTGGCGATTTACCTGCTGCGCAACTACATGGCCGGGTTGCCGCGGGATTTGATCGAGAACGCCCGTGTCGATGGCGCGACGGAGTTTCAGATCTTCACCAAGCTGATCCTGCCACTCAGCTTCCCCGCACTGGCCTCTTTCGCGATCTTTCAGTTTCTGTGGACATGGAACGACCTTCTGGTCGCCAAGGTCTTCCTGATCGATGCGACCGGCCAGACCACCGTTATGACAAACCGCATCGTCGAGCTTTTAGGCACACGAGGCGGCAACTGGGAAATCCTAGCGACGGCGGCCTTCGTGTCGATCTTTGTGCCGCTGGTCGTGTTCTTCGCAATGCAAAAATACCTGGTCCGGGGCCTGTTGGCCGGATCCGTCAAATAGAGGCGTCTGATGAACGTGCAAAACTCCGTAGACCTATCCAACTCAACCAAAGCACCGTCAGACTGGTGGCGGGGCGGAGTGATCTACCAGATCTATCCGCGCAGCTTTCAGGACAGCAATGGCGACGGGATTGGTGACCTGAAAGGGATCACCCAACGGCTCGACTATATCGCCTCGCTCGGCGTCGATGCGATCTGGATTTCGCCTTTCTTCAAGTCGCCGATGAAGGATTTCGGCTATGACGTGAGCGATTATCGTGATGTCGATCCGATGTTCGGCTCGCTTGAGGATTTCCAAGTGCTACTGGGTCAGGCCCACGCAAAGGGTCTGAAAGTGATGATTGATCTGGTGTTGTCTCATACTTCGGATCAACACCCGTGGTTTACCGAGAGCCGTGCTTCAACGGATAATCCGAAGTCCGATTGGTACGTCTGGGCCGACCCCAAACCGGATGGGACGCCGCCGAACAACTGGTTGTCGATTTTTGGGGGGTCTGCCTGGCAGTGGGACCCGCGCCGCCTGCAATACTACTTGCACAACTTTCTGACCTCGCAGCCGGACCTGAACTTCCACTGCGAACGGGTTCAGGACGCGTTGCTGGACGTGGCCCGGTTCTGGCTCGAGATGGGGGTCGATGGCTTTCGTCTGGACACGATCAACTTCTATTTCCACGACAAGCAGTTACGCGATAACCCGGCGCTGCCGGTTGAAGAGCGCAATGCCTCGATTGCGCCCGCGGTGAATCCATATAACCACCAGAATCACCTCTATTCCAAAAGTCAGCCGGAAAACATCGCCTTCCTAGAACGACTGAGGGCGCTGACAAACGAATATGAAGGACGGGCCTGTCTGGGTGAGGTCGGTGACGCGCAACGCGGGCTTGAGATCATGGGGGAATACACCTCGGGTGATGCGCGTATGCACATGTGCTATGCGTTCGAGTTCCTAGAAAAACGAGCCTTGACAGCAGCTTACGCGAAACAGGTGTTCGACCAGCTTCAGGCCAAGGCTGGAGACGCTTGGCCTTGCTGGGCGTTCTCGAACCATGATGTTCAACGCCATGCCTCTCGCTGGGACCTCAGCGATGCAGCAGCGCGCCAGCACGCGGTTCTGATGATGTGCCTGCGCGGTTCGGCTTGTCTGTATCAGGGTGAGGAACTGGGCCTACCCGAGGCCGATGTGCCTTTCGAGCGCTTGCAAGATCCTTATGGCGTTGAGTTCTGGCCGGAGTTCAAAGGCCGCGACGGGTGTCGGACGCCGATGGTCTGGGCAACTCAGGCCGAACAATCGGGCTTTAGCACCGGCGAGCCATGGTTACCTGTCAGCGCCGAGCAGTCCGAACGTGCGGTTGATCGTATGGAGGCGGACGACCAATCCATGCTGCATCACTATCGCCGCGCGATTGCTCTTCGACAAGCGCATCCGGCGCTGGCTGCGGGGGCGCAATCAGAGATGGAGCAAGTCGGCCCCGTCCTCGTTTTCCGCCGCGAAAACGCCCGAGAAGAGGTGTTCTGCGCCTTCAATCTGGGGCGCGAAGTGGGGCAGGTCGATCTGCCCGCCGGCAGCTGGCAGGCGATTGGAGAGGACATTGGCAGTGTCACGGGTGAAGGTTGCGTCACGCTGCAACCTGCCGAATTCTGTCTGATGCGCAGGGACAAGGGGTAAGTCATGTCAGAACTCAAACTCACAGATGTGGCGAAATCCTATGGGCCAGTAGACGTCCTGAAGCACATTGATCTGGATATCGAGCAGGGCGAGTTGATCGTCTTTGTTGGCCCGTCCGGATGCGGAAAATCCACGCTTCTCAGGATGATTGCCGGGTTGGAAAAGATCACCGGCGGCACGCTGGAGATCGAAGGTCAGGTCATGAACGACGTGCCGCCCGCGCAGCGCGGCATCGCGATGGTGTTCCAGTCCTATGCCCTCTATCCGCATTTGACCGTGCGCGAGAATATGTCTTTTGCGCTTAAGATCGCCAAGCGACCCGCCGCAGAGATTGACGCTGCTGTTGAGCGCGCGGCTCAAATTCTGCAATTGGACCCATATCTTGATCGCCTACCCAAAGCCCTTTCTGGCGGTCAGCGCCAGCGCGTCGCGATCGGGCGAGCGATTGTGCGGGACCCCAAGGTCTATCTGTTTGATGAGCCGCTCTCGAATCTCGATGCAGCGCTGCGCGTCGCCACGCGGATTGAGATTGCGCGCCTCAAAGAGGCGATGCCCGACAGCACCATGATCTATGTGACCCATGATCAGGTCGAAGCGATGACCTTGGCCAGCCGCATCGTTGTGCTGGCCAACAAAGGCATTGCCCAGGTTGGCACCCCGCTTGAGTTGTATGAAACTCCGGACAATGAGTTCGTGGCTCAGTTCATCGGGTCGCCTTCGATGAACCTGTTACCCGGAACAATCACGGGCACTGGGCAGATGACGACGATAGCCTTGGAGGGCGGAGGTTCAGCGATTTCCGCGATCCCGACCGGGCCCGAGGATGAAGGCAAGCAGGTAAACATCGGCGTCCGGCCCGAAGATTTCACTTTGACGGATAGCGACCCGATCCTGAGCGGTGAGGTTGATTTCACCGAAGCATTGGGTGAGGTGACTCTGCTCTATTTTGCCAAATCCAACGACGCGGATCAGGTCATCGCCAAACTGCCTGGTATTCAAAGAAACCTTCGCGGGCAGCAGGTTTCGGTCACAGCACGACCGGAAAAAGTGCATCTGTTCCATGACGGCCTGTCTATGCGCAAGTGATTTAGCAAGGCGGCTTCAAGCCGCTTGACAACCAATTCAACCCAGTTCAACCATTATTGAAACGTTTCAATGGTGGGAAATGCGGGTCTCTGCGCAGCTATACACAGTTCGGAATTGCGGGGATCTAAGCGATCAACTGCAATTGGCGGCGGCCTGTGGCTATGCAGATGTCGAAACGACAGGGTTGCACGACCTGACAGCGCCTAAGATGGCCCGGATCGTTGCACATTCCGGCTTGCGGGTCCGTTCGGCGCATTTCGACTGGGAAGAATTCGAAGGGCGTTTACCCGAAATTCAGGACCTTCTGGAACGATTGGAGTGCCCGGTTCCCGTCATGCCTTGGCTGGCACCAGAGGCGCGGCCCGACACTGCCGAGGGATGGAAGGCTGTGTCGGGCCAGTTATCACAATTGGCTGCGCAACTGTCAGGCTCGGGCGTTCGGCTGGCCTATCACAACCACGATTTCGACCTGGTCGGGTACCCCTCGCAGACGCCGTTGGAGATGATCCTGGAGACAGGGAACGTCTATTGGCAGCCCGATATCGGTTGGCTGGGGGCGGCCTACCTGGACCCGGTTGAGATGATTGAGCGCTATGCCGACCGTGTGGTTTCGGTCCATGCTAAGGACGTGGATCCCAGCCAAAAGGGCGACGCTAGGTGGCGGGATTTAGGGCAGGGCGACATAGACTGGAGCCCGGTTCTTGACGCTCTGGATCGCACCGCCTGTTCGGATCTGTTCGTTGAACATGACGAGCCTCCTAGCCCGGCAAAGACTCTGACAACAGGAAGGCGCTTTCTGACCGATCTTTTGAAAGGTCGTATCTAGATGGCCCGCGCAACGATCAAGTCTATCGCCAAGCAGACAGGCTACTCCGTCGGGACCGTATCCAATGCGTTGCGCGGGGAGGACTCGGTCAAACGCGAAACCCGTGAAGAGATACAGAAAGTGGCCGTGGAGCAGGGTTACAAAGTAAACCTTGCCGGGCTGAAATTGCGCACGAACAAGTCCTACCGGATCGCGGTACTGGTGGGCGTCTCCGCCGACGCAACCGAGGAGTGGGAGGGTGTCGAGTTCACCCGAATTGTGGCTGGCATCTCAACCGCTTTGCAGGGGTCACGCTATGAGCTGAGCGTGTGCAGTGTGGCTGATCTGGACGACGCGATGGCCGCCCTTCGCACGATCGTACAGGAACGCTCGGCGGATGGGGTGATCTTTTCGGGCACCCGACGAAACGACCCGCGTATCGCCTATCTACAAAGTCAGAACTTCCCCTTTGTAACCTATGGCATGAGCGACAGTTCTGAACCTCATCCCTATGTCGATTTCGACAGCGAAAGCGCGGCACGTGACGCCACAGAGCGATTGTTGCGTTTGGGTCATCGACAAATTGCCCTTATAAACCCACCTGCCGAATTAGTGTACGCCGGGCAGCGTCAGACTGGTTTTACCGCCGCGCTACAGACTGCGGGCGTGCCCGTTCAACCCGATCTGATCTACAACGGCCCCACAACGGCGCAAAGCGGCCAAGAGGCTTTTCGCAGCCTCATGCAGCGCAAAGACCGCCCGACCGGTATCATCTGCGCCAACGAGGCGATGACGCTGGGCGTTTTGTCGGCCGCCGCCGAAGATGGCATCAGAGTCGGGCGCGATGTTGTGGTCATTTCGACCGATGACCTCCAACTCAGTAGGTATTTCGTGCCCGCACCTAGTGCCTATTACGTGCCGATCGACGAGACCAGCCGGTTGCTGGGCGCGTTCATGTTAAAATCATTGGACGGGGTCGATCCGTCCGAAATTCAAAAGAAGATCAGGGCCACGTTAATCGAGCGGCAACCTGACACACCTCCGCCGAACCCGGCGATCTGACCTGACCCAACAAAGGAGAAACCGAACATGTTCAAACATCTACTTGCCGCTGCAGCCGTTGCCACGATGACGGTCCCGGCCGCTTTTGCCGCCGATTTGGAAGGACGCGTACTGAAGATCGGAACAGATGCAACCTATCCGCCGATGGAGACCGTCGATGAGACAACGGGCGAGATCGTGGGCTTTGACGTCGACGTGATGAACGCCATTTGCGAACGCGTGAACTGCGTGCCGAATTTCGTCAACACCGCGTGGGACGGCATCTTCGCAGCCCTTCAGCAAGGTGAGTTCGATCTGGTCATCTCGGGCGTGTCGATCACGCCGGAACGGGAAGAGACCATGGATTTCTCAGAGCCATATATTGTGGTCAGCCAGGCCATCCTGTTGCAAGTCGACAAGGGCGACACGACCTTGGATGACTTCAAGGCCGGAGGTCTGAAACTGGCCGCTCAAACCGGAACAACCAACGCGCAGTTGGCGGAAGAGCTGGTCGGGCGCGAGAATGTCAGCCTCTATGACAACTTCTCTGCCGCCATTCTGGCGTTGCAGAACGCTGACGTCGAAGGCGTGATCATCGACGGAACTTCGGCCACCGCGTATGAGCAGGAGTTCGCGGGCGAGTTAACCGTGGGCATTACCGGCCTGCAATCCGACCCTCTGGGCATCGTGTTTCAGGAAGGTGATCCGACCGTCGATGCGATCAACGAAGGTCTGGCCGCAATTCAGCAAGACGGCACTTTGGATGAGCTGAAAGCCAAATACTGGGGCACCAACTGATCCTTTGAACCCCTTCCAGCCCCGGCGGTTTCTGCCGCCGGGGCTTTGACTTAGCGGAGAACCCCATGTCGCGCCTCAGCTCGATCCGCCCGAGCAACCTCGTGTTGCTCGCAGCCGCGCCGTTTATCATCTATCTGTTTGCCACCTCGTCAAAATACTTGCGATCTCTGGTCGCCATTCTGGGGATCGGCAACGACGCTGGGCCGATTTTCGTGGGGTTCCTACTGGTCCTTGCGACGGCGATCCTCGGCTATCTTTGCGCACGGCACACCCGGTTCGAAGCGCAAGCGCCCGCATGGCTTCGCATTTCCGCTTTGGCGGCGTTTCCGGCGGCTGTTGCCCTGTCCATTCTGGCTTTTGTTGCCCCGCATGTCCTGATGCCCTTCGCCGAGTCTGTTTTTTTTCACGCGCTCAGCGAGAACACCTCGACCCTGATTGATCGGACCAACCAGACGTGGGTTTTGTTTCCCGAAGTGGTGGCACAAATTCAGAGCCGCCTGCAGTTCCTTCTGGCGGTCTATGCTGTGATCATCGCGTTGTGCCTGATCTCTGGTCGTTTGACGAAACCTTTGCGCGGGCGCGTGCAGCTTGGGTTCGAAATTCTGACGGGCGCCGCGCTGTTCTACCTGATGTTCATGGCCCATTGGCAATTCGCAACAGGCGTCGCCATCACGTTCCGCGCGGCGATCTTTGCCTATATCTTCGCCGCGATCCTTGGTCTGATCTGGGTCGGGCTTCAGTCATTCAAGCCAAAGGCCCGGACGACGATGGTCTATGGCGCGATCAGTCTGGCGTTGCTTGCGGTGTCCACCTTTTTCTTCATGCAGCCCAAGGTCAGCTATGTCCTTGTCGGCAATACTGAGGGCCGTATTGCCATCGTACGCGGCACCCCTCAGGCGCAGGCCGATGTGATCCGCTTCGGCGAATTCGAAGGCGGCGGCGATCAGCAAATCCGAATCCGGAGCGCCCCGGACGCCGCATCCGCGATTGAGCAGATTGAGACCGTCGACAGCGTCTCGGGCGCGTTTGTTCCGGTTGAGGCCCACTCGCAGGGCTATCCCGTGATCTGGCAGACCAGCTTTCTGCCGGACAAGTTTCGAAATCCGGGGCTGGCTTTTGCCGTTTTCGGTTTCCTTTTGCTGACACTAACGGTCGGTGGGTCCCAGCACAAACTGCATCCGCTTGCGGTCGGGGCCGAGTTTTTCGTGGACACGATCCGAGGCATTCCGATGCTGGTAATCATCCTCTATATCGGCCTTCCTCTGGCGGGCGCGGTCAAGGATGCCACCGGTGGCGGGATTGATATGACCAACATGACCCGCGGGATCATCGCCATTTCGGTTGGGTATTCCGCCTATATGGCCGAGATCTTCCGATCCGGCATCGAAGCCATACCCAAAGGCCAGCTCGAGGCTGGCAGCTCGCTGGGCCTGTCACGCTGGCAGACCGCGCGGTTGATCGTGCTGCCGCAGGCCCTGCGGATCGTGACACCGCCCTTGGGCAATGAGTTCATCGCGATGATCAAAGACACCTCGCTGCTGTCGATCCTGTCTGTGCGCGACATGACCCAACGCATGCGCGAGTTCCAGGCCTCTAGCTTCCTGCCGTTTGCGCCCTTCAACACGGCGGCGATTCTCTATGTCGTGATCACTTTGGGCTGCGCCAGCTTCCTGAAATGGATCGAACGGCGAACCGCGAAGGACACCAGATGAGCAAACTTGAACTGGGGGTTTGCTATTACCCCGAACAATGGGACCCGTCCCAATGGCAGGACGATGCCGCGCGTATGGTCGACATGGGCCTCGATTGGGTGCGGATTGCCGAGTTCACCTGGGGCCTGATCGAGCCCCGGCGCGGTCATTTCGAATGGGGTTGGCTGGATGAGGTCATCGGGATTTTGGGTGAGGCCGGCCTGCGGGTCATGATGTCTACGCCAACGGCTTCGCCGCCAAAGTGGCTGATCGACGAGTATCCAGAGATTTTGCCCGTCGGCCCCGACGGTCGTGTGCGCGGTTTTGGATCGCGACGGCACTATTGCTTCTCCAGCGATGTCTACCTTGAAGAGTCCAAACGGATCGCCACCGAATATGCCCAGCGCTATGGGCAAAACTCGCATGTTCACGCGTGGCAGATCGACAATGAATACAATGACCACGACACCGTCCTCAGCTACTCGGACGCGGCTCGCAATGGGTTTCGCCGATGGCTGCAAGAGAGCTATGGCACGATCGAGGAGTTGAACCAGAGATGGGGTACGGTTTTCTGGAGCACGCAATACGCGAGCTTTGACCAGATTGAGCTGCCAAACGGATTGGTCGCGGCCGCGAACCCGACGCAATCTCTGGATTTTGCGCGTTATTCCTCGGACCGGGTCCGGCTGTTCAACAAAGCTCAGGTAGATATTCTGCGCAGGCATTCTCCGGGCCGGGACATCACGCATAACTTCATGGCGGGCAGTTTCGAGTATGATCACCACGCGGTGGCCGCCGATCTGGATATCGTAGGCTTCGACAGCTACCCGCTGGGCAATCTGCTGGTATCATCCCTGTCTGATCAGGACAAGCATCACTATCTGCGGACAGGGGCGCCTGATTATCAGGGGTTTCACTGCGATCTCTATCGTTCGCAGGGACGCGGTCGCATGTGGGTATTAGAGCAGCAACCAGGTCCCGTCGATTGGGCAGAAAAGAACCCTTCGCCCGCAGATGGGATGGTGCGGTTGTGGACTTGGGCAGCCTATGCCCATGGCGCGCAGGCGGTGATGTTCTTTCGCTGGCGGCAGGCGAGGTTCGCTCAGGAGCAGTTCCACACTGCGCTTTTACGGTCGGATGGCAGTCCGGATCAGGCAGCTGTTGAGCTGGCGCAGGTGGTGAAGGATCGCGCGGCTTTGCCGCCTGCCAAAAGGCAGAAGGCCCAAGTTGCAATGCTGATCGACTATACGTCGATCTGGGCGGCGGATATCCTGCCGCATGACGATGCATTTCCCAATACGAACATCCTGCGAGACTGGTACGCGGGTTTGCGCGGTTTCGGCGTCGATCTGGATTTTGTCGGGTCTGAGGATGACCTGAATGGCTATGCCGTGATCGTTTTGCCGCAGAACATGATTGTCAGCGACGACTTGGCCTCTAGGCTACAGGCGACATCAGCAAAACTGTTGATCGGGGCGCGGTCGGGCAGCAAGACGCCAGATATGCACAGCCCGGATAGCCTAGCGCCGGGGGTGTTGAGCGATTTGACAGGTGTTCGCGTTTTGAGGGTCGAGTCTTTGCCCGATCTTGCCGACGAATCCGTGCAGTTGGGCGACCAAAATCCGCTGCCCTTCACAGGTTGGCGCGAAATTGTCGAGACAAGCGATGAAGTTATCGGCCATTTCGTCAGCCGATATCAGAATGGCAGTCCGGCGGTCATTCGCGCGGACCGGACGACCTATCTTGCGATGGTCCCGAGCGGCGCGTTGTTGCTGGACATCTTACGCGACGTGTTGGATTGGGCTGGGCTGGAGGTCGCCGAAACGCATAAGGATTTGCGGCTGACCCAACGTGGGGACCTGCGCTTTGCCTTCAATTTCGGCGATCAAGACCAACCGCTGCCTGTGAACTCAAAGCGCTCGCTTCTGGTCGGAGAAGACCCGGTAGCCCCGCACAGCCTTGCAATTTGGACGGAATAGCGCGCCCGTATCAAACCTCCGAGGACGCGCTGTTTTCGAGGATTGCAACGTCGCAGCCCGCAATGGCGTACCCGTTCCATTCAACTGGATCGGCATTGTAATTGATCAGGAACGTATGCTCGGCCGTTTCCCGGAGCCGCAAGCCCTCGGCCATCGGCTGCAGGGTTAGACCGGTGTGGTGCGCCGCCAGACCGATGAGACGATCCCAGAGCGTCTCGTCTGGGAAACCCGCCAGATACCAAACGCCATCCCCCGTTTTCACGGCCGGAGTCCCATCTTCAAATCGCAAGAGGTCCGCGCCGTCTCCGGACAGACGGTCGATCCAGTGCTGCGCCGCGCCGCCTCCTACCACCGGTCGTTTGACACTCGGCGGCAGGGTTTCAACCAGATCGACATGGCAATCGACGCCATCAAGGCCGGGGCGACCCGACAGAGGGATCTGGAAATCGCGGGTGATTGCGCCGCTGCGCGGGCCAAGTATGGCAAGCTCGCAGGCCTCTGCCAAACGTGTTTCCAACTCGGCATCGATAGTGGCTAGACCCGGCGCAAGGATCACCGCGTAACCTTTCGGCAGGTCCTGAGGTGAAACGATGTCCACCGAAAGCCCGGCGCGACGCAGAGCGCGATAGGCCGAGAATACCAGCCGGAAATAGTCAAAACCTGCGCCCTGCGGCTGCGCGGTCCACGCCCAATCCGAGGCATAGTCGAACAGGATCGCAACCTGCGCCTGTTTCTGGTGAACCGGACCGATGGCCTTCAATTCATCCGCCGTCTGGCGCGCCTCGGCCAGACCGGGGGCCGCGCGGCTGTCTGCTGTCAGCAATCCGGCGTGCATCTGCTCTTGCGCAAAGGGCGCTTGGCGCCAGCGGAAATAGCTCACCACCTCGGCCCCGTGGGCCACGGCCTCAAGCGACCACAGCCGGACCATGCCGGGCAGGGGGGCGGGGTTGTAAGGGGCCCAGTTCACAGGGCCGGGCTGTTGTTCCATCACCCACCAACGACCACCGCCAACCGCGCGATAGAGATCGTGGTGAAAGCCCTGCATATCCGGATCGCCCTGTTGCAGGAATTTGGCCTTGTGTTCGGCGTCATCTTCCAATCGGTCGGACAAGAAGCCGATCGGATAGCTGTCCCAGGTGGCGATATCGAGGTCCGCACCGACGTCGAAATGGTCGAACTCAAGCACACGTCCCATGTAGTTATGCGACAGCGGCGCATCGGTCAGCGGGCGCAATACATTGGCCTGAGCCTTGTTGAAGGCCACCACCTGATCCGAGCTGAAGCGTCGTAAGGCCAGAACATGGGCCGGGTTCGGCTCGGTCACAGTCAGGTTTGGCAGGTCGATTTGGTCAAAGTGTTCGTATTCCATCGACCAGAACACATTGCCCCAAGCCTCGTTCAGGACGTCGATGCTGCCATATTGATCCGCCAGCCAAAGACGAAACGCCTTTAGCGCCGGGGCGCTGTAGCTGATCGTGGTGTCGTGGCAACCGTATTCATTGTCGATTTGCCAGGCGGCGACGTGTGGATTGCGGCCATAACGTTCGCCAAAGATCCGGGCGATGCGGACGCACTCGTCGACATAGCCCGCATGGCTGAAGCAATAGTGCCGACGCGACCCGAATTTACGCGGCTGACCTTGGGCGTCGACGGCCAGCATATCGGGGTGTTTGTCCAGCATCCAGCGCGGAGGCGTCGCTGTGGGTGTCCCCATAACCACCTTCAAACCGGCCGATCCCAATACCTCGACCGCGCGATCAAGCCAGTCGAATTGCAGATCTCCGGGCGAGGGTTCCAACCGGCTCCAGGCGAATTCGCCGATGCGTACCCAGCTCAGGCCTGTTTCGACCATGCGCGCGGCATCTTCGGCCCAAACAGCCTCGGGCCAGTGTTCGGGGTAATAGCAAACGCCAAGTTCGGGGGTCATAGAAGGACTCTGTGTTCCGGTTGACCGTGGCCTGCGTTCGGCTCGGCAAAGGTCATTCCGTTCGTGGGTTGTGTTTCAAGCGTTTCCGCGCTCAGCCCTTGGCGGGCGGTTGTGCAGAGCAGCGTCGTCAGGTCGTCTCCGCCAAAGGCGGGGCAGGATGTATGGGCGGCGTCAATGGTGACTGCGCACAGGAACTGGCCCGCCGGATCATAGGCCGCGACCCGGCTCGCGCCCCATTGAGCGACCCAGACGTTCCCGGCGGTATCAACCACCGCACCATCCGGGTTCAAACCGTCTTCGTTCAGATCCAGAAAGACCGAAGACTCCCCTTCGGGCCAGCCGGTCTCGGCGTTCAGGCCCCACCGCATCACCTGTCGTGTTGCGGTGTCAGCGTAGTAGGCGCAGGACCGGTCCGGAGCGAAACAGATCGCGTTTGAGATGGTGATACCCGGCACCAGACGGCGCAACTCGCCCTTGTAGTACCGGTAGATTGAACCAGCACCAGGTTCCGCGCTTTTGCCCATCGTCCCGATCCAGAACCCGCCCCACGGATCGGCGCGGCCGTCATTCGAGCGGGTGACAGGATTGTCAGCCTCCAGCGGGGCAACCAGTGATTTCTCACCCGTTGTGAGCGAAAATCTCCACAAACCGCTTTCTGAGGCCATCAGCAGACTATCGCGGTCCACCCAGCCTGCGGCCGAGACATATTCGTCGAAATCCCAGCTTTTCTGCGCCTCACCCTCACGGGTCAGAAGGCGTTTACCGAGAATGTCGAACCAGAACAACTGCTTGCGCTCGGGATGCCATAGGGGACCTTCGCCCAGCATACATGGGCGATCGTCAAAAGTGACGCTCATGCAACGGCCTCGTCATAGGCCGCTACGATCCGGATGGCGCGTTCCGAGATTTCCGCGATCTCCATGTCCGGTTTGAACAGGGCCGAACCGATGCCGAAGCCGTCAGCGCTGGCTGCGATCCATTCGTCGAAGTTGTCTGTACCCGCGCCGCCAACCGCGAAGACCTGCGTGCCAGCCGGCAAGACCGCCCGCAACGCTGACAGACCTGCGGGGCCTGCCAAAGATCCGGGGAACAGCTTCAAACCGGTTGCACCCGCTTTGAGGGCCGAAAAGGCCTCGGTCGGGGTGAAGATGCCCGGCCAGGATTGCAGCCCCAGTTCACGGCTGCGCCGGATCACATCAGGATCGGCATTGGGTGAGACAATCAGCTTGCCGCCCACATCCCGCACGGCCTCAACCTGCTCAGGGGTCAGCACCGTGCCCGCGCCGATCAGGGCGCGATCGCCGAACGCCTCGACCAGAATCCCGATGCTCTCAAGAGGATCCGGAGAGTTCAGCGGCACCTCGATCCGGTCGATCCCGGTTTCGATCAGAAGTCGACCGACTTTCTCGGCGCTCGAGGGGGTCAAACCTCGCAGAATGGCAATAATAGGGCGGCTCATACTGTTTCTCTTGTCATATTGCGGGCTTTGTTCAGCCCGGCCAGTGTAGATGTGGTGGCGTCGGTCATCTCGACAAACGCGCCTTGCGGTTGCAGCGCTTGCGCGTAGGCGGCCGATAGTCCCTCGGCCCCGATGATCGCGATCTGCTGACCCAGCCAATAGGGTCGTGAGGCTGCAAGTTCGGCCCCAATCAATAGCCCTGACAGACGCGCGCGGGCCGTGCTGCCGTCCTGCCCGTGCAGCAGATCTGTAGCACGCAGACTGAACAGTCGGGCGGCAAGCTGTTCGGGTTTGGACAGAGTATCTTCGACTGCCTCAGCAAATGCGGCCTCATCCCAACCTTCGCTTACCGAGTGTCGAAGGACCGATTGACCGCTCAGCAGGTCGAACAGTTCTCCGGTCATGAATGTGCGGAAGCTGACGACCTCGTTCGCGCTGACCTGCACCCATTTTGTGTGAGTGCCGGGCAAGCAGATTACCCCATCCCAGTTGGGGTGCGTATCCAGAAATCCCGCGATCTGCGTTTCTTCGCCGCGCATCACATCCGGCGGGGACACCTGTTTCAAACCGGGCACGACAAAGGCGCGGATCCGAGGGTCGGTGGCAGGCACGCGGATCGGAACGCCCTGCACAGGCGCGGTTGGAACGGCGGCATAGGGCGCTTCAACCCATCCTTGGCGGGCACCGACCATGCCGCAGGCGACGACGTCCAAAGGGGCACTGCCCAACCAGCCTTCGATCAATGCCAACAGGGCGTCCTCAAATCCGCCCTTGGAGACGCGCGCCATGCCCATGTCTGACTGGGCTTGGTCAATAGGGGTCGGCCCCTCCATCGCCCAGACGCGCAAGTGCGAGGTGCCCCAGTCCGTTGCGATCCATTCTGGTTTCATAACTCTACCCCGTTACCACGACGCCACCATCAGCAACCATGCATTGTCCGGTCATGGCGCGGCTGGCGTCTGAGGCCAGAAATAAGGTGGGTCCGATCATGTCGTCGGGCTTTAGATGTTCTTTCAGGCATTGGCGATCCAAATGTGCCGCCAGATCTTCGGGCGTGGCCCACATGTCCATCTGCTTTTGCGTCAGAACCCAACCGGGGGCCAGCGCGTTGACGCGGATACCTTTCGGCCCAAGCTCACGCGCCAGCGAGCGGGTCATGCCGGTGATCCCTGCGTTCGAGGTCGTGTAGATCGGATAGCCCGCATTGCCCATCATGTAGCTGATCGAACTGAAATTGATGATCGAGCCGCCATTCTCCATCTGCCGCGCGGCTTCCTGACAGGCGAAATAATAGGCTTTGAGGTTCACCTCGATCATCCAGTCCCAGAATTCAGAGGTCGTCTCATCCAGTGAGTGGCGCTGATCGTTGGCGGCGTTGTTGACCAGCACCTTGATCGGTCCATGGGCTTCGGCGGCCTTCTGCATTGTGGCGTGCAACAGTTCCGTGTCGGTCATATCGCCCTGCATGAACAAGGGCGCGCGACCGTGTTTGGTACGCATTTCTTCCACGAATGCGCTTGCATCCGATCGGCCGATGAAGGCCACGTTGGCCCCTTGCGCCATGAACCCGTCGGTCAGCGAAGCGCCAACGCCCGAGCCGCCGCCGGTGATATAGACTGAGGCCCCTTTCAGGTCCTGGAATACAGCAGGTTGGTCCATTAGTGGCTCTCTCTTGTAACGAGGCGTGTGTCTTTGCCGACAAGGAAATCAAGGTCAGCGCCTTGATCGGCTTGCAGCACGTGGTCGATGTAAAGTCGGGCGTAACCGCGCGTGTAATGCGGCGCCTCTGGTTGCCAAGCCGCGCGGCGGGTGTCGAGTTCCGCCTGATCGACCAGCAGTTCAAGCTCTCCCTTACTTGCGGAGACACGGATGCGGTCGCCGGTTTTGACCAGTGCCAATGTGCCACCGGCCTGCGCCTCAGGGCTGATATGCAGGATGACAGTGCCGAAGGCTGTGCCGGACATGCGCGCGTCCGAAAGGCGGATCATGTCGCGCACGCCTTCTTTCACCAGTTTCGCCGGGACCGGCATGTTGCCGACCTCGGGCATGCCGGGATAGCCCTTGGGTCCACACCCTTTAAGAACCAGAATGGTCTCAGGCGTCACAGGCAGGTCTTCGCGGTCGATATTGGCCTTCAGGTCTTCGATGCTTTCGAAAACAAAGGCTTCGGCTTCGGTTTCCAGCAATTCATCCGTCGCTGCCGAGGGTTTCACGATGGCTCCGTTCGGGGCAAGGTTGCCGCGCAGAACGCGCAGACCGGCTGCGGGCTTCACCGGGTCACCGAAGGGCCTGATCACGTCGCGATTGTAGCACTCTGCCCCCTCGTAGTGAGCCGAGATATCTTTGTTCAGAACCGTTTTGGCAGGGCGCAAGAAAGACTTGAGTTCATTCAGCACCGCGGGCACGCCACCGGCATAGCAGAAATCCTCCATCAGGTACTTACCAGACGGCATGCAGTTGACCAGCAAGGGAATCTCAAAGCCGATTTCAAAGTCTTTCAGCGTCAGATCGACACCAACTCGACCCGCCAGCGCTAGCAGGTGGACTACGGCGTTGGTCGAGCCACCCACAGCGGCATTGGCCAGAATGGCATTCTCAAATGCTTCCTTAGTCAGGATGTCCGAGGGTTTGAGGTCTTCGTCTACCATCTCGACAATCCGTTTGCCGGTCAGGTGTGCCAGCGCCATGCGCCGTGCGTCAACGGCGGGCAGGGCGGCGTTGGTGGGCAGGGACATGCCCATCGCTTCGACCAGCGAGGCCATGGTCGAGGCCGTACCCATCGTCATGCAAACCCCGGCGCTGCGCGACATTCCGGATTCAGCGTTCATGAAATCCTGCAGGGTCATCTCGCCCGCACGGACCTCTTCCGAGAACTTCCAGACATCGGTGCCCGATCCGATATCCTTGCCCTTGAACTTGCCGTTCAGCATCGGCCCGGAACTGACCACGATTGAGGGCAGATCGACCGAGGCCGCGCCCATCAGCTGCCCTGGCGTGGTCTTGTCACATCCGCCCAGCAGAACAACGCCGTCAATGCCGTAGGCGCGGATGGATTCCTCAACATCCATGGCCAGCAGATTGCGGAACAGCATGGCGGTGGGCTTCATCTGGGTCTCGCCCAGCGACATGACCGGGAATTCGACCGGGAAGCCCCCAGCCTCCCACACACCGCGCTTCACGCCTTCGGCCAGATCTCGCAAGCCCGAGTTGCAGGGCGTCAGTTCCGACCAGGTGTTGCAGATGCCAATGATGGGTCGCCCATCAAAGGCATGATCGGGGAAGCCTTGGTTTTTCATCCAGGAACGGTGGATGAACCCGTCTTTGTCGAGTTTTCCGTACCAATGCGATGAGCGGCGTTTCTTTGTCATTCTGGCTTTGGTTCTTTAGCTGGCGTTAGAATTGCGGTTCATGAAAAATTGAAGATCATGCGGCGCGGAGCGGGCGGCACCAGTCGGGCAGCCAGTCCGAATGTGCAGTCAGAAGGTCCGTGACAAGGCTTCGGATTTGGCGCAGGTCCAGTTCCGCCGCGGTGTGTGGGTCCATCATCGCGGCATGGTAGATGTACTCGGCGTTTTGCTCGGTCAGCGCCCGGACGGTCAGTTCTTGCACGTTGATCTGGGTGCGCATCAGCGCCACCAGTTGCGGCGGGATGTCGGTAACGACCGAGGGTTGGACGCCGTTTGAATCGACCAAACAGGGGGTTTCCACCGCAGCCCCCAAGGGCAATTGCGGAATCTGACCCGTGTTGGGCAGGTTTCCATAGGCCGTATAGGGCGTGTCCGTGACGACGGCGTTCATCAGGTCCGCCGCGAATTCGTGGCTGCGAATAACCGAGACATCGCGCCCGTCTGTAAGTGTCTTAGCCTGTTCTTTCCAATCCGCGACCTGCTCGACACAGCGGGTTGGGTATTCATCCAGCGGAATCGAGAATTGTTCGATCAGGTCGGGCCGTCCGTCCTTGATAAACCACGGCACATATTCGGCCAGATGTTCCGAACTCTCGGTGCAGAAATAGCCTAAGTGGTCCATCACCTCGTACCGCACCTTGTTGGGGCAGCGTGGCATCAACAGAGGTGGTTTCGGCAGAGTACCGTGCGCGTAGCCCCGGCGTAAGGCCGGGTAGAGGTCGCGGCCCTGATGATCCAGCCGCAGGAAGAAGGCCACATGGTTCACGCCTGCGACCTTGTAGCGGATCTCATCCTTGGGCAGGTCCAGATCATGGGCAAGTTCTTCGACTGTATTCTGGACCGAATGGCACAGGCCGACATGTTTCAGGTCCGGGAATTGCTCGGCCAGAGCCCAGGTGTTGATCGCCATCGGATTCACATATTGCAACAGCGTCGCGTTGGGGCGGAGCTGCATCATATCCTGTGCCACGCTCCACAGTACTGGGACGGTGCGCAGCCCGCGCATTATCCCTCCGATCCCGAGCGTGTCTGCAATTGTCTGGCGCAACCCGTATTGCTTGGGGATCTCGAAATCCGTCACCGTGCAGGGTTCATACCCGCCGACCTGAAAGGCGGTGATGACGAAATCAGCCCCCTCTAACGCCGCGCGGCGGTCGGTGTGGGTGGTCACCGTTGCTCCGGTGCCGACCGAACGGATCATGGCCCGCGCCACGGTTTCACTTTCGGCCAGGCGCTGCGGGTCGATATCCATAAGCGCGAAATGGCTGTCGGCGAGGGCAGGGGTCAGCAGCGCGTCGCCCACGATATTGCGCATGAAGATCGTGGAACCCGCGCCGATAAAGGTGATTTTGGTCATTTTGCAAAACTCTCGTTTGGCGTTATTTAACAGCTCCAAGGGTCAAACCCGCGATGAAGTGTTTCTGCATCAGGAAGAACATGGCCACAGGCGGCAAGGCGGCAACGAGGGAACCCGCGCTCATCAATTGATAGGCCGCGCGGTACTGAGCGTTGAAGCTGGTGATCCCAGCCGTCACAGGTTGGCTTTCGGCCCCTTGGGTCAGGACAACGGCCCAGAAATAGTCGTTCCAGATGAAGGTGAAGATCAACACGCTCAGCGCCGCGATGGCGGGTTTCATCAGCGGCAGGACCACGTACCAGAAGATACGGACCTCGCTGATGCCCTCGACCCGGGCGGCTTCGATTAGCTCAAAAGGCAGCGCACGGATGAAGTTTCGCATGAACAGTGTACAGAACCCGGTCTGGAACGCGATGTGGAACAGAACCAGCCCGGTTTTAGTATTGTAGAGGCCAAGTTCCAAAGTCAGGTCGCGGACTGGAACCATAAGGATCTGGAAGGGGACAAAGTTGCCCGCCACGAACATGAAGAAGATCCACAGGTTCGACTTGAATTTGTAGATCCCCAGCGCGAACCCGGTCATGCAACTGAGCGCAACCGCTCCGATCACCGTCGGGATGGTGATCATGAATGAGTTCAGCAGATATCGCGGCATGTCCGAGTTGAAGAAGACCTGCCCGTAATTAACCGCGCCCTCAAACCGGGACGGCAGGCCCCAGTAGTTTGCGTTGGTGAAATCCGCCTCGGGTTTGATTGAGAACAAGGCGACAGCAAGCAAGGGACCGAGCCACAGCAGCAGGGCAATGGGCAGCATGGCCTGATAGGTGATCTGCGCCGCGCGGGGTTGTTTTTCGATGGGTTTGGGAAACATCTCAGTGCCCCCTTTCTTCGCGGTACATCGACCACAGGAAGTAGGCGATGAAGCACAGCATGATGAGGAACAGGATCACAGCGATGGCGGCGCCATATCCCATGCGGAAGCCGTATTCGGACAGGGCGACCTCGAACATGTAATAGGCTAGCACGCGCGACGACCCGAACGGCCCGCCCTGCGTCATGATTGAGATCAGGTCGAAGGACCGCAGAGCGCCAATGATTGTCACGACAAAGGCGATAAACGTCGCCGGGCGCAGTTGCGGCAGGATGATGTGCCACAACATCCGCCCGCCTTTTGCACCGTCCAGACGTCCGGCCTCGATCTGTTCGGGGTCCACGGCGTTCAAGCCGGTGAGATACAGGATCATGCAATAGGCCGTCTGCGGCCACAGGCCAGCGACGATGATGCCGTAAGTGACCAGTTTTTCATCTCCCAGCACATTCAGCGGGCCAAGACCAAAGAAACTGAGGAATTCGTTCAGTAGCCCGAATGTCGGATCGTAGAACCATGTGAAAACCAGCCCGACAACGACCTGAGAGATCACGAACGGAAAGAAAAACAGAGACTTGTAGAGTCGAATGCCCCAGACCGTCTGGTTCAGGAACAGGGCGATGAACAGGCCCGCCGGGATCGCTGCCAAATACAGGATCAACCAGATCAGGTTGTTCTTGAGTGAGATGTAGAACGCGTCGCGGTCAACCCACTCCCAGTACAGGTCCTCGTAGTTGCGGAACCCTACATATTCTGCGGCGCCAAGCCCATCCCATTCGTAGAGTGACAGGTTGAAGGACTGAAAGACCGGGATGATCACATAGACCATGAAGAACAACAGGCCCGGCGCAAGGAAGAGCCAAGGCGCGATGCGTTGTTGGTTACGATGGAACCAGCTTTCCTGTTTCGGTGTGTCGACGGCTGACATGGGCTATCTCGGATCTGGGGGCGAAGGCGAGCTTCAGCCCGCCTTGCAATTGAGGAAGGCGTAGGCCGGGTTTTCTACCCGGCCCCTGCCAGATCAGTTGTCGTAGATACGGCTACGAGCGCGTTCCAGCTTGGCCAGAATCTTGTCCAGATTGTCGGGCTTGACCATGAATTCCTGGAAGCCTTCCATAGAGACCTTGGCCATTTCCGCCGGAGCGTCACGATCCCAGAACTGTGCGACACCGCCGGGGCTGTTCGAGGACAGCATGGTGAACCCTTGCTGCAGGAACTTGTCGTCATCCACCGAGGATTGCGCGTTGACCGGAAGCTGACCCAGGTTTGAGCCATTGTTGATTTCGGTCTGGACGTCCGGAGACACGACGAAGCGCAGGAACTCGCGCGCGGCTTCCTTGTTCGAAGCGTTGGCCGGGATGTGGAACGTATCGGTCGGGGCGTCCTCGGCCAGTTCAACATCAGGGTTGATCGCGACGAACTGGTAGAAGTCCAACTGATCGTCGGTCAGACCCGCTTCGCGCAGAGGCGCAACGGCAAAGTTACCCATCAGATAGGCGGCGGCGTCTCCGTTCACCATGAAGGGCAGGGCTTCCTGCCAGCTATAGGTCTGGTGGTTGTCAATGAAAGCACCCATGTCGACCAGCTGTTTCCAGTTGGCGAAGGTCTGCTTGACCCGGTCGTCTTCCCAGCTGATTTCGCCATTGGCGAGCTGGTTGTGGAAGTCGAAACCGTTGGTGCGCATGTTCAGATAGTCGAACCAGCCACCGGCGGTCCACAGGAACTTGGTCCCGATGGTATAGCAGGCGCGGCCCGAGTCGATGATCTTCTGGCAGTTCGCCAGTTCTTCTTCCCAGGTGGTCGGCTCGGTCAGGCCCAGCTCATCAAAGATGTCTTTGCGGTAGTAAACGCCCCACTGATAGTAGGTATAGGGCACGCCCCACTGCTTACCATCAAGGGTCATCGCGCCTTTGGTCGAGGCCAGATTCTCGGCGATCTCAGGCTCTGCCCACAGGTCCGAAACATCTTCGAACAAACCCGCCTCAACATAAGGCTTCATGCGGTTTGCGGCATACCATGTCGCAACATCCGGCGTATCAGCCGTCAGGAAGTTGCGGATCTGCGTCTTATACGCCTCGCGGTCGATCACTGTGGTTTCGATGGCCAGATCCGGGTGCTGGGCCTGAAACTGTTCGATCATTGCTTCCATCGTCGCACGAGGCGCCGGGTTCGAGGTGTCAAGAAAGATGCGCAGTTCGCCGGTCAGTTCGGCGGCAACGGGTGCAGCTAGTGCCACACTCGCCGCCAGAGCGGCAGCGGTGCGCTTGAACATGGAATGCATGGTGTCCTCCCTTAGCTTCCATTTTAGTTCCAAATAGTGAAACCGTGTTTTATATATTGAAAACTACACATCGACTCGGCTAGTCTTGTCAAGACCCTCGTGCAAACACCGTGGTTGAACGGGGGTCAAACGGAGGAGAACACACACCCGTGGCTGGTGACGGAACAATAGGCAAAGCATGTGATGTGCTGGAGCACGTGGCCTCGTTCGAGCGCCCGGTGCGGTTTGCCGAACTGCTGGAGAGCAGCAGCTTTCCCAAAGCGACGCTATATCGCTTTCTGCAATCGCTGACCAATCAGGGCATGCTGGCCTATGAGCCTGACAGGCAGACCTATTCGCCGGGTTTGCGGCTGGTCCGTCTGGCGCATACGGCGTGGACGCAAAGCTCTCTGGCCCCTATCGCTCGGCCGTTTCTGGATACACTCAGCTCCGAGACAGGTGAAACGGTGCATTTGGCGCAGCTGGACTCCAATCAGGTGCTGTATGTCGACAAACGCAACGCGGCGCAGCCAGTTGAGATGTATTCGCAGGCCGGCAAGGTCGGCCCGGCCTATTGCACCGGCGTAGGCAAGGCGATGATGGCGTTTCTGGATGGGCCTGCCCTGGATCGCGCCGTATCCCAGCAAAGCTATCACCGTTTCACGGACAAGACGCTGACCTCGGAGGCGGCTTTGCGGGCGGATCTGGAACAGATTCGCAGACGCGGCTACGCGATCGACGACGAAGAGCACGAACCCGGCATTATCTGCGTTGCCTGTCCGGTTTTGACCTCGGGCGGGCGCGTTTTGGGCGCAATTTCCGTAACAGGTTCAACCGGACGGATGGATTTCAATCAACTAGAGGCCTGGGTCCCTCGGGTGCGGCGCGTTGCCGACCAGATCGCGACTGAGGCGCAGGCTTGGCGGTTCCCTGAAACCCGCCCGAATGGACAGAACAACAGGATGCAATCGACATGACAGGTGTAACGCTCAATCAGGCGATCAAACGCTACGGCCAGACTCAGGTGATCCACGGGATTGATCTGGAAATCGAAGATGGTGAATTCTGTGTGTTCGTCGGCCCCTCGGGCTGCGGTAAGTCCACGCTGCTGCGGATGATCGCGGGGCTTGAGGAAACCTCGGAAGGCCAAATTCACATTGGCGCGCGCGAAGTGACCCATATGGATCCTGCAAAACGCGGCGTGGCGATGGTGTTCCAGACCTATGCTTTGTACCCGCATATGACGGTCGCCGAGAATATGGGTTTTGGCCTGCGTATGAATGGCGTTCCAAAGGCAGAGATCGACCAGAAGGTTCAGGACGCCTCCGGCATTCTGAAACTGGATCAATACCTGAAACGCAAGCCCAAGGCCTTGTCCGGTGGTCAACGTCAGCGAGTCGCCATTGGGCGCGCGATCGTGCGCGGCCCCGAAGTGTTCTTGTTTGACGAGCCGCTCTCCAACCTCGATGCCGAGCTTCGGGTTGAGATGCGGGTCGAAATCGCGCGCCTCCATCAGGAGATTGGCGCCACCATGATCTATGTGACCCACGATCAGGTCGAAGCGATGACAATGGCCGACAAAATCGTCGTGCTGCGCGATGGCCGGATCGAGCAGGTGGGCGCTCCGATGGACCTTTACCGCGATCCGGATAACCGCTTTGTGGCGGGCTTCATCGGCTCGCCAGCGATGAACTTTCTCGAATGCGACTATGCAGACGGCCACGTCACGCATCCGGCCCTTAGTCAGCCGTTGCCGGTATCGGCCCAAGTTCCGGCTGGGGTAAACAAGGTGACCCTTGGCATGCGGCCCGAACACATGCAGATCGACCGCAGTGCCGACACCTGCACCGTTGATTTGACCGAGGCGCTTGGGGGCGTGTCCTATTCCTATCTTCTGACCCCGAATAGCGACAAGCTGATCGTTGAAGAACGGGATGACCAACGCAGCACGACAGGCGAGAAGATCGGGATCACCGTCCATCCCGAGCGTGCCATGGTGTTCGACCCAGAGACTGGCGTTCGGTTTCGGTAGCAGCATTTGAAGTTCAACCGGAGTGTTTTGAGCACAGGATTAGGCTTGACCGAACATGGGTCGTTCTCTGAACTGGCCCAACCGAGGCCAGTTGGCCCGACTCATTGCGAGTAGAGAGGCCCCATGCGCAGCGTTAAAACCATCCACGTGATCTCGGCCCATGCGGAAGGCGAGGTGGGCGACGTCATCGTCGGTGGCGTGCAGCCACCACCCGGAGACACCCTGTGGGATCAACGCACATTCATTGCGCAGGATCAGAATTTGCGCAATTTCGTGCTGAATGAACCCCGAGGCGGCGTCTTTCGCCATGTCAACCTGCTGGTCCCTCCGAAACATCCGCAGGCGGATGCGGCGTTCATCATCATGGAGCCGGAGGACACGCCGCCCATGTCGGGGTCAAACTCGATCTGCGTCTCCACTGTCCTCTTGGACAGCGGCATCATACCCATGCAGGAGCCGGAAACGCATATGACACTTGAGGCGCCCGGCGGTTTGGTACGGGTCCGGGCGGAGTGTCGGGACGGTAAAGTCCAGCGTATCTATGTGCAAAACCTGCCAAGCTTTGCAGACAAGATTGCGGTACCTCTGGAAGTGCCGGGCTTGGGCACCCTTACCGTGGATACGGCCTATGGAGGGGATAGTTTCGTGGTGGTCGATGCCGAGGCCTTGGGGTTCGAAATTGTCGATGCCGAGGCCCGCGATATCGCCCGTCTGGGCGTTGCCATCACCAATGCCGCCAATGATCAGCTTGGCTTTACCCATCCGCAAAACGCGGCTTGGAACCACATCTCTTTCTGCGCTTTTTGCGGGCCCTTGAAGACAACCGAAACCGGACTCACAGGGAAATCCGCCGTTGCGATCCAGCCCGGCAAAGTTGATCGCTCGCCAACCGGAACGGCGGTCTCGGCGCGCATGGCCCTGATGGCCGCGAAGGGCCAGATGAAGGTTGGTCAATCCTTCGAGGCCGTTTCAATCATTGGATCGCGTTTCACCGGCCGGATTGTCGAAGAAACCAAGGTCGCGGACCGCGCAGCCATCATCCCCGAGATCAGCGGCCGAGGTTGGATCACCGGCGTTCATCAGCACATGTTGGACCCGGATGACCCATGGCCTGGCGGATATCGGCTAAGTGATACCTGGGGCGTTGGGCGCTGAAAGGCACGCAATCATAGGCCCGTTGGCGTGTTTTTCCCCAACCGTGGCAATTTGCGCCCCCAGTAGATGATTGATCCCAACGCAAACCTGATTTAAGGGAAGCCCTGTCAAATCAGAGTCACTCAGGGGTGTTATGTCATTCGCGCCCCTCCCGCGCCGCAATGAAGCGGCCCGAACTCTTGCAGCGATTGCCCCTTAAAGGCTTAAAAAAGGTGAAAGAATATGGCAGATAAATCGAACTTCGACATATTGTATACCATTGTAGACGAAGCGCCCGAGCTGGCCAGCGCCTCATTCCTGCCCATCATTCGCAAATTCGCCTCGGCGGCGGGTGTCAGCGTTGGCACCAAAGATATTTCGCTTGCAGGCCGTATCATTTCGACCTTCCCGGAAAAGCTGACCGACGCGCAGCGCATCACCGATGATCTGGCGGCATTGGGCGATCTGGTGAAAACGCCCGACGCCAACGTAATCAAACTGCCCAACATCTCGGCCTCCGTGCCTCAGCTTGTGGCCGCAATCGAAGAGCTGCAGTCGCAGGGATACGACATCCCCAACTACCCCGAAGAGCCTTCGAATGACGAAGAGAAGGCGATCCGCGCGCGCTATGATGCGATCAAAGGCTCGGCGGTGAACCCGGTTCTGCGCGAAGGCAACAGCGACCGCCGTGCGGCGCGGGCGGTGAAGAACTACGCCCAGAAGAACCCTCATTCGATGGGGGAATGGGTGTCGGACAGCAAGACCAAAGTGTCCTCGATGTCCGGCAACGATTTCTACGCCAATGAGAAATCGGCGACGATCACAGCGGCACAAGCCGGTGACGCGAAGATCGAATTTGTCGGCAAAGACGGCAGCGTGACCGTGCTGAAAGACGGCTGGCCGTTGGAAGAGGGCACCGTTGCCGATGCGACCTTCATGTCGGTCAAAGCGTTGTCGGCCTTCCTGGCCGATGCCATCGAGGACACCAAGAAAGACGGCACCATGTTCTCGCTGCACATGAAGGCGACGATGATGAAGGTCAGCGACCCGATCATCTTCGGCTATGCCGTGCGTGCGTGGCTGGCTCCTGTGTTCGAAAAATTCGGCGCAGAGCTTGAGGCGCTGGGTGTTAACCCGAATTCAGGTTTGGGGGATCTGTTGGAGCGCGTGAAGGACAATGCCGACATCGTGGCCGCCATCGACGCGATCAAGGGTGACCGTCCGTCCATGTATATGGTCGACTCGGACCGTGGCATCACCAACCTGCACGTCCCGTCCGATGTGATCATCGACGCCTCCATGCCCGCCGTTATCCGCGCAGGCGGCAAAGGCTGGGATGAGACCGGAGCCAAAGGCGACACCAATTGCGTGATCCCTGATCGCTGCTACGCGTCGGTTTATGACGAATCCATCAACTTCTTCAAAGCCAATGGCGCTCTGAACCCGGCCACTGCCGGTGCGGTGGCCAACGTTGGCCTGATGGCGCAAAAGGCCGAAGAGTACGGCTCGCACCCGACCACGTTCCAGGCACCCGCAGATGGCACAATCCGTGTGGTACTGGCCAATGGTGAAACGCTGCATTCGCATGAGGTCGAGGCCGGAGATATCTGGCGGGCCTGCACAGTGAAGAAAGCGCCCATCGAGAACTGGATCCAACTGGCGATGGACCGTCAGCGCCTGACCGGGTCCGAGGCGATCTTCTGGCTGGACGCAAACCGCGCGCATGATGCCGAGTTGATCCATTATGTTAAGCCCGCGCTGGAAGCGGCTGGTGTTGCTGATAAATTCCTGATCATGGCTCCGCGTGAAGCAACGCGTCAGTCGCTGGAGACTATTACCGCCGGAAATGACAGCATCGCCATCACCGGCAACGTGCTGCGGGACTATCTGACCGACCTGTTCCCAATCCTGGAACTGGGCACCTCGGCCAAGATGCTGTCGATCGTCAAACTGATGAACGGCGGTGGTCTGTTCGAGACCGGCGCAGGTGGGTCCGCTCCAAAGCACGTGCAACAACTGGTTGAAGAAAACCACCTGCGGTGGGATTCGATGGGCGAATTCTGTGCGCTGGGTGAATCTCTGAACTTCCTCGCCGACAGCAAGGGCAACGCCAAAGCAGGTGTTCTGGGTGCTGCGGCCGAGGCGGCAACGCAGGGCATTCTAGCCAACAACCGGTCCCCCAGCCGTAAGGTTGGCCAGCCGGACAACCGTGACAGCCATTACTGGTTCGCGCGCTATTGGGCCGAAGCGCTGGCCGCGCAGTCGGATGATGCGGAACTGGCAGCTGAATTTGCCCCGCTTGCAACTTCTCTGGCGGACAAGGAAGAGCAAATTCTGGGTGAGCTTGCCTCGGCCCAGGGTGGGGCTGCCGATCTAGGTGGGTACTACCACACCGACCCTGCCAAAACAGCGGCTGTGATGCGTCCGAGTGCGACGCTGAACGCCATCATCGGCTAAGAAAACGACCCGCGCCTTAGTGGCGCGGGTCTTTCCCACTGGTGCGGAAACCTGACCGGTTTTTCCTTTCGCTTCAGACTGTTGCGAAACTTTTCCCGCGAGACGTGACTAAAACTGCATGATCTACGGGATTCCCCCAATACACTGATCCGTCCCCGCTTGATAACTTGTCCAAGACAAGAGATTCACCGGTGAGGCCTTCGGGCCTATCACTCACTCGAAAATGGCCAGCATTTGGGGTGCTGGCCATTTGTTTGTCTGAAATTGTCAATCGGCATTGAATAATGACCCCCCATCGGCGTCCAAATTTGACCCCCCTTGGAGCTAAGAGGGGCGTTGAGGGGGTCGTGTTTAGGTTGATTCAGGAGGGGGTGGACAGCAGGTCAAACCGAAAAGAGAGCGTAGCTCGACTGAAGGTTTGACCTGCTGTCTGTTTTGAATTTATTCCCCGATTTCGAGGTTAGTCGCGGTGGTTAATTCGCCAGCTTTCGTTCCCGGTTTCGATGATATCGCAATGGTGTGTCAGTCGATCCAGGAGAGCAGTGGTCATTTTGGCATCTGTGAACACACTCGGCCATTCAGCAAATGCGAGGTTGGTTGTTAGCAGAATAGACGTTCGCTCGTACAGTTTGCTGATGAGATGGAAGAGTAATCGTCCACCAGACTCTGCGAACGGCAGATAACCGAGTTCGTCTATAATCACGAGGTCGACGCGGATCAGCTGCTCGCTGAGCCGCCCGGCGTTGCCTTCGCGATGTTCAGCCTCCAGCTTGTTCGCGAGATCCACAGCGCTGAAGAACCTGACCCGCCGGCGGTTATTGACCGCGTGGCCCCCGATCGCTGTTGCGAGATGCGTTTTGCCCGATCCGGTTCCACCGACCAGCACGCCATTCCTGGCCTGGTCCATAAAATCGCCGTCATGAAGATTGCGCACGACTTCCTCGTTGACGGGGCTGACCGTGAAGTCGAACTCAGGTAAGGACTTGCAGACCGGGAACTTTGCGGCACCCATCTCCTGACTTCCGACATTTTTTCGTATAAGTCATTGATATTATTATGCCTTGGTTGCCAAAAGGCACTACACGGACTTTTTTCGCCAGCGATTGTTTCGGAGTGTTGAGGGAGCTCAGGCTTTGGTCTGGCCAGTTTTTCGGGTGCGCCCGGGGGGTATCTTGAAAGGGGCTTCGTTCCAGGTCAGGCCGACGCAGGTGAGGATGCGTCTGGCATCGACCGTGGCATGGCTTGGCATGCCGTAGCGGTCAGGGGTGCCTTTGTGGCGCAGGATCGAGAGCTGCAATGCGTTCAACTCGTTGCGGATACGAGCCGGGCTCATCGGGTGTCCGAGCAGGTCCAGATGCTTGCGCAGGTGCTGCAGGCAGCAGAAGGCCATGTAGCAGATGGCGATATGGGCCCGGACCCGACGCGGCGACCAGTGATAGATGGGCCGGATTTTCAGATCGTGCTTGTTGGTGCGGAAGCAGGCTTCGATCTCCCACAACTGGTGATAGCGGGCAATGACGTCCTGTGCCTCCAGTTCGTCCGCACCATGAACAACAATGGCATGCAGCCCGTCCCATTGTGCCGCTGCCTTGATCTTTGCATCATCCAGCGTGACGTCCCCGCTGTCGGGGAAGGCCAGGAAGCGGCCATATCCCCGGCTGCTGAAGCTGCCGGGTTTGCGAGAGCGCTTGAGCTTCTTGTGCAGCTTTTCGATTGCCTTGTCGCGCTTGTGGGCATCATTGCGTGCCCGGGTGGGTGACCAGGTCACAATGACCCGCGCTCCCTCCTGGTCGATCACCTTGTACCAGCCCTTCTCGGTTGCCTCTTCAGAACCGTGTCCAGCCCAAGGCTGGCGTCCCTCCGGGCTCAAAATGTTCGCCTTCACGGCGGCCGGGGCGGACTTCATGCGATAGCCGAGGATGTAGGGCAGACCCTTGTTCTGCAACATCTGCTGGTTGTCCTTGCTGAGCATGGCGGCATCGGCCACGAACGTGACCCTGGCCACGTCGAAGCGTCCCTCCAACGCCTTCAGCGCAGCTTCCAGCGTATGACCTTCCCAGGTGTTTCCCGGGAAGAGTTCATAGCCCACAGGCAGCCCATCGGAGGTGACGATCAGCGCCAGCATGACCTGAGCGCGGTGATGCTTGCCATCCTTGCTGAAGCCCTTGGCCAGAAGATGATCCTGCTCGACCCCGTCCGCATCCTCGGCCGGGTCCTCGCGCTCGGTGTCAAAGGCCAGGGTCGTGCAATCGTAGAACAGCACGGTCACTGGCCCGCCCAGCAACTTCTCTGCCGCCGCGTGAGAGGTTTTGCAAATCCCGTCTATCACCGGCGTATTGATGTAATCCATGCTCCGATAGACCACGTCCAGATTGAGCGTGATGCCTGCCTGGTTCTCCAACGCCTCCACGGTCGCGCGCTTGCTCTCGGGCTGTGCGATCCGCGCCATAACCAGCTCTTTCACAATGCGATTGGCACTTTTACGCGCCGCCCCCAGAAGGGCCCCCCAACCCAGTTGGTCATACATCGTCCCCATGACATCCCGCAGACCCAGAGAGACCCGCGCCTCCTCACGGCACTCGGCAAGATCAACGCCAAGCTTGTCCGGCCGCGGAGCGCGGCGCACCAGCGCCTGCAGATCGGCATATTCCGTGGGCGTGAACAGTTCCATTTGCGGCGAGCGATCAATGCGTAATTGCTCCATCAAGCGGCCCGCCAGACGCTTGATATCCTCAATCTCGCTGTCGTTATGGGCCACACCCACATGGCGCAGGATCTTCTGGCGTACCTTGGAGCCGGTGCGGACGGATTCAACGATCTGGATCCGTGTGCGGTTGAGCTTTGCGTCATGTTTGGTGCGGATGAACATGGGCGAAGAGGTTAGCCATCTGAAGGCCCATGTCAATACTTTTTATAATAATGGGGCACTACAACGCGCCTCTGAGCAACCACACCTGAAAACAAACCAAAAACCCAGTCAGATCAACAAAAAGGTCGGAAGTCAGGAAAAGAGAGCGTAGCTCGACTGAAGGTTTGACCTGCTGTCTGTTTTGAATTTATTCCCCGATTTCGAGGTTAGTCGCGGTGGTTAATTCGCCAGCTTTCGTTCCCGGTTTCGATGATATCGCAATGGTGTGTCAGTCGATCCAGGAGAGCAGTGGTCATTTTGGCATCTGTGAACACACTCGGCCATTCAGCAAATGCGAGGTTGGTTGTTAGCAGAATAGACGTTCGCTCGTACAGTTTGCTGATGAGATGGAAGAGTAATCGTCCACCAGACTCTGCGAACGGCAGATAACCGAGTTCGTCTATAATCACGAGGTCGACGCGGATCAGCTGCTCGCTGAGCCGCCCGGCGTTGCCTTCGCGATGTTCAGCCTCCAGCTTGTTCGCGAGATCCACAGCGCTGAAGAACCTGACCCGCCGGCGGTTATTGACCGCGTGGCCCCCGATCGCTGTTGCGAGATGCGTTTTGCCCGATCCGGTTCCACCGACCAGCACGCCATTCCTGGCCTGGTCCATAAAATCGCCGTCATGAAGATTGCGCACGACTTCCTCGTTGACGGGGCTGACCGTGAAGTCGAACTCAGGTAAGGACTTGCAGACCGGGAACTTTGCGGCACCCATCTGATACCGGATCGAGCGCGCAGTCTTTTCGGCCAGTTCGGCCGTGAGGAGTTCGGCCACGACCTGTTGGGGCCGCCAGTTGTTTTTGGCTGCGGCCTGCATCACTTCGTCAAAGCAGTTGACGATGCCTGGCAACTTCAGTTGACGGGCAAGTTCGAGAATTTCCTTACGCAGTTGCATGGGAGCCTCCAAGCCTGTCATAGCGAGCGCAATCCGCGATCGGTGCCATTTTCAGCTGCAGGTGGGCAGGCGGCTCAATCGCCTTTGGCGGCGGGGGATTGGTGCGCCGAGAGACAATGTTCAGGATCGCATCGGCCTTGCGCAGGCCAGATTTTAGAGCTTCTTCGCAGGCAGCCTCGACCACATCAATGTCGTGCTGGTAAGCAGCGAAAAGAATATCGGCAAGTTGCCGGTCTCCGTCGGATGTGCCCCGCAGATGGGTCCAGATCTGCGTCATTGCCGGTGGTAGGTCCCAGTCACGGAACGGTGCTCCATTGCGCAGAGCGCCAGGCTTGCGCTTGAGGACGGGCACATAGTGCCAAGGGTTGAAGATCGTTTTTCCTCGGCCGAAGCACCGTTCGTGCTCTCCGACAATCTCACCGTCTTGGCGCAGGACAATCCGCGTGGCGTAGACCTGCAACTGGACCTGACGTCCAACAGCTCTTGCCTCAACGCTGTATTTGTTTCTTTCGAAGTTGATCAGGCAGGTTCGGCTCACGGCGACCGTCTTTTCACGGAACCCGACGAAGGGCTTCTGCAGATGCGTCAGCAGCGGCTTTTCCTGCTGGAACACCTCCCAGACCGTCACCTCCAGGTTTTCCGGATGCCGCAGTTCTTTTGCGCGTTTGATCGCGTCTTTTTGCAGCCGGGCATTCAATTCATCGAAGTCGGCCACCTCCAGACGCGGTGTAAAACTATAGGCGCGGCTCTCCTTGACCAGATTCTCAACCTGACCCTTCTCCCAACCGGCCGCGCGCGTACAGGCGATCGGGTTCACCAGATGATGAGAACACATCCGGGAGAATGCCTTGTTGAACTTTCTTTCCTTGCCCGACAGGATCGCATCGACGGCGGTCGTCATGTTATCGTAGATCCCGTTGATGCAGCCTCCACCAAAGAATTTGAAGGCCTCGTCGTGGGCATCAAAGACCATCTCCTGCGTCTCGCGCGGATAGGCAATGGAGAATGGCATGCGGCTATGGCAAAGTTTGAAATGGGCAACCTTCACGGTCGTGAGTGCACCGTCCATCAAAACCGTCTCCACACTCCAGTCGAACTGGTACGCCTCCCCAGGATCAAAGATCAGCGGGATGAACGCCTGCGCCTGTTGTCGGCCGTGCGCAATGCGCCAATTCTTTGTGTAGCGTCGAACACTGTCATACCCGCCGCCAAAACCATCATCGGAGAGTTCCTTCCAGATTTTGGTCATCCGCTTGCGGTGTTTCTTCGGAAGCGCCTCGTTCTCCTCAAGCGTTTCATCCAGACGCGCGCGCCAAGGCCCGAGCACCGGGTATGGCTGCGATTTGCGCTCATATTTGAACTCCGTCACTCCCGATCGGATTATCTTTCGAACCGTTGCACGGCTCAAATTGAGCGAACGGCAAATTTCCTTGATGCTCTTTTTTTCGATCAGGTGTAAGCGACGCACTTTTCTAATAGTTTCCACGCAAATCATCCCGCTTGCCTCTCCATCGACTGCTCAATGAAAAGGATGTCTACAACCATAGGGAGGGGTCAAATTTGGACGCCGATTTCCCCGCTTAGGGGGTCAAAATTGCACGCTTTTCTACATCTGAAATCTGCTTGCGCTTAGCTGGGTTGAATGCGCCTTTGCAGTGCCACGCGACATTAGTGCAGAAATGAAAAAGCCAGCCCAGAGAAGGACTGGCTTAAACTTGATTGTTCGACGTTTAGCCCCGAAGGACTTTACCCGCTGCGTCAAAGGGCGGCTCGTGCAGGATGGTGGCTTTGTGAGGTTGGCCCAGAACCATAACCTCAACCTCGTCTCCGGGCTGGGCGTTTTTGACGTAACCCAAAGCCAGCGACATACCGACGGTATAGCCATAGGTGCCCGAGGTGACCCGACCGATGCCTTCGCCGTCCTTGAAGATCGGCTCACCGCCAGTGGCGTCCGCGTTGGAGGCCGTCACGTCGGCCTCATCCAGGTGCAACAAGACCAACTGTTCACGTGCGGGGTTTTCCAGCATTTTCTGGGCGGCGTCCTTGTTGAGGAAATCCTTCTCGAACTTGCACAGACGATCCAGACCCACCTCATGCGGCCAGTATTCGGGGCTGTATTCGCGGCTCCACGAGCCATAACCCTTTTCCACGCGCATCGACATCAGGGCACGGCTGCCAACCGGGCCTGCGCCGAATTCTTTGCCCGCCTCAAGCAGAGCATCGTAGAGGCGCGCCTGATCTTCGGTCTTGCAGTGCAGCTCCCACCCCAGATCGCCGGTGAAGGAGACACGGAGGGCCAGAAGCTCAACGCCTGCCAGCTCGATCTTGGCGGAACGCATGAAGGGGAAGTCCTCATTTGCCAGCGACGTGTTGGTCATCCGCTGCAGGATCTCACGCGATTTCGGACCGGCGACGTTGAAGCCGCACATGGCCTCGGTATGGCTTTCGAATGTGGTGCCTTCGGGCAGAGGGACCTGCTTGAAGAAGCGCTTGTGATAGCGCTCTGCCATACCCGATCCGATGATCCAGAACTCATCCTCGGCGACGCGGGTGACGGTGAAGTCCCCAGCAATGCCACCGCGTTTTGAGATCAGCGGGGTCAGGCAGGACCGGCCAACCGCCTTGGGCATGTTGTTGGCGAAGACCGCATTCAACCAATCCGCAGCGCCGGGGCCTTTGCAGATGTATTTGGCAAAGTTCGAAATATCGATGATCCCCGCGCGTTCGCGCAGCATCTTGCATTCTTCGCCAACCGGACCCCACCAGTTCTGACGAGTGAAACCGTTTGTATCCACGGTGCCCGGCTCATCCGCGAACCACAGCGGGTGTTCCCAGCCGACGTTCAGGCCAAAGACAGCACCCATGGCTTTCTGCGTTTCGTAGATCGGGCGCACGCGGGCCGGACGGCCTGCGCTGCGTTCTTCGTTCGGGAAGTGAATGGCAAAACGGTGCGCGTATTGGTCCTGCACCTTGGCTTTGGTGAACTCTTTCGTGGCCCAGGTGTCGAAACGCGCCATGTCCCAGGCGAACATGTCATATTCGGTTTCACCTTCGATGATCCACTGCGCCGCCATCAGGCCCATGCCGCCCGATTGCGAGAAGCCGGGGATGATGCCGTTGCAGCAGAAATAGCCATCCACCTCGGGCACCGGGCCCATCAGCACGTTGGAGTCCGGAGACCAGATCATCGGGCCGTTGATGACACGCTTGATCCCGGCCTCACCCACGGCGGGCAGGCGTTCGATGGCGTTCATCATGTTCTCTTCGATCCGCTCCAGATCGTCGGGGAACAGGTCATGGGCGAAGTCCAGCGGCGTGCCTTCCTCGGCCCAGAACTTCATATCCTTCTCATAGGCGCCGACCAGCAGGCCGTTGCCTTCCTGACGCAGATAGTACTCACCATCGCGGTCCGAGACAGAGGGCAGGCGGGTGCCGTGGCCTTCAACGTCAGACATTGCCTCGGTCACGAAATACTGGTGTTCGGTGGGCTGCAGCGGCAACTCAATGCCAGCCAGCTTCGCGACCTCACGTCCCCACAGACCGGCGGCATTTACGACCCAAGGCGTTTTGATGTCACCTTTGGGGGTCTTGACGATCCAGGTGCCGTCTTCCTGCTGCTCGGTCGCGGTGACGGGGGTGAAACGATGGATCTCGGCCCCGCGCTGGCGGGCACCGACCGCGTATGCGTTGGTCACGCCCGACGGGTCAACGTTGCCGCCATCGGGTTCGAACATCACGCAACGGATGCCTTCGTAATTGACCAGCGGGTTCAGCTTCTGCGCCTCTTCAATGCTGATCTCGTAGAAGTTCATGCCGTAAAGCTTGGCTTTGGCCGCCTGCAGCTTGAGCTGATGTTCCCGCTCTTCCGTCTGGGCCAGATAAAGCGAGCCGGGCTGGAAGACACCGCAGCTTTGGCCGGTTTCTTCCTCCAGCGCGTTATAGAGATTCATCGTATAGTGCTGGATGCGGCTGATATTGGTGCTGTCATGCAGACCGTGAATGTTGGCTGCCGCATGCCAGGTTGAGCCAGAGGTCAACTCATCCCGCTCCAGCAGGACCACGTCGGACCATCCCAATTTGGCCAAATGGTAGAGGATCGAGCAACCGATCACCCCGCCGCCGATAACTACCGCCTGTGCTTCTTCGCGCATTTCATCTTCCTGATTTGCTGTGTCATGTCAGAACCGGTCTTTCGTTAAGAATATGTCGATTCAGACCCATAACTGTTCTAAACGCGTCAACTGAGAACCCGGTTTGACCAGAGACACAGCCTGCATTCACTTCTTGGGGATACGGGGCACCGCCGGGTACCGCGTTTTATTTCACTTGGACTTTGCCGACATTGCTCAGAACTCCAGTCTGTGGGCGCGGCCATAGTCAGCCAGCCGTTTGTTCAGATTGCTTGCTTCTGGGTGGCCGGATTCCAGTGCAAAGACGAAGGCGTGAGTTAGATAGAAACAGGCGGCATCAATGTCCTGTGCCAGCTCTCGTTCGTCGGCAGCAATCGTATACAGGCGCACAAGCGCCTCTTGGTCGCAATTGGCATGTGCCTCTAGCAGTTCACGGTCTAAGGCTTCGCGATCCATGGCTATCCCTTTAGCGAAATGGCGATGTTTTTGGTGCGAACATAGTTGTAGAGCGCCTCAAACCCCTTTTCGCGACCGAAGCCGGATTTGCCGACGCCACCAAACGGGGTCGAGACACCTCCGGCGAACCATTCGTTGACAAAAACCTGCCCCGCCCGCAATTTGCGCGCCACCCGATGGGCACGGGCGAGATCGCGCGTGAAGATGCCCGCAACCAAACCGAATTCGGTGCCATTGGCCATGGCGACGGCTTCCTCCTCGGAATCGAAAGGCGTGAAACACGTGACGGGGCCAAAGACCTCCTCCTGCGCGATGCGGCTGGCGGAGTCGACATCGGCCAGAATGGTCGGAGCCATGAAATACCCTTCGCGATCCAGTCGCGCACCACCGGCTGCGACCCGCGCACCGTCCTGACGGGCGTTCGAGGTGATCTCTTCCACGCGCTGCAGCTGCAGGCTGGACACGACCGGCGTATGATCGGGGTTCTCAAGCCCGTGACCGACGCTTAGGCCATTGGCCAGCGCAGCCGCACGTTCCACGGCCTGATCGTAGATCGAGCGATGCACCAGCACGCGGGCCATGGCAGAGCAAACCTGACCGGCATTGTAGAAAATACCGCTTTGAAGGCTAGACATCAGCGTATCCAGATCCGCGTCGTCAAAGGCGACAGCGGCGGATTTGCCGCCAAGCTCCATCAGCGACGGCACCACGTTGTCGGCAGCCGAGCGCAGGATATGCTGGCCTGTCGACACCGATCCGGTGAAGACGATCTGATCCACCTGCGAACTCGCCACCAGTTTGGCGCCCAGATCTGAGCCGATACCGTTCAGGATCGACACCGCACCGGCAGGCACCTCGGCGCGTTCCAGCGCGGTGCCTAGCATCGCCAGCGCAAGCGGGTCCAGCTCGGGCGATTTGATGATGGTCGAGTTTCCCGCCGCCATAGACGGCGCGAGCGAACGACCGGCGATAGAAACAGGGAAGTTCCACGGAACGATCTGCGCCGACACGCCGTAGGGTTCGAATACGGTGAAATCAGCATAGTCGGGACCCAGAGGGATCGACTTGCCTTCGATCTTGTCCGCGACGCCGCCGTAATATTCGAAATACTGAGCCGCCTCGATGAACTCATCCCGGGCCGCGTCCAGTGTTTTGCCGCTTTCACGGCACAGCAAGTCGGCCCCTTCATCCGCGAGGTTGCGGATTTCCTGCGCGATGCGGATCAGCAGGCGGCCACGCTCGGCCGGGTTCATGTCTGCCAGATCACCGCGATCGAATGATGCGCGTGCGGTTTCGAGCGCCTGAGCCAGCGATGCCTCACTGGCTTGTGCGCAGTCCGCCACGTGATCCTGATTGCCGGGATCTTCCACCGCGATGGAGGCGCCCTTGTCGCCCTCCACCCACGACCCGGCCAAGAAATTCCTGGCCAAGCCGTCGTTCAGAAAAGTGGTCATGCCTCCGCGCGTGCCTTTTCGATCTGCGTTGCGACCCAGTGGTGGAAGCAATGGGTGGGGCCGTCCATTGCAGGCGAGAAGCGACCACCGTCAAATTTGATGCCATGGCGGCCTTTCTGCATGCCTTCGACCACGAAGACGTCCTCTTCAAACACGGTTTTCCAAAGCGCCGCGTTTTGCGCGCGCAGGCCTTCATGTTCTGGGCTGTCTTCGGGTTTCTGAGCATAGTACAGCTCAATCCGCTCGTTCGACCGCTCATGATTGATTGGGTCGATGATGAAGGCAAAACCGTGGTCACGCTGAACGCCCAGCAGGGTGTTGGGGTAGACCACGATGTATTCCGCGCCTTCGTGCCACTTTTCGCTCAGGCCATCAAAGTCCGCCAGTTTCGAGCCGTCTTCCCCTTCGAATTGACGATATACAAGGGTGCCCTGACCCGAGTATTTACCCAGCTCGTTGATGTTGTAATGGTCTTCCAGACGGGAATAGCTGTTCAGACCTGGGTGAACCCAGGGCAGGTGGTAGCTTTCGCAGAAGTTTTCGACCGCCAATTTCCAGTTCGAATCCAGCTCAAGCCGGACCGACGCGCCAGCGCCGCCGTGATACATAGGCTGTTCGAACTCTTTCCAGCGCTCCATCAGCTCGCCGTGAACTTCTTCGAACTCGGGGGCGTTGCCGTCGACGTTCACAAAGATCACGTCGCGCCAGACGTAGGAGCGGATGCGGATCAGACCCAGTTCCGAGAAATCCAGATCTTCGTGGGTATTCTGACCGGGGCCGCCGACATGAGGAGCGGTGCGCAGCTCACCATTCAGGCCGTAGCACCAGCTGTGGTAGGGGCAACGGATCGCGCCGCGGATTTTTTGAGGCTTGTCGACCAAGATCATGCCGCGGTGGCGGCAGGTGTTCTGGAACACGCCAATCTGACCGTCGCGATCACGGACCATCAACAGGGGCATGCCAAGGAAATCAATGGGATAGGCATCCCCTGCTTCAGGGATGTCCTTGCCGAAGCCGATCCCGGACCAGTTCGCAAACAGGACCGAGTCGCGTTCCTCGGTAAACACTTCAGGGTCGATATAATGCGCGTTCGGCAGCCCCTTTGCTGTGTTTACCGGGGTCAGAACAGACGAAAGCGGTGCATGCTTGTTCATCGGTCACTCCTAAGACTTTTGAATTGGCGTTTTTCTGGTCTCCATTGGCAGCGCAGAAGCCCTGCATTCAATACTAAAAATCCTAACCGCTAGATGAGGGGAGCTAAACCGAATTCTCCTCAAGCTCATTCAGCAGCCATTCTTTCAAGGCCAGCGCCCCTTCTGACAGGCTATCGTTTTCCCGTTCAACCAGATAGAAGTTATGCGGCGCAGGTATGTTGAAGTCCTCTAAAGCCACAAGTTTTCCGGAATCCAGCATGGGTTTTAGCAGACGCTTCCAGCCGAGAGCGACGCCAGCACCCTTTCTGGCGACTTGTAGGGCCAGAGCATAGCTGCTGACACGCGCTTGCGTCTGAATACTTTCATTAAACCCTAACGCCTGAAACCAGTCCGTCCATGTGGTCCAGTTGCTGTGTTTGGTTGCAAGGTGAATCAGGCGGTGTTCTGTCAGGTCCCTGAGGCTGGCCCCTTTAAGCTCTTCCGCCAGTTCGGGGCTGCAAACCGGTGTCAGGATATCCCGGTACAGCTTGGTATGCGGCAGAGAGGTATTCGGGTCTTTGCCATATCGAATGAAAAAGTCGACGTCAGAGCGATCTGCGAAGTACGTGTCCTCGGCCATTTGGTTCACTTTTACGTGCGGATGGTCCTGCCAAAACCGAATGACCGACGGGGAAAGCCACAAGGCAGCAACTGCTGTAGTGGACCCTACGGTGACATGATTGTCTGAATCCCCACTGCGAATCTGCTCAAGAACTTTTGAGATTTTCAGGAAAGAGCTTCCCAGTGCCTCTAGCAGCGCAGCGCCATCCTCGGTCAGTTCAACACCGCGATGCTTACGTATGAAAAGCGGGGATGCCAGCTCGGTCTCTAATGCTTTGATCTGATGACTAACAGCGCCGGGCGTGACGGACAATTCGCTTGCAGCAACCTTGAAACTGAGGTGCCGGGCGGCAGCCTCGAAGGCAGAAAGCGAGGCAAGCGGAGGCAGATTGTAGTGGCGTCGCGACATGAGGGATACGTGGCTCTGAGGTTTTTGATTGAGCTACCTTCACCTGAGTGCGAAAAATATTGCAATTGAAAACTATCTTTTTTTCTGCAGTTTTGCGCCCGATGAAGTTCCGCCTTTCTCGAAGGGCGGTATTGCAGTTCTTTGCCGTCCCTACGAGGCGCGCCCCGACCCAAGCCAGGTAGTAGTCAACACCAAGGCCGACACAACGACCGCCTTTCTGCGGTTCTTTTCGGCGCAAGATAAGATGAGTAGCCCGATGAACACTCAGAAAGCGCGTCTGATCCGAAAAACTGAACTCAGCTCGGACACTTCGGATTTCTGCTTCGAAATTGAACAGGGGCGTTTCACCGGACTTGAACCCGGCGCGCACGTGGATATCCACCTTGGTGACGATCTGGTGCGTCAGTATTCTCTCTGGAGTTGGAGTCAGGACGGTCGCACCCTCAACGTCGCCGTCAAGCGTGAGGATGGTGGTCGCGGGGGGTCGCTGACCATGCACGCATTGGACGAGGGGGTTGAGGTCGCCATCGGAGGTCCGCGCAACCACTTCAAGCTTGAAAGCCATGATCGCCACGTGACCCTTATCGCGGGCGGTATTGGTGCCACCCCGATGGTCGCGATGGCGCGTGAGCTGCTGAATCGGGGCCAGGATTTCCGGGTCTATTACTTGGTCCGATCCAAAGATCTAGCCGCGATGGATGACAAGTTTCGCGCTTTGGGTCTGGATGAGTGGTACCATCTGCATTGCGACGACACAGACGGGCAGTTCGATTTGACCGCCGTCATGCAATCCATGCCGATGGGCGCTGATGTCTATACCTGCGGTCCGGAACCGATGCTGAACGCGGTCCTCGAGTCTGGTAGCGCTCTACGCGGAGGGGCCATCCACTTTGAGCGTTTTGCCGCTGCTTCCGATATCGAACACGCGCCCAACGACAGCTTTGAAGTCGAGGTCCAGTCGACTGGAGCCGTCTACAAGGTGTTGAAGAATGAAACCATTCTCGACGTCCTAAGAACCAACGGAGTTCATGTGGATTTCGGTTGCTCCGAAGGTCTGTGCGGATCGTGCATGGTGGACGTCGTCGAAGGTGAGGTAGATCACCGGGACGGCATTCTGACTCCCGAGGAGCAAGCCTCGAACAGCTTTCTGTGTACCTGTGTCTCCAGGGCGAAATCGGACCGTCTGGTCCTAGCACTTTAAGAACAGTGCCGTTGCATGCCGGATGGTCCGGGGTGCAACGGCTGCAAGAAACGAAAAATGGGAGGAAATTGATGTCGATTAAAGAACCGTTTACGGATTTGGACATTAAGACTGCGGATAGCGGTTTTTATGAGAATAACAGCGTTCCGATTGCGCTGATCAGTAAGGGTGTGATGGTAGCCCTTGTGCTTTGGGCGCTGATTTTTCCGGCGAACGCGAACAGCACTCTGGGCAGCTGGAACTCTCAGCTTCTGGAGGTCTTCAACAGCTTTTACATCATCATTGTGGGCCTGTTCTTCTTCTTTTTGGCCATCGTTGCGCTGCTTCCGTCCACCGGCAAGCGGGTGATGGGCACGCCCGGCGAAAAGCCCGAGTTCTCGAACTTCTCGTGGTTCTCGATGATGTTTGGCGCCGGTCTGGGTGTGGGCCTGATGGTGTTCGCCACCGCCGAGCCTCTGGGCCTGTGGGGTTCGAACCCTGTGGTTGTTGCGGGCGACGTGCCTGGCAATGAGCCCGAGGCGGTCCAGTCGGCCTATCGCTACACCTATCTGCACTACGGCTTCCACGCCTGGGCGATCTACGTGGTGACCGGCCTGTCGCTGGCCTATTACGCCTATACGCGCAACATGCCGCTGACCATCCGCTCGGCGCTGACGCCGCTGTTCGGCAAGCTGATGAACGGCTTCCTGGGCCATGTGGTCGACGTTCTGGGCGTTGTGGCAACGATCCTGGGTGTGTCGGTGACCATCGGCTATGGCATCAGCCAGTTCATCGACGGTGTCTATGCGATCACCGGGATGGAGTGGGTCATGGATCTGGGCGGCGAAGTGCCGACCCCGTCGAAGGTTGGCCTGATTGCAGGTCTGCTGGTGATCATGGGCCTGTCGATCATCTCGGCTGTGTCGGGTGTTGGCCGCGGTGTTAAGTACCTGTCGAACCTGAACCTGGTGCTGTCGATCATCCTGCTGGGCACATTTGTCGTCTTCGGCTCGTTCATCTTTGCGATGACCACCTATGGCACCGCGATGGTGGATTACATCCTGCACTTCCTGTCGCTGAGCTTTAACGCCTATGGCCCGCTCTCGACCGAGGCGTTTGCGGCGGCTCTGCCGGCCGAGGCTCAGGCCCATGCGGATGCCCTGATGGGTGGCGCGACCAATGCCTGGGGCAGCTTTGACGGCTTCAAGAGCGGTCTGGAAGGCGCGGCAGCGGAACTCGACGAGGCCACTCTGGCCGCGGCCTATGCCGCCGGTGAGCAGGGTCGTCAGTTTGGCTGGCAAGCTGGCTGGACCACGTTCTACTGGGCCTGGTGGATTGCGTTCTCGCCCTTTGTTGGCCTGTTCCTGGCGCGCATCTCCAAGGGCCGTTCGGTTCGCGAGTTCATCCTGGGCTGCGTCTTCGCACCGGCGCTGGTCTGCTTTGCCTGGATGACCGTTCTGGGTGGCACCGCGATCGATCTGGAACTGGCCGGTGAAGCCGGAGGCGCGATCATCGGGGCATCGAACACCAACAAGCTGTTCGTGACGCTGTCCTACATGATCGACGGTGGTCTGTTGTCGATGCTGAACGTGATGTGCGTTGTGCTGATCATGACCTTCCTGGTGACCTCGGCGGATTCGGGCATCCTGGTGATGAACACGATCATGTCGGGCGGCAGCCAGGAGACGGGCATCAAGCACCGCATCATCTGGGGTCTGATCCTGACAGCTGTGATCGGCGCGCTGATCCTTGCGGCGGGGGACAACAACCCGCTGGACGCTCTGCGCAACGCGATGATCATCGGCGCACTGCCGTTTACCATGGTGATGGGCCTGATGATGGTCTCCCTCGCCAAGGCGCTGTTCCGCGATGGCCAACGTGACAAACACGCCGCCACAACGCAGGCCGCAGAATAAACGCACCTAAACCCAAACAATCCAAGCGCCGCCCAAAAGGGCGGCGCTTTTTTGTTGATAGAGTAGGACCCCGTAGAAAGGGCACCGTCGGTTATCCGGCGACGACACTTTGCCGTTGCACGCCCAGCCCTTCGATCCCAAGCTCCATTTGGTCGCCTGGCTTGAGGTAGGTCTGCGGGTTTTGCCCCATACCCACGCCCGGAGGCGTCCCGGTCGAGATCACATCACCCGGTTGCAGCGACATGAATTGCGACAGGTGCGAGATCACCGTCGCAACCCCGAAATGCATCGTCTTAGTTGAGCCGTCCTGATAGCGATGCCCGTTCACCTCAAGATACATCGGCAGGTTCTGCGGGTCCGGCACCTCGTCGCGCGTCACCAGCCATGGGCCGATGGGGCCAAACGTGTCGGCGGACTTGCCTTTGACCCACTGCCCCGAGCGGTGCAGCTGGAAGTCGCGTTCCGACAGATCGTTGACCACGCAGTAGCCCGCGACATGATCCAGCGCCTCGCCCGAAATGTCGTTAACTTCCCCCGAGAGATCGCGGATCGTACCTTCGGCATCCAGCAGTGCAGGTTTCTCAGCGCCCTTCGGACCATAGTGGAGGGGGTATGAATGATTTGTGATCGGCCAAACGCCCTGAATCTGTTAGAGGATTCGGGGAGGCGGATAGGTCTCAGGCTGGATGTTTTCGTAGGGCATTGTGACCCTGTAGTGGAGCTTAGCCTTCGCCTGTTTCCGAACAGCCCCCATAGGGCCCGGTTTTGGCCGGTGATCCTGCATAGGAGCTTGGTTTGGCCGTTCACGCCCCATTGGGGGCTCCGCCTCCTTGAGCAGGGAGTATAGCCATGGCTTACATAGGTGTCGATCTTCATACGAATTCCTTCACGATCTGTCGGCGTGAGACGGACGGATCGGAAACATTCCAAACCTTTCAACTGTCCGCGCAGGCGCTTGAGCAGTTCTGTCAGAGCCTTGATGCGGATGACGAACTGGCGGTCGAGGCCACCGGCAACACGGCCTGGTTCTGCGGTGAGGTGGAACCCTGTGTCGGCCGGATCGTTGTGGTCAACCCGCGCCAGTTTAAAGTGATCCGCACATCGGTGAAGAAAACCGATCGCAACGATGCCCGCGCCCTGGCGTTTTTCCTGTCGAAGGACATGCTGCCGGAAACCCGGCTCAAGTCCACTCAGGAAAGCGAACTGGCCTCGCTGACCCGGACGCGTGACATGCTGGTCAAACAGCGCACCATGCTGCTGAACGGCATCCACGCGATGTTTGTCCGCCACGGCATGAAGCTGAAGAAGGAAGGGTTGTCCAGCAAGAAGCGCCTGCGCGACCTGGATCTCAGCCGCTTCACACCGCTTGAGCAGGTCGAACTGGCGGCATTGCGGGACCAGGCGCTCGGCCTGACCGAAACCCTGAGCCGTCTCGACAAGGCCATCGAGGAGGCCGCCTCGGCCATGAAAGGCTTTGAGGGGCTCACCAGCATCAAGGGGATCGGTGCGCGATCTGCCGCGGTCCTGCTGGCGGGGATCGGCAGGGTTGAAGACTTCTCCGACGCGGACAAGCTGGCCGCCTATGTCGGCATCGTGCCCAAGGTGAGCAACTCAAACGAAACCGAACATCACGGGCGGATCACGAAGCGCGGCAACAAGCTCATGCGCACCACGCTGGTGCAATGTACGCTCATCGCGATCCGCTATTCGGGATATCTCAACAGCCATTATCGGCGCATCAAGGAACGCCGTGGCGCGGGCAAGGCGATCATAGCCACTGCCCGCAAGCTGCTCAAGATCATCTATGACACGCTCAAGAACGGCTGGGTCTTCGACGATTTTGTCGAATTTAAAATCAAACAAAATCAATGTCATGCTTGACAATCATCATAGGAGCAGTTTCATATCGAGTTCCTTCGTTGCTTGGATCGTTCAGCTGTCGCCAAGGGCAAACTGCTGTTCGAAGGTATTTCTGATGACATCGCCCGAGGGTCGCATCCGGCGGCTTTACACATCCTCGGGAAGCAGATCAGTGGGAATGTCCTGGTAGCAGACAGGCCGCAGAAAACGACGGATCGACAGAGTGCCAACCGATGTCGCGCCGAAATTTGTCGATGCCGGGTAGGGGCCGCCATGAACCATGCTGTCGCAAACCTCGACCCCAGTGGGAAAGCTGTTGGCCAGCAGGCGTCCCGCTTTCCGTTCGAGCAGCGGCAGCAACGCCTGTGCGTCGGATTTGTCGCCCGGGTCTAGATGCAACGTGCAGGTCAGCTGGCCTTCGATGGCGCGTGCAATCTGCTGCATCTGAGCTGTATCGCGGACGCGGACGACGATGCCGAGCGGGCCAAAGACCTCTTCTTGCAGTTTGTGGTCGGCCAGCCAGTCATCACCAGACACCGTGAACAGGTAGGGGGCCGCATCACGCGTCGCGCAGCTGGTGCCCATGATCTGGGCGACTCCGGTGCCCGCTGCAACTCGAGAAACCCCCTGACGGTAGGCTTCTGCAATACCATCGGTCAGCATGGTCTGCTCGGCCACAGAGGATAGGCCAGTTTCAGCGGCTGATTGGAATTCATCCGCTTCGGGGCCGTCAATGACAACCGCGATGCCGGGATTGGTGCAGAACTGACCTGCTCCCATTGTCAATGAGCCAGACCAGCCGGTCCCGATCTCAGCCCCGCGCGCGGCGGCGGCTTGCGGGAGGATGAACATTGGATTGACCGAGCCAAGCTCACCGAAGAACGGGATTGGTTCGTCGCGTTGCGCACATAGATCGAACAGGGCGCGACCTCCAGCCAGACTGCCGGTAAACCCAACCGCCCGGATCAGAGGGTGCTTTACCAGACGCGTTCCCACGTCCCGCTTGCCGCCTTGCACCAATGAGAACACACCGGGATGAACGCCAGTCGCCTTGATGGAGGCGTCGATGGCCTGCGCGACGATTTCACCCGTACCCGGATGTGCCGAATGGCCCTTGACCACGATGGGGCAGCCTGCGGCCAAAGCCGCAGCCGTATCGCCCCCCGCGACCGAGAAGGCCAGCGGGAAGTTGGACGCGCCGAACACGGCCACTGGCCCCAGAGGACGCTGGATCATGCGCAGGTCGGGGCAGGGCAGGGGGGCGCGGTCGGGCATGGCCAGGTCGTGACGCATGTCCAGATAGTCGCCCGCCTCAATATGATCGGCAAAAAGGCGCAGCTGACCGACGGTACGGCCACGTTCGCCTTGCAAACGGGCCTCGGGTAGGCCGGTTTCTTGCGTTCCGATTTCAGTGATCGCATTGCCACGCGCATCAATCTCGTCGGCGATCTTGCGCAGCAATGCGGCGCGCTCGGCACGAGTCGACCATCCGAACGAGGCAAAGGCCTCCTCGGCAGCGTCTACGGCAAGGTCAACTAGCGCGGGCGTGCCCACTGCAAAGTCATGGCTGGGACCATGGGCCGGTTCCGATGCGAAAGTGGCGTCTGCGCCGACCCATTCGCCAGCAATCAGGTGTTTTCCAGTCAACATATTGGTTCTCTCTTAAAGCAGGCCGCGTTGGGCGAGGTTTCGCATCAGGTGTGAGGCCCCGAAACTCCATTCAGGGCATTCTGTGGACAGGCGCACCGTGTTTGTCAGTGCCCCAAGCTGGCTGTTGGCGATGGTAACGATATCGCCCAGTTTATGTGTGAAGCCGCCTCCGGGCGTGTCGCGGTCCTGGGTTGGGGCGAACAGCGTGCCCAGAAACAACATCAGCCCGTCGGGATATTGGTGGTGCCGCCCGATGGTTTGTTTCACAAGATCCGCCGGATCGCGGCTGATCTGGGACATCGATGACGCGCCGTTCAGAACAAACCCATCGGGCCCGGTGACGGTCAGCGTCAACGCGGCCTTGCGCACGTCGTCAAGGGTGAAGCCATCGTCGAACAGTCGGATCATCGGCCCGATCGCGCATGAGGCGTTGTTGTCCTTGGCCTTGCTGAGCAACAGGGCCGAGCGCCCTTCGACATCGCGCAGGTTCACATCGTTGCCCAAGGTCGCGCCCTTGATCTCACCTTGTGAGGTTACGGCCAGAACCACCTCGGGTTCGGGGTTGTTCCAGGTGGAAATCGGGTGCAGCCCGATATCCGCGCCCGCGCCGACGGAAGACAGAACCTGCGCCTTGGAGAATACCTCGGCATCCGGTCCGATCCCGACCTCTAGGTACTGGCTCCAAAGGCCTTCTTCGATCAGCGCCTCTTTGACCTTGGCGGCCTCATCCGAGCCGGGCGTGATATTGGACAGGCTGTCGCCAATCCGCGCGCCGATGCGCGACCGTATCGCGTCGGCTTTGGCTGGATCGCCTGCGGCCTGTTCCTCGATCACGCGCTCGACCATGGAACCGGCAAATGTGACGCCGCAGGCTTTAACCGCTTGCAGGTCACACGGCGCGAGCCACTGATGATCCGCGTCAAACGGACCAAGGTCTTCACCCTGCGCCGCGCGGACGTAATCCGCTGCATCGTCCCGCTCAAGAATATCCCGAACGGTTGGCGCGGTTTTCGATGTGACGTCGACCACGTGGCCGTCGCGTAGGGTTACAACACAGGGGCCAATCCCGGCGCGCTCAATACGTCCGAGCCACAGCCCGTTGGAGTCCAGATTTGGTAGAGTCATATCAATCCCTTAGGTTATAGGCCCGCGCGGCGTTGCCACCCATGACGGCATCTCTTTCCGAGCGGCTGAGCTGGCTCAGCAAAAGGTCTGTGGTTTCTAGCCAGCGTTCATAACTGCTGGCCAAGGTGCAAACCGGCCAGTCGCTGCCCCAGATCAGGCGGGACGGGCCGAAGCTGTTCAGCAGGTGGTCCACGTAAGGGCGCAGATCATCGACAGTCCAATCGGGTGCGGCTTCGGTGACTAGGCCGGACAGTTTACACCATGCGTTGGTCTCACTGGCTAGCGCTGCCATATCGGCGGCCCAACCCTCAATTATTGCGTCCCGGATCAGCGGCTTGGAGCCGTGATCAATGACAACCTTCATGTCCGGATGACGGGCCAGCAGCTTTCTGAGCGGCCCTAAATGCTGCGGCAAGGTCAATGCGTCGAATGTCAGACCCCGCGCAATAAGTTCGGTAAATGCAGGGGTCAGTGCGTCGCCGAGCATCCATTGGGGGTCGGCAATGTCTTGGATCATCGGACGAAGCCCAACCAGCGCTGGGTGAGCATCCAACGCAGCGATCTGGGTCGCCGCATCCGAGGCTTCGAAATCGACCCAACCTACAACACCTTTGATAAATGGGGTCTCGTCGGCCAGGGACAGCATGTATTCCGTCTCGGCCACCGTTGGTGCCGCCTGCACCAGCACGGTGCCTTCAATGCCGGCGTCGTTCAGCATCGGGGCTAGATCGTCGGCGGTAAAGTCGCGGTAGATCACGTCCAAGTCAGGCGTCAGCCAGCCATAATCCCCCCGCGCTACGGCCCAGAAGTGCTGGTGCGCGTCAATCCTCATGCGATCACGCCCTTTTTCAGCATGATATTGCCATAGAGCCTACGCCCACCCGTTTGAACGATTGCAAAAGCGTTCGCCGCACGCTCATAGAAGGCAAACCGCTCGAGCCCCTGAATCTTAGCAGGGTTGTCCGCAGTCGTGTCGATGATCTCCTGAAAATCGGCGACGGCTTCGGGAATTGCGTCCGGATCACCTACCACCTGCATAGTCAGGGCCGGGTCGGTCACGAATGTATCCAGAGGCATCACGGACAGCACAGCTTGCAGCACCTCACTGGCGGTCGACCCATCCGCACGGATACACTCCGGGCCGGTGCTTGTGCCGGGAAAGTTCGCATCCGCGATCACGATTTCATCGCCGTGCCCCATGGCCCTGAGCGCATGCAGCAGGTCGGGCGATAGAATGGGGTCGATGTTACGCAGCATCGGCGGCCTCGCTTGGAAGCGGTGCATCCGGACGGATCAGCCCCTCGGAGCGCAGATCAGACCAGAGGCCCGGGGGCACTTCTCGCTCCAGCAGGGCCACGTTGGATTGCACCTCGGCTGCGCTGACGGCACCCGGCACGACTGTTTTGACGCACGGATGACCCAGAACAAATTGCAGGGCCGCCGCGATCAGAGGAGTGTCATGCGCGGCGCAAACGGCCTCGATCTTGCGGACGCGCGCCAGTATTTCCTCGGGCGCATCGGCATAGTTGTATTTTGCACCCGGTGCGGCTCCGGTTGCGAGGATGCCGGAGTTATAAGGCCCGCCCAGAATGATCCCCACGTCGCGCTTTTCACAAAGGGGCAGGAAGCTGTCTAATGCCTCTTGCTCAAGCAGCGTGTAGCGACCGGCTAGAAGGAAGCCGTCGAAATCACCCAGACCCAACAGCTTTTCACACACCTGCCATTCGTTAACACCTGCGCCGATGGCGGCAATCTCTCCGGCGTCGCGCAGCTCAACCAGTGCCTTGTAGCCGCCACCGTCGAACAGCTCACGCACCTTGGCGTCGGACATTTCCTGACTGCCCTGGCTGAACACGCAGACGTCATGCACCAGAAGGATGTCGGCATTTTCGACCCCGATGCGCTCACGGCTGGCCTCGTAGGACCGCATCACCCCGTCATAGGTATAGTCGAACACGATCCGTTTTTGCGGAACGTCCACAAATGCTTCGGGCGTGACCTCATGTGGTTCGCAATCCAGCAGCAGACGCCCGATCTTGGTGGACAGCTGGATGTTCTCGCGGCCAAAGCGGGCAATCGCTTCGCCAAAGCGGCGCTCGGACCGCCCAAGCCCGTATTGCGGTGCGGTGTCAAAGAAACGGATACCCGCATCATAGGCGGCCTGAAGCGCGGCCTGCGCGTCTTCATCCGACACTTTGCGGTACAGGTTTCCCAGCGGGGCACCGCCAAATCCCATCCGGGTCAGCGGAACGGGCCGCGCAGTGCGGCTATTGAGCAATTCTGTCTGTGAAACGGTCATCCTGCCTCGCTATGCGACTGTTGGGTGAGGTTGAAAATGTGGGGTTTTTGCTGCTTGAGTTCCTCGATACGCGGCATCAACTGCCCCAAGTGGGCACGCATGGCGTCCTGAGCGGTCTGTTCGTCGCGGCTGCAAATTGCGTCAAAAATGGCTTTGTGTTCCGCCAGTGTTTCCGCAATCCGGCCGGGGGTCGGCAACAACAGCATCCGCGCCCGGCTCACTTGAAGGGAAACGTTCTGCGCAACGTTGGCGAGGTGACGGAAGCCGGTGAAGTCCATCAGCATGCCGTGAAACTCTTCGTCGGCCTGATAGAAGCCGGGAATATCATCATCTTCGATCAAAAGCTCTTGCAGGCGCATATTGCGGCTGAGGCGTTTGCGCTGATCTTCGGTCAGGTCCCGCGTCACTTTGGCGACGGTTGCCAGTTCGAGCGCTTCACGGAGAAAGGCGCCTTCGCGGATTTCGTCCATCGAGAAATAGGACACACGCGTCCCCGATTGCGGGACCACATCCACCAAACCTTCAGATGCAAGCCGGGCGATGGCGTCCGCAACAGGCGCGCGTGACACGCCTAAACGCTCGCAAACCGGGGCCTTCCGAAGATTCGCGCCTGGTGGAAAGTCCAGCGCCAGAATCGCCGTTTTCAAAGAGTGGTGAACCCGCTGAGCCAGCGATCCTTCGGTGGTCGCAATCTCGGGCAGGAGAGAGGCATCAATATCTTGGAGCTTGTTCATAGCCAGGTTTTAACATTCTAACATGTTAGTTGACAAGAGAAGATCTACCACTTAGCAACATGGACCAAGCAAGCGGGGAAGTGATGCAAGCACACGACGGCATAAATGTTCTGGGAAAGGCGGCGCGGGACGTCGTTCAGCTGAACCCTGATGACAATATTGTTATTGCCCTGCGTGACTTGCAGGCGGGCGAGCAGCCGTCACATGTGCCGACACCTCTGACCTCGCAAGTGGCCCGCGGGCACAAGATTGCGACGATGCCGATTCGGGCTGGTGAAAACGTGATCCGTTACGGCCAGATCATCGGTCAGGCCAAAAGCGACATCGCACCGGGGGATCACATCCATGTCCACAATCTGGGGATGGGCGCGCATCAACAGGACTATGCGCATGCCAGCGCCAATGCTCCGCTACCCGCGCTGGCCGCGGATCGCACGTTTGACGGGTATCATCGTGCCGATGGCCGGGTAGGGACGCGCAACTATATCGGCATCCTGACCAGCGTGAATTGCTCGGGCTCTGTTGCAAGGTTCATTGCCGAGGCGGCCGAAAAGTCTGGGCTTCTGGATGACTTCCCCAATGTCGATGGGGTGGTGCCGATCGTGCATGGCACGGGTTGCGGCATGTCTGGCAAGGACGAAGGCTACGCCACTTTGTTCCGGACATTGGCCGGATACGCGCAGCACCCGAATTTCGGAGGTATCCTGCTGATCGGGTTGGGGTGTGAGGTGATGCAGGTCGCTGATTTGGTCGGAGGACGCCCGATCCGGTCAGACGGCGCGTTGCGTTACATGACCATCCAGAACGAGGGTGGTACACGCCGCACAATCGAACGCGGTTTGGATGAGCTGCGGGGAATAGCCGAACTGGCCAATCAAGCCGAGCGCGAGCCCGCTCCCATCAGTGCAATCACGGTTGGAATGCAATGCGGTGGATCGGACGGGTATTCCGGGATCACGGCCAATCCAGCCCTTGGATATGCATCCGACCTTTTGGTGCGCCGGGGCGGCACAACGATCCTGTCCGAGACGTCCGAGATCTACGGGGCCGAACATCTTTTGACCCGCCGCGCCGAGACCATCGAAGTGGGCGAAAAGCTCATAGAGCGTATTCACTGGTGGGAAGACTACACCGAGCGCAATGGCGGCGAGATGGACAACAACCCAAGCCCCGGCAACAAGCGCGGCGGGCTGACGACCATTCTGGAGAAGTCGCTGGGCGCTGTCGCCAAAGGCGGCACGGCACCGCTGCGCGATGTTTATAACTTCGGCGAGAAGGTGGAAAAACACGGGTTCGTCTTCATGGACAGCCCCGGATTTGATCCATGCTCGGTTACAGGGCAGGTGGCCTCAGGCGCGAACCTGATCGTGTTCACCACCGGGCGTGGTTCGGTGTCGGGTTATCAGCCAACACCCTGCATCAAATTGGCGACCAACTCGGAAATGTATGCCCGGATGGCAGACGACATGGATCTGAACTGTGGCGACATCGTCACCGATGGCGTCAGCATCGAAGCCAAAGGCGAAGAGCTGTTCGAAATTCTGATCCGTGTCGCCTCGGGCGAGAAAACCAAAAGTGAAGAACTGGGCTTTGGGGGCGTGGAGTTCGTCCCCTGGCAAATCGGCGCGGTGATGTAAGCCGCACCGCCCTTGGGGAGAGGGGCAGAATGGGAGGAGAAATGACGAAACTGGTCGACATGACGGGGATTGATAAGCACTTTCCCGGTGTGCATGCGCTGAAATCCGTGCAATTCGATCTGTTTCCGGGTGAAGTTCACGCGCTGATGGGCGAGAACGGTGCCGGGAAAAGCACGCTGATGAAGATCCTGTCCGGGATCTATCAGCGCGACGGCGGCGAACTGGTGATCGAAGGGAAATCCGTTAGCCCAACCACCCCGCGCGAGGCACAGGATCTGGGCATTGGCATCATCCATCAGGAACTGAGCCTGATGAATGACCTGACCGTCGCGCAGAATATCTTCATCGGACGCGAACCGCGCAAAAGCTTTGGTCGTCTGGACGAAGCCGCGCTGAATGCGCAAACGGCCGAGATCTTCGCCTCGATGAACCTGAACCTCGATCCCAAGGCGCTGGTCGGCAGCCTTACCATCGCAAAACAGCAGATGGTCGAGATCGCCAAGGCTTTGTCCTTCCGGTCGAAAGTTCTGATCATGGATGAGCCGACCGCGGCCCTGAACGACGCCGAAATCGCCGAGCTGTTCGTGATCATCCGCCGCCTCAAGGCAGAAGGTGTGGGCATCGTCTATATCAGCCACAAAATGGATGAGCTGAAGCAGATCTCGGACCGGGTCACGGTCATGCGCGACGGAGAATATGTCGGCACGGTGGGTGCCGCAGAGACCCCAATCAGCCAGATCATAGCAATGATGGTGGGGCGTGAGGTGAACGAGGAGCCCTTGGACGTTCCCGATCTGGGTGATGCCGAGGTTTCGCTACAAGTCACGGGCCTGAGCCGCAACAAAGAAATTCAAGATGTCAGCTTTTCGGTTCAGAAAGGTGAAATACTTGGCTTTGCAGGTCTGATGGGCGCTGGCCGAACCGAGGTCGCGCGAGCGATCTTCGGCGCTGATCCAAAAGATGCCGGTGAAATCCGGGTGCATGGTCAGGTGGTTTCGATCAAATCGCCCACCGACGCGGTCAAGGCTGGGATCGGGTATCTCTCTGAGGATCGCAAGCATTTCGGCCTCGCCACGGGGATGAATGTGCGGGACAATATCGCGCTGGCTTCAATGGATCTTTTCACAAGCACCGGCGGTGTTCTGAACGACAGTGAAATCAGCACCACGGCCAAAGGCTACATAGCACAGCTGGGCATTCGGACACCATCGGATGTGCAAGAGGTTCGGCTGCTATCGGGCGGTAATCAGCAAAAGGTTGTCATCGCCAAATGGCTGCTGCGCGATTGCGATATCCTGATCTTCGATGAACCCACACGGGGCATCGACGTGGGCGCAAAATCCGAAATCTACAAACTGCTCGAGGAACTGGCAGAGCAGGGCAAGACGATCATCGTGATCTCGTCGGAATTGCCCGAGATCATGCGCCTCAGCCACCGCATCGCCGTGATGTGCGAAGGCCGGCTGACCGGCATTCTGCCCGGCGGAAAAGACACCACACAAGAAGAGATCATGCATCTCGCCACGCAGCGGGCGGCGGCGATGCAGGTAACGGGGACAATGTAATGACCACAGCTACGGATATCGACAAGAAAAAGCCCCTCGGGGGGTTGTCGGAAAGCGGCGCCTACCAGAAAATGCTGGCTTTCGCGAGCCTTGTAGCGCTGCTGATCGGCTTTTCGATCGCATCGCCGAACTTCATGCAAACCTCGAACATGATTGCGATTTTGCAGGCGACCTCGGTCAACGGAGTGCTGGCGGTTGCCGCGACTTTGGTGATCATCACCGGCGGGATCGACCTGTCGGTGGGCACGTTGATGACCTTCTGCGCGGTGATCGCAGGGGTGGTGCTGACCTATCTGGGCATGCCGTTGCTATTGGGTGTCGCAGCGGCAATCGCGGCGGGCGCGTTCTGTGGCCTGTGTTCGGGAACATTCGTCGCAAAGATGAAAATCCCACCCTTCATCGCAACACTCGGCATGATGCTGATCCTCAAGGGTCTTTCGCTGGTGATCTCGGGGACGCGACCGATCTACTTCAACGACACGCCGGGCTTTGACCAAATCTCGCGCGGGTCGCTGATCGGAGAGGTCTTCCCAGCGCTGCCCATCCCCAACGGCGTTCTGATCCTGTTCATCGTCGCCATCGCCGCCTCGTATATCCTGAGCCGTACAGTTCTGGGCCGCTATACCTTTGCGCTGGGGTCGAACGAAGAGGCCGTGCGCCTGTCGGGTGTGAACACCGATATGTGGAAGATCCGCATCTATGCGCTGGCCGGGGCTATCTGCGGCATTGGCGGTATCCTGATCGCCTCGCGTCTGAACTCGGCACAGCCTGCCTTGGGTCTGGGGTATGAGCTGGAGGCCATCGCGGCAGTTGTCATAGGCGGCACATCGCTGTCGGGCGGTCGCGGCACGATCCTTGGCACATTGATCGGCGCCTTGATCATGGCGGTGCTTACCAACGGGCTGCGCGTCCTGTCCGTCGCGCAGGAGTGGCAGACGGTTGTCACCGGCGCAATCATCATTCTGGCCGTCTATGCCGACATGGCACGGCGCAAGAAATCCGGCTGAATAAACTAACGACAAAACGACCAACTGTGGAGGGGGTATGAATGATTTGTGATCGGCCAAACGCCCTGAATCTGTTAGAGGATTCGGGGAGGCGGATAGGTCTCAGGCTGGATGTTTTCGTAGGGCATTGTGACCCTGTAGTGGAGCTTAGCCTTCGCCTGTTTCCGAACAGCCCCCATAGGGCCCGGTTTTGGCCGGTGATCCTGCATAGGAGCTTGGTTTGGCCGTTCACGCCCCATTGGGGGCTCCGCCTCCTTGAGCAGGGAGTATAGCCATGGCTTACATAGGTGTCGATCTTCATACGAATTCCTTCACGATCTGTCGGCGTGAGACGGACGGATCGGAAACATTCCAAACCTTTCAACTGTCCGCGCAGGCGCTTGAGCAGTTCTGTCAGAGCCTTGATGCGGATGACGAACTGGCGGTCGAGGCCACCGGCAACACGGCCTGGTTCTGCGGTGAGGTGGAACCCTGTGTCGGCCGGATCGTTGTGGTCAACCCGCGCCAGTTTAAAGTGATCCGCACATCGGTGAAGAAAACCGATCGCAACGATGCCCGCGCCCTGGCGTTTTTCCTGTCGAAGGACATGCTGCCGGAAACCCGGCTCAAGTCCACTCAGGAAAGCGAACTGGCCTCGCTGACCCGGACGCGTGACATGCTGGTCAAACAGCGCACCATGCTGCTGAACGGCATCCACGCGATGTTTGTCCGCCACGGCATGAAGCTGAAGAAGGAAGGGTTGTCCAGCAAGAAGCGCCTGCGCGACCTGGATCTCAGCCGCTTCACACCGCTTGAGCAGGTCGAACTGGCGGCATTGCGGGACCAGGCGCTCGGCCTGACCGAAACCCTGAGCCGTCTCGACAAGGCCATCGAGGAGGCCGCCTCGGCCATGAAAGGCTTTGAGGGGCTCACCAGCATCAAGGGGATCGGTGCGCGATCTGCCGCGGTCCTGCTGGCGGGGATCGGCAGGGTTGAAGACTTCTCCGACGCGGACAAGCTGGCCGCCTATGTCGGCATCGTGCCCAAGGTGAGCAACTCAAACGAAACCGAACATCACGGGCGGATCACGAAGCGCGGCAACAAGCTCATGCGCACCACGCTGGTGCAATGTACGCTCATCGCGATCCGCTATTCGGGATATCTCAACAGCCATTATCGGCGCATCAAGGAACGCCGTGGCGCGGGCAAGGCGATCATAGCCACTGCCCGCAAGCTGCTCAAGATCATCTATGACACGCTCAAGAACGGCTGGGTCTTCGACGATTTTGTCGAATTTAAAATCAAACAAAATCAATGTCATGCTTGACAATCATCATAGGAGAAAACATGTTTTCACGTCGTTTCATTCTGGGGGCGCTGAGTGCGGCCACCCTGGCAGGTCCCGCCTCGATGGCGGCTGCCGAAGAAATCTATATCCCGCTGGTGTCCAAAGGCTTCCAGCACCAGTTCTGGCAGGCGGTGAAGTCCGGGGCCGAGCAGGCAGCGGATGAGTTTGACGTCACCATCACCTTCGAAGGCCCTGACAACGAAACAATGGTGGACCGTCAGATCGACATGCTGGCTGCAGCCCTGGCCAACAACCCCAAGGCCATCGGCTTTGCCGCGCTGGACAGCCAGGCGGCGATCCCGCTGCTGAAACAGGCCAATGACAAAGGCATTCCGATCATTGCCTTCGACAGCGGCGTCGACAGCGACATCCCGCTTTCGACCGCAACCACGGATAACCTAGCAGCGGCCGGTCTGGCTGCGGACAAGATGGCCGAGAAGATCGGGGGCAAGGGCAAAGTCGCTGTTGTGGCGCATGACCAGACCAGCCGTACGGGGATCGACCGCCGCGACGGGTTCGTCAACCGTATCGCCGAGAAATATCCGGACATCGAAGTTGTCACGGTTCAATACGGTCAGGGCGATCACCTGAAATCGACCGAGGTGACCAAGGCAATCCTGACTGCAAACCCGGATCTGAATGGTATCTTCGGCACCAACGAAGGCTCGGCCATCGGTGTTGTGAATGGCGTTCAGGAACTGGGCACCGAAGGTCTGGTCATCATCGGCTATGACAGTGGCAAAGCACAGAAAGACGCGATCAAAAGCGGCCTGATGGCGGGTGCGATCACGCAGAACCCCGTTGGCATTGGCTATGAAACCGTAAAAGCCGCCGTTTCGGCCCTGAACGGTGAAGAAGTACCGACCCTGATCGACACGGGCTTCTACTACTACGATGCCTCGAATATCGACGACCCGAAAATCTCGGCGGTTCTGTACGACTAAGACCATCCACTCACGACGACCTGTCCGGCCTGCCCTTACTGGGTGGGCCGGATGCTTTAGAGATAGGTCGGGTCAACTAGTGGCCATGTGTCCTAGGCCTAAGGCGCAGGTCCGAGTGACTCGCGTATCTTTGTCGTGGCTTCGAGCTGTACACTTGACCCCGCATCCTCACCCTTGCGCAAGGCGACCAGCATACGAGCGGCCCCTTTACCCATATTGCGATGCGGAACATGAACCGTTGTTAGAGCTGGTGTTACGATCTCGGCTATTTCAATGTCATCAAACCCGGTGATGGACACATCTCGCGGCACTTCAAGGCCCATTTTCCGGGCCTGCCTGAGAGCACCAGCGGCAAGCACATCGTTGCCACACAGGATCGCAGTCGGTCTTGGGTCCAATTCCATCGCCGCCTCTAGGGCGCGGGCTCCGTTGTCGATCGAGTAGGGCGCTTCGATGACGTGCAAATTGCCGACATCAAGGTTCCGAGACAACATCGCTTGTTCCACGCCCTCACAGCGCAACCGAGCCCGGTCATTGCCGTCCCGCTCGGCTGTGACAAAGGCAATGGCGCGATGTCCCAGGTCGAGTACCTGTTCGGTCAGCGCGCGCATGGCGCTTCGGTTGTCGAACCCGATGGACAGGTGCGATTGGCTGGGATCATAAACCCAGGCGACCACACACGGGATCCGTTGTTTCTTAAGGAACTCGTAAACCTGTGGGGTCCGGTCAAAGCCAATCAGCAAAAGCGCATCCGCACCGCGTGCCACAAGGCTGCGGATCTGCTCTTCCTCAAGCTCAGGGTTATATGAAGAGCTGGCGACAAGGAGGGTTATGCCATGCCTCTGAAGCTCTTCCTGAAACGCTTGGAGGCCACGTGCGAAGATGGCGTTTTCCATCGTCGGGATAATTGCGCCAAAGGTTCTGGTGCGCTTGGCGGCAAGGGCTTGAGCCCCGAAATTCGGTGTATAGCCAAGTGTTTTAACCGCGCTGAGGACCCGCTCGCGCGTTTTCTCGGATACCATTTTGGGATTGTTGAGGCACCTCGAAACCGTGGCCGTCGAAACGCCTGCACGTTGCGCAACGTCTTCCAGCGTTGGTGACGTCCGGCTTGGCTCGTCTGGAAAAGGTGCCTTCGTCATCTACTTAAATACACTCGTGGTCTTGGCGCTCCATTTGCGCCCTTCGGAATGCGGGGTCAACTGGCGTGCCCTTCTAGGTACAGTGTAAGCGCTTGCAATGCAAAATGTAAGCGCTTACAGTGGCTTCGAATCGGAGAGGAGGGGGTTTGGCAATGTTCATATTTGCGGCCATTGCGCTTTTTCTGGCGTTCCTGATCAACGTCGTCGCGGGCGCATTTGGCTACGGCCAGTTCCTGGGCGACGTAGGAGAGATGGTGTTGCTCTTCGCGGCATCGCTCGCATTCGTTGTCGTCACGCTAAGGAAAGAGGCGGCTGCACAATCAAAAAAACAATAAATGACATGACCCATAGGGAGGAAAACATGGATCGTGAAAAGCAGGAATTGGCTTCGGCTTCACGCCGGAACTTCTTGAAGCTGGCTGGAAGCGGTAGCTTTACCGCAGCGTTGGTTGCAGGGGCTGCGGGGACCTTGTGGTCTAGCGAGGCTGCGGCACAAACCGCCAAGGAAGAGCGTGAACGCGAGGATGCAGCGGAATTCACGATGACCCTTGCGACAGCCTATGTCCTGGGTGCGTCGCGCAGCTATCCGATTATGCAGCTGGACCTGAAGGAAAACATCCAGAACGCCACCAATGGCAAGGTCTATGTCAAGCTGGCACCGGGTGGTCAGCTCGGGGCCGGTGGCGCCTTGGTGCAGGCGGTGCAGGCTGGCACCATCCAATGCGCGCAGCATTCCCTGTCGAATTTCGCGCCCTATGCGAGCGCGGCTGACCTGATCAACATGCCCTATTTCTGCGGCTCGAACCAGCGCTTCACCAACCTTGTGACCTCGGATGCGTGGAAAGCCGAAGTTCACCCCAAGATCGAAGCCGCAGGTTTCAAGGCGCTTTTCTACATCAATATCGACCCACGTGTTGTGGCCGTGCGCAAGGGCGGAAACGCCGTGATCACGCCCGGCGACATGGCAGGGGTCAAGTTCCGCGTGCCCGGCTCGAAGATGCTGCAGCAATACTATCGCATGGTCGGCGCGAACCCGACGCCGGTGGCTTGGGGCGAAACGCCTTCGGCGATCAAACAGGGCGTTGCGGATGCTCTCGACCCGTCGGTTGGTGCGCTCTTTGTGTTTGGTTTCAAGGACATCCTGAGCCATGTCACCTTTACACAGGCGGTGCCGGACAGCCAGATTTACTCGATGAATCTGGAATGGTTCAACTCGCTACCGGCAGATGTGCAGGAAGGCATCGAGTTCGCGGGCGAGCTGACCTCGCATCAGAACCTGGCCAAAGTTCCATCTGCGCGCACCTACGCAATGGCGGAATTGCGCAAAGCGGGTGTCGAGTTCCACAGCCTCAGCGAGGATCAGCTGGCGGAATGGAAAGCCGCTGGTGGGTACCAATTGTCCGATTGGGACGAGTTCAAGGTCGAGCTCGCCGGTTCCATGGACAACTTTGCCAAGCTGGAAGAAGCGGCTGGCACAAAAGGGCGCTACTACGTCCACGATGCTTGATACGCCTCGTCGCGTTTCAGGGGCGGCATGGTGACTGGCCGCCCCAAAAATCTGACGACAACTTGGAAATCCGGCTGCCGGCTGCCCTTGAGGTGCCGGTGAACGGGAGGATTGCATGCAACGAATACTGCAAGAACTGAACCGGAATGCCGAGCGCTGGCTGCTGCTCGTGTTCTACACGATGCTGGTGGCGACGATGTTCATCGAAGTGCTTCGGCGCGAGTTGTTGTCCTATTCCTCGATCTGGGGTGAGGAAATCGTCCGTTACTCGTTCATCTACCTCGCCTGGATCGGCGCGGCCGCTGCGGTTCGTGAACGCGGACATATCCGCATTGACGTGATCATGCACTACGTCAGCCCGCGGATTAAGGCGCTCCTCTATCTCTTTGGCGATTTTGTGATGGTCGCTGTGTCAGTCGTGGCGCTCTACTACTCGTATGAAACAGTCCACGTTTCCGCAAAATTTGGATCTGTGACAGACGGTCTGCGCATCAGCCGCGTCTGGTTCCTGATGGCCGTTCCAATTGGTTTCGCACTGGTTCTGCTTCGCCTCTTCCAATCCATCCTCCGCGACATCGCGGACCTTCGTGCGGGTCGCCCCGTCTACGAAGGTGACAAACTGTTCGACTGAGGGGGCTGGACATGCTTTGGAACCAACTCGATCAATCCGTTATCCTCGGCTGGGATTTTTATGGCCCGGTCATCCTGTTCGTCGTCCTTGTCGCACTTGCCGTTCCCGTCTGGGCCGCCATCGGTTCCGCCGCGATCCTGATGCTTGTCTGGTCAGGGGCTCTGCCTTTGAGCCTCGTCGGGGAAAAGTTGTTCTCTGGCATCGACTTTTTCGCGCTGACGGCTGTGCCGCTGTTTATCTTAACGGGCGACGTCCTAGTCAGAACGGGGCTCAGTCGAAAATTTCTTGATGTGGCTGAGGCTCTAACACAATTCGCCAAGGGCGGCTTTGGATCAGCCACGGTGCTTGTCTGCGGTATGTTCGCCGCGATTTCGGGCTCGGACGCCGCAGGGGCAGCAGCTGTTGGCCGCATGACGATCGACCGACTGGTCGAATCCGGCTATCCCCGGCCATATGCTTGCGCACTAGTTGCGGCGGGTGCCTGTACCGGCATCCTGATCCCGCCATCGATCGCCTATATCATCATCGGCCTTGTTCTGGGCATTTCTGCCTCGACACTGTTCCTGGCCGCTCTGATCCCCGGCATCGCGATCCTTCTGTCCATTCTTGCCACCAACATCATCATGAACCGCCTCAAGGGCTGGGAAGGTGGCGGCAACATCAGCATGGGAGAATACTTCTCGCGGCTAGGCAAAGCCCTGAAGTCAGGTTGGTATGCCTTCCTGGTGCCCGGCATCATCTTCTACGGCATCTTTTCGGGTCGATTGACGCCGACCGAAGCAGGCGCTACAGCCGTGGTGGTGACGATCGTCATGGGGTTCATCCTGCGCACTCTGAGCCTGAGCGATTTTCCAGCGATGCTGGTTAGTTCAGCCAAGGTGAACGGGGTCATTCTGCCGATCATCGCCTTTTCGGCTCCCTTGGCCGAAGCACTGGCCATCATTGGCGTCCCGCAAGGCTTTGTGGCAGCCGCCACCTCTGTCAGTGACGAACCGCTTGTCCTTATCCTGATGATGGTCGGCATCCTGATCGCAGCGGGCTGCGTGATGGAGACGACGCCGAACATCGTGATCCTCGCGCCGATCCTTAAGCCTCTGGCAGATGACATCGGCATGAACGAGATCCAGTTCTGCATCATGATGATCACAGCTTTGGGCGTTGGTTTTATCACGCCACCCTTGGGGCTAAACCTTTTCGTGGTCGCAGGGATAACGGGCGAGTCGATCCTGAAGATCGCTTATCGCGCCATTCCGTTCGTCCTGTTCATGCTGATCGTCACCCTGTTCATCGCTTACGTGCCGACGATCTCGACCGTTCTTCTGCCAGATATTTACAAATAGGAAGCAATCAATGCCGAGAGAATATCTCAAAAAAGCGACGCTGACCTCGAAAAGCGATGCTTCGGAAACCAAGAAAATCGTCCGCAACATTCTTGATGAAATCGAGGCCGGCGGGGATGAGGCAGCCATGGCCTACGCCCGGAAGTTTGACAATTACGATGGTGAAATCCTGTTGTCACCTGAGGCCATCGAGGCTGCGTCGGCCCTCGTGCCCGAAAAGCTGAAGCAGGACATACAGTTCAGCCACGCCAACGTTAAGAAGTTCGCTGAGGCGCAGTTGGGCACGGTCAAGGACTTTGAAACCGAGGTCGTGCCGGGCTTTATCGCCGGTCAGAAGGCGATCCCGGTGGATGCCGCAGGCTGCTATGTGCCCGGCGGGCGGTATAGCCATATCGCAAGCGCGATCATGACCGTCACCACGGCAAAAGTCGCTGGGTGTAAGCACATCGTCGCGTGTTCTCCACCACGCCCCGACGTAGGTATCGCGCCTGCCATCATCTATGCGGCGCATACCTGTGGTGCAGATAAAATCTTGGCCATGGGCGGTGTTCAGGGCGTTGCGGCGATGACGTTTGGCCTATTCGGCTTACCCAAGGCCAATATTCTCGTGGGTCCGGGAAACCAGTTTGTGGCTGAGGCGAAGCGGATGCTGTTCGGCCGTGTCGGCATCGACATGATTGCTGGCCCGACCGACAGCCTGATCCTGGCCGACAAAACAGCCGATCCGATGGTGGTTGCAGCCGATCTCGTGGGTCAGGCCGAGCATGGTTATAACTCGCCGGTCTGGCTGGTCACCGATGACCGTGCCCTGGCCGAAGAAGTCATGCGCCTGGTGCCAGAGCTGATTGCCGATCTACCGGAAGTGAACCGCGACAATGCCACCGCCGCCTGGCGCGATTACGCAGAGGTAATCCTTTGCGCGGATCGTGAGGAAATGGCCGCAACTTCCGATGCTTATGCACCCGAACACCTGACGGTTCAGGCGGAAGATCTGGAGTGGTGGCTGGATCGCCTCAGTTGCTATGGCTCGCTGTTCTTGGGCGAGGAAACCACCGTGGCCTTTGGCGACAAGGCGGCGGGAACGAACCATGTGCTTCCGACCTCTGGGGCGGCCAGCTACACAGGTGGCCTGAGTGTGCACAAGTACATGAAAATCGTGACCTGGCAGCGCGCGACCCGTGAAGGTGCCAAGCCCGTCGCTGAAGCGACCGCACGGATTGCACGACTCGAGGGCATGGAGGGCCACGCACGCACCGCCGACATCCGCCTGAAGAAATACTTCCCGGACGAAGAATTCAACCTGACGGCGCAAGGCTAGAACACTTGTCTTCCTCTCGATTATTCAGCGTTGATGGCCACGTGGCCGTTGTGACCGGGGCCAGTTCAGGCCTCGGTCAACAAGCGGCAACGATCTTGGCGAAATCCGGTGCAAAGGTGGTGGGCGTCGCCCGCCGCGCCGAAGCCTTGGCAAGCTGGGCGGACCAGATGGGCGGAAACGTTGCCGTCCTCGCTGGCGATGTGGCCGATCTTGAAAACCAACCGGAGCTGGTGCGCGAAATAGCTGCTCCGTTCGGCGCGCCGGATATTCTTGTTCATGCTGCGGGTCTCAACCCAAGATTGCCAGCCGAGGACCTGTCACCAGAAATTTGGAACGCGACCCTCGCGGTCAACTTGTCTGCCCCCTTCTTCCTGAGCCAGGCTTTTGTTCCGGCCATGAAGGAAGAAGGCTGGGGGCGGATCGTCAACTTTGCCTCGCTACAATCCTTCCGCGCCTTTCCAAACGGACTTCCCTATGGCGCTTCAAAGGGTGGCGTGGCCCAGATGACCCGCGACATGGCCGAGGCGTGGTCGTCTGCGGGGATCAACACAAATGCGATTGGCCCGGGCTTTTTTGAGACCGAACTGACTGCGGCGGTCTTTGCTGATCCCGAACGTGCCGAACGAAACGCGGCTCAAACTTGCATTGGCCGCAACGGGGCGCTCGGAGATCTCGATGGGCCTTTGCTCTTTCTGTGTTCAGAAGCCTCTCGCTACGTGACCGGCCAACTCCTGATGCTGGATGGAGGGTTCACCGCCAAATGAAAGCTCTTGTTTATACCGACGTTCAGGCCCTGTCTTACGAAGAGACCAGGGACCCAACCCCACAGCTGGGCGAGGCGCTGATCCGGGTGGAAAGCGTGGGCATCTGTGGCTCTGACATGCATGCCTATCTGGGTCACGACAACCGCCGCCCGGCCCCTCTTATCCTTGGGCACGAGGCGGCTGGCATCATCGTTGACGGACCCCGCGCAGGTGAGCGTGTGACGATCAACCCTCTGGTCAATTGCGGTGCCTGTCCGGCCTGTGTTTCCGGACGTGAAAACCTGTGTCCGACGCGGCAGATCATCTCGATGCCCCCGCGCGAGGGCGCTTTCGCCGAGCTTGTGCGGATCCCCGAAGCCAATCTGGTCACAGTGCCTGACGATGTTTCACTGGCCAAAGCGGCACTGGCCGAACCCATCGCCGTCGGCTGGCATGCGGCCCGGCTTGGCGTTGAGGCGCTGCATCCATCGGAACCGCGCCAAGCGCTTGTCATTGGTGGCGGCGCAATTGGAGTGGCCGCCGCTTTGTCTCTTCAAGCGATGGACTTTGAGGAAGTTGTAATCGTCGAGAGAAATGACCTCCGCCGAGAATACCTCGCCGCCACCTGCGGAATGCAGGTCGCCAAAGAGGTTCAGGGCGAATTCCCTGTTGTTGTCGACGCTGTCGGATTTGCGGCGACAAGAGCGGCTGCTTCTGCAGCTGCCAAGCCCGGAGGTGTGGTTCTGCACATCGGCCTGGGTGAAGACACAGGCGGTTTGGATGTTCGTCGCATGACGCTGCAGGAAATCACCTTCATCGGCACCTACACCTATACCGCACAGGATTTCCGCGACACCGCCGCAGCCATGTTCGAGGGCAGGCTGGGCGCGCTGGACTGGGTGGAAAGCCGTCCGTTGTCAGATGGCGCGCATGCTTTCGAGGACATTCTGGCAGGGCACGTTGCGGCCCCGAAAATCATTCTAAAACCTGATGCCTGAGGAGGGGGTATGAATGATTTGTGATCGGCCAAACGCCCTGAATCTGTTAGAGGATTCGGGGAGGCGGATAGGTCTCAGGCTGAATTGTGTCTTAGGGCATTGTGACCCTGTTGAGGAGCTTAGCTTTCGCCTGTTTCCGAACAGCCCCCATAGGGCCCGGTTTTGGCCGGTGATCCTGCATAGGAGCTTGGTTTGGCCGTTCACGCCCCATTGGGGGCTCCGCCTCCTTGAGCAGGGAGTATAGCCATGGCTTACATAGGTGTCGATCTTCATACGAATTCCTTCACGATCTGTCGGCGTGAGACGGACGGATCGGAAACATTCCAAACCTTTCATCTGTCCGCGCAGGCGCTTGAGCGGTTCTGTCAGAGCCTTGATGCGGATGACGAACTGGCGGTCGAGGCCACCGGCAACACGGCCTGGTTCTGCGGTGAGGTGGAACCCTGTGTCGGCCGGATCGTTGTGGTCAACCCGCGCCAGTTTAAAGTGATCCGCACATCGGTGAAAAAGACCGACAAGAACGATGCGCGCGCTTTGGCCTTCTTCCTGTCGAAGGACATGCTGCCGGAAACCCGGCTCAAGTCCACTCAGGAAAGCGAACTGGCCTCGCTGACCCGGACGCGTGACATGCTGGTCAAACAGCGCACCATGCTGCTGAACGGCATCCACGCGATGTTTGTCCGTCACGGCATGAAGCTGAAGAAGGAAGGGTTGTCCAGCAAGAAGCGCCTGCGCGACCTGGATCTCAGCCGCTTCACACCGCTTGAGCAGGTCGAACTGGCGGCATTGCGGGACCAGGCGCTCGGCCTGACCGAGACCCTGAACCGTATCTACAAGGCCATCGAGGAGGCCGCCTCGGCCATGAAAGGCTTTGAGGGGCTCACCAGCATCAAGGGGATCGGTGCGCGATCTGCCGCGGTCCTGCTGGCGGGGATCGGCAGGGTTGAAGACTTCTCCGACGCGGACAAGCTGGCCGCCTATGTCGGCATCGTGCCCAAGGTGAGTAACTCGAACGAAACCGAACATCACGGGCGGATCACGAAGCGCGGCAACAAGCTCATGCGCACCACGCTGGTGCAATGTACGCTCATCGCGATCCGCTATTCGGGATATCTCAACAGTTATTATCGGCGCATCAAGGAACGCCGTGGCGCGGGCAAGGCGATCATAGCCACGGCCCGCAAGCTGCTCAAGATCATCTATGACACGCTCAAGAACGGCTGGGTCTTCGACGATTTTGCCGAATTTAAAATCAAACAAAATCAATGCCCTGCTTGACAATCATCATAGGAGACTACAAATGGCTGAAATCCCCCACTTGCTCGTCCACGAACATGCTGACAATGTCGGTGTTGTCGTGGTCGAGGGCCTGACGGCCGGCACCGATATGCTGGTCTGCGTAACCCATGACAATTCGACCTTCCGTCTGACATCGGGCGCTGATGTGCCGATCGGCCACAAGATCGCGCTGAAAGACTTCAAGGACGGCGATACCGCGATCAAATACGGCGAGGACATCGGCAAGATCATCGCCGACATCCCCAAGGGCGGTCACGTCCACACTCACAACTGCAAAACAAAGCGCTGGTAAGGAGTCCTCTTCATGGCACTCGATTTCAAAAATATGTCTGTGCATGCTTACCGTCGTGAGAATGGCCGTGTCGGCGTTCGAAACCACGTGGTTATCCTGCCGGTCGACGATATCTCGAACGCGGCGTGCGAAGCCGTTGCGAACAATGTCAAAGGCACACTCGCGATCCCGCATGCCTATGGCCGCCTGCAGTTTGGCGCGGATCTAGAGCTTCACTTCCGAACCATGATTGGCACCGGGGCGAACCCCAATGTGGCGGCAGTTGTCGTGATCGGCATTGAGCCCGGTTGGACCAAACGGATTGCCGATGGCATTCGCGAAACCGGTAAACCGGTGGCCGAATTCTCGATTGAGCAGAAAGGGGATTTTGAAACCATACGCCAAGCCAGCTGGGCCGCGAAGGAATTCGTGCATCTGACCTCGGAATACCAGCGCGAAGAATGCGCGCTGAACGAACTATGGATCTCAACCAAATGCGGTGAGTCCGACACCACCACTGGCTTGGGGTCCTGCCCGACGGTTGGCAATATGTACGACAAGCTGCTGCCCGAGGGCATCACCGGCTTTTTCGGTGAGACTTCGGAGATTACGGGCGCTGAGCACATCTGCCAGAAACGCGCAATTAACGAAGAAGTGGGTGAGCGTTGGTACAAGATGTGGAAAGCCTATCAGGACGACGTGATCTTCGCGCATCAAACTGATGACCTTTCGGACTCCCAGCCGACCAAAGGTAACATCGAAGGCGGCCTGACCACGATTGAGGAAAAAGCCTTGGGCAACCTCGAGAAGATCGGTCGGACCTCGCAATACATCGACATCCTCGATGCCGCCGAAGCGCCAAGCTCAGGCGCGGGGCTGTACTTCATGGACAGTTCCTCGGCCGCGGCGGAGTGTGTGACTCTAATGGCGGCCGGTGGCGCTGTCATCCACACCTTCCCCACGGGTCAAGGCAATGTGGTGGGCAACCCGATTGTTCCGGTTATCAAGATCACCGCGAACCCTCGGACCGTGCGTACGATGGGCGAGCACGTGGACGTCGACGTGTCGGGTATCCTGCGCAGGGAACAGACCATTGACGAAGCGGGCGATGTACTGATCGACATGATCCGCCGCACTGCCAACGGCCGCAACACAGCCGCCGAAGCGCTTGGCCATCGCGAGTTTTCGATGACCAAGCTCTATCGCAGCGCCTAAGTCGGACAGGGGCGGCCCAAAGGTGCCGCCCCGCCACAAAAACAACACCATGGAACACGCGGAAAACATCAGCCTTTCCGAGGCTAAGGCCCTCATTTCAGGTGCATTGATGGCTCAGGGGGTTTCCAAGGAACACTCTGAATCCGTCGCCAATGCACTGGTGGCCGCAGAAGCCGAAGGCCAGGCAGGTCACGGGTTGTCGCGCCTTGGGGACTATGTCGCGCAGGTACGTAGCGGAAAGATAAACCGGGACGCAAACATTACTTCTCTCCTGACCAGTCAAACTGCGATTTCCACGGACGCCGATTTTGGTTTTGCATACCCGGCACTGGATCATGCGATTTCACAGGGCATCAGCGTGGCCCGTTCATACGGCACGGCCACGATGTCGGTCAAAAATTCACATCATGCGGGGACGTTGTCGGTGCAGGTCGAAAGGCTCGCTGCTGAGGGTCTTGTCGGCTTGATGTTTGCCAATGCCCCTCCGGCAATCGCACCCTGGGGCGCCGCGAGCCCGGTTTTTGGCACCAACCCCATCGCCTTTGCAGCTCCGCGGCGCAATGCGCCGCCACTGGTGATTGATCTGGCGCTTTCGAATGTTGCGCGCGGCAAGGTCATGCATGCTAAAAAGACAGGCCAGCCCATCCCTCCGGACTGGGCCTTTGACAAAGACGGCAAGCCCACGACCGACCCAGCCGCCGCATTGGCTGGTTCCATGGCCCCAGCCGGAGGGGCAAAGGGTACCGCGCTTGCCTTGATGGTTGAGGTTCTCGCGTCGGTTTTCACCGGTGCAAACCCCAGCTATGGCGTGGCTTCTTTTTTTGACGCAGAGGGGCCTTCTCCGGGATCCGGGCAGTTCCTGATTGCCATGAGCCCAAGCAATCTGGACGCCTTCACGGAACGTCTCGAAATGGTGCTGACGGCCATCGACAGCCTCGAAGGCGCGCGGCTTCCGGGGGATCGGAGGGCAAACTTGATCAGCCACGCGCAGGTGCACGGTATAACGGTTCACGCTCAATATCTTGATCTGGCTCGCGAGTTCGCGCGTGCAAATGTCTGAGGCCGCCAAGATGATCGTTTCCCGCGGCACGGTCGCCACAAACGCCCCCTAAATCGACAAAGGAACTGACTATGTACAAGCACATTCTCATCCCGGTCGCTCTGGACCATGAAGGCGTCGTCGCCAACAAAATCGCCGCTGGCCGGCGTTTGCTTGCCGAAGAGGGTCGGATGACCTTGTTGACAGTGCTGGAAGACATACCCGGTTTCGTCGCCGAATTCGTGGAGTCGAAACCCGAGAACCACCTGACAGCACGTATCAAGGACGAACTGGATCGCCTTGCGAGCGGCGCGGACGACATCTCGACCGAAGTTATCACTGGCAAGCCGGGCCTGAAGGTCGCGGAGTATGCCCGCGAAAGCAATGTTGATTTGGTTATTGTCGGATCTCACAAGCCTGGCGTTCGGGATTATCTTCTGGGCTCAACGGCGTCGCGTATTTCGCGCCGCGCGCCGTGTTCCGTCTTCATCCTTCGATGAGAGGCAAGGGGCCTCAGACCCTCAAAAGACCCGGTACTGGCCGCCCGGACAAAGAGACTCGGCTGTTGCTTGGCCAGAGCGACGGAACAAACCTGAGCGAGCAGCCCTATGATCGGCGCCGCTTGTCTTATGCGTCCACATTCAGCAACCCGGTACAGCGATGGGCGATCAAAGCTATTGAGCTGACTACAAGCAAATTCCATTTGTTGCGTCGCATCCGAAAATTCGAGGCAATGGGCGTGCCCGTTGGGCAACCCTTCTGGGGGCAGGCCCTTGAGGTGATGGGCATCGCGCTGCAAACACCCGATGAAGAAATTCGTCAAATCCCGAGCAAAGGGACCGTGGTGGTTGTCGCCAATCACCCGCACGGACTTGTCGACGGCATGATCCTGGCCGAACTGATCGGTCAGGTCCGAACCGACTATAAAATTCTAACGCGATCTCTGCTGACGGGTGTCGTTGAGATTGACCAGTTCATGATCCCGGTCCCCTTTGATCATGAACCCGACGCTCTTGAAAAGAGCCTGGAAATGCGCCGAAAAGCTATGGAGCATCTTGCGAACGGAGGGTTAATCGCATTGTTCCCTTCCGGGGTTGTTGCCTCGTCGGACAGTTGGTGGGGGCCTGCGGTCGAACGCGAATGGAATCCCTTTACAGCCAAGTTCCTGACTTCCGACCTTTTTGTTGATCTGACTGGGTTTTTGGTTTGTTTTCAGGTGTGGTTGCTCAGAGGCGCGTTGTAGTGCCCCATTATTATAAAAAGTATTGCCATGGGCCTTCAGATGGCTAACCTCTTCGCCCATGTTCATCCGCACCAAACATGACGCAAAGCTCAACCGCACACGGATCCAGATCGTTGAATCCGTCCGCACCGGCTCCAAGGTACGCCAGAAGATCCTGCGCCATGTGGGTGTGGCCCATAACGACAGCGAGATTGAGGATATCAAGCGTCTGGCGGGCCGCTTGATGGAGCAATTACGCATTGATCGCTCGCCGCAAATGGAACTGTTCACGCCCACGGAATATGCCGATCTGCAGGCGCTGGTGCGCCGCGCTCCGCGGCCGGACAAGCTTGGCGTTGATCTTGCCGAGTGCCGTGAGGAGGCGCGGGTCTCTCTGGGTCTGCGGGATGTCATGGGGACGATGTATGACCAACTGGGTTGGGGGGCCCTTCTGGGGGCGGCGCGTAAAAGTGCCAATCGCATTGTGAAAGAGCTGGTTATGGCGCGGATCGCACAGCCCGAGAGCAAGCGCGCGACCGTGGAGGCGTTGGAGAACCAGGCAGGCATCACGCTCAATCTGGACGTGGTCTATCGGAGCATGGATTACATCAATACGCCGGTGATAGACGGGATTTGCAAAACCTCTCACGCGGCGGCAGAGAAGTTGCTGGGCGGGCCAGTGACCGTGCTGTTCTACGATTGCACGACCCTGGCCTTTGACACCGAGCGCGAGGACCCGGCCGAGGATGCGGACGGGGTCGAGCAGGATCATCTTCTGGCCAAGGGCTTCAGCAAGGATGGCAAGCATCACCGCGCTCAGGTCATGCTGGCGCTGATCGTCACCTCCGATGGGCTGCCTGTGGGCTATGAACTCTTCCCGGGAAACACCTGGGAAGGTCATACGCTGGAAGCTGCGCTGAAGGCGTTGGAGGGACGCTTCGACGTGGCCAGGGTCACGTTCGTGGCCGATGCCGCCATGCTCAGCAAGGACAACCAGCAGATGTTGCAGAACAAGGGTCTGCCCTACATCCTCGGCTATCGCATGAAGTCCGCCCCGGCCGCCGTGAAGGCGAACATTTTGAGCCCGGAGGGACGCCAGCCTTGGGCTGGACACGGTTCTGAAGAGGCAACCGAGAAGGGCTGGTACAAGGTGATCGACCAGGAGGGAGCGCGGGTCATTGTGACCTGGTCACCCACCCGGGCACGCAATGATGCCCACAAGCGCGACAAGGCAATCGAAAAGCTGCACAAGAAGCTCAAGCGCTCTCGCAAACCCGGCAGCTTCAGCAGCCGGGGATATGGCCGCTTCCTGGCCTTCCCCGACAGCGGGGACGTCACGCTGGATGATGCAAAGATCAAGGCAGCGGCACAATGGGACGGGCTGCATGCCATTGTTGTTCATGGTGCGGACGAACTGGAGGCACAGGACGTCATTGCCCGCTATCACCAGTTGTGGGAGATCGAAGCCTGCTTCCGCACCAACAAGCACGATCTGAAAATCCGGCCCATCTATCACTGGTCGCCGCGTCGGGTCCGGGCCCATATCGCCATCTGCTACATGGCCTTCTGCTGCCTGCAGCACCTGCGCAAGCATCTGGACCTGCTCGGACACCCGATGAGCCCGGCTCGTATCCGCAACGAGTTGAACGCATTGCAGCTCTCGATCCTGCGCCACAAAGGCACCCCTGACCGCTACGGCATGCCAAGCCATGCCACGGTCGATGCCAGACGCATCCTCACCTGCGTCGGCCTGACCTGGAACGAAGCCCCTTTCAAGATACCCCCCGGGCGCACCCGAAAAACTGGCCAGACCAAAGCCTGAGCTCCCTCAACACTCCGAAACAATCGCTGGCGAAAAAAGTCCGTGTAGTGCCTTTTGGCAACCAAGGCATAATAATATCAATGACTTATACGAAAAAATGTCGGAAGTCAGGAGACCCTCAAAAGACCCGGTACTGGCCGCCCGGACAAAGAGACTCGGCTGTTGCTTGGCCAGAGCGACGGAACAAACCTGAGCGAGCAGCCCTATGATCGGCGCCGCTTGTCTTATGCGTCCACATTCAGCGATGGGCGATCAAAGCTATTGAGCTGACTACAAGCAAATTCCATTTGTTGCGTCGCATCCGAAAATTCGAGGCAATGGGCGTGCCCGTTGGGCAACCCTTCTGGGGGCAGGCCCTTGAGGTGATGGGCATCGCGCTGCAAACACCCGATGAAGAAATTCGTCAAATCCCGAGCAAAGGGACCGTGGTGGTTGTCGCCAATCACCCGCACGGACTTGTCGACGGCATGATCCTGGCCGAACTGATCGGTCAGGTCCGAACCGACTATAAAATTCTAACGCGATCTCTGCTGACGGGTGTCGTTGAGATTGACCAGTTCATGATCCCGGTCCCCTTTGATCATGAACCCGACGCTCTTGAAAAGAGCCTGGAAATGCGCCGAAAAGCTATGGAGCATCTTGCGAACGGAGGGTTAATCGCATTGTTCCCTTCCGGGGTTGTTGCCTCGTCGGACAGTTGGTGGGGGCCTGCGGTCGAACGCGAATGGAATCCCTTTACAGCCAAGTTGATCCAGCGCTCTGGGGCCACAGTTGTCCCCATTCACTTTCCCGGACGCAACAGTCGCGCATATCAAATCGCCAGCAATGTCTCCGCCACGCTGCGCCAAGGGTTGCTTTTGTACGAAGTGCGGCATGCCTTGGATAAACCCCAGCGCCCGATCGTCGGTGACCCTATCGAGAGAGACGAGATTGAAAAACGGGCCGGCAATCCACGGGACCTACTCAACTTTCTAAGAAGGCACACTGTCTCTTTGACCAGTCGGCGTTGATCTCCCTTAGGGCCAATCAAAAAGAGAGCGACTTGGGTAGGCGAGACTGTTTAGTGCATACAACTATTGCTCATCGCACCTTGCACACAGCGTTCGGTTCATGGGCTTGGAAGACATACAGTTTGTTCTGCATTGTGGTCTGCGCTTTTGCCGCAAACACAGCTTCAAATAGAAAGAATATCGACTGCGCAGACCATTCGAGTGTAGAAAAGCGTGCAATTTTGACCCCCTAAGCGGGGAAATCGGCGTCCAAATTTGACCCCTCCCTATGGTTGTAGACATCCTTTTCATTGAGCAGTCGATGGAGAGGCAAGCGGGATGATTTGCGTGGAAACTATTAGAAAAGTGCGTCGCTTACACCTGATCGAAAAAAAGAGCATCAAGGAAATTTGCCGTTCGCTCAATTTGAGCCGTGCAACGGTTCGAAAGATAATCCGATCGGGAGTGACGGAGTTCAAATATGAGCGCAAATCGCAGCCATACCCGGTGCTCGGGCCTTGGCGCGCGCGTCTGGATGAAACGCTTGAGGAGAACGAGGCGCTTCCGAAGAAACACCGCAAGCGGATGACCAAAATCTGGAAGGAACTCTCCGATGATGGTTTTGGCGGCGGGTATGACAGTGTTCGACGCTACACAAAGAATTGGCGCATTGCGCACGGCCGACAACAGGCGCAGGCGTTCATCCCGCTGATCTTTGATCCTGGGGAGGCGTACCAGTTCGACTGGAGTGTGGAGACGGTTTTGATGGACGGTGCACTCACGACCGTGAAGGTTGCCCATTTCAAACTTTGCCATAGCCGCATGCCATTCTCCATTGCCTATCCGCGCGAGACGCAGGAGATGGTCTTTGATGCCCACGACGAGGCCTTCAAATTCTTTGGTGGAGGCTGCATCAACGGGATCTACGATAACATGACGACCGCCGTCGATGCGATCCTGTCGGGCAAGGAAAGAAAGTTCAACAAGGCATTCTCCCGGATGTGTTCTCATCATCTGGTGAACCCGATCGCCTGTACGCGCGCGGCCGGTTGGGAGAAGGGTCAGGTTGAGAATCTGGTCAAGGAGAGCCGCGCCTATAGTTTTACACCGCGTCTGGAGGTGGCCGACTTCGATGAATTGAATGCCCGGCTGCAAAAAGACGCGATCAAACGCGCAAAAGAACTGCGGCATCCGGAAAACCTGGAGGTGACGGTCTGGGAGGAGTTCCAGCAGGAAAAGCCGCTGCTGACGCATCTGCAGAAGCCCTTCGTCGGGTTCCGTGAAAAGACGGTCGCCGTGAGCCGAACCTGCCTGATCAACTTCGAAAGAAACAAATACAGCGTTGAGGCAAGAGCTGTTGGACGTCAGGTCCAGTTGCAGGTCTACGCCACGCGGATTGTCCTGCGCCAAGACGGTGAGATTGTCGGAGAGCACGAACGGTGCTTCGGCCGAGGAAAAACGATCTTCAACCCTTGGCACTATGTGCCCGTCCTCAAGCGCAAGCCTGGCGCTCTGCGCAATGGAGCACCGTTCCGTGACTGGGACCTACCACCGGCAATGACGCAGATCTGGACCCATCTGCGGGGCACATCCGACGGAGACCGGCAACTTGCCGATATTCTTTTCGCTGCTTACCAGCACGACATTGATGTGGTCGAGGCTGCCTGCGAAGAAGCTCTAAAATCTGGCCTGCGCAAGGCCGATGCGATCCTGAACATTGTCTCTCGGCGCACCAATCCCCCGCCGCCAAAGGCGATTGAGCCGCCTGCCCACCTGCAGCTGAAAATGGCACCGATCGCGGATTGCGCTCGCTATGACAGGCTTGGAGGCTCCCATGCAACTGCGTAAGGAAATTCTCGAACTTGCCCGTCAACTGAAGTTGCCAGGCATCGTCAACTGCTTTGACGAAGTGATGCAGGCCGCAGCCAAAAACAACTGGCGGCCCCAACAGGTCGTGGCCGAACTCCTCACGGCCGAACTGGCCGAAAAGACTGCGCGCTCGATCCGGTATCAGATGGGTGCCGCAAAGTTCCCGGTCTGCAAGTCCTTACCTGAGTTCGACTTCACGGTCAGCCCCGTCAACGAGGAAGTCGTGCGCAATCTTCATGACGGCGATTTTATGGACCAGGCCAGGAATGGCGTGCTGGTCGGTGGAACCGGATCGGGCAAAACGCATCTCGCAACAGCGATCGGGGGCCACGCGGTCAATAACCGCCGGCGGGTCAGGTTCTTCAGCGCTGTGGATCTCGCGAACAAGCTGGAGGCTGAACATCGCGAAGGCAACGCCGGGCGGCTCAGCGAGCAGCTGATCCGCGTCGACCTCGTGATTATAGACGAACTCGGTTATCTGCCGTTCGCAGAGTCTGGTGGACGATTACTCTTCCATCTCATCAGCAAACTGTACGAGCGAACGTCTATTCTGCTAACAACCAACCTCGCATTTGCTGAATGGCCGAGTGTGTTCACAGATGCCAAAATGACCACTGCTCTCCTGGATCGACTGACACACCATTGCGATATCATCGAAACCGGGAACGAAAGCTGGCGAATTAACCACCGCGACTAACCTCGAAATCGGGGAATAAATTCAAAACAGACAGCAGGTCAAACCTTCAGTCGAGCTACGCTCTCTTTTCGGTTTGACCTGCTGTCCACCCCCTCCTGAATCAACCTAAACACGACCCCCTCAACGCCCCTCTTAGCTCCAAGGGGGGTCAAATTTGGACGCCGATGGGGGGTCATTATTCAATGCCGATTGACAGGCAAAATGCACCGTGGCTGCGGCCTCGCGGTTGGCATTGCCCGCCTCAAGCAGTTTAGAAGTTTGAGCCTGCAATTCCGCCCGATCCTCAGCCGACAAGTTCGGCAGAGTTGCAACGAATTCCAGCGTTTCGGGATCCTCGGGAGCCAGCGCAAAGGCGGCGCGGCCATGGGTCAGCGCCTCAGACATGCGCCCCAAACCTACCAGACCCTTGGCCAGTCGTAGCTGACCGTAGTGGAATTTCGGGTGCTTCTCGGCCACGGCCAACAGGACGTCGATGGCCTGATCCCACTGGTGCATCTCATCCAGAATATCGGCCTTCAGGCAATGGGCCTGTAGATTGCCGTTTTGATGGCGCAGAACCTCATCAACATCCACCAACGCCTCGCTCAGTTGACGTCCCTGCAACAGGGCCATGGCGCGCACATAGCGTTGCGGCGGGGTCAGCGGGGCCTTGGCCGCAACTTTATTCATCAGGGTCAGCGCCTTCCCAGCATCGCCGCCCTGAACAAGGCTCAGCCCGAAATTCTGGATCAGGTCGGGGTTCTCCGGCTCCATCTTCCAGGCGCGCTCCAGATGGGTCTGTGCCTGTTTGAAGTCCCCCTGGTGAATGCACGCAAGACCTGCCATCTGCGGAAACGCGGGCATTTTGGGCCATTTCTTCCCGGCCTTGACTGCACGCTTCAGCGCCCTGTCCGCGCGCCCGGTCTTGAGCATTTCACTGATGGTGGCAATCTCGGCCCTCAGCTGGTCGGCTTTCTGCATCTGACTGCCCTTCTTCTATTTTAACGCCCGAGAACTATCTTATCCGTGCTAGTTTATATCGCTGTGCGCGTCCACCTGTGATCGGATCGTCAACCATCCTAGATACAGCCTGCGACGCTGCAGCCTCTGGAACTTTCTGCACAAGCAGCGTAAATAGAGCACTGCGCGAAACAATTGGAGCCTCGCATCCATGAAAGAACACCGTGGCCGCCTGACCAAGGACGGTATCCGCATTTACGAACAAGGTGACTTTGCCGGCATGCATGCGGCAGGGGCTTTGGCTGCGCGGATACTGGATGACATCGCGCAACATGTCTTCCCCGGCCAAACCACCGGTGCGATCGACGGGATCATCACCCAGATGGTCGAGGACGCAGGAGCGACTTCGGCGACGATTGGCTACAAGGGCTATCAACACGCCAGCTGCATTAGCGTGAACCACGTGGTCTGCCACGGTATTCCCGGTGAGAAAAAGCTCAAGGATGGGGATATCCTGAACATAGACGTGACCGTCATCGTGGACGGCTGGTTCGGTGATACCTCGCGGATGTATGTCGCAGGCAAACTGCCGCGAAAAGCCGAGCGTCTGATTCAGGTCACCCATGACGCGCTTTTCAAGGGCATCGAGATGGTCAAGCCGGGCAACACGTTCGGCGATATCGGCCATGCGATCCAGTCCTATGTCGAAGCGCACCGTATGAGTGTTGTTCGCGATTTCTGTGGCCACGGGCTTTGTCGAGTGTTCCACGCGCCACCAAACGTGCTGCACTATGGCCGCCCCGGAACCGGCTCCGTTCTGGAAGAAGGGATGTTCTTTACCATCGAACCGATGGTCAATTTGGGGCGTCCCGAGACCAAAACGCTGGCCGATGACTGGACAGCTGTGACCCGCGACAAGTCGCTCTCGGCACAGTTCGAACATTCGGTCGGTGTAACCGCAAATGGGGTTGAGCTCTTTACCCTGTCACCCGGCGGCAAGTTCCATCCGACCTATTCTTCGTGATCGGCAGCCTGATCCCGTAGCACTTTCAGCAGCATCGTCTCAGCCCCCCACGGCGTGATCGCGTCGTGGATTAACACCGGCGCGCGTGCAGGTTTGCGCGGCGGGCCGGTTTCTGTGTCAGTGTCCTGAGCCAAACCCCAGAACAAGGGCGGTAGGGCGCGGTCCATACCAGAAGCCTAGCACAAACCGGTCCGCGCCTCAAAACCGGATCACGAAGGCGTACAGCTACCCCTGTCAAATCGCTGTGAAGTGCCTTTGATCATCATGTCATATTCGAGACTCACAAGATCAACGGCAAAATTGACGACCTGACCATCCTGAATCAGCAAAAACGTCAGGTTGTCCAAACCCGGCAGAATGTCCGCCTCGCCCTTCATCTCTCCGACAGTGATATGCCCTTTGTTGGATCCGCCCGAACGCGCCAGCGTCACGCTTGATTGACCCACAGACGAGGTGCAATTGACCATAAATTCATTCGCATCGAGTTTTGTTTGCCCTGCAACAACAGGGGAGGAGCCCAGCACGATGGCCGAGGTCAGGGCAGCTCTGAAAAGCATAGAGAGTCCTTTAAGGGTTGTTCCGCGTTTCCACGGCGCGTAGAGGCAAAATTGGCCGCAATTTTGGCGGAGATACGTCAAATTGCTGGCCACCTCAATTCAACTTAAAAACGAATTAGGGCGGTCAGGATCAACCCATATGATCAAGTGATTGAAGCATCAGCGAGATATGCGTGTCGCCGTATTTTCGACTGTCCAACAACTGGAATCCATCCGGTACCTGCATCGGGGCGTTTTCTTCCCCTGACTTCCGACCTTTTTGTTGATCTGACTGGGTTTTTGGTTTGTTTTCAGGTGTGGTTGCTCAGAGGCGCGTTGTAGTGCCCCATTATTATAAAAAGTATTGCCATGGGCCTTCAGATGGCTAACCTCTTCGCCCATGTTCATCCGCACCAAACATGACGCAAAGCTCAACCGCACACGGATCCAGATCGTTGAATCCGTCCGCACCGGCTCCAAGGTACGCCAGAAGATCCTGCGCCATGTGGGTGTGGCCCATAACGACAGCGAGATTGAGGATATCAAGCGTCTGGCGGGCCGCTTGATGGAGCAATTACGCATTGATCGCTCGCCGCAAATGGAACTGTTCACGCCCACGGAATATGCCGATCTGCAGGCGCTGGTGCGCCGCGCTCCGCGGCCGGACAAGCTTGGCGTTGATCTTGCCGAGTGCCGTGAGGAGGCGCGGGTCTCTCTGGGTCTGCGGGATGTCATGGGGACGATGTATGACCAACTGGGTTGGGGGGCCCTTCTGGGGGCGGCGCGTAAAAGTGCCAATCGCATTGTGAAAGAGCTGGTTATGGCGCGGATCGCACAGCCCGAGAGCAAGCGCGCGACCGTGGAGGCGTTGGAGAACCAGGCAGGCATCACGCTCAATCTGGACGTGGTCTATCGGAGCATGGATTACATCAATACGCCGGTGATAGACGGGATTTGCAAAACCTCTCACGCGGCGGCAGAGAAGTTGCTGGGCGGGCCAGTGACCGTGCTGTTCTACGATTGCACGACCCTGGCCTTTGACACCGAGCGCGAGGACCCGGCCGAGGATGCGGACGGGGTCGAGCAGGATCATCTTCTGGCCAAGGGCTTCAGCAAGGATGGCAAGCATCACCGCGCTCAGGTCATGCTGGCGCTGATCGTCACCTCCGATGGGCTGCCTGTGGGCTACGAACTCTTCCCGGGAAACACCTGGGAAGGTCATACGCTGGAAGCTGCGCTGAAGGCGTTGGAGGGACGCTTCGACGTGGCCAGGGTCACGTTCGTGGCCGATGCCGCCATGCTCAGCAAGGACAACCAGCAGATGTTGCAGAACAAGGGTCTGCCCTACATCCTCGGCTATCGCATGAAGTCCGCCCCGGCCGCCGTGAAGGCGAACATTTTGAGCCCGGAGGGACGCCAGCCTTGGGCTGGACACGGTTCTGAAGAGGCAACCGAGAAGGGCTGGTACAAGGTGATCGACCAGGAGGGAGCGCGGGTCATTGTGACCTGGTCACCCACCCGGGCACGCAATGATGCCCACAAGCGCGACAAGGCAATCGAAAAGCTGCACAAGAAGCTCAAGCGCTCTCGCAAACCCGGCAGCTTCAGCAGCCGGGGATATGGCCGCTTCCTGGCCTTCCCCGACAGCGGGGACGTCACGCTGGATGATGCAAAGATCAAGGCAGCGGCACAATGGGACGGGCTGCATGCCATTGTTGTTCATGGTGCGGACGAACTGGAGGCACAGGACGTCATTGCCCGCTATCACCAGTTGTGGGAGATCGAAGCCTGCTTCCGCACCAACAAGCACGATCTGAAAATCCGGCCCATCTATCACTGGTCGCCGCGTCGGGTCCGGGCCCATATCGCCATCTGCTACATGGCCTTCTGCTGCCTGCAGCACCTGCGCAAGCATCTGGACCTGCTCGGACACCCGATGAGCCCGGCTCGTATCCGCAACGAGTTGAACGCATTGCAGCTCTCGATCCTGCGCCACAAAGGCACCCCTGACCGCTACGGCATGCCAAGCCATGCCACGGTCGATGCCAGACGCATCCTCACCTGCGTCGGCCTGACCTGGAACGAAGCCCCTTTCAAGATACCCCCCGGGCGCACCCGAAAAACTGGCCAGACCAAAGCCTGAGCTCCCTCAACACTCCGAAACAATCGCTGGCGAAAAAAGTCCGTGTAGTGCCTTTTGGCAACCAAGGCATAATAATATCAATGACTTATACGAAAAAATGTCGGAAGTCAGGAATTTGGGGCGTCCCGAGACCAAAACGCTGGCCGATGACTGGACAGCTGTGACCCGCGACAAGTCGCTCTCGGCACAGTTCGAACATTCGGTCGGTGTAACCGCAAATGGGGTTGAGCTCTTTACCCTGTCACCCGGCGGCAAGTTCCATCCGACCTATTCTTCGTGATCGGCAGCCTGATCCCGTAGCACTTTCAGCAGCATCGTCTCAGCCCCCCACGGCGTGATCGCGTCGTGGATTAACACCGGCGCGCGTGCAGGTTTGCGCGGCGGGCCGGTTTCTGTGTCAGTGTCCTGAGCCAAACCCCAGAACAAGGGCGGTAGGGCGCGGTCCATACCAGAAGCCTAGCACAAACCGGTCCGCGCCTCAAAACCGGATCACGAAGGCGTACAGCTACCCCTGTCAAATCGCTGTGAAGTGCCTTTGATCATCATGTCATATTCGAGACTCACAAGATCAACGGCAAAATTGACGACCTGACCATCCTGAATCAGCAAAAACGTCAGGTTGTCCAAACCCGGCAGAATGTCCGCCTCGCCCTTCATCTCTCCGACAGTGATATGCCCTTTGTTGGATCCGCCCGAACGCGCCAGCGTCACGCTTGATTGACCCACAGACGAGGTGCAATTGACCATAAATTCATTCGCATCGAGTTTTGTTTGCCCTGCAACAACAGGGGAGGAGCCCAGCACGATGGCCGAGGTCAGGGCAGCTCTGAAAAGCATAGAGAGTCCTTTAAGGGTTGTTCCGCGTTTCCACGGCGCGTAGAGGCAAAATTGGCCGCAATTTTGGCGGAGATACGTCAAATTGCTGGCCACCTCAATTCAACTTAAAAACGAATTAGGGCGGTCAGGATCAACCCATATGATCAAGTGATTGAAGCATCAGCGAGATATGCGTGTCGCCGTATTTTCGACTGTCCAACAACTGGAATCCATCCGGTACCTGCATCGGGGCGTTTTCTTCCCACACGATATACGCCCCCTCGGCGATCCATCCAGCCTCGGACGCCTTAGCCAGCGCTCTCTGGCCCAGAGACTTGCCGTAAGGCGGGTCCAGAAAGATCAGGTCGTAGGGCGCGTTCGGGTTTTCACCTAAGCGCGTCGCATCCCGGCGGATCAGATCGGTCCGGTCAGAGCTGCGGGTCAGGTCGATATTCTTGCGGATCAGGCCCTGCGCGACACGCCCGTCATCCACAAAGGTGATGTGGTCAGCCCCGCGCGACAGCGCCTCAAGCCCCAGCGCGCCGGTGCCTGCGAACAGGTCCAATACACGCAGACCGTCAAAATCGATCTGATGGCTCAGGACGTTGAACAGGCTTTCACGCACTCGGTCGGTGGTAGGACGCAGATGGGCACCCGCATCCCCTTTGCCGACCGAGGCCAAGGCACGACCCCGGAATTCTCCGGCGATGATCCTCACGCTTTGAGCAGCGGTTTCAGATCCGCAGCCGGATCGGCCACCACGGCAGGATCAGCGGTTTTGCCCGCGTCGATCAGGCGCTTGCCAACCATATAGGCGCGCGGGTCGTTCATCGCGTCGACTGCAATCAGCTGGTCACCCTTGTAGTACCAGAACGACACGGTCTGACCTTCGCCCTGACGGGTGACAACCCGATCATAACCCGTATTCAGACCTGCGATCTGCAGTTTCACGTCATACTGATCCGACCAGAACCACGGCGTTGCTGTATAGTCGTTGGCTGCCCCTAGCATGTTCTGAGCCACGATCTCGGCCTGATCAATAGCGTTGGGCACGCTTTCCAGACGAATGCGCCCCTCACCATGCGGGAAGGAGGCGCAATCCCCCGCAGCCCAGATCGACGGATCAGATGTACGGCCATGGGCGTCGGTTTTGATGCCGTTGTCCAGTTCAAGCCCAGCCATCTCGGCCAGTTGGCTGGACGGCGCGATGCCAACGCCAACAACCACAAAATCAACCTCGATTTCGGTTCCATCCGTCAGAACCGCGCCGACGACCTTGCCGTTTTCACCGATCAGACGATCAAGGCCCACACCCTCGCGGATGTCCGCGCCGTGACCCGTATGCAGCGCGCGGAAATAGTCGCTGGTTTCCTTGGCGGCGACGCGTTGCAGGATACGCTCGGCCATTTCTACCAGCGTCACCTTGACCCCGCGCTTGGCGCAGACGGCTGCGGCCTCAAGCCCGATATAGCCGCCCCCGACAATCAGCGCGCGCGCGCCTTCGGTGACCCGAGGCTCCATCTCGTCGATATGAGCCAGATCACGTACCACATGAACGCCCTGAAGATCACCGCCGATAGAGGCAGGCAGATAGCGCGGATCCGACCCGGTGGTCAGCGCCAGTTCATCGTATGAGATGACTTCATCTCCAACGGTTACGGTCTTGGCCTTGGGGTCAATCGCAGTGACACGCTGCCCCAGACGCAGGGTGATGTTGTTGTCGGCATAGAAGCTTTCGGGGCGCAAAAATAGACGCTCCATCTCCATCTCGCCCAACAGATAGGCCTTGGACAAGGGCGGGCGCTGGTAGGGCAGATGCGTCTCGGCCCCGATCAGGGTGATATCCCCTTCAAACCCATCCTTGCGCAGCTTCGCAACAAGCGACGATCCGGCCTGCCCGGCGCCGATCACGACAATATGGCTCATGTTCATCACACCCTGTCGAATTCTAATGGTTACTTCTGTCCGACCACCTATATTGCGGCATAGCCCGACTCTGCAAATCCAAACGACAGGAGCTGATAAATGATTACAACAGGTGAGATGCTGCCCGACGCCACGCTGACCCAAATGGGTGCGGAAGGCCCCGAAGAGGTTCGGATTTCCGACAAAACCGCGGGCCGCAAAGTGGTGATCTTTGCCGTTCCCGGCGCGTTCACGCCAACCTGTCATTCGGCCCATGTGCCCAGCTTCATGCGCACCAAAGATCAGTTCGAAGCCAAGGGCGTGGATGAGATCATCTGCATTTCCGTCAACGACCCCTTCGTGATGAAAGCCTGGGGCGAAGCGACCGGCGCAACCGAGGCCGGCCTGACCCTGCTGGGCGACGCCGCGTCTGAGTTCACAAAGGCCATCGGCATGGATTTTGACGCCCCACCAGCCGGGCTGCTGGCGCGTTCGCAGCGTTACGCGATGCTGGTCGAAGACGGCAAGGTCACTGCGCTAAACCTGGAAGAAAGCCCCGGCGCTTGCGAGATTTCAGCCGGTGAAGGCTTGCTCGAAGTAATCTGACGCTGTTCGGCCCCGGCTAAATCGGGCCGTCCGAACCCAACTTGACTTGATACAACTCCCCAGTGTGCGATTATCAGAGGCACATAGCTGGGGAGTATGTTTATGTATCTCAAAGCCATTTCACTCATTCTGGGCGGCGCAGGTCTTCTTGCAGCTTGCGGCCCGGCCCCGACACCACAGCAACAAGCGGCACGGCAACATGAAATCGCCTGCCTGAGCGGTACCCTAGGCGGCGCGTTGATCGGAGGTGCAATCGGCAATCAGTTCGGAGGCGGTTCAGGCAAGTCCATTCTGACGGGTGCAGGTGCGGCTACCGGAAGTATCAGTGGCGCAAGATTCGCATGTTGAGGGGGACGGCTATGAAAAGAATATTCTGTATCGCCGCGCTTGTGATGGCCAATGCCGCAGCTGCGGACGACGTGGCAGAGTTGAATGAAAAAGAGCTGACAGCCATCGACTCGAACAATGATGGCTTCCTGTCCAAGGAAGAGTTCAATGCCTTTTCAGACTACGCCTTTCAGGCGATGGACGAAGACAAGAACGGCACGCTCGGCCTGTCCGAGGCCAAACCCTTCCTGGACATAAAGCAATTTCAGGACGTTGACCGGAACGGCGACAGCCTTATCTCAAGGGCGGAATACGATGCGCAGATGAGCAACGATTTCGACTCTGCGGACAAGGATGGAAACGGTCGGTTGGACTAACCCCGGAGGGTGAGATGAACAGATGGATCTGGATCGGCGCGCTGGCCGCATTGGCGGCTTGTGACGTACCGCAGGCCCCGGTTGTGACCGGCCCAGACGGGCAGGCCCGCATCCAGATCAACACCAGCGGGCTGACCTGCTATGAGAGGCGGTGTCTGGACATCAACCCAGCGGCGCGCAGTGTCCGGTCTATCGGCAACAAAACGACCCGCATTCCGGGCAATATCGACGTCAGTAGTGGCACGGTCACGCCGGATGAGTTCCGCCAGATGGCGATCACGGCATCCTTGGCTGGCGGCATCGGGTCCGGACAGGATCGCGACTAGACCAGTCCGTCCATCTTGCGCGCCAGTTTCGCATCCAACGAAGACAACCCGCCGACGTCATGGGTGGAGAGCACCACTTCGACCGTGCGGTAGACGTTGGACCATTCGGGGTGGTGGTTCCATTTTTCGGCCCAGATCGCCACTTGGGTCATCCATCCAAAAGCCGCGACGAAATTGTCAAAGATGAAAGTCTTGGTGATCGCATCCCGGCCCTCAACCATGGTCCAGCCATTGTTGAACAGCGGATCAAGAAGGGGGCCACGGGTCTCGGTCGACAAAAGCTCGGTCATTGCTGTTCCTCCGGGTTCGATTTTCTGAACGGACCGTAATCCGTCAGAATCTCAATCTCTTCTCCCACCGCGCGGCCTTCAGCGTCTAGATATTTTTTGACGGCATCGGCGAATCCCTGATCGGCAATCCAATGAAGGCTATGCGTGCGTGTTGGCAGGTAGCCACGTGCGAGCTTGTGTTCGCCTTGCGCTCCGGCTTCGACTCTTTGCATGCCAAGCGCGATGGCAAAGTCGATGGCCCTATAGTAACACAGCTCGAAATGCAGGCAGGCATGATGTTCCACACAGCCCCAATAGCGACCATAGAGCGTCTCACGCCCGATGAAATTCAGCGCCCCCGCAATGGGATACCCATCGCGTTCTGCCAGCATCAAGGCCATATCACCGGCCATCGTCTGCTGCGCGATATCAAAGAACTGGCGCGTCAGATAAGGTGATCCCCACTTGCGCGCGCCGGTGTCCTGATAGAACCGCCAGAAGGCATCCCAATGCTCGGGCCGCAGGTCATCACCGGTCAGGGTGCGGATCTCACCTCCGAATGCGTTGGCTTGAGCACGCTCCTTGCGAATATTCTTGCGCTTGCGCGAGGACAGCGCGGCTAGAAAACCGTCGAAATCCGCGTAGTCGTCATTCAGCCAATGAAACTGCTGCGAGCTTCGCAGCATAAGGCCCATCTGCTCACCCGCCAGCGCCTCGTCTTCGGTGCAGAAGGTCGCGTGAAGCGACGAGACCTGATTGTCTGCCGCCAGTTGCACAGCGCCCTGCACCAGCGCAGACATCCCAATCCCTTCATATCCCGGGCGCACCAGAAAGCGCCGCCCGGTGGCGGGCGTGAAAGGGGCCGCAATCTGTAGTTTGGGATAGTACCGCCCGCCCGCGTTTTCGTACGCATGGGCCCAGCTGTGGTCGAAGATATACTCACCCTGACTGTGCGATTTGGCATACATCGGCGCCGCCGCGATCAACATCCCATCCAGATAGGCCGTCAGATATTGAGGCTGCCACCCGGTGCCCCGCCCAACCGAGCCGCTATTTTCCAGGGCCAGCAAAAACCGGTGCGTGGTAAAGGGATCCAGCGGATGCCCGCCATCTGCTGTTTCGGGGCAAGCGCAGGCATCCCACTCGGCCGCAGAGATTTGCGAGAGTGATCCGAGTACCTGAATTTCGATCTGCGCCTGATCCATGTGCCCTCCGCGTCTGGTCTTTATCTGTGACGAGGTGCGACAGGTTCAACCCGGATGCTTGGCCAGATACCCCTCAAAGGTCACATTGTCGGCAACGGCGCGGGCCTCTGCCTCTTGTTCAGGCGACTTTACCGTCCAACACAGGATCGGCACACCGCGCGCTTTCAGCTCGGCCACGCGCGGGCGGTCCAGATCATGAACCTCATGGCTGATGAAACTGGCCCCAACCCGGTCGAAATCGGGAATGTCGCGCAGGTGATCGCACACCGATTGCGGCAGCAGCTCGACACTCGGCTTATAGGAACAAGTCACGATCCCGCGCGGCAGATGCGGGGCCAGGCGGGCAAGCTCGGCCATGCTGTTGGGGTTGAATGACATCAACGCCACTGGACCGTCGTAGCCTTCTAGCGCCCGCACAGCGTCCGCCTCAAGCGGGCCGACATTGGTGCCCATGGCTCCATCCTGATCCTTGAGTTCGATCAACAACGGGACTTTGCCTGCGACCATCTCAAGCACATCGTCGAGGGTGGGAATGCCATCCCCGGCATGCAGCAGCTGCGTGGCCTGCGCGCGCGCGGCCGAGACCTGCTGGATCGGTCCAGACTGCCCGGTCAGACGCGCCATGTCGTAGTCATGAAACACCATCGCACGGTTGTCCGAGGTCCGCTGCAGGTCAATCTCGATCCCGTAACCGGCATCGATCGCGGCACGAATGGCCGCCCGGCTATTTTCCGGGCGGTTTTCTGTTTTGTCATGCAGCGCCCGGTGCGAGATCGGGGCCTCAAGAAACGCGGGCGGCAGAGCAGGTGTCATTGGACTTCGAAAATACCTTCGATTTCGACAGCAACACCCAGCGGCAGTGATGCAGCACTAACCGCCGAGCGGGAATGACGACCCGCCTCGCCCAGCGCCTCAACCAGGAAATCAGAAGCACCGTTGATCACCTGCGGCTGCGCGGTGAAATCAGCAGTCGAGTTCACAAAACCGGTCAGCTTGATCACCCGCACCAGTTTCTCGATATCCCCGTCACAGGCCGCTTTGACCTGAGCCAGCAAGTTGATCGCACAGACCTTTGCCGCCGCCGCACCCGCGTCGACGTCCATGTCATCGCCCAATTTGCCGGTGATCAGGTCGTCGGCTTTGGAAATCTGACCCGAGACATAGACAATGTTGCCCACGCGCACGAAAGGCACATAGTTTGCGGCCGGGGCCGGTGCGTCTGGCAGCGATACGCCCAGGCTTTGCAGTTTTTCCGAGATGCTCATGTGATTGTCCTCACCCTAAATCGACTCGGGCGGACGCTAACCGGGATGATGCCGCTGGGAAAGCCGGAAACCGATTTTTCTGACCGTCGCGTTCAGTGGGCATATCCTGTCCTATTTGGAACTGTTGAAGTCGTGTCACTTTACCTTCGTTGATTTACCGGGTTTAACGCTATGTGTTTCATTCAAGCTCTGAAACCTCTATGTGACAACAACTTGTGTCGGTTGGACACGCAGGTATTGATTGATCGCCCAAGCGTCGTGCCGGGCCGTATTGGAGTAGCTAAGACCGTGTTGAGCAAATTTGGCTTCAAACATCTTGTTGTTCTGTCACTTATGGCTGTGTTGTCGGCCTGTGCGACGCAACCCCCGGAACAGGCTGCCCGAGGTGAGATTTTCGACCCCTATGAGAACGCCAACAGGGGCATTCACAAGTTCAACCTTGGCGTCGACAGGTTTCTGTTTCGCCCGGCCTCGAAGGGCTATGTGAAGATCGTCCCTGATCCGATGGTGACCAGCTTCAGTACCTTTGCGGAAAACATCTCTCTGCCCGGTCAGGCGGTGGATTACCTGCTGCAGGGAAACCCCAAGCAAATGGGCAACGCCTTGTTGCGGTTCGTGATCAACATGACTGTGGGTGGCTTTGGCTTGTCGGCTCCGGCAGATGAGCTGAACCTGCCCCCCGTCGATACGGATTTCGGCGAAACCTTGCACGTCTGGGGTGTTGGGGAAGGCGCCTATGTTGAACTGCCGTTCTATGGCCCATCGACCACCCGTGACGCTGTAGGTGTCGTTATCAACCTGTTCTCGAACCCGATCAACTTCACGCCGGTACGCCCTGCGGACAATCTGGGGGTTTATGCCGAAGTCGTACGTCGGATGGGGGATAGGGGTCGTTTTTCTGATACAGTGGACTCGATTCTCTACGAAAGTGCCGACAGCTATGCGCAGGCCCGACTGATCTACCTGCAAAACCGCCGCTTCGAATTGGCACGCGACGACGAGGACGCCTTCCTGGATCTCTACAACGATCCATATGCCGACGCCGGAACCGACCCTGTTAGTGATCCCCTTCTCGACCCCTACGAGGACCCTTATGCTGAGTAACGCTTTAAACCGAAGACATTTCCTGAAAACCTCTGTGGCCGGAGCAGCTATTGTTGCCCTGCCCTTGCCCGCTCTGGCCCTGACCGAGGCGGGCGCCAAACAGCTGGTCAACAGTGTTGTCGCGGATATCAACCGCGTGATCGCCTCGGGCAAGTCGGAAAAAGCCATGCTGCGCGATTTCGAAAAGATTTTCGTGCAATACGCTGACGTTCCGATCATGGCGCGCTATGCGCTTGGGGCGGACGCCCGTTCTGCCTCTCCGGCGCAGTTGAGACAATTCACCAAGGCGTTCCAAGGCTATATCTCGCGCAAATACGGACGCCGGTTCCGCGAATTCATTGGCGGCCAGGTGGATGTGCGAAATGCGCGTAGAATCAAAGCCGGTTATGAAGTGCGCACCTCGGTCAAGCTGCGGGGATCGTCGCCCTTTGACGTAACCTTCCTGGTTTCTGACAAATCCGGTCGCGACAAGTTCTACAACATGTTCATTGAGGGTGTGAATTTGCTGCTGACCGAGCGAACCGAAATCGGGGCGATGCTGGATGCGCGTAAAGGCAACTTGAACCAACTGATCAAAGACCTCAACAGAACCGGGTAGCACCGCCTTTTTGTGTGATGAAGACGCCTCCGCACTCTGTGCGTCGGAGGCGTCTTCGTTTCTACAACCGCGAGAAGGTCATTTTACTTTAGGACCTCGCACACGCCGAAGTTGACGCGCCGTTTTCCAAAGTTCTCACTAAAACTAAGCTTTTACCCACTCCACGCCCAGCCCGCGGACACTCTAAGGCATGTAACTTCGGACCAACGCGCTGGCGATCAAAGCCCATCCATCTGCGATCACGAAAAACGCCAGCTTGAACGGCAGCGAGACGATTGCAGGTGGCACCATCATCATGCCCATCGACATCAAAACGGCAGCCACAACTAGGTCAATGATCAGAAAAGGCAGGAAAATCAGGAACCCGATCTGAAACGCCCGGGCGATTTCCGACAGCATGAAGGACGGCATCAGAACCGAAAGCGGGGCATCCGGAGACAGGACCATACCCTCGCCTCCCGGGCGCAGAGCGACCATGGATTGAAACGTCTCCACATCCAGTCGCGCTGCCATGAACTCTCGGAACGGATTCAGGGCGCGTTCCAGGGCCGTTTCAACCTCAAGCGTTTCGTTGATCAAAGGCTCGATACCAATGGTCCAGGCTTCGGTAAAAACCGGCTCCATGATGAAATAGGTCAGGAACAGCGCAAGGCTGACGATCAGCATGTTTGGCGGCGACTGCTGCAACCCGATGCCCTGTCGCAGGATCGCGAGAACCGTGATCAGAAACGGAAAACAGGTGATCATGATCGCCAGCCCGGGCGCAAGGCTGAGAACGGTGATCAGCAAAATCAACTGGATCGTCCGGGCCGAGATGGACCCTCCTTCCCCAAGCGACAGAGTCACGTCTTGAGCCGCAGCCAGCGAGGGCAGCGTAGCCACCACCGCCACAATCAGCCAGAGCCACAGGCGCATCAGCCGATCCCGTTCTGCAAATCCGCGATTTCGGTCAGACGCACGGCCAGTTGACCGGCCTGATCGCCATCCATCTCTTCCAGAAGGCCACGGGCAACCAGTTGGTCGCCGACATAGAGGTCCACGGGGTCTTCGATCCGTTTGTCCAACGTCAGCACCGCGTTTTCACCCATATTCAGTAGGTCCCGGATCAACGGGCGGGCGCGGCCGACGGACACTGTGACTTCGATCGGGACAGCATCAAAAGGGTTGGTTTTTGGGGATTGGGTATCAGTCATGGGTCAAAGCCTCTTTCGCCTCAAACATGTAGGAGTCAAATGCCTGCTGCACCGAGGACAGCAGATCCATGCAATCCACCTCGCACCGCGAGATACCGACCTGCAGCCGCGCTTGTCCGGGTTGCAGCGAGGAATCCTCAATCACGCGCGGGGGCTGTGGCATATCCGATGGCAGCAAATCTTCGACCTCGGCTGCGCGCCCTTCGGGCACAAGTATCTGGATGGGTTGGTCGATCTGGGTTCGTGCCATGTCTTGCAGCTGTTCCGACAGGCGGTGAGCAAAGCCCCGGTCGATAAAATCCGGCAGCACCAAGTTCACCAGGCCTTGGAACATCGGCTCCAGCGACAGGGTCATACGTGTCAGCGCTTCGTGATAGGTAAAGGACATATCTTCCAACGCCTTGGCCAGTTCCGCCGAGACCTGTCCCCGGTTCTGCTCCTGCGCTTGAACGGCGTCTTCCCATCCGGCCCCGTAACCTTGTTCGAAGGCAGCCAGGCGCTGTTCCTCCAGCGCGTCTTCGTCCAGAAGATGCAGCTTGCCGCCTTCGACCTGCCCTGTGAAATCCTCAAGAAGGTGCGCAATCGACATCAGACCCGCTCCTCGCCTTCTTCAAGCCAACTGCGCAGAATCTCGACCGTTTCTTCCTGCTTGTCACCGATCATCGCCCGCAACCGATCCACAGGGTCTACGTTGCTGTCCGACCCAAGCGCCGGAACGCCAGCCGATTGCGCCTGTCCTGGCAGAGCCGTGAATTCGGCCGACTCATCTGGCGCGATCTCACCGACCAAAACCTGGGTATCTTCAGTTTCACCACCACCTGCAGGCAATAAGGCGGGGGCGGCAGCCGGTTTCATCAGGATCGGGCGAATGACGAACAAGGCCAGAACCAACGAAACCGCGGCAAGCACAGCCATCTGGATCAGAGACATCGCGTCCAGATGAATATTCTGCCACATTGAGGATGAAACCAGCGTTCCCTGCGGCTCTACCACCGGCAGATCAAGCGATTTCAACGTGATCACATCGCCCCGAGCTGCATCGAAGCCAACGGCTGAGGCCACCAGCTCCTCAAGCGAGTCAAGCTCGGTCTGAGGCAGGGGCTCAAAGCTTTCCGCCCCGTTTTCATCTACCGATCGGAGGCCATTGACCAACACCGCGACTGTCAGGCGCTTGATGGCTCCGGGTGCGTTGTGAACCTCAAGCTCCGTTTCTGAGACCTCATAGTTCACGCGCTCGCGGGTTTGCGTCGCGTTCGAGTTCGATTCGTCCCCGCCCGCTCCGTCCCCATCCGGCAAGTTGGAGGCGACCGTCACATCGCCGGACTGATTGCGCGCACTGTCCGACCGTTCCTCGACATCCGTGCTGATCGCGACCCGTCCTTTGGGATCAAAGCGGCGTTCGCGGATGGATTCGGTTTTGGTTACCGTGTCCACACTGACCTCAACCACCGCGTTGCCAGTACCCACGCGCGCCTCGACAAGGCGCAACACGCGTTCGCGCAACTGACGGGATTTGTCATCCGCGGCATCAGCCGCAACTGCCGTGTCCTGCCCACCAATCACGGCGCCGTTCGAATCCACAACCGTCACGTTTTCCGGCGCAAGCCCGCTCCTGACTTCCGACATTTTTTCGTATAAGTCATTGATATTATTATGCCTTGGTTGCCAAAAGGCACTACACGGACTTTTTTCGCCAGCGATTGTTTCGGAGTGTTGAGGGAGCTCAGGCTTTGGTCTGGCCAGTTTTTCGGGTGCGCCCGGGGGGTATCTTGAAAGGGGCTTCGTTCCAGGTCAGGCCGACGCAGGTGAGGATGCGTCTGGCATCGACCGTGGCATGGCTTGGCATGCCGTAGCGGTCAGGGGTGCCTTTGTGGCGCAGGATCGAGAGCTGCAATGCGTTCAACTCGTTGCGGATACGAGCCGGGCTCATCGGGTGTCCGAGCAGGTCCAGATGCTTGCGCAGGTGCTGCAGGCAGCAGAAGGCCATGTAGCAGATGGCGATATGGGCCCGGACCCGACGCGGCGACCAGTGATAGATGGGCCGGATTTTCAGATCGTGCTTGTTGGTGCGGAAGCAGGCTTCGATCTCCCACAACTGGTGATAGCGGGCAATGACGTCCTGTGCCTCCAGTTCGTCCGCACCATGAACAACAATGGCATGCAGCCCGTCCCATTGTGCCGCTGCCTTGATCTTTGCATCATCCAGCGTGACGTCCCCGCTGTCGGGGAAGGCCAGGAAGCGGCCATATCCCCGGCTGCTGAAGCTGCCGGGTTTGCGAGAGCGCTTGAGCTTCTTGTGCAGCTTTTCGATTGCCTTGTCGCGCTTGTGGGCATCATTGCGTGCCCGGGTGGGTGACCAGGTCACAATGACCCGCGCTCCCTCCTGGTCGATCACCTTGTACCAGCCCTTCTCGGTTGCCTCTTCAGAACCGTGTCCAGCCCAAGGCTGGCGTCCCTCCGGGCTCAAAATGTTCGCCTTCACGGCGGCCGGGGCGGACTTCATGCGATAGCCGAGGATGTAGGGCAGACCCTTGTTCTGCAACATCTGCTGGTTGTCCTTGCTGAGCATGGCGGCATCGGCCACGAACGTGACCCTGGCCACGTCGAAGCGTCCCTCCAACGCCTTCAGCGCAGCTTCCAGCGTATGACCTTCCCAGGTGTTTCCCGGGAAGAGTTCATAGCCCACAGGCAGCCCATCGGAGGTGACGATCAGCGCCAGCATGACCTGAGCGCGGTGATGCTTGCCATCCTTGCTGAAGCCCTTGGCCAGAAGATGATCCTGCTCGACCCCGTCCGCATCCTCGGCCGGGTCCTCGCGCTCGGTGTCAAAGGCCAGGGTCGTGCAATCGTAGAACAGCACGGTCACTGGCCCGCCCAGCAACTTCTCTGCCGCCGCGTGAGAGGTTTTGCAAATCCCGTCTATCACCGGCGTATTGATGTAATCCATGCTCCGATAGACCACGTCCAGATTGAGCGTGATGCCTGCCTGGTTCTCCAACGCCTCCACGGTCGCGCGCTTGCTCTCGGGCTGTGCGATCCGCGCCATAACCAGCTCTTTCACAATGCGATTGGCACTTTTACGCGCCGCCCCCAGAAGGGCCCCCCAACCCAGTTGGTCATACATCGTCCCCATGACATCCCGCAGACCCAGAGAGACCCGCGCCTCCTCACGGCACTCGGCAAGATCAACGCCAAGCTTGTCCGGCCGCGGAGCGCGGCGCACCAGCGCCTGCAGATCGGCATATTCCGTGGGCGTGAACAGTTCCATTTGCGGCGAGCGATCAATGCGTAATTGCTCCATCAAGCGGCCCGCCAGACGCTTGATATCCTCAATCTCGCTGTCGTTATGGGCCACACCCACATGGCGCAGGATCTTCTGGCGTACCTTGGAGCCGGTGCGGACGGATTCAACGATCTGGATCCGTGTGCGGTTGAGCTTTGCGTCATGTTTGGTGCGGATGAACATGGGCGAAGAGGTTAGCCATCTGAAGGCCCATGTCAATACTTTTTATAATAATGGGGCACTACAACGCGCCTCTGAGCAACCACACCTGAAAACAAACCAAAAACCCAGTCAGATCAACAAAAAGGTCGGAAGTCAGGAATCACGGCGCCGTTCGAATCCACAACCGTCACGTTTTCCGGCGCAAGCCCGCTGACCGCCGAGGCGACCAGAAAGCGAATCGCCTTGGCCTGATCGCCCGTCATCTGCGCGCCCGATGGAACCAGATAGACCGAGGCCGTGGGCGCAACGCTGCGCTGAAACGGATTGGCCGAGCCATTCGCGATATGCACCCGCGCCTGACTGACATGAGGACCTCCGACGATAGTGCGCGCCAGCTCACCTTCTTTTGCGCGCCAATAGGCGGCATCGAACATCTGCGACGTGGTGCCAAACCCGCTCAGCGAATCGAGCAGCTCGTAGCCGCGATTGCCATTGGCAGGCAGGCCTTCGCTGGCCAGGGTCATGCGCAGCTCATCCCGCTGCGAACCGGGCACGTAGATCGAGCCGCCTCTGATCTCATACGTGACGCCGCGCTGATCGAGCGCACGCACGATATCGCCCGCGGCCCCGCTTTCCAGCCCTGCATAAAGAAGGGTCATAGAGGGTGCCGTCACAAGACGGGACATCCCGAGAACCCCCAGAAACACCAGCGCAACCGCGCCGACGACTATGATTTGCTTTCGCCTGTCCAAACTTGCCCAGACAGTTCCGATCTGCTGCACGCTCACCTCCGACTCGCCGACATTCTGCCCGGCGCATCCCTTGTTTGAACGATTGCCCTTAACAATCGGTTAGTCCCTGCGGGGTTATGACAGCTTCAGATCGAATGAGTGAGGACGTCATGACTGACGCTACAGCAGAAGAGGCAGAAGCCCCTAAGAAATCAGGGAAAACGGGTCTGATCATCGGGGTGATTCTGGCGCTCGTCGGGGCGGGCGGCGGCTATTACGCGACCACGTCCGGGCTGTTGCCCTTTGGGGATAAACCCGAAAAGGCGGAATCGATGGATGCTGAAAAAGACAAACCGGCCAAGGCCCTGCCAGATGTGGGATTCGTCGATCTTCCGCCCGTGATTCTGTCGGTGAATGCGGGTGAGTCACGGCATCTGAAATTTCACGCGCAGCTCGAAGTTAACTCGGCCTACATCAGTGATGTGGAAAAAATGCAGCCGCGAATCATGGATGTGCTGAACGGGTACCTTCGCGCGCTGGAGGTTTCGGATCTTGAGGACTCCTTGGCGCTGGTGCGCATCCGGGGGCATCTGCTGCGGCGCATTGAAATCGTCGTCGGAGAGGGTCGTGTGCGCGACGTTCTGGTGATGGAATTTGTTCTGAATTAGGAGGCGAAATTGGAGCTTATTGCAGATATTTTGCTGGTCGCGGGCGCGCTGGGCGCCGGTCTGTATTGCTTTGTTCTGTCACGCCGCCTGAAACGGTTTACGGATCTGGAGCAAGGCGTGGGTGGGGCCGTAGCAGTGCTGTCCACCCAGGCGGAAGAGTTGAAAAAATCGCTGGACAGCGCGCGGGCAGCCTCGGACGAATCCGGGAATGAGCTGAAAGAGCTGACGGAACGCGCGCAATCGGTTGCGCAGCGGCTCGAGCTGATGATGGCGTCAATGCATGACGTCATTCCGGAGGAAAAGGCAGCGCCTGAACCGCCCATGCTGGACGTGTCGGACGTACAGTCAGAGCCCAATGAAGAGACTGAGGAAGGGTCAGAGGCGGAAGAGACCTCTGACGCTCAGGAATCGGATGAAGACAACACGCCCTCCGAGGACAACTCGCCCGAGCAGCCAACAAAAGCACCTGAAGGTTTGATGTTCTTCCGGCACAAACGGCAGGGTGTGGAGGCCGCGGAATGAAACGCTCTGGCACGCAGAAAGGCAGGGCGCGACCCCGCGGCGGCGTGTTGGCGGTGATTGCTCTGCTGATGATCGGATCCGCCGCGATTCGCCTTGGGCTGGAAGCCGGGCCCGCTTTGGCCAAGACAGTTGAGCCAACAAAGGCTGAAAAGCCGCCAATGTCAAAACTCGCTCCGGATCTGCAGGTGCTTCTGACCGAACTTCTGCGCCGTGAAAAACGCCTGAAACAGCGGGAAGAAGCATTGGAAGAACAGGAAAAGGCGGTTGAGATTGCCCGCGCGGCCATCGAAACGCGCTTGGCTGCACTACAGCAAGCCGAGGAAGACCTGCGGGAAACACTGGCGCTGGCGAACAAGGCCGCTGAAACGGATCTGACCCGGCTGACGGACGTCTACCAAAACATGAAACCCAAAGATGCCGCCGCCCTGTTTGAGACGATGGATCCCAGCTTTGCGGCCGGTTTCCTGTCACGCATGCCCGCCGATGCCGCAGCGGGCGTTCTGGCCGGCCTCAGCCCCGAAGCCGCCTATACGATCAGTGTCGTCATGGCGGGTCGAAATGCCAATGCGCCACAGGAATAATCGCATGCTTATCAAGGCTATTTGGACACTTGTCGGAGATCGCAAATAATTGGAATTGTTGGAATTGTTGTCATCTTTGTAATGGTGTTCGGCGGCTATCTGGCTGCGGGCGGCAAGATGACGATTATCATGAAATCCCTACCGTTTGAGATGATGATGATCGGCGGTGCCGCTGTCGGCGCCTTTCTGATCAGCAACGATATGGGTGGGATCAAACATACGATCAAAGACATGGGTAAGGTCTTCAAGGGGGCGAAATGGAAACCCGAAGACTACCGGGACCTTCTGTGCCTTCTATTCTCTTTGATACGGATCGCACGCGCAAACCCGGTCGAGGTTGAACAGCACATTGAAGACCCCGAAAACTCGAGTCTGTTTTCTGCCTACCCGAAAATCCAGTCCGACAAAGAAGCTGTGGATCTGATCTGTGACACGATGCGCTCGGCTGCACTGAACTATGATGACCCCCATCAGGTCGAAGAAGTTCTGGAAAAGCGCATGGAGGCCAATTTTCATCACGCCATGCATTCCAGGCATGCGCTGCAAACCGTCGCCGACGGCTTGCCCGCCCTCGGGATTGTCGCTGCCGTTCTGGGCGTGATCAAAACGATGGGATCAATTGACCAGCCACCCGAGGTTCTGGGCAAGCTGATCGGGGGAGCTCTGGTCGGGACATTTCTAGGGGTGTTTCTGGCCTATGGTCTGGTGGGGCCCTTTGCGGGCAAGCTGAAAACCGTCGTGGAAGAAGACAATCACTTCTACCAGCTGATCAAAGAGGTTTTGGTCGCCAACCTGCACAACCACAATGCCGCCATGTGCATCGAAGTCGGCCGCCAGAACACACCAACCCACAACCGGCCTAGTTTCTCGGAACTTGAGGATGCTCTCAAGGAACTCAAACAGGCGGCGGCATGAAAGGCATAGCTCTCTTCACATCGATCCTGATCGCAGTGGCAACCTCGGCCACTGCTGAAACGCTGGTTGTCCGGTCAGGAGAACATGACAGCCATACCCGCCTCGTCGTAAAGGTTCCGCCGGGCACCGGATGGGTTCTTGCACGCCGAAAAAACGGGGCGAGGCTGACCGTTTCAATCGACGACGTCCTGTTTCAAACAGAAGGCGTGTTCGGGCGACTGACATCAAATCGCTTGTCAGCCCTATCACAATCGGAACCAGGTGCAGCACTTGACTTGGAATTTGGCTGCGACTGCGTGGCCACAGCTTTTCTGTTTCAACAGTCAATGATCGTCGTGGATATTTCGCAGGCCACTTTGCTTCCGCCTTTGACGGCCAACATCCCTCTGCCACCGACCCTGCCGCCGTTGGAGGCAGAAGATCCACCTGAACCCTTGGCGTTACCGCTTTTGACGCTGAACCAACAGGGCTTCAGAGATCAACTCTCAGCTAGGCTACTGCAAGGTGCGGACCGAGAGGTCCTTGACCTGGACCTGGCCGCCATTGGACCCCGCACTTCAACTTCGCCGAGCGACATGGACATGTTGCCGAATTTTGCAGCGAATATGAATGTCTCAACGATTGTAGACGAGTTGGAAGGTCTTCTTGGCCCCGATATCCCTCAAATTGAAAAACGTCCCGCTTGCATCAGCAGCGCTCGGCTGGGATTCGACACATGGTCCGACGCGCGCCCGTTCGACCAACAGATCGCCGATCTGCGCTCTGGCTTGTATCAAGAGTTTGACCGCGTGGACACCAACCAGGCCTTCAACCTGGCGAAACTCTACGCTTATTTCGGGTTCGGAGCGGAAGCTGTCTCCACGCTTGCTCTGGTTGAAGACCATTCCGAAGAGAAAAACTGGGTGCAAGCCATAGCCGGGCTTGTGGATCACCGTGAGCCCGCAGAAGATAGTCCGTTTCGGGGTCTTCAACGCTGCAGTAGCGATGCGTCTTTCTGGTCAGCACTCAGCGATCAAACGCTGAGCCCGGATGCCGATCTGGACGCAATTGAGCAGTCTTTCTCTAGCCTCCCCCAACACTTGCGTCGCAGTTTGGGCTCAAGACTGTCATCGATTCTGGTCGAAGCCGATAGGTTGGAGGCGGCGCGGCGGGTGATGCGTTCCGTTGATCGCGTTGAAACGGAGGAGCAACCCGGTGTAGCCAAGGCTCAGATCGCTCAGGCCGAAGGCGACTCTGAGGTGGCCGATGCCATCTTGGAAGAGGTCATTTCTACGCCGGAAACTGCAACAGATGCCCCTCTGGCCTTGGCGCGCTTGATAGAGAAACGCTGGGCAGAGCGGGGCGCCGTATCCCCGCAGGACGTTGCCCTTTCCGCTGCCTACGCGTTGGAGTTTCGTGGATCTGAAACCGGACCAATGATGCAGCACGCACATATTGTGGCGTTGAGTTTGAACAATGAGTTCGATGCAGCCTACGATCTGATCCAAGGCCTGCCCGAGGGTGTTGATCGGGCGGATGTCCTAAACCGCCACATACATCTGCTGCAAGAACGATCAAACGATGTAACCTTTCTGAAACAAGTGCTGTCCATGTCCGAGAGCGACTCGACGGCTTTGACCACGCAAGCCGCTATTGCAGTGTCAGATCGGTTGGGCGCTTTGGGCTTTGCGGCTCAAAGTTCTGCCTTTGCCAATCGCACGCATGACACGACAGACCGATCCCAACGCGCACGATTGCGCGCGCGCGCCGCACTGTTGGACGAAAAACCGCACAAAGCGATGCTGGAACTATCCGATGATGCCTCAGCGGCCGCCGATACCCTGCGCGCTCAGGCGCTGGCGGCGATCGGTGATCTAACTGCGACGGCTGACTTGTACCGAGACCTCGGCGAAACTGAGGATGCGAACAGGTATTTCTGGTTGGCAGGATTGCCCGAAAATATTGAACCTGAAGGGCGTTTTGCGAACCTGGCTGAGATCTCGGGCAAGCTTGCCTTGGCGCCTCGTCGTCTTCTTGAGACGCCTCTGGCCGATGCCAACAGTCTACTGGCCAACAGCGAAGAGACCCGAGCGCATATTGCCGACCTTTTCGGTTTACTCTCCGACCCAGAACGCGCGCCCGATGAGGGAGCAGATCCCAACCAATGATACCAAAGGTCTAGCGCAGATTCCGATAATTTAATTCTACTCTAATGGCTTAGTTCCCCTTAGTGCAAAGCTGGGTAAATACCTTGATGAAAATTCTGACAGGACTTCGCGCGTTCTTTCGACCGTTTGCCACAAAGAAACATGACCAACTTTTCACCGCCGACCAAGGAAGTTGGCGACTTGCTGAGAGGTTCCGATAACAAGATTTTCCCAAAAGCGCCTCGGCACAAGACATTTTGCTTTCCGAGCCTGTGCATGGTTCACGGCTTGGAAAATGAGGTAAAGGCCGATGTCTAAACTTGTTTATCTCTAAGCCGTTGCTCTCGCCGTGACCGGCATCTACTGGGTTGGAACCCTGAGCCTACATCACGTGCGATTTGGGAAATGGGTCTCAGGCGCGCTTAGTCGTTTTGAAAAAGAATGAACATCGGAGGTCTGCGAAACCCACGAAAAGCGCGATTGCACCCCATGGCGATACTCGGAGAAACCAAGATTCCAGATCGCGATAGAACGGCGCTCTGCCACTCGTGTATTGAGAAGAGCAGAGCGCCAAGGAAGCGGTTGATCAGTAAGGTGCCTCGACGTCGTTCATCGAGACGTAGACGGTTTTCATCTCGCTGAAATGGTTGATTGCGAGCTTCGAGTTCTCGCGACCGACACCCGACATCTTGGAGCCGCCGAACGGTGCCTCAAACGGGGCGAGGTTGTAGGTATTGATGTAGCAAGTCCCGGCCTCGAAACCGGCGACGATGCGATGGGCTCGAGTCAGGTCGTTTGTGAACACTCCAGCCGCGAGGCCGAATTCAGTGTCATTGGCGCGGGACAGAACTTCGTCTTCGGTGTCGAAATCCAGAACGGACATGACCGGGCCAAAGATCTCTTCGCGGGCGATGGTCATGTCGTCGGTCACGTCCGCGAATACGGTGGGTTGCATGTAGAATCCTTCGCCCTCGATGCGCGCGCCACCATAAACCAGACGCGCGCCTTCGGCCTTGCCCTTTTCCACATAGCCCAGCGCGATGTTCATCTGATTTTCGCTGATCATGGGGCCAAAATTGACCTCTTCATCCAGCGGATCGCCGATCTTGGCGGTTGCCATACGTTCGGCCAAGCGGGTCAGAAACGCCTCTTTGATACCTTTTTGGACGAACACACGAGTTCCGTTCGAACAGACCTGACCTGAGGAATAGAAATTGCCCAGAATTGCGCCTGAGACCGCGTTTTCGATATCGGCGTCGTCGAACACGATCATGGGGGATTTGCCGCCCAACTCCATGGTCACGTGCTTCATGCCATCGGCGGCCGCGGCATAGACCTTGCGGCCGGTCGGCACCGAGCCGGTCAAAGACACTTTGGCAACGCGCGCATCGGTCACCAGCGATGCACCCACATCGCCATAGCCCTGAATCACGTTGTAAATGCCTTTGGGTGCGCCTGCTTCGATGAGAATCTCGGCCACCTTTAGTGCGGAGAGCGGAGTCGTCTCGGACGGCTTGAACACCATCGTATTACCGCAGGCCAACGCCGGCGCACCCTTCCAGCAGGCGTGTCAATCGGCATTGAATAATGACCCCCCATCGGCGTCCAAATTTGACCCCCCTTGGAGCTAAGAGGGGCGTTGAGGGGGTCGTGTTTAGGTTGATTCAGGAGGGGGTGGACAGCAGGTCAAACCGAAAAGAGAGCGTAGCTCGACTGAAGGTTTGACCTGCTGTCTGTTTTGAATTTATTCCCCGATTTCGAGGTTAGTCGCGGTGGTTAATTCGCCAGCTTTCGTTCCCGGTTTCGATGATATCGCAATGGTGTGTCAGTCGATCCAGGAGAGCAGTGGTCATTTTGGCATCTGTGAACACACTCGGCCATTCAGCAAATGCGAGGTTGGTTGTTAGCAGAATAGACGTTCGCTCGTACAGTTTGCTGATGAGATGGAAGAGTAATCGTCCACCAGACTCTGCGAACGGCAGATAACCGAGTTCGTCTATAATCACGAGGTCGACGCGGATCAGCTGCTCGCTGAGCCGCCCGGCGTTGCCTTCGCGATGTTCAGCCTCCAGCTTGTTCGCGAGATCCACAGCGCTGAAGAACCTGACCCGCCGGCGGTTATTGACCGCGTGGCCCCCGATCGCTGTTGCGAGATGCGTTTTGCCCGATCCGGTTCCACCGACCAGCACGCCATTCCTGGCCTGGTCCATAAAATCGCCGTCATGAAGATTGCGCACGACTTCCTCGTTGACGGGGCTGACCGTGAAGTCGAACTCAGGTAAGGACTTGCAGACCGGGAACTTTGCGGCACCCATCTGATACCGGATCGAGCGCGCAGTCTTTTCGGCCAGTTCGGCCGTGAGGAGTTCGGCCACGACCTGTTGGGGCCGCCAGTTGTTTTTGGCTGCGGCCTGCATCACTTCGTCAAAGCAGTTGACGATGCCTGGCAACTTCAGTTGACGGGCAAGTTCGAGAATTTCCTTACGCAGTTGCATGGGAGCCTCCAAGCCTGTCATAGCGAGCGCAATCCGCGATCGGTGCCATTTTCAGCTGCAGGTGGGCAGGCGGCTCAATCGCCTTTGGCGGCGGGGGATTGGTGCGCCGAGAGACAATGTTCAGGATCGCATCGGCCTTGCGCAGGCCAGATTTTAGAGCTTCTTCGCAGGCAGCCTCGACCACATCAATGTCGTGCTGGTAAGCAGCGAAAAGAATATCGGCAAGTTGCCGGTCTCCGTCGGATGTGCCCCGCAGATGGGTCCAGATCTGCGTCATTGCCGGTGGTAGGTCCCAGTCACGGAACGGTGCTCCATTGCGCAGAGCGCCAGGCTTGCGCTTGAGGACGGGCACATAGTGCCAAGGGTTGAAGATCGTTTTTCCTCGGCCGAAGCACCGTTCGTGCTCTCCGACAATCTCACCGTCTTGGCGCAGGACAATCCGCGTGGCGTAGACCTGCAACTGGACCTGACGTCCAACAGCTCTTGCCTCAACGCTGTATTTGTTTCTTTCGAAGTTGATCAGGCAGGTTCGGCTCACGGCGACCGTCTTTTCACGGAACCCGACGAAGGGCTTCTGCAGATGCGTCAGCAGCGGCTTTTCCTGCTGGAACTCCTCCCAGACCGTCACCTCCAGGTTTTCCGGATGCCGCAGTTCTTTTGCGCGTTTGATCGCGTCTTTTTGCAGCCGGGCATTCAATTCATCGAAGTCGGCCACCTCCAGACGCGGTGTAAAACTATAGGCGCGGCTCTCCTTGACCAGATTCTCAACCTGACCCTTCTCCCAACCGGCCGCGCGCGTACAGGCGATCGGGTTCACCAGATGATGAGAACACATCCGGGAGAATGCCTTGTTGAACTTTCTTTCCTTGCCCGACAGGATCGCATCGACGGCGGTCGTCATGTTATCGTAGATCCCGTTGATGCAGCCTCCACCAAAGAATTTGAAGGCCTCGTCGTGGGCATCAAAGACCATCTCCTGCGTCTCGCGCGGATAGGCAATGGAGAATGGCATGCGGCTATGGCAAAGTTTGAAATGGGCAACCTTCACGGTCGTGAGTGCACCGTCCATCAAAACCGTCTCCACACTCCAGTCGAACTGGTACGCCTCCCCAGGATCAAAGATCAGCGGGATGAACGCCTGCGCCTGTTGTCGGCCGTGCGCAATGCGCCAATTCTTTGTGTAGCGTCGAACACTGTCATACCCGCCGCCAAAACCATCATCGGAGAGTTCCTTCCAGATTTTGGTCATCCGCTTGCGGTGTTTCTTCGGAAGCGCCTCGTTCTCCTCAAGCGTTTCATCCAGACGCGCGCGCCAAGGCCCGAGCACCGGGTATGGCTGCGATTTGCGCTCATATTTGAACTCCGTCACTCCCGATCGGATTATCTTTCGAACCGTTGCACGGCTCAAATTGAGCGAACGGCAAATTTCCTTGATGCTCTTTTTTTCGATCAGGTGTAAGCGACGCACTTTTCTAATAGTTTCCACGCAAATCATCCCGCTTGCCTCTCCATCGACTGCTCAATGAAAAGGATGTCTACAACCATAGGGAGGGGTCAAATTTGGACGCCGATTTCCCCGCTTAGGGGGTCAAAATTGCACGCTTTTCTACAGGACCGGTTTGATGAGGCCTTGGCCATGGATGGTTTTCCTGACTTCCGACCTTTTTGTTGATCTGACTGGGTTTTTGGTTTGTTTTCAGGTGTGGTTGCTCAGAGGCGCGTTGTAGTGCCCCATTATTATAAAAAGTATTGACATGGGCCTTCAGATGGCTAACCTCTTCGCCCATGTTCATCCGCACCAAACATGACGCAAAGCTCAACCGCACACGGATCCAGATCGTTGAATCCGTCCGCACCGGCTCCAAGGTACGCCAGAAGATCCTGCGCCATGTGGGTGTGGCCCATAACGACAGCGAGATTGAGGATATCAAGCGTCTGGCGGGCCGCTTGATGGAGCAATTACGCATTGATCGCTCGCCGCAAATGGAACTGTTCACGCCCACGGAATATGCCGATCTGCAGGCGCTGGTGCGCCGCGCTCCGCGGCCGGACAAGCTTGGCGTTGATCTTGCCGAGTGCCGTGAGGAGGCGCGGGTCTCTCTGGGTCTGCGGGATGTCATGGGGACGATGTATGACCAACTGGGTTGGGGGGCCCTTCTGGGGGCGGCGCGTAAAAGTGCCAATCGCATTGTGAAAGAGCTGGTTATGGCGCGGATCGCACAGCCCGAGAGCAAGCGCGCGACCGTGGAGGCGTTGGAGAACCAGGCAGGCATCACGCTCAATCTGGACGTGGTCTATCGGAGCATGGATTACATCAATACGCCGGTGATAGACGGGATTTGCAAAACCTCTCACGCGGCGGCAGAGAAGTTGCTGGGCGGGCCAGTGACCGTGCTGTTCTACGATTGCACGACCCTGGCCTTTGACACCGAGCGCGAGGACCCGGCCGAGGATGCGGACGGGGTCGAGCAGGATCATCTTCTGGCCAAGGGCTTCAGCAAGGATGGCAAGCATCACCGCGCTCAGGTCATGCTGGCGCTGATCGTCACCTCCGATGGGCTGCCTGTGGGCTATGAACTCTTCCCGGGAAACACCTGGGAAGGTCATACGCTGGAAGCTGCGCTGAAGGCGTTGGAGGGACGCTTCGACGTGGCCAGGGTCACGTTCGTGGCCGATGCCGCCATGCTCAGCAAGGACAACCAGCAGATGTTGCAGAACAAGGGTCTGCCCTACATCCTCGGCTATCGCATGAAGTCCGCCCCGGCCGCCGTGAAGGCGAACATTTTGAGCCCGGAGGGACGCCAGCCTTGGGCTGGACACGGTTCTGAAGAGGCAACCGAGAAGGGCTGGTACAAGGTGATCGACCAGGAGGGAGCGCGGGTCATTGTGACCTGGTCACCCACCCGGGCACGCAATGATGCCCACAAGCGCGACAAGGCAATCGAAAAGCTGCACAAGAAGCTCAAGCGCTCTCGCAAACCCGGCAGCTTCAGCAGCCGGGGATATGGCCGCTTCCTGGCCTTCCCCGACAGCGGGGACGTCACGCTGGATGATGCAAAGATCAAGGCAGCGGCACAATGGGACGGGCTGCATGCCATTGTTGTTCATGGTGCGGACGAACTGGAGGCACAGGACGTCATTGCCCGCTATCACCAGTTGTGGGAGATCGAAGCCTGCTTCCGCACCAACAAGCACGATCTGAAAATCCGGCCCATCTATCACTGGTCGCCGCGTCGGGTCCGGGCCCATATCGCCATCTGCTACATGGCCTTCTGCTGCCTGCAGCACCTGCGCAAGCATCTGGACCTGCTCGGACACCCGATGAGCCCGGCTCGTATCCGCAACGAGTTGAACGCATTGCAGCTCTCGATCCTGCGCCACAAAGGCACCCCTGACCGCTACGGCATGCCAAGCCATGCCACGGTCGATGCCAGACGCATCCTCACCTGCGTCGGCCTGACCTGGAACGAAGCCCCTTTCAAGATACCCCCCGGGCGCACCCGAAAAACTGGCCAGACCAAAGCCTGAGCTCCCTCAACACTCCGAAACAATCGCTGGCGAAAAAAGTCCGTGTAGTGCCTTTTGGCAACCAAGGCATAATAATATCAATGACTTATACGAAAAAATGTCGGAAGTCAGGGGCAAATTTCCTTGATGCTCTTTTTTTCGATCAGGTGTAAGCGACGCACTTTTCTAATAGTTTCCACGCAAATCATCCCGCTTGCCTCTCCATCGACTGCTCAATGAAAAGGATGTCTACAACCATAGGGAGGGGTCAAATTTGGACGCCGATTTCCCCGCTTAGGGGGTCAAAATTGCACGCTTTTCTACAGGACCGGTTTGATGAGGCCTTGGCCATGGATGGTTTTCAGGCGGGAATGGAGCGGCTTCACTGGACCTCCGCCTATCTGACGCAGAAACAGCTGTTTTACGCCGAAGCCCGCGCCCGCCAGACAGAAACCCGGATCAACGAACAGCGGATCTTGGGCCTTAAAGACGAAGCGCAAGGGCTGGCCGAACAGCGTGTCAGGACCCAGAACCAGATCGAGATCACGCTGACCGAACTGACCAACTTGCAGACCCTGCTGGACAAAGGGCTCGTTGCAGCCACCCGCGTCAGCTCGCGCCAGATTGAGCTGCAGCGGCTCTACGGTGTCGATGCCTCACTGCGCACCCAGATCGCGCAGGCGGAAAATCAGGTCAGAGAACTGGAACTGACGCTAATCAGCCAGCAAAAGCTGCGGGATGAGGTGATCGCGGGCGAGCTGGCATTGGTCGAAGCGCAACTTGATCTCATGCGCCCGCAATATGCAGGCACCGCCGAGCGTCGCAAGCGGATCGAGCTGTTGGCACCGACTAGCGGGCGGGTGGTCAATCTGGCGGCTTCGACCACGGGCGGCGTCATTCGTCCGGGCGAACACATCATGGACATTGTCCCGGCGGATCAGGCGCTGATTGTCGAGGCGCGGGTCAAAACCGGTGATATTGACAAGCTGCGGATCGGCCAGTCCACCCGCATCCGCTTGTCGGCCTTCGCACAGGCAGACGTCCCCGAGGCCAGCGGCAAGATCTTCGACATCTCCGCCGATGCTTTGGAAGATGAACGCACGGGCGAGCCCTACTACAAGGCGCGGGTCAAACTGGACGCCCAGCAGCCCGAAGCGGTGGCCGCGCTGGATCTCGTGCCCGGCATGCCGGCTGATCTGTTCGTCAATACCGGCGAAAGGGCCGTGATCGCCTATCTGTCACAGCCCATCAGTGACCGGTTGGCCAAAACCTTTATCGAGTGAGTGGGTACTCAGGTAACGAGTAGATTTTTAGCCAGTGGGAATGGTCTGCAGATGGGGCTGCAGGCCATTTCACTTTGTCAAACGCCGTAGCGGGCCATGAACATGTCGACAGCTTGCAGGGCAACCTCGTCGATCTCCGCCTGGGAGAACTCTTCCTGGATGCCAAAGGCGGCCCGCAGCCATAGGCGCACTTTGCACTGCTCGGCGAATTGCTCGGCCGCGATCGTCACGTCCTCGATTACCAATTCGCCCTTGGCGACGGCCTTTTGCAGATACTCGACCATCTTGCGCTGACCGTTCTGAGGCCCAGCTTCGTAAAAAACGCGTCCAAGTTCCGGGAAACGATCCCGTTCAGCCACGCAAACGCGGAAAATCTGGCGATTGAAGTCCGACACGAAAAAGCTGACCAACTGCGTCGCGGTAATCGTCAGAACTTCGCGCACGGGTTTGGTTTCGTCGATCATCGAGATCACACGCGCGGCCATGCGGCGGCACTCGGTTTGCGCCACCTCAATAAACAGCAGGCGCTTGTCGGGGAAATAGCTATACAGCGTCGCTTTTGAGACACCCGCCGCCCGCGCGATGTCATCCACGCTGGCCCCCTCGAACCCATCCGCGAGAAAAACTTCTCGGGCCCCGCGCAGAACCTGGTCGAATTTTCGGCCAGTGCGCAGGATGGTGGCGGATTGGGTCATGATGGCTCCTTCAGCGGGTTGTGGATCGAATTTATAAACCGATCTGTTCAGACACAAGGATTCTTGGTGTTTTTGTCGCTAACACGCGATATGTCCGGTGTATGTAACATGCGATCTGTCCGGTTCTATTCTGTCTCTGAGAGGAGGCGTTATGAACCGAGCAGAAGTGTTACAGGAAGTTCGACTGATGAAGTTTGAAGATGTGTATTCGCGGCGAAGCGCGAACAAGCTGACGCAAGAACAGGCGGCTGAGATACTGGGTGTATCCGTGCGCACCGTCAGGCGTTGGGAGGATCGATTTGAGGCGGATGGTGCAGAAGGTCTGTACGACCGTCGGCTTGGCAAACTGGCCAACAATCGTGTTGCCACGGATAAGGTCATGGAGATGCTTGAACTGTTTGATACCAAGTACTGGGATTACACGCCGAAGCATTTCCACGAGAAGCTGGTGGCCCACCATGGTTTCACACAGAGCTACAACTGGGTGCGGCTTACACTGCAGCGCCACGGCCGGGTTCAGGCAGCACCCCGACGAGGTGCCCATCGGCGCAAGCGGCCCCGCCGTCCGATGGTTGGCATGATGTTGCATCAGGACGGCTCCAGCCATGAATGGGTTCCGGGTCAGTGGTGGGATCTGATCGTCACCATGGACGATGCCACCAACCGGGTTTATTCGGCATTCTTTGTCGAGGAAGAAGGGACGATGAGCAGTTTTCAGGGGCTGACAGAGGTGATCGAGGCGCAAGGTCTGTTTTGCTCGCTCTATGCCGATCGGGGCTCTCATTACTGGCATACGCCCGAAGCGGGCGGCAAAGTGGACAAGGACAATCTGACCCAGGTCGGGCGCGCCTTGCAGCAACTCGGCATTGAGCTGATCCCGGCCTATTCACCGCAGGCCCGTGGACGGTCTGAACGCATGTTTGGCACGTTCCAGAACCGATTGCCGCAGGAACTGCGGTCCCATGGGATCACAACCATTGAAGAGGCCAATCAGTTCCTGAAAGAGGTCTATCTTCCCGAACACAATGCCCTGTTTGCAAAGGAGCCGGAGGATACGACCTCGGCCTTCGTGCCGTTTACAGGCAATGTGCGCGACACCCTGTGTGTGCAGGAAGACCGCGTCGTCGGCAACGACAATACGGTGCGCTACAAGGGCCTGGTCATGCAGATCGCGGCAGACAGGCACCGTCATCATTTCGTCAAGGCGAAGGTCAGGGTCCACGAATACCCCGATGGTCAACTGGTCATCTTCCACGGCCCGAGATGCATTGGCCGCTACCAGCCTGACGGATCACCCATCACACAGGAGGATAGCAAACACAAAGTCGCGTGACCCGCTTCGACGTGGCGCGAACGCGGTGGCCCAAATCTACGGTCGCCTACGGCTCCCTCCGAATTGGGCCACCGCGCAATCAACTGAAGCGGACAATTGGCATGTTACCTACACCGGACAATTCAGAATGTTCTCGACAGGATTCTTGGTGTTTTCTGACGGGCCGTCACCCAAAACGCCGTTCGATCCGTGACTTGCAGGTCGCGCGATCCATGTTAGGAGAGTACCCATGGTCGAGATCTTTCTGCGCACCCTTCCCTTCTTCGTGATCATCGGCCTGGGTTACTGGGCCGGGCGCACGCGGTTTTTCACAGAGGAAGCCACCGCCTATCTGACGAAATTCGTCTTTTTCTTTGCCCTGTCGGCCATGCTGTTTCGCTTTGCCGCCACCCTGCCGTTTGCCGAGATCTTCAATGGGCGGCTGATCATCGGTTATCTGATCGGCACACTTGCGGTCTATGCTCTGGCTTCACTGGTTGCGTGGATACGGGGCCTCGACATCCCGACCGCAGCGGTTGAGGCCCAGTGTGCCGCCATCGGCAATGTCGGGTTTCTCGGCCTGCCTATGTTGGCCATGCTGCTGTCTGAGGCCGCGATCGGGCCTGTCATGCTGATCCTTGCGGTGGATCTGGTGGTGTTTTCCTCGCTCATTGTGATCCTGATCAATGGCGGCCGGGACGGAAAGCTAACGGTCAAAACGCTGCGATTGATCGGCGTTGGGTTGCTCAAGAATCCGATGATCGTGTCGATCTCAGCCGGATTGACCTGGTCGGCGCTGCAGATTCCGGTGCCCGGCCCGATGAATGATTTCCTGACCATTCTGGGTGGGGCCGCAACGCCCGGAGCACTATTCGCAATCGGCGCCTCGCTGGCTGGGAAATCGGCCGAACGGGTCCAAATCGCGGGCTGGCTGAGCTTTTGCAAGCTGATCGTCCACCCCGCCTGTGTCGCCGTCGCCCTGCTTTGGCTGGTTCCAGTCGATACCTTCTCTGCCACGGTTGCGATTGCCGCCGCTGCACTACCGGTTGCGGGCAATGTCTACATGCTAGCCGCGCATTACGGTGTTGCGCCTCATCGCGCCTCAGCGGCGATCCTGCTGTCTACGGCGGCCAGTATTCTGACGGTTCCGCTGATCATCGGATGGCTTACCGCTTTGTGAGCGCGCAACCCCACCAAAAAGTCATGCACAGGGTGACTGCCGCACTTTACGCGGCGTCCTTAGGGCGATAGCCATGGCGCGACCCTAGACTAAGGACTCGACCAGATGGAAACCCTTTCGGAAAATGCCTGTTTTGGTGGTGTGCAAGGTGTCTACCGCCATGCCTCGACCACCTGCCAATGCGATATGACCTTTGGCCTGTTCCTGCCTGCCGAGGCCATGGACGGCCCCGTTCCGGTCCTGTGGTACCTGTCTGGCCTGACTTGCACCCATGAAAACGCGATGACCAAGGCCGGTGCACAGGCCTGGGCCGCCGAACAGGGCATCGCCATCGTGTTCCCCGACACATCGCCCCGCGGCGAAGGCGTCGCGGACCACGAAGACTATGATCTTGGCCAAGGCGCGGGTTTCTACGTCAACGCAACGCAAACCCCGTGGGTCCCACATTTCAACATGTGGGACTATGTGGCCGAGGAACTGCCCGCGTTGATCGCTGAGAATTTTGCCATCGACACGGACCGTCAGGCTATCACCGGCCATTCGATGGGCGGCCATGGTGCGCTGACACTGGCGATGAACCTGCCGGGGCGCTATCGCTCGGTATCGGCCTTTGCGCCAATCTCGAACCCGACCGGCGCAGATTGGGGCCGCAAACAGCTGAGCGCCTATCTGGGCGATGATGAGGCCGTTTGGGGCAAGCACGACGCATCGCTCCTGATGAAAGAGGTCGGATTTGACGGCCCTGTCCTGATCGACACCGGTGCGAACGACCAGTTCATCGACCTTCTGCGCCCCGAAACTTTGGCTTCGGCCATCGCCGAGCGCCGCCAGCAGGCGACCTATCGTCTCCAACCGGGCTATGACCATTCCTATTTCTTCGTGTCTACCTTCATGGAAGACCACATCACGTTCCACGCCGAAGCGCTGTACGGAGACTGAGGCATGAGCAAGTATGACTATGACCTGATCATCATCGGGTCTGGCCCCTCGGGCCGGTCGGCGGCGATTCAGGCGGGCAAATTGAAGCGGCGGGTGTTGGTGATCGACCGGCACGATCGTTTCGGAGGCGTATCGGTGCATACCGGCACGATCCCGTCCAAAACCCTGCGTGAAACCGTGCTGAACCTTTCGGGCTGGCGCGAGCGCAGCATTTACGGCCGCTCTTACCGGGTCAAAGAGCAGATCCGCGCCGAGGACCTGAAGGCCCGGCTGCACATGACACTCGACCACGAAGTTGACGTGCTGGAGCATCAGTTCAACCGAAACCATGTGGATACTCTGAACGGGTTGGCCTCGTTCACGGGCCCGCATGAGATCGAGGTGGCGACGGATAGCGGTGAGAAAACCCGCCTGACCGCCGCAAAATTCCTGATTGCGACCGGAACAAAAACCTATCGCCCGGACTATGTGCCTTTCAACGGCAAAACCGTTGTGGATGGCGATGAATTCCTTGAAATGGCCGAGATCCCTCGGTCGCTGGTCGTTATCGGTGCCGGGGTGATTGGCGTGGAATACGCCACCATGTTTTCGGCCCTGGATGTCCGTGTCACCCTGATCGAGCCGCGCGACACCTTCCTGGATTTCATCGACAAACGCCTGATCCACGATTTCACCCATCAAATCCGTGAGAATGGAGTGGATCTTCGGCTCGGCTCAACCGTCGAAAAGATCGAAGATGCGGGCGAGCATGTCGAGGTCACCCTTGAGAACGGCCGTCACGTCCGGGCCGAGATGCTGTTGTTTGCTGCCGGACGCATGGGCGCGACCTCGACACTGAATCTGAAGGCTGTTGGTGTTGAAACCGATCACCGCAACCGGATCAGCGTGGATCGCAAGACCTACCAGACCGAAGTGCCGCATGTCTACGCTACGGGAGACGTGATCGGGCACCCTTCGCTGGCCTCAACCTCGTTGCAACAGGGACGCGTGGCGGCCTGTCATGCGCTTGAAACCCCGACCCTACCGGAAAGCCCTTGGTATCCTTACGGGATCTATTCCGTGCCGGAAATCTCGACCTGCGGCATGTCCGAGGAAGAGTTGCAGGAGCGCGGCATCCCCTATGAGGTCGGCGTAGCGCGATTCCGCGAAACCTCGCGCGGACATATCATGGGATTGGAACATGGTATGCTGAAAATGCTGTTTTCCCTAAAAACCCGCCGGGTGCTTGGTGTGCAGATCGTGGGCGAAGGTGCGACGGAGCTGATCCACATCGCCCAAGCCGTGTTAAACCTGAAAGGCACCGTAGATTACTTCGTGCAAAACACGTTCAACTATCCGACGCTGGCGGAGGCCTATAAGATCGCGGGTTTGGATGCCTTCAATCGGATGCCGATCCCCGAAGAGTTCAAGGTCAAGAAAAAGCCTGTTGGACCCGCCAAGAAAGAGGCAAAGAAGGCGTGACAACGCTCTATGTCGATGGGGACGCCTGCCCGGTGAAAGCTGAGGCTGAGCGGGTCGCAACCCGACACAAGGTGCCCATGGCGCTGGTGTCGAATGGCGGGTTGCGGCCATCGGCAAACCCTCTGGTGCAGGTCGTCATTGTCGCAGAGGGCGCGGATGAGGCCGACAAATGGATCGCCGAGCGCTGCGGTGCCGGCGATGTGGTGGTCACCTCGGACATCCCGCTGGCCGCCAAGTGTGTCGAGGCCGGTGCCCGTGTGCTACGGCCCAATGGCGAGGCTTTCACCGCTGCGAATATCGGCCAGCAACTGGCGATGCGCGACCTGATGGCGGATTTGCGCGCGGCTAACCCTCTGGGCGCAGGGGGTGGCGGCAAACCGTTTGGGAAAGCCGATCGCTCGCGGTTCTTGGACGCTCTGGAGCGGGAACTGCGAGCGGCGCTGCGCGGCTAACCCTCCCGCCAGTTGACGTCGCATCAAAGATGCGCCCTCGCCTGTTGGGCCAGGCAGCGCGTGCCGCGCTGCGGGTGCGCCCAACTATGCAGCGGCGGGGGTTGGACCTCGGTTCTCGCGAATGGGCAGGTGGACAATCGCGCTGAACGCGCCCACGGCGATACCGATCCACCAAACCATCGTGTAGTCGCCATAGACGTCATACATCCGCCCGCCCAGCCAGATGCCAAGGAAGCTCCCAAGTTGGTGGCTGAGGAAGACAATTCCATACAGCGTACCCATGTAGCGCAGACCGTAGAGATGCGCGACCAGACCGGATGTCAGTGGTATTGTGGCCAGCCAGAGAGAGCCCATAGCCAACGAAAAAACGATGACCGAAATTGGGCTGATCGGAAACATGATGAACACGACAGCAGCCAGCGTACGCGCCGTATATACGATGGCCAGCAAGTATTTCTTGGGAAAGTGGTTCCCCGCCCAGCCTGCCAAAAGCGTGCCGCCGATATTGGCCAGTCCGATCAGCGAAATGGACAACGCACCCAAGGCGGACGTGGTCGTAATGCCTATCGAATGCAGCACGCCACCCGGCTGGATGGGGCCGCACATCTCGGTCACGAATGCTGGGAAGTGAGCTGTGATAAAGCCGAGCTGATAACCGCAGCTGAAAAAGCCAAGTGAGATCAGCGTGTAAGACGGATCTCGGAGGGCACGCCCCAGGATTTGACCCATGCTTTCTTCCAACTCGGCCTTACTGCTTTGCTGAGGCGCGCGCATAAAGGGCAGGATCAGCACGAGGCAAAGAATGGCGACGGCAAACACGATATAGACCTGATGCCATGGCAGGAAGTTCAACATCCATTCGGCCGTGGGCGCACCCAGACCCTGACCGAAACTGCCCGCAGCCGTGACGATGGCCAAAGACATGGATCGGTTTTCATCAGAGGACGCCCGCCCAACCACAGCCAGAACCACGCCGAAGCCGGTCCCTGCAATGCCGAACCCGACCAACCATGCGTAGATCTGGTGTTCAAACGGAGTGACGGACCAAGCTGAGAGCACCATGCCGGCGGCATAAGTCAGCGCGCCAAGAACAATGGCCTTTCGGTCGCCGATCTTTTCAGCGATTGCACCAAAAATCGGCTGCCCAATACCCCAGGCCAGGTTCTGGATCGCAATTGCCATTGAGAAATCGGTGCGCAGCCAGCCGAACTCAGAGGCGATCGGGATCTGGAACACCCCGAACGACGCGCGCACAGCGAAACTGACTGTAATGATGATACAGCCCACGATCAGAATTGGATTCAGCAGACGTGCGGAGTGCGGCATCGGGACCTCAGACAAACAAGTTTTGCGACGCTACTGTTTTTCTTCGGCGCGTCAATTCAGTAGATTTGCGGTTCGACATAAGGAAAATTGATGCGTGCCTGAAATTGCCCGCTTTTCAACGCGCAGTGCGGGCGCTATGGCTCAAACCCATGACGGATCTGATTTCGCTGTATAACGAACGTATCTCCGATGGGTCCCTGACGCGGGATGATGCGCAGGAAGCCGTTCTGCCGCATTTCGAACGTATCCGGGCCGAATTGAGCGCACCGGTGAAGCGGGGTTTGTTTCGCAAGGCGCCACCTCCGCCCAAAGGGCTGTACCTGTGGGGCGGGGTTGGGCGTGGGAAATCCATGCTGATGGATATGTTCGTCGATGCGCTGGAAGATATACCGGCGCGGAGGGTGCATTTTCACGCGTTTATGCAGGAAATCCATGCGGGTATGCACAAGGCGCGTAAGGATGGTGTCGAAGACGCGCTAGCCCCGGTCGCGCAGGAGGTCGTGAAATCGGTCAAGCTGCTGGCGTTTGATGAAATGCAGATCACCGATATTACCGATGCCATGATCGTCGGACGCCTGTTTGATCTGCTGCATGCGGGGGGCGTGGTCATCGTCACGACCTCGAACCGGCATCCGGATGATCTGTACAAGGACGGTTTGAACCGACAGCTGTTTTTGCCTTTCATCGCCCATATCAAAGAGCAGCTTCAGGTATGGGAGCTGGTCTCGCCGACCGACTACCGCCAAAACCGCCTTGAGGGCGCGCCGGTCTATTTCTCGCCAATTGGCCCGGAAGCGCGTGAGAAGATACGCGCCGTTTGGACGGATCTGTCCGGCGGCACGGCAGAGCCCTTGATCTTGCAGGTCAAAGGTCGCGCTGTTGAGCTGCCAGCTTTTCGCAATGGGGTTGCACGGGCATCCTTCTATGACCTATGCGGTCGGATGCTGGGTCCCGGGGACTATCTGGCTATCGCCGAAACGGTCAAGGTTCTGGTATTGGAGGATATTCCCCGTCTGTCCCGCAACAACTTCAATGAGGCCAAACGCTTTGTGACCTTGATCGACGCGTTGTATGAGGCAAAAGTTCGGTTGATCTGTTCTGCGGCGGCTGAGCCCGAGATGCTGTATGTCGAGGGCGAAGGGACTTTTGAGTTTGAGCGCACCGCGTCTCGGCTACGGGAAATGCAGGATCAGGATTGGGGGAAATAGGGGGCTCCGCACCCGCCGCCGCTGGCGGCTCCCCCGGGATATTTTTAGCCAGATGAAGCCCTGCGGGCGGATCTTAGCCGTTTTCGCGCAGGATATTGCCCGCAAGGTAGAGGGACCCGCAGATTAGGATACGTGCACGCGGGTCTTTGGCGACGATTGTGTCGAGCGCCTCGGTCACGCTGTTGGCAGTTGATGCGGGCAGATCTACCTTGGCGGCAGCGGCGGCTGTTTCATCCGCGCTGAGGGTTGCGGCCTCACCTGGGATGGAAACGGCGGTCAGGCTTTGGGCCTGTTTGGCAAGCGGCGCGAGGTAGCCCGTCACATCTTTGGTATTCAGCATACCGCAGATCATATGGGTCGGGCGCTTCGGCAAGTTCGACAGAACCTCGGCCAGAGCGATCCCGGCTGCGGCGTTGTGCCCTCCGTCCAGCCAAAGTTCGGCCTGCCCTGCGGCTTGCACGAGCGGGCCGGTTTTAAGGCGTTGCATCCGCGCGGGCCATTCAGCCTTGCTCATGGCGACCTCATAAGCGGCGTCACCAAGGTTGAGGTGGCGCAGAACGGCAAGGGCCGCGCCTGCGTTCTGGATCTGGTGGGCACCCAAGAGGTTGGGCAGTGGCAGGTCACGCAAGCCTGTTTCGTCCTGATAAATCAGGCGGCCATTTTCTTCGGTGACGTGCCAATGTTGACCATATGCAATGAGAGGCGCGCCGAGACGTGCGGCGGTCTGTTCGATCACCTCCATCGCCTCATCAGGTTGCGGGCCGACGATGCAGGGCACGCCGCGTTTGATGATACCGGCCTTTTCAGCGGCGATTTTCGCCAGCGTATTGCCCAGAAATTGTTCATGGTCGATCGAGATCGGGGTGATCACCGTCACGGCGGGTTTCTCGATCACGTTAGTCGCATCCAGACGTCCGCCGAGGCCGACCTCGAGCAGGGTGTAATCCGCTTTGGCTCGTGCGAAGGCCAAAAGGGCCGCGCAGGTCGTAATCTCAAAATAGGTGATGTTCTCGCCGCCGTTGGCCGCGTAACACTCATCGAGCACCGCCGTCAGGTCGGGTTCGGAGATCAGCTCTCCGGCTAGACGAATACGTTCATGGAACCGAGCGAGATGCGGTGAGGTATAAGCATGGGCCGACAGCTCTGCCCCCTCAAGCCCGGCTCGGATCATCGCTTGGGTCGAACCTTTGCCGTTGGTTCCGGCGATATGGATCACCGGCGGCAGCTTGTCTTGCGGGTTGTCCAATGCCTCTAGCAAACGCCAGACGCGGTCCAAGGTCAGGTCGATGATCTTGGGGTGCAGCGCCATCATCCGGTCGAGGATGGCGTCCGATGTTTGGGTGGTCATTTCTGATCCGTATCTTCAGCAGGTGCGTCTGCCGCAGCCTCTTCCGGTTCCGGTGCGGGCAGATCGCCTTTGATCGCCGGAGGCTGGTTCATCAGCATGCGCGTGATGGTGATCAGCTCTTCACGCAGCTCGGTGCGTTTAGTCACGCGGTCCAGCATGCCGTGATCCAGCAGGTATTCGGCGCGCTGGAACCCCTCGGGCAGCTTTTCACGGATGGTCTGCTCAATCACGCGGGGACCCGCAAAACAGATCAGCGCGTTGGGTTCCGAGATATGCACGTCGCCCAGCATCGCGTAAGATGCAGTCACACCACCGGTGGTTGGGTGGGTCAGAACGACGATATAGGGCAGGTTCGCCTCTTTCAGCATCTCGACGGCCACGGTGGTACGCGGCATCTGCATCAGGCTCAGGATGCCTTCCTGCATCCGGGCACCGCCGGCGGCCGAGAACAGGATCAGCGGGCGCTTTAGCTTAACCGCCTCTTGCGCGGCGGCGATGATCGCGTTGCCGACATACATGCCCATGGACCCACCCATGAAGGAGAAATCCTGCGCGGCGGCAACAATCGGGGTGCGCCCGATTTCGCCTGTGGCAACAAGCATGGCTTCTTTCTCGCCGGTTTTCTTCTGGGCCGCCTTCATACGATCAGGGTATTTCTTCTGATCACGGAACTGCAGTGGGTCATCTTTGGGCGCAGGCACCGCAACTTCGGTGAAAATCCCGCCATCGAACAGGTGACCGAACCGGTCGCGCGGCGTGATTGCCATGTGGTGGCCGCACTGGGTGCAGACGTTCTGGTTTTCGGCCAATTCGCGATGGAACAGCATCGTTCCGCATTCACCGCATTTGTGCCACAGATTTTCTGGCACTTCTCTGCGCGAGAAGATCGAGTTGATCCGGGGGCGGACGTAGTTTGTGATCCAGTTCATATCAGAGCCTTGGATTGTGCGGCGTTGACGTCAAATAAGACGCTACGGAAAGAAATGCAATCAGCGCCTGATGACTAGTCGTGCTGTCAGCCAGCAAACCATCATCGAGCCGAAATCCACCCACAACCACTGCCGCAACACCCCACCATCCGACATATCGTAGGGCAACACGAAAAGGGCCAGACCACTGAGCGTATCGGGCAATGAGATAATCAGGAGAGAGATCACATTATTGAAGAAATGCAAAGCGATAGCCGGACCCAAAGTGCCAGAGCGAGCCGTCAGATCAGCCGCCAGAACGCCGAACACACAGGACCAGACCGCAACCAGCAGCGCGTTGTCGCCAGCAATCCCCGGCGCATAGTGACCCGCTGCAAACAAGGCCGAAGGCACCCCTACCCAGATCAGCGGCGACCGGAACCGCGCGGCTAAGGATTGCTGCAGGTAGCCGCGAAACAGGATCTCTTCGGCGCTGGTCTGAATCAGCACGGCGCCTGCCGCAAAAGGCAGAAGCACAATCCAGGTCGAGAAGGCAAGGTTCTGGGTCAGCGGATCCCCCATTCCGTAGGGCGGCAGGGCTGCCAGTGCCAGACCGAGAACCACCAGGGCCACCAAAACCCGTATGAATTGACTGATCGCCAGGCGGCGCTCTCCGAGAATCGCCCAGAGTGACCTTTGCTGCATCTGTTTTGCTGCGACAGCGACTCCAATCGTCAGAAACCCAAAGCTGGCCAGCAGGACAAATGTCGCTAGGGGCGACGTGCCTCGCAAAAACCCCTGGGCCTGAGTGGGCGGGATGAGGGCTCCTATAGCCGCAAAAAGAACAGTGTTCGCCGCCAAATAGAGCGCGCAAACAATCACCAGCCCGACTAGCAACCGCCACAAGTCAGGGCGCACGCGGGCGTCGCGCACCAGATGCTCATGCGCGGCATAGGCGGCGGGTTCAATCATCGTCATCGGCCTCGTCAAGAATGGTTTCCTGCACCACGTCCGGGAAGACATCCGCCGGGTTTGCAACTGTGTTGACCCGCGTGGCGAGCGTGGTCAAATATCCCGCAACGGTCTGCAGCAACTGCGTCGCGACCGAGGCGTCGCTTTCGACTACGGCGCGCAGTTCTTCGGCCCCGATACGCAGGAAGGCGCAATCTGTGTTAGCAACCAGATCAAGTTGACGGCGGTCACCGGTGATGATCGAAAGATCCCCGATCAAGCGACCCGGCTCAACAATCGATATGGGGCGTTTGTTGCCATCTTCATCCGACCAGTCCAACCGGGCCTGACCCCGGATGCACAGATAGGCTGCGTCCGCCGTCTGCCCGCGCGAGAAAATCACCTGCCCCGCGGAGACGTCGTACCATTGCGCCGAGAACGCAAGCAGCCGTTGGTTCCGCGCGTCGATACCTGAGAAAAGCTCGGTGGTCGAGATGATTTCGAGCTTTCTGCTGAGGTCGGCAGTAGCCCCCTCCTGATGCAGAACAGGCGTGCGTGAGACACCGTCGACGCGGCCATCCTTGACCTCGACGAACAGGTCATAGGCCTCGGGATGAGCAAAGTGATCCTCCATGAAGATCATGATCGACTCGGGAAGTAATTCCCGCAGGCGCAGCCGGGTGCGCAGGCGACTTTCCGAATCGTGGCTGGCCAGCGCCTTATCGAGGATCAGGATATCGGGGCGCTTGATACCCGCACGCGAGAACGACGCGCGTTCTTGGAACACCGTAGGCAGGTTGTTCCCCCCCAAGCCCGAGGGTAGGTCGAACATGGTAGCTGCAGCGCGGCGGCGCAGACCGGCCTCATTCACGGCCTGGGCAACCAGATCCTCAATCTCTTCGGCGTGCGCACCCGCCATTAGGGAAACGCGTCCGTAAAGGACATTCTCGATCACGGTCAGGCGCGGGAAATAGGCGTCAGGCGACAAAGGAACGAACATCCCATCCAGCGCCTCATGCATGGCGGCGGATTGCTGTTTTCGGATCGCAAGGATCTTGTCCTTGTATTCATCCGGAAAGTCGGGGCCAATTTGCTCGGCCGTCAACAGGAACGGCACCGTCAGCATCAACGCACAATCCGGTTCTGAGACCGAATCAGCCCCTTTGGTTTTCAGGCGATCCTTGATGTCCAAAAGCCTGTGATACATGTCTTTGGACATGCCCAACCGCAGGAAAAGCGGGTGATCGGTGCCATCGCGACCAAAGGCCTGGTCCAACGTCTCGATAACGGTGCTGGCCATGTTCATTGCTTCCTCGGCCAGATCATGGCTGCGCAACATGTTGCGGAACCGCTGATCACCAGCCAGAGACTCGGGTGTGATATCCCGCGCGGGCGTTGCAAATAGCAAGTTACCACCCAAAGGCACCGCAGGATTGAACTGATCCGGGTCGAACCGGTAGACATAGCGATCGAGGCCCTTGTCGTGCAATTTCTGGGCCACTGTCTCGCGCAGTTTGACAAGCTCTTGCGCGAGACCCGGATGCAGTTTTGGATCAAACTGCGTGCGCAGGGTGCGGCGCAACATGAACTCGTCAATGCCCATCGCCTCAACCAGTTGGAACCACCACGCACGGATGTCGTCGATATCGTCCAGCCCGGCCAGCCCCGGATCGACCCACTCATCCTCGAGCGAATCTATCGGATTGCCGGACCGCACGGCCTCGATCTGGCGGCGGCTCGGGGCCTTCTTGGCCTCAGTTCCGTGCTGAGGATAAGGGCGCAGCGGCATCAGCAGGTTGTCACCCAGAGTTCCATCGAACAGGTAGGGGCGCGAATACGCATACCCAATCCGAGCAGCAATCACCGCCTGATGTAATTCGTTGAGATTATGCCCGGCCAGCAGGACCTCACCTTGAACTGGCACCACCTCACGCGTCAGAAGCTGCGCCAGAGCGGTGCGTTCGGCCGCGTTTGTCGACTGAATCGCCACCCGCGCGCCCTTGGGAATTCTCAGATCGATATCTTCCAAAATGGTCTTGCCGTCATCATCGCGCACGGTGATGTTCCGCAGTTCGATATCACCGGTGAGGTGCGGAATGACCTCGGGCCGGCCTTCGAACAGATGTTCCGGGATCATGTTGGACGGGGCGAAGCGTTCGGTCACGATCTCCCAACGCAGCGACATGTCCTGCACCTGATTGTAGTAGGTCAGCAGGTCTTTCCACGGGCCGCTCAAATCCTTGTAGGCCCCCAAGGCCGCCACCAGAGCACCCACAGTCACCTCACCCGTGATCGCCAGATAACCTCCGACCGAGTAGAACAAGAACGGGGTCATCTGAGTGATCAGATTGTTGAGGAACTTCATGAAGAACTTTTTGTTGTAGATCTTGAAGCGGATCTCGAACAAGTTCCCCAGACGGTAGCTGAATTGCGCCAACCGGTAGCGCCAGCCGCCATTGGTGCGCAGATCGCTGATCCCAGCGGCACTTTCGCCGATCTCGGAACTCAGGTGGCGGACCTCCTGAATGCGTTCTTTGTTCAGCAGGTTGATCTGACGTTGCAGTTTCGGGATCAACCACGCCTGCAACGGGATGAGGGCGATACTGGCCAGCCCGAACCAGACGCTCTGCATGAACAGAAAGGTGACGATGGTCATCATCTGACCGAACTGGAACACCGGCTGAGCGATAGCGTCGCCCATCAGACCACCCATAGGTTCGGCCTCGGAAGTGATCATCGACACCAGCTCACCCTGACTGGTGGTGGCGAAATACGATTTCGGAAAGCGCATCGACCGGTTGATCAGCGTAAATCGCAAGCGACGCAGCATCCGTTCCGCCAGAACGCCCTTCATCGTGTTGATGCGCATCTTCATCAGGCCGCTGGCGATCACAGTGGCCAGAAAGACAAAACACAGGATCATAAGGTATTGAATCTGCGTGACGGTCACCCCCCAGATCGTGACCGTATCCGCGGGCGCACCAATGGCATCGTTGATGATCTGCTTGGGCAGCTCAAGCGAGGCATAAAGGAACGGAAACGAAAGAACCGTCAGAACCAACAGCACAAGCTGTTGTTTTTTGGAGTGTTTCCAAATGAACGAAAACAGGGTGGGTTCCATGGCCGGGCCTTGTCGAATGAAAAACTGATGCGTGGCGTGGTTGCTGGCGACCCGCTTTTTCAAGAGGCCCGACCCTAAGCACAGACCCGACGTAATGCAAGAACCGACGGTGGCCTTACGCGCCGAAAACCGACAGATCCAAATTCCGGGTTTGTCCCTTGACCGGTCTTTGACTAAAGAGGTCCTACGTCGGACGAAGGGACCATGGGTAGGATTCTCGAACGCTATTTTCACCGCAGGGTTTTGGACCGCTGGCGCAAGGCCGCGCAGATGGCGGGTGACGCCCCTCAGGCCGAACTGCGACGCCAGCGCGACAGCGCGCGCGCCCTGCAAACACAGCTTAGGCAGGTGATTGACACGGCGGATATGCGGCTGCGCGACCCTCAAATAGGCTCGAACCAGTTTCCCAAACCGATCGGCACGGATTGGAGCTGGCGCCCCGATCTGTGGCGCTGGCCTCTTGCGACGCCCGGCATTGCCTCCCCTCCGCGCAAAGCGTCCCTTAATGATCAGGTACAGGTGTTTCACGATTGCCCACAGGCCGAGATCGCCCTGAGCCAAAACCGCAACCGTCTGTCCAACGATCTGGCACCTTTCAATATGGCAGTCGAGGTCTTTGGCTTCGAAGGCAGCTTCCTCTCGCTTTCGATCCAACTGCCAAGCGATGCCTCTCAGGGTCTGAGCCTGCAGCACCTTATCCGTCTGGATACGCAGATTGACGCGGAACAGGAGATCGACCTCTTTGCCAGGCTCAACATCCTCAGCGGTCCGAATACCGAACAGGTTCTGCGCAAGCTTAATCTGGCCAGCCCGTCGCCCAGCGTCGATTTCGATCTGGCCCATCTGCCGTTGAATGAGAAACGGATCGAGAAGGTCTGGTTGGACCTAATCCTTGAAAACCCCGGCATGAACAGCGTCATTATGCGCGACCTGACTTTGTGCCGCCACCATCGCGCTGATTTGTGAGGTCCTTGGGAATGACTGAGCCACTACTGACCCGGACCCGGTTTGAGAACGGAACTTGGCAAGGGCATCTGCGCGCCCTGACCCAGCCGGATATTCAGGTGCTGTACCGGGGGGAGGACGTCGATGGTGTTACACTCTCGGATGTCGAGGGCGGCTGGTCCGTGACCATCCCGGTGCCGATCGCGGCGCTGTCGGACGGGGTCCATAGCTTTGTCATATCCGAGCGCTCAACGGCCCAGAAACTCGGTGATTTCACGGTGATCGCGGGCGAACCTGCCGCCGACGACCTACGCGCCGAAGTCGAGCTATTGCGCGGTGAGCTTGACATGCTCAAGCGAGCTTTTCGCAGAATTTGCCGGGACCCGAGCTGAGCCGCTACCCGGGTTTTCCTATCTTTTTCGCCATTTACATGCATCATTGAGGCAGCCGCAACACTCCGGAAGCCGCCATGGATCGCAAAAGTATCATCAAAGTCATTGCCTTGATGGTGACCGCATTTGGCATCGGCATCGACTTTACCGGGGCTCTGATGCTGGTTCCGTCAATCGAAAGCAGCTTTGACAGCGATATCACCAGCACCCAGTGGGTTCTGAACATTTACGCACTGTTCTTCGCCATGACCATGGTCGCCGGAGGACGTTTGGGCGACATGTACGGACACCGCAGCGTGATGATCATCGGCTTGTCGATCTTTCTGTTTGCCTCGGTGATGTGCTTCTTCGCGCCCGGCCTCGATTTCCTGATCGGCGCGCGCGCCTTGCAAGGCATTGGCGCAGGATGCGTCTGGCCCTGTACCTTGGCCTTTGGGGCCACCAAAGTCTCCAAACAGGAACACCGCGCGCTTGTCATGGGTCTGATCTTGGCGGGCGTGACCACGGGCAATGTGTTTGGCCCAATGATCAGCGGACTTGCCGTCAGTTTAGGCGAATGGCGATACTTCTTCCTCGCCAACGTCGTGTTCTCCTGCATCTCGATGGCAACCGCACTGATTTTGATGGAGCGGGAGACCCAGCACAAACAGGGCGAACACATCGACTTTGCCGGTATGGGAATCCTGTCCTTTGCTGTGCTTCTTCTCCTCTACGCGCTGGATGTGGGGGCTGATTGGGGCTGGTCGTCAATCCCGCTTTTGCTGCTTTTCTTTGTCAGCGCCGTTCTGTTCCTGCTGTTTCCGCGCGTTGAAAAGCGGGTGAAAGAGCCGCTCCTATTGCCGCAATTAATGCATAATAGAGAATTTCTGATCACGCTTGGCCTGAATATGTTCAACGTCTCAGCCGCCTTCGTCGCGTTGTTGTACTTTCCGCAATACATGCAAAAGGTGCTGGGCTGGACGACTTTCCAATCGGCGCTTGGGCTGGCCCCTCTGACTATCCTGTTGGCGGTGGGGTCGATTGTCTCCGGCACGCTCTACAATGATTTCGGGCCTAAACGCCTGCTGTTTTGTGGCTATGTTCTGGCGGCTGTCGGATCGGCCAGTATCGTGATCCTGCCCAGCAGTTTGGGCTATTTCCACATCCTGCCGGGCATGGCGATGATCGGGTTGGGCGCGACCCTGACGGTCGGGCCGTCCGGAACCGCTGCGGTTTGCGCAGTCAAACCTGAACGCGCCGGGCTGGTGGGTGGCCTAAGCTTCATGACGCATCTTGTCTACGGGGCAATCTCGGTCGCCTGTGCGACGGCCATCATGTATGCGGTGTCGCTGTCTACATTGCGGGACAAACTTGCCGCCGCTGGCATTGATCTGACCGATGCCGAACAACGGGCCATCAACGGAGGCACGCTCAGCACCGATTCAGCACATGCAGTTATGGCAAAGCTGAGCGCGGATCAGGTCGAGGCGGTCAAATCCGCGCTCACAACTGCCTTTGACAGCGGCATGAGCATGGCGTTCATCTTTTCCACGATCTCGGTGTCCGTGGGCATTCTTCTGGCGCTGATGCTAGATGAAGCCAAGCTGCACAAGATCGAAAGCTGAAAGGGCCGCGCCTGGCGCGACCCTTTGGATTTTACTGAGCCTCGATTTTACTGAGACGGGCCGTCAGGATTGAACGCCGACAGGCCTTTGAGGATGTCGATGGCATAGGCCAGCTGGTAATCCTCTTCCCGCAGCTCAGCCGTGGCTTCGGCCTTGGCACGATCTTCTTCGATCTGGCGGATTTCATCCTCGCTGAGGCTGTCATTGTTCAGACTGCCGCGCAGATCCGCTTCCGAGCGTGCCGGACGATCATCCTCTTCTTCGGTTTCCGGAGCCGGGCGCGGTTGTTCCACGATGATGTCCGGGCTGACACCCAACGCCTGGATCGAGCGGCCAGACGGCGTGTAGTACCGCGATGTGGTCAGACGCATCGCACCGTCACCGCGCAGCGGCATCACCGTCTGCACCGAGCCTTTACCAAAGCTCTTCGTGCCAACAACAATTGCGCGACGGTGGTCCTGCAGGGCACCGGCCACGATTTCCGAGGCCGAGGCGGAGCCGCCATTGATCAGCACCACAATCGGCTTGCCTTCGGCCAGATCACCGGGGGTCGCGTTGAAACGCTCGCCGTCCTGCGGGTCACGCCCACGGGTCGAGACGATCTCACCTTCGTTCAGGAACGCGTCCGAGACCTTGATCGCCTGCGTCAGCAGACCGCCGGGGTTGTTGCGCAGGTCCAATACAAAGCCGTTGACCTTGTCGATCCCGCCTGCTTCCTCGATCTGCTCTTCCATTCCGGCCTGCAGGTTCGGGAACGTTTGGTCGTTGAAGGTGGTCACCCGCATGACAACGCTGGTGCCCTCGGTCCGCGCGCGTACAGCTGTCAGTTTGATCGTGTCACGAATGATGGTGACATCGAACGGATCAGGCTCACCTTCACGCACAACGGTGATCACGATTTCCGAGCCGACAGGACCGCGCATCAGTTCAACCGCCTTGTCCAGCGTCAGGCCCAGAATGCTTTCGCCGTCCACATGGGTGATGAAATCTCCGGCCTCAATCCCGGCCTCATCAGCGGGCGTGTCGTCTATCGGAGAGACGACTTTGACAAAGCCTTCCTCTTGCGTGACCTCGATACCAAGACCACCAAACTCACCCCGGGTCTGAACGCGCATCTGTTCGGCGTCGTCAGGCGACAGGTAGCTGGAATGCGGATCAAGCGAGGTCAACATGCCGTCAATCGCGGCTTCGATCAGCTCTTCCGGCTCAACCTCTTCGACGTATTGCGCGCGGATGCGTTCGAAAATGTCACCGAACAGGTCGAGTTGCTGGTAAACATCGGCCTTGCTCTCGGCCTCCTGCGCCAGCAGCGGTCCTGCGATCTGAGTTGTTGCAATGATGCCTGCAACCGTTCCGGCCAGTCCGGCCATCACAAATTTCTTCATACTCGTTTATCCATCCTTGCTGGTCCGAAACCACGACTCGGGGTCCACGGGGCTGTTATCTTCTCTGACCTCTATATAGAGCGTTTCTGACCGGTCAGTTCCAGTGCCATCACCACGAGTTGACAAAATAGCACCGATTTCCGGCGTTTCACCGGGCATCAAACCGACCGGAGTGCCCTCTGGTATCACTTGACCTATGTCTCCGTAGACTTCCTGCAAGCCCGAAAAGACAAACAGAAGGCCGGGCTGGGGCTCTAGAATGATCAGATTGCCAAGGTCCAGAAGCGGCCCCCGGTAGCGAATTGTAGCCGCCGTGGGCGTCGTCACCAGGGCACGGGGGCGTGCACCAAGCACGAGCCCCGGCCGCGTTACGCCTGCTGCGTCTGTTTCCCCGGCCCGGTGCAAAAGAACGCCCTGGACCGGCAGTGGCACTTCGCCTTTGCGGCTTTGAATATTGTCGTCGCTTTCCGCGATCTCCCCTTCCGAGATTTCCGACAGGCCTGTAGCAAACCCATCCAGTGTTTCTGTCGAAGAGATAAGGATCGCCGTTTTGATCGGGTCTTCAACAAAGCGCTGCGGCAACCCAGTGCGATCCGCGATGGCCTCGCTCAGGCGGGTGCGGGCGGACTGCACCCCGGTCAGACCTTCGGTCAAGGTTTCCGCTGCATCCTGCTGCAACAGGCGCAGGGTCTGAACCTCTTGCAAATCCTGTGCCAAAGCCTGCGCCTTGGCATTCAGGCCCGGTGTCACTTCGGACAGCATCATCCCGGCTCGCGCAGCCCCCAAGGGGCCCGAAGGGTGCAACATCAGCACCGGCGGGGTGGTCGTTTCAATGGTCTGCAATACACCCAGCAACTGTGCCACATCCTGTTCCCGTGAACGCAGCTCCGCCGACAGCTGCGCCTCGCGCGTGGCGGCCATGCGCAACCCGTCCCGCATGGCGGACAACCCGGCCTCGTAAGCTTGGATCGTCTCGGTCAGAGCGCGCACCCGGTCGCGTGCGCTTTCCGCCTCAGACAGCGAGATGGACGCCTGTTCCAACATCTCGGCTGCCGCCAGTGCCGCCTGAGACGGCGTGTTCTGCGCCTCCGCCGGGCCACACAGGACCACCGCCAAGGCTGCGGCCAGGACCCTCATGACAGCAGGCTTTCCCCAGTCATTTCAGGCGGTTTGGGCAGGTTCATCAGTGCCAGCAAAGTGGGCGCAAGGTCCGACAAACGCCCGGTACGGAGCGTCGCCCCCTCAGGACCGCCAACCAAAGCCACCGGAACCGGGTTCAATGTATGCGCGGTATGCGGGCCGCCTGTCTCCGGGTCTATCATCACTTCGCAATTGCCGTGATCGGCGGTGACGATCATCGCCCCCCCGGCTTTTTCCAGCGCGGCAACCACGCGAGCCAGACCTTGATCCACGGCCTCGCAGGCTTTGATTGCAGCGCCAAGGTCTCCGGTATGGCCGACCATATCGGGGTTGGCATAGTTTGTGACAATCAGATCATAGCCCGCTTCGATGGCCTCAACGAACTTGTCCGTCACCTCGGCCGAGGACATCTCGGGCTGTAGATCGTAGGTGGCCACTTTGGGCGACTTGGGCATGAAGCGATCTTCGCCAGTTTCGGGGACCTCCTTGCCGCCGTTCAGGAAGAAGGTGACATGGGGATACTTCTCGGTTTCGGCCAGACGGAACTGGCGCAATCCCTGCTTGGCCACCCACTCGCCCAGAGTGTTCGCGATGGCCCGTTTGGGGAACACGGTCGTCATATAGGCGTTGTGGCCGTCGGAATATTCGACCATGCCCAACAATGCGGACAGAACCGGACGCGGGCCTGTGTCGAAACCGTCAAAGCCCGGCTCGGCAATCGCGCGCAGTATTTCCCGCGCGCGGTCGGCGCGGAAATTCAGGCAGAAAAACCCGTCACCATCTTTGACACCGTCATAACCTTTCAGCACGGTCGGCACGATGAACTCATCCGTCTCGGATTGGTTGTAAGCGTGATCGACTGCCGCATGCACCGCGGTACCGGCACGGCCCTGTCCTTTGATCATGGCGTTGTAGGCTTGGCTGACACGCTCCCACCGGTTGTCGCGGTCCATGGCGAAGTAACGCCCGCAAACGGTGACGATACGCGCGCCTTCTGGCAGACGTTCCTCAAGCTCGGAGATGTAGGTGAAAGCAGATTTCGGAGCGACATCGCGCCCGTCGGTCACTGCATGCAGAGCCACCGGAACGCCGGCATCCGTGATCGCTTTGGCCGCTGCAACGATATGGTTCACATGCCCATGGACACCGCCATCCGAGGCTAGCCCCATCAGATGCACCGTCCCGCCCGTCGCTTTCACCTTAGCAATGAAAGCTTGCAGCGCGGCGTTGTTAAAAAATGAGCCATCCTCGATCGCCAGATCAATCTGGCCTAGGTCCATCGCCACCACACGGCCCGCACCGATATTGGTGTGCCCAACCTCGGAATTTCCCATCTGACCGCTGGGCAAACCCACATCCGGCCCATGCGTTATCAGCGTGGCATGCGGGCCCTGCATGATCGCATCGAATGTAGGTGTATTGGCCAAATATGGCGCGTTGGCCTGAGTGTCTTCGGACAATCCCCAACCATCAAGAATACACAGAACTACGGGTTTGGGCATGGCCATTTTGGTCTCCGGTAACTGCTCTTGGCGAACCTTCTATCGCCTGACCGCTTTGGGGTGAACCGCCTTTGCGCCCATCAGCGCAGATTTAATCGTTTCGTAAACCGACCCAGACACCCGGATTTCCTTACCCGAAAGGAACGTGAACCTTACGTCAGACCACCTTGTGCGAACGGCGTCGCGCTGCCTAGTCTTACCTTCAGGGAGAGGGAACCTATGCAGCCAGAGATCGCAGTCTTCGCACTGATATACCTTTTGGCGCCCGCCGCGATGGTGCTGCTAGCGCGGCATTCGACTTTGGCCGGACGGCTGGGGCCGATTGTGCTGTGCTATATGGCCGGATTGGCGCTGGGGCTATCTGGTCTGCAACCTGACGCGGCTGGTCAGGTCCGTGACGTGGTCATGGAGGCCAGTTTGGGACTTGCCCTACCGTTGCTGCTGTTTGGGGTCGACCTTGGGGCTTGGGGGCGGATCGCAGGTTCTGCGCTTTTGTCGATGGCACTGGCCGTTGTCTCGGTCACGCTTGTTGCGACGGGCCTTTTCTTTGCGTTTCAAGCAGGCGGTACAGCGCAGAGTGAGCAGCTGTCCGGTATGGCTGTGGGGATGTATACCGGCGGCCTTGCGAATATGGGCGCGATCAAACTAGCGCTGGATATCCCCGAGAACCGATATCTGCTGTTTGCAACCGTCGATACTGTTGTCGGCGCAGGATACCTGTTGTTTGTAATGACTCTGGCCCCGTTGGTTTTCGCCCGCTTTCTGAAGCCTTTCCCGGGTGATCGCGACACGCAGGCGCCCGACTCGAACGAGGCCAACGCGCCGAATATGCTCCACCAGGGGGTGGTGGCCTTTCTGGCTGGTTCATTTTGCGTGGCCGCAGCCGTGCTTCTGACCCCTCTGTTCAGCTTTGCGCCCTCGCAGGTCATGACTGTGGTTCTTCTGACATCGATGGGTCTGCTCGGCTCAGTCACGCCGTCGTTGCGCAAGAACCGGGCCGCACCTCATATGGGCATGTACCTGCTTTACGCGTTTTCTTTCAGCGTTGCGGCATCAATGGATTTGGCGGAGTTGCGCGATATGGACCTGTCCGTTCTTGGCTTTGTGCTGATCGCCACCTTCGGCAGCTTCGGTTTGCATGCCCTGCTCGCACGCGTTGCGGGGGTCGACCGGGATACGTTCCTGATCACCTCGGTCGCTGCCGTTATGTCGCCTGCTTTTGTGCCCATGGTCGCGCGCAGCTTGCGAAACCCTGCGATTTTGATGTCAGGCATAGCAACCGGCATTCTTGGCTTTGCCATCGGGAACTATCTGGGCATTTCACTGGCGCTGCTGCTGGCAGGAAAGGGATAGGACGTGGATCATCAGAAATTGCCGGAGAAAGGCCGCCCCGAGGGCGAGATCCTGGACCAGTTAAAATCCTTTGCCGAAAACGACCCGAACTACCGTGAGGGCCGGACGTGGAGCCTTGTTTATCATCTGGACGATGACCACGACGCTTTCACAGCCAAGGCCTATAGCGCTTTCTCATCAGCCAACGGATTGAATCCGGCCGCGTTCCAAAGCCTCAAACGGATGGAGACGCAGATCATCTCAACCTTGGCCGGGTTGCTGAAGGGCGGGCCGGACACCTGTGGCGTGGTCACTGCGGGCGGCACCGAGAGCTGTCTGATGGCGGTCAAAACCTACCGGGACATGGCGCGCAAAATGCGCAAGGTGACCCGTCCGAACATGATCCTGCCCAAGACCGCCCATGTCGCCTGGTTCAAGGCGGCCGAATACTTCGGAGTCAAGGCGCGCCTTTTGCCGATGACCCCGGACTACGCCACCGATATCTCCAAGTTTGCGAGGATGATTGACGCGGGCACGGTGATGGTACTCGGTTCTGCGCCGGAATACCCGCATGGGACGATTGATCCAATCGCCGAGATGGGCGCGATCACACAGTCCAAAGGCATTCCCTTGCATATCGACGCCTGCGTCGGCGGGCTGATCCTGCCCTTCATGGAGCGGAACGGCGTTGACCTGCCCGATTGGGATTTCAGGGTGCCGGGGGTGACGTCCATCTCGGCTGATCTGCACAAATACGGCTATGCGGCCAAGGGGGCGTCGACCATCCTCTATCGCAATCTGGACCTGCTGAAGCACCAGATGTTCGTCTGCCAGGATTGGCCCGGAGGAGTTTTTGCCTCACCCGCCCTGCTGGGCACCAGACCGGGCGGAGCCTATGCCGCCGCCTGGGCGGTGATGCAGAAACTGGGCGAAGACGGCTACTGCCGGTTGGCGAAAGACACGACCGAAGCGGTCGAGACGTTGAAGGCAGGCATAGTCGCGATAGACGGCCTGCGCATTCTGGGGAACCCGCAGGGGCCGTCGCTGGCCTATGGCTCAACTGATCCGAAGCTCAACATCTATGCCGTGGCGGATCAACTGGAGCGCGCCGGTTGGAGCATCAATCGCGTTCAAAACCCAGATGGCATCCATTGCATGGTCACTGCCAAACACCGGCATGTAACCGATGAATACCTGAGCGATCTCGCCCAGGCGGTCGCGACCGTTCGCGCCAACCCTGAGCTCGCCAAAACCGGAGGGGCTGCGACCTATGGCATGATGGCCCATGTCCCGCTGCGCGGCATGGTGAAATCCAAGGTGTTGGATGTGTTTGCCGAGATGTACCGGGCTGGTGGAGGAGATTTGCATCTGGATGACGGCAAGACCCCGAACCTGTTGGAGCGCGGCATGGCCCGATATGTTCAGTGGAAAGCGCGGCGCAGTTAGTCCTTCAGATAACTCTTGTAAGGCTTGGCTTTGCGGTTTCGGTATTTGACCGTCAGTTCCAGCGGCATGTCATTTTCGTCGTAGATCCCCAACACGATCCCCCTGCCCCGGCTTTTGGTTCGCATCTCGATCAGTTGCTGTTCAGACCGCGTTGTGCGCTGTGACGGGCGGCGCGCCCATGCAAACAGTTGGTCATACATTTCACTGATCACCTCGGAATGATCTTCGCTGTTGCCCAGATCAACCAACTCCTCCGGGTCGTTTTCAAGATCGAACAGAATCGGACAGTGCCCGCCCTCACAATGGATAAGCTTCCAGCGTTTGTTGGCGACCATGAACATCACCGCATCGCGGACCGAGGCATCCATGCGCTCGGCAATTGGCGACGCGGAATAGTCGTATTCGCAGATCACAACATCACGAGGCAGCTCCTGCGCCTGCCCATGCAGGATCGGCAGTAGGGAATGACCTTCGAGGATATGATTGGCGACGTCGCCTTCGGCCACTTCGACGAATGTCGGAGCTAGATCAATGGATTCAACCAGCGCATCGCTCACCGTGCCTCGGGTCGCGTCGGCCTCGGGCGAAGGGTCATAGATAATCAGCGGCATTTTGGTCGAGGTATCGTGGAAGAACGTTTTCTCGCCCATCCAATGGTCGCCCAGAAAATCCCCGTGATCCGAAGTCAGGACGATCATCGTATCGTCCATCCGATCGGTCTGCTCCATCCAGTCGAACAACCGGCCCATTTGATCATCGGCCTGCTTTATTAGGCCCATATAGGCCGGGATCACCGCCTCACGCACATCCTGGCGCGAGAAGGTCTCACCGATTTTGGTCTCCATGAACGCTTTCAAAACCGGGTGCGCGTTCTGGCGTTCCTCGTCAGATCGCACCACCGGCAGCACATGCTCAGGCCCGTACATCGAGGCATAGGGCTCTGGCACGATATAGGGCCAGTGCGGTTTGATGAAGCTTAGGTGACAGCACCATGGGGCGTCATGGGTCTCCATGAACTCAATCCCGCGCCCGGTCAGATAGGGAGTCTCGCTGTCTTCTTCGGCAATGTTCGCAGCTTCGGACGAGTTTTTCAGGAACCAGCCAGACAGAACATTGCCGTCCGCATCCAAACCGGAATTTGCGAAGTCATGCCAGGGGTTGTCGCTTTCATACCCTTTGTCTCGAAGATACTCATTGTAGGCCTTGGCCCCATCGGGGTCGTAAAACCCGTCCGGCCCTTCAGGGCGCATGCCGTCATCGCGTTCGAACACGTCAAAACCGCATTCCGCCACACGGGCGCCAATCAGGCTATCCGGTTCAAGGCCGAGCCGCGCCATGCCTTCCGCATCTGCGCGCATATGGGTTTTGCCAACCAGCCAGCATTCCATCCCCGCCTTACGAAGGTGGTCGCCCATGGTCATCTCGCCAACCTTCAAGGGGATCCCGTTCCACGAGGCACCATGCGGATGTACGTACCGACCCGTATAGGTCGACATGCGCGAACTGCCACAGATCGGCGATTGGATATAGGCGCGATTGAACCGCACACCCAGGGCGGCCAGACGGTCGATATTCGGCGTGTGGAGGTGCGGATGCCCGTAGCAGCTCAGGTAATCCCAGCGCAGCTGGTCGAACATGATGAACAGGATATTCTTGGCTTTGGCCACACGCGCCTCCGATCTGGTCCGGAGGCTATCTAGCCAATTCCCGATGGGCAGTGCAAATGCCGATTAGGCCTGACGCTCCATCTGCTCCAGCATCTTCTTGGCGCGCTTGCATTGCAGCTGATCCCGCAGAGGGCTGTCCGGGTCGATGTCCTTTTGGCAGACCACGCATTTATCCGCGCCCGAGATCGCGTTCAGACCGCCGCAGCTGCCCTTGATGGTTTTACCCATCAACATCACACCCAGCGACATGCCGACCATGACCAGAGACAGAAGAATAAAGGCCAGAATGAAGGTGCTCATCTCGGTTCCTACCAATCAGTTGGTGCCCAGGGCGTCTTTGAACGCGCTGCTGTGCGACGTTATATAGGCATCATCGCCGCCTGTCACATCCCGCGAGATGAAATACACGGCAAGTTTATGCTCTTCGGCCAGTTGCATACCCTTTTCCTGACCAAGCGCCAGCATTGCAGTCGCCCAGGCATCCGCCATCATGGCGTTTTCCGCCAGAACCGTGACCGAGGTCGTCCGGTGCGTAATCGGGCGCCCGGTTGTAGGGTCGATGATATGCGAATAGCGCACGCCATCCTGTTCAAAGTAGTTCTTGTAGTCGCCCGAGCTGGCCATGCCGCGATCGTCCAGCGACACGATCAGCTGCAAGCTCTGGGACCCGGCCTGAGGCTTTTCGATTCCGATCTGCCATGTTTCGCCCTTGTCATTCTGGCCTTTTGAGACCAGATCACCGCCGATCTCGACCAGATAGTTTTCGATGCCTGCGTCCCGCAGGGTCTCGGCGACGGCGTCAATGCCATAGCCTTTGGCGATGGCCGATAGATTGATCCCAACGCCAGGTTCGGATTTTGTCAGCGTTCCTGCCTCAGCATCCAGCGTCAAAAGCCGCTTTTGCCCGACACCCGCCAGAGTAGCCTCGATATCAGCATCGGATGGCACAGGGTCTTCGGGCTTGCGCGGGCCAAAGCCCCACAGCTCGATCAACGGGCCGAGGGTGACGTCAAAGGCTCCATCGGTTTTGTCGTGAACGTCATTTGCAGCGGCCAGAACCAGCGCGAACTCGTCGGATACCGCAACAGGGTCGGTGCTGGTGGACGCCGAGAAGGTCGAAACCTCGGAATTCGGATCCCAGTTCGACATCTTGGCGTTGACTGCGGCCAGAGTCTCTTCGACCGATGCAGCCAACGCGGTTTCGTCCAGATCCTCGCCAATCGCAGTGACATTGAAGGTCGTACCCATGGTCTCACCCGACAGGCGCACCACATCGGGTTCCTTGTCGAACAGGCAGCCAGTCAAAAGGGTGGCAAGGGCCAGCGCAGGCAGTAGACGCATGGATCAGTCTCCGGGAAAAGCAGTGCCCGGCATATGCCAGCGACCCCGGTCAGAGTCAAACCGGCTTCACAGCTTTAGCGGCAAAAAACCCAACATCAAAAGGCCGATCCCAGCTGGAAGTCCGAACAGCCACGCCCGCTTTTGCCACCCGTCCGGCTGCTGTTTCCACACCATCCGGAAATTATGGCCGCAGACCACCACAACAAAGAAAATCAGCGCAGCAATGGGGGGTGTCAGATAGATGTCACTCACAGACTTGGACTCCGGGTTTTCGCCGATGCGGGCATTTGCACCCTATACAGGCCATTTAGCTGCGCTAAGGTGAAAGGGAAAGACTTTGCAAGAACCAAAAAGGAGATTACCCATGGCCCCAACCTCATACCAGGCCCCCACACGCGGCGACAAGCAGGACAAGTCCACCTACAGCCAGTCGACGGGATCGAACCTGTCGCAGTCGCAGACGACCGTGGCGAAACTGCTTGAGGGGAAAGGCGACGCGGTGTTCTCGGTCCGTCCGAACGAGACGATCCACACGGTGGTGAATATTCTCAAGGAAAAACACATCGGTGCCGTTCTGGTGACCGACCAGAATGGCGCGCTGCAGGGCATCCTGTCCGAGCGTGACATCGTGCGCCGGATGGCTGATACGCCCGGCCAGACCCTGCCACAATCGGTCGAAGATCTGATGACCAAAGAGGTTCAGAGCTGCGCGCCCGACGATACGTTGAATGCGGTTCTGAAAACCATGACCGAGGGCCGGTTCCGCCATATGCCGGTTGTCCGCGATGGCCTTTTATGCGGTATGATCACCATCGGTGACGTCGTGCATTTCCGTCTGAAAGAGCTGGAATACGAAGCGCTGCGTATGAAGCAGATGATCGTAGGCTAGAGCAACTCGGCCCGCGGCGATCTTTCGGCTCGGGCCAAACGACCTAAGCCGTTGCCGTGAACGTGACCCCTCCGGGGTACAACTCAGCAGCGGTCAGGCAGTTGGTCGCGAAAGCGCCGGTGTCGATCGAAATGACCCCGTCCCGAACCTCGGCCTGATCAACGATTGTGTGTCCATGCACCACCCATTGACCATCTCGGCGCGGTTGCTGTCGGAACTTGGGGTGGCCCCAAAGACAGGTTCTCCGGTCCTGTTTTTCCGCTGATACCCGAGGGTCCAGAGCGGCATGAACGACAGAGACATTGCCGCTGTTCCACATCAAGGGCCTCTCGGTCAGCCAGTCCACGAGCGCCTCGCCCATGGCAAGGCGCAAACGCTCTGCCAGATCGCCCCTATCGGCGTGGATATCCTTAATGCCAAAGGAGGCCAGCGTCTGGACGCCCCCGTTGTTCATCCACAGCGGGCCAATTCCGAACGGATCCTCAAGAAACCGCAGTAACATCTCTTCATGATTGCCCAGCAGGCAGGTTACGCGCCCGTTCGAGGTCAAACTCAGATGTTTCAACTGCCGCAACACCTGCGCGCTGTAATCGCCCCGGTCGATATAGTCACCGACAAACACCCAGGGCAGGCCCTCATCAAGCTTCGGCAGCAGGGCTTGCAACAGGTCCAGACGTCCGTGGATATCTCCGACCGCCACGAAACGCGCCTCAGGTCTTATGCCCGACACATCCGCGCCGCGCATTCCGCCCGGTCCAAGTAGCCCTCTGATCCAACCCGTCACCATCCAATGACCTCTACTCTGACCGGCTACGACGGACAATCGGCAATCGGCCCGGAAACGGGCGGTTGACCAATGGCCGCGCAACCTTGATAGACATTGCAGACGGGTCGCCGAAGCGTGAGGGATGTATGAAGCGGGTTTTGATCACGGGCACGGCCGGATTTATTGGCTTTCATCTGGCGAAGCTGTTGCTGTCCGAAGGGTTCCGTGTGCATGGCTATGACGGGATGACCGACTATTACGACGTCGCCCTCAAGCAACGACGCCACCAGTTGTTGCTGCAAAATCCCGGCTTTACCACCACCGAGGACATGCTGGAAAACCACGAACGGCTGATGCAGGTCGCGGATGAGTTCCAGCCCCAGGTGATCATCCACCTCGCCGCACAGGCCGGCGTGCGCTACAGCTTGGAAGAGCCACGCAGCTACATCAACTCGAACGTCGTCGGCACCTTCAACGTGATGGAAGTCGCGCGTCAGCACAAGGTACAGCACCTTCTGATGGCATCCACCTCTTCTGTCTATGGCGCCAATGAGGACATGCCGTTTACCGAGGTTGAAAAGGCCGACACGCAGCTGACGATCTACGCGGCGACCAAGAAGGCCAATGAGGCGATGGCCCATTCTTATGCCCATCTTTGGGACCTGCCGACCACCATGTTCCGTTTCTTCACGGTTTATGGCACCTGGGGGCGGCCAGATCTAGCGCTGTACAAGTTCGTAGACGCGATCCTCGAAGACCGCCCGATTGATATCTACAACCACGGCGACATGTATCGCGACTTTACCAATGTCGAGGATTTGGTCCGTGGCATCCGCTTGCTGATCGACGTGCCTCCGGTGCGGCCCGCCAGCACGGATGAGATCGAGGACAGCGACAGCCTGTCCCCCGTCGCGCCCTACCGTGTCGTCAATATCGGCAATGGTGACAAGGTGCGCCTAATGGATTTCATCGAAGCCATTGAGTCGGCGATCGGGAAAAAGGCCATCCGCAACTACATGCCCATGCAAATGGGCGACGTCCCCGCCACATGGGCCAATACTGATCTGTTGCAACGCCTGACAGGGTACCGTCCGGAAACCAATTTCAAAGACGGGATCGCGCAATTTGTTGCGTGGTTCCGCGACTATCACGGCAAGTAGAGGGCCAAGACCGGAATGCTGGAAACCAATCCTGACGCCCGCAAAATCGCCGTGATTGGGTTGGGCTATGTCGGCCTGCCGCTGGCGGTCGCTTTTGGAAAAATCGGCCCCGTGGTCGGGTTTGATATCAACGCCGCACGGATCGACGCCTTGCGCGATGGCAAGGACGCAACGCAAGAGGTCGAGCCCGAAGACCTTGCCGCCGCATCGGGCCTGAGTTTCACGACGCAAGCCTCCGACCTTGCGGCATGCGACACCTTCATCGTCACGGTCCCCACCCCAATCACCGCGGGCAAACAACCTGACTTGTCGCCTTTACTCGCGGCCTCGGAAACCGTGGGAATGGTCCTGAAACCCGGCGATCTGGTGATCTACGAATCCACCGTCTATCCCGGCGCGACCGAGGAAGACTGCGTGCCAGTGCTGGAACGCACCTCGGGCTTGAGCTTCAACACTGATTTCTTTGCCGGTTACAGCCCCGAACGGATCAATCCCGGCGACAAGACCCATCGGATTGCGGATATCTGCAAGGTGACCTCGGGCTCGACCCCGCAGGTGGCGGATCTGGTCGACGCGCTTTATGCACGGATCATCACAGCCGGAACGCACAAAGCTGAAAGCATCCGCGTGGCGGAGGCTGCAAAGGTGATCGAAAACACCCAGCGCGACCTGAACATCGCGCTGGTGAATGAGCTGGCGATGATCTTCGGCCGGATGGAGATCGACACCGAGGCCGTTTTGCGCGCCGCAGGAACCAAGTGGAACTTCCTGCCCTTCCGCCCCGGTCTGGTCGGCGGGCACTGTATCGGCGTGGACCCCTACTATCTGACCCACAAGGCCGAGGCCGTGGGCCATCACCCTCAGATCATTCTGGCCGGTCGGCGGCTGAACGATCGGATGGGTAGCTATGTGGTGTCTCAACTGGTGAAACGCATGACCCGCAGCGGCATCAATGTCGGAGCGGCGCGGGTTCTGGTTCTCGGCCTGACCTTCAAGGAAAACTGTCCTGACCTGCGGAACACACGCGTCGTTGACATCATTGAAGAATTGCAGAGCTACGGCATCAGCGTTGATGTCCACGATCCCCATGCCGACCCCGCCGCAGCCGAGGCTGAATACGGCCTCTCGCTTTCAAGTTCCCCTCAGGACGGAACTTATGATGCAGTCGTTCTGGCCGTCGCGCATCAGGAATACAAAGACGCTGATCCGTCAACATTCCGAGCTTACGGCAAACCCAACAGCGTAGTATTCGACATCAAATCCTGCCTGCCGAGGGACGCGAGTGACTTGAGGCTCTGACGCGGTCTGGAGTCCAAAAAAAAGCCGGCGCACCATACGCCGGCTTTTTTGTCTCTTACCCGCCGAAATCGTCGAGCATGATGTCTTCGCGGTCCACACCCAGATCCAGCAGCATATTGATGACCGACTGGTTCATGATCGGAGGACCACACATGTAGAACTCGCAATCCTCGGGCGCGGGGTGGTTCTTGAGGTATTCTTCGAACAGAACGTTGTGGATGAAGCCGGTATAGCCCTTCCAATCGTCCTCGGGCTGCGCGTCCGACAAGGCGACGTGCCAATCGAAATTGTCGAACTCTTCGGCCAGCTGGTCAAAATCCTCGACAAAGAACATCTCTTTCTTCGACCGCGCACCGTACCAGAAGCTGATCTTGCGATCACGGTTCTCAAGACGCTTGAGCTGGTCGAAGATGTGGCTGCGCATGGGGGCCATACCCGCACCACCGCCGATGAAAACCATCTCTTTTTGGGTTTCGCGGGCGAAAAACTCACCGAACGGACCCGAGATGGTGACCTTGTCACCCGGTTTCAGGTTGAAGATGTAGGACGACATCTGACCCGGAGGGATGCCATCGGATCCCGGAGGGGGCGAGGCCACACGGACGTTCAGCATGATCATGCCCTTTTCGTCCGGATAGTTAGCCATGGAATAGGCACGCTCAATCGGTTCAGCGACGACAGACTCGTACTGCCACAGATTGAAGCGATCCCAGTCCTCGCGATATTCCTCTTCCACGTCGAAATCAGTGTATTTCAACTGGTGCGCAGGGGCCTCGATCTGGATGTAGCCACCAGCGCGGAAGTTCACGTCCTCGCCTTCGGGAAGGTCCAGGGTCAGAGCCTTGATGAAGGTCGCCACGTTCTCGTTAGAACGAACCGTGCATTCCCATTTCTTGACACCAAAGACCTCTTCCGGGACTTCGATGTCCATGTCCTGCTTGACCGCAACCTGACAGGACAGACGGTCGCCACAGGCCGCTTCACGCTTGGTGATGTGGCTTTCCTCGGTCGGCAAGATCGACCCACCGCCCGAATGTACCTTCACCCGACACTGCGCGCAGGTACCACCGCCACCACAAGCAGACGGAACGAAGAGCTTCTCGGCCGCCAAGGTCTGAAGCAGCTTGCCGCCGGCAGGGACCGAGATGGTCTTTTCGCCGTTGATCGTGATGTTCACGTCACCGGTCGAGACCAGTTTCGAACGGGCCGCCAGAATGATCGTCACCAGCGCGATGACAATTACTGTAAAAAGGGCAACGCCTAAACCAAAAGTTTCCATTTTGCCCTCCTTACAGTTTCACGCCAGAGAAGGACATGAAGGCCATCGCCATCAGACCCGCGGTGATGAAGGTGATCCCCAGACCTTGCAGGCCGTCGGGAATGTCCGAGTATTTCAGCTTTTCACGAACGCCCGCCATTGCGGTGATCGCCAGTGCCCAACCAAAGCCCGAAGACAGGCCATAAGTGGTCGCCTCTGCAAAGTTGTAATCACGTTCCACCATGAACAGCGAACCACCCAGGATGGCGCAGTTCACCGTGATCAGCGGCAGGAAGATCCCCAGCGCGTTGTAGAGCGGCGGGAAATACTTATCCAAAACCATCTCGAGGATCTGAACCATCGCCGCAATCACCCCGATATACGAGATTAGGCCAAGGAAGGTCAGGTCCACATTCGGGAACCCGGCCCAGGACAGCGCACCCGGTTTCAGCAGGTAGTTCAGCAGCAGGTTGTTGGCAGGAACGGTGATGGCCTGCACGACCATGACCGAAATTCCCAGACCCAGCGCGGTCGAGATCTTCTTCGACACGGCGATGAACGTACACATCCCCAGAAAGAAGCTGAGCGCAAGGTTTTCGACAAAGATGGCCTTTACGGCTAGTGAGATCAGACCTTCCATCAGTGGGCCTCTACCTGCTGAATTTTGTATTCACGCTCTTCCACCTGGTTCGGCTTCCATGTGCGGAAGGCCCAGATGATCAGACCGATGATGAAGAACGCCGACGGGGGCAGAAGCAGCATGCCGTTGGGCACGTACCAACCACCGTTGTTGACGGTCTCCAGAATGGTGACACCGAACAGCGACCCGGCACCGAACAGCTCACGAATGAAGCCCACCAGCAGCAGGATCAGGCCGTAGCCCATACCGTTGCCCATGCCGTCGATAAAGGACGCAACCGGAGGGTTCTTCATAGCAAACGCCTCGGCGCGGCCCATCACGATACAGTTGGTGATGATCAGGCCAACGAAAACCGACAGGGTTTTCGATATCTCAAACGCATAAGCCTTGAGGATCTGGTCCACCAGGATCACCAGCGAGGCGATGATCACCATCTGCACGATGATCCGGATCGAACCGGGGATTTGGTTGCGCAGGCATGAGATAAAGAAGGACGAGAACGAGGTCACGAAGATCACCGCCAGCGCCATCACCATCGACACCTGCAGCGACGAGGTCACCGCCAGCGCGGAACAAATGCCCAGCACCTGCAAGGTAATCGGGTTATTGTCGACAAGCGGGTCGACCAGCATCTCTTTCTTGGTCTGGGACATCAGAGCTCTCCTGCTTGCAGTTTGGCCAGAAACGGTGCGTAACCCGCATCGCCCATCCAGAATTTCACCAGGTTATCGACACCGACCGAGGTCAAAGTGGCCCCCGCCAGCGCGTCGATATAGAAGTCGGGTCCGGCGGCCGGCTGGGATTTCGACACGGTGATTTGCAGATCACCATTGTCGTCGCGCAGCTTCTTACCGTTCCACAGAGCCTTCCAGCGTGGGTTGTCCACCTCGGCCCCAAGGCCCGGGGTTTCGCCGTGCTGATAGAATTGCAGGCCATAGATATCGTTGCCGTTATTTTCCAGCGCGATAAAGCCATAGAGCGTGGACCACAGGCCATAGCCGTGCAGAGGCAGGATCACCTTGTCCAGATCACCTGCAGCGTCACGCAGCAGGTAGATCACGCGGTAGTTCGACTTGCGGCCAATGCCCGCCGGATCATCATCCAGCGCGACGCTCAGCTCAGGGTCGCTAGCGGCTGCGATATCGTCGAATGTGGCCGGGTCAAACCGATCGTCGACAAACTCACCGGTCGCCAACTCCAGCACATGAGGTTCAAACGCTGCGAAAGCTTCGGTCACGTCGATGCCGGGCTCATAAACGCCCGCCACCTGCAAAACGTTGACCTGCTTGTCCTTCAGGCGGTTGGTCTCCTGCACCGGGCGCAAGCTAACGGCGGCTGCGGACACGACCATCGAGGCGACCAGACAGACAGCAACCGCGATGATAATCGTCTTGCCGACAGAGTCCGGCGAAGCTGCCAGAAACTTGGCAATCGCGCCTTTTGGTGCCTCGTTTTGATCTGGGGATTGCGTATCAGACATGGCGACGCGCCCTCCGTTTGATGTTGGCTTGGACGACGAAGTAGTCGATCAGCGGAGCAAAGACGTTACCGAACAGAATGGCCAGCATCATGCCTTCTGGGAAAGCCGGGTTGATGACACGGATCATCACAACCATGATACCGATCAGCGCGCCATAGATGTAGCGACCCATGTTGGTGTGGCTGGCCGAAACAGGCTCGGTCACCATGAAGGCCAGACCGAAGGCATACCCACCAATTACCACATGCCAGTACCAAGGCATCGCAAACATTGGGTTTGTTTCCGAACCGATCAGGTTTAGCAGCAGGGTAAAGCCAATCGTGCCAGCCAAACAGCCTACAATCAGGCGGTAGTTGGCGATCCGAGTGGCCAGCAGGAAGGCCAGACCGATCATACAGGCAAGGGTCGAAGTCTCACCGAAACTGCCTTGGATCGAGCCGAAGAACGCGTTCCACCAAGTGATGCCATCAGCGGCCAGCGCCTGAAAGCCCTGCGACGCCGAGACGGACAGAGCGGTTGCGCCCGAGTAGCCATCAACCGGTGTCCAAACCGTGTCACCGGACATGCTCGCCGGATAGGCGAAGTACAGGAACGCACGACCAACCAGAGCCGGGTTCAGGAAGTTCTTGCCGGTGCCGCCAAAAACTTCTTTCCCGATTACAACGCCGAAGATGATGCCCAACGCCACCTGCCAAAGAGGCGCGGTTGCGGGCATGATCAGCGTATAAAGCATTGAAGTAACAAGGAAACCCTCGTTTACTTCGTGGCCGCGCACAGTGGCAAAGATGACCTCAAAGATACCACCCGCGACAAGTGTCACGATGTAGATCGGCAGGAAATAAGTGAGCCCGTGCATCACGTTGGCAAAGACGCTTGAGGGGTCCAGCGAGATACCAAACATCTGCAGCAGAGCAATACGCCATCCGGTCGCCGATTCAGGCCCCAGCAGCGCAATGGCCGAGTTCGCCTGATAGCCGGTATTGTACATCCCCCACAGGATACATGGGATCGTCGCGATCACGACGTAGGTCATGATCCGCTTCATGTCGATATACGACCGAGCATGCGGCGCGGCGGTGGTTACAGTTTTCGGAGTGTAGATGAAGCTTTCCACCATCTCGTAGATGGGGAAGTACTTCTCGTACTTGCCACCCTTGGTAAAGTTTGGCTCGATCCGATCAAAGAAGCTGCGCAAACCCATTTGGATCAGCCCTCCTTTTCAATCTTGGCGAGGCAGTCGCGAAGCGCCAGCCCATATTCATATTTCGCCGGACAGGCAAAGCCCACAAGGCCCAGGTCCTCTTCGTCCAGCTCCAGTGCACCCAGTGCCTGAGCGGTATCGGTGTCCATCACCAGCAAGGCCCGCAGCAGCTGCGTGGGCAAGTAGTCCTGCGGCATTAGCCGTTCGAACACACCTGTCGGCACCATCGCGCGACGGCCACCGTTGAGGTTGCTGGTCAGATTATACAGTTTGTTGGACAATGCCGAACCCAGAACCGGTTGGACCGAGTATTTCGACGGCATCGGACGAATCCAGCCCATCGGAATCTGATCGTGGTCTTCCCGGATGATGGTGATCTGACGTGCGAACCGGCTAAGATAGGCCGTCGGCCCTTCAGCCTGAGTACCCGATAGAACCGAGCCCGAAATAATCCGGGGTGTTCCGTCCAAGTTGATCTCATCCTTCGTCAGCTCATCTGTCGAGGCACCCATGGCGGTGCGGATCAAACGCGGCTGACGTGCGCCTGGTCCGGACAGAGCGATCACGACGTTCGGGTCCAGATGGCCGGACTGCAGTAGGCGGCCAATCGCGATGACGTCCTGATATCCGATGGTCCAAACCTGTTTGTCGCCTGCGAGCGGCTCCAGGAAATGAATGTGAGTACCCGCCAGACCGGCAGGGTGCGGGCCTGCGAAGGCCGCCGCTTCCACTCCGGCAACATCTGCGCCTGGAACTGCGTCGCCATCTTTGTGGCACAGGTAGGTCTTGCCATCGGAAAGCTTGGCAACCGCCGCCAGACCGGCGGCAAAGGCGTCCCCTGCATCGGCGATGATTACGGCGGCATCAGCGGCCAGAGGCTCGCTGTCCATCGCCGTTTCAAAGATCGCCGCAGGTTTGGTGTCGGGCGCCGGCATCTTCGAATAGGGCCGTGTGCGGAACGCCGTCCAAAGACCCGCCGCGCAGAGTTTTTCTGCCACGCCCTCGGCCGTGTCGCCATTGCCCACGCCCGAGAAATCAACACCCGCGTCATTTGGGTCGGAGATTTCGATCACAACGCTTTGCAAAACGCGGCGCGCACCCCGGTTGATCTGAATGACCTTGCCGGTCATCGGGGCAACCATCATCGCCTCGGGGACGTCCTTGTGGCAGAACAGCGGAGTGCCACGCTGCACCTCATCGCCTTCCTGCACCAGCATGCGGGGCTTCAACCCCAAATAGTCGCCGCCCAAAGCCGCAACCTGGCTGAATTCCGGCCCTGGCTGGATCGTTTGATCCGGGGCACCCTCGATCGGCAATTCCAGCCCTTTTTTCAGTTTGAAAGTTTGCATCTCGCTACTGTCTTCCAAGCCTCTCTCCTGCGCCAGCTATCATCGCCCAATTGGAAGAGGCATCTGATAGCGCGGATGATAAACCGACCGGGTCGCAAAGAGCTATTTGCTGGTCGGAATCCGCAGGCGTGTGTCTGATGTCGGTCCTTTACGCGCCGACGACCAGAAACGCAAACCCGTTAGGCTCGAAATTATCTATTGTTTGTCACTTTGTCTTAATCGAATGTTCATATTGGCGCTAACACACCGATATTTTGCCGGTCGCACCTCTGCCGCATCCGGTGTAAGCAACAAAAATGAGCATGACCCACGAGTTTGATATCTTCTTGGTGGCAACACCGGGCCTCGAAACCCCGCTCTGCGCCGAGGCCACGCAGCACGGATTCGCAGGCGCACGCGTCGTGCCCGGCGGCGTCAGCTGTACGGGTGATTGGTCAGAGGTCTGGCGGGCCAATCTTGTCCTACGCGGTGCCAACAAGGTTCTGGTGCGCATCGGCAGCTTTCCTGCCGTCCATCTGGCCCAACTGGATAAACGCGCGCGCAAGTTTCCCTGGTCGGACTTTCTTCGCCCCGACGTTCCCGTCAAGGTCGAAGCCACCAGTCGCAAGTCTCGCATTTACCATGCCGGGGCTGCGCGCCAGCGCATTGAGGGCGCAATCTCTGACACCTTGGGCGCAGCGATTTCTTCCGAGGCTGATCTGCGCGTTCTGCTGCGCATCGAAAAGGATCTCTGCACGCTGTCGATCGACAGCTCAGGCGAGCCGCTGCACAAGCGCGGCCACAAAACCGCTGTCGCCAAGGCCCCCATGCGCGAGACCATGGCCGCGATGTTTCTGCGAGACTGCGGGTTCGAGGGGACAGAGCCGGTTCTTGACCCTATGTGCGGCTCGGGGACGTTTGTGATTGAGGCGGCCGAGATCGCCCTTGGGCTGGCACCGGGACGTTCGCGATCCTTCGCTTTCGAGCAGCTGTCCGGGTTCGACAAAGCGGCATGGCAGGCAATGCAGAGTGCCTGCCACCCATCCGAAAGCCCCCTTCAGTTCTACGGCTCCGACCGAAACACAGGCGCCGTCGAGGCCGCCTCTGCCAACGCCGAACAGGCTGGTGTGGCAGAGCATACCCGTTTTCAGCATCGCGCCGTAAGCGATATCAAACCACCCTATGGGCCCGCTGGCCTGGTCATCGTGAACCCCCCATACGGCGCACGGATTGGCGATGAAAAACGACTACGTTCGCTATATGGCAGCCTTGGCAAAACGCTGATGAACCGCTTTCAGGGGTGGCGCGTCGGCGTCATCACCAGCGCCCCTGCCCTCGCCCGCGCGACGCGCCTGCCTTTTCTGCCGACTGGTCCGTTCGTCGATCACGGCGGCACGAAAATTCGTCTTTATAGAACCGAGATTCTACAATAGTGCATTCAGTGCAACCCGGCTGAGCGCGCCAAGACTTTTCCAATTTCACGCACAAGAACCCCCTTGCGCATCCCAACCCACGCGTATAGACCCGACGCCACGGTCGGAGTGTAGCTCAGCCTGGTAGAGCACTGTCTTCGGGAGGCAGGGGTCGGAGGTTCGAATCCTCTCACTCCGACCAGATCAACTGCTTGATGTGACACACATCTTCTGCAGTTGCTCACAAGAGCACGCACTGGCGTGCACGTGTCTGTCACTCTCTCGTCACTCACAACACCGCGTTGCCCCATCAATGGAGCAAGCGAGATGGCGACAATTAGGAAGCGTGGAAGCAAGTGGCAGTGCATCGTCAGACGTGACGGCAGGACGGCAAGCAAGTCGTTCGGCAGGCGTGGAGATGCTGTGAAGTGGGGGAACTCAGTCGAGGCACAGGCAGATGCGGTTGGCGGTGCATTGCCATCACGCGCACAGCAGCAAGCCGATGCGCTACAAGCGATGACACTTGCTGATGCCTTACGCCAGTTGGCTGACGAGATGACAGTTGAGCGTTGGCGATTGTTGGCACTCGGTCGGTCGAAGGTGGCGAAGTTGCGCATCGAAGCAATTACGGTGGATGATGTGTCGAAGTGGCGCGACAAGAGGCTTCAAGGTGCGAAGCCATCTACGGTCGTGCGTGAGTTGTCGCTTATGCAGACCGCAATCGACCGAGCGCGTGGCAACAACGCAAGCAGCGAAGCGAACCCACTGCGGCACGTGAAGCGGCCACGTATTGACCACAGACGCGAACGCAGGCTGACAGACGATGAGTGGCAGCGCCTGTTGTGGGCCGCAGGAGAGTGCTTGAACCCACTGATGCGACCGCTGTTGTTGTTGGCCCGTGAGACCGCGATGCGACGTGGCGAGTTGCTGTCGATGAAGTGGCGAGATGTCGATCTAGAAGCCTGCACGATCCTGCTACCGAAGACGAAGAACGGACATGCACGGTTCGTGCCGCTGTCACCCACCGCCGTTGAAGTGCTGCACCAGTTGCCGCGCACCGATGACCGAGTTCTGCCCACTACCACGAACGCGGTGAGGCTCAATTGGCAGCGGCTGCGTACACGGGCACAGGTCGAGGATATCAGGTTGCACGATCTACGTGCTCAAGCAGCCACAGACAAGCTGCTGGCGGGCTGGTCGGTGGCGGAGGTACAAGTGTTGACGGGACACCGCGATGCGGGTGTGCTGCTCGAACGCTACGCAAGACTGCGAGCATCGGATGTCGTCAAGCGGATGCACGCAACTGAGTGATGTAGTGCACATGCGCATGCACTGCATGTTGTGCATTGCAGGGCAATCCGAACCTCAATGCACAATATATGGTGCGGATTAGCTTGACCCATAGTCTCCAATGTGCCAAGATTGATCTGAGGCGCCATCGGCCCCTTGTATCATGAGAAGTCGGACCGAGACGGCATCTGCCGTGGCCGCGCTACCCGAGAAGGAGGCGCGGTACAGTGTCCATTTCGTCTATCAACAGCACTTGGTTAACGACGGCCCAAGCCGCAGCCCGGATCGGCATCGCGCGCGGCTCACTCGGTCGTCTCGTGCGCCAAGGACGCGGTCCACGAGTACACAAGATTAGCGAACGCACATGGCGGTTCCGTGTCAGCGACGTCGAGGCATGGATCAACAATCGAGCATATGAGTCAGCCGACCCGGAGGATCGCCAGTGAACCCGCTTGCAACCCGCTTGGCTACGTTTGAAGCCCACCCCGAAGACCGTAAGTTGCTAGACAAGATTGCCTCGCGATACTCGCACTCAGATGCGCGTGGTTGCCTGTTCGTGACTGGCGGCAATCACAGCAACGGCAGGCCACAAATCGGTGTAAACTATACCAAGATGCGCATCGCTCGCTTCATTGTGGCCGTACGCGATGAACTCGACATGCTTGGTGAGTGGGACACGCGACATACGTGCAACGTTCGAGCATGCGTGAACCCGGACCACCTCTTGTCGGGAACCAGACAAGACAACGCGCTCGACCGATACGCACAGGGAACCGCTCCGATTGGCGAACGTGCCCCCAACGCCCGATTGACCCATGACGATGTGCGAGAGGTGCATCGACTTGCCAGCAGTATGAAGCAGGCGCGCATTGCAGACCGGTTCCGGGTCAGCACAACGACCATCAGCAACATCTTGAACGGCGTCACTTGGCGGCACGTGTACGACGAGATGACATGATGCAACCAAGTGCACAGAAGAAGCCGCCCCTTGGGGATTGGATGCAGGCGCATTACCACAGGCGGGTCGTCTAATGGCGCGTCACCACACTTACCTGCTTGACCAACTCTTCAAGGCACTACCCGCCGATGCATGGCGTATCCGTGTAATCGGCCGCTGGACTGAAGAACAGACCGACAAGCAAGGCCGTACAACATACAGTGCTAATCGGAGTCGATGCCACTTCGACGATACCGTCTCTTCGCACGATCTCCTGCACAAGATGGTGGTGAACACGCACCCTCAGGGCAAGCGAGCCAAACGGTCATTACTCTCAACCATAACCGAACAGTCTCGCTATGGGCGCGAGGTGCTAATGCAGCCTATCGGCGCGATAACACACGTGCTGCTGGACTTGGACGACACGCCGCTGGACGAAGCGCTGAACTTATTGGCTCTCGACCGTGTCCGACCTGCTGTAATCCACGAGACGTCGCCCGGTCGGCATCACTTGATGTTCACATTGCCCGGTCGGAACCACCCACCTGAAGTGCACAAGGCTGCTGCCCGTTGGTTGGCCGATCGCGTCTGCGGCGATACTGGCAGCGCACACGTAGGCGCAAGCTTACATATGCCTGCGACCACGTGCTCGAAGCCTTGGCGGTTCACCACGCCTCCCCCGTTGGTGATCCAGCGCCATGCCAAGTTCACAGCTTGTAGAGCGTTGCTCGAACTCGCTACGAGCGCTGTCGGCAAGTCCGAAGCTGCACCTACCGTCCAACGAACGGGATTGAAGATAGAGAGCGGCATAACAGCCGATCAAATGCCGCAAGCCGTCCGCATGCTGCACTCTGAGTTGATGGATGAGCACGCTGAGGATCGCTCCGTCGCTGACTTCGCGTTCTGTTGCACGTTGCTGCGAGCGCGCGAGCCAAGGTCGTCCGTCGAAGCATGGCTAGGCGCGCTAAGCGACAAGGCAATGGGGCGACCGGGGTATGTATTTGCAACTGTCGATGCTGCCTATCGGGCAATAGGTCAGAAGGAGGCAAGCTTATGAGGCCGGCAGGACGATTGTGCGGCAAGGTTCGTTCGTACTTGGACCAGCTGCCCAAGAATAGCAAACAGGCCGCTTGGCTACGGAAGATGGCCGATGCCGCAGAGAGCGATGCCAGGGCTAGTGCCGGGGTTCTATCGCCTGAAGTGTAGAAAAGCGTGCAATTTTGACCCCCTAAGCGGGGAAATCGGCGTCCAAATTTGACCCCTCCCTATGGTTGTAGACATCCTTTTCATTGAGCAGTCGATGGAGAGGCAAGCGGGATGATTTGCGTGGAAACTATTAGAAAAGTGCGTCGCTTACACCTGATCGAAAAAAAGAGCATCAAGGAAATTTGCCGTTCGCTCAATTTGAGCCGTGCAACGGTTCGAAAGATAATCCGATCGGGAGTGACGGAGTTCAAATATGAGCGCAAATCGCAGCCATACCCGGTGCTCGGGCCTTGGCGCGCGCGTCTGGATGAAACGCTTGAGGAGAACGAGGCGCTTCCGAAGAAACACCGCAAGCGGATGACCAAAATCTGGAAGGAACTCTCCGATGATGGTTTTGGCGGCGGGTATGACAGTGTTCGACGCTACACAAAGAATTGGCGCATTGCGCACGGCCGACAACAGGCGCAGGCGTTCATCCCGCTGATCTTTGATCCTGGGGAGGCGTACCAGTTCGACTGGAGTGTGGAGACGGTTTTGATGGACGGTGCACTCACGACCGTGAAGGTTGCCCATTTCAAACTTTGCCATAGCCGCATGCCATTCTCCATTGCCTATCCGCGCGAGACGCAGGAGATGGTCTTTGATGCCCACGACGAGGCCTTCAAATTCTTTGGTGGAGGCTGCATCAACGGGATCTACGATAACATGACGACCGCCGTCGATGCGATCCTGTCGGGCAAGGAAAGAAAGTTCAACAAGGCATTCTCCCGGATGTGTTCTCATCATCTGGTGAACCCGATCGCCTGTACGCGCGCGGCCGGTTGGGAGAAGGGTCAGGTTGAGAATCTGGTCAAGGAGAGCCGCGCCTATAGTTTTACACCGCGTCTGGAGGTGGCCGACTTCGATGAATTGAATGCCCGGCTGCAAAAAGACGCGATCAAACGCGCAAAAGAACTGCGGCATCCGGAAAACCTGGAGGTGACGGTCTGGGAGGAGTTCCAGCAGGAAAAGCCGCTGCTGACGCATCTGCAGAAGCCCTTCGTCGGGTTCCGTGAAAAGACGGTCGCCGTGAGCCGAACCTGCCTGATCAACTTCGAAAGAAACAAATACAGCGTTGAGGCAAGAGCTGTTGGACGTCAGGTCCAGTTGCAGGTCTACGCCACGCGGATTGTCCTGCGCCAAGACGGTGAGATTGTCGGAGAGCACGAACGGTGCTTCGGCCGAGGAAAAACGATCTTCAACCCTTGGCACTATGTGCCCGTCCTCAAGCGCAAGCCTGGCGCTCTGCGCAATGGAGCACCGTTCCGTGACTGGGACCTACCACCGGCAATGACGCAGATCTGGACCCATCTGCGGGGCACATCCGACGGAGACCGGCAACTTGCCGATATTCTTTTCGCTGCTTACCAGCACGACATTGATGTGGTCGAGGCTGCCTGCGAAGAAGCTCTAAAATCTGGCCTGCGCAAGGCCGATGCGATCCTGAACATTGTCTCTCGGCGCACCAATCCCCCGCCGCCAAAGGCGATTGAGCCGCCTGCCCACCTGCAGCTGAAAATGGCACCGATCGCGGATTGCGCTCGCTATGACAGGCTTGGAGGCTCCCATGCAACTGCGTAAGGAAATTCTCGAACTTGCCCGTCAACTGAAGTTGCCAGGCATCGTCAACTGCTTTGACGAAGTGATGCAGGCCGCAGCCAAAAACAACTGGCGGCCCCAACAGGTCGTGGCCGAACTCCTCACGGCCGAACTGGCCGAAAAGACTGCGCGCTCGATCCGGTATCAGATGGGTGCCGCAAAGTTCCCGGTCTGCAAGTCCTTACCTGAGTTCGACTTCACGGTCAGCCCCGTCAACGAGGAAGTCGTGCGCAATCTTCATGACGGCGATTTTATGGACCAGGCCAGGAATGGCGTGCTGGTCGGTGGAACCGGATCGGGCAAAACGCATCTCGCAACAGCGATCGGGGGCCACGCGGTCAATAACCGCCGGCGGGTCAGGTTCTTCAGCGCTGTGGATCTCGCGAACAAGCTGGAGGCTGAACATCGCGAAGGCAACGCCGGGCGGCTCAGCGAGCAGCTGATCCGCGTCGACCTCGTGATTATAGACGAACTCGGTTATCTGCCGTTCGCAGAGTCTGGTGGACGATTACTCTTCCATCTCATCAGCAAACTGTACGAGCGAACGTCTATTCTGCTAACAACCAACCTCGCATTTGCTGAATGGCCGAGTGTGTTCACAGATGCCAAAATGACCACTGCTCTCCTGGATCGACTGACACACCATTGCGATATCATCGAAACCGGGAACGAAAGCTGGCGAATTAACCACCGCGACTAACCTCGAAATCGGGGAATAAATTCAAAACAGACAGCAGGTCAAACCTTCAGTCGAGCTACGCTCTCTTTTCGGTTTGACCTGCTGTCCACCCCCTCCTGAATCAACCTAAACACGACCCCCTCAACGCCCCTCTTAGCTCCAAGGGGGGTCAAATTTGGACGCCGATGGGGGGTCATTATTCAATGCCGATTGACACTCCGAAGCTTTGGGGCGCGTCGCGGACCAGGCGCTGCAGATCGCTGGTGGTATGGGGTTGATGACCGATATGCCATTGGAACGTATCTGGCGTGACGCGCGGATCGAACGGATCTGGGACGGCACCAGCGAAATCCAGCGACACATCATTTCGCGCGCGATGCTGCGCCCTCATGGAGCCTGACAATGCCTGACTTGAGCAGACTGATACGCCCAAAATCCGTCGCCGTTCTGGGTGGCGCCTGGGCTGACACAGTGACCGACCAGTGCCACCGGCTGGGCTTTGGAGGCGCCATTTACCGGGTTCATCCCAAGCGCGACGGAGCCTATCGCAGTCTCAGCGATCTGCCTGAAGCGCCGGATGCTGTTTTTGTCGGCGTCAACCGTAGGGCCACAATCGACGTTCTGGCCGAAATGGTCGAGGTTGGCGCAGGCGGCGCGGTCTGTATGGCTTCGGGGTTTTTTGAACAGGGCACTGAAGAAGGACATACCTTGTCGGCGCAGTTGTCTGAAGCGGCAAGCGACGTGCCCTTTTTGGGGCCAAACTGCTATGGCATGGCGAATTTCTTTGATGGCGTCGCACTCTTCCCCGACCAGGTTATGCCGGACAAACCGGAGCGCGGCATTGCGGCGATTTCGCAATCCGGCACAATTGCCTGCAACATGATGTACGCCAACCGGTCGCTGCCCATCGGTTATCTGTGGACCGTCGGGAATGAGCTTGGCCTACGCATTCACGATCTGATCCTTGCCGCTATTGACGATCCTCGAGTTTCGGCCATTGGCATCTATGCCGAAAGCATCACGCAGCTTCCTGAATTTGCCGCGGCGGCGGTCGCCGCGCGGCGCAAGGGCATCCCGATTGCGATCTTCAAATCGGGGCGTTCGGCGGCAGCAAAGCGCACAGCTCTCAGCCATACTGGCGCGCTGGCTGGGGAAGAACGGTATTTCGACGAGATGTTTCGCCGTACCGGCGTCGCACGCTGCGAGACGTTGGCAGAGCTGCTGGAAACGCTGAAACTTCTGCACATCAAAGGCGCTCTGCCCACCAATCAGGTTGTGCTCATGGGGGCGTCGGGCGGCGATATGGCAATGGCGGCGGATGTGATGAACCCGATGGATCTGTCGCTGCCACCGCTTCCGGAAGAAACCTGCGTCAGGCTGCGTGAACAGATGGGTGATCAGGTTGTCCTCTCCAATCCTTTCGACTTCCAGACCTTCAACTGGCACGATCCCGTGGCAATGCGCGCCATGTTTGCAGCTGTGATGCAGGACAGCAACGCAACCTTTGCCTTTCTGGCCGATCATCCCGATCCGGATGTGATTGACGGCGAGCTTTTTGAGGGCGCAACGCGCGCCTTCTGTCTTGCTGCGCAGGACACCGGTGCGACGGCGGTCACCATTAGTTCGCTACCTGAATCCAACCGATCAGCCATGCGAGAGTTGGCGCTGGAGCATGGAATTGCACCGTTGCAAGGGATGTCGGAGGCGTTTCAGGCGATTGCCCAAGCCTCTCGAGTTGGGCGTGCGGGAGAAAGCGCCGCGCTTCCGGAACTCCGGGCTCGTGATCTTGGTGGCGTGTCTCAGACCATGAGCGAACATGCGGCCAAAGACCTCCTGTCCAAAGCCGGTATTCCGGTGCCGCGCGGCACGGAAGTGCCAGTATCACTGGCGGCTGATACCGCCAGACAGATTGGCTTTCCGCTGGTGATGAAGGCCTCTTCCGTTGAACTGGCCCATAAGACCGAAGTGGGGGGAGTGCGGCTCAACCTGAAAGACGCGACGGCTGTCGAAAGCGCCGCGCAGGAGCTGGGACAGATCGCCGACCGCGTCCTGATCGAAGAGATGATCCCTGACGCGGTGGCCGAATTGATCCTTGGCGTTGATGTGGATGCCAGTTTTGGCCCCGTGGTCCTGATCGGTGCCGGTGGCGTCCTGGCCGAACTGCTGGACGACAGCGCCGTTCTGTTACCACCCTTTACGCGTCGAGATGTCGAAAACGCGCTGGAAACCCTAAAGGTCAGCCAGATCCTGAAAGGATTTCGTGGGCAGCCCGCTGCTGATGTTTCGGCCGTGGTCGACATAGTTGTGGCGCTGGGTCGCTTTGCGCTGGAGCGCGCCGACCTTTGCGAACTCGACATCAATCCCCTGATAGTACGGCCTAAGGGGAGCGGCGCCTTTGCTGCCGATGCTCTGATCCGGAAACTGAACGAAGGTGATCCAACATGACCCATCCCCTGAAAGTTACACGCAATGGTGCGGTTCTGGAGATTATCCTGGACCGGCCAAAGGCAAACGCCATCGACGCTGCCACGTCCCGCGCCATGGGCGAGGTCTTTCGCGAGTTTCGCGACGATGACAGCCTGCGCGTCGCCATCATTTCGGCGGCGGGAGAAAAGTTTTTCTGCCCGGGCTGGGATCTGAAAGCCGCCAACGAGGGTGAAGATGCGGATTCCGATTACGGTGTCGGCGGTTGGGGCGGATTTATCGAGCTACCCAATCTGAACAAGCCGGTCATCTGCGCCGTGAACGGACTCTGCTTTGGCGGGGGCTTCGAGGTCATGATCGGCGCAGATATCGTTCTGGCGGCCGACCACGCGACCTTCGCCTTGCCTGAAATCAACATCGGCGTCGTGCCAAACATTGCAGTCGTTTCGCTGATGCGCCGTGTTCCCTGGGCCGTGGGGATGGAATTCATGCTGACCGGCCGCAGGATGTCTGCCGAAGAGGCCCGGCATCATGGCCTCGTGAATGAGGTGTTGCCTCTTGCCGATCTGATGTCACGCGCCCGCGAACTTGCGGGGCTGTTGGCCGACGGGCCACCACTGGCTTTTGCTGCGATCAAAGACATTGCCCGGCGGGTCGAAACCATGCCGGAGCAGCAGGCACTCGAATTCGCACGCGCACTTCACAGCACGCAGAGGTGTTTTGAGTCCGAGGACCTCAAAGAAGGAACGCAGGCCTTCACTGAAAAACGCAAGCCAGTTTGGACTGGCCGTTGAACACAGGAGCATGAACATGAACAAGGATGTCGTCATCACTTGCGCCATTACAGGCGATGACCGCAAGGTCAAGAACAACCCAAAGTGCCCGGTGACGCCGGAAGAGATTGCCAACAGCGCGATCGAGGCGGCACGGGCGGGGGCTGCAATCGTGCACATCCATGTGCGCGATCCCGAGACCGGAGACTTCAGCCCCGAGACCAAATATTACCGCGAGGTGGTCAAGCGCATCCGCGAAAGCGACGTGAACCCGGTGATCAACCTCACCGCTGGTATGGGCGGCTATATGTGCCTCAACGATGACGGTATAGAAAGCGGCCTTGGAGAAGGCACCGACTTTGTGAGCCAAAGAACCCGAATGAAGCATATCATTGAGCTTTATGAAGAGGGCGTCTACGCGCCGGAAATCGCCACTTTGGATTGCGGCAGCCTGAACTTTGGGAACGAGAACCGCACTTACATTTCACCGCCCGGTTATCTGCGTCAGGGGCTAGAGATTGCACGCGACCTTGGCGTGCGTATTGAGCTTGAGATGTTTGATACCGGCAACCTCTGGCATTGCCTCGAGATGCACCGCGAGGGGCTGATCAAGGACCCGATGATGTCGCAGATATGCACCAATATCCCCTGGGGCATGCCGATGAATATGGCGCTACAATCCAGCTTGATATCGATGTTGCCCCAAAACAGCTTCTGGTCCATGTTCGCCATCGGTCGCATGCAGATGCCCATGGTTGCGGGAGCGGTGCTCCTGGGTGGCAATGTCCGCGTTGGGCTGGAGGACAATCTTTACCTGTCGCGCGGCGTTTATGCGACCAATGCGGAACTCGTTGAAAAAGCGCGGTCCATCATTGAAAACATGGGCGCCACGGTACGGGGTGCCGACTATGCCCGCGAGCGGCTTGCCCTGTGAGCGCGCATCTGCACGAATGCGCGGTTAAGCCGGATTGGATCGACTATAATGGGCATCTGCGTGATGCCTATTATGGGCTGGCGTTCAGCTATGCGGTGGATGCCTTCATGATCGAGATCGGCATCGACGCGCAGTATCGCAAGGAAACCGGCGGCACCTGGTACGTGGTCGAGGACCACCGCTGCTACCTGAGCGAGGTCACGGCGCAAGACTGCCCGCTGATCGTGCGCACGCGCGTCGCCCAAAACGACGATAAACGCACGATCCTCCTGCAAGAACTGCTCGAGCCAGGGACAGAAAAACCGTCGGCCACTTGCGAGGCTCTGCAATTGCACGTCGTGCAAAAACCCGAGCCACGAGTCGCCAGTCTGCCTAAGCATATCCTTGAGAGACTGGACGATTTCCGTGCCTCTGAAAATGATCTTCCAAACCTGACCCTCCACCTGAAGCGCAGATAGGACCAACAATATGCGAAACATAAAAACCCTCGGCCTACTTGGCACCGGTGTCATTGGCGGCGGCTGGGCCGCCCGCGCCTTGCATTGTGGCATCGATGTGGTCGCCGCTGACCTCAACCCCAAGATGGAAGACTGGATTCGGGGAGCTGTGGAAACCGCAGCGCCTGCACTAGACGATCTGACCGAAGGGATGGCGATGCCGCCCAAGGGCACGCTCAGCTTCACCACTGACTCGCGCGAGATGGCCGAAGCTGCGGATTTCATTCAGGAAAACGTACCTGAACAGTTGGATCTGAAACGGAGCGCGTTGGCCTCTATTGCCGACGTCGCGCCAGCCGATGTGATCATCTCGTCAAGCACATCGGGCTTTATGCCCTCCGAGTTGCAAGAAGGCATGACCCACCCCGAACGCCTGTTGGTCGGCCACCCGTTCAACCCGGTCTATCTGTGTCCACTGGTTGAAGTCGTTGGCGGTAAGGAAACCTCTGATGCCGCGAAACAGGCGGCCAAGACATTCTACACCGGGATCGGCATGCACGCGCTGATGGTCCGGAAGGAAGTGCCCGGCCATATCTCGGACCGCCTGCAAGAAGCGATGTGGCGCGAGATCCTGCATGCGCTGAACGACGACATTGCAACCACGACCGAACTGGACGCCTCCATTGTATATGGGCCGGGGCTTCGGTGGGCGATCATGGGCATGAACCAGATTTACATGATGGCCGGCGGAGAGGGCGGTGCGGGTCACTTTCTGGAGCAGTTTGCACCGGCGCTCGACTGGCCTTGGTCCCATCTGAAAGCACCAGAGCTGTCAGACGAAATCATTGATCGCTATGTTGATGGCACAACCGAACAGGCAGAGGGTCAATCCATTCGCGACATGGAGAGGATCCGGGATGAGTGTCTGGTTGCAATCCAGAAGGTTCTCAGAAAACATGACATGGCTTCGGGCGCGACGCTCAACAATTTCGCCCAACTGATGCAAGACAAACAGGGGCGCTGATGCCAAAAATCGTCGATGTTGATGAGAAGCGGAACCTGATCGCACAGTCCGCATGCCGAGTGGTGGTTGCCAAAGGCGTCGCCAACACCCGCATGGCTGACATTGCCGCCGAGGCCAATGTCACGACTGGCATGATCGTTAACTATTTCAACACAAAGGACGAAATCATCGCCGCCGCGTTGCGTCTGGCATTCCGCAATATTGAAGCCAAGATTGCGGAACGCACACAGGACCAGAAGACAACCAATCTCTTTGCCATGCTGGAACCCGTTATCGGCTCCTCCGATGACGACAGGGCAGACGTGGCGGTCTGGATTAACTTTTGGGGGATGCTTTCTGCGGATCCCGAATTGCGGGAGCTGAACCAAACGCTGCACAAAGAAGGGCTGCAGACCTACAAACGTGCCATGCTGACGGCCTGGCCGGAAAGTGCAGAATGGCCTGACGAGGTTTTCGATGCGGCGCTTACATCGGTTGTAACCTGCTTGTTCGGTCTCAGCGCGGGCGGCATCGTCAACCCCACAACTTGGCCCAAGACAGTCCTGCGCACCCAGCTGCGCATGCAACTGGATCTGGTTCGGGATTGGTCGAATGCACAGCCGAACGCGATCCCGCGTAACGCCCAGAACTCCCATTGACGCTGAGGCGATCGGCATAGTGTTACCATTTGTAGCCTTGTGAACAACGCTGGCTCTGTCCACCTACTCTCACTTGTACCAAACCGGCCGCCGCAAAGTTCTTTGAGGCAGCGAATTGCATGCAGCTCGCGACCGCAACCAAATGATAGTCTGTAGAACACAACTCCTGACTTCCGACATTTTTTCGTATAAGTCATTGATATTATTATGCCTTGGTTGCCAAAAGGCACTACACGGACTTTTTTCGCCAGCGATTGTTTCGGAGTGTTGAGGGAGCTCAGGCTTTGGTCTGGCCAGTTTTTCGGGTGCGCCCGGGGGGTATCTTGAAAGGGGCTTCGTTCCAGGTCAGGCCGACGCAGGTGAGGATGCGTCTGGCATCGACCGTGGCATGGCTTGGCATGCCGTAGCGGTCAGGGGTGCCTTTGTGGCGCAGGATCGAGAGCTGCAATGCGTTCAACTCGTTGCGGATACGAGCCGGGCTCATCGGGTGTCCGAGCAGGTCCAGATGCTTGCGCAGGTGCTGCAGGCAGCAGAAGGCCATGTAGCAGATGGCGATATGGGCCCGGACCCGACGCGGCGACCAGTGATAGATGGGCCGGATTTTCAGATCGTGCTTGTTGGTGCGGAAGCAGGCTTCGATCTCCCACAACTGGTGATAGCGGGCAATGACGTCCTGTGCCTCCAGTTCGTCCGCACCATGAACAACAATGGCATGCAGCCCGTCCCATTGTGCCGCTGCCTTGATCTTTGCATCATCCAGCGTGACGTCCCCGCTGTCGGGGAAGGCCAGGAAGCGGCCATATCCCCGGCTGCTGAAGCTGCCGGGTTTGCGAGAGCGCTTGAGCTTCTTGTGCAGCTTTTCGATTGCCTTGTCGCGCTTGTGGGCATCATTGCGTGCCCGGGTGGGTGACCAGGTCACAATGACCCGCGCTCCCTCTTGGTCGATCACCTTGTACCAGCCCTTCTCGGTTGCCTCTTCAGAACCGTGTCCAGCCCAAGGCTGGCGTCCCTCCGGGCTCAAAATGTTCGCCTTCACGGCGGCCGGGGCGGACTTCATGCGATAGCCGAGGATGTAGGGCAGACCCTTGTTCTGCAACATCTGCTGGTTGTCCTTGCTGAGCATGGCGGCATCGGCCACGAACGTGACCCTGGCCACGTCGAAGCGTCCCTCCAACGCCTTCAGCGCAGCTTCCAGCGTATGACCTTCCCAGGTGTTTCCCGGGAAGAGTTCATAGCCCACAGGCAGCCCATCGGAGGTGACGATCAGCGCCAGCATGACCTGAGCGCGGTGATGCTTGCCATCCTTGCTGAAGCCCTTGGCCAGAAGATGATCCTGCTCGACCCCGTCCGCATCCTCGGCCGGGTCCTCGCGCTCGGTGTCAAAGGCCAGGGTCGTGCAATCGTAGAACAGCACGGTCACTGGCCCGCCCAGCAACTTCTCTGCCGCCGCGTGAGAGGTTTTGCAAATCCCGTCTATCACCGGCGTATTGATGTAATCCATGCTCCGATAGACCACGTCCAGATTGAGCGTGATGCCTGCCTGGTTCTCCAACGCCTCCACGGTCGCGCGCTTGCTCTCGGGCTGTGCGATCCGCGCCATAACCAGCTCTTTCACAATGCGATTGGCACTTTTACGCGCCGCCCCCAGAAGGGCCCCCCAACCCAGTTGGTCATACATCGTCCCCATGACATCCCGCAGACCCAGAGAGACCCGCGCCTCCTCACGGCACTCGGCAAGATCAACGCCAAGCTTGTCCGGCCGCGGAGCGCGGCGCACCAGCGCCTGCAGATCGGCATATTCCGTGGGCGTGAACAGTTCCATTTGCGGCGAGCGATCAATGCGTAATTGCTCCATCAAGCGGCCCGCCAGACGCTTGATATCCTCAATCTCGCTGTCGTTATGGGCCACACCCACATGGCGCAGGATCTTCTGGCGTACCTTGGAGCCGGTGCGGACGGATTCAACGATCTGGATCCGTGTGCGGTTGAGCTTTGCGTCATGTTTGGTGCGGATGAACATGGGCGAAGAGGTTAGCCATCTGAAGGCCCATGTCAATACTTTTTATAATAATGGGGCACTACAACGCGCCTCTGAGCAACCACACCTGAAAACAAACCAAAAACCCAGTCAGATCAACAAAAAGGTCGGAAGTCAGGAATGATAGTCTGTAGAACACAACTCGAGGCTTGATGAACGCAAAAAGGTTTCGTTCCACGGCTGCTGCCCAGAAAGCAGCTGCCATGGAACACGACGCACGGGGAGAAAGTGCGTCGTAGGGTAACGATGGTGAACGCATCCACGGTTGTGACTAGTGTTCTCAGCGAGAGGCGAGTGCCAAAAAAGCGCATTTGATCGCTCGCTTAACCTCTGATCGATACCTTAAACTAAGGGCGCACAACATATACTGAACAGGGTGCGTTGCGCGCAATCCAGCTCGAGTTGGGACCTTGAAGTTTATCCGCTAAGGTAGGCTTACGGGCCCCGACAACGACCAGATCGGCTTTGGACAATTCAATAGCTTCCAGGATACTCTCGTAAACCGACCCAATTTCGACAATGTGTTGAACATTAGCCGTATCTGGCAACACCTCTTTAACAAGAGCATGGAGCTGTTCATTCGCAGTATCCGCTGCGGATTTCAGGGTCCCCTCTTTGAAAAAGGACCCAACGATTGACATTCCATAATCTGGAATAACAGTGACGACGCTCAAGGCTGCACCATGAAACTTGGCAAGACCGCCTGCTTCAGCAAGTAAGTCCCCGTCAGACCCGGGATGTGTCAAATCAACAGCGCAAAGGATATGTTTGGTCATGCGCTCACTCCTTCTGTCTGGACTCGCTTGCGGCGCATCTGAAGCAAGAAAATCAGACCCAACAATAGGAAGGCCGGGATATAGAAGACCTCCTCAGGCAGCCGATCGGCCTCTACTTCCAGTTCCTTAAGTTCCCAATCAAAGTCGATGCCCAATTGTTCGGCCGGACCTCCAAAATTCAGGTTGTCGACATAGAGGGTTCCGGCTTTGTCGCGGAACTCAATGCCAGACCCTTCAAGCAGCCGGGTTTCGCCATCCTGGCCAGCCGCCTCCAAGGGCAATAGATAGCGAGCATCGACAGGGTCTCCGTTCAGGTCTTCGCCTACAAATCGAACGCGTAGTGAAGCATCTTCAGCTGCAGCCTCAGCTAGTTCGAACACATCGGCGGCCGGTCGGGTTTCAAACTCGGACTGCAATCGGTTCAGGAAGAAACCCGGTTGGAACAAAGTGAAGGCGACCAAAAGTAAGGCAGCGCTTTCCCAGATCTTAGAGCGCACCATGAAATAGTTCATAGTTCCGGCCGCAAACAACAGCATTGCGATCATAGCCACGACAAAGACAAAGACAGCTTGAACAGGGCCTACATCGATCAGCAACAAATCCGTATTGAAGATGAACAGGAACGGTAACAACGCTGTGCGGATCGAGTAGAAGAAAGCCTGAAAGCCAGTGCGTAGTGGGTCGCCTTTGGAAATTGCGGCCGCCGCGAATGAGGCAAGCCCAACTGGAGGCGTCACGTCTGCCATGATGCCGAAATAGAAGACAAACATGTGAACTGCCACCAGCGGAACAATCAGTCCGTTCTGTGCGCCCAGTTCGACAACAACGCCAGCCATGAGTGAACTCACGACGATATAGTTTGCGGTTGTTGGCAACCCCATTCCCAACACAATTGAGATCAGGGCAACAAAGAACAACATGGCAAGAAGGTTGCCACCCGACAGGAATTCGACGAATTCGGCCATGACCTGACCGATGCCTGTCAGAGTGACGGCACCGACAATTATGCCAGCAACACCCATCGCACAGGCAAGACCAATCATGTTGCGTGCGCCTGTGATCAGACCTTCATTGATGTCTGCCACGCCTTGGCGAAGCTGTGTGCTAACATCTCCGGTATTGCGAAAGAACGCCTTCAGCGGATTTTGCGTCAGCAGGATCACCAACATCGCGATAGACGACCAGAAGGCCGACAATCCGGGTGATTTTCGCTCGATCATCAGCAGATACATCAGAAGCAGGATCGGCAGGATATAGTGCATTCCGGTTTTGAAAATTTCACGTGCCGGGGGCAGGTGCTGCATGGATTCTAAGCTCATCTCAAGATCTGGTTGTTGTGCTGCGAACCGAACCGCAGCCAAATAGACCACCGCCATGATCGCAACAATAACCCAGACAGAGGCTGCTCCAAACAGGCGCTCAATCGTATCGACGATTACGCCACAAAGCATCAGAGTGCCGCCAGCGATGACGATCGAGATTGCGATGATAAAGATGGCACCCAGCATGAATTTCACCGGGTGCATTCGGCTGGTGCCTGGCATGTTCATCTTAAGTGCTTCAAGATGCACGATGTAGACAAGCGCAATGTATGAGATTGCGGCTGGAACGATGGCTGTCTTGACGACTTCCACGTAAGAAATGCCGACATATTCCGTCATCAGAAACGCGACGGCCCCCATAACAGGCGGGGTTAGAACACCGTTGATTGATGAGGATACCTCGACAGCCCCAGCCTTGTTGGCAGGGAAGCCGACTTTCTTCATCAGAGGGATTGTGAATGTCCCGGTGGTCACCACGTTGGCGATGGAAGAACCAGAGATCAAACCCGTCGCCGCAGAGGCGATGACCGCTGCTTTGGCAGGGCCTCCACGTAGATGGCCCAATGCGGCGAAGGCCAATTTCAGAAAGTAATTTCCTGCACCTGCCTGGTTCAGGAGTGCTCCGAACAGAACGAACAGAAAGACAAAACCCGAGGAAACTCCTAAGGCCACGCCAAAGACACCTTCTGTGGTCAGCCACATGTGACTCATGGCTTTGCTGAGAGAAGCGCCTTTCCATTGCACTACTTCTGGTAGGCCTCCCCATGAGCCAAAAAAGACGTAGGCGAGAAAGAACAGCGACACCAACATCAACGGGACGCCAAGACTACGGCGAGCTGCTTCGAGAAGCAAAATGATACCAACCACGGATACGATAACGTCCAATTGGTTTGGCGCGCCAGAGCGGGCTGCAACCCCGGAATATGCATAAAACAGGTACGAGGAAGCCAGTGCACCGACAATTGCAATCAGCCAGGTAAACAGCGGAATTCTGCTACGGGGGCTCGATTTGAAGGCCGGAAACGCAATGAATGCAAGAAGTACGGCGAAGCCAAGATGGATGGCCCGGGTCTGGGTGTCATTCCAAACCCCGATCTTAAGCAGAAACGGCAGAGGCGAGGCGATCCAAAGTTGGTAAATTGACCATACAAGGGGGATGTACCAAAGGGCGGCCCGACCAAAAGCGTCTTTTGGTTGTCTTCCACCTGTATCGCTTTCAGCTATATAGTCTTCAACCGCGTTATCCTGAGTCTCTGACATTCCTGCCCCCTGCAAAACAGTAAGTTTCTCTGGCCCGTTCATGGGCCAGAGTTGTTGCTTGAGTTAGGCTAGAGGGTTATTTCCAGCCGCGTTCTTGGTAGTATTTCAACGCCCCAGGATGCAGATCAGCCGTTAGCCCGTCCTTGATCATTTCTTCTTCTTTCAGGCGCGAAAAAGCCGGATGCAGTTTCTTGAAATCATCAAAGTTCTCAAAGACTGCGGCGACAACGGCGTAGGCGACCTCATCTGGTGTTTCTGCAGAGGTCACAAAGGTTGCCTTCGGGCCCCAGGATGGAATGTCATCCGGGTTTCCTGGATACATACCGCCAGGAATGGTTGCGGCCGCATAGGCGGTATTCTCGGCGAGAAGGTTTGCAATAGGTTCACCATCCAGAGGAATGATTTTGACGTCGCATGACGAGGTAGCCTCTTGGCTAGAACCATTTGGCAAGCCGGCCGCCCAGATTGTTGCTTCGATTTTTCCGTCGCACAATGCCGCTGCTTGCTCGGACGACTTCAGCTCGGCGGCCAGAGAAAAGTCCTCGTTCGACAATCCTGCATAGCGCATCAGAGTTTCAGCGAGAACGCGTGTCCCTGAACCCGGGTTCGCGATATTGACCTTCTTACCTTTCAGGTCCTCTACCGTCTCAATGCCGCTATCCGCGCGGGCCATCAGGTGCATTGGTTCCGGGTGAACCGAAAAGAGTGCTCTCAATTCGGGATATGGGCCATCTTCGGTGAAAGCTCCGGTGCCTGCAAGTCCTGCTGCCTGTACGTCCGACTGTACGACTCCGAAGTCGAGCTCGCCCTGACGGATCGTTCGGGTGTTGTAGACCGAGCCACCAGTAGACTCCACAGAACAACGAATTCCGTGTTCTTTGCGATCTTTGTTCACAAGCCTGCAAATTGCACCGCCAGTTGGGTAGTAGACGCCAGTTACCCCGCCCGTGCCGATGGTTATAAATTGCTTGTCTGCTGCAAGGGCTCCACCTGCAACTCCAAGTGCAGCTGCCGAAAGCAGCCCGAGCAGTTTGTTTTGGATAGTCATATTCATCTCCCTTGGGAACGCGCTCAAACACGCTTTCAGCCGTCGTCGTTTTCGACGTAAGAAAAATGTTACAACTGTGATTTATCATGTCACGGAAAAACGGTTGTTTTATTTGAGGTCCAGTAGGTTTTGTTTTTCTTCCGCAAATCTTCGTAGGACTTGATTCGCCGCAATGCGTCATCGCCCCCCAATCTGACGAGCATGGCCAAAAGTGTCTCCACCAAAGCCGTCGCGCCCGCGTAGCAACAAAAGTAATGTGTGGAAATCACTGACACCACGAGCGTCTCGTCCGCGACAAATTCAGGAGAAATAACATCGCTATCCGAAATAAGTATGAGTTTTACGCCCTTCGACTTGGCAAATTTGCATGCTTCAACGGTTTCCAGCGAATAGGGATTGAAGGTAATTGCGACCATAACGTCATGCTCATCCGCAAAGTTGAGTTCGTCGAGCGTTCCATTCATATGTCTTGGAATTAAATTCAATGATGGCAGTATCATACGACCAACATACTGAAAGTTGTGTGCGATAGAGTAACTTGCGCGGACCGCGGTCAGATAAACGTTTCGGGCCTCCAGGAGTGACCGAACAACTCTTTCCAATTGCTCGGGTGTTTGCCGTTCCAAAGACCTGTGCACAATAGCGAGGGCGTTCTTTGCAGCCTCAGCCTGAATTTCTCCAAGAAAACCGGACTGACGAAGTTCTCTGGTCCATCCCGTTTCTTCTTGATGTGGCGTCGCAACTAACGCGAACCGAAACGGTTCGCGCATCGCTTCGAAGCTGTCGAACCCTGAGATTTTGGCAAGGCGAATAAATGTGTTTGTGCTGACTCCACACTTCCTCGCACTGTCTCGAACCTGATCTAGGCCAAAGTCTCCTGGGTGGTCCAAGATATACTTCGCCGCGACTTTCATTCGCGGTGTGTATTCCGTCAGTTCGCTCTTTAGCTTTGAAATTACTTTGTTTTTTAATGTCGGGTCCATGTGATTCGCGTCCTTTGCCGGCAACACAAAATAAAACCAATGTTTTATTTTCAACAATATTGACCAATTTTGTAATTTGCTGAACCCTCAATTGTATTCGCAGTCTTTTCCAGTCGGTCAGAAAGCGCTCAGAAAAATGGCAAACCTACCTTCACAAGCCTCCGTTGTTGTTATCGGTGGCGGGATCATGGGGTGTTCAACCCTCTACCACCTCGCAAAAATGGGTGTCAGCGATGCCATTCTGCTTGAGCGTAATCAGCTTACATCAGGTACGACTTGGCATTCGGCTGCCCAAGTGCGTGCCCTGCGCCACTCGCAGAACCTGACGCGCATGATCCAGTACTCAGTGGACCTATACAGCCAACTCGAGAAGGAGACTGGCCAGAATGTTGGGTGGATTCAGAAGGGCTCACTTTCCATTGCGACGACCCCCGACCGGCTGACCCATGTGAAGCGGCAAGAGGCTCTGGCTCATGCCTACGGGATAGAGGCGTATTCGGTTTCTCCGGAAGAGGCCAAAGAACGTTGGCCCCTGATGAATGGTGACGATGTTCTTGGTGCAGTTTGGTCACCGGATGATGGGCGTGTTTCGCCCAGTGATGTATGTGCGGCGTTGATCAAGGCCGCCAAAGGGATGGGCGCGAAGCTTTTTGAGAAAACCGGTGTAACCGGCGTCCTGACCGAAAATGGAAAAGTTGTCGGTGTTGAGACAACACAAGGCACTGTGAAATGCGACGCGATTGCGCTTTGCACGGGTCTGTGGTCGCGCGAGGTCGGTGCGATGGCAGGCGCGGAAGTTCCTGCTCTGGCCTGTGAGCATTTCTATCTTCTGACCAAGCCCATCGACGGAATTGTGGGCAACACCCCCACACTCAGCGATCATGACAATCACCTCTATATTCGTGACGACAGCGGCGGCCTGCTAGTCGGCTGCTTTGAGCCGATGGGTAAACCGATCAAACCTGGCGTACTGGATGAAAGCTTTGAGTTCGGTCTGCTGCCCGAAGATTGGGACCATTTCGAACCCATGATGATGAACGCCCTGCATCGTCTGCCTGCGCTTGAGACGGCGGAGGTCAAGATGTTGCTGAACGGGCCGGAGAGTTTCACACCGGATGGGACCTTCATGCTGGGTGAAACGGCTGAAACCAAAGGCCTGTTCTTGGGGTGCGGCATGAATTCGGTCGGTATCGCCTCTGGTGGGGGTGCAGGGATGAACCTAGCCCATTGCATCGTGCATGGTCACACCGCCTATGATTTGGGTGAAGCCGATGCCAAACGTTTTGCACCGATTTTTAACTCGGTCGATCACCTGATGGCTCGTGCACCCGAGATCCTCGGCACGCATTACGACATTGCTTATCCGGGTAAACAGCTCTCAACAGCCCGGAATCTGCGCGCCCTGCCTCTCGACAAAGAATACCGAGAGGCAGGCGCGCATTTTGGTCAATTCTACGGTTGGGAAAGACCTCTGTTCTTTGGCAAGACTTCTGAGCCGAAACTGCGCTTTGACCGACCGGACTGGTTCGAGAACGTAAAAGCTGAGGTCTCTGCAGCCAATGAAAAAGCCGCGATCTTTGATGCATCTCCTTTCGGTAAGATCGAGGTCAAGGGCCCCGATGCCGAAGCGTTCATGTTGAAGACTTGTGCTGGATACATGGGGCGTAAACCCGGCTCTGTTATCTACACCTCGGTTCTCAATGAACGTGGCACATTTGAATCCGACATTACGGCGCAGCGGATTACCGAAGATCACTATCGTCTTTTTGTGGGCACAGCTGCGATCAAACGTGACCTAACATGGTTCCGCCGCCTTTCCGAAGGCTTGGACGTCAAACTTACCGATAGCACCGAGGAATATGCCGTTCTCGGCCTGATGGGCCCCGAGGCCCCGCGGATTGCGACGGAAGTCGGTGCAGCTGAGTTGAATGATCTGGGGTATTTCAAGCATGGCGAAGCGCATATCGCAGGTCATCACGTCCGCGCGGCCCGTCTTTCGTATGTGGGCGAAGCGGGATGGGAAATCACCTGCCGTGCTGAAAACGTGAGTGCCATATACTCGGCTCTGACAGCAGCTGGGGCAGTTCCGGCAGGATTGTTTGCACAGACATCAATGCGGATCGAAAAGGGCTTCTGCGCCATGGGGCACGAGCTGGACGGGGATGTCACACCGATTGAAACCGGATTGGACTTCGCAACCCGCAAGACTGGTGGGTTTATCGGCTTCGAAGCAATGGAGAAGCGCCGCGCGGAGGGCGCAGTGCCCCATGTCGTTTCGCTCATTCTGGATGACGAAAATGCCGTGCCGTTGGGACATGAGCCGATATATCTGGGCGACAAAATCATAGGCCAAACCACGTCTTGCGCCTTTGGCTATCGCGTTGGCAAACCGATTGCGCTGGGGCATGTTTCCAACGAGGTTGGTGACGGAGAAAAGGTTACAGTCGACATCGCACGGGTTCTCTATGACGCTACTGTCACACGTGGTCCGTTGTTCGACCCACATGGTCTACGTATGAAAGAAGCTGCTCCCTAGGCCGTTCGGCAACGGAAGACGATGCCTTGGGTCGGATTGGCGGAAGTATCAGTATCCCTGTCAGTTGTTATTTCAACACTTGTAAGTGAAGAAAGTGTCTCAGCAGTCGCACGCGTCGCGACGTAGAGCAATTTGTGCACCGTTTAGTTTTCGACCCAAAAATGTGTTCTGAACACAGCTGATGATTGGCGTTCCGAATTTTGGCGACACAACCACTACCAGATCGAAACCTATGTCTCGGTGGTCGGTTTTCGATTGCCAAGCCGTTTAAGAAACTTCTCAACTCAAGCAAGTAGGTGCTAAAGTGAAAGTATACGGTCACCCGTTTTCCGGAAACGCTCACCGCGTTCGAACGCTATTGAGCATCTTGGGTGTGGATTTTGAGACCATCAACGTCGACCTTATGTCCAATGAACTATGAAGCCGCTAAAACCAGAACAGTCGCGCTCTTTGATAAACTTGCAGAGCCGCACCTTTCTAGTAACGATTGGTTGGTTGGAGATGGCCCGACGATTTCAAATTTAGCGTGTTATGCTTACATCGCCCGCGTAACGGAAGGTGACTTCAGCCGTGAGCTGTAGAAAAGCGTGCAATTTTGACCCCCTAAGCGGGGAAATCGGCGTCCAAATTTGACCCCTCCCTATGGTTGTAGACATCCTTTTCATTGAGCAGTCGATGGAGAGGCAAGCGGGATGATTTGCGTGGAAACTATTAGAAAAGTGCGTCGCTTACACCTGATCGAAAAAAAGAGCATCAAGGAAATTTGCCGTTCGCTCAATTTGAGCCGTGCAACGGTTCGAAAGATAATCCGATCGGGAGTGACGGAGTTCAAATATGAGCGCAAATCGCAGCCATACCCGGTGCTCGGGCCTTGGCGCGCGCGTCTGGATGAAACGCTTGAGGAGAACGAGGCGCTTCCGAAGAAACACCGCAAGCGGATGACCAAAATCTGGAAGGAACTCTCCGATGATGGTTTTGGCGGCGGGTATGACAGTGTTCGACGCTACACAAAGAATTGGCGCATTGCGCACGGCCGACAACAGGCGCAGGCGTTCATCCCGCTGATCTTTGATCCTGGGGAGGCGTACCAGTTCGACTGGAGTGTGGAGACGGTTTTGATGGACGGTGCACTCACGACCGTGAAGGTTGCCCATTTCAAACTTTGCCATAGCCGCATGCCATTCTCCATTGCCTATCCGCGCGAGACGCAGGAGATGGTCTTTGATGCCCACGACGAGGCCTTCAAATTCTTTGGTGGAGGCTGCATCAACGGGATCTACGATAACATGACGACCGCCGTCGATGCGATCCTGTCGGGCAAGGAAAGAAAGTTCAACAAGGCATTCTCCCGGATGTGTTCTCATCATCTGGTGAACCCGATCGCCTGTACGCGCGCGGCCGGTTGGGAGAAGGGTCAGGTTGAGAATCTGGTCAAGGAGAGCCGCGCCTATAGTTTTACACCGCGTCTGGAGGTGGCCGACTTCGATGAATTGAATGCCCGGCTGCAAAAAGACGCGATCAAACGCGCAAAAGAACTGCGGCATCCGGAAAACCTGGAGGTGACGGTCTGGGAGGAGTTCCAGCAGGAAAAGCCGCTGCTGACGCATCTGCAGAAGCCCTTCGTCGGGTTCCGTGAAAAGACGGTCGCCGTGAGCCGAACCTGCCTGATCAACTTCGAAAGAAACAAATACAGCGTTGAGGCAAGAGCTGTTGGACGTCAGGTCCAGTTGCAGGTCTACGCCACGCGGATTGTCCTGCGCCAAGACGGTGAGATTGTCGGAGAGCACGAACGGTGCTTCGGCCGAGGAAAAACGATCTTCAACCCTTGGCACTATGTGCCCGTCCTCAAGCGCAAGCCTGGCGCTCTGCGCAATGGAGCACCGTTCCGTGACTGGGACCTACCACCGGCAATGACGCAGATCTGGACCCATCTGCGGGGCACATCCGACGGAGACCGGCAACTTGCCGATATTCTTTTCGCTGCTTACCAGCACGACATTGATGTGGTCGAGGCTGCCTGCGAAGAAGCTCTAAAATCTGGCCTGCGCAAGGCCGATGCGATCCTGAACATTGTCTCTCGGCGCACCAATCCCCCGCCGCCAAAGGCGATTGAGCCGCCTGCCCACCTGCAGCTGAAAATGGCACCGATCGCGGATTGCGCTCGCTATGACAGGCTTGGAGGCTCCCATGCAACTGCGTAAGGAAATTCTCGAACTTGCCCGTCAACTGAAGTTGCCAGGCATCGTCAACTGCTTTGACGAAGTGATGCAGGCCGCAGCCAAAAACAACTGGCGGCCCCAACAGGTCGTGGCCGAACTCCTCACGGCCGAACTGGCCGAAAAGACTGCGCGCTCGATCCGGTATCAGATGGGTGCCGCAAAGTTCCCGGTCTGCAAGTCCTTACCTGAGTTCGACTTCACGGTCAGCCCCGTCAACGAGGAAGTCGTGCGCAATCTTCATGACGGCGATTTTATGGACCAGGCCAGGAATGGCGTGCTGGTCGGTGGAACCGGATCGGGCAAAACGCATCTCGCAACAGCGATCGGGGGCCACGCGGTCAATAACCGCCGGCGGGTCAGGTTCTTCAGCGCTGTGGATCTCGCGAACAAGCTGGAGGCTGAACATCGCGAAGGCAACGCCGGGCGGCTCAGCGAGCAGCTGATCCGCGTCGACCTCGTGATTATAGACGAACTCGGTTATCTGCCGTTCGCAGAGTCTGGTGGACGATTACTCTTCCATCTCATCAGCAAACTGTACGAGCGAACGTCTATTCTGCTAACAACCAACCTCGCATTTGCTGAATGGCCGAGTGTGTTCACAGATGCCAAAATGACCACTGCTCTCCTGGATCGACTGACACACCATTGCGATATCATCGAAACCGGGAACGAAAGCTGGCGAATTAACCACCGCGACTAACCTCGAAATCGGGGAATAAATTCAAAACAGACAGCAGGTCAAACCTTCAGTCGAGCTACGCTCTCTTTTCGGTTTGACCTGCTGTCCACCCCCTCCTGAATCAACCTAAACACGACCCCCTCAACGCCCCTCTTAGCTCCAAGGGGGGTCAAATTTGGACGCCGATGGGGGGTCATTATTCAATGCCGATTGACACATTCGAGTTTGTGCCTGGAGAGGTGACAGCGAGTCAATCGACAGTTGCGCAGACAGCGACCAATGCCAGAAAACTAGGTCACGCCCGGCCCAATTTTGACGGCCCCGTTTCGGCCGATAGTGCCGAAATTCGTCACGCAATGAAGGAGCACCAAACAACAAGTTTTGCTTTAGGTTTGAGAAGGCTTACAGCTCCAAAGTCTGTCAAACCGATGCTTTTCCTATTGGCCTGGACGTAGGTTCTCATTCCAACTCATCTGGGATGGCGCCCGTCAAGCGCCTTGGTGATCATGCAAATTCTATGTTAGTGAAAGGCGCGCTCTGGTTCTTGAAGTGCAAAACAAATTAGAACGACGATTCCAACAAAGGGAGAAATTAAATGTTTGAAAACAAAAGAACTGTTCGTGTGCCTGATGGCCGTCTGATCACTATCGATCAATCCGGAGTTTTTGCTCAGCCTGAAACCAATTCTGCACATCGCCACTCCGCGATCGCTGCCGAAAACGTATGCCACGGTGACCCTTCGCAGGTCGGTGCCAAGATTGACCCCGGTCAGTATGGAGCCAAAATTGACCCGTCTCAGCTGGGTGCAAAGATTGATCCGGGCCAAATCGGGGCCAAGATCGATCCAGGCCAAATTGGTGCCAAGATTGACCCGGGCCAACACGGAGCTAAAATTGACCCATCTCAACTGGGAGCAAAGATTGATCCGGCCCAAGTCGGGGCGAAGATTCAACCAACTGCTTAAAGTCAGTCCAAGCAACGTATTTGAGTGTTGGCTCAAGCCTTTGAGCCAACATTCGTGTCGCGCAGTATGAATCGTCATTGCGCGCGCTGATAGGTTGTTCCCAGTCGCGTGAGAACTTGGTTTGAAACAATACTTTGATGGGACACATCGCATTCGCTCGCCCAAGCAGACGGTTGAGCTTTTGCGGGACCTGTTTCCAGTTTTTGGCATCACGCGTATCGCGGATGTCACGGGGCTTGATCGTGTTGGGCTACCGACAACCGTCGTATGCAGGCCCAACTCGCGATCAAGGGGTCGATTACGGGACAGTGATAAATCGTACGCTAAGCGATTTTGTGCCTCATTTCTCGCCAGATGTACTGACCTATGAGCAGAATGTGCTCCCATCCCAAGGGCGATATGTGCCTGAGCAGGTGTTCGGGCGTGTCCAGGCCTTCGCTTTGCCGCTGCAGGATGGCTTTGCCGATCTGGTCCGTATTCCAGAATATGATGATCGCCGTGAGCAGATTGAGGCAAGCCAGGCGGAAATGCTGGCTTTCCGTGGTCCGATCGCGGATCTCGCCCCGACGGCCGATCCACAAGGCATTCTTCAGCGCATGGTGCGCTTCGCCTTTATTGAGCCCGACAGTAGAGCGGCGCTGCATGTCCATATCAAGGGTCCATTCGATGATGAACAGTGTCCGTTCGATCTGTCCGATTTCCCGCATCGCGATGGCCAAATCGTTCTTGCGCGGCCGGGCTGACAATCGCTTCAGCAGCTGGCTTGGCGGTACCTTCCCGGACCGCATCGTGGCCGTGCATCTCAGCACATCGCCCCAGTTGTCGATGAAGGTTTGTTCCCGGACCTTGCCCCCGACCAGGCACTTGAGTTCCTTGGGAACGCTTTTACGATCGAAGACGTAGAACCGCTTGGATTTCAGATCGCGGATCCGGGGAATGAAGCGATAGCCCAGCAGCGCGCAGGCGGCGAATACGAGATCAGTGAACCCACCCGTGTCGGCGTAGTGCTCCTTGATCTTCTCCTGACTTCCGACCTTTTTGTTGATCTGACTGGGTTTTTGGTTTGTTTTCAGGTGTGGTTGCTCAGAGGCGCGTTGTAGTGCCCCATTATTATAAAAAGTATTGACATGGGCCTTCAGATGGCTAACCTCTTCGCCCATGTTCATCCGCACCAAACATGACGCAAAGCTCAACCGCACACGGATCCAGATCGTTGAATCCGTCCGCACCGGCTCCAAGGTACGCCAGAAGATCCTGCGCCATGTGGGTGTGGCCCATAACGACAGCGAGATTGAGGATATCAAGCGTCTGGCGGGCCGCTTGATGGAGCAATTACGCATTGATCGCTCGCCGCAAATGGAACTGTTCACGCCCACGGAATATGCCGATCTGCAGGCGCTGGTGCGCCGCGCTCCGCGGCCGGACAAGCTTGGCGTTGATCTTGCCGAGTGCCGTGAGGAGGCGCGGGTCTCTCTGGGTCTGCGGGATGTCATGGGGACGATGTATGACCAACTGGGTTGGGGGGCCCTTCTGGGGGCGGCGCGTAAAAGTGCCAATCGCATTGTGAAAGAGCTGGTTATGGCGCGGATCGCACAGCCCGAGAGCAAGCGCGCGACCGTGGAGGCGTTGGAGAACCAGGCAGGCATCACGCTCAATCTGGACGTGGTCTATCGGAGCATGGATTACATCAATACGCCGGTGATAGACGGGATTTGCAAAACCTCTCACGCGGCGGCAGAGAAGTTGCTGGGCGGGCCAGTGACCGTGCTGTTCTACGATTGCACGACCCTGGCCTTTGACACCGAGCGCGAGGACCCGGCCGAGGATGCGGACGGGGTCGAGCAGGATCATCTTCTGGCCAAGGGCTTCAGCAAGGATGGCAAGCATCACCGCGCTCAGGTCATGCTGGCGCTGATCGTCACCTCCGATGGGCTGCCTGTGGGCTATGAACTCTTCCCGGGAAACACCTGGGAAGGTCATACGCTGGAAGCTGCGCTGAAGGCGTTGGAGGGACGCTTCGACGTGGCCAGGGTCACGTTCGTGGCCGATGCCGCCATGCTCAGCAAGGACAACCAGCAGATGTTGCAGAACAAGGGTCTGCCCTACATCCTCGGCTATCGCATGAAGTCCGCCCCGGCCGCCGTGAAGGCGAACATTTTGAGCCCGGAGGGACGCCAGCCTTGGGCTGGACACGGTTCTGAAGAGGCAACCGAGAAGGGCTGGTACAAGGTGATCGACCAGGAGGGAGCGCGGGTCATTGTGACCTGGTCACCCACCCGGGCACGCAATGATGCCCACAAGCGCGACAAGGCAATCGAAAAGCTGCACAAGAAGCTCAAGCGCTCTCGCAAACCCGGCAGCTTCAGCAGCCGGGGATATGGCCGCTTCCTGGCCTTCCCCGACAGCGGGGACGTCACGCTGGATGATGCAAAGATCAAGGCAGCGGCACAATGGGACGGGCTGCATGCCATTGTTGTTCATGGTGCGGACGAACTGGAGGCACAGGACGTCATTGCCCGCTATCACCAGTTGTGGGAGATCGAAGCCTGCTTCCGCACCAACAAGCACGATCTGAAAATCCGGCCCATCTATCACTGGTCGCCGCGTCGGGTCCGGGCCCATATCGCCATCTGCTACATGGCCTTCTGCTGCCTGCAGCACCTGCGCAAGCATCTGGACCTGCTCGGACACCCGATGAGCCCGGCTCGTATCCGCAACGAGTTGAACGCATTGCAGCTCTCGATCCTGCGCCACAAAGGCACCCCTGACCGCTACGGCATGCCAAGCCATGCCACGGTCGATGCCAGACGCATCCTCACCTGCGTCGGCCTGACCTGGAACGAAGCCCCTTTCAAGATACCCCCCGGGCGCACCCGAAAAACTGGCCAGACCAAAGCCTGAGCTCCCTCAACACTCCGAAACAATCGCTGGCGAAAAAAGTCCGTGTAGTGCCTTTTGGCAACCAAGGCATAATAATATCAATGACTTATACGAAAAAATGTCGGAAGTCAGGAATACTTTGATGGGACACATCGCATTCGCTCGCCCAAGCAGACGGTTGAGCTTTTGCGGGACCTGTTTCCAGTTTTTGGCATCACGCGTATCGCGGATGTCACGGGGCTTGATCGTGTTGGGCTACCGACAACCGTCGTATGCAGGCCCAACTCGCGATCAAGGGGTCGATTACGGGACAGTGATAAATCGTACGCTAAGCGATTTTGTGCCTCATTTCTCGCCAGATGTACTGACCTATGAGCAGAATGTGCTCCCATCCCAAGGGCGATATGTGCCTGAGCAGGTGTTCGGGCGTGTCCAGGCCTTCGCTTTGCCGCTGCAGGATGGCTTTGCCGATCTGGTCCGTATTCCAGAATATGATGATCGCCGTGAGCAGATTGAGGCAAGCCAGGCGGAAATGCTGGCTTTCCGTGGTCCGATCGCGGATCTCGCCCCGACGGCCGATCCACAAGGCATTCTTCAGCGCATGGTGCGCTTCGCCTTTATTGAGCCCGACAGTAGAGCGGCGCTGCATGTCCATATCAAGGGTCCATTCGATGATGAACAGTGTCCGTTCGATCTGTCCGATTTCCCGCATCGCGATGGCCAAATCGTTCTTGCGCGGCCGGGCTGACAATCGCTTCAGCAGCTGGCTTGGCGGTACCTTCCCGGACCGCATCGTGGCCGTGCATCTCAGCACATCGCCCCAGTTGTCGATGAAGGTTTGTTCCCGGACCTTGCCCCCGACCAGGCACTTGAGTTCCTTGGGAACGCTTTTACGATCGAAGACGTAGAACCGCTTGGATTTCAGATCGCGGATCCGGGGAATGAAGCGATAGCCCAGCAGCGCGCAGGCGGCGAATACGAGATCAGTGAACCCACCCGTGTCGGCGTAGTGCTCCTTGATCTTCTTGCCGATCTCGCTCAGGCACAATCCGTCCAGAATATATGGTGCCTCGTTCACAGTGGCCGGGATCGAATTGATCCAGTACGGCCCGTACAGGTCGGACACATGGGCGTAGGCTTTCAGCCCCGGAACATGCGTGTCGTACTTGGCGTTGATGAGATTCATTGCTTCGCCCTGGCGCGTGGTCGGGAAGAACTGCCCGTCGCTGGATGAGGTCTGACCCGAACCCCAGTATTGGGCCATGGGAAGCCTGGACTGCGCGTCGAGAACGATGGCCAGCGCCTCGTTGATCGCATCGCTTTCGACATGCCAACGCGACAGACGGGAGAGCTGGGAATACTCATGGTCGGCGGTCGCGGCGGCCATCTTGCTCAGACCAACGTTCAAGCCCTCACCGAGAAGCACGGTCAGCAGTCCGATGATGTCCTTGCACGGTGCGCCTGTGCGCAGATGGGTGAACGCGTCCGTGAAGCCTGTGGCTTCGGCCACGTCCTGAAGGATATCGGTGATTTTCGCAGGGGGCAGGCGCCGATAGAGATCGAGAACCAGATCGGCAGCTTCCGCCGGAACATCCGCCTTGAGGCGTTCAATGCGCAACTCACCGGCTTCGATGAGGCCGTTGGGAAGGGTGCCGTCCCTGACAGCCTCCGCAAGCCGCTCCAGACCAACCTGCAACCGATGCTTGCGATCCTCAAGCCAGACCTCGGGATCCAGCGGAAGATCAAGACCTGGCATCGTCTTCGCCGCTTCCAGCGGCACCAGGACTTTCCTGTCATCGGCATATCGGCGGGCATGATCCAGCCAGATATCGTTGGACCGGAAGGCTTCTTGCAAGCGGCACATCACCGCCACGATCCAAAGCCGCTGCTCGTTGGTTTCCGGCTTGCGCAGCTGTTTGTCCCACTTTGAGCGGGCTGGAAGAAAGGCCCGGGATTTGGTCGGGATATCTGCGTCTTCCCGGATGACCGTCGCAGCGTCGAGCAGCGGTTGGGCCACGGTGGCACCCCTGATATCCAGCGCTCTCAACATGCGTTTGCCATAGAGTTTGAAACAGTGAATAGCCTTTTCGATGTGATCCATTGGCTCGGCCATGGCGGGCTTGATCAACTGGGTCGCCATCGCCACGAGTGTTTCCAATCCATCCCATGAGCAGGATGCATCGACGGCACCGCGCAGGGCCGCCTCATCGCCCCGGGCCATCAGCAAGGTCGTTCCCAATGATTGGAACCCGACCAGTGTGTTGGCGATATCTGCCTGCGCCTGTTCGAAGTGTAGCGTGCTGAGTTTCTTCGCCTCCCGCCACATCTTGACTACGATCCGGTCATGGGTGTCGACAACGGTATCTGCGATGGAGGCCGACCACTCCACCACGCAGGTGGCCAGAATGGCAAGGCGACGATTGCCGCTGATGTCCTGCAGGCCGCCCGTGAAGTACCGCTCGCCCTGGCGGCGCAGGATTTTGATCCGGTGTGGCGGGATGTCATTGAGGACGTCAGGCGATAGCTCAATTGCCTTGAGGGCGTCCACCCGATCAAGCAGGCGGTTCATATCGGCCGTGTTCTTGCCAACCTCGAAACCGCGCAGCCACAAGAACACACTCTGCCAGCCGTTCTCCGCCGCGCCCAGCAGATCATTTAGGCGGCGGCGCATCCGGCTGTCCAGGCGCGCGGCAATCCGGCCCTCAATCCGCCGCTCGGCCGCCACAAGGGCATCGGCGCACAGCCGCTCAATGGTCGTGATCCCCGGCAGAATGATCTGCCGGTTTCGGCATTCCTCCACAAAGACCCGCACCAGCCCTTCGCCGGTTTCGGCGGCCTCGGCCTGCTGACCGAGCCAGGACTGCATCTGCTTCGCGCGCTTGCCAGCGAACGGCTTGTAGCCGTAGATTTTGCGCAAGGCACCGAGATGTTCTCGACGGGTTACATCGCGGACAGCGTAGGGCAAGAGATCTTCAGGTTTCAGCCCGAGTTGGGCTGCGATGTAATTGGATACGGCTTCCGGGATCACCTCTCCCGGTTTCAGAAGACGTCCAGGATATCGCAACGCGCAAAGCTGGAGCGCAAAGCCGATCTGGTTTTGCGCGCGCCTGCGCGTTTTGATGTACGCGATGTCATCGTCTGCGAGCGTGTAGTGGTATTCCAGCGATGCCCGGTCAGTGGGCAGGTCGAAGAGAGTATCACGCTGACGTTTCGTCAGAACAGTTCTATGGGCCATGTGTTACCTTTTCAGAGAGAGTGTTGAGGGTCAGATCCCGGGCCTTCGTTATGTTTTTGCCTGTTCGATAGACCTACCTTCAGCGCACAACTCAGACCTCGGAATCCGCACCCATGAAAACAAGGTCTCAGAGTGTCGCAAATAACCCGTCCGATAAAAGTTGCAGTGAAGGGGGTTCAAACGTACAGTCGAGCAATGGAAAAAATCGGATATGCGCGCTGCTCGACCTACAGTCAGGACTTGACCGCGCAGCGGCAAGCGTTGAGTGACCTCGGGGTTCGCAAGGACCGCATCTACACGGATCACGGATTGACCGGCACCAATCGGGAGCGGCCCGGACTTGAACAAGCGCTGGCCGCCGTGCGAAAAGGCGACACTCTGGTCGTGACGAAGCTCGATCGTCTTGCCCGATCTGTTCCGGATGTTCGGGCCATCAGCGATCAACTCGAAGCTAAAGGCGTGAAACTTGCCCTGGGAGCAGCTATCTACGATCCCAGTGACCCGATGGGGAAGATGTTTTTCAACATCGTCGCCACATTCGCCGAGTTCGAGGCAGATCTGCTCAAAATGCGCACCCGTGAAGGCATGGCCATCGCCAAGGCAAAGGGGAAAATGCGAGGAAAGAAGCCAAAACTAACTGAAAAACAACAGAAAGAGCTTCACAAGATGCACAAAACCGGAGACCATTCGATCAGCGATCTCGCCGAGATATTCTCCGTTTCAAGGGCTACCGTCTATCGCACATTGCAGAGAGACCAGAGCGCTTAGCGTACGATTTATCACTGAGCCGTAATCGACCCCACAATTGCTGCGGCAAGCAAAATGGTAGGATTTTCGGCTATGCAACACTCTTGGATTGATAAGTTCAAAGGTCTCAGCCGCTTACCGGATACTGTGCGCGCCGACCTCATCAGCGGCAGTCAGATCGTCAACGTTCCCGCTGGCACGCAGATATTCGCGCCTGGCCAAACGGCTGACAACCTATTGCTTCTGCTGGAGGGAACCGTCCGGGTTCAGCAGAAATCTGAGACCGGGCGCGAGGTGTTCCTCTACCGTGTTCACGCCGGTGAAAGCTGTGTGCTGACCACGGCATGTATGCTGGCTTTTGAAGACTATTCCGCCGACGGCATTGCCGAGACAGACGTTTCAGCGGTGGCTATCCCGCGCCAAACGTTCGACGATCTGGTTGCAAAATCCCCTGTGTTTCGCGAGTTCGTCTTTTCAGCTTACTCACGCCGGATCACCGATCTCTTTACTTTGATCGACGATATCGTGTTCAAGCGTATGGACGTACGGCTGGCTTCTCGGTTGCTAGAGCTGGCAGGGGTAGGCGAAACCGTACACGCAACGCATGCAGTGTTGGGTACAGAGCTTGGCACGGCGCGCGAAGTGATCTCGCGTACTTTGGCTGAATTCCAACGCCGTGGCTGGGTGGAACAATCGCGTGGCGAAGTCTGCCTGACCGACCGCGAGGGGCTGGAACGCTTGGCAAGATCGGCGACGCCCGAGGTCTGAATACAAACTTTGTATTTGCTTCGGCAGTTTGGTGACCATGTCACCAAAGCTGTGAGCTGCGCTGTGCAATTGTCATTTCATCGATTCCCGATGGAGTGTGACATGACCACAAATATGGGCAAACTTGACTGCGCATTGCGCATTCTGATTGCTGCTATGCTTCTATACATGGCTTTGGGCACGAGCGTGCTGGGGGCCGGACTCCTGTTCTGGCTGGCATTGATCGTGGCGGGTGTGTTCACCCTCACGGCCTTTGTCGGCAACTGTCCCCTTTACCGCATCATTGGCCTCAATACCTGTCAGGACTGCTGATGATCGAGACGGCTTTTACCCCTTGGGCGTCGCTGACAGGCGGCGTTCTGATTGGAGCGGCCTCGGTTCTGCTGATGTTGCTGATTGGGCGCATGATGGGGGCAACCGGTGTTTTGGCCGGGCTATTGCGGCCGGCATCGTCCAGTGATTTTGCTTGGCGCGCTGCGTTGCTGGCCGGCATGGCGACCAGCCCCTTGGTGGTGTGGTTGATGTCTGGGCAGATGCCTCAGGTACAGGTGCCAGTCTCCACTGCCGCGTTTGTTCTGGGCGGAGTGATTGTCGGTGTCGGCGTGACCCTGGGTGGGGGCTGCACCTCGGGCCATGGCGTGTGTGGAATGGCCAGGCTAAGCGTTCGCTCGATCGCAGCCACAGCAACGTTCATGCTGTTCGCCTTTGCCACCGTTTTCGTCACACGCCACGTTTTCGGAGGATAAAGCTTGAAACTTATCGCAACCTATCTGATCGGTCTGGTCTTCGGTGTCGGAATCTCGCTTTCCGGCATGGCGAACCCAGCCAAGGTGCTGAATTTCTTCGACCTGTTTGGTGCCTGGGACCCGTCCCTGATCTTTGTCATGGGAGGCGCGCTGATAACAACCTTTGTCGGCTACAAGATGGTCTTCGGCCGCGCCGCGCCCGTGCTTGAACCTGCGTTTGATTTGCCATCGGCGCGAAAGATCGACGCCAAGCTCGTCGGTGGGTCTGCCTTGTTCGGTGTCGGTTGGGGCATCGCCGGATTCTGCCCGGGTGGCGCATTGCCCGCACTGGGCACGGGTCGCTGGGAGGTCTTCGCCTTCGTCGGTGCCTTGGTTGTGGGCATTGCCCTCGCCAAAGCCCTGCAGGCGGCGCTGGCTCCTGATTGGCAAACACGTACCTGAAATTAGACCCGGAGGAGACAAGATATGGCCACTTACCCCGTAAACATGGCGATCAAGCCAGACGTATTTGCGTTCTTTGACGCTGCAACGAACACGATCAGCTACATCGTGAAAGACCCGGATTCGAGCGCTTGCGCGATCGTCGACAGTGTCATGGATATCGACTACGCGGCCGGGCGTATCACTTTCGACCACGCGGATGAACTGATCCGGACTGTGATCGACAAGGGCCTGCAGCTGGAGTGGATTATCGAAACCCATGTGCATGCCGATCATCTGTCCGCCGCGCCGTATATTCAGGAAAAACTTGGGGGCAAGATCGGGGTCGGCTCCAAGATCACCGTGGTGCAGGACACGTTCGGCAAGGTCTTCAACGAAGGGACCGAGTTTCAACGTGACGGCTCGCAATTCGATGCGCTGTTCGAAGATGGCGACACCTATATGATTGGGAATATGCAGGCCTACGCCATGTACACGCCCGGACACACGCCAGCCTGCATGGTTCATGTCATGGGTGATGCGGCCTTTGTTGGGGATACGTTGTTCATGCCCGACGGCGGCTCTGCCCGGGCCGATTTTCCGGGCGGCGACGCGGGTGTTCTATATGACTCGATCCAGAAAGTCCTGGCATTGCCGGATGAAACGCGTTTGTTCATGTGCCACGACTATGGGCCGAACGGGCGCGACATTGCCTGGGAAACCAGCGTAGCCGAGGAAAAGACCCACAATATCCATGTTGGCGGCGGCAAGACGAAAGAAGAATTCGTCAAGTTCCGCACCGAACGTGATGCAACGCTGGCAATGCCAAACCTCATTATCCCTTCACTGCAGGTCAATATGAGAGCAGGCGAGGTGCCCAAGGATCCCGACGGCAACCCGATGCTCAAAGTGCCTGTAAACGCCCTCTGACAGGCCAGAAGGAGAACAGAGATGGAGTTTCGCACGTTATCACCCAAATTCGCCGTCAGCCCTCAGATCTCGGTCGAGGATGTCGGGACAATCGCTGCGCAGGGTTTCCGCGCGATAATCTGTAACCGGCCGGATGGCGAAGGGGTGGATCAACCCTCATTCAAAGAAATCGCCGCCGCAGCCAAGGCCGCAGGGATCGAGGCCCGCTATGTTCCCGTGCAATCAGGAATGGTGAAAGATGGGGATGTAGAGGCGTTTGGCACAGCGCTTGAGGACCTGCAACGCCCGGTGTTTGCCTATTGTCGCACCGGGACACGCTCGGCCACGCTATGGTCTTTTCATGAGGCTATAAAACGACCGATTGCCGAAATCCTGACAGCCACCAAGACAGCGGGCTACGACATGAACGGCGTGGCCCGCCGGATCGCAAATGGCGGCAAGACCCCAACAGATACGGGCGACGCCCATTTTCAGGTTGTTATTGTCGGCGCGGGGGCAGGGGGTATCTCGGTCGCTGCCAGTCTAAAATCGCGGCAACCCGATCTGGATATTGCCGTCATTGATCCAGCAGATGTTCACTACTATCAGCCCGGTTGGACCATGGTGGGCGGCGGTATCTTTGATGCCCAGACGACGGCCAAGACCATGGGCAGTCTGATCCCCAAAGGCGTGCATTGGATCAAGGCGGCTGTCGCCGCGTTTGAGCCGGAAAGCAACGCAGTCGTTTTGGATGCTTGCCGAGTGGTGAAGTATGACCGACTTGTCGTCTGCCCGGGTCTGAAGCTGGATTGGGGCAAGGTCGAGGGGTTAGAGGAAACTCTTGGCCGCAACGGCGTAACCTCGAACTATCGCTATGATCTTGCCCCATATACGTGGCAGTTAGTGCGTGAGATGCAAAAGGGCAGGGCAATTTTTACCCAGCCTCCGATGCCAATCAAATGTGCCGGTGCGCCGCAAAAGGCCATGTACCTATCCGGCGACGCCTGGTCTCGGCGGGGCGTTTTGAACGACATTGACATCCAGTTCATGAACGCGGGCGGAGTGCTGTTCGGCGTCAAGGACTATGTCCCGGCGCTGGAGGACTATGTTAAAAAATACGACGCCTCGCTGAACTTCTTCCACAATCTCTTTGCCATCGACGGACCCGCAAAGACGGCGGTGTTCGAGGTGACCCAACCAGACAATGAGCCGCGCAGGGTCGAAGTGGGATTCGACATGATCCATGTCTGTCCACCGCAGACCGCTCCGGATTTCGTGCGGGTGTCACCGCTTGCAGATGCGGCTGGGTGGGTCGATGTCGATCAGGCCACGCTAAGGCACAAAAGCTATGACAATATCTGGTCCCTGGGCGATGTGATGAATGCACCGAACGCTAAAACAGCGGCGGCAGCACGTAAGCAGGCGCCCACCGTGGCGGATAACATCGTGGCTGACATCGCAGGTCGGTCTGCTATGGCGCAATATGACGGCTATGGCTCGTGCCCGCTGACCGTCGAGCGCGGCAAGATCGTTTTGGCAGAGTTCGGTTATGGCGGAGCACTCAAGCCTAGTTTTCCCCGCTTTCTGTTAGATGGCACAAAACCCAGTCGTTTGGCGTGGTTTCTGAAGGAAAGCGTGCTGCCGCCGGTCTATTGGAAGGCAATGCTGCGTGGCAAGGAATGGATGGCGCATCCTGAAAAACTGAGCGTGGTCCCGGAATAGTCCTGCGCATCGGAAGACCTCAGATGATCAACCACCTTCGCCGATTGGTCCCCGTTCTGGATTGGGGCCGGAATTATACGCGCGGCTCATTTTCCAACGACCTGATTGCGGCCTTGATCGTGACGATTATGTTGATCCCGCAATCGCTTGCCTACGCTCTGTTGGCGGGATTGCCGCCCGAGGCTGGCATCTACGCGTCGATTGTTCCGATTGTGCTTTATGCTGTAGAAAAGCGTGCAATTTTGACCCCCTAAGCGGGGAAATCGGCGTCCAAATTTGACCCCTCCCTATGGTTGTAGACATCCTTTTCATTGAGCAGTCGATGGAGAGGCAAGCGGGATGATTTGCGTGGAAACTATTAGAAAAGTGCGTCGCTTACACCTGATCGAAAAAAAGAGCATCAAGGAAATTTGCCGTTCGCTCAATTTGAGCCGTGCAACGGTTCGAAAGATAATCCGATCGGGAGTGACGGAGTTCAAATATGAGCGCAAATCGCAGCCATACCCGGTGCTCGGGCCTTGGCGCGCGCGTCTGGATGAAACGCTTGAGGAGAACGAGGCGCTTCCGAAGAAACACCGCAAGCGGATGACCAAAATCTGGAAGGAACTCTCCGATGATGGTTTTGGCGGCGGGTATGACAGTGTTCGACGCTACACAAAGAATTGGCGCATTGCGCACGGCCGACAACAGGCGCAGGCGTTCATCCCGCTGATCTTTGATCCTGGGGAGGCGTACCAGTTCGACTGGAGTGTGGAGACGGTTTTGATGGACGGTGCACTCACGACCGTGAAGGTTGCCCATTTCAAACTTTGCCATAGCCGCATGCCATTCTCCATTGCCTATCCGCGCGAGACGCAGGAGATGGTCTTTGATGCCCACGACGAGGCCTTCAAATTCTTTGGTGGAGGCTGCATCAACGGGATCTACGATAACATGACGACCGCCGTCGATGCGATCCTGTCGGGCAAGGAAAGAAAGTTCAACAAGGCATTCTCCCGGATGTGTTCTCATCATCTGGTGAACCCGATCGCCTGTACGCGCGCGGCCGGTTGGGAGAAGGGTCAGGTTGAGAATCTGGTCAAGGAGAGCCGCGCCTATAGTTTTACACCGCGTCTGGAGGTGGCCGACTTCGATGAATTGAATGCCCGGCTGCAAAAAGACGCGATCAAACGCGCAAAAGAACTGCGGCATCCGGAAAACCTGGAGGTGACGGTCTGGGAGGAGTTCCAGCAGGAAAAGCCGCTGCTGACGCATCTGCAGAAGCCCTTCGTCGGGTTCCGTGAAAAGACGGTCGCCGTGAGCCGAACCTGCCTGATCAACTTCGAAAGAAACAAATACAGCGTTGAGGCAAGAGCTGTTGGACGTCAGGTCCAGTTGCAGGTCTACGCCACGCGGATTGTCCTGCGCCAAGACGGTGAGATTGTCGGAGAGCACGAACGGTGCTTCGGCCGAGGAAAAACGATCTTCAACCCTTGGCACTATGTGCCCGTCCTCAAGCGCAAGCCTGGCGCTCTGCGCAATGGAGCACCGTTCCGTGACTGGGACCTACCACCGGCAATGACGCAGATCTGGACCCATCTGCGGGGCACATCCGACGGAGACCGGCAACTTGCCGATATTCTTTTCGCTGCTTACCAGCACGACATTGATGTGGTCGAGGCTGCCTGCGAAGAAGCTCTAAAATCTGGCCTGCGCAAGGCCGATGCGATCCTGAACATTGTCTCTCGGCGCACCAATCCCCCGCCGCCAAAGGCGATTGAGCCGCCTGCCCACCTGCAGCTGAAAATGGCACCGATCGCGGATTGCGCTCGCTATGACAGGCTTGGAGGCTCCCATGCAACTGCGTAAGGAAATTCTCGAACTTGCCCGTCAACTGAAGTTGCCAGGCATCGTCAACTGCTTTGACGAAGTGATGCAGGCCGCAGCCAAAAACAACTGGCGGCCCCAACAGGTCGTGGCCGAACTCCTCACGGCCGAACTGGCCGAAAAGACTGCGCGCTCGATCCGGTATCAGATGGGTGCCGCAAAGTTCCCGGTCTGCAAGTCCTTACCTGAGTTCGACTTCACGGTCAGCCCCGTCAACGAGGAAGTCGTGCGCAATCTTCATGACGGCGATTTTATGGACCAGGCCAGGAATGGCGTGCTGGTCGGTGGAACCGGATCGGGCAAAACGCATCTCGCAACAGCGATCGGGGGCCACGCGGTCAATAACCGCCGGCGGGTCAGGTTCTTCAGCGCTGTGGATCTCGCGAACAAGCTGGAGGCTGAACATCGCGAAGGCAACGCCGGGCGGCTCAGCGAGCAGCTGATCCGCGTCGACCTCGTGATTATAGACGAACTCGGTTATCTGCCGTTCGCAGAGTCTGGTGGACGATTACTCTTCCATCTCATCAGCAAACTGTACGAGCGAACGTCTATTCTGCTAACAACCAACCTCGCATTTGCTGAATGGCCGAGTGTGTTCACAGATGCCAAAATGACCACTGCTCTCCTGGATCGACTGACACACCATTGCGATATCATCGAAACCGGGAACGAAAGCTGGCGAATTAACCACCGCGACTAACCTCGAAATCGGGGAATAAATTCAAAACAGACAGCAGGTCAAACCTTCAGTCGAGCTACGCTCTCTTTTCGGTTTGACCTGCTGTCCACCCCCTCCTGAATCAACCTAAACACGACCCCCTCAACGCCCCTCTTAGCTCCAAGGGGGGCAAATTTGGACGCCGATGGGGGGTCATTATTCAATGCCGATTGACACCCCCTTCGAAAAAGTCGCCAGCCGTTAAGTGGGGAGAAGCAAGGTCCTGGACTAAAAACGAAATTCAATCCGAATTCAAATCAAACGACAATCTGGGTGTAGCCCTTGGAAAACGCTCTGGCGGCTTGATTGATATAGACTTCGACTGCCGCGAAGCTGCGGAACTGGCAGACCTAATTCTTGGTGGTCTTCCCAGCTTTGGCCGCGCTTCGTCTCCGCGCAGTCACCGTCTGGTGCTGGCCGAGTTGGAAAAGGGACGCTACAATTTCGAGCTACCGACCAAGGTTGCACAATTCCTAGCCGTGGAGCGCGCAATGCTTCTGGAAGTTCGCGGAACCGGTCACCAAACAATGTTTCCGCCTTCCATTCATCCCAGTGGTGAAAAGGTTCAGTGGCACAAAGGGGCAGGAACGCTTCCAATTCTCGACGGTGACGAATTGATCCGCCGCTGTGGATTGATCGCATCTCTATCTGCAATCGCACTGGCATATCCAAAGGTTGCCGGTCAGCGCGATGAAGTTTGCCTCATCTTGTCCGGAGTACTTGTTCGGGCAGGTCTTGAAGACGATGATATCGATGCTCTGATACCTGCAGTTGCAACGCTAGCAGGTGATGAGGAATCTGCTAAACGGGGTGGAAGAGCGCTCTCTACGCGCCAGAAAATCGAAGCGGATGAACCCGTCTGGGGTCTGCCTGAGCTTTGTAAACGCCTTGATATTTTAGACTTGGAGACAAAACTTCGCGAATGGCTGCAGTTGAACGTTGATACCGCCAAGAGTTCGGTTAAGCGATCGAATGGCAAACCAATTATTTTGGTCGAGCAAGGAAATTTACCGTATGAAGTCGACAAAGCGGAGGAGGCGCTCATTTCGGGCAACGCGGGTGTGTACCAGCGCGGAAACCAACTGGTACGCGTCAGCAAAATCCCGAAACAAATAAGTGAAGACGGTGTTGAGCGTCCCGGTGGTGCACTGCTGCTGACACGGATTGTGCCGCCATGGCTAAGGGAGCAATTTGCACGATCAGCGAACTGGGAAAAGGCAACCAAAGAAGCGACCAAGCCAATAAACCCACCTTTCGAACATGCTTCCGCCTACCTTGCGCGGGTAGGCGAGTGGCGCGTACCGGTGCTCAACGGTATTATCGCGACGCCAACGTTGCGCTCGGATGGATCAATCCTCCAAGAACCTGGTTTCGACTTCGAGTCCGGCCTTCTTTACGACCCTCAGGGCATTGAGTATGCACCAGTTCCTGAAGCGCCATCGCGCGATCAAGCCGTCGAGGCATTGGCCGTGCTCTTGCGTCCGTTTCGGGATTTCCCGTTTGCAGACGATATCTCCAAGAGCGTTTTGGTCACTGCCGCTTTGACCGCACTTATCCGCCGGTCCCTTTATACGGCTCCTATGTTTGCGGTCGATGCGCCGACAGCAGGCAGTGGAAAGACTTACATAGCACAGACGATTGGCATCATTGCGACCGGGCACATTCCAACGCTCATATCTCAGGGAAAATCTGACGAAGAAGATGAAAAACGTATTTCTACCGTACTCATTGCCGGGGACCCAATCGTGGTGCTCGACAACTGCGAGCGCCCGATCAGCGGGGATACGTTGTGCGGTGTGTTGACAACCGAAACCTGGGGCGCACGCATCCTGGGCAAGTCAGAGTTGGCAAAGGTTCCGACCAACGCCCTTTTCATGGCTACGGGCAACAATCTTGTTGTCGCAGGCGATATGGCGCGTCGCATACTGGTGTGCCGCCTTGATCCGCGTACGGAGAACCCGGAACAAGCTGAGTACGATTTCGACCCGCGCACAGAGGCCTCCGAAAACCGGAGCGAAATTGTGTCGGCGGGCCTGACGATTCTTCGTGCATTCATCGCCGCTGGTCGTCCAAAGCAGTCCAAGCCGCTGGGTTCTTTCAATGAATGGAATCTAGTTCGTGACGCAGTCATCTGGTTGGGCTTGCCTGACCCGGCGATCACGGTTGAGCGCAACAAGGTGGACGACCCATTGAAATCTGAACTGTCGAGTCTGCTCGAGCTATGGATTGCAGCGCTGGGTGAAAGGGAGGTCGGCTTGGCCGACATTGGCAATCTGGCAGAAACAAACAAGTCACCTCAAATTAGCGAGCTTTACCAGGCTTTGACGTCGATGACGCGGAACGGTCAATTCAATACAAAGAGTATTGGTCGTCTGTTGCGCAAGCATAAGGACCGTATCGTAAATGGTCGAACGTTGCGCAGCAGCCCAGGGCCTTCAGGGTCGCTGCTATACCGCGTCGAAGTACTAGATCACCATGAAGCGACCGGTACAAAAAACCGGAAGCTCGAGACAGAATTTCCATTCTGACCTCAAATTCTGGCCAGAAGAAGTCCGGCGCCGATGTGAATCTACCTCGGCGCCTGCTTTATTTGGTTTGGCGGGTTTAATTTGGCACCGGAGGCACGGTTCATATTCCTCAAAGACTACAAACTAGGGCCGTCATTCACTAGAGGCCATATTTTCAAGCCAGTTGCGGATGTCGGAAACCGCCGCTTGCGCACCCGGATCAGATGGCGCGCTTTCCTGCAGCTCGGACAGGGCGCCATGGACCGTTCGCCCAGCCTGCACGCCTTCTCGTCCGTGCCGCCGATTGTGCAGCCAGGTCTCAAGCCCGTCGCGAAGTTCGGGCCGCAGCACCTCCGGCTGTTCAAGAAAAACGATGCGTCGCCCCAGTTCGCGCAGACGGTCATCTTCGAAGGCTTCAACCAGATCAGCACGTTCGCGCCAGGATGCCGCGTGGAACGCCTGCATACGCCCTTCGTCCGCCCGCCTACCATCGCACAAGAGTGTTTAGGGCGGCCGACTAATAACACGAGCACCTCAGGCCGATCGCAACGCCTCAATGGCGCCTTAAGTTTCTGATTAAGAATAATTTTTAGAGAAGAACTGGTGCCGCTGAAGGGACTCGAACCCCCGACCCCATCATTACGAATGACGTGCTCTACCAGCTGAGCTACAGCGGCTTTCAGGACCCTACTATGGCCCTACTAGTTCTACTCCTTTGCCGCGAACTCTTTGGTTTCGCAAGCCATTCTCGCGGGGACCCGCTAATTACGAATGACGTGCTCTACCAGCTGAGCTACAGCGGCACCGTTGGTCTTCCGAAACTGAATTCGGAAGGATGCGAAGGCCTCTTTAATTCGTCAGGTCTGCGCCTGCAAGCCCGGATCAGCGCGCTGGGGTTTCATGAAAGTTCTGTGACACAACGGGTTTCGCGGTTGACCACCAACATATATTTCAATAATTCATGAAATATGATAGAGGAAATCACCGATCAGCTGGCCATTCTGGGGCATCCGCAACGCATCACAGTCTTTCGCATGTTAATGCGACGGTTTCCTGACACCGTGCCAGCGGGTGAGCTGGCCTCGGAGCTGGATATCAAACCCAGCACCATGTCGAACTATCTGAATGCGCTGCAAAGGTCCGGGCTGGTGACACAGGAACGCTCTGGCACGTCTCTGCTTTATTCCGTCGACATGGCTAAAGTTCAGGGAATGCTGGATTTTCTGGTCGTCGATTGCTGCCGGGGTCGTCCCGATATCTGCATGCCTTTCACACAGGGAAATGAAGACATGACTGACCGCAAGTTCAACGTCCTGTTTCTATGCGTGGGCAATTCCGCCCGCTCGATCTTTGCCGAAACCCTGCTGCGCGAGTTGGGGGATGACAGGTTCACTGTCTACTCAGCCGGAACGCAGCCCGCGTCACAGTTGAACCCCTTTGCCGTGCAAGTGCTGCAGGACAAGGGGCACGATACCTCGGTCCTGCGCTCCAAGCATATGTCGGAATTTGCGGCCGACGGTGCGCCGGAAATGGATTTTGTTTTTACAGTTTGCAATCAAGCCGCGAACGAAGAGTGCCCGGCCTGGGAAGGCCAACCGATCAGCGGCCATTGGGGCATGGAGGACCCGGTAAAAGCCACCGGAACCGATGCCGAGAAAAGCCTCGCCTTTCAAAACGCCTATGGCGCGCTGAAGCGTCGGATTGAGGCGTTCACCTCCTTGCCGGTCGAAAGCCTTGACCGGATCACCCTACAATCTGCTGTCGATGACATCGGCAGAACCTCTGTCGGAGACTGAAATGACCACATATGCTGTGAATGGCTTGGGCCGGATGGGAAAGCTGGCCCTGAAACCGCTGTTGGAGAAAGGGGCCAAGATCGCCTGGATCAATGACGCGGTCGGAGACGCCGAGATGCACGCGCATCTGTTGGAATTCGACACGGTTCATGGCCGCTGGAACGCCACTTTCGCGCATGATGAGAACAGCGTCACCATCAACGGCACCCGTCTGCCCTTCATCGGCACCAAGGACCTGAGTGCCCTGCCCTTGGATGGCGTCGATGTGGTGATCGACTGCACCGGTGTCTTCAAGACCGAGGCCAAGCTTGCCCCCTATTTCGAGGCGGGCGTGAAGAAGGTTGTTGTCTCGGCTCCGGTCAAGGACGGCCCGACCGCCAATATCGTGATGGGTGTAAATGACGACGTCTACGATCCGGCCGCCCATCAGATCGTGACCGCAGCCTCCTCCTGACTTCCGACATTTTTTCGTATAAGTCATTGATATTATTATGCCTTGGTTGCCAAAAGGCACTACACGGACTTTTTTCGCCAGCGATTGTTTCGGAGTGTTGAGGGAGCTCAGGCTTTGGTCTGGCCAGTTTTTCGGGTGCGCCCGGGGGGTATCTTGAAAGGGGCTTCGTTCCAGGTCAGGCCGACGCAGGTGAGGATGCGTCTGGCATCGACCGTGGCATGGCTTGGCATGCCGTAGCGGTCAGGGGTGCCTTTGTGGCGCAGGATCGAGAGCTGCAATGCGTTCAACTCGTTGCGGATACGAGCCGGGCTCATCGGGTGTCCGAGCAGGTCCAGATGCTTGCGCAGGTGCTGCAGGCAGCAGAAGGCCATGTAGCAGATGGCGATATGGGCCCGGACCCGACGCGGCGACCAGTGATAGATGGGCCGGATTTTCAGATCGTGCTTGTTGGTGCGGAAGCAGGCTTCGATCTCCCACAACTGGTGATAGCGGGCAATGACGTCCTGTGCCTCCAGTTCGTCCGCACCATGAACAACAATGGCATGCAGCCCGTCCCATTGTGCCGCTGCCTTGATCTTTGCATCATCCAGCGTGACGTCCCCGCTGTCGGGGAAGGCCAGGAAGCGGCCATATCCCCGGCTGCTGAAGCTGCCGGGTTTGCGAGAGCGCTTGAGCTTCTTGTGCAGCTTTTCGATTGCCTTGTCGCGCTTGTGGGCATCATTGCGTGCCCGGGTGGGTGACCAGGTCACAATGACCCGCGCTCCCTCCTGGTCGATCACCTTGTACCAGCCCTTCTCGGTTGCCTCTTCAGAACCGTGTCCAGCCCAAGGCTGGCGTCCCTCCGGGCTCAAAATGTTCGCCTTCACGGCGGCCGGGGCGGACTTCATGCGATAGCCGAGGATGTAGGGCAGACCCTTGTTCTGCAACATCTGCTGGTTGTCCTTGCTGAGCATGGCGGCATCGGCCACGAACGTGACCCTGGCCACGTCGAAGCGTCCCTCCAACGCCTTCAGCGCAGCTTCCAGCGTATGACCTTCCCAGGTGTTTCCCGGGAAGAGTTCATAGCCCACAGGCAGCCCATCGGAGGTGACGATCAGCGCCAGCATGACCTGAGCGCGGTGATGCTTGCCATCCTTGCTGAAGCCCTTGGCCAGAAGATGATCCTGCTCGACCCCGTCCGCATCCTCGGCCGGGTCCTCGCGCTCGGTGTCAAAGGCCAGGGTCGTGCAATCGTAGAACAGCACGGTCACTGGCCCGCCCAGCAACTTCTCTGCCGCCGCGTGAGAGGTTTTGCAAATCCCGTCTATCACCGGCGTATTGATGTAATCCATGCTCCGATAGACCACGTCCAGATTGAGCGTGATGCCTGCCTGGTTCTCCAACGCCTCCACGGTCGCGCGCTTGCTCTCGGGCTGTGCGATCCGCGCCATAACCAGCTCTTTCACAATGCGATTGGCACTTTTACGCGCCGCCCCCAGAAGGGCCCCCCAACCCAGTTGGTCATACATCGTCCCCATGACATCCCGCAGACCCAGAGAGACCCGCGCCTCCTCACGGCACTCGGCAAGATCAACGCCAAGCTTGTCCGGCCGCGGAGCGCGGCGCACCAGCGCCTGCAGATCGGCATATTCCGTGGGCGTGAACAGTTCCATTTGCGGCGAGCGATCAATGCGTAATTGCTCCATCAAGCGGCCCGCCAGACGCTTGATATCCTCAATCTCGCTGTCGTTATGGGCCACACCCACATGGCGCAGGATCTTCTGGCGTACCTTGGAGCCGGTGCGGACGGATTCAACGATCTGGATCCGTGTGCGGTTGAGCTTTGCGTCATGTTTGGTGCGGATGAACATGGGCGAAGAGGTTAGCCATCTGAAGGCCCATGTCAATACTTTTTATAATAATGGGGCACTACAACGCGCCTCTGAGCAACCACACCTGAAAACAAACCAAAAACCCAGTCAGATCAACAAAAAGGTCGGAAGTCAGGAATGACGCGGTCGGAGACGCCGAGATGCACGCGCATCTGTTGGAATTCGACACGGTTCATGGCCGCTGGAACGCCACTTTCGCGCATGATGAGAACAGCGTCACCATCAACGGCACCCGTCTGCCCTTCATCGGCACCAAGGACCTGAGTGCCCTGCCCTTGGATGGCGTCGATGTGGTGATCGACTGCACCGGTGTCTTCAAGACCGAGGCCAAGCTTGCCCCCTATTTCGAGGCGGGCGTGAAGAAGGTTGTTGTCTCGGCTCCGGTCAAGGACGGCCCGACCGCCAATATCGTGATGGGTGTAAATGACGACGTCTACGATCCGGCCGCCCATCAGATCGTGACCGCAGCCTCCTGCACCACGAACTGTCTGGCGCCTGTAGTTAAGGTGATCCACGAGAATCTGGGATCCGCCACGGCTCGATGACCACAATCCATGACGTGACCAACACGCAGACTATCGTCGACCGTCCCGCCAAGGATTTGCGCCGGGCGCGCTCGGCGTTGAACTCGCTGATCCCGACCACAACCGGCTCGGCCACGGCGATCACGCTGATCTACCCCGAACTCAAAGGGCGTTTGAACGGCCATGCGGTGCGCGTGCCGCTACTTAACGCCTCACTGACCGACTGCGTGTTCGAGGTTGAGCGTGAGACCACCGTCGAAGAGGTCAACACCTTCTTCAAAGCCGCGGCCGAAGGTGAGTTGAACGGCATTCTGGGCTATGAGACCCGGCCGCTGGTGTCGACCGACTACACCAATGACGAACGCTCCTCGATCGTCGATGCGCCGTCGACAATGGTTGTGAACGGGACGCAGGTGAAAATTTATGCCTGGTATGACAATGAGATGGGCTATGCCCACCGCCTGGTCGATGTGGCGCTGATGGTTGGGGCCTCGCTGTGACCGACCGGCCCGAGGGGCTGTCGGCCTAAATCGCGGTCACGGCGGCCTATTGGGCCTTTATGCTGACCGATGGGGCCTTGCGGATGCTGGTGCTGTTGCACTTTCATACGCTGGGCTTCTCGCCGGTGCAGCTGGCCTATCTGTTTGTTCTCTATGAAATCGCCGGAATGGTGACGAACCTGGCAGCGGGCTGGATCGCGGCGCGGTTTGGCTTGACCTCAACGCTCTATGCCGGGCTTGGGTTGCAGGTGGTGGCGCTGCTAGCGTTGACGCAACTAGACCCTAATTGGGCGATTGGCGCATCTGTGGCCTTCGTCATGATCGTGCAAGGCGCAAGCGGAGTGGCCAAGGATCTGGCCAAGATGTCCTCAAAATCCGCGGTGAAGCTGTTGGCCCCAACCGAGGGCGGTGGGCTGTTTCACTGGGTGGCGGTGCTGACCGGATCAAAGAACGCCGTGAAAGGGCTAGGCTTCCTGTTGGGCGCGGCGATGCTGGCAACGCTGGGCTTTCAGGCGGCAATCATTGTGATGGCAGTCGTTCTGGCGGTGATCCTGTTCGCTGTCATCCGCTTTATGCCCCCCGGCCTGCCCAAGGGGCGCAAGGGCGCGAAGTTCTCTGAGGTCTTTTCGAAATCTGCCAACGTCAATTGGCTGTCCGCCGCGCGGGTCTTTCTGTTTGGTGCCCGCGACGTTTGGTTCGTGGTCGGCATCCCAATCTATTTCTACGCCGTCCTCTCGGATGGTACGGAAGAGGGCAATCGCGCCGCCTTTTTCATGATCGGCACCTTCATGGCGTTCTGGATCATCCTCTATGGCGTCATTCAGGCCAACGCGCCCAAAATCCTGCGGGCCTCAGACCGGTCCGAGGGCGATTTGATCCGCGCTGCACGCAGCTGGGCCGCAATGCTGTTCTGCGTTCCTGCGGCTCTAACACTGGCGGTTTTTCTGTCTTCCGGGCCGGAGACATGGCTGACAATCACGCTGGTTATGGGTCTTCTGGTGTTCGGAGCAATCTTTGCCGTCAACTCATCCCTGCATTCCTATCTAATCCTCGCCTTCACCAAGTCCGAGCGGGTCACGATGGACGTCGGGTTCTACTACATGGCCAACGCGACAGGCCGCCTTTTGGGCACCGTCCTTTCCGGCTTTACCTATCAGGTCGGCGGCCTGCCCCTTGTGCTGGGCACAGCGGCTGTCATGGTGGCCCTTGCGGCGCTCACTTCGGGCAAGCTGACCGACCAAACAACTGAGGCATATTCATGAGCATCTTCGAGCGCTATCTGACCATCTGGGTCGCCCTCGCCATGGTCGGCGGCGTGCTGATCGGACTGGCCGCGCCTGGTCTGGTCGGCCTGATCGCCGGGGCCGAGGTGGCCAGCGTCAACCTGGTCGTGGCCCTGCTGATCTGGGCCATGGTCTATCCGATGATGGTCGGCGTCGATTTCAAAGCGGTCGCGGGCGTGGCCCGGCAACCCAAAGGCCTGATCGTCACGCTGGCGGTCAACTGGCTGATCAAACCCTTCACCATGGCTCTACTGGCAGTATTGTTCTTCGACTATGTCTTCGCCCCGTGGATTCAGCCGGAAGATGCTGCACAATACACCGCGGGTCTGATCCTGTTGGGGGCCGCACCCTGCACCGCGATGGTGTTTGTCTGGTCACAACTGACCAAAGGCGATGCGACCTATACTTTGGTGCAGGTCTCAGTAAATGACCTGATCATGGTGGTGGCTTTTGCGCCCATTGTGGCCTTCTTGCTGGGGGTCACCGATATCTCGGTCCCATGGCAAACGCTTGTTCTGGCAACTGTCCTCTATGTGGTTTTGCCGCTGATTGCTGGTTTGATCACCCGCAAGCGGCTGGGCTCGCAGGAGGCCATCGACGCCTTCTCCGCCCGTGTCAAACCGTGGTCGATCATGGGTCTGATCGCAACGGTGGTGATCCTTTTTGGCCTTCAGGGAGAGACGATCCTGGCCAAGCCGATGGTCATTGTTTTGATCGCCGTGCCGATCCTGATCCAAAGCTATGGCATCTTCGCTCTGGCCTATGGGGCCGCCTATGCCCTGAAGGTTCCGCACCGCATCGCCGCCCCTTGCGCCATGATCGGTACCTCGAACTTTTTCGAGCTGGCCGTAGCGGTCGCCATCAGCCTGTTCGGCCTAAACTCCGGCGCGGCGCTTGCAACGGTGGTGGGTGTGCTAGTCGAGGTACCGGTGATGTTGTCACTGGTTACCTTCGCCAACCGCACACGGGCCCGGTTTCCCGAACCCGCGACGTAGTAGACCATTCACCGCACCGAATGATCATACAGCACCGCAATCGCCGCCGAGGCGATGCGAGTGCGGCGATCATCGGCGCGGCTGGTCAGCATGATCGGAACCTGCGCGCCCAAAACAATCCCTGCGGCCTCGGCTCCGGCCAGATACATGAGCTGCTTGGCAATCATGTTGCCGGCCTCAAGGTCCGGCGCGACCAGTATATCGGCCTGCCCCGCCACTTCGGATTTGATGCCCTTGGTCGTGACCGCGCGCATCGACACGGCGTTGTCAAAGGCCAGAGGGCCATCGAGCAGACCACCCGTGATCTGCCCGCGATCCGCCATTTTGCACAAGGCACCAGCCTCGACCGTGGATTGCAGCCGGGGTGTAATGGTCTCTACCGCTGACAGGATCGCTACTTTTGGCGTTTCGATCCCGATGGCGCGCGCCAGATCAATGGCATTCTGAACCATGTCCGCCTTGGTCTGCAGATCGGGCGCTATGTTGATGGCCGCATCGGTGATCAGAAGCGGTTTGGAGTAGGTCGGCACATCCATGACATAGACATGGCTCATTCGGCGTTCGCTGCGCAAACCATTGGCCTTAGAGACAACGGCGGACATGACCTCATCCGTGTGCAACGCGCCCTTCATCAGGGCCTTCACACGACCATCCCGCGCCAGATGCACCGCCCGTTCGGCCGAGGCATGGCTGTGCGGTGTATCAATGATCTCGAGCCCGCCGATATCCAACCTGGCCGCATCCGCCGCATGTAGAATTTGGCTGCGCGGGCCGACCAAAACAAGCTCTAACAAACCTAAATCCCGGGCCGAGAGCGCCCCCTCCAACGCGCTTTCATCACAGGGATGGACCACGGCTGTGAGCAATGGGTCCATTTTCTGAGCCGCGCTCAGCAATCGGTCATAGGAGGCGCCCCGGTGATGCAAAACCAAATCCGGCATCGCCATTCGGGGTCTTTTGACTTTTTTGTCTGGCGCGATCACAACGGCCTGTCCGGTGATGACAGGCTTGCCATCGCCAGTCGTACAGAGGCAATCCAGAGTGACGTGCTTCTTCTCGGGCTGCTTTTCGGTCACGGTGACGCGCACAGTGACCGTATCGCCGATACCTACGGGTTCGAGGAATTTAAGGGTCTGATCCAGATAAATCGTCCCCGGCCCTGGCAATTGCGTGCCCAACACATTGGATATCAGTGCACCTCCCCACATGCCATGTGCGACCACCTTGTGAAAGATATCCTCCTGCGCGAAGGCCTCATCCACATGGGCCGGGTTCACATCGCCCGAGACCGCTGCAAAGGCGTCGATATCCTGCGCGGTCAGGGTGCGGGACAGCTCGGCCGTATCTCCGACGCTGATCTCATCAAACGGCCGGTTTTCGATGAAGCCGATGCCGGTATCCTCATCCGATGACATTCATTCCCCTTTCAATACAAAAGCCAACCCTTGGGCAGACACCCCGAACCACTGCTGTTCAACGACCCATAAAGGCTCAATATGACAGAGACATGCAAGCGCCGCGACGGTCAGACCGCGCGATCCTGTGCGCGATACGAACCCGGGCTGCGGTTGGTCCATTTCCGGAACGCGCGGTGAAAATTCGCCGGGGCAGAGAACCCCGTGTCGAACGCAATCTGCTCGATACTGTCGCCGCTTTGCTGCAGGGCGCGGATCGCAATATCGCGGCGCAGGGCGTCCTTGATGTCCTGAAATGAGGTGCCCTCGTTCTTGAGACGCCGGTTCAGGGTCCGAGGTGTCATCTTCAGCGCAAGGGCCGCATCGGGAAGCTGACTGCTTTTCCAGGACGTCCGATATAGAAACGCACGGACCTGCAGGCTGTTCGTGTGTGCGCGCGAGTTTGTGAAAATCCAGTCGATCGGTGCGCGCTCCAGAAAAAGGGATGCCTCAGCCGGGCTGCGCGTGATCGGGGGATCAAAGCGGCGCGGATCGAACAGAATGCTGGTCTGTGGGGCATCGAATGTCACCGCGCAGGGGAAGACAACCGCATAGTCCGCCGCAAAACCGGGCCGCGCAAAGGCAAAGCGAACGGCTGTTACCGGCGTTTCCGATCCGCTCAGCCATGACAGCAGCCCATGTGCAAGTTTCAGGATCAGCATATGGCCGAAGCGTTGGGCTGCCGTGTCCTGCCGATACGGTATGAGCGAAAGTTCAGCCTCGTCCGGTCCGGTGCGAAGGTCCAGGTGGAAATCATCCAGCAACAAATTCCAGAATGTCGAGAAACGATACAGCGCCGAGGTCAGGCTGCTTGCTTCCCTCAGGACAGTCACAAGGTGCTGCAGGGCACGTGGCCGAATGGGACGGCTCCAGAGGCCCATCATTTCGTCTCCGGTCTCAGGCGCGGCCAGCTGGTACAGGCGGGCGATTTCCTGAAGCGTCACGCGCTGTGCAGGCTCTGACGCACTGGCGTACAGGCCCGAACGGCTCAGCAGAAACCGCATCTGATCTGCATTGCAACACACCCTCAGCGCCTCAAGCCAATCCTGGATGAAACCGGCAGAAACGGTTGTAAGTGAGATGGGGTCATTGCTGACCATGATCGCCCCCAGTTTGGCAATATCGGATATTAACTTGGCAATAAATGAGCTTTTCGGCAAGGTACACGGCAGATAAATGACGTGAAACCACAATTACCATCGGGGAAATCTGGCATGTCTTATCAGCCACCCGTGCAGGATCTGATGTTCTGTATCGAACACCTGTCCCATTGGGAAACAGTGTCCACTCTGGACGCATACTCGGGTTTCGACCTGACCGATATCGGCGCTGCGCTAGAGGGATATGCCCGGTTCTGCAGCGAACAGATCGCGCCCCTATCCCATATCGGAGACACTTTGGGCGCACAGTTTGACAACGGCCGCGTGACGATGCCCGAAGGGGACGCACAGGCCTATGCGCAATTTGTCGAGATGAGCTGGCAGGCCCTTACACACCCGCCTGAATTTGGCGGCATGGGCCTGCCGCGCACGGTTGGCGCGGCGGCAGTCGAGATGCTGAACGCTGCCGACATGAGCTTTGGCCTGTGCCCCTTGCTGACTGACGGTGCGATCGAGGCGCTGCTGCTTACGGGCTCGGACGCGCAAAAAGCCACCTATTTAGAGCCTTTAATTGCTGGGCGCTGGTCGGGCACGATGAACCTGACCGAACCCCAAGCGGGCAGCGATCTGGGTCGTGTCTCGACCAAGGCGGTGCAGCGCGAAGATGGTAGCTATGGCGTTTCCGGCACCAAAATCTTCATCACATATGGCGCGCATGACCTGACTGAGAACATCATTCATCTGGTTCTGGCCCGCACCCCTGACGCGCCAGCCGGACCGAAGGGGCTGAGCCTGTTTATTGTCCCGCAGAAGATGGTGGCAAAGGATGGCTCGGTCGGGGCCGAGAATTCGGTGAACTGTGTCAGCATCGAACACAAACTAGGCGTGCGCGCCAGCCCGACGGCGGTTCTGGAATACAAGGACGCCACGGGCTTCCTAATCGGTGAGGAAAACCGCGGACTGGAATATATGTTCATCATGATGAACGCCGCGCGCTTTTCGGTTGGTGTTCAGGGCATCGCGACATCAGAACGCGCCTATCAGCGCGCCTTGGCTTATGCGCGGGACCGGGTCCAGAGCCGCCCTGTGAATGGACAGCTAAAGGACGCGGTGGCGATCATCGAACACCCCGACGTGCGCCGCATGTTGATGCGGATGCGCAGCCTTACAGAAGGCGGGCGCGCCATGGCGGCGGCCACAGCCGGGCTGCTGGACATCGCACACCATCAGGATGATCCGGACATGGCCTCTCTGGCCGAGTTCCTGGTTCCGCTGGTCAAGGGCTTCTGCTCGGAACGCGCGGTCGAGGTCGCCTCTCTGGGCGTTCAAATCCATGGCGGCATGGGCTTTATCGAAGAAACCGGAGCCGCTCAGCACTATCGCGACGCTCGCATTCTGCCGATTTACGAGGGCACCACCGCCATTCAGGCCAACGACCTACTGGGCCGTAAAGTCATGCGCGACGGGGGCGAGACCGCCCGCCGGTTCGCCGCCCGCATCGTAGCGACCGAAGCCGAGCTGGCAGAAGGCGATGCCACCGCGCAAGCCATCGGCGCAAGCCTTGCGCAGGCACGCGGCACGTATGAAGCCGCCTTGGAATGGCTATTGGAAAACAGCCGCAAAGATATCGACGCGGCTTTTGCGGGCTCGGTCCCGTTCCTGATGTTGGCCGGTACGCTTGCCGCGGGTTGGAAACTGGCAAAAGGTGTCCCTCCGGCGCAGGCAGCGTTGAACAACGGGCAGAACACACAGTTTATGACCCAGAAGATCGCCACCGCGCTGTTCTTTGCCCAGCACATCCTGCCCGAATGCAGTGCCGAACACACCCGCATCCTGCACGGCGCGCGCAGCCTGCTTGACGCGGCCTTCCCCGAATAACGCCTTTAAAAGGATATGACTCATGAATGACGTCGTGAACCCCGCCACTTACGAAAACCTCGCGATTTCCGAGCGTGACAACGGCCTCTATGTCGTGACCCTGAACCGACCGACCAAGCGCAATGCATTGGATGTAGCGACGATTGAGGAACTGATCCGCTTTTTCAGCGGCGCGCGTATGGCTGGCGTGCGGGCTGTCGTGCTTACCGGCGAGGGCGATCACTTCTGCGCAGGTCTGGATCTGGTGGAACACTGGAAAGCCGACCGCAGCCCCGATGACTTCATGCATGTCTGCCTGCGCTGGCATGAGGCGTTCAACAAGATGGAATATGGTGGCGTGCCGATCATCGCCGCCCTGAAAGGCGCGGTGGTTGGCGGAGGGCTGGAGCTTGCCAGCGCCGCCCATATCCGCGTCATCGACCCCGGCACCTATTTCGCTTTGCCCGAGGGTCAGCGCGGAATTTTCACGGGTGGAGGCGCAACCATCCGCGTCTCGGACATGATCGGCAAATATCGCATGATCGACATGATCCTGACCGGTCGCGTCTACCAGGGGCAAGAGGCTGTCGATCTTGGACTGGCGCAGTACATCACCGAAGACGGTGGCAGCATGGCCAAGGCAATGGAACTGGCAGACCAAATCGCGCAGAACCTGCCTTTGACCAATTTTGCAATCTGTTCGGCGATCAGCCATTTGAACAACATGTCCGGCATGGATGCAGCTTATGCCGAAGCCGTGGTCGGAGGCGTGGTGAACACCCAGCCCGCCGCCCGCGAACGGTTGGAAGCCTTTGCCAACAAAACCGCCGCCCGCGTGCGGCCCAACAGCTAAGACAGGCGGGACCCGGATGCGTCACCATTTCGAAGCTCTTCAGAAGACACGGGCCAACCATGTTGTCAATCGGCATTGAATAATGACTGTCGCTAACACGCGATATGTCCGGTGTATGTAACATGCGATCTGTCCGGTTCTATTCTGTCTCTGAGAGGAGGCGTTATGAACCGAGCAGAAGTGTTACAGGAAGTTCGACTGATGAAGTTTGAAGATGTGTATTCGCGGCGAAGCGCGAACAAGCTGACGCAAGAACAGGCGGCTGAGATACTGGGTGTATCCGTGCGCACCGTCAGGCGTTGGGAGGATCGATTTGAGGCGGATGGTGCAGAAGGTCTGTACGACCGTCGGCTTGGCAAACTGGCCAACAATCGTGTTGCCACGGATAAGGTCATGGAGATGCTTGAACTGTTTGATACCAAGTACTGGGATTACACGCCGAAGCATTTCCACGAGAAGCTGGTGGCCCACCATGGTTTCACACAGAGCTACAACTGGGTGCGGCTTACACTGCAGCGCCACGGCCGGGTTCAGGCAGCACCCCGACGAGGTGCCCATCGGCGCAAGCGGCCCCGCCGTCCGATGGTTGGCATGATGTTGCATCAGGACGGCTCCAGCCATGAATGGGTTCCGGGTCAGTGGTGGGATCTGATCGTCACCATGGACGATGCCACCAACCGGGTTTATTCGGCATTCTTTGTCGAGGAAGAAGGGACGATGAGCAGTTTTCAGGGGCTGACAGAGGTGATCGAGGCGCAAGGTCTGTTTTGCTCGCTCTATGCCGATCGGGGCTCTCATTACTGGCATACGCCCGAAGCGGGCGGCAAAGTGGACAAGGACAATCTGACCCAGGTCGGGCGCGCCTTGCAGCAACTCGGCATTGAGCTGATCCCGGCCTATTCACCGCAGGCCCGTGGACGGTCTGAACGCATGTTTGGCACGTTCCAGAACCGATTGCCGCAGGAACTGCGGTCCCATGGGATCACAACCATTGAAGAGGCCAATCAGTTCCTGAAAGAGGTCTATCTTCCCGAACACAATGCCCTGTTTGCAAAGGAGCCGGAGGATACGACCTCGGCCTTCGTGCCGTTTACAGGCAATGTGCGCGACACCCTGTGTGTGCAGGAAGACCGCGTCGTCGGCAACGACAATACGGTGCGCTACAAGGGCCTGGTCATGCAGATCGCGGCAGACAGGCACCGTCATCATTTCGTCAAGGCGAAGGTCAGGGTCCACGAATACCCCGATGGTCAACTGGTCATCTTCCACGGCCCGAGATGCATTGGCCGCTACCAGCCTGACGGATCACCCATCACACAGGAGGATAGCAAACACAAAGTCGCGTGACCCGCTTCGACGTGGCGCGAACGCGGTGGCCCAAATCTACGGTCGCCTACGGCTCCCTCCGAATTGGGCCACCGCGCAATCAACTGAAGCGGACAATTGGCATGTTACCTACACCGGACAATTCAGAATGTTCTCGACATCGGCATTGAATAATGACCCCCCATCGGCGTCCAAATTTGCCCCCCCTTGGAGCTAAGAGGGGCGTTGAGGGGGTCGTGTTTAGGTTGATTCAGGAGGGGGTGGACAGCAGGTCAAACCGAAAAGAGAGCGTAGCTCGACTGAAGGTTTGACCTGCTGTCTGTTTTGAATTTATTCCCCGATTTCGAGGTTAGTCGCGGTGGTTAATTCGCCAGCTTTCGTTCCCGGTTTCGATGATATCGCAATGGTGTGTCAGTCGATCCAGGAGAGCAGTGGTCATTTTGGCATCTGTGAACACACTCGGCCATTCAGCAAATGCGAGGTTGGTTGTTAGCAGAATAGACGTTCGCTCGTACAGTTTGCTGATGAGATGGAAGAGTAATCGTCCACCAGACTCTGCGAACGGCAGATAACCGAGTTCGTCTATAATCACGAGGTCGACGCGGATCAGCTGCTCGCTGAGCCGCCCGGCGTTGCCTTCGCGATGTTCAGCCTCCAGCTTGTTCGCGAGATCCACAGCGCTGAAGAACCTGACCCGCCGGCGGTTATTGACCGCGTGGCCCCCGATCGCTGTTGCGAGATGCGTTTTGCCCGATCCGGTTCCACCGACCAGCACGCCATTCCTGGCCTGGTCCATAAAATCGCCGTCATGAAGATTGCGCACGACTTCCTCGTTGACGGGGCTGACCGTGAAGTCGAACTCAGGTAAGGACTTGCAGACCGGGAACTTTGCGGCACCCATCTGATACCGGATCGAGCGCGCAGTCTTTTCGGCCAGTTCGGCCGTGAGGAGTTCGGCCACGACCTGTTGGGGCCGCCAGTTGTTTTTGGCTGCGGCCTGCATCACTTCGTCAAAGCAGTTGACGATGCCTGGCAACTTCAGTTGACGGGCAAGTTCGAGAATTTCCTTACGCAGTTGCATGGGAGCCTCCAAGCCTGTCATAGCGAGCGCAATCCGCGATCGGTGCCATTTTCAGCTGCAGGTGGGCAGGCGGCTCAATCGCCTTTGGCGGCGGGGGATTGGTGCGCCGAGAGACAATGTTCAGGATCGCATCGGCCTTGCGCAGGCCAGATTTTAGAGCTTCTTCGCAGGCAGCCTCGACCACATCAATGTCGTGCTGGTAAGCAGCGAAAAGAATATCGGCAAGTTGCCGGTCTCCGTCGGATGTGCCCCGCAGATGGGTCCAGATCTGCGTCATTGCCGGTGGTAGGTCCCAGTCACGGAACGGTGCTCCATTGCGCAGAGCGCCAGGCTTGCGCTTGAGGACGGGCACATAGTGCCAAGGGTTGAAGATCGTTTTTCCTCGGCCGAAGCACCGTTCGTGCTCTCCGACAATCTCACCGTCTTGGCGCAGGACAATCCGCGTGGCGTAGACCTGCAACTGGACCTGACGTCCAACAGCTCTTGCCTCAACGCTGTATTTGTTTCTTTCGAAGTTGATCAGGCAGGTTCGGCTCACGGCGACCGTCTTTTCACGGAACCCGACGAAGGGCTTCTGCAGATGCGTCAGCAGCGGCTTTTCCTGCTGGAACTCCTCCCAGACCGTCACCTCCAGGTTTTCCGGATGCCGCAGTTCTTTTGCGCGTTTGATCGCGTCTTTTTGCAGCCGGGCATTCAATTCATCGAAGTCGGCCACCTCCAGACGCGGTGTAAAACTATAGGCGCGGCTCTCCTTGACCAGATTCTCAACCTGACCCTTCTCCCAACCGGCCGCGCGCGTACAGGCGATCGGGTTCACCAGATGATGAGAACACATCCGGGAGAATGCCTTGTTGAACTTTCTTTCCTTGCCCGACAGGATCGCATCGACGGCGGTCGTCATGTTATCGTAGATCCCGTTGATGCAGCCTCCACCAAAGAATTTGAAGGCCTCGTCGTGGGCATCAAAGACCATCTCCTGCGTCTCGCGCGGATAGGCAATGGAGATGGGATGAATGTGCTGTGAACGGTCAAAATTCCTGATTCTGTTATTGAGTTGGGAGAGGCGGATAGGTTTCAGGATGTATGAGCAATCTAGGGCGTTTGACCCTGTAAAGGAGATTACCCTTCACCTGTTTCCGAACGACCATCCTGAGGCGTGGGCTGTTGCCCTGACCTCGAATAGGAGTTTGGTTTGGCCGTTCACGCCCCATCCGGGGTTCCGCCTCCCAACGATGGGAGTATAGCACATGGCCTTTATTGGTGTCGATTTACATACGAATTCCTTCACGATCTGCCGCATTGGTGGGGATGGCTCAGAGGCGTTTGAGACGTTTCAACTCGCGGCGGCTGATCTTGAGCGGTTCTGCCTGAGCGTGGATGCGGAGGATGAAGTGGCGGTAGAAGCGACCGGCAACTCGGCATGGTTCTGCCGAGAAATTCGCCCCTGCGTGGGCCGGATCGTCGTGGTGAACCCACGCCAGTTCCAGGTGATCCGCAAATCGGTGAAGAAAACCGACCGCAACGATGCGCGCGCTCTGGCGACGTTCCTGTCTAAAGACATGCTCCCCGAGACACGCCTGAAACGTGCAGGTGAAACCGAACTGGCCTCTCTGGCACAGACTCGAGACATGTTGGTGAAATCGCGTACCAGGGTACTCAACAAGATCCATGGCATGTTCAATCGGCACGGGATCAAACTCAAGAAGGCGGGTTTCTCGGACAAACGGTTGCGCGCTTTGGAGATTGAACGCTTCAGCGACGTCGAACGGATCGAACTGACGGAGCTGCGGGATCAGGCGTTGCAGTTGAGTGCCGCGATCCGCAGGCTGGATAAGGCGCTGGAAGAGACCGCTGCAGCGCTTGATGGGTTTGAGGAAATCACCTCAATCAAGGGCATTGGAGCGCGGGCCGCTGCGATTTTCCTGTCCGGGATTGGCGATGTGAACGACTTTGCCACCGCCGACAAACTGGCCGCTTATGTGGGGATCGTGCCGCGTGTTGCCGCCTCAAACGGCGTTGAAATACACGGCAGGATTACGAAGCAGGGCAACAAGCTGGTGCGTACGACGCTGGTGCAATGCACGCTCAGCGCCATCCGATATTCCGGCTATCTCAACACGTTCTACCGCCGCATCAAGGAGCGGCGCGGGTCGGGAAAAGCCATCATCGCCACCGCTCGAAAGCTCCTGACCATCATCTACAACACATTGAAAAACAATTGGATATTCGAGGACTTCCCAGCCTTCAAGATCAAAAATACCAGACAAACCGCTGGACAAACATCATAGGAGAATGGCATGCGGCTATGGCAAAGTTTGAAATGGGCAACCTTCACGGTCGTGAGTGCACCGTCCATCAAAACCGTCTCCACACTCCAGTCGAACTGGTACGCCTCCCCAGGATCAAAGATCAGCGGGATGAACGCCTGCGCCTGTTGTCGGCCGTGCGCAATGCGCCAATTCTTTGTGTAGCGTCGAACACTGTCATACCCGCCGCCAAAACCATCATCGGAGAGTTCCTTCCAGATTTTGGTCATCCGCTTGCGGTGTTTCTTCGGAAGCGCCTCGTTCTCCTCAAGCGTTTCATCCAGACGCGCGCGCCAAGGCCCGAGCACCGGGTATGGCTGCGATTTGCGCTCATATTTGAACTCCGTCACTCCCGATCGGATTATCTTTCGAACCGTTGCACGGCTCAAATTGAGCGAACGGCAAATTTCCTTGATGCTCTTTTTTTCGATCAGGTGTAAGCGACGCACTTTTCTAATAGTTTCCACGCAAATCATCCCGCTTGCCTCTCCATCGACTGCTCAATGAAAAGGATGTCTACAACCATAGGGAGGGGTCAAATTTGGACGCCGATTTCCCCGCTTAGGGGGTCAAAATTGCACGCTTTTCTACACCATGTGCCTTTGTCACCTTTGTCCTTCCTGCGCCGCGCCGAATCCCTGCACGGCGCGCGCACGGCCGTTATCTATGGTGATATCCGACGAAGCTGGGCGGAAACCGCCGCCCGTATTCGCGCGGTGGCCAGTGGGTTGGCCGCGCTTGGCGTGCAAAAGGGTGATACGGTCGCGGTCCTCAGCCCAAACATCCCGGAACTGTTTGAGCTGCATTTTGCCCTGCCTCTGACCGGAGGGGTGCTGAATACGCTCAACATAAGGCTCGAGCCCGAAACCATCGCCTATATTCTGGATCATGCGGACACAAAGCTGGTGATCGTGGACCGGGAACTGGTGCCGCTTCTGTCCAAAGCCTTTGATCTGTTGGGTCGCACAATACCTGTGGTCGAAATCGCCGATCCCGCCGCCACTGGTGAAAGCCTCGGAGGCCAGACCTATGAGGCGCTGACCACAGCCCCGCCCCTGCCAGTCGATCTGCCTGATGATGAGTGGGACGCGATTGCACTCAACTACACCTCGGGCACCTCGGGCCGCCCCAAGGGTGTCGTCTATCACCACCGCGGCGCTTACCTGATGGCGTTGGGTACGGGCACAGCATGGCAGATGCCGCCCTATCCGGTTTATCTGTCCGTCGTGCCGATGTTCCATTGCAACGGCTGGGGCCATCCCTGGTTGATGGCGATGCTCGGAGGGACGGTTGTCTTTACACGCGTCCCCGCCGCAGACCGTATTCTAGAGGCGATCCGCACACATGGTGTGACCCATTTCGGTGCCGCCCCCATCGTGCTGCAAATGCTGGCCGAGGCCGAAAGCGACGCTGCCCCCTTTGATCCCGCAATCCGTGTTCTAACCGCAGGCGCGCCTCCGCCCCCTTCGGTCTTGGAAAAGACCCGCGCGATGGGGTTTGACGTCATGCAGGTCTATGGCCTGACCGAGACTTACGGCCACATCTCGCAATGCCTCTGGCAGGAGGAGTGGAACGATCTCAGCCCTGCGGAACAGGCTGAATTGCAAGCGCAGCAGGGCATCGCCTTCCCGATGGTCGAAGAGGTCACAGTCATCGACCGCGACAACGGCGCGCCGGTGCCGCGCGATGGTGCCACACAAGGTGAGATCGCCATTCGGGGCAACACGGTCATGGCCGGGTATTACAAAGACGTCGAGGCTAGCTCAAACGCCTTCGAGGACGGCTGGTTCTGGTCCGGCGATGGAGCTGTGATGCATGAAAACGGCTACATCCAGATCCGCGACCGGCTGAAGGACGTGATCATCTCGGGCGGCGAAAACATCTCATCCGTCGAGGTCGAAGCGGTGCTGTATCGCCATGACGCGGTTCAGGCCGCCGCCGTGGTCGCAATGCCACATGAGAAATGGGGCGAGGTCCCCTGCGCCTTTATCGAATTACGCGATGGGGCCGAGGCAAGCGCCGAGGACATCATCGCTTTCTGTCGCGATCATCTGGCCGGGTTCAAAGCCCCAAAAGCAGTTGTTTTTGAGACGCTTCCCAAGACCTCAACCGGCAAGATCCAGAAATTCCAACTGCGCGATCGTGTCAAAACACTATCGCTTTGACCTACGTCTGCCCGGGTTTCTCCAACGAAGCTCGGGCAAAGCCTCAAACCCAGGGTCAGGACTCATAGCCAATAGATAACGAGTGCTGCGAGGGCGATTGCTGACAGGAAGACCTTCGGGTACCTGTCGTAGCGGGTTGCCATACGCCGCCAATCCTTCAACCTGCCGAACATGATCTCGATCCGGTTGTGCCGTTTGTAACGACGCTTGTCGAACTTTACCGGTTTCTTCCGCTGCTTCCGGCCAGGGATGCAGGCGCGTATCCCTTTGTCTTTCAACGCTTCCCGGAACCAATCGGCGTCATAGCCACGATCCCCGAGCAGCCAATCGACATCCGGCACGCCGCTTAGCAGTGCCCGCGCATCAATGTAATCGCTGACCTGACCGGCGGTGATGAACAGGTTGAGCGGACGTCCCCGGCTGTCGCAGATGGCATGCAACTTGGTATTCATGCCGCCCTTGGTGCGACCCCTCTCGGCAGCATCCTCCGGATGCGCCTGCCGGGCAGTGAATCAGGCGTCCACGCCCCCTTTTTTGACGTCCAAACTGCTTGCGGTACGGTGCGCCTTGAGGTCGTTGGCATCGACCATCACAGTCTTGTCTTCACCGTGTTCGGCAGCCAGACAGGCCATCATCCGGGCGAAGATGCCTTGTTCGTGGCGGCATTCGAACCAGTGGCGTTTGCCACTCACCTCCACCGCTTCCAACGGTTATTGGGCGTTTCCGGGGCTTGCGCGGTCCCACTGGGACCACGATTCCCTTCAACTGTGTGGGCCATAAGCCAAAGGGGCATTCCCTTTGCCAGTATCCCGACCAGATCCACGAGGCCTTCACGCATGACGCAGAGCGCGACGTTTTTGTCTGCCCACAAGGGCACGACCTGAAACTGTGCGCCAATAGCCCGAATAATCGCCGCACTCACCGGGCGCGGTGATAAACCGGCGCAAACACTAGATGTAGTCGGGAGCTTTTTTCACCGATATCGACTGACTATGAGATCGGAACCTAAGCGCCGAACAACTTTCGGATTTTCCGCTTAGTGTTGCGACGGCGATAAGTCCACGTTTTCTGGTAACTTTGAATGAACTGCGCGACCTGCGGGCTAAGATCCGAAGCTTTCCGGATATCTTCGGGCCGATCTTGCCTGATGCTCTGCTCGATAAAGTGTTCGAGCCACCTGAAAAACAGGTCGGGGTAAGCGCGGCCCGGGAAGTACTTTTCCCCCCACTGCACGATTGTTTTGATCTGCCGGAAGGCGTTCTGGTGCAGATTATTTCCGTGTTTGCGGTAGGAGAGAACGATCTTGTTCCCCAGCGAAAAGGTCAACTCGGGGTGTCGCACCATGTGCTGAAACAGGCGCGTCCGCAGAACTATGTCGTCCCCGGTCATCGTGTCATCAAAACCGCCCACAGCCATGAGGGCGTCGCGGCGGAACACCTGACCTTGGATGTAGAAGGAGCCAAGGCTCCTATACTCCAGCTCAATCAGGTCCTGAGCCGTTTCGGGGTGGTTCGCAGGAAGCGGAAGGTGAATGGCATCCGTAATCCGGTGGCCGTTTTCGTCGATCTCGTAGTGACCGGTATTGGCTGCGAAGACGATGTTCCGAGCTTTCGACAAAACCTCGACCGCATCTTTGATACAGTCCGGCATCAGGAGGTCATCCAACGACATCATTGTGACAAATTCGCCCGACGCTGCGTCCAGAACCTTGTTGAAGTTCGCCGGCACATTGCCGGAATTTTCCTGCTTTATGAAAGTGGTCGGAAAGGGGCTCTTAGCCAGTGCGGCCTCAATCACTTCGACCGAATTATCCGGTGATCCATCGTCCAGGACGATGATTTCGATATTGCGATAGGTTTGTTCGTAGATCGATTGCAGACCCGCCGCAGCAAATCTCGCATGGTTGTAGGAGACGCATAATACAGAACACAAATGAGACATTCAGTTCTCGCTTTTCGGCCTCGTCATGAACGGGACGTTCAATTGAAGCGATTGACCGTCCAGCGCCCATGTCAGCAGGCGCGCAGGATCTCGGGTATGACTCGGTTTTTAACGAGTGATCTATCCAGTTGAGGCCCCATTGGCAAGCTCAGCACTTCTTGTGCCAGACGGCGGGCAATCGGGAAAGCCTCGGCTTTGAGGCACAGATCCGCATAGGCGCCCTGCATGTGCGGCGGGATCGGATAATGGATGAGCGTCCCGACCTTGGCCTCGGCCAGATGCGCCTGCATCTCAGCGCGCATTTTGGTGCGGACAACAAAAAGGTGCCAGACAGGGTCCGCCCAATCGGGCACATGCGGCAGGATCAGGCTGCTGCCCTTCAACCCCTTGAGATAGTCGACGGCGATCGTGCGGCGCCGTTCGGTCCAATCGTCCAGCGCCTTCAACTTTACCCGCAGAACAGCCGCCTGCACGGGATCGAGGCGTGAATTTACGCCGGGCTCTTCGTTGACGTATTTCTCGTGAGAGCCGTAGTTACGCAGTATCGCCACCCGGGCGGCCAGGTCTGCGTCGTTGGTCGTCACCGCCCCGGCATCCCCAAGTGCCCCAAGGTTTTTGCCCGGATAGAAGCTCCAGCAGACAATATCGCCATGCCCGCCAAGCCGCTGCCCCTTGTAGGCCGCACCATGCGCCTGCGCCGCATCTTCGATCACCCGAAGCCCGTGGCGGCCCGCAATCTCGAGGATAGAATCTAGGTCGGCAGGCTGGCCGTAAAGGTGCACCGGAAGCACAGCGCGGGTACGCAGGGTGATGGCCGCTTCGATAAGGGTCGGATCGATATTGTGGGTGGCCGGGTCAGGTTCGACCGGAACCGGTATTGCACCAACACCAGAGACGGCAAGCCAGGTGGCGATATAGGTGTTCGAAGGCACGATAACCTCGTCGCCCGGCCCGATGTCCAGCGCACGCAGGGCCAGTGTCAGAGCGTCTAGTCCGTTGGCCAGCCCCACGGCGAACTTGCTGCCGCAATAGGCGGCCCATTCTGCCTCGAAGGCCTCGACCTCGGGACCGAGGATGTAGAAACCACTGTCTAGCACTCGCGCCACAGCGTCGTCGATTTGTTGCTTCAGCTCGCGGTAGGCCGCGCCCAGATCGAGGAAAGGGATCATTCGACCCCTCCACGCAGCGCGTTCTGAAATTCATTGTAGTCCCGGAAATAGTCGGACTCATCATAGACATGCGAGGCAAGCACCATGCAGACTGCGCCTTGACTGAAGGCATCCATTTCGCGCCAGATCATCCGGTTGACGTAAAGCCCTTTGCGCGGGTCACGCAGCCAGAATTCGGTCTTGGTTTCTCCGTCGTCGATCTTAATGCGGAAACTGCCGGACAGCGCAAAGATGACCTGTTCAAGATCGCGGTGTGCATGGCCGCCACGTTCGGAGTCGACGGGTACGTTGTAAAGGTAATAGACCCGAGCAATGTCGAACGGCAGATGGTTACCCCCTTCCACGAAGGTCAGGTCGCCACGGGGATCATGGATTTGTGGAAGGTCGATGATCCGGGCGCTGCCTTGGTGCGCGGAAATTCGTGTCATGGAAAGGTCACCCTTTGAGAAGTTGTAAATATGTGACGCGTAACTCTTCGAACAGTTTGCGCGGATAGTCAAAGAAGATGTCTTGCGCGGTCCTATTGGTCTCGATCATGCCGAGACGGCGATAGAACGCCTCGGCGTGGGTGTTTTCCACCCGGACATCAACCTTGGCTATGCCGAGGCCTAGATGGTCGAAGCCGATGCCAAATGACAAGAAGGCGCTTTCCAGCGCGGCCTTCCTGGGTTTGTTGGCGTCGAGGATCCAGCTGCCCCAGGTGAATCGGTCTTTTTCGATTTTATACAGGCGTACCAACCCGCAGCGGGTGCCGTCGTGACGCTCGATCACGTAATAAAGCTGCCGACACTGGGCCTCCTCGGCCTTGTAGCCTTCGATCCATTGTCGCTGATCCGCAACCGTACCCGTGACCGGGGACAGGTGCCTATTGTAGTGCGGGTTCGTACGCAGAGCGTACACATAGGGGGCATCAGCGGGCGTAATTAGCCTGAGTCTCAGGTTGGGCCCGGCCACTTGGGCAACAGACGATTTGGTCATGATCCTTTTGGAGCTTGTGGTGGCGCTGCGGTCGCAGTCGCCACTATGGATGTTTCCGACGCGCTGCACCAGCCATAACTCCGGTCTCAGCCTGAGGCACGCCGTGGCCCTTTCGGCTTTGCAAGGCCTCATCGAACGGGCGAACCTCTCTGGCGCCGGGGACGTTCTCGAGCTTCTGGAAGCCAGGGTAGTCATGCGCGGTGTCGCAACCGGCCAGCTCCGGGCCGCGTGTCTGACCTGGCAGCCAGCGCATCGGAACAATCACTGTCTTTTTGTCGTTGTCGTTCAGCAGGCCGCCCCAATACCCGAAGCTGGAATTCGAGCTCACCTGGTGATCGCATTCCGAGATCAGCAGAAGGTCCAAGTGTCCGGCCTCGGTATTGTTCACATCGATGCAGCGCCATTCGATGTGTGGCGGCAGTTTCGGCGCCAGGTGACTGCGCACCCAGTCGATGTCGTCAGAGAAGAAGAAGACCTTCGCCTTATCCTGACCCGAGGCTGAGACGATCTGATCGATGGCAGTTCTGTAGTAATCCTCGCCAAGCATCGCCATGCCGATGCTTAAGTAGTCCCCACGACGCACATGGACCGCGATCGACATGGGTGCCTTATGAATATCCGACAGCACATCCCGGTTGGCCTCGTTCAACTCAAGGTCCTTGAAGCGCAGTTCTGAAAGCACCTTGTCTTCGACGTCGGCCACGTACTTCCAGTGTTCTGCGTAACCATCGAAATACAGCGGCTGTGGGTGATCAAAGATGGCAGGGTCGTACCAGTAGGGTTTCGGATTATTGTAGTAGAAATGTCGCTTGTAGAAATCGATCTCGTCCTGCGTGGCGGCGTCCATTTTGATATTTGGAAACAGCGTAGTCAGGGTGAACAGGCGGCTGCTCTTGTTGGAGCAATCCATGCCGTTGGTCTCGAACCACATCAGATCGTACTTTATGACCATGCCGAAGGCCTTCCTGAAACATTCGCCCAACACGTACTTCGTGATCGCCGAGCAAAGCCCACCGTCAACCATGACAATAACCATGGGGTCTTCCCCTCGCGCACGCAGGATCTCCTCTCCCCTCTGGCGAAGTGAACGGTTCTTTCGTTTAGCGACGAACGAATGCAAGGATTTACGAAGACTGCGAGGCGACATAGGCGTATAGATATGCCATTAAATTTGCCATGGCCATGCCAAAATAAAAACGGCAATTTAAACCTGTGCCGTACAGCGATGCCGCGATCCAGGCCCGCCTTACCCTGAAGATTTTGTTTAGGATGCCGCTCCGGCCAACGATCGGGTTCTTGCAGATTTTGTTGCGGCTGGTCGGTTTGGATTGGGCGGTCCAGACTAGGTTCAGGCCTCATAGCCAATAGATAACGAGTGCTGCGAGGGCGATTGCTGACAGGAAGACCTTCGGGCACCTGTCGTAGCGGGTTGCCACAAGCCGCCAATCCTTCAACCTGCCGAACATGATCTCGATCCGGTTGTGCCGTTTGTAACGACGCTTGTCGAACTTTACCGGTTTCTTCCGCTGCTTCCGGCCAGGGATGCAGGCGCGTATCCCTTTGTCTTTCAACGCTTCCCGGAACCAATCGGCGTCATAGCCACGATCCCCGAGCAGCCAATCGACATCCGGCAGGCCGCTTAGCAGTGCCCGCGCACCAATGTAATCGCTGACCTGACCGGCGGTGATGAACAGGTTGAGCGGACGTCCCCGGCTGTCGCAGATGGCATGCAACTTGGTATTCATGCCGCCCTTAGTGCGACCCCTCTCGACAGCATCCTCCGGATGCGCCTGCCGGGCAGTGAATCAGGCGTCCACGCCCCCTTTTTTGACGTCCAAACTGCTTGCGGTACGGTGCGCCTTGAGGTCGTTGGCATCGACCATCACAGTCTTCTCTTCACCGTGTTCGGCAGCCAGACAGGCCATCATCCGGGCGAAGATGCCTTTGTCGCTCCACCGCTTCCAACAGTTATAGAGCGTTTCCGGGGCTTACGCGGCCAAGCGGAAATCAATGGGTCCTGACCCTAGGGTTTTGCTGGTATCGACATTTTCATTTTCTCTTTCTTGTGCCTTCGGCTCAACGTATTCAGGGTATTCGCCGCCTGGCCAATGTCTGAAGTAATCGCCAAACGCCCTCGCCTCATTGACTGCTGCCGCTTCGTTCATTTCAGTTGACAAGTGGCCCAGTAATTTCATGCGCGAAGCTGAAGTGATGCTCGGGTGACGCTTGCCGAGAACCGCATCAACTAGCCCTCCGAACTTCGCCTCGAGTGTTGCTTGTGTCTTCAGTGGGTCGTCGATTTCCACCTGCAGCTCGTTGACCAGCCCTTTCTGAGCCAACGCGTTCCGTCTCGAAACGTCCTGCCTCATCTGGGGTTCACCGGGGTTTTCGTCGAAGACCGCCACAAACGCTGCCCGCACCTCGCCAGCAAGCGCCAGTGCCTGTTTGTGGCTCAACTCTATTGGCCTCTCCTCAAGCTGTCCCAATGGGCTTCAAATGCGGCCAATGCAGCGGGGAACCGCTTCCGCGCTTCCGTCAGTTCTTTCGTCCTCAGAGACGCTTTGGCATGAGTGTTGAACTTGGCTCGCGTTGTGGCGTCGCCGATGGGCATAGTCACGAACGTCCCCTTTGCTTTTTTCGCAACGTCTGGAGGAGCCGCAACCCACAGGTAATAGGTCCCGTTACCTCGTAGGACAGGGTTCGGCATTATCTTCTCTCGCTTAAATGTACCACCTCCATGTACCAGACACCGCGGCGTCACACCCTTAAACACAAGGGGAACCATAAAAACAAAGGTGATTATATGGTGCTGCTGGAGAGAATTGAACTCTCGACCTCTCCCTTACCAAGGGAGTGCTCTACCTCTGAGCTACAGCAGCATCGTGGGCGGGTGATTAGACTCAAACGAAACGCGGCGCAAGGGTGTCTGGACGGTTTTTTTCGCCTCCTGTAGAGAAAGACCATGGCAGACAAAGATACACCTAAAAAACACGGCAAATCCGGTGATGCGCGGGAAGAGCGGCTGAAAGCGGCGCTCAAGGCCAACATGGCACGGCGCAAGGCGCAGGCCAAGGCGCGGGCGGCCTCGGATGACAAAGCCGACAAGGACAAGGGATAAGAGCAGATGGATTCGATTCTGGTGACGGGCAACGGCCCGCTGAACGGTCAGATGCCGATTGCGGGGGCCAAGAATGCGTGCCTGACGCTGATGCCCGCGACTCTTCTCAGCGAAGAACCGCTGACGCTGACCAACGCGCCACGCCTCAGCGACATCAAGACCATGACAGCGCTGCTGCAATCGCTGGGGGCTGAGGTGTCCGCGCTGCAGGACGGGCAGGTCATCGCGATGTCCAGCCATAACCTGACCAGTCAGACGGCGGATTATGACATCGTGCGAAAGATGCGGGCCTCGAATCTTGTGCTGGGGCCGTTGCTGGCGCGATTCCGGCAGGCGGTCGTGTCGCTGCCGGGTGGCTGCGCCATTGGCGCGCGGCCGATGGATTTGCATGTCGAAGGGCTTGAGGCTCTGGGTGCCGAGATCGAACTGAAAGACGGGTATCTGCACGCCAAGGCTCCGGGCGGGCTGAAGGGCGCGGTGCACGAGATGCGCTTTGCCTCGGTCGGGGCGACCGAGAACATCGTCATGGCTGCAACCCTGGCCAAAGGCACCACTGTTCTGAAGAACGCAGCGCGCGAGCCCGAGATTGTCGATCTGGTGGAGTGTTTGCGCAAGATGGGCGCTCAGATCTCGGGCGAAGGGACCTCGACGATCGAAATTCAGGGCGTCGACCGCCTGCATGGTGCCACCCATCAGGTGGTGACAGACCGGATTGAGTTGGGAACCTATATGCTGGCCCCTGCGATCTGTGGTGGCGAGGTAGAACTGCTGGGCGGGCGCATGTCGCTGGTCAGTTCCTTCGTGGAAAAACTCGAAGCCGCAGGCGTCAGCGTTTCGGAAACCGAAAAGGGCCTGAAAGTTGCGCGCAAGAATGGCCGCGTGCGGGCCGTGGACGTGGTCACCGAGCCTTTCCCGGGCTTTCCGACCGACCTGCAGGCGCAGATGATGGCGCTGATGTGTACGGCCGAAGGGACCTCGGTTCTGGAGGAGCGTATTTTCGAAAATCGCTTCATGCACGCGCCCGAACTGATACGCATGGGCGCGAATATCGAAGTGCATGGCGGAACGGCGACTGTTACCGGTGTTGAAAACCTCAAAGGAGCGCCAGTGATGGCGACGGACTTGCGGGCTTCGGTCTCGTTGATACTGGCGGGTCTGGCGGCAGAAGGCGAAACAACTGTCAGCCGGGTCTATCATCTGGACCGCGGATATGAGCATGTGGTGCGCAAGCTGGAAGGCGTGGGTGCCAAAATCGAACGGATCAAGGGCGAATGACAGACGCAAGTTTTGAAGACGGCCGCGAGGCGCCACTGAATCTGGGCGCCGAAGACGGTGATGACCTACAGGTGATCTCATCGCTTGCACAGGATGCGGTGTTCCCGGTGACCGAGATGAAATGGCAGCCCTCGCAGCGCCGTTTCGGGCTGTTGCTGAACCGCTTCCGGTGGGAGGACAAGGATGCCGCCACTCGCCGCGACCGACCTTTTGAACGTGTGCAGTCGGTTCTGGTGTTCGACTCGGTGCTGTCTGTTGCCAGTCAGGGGATCGACCGCCGCGACACGGATATGGTGATGTCCTTGCTCTCGGTCGATTTCGAGGCGGGCGAGGACGGCGCGGGACAGATCCTGTTGACCCTTGCGGGTGACGGCGCGATCCGCCTGACGGTCGAGGCAATTGAAGCCACCCTGAAAGACGTGACGCGCCCCTATCAGGCTCCCTCGGGCCAGGCACCGCATCATCCAGAATAAACGCGGCATATCGCAGGCCTTCTCTGGACCCGCCTCGGGTCTGGAGCTGCGCCGTGCGACCGTTTTCGATGTGTTCCAGATCAGCCAGGTGTTGATCCGCTCGATCACCCATCTCTGCGCGGCGGATCACCACAAAGACCCCGAACTTGTGGCGCTGTGGACATCCAATAAAGACCCGCAGACCGTTCGCGGCTGGATACAAAGCGGATCGGATATCTGGGTGGCTGAGTTGGACGGACAGATCGTGGCCGTCGGAGGGCTGCGCCACGGCTCGATGATCTCACTGCTTTATGTCGATCCCGGCCATGTGCGGCGTGGTATCGGACGGGCCCTGCTGGCCCGGCTGGAGCAGGAGCTAGCGGATCAGGGCTGTGCGCAGGCCTATCTTGATGCAACCCACACAGCGCGGGCCTTCTACCTCAGATATGGCTGGGTTTCGGCAGGCGATGTGGAAGAGTGGCATGGGATGACCCAATTCCCCCTGCGCAAATCGCTGCACCCGGCCGAGAAGGGTTGAGACCAACCCTAACGGGCGATATGTCCCCGTGAAACGCTCCGGAGTGCCAGATCATGCCCGTTTTCCTCGACACCACCTCGCCCGAGTTTGAAGCCGCCTTTCAAACGCTTCTATCGGCCAAGCGCGAAGACAGCCCGGATGTGGATGCGGTGGTGGCCGGGATCATCGACGATGTCCGCAGCCGTGGCGATGCGGCGGTGATCGAGCTGACCGCGAAATTCGACCGCCTGGAACTGACGCCTGAGACACTGGCCTTTTCGGCTGACGAAATTGCCGAAGCCGTCGCACAGGTGACCCCGGAAGACCGCGCGGCGCTGGAACTGGCCGCAGAGCGTATCCGCGCCTATCACGAAAAGCAGATGCCTGAGGATCACCAGTGGACTGATGAGACCGGCGCGACTTTGGGCTGGCGCTGGTCGGCTGTCTCGGCGGCGGGTCTCTACGTGCCGGGCGGTTTGGCCTCCTACCCCTCATCCGTTCTGATGAATGCGATCCCGGCCAAGGTGGCAGGGGTTGAACGGTTGGCCATCGTCGTACCCACGCCCGACGGGCAGGCGAACCCGCTGGTCCTGCTGGCCGCGCAACTGTCCGGTGTAGATGAGATCTACCGTATCGGAGGCGCGCAGGCCGTCGCCGCGCTGGCTTATGGCACCGACACGATCGCTCCGGTCGACAAGATCACCGGCCCGGGTAATGCCTTTGTCGCCGCAGCCAAACGTCGGGTGTTCGGCAAGGTCGGGATCGACATGATCGCGGGCCCCTCGGAAATCCTCGTGATTGCCGACAAAGACAATGAGCCCGACTGGATCGCGTTGGACCTGCTCAGCCAGGCCGAACATGATGAAAGCGCGCAGTCGATCCTGATCACGGATGATGCCGGGTTCGGTCAGGCCGTGGCGCAGGCCGTTGAAAAACGCCTTGAGACCCTGCAACGCCGCGCCATCGCCGGCGCCAGTTGGCGCGACTTTGGTGCGATCATCACCGTGCGCGATCTGAATGAGGCCGCCGCGCTGTCGAACCGCATCGCGCCGGAACATTTGGAACTCTGCGTGGCAGACCCGGTGACGCTGAGCGAGAAGACCATCCACGCAGGCGCGATTTTCCTTGGCCAATACACGCCCGAAGCCATTGGCGACTATGTCGGCGGCCCCAACCATGTGCTTCCCACGGCACGTTCGGCGCGGTTCTCATCCGGCCTCAGCGTGATGGACTTCCTCAAGCGCACCACCCTCAGCCAGATGACCCCCGAAGCGCTGCGCGCCATCGGACCCGCGGCTGAGACATTGGCGCAATCGGAAAGCCTCGAGGCGCATGGTTTGTCCGTCACCGCACGTCTGAACCGGCTTAACGGCTGATGGGACGCAACGATCGCCAGCTTGTAGCGTTTCTGTGCGTTGCCCATTGAAATCCATTGTTATAGGTCTGAGCAGACGTGAAGGATGTGACCGTTAAAATGACCCGTATCTCGCATATCGAACTGGATGACCGGAACCTGCCCCCGCCGACCCCCGAGATCGAGCAGGAGCGCAAGGTCGCCATCTATGATCTGCTTGAGGAGAACAGCTTTGACCTGCCTCAGCGGGATGATCGCGCCATTCCCGACGGCCCCTATCACCTGCAGCTTTCGATCCGCGACAAGCGACTGGTGTTTGATATCAGCACCGAAGACAGCCAGAAAGCGGCCGAGTTCCACCTGTCCCTCGGGCCGTTCCGGCAGGTGGTAAAAGACTATTTCCAGATCTGCCAAAGCTATTTCGACGCGGTCAAATCTCTGCCGCCCAGCCAGATCGAAACCATCGACATGGCCCGGCGCGGCATTCACAACGAAGGCAGCCGGGTTCTGCAGGAACGGCTGGAAGGCAAGGCCGACGTAGACACCGACACCGCCCGACGCCTGTTCACGCTGATCTGCGTGCTACATTTCGGAGGCTAACGGGTGACGCCTCTGCCGCAGTCCATTCTGTTCTGTTGCGACCACAACTCGGTTCGGTCTCCGATGGCCGAAGGCATCATGAAAAAGTTCTACGGCACCGGCACCTATGTGCAGTCCGCTGGCGTCCGCAACGATCTGGACATTGACGGCTTCTGTATCGCGGTCTGTCAGGAAATGGGCGTTGAGCTGTCCCGCCACCGCACCCGATCCTTTGACGAGATGCAGGAATGGGGCGACGACCTCAGCTCGTTCGATCTGATCGTCGCTTTGTCCCCGGCCAGTCAGCGGCGGGCGCTAGAGCTGACGCGGATTTTCCACCTCGATGTCGATTATTGGCCAATAATGGACCCTACCGGGATGGGCGAGACACGGGAATCAAAGCTACATCACTACCGACAGACCCGCGATCAGATCATCAAGCATCTGAAAGACCGCTGGGGCGAACCAACGGAGTGACCCATGAACCAGACCGTGAAGACCTATTTCAACGCCTTCAACGCCGGCGATGTCGATGGCATGCTGGCCTGTCTGTCCAATGACGTGGCCCATCATGTGAACGAAGGCCAAATTCGAGTCGGCAAAGAGAAATTCGCAGCTTTCTGTGCCCATATGAACCGCTGCTACAAAGAGAACCTGACCGATATCGTGGTGTTCGATGCCCAAGGTGGCACCCGCGCCGCGGCCGAGTTCATCGTCAACGGCACCTATCTGGAAACCGACGAGGGCCTGCCCGAAGCGCATGGCCAGACCTACCGCCTGCCCGCAGGCTCGTTCTTTGACCTGCATGACGGCAAGATCACCCGCGTCACCACCTTCTACAACCTTGCGGACTGGACCAAACAGGTCTCGAATGGCTGAGGTCACATCCGTCCGGCCCCTGACCGGAGCGGCGCTTGAGGCCGCTCTGGACGACGTCGCGCGCCTGCGGATCGAGGTGTTTCGGGCCTGGCCTTACCTCTATGATGGCGACCTCGAATACGAGCGCAGCTACCTGCAATCCTATCGCGACAGCGACAATGCCATCGTTGTCGGCGCCTTCGACAATGGCCGCCTGATCGGAGCCTCGACGGGCGCGCCATTGACCGACCACGCTGACGATTTCGCCGCCGCGTTTCAAGGCACAGGTCTGGACCTGTCACAGATCTTCTACTGTGCCGAATCCGTCCTTCTGTCCGACTACCGAGGCCAAGGCGTCGGTCACAAATTCTTCGACCAACGCGAGGCCCATGCCCGCGCGCAGGGTTTCACCAAATGCGCTTTCTGCAGCGTCCAACGCCCGGCAGATCACCCCATGCGGCCTGCAACCTATCGCCCGCTTGATACGTTCTGGAAATCCCGCGGCTATGAACCATTGCCCGGAGCCATTGCTCAATTCTCGTGGAAAGATGTCGGGGACGAGGGCGAGACGCTCAAGCCATTGCAGTTTTGGATCCGTGATTTGTCAGCATGAGCCTTGCCGGCAGTCTCCGGTGCCATACCCAATCAACGCAGGCTTGAACTGCAGCAAAGTTCTGAGGAAGTCTTGAAAGACAGGCGAGGCAAAGTTCTCAACCTTGACGCCTTCGACTGATCAAACCGTATTTGACGGCCCAGCCGCGGAGTGACCTGGTCTTGCGCTTTTTCGGGACCAAGCTGTCTTTGCTCTGGGCGCCGCGTTTGCGATTGAACTCATAGACGTCAATGACACGTTCAGCGCAGCCGCAGGCCTCGCCCATGCCGACCTTGGCGAAATAGAACTTCTCGAAGCTTTCAGGTTTTTGCATATTGCCCTCCGGGTTCGAATAAACCACATGAGCCTGAGACCTCCAATTCACTTTGTCGTCGTTTAGTCCGACCGAAAGGTTGGGCCTGTACACGCCCGGCCATCGTCACTTAGTGTCCCGACAAATCAGTATCGAAGGACAGATCGATGAGAGTCGCCACCGCCGCCTACGACCTTAATTGGCTCGACAGTTGGGCGCAGTATGAGGACAAGCTGAACGCCTGGGTGGCGCAGGCCGCCGGAAACGGGGCCGAGTTGCTGGTCTTTCCCGAATACGGCGCAATGGAGCTGTCGACGCTGGACGGGGCCGACGTGGCAGGCGATCTGGAGCGGTCGATTCAGGCGGTCTCGGACCGGATGGAAGATGTGCAGAACCTGCACCAGCGCTTGGCGAAGGAATACAAGACGTACATCCTAGGGGCTTCGGCCCCAGTCGCAACAGGTGCAGGGCGTCCGGTGAACCGGGCTGAACTTTATGCGCCGGATGGCCGTCAGGACCATCAGGACAAGCAGATTATGACCCGGTTCGAGCGCGAACAATGGGACATCGCCCCCGGTGGCCCCCTCAAGCTGTTCGACACGGCATTGGGCAAGATCGGCGTACTGATCTGCTATGACAGCGAATTCCCCCTGCTAGGCCGCGCCCTGAGCGATGCGGATCTGATCCTTGTCCCCTCCTGCACCGAAGCGCTGTCCGGATATTGGCGCGTGCGCATTGGGGCGATGTCGCGTGCCTTGGAAAATCAATACGTTACGGTCATGGCGTCCTTGGTGGGGAACAATGACTGGTCGGAAGCCGTGGATATGAACACCGGGACGGGCGGTATTTTTGGCCCACCTGACAAGGGCTTTCCACAGACAGGCGTTCTGGCCGAAGGGGTGTTGAACCAACCAGGCTGGTCTTATGCCGATATCGACCTGAGCGCCATCGCCGATGTCCGCGCCGACGGGCATGTCCTGAATCGCACCCACTGGGACGAGCAATCCCCCCGAGTCGAATCTGTCACATTCTCCGCGCTTTAGTGATTCCGCCCTTGAAATAAGGGAAAAATAGGCTCATTTAAGCGCACATCCTCGCAGATTCTGCGAGTGCAACGTAATGATGGAGACAACATGGCCAAGGAAGATACGCTCGAATTTCCCGGTGTCGTGAAGGAACTCCTGCCTAATGCGACGTTTCGGGTCGAGCTGGAAAACGGCCATGAGATCATCGCACATACGGCAGGCAAGATGCGCAAGAACCGCATCCGTGTTCTGGCCGGCGACAAAGTTCAGGTCGAGATGACCCCTTACGATCTGACCAAGGGTCGGATCAACTACCGCTTCAAGTAACGCCCTACCTTATGGCGTTTATCCTCGGATCGGGCAGCCCAAGGCGGCTGGACCTGCTGGCGCAGCTTGGCGTGCAGCCCGATGCCGTGCGCCCTCCTGACATAGACGAAACGCCTTTGAAGGGCGAGCTTCCGGTTCCCTATTGCAGCCGTATTGCGCGCGAAAAAGCGCAGGCAGTTCAGGCGGATAGTGCAGATATTGTCTTGTGCGCAGATACCACGGTGGCGCTGGGGCGTCGCATTCTGGGCAAACCCGAAAACGCAGGCGAAGCGGCCGAGTTCCTGCATGCTCTGTCCGGGCGTCGGCACCGGGTCGTGACATCGGTCGCGGTGTGCTGCGGAGATCGGGTGTTGCAGCGCGACGTGGTCTCACAGGTCAAGATGAAACGCTTGTCGGATGTCGAGGTGAACGCCTATCTTGCGACGGATGACTGGCAGGGCAAGGCGGGTGGTTATGCCATCCAAGGCCCGGCCGGGGCGTTCATTCCCTGGATTTCCGGATCGTTCACCGGCATCGTGGGTCTGCCGTTGTCCGAGACCGCCGCACTTTTGCAGGCAATCGGCTACCCATTGTACAGAGAGGTGCCATGAAAGGCCGCACAATCGTTCTGGACCATTTTGAAGGCCGCGAAGCAGCCGCGCTGATGGTCGACGGCAAGCTCGACGATTTTCTGATCGCCGGAGACGCACCACCCCCCGGCACGATCTACCGCGCCCGCGCGGATCGCCCGGTCAAAGGCCAAGGCGGCATGTTCCTCACCACACCGGATGGGCCCGCCTTTCTGCGTCAGGTCAAGGGCCTCGCACCCGGAGCGCTTCTGCTGGTGCAGGTGACAGGTTTCGCTGAACCCGGCAAAGCCGTTCCGGTCACCGACCGCGTTCTGTTCAAAAGCCGCTATGCGATTGTCACGCCCGAGGCTCCGGGCCTGAACATCTCGCGCGGCATCAAAGATGAGGATGAGCGCGACCGCCTGCTGGAAATCGCCCACGAGGTCATGGGCGACAGCGCCTATGGCCTGATTCTGCGGTCATGCTGCGTTGGTGCGGACGCGGATGACATCGCCGAAGACATCGGTGCCATGCTGACGCAGGCCGAACAGGTCCTGAACGATCCGGGCACCGAGCCTGAAACCTTGGCCGAGGGTGACGGCCCTCATATCCTGGCCTGGCGAGACTGGACCGACCCGGCGGATGTTGTGACCGAGGCCGGTGGTTTCGAACATCACGGCGTTCTGGACGCTCTGGACATTGCCCGCGGCATTGCCGAGCCTCTGCCGGGCGGAGGGCATCTATACATCGAACCCACCCGCGCGCTTATTGCGGTGGATGTGAATACCGGCACCGACACGTCGCTCGCAGCCGGTACAAAAGCCAATTTCGCCTGCGCCAAGACCCTTCCACGCGCCCTGAGGGTGCGCGGTCTGGGCGGGCAAATCACGATCGACATGGCTCCGATGCCCAAGAAAGACCGTCATGGTCTGGAGCAAGCCCTACGCACCGCGTTCAAGGCGGATGGGATCGAAACGACGCTGGCAGGTTGGACACCGTTGGGCCATTTCGAGCTACAACGCAAACGTGGGCGCATCCCTTTGAGTGAGGTGCTGGAATGACTTGCCCGATCTGTCAGGAAAAGACGGCTTCCAAATACCGTCCTTTCTGTTCCAAACGCTGTGCGGATCTGGATCTGGCAAAGTGGCTAAACGGATCCTACGCCGTGCCCTCGCAGCGCGAAGAGGATATCGAGGACGCGATTTCCGAACCCGAAGACATCCCCCACCGTCCGCACTGAAAAAATGTCAAAAAGCCTCTGGACACTGCTTGGTGCAAGTCATAGAAGGCCTCCACCCAATGGCTATTGCCATTCCCGTGCCCGGGTAGCTCAGGGGTAGAGCAGTGGATTGAAAATCCTCGTGTCGGTGGTTCGATTCCGCCCCCGGGCACCACTTCCTCAGGCAAACCCTTGGTTTCACTCCAGCTTTTAACAGCAGGTTGGAGCCGTAGACCATGTCAGAGACCATTTCACCCAAGTACACCTTCGTGAAAGAGGGTGTTTTTTACTTCAGTCGCCGCATCCCCAAGGAGCTTTGCCGCTACTACTCGTCTTCTCGGATCGCATTTTCTTTGCGTACTCACGCGGCAAACGTGGCGGCGACGAGAGCAAGAAGAGCGGCTGATCAACTGGATGAGTATTGGTTTCACCTGAGGTCGCAGGATACAGAACTGCCTGGAAAGCACATATTGCGTCTTGGCGCAGCCAACTCGGCCGTAACACCAGTTGTTCTGAACGAGACTTCTGCTGCCTCTGTACTGTTGTCTGAGGCAGTCGAGATTTGTCTTACACAGAAGGGCCAAGGACGCCCCTTGACTTTTCACCGAGGCGCTCAGACAGCGTGTGGCTACGTGATTGATGCCTGTGGCGACAAACACCTCCAAGCCTATACCAAAGCGGACGCGAACAAGATCCGCGACACACTCATCGCGCGTGGTCTCGCGGGGGCAGCCTCACAAGGATTTTCGGTACAGTCAGAGCCGTTACCAACTTCGCAGCGAGTGAGCAGGGGCATTCGCTGCACAACCCTTTCTCTGGAGTTTACTACGACCGCTCTGCTGGGGTCTCTGGCCGCAACCCATTGCCTAGAGAAGCGATAGTGACCGTTCAGGCGAAATGCAGGGAACTTGATGACGACTTGCGTTGGTTGGTGGCTTTGGTTTCAGACACAGGTATGCGGCTTGCAGAGGCTGCTGGGCTGGGAAAAGAGGACTTCATGTGTGCGGACGATGGTTCTCTTTCAGTTCGCGTTCGCCGCCATCCATGGCGTCGTTTGAAGACGCAGGACAGTGAACGTGATGTACCACTTGAAGGAAACGCTAGATGGGCAGCGCAGCGCACACTCAAAGAAGCTGGCTCGTCTCAGTTCGCATTCCCAAGATACAACAGGTCCGATACCACAAATGCCAATGCGGCTAGTGCCGCCTTGAACAAGTGGATGAAGGAGCTTGTCCCAGCGGGATACACCATGCACGGTTTCAGGCACTCAATGCGGGATCGTCTGAGAGCCGTAGAGTGTCCAGCAGACGTGGACGATCAGATCGGAGGTTGGCGTACAGATGGTGTAGGCCATTCCTACGGGACAGGTTACCCGCTTGAGGTCCTCAGAAAGTGCCTGTAACGGGAGCTGAGGGAAAAACCCAGCAGCCCCCGGGGCACCACTCCCGACAAGTAAGCTACTGTTTTCCTTAAACTTTAAATGGAACCGACCAAGGGCGTAGTACATGCTGGAGAGCAAAACCGTTCCCTTCTCATTTGTGAAAGATGGGGTCTTCTACTTCCTAGGGCAGGTCCCAAAGGACCTCGATCACCACTATACCACCGGAAAAACATCGTTCTCGCTACGGACAAGATCAGCGGCGGTCGCAAAGTCCCGAGCGCAAAGAACTGCTCAGCAACTGGATGAACACTGGTATCACTTACGCGTCCAAGACGTAGACCTACTGGGTAAGCATATTCTGAGGATGACCGCGCTCCCTTATTGAGACGAGATTAGATCTAGTCAGATCGACTAAACCCTCGACTCTATGACTTGTTGTATTCCAAATATCGTGGACGCTTACCCTCTGGGCCGGCGAAGGCCGCAGTGTCCAGTATTCTGCGGCCAGTGTTTTCAGGGGTGACTTGCGACGAAATCCAGACCGATATCAAGGCAGGGAGCGCTGTGGGTGATCCAGCCCATGGAAATCAGATCAACCCCGGTTTCAGCGACAGCGCCCACGCTGTCGGGTGTGATCCCGCCGGAGGCTTCGGCAATGGCTCTCCCATCAATCATACCCACTGCTTCGCGCAAGGTGGCCGGGGTCATATTGTCGAGCAGCACAGCATCTGCACCAATTTCCAAAACCTGCTCCAACTGCGCGAGCGTATCGACCTCGATCTCGATCTTGACCATATGGCCGACCGTTTGTTTCGCGCTGGTCAGCGCTGGGCCGACGCCTCCGGCAATGGCGATGTGGTTGTCCTTGATGAGCACCGCGTCGCTTAGGGAATAGCGGTGATTCATGCCTCCGCCAGCGCGCACGGCATATTTTTCCAGCGCGCGCAGACCCGGGGTTGTTTTGCGGGTACAAGCGATCGAGGCACGTGTGCCTTCGACACGGCGCACCAGATCAGCGGTTACACTGGCAATGCCCGAGAGATGACCGATGAAATTGAGCACGGTCCGTTCAGCGATCAACAGGCTGCGGGACGGCCCTTGGAATGTTGCGATTTCAGTGCCGATTGCAACAGGGTCTCCGTCCTTGACGTGACGAGTCACCGTGATGGCCGGATCAACCAAGGCGCAGGCCAGTTCGGCACAGTCCAGACCGGCGATGCAACCGGGTTGACGGGCGCTCGCGACGACTTCGGATCGGTGATCTGGCGGAATGACGGCGGCAGAAGTGACATCGCCCGCCAGGCCGAGATCTTCATCCAGAGCGCACCGGATCATCGGCTCGAGCATCGTGCGCGGCAACGGGGAAAGGGGCATGGCAGTCATGGGTCAGGCTGTCCTCAGCTGGGGCTCTTGGTCGACCGAACCCGCATGCGACAGGATTTCGGTCAGGTTCATCAGGTTTGATCGCGGATTGGTCTCTGGAACAGGGAAGTCGCTACGATAGTGCCCGCCGCAGGAGCCCCGGCGCTTTTCGGCAAAAACCGCGATTGCAAGCGCCACCAGGGCCGGGTCCGAGGCAGGCTCGCATGACCGAACATGCGGCAACAGGTTCGAGATCGCGTTCCGCAGCCCAGCGCCATGGCGGATCACACCCAGATGCTGCGACATTATCGGCCGGACAGCGCCGGGATCGGGATCAGGCAATGCAGCGGGGTTGGGAACAAAGGACCGGGCGCGCATCGTGCTGGCGGCAACATCGCTGGCGGCGCGACGCGCCATCACAGCAGCCTCAAGCAGAGAATTGCTGGCAAGGCGATTGGCCCCGTGCAAGCCGGTCGCTGCACATTCACCGATGGCCCACAACCCGGGCAGCGTGCTCTGGCCGGTCTGGTCAACGGCAATGCCACCCATGTGGTAGTGCGCAGCCGGGCGTATCGGAATCGGGTCGCGAGCAGGGTCGATGCCTTGGGCTGCGCACAGGGCCTGAATGCCGGGGAAACGTTTGGCAAAGCCCGCACCCAGCGCGGCGCGGGCGTCAAGAAACGCGCGCCCTCCGCCTGCGATGACGTGATGCACGGCGCGGGCCACCACATCGCGCGGGGCCAGATCGGCATTCGCGATATGCGCCATAAACCGCTTGCCTTTCTGATCGATCAGAGTTGCCCCCTCTCCCCGCACCGCCTCGCTGATCAGGGCCAAAGGTGCTTGGGCGGTATCAAGTGCGGTCGGGTGAAATTGCACGAATTCCATATCGCGCAGAGCTGCGCCAACGCGTGCGGCCATCACCAGCCCTTGCCCGAAATTGCCGGACGGGTTGGTGCTGGCGCCGAACAGACCCCCGCACCCACCTGTCGCCATAATGACCCGAGCTGTCCGCAATACGGCCGCTTGACCCATCGCTTGCAGATGAATACCGGCCACGCACCCATCGGCGGTCACAAGCCGTCGGGCCTCGACGCCCGATAAGCAGGTGATCGAGGGGCAATGCTGCACCGCGCGGGTCAGAGCGGACATGATCTCGGCCCCGGTGCGGTCACCGCCGATATGCAGAATGCGGCGGCGGGAATGCGCAGCCTCGCGCGCCAGGGCAAAAGTGCCATCCTGCGCCCTGTCAAAGCGAACGCCGTATCGCTCAAGCATTGCGATCGCCTCGGCGGCCTCTGACAGGATCCCCGAGGCGACAGTTGCATCGCACAGTCCATCTCCGGCCCGCAGCGTATCAGCCAGATGCCGGGTCGGATCGTCATCTGCGCCCAGCGCGGCAGCAATCCCCCCTTGCGCCCAAGCGCTTGAGCATTCCTGCCCCAGCCCGGCGCGAGTGATCAGCACCACAGGCTGCGGCGCCAGTTCCAGTGCAGCCACCAGCCCTGCGATGCCGCCACCGATGATGGCGATCCGGTCATGGAGCCCCTCAAGCCGGATCATTTCACGGCCAGCATCCGCTCGACCGAACGGCGCGCATCGTCGGCGATGGCGGGATCGACGGTGACTTCGTGGCGACCCAATTCCAGCGCTTTTCGGATATTGCCCAAACTGATGCGCTTCATATGCGGGCACAAATTGCACGGACGCACGAATTCCACGTCTGGGTGATTCAACGCCACATTGTCGCTCATGGAGCATTCGGTCAGCAGACAAACCCTTGCAGGTTTCTTTTCGCCGACGAAGTCCGACATCACAGCGGTAGAGCCTGAGAAATCCGCCTCGGCCACGACCTCGGGCGGACATTCCGGGTGGGCCAGCACCGTGACACCCGGCCATGCCTCGCGCATCGCCCGAATGTCGTCCGGGGAGAACAGCTCATGCACCTCGCAATGCCCGTGCCATGCATCAGTTCGACATCGGTTTCTTTGGCGACGTTCTTGGCAAGGTACTCATCCGGTATCATCAACACACGCGGCACCCCGAGGGACTCCACCACTTTAACCGCGTTGCCCGAGGTGCAGCAGATATCTGAGGCAGCCTTCACCGCCGCCGACGTGTTAACATAGGTGATCACCGGCACACCCGGATGGGCTTCGCGCAACAGTGCGATATCTTCGGGCGTGATGGAATCTGCCAGCGAACATCCCGCCCTCGTATCCGGAATCAGCACGGTTTTTTCAGGGTTCAGCAGCTTCGCGGTTTCAGCCATGAAATGCACGCCAGCCAGCACGATAACATCGGCGTCGACCTCAACGGCTTCGCGCGCCAGGGCAAGGCTGTCGCCTACGATATCGGCCACGCCGTGAAAGATCTCGGGCGTTTGGTAATTGTGCGCAAGGATGACGGCATTCTTCTGCCGCTTCAGGTCGAGGATGGCTTCCAGATCCTCTTCGTACTGCATCCATTCAGCTGGCGGAATGATTTGCTTAACCCGATCGTACAACTCTGGCAGGCGGAAATCTTTCATTGGCTCCTCCATTTATACTCGATTCGAGTACATCCGAGCCGTGATTATTCTCGATTCGAGATTATGTCAAGCGCAACTCAGGATTTGGACAGAGGCAGCCTTGCGCCCGACAGCATGCGGGCCTCAAGAATGGCGGGTCGGTACCGGAACAATCGCGCTGGGCGGCCGCCGGTGCCGCTCGAGATTTCGCCTGTTTCTTCAACAAGTTCCTGCTGGTCGATCTGGCGGCGGAAATTGGGTTTGTGCAAGTGCAGACCCGACAGCGCCTCGACCGTGCGCTGCAATTGAAGCAGGGTAAAGCTTTCGGGCATTAGCTCGAACACGACCGGAGAGTATTTGATCTTGGCCCGTAGCCGCGAAATGCCAGTGGCAAGGATGCGGCGGTTGTCGCCCGCCATGGGCAAGCCAAACTCGGGCACATCGACCAGACCGGCCTCATACATCAGCTCATAGCGCTGCAGAACCAGTTCCTCGTTCCACGTCTTTCCGTTCAGACCGAACAGATAGTCGACACGCTGAGCCTTGAGCGGATCTGCCCCAGCCCAAGCCGTCAGGCGATCAGCGATACGTGGCACTTCCTCGGGGATACTGTCGCGATGGTCTTCCCACGGGAAGTATCGGTACCAGCTGCGCCAGGACGGGCGCCCTGCTCCGGCTGCATCCTGTTCGCGTACCAGCCCTAGATAGCTGATCGAGATCCGCTGCGAGGTTTCTACATCCCCAGACCGAGGATCGCGATCCCTGTCCGCAAAGGTATAAAGCTGTTCGAGATACCCCACAGGATGGCCGGTCTGCGCTTCAATCCAAGCACGCAGGCTGCTCTGTAGGCTGCGATGAGAGGATTCGAACGGCCCCGATGGCAGCGCCTCACCCCCCCGCAAGGTCATGACACGCGGCTGGTTGTCGGTCACGGCGACAAGGATTGCGATCAGTTCGGCAGGGGCTAGTCCGCTGGGCAAGAAGGTACCTGTGTATTGCGAAATGCCAGTCATTGACATCGTGTTTGATTTCTAACCCAGATTTCAAACCTTTGCTTGAGGAAAATGCCTTGGCGCCAACACCGACCTCAAGATGAGGTTTTCGCCGTTGATTGAAGGTATTTCCGACATCTGCAGTGGCGACCCCGGCAGGATTCGAACCTGCAACCTGCCCCTTAGGAGGGAACCGTTCATAGCGCTATTCCTTCTGTGATTTCTTGCTCTTGGATGTTTGTACAGTGTCCGCCTGTACGTGGTTTGTACGAAAACGGGCCCTGACATCGGCCTCATCCGTCTCTGCGTGGGCATAGATGCGCATGGGCAAATTGGGGTCGGACCAGCGGCCAGCCTTGGCCGCAGTGACCGGATCGACGCCTTGGCGCACCACCAATTCAGTGAAGAAGCCATGCCGTCCTGCGGGATGTGCTGAGAGGTATGGGATGCCCGCACTCTTGCAGATCGTCTTCCAGCGTGTGTTGTAGCCGGTGGAGCTGCCGTAGCCGAACACGCGTGGCTTCATGAACTTGCCTGTCTTGCGGTTCTTTGGCCGCTTGGGCGGCAAGGCCAGCAACTCGTCCATCATCTGAGGCGAAACGGTGATCCAGCCTTCGGGGTGGCCTTTTTGTGCTTTCACTCGGACTTTGTTCTCGGCGGGCCGCAGATCGTCAGGCTCGATTGAGACAGCCTGATCGATCCGCGCCGCTGTCTCGAACATGAACCGAACCAAAGCCGCGTTGTACGGATCGGCCGCACGACAAAAGGCCTCAATCCATTCCTTATCGGCGGGCTTTCGTTCAACACGGCTGGTTTTCCCTCGCCGTTTGTCCTGGGCAATGCGCTCGAATTTGTCATAGGGCTTCACCCGGATCAGCGGCGTGCCTTCCAACTCGTGCGCGTTGTTGATCACCGCACTCGCTGGCGTCACTATCTCGCGCCACCAAGTGTCGGTCGATGCCTTTGGTTTGAGTTTCGGCCCCAGACCTTTCAAAAGCGCCCCAGAGATCGCACCCAAAGGCATATCGCCAATCTCTTCGACAATTGGAATCAACTGCTTCGCGGTCTTGGGGGAGGCGTTGTAGAGCATGATCGCATCCGAGAACGTCTTGCTCGGTTCATCGCCAACTACATGGCGACGTATCTGGAGCTCGGTTTCGCGGTTTATCCAGTCCCGTGCGCCCGCTTCTGTAGATGCCTTAGTGCTTCGCCGGTATGGGCCTGCGATTGGCCTGCCGTTGTATTCGACCCGGCCCTTAGCCCAGTAGAAGCGACCCCTCTTGTAGATTTGGAGCGGCATGCCTGGCCTCCTTCAAAAATCTTGTCGATCTGCGCGGGTGTGATCAGCATGGTGCGCCCAAGTCGGTAGAATGCCCCTGTATCGTTGGCCCGTTCGCGCAGCGTGCGCTCCGAGATGTCGATCCCCATGCCAGACATAACCTCGACCCATTGGGCAGGCGTCTTACCAAGCCCCAGGATTTGCGAGCTGTCTGATTTGTCGGTCTCTGCCATTTCAGTCATCCTTATCCACCTGAGTTGAATCATGCGTACGCATGGAATCGCTTGCTTGGTACCTTCTGACGTGCTCAGATGGATTCAAACGGAAATATGCGTCATTTTGTGCGATGTTTATACAAAATTGCGCTTTCGTCAATTGGGAAGTCGGAATGGCGCAAGAAGATGCTGATATATTTGCGGAAGTAGGTGCACGCCTAGCCATCTCACGTAGCGAAATTGGCGTTTCACAGGCTGCGATGGCTGAAGCGATTGACGTCTCACATCGGGCTTATCACAGCTATGAGAAGGGTAAGCGCGGCATCCCAATCGAAGCGCTGATCAAGATGCACAGACGATATCAGGTCGACGTTGCTTGGTTGCTGCTTGGCACTCAGTCCATACGTGCCGGTCACGATTTCGAAGCCCTGAAGAGTATCGAGACCTCGCTCGATCAGTACCTGGATGGTGCTGGCATCAAGATAAAAAGTGAGAAACGCGGGGCCATCGCCGCGCGCTGGTACGAGTCACAATTGAAGGGTCGGAATGTAACGGATGACGAAGTTCACACTTGGATCGAATTCGCAAGGGAGTAAGCAAATGCAAAGGCCAAGCGACAACTGGAAACAAATCCGCCGTTCTGCATTGGAGCGAGCGGAACGAAACGTGATTCACCCCCTGTTGCCAATTTATTATCTTTTTCTTGGAGCAAGCGTGATCTACCTTGCTGGGTTTGTGCACTTGAGCCTTTTCGACATTGGTCCCGAGCTAGGCCTGCTTGGCGCTTGTCTTGTCCTCGTCTTCGCTGCGGTATGCGCACTCATTCCAATTTTGTTTGGTGCAGTTTTAACCTTGCATTTCGCCAATACCAAACTGCGGATGCTAACCAATGAATGACGTATTTCGTTTGTTGGATCGAGCGCCGGCTTGCCAGTGCTGCAGCGAGGTGATGAAGTTTTCTCATCGTTGAGGTAGCTTTCGCTATGGCATCTTTGGTGATGGGCGGACACAATCTAGATTAGTGCGTGAGTCGGGTTTAATGGAGTGCTCAATGGAAAGTGTGGACGGTAAGTAGTTGGCTGTACAAGACGACCGAAGAGAACTCGAACAGTTGGAATTGTTCCAACTCAGCCAACCTACCGAAAGGTCGCGTTCCGGCACAGATGGAACTTTGGAAATCGCTGGACAAGTCCTTGAGTTCGAACTGAAAAGCACCACCAAGGACTCGGTCACTACAGTTCGAGATTTTGGAATGGACCACATTCTCAAGTGGCAGAACAAACACTGGCTTTTTGGGTTTTACACGCCACGTGGAAACGCGCTTAAATTCACCAGGTATGCTTCGCCAGATATGATGGCTCCGTGGATTGAAGAGAAGCGAAAGTACATTGAAGTTGATTTCAAACTGGCTCAGCTAGCCGCCAAGAACTTAACTGCGCAAGACATGTACGCCTTGGTCGGTGAAAAGGAAGTCTACTCACTGGAAGACGCTCAAGCGCTGCACAAGAAGCAGCTTAAGATAGCAGAATACAGAGACCTCTTTGACCTCAATCAGGGCTACTCACCATCACGAATGCTTGAAATCCTCAAGCTCAGATGTGTCTACGTCATCGAACGTGGTAGCACTTTGAACAATCCGCACATACCAAAGCAAGTGCTTGAGAGATTCCCCAAAATCACAGATGAGCACGCCTCAACCTTGCGTGCGCTAGTCTCTCAATCTCTCAAGAGTTGATCGTATATTCCTCGCGCCACAGCGTATGCGACCGGTGGGCAGACGGAGTTTCCAATCAGGCCTAGCCGCTGGTAGACCGCACCATGAAACTGCCAATCTAGAGGGAAACCTTGAAGTATCTGGCACTCTTCCACGCACAAACGATACGTCTGGTTTTTTGTAGGAAATGCGTCGGCGATCGAACGATCTGGTGATACCCCATGCGGCCAGATACCAAACTCCGTCCACTTGACGACGGAGGCAGTGCTGTTGGCAATCGAAGTTGTTTGCCTTGGGCCAGTCAGCGTGCATCTAAGTGTTGGTGCAAATCCATCTACCCCAATATCCCGCAACCCAAGAGCCTCACGAACTCCACGCTGAACTCCGCTACCCTCTATTTTAGCTGGGTCAAATTTCTTTCTTAGTCGCTTCGCCGCCCCGACTATGAAAACACGTTTGCGGACCTGCGGAACACCGAAATCCGCTGAAGAAAGGACGAAAACTGTTACATGATAGTTCTTGGAAAGCTTGGTAATGACTTTCTCTCGGTAGTCCTTAAACCTCGCTGATAGAAAACCTAGAACATTTTCTGCGACAAAGGCCTTAGGCCGTATTTCGTCAACAGCCCGAATAAACTCTGGGAACATGTCTCGATGATCCTGGCTACCCTCTCGCCTACCCGCGATTGAAAACGGTTGGCATGGCGGCCCACCATGAACCACATCGATCTGACCTTTGTACTCACGCCAATCGGCACTTCTCACGTCACCATCTTCACCGGAATGCACTTTCCAACCTGGTCGGTTCTGGCCAAGAGTGACTCCAGCGAACGAAAGCAATTCGTAAGAAGCAAAATGCTCGAAGCCTGCTCGATCAAAACCAAGATCAAACCCGCCACCGCCACTGAACAAAGAAAGAGTTCTTTGGCCATTCGATGGGAGTTTTGCCATGTCGTCATTGGGATCGTACGTTAGAGAAAGCTCACTATCTGGGCTTGCCTCGGCCAGCTTGTTTGCTTGCTTTCGTGCTGCTTGAGCCTCTCTGGAAGAAGTCGCGTAGCGCATACGGCGTTCTTCAGAGATTTCCCATGGTATGTGCACGTTGTCGTACATAAGCGCCTCCTGCCGTGAGCTTCTTCTAGTAGAACAAATAAGGAACAAATGTCAATTTTGTCCTACGGGCCCACGAACATGCTAAAGCCCGCAGCGACGCTTCACAAGCTCGCAGCAACTCAGTGTCGCTAACACGCGATATGTCCGGTGTATGTAACATGCGATCTGTCCGGTTCTATTCTGTCTCTGAGAGGAGGCGTTATGAACCGAGCAGAAGTGTTACAGGAAGTTCGACTGATGAAGTTTGAAGATGTGTATTCGCGGCGAAGCGCGAACAAGCTGACGCAAGAACAGGCGGCTGAGATACTGGGTGTATCCGTGCGCACCGTCAGGCGTTGGGAGGATCGATTTGAGGCGGATGGTGCAGAAGGTCTGTACGACCGTCGGCTTGGCAAACTGGCCAACAATCGTGTTGCCACGGATAAGGTCATGGAGATGCTTGAACTGTTTGATACCAAGTACTGGGATTACACGCCGAAGCATTTCCACGAGAAGCTGGTGGCCCACCATGGTTTCACACAGAGCTACAACTGGGTGCGGCTTACACTGCAGCGCCACGGCCGGGTTCAGGCAGCACCCCGACGAGGTGCCCATCGGCGCAAGCGGCCCCGCCGTCCGATGGTTGGCATGATGTTGCATCAGGACGGCTCCAGCCATGAATGGGTTCCGGGTCAGTGGTGGGATCTGATCGTCACCATGGACGATGCCACCAACCGGGTTTATTCGGCATTCTTTGTCGAGGAAGAAGGGACGATGAGCAGTTTTCAGGGGCTGACAGAGGTGATCGAGGCGCAAGGTCTGTTTTGCTCGCTCTATGCCGATCGGGGCTCTCATTACTGGCATACGCCCGAAGCGGGCGGCAAAGTGGACAAGGACAATCTGACCCAGGTCGGGCGCGCCTTGCAGCAACTCGGCATTGAGCTGATCCCGGCCTATTCACCGCAGGCCCGTGGACGGTCTGAACGCATGTTTGGCACGTTCCAGAACCGATTGCCGCAGGAACTGCGGTCCCATGGGATCACAACCATTGAAGAGGCCAATCAGTTCCTGAAAGAGGTCTATCTTCCCGAACACAATGCCCTGTTTGCAAAGGAGCCGGAGGATACGACCTCGGCCTTCGTGCCGTTTACAGGCAATGTGCGCGACACCCTGTGTGTGCAGGAAGACCGCGTCGTCGGCAACGACAATACGGTGCGCTACAAGGGCCTGGTCATGCAGATCGCGGCAGACAGGCACCGTCATCATTTCGTCAAGGCGAAGGTCAGGGTCCACGAATACCCCGATGGTCAACTGGTCATCTTCCACGGCCCGAGATGCATTGGCCGCTACCAGCCTGACGGATCACCCATCACACAGGAGGATAGCAAACACAAAGTCGCGTGACCCGCTTCGACGTGGCGCGAACGCGGTGGCCCAAATCTACGGTCGCCTACGGCTCCCTCCGAATTGGGCCACCGCGCAATCAACTGAAGCGGACAATTGGCATGTTACCTACACCGGACAATTCAGAATGTTCTCGACAGCTCGCAGCAACTCAGGGTCAAACAAACTTGAGCTGCTTTTGGTCGATAGCTGGCTTCAAATGCACCAGGTCCTTTAATGACCCGCCTAGGTCAGTTACGGTACGCTGTGAATTGCTTGAGGAAACCAATGGCCAACTTTGAAGTCACAATTGAAAACTGTAACAGCATCGACACCGCAAACATTCTTGTGACTGAGGGCCGCCTCAACATCAAATATGGTCCCAATGGGATTGGAAAAAGCACCATTGCCAAGGCCATCGTCAGTCAGGCTAAGCAAGATGGCTCGCTAGCTGATCTCGCCCCATTCAAGTTGCGAGGTAAGAAGGGAGCAGGCCAGCCAAGCGTCTCAGGTATTGATGCTATCTCATCAGCCTTAGTTTTTGACGAAGAGTATGTGAACCTATTCGTTTTCCAGCAAGACGAGGTCGTCAAGAACAGCTTTGATATCTTCATAAAAACGCCTGAATACGACACAGCGATGTCAGAAATTGAGAAGCTGTTTGCGGGCATCAAGAAGGCGTTCGCTGATCGGCCTGAAATCGAACAAATGATCAAAGACCTCAAGGATTTGAGGGACGCTTTTGGAAAGCCGAACAAAGACGGCTCTATTGCGAAGTCTAGTAAAGTCCATAAGGCATTCGGTTCCGGCAACAAAATTGATAATATTCCGGATACCCTGCTTCCATTCGAAACATTTGTGACAAGCAAAAATCCATCAAAATGGATTGGCTGGCAGATCAAAGGGAAAGAGTTCTTGGACCTCGGCGACACCTGTCCTTACTGCGCGACGTCCTTAGAGAAGCCCGAACAGAAGGAAACTGCTCTTGCTGTTGCGAAAGAGTACGACCCCACTGCAATCAATCACCTCAACAATCTGAAGGAAGTTATTGAACGGCTTGGCGCGTACTTCAGCCCCGCATGCCAAGAAAACCTCAGCCAAATTACCAAGGCCAAAACGGAACTCACTGCTATTCAGATAAGTTATCTGAATGACCTAAAAAACAGCATTGAGGCGCTTATCCAACAGTTGGAAGGGCTAAGGAATATCTCGTTCTACTCGTTGCGAGACGTCGACGAAATCGACAAGAAGTTGCCGCTCCTAAAGATCGAGCTTGGCTTGATCGACAAACTGGATTCGGAGCCATCAAGGGCGGTGACCGATCCAATCAATGCGCAACTGAACAGTTTGATCGAGCAAGTTGGAAGCCTGAAAGGGCAAATCAACAAACACAAGGCCAAGATCAAGAAGACGATTGAAGAGAACCAAGACAGTATCAATGGGTTCTTGAGATCGGCAGGCTACAAATATTCGGTGAAGATCATCTCAGAGTCGGACTCATACAAGATGAAGCTGGAGCACGATGATCTTTCGGATTTCGTTGAAGCGGCTACTAACCACTTGAGTTACGGGGAAAAGAATGCTTTTGCGTTGGTGCTCTTTATGCACCAGGTCTTAAGCGAAGATCCCGACATCGTAATCCTTGACGATCCGATCTCATCTTTCGACAAGAACAAGAAATTTGCGATTTTGCACCAACTATTTCGAGGCAAAGGAAGCCTTCGCAACCGAACGACCTTGATGTTGACCCATGACATTGAACCGGCCATCGACGTGATCAAGAGTCTGTCTCACAAATTTCAAGATCCGAAGCCTACTGCGACCTTTCTTTCCTGCAGAAATGGGATTTTGAAGGAAACCCCCATAGCTGGCGAAGACATCCGCACCTTTGCCAAAATCTGCATCGATATCATGGACGGCGCGTCGGATGCCATCGTCAAAGCGATCTATCTCCGAAGGCACTACGAGATAATCGACGATGTCGGCCATGCCTACAACCTGCTGGCTAGTCTGTTCAAAGGCCGACCTGTACCAACCATTGCAACCGCCTTGGAAAACCGGGACATGAGCGAAGAAGAAAAAGCCGCGGCGGAATCGGAAGTCCAAAAAATGCTACCAGCCTTCAACTACGATGCGTTGGTTGCGCAAGTGAACGACGCTGCAGCAATGAAGCAGAAGTTCGCCGAGACTGACGTCGGCTACGAGAAGATTCAGTTGTTCCGTGTCATCAAAGGCAAGCATCAGGATGATGTGATCTCGAAGTTTATCAACGAGTCTTATCATATTGAAAATGAATACGTTATGCAGCTCAACCCACATAAATTCGAGAGCGTCCCCGAATACGTAGTCGACGAGTGCGCGAAGGCTCTCCAAGACGCATGATGCCCTGAGTAGGGAAAGCAACGTGACAATTCTTGAGAACGAAGTTCATCCAGGCGAGGTCATCTAGCGTCTTTATCTCGAGCCGCTCCAAATTGGGCCAAGGGCCATTGCTGATCATCTAGGACTGCCCAGGTCCAAGATGGAACAGTTGATAAATGGGACTTCAGAGATAACCCCGGACACGGCGCTGCGCCTTGCGCGAGCATTTGACACAACGGCGATGTACTGGATGAACTTGCAGACAAACTATGATCTGGCATTGGCGGCCAGAAAAATCGATGTCTCGGGCATCGAACCGATTGCCATCACTTCAATGCCTTAACCCCATTTCCGCATGCGCCTCCTGGCTGTCTAGCTGTCCCTCAATCTCTCTGCGGCGGCCCTCGCTAAAGTCAAGCTCTGCTGCAAGTTCTCGTCCAGCGCTTTGTAGCTCGCCTCGTCGTTCAGCAATCCGTTCAAGGCCTTCATGGATGCGGCTTGTGAACGAATGAGCAAGGTCACGCAGTCTTTCAAACCAGCCAGTTCCTTCTCGATCCTGCCGGTCGAGCGTGTCTCCAAGGCGGTCAAGTCCTTCGCGGAGGCCTCTGAGGCCGTCACCAACCGCTCGACGCAGGCGAGCAAGTCGCGTTCCAAGGCTGTCAGTTGGGTCATCTAGTCCTCCTCGATCCGTATGCAGGTGACGTGCCGCTCGCCCATTGTGCAGGTCCTGAGCCGCGTTTTCGACGGGTCCAGGATCAGCCAAGTCCCCTCGGGCCGCTGGATCCGCGTCAGGCCCATCTCGGTCAGTTCCGAGCGCGTCAGATGCACCGTCCAGAAGAAGCTCGCGGCCATCATCGAGACGATCCCCGTCAGCAGCATCGCCGCAATCAGCCAGGGTGAAATCGTCAACCAGAGGCGGATCGATCTCAGCCGCGTCTCGAACAGGCTCGCTGTCTCGGTCTGAAAGCGGCGCGTATCGCTCGCGATGGTATGCTGCGCGGCGCCCACAATGCTCTTCAAATCGATCCTGAAGCTCTTGAGCTGGGAGGAGATCGAGGCGACGTGTTCCTGCCTGATCTCGTCTAGTTCCGCGTTCAGTTTCTCGCTCAGCCGGGTCGGCTTGCCAGTCTTCATGGAAAATCTCTCCTTTCAGCCGCCAGCGTTCGCCGCTGTCGGGATCACGGGCGGTGATGTAGGCCTTGCCGGTGCGTGGCAGGTCGAAGCCCGCTTCTGTGAGGGCGTCGATCATGGATGCGCGGTCGGTGATCAGGCCAAGGTCGATCTGATCCTGAATCCAGGCGTGCAGCTCGTCCCGGCCCTGGGCGCGGGTCGGGGCCTCGATGGTATCGCGGACTTCCTGAGTGCGGTCCACATCCATCGGATCGGCCCAGCCGTGTCGCTGGTTCATCAAGTCCCGCAGGCTGTCAAAGGAGTCTTGGTAGCCCGGCGGTGCGATGTTGAGGCTCTTGCCCGTCGTCAGTTCCAGGCGCGGCGTGCAGAAGTGAAGCTCGACCCGGCCTTCGTGGCGATGGCGGACCCAGAGCACCTCATATTGCTCGGGGTCCAGCCCCGCGAAGGCCAGCCGCTCGAACTGGTCCATGACTTCGACCTGCTGGTCCTCGGTCGGGTCGTCGCTGTCGGCAAAGCTGATGACGCCCGCGCGATAGGTCCATTGATGGCGGCTGGCGTCGATCAGGGCTTCGGTGCGCTCGGGATTGCCACGCAGGACCTCCGGCAGCGGGTCGCGGGTGACGGTCTTGGGCTGGCCGTCAGCATCGCGGATCAGGTCGCGGTTGCCGTCATAGGCCAGAACGCGCTCGGCCACGAGGTACCCGACCGGCCCCGCGCCCGCACCTTTGCCGTTGGGGAAGAACTTGATCAGCACCGCCGCGCCTCATCGAGGAGCGCGGTAAGCTGGCGTTCGATCACCACAAGGCGGCGCGCAACGGTCAGCGTGTCGAGGTCGGTGCGCCCGACCTTCATGGCGTGGTTCAGCCAGCGCGCGATCTGGTTGAGGTTGCCACCGATGCGTCCGACAGCGAGCACAAACGCCGGATCGACGTGCGGCACCGGCTTGCGACGACGGGCTTCGGTGAGGCCAAGCGCCTCGCGTAGAAGGGTCGAGGCAGGCAGTCCAGCGGCCTCGGCCTTGGCGCGCAGCTGGGCCTTCTCGGAGGCAGTGCAGCGGAAGACGAAGGTCTCGGTCAGCGCCTCTTTGGCGGGGGCTTTGCCCGCGCCGGTGGGGTTCGAAGGGGAGGCTTGCCGCCCCTCGCAAGGTCCCATGTCATCCGCGCCAGCGTATGACACGGGTCGCCTTGCTGTTTGCACTTCGGTGGGATCGGTTGCGGTCATGATCTAAGGCCCGCCGCCTGAATTTGCGCCTGTGTCACCAGGTCTGCGGCCAAGAGCGCGTCGATCTGGCCGGGTGTGATGTGGCGGCAAAGTGGATGCTTGTCCGTGACCCAATTCGCCAAGCCTGCCAGCATCTCGGCTTCCTTCGCCTTCGAGGCTTCTCGGCCTTTGACGATGTCCTCTACGTAGGCACGCCAGCGCCCCGACTTGAACCAGTTGTCGGAGAAACAAACCTTGGAGCGGGTGAAGCCCGCGCTTTCAGTCGCGTAGGCCTTCACGGCCTGCAACAGGTCTTCGGCCTCTGTCCCGGCGCCCAGGATATCCTTGATCCGCCCAAGGCACTCAGTCTTTCCGCGCAACCGGTCGGACGGATAAGCAGCCAATATCTTCTCAGCCACTTCATCCACCGCCGCCACGCGCTCGCGCGTAGGAGGTTTATGGATGGTTTTAGGATGGTTTGGGGGCCGTGGTGGCCCCGGTACCCCGGCCACAGTGGCCCCCGTTCCGGGTCCGGTCTGGACGGGGTCCACTGTGGCCCCCGTCTCAATCTCGGGTTCAGCCGTCAGTTCCAGCGCCTCAATCCGGGCGAGATCGATCCTGTAAACTACGGTGAATCCATTCTTGCATCCGCGCGCGCCGGTCTCGATCAGGATACCTTCCTTCAGGAAGTCTCGGATCGTTCGTTTGACAGTGGTCTCACCAAGCTCCGTGTGCCGCTGGATGGTCCCCTTCGAACACCAGATGCCAGAGCCATCGTCAGATGCCTTGTCTGCCAAGAACATGATGATCTGCTTGCGCGTCGCACTCCCGAACTTCCGTTCCGCACACGCATTCGCCACCCGCCAGCTCATAGGATGGCCCCAAAAGCCGCACGGACGTGCGAATTTTGTACAGGTTTTGTACGAGATTTCGGTCGTTTTCGGAGAATTAGGCGGAAAACGAAACGCGCGTTTCTGCACGCTTCTGCACAACAAGCTGAAAATAAGCCATATTTTTCGGGTGTTTTTGGCGACCCCGGCAGGATTCGAACCTGCAACCTGCCCCTTAGGAGGGGGCTGCTCTATCCAGTTGAGCCACGGGGCCGTGCAAAGCCCTCTCTACCTTTGTTTTTTCGGCTTGTCATGGGGTTTACTGTGGGTTTGCTGTGGGCGTGCTGAACAGTTGTAAACTGCAGGGTGTTTACGCTAGCATCAGATAAAACAACAACGCAGGTGCCCTCCGTGAACACAGAAACAAAACGCCCGCTTACCCTTCGCGATGTCTCTGAGGCCTCTGGGGTATCCGAGATGACGGTCAGCCGGGTCCTGCGCAATCGGGGCGATGTGTCGGATGCGACGCGCACCCGCGTTTTGGCCGCCGCGAAAGAACTGGGCTATGTGCCCAACAAGATCGCAGGCGCGCTGGCCTCTAGCCGGGTCAATCTGGTGGCGGTTATCATTCCATCCCTGTCCAACATGGTCTTTCCAGAGGTTCTGACCGGCATCAATCAGGTATTGGAGGACACCGATCTGCAGCCTGTAGTCGGCGTCACCGACTACCTGCCTGAGAAAGAGGAAAAGGTGCTGTATGAGATGCTCTCGTGGCGCCCCTCGGGGGTGATCATTGCCGGTCTGGAACATACTGACGCGGCGCGGGCGATGCTGGATTCGGCCGGAATTCCGGTGGTCGAGATCATGGATACCGATGGCAAACCGGTTGATGCAATGGTCGGGATCTCTCATCGTCGCGCCGGGCGCGAAATGGCGCAGGCGATCCTGAAAGCGGGCTATGAACATATCGGCTTCATGGGCACCAAGATGCCGTTGGACCACCGGGCGCGGAAGCGCTTCGAAGGCTTTACCGAGGTTATGGGCAAGCACGGGATCGAGATCGAGGATCGGGAATTCTATTCGGGCGGCTCGGCTCTGGCCAAGGGGCGCGAGATGACGCAAGCCATGCTGGAACGCTCACCTGATCTGGATTTCCTATATTATTCCAATGACATGATCGGCGCCGGGGGGCTGTTGTATCTGCTAGAGCAAGGCATCGACATTCCCGGTCAGATCGGCTTGGCGGGTTTCAACAATGTTGAACTGCTGCAGGGCCTGCCCCGCAAACTGGCGACGATGGATGCCTGCCGGCTTGAGATCGGACAGCAAGCGGCCAAGATCATTGCCACGCAGCTTGACGATCCAAATGCCGAGATCGAGACCCGCATGACTCTGACCCCCAAGGTCAACTTTGGGGATACGCTGAAACGGCGCTGATATCGTGGCGCTGAAACAGCCGGACAACCGCACGGCGCGGGCGATCTTCATGGATCGCCATGCGCTGGCTGAACCGCCTTCGGGCGGCTCCAAGGGCACCGATTTGCTGGATCTGATCCAGAGGCTGGGCTTCGTTCAACTCGACAGCATCAATACCGTGGCGCGCGCGCATGACATGATCCTGTTCTCGCGTAGGCCCAGCTATCGCAGTGGGAACCTCAAACGCTTGTATGAACGGGACCGGGCGTTGTTCGAACACTGGACCCACGATGCCGCCGTCATACCGATGGAGTATTACGCGCATTGGCATCTGCGGTTCCAGCGCGATGCGGATCTGCTGAAATCGCGGTACAAGAACTGGCGTCGGGATGGGTTTGAGCAGCAGTTCGAAACGGTTCTGAACCACATTCGCGACCATGGGCCAGTGTCCTCGTCCGATGTGGGGAAGAATGAAAAGAAGGGCTCTGGCGGGTGGTGGGATTGGCACCCATCCAAGACCGCGCTCGAATATCTGTGGCGCTCTGGCGCGCTGACAGTTGTCGGGCGTGAGGGGTTTCAGAAACGCTATGATCTGACCGAGCGGGTGATCGAAACGCATCTCTGCCCCGGTCAGCTAATCTGTGACGCCGAGGCGACAGTTGATTGGCTGTGCAATGCGGCGCTGGACAGGCTTGGCTTTGCCACTTCGGGTGAGTTGGCCGCGTTCTGGGACACGGTCAGCGCGGCTGAGGCTAAGGCGTGGTGCGCCCAAAGGTTGCAATCTGGCGCATTGGAGGAGGTCGAGGTTGCTTGTGTCGATGGGCGCATGCGCAAACTGTTTACCCGCCCCGATCTGACCGATGGTCTGAGCGATCTGCCCGCACCAACAGGCCGCATCCGGGTTCTCAGTCCGTTTGACCCTATGTTGAGAGACCGGAACCGGGCCGAGCGGTTGTTTGGTTTTCACTACCGGATCGAGGTCTTCGTGCCCGAGCCCAAGCGGACCTATGGCTACTATGTTTTCCCGCTGCTGGAAGGCGACAAGCTGATTGGCCGGATCGACATGAAAGCCCATCGCGATGAAGGTATTCTGCGTGTAAAAGCCCTGTGGCCGGAGCGCGCGATACGGTGGTCGGATGCGCGCACGCGACGACTGGATTCCGAGTTGGACAGAGTGCGCCGATTTGCCGGTCTCGATACGGTCGAATTTGCCAAGGACTGGCTGAAAGAGCCTAAATAGGCTCTATTCTGCGCCCGTCAGGGTCAGGTGAATGGGTTCCAACCCGTCTATCCCACCTTCAATTTCATCCCCTGCACCAACCGGCCCTACCCCGGCTGGGGTGCCCGTCAGGATCACGTCGCCGGGGCGCAGGTGATAGAAACCGGACAGGTGGCAGATGATCTCATCAATTTTCCAGATCAATTCATGCAAAGTAGCGTCCTGCCGGACCTCGGCGTTGACGCTCATATGAATGGGAATTATATACTTAAGTAACATTTTTATAGTGGACTGTCGCATATTGACGCGATAAAAACGAAAACCGCGCAAGGTATTTTAGCACTCTGCGCTCTCTTTAATCAGGCTTCTTGATACTCATTGGCCGCATGAATGCAGCCCTGATTTCATCCAATGACATTTCAGGCATGTCGATTTCTTCTTCCAACTCAGCCTTGGTCGGTTGATATTTGTTCGATCTGATGTGCAGATCGGCGGGTTCAGGCAGGTCTGCATTGTAACGTTGGTTTGTCATGCGAATTCCTAAATTGAATACATTGGTTTTAGCCGAGAAGTTCTCGCAAGCGGGTTTGGATTGGTTCAATTTTAGCCAGTTCGGTCAACAAAAACTCTACGTTGTCGGGGCCGTCGGCCTGACGCGCCCGCACAATACTGTCGTAATCAATTTCCAACAAATCACAAAACTCCCGACCTGTCATTGCCTCATCGATTGAAATTCTCTTCTTGAATCCTTCCCAGATCGCTTGCTTGTCTTCTTGATTGAAAGCACAAAAGTGTGCCTGGAACCGATATTGAATATGCTGGGCGTTGCGTTGAATGAACCCGTGCATTGACTGCCTCTCTGCGCTAGCTTTTTTTGTGTCGAACACATGACCGTCCTTCAACTCAACTATATGGCAGTTTTGCTCGCCTTTTCGGCGCTTGAAAACCATAAAGTCAGGCTCTGATCCCGAAAAATCCAAGGTCCGACTTCGTTTAATTTCACGTTTTCGGGCAAGCAACACGCCCTCAGGCATGATTTCTTGTTCCAAAAAGGTGTCCAGATTAGGGATGTTGGGAACAGCTTCCACGATCATCGATTCCAGTTCTGACCCCGATGAGATTACAGCTGACTGTATCTTGCTGGCCAATTCACCTAACGCTTCATTCCCAAACAACCGGGCGTAAGAACCAGATGTGTTCTTTGGTTTGGCATCCCGTAATCGTGCCATAATCTAACCGTTCAAGTCGCAACCAAGGAAGGTGCGGCCATGGTTTCGTGCCGCTTGCAGAACCGAAAACGACCCGGCAGCCGGATCAATTACAAAATCGCCTTCGTGGCTCACGGCGGCCATGAGTTGACCTTGTATGTCTATTGGTTTGGAATGTGGGTGATCCCGCTGGGATACTTGTTCTTGAATTACATCTGGAATGTTATGTATTTTCCACACGCCTTTTGCCTTACGCGGCTGTTTCTGTAGTACTATGCAGTATTCTCCTCTGCGCCGAGTGCGATAGCCCATACCAAATGTACCCTTGTTCCACGTTAAAAGATCCACAATGTCCAGCCTCGTTCCGTCCAGCCACGGGTGAATACCTTGGCAAAGGTGAAACTTATCCACCCATAAAAAGAGATGGCCTGATGGGATAAGCGTACGATCTATTCCGCGAATAAAATTGGCGATGGCCTCCTCCGGCATTTGCTGTAGGGCGCTGCGGCGTTTTCCACGAACTTTGCCTTCGTTCCCATATGCCAGCTTTTCAAGCACGCCACGGTATTGGGGATCGAAGAATGCGACTGGAACTGCGTCCGCAGGTATAGCGGAAAGGAACTCAAGACCGTCCATCTTAAGGCGCGTGTTGGGCTTAAGGACATCGGGAAGCACCAGCTTTGGCACGGTCACCGTGCGCGTGTTGGAAAATACCCCGGCAGTACTTTGCGAAGTTCCGACGCTCATGACCGCGCTCCGCTATTCAATCCGTTATCCTCGATTAGCTTCTTGTAAGGCAGGTTCTTTCCAGCCATCCCATGCACAACGCCGCCCATTTGGTCGATTGTATCCTTTGGCCTGTTGTTGTGACGGTGCTGAAACTCGTCCACATAGCGTTGCAGATGCTTGGGCGACATCTTGTGATAGACGCCATTATAACCCCGCTTCATAGGAGCCCAAAAGCTTTCCAGCCCGTTGGTGTGCGCCTGATCGCGGACATATTCACCCACTGAGTGCTTTACCACCTCATGCGGCCTGTCAATGCCCTTGTAGGCACTAGCCTCATCGGTATAGAGTGTTGCTCCTTCGACGGCATGCTCGTTCACAAACCCCTGCAAGGTCTCTTTGTCTGTGCTCTCTACCACTTTGGCAACAACCTGACCCGTTTCGCGATCCCTGATACCAGCAACAGCAGCCTTGCCAACAGCGCCACGTCCAGCCTTGAGTTTCTTCTTCGCGTGTTTGTTGCCTTCCTTGCCGCCTATGTAGGTTTCATCTGCTTCGACTGGGCCATTAAACCAAGGCATGTTTGCCTCCATTGCAGCCCGAAGACGATGCAGCATGAACCACGCGGACTTCTGCGTAACACCAAGCTCACGGTGCAACTTCATCGAAGATACGCCCTTAAGGTTAGTTGTGAACAAGTAAATACCAATGGCCCATGTGCGATATGGTAGCCGGGTATTCTCAAGGATCGTGCCGACCCGAACCGTAAACATGGGTTTTTTGGAGCACTCACGACACCTGTGCGTCATGCTTGGATGCCTGATGCCTGACTGCACGTTGAAAGAACCGCAATGCGGGCAAAACGGACCATCTGGCCAATGTAGTTCCTCAATCCACTTACGCGACTTTTCTTCATTACCGAACATTGCAGCAACCTGTAGGAAGGTCAGGCCCTTGCGGTTTGATTTTCCCGGTGCTTTTGTCATTTTTACACTCCTGAATGTTATTAAAATGTAACAAATGCGTCGGAGTCCGTCAATCATAAATGTTACTTAAGTATATAATTCCCCAATGAAAAGGATGTCTACAACCATAGGGAGGGGTCAAATTTGGACGCCGATTTCCCCGCTTAGGGGGTCAAAATTGCACGCTTTTCTACACAACTTCGATTGAACCCTTGTGATCCTCTTCGAAATGCTGCCATGCGGGCCAAATCGTCATGGCCTTGAGGGCGGTCATAACATCGACACGTTGATGTGGGCCAAGTATGTCGCCTGACCGGGTACGTCGCGTCACTGTCGCGGCCAGAACGCGCATGCTGTCGGGCAAGGCCACCGGCGCATCGTGATGCGTTCCGAACATCATTTCACGCTCTCGTATCCATCCGGTCGGCGAGATATTCTCACCGTTGATCGGGCCGACGGTATGGTCGCGATGCCAGTCTCCCCAATAGAATGTATGCATAGGAAAGACCGACGGGAATACACCCAAGCGCTTGAAACTGGCGACCTGATCCTCGCGCAGAAACTGGCCATGGATCAGGACCGGGCGGTTTCCGGGGTCGCCGTATTTCATTTGAGCTTCTTCCAGAGCGGCGATCAGCATATCCGATGCGCCTTCGCCATTGGAGTGCACCAGGATCTGAATGCCGTTCTCATAGCACCAGTTCACAGCGCCCTGAAGTTGCTCCATCGTGATCGCAGAATAGCCGGCATAGCCTGCGGGGTAAGAGCCAACCGGATCGTAGTAGGGACGGTCGCGCAGCGCCGTGAAACCCTGGGGTGAGCCATCAATGGTCAGCTTGCAGCCGCCCACGCGGATCCTGTTCGTATAATCCTCTGAGACATTGCTGCCGATGTAGTCTTGTGCCTCCAGAACGTCGGGAAAGGCAACCACGTCAATGGGCAGTTCGCCATCGGCTCCAACCTTTTTCAGCACCTCGACGATCTCGCCGGATGACCGGCCCTCTTGCCCGGTGGTGTATCCGAACCGCGCCCAAAGCGCGCTGCCGGCTCGAGCAAATTCAGCCAGACCGTCTTCGCCCAGATCACCAAGAAGAGGCACTAACAAAGCGAAAAACGCGTATTCTTCTAGTACTCCGTTAGGTTCGCCGTTTTCATCCCGCTGGATAACGCCGCCCGGCGGTGCTTCGGATTCGGCAGTGATGCCCGCCATTTCCAGTGCCTTTGAGTTGCCCACACCCAAATGTCCGGATTGGTGGATGATCACGACGGGTATGGTGGTGGAAACCGCGTCCAGATCCTGGCGCGTGGGATGCTGCAGCTCGGCGAGTTGCGCATTGTCATACCCAAAGCCAATGATCATGTTCGCGTTTTCCACGGCTTCGGCATTTGCCTCGGCCCAGGCTGTCAGAGTGGCCTGCAGGCTGGCGATGTCTGTCACCTCTCCGTCCGGAGGTGCCAGCATGTTGGCCGACAAGGCTTGCAGCCCGCCCATCACAACGTGCCCGTGGCTGTCGACAAATCCAGGCAACATTGCTCGGCCTGCAAGATCGAATACTGTGGTCCCATCGCCTTGATGAGCGGCCATATCGGCGAGCGATCCAACCGCCAGAATGCGGCCATCCCGGACCGCCACGGCCTCGGCCGAGGGCTGCTCATCATTGATCGTCAGAATGGGACCGCCGGAATAGATCGTATCGGCGATCTCTTGTGATGTCGCGGACAGCGGAGAAAGAGCGGCGAGTACTATAAAAGGAACAGAGAAAATGCGCATAGTGAAACCCTTTGGATGGTTTTCTTAAGGCTATGAACGCAACTTAGCACGGATTGTTGTGTCTGTCCTTTGTATTGAACGGGATCATGGCTGAGCACACGCAAAGAAAAAGGGCCGCTTCTGACGAAACGGCCCCTTGCGAAGAATATCAGGTCAGGGATCAGCCCTTTTTCAGAACCTCACGACCCAGAAGCTCGGCAATCTGGACTGCGTTCAGGGCGGCACCCTTGCGCAAGTTGTCCGAGACGCACCACAGGTTGATCCCGTTTTCAACGGTCGAATCCTGACGGATGCGGCTGATGAAGGTTGCGAAATCGCCTACGCATTCGGTTGGAGAGACGTAGCCGCCGGCCTCACGCTTGTCGATCACCATGATACCCGGCGCTTCGCGCAGGATATCTCGCGCTTCATCCTCGTCGAGGAATTCCTCGAACTCGATGTTCACGGCCTCGGAGTGGCCAACGAACACGGGCACGCGAACGCAGGTGGCCGTGACCTTGATCGACGGATCGACGATCTTCTTGGTCTCGACAACCATCTTCCACTCTTCCTTGGTCGAGCCGTCTTCCATGAAGACGTCGATCTGAGGGATGACGTTGAACGCGATCTGTTTCTGGAATTTCTTCGGCTCAACCTCGTTGATCGGGTTGTAAACGGCCTTGGTCTGTTCCCAAAGCTCGTCCATGCCCTCTTTGCCTGCACCGGACACCGACTGGTAGGTCGAGACAACAACGCGTTTGATCTTGGCGCGGTCATGCAGCGGCTTCAGCGCGACGACCATCTGCGCGGTCGAGCAGTTGGGGTTGGCGATGATGTTCTTGTTTTTGTAGTCGTGGATCGCCTGCGGGTTGCACTCGGGTACGATCAGCGGGATCTCGGGGTCGTAGCGATAGAGCGACGAGTTGTCGATCACAACGCAGCCCGCCGCAGCAGCCTTGGGCGCATAATCCTTAGTCGCGGCAGAGCCTACCGCGAACAGGGCCATATCCCATCCGGTGAAATCAAAGGTATCCAGGTCTTTGGTCGTGAGTGTCTTGTCGCCAAAAGTCACCTCAGTACCCAGCGAACGACGGCTTGCCAGCACAGCAATTTCGTCCACGGGGAACTGGCGTTCCGCCAGGATGTTCAGCATTTCGCGGCCCACATTACCTGTGGCGCCGACGACGACGACGCGATAGCCCATTTCATGTCTCCAAAGTTAAGGACGCGCGTTCATAGCCGCGTTGCCGTCGGGACAAAAGAGCTTTCGCAATGTATTTTAACGAATGACGCCGATTTGAGGTGCTTCACGCGCTCAGCAGGCGCTTGTAGAGGGCCACGAGGGTCTGTGCTTCGCCGCGGATATCGAAATTCTGCTCGACATGGGTGCGGGCGGCCTGTCCGGCCTGAGACAGGGAATCACGGTTTTCCAGCATTTCTGCGGCCGCATTGGCCAGTGCTGGGATGTCACCGGGGGTCACCACCCGGCCCAGAGACGGGTTGGTCACGATCTCGGAAAACGCGCCGACGTCGGTTGCGACAACGGGCACGCCACAGGCCATCGCCTCAAGCGGGGTGAGGCCGAAGCCCTCCCACCGTTGGGGGGCGATGAACAGGTCCAGTACCTGATACCATTCGGCAATCTGGTCGACCGTCACCTCGGGCATGAAGAGGATACGGTCCGGTAGGCCCGCCTTGGCGACCTTATCTTTTTGCTCGGCCAGAAAACCCATGTGTTTTTCCGTCGCGCGGCCCATGACGATGCCTGAGACATCTTTGGACCGGGCACAAAGATCAATCATTGCGTCGACGAAAGCATCCGTGCCTTTCTGATGGCGGATGCGCCCGTAGCAGCCTAGCAAAAGGCCATCTGGTAGCCCTAGCCGTGCGCGAAGGGCAGCTTTGTCCTCAGGCGGGGTAAAGTCGTCCAGGTTGATGCCATGCATGATCACCTGTGCGTCTCGTTCCAGATAGCCCGCGGTCTTGCGCGAAGTCGCGACAATCGCATCCATCTTGTCGATCAGCCATTTCGTATAACCCGTATGTGCCCGTTGCGAGGCGCTTGTGAACAGCAGTTTCAGCTTCAACCGGAACACATTGCGCAGGATCAGGCCCAGCAGCATCTCGGTATTGCGGCGCGCGTGCCAGACCCGCAGCGTTCGACGGGACAGGAAGGGCAGGCGGCCCAGCGGGATATACGGAATGTCGGCGGGCAGCCCCGGCCCGGTGGCGGCGATGTCGATCTGTCGCACCTGCAAAGGGACCAGCCGCGCAATCGTTGCCGTCACGCCCGAAAGCCTGCGTTTGAGATTGGGGGCAATGACGACGGGGTCTTTCAACGGGCTCTCCTGATCGGTGCGTCAGTCGACGCTATCCCGGCTGAATAGATAGATCACGCATCCAATGGCAAGGGTCACCGCGAAAAAGCCGAATATCGCCGTGTAGGGGGCCGTGGGGCTTGAGCCCGCATAGGCGGCGTGAATTTGCCCGGTGGCAAATTGCGCAAGCTCTACGCCGCCGATGCCGAAAAGGTTCAGCAAAGTCACGCCGCGCCCGGTCAGATGCGGCGGGATGAAGGCGCGACCATGGGCCATTATGACTGGGAAGCTCGCGCCCAGAAATCCGATCAGCGACAACATCACGACCGACACCCAGACAGCGCTATCGACCCACAGGCACAAAAGGCCAAGCGCAGCTGCACAGAGGACATTGCCACCGACAATCACCCATTTGCGGGTGCCCAGAAGACGGTCCAGCGGGCCATAAACAAAAGTTCCCGCGATCATCGCGGTTCCCATGACCAGCGTGGCCGTGCCGATCTGCGTTGTGGTCAGGTTGAACACGTCGTTCAGATATGGCCCCGCCCAAAGCCCGCGCAGTGCCGCCGCCGGGGCGTAAGCGACCAGCATCAACGGCAGGATGAGCCACAAGGCAGGCTCTTTCAGCAGATCCAGTAAAGATCCTCTGTGGCCGGTCTCGACCTTTTTCGGATCACGCACGCTGAACCAGATGCCCAAGGCGATTGCGGCGGACAAGACCGCCAACCCAACCATCGTGGCGCGCCAGCCCATCATCTCGACCGCAAGCGCGGTGGGGTACGAGGCGACTAGATTGCCGACCGAGCCCACTCCGAGCATCAGCGCCGCAAGTGTCGCGAACCGGGCCGGAGGGAACTCGCGCGCAAAGATGAAATACGACGCCATCAGAACCGGCGAACAGCCAACGCCGATCAGAGCCATCGCGATGCTGACATGCAGCGGGCTGGTGGCGGCGGCAAAAACAAGCGCCCCTCCGGCACCGCCGATCAGCAGCAAGACGGATGCGCTGAGCCGCGGTCCAATGCGATCCAGCGCCCAGCCCACCGGCAGCTGCATCGCGGCAAAGACGAGAAACCACAGGCCCGAGGCGAAGGCCAGATCTTCGGGCGAGGCGCCGATATCACGCGCCAGATCAAGGCTGAGAACGGCAAGGAACGCGCGAAAAAACTGGCTCAGGACATAAGCCAGACATAGTACAACCAAACCTGCCTGCATGAACGGCCCTTTCCTGCGCATTTCCACCGCCCTGATTGGCACGCCGTGGCAAAACGCACAAGCACGTGTACTATGTTGCAAGGGGAGGACAGCGATCACATTCGGGCTAGCTTAACCTCCAATTGGAACAAAGGGGGGACGATGAAAGACCTCCATTCAGATTTTTACGAGTCCCTGCCGCTTTGGCGCGATTTTACCCTTCTGTCGGACCCGGCGCAGTTTGCCTCAGTTCCGGACGATTGGGTTGTGGGTGTTGCCGACATCGTGGATTCGACCGCGCAGATCGCCCAGGGACGGTACAAAACCGTCAACATGGTCGGTGCTGCGGTGATCTCAGCTATGATCAACGCTTTGGAAAGCAAACCTTTTCCTTATGTCTTTGGTGGCGATGGGGCTGGCTTTGCCGTGCCCCCCAGTGCGGTGGATATCGCGGCTGGAGCGTTGGCAACCCTGCGGCGCTGGGCCGAAGAAGAGTTTGAGATGCCGTTGCGCGCGGCCTTGGTTCCAGTGGCCGAGTTGCGCAAGGCTGGAAAAGACCTGAGGGTGGCTCGCTATGCCCCATCCACCGGGGTGGACTATGCCATGTTCTCGGGCGGAGGCCTGGCTTGGGCCGAGGCGCAGATGAAATCCGGTCACTATTCAGTCGACCCCGCGGCGCCCAGCGCGCAGCCAAACCTGACCGGCCTGTCCTGCCGCTGGTCCAACAGTCCTGCGCAGCATGGTCAGATCGTTTCGGTCGTGGTGCAGCCGACGGCCCAGGCGACAGAGCGGGATTTTGCGGATCTGGCGCAATCTGTTGTCACCATGGCCGCCGAACTGGATCGTTCGGGGCATCCGGTTCCGGAAAACGGTCCTCCGATGACATGGCCGCCGCCGGATGTTGGGCTGGATGCTCATGTCTCGCGCGCAGGGGGCAATCTGTTTGCGCAAAAACTCAAACTGCTCGGGCAGAACCTGTTGATCGCCCTGTTGTTTCTGACGGGCAAGCGGCTGGGGCAGTTCGAACCCGGCCACTATCGGCGCATGGTCAGCCAAAATGCGGACTACCGCAAATTCGACGATGGCCTCAAAATGACACTGGACTGTGACCCTGCCACGTTGGACCGCCTCCAGTGTATGCTGGATGAAGCCCGCGGTCGCGGCAAAATCCGCTACGGCCTGCATGTACAGGATGAGGCGATGATGACCTGCTTCGTCCCCTCAGCCATGCGGGACGATCATGTTCATTTCGTGGATGGTGCTTCGGGTGGATATGCAAAAGCTGCCGAGGCGATGCGGGTGTAGCTTACCGGATTTGGCTTTAAACTTTTACTTATCAGTATTTTACAAACCTTATCTCTCGGGGCGACTTGAGACTTGCCGCTTTTTCGGCGATGATTCAGCATGTCCGATCAACTCCCCTTGGTGTCGCGATCCCTTCCCATCGCGTTGTTGCGCGCCCGTGAACGGGTGATGGGTCCTATTCGCAAACTGCTGATTGATGCCGGGGTGACCGAGCAGCAGTGGCGCGTGCTGCGCTTGCTGAAAGAAGAAGGTGCAAGCGAACCGACTGATATCTCGGAACGGGCCTGCCTGTTATTGCCCAGCCTGACGCGCATCCTGCAAAAACTGGAAGACAAGGGCCTGATCAAGCGCCGCTGTCACCCCCAAAGATCGGCGTCGTCAGATTGTCGAGATCACCGCGAAGGGGGAACAGATCATTCAGGACAATCTGACGGGGATTGTTCAACAGGCCGATCGCATGCGCGCGCATCTTGGTCCTGAAAAGCATGAAACGCTTCTTGATATCCTCAACGAGCTGAAAAACTTCAAAGAGTGAGCCGCTGAGCTAAAACCCCGCCGGAGCAGGTAGGGGGAATTCTCCGGCGGGGTGGCCAGACCCGGGTTGGATTCTGTGCCTGGCCCAAGGCCGTTGCGTGTCGTCTTACCCGACGGCCCGGCCCACGTGTCGGAGGGCGCGTCTGCCCTGAAACAGGGTCTAACACGGACGAAAATCCCAGGGGGATGGGCGTCTTCGCCTGCCGTCTCCGATACGTTCACGTCCCAATGCCGACATGTTTAGCCGTCCGCAAGAGGTATCTTCAGGTCACTTCAGTCGTATTGATCTTTCCGGCAGAACTTCTGTGCCGGGCAGGTGGTGGGGGTGCCATCAATTCTAAAATCTAATAGGCGATCTAGCCCGATTTTACCTCCTGACTTCCGACCTTTTTGTTGATCTGACTGGGTTTTTGGTTTGTTTTCAGGTGTGGTTGCTCAGAGGCGCGTTGTAGTGCCCCATTATTATAAAAAGTATTGCCATGGGCCTTCAGATGGCTAACCTCTTCGCCCATGTTCATCCGCACCAAACATGACGCAAAGCTCAACCGCACACGGATCCAGATCGTTGAATCCGTCCGCACCGGCTCCAAGGTACGCCAGAAGATCCTGCGCCATGTGGGTGTGGCCCATAACGACAGCGAGATTGAGGATATCAAGCGTCTGGCGGGCCGCTTGATGGAGCAATTACGCATTGATCGCTCGCCGCAAATGGAACTGTTCACGCCCACGGAATATGCCGATCTGCAGGCGCTGGTGCGCCGCGCTCCGCGGCCGGACAAGCTTGGCGTTGATCTTGCCGAGTGCCGTGAGGAGGCGCGGGTCTCTCTGGGTCTGCGGGATGTCATGGGGACGATGTATGACCAACTGGGTTGGGGGGCCCTTCTGGGGGCGGCGCGTAAAAGTGCCAATCGCATTGTGAAAGAGCTGGTTATGGCGCGGATCGCACAGCCCGAGAGCAAGCGCGCGACCGTGGAGGCGTTGGAGAACCAGGCAGGCATCACGCTCAATCTGGACGTGGTCTATCGGAGCATGGATTACATCAATACGCCGGTGATAGACGGGATTTGCAAAACCTCTCACGCGGCGGCAGAGAAGTTGCTGGGCGGGCCAGTGACCGTGCTGTTCTACGATTGCACGACCCTGGCCTTTGACACCGAGCGCGAGGACCCGGCCGAGGATGCGGACGGGGTCGAGCAGGATCATCTTCTGGCCAAGGGCTTCAGCAAGGATGGCAAGCATCACCGCGCTCAGGTCATGCTGGCGCTGATCGTCACCTCCGATGGGCTGCCTGTGGGCTATGAACTCTTCCCGGGAAACACCTGGGAAGGTCATACGCTGGAAGCTGCGCTGAAGGCGTTGGAGGGACGCTTCGACGTGGCCAGGGTCACGTTCGTGGCCGATGCCGCCATGCTCAGCAAGGACAACCAGCAGATGTTGCAGAACAAGGGTCTGCCCTACATCCTCGGCTATCGCATGAAGTCCGCCCCGGCCGCCGTGAAGGCGAACATTTTGAGCCCGGAGGGACGCCAGCCTTGGGCTGGACACGGTTCTGAAGAGGCAACCGAGAAGGGCTGGTACAAGGTGATCGACCAGGAGGGAGCGCGGGTCATTGTGACCTGGTCACCCACCCGGGCACGCAATGATGCCCACAAGCGCGACAAGGCAATCGAAAAGCTGCACAAGAAGCTCAAGCGCTCTCGCAAACCCGGCAGCTTCAGCAGCCGGGGATATGGCCGCTTCCTGGCCTTCCCCGACAGCGGGGACGTCACGCTGGATGATGCAAAGATCAAGGCAGCGGCACAATGGGACGGGCTGCATGCCATTGTTGTTCATGGTGCGGACGAACTGGAGGCACAGGACGTCATTGCCCGCTATCACCAGTTGTGGGAGATCGAAGCCTGCTTCCGCACCAACAAGCACGATCTGAAAATCCGGCCCATCTATCACTGGTCGCCGCGTCGGGTCCGGGCCCATATCGCCATCTGCTACATGGCCTTCTGCTGCCTGCAGCACCTGCGCAAGCATCTGGACCTGCTCGGACACCCGATGAGCCCGGCTCGTATCCGCAACGAGTTGAACGCATTGCAGCTCTCGATCCTGCGCCACAAAGGCACCCCTGACCGCTACGGCATGCCAAGCCATGCCACGGTCGATGCCAGACGCATCCTCACCTGCGTCGGCCTGACCTGGAACGAAGCCCCTTTCAAGATACCCCCCGGGCGCACCCGAAAAACTGGCCAGACCAAAGCCTGAGCTCCCTCAACACTCCGAAACAATCGCTGGCGAAAAAAGTCCGTGTAGTGCCTTTTGGCAACCAAGGCATAATAATATCAATGACTTATACGAAAAAATGTCGGAAGTCAGGAAACAGGGTCTAACACGGACGAAAATCCCAGGGGGATGGGCGTCTTCGCCTGCCGTCTCCGATACGTTCACGTCCCAATGCCGACATGTTTAGCCGTCCGCAAGAGGTATCTTCAGGTCACTTCAGTCGTATTGATCTTTCCGGCAGAACTTCTGTGCCGGGCAGGTGGTGGGGGTGCCATCAATTCTAAAATCTAATAGGCGATCTAGCCCGATTTTACCTGTTTCCAAGGGATTCATACGCCCAGATGCGCCGCTGTAGAAATTGGGCGGCTTTGCGCCTGAACTCGCCGCAAATGTCGGCGTGAACCGGCGCATCGCGACGGCTTGCCAGTTGCGTGCCAGACGATAAGCTGCGCGGCGCAACATTCAGGGGATCGCCATGCCGCATCTGTTTTCACTACCCGAACCAATCTCGATCCCCGTGGTCGGCGAACAGGCAACCTATCCCATCGGTCGGATTTTCTGCGTTGGGCGCAACTATGCGGCGCATGCCGCTGAAATGGGCCACGAGGTAGATCGTGAGGCACCGTTCTACTTCACCAAGTCGCCCGAAAACGCCGTTCTGACCGGAGCCAGCGTGCCGTACCCGCCGGGCACCGAAAACTACCATCATGAAATGGAGCTGGCCGTCGCCATCGGTCGCCCCGTGTTCCGCGCCACCCCTGCAGAGGCGTGGGAAGCGGTATATGGCTATGGATGCGCGCTGGATATGACCCGTCGCGATCTTCAGATCCGCGAGCGCAACAAACAGCGCCCTTGGGATCTGGGCAAGGATGTGGAGAACGGCGCTGTCTTTGCGCCTTTGACCCGTGCCGCCGAGTGGTCGCCGGAGGACAGCAAGCGCATTCATATGGGAATTATATACTTAAGTAACATTTTTATAGTGGACTGTCGCATATTGACGCGATAAAAACGAAAACCGCGCAAGGTATTTTAGCACTCTGCGCTCTCTTTAATCAGGCTTCTTGATACTCATTGGCCGCATGAATGCAGCCCTGATTTCATCCAATGACATTTCAGGCATGTCGATTTCTTCTTCCAACTCAGCCTTGGTCGGTTGATATTTGTTCGATCTGATGTGCAGATCGGCGGGTTCAGGCAGGTCTGCATTGTAACGTTGGTTTGTCATGCGAATTCCTAAATTGAATACATTGGTTTTAGCCGAGAAGTTCTCGCAAGCGGGTTTGGATTGGTTCAATTTTAGCCAGTTCGGTCAACAAAAACTCTACGTTGTCGGGGCCGTCGGCCTGACGCGCCCGCACAATACTGTCGTAATCAATTTCCAACAAATCACAAAACTCCCGACCTGTCATTGCCTCATCGATTGAAATTCTCTTCTTGAATCCTTCCCAGATCGCTTGCTTGTCTTCTTGATTGAAAGCACAAAAGTGTGCCTGGAACCGATATTGAATATGCTGGGCGTTGCGTTGAATGAACCCGTGCATTGACTGCCTCTCTGCGCTAGCTTTTTTTGTGTCGAACACATGACCGTCCTTCAACTCAACTATATGGCAGTTTTGCTCGCCTTTTCGGCGCTTGAAAACCATAAAGTCAGGCTCTGATCCCGAAAAATCCAAGGTCCGACTTCGTTTAATTTCACGTTTTCGGGCAAGCAACACGCCCTCAGGCATGATTTCTTGTTCCAAAAAGGTGTCCAGATTAGGGATGTTGGGAACAGCTTCCACGATCATCGATTCCAGTTCTGACCCCGATGAGATTACAGCTGACTGTATCTTGCTGGCCAATTCACCTAACGCTTCATTCCCAAACAACCGGGCGTAAGAACCAGATGTGTTCTTTGGTTTGGCATCCCGTAATCGTGCCATAATCTAACCGTTCAAGTCGCAACCAAGGAAGGTGCGGCCATGGTTTCGTGCCGCTTGCAGAACCGAAAACGACCCGGCAGCCGGATCAATTACAAAATCGCCTTCGTGGCTCACGGCGGCCATGAGTTGACCTTGTATGTCTATTGGTTTGGAATGTGGGTGATCCCGCTGGGATACTTGTTCTTGAATTACATCTGGAATGTTATGTATTTTCCACACGCCTTTTGCCTTACGCGGCTGTTTCTGTAGTACTATGCAGTATTCTCCTCTGCGCCGAGTGCGATAGCCCATACCAAATGTACCCTTGTTCCACGTTAAAAGATCCACAATGTCCAGCCTCGTTCCGTCCAGCCACGGGTGAATACCTTGGCAAAGGTGAAACTTATCCACCCATAAAAAGAGATGGCCTGATGGGATAAGCGTACGATCTATTCCGCGAATAAAATTGGCGATGGCCTCCTCCGGCATTTGCTGTAGGGCGCTGCGGCGTTTTCCACGAACTTTGCCTTCGTTCCCATATGCCAGCTTTTCAAGCACGCCACGGTATTGGGGATCGAAGAATGCGACTGGAACTGCGTCCGCAGGTATAGCGGAAAGGAACTCAAGACCGTCCATCTTAAGGCGCGTGTTGGGCTTAAGGACATCGGGAAGCACCAGCTTTGGCACGGTCACCGTGCGCGTGTTGGAAAATACCCCGGCAGTACTTTGCGAAGTTCCGACGCTCATGACCGCGCTCCGCTATTCAATCCGTTATCCTCGATTAGCTTCTTGTAAGGCAGGTTCTTTCCAGCCATCCCATGCACAACGCCGCCCATTTGGTCGATTGTATCCTTTGGCCTGTTGTTGTGACGGTGCTGAAACTCGTCCACATAGCGTTGCAGATGCTTGGGCGACATCTTGTGATAGACGCCATTATAACCCCGCTTCATAGGAGCCCAAAAGCTTTCCAGCCCGTTGGTGTGCGCCTGATCGCGGACATATTCACCCACTGAGTGCTTTACCACCTCATGCGGCCTGTCAATGCCCTTGTAGGCACTAGCCTCATCGGTATAGAGTGTTGCTCCTTCGACGGCATGCTCGTTCACAAACCCCTGCAAGGTCTCTTTGTCTGTGCTCTCTACCACTTTGGCAACAACCTGACCCGTTTCGCGATCCCTGATACCAGCAACAGCAGCCTTGCCAACAGCGCCACGTCCAGCCTTGAGTTTCTTCTTCGCGTGTTTGTTGCCTTCCTTGCCGCCTATGTAGGTTTCATCTGCTTCGACTGGGCCATTAAACCAAGGCATGTTTGCCTCCATTGCAGCCCGAAGACGATGCAGCATGAACCACGCGGACTTCTGCGTAACACCAAGCTCACGGTGCAACTTCATCGAAGATACGCCCTTAAGGTTAGTTGTGAACAAGTAAATACCAATGGCCCATGTGCGATATGGTAGCCGGGTATTCTCAAGGATCGTGCCGACCCGAACCGTAAACATGGGTTTTTTGGAGCACTCACGACACCTGTGCGTCATGCTTGGATGCCTGATGCCTGACTGCACGTTGAAAGAACCGCAATGCGGGCAAAACGGACCATCTGGCCAATGTAGTTCCTCAATCCACTTACGCGACTTTTCTTCATTACCGAACATTGCAGCAACCTGTAGGAAGGTCAGGCCCTTGCGGTTTGATTTTCCCGGTGCTTTTGTCATTTTTACACTCCTGAATGTTATTAAAATGTAACAAATGCGTCGGAGTCCGTCAATCATAAATGTTACTTAAGTATATAATTCCCTTTGAAAAAGGGTTCGGATAGTGATTGCACGCACGACAGGGGCGGCGATACGTGGGATTTTGGTCGCCGTTATGATGTTGACCCCCGCGTTGTACCTGCCAGTTTCATCGACGAACGGGACCGAGGTCATTGTCTTCCTCGCGATCCTCGCGTTCATCCTGACCTTTGCCGAATATAACTCGGCCTTCCCCAGCTTTATCGAATTCCGTGATGCGCCGCCGGTGAACCGTTTGCGGTTCGTTGGCCTGATGTCGATGGTCACGTTCCTGACGCTGATCTGCAAAAACGCCTATGCGCCGACTGAGATGACCCGCTTTTCCTACGCGATGGGCTTGTCCGTCGCGAATGTAGTCGATTTTCCCTATTCGCCGGTTCGGTTGATCGTTTTGATGCTGCCCGCAGATGCTGCCCAGCCGCTGGTTGAGCTTGTGCGTGTCGCTGCCAGCATCGCCTACATGGCCGCATTGGTGACCATCGCAAGCTTCGCCTATGCTGTGAAACTGCGCGGCTGGCCGACTGGAAACGGGGCGTTCAATGTGTGGACAAACCTGCCTCTGTTCGACCCGACCAAGGGCGGTGACGTGGTAACACGCCTGCAGCGCGATGGGCGCCTGAACATCTGCATCGGCATTCTGTTGCCCTTCTTGATCCCGGCAGTGATGAAGCTACTGACAAATATCTTGCTCCCGATCTCACTAAGCAACCCTCAGACCCTGATCTGGACCATGTGCGCTTGGGCCTTCCTGCCCGCAAGTATGATCATGCGCGGTATGGCGACCCTGCGAATTGCCGGGCTGATCGTCGAAAAACGCCGCGCCTATTCCACGACCGAGTCCACTCAGACCGCATGATCCGTACCCTGATCCTGCTGATGCTGCCTCTGGCCGCACAGGCAGAGACCGTGCGCGTTGCCACCTATAACACCGAACTGAGCCGCAAAGGCCCCGGGTTGCTGCTGCGTGATATTCAACGCGATGACGCACAGGTTCAGGCCGTTGTTGATGTCTTGGTGGCCGTCCAGCCTGACATTCTAGCGTTGCAGGGGATCGACTGGGATATGGATGGCCTGGCACTGACCGCTTTGGCCGATGCGCTGCGCGCGGCGGGGCTGGATTATCCACATCATTTTGCCGCGCAGCCCAATACCGGGATAGACAGCGGTCTGGATCTGGACGGAGACGGACGCACTCAAGGGCCGGGCGACTCGCAGGGTTGGGGCTTGTTCACGGGTCATGGCGGGCTGGCCGTTCTGTCCCGTTATGAGATCGAACAGGACGAGACGCAGGATTTTGCGCCTCTCTTGTGGTCTGAGCTTCCCGGCGCTGAACTGCCGGTCGTGAATGGCGTACCCTACCCGTCAGCGCAGGCGCAAGCGGTGCAGAGGCTGTCCTCCACCGGGCATTGGGTGGTTCTCGTCAACACGCCTTTTGGTCGCCTGAACCTGATGACCTTTCACGCCACTCCACCGGTCTTCGACGGGCCAGAGGACCGCAATGGCCTGCGCAATCGCGATGAGATCCGGTTCTGGTCCCTGCTGCTGGACGGGCGGCTTGGCCCCGTTCCGGATGGCCCTTTTGTCATCGCAGGCGACGCCAATCTGGACCCCGGCAAGAGCGACGGACGCACCGAGACCATCGCCGCGCTTCTCTCCGACCCCCGCCTGCAAGACCCCCAGCCCAAAACCGCAGAGGGTGACGACGCAACTGTAAACTGGAAAGCTGTCGGAGAGCTGAGGGTGGACTATGCCCTGCCCTCAGCCGACCTGCAGGTTGTTAACTCGGGCGTGTTCTGGCCCAAGCCTGAGGACCCGATGCGCGAGACCGCCCAGCGCGCCAGCCGTCACCGGCTGGTGTGGGTTGATATCACGTTTCCATAAGGCCTAGAGCGGGCCTGTATAGGTACCACGCGCTGGATAGTTGTTGCCGAGGGTGAATTTCAGACCACCAACAATATCCGCCATCGCCGGACGTCCAAATGGCGTTGTCTGCTGCCACGCGTAGTACAGCGTCCGGTCCGTAGCGATATAGAAATGCCCCGGCTCGGCAAAGAAAGCGGGCTCGGCACTGCCTTCACGTGCGGTTGAGATGTTCAGACCCCAATCCTCTCGCGCGGCGGCCAGCGGCAGGCTGTGCCCGACACGCAGACGGGACACACCGGCCTTTTCAGCAGCCTCGGCCGCGCGGTCGGCAGTATCTGTTGTGATCATGATGACCTCGACGCCCAGCGCGGCAAAACCATCCAGCGCCGCTTCGACCTCGGTCATCTGCTTGATACAGATCGGGCAGTGCAGGCCGCGATACTGGATCACCAGCGTTCCGTTTTCACCTTTGTCGGCCTCAAGATCGAACACCCCGTGCCCGACTGTTTCAATTTTTAGGCCTGGAACGGGATTTCCCGGTATCAACATGTGTTTTCCTCGTGATTCATCCGGATCGTCTCATTGACCCGGTGCGGCGCAGACGCTAGGCCCTTTGCGACAAAACGCAAGGAGACTGTCGATGTCCAACCCCTCGCTCCTCATCCTGCCCGGAGACGGAATTGGCCCGGAAGTTATGGCCGAAGTGCGCAGAATCATCTCATGGTTCGACACCAATCGCGGCCTTCACTTTGACGTGAGCGAGGATCTGGTCGGCGGTGCGGCCTATGACGCCCATGGCAAACCCCTGTCGGATGAGACCATGGCCAAAGCCCAAGAGGTAGACGCGGTTCTGCTGGGCGCTGTTGGAGGCCCGAAATACGACGATCTGGACTTCAGCCTGAAGCCCGAACGTGGCTTGCTGCGCCTGCGCAAGGAAATGGACCTCTATTCCAACCTGCGCCCGGCCCAGTGCTTTGATGCGCTGGCGGATTTCTCGTCGCTGAAAACCGATGTTGTGGCCGGTCTGGATATCATGATCGTGCGCGAGCTGACCTCGGGCATCTATTTCGGCGAGCCGCGCGGCATCTTCGAAGAAGGCAATGAGCGCGTGGGCGTCAATACCCAGCGCTATACCGAATCCGAGATCGAACGCGCTGCGCGCTCGGCCTTTGAACTGGCGATGCGCCGGAACAAGAAGCTGTGCTCGATGGAAAAAGCCAATGTCATGGAATCGGGCATTCTGTGGCGCGAAGTCGTGAACGAGGTCGCCAAGGATTACCCCGAGGTCGAAGTCTCCCACATGTATGCCGATAACGGCGCGATGCAGCTGGTGCGCGCGCCCAAACAGTTCGACGTGATCGTGACCGACAACCTGTTCGGCGACATCCTGTCGGACTGTGCCGCCATGCTGACAGGCTCGCTGGGCATGCTGCCGTCGGCGTCGCTGGGTGCTCCGATGGAGAATGGCCGTCCCAAGGCGATGTACGAGCCGGTCCACGGTTCGGCCCCGGATATCGCGGGTGAAGGCAAAGCCAACCCGATCGCATGTATCCTCAGCTTTGCCATGGCGCTGCGCTACAGCTTTGATCAGGGGGCCGAGGCCGACCGTCTGGAAGCCGCGATCGAGAAAGTGCTGGCCGACGGTGTTCGCACCGCAGACCTGTTGGCCGATGAAGGTGTGACCCCGGTTTCGACCTCGGAAATGGGCGATGCGATCCTGGCCGCGCTGGACGCCAGCGTCTGATCCTCGTTCCGTTTGAATTGAACAAGGCGGCACCTAGTGTGTCGCCTTTTTTGTGTTTGGACCGCGACGCGTTAGTTCCCGCCGAAGATATCCCGGATCAAGTTGTTGATGGCGCGCTCAAACCCTCCACCCTGTGTGCGGCGGGGCTGAGGTTGCGCGACCTGCACCGGTGGCTCTGGCGCGATCATCGGCAGAGGCGTGGGCGTCATCCCTTCGGTCACACGCAGCATCGTCTCTTTCCAGATCTCGGCCGGCAACCCGCCTCCGGTGACGCCAGACAGGGGTGTGTTGTCGTCGTATCCCATCCAGACACCGGCCACGTAGTCGGCCGTGAACCCGATGAACCACGCATCCCGCGCTGCCTGCGTTGTTCCGGTCTTGCCCGCAACCTGCCACCCCGGCAGCTGGGCACGGCCACCTGTGCCCTCGGACACAACACGCTCCATCATCCAGATCAGTTCCTTGGCGGCTTTGTCATTGATCACCCGCTCACCAATCCCTGTAGTCGTCACCATCACCGGGGTTTCATCGCCCAGCAGCTTCAACTCGGTCAGGCCGTAGGGTTCAACCGACGAGCCGCCGTTCAGAATACCCGCATAGGCGCCCGTCATCTCGATCAGCGTGCTCTCTGAGGCGCCCAGCGCCAGCGCGGGGCCTTGCGCCAGATCGCTGGCGATCCCGAAACCGGTGGCGACGGTGCGCACATTGTCGAGGCCCGAAATCTCGGCCACTTTCACCGCGGGGATGTTCAGAGAGTTCTTGAGCGCATCCGCGAGCGTGACCTGCCCGTAGTATTTGTTGGTGTAGTTCTTGGGGCACCATTGACCCGATCCGGGGATGTTCACGCAGTAGGGCTCATCCATCACCGTATCATAGGGCGAATACCCAAGCTCCAACGCAGTAGCGTAGACAAAAGGCTTGAACGACGACCCGGTCTGCCGCAGCGCCTGTGTCGCGCGGTTAAACGCGCCTGAGACGCGGGTCTTGCGGCCACCGACCATGGCGCGCACCGCCCCATCTGCCGACATCACGACAATCGCGGCCTGCGCCTTGGAGCCTTCCCGGACCTTCTCCTGAAAGATGAATTGCAGCGCCTCTTCCGCCGAGGTCTGGATGCGCGGATCCAATGTTGTACGGATCACCACATCCTCGGTGGTGTTACGGGTGAAGAACTCGGGTCCGCTGGCCATGACCCAATCGGCGAAATAGCCGCCTGCACGGGCAGCAGCGGCTTCGGAGAGTTGCGCGGGACGGGCACGCGCCTCACTGGCCTGTGCGCCGGACAGGTAGCCCTGCGCCTCCATCAGCCCAACCACAAGTCGCGCCCGATCCTGCGAGCGCTGCAGGTTGTTCGTCGGCGCATAGCGCGATGGGGCCACTAGGAGACCGGCCAGCATTGCGGCTTCTGCCGGAGAGACTTCGGCCGCGGATTTTCCGAAATAGCGCTGGCTGGCCGCTTCGAATCCACGTGCGCCTGCTCCCAGAAACGCGCGGTTCAAGTAGATCGTCAGGATTTCATCCTTGGAGTATTTCACCTCCATCGCCAGCGCATAAATCGCCTCTTTGCCTTTGCGCCAGAGCGAGCCCTGACGGCAATCCGCTTCATAGGCGGCCTCCGACTCCCATTCGGCTGGGTCATAAGGCACACCCAGACACAGCAGCTTGGCCGTCTGCTGTGTGATGGTCGAGCCGCCATGGCCCGAGAGCGGACCGCGCCCTTCGCTCAGGTTGATACGAACCGCACTGGCCACACCGCGCGGGCTGACGCCAAAATGGCGGTAGAACCGTTTATCCTCGGTCGCGATGACCGCGTTTTTGAGATGGGGAGAGACGGTATCGGCGGTGATCACCCCGCCAAACTGGTCCCCGCGCCAGGCAAAGACCTTGCCATCACGGTCCAACATCGTCACCGACCCGCGAGCGCGACCGTCCAGCAAGGCATCGACATCGGGCAGCGAGGTATAGACCACCCCGACCGCAAGCGCGATCAGCATGGCGACCACGGCCCCAACGCGCCATGTCACGCCCCAGACCAGACGCCAGATCCAGCGGAACAGACGACGGAAAAAGCCACCACCATTGCCGCCCGACCGCTTGCGCGTTTTCTTCCGTGCCGTCTTGCGGGTCGTGGTTTTTCGGGCGGTCGACTTCTTGCCCGCAGGCTTGGCAGCCCGCTTGGTCGTCGAAGGTTTGCGTGCCTTCGAAGGGTATCTTTTATCCGCGACCAGTGTCGGTTTGCGGCGCTTGGACTCAGACATGCTCAAACTCTGCCCGTTTATACTTTTGCCTCACCATACCCTGACGTCCCGCCTATGTTGAGGTCCGATTTTCCGGAACTACCCTTCGCATTTTCGCCTATTTTTTAATCATCAAGCACTGTTTGTGCAAAAATTGTGCAATATTGCGTCATTTTCAGCCGGTTTCACGTCGGGGAATCGTTCCTTAACGCCCCGACACGCGCTCTTTTTCTGCACGTGCAAACAAGCCGGCCCGATCCGGAGTAGTAGAGGGGACAGACGTGAAACTGATCATTGCGACAATCAAGCCGTTCAAGCTCGAGGAGGTGCGCGAGGCACTGACCGAAGCGGGCGTACGCGGCATGATGGTGACCGAAATCAAGGGCTTCGGCTCGCAATCCGGTCACACCGAAATCTACCGTGGCGCGGAATACGCCGTGAACTTCGTACCCAAGATCAAACTCGAGATCGTGGTACCTGCAACGATGGCCGATCAGATCGTTGAGACCATCACCAACACCGCCAAGACCGGCAAGATCGGTGACGGCAAGATTTTCGTCCTCGATGTCGAGCAGGCCATGCGCGTGCGGACTGGGGAAACGAACGAAGAGGCGCTGTAAGGCGCCCACACTCACTATCATTCGAGGACTGACTATGAACCTGATGAAATCTCTCATCCCTGCTGCCGCGATTGTCGCGCTGCCGCAGATGGGTCTGGCGCAAGAGGCTGCCGCCGAAGGCGAAGCTGCGCTGCACACCCAGTATATCTTCACCACCCTGCTGTTCCTGATGGCGGGCTTCCTAGTCTTCTTCATGGCGGCAGGCTTTGCCATGCTGGAAGGCGGTCTGGTGCGTTCCAAGAACGTGGCCATGCAGATGATCAAGAACGTGGCGCTGTTCTCCATCGCCGCAATCATGTACTGGCTGGTTGGCTTCAACACGATGTATCCGGGCGACTTCAACGGCTTCTTCGCCATCGGTGGCCCAACCGTGCTGGACCCGGTTGGTGTTGACCCTGCCGAGGCTGCTTTGGACTATGCCTCGATCGGGTCGGACTTCTTCTTCCAGCTGGTCTTTGTTGCTGCAACCGCGTCCATCGTGTCGGGTGCCGTGGCCGAGCGGATCAAGCTGTTCCCCTTCCTGATCTTCGTGGTCGTGCTGACCGGTATCCTGTACCCGATCTCGGGTTCCTGGCAGTGGGGCGGCGGCTGGTTGTCTGAAGCTGGCTTCTCGGATTTCGCTGGTTCGACCGTCGTACACTCGGTCGGTGGCTGGGCAGCCCTGGCAGGCGTGATCGTTCTGGGTCCGCGTATCGGCAAGTACAAGGACGGCAAAGTGCACCCGATGCCCGGTTCGAACCTGGCGCTGGCAACTTTGGGTACGTTCATCCTGTGGCTGGGTTGGTTCGGCTTCAACGGCGGCTCGCAGCTGGCGATGGGCACCGTGGGTGACGTAACGGACGTATCGCGCATCTTTGCCAACACCAACATGGCCGCCGCTTCGGGTGCTGTTACAGCCCTGATCCTGACCCAACTGCTGTACAAAAAGCCTGACCTGACCATGGTCCTGAACGGCGCGCTTGCCGGTCTGGTATCGATCACCGCTGAACCTCTGGCCCCGACCCTGTTCGGTGCGCTGTGGATCGGTGCAGTTGGCGGTATCATCGTGGTCTTCACTGTCCCGCTGCTGGACAAGTTCAAGCTGGACGACGTTGTCGGCGCAATCCCGGTTCACCTGTTCGCAGGTATCTGGGGCACCATCGCCGTCATCTTCTACGGCGAGGCCTCTCTGGGCACCCAGTTGCTGGGTATCGCGGCCTACGGTGTGTTCACCTTTGTCGGCGCACTGATCCTGTGGACCATCCTCAAAGCCATCCTTGGCATCCGCGTCAGCGAAGAGGACGAGATCAACGGCCTCGACATGGCGGAACTGGGCATGGAAGCTTACCCCGAGTTCTCGAAAGGGTAAGTGCCACTCATAAAACCATTGGAATGGCTCGGCGCAATGCCGGGCCATTTTACTTTTGGTTGATCCCTTGCACCCTCAACTCTGGTATATGGCTGAACACTGAACACAGCCGACCAATCAACGGTCGCAAAGACGTACATCAGATCGGGAGAGAGTTATGTACAAGGTGCTGGACCAAAGCGAGGGCAATATCCTCGGTCTAGAAATTTCCGGCAAAATCGACATCACGCAGGAACGTGAATTGATCGAAAAAGCCGAAGACATACTAAAAGATCACGCCAAGATCAGAGTGCTCGTGGTCGTTGACAAAGGTGTCTCTGCCACATTTGAGGCCGCAATGACTGATCTGAAATGGATCATCAAGAATGTGAAGAAACTTGGTAAGCTGGCGATTGTCGCTGACAGCGTGTTCTTGGGTCACCTGGTCGAGATCGACGCGAAATTTGCCGCTATGCTCGACATCGGTGAAAAGCACTTTACCACCGACGAACTTGATAAGGCGTGGGCTTGGATCAAGTCTTAACCGTCAAAGCAAAAAAGCCGCGAATTTCGCGGCTTTCTTGATTTCCAAAGGATGCCTTAGCAGCCTACATCCACGATCGCTTTTGCCAGAATAGGCACAGTTGTCGCGTTTAGACCCGCGATGTTCAACCGGCTGTCGCCGACCATGTAGATCCCGTGGTCCGCACGTAGTTTCTCCACCAGCTCGGGCGCAGCACCCAGACGTGAGAACATACCACGGTGTTGGGCGACAAAGCTGAACCGATCCGACCCTGTCAGGCGCTGCAGCTCATCCGCCAGTTGCTGGCGCAGGCCCAGCATGGACAGGCGGACCTCTTCCAGTTCGGCCTGCCAATCGGCACGCAGGGCGTCATCGGTCAGGATCGTGGTTACAACGCGCGCGCCGTGATCCGGCGGGAACGAGTAGTTCTGGCGGTTCAGGAAGGCCAGTGTCGACTGGTTCAGCGAGGTTTGCGCCGCATCATCGCTGATCGCCATCAGCAGGCCGGTACGCTCACGGTACACGCCGAAGTTCTTCGAGCAGGACGCTGCGATCAGGCAGCGCTTGACCGACGAGGCCACCAGACGGGTTGCCTGCGCGTCTTCTTCAAGACCGTCGCCAAAACCCTGATAGGCGATGTCGATCATCGCCATGAGGCCAAGCTCGTTAATCAGGCTCACGACCTCTTGCCACTGCACCAGGTTGAGGTTCGCGCCGGTGGGGTTGTGGCAGCAACCATGCAGCAGAACCACATCGCCCGCCTTGGCAGTTTTCAGGTCCTGGATCATGCCATCGAAATCGACGCCACGGGTTTCGCCGTCGAAGTAGCGATACTGGACAGTCTCCATGCCCAGATAGTTCAGGATCGACAGGTGGTTCGGCCATGTCGGGTTCGACACGAAAACGCGGGCCTCGGGGTTGGCCATGCGGATCATCTCGAACGCCTGACGGCAGGCACCGGTGCCACCCGGGGTCGCAACGGCGGCAATATTGGCGCGCGGTACTGCGTCGCCGAGGATCAGGCCGATCATCGCATCGGCATAGGCCGGATCACCGGCCAGACCGGTATAGGCTTTGGTTTCCTGCTCTTCGAGAATGCGCTTTTCGGCGGCCTTGACGGCGCGCATCACCGGGGTCACGCCCTCGGCGTTCTTGTAGACGCCTACGCCCAGATCAATCTTCTGATCGCGCGGGTCTTCGCGGTACATCTGCATCAGCGCCAGGATCTTGTCGGCTGGCTGTGGCTTGAGGTTCTCGAACATCAGTTCTCTCCGGTTGCGACGGCCAGGGTTGGGAAGGCTCCCCATTCGGCCCATGACCCGTCATAAAGCGAGTGGTCTTTCTTGCCCATGCGCTCCAGCGCAAGGCTGAGGATCGCTGCCGTCACGCCCGACCCACAGGAGGTGATCGCAGGTTTCGACAGGTCCACGCCTGCGGCCTCGAACACGGCGCGGCAATCCTCGGGCGATTTCATCGTGCCGTTCTTGTTCAGCAATTGGCCAAAGGGCACGTTGCGCGATCCCGGGATGTGGCCCGAGCGCAAACCTTCGCGCGGCTCGGCCTCGGTGCCCTCGAAACGCGGGGCCGAGCGGGCGTCGATGATCTCATGATCGGCCAGCTTGGCAGCCGCCGAGACCTGAGTCACGTCCCGCACCAGATGGTTCTGCACCCGCACCGTCATATGGCGATCGCGGATCACGGGCGGCAGGTCTTCGACCTCGCGCCCCTCGGCCTGCCATTTCGGTAGACCACCATCAAGAACGGCGACATTCTCTTGCCCCATCAGCCGGAACAGCCACCAGACACGCGCGGCCGACATCAGCCCGGCCCCGTCATAGACCACCACTTGATGGCCATCGCCTACTCCCATAGCGCGCAGGCGCGACATGAATTTCTCGACTGGAGGGGCCATATGCGGCAGGTCCGAACGGTGGTCTGAAATGTCATCGATATCGAAGAACCGGGCGCCGGGGATATGTGCCGCGTCATATTCCGCCTTGGCATCACGGTTCTGCGCAGGCAAGTACCACGATCCATCCAGAATCCGCAGATCCGGGTCCTTTAGATGGGCGGCAAGCCAGTCGGTAGAAACGAGGGTTTTGGGATCGACTTGCATCAAAGCCTCCCCTAAGCGCGGTTGGGTTTTCCCTATACGCGCAAAGGGCCGTATTCAAGCCGAGTTAGCGCTATTCCGCACGCCGTTTCAGCCGGAAATACTGAATTATCCCGATCACGCTGATGACAATCCAGAACCCCTCGATCAGCATCGAAGCCAGATTAAAGTTATGCAGCAGAGAGTAGGCGATCAGCACCGACCCCAGCAGATTGATCACCGGAAAGGCCAGATCGTCGGAATTCATCATCCGCATCTGCGTCGCAAAATAGGCCGCTACCACGATAAGCGCGCCGGCTGATCCCACGGCATCCACGATAGTCAGGCTGTTCAGCACGTCCGTCATTGCAAATTATCCTGAAAGACCGGGCTACCCGACCGAGGCCAGCTCGGCCGGTTGAAAATAGTGATGCATGTTCAGAAAGGCCGCCCCATCTGGCCCAGCGCGATACCCATGCGGCAGATCGGCGGCAAAGCGCAGCCCCTCACCGGCTTTTAGGGCGACCCATTTGCCATCCTGCAAAACCTCTAGTGCGCCGTTCAACACGAAGACCTCCTCGGTCACCCCGGCGGCGTGGGCCGGGGATTCGTGGCTTTGATTGGCGGCCAGTTCGACATGGAAGGTCTCGGCCCCAAGGGCGGGATCGAAGGGAAAGACGATCTTGACCTGAATGCTGCCCGGAAAGGTCACGGTCCGGAACACGCCCCGAGCGCGTGCGTCCGAAGTCCCGATCAGGGCGCTCAGCGGAACCTGAAACCCCTTGGCGATTTTCCACAGAGTCGCGATGGTGGGGCTTGATTCGCCACGCTCGATCTGGCCCAGCATGGCTTTGCTGACACCCGTCAACTCGGCCACTTTGGACAGGCTGAGGCCCGACGCCGCCCGCACTTCCTTTAGTTTCAGCGTAATTTCGTCCGATTCCATATCCGCGCCCAACGATTTGTGTTGTGCGTTATAACGCACATGTGGTACGTGCGCTATAACGTATGCACCCCGCATATCGCAACCGGGGCAAAAGGGAAACAGCATCATGCCAATGTACCGATCCAGAACTTCTACCCATGGCCGCAACATGGCCGGTGCCCGCGGCCTGTGGCGCGCCACCGGTATGCAGGATGACGATTTCGGCAAACCGATCATCGCCATCGTCAACTCGTTCACCCAATTTGTGCCCGGCCACGTCCACCTGAAAGATCTGGGCCAGATGGTTGCGCGCGAGGTTGAGGCCGCTGGTGGTGTCGCCAAAGAGTTCAATACCATCGCGGTGGATGACGGCATCGCCATGGGTCACGACGGCATGCTCTATTCGTTGCCCTCGCGTGAGGTGATCGCGGATTCGGTGGAATACATGGTCAACGCGCACTGCGCCGACGCGATGGTCTGCATCTCGAACTGCGACAAGATCACCCCCGGCATGCTGATGGCCGCGATGCGCCTGAACATCCCGGCGATCTTCGTCTCGGGCGGTCCGATGGAGGCCGGCAAGATCGACATCGCCGATCTGGACGTGAAGAAGATCGATCTGGTCGACGCGATGGTTGCCGCAGCAGACGACAAGTACACCGACGAACAGGTCAAACACATCGAGGAAAACGCCTGCCCCACCTGCGGCTCCTGCTCGGGCATGTTCACGGCGAACTCGATGAACTGTCTGGCTGAGGCCCTGGGTCTGGCCCTGCCGGGCAATGGCTCAACCCTTGCCACCCATTCGGACCGCAAAGAGCTATTCCTAGAAGCCGGTCGCCGCATCGTCGAGATCACCAAACGGCACTACGATCTGGACGAGAAGGGCTTCCTGCCCCGCGAAATCGCCACCTTTGATGCGTTCGAGAACGCGATGTCGCTGGATATTGCGATGGGCGGATCGACCAACACTGTTCTGCACCTGCTGGCCATCGCTTATGAGGGCGGTGTCGATTTCGACATGTCCGACATGGACCGCCTTAGCCGCAATGTGCCGTGTCTGTGCAAGGTCGCGCCCAACACCGAGAACGTGCATATGGAGGACGTCCACCGCGCAGGCGGGATCTTCTCGATCCTCGGAGAGCTGAGCCGCGCCGGGCTGCTGCACGAAGACTGCAGCACCGTGCACTCAGCTACCATGGGCGAGGCCATCGCCAACTGGGACATCAAAGTTGCGAACAACCCGAAAGCGCAGGAGCTGTTCAAAGCGGCCCCCGGCGGGGTTCGCACCACGCAGGCCTTCAGCCAGTCGAACCGCTATAAAGAGCTGGACACCGACCGCGAAGGCGGCGTCATCCGCTCCAAGGAACACGCGTTCAGCCAGGACGGTGGTCTTGCGGTTCTGTTCGGAAATATTGCCCGTGACGGGTGTATAGTCAAAACCGCGGGTGTGGATGAGAACATCCTGAAATTCACCGGTACGGCATACGTCTGCGAAAGCCAGGATCAGGCGGTCAGCGACATCCTGACCGGCAAGGTGAAAGAGGGCGATGTGGTGGTCATCCGCTATGAAGGTCCGCGCGGCGGGCCGGGCATGCAGGAGATGCTGTACCCGACTTCATACCTGAAATCCAAAGGTCTGGGCAAAGCATGCGCCCTTTTGACTGACGGCCGTTTCTCGGGCGGTACATCGGGTCTGTCAATTGGTCACGTCTCGCCTGAGGCGGCTGAAGGTGGCGTTATCGGCTTGGTGCAGACCGGCGACAAGATCGAAATCGACATTCCTGCCCGCTCGATCCATCTGGCGGTCTCGGATGAGGATCTGGCCGAACGGCGGAAGGTTCAGGACGAAAAAGGCTGGGCCCCGGCAGCAGCGCGTAAACGCAAAGTGTCCACTGCGCTGAAAGCTTATGCCAAGCTGACCACCAGCGCAGCAAAAGGTGCCGTGCGCGAGCTGTAACGTCTTCGGGAGCGAAATCCAAAGGCCCCACCCGCCTGGCGGATGGGGCCTTTTTTGAGGTGGATGGAGCAATCCCACAATCGGACTGCCCTCTTCGGGATACACTCACGCGGCCGACACGTCTTGGGGCCTATTCAGAATACGGAAACTGGGCGTCAGCTCATCGCCCACGAACGGAACGTCGAGGGACCCCCAACTTCTTTTAGGCTGGGAATCGACGCCTCGTTGACCAATGAAACAATCCCAAATACTCCCGCGCCCGTTCCGAGCCATCGACTACGCCGATACCCCGTTCGGACTTGGGCCCGGCGCCACGCAAAGCGTGGCGCCGGGCCCAACCAGAGGAGATGTCTCGTCAGAGAGATTGACGATGGGCGGGAGCATTCCCCTACCCCAAATCAGCTAGGGCTACGACCCGAGTTTCGCGTGGATTTCATCCAAGTCGATCTCACCCACCGGCATCTTGTTTGCGGGGTTTTCGAAATCGTATTTGAACAGCTCAAAATCCTGTTTGTAGATCTCATAGACTAGATGCATCGAAAGATCGTCGAAATAGTCCTCGACCGAGTGAGCGCGCTTGGGTCCGTGGCCTTCGGATTCGTTGAACCTCGGTATCTCGGATAGGGTCACGGGATGCGCGGTTTCGATATGGTCCAGAACATGCTGCATCCCGTCGTTGAACTTCTCGGTCCAGAAAATGTTGTCGTAGCGCCCGCCATTGACCACAAAGGTCGACACATGCCCCGACATGGCCGACCAGTGGATATCCGGGTCCATCGGCCTGCGCCACCGGATCGTATCCCGCGCAAACAGAAGGAAGCGGCGGAAACTGGCGATCTGGTCGAACTCACCCTTTCCATCGTCGCCGCCAACCTCGATCCCGTAGTTATAGACCAGCGTCGGTACCAGCTTGCCCCGGTACCGCTTGCCGTTGCGCTGAATGCCACAGATTTTGTCGAAGAATGAGCTGAGGATCCGCGTGTAGGGATTGCGCACACAGGTGAACGCATAAGACCCATGATTGCGCACATTGGCCGAGATCATGCCCTGACTATGGTCAAAGGCCCATTTGTGCATCCCATCCTTGGCATCATGAATGTCGCCATCAAAGAACTGGCCGTGGTCGGAATAGTACATGATCTGGCCAATGGTCGAGCAGGCACATTTCGGCACAACACGGTAAACCATGCTTTCGCTCTCGGTCATCCAGGTGCCGGGGAACCCCATCTGCTATGCCTCCTCAAAATCTCGGAACTTGTTACGCGCAAGTCGTTTTACAAGCAAAGAACCAAAACTATTCGGTTTATTCAATCGCTCATCCTCAGTATCACGAGTGCAAACGGGCAGAAACGGAAATAGCGGACCCACATGGCGAAGATTGCCTACATATTGCTGTGTCACAAGGACCCCGACGCGATCATCGCGCAGGCTGAGCAATTGACCGCCGCTGGCGACTATATGGCAATCCATTTCGATGCGCGGGCCAAGGCATCGGACTATGACCGCATTCGTGCAGCACTGAAGGACAACCCGAACGTCACCTTCTCCGCCAAACGCATCAAATGCGGCTGGGGCGAGTGGTCTTTGGTGCAGGCCACTCTGCACGCCCTGCAAGCGGCCGAAAGCGCCTTTCCCCGTGCCACACATTTCTACATGTTGTCGGGCGATTGCATGGCCATCAAAACAGCAGAATACGCCCATAACTTTCTGGACGAACACGACACGGATTTCATCGAAAGCCACGACTTTTTTACCAGCAACTGGATCAAGACCGGCATGAAAGAAGACCGGCTGATTTACCGCCATTACTTCAACGAACGCACGCAGCCCAAGCGATTCTATACCGCTTATGAGTTGCAGAAGCGCTTCAACGTCACACGCGACATCCCCGACGATATCCAGGTGATGATCGGCAGCCAGTGGTGGTGCCTGCGCCGCCGCACGGTCGAGATGATTCTGGATTTCCTGAAACAGCGGCGCGATGTGGTCCGGTTCTTCTCCTCTACCTGGATCCCGGACGAGACTTTCTTTCAGACGCTCGTCCGGCACCTGATCCCAAAAGACGAAATCGAAAACCGCACGCTAACCTTCCTTATGTTCTCGGACTACGGCATGCCGGTGACCTTCTACAATGATCACTTCGACATGTTGCTGGGGCAGAATTACCTGTTTGCCCGCAAGATCAGCCCCGAAGCGCAAGAGCTGAAAGAGCGTCTCGGAACCCTCTACGCCAGCACTGGTGTCGATTTCCCGATCTCGGATGAGGGGCGCAACCTCTATGCCTTCCTTGCGGGGCGCGGACGTGTAGGCCGCCGGTTCGGTCAACGGTTCTGGGAGGCCGGGAATACGCTGGGCCCGGAACGAGAGCTGTTTCTGATCGTCTGCAAGAAGTGGCATGTGGCAAAGCGGCTGGTGGATCAGATCGCTTCGGTCACCGGCATTCCTTGCGTCGAATATCTGTTCAACGAGCAGGACACTCCGCTGCCGGATCTGGGCGGGATCGAGACGACCCTGACCAAACGCTCACGCCACAGGCGGGCTGTTGTGCGCATGCTATTTGATCATTTCGGATCGAACCAACTGGCGCTGTGCCTTGATCCGGCCAATCTGGACGCCATTCAGGATTTCTGCGGTGACGCCGCCAAGACCCATGTGTTGGAGATCGAGTGTCAGTATTCCGACGACTACCTGATCGGCCATGCGCGCCGTGTCGGCCTGGCGGGTGAAAATAGCCCGACCGAAACCGTCGCGCGCCTGTTGCCAACCCTGCGCAATGATCTGGCACACGAGTCCGAGGAAATCCGTAAAGCCGGGATTGATGGCTATCTGCGCCTGCGCGAGACATCGGATCGGGCCGAGAATGAGGCCGCAATCACCAAGTTCCTTGGGGTGAAAACCGAGACAGCCCAATCCATCATGCAGCTGGACTATCTGTTTTCAGATTGATGGCCCGGCGGCGTGACCCCGCCGCCGGACGAGCGTTCAGATGTCGAACTTTACACCCTGCGCCAGCGGCAGCTCTGCCGAATAGTTCACCGTGTTGGTCTGACGGCGCATATAGGTTTTCCAAGCGTCCGAGCCGCTTTCGCGCCCGCCGCCGGTTTCTTTTTCACCACCGAAAGCGCCACCGATCTCGGCGCCGGACGGGCCGATATTGACGTTGGCGATACCGCAATCCGATCCGGCGGCTGTCAGGAACTGCTCGGCCTCACGCATGTTCAGGGTGAAGACGCACGAAGACAGGCCCTGCGGCACACCGTTCTGAAGCTCGATGGCATCGTCGAAATCGTCATAGCCCATAACATAGAGGATCGGCGCGAAGGTTTCCGCTTTAACCGTTGCTGTCTGGCCGGGCATCTCAACAATGGCGGGCTCCATATAAACGCCACCCGGAACGCCGTCGGTGACGCGCTTTCCACCAAAGACCACGCCACCTTCGGCTTCAGCCGCCTTCAGCGCCGCTGTCATCGCCGCGCCCGACGCCTCGTCGACCAGTGGGCCGATCAAAGTGCCCTCGGCCATCGGATCACCAATGGGCAATCCGGCATAGGCTTTCTTCAGACGCGCGACCAGCTCATCCTTGATCGAGTTGTGGACGATCAGGCGACGCAGTGTCGTGCAGCGCTGACCCGCCGTTCCAACGGCCGAGAAGACAATCGCCCGCACCGCCATTTCCAGATCGGCCGACGGGCCGACAATCATCGCGTTGTTGCCGCCAAGCTCCAGAATGCACTTGCCGAACCGCGCCGCCACAATCGGTGCAACCGCACGGCCCATGCGCGTCGAGCCGGTGGCTGAGATGACTGGTACGTCTTCGCTGGCCACCAGGGCCTCACCCAGAGTAGCGCCGCCAATCAGCGTTTGCAGCAGATTGTCTGGCGCATCCCCGAAACGGGTCAAGGCACGTTCAAAGATCTTCTGGCAAGCCATCGCGGTCAGCGGTGTCTTTTCAGACGGTTTCCAGATCACCGGATCGCCGCAAACAAGCGCCAGCGCCGCGTTCCACGACCAGACCGCAACCGGGAAATTGAAGGCCGAGATCACGCCAACCGGACCTGCCGGATGCCACGTCTCCATCATCCGGTGGCCGGGACGCTCCGAGGCAATAGTCAGACCGTAAAGCTGCCGCGACAGGCCAACGGCAAAGTCGCAGATATCGATCATCTCTTGCACTTCGCCCAGCCCTTCCGAGGTGATCTTGCCCGCCTCCCAGCTGACCAAGGCGCCCAGATCATCCTTGGCGGCGCGCAATTCCTCACCCAGCAGGCGGATCAGTTCCCCCCGCCGTGGGGCGGGCACGGTGCGCCACGCTTTGAAGGCGGTTTTGGCGTTGGCCAGGATAGCCTCCATGTCAGAGGCCGGTGTTTCATGCACGTCGGCCAGGGTGCGCCCGTCGATCGGAGACCGTACCGCCAACGTACCACCTGTCAGCTCCGCCGCGGTCAGGTCGAGGTTTGCCAGAGTGGTTTCTGCAGTCATCACAACGTCTTTCATCTTTTACGCCGCCTTGTTCTGTGGGGTTACGTCGCCCGCCCGGTAGAGCCGGCCAAATTCGGTATTGAGGAAATCGGACAGCTTCACCTGCTCCTGCCGGACAAAGCCGGTCGAGGGCAGAACGCCCGTACGCATCAGATCAACCACACCCAGAACGCCTGCGGCTGTGGTGACCTGAATGGCGCTCCAGACCTGTCCATTGATCTTACGTGCGAAGCTTTTGTTGATCAGGGATTTTTCGCGCAGGGCACCATCGATCTTGCCCTTGGCAGTGCAATAGACAAGTACAACATCCTGATCAGTGCGCGGAAGGGCGGCCTCAAAAATCTCTTTCAGAAGATCACGGCGCTGCCCCAGCCCCAGATCGTTCAAAAGCAGTTTCAGGATGTCGCAATGACCCGGATATCGGATCGAGCGGTAGGACACCGCCCGCGCCTTGCCCTCAAGGGTTTCGGGCAGGGTGCCAAGGCCGCCTGAGGTGTTGAAGCACTCATACTCCACCCCGTCATGGCCCAGAACCTCATAGTCCTCCAACGGAGCGGTCTTCACCCGTTTGCTGTTCACGATGGCATCGCACGGGTTGCAGTATTCGTTGATCAGTCCATCGGTCGACCAGGTCAGGTTGTATTTCAACGCGTTGGTCGGAAAGAGAGGCAAGGCCCCGACCCGCATATGCAGGCTGTCAATCTCATCAAACTCGGCCGCCAAGGACGCCCCCGCGATGCCGACAAAGCCGGGTGCCAACCCGCATTGGGGCATGAATGCGGTCTTGCTGTCTTCTGCCAAATCACGCACGGCATTGGTTGCGGCCACATCTTCGGTCAGGTCAAAATAATGCGCCCCGGCCCGCTGAGCAGCTTTCGCGATATTCGGTGTCAAAAAGAACGGAGCCGCCGAGATCACCGCGTCAAACGTCTTCAACCCTTGCGCCAGGCCTTCAATATCCGAGGCATCAATCTGCTTGGTCGCCACGCCCAATTTAGCAATATCGCCCAAGGCCTTGAGATCATGATCCGCAACCGTGACGCTGTAGTTTGGCGACCCTTTCAACAGCGTGGCAATCATCTGCCCGATCTTTCCAGCCCCTACGATGCAAATATTCCAGCCCATAACGCGCCTCCTCAGTCTGGTTTTCAATCCAGAGTGGCGGAGAACATCGTCATTTCGCAGGGACTAAATTGACGATTTAACGGATGATTCCGTCATTTTACCGGTTGTTTTTTCTTTTTGACGAAACACGTTTTGGACGTAGGTCGCGAAGCTGTCATCAAAAGCAGAGACGCGTTCATTATCCGAAGGCAGGGCCTGGCGTCAAAATCCGGCCGTGCGCTCAATCAACCAATACATCGACACGGAACCAATGCCATAGGCAGCAACGATCGTGGCCTTTTGGCCCAGTGGCAACGCAACCTGCCGCCATACTGCAACCACAAGGGCCAAAGCCCCAATGAAACACAGCTGCCCGGCTTCAACGCCAAGGTTGAACGCCAGCAGGGCCGCAGGAATGTCGTTGGCAGGCAGACCAATATCTGCCAGAGCCCCGGCAAAGCCCAGCCCGTGCAAAAGCCCGAAGCCGAAGCAGACGATCCATGGTTTCTCCTTTGACAGTCGGAATCTGCCTTCGCCATCCTTTGCAATCTCCATCGCCAGAAAAACGATCGAGAGCGCAATGACGGCTTCGACCGGTGGCCCAGGAACGTTCAGAACGCCAAAGGTTGCAAGCGCCAAAGTGATCGAGTGCGCCAGGGTAAACGCGGTGACGGCCCCGAACAGCCGCCAGCGATCACGGACCAGAATGAACAGCGCAAGGACGAACAGAAGATGGTCCCAGCCTTCCAGGATATGCTCGAACCCCAAGACGGAATACGCGGCCAGTACGGACCATGTTGACTGTGCCACCGGTATGGTCTGGACGGCAGCATCCGGCGTGAAACGAAGGGTCAGCGGTTCTGACTGCAACGGATGCAGGCGCACCAGAACATCGTTGTTTTGGGTCTCCAAGCCCTCAATCGCGATGGGCTGACCGGCAATGTCCGCGCTGCATTCTGCAATCCACGACGAGACCCATGCCCTGTTCCCGGCCACCGGGTCTGGTCCACGGGCCGGGGCGCAGACGTCGGGCAAAACGGCGTCAATCGCCATTGGCCGGCCATTCACATCCGGTTTGCGCCAATGAACGCTCCAACTCTCTGATGCGATTTGGCGTATTTCCAGATATCCGGGATCAAGCGCATGCGCGGTTGCCCTGTCTGCCGTGAATGAAAACAGCAGCAAGACCAAAAAACAAAGTGCAGCCTTCATTCAGACAGCTCCGCAACATTCGGAACGATGATTTCATAGCCTTGGGCCAGTGTTTCATATTGCGCCTCCTGACTTCCGACCTTTTTGTTGATCTGACTGGGTTTTTGGTTTGTTTTCAGGTGTGGTTGCTCAGAGGCGCGTTGTAGTGCCCCATTATTATAAAAAGTATTGACATGGGCCTTCAGATGGCTAACCTCTTCGCCCATGTTCATCCGCACCAAACATGACGCAAAGCTCAACCGCACACGGATCCAGATCGTTGAATCCGTCCGCACCGGCTCCAAGGTACGCCAGAAGATCCTGCGCCATGTGGGTGTGGCCCATAACGACAGCGAGATTGAGGATATCAAGCGTCTGGCGGGCCGCTTGATGGAGCAATTACGCATTGATCGCTCGCCGCAAATGGAACTGTTCACGCCCACGGAATATGCCGATCTGCAGGCGCTGGTGCGCCGCGCTCCGCGGCCGGACAAGCTTGGCGTTGATCTTGCCGAGTGCCGTGAGGAGGCGCGGGTCTCTCTGGGTCTGCGGGATGTCATGGGGACGATGTATGACCAACTGGGTTGGGGGGCCCTTCTGGGGGCGGCGCGTAAAAGTGCCAATCGCATTGTGAAAGAGCTGGTTATGGCGCGGATCGCACAGCCCGAGAGCAAGCGCGCGACCGTGGAGGCGTTGGAGAACCAGGCAGGCATCACGCTCAATCTGGACGTGGTCTATCGGAGCATGGATTACATCAATACGCCGGTGATAGACGGGATTTGCAAAACCTCTCACGCGGCGGCAGAGAAGTTGCTGGGCGGGCCAGTGACCGTGCTGTTCTACGATTGCACGACCCTGGCCTTTGACACCGAGCGCGAGGACCCGGCCGAGGATGCGGACGGGGTCGAGCAGGATCATCTTCTGGCCAAGGGCTTCAGCAAGGATGGCAAGCATCACCGCGCTCAGGTCATGCTGGCGCTGATCGTCACCTCCGATGGGCTGCCTGTGGGCTATGAACTCTTCCCGGGAAACACCTGGGAAGGTCATACGCTGGAAGCTGCGCTGAAGGCGTTGGAGGGACGCTTCGACGTGGCCAGGGTCACGTTCGTGGCCGATGCCGCCATGCTCAGCAAGGACAACCAGCAGATGTTGCAGAACAAGGGTCTGCCCTACATCCTCGGCTATCGCATGAAGTCCGCCCCGGCCGCCGTGAAGGCGAACATTTTGAGCCCGGAGGGACGCCAGCCTTGGGCTGGACACGGTTCTGAAGAGGCAACCGAGAAGGGCTGGTACAAGGTGATCGACCAGGAGGGAGCGCGGGTCATTGTGACCTGGTCACCCACCCGGGCACGCAATGATGCCCACAAGCGCGACAAGGCAATCGAAAAGCTGCACAAGAAGCTCAAGCGCTCTCGCAAACCCGGCAGCTTCAGCAGCCGGGGATATGGCCGCTTCCTGGCCTTCCCCGACAGCGGGGACGTCACGCTGGATGATGCAAAGATCAAGGCAGCGGCACAATGGGACGGGCTGCATGCCATTGTTGTTCATGGTGCGGACGAACTGGAGGCACAGGACGTCATTGCCCGCTATCACCAGTTGTGGGAGATCGAAGCCTGCTTCCGCACCAACAAGCACGATCTGAAAATCCGGCCCATCTATCACTGGTCGCCGCGTCGGGTCCGGGCCCATATCGCCATCTGCTACATGGCCTTCTGCTGCCTGCAGCACCTGCGCAAGCATCTGGACCTGCTCGGACACCCGATGAGCCCGGCTCGTATCCGCAACGAGTTGAACGCATTGCAGCTCTCGATCCTGCGCCACAAAGGCACCCCTGACCGCTACGGCATGCCAAGCCATGCCACGGTCGATGCCAGACGCATCCTCACCTGCGTCGGCCTGACCTGGAACGAAGCCCCTTTCAAGATACCCCCCGGGCGCACCCGAAAAACTGGCCAGACCAAAGCCTGAGCTCCCTCAACACTCCGAAACAATCGCTGGCGAAAAAAGTCCGTGTAGTGCCTTTTGGCAACCAAGGCATAATAATATCAATGACTTATACGAAAAAATGTCGGAAGTCAGGAAAAACAAAGTGCAGCCTTCATTCAGACAGCTCCGCAACATTCGGAACGATGATTTCATAGCCTTGGGCCAGTGTTTCATATTGCGCCTGCGCCAAATCCTCGCTTGTCGCGCGCAGCCAGTCGCGCAAAACAACCTCGCGAATCTCTTCCAATGGCGGGTTCTGGCTGGGTTCAATCTCAAGGACCTTGACCAGATGAACACCGTAGCCGGACAGAACCGGACCGGCCCATTCCCCTTTCGCAAAGTGGGTCAAACCATCCGAGAACCCATTTCCGTAAACCGAGTCGACAACCCGTGTAGCTGACAGCGGCATCGAGGCGGGCAAAAGGGTCGATCTGCTGAGATCAGCCGGTTCTTGCTGCGCACGCAACGCGTCCAGGGCCTGTTCTACTTCGCCATCAGCGGGGTTTTCGCCCAGAAAGACTTGAGTGAAAGCAATCTTGTGAGGTGTCGCGTATTGATCCAGATTTTGCTGACGAAACGCCTCCAACACTTCGTCTTCCGGAACAACCGATGCGGCAATGGCTTCGGTCAGAAAGCCCATCTTTTGACTGAGTCGGGATCGGATGACTGTGTCACCACGATCAAGACCAAGCTTCTTCGCCTCTCGCACCAGAACCTCTTCCCGGATTGAGGCGTCGACCAAGGCTTGCAGCTCGGCTGTGTTGGGTGGGCGTTTCCAGCGGGCTTCGAACTGGTCAGATAGCAGCGTGACGTCCTGCTCTGTGATTTCTATCCGCTCAAGGTCTACGGCGGCTTCGGATTCCGGAGATATGATGTGGAACCAGATGAATATGGCCGCTCCGATCAGGAAGAAATGGAACAGCGGTTCTTTTAGCAAACGCATGAAGGCTCCTGCAGGAAATGCACTCAGGTTCTGACTGTCGATTTTGGAAGCGGTTTGCACACAAATCTAGGCCCGACCTGCGGTGAGGCACAAGAGAACCGCCGGAGTGATATTCCAGACTCCGGCGGTCGGCAGTGTTGTCAAGATAGTTCACTCGGACGGCGTGTACCAAATCGGCGAGGAATAGGCGCGCTCCTGATGTGTTAGGATCGCGTCTTCGGGCAATTCGGCCCCGAACCGCAGTTTGTCATACAGGATCCAGCGCGGGGTGGGGATTTCTATCGCCCGGACGTAGTAGAAGGCACGCTCATTCGGGTCGAAATCTGGATCGGACCAAACGGTGACCAGTTCCGCCGTGCCGATTGTATTGGTCCAGCTGGCGGTATCAACGTCGACCGTATTTCCAACCGCAGGGATCTTACCATTCCCGTCCGCTACGCGATCGTCCGACCACGCTGCATCATAGACTTTTTCCTGCATGGCGCCGTCGGCATCCAACCAACCTTTGACCACCTGCACGCGATCCAGATTGGCACCAACCGGGTCACGCAGCGCTGCGATCAGGAAGGAAGGAGCCCCATCCCCTTCGCGCGGACGCAGGTCCGACCCCATTGGGACACCTTTGGTATAGCCAACATCCGCGAGGAAGCGGGTCTCCACATCGGCGTCACTGAAATCCCATCCGCCAAAGAACCGTAGACCAATCCGGGGGCCGGTTGTGGCATATGTCTCGCGGCGCTTGAACGCGTCAAAAATCGCAGCGCGCGTGTTTTCGGTCGCCCAGACGGCTGTGTATCCAGACGCCACAAGCAGATCGCCGGGGATTTCGCCAAGATCATTGGCAATGAACGGATGCTGTCGAGAACATTCTGAATTGTCCGGTGTAGGTAACATGCCAATTGTCCGCTTCAGTTGATTGCGCGGTGGCCCAATTCGGAGGGAGCCGTAGGCGACCGTAGATTTGGGCCACCGCGTTCGCGCCACGTCGAAGCGGGTCACGCGACTTTGTGTTTGCTATCCTCCTGTGTGATGGGTGATCCGTCAGGCTGGTAGCGGCCAATGCATCTCGGGCCGTGGAAGATGACCAGTTGACCATCGGGGTATTCGTGGACCCTGACCTTCGCCTTGACGAAATGATGACGGTGCCTGTCTGCCGCGATCTGCATGACCAGGCCCTTGTAGCGCACCGTATTGTCGTTGCCGACGACGCGGTCTTCCTGCACACACAGGGTGTCGCGCACATTGCCTGTAAACGGCACGAAGGCCGAGGTCGTATCCTCCGGCTCCTTTGCAAACAGGGCATTGTGTTCGGGAAGATAGACCTCTTTCAGGAACTGATTGGCCTCTTCAATGGTTGTGATCCCATGGGACCGCAGTTCCTGCGGCAATCGGTTCTGGAACGTGCCAAACATGCGTTCAGACCGTCCACGGGCCTGCGGTGAATAGGCCGGGATCAGCTCAATGCCGAGTTGCTGCAAGGCGCGCCCGACCTGGGTCAGATTGTCCTTGTCCACTTTGCCGCCCGCTTCGGGCGTATGCCAGTAATGAGAGCCCCGATCGGCATAGAGCGAGCAAAACAGACCTTGCGCCTCGATCACCTCTGTCAGCCCCTGAAAACTGCTCATCGTCCCTTCTTCCTCGACAAAGAATGCCGAATAAACCCGGTTGGTGGCATCGTCCATGGTGACGATCAGATCCCACCACTGACCCGGAACCCATTCATGGCTGGAGCCGTCCTGATGCAACATCATGCCAACCATCGGACGGCGGGGCCGCTTGCGCCGATGGGCACCTCGTCGGGGTGCTGCCTGAACCCGGCCGTGGCGCTGCAGTGTAAGCCGCACCCAGTTGTAGCTCTGTGTGAAACCATGGTGGGCCACCAGCTTCTCGTGGAAATGCTTCGGCGTGTAATCCCAGTACTTGGTATCAAACAGTTCAAGCATCTCCATGACTTTATCCGTGGCAACACGATTGTTGGCCAGTTTGCCAAGCCGACGGTCGTACAGACCTTCTGCACCATCCGCCTCAAATCGATCCTCCCAACGCCTGACGGTGCGCACGGATACACCCAGTATCTCAGCCGCCTGTTCTTGCGTCAGCTTGTTCGCGCTTCGCCGCGAATACACATCTTCAAACTTCATCAGTCGAACTTCCTGTAACACTTCTGCTCGGTTCATAACGCCTCCTCTCAGAGACAGAATAGAACCGGACAGATCGCATGTTACATACACCGGACATATCGCGTGTTAGCGACAACATTTCCTGCATTGACTTGTCATGTTTTGAATTATGTGATGTCCTGATTGCCGTGAGGTAAGTTGGGTTCCACTCTAGGTAAATTGCAAGTCCGGCCACACCACCGGACTTCAAGATAAGCCGCAGGTCGTAGGCGAAAGATGGAGATCGTTGATCTGAGCACTCTGCCGGACTCGGAAACTCGGTACACCGAGTTTCTGAAGCAGGTGTGCGAAAAGGGAATTATATACTTAAGTAACATTTATGATTGACGGACTCCGACGCATTTGTTACATTTTAATAACATTCAGGAGTGTAAAAATGACAAAAGCACCGGGAAAATCAAACCGCAAGGGCCTGACCTTCCTACAGGTTGCTGCAATGTTCGGTAATGAAGAAAAGTCGCGTAAGTGGATTGAGGAACTACATTGGCCAGATGGTCCGTTTTGCCCGCATTGCGGTTCTTTCAACGTGCAGTCAGGCATCAGGCATCCAAGCATGACGCACAGGTGTCGTGAGTGCTCCAAAAAACCCATGTTTACGGTTCGGGTCGGCACGATCCTTGAGAATACCCGGCTACCATATCGCACATGGGCCATTGGTATTTACTTGTTCACAACTAACCTTAAGGGCGTATCTTCGATGAAGTTGCACCGTGAGCTTGGTGTTACGCAGAAGTCCGCGTGGTTCATGCTGCATCGTCTTCGGGCTGCAATGGAGGCAAACATGCCTTGGTTTAATGGCCCAGTCGAAGCAGATGAAACCTACATAGGCGGCAAGGAAGGCAACAAACACGCGAAGAAGAAACTCAAGGCTGGACGTGGCGCTGTTGGCAAGGCTGCTGTTGCTGGTATCAGGGATCGCGAAACGGGTCAGGTTGTTGCCAAAGTGGTAGAGAGCACAGACAAAGAGACCTTGCAGGGGTTTGTGAACGAGCATGCCGTCGAAGGAGCAACACTCTATACCGATGAGGCTAGTGCCTACAAGGGCATGTCGAGAACATTCTGAATTGTCCGGTGTAGGTAACATGCCAATTGTCCGCTTCAGTTGATTGCGCGGTGGCCCAATTCGGAGGGAGCCGTAGGCGACCGTAGATTTGGGCCACCGCGTTCGCGCCACGTCGAAGCGGGTCACGCGACTTTGTGTTTGCTATCCTCCTGTGTGATGGGTGATCCGTCAGGCTGGTAGCGGCCAATGCATCTCGGGCCGTGGAAGATGACCAGTTGACCATCGGGGTATTCGTGGACCCTGACCTTCGCCTTGACGAAATGATGACGGTGCCTGTCTGCCGCGATCTGCATGACCAGGCCCTTGTAGCGCACCGTATTGTCGTTGCCGACGACGCGGTCTTCCTGCACACACAGGGTGTCGCGCACATTGCCTGTAAACGGCACGAAGGCCGAGGTCGTATCCTCCGGCTCCTTTGCAAACAGGGCATTGTGTTCGGGAAGATAGACCTCTTTCAGGAACTGATTGGCCTCTTCAATGGTTGTGATCCCATGGGACCGCAGTTCCTGCGGCAATCGGTTCTGGAACGTGCCAAACATGCGTTCAGACCGTCCACGGGCCTGCGGTGAATAGGCCGGGATCAGCTCAATGCCGAGTTGCTGCAAGGCGCGCCCGACCTGGGTCAGATTGTCCTTGTCCACTTTGCCGCCCGCTTCGGGCGTATGCCAGTAATGAGAGCCCCGATCGGCATAGAGCGAGCAAAACAGACCTTGCGCCTCGATCACCTCTGTCAGCCCCTGAAAACTGCTCATCGTCCCTTCTTCCTCGACAAAGAATGCCGAATAAACCCGGTTGGTGGCATCGTCCATGGTGACGATCAGATCCCACCACTGACCCGGAACCCATTCATGGCTGGAGCCGTCCTGATGCAACATCATGCCAACCATCGGACGGCGGGGCCGCTTGCGCCGATGGGCACCTCGTCGGGGTGCTGCCTGAACCCGGCCGTGGCGCTGCAGTGTAAGCCGCACCCAGTTGTAGCTCTGTGTGAAACCATGGTGGGCCACCAGCTTCTCGTGGAAATGCTTCGGCGTGTAATCCCAGTACTTGGTATCAAACAGTTCAAGCATCTCCATGACCTTATCCGTGGCAACACGATTGTTGGCCAGTTTGCCAAGCCGACGGTCGTACAGACCTTCTGCACCATCCGCCTCAAATCGATCCTCCCAACGCCTGACGGTGCGCACGGATACACCCAGTATCTCAGCCGCCTGTTCTTGCGTCAGCTTGTTCGCGCTTCGCCGCGAATACACATCTTCAAACTTCATCAGTCGAACTTCCTGTAACACTTCTGCTCGGTTCATAACGCCTCCTCTCAGAGACAGAATAGAACCGGACAGATCGCATGTTACATACACCGGACATATCGCGTGTTAGCGACAGGCAATGAACGGATGCTTGATCCTTGAAGCCGAAGGCTCGACACTGACGGACTTGCCGAAGAAGTTGTCCTCCTCTGCAGTAGCCAAAGAGGTATGGCTGTCTGTGGCCCCTCCCATTCCGAACTTGTAGGGGTTCACGCCAAACTTTTCTTCCAGCATCAAACCGCGCTTCAGAGCTTCGCGGGCGTATTCTCCCGCCAGCATGTCATCGGTTTTCAACTCGGTGATATCAAGATTGCCTACGTCCCAGTTTTCGTAATCTGCAAATTCGTCATCGGGGCTGAGGAAGGGGTGCGCTTCGCCGTCACCCTTGATTTGCGTGACCTCATAGTGTGGCTCCCATTTCGCACGGGCTGCGACGTAGTCCTCGTCGACCTTGCCGCCGTGATAGGTATCTTCTGTCGGGAACATCCAACCATTCGACAGGTTGCCGTTGTGGGCAAAGGCCACAGCCCGGCCACCGGTTTTTTCCTGATATTCCTCCAACCACGCATAGAGCGACTTGGGGTCCGTATCGCCATAGGGCGGTTGCGTGACCGGGGGCACCATCTGAAGCGCCCGGATGGGGCCATCCCGCAGCATGACGTTCCGGTGCAGGTTGAACCCCTTCGGGACCGAGGTCCATTCGAACCCGATGAAGGCCGTGAACTCGCCGGGGTCATTGTGCCGCTCAGCGGCGAGAACAATATGTTCCCACGTAAACGCAAACGCGTCCGCGCCCGGGCTGTAGGATTCCAAAAGTACCTCGGGCAAAGTCATCTGCGAAAAATTGGTGATGATATCAAAGGCCGTTTTTCCAGCCTCTTCTCCTCCGGCCTTGTAGCCTTCGTACCATTCCAAGCCTTTGGGATCAGACAGAACGCCCGGCTTACCGGCCTGAAGGTCCGGGGCAAAGCCCATCAGGTCAGTATGGTCCGTCAGGACCATCCAATCTAACGGTCTTGACAGCCGGACCGGTTGACCTGTGGACGAGATGACTTGCTCTCCCTTGGCAAAGCGCCAGGCCTCATCGGGCAGCAATGTGTTGCCAAACGCACCGGCATCCAGCGATAGCCCCGTGTGAAGATGCGTATCCCCCCAAAGTGGACGTTCAGGGAAACTTCGGTTGGCGTAAGGTGAATACGGTTGGTCCTGGAACAAGCCTTCTGCGGCCTCTTCGCTTGGAACCGCGTCAGACAGTACGCTTGCTGGTGCCAACACAAGCGAAACCAAACAGACGGATAGCCGAAACATATTCACCTCCCTATACAAAAAATTAAGTCAGGTACCTTCGGGCACCCATGCGAACAACATATTAGAATTTACCTATATCATAGGTCTCTGCTTTCTTTGAAATTTTTTTGGAAAGCGTGCTTCAGTCTTAATTTGAACGTCCATCGCCGCCAGTTCGATCTGTATTGTCGCACTTTGCTCCGGCCCTTCGCCAAACTGTTCAAGCTTTCCTTGTTGTTCGAAACCCAAGCAACACAAACACCGTTCGAACGCAGCTTAGTCAGATGCCACACCGGTCCCCAAAGCCAGGTTGAGGGCAAACTGAGTGGCCGGATCTGTTTCAGCCCGGGCAAGCAAAGCCTCAAACTGCTGGTTTAACTGAGTACTCCCCCATTGCCGCGTAGCAATTGCAATCTGCAGGGCTAGGTCCGCGTCCAACTCCAAGGCTTCCGAGAATATCTGAATGATCTGAGGCTTGAATCTTACCTGCGATTCACCGGCCTCGGCTAAAGCGCGAATAAGTGGCTGTCTGTCGACCGACATCTTTTGTCTGTCTTGCAGCGCCAATCCGATTGCGTTGATAGCGGCTTCCTCGTCTGCTTCTATACCGGCAAGTGCCCACTCATAAGAATGTAGGTCGCCCGAGGAAAAACGATCTTCAACCCTTGGCTGTAGAAAAGCGTGCAATTTTGACCCCCTAAGCGGGGAAATCGGCGTCCAAATTTGACCCCTCCCTATGGTTGTAGACATCCTTTTCATTGAGCAGTCGATGGAGAGGCAAGCGGGATGATTTGCGTGGAAACTATTAGAAAAGTGCGTCGCTTACACCTGATCGAAAAAAAGAGCATCAAGGAAATTTGCCGTTCGCTCAATTTGAGCCGTGCAACGGTTCGAAAGATAATCCGATCGGGAGTGACGGAGTTCAAATATGAGCGCAAATCGCAGCCATACCCGGTGCTCGGGCCTTGGCGCGCGCGTCTGGATGAAACGCTTGAGGAGAACGAGGCGCTTCCGAAGAAACACCGCAAGCGGATGACCAAAATCTGGAAGGAACTCTCCGATGATGGTTTTGGCGGCGGGTATGACAGTGTTCGACGCTACACAAAGAATTGGCGCATTGCGCACGGCCGACAACAGGCGCAGGCGTTCATCCCGCTGATCTTTGATCCTGGGGAGGCGTACCAGTTCGACTGGAGTGTGGAGACGGTTTTGATGGACGGTGCACTCACGACCGTGAAGGTTGCCCATTTCAAACTTTGCCATAGCCGCATGCCATTCTCCATTGCCTATCCGCGCGAGACGCAGGAGATGGTCTTTGATGCCCACGACGAGGCCTTCAAATTCTTTGGTGGAGGCTGCATCAACGGGATCTACGATAACATGACGACCGCCGTCGATGCGATCCTGTCGGGCAAGGAAAGAAAGTTCAACAAGGCATTCTCCCGGATGTGTTCTCATCATCTGGTGAACCCGATCGCCTGTACGCGCGCGGCCGGTTGGGAGAAGGGTCAGGTTGAGAATCTGGTCAAGGAGAGCCGCGCCTATAGTTTTACACCGCGTCTGGAGGTGGCCGACTTCGATGAATTGAATGCCCGGCTGCAAAAAGACGCGATCAAACGCGCAAAAGAACTGCGGCATCCGGAAAACCTGGAGGTGACGGTCTGGGAGGAGTTCCAGCAGGAAAAGCCGCTGCTGACGCATCTGCAGAAGCCCTTCGTCGGGTTCCGTGAAAAGACGGTCGCCGTGAGCCGAACCTGCCTGATCAACTTCGAAAGAAACAAATACAGCGTTGAGGCAAGAGCTGTTGGACGTCAGGTCCAGTTGCAGGTCTACGCCACGCGGATTGTCCTGCGCCAAGACGGTGAGATTGTCGGAGAGCACGAACGGTGCTTCGGCCGAGGAAAAACGATCTTCAACCCTTGGCACTATGTGCCCGTCCTCAAGCGCAAGCCTGGCGCTCTGCGCAATGGAGCACCGTTCCGTGACTGGGACCTACCACCGGCAATGACGCAGATCTGGACCCATCTGCGGGGCACATCCGACGGAGACCGGCAACTTGCCGATATTCTTTTCGCTGCTTACCAGCACGACATTGATGTGGTCGAGGCTGCCTGCGAAGAAGCTCTAAAATCTGGCCTGCGCAAGGCCGATGCGATCCTGAACATTGTCTCTCGGCGCACCAATCCCCCGCCGCCAAAGGCGATTGAGCCGCCTGCCCACCTGCAGCTGAAAATGGCACCGATCGCGGATTGCGCTCGCTATGACAGGCTTGGAGGCTCCCATGCAACTGCGTAAGGAAATTCTCGAACTTGCCCGTCAACTGAAGTTGCCAGGCATCGTCAACTGCTTTGACGAAGTGATGCAGGCCGCAGCCAAAAACAACTGGCGGCCCCAACAGGTCGTGGCCGAACTCCTCACGGCCGAACTGGCCGAAAAGACTGCGCGCTCGATCCGGTATCAGATGGGTGCCGCAAAGTTCCCGGTCTGCAAGTCCTTACCTGAGTTCGACTTCACGGTCAGCCCCGTCAACGAGGAAGTCGTGCGCAATCTTCATGACGGCGATTTTATGGACCAGGCCAGGAATGGCGTGCTGGTCGGTGGAACCGGATCGGGCAAAACGCATCTCGCAACAGCGATCGGGGGCCACGCGGTCAATAACCGCCGGCGGGTCAGGTTCTTCAGCGCTGTGGATCTCGCGAACAAGCTGGAGGCTGAACATCGCGAAGGCAACGCCGGGCGGCTCAGCGAGCAGCTGATCCGCGTCGACCTCGTGATTATAGACGAACTCGGTTATCTGCCGTTCGCAGAGTCTGGTGGACGATTACTCTTCCATCTCATCAGCAAACTGTACGAGCGAACGTCTATTCTGCTAACAACCAACCTCGCATTTGCTGAATGGCCGAGTGTGTTCACAGATGCCAAAATGACCACTGCTCTCCTGGATCGACTGACACACCATTGCGATATCATCGAAACCGGGAACGAAAGCTGGCGAATTAACCACCGCGACTAACCTCGAAATCGGGGAATAAATTCAAAACAGACAGCAGGTCAAACCTTCAGTCGAGCTACGCTCTCTTTTCGGTTTGACCTGCTGTCCACCCCCTCCTGAATCAACCTAAACACGACCCCCTCAACGCCCCTCTTAGCTCCAAGGGGGGTCAAATTTGGACGCCGATGGGGGGTCATTATTCAATGCCGATTGACACTCCAACGTCGACGCATCGGACATATTAGTCTTTTGCAGACGTAGCTATTGCTGACGCAAAAAGCCGCTTCGCTCGCAGCGAGGGGTCTGAGGCGGTTCAGCTTATTCGCCGTAGCAGCACTTCGCCCTGACGAGTTTAGGTGATAGGCAAACTGAGTTTTCGCTACCGACGGGACTGATAATTGGAGAACGCAACAAAGCAAAAGCTTTCCAAAGATGCGCCAAGATCAGCGACGCTTTGAATTTCAGACACGCCGCCTCGGGTGGTCTCGGTGTTCATAACCCACCACTTTGTAGGCCCGCGCATCGATGCCAAGTTGCGTTCCGAGTTCCATCAGCCTCTAGTGTGTCGCGTCTAATTTCGGAGGCTTGCCACCACAAGCTCCGCCTGCGCAAAACACAAGATCACCAGGCTTGGAAATCATTACAGGCTGGTCGGCAACTGGTGCAACGTTAAAAAATATGTCGATGCACGAGTTGGGAGACTTCTTATAGAGAATATTTGTTCTCGGTTGCCGAACGCCCGATACGTAATAAGAAACCAGCTCAATACCAACACCACTGGCTTTGAGGTTGAACGGGTAAATCTTTCCAGAATTCGGAGGAAACTCAACATCAGTTTGCTCGATAAGTGCTTCATCACCGACGTTAAACACCCACCGCCTGTCAACAATAATTGGGTAGCTGTTTTCCGGTGCGTTCGCAACAACGCACAACAACACCTTAATTGAGCTGACATCGAACTGACCCCTTCCGAAATTGCTTCCATCTGGCAATGGCCCAACATTGAAATGAAGGTCCATCTCACTTCGGATCAGACGCGGTCGATCCGAAGCAAGAACGCCTCCGTTCGCAACGCAATCGGCGCCACCCTGCACAAACGCAATCACTTGCTCTGCCGCCACGGCATGCATGCCACCATCCTGGTATGCATCGACCAATGCACCCAAATCACTCCCAATCAGTTCATTGTCTTTGGCGTCCACTAAGATCTGAGCAAAATCATCGCTACGGTAATCTAATTTACCGTCCACCACGTCCTGAGCGAGGGCGGCAATATCCAGCGGTTGACGTTCCCTGTCCACTTCAATGGTAAACGAGCTGAGGCTTTGTTCTTTGTCCAATCCTTCAATTATCGCAAATACGTTACGCGAGACCATCGTTTCGCCCGAACTTTCCTGTGATGAGACCGCCGTGGCAAAAGTGCCAAACACGAATGCGGAAACACCCAGAAATTTCGAAATTTGACTAATCGGCATCTTTCTCACTCCTAATTAAATCATAGAAAATCAACTGTCAGAGAACTCTATATGTGTAACACAAACGATATGATTCTCATATGGAATCGGGCACGAGAAGTATTTCAGGAAACTTCTATTACTTAATACTCGAGATGCTAATGCCCATCTTTCTCTTGCTGACTTTGATCCAACGAACCCGCTATAATGGAACGACGTTGCCGGTTTTTTATTTTAGTTTCAACTTGATCTATCAAAGTACACTGGTACCGGATCGATTGCGCGAGCGGGTCTGAGCGGATGGCTTCAAGTGTGCTAAATCCAGATTCGAAATCATCTGCCACACAAAAGGCATCGGCTAGCAGCGTTCGCGCGTAAAGTGTCATTTGAGTCGATCCAGTAGCAAGATAGTTGTCTATTCCAACTTTTATTTGGTCAGCCCCAACGACTGGATATCCAGAACGTGCTTTAGCCCAGCCATTCAAGATCTCGCACCACGCTCGCCAGTATTGAAATTCGCGTTCTTCACTAATTTTCATTCCAATTTCGCTGAGATGGCGGGTTGCCTCGACATTACCAGCAAATTGATGCGCCGCAGCCATCACCCCCAAGGCATAGCATTTGGAGAACTCGTGCGGTTCTTTTTCGACTAACGCCATCGTTTTTGCTAGGGTCAAACATTCACCTGTTTGAACGGCTACAGCCCAAACACGCATCGCCGTATCTACAGACCGAATATCAGCAGCATAGTATTCTAGTATACTATCTGAGACGATGCTGTTTCTTAATTCTAATGCAACATCAAAAAAACCTAGCGCCTTGTCAAAATCACCCAACATGAAATGGGACATTCCTGTGCTATGAGCCCAGATTGCCTTGAGGGTCAAATCGTCCGTCAGTTCTGCTATGCGCTCCATATCCTTACACAGCTTTAAAGCGCTGGTTGTATCACCCAGCATCAACAACGAGCCATATTGGACCACTAGTGCAAGAAACCTGTCGCGCAAACTGGCGTCCGTTTCGTTGAGCAATTGATTTAGCCGGTCACGATTGCTGCGAACCTCTTTGGAGCCAAATGCATGAGTGTTCAATGCAACGTTAAGACGTCGGCGTAGAGCAAGCTCCTGCGAATCTCGATCAATAGCGTCGTCAATCTTGGTATTTTCCGAAATCGCTTCATTCAAATTGCATATAACTTCAGCAGTCGCAGATTGTTGCGCAGCGCGTTCGGCTGCTTCTTTCCATGTATGGCGTGCCAAATCTGGTGTTCCAGACAGCGAGTAATGTCGAGCTAATTGTTCAGGTGTTTTGCTCGCAATTTCCGGGTACTGTTGTGCAATAACGTCGGCAATAGTTCTATGCAAAGCACGTGCACGGCTAGGCAATAGAAGTTCGTACGCAGCATCCTGAATCAGAGCATGTCGGAAGATGTAATAAATGCCTTCACCTTCTGCATGTCTAACAAGTACCTTTGCATTTGTCAGTTGATCAAGACGCGCCTTGACCACTTGTTCCGAAAGGCTGGAAACTGCAGCAAGCATTTCTGGAAAAATCGTCCGACCTATCGCAGCACAAACAGAAACAAAGTCTCGGGGAACAACTAAGTTATCAATCAGCGCGGTCAAAAGATCCTTGAGAGTTGATGGCAAAGAGAGAGCTTCGTTCTGAGCTTGGTCTGAGTTCGTTGTCGTCAACCTATGCTCAACCATGCGCACCATTTCTTCCAAAAAAAGAGGTACACCGCCCGTCTTGGCAATGATTCGAGCTTGGAGTTCCGAAGAAATGCTGAATGACCCCGCCAGACTTCCTAGCATTTGCCTGGATTGGCCATCCCCAAGTCGAGCCAACGTGATTGAAGTGACATTTGCATGGCCAGCCCAAAGAGGTTCGTAATCAGGACGGTAAGTGCATAGTATCAGGACCGGGGCGCTTTTGAGATGCTCAATCATAAAGCCAATAAGCTCCTCAGAAGACGGATCAACCCAATGCAAATCTTCAAACAACAACACAAGTGGTTTTTTATCTGCTAGCCTTTGTATGGCCGCCACGAAGACTTCCAAAAACTGTTCTTTCAATTGTTCCGGTGGTGTAGAGGGTTGTTCTGGCAATGTTGGTAGCGAGATCGAGAGGAAATGCGCAACGACCGGAAGCGCCGCTTTTTGATCATCGGTCCACTTGGACAGCAGGTGTTGCAGCTTAACAAGGCTTTGAGCCTCTGTGTCTTTTCTCGCAATTCCTGCGGCTTGGGCGATCGCCTGAGTCACGGGAAAAAAGACGCTTCCAGAGTGATTTGGCAGACACTGAAAGTTCAGTCTTAGCCTGTCATTTGTTGAAACCGTTTCATTGAATGCCTCAACAATCCTTGACTTCCCGATTCCCGCTTCGCCGCAAATCGAGACCACTTTGGTGCCTTCCACACGCACATCGTTCCAACACTTTTTGAGTTGAAGGAGCTCAGATCTGCGCCCAACCATCTGCGCGAGACTGCCACGCTGCCTAGCCACAAAGCGTAATTCTGCCTCGTTTACACCATGCACCCGCCAAATACCGATTGGTTCGGAGAAGCCTTTGAATTCATAGGACCCAAGTGGTTTACAATCGAAATTTCGACCAAGCAGATCTTTGGTCTCGCTGCTTACTGCAACTGTACCTGGTTCAGCTACAGCCTGGATACGCGCGGCTAGGTTTGGGACATCACTTAACGCAAGCCCATGTCCACCACGAGCCTCAACTACGACATTGCCGGTTGCGATACCTATTCGCGCCTGCATCGGTTCTCGGCCTTGAAACTCGGGTTTAGCCAATTTCCGGCAGATTTCAATTCCAGCAAGTACAGCTCTCTCCGCGTCGTCCTCTTCTGCCTTGGGATAACCAAAGTAGGCGACGACACCGTCGCCTTGAAACTGAGCCAAATGGCCATAATGAGTATCTATCGCTTGTGAACAAAGTGATTGGTAGTCGTTTAGAAGATCTCTATATGACTCGATATCAAGCTCCTCAGAAAGTTGAGTAGAACCAACAAGATCAGAAAACATCAACGTAAGATGGCGAAGTTCGGGAGCCTTGGTTGCCATTGTTTCCGGGTGCGTCATCTGCGAGATAGCGGCTAGCATTCGCCTACGCGGCCCAATCGGAAGGCCGATCTCAATCAGATCGTTCTTCGTTAGAATAGGAAGATCAGATACGCGAACATCTTGCTTTTTGAAAGCCTCTGCGTAGTGACCAAGGCTGTGTAATTCCAACCATTTATCGAGTTCGTCGGGCATATCGTGCCTCTCAAACCCCGCTATCAATTGGTGAGGGCGGGAAATAACCTAAAAAAGAAGGGGTTTTTGAAAGCTATACTCTAGTCCGCTAACCCCGGTCGTAGCACCCTCACTGGATTAACAATTTTCCTGCCACTTGATGGGCAAAACATTCTTTCAGTTTACAGCAACAATGTAACTTCCCAAAACACTTTTGGGAGCACCCCAGAACGAACAAAGCCGCCCTGGGGCGGCTTGTTCGACACTTTGTTCGACCCAAGTGGATTTGGGAGAGGATTTGAACCTGTGACCTTCAGGTTATGAGCCTGACGAGGTGAGGACGTTAAGCAATTGATCTGTTGGATCAATTGTAGTCTGGACGGGCTGTTTGGATTTTCTGACGCTGGTTGCGGGAGCAGGATTTGAACCTGCGACCTTCAGGTTATGAGCCTGACGAGCTACCGGGCTGCTCCATCCCGCGTCAGAGTCAGATTTGTTTCATCGTTAGAGAGACTGTGGGCTTTTGCTAGGTTTGGCGGTGACCTACTCTCCCGGGGCTTAAGCCCAAGTACCATTGGCGCGGCAGTGCTTAACTTCCGGGTTCGGGATGGGACCGGGTGTTTCACTTGCGCTATGACCACCAAACCGAGGAAAAGCCCATGTTGACTTTCTTGCTGTGCAAGAAAGCGACGAGGTGGCAGTTAGCGTATGTGCGTTGCCACTCGGTTGTGTTTTCAATCAACATCGCGGCTTGGCGCTGCGAGGCTATCCTTAGTCAAGGTCGGTGTATGCTTCTGGTTTTGATTTGTCTTTCTGTTACTGGATCAAATCAAGCCTATCGGGCGATTAGTACCGGTCAACTGAACGCATTACTGCGCTTACATCTCCGGCCTATTGACGTGGTGGTCTTCCACGGCCCTCAGGGAGACCTTGTTTTGAGGGGGGCTTCCCGCTTAGATGCCTTCAGCGGTTATCCTGTCCGATCATAGCTACCCAGCACTGCCGTTGGCACGACAACTGGTCCACCAGTGGATCGTTCACCCCGGTCCTCTCGTACTAGGGGCAACTCCTCTCAAGTCTCCTACACCCACGGCAGATAGGGACCGAACTGTCTCACGACGTTCTAAACCCAGCTCACGTACCTCTTTAAACGGCGAACAGCCGTACCCTTGGGACCTGCTCCAGCCCCAGGATGAGATGAGCCGACATCGAGGTGCCAAACACTGCCGTCGATATGGACTCTTGGGCGGTATCAGCCTGTTATCCCCGGCGTACCTTTTATCCGTTGAGCGATGGCCCTTCCACTCGGGACCACCGGATCACTATGGCCGTCTTTCGACTCTGCTCGACTTGTCAGTCTCGCAGTCAGGCTGGCTTCTGCCATTGCACTCAACGAGCGATTTCCGACCGCTCTGAGCCAACCTTCGCGCGCCTCCGTTACGCTTTAGGAGGCGACCGCCCCAGTCAAACTACCCGCCACGCAGGGTCCCGGATCCGGATAACGGACCGCGGTTAGACATCAAGAGTGCGAAGGGTGGTATCTCAAGGGAGGCTCCACGGATACTTGCGTTTCCGCTTCAAAGCCTACCACCTATCCTGCACATCACAATCCTGATGCCAGTGCGAAGCTGTAGTAAAGGTGCACGGGGTCTTTCCGTCTAACCGCGGGAAGCCTGCATCTTGACAGGCAATTCAATTTCGCTGAGTCGATGTTGGAGACAGCGGAGAAGTCGTTACGCCATTCGTGCAGGTCGGAACTTACCCGACAAGGAATTTCGCTACCTTAGGACCGTTATAGTTACGGCCGCCGTTTACCTGGGCTTCAATTCAAGGCTCTCACCTCTCCTTTTAACCTTCAGGCACCGGGCAGGCGTCAGACCCTATACGTCGTCTTGCGACTTCGCAGAGCCCTGTGTTTTTAATAAACAGTCGCCACCCCCTGGTTTGTGCCCCCAGCCCCTAGTTGCCTAGGAACCGGGCCTCCTTCTCGCGAACTTACGGAGGTATTTTGCCGAGTTCCTTCAACATCGTTCTCTCAAGCGCCTTGGTATGCTCTACCAGTCCACCTGTGTCGGTTTAGGGTACGGTCTGATGGAGGGCTATTTCCAGGAACCACTCAGCAGCCCAATCAATCCGATAAGATTGAACTACACCTGTGATCCGTCACATCCTCCTGGCCTAGGAATATTAACCTAGTTCCCATCGCCTACGCCTTTCGGCCTCGGCTTAGGGGCCGGCTTACCCTGCTCAGATTAGCTTTAAGCAGGAACCCTTGGACTTTCGGCGAGAGTGTCTCTCACACTCTTTGTCGCTACTCATGTCATCATTCTCACTAGTGATCTCTCCACCGGATGGCTCACGCCCCGGCTTCATCGAAAGAACTCAATCCGTCATTACATCCAACTGCTTACACAGCACAGATGCAAATACGGATGAGTTCTATGTCACACTACGCTCTGCTACCGATGCTTACGCATCCCTAGACTTCGGCTCATGGCTTGAGCCCCGTTACATCTTCGCCGCAGGACAACTTATTTAGACCAGTGAGCTGTTACGCTATCTTTAAAGGATGGCTGCTTCTAAGCCAACCTCCTGGTTGTTTTGGTCGTCCCACCTGCTTTCCCACTTAGCCATGAATTGGGGGCCTTAGTCGTAGGTCAGGGTTGTTTCCCTCTCCACTACGGACGTTAGCATCCGCAGTGTGTCTGCCATCTAGTACTCCCGGGTATTCGGAGTTTGGTTAGGATCAGTAAGCCTGTGGGGCCCCATTACCCATCCAGTGCTCTACCCCCCGGGGTATTCGGATGACGCTCTACCTAAATAGATTTCGCAGAGAACCAGCTATCTCCGAGTTTGATTGGCCTTTCACCCCTAGGCACAGCTCATCCCGATCCTTTTCAACGGATGTGGGTTCGGTCCTCCAGTAAGTGTTACCTTACCTTCAACCTGGCCATGCCTAGATCACTCGGTTTCGGGTCTGATCCCACGAACTCATGCGCCCTATTAAGACTCGCTTTCGCTACGCCTACACCTAACGGCTTAAGCTTGCTCGTAAGACCAAGTCGATGACCCATTATACAAAAGGTACGCCGTCAGATCTCGAGGATCCTCCGACTGATTGTAGGCGTTCGGTTTCAGGTACTGTTTCACTCCCCTCGTCGGGGTGCTTTTCACCTTTCCCTCACGGTACTGGTTCGCTATCGGTCAGCAAGGAGTACTTAGCCTTCGAAGGTGGTCCTCCGATCTTCAGACAGAATTTCACGTGTTCCGCCCTACTTAATACGTCCATCAAAGCTTCCTATACGGGGCTGTCACCCGCTATGGCCACGCTTCCCAACGTGTTCTAGTCACTTATCTGGCTCGGCTGGTCCCCGTTCGCTCGCCGCTACTAGGGGAGTATCAATTGATTTCCTTTCCTCCGGGTACTTAGATGTTTCAGTTCCCCGGGTTTGCTCTTAAAACCCTATGTATTCAGGTCTTAAGTACCTGTTTAAACCCCATATTG
>NZ_CBDAQX010000023.1:0-120000 GCF_965199275.1 Ruegeria sp. | reverse complement strand
GAGCGCGATTAGGCAATACCCCTACCCGGCTAGGCAGGGTGCAACCAAAAGTCATCTGTTTGTCTGTGCTTCAGCTTCATAGAAACCAAAGTACCGAACAAACAGTGAAGCTGACACTGGATCATCCGCCCCGATCACTCGAGAAACCTACCAGCGCGATATACAGACATTCAATCCGTCGAAACGAACCAAACCGCCCACATATCTCTTCAGTTATCCATCAATGTCAAAGAACAAACACCCAGAGCCAAAAACCAGACCGTTGCGCCAATCCCTCAGCGCGCCCGCCTAAAACTCAACCTCAGATGCCCCCAGTCTATCCTGAGCGTCCCCGCCGCCTCAGCAGCGCCCCAGCGCCTCAGCAGCGCCGGTGAAGGGGTATTTACGGATTAGGTCTGGGACCTGCAACCCCCATTTTGCAAAAACTTCAAATTTCTCGGCAGAAAGTTTCCTACCTTAATAAAAGCAACAGGTTAGCTTCATTTTACTGGCGGTTTTTCCGCCTATATCCCCACGGGTAGCTGACAACGAACAGCCAAACACCTGAATCGTACCCAATGCTTGGTATGCGTTCAGGACAGGCCAACAAAAACGCCGCCCGAGTCTCCTCGGACGCCGCTTTTTCGTGAGCGGTGTAGGCAATCACTTCAAATCAAAACGATCCACGTTCATCACCTTGTTCCAGGCCGACACGAAGTCACAGACGAATTTGCCCTCGGCATCTGCCTGACCATACACCTCGGCCAATGCCCGCAGTTGCGAGTTCGAACCGAAGACCAGATCGACACGGGTGCCCGTCCATTTGACCGCACCGCTGGAACGATCACGACCTTCATAGACGCCTTTACCCGACGGCTTCCATTCGGTGCTCATGTCCAGAATGTTGGTGAAGAAGTCGTTGCTCAGAACCCCGACGCGATCTGTGAACACACCGTGCTTGCTGTCGCCGAAATTCGCACCCAAGACGCGCAGACCGCCAACAAGGGCCGTCATCTCCGGGGCTGACAGTGTCAGCAGCTGCGCCCGGTCGACTAACAGCTCTTCGGGCGAGACGGTATAGTCGGCCTTCTGGTAATTACGGAACCCATCTGCGATTGGCTCCATAACTGCAAAGCTGTCCACATCGGTCTGATCTTGCGACGCGTCGGTCCGGCCCGGGGTGAACGGAACTTCAACATCCTGACCGCCTGCTTTGGCCGCCTGTTCGATACCAACAGCACCGGCCAGAACGATCACATCGGCCAAGGACACTTTCTTGCCACCAGATTGAGCCTCGTTAAACGCGGCCTGAACGCCTTCCAACGCGCCCAGCGCCTTGGACAGCTTCATAGGTTCGTTGACGTCCCAGTCTTTCTGTGGCGCAAGACGGATACGGGCACCATTGGCACCGCCCCGCTTGTCCGACCCACGGTAAGTCGAAGCCGAGGCCCATGCAGTTGAAACCAATTCGGACACAGACAGACCGGTGGCCGCGATCTTGGCTTTCAGGTCGGCCACATCCGCATCATCCACCAGATCGTGATCGACAGCAGGGACGTTGTCCTGCCAAATCAGCTCCTCAGCGGGGGCTTCTTCGCCAATGTAAGCCGAGCGCGGACCCATGTCGCGGTGAGTCAGCTTGAACCATGCGCGGGCGAAGGCATCGGCGAACTCGTCCGGGTTCTCGTGGAAGCGTTTCGAGATCGGGCCATAGATCGGATCCATGCGCATTGCCATGTCGGCGGTGGTCATCATGGTTTTGACCTTCTTCGACGGATCATGCGCCTGCGGGGCCATATCTTCTTCTTTGACATTCACCGGCTCCCAAATCCACGCGCCCGAGGGGCTTTTAGTCAGGTTCCAGTCATAGCCGAACAACAGGTCGAAGTAACCATTGTCCCACTTAGTTGGGTTGGCCGTCCAAGCGCCCTCGATCCCCGAGGTGGTTGTGTCGTCACCCTTGCCCGAGCCAAACTTGTTAATCCAGCCAAACCCCATCTCTTCAATCGGAGCGGCCTCTGGATCGGGACCAACCAGATCGGGATCACCCGCACCATGCGCCTTACCAAAGGTATGGCCACCTGCGACCAGAGCGACGGTTTCCTCGTCATTCATCGCCATACGACCAAAGGTGTCACGGATGTCGCGGCCCGAGGCCAGCGCGTCAGGCTGTCCGTCTGGACCTTCTGGGTTCACGTAGATCAGACCCATCTGCACGGCGGCCAGTGGGTTTTCCAGATCACGCTCGCCCGAGTAACGGCTATGTGGGTTGTCCGTTGGGGCCAGCCATTCGGTTTCCGAACCCCAATAGATGTCTTCCTCTGGGCCCCAGATGTCTTCGCGGCCACCTGCGAAACCAAAGGTCTTGCCGCCCATCGACTCGATGGCGCAGTTGCCCGCCAGAATCATCAGGTCGGCCCAGGAAATCTGGTTGCCGTATTTCTGCTTGATCGGCCACAACAGGCGACGCGCTTTGTCGAGATTGCCGTTATCCGGCCAGCTGTTCAACGGAGCAAAACGCTGGTTGCCGGTCGAGGCGCCGCCACGACCGTCTGCCGTCCGGTACGTACCTGCACTGTGCCACGCCATGCGGATGAAGAAGCCACCATAGTGACCGTAATCCGCCGGCCACCAGTCCTGCGAATCCGTCATCAGCGCATAGAGGTCTTCTTTCAGCGCTTTGTAGTCCAGCTTCTTGAACTCTTCCGCATAGTCGAAATCTGAGCCCATCGGATTCGATGCCGGTGCATGTTGATGCAGGATCGAAAGCTTCAGCTGGTTGGGCCACCAGTCGCGGTTCGACCGCGTGCCAGCGCCATGCATCACAGGGCAACCGCCTGCTTTGGGGTTATCACTTCCGTCCATATCGATCTCCAATCCTGGCTCAGGTCTTGCGGCTCAGCGCGGTATTAACTGTAACGAACAAGATTACAGAAAGATGTAGCCCTGATGGATTTCAAGGGTCGCCCGCCGAAATTGGCGCAGCCCCCATTCATCAGGGCGACTCTGCGCCCTTGTGTCGAGGGAAATCTAGCAAACCAAAGACATAGAGATAAGTTTTGTTTTCTCATAATAACCATAACCAAATCCTATAACTCACAGATCCTCCGACTCGTAACCTTGGGTCACAACCCCCACAGGCAGATTGTCTTCTTCCCTGTTCGCTTTCAGTCTGGCTCGAACAAGCGGCCAAGGACCCCGAGCAGGACATAAGGACAGCAGGATGGAGTTTGACTATGTGATCGTCGGCGGAGGCTCGGCCGGATCGGTTCTGGCCGGTCGCCTGAGCGAGGACCCGAACATCAGCGTCTGCCTGCTTGAGGCCGGTGGTCCCGGAAAACATATCGCCATCCGTATGCCCGCCGCCGTAGTGTCGACGCTTCCCGGACGCCCCAAGATCAGCAATTGGGCGTTCGAGACAGTCCCGCAACCGGGCCTGAACGGGCGGAAAGGATATCAGCCGCGCGGCAAAGCCTTGGGAGGCTCCAGCGCGATCAATGCCATGCTATATATACGCGGGCAGCGGCAGGACTATGACGGTTGGGCCGATCTGAGCTGCACCGGTTGGGATTGGGACAGCGTTCTGCCTTACTTCAAACGCTCGGAAAACAACGAGCAGGGCGCAGATGACCTACATGGCGATAGCGGCCCCCTGCAGGTGTCGGATCAGAAAGAGCCGCGCCCAATCACCCATGCCTTCATTGATGCCACCAGCCAAATGCAGCACCGCCGCGTCGAGGATTTCAATCGCGGCGATAACGAGGGCGTCGGCCTCTATCAGGTGACGCAATTCCATGACCCGATCCGCAACGGGGAAAGATGTTCAGCCGCCGCAGCCTATGTGCATCCGGTCATGGATCGTTCAAACCTGACCGTCATCACCCATGCCCATGCCAAAGAACTGACCTTCGATGGCAAACGCGCGACTGGAGTGATCTATAAGAAGAGAGCAAAAGGCGAAGATATCTCGGTCTCGGCCAGACGAGAGGTATTGATCTGTGCAGGCGCGCTGCAATCTCCGCAAATTTTGCAGCTGTCCGGTATCGGCGACGGGGAAGAGTTGCACCGACACGGAATCGCAGTCCTGCATGACCTGCCCGGCGTTGGTAAGAACCTGCAAGATCATCTGGATTTCATTCTGGCCTACAAGACCAAGGACACCGACAATTTTGGCATCGGCCTGACGGCAGGCGTGCGCCTGATGGGGCACCTGTTGCGCTGGCGCAAAACCGGGTCGTCGATGGCCTCGACTCCGTTTGCCGAAGGGGCTGCGTTCTTGAAGACCTCTCCTGAGCTTGATCGCCCCGATATTCAGCTCCATTTCGCCATTGCCCTGGTCGATGATCACGCCCGCAAGCTACACTATGGTCATGGCTATAGTTGCCACATCTGCAAGCTAAGGCCCGAAAGCCGCGGCACAGTTGGCCTGCACAGCGCCGATCCCTTTGCCGCGCCCGCCATTGATCCCAATTTTCTGTCCGATGACCGCGATCTGCAAACCATGATCAAAGGTGCGCGGATGATGCGCGATATCATGCAGGCCCCCGCCCTTGCCAGTTACCAGCACAAAGAGATGTTCGGGACTGAAACCGCCGAAACCGACGCGGATTGGGAACGCCATATCCGCGCCCGCGCCGATACGATCTATCACCCGGTAGGCACCTGCAAGATGGGGCTGGATGAGATGGCTGTGGTCGACCCAGAGCTAAAGGTTCACGGGATCGAAGGGTTGCGGGTCGTCGATGCTTCGATCATGCCAACTCTGATCTCGGGCAACACCAATGCGCCGACGATCATGATTGCCGAGAAAGCGGCTGACATGATCAAGGCTGCTCAGTGACCTTCATCAGGGCCTCAAGTCCAACCCGGTAGTTGGGGTAGAGCAGCTTGACCCCAAGCTCATCCTTGATCCGGTTGTTTCGAACCCGCTTATTCTCGCTGTAGAAACTGCGTGCCATCGGCGTCATTTCGGCCTCTTCAAACGGAACGGCGGGAGGTAGCGGCAGGCCCTGCAGTTCGGCTGCGTAGCCGATCACATCCTGCGGCGGCACCGGCTCATCATCGCAAACATTATAAACAGCGCCGGGATTCGGGGCCGCCATTGAGGCTGCGAGAACCTGCGCGATATCCTCCACATGGATACGCGAAAACACCTGACCCGGTTTGATAATCCGCCGGGTCCCACCGCCCTTGAGCTTGGAGAACGGTCCGCGACCGGGGCCGTAAATACCGGCGAGCCTGAAGATATGGATCGGCAGGTTAGGAATGGCCGACCATTGCTCCTCGGCCTGCAATCGCCAGCGCCCGCGTTTGGCTGTCGGCGCAGGTGGCGTGGTCTCATCCACCCAGTTGCCCTGATGATCGCCATAGATCGCGGTGGTCGACAGATATCCAACCCATTTGAACTGCTCCGCGCGCGCGGCGATCTCTGTCCCCAGCGCTGCCAGAACCGGATCGCCATCCTCCTTCGGTGCGGTCGAGATCAGCAGATGCGAGACCCCATCCAGATCCGGCACTTCTCCAGGCCAGATCAACGGCTCAGCGCCGGAGGCGCGAATAGCGTCAGTACCCTCGGCATCCCGCGTGGTGCCAACAACGCGCCAACCCTCGGGCGTCAGGCGGCGCGACAGGGCTTGGGCAGAGTATCCGTGACCAAAGGAAAACAGTGTGTTCGTCATGCCCTCTAGATGATCCGAGCAGACCGGGGATGCAAGCGCCACGTCGACTCACTTGATTCGAATCTCGCGATGCGCCTTTCTTTTAGGCATGAGCGAGAAAACCCCAGACCTGCACGCGGCCTATGCGCTGAACTCTCCCGACGACAACAAGCGCCTCTATGCCGAGTGGGCGGGCGATTATGATGACGGTTTTGCCGCGCGCGAGGATTATCAGCTGCATATCCACACCGCCCGCGCCTTTGTGCGGGCTGGAGGGCAAGGCCCGGTGCTGGATGTCGGTGCAGGCACTGGCCTGTGCGGTGCGGTTCTGGCCGATCTGGGCGTTGGGCCAATCGACGCCACGGATATCAGCGCCGAAATGCTGGATCAGGCCATGCGCAAGGACACCTATCGCGACGCGATCGAGGCCGACCTGACCCAAGGCATCCCGGTGCCGCGCCACAGCTATTCGGGTATCGTGTCCTCTGGCACGTTCACCCATGGCCATCTGGGCCCCGAGGTCCTGCCCGCCTTGCTCCGCGTCGCACGCCCCGGTGCGCAATTTGCCGTTTCAATCAACGCCAAACACTATGAAAAACTAGGCTTTGCCGGCGCCTTCAGGCAGCTTGAGCAGGGTCAGATCATCAACCTGTCCCTGCCCGAGGTCCGCATCTACGGAGATCTCGCCGTCGGTCCGAACAAGGACGACACGGCCTATGTCGCCCTGTTCGAAAGGACCTGATCAGGTCTTTGACCTGAAACGCTAGGTGTACATCTGTTTCTTGAACGCCCGCGTGCGCGTCGTCGCCTCGGCCGAACCGTCGTGATAGGTGCCGAACCACTTGTCGAACGGGATTTCCGAGGTGCCATAGTTACACTCAAAATAGCGATGATGCAGCTGATGGAAAAAATCACCTGCCCGGGCAGCATCTGTCTCTTTCGCCCGCAGCTTTTCGAAACCGGAATGGGACAGAACCGGGCTGATCTGCTGAAAGTAGGTATGGAACAGAAGGTGCAGCGGGTGCGATGGGATGATCAGGTGAATGAAATAGGTCGTGAAGTAGAGGATGTTCTCATACCAATGGTTTGAGATACCCGACCAGGGCCCGATATTGACGTTGCGATGATGCACCGCGTGGACATGTTTGTAGAGCTTCGGATGATGCTCCAACCGGTGCACCCAATAGAAGTGTAGGCCCGACCACATAGGAATCAGCAACATCCAAAGGACAAACCAAACCGGCGCGCTGGACCATGTCACGGTTGGCACATAACCATTCGCCATCGCCCAAAAGATCACCCATTGATAAACGGTCGCCACTGTCATCGCGCTGCCCAAGGTCCACCAAATGTTGTCGAGGACCTGATTGCGAAAGGTGAAACTGCCGTTGTCCCGGGTCAGATCACGGCGATCGAACTTTTTGTACATGCCCTGCCCTTTGCGCATGTAAAGCCACCAATGCAAACCGCCTGCGACCAGAATCTGAGGCACCATATTCAGCAGCCAAATCCGGAACATCCACCCCGCCGAAAAGCTCTTCATTGCGTCCAATCCGGGGAAGAACAGGACATAGGCGATCACGGCCAGTGTCATGCACAGGGTCAGCGAGGTGATCTGCAACCAAGCCCCGCCATACCATTTTACAACCGCCGCCGGGCGGGGCGGCCAAGTGAAAAGCGGGTTCAAACCCACCGGTCCTTCGGGGTGATAGTTCCAGCGGGCGGCTTCCGGGTCCTGAGCGGTGTCGGTCATGGCAGTCACTTCTGTCTATTTGGTCAGGTTGCGTAGTCCGAGCCTTCGGCGTCGAGCAGGGCTTTGATCTCACGAAGATGCGCCTCGGCTTGATCGGGGTAGTCATCCAGCTCTTGCGCAGTCTTCTCGGCGATCTCATCGGATAGCACGCGCAACGGTTGGCCCGTTTGCAGCGCACGAATGTAGGTTTCGGCGGCGCGCTCGAAATAATAGAGTCTATTAAAGGCATCTGCCGGGTCGCTGCCGATGATCAGAACACCATGGTTGCCCATGATCATGACCTTCTTTTTCGGGTCCGACAGCATTGAGGCGCAGCGTTCCCCCTCGCTCTCAAACGCCAGACCACCGAATTCCTCATCAATCACATAACGGTTGTAGAAAGTGGCCGTGTTCTGGTCGATAGGGGGCATGTTGCTGTCCGCCAGCGATGCCAGCACAGTGGCAAAGATCGAATGCACATGCATGACACACCGTGCATGCGGGCAGTGGCGATGGATCGACCCGTGAAGCCCCCAAGCGGTCGGGTCCGGCGCGCCTGGTTGGCTCATGACATCCGGATCATTGGCATCCAGCAACAACAGGTCCGAGGCCCGGATTCGCCCGAAATACATTTGATTGGGATTCATCAGGAACTGCGTGCCGTCCTCGTTCACTGCAAGGCTGAAATGGTTGGCAACGGCCTCGTGCAGGTTCAGACGCTCGGTCCAGCGGAACGTCGCGGCCATGTCCACACGCTCGGACCAATGGTCGATATTGGGGCGAAGATTGGCGACACTCATGGGAACGCTCCTTAGGGCAATTGGTTTGAACAAAGCCTGCCTTGGGTCCTTGAGTTTGACCAACGAAAAAAACGCATCTATCTCATTAGTAGAACTTATGGTGAGGTTATGAAGATGCAGAATTCCCTGCCTCCTCTGGGCTGGCTGCGCACATTCGAGGCGGCGGCACGCCATCTGTCATTCACCGGCGCCGCCCGCGATCTGAACATGACGCAAAGCGCTGTAAGCCAGCAGATCAAGTCGCTCGAGGGTCATCTGGGCCAACCCTTGTTCTTACGACGCCCCAAGGCGCTGGAACTGACCCAGGCTGGAATCACTTACCTGCCAGTCGTGCGAGAGGCATTTCGAACGCTGGTGCGTGGCACACAGGCCGTAACGGGCGCTCAGCAAAACGCGGTTCAGGTTCAGTGCAACATAACCTTTGCCGTGAACTGGCTGGCCCCGCGCCTGCCGGCCTTTCGGGCTGAGCATCCGGATGTGCAATTAAACATCTTCACAGAGCTCTGGGAGCCACAGGAAATGGCCGAAGGTGCTGCGGTCGAGATTCGCTTTTCCCTCAGGCCCGCCGATACGGTCCGGACTGAGTTGCTGCGACGTGAACACTACTATCCCGTCTGTGCGCCTGGTTTCAGTGTCGACCTGGAAACGCTGCAGGAAAAGCCTTTGTATGATTGCTCAAACCTGCTTTCGAATTGGGCCAGTTGGGCGGATGATCAGGCTCTAATATGGGGAAAACCGAACATCACTTACGCCACGACCTATCTGGTTTGTTTGTCAGCGGCGATGGCTGGGGGCGGCTTGTGCCTCGCGCATGATACGATCGCAGACCGGTTGATTGAGCAGGGCTTGCTGGTGGCCCCTTTTGAGCATCGCGCAGAGATGCCCGAGGCGTATTACCTGTTGCTTTCCCCCCAGGCCGAGGAAACGCCTGGCGCGGTGGCCTTTGCCAATTGGATACGGCGCGAGATCGGGTGAGGGGGTTTCTCCCACCCATCGTCGCGGCCCCTTTTCGGGGCAGCTTCTCTGGTTGGGCCGGGCAGCGCTGGCGCGCTGCGGACGAGATTTGTGATGATTTCATGATACGGGATTACCGGGGTTGCACCTGACAACACATTCGGGAAAGTTGAGCCATGGAATACACACCCTTCCCAAGTTGGCCCGATGTCGCCCCCCGTTTAATCGCCGTTGCCGCAGGTCGCGAACCCGCGGATATGGTGATCCGCGGTGGTATCTGGGTCAATGTTCACAGCCGAGAGCTGCTGCCCGATCACTCCGTCGCCATCGCTGAAGGGCGGATTGCCTTTGTCGGGCCTGATGCCAGCCACTGTATCGGTCCCGACACGCAGATCATTGACGCCAACGGGCGGTACATTCTGCCCGGCCTGTGCGACGCGCATATGCACATCGAATCGGGGATGCTGACACCGGCTGAATTCGCGCGGGCCGTGATCCCGCATGGCACGACCTCGATGTTTACCGACCCACACGAGATCGCAAATGTGCTGGGCCTCGACGGCGTGCGCATGATGCATGATGAGGCAATGATGCAACCGGTGAATATCTTCACTCAGATGCCCTCCTGCGCGCCATCGGCCCCGGGATTGGAGACCACCGGCTATGAAATCTCGCCCGAGGATGTGGCGCAGGCGATGAGCTGGCCGGGTATCATCGGGCTGGGTGAGATGATGAATTTCCCAGGTGTGATCAACGGCGATCCGAAGATGTTGGCTGAGATCGCAGCCACTCAACGGGCCGGAAAAACGGTCGGCGGACACTATGCTTCGCCTGATTTAGGGTCTGATTTTTCCGCTTATGTTGCTGGTGGACCGGCGGATGACCATGAAGGCACCTGTGAGGCTGACGCCATTGCACGGGTTCGGCAGGGGATGCGCTCGATGATGCGGCTGGGGTCTGCCTGGTACGATGTGGAGACCCAGATCACGGCTGTCACTGAGAAAGGTCTGGACCCGCGAAACTTCATTTTGTGTACCGACGATTGCCACTCTGGCACCTTGGTCAATGAGGGCCATATGAACCGAGTGGTGCGCCATGCCATCGCCTGTGGGTGTGAGCCTTTGGTCGCGTTACAAATGGCCACGATCAACACAGCAACGCATTTCGGGCTGGAGCGCGAGATAGGCTCGGTCACGCCGGGGCGGCGCGCGGATATCATCCTCAGCTCGGACTTGACCGATTTGCCGATCGAGACGGTCATTGCGCGTGGGCAGGTGGTCGCTGAGAACGGTACCATCACTACCGAATGCCCGCATCTGAACTGGCCGGAAAATGCGCGCAATACGGTGCATCTGGGACATGAGCTGACGGAAAGCGACTTTGAAATCCAGGCCCCTGCAGGCGCGAACCGGGTTCAAGCCAACGTCATCGGTGTTGTCGAAAACCAGGCCCCGACCAAGGCGCTGAAGGCCGAATTGCCGATCATCGGTGGTCTGGTCGAGGGGGAGGGCGAGGTCTGTCAGATCGCGCTGGTGGAACGCCATCGCGCCACCGGAGGGGTCACGAACGCGTTCGTCTCGGGCTTTGGCTATCAGGGCAACATGGCGATGGCCTCAACCGTGGCCCATGACAGCCACCACATGATCGTCGTCGGCACCGACCGCACACAGATGGCGCTAGCCGCCAACCGTCTGGCCGAGGTCGGTGGTGGTATCACCCTGTTCCGGGACGGTCAGGAACTGGCGCTGGTGGAACTGCCTATCGCTGGCCTGATGTCCGACAGCCCTGCTGCCGAGGTCGCGGCCAAAGCCCAAAAGATGGTCGAGGCGATGGAGGCCTGCGGCTGTCAACTAAACAACGCATATATGCAACACTCTCTGCTGGCCCTCGTTGTGATCCCCGAATTGCGGATCTCGGATCTTGGGCTGGTGGATGTCCGCACGTTTGAAAAGATAGACCTTCTGGAACCTCTGGCATGACAATAATAAAAACACCTGACACACCTGCTGCGGAAGACTTCACCGACCCCGAGGCTGCCGTCGCGCGGCTTGAACTTCTCTACAATCAAGCCACGGATTTCTTATGCGAGGGCTTCTCGGCGGCCATGCAGGATGGGGCCCCTTCGGCCCGTATTAGAGCCTATTACCCGGAAATTCGCATCAAGACCTCAAGCTACGCGCAGGTCGATAGCCGACTGAGTTTCGGGCATGTCTCGGAACCTGGCATCCATGCAACCACCGTGACGCGGCCTGACCTGTTCCGCTCGTACCTGACGCAGCAGATCGCGTTGCTGATTAAGAACCACGACCAGCCGGTGACCATCGGAGCATCAGATACGCCGATTCCGGTTCATTTTGCAGTCGCCAACAACCCAGATCTAGTGGTGCCGCATCAAGGTGCTGCGGGTTTCACCTTGCGCGATGTGTTCGACGTGCCCGATCTCACAACAACCAATGACGACATCGTCAATGGCGTGCATGATCATACCGAGGTCGGACCGCTTGCTTTGTTCACCGCCCAGCGCGTCGATTACTCTCTGGCGCGGCTGGCACACTATACCGCGACAGATGCGGGGCATTTCCAGAACCATGTTCTGTTCACCAACTACCAGTTCTACGTATCCGAGTTCGAAAACTACGCGCGTGAACAACTCGCCGACCCAGATAGCGGGTACACCAGCTTTGTCTCGACCGGGAATATCGAGATCACCGAGGCAGATGCGCCGCTGGAGCAGCCTATGAAGCTGCCTCAGATGCCGACCTATCACCTAAAACGGGCGGATGGATCCGGCATTACTCTGGTCAATATCGGCGTTGGGCCGTCCAACGCCAAAACTGCCACCGACCATATTGCGGTTCTACGCCCGCATGCCTGGTTGATGGTCGGGCACTGCGCCGGTCTGCGCAATACGCAAGCCTTGGGCGATTTCGTCCTGGCCCATGCCTATCTACGCGAAGATAAGGTTCTGGACGATGACCTGCCGGTCTGGGTCCCGATCCCACCTCTGGCGGAGATTCAAGTGGCGCTGGAACGCGCCGTGGCCGAGGTCACCGAACTTGAAGGGTATGAGCTGAAGCGGATCATGCGGACGGGCACTGTCGCCTCGGTCGACAACCGCAATTGGGAGCTGCGCGATCAATCCGGCCCGGTGCAGCGGCTTAGCCAATCCCGAGCAATTGCGCTGGATATGGAAAGCGCCACGATTGCTGCAAATGGCTACAGATTCAAGGTCCCCTACGGAACTTTGCTGTGCGTCTCCGACAAACCGCTGCATGGTGAATTGAAGCTTCCCGGCATGGCGTCGTCCTTCTATACAACTCAGGTCAGCCGCCATCTGGCGATCGGAATAAAGGCGATGGAGCATCTGCGCGGTATGCCTTTGGAACGCTTGCACAGCCGGAAATTGCGTTCATTTGACGAAACGGCCTTCCTCTGACGTAAAAAAGCAACGTTTTCCCCATATTTTTAGGGTTTTCCGCGCTACTATTCGTTGTGTTCGCCCACAATATCCCGTTACAGTTACGCGGTGAGGCCCTATAGATCGGGCACGTTAAGGAGACCAAGAAATGGCAAAGCCTATGACAAAGACTCAGCTGGTGGCTGCTCTCGCTGAGGAAATGGGAACCGACAAGAAATCCGCGAACGCGGCGCTGGAGGCTGTGACCGGCCTGATCACCCGCGAAGTTTCGGCCGGTGGCGCAGTAACCCTTCCCGGCGTTGGCAAAATCTACTGCCGCGAACGCCCCGAGCGTCAGGTTCGCAACCCGGCCACTGGTGAGACCTTCACCAAAGAAGCCGACAAGGTTGTGAAGATGACCATTGCAAAAGCTCTGAAAGACAGCGTGAACGGCTAAGCCGCGACGTCATGTTGACAGAATGCGGGGCTGCCGGAAGGTGGCCCCTTTTTCTTGCAGGAAGAGGTGTTTAAGAAAGGCACACCGCCCACCCAAGGAGATGGAAATGGATCTGCGCGCCATCGCAATGGGGCTGACCTTTGCCCTGATCTGGTCGTCGGCTTTTACGTCGGCTCGGATCATCGTTGCGGATGCATCGCCTCTGTTTTCGCTGGCGTTGCGCTTTTTGATTTCCGGCATCATCGGCGTCGCGATCGCGCGGGCCATGGGCCAATCCTAGCACCTCACACGTGAGCAGTGGCGCGCAACCATACTGTTCGGAGTTTGCCAAAATGCCCTTTATTTGGGTCTGAATTTCTATGCGATGCAAACTGTCGAGGCCTCGGTCGCGGCGATAATCGCATCCACCATGCCGCTGCTTGTTGCACTGGCGGGCTGGGCATTCCTGGGTGAGCGTTTGCGCCCCTTGGGGATTGTAGGGCTACTGGCTGGATTTGTTGGCGTTGCCCTCATCATGGGCAACCGCATCGGCGCAGGTGTCGATCTGTTCGGAGTGGCCCTTTGTGGAATCGCAGCCCTCGCCCTGACCTTCGCGACTCTCTCCGTGCGCGGGGCCACGTCGGGCGGCAATTTCATGATGGTGGTCGGACTGCAGATGTTCGTGGGTGCTGCGGTTCTGTTTGTCGCAGCCCCGATTTTCGAAACGATCCGCATACATCTGACAGTGCCGCTGGTTCTGGCGTTCAGCTACACAACGCTGTTCCCCGGTCTTCTGGCGACGTTGATCTGGTTCATGCTGCTCAACCGGATCGGGGCGACCCGCGCGGCGACGTTCCACTTTCTCAACCCCGTGTTCGGTGTCGCCATTGCCGCCGTTCTGCTGGGTGAGAAGCTGGGGCCGCTGGATGCGCTGGGTGTTTTGATCACGACGCTGGGCATTCTGGCGGTGTAACTGTCGCGTCAGCCTGGTCAGGGTAGCAGCGCCTCGACCTGACGGGTCAGCTTCGGCGATGTCGGCTTGACGCCTGAACCAAAAGTAGCCGCAACCTCACCTTCTGGATTCAGCAGAATTTTGTTGAAGTTCCACTGCGGCACAAAACCGGTTTGGTCCGCAACGGCCTTGTAGAACGCATGCGCCTTTGGCCCCTTGACTGGCGTGATATCAGCCATCGGCAGTGTCAGGCCGTAGTTCATCTCACAGAAGGCTTTGACTTCGCTTGCCGTTTCCAATTCCTGATTGAAGGAATCCGATGGGACCGCAAGCACCACCAAACCGCGTTTGCCATAGGTTTCATGCATCTTCTGCAAATCCGCGTATTGACCGGTGAAGCCGCATTGCGATGCGGTATTGACCACCAGAACCGGCTGACCGCGCCATGCCTCTAGGGACAAGACACCCCCGTCGATCGAAGCAAACTCGGCTGTCAAAGGCGCCGCTTGCACAGCACGGCCGATCAACAAAAGAACGCTCAGCAGCAACACACGAAACATGGCAAAACCTCCTTGGTATTAAGGATACGGTAAAAACCCGCTTCCGGATCAACCGCACATGCGCGCGAGGCGTTTGAAATATGATTTTGATTTCCGAAATTTTATGCCCAAATACTACTCAACCATTCCAATTGATCGGAGGAGCCATGTCCCGCTACACCAAGGACCCCGCGGTCGTTGCCGCTCTGTCCCCCGAGGCGTTTCACGTCACCCAGCGCAGCGGCACCGAACGCCCCGGAACCGGCGCATATCTGGGCAATAAAGAGCCCGGCATCTACGTGGATATCGTATCGGGCGAGCCGCTATTTGCCTCGACGCACAAATACGAATCCGGCTGCGGCTGGCCCAGTTTCACGAAGCCAATCATCCATGAACATGTGGAAGAGTTTCGCGACACCACCCATGGCATGATCCGCACCGAGGTCCGCTCGAAACATGGCGACAGTCACCTTGGCCACGTCTTCCCGGACGGCCCGCGCGAACATGGTGGTCTGCGCTATTGCATTAACTCTGCCGCACTGCGGTTCATCCATCGCGACGAGATGGAGGACGAAGGTTACGGTGAATACCTGATCCATGTGGAGGACATCCAATGAGTATCGAACGCGCTGTTCTGGCCGGTGGCTGCTTTTGGGGCATGCAGGATTTGATCCGCAAACTGCCCGGCGTCTCCCGCACGCGTGTCGGATATACCGGCGGCGACGTGCCAAACGCCACTTATCGCAACCACGGAACCCATGCCGAAGGGATCGAGATTTTCTTTGATCCCTCTCATATCACCTATCGCGATCTGCTGGAGTTCTTCTTTCAGATCCACGACCCGACGACACCGAATCGTCAGGGCAATGATCTTGGAATGAGCTACCGTTCAGCGATCTATTATGTGGATGACGCGCAAAAGCAGGTGGCTCTGGACACAATCGCGGATGTGAACGCCAGTGGATTGTGGCCCGGCAAGGTCGTCACCGAACTTGAACCCGTGGGTGACTTCTGGGACGCCGAACCCGAACATCAGGATTATCTGGAACGCATTCCAAACGGCTATACCTGCCACTTCCCGCGCCCCGATTGGGTCCTACCCAAACGCGACGCGGCTGAATGACGCTTGGTCCCTTTCGGGTTCCGAAGGGGGTTAACCCGTGGCGACACGCGGTCGACCGCTGGCCTCGACGTTGTAGAAAAGCGTGCAATTTTGACCCCCTAAGCGGGGAAATCGGCGTCCAAATTTGACCCCTCCCTATGGTTGTAGACATCCTTTTCATTGAGCAGTCGATGGAGAGGCAAGCGGGATGATTTGCGTGGAAACTATTAGAAAAGTGCGTCGCTTACACCTGATCGAAAAAAAGAGCATCAAGGAAATTTGCCGTTCGCTCAATTTGAGCCGTGCAACGGTTCGAAAGATAATCCGATCGGGAGTGACGGAGTTCAAATATGAGCGCAAATCGCAGCCATACCCGGTGCTCGGGCCTTGGCGCGCGCGTCTGGATGAAACGCTTGAGGAGAACGAGGCGCTTCCGAAGAAACACCGCAAGCGGATGACCAAAATCTGGAAGGAACTCTCCGATGATGGTTTTGGCGGCGGGTATGACAGTGTTCGACGCTACACAAAGAATTGGCGCATTGCGCACGGCCGACAACAGGCGCAGGCGTTCATCCCGCTGATCTTTGATCCTGGGGAGGCGTACCAGTTCGACTGGAGTGTGGAGACGGTTTTGATGGACGGTGCACTCACGACCGTGAAGGTTGCCCATTTCAAACTTTGCCATAGCCGCATGCCATTCTCCATTGCCTATCCGCGCGAGACGCAGGAGATGGTCTTTGATGCCCACGACGAGGCCTTCAAATTCTTTGGTGGAGGCTGCATCAACGGGATCTACGATAACATGACGACCGCCGTCGATGCGATCCTGTCGGGCAAGGAAAGAAAGTTCAACAAGGCATTCTCCCGGATGTGTTCTCATCATCTGGTGAACCCGATCGCCTGTACGCGCGCGGCCGGTTGGGAGAAGGGTCAGGTTGAGAATCTGGTCAAGGAGAGCCGCGCCTATAGTTTTACACCGCGTCTGGAGGTGGCCGACTTCGATGAATTGAATGCCCGGCTGCAAAAAGACGCGATCAAACGCGCAAAAGAACTGCGGCATCCGGAAAACCTGGAGGTGACGGTCTGGGAGGAGTTCCAGCAGGAAAAGCCGCTGCTGACGCATCTGCAGAAGCCCTTCGTCGGGTTCCGTGAAAAGACGGTCGCCGTGAGCCGAACCTGCCTGATCAACTTCGAAAGAAACAAATACAGCGTTGAGGCAAGAGCTGTTGGACGTCAGGTCCAGTTGCAGGTCTACGCCACGCGGATTGTCCTGCGCCAAGACGGTGAGATTGTCGGAGAGCACGAACGGTGCTTCGGCCGAGGAAAAACGATCTTCAACCCTTGGCACTATGTGCCCGTCCTCAAGCGCAAGCCTGGCGCTCTGCGCAATGGAGCACCGTTCCGTGACTGGGACCTACCACCGGCAATGACGCAGATCTGGACCCATCTGCGGGGCACATCCGACGGAGACCGGCAACTTGCCGATATTCTTTTCGCTGCTTACCAGCACGACATTGATGTGGTCGAGGCTGCCTGCGAAGAAGCTCTAAAATCTGGCCTGCGCAAGGCCGATGCGATCCTGAACATTGTCTCTCGGCGCACCAATCCCCCGCCGCCAAAGGCGATTGAGCCGCCTGCCCACCTGCAGCTGAAAATGGCACCGATCGCGGATTGCGCTCGCTATGACAGGCTTGGAGGCTCCCATGCAACTGCGTAAGGAAATTCTCGAACTTGCCCGTCAACTGAAGTTGCCAGGCATCGTCAACTGCTTTGACGAAGTGATGCAGGCCGCAGCCAAAAACAACTGGCGGCCCCAACAGGTCGTGGCCGAACTCCTCACGGCCGAACTGGCCGAAAAGACTGCGCGCTCGATCCGGTATCAGATGGGTGCCGCAAAGTTCCCGGTCTGCAAGTCCTTACCTGAGTTCGACTTCACGGTCAGCCCCGTCAACGAGGAAGTCGTGCGCAATCTTCATGACGGCGATTTTATGGACCAGGCCAGGAATGGCGTGCTGGTCGGTGGAACCGGATCGGGCAAAACGCATCTCGCAACAGCGATCGGGGGCCACGCGGTCAATAACCGCCGGCGGGTCAGGTTCTTCAGCGCTGTGGATCTCGCGAACAAGCTGGAGGCTGAACATCGCGAAGGCAACGCCGGGCGGCTCAGCGAGCAGCTGATCCGCGTCGACCTCGTGATTATAGACGAACTCGGTTATCTGCCGTTCGCAGAGTCTGGTGGACGATTACTCTTCCATCTCATCAGCAAACTGTAAGCGTAACGAGGTGCTCACCCATTTTTTGCCTCGCGCGCTAGCCCCTGCGCTGTCAGATTTTCCTTATCGTAACAGGGATAAGGATTTTCTCCATGGAGTCGATGACGGAGTTCCTCCGCTCGTTGGGCGTTGAGTATCAAGTTGATGGCCGTCGCCGATGGTCGCATGATGCGAAGGCATACATTGTTGCCGAGACTTTGAAGCCGGGGGCGACGGTAAAAGCTGTGGCTGGTAAATTCGGGGTCAATGCGAACCGATTGTCGGAATGGCGTTGTCTGGCAAAAGATGGGAAACTGGTGCTTCCAGCTCCGGAGCCTGATGAACATGTTGAGTTTGCGCCCGTGGTTCTTTGTGACGGTGATGAGGCAAGTGTTCAGCCGCAGGTTCGCCCGCCATCGTCACCAGCGGAAAAGGTCGAGATCGTTTTCCGCGGGGTGTCGATCAATTTGGGCACCGATACATCGGCACAGCGAATTGCCGAGATTGCCCGAGCGGTTGGGGTTGTTGAATGATTTTCCCTGCACAGAAGTTGCGCATTCTGGTCAGCACACAGCCGGTGGATTTTCGCAAGGGTCATGATGGCTTATGTGCTCTGGTGCAGTCGGTTCTGCGGGAAGACCCGTTCAGCGGGACGGTGTTCGTATTTCGCGCGAAGCGAACGGATCGGCTGAAGCTGGTTTTTTGGGATGGGTCAGGTCTGGTTATGGCTTATAAGCGTCTGGAAGATACAGACTTCGTCTGGCCTGCTATTCGCGATGGGGTGATGACGCTGAACAGAGCACAGTTTGAGGCGCTTTTTTCTGGTCTGGACTGGCGGAAGGTCAAACCTGTCGAGACGCGGCGGCCAACTGCGGCAGAGTGAATCAGGCGGTTGATTGGGCAGGATTTAGAAGTTCGGGCTGTGTATGCTCGCAGGTATGACTGCCGACTCCAATGGTTTCAATCTTGATGCTCTGCCCGCCGAACATAAAGAGGCTGTTCAGGCCTTTGTCGAGGACAATGCACGTCGGGTTGCCGAGTTGGAGGAACTGACAACCAAGCAGAGCGCCTGCATATCAGATCAGGGGGCGCACATTGCAGATCAGGCCCAGCAAATATCGGATCAAGATCGGCAGATAACGGGTCAAGACCAACAGATTGCAGAGCAAAACGCTTTGATCCTTCGTTATGAAAGCCTGATTGCGGAATTGAAGCGGGCGCTTTACGGCAAGAAATCGGAAAAACTAACTCAGGACGAGCGTAATCTCGGGGCCGAAGATCTTGAAGTTGCGCTCAGCGAGGCGGAGGCCTCAAGCGAGGCAGCCACTCAATCCTGTGACAAAGAGAAAAAGGCAAAGCCCAGGAAAGCGCCTGAGCGCAATATCGGCAATCTGCCTGAAGATCTGCCGCGGATCGAACAGGTGATCGAACCTGACAGTGTTGAATGTCCGTGCGGATGCGGCGCGATGCATAAGATTGGTGAAGATCGCAGTGAACGGCTGGACATCGTGCCCGCGCAGTTGCGTGTGATCGTAACGGTCCGTCCGAAATATGCCTGCCGGTCATGTGCTGGAGGCGTGAAACAAGCACCGGGACCATCGTGGCTGATCGAGGGCGGACTTCCGACCGAAGCGGCCATCGCGCACGTGTTGGTCAGCAAGTATGCAGACCACCTTCCTCTGTACCGTCAATCGCAGATACTTGTGCGCTCTGGCATCGACATTCATCGCGCCACGCTCGCGGGCTGGGTCGGAAAGGCCGCGTTCCACCTCAAGCCGGTTGTTGAGCGGCTGGCGGAACACCTGAAGTCTTCGACCAAACTGTTCATGGATGAAACCACGGTCCCAGTCCTCGATCCGGGAGAGGGTAAAACGAAAACCGGTTATTTCTGGACGTTGGCACGTGACGACCGATCCTGGAGGGGCGATGCACCACCAGGGGTTGTTTATTTCTATGCACCCGGTCGGGCTGGCGAAAACGCAGAGAAGTTTCTCAAGGGGTTCAACGGTGTTCTGCAGTTGGATGGGTATCAGGGGTATAATCGGTTGATGCGGCCAACGCGGAAAGGGGGCTCTCCGATCCGAGCCGCCTATTGTTGGAGCCACGCTCGCCGCAAACTGAAGGAGGTCTTTGACCGCGACAAGTCCGGGATCGCAGCAGAGGGCTTGCGTCGGATTGCCGAATTTTACGCAATTGAAACTGAAATTCGGGGCCTTCCACCCGAACAGCGCCTGTCTGCGCGCCAGACACAAACCGCGCCCTTGGTTGCCGAGTTCGGCACCTGGCTTCAGGAGCAGCGCCTGCAGGTCTCTAAAAAATCCAGACTTGGTGAAAAGCTCAACTACATTCACAAACATTGGGACGGCTTGCAGGTCTTTCTCAGTGACGGCCGGGTTGAGATCGACTCCAACAACGTCGAAAATCTCCAAAGACCAATTGCCCTTGGGCGGAAAAACGCACTGTTTGCGGGTCATGATGAAGGCGGCGCCAGTTGGGGCCGTATCGCATCTCTGATACAGACCGCGAAGTTGAACGGCGTGGAACCCAATGCATATCTGACCTCAACGCTCCAAAAAATAGCAGCCGGTCACCCCCAAAGCCGTATCGACGAGCTCCTGCCATGGAACTTTCAAAAGTCAAGCTGAAATGCCATGTGTGTGCCTCGTTACGCTTACAGCAAACTGTACGAGCGAACGTCTATTCTGCTAACAACCAACCTCGCATTTGCTGAATGGCCGAGTGTGTTCACAGATGCCAAAATGACCACTGCTCTCCTGGATCGACTGACACACCATTGCGATATCATCGAAACCGGGAACGAAAGCTGGCGAATTAACCACCGCGACTAACCTCGAAATCGGGGAATAAATTCAAAACAGACAGCAGGTCAAACCTTCAGTCGAGCTACGCTCTCTTTTCGGTTTGACCTGCTGTCCACCCCCTCCTGAATCAACCTAAACACGACCCCCTCAACGCCCCTCTTAGCTCCAAGGGGGGTCAAATTTGGACGCCGATGGGGGGTCATTATTCAATGCCGATTGACATCGACGGTCAACATCGCCTCGACAAACACTTCGCGCTCTTCCACGCGGGCGGTTCGGATATCGCGGTCGACAACCACTCGGATATCTTCAGCACCCGCCTCGCGCACGGCCCCTTCCGTCTCATCTCGGAGGATCTTTTCCAGCAACGCCAAAGCCTCATCCGAGGCGTTGAAGTCCTTCGGGCCGTCCTCCAGATGAACACGGTACTGCCCTTCGGCAGGCGAGGTAATGGTTCCCGACCGCCGCAGAGTCAGCCGCCCGACCACCGCCCCGATGGCGTTGGCCACGCCTGCATGTTCGGGCAGAACCATTTTGCAGCGCAGCCGCTCCCCAACGGCCGGATAATAGCTTGGGGCCGAGGCACCCAATCCCACCACATCCACATTCAACGCCGCGTCCAGCGCCAGCAACCCTCGGTGCTGCGCCAATCCACGTTGGGTCAGGACATGCCGGGCAAGCTCTTTCGACGGCAGACCGAAATCTTCGGTTTCTTCGGCAAAAGCAGTCTCTAACAAGGTCAAACTGGTCTGTTCGGTCAGTTGGTCGATGATCATCTTAGCCAGTTGTGCTGGTGATGCCGCCAGCATGTCACCCGACCCAACCCGTTTGCGCGCCACCAGTTCCAGCGCCTTGCGTGCGGCATCTGCGTCCCAGGCCTCAACCCGGCCCAGAACATGGCTGGCGTCAGACGGTGTTATCCCCGAAACCTGTAGGATTCCGCGATCCACCAGCCGGGTCAGCGCGCCATTCTCCATCCGCGTCCGCAATAGTCCACTGAGAGGCAGGACCTGATCACCCAGCCGGTCCAGCAACGCCTCTTCCCGCACGCCGATCCCATCGGCATGCACCCCCGGAACGCGGCGTGCGAACCGTGTGTCATGCTCGCCCACCGTGGTTGAGCGCAGCTGCTCGTCGAGTATCGCATGCACCACTTCGGGCGCCTCGGACGCGATCAGTGAAACCGGCAGCACCCGTCGCGGCCCAAGGAAAACGCCGCCCTTCAACCCTTCGGTCATGACATGAACCTGGCTGTCGCCACCCAACCCGTGAGTCCGCATGGCGACGGCCTCAACCATTGTGCGGAACCCACCAACCTGCGCGCCCGCTGGATCAATCGCGGGTTTCCCATCGCGGATCAGCGCCACATCCGTCGTCGTACCGCCAATATCCGAGACCAGAGCGTTCTCGGCCCCCGTCAACCACCGCGCCCCAACGATCGAGGCGGCAGGACCACTCAGAATCGTTTCAATCGGCCGCTCCCGCGCCTGTTCCGCGCTCATCAACGCGCCATCCCCGCGCACGACCATCATCGGAGCGGTAATGTCCAAAGCCAGCAACTGATCCTGAGCCCGCCCGATCAGGCGATCAATCATCCCGATCAACCGTGCATTCAAAACGGCAGTGACGGCGCGCTTTGGCCCGTTCAACTTGGCGGACAATTGGTGCGAGCAGGTAACCGGCGCTCCGGTCTTTTCGGTTATGATCCGCGCCGCTTCCAGCTCATGCGTCGGGTTGCGCGTTGCGAACTGAGCCGCCACGGCAAAGCCGGAAACCCCTGTGTTAGAGTCTAAGAACGCCTCTAAGGCTTCAACATCCAGCTTTGTGACCTCACCGCCCGCATGGCTGTGTCCACCTGCCACGACAAGCGCCGGATCGCCTTTCAAAGCATCCCTCAGACCATGCTTCTCAAGATCGCTTTCCTTGAACCCGATATAGATCAAGGCCACGCGACCACCCTGCCCCTCGACCAGAGCATTGGTGGCCAGCGTCGTCGACAGAGACGCCATCGAGATCTGATCCGGCGTCACCTGCGCCTCGTCCAAAACGGCAGAGATCGCCTTACCCACCCCAATCGCCAGGTCCGCCCGCGTGGTCAGGGACTTGGCCGAGGCGATCACCTCACGCTCATCCCGGATCAACACCGCATCGGTATAGGTCCCGCCCGTATCTACCCCCAAAGCCAGCGCCATCGGGTCCTCCATCTGTTCGCTGCAGATGGGTGTAGCGGTTTGGACCGACACGTCCAGCCTATTTGCGGCATTTAACCTAGCTGTTCCACCGCCCAGCGCGCGGCATCGGCCACAGTCGGATCGGGATCATCCGCCAAGCCCTGCGCCACAGCCCGCAATTCGGCCCGACCCGAGTTGCCAATGGCATAGAGAACATTGCGCACGAACCGGTCTCGCCCGATCCGCTTGATCGGAGAGCCCGAGAATTTTGCCCGAAACGCGGCATCATCCAACACCGCCAGATCAGCCAGGGCCGGAGCCTTCAGATCATCTCGCGCCGCATATCGAATGTCGCTGGCCGCCACTGCAAACTTGTTCCAAGGGCACGCAGCCAGACAATCGTCGCAGCCGTAAATCCGATTGCCCATCTTGCCACGCAGTTCTTCCTCAACCGGGCCTTTGTGCTCAATCGTCAGGTAGGAGATGCACCGGCGCGCATCCAGCTGATACGGCGCGGGAAAGGCATCCGTCGGACAACTGTCCAAACAGGCACGACATGATCCGCAATGGTCAACTTCTGCCATATCCGCCGGAAGATCCAAAGTCGTAAAAACAGAGCCTATAAAACACCAATTGCCCCAATCCCGACTGACCAGATTGGTGTGTTTACCCTGCCATCCCAACCCGGCTGCATGGCCCAAGGCCTTCTCGGGAACCGGAGCCGTGTCAACGAACACCTTCACCTCACCACCCGACTCAGAAATCAGCCAACGGGCCAACCGCTTTAGCCGCTTCTTGACCAGATCGTGGTAGTCCTTGTTCTGCGCATAGACAGAAATCGCCCCGCGTTCGGGATAGGCCAAAACCTCGGTCGGATCATGCTCGGGTGTGTAGCTTTCGGCGAGCATGATAACCGATCGAGCCTCGGGCCAAAGGGCCGCCGGATCCCCACGCCAATGCGTGCGCTCCGCCATCCAGCCCATCTGCCCGTGATACCCCGCCTCCAAAAAGGCGTCCAACCGAGCAGGCACCTGTGGCACATCCCATGGCCGACACACCCGGCATGAGACAAACCCCTCGGCCAAAGCCTGCGCCACCAGTTTGTCCTTTAAACCCGATCCGCTCTTCATCTGGCTAAAAATACCCTCGGGGGGAATCGCGCCTCTGGCGCGATGGGGGGCAGACAGCCCCCCTTTGCCACCCTATCAGAAATCCAGATCGGCGTAATGGGGCGGAGGCCGAAATCCCGGCACCTGATCCGCCAGAATCGACCGGAACGCCGGCCGCGATTTGATCTTGGCGTACCAATCCTTCACCGCCGCGCTGCGATTCCAATCCACGTCCGAGATATAGTCCAGCGCGGACAAATGCGCCGCGGCTGCGAAATCCGCAAGTGTCATCTGATCCCCGGCCAACCAGCGACGATGATCCAGCAACCACGCCATGTAGTCCAAGTGGTACTTGATCGCCCGCGCGCCTTCCTTGACGTTCTTACTGTCCGGATAGCCCTGTCCGGTCATCTTCTTATTGACCCGCTCATAAAGAAGTTTCGAGGTCACCTCATGATGAAACTTGTCATCGAACCAGCCCACCAAGCGACGCACCTCGTACCGCGCCTCGGCGGACTTGGGCATCAAGAGCGGTTCTGGGCGCGTGTCCTCGATATACTCACAAATCGCCGCGCTTTCGGACATGATCTGCCCGTCCAACCGCAACACCGGCACTTTTCCAGCCGGGTTTCGACGCAGGAAATCCGGATCTTGCTCCCAATACCGCTCTTCGACCAACTCAACTTCGATCTTCTTCTCGGCCAGAGACAGCCGAACCTTGCGACAGTAGGGAGAGAGGGGAACGTGAAACAAACGCGCCATGGACTTCCAATCAAACCAATGAGTACCCTTCAGCTTTAGCCTTGGCAGGGCGTGGGATTCAATCCTCGAAACAATCCGCGCGACCATCTGCGCGGATGGTAGCCGCCCCTTGCAGGATGGCCGCCGCCCGCCTGCGGGTGAAAACCGACGGGTCCGTCACCGAGCGTTTGCGGGGTGAGGGCAGAATCGCTGCAAGCCGCGCCGCCTGCGTCGGGGTCAGTTGCGCCGCGCTGACGCCAAAGTTCCGCTGCGCCGCAGCCTCAACCCCAAACAGGCCCGTCCCGGTTTCCGCGACGTTTAGATAGACCTCAAGAATGCGCTGTTTGCTCCAGAAAATCTCAACCACAGGCGTGATCGTGGTTTCCATCGCCTTGCGCACCCAGCTGCGCCCCTGCCACAGAAAGACATTCTTCACCACCTGCTGCGTAATGGTCGAGGCCCCTCGGGTCCCACCCCCCTCCAAAGCGTCGCGAATGGCTTCGACGTCAAAACCCCAGTGCAGACAGAAATTCGCATCTTCAGCCGCCACGACCGAACGCGCCATGATTGGAGCGATCTCATCCATCGTGACCCACTCGCGCTCGACCTTTCCTAGGCGACGCCATTCAGACCAGATCGTATGCGTGATCGGAGGGTTCACGACCGAGTACAGAACCACCAAAGCCACCAGAAACGCCGCAACGCCCAGCGCGGAATAGATCATCCATCGCCGGATACGGGACCAGAGCGACCGTGACTTTTGCCCCTTGCCTGCTTTACTTTTTCTGCCGCTTTTCTTGCGGGCTGCTTTCTTTGCCATGGTTTTGCTATACGCCGCCGCGCCGGTCTTGGGAACGGCGGAATTCCGGATCGGCGGATTGGACCGCGCGACTGTGTCCGCCGCGAAATAAAAAAGACCCGCGTTCCACCTCAGAAACGCGGGTTCTTCTTATTTATCTCTGCACCCGACTTATTCGGCCGGAACAGCAGCCACTTCGTTTGTCAGAGGATGGCTGAGCTTGTTCAGCATCTCTTTCGGGCAGACCTGCAGGAAGTTCGCCTTTTCCACGTCCCAATGCTGCAGGATGTCCGAGGCCTTCCGGCTGAAAGTTTCTGCCGCGTGACGCTCGATCAGGGATTTCAACTGATCTTCCCAATGGTCGACGGTCACCGTGCATGTCACTAGCGTTTCCATGTTCATCAACGCCTGCGCCTTACCCTCCGGGTCATACAGATAAGCCATGCCGCCGGTCATACCCGCGCCAAAGTTGGCCCCGATATCACCCAGGATCACAGCGACACCACCGGTCATGTATTCACACCCGTTCGAGCCACAGCCCTCAATCACCACTTTGGCGCCCGAGTTCCGCACCGCAAACCGCTCACCTGCGCGACCAGCGGCAAACAGCTGCCCGTCAGTTGCGCCGTAGAGAACGGTGTTGCCGATGATCGTGTTGTCATCTGCCTTCAGCGGGCTGACCTGCGGTGGGCGGACAACAATCATCCCCCCTGACAGACCTTTGCCGACATAGTCGTTGGCATCGCCCGACACTTCCAGCTTCATGCCCGGAGCCGCAAAGGCCCCCAGCGACTGACCGGCCGAGCCTTGCAGCTTTACATGCAGATGGTCGTCCTGGAACGTGTTCCGCATGCCGAAGTTCTGAACGATATGGCTGGAGACGCGTGTACCCACGGTCCGGTGCGTGTTCTGGATCGCGTAAGACAGCTGCATCTTTTCACCGTCTTTCAGGAACCGCGCCGCGTCGCGCACGATCTCGGCGTCCAGCGTATCAGGCACCGCGTTGCGGTCCTTGTCGCGGTTGTAGACGATGTCATGTGCGCCATCGACTGTGATCAGCAGCGGGTTCAGGTCCAGATCGTCCAGATGCGCCGAGCCACGGCTGACCTGATCCAGCAGATCGGCCCGACCGATGATCTCATCAATCGAACGCGCACCGAGGCTGGCCAGCAGCTCACGCACTTCCTGCGCGTAGAAGGTGATCAGGTTGACGACCTTATCGGCGCTGCCGGTGAACTTGGCGCGCAGGCTTTCGTCTTGCGTACACACGCCAACCGGGCAGGTGTTCGACTGGCACTGGCGTACCATGATACAGCCCATCGCAATAAGCGCTGCGGTGCCGATACCGTATTCCTCGGCCCCCATCATCGCAGCCATGACGATGTCACGACCGGTCCGTAGGCCACCATCGGTCCGCAGGGTCACACGGTCGCGCAGGTTGTTCATCGCCAGAACCTGATGCGCCTCGGTCAGGCCCATCTCCCACGGAAGACCGGCATATTTGATCGAGGTCGCAGGCGATGCGCCCGTGCCGCCATTGTGGCCCGAAATCAGGATGATATCCGCTTTCGCCTTGGCCACACCGGCAGCAATCGTACCCACGCCCGAGGACGCCACCAGCTTGACCGTCACTTTGCAGCGCGGGTTGATCTGCTTGAGATCATAGATCAGCTGCGCCAGATCCTCGATCGAGTAGATGTCGTGGTGCGGCGGCGGCGAAATCAGCGTCACACCTTTGGTCGAGTGCCGCAGACGCGCGATCAGGTCGGTAACCTTCATGCCCGGCAGCTGACCACCCTCACCCGGTTTCGCACCCTGAGCCACCTTAATCTCAAGCTCTTCACACTGGTTCAGGTACTCGGCAGTCACACCGAACCGGCCCGAGGCCACCTGTTTGATCTTGGCTGACGGGTTGTCACCATTCGGCTCGGGCACGAAATGCGCCGGGTCTTCACCACCTTCACCCGAGTCAGACTTTGCACCGATCCGGTTCATCGCCACGTTCAACGTCTTATGCGCCTCAGGGCTCAGCGCGCCCAGCGACATGCCCGGCGTAACAAAACGCTTCCGGATCGAGGTGATCGATTCGACCTCTTCAATCGGCACTGGCTTGCCCAGCGGTTTGAAATCCATCAGATCACGCAGATGGATTGGCGGGTTCGACTGCATCTTGGCCGAATACTGCTTCCACAGTTCGTAGGACGCCTTGTTGCACGCCATCTGCATCATGTGCATTGAGGTCGCCTCCCAAGCATGGGTCTCGCCCGATTGCCGGGCTTTGTAGAACCCACCGATGGGCAGCACGTCCAAGCCGTTGTCCCATGCCTTGGCATGGATTTCCTCGACCTTGGCCTGAATACCGGTGACACCGATACCAGAAATCCGGCTGGTCATACCGGGGAAGTATTCGGCAACCATGGCACGGCTAAGACCCACGGCCTCAAAGTTCAGACCGCCGCGATAGGATGAGATCACCGAAATCCCCATCTTGGCCATGATCTTCAGAAGACCTTGGTCAATCGCTTCACGATAGCGGGCAACGTTCTCGGTCAGCGTGCCTTCCAGCAGACCACGGTCGATCCGATCGGCCAGCGAATCCTCGGCCAGATATGCGTTCACCACGGTCGCACCACAGCCGATCAGAACCGCAAAGTAGTGCGGATCAACACATTCAGCCGAGCGCACGTTCAGCGAGCAGAAGGTCCGAAGCCCTTGCCGCGTCAGATGCGAATGCACCGCGCTGGTCGCCAGGATCATCGGCATGGCCACACGGCCCTCGCCCGAGTTCATGTCGGACAGCACCAGATGCCCCGCGCCCGAGCGCACAGCCTCCTCTGCTTCGGCTCTAACACGGGCCAACGCGGCGCTCAGCGCGCCACGACCGGGCTCAAAGCTGCAGTCGATTTCGGCCAGAGGAGAGCCAAAGGTCTCAACCAATTTGTCCCACTGCGCGTTGCCAACAAAGGGGCTGCCCAGCACCACGATTTCAGTTTGGCTGCTGTCTTCGTCCAGCACGTTTTTCAGGTTACCGAACCGGGTTTTCAGCGACATCACACGGTATTCCCGCAGGCTGTCGATGGGCGGGTTTGTCACCTGGCTAAAGTTCTGGCGGAAGAAATGGCTCAGCGGGCGGTACTGCTTGGATAGCACAGCCGAGGGCGTGTCATCCCCCATAGAGGCGAGCGATTCCTTACCGTCCTCGGCCATCGGCGCGAGGATCTGCTCCAGCTCTTCGATCGAGTAGCCAGCCGCGATCTGACGCTTGCGCAGCTCTTCTCCGCGGAATTTGGCGGTCTCGGTCACGCCGGCCAACGCGTCATCCAGATCGTTGATCTTGTTGACCCACTCACCAAACGGCAGGGCGCGGGCCAATTTGTCCTTGATCTGTTTGTCACGGTAGAGCTTGCCGCGCTTCATGTCGACAGCCAGCATCTGACCCGGACCCAGAGCGCCTTTTTCAGTCACGGAGGCCTCATCAATCGGCACCATTCCGGCCTCAGAGCCCGCGATGACCAGACCGTCACCCGTCACCACATAGCGCATCGGGCGCAGACCATTCCGGTCGAGACCGGCACAGACCCAGCGGCCATCGGTCATGGCCAGAGCAGCAGGGCCATCCCATGGTTCCATCACCGAGTTGCAGTAGGAATACATGTCGCGCCACGCCTGCGGCAGCTCGACCGCCTGCTTGGACCAGCTTTCCGGAACCAGCATGGTTTTCGCCATGGGCGCCGAGCGGCCCGCGCGCACCAGAACCTCAAAAACTGAGTCTAATGCGGCCGAATCCGACGATCCACCTGCGATGATCGGCTTGATGTCTTCGGCATAGTCACCAAAGGTCGAGGACGCCATGCGGATCTCATGGCTTTTCATCCAGTTGATGTTGCCCTTCAGCGTGTTGATCTCACCGTTATGCGCCAGCATCCGGAACGGCTGGGCCAGCCACCATTGCGGGAAGGTGTTGGTCGAATAGCGCTGGTGATAGATCGCAAACGCCGACTCAAAGCGTTCGTCCATCAAGTCGGGGTAGAAGACGGCAACCTGTTCGGCCAGCATCATGCCCTTGTAGATGATCGAGCGGCAGGAGAGCGACGCCAGATAAAGGCCGGAAATCCCTGCAGCCGCAGCCGCTTTTTCGATGCGACGACGGATCACATAAAGCTCACGCTCAAAAGTCTCTTCGTCAACGCCTTTCGAGTTCGAGATCAGGATTTGCTCAATCTCAGGACGGGTCGCGTTGGCCTTGTCGCCCAGACAGGTGACATCAACCGGCACATGACGCCATCCGTAGATGTAGTAACCCATTCGCAAAACTTCGGTTTCTACGATGGTCCGGCAGCTTTCCTGTGCGCCGAAATCGGTGCGAGGCAGGAAGACCTGACCAACGGCGATCAGCTCATCCAGATTGGGTTCATGGCCGGTACGGCGGATTTGGTCGTAGAAGAATGGAACCGGGATCTGAACATGGATACCCGCGCCGTCACCTGTCTTGCCATCCGCATCGACAGCGCCTCGATGCCAGATCGCTTTGAGCGCGTCGATCCCCGCATCAACAACCTTGCGCGAAGGCTTACCATCGACGGACACCACAAGGCCCACACCGCATGAGGAATGCTCTTCCTCTTCGGAATAAAGACCGTTTTCCGCCATCCACTTGCGCTTGGTTTCCTCGGCGCGCACCCAATCGGCGTCAAATTTGGTCATTCGCTGTCTCCTGCTTCCAAGGGGGCACGGTTTGCCGGATCCCTGGTTTTGGTCTTTGGCTGGCGTTCTGGATCGAACGCGTATCCCTTTGGGAAAATGTTGAACTTCGACGATGGCAGTTATTCAGCTGCGACCACCGCCTTGGCATTGAACCGCTCGATGATGGCATCGGCACAATCACGGCCATCCCGGATCGCCCAGACGACCAGAGAAGCGCCGCGCACGATGTCACCAATGGCGTAGACGCCATCCATCTCGGTCTCACCGGTCTGGAAGGCCGCTTTGATGGTGCCCCAGCGCGTGACCGGCAGATCGGACTGACCGAACAACGTGGGCAAGTCTTCGGGCTCAAAACCCAGCGCCTTGATCACCAGATCGGCGTCCTCGACATAGTCAGCACCTTCGATCACCTCGGGGGCCTGACGGCCCGACGCATCCGGCTGTCCCAGACGCATCTTCTGCACCATCACGCCGGAGACTTTGTCATCACCGACAAAACCTTTTGGCGCGCTGAGCCATTCGAACACCACGCCTTCTTCCTCGGCGTTCTGCGTTTCACGCTGCGAGCCCGGCATGTTGGCGCGGTCACGGCGGTACAGACATTTGACCGAGGTCGCGCCCTGACGGATCGAGGTGCGCACACAATCCATCGCTGTGTCGCCACCACCGATCACGACAACCTTCTTGCCCTCGGCGTTCAGGCGACCATTGTCGAAATCTTCAACCGCGTCCCCAAAGCTTTTGCGGTTCGAGGCGGTTAAGAAGTCGATCGCTTTCTCGATACCCGTCAATCCGCTGCCCGGCATGGAGAGGTCGCGCGACTTGTAAACGCCGGTTGCGATGATCACGGCGTCATGCTTGGCGCGAATTTCGTCAAATTTGGCGGCGTCCACGTCGCAGTTCAGAACGAACTCCACCCCGCCTTCGGCCAACAGGTCATTGCGGCGCTGGACGATGTCTTTCTCGAGCTTGAAGCCAGGGATACCGTACATCAACAGGCCGCCCGCACGGTCATAGCGGTCATAGACTGTGACTTGGATACCGGCACGGCGCAGCATGTCGGCTGCCGCCAGGCCACCCGGGCCTCCGCCGATGATGCCCACACTTTCGCTGCGTTCAGAGGTCGGAACGACGGGCTTCACCCAGCCTTTGTCCCATGCGGTGTCAGTGATGTATTTTTCAATCGTCCCGATGGTGACTGTACCGTGGCCAGACTGTTCAATCACACAATTGCCCTCGCACAAGCGATCCTGAGGGCAGATTCGGCCACAGATCTCGGGAAATGTGTTGGTGGCTTGGCTTGTCGCGTAGGCCTCTTCCAGACGACCTGTCGCCGTCAGACGCAGCCAGTCGGGGATGTTGTTGTGCAGCGGGCAATGCGACTGGCAATAGGGCACACCACATTGGCTGCAGCGACTGGCTTGCTCTTCAGCCTTGGCCGATGCGAATTCCGCGTAGATTTCGTCAAAGTCTTCTTTGCGGTCATCGGCGGCACGCTTTTCAGGCTTGACACGTTCAATCTGCACAAATTTCAACATCGGTTGCTTTGCCACGGGTCCGACTCCATGAATTGGCTAGGAAGCATCTCTTTATGAGATCGCCTCGGATATGAAAAGTCATATCTACTGATCTATTTGAGAAAAATATATGCTGGCGTGCAAATTCTTTCCTTTTTTCTGCTTTTTTTATGTCCGATACGGACCTATCTATCATCTTTCCTTTTCGACACCACCAGAATACCCATAAACCCAAAGCAAATTGATTGCAGTGCGGCAGGGTAAATGAGTCTCTTTCACTTGATTCTCGTGGCGATCATTCAGGGGCTTACTGAATTTCCTGACTTCCGACATTTTTTCGTATAAGTCATTGATATTATTATGCCTTGGTTGCCAAAAGGCACTACACGGACTTTTTTCGCCAGCGATTGTTTCGGAGTGTTGAGGGAGCTCAGGCTTTGGTCTGGCCAGTTTTTCGGGTGCGCCCGGGGGGTATCTTGAAAGGGGCTTCGTTCCAGGTCAGGCCGACGCAGGTGAGGATGCGTCTGGCATCGACCGTGGCATGGCTTGGCATGCCGTAGCGGTCAGGGGTGCCTTTGTGGCGCAGGATCGAGAGCTGCAATGCGTTCAACTCGTTGCGGATACGAGCCGGGCTCATCGGGTGTCCGAGCAGGTCCAGATGCTTGCGCAGGTGCTGCAGGCAGCAGAAGGCCATGTAGCAGATGGCGATATGGGCCCGGACCCGACGCGGCGACCAGTGATAGATGGGCCGGATTTTCAGATCGTGCTTGTTGGTGCGGAAGCAGGCTTCGATCTCCCACAACTGGTGATAGCGGGCAATGACGTCCTGTGCCTCCAGTTCGTCCGCACCATGAACAACAATGGCATGCAGCCCGTCCCATTGTGCCGCTGCCTTGATCTTTGCATCATCCAGCGTGACGTCCCCGCTGTCGGGGAAGGCCAGGAAGCGGCCATATCCCCGGCTGCTGAAGCTGCCGGGTTTGCGAGAGCGCTTGAGCTTCTTGTGCAGCTTTTCGATTGCCTTGTCGCGCTTGTGGGCATCATTGCGTGCCCGGGTGGGTGACCAGGTCACAATGACCCGCGCTCCCTCCTGGTCGATCACCTTGTACCAGCCCTTCTCGGTTGCCTCTTCAGAACCGTGTCCAGCCCAAGGCTGGCGTCCCTCCGGGCTCAAAATGTTCGCCTTCACGGCGGCCGGGGCGGACTTCATGCGATAGCCGAGGATGTAGGGCAGACCCTTGTTCTGCAACATCTGCTGGTTGTCCTTGCTGAGCATGGCGGCATCGGCCACGAACGTGACCCTGGCCACGTCGAAGCGTCCCTCCAACGCCTTCAGCGCAGCTTCCAGCGTATGACCTTCCCAGGTGTTTCCCGGGAAGAGTTCATAGCCCACAGGCAGCCCATCGGAGGTGACGATCAGCGCCAGCATGACCTGAGCGCGGTGATGCTTGCCATCCTTGCTGAAGCCCTTGGCCAGAAGATGATCCTGCTCGACCCCGTCCGCATCCTCGGCCGGGTCCTCGCGCTCGGTGTCAAAGGCCAGGGTCGTGCAATCGTAGAACAGCACGGTCACTGGCCCGCCCAGCAACTTCTCTGCCGCCGCGTGAGAGGTTTTGCAAATCCCGTCTATCACCGGCGTATTGATGTAATCCATGCTCCGATAGACCACGTCCAGATTGAGCGTGATGCCTGCCTGGTTCTCCAACGCCTCCACGGTCGCGCGCTTGCTCTCGGGCTGTGCGATCCGCGCCATAACCAGCTCTTTCACAATGCGATTGGCACTTTTACGCGCCGCCCCCAGAAGGGCCCCCCAACCCAGTTGGTCATACATCGTCCCCATGACATCCCGCAGACCCAGAGAGACCCGCGCCTCCTCACGGCACTCGGCAAGATCAACGCCAAGCTTGTCCGGCCGCGGAGCGCGGCGCACCAGCGCCTGCAGATCGGCATATTCCGTGGGCGTGAACAGTTCCATTTGCGGCGAGCGATCAATGCGTAATTGCTCCATCAAGCGGCCCGCCAGACGCTTGATATCCTCAATCTCGCTGTCGTTATGGGCCACACCCACATGGCGCAGGATCTTCTGGCGTACCTTGGAGCCGGTGCGGACGGATTCAACGATCTGGATCCGTGTGCGGTTGAGCTTTGCGTCATGTTTGGTGCGGATGAACATGGGCGAAGAGGTTAGCCATCTGAAGGCCCATGTCAATACTTTTTATAATAATGGGGCACTACAACGCGCCTCTGAGCAACCACACCTGAAAACAAACCAAAAACCCAGTCAGATCAACAAAAAGGTCGGAAGTCAGGAGATCGCCTCGGATATGAAAAGTCATATCTACTGATCTATTTGAGAAAAATATATGCTGGCGTGCAAATTCTTTCCTTTTTTCTGCTTTTTTTATGTCCGATACGGACCTATCTATCATCTTTCCTTTTCGACACCACCAGAATACCCATAAACCCAAAGCAAATTGATTGCAGTGCGGCAGGGTAAATGAGTCTCTTTCACTTGATTCTCGTGGCGATCATTCAGGGGCTTACTGAATTTCTGCCTGTCTCCTCGTCCGGCCATCTGATCTTGCTGCCCAACCTGACCGGGATGCAGGATCAGGGCCAAACCATCGACGTGGCAGTTCATGTGGGCACGCTGGGCGCGGTTGTTCTGTACTTCTGGTCCGACGTCAAACAGGCGATCCGCGGGCTGCCTGCGGCGCTGACGGGGCGCATTGACACAGCACAGGCCCGGCTGGCGCTAGGCCTGATCGTGGCAACGATTCCAACTGTCCTCGCTGGGTTGGTCCTTTACCTGACCGGCCTGACCGACGCACTGCGATCCATAGCCTCAATCGGTTGGACCATGCTGCTGTTTGGGCTGCTGCTATATTGGATGGACCAGAAAGGCCCCCAGACCAAGATCGCGACCGATTGGGGCCTGCGTGACGCGGCCATCATGGGGCTTTGGCAGGCCATCGCTCTGATTCCCGGCACATCCCGGTCGGGCATCACCATCACCGGGGCACGGCATCTGGGCTATACACGGGAAGAAGGCGCGCGCCTCGCCATGCTGATGTCGATCCCGACCATCATCGCCTCGGGCGTGTTGCTATCCCTTGACGTAGCCCACCAGGCCGACGCGCAACTGGCCAAAGACGGAGCGATCGCCGCCCTCTTTGCCTTTGTGTCAGCCCTGCTGGCCCTCAGCCTGATGATGCGCCTGCTGCGTAGTGTCAGCTTCACGCCCTATGTCATCTATCGCGTCATTCTGGGCGCGATCCTGCTGGTGATCGCCTATAGCTGATCAGGTCCGCAAATTCTTGGCCGAGTTCTGAATGTCGTCGTACTGACCCGATGGGCGGAACTTCCACAGGTATTCGGGCAGAACTGCGTCCAGCGTGGTGGGCACGATACCCAGATCCGCAAAGCCCTTGGCGCTGTCACCAACTACATTGTCCTGTCGAAGGTTCTTGAGCTGATCCCGCGTCAGGATCGGGTTCGAGAACAGCTGGAAGCTGACGAACTTCAAGATGTCCAACACGCCGGCCATGATCTTTGCGGCAAAGAACGGCACCCCCAGAATCACACGGCGCCGATGAATAACTTCCAGCATTTGCTGCATCAAAGCCCGGAAGGTTTTCACCTCAGGGCCGCCCAGCTCATAAATGCCCGAGGCCGCTTTCCCCAAGACACCCTGCTCGGCCGCGTCGGCTACATCATCCACATAGACGGGCTGAAACCGCGTCTCGGCCCCAACCAGAGGCAAAAACGGCCCGAGCCGCGTCATCGCGGCGAACCGGTTGAAGAACTGATCCTCGGTCCCAAAAATAATCGAGGGGCGCAGGATCACGGCATCAGGCATATGAGCCAGAACCCCGGCCTCGCCCGCCGCTTTGGTGCGGGAATAGGCGCTGGCCGACTCGGCATCCGCCCCAATGGCCGAAATATGAACCATCCGCTCCACGCCATTCTCGGATGCCAGACGCGCGATGCGCTCGGCCCCTTCGGCCTGCACCGCATCAAACCCGTTCTTGCCCAGTTCGTTCAGGACACCCACGCAATTCACAACCGCATCCGCGCCTTGCATGGCCAACTGCACCGAGGCGTCATCCCGGATGTTGCAAAAAACCGGTTCAACCTGACCCACAACGCCATAAGGTTTCACGAACATGGCCTCATTCGGGCGTCGAACGGCGACTCTGACACGCCATCCTTTGGCCGCCATACGGCGCGCGATGTAGCGCCCGACAAACCCTGACCCTCCGTAGATCGTGACCAGTTTTGACATTCGATGGCTCCTGCTGCGTGGCTCTGACGTAGAAGTAGCGCCCGAACCCCTTTGAAACAAGGCATCAAATCGCCGCGCATCCTGCATCGAGACCCGCTGTGAAAAGGGTCCGAGCGACGTGGTTCAAAAAACTTTCAAAAATCTGTCCGAATCTGGTTGACCCTCCCCGCCGCTGGCCTTAAACGCCCCCTCACGACACCTGCCTAGGTGGCGGAATTGGTAGACGCGCTAGCTTCAGGTGCTAGTGTCCGTATGGACGTGGAGGTTCGAGTCCTCTCCTGGGCACCAAATCCCCCTAAATTGTATTGATTACCCGCATTTGAAGCGTGGAAATACCCCGTGTGTTTGGGGAATTCAGTCTCAGATTCCAACCACACGCACAGCATTTCATGCCTTGAGCGATGACGTCAGGGCCTCGCAAAGCACTTCTCTGCGTAGTCCCCGGACTTTGTCCCAGACTTACTTGGCTTTCTTTTCAAGGTTTTGCCAGAACTTCAGCTTTTCGTCGAAGGTCTTTTCCATCTGCTTCGGCTTCGCTTTCGGGACGGCCTGTTGCACCACATGCGTTGCCTCGTGACCGATCAATTTCTTGGCCGCCGATGCAGTCTTGGCAGCCTTCGACACCTGAACCAGAAGGTCTTTGTTGGCCTTTTCGTCCATACATTTTTTCTTCTTGGCAGTCGAAATGGCCTTCTGCGCAGCTTTGCCCTGCTTCATCGCCACTGCAATCGCCTTCTTCAACGGTGCCAGTGTTTTCTTCGCGACCGGAGACGCCTTTTCCGCCTGATCAATAATTTTGGACTGCTGCACAATCGCCGCCGCGAGCTTGTCCGCTTCTTTCTCAAATTTATCCAGGCCTTTTTCATCAATTTTCATTTGGTTTCTCCTATGATGATTGTCAAGCAGGGCATTGATTTTGTTTGATTTTAAATTCGGCAAAATCGTCGAAGACCCAGCCGTTCTTGAGCGTGTCATAGATGATCTTGAGCAGCTTGCGGGCCGTGGCTATGATCGCCTTGCCCGCGCCACGGCGTTCCTTGATGCGCCGATAATAACTGTTGAGATATCCCGAATAGCGGATCGCGATGAGCGTACATTGCACCAGCGTGGTGCGCATGAGCTTGTTGCCGCGCTTCGTGATCCGCCCGTGATGTTCGGTTTCGTTCGAGTTACTCACCTTGGGCACGATGCCGACATAGGCGGCCAGCTTGTCCGCGTCGGAGAAGTCTTCAACCCTGCCGATCCCCGCCAGCAGGACCGCGGCAGATCGCGCACCGATCCCCTTGATGCTGGTGAGCCCCTCAAAGCCTTTCATGGCCGAGGCGGCCTCCTCGATGGCCTTGTCGATACGGTTCAGGGTCTCGGTCAGGCCGAGCGCCTGGTCCCGCAATGCCGCCAGTTCGACCTGCTCAAGCGGTGTGAAGCGGCTGAGATCCAGGTCGCGCAGGCGCTTCTTGCTGGACAACCCTTCCTTCTTCAGCTTCATGCCGTGACGGACAAACATCGCGTGGATGCCGTTCAGCAGCATGGTGCGCTGTTTGACCAGCATGTCACGCGTCCGGGTCAGCGAGGCCAGTTCGCTTTCCTGAGTGGACTTGAGCCGGGTTTCCGGCAGCATGTCCTTCGACAGGAAGAAGGCCAAAGCGCGCGCATCGTTCTTGTCGGTCTTTTTCACCGATGTGCGGATCACTTTAAACTGGCGCGGGTTGACCACAACGATCCGGCCGACACAGGGTTCCACCTCACCGCAGAACCAGGCCGTGTTGCCGGTGGCCTCGACCGCCAGTTCGTCATCCGCATCAAGGCTCTGACAGAACCGCTCAAGCGCCTGCGCGGACAGATGAAAGGTTTGGAATGTTTCCGATCCGTCCGTCTCACGCCGACAGATCGTGAAGGAATTCGTATGAAGATCGACACCTATGTAAGCCATGGCTATACTCCCTGCTCAAGGAGGCGGAGCCCCCAATGGGGCGTGAACGGCCAAACCAAGCTCCTATGCAGGATCACCGGCCAAAACCGGGCCCTATGGGGGCTGTTCGGAAACAGGCGAAAGCTAAGCTCCTCAACAGGGTCACAATGCCCTAAGACACAATTCAGCCTGAGACCTATCCGCCTCCCCGAATCCTCTAACAGATTCAGGGCGTTTGGCCGATCACAAATCATTCATACCCCCTCCTCAATCTAAGACGCTTGGTCGATTCATGGAGAGAATGCAGCAAATGCTGCCGGAGAGTCAGTGAAACCCGTCACACTGGTGTTAAATACCCCAGAACTGCACCCTTTTGAGTGGCGCCAAAGACTTACACTTTCATCTTTTGCAAAGCTGCTGCGGGCTGGAAAATATCAGGCCGTTTGGGTCAGGCCTGCTTCTCTGCGGTCTCATCGACCGTATCGGCGTTCAGCTCGATCACCTCAGCAGGGACATCCTCTTCGGCCTCGGGTTCTTCTTCGGCAGAGGCTTTGTCTTCCAGCGCGCCTACAATCAAAGGCAACATATGCACACCCGTGGCCGTGGCGATCTCGGGCGTCTGAGGCGTCTGCCAGCTGAGCGTATCGAAGCTGCCGCAATTCTGGCAGACCGGGGCCCATTCGGGCTGAATGTCGTGACAGTTCTCGCACACCCATTGCGGCCCACGCGGCGCCGTCAAGGCCTTGGCCAGCCAGCCCTGCACAACGGCGTCCGATGCACCTTCACCGCGCTCGATGGCCGCCATCAACGTGTATCCACGGGCATCGGCCTGTTTTTCGACCACATCGCCCAGCGCGCGACGCGCTTCGGGGAAGTCCTCGGCGACGATGTTCAATTCGGCCAGAATCAAGCGGGTTTCCATGTTCTCGGGGTGGATACGGGTCAGCGCGGTAAACCGCTTGATCCGGTCCTGAGCCGACTCGTCCGGCGCAATCTCAGCAAAAGCATGGGCGAGATCGGGGTGGGGCTGAACCTCCCACGCTTTCTTGAGGATCTTGGTGGCCGCGCGCGGTTTGCCCTTTTCGATATAGGCCCGCGCGGCCATGGCGGCGGCAGGCACCAGATCGGGTGACAGACGGTTGGCCTCGATGGCTTGTTCTTGCTGCTCGACGCTCGCGCCATCGTCCAGAATGCCCTTGGCCTCGGACAGCGCCAGAACCGCGTCGCGCCGTTTGAACACATCGCGCGGCAGGTACCCGGCTTTCAGCTTCGACGTCAGAGTCGACCGCGCTCCGGCCCAATCATGCGCTTTGGTCTGTAGGTTCAGCAAGACATCTTGCGTTTCCTCATGGCGCGGCTTCAGCGCGAGGGCCTTCTCAGCCAGTTTCCGCGCCGTTTCGTCATCGCCTTCGGCCAGCTTCTGTTTCATGATACCGCGCACACCGACAAAGCGCGTGGCGCTATTGGTCACCAGCTTTTTGTAGGTTTCCGAAGCCTTTTTGGTGTCGCCCGTCATCTCGGCCGCTTGTGCGACCAGCAAATTGGTCAGTTCCGGCTTGTTCAGCAGCTTTTCCGCTTTAGAAGCCTTAGCCATCGCCATGCGGCCCTCGCCCGATGCCAACGCCATGAGACCGTCAGACAGCGCCTCATACCCGCGCCGTTCGCGACCGCGGTCGAAATGGCGCGACAGGGCGGTTTCATCACCGTTGAGGAATTTCAGCGTCGCGATCAGCAGGCCCAGCAGTTTGAAGAACAACCAGACGCCAAAAACCAGCACGCCGAGCGCGATCACCGATTGCAGCGGCCCCAGCGTGTATTCCACTCCGGCGACGGTGATCTGAACCCCGCCACTGGTTTGCATAAGGAAGTGACCACCCAAAGCCAGAAGGCCGATAATCGCAACAAAAACAAGGATCTTAAACAATGACCACAGCATGGCAGGTCCTTCAGTTCGAGTTCAGGTCGGAAGCAAGCGTATCGGCGGCCTCAACCGCCGTGACCCGGGTCTGGGCGGCTTGTTCCCAATCGGCCATTGCGGTCTGCGCCGCCTCTGGCAGGGATTTCAACTCAGTCAGGGCAGTAGCGACGTCACCATCGGCCAAGGCCGCCTGAGCACGCGACAGCACAGCATCCGGACCATCCCCATCCTGAGGGGTCACCGATCGCGCGCCGGTCTGGCGTTGCAGAAAGGCGATCACGCCCGTGCCTTTGTCCGCATCCCGCGCATCCGCCAAAGCGGTACGCGCCGCCGCAGGGAATGAGGCCCGCAAGGACGAAAGCGTCTCAACCCCTTTATCTGCAGGCATTGAGAGCGCATCAGGCACCGTCACGCCTCCCGCTTGCAGTTCGCCCAAAAGGTCCGAGTAGGGCTGACCGGCATCCAACTGTCCATGCAGGCGGGACAGAATGGCGAGATTGGTCGCGGCTTGCGCTTCGGCCGTTGCCTTCGCCTCAAGCGCCTGCGCATCGGCGACCATCTTTTCGACCTCACCGCGCTGCGCCGCCAGTGAGTCCTGCAGCTTTTTCAACTCGGCTTCAAAAGCAGCGGTGGCTTCGGTCGAGGTGCTAGCGGAGATCGGTGCCTTCTCAAGCTCGGTCAGCCGGTCGGCCAGAGGCGCGATCTGACCCGTCAGAGATTCGACGCTGGATTTCATGGCGGTCAGATCTGCATCAACTGGGTCCAGCTTTTGCGACAGCGCCTGAACCTGATCCGTCAGGCCCGACACGTCCGGCGCATCCGAGAGCTTCTTCGTCAGCGCTTCAATCTGATCGGATTGTTCCGAGACCTTCGATTCAAGCGCCGCTATCACGTCCGAGTTATCCGACCCACCAGACGAGATCAGCCCCGTTTGGGCCGCCGCAAAGCCAAGGCCCGCAGCAATCACACCACCTATCAGGGCCGGAACAAATCCGCCGCGTTGTTCCTGGGTCGGTTCAGCGGGTTTCTCATCGGCCTGTACAGGTTCCGACGGCTCGACGGACGCTTCGGCTTCGGCTTCGGCTTCGGCTTCGGCTTCGGCTTCGGCTTCGGCTTCGGCTTCGGCTTCGGCTTCGGCTTCGGCTTCGGCTTCGGCTTCGGCTTCGGCTTCGGCTTCGGCTTCGGCTTCGGCTTCGGCTTCGGCTTCGGAAAGCAGGTCCTCTTTCAGCGCATCTTCGTCAACAGGCGACCCTTCAGTTTCACCACTGGGTTCAACGCTTACATCTTCGACCACATCGTCTGTTTTCGGGGTTTCCACCGGTTCCTGATCGGATTTCTTTTTGCCCGCCACCGTCAAATTCCCCTTATCGATTCTAAAATCACCAGAACTACAGACAGTTCCAAGTTAATCTGCACCCGGCTCTCTCTCAACCCGCAACGCGTGTTTCTGTCGCTAACACGCGATATGTCCGGTGTATGTAACATGCGATCTGTCCGGTTCTATTCTGTCTCTGAGAGGAGGCGTTATGAACCGAGCAGAAGTGTTACAGGAAGTTCGACTGATGAAGTTTGAAGATGTGTATTCGCGGCGAAGCGCGAACAAGCTGACGCAAGAACAGGCGGCTGAGATACTGGGTGTATCCGTGCGCACCGTCAGGCGTTGGGAGGATCGATTTGAGGCGGATGGTGCAGAAGGTCTGTACGACCGTCGGCTTGGCAAACTGGCCAACAATCGTGTTGCCACGGATAAGGTCATGGAGATGCTTGAACTGTTTGATACCAAGTACTGGGATTACACGCCGAAGCATTTCCACGAGAAGCTGGTGGCCCACCATGGTTTCACACAGAGCTACAACTGGGTGCGGCTTACACTGCAGCGCCACGGCCGGGTTCAGGCAGCACCCCGACGAGGTGCCCATCGGCGCAAGCGGCCCCGCCGTCCGATGGTTGGCATGATGTTGCATCAGGACGGCTCCAGCCATGAATGGGTTCCGGGTCAGTGGTGGGATCTGATCGTCACCATGGACGATGCCACCAACCGGGTTTATTCGGCATTCTTTGTCGAGGAAGAAGGGACGATGAGCAGTTTTCAGGGGCTGACAGAGGTGATCGAGGCGCAAGGTCTGTTTTGCTCGCTCTATGCCGATCGGGGCTCTCATTACTGGCATACGCCCGAAGCGGGCGGCAAAGTGGACAAGGACAATCTGACCCAGGTCGGGCGCGCCTTGCAGCAACTCGGCATTGAGCTGATCCCGGCCTATTCACCGCAGGCCCGTGGACGGTCTGAACGCATGTTTGGCACGTTCCAGAACCGATTGCCGCAGGAACTGCGGTCCCATGGGATCACAACCATTGAAGAGGCCAATCAGTTCCTGAAAGAGGTCTATCTTCCCGAACACAATGCCCTGTTTGCAAGGGAGCCGGAGGATACGACCTCGGCCTTCGTGCCGTTTACAGGCAATGTGCGCGACACCCTGTGTGTGCAGGAAGACCGCGTCGTCGGCAACGACAATACGGTGCGCTACAAGGGCCTGGTCATGCAGATCGCGGCAGACAGGCACCGTCATCATTTCGTCAAGGCGAAGGTCAGGGTCCACGAATACCCCGATGGTCAACTGGTCATCTTCCACGGCCCGAGATGCATTGGCCGCTACCAGCCTGACGGATCACCCATCACACAGGAGGATAGCAAACACAAAGTCGCGTGACCCGCTTCGACGTGGCGCGAACGCGGTGGCCCAAATCTACGGTCGCCTACGGCTCCCTCCGAATTGGGCCACCGCGCAATCAACTGAAGCGGACAATTGGCATGTTACCTACACCGGACAATTCAGAATGTTCTCGACACCCGCAACGCGTGTTTCACAAGCTTTTTAACGGCCTTACGCATCTTCTTGGGCGTCGGTTCCTTGGCGATCCTCAGACGTTCATACCCCAAGGATTTAAGGGGTTCCGTCGTTCAGGCAGCACCCCGACGAGGTGCCCATCGGCGCAAGCGGCCCCGCCGTCCGATGGTTGGCATGATGTTGCATCAGGACGGCTCCAGCCATGAATGGGTTCCGGGTCAGTGGTGGGATCTGATCGTCACCATGGACGATGCCACCAACCGGGTTTATTCGGCATTCTTTGTCGAGGAAGAAGGGACGATGAGCAGTTTTCAGGGGCTGACAGAGGTGATCGAGGCGCAAGGTCTGTTTTGCTCGCTCTATGCCGATCGGGGCTCTCATTACTGGCATACGCCCGAAGCGGGCGGCAAAGTGGACAAGGACAATCTGACCCAGGTCGGGCGCGCCTTGCAGCAACTCGGCATTGAGCTGATCCCGGCCTATTCACCGCAGGCCCGTGGACGGTCTGAACGCATGTTTGGCACGTTCCAGAACCGATTGCCGCAGGAACTGCGGTCCCATGGGATCACAACCATTGAAGAGGCCAATCAGTTCCTGAAAGAGGTCTATCTTCCCGAACACAATGCCCTGTTTGCAAGGGAGCCGGAGGATACGACCTCGGCCTTCGTGCCGTTTACAGGCAATGTGCGCGACACCCTGTGTGTGCAGGAAGACCGCGTCGTCGGCAACGACAATACGGTGCGCTACAAGGGCCTGGTCATGCAGATCGCGGCAGACAGGCACCGTCATCATTTCGTCAAGGCGAAGGTCAGGGTCCACGAATACCCCGATGGTCAACTGGTCATCTTCCACGGCCCGAGATGCATTGGCCGCTACCAGCCTGACGGATCACCCATCACACAGGAGGATAGCAAACACAAAGTCGCGTGACCCGCTTCGACGTGGCGCGAACGCGGTGGCCCAAATCTACGGTCGCCTACGGCTCCCTCCGAATTGGGCCACCGCGCAATCAACTGAAGCGGACAATTGGCATGTTACCTACACCGGACAATTCAGAATGTTCTCGACACCCGCAACGCGTGTTTCACAAGCTTTTTAACGGCCTTACGCATCTTCTTGGGCGTCGGTTCCTTGGCGATCCTCAGACGTTCATACCCCAAGGATTTAAGGGGTTCCGTCGTTGCCTCGCTAATTGCGGCCAGCCATAGCGGGGCAGTGCCCGCCCAGATGTCGGCAAATTGTCGCGCGGTGCGGGGTGAGAAAATAGGCGCGATCACTGGCCTGTCGCCCTCGGATGCGGCCTTTGCCTCGGGGCTGAGCGGCAGCAGAAGTTGCTGGTACACCGCCTGTTCGCGCGTGGTTACGCCCATCTCGGTCAGACGCTCGGCGATGTTGCCCCGGCTGTGTTCGCCGCGCAGATGCAACAGCGGGCTTGTTGGTCTGATCTGCAAAAGACCGGCCACAAGCTCTTCTGCCGTGCCACCGACCATACGCGCATCCCAGCCCGCGCCTTCGGCGGTCGCAGTCGTGGTCGGACCCACGCAATAGGCAGGCAAATCCCGGCGCACACCCGCCGAGGCTGCCGCATTCACCGCATTGGATGACGTGAAGATCATCCCCTGCGTCTCGGCCGTACAAATCGTAACCGCCAGCGGTTTGATTTCCAGAATGGGGGAATGGATGACCTCAACACGCGATCTGACGCGGGTCGGAAGCTGCGCAACAAACCTCTCCGAGGCGGCGCGAGGGCGGGTCATCAACAAATACAACTATCGGCGCCTTCGGCCTTGGGATTGTTTGCGTCCGCGCAGGGTGGTACCCCGCTTGGCAATCATGATGCAACGGATCAGACCAATGGTGCAAACACTTACCGTTCTTGGATTGGAAAGCAGCTGTGACGACACAGCCGCCGCCGTCGTGCGCCAAACCGACGGCGAAGAGGCCGAAGTGCTGTCGTCGATTGTCCATGGCCAAACCGAACTGCACAGCGCTTATGGGGGTGTCGTCCCCGAAATCGCCGCGCGCGCTCATGCCGAGAAACTGGATATCTGCGTGGTTCAGGCGCTTGAAGATGCGGGTCTAACACTGGCCGATATGAACGCAATTGCGGTCACAGCCGGACCCGGCCTGATCGGAGGGGTCATGTCCGGCGTCATGTGCGCCAAGGGGATCAGTGCGGCGACCGGCCTGCCTCTGATTGGGGTAAACCATCTGGCAGGCCACGCCTTGACCCCGCGCCTGACCGATGGAGTAGCCTTTCCATACCTGATGCTGCTGGTCTCGGGTGGGCACTGCCAATATCTGATCGCCCACGGGCCCGAGCAGTTCACCCGTCTGGGCGGTACCATCGACGATGCCCCCGGTGAGGCGTTTGACAAAACCGCCCGTCTTCTGGGCCTGCCGCAACCCGGTGGACCCTCGGTTGAGGCAGAGGCGCGCCAGGGAGATGCCAAGCGGTTCCGTTTTCCGCGGCCCCTGTTGGACCGGCCCGGATGTGACCTGTCTTTCTCGGGGCTGAAAACCGCGCTGATGCGGATGCGGGATCAGATCGTTGCCGAAAAAGGTGGCCTGACCCGTCAGGATCGCGCCGATCTATGTGCCGGGTTTCAGCAGGCTGTCGTGGATACTTTGGCTGAGAAAACACGACGCGCGATGGATATGTATCTGGCCAAGACGCCCTCGGATCCGGTGATCGCGGTCGCGGGCGGTGTGGCTGCAAACTCCGCTATTCGCACTGCGTTAGAGACTGTTTGTGTCGAAAAAGGCACGCGATTCACAGCCCCGCCCCTTGCACTTTGCACCGACAATGCTGCCATGATCGCCTATGCGGGGATGGAGCGTTTTCGCACCGGCGCGCGCGACGGTTTGGATCTGACCGCGCGCCCCCGTTGGCCTTTGGATCAAACCAGCCCCGCCATGCTGGGTAGCGGTAAAAAGGGCGCAAAAGCATGAGCGTTTCGGTTCTCGGATCAGGGGCGTTCGGTACGGCACTGGCGATTTCGCTGGCCGGTAACGGGCCTGTCACCCTGTGGTCGCGCAGCGCCGAGCAGGCGAAAGCCGTACAGGATAGTCGGATCAACAAGAGCCGATTGCCCGATGTAACCTTGCCCGATGCCATCACCGTCACTCCTGATATCGAAGCAGCGGCGGCAAAAGACGTCCTTCTGGTATCCGTGCCTATGCAACAGTTGCGAAGCGCACTGCAGGAACACGCAGCGGTGCTGGCCGGGAAAACGCTGGTTGCGTGCTGCAAGGGGATTGAACTGTCGTCGGGCCTCGGTCCGATTTCCGTGATCCGCGAAACCATTCCGGACGCACGACCGGCGCTTCTGACTGGCCCCAGCTTTGCGGATGACATCGCGCGTGGCCTGCCGACGGCGCTGACCTTGGCCTGTGCAGATGCCGATCTGCTCGAAACACTGCAATCCGAGCTGACCACTGCCAATCTGCGCCTATACCGCACCACCGATGTGATCGGAGCGGAACTCGGCGGCGCATTGAAAAACGTAATGGCCATAGGATGTGGCGCTGCCATCGGGGCCGGTCTAGGCGACAGTGCCCGTGCTGCCCTGATGACGCGCGGCTTTGCTGAGATGCAGCGCTTTGCCCTGATGCGCGGCGCGCAACCAGAGACGCTGATGGGGCTCTCTGGACTGGGTGACCTGGTGCTGACCTGCTCGTCCGAGCTGTCCCGAAACTATCGTTTTGGCCTGTGTTTGGGTCGAAATGAGCCCTTCGACACCACAACAACCGTCGAAGGTGTCGCCACCGCTCGCGCCATGGCTGATATCGCCAAAGCCGAAGGTCTGGACATGCCCATCAGCGCCGCTGTGGCCGACCTGAGCCAAGGCGCCTACAGTGTGGCGCAAGCCATCGAAACCCTGCTCAATCGACCCCTTAAGGAGGAATAACATGCTGATCGCCCTTATCGCCCGTGACAAACCCGGCGCGCTGCAAACCCGTCTGGACAACCGCTCGGACCATTTGGCCTATATCGAGGAAACTGGCGTTGTGTCTCAAGCCGGCCCGCTGCTGGACGGAGACGCGATGATCGGCTCGCTGGTTATTCTCGATGTCGAAGATCTGGCCGCTGCGCAAAGCTGGGCCGACAATGACCCCTATGCCAAGGCCGGTCTGTTCCAATCCGTCGAACTGATCCCATGGAAAAAGGTGATTGGCTGATGGCGTACTGGCTGTTCAAATCCGAGCCATCGACCTGGAGCTGGGACCAGCAGGTTGCCAAGGGCGAGGCGGGCGAAGAATGGGACGGCGTGCGCAACTATCAGGCGCGCAACTTCATGCGGCAAATGGCAATCGGTGATCGCGGGTTCTTTTATCACTCGCAAAAAGACAAGGCGATCGTCGGCATCGTTGAGGTCTGCGCTGAGGCCCATCCCGACAGCACCACGGATGACGAACGTTGGGAATGCGTGGACATCAAGGCGGTAAGGCCATTTGAAGTTCACGTCACGCTGGATCAAATCAAAGTGGATGAACGTCTGGGTGAGATGGTGCTGGTGAAGAACTCTCGCCTGTCGGTGCAACCGGTCACTGAGGCCGAATGGCAGGTGATCTGCGCCTTGGCTTCGACCGAAGCCGACTAAAATAGAGGGAAGGCCCTGCACGGTGCAGAACCTTCCCTACCCCACGTGCTCCCTACTCACCACACGCGTATTGGAATCTGTTGGTTCTGACCATCCTGGCCACATAAGGACCATAGACTGTTTTCTCAGGCCGTTTCAAACACCAAGTCCTTAAAACATAACTCAAAACAAAAACGCCCGCCGATGCGGAGGCGGGCGTTTGGGTGGAAAACGTTACGTTTAGCCGTAAACGGATTCTTTGCCGAAATGCTTGGTCAGCATGTAGTAGACCACGGCGCGGTACGTGTTGCGCTCGGACATACCATAGGTTTCCAGAACCGAGTTGATGGCCTCCATCAGCTCAGGCCCGTCGGCCAGACCCAGTTTTTTGCCTAGGAAGTTGTTTTTGACAGTCTCCAGCTCTCCATCCTGGCTGGCTGCCACGGTCGACGCGTCGGCGTCATAGATCGCCGGACCGCACCCGATTGTGACCTTGGTTAGCAGGTCCATATCGGCATCCATGCCGCATTTGTTTTTCAGATCATCGGCGTATTTGGCGATCAGATCGTCGCGTTTTCCCATAAAAAGTCTCCCTATCAGCAGTCCTGGCTGCGGTTACTCAAATCCTAAAAACAGGTGTCGGAAGCCTAGCCATTCCTCGTTTTCCCACAAAGGGAAAAATTCCGCGCTTTCCCCCTAAGCGGAGGAGCGCCTTTGTCGCGCGCCTTGAAAGGCTCGATCTGCTAGGTCCGAAAACACGCGCACCTTGCGCCCCGGCGTGCTGCTACCCGCGTGAACAAAGGCAATCGGTGCAGAGGGGGATTTCAACGCACCGGGCAAAACCTCGACCAACGTACCCTGTTGCAGCTCTCGCTGAACAGCCAGACGGGATTTGACAGCCAGCCCCAGCCCCTGCACCGCAGCTTCGGTCAACATGTCCGAGTTGGAAACGGCAATACGCCGCGTGACGGACAGTTGCCCCTCATGAGTGTCGAAACGCGTCTGCCAAGGCAAACACGCCCAGCGCATCTTGCGCAGGTCTTCGACGGAATTGGGCATCTCGTATCGCGCAATGAAACCTGGGGCGGCGCAGATAATCCGGTCATTGTCGCAGAGCTTGCGCGCCTTCAGTGTGCTGTCGGCCAACTGTCCGACGCGAATGGCGCAATCAACGCCCTCATCGACCAGAGAGACATAGCGGTCGACGGCCAGAAACTCGATCGTCAGGTCCGGGTGATCCTCCTGAAAGCTGTCCATCAACGGCATGATAAACCGAGACAGGATCCATGGGGATAGGGTCACACGCAGATGGCCGCGCAGCGCTCCCTTGCCGCTTCCGGCCTCCAACTCGGCCTCGCGCAGATCAGACAGCACAGGTTCGATTCGATCCAGAAAGATCAGGCCTTCATTGGTCAGTTGCACCCGGCGGCTGTTGCGGTGAAAGAGTTTGAGGTTCAGCACCTCTTCTAACTTCCCGATCCGATGGCTGACCGTCGCTGCCGAAATGCCCAGCGCCTTTGCAGCCGATCCGACCCCTCCAGTTTTGGCGACGGAGACAAAGGTCAGCAGATCGTTCACATGATACATTCGTAATTTCCTAACACTGGTTTTGAAATTGAGCCAGTTATCTGCGAAAATTTCAAATGATATCTGATCGGGTACATCAGAGGAGGACCCGATGAAATCGCTCTATGCAGCTACATGCGCCTTGGCGCTGGCCTTGCCCGCGGCGGCAGCCGAATTGGAAACGTATCTTGAGTTCGAGAAGGCCATGCCTCCGGGCAATCTGGCGATTGGGCCCGATGGGCGCATGTTCATGTCGGTGCATGAATTCTACGGGCCCGAATTGCGCGTGGTCGAAGTGATGCCCGACGGGTCAACCAAACCCTACCCGACCGAGGACTGGGCCCGCGCCCCGCAAGACGATGCGGATGGATTGAACGGCGTTCTGGGCCTGCGGGCAGATCGCGATGGTATCCTGTGGATGCTGGACGGTCAGGGTGAAAACCAGACCGGGCGCATCGTTGGTTGGGACACCAAGACCGAGACGCTGCACGCGATCCACTATATCGGCGCCCCGGTCGCGCGGCCGACCTCGTTCCTGAACGATCTTGCCGTGGACCGCGATCATGGGGCGATTTACATCTCGGATACGGGTGACGGCCAGAACTCGGCCATTATCGTCGTTGATCTTGAGACGGGCCGCGCGCGGCGCGTTCTGGAAGGGTCCCAATACACGATCCCCGAGGATACTCCGATGGTGATTGACGGGCGCGAGATCACGCTGGGTGGCAATCCGGCCAAGATCGGCATCAACCCGATCACGGTCGATCCAACCAATACCTGGGTCTATTTCGCCCCGATGACGGCAAGCGCGATGTACCGTATTCCCACTGCGGCACTGCTGGATGAAAGCCTGTCGGATGCTGATCTTGAGGCGCAGGTCGAACGCTATGGAGACAAGCCGATCTCGGATGGCTCGACCGTGGATACAGGCGGCAATGTCTATATCACCGCGATGACGGACAATGCGCTGGGTGTGACCAAGCCGGACGGCAGCTATGAGGTGCTGTTCCAGTCGGATGATGAGTTGCCGTGGCCGGACGGGTTCTCGATCGGTGCGGATGGGTATGTCTATGCCACGATTAACGAGTTGCACCGCTCACCCGTTCTGAACAATGGCGAGGATGCCTCGAAGGGTATCTACAAGATTGTCCGGTTCAAATCACTGGCGGATGCTGTCAGCGGGCGCTGATCCCATCCCGGCCCTGCAATGCGGGGCCGGTATCCCTACCGGCAATAACCCCAACCGGGGCCCTGCAGGTGAAAATGATCCGCGTGCAGTCGGTTGAAATTAGGGCCTAAAACCACGCGGAACCAGTCACAGGCCCCCTTCCCGATCCGCTGTAGAAACGCGGCCTCAGGCCCCGGCGCAGACCAATCCTGAAGCAGGCTGAGCGTCCGTCCATCCGCCAGTTCGACCCCGGTGATGTCAATCGAATCCGCAGTTGCATGGCTGCTCCAGCCGCTGTTTTCACCCTGCGCGGTCCGCATGCGGCGGCAATTGTAGCTGCCAAGTTGGCGCAAAGCGTGCACTTGAGTACCCAACAGGTCCTGCGCGGCGGGTTGGACGACGTGATGCTCCCACATCGCCAGACGCAGGGCCGTTGTGCAGCGGGTCTCGACCGCGTTCATCCGGGCACCGACCAAGCGGGACAGCTCACCCCGTCCGGAGATGCCACAGTTCTGGTCGATCACCAGATCCTCCATCTCTGAAAACGCAACACCGGCCTCAGACAGCGTCGCCCGGCACTGCGCCTCATCCGCCAATGCCCGGTTCAACTGATATTTGGTAACGAGCGTAACAGGCGCGGTCAGGGTCAGGGCGCGCAGAGGGTTCCAGTGATCGGGCACCGGCGATTTGGGATGCGAAAGCAGCACATACCCGGCCGACCCAACAAGAAATAGAAATACGATGATCGAAAAGAAAGACGCCGCCAGATACAAGATCCGGCGGCGTCCTGAACGTTTGGTCATACCCGATCCGCGATTAGTAGCGGTAGTGTTCTGGCTTGTAGGGGCCTTCCGGCGCAACGCCGATATAGGCCGCTTGTTCATTGTCCATCTTGGTCAGCTTCACGCCGATACGATCCAGATGCAGGCTGGCCACTTTCTCATCCAGATGCTTGGGCAGGATGTAGACCTTGTTTTCGTACTGGTCGCCTTTGGTGAACAGCTCGATCTGCGCCAGAACCTGGTTGGTGAAGGAGGCCGACATCACGAAGGACGGGTGACCGGTGGCGTTGCCGAGGTTCAGCAGACGGCCTTCGGACAGCAGAATGATGCGGTTGCCCGAGGGCATCTCGATCATGTCCACCTGTTCCTTGATGTTGGTCCATTTGTGGTTCTTCAGGCTGGCCACCTGAATTTCGTTGTCGAAGTGACCGATGTTGCCGACGATGGCCATATCCTTCATCGCGCGCATATGCTCGATGCGGATCACGTCCTTGTTGCCGGTGGTGGTGATGAAGATATCCGCGTTTTCGACTTCGTCTTCCAACAGGGTGACTTCAAACCCGTCCATTGCGGCCTGCAGGGCACAGATCGGGTCAACTTCGGTGACTTTCACCCGGGCACCGGCACCACGCAGCGAGGCAGCCGAGCCTTTGCCTACGTCACCGTAACCGCAGACAACGGCAACCTTACCGGCCATCATGGTGTCCGTAGCGCGGCGGATACCGTCGACCAGCGATTCCTTGCAGCCGTATTTGTTGTCGAATTTCGATTTGGTGACCGAGTCATTCACGTTGATCGCCGGGAACGGCAGATGGCCGTCTTTCACCAGCTGATACAGACGGTTCACACCGGTGGTGGTTTCCTCGGACACGCCTTGGATCTGATCACGCATCTTGGTGAACCAGCCCGGAGACGCCGCCATGCGCTTGGCGATCTGCTTCTTGATCACCTCTTCCTCTTCCGAACCCGGAACGGGTATAATGTCTTCACCCGCTTCAGCACGAGCGCCCAGCAGGATATACAGTGTCGCGTCACCGCCATCGTCCAGGATCATGTTCGGGCCTTCGTCGAACAGGAAGGATTTGTCCAGGTAATCCCAATGCTCTTCCAGCGTCTGGCCTTTGATGGCGAAGACAGGGATACCCGCCTCGGCAATCGCAGCGGCTGCGTGGTCCTGAGTCGAGAAGATGTTACACGACGCCCAGCGCACATCCGCGCCCAGGGCAACCAGCGTTTCGATCAGAACGGCGGTCTGGATGGTCATGTGCAGCGACCCAACGATCCGCGCACCGCTCAGAGGCTTGCTTTCACCATATTCCGAACGCAGCGCCATCAGGCCCGGCATTTCAGTTTCGGCGATATCCAGTTCCTTGCGGCCGAACCCGGCCAGCGAAATGTCTTTGACGATATAGTCCCCGGCCATAAGGCGCTCCATTTTTGCGGTCAATCACAGTTCCGGCTGCCCCTAGCATCCCTTGGGGCAGGTGGCAATGTGGATGACCGAAAACGGGATTTTACGCCGCAAAAATCAGCTGGGCGTGCCGTCAACCTTGACCTTCGGAATCGCTTCAAAAAAATCGGTGCCAACGGCGACAATACAACTTAAGCCGTTCGCGTGGGTCACCAAAACGGTGTAGCTACCCGTTTCTCGTGAGGTCCAGACCTCCATGACCGACTGCGCGCCGCGTGTTTTCTGCAAACCCCCAAAAACCAGCTCTTCCGAGTAGCTTTTCTGCAGCTTGTCAACTACGTGCTAGCGCTCTGCACAATTCTGGGCAAAGGCGGGCGGGGCCGTGGCGGCCATGCCAAAGGTCAGGGCGACTGCGAATATACGTTTGAACATAGCAAACTCCTATGATGTTTGTCCAGCGGTTTGTCTGGTATTTTTGATCTTGAAGGCTGGGAAGTCCTCGAATATCCAATTGTTTTTCAATGTGTTGTAGATGATGGTCAGGAGCTTTCGAGCGGTGGCGATGATGGCTTTTCCCGACCCGCGCCGCTCCTTGATGCGGCGGTAGAACGTGTTGAGATAGCCGGAATATCGGATGGCGCTGAGCGTGCATTGCACCAGCGTCGTACGCACCAGCTTGTTGCCCTGCTTCGTAATCCTGCCGTGTATTTCAACGCCGTTTGAGGCGGCAACACGCGGCACGATCCCCACATAAGCGGCCAGTTTGTCGGCGGTGGCAAAGTCGTTCACATCGCCAATCCCGGACAGGAAAATCGCAGCGGCCCGCGCTCCAATGCCCTTGATTGAGGTGATTTCCTCAAACCCATCAAGCGCTGCAGCGGTCTCTTCCAGCGCCTTATCCAGCCTGCGGATCGCGGCACTCAACTGCAACGCCTGATCCCGCAGCTCCGTCAGTTCGATCCGTTCGACGTCGCTGAAGCGTTCAATCTCCAAAGCGCGCAACCGTTTGTCCGAGAAACCCGCCTTCTTGAGTTTGATCCCGTGCCGATTGAACATGCCATGGATCTTGTTGAGTACCCTGGTACGCGATTTCACCAACATGTCTCGAGTCTGTGCCAGAGAGGCCAGTTCGGTTTCACCTGCACGTTTCAGGCGTGTCTCGGGGAGCATGTCTTTAGACAGGAACGTCGCCAGAGCGCGCGCATCGTTGCGGTCGGTTTTCTTCACCGATTTGCGGATCACCTGGAACTGGCGTGGGTTCACCACGACGATCCGGCCCACGCAGGGGCGAATTTCTCGGCAGAACCATGCCGAGTTGCCGGTCGCTTCTACCGCCACTTCATCCTCCGCATCCACGCTCAGGCAGAACCGCTCAAGATCAGCCGCCGCGAGTTGAAACGTCTCAAACGCCTCTGAGCCATCCCCACCAATGCGGCAGATCGTGAAGGAATTCGTATGTAAATCGACACCAATAAAGGCCATGTGCTATACTCCCATCGTTGGGAGGCGGAACCCCGGATGGGGCGTGAACGGCCAAACCAAACTCCTATTCGAGGTCAGGGCAACAGCCCACGCCTCAGGATGGTCGTTCGGAAACAGGTGAAGGGTAATCTCCTTTACAGGGTCAAACGCCCTAGATTGCTCATACATCCTGAAACCTATCCGCCTCTCCCAACTCAATAACAGAATCAGGAATTTTGACCGTTCACAGCACATTCATCCCATCTCCTTTCGTTTCACTTTGTGAGAGGAGCGCACCGGGAGAAGCCAGTGCCCCCCTCGGTTTAAATGTCGGGATCAGTTGGTGTGGTTTCAAAGCACGAATGCTCAAGAAAACGTTGGCAGCTGGTGATCCTGACAGGTACATCATAGCTGAAACAATTTGGTTTTATTGTGTCCCACTTCACAAGTGTCGCTAACACGCGATATGTCCGGTGTATGTAACATGCGATCTGTCCGGTTCTATTCTGTCTCTGAGAGGAGGCGTTATGAACCGAGCAGAAGTGTTACAGGAAGTTCGACTGATGAAGTTTGAAGATGTGTATTCGCGGCGAAGCGCGAACAAGCTGACGCAAGAACAGGCGGCTGAGATACTGGGTGTATCCGTGCGCACCGTCAGGCGTTGGGAGGATCGATTTGAGGCGGATGGTGCAGAAGGTCTGTACGACCGTCGGCTTGGCAAACTGGCCAACAATCGTGTTGCCACGGATAAGGTCATGGAGATGCTTGAACTGTTTGATACCAAGTACTGGGATTACACGCCGAAGCATTTCCACGAGAAGCTGGTGGCCCACCATGGTTTCACACAGAGCTACAACTGGGTGCGGCTTACACTGCAGCGCCACGGCCGGGTTCAGGCAGCACCCCGACGAGGTGCCCATCGGCGCAAGCGGCCCCGCCGTCCGATGGTTGGCATGATGTTGCATCAGGACGGCTCCAGCCATGAATGGGTTCTGGGTCAGTGGTGGGATCTGATCGTCACCATGGACGATGCCACCAACCGGGTTTATTCGGCATTCTTTGTCGAGGAAGAAGGGACGATGAGCAGTTTTCAGGGGCTGACAGAGGTGATCGAGGCGCAAGGTCTGTTTTGCTCGCTCTATGCCGATCGGGGCTCTCATTACTGGCATACGCCCGAAGCGGGCGGCAAAGTGGACAAGGACAATCTGACCCAGGTCGGGCGCGCCTTGCAGCAACTCGGCATTGAGCTGATCCCGGCCTATTCACCGCAGGCCCGTGGACGGTCTGAACGCATGTTTGGCACGTTCCAGAACCGATTGCCGCAGGAACTGCGGTCCCATGGGATCACAACCATTGAAGAGGCCAATCAGTTCCTGAAAGAGGTCTATCTTCCCGAACACAATGCCCTGTTTGCAAGGGAGCCGGAGGATACGACCTCGGCCTTCGTGCCGTTTACAGGCAATGTGCGCGACACCCTGTGTGTGCAGGAAGACCGCGTCGTCGGCAACGACAATACGGTGCGCTACAAGGGCCTGGTCATGCAGATCGCGGCAGACAGGCACCGTCATCATTTCGTCAAGGCGAAGGTCAGGGTCCACGAATACCCCGATGGTCAACTGGTCATCTTCCACGGCCCGAGATGCATTGGCCGCTACCAGCCTGACGGATCACCCATCACACAGGAGGATAGCAAACACAAAGTCGCGTGACCCGCTTCGACGTGGCGCGAACGCGGTGGCCCAAATCTACGGTCGCCTACGGCTCCCTCCGAATTGGGCCACCGCGCAATCAACTGAAGCGGACAATTGGCATGTTACCTACACCGGACAATTCAGAATGTTCTCGACATGTCCCACTTCACAAGGCATGGCATAATGGCAACACAACCCCGCGCATGGCAGAGGATGCTGTCGGGCCGCAGGCTAGACCTGCTGGATCCGACCCCGGTCGATATCGAGATCGAGGATATCGCCCATGGTCTGGCCTTTGTGGCACGTTGGAACGGGCAAACGGCGGGTAACTTCGCCTATTCCGTGGCCGAGCATTCCCTGCTGGTCGAAGAACTTTTTGGCCGCATCGCGCCGAAAGCGCCCGTGAAGTGGCGGCTGGCGGCTTTGCTGCATGACGCGCCGGAATACGTGATCGGAGACATGATCTCACCCGTCAAATCCGCCGTTGGCCCGGATTATGGAGCGCTGGATGACCGTCTGGCGGCGGCTATCCATATTCGCTTTGGACTTCCCGCCGAGGTGCCTAAATCTGTAAAATGGCAGATCAAGAAAGCCGACAAGATCAGCGCCTGGATGGAGGCCACCCAGATCGCGGGTTTTTCCGAGGTCGAGGCGACGAAGTTCTTTGGCCGTCCGGATCGAGCGGTGATGGAGGGGTTGGAGATCAGGCTAAGGCCGCCAGTTGAAGTTAGGACGGCATACACGGAGCGGCATGAAGCACTGATAGGTGAGCTTTGATGCGATATTGGCTGTAGCGACCCGGCTTTCGCGGCGTGTGGCTCATGCTACCTACGACCTTAACAGTAGTGATCGGAATCAAGACAAATGGTATCCTCATAAAAGGAGGACCCGGGATGAGACACCTTAAACTGGCGGCATGTTTGGTATTTTGCGCAAACTTGGTTCTGGCGGAACCGCCTGAAACCGTTGAAGACGATCTTGGTATTCTCAACCCACAGGATACGGGTCGTGAGATGCTAACCCGCAAAATCGAGATGGGCGTTATCGACTCAATTACCTGCTCGCTCGGTATAAATGTCACAAAGAACGACAACCACGAGTTGGCGAGACGGCTGACGAAGCAATGCGCGGAAGCGGGCTATACCAAAGCTATGACCTGGATGAGTCAACTGGAAAACAATGGGTTGGGCGGCGAATACAACCCTGATGCCTCAGCCCAATGGGATCGCAAGGCGGCCGAAGCAGGTGATCCGGTGGGACGCTTCAATCACGGGCTGAACCTAATGCGTGGACATGGTGCAACTCAGAACGAGGCTTTGGGTCGTCAGTATGTCGATCAGGCCGCAAGGGAAGGCCTTGCAATTGCAAAGCGTCTTCAGGATGCAGGCTACGATCTGGACGAGGTGACCCCGGATGCTGACAATTGGAAATACGCGCCGCTTTTCTAAAGGCAGGGTGACAAATGGCTACCGGTGGCAGTGTCTCAACAGATTCTGCTGCGATGTCCGGCGGTTCATGATCAGACGCCGTACGGATTCGGACAATCTCCCGACGCGCAGAGACCAATACTTCGGTTGCAGATACGACTACAATCTCAATTGATTGTCCTAGCGATGTAGCTGAGGACAGGCGAAATCTTGCCGTGTGCTTGCAAGCCTCTTTTCACAACACATCAGATGCCCCTAAAACTTGCATGTCTTCAAAATGGGCAGTGAAGATTCTTGAATACGGGCAAACTCAATACGGACACCAATTGGCCGCGCTTATTTGGCGGCGCGCGCACCGCAGTTGCGGTGGGGCTATTGAGTCTGGTCTCTGCCTGCGCCCATGGCCCAACCGACGCACAACTTGATCCAGAGCGTCAGTCCATGGCGTTGCAAGAGGTTTCGCAAAAGCAGGCTCGAGGGCAACGGGTTTGGTGCGTGCCCTACGCACGTAGCCTCAGCGGTATCGAAATTCGCGGCAATGCCAAGGACTGGTGGGGCAAGGCGCGCAGTGCGTTTGAGCGAGGCAACGAACCGGCTGTCGGTTCGGTCATGTCGTTTCGGGCAACGCGCGGGATGCCGCTGGGCCATGTGGCTGTCGTGTCCGATGTTGTTAGCGACCGGGTCGTCATCGTGAACCACGCCAATTGGCACCGCAACAAAGTGTCGTTGAAAATGGGCGTGAAAGATGTCTCCAAGAACAATGACTGGACACTGGTTCGGGTCGAGAGCGTTCCGGGGCAATACGGCAGTTTGTACCCGGTAAACGGGTTCATCTATCCGAAGTCTGGCGAATAACACTATCCTCTGAACAGACCAGTCAAAGCTCTGCCTGCTAACGCGGGCTACGTTTCGCCAAAATTCGCTGCAATGTCCGACGGTGCATGTTCAGCCGCCGTGCGGTTTCCGAGACATTGCGGTCGCACAGCTCATAGACCCGCTGGATATGTTCCCAGCGCACGCGGTCCGCACTCATGGGGTTTTCCGGCGGCGGGGGCAGCTCGTCGCCCTTGGCCAGCAGCGCGTTGGTGATGTCTGTGGCGTCGGCGGGTTTGGACAGGTAGTCGGTTGCTCCGATCTTGACGGCGGCGACGGCTGTGGCGATGGCCCCGTAGCCGGTCAGGACCACGACACGACTGTCCGGGCGCTTTTCGCGCAACACTTCAACAACATCCAGACCGTTGCCATCCTCTAGCCGCAGATCGACAACCGCATAGGCCGGCGGGCGCGCGGTAGAAATGGCGCGGCCAGCAGCGACGGAGCCTGCGGTTTCAACTTCGAAACCGCGTTTTTCCATGGCTTTGGCAAGGCGTCTCAGGAACGGCTCGTCATCATCCACCAAAAGCAGAGATTTATCGGGGCCGATATCAAGCTGGGAACTGTCTGCCATCGTTGAGTCTTTCCGCTATTTCATGCCTTTGGCTTTATCTAGATCTAGAAGTAATAGCAGCGCGGGGCCAAAGGTCAAACTGGCTTGTCAGGACCCGGCTTGATCCAAAAAGCAGCCGACCTTGTCCGCCATTTGCTGCGCTGTGTCTTCACGTTTGAAGAACTCAAGAAACCCATCTTCGGGTGTGACCAGATAGGTGAAGGTAGAATGATCGACCAGATAGTATTCGTCGCTTTTGTCATGGGCTTTGTAGTAGGTCTTGTAGGCCTGGCTGGCGGCCTTGACCTGCTCGGGCGAACCGGTCAGAGCGATCAGACGTTCATGCAGGTTGAAGGCGTAATCTCCGACCACTTCGGGCGTGTCGCGATCGGGGTCGATGGAAATGAACAGAGGCGTCACGGATTGTCCACGCTTGGCCAGAATGTCTACTGCCTCAGCGTTGCGGGACATGTCAAACGGGCAGACATCGGGACAGAACGTATAGCCGAAATAGACTAGCGTCGGCTCGGTGATCACATCCTTGTCGGTGACCGTCTCGCCCTTACCATTGACCAGTTCGAACGGACCACCGATCGCCGCCGCTCCACCCGCGATCTGGCTGGAACGGCATTGCGCGTATTTGTCATCCGACCCGGACCCCATTGTCAAAAGCCACATGGCGCCAAGGCTGATAGCAAGAACGACAGCTGCGAGAATAGCATACAGGCGGGTCATGATCGTTTTCCGTGTGCAAGGGGTTGTTGATCGTATCAGCCGGGACACCTATCAAGATGATCAGCCGATGCAACAGGACATAAGTGACCAATGGCAGAATCCAACCAGAGTTTATGGGGCGGTCAGGAACGCAGCAGCTGGATCAGGCTGCGTACCCTTATCCTGCTGCGCTGGGTGGCCATCTTTGGCCAAATCACGGCTATCACGGTGGCTCAGCACAGCTATCATGTGCAGCTTGAGGTCACGCTCTGTTATCTGGCGATCGGCGTTTCGGTGATCGGCAACCTGACGGCCAGCTTCCTGTTCCCGCAGAACAAACGCCTGACCGAGTTTCAGAACTTCCTGATGGTGCTGTTCGACCTGTTTCAACTGGCGATCCTGCTGTATCTGACCGGCGGATTGAACAATCCATTTGCCCTGCTGTTGCTGGGTCCGGTCACGATCTCGGCCAATGTCATGAGTACCCGCTCAACGCTCATCGTGGGGGCCGTGGCGATTGCGCTGGCTACCCTTCTGGCTGAGTTTCACCTGCCCCTGCGGACCGAGATAGGCCTGGTCCTGCAAATCCCCGACATTCTTCTGTTCGGCAACTGGGCCGCGATCATCATCGCCATTGTCTTTATCGGGGCCTACTCGCACCGGGTCAGCTCCGAGGCGCGCTCGATGTCCGAGGCGCTGGCGGCCACGCATATGGCGCTGGCGCGCGAACAGAAGCTGACCGATCTGGGAGGAGTTGTCGCCGCCGCCGCGCATGAGTTGGGGACCCCTCTGGCGACGATCAAGCTCGCCAGCTCCGAGTTGATTGAAGAACTCGACGACCGCCCAGAACTGAAAGAAGACGCCGCCCTGATCCGTGAGCAGGCGGACAGATGCCGGGACATCCTGCGCGACATGGGGCGTGCCGGCAAAGACGATCTGCATCTGCGTCAAGCGCCCTTGTCGACAGTGGTGCATGAAGCGGCCGAGCCGCATATCGACCGGGGCAAAACTGTGCATTTTGCCGAAGGTCCGGTTCTGGATGGGGATGTGCAGCAACCTTCGATCCTGCGCAAACCCGAGATCATTCACGGGTTGCGCAACCTGATCCAGAATGCGGTGGATTTCTCCCGCGCGAATGTCTGGGTCGAGGCGGAGTGGACCTCGGACAAAATCACCGTCTGTATCATGGATGACGGGCGCGGCTACCCCTCGCATCTGATCGGGCGGATTGGTGATCCCTTGATGCGGCGCAGACGGGCCGAGACCGACCAGCGCGCGCGCCCCGAGTATGAGGGTATGGGACTGGGCCTGTTTATTGCTAAAACCCTGTTGGAACGCAGTGGGGCGGATCTGGAATTTGCCAACGGCTCGGACCCGTATCAGCACCTCTCGGACAAACCCGACCGCCGAGGCGCCATCGTCAAGGTCGAATGGCCCCGCAAACGCATCGACGCGCAGCAGGGTGACACCCCGGTGCCGTCCGGGCGCAACCAGCCTATCCAGGTCTGAGTTAAGACACCGTTAACCATTCTCGCCTTAGTTTGCGTCGGGGTTCCGCAGTCGTAAGGGGAGAAGATGGCAGACTGGATCATTCTGGCCGCGATCAGCTTGGTCTCGTGCTGTTTTGCGGTCATGTGGCTGCTGCCGCGTCGTGCCCGGCGGGACAACAGCTATGGCATGTTCACCGCAAGTTCCTTGTTCGACGCCGTTTTTCCTGACTTCCGACCTTTTTGTTGATCTGACTGGGTTTTTGGTTTGTTTTCAGGTGTGGTTGCTCAGAGGCGCGTTGTAGTGCCCCATTATTATAAAAAGTATTGACATGGGCCTTCAGATGGCTAACCTCTTCGCCCATGTTCATCCGCACCAAACATGACGCAAAGCTCAACCGCACACGGATCCAGATCGTTGAATCCGTCCGCACCGGCTCCAAGGTACGCCAGAAGATCCTGCGCCATGTGGGTGTGGCCCATAACGACAGCGAGATTGAGGATATCAAGCGTCTGGCGGGCCGCTTGATGGAGCAATTACGCATTGATCGCTCGCCGCAAATGGAACTGTTCACGCCCACGGAATATGCCGATCTGCAGGCGCTGGTGCGCCGCGCTCCGCGGCCGGACAAGCTTGGCGTTGATCTTGCCGAGTGCCGTGAGGAGGCGCGGGTCTCTCTGGGTCTGCGGGATGTCATGGGGACGATGTATGACCAACTGGGTTGGGGGGCCCTTCTGGGGGCGGCGCGTAAAAGTGCCAATCGCATTGTGAAAGAGCTGGTTATGGCGCGGATCGCACAGCCCGAGAGCAAGCGCGCGACCGTGGAGGCGTTGGAGAACCAGGCAGGCATCACGCTCAATCTGGACGTGGTCTATCGGAGCATGGATTACATCAATACGCCGGTGATAGACGGGATTTGCAAAACCTCTCACGCGGCGGCAGAGAAGTTGCTGGGCGGGCCAGTGACCGTGCTGTTCTACGATTGCACGACCCTGGCCTTTGACACCGAGCGCGAGGACCCGGCCGAGGATGCGGACGGGGTCGAGCAGGATCATCTTCTGGCCAAGGGCTTCAGCAAGGATGGCAAGCATCACCGCGCTCAGGTCATGCTGGCGCTGATCGTCACCTCCGATGGGCTGCCTGTGGGCTATGAACTCTTCCCGGGAAACACCTGGGAAGGTCATACGCTGGAAGCTGCGCTGAAGGCGTTGGAGGGACGCTTCGACGTGGCCAGGGTCACGTTCGTGGCCGATGCCGCCATGCTCAGCAAGGACAACCAGCAGATGTTGCAGAACAAGGGTCTGCCCTACATCCTCGGCTATCGCATGAAGTCCGCCCCGGCCGCCGTGAAGGCGAACATTTTGAGCCCGGAGGGACGCCAGCCTTGGGCTGGACACGGTTCTGAAGAGGCAACCGAGAAGGGCTGGTACAAGGTGATCGACCAGGAGGGAGCGCGGGTCATTGTGACCTGGTCACCCACCCGGGCACGCAATGATGCCCACAAGCGCGACAAGGCAATCGAAAAGCTGCACAAGAAGCTCAAGCGCTCTCGCAAACCCGGCAGCTTCAGCAGCCGGGGATATGGCCGCTTCCTGGCCTTCCCCGACAGCGGGGACGTCACGCTGGATGATGCAAAGATCAAGGCAGCGGCACAATGGGACGGGCTGCATGCCATTGTTGTTCATGGTGCGGACGAACTGGAGGCACAGGACGTCATTGCCCGCTATCACCAGTTGTGGGAGATCGAAGCCTGCTTCCGCACCAACAAGCACGATCTGAAAATCCGGCCCATCTATCACTGGTCGCCGCGTCGGGTCCGGGCCCATATCGCCATCTGCTACATGGCCTTCTGCTGCCTGCAGCACCTGCGCAAGCATCTGGACCTGCTCGGACACCCGATGAGCCCGGCTCGTATCCGCAACGAGTTGAACGCATTGCAGCTCTCGATCCTGCGCCACAAAGGCACCCCTGACCGCTACGGCATGCCAAGCCATGCCACGGTCGATGCCAGACGCATCCTCACCTGCGTCGGCCTGACCTGGAACGAAGCCCCTTTCAAGATACCCCCCGGGCGCACCCGAAAAACTGGCCAGACCAAAGCCTGAGCTCCCTCAACACTCCGAAACAATCGCTGGCGAAAAAAGTCCGTGTAGTGCCTTTTGGCAACCAAGGCATAATAATATCAATGACTTATACGAAAAAATGTCGGAAGTCAGGAGTTAAGACACCGTTAACCATTCTCGCCTTAGTTTGCGTCGGGGTTCCGCAGTCGTAAGGGGAGAAGATGGCAGACTGGATCATTCTGGCCGCGATCAGCTTGGTCTCGTGCTGTTTTGCGGTCATGTGGCTGCTGCCGCGTCGTGCCCGGCGGGACAACAGCTATGGCATGTTCACCGCAAGTTCCTTGTTCGACGCCGTTTTTCTGTTCGATGGCGACCGCCTGATCAGCCACTCTGACATAGCGCTCGCCGGTTTTGAACATGTCGCGGATTGGAACGATCTTCGACGCTTGTTGCAGCGTGATTTCCCCACCTTCCCGGAAACGCCCGAAATCGTGCGCGATCAGGGCAACCTGGTTGTCTCAGCCATCGACTGCACAGTTGAGCGAGAGGTTCTGTGCGAATGGATTGACGGGATCGTTCGAATCCAACTGCACGAACCGACGAGAGAAAAGAAAACCAAGCTGCGGGATCCGAATGATCCGATCCGGCTGGCGATGGATCAGGCCCCCTATCCGGTCTGGCTGCTGGATCAGAACGCAAGCGTGCGTTGGTGTAACGCGGCCTATGTCGCCCTTGTCCGCAAGGCACGCGGGCTGGATGCCGACCTGACTCTGCCCCTGTTCCCGGACACCGGGGCCGAGCTGCGGCGCGGCGGGAAATCCCGCGTCTCGATAGACGTGGCAGGAAGTGAAAGTAAATTGTGGTTTGATTTGACCCAGGTGGACCATGCGGAAGGCCGCCTGTTCTATGCGGTCGACATCAATGCGATTGTGCAAGCTGAAACCGCCCAGCGCAAATTCGTACAGACGATGACCAAGACCTTCGCGCAGCTGTCGATTGGGTTGGCTATTTTCGACCGCAACCGTCAACTGGCCCTGTTCAACCCGGCATTGATTGACCTGACCACTCTGCCGCCGGATTTCCTCAGCTGCCGTCCCAATATTTCCAGCTTTTTTGACCGGCTGCGGGATCAGCACATGATGCCTGAACCCAAAAACTACCGGTCATGGCGCAACCAGATGAACGACCTTCTCGAGGCGGCAGAGGACGGGAACTATCAGGAAACATGGTCCCTGCCCTCGGGTTCGGTCTATTCGGTCAGCGGCCGCCCGCATCCCGATGGCGCCGTGGCGTTTCTGTTCGAAGACATCACCGCCGAAATCACTCTGACCCGGCGGTTCCGGTCCGAGATGGACCTGATGCAATCGATCCTCGACAAGCTGGCCGACGCAATCGCAGTCTTTTCCGAAGACGGCACGCTGGCCCTAACCAACTACGCCTACCAGCGGCTTTGGGGAACGCAGGAAGAGGCCGGATTTCACAGTGAGACGGTGACCGAGGTCACGCGCATCTGGCAGGATCATTGCGTCGCTACCCCGGTCCTGGGTGAGATCCGCGATTTCGTGGACATGCGCGATGACCGCACCGAATGGAATGCGGAAATCCAGATGCGCAACGGCACCGCGCTGGACTGTACCGTTGTGCCCATGCAGAACGGTGCCACAATCGTGCGCTTTGCGACGGCAAGCAATTCTCTGACCGCCGAACCCATGGCCCAGATCAGCGCCTGAACCGGGTTGCAGCCGCTTGGGTGCAGGTCCATTGTGGCGCCATGACTTCGGCACCTGTTACTCTCACCCTGCAAAGCCCTCAGGACACCGCAGATTTTGCGGCGCGTCTTGGCGCGACCTTGAGACCTGCGGATGTGTTGCTGCTGCAAGGTGAGATCGGCAGCGGCAAGACCCACTTTGCCCGTAGCCTCATCCAATCACTGATGAACCCGCCCGAGGATGTGCCCTCGCCCACCTTCACACTGGTGCAGGCCTATGACACGCAGATCGGCGAGATCTGGCATTGCGACCTTTACAGGCTGACCTCGGTGGATGAGGTTGACGAGCTAGGCCTGACCGAAGCTTTCGACACAGCCCTATGTCTTGTGGAATGGCCCGACAAACTTGGGCCGCTGACCCCCGAAACCGCATTGACGCTTGCCTTCCAAACCGACCCGGTCGAAACCGAGACACGCCATCTGACCCTATTCTGGTCTGATCCGAAATGGCTTGGGAAACTGGAGAATACTCTATGACAGATCGCACTGTGCTGGCCGAGGCCCTGATTGCACAGACGCCATGGGCCAATGCCACGCGCGCGCCTTTGGCCGGCGACGCCTCGAACCGCAGGTATGAGCGTCTGACAGATCCGGCGACCGGTCGCACGGCGGTTCTGATGGACGCCCCGCCGGATCGCGGAGAGGATGTCGAACCCTTCGTCCGGATCGCGAACCATCTGCGCGCGGTGGGCCTCAGCGCACCCGAGATTTACGCCGAAGACAATCAGAACGGGTTTCTGGTGCTGGAGGATCTGGGCGATGATCTGTTTTCACGCGTTCTGACCAAGGACCCGAGCCAGGAACGCCTCCTATATGAGGCAGCGACGGATGTTCTTCTGCACCTGCATGAGGCCCCGATCCTACCCCTACCCTCATACGACCCCACTTTGATGACCGAACTGGCCGCTCTGGCCTTCACGAAATACGCGCAGGCCATTCTGGGCGACCATGATGAAGACGCGCAGGAAAGGTTCGAGCTGCGCTTTGCCGATATCCTGCTGCAGGAGACCTCGAGCACCAAAGTCGTCGTGCAGCGGGATTACCACGCCGAAAACCTGATCTGGCTGCCAGAACGTGAGGGCGTGCAGCGCGTCGGGCTTCTTGACTTCCAACTGGCGATGCTTGGGCACCCGGCCTATGATCTGGTCTCGCTCTTGCAGGATGTGCGCAGGACCGTGCCGACCGGAATCGAAATGCAAATGGTCAATCGCTATATCGCGGCCTCCGGCATGGATGACCATGATTTCCGGACCGCTTACAGCGTTCTGGGCGCGCAACGAAACCTGCGTATTCTGGGTGTTTTCGCCCGGCTGGCCACGGATTATGGCAAGCCACATTACGTCGAGCTGATCCCCGCCACATGGGCGCATCTGATGCGCGATCTGGAGCATCCCGCGCTGATCCCGGTTGCCGGTATCCTGCGCGACGCCCTGCCTGAACCAACCGCAGAAAACCTCGCAAGGCTGAAAGCGTCATGAGCCAATCTCCCGATGCCGTGATGCTGTTTGCCGCCGGGTTCGGCACCCGGATGGGCGCGCTGACCAAGGACCGGCCAAAACCTCTGATTGAGGTCGCCGGGCGCCCGCTGATCGACCACGCGCTTGCGCTGGTGGATGCCGTTCATCCGTCCCGTGTGGTTGCAAACCTCCACTATCACGCCGATCAGTTGCAGGCGCATCTAGCGCCCAAAGGTATCTTGCTTTCGCATGAAACACCCGAGATTCTGGAAACCGGCGGCGGCTTGCGGGCGGCTTTGCCTCTGCTTGGCACAGGCCCGGTTTTCACCATGAACACCGATGCGATCTGGGCCGGTCCCAACCCGCTGAGCCTACTGCAACAGTCATGGGACCCGGACCGGATGGATGCGCTTTTGATGTGCGTCCCGATTGGTCAAACCATCGGGCATGCGGGCGAAGGGGACTTTACCGCTGATGCCGACGGCCGGATCACGCGAGGTCCGGGTCTGGTCTATGGCGGCGTGCAGATTCTGAAAACCGACGGACTGCGGCACATCGCAGAACAGGCCTTCTCGCTAAACCTGTTGTGGAACCAGATGCACGACCGCAACCGCCTGTTTGCGCTGGAGTATCCCGGTCGTTGGTGCGATGTCGGACGCCCCGAAGGGATCGTTCTGGCTGAGGGGATGCTGGCGGATGTTTGACCTCAGCGCTCATCCACGGGTGTTCGCCGTTCCTCCGGGCACAGATTTTCCCAAAGCGCTTGTTGCCGGGCTACGACAGCGTGCCTCCGGCCCGCCCGAGGCGTTGGCCCGTGTGCAATTGGTGATCAACACGCGCCGCATGGCCCGACGAGTGCGCGACCTGTTCGATCAGGGGCCGCCCTGCCTGTTGCCCAAGCTTTTTCTGGTCACCGATCTGGGCGAAAGCGTTGATCTGGCACAGATTCCGCCCGCCATACCCGCGCTGAGGCGGCGGTTGGAGCTGACCCAGCTGATCTCAAAACTGCTCGACCAACAGCCTGATCTGGCCGCACGGGCCTCGCTGTTCGACCTATCCGACAGCCTTGCCGCCTTGATTGATGAGATGCAGGGCGAGGGCGTGTCGCCAGACACAATCCGCCAATTGGATGTCAGCGATATGTCCGGCCATTGGGCCCGCGCACAGGCGTTTATCGGAATCGCAGACCATTTTGTCGATGCAAGCGATCAGGCGATGGACGCACAGGCGCGGCAACGTCGAGTGGTCGAAAACCTGATCGACCGCTGGCAGGAGGCTCCGCCACAACATCCCGTCATTTTGGCCGGCTCGACCGGATCGCGTGGTACCACGCTAATGCTGATGCAAGCCGTCGCACGCCTGCCGCAAGGGGCCTTGATCCTGCCGGGCTATGATTTCGACCAGCCGCGTGCCGTTTGGAACCGTCTGGACGAGGCGCTGACCTCTGAGGATCACCCGCAATATCGGTTCCGCAAATTGATGCGAGAGCTGGGGTTGGAGCATGACCAGATCCTGCCCTGGACGGATGAACAATCGCCCTCATCCGCGCGTAACCGATTGGTTTCGCTGGCTTTGCGCCCTGCCCCTATCACCGACGCGTGGATGTCCGAAGGCCCACAGTTGACCGAGTTGGACCAGGCCACGCGCGACCTGACACTAGTCGAGGCAGACTCGCCCCGGTCCGAGGCCCTCGCCATCGCCCTTCGCCTACGGCAGGCGGCCGAAACGGGCCAGACCGCCGCTTTGATTACACCCGATCGGATGCTGACCCGGCAGGTCAGCGCGGCATTGGATCGCTGGAACATCCTACCCGATGATAGTGCTGGTCTTCCGCTGCAATTGTCTCCGCCCGGCCGGTTTCTGCGCCATGTGGCGGGCCTTTTTGCGCGTCGCCTGGAGGGTGAGGCGCTGCTGACGCTGCTGAAACATCCTCTGTGCCATGACGGGGGTGAACGGGGGGCTCATCTGCTGCATACCCGCGATCTCGAGCTGGACCTGCGCCGCAATGGCCCTCCATTCCCGGATCAAAACAGTCTGAACGCATCCGCGATCCGCACTGAAGCGCCCGAAGGATGGGTAAGCTGGGTCAGCGCGCATTTCTGCGATCAGCAAATCACCGGGGAACTCCCCCTGTCCGAATGGGTCGACCGATTGCTGTCTCTGTCCGAGGCGATCTCGGCCGGACATGCAGGCGACCAAGGCACCTTGTGGGACAAGAACGCGGGCCAAAAGGCCCTGTCGGTGTTGACCAATCTGCGGGATGAGGCGCATCACGGCGGTCCCATGACCGCGCATAACTTCGCCGATCTGCTAGGCGCGCTTTTGGCCGGAGAAGAGGTCCGCGACCGCGACGCCCCGCACCCGCATATCATGATCTGGGGCACGCTCGAGGCCCGGGTGCAGGGTGCAGATCTGCTGATCCTCGGCGGTTTGAACGAGGGCAGCTGGCCCGAAGCCCCAGCGCCAGACCCATGGCTGAATCGCCAGATGCGCGACAGGGCGGGATTATTGCTGCCCGAACGGCGGATTGGGCTTTCAGCGCATGACTTCCAACAGGCCATCGGCGCGCCCGAGGTCTGGCTGACCCGCGCCATCCGCTCGGACGATGCGGAAACCGTGCCTTCGCGCTGGCTGAACCGGTTGACGAACCTGTTGCAAGGCCTGCCCGACCAAGGCGGCCAGACGGCCCTCGCAGATATGCGCGCGCGGGGACGGACCTATCTGAACTGGGCTAAAACACTGGAGCAAGCCCCTCGGATTGAGGCGGCGCATCGCCCCTCGCCCAGACCTCCGGTCATCGCCCGACCGCGACGCCTTTCAGTCACCGAGATCAAACGCCTGATCCGCGACCCTTATGCGATTTACGCCAAACATGTGCTGCGTCTGAAGCCGCTCGATTCGCTGGTGCAGGCCCCCGATGCGTTGCTGCGCGGGATCGTGATCCATGAAATTCTGGAGCATTTCGTCAAGGACAGCGTGCTGGATACCGCCTTGCTGACCCGCGAGAACTTCCTAAAACGCGCCCATGACATGCTTGAGGCTCATGTCGCCTGGCCGACTGCCCGCAAACTTTGGCTGGCACGGTTGGAACGGATCGCCGACGATTTTCTGAGTGCCGAGGTCAATCGCCGGGGCGACGGTGGCCCGGTGGCGTTTGAGGCCGCGATGAAGCTGGTGTTGGAGCCTCTGGATTTCACCATCGTCGGACGTGCCGACCGGGTCGATTGCAACAGCCGAGGCGCGTTGCGGATTGTGGATTACAAAACCGGCGCGCCTCCGACCGAAAGCCAGCAGGCAAAGTTCGACAAACAGCTACTGATCGAAGCCGCCATGGCTGAGCAGGGCGCCATCCAAGGGATCGACCCCAACGACGTGGCCGAGGCGATCTTCATCGGTATGGGCGGCAGTTACAAAGAGGTCGCGGCTCCGCTTGCCAAAGAACCCACGGACAAGGTGTTGGCTGAGCTGAAAGAGCTGATTTCTGCTTATTTAGAGCCTGATCAAGGCTTCTCATCGCGCCGCATGCTGCACAAGGACACCGATATTGGCGACTACGATCATCTGGCCCGGTTCGGCGAATGGGACCGCACTGCCGAAACCCTGCCTGAGGATCTGACATGAGCGCCCGCAACGATGCCACCGAGCGGCAAGTGCAGGCCGCGCGCCCCGATGCTTCGACCTGGTTGGCGGCGAATGCCGGGTCGGGCAAGACCCGCGTGCTGACCGACCGCGTGGCGCGGCTGCTGCTGAGCGGGGTGCAGCCGCAGCACATCCTGTGCCTGACCTATACCAAGGCTGCCGCAAGCGAGATGCAGAACCGGCTGTTCAAGCGGCTTGGGGAATGGGCGATGCTGGGGGACGCGCCGTTGCTGGCGCAGCTGACGGATCTAGGCGTCGAAGGCGCAATCGACTCGGACCGTCTCGCGCAGGCACGTACCCTGTTTGCCCGCGCGATTGAGACCCCGGGCGGGTTGAAAATCCAGACCATCCACTCTTTTTGCGCCTCACTGCTGCGTCGCTTCCCGCTTGAGGCCGGTGTCAGCCCTCAATTTGCCGAGATGGAGGATCGCGCCGCCGCATTGCTGCGCGAAGAGATCATCGAGGATTTCGCCGAGGGCCCTCAGGCCGGTTTGATCGAGGATATTGCGCGGTTCGTCACTGATACCGGGTTCGACAGGCTGACCGCAGCAGTGACTCAAAAGCGGAACCTGTTCGCGCAGCCCTTGCATCGTGCGGATCTGCTTCAGCGGTTTGGCTTACCGGAAGGCTTTGACGACGACAACCTGTCGGCACAGGTGTTTCTGGGGGGCGAGGTTGATCTAATCCAATCCATGTTGCCCGCGCTGATCGAAAGCGGTGGCAACAACGCCAAGGCCGCCGCAAAACTCGCAGCGTTCACCGAGGCAAAACTGGCTCATCTGCCAACACTGGAAGGCGTCTTGCTGACGGGCAAAGGAGCGAAGGAGCCGTTTACCGCCAAGATCAACAGTTTCCCGACCAAAGCCCTGCGCGAAGGCGCTCTGGCGGACCGCATGCCACAGCTGGAATCGCTGATGTTTCGGGTTGAGGCCGCGCGCGAACAACGGCTGGCTCTGGTCGCTGCGCAAAAAACCACCGTTTTGCATCGCTTCGCTGCAGCCTTCCTGCCGGAATATGAACGCCGTAAGCAGCTGCGTGGGTGGCTGGACTTTGACGATCTGATCCTCCGCGCGCGGCAGGTGCTGAACGACCCGGCGGTGGCCGAATGGGTTTTGTACCGGTTGGACGGCGGCATCGACCACATTCTGGTGGACGAGGCGCAGGACACCAGCCCGGATCAATGGGACGTGGTCGAGAAGCTGGCGCAAGAATTTACCAGCGGGGAAGGGGCCCGATCCGAGGTTGAACGCACGATCTTTGTGGTTGGTGACAAGAAACAATCGATCTATTCCTTCCAGGGCGCTGACCCGCAGGCCTTTGACCGTATGCAGGCCGAATTTGGGCGAAAGCTGGAAGAATCAGGCTCTAAACTGTGGGATTCGACGCTTGAATACTCATTCCGATCCTCCAGTGCGATCCTGTCATTGGTTGATCTTCTGTTCGAAAATCAGGCCGAGGCCGGGTTTCACAAGGAAAGCCAGCACCGCGCTTTCAAGGCAGATCTGCCTGGACGCGTAGACCTCTGGCCCGTGGTGGAAAAGGTCGAGGATGACGAGGATGGCTATTGGACTGATCCGGTGGATCGGCCCGGGTCGCGCCATCATACCGTCATTCTGGCCGAGCAGGTGGCGCAGACTATCAAGCACATGATCGACACTGGGGCCACAATCCCCGAAGACGGCGAAACGCCCGGCACATTCGTGCGCCGCAAAGTTCAGCCGGGGGATTTCCTGATCCTGGTCCAGCGCCGCTCGGACCTGTTTGCCGAGATCATCCGCGCCTGCAAAGCCCTACATCTGCCCATCGCCGGGGCCGACCGTTTGAAAGTCGGCGCCGAGTTGGCGGTGAAGGATTTGGCGGCACTACTGAGCTTTCTGGCCACGCCCGAAGACAGCCTGTCGCTGGCGACGGTCCTGAAATCCCCTCTGTTCGGTTGGACCGAGCAGGCTCTGTTCGATCTGGCCCATCGCCGGCAAGAGAAATTCCTGTGGGCCGCGCTGCGCAATCGCTCGGACGAGTTTCCCGAAACTCTTGCGATCCTCAACGATCTGCGTGGACAGATCGACTTTTTGCGGCCTTACGACCTGATCGAGCGTATCCTGACCCGCCATGACGGGAGGCGAAAACTGCTGGGTCGGCTGGGGGCCGAGGCCGAGGATGGGATCAACGCGCTGCTCTCGCAGGCTTTGGCTTATGAGCGAACCGATATTCCCAGCCTGACTGGCTTTCTGGTCTGGATGCAGACCGACGATCTGGAGATCAAACGCCAGATGAGCGGCGTGGGAAACATGATCCGCGTGATGACCGTGCATGGCTCAAAAGGGTTGGAAGCGCCGATCGTGATCCTGCCGGATACCGACAAACGGCAGGCCCCGCGCGATGCCGAGATCATGGTGGCTGATGGAACGCCCCTGTGGAAGGTTCCCGCCGATGTCTCGCCCAAGCTGATCTCAACCGCCCGCGAAGAGGCTCGGAACCGTGAGGAGAATGAACGCCTTCGATTGCTGTATGTGGCTCTAACACGGGCAGAAAAGTGGTTGATCGTGGCCGCTGCTGGGGATGTCGGAAAGGATGGAACCAGCTGGTATCAGATGGTCGAGGCCGCAATGGAGCGCGCGGGCGCGACACAGATAGAGGGGTCGCAGACACGGCGACTGGCCCATGGCGATTGGGAGGGGTTGCCGCTGGTCGAACGCAACGAACACGCCGAGGCAAGTCAGGACCTGCCTGCATATTTTCAGCATCCCGCCGAGGATCCACCCTCGGAAGCAGATTCCCTCAGCCCCTCGGACCTTGGCGGGGCAAAGGCGCTGCCCGGTGATGCGGGGCAGGATGAAGAGGCCGCAAAGCTGCGTGGAACACGTTTGCACCTGCTGCTGGAACATCTTCCCAGCGCGTCTCGGGAAGATTGGCCTATGCTGTGCGCTCGGGTTCTACCTGATATGCAAGATCAGGCGAGGGCCGAGTTGTTGTCTGAGGTCACCAACGTCCTGACAGCGGATCACCTGAAACCAGTCTTCGCGTCGGATGCGCTGGCCGAGGTCCCCGTTTCAGCCGAACTGAACGGAAGGCGGATGCATGGTGTCATCGACCGGCTGATCATAACGGATACCGAAGTGCATGTGATTGATTTTAAAACAAATGCCACGGTGTCCGACGAGGCTGAATCGTGCCCCGAAGGCCTGTTGCGGCAGATGGGGGCCTATGCGCAGGCGTTAAGTCAGATTTACCCGGACAAAACCATTCGTACCGCCATCCTGTGGACGCGGACGGCCGCGTTGATGTGGCTGCCACACGATCTTGTGACGCAATCGCTGACCCGCGCCCAGATATCTTGACCTTACCCGACGCGGCACCTACGTTCCTTTCCCGAGTTTACCCCATTCAGGAGACAGAATATGTCGACCGTAGCCGTTACCGACGATACCTTTGATGCCGAAGTCAAGAACTCGACCGTTCCCGTGGTTGTGGACTTCTGGGCGGAATGGTGTGGTCCTTGCAAACAGATCGGCCCCGCTCTGGAAGAACTGGCCGCTGAGTATGGCGACAAGGTGAAAATCGCCAAGGTGGACGTGGACAGCAACCCGAACGCAGCCGCTGCGATGGGCGTGCGCGGCATCCCCGCGCTGTTCATCTTCAAGGACGGTCAGGTTGTCTCGAACCGCGCGGGAGCGGCACCCAAAGCTGCGCTGCAAAGCTGGATCGACGAATCCATCTGATCCGGATTGGAATGCGAATGATCAAAGGCGCCCCGAACCGGGCGCCTTTTTTATGACCGGAGGCTTTGATGGCAAAAACACGAGTACTTGTGGAATTTGGTATGGGCACGTCCCTGCGGCGTGAGGACTATACCGAGGCCGCCTTGCGCGCGATCAAGGATGCGCTGTGGCACAATTCGGTCAATATGGCTGAGCTGTTCGATTTTCCCAAAGAGGCGATGATCATTGATGCCGAGGTCGGCGTGCAGCAACCCGATAAAGTGGACCGCGAGGCGCTGAAGGCCGTGTTTCCCTATGGTCAGCCGAACATCACGGTCACCCGCGGTGGGCTAGACATCGAAAAACCGCACGCCCATGGCCACACAGTGATCGCAAACGCCGCCATCATCGTCTCATTCGACATGGAGCCCGCGCAATGAGTGAAAAACGTATCATTCTTGAGATGGGCATCGGCAACGACCTCTATGGTCAGGACTATACCAAGGCCGCACGGCGGGCGGTGCAGGACGCGCTGCATCATTCCTCGATCACTCTGTTTTCGCGCTTAGGCGTGGACCACAAAGAGATGCGCGTCGTGGTGACAATTGGGGTGCAACAGCCCGAGGCCGTGGATTGCGATCTGGTCGCGCAGGATTTGCCACGGGGCAGGGCCGAGGTACGGGCTGTGTTGGGCGGGCTGGACGTCGAGGACAGTGATGCAGGCACCCGCCACGTCATCGCAACCGCAGCGGTTGAGGCCTATCTGCCTGATATGTCTGGCAAATACAGGCTGGTTTGAAAAGAAAAAGCCGCTCGGACGAGCGGCTCATCTTTACTACGGCTGATCTGAAACGGATCAGATGGTGATGATGTCTTTACGGGTCAGACCGATATCTTCCAGCTGAGCGTCGCTCAGTTGCGACAACGCTTTGCGTGTCTTGCGAGTTTCGTTCCAATCAACCGCTTTTTCGAAAGCCACAGTGAACGCGTCCACTACGTGCAGGATGGTAGCTGCTCCGAGCGGCGCAGTGTTTTGTGCAGTATTTGCCATTTGCGCAGTCCTTCAAACTGAAACAGCCGACCCAATGTCGGTTGTAAGCCTCATGTAGTGCAGGGGTCTGAGTCTCACAATTGCCAGTCTGGTAGACCCGATCTGCGTTTCTTGCATATCTTTTGGGCAGTTTGTGAACAGTTGCGTTGGCGCTGGCTCCGGCCCATATAGGGTGCCAGTGATGAACGGAGGCCCTGATGGCAGACAGCGATTTTCCCGGTTGGCATGGCACAACGATCATTGGCGTCAAGAAAGACGGCCAGGTGGTGATTGCCGGCGACGGACAGGTCAGCCTAGGCCAGACCGTGATCAAGGGCACCGCCCGCAAGGTCCGCCGCCTGTCACCCGGTGGATTCGAGGTCGTGGCAGGCTTTGCCGGATCGACGGCGGATGCGTTCACTCTACTCGAGCGGCTGGAGGCCAAGCTCGAAGCCACCCCCGGCCAACTGGCCCGCGCCTCGGTCGAGCTGGCCAAGGATTGGCGTACCGACAAATACCTGCAAAAGCTCGAAGCGATGCTGATCGTCACCGATGGCAAGGACCTACTGGTGATCACCGGGGCAGGAGACGTGTTGGAGCCGGAGCACAACGTGGCCGCCATCGGATCAGGCGGCAACTTCGCCCTCGCCGCTGCGCGCGCGATGATGGACAGCGACAAGCCTGCCGAAACGGTTGCGCGCGAGGCAATGGCGATTGCTGCCGACATTTGCGTCTATACCAACGGCAATCTGACCGTTGAGACGATTGCGTCATGAGCGCGGTTCTCGCAGCCATATTCGGCGGTCTGATTGGCGGCATTGTTGGTCCTATTGTCCTCGACGAATACCGGAGCCGAAAGCACAACAAGGAATGGAAAGAGCCTAGAAAAAAGCTCCTGAAATCCATGTTGAAGGACTCAAAGTACAAATTCAAATCTTTGGAACGGCTCAGCAGGACGATTGGGTGCACCGAAGATGAAACACGATCGCTTTTGATTGAGCTGGGCGCTCGAGGCACCGTTTTGAAGAAATCAAAGAAAGAAGGATGGGCGCTCATAGAAAGAGCGCCGCTCCCCGAGAGTCAACGCAAACTGGACGAAGAGGAGATCGAGGAGGATCAAGACTAGCGGCCTTCTTAGCTTTCGATTAACCGCCGGTCAGCAGCTAGGCTAACAGCGCCTTGATCTCTTTGCCTTTCCATCGGCGGTGCATCCCGATCACGCCGAAGATCGCGGCAATGATCACGATGTAGTAGGGCACGCGGATGTCGATGCTCATCAGCCCACCGCCGATCAGGGACATGATCCCTCCGGCCAGGCAGAAGACTGCGGTGGTCACGCCCATCACCCAACCCTGATCCGCCTCGCTGACGCTGGATGAAAACAGGCCCAGAAGGGTCGGGTATGAAACACCAAAAAAGAAGTAAAAGAAGAAGACCGGAATGTAACTCAACGCGCCGCTGGGGCTGAAGGCAAAGGCAAGCCCGCAGATCACCATCGTGATCAGTGAGACATAGATGATCTTGTGCTTGCTGAACCTCTCTTGCGCGGGTTTCACAAGGAAGGTGCTGGAAAAGGCCAGCGCAAAGCCGATGACGACCATGGCCATACTGCCTCCGATCACGCCAAAACCGAACCGGCTGGTCAGGAAATTGTCGACGAACACATAAAAGGTGACGTTGGCGATCATGAAGAAGGAATAGACCGGCAGGATTTTCAGAACCATCGGATGGCCGCGCACGGCGATCAGGCTGTCGGTGATATCGCGCGGGCGAAAGACAAAGGGCGCGCGTTCGCTGCGGGTGTCCTTGAAGAAGGCCAGCACCAGGAAAATGGCGATCAGCACCAGAACAAAGGCGCCATAGAAGGGTGTCCTGAGCGTGGCAAAACTACCCAACAGGGCGGAATCCGACAGTACGGCGCCGATGATCGGTCCTCCGACAAGGCCAAAGCTGACGCCGGTTACGATATACCCCATATTGCGGTCACGGTCGGCAGCATCAGTGCTGCCATCAATCATCGCCGCCTGCGCGATGGGCTGATTGCCCGCCGTAAAGCCAGTGATCGACCGGCCCAGGATCAGCAGCAACAGACTGTCGAGGTAGAGCGAGGCGATGGTAATGGCGTAGCCAGCCAACGCTCCGCCCAGACAGACCAGAAGCGCGTTCTTGCGCCCGATGGAATCCGAGACCTTCGAGACGTAAACGACCCCAAGAAACCACGACAGGAAGAAACACCCAATCACCAACCCATAGTAGAAATGGCGACGTCCGTCGGGTGTGCCTTCGGGCAGGAACCCGGATTTCGTCTCCATGATCAGAGAGTTGATGATCGGAAAGACCAGCCCTTGTCCGATAAGGTCCACAAACACCACAAACAGCAGGGTGATCTTGGCAATCTTAGTCATGAAAAACGCCCCCGGTTCCAATAACTTGGGGCGAGTGTAGCAGACAGTTGTGCCGTTACCTAACGATGTGTCAGAGGCCGGAGAACCCGGCCTCTGACGACGCGATTACTTCAGCGATGCTACGCCCAAAGGTACTCCGGCGACCTCGCACCAGATGTATACTTCGTTGTATCCCGACACATCCATGGTCGGCGGGACTGCATAGGATTGCTTACCTGCAAGGTGCAGCAGCGCGCCGAGTTTGCTGTCAGGGGCGTAAGTGCCGTCTTTCCCAAATGCGACGCGCGGGTCGGGGCCGTTGTCCAGCGAAAAGTCCTCGCCCAGTTCAACGATGTAGCGGTCGCCATCCTTGACCAGTTTTACCGAACCGGTGGTGATGTGGTTCGAACGGCCCTCGAACGTGCCTTTCTTTTTGGCTCCACCGGCCACAGCATTGTTGGTGCTAGCCAAGGTAAGGGCCGCGCCGGTGGCAGCAGCTTTCACAAAAAGAGAACGACGAGTCATCATGATGCGGTATCTCCATAAGATAGATGCGGGCCTGTGTGCCCGTCGCCATTTTTTATGCCGCACGCGACCCTCGCATGGCGATTCACATCACTACGAATATCCGTGTGTCTTCTGTGAGTTGTCGTGATGTTTTCGTGATCGGCTTGTGTTTTCGCGACGTATGATTAGGTTCCGCTTCGAAACAGACGGATAAAACACTTATGACCGACCTGACCCCGCGCGAGATTGTCTCGGAACTGGACCGCTTCATCATCGGGCAAAAAGACGCCAAACGCGCCGTGGCCGTGGCTCTGCGCAACCGCTGGCGACGCAAGCAGTTGGCCGATGATATCCGGGATGAGGTCTACCCCAAGAACATCCTGATGATCGGCCCCACCGGCGTCGGAAAAACCGAAATCAGCCGCCGTTTGGCCAAACTGGCCCGCGCGCCCTTCATCAAGGTCGAGGCCACCAAGTTCACTGAAGTCGGATATGTCGGCCGTGATGTGGAACAGATCGTGCGCGATCTGGCCGATGCCGCGATCATCCAGACCCGCGAGTACATGCGCGAAGATGTGAAGGCCCGCGCCCATCAGGCCGCGGAGGATCGCGTGATCGAAGCCATCGCTGGCACCGATGCACGCGAAGCGACCCGTGAAATGTTCCGCAAGAAGCTGAAATCGGGTGAGCTGGACGACACAGAGATCGAGCTGGAGCTATCTGACACCTCAAACCCGATGCCGATGTTTGACGTACCCGGCCAGCCCGGCAGCCAGATGGGCATGATGAATCTGGGCGATATCTTCGGCAAGGCCTTCGGCGGCCGCACGGTGAAAAAGAAAGTAACCGTGGCCGAAAGCTATGACCTACTGATCGGGGAAGAGGCCGACAAGCTGCTGGATGATGAAACCGTCAACCGCGTGGCGCTGGAGTCGGTCGAACAGAACGGCATCGTGTTTCTGGACGAGATCGATAAAGTCTGCGCGCGCGCGGAAGCGCGCGGTGGCGATGTCAGCCGCGAAGGGGTCCAGCGCGATCTGCTGCCTCTGATCGAGGGCACGACCGTGTCCACCAAACATGGCCCGGTGAAAACCGACCATATCCTGTTCATCGCCTCGGGTGCGTTCCACATTGCCAAACCTTCGGACCTGCTGCCCGAGCTTCAGGGCCGTCTGCCGATCCGAGTGGAGCTGCGCGCGCTGACAGAAGAAGATTTCGTGCGCATCCTGACCGAGACGGACAACGCGCTGACCCTCCAATACACCGCGCTTATGGGCACCGAAGAGGTTACCGTCAGCTTCACCGATGACGGCATCGCGGCGCTGGCCAAGATCGCGGCGGATGTGAACCAGAGTGTTGAAAACATCGGCGCCCGGCGGCTTTACACAGTAATGGAGCGTGTATTCGAAGAACTCTCGTTCACCGCGCCCGATCAGGCCGGGACCGAGATAACGGTGAACGCGCAATTCGTGGATGACAATCTGGGTGAGTTGACGAAATCAACTGACCTCAGCCGTTACGTGTTGTAACAAATCCAGCTATATTTCGCCGCCGATTTGGCGGCGAATTTTCGTTCCGGCTGGACCTTGCACCAGAAACTGGTAACCGTGACTCAAACTCTGTTTCTTTGAGGGTTGAGCCGTGTTGCGTTTGAGTATTGCCTTTCTTGCTGTTGCTACACTGAGCGCTTGCGTCGACAGAACTGCGCAGGTGACAGTGCCATCCGCGTTGAATGTGGGATCCGCAGAAACCGTCTACGCGGCCACAACCCGGGGGCGGAACCCCGACGGGACGTTCAACGCCGATCGCGGCGAGCGCGTTCAATACCACAAAATGACCGTTTCGATCCCGCCAAACCGCACTCCCGGCACGTTGGAGTTTTCGTATGCAAATCCGAAACCGGAAAAGCAGTTTGTTTTGGCCAACACAACGGACCTGTCCGGCCCACGTGAGCTGGCAAACCAGCTGCGTGGAGAGGAAGATGTGTCGATCTTTGTGCACGGGTATAACTCGACCCATACCGAGACAGCGTTTCGCGCGGCGCAGTTGGCGCATGATCTGGACATTCCCGGATCGGTCCTGATTTATTCCTGGCCCAGTCAGGCCCGCGGGGCTGGGTATGCCTATGATCTGGATAGCATGCTGTTTGCCCGCGACGGGCTAGAGAAGACAATCCGCGACCTGAAATCCATCGGCGTGAAACGGGTTGTGCTGGTTGCCCACTCCATGGGCGGTGCCTTATCGATGGAGATGATGCGTCAGGCCGAGCTACGCTCGCCCGGCTGGTCACGGCGCAACCTTGATGGCGTATTCCTGATCTCACCCGATCTGGATATTGACGTGTTTCGCTCGCAAATGGACAGCATAAAAACTCCGCCCGATCCTTTTGTCGTGATGGTATCGCAAAAGGACAAGATCCTGAATATCTCGGCCCGGATTCGTGGCACACCGGGGAGTGAACGGCTGGGCAATATCAGCACCATCGAGGCGCTGGCCGACTATCCGATCGAGGTGATCGACGCGACCGCGTTCAACAGCGATGCCGAGTCATCGCATTTCGTTGCTGCAACCTCACCCGCCTTGCTGTCGCTGCTCAGTTCGGCGCGGCGTGTTGGAAACACCCTTGGAAACCGACGCCGGGGCATCGATTATTTGATCCCCAACAATCAACGCAACCCCTCGGGTGCGACCGAGGTTGTTCTGTCTGAGACCGGACAGGCGCAGGTCGCTACTCAGTAGGATTCAAGGGTTTACCAGAGGGTCTCTAACTTTTTCGGTCGGTGGGCGAAGCCTAGCGGACACGTCTGAGATAAACGTAGTAGGCACCATCCCCGCCGTGACTGATATGCGCAGGTGTCACCTGCATCACCGCGTGCGCCAGAGGCGGGATCGAAAGCCAATGCGGCACCTGATTGCGCAACACACCGCGCGGGGTCGGGATCGGGCCTGGCTCATCACGGTCTTTCCCCTTGCCCGTGATCACCAGAACCAAGCGTTTACCCTGCGCTTGCGCCGTTAGCACAAAGCGCACGAGCGCTGGATGCGCGGTGTCAATCCGCATCCCATGCAGGTCAAGCTTGCCCTCGGGTTTGAGCTTGCCGCGTTTCATACGTCCAAAAGCCTTGGTGTCCATCTGAACGGGAGCGGCTCGAAGCGTCTCGGTGATCGACGGCTTCAACCGGTTGGTAGAAGGCTTGGGAGGTTGGTTCTGCCCCAGCTCAAACGCCTCAATCCGCGGTTTTGGCAGTTTCTTGGGCGTGGGTTTGGGCAGAGTTGTCGGATGCACGGTCTGAGGGATCTCGGGGTGCAGCCGCTCAGCTTGTTTAGCGACCTTGCGCCACAGCTCGATCTCATCGCTGGTCAGTTTGCGCCGGGTCATTAGTAGTCATCCGTCGCCATGGCATAGGCACGCTGGATCGGTAGTAGAACAATCATGCGTCCGGGGTCCTTCAACCGACCGGCAGCTTGCCCGGCCTCATCGCCGGTTCCAAAGAAGATATCAGCGCGTTGCGCGCCCTTGATCGCCGCGCCGGTATCCTGCGCGATCATCAGACGGCGCAAGGGCTTTGCACCGTCTTTCTCAACCCAAACCGGGGCACCCAGCGGCGTGTAGGCCGGATCAGCTGCGATGCTGCGCATAGTCGTGATCGAGCGGTTCATGGCGCCCAAAGGCCCCAGTTCCGGTGCAACCCGGCTGACCTCGCGAAAGAACACGTATGAGGGGTTGTGAAACAAGAGCTCAGCCCCAGCCTCGGGGTTTTTGCGTACCCAGGCCTGAATCATCTGCGCACTGACCGCGTGGGCACCCAAAGCGCCGCGCCGGACCAACTCAACCCCGATGGACCGGTAGGGCTGCCCGTTCGCGCCGCCATATCCCACACGCAATGCACCGCCATCCGTCAGGCGTACCCGGCCAGAGCCCTGAATTTGCAGAAAGAACAGCTCAATCGGGTCATCGACCCACGCGATCTCAAGCCCGCGGCCCTGCATCACATCACTGGTCAGGATCTCGCGCCGGCTAAGCCACGGCCCATCCCGCGCCTCGGGCGGCATCTTGTAGATCGGGTACTTGAACCGATCCGTCCGGGTTCTGGAGCCGTCAAGTTCGGGTTCAAAATACCCGGTAAACAGACCGTCCTTACCATCCTCAACCAACACGGGTCGGAAGAAGAGTTCAAAGAAGGACCGGGCGGCATCCTCTTCATAGGTCCGGGCGACACCGCAAAGCGCACGCCAATCCGGGTCGTCCAGATCACCGCAGGTGTTCAGAAAAACGGAAAGGGCCGCGCCGTGGTCATCCTCGGCCCAGCCCTGAAGGTCGTCAAACGAAAGGACGGATCGCGTCGCCTCGGCTCCGGCGGCGCTGGCAGTGGTCATCGCACCCACCAGAATAAGCGACCGGAGCGTGGCAATCATGCGTCCGTGGCAACAAGCAGCCAGTTTGGATCGTCCTTGCCCATCACGCGGGCAAAGGTCCAGCTGTCCTTTTGACGTTTCACGGTGTTCGGGTTGCCTTCGATAATGTCACCGCCGCGATCCCGCACGACCGAGGTCAGCTCACCAATGAATTTCATGGTGATTTCGGCCTCATTCGTATCCTTGTCAAAGGACACATCGGTCAGGGTGGTTTCGCGCACGCCGATAAACTCCGCCTCGATGGTCAGGCCTTGATCTTCGCGCGCGGATACAACCGAGACGAAGGTTTCGAACACATCTTCGGCCAGGAAGGGCTGGATCTCATCCAGGTTGCCCTTTTCAAACCCCATCACGATCATCTCATAGGCACCACGGGCGCCCTGAACAAATTCACTGACCGAGAAACTGGGCTCGACCCGCTTCATCGCGGCCAGGGTCTGTGCTTGCTCGCTGTCTTCGGGGACGTGGTCGGTGATGTCATGATCCGGACCGCCTTCGATCACCTCGAAATCACGACGGGACGCACCCGCATCGGGCTGATGCGGAACAGGGGGTTTTTCGAAACCTTCACGCGTTCCCAGCACGCTTTTCAAACGCAGGATCAGGAAAACGGCAATTCCGGCCAGTACCAGCAACTGGATCATGGGTTCGTTCATTTCATCCTCTTTTCAGAACCGAGACTTTGTGTACGCGGCCTCCTGCCACTATGTAGGTGACAGTTGGTGGCAAGTCCACAGTTCGGCCATAGGTAAAGGATAACGCAAATGTACCTGTTCTTGGCATTTTTATTGGTTCCGATCCTCGAGATCGCCCTGTTCATCCAGGTTGGCGGTCTGATCGGCTTGTGGCCAACCCTTGCCATCGTGGTTCTGACGGCGGTTTTGGGCACCACATTGGTACGGACACAAGGTCGCATGGCGCTGGGGCAATTGCAGCAATCCTTCGCCACTCTGGACGACCCAACCGAGCCCTTGGCCCATGGCGCAATGATCCTTTTATCCGGAGCGTTGCTGCTGACACCCGGTTTTTTCACCGATGCCGTTGGGTTTGCACTGTTAATCCCCAGCGTGCGGATCGCTGTTTTCCGCTATCTAAAGTCCAAGGTGACCGTGACCCAGTTCCAGATGGGGCCGGGCGCGGGCTTTCAACAGCCGCGCGAACCGTTTGAACAAGGCGACGTGATTGACGGCGAGTTTACCGAGGTGCGCCCGCGTAAAGACACCTCGAAACCGTCAAAATGGGTGGAAGGTCCCCACCAGCATTGAGGTGCCGCGCGCAACTTGCTAAGCAGTGTCGAATTTCATTTTTGGAGTAGATCCATGGCCGAAGAAAACGCTGCAGAAAACACTGCGGCTCAAGCCGCCCCTCAGGTTCAGATGCGCGTTCTGGGACAGTTCATTCGTGATATGTCCTTTGAAAACGTCATGGCGCAAAAAGGCGTGTCCGGTGACGTACAGCCCGAGATTCAGGTTCAGGTAAACCTGGACGCGAAAAAGCGTCAGGTCGAGCATCAGTACGAAGTTTCGATCAAGCTGAAGCTGACCTCGAAAGCCAAAGGCATGGACGATGTCCTGTTCCTATGTGAGCTGGACTATTGCGGGCTGTTCCACGTGGAAGGCGTGCCAGAAGATCAGCTGCACCCGTTCCTGATGATCGAATGCCCGCGCATGCTGTTCCCGTTCCTGCGCCGTATCGTCAGCGACGTCACCCGCGATGGTGGCTATCCGCCGGTGAACCTGGACAACATTGATTTCGTTGCACTTTACCGCAACGAGCTAATGCGCCGTCAGGCCGCTCAGGCGGAACAGGCCGAGCAGACCGACGCCTAAATCCCTTGAGCCCCGTGCCTGACCGGATCAGGCGCGGGTCCACAGGGCGCTTTCGCCCAGTTTCTCGACAAATGCGTCATGCGCTGCGCGCTCATCCTCGGTGATCCGGGATGGCAGCGGCGTCGCGCGTGGTGTCGGACGCCAGTCATCTGCCCCACCTGCGCCGGACGCGGCCGAGGTAGACAGGCCGAAATCCGGTTGGCGTCCGCCGATCAGCTCTAGATAAACCTCGGCCAGGATCTCCGAGTCCAAAAGCGCGCCGTGCAGCACTCGGTTTGAGTTGTCGATATTAAACCGCCTACACAGCGCATCCAACGACGCCGGAGAGCCCGGAAACCGCTTGCGCGCAATGGCGAGCGTATCGAGCGCCTGATCCATCGGAATCGGCGGCAGGCCCATCCATTTCAGCTCGGCATTCAGGAACTTCATGTCGAACGAGGCGTTGTGGATCACCAATTTCGCGTCGCCGACAAACTCGCGAAACCCTTGACCGACCTTCGCAAAAACCGGTTTGTCTTTCAGCGTCACCTCACCCTTTTCGGGCGGGCGCGGGGTTTCCAGCAAGTCAGGGCCGATACCATGCACGCCAAACGCCTCTTCCGGCATGCCGCGTTCCGGGTTGATATAAACATGATAGGTCTCGCCCGTGGCCACGTGGTTCCACAGCTCGACCGCGCCGATCTCGACAATCCGGTCACCGCTTTCAGGATCAAAGCCCGTGGTTTCGGTATCGAGTACAATCTCACGCATCAGCCATCCCCGCCCGTATCTGCCTGATCACATCCTGCACCTGCGCGCGGGCATGGTCCAGAGTGTCGGTGTCGATCACATAGTCTGAGCGCGCGCATTTCTCGTCATTCGGCATTTGCTTGGCGCGGATCTGTTCGAATTGCGCTTCGGACATTGTACCGCGTTCCATCACACGGCGTTTTTGTTCATCAGGCGATACCCGAACGCAGGCGACCGCATCCATCGCAGCCTCACCGCCCGTTTCGAACAGAAGAGGGATGTCGAACACCAGAATATCGGCCGCGGCACTTTCGCGAAATGCGGCGCGATCTGCGGCGACCAGAGGGTGAACGATCCCTTCGATCCGTTTCAACGCAGAACTGTCTTCGGAGATAATCCGTTTCAATGCCTCGCGGCTGACCGCGCCCTCTACGATAGCCGACGGAAAACCGTCACCCATGGGTCCAACCGCCGCGCCACCTTTGGCATAGAGACGATGCACCGCCGCATCCGCATCCCAAAGCGCGCAGCCTTCATCGACGAACATTTGCGCCGTGGTGCTTTTGCCCATCCCGATTGAGCCTGTCAGGCCAAGCGCAAATTTCATGCCAGAACGGCCGCGCGCAAATCGTCATTGACCTCGGGGCGCACACCGAACCAACGTTCAAAGCCCGGAACCGCCTGATGCAGCAGCATGCCCAGACCATCGACCACGGTGCATCCGGCCTCTTCCGCTGTTTTCAGCAGGTTGGTTTTGAGCGGCGCGTAGACCAGATCGGTCACTACCGCGCCCGGCTGCAAACCATCCAATGGCACCCGCAGTTCGGGCTGACCCTGCATGCCCAAAGAGGTCGTGTTGACCACAAGCTCAGCGTTTTCGATCACGTTGCCAGCTTGCACCCAATCCACAACGGTGATGCGCTGGCCGAATTCTTCTTTCAGATGATCGGCACGGGTGCGGGTCCGGTTGGTCAGCAGGATCTCGGGCACGCCTGCATCCGCCAGCGCCTGCAACACGGCGCGCGCCGCTCCACCTGCGCCAAAGACCACGGCAGGGCCATCCTTGGCGTTCCAATCCGGTGCCCCAGCGCGCAGGTTCTCCATGAACCCATAGCCATCGGTGTTGTCCGCATGGATCGAGCCATCCTCGCGGAAAACCAGCGTATTCGCGGCCCCGATCACGGTCGCCCGGTCCGAGACGTGGTCTGCAATACGCAAGGCAGCCTCTTTATGCGGTACCGTCACGTTTGTTCCCACAAAACCGGCCTTGGGCAGGGTGCGCAAAACGGTCTCCAGATCAGCCGGAGCGACATCCATGGGGACGTAGTGCCCCTCTAGCCCGTAGGTCTTCAGCCAATGCCCATGCAATTTGGGCGAGCGGGAATGGCCCACCGGGTGCCCGATCACTCCGGCCAGAGGAATCTTGTGGTCCGTCATTGATCAATCACCCCTTTGACAGCCAGATAGTTGAGCAGCTCCAACAGTGGCATACCCAAAACGTTAAAGTAATCACCGTCAATGGTTGCGAACAGGCGCACGCCTTCTTCCTCAAGCTTATATGCACCCACCGCGTGGCGGATGCTGTCCCAGTTGCGGTCGACATAGTCTCTCAGGTAGGCATCCGAGCTCATCCGCATCCGCAAGCGCACCTGACCGACATGACGCCAGATCGGCTCTCCATCCTGATAGATCACTGCCGCGGAAAGCAACATGTGCCGCTTGCCCCGCATCATTTTCAACTGGGCAAAGGCATCCTCAGGCGTCTGAGGCTTCGACAGCAGCTGCCCATCGAAATCCAAAACCTGATCGCAGCCCAGCACCATCGCTCCGGGCGTCTTGTCACTCACCTTACGCGCTTTCATTTCCGCCAGCGCATCGGCAATATCACGCGGCGAGGCGTCCTCAGCCAACAAGGCACGCTTTATGCTATCCTCGTCCACGCGCGCGATCTGAACAGAGAAAGGCACGCCTGCATCCTCCAGCAACTGCGCGCGAATAGAGGATCCTGAGGCCAGGACAATGGGGACAGACATGTGGACAACCCCGTGGGCAAATAGTTGAGCGGTCTTGGACGCTTTGTATGGTTTTCAGATTGACACGCAAGCCCGGGAATTTCGCGAAAAACTTCCCTGAGTCGCTCAAACATCATCCAATCAGGGTAAGGATAACTGGGAAACAGCGGATAACTGGGAAATCTGGATTTATTCAAGGTGTTATCCCCAGATGCATCCTCGGAATTTTGAGTTAAGATACTGTTTTATAATAGTTATTTTTCAAATTCACAGAATCACTCAAATCACGTGCAAAACTGTCCACCTGGGGAAAACCAATGGGTAAAAAAGTAATCCACGGATTTTACCCACTCTACAAAACCATCTTCCTTTCTTCTTTCTTATTTTTTTATTAGGGAGAGTTCCGAGCAGCACCCGGAGCCGAGATGACCGATCTTCTTTTCACGATTTACCCGTGGGTGAAGTCCCTTCACATCATGGCGGTAATTTCGTGGATGGCAGGACTGTTCTACCTTCCCCGTCTGTTCGTCTATCACGTAGAAAAAGCACAAGCGGTTAACGGGGCTGAGACCATCTTCTTCGAAATGGAAGAGAAGCTGCTGCGTGTGATCATGCGCCCTGCGATGATCGTGGCATGGGTTTGTGGTCTGATCATGGTGTTCACACCGGGCATCGTCGGCTGGGATTTTGCATGGCCCTGGCTCAAGGGTGCGGCCGTGATTGGTATGACCTGGTTTCATCATTGGCTGTTGGCCCGCCGCAAGGATTTCGCTGAGGGGCGAAATAAGCTCACTGGGCGGCAGTATCGCATGATGAACGAGGTTCCGACCGTTCTGATGGTTGTCATCGTTCTAGCGGTCATTCTGAAGTTCTGAGGGCCGTTCCAGCAAGGGCCTGTTTGACTCCGCAGATTGACACAACTATGTAGGGGTCAACACGCCCGTCCGGGCGGCGTCTTTTCCGTACTGAAATTCCACTTCGAACCGCAGTCCGCGGTGAAGGTATGCATCATGTCCAATGAATCCCTGAATCTGGCCGACCTGAAAGCCAAAAGCCCCAAAGACCTTCTGGCAATGGCCGAAGAGCTGGAGATCGAAAACGCCTCGACCATGCGTAAAGGCGAGATGATGTTCCAGATTCTGCGCGAACGCGCGGATGAGGGCTGGACTGTTGGCGGTGACGGTGTGCTTGAGGTCCTGCAAGACGGCTTCGGCTTCCTGCGCTCGCCTGAGGCGAACTATCTGCCGGGTCCGGACGACATCTATGTCTCGCCTGACATGATCCGTCAGCACTCGCTGCGCACTGGTGACACCGTTGAAGGCGAAATCAAAGCGCCCGACGATAGCGAGCGGTATTTTGCGCTGACCAAGGTCACCAAGATCAACTTTGAAGATCCTGAGAAGGCCAAGCACAAAATCCTCTTCGACAACCTGACGCCGCTCTACCCGGATGAGCGTCTGAAAATGGAGATAGAGGACCCGACCATCAAGGACAAGTCGGCCCGTGTGATCGACCTGGTCTCACCCATCGGTAAAGGCCAGCGGTCGCTGATCGTGGCACCTCCGCGGACCGGTAAGACGGTGATCCTGCAGAATATCGCGCACTCGATCGAACAGAACCACCCTGAGTGCTACTTGATCGTCCTGCTGATCGACGAACGCCCGGAAGAGGTGACCGACATGCAGCGCTCGGTGAAGGGTGAGGTCGTGTCCTCGACCTTCGATGAACCTGCAACGCGCCACGTCGCCGTGTCCGAGATGGTGATCGAAAAAGCCAAGCGTTTGGTTGAACATAAACGAGATGTTGTTATTCTCCTCGACTCGATCACAAGACTTGGTAGAGCATTTAACACTGTGGTCCCATCCTCGGGTAAAGTTCTAACCGGTGGTGTGGACGCGAATGCTCTGCAACGGCCCAAGCGGTTCTTTGGTGCTGCGCGGAACATTGAGGAAGGTGGCTCGCTGACCATCATCGCCACCGCGCTGATTGATACCGGCAGCCGGATGGACGAAGTGATCTTCGAAGAATTCAAAGGCACGGGTAACTCGGAAATCGTTCTGGATCGCAAGATCGCAGACAAGCGCGTGTTCCCGGCCATCGATATCCTCAAGTCCGGGACCCGGAAAGAGGACCTGCTGGTCGACAAGGGCGATCTGGCCAAGACCTTCGTTCTGCGCCGCATCCTCAACCCGATGGGCACGACCGATGCGATCGAGTTCCTGTTGTCCAAGCTGAAACAGACGAAGACAAACGGCGAGTTCTTCGATTCGATGAACACCTGACACAGGTCTTAACTGACGCGAGGCCTTCGAATGGATACGATATTCGCCTTGGCCAGCGCGCAAGGCAAAGCAGGGGTGGCGGTCATCCGCCTCTCTGGTCCTGACGCGCATGGTGCCGCGGCCGGGATGACTGGCGGCGCGCTTCCGGCGCGTGGGATGTCTCTGCGAACTCTTATGGATGCTGACGGTGCTCGTCTGGATGATGGTCTGGTGCTGACCTTCAAGGCTCCGGCTAGCTTCACCGGTGAAGATGTAGCTGAGTTGCAGATTCACGGAAGTACGGCCTCGGTTAATGCTGTCATGCGCTGCTTGTCGGAAACGGATGGTCTACGCCTTGCCGATCCAGGGGAGTTCACCCGCCGCGCGTTGGAAAACGGCAAGATGGATTTGGCCCAGGTCGAAGGCCTTGCTGATTTGATCGACGCCGAGACGGAAGCCCAACGCAAACAGGCGCAAACAATCCTCGCTGGTGAGTTGGGAAATCTGGCCGAGCGATGGCGGAGTGACCTGATCCGAGCTGCCTCTCTGTTAGAGGCCGTGATCGACTTTGCAGATGAAGAGGTTCCAACCGACGTCACCCCCGAAGTGCGCGACCTGATCTCGGGCGTCATGGCGGACTTGAAGCGCGAAGCAGATGGCGTTCAGATAGCAGAACGCATCCGAACCGGGTTCGAAGTTGCAATCGTCGGCCTTCCCAACGCGGGTAAGTCTACCTTGCTGAATGCTTTGGCTGGGCGAGACGCTGCAATTACATCAGAATATGCGGGGACAACGCGGGACGTCATTGAGGTTCGTATGGATCTGGCAGGACTTCCGGTGACACTACTGGACACCGCCGGTCTGCGCGATACGGACGACCACGTTGAAAGCCTTGGTATCGCACTAGCTAAGAAACGCGCTGAAGCTGCTGATCTGCGTGTGTTCCTGTCTGACGAACCGTTGCATCTTGGTGTTGATATTCAGCCAGATGATATTCAGGTGGCACCGAAAGCGGATCTTCGTAGTCCCCAAGACGGTGGAGTTTCAGGTAAAACCGGGCAAGGGATTGATCAGCTGATATCCAACATATCGCGTGTACTGAGTAATCGTACCACTAGTCATGGTATTGCGACACGAGAACGCCATCGCATTGCTTTGACTAAAGCATTGGACGCACTGACTGCGGCAATGTCGGTTCTGGAATCGGGTCCGGACCTGTATGATATAGCAGCAGAAGAGATGCGCACTGCGGTCCGCGCACTTGAATCTTTGGTGGGCAGAATAGGTGTCGAGGATCTGTTAGATGAAATATTCTCGAGCTTCTGTCTGGGAAAATAGGGAGTGTTTCACGTGAAACATTCAGACTTCGATGTAGTCGTCATTGGCGCGGGGCACGCGGGCACCGAGGCTGCGCATGCTGCAGCCCGAATGGGTGTTTCGACAGCATTGGTCACGCTATCAGCCGCAGATATCGGTGTGATGTCCTGCAATCCTGCAATCGGAGGATTGGGTAAAGGCCACTTGGTTCGCGAGATAGATGCCCTGGACGGCGTCATGGGACGTGTTGCAGACCAAGCAGGGATCCAGTTCCGGCTGCTGAACCGCCGAAAAGGGCCAGCAGTGCAGGGCCCAAGGACGCAAGCGGATAGGGTGCTTTACCGAGCCGCGATGCAAAAGGAAACGGATAGGCAAGAAAACCTGTCTGTTATTGTTGGTGAAGTCGTAGACTTTCTGATGACACAGGATCGTGTCGCTGGAGTTAAGTTGGGCGACGGATCAGAAATCTCGGCAAAGTCCGTCATTCTTACGTCCGGCACGTTCCTTCGAGGTGTAATTCACATTGGAGGCGTCTCGCGACCCGGAGGTCGCATGGGGGATCGTCCCTCCATCCGATTGGCGGAGCGCTTGGACGCGTATGATCTTCCGACTGGACGTTTGAAAACGGGAACCCCACCGAGGTTGGACGGGCGCACAATAGATTGGTCAGGTTTGGAACGCCAGGATGGCGACGACGAACCAACCTTGTTCTCGTTCCTGTCGACATCCGTTGTTGCGCCTCAGATTTCGTGTGGGATTACTCATACGAACGCTCAGACACATGAAATAATTGAACAGAACCTAAGTAAGTCAGCGATGTATGGCGGGCACATCGATGGTGTTGGCCCAAGATATTGCCCGTCGATCGAAGACAAGATTGTTCGGTTTGCAGAGAAAGACTCGCATCAGATCTTCCTTGAGCCCGAAGGGGTGAATGATCACACGATATACCCCAACGGTATTTCAACGTCTCTGCCGCAAGATGTGCAGCTACAATATGTTCGTTCGATCAAAGGTCTGGAGAATGCTGATATCCTGCAGCCTGGCTACGCCATTGAGTATGACTATATTGACCCTCGTGTCTTGTCAGCTTCTTTGGCCTTGCCCGAGGTTCCAGGCCTATATCTAGCTGGTCAGATCAACGGAACTACAGGATATGAGGAGGCTGCCGCTCAGGGTATGGTTGCTGGCCTCAATGCGGCTTTGGCTGTTCAGGGCAAGGAGCCAATCCATTTCACCCGTGTCGATAGTTACATCGGTGTCATGATAGATGATCTTACCACCCGAGGCGTTGCGGAACCGTATCGGATGTTCACCTCTCGTGCGGAATTCAGATTGTCACTTCGAGCAGATAATGCAGATCAGCGTTTGACCCCAATTGGATTGCAGTTGGGCTGTGTTGGAAGTAGGCGTGGACGAGCTTTCATAGAAAAGATGGACCAACTGAGTGACGCAAAATCGCTTTTGAGCGAAAAAACCTATACGCCAAAAGAAGTTTTGGCCGCTGGCATCAATGTCAATCAGGATGGGAATAGGCGTGATGGAATGGCGATTTTGGCTTTTCCGGATGTGGGTTTTGAGGACCTGCTGCCGTTGATACCCGAACTGGACACGGTGACGCCAGATATCCGGCTTCAGGTCACTAGGGATGCGCTATACGCAAACTACATCGCACGGCAGCAGCGGGATGTCGAAGCGATGAAGAGGGACGAAGCCTATCAGATTCCCCGGGATTTCGACTATTTTGCTTTGGATGGGCTTTCATCTGAAATGAAGCAAAAGCTGTCTCAGGCAAAACCCGGGAATATTGCTCAGGCCAGTAGGGTAGAAGGCGTTACACCCGCGGCCTTGACCTTGGTTTTGGCAAAACTTCGGCGCGAACAAAAAGTTAAACAAGCATGAAGCCTGATTTTTCCAAGTTCGATGTTTCACGTGAAACATTCGACCGGCTGGAAACTTATGTGGAGCTGGTGAAACGCTGGAATCCCAAGATTAACTTGGTTTCAAGAAACAGTCTGGAGGATATTTGGGATCGACATATTCTGGATTCCGTCCAGGTATTCCGATGTGCAACCACCGCAGACAGATGGGTTGATATCGGAGCCGGAGGCGGATTTCCGGGGATGGTGTGTGCGATTATGGCACTGGAAGAGTCGCCAAACACCCGTTTCCAATTCGTCGAAAGTGATCAGAGAAAATCAGCATTCCTGAGGAACGTTGCACGTGAATGTGGGGTGACGTGTCAGGTCATTTCAAAACGAATCGAATCCGTTGATCCACTTGAAGCTGATATTCTATCGGCCCGTGCTTTGGCAGATCTGCGAACATTATTTTCTTTTTGTGACAGGCATTTAAGCGAGAACGGCACTGCTTTGTTGCCGAAAGGCGCGAACTGGAAAAAAGAACTGTCAGAGGCTCAGGAAGAATGGAAATTCGATGTTGAGCCGATTACAAGTCTAACAGAGCCCCAAGCCGTAATCCTTAAAATCAAAGGAGTATCTCGTGGTTGATCTTTCTCGTCCTTCAGGGCCCCGGATAATTGCGGTTGCCAATCAGAAGGGCGGAGTTGGGAAAACCACGACGGCGATAAATCTGGCTGCGGGTTTGGCCGAAGCTGGCTGCCGGGTTCTGGTTGTTGATCTCGATCCGCAGGGCAACGCGTCGACTGGATTGGGTGTCGAAGACCGAGATTGGACCACTTATGATCTTATTTTGGACGACGCACCGCTAGAGGCGGTCATACAAGAGACAGAGATAGGTGGTCTTTTCGTCATTCCGGCCACTGTCGATCTGAGTTCGGCGGATATCGAACTCATTTCAAACGAAAAACGCAGCTACTTATTGCATGACGCTTTGCGACAAACCTCAATAGACGGGTTTGAACTGGATTTCGTTTTGATTGATTGCCCTCCGTCCTTGAACCTGCTGACCGTGAACGCAATGGTTGCCTCGCATTCGGTTCTTGTTCCATTGCAGAGTGAATTCTTTGCTCTGGAGGGTTTATCTCAATTGATGCTGACGATCCGAGAGGTTCGCCAAACGGCGAATCCAGATCTGAGAATCGAAGGTATTGTGTTGACCATGTATGACAACCGCAACAACTTGTCCCGTCAGGTCGAGAAAGACGCACGTGACAATTTGGGTGAGATGGTTTTTAAGACCAAGATACCCAGAAATGTGCGGGTCAGTGAGGCGCCGTCTTACGCATTGCCAGTTTTGCAATATGACTCGGGCTCGCTTGGGGCGATGGCATATCGTCATCTGGCCCGCGAAGTCATGCACAAGAACAACAAAGTCGTCGCTTAAGCGACAATGAGGAGGGCGACATGAGCGCCAAAAAAGCGAAACCCAGGGGTCTTGGTCGTGGTCTGTCGGCTCTTATGGCGGATGTCACGCAGGAAACGGATGGACGCTCACCGGTTGAGCCGCGCCGGCCGGATATGACGGTACCAATCGAAAAGCTGAAGGCGAACCCGAACCAGCCGCGCAGGACTTTCCAGCCAGAGCAGTTGGATGAGCTGGCGTCCTCGGTCAAGGAAAAGGGAATCATCCAGCCGTTGATCGTGCGGTCGATCGGTGCTGGAGAGTATGAAATCGTTGCGGGGGAACGCCGTTGGCGCGCCGCGCAAATGGCGCAACTGCATGATATTCCAGTTATTATTCGTGATTTTGATGATACGGAGGTTCTTGAAGTTGCAATTATCGAGAATATCCAACGGGCGGATCTGAATTCCGTTGAAGAAGCCGCTGGTTACAAGCAGCTCATGGATCGTTTCGGTCACACACAGGAGAAACTGGCCGAGGCTTTGGGTAAAAGTCGCAGCCATATCGCTAACCTCTTACGGCTTTTATCTCTACCGATGGATGTGCAAGCCCTTGTGATCGAAGGGAAATTATCCGCAGGCCATGCACGAGCTTTGATCACAGCCGAGAATCCATCCGAGCTGGCCAAACAGGTCGTGAAAGAGGGGCTTTCGGTGCGAGCCACAGAAGCCCTGGTGAAAAAGCACCAGCAGGGCGCAGGTGATCGTCCCGTTCCGAAGTCTCGGGATCTGAATGCAGGCAAAGATGCAGATACCCGCGCGTTAGAGAAAGACCTTTCAGCCATTTTGGCTATGAAGGTTGCAATCAACCATAAGGCCGGGACAGAAACGGGTCAGGTTGTTTTGACCTATGAGAACCTGGACCAGTTGGACGATCTTTGCGCCAAACTCAGCCGTTAGGGCGGGTCCAGATAAAGATCATAACGCAGCTTAGAACCACGGCCTGAATGATCAGGACGTAGGATGGCAAAGACAACAGAACAGAAATGCCAAAGACGGCGGCCACCGACACGGTGGCCGCCTTTTTTGCGCTCGGACGGATCGCGCCGGAACTCTGCCAATCGATAATCATCGGGCCAAAAACCTGATGGGTCAGAAGCCAGTTGTGCAGCCGGGACGATGAGCGGGCAAAGAAAAACGCGGCCAGCAGCAAAAATGGAACGGTTGGGAGAAGCGGCAAGACCACTCCGACCATGGCGAGCGTGACGCAGAACAAACCAAGACCGGCCCAGAGGTACTGCATCGGCTACTCCAACAACTCGCGGATCACCGCATTTAGAACGGCACGCCCATCTTTAGTTGCTTTCAGGCGCGTGTCTGACAGCTCGATCATGCCAAGGTCGGTGAGAGAGTCGAGCTTGTATTGGGGAAGCGGATGACCGGAGAGAGTGCTGAACCTTTCCATATCCAGGCCTTCAGCCAGTCGGTGACACATCATAAGGTATTCAGCTGCCTGTTCCACCGGAAGAACCTCGGTTCGATCACTTTCTCCGGATCCGTTGGAAACCGCATTTAGCCAGGTATTTGGCGACAAATGGGTCTCCGTCGCGAATTTACGTCCGTTCAAAGTGACACGACCATGCGCGCCGGGTCCGATGCCAACATAGTCGCCGTAACGCCAATAGATCTGGTTGTGCTGAGACTCGGACCCGGGGCGGGCATGGTTGGAGATTTCATAGGCTGGCAGGCCGTGCGCCTCGCAGATCTCTTGCGTGGCCAGATACATATCGGCGGCGCGGTCATCCTCGGGCAAACCGCGCAATTTACCGACCGCATAGCGATCCCCAAAGGCGGTGCCCTCCTCGATCGTCAGCTGATAGAGCGACAGGTGATCGACGGCCATAGAGAGGGCCTCGGTCAACTCGGCCTGCCAAGAAGTAAGCGTCTGGTACTGGCGCGCATAGATGAGGTCAAAACTGACGCGGTCGAAACAGGTGCGGGAGATGTCGAAGGCCGCGCGTGCTTCGGCGACCGTATGGATGCGACCCAAGCGACGGAGGTCTTCATCATTCAGCGCCTGCACACCCATCGAAATCCGATTGACGCCAGCGTCACGATAGGCGGCAAAGCGCCCGGCCTCGACCGAGCCGGGGTTGGCCTCGAGCGAAATTTCCATATCGTTGGCGGGCCGCCAGAGGCTGCGGGCTTCGTCAATCACGGCTGAAACGGTGTCGGGGTTCATCAGTGACGGGGTGCCACCGCCAAAGAAGATCGTATTGAGAACCCTGTCGGGCGTTTCACCGGCTGATCGGCGCAGTTCGGCTAGATAAGCATCAAGCCATTGTTTTTGATCAATACTTTTAGAAACATGGCTGTTGAAATCGCAATAGGGACACTTGGCCTCGCAAAAGGGCCAATGCACATACAGGCCAAAGCCCCCGTTGCGCCAATCATCCGCCAAAGCAGCCCTTCACGAACATCTCCACCGCGCGGCCGCGATGGCTGATCTTGTTCTTTTCCCAACGATCCATCTCGGCAAAGGTAATGTCGTGACCTTCGGGGACAAACATAGGGTCATACCCGAAGCCGTCCTTACCTCGGATTGGCCAGACGAGATGACCGGGTGCGATGCCTTCGAACACTTCGTCATGACCGTCGGGCCAGGCCAGAACCAGCGCGCAGCGAAATTGCGCGGTGCGCGGATGCGCTGCGTTCTTGGCCTCCAGTTCGTCATGTGCACGGGTCATGGCCATCATGAAATCGCGGCCATTGTCGGTTTCGGCCCAATCGGCCGTATAGACGCCCGGCGCGCCGTCCAGCGCGTCGATGGTGATCCCGGAATCGTCCGACAGGGCAGGCAGGCCGGTGGCCTTGGCGGCAGCATGCGCTTTGATCCGGGCATTGCCGACAAAGGTATCTTCAGTCTCGTCCGGTTCGGGCAGGTTCATTTCTGCCGCGCTAACCACGGTCACGCCAAAGGGGTTGAGGAGATGCGCCATCTCCTCAAGCTTGCCTTTGTTATGTGTGGCGACCAACAGCCTGTCGCCGTCGAACTTGCGGGTCATGCGGTGGCTGCCTTTTGGGCGGCAGCCAGCTCACCCGCGCCTTTTTCGGCCAGATCCATCAGTTGATCCATCTGCGCGCGGCTGAAGACCGAGCCTTCGGCGCTCATCTGGACTTCGATCAGTTTGCCCGAGCCGGTCATGATGAAGTTGCCGTCCACGCCCGCCTCTCTGTCTTCGGGGTAGTCGAGGTCCAGCACTGGCTGACCGGCGTAAATTCCGCAAGATACCGCCGCAACAGGGTCTACCAAGGGATCCGAGATCACATCGCCCGCTTTCATCAGCTTGTTCACAGCCAGCCGCAGCGCGACCCAGCCGCCGGTGATCGAGGCGCAGCGGGTGCCGCCATCCGCCTGGATGACATCGCAATCCACAGTGATCTGACGCTCACCCAATGCAACCCGGTCGACGCCGGCGCGCAGGGCGCGGCCGATCAGGCGCTGGATTTCTACGGTACGACCACCTTGCTTGCCCGAGGCCGCCTCACGCCGCATCCGGGTGTTGGTTGCGCGGGGTAGCATGCCGTATTCGGCGGTGACCCAGCCAAGGCCCGAGCCTTTGATGAAGGGCGGTACGCGATCCTCGATCGTGGCAGTACACAGCACGTGGGTGTCGCCCATCTTGATCAGGCAAGATCCTTCGGCATGTTTGGTGAAGCCCGTCTCGATTGAAACGGCGCGCATTTCGTTTAGATCACGTCCTGAGGGTCGCATGGGAATTCCTTTGTTTGCTAGGTTGGGGATAACGTCCTGCGGCATTACGATGCAACCCCGATTGACCTTTCATTTACCTGCGATTTAATGGCAGTCCAGCAGGGGACCGAGAATGAGCGAAGCCAGCAGAATTCTGTCAGAGATGAACGACCGGTCGCGTGAGGTGTTTCGGCTGATCGTCGACAGCTATCTGGAAAGCGGTGAGCCGGTTGGAAGCCGCACCTTGACGCGGACTCTCTCAGAAAAAGTCAGCGCAGCGACCGTGCGCAATGTGATGCAGGATCTTGAGTTTCTGGGTCTGCTCGACAGCCCTCATGTGTCTGCAGGACGAATTCCGACGCAGCAGGGGCTAAGGATGTTCGTGGACGGTTTGCTTGAGGTTGGAGATCTGGGCGCCGATGATCGGCAGAAACTGGATGAGACTTTAGGCTCTAACGCGGGTGATGTAGGCGGAATGCTGGATCGCGTGGGCTCGGCCTTGTCACACGTGACACATGGCGCATCACTGGTTTTGACGCCAAAACACGAGGCCGAGACCAAGCATATCGAGTTTGTCTCATTGGCGCATGATCGGGCGCTGGTGGTTCTAGTTTTCTCGGATGGGCATGTCGAAAATCGGCTGTTCACGCCGCCACCGGGTCAGACGCCCAGTTCGATGCGAGAGGCCGCGAATTTCCTGAATGCGCTGATCGAGGGGCGAACGCTCAGCGAAGTGCGCCTTCAGATGCTGTCGCAGATTGATGCCCGCAAACAAGAGATCGACATTCTGGCCCGAGAGATGGTGGAAAGCGGGATTGCGGCCTGGGACGGGGATGGAAGCGACTCGGCCCGTCTGATCGTGCGTGGTCGGGCGAATCTTCTTGCAGATTCGGGTGAGGCTGAGGAGTTGGACCGCATTCGCACCTTGTTCGATGATCTGGAACGCAAGCGCGACATCGCCGAATTCCTTGAATTGACCGAGGAAGGCGAGGGTGTACGCATTTTTATTGGCTCCGAGAACAAACTTTTCTCACTTTCGGGTTCCTCTTTGGTGGTGTCTCCTTATATGAACGCTGATCGTAAGATAATTGGTGCGGTTGGGGTCATCGGGCCCACACGTTTGAATTATGGACGGATCGTACCGATCGTGGATTATACGGCGCAACTGGTCGGCAAGCTGATATCCGACCGGAGCTAGAGGGTAAGAGATGGCAGAGCCCAAGAACGAAGAATTTCTGGACGACATCATGGCGGCCGAAGCGGAAGAATTGGCCGAAGAGTTCGCTGAGATCAGCGACGAGGCGCTGGAACTGGATGAGTTGCGCGCCGAGCGGGATGACTACAAAGACAAGTTCATGCGCGCTTTGGCTGATGCGGAAAACGCACGCAAGCGTGGCGACAAGGCCCGCCGGGACGCGGAGCAATATGGTGGGTCGAAACTGGCCCGCGACATGCTGCCGGTCTATGACAACATGAAACGCGCGCTTGAGGCCGCGACTGATGAGCAAAAAGAAGTGGCTGCTGGTTTGCTGGAAGGTGTCGAGCTGACCATGCGCGCCCTGAAAGACGTGTTCCAGAAACATGGGATTGAAGTGATCACGCCGGAGGTTGGGGATCGGTTCGATCCGAACGTGCATGAGGCGATGTTTGAAGCGCCAGTGCCGGGAACGCGCGCTGGGGACATCATTCAGGTGTCAGCAGAAGGGTTTATGTTGCACGACCGTTTGCTGCGCCCGGCGCAGGTTGGTGTGTCGTCGACACCTGCGAGCTGATTGACCTCTGCGAGGCCAAGCCTCCGGCGGAGGTATTTTTGAACAGAAGAAGGGGCGGTCAGGATTTGGCCGCCTCTTTCAGTTTGTAGATCAGGTCGAGGGCTTCGCGCGGGGTCAGCTCGTCCGGGAGGATGTCGTTCAGCATGTCCGCGACCGGTGAGGCTTTCGGTGCAGGCGGCGGCGGTGACGCGGCTGAGAAAAGCGGGAGGTCGTCGATCAGGGATTCTTGTTTACCACCCTCACGCTCGGTTTTTTCCAGTTGATCCAACACGATGCGGGCACGCTCGACGACTGAGGCAGGCAGACCCGCCAGTTGGGCGACCTGCACACCGTAAGACCGATCGGCGGCGCCTTTGTGGACCTCGTGCAGGAAAATGACCTCGCCCTCCCATTCCTTCACGGTGACGGTGGCGTTGTCGACGCCTTTGAGCTTTCCAGCAAGCGCGGTGAGTTCGTGGTAGTGCGTGGCAAACAAAGCCCGGCATTGGTTGGCGGCGTGTAGGTGCTCTAGCGTGGCCCAGGCGATGGAGAGGCCGTCATAGGTGGCGGTGCCGCGACCGATTTCATCCAGAATGACGAGGGCGCGGTCATCGGCCTGATTCAGAATAGCGGCGGTTTCGACCATCTCGACCATGAAGGTCGAGCGACCTCGGGCCAAGTCGTCAGAGGCTCCGACCCGGCTGAAAAGCTGGCTGACAAGGCCGATATGGGCCTGTTCCGCAGGGACGTAGCTGCCCATTTGGGCCAGCAGGGCGATTAGGGCGTTCTGGCGGAGGAAGGTTGATTTACCGGCCATGTTGGGACCGGTCAGCAGCCAAATTGCGGCCCCGTCTTCGGCGCTCAGATCACAGTCATTGGCGATGAAGGCGTCGCCGCTTTGCTGGCGTAGAGCGTGTTCCACCACAGGGTGGCGTCCCCCCTGAACCGCAAAGGCGCGCGAAGTATCTACCTGCGGGCGACACCAAGCCTCACCGCGTGAGAGATCGGCCAGCGCGGTGGTCAGATCTAGCTCGGCCAGTCCTCGGGCGGCTTGGTTGAGGCGGGCGGCGAGGGCCAGAATTTCGTCAGAAAGCCTTTTGTAGAGCCGCTTCTCGATCTCAAGCGCCAAGTTTCCAGCATTCAGGATACGGGTTTCGATCTCCGAGAGTTCGACCGTCGTGAACCGCACCTGATTGGCGGTGGTTTGGCGATGGATATAGGTCTCGGAGAACGGCGGGTTCAGCATCTTCTCGGCATGAGTGGCCGTGGTTTCGATGAAATAGCCCAACACGTTGTTGTGCTTGATCTTCAGCGAGGTGATCCCGGTGTGTTCCGCATATTTCTGCTGAAACCCGGCGATGACGGATCGGCCTTCGTCGCGCAGGGTGCGCGCTTCGTCCAGTTCGGGGTCAAAGCCGGGGGCAATGAAGCCACCGTCGCGGGCCAGCAGGGGCGGTTCGGCCACCAAAGCCTCATCCAGCAGGTTCAGGAGGTCGTCAAAGCCAACAAGGTTTTGTAAGGCGGTTGTCAGCAGGACCGGCAGATCCTGCCCTTCGCAAATGCCCGCAATTGCAGCGGCTTGGGTCAGGCCGTTGCGGATGGCGGCCAGATCGCGAGGCCCGCCACGTTCAAGCGACAGGCGAGACAGGGCGCGGTCCAAATCTGGGGTTTTGCGCAGGGCCTCGCGCAGGTCCGAGGAGATCAGGCTGTCTTCGGCGGCAAAGCTGACGGCGTCGAGACGGGAATGGATCACATCCAGATTGCGAGACGGGCTTGAGAGGCGCTGTTCCAGCAATCGTGCCCCGCCGGGTGTGACGGTGCGGTCGACCACCGACAACAACGATCCGGCGCGACCGCCCGACAGAGATCGGGTTAGTTCCAGATTGCGGCGCGTGGCCGCATCGATCTGCACCACGCGGTCTTCGGATTCCTTCAAGGGTGTTTGCAGCAGGGGCAGTTTGCCCTTCTGCGTGATCTCAAGATAGTCGATCAGGGCACCCATGGCCGACACTTCGGCCCGTCCAAAGGAGCCGAACGCCTCCAGCGCGCCCACGTGAAACAGCCCGCAGATGCGTTTTTCCGCCGCGGTACTGTCGAAACTGGCCCGTCCAACAGGCGTCAGCGAGATTCCCAGATCGCGGACGGTTTCGTTCAGCGATTGCTCCATCCCATCGGCAACGATCAACTCGGATGGCGCCAAACGTGCCAACTCTGGGCTGAGGCGCACGGAGGTCAAAGGCATCACGTGAAACGCCCCGGTCGAGATATCGGCCCAGGCGAGTGCGGCCTCATCACGGACCTCGGCATAAGTGGCCAGAAAGTTGTGGCGGCGGGCTTCCAGCAGGGCGTCTTCGGTCAGCGTGCCGGGCGTCACTAGACGCACGACATCGCGCTTTACCACCGATTTAGAGCCTCTTTTCTTCGCTTCAGCTGGGCTTTCCATCTGTTCGCAAACGGCCACGCGGAACCCTTTGCGGATCAGGGTCAGCAAATAACCCTCGGCCGCATGCACCGGGACACCACACATCGGGATATCGTTACCATTGTGTTTGCCGCGCTTGGTCAGGGCGATGTCCAGCGCTTCGGCGGCGTTGACGGCGTCCTCGAAGAACATCTCGTAGAAATCGCCCATACGGTAGAACAGCAGGGCGTCGGCATGGGCCTCTTTGATCTCGAGATACTGCGCCATCATCGGCGTGACTGTGGACAAAAGCGGCCCCCTTCTGGCGTGTTCCGGACGTGACCTTACAAATCCCCCATCTTCTGTAAAAGCCGAAAACTCATTCTCGTTGAGGCGCGCGCGCGCCTGCGCTATGACGCATCAGCCCCGAAGTCATGGAAACGACATTTAAGATGCCCAAAGCGAAGATCACCAAAGAAGAGGCGCTGGCCTTTCACCTCGACCCGACCCCCGGCAAGTGGGAGGTGCAGGCCACTGTTCCCATGACCACGCAACGCGATCTGTCGCTGGCCTATAGCCCGGGTGTGGCGGTGCCATGTGAAGCCATCGCCGAAGCGCCTGAAACGGCGTATGATTATACCAACAAGGGCAATCTTGTTGCTGTGATCTCAAACGGGACCGCCGTGCTGGGTCTTGGCAATCTCGGCGCGTTGGGGTCGAAACCGGTGATGGAGGGGAAATCCGTTCTGTTCAAACGGTTCGCCGACGTGAACTCGATCGATATCGAGTTGGACACCGAAGACCCGGATGAGTTCTGCCGCGCGGTGCGTCTGATGGGGCCGACCTTTGGTGGCATCAACCTCGAAGACATCAAGGCGCCGGAATGTTTCATCATCGAACAGCGCCTCAAGGAAGAGATGGACATCCCCGTCTTCCATGACGATCAGCACGGCACGGCGGTGATCTGTGCAGCGGGTCTGCTGAACGCGCTGCATATTTCGGGCAAGAAAATTGAGGACGTTAAGATCGTTCTGAACGGAGCGGGTGCTGCGGGCATCGCCTGTATCGAATTGCTCAAGTCGATGGGTGCGCGACATGAGAACTGCATTGTCTGTGACACCAAAGGCGTGATCTATCAGGGCCGGACCGAGGGTATGAACCAGTGGAAGTCGGCCCATGCGATCTCAACCGATTTGCGGTCGCTTGAAGATGCTATGAAGGGTGCGGATGTATTCCTGGGCGTTTCGGTCAAGGGGGCTGTGACGCAGGATATGGTTGCCAGCATGGCCGACAATCCGGTGATTTTCGCGATGGCGAACCCGGATCCTGAGATCACGCCGGAAGAGGCGCATGAGGTCCGCGTTGACGCGATCGTTGCCACCGGGCGCAGCGACTATCCCAACCAGGTGAACAACGTTTTGGGCTTCCCATACTTGTTCCGCGGTGCGCTTGATATCCACGCGCGCGCCATCAATGACGAGATGAAGATCGCTTGTGCCCATGCTCTGGCCCGTCTGGCGCGTGAGGATGTGCCGGACGAGGTCGCCATGGCCTACGGCAAGTCGCTGACCTTTGGTCGCGATTATATCATCCCGACGCCGTTTGACCCGCGCCTGATCCACCGCATCCCTCCGGCGGTCGCAAAGGCCGGGATGGATACCGGAGCGGCCCGCCGTCCGATCATCGACATGGAGGCTTATGAGCTGAGCCTCAAGTCCCGCATGGACCCGACCGCCAGCATCCTGCGCGGCCTGAACGCCCGTGCCCGCCAGGCACAAAGCCGCATGATCTTTGCAGAGGGCGACGATCCGCGCGTGTTGCGCGCGGCGGTGACCTATCAGCGCTCGGGCTTTGGCAAGGCGCTGGTTGTGGGGCGTCCTGATGATGTGAAAACCAAGCTGGAAGAAGCTGGTCTTGGCGATGCGGTGCGTGAGCTTGAGGTGGTGAACGCCGCCAACACCGCGCATCTCGAGACCTATTCGAATTTCCTGTATAACCGTTTGCAACGCAAAGGTTTTAGCCCCAAGGATATCCACCGTTTGGCGGCCCGGGACCGGCATGTGTTCTCATCACTGATGCTGGCGCATGGGCATGGCGACGGCCTTGTGACGGGGGCGACACGCAAATCGGCCCACGTGCTGGACCGGATCAACCATGTCTTCGACGCGGACGCTGCTCATGGCGCAGCTGGCGTGACGGCGTTGCTGCACAAGGGGCGCATTGTTCTGATCGGTGACACTCTAGTCCATGAATGACCGGATGAGAACGATTTGGCCAATATCGCTGAACGCTCGGCCGACGTGGCTCGCCATATGGGGCTTGAACCATGCGTGGCTTTTGTCAGCTTCTCGACCTTTGGCTATCCGGTCTCGGAGCGGGCCGAAAAGATGCACCGCGCGCCTGCGGTTCTGGACCAGCGCGGCGTTGATTTCGAATACGAAGGCGAGATGACCGTCGATGTTGCCCTGAACGTAGATCAGCAGGCCGGGTACCCGTTCCAGCGCCTGACCGGCCCGGCCAATATCCTGATCGTGCCCGCGCGGCACTCGGCCTCGATCTCGACCAAACTGATGCAGGAAATGGGCGGAGCTACCGTGATCGGCCCAATCCTGTCTGGCGTCGAAAAGCCGATCCAGATCTGCTCGACCGTATCGACGGCCAATGATATCCTGAACATGGCCATTCTGGCCTCCTGCGATATTGGCAAGTCATGACGATCTGGAACCTGGGCTCGATCAATGCTGACATGGTTTACGGCCTGCCGCACTTGCCTGCGGCGGGGGAGACCTTGGCGGCAGACGGGCTTGAGCGATTTCTCGGCGGCAAAGGGGCCAATATGTCCGTTGCCGGATCGCGCGCGGGATCTCGGGTCAGCCATATCGGTGCTGTCGGTCCGGATGGGCGCTGGGCCAAGGATCGGCTGACGGAATATGGCGTCGACACGCGGTTCATTGCCGAGGTGGATGTGCCGACCGGTCACGCGATCATTGGGGTGGACGCGCAGGGCGAGAACCTGATCATCCTCTACCCCGGTGCCAACCATGCGTTGGACAGCGCGCAGATCGGGCAGGCGCTGGCCTCGGCCAATACCGGGGATATTCTGGTTTTACAGAACGAAACCAACGCTCAGGTCGAAGCGGCTCGTCTAGGGCATGAGCTTGGCCTGACCGTCTGCTACGCCGCCGCGCCGTTTCAGGCGCAATCGGTACAAGAGGTTTTGCCCTATCTGGATTTCCTGATCCTCAACGAAGTCGAGGCCGAGCAACTACAGCAGGAAACCGGGCTGGATGCAGCGGAACTGCCGGTACGCCATGTGATCGTTACGCTTGGATCGAAAGGCGCGCGATATCTGCAGCAGGGGTGTGATCCCGTGGAATTCGCCGCGCATAAGGTGCAGGCCGTGGATACGACGGGCGCGGGGGATACATTCACCGGCTATGTTCTGGCCGGGATGGACCGTGGCATGCCGATGGAACAGGCCATTCTACAAGCGAACCGCGCCGCGGCCTTGATGGTCACGCGGCACGGCACTGCAGATGTCATTCCGGATCTGAGGGAAGTCCGGGACGCGCAGTTGGATTAAGATCCGGCAAAGGGCGCGTCACTTCCCCAAAGCTGCTTCACCCGAGTATCCCGACCGCAGGCATTGCGGTAGGCTTTATAGGCATTCCTCTGACGCTTAGGGCCAAAGCGGGTGAAGACCAGCTTGTCGCCTTTGTAGTAGTCCTGATGGTATGCCTCGGCCGGATAAAACGCGCCCTCCTGCAGGATCGGGGTGACGACCGTTTGGCCAAGCGCTCGTTGCGCGTTGGTCTTTGCCTGTTGCGCAAGCGCTTTTTCCCCTGCGTTAGAGACGAAGATCGCCGTGCGGTAGCTGTCACCACGGTCGCAGAATTGACCGCCCGCATCTGTGGGATCGACCGAACGGAAGAACATGTTCAGAAGCGTTTCACGTGAGACGCGCGCGGGATCAAACGTGATCTGAACCGCCTCGTAATGGCCCGTGCCGCCTTTGGTCACCTGATCATATGTCGGGTTCGAGACAGAACCACCCGTGAACCCGGACACGGCGCCTATGACGCCGGGTACGGATTCGAAATCGGATTCAACACACCAGAAACATCCGCCGGCAACCGTCAGGGTCTCGGTCCCTGCAGCCGGGGCCGGAACGGCGCGCAAGGTTGCGGCCAGTGCAATCAAGGTGAACAACAGGGCGGGTTTTAGGTAGTCGAGATATGCAGTCCGGGTCATGGTATGTCTCCTTCCGAGACTCAAGGTGACCGGTGTTCTAACAAGTTGCAATTGCCTGACATGGAATGTCACGCGCTGGTGACCTGAGTTTATTGACTGACCTGTTTACCCACGCGACCGGCAAGAAAACGCCCGGCCGTGGGGCCGGGCGTTGGCAGGTTCACAGACCCCATTTCTTTTGGTTTTCCTCAAAGAAGCCCTGGGCTTTCTTCACCTCAATCCAGTTGTTCACGTAGTTGATCCAGACCTGATCATCCTGCGGCAGGATCATCGCGATGGGTGAAGGGGAACGTGGTCCGGCGTTCTTAACACGCTCGATCGGGAACTTCTCTTCCAAGGTGAAGCCTTCGATGTTCGATGTGATGAACACATCGGCCCGTCCGGCGATCACTTCTTGAAAACCACGTGCGGGGGCTTCGACCACTTTGATCTCGGCATTCGGGAACCACTCGCGGACGCGCTTCTCAAAGGTTGTGCCCAGCGTTGTTGCGACCGTCACACCCGGCTGGTTGATCGACTCATAGCCGTCGAATTTGTCGGCCTTGTCCTTGGTCGTGTATGGGAACAGCTCAAACGAGATATAGCTGTCCGAGAATCCGGCAACCTTCATCCGCGGCGGCGAGATCGAGGCCGAGCCGGTCAGGTGGTATTTCTTCGCCACAACGCCGTTCACCAGTGTTTTCCAATCGGTCGGGACGTATTCGACCTCAACTCCCAAATCGGCGGCGAGTTCGTTCATGATGTCGATGTCGTAGCCTTTGTAGCTGTTGGTGGCCGGATCCCGAAGGGACATCGGGTTCCAGTCACCGGTCGTGCCGACCTTCAACACACCGGAATCCAGGATTTCGTTCAGTGCCGATTGCGCCTGGGCTGCGCCTGACAAGACCAGACCAAGCGCAGCGGCAGCGGCTGCTCTCCAGATTGTGTTCATTTAATTCTCCTGTTGGTGGCAGCTGGGACTTGCTGCCATATATAGTTCGTTGTTTTAAGCGGGATAGGGGGCGCAGGCCCAATAAATCAATCCACCCGCGCAAACTAGGGACAGATCGACCAATGCCAGACCCCGCCATCGAGCTTGTCGATGTGAACAAGTGGTTCGATACGTTCCATGTCCTCAAGAATATCAACCTCACGGTCAATAGTGGTGAAAAGGTTGTGATCTGCGGGCCGTCCGGCTCGGGTAAGTCCACGGTCGTGCGCTGTATCAACCAATTGGAGAAACACCAGAAAGGCACGATCCGCATTGACGGCGTCGAGCTGAAGGATGACGCCAGATCCGCAGCCACGATCCGGTCCGAGGTCGGCATGGTGTTTCAGCAGTTCAACCTGTTCCCGCATCTGAGCGTTCTAGACAACTTGACACTTGGCCCCATCAAGGCGAGGGGCCTGAGCCGAGCGCAGGCCGAAGAGCGCGCGCGCCATTATCTTGAGCGCGTCCACATCTGTCAATCGGCATTGAATAATGATCAGGGCGATTCAGAGAAAGGTGTTTTTGGGTTGATCTGTGACGATTCTGATAGCCCTTGCGCGGTTGTCCTGCATCATTTCGATAGCCTTTGTTGGTGATTTCGATATGCGCTTGAGCAAGGTTCTGGTCGCGCTGACAAGGGTAAAGATATTGCGTGGCGCGTTGTCAGATCGGTTGGTGTAGCGATCCTCTCCCAGAGTGACATCCTTGTCGCGGTGCATGGTCTCGATGCGCCAATGGTTACGGTTCAGGCGCAGGATGTCTTTGGGTTTGGGCCGCGTCAGGCTGGTGATGAGATACACTGTCTCGGCCTGTGTTCTGGTAATCTGCCCGGCGCGGATATGCTCGCGGGTTCGGCTGATGCAGGCGATACTGCGGATCGTTGGCCACTGCTTGCGCATGTGCTCACTCAATGCCTCGACGGGAAGGAGTTCGATGCAACGCTGGTCGATTCTGCCGTGCCCCGATTGCGGCGTCTCCCGCCATTCCAACAGGGGGAAAAACCGGCGTCTTGAACGCCGTTTCGATTTCTCCCCGCAGGTCTTTCTGATTGTTCTTTACAGGGAACACGTAATCGCCACCCCTCTCCACAACTTTGGAAGTGACTGTTTTTTGGCAGAAAATGGCATCCCCGGTGACGATCTGTCCCGCAAGGTCAATCTGGTTCAGCAGCCGCAGGGCATCAGGTATTTCCATGCCCTTGCCACGCGATGATGTGTGTCCGACGGATTGTTCAAGCGTCGCGCAGAACCCCGACAACACATGTTCCGCCTTGCCTGCCGCGTCCTTGCTGCCGCGTAGAGTTTTGCCATCAATGGCGATCTGATGGTGAGCTTCATCATCTTGTGCTGGTGCCGTAAGCCGCCCAAACGCCTGCGCCAGGGTAGCCGGGTCGAGGATACGTAGCGTTTCCGTTAGCGTTGCATGGCAGGGTGACGCGCGCCCGCGACGGAACCCCAAGCGCATGAGTTGACGCGGCGTGAGCGTACGACCAAGGCGGAACGCCGCCATCATACCCTTGCGCCCACTGAGCATGGAGAGAAGCATCAACCCGACCAGCGCTTCAAGTGGGTGTTGACGGCCCTTTTTACCGCGCGGGTCGGGAATTTGACGCAATACTGAACGAACCGATACCATCGCTGAAACCTCCTGTACCTCACATCCATAGAATAGATTCACTCAATCAAATGATTTGCAAGCGCTTTTTGACGTCTGGTAAATAGCCCTGAATAATGATGTCGCTAACACGCGATATGTCCGGTGTATGTAACATGCGATCTGTCCGGTTCTATTCTGTCTCTGAGAGGAGGCGTTATGAACCGAGCAGAAGTGTTACAGGAAGTTCGACTGATGAAGTTTGAAGATGTGTATTCGCGGCGAAGCGCGAACAAGCTGACGCAAGAACAGGCGGCTGAGATACTGGGTGTATCCGTGCGCACCGTCAGGCGTTGGGAGGATCGATTTGAGGCGGATGGTGCAGAAGGTCTGTACGACCGTCGGCTTGGCAAACTGGCCAACAATCGTGTTGCCACGGATAAGGTCATGGAGATGCTTGAACTGTTTGATACCAAGTACTGGGATTACACGCCGAAGCATTTCCACGAGAAGCTGGTGGCCCACCATGGTTTCACACAGAGCTACAACTGGGTGCGGCTTACACTGCAGCGCCACGGCCGGGTTCAGGCAGCACCCCGACGAGGTGCCCATCGGCGCAAGCGGCCCCGCCGTCCGATGGTTGGCATGATGTTGCATCAGGACGGCTCCAGCCATGAATGGGTTCCGGGTCAGTGGTGGGATCTGATCGTCACCATGGACGATGCCACCAACCGGGTTTATTCGGCATTCTTTGTCGAGGAAGAAGGGACGATGAGCAGTTTTCAGGGGCTGACAGAGGTGATCGAGGCGCAAGGTCTGTTTTGCTCGCTCTATGCCGATCGGGGCTCTCATTACTGGCATACGCCCGAAGCGGGCGGCAAAGTGGACAAGGACAATCTGACCCAGGTCGGGCGCGCCTTGCAGCAACTCGGCATTGAGCTGATCCCGGCCTATTCACCGCAGGCCCGTGGACGGTCTGAACGCATGTTTGGCACGTTCCAGAACCGATTGCCGCAGGAACTGCGGTCCCATGGGATCACAACCATTGAAGAGGCCAATCAGTTCCTGAAAGAGGTCTATCTTCCCGAACACAATGCCCTGTTTGCAAAGGAGCCGGAGGATACGACCTCGGCCTTCGTGCCGTTTACAGGCAATGTGCGCGACACCCTGTGTGTGCAGGAAGACCGCGTCGTCGGCAACGACAATACGGTGCGCTACAAGGGCCTGGTCATGCAGATCGCGGCAGACAGGCACCGTCATCATTTCGTCAAGGCGAAGGTCAGGGTCCACGAATACCCCGATGGTCAACTGGTCATCTTCCACGGCCCGAGATGCATTGGCCGCTACCAGCCTGACGGATCACCCATCACACAGGAGGATAGCAAACACAAAGTCGCGTGACCCGCTTCGACGTGGCGCGAACGCGGTGGCCCAAATCTACGGTCGCCTACGGCTCCCTCCGAATTGGGCCACCGCGCAATCAACTGAAGCGGACAATTGGCATGTTACCTACACCGGACAATTCAGAATGTTCTCGACAGCCAAGGTTGTTCGACTTTCATCCCCTGATAAATCGCGTGCAGGAAGGTATGTGCCACAACCGGATCGCTAGAAAAGGGCGAGACGTCCAGCTTTCCTTCTCGAACGCCTTCTTCAGCTTCGTAGACAACTGTATCGTTCTTCACGGTCACCAGAACCCGAAGCTCGGCCAGAGTTTCCGGGTCCACCGCTGTCGGATCGTCCGAAAGGATGACGAAGTCGGCGACCTTCCCAACTTTGTCAATCGGCATTGAATAATGACCCCCCATCGGCGTCCAAATTTGACCCCCCTTGGAGCTAAGAGGGGCGTTGAGGGGGTCGTGTTTAGGTTGATTCAGGAGGGGGTGGACAGCAGGTCAAACCGAAAAGAGAGCGTAGCTCGACTGAAGGTTTGACCTGCTGTCTGTTTTGAATTTATTCCCCGATTTCGAGGTTAGTCGCGGTGGTTAATTCGCCAGCTTTCGTTCCCGGTTTCGATGATATCGCAATGGTGTGTCAGTCGATCCAGGAGAGCAGTGGTCATTTTGGCATCTGTGAACACACTCGGCCATTCAGCAAATGCGAGGTTGGTTGTTAGCAGAATAGACGTTCGCTCGTACAGTTTGCTGATGAGATGGAAGAGTAATCGTCCACCAGACTCTGCGAACGGCAGATAACCGAGTTCGTCTATAATCACGAGGTCGACGCGGATCAGCTACTCGCTGAGCCGCCCGGCGTTGCCTTCGCGATGTTCAGCCTCCAGCTTGTTCGCGAGATCCACAGCGCTGAAGAACCTGACCCGCCGGCGGTTATTGACCGCGTGGCCCCCGATCGCTGTTGCGAGATGCGTTTTGCCCGATCCGGTTCCACCGACCAGCACGCCATTCCTGGCCTGGTCCATAAAATCGCCGTCATGAAGATTGCGCACGACTTCCTCGTTGACGGGGCTGACCGTGAAGTCGAACTCAGGTAAGGACTTGCAGACCGGGAACTTTGCGGCACCCATCTGATACCGGATCGAGCGCGCAGTCTTTTCGGCCAGTTCGGCCGTGAGGAGTTCGGCCACGACCTGTTGGGGCCGCCAGTTGTTTTTGGCTGCGGCCTGCATCACTTCGTCAAAGCAGTTGACGATGCCTGGCAACTTCAGTTGACGGGCAAGTTCGAGAATTTCCTTACGCAGTTGCATGGGAGCCTCCAAGCCTGTCATAGCGAGCGCAATCCGCGATCGGTGCCATTTTCAGCTGCAGGTGGGCAGGCGGCTCAATCGCCTTTGGCGGCGGGGGATTGGTGCGCCGAGAGACAATGTTCAGGATCGCATCGGCCTTGCGCAGGCCAGATTTTAGAGCTTCTTCGCAGGCAGCCTCGACCACATCAATGTCGTGCTGGTAAGCAGCGAAAAGAATATCGGCAAGTTGCCGGTCTCCGTCGGATGTGCCCCGCAGATGGGTCCAGATCTGCGTCATTGCCGGTGGTAGGTCCCAGTCACGGAACGGTGCTCCATTGCGCAGAGCGCCAGGCTTGCGCTTGAGGACGGGCACATAGTGCCAAGGGTTGAAGATCGTTTTTCCTCGGCCGAAGCACCGTTCGTGCTCTCCGACAATCTCACCGTCTTGGCGCAGGACAATCCGCGTGGCGTAGACCTGCAACTGGACCTGACGTCCAACAGCTCTTGCCTCAACGCTGTATTTGTTTCTTTCGAAGTTGATCAGGCAGGTTCGGCTCACGGCGACCGTCTTTTCACGGAACCCGACGAAGGGCTTCTGCAGATGCGTCAGCAGCGGCTTTTCCTGCTGGAACTCCTCCCAGACCGTCACCTCCAGGTTTTCCGGATGCCGCAGTTCTTTTGCGCGTTTGATCGCGTCTTTTTGCAGCCGGGCATTCAATTCATCGAAGTCGGCCACCTCCAGACGCGGTGTAAAACTATAGGCGCGGCTCTCCTTGACCAGATTCTCAACCTGACCCTTCTCCCAACCGGCCGCGCGCGTACAGGCGATCGGGTTCACCAGATGATGAGAACACATCCGGGAGAATGCCTTGTTGAACTTTCTTTCCTTGCCCGACAGGATCGCATCGACGGCGGTCGTCATGTTATCGTAGATCCCGTTGATGCAGCCTCCACCAAAGAATTTGAAGGCCTCGTCGTGGGCATCAAAGACCATCTCCTGCGTCTCGCGCGGATAGGCAATGGAGAATGGCATGCGGCTATGGCAAAGTTTGAAATGGGCAACCTTCACGGTCGTGAGTGCACCGTCCATCAAAACCGTCTCCACACTCCAGTCGAACTGGTACGCCTCCCCAGGATCAAAGATCAGCGGGATGAACGCCTGCGCCTGTTGTCGGCCGTGCGCAATGCGCCAATTCTTTGTGTAGCGTCGAACACTGTCATACCCGCCGCCAAAACCATCATCGGAGAGTTCCTTCCAGATTTTGGTCATCCGCTTGCGGTGTTTCTTCGGAAGCGCCTCGTTCTCCTCAAGCGTTTCATCCAGACGCGCGCGCCAAGGCCCGAGCACCGGGTATGGCTGCGATTTGCGCTCATATTTGAACTCCGTCACTCCCGATCGGATTATCTTTCGAACCGTTGCACGGCTCAAATTGAGCGAACGGCAAATTTCCTTGATGCTCTTTTTTTCGATCAGGTGTAAGCGACGCACTTTTCTAATAGTTTCCACGCAAATCATCCCGCTTGCCTCTCCATCGACTGCTCAATGAAAAGGATGTCTACAACCATAGGGAGGGGTCAAATTTGGACGCCGATTTCCCCGCTTAGGGGGTCAAAATTGCACGCTTTTCTACAGTCCACATCCCCGATCAGGCGGATAAACGCCCCACGCAACTATCGGGCGGCCAGCAACAGCGCGTCGCCATCGCCCGATCCCTGTGCATGGAGCCGAAAGTACTTTTGTTTGATGAGCCGACTTCGGCTCTCGATCCGGAAATGATCGCCGAGGTGCTGGACGTGATGGTTGAGCTGGCGCATGAAGGCATGACCATGGTCGTGGTCACTCATGAAATGGGGTTTGCCCGCAAAGTCGCCGACAAGATGATCTTCATGGATCAGGGCGAGATCGTGGAGCAGGGCAAGCCAGAGCATTTCTTCACCAATCCGACCTCGGAGCGGTGTCGCAAGTTCCTCAGCCAGATATTGCAGCACTGAGTGGGCATGATTAAAAAAGCACTTCTCCTCATACCGCTTCTGCTGCTGGCAGGCTGTTCCTCATCCCAGACATGGGGCTGGTATGTTATCGACCCGAGGACTGACTCGGGCTGGACCAATGTGAAATTCTTGATCTCGGGCATGGGCGCGACGATCCTGATCTCTCTGATCGCGGCGGCGCTGTCAATTGTGATCGGCCTGTTGGTTGCCTTGCCCGGACTGTCCGAGAAACGCGGCTGGCGGCTGCTGAACAGGGTCTATGTCGAGTTCATTCGCGCGATTCCACTGCTGCCCATGCTGTTCTGGGTGTTCTACGGACTGCCGATCGTGTTCCAGTCGATGGGCCTGAACATCCCGATTGATCCTTTCTGGGGCGCGATCATCACCCTGGCGATTTCCGACAGTGCCTTCACGGCCGAGATCTACCGCGCCGGTATCCAATCCATCGCACGCGGCCAGCGCGAGGCGGCCCAGACCATCGGGCTGAACTACGTGCAAACCATGCGCTACGTGATCCTGCCACAAGCGATCCGGCGCATCCTGCCGCCCTTGGCCAACCAGTTCATCTACATCGTCAAGATGAGCGCCTTTGCCAGTGTCATCGGCATGCAGGAACTGACCCGCCGCGCGAATGAACTGGTGGTGACGGAATACCGCCCGCTGGAAATCTACACCTTGCTGATATTTGAATACCTGATCCTGGTTCTGATCATCAGCGCCGGGGTACGTTGGCTGGAACGCCGCATGGGCGCGGACGAACGCGGATAAGGAGACACAGTATGGACTGGAAAGACTTCATGGCCGAGACCGAGGCCAATATCGGTACCCTCTCGAAAGAGGTGCCCGATACGGTGCGCGGCTTCGGGATGATGGGCAAGGCGGCCAAAACCGACGGTGCCTTGAGCGAAAAAACCAAAGAGTTCATCGCGCTGGGCATTGCTATCGCCACACGTTGCGATAGCTGCATCGGGTTTCACGTGAAATCACTGGTGCGTCTCGGCGCCACCCGCGAGGAACTGTGCGAGGCGCTCTCGATGGCGACCTATATGGGCGGAGGCCCGTCTTTTGCCTACAGCGCAAAGGCGCTGAAGGCGTTTGATGTGTTCTCGGAAGGCGACTAACCCAGAAGCTGCCCCAACTTCATCGCCACACCCATATTGCCCGAGATCTTGAGCTTTCCCAAAGCAACGCCTGTCATCGGGTTCAGCTTGCCGGTCAGCAGCTTGGTCAGGTTGTCTTGCGAGATACGGATGGTGCAATCGGTATCCTGATCCTGCGTGGTGGCCTGATTGTCGGCCAGCACGATTACACCCGCGTCGCCACAATCGAACTTGAGCGAGCCGTCAAAGTTTTTGCCATTCAGTCCTTTTTGAATTCCGTCGGCGATCTCTTGCAGCATGGTGTATCCTTTCAAACTTGACGTATGCGTAAAGACATGGCCCCACATCCGGCAAGCATGACGCTGGGTCTGGTGGGCAAAAGAAAACCCCGGCAACCGTGTGATTGCCGGGGTTTTGAATTCTAAACTGATTGTCAGGTTACTTGGACAGACGTTTGTCGCGCGCTGCCAGCAGTTTCAAACGCAGCGCGTTCAGCTGGATAAAGCCTGCGGCGTCGGTTTGATCATAGGCACCAGCGTCTTCCTCGAAGGTCACATGCGCCTCGGAATACAGCGAGTGATCGGACCAGCGGCCCACGGTCGAGGCAAGACCTTTATACAGTTTCACGCGCACGGTTCCGGTGACATGCTCTTGGCTTTTGTCGATGGCGGCCTGCAGCATTTCGCGTTCGGGCGAGTACCAGAAGCCGTTATAGATCAGCTCGGCATATTGCGGCATCAGCTGGTCTTTCAGGTGCATCGCGCCACGGTCCATGGTGATGGATTCGATCCCACGGTGTGCTTCCAGCAAGATGGTGCCGCCCGGAGTTTCATAGATGCCGCGCGACTTCATACCCACGAACCGGCCTTCGACCAGGTCCAGACGGCCAATGCCGTGCTTGCCGCCATATTCGTTTAGCTTGGTCAGGATGGTGGCCGGGCTCATCGCCTCGCCATTGATGCTGACGGCGTCACCTTTTTCGAAACCGATCTCGATGAATTCGGGCTGATCGGGCGCGTCCTCGGGGTGAACGGTGCGCTGATAGACATAATCGGGCGCCATATCTGCGGGGTCTTCCAGAACCTTGCCCTCGGAGGAGGTGTGCAGCAGGTTGGCATCGACCGAGAACGGCGCCTCACCACGTTTGTCCTTGGCAATCGGGATCTGGTTCTGCTCGGCGAATTCCAGCAGTTTGGTGCGGCTGGTCAGATCCCATTCACGCCACGGAGCAATGACCTTGATGTCGGGGTTCAGTGCGTAAGCAGCCAGTTCAAAGCGGACCTGATCGTTGCCCTTGCCGGTTGCGCCATGTGCGACAGCGTCAGCGCCGGTGGCTTCGGCAATCTCAACCAGACGTTTCGAGATCAGAGGCCGCGCAATCGAGGTGCCCAGCAGGTACAGACCCTCATACTGCGCATTTGCGCGGAACATTGGGAAGACGAAGTCGCGCACGAACTCCTCGCGGATGTCCTCGATATAGATGTTTTCGGGCTTGATCCCCAGCAGCTCGGCCTTTTGGCGGGCGGGTTCCAGTTCCTCACCCTGACCCAGATCGGCAGTGAAGGTGACGACTTCACAACCATACTCGGTCTGCAACCATTTCAGAATGATCGAGGTATCAAGGCCACCGGAATAGGCCAGAACAACTTTCTTAGGCGCGGACATCTGACTTCCCCTTATTCGCAAGACGATTGGCCCCTAACGGGTTTTGTGGGCGGGGGCAAGCTGTGTGGATTGACGCAGGCCGGGAATTGGGGTGAAACGGCCGGACAAAGAACAAGAGATGGTTGAGCAGGGGTATTTCCAGATGTTGGCGTTCGGGATTTTCATGCATTCGATCAAGATGGTTTTGCGGAATCTGAAACAGGCGATTCAGATTACGCTGATCCCCGCGCTGATCGGCGGTTTGGCCATCATCGCATTCAGCCTCCTTTTTGGTATTTCGTTCGAAGATATCTCGACCGAGCCAAACGGTCTGCCGGATGCAGCATCGCCAGGCGCGGTCACAGCGTTCCTGTTCTGCGTGCTGGCATCCCTGTTTGCGATCATGGTTTGGATTGTCGTGTCCTGGCATCGCTTTGTGCTGCTCGAAGAATACCCGGCCGGTTTTCTGCCCGCGTTCAGATCGGATCGAATGCTCGCTTACATTAGGCGGATGGTGATGCTGGCCTTGCTGGGTGTAGTCGTCCTGATCCCGGCAATGCTTGTCATCGGATTTTTGACGCAGGCCTCGGCTGCGATGGGCATTTTGGCGTGGCTTCTGGTTGTTGTGGGCCTATCCGTGGCCTTTTACCGGGTGTCCCCGATCATGCCCGCCGCAGCAATAGGCGAACCGTTGAAACTGTCGGATGCGTGGCGGGCAACTGACGGAGCGAACGGCACCATAGTGGCGCTGGTTGTGTTGCTGGTGTTGTTCCAGATGGTGCTTCAGCTTCTTTTCGCGGCGCTTCTAATCATCCCGGTGATTGGCGCTTTGGTGGTGGTTTTCGCCAGCATGCTGATCGTGCCATTGATCAATGTCAGCATCCTGACAACGTTATATGGCGTCTTCATCGAAAAACGCGCGCTGTCGTAATTCGTACACACATGTATTCCTTGCCCTTTTGCCTAGGATAAGCCACTGAAACCGGCATGAGCGATTTCATGACCCGTGCCCGCGCTGCCGAACAGGCGATGCGCTCTGTGTTTCCGGCAACGCCTTTGCAGCGGAATGCCCATCTGTCTGACCGCTACGGTGCAGATATCTGGCTCAAGCGAGAGGACCTCAGCCCGGTACGTTCCTACAAAATCCGGGGCGCCTTCAATGCCATGCGCAAGCAGCAGGGGCAGGATCTGTTTGTCTGTGCCAGCGCGGGAAACCATGCGCAGGGTGTGGCCTTCATGTGCAAGCATCTGGATGTGAAGGGGGTGATCTTCATGCCGGTCACCACGCCTCAGCAGAAGATCCAGAAGACCCGTATTTTCGGCGGCGACAATATCGAGGTTCACCTCAGCGGTGACTACTTCGACGACACGCTTGCTGCGGCACAAGCTTGGTGCGCAAAGGAGGGCGGGCATTTCCTGTCGCCGTTCGATGATGAGGATGTGATCGAAGGCCAGGCCTCACTTGCGGTCGAGATTGAGGAACAGCTTGGCCGCATGCCCGACCATGTCATCCTGCCGGTCGGCGGAGGTGGCATGTCGTCCGGCGTGGCAACCTGGTTCGGCGATCGGACCCACTGTTTGTTTGTCGAACCCAAAGGTGGGGCCTGTCTGCACGCGGCAATGGCTGCAGGGCATCCGGTTGCCTTGGATCACGTAGACAATTTCGTCGATGGCGCGGCGGTCGGCAAGATCGGTGCCAAGCCGTTTGAGCTGTTGAAAGACCGTCACTTATCGGATGTGCTGGTCCTGTCCGAGGATCGCATCTGCACCACTATGATCGAAATGTTAAACGTGGAAGGCATCGTTCTGGAACCCGCCGGTGCCTTGGCGATCGAGGCGGTTGCTGATGTGCAAAGCTTTATCCGTGGCAAAACGGTTGTTTGTGTCACCTCTGGCGGCAATTTCGATTTTGAGCGCCTGCCCGAGGTCAAGGAGCGCGCGCAGCGCTATTCCGGGGTCAAGAAATACTTCATCTTGCGCTTGCCGCAGCGCCCCGGCGCGTTGAAAGAGTTCTTGAACATCCTCGGACCCGAAGACGATATCGCCCGGTTCGAATACATGAAGAAATCGGCGCGCAATTTCGGCTCGGTATTGATCGGGATCGAGACTCGCAAACCTGAGAACTTCGCCCGCCTCTTTGCGCACCTAGATGAGGCCGGGTTCACCTATACCGACATCACCGAGGATGAGACGCTGGCACAGTTTGTGATCTAGTGCAAATTGTCTTTAAGTTCGGTTTGAAACACTGATTTCGACGCAGTAAACACGGCGAGGATTTCGGATAGATCGACTTTTGCCGCCTCACCTGAGGCGGCCATCCTTTCGCCATCCTGACAGAGCTTCGAGAACACCTCGAACCCAAGGCTCAGGGCGCTTCCTTTCAGGAAATGCAAGTTTTGTTCAAGATCCTGTCGCGCGGTGTCTGCATGCACGCGGGCGATGACCTCTTGTACCTCGTCCAGAAAGATCTCGACAACCTCGTCGAACTCATCAGCGCCAACCTCGTCACGGAGCTGTCGAACTCGGGGCCAGTGGATCATGGGTCGCGTCCTGCATCGGAATTGAATGGATCCTTGGTAGCCCGGCTTGAGTAAATGTCAGGTTAAGCGTCGGCCTCAATTGGCCTTCACTCGATGTTAAGCCCCAGACGCGTAGGGTCGCACCATCCCGATAAAAGGAAGCGTGTGGGGTTGCAGAGTGCCAGCGGCAAGTCTTGAGGAAACCAGATCCGATCTGGACTTCGGTGCAATCCGGAGGGTGCTGGTGGTAGATGACAGCCGCCTGCAACGGCGCATTCTGGTGGCCTCGCTCAAGAAATGGGGTTTTGAGGTTCTTGAGGCCGACAATGGCGAGGCGGCGATAGATATCTGCACCGAAGCCGCGCCAGACCTTGTGCTCAGCGATTGGGTCATGCCGGGGATGAGCGGGCTTGAGTTTTGCCGCGCCTTCCGCGCGCTTGAGGCCGAACACTATAGCTATTTCATCCTGCTCACCTCAAAAAGTGAAAAGCAGGAGGTGGCGCGGGGTCTGGATGCGGGCGCGGATGATTTCCTGATCAAACCGCTTGAGGCGGATGAGCTGCGCGCGCGTATCTCGGCTGGGGCGCGAATTCTGGATATGCAGCGTGAGTTGTCAGAGAAAAACCGACTGATCGAATCCGCCCTCCAAGAATTGAAACTGGCGCATGAGGCCATCGACAAGGACCTGATCCAAGCCCGCAAGATACAGGAATCGCTGGTGCCGGACCTTACGCAAGAATTCGGTAAATCGCGTGTCAGTCTGTTGTTGAAACCCTGCGGGCATATCGGGGGCGATCTGGTGGGGATGTTCTCACCCGGTCCGAACCGCCTTGGGTTCTACAGCATTGATGTATCTGGTCACGGCATCACCTCGGCGATGATGACGGCGCGGTTGGGCGGCTATCTGTCCAGCAAACATTTCGAACAGAACGTCGCAATGGAAAAGCGTTTTGACAAATTCTACGCTTTGCTTCCCCCGGAGGAAGTCGCGGGGATGCTGAATTCCCGATTGCTGGCGGATGCCGGGATCGAAGAATATTTTACTATGGTCTATGCCATTGTAGATCTGCGCAACGGGCATATCAGGATGGTTCAGGCCGGGCATCCACATCCGTTGATGCTGCGACGCGATGGCACGACCGAGTTTCTGGGCGAAGGTGGGCTACCCATCGGGTTGATCCCGGATGTGAAGTTTCAGCAGATTGAGACGAAGATGGAGCCGGGGGACCGTTTGTTACTGCATTCAGACGGGTTCACGGAATGCGCTTTGGCTGAAGGCGGAATGCTGGATGACGACGGCTTGCGGGACATGGCGCTCGACTGTGCGGCGGGTCGCGGTGAGCCTGAGTTTTTGGACGATCTGTTCTGGCGCCTGACACAGGTGATGTCACCTGAAAGCGGTATGGGCGACGATGTCTCGGCCGTGTTCTTCGAATATAATGGGGCCTAAAGCGTTTTGGATTTTACCTGAATCATCAAGTGAAACAAATGTCCCGAAAACGCTGAAAGCGTGGCAGGGTTTCGCGTCGCAGGTTTAACCCGAAACGATCTAAAGCCCGCGAAGATGCAACGTCGCGAAATGGCGATCGCCATCGTTGCCCAGCGTTTCAACCGCATCGGCGGCGTGCATCCAGAGCGCTTCGTGGAACGGCTCGGGTGGTGGCCCCAAACGACGTACCGGACGCGCTTGATAGATCAGGCAGATCTTCTCGGCCCAAAGGTCATATTCCGGCATATAAGTGAACCGACGGAACGCGCCGACTCGACGGGGTGCAGCGATCAGCCAGCCTGTTTCCTCGAACACTTCCCGGTGCAGGGCGGTTGTAGGCGATTCGCCCGGATCAATTCCACCACCAGGCAATTGTAGATCCGGCCCCGGTTCGGTCTGGCAGGTCAGAAGAAGGTGCCCGGCGCGGGGCAGCAAAGCGTAGACTCCGACCCGCCGGGTGTACTTGCGCCCGGGTTCAGGGCTTTCGCCGAACCGTCTGATCATGTATGGCCCCTTACAACCCAATCTCTGCGACCTATATGGTGCCGGTATGCCAACCCTTGGCGTGTAAGGAAACCCCATGTCTCTTGGAACAAAAATCGCGTGGGACGATACCGTCCTGCCCTTTCAACTCGATGTATCGGACATGCGCGGGCGTGTGGCCCGTCTGGATGGCGTGCTGGACGGCATCCTGAAACAGCATGACTATCCGGAAAAGGTTGAGGCCCTGGTGGCCGAGATGGCCCTGCTGACCGCGTTGATCGGCCAGACGGTCTCGCTTCGCTGGAAGCTGTCGTTGCAGGTGCAGTCCAAGGGTCCGGTGCGCATGATTGCCACCGACTACTACGCGCCACAGCAAGAGGGCGAACCGGCCCGCATCCGCGCTTACGCTAGTTTCGACCGCGATCGTCTGACCGATGGCGCGCCCTTCGATCAGGTGGGCGAGGGTTATTTTGCGATCATGATCGACCAGGGCGAAGGCACACAGCCTTATCAGGGCATCACTCCGCTGGCCGGAGGCTCGATCAGTGCCTGCGCCGAAGCCTATTTTGCGCAGTCCGAGCAGTTGCCGACCCGGTTCTCGCTGAGCTTCGGCAAATCGACTGAACCGGGTGTGGGTGAGCATTGGCGCGCAGGCGGCA
>NZ_CBDAQX010000022.1:192500-619408 GCF_965199275.1 Ruegeria sp. | reverse complement strand
TGCCAGCGTGTTGCCGCCCGGCCCCGCGACCATCCGTTCGCCCAGCCCTTCGAAGACCCTGTCATAGCCCTCCACGAAATACCTGTGGCACCCCCGCGCATCCGCCGTGTCGTTGATCTGCTCCAATAGCCCGAGACGCCAGGCCTCGAGACCGCAACCGTCCAGCGCGGATGTGATGCGCTCCAGCATCTTCCCCAGCGTCTTGCGGTCCTGCGGTGCCAGCAGCGCATCTTCCATCAGGCGCGTTCCCTTCTCGATCACGTTCGGGGCAGCCCTTGCCCAGCGTCCGTAGCCGGTGAGAAGGCTTCGGTCGAGCGGCGTATCCGGGCGCCAGGTCGCGGCCCGCATGAGGACGGTCCGCCGCCTGGTGTCGAACGCGATCACCGCATCGAGGTCCTGCCGCACCCGGCGATACCGCGCCGCCAGTTCCGGCAGGGCCGCAAGGTCCGGGGGCAAGTCGTGCGCGAAGCCGGTGAGCCGTTCCATGAAGTGATCGAACCCTCCGAGCTGGAACGGATGACACCCCTGCCGCTTCGCCTCCGCTTCCCGCATCTTCCAGCTTCTGCGAAGGTCCTGCGCCCGCTCTTCCACGCTGCGCCTTTTGTTCAACGTGCTCAAAGCATGCTTCATCGGCGCAAGAAGCCCGGGTTCGAGCAGCGCCTTGCAGGACAAGCGGTCATCGGCGAGCAGGTCTTCCGCCTCGACCATGGCCGCGCAAACCGTCTCATCGGCGGGCTGCACCGAGCGTGCGCTGTCCGTCAGCACGCGCGCGACATGCACGAGCCTTTTCCATCGGTCCTGCACGCGCGCGCAATCCTCCACATGATCCAGCACGCGTTTCGGAAGCGCTCCGGGATGTTGCGCGGCAACCCGGCGCGTCCGGGCCAGCAATTCCTCCGTTTCCGGCAGAAACGCGATGTCTTGCCGCGTGGTCTTCGCCATGACCCGCTGCAATGTCCAGTCCCGTTCGATCCGGCCAATCCTGTCCTCCCGGCTCCGGACCTGCTGGCTGACCCGGGTTCCGCAGCGCTCCAGCCGGTCCCCAAGCCCGCGCAGCAGGGCGCGGCAGTCTCTGACGCCCGTGGTGAGCGCTTCGGGCAGGGGCCCCGCCCCGCGCAACCCGCCGGTTTGCTTCAGCAGCGCGTCCGCCCCCGGCTGCAGGGCGACGTGGCTGTCCTCGCGTGCCGCCCGCGCCCGCAGGGTCTGCCAGGCCTGCCCGATGGCGGCGCGCGCCCGGTCCCGGATATGGGCCGCGTGATCCGCCAAAATCCGCGCGATCTCTTTTGTTGCGATCTCCCCCGGCGCGCCTTCGATGGCTGCACGCCGACGCAGCCGATCCAGCAGCGCATCGGCACCGGCCATGAGGAACGGCGCAATCCCGACCCGGTCCGCCTCCACCTCAAGCGCGCGCCAGTCCTGCAGCGCCGGACGCAGGGGTTCCTTCTGCGACACCCAGCCGGAGCGCGGCATATCCAGCACCTGTCCGGTCGCCTCCAGCGCGGAATGCGACACGCCCGTGTCCTGTTCCAGCCGGTGCACAAGCTGTTCCGTGTCGTCGGTCAACAGGACGAACCCGTCACGGGCGCGGCTCATCTCCACGTAAAGCAGTGCCCGGTCCGTCATCATGCTGTCCGCGTCCAGCACCGCGATCACGTTGTCGGTCGTCCTGCCCTGCGCGCGATGCACCGTCGATGTCCAGGCGTGGTCAATATGCCGCAGCCGGTCATCCTTTGTCAGCGGCTCCAGCCGCCGCCCGTCGGCAAGCCGGATGCGCAGGCGCGCCCGTCCGATCTCCTCGATCCGCCCGCGGTCGCCATTCACCACCCCGAGGCTCCCGAGATTGCGCGTGAAGACGATCTCGTCCCCCGCGCGCAGCGAGATCGGGCGCGTCTCGAAGGCGGACAGGTTCTGCGCGGCGTTGCCCGAGGGCCGGAACCCGCCAGTAACCCCGCGCCGCTCCAGCGCGATCCGCTCCCCGTCGCTGCCCGTCACCCGCCAGGCTTCCCCCTCCCGGCACCCGTAAACGTCACGGTTGGCAACAACGATGTCGCCTGCGCGGTAGCTCATGGGATCGGCGGCAAGTACCCGTGTCAGGCGGCGGTCCACGAGCCGCTCGATCGCAAGCGTCCGGCCAGCGAGCAGCCCGTCTTCGGCAAGCCCCTTGCGGAGCGCGGCGGTGATCTCCTCGCGCTGCCCATGGGTCGGGGCGAGGATCATGGTTCTTCTGCGGGCCTCTGCAGGAAGCGCCAGCCAGAGCCGGGCCGCCGTCTCCGCCAGCCTGTCGGGGGGAATTTCCCGTACGTCGCTGCCCAGAGCCTGAACCGCAAGCTCCGCATCCCCCGCGATCATATGCGTGACAGCGGCCTTGAGGTCCGGCCTGCGTTGTCGCAGCACGTCGTCCATGCGCGCCGTTTCCATCCCCGCGTTCTGAAGCAGGCGGAACGGCTGCCCCGCCTCGACCGAGCGAAGCTGAAGCCTGTCGCCGACAAGGGCGAGGCGGGCCGCTCCGATCCGCTCCGCAACGTGCTGAAGCCCGCGCATCTGAACCGTGCCGATCATGGACGCCTCGTCCACCACGATCACGGCCCCCCGGAAGCGGTTGCGCGCCGCCTCAAGATCAGGGCCATCCCCGAGATGTTCGTACCGCGCCAGCATCCATTGCAGCGTGGTTGTGCCAATCCCGGCTTCGAGCGCAAGGATACGGGCCGCAGCCGAGGACGGGGCCAGCCCGATCACCGGGCGGTCCCCGGCCAGCCGGACGACCTCCCTCAGCATGCGGGTCTTGCCCGTGCCCGCAAACCCCTGAACCCCGACCAGACGGTCCTCGGACATCACAATCGTCCGCACCGCATCCCGCTGACCGGCTGTCAGCGACGTGGCCTCAAGCCGTGCCCTGAGGGTCTGGTCGTCGGCAAGTGATGCGGCGCGCCCCTGTCCCGCCCGCAGGGCGGCAATCACGTCCCGTTCCGCGCGCAGGGTCTGGCGCGTGGTCAGATCACCGGATTTTGTGTCCACAAGATGCCGGTCCCTGCGCAAGCGCTCGATGGCCTCCTCCAGGTCCCCGTGTGAGTGGCGTCCGGGGTCGCGCCCCAGCGCGGCGGCGAGCAGGTCGGTGCGCCGGAATACACAGTGCCGTTCCTCCAGGTGCGCCATGGCTTGCCAGACCGCTTCAAGCGGTGTCAGGACAGCCTCTTTGGCCACGCGCGCACGGGATGGCCGGTCCTCGACGAGGCCAAGCTGCGCTGCACGCGCGTGCCACAGGCGGACAAGTTCACCTTGTACCGGTTCCGCCTTCTTGCCGCGTGTCACCAGCGCTGCCGCCTGCGCGTTCGCGGTCGTGTAGATCCGGCCCGTGTCCGCCAGGTGCCGAAGGATATCCTGACGCCGGGTCGAGAAGGCCTCAAGCCACTCCCGCGACCAGCCGGATATCTCGAAGCTCGGTAACCCGCCCACGGTGGTCGGGGTCAGGTCGTAGCCAAGCGCACGCAAGCGCCGCGCCAGATCGTTGCGGTACCATGCGCCGAACACGCGCCGGTTGCGCTTCAGCAATGTCGGCTCGATGCTGCGCCATGCCCCATCCCTGTTGCGCGTCATGTTCGCGACCACCGCATGCGTGTGAAGTTGCGGGTCATTGTTGCGGCTTGCCATATGCCGGAATGTTGCCGCGATCATGCCGTCCGCAGCCTCCCGTGGCCGTCGCCCTGTTGCAGGGTCATAGCCCCGGGTCTGCAGGTGCTCGCGTTCGATCCAGTCCAGCGTGGCGCGCACCGCCGCATCATGGGCGTGCATCACCGCCCGCCTGCCGCGATACAGCGCCTCCAGCGAGACCGATTTCGGAGCCGAAAATGTCATGTCCCAGCCGGGACGATGCTGGCGTGTGCCATCAATGACCCGGCCCAGCGTGATCTGCGTGCCGGGAACCTGGCCGGACAGGATCGAGATGAACTTGCGCTTGCCAACGCGCGGCCCAAGCCCCAGGACCTGCGCACCCGCACCGTGCCAGCGGTTTGCCGAGCGGTGCGCACTGTCATTGCGGGCGAGATACTCGTGCAGGAAATAACCGAACGTCTGTTCGGCGCTCACAAGCGGGCGCGGACCCGAAAGCATCAGATCACCTCCGGCACGCGCAGAGCGGCAGCGGGCCATACGGCGGCAAACAGGCACCGCGCCCTCCGGCGCGGCCAGGTCGTTTGTGCTTCAGCTTCAAACCGGTCCGGGATGCTATGGCGCGCAATCCGGTGACATCCGCCCACCGATTCTGAACACATCCGCCCACCCCTTCTTTGGCTGCTGAGAGACAATCTGCACATTCTGGCGTTCATCGGTCGAAAAACAGGGCATGCCCCATGGTGAACATACATGGCCGGCACACCACAGGCCACATCTGTGCAATTTGCGGGTCCCCCTGAAATGAACCCGGTTCGCTCCGAAAAACCTGTGGCCGGGCACGGCGACGTCTTCATCCCGGCGTGGAATCCAATGCATATCTGACCTAAACGCTCCGGAAAATAGCCGCCGCTCACTCCCAAAGCCGCATCGACGATACCCCCGCCATGGAAGGTTCAAAAGTCAAACTGACAGTCCATGTGTGGACCCATGTGCAGGCCTCGACCCGCGCAGGCTACACTGCAGCTTCAGCGCCAGGCGCGACGGATGGCCTGACTCACCCCCGCGTATGCGGACAACAGTTAAAGCTTACCATTCCGACATATCCGCAGCAGATTCTGATACCGACAAGACGTTCGCAGTTTCGTCTTTGCTTACAGCACATCCTGGAACGTTTGAGGTTGTCTTACTGGTTCCAGTATCTGCCGTATCGTACCGAGTGTAGCCGCCGATGGTCGCTCTCTTCTCTCCCCTGCATCGGGTGTTCCCCGATGCTCCCCGGTGAGCGCACCATCGGCTACCTCGCCTGCCATCATACAGTCGTCACCTCCGGGTCGAAGTTGACAGTCGAGTTGGTCAGAACAGTTGAGACATCTGTATCTTGTGTATAATCCCCCTCCAGGGTGATGCTGCCGTTATTGTCGGGCCGGGTGATGACAAGGTCTCCGTCACCGTTGACCTCTACAGCCGCGATCAGTGCCTCCAGGTCTGCCGCATCGTCACCAGCCCCCCATTCCTCTTCATCGAAGACCAGAATATCATTCCCGTCCCCCACGAAATCGGTGATGGTATCATCCCCTTCCGCGTCTCCCTGGAACAGGTAGCGGTTCGTACCAGCCCCACCGGTCAGAGTGTCATCGCCGGCACCGCCAATCAGAATGTCATTGCCGGGACCACCCGTCAGAGTGTCACCGCCAGCATCGCCTATCAGAGTGTCATCGCCGGCACCACCAATCAGAGCGTCACCCCCGGCACCACCCGAAAGTATGTCATCGCCGGCCAAGCCCGTCAGAGCGTCATCGCCGGCCAAGCCCGAAAGCCTGTCATTGCCGGCACCGCCGACCAGGAAGTCATCACCGTCAGTGCCCGTTTCAAACTTATCGCCGTTGGCCAGCGTAACCAGCGCATCCAGTTCGGACACCTCGTCCGCACCCTCACGCTCCGCACCGGCAACCCGCACATTCACCCTGTCCAGGTTGGCAGCCGTCACGCCCGTCACGCCCGCCGTGGTGTAGGTCGCCACATCCGGCGCTGGATTGGCCTGGTCCTCGGCATAGGCCGCGATGGTCCCCAGCGCTGCCACTTCCGGGCGGACTGCCACCGCGTTCGTCGCCGTACTGATGACCTCTTCCTCCTTGCCACCCTCATCCTGGTAACGGACGGCAACCCGGACGGTCCGGCCCGCATCTGCGTCTGTCAGCGTATAGCTGGCGCTGTTGGTGCCGATATCCTCATACCCGCCTGCACCGTCACTGCGCTGCCACTGGTAGCGGAAGCCGGACGCCTCACCCGGTAGCCCGTCCGCATCGCTGATACCGGTCCGGTCGGCGCTCAGGACCGCGCCCGCCGTCAACGCGCCGCTCGCTGGGCCGCTGATCACGGGCACGCCCTCCGGCGCGTCATTGACATTACTGACCGGGGCTGTGGGGGCCGAGGTCACCTGTTCGTCATTGCCGTCATCATCGCTATAGATGGCCACAAGCCGGAGGGTATGACCCACATCCGCCTGACCAGGGGTATAGCTTGCACTCTCGGCCCCGCCGATATCCTCATAATCACCTGTCCCGTCACTGCGCTGCCACTGGTAGCTGACAAAGGGTGTGGTCGATGTGCCGTCGCCGTCCGTGACCGTTGCGGTGAGCGGGCTGCCCTGCGCCGCCGTGCCCGCAAGGGCCACCGTGCCGTTCCCGGCAACCCCGGTGACGACGTCCGCCGACACAATGCGCACATTGGCGGCCGTCAACGCGTCCGGGCTGTCAAGACCGCTCACCGTCAGCGTGCCCGCTGCCAAGGTCTCGACCGCCGGCAGATCAATCCTCAAACCGCCATTCTCCGGCAGCACCGTGGCCGCGGCCTTCACCGCAGCAAGGTCCGCAAACAGCCCCTCCCGGAACTCCAGCACATCCTGCACAGGGTCAAAGTCCGTGACGCGGTTGGTGCCATTGCCTCGACCAATCCGGAAGATATCCCGTCCGTCGCCGCCGGTGAGCTGGTCATCACCCGGGCCGGGGACCAGCACATCATTGCCGGTACCGCCCGAGAGCGTATCATTGCCGCCAACGTCATGAAGCAGGTCATGGCCGCCGCGGCCCTCAAGCGTATCATCGCCCAGAATGCCGCCGTCCAGATAGTTGGCGCCGCTGTCGCCCCTGAGCGTGTCATTGCCCAGAGTGCCGTTGACGTTCTCGATCCCGCTGAGCCGGTCACCGTCCGCATCGCCGCCCGTGCCCGTGCCAGCCGCAAGGTCCACACTGACACCTGTCGCCCCGCCATAGACAGCCGTGTCATTGCCCGCGCCGCCATTTAGCCGGTCACCTCCAGCATCGCCGAGCAGCTGGTCATCGCCCGCCAAGCCATTGAGCGTATCATTGCCCGCGCCGCCTCTGAGTATGTCGTTGTTCGCTGTACCCGTGACGGTCTGGCCGCCAGATGTACTGCCAGAACTGCCATCAGGTGCCGCTGCAGCCGCAACATCGCCGTTGGCCAGCGTAACCAGCGCATCCAGTTCGGACACCGTGTCCGCCCCGTCGCGATCTGCGGCTGCGACCCGCGCATTCACTGCCGCGAGATTGGCAGCCGTCACACCGGTCACACCTGCCGTGGTGTAGGTCGCCGCCGTCGGCGCATCATTGCTCGCGTCATCATCGGCGTAATCCGCGATGGTCCCCAGCGCTGTCAGCCCGGGCGAATACTCGATGTTCACTGCAGTCACATCAGTGACACCGGCAAGGCTGATCTGTGTGCCCGGAATCGTGAGCCGCAGAGTGCCGTCCACCACCTGCGGGTTCAGCGCCGTGCCCTCCGCCACATCAAGATAAAGCCGGTCCTCGCCCGTGTTGAAATCCGTGATGGTGACACTGTCCTCATCAGGTCCGACCCTGAACTGGTCCGCACCAGCACCACCCGTCAGTGTGTCATTGCCGGCACCGCCAGCGAGCACGTCATCGCCGGCACCGCCATTGAACACGTTGGTGTTTCCGTCGCCGGTCAGCCTGTCGTCCGCCGCAGAGCCGATCAGGTTTTCAATACCGGATACGACGTCACCCTCGGCATGGCCGCCGGACGGCGTGCTGAAGGGCAATTGTGAAAGATCCACAGTCACACCCCCAGCGGCCCCGGTGGCGTCCACAGACCCGGAATAGTCCGCCGTATCGGTGCCAGCGCCGCCGTTCAGTACATCCCGACCGGCCCCGCCGACCAACATGTCATCGCCCGCACCGCCCAAAAGAGCGTCATTGCCGTCACCGCCCGACAGAACATCATTACCGGCACCGCCGCCAAGAACGTCATCGCCGGCCAAGCCCGAAAGCGTGTCTTTACCCGTGCTGCCGGTGATAGCATCACTGTAAGGTGTTCCATCCACTTTTGCGGCGGTCTCCAGGGTGCGGGTGACCGTGTTGTCCAGGGCCTCCTGGATTGCAGCATACACCGATTGAGAGGCCGCTTGAGCCTGCACAATCGCCGCATTCGCCGCCGCCACTGCCGCATTCGCCGCCTCAAGATTGGTCGGCGTTACGCCATTGATCCCCGCCGCCTCGTAAGTCTCAACCGTCGGGGCGGGTTGCGTCTGGCTACCAGCATACGCCGTAATTATGGACACCGCTGTTTCAGCCCCACCTGTGAGGACCGCCTGACCGACCAATGCGCTCAGTTCCGCATGGCTGTCCACTTGCTCCCGGGTCGCTGCTGCCACCGCCCCGTTCACCGCAGCAAGATTGACGGCGTTGACCCCGAACACATCCACGGTCGTGTAATCCTGCGCCGTCGGTGCAGGATTGTTCGCGTCATCTTCCGCATAGGCCTCGATCTTCGCCTGTGCCAGCGTTGCAAGCGTGGCATTCACGAGGCTCTGGACCTCAACCCGCGTATCCGCACCCGCGCGATCTGCGCCTGCAACCCGCGCATTCACCGCCGCGAGATTGACATCCGTCACACCCGTCACACCTGCCGTGGTGTAGGTCGCCACATCCGGCGCAGGATTGCCCTGATCATCCTCGGCGTAATCCGCGATAGCGCCCAGTGCTGTTGCCGCAGCCGCTGCTGCATCCAATGCCGCCGCTGCCGCCGCAACATCCTCGTTGGCCAGCGTAACCAGCGCATCCAGTTCGGACACTTCGTCGGCCCCGTCGCGATCTGCGGCTGCGACCCGCGCATTCACCGCCGCAAGGTTGGCATCCGTCACGCCGGTCACGCCCGCCGTGGTGTAGGTATCAACCGTCGGCTCAGTATTGCTCTGATCATCGGCATAGGCCACGATGGTCCCCAGTGCTGTCGCTGCAGCCGCCGCTGCATCAACATCCCCGTTGGCCTGCTGAACCAGCGCATCTACTTCGGCCACCGTATCCGCACCCTCGCGATCTGCGGCTGCGACCCGCGCATTCACCGCCGCGAGATTGGCATCTGTCACGCCGGTCACGCCCGCCGTGGTGTAGGTCGCCGCATCCGGCGCAGGATTGTTCGCGTCATCCTCGGCGTAATCCGCGATAGCGCCCAGTGCTGTTGCCGCAGCCGCTGCTGCATCAGCGTTCCCGCCCACATCACCGTCGCCGGTTCCATCGGGGGTCTCTGTAGATGTTGTATCTGTTGGTGAGGTCTGGTTTTCACCATCACCGGTTTCCGACGAGGATATCACTCGGTTCACGACGCCCTGAACAAAGACCGTCGGTTCCACAAGAGTATCGGGCACAAAGGCACTGCTGCCCCCTGTTGCAATCGCCGCATTCACTGCCGCAAGATTGGCATCCGTCACACCGGCCACACCTGCCGTGGTGTAGGTATCAACCGTCGGCTCAGTATTGCTCTGATCATCGGCATAGGCCACGATGGTCCCCAGTGCTGTTGCCGCAGCCGCTGCTGCCGCAACATCCCCGTTGGCCAGCGTAACCAGCGCATCCAGTTCGGCCACCGTGTCCGCACCCTCGCGATCTGCACCGGCAACCCGCGCATTCACCGCCGCAAGATTGACATCTGTCACACCGGCCACACCTGCCGTGGTGTAGGTATCAACCGTCGGCTCAGTATTGCTCTGATCATCGGCATAGGCCACGATGGTCCCCAGTGCTGTTGCCGCAGCCGCTGCTGCATCCAATGCCGCCGCTGCCGCCGCAACATCCTCGTTGGCCAGCGTAACCAGCGCATCCAGTTCGGACACTTCGTCGGCCCCGCGCGATCTGCGCCTGCAACCCGCGCATTCACCGCCGCGAGATTGACATCCGTCACACCCGTCACACCTGCCGTGGTGTAGGTATCAACCGTCGGCTCAGTATTGCTCTGATCATCGGCATAGGCCACGATGGTCCCCAGTGCTGTTGCCGCAGCCGCTGCTGCCGCAACATCCCCGTTGGCCAGCGTAACCAGCGCATCCAGTTCGGCCACCGTGTCCGCACCCTCGCGATCTGCACCGGCAACCCGCGCATTCACTGCCGCAAGATTGGCATCCGTCACACCGGTCACACCCGCCGTGGCGTAGGTCGCCGCCGTCGGCGCTGGATTGTTGGCGTCATCATCAGCGTAATCCGCGATAGCGCCCAGTGCTGTTGCCGCAGCCGCAGCCGCCGCAACATCGCCGTTGGCCAGCGTAACCAGTGCATCCAGTTCAGACACCGTGTCCGCACCCTCGCGCGCCACCCCGGCAACCCGCGCATTCACCGCCGCAAGATTGACATCTGTCACACCGGCCACACCTGCCGTGGTGTAGGTATCAACCGTCGGCTCAGTATTGCTCTGATCATCGGCATAGGCCACGATGGTCCCCAGTGCTGTTGCCGCAGCCGCTGCTGCCGCAACATCCCCGTTGGCCAGCGTAACCAGCGCATCCAGTTCGGCCACCGTGTCCGCACCCTCGCGATCTGCACCGGCAACCCGCGCATTCACTGCCGCAAGGTTGGCATCCGTCACACCCGTCACACCTGCCGTGGTGTAGGTATCAACCGTCGGCTCAGTATTGCTCTGATCATCGGCATAGGCCACGATGGTCCCCAGTGCTGTTGCCGCAGCCGCTGCTGCCGCAACATCGCCGTTGGCCAGCGTAACCAGTGCATCCAGTTCGGCCACCTCGTCCGCATCCTCGCGCGCCACCCCGGCAACCCGCGCATTCACCGCCGCAAGATTGACATCTGTCACACCGGCCACACCTGCCGTGGTGTAGGTATCAACCGTCGGCTCAGTATTGCTCTGATCATCGGCATAGGCCACGATGGTCCCCAGTGCTGTTGCCGCAGCCGCTGCTGCCGCAACATCCCCGTTGGCCAGCGTAACCAGCGCATCCAGTTCAGACACCGTGTCCGCACCCTCGCGATCTGCGCCTGCAACCCGCGCATTCACTGCCGCGAGATTGACATCCGTCACGCCGGTCACGCCCGCCGTGGTGTAGGTATCAACCGTCGGCTCAGTATTGCTCTGATCATCGGCATAGGCCACGATGGTCCCCAGTGCTGTCGCTGCAGCCGCCGCTGCATCAACATCCCCGTTGGCCTGCTGAACCAGCGCATCTACTTCGGCCACCGTATCCGCACCCTCGCGATCTGCGGCTGCGACCCGCGCATTCACTGCCGCAAGGTTGGCCGCTGTCACACCGGTCACACCCGCCGTGGCGTAGGTCGCCGCCGTCGGCGCTGGATTGTTGGCGTCATCATCAGCGTAATCCGCGATGGTCCCCAGTGCTGTCGCCGCAGCCACGGCTGCATCAGCGTTCCCGCCCACATCACCGTCGCCGGTTCCATCGGGGGTCTCTGTAGATGTTGTATCTGTTGGTGAGGTCTGGTTTTCACCATCACCGGTTTCCGACGAGGATATCACTCGGTTCACGACGCCCTGAACAAAGACCGTCGGTTCCACAAGAGTATCGGGCACAAAGGCACTGCTGCCCCCTGTTGCAATCGCCGCATTCACTGCCGCAAGATTGGCATCCGTCACACCGGCCACACCTGCCGTGGTGTAGGTATCAACCGTCGGCTCAGTATTGCTCTGATCATCGGCATAGGCCACGATGGTCCCCAGTGCTGTTGCCGCAGCCGCTGCTGCCGCAACATCCCCGTTGGCCAGCGTAACCAGCGCATCCAGTTCGGCCACCGTGTCCGCACCCTCGCGATCTGCACCGGCAACCCGCGCATTCACTGCCGCAAGATTGACATCTGTCACACCGGCCACACCTGCCGTGGTGTAGGTCGCCGCCGTCGGCTCAGTATTGCTCTGATCATCGGCATAGGCCACGATGGTCCCCAGTGCTGTTGCCGCAGCCGCTGCTGCCGCAACATCCCCGTTGGCCAGCGTAACCAGCGCATCCAGTTCGGCCACCGTGTCCGCACCCTCGCGATCTGCACCGGCAACCCGCGCATTCACCGCCGCAAGATTGGCCGCTGTCACACCGGTCACACCCGCCGTGGTGTAGGTATCAACCGTCGGCGCAGGATTGCTCTGATCATCGGCATAGGCCACGATGGTCCCCAGTGCTGTTGCCGCAGCCGCAGCCGCCGCAACATCGCCGTTGGCCAGCGTAACCAGTGCATCCAGTTCAGACACCGTGTCCGCACCCTCGCGCGCCACCCCGGCAACCCGCGCATTCACTGCCGCAAGATTGTCAGCCGTCACGCCCGTCACGCCCGCCGTGGCGTAGGTATCAACCGTCGGCGCAGTATTGCCCTGATCCTCGGCATAGGCCGCGATGTCGCCCAAGGCATTCTCGCGGTCAATCGCCGTCACAGTCGCAGCGTCGCTATCCGCATCACCACCGCCGGGTCCCTGGGCAGGCGTCGTGCCTGGGTCGGTGGTCTCTGTCGATGTTGTGTCCGGTGTTGGGGTCGGGTTGTTGCCATCGCTCTTCGAACTCGATCCACCGCTACTGGTTGCAATGGCGGCGATTGCACCTGCGCCGAGAATTCCCGCAGCGACCAGGCCCGGATTGATTGCGGCCAGTTCGACACCGGATTGTGTTGAAAGCGTCACGTGATCGCTGTCGGCAAACCCGGCATCCGCATCCGCCCCATGGGCTGCAGACAGCGCCTCAACCTCCTCCTGCGTCGCGCCAAGTAGCTCCGCAATATCCGCAACGGACCTCGGCTCAACCCCGATCAGGGAACCGTCCGGCGCGAGGCTGACCTCGAACAGATCCCCGCTCTCCGGGTCCTGCGCGACCAAAACACGATCACCCGTGTCAAAAAAACCGGCAATTTGAACCTGGCGACCATCCTGGTAAACAATCACAAGGTCATCACCTTGCCGGAAGGTGCGTGCGATCACGTTCGGACCAAGCGGAACCAGTAAACCCTGAACCCCTTCAGGGAATACAATCACGGATTGAGACGCAGACGCGCCAGTCGATACAGTCGAAAGTTGTGCTTGGGTCATGGTGAGGGGGTCTCCATAAGAAAGGGTTGATTACAGCATGTGTCTTGCCCGCCAGAGCGGGGATGAAGGGCAGTCGGAAGCCTGATGACAGTGGGATTGGCAGAGGGATTGGCAGAGGGCGCGCCTGAAGCAGCGACGAAAGACAGCGAAGGCTGCCTCAATCGGGCCAGCAAACGCTTTGTTTTCTGTCTTGTCCAACAAAGACGGAAGCAGCAGGACAGCCAGAGAGCCAAAGGGGGTGGCAAAGCGTGCCTCCGAAGCCGCGACGACTGACACGCAATGAAACCTCAACCATTCCGCACAGGCGCGATGTATCGAGGTCGTGCAGGTTTCCCTGCGCTGGAGCGCCAACGCGCCTGCAGCCGCATGCCGGCTCAAGGTCTGCCGGACACATGCAGCACAACACAAACGAAAGCTTGCGCGAGGCACAAAATCGCCAGCGCAACGACAGGGATCACAATATCGGAAAAGCCCGAACCGGGCGCGCTCTACCCGCCGTGAGACCGCGCCCCAATCTGACAGGCCCTCAACAGACATGAAGCGACGAGCGACGAGCGACGAGCGACGAGCGACGAGCGACGAGCGACGAGCGACGAGCGACGAGCGACGAGCGACGAGCGACGAGCGACGATATCGCCCAACTGCGCATTGTCAAGCGCTGATTGTCGCTAATGTCGCTAACACGCGATATGTCCGGTGTATGTAACATGCGATCTGTCCGGTTCTATTCTGTCTCTGAGAGGAGGCGTTATGAACCGAGCAGAAGTGTTACAGGAAGTTCGACTGATGAAGTTTGAAGATGTGTATTCGCGGCGAAGCGCGAACAAGCTGACGCAAGAACAGGCGGCTGAGATACTGGGTGTATCCGTGCGCACCGTCAGGCGTTGGGAGGATCGATTTGAGGCGGATGGTGCAGAAGGTCTGTACGACCGTCGGCTTGGCAAACTGGCCAACAATCGTGTTGCCACGGATAAGGTCATGGAGATGCTTGAACTGTTTGATACCAAGTACTGGGATTACACGCCGAAGCATTTCCACGAGAAGCTGGTGGCCCACCATGGTTTCACACAGAGCTACAACTGGGTGCGGCTTACACTGCAGCGCCACGGCCGGGTTCAGGCAGCACCCCGACGAGGTGCCCATCGGCGCAAGCGGCCCCGCCGTCCGATGGTTGGCATGATGTTGCATCAGGACGGCTCCAGCCATGAATGGGTTCCGGGTCAGTGGTGGGATCTGATCGTCACCATGGACGATGCCACCAACCGGGTTTATTCGGCATTCTTTGTCGAGGAAGAAGGGACGATGAGCAGTTTTCAGGGGCTGACAGAGGTGATCGAGGCGCAAGGTCTGTTTTGCTCGCTCTATGCCGATCGGGGCTCTCATTACTGGCATACGCCCGAAGCGGGCGGCAAAGTGGACAAGGACAATCTGACCCAGGTCGGGCGCGCCTTGCAGCAACTCGGCATTGAGCTGATCCCGGCCTATTCACCGCAGGCCCGTGGACGGTCTGAACGCATGTTTGGCACGTTCCAGAACCGATTGCCGCAGGAACTGCGGTCCCATGGGATCACAACCATTGAAGAGGCCAATCAGTTCCTGAAAGAGGTCTATCTTCCCGAACACAATGCCCTGTTTGCAAAGGAGCCGGAGGATACGACCTCGGCCTTCGTGCCGTTTACAGGCAATGTGCGCGACACCCTGTGTGTGCAGGAAGACCGCGTCGTCGGCAACGACAATACGGTGCGCTACAAGGGCCTGGTCATGCAGATCGCGGCAGACAGGCACCGTCATCATTTCGTCAAGGCGAAGGTCAGGGTCCACGAATACCCCGATGGTCAACTGGTCATCTTCCACGGCCCGAGATGCATTGGCCGCTACCAGCCTGACGGATCACCCATCACACAGGAGGATAGCAAACACAAAGTCGCGTGACCCGCTTCGACGTGGCGCGAACGCGGTGGCCCAAATCTACGGTCGCCTACGGCTCCCTCCGAATTGGGCCACCGCGCAATCAACTGAAGCGGACAATTGGCATGTTACCTACACCGGACAATTCAGAATGTTCTCGACAGCGCTGATCTGCGCAAAATCCCCATCCCCATACTGCTCTCTTTGTTCGCCGCGTTTATTGACGAGCCGCAATCAAAGGTTGCAGAAATTTCCCACAGTGTCAAAATATTGTCAGAACTGCGGCTGAACTGTGGCAAAACCCAAGGCCAGCCAGGCATATGCCCTTCAAGACGGTCCCATCAATGACCAGGCATATTACGATCCAACCGCCAGAACGGCCCGCCCTGAATGGCAAACTGGAAGGGGCTTCCAATAAACCGGACGCCTCCACGCATCATAAGACAGGCAAAGCGCTCAGCCAGACCACAACAGCCCGGCAATGCGCGCCCCGACCCGCTCGGCTGCGGCCTCGACGTCCCTGTCTGCGCTGTGGGCATAGCGCAGCGTCATCGTGACCTGGCTGTGACCCAGGAGCTTCGACACCACCGGCAGGGGAATACCCGCCATCACAGATTGGCTGGCATAGGAATGTCGCAGGTCGTGCAGACGCACGTCCTCAATGCCGATCTCCCGTCTGATCCTGTACCAGAGCCTCAACTCTCCCGAGCCGGGCCGCGCCGGGTTGCGCGGCGAGGGGAACAGATATGCCCCGGCTCCCCTCATGCGCCTCTCAACGATGGCGCGGGCCTCGGCGCTGAGATACACAATCCGCGGACCCGTCTTGCTGTCTTCCAGCCTGAGGCGGCTGCCATCGACCTCGCTGCGCCTGAGATGGGTGATTTCCGATTTGCGGCAGCCCGTGAGCAGCAGAAGCCGGATGATGTCAGCCTGCACGCCAGTGCGCCCTGCGCTGTGCCGGTCAAGCGCCGCGTTCAGCCGCGCGATTTCATCCCGCGACAGGAACCGCGTCAGCTTGGCGCGCCGGTTCGGAAGCACAAAACCCGCCGGGTTGCTGTCGATGAGGCCGCGCTCAAGGGCAAAGTTCAGGCTCTGGCGCAAAAGTTTCAGCGCATGGTTCGCGCCGCCGGGCGCAGAGGCGCTATAGGCGGCAAACCAGTCCTCGATGATCTGTCGCGTGATCCGGTCAATCCGAAGCGCTCCGAACGCGGGCAGAAGCTGCCGCGCCAGAATGTGATCCCGCCCCCTGACCGTGGATGGCTTGCAGCGCGTGGACCATGTCTTGTGCCACACATCCAGCGCAAAGCCCCGGTAGGTGGGCAGGTCCCGGACCGGCGCGACCCCCTCGACCTGCAACCGGTGACATTCCCGGCGCGCGGCGCAGGCGGGCATCAGTTCAATCCGGCCCAGCGAGACCTTGCGTCCCGCCACCGTGCAGGTCCATGTCTTCGTCCCCGTGGGATAGACCCGAAGGCTCAGGGACGGCACCGCGCTGTCCTGCACGCAATATTCCCGCGCACACGGTCTGAACCTCCGTGCCCGCGCATCCGTCAACCGAACCTTGCTCATGGCCGGGTTCCTCCCCCTGTTCCTCTCCGCGTTCCTCCGAGAACCGCCCCCATCGCGGCGGCGGCATTCTCCACATCACTTTGCGTGTGATGGGCGTATTTGAGGGTGGTTTCGGGGCTGTTATGCCCAAGAAGCCGACCCGCTGCCAGAACGGTTTCCCCGCTCGCGATGGCCGCACTTGCATAGGAGTGCCGCAAATCATGCAGGCGCACATCTCTCAGACCGGCCTGCACGCGCAGCCTGAACCATGCCCGGGTGAGCGTCGCACCCGGCATCGGGCCCGCACCCCGGACGGACGGAAACACCCAAGGCGATGTGCGGGCAAGCGCGTCAAGGACCCTGCGCGCCGCCTCCGACAGCCACACCGTGCGCGGACCCGTCTTGCTGTCGCGCAGAAAGATATGCCCGTCGCGATACTCTGCCCAGCGAAGTGTCCTGATCTCGCTCGACCGGCATCCCGTCAGCGCCAGCAGCCGAATGAGCGGCACGGCCGGGGATGGGGCCGCGCAGCACAGCGCCGCGCCAAGGCGTCCGAACTCGGCCTCCGACAGAAACCTCTCCCTGTTCCTGCGCCGGTAGCGCCTGATCCCCTTGCAGGGGTTGGACCCTTCCGGGCGCAGCCCGTCCATCTCGGCCACCGTCATGATGACCGACAGCACTGGCATCGAGCGATCCGCCGATACCGGCGTTGCGTGCATCGCGGCAAACCAGTCCCGCACGTCCTGCCGCGTGATATCCGCAATGCGCTGCCCCGCGAAGCGCGGAAGAATGTGGTTCTTGAGATAGCTCCGGTTGACCATGAGCGTGCCCGGCTTCCACTGTCGGCCATGGCGGCGGAAGGCCTCTTCCGCAACGCTCTCAAACAGCATCTCCCCGTCGCGCTGCCCCGACCGGAGCGAGACCAGCAGGGCCTGCGCCCGCGCGCGGGCCTCGGCAACCGACATAGTGGCCGGATCGCCCAAAATCTTCCAGACACGCTGCCCCTCGTGCTGGCTGTGCAAAAAGAACCGCTTCCCGCCGCCGGGCAGAACCCTGACACCAAAGCCCGCAAGGGTGGTGTCTCTGACATTGCGTGTGGTTTTTCTGGCGCGCAGGTCGCGCACGCGCGCGTCCGTCAATCTCGGCATAATATCCCTCCATCCGGTTGCAATCCCGGACAAAACCACGCAGGGTTTCGCCCGAAACCTCGACATAGAGAGGATAAAACATGCACTGTTTCAGTGATTTAGAACCGAAGGTGCGGCTTTTGGTGTTGACTATTTGTGTTTCCAGCACGAAGGACGCGTGATCCCCGCGCTGGACATTCGAAAACGAAAGCTTTCATCTTAACAGGAGAGATTGATGAAACAGAAACTCTTGTCCGCTGCGGTCCTAAGCGCACTGGCAGGCGGCGCTGCCGCGCAAGAGATCACCGTCGACAATTGCGGTGAACCTCTGGTGTTCGACACCAAGCCCGAGCGGATCGTGGTTCATGACATGAACATGACCGACATGGCCTTTGCGCTGGGTCTTCAGGACAGCATCGTTGGCCTGACCGGCATCACCGGCTGGTACAAGACCAGCCCCGATTTCGACGCGCAGCGTGGTGACATTCCCGAGCTCGCTCCGAAATACCCGACGGTCGAGAACCTCGTCGCGGTCGAACCCGACATGTTCTTTGCCGGGTGGTATTACGGCATGAAACCCGGCGGCGACGTCACCCCCGACACGCTGGAGCCCTTTGGCATCAAGACCATGGTGCTGACCGAAAGCTGCATCCACCTGAACAAAGACCGCCCCGAAGCCAGCATGGATCTTCTGTTTGACGACGTTCTGCGTCTCGGCACAGTCATGCAGGTCGAAGACAAAGCGAACGCGCTGGTCTCGGGCTGGAAAGACCAACTGGCCACGATCGAGGCCAAAACCGCCGATCTGGAAAAACCCCGTGTCTTCCTGCTGGATGGTCCGGCCGATGCGCCGTTTACCGCAGGCAAATACGCGATTCCCGACGCGATGATCGCAGCAGCGGGCGGCGTCAACGTTACCCACGACATGGACACCAGCTGGGGCCGCACCTCGTGGGAGGCCGTCGCCGCCTCGAACCCCGAATTCCTTGTCCTGCTGGACTATCAAACCGGCAACGGCGCGGCGGATACTTTCAAGTTCCTGCAGGAGCATCCGGTGATGTCGCAGACCGATGCAGTCAAAAACGAGCGCTGGATCGGACTGCGCTATGAAGAGCTGACACCGGGACCGGCAAACATCGAAGCGATCGAGAAGATGGCAACGGCGATGCACCGGGGTAACAGCTGAGATGACGAAGACGGGCCAAGCGGTCCTGCTGGGGGCGGTCATTCTGACCGCCCTTTTGCTGCTGTCGACGATCTACGGAACTACCCCGATCCCCTTGGCCGAGGTTTTCACCGCGATTGGACTGGGTACTGGTGCGACTGAGGGCGACATGTCCCCTCTGCACCGGATCGTCTTTGACCTGCGCCTGCCCCGCGCGTTGTTTGCGGCAGTGATTGGGGCCGGGCTGGGTGTTGTCGGGGTCGTTTTACAAACGACAACGCGCAATGACTTGGCTGACCCGTTTCTGTTTGGCCTTTCGTCCGGGGCCGCTGCGGGTGCCGTCTTGGTCATCACTGTAACAGGCGATGTTCTGGGCATCTGGACCCTCCCACTTGCGGCCTTTTGCGGAGGCCTGATCGCGTCCGGCATTGTTCTGGCCTTGGTTCAGAGCCTGCGTACCAGCGCGCCGGAAAAGCTGATCCTTGCAGGCCTGGCTGTATCTTTCCTGTTTTCGGCCATCACCAACTATCTGATTTTCGCGGGCGACAGCCGCGCCGCGCATTCCGTTATTTTCTGGATGCTGGGCGGCCTTGGTCTCGCCCGATGGGAGACCTTCCCCCTTGTCGTTTTGGGACTGGCCTTGATCTTGGGCTATTCCCTCTATCGCAGCCGCTGGCTTGACGCGCTTCTGACGGGGGATTTCACGGCCTCAACACTGGGCATTCCGGTGCAAGGCCTGCGGTTTCGGATGTTTCTGGTCGCGGCCTTGGCCACGGCCAGCTTTGTGTCGGTGGCGGGTGTGATCGGGTTTGTCGGCCTGATGGTTCCGCATATCGCCCGAGGCATCGCCGGAACGCTCCACCGCAGTCTCTTGATCACATCCGCCGTCGTCGGGGCCATCTTGCTGACGCTTTCAGACATCTTGTCCCGGCTGCTTCTGGCCCCGCAAGAGTTGCCGGTGGGGATCGTTACAACCTCAATCGGGTCGCTGTTCGTGTTCCTCTACCTGTTCAAATCCTCACGATCTGACTAGCTGGGCTTTCATCCCAGGTTTTGCCGACGTTCAAGCCAGCTTCCCAGCTCTTTTTCCGCCGAAAAGATACTCTCACGGTTCAGTATCTGAGAGGTCATGGCCTTTGAAACCGCCCGGACACGCTTGTTGATCGCGATATCGCTGGCATCCACCGGCAAATCGCCCACATCCAGCTTTTCATAGATCGACAGCAGCCGGTTCTGCACCGTCCTCAGGGCCAGCTTGCGACGCAGCGCGATGGTCTTGTCGGGCAACCCAAGGGCGAGATCGGATAGGATTGCCAGCTCAACCTCCGTCAGCGCCTCGCCCGAGCGGCTCTGTTCTCGCTGAATCTGGTGGATTTCCCGGTCCACCATGATCTGCGCCTCGATCAGAACGGCGCGCAAGGCCAGATGCATTCGTGAGGGGCTGGCCGTCTTCAAAACATAGCCGTAGGCGGCCTCTTTCGGAACGATCCGCGCAATGCCGCGCAGATAGGCCTCATCTGAGTAGTTGGACCAACACAGAATGCGGGTTGCGGGGCGTTCCGACCAAATCGTCCGCGCGGCCTCAATCCCGTTGCGCTCTTTCATGCGCAGGTCCATGACGATGGCCTCGACACCGTTCTGTCGGGCCTGCTCTTCCCCTTCCCGGCCGTTCGAGGCGAGGCTCAGATCGGTCACCTCGGGCAAGGCATCCTGAACCAGCTCCCGCAGGTAGTTCGCGTGCATTGCATCGTCTTCGACCAGCAGAACCTTCATGCCAACACCTCGGTTTTCGGGCATTCAGAAGCTGGTAGGCAGACCGTAATCTCGGTCCCGCTATTGTAGCGGATGTCAAACTGCGCCGCGATCAGCCGGGCGCGGGTGCGCATATGCGTCAGCCCGCCCGAGGCCTGCCGGATTTCAATCGCTCCCATGCTGCGCCCATTGTCCCGCACGCGAAGGCGCAGCCCGTCCTGACATACAATCTCGACCTCAATCCGACTGGCCGAGGCGTGCCGGACCGCGTTGTTGATGGCCTCTTGTGCGATACGGAACAAGGCGATGCGCTTGGTTTGCGGCAGCCGGTCGACCATCCCGCCGGACAGGTCACGAACGTCAATCTCGACCCCTTCATCCGGGTCAATCGCGCGTTCAAGATGGGTCCGTACGGCATGCTGAAAGCCGAACAGCTCCAGCAGGGATGGAATCGAGGTGTCGATGATTTCACGCAGGCCCTGAATGCAGTTCCTCATACTGCTGCGCAGCCCATCCAAGTCCTGAGGCGTTTCGCACCGCTCCAAATCCCGGCTGATCCGCGTCATGTCGGCCAGAGTCTGATCGTGCAGATCCATCCCAATCCGTTGGCGTTCCAATTCTAGCGCGTCTGTCAGGCTGAGGGCCCCAAGCCGCAGCCCCTCTTCCCGCGCCTGCACCTCGGTCCGCATGATCGCCTCGCGCCGAGCCTGTTCATTCGCACGCAGAGCATAGAAATACGGGGCCAGAATGTCGGCAATATTGCGAACTTGCTCGACGGCTTGTTCATCATAGAAATCAAGCTTTTGGGATGAACAGTTCAACGATCCGATCGTGCGGCCCAGCACTTTCATCGCCACATTCACGCGGCTGCGCATATTGTGTTTGAGGATGGGATCATAGTCCCCTCCTTCGAACACATATCGCGGGTCCTCCGGCGCGTTTCCGGTCAACATGTAGTCGCAATCTCCCCGCAGGATATCGCGCACGGGCGAGACCTCGACCGGGGCGCGGGTGCGGCTCCAACTGGTGCGCAGGCCGACCTCATAGCTTGTGTTAAGCCGCCCTTCCTCGTCGATCAGGCAGACATCCAGATGGTCAATTTCCAGAATGCGCACGATCTCGGATTTGACCGACCGCAATGCGGATTTGATATCCAGATTGCCCGCCAGATGGTTCGAAATCCGCAAATAATAGGCAAGATCGGCCATGTGTTCTCTTTCGCAGCGCCAGCCTGCCGCAACCGGCATGGGCGAGTATATCGACCAGCGGATCGAGTGTCATGCGGGTCGCCGCAGCCTATTTGCGGGAACCCGCAAGGAATGCGCGCGTCCTACTCTTACGCCGCGCGTGCCCTTCAGAGACTTTAGGCACGTCGGCCCCGTCAGGCTGGCACCAAAATCGTGCGGCGCTTGGGCCGCTTTGGGAGGAAAACATGACACTAAAGGCCATATTGCTCGGCGCTGCGGCCGGGATCATCACCCTGACAGCCCCGGCTGCCGAAGCGGATACATCCGACAAACGCATTGCCCTGTCGAACAACTACGCAGGCAATTCGTGGCGGCAAGCCATGCTGGAAAGCTGGCAGAAGAACGGAGATCAGGCCGTTGCGGATGGTGTTGTCGCCGCTGCTGACGCCTTTACGACCTCGGAAAATCAAGCCACTGAACAGGCGGCTCAGATCCAGAACATGATCCTGCAGGGTTATGATGCCATTGTGATCAACGCCGCCTCACCCACCGCAATCAATGGTGCGGTCAAAGCCGCCTGCGATGCGGGTATCACGGTTGTGTCCTTCGACGGCATAGTTCAGGAACCCTGCGCATGGCGCATTGCGGTCGACTTTCAGCAGATGGGGCGCGAGCAGGTGAAATACCTGGCCGAGCGCTATCCCGATGGTGGCAATCTGCTGGAAATCCGCGGTCTGGCCGGGGTGTTCGTCGATGACGAGATCAGCGCAGGTATTCATGACGAGGTAAAGAACACCAATTTCGAGATCGTGGGCTCGGTCCATGGAGATTGGGCGCAGGATGTGGCGCAAAAGGCCGTCGCCGGTATCCTGCCCAGCCTGCCCGAGATCGTGGGCGTCGTGACCCAGGGTGGTGACGGCTATGGGGCCGCGCAGGCCATCGGGGCCACGGATCGCACGATGCCAACCATCGTGATGGGCAACCGTCAGGACGAGCTTCAGTGGTGGTCAGATGAGCAGGACGCAAACGGGTATCAGACAACCTCTCTGTCGATTGCGCCAGGCGTCAGCACGCTGGCCTTCTGGGTCGCCCAGCAGATTCTGGATGGGCAAGAGGTTCCCAAGGACCTGACCGTACCCTTCCTGAAAATCGATCAGGCCGGTTTGAAAGACGCCCTGAAAACAACGCCCAAAGGCTCGGTCGCGAACGTGGAATACACGCAGGATCAGGCCAAGGACGTCATCGCGTCGGCCCAGTAAGCGCGTGAAGACCGACGAGAATACGGGACCCGGAGCCACCGCCGCTCCGGTCGTCTCTCTGGAGCAGGCCCATCTGTCCTATGGGCCTGTTCTTGCCCTGCGTGATGCGACGTTGAGCATCGGCGCAGGAGAATGCGTCGGACTGGTCGGCCACAATGGGGCCGGGAAATCCACGCTGGCGAATGTGATCAACGGCCGCCTGACGCAGACTCAGGGGGCCGTTCAGTATCGGAACGCAGATCCCGCCCTGCGCAACAGCCAAAACGCGCAGAATGCAGGCATTCGCAGCGTGTTTCAGGAGTTGTCGCTCTGTCCGAACCTGACCGTTTTGGAGAACCTGCGCATTCCCTATCGCAACATGCCTCGCAAGGGCTGGCGGCGGGTTGCGCGGCAAAAGATGCTCGACGCGTTGGATCTTGTCTTTCCTGGCCATGGCATCCACGCCCGTGCAACGGTCGGAAACCTGACCATAGCCGAGCGTCAGATGGTAGAAATCGCTATCGCCTTTGCCGACCGTGACCGAGAACCCACCCTTGTTATTCTGGACGAGCCAACCTCGTCCCTTGACGCAGCCATCGCGCAACAATTGCTGGACCATATCAAACGGTTCTGCGCCAAGGGCGGCGCGGTGCTGTTCATCTCGCACATGATGGGTGAGATTTTCGAGGTTTCGACCCGGATCATCGTCATGAAAGATGGGAAGATCGTTGATGACCAGCCTGCCAGCCAGTTCACGCGCGCCTCGATCGTGGATGCGATGGGGCATGTCGCGCCTGATGATGACACCTCGGGCGCCGGGCGGGCAGATCGGACCCTCGGGGCCGAGGTTGTACGGGCAGCAAATGGGCTAAACGCCCGCGCGGGTGAGATTGTCGGGCTGGCCGGGCTTGCAGGTCACGGGCAGGCCGAAGCACTGGCTCAAATCTACTTCGACTACGCCCCAAAATGGAAATCCGCACGCCAGCCCGAGGTGGTCTTTGTCGCCGGAGACCGCGCCCGCGACGGGGTCATGCCGCTCTGGTCGATCCTGCGGAACCTCTCGCTTACTACCCTGCCCGAGTTCAGCCGGAAAGTGATGGTGGATCGAAGCAGCGAGGCGGACATGGTTCAGACCTGGAAAGACCGTATAGGCATTCGCACCGACAACCTTTTGAACCCGATCCTGTCCTTGTCGGGCGGCAACCAGCAGAAGGTTCTGTTTGCCCGCGCGCTGGCCTCCTCCGCGCCGATTGTGGTGATGGATGACCCGATGCGCGGCGTGGATGTGGGCACCAAGAAGGATGTCTATCAGATGATCCAGGCAGAAGCCGCAAGAGGCCGCAGTTTCCTGTGGTACTCGACCGAGACCGACGAAATCCTTGAATGTGACCGGGTCTTCGTATTCCGCGCCGGTCAGATTGCCGCCGAGCTGGAAGGGGACGAGATCACCGAGGAGAACATCCTGCACGCCTCTTTCCAGATGCAGGAGGCCTGAGATGACCAGCGACCGTTTACGCCTTCTGTTGCCCGTTCTGTCTCTGGCCGTCCTTTTGGGGGCCGTGTTCTACCTGCAACCCCGCGCGATGAGCTATTTTGGCCTGAACCTCCTGTTCAATCTGGCGATCCCCGTGGCCCTGGCGACCATCGCGCAGATGATGATCATCATGGTCAACGACATCGACCTGTCCATCGGCACTTTTGTCAGTTTCTGCGCCTGTGTCACGGCCACATTCGTGCATGACACGCCTCTGCTGGGCTATGGCATTCTGTCCGCGGCGGTTCTGGCCTATGCCGCGCTGGGGGCCTTGATCCAAATACGCGGATTGCCCGCAATCGTCGTGACACTCGGCATGTCTTTCGTTTGGGGCGGTCTGGCGGTGCTGATACTGCCCTCACCCGGCGGTGCGTCGCCCGAGTGGCTGAAAACGCTAATGAATTTCAAAACCCCGCTAGTACCGGTTGCGGTGATTGCTCCGCTGGTCGTGGCCTTTGCCGTGCATCTGTTGATCAAACGGTCCTGGGTGGGCGTGGTCCTTCAGGGCGTTGGCGGCAATGAACGCGCCATGGAGCGCGCTGGTTGGTCGGTCGTCCGCCTGCGGGCCTCTGCCTATGGATTGGCCGGCCTGTTCGGAGTGCTGGCCGGCATGTGCCTTGTCGGCCTGACCACGGCAGCAGATGCCAATATCGCGCTGCGCTATACGCTGTTGTCCATTGCGGGCGTGATCCTTGGCGGAGGCGAATTTGTCGGTGGTCGTGTCTCGCCCTTCGGGGCCGTTATCGGGGCGCTGACCCTGACCCTTGCCGCCAGTTTCCTGTCCTTTCTGCGCCTCTCGCCAGATTGGCAGATCGGTGCACAGGGCGCGATCCTGATCCTCGTTCTGGCCGTGCGCCTGTTCTTTGTCCGCAAGGAGGTCTCGGCATGAGTGACCAAACCACTCCTGAGACCGGACCGAACCCGTTGAGGGCACTCGTTCAGAAACCCTGGCTCTGGGCCTATCTGGCTGCAGGGATCACCTTTGTCGCTACCAGTCTGCTGGCCGGATCCGGGGCGGGGTCGCTGCTGTATGCGGCGCTGACCTTTGCCTCCTTCTCGGCTATTGTCGGCATCGGGCAGATGCTGGTGATCACGCTCGGACCCGGCAATATCGACCTGTCTGTTCCAGCCACAATGACATTGGCCGCCACTTTGGCGCTAAAGTTCATGGACACGCAGTCCGCGCTGATCCTGCCCGGCCTGCTGGTTGCAATCGGAATAGGCATCGGTTGCGGGATCGTGAACTTCGCGCTGATCCTGATACTGCGTATCCCGCCCATCATCGCAACTCTGTCCGCCTCGTTCCTGTACCAATCACTGGCGATCTGGTCGAACCGGGGGCTGCGCATCAAACCACCGGAACCCCTGGCCGAGTTCGCCTCGGGCGGGACGTTCGGGGTTCCGAATGTCGCCTGGGTCGGCATTGCGCTGGCCGTCTGTGCATGGCTGCTTTTGGAACGCGCAATTGCAGGGCGGTGGATCTCGGCCATCGGGCAAAACCTACGCGCGGCAAGGCTCAGCGGGGTCCCGGTGAACGCGGTGCGCTTTGGCATCTATGTCAACTCAGCCATTTGTGCCGCCTTGGCGGGGTTTCTGCTGGCCAGCTTCTCGGGCGGGGCCAACCTGAACATGGGCACCGAATACATGCTGATGTCCATTGCAGTCGTCGTCATTGGCGGGTCGTCCATCGGCGGAGGCAATTCGAACGTGCCGGGCATCTGGGGGGCGGCACTGTTCATGTTCCTGATCGTATCGATGCTGAATTCATACGGTCTGGGCGCCGGAATTCGCCTGATTTTGACCGGGCTTGTGATTGTGGGTGTGGTCACTCTGGCCAGTCGAAAAGGATATAGCGCATGAGTCATTCGCAGACATATGAGGTCATCCGTCCCGTGTTTTGGGACCTGATCCACTCCAACCTCACGCTGGCACGGATCGCGACGGGCCATGTCTGGACCGAGGGGCCGGTCTGGTTTCCCGCGCATGAAACGTTGCTGTTCTCGGACATACCGAATGCCCACATGTATCGCTGGACCCCGCATGGCGGCACCAGCCTGTTTCGCCAGAACTCGAACTATTCCAACGGCAACACGCGTGATCGCGAAGGGCGACTGCTGACCTGCCAGCACGCAACCCGCTCGGTTGTACGAACCGAACATGACGGGCAACTGACAACACTGGCTGACCGTCATGATGGCCGCCGGTTGAATTCGCCCAACGACGTGATCACACGGTCGGATGGCTCGATCTGGTTCTCGGATCCGACTTACGGCATCCTCTCTGATCTCGAAGGTCACAAAGCCAAACCCGAACAGGAAGGCAGCTTTGTCTTCCGCCTTGATCCGGACAGTCCGGAACCCACCATTGTTTCACGCGATTTCGTGCAGCCGAACGGGCTGGCATTCTCTAAAGATGAAGGCCGCCTGTACGTCGCCGAATCCGGCAGCAGCCATGACCCGGACGTTCCTTCTTTACTGAAGGTCTTTGATGTCCAGCCGGACGGCGGGCTTGGCAAACCCAGCGATTTCGCCGCGATTGATAAGGGTCTGCCCGACGGGCTACGCGTAGACCAATACGACAATGTCTGGTGCTCAGCGGCGGACGGGGTGCATGTGTTCTCGCCCGACGGCGAGCTGCTGGGCAAGGTGAAAACGCCCGAGACCGTCGCGAACCTGTGTTTCGGTGGCCCGCGCGGCAATATGCTGTTCATCACCGCAACCACCAGTGTTTACGCAGTTCACGTGAACACCAAGGGCGCTGCCGGCTAAGCAAATTCTGGACTTCCGATCCTCGCCTAGACATGGTGGCGATGTGCGCAAACCCCCTCAAAAGGGTTTGCCCGAAACACGCCACCAACGAAGGTCCACCTGATGAACCAGCCCCATACGACGCGCATGAATGGCGCGCAGATCATCCTGAAAATGCTGGAGCTTCACGGCGTTTCCCATGTTTTCGGTCTGCCCGGTGAGACAACGATTGGCTGGTACAAGGAATGGCGCGCCAATAGCGGGATCGAGTTCGTGCTGACCCGCGATGAACGCACCGCGGCTTTCGCGGCCGAGGCTTACGCAAAGATCACAGGTCGCCCCGCCGTGCTCGAAGCGCCCAGCCCCGGTGTGACCCATTGCACCCCAGGTATTAGCGAGGCGTTTCTCAGCTCGGTGCCGGTGATCTATTTCAGCTCGGACATTCCGATCAATCAGGACAAAAAGCACGGTCTGACCGGGGTCGATCAAACCCGGCTCTATGACAGTATCTGCAAGGAAAGCTTCGTGCTGACCAATGCGCGCGATATCCCGTTCCTGATCCGCCGGGCCTTTCGCGTGGCAACCTCGGGCCGTCCAGCGCCCGTTCATATCCGCGTGCCGATCAACATATTCGGTGAAGAGGCAGAGATCACCGACCTGTATGCCGAACCGGACTACAGCACCTATCCCGCGCACCGGCCGGTCGCGGATCACAGCAAGATCCGCGCTGCAATCGACGTGCTGTTGGCGGCGCAAAAACCTGCGATTGTCTGTGGCCAGGGCGCGCTGATCTCACAAGCCTCGGATGCAATCCTTGAACTGGCTGAACGGCTGCAAATCCCGGTCGGCACCACCACACCCGGCAAAGGCATCATCCCCGAGGATCACCCGCTGGCCTTGCGCGTCATCGGCGGTCGCGGCGGGATGGAGTATTCGAACCAATACCTGCTTGAGGCCGACACGATCTTCTTCATCGGTTCAAACACCGACAGCGCCGGAACGGATCACTGGAAACTCTATGGCGATCCCTATACCAAAAACTTCCTGCACCTCGATATTGCCGAGGCGCATGTTGGAAACACCTTCCCGCTGAAGGTTGGCCTTGTTGGTGATGCCCGCGCAACCATCGAATATATGGTCGAAATCCTGAACGCTGAACATCCTGGTCTTCAGCGGACACCACTGGACCTGAACCCGATCAAACAAACCGCGCTGGACAAGGTCTTCAACTCGAACATCCCGATGCCCGAAGGCACGATCTCACCGGTCAAGCTGTCTCAGGTGTTGGACCAGATCATGCCCGATGACGCGATTGTCACGTCTGAGCCCGGCGTCAGCGCTATCTATCCTTCGGCGCTGCTGACGTTCCGCAAACCGGGGCGGCGCTACATCACCAACTACTCCATGGGAGCACTGGGTTACTCCGTGCCTGCCGGAGTCGGCGCGAGCTATGCCCATGACGGCCCGGTCATTTCCTTCACCGGAGACGGATCGTTTGGGTTCGTCATCGGCGACATGGAGACCCTCAAGCGCAGCGGCAAGAACATCACCGTCATTCTGACCCGCAACGACACGTTCGGCTGGATCAGGGGTGAGGCGATCCTGCTCGACGATGTGGATGAGCCCTGGACCACCGATTTCGGGCGGGTCGACTATTGCAAAGTGGCCGAAGGGTTCGGCTTCAAAACCGCCCGGATCACCACCGAGGCCGATATCGAACCCATCTTGTCCGACGCCATCGCCAATCCCGGCGCGAATTTCATCGAGATGATGGTGCCCTCACAAGACAAGATCATCCCCTTCGTGCCCAATTGGGTCCGCGTCGCGCGCGCAAAGAACTTGCCCCACTTCTACTGAGGCAGGCTATAGGTCAGCAACTCCCGCACCAGCGGATTGGGAAAACGACGTTTGAAGGTGACGGCGTGAAAGCTTTCATTGATGCGGGGATGTTCCTCGGCCTCCACCAGACGGCCCGAGGACAGCTCATCCTGCACAACGATCGGGGCTACAAGTGCAAGCCCGATATCTTCACGCGCCAGCAGGCGCATCATGGCCATATCATCCACTTCGGCCGCGATCTGAGGCCGGACGGACATGCGGCTGGCCATCGAATCAAACGCCGTGCGGACGCTGCTATTGGTGGTGGGCAGGATAAAGGGCTGCTCCTCCAACAGATCCCGGATCGGGCGCTTTGGATCCAGTCGCGCCGGCGTCCCGACGATGCTGACGGGCTGTTCCGCAAGATGATGCGTTTCAAAACTGGTCAAGCTGTCACTGGCAGGCTCATGATTCATGAGAACAAGGTCGAAATTCAGCGTCTCCAGCCCCTCAAGCAACTCGCTGGGATTGCCTGATCGCAGGATCACCTCGACATCTGAGCGCGCCAGCATCGGGCGCAGAAATCCAATCTGAAAGTTCCGTGACAAGGTCGCCTGCGCACCAACCCGCAGCGCCGTGCGCGCGTTGCCTTCATCCTGCAGAGTGGCCACAAGTTCTTGCCCTGTCGCAAAAATTGCGTCTGCATGGTCCAGCGCGATACGCCCGGCCTCGGTCAGATGCAGCTTGCGCCCGCGACGTTCAAACAGAGGATGACCCAGCCGTTCCTCAAGCTCCTTGATCTGAACAGACAGCGCGGATTGCGACAGGTTCAGCCGTTGGGCTGTCCGGGTCAGGTTGCCATCATGGGCGACCGCCCAGAAGTAACGCAGGTGATGATAGTTCAGAGGCATATCGTTCTAATTAGTAGAACGTAATCTCTATAACAATGTATTTTTCATACTGACGAAGGCGCAATATGTCCTGCTCAACCGGCCAAAACAGGCTGGACTCACAAGGAACGCGCATCATGACCTACCTGTTTCTACCCCTGCTTAGCCCGCTGATCTTGCTGGCATCGGCCTACTATGCCAGCCGCAATCCGGGACTGCGGCCAAACCGCGTCTCAAGACTGTCGGAATGGGCAGCATTGGCGGCTTTCGGAGGCGCCGCACTGTCGGCCCTGATGCTAGTTCTTCACGGCCCCGGCACCTCGGGGTTGATCGGGTTCTGGGGTGTTGGCCTTTCCGTGCGGCTTGATGCGGTCAGCGCCATCATGGTGGTTCTGGTCAGCTTCATCGGATGGATCGTTCTACGCTACTCGGCCACCTATATGGATGGCGAGGGCCATCAGGGTGCGTTTACCGGCTGGATGTCGGCAACACTCGCCTCGGTTCTGTTACTTGTGATGTCGGGCAACCTGATCCAATTGATGGCCGCGTGGATTGCGACCAGCCTGCTGTTGCACCAACTGCTGCTGTTCTACCCCGAGCGGACCACCGCCCGGCGGGCGGCGCGGAAAAAGGCCGTTGTGGCACGTATCAGTGAAGGCGCGCTGGCCCTCGCGGTGGTCCTGTTGATCGCAACCTATGGCACCACGGACATTGCCTCAATCCTGTCTTCGGCTGAACCCTACGGACTGACCATCGCCGCTGCCCTTCTGATCTCTCTGGCCGCCATCATGGCCTCGGCCCAGTTCCCGATCCACGGCTGGCTGACCGAGGTGATGGAGGCCCCGACCCCAGTCTCGGCCCTTCTGCATGCTGGTGTCATCAACGCTGGTGGTTTCCTGCTGATCCGCTTTGCCGACGTGATGCTGGCAGCACCGGGCATCATGGCGCTGCTTGTTATGCTGGGTGGGTTCACCGCGCTGTTCGGCGGTCTGGTGATGCTGACGCAACCTGCGGTGAAGACCTCTCTGGCGTGGTCGACCATTGCCCAGATGGCCTTCATGATCATGCAATGCGGGCTGGCCCTGTTCCCGCTGGCAATGCTGCATATCGTGGCGCATTCGCTCTACAAGGCGCATGCGTTTCTCAGCGCAGGCGAGGCCGTGCGCAACGTTGCTGCAATTCGCCGGCCCGGCCCAGTCGCTGTGCCAAGTGCGCGGAACGTGCTGCTGGCCTTTGCCACCGGCATCCTGATCTACGGCATCGTCGCCACGACCTTCGGCGTAGACGGCAAATCCGTTCAGGCGATTGCTCTTGGCGTGATCCTGATCTTCGGCGTCGCCTATCTGCTGGCGCAGGGCTTTGCTGATGCCGCACCCGGCGCGTTGACCCGCCGCACTGTTGTCTATGCTGGCGTAACTTCGATCAGCTATTTCGTCCTGCAGATCATTGCAGTGCATCTCACCAAGGGCACCCTGCCCGCAGCGCCTGCGCCCGGACCTTTGGAGTGGACGTTGATCATTCTCGCCCTGATCAGCTTTGGCGCGGTCGCCCTGGCGCAATCGACCTTCCCGCTATGGGCCTCACACCCGGCGGCGGCTGGTATTCGGGTGCATCTGTCAAACGGGCTCTATGCCAACGCAATCTTTGACCGGCTGCTGGACGGATGGTCCAAGCGCCAAACCGTGTAAGAGGGGTTTCTCAAAATGTATATGAAGCACGAAAGCTATCCCGCAGCCCTTCTGGAACTGGTCGCGCTGGCCAATGACGCGGTGCGTCAAATCCCGCCGTTATTCCCGCTTGCCTCCAACGTCGCGGTGAACCCGTTTCTGGGACAAACGCAAGAGCCGCTGGCCGTAACCTCGGCCCGGTTGGCACGGGTTGCGGGCACCCGGATCACGCCGGACCGGGCTGCATTTGCGCAAAAGCTGGCAAGCGGAGAGATTTCTGAGGTCGATCTGCGGGATGCCCTCGCCAGCGTCGAAAGCCGTTTTGACACGCCCAGTTTTGAAGATCTGCAAGCCGCGCTCGGGTCCGAGACCGCGAAGCTGTCCCCTCTGCCCACGGTTGCCGATCTGGCTGCCGAGGTTTCCGGCATCGACTGGCCCGGTCTGATTGACGAACGGATCGGGGCCTGGGCCGCCAGCCATTTCGATCAGGGTCAGGCCCTGTGGCAACCCAACCGCACAGGCGGTGCCTATAGCGCGTGGCGCGAGTTCGCCTCACGCGATCTGACCCCGGAAATCCACGGCCTGAAAGGGTTCGGAGCCTTCGTGGCTGGCACCAACCGCTCGCAATGGCGGGCGATTGGCCGCGCCTCTGAGGCACTGGGTGTCACCCCAGAGGCGGCCAGCACGGCATTCCATCGTTGGCTGATGACACTGGGCGGTTGGGCGCAATATGCCCGATATCTGCTGTGGCAGGCCGAATTGGAAGGGCAGACGGATACGAGCACAACCGAACTGCTGGCCATTCGCATGGTGTTCGAAGAGGCTCTGTTTGGCCTCTACCACGATCAGATTGCCGATCGCTGGGCTGAAACCATTGCCCAGCATGAGGCCCCCATCACCCCGACCCGCGATCTGGTGATCGACGCGATGCTACAGGACGCCTCGGAGCGCGCGCAACAACGCAAGCTGGCGCAAACCCTCAGCGCAGGTCAGCCGCGCAAGGTCGAAGGCCGCCCCGAGGTGCAAGCGGCCTTTTGCATCGACGTCCGCTCCGAAGTCTTCCGCCGCGCGCTAGAATCCCAGGACAGCGGGATTGAAACCATTGGTTTTGCTGGCTTCTTCGGCCTCGCCAGCGCCCACAAGGCAGCCGGGTCAGACGTGACCGAGATACGGGGGCCGGTCCTGTTGAACCCGAACGTATGCTCCCACGCGGCCGAGGGCGCGCAGGCCGACTTGAACCGCCGCTACACCGCACGGGCCAAACGGGCCTGGGGCCGGTTCAAACTGGCCGCCGTCTCGTCTTTTGCCTTTGTCGAGGCAACGGGTCCCGTCTATGCGGGCAAACTGTTGCGTGACGCTCTGGGCAAGGGCTACGGGGCCGCAAAGTTCGACCCTGCGCCGAAGCTTGACGACGGGATCGACCTGCCGACACGTGTTGCCTCGGCCAAAGCCATCCTTGGGGCGATGTCTCTGACCAGCAACTTCGCTCGCATCGTGATGCTGGCCGGTCATGGCGCAGATGTGACCAACAACCCCCATGAAAGCGCCCTGCAATGTGGCGCATGTGGCGGTCATGCCGGTGACGTCAGCGCCCGCCTTCTGGCCGGGTTGTTGAACGATCATGCGGTACGTGAAGGGCTGCGCGACGAGGGGATCGACATTCCGGCCGACACGCTGTTTCTGGCGGCGATGCACCACACCACAACCGACAAAGTCTCTCTGTTCGATCAGGATCAGGCGACGGGTCAGTGGACCGCTCAAATCGCGCAGTTGAAAACCTGGCTGACCTCGGCCGGACAACTGGCCCGGTCTGAACGCGCCGAGCGTCTGCCGCGTGCCAAAGGGGCCAATGACATCGCCCGCCGCGCCACCGACTGGGCCGAGTTGCGCCCCGAATGGGGGCTGGCCGGATGTCGCGCCTTCATTGCCGCGCCGCGGTCCCGGACCGATGGTACGGGTCTTGCGGGTCAGTCCTTCCTGCACAGCTATGACTGGCGCGCGGATGAAGGCTTTGGCGTGCTGGAACTGATCATGACCGCTCCGGTCGTGGTCGCCAGCTGGATCAGCCTGCAGTATTACGGCTCGACCGTCGCGCCTGGCCTGTTCGGCGGCGGCAACAAGCTGCTGCACAACGTGGTCGGCGGCATCGGCGTGGTTGAGGGCAATGGCGGCGCGTTGCGCCCCGGCTTGCCTTGGCAATCCATACATGACGGAGGGCAGTTCCAGCACGATCCGCTGCGGCTGTCCGTCATCATTGAGGCCCCACGGGAGGCGATGAACGACATCCTCAGACGCAACGAAACCGTGAAAGAGCTGTTCGACAACCGTTGGCTGCACCTGATTGCCATGGATGAAAACGGCGATCTGGCCTGGCGCTACACCAAAGATTTGGAATGGGTCGCGATGGCGCGGGCCGAGATCAGCGCCATCGCGGCTGAGTAGCAATTGAGAGGCCCAGCGAGGACACCCGCCGGGCCTCTCACCTAAAGCGCGGCGTGGAACAGCTGCGTCAGGTTCTCTTTCGTCAGCTCGATCGGATTGCCCCCGCATGAGGGGTCAATTATCGCGCCTTCGACCAGTTCCGGAATCCGATCCTCGGTCACGCCCAGTTCCGACAACTGACACGGGATCCCAAGCGCATCGTTGAACTCCTGCACGAAGCTCTGGAATCCGTCGAAGCCGCCCTTGATCCCCAGATAAGCGGCAGCCTGTTGGAACCGATCCGCAATGGCGGGTGCGTTGAATTCCAGCACAGCGGGCATGCAAACCGCGTTGGTCGTGCCGTGATGAGTGTTGAATACTGCGCCAATCGGATGGCTCATGGCGTGGATCGCGCCGAGCCCCTTTTGGAACGCCGTCGCCCCCATGGCAGCAGCGCTCATCATCTGCGCGCGCGCCTCAAGATCAGCGCCATCCGCATAAGCACGCGGCAGATAGTCCTTGACCAACCGCATCCCCTCAAGCGCGATGCCTTGGCTCATCGGGTGGTAATGCGGGCTGGAATAAGCCTCGACACAATGGGCAAAGGCGTCAAGACCGGTACCTGCGGTGATGAATTTCGGCATGCCAACGGTCAGTTCCGGGTCGCAGATCACCACGGTCGGCAGGACCTTCGGGTGAAAGATGATCTTCTTGGCATGGGTTTCGGAATTAGTGATGACACTGGCACGCCCCACCTCGGACCCGGTTCCGGCAGTTGTAGGCACCGCGATGATCGGCGCGATGACATCTGCATCCGCACGGGTCCACCAATCGCCGATATCTTCAAAATCCCAAACCGGTCGCGTTTGACCCGCCATGAAGGCAACCATCTTGCCCAGATCCAGCCCCGAGCCGCCACCAAAGGCAATCACCCCGTCATGCCCGCCCGCATTGTAGGCCGCGACTCCTGCATCGAGGTTCTTTTCATTCGGGTTCGGGTCCACATCGCTGAAAAGACCGCGGCCCAGACCAGCGGCCTTAAGAATATCCAACGTCGCCGTCGTGATTGGCAAATCGGCCAACCCCTTGTCCGTCACCAGCAGAGGGCGCTTCATCCCTGCCGCCGCGCACGCCTCGGGCAGTTCCTTGACGCGGCCAGCACCGAATTTGATCGCGGTCGGGTAGGACCAGTTTCCAACAAGGCTCATGATGTTACCTTCTTCAAATGGTAGGATTTTGGACGGGTCAGGTTGTGATACCCAATGACCGACAGGCCACCACCCCGCCCTGTATTCTTGCAGCCAGTCCAGCACAGACCCGGGTCCAGATAGTCAGCCCGGTTCATGAACACAGTGCCGGTTTCGATCTGATCGCCGACTCGCGCGGCCCGGTCCACGTCACGGGTCCACAGGCTGGCGGTCAGGCCGAATTCGCTATCATTCATCAGTGCGATGGCCTCTTCATCCGAGGACACTTTCATAATCCCCACGACCGGCCCAAAACTCTCATCCCGCATCACGCGCATATCATGGGTGACATTGGTCAGGATCTGAGGCGTCAGATACGCACCACCGTCATCCTCGGGGAATGTCTCGATATGGGCCACGGCACCGGCGGCAACCGCCTCCGAAATCTGCGCCCGCACCTCATCGGCAAAACGCACATTGGCCATCGGGCCCAGCGTCGTCTCAGGGTCCAGAGGATTGCCCAGCTTGTAGCCCTTCACGATCTCAACCGCCTTCGAAACGAAGTCATCGAAAAGACTTTTATGCACATAGATCCGCTCAATCCCGCAGCAGCATTGACCCGAGTTGAACATCGCCCCGTCGATCAGAGTATCCACGGCGGCATCCAGATCGGCGTCCTCCATAACATAGCCCGGATCTTTACCGCCAAGCTCGGTTCCAACGCCTGTGAAGGTGCCAGCGGCTGCACGTTCCATCGCCTGCCCGCCGCCGACCGAGCCAGTGAAGTTCATGAAATCAAACGCATTTCCGGCAATCAGATCATTGGTCACATCGTGGCTGAGGAAGACATTCTGAAACACATCCTCGGGCAGACCAGCCGCGTGGAACGCGTGCGCCATCCTCTCGCCCACCAATAGCGTCTGAGTGGCATGTTTCAGGATCACGGTATTCCCAGCGATCAGCGCCGGAGCCACTGTGTTGATCGCCGTCATATAGGGATAGTTCCAAGGGGCCACCACAAAGACCACCCCATGCGGTACGCGCTTGATGTACCGCCGAAACGTCTCATCCTCGCCCACCGCAATATCGGCGAGCGCGCTTTCGGCTATCTCCGCCATATGGCTGGCGCGTTCAATGAACCCACCAAATTCACCACCATAGCGCACGGGACGACCCATCATATGCGCAAGCTCCGGCACGATCTCATCATTCATCGCACCAACCGCCGCGACACCGGCCATCACAAGATCAATGCGTTCTTGCAAAGACCGCGCGGCCCACCCAGCCTGTGCCGCGCGCGCCCGAACCGCCGCCTCAAACGCCGCGTCCCGAGACAACACCTCCCGCTCCGCATAAACCGACCCATCAATCGGCGAGACACATTTCAACATCTGCCCCATAGTCACTCCGTTTTCCGAAAAAACAGGATCCCCTGCTTCATCTGGCCAAAAATATCCCGGGGAGCGTGAGGGGCTGGCCCCTCACTCCTGCCCTCTAAGCGCGCTCAAACCCACGAGCAACTTCCCAATCGGTCACCACACGCGCAAATTCTTCGATCTCCACCTCAGCGGCCCGCGCGTAGTGATCCACCACCTCATCCCCCATTGCGGCCCGCAACATGGCTGAACCACGCAAAGCACCCAATGCCGCACCAAGATTGCCGGGGATCATCCCCGTATCGCCCTGGTAAACGTCGCCGGTTGCCGCAGGTTGCAATTCCAATCCCTCTTCAATGCCGGCAATTCCCGCCGCCAGCATTCCAGCCATCACCAAATAAGGGTTCATGTCCGACCCGGGGATCCGGCATTCCACCCGAATGGCCTTGGTCCCATCTCCACACAGGCGGAAGCCAGCCGTGCGGTTGTCTACGGACCAAATGATCCGTGTCGGCGCAAAGGTGCCCTTCATGAACCGTTTGTAACTGTTGATGTAAGGGGCCATGAAATATGTGTAATCCGGGGCGTACTCCAGCAGGCCAGCCAAATAGCGCTTCATCACATCCGACATGCCAAGCGGATCATTTTCATCAAAAAAAGCAGGCGCGCCGTCTTTCCACAGGGATTGATGCACATGGCTAGAACTGCCGACCTTGTCGTGATGCCATTTCGGCAGGAACGTTGCCGCATGACCATGCTGCCAGGCGATCTCTTTCACCGCATTCTTGGCGATCGAGTGGTACTCGGCCGTGTCCATCGCAGGCGCGTATTTGATGTTCAGCTCTTCCTGCCCGGTTTCGGCCTCACCTTTCGAGTTCTCAACCGGTATCCCCGCATCCCACAAATGGTTGCGGATCGGGCGCATCACATGCTCTTCCTTGGTGGTCTGGAGGATATGATAGTCCTCGTTGTAACCGGAAATCGGCTCCAGATCGCGAAAGCCGTTTTTGCGGATTTCGTCAAAGCTTTTCTCGAAAAGGAAAAACTCCAGCTCTGTCGCACACATCGCCTCATAGCCCATGGCCTTCAAGCGGTTGACCTGCGCCTTCAACATCGCCCGTGGCGCATGCGGCACCTCTTCATGCGTGTGATGGTCGAGAATATCGCACATCACCATCACAGTACCTTCAAGCCACGGAACCGGGCGCAGGGTCGAAAGATCGGGCTTCATGACATAGTCGCCGTAGCCCCGCTCCCAACTGGTCGAGGCGTAGCCGTCCGGTGTGCCCATCTCAAGATCAGTAGCCAGCAAGTAGTTGCAGCAATGGGTTTCTTCCCATGCGCCCGCAACGAAATGACCCGCGTGAAAGCGCTTGCCCATCAGACGGCCCTGCATGTCGACAAAGCACACCAGAACGGTGTCTACCTCACCCGCTGAAACCTGTGTTTTGAGATGTTCGAATGTAAGTGTCGCGGTCATTCTGCCCCCCTTCTTCAAATTCCTGATGGCGGGCCACAGCAACGCCAAAATCTCAAATGCTACCGTGGCGACCTGTGGCCGCGAACGCAACAGATCATTGCGACGTTTCGGTATGAGATTTCACAATCTGCGCCTGAGTGCCTGCAAACGCTGAAAAGGCGGACGCGAGGTACTAACCGCGAGGCCTCAGACCAACGGCTTGCGCGCGACGATCCAGACGGGATGATAGCTGAGAGAGACGCCGTTTTTGCTCTGGAACCGGCTTGTGTACTCTGCCTCGAACCGGGCGAGTGTGGATTTGGTCCAGACGCTCTGCGCGCGCCCGTTGACGCCGGTCTTGCGCAGATGGCGCAGAATATGTCGCGGCGTGGGGAAGTACGAGGGACGAAGGGCCTCGCCTGTCGAAAGCACCTCCAGATGCGCCCTAACGGCGGCGGCCATCTGGTCAGGGCCGCACAAACCGGGGGCACGGGCCGAGGTGCCGATTTGGCTGAGTTCCCAGTATTGGTGAGAACCAAAACCCGAAATCACCAACCAGCCGCCCGGCGCAAGCGACCCCGCCGCTCGTTCCAACAGCGCCTGTGGATCTTCCATCCACTGGATCATCGACGCCGAGGCAAAAAGATCGGCTCTCTCAGGCCAGATCACTCGCCGCGCATCGCCGCAGATGAACTGCGCGCCTAGCTCATCAGCCGTTTGGCGGGCTTCGGGGGCGATATCATTTAGGATGATGCTGCCGAAACAGTGGTTCTGATGCAGAAGCCGCGTGAAATGCCCGGTTCCACATCCCAGTTCAAATCCGCGTTCAAACTTGGCCGGGGCGCCGTGTCGGCGCATCTCTTCCACCAGTTTCTCGGCCACCCAAGCCTGTTGGCAGGCCGTGTCGTGATAGCTTTGAAAGCTACGGCTGAAGCTACGCTGAACCCGGTCCGAGAGTTGCACGGTCATACCAGCCACTCCGCCCAGCTTTGCCCCGCGCGGAACGGGACATGAGGACCTTCGACAGTTCGAATACTATCAGTGCTAGAGGCCCATGCGGCCTGTTGCGCTTTTGTTGGCACAATGCGGTCGCGGGTGGGAATCCAAATACGATCAAAACCCGGATCTTCAGCTGGGCCACGATCGATCACCGCGTGTAACTCGGCCCGAGCGGATGGGGTATCCAAGTCGGGGACATCACCGCTCACGCCCGCGCGGCGGCAGAATTTGGCAAAGCTGGTCTGAGACAATTGATCCGCCGTTGCGCGGATCATGTCGGGCGCGATCCCATGCTCGGCACTTGCAGGGTTCAGCGTGCCGCTGACTGCAACCAAGCGATCTGGGCGCATCCCCGTTTGGTTCAGCCAATGCGCGGCCGAGGCGACGCCGAAAGAGAAGGCCAGCAAATCCACGCGATCGAACCGCGACAAGTCCGGCAGCGGGTCATCCAGTCGGGTATAACCCTCAACGAACAGCACATTTTCCCCACCTGTGAGGCAGGAGAACGGCGCCGGACTCAACGCCCATCCCCCAAACACGAGTATCAGATCGGGGCTATTCGAGCGTGCCAGCCACTGATGCCTCATCCAGCACCTCTGGCGAGATCGACCATGGCGACGGTGACGCGGCTTAGTTCATCTGGCGAGATGATGTAGGGCGGCATGCAATAGATATTGTGGCCAAACGGACGCAACCAGACGCCGGTTTTGGGGGCGAGGCCATGGGCCACGGCAGGGTCGACACGGTCCTTCATCTCAATCACGCCGATGGCGCCCAGAACCCGTACATCCGCCACACCGGGCAACTCGCGAGCCGGAGCGAGTTCGTCCTGCATCTGTTGCGCAATCCCTGCGACTTCCGCCCGCCAGACGCGTTGGACCAATTGATCGAGACTGGCAACACCTGCAGCGCAGGCCAGAGGGTTGGCCATATAGGTTGGGCCATGCATCAGCACCCCGGCCTCGCTTTCGCCGATGCCCTGCGCAACTGCCTCGGTCGCGATGGTGGCGGCCAGTGTAATGTGTCCTCCGGTCAGGGCCTTGCCGAGGCACAGTATGTCGGGCACCACGCCTGCGTGATCCATGGCAAACAGTTCTCCGCTGCGGCCAAACCCGGTGGCGATTTCATCGAAAATCAGCAGCACGTCATGCGCGTCACACAGCGCCCGCGCTCCCTTCAGCCAATTCGGGTGGTAGAAATACATCCCTCCCGCACCCTGCACGACAGGCTCCAGGATCAGCCCCGCTATCTTGTCGCCTTTTTCGTCCAGCAACTGTTCAAGTGCCCTCAGCCCGTTTTCGAAGGCATCCTCCGACCAGTCCTGATCGAACCGAATGGCCGGGCGTGGCAAGAAATGCTGGATGGACAGAGAGCCCTTGAACAGACCGTGCATCCCGTTCACCGGGTCGCACACGCTCATCGCTTTCCACGTATCACCGTGATAGCCGCCCCGAATGGTGGCGAACTCTGATCGCGCGCCGTGGCCTTTGGCGATCTGGTACTGCACCGCCATTTTCAACGCGACTTCGATGGCGACCGAGCCGCTGTCGCTATAGAAGAGGCGATCCAAACCATCGGGCAGCATTCCGATCAGCCTGCGGCCCAGCTCAACGGCGGGTGCGTGGGTCAGGCCTCCGAACATGACATGCGGCAGCTGCGCCAATTGGGCCTGCATCGCCTCGATAATGGCCGGGTGGCGATGGCCGTGAACGGTACACCACCAAGATGACATCGCGTCGATCATCTGCCCGCCGTCCTCACGCGTCAGCCAGACGCCCTCGGATCCGGTGATCAGATACATCGGGCCGGGATCCAGCACGTGAGTGTAGGGGTGCCACAGGTGGCGGGCGTCGAATTCCAGCGGGGTCATAGAGCCCTCCGGATCGCATCAAGGTCGATGGTCTGGAACGCATCCGCCAGATTTTCACGTTTCAGATCAGAGAGATAGGGCAGTCGCCCCAGATGCCGAGTCTTGCACATCTGCGCGATGGTTTGTTCGACCTCTGGTTCGGGGTCGCCAACGAAGGCAACGCCGATGACGTCGCATCCCGCATTGCGTAGGGCCATAAGGGACAAAGCCGTATGGTTGATCGTACCAAGCGCCGTGCGCGCAACCAAAACCACCGGGGCTTTCCATTGCGTGAAGAGGTCCAGATAGAACACCTGTCGGTTCAGAGGAACCATCACCCCCCCTGCCCCCTCTACGACCAGCGGGCCATCGACCCGCGGCATTGCCAGTTGGGCAATGTCGATCTCGACCCCCATATCCTCGGCGGACAGGTGCGGCGAGGCGGGCATGTTCAGTCGGTAGGCCTCGGGCAGAACCTCGGCGCCGGACAGATCGCGCACGATGTCTGTGTCGGTCGCATCTTCAAGCCCGGATTGCACCGGCTTCCAGTAGGTAGCTCCAAGGGCGGCGGTCAGACCGGCGGAGAAAACAGTCTTGCCGACGCCGGTGTCGGTTCCGGTGATGATCAGCGCGCTCATGCGGCCTCCAATTGATGCGAGGCCAAAGCGTTGAACAAGGCCGAGATATCGGCGTGACCCACATTGCCAGTGATGGATATCCGCAACCGCGACGTTCCGCGCGGTACGGTTGGCGGGCGGATGCCCCTGACGTCGAACCCTTGCGTTTGCAAGCCCTGAGCCATCGTCATCGTACGCGCATCGTCGCCCAGAATGATCGGAATGATCTGACTGTTCAGCGCAGCCTTGGGTATCCCAATGGCGCGCGCCGCATCATGAGCATGGCCAATGCGCTGCTGGGCCGCCTCAACCATACCTGTCTGAGTAGCCAGCGCCCCGAGGGCCGCACGAACCAAAGCGGCATTCAAAGGCGACGGCGCGGTGGCAAAGATGAAGGGGCGTGCGCGGTTGATCAGCGTGTCGATCATGACCTTGGGGCCGCAGATTAACCCTCCGGCCACGCCCAAACCTTTGCCGCAGGTGTGCAGCGTCAACAGAGGACAGTCTAAGTCATGTGCCAGCCCCCGCCCCTGAGGTCCGAACACGCCGGTCGCATGCGCTTCGTCCACGACTAAAACGGCGTCCTGTTCCCGCGCCAAACCCAACAGATCGGTCAGAGGGGCAATATCCCCTTCCATCGAATAGACGCTTTCAACTGCGATCCAGATTTGGCCCGCGCCGCCCTCGGTCCGCCACTGCTGCGCCTTTTCACGCGCGTCACCGACATCATTGTGCCGAAACGACCGCAGATCGGCCCGGCAAGAGCGCATGCCTTCATGCGCGCTGGCGTGAACCAAAGCATCAAAGAGGACCAGATCCTCAGCCGCAGGAAGGGTTGCGAAAATCGCCTGATTTGCCTGAAAACCACCGCCCATGAACAAAGCGGCCTCGGCCTCAAAGAACGCGGCGGCTTCGGCCTCCAACGCTTCATGCTCGGCGTGGTTGCCGCGCAATAGACGCGAACCACCAGACCCAACCGGAACACCGCGCGCCACAGCCTCTTGCGCGGCCTCTTGCAGAAGCTGCGATCCGGCAAGGCCCAGATAATCATTCGACGCGAAATCCAATCCCGACGCAGGCGTCAGGACCCGGCGGCGATGCCGGGCCTGCAAGTTGTCGAGCATGGATTCGAGCCGAACAACAGCCTTCATTCAGCGGCTTCCCGGCTCGCCTGATCCCCGGTTTTCTCGGCCTGCAGACCAAGTTTGGCAAACAGGACCATATCGGTATCCTCTTCGGGGTTTTCGGCCGTCAGCAGCGTTTCACCCACGAAGATCGAGTTCGCACCGGCGAAGAAACACATCGCCTGCATCTCATCGCTCATCTCACTGCGGCCAGCGGACAGACGAACGTAAGAGGTTGGCATCAGGATACGCGCTGTCGCGATGATGCGGACAAAGTCGATCGGATCGATCGGCTCGGCATCGGCCAGAGGTGTATCGGCCTGCGGCATCAACATGTTGATCGGAACCGAATCCGGCGCAGGCTGCATGTTGGCCAGCGTCAACAGCATGTCGATACGGTCGCCCGTATGCTCACCCATGCCCAGAATGCCGCCGGAGCACACCTTGATCCCCGCTTCCTGCACCCGGTTCATCGTATCGATCCGGTCGGCGAAGGTGCGGGTTGTGATGACCTCGGAGTAGTAGCGCTCGGACGTGTCGATATTGTGGTTGTAGTAGTCAAGGCCTGCATCGCGCAGCTGCACGACCTGTGTGTCGTCCAGCATGCCCAGCGTCATGCAGGTCTCCATCCCCATGGCCTTGACACCTTCGACCATCGCGACCAGAGCCGCCATGTCGCGCGCTTTGGGCTCGCGCCAGGCGGCCCCCATGCAGAACCGCGTCGCGCCGCCATCCTTGGCCTTCTTCGCCTCGGCCAGAACACGCTGCACCTCGATCAGTTTGGAGGCAGGCAGGGTCGAGCCGTTGCGGGCCGATTGCGAGCAATAGGCACAATCCTCGGCGCAGCCTCCGGTTTTGATCGACAGCAGTTTCGAGGTCTGGATTTTGTTGGGATCGAAATGCTCACGATGGACGGTTTGCGCCCGGAACAGCAGATCCATCAGCGGGAGATCATGAACAGCTTGCGCGGATTTTTTGGTCCAGCCGGAATGAGGGATGATCATTTTATCTATGAAACTCTCGGCAGCTTTCGTTGCGTCGATTTATTATCTACAAAAAAATCACGACGCAACCCGGCATGCATCACAAGTTCAATATGACGCATCAATTCGCTGATCGCTGACCGAGGTCTATCCCAGAATACCCGGCAACCGCAGCCCGTGTTCGCGGGCGCAGGCCTTGGCATCCTCATATCCCGCATCCGCGTGACGCCACACGCCCGAAGCCGGGTCGTTCCACAAAACCCTCTCCAACCGTTTGGCCGCTGCATCGGTGCCATCCGCGCAGATCACTACGCCCGCGTGCTGGCTAAAGCCCATCCCGACCCCACCGCCATGGTGCAAAGACACCCATGTGGCGCCCGAGGCCGTGTTCACCAGCGCATTCAGCAACGGCCAGTCCGAAACAGCGTCCGAACCGTCCTTCATCGCCTCGGTCTCGCGGTTGGGTGAGGCAACGGACCCGCTGTCGAGGTGATCGCGACCAATAACAACCGGGGCCTTTAGCTCTCCGGTGCGGACCATTTCGTTGAAGGCCAGCCCGGCCTTGTGACGATCCCCAAGACCGATCCAGCAGATCCGTGCAGGCAGGCCTTGGAAGGCGATACGCTCCTGCGCCATGTCGAGCCAATTGTGCAGATGGGTGTTCTCGGGGAACAGCTCTTTCATTTTGGCATCGGTTTTGTAGATATCCTCGGGGTCGCCAGACAAGGCGCACCAGCGGAACGGGCCAACCCCGCGGCAAAACAGAGGGCGAATATAGGCGGGCACGAAACCGGGGAAGGCAAAGGCGTTCTCGAGCCCTTCATCCTGCGCCACTTGGCGAATGTTGTTGCCGTAATCCAGCGTCGGTACGCCGGCGTTCCAGAAATCGACCATCGCAGCGACATGTTGTTTCATTGAGGCGCGCGCGGCAGTTTCAACCGCCTTGGGGTCGCTTTCGCGTTTGTCCTTCCACTGCGCCATGGTCCAGCCCAGCGGCAGGTAGCCGTTGACCGGGTCATGGGCGCTGGTCTGGTCGGTAACGATATCGGGGCGCATGCCACCGGCCTGCATCCGGGCGTAAATCTCGGGGAAGATTTCGGCAGCATTGCCCAGCAGGCCGACCGATTTCGCCTCACCCGCCTTGGTCCAGCCGTCGATCATCTCAAGCGCTTCGTCCAGCGTTTCGGCCTTTTCGTCCAGGTATTTGGTGCGCAGGCGGAAGTCGATGCTGTCCGGATTGCAATCAACAGCCAGACAGCAGGCCCCGGCGAACACCGCTGCCAAGGGCTGCGCGCCACCCATTCCACCCAAACCGCCAGTCAGGATCCATTTCCCGGTCAGATCACCTCCATAGTGCTGACGTCCGGCCTCGGCGAAGGTCTCATAAGTGCCCTGAACGATGCCCTGCGTCCCGATATAGATCCACGAGCCAGCGGTCATCTGGCCGTACATCATCAGACCCTTCTTATCGAGCTCGTTGAAGTGATCCCAAGTGGCCCAATGCGGCACGAGGTTGGAGTTCGCGATCAGCACCCGAGGCGCATCCGTATGCGTCCGCACAATGGCCACGGGTTTGCCGGATTGCACAACCAGTGTCTCGTCTTCTTCCAGATCCTTGAGGCTTGAAACGATCGTATCAAAATCATTCCAAGTCCGCGCCGCGCGCCCGATGCCGCCGTAAACGACCAACTCATGCGGGTTCTCTGCCACGTCCGGGTGCAGGTTGTTCATCAGCATCCGCAGCGGCGCTTCGGTCATCCAGCTTTTGGTGTTCAACTCTAGCCCGGTGGGTGGATAGATATCACGGGTGTTCTTGCGAGGGTCGGTCATGATGCAAGCTCCAATGCTGTGTCTTGGACGGCGTCCAGAATGTCGAATAGCCAGCGGCGCAAACGGTCGGCTTTACGGTCGTCATAGGACCATGGCGGGCGCTCGGTTGTCAGGTAGGAGGATTGGGCCAGCTCCATCTGAATGGCGTGGAGACCCTCCGCCGGGCGGCCATAGTGGCGCGTCGTCCAGCCGCCTTTGAACCTTCCGTTCAAGACGGTGCTATAGGGTGATGAAGCGGCAAACTCATGGGCCGTTGCCTCGATCTCAGGCGCGCAGGTCGTGCCGTTTTTTGTGCCCAGATTCATATCGGGCAAAACTCCGTCAAACAGGTACGGAATGGTGCTGCGGATCGAGTGGCAGTCATAGAGGACGGCAATGCCGTGGATCGCCCTGACCCGCTCCAGCTCGGCCATCAGCGCGGCATGATAGGGCGTGTGAAACGCGGCGAGGCGTTCGGCGATGTCTTTGTCGGATGGCCGCTGATCCCAGATCCCATTCCCATCGAAATCGGTCAGCGGAACCAGTGTAGTCGTGTTCTGACCGGGATAGAGCGACACGCCCGACGGATCGCGATTGGCGTCGATCACATAGCGGTGGAAGGTCGCTCGGACCGTCGTCGCCCCGTTCAGCAACCCGTCGTAGAGCGTGTGGATGTGCCAATCCGTATCCGTCAGCGCCCTGCCCCACGCGTTCAGCTTGGCCTGAACCTCGGGCGGTACATGAGTGCCCGTATGGGGCAGACCCAGAACGATTGGGCTATCGCCTCGGGTGACCTCAACCGGATCCGTCACGCGCCCAACTCCGGCATGGCAACACCTGTGCTATGCGCGATCTCGCCACTGGAAATCAGGTTATAGGCTGCCTCGATATCCGGCGCGGTATAGCGGTCGTCACCTAATGGCGGCACCACCGCGCGCAGCCGGTCCATCACATCTTGTAGCGTCTCGCTGGTGGGCAACGGCGCGCGGAACTCGATCCCTTGCGTCGCGCAGAGCAGTTCGACCCCCAGAATGCGCTCTAGGTTGGTCACCATCTGCCCCAGACGCCGCGCGCCATGGGCCGCCATTGAGACGTGGTCCTCCTGATTGGCAGAGGTCGGCGTCGAATCCGTCACGCAGGGGTTGGCGAGATGCTTGTTTTCGCTCATCAAAGCCGCCGTCGTGACCTCGGCAATCATCAGGCCCGAGTTCAACCCCGGATTGGGGGTCAGGAAGGGCGGCAGATCATAGCTGAGGACCGGATCGACGATCAATGCGATACGGCGTTGAGCGATGGCTCCGATCTCGGCAACGGCCAGCGCGATCATGTCGGCGGCGAACCCAACCGGTTCGGCGTGAAAGTTACCGCCCGAGACGATCAGCCCGGCCTCTGACAGGACCAGAGGGTTGTCGGTGGCTGCGTTCGCCTCAAGCTCAAGCGTTGTGGCGGCCTGTCGGATCACGTCCATTGCTGCACCGACGACCTGCGGCTGGCAGCGGATACAATACGGGTCCTGCACGCGCGTATCGCCGTCGCGGTGGCTTTCTCGGATCACCGATCCGGCCAGCAGGGCGCGCATGGTGGCTGCGGCCTCAATCTGGCCGCGATGTCCTCGAAGGCTGTGGATTTCAGGCTGCAACGGCGCGGTGGACCCCATGATCGCGTCTGTGGTCAGTGCCGAGGTGACCAGCGCGCTCTGGGCCGCTTGCCACGCGCCAAACAGGCCCGCCAAAGCAAAAGCGGTCGAAAACTGGGTGCCATTGATCAGCGCGAGACCTTCTTTCGGACCAAGCTCCACCGGCGTAAGGCCAGTTGCCTCCAGCGCCTCAGCCCCCGGCATGAGTTTACCGCCAAATTCGGCCGCACCCGCGCCCATCATGACGGCGGCCATATGGGATAACGGCGCCAGATCGCCAGAGGCCCCGACCGACCCCTGCGCGGGGATCACGGGGGTGACTCCCTTGGCCAGCATAGCCTCAAGCAGCGTGATCAACTCCAGCCGCACGCCCGAGGCTCCGCGCCCAAGGCTGAGCAGTTTCAGAACCATCATCAACCGCGCATGCGCTCGCGGGATCGCTGGGCCGACGCCGCAGCAATGCGACAGGATCAGATTGCGCTGCAAGGTCGCCGTATCCTCGGCCGCAATCTTGACACTGGCAAGCTTGCCGAAGCCCGTGTTGACGCCGTAGACTGCGACCTCACCCGCAGCGGCATCCGCGATGCGCGCGTGGGCCGCCTGAATGCCGGGATGGCAGGCCGGGTCCAGCTGCACGGCGCATTCGTCTCGGAACACCTGCTCCAACTGCGCCAGAGAAACAGCGCCGGGCGTAAGGGTCAGGGTGGTCAAACTGCGCCTCCGAAAATGCGAGTGTGTAGCGGGTTGAAGCCGATGCGATAGGACAGCTCGGCCGGGTGAGAGACGTTCCAGATCGCCAGATCAGCGCGCATGCCGGGTGCAATCTGGCCGCAATCGTGCAAACCCAGCGCGCGGGCCGCGTTGAGGGTCACGCCTTTCAGCGCCTCTTCGGGTGTCATACGGAACAGGGTGCAGCCCATGTTCATTGCCAAGAGCAGAGAGGTCATTGGGGCAGATCCCGGATTACAATCCGTCGCCAAAGCCATCGGGACATTGTGCTTGCGCAGCAGATCAATGGGCGGAGATTGCGTTTCGCGCAGGGTATAGAAAGCACCGGGCGGGATCACGCCAACCGTGCCAGCGCGCGCCATCGCGTTGGCACCCTCGTCATCGAGATACTCGATATGATCCGCAGACAGTGCGCCGTAGCTGGCCGCCAGCTTTGCGCCGCCCAGGTTGGACAACTGTTCGGCGTGGAGTTTGATCGGCAGGCCAAGCTCTCTCGCCACATCAAACAATGGCACGAGTTGGTCGGGCAGAAAGGCAATCCCTTCGCAGAAGGCATCAACTGCATCAACCAGCCCCTCGGCATGGGCGGCGCGCAGGGTTGGAATGCAAACCTCACTTATATATGCGTCCGGATTGCCCTTGTACTCCACCGGCACGGCATGGGCACCCAGAAAACTGGCTACGACTCGCACCGGACGGTGGTCTTGCAAAGCCCGCGCGGCGCGCAGCATGGTCAATTCGGTCTCGCGATCCAAACCGTAGCCGGATTTCACCTCGATGACCGAGACACCTTCGGCCAGCATCGCATCTACACGCGGCAGCGCCTGCACAACTAGGTCATCCAGACTGGCCGCACGCGTGGCCGTTACCGTCGAGATGATCCCCCCTCCGGCGCGGGCGACCTCTTCATAGCTCGCCCCATTCAAGCGCATCTCAAACTCGACCGCACGGTGGCCGCCGTGGATCACATGCGTGTGGCAGTCGATCAGAGCGGGCGTGACCAGTCGCCCAGCGAAAGACGTCTCAGACGACCCGACATAGGTTTCGGGCAATTCGGCCTGCGGTCCAACCCATGCGATTTTATTGCCTTCGATCACTATCGCCGCCGACTCGATCATCCCATAAGGCGCGCCATTCTCTACCATGGTTGCGGCGCTCAAGTCCTTCAGGATGTGGGTTGTGGGCATTTGATTCTCGCACTGGATGCAATTCTCTCTTTTCTAGTACATTCCAATATGTTTTATGTCTATCCATAAAATGGAGAGCCAAATGACCATCTTCGCGAAGCGCGCATTGCTACCAACAGGTTGGGCAGAAAATGTCAGGCTGGATCTGAAGGACGGGCACATCGCCACTGTGGTCGCAGCCGCCAAAGCGCAGGACGCAGATGTCACGGTCGACACCCTGTTGCCTGCGCTGGCCAACCTTCACAGCCATGCCTTTCAGCGGGCCATGGCAGGAATGACTGAATACCGACGCGCCGGGCGGGACAGCTTCTGGACGTGGCGCGATGTGATGTATCGCTTCACTGCACAACTGACGCCCGGTCAGATTCAGGCCATCGCGGCACTAGTCTACATGGAGATGCAGGAGGCCGGGTTCGCCTCGGTCGGAGAGTTCCACTATCTGCACCATCAACCCGGCGGCGCACCCTATGAGCGGCTGGCCGAGCTGTCCGATAGCATCATGGCTGCCGCCGTCGAAACAGGTATCGGCCTGACGCATCTGCCCGTCCTCTACTCCTATGCCGGGGTCGGAGAAGTGCCTTTGGAACCCGGGCAACAGCGGTTCGGCAACGACGTGACACGTTTCCTGCGACTGGTGGACGAGGCCAAAGCGGCCAGCGCCGCATTGCCAGAGGATGTCCGGGTGGGAATTGCCCCGCATTCCCTGCGCTCGACCTCACCCGCCGATTTGAAAGAAGTGCTGAGCCATCACACAGGTTTGGTTCATATCCACATAGCCGAGCAGCCCAAGGAAGTTGCACAGGTGCAGGCTGGCTTGGGCGCGCGCCCGGTCGAATGGCTGCTGGGTAATGCCTCTGTTGACGGGCATTGGTGCTTGATCCACGCCACCCACATGACGGATGAAGAAACACGCGCATTGGCGGCGTCAGGCGCTGTCGCTGGCCTCTGTCCAATCACCGAAGCCAATCTGGGCGACGGCCCGTTCAACGGCGCTGTTTACCTCGCTGTAGGCGGTGCGTTCGGCGTGGGATCAGATTCAAATGTCCGGATTTCACTGACCGAGGAGCTTCGAACGCTGGAGTACTCCCAACGCCTGCGCGACCTGTCCCGCAATGTGCTCGTGGTTGGCGAAGGGTCCGTCGGACAAACCCTCTATTGCGGTGCCGCGATGGGGGGAGCGCAGGCGCTGGGACGCAACGCGGGGCAGATCGCTGAGGGCGCTTTGGCCGACCTCGTTGCCATCGACAGCAGTGATCCGGCGCTGTGCACTTTGCGACCTGAACAGTTACTGGACGGGCTTGTGTTTGCTGCACAAGACAGAGTGGTGACCGACCTTTGGTCGGCTGGGCGACACAAGGTCAAGGAGGGTCAACATGTGGCACGTGACCAGATCGTGGCGCGGTACAGAAAAGCCATAGCCGAGATATTGCCTCACTTGTAACGCTAGGCATCCTCTTTACGCGAGGGTCGCCTGCAATGCATATTATGAATAAGCTTATTGAGGAAACGGGATCAGATCGTGGCGGAACAGAAGAACATCGGTTTTCAGGATATCCGTGACGAGGTGATCAACCGTATCCAAAGCCGCATCTGGCCTCAGGGAAGCTTGCTTCCGACCGAGCTGGAACTGGCCGCCGAGTTCGGCTGCGCCCGAGCTACCGTGAACCGCGCGCTTCGAGAGCTGGCGGAACAGGGCATCATCACCCGCAAGCGCAAAGGAGGCACCCGGGTTGTCACGACACCGGTCAAACAGGCCAAACTGCCGATCACCGTTGTCCGCCAGACGATCGAGGATATGAATGCCGAGTACCGCTATGCGCTTGTCAGCCGTACGCAGATCGATTGCCCAGCGTGGCTACAGGCCAAGCTGAGCCTGCAGGAAGGTGCACAAATCCTGCATCTTCAATGCATGCATCACGCCGACAACCGCCCTTTTCAGTTTGAAGAGCGCTGGATCAGCGTCGATGCCGTACCTCACGTGGTGAATGAGAGCTTTCTGACCACCGGCCCCAATGAATGGCTGCTGTCCGAGGTTCCCTTTTCCAACGCTGAGATCGCCTTCTCGGCGGTTCCGGCCACCGGGCAGTTGCAGGACTTTCTGTCAGTGCCACCGGGCACACCGTTGTTCCAACTGGAACGCACGACATGGTTCCAAAGCAAACCGGTCACATTCGTCAGAATGACCTTCCATCAAGGTTATCAGATGCGGACCACCTACTAACCCCTTTGCCGAAAACGCTCAGACCGTCGCTGGCTGTTTCGGCGGATCAACTTCCTCGGGTCGATAGGTCGGGATCACTCCGATCGGGGGTTTTTCGCGAATGTATTCTCCGATCCGCGCCAGCATCGGTTTGCGCGGGCAATTGGGCCGCGTCGCCGCCCCTAGATCGCGCAGATGGCCTGGTCCTTCGAACGGAATAAAGCAAAGCGGCCAGTTATCCCGCTTGAACTGCTCGGCCGCCAGGGCGGAAACAATCGTGCAATCGTCAGAGTGGCAGATATGACGGCAGATCGTCTCGAACCGCAAAGCGGTCAGATCAAAGCGCTTACTGATACGGCTGGAGGGATCCTGCTTGGGCAACCGATCTTCCAGCGCATAGCCGAAGCTATGGGGCAAACGGATGAAATCATGCACTGGCACCTCATCGGCAGAAATCGAGGGCAGAGTATGCAGCGGATGCCCCTCGCGCAGCGCCAGAAACAGAGGCTCGGACCAGATCGAGGTGAAATCCAGCGCGTCGCTATTGTTGATCTTGGCGACAAGCGCCAGGTCCAGCGTGTGGTCTTCGACCATCTGCAACATGTTTTGCGGCAGGTCTTCGATCATTGTCACTCGCATGCGCGGAAACAAAGTGCTGAACAGCTCCGAGAAATACTGTGTCAGGTACGGCGCCAACGTGGGCGTCATGCCGATGGTAAAAGGCACCGCCTCGGGGTCGCGGAACTCGGTCGCTGTGTCGCGGATCTTTTGCGCGTCATTCAGCATCCGGGTCGCGATGTCGACGATCCGCGCGCCACAGGCGGTTGGGCGGACCTCATTGCTCAGGCGCAGGAACAGCTCGACGCCCAGCTCCTGTTCAAGCTTCTTGATCTGGTTGGACATCGCAGGCTGGGACACGTTGCAGGCCGAGGCGGCCTGACTGAACTGGCCGTGCTTGGCGATGGCAATGACGTATTCCAGGTCTCTGAGGTTCATGGCGGGGCAATTCGAACAAATAAATAGGTCAAGGTACCTGTGACACTACGCGCGGCCTCCCTGTTTCAGAAGCCCGCGCGGCGGTTTGAGGGGGATTTGCCCCCCACATCCCGTCACAAATAGGTGAAACGTCGTCATCAAATAAGTGAGCGACCCGCGTTTTCCCATAGCATCGCCGTTAAAATCAAGGCCGCGGCCAGTGAAGACTTCACGAAATCCGTGAGTATTTGCGTTGGTTATACCCCCAATTTGGACCATGAATTTTCGCTGACCACGGGCCAGGCCTACTGATTTGATGCGTCGGTTGCCCGATCGAACGGGCCACCTGCATCACGCAACAAACCAGACGGAGTGACCCATGCTGTCCCAATTCGTAGAAAGCCTGCGCGCCCGTCTCTTGACCACGTCAACACTGGCGCAAGAGACCACACGTGACGGCCAAACCCTTTTCAACAACTTCTTCCAGAACACGATCGTGGATGACACGCCCGCCTTTGTTCTGGCCAATGACTTTTCCCGCCTGCTGAACTTTGGCGAGATCGTCACCAACAACGCCGTCGCGGCCGTTCAGGCGCAGGGCGAGGATGTTGACGTGTTCAACTTCCGCTCGGGCGTGATCGAGGCGAATAACGGCCCCGATGCACTGGCGACCGGCGTTCAAGTCACCGGCAGCGCAGCCGTGCGCAACTTTGGTGAGATCTCGGGCGACTTCAACGGTGTTCAGTTTGCAGGACCCGAAAGCTCGGGCAGCCTGGACAACTTCCGTGACGGTGTGATCTCCTCCGACAGCCGTGCCGTGGATATTCAGGGCCAGGGCATTGATGTGCGCAACTTCGGCGACATCCTTGGCACCGGAGATCAGCGCAACGGCACGATCTATACCAACAGCACCGCCGAGGATATCTCGATCTCGAACTTCACGGGCGGAACAGTGGATGCCGGTGAAGGCAATCAGGGCGCCGGGATCTCGCTTCAGGTCGGGGATGAGGTTGGTGACCGTGTGGAAACCGATATCTTCAACGGCTTTGGCAGCACCATTCAGGGCCGTGGTCAGGCGGCATCGAACACCGGTCTGGCAGGTGACGGTATCCGCATCAACAACGGTGCCGAGGGCACGATCCTCGAGACCGAGATCGTCAACAGCGGGCTGATCACATCGGAAAGCACGCAAGGCACAGCTGCCGGTATCCGCATCGCGGATGGCGCAAGCGCCGAGGGCGAAATTCTGAACACCTCGACCGGGGTGATTGAGGGTGCCGCAAATGGGCTTTATATCGGTCAGGGCACACATGATCTGGATGTTCTGAACTTCGGCACGATCCAGTCCGACAGCCGCGCGGTGAATATCGACGGCACGGGTGTGAACCTAGTGAACGGCGGCGATATCCTTGGTACGGACAGCCAGCGCAACGGCACCGTTTATGCCGACGGCACCGCCGATGATTTCGCAGTCAATAACCTGGTCACCGGCACCATTGACGCGGGTGAAGGCAATGAAGGGTCGGGCTTTGGCGTTGAAATCGGCGGAACTGCGGATGGCGCATCCTCCTTCACGCTGGACAACGCAGGCACCATTCAGGGTCGCGGCAATGCGGCGGCGGGCTCCAATGCGGCAGGCGACGGTATCCGGGTCGGCAATGTGAGCAACATCGGCGTCACTGATGCGGTCATCAACAACTCGGGCACTATCGACTCGGAGGGTGCAAATGGCACCGTTGCCGGTGTGCGTTTCGTCAACGGTGTGTCCTCCCAGGGTGAGTTCAACAACTCGGGCCAGATTTCGGGCGTTCAGAACGGCGTCTATTTCGGCAACCCGGTCGCCGGTGAAGGCGCGGATCACACCGGTGGTGTGTTCAACAACCTCGAAGGCGGGGTGATCTCGTCCGACAGCCGCGCGTTCAACATCGACGGCATCGGGTTGGAAGTGAACAACGCAGGCGAGATTGTCGGCACCGACAGCCAGCGCAACGGCACCGTCTACGCCGATGGCACTGCGCAAGACTTCACCTTCAACAACAAAGAAACCGGCGTCGTCGATGCGGGTGAAGGCAATGAAGGTTCGGGCTTTGGCGCCGAGATCGCAGGCGAGAATGCGTTCACGCTGAACAATGACGGTCTGATCCAGGGTCGCGGCAACGCGGCAGCGGGTACCAATGCCGCAGGCGACGGTATCCGCATCGGCAATGTCGGCAACGCTGGCACGTTCACCGGCTCCATCACCAACGCAGGCACTGTGCTGTCCGAAGGTGCAAACGGAACCGTCGGCGCGTTCCGCGCGGTGAACAACGTCAACTTCCAGGGCCAGTTGGTCAACGAAGAAGGCGGCGTATTCGCAGGCGTGCAAAACGGTGTCTACTTCGGGACCGGCGATCATAACGGCGGCTCGTTTGTGAACCGTGGAACAGTCACGTCGGACAGCCGTGCGGTGAACATCGATGGCGAAGGGCTTGAGGTCGTCAACGAAGGCGAAATCCTGGGCACCGGCAACCAGCGCAATGGCACCGTTTATGCCGATGGCACTGCCGACAACTATACCTTCAACAACACCGGTCTGGTTGATGCGGGTCTGGGCAACAACGGCTCGGCCGTGTCGCTGCAAACCGGCGATGTCGAAGGCGATATCGTGTCGGCGGCCATTCTGAACGAAGGCACCCTGCAAGGTCGCGGCGACGCGGTTGAGGGCAATCAGGTCGGTGATGGCCTGCGCCTGTTTACCAGCCAGTCTGAGGCCGGATTTGCCGGGGTGGTCGTCAACGAAGGCCTGATCGCAGGGTCCGAGACCTCGGACGCAGCTGCAGGTATCCGCGTTGACGGTGGCCTGAACCTTCTGGGGGCGATCCTGAACGAAGGTGAGATTCGCGGAACGGTCAATGCAATCGACGCCTCGGATGCGGGTGACGTGACCATCGTCAATGACGACGAAGGCGTGATCAACGGCAACGTCCTGCTGGGCACAGGCGATGACATCTTTGTCGATCTGGGCACTACCAACGGCAATATCGATGGTGGCGCGGGCGACGACGTTCTGATCGCGGGCGATGCGGACAATGTTCTGACCGGTGGTCTGGGCAATGACTTCATCGACGGTGGCGACGGCATCGACACAGCCGACTTCTCGGACCTGGATGTCGCGGTCGAAGTGCGCCTGGGCGCCAATGGCAATGGCACCGCAACCCGCGATACGGGCTTCAATGTCTCGGTCAAGGACGCCGTGGTCTCTGCCCCCGGTCAGTTCGGCGCGAACATCGCCAATGGTGCGGCCTTTGTGGAACAGGCGCTTCAGGGCAACCTGTACTACAACATCCATACATCGGACTTCCCCGGCGGCGAAATCCGCGGGCAGCTGCTGGTGGACAGTGTCGAGACCGAGCATGGCATCCGCACCGTCACCCTGAGCGGCGGTCTGGACGCGGCGCAGGAACCGGGGCCGACCTCGGACAGCGAAGCCACCGGCGAGGCCTCTCTGGTCATCACCCAGAACCTGAACACAGGTGAGGTGACCTATTCCAGCGAGCTGAGCGTTGTGGGCCTGAACGAGGCCGACCTGAACACGCCGATCCCGGGTGTTGTCTCGGCCATCCATCTGCACAACGCTCCGGCTGGTGCAAATGGCCCGGTCGTGCAGGATACGCTGGTGGATGCAGGTGCCACGCTGGACGTGAACGCCACAGGCGGCACCGGTGTCATCGGTCAGGACGTCATCGACAACCAGATCGAGGTCGATGTTCTGCAGTCGATCGAGAATGTGATCGGGTCGGACGATGGTGACATCATCATCGGCAGCGATCTCGACAACAAGCTCAGCGGTGGTGACGGCGATGACCTGATCTCGGGTGAGGTTGGCAATGACATCCTGATCGGCGGCGCAGGTGCGGATACCTTCACCTTCGGCGCGAACTTCGGAGACGACGTGATCCAGGACTTCGAGATTGGCCTCGACCAGCTGCAGTTTGGCGATTTCGGTCCCGATTTCGGCGGCGCGGTGAATGTCGCACAGGATGGCAACGACGCAGTGATCTCGTTCGGCACCGAAGGCTCGATCCGTCTGGCGGGCGTCAACACCACCGACCTGACCGAAGACGACTTCGTCGCTTAATCGAAAACGGACGGGGCGGCTCATACCGCCCCGTTTGCCAAACCGGAAAAGGGCAAGACGATGTTTCAGAAATCCAACCCCGTACAAACCGCATGGGCCTCGTTGCGCAAAGGGTTTGTTGCTGTCGCTTTCTTCAGCCTGTTTCTCAACTTGCTGATGCTGGCCGGGCCGCTTTACATGCTGCAGGTCTATGACCGGGTCCTGACCAGCCAGAATGTCGACACGCTGATCGCGCTGACCCTTCTGCTGGGCGGCGTCTTTGTCGCGATCGCCTGTCTCGACCTGATGCGGATGCGCATCCTGGGCCGTCTGGCTGCCCGGTTCGAGATGGCCGTCGGCGCGCCGGTTCTGGGGGCCGCCATGCGCCGCCGGGTTCAGGGCGAGGCACAGAGCGCCGAGAATCTGGTCGACGACGTCAACGGATTTCGCGAGTTCATCTCGGGCTCGACCCTGACCGCCTTTTTCGACGCGCCGTGGATGCCCATTTACCTGCTGGTCCTCTATGTCCTGCATCCTCTGCTGGGTCTGCTGGGACTTGCCGGAGCCGTCACCCTGACCGTCATGGCGCTGATCAACAACGCCCGCGCGCAGAAACCGATGCGAAACGCCGCCGAGACCCGAGGGCGCTCGGACGCGCTGTTCAAGACCTCGGATCGCAATGCCGAACTGGTCCACGCGCTGGGCATGAAATCCGATCTGGTGCGTCGTTGGACCGCCCTGCAAATCGACGCGCACGCCCATAAAATACGGGCGGCTGACCGTATCGCTGGCTTTTCGGTTCTGTCCAAGACCATCCGTATGGGCCTGCAATCGGCCATTCTGGGCTTGGGCGCGGCCCTTGCCATTACCGGCGAATCCACCGCTGGCGTCATGATCGCCGCGACCATCGTCTTGGCGCGAGCGCTGGCGCCAATTGATCCGCTCATCGGCCAATGGCGAGGATTTTTGGCCGCGCGCGGATCGTATTCCAAAATCAAAGCACTGACCGAAGATTTCGCCGAAGAAACACCCAACCTGCACCTGCCCCGCGCCTTCAAGACGCTGGATGTGAAAATCGCTCAGGCCGGTCCGCCGCGCGCGATCAATGCCACCATTCGGGGTATCGACTTCGATCTGGCCGCGGGCGACGTTCTGGCTGTCATTGGCCATAGCGGCTCCGGCAAGACGACGCTGAGCAAGATGCTGGCCGGGATCTGGCACCCGCAGCGGGGTGAGGTTCTGCTGGATGGCAGCCCGATGTCGAAATGGAACGCCGAGGATCTGGGCAAACAGATCGGCTACCTGCCGCAGGATGTCGAGCTATTCGACGGCACGATCCGCGAAAACATCGCGCGCTTTTCGGTCGCCATCGACGACGCTGAGGTTTTCCGCGTCGCGCAGGAGGCTGGCATTCACGAGATGATCAGCGCCCTGCCCGAAGGATATGAAACGCGCATCGGTCAGGGGTTCTTCCTGTCCGGCGGTCAAAGACAGCGTTTGGCCCTGGCCCGCGCGCTCTATGGTGATCCGTTCGTGCTGGTACTCGACGAACCGAACTCGGACCTGGATGCCGAAGGGGAACAGGCCTTGCGCGATGCCATTCTGGCCACTCAGGCCCGTGGCTCCATCGCCATCGTAATGACCCACCGCCCCGCAACCTTGCAGGCCGCCAACAAGGTCATGGTCATGCGCAACGGGTCCCAGACCCAGTTTGGCGACAAGGACGACGTGCTGAAAGTCAATCGCCGCAATGTTCTGGATAGCTCGGGCAAGGGCACCCGCCCGACCCCTCAGCCAGTTCCCGAAACGCAAATCACAGGAGCAGCCCAATGACACAGATTGTCCCGCAAAACGCCTCTCGCAATGCGCTGTCGCTGAATGAGGCAGAGTTCATCGACATCTCGGACGCCTCCCCTCGGATCGGACGCTATGTCTGGGTCGGCGTGATCACCCTGATGGCCTTTGTCGGAGGCAGCGCCTACTGGGCCTTCGCCTCGAAACTGGACGGGGCGGTGGTTGCCCCTGCTTCATTCGTAGTCGAAGGCGATCGCAAAACGGTCGAGCATCTGGACGGCGGTATCATCCGCGACATCATGATTGCCGACGGAGAATTTGTCGAAGAAGGTCAACCTCTGATCCGGCTGGACAGCACCGACATCGACGTTGACCTGAACGTGCTCGGCAGTCAGATGGGTGAGCTTTCGGTGCGCCGTGCACGCCTATTGGCGCAGATGAGCGGTCAGGACCGTGTCAATCGGCATTGAATAATGACCCCCCATCGGCGTCCAAATTTGACCCCCCTTGGAGCTAAGAGGGGCGTTGAGGGGGTCGTGTTTAGGTTGATTCAGGAGGGGGTGGACAGCAGGTCAAACCGAAAAGAGAGCGTAGCTCGACTGAAGGTTTGACCTGCTGTCTGTTTTGAATTTATTCCCCGATTTCGAGGTTAGTCGCGGTGGTTAATTCGCCAGCTTTCGTTCCCGGTTTCGATGATATCGCAATGGTGTGTCAGTCGATCCAGGAGAGCAGTGGTCATTTTGGCATCTGTGAACACACTCGGCCATTCAGCAAATGCGAGGTTGGTTGTTAGCAGAATAGACGTTCGCTCGTACAGTTTGCTGATGAGATGGAAGAGTAATCGTCCACCAGACTCTGCGAACGGCAGATAACCGAGTTCGTCTATAATCACGAGGTCGACGCGGATCAGCTGCTCGCTGAGCCGCCCGGCGTTGCCTTCGCGATGTTCAGCCTCCAGCTTGTTCGCGAGATCCACAGCGCTGAAGAACCTGACCCGCCGGCGGTTATTGACCGCGTGGCCCCCGATCGCTGTTGCGAGATGCGTTTTGCCCGATCCGGTTCCACCGACCAGCACGCCATTCCTGGCCTGGTCCATAAAATCGCCGTCATGAAGATTGCGCACGACTTCCTCGTTGACGGGGCTGACCGTGAAGTCGAACTCAGGTAAGGACTTGCAGACCGGGAACTTTGCGGCACCCATCTGATACCGGATCGAGCGCGCAGTCTTTTCGGCCAGTTCGGCCGTGAGGAGTTCGGCCACGACCTGTTGGGGCCGCCAGTTGTTTTTGGCTGCGGCCTGCATCACTTCGTCAAAGCAGTTGACGATGCCTGGCAACTTCAGTTGACGGGCAAGTTCGAGAATTTCCTTACGCAGTTGCATGGGAGCCTCCAAGCCTGTCATAGCGAGCGCAATCCGCGATCGGTGCCATTTTCAGCTGCAGGTGGGCAGGCGGCTCAATCGCCTTTGGCGGCGGGGGATTGGTGCGCCGAGAGACAATGTTCAGGATCGCATCGGCCTTGCGCAGGCCAGATTTTAGAGCTTCTTCGCAGGCAGCCTCGACCACATCAATGTCGTGCTGGTAAGCAGCGAAAAGAATATCGGCAAGTTGCCGGTCTCCGTCGGATGTGCCCCGCAGATGGGTCCAGATCTGCGTCATTGCCGGTGGTAGGTCCCAGTCACGGAACGGTGCTCCATTGCGCAGAGCGCCAGGCTTGCGCTTGAGGACGGGCACATAGTGCCAAGGGTTGAAGATCGTTTTTCCTCGGCCGAAGCACCGTTCGTGCTCTCCGACAATCTCACCGTCTTGGCGCAGGACAATCCGCGTGGCGTAGACCTGCAACTGGACCTGACGTCCAACAGCTCTTGCCTCAACGCTGTATTTGTTTCTTTCGAAGTTGATCAGGCAGGTTCGGCTCACGGCGACCGTCTTTTCACGGAACCCGACGAAGGGCTTCTGCAGATGCGTCAGCAGCGGCTTTTCCTGCTGGAACTCCTCCCAGACCGTCACCTCCAGGTTTTCCGGATGCCGCAGTTCTTTTGCGCGTTTGATCGCGTCTTTTTGCAGCCGGGCATTCAATTCATCGAAGTCGGCCACCTCCAGACGCGGTGTAAAACTATAGGCGCGGCTCTCCTTGACCAGATTCTCAACCTGACCCTTCTCCCAACCGGCCGCGCGCGTACAGGCGATCGGGTTCACCAGATGATGAGAACACATCCGGGAGAATGCCTTGTTGAACTTTCTTTCCTTGCCCGACAGGATCGCATCGACGGCGGTCGTCATGTTATCGTAGATCCCGTTGATGCAGCCTCCACCAAAGAATTTGAAGGCCTCGTCGTGGGCATCAAAGACCATCTCCTGCGTCTCGCGCGGATAGGCAATGGAGAATGGCATGCGGCTATGGCAAAGTTTGAAATGGGCAACCTTCACGGTCGTGAGTGCACCGTCCATCAAAACCGTCTCCACACTCCAGTCGAACTGGTACGCCTCCCCAGGATCAAAGATCAGCGGGATGAACGCCTGCGCCTGTTGTCGGCCGTGCGCAATGCGCCAATTCTTTGTGTAGCGTCGAACACTGTCATACCCGCCGCCAAAACCATCATCGGAGAGTTCCTTCCAGATTTTGGTCATCCGCTTGCGGTGTTTCTTCGGAAGCGCCTCGTTCTCCTCAAGCGTTTCATCCAGACGCGCGCGCCAAGGCCCGAGCACCGGGTATGGCTGCGATTTGCGCTCATATTTGAACTCCGTCACTCCCGATCGGATTATCTTTCGAACCGTTGCACGGCTCAAATTGAGCGAACGGCAAATTTCCTTGATGCTCTTTTTTTCGATCAGGTGTAAGCGACGCACTTTTCTAATAGTTTCCACGCAAATCATCCCGCTTGCCTCTCCATCGACTGCTCAATGAAAAGGATGTCTACAACCATAGGGAGGGGTCAAATTTGGACGCCGATTTCCCCGCTTAGGGGGTCAAAATTGCACGCTTTTCTACACCTGATCCGTCGCTAAGTGACGCCGTGGGGCAGTTTCCGCTGTTGATCGTTGGCGGAGCACTCACTGGTTGGCTTATGGCGCGTTTGGCGGTTTGGATGATGGCTTTCGTAGACCGTTGGGACAAGGCGCAAATTTCAATTTCTGTCGCGCTGCCGTACCTCGCCTATATCGTTGCGGAACAAAGCGTCGGGGCTTCGGGTGTTATCGCAGTAGTGGTCACAGGTCTAACGCTCAACCTCACCGGCCCCGGTCGTTTGTCACCGGTTGCTTGGGTAAATCTGCAAGAAGTATGGGATCTTTTGGCACATTGGGCCGGAGCACTGATCTTTATTCTTGCAGCATTGTTAATACCGAGACTATTGGAAGGGGTGCAACCGTCTGACTTTGGCCTGTTGGCGGTAGTGGTTCTTGCCGCAACACTGGCGCGGGCGGCGGTTTTGTTCGGCTTGTTGCCCTTGCTCACGACAATCGGTCTGTCGCCAGTTGTGGAACGCCCCTATCGCACCGCAATGCTTTGGGGTGGGCTGCGGGGCGCCGTGACTTTGGCATTGGCACTAGCAGTCACCGAAAGCACTCAAGTACCGCTCGAAACCAAGCGTCTGGTCGGCATTTTGGCCACTGGCTTTACGCTGTTTACACTGATTGTCCAAGGGACAACCTTGCGAACGGTGATCACAAAGCTAGGACTCGACAAACTCACTCCGCTTGATACGGCATTGTCGCGCCAGGTGGTCGCAGTCGCCTTGCAATCAGTCCGCGAGGATGTGTCTCGCACTGCGGAAAACTACGACTTGACCCACCAAATTGTAAGAAACGAAGCCAAACAATTTAGCGAACGCCTCGACGAGGCTGTAAAAGCCGCCGAAGACAGCGCGGAGATCCTGGATCGTGACCGGATCACGCTTGGCCTTATTGCGTTAGCCGGTGCAGAGCGGGATTCAGTTTTGGCCCGAATGCGAGAGCGCACCATGTCATCCGTTCTCAGCGAAAAAATTCTGTCAGACGCGGATCGGCTCATTGAAGGCGCAAGGACCGGTGGGCGGATCGGCTATCAGCGCGCGTCCAATCGATCTGTCGTCTATGGCAAGTCTTTTCGGATCGCCGTTTTCCTGCACAACCGCCTACGAATCTCGTTTCCGCTCACTCGTATAACAGCGGACAGGTTCGAAAGACTGCTCATGCAACGTCTGATCCTTCGAGATCTCGATGGGTTTGTCCGTGGTCGCATACGCCGGATCCACGGTCGCCGGGTTGCGGAGTTGCTAGACGACCTGTTGGAGCGCCGATCCGAGGCGGTTGAGACAGCGCTTGAAGGATTGCGGCTCCAATATCCAGGTTATGCGGAAAAGCTGGAGCGGCGGTTCATCCGAAGGACAGCATTGCGACTGGAGGAGCGAGAATACGCGGTCATGCGCGAGGATGGCTTGGTAGGCGAAGAGCTCTATTCAGTGTTGATGCAGGAAGTGGCGGCACGACGTGCTTTATCCGAAGGGCGTCCTGTACTGGACATCGCCCTGAAGGGGCGGGATCTGGTCAGGCAGTTTCCACTATTCTCTGATCTCGACAAAGCTTCATTGCGAAAACTCAGTAGAGCGCTTCGTACCCGTTACGCCAACGCGGGTGACACGATCCTTTCCAAAGATGAATTGACCCGGAGTGTGTTTTTTATCGCTTCTGGGGCAGTCGAAGTGGAGTTCGGCAGACACATCACGCGGTTAGGTCGTGGCGAAATGTTTGGGCAATTGGCCATGCTAATGAAACGGCCCCGTCGCGTGAACGTGCGGGTGTTGGCACCTTCGACATTGCTTGTGCTCGACGAAGCGCGTTTTCGGAGATTGCTCCGGCGGAGTAAAGCCATGCGGAACTCAGTCAGGATGAGCGCGAGCAAACGCATGATCGACCCTGCGGTTTTGGACCTGGACGAGCATGAAGATTCTCCTGATTAAGGATAGCTGTAAAGAAAGCTCATCAATTAGAATGGAACCGCTACAACTGTTTTTTCATTTCGCGATGGCGCGATGTCCACTTTTTGTTCGAAGCGCGTGCTTTAACTGAGGTGATATACTTCTTGCAGGCCGTAGACAGGCGTCGGGATACCCTCCATTCGGGCTTTTATTTGCAACGACAGGAACTGTGAATAGTGCCGGGACTGATGCAGGTTTCCACCATGCATCCAAAGGTTTGGAACCTGTGTCGGCTTCCACATATTGCGTTGCTCGCCTTCCCAAGGCCCCGGGTCCTTGGTTGTGTCAGAACCCAGGCCCCAGCATTTCCCAAGTCGATCTGCCATATCCTGACCCATCAGGTCTGCGACCCAGCCGTTCATCGAATTATACCCCGTCGCGTAGACCACCAGATCGGCATCCAGATGCGTGCCGTCATCAAGTATGACTCCGGTTTCATCAAGCGCGGTGACCTGGCCGCGTTTCAGCTTGATCTCACCATCAATGATCAACTGACTGGCCCCGATATCAATGTAGTAGCCCGATCCGCGACGCAGGTACTTCATGAACAGCCCGCTGTCGTCATCGCCCCAGTCCAGCCAGAACCCGGCCTTTTCAAGGCCATCATAGAACTCTTTGTCCTGTTCTTTCATCGCGGCATAGGCCGGAATCTGGAATTCATGAAGAATGCGATAGGGCAGCGATGCAAAGATTAGATCGGCCTTTTCGGTCGTCATGCCAGACCGCACCGCACGTTCAGAATAGAGATCGCCCAGTCCGATTTCCATGAGGGTGTCCGAGCGGACAATATGGGTTGAGGACCGCTGCACCATTGTCACATCGGCATCGTTTTCCCAAAGCGCCGCGCAGATGTCGTGGGCCGAGTTGTTGGACCCCACCACAACGACCTTTTTACCGGCCCATTTGTCCGGGCCTTCATGTTCCGACGAATGCACCTGTTCGCCTTTGAAAACATCCATACCCGGAAAATCAGGCATGCGTTTCTTGCCGGACATCCCTGTCGCCATGATCAGTTGCTTGGGCCGCAGTACAACCTCTTCACCGTCCCGGTCGACAGTGATGGTCCATTCGCCCTTGTCTTCATCGAACGTGGCGGATTTGGCCGTCGTGCGCGTCCAATAGTTCAACTCCATCACCTTGGTGTACATCTCAAGCCAGTCACCGATCTTGTCCTTGGGCGAGAAGACGGGCCAGTTTTCCGGGAACTTGATGTAAGGAAGATGATCGTACCAAACCGGATCATGCAGGCAGAGGGATTTGTAGCGATTGCGCCAACTGTCGCCCGGCCGGTCATTCCGTTCAACGATTATCGTCGGCACACCCAGCTGACGCAGCCTCGCGCCCATGGCGATACCACCCTGACCGCCGCCGATGATGACGCAGTAGGGCTGTGTCTTGTAGCCCAGTTCAGCCTCTTCCTGCACCCGTTCTTCTGCCCATGTGGTCCTGTGTTTGCCCGCGCCGTGCTTGGCCCCAAGTGGACGGTTGAACCCTTTGGGTTCTTCATGACCTTTCAGCTCGACCATCGTGGTCAGCAGGGTCCATATCTTGCCATCCTTGAGGCGGATCAACCCGTAGCCGCGTGCCACTTCGGTTTCGAACTCGATCCAAGCGGTGGTTATTCCGCCGTCTTCAGTTGGAACTTCACCTTCGGCTATTTTCCAACCGCTCGGCTTGGTTGTGGCCAGCTGATGCGACAGCATATCTGCCACCTGCGCTTTACCTTCGACCGTTTTAATATTCCAGGTAAAGCTGACCAGATCGCGCCAAAAACAATCGTCCTGGAACATTTCGCAGGCGGCATCGATATCTCCTTTGGACAAAGCCGAACCGAAGTCATCCAGAAACCCCTGAACCTGATCCGAGAGTGTTGTGTCGAGCATGTCATCCTCCCTATCTCCACGGAGCAGAAGGCTGGCAAATCCGAAACCCTTCGGGCAAGCGGATTTGGCGCATAAACACTTGGTGCGGTCCAAAAACGCCATTGCTTGTTGCGCGCGCAACAAGGGCGCAACACGGGTACATATGCGTTTAAGCGGGCGGTCTAAGCCCGGCTTTTCGCATACGGCGCAGGATCGTCGATCGGTTCACACCAAGGCGCCTTGCCAGTTGGGACATGTTCCAATCGCAAGCACGCAGAAGTGTTTCCAGATCATCTGAGTCCTGCTTTTGCGTAGGGGCTAGTGCCGGGCTGGGCAAATCCGTTAAGTCGATGATGTTGTCCTGACACAGGGCGACCGAACTGTGCAGCAGATGTTCCAGTTCACGAATATTGCCGCGCCACAACCGTGATTTCAGGTCCGCGCGGGCAGCGGTCGACAGGCGAATATCGTGGTTGGCAAACCGTCGGAGCAGACGATCAATCAGCCAATCCAGATCCGCACGGTGGCGCAAAGGCGGTAGAGACAATGTGGCCCCCGCAATCCGGTGCAGCAGATCTTCGCGCAGACTGCCCTGCAATCCCGCCGGGGGCTGCCGACATGAGGCGATGATCCTCAGATCAGCCCGCCGCTCAAGCACTGCCAAAAGAGAGGCCTGAGCAGGCTCGCTCAGGTCTTCAACGCCACGCAGGAACAGTGTGCCGGGTTCGATACCATGGCAGAAATTGAATGTTGGCGTATCGCAACAGATCACGGTGTGGAAATCCTGTGTCGCAGGATCAGCCATATGGATCGCGCGCGCCAGCTTGGTCTTGCCCGTCCCGCTTTCACCGGTCAGCAAAAGCGGCAGATTGGTCGGCGCAAGACGGGCCGCTTTGTTCAAAAGTTGCTGAAGGCCCGCATCCGGCCCTGCAAAGCTACCAAGGGCGCCAGGCAGAGCCTTTTCCCGTTTGCGCAGAGCTGCCGTCATCTGCGGCGTCTGTGGAGCAACGGCATGACCATAGAGCGCGCGCCCATCCTTGAGGTGTAAAACGCGGTCTTCAGACGGTCTGCCGCGCATGAATTCGGGCATGTCATCAACGCTGATTTCAAGCCAGTCCTGCAATTGCGACCCAATCAGGTGGCCCGAACCGTCAGGGTCCAGCGCACGTCGGGCCCCCGAGGTCATACCGATGATCTTGCCGCTTCCGTCCACTGCAACCGCCGCTTCGGGATCGACCTCAAGAAATTCAGGGCTGGCTGAAAAGCGCAGGACCCAATCACGCCGCGTCGATGCCATCAGGTTTGCCATCTCGACGCGACGGGCGGAGTTCGTCACCAATGTCATGGCCAGATTTTGCGACGCCTTTGGTGAGGGTCCACGCAACAATGACACATCCAGAACAGCCGCAAGAGCTCCTTTGGTGTCAAAAATAGGCGCTGCCGTGCAAGACAGCGGCGTATGCGTGATAGAAAAATGATCACTCTGATGGATCGTCACCGGCTGACCCGTAACGATACACGACCCCACTCCGTTCGTTCCTGCCAACTCTTCCGTCCACTTGAAACCTAGATGAAGACCCGCAATTCTAAGCTCGTCCTCGAAGTTCCGGTCGCCAAAGAAATCGACGCTGACGCCATCTGCATCCGCAAGCAGCAGGACGTAGTTCTGCCCTGCCACCTGCGCAAACAGCGATTGCAGCCCCGAACGCGCGGTTGCGATCAGACGTTCGGATTGTTCCAGGTGTTCTCGGAATTTGGTGTCAGGGAGGATGTGCGCGGGTTCCTGTCGTGAGGGATCCATACCGTAGGTTTCAACACATCGCTGCCAGCTATCCGCGACAAGTCGGTCCCGCCCCGTATCGAACCCGCTTAAGACACGGTCAATCTCTTTTGAGTGCTGGCGATCCAACAGCTTCCCGTCCTACAAATCCTTCTTAAAAATAGCATGAGGTTGGCTTCGCGCCTATGTTCAAATATCGTCCGGGAAACGTTTGGCGCTTTGCCTCGTCAAGCTGACCTGCGTTGAATGCGCAGCATTGGGCCCTTCGGGCTCAGAGTTGTCATTCTCTGAAATTTGTATGAGTTGCAGCGATGTGTTTCAAAACGAGAATTCTACCATTCTAACCTTGGGCTTTGCTCCGCTAGACACCAAGTTCAGTTCGGTACTTTCATAGTTTAACGCACTGTTTTTCACATTTGATACATACCTTTGAATAACTTGCAGGCATAGTTCCGCACTTCCAGTCCGCCGCGACCTTAAATATTGGCACATTTCGGATAAACTTCTAGGCCAACTCGGCCAGAGCCGTGTCGATCCTGGACAGCATCGGGGATTGGCCAGCGGTCTCAACGATTACACGGGCTTTGCTCAGGTGTTGCACGGCCAATTGCTTTTTCTTGCGGGCTTTGTAGAGCAACCCAAGGATCATGTCGCAGCGGGCTATATAGTGCCCTTTGTCGTCGAATTGGGGGTTGCTGCGCACCTCGTCCAGCATAGCAACCAGTTTCTTTTCGCCAAAGAACAGCACCCAAAGGATCGAGCGGAAATTCCGGAGAAAGACGCCAGCCGACGCTCCGCCCTCACCGGTCAGGATTGCAAGGTACATTTCGCATAGGAACAGACGCGCCCAATCGGCCGAGACTTTGGTGCCTTCGTCCGTGCGCTTTTGAACGGCTCGTTCGATCTGCCGTAGCCCGTCTGCGATGCGTCCTTTCAGGGCATAGGCAACCCCCAGCATCGTTGCCGGGCCCATGGTGAACAGCGTCCAGCCGTGTTCATTGCAATTGTCGATATGGGCCTCAATGATCTCGATCGCGCCTGGTGTTTCCGTGGGTACCATGGCGGATACGCGGGCGGCCTCGGCGATGGCGCGCTCGAACTCGACCTTTGAAGCCCTGTGCGCCTCTTCCGCGATGGCCAGCGCCTTTTCGTGGTCATCGGCGACCATGGCGATCAGGGCTTTCATCGCCGTGCCATAACCCAGAGCCCGCGGGTCGTTGGTCTTTTTGCCCAGCGCAATCATCTTGTCTGCAGTGGCGTGCGCGCGGGCCACCCGTCCGCGTGTCAGCTCATTCCAACCGATGGTGGCAAGGCAAAAGTTCTGAATATAGGCGTCGTCGATCTTTTCCAACTCGGCCTCGATCACGCGCGCTTTGGCTTCGAACTCGGCGTTTGAAATCGGCGAGAAATAGATCGACACCGAAAGCTCATTCACCATGGCATAGGCCCGTGAGGCCGGATCGCCCAGACGTTCGGCCATGGCGGTCAGATCCTGTTGCACCCAGTGCGCCTCACGGTATTTGCCATTACAGACAAGACAGGACACGTAGTGGTGCAGGAACAGCGCGTGATGAGAGCTGTCGCCCACCTGTTCAAGGATGGGGCGCACGGACCCGGCAAGGTCAATGATCGTTTTGACCCTGAGCGAGATGTTCGAACACAGCGCAAAGCTGGCCAGAAACTCAGCGAACTCGGGCTTTGAGGCGCAGTCTGGATCGCTTTCATAAAGGGCGTAGGCTGCCGTGTAGTAGTTGTTGGCCTCGTCCAGCGAATAGACGCCCAGAGACTTGTCCCCGGCCATCGCCGTATATCGAAACGCTTTGTCGGTCTTGTCCGTCTGGCCGTAGTGGTAGGCCAACATTTCGGCCACTTCCTGCAGGCGGTTTGCGTTGCGCAAGACCAGACACTCGGCCACTTCCAGATGCAGGCCCGCGCGGCGAGTGGCCACAAGGCTCTGATACACGGCATCGCGCAGCAGAACATGCTTGAACACGTAGTCCGACGAGTTTTCGTCGCGATACAACACGTCCTGAGCCTGAAGTCGCTGCAGAGCGTCACCGGTTTCAGCGGGGTCTTTGGCCAATTGTGAAAGCAGACCCGGATCAAACCGTCGCCCAATTACGGCGGCGGCTTGCAGCAGGTCCCGATCCTTGGTTGACAGGCGGTCAACGCGGGCGGTCAGCAGGTTCAGCATGCTGGCCGGCAGGTCGGCCTGCGCCATGTCGATATCCAGATGCGCCTCCGCCGCGTCGACCCGAAGGCTGCCTTGCTCCAACAAGTAGGTCAGGATTTCTTCGCCAAACAGAGGGTTACCACCGGCACGTTCAGCCAGTTGCTTGTCCAGCCCCGCAGGCAGAGTGGTTACGCCCAGTCGGTTGCGCGCCAGGTTGGCGAAATCTTCGGTCACCAACGGTTTCAGTGCGATGGTCCGAACCTTGTCGTCGTCGCGCCACGCAGGTGTGTATTCCGGGCGGTGCGTCTGGATCAGCAGCAGGTTGGTCAGGTCCGACCGGTTGACGATGCCCTGCAGCAACTCTTCCGAGGCGCTATCGATCCAGTGGCTGTCTTCGATGAACAGGATCACGGGCTGCTTGGCGCATCGCGCTTTCAGCAGTTCCGGCAGCAATTCACGGGTGCGTAGGCCAATGAGAACGCCGTCAAGCCCGTCCAATGCGTCCGGAGGGGGCGTCAGGCCAAGCAGGTTCATCAGAAGGCCCAGGTTCTGTTGAGAAAAGCACTCCCAAGCCTTCAGGCCGGTTTCGATCTTGTAGGCGATGCGGGTTGGGTTGTCCTGCTCCTTGATGCGGAAACCGGTTCGGACAATCTCGATGATTGGTAGGAAGGGAACCTGCTGCCGATCCGCAAAACAATAGCCAGTCAGGACGTCAATCTGATCGCGGGGCAGGCGGTTGAGGAACTCGAACACAAGCCGGGTTTTGCCCAAGCCTGGTTCCGCCACCAGATCCACCACCGAAACGCCGTTGCGCGCCTGAGCCATCGCATCGGCCAATTGGGTCAGCTCGCTGTCACGCCCCACATAGGTGCTGAGACCACGCGCTACCGAGGCATCAAATCGCGAGGCATCGGCCCGTACGGATTGTAGTTGCCACAGTTTCTGAGGGGCAGCGAGACCTTTGAGCTGATGTTCCCCATCAAAGCGCAGCTCAGTTACCCATTCGACAAGGCTGCGGGTCTTGTCGCAGATCAGCGTACCACCCGATGGGGCCAGGTTTTCGATCCGTGAGGCCATGTTGACCGTGCTGCCCACCGCAGTGGCCGGCCCGTCCGCGCCCTGTACGGCGGCCATCAGAACCGTGCCGGAACTGATGCCGACCCGCATCTGAGGGCGCACACCAAAGCGGGCCTCAATCTTTTGGGCGGATGCGCGGAAAGCGTGATGAATGGCGTCGGCGGCGCGGCAGGCCCGTTCGGCCGGGTCCTCTAGCGCGTCAGGGATGCCGAACAGCGCCATGATGCTGTCCCCGGCAAAATCGCGGACCGTGCCGCCATGCTGAGATACAGCGCCCGACAGGGTGTCATAGACCAGGCGCACAAACTCCAACGCTTGTTCTTCGTCCAGTTTCGAGACGATCGACGTATAGCCAACCATATCCGCAAACAGGACCGAGACCTGACGCCGCTGCCCCAGATCGCCCTGTTGTTGTGTAGATATGACCCCGCCATCCTGCATTACCACCGGAGTGATACAGCAGCAAAGCACGCGCCGCCAGCCGTTGCGGACATGTTGGTGTGATTGGCCTGTGAAATGTACGCGAAAATGTCACGCAGAGACGCGCGGATGCCCGCAGCCCTGTGACCGGACTGCGGGCGTGGACTTACTTGAACACGTCCACCAGATCCGAGACGCTGACGCCTTCTTTGATCTCTTTCAGTCGGGCAAAGATCAAGGCGATGGTGATGCTGAGCCAACCATAGGCAATCGCGTTAAGCGCGGCCTCAAAAAAGACCCAGGGACCCAAAGATGCCGTTGGATCAGCAATTCCGGAGAACCCGAACGCGGCTGCAAAGGCAAATGTGACTACCATTACGACCAGCACAATACATAGACCCATCAGGATCAGCGCGCCGATGATGGGCCAACGGTAGTTCTTGGTCAGAGTCGCGCTGCGTCCCATCGCGCCGAACCCGGCCCTGTCGATCACGATGGCCGGTACGATGACGGAGAATACGGCGTAGATCCAGATACCCGGCACGACCAGAAAAACAAGTCCGATAAAATACAAGATCGTGGTTACGATCGACAGAACTGCAATTGCAGGCAGGTTGACGACAGCCGCCGAGAAATAACTGCCAATACGCGCCGCGCGCCCCAATTTTGCGTCATAGGCGAACTGTATTATGACGGCCGTGGTGACGGCATATGCGAGCAATGTGATCAGAGCCGACACGATCACACCAGAATAGAAGGCGGTATTGTCGAAACCGGCGGTGCCAATGTCATCGAGAGACTGCCCCACCGCATAGTTGTTCACTATGACTTCGATCAGCGCCGGAATGAATCCCAGCAGAAGCACAAGGTGGATCTTTTTGAAAAAGATCGAAAACGTCTCGCCGACAATGGTGCCGACGCCAAGAGGCATGTGAGCCTCGGGGTATTCGGAGTTGGCTGTATCTGTCATTTTTTGTTCCAAACTACTTTTGTGTTCTGTCTCTGATAGAGCCTTTAGAACGGGTTCATCCTCAAGACGAGTTTCGTTTTTCTGCTTCTCGCTTGGGTAAATCTGCAACAGGCGTGGTTAGCCTTGTTTGTCTGCCTCGGCGTGGAATTTATCGGCGCGTTTGTCGCCAAACAACTGGCGCTGTTCCAGAAAGGCGCGTTGTGCTTTGTAGAAGGCCTCGAGAAAGGCAAGCTGGTCTTCTGGTCGTACCGCATCGGCATAGTCGATCTTGCGCCGGACCTGTTCGACAATTGCGGCCATGGTTTCCTTTTTCCGTTTGTGTGCCTCGGGCCCGGTCGCGCGTGCTGCGCCGCGCAGAAACCCTTCGAGTGTCTGTAACTCGAACGTGCCGTAGTGCTCAAGCTGATGGGTCAGAAACTGGAACCGTGGCTGAGTGGCAGTTGCGGGTTTGATCGCCTTGGACATATCGGGCAGCAGGATCGGCTTAGGCAGGTGGATCACATAGGTGCCTGCGACAATGTCCCCCAACCGCTGGCTGCGCTTGTTGAACACCGGCACCGCAACCACGCCCAGTATCCAGGCCAGCGAGATCAGAGACGGGATCAGAGCCTCGGCATTCAGGGTCAGAACCAGCGTGCCAGGCAGGAAAATCTCGGCCTCTTTCATCAGGTTGCGAACGACAAGCGATTGCGTCGTCAGCGCTTGACCATCTGCCGAGACAACCTTGATCTTCATCATGCGCTTACCGATGGTCTGGCCGTTCCACACCAGCTCGGACGCGGCGTAGTAGGGGATGCGGATGACAAAGAACAGCATGGCAGCAACGGCTATCAGCGCCTCGGGCGGGACAACGTCGATGGCCAGCAAAAGCAGGAAGAGGGCGACGGCGCCGACCCCGGTGATCAAGATATCAGCGAATTGGGCGGCCATACGCGCGCCCACACCCGCAACCCGGAAATAGAGCGGCACACCTTCGGGGGGCAGTAGGCGGTCGAGCTTGGGTTGCGTCATGACCGCTTCCTTCCGCCCATGCAGAACCACAGCAACCACAGCGCGCCGATCCCCCAGCCGATGGCGATGCGCGTGGTGCGGTCCTGTACCAACTGCCGGCCGAAGCCTTCCAGCAGCGCAGCAACCACCAGCATCATGGCGGCGATCAGCGCCAGTTTCACTGCGTCATGCCCGGCGGCCCGCAATGCCGCGCGGCGTGTGAGCTGGCCGGGGAACAGTACGGCGAGGCCCAGTTTCAACCCGCCCGCGCCTGCGATGCAGATCGCTGACAGCTCGGTCACGCCGTGGATCGACAGCCAGCCAAACAGGTCCCAGCCCAAGCCCCGATCAATGTGTAGCGCGTAAAAAACGCCCAAAATCAAGCCGTTATAGAACAGCAAAAGAACCGTCGGCGCGCAGAGGAATGCCCCTAGCCCAAACACAAAGATTGCGATGCGTGTGTTGTGTGAGAACAGATAGGTGGCAAAAGCCCCCAGCCCGGACCCGTCTTCCTCTCCGTAGATCACCGAGCGCAGATAGTCCGTACTGGCATCCGGCCCGCGCCCCCCGGCCAGTTCGGTGGGCATGAAGACAAAGAACCATTCGGGATTGTCGAAGTAGAAGAAATACCCGGCGATGGCACCCGCCGCCATGCACAGAAACCCCAGAAAGGTGACGCGCCAGGAGGACCGCATCGCTTGCGGCCCGCCTCTGGTCAGGAACTTGCGTATGATCCCGCCCAGCCTCTGTTGCGGGGCGTAGACACTCAGATAGGCGCGGCTTGTCAGCGCCTCGAGATATTCCAGCAGCCCACGGTCCAATGAGATTTCGCGCGCGATGGATAGTGATGTTGTGGCCTGCCGGTAGAGGTCGGCCAGATCACGCGCCTCTTGAAAGCTCATGCGGTGCAGGCCCTGACCTTCGGCCTTGTCAACGAGATCGGACAAGCGTCTCCAGTCGCTTTCGCGTTCCTGCCGGAACCGGGCCGAGCGGATCAGATCAGCATCAGACATCAGATCATCTCTCGCGCTTTGATTTCCAGATAGGTTGAGATCAGCCGCGCCGAGATCTCGCCCGGTTCGGCGTCAATCACGGTCACGCCGATCTGTTGCAGCCGTTCCAGTACAAGGCGGCGTTCGCGCAGAAGCTGCCCGGTCGAGACGGTCTCGGCCACGTCGTTCATGTCCTGCGGGGCCGTGTTGACCTGCGCCTCGAGGATCGGATCGCTCAGGGTGACGAAAACGATCAGGTGCCGCTTGGCCAGCGCGTTTATGTTCTCGACCATCAACTCGGCCGAGGTGGTGTCGACGAAATCCGAAAACACAATGATCAGGCTGCGTTTCGGAGTGCGCCCGTTCAGCTCGGTCATGGCGAGGGTGTGGTTCGTCTCGACGCTTTCATATTGCAGCTCGGCCGTGCGGCTGCGCAGTCGGGTGAACGCGGCGCGGCCCGGTTCGGGGGGCAGGAACATGCGCGGCTTGGCGTCATAGGCATAGAGCCCGACCAGATCCCCCCCGATGGCTGCGGCCCAAGCGGTGGCAAGGGCTGCGGTGATGGCATGGTCGATCTTGGGCAGGCCCGCGATCTCCTCGCGCATCTGATAGCCGTTGTCCAAGGCGATGATCACGTGGTGGTTGCGCTCGGCCCGGACCTCTTTGGCGACCAAAGACCAATGTCGCGCCGACCGCTTCCAGTCGATTGAGTTCGCATCCATGCCGGGTACGAAATCCCGCAATTGGTGAAACTCGGTGCCCTCACCAATGGCGCGGTTTTCCTTTACGCCGAACAGGCGGGATTGAACCGTTGTCGAGATCTCACCCGATTGAACACGGCGGATGTTGGGTACGACCGCCAGTTCAAGACCAAAGGCGATTTTCGGGACGAATTCGAACAGTTTGAACCGAGAAGACCAGCTGAGCCATAGATGCGAGAGGCGCCATGTCCCCCGGCGAATGGCGCGAAACGGAATACGCGCCTGACCGCTGGACAGGTCGAACCGGGCCGGTACTTCGATCCCTTCGGGCCAGTGTACCTGCCCGGTCATGCCCGAGGTCGCAGGAGTGACGGTCAAGGTGACCTCATCCTGTTCGCCCACGAAGATATCACCCGGCGGCTCGACCGAGACCGAACGGCGGCGCGGCCAGGACAGCAGCAGGTCACCTATGGCCAGCGCGCACAGAACCACCCACGGCACCCCGGCAACGGTGCGAGTTGCGTCGCCCATGACAACGGCGACCAGCGACAGGCCAAGCGCCACGCAGGCCGCCACCAGCAATATGCGCGAGGGACGGATCAGCGGGGGGCCTCGATCTGGTTGAGGATGTTCTCCAACACCTGCTGCGGCCCGCGCCCTTCGATCTCGGCCGCGGGGGACAGAACGATGCGGTGTTGCAGCGCGTGGATGATCAGGGTTTTGACGTCGTCAGGAATGGCAAAATCGCGCCCGTTCAAGGCCGCCGTTGCGCGGGTCGCCCCGGCGATTGCATCTGCGGCGCGGGTCGAAGCGCCAAAGGCGATATCCGCGCTTTCCCGTGTGGCGCGCACCAGACGCAGGATATAGGCCAGAATGTCGTCATCCAGCACGATCTCATCAATCAACTGCCGGGCCGCTGCCATCGTCGGAGCGTCGAGCAGAGGGCGCACCGTTTGCGTTGCGCCTAGGGGATCCAGCGGTGCATTGGCGTGCTGACGAAGGATCGACAGTTCCACGTCTTCGGGCGGGAAGCTGAGGTTTACCTTGAATAGGAAACGGTCCAACTGCGCTTCGGGCAGCGGGTAGGTGCCCTGTTGTTCGATCGGGTTCTGGGTGGCGACGACGATGAATTCGGACCCCAGCGAATGGTCGGTGCCGTCGATAGTCACCATGCGTTCGTTCATCGCCTGCAGCAAGGCGGCCTGGGTCTTGGGCGGCGCGCGGTTGATCTCATCCGCCAGCAGGATCTGGCTGAAGACGGGGCCCTTGGTCAGAACAAACTCGCTGGTCTGGAAATTGTAGATCGAGGTGCCCAGAACATCACCCGGCATCAGGTCAGGTGTGAACTGAATGCGCCCGAACTCAAGGTTCAGTGCCCCTGCAAAGCTGCGCGCCAGCAGTGTCTTGGCGGTGCCCGGAGGCCCCTCAAGCAGCACGTGGCCGCGCGCAAACAGCGCTGTCAGCAGCAGGTCAACTGCCTCTTCCTGGCCTTGCACAACTTTGCCGATCTCAGCCCTGAGGCTTTCGGCATGGGAAAACAATTCATCAAGCGTCATCGGCAAGTTGCTCCAGTATCAACTCAAATTGGTCCACATAGGGAATGGCATGTTCCGGCCCCAGATGCGGGGGAAGGGCGCGGATAGATGCGATCAGATCTTCCAGTTTTGCGGTCAGGTCCGGTTTTCGGGCGCGAATATAGGTGAGGTACGCTTCCTCGGGCGTGCCACGCAGGGCGTGCGAGGTGCCGAACACCGACGCCGCGCGGGCGCGCAGGCGGGTGTCGATGAAATCCGACAGCAGCGCACCGTCCTGATCGGTCATCCGCATCAGCCGCGCACGGACCCGATTGGCAGTTCGTTTGCCTGAACCGAGACCCAGCGACAGATCCGCAACCGGCCCGCTGCGCACACCACCGCGCCAGACCGCGAGGGCCAGCAGAAGCCCCGCGCCGATCCACAGGGTCAGGAACGGCGGTTCGAACAGGCGTTTCAGATCGTCCCAGGTGCGTTCGCGCGCGACATGCTGTTGCGGGTCGGTCAGCCAGTTGCGGTCGCTATAGTCGATGATGATCCGCTTCTCGCCTGCAATCTCGAGCAGCACCTGCGCCGCGATCCGGGCATTGTCGCCCAGAGCCAGCCCATGGTTGTTCAACAAATCCGGGTCGGACAGAACATGGACCTTTTTCTGCTCGCCGTCGCCGGGCAGCGGGCAAAGGCCCAGAACCATAGCGCCCTGACGGCCCACCAGCGGCTCGCAGCCTTGCCCGTCAAAGACCTGCGCCGCGTAGAGGCGGGCGGTCAGCGTATCGTCGGAGACTACGTCAAAGTCGGTGAACGGAACGCGGGCCGAGCGGATTGTGCCGACATCCGAACCAATAATCCCATGTAGAACGCCCTCGATCCCTTGTTCGGGGGACAACAAGATAGGATGCCCCAACCCGGTCAACCTCAGACCCGAGCGCCATTTGGGCAAGATCACAAGGCTGGGGGTCGAGAGCGCCTTTTCGCGGATCACGTCCAAAGTCTGATCGAACTCATCCGTTTGCAGCAGCAGCTCTTCCTTGGTCTGCACGCGCGCGCGGTCCTCGTCCGGGTGGGTGTCGTAGATGGGTTGGATCAGCAGGCCGATGGTGCTGCGGTCCAGCGGCCAGCCTCCGGTAAAGGTTTGCGCGGTGTGGCCTTGATCGCGCAGCCACAGCTCTAGCCCGTCGAACCCGGTCGAGGAGTCGCGCAGCGCATATTGCCGGCCGGCCATCACATAGAGGAATATGCCGATGCACAGCGCGCCGATGATACCAAAGATGATCCAGTCGACCCGGACCCGCTCGGTCGCTGCAATGTTGGCCGTATCGCTCATGCGCGGACCTCGCGCAGGATGGGGCGGATGCGCGTCAGCAGCGCGTTGAAGTCGGGGTCGCTGATAGAGCGGTGGCCGAAATGCACCCGTTCACTTTCCAGCACCAGCGCGCGCAAGTCGGGGATGTACCAGAGGCTCTGCGGCAGGCTGCGCAGCGCCTCGCGGTGGGTCCAGCTGCGCTTGAATAGCACCTCATTGGCGCTGAGGCAGCGGATCAAGACCAGTTGCGCCAGTCCAACGACGGCCTGGTTGCGATCCTCCTGCCTTAGAATGGTGTCCAGATCGGGCAATTCCTCGTCTGTCTCGGGCGTGTCCACTGACGGCTTTCCGTCGCGCTTTGCGTTGCCCGCCCCTGACCGGAAAGAAACCGCCGTTCGGCCCACGCTGAGGTACAGGATCCACGCCAACACGGCCAGAACCAGGGTCGAGACGATCCCCATCGTCCAGTTGGTATCAAGCGAGACGGTTTGAGACTCTTCGTCAGGTGTGGGTGAGAATTTGGTGTCCAGCGGAGGTGCCGGTTGGGTGGGGTCAAAATACACTACATCCGTGTCGATCCCGCGATAGCGAACGGCCTTTAGATAGTCCTGCCCCGAGGGGCTAAGCTCGGTTGGGGAAAGCGCTTTTTCTTGCGCTGTCACCAGTGTGGGAGCGCAGAAAAGAAACGATATAAATAAGGCCGTCAAAAAACGCATTGAGCTATCGTTAGTTCACTCTCGTCAGGCACGCAATCGGTAGAATGCGCCTCGCGCATGGATTGACCACGGCGGGCACGCGACCCGTGTTTGTCGCGCCCATGTGGCGATTTCATGACAGGTTTTTAGAGCGGGGTCGGGTGTGACTATTCGGGCTCTTCCGCATAGAGACCAAGCTCATGCCTGCGCTGGTGGAACCGCGCGACGCGATCGACAATCTCATCGCTGGAAACAGCGATCACGAAGGACAAAAGCGTCTCAAGCAATGCAATGGTCGATACTGACGAAGGGAAGAACTGCGGCGTGTCCGCAGACAGAACAAACCCGTGCTGCGCGTTCAGGATCACCGGGCTGGCCGGGCTGTCCGAGATGCCAACGACCGTCATACCTTGCTGGCGCGCCAGCTTGATCGCCTCGATCACTTCGGTCCGATAGGGGTGGCAGGTGATCGCAATGAGTACGTCCTGTTCATCCGCCCAAGCCAGATCATCAACCGGGGTCGAGCCGGAACGGGGGATGGCGTGAAACTGCTTCATGCCGGTCGAGGCGAGATAGGTGAAGTTGCGGGCGTTCGAGTTGTTTACCCCGACGCCCAGCGTAAAGATCTGGCGACAGTTCCAGATATCCTCGGCGGCGGCCTGCAGTTGTTTGGCGTCGATCCTGGCAAAGGTCTCTTCGATATTGCGGATCGCCGCGCCGATCATGTCAGCGTAGAGCCCGCCCAGTTCGCCGGACTTACCGATGTCCTGAAGCCACCGGGCGCGGTCAGGAAATGAGACTGACCCTTGCCGGATCGCCTGCCGGAACGGCGCGCGAAAATCCTCATAGCCTTCAAAGCCGACTTGCCGGGCCATGCGGACAAAGGTGTTTGGTTTGACATTGGCAGCTTCGGCAATTTCACGCACGGTCGAAACGCCGACATCTGTGGGGTTTTCCAACACATAGCGCGCGGCCTTTTGGGCCTCGGGTGTCAGGGCCTCCCATTCCTCGGCCAGACGGTCGAGAACGATTGATGATACATTTGTGTCATTCATTGTTGATCGTGGTACACTTGTGAAATTAGCCTGTCGAGCAGATTCGCACACCGGGCGCACCAAGATGATCTAAAACGCCGGTATGTGGCCCCCGAAACACCTCTGCCGACCTGCGGCGCATTTGAGGAGACTACTGGATGAGTTTGCCTGACACAATGAAGGCGATGGTGACCATGGGTCACGGCGGGTTGGAGCAGATGGTGCTTCATGAAAACTGGCCCCGCCCGGAGCCGGCTGCGGGTGAGGTGTTGATCAAGGTTGCCGCTTGCGGGTTGAACAACACGGACGTGAACACGCGCTCGGGCTGGTACTCGAAGACCGTCACAGATGCGACCACGGGCGGTGCGTTTGAAGAGGTGGGCGAGGATGACCCGACCTGGGGCGGCGCGCCGATTACCTTTCCTCGCATTCAGGGTGCCGATATCTGCGGTGAAATTGCTGCCGTAGGAGAGGGAGTGGATGTGGCGCGGATTGGCCAAAGGGTGATCACCGATGGCTGGCTGCGCGATCCGGATGATCCCAGCAACATGGACAAAACGGGCTACTATGGGTCCGAACGGGATGGCGGTTTTGCTGAATACGCAACGACGCTGGCCGTCAACGCGGTGCCGATCACATCAAACCTGTCGGATGCCGAGCTTGCGACCTTCTCGTGTTCCTATTCCACGGCCGAGGGCATGCTGACCCGGGCAAATGTCACGGACAAAGACACGGTTCTGGTGCCGGGGGCCTCGGGTGGTGTTGGTGGCGCACTTGTGCAGCTGGCCAAGCGGCGTGGTGCGCGGGTGATCGCGTTGGCGTCCGAGGCGAAACACGCCGATGTTGCCGCTCTGGGTCCAGACATGATCCTGCCGCGTGCGCCGGAAAATCTGCGTGCTGCGCTGGGCGATCAGAAGATCACCGTGGTGGCCGACGTAGTCGGTGGTCCCTACTGGGCGAAGCTGATCGACATTCTGGAACGAGGTGGGCGCTACACCTGTTCGGGTGCCATCGCTGGCCCGATGGTCGAATTTGACCTGCGTACGTTCTACCTGCGCGATCTGACCTTCACAGGCTCAACTGTGATTGACCCGCAGGTCATGAAGAACCTTGTGAAGTACATTGAAGCGGGTGAGATCAAACCGGCCTTGGCAGCCACCTATCCGCTTGAGGAGCTTCGGGAAGCGCAAGCTGCGTTCATCGCCAAGCAACACACCGGCAATATCGTGGTGATCCCATGACTTTGGATGATGTGCTGCGGGCCGCGCGTTTGGTGCATCAAACGCATCCCGATCTGTCCGCCTTTGGTGCGTGGCCGTCGGACCTGTCGGCGTCGGAACTGGAACCGAACCATATCCCTGCTGCGGATCAGGTGCGCGAACTGACCCTCTCAGGAAGTGCCGGGACGCAGGCTTTGGTCGAGGCGATCAAGGCGACCGCCTATTTGGCCCAGTGGAAACACACCTACAAGGAAGAGGAGGTCGGTGCCGAGTTTCTAAGTCGCTATGGCTACTACGAATTGTTCGGCCCGACCGGCCATTTTCATTCAACCCAGCTGCGCGGTTATGTCGGCTATTGGGGGCCGGGTCTTGCTTATGACTGGCACAGCCATCAGGCGGAGGAGCTTTACCTGACGCTGGCTGGGGGTGCTCTGTTCAAGGTCGATGGGGAGGAGGCGTTTGTTGCCGAGGGTCAGACGCGCAGCCATGAAAGCTGGCAAAGTCATGCGATGACCACGACGGATCAGCCGATCCTGACCTTCGTGCTTTGGCGTGGCGAAGGGATGGGCGATCTGCCCAGAATGGACGCAGCATGAAGATTACCCGGATCCGCGTGTTTCAGACCGGGCTGCCCTATGTCGGCGGCGCCTATGTCTGGGGCGCGGGGAATGCCATCGAGACGGCCACGGCCTCGGTCGTGGTCATCGACACGGATGCAGGCTTGCAAGGCTGTGGTGAGTTCACACCCTGCGGCGAGAACTACATGGTCGCGCATTCCGAAGGCGTTGTGGCGCTGGCGCGGCTGGTCGCGCCGCACTTGCTGGGAGAAGATCCGCGTCAGGTTGGCCGGATCGAGCAGTTGATGGACCATCTGGTGCAGGGGCATGGCTACGCGAAGGCTCCGTTCGATGCGGCGTGCTGGGATATCCTCGGGCAGGCCTGCGATCAGCCAGTCTGGATGCTACTGGGTGGAAAGCTGACGGATGGCGCACCCATGTACCGGGTCGCGCCGCAAAAGGCGGTAGATGAGACCGTGGCCGAGATGAATGCCTATCGCGATCAAGGCTACCGGCAGTTTCAGATCAAGGTTGGTGGTGACTGGGCCACCGATATTGACCGTATCCGCAGCACGGTTCCCTTGCTGCAGCCGGGCGAAAAGGCGATGGCGGATGCCAATCAGGGTTGGCGGGTCGACAATGCGATCCGGGTGGCGAGGGCCACGCGAGATCTGGATTTCATCCTCGAACAGCCCTGCCGCACCTATGAGGAATGCCAGCAGGTCCGCCGTGTCGCAGAACAGCCGATGAAGCTGGACGAATGCGTGACTGGTATCCAAATGGCACAACGCATTGTCGCCGATCGAGGGGCCGAGATCTGCTGTCTGAAAATCTCGAACCTCGGTGGGCTCAGCAAGGCGCGGCGGGTGCGGGACTATCTGGTCGAAAACCGCATTCCTGTGGTCAGTGAAGACACCTGGGGAGGTGAGATCACAAGCGCGGTTGTGGCGCATTTTGCGGCTTCGACTCCGCCCGAGTATCTTCAGAACACCACTGACCTGATGAACTACAACACCCGGTCGACCGGAATTGGCGGCCCGGAGTCGCGGAATGGCAAGCTTTATGCCTCGGATACGCTTGGGTTGGGGGTCGTGCCGGATTTCGAAAGCCTCGGCGCACCGGTAGAGGAGTTCTGCCTTTGAGAGACCAAGCCAAAGCAACCCAGATGATCGACGACGCGCGCGTACGAGTAACTCGGTTTGACTTTGCCCCCGGCGCTGAAACCGGCTGGCACCGCCATGCGATGGACTATGTGATCACCGCCATTACCGATTGCCACATGCGTTTGGAATTGCCTGATGGAACGGTCAATGAGGTGACAGTGCCTGCCGGAACATCCTACCGCCGGGACCAAGGGGTCGAGCACAATGTGATCAACGCGGGGGACCACTCCATGTCCTTTGTCGAAGTGGAACTGAAATGAAGATCACTCGACTAACGGTTTTTCAGGTCGATCTGCCGCTGGAGCATTCATATTGGCTGTCTGGTGGACGGCTGAAGTTTGAAAATCTCGACGCAACGATTGTGAAGGTGGAAACGGATGTGGGCCTGACGGGATGGGGTGAAGGCACCCCTTGGGGCCACACCTATGTTCCTGCGCACGGGCCGGGTATCCGGGCCGGGATCGAAACCATGGCTCCGTTCATTCTGGGTCTTGATCCCCGCAAGGTGCTGGAGGTTGAGCGTGCGATGGACCTCGCGCTGCCCGGTCACCTCTATGCCAAAAGCCCGATCGATATGGCTTGCTGGGATATCGCCGGTCAGGCGGCGGGCCTGCCCTTCGCCGATCTGATGGGCGGAGGCTCCCGAACGCCGCGCCCGATTGCCTCGTCCGTCGGGGCGAAGACCGTTGAAGAAACGCGCGAAGTCATCGAACGCTATCGCAGCCGGGGCTATATCGCGCATTCGGTCAAGATCGGCGGCAATGTCGAACGCGACATCGCCCGTGTTCGGGATGTGGAAAGCATCCGCCGACCGGGTGAGATTGTCCTTTATGACGTCAATCGAGGCTGGACCCGGCAACAGGCCCTGAGGGTGATGAGCGCCTGTGAGGACTTGAACGTGATGTTCGAGCAGCCGGGCGAGACGCTGGACGACATCGCGGCGATTTCGTCGAAACATGCGTCACCTGTTTCGGTGGACGAGTCTCTTGTCACCTTGCAGGACGCCACCCGGATTGCGCGGGATGGTCTGGCCGAGATATTCGGGATCAAGCTGAACCGGGTCGGTGGGCTGACCAAGGCTGCGCGGATGCGGGACATTGCGCTGGCCCATGGGATCGACATGTTCGTCATGGCGACCGGAGGGTCCGTGCTGGCCGATACTGAAGCGCTGCATCTGGCCGCCACCATCCCCGATGACAATTGCCACGCCGTCTGGGCCTGTCAGGACATGATCACCGTCGACATCGCAGGCGGGCGCGGCCCGCGCAACGTGGACGGCCATCTGCATCTGCCCGACACGCCCGGCCTTGGTGTGCATCCCGACGAAGACGCTCTGGGCGCCCCGGCGGCCGTTTACAGACTCTGATTTTCTTGACGATGGAGATCGCGTGATATGCTCAAGATCAACACTCAATCCGAATGGATCGACCGAGCCAAGGCGGCTCTGCCGGCGGGTGGGTTCGGCAATTTCGACCCCGGCATCATGATCTCACGCGGCGAAGGCAGCCGCGTCTGGGATGAGGATGGGAACGAATATATCGACTACCTGATCGGCTCGGGTCCGATGCTTTTGGGTCATGGCCACCCCGAAGTGCTCGAGGCCGTACTGGAACAACTGCCCAAGGGCATGACCTTCTTTGCAAATAACAGCAAAGGTGTCGAACTAGCCGAGGCGATCATTGACGCCGTGCCCTGCTGTGAACAGGTGCGCTTTGTCGCTTCGGGCGGCGAGGCGGATATGTACGCGATCCGTCTGGCGCGCGCTTATACCGGGCGGGACAAGATCCTGAAATTCGAAGGCGGCTATCACGGCATGAGCGCCGAGGCGCAGATGAGCCTCGCCCCCAGTCGCGAGGTGAATTTCCCGCAAGCCGTGCCTGACAGTGCTGGTATTCCGTCAGGCGTCGCCGAACAGATGCTGATCGCGCCTTTCAATGACCTTGAGGCCGTTGAGACTCTGCTGAACGAACATGACGATATCGCCGCGATCATGGCCGAGCCGTTGCAGCGTATCATTCCCCCGATGCCGGGATATCTGCAGGGTCTGCGCGCGCTGTGCGACAAATACAATGTGCTGTTGGTCTTTGATGAGATCGTCACCGGATTCCGCCTGGCCTATGGCGGAGCGCAGGAACGGTATGGTGTGACGCCCGATATCTGCACGCTGGGCAAAATCACCGGCGGCGGCTTCCCTCTGGCAGCACTGGGCGCAAGCGCTGACATCATGAAGCATTTCGATAAATCGCAGGTGGGTGAGGCCGGATGGCTGATGCAGTTGGGCACTCTGTCAGGTAACCCAGTGGCCTCGGTCGCCGGGTTGAAAACTATGGAGATTTTGCAGCGCGAGGGGACATATGACCAGTTGCGCGCAACAGGCGCGGCCTTGCAGCAGATGCAAGTGGATGAGCTGACCAAAGCGGGCATTCCCCATCAGATCTGCGGCGATGAAACGCTGTTTGATGTCTATTTCACGGCAAACCCCTGCCGCGACTACCGCAGCGCACGGCATGACGACCCCAAACGGAACACGCTCTACAATGATGTCCTGCGGGAGAATTGGATTTTCAAATCTCCGGGCAAACTCTACCCGTCTTTGGCGGTGACCGAGGCTGATCTGGAGCAAACGCGCGAAGCGGTGAAACGGGCCGTTGCGGCACTGGGTTGATAAAAGGTGTGCTGATCAAAAGAAAACGGGCCGCTGTCGAAATTGACAGCGACCCGTTCACCTATTGCAGTCCGGGCGTAGCCTCGCCCCCTCGAATACTTGTTAAAACACCAACAATCTGAAAACTTTCGATACTTTCGATACTTTCGATACTTTCGATACTTTCGATACTTTCGAGGCTGTCCAGTCTTGCAACCGGTATGGCCTATTACTGCCACATCTTTGCAAAGGCCACAGTGAAGAACTTCACTTAAGGTAAATTTATCATATTTTTTTTCCAATCGAAGAAACCGGGACCTGCCTGACGTAGCAGAGTGTCGGCCATTGCCCGGCCCATCTCGGTGGCGTCTTCGATTGCGCCTGTTGTATTTTCCGCAATAGCCTCGGATCCGTCGGGGCGCAGAACCTCGCCCCGCAGTTGCATTTGGCCGTTCTCGATTTCGCAAAGCCCGGCGATCGGGGTCTCGCAAGACCCGTCCAACCCGGCCAGTAACGCACGCTCCGCTGTCAGACGTTGACCGGTTTCAGCGTGATGAATCGCTTCAAGCAGTTCGGCGGCCCGGCTGTCTGTTTCGCGGCGTTCAATGCCGATCGCGCCTTGCGCGATGGCGGGCAGCATATCGTCCGTCGAAATCGCGGTGGCAGGGACGTCCTCCATCCCCAGTCTACGGATGCCGGCCATGGCCAGAAAGGTGCAATCAGCCACGCCGTCCGCCAGTTTCTTCAGGCGGGTCTGCACGTTGCCGCGAAATTCGACCACATTCAGGTCTGGGCGGCGGTTCAGCAATTGTGCCCGACGCCGCAGGGACGATGTGCCGACAACGGCGCCCTCGGGCAGGTCGTGGATCGAGGTGAATTGCGGGGAAATGAACGCATCGCGCACATCCTCGCGCGGCAGGAATGTATCCAGCACCAGCCCAGCGGGCTGTTCGACGGGCATATCCTTGGTCGAATGGACGGCGATGTCGATATCGCCGCGCAGCATCGCCTCTTCGATTTCCTTGGTGAAAAGGCCCTTGTTGCCGATCTCTTTCAACGGGCGATCTGCATCGATCATGGCGCGGTTGTCGCCGGTGGTTTTGATGACCACGATCTCAAATGCCTCATCGCTCAGCCCGAACGTATCGCGCAGCCTCTGGCGGGTCTCATAAGCTTGTGCCAAAGCCAGCGGAGAGCCTCGGGTGCCAATTTTCAGCGGCGATGCGGGGGTGGGCAGAGTCAGTGTCATGGACACCAGCTTTAGTCGCGTCACATTGCCCTGACAATGGGGGCGGTGCTTGACAAATTGCCACTGAGCGCCGACCCGTGGACGAAACGCAAGATTGAGGGCGATGATGGCTGAGACGAAGAAATTGCTGCGGGCACTGGCCGGAGAGGTTCAGGACATTCCGCCGATCTGGATGATGCGTCAGGCCGGGCGGTATCTGCCGGAATATCGCGCAACACGCGCGCAAGCCGGGGATTTCCTGTCGCTGTGCTACAATCCTGAACTGGCGGCCGAGGTCACGTTGCAGCCTATTCGTCGCTATGGGTTTGACGCCGCGATCCTGTTTGCTGACATCCTTCTGGTTCCTCAAGCGCTGGGTGCGGACTTGTGGTTTGTGACAGGCGAAGGCCCGCGCCTTTCGACGATCACGCAGCAATCCGACTTTGACGTGTTGAAGCCGGTTGAGGACATTCATGAGACCCTGTCCCCGGTCTATGAAACTGTGCGTATCCTATCGAAGGAACTGCCGTCCGAGACCACCTTGATCGGATTTGCAGGCGCGCCGTGGACTGTCGCGACCTATATGATCGCAGGGCGCGGCACGCCTGATCAGGGTCCTGCGCATGCGCTGCGCGAGGAGAATAACGCCCTTTTCGAGGCTCTGTTAGAGCGGATTACACTGGCAACGATCGAGTATCTGTCGGCTCAGATCCAAGCCGGGGCCGAGGTGGTCAAGATCTTTGACAGCTGGGCCGGGTCTTTGAAAGGCGACGCGTTCCAGAAATACGCGGTTGAGCCGTGCCGCGTGATCACGCAGGCCATTAAGACACGCCATCCCGGTATTCCAGTCATTGGCTTCCCGCGTGAAGCGGGCGAGGGCTATGTCGGGTTTGCCAAGGCAACCGGTGTGGATTGTGTGGCGCTGGACAACTCGGTCGCGCCTGACTGGGCGGCGGCGCATGTGCAGGTGGATGGCTGCGTGCAGGGGAACTTGGCCTCGTCCCATATGGTCACGGGCGGTCAGGCGCTGGTGGATGAGACGCGGCGGATTGTTGAGGCGTTCTCCAAAGGTCCACATATCTTCAACCTCGGTCACGGGATTACGCCGGATGCGGATCCTGAGAACGTGCAATTGATGATCGACACGGTGCGCGGGCGGTAAAGGGAAGGGGGCCAGCCCCCTTCTTGGCCTTTGGCCAATTCATCCCCCGGGATATTTTTAGCCAGATGAAGGGGCGAATCGGGTCTGGGCGGAGAGTTCGCTCAGAATGTCTTGGGTGTGTTCGCCTCGGGCCGGACTGGGTTTGGCACTCCAGTGCATGGTCGGGAAGCGGGGCGCGGCGGCGGCTTGCAAGGTGCCATCCACGGTTTGCCAGGTTTGGCGGGCGGTGTTCATGGGGTGGTTTTGGGCCTCGACCGGGTCAAGGACCGGGGCGACGCAGGCATTGGTTTCGTGAAACAGCGCGGCCCAGTGGTCGCGGGGTTTGCTCAGGAACAGGTCTGTCAGTTTCTTCGTTTGGTCCTGCCAGAGCTTTGGGTTGAATTGCTCCTGCAAGTCGGGGTTTTGTGAGAGGCCCAGAACGTTCAGGAATTCGGCGTAGAATTTTGGCTCAAGGCATTGGACCGTGACGAAGCCATCATCGGCGCAGCGGTAGGTGCGGCTCCAATGTGGACCGTCGAGCAGGCTTTGGCCGCGCGTTTCTGACAAGTTGCCGGTTTGGCGCATGCTCATCAGAAGGTTCATCATATGCGCCGAACCATCGTAGATGGCCGCATCGACGACGGTGCCCTGACCGGTGCGCTGGGCGTTGAGCAAACCGGCGAGGAGGCCGGTAACCAGATACATCGCGCCGCCGCCAATGTCTCCGACGAGAGTCGCTGGGGTTTGCGGCGGTGTTTCAGGTTGCGCCGCGTACCAGAGAGCGCCCGAAATGGCGATGTAGTTGAGGTCATGCCCGGCGGTGTGTGACAAGGGGCTGTCCTGGCCCCAACCGGTCATGCGTCCGTAGACCAGTTTGGGGTTCAGCGCATGGCATATGTCGGGCCCCAGTCCCAGTTTCTCCATCACGCCGGGTCGGAAGCCTTCGATCAGTGCGTCGGCGGTGGTGATGAGTTCTTTGGCGGTATTCAGGTCGGTTGCATCCTTGAGATCAAGCGCAATGGACCGTTTGCCCCGGTTCAGCACCGAGCGTTCCGGCATGCCGGGTGTCACACTGCCGCCCTTGCGATGGATGGTGATCACATCCGCGCCGAGATCAGCCAGCAACATGGCGGCGAAAGGGCCGGGGCCCAGGCCTTCGATCTCGATTATGCGTATTCCGTTCAGCATGTATCTCTCCGGTGTGTGCAGCGTTCCCCGGACCCTACAGCAATTCTGCGCAGAGCTCTGTGCGAAATTGGCCTGTTCCACCGGGAGGCGAAACGATAGGGTCTCTGCCAGAACGGGGAAACAGGCATGACCACCATTTTGTCGATTAAGGATTTGCGCAAATCCTATGCAGACGGGTTTGAGGCGCTGAAAGGCGTGTCGCTGGACATTGAGGAAGGTGAAATCCTTGCTCTGCTCGGGCCGAACGGGGCGGGGAAGACGACGCTGATCTCGACCATTTGCGGGATTACCACGCCGACCTCGGGCAGTGTCTCGGTTGGTGGGCATGATATACAGGCCGAGTTCCGCGCCGCCCGCAAAATGATCGGGCTGGTGCCGCAGGAGATTGCGTTGGAGCCGTTCGAGAAGGTCTACAATACGGTCCGGTTTTCCCGAGGTTTGTTTGGCTATGGCAATGACAGCGCGCGGATCGAAGAGATCCTGCGCAAACTGTCGTTGTGGGATAAACGCAAGAACGCGATCAAGGAACTGTCCGGGGGCATGAAGCGTCGCGTTCTGATCGCCAAGGCCTTGGCCCATGAACCGCGCATTCTGTTTCTGGATGAGCCGACAGCCGGTGTCGATGTCGAGCTGCGCAAGGATATGTGGGAGATCGTCGCCGAGCTGAAGCAGGCGGGCGTCACCATCATTTTGACAACGCACTACATCGAAGAAGCCGAAGCCATCGCTGACCGTGTGGGTGTCATCGACAAAGGTGAGCTGCTGCTGGTGCAGGACAAGGATACCCTGATGGCGCAGATGGGTAAGAAACAGATTGAGGTCATGCTGACCGAGCCGATCTCGGCTATACCGGACGGGTTGGCTGCGCATAATCTGGTTCTGAACGGCAATGGCGATGCGCTGATCTATACCTATGACACCAATGCGGATCGGACCGGGATCACAACGCTGCTGAATGACGTGGCCCAATCGGGGCTGGTTCTGAGGGATGTGCAGACAAGACAATCCAGTCTGGAAGAGATCTTCGTGAATCTGGTATCAGGAGAGGCCGCATGAACTGGACCGCCATTGCCGCCATCTACCGGTTTGAGATGGCCCGCTTTTTCCGCACCTTGGCCCAGAGCTTTCTGTCGCCGGTCCTGTCGACCTCGCTGTATTTCGTGGTCTTTGGCACGGCCATCGGCAGCCGGATTCAAGAGGTTGAGGGCGTCTCATACGGGGCATTCATCGTGCCGGGGCTGATCATGTTGTCGGTGGTCATGCTGGCGATCTCGAACGCGTCGTTCGGGATCTATTTTCCAAAGTTTCTGGGCACGATCTATGAGTTGCTCTCGGCCCCGGTCAATTTCATCGAGATTGTCATAGGTTATGTAGGTGCGGCCGCCACCAAGGCGCTGTTCGTGGGTCTGGTGATCCTTGCGACGGCGACATTCTTCGTCGACATCCGGATCGAGCATCCGCTGGCGATGGCCGCGTTTCTGGTGCTCTCATGCCTCAGTTTTTCGCTGTTGGGGTTCATAATCGGGATATGGGCCAGTAACTTTGAGCAGATGTCGTTGGTGCCGCAATTGGTTGTCACACCGCTGATCTTTCTAGGGGGCACGTTCTATTCGATCTCGATGCTGCCGCCGCTATGGCAGACGATCACCTTGTTCAACCCGGTGGTTTACCTGATTTCGGGCTTCCGCTGGTCGTTTTATGGGCTGGCAGATGTACCGATCGTGTTCAGCCTTTTGGCCATCGTGGCCTTCACCGGACTGTGCCTTGCGATCATCTGGTGGATCTTCAAAACAGGCTGGCGCATCCGCAGCTAGTGCGTTGCATTTTTGCCCATCGGTGTGAGGAAATTGTCTAACGCCGCGTTTTGCATTCGGCGAGTCCCTTGTTTAGCCGATGGGGGCACTCTACATCGGCACCCATGAAACTCAGCCTGCCTTTTGTCAAAAAACCGCCCGTTGTGGCCATCGTTCGCCTGTCCGGTGCCATCGGCATGGCCGGACGCGGCGCTTTGAATGATACCTCTCTGGCGCCTGTGCTGGAAAAGGCCTTTCGCAAAGGCAAACCTGCGGCCGTCGCGCTCGAGGTCAACTCGCCCGGCGGGTCACCTGTGCAAAGCTCTCTGATCGGCGCGCGTATCCGGCGGCTGTCGGAAGAGCTTGAGATACCGGTCGTGGCCTTTGTCGAAGACGTTGCGGCCTCGGGCGGGTATTGGCTGGCGGCGGCAGCGGATGAGATCTGGGCCGATGACAGCTCGGTGCTTGGGTCGATTGGGGTGATCTCGGCCGGGTTTGGCGCACATGAGTTTCTGGTGAAGCAGGGTTTTGAGCGGCGTGTTCACACGGCTGGGAAGTCGAAATCCATGCTCGACCCGTTCCGCCCGGAAAAGGAAGAGGATGTCGCGCGGCTGGAACGCCTGCTGGGAGACATCCACGAGAATTTCATCACCCATGTGAAAACCCGACGTGGCGACAAGCTGGACGCAGATGCTGATCTGTTCACAGGCGAAATCTGGCTGGCGCGACGCGCGCAGGAGCTGGGCTTGATCGAAGGCATCGCCCATCTGAAACCCAAGATGCAGGAGCGTTTCGGCGACAAGGTGAAGTTCCGCCGCTACGGCGTGCGTAAACCACTTTGGTCACGTTTCGGGGCCGCGCTGGCGCAGGTCGCCGTAGCGGGGCTAGAGGAGCGGGCGGCCTTCGCGCGTTTCGGTCTGTAGCGTGATCATCAAGATCGTCACTCTGTTTCTGGTCGCCATGGGTGTATTGGCGATGTTCGGAAAGCTGCGCTTTCCGGGCCAAAACCGGTTGAGTTCTGCCAAATGTCCGCGTTGCGGTCGGTTCAAGATCGGCAAAGGCCCCTGCGCCTGTGAAAAAGGAGGCCGGACATGACGGCATGGCTGCTCTCCGGCCTCGGATTGGTGATCCTGTTGCTGGCAGGCGATGCACTTGTACGCGGTGCGGTGAACCTAAGCCTGCGGCTGGGTGTCCCCGCCTTGATCGTCAGCCTGACGATCGTTGCCTTTGGCACTTCGGCACCTGAGTTGCTGATTGCGATCAGCGCGGTGAAGGAGAACGCACCGGGCATCGCATTGGGTAACGTCGTCGGCTCCAACACCGCGAATATCCTTTTGGTTCTGGGCTTGCCTGCCTTGTTGGCAACGCTGCACACCAGCGAATGCGATAGCCGCAAGAACTATGTCTTCATGCTGTTGGCGAGCGTCCTCTTCATCGGCCTGGCCTTCTGCGGGGTATTCAATCTGATCAGCGGCGCCATTCTGCTGGCTGCCCTTGGGCTTGTGTTGTGGAACGCGTTTCGCGAAGCCAAGGCTCATCGCAAAGCCTGCGCCGATGCAGCCGGGGCATGTGGCGACGACGAAGAGCTGGACGGTTTGGAAGAGGCCGACCCGAACATGCCCTATTGGAAGATATCGATCTACGTGGTCCTTGGCCTGATCGGTCTGCCCATGGGCGCGCATCTATTGGTCGAAAACGCCACCGAAATCGCCCTGATGTACGGGATCACCGAAACGGTGATCGGTTTGACACTTGTGGCTGTCGGAACGTCTCTGCCTGAACTGGCAACGACCGTTATGGCGGCGCTACGGCGTCAGGCGGACGTTGCGCTCGGCAACGTGATCGGCTCGAACATGTTCAACCTGCTGGCAATCGTCGGTATTGCCACGTGGTTCGGAAACATCCCGGTCGACCCGGAATTCCTTGAATTCGACCTGTGGGTCATGCTGGGCGCCTCGCTGCTGCTGATCCCGTTTGTGTTCTTCAAACAGGATATTTCGCGGATCTGGGGTCTGGTGTTGACTTTCCTTTATGCGCTTTATGTCACCACATTGCTGATGTGATCTGACGGAAAGAGGTATCCATGTCCCGAGCGCTAGTAACCGGAGCCGGCATCCGCTTGGGCCGAGCTATGGCCCTTTATCTGGCAGGGCGCGGGTATGATGTCGCCGTACACTATGCGACCTCGGAACAGCCCGCGGCTGAGACGGTTGCAGAAGTTCAGGCGCTGGGCCGCAAAGCTGTGGCGCTACAGGCCGATCTTCTGGATGAGGCGCAGGTGACCGCCCTGCTGCCTCGCGCGGCTGAGGCTCTGGGCGGGCCGATCACTTGTCTGGTCAATAACGCGTCGGTATTTGAGTATGACAATATCCACACGGCCACGCGCAAAAGCTGGGACCGGCATCTCGACAGCAACCTGCGCGCTCCCTTCGTTCTGACTCAGGCCATGGCCGAACAAGGGTTGCTACCTGAGACGGATGCGCAGGGAGAGCCGCAGGCCTCTGGCTTGATCGTCAACATGATCGATATGCGGGTGCGGAAACTGACGCCCGAATTCATGAGCTACACCATCGCCAAGATGGGCCTGTGGGCGCTGACGCGCACGGCTGCCCAAGCGCTGACACCCGCAATCCGCGTCAACGCCATTGGTCCCGGACCGACCATGCAGGGACATCGTCAGAGCGAACAGCACTTCAAAACCCAGCGCGCCAACACAGTGCTGGAGCGGGGCTCGAACCCGTCAGATATCACCGCAGCTTTGGGCTATTTTCTGGATGCGCATGCCGTCACTGGGCAACTTTTGTGTGTGGATGGTGGTCAGCATCTGGGATGGCAAACACCGGACGTACTGGGCGTAGAATAAGTAAATCTGCTGCAAGTTTTGCACCGCTCTCATTTGCGTTACTTACTCGTTACAAAAACGTCTTATTTTTCATACACTTGCTAAGTGCATAAAAAAATAACTATAAAAAACAAATACTTAAACATGTGCCTGTTTTTTGTGCAAATTAACGAACAAGCAAGGAAACAAGGAAGAATCTGCGCTCATGGAAACTTATCTTCATACTTATCCACAGAAACCGTGGATTTGTTTTCTCTTGAACTGAAGCGCCCAAGATTGCAGCCATAGACAGAGAATCATATCTCAGGCCCATGACAACCCAGGACGAATCGACACCCGAGCTTCAGCCCACCGGCTATGCCTGCATCCAGCGCTATGTGAAAACGCTGGACAGCTCGCCCGGTGTGTACCGGATGTTGGATGCGGACAGTCGGGTTTTGTATGTGGGTAAGGCGCGGAACCTTAAGGCGCGGGTGTCGAACTACACGCGCCCGGGGCATTCGGGACGGATCGAGAAGATGATCGCTTCAACCGCCTCCATGATGTTTCTGACCACAAGGACCGAGACCGAGGCGCTGCTGCTAGAGCAGAACCTGATCAAGCAGCTTAAGCCCAAGTACAACGTGCTGCTGCGAGACGATAAGAGTTTCCCGAACATTCTGGTCGCGAAGGATCATGCCTATCCGCAGATCAAAAAGCATCGCGGTGCCAAGAAAGAGAAGGGCGCGTATTTCGGCCCATTTGCCAGCGCAGGTGCAGTGAACCGGACGCTGAACCAGCTGCAAAAAGCGTTCCTTCTGCGCAACTGTTCGGATTCCATGTTCGACAGCCGGACGCGCCCTTGTCTTCTCTATCAGATCAAGCGGTGTTCGGGGCCATGCGTCGGGCTGATCTCGGAAGCCGACTATCGTGAAAGCGTCAAGGATGCCGAACGCTTCCTCTCGGGTCGGTCCACCAAGGTGCAGGAGGAGTTGGCCGAACAGATGATGGCCGCCTCCGAGGCGATGGAGTTCGAACGCGCCGCCAGTCTGCGGGATCGTATCCGGGCGCTGACGCAGGTGCAGACCAGCCAAGGTATCAACCCGCGCGGCGTGACCGAGGCGGATGTGATTGGCCTCTATATGGATGGCGGGCAGGCCTGTGTGCAGGTGTTCTTCATCCGAGCGAACCAGAACTGGGGGAACAAGGATTTCTACCCTCGGGTTGGCGCGGATGTGTCCTCGGCTGAGGTGATGGAGGCGTTCCTCGGCCAGTTCTACGATAATAAGGAACCACCGCGTCAACTGATCCTGTCGGACGGGATCGAAAACGCTGACCTGATGGAACAAGCGCTGACTGAGAAAGCCGGGCGCAAGGTGGAAATCCTCGTGCCCCAGCGCGGTGAGAAACAGGAGCTGGTCGCGGGTGCCCTGCGTAACGCGCGTGAATCTCTAGCCCGTCGCATGTCTGAAAGTGCGACTCAGGCCAAGCTGCTGCGTGGTGTGGCTGAGGCGTTTGATCTGGATAGTCCGCCGGGTCGGATCGAAGTCTACGACAACTCTCACATTCAGGGCACCAATGCGGTCGGTGGCATGATCGTCGCTGGCCCCGAGGGGTTCATTAAGAACGCCTATCGCAAGTTCAACATTCGCGGTGATGACCTCACGCCCGGCGATGACTTTGGGATGATGAAAGATGTGCTGACCCGCCGCTTCACCCGTCTGCAAAAGGAAGACCCGGATCGTGAAAAGGGCATGTGGCCCGATCTCCTGCTGATCGATGGCGGGGCCGGGCAGGTGAGTGCCGTCCATGAGATCATGGTCGAGCATGGCGTCGAAGACATCCCGATGGTCGGCGTGGCAAAGGGCGTGGACCGGGATCACGGCAAAGAGGAATTCCACCGGATCGGTCAGCGTGCTTTTGCCCTGAAACGCAATGACCCCGTGCTGTATTTCATCCAGCGCTTGAGGGATGAGGCGCACCGGTTCGCCATCGGCACACATCGTGCGAAACGGGCCAAGGCCGTGGGCGCGACACCATTGGATGAAATCCCCGGTGTAGGGGCCGCTCGCAAACGTGCGCTGCTCACTCATTTCGGCAGTGCCAAGGCGGTCAGCCGCGCCAATCTTGCGGATCTGACAGCGGTCGAGGGGATCTCGGCCGGGTTGGCGCAGAAGGTCTATGATTTCTTCCATGACAAGGGCTAGGCCTTTCGGCCGCGCCACAGGATATACAGCCCCGAGGCCACGATCAGTGCGCTGCCGATCCACATGGTCTGATCCAACGTCTCGCCAAACATCACTACGCCCAGCCCGACGCCAAACAGCAGGCGGGAATAGCGGAACGGCGTCACGGCCGAGACCTCACCGGTTCGCATGGCTTTCATGAGCGAGGCATAGGCGGCAGTGCCCATCAGGATCGCTCCGCCCACGTGCAGGCTCGTGTTCAGGTCCAGCGGAGCCATCGGCACCCCTTCCCAGAACTGATAAGCCAGACCGGCGACGATGATGCAGAGGAAGCCGTAGAAGCCTAAGACCTCGGTCCCCAGCGTCGCGGGTGCGGCGCGGCTGGCCAGATCGCGCCCGGCGAAGCCCAGCATGCCCAGAACGGCCAGGATCGACAGGGCCGAGAAGCTGTCTCCGGTCGGTTGAATGATGACCACGACGCCAATCAGACCGACCAGAATGGCGCTCCACCGTCGCCAACCGACGGTTTCGCCGAAAAACAGCGCGGCACCTGCCACCACGACGAGAGGGGTCGCCTGCAGGATCACGGTCGCCGCTGACAATGGCGTCAGCGTGATTGCCAGCACGTAGAACATCCGTCCAAGAATCTCGAACAGAACGCGCACTTTCATGGGCCGTGACAGCACATCCCGATGCAACAAGCTGGCGCCACGCAGCAGGGCGACGGCGGCGAAGATCAACGCGCCACCCGCACCGAACAGGATCAGGATCTGCCAGATCGGCAAATGCGCCGAGGCGCCTTTCAACAGCGCATCCTCGAGGGCGAAAAGTGCCATGCCCGCGATCATCCACGCGCTTCCGATCAGGTTTGATCGGGGGTCGGTTCGAATATGTGCGGTCATGGTCTTCCGTCGCTGCTGAGCCGTGCGCCAATCTGACCGCAAAGGCGCCCCGGGCCAAGCTGTATCTGGCCGAGAGTTCCTGGTTGCGACCCTTTGACTTTTTGTCCCACAACCCTCTGTGAACCGGTCAGTTTTTCATTTGTCTGTCTTTTCTGTCCGTAGGTGGCGATGTAGTGTCGGTTCATGAAGTGGAACTTGCCCAATATTCTGACCTTGCTCCGCCTGCTGGCAGCGCCCGGTCTGGCCGTGATGTTTTTGTATTTCACCCGTCCTTATGCCGACTGGTTCGCCCTGATCCTGTTCATGTCCGCCGCGATCACTGACTGGTTTGATGGCTATCTGGCGCGGGCCTGGAAACAGGAAACCAAGATGGGCGCGATGCTGGATCCGATTGCCGACAAGGCCATGGTCGTGATCGCGCTGATGATCCTCGTCGGCTATTCGACCGAGCATTGGACCCCGTGGCTGGTGCTGCCCGCCACCGTGATCCTGTTTCGCGAAGTGTTCGTCTCGGGCCTGCGTGAATATCTGGGTGATGTCGCCGGAACGCTCAAGGTAACGAAGTTGGCCAAGTGGAAGACGACGGCCCAGATGTTTGCCATCGCCATCCTGTTCTCGCAGGGGATATTCGAGCACAACTTCGTCATGGCAACGTTTGGCATGGACCCTACGATCATAGATCAGGTCCTGACCGGAGAGGCTGAGGACATTAACAACATCCGCTGGCACCTTGAGGGGATGTTCTGGTCGGGGCGCATTGGCCTGTGGCTGCTGTGGATTGCCGCCACGCTGACATTGATCAGCGGCTATGACTACCTACGTAAAGCCATGCCGCATCTGAAGGAGAGCTAACCGATGGACGTGCTGTATTTCGCCTGGGTCCGCGAACGCATCGGCCTGCCGAAAGAAAAGGTCGAAACCCAAGCTGCGACCGTGTCTGATCTGGTAGCTGAACTCAGCGCACGCGAGGATCGTTATGCCGCGGCCTTTGCAGATCTCTCAGCGCTTCGAGTGGCCTTGGATCAGGAGCTGTCGGATTTTGATGCCCCTCTGGCCGGAGTGCGTGAGGTTGCGTTCTTCCCACCAATGACGGGCGGCTGAGATGCGGATCGCTGTTCAGGAAGAGGCGTTTGATCTGGGGGCCGAAGCTAATGCCTTTGCAGCTGGCGACGACGCCAATGGGGCTATCGTGACATTTACGGGTGTCGTGCGCGATCTGGCCTCGGGCGATCTGGATGTGATGGAGATCGAGCATTATCCGGGCATGACCGAACGCGCGCTGACCAAGATCGCGGGAGAGGCCAAGGAGCGTTGGTCTTTGGGTGATGTTCTGGTGATCCACCGCCACGGCAGGCTGGCTCCGGGCGACCGGATCATGATGGTCGCGACAGCCGCACCGCATCGCAAGGATGCGTTTGAAGCGGCAGAATATCTGATGGACTACCTGAAATCCCGCGCACCGTTCTGGAAGAAAGAGATCACCAATTCCGGTGCCGAATGGGTGGCCGCGAAGGACGAAGATGAAGACGCGCTGACGCGGTGGTAAAGGTCGGCGCCGGCACCCGTTTCCAAGTGCCGGGCCAAACGGGATAGCTTAGCTATTCTGTTCCGTATTGCAGGTCCGCGCCGCCTCGATCGCTTTCAAGGTACCATCAAGACTTACGGTAAACCCGCTCTCTTTTTCCGGGAAGACTGTCATGTCGTACTTTTTCATGACGTCCTCAACGAATTGCGGGTTGTTGGCCAGAATGTAGCCTCCTGTATACCCTTCCGCGAGGTGCTTGGTCTTCTTGTAGGCTTTGGCTTCGTAGACATTGCCGTCCAGCGACAGGATGATGTCTTCCTTTTTGCCTTTCAGGCCAATGTCATTCTGAGTGAAGACACCAAGGTATCCCATTTCCTGATCCTTGGTCAGGCCCATTTGTACGACGTTGTTGTTTTCGTCGACACGTTCAATCAGGCAAGAGCCGCGGGTATCATCCACGTAGATGGTCCAGCCGGATTCCTCGCCCCATTTCGAAAACGTGTCATTCTCGGAAGGGATCACATCGCTCGAGGCGAAGGCGGCAGTTGCGCCAAATGCGGCAAGGGTAGCGGCGGTTTTCAAAGTAACTTGGAAATTCATGATAGACTCCAGTTTTACAGAAAAAGGACAGTTCTGTGTGCAGGCAAAAACACACTCATTCATTATGTTGAATTTGTTGAAAAACTAAAGAAACCGGAGTCAGATCGGCTAAAACCCGCCGACCCAAGCCGCGCAGGCGCATTGGGTTTAGCCCTGGATGCGAAGACTCTGCCGCGCTTTCAGCAGTCTTGGGACGTTCGTGTTGCCGGATGACTCAGGAAAAATCCGAAACGCCATCACTAACTCCCACGGCGGCGAATGCTCCCGTTTGGTCGTCTGAACGGAGCGCGAGAAAAAGACTCAGGGGGTCGTATTAGTCCGCGTTGTTGATGCGTCCGCGCATTTCTTCGGCCTCTTGCCGGGCGGCGCGGAGGCCGTCCATGGCAGCGGCCAGTTCTGCCTCGGTTTGGGTCAGCTGGTTGGTCAACTCGGCCTCGCGTTGCTGCAGATAGGTGATGGCCTGATCGCGGGTTTCCTCGGCCTCGTGCAGTTCCTGGCTCATACGGTCCAGATCGGCCACGTCGCTTTGGCGCACGCGGGACAGGCGATGGGCCAGCCAGTTGGCAAACCATCCCATACAGAAAGCCGCGAACAGGATGACGGCGGTGGCGATGATGAATTCTACTCTGTTCAACTTACTGGTCCTCTGCTTCCGCATCCGGCGCGGTCGTCTCGGTCTGGTCTTCTGATGCGGACGTCTCGGTCTCGTCTTCCGCCCCGGTCTCAAGCGCCTCAAGGCCCGTTTCCGAGGCCTCAGTGGGTTCCGGCCGGATCAGGCGGAACTCAATCCGGCGGTTTTCTTCACGGCCCTCTTCGGTGTCATTGTCGGCGATGGGCTGTGTTTCGCCATAGCCGACGGCTGTATAGCTTGAGGTCGGAATACGCCGTCCGCGCAGCTCGTTCAGGATTGACTGCGCCCGCGCCTGGCTGAGCTGCTGGTTCATTTCTTCGCGGCCCTGACTGTCGGTATGACCTTGAATCTCCATCCGGATCGGACCGCAATCACGCAAGATGTCGGCGATCTGATTGACCGTATCGCGCGACTCAGCCGCGATGGTGGCCGAGCCCGGCTCGAACGCGATTTTGCTGGTGGCCTGAATTTCAGCGATACCTTCTTCACAAAGTTCAGGATCGGGCAGGGCGTCATCGGGTTCGGGCGGAGCGACATAGGTGATCGACAGGGTGAAGTTCTGCGCATCGCCCAGCTTGTCTGACAACAGACCTGCGATCCGGGCCTTGGCCTCTTCATCATGGCTGATGCCGTTCAAGTCAACCAGCTCAGGCGTTACGGTCAGTGCGCCGTTATGTAGCTGCGACAGAGCCTCAAGCCCGGCCAGAACGCGCACGGGCCAATCCATTGGCAGGTCCGAGGTGATACGGGTCGCGGTATAGACATTGTCGGACCCAAACGCCGCGCGGGCGTAGCTGTCGACCATGTCGCGCAGCACGTCGTCACCGACGCGGCCGCGCAATTGGATCAGACCCTCGGGGCTGCGGGTGGCAGAGAACTCGACGGGTCCGGTCTCATCCGCTACTTCGGGTTCAGGCAGCACGGCATGCAAGGCGAATACCTCGGGCAACGCGTTTTCCAGCTCACCCACGACGCGGTCGAACAGCGCCGGGTTCGTGCCTTGTGCTGCGACCAGAGTGATATCCGCATCCGACATCGTCACCGATCCTTGCCCGATTTCGGCAAGCGCAGCAATGCTCTGTTCTGCGGCTTCCGCCCAGCGGGGGGAGGGCACACCCAGACCAATGGTGCAGAAGGAGGGTCCGGCAAGACCGGCCTCCTCCGCCGCTGCGATGATCTGATCGCGGGCGTCTTCATCCTGGGCAGAACAGGCGTCGAACTGCCCTCCGGCCTCATCAATCAGGTAGCGCAGGGTAAATGGCGTGATCACCGGGCGCGGGGCCGATATGGACAGACCGATACGGACACTTGGCGGCGCAGCGCGAGTCAGGTCTTGCTCAAGCCGGTCTTTTTCCTGCTGGCTGTTGGCGATCGCGGTGATACGGACAAGGCCGGGACTGGCCGATATCTTGGCGCGCGGCAGATCGGACAGGGCCAGCACGGCATAGGCCAGCGCATCATCCCAGCCATCGGGTTTCGGGTAGTCGGCGGTTTCGACCAGATCCGAGACGGAATGGTCGCTGTCCAGCGCCTGTAACCCGTCCATAAGGGACTCGCGGTCCTCGCTGGCCGGGATCAGGCCGATCACCGAGACACCGCTGTCATTGCGCAGGATTTCCACGGAAAACCTGGGGGCGGCCAGTGCCGAGGTGGCGGCTACGTCCATCTCATCAATGACCCTGGAGGTATCGACCTCGGTTCCGGCAGCGGTCAGGGCATTGAAGCGGATCGCCTCATCCGGCGCGGTGCCTGTGAGTATGACGCGCAAGCCGTCGGATTCGACCTCGGCCCAGTTGTGACCTTTCAGGTCCAGCGCACGTCGGACGGCGAATTCCGAGGCGTCTTCGACCTTTGTCACGGCAAAGCCCGCAGCCAAAAGGGACAGTCCGGCAGAGACGAGAAAGATCAGGCAAACAGCTACAAAATAGGGCAGACGCATATGCGGGCTTCAGACTCCTCGGGCGTTTGGGCGGGGTTGTACAGGCCCCGGCGCGCAGGTGCAATCAGAGCAGCAGCGCGACGCAGAGGAAGATCAGCGGAATTAGGCCGGTATCCCGGTTCGACCGGAACAGCATCAGAAGTTTGGCATTGTCCTCGATGTTCAGATTGCGCAGCTGCCACAACATGTGCCAGCCCATGGCCCATGGCCCGCCCAATGCAATCGTGACAATCCAGAACGGCGACTCCGGCACACCTGCGTCGATGATCGCCAGCCCCATCAGCGAGACTGTGGCGATCAGAAAATACTTGAGCCATCTGGCCGTATCCGCCCCAAACAACCGCGCGGTGGATTTGACGCCGATCAGCGCGTCGTCCTCGGTATCCTGATGCGCATAAATCGTGTCGTAGAACAGCGTCCACGCGATACCCGCCAGATACAGCATCACCGCAGGCCAGCCCAGCGATCCGGTATGGGCAACCCAGGCCAGCAGCGCCCCCCAGTTGAAGGCCAGTCCCAGAAACACCTGCGGCCACCATGTGAAGCGTTTGGCAAAGGGATAGAGGGCAACTGGCAACAGTGACAGAACGCCCATGAGGATAGCTCCAGTATTGAAACTAAGCAGAATCCCCAGCGATATAAGCGCCTGCAGACCCATCCAGATCACGGCTTGCCGCACACTAACCTGACCCGAGGGGATCGGGCGGGATTTTGTGCGTTCGACCTGCGCGTCGAAATGGCGGTCGGTGATGTCGTTCCACGTGCATCCCGCGCCGCGCATCAAAAAGGCGCCAATAGCACAGCCGATCGCGATCCATGCATCCTCCAGCCGCGGCGTGCCATCGCCCAGGATCGCAAGCACCAGCCCCCACCAGCAAGGGATCAGCAACAGCCACGTTCCGATCGGCCGGTCCGCCCGGCTCAGCCGCAGGTAGGGGCGGGTGAAGGCGGGCGCGCGGGTGTCCACCCAATTGCCGGTGACAGCATCAGCGACCTGACCGTCTGGTGTTGGAGCATTGCCTTGCATATGTAGGGTCTCATGAGTGCGAAGATCAGACTGTATGTAGAGCAGCCCTTGGGTCAGGGGCAATCGGTTCCTTTGACGCGTGAGCAGGCGCATTACCTGTTCGGCGTGATGCGGCAATCCGTCGGCGCGCAGATTGCGCTGTTTAATGGCCGGGATGGCGAATGGTTGGCCGAAGTCTCTGAGGCAGGCAAGCGCGGCGGCGTTCTGTCCTGCCTGCAGCAGACCAAGCCTTTGCAACTGCCGCCGGATTTGTGGTTCCTTTTTGCGCCAATCAAAAAGGCGCGCACGGATTTCATTGTCGAGAAGGCCGCAGAAATGGGGGCCGCGCGCATTCTACCTGTGCAGACAGACTACACAAACTCCGAGCGTATCCGGCAGGACCGACTTCAGGCGCATGCGGTCGAGGCCGCCGAACAATGCGGCGGTACCTTTGTGCCCGAGGTCGCGGATCTGCAAAAACTGGACCGCGTGCTGGATACTTGGCCTCAGGAACGGCATTTGATGTTCTGCAATGAGGCCGAGGTCGGTTCAACCCTGCGGCTGGCCGCGCAGGAAAAAGGCCAACCTTTGGCCATTCTGATTGGTCCCGAAGGCGGGTTCTCGGACCAAGAGCGCTCCCGTTTGACCACGCTGCCCTTTTCCCACGTAGTCAGCCTCGGCCCGCGCATTCTGCGTGCTGATACAGCGGCGGTAGCCGCGCTGACCATGTGGCAACAGGCCTTAGGAGATTGGTTTTAGCCCAAGCTTAATTTCGGCTATTCTCTAAGGATTGAGAACAATAGGTCCAGTTGGGTGAAATTGAACCTCAATGAAATACTGTCCAAGAAAAAAGTGACCGCCGAAGAGTGCTTGTTCCGGCCGTTTTCAAGTGTTGAGAGGCTGCTATCAATACGACATCAATTATATGAATGTTTGAAGGGCTGGATCGCAGGCCAAGCCCTTGTAAGTAAACTGCCTCTTCAGGGTCCGAAAAGCATCAAAATGTTGACTAAATTTTAATTTCTCTATTTCTTGATTTAATGTGAACTTAACAAGTGAAGTGGACGCCGCTGGTCGTCATGAAAAACGAGCTGATTGATTTCGTTGATGCTTTGGCCGGACTCACCTCTTCAGAAGACCGATGGAATGAAGCTGTCGCGCAGTCTCAGAAACAGGGTATTGAGGCGATCCTGGTCGGTGAGGCCGACGGGATCAAAAAGCAGATCTTTTGGATGAACACCAACATGCCAGAAGACTGGATCACCGAGTATCTCGAAGAAGACTACATGTCGGTGGACGCCATGCTTGAGAATTTGGCCTGGCAGAACGAATACCACATTGTTGAATCCGGCCAGATGAAACGCATTGATGCGCGATCTGACAAGGAATACGCCCTGGATCACGGGTTGAAATCTGCCGGCCTGGCCTCATTGATCGGGTCTCGCTTTGGCGAGCCTGGGCGGCGCGGGGTCTATGTGACGCTGTGTTCTAGCGACAGTATGAAAGCCGCGCATAACAACAGTTCCGTCGATTTGACGATGCTGTCGGCCTTGCTGGCCACTGCCATTACAGAACCCATTCACTCACCAGCAAATCTGAGGTTAAAAGCAATGACCCAGGTCCTTTCACAACGTCAACAAGAAGTATTGGAGTTGCTGGCCAACGGGTGTCAGACGGCCCGCATCGCTGAACGCCTCAACATCAGCGAAGCGGCAGTTAACAAACATTTCTCACTAGCGCGCAAGGCGTTGGGCGCGTCTACCCGTGAACAGGCGCTCGCCATAGCTTTGAAAGAAAACCTAATTAACCTGTGAAGGTATAAATATCTCTACCTTGGGCGAACGCCGCCTGTTTCCTAGAGTGAGGTAGCAAATTTTCGCCGACGAATAGTCGGGGTCCGTTTTTGGCCCCGCTTTACCAGTATTTTCGATGGAGCCACCTCTCACATGAATATGCAGTCGCAATTGACAGGCCGTCTGGCCCGCACGCCTTCGTTCTCCCTATCTACCGTTGAGCTGCGCGGTGTCTCAGCCGAATTCGATCAGTCCATCAAAGCGCTGCCTGCGTCGTTGGTGCAACCTGTGCGGGTTCCGACTGATACCAAGGGGCGGGGCGACTTTCTCAAGTAACTGGCGGCAAAATCAGCCGCGAAGCTGGCTGCGGGTGGTACCGCGCTGATCCTTGTGTTGCTGAGTGCAGAGACAGCCCAGGCGCAAACATCGGACGTGTCTCTGCGTACATTGGACGGTGTGAAGTCCATTGAAGTTCTGCCCGACGGAACCGCCGAGGTCACGCTGGAAAACGGGGCCGTTATGCGCCTGCCTGCGGGTAGCTTCACCGTTTCTGGCAGCGAGGTTCTGGTCTCTGAGGCGGTCGCGCTGCAGATGACAGAAGCCGCAGCAGCGGGCGGAGGTGTGTCCGGGGGAACGCTGGCCGCAGTCGGCGGAGGGCTTGCCTTGGCCGGAGCCGCCGGTGGTGGCGGAGGCGGCGGTGGCAGCAGCGATGGAGGTGGCTCGGGATCGACAACCGCCCCTACCACGGGTACGGTTGTTGATGGCTATCTGGTCAACGCCACCGTCTTTCAGGATTTGAACGGCAACGCGATTTTTGACGCAGGTGAGCCAAATACAACCACCGATGCGCAGGGCAACTATTCGATCACCTTGGATCCCTCAAACCCGACGGCCAAGATCGTGTCGATTGGTGGTACGGATTCCTCGACGGGCCAAGCGTTCACGGGCACTCTGACTGCCCCGGCGGGTTCAACCGTCATCACCCCGCTGACCACACTTGTCCAGAGCCTTGTCGAAGCGAGCGCTGACAGCGACACGCCGCTGACCGCAGCCGAAGCGAATGAGCAACTGGCCGCCGCGCTGGGTCTGGGCAGCGACACCAACCTGTTGGAGCTTGACCCGGTCGAAGAGATCGAAAACGCCAGCGACCCCTCTGATGCTGCAGCTTTTGCGGCTGCCGCTCAGGTTGCCGCAATCATCTCGGCAGCGGCGGCAACGCAATCCGATGCTCAGGGCAGTTCAGACGCCTCCGAGGCCGTGGCCGCATCGCTCGCTCAACAATTGCTGGACGCGGCGGCTGGCCCCGGTGATCCCGATCCGTCTTCGGTTCTGAGTGACGCCGATGCGATTGCAGAAGCGTTGGAAGAGGCTGAGGTTGAAGCGGGCGAGGCCAGCGCGATCGCAAATGGTGTTCAGGCCCTGAACGAGAATATTGATGAAGCCGTAGAGAATGCGGATCCCGGTGATCTTGATGCCCTGCAAAACGAGATCGTCGCCAACCAGGAAGTTGCACAGGGTACATTGGTCGATTTGGTTGAGTCGGGTGATATCGCCACGACTGATCCTGCCGATCTTGCCGATGAGGCGGACAATATCGTTCCGCTGGAACCGGTTGTCCTGTCTGAGGACTTCTTGAGTACCTACGGCCCGTCAAACTTGGATAGCGCTCCGGTCATGTCCGGCACTGGCCGCCCTGGCAGCATCGTTCGTGTGACCTTCAGCGATGGCGATGATGCGACACCTGACGCCAGCCGGACCACGACGGTTGATGGCGCTGGCAATTGGTTGTTCATGTTCGACGCCGCTGATTTCCCCGCTGCAAGTGGGGCTTACACGGTTGAGGTTGCGGCCGCGCCCTCTGGGTCGTCTGTGTTCACCGTTCCGGCCGTCTCGGGTGGCAGCTTTGATGTTGATCTGACACCACCGGCTGCACCTGTCCTGGGCACGGTGTCCAGCGATGACGCTCTGGCATTGGAGGAACGCGAGTCGGATCTGACAGTTTCAGGCACGGCCGAGGTGGGCGCCACTGTGGCCGTGACGATCGGTGGGGTCACTCGAACGGATAACGCCGCCGCCGATGGTTCGTTCAGCGTCACGTTCGATGCAAGCGACATCCCTGATAGCGACTTTACCATCACAGCGGAGGCGGTTGACAGCCTGGGAAACACCAGTGACGCTTCTGATCGTGACATCATGGTTGAGCCTGAGGTGAATCTGGACCCGACCATTGATCCAGTCTCTGGTACCCTAGGGTCTGCGGAACTGGCATCGGGCCTGACGGTCACCGGCACAGGCCGCGCAGGCAGCACGATCACCGTGTCCATCGACGGCGAGTATCAGAGCGCAACCGTTGGCGGTGACGGTACGTGGAGTGTTACATTTGCCGAGGCAGATCTACCGGATGCAAGCGGCAACTACACGGTTTCTGCCGTGGCAACCTTGCCGCCGACCTCGTTCACCAGCGGGCCGGTTGACGGCGGAGGGTTCTCGGTCGATCTGACAGCCCCCGATTCGCCGTCGCTCGACACCATCGCGGGCAACAACGCGCTGGAGCTTGAGGAGCAGGGCGCAGACCTGACCATCACCGGAACTGCCGAGGCCGGCGCGACGGTTGAGGTCACCCTCAACGGCGTGGTTGAAACTGTGGTTGCGGATGCGGGCGGCGCGTTCTCGGTCACCTTCAGCGCGGCCGATGTTCCCGGTACGGATTTCTCAGTCAGCGCCACGGCGACGGACCCTCTGGGCAATGCAAGCAGCGCGGCCACACAACCCATCATGGTTGAGCCGGTCTCGGCCCTGACCCCAACAATCACGCCGGTCTCGGGCACGTTCGGTCCGACCGAACTGGCCGCAGGGCTGGTGGTGTCCGGTACGGGCCGCGTGGGTAGCACCGTGACCGTCGATATCGACGGTGTCACGCAGGACGCAACCGTTGATGGCGACGGCAACTGGACAGCCACCTTTGCTGAGGCCGATTTGCCGGACGCGACGGGGGACTACACGGTCTCTGCTACGGCGACCTTGGCGGGTACTTCTTTCTCCAGCGGTTCGGTCTCGGGCGGTGGGTTCTCGGTCGATCTGGACGCCGCCGCCGCGCCTGTTCTCGATGTGGTCGCAGGCAACAATGCCATCGAGTTGGAAGAAAGTGGCTTGGACCTGACCGTAACCGGCACCACCGATGAAGGTGCGACGGTTGAGGTTACAATCGGGGGCGTCACCCTGACAGACGTGGCCGGTGTGGGGGGAGTGTTCAGCGTCACCTTCGATGCCACAGACGTTCCAACCTCGGACTTTTCCATTAGCGCAGTTGCATCGGATGATCTGGGCAATTCCAGCGCCTCGGCGACGCAGTCGATCTCGGTCGAGCCGGAATCGGCCCTAACCCCGACCGTTGATCCGGTCTCGGGCGTTTTGAGTGCGGACGATTTGGCAGCAGGCCTGACGGTCACCGGGACAGGCCGCATCGGCAGCACGGTCACCGTGTCGATTGATGGCGAGGATCAAGAGGCCGTCGTGGACGGCGACGGCAACTGGAGCGTGACCTTCGCCGAGGCAGACCTGCCTGCAACGACGGGCGACTACCCGGTGTCTGCCGTGGCGACCTTGCCTCCAACCGCGTTCACCAGCGGATCGGTCGATGGCGGCGGGTTCTCGGTCGATGTGACCGCGCCCGATGCGCCGGTGATTGACAGCGTCGCGGGCGACAACGCTCTGGACCTGGAAGAGCAGGGCGCAGACCTGACCATCACCGGTTCCGCCGAGGCCTTCGCCTCCGTTGAAGTGGAGGGGGTATGAATGATTTGTGATCGGCCAAACGCCCTGAATCTGTTAGAGGATTCGGGGAGGCGGATAGGTCTCAGGCTGGATGTTTTCGTAGGGCATTGTGACCCTGTAGTGGAGCTTAGCCTTCGCCTGTTTCCGAACAGCCCCCATAGGGCCCGGTTTTGGCCGGTGATCCTGCATAGGAGCTTGGTTTGGCCGTTCACGCCCCATTGGGGGCTCCGCCTCCTTGAGCAGGGAGTATAGCCATGGCTTACATAGGTGTCGATCTTCATACGAATTCCTTCACGATCTGTCGGCGTGAGACGGACGGATCGGAAACATTCCAAACCTTTCAACTGTCCGCGCAGGCGCTTGAGCAGTTCTGTCAGAGCCTTGATGCGGATGACGAACTGGCGGTCGAGGCCACCGGCAACACGGCCTGGTTCTGCGGTGAGGTGGAACCCTGTGTCGGCCGGATCGTTGTGGTCAACCCGCGCCAGTTTAAAGTGATCCGCACATCGGTGAAGAAAACCGATCGCAACGATGCCCGCGCCCTGGCGTTTTTCCTGTCGAAGGACATGCTGCCGGAAACCCGGCTCAAGTCCACTCAGGAAAGCGAACTGGCCTCGCTGACCCGGACGCGTGACATGCTGGTCAAACAGCGCACCATGCTGCTGAACGGCATCCACGCGATGTTTGTCCGCCACGGCATGAAGCTGAAGAAGGAAGGGTTGTCCAGCAAGAAGCGCCTGCGCGACCTGGATCTCAGCCGCTTCACACCGCTTGAGCAGGTCGAACTGGCGGCATTGCGGGACCAGGCGCTCGGCCTGACCGAAACCCTGAGCCGTCTCGACAAGGCCATCGAGGAGGCCGCCTCGGCCATGAAAGGCTTTGAGGGGCTCACCAGCATCAAGGGGATCGGTGCGCGATCTGCCGCGGTCCTGCTGGCGGGGATCGGCAGGGTTGAAGACTTCTCCGACGCGGACAAGCTGGCCGCCTATGTCGGCATCGTGCCCAAGGTGAGCAACTCAAACGAAACCGAACATCACGGGCGGATCACGAAGCGCGGCAACAAGCTCATGCGCACCACGCTGGTGCAATGTACGCTCATCGCGATCCGCTATTCGGGATATCTCAACAGCCATTATCGGCGCATCAAGGAACGCCGTGGCGCGGGCAAGGCGATCATAGCCACTGCCCGCAAGCTGCTCAAGATCATCTATGACACGCTTGTCGCTAACACGCGATATGTCCGGTGTATGTAACATGCGATCTGTCCGGTTCTATTCTGTCTCTGAGAGGAGGCGTTATGAACCGAGCAGAAGTGTTACAGGAAGTTCGACTGATGAAGTTTGAAGATGTGTATTCGCGGCGAAGCGCGAACAAGCTGACGCAAGAACAGGCGGCTGAGATACTGGGTGTATCCGTGCGCACCGTCAGGCGTTGGGAGGATCGATTTGAGGCGGATGGTGCAGAAGGTCTGTACGACCGTCGGCTTGGCAAACTGGCCAACAATCGTGTTGCCACGGATAAGGTCATGGAGATGCTTGAACTGTTTGATACCAAGTACTGGGATTACACGCCGAAGCATTTCCACGAGAAGCTGGTGGCCCACCATGGTTTCACACAGAGCTACAACTGGGTGCGGCTTACACTGCAGCGCCACGGCCGGGTTCAGGCAGCACCCCGACGAGGTGCCCATCGGCGCAAGCGGCCCCGCCGTCCGATGGTTGGCATGATGTTGCATCAGGACGGCTCCAGCCATGAATGGGTTCCGGGTCAGTGGTGGGATCTGATCGTCACCATGGACGATGCCACCAACCGGGTTTATTCGGCATTCTTTGTCGAGGAAGAAGGGACGATGAGCAGTTTTCAGGGGCTGACAGAGGTGATCGAGGCGCAAGGTCTGTTTTGCTCGCTCTATGCCGATCGGGGCTCTCATTACTGGCATACGCCCGAAGCGGGCGGCAAAGTGGACAAGGACAATCTGACCCAGGTCGGGCGCGCCTTGCAGCAACTCGGCATTGAGCTGATCCCGGCCTATTCACCGCAGGCCCGTGGACGGTCTGAACGCATGTTTGGCACGTTCCAGAACCGATTGCCGCAGGAACTGCGGTCCCATGGGATCACAACCATTGAAGAGGCCAATCAGTTCCTGAAAGAGGTCTATCTTCCCGAACACAATGCCCTGTTTGCAAAGGAGCCGGAGGATACGACCTCGGCCTTCGTGCCGTTTACAGGCAATGTGCGCGACACCCTGTGTGTGCAGGAAGACCGCGTCGTCGGCAACGACAATACGGTGCGCTACAAGGGCCTGGTCATGCAGATCGCGGCAGACAGGCACCGTCATCATTTCGTCAAGGCGAAGGTCAGGGTCCACGAATACCCCGATGGTCAACTGGTCATCTTCCACGGCCCGAGATGCATTGGCCGCTACCAGCCTGACGGATCACCCATCACACAGGAGGATAGCAAACACAAAGTCGCGTGACCCGCTTCGACGTGGCGCGAACGCGGTGGCCCAAATCTACGGTCGCCTACGGCTCCCTCCGAATTGGGCCACCGCGCAATCAACTGAAGCGGACAATTGGCATGTTACCTACACCGGACAATTCAGAATGTTCTCGACAGATCATCTATGACACGCTCAAGAACGGCTGGGTCTTCGACGATTTTGTCGAATTTAAAATCAAACAAAATCAATGTCATGCTTGACAATCATCATAGGAGATCAATGGGGTCGTGGAAATTACCGTCGCCGATGATGGTGGCGTGTTCTCGGTAACCTTTGCAGCGGCGGATGTACCGGGCGCGGATTTCTCGGTCAGCGCAACGGCCACGGACGCGGCAGGCAATACCGGTGACGAGGCCACTCAGGCCGTGACGGTTGAGCCGATTTCGACCCTGACGCCCACAATCACCCCGGTCTCGGGCACGTTTGGCCCGACCGAACTGGCCGCCGGGCTGGTGGTATCCGGCATGGGCCGTTTGGGCAGCACGGTTACTGTGACGATTGATGGTCAGGAACAAGAGGCCGTCGTTGCCCCCGATGGCAGCTGGAGCGTCACCTTCGCTGAGGCAGACCTGCCAGACGCCAGCGGTGACTATTCGGTGTCTGCCGTGGCAACTCTGCCGCCGACCTCTCTGTCCAGCGGGTCGGTTGATGGCGGCGGTTTCTCGGTTGACGTAACCGCACCTGACGCGCCGCTTCTGGACGCGGTCGCTGGTGACAATTTCATCGACCCGTCCGAGCAAGCCGATGATCTGGTCATCTCGGGCACGGCCGAGGCGTTCAGCACCGTCACCGTCACAATCGGCGCGGACTCCGAGCAGGCGACGGCTGACGTGAATGGTGATTTCTCGGTTACTTTCGCCGCTGCGGATGTTCCAACCTCGAATTTCCAGGTCACTGCGGTCGCCGTAGATGCGCTGGGCAATACCAGCGTGGCAACAGATCGGTCGGTTCTGGTGGGTGCGGTTGGTCAGACGATCACCGGCACCAACGGCGATGATGAGCTGTCGGGCACACCCGGTGACGACACGATCAACCCCGAAGGCAATGATGGCGAGGCTGGTGGTCTCGATATCATCAACGGCTCTCTGGGGGATGACGAAATTGACCTGAGTACGTCCGGCGGCACCAGCTTTGTTGAGTTGAACTACGCCGTGCTAGATGGCCCGATCAACGTGACACTGGACTATGCCAACAACACAGGCTCGGTGGATAAAGGTGCCGATGGTACCGACACGCTGATCAGCCCGGAAACTCCGGGCGAGGCGTTCGGGATCGGCCTTTTCGGCACGCAGGGCGATGACACGTTTACCGTCGTTCAGGACGGTGTCGAGACATGGGCGGGCATCTTCTACGAAGGCGGCGATGACACGGTCAACGTGACATTGGACACCGGCATCGTGCGTGTGAATGCAGTGACCCCCGGCGCCGTGGATGAAAATGTCACGGCGGACCTGACTACGGGCGATATCACTTTCGCCAGCGGCTCGATTGATCTGAACGTGACCGGCTCCGGCGGCCAGATTGAATTGGAAACCGGCGATGGTGATGATGACGTAACCGGCTCTGATGCGGATGAGCGTTTCATTCTGGGCGCAGGCACTGACACGCTGGATGCGGGCGGTGGGTTCGACCTTGTGCGCTATGACCGTGCTGTCGTGACCGATGGTGTGACAGTCAACCTGCAAACCGGGGTCGCAACCGGTATTTGGGACGGTCAGGCCTTTACCCATAGTCTGTCTAACGTTGAGCGCGTGCGCGGTTCACGCACGGGCGACGACATGCTGACGGCGGCTGATACCGGTTCGCGGCTTGAGGGGCGTGGCGGCGACGATACGCTCGTCGGCGGTGCTGGCGATGATCTGCTGATCGGTGGTGATGGTGCGGATACGTTCTTTGTCGGACGTGGCAACGACACCATTCAGGACTATCAGGGCGACGCCATCGACACAATCGAGCTGGACCCTGCCTATACCGAGGCCGAAATCGATCAAGCCATTGCAGACGCAGTGCAAGATGGCGACGCAGTAGTTGTCACCTTTGTCTCAACCGGTGCGACTGTGCGGTTCGAGGGTTGGACTGTAGCGGATCTACAAGATGAAATCGGGGGTAGTGGTTCCGACATTATCGGCACGTTTGGTGATGATGTTCTGGACGGTACCGCTGGTGATGACTTCATCGACCCGCAGGGCAATGATGATGGGTTTGACCTCATCAACGCCTCGACTGGAGATGATGAGATCGACTTCTCGAACTCGGGTGGTGAAAGCTTTGTCGAGCTGAATTATTCAGTGCTAGACGGCCCGATCACGGCCTCGATCGACTATGCCAACAATACGGGTTTTGTCGACAAGGGCGCGGACGGGTTCGACTCGCTGACCAACCCTAACACAACCGGGGAATCTCTTGGTATCGGGCTTGTCGGAACCGCTGGCAATGACACCTACAATATCACGCAGGGTACTGGCTTTTCGTGGGCCGGAATTGTTTATGCCGGTGGCAATGACGTGATCAATGCCAGCCTGAACGAAGGTATCGTCCGTGTCGATACAAGTGGTGAGGCGACCACGGCCGATCTTTCGACCGGCCAGATCAACTTTGCCAGCGGAAGCATCCAATTGAATGCGACAGGCTCTGGCGGTCGGATAGAGCTTCGGACATTTGACGAAGACGATTCAATCACCGGTTCGGACGCGGATGAGCGATTTATTCTGGGGGCAGGGACCGACACGCTGGATGGTGGCGCAGGTTTTGATACCGTGCGCTATGACCGTGGGGATGTTACGACGGGCGTGACCGTGAACCTTGCAACCGGCATCGCGACCGGCTTGTGGGATGGTCAGGCCTTTGAACACAGCTTGTCCAATGTCGAAGCAGTGCGCGGTTCTCGGACGGGAGATGACACCCTGACTGCAGCGGATACGGACGCGTTCCTGGATGGTCGGGGTGGCAATGACACGATCACTGGCGGTGCGGGTGAGGATATCCTCATTGGCGGCGAGGGTGATGATACGTTGCAGGGTAACGCTGGCGAAGACCTGTTCATCGTTGGACGTGGAAATGACATAATTCGCGACTTTGAAGCCGGGATCGACGACATCGAACTGGACAACAATGCCACAGATGAAGAGGTCGCTCTGGCCGTGCAAAACGCCGAACAGATCGGGGATGATGTCCGGATTACCTTGCCAGATGGCGCGACGATCCTGTTCGAAGACTGGACAGTTGCGAATTTCCAGCAGGAATACGCGGACCGCTTTGCAGTCAATCCGATCATCGGAACGGACGGTCCGGATGTTATCGATGGAACCGATGGCAATGACTTCATCAACCCGCTGTCTAGCGGTGATGGAGATGACGTCATCAACGGCTCGCTCGGGGATGATGAGTTTTTTCTTTCAAACGTGGACAGTGAGAGCTTTGTCGAGCTGCGCTATGACGGGCTGACCGGACCGATCGAGGCCTTCGTTGATTTTGCCAACAATAATGGTGTGGTCAACAAGGGCGGCGATGGCGTGTCGCTAACACGCGATATGTCCGGTGTATGTAACATGCGATCTGTCCGGTTCTATTCTGTCTCTGAGAGGAGGCGTTATGAACCGAGCAGAAGTGTTACAGGAAGTTCGACTGATGAAGTTTGAAGATGTGTATTCGCGGCGAAGCGCGAACAAGCTGACGCAAGAACAGGCGGCTGAGATACTGGGTGTATCCGTGCGCACCGTCAGGCGTTGGGAGGATCGATTTGAGGCGGATGGTGCAGAAGGTCTGTACGACCGTCGGCTTGGCAAACTGGCCAACAATCGTGTTGCCACGGATAAGGTCATGGAGATGCTTGAACTGTTTGATACCAAGTACTGGGATTACACGCCGAAGCATTTCCACGAGAAGCTGGTGGCCCACCATGGTTTCACACAGAGCTACAACTGGGTGCGGCTTACACTGCAGCGCCACGGCCGGGTTCAGGCAGCACCCCGACGAGGTGCCCATCGGCGCAAGCGGCCCCGCCGTCCGATGGTTGGCATGATGTTGCATCAGGACGGCTCCAGCCATGAATGGGTTCCGGGTCAGTGGTGGGATCTGATCGTCACCATGGACGATGCCACCAACCGGGTTTATTCGGCATTCTTTGTCGAGGAAGAAGGGACGATGAGCAGTTTTCAGGGGCTGACAGAGGTGATCGAGGCGCAAGGTCTGTTTTGCTCGCTCTATGCCGATCGGGGCTCTCATTACTGGCATACGCCCGAAGCGGGCGGCAAAGTGGACAAGGACAATCTGACCCAGGTCGGGCGCGCCTTGCAGCAACTCGGCATTGAGCTGATCCCGGCCTATTCACCGCAGGCCCGTGGACGGTCTGAACGCATGTTTGGCACGTTCCAGAACCGATTGCCGCAGGAACTGCGGTCCCATGGGATCACAACCATTGAAGAGGCCAATCAGTTCCTGAAAGAGGTCTATCTTCCCGAACACAATGCCCTGTTTGCAAAGGAGCCGGAGGATACGACCTCGGCCTTCGTGCCGTTTACAGGCAATGTGCGCGACACCCTGTGTGTGCAGGAAGACCGCGTCGTCGGCAACGACAATACGGTGCGCTACAAGGGCCTGGTCATGCAGATCGCGGCAGACAGGCACCGTCATCATTTCGTCAAGGCGAAGGTCAGGGTCCACGAATACCCCGATGGTCAACTGGTCATCTTCCACGGCCCGAGATGCATTGGCCGCTACCAGCCTGACGGATCACCCATCACACAGGAGGATAGCAAACACAAAGTCGCGTGACCCGCTTCGACGTGGCGCGAACGCGGTGGCCCAAATCTACGGTCGCCTACGGCTCCCTCCGAATTGGGCCACCGCGCAATCAACTGAAGCGGACAATTGGCATGTTACCTACACCGGACAATTCAGAATGTTCTCGACACAAGGGCGGCGATGGCGTGGATACCATCACCGATCCGCTTGCAGCTGGCGAAGCCTTTGGTCTGGGGATCTCGAGCACCTCTGGGGATGACACGATCAACATCACTCAGGGCAGCGGTTTCTCGTGGTTCGGAGCATTTTATGCGGGCGGCAATGACACCATTAACGCCAATCTGAACTCGGGCATCATCCGCATTGATACGGGCGGTGGCGCGACGACTGCAAACCTCGATACCGGCGACATCACCTTTGCAGGTGGGTCCATTGACCTGAACGTGACTGGTTCGGGTGGCCGGATTGAACTGCGGACCTTTGACGAGGATGACAACGTGACCGGCTCGGACCGGGATGAGCGTTTCATTCTGGGTGCGGGCACCGATGTTCTGGATGCGGCTGGCGGGTATGACGTCGTGCGTTATGACCGCGGCGATGTCACCACCGGCGTGACCGTGAACCTGGCAACAGGGATCGCGACCGGTACATGGGACGGTCAGGCATTTACTCACACCCTGTCGAATGTGGAAGAAGTTCGCGGCTCACGTACCGGCGACGACACACTGACGGCGGCGGATACCGGCTCGGTCCTCGAAGGGCGCGGCGGTGTCGATACCTATACGGGCGGTGCGTCCGAGGACATCTTCATTGTGGGTGAGGGTCATGATGTCGTCTACAATTTCGACATCGACGTCGATCAACTGCAAGCTCGGAATGGTGCCTTTGAATTCGGGCTACCGGACTATGAGGATGTCATCTTCGACGGTCAGCCGTCCCTGCGCTTCAACCTCAGCCCTGACGACTCTGTAACACTGGTCGGATGGCGCGCACAGGACCTTGAAAACTCGATCGCGGAGGAGCTTCTGTCGCTGACACCGGGGCGGATGAACAATCCGGCCACGCTGACGATCACCGGCGCGGGGAACCTTGCCCTGATCGCGTCGGACATCACCGAATTCCTGCAGACGCAATCGACGACCGAGTTTACATTCTTCGAAGTCGGTGCGGCGGAAAACTACGCCTTGTCGGTCACTGGCAGCGGGTTGTCCTTGTCAGGTACGCCCGGCAACGAGGTTCTGTTCGGCACGGTCGACGCAGCTACCCTGACCTTGGATGGCAGCCCGGTTTGGTCACTGACGGATCTTGGAATTCCGTTTGCCGACTTTGCTGCAATGCTCGACAGCGCCACGAATGAAGGGGCGATCGACTACTCGCTCGGCATCGGAGATCGTGATCTAATCGTTGTCTCAGACGATGCGGCGCAGGATATCCGTATCGAAGGCGTCGATCATTGGATTGAGGCGGGCGGCGGCGATGATGCCGTGACCTTCAATGGTGGCGGCAACGCAGCCATCATCCTCGGGGGTGACGATGACACGGTTGATATCGCGGGAAGCACCCCAGCAGAGGACCGTGCGTTCATCTATATCGACCCAGCCGACTCGGGTACCAATGTGATCAACGGCTTCCGCTTCACCGATAGCGAAGATTCCGGTGACCGCATTGTGGTCGAAGAAGATCTGGCGGTGTTCTCGATCGCTTGGGAGGTCGACGATGCGACCAATCAGGGGGATCTGGACTCGATTGCGGCAACATTTGATCCGATTGGACCGGGCGAATACGCTCTGTTCTTCGATCAAAGCGGCAACGCGGTGTTGCAGGATCTGATCGAAGGTGGCGCACCGGGGGCGAACTATACTCTTGGCGACACAATCGCGAGCTTAACCAACGCGGATGTCAGCGGACTTTCGGGCAGCAATCTGGGTGGATACAACCTCGACGGCTTCCTGGTCTATTCCGAGATCGACCTGCCGCCCGCGTCCGAGTTGGTTTAACGCCCAGGAGGGTGCCTATGACTTCACCCGTCGCGATCATGCCGCGACCTCTGACTCACAAGGACTGCGCCGGTTTGCACTGGCGCAGTCCTTCCGATTTTGGTTTTGTGGATCATGTGCCCTCGGTTCTGGTCGGAGCGTCGGAACTGTCCTCGGTAACGCTTGAGATGCCATGGTATTTTGCGCAGGCCAACGGCAAGTGGCACGCGCTTGCGCCCTTGTGTTCGGACGCCGGGCTGAAATTCAACCATGTGCCGTTCTTGCTACGCATGTATCCGTTCACCCTTCTGCCGGACACGGGCAGTTTCGTGCTTGGCATCTGGCAAGACCCTGACTGTATCGGCGAAACCGGGCACCCGATTTACGATGGTGCGCAATTGCACCCGAGGTTAGAGCCGGTTGCCAACGCGTTCTCTCGTTTTGTCAAAGGCTTGGATGCGCTGCGTAAAATTGGTGCTGCGTTGCATGAGGCGGGTATTCTGCAACCGACCCCACAGCAAGCCAGTGACACGGGCCAGCTGTTCCAAACGGATGAGGACGCCCTGCGCGCTCTGCCAGCAGATACCCTGTCTGAGCTTGCGAAATCAGGTGCGCTGGGGGCGGCATATGCGCAGTTATTGTCACGCACTCAATTAAAAAGAACGGCAAGGCCCAAGGTTGCTTCCCAACCGCAAAATACTCCTGTAACGCGAGAGGAGGACCGCGCCTTTCTGGATGCATTGACCGATGATCTTCTGGAGGGTGCTGAACTAAAACCAGGAGCGTTGGCACCATGAAGACTTGGTTGTCGGTTGTGATGACCACACTCGTTTTGGCGGGGTGCAGTGAGGATTTGCAGGGCACGCAATCGTTTGACCCTGCAGCCGAACCCGCCGCGAAGCCTGCGGCGGCGCAAAGCAACCTTAAGGGTAGTGTCGCACGCACGGAATTTGCGGAGCTTGTGCGCAGATCCGTAGCGACGTCGCCAACGACCGCAGCAGGCACCGCCAATGTTCTGGCCTCGCAGTCTCGTATCGAGGCTGAAAAGGGCGCGTTCCGACCCCAGCTGAACGCCGAAACTTCTCTAACGTCCGATGGGGATACGGTTCCGATCCTGCGCCTAAGCCAGATCATCTATGACGGCGGCAAGGTTTCAGGCCGTGTCGGGCTGCGCCAGATCGAGGCGCGCCAGACCTGGTTGAGCGAATTGTCTGAGCTCAGCGCCCAAAGCTTTGAGGCGATTGAGGCCATCATTGACCTTGACCGCAACCGTCGTCTTGAAGATCAGGCCCGACAAAACCTTGAACGCACCGAGGCGTTGGTTAGCGATTTGCAATCCCGGTTCGATGCCGGTGCCGGATCGGTGGCGGATCTGCTGGCGGGTCAGGGCCGTCAGTCCAATGCAGAAACCGAGCTGGCGCAGGCCGAAACAGATGTCGAACTGGCAACCGCCACCTGGATCGAAGTGTTCGGCAGCCGCCCGAGTGCTATTCCAACGATCCCTCCGGCCCCGGTTCTGGCGGGCACAACCTCGCAGGCTATGGTCGAACGCAGCCCGCGTCTGCGCACACAGGTCGCCGTCAGTGAGGTGCGTCAGCAAGAGGTTGTCGTGGCCGAGCGCGCCACTCGCCCGACCCTGTCCGCGATCCTTGAGACCGACTTTAACGAAGGCAGTATCGACAACGGGGCGCAGGCCCGTCTGGGCGTCAATGTCCCGATCTATCAGGGCGGATCGGCTCGCGCCAATGTAGAAACGGCACGGGCCAATCTGCAGCAGAGTGAGGCCGATGCAGAAGAGCTGCGCCGCGAGTTGCAGCGCAATCTGTCTCAGGCACTGGAAGAGACGAACTCGATCCAGCGGCGTCTTGCGACGGCCCGCCGGGCGGTTGAGATCAACGAACAGGCGCTTGATGCGGCGCGGGGGCAGTTCAACATCGGGCGTTCGACCATCGTGCAAATTCTGGACGCTCTGCGCGAGCTGAACCTGGCGCAGGTCCGGGTCATCCAGCTTGAGGCACAGGCGCGCCGGGCTGAATATGCGGTGCTTGCGGTGACAGGCGATATTCTGGACGCGCTGGGCGTCGCACAACCGACTGATCCAACCTTGTGATATCCCCATGACCCCAACCGCGACAGACCCGCTGATCACACATCTTCAGCTTTTGACAGAGCGGTTGGGCCACGGGCTGTCCGAGGCGGATTTGTTTCGCGTTTTCAAAGGCAACAACGAGACTTACGCAGTCAAAGACGCGGTCAGCGCGCTTGAGGCCGCAGGGTACAAGGCCGATTTCGGCAAGGCGCGGTTGACCAAGCTGGACCCGATCCTGTTCCCGGTTGTGGCCTTCGACGCGGATGGGGTGCCGTTTGTGGTTCTCGACCGTGAAGACAAGGACCGTTTTCTGGTCATTGACGCCAGTAGCGGATCCGCTGAGCCTCAGATCTGGCGACGCAAGGACCAGCGTATTGCAAAAGCGCGCTGGATTCTGCGCGCCTCACGCGCCCGCCGCTCGGACGAGGATCGAACGACCCCGCAAGGCCATTGGTTCTGGTCGGCGTTCAGCGATTTGCGTGGCGTGTATGTTCAGATCATCCTCGCGGCGATGGTGACCAGTATTCTGGGGCTGGCGACGTCGTTGTTTACCATGGTGGTTTATGACCGCATCCTGCCGAATGACGCGGTGGACAGCCTGTTGGCGCTGGTCGCCGGGGTCGGGTTCGCGCTGCTGTTCGACTTTCTGATTAAGAACCTGCGGTCGCGCTTTATCGACACGGCGGGCAAGCGCGCGGATATGAAGATTGCTGAGCGTCTGTTCAATCAACTCATGGCGCTGAAGATGAAGGCGCGGGGCGGGCAGAACGGGCGCATGGCCTCGATCCTGCGGGATTTTGAGGTGGTGCGGGATTTTTTCACCTCGGCTTCTCTGGTCGCGCTGGTTGATCTGCCGTTCCTGCTGGTGTTTATCGGTGTGATCTGGGCCATCGGCGGCCCGCTGGCGCTGGTCCCGGCGATTGCGGTGCCGATTACTTTGCTTTCCGGCTTGCTCGCGCAGCCGTTCCTTAGCCGCTATGCGCGCGAATCCAGTGTCGATGGGCAGACCAAGCAATCCGTTCTGATGGAAACCCTGACAGGGATGGAGACGCTCAAGACCACCGGGGCGGAACCGGTCATGCGCGCGCGCTGGGACGATACGGTGCGGGCGCAGGCGGATAGTTCCGGCAAGACGCGGCTGGTGTCTCAGGGCACGGTGAACCTGACGCTTCTGGTGCAGCAGATCGCGCAGGTTGCCATTGTATTCTACGGCGTATTCCTGATCCGGGACGGCGTGATCTCGATGGGCGCGCTGATCGCCTGCGTGATCCTGACGGGCAAGACGCTGGCCCCTCTGTCGCAATTGGCGCAGGTGCTGACGCGGCTGAATCAGGCGCGGGTCGCCTATGGCCAGATCGACGCGCTGATGCAGCAGGAGGTCGAGCGTGAGGCCGGTCGCCGCTATCTTTCGCGCCGCACGATTGCGGGACAGATCGAGTTCAAAGGCGTCAGCTTTGCCTATGATGAGGCGTTGGGCTCGATCCTCAAGGATATCGACCTGTCGATCAAACCCGGTGAGAAGGTCGCTATTCTCGGCCCGGTCGGGTCGGGCAAAAGCACACTGGCGCGCCTTATTCTGGGCCTCTACGAACCCGATGACGGCGCGGTGCTGCTGGACGGTCTGGATGCCCGCGCCGTGGATCCGGCAGACAAGACGCGCAATATCGGGGCGGTGTTGTAGGATTGCTGGCTGTTCTCGGGTAAGCTGCGCGAGAACATCATCGCCGGGCGCTTTGGCGTGACGGATGATGAGGTTCACAGCAAGGCCGCTATCTCTCTGGCCGACCGCATCGCGGCGGCGCATCCGCATGGCTACGACATGCAGGTGCATGAGGGCGGCGCTGGCGTGTCCGGCGGGCAGCGTCAAGCGGTGGCCATCGCGCGGGCGCTGATTGGTGATCCGCCGACGCTCGTGATGGACGAGCCGACCTCGGGCATGGATGTGCAGACGGAATCGCAGGTGATCGAAAACCTGAAAGGCTGGCTGTCCGATGACCGGACGCTGGTGCTGGTGACGCACAGAACCAGCCTGTTGCAATTGGTGGACCGGGTGATTGTCCTGAACGGCGGCAAAGTCACTTATGACGGCAGCAAAGACGATATGCTGGTCCGCAACCGCCCGGCGGCACGCGCCGTGAAGGAGGCGTAAGGATGGCCGGGGCAGATTTCACCGCAACAGCGCGCGAGCTGCGCGGCAGGCGTGGTGCCGCCGGTGGCCTGATCCTGCTGTCGGTCGTGACTTTGCTGGCCGTCGTGCTGACCTGGGCCTATTTCACCGAGATCGACGATGTAACGCGGGCCGAGGCGCGCGTGGTGCCCTCGCAGCTTGTGCAGGTGGTTCAGGCAGCGGAAACCGGCACCATAACCGAGATCAACATCCGCGTGGGCGACACGGTTGAGGCCGGGGACGTTCTGATGCGCTTCGACCCTGCGCTGTTGCGGGCCGAGCTGGACACCGCCGTATCCGAGGCCACCGCCCTGCGCCTGCGCCGCGCCCGGCTTGAGGCGCAGATTGCCGGAGAGCCGTTCGACATGCCTGATCGTGAGGGAGTCGAGGGCAAACTGCTCGACGCGGAACGGGATCTGTTCCTGGCTATGGCAGCACATCTGACCGCCGATCTTGAGGTTCTGGACGCCCGGCGTGAGATCAAGCTGGCCGAGATCGAGGCCGCCCGGATCAGCAAGGATGTGAACAATGAGACCATCGGCCTGCTCGAAGAAGAGATCAGCGTGATCCAGCCTCTGGTCGAGCGTCGGATCGAAAGCCCCATCGCCATGATCGACCTGCGCCGGGAACTCAGCCGCCAGAACGGGCAGTTAAGTGACGCCGGAAACCGCATCCTGATGGCGCAGGCTGCCCTGACCGAGATCGACAGCCAGATTGTCGCCCGCAAGCGTGAATTTCGCTCGATCGCGAACCGGGAGTTGACCGAAACGCAGGCCGGGCTGGCTGCGCTTGAAACCCGCATTCCTGCGCTTCAGGCCCGACTGGCGCGTGCGGAAATCCGGGCCCCGGCGCGAGGTGTGGTCAACCAGGTGTTGATTTCGACGCTGGGCGGAGTGGCGCAGCAAGGCCAGACCGTGGCCGAGATCGTGCCCTTTGGCGACACCGTCACGGTCGAGGCCTATGTGGCCCCCGATGACATTGCCTTCATCCGGCCCGATCAGGATGTGAAGGTCCGTATCACGGCCTATGATGCCTCGCGCTATGGCGCGCTGGATGGGAGGGTGACACGGATCGGCGCGGATACGATTCTGGCACCGGATGGGGAAACCTCGGTCTATGTGGTCGAAATCCAGTTGGACGGCTCTCTGACCGATGCGGATGGGCAGAAACTGGAAGTGATCCCCGGCATGGTTGCGCAGGTCGATATGCTGTCTGAGCCGAAGACGGTGCTGGAGTATCTGACCAAACCGGTGATCCGCGTCAAAGATCGCGCCTTCCGGGACTAGTCCGAGATACGAAGAACCCTCTTGAACTATGCTCCGCTCGGGCCGATTTTGAGGGGACTGGGGATCGCCCATCACGTCCAAGCGCTGAAACAGGAACACCGATATGAGTTTCATTCGACCCGAAGCCAAATTGGCCCTATGGCGCTGGCGCGAGGTTGTCGCTGCCGGTTTTGTTCTGGTTCTGGGCCTCAGCTGGGTCAGTGGACCCGGCGGTCTGCTGGGTGTTCTGGGCTGGGTATTGGTGGCTGTCGCAGTCGCTCTGGCCGTGATCGGCGTGCAGCGTGCCCGGTTCCGCACCGACGCAGGCGGGCAGGGCGTGGTCAGCGTCGACGAGGGGCAGATCACCTATCTCGGCCCGCTGGATGGCGGCATGGTGGCAACGCGCGAGATCGAGCGACTCGCGCTTGATCCGACCTCAAGCCCGGCGCATTGGGTATTGGACCAACCGGGGCAACCGACGCTTCACATTCCTGTGAATGCAGAAGGGGCCGAGGCGCTGTTCGATGTGTTCTCGGCGCTGCCGGGGTTGAAAACGCAACAGATGCTGGCCGAACTCCACGGCGGGTCACGCCATCCGGTGGTGATCTGGGAAAAAACCTCCTCACGCCCGGCCCACCTTCGGCTGCATTGACACTGGCGCGGTTTGCGCTCAGGACTGACCGATAAGACAGACACATCAGGATCGGAGATCGGTTCATGTCCATCCCTCAGTCCGGCGGCGGTCCGATCGAGCGCCACGAGCAATTGGCCGAATATCTGGAATCGGGCTGCAAGCCCAAGGCCGATTGGCGTATCGGGACCGAGCATGAGAAGTTCGGCTATTGCAAAGACACCCTCAAACCGCTGCCTTTCGAAGGCAAACGGTCCATTGTTGCGGTGCTTGAAGGGCTGCGCGACCGCCATGGCTGGGCCGAGGTGCGCGAAGCGGGCCACCTGATCGGTCTTGAAAAAGACGGCGCGAATGTCAGCCTTGAACCCGGCGGCGCGCTGGAATTGTCAGGCGCTCCGCTCGAGACGATCCACGAGACATGCGATGAGGTTAACACCCACCTACGCGAGGTGAAGGATATCGCCGATGAGATCGGCGTGGGGTTCATCGGTCTGGGCGCGGCTCCGATCTGGACCCATGAAGAGATGCCGCTGATGCCCAAGGGGCGCTATCGGCTGATGAACGACTACATGGAAGAAGTTGGCACCATGGGCCGCGCCATGATGCGCCGGACCTGCACGGTTCAGGTCAATATCGACTTCGGATCCGAGGCCGACATGGTGCAGAAACTGCGCGTTGCGCTGGCGCTGCAACCGGTGGCGACGGCGCTGTTCGCGAACTCCCCGTTCTTTGAGGGCAAGGTGAACGGCCAGAAAAGTTGGCGCAGCCACATCTGGCGGCATCTGGACGATGCGCGCACCGGCATGCTGCCTTTCGTGTTCGAAGAGGGCTTCGGGTTCGAGCGCTACGTGCAATACGCGCTCGATGTGCCGATGTATTTCGTCTATCGCGACGGCCAGTATATCAACGCGCTGGGCATGTCCTTCCGCGACTTCCTGAAGGGCGAGCTGCCCGCTCTGCCGGGTGAGACACCGACCCTGTCCGATTGGGCCGACCACCTGACCACGGCTTTCCCCGAAGCGCGGATCAAGAAATTCATGGAGATGCGCGGTGCCGATGGTGGCCCGTGGCGTCGTCTGTGCGCGTTGCCCGCCTTCTGGGTCGGCCTGACCTATGACCAAACCGCGCTGGATGCGGCGTGGGATCTGGTCAAAGGCTGGGATGCTGAAACCCGCGAGGGGCTGCGTGTTCAGGCCGCAGTAAACGGGTTGCAGGCCCAGGTCGGGGATATCAACATGCACGATCTGGCGCGTGAGGTCGTGGCGATCTCCGAGGCCGGTCTGAAAGCCCGTGCTTTCCCCGGTGCTGGCGGTCTGGTCCCGGATGAAACGCATTTCCTGAACGCGTTGAAGGAAAGCATCGACAGCGGCAAGGTGCCCGCCGATGAGTTGCTGGAACACTACAATGGCGACTGGAACGGCGACCTGACCCGGATTTTCCCCGAATACAGCTATTGATCCACCCGGTCCCGCTTGCATTCGCGGGGCTGGCCCGATAGCAGGTTGGCGACCAAATTCAGAGGGCGTCATGGACGATCTTAAGGCAAAATATCTGGGCCAAATCGCCGAGGCCGGCGACGAGAACGCGCTTGAGGCGATCCGCGTCGCTGCCGTGGGCAAAAAAGGCGAGGTCGCGCTGAAGATGCGCGAGCTGGGCAAGATGACGCCCGAAGAACGTCAGGTCGCAGGCCCGGCGCTGAACGCCCTGAAGGATGAGATCAACTCGGCGCTGGTCGCTAAAAAGGCCGCTCTGGCCGATGCCGCGCTGGATGAGCGTCTGCGCACCGAATGGCTGGACGTCACCCTGCCGACCCGCGCGCGCCGTGAGGGCTCGATCCATCCGATCAGCCAGGCGACCGAGGAATTGACCGCGATTTTTGCCGAACTGGGCTTTGCCGTGGCTGAAGGACCTCGGATCGAGGACGACTGGTATAATTTTGACGCGCTGAACATCCCCGGTCACCACCCCGCGCGGGCCGAGATGGACACGTTCTATATGCATCGCGGCGAGGGCGATGATCGCCCGCCGCATGTGCTGCGGACCCATACGTCTCCGGTGCAGATCCGCTCGATGGAGAAACAGGGCGCGCCGATCCGCGTGATCTGTCCGGGTGGTGTGTACCGTGCCGACTATGACCAGACCCATACGCCGATGTTCCATCAGGTCGAGGGGCTGGCTATTGATAAAGACATCTCGATGGCGAACCTGAAATGGGTTCTGGAAGAGTTCGTGAAAGCCTTCTTCGAGGTTGACGATGTCGAGCTGCGCTTCCGCGCCTCGCACTTCCCCTTCACCGAGCCGTCGGCCGAGGTCGATATCCGCTGTTCATGGGATAACGGTCAGCTGAAGATCGGCGAGGGCGACGACTGGATGGAGATTCTGGGCTCCGGCATGGTCCACCCCAAGGTGATCGCCGCCGGAGGGATTGATCCTGAGGTCTATCAGGGCTTCGCGTTCGGCATCGGGATCGACCGTCTGGCGATGCTGAAATACGGTATTCCGGATTTGCGGGCGTTCTTTGATTCCGACCTGCGCTGGCTGCGGCATTACGGGTTTGCAGCGCTGGATATGCCGAACCTGCATGGTGGTTTGTCGAGATAGATGTACCCACTGGGTGTATATCTCGCGCGCTACTTCGATTGGTGGAGTGATCGAGTCAAAAATGCGCCCTTTTTGTGGGTGCTGGGCTTGCTCTTTGGACCGATTGCATTGACCCATATTGCAATGGCACTGTTTGGACCGTTGTCCGTCATTCTTGGCTTCATCATATTGTTGGCCGCTATTCCAGGTTTGTTTGTCGGCTACATACGGCTGGGAATTCAGTTCTTAGACAAGCGCGAAAAAGTAAACCGTATTTCAAATGTGCAAGATGCGGTGAAAAAACTGGACAAAAAGGCGCGGGGCAAAGGCCGATAGGCCGCCGCTCTATCGCCAGACCGCCCGGACGGGCTGGCGATTTGTCTCCGCCCGCGCAACGCTCAAACAGCACTCGGATTTGGCGGGCATAAAGTGCCTAGCACAGACCAAGGATCGCCATCCCGCGGTCTGGCGACAGCGCGGCTTGTTACAGGTTCCCACAGGGTTGTGACGTGACAGTTGGCGTCAGGCGGCTAGGCTCCGGCCTATGATCTATCGACTGCTTCTTTTTTTGCTGGTCGCAACCCCGGCACTCGCCATGGGGCCTTGGAAATCCGATTGCCATGGCGATACGGCCTGTGAGGTCGGCGACCGCTCATACCATGTGCTGGAGCCTGAGGGGTGGGATGGCGAAACCCCTTTGCCCGTATTGCTGCATTTCCACGGCTGGGCGCGGCAGGGGACCGTGGTGGTGAACCATGAACGGATCGCAGGCGCGACCAAGCTGCGGGGCGTTTTACTGGTGGCCCCGAACGGGCTGGGCAAAAGCTGGGATTTCTGGACCTCGGGCACGGGTGATGTGCCCTTTGCCGACCGCGTGTTGGAGGATGTCGCCAAGCGCTATCCAGTTGACCCAGAACGTATCTATGTCTCGGGCTATTCGTTCGGCGGCGCGATGGCGTGGCGCTATGTGTGCCAGTCGGGCAATGACGTCGCCGCTTTGCTGGCCGTCGCCGGCAGCATTCGCCAGACCGAGGATTGTCCCGAAGCCCCGAGTGAGGCGCGCCATGTCCACGGCCTCAGCGATACGGTGATGGATTTTCCCTATGGCGCGAATGGCGACACGACCTATCCAGTGGCCCTTTGGCGCGCGAAATACGACTGCCACGACGCAACCCCGCGCGACGATTGGAGCGTGGTACCGATCCTGACCCTCAGCCGGGTGGAATGGACCGATTGCGCGCAGGGGCAGGTGGTGCTGGATACCCATCCCGGCGGGCATTTCATCCCCCATGGCTGGATCGGACGGCAATTGGACGAGCTTTTGGGCCGCACCCCCACCTATCCGTGACCCGCAGCGCTTGCACCTTGGCGCAATCTTTGCCATTGCCTGTGCCGACTGGATGTTTGCCAAAAAAGGCCCCGAGCAATGAAATTCACTCTGTCCTGGCTGAAAGACCACCTCGACACCGATGCGTCGGTTGAAGAGATCACTGAGGCGCTGACCGATCTTGGCCTTGAGGTCGAAGAGATCGTGAACCCGGCGGACCGTCTGGCGGGCTTTACCTTGGGCCATGTGAAACATGCCGAGAAACACCCCGACGCCGACAAGCTGCGCGTCTGCACGGTGGCGACGGATGAGGGCGATTTGCAGATCATTTGCGGTGCCCCAAACGCGCGCGAAGGCATCACCGTCGTGGTCTGCAAGCCGGGCATGTATATCCCCGGTCTGGATATCACCATCAGCGTCGGCAAGATCCGAGGCGTTGAGAGCTTTGGCATGATGGCCTCGGAGCGCGAGCTGGAGCTGTCGGATGAACATGACGGCATCATCGAGCTGCCCTCAGGCGAGGTTGGCGACAGGTTCGTCGACTGGCTGGCCGAGAATGAACCCTCGAAAGTCGACCCGATGATCGAGATTGCGATCACCCCGAACCGCCCGGATGCGTTGGGAGTTGCAGGTATTGCGCGGGATCTGGCTGCGCGCGGCGTTGGCACGCTGAAAGAGCGCGCCTATGCGCCAGTGCCGGGCGATTTCGACAGCCCAATCAAAGTGACAATTGACGAGGATACGCTGGACGGCGCGCCGCATTTCACCGGCCGTCTGATCCGTGGCGTGAAGAATGGTCCCAGCCCCCAGTGGTTGCAGGATCAGTTGAAGGCAATTGGTCTGCGTCCGATCTCGGCCCTAGTCGATATCACAAACTACATGACCTACGACCAGAACCGCCCGCTGCACGTGTTTGACGCGGACAAGGTACAGGGCAACCTGCGCGTTCATCGTGCCAAGGGCGGTGAGAAACTGGTGGCACTGGATGAGAAAGAATACACGCTGCAACCCGGCATGATGGTGATCTCGGACGACAACGGGCCTGAATCCATCGCCGGTATCATGGGCGGTGAGGAAACTGGTTGTACTGACGAGACCGTGAACGTCTTCCTCGAAAGCGCGTTCTGGGATCACGTGCAAATCGCACTGACCGGTCGTGCACTCAAGATCAACTCGGACGCGCGCTATCGGTTCGAGCGTGGGATCGATCCGGAATATACTCTGGAAGGTTTGGAGCAGGCGACGCAGATGATCCTGGATATCTGCGGCGGTGAGGTGTCCAAAGTGGTTGAGGCTGGCAAGGCTCCGAACCATGCACGAGCCTACAAGCTGGACGCGGCGCGTGTGCAGTCTTTGGTCGGGATGGATATTCCTGAAAGCGAGCAGCGCCAGACCCTGACGCGTCTGGGCTTCCGTCTGGAAGGCGAGATGGCGCATGTGCCCAGCTGGCGTCCAGATGTCATGGGTGAGGCCGATCTGGTGGAAGAGGTCGCGCGGATCGCGTCTTTGACCAAGCTGCAGGGCAAGCCCTTGCCGCGCGTGACCGATGGCATTCCCAAGCCCGTAATGACCCCGACACAGCGTCGTCAGTCGATGGCGCGACGTACCTGTGCCGCGTTGGGGTATAACGAATGCGTCTCATATACCTTCATTGATCAGGCCTCGGCTGCGCTGTTCGGCGGCGGAGATGATGCGACGCGTCTGGAAAACCCGATCTCATCCGAGATGAGCCATATGCGCCCGGACCTGCTGCCAAGCATGTTGCAAGCGGCGGCGCGCAATCAGGCACGCGGTTATGCTGACGTGGCCTTGTTCGAGGTCGGCCCTGTCTTCCATGACGGCGAGCCCGGTGATCAAAAGACACAGATTTCCGGCCTGCTGGTCGGCCGTAGCGGTCCAAAGGATGTTCACGGGGCGTCCCGGCCGGTTGACCTCTTTGACGCCAAAGCGGATGCCGAGGCAGTTCTGGCCGCAATCGGCGCTCCGGCGAAGGTTCAGATCCTGCGCGACGGAGACACCTGGTGGCATCCGGGTCGTCACGGCAAGATCTGCCTCGGCCCGAAAAAGGTTCTGGGCGTGTTTGGTGAGTTGCACCCGCGCATCCTGCAGGCGATGGATATCAAAGGCCCGGCGATGGCATTCACCATCTGGCCGGATGAGGTGCCGCTGCCTCGTAAATCCGGCGCAACCCGCGCCGCGCTGGAACTGCGCGATCTGCAAGCCGTCGAGCGTGACTTTGCCTTTGTGGTCGATGATACTGTCGAAGCTCTGACTTTGGTGAACGCTGCGGCGGGGGCCGATAAGGCCCTGATCGAAGACGTTCGCGTTTTTGATGAGTTCATCGGAGGTAGCCTGGGTGAGGGCAAGAAATCTCTGGCCATCACTGTACGTTTGCAGCCAAAAGAGGCGACGTTGAAGGAAAAGGATATCGAGGCCGTGGCAGAGAAGATCATTGCCAAGGTGTCAAAAGCCACAGGCGGCGTTCTGCGCGGCTAAGGGTGATCCACCCTCGGTCACAAGATTTTTAGAAAGATGAAGGGGCGAATGCGCCCCTTTTTCATGGGAGGAAACGCAAGATGTTGAAAGTTTATCTTTCTGGTGAGATTCACACCGATTGGCGCGAGCAGATCATTTCGGGTGCTGAGGGGCTGGATGTCACGTTCAGTAGCCCAGTGACCGATCACGCGGCCAGTGATGATTGTGGTGTCGCCGTCTTGGGCGCAGAGCCGAACAAGTATTGGCACGACCACAAGGGAGCGATGGTGAACGCGATCCGGACGCGTAAGGGAATCTCGGATGCGGATGTTGTGGTTGTCCGGTTCGGTGACAAATACAAGCAGTGGAACGCTGCCTTTGACGCAGGCTACGCGGCTGCGTTGGGCAAGTCGATCATTGTGCTGCACGGCCCCGATCATCAGCACGCGTTGAAAGAGGTCGATGCCGCCGCGCTGGCAGTTGCGGAGGAACCGCGCCAGGTGGTGGAGATCCTGCGCTATGTTCTGACCGGCGCACTGCCGGGCTAGGTTGCCAAAGGGCTTGCGCGCCGGGATGGTCGCAAGCCCTTTTGGTGTCAATCGCGGGCAGGTGTCACCAAGCCTTTTTGCACGGCGGGGCGGTCAAGGAACCGATCTAGATAGGCGGTGAGATTGGCGTGGTCATCCCACCCAACGACCTCTTTAGCGCCATAGAAATCCAGCCCGCGCAGCCAGGGTGCGATAGCCATATCGGCGATCGAGTAGTCTCCGGCGATCCAGTCCTGACCCTCGAGTTCCTGGTTCAGGACGTTTAGCAGGCGCTTGGCTTCGTTGATATAGCGCTCGCGCGGGCGGGGGTCTTCGATCTCGCTGCCGGCGAATTTGTAGAAAAAGCCCAATTGTCCGAGCATCGGCCCAAGGCCACCCATCTGGAACATCAGCCATTGGGTAATGCGATGTTTGTCGGTGGCGGATTGGCCGATGAACTGCCCGGTTTTCTCGGCCAGATAGAGCAGGATCGCGCCACTCTCGAACACGCCGATGGGGGAGCCATCAGGACCATTGGGGTCAATGATCGCGGGGATCTTGTTGTTGGGGTTCAGCGATAGAAACTCGGGGCTTTTGACATCGGCATCGGCCAGGGTGACCTTGTGTGCCTCATAAGGCAGGCTGGTTTCTTCCAACATGATCGAGGCTTTGACCCCGTTGGGTGTCGGGAAGGAATAAAGCTGAAGGCGATCGGGGTGTTGCGGCGGCCATTTGGCCATGATCGGGAAAGAGGCGGTGTCCAGCATGCGAAAGCTCCTGTTCGGGCGGTTCCATTCGAGTTAGGCACGGAGTCGTTTATTTGTCAGCCCCCCAAGCTGTGCAGTGTAGGTCACCCGTTGTTTGCTGGCGAACAATGGGGAAAACTGCCGCAACTCGCACCTAGACCGATTTGCGTTTTTCACTCACAATTCAGCGAGTCCCGCGCGAAAGCCGCGGGATTGATGTTTGAGAAAGGAAATGCGCGTGGATGAAGTTGCAACACAGGTGGGTGCTTTTGCGCCTCTGATCATGAGCGCGGTCAAGGCGTTGATCGTACTGATTTTGGGCTGGATCCTTGCTGGAGCAATCGCTGGCATGGTGCGGCGGCGCATCAACGCAACGCCGCAGATCGACCCGACACTAGGGAACTTCATGGCCAGCCTTGTCAAATGGGCGATCCTGGCCATGGTTCTGGTTGCTGTTCTCGGGATTTTTGGGATCCAGGCGACAAGCATTGTGGCCATTCTGGGTGCCGCGTCTCTGGCGATTGGTTTGGCGCTGCAGGGGACACTCAGCGACCTGGCAGCAGGTGTGATGCTGGTCGTGTTCCGGCCGTATAAACTGGGCCAGTTTGTCGACATCGGCGGGACAGCAGGGACGGTGAAAGACCTCAACCTGTTCACGACCGAATTGGTGACGCCGGATAATGTGCAGATCATCGTGCCAAACGGGCAATCCTGGGGGTCGATCATCACCAACTACTCGGCGCATGACACGCGCCGTGTGGATTTGGTGTTCGGTATCGACTACGGCGACAGTGCGGATGAGGCGATGAAGATCATTCTGGACGTGGCGAACGCGGATGAGCGTATTCACAAAGACCCCGAGCCTTGGGTGCGTGTGACCAATCTCGGCGATAGCTCGGTCGATCTGACCGCACGTCTGTGGTGCTCAGCGGCGGACTATTGGGATGTGAAATTCGAGCTGACCAAAGCTGTGAAAGAAGCCTTCGATGCGAAGGGCGTCTCGATCCCCTACCCACATTCGGTTGAGATCCACAAAGAGGGCTGAACGCTCCCGCCCGTCGCGCGGGCATTGGAAATGCCCTCCTCCCGTTGGGCCAAGCGCCGCACTTTCGTGCGGCGCTTTCGTTTTTGCGGATGGGGTGTCATTCAAAACCAACCGCGCCGCGCCGATAGGCGCGGCGCTATGCCCAACGCTGTAAATCGCCTTTTGGTAAAAAGGCGATTTCAGGGGCGGGAGTTGTTAGGACTTGATCACCACATTCGGGGAGACAACGTCGATGCCAAGGGCTTTGCCCACCGCATAGTAGGTCAGTTGCCCGGCGTGAACGTTCAGACCCGCCAGCAGGTGGGGGTCGTCCTGACACGCCTGTTTCCAACCTTTGTCCGCCAGTGCCAGCATGAACGGCATCGTCGCGTTACCCAAAGCGATGGTCGAGGTTCGGGCCACCGCGCCCGGCATGTTGGCGACGCAATAATGCATCACACCATCGACTTCATAAATCGGATCGGCATGGGTCGTTGCGCGTGAGGTTTCAAAGCAGCCGCCCTGGTCGATAGCCACGTCCACCAGCACCGCACCGGGCTTCATCGTCGACAGTTGCTCGCGGCTGATCAGTTTCGGAGCAGCTGCGCCTGGGATCAGAACGGCTCCGATCACCATATCGGCGTCCTGGATCAGTTCAGCCGTCGCGCCAGCCGTCGAATATTGGTTCTTGAATTGCCCGCCAAATACGTCATCCAGATAGCGCAGCCGAGGCAGCGAGCGATCAAGAACTGTCACATCTGCGCCCATACCTGCAGCGATCTTGGCCGCGTGGGTACCAACGACCCCACCACCAATCACGACGACTTTGGCCGGACCTACGCCGGGAACGCCGCCCATCAGCACGCCTCGGCCACCATTGGCCTTCTGCAGGGTCCACGACCCGACCTGAGGCGCCAGACGGCCGGCAACCTCGGACATGGGCGCCAGCAGAGGAAGACCACCGCTTGCGTCCGTGACGGTCTCATAGGCGATTGCGGTACAACCCGAGGCCAGCAGGTCGTGGGTCTGATCCGGGTCCGGGGCGAGGTGAAGGTAGGTGAACAGCAACTGGCCTTCGCGCAGCATCTTGCGCTCACCGGCCTGAGGTTCTTTGACCTTCACGATCATGTCGGCCGTGGCAAAAACCTCTTCTGCGGTGTCCACGATGCCCGCGCCAGCGGCGACATAGGCGGCATCGTCAAATCCAGCGCCAATGCCGGCACCAGATTCGATCAGCACGTCGTGTCCGCGCGCAACAGCTTCCTGAGCGGCGTTGGGCGTCATGCCGACGCGAAATTCCTGGGGTTTGATTTCCTTGGGGCAACCGATTTTCATCTGCACCGTCTCCGTTCATAAACTGCCTAAATTATGTGCAATTCAAGGCGCAATTTTTGTGAAACAAGACGGGGCTTAGTGTTTTTTGTCGGAAGATTTTCGCGTAAACTGCTAAAATCTCGCAAAGGACTTGCAGTAATGAGCCTAGACACGACGGATCGGAAGATACTTTCTGCGCTGCAGCGCAATGGCCGGATGTCGAATGCCGAGCTGTCAGAGCAGGTGAATCTGTCCCCCTCGGCCTGCCATCGCCGGGTACAAAGGCTTGAGGCTGACGGCTATATCCGCAATTACGTGGCTTTGCTGGATGCGCGCAAGATGAATGTGCCGACAACTGTCTTTGTCGAGATCACATTGCAGGGCCAGGCCGAAGAAGTTCTGGACGCGTTCGAAAAAGCGGTTTCGCGCATCCCGGACGTTCTGGAATGCCACCTGATGGCCGGAACCGCTGACTACATCCTGAAAGTGGTGGCCGAAGATACCGAGGATTTCGCGCGGATCCACCGCCAATACCTGTCACGGCTGCCCAAAGTGGCGCAGATGCAAAGTTCGTTCGCTTTGCGCACGGTGTTCAAGACAACCGCCCTACCGGTGTGAACGGCGCCTATTTTCTGCGCGCAGAAAGTCAAAGGACTGCCTTGCGTCAATTCTACGGCTTGTATCCCCGGGGCAGGGCGTCCAAAATTGAGACGACGAGACCCTCGCGCTGCGCCTCCCCCTGATCCCGGCAGTGCGATGTCATCAATTCATCTGATGACATCAGGCGGTTACACAAACCTGCCAGGGTGGGAACCCGAAGAATAATAAGGAGTTGACCTTGGCCTACGAAAACGATGGCGCCCCCAAAGACTGGTTGGAGGCTGAGCTGGAAGATACGCTGGATGAAGACTTCGAGATCGAATTCAGCGAGCCGATGCTGTCGATGGAAGTTCGCAAGATCTATCGGGAACAGCATCCGGACATGCTGGACCGAAAGGTCTATTTTCGAAACCTGCTACGCCTTCAGGCCGAGTTGATCAAGGTGCAGGACTGGGTTCAGCACACGGGTGCCAAGGTCTGTATCCTGTTCGAAGGCCGTGACAGTGCGGGCAAGGGTGGTGTGATCAAGCGGATCACCCAGCGCCTCAATCCGCGGGTGGCGCGTGTGGTCGCCCTACCTGCCCCCAGCCGCCGGGAACAAAGCCAGTGGTATTTCCAGCGTTACGTACCGCACCTGCCTGCGGCCGGTGAGATCGTTTTGTTCGATCGGTCTTGGTACAACCGTGCAGGCGTGGAAAGGGTGATGGGCTTTGCGACCGAAGATCAGGTTGAGCAGTTCTTTCAGGACGTTCCGGAATTCGAACGTATGCTGGTGCGCTCGGGGATCATCTTGCTGAAATACTGGTTCTCGATCACGGATGAAGAACAGCAACTGCGATTCCTCATGCGCATCCATGATCCGATGAAACAGTGGAAGCTGTCGCCGATGGACCTGGAATCCCGCATCCGCTGGGAATCCTATACCAAGGCGAAAGAGGATATGTTTTTCCGCACAAATATCCCCGAGGCGCCGTGGTACATTGTGGAAGGTAATGACAAGAAACGCGAGCGTCTGAACTGTATCGAGCATCTTCTGACCATGATCCCCTATACAGATGTTCCGCATGAAAGGGTCAATCTGCCCGATCGCCGCTACAATCCGGACTACGAACGCCGCGTTCTGCCCGACGAGCTACACGTACCCAAGATCTACTAATCGCGCTGTGTAGATGCGAGGCAGCGGACTGCCTCGCATCATGTTTGGCCGTCAGGCGACGTCCATCATGCAATCGAAATTGAAGAAGTTGACTAAGAAGACGTCTCCGGAGTCGTCAGACGCCATCTCCGGGCACGACGTGTCGTCCTGAGATGGATCCATATCGTCGACCATCACCAGATCCAAGTCGTCCGCGGGTTCGTCCGGAGTCATGACGTCACCATTCCAAGCGAATTGATCCAACTGCGTCTGCAGCTGTTGAATGAACGCCTCAATTTCGGCGAGGAAAGCTGCGACGTCGAAACAACCGCTATCAGGGTCCTCGGTCTCGGTGACATCGGTCTCTGGCTGCTCAGGTTCCGGATCTTCGGTCTCTGTGACGTAAGTTTCGGGCTGTTCGGGTTCCGGGTCCTCGGTCTCGGTGACATCGGTTTCGGGCTGTTCCGGTTCCGGGTCTTCGGTCTCGGTGACGTCAGTTTCAGGCTGCTCGGGCTCTGGGTCTTCCGTCTCTGTGACGTCAGTTTCGGGCTGCTCCTGACTTCCGACATTTTTTCGTATAAGTCATTGATATTATTATGCCTTGGTTGCCAAAAGGCACTACACGGACTTTTTTCGCCAGCGATTGTTTCGGAGTGTTGAGGGAGCTCAGGCTTTGGTCTGGCCAGTTTTTCGGGTGCGCCCGGGGGGTATCTTGAAAGGGGCTTCGTTCCAGGTCAGGCCGACGCAGGTGAGGATGCGTCTGGCATCGACCGTGGCATGGCTTGGCATGCCGTAGCGGTCAGGGGTGCCTTTGTGGCGCAGGATCGAGAGCTGCAATGCGTTCAACTCGTTGCGGATACGAGCCGGGCTCATCGGGTGTCCGAGCAGGTCCAGATGCTTGCGCAGGTGCTGCAGGCAGCAGAAGGCCATGTAGCAGATGGCGATATGGGCCCGGACCCGACGCGGCGACCAGTGATAGATGGGCCGGATTTTCAGATCGTGCTTGTTGGTGCGGAAGCAGGCTTCGATCTCCCACAACTGGTGATAGCGGGCAATGACGTCCTGTGCCTCCAGTTCGTCCGCACCATGAACAACAATGGCATGCAGCCCGTCCCATTGTGCCGCTGCCTTGATCTTTGCATCATCCAGCGTGACGTCCCCGCTGTCGGGGAAGGCCAGGAAGCGGCCATATCCCCGGCTGCTGAAGCTGCCGGGTTTGCGAGAGCGCTTGAGCTTCTTGTGCAGCTTTTCGATTGCCTTGTCGCGCTTGTGGGCATCATTGCGTGCCCGGGTGGGTGACCAGGTCACAATGACCCGCGCTCCCTCCTGGTCGATCACCTTGTACCAGCCCTTCTCGGTTGCCTCTTCAGAACCGTGTCCAGCCCAAGGCTGGCGTCCCTCCGGGCTCAAAATGTTCGCCTTCACGGCGGCCGGGGCGGACTTCATGCGATAGCCGAGGATGTAGGGCAGACCCTTGTTCTGCAACATCTGCTGGTTGTCCTTGCTGAGCATGGCGGCATCGGCCACGAACGTGACCCTGGCCACGTCGAAGCGTCCCTCCAACGCCTTCAGCGCAGCTTCCAGCGTATGACCTTCCCAGGTGTTTCCCGGGAAGAGTTCATAGCCCACAGGCAGCCCATCGGAGGTGACGATCAGCGCCAGCATGACCTGAGCGCGGTGATGCTTGCCATCCTTGCTGAAGCCCTTGGCCAGAAGATGATCCTGCTCGACCCCGTCCGCATCCTCGGCCGGGTCCTCGCGCTCGGTGTCAAAGGCCAGGGTCGTGCAATCGTAGAACAGCACGGTCACTGGCCCGCCCAGCAACTTCTCTGCCGCCGCGTGAGAGGTTTTGCAAATCCCGTCTATCACCGGCGTATTGATGTAATCCATGCTCCGATAGACCACGTCCAGATTGAGCGTGATGCCTGCCTGGTTCTCCAACGCCTCCACGGTCGCGCGCTTGCTCTCGGGCTGTGCGATCCGCGCCATAACCAGCTCTTTCACAATGCGATTGGCACTTTTACGCGCCGCCCCCAGAAGGGCCCCCCAACCCAGTTGGTCATACATCGTCCCCATGACATCCCGCAGACCCAGAGAGACCCGCGCCTCCTCACGGCACTCGGCAAGATCAACGCCAAGCTTGTCCGGCCGCGGAGCGCGGCGCACCAGCGCCTGCAGATCGGCATATTCCGTGGGCGTGAACAGTTCCATTTGCGGCGAGCGATCAATGCGTAATTGCTCCATCAAGCGGCCCGCCAGACGCTTGATATCCTCAATCTCGCTGTCGTTATGGGCCACACCCACATGGCGCAGGATCTTCTGGCGTACCTTGGAGCCGGTGCGGACGGATTCAACGATCTGGATCCGTGTGCGGTTGAGCTTTGCGTCATGTTTGGTGCGGATGAACATGGGCGAAGAGGTTAGCCATCTGAAGGCCCATGTCAATACTTTTTATATTAATGGGGCACTACAACGCGCCTCTGAGCAACCACACCTGAAAACAAACCAAAAACCCAGTCAGATCAACAAAAAGGTCGGAAGTCAGGAAACAACCGCTATCAGGGTCCTCGGTCTCGGTGACATCGGTCTCTGGCTGCTCAGGTTCCGGATCTTCGGTCTCTGTGACGTAAGTTTCGGGCTGTTCGGGTTCCGGGTCCTCGGTCTCGGTGACATCGGTTTCGGGCTGTTCCGGTTCCGGGTCTTCGGTCTCGGTGACGTCAGTTTCAGGCTGCTCGGGCTCTGGGTCTTCCGTCTCTGTGACGTCAGTTTCGGGCTGCTCGGGTTCCGGGTCCTCTGTCTCTGTGACGTCAGTTTCGGGCTGCTCGGGTTCCGGGTCCTCTGTCTCTGTGACATCAGTCTCAGGCTGTTCCGGTTCCGGATCTTCCGTCTCGGTCACATCAGTCACCGGTTGTTCCGGAGTTGGGTCTTCGGTTTCGGTCACATCTGTTTCCGGTTCCTCGGGAACAGGATCTTCAGCCGGGGGCGGGGTCATCGCGGTGTCTTCGCTGTCCAGAATGACCTCTGCGTCAGTGGTGGCAAAGTTCTGCGTCACCATGACCGCGTCAAAGCCCTGCATGTCGCCCGTCTCAACGCCGATCCCGATGTATTTGAATTCGGGGTTCAGAATGTTGGCCCTGTGGCCAGGGCTGTTCATCAGGTTCTGATGAAGTTGCGCGACATCATCGCTGATGCCTGGGGCGCCGCGCTCGGATTGCCAGGCGATATTCTCGCCCGTGCGCCAGCTGCCTTCCAGATCGAAACCGGCCGACTGCATGCGCTGGGTTGCGCTGGATCCGCCCGATCCGGTGTGGCTGAACCGGTCCGTATTCAGCATCCATGCGCTGTGGTCTTCTGATGACTCGTTAAGCTGTCTTTCAAGTTGCAGGGGGTCCAGACCGCGGGATGTGCGCTCTTGGTTGATGAGCGCCAGCATCTCTCGTTCTACTTCACTTGCTGTAGACATTTTTGCCTCCGTTTTATGTTTTGTCTGAGTGGACGAGCCCAGTTATCGGGGCCTCCAAACACATGAACAGAGAGGCGATGAAAATCGGCACTTTTCGGCGAGACGACGCAGTTGGACGCAGATTCGCTGCGCTGGAAAACGCCGAGAAAGGGGCGAGACTAAGACTCGGCGAGTTATCGCACTGGTTGTGCGGGGGTGCGGGCAAAAACGCACTTAGAAACGACAAACCCCCGGGCGATGCCTCGGGGGTCGTCAAATAGTGTCATCCAAAGCTGGACGAGCGTCAGGTGCTTAGAGCAAACCTTCGCGCTGTGCTTTCTTACGTGCCAGTTTACGGGCACGACGGATCGCTTCAGCCTTCTCGCGCGCTTTTTTCTCGGACGGTTTCTCGAAATGTTGCTTCAGCTTCATTTCACGGAACACGCCTTCGCGCTGCAGCTTTTTCTTCAGGGCACGAAGCGCCTGATCGACGTTATTGTCGCGAACACTAACCTGCATGTGGTTGTCACCACCTTTCTAGATAGAGTTGCAAGGAAATTGCAGGAGTTGGCCGTATAGCAAAGCAGCTCTATCTTGTCTAGTACTGTGCCCAAGCACCGGAGACCCACCATGACCGTCACATATGAAGACACCAAGCAACAGCTGCTGGACGCGATCTTGATGCATGTCCCGTTCGATGGCTGGTCTGAGGCCAGTTTTCGCGCGGCCGTCTTCGATTGCGATCTGGATGACGGTCTGGCCCGTGCGATCTGCCCGCGCGGCGCGGTCGATCTGGCGCTGGCCTACCACGCGCGGGGCGATCAGGTCATGCTGGACAGAATCAAGTCCACTGACATGAGCGAGCTGAAGTTTCGCGAAAAGGTTGCCGCCGCCGTTCGGTTCCGGCTTGAGGCGGTCGAGGACAAGGAGCTGGTGCGCCGGGGCATGACCCTGTTTTCACTGCCCAACCACGCGGCAGACGGGGCCAAGGCCGTTTGGGGGACTTGCGATCTGATTTGGGACGCGCTGGGCGATACGTCGGACGATGTGAACTGGTATACCAAGCGCGCCACCCTGTCGGGGGTCTATTCGTCGACGCTTCTGTTCTGGCTGGGGGATGATTCGCCGGATCACCAGAACAGTTGGGCCTTTCTGGACCGCCGGATCGAAAACGTGATGCAGTTCGAAAAGCTCAAGGCGCAGGTGAACGGTAACCCGCTGCTCAAGCCCTTGCTGGCCGTTCCCAATTGGTTTGCAGCTCAGGTGAAACCGCCGATGAAGATGCGGGCTGATCTGCCGGGTATGCTGAACCCGCGCAAGTAAGCATCTGGGCCTTTGCTTTTTGGCCTGCTAGGCATTGGGCAAAGGAGATTTGCCCATGACTTCGCCCGAAACCCAGACAATGCGTGCCGTCGAAATCACCGAGCCCGGCGGCCCTGATGTCCTGCAACTAACCGAACGACCGATTCCTGAGCCGGCGGCCGGGCAGGTTGTTTTGAAAGTGGCCTATGCTGGCGTGAACCGACCGGACGCGCTGCAGCGCGCCGGGGCCTATGATCCCCCTCCCGGTGCAAGCGATCTGCCGGGGCTTGAGGCCTCGGGCGAAGTGGTTGCGCTTGGCGCGGGTGTTGAGGGGCTCTCGATCGGTGACAAAGTCTGCGCGCTGCTTCCGGGCGGCGGATATGCTGAATATGTCGCCACGCCCGCCGCGCATTGCTTGCCCGTCCCCGATGGCATGGACCTAAAGCAAGCCGCCTGCCTGCCAGAAACCTTTTTCACCGTCTGGTCGAATGTCTTCACGCGCGGCGGCTTGAAAGCGGGTGAGCGGTTCCTTGTCCATGGTGGCTCCAGCGGTATTGGGACGACGGCGATCCAATTGGCGAACGCGTTTGGCGCGCGTGTCTTTGCGACGGCGGGCTCGGCTGAGAAGTGCGAGGCCTGTGTGAACTTGGGGGCCGAAAAAGCGATCAATTATCGGGATGAGGATTTTGTCGGGGTCATGCGGGCCGAAGGTGGCGCGAACCTGATCCTCGATATGGTTGGCGGCGACTATATCCCGCGCAACGTGAAAGCGCTGGCCGAGGATGGACGTTTGGTTCAGATCGCCTTTTTGCAAGGACCCGTGACCGAGCTGAACTTTGCCCTGATGATGGTGAAACGCCTGACGCTGACCGGCAGCACCCTGCGTCCGCAAAGCGATCTGGCCAAGGCAAAGATCGCTCAGGACCTGCACGAGGCCGTCTGGCCGCTGCTCTCCGCAGGCAAGGTCGCGCCGGTGATGCACAGCGAATTCCCTCTGGCCGAGGCTGCTGCGGCACACGCGCTCATGGAAAGCTCGCAGCATATTGGCAAGATCGTTCTGAACGTCGCAGGCTAGACACCTTTTGGGTCATGCAACAGCACGCCGGTAGAGGTGCCATGTTGCGTGGCCCAGAACGGGCATTACTATGATCAGCCCCAGCAGCATCGGGATCGCGCCCAGCACCAGCAGCGTCGCGACGATGAAGCCCCAGCCCATGATGACGCCGGGATTGTGGCGCAGCACGCGAACGGATGTCACAACGGCCACGGGCAGCCCGACCTTACGGTCCAGCAGAAGTGGGAAGCTGACTACGCTGACCGCCAGCGCAATCAGCGCGAAAAAGAACCCCGCAGCGGTGCCGAAGATGACCATTGTCCACCCCGCACCTGTGGTCAGGACCTCGGTCGCAAATGCGCCCAGCGAGGCAGGCGGTTCGGGGCCGAGCGTCTGCGCATAGACGCTCTGGGCGACCATCAGCCAGACAAGCAGCAGCAGGACCAGATAGAACCCAAGCGCCAGAATGGCCCCGAAGGAGGGCGAGCGGAATACGCCGAACGCGTCCAGCCAATGGACCTCTCCGCCTTGTTCGCGCTTGCGGCTGATTTCATAAAGACCAACGGCTGCGATTGGGCCGATCAGAGCAAAGCCTGCGATCAGGGGGGCCAGTAACGGCACCAAGTCCATGTTCATTGCAAAGCCCACCATCAACAGCCCGGCAATCGGGTAGATCAGCACAATAAAGATCGCATCCGCGCGGGTTTCCAGAAAGTCCGTGTATCCGGCCCTGAGGCAGTATTTCAGGTCGTCGAATGTGAGTGGCTGCACCATGGGCAGGTGGCGCACGTCCGAGCTGCCCAGGTGCGAGACGCTTTCCGAGACGTGATCGCTGGTTGCTCCAAGGCTTTGGGCCGCCCAGCTGATCGGATTACCGATAGTTTTTGCCATTTTGTTCCCTTCCTTGGCGAGTGGTGCGCCGCAGAATGGGTCCGGCTGAGGGTTGCTCGTGGCCGGACCAGCCGGCAACGCCTGGGCGCAGTATAGCACAGTTTTGGAAATTCCCGAATTGCCGCCGCCGCATCGCCCGGATTGTCTTGCCGCGCAGGCGTGTTAGCTTGAGCAAAGGCAAGAGGAGGTCAGAATGCAGCAAACTGCGCGTACAGTTGTCATTAAGGAATTCGGCGGGCCCGAGGTCCTACAGATCACGGACCAACCTTTGGGCGATCCCGGCCCCGGCGAGGTTCGCATTCGCCACGAGGCGTGCGGGTTGAACTTCATTGATGTCTATCAACGAACAGGACTCTATCCTCTTGAATTACCACATGCCTTGGGCATGGAGGCTGCGGGTGTGATCGAGGCTGTCGGCGAAGGCGTGACGCATTTGCAGCCGGGCCAAGGCGCGGCCTATGCCAGCGCTCCGTCCGGCGCCTATTGCGAGGCGCGGGTGATGCCCGCGGCACAGGTATGCCCACTGCCGGATGGCATCCCCTTCGAAATAGCCGCCGGGATGATGTTGAAAGGTCTGACGGTCGAATATCTGTTCCATCGCACCACCCCCTTGAAGCGCGGCGACACGGTTCTGTTTCACGCGGCTGCGGGCGGTGTTGGGCTGATCGCCTGCCAATGGGCGAAATCCGAAGGCATCAAGCTGATCGGAACCGCAGGGACAGATGAAAAATGCAGTCTGGCGCAATTTAACGGCGCGGCCCATTGCATCAACTACCGAACCGAGAACTTTGCCGGACGCGTGGCCGAACTGACCGGCGGCAAAGGTGTCGATGTGGTCATGGATTCCGTTGGGGCCGATACGTTTGACGGCTCATTGGACTGCCTGAAGCCTTTGGGGATGATGATATCCTTCGGCAATGCATCCGGGCCGGTGCCGCCGGTGAATATCGGAATTCTCGGGCAGAAAGGCTCGCTCAAGATCACCCGCCCGACCCTGTTCACGCATATTGCGGACCATGCGGTCTGTCAGGCCATGGCGCGGCGGTTGTTTGGCAAGGTTCAGGGCGGAGAGGTCAAGATCCATATCGACCAACGCTTCCCTCTGGATCAGATTGCCGAAGCGCACCGCGCGCTAGAGGCGCGGCAAACCACCGGCAGCACAATTCTGGACTTGTAAACGCAAAGACCCGGCGCAGGACGCCGGGTCTGTTCCAGTACAAAACCGGAAAAATCAGAAGCGGTAGGCCGCTCGGATCTGAAGCGTTGTGGCGTCGACATCCACGCTGGACGAATTGAAGTTGTCAAACTCGTGATAAAGCAACTCGCCTGCGATGCTGACATTCGGGGCCACGATCTGCTCATAGCCTGCGCCTATGAACCAGCCGTCGTCGCTGCCCAGATTGTCGGTGCCTGCATCCGCATAGCCGCCAACGCCGTATAGAAGACCCTGAGGGTTCACCTTGTAGCCAGCGCGCACTTTGATCCGCCAGACGTCCTCGACCGTCGCGGGGCCGAGATCGATATTGGTCCAGTCATAGTCAAAGCCGCCGCCCACGACCCAGTCGCCCAGATCATAGTCATATCCAAGGATGATACCGCCAATCGCGCCATCGCCATCGACGCCGGAGACGCTGGTGTCCACGTCGATATAGCCCAATTGCAGACCGCCGTAGAACCCTGTCCAGTTGCCCGAGGATTGGGCCATCGCGGCCCCCGCCGCCAGGGTGGACGCCGCTGTCACAAGTGCCAATCTGCCTATCATGTCTTGATCCTTTCATTCCAAATAACCGCGCGCCAATTTGTGGGTCTGGCTACGCATATCCATACTCAAATACGGCCCTGCCTCAGGACCGGATCATCGTTTGTGGCATATTCCGTACTAGGTCTTGGATCGTTCAGGCCGTTTGGCCCGATGTCCGCCCGCTGTCAATCGGCATTGAATAATGACCCCCCATCGGCGTCCAAATTTGACCCCCCTTGGAGCTAAGAGGGGCGTTGAGGGGGTCGTGTTTAGGTTGATTCAGGAGGGGGTGGACAGCAGGTCAAACCGAAAAGAGAGCGTAGCTCGACTGAAGGTTTGACCTGCTGTCTGTTTTGAATTTATTCCCCGATTTCGAGGTTAGTCGCGGTGGTTAATTCGCCAGCTTTCGTTCCCGGTTTCGATGATATCGCAATGGTGTGTCAGTCGATCCAGGAGAGCAGTGGTCATTTTGGCATCTGTGAACACACTCGGCCATTCAGCAAATGCGAGGTTGGTTGTTAGCAGAATAGACGTTCGCTCGTACAGTTTGCTGATGAGATGGAAGAGTAATCGTCCACCAGACTCTGCGAACGGCAGATAACCGAGTTCGTCTATAATCACGAGGTCGACGCGGATCAGCTGCTCGCTGAGCCGCCCGGCGTTGCCTTCGCGATGTTCAGCCTCCAGCTTGTTCGCGAGATCCACAGCGCTGAAGAACCTGACCCGCCGGCGGTTATTGACCGCGTGGCCCCCGATCGCTGTTGCGAGATGCGTTTTGCCCGATCCGGTTCCACCGACCAGCACGCCATTCCTGGCCTGGTCCATAAAATCGCCGTCATGAAGATTGCGCACGACTTCCTCGTTGACGGGGCTGACCGTGAAGTCGAACTCAGGTAAGGACTTGCAGACCGGGAACTTTGCGGCACCCATCTGATACCGGATCGAGCGCGCAGTCTTTTCGGCCAGTTCGGCCGTGAGGAGTTCGGCCACGACCTGTTGGGGCCGCCAGTTGTTTTTGGCTGCGGCCTGCATCACTTCGTCAAAGCAGTTGACGATGCCTGGCAACTTCAGTTGACGGGCAAGTTCGAGAATTTCCTTACGCAGTTGCATGGGAGCCTCCAAGCCTGTCATAGCGAGCGCAATCCGCGATCGGTGCCATTTTCAGCTGCAGGTGGGCAGGCGGCTCAATCGCCTTTGGCGGCGGGGGATTGGTGCGCCGAGAGACAATGTTCAGGATCGCATCGGCCTTGCGCAGGCCAGATTTTAGAGCTTCTTCGCAGGCAGCCTCGACCACATCAATGTCGTGCTGGTAAGCAGCGAAAAGAATATCGGCAAGTTGCCGGTCTCCGTCGGATGTGCCCCGCAGATGGGTCCAGATCTGCGTCATTGCCGGTGGTAGGTCCCAGTCACGGAACGGTGCTCCATTGCGCAGAGCGCCAGGCTTGCGCTTGAGGACGGGCACATAGTGCCAAGGGTTGAAGATCGTTTTTCCTCGGCCGAAGCACCGTTCGTGCTCTCCGACAATCTCACCGTCTTGGCGCAGGACAATCCGCGTGGCGTAGACCTGCAACTGGACCTGACGTCCAACAGCTCTTGCCTCAACGCTGTATTTGTTTCTTTCGAAGTTGATCAGGCAGGTTCGGCTCACGGCGACCGTCTTTTCACGGAACCCGACGAAGGGCTTCTGCAGATGCGTCAGCAGCGGCTTTTCCTGCTGGAACTCCTCCCAGACCGTCACCTCCAGGTTTTCCGGATGCCGCAGTTCTTTTGCGCGTTTGATCGCGTCTTTTTGCAGCCGGGCATTCAATTCATCGAAGTCGGCCACCTCCAGACGCGGTGTAAAACTATAGGCGCGGCTCTCCTTGACCAGATTCTCAACCTGACCCTTCTCCCAACCGGCCGCGCGCGTACAGGCGATCGGGTTCACCAGATGATGAGAACACATCCGGGAGAATGCCTTGTTGAACTTTCTTTCCTTGCCCGACAGGATCGCATCGACGGCGGTCGTCATGTTATCGTAGATCCCGTTGATGCAGCCTCCACCAAAGAATTTGAAGGCCTCGTCGTGGGCATCAAAGACCATCTCCTGCGTCTCGCGCGGATAGGCAATGGAGAATGGCATGCGGCTATGGCAAAGTTTGAAATGGGCAACCTTCACGGTCGTGAGTGCACCGTCCATCAAAACCGTCTCCACACTCCAGTCGAACTGGTACGCCTCCCCAGGATCAAAGATCAGCGGGATGAACGCCTGCGCCTGTTGTCGGCCGTGCGCAATGCGCCAATTCTTTGTGTAGCGTCGAACACTGTCATACCCGCCGCCAAAACCATCATCGGAGAGTTCCTTCCAGATTTTGGTCATCCGCTTGCGGTGTTTCTTCGGAAGCGCCTCGTTCTCCTCAAGCGTTTCATCCAGACGCGCGCGCCAAGGCCCGAGCACCGGGTATGGCTGCGATTTGCGCTCATATTTGAACTCCGTCACTCCCGATCGGATTATCTTTCGAACCGTTGCACGGCTCAAATTGAGCGAACGGCAAATTTCCTTGATGCTCTTTTTTTCGATCAGGTGTAAGCGACGCACTTTTCTAATAGTTTCCACGCAAATCATCCCGCTTGCCTCTCCATCGACTGCTCAATGAAAAGGATGTCTACAACCATAGGGAGGGGTCAAATTTGGACGCCGATTTCCCCGCTTAGGGGGTCAAAATTGCACGCTTTTCTACAGCCCGCTAAATCCGGGTCTGTCTCAATAAGATAGTTAGTGTTTTCAAAGCTTCAAATAAAATGCGGCGGCAGATCACTCTGCCGCCGACGCATGCTGTCAATTTCAGCGGATTATTGCTGCAGTTCAGCTGGGCTTTTGTCTGCGATGGTTTCCCAGTTGGTGCTGGCTTGCTCGATGAAGCCCGGGATGTCGCCTTCCCAACGTTCCTGGATGTCTTGCGACAGGTTCAGGTACAGTTTGTTGTCGACGATTTTCCAGTGGTTCGGGTCACCGTCGAACTTGAAGCCCATGGCCGCACCGAAGGCGCAGTATCCGCCATATGCAGGCAGGTAAGCCTCGGGATTGGCTTCAAATGCCACTTTGTTTTCTTCCGACGAGAAGCGGTACAGAGCGTCGTTGTGCAGGGTGGTGATGCGGTAGTCGCCTTTGGTTGCTTCGCCAGCGGTGAAATAGGCAACCGGGTCATAGCCTTGCATCGCCAGACCAGTCGAGCTTGCGTTGAGTTCAACACCAGCCGCCAGGGTCGAAGTGGCTAAAGCAACAGACAGGGCAACGCCGCCGATCAGAGATTTAAACGTGTTCATAGCTTCACCTTTCGTGAAAGGGCCGCGCGATCTCGCCTGAATTGCGATTTGCGGACCCGGGGATTTTATCTTGTGAGGCCGGTAATTGGCCGCCACGGAATGCAGATGGGAGGCGGGTTGATCACGTTCAAAACAATGAATTGTGATTGTGCTGAGGCACAGAGGCGCTGTGCAAAAATGCGGAATATCAATCAGATATCCGGGATCAGCGCCAACACGAAATCCACCACTTTGCGGGCGGGCATTTCACAGGGACGCAGCAGCGCGCCGCTGTTTCGTGTCTGATAGAGGTTCAGGCTGATATAGTCCGTCCCGCCCAATTCATTCGCGACAAGCTTATGGGATTTTCCCCCCGCCAAAACCTGACGTGACAGGACATAGCGCTTGGTATCTGCTCGGCCAGTGAACGTACCGGTGGGCAGGGCGAAAAATGCCGTCAGAAAGTCTTCTGGCGGGGTCACGATTTCCCGATTTTCGGCTCGGTCCGGGATTTGATGCGTGCCACGTTGTCCTTGTGACGCCAGTAGATCAGGAAGGTCAGGGCAATCCCGAGGATGAATGTCGTGCCGTCTGTCAGAGTGATGATCCAGGTGGTCGACAAGGCTGCTGCGGCCAGCGCTCCGGCCGAGGACATACGCCAGATCGCGACGGAGACCAGCCAGGTCAGACAGCAAGCAACGCCGACGCGCCAGTCCAGCGCAAGCCAGAGGCCGATGAAGGTTGCAACGCCCTTGCCGCCCTTGAAGGCAAGCCAAACGGGCATGCAATGGCCGAGAAAGGCCATCAGGGCGGCAATCTGCGCCGCGTCCTCACCTGCATAGGCGCGTGCCAACAGGACTGCCAGCGCTCCTTTGCCGCCATCCAGCAGCAGCGTCAGCGCGGCGGCGGGTTTGCTGCCGGTACGCAGAACATTTGTTGCGCCGATATTGCCTGATCCAATCTGCCGCAGATTACCCAGCCCCATGACGCGCGCGATGATCAGGCCGAAAGGGATCGATCCGATCAGGTATCCCAAGGCCGCCCACAGGGCGAGTACATTCATTGAGCTGTCGAATTCGGGCATCAGGTTCTCCGGTACACGTCTTTGCCGGCCACATAGGTCGCAAGGACCTTACCTTGCATGCGCTGACCGTCAAACGGTGTGTTCTGCGATTTCGATTTCAGGGCAAACCGGTCCAGCACAAAGGGCACATCCGGGTCGAACAGGACCAGATCGGCAGGCGCGCCCGGCTCCATACGCCCGCTGTCCAACCCCAATCGTTTCGCCGGATTCAGCGCCATGGCCCGGAACAGACTGGGCAGATCCAGCTGCCCCGCATGATAGAGGCGCAGGGCTGCGGGCAGGAAGGTTTCCAACGCGACCGCGCCCGAGGCAGCCTCTTCGAACGGCAGACGTTTGCTTTCTTCGTCCTGCGGCGTGTGCATCGAGCTGATGATGTCGATCAGGCCGGTGCGCACCGCTTCGATCACGGCTTGCCGGTCATCCTCAGACCGCAGGGGCGGCTTGACCTTGAAGAAGGTGCGATAGTCGGCCACGTCCAGCTCATTCAGCGTCAGATGGTGGATCGAGGTCCCGGCAGTGATGTCCAGCCCGTTGCGCTTGGCGCGCTCCAGCGCAGGCAGGGCGCGGGCGGTGGTGATCTGGTCGGCGTGATAGGCGGCCCCGGTCATCTCTAGCAGGGCGATGTCACGGTCCAGCCCCATTCGTTCCGCCATGGGCGAGACGGCTGGCAACCCGCGCAAAGCAGCAAACTTACCGCTCGTGGCGGCGGCCCCTTTACTCAACCCCGGTTCCTGAGGGTGCGCGATGACCAACGCGCCGCAGGATTTTGCATAGGTCAGCGCGCGGGAAAATACCTTGGTGTTGGTGATGACGTGATCGCAATCGGTGAAGGCGACCGCACCGGCGTCCTGTAGAAATCCGATCTCGGTCATCTCACGCCCTTCGCGCCCTTTGGTGAGGGCGGCCATGGGCAGGACGTTGACAGGCGCATCCGCTTGCGCCCGCCTTGTGGCGAATTCCAGCGTTTCGGGCGTGTCGACGGCGGGCAGCGTATCGGGTCGGGTGACGATGGTGGTCACCCCACCCGCCGCAGCTGCCAGACCGGCGGATTTGTAGCTTTCCTTGTGCCGCTCTCCCGGTTCGCACACTTTGACGCCGATATCCACGATACCGGGGGCCAGGCATTTGCCGTTGCAATCGATGACGTCTCCGACGATGGCCGGGGCGTCCCCACCCCCCAGCGCCACAATATGTCCGTTTTCGGCATGTAACCAGCCCAGGCTGTCCGTGCCGGTTTCCGGGTTGATCAAGCGGGCATTGGTGAAAACGACAGAAGTCATGCTGAGGCCTCTCGGGCTTGGTTCAAAGCCGCCAAAGCGGCATCAGGGTCGGACAAATATTCGAATACAAGAAACAGGCGGCGCGAAAACACCACGTTCTGACCGCTGCGATGGTAGTTCAACGCGTGGTCGATCGGGACGTGTTTGGGTTTGAAGATCTTGCTGATCCACCATGCGTTCCGGGTGGTCACCACATAGATACGACACGTGCGCAGCAGGCGGTCGTACCACATGAGGAACGCAACGAACCCCGTGGACCCGATCAGTTTCCAATAGTCGCGCAGGGTATCTGCGAACCACGGGCTGGCCAGCCAAGCCAGACCGAGGCTGAGGATCAAAATCCGGTAAGCCCACCCCACATGGGGCGGAAAATACCCCTGATGCGGTTGCCCGGTCCAGAGGACCTCTTCGCCCTCAGGGATATGGGTTCGCCACCACTCGTCGCTCATCCCGCGGCCCTTTCAATGGCGGCCTTGGTGGCGGCGGGGTTCGCTTGGTATTTGATGAGGTGCTTGTCACCGCCCCGTGTCACAACCTGAACAAAGCTGCCCATCACATTGACGGCTTCGATCTGGTTCAGCGCGACGACCCGAGGGCCGGGGCCGGTGAGGGTGGTGTCAGACAATTCCCACGTATTGTTCAGCTCTTCCGAGGCCAGATACCAGGCGCGAAAACCGATAGCGGCCAACCCGGCGGGCGCGCCAGTCCAGACATAGGGGTTGCCGATCAGCCACAGCACCAGCATCGCACCCGCCATCGCAATAGCGGCGAGGGTCAGGTTGGTCTGGATATAGGCGCGTTTGTCCGGGGTGAAGGTCACAGGATCAGCCATAGGGCACCTCCGATAACAAGCAGAGCGATCACCGCCATCAGGGCCGATCCAACACGGCGGGGGGCATCATTGTCGATGGGGGGTTGCGGGGCCGAGAACGGCTTGGCACTTTCGGTTTCAATTGCACCGCCGGTCCAGTTTGTGGCCTCTTCGGTGAACAGCCCCAGCAAATGCAGGCGAGGATCAGGGTTCAGCTGTGCCGCGCGCCCGCCAAAGGCTGCGCTGCGGACGACCATGACCCAGCCCTCGACGGCTTCGAGCATGCTGCGATCCAGTTGATCCTCGGACACGCCACCGCCCTCGTGCAGGTAACCATAAAGCCCAAGGTCTTCGAGGTCGGAGACCGGGAAGATATCGATTTGATCGGCACCCAGACCATCGACACCCAGAATCTGATCGGCCGCACCGGGCTCGCGCAGGAATTTGGCCTCTTCCGGGCGCATGTCCAGCGCGAACAGGCGGATCACGCCGTGTTCGTGGGGGGCGACGGTCAGATCGCTCATGCGACCTCACGCAGGTTGCGGGCCAAAAGCTCCATCGCGGCCATGCGGACGGCGACGCCCATTTCGACCTGTTCCTGAATGACCGAACGGTTGATGTCATCGGCCAGGGTGCCGTCGATCTCAACCCCGCGGTTCATCGGTCCGGGGTGCATGACGATGGCATCTGGCTTGGCCTGCGCCAGTTTGGCGGCATCCAAACCGTAGCGGTGATAATATTCGCGTTCTGAAGGGATGAAGCCGCCGTCCATCCGTTCTTTCTGAAGACGCAGCATCATCACCACGTCGACGTCTTTGAGGCCCTCGTTCATGTCGTCATAGATCTCGGCTCCGAACTCGGCGAATTGCGAGGGGACCAGCGTCGGCGGGCCGATCAGGCGAATGCGGTTCTCCATCTTGCCCAGCAGGATCAGGTTCGATCGCGCCACGCGGGAATGTGCAACGTCGCCGCAGATCGCGATATTCAGGCGATGCAACCGGCCCTTGGCCCGGCGGATGGTTAGCGCGTCCAGCAAGGCCTGCGTCGGGTGTTCGTGTCGGCCGTCGCCCGCGTTCAGAACCGCACAATTCACCTTCTGTGCCAGCAGGTCCACGGCCCCGGAATGCGGATGCCGCACCACCAGCAGGTCAGGATGCATCGCATTCAGTGTCATGGCTGTGTCGATCAGCGTCTCGCCCTTTTTGATCGAGCTGGCCTGCATCGCCATATTCATCACATCCGCGCCCAATCGCTTTCCCGCCAGTTCGAAACTGGCCTGTGTGCGGGTCGAGTTCTCAAAAAACATGTTGATCTGCGTCAGCCCCGACAGAACGTCCGAATGCTTGGTCGACTGGCGGTTCAGGTCGACGTATTTTTCGGCCAGATCCAGAATGGCGGTGATATCGGATTGCGACAGATGCTCGATGCCAAGAAGGTGACGATGGGCAAAACGCATGGCGGGCTCCTGTCTGACAATCGGACCGCTTATAGAAAGCCACGCGGGCAGAGGCAACCTAAAGCGTTTCGGGTTTTACCTGAATCACTCTGCGACACGAATGTGCCCCCGAACGCCGCAGGCGTGGCAGGGTATTCGTGTCTCAAGTTAAACCCGAAACGCTCTATGGTTCCGACCCTTCGGGCAGTTTCTCGCACCCGCCTTCGGGCAGGCATTGCTCGTCGGGTTTGCACCACTTGCCATAGCCGCAGTCGATGGCCTTGATCGGAACGCATCCCTGATGTTCCGAGCATTTGAAGCCGGGGCGGCATTGCGATCCGGTTTCCTCGCATAAGAACCATCCGGGACGCGTGCATCCGCCCCCCGGCAGGCACGACGACCCGCGCGCGCAGGTCAGGCCATCGTCGCATATCTGCGGTGGGTCAAGGGCCTCAGGCGCGCTGGGGTTGAAATCTGGTATGGTTTTTTCACATTGGCCACGCGCGCTGCAAAAGCTGCCTGAGGGACAATCGAGACTTGAGGTGCAAGCGTTTGCCGCGGCAGGCGCGCAGCGTGTGCCACCCGCGACGCAGCGCTCGAACGCGCCACAGCTGCGACCGCCGCCGCAATAGGTTCCGCCCAAGGGAATGCAGTGACCATCAAAGCTGCACCTCTGCCCGCCCGAGCAGCAGCGGCTGCCGCAGGCAAACTGACCCGCCCGGCATTGATCCGCCCCGCCATGCAACTGGGCCGAGGCGGGCTCGCCGCCGAGGGCAAGCGCCAGAGCAACCAGAAGGAATCGCAGAAAAGACAGCATGACGCCCGCATGGTCGGTCTGTCCCGGTGCCGAGGCAAGGTCTATTCGCTTTCCATCACGCAAAAGCTGGTTAGATTGAGGGGCATGGAATCGGGCTTGGACTATCATACTGCAAAGGCGCTGCTGGAATGGCAGATCGAACTGGGCGCGACCGAGGCGATCGGGGACGCGCCGGTGGACCGCTATGCCTTGCCGGATACGACGCCCAAGGCGAAGAAGCCTGCAACTCCGCAAGCCGCGCCGGAAAAGTCCAAACAGGTCGATCCGGTTGCGATTGCCAAAGCGGCCGCTCAAGGCGCCGGGTCCCTCGACCAGCTGCGCGCGGTGATGGAGGCGTTCGATCATTGTGAGCTGAAGCGCGGCGCCCGGCAGTTGGTCTTTGCCGATGGTACGCCGGGAGCGCGGGTGATGATCATTGGCGAGGCTCCGGGCAGGGATGAAGATCGCGAAGGCAAACCCTTTGTTGGTCGGGCCGGGCAGCTATTGGACCGTATGCTAGCGGCGATTGATCTGGACCGCGCTAGGGATGTCTACATCACCAATGTGCTGCCCTGGCGCCCCCCGCAGAACCGCGACCCAAAACCCGAAGAGATCGGCATGATGAAGCCGTTTCTGGAGCGTCACGTGGCGCTGGCCAAGCCCGAGGTGCTGGTGGTGATGGGCAATATCAGCTGTCAGGCGGTTTTGGGCAAACGCGGCATCACGCGCTTGCGCGGGAATTGGGATCAGGCGCTGGACCTGCCCGTCATCCCGATGTTCCACCCCGCCTACCTACTGCGACAGCCGCAGATGAAACGACAGGCCTGGGCGGATCTGCTTGAGCTGAAGGCGCGACTGGGGGGCGGGTGATGCGTATCCTGGCGTTCTCGGACCTTCATATGGCACGCAACCGGGCGGCTGATCTCGTCGCCGCCAGCACTGATGCGGATTTGGTGATCGGGGCCGGAGACTATTGCAACATGCGACAGGGGTTGGATGAAGCGATGCAGATGCTCTCGGACATAGCGGCACCGCTGGTTCTGGTCCCCGGCAATGCCGAAAGTGTCGCTGAGTTGACGTACGCGGCTCCTGAGGGCGTCCATGTGCTGCACGGAACCGGGATGACGGTCGACGGGTTGCGCTTGTTTGGCTTGGGCTACGGCGTGCCGGTCACGCCGTTTGGCGACTGGTCCTGTGACCTGAGCGAGGCCGAAGCCGCAGAGATGCTGGACCGTTGCGATGGAACAGATGTGCTGGTTGTTCACTCTCCGCCCAAAGGGTTTGGCGATACGACGTCGCAAGGTGTGTCCGTCGGATCGGTTGCGGTGCGCGACGCGGTCGAACGTCTGCAACCGGATCTGGTCTTTTGCGGGCATATCCACGATAGCTGGGGCTATCGCGGGTCATTGGGTCGTTCAGAAGTCGCCAATCTTGGCCCCAGAACAAATTGGTTTGAGGTTGCGATATGATCGAGACCGTTACTTTGCTGGCCTTCATCCCTGCTGCGATGGTGCTGAATTTCACGCCCGGCGCGGATATGATGTTTTGCTTCGGGCAGGGCCTGAAATCCGGGCCCCGACCGGCACTGGTGGCAAGCGCCGGGATATCACTGGGTCTGATGGTGCATGTCCTGCTGGCGGGGCTGGGCCTTGGGGCCTTGGTCAACTCGATGCCATGGCTGTTTGATGTCATCCGCTGGATGGGTGTTGCTTATCTACTTTTTCTGGCCTGGGGCGCGATCCGCAACGGAGCGGTCTCGACCGAAGGGCCAGCAAGGCCGACGCACATGGCGTTTCGGGATGGGATGGTGGTGAACCTGACAAACCCCAAGATCATTCTGTTCGTTCTGGCCTTTATCCCTCAATTTGTTGATCCTGCGGCGGGCCCGATCCTTGGGCAATTCCTGATCTTTGGCGCGATCATCGCATTGGGTGGTTTTGTCGTGAACGGATTGGTTGGCGTGTTCGCAGGCGGTGCCGGCCGGTTGCTGATCGGAAATCCACGCGCCTCGCGCATTATGGGATGGGTGACGGGCGGGATTTTCACCACGCTGGCGCTGCGGCTTGCTATCATGGAAAGGGCTTGACGCCTGATGTCACGTATCGACGAAACGATTGAGTTCATTCCTATTCGCATCGCTGTTCTGACCGTCTCGGACACGCGCTCGGTTGATGAGGATCGTTCGGGCCAGACACTGGTGGAGCGCATCGAAAAGGCGGGGCATGTGGTTGCGGATCGCAAGATCATTCAGGACGAACGCGCCCAAATCGTCGATCAACTGCGCGCCTGGGTTGCGGATACCGGAATCGACGTGGTGATCTCGACTGGTGGCACCGGGCTGACCGGGCGGGACGTGACGGTCGAGGCGCATCGCGACGTCTACGAGAAAGAAATCGACGCCTTCGGGACCGTTTTCACCATCATTTCGATGGAGAAGATCGGAACCTCAGCGGTGCAGTCGCGCGCCACGGGTGGCGTGGCGGGCGGAACCTACCTTTTTGCACTTCCGGGCAGCCCCGGGGCCTGCAAGGACGCTTGGGACGGTATCCTCGAGAAACAGCTCGACTATCGCCACCGCCCCTGCAATTTCGTGGAAATAATGCCCAGATTGGACGAACATCTGCGACGGAAGTAGACTGGTCGCACGTTCAACACCTTATAACCGCTTTGTGGCTTGGCATATTTCGTGCCTCCGCTACATTTTCCGCAGGGCAGCCCATTTGCAACCGGGATGAATAGTAGATGCGTTTCTTAAGGCAGAGTCTGGTCGGTGTGTTTCTGGCGTCGCTGACGCTGGCCTTGCTGTTTGTCGCCGTTCAGATCGTCACAGGGGCCGTGCGAGAGGTCCTGACCCGCGAGAATGAACAACCCAAAGCGCGCGAGCGGGTCTTTGCGGTGACCGTTCGCCCGGCTGTTTTTGAGACCGTCACGCCCAATCTCGAAGCCTTCGGCGAGGTGCAAAGCCGTCGCCGTCTGGAGTTGCGCGCGGCGCTGGGGGGTCGCGTGATCGCATTGGCGGATGATTTCGAGGATGGCGGCACCGTGACCACGGGTGAGGTCTTGGTTGAACTTGATCCGGCGGATGCGCAATCGGCACTGGATCGTGCCAAGTCGGACGTTCTGGATGCGCAGTTCGAAGAACGTGATGCTGAACGGTCATTGTTGCTGGCGCAGGATGAATTGAAATCAGCCGAGGCGCAGGCCGAGCTGCGTGAGAGAGCCCTGCAGCGTCAGCGCGATCTTGAATCCCGCGGTGTGGGGGCACCCGCCAGTGTGGAAGAGGCCGAATTGATCGCCGCCGCCGCACAACAATCGGTTCTGGCGCGCCGCATTGCCCTTGCGCAGGCGGAATCGCGGGTGGATCAGGCTACGACCCTGCTGGCCCGCGCGCGGATCGCGCAGGAAGCGGCAGAGCGTGACCTGGAGGACATGACCATCCGCGCCCGGTTCGGAGGCACGCTGACAGATGTCACGCTGGTCGAAGGGCGTTTGGTTTCAGCAAACGAGAAGCTGGCCGAACTGGTGGACCCCAACGCATTGGAGGTGGCCTTCCGCGTTTCAACCGCGCAATTCGTGCGTTTGCTGGACAAAGACGGAGCGCTGATCAACGCCCCCTTCACCATCTCGCTTGAGGTCACGGGGGCCGACCTGACCGCGAGGGGCCGGATCAGCCGTGACAGCGGCTCGGCTGGTGAGGGGCAAACCGGGCGTCTGATCTATGCCCGGCTCGACGATGCCTCGGGGTTCAAGCCCGGCGACTTCGTGACCGTGACGGTGCAGGAACAGCCCTTGGAACAGGTCGCACGCCTTCCGTCTTCGGTTCTGGACGCAGCTGGAACCGTTCTGGTTTTGGGTGCGGATGATCGTCTGGAAGTCCTGCCTGTGCAACTGATCCGCCGTCAGGGCGATGAGGTTCTGCTGCGCGGAGAAGGGCTGGAAGGGCGCGAGGTCGTGATAGGCCGCACGCCTCTGCTAGGGTCCGGGGTTCGCGTGCGCCCCTTGCCTCCCGAGGCCAGAGCCGATCCTGATCTGGTGGAATTGACCGACGCGAAACGGGCCGAACTGATCACCCATGTCGAGGCCAGCGAGGATATGCCCGAGACCGAGAAAACACGCATGCTCGGCCAGTTGGAAGAGGCAAAAGTTCCGGCCTCGCTGGTGCGCCGCATTGAAAACCTGGCCGGGGGCTAAGCGCCATGATGCGGGACATCCCTAGCGCTGCCGGTGGTATCCTGAGCTATTTCACCCGGCACAGAACCGTGGCCAATCTGTTGTTGCTGGTGATGCTGGTGTTGGGCGCTGCGGCCATCCCGAATATGCGGGCGCAGTTCTTTCCGGATGTGGTTCTGGAACGGGTCGACGTGAATGTCGAATGGGAAGGGGCCGGTCCCGAAGATGTCGACAATGGCATCGTCCAACTGCTCGAACCCGAATTGCTGGCGGTCGAAGGTGTGGCAAGCACCACGGCGACCTCTCGCGAAGGCTCTGCCAGTATCCGGCTGGAGTTTGAGCCGAACTGGGACATGTCCCGCGCGGTGGAAGAGGTGCGCACCGCCGTAGACAGCGTTACCAACCTGCCCGAGGATTCCGAAGAACCTACGATCCGGCGTGGGGCCTGGCGCGATCGGGTGACAGATGTGGTCGTAACCGGCCCGGTTGATCCAGACCAGCTGGCCAAATTCACCGATGAGCTGATCAACCGCCTGTTTGCCGCTGGCGTGACCCGCACCACGATCCGCGGTCTGGCCGCCCCGCGTGTGGTGGTCGAGGTGCCAACCGCGCAGCTGATTGCCAATGATGTGGCTTTGGCCGACATCGCCTCGGCCATCTCGGCTGAGGTCAATGCCAGCCCTGCGGGGGATGTGACGGGCGCCAACGCGCGCATCCGGACCGGCGCAGAAAAGCGCACGCCGGAAGAGATTGAGACCATCGCTCTGCGGACCTTTGCAGACGGATCGAAACTGTTTGTCGGCGACGTGGCGCAGATCCGGGTGGAAGGGGTCAATCGCAACCGCAGTTACTTTGTCGGGGAAAATCCGGCCATGTCGGTTCGGGTGGACCGTTCCAATCTGGGGGATGCTATCGCGATCCAGCACACGGTCGAGGATGTGGTGAGCGAGATGCAGGCCAGCCTGCCCGAAGGTGTCTCGGTCGAGATGATCCGTACCCGCGCGCAGGCCATTACCGACCGTCTGGATATTCTGATCGACAACGGTCTGGTTGGCCTTGGCCTTGTCGTGTGTCTGCTGTTCCTGTTCCTGAACGCACGCATTGCTTTCTGGGTTGCGGCGGGTATTCCGGTTGCGATGTCGGCGGCGATTGCATTGATGTATATCGGTGGCTTGTCGCTGAACATGGTGTCTCTGTTCGGCCTGATCATCACCCTTGGGATCGTCGTGGATGACGCCATTGTTGTGGGTGAACACGCTGATTTCCGAGCCCGTCGACTGGGGGAACGGCCCATCGTGGCCGCCGAACGCGCTGCCCGCCGGATGGCTATGCCGGTTTTTGCGGCCACGATCACCACCGTGATCGCCTTTTTCGGCCTGACCCTTGTGGGTGGCCGGTTCGGAGAGTTGATCCGTGATATCCCCTTTACGGTGATCGCGGTGCTGGCGGCCTCACTTATCGAATGCTTCCTGATCCTGCCCAACCACATGTCCCACGCCATTGCGCATTCGGCCAAGGAACACTGGTATGACCTGCCCAACCGGGTGGTGAACCGAGGCTTCCGCTGGGTACGGGACACGCTGTTTCGCCCACTAATCGCTTGGGTCATCTGGGCACGCTATGTCGTGGTTGCATTGATGTTGGTGATCCTGGCGACCCAGGCCGCCTTGTTCATTCGCGGCGATGTGAACTGGCGGTTCTTCAACGCGCCCGAACGCGGCTCGGTCACCGGCAATTTCATTATGGCTGAAGGCGCAACGCGTGCTGACACGATCGCCATGATGCGCGAATTGCAGCGCGCCACCGAAGAGTTGGGCCAGATCTACGAGGAGCGCCACGGGCGCAATCCTCTTGAATATGTTCTGGCCGAGGTTGGCGGCAGTGCAGGGTTCGGTCTGTCTGCTGCCGAGGGCAAGGATGACGACCTATTGGGCGGTATCTCGATCGAGCTGATCGACGCCGACCTGCGCCCCTATTCCAGCTTTGAATTTGTGGGTGAGCTTCAGGATTTCGTCCCCCGCCATCCCAAGGTTGAGCTGCTGAGCTTCCGGGGCTGGCGCTCGGGTCCCGGAGGGGACGCGATTGACGTGCAGTTCTACGGCGCGGATGTAGACACGCTGAAATCCGCCTCCGAGGACTTGCAGACCGAACTTTCAAAATACCCCGAGGTCTCGGCGCTTGAGGACAATCTGGCCTATGACAAAGAGGAGTACATCCTCGACCTGACGGCACAGGGTCAGGCGCTGGGCTTCCGCATCGAAATGCTGGGTCGGGTGCTGCGCAACCGGTTGAATGGTATCGAGGCCGCAACCTTCCCCGATGGCCCCCGCAGTGCTGAGATCCGCGTGGAACTGCCCGAGGGCGAGCTGACCGCCGATTTCCTGGAACGCACCCTGATGCGCACGCCAGACGGGGTCTATGTCCCGCTGGCCGACATTGTCTCGGTCGAGCGTAAATCAGGCTTCTCAACCGTCCGGCGCGAGAACGGGTTGCGGGTGATTTCGGTGAATGGCGACATCTCCGAGGATGATCCCGCCCGCGCGGCCGAAATCGGGCGCGCAATGAACGAAGAGATTCTGCCGCGCATTGCGGGCGAGTATCAGGTCGACTGGCGTATGGCGGGCTTGAGCGAGCAAGAGGACGAGTTCCTTTCTGAGGCGCGCACCGGTCTGATCCTTTGCCTGACCGGCATCTATCTTGTTCTGGCCTGGGTGTTCGCCAGCTGGTCGCGACCTCTGGTGGTGATGTCGATCATTCCGTTCGGATTGGTGGGCGCGATCTGGGGGCACTATATCTGGGACGTGCCGCTGAGTATGTTCACCGTTGTCGGGCTTCTGGGCATGACGGGCATTATCGTCAACGACTCGATTGTGCTGGTGACCACCATTGATGGCTACCAGCAGGAGAGGGGGTTGGTACCCTCGATCATCGAAGGCACAGCAGACCGGTTGCGTCCGGTGATGCTGACCACGCTGACGACGGTGCTGGGTCTGACGCCGCTTCTGTATGAGGGTTCGCAACAGGCACAGTTCCTCAAGCCAACGGTGATCACGCTGGTTTATGGGCTGGGTTTTGGAATGGTCCTGGTGCTGGTTCTGGTGCCCGCTCTGCTGGCGATCCTGAACGATTTCGCGCGCCCAATGACCGCGATGCGGCGGGCGATCTATGCGCGGGACCGCGTGGTGCAGGCCGCACTTGGCGCGACCGCTTTGGCTCTGATGCTCTGGTTTGCTGTGACGCTGATCTGGCCGATGGTCTCAGGTGCGCCTGCGGCTCCACTGGCCGGTCTTTACGGAGGCGCAGAGGCCCCCGAGATTCTGCGCATGGGGCTGGGAGCGTTTGTGGCCGGAGCGATCCCCATCGTGATCCTGAGCGTGCTGCTGTCCGGGATGTTCTATGCCCGGTTCAAAAACCGGGTCGGGGCCTAACGCTCCTTCAGCGCAAGCTGCAACAGGCTGGCTACACGGTTGCTCATCGGTAGGTCGCCTCTAAGAATCTGTTCGATAGGAAACCATTGCGCGTTTAGCGCGTCATCCCCGGCCAAAGGCGTACCCGATTGGTACCGGCAGGCCACCCCGACCAGCAAATAGTGCGACAGGACCTGCCCATCCGTATCCCGCCGCAGCAGGTCTAGATTGTCCAGATAGTGCAGCGGTTCAGCCGCGACCGATGTTTCCTCAAGCAATTCCCGTTCTGCGGCCTGAAGGACGGTTTCACCCCATTCCACATGGCCGCCGGGAAACCCCCACAAGCCTCGATCCGGTTCCTTGCTGCGTTGCACTAGCAGAACGTTTTCCTGATGCAGGACAACGGCCAGCGCACCGATCTTGGGGGATTGCGTCATAGGGTCAGCCTGCAGAGCATCCCTGAATGTCCACAGCGTGGTTGGCGCCCAGAACCGTGATCCGAATCTCGGACCGATCCAGCGCAAAAGGTGCGCCCGAGGCGCTGATCACCTCGGATCGGGCAATCAGCGTGCCACCCTGCCGCTGCGTTTCGGGTTGCGAGGCCCAAAGGACCGGGTTCCCCGGCTCGATCACCGCAACCTCTTGCCCTCCGGCCGAAGGCATGGTCACCCGCGCCTCGATCTGCATTCCGTCCGAGGTTGGGGTCAGATGGCAGCTGGCCTTTGCCACACGCGCTTCGCGGGCCGAGTAGGGGCGCTGCGCCAACGCGGCCGCGATTGCGGGGTTGCGCCCGGCATCGGAGTCAACCTTGTGGTCGAAATCCAGACGCTGCGGGATACATACGTCCTTGCAGACCCCCAAATCCATCTCACCACGCAAGCGCACAGGTTTGGCTGGGTTCTTGGGCGTAATCTCGACCGGAAGCACCAGTTGATCCTCGTAGCCGATGGATTTCAGGCCGTTCTGGTCGAAAATCTCGGGCGCGGGCCAGGTGATACGCACGTCGCCCACGTTTCCGGACCCGCTCCAATCGAATTGCGGCGGGATCCCGGCGTCGCCCGGCGCGCGCCAATAGGTCTTCCACCCCTCTTTGAGGGTCAGACGCAGCGCGCCCAGATAGGTCCCATTGGCCGTGCGCCCGCCATCAAGAACATCCAGCGCAACAACCCCATCCAAACCCTGCGCTGAGGCAGGTGCGGACAGGCCCAGACAAGCGATCAGAAAGGCAACCGAGGATTTCATGCGAGTCATCATACCCTATTACATGCGCCGTGCGGACCTGAAATCCAAGTCACGTTCGGGTCACCTGTGTGAAATCTGCTGAAATCAGCTTTGCTCCCTTGCCAATACCAGTTCCGCAGGGCCATTGTTGAGGGGTAACGAGCAAGAGAAACCTCGCATGGACCTGACCGGAAAACTGTTGATTGCGATGCCGGGGATGGGCGATCCGCGCTTCGACCACTCGGTGGTGTATATCTGCAGCTACGGCGACGATGGGGCGATGGGGTTGATCATCAACAAACCCTCTGATCTGCGGTTCAAAACTCTGCTGGGGCAGCTCAACATCCCGTGTCGTATTCCCATCATAGGCGAGCGTCTGGTGCATTTCGGAGGCCCGGTCGAGATGTCGCGTGGCTTTGTACTGCACAGTTCCGACTATGACGCCAACCTGCACTCGATGCAGATTTCGGATGACTTCAGCATGACGGCCACGCTGGACGTTCTGGAGGATATGGCCGCGGGGCGTGGCCCGCTGAATGCGATGCTGACGCTGGGCTATTCCGGGTGGGGCCCCGGTCAGCTGGAGGATGAGATCGCGATGAATGGCTGGCTGACAGCAGATGCGTCGTCGGAGCTGGTGTTCGATGTGCCCGATGACGATAAATGGGAAAAGGCCTTGGCCACGCTCGGCGTCGACCCGCTGACCCTTTCGGCCAGCGCAGGCCGCGCCTAGCTAACTGTCGCGCGGTGCGGCGGCGCGGCGCAGACGGTCATTGATCGCAGCCCCCAGCCCATGATCGGGGATCGGAGTGACGGCGATCGGACGCCCGGTTTCATTCAGGCTGTGTAGCGCGGCGAACAGATTGGCCGCAGCCTCGGTCAGATTGCTTGTTTCAGACAGGTTCATGTCACAGACGATCGGGCCGAATCCCAGAAGAACCTCGTCCCCCTGCACAGTCTCAGCATTCAGTCGGACGGGTGCATCCGGCGCGTAGTGCGATTGCAGCTGCCCCGGAGCGGTCAGCATATCCCCCGCTTTGTGCAGGTGAAGGCGGGTGTTCAGGACGGTCTCGATCTGTTCCAGCGCGACGCCTCCGGGGCGCAGCAAGCTGGGCTCTCCGGCCAGTCCGACAATGGTGGATTCCAACCCGACACCGCAGGGACCGTCATCCAGAACGGCGGCGATCCGCCCCCCCAATCCCGCATGCACATGGGCCGCAGTCGTTGGGCTGATCTGACCCGAAGGATTGGCCGACGGCGCCGCAACTGGCCCATCAACCGCCCCCAGCAAAGCGCGCGCCGTGGGATGCGCAGGCACGCGCACCGCCAGAGTATCCAACCCTGCAGTGACCAGTGACGACACTCCGTGCCCCGGCTTCAGCGGCAGAACCAAGGTCAGCGGACCGGGCCAGAACGCATTCGCCAAACGCTCGGCCTGATCCGACCATTGCACAAACCGCTGTGCGGCCTCGACCGAGGCGACATGGGCGATCAGCGGGTTGAAACTGGGCCGACCCTTGGCCTCGTAAATCCCGGCCACGGCCTCACCGTCTCTAGCATCACCTCCCAGTCCATAGACCGTCTCGGTCGGGAAGGCGACCAGCAGGCCCTGACGCAAAAGATCAGCGGCGCGGGCGATGCCGTTGGGGTCGGCTGTCAGCTCAAGGGTGGTGGGGATCATATCTGGTGACGCCGCGTTTTGGTTGCTTGCAACATGGGGAAGATTAGGTAATCCCAATAAGCAAAGATGCATACCGGTGCGGATCGCAGATTCCAAGTGCGGCTGTACCGACAGACCGCAAGGGAAGCCATGCCATACCGCGCCCCAGTTTCTGACTATGAATTCCTGTTCCGCCATGTGGTGGGTCTTGATCAGATCACGGCCACCGAGAGATTCGCTGACGCAACCCCGGATGTGGTCAGCGCGATCCTTACGGAAGCGGGCAAGATGTGCGAAGAGGTTCTCGCCCCGCTGCAACGCCCCGGTGATCTGGAACCGGCGCATTTGGAAAATGGCGTCGTGCGGACCTCACCCGGATACTCGGAGGGTTGGAAAGCGATTTCCGAAGGCGGCTGGATTGGAATGAGCGGCAGCCCCGACTATGGTGGGATGGGTCTGCCCATGGCCGTCACGTCGGCGGTCAATGAGATGATGAGCGCGGCCTGCCTGTCGCTGCAGGTGGCCCCCTTGATGTCGCAGGGTCAGATCGAAGCGCTCGAGGCGCATGCCAGTGACGAGCTCAAGGCGCTGTACCTGCCCAAGCTGATGTCTGGCGCCTATTCGGGCACGATGAACCTGACCGAGCCGCAGGCCGGGTCGGATGTGGGTGCCTTGACGACACCGGCAGAACCCAATGGTGACGGCACTTATGCGGTCACCGGGCAGAAGATCTATATCTCTTGGGGCGACAACGATTTCTGCGAGAATATCTGCCATCTGGTTTTGGCCCGTCTGCCCGACGCGGTTCCGGGCACCAAAGGGATTTCGCTGTTTCTGGTGCCGAAATACCTGCCTGACCCACAGGGCAACCCCGGCGCGGCCAATGACCTGAGCGTTGTGTCGCTGGAACACAAGTTGGGCCTCCATGGTTCTCCGACCTGTGTCATGCAGTATGACGGGGCCACGGGTTGGCTGGTTGGGAAAGAGCATGGCGGTATGGCAGCCATGTTCACCATGATGAACAACGCACGTCTGGGTGTAGGCGGCGAAGGCGTCGGCGTGGCCGAGGGCGCGTATCAGCACGCGCTGGCCTACGCGATGGAGCGGAAGCAGGGCAAGACGCCTTCGGGCACGATCATCGACCACGCGGATGTGCGTCGGATGCTGACCGAAATGCGGGCGGATGTATTTGCAGCGCGGGCGATCATGCTGGCGAATGCCGCAGCGATTGATATGGCTCACGCGACCGGAGATGCCGACTGGGCCGCATGGGCTGCTCTGCTGACCCCGATTGGCAAGGCCTTTGGCACCCAGACCGGGATGCGCGTCGCCGAGACCGGTGTGCAGGTTCATGGCGGCATGGGCTTCGTTGAAGAGACAGGGGCGGCCCAGTATTACCGCGACGTCCGCGTGACCGCGATTTATGAGGGCACCAACGGCATCCAAGCAATGGATCTGGTCGCCCGCAAGATGATGGACGGTGGGGACGCTGCTGCCAGCTTGCTCGATGAGATCGAAGATCACGCCGAACAGGCCCGCTCCAAGATGCCCGATCTCGCCGGTCCGGTGTGGGAGGCCACGGAATCCCTGCGCGAAGCGACCGAGTGGATGGTGGCGCAGGACAACATGAACGCGCGCTTTGCGGGTGCTGCCGCCTATCTGCGCGCCTTTGCGCGGGTTTTGGGCGGGCACTACCATCTGGCCGCAGCCCTTGCCGATCCGGATGGCCCGCGGGCGCGACTGGCGCGCTACTACATCAACGCCTTGCTGCCCGAATATCTCGGTCTGCTGGCGCAGGCGCAGAACGGGGCGGATGACCTCTTTGCTCTCAGCGCCGAAGATCTGGGCGCGTGATGGACGGCGTAGAGCCTTCGGGCATCAGATACCCTTGGCCCGAGCCGCCCGCCTCCGGTGAAGCCATCGAGATTGCCGAGGGCGTGTTGTGGATGCGCCTGCCGCTGCCGATGGCGCTGGACCATGTGAATATTTACGCGCTGGATGACGGCGACGGGTGGACGGTTATTGATACCGGTATGTCCTCGAACAAAACCCGCCGCATCTGGGCTGAGCTGATGTCGGGTCCTCTGGCAGAAAAGCCCATTCGTCGCGCTGTTGTCACCCATCACCACCCCGACCACGTGGGCAATGCCGGTTGGTTTCAGGCCGAACATGGGGTCGAGCTGGTCACCAGCCGCACGGCATGGCTGTTTTCGCGGATGCTGACGCTGGACGTGCAGGAAAACTGGCCGCAGGAGACGCTGGATTTCTACCAAAGCGCCGGAATGGATCCTGACTTTCTGGAAAAGCGCAAGGCCGATCGTCCGTTCAACTTTGCCGATACGGTCTACCCCATGCCCCTCGGCTTCACACGGATTAGACAGGGCGACGTGATCCGCATCGGCGGGCGCGACTGGGATGTGCATATGGGCAACGGTCACGCGCCCGAACATGTAACACTCTGGAGCCGCGATGATCATCTGGTGCTGAGTGGCGATCAGATCCTTGGCTCGATCAGCCCCAATCTGGGGGTCTACGCGACCGAACCCATGGCCGATCCGGTCTCCGATTGGATCGAGGCCTGCGAACGGCTGCAAAAGCTGGCCCGCACGGATCATCTGGTTCTGGGTGGCCACAAATTGCCCTTTACTGGTCTGCCGCTGCGTATGCGTCAGCTGATCGAGAACCACCACGGCGCGTTGGAGCGTCTGCTGGAATATCTGGACCAACCCAAAGCCGCTGCCGAGTGTTTTGCGCCGCTGTTCAAACGCTCCATTCGCGAAGGCGAATACGGGCTGGCGCTGGTTGAAGCGGTTGCACATATGAACCATCTTCATCACAGTGGAGCTGTTACCCGGACGCGACGCGCGGACGGGGCGTGGACGTTTCAGCGCAAAGGGTGATAAATGCAGGACAAGATTGAAACCTCGGCTGAAGCCGCCGAAGCGGATGCCCTGCCGCGGTGCTATGAGGTTCACGCGGATTCCGAGGCCGAGTCCGGCACCCAGCCCCTACCGGGGCAGCTGAAAAAACCTGTTGAAACCAAGAGCGCCGCGCAATGGGCATATGAACGTCTGATCCTTTATATCCAGAACTTCGAGAAAACACTCGATGGCGATCACGAGGTCGCAATGGGTTTCACCGGAGGTGACGCGGGTGTGATGCGGATTCAGGGGATGGGCTATTTCGACCCAGATATCATCACGTTTTTCGGCTCGGACGGAACGGGCGCGCGAACGCAGCTGGTGCAGCATGTCAGCCAGTTGAACGTGATGCTGCGTGCTTTGCCCAAATCGGTCGAGGACAAGCCCGCCAACCGCATCGGGTTCCGTCTGGCTGCGGATCTCGAAGACAGCTGACTTGCAATTCATGCCTGCACACCCTTGAATGCATGCATCATTCAAGGGTGTTTACATGTCCATTTTTTCAACCGTTGCAAATGCCTATTCCGGCGCCTGGGCAAGACGCAGGGTCTTTGTGCCCATCTATCTTGCGGTACGGCTGCTGCTGATCGCGCTGGTCGCACCCGGTGTCGCTCTGGCGGTCAATCTGGCGGTTTCGCTGTCCGATCAAACCGCGCTGACGGATCAGGATATCGCGGCCTTCATCCTCTCGCCCGCCGGTTTCATCGCGGCCATCGTGGTGCTGAGCCTTTTTCTATTGGCCGAGGTGTTTGTCTTCGCGGTCATGGCAGCCTCTTTGAGGATGGGAGAGGCCGATCCGTGGCGCGCGGGCAGTGCGGCGATCGGTCTGGTCCTGTCGCGCCTGCCATCGCTATTCGGCTTTGCGGCCCGGTTCATTCTGCGGGTTTTGCTGTTGGCGCTGCCGTTTCTGGCGGTTGCCGCGTTGATCGCATGGTGGACGCTGACCGAATACGACATCAACTACTACCTGACCTTCCACCCGCCCGCCTTTATGGTGGCTGTGGCCCTGATCGGCGCGGTGGCTCTGGCCATGGCGTGGGCGCTGATCCGCAAGCTGTCGGGCTGGGCTCTGTCACTTCATCTGGTGCTGTTTGAAAACGTCCACCCGGCGCATGTGTTCAATATCAGCACGTCCCGGATGGAGGGCAAACGCGGGCGCTTGAAACTGGCCTTGGTTGCATGGCTGGCGATGCGCCTTGCGATTGCAGCGGCGATTGCATGGGTGGCCGGGCTTTTGTTTGGACTGGTGCCGTTGCAAGGCAGCAGCAACCTAAAATTGGCGCTGACCTATAGCCTCGCGATTGCAGGGCTGTGGTCTCTGGCCGGGCTGGTGCTGGCAGCCTCTGCGCTGGGCGCATTGGCGGTTCTGCTGGACAAGTTCTTTGAACCTCAGGCGGATGAGCCGCCCCACCCCGAGCCGCGCCGCATTCAGGCCTCGCTGTTCACAGCGGTCGGGCTGGCGGCCGCCGCTCTTCTGCTGGGGGGCTGGTTCGGCCACAACCTGCTGGAACGCGTTCAAGCCGAGGATCATGCCGATGTGATCGGCCACCGGGGGGCTGCGGCGCTGCGGCCCGAAAACACCATGGCCTCGGTTCTTAAGGCAATCGAAGATGGAGCGGATTGGGTTGAGATCGACGTACAGGAAACAGCCGATGGCGTTGTCATCGTGGCCCATGACAGTGACTTCATGAAACTGGCCGGGGTCCCGACCAAGATCTGGGACGCCACGATGGAGGATGTGGAAACCATCGACATCGGCAGCTGGTTTGGCCCTGAATATGCCGACCAACGCACCCCAACCCTGCGTGAGGTGCTGGAGGCGACAAAAGGCAAATCCAAAGTCATTATCGAGCTGAAATATTACGGCCACGACGTTGACCTGGAAAACCGGGTCGCCGCGTTGGTCGAAGAGTTCGAAATGCAGGACGACATCGCCACCATGTCGCTCAAATATCCGGCAGTGCAAAAGATGAAGGCGCTGCGCCCGGATTGGCGCGCGGGTGTGCTGGCTGCGACGGCTGTGGGCAATCTGGCGGGGCTGGAAGGCGATTTTGTTGCTGTGAACGCGGCAACAGTGTCCCCGGGACTGATCCGCTCGGTCCACGCGGCGGGGAAGGAGATCTATGTCTGGACGGTGAATGACCCGCTGCAGATGTCCGCAATGGCCTCGATGGGGGTGGACGGGCTGATCACGGACCGCCCGGCCATGGCGCGCGAAGTTCTACGCGTCCGCGCCGAGATGGGCCCGGCGGAACGCGTGCTGCTTTGGCTGGCCACAACTTTCGGCATGACAGTCGATACCGAGGCGATGCGCGATGACAGCCCGTAAACTGGTGCTGGGTCTTTTCCTAATGGTCAGCCCGGCGACGGCTCAAGACCTGATGCGCGCGGTCGAGATGCCCTCGCACCGTGCCATGATCGCACAACGCGGCGATGCAGAATTGATCCCGTTCGAAACTGACGGATGCTCGGGCGGCCTGTCGGCCAGTTGGCGCTGGGTGGCCGATACGTTCCCTCAGATCGGCGAGTTGTATCAGGAACATCCGCCCTGGGAGTACTGCTGTGTGACCCATGACCGCGCCTATCACAACGCCGGTGGCGCGCAGACGGCCGCTGAAAGCTATGATGCGCGCCTTGCTGCCGATCAGGCTTTGCAGCTCTGTGTCGAAACCCATGGCGAGACCCACGCGCAGGCCTATGCGGAACGCTATGACATGACGCCCGAGCAGATCCGCTCGGTCCATTCGCTGACCTCAGACGCCCTCTACGGCGCGGTCCGATTCGGTGGCGGCCCCTGCAGCGGACTGCCGTGGCGCTGGGGATTTGGCTATCCGGGGTGTTTTGTGTTGGGTGACAGGACCCCTGCGCTGGAATGACGTGGTGACAGGCCTGAAATTTTCGATTATCCAGCGATAAAACACGCGAACTGGGAATCTGAGACTCATGGCTGAACACAAGCACGGCGAAATGGACATCACCGTTCAAACCAAAACCTTTGAGGGCTTCATCAAGGCTACCGTCTGGTGCTGCGTCGCCATCGCGATACTGGCCTTCCTGCTGGCGCTTTACGCGTCCTAAATCTTTCGGGGTCGACCGTGTTCAGAATTTTGATCGCCTGCCTGCTGGCGGCAACAGTGGCTGGCTGCGCGAATTCTAAACGCCCTCAGGCAGATCAGGCTGAGATCGTATCGCGGTCCTACCGAGATCCGGGGCCGTCAACCCTGACTCTTTACACGATGATCAACACGCGCTCCGGTTCGGGGGCGCATACCTCGTTGATGATTGGTGCCAGCGAGAGGGTTATTTTTGACCCAGCAGGCTCGTTCCGGGCGGATATCGTTCCGGTCCGGGATGATGTTCTCTATGGCATCACCCCGGCGGTCGAGCGCGCCTATCGCAGCTCTCACGCGCGCGAGACGCATTTTGCCCGTATCCAGACCATTCAGGTGACGCCGCAACAGGCCGAGATCGCGCTGCAATTGGCCAAGCAGACCGGCCCTGTCGCAGGGTCTTTTTGCGCCAATTCGACCGCGCGGCTGTTGCAGCAGGTGCCCGGATTCGAGCAGATCGAAGTGACCTTCTTTCCGATCAAGCTATCGGAACAGTTCGCCGAAATTCCCGGTGTCATCACTGAAGAATATCGCGAGAATGACGATGCCGATCTGCAAAAAGGTCTGGCGGCCAATAATGCCGCTCTGAACCAGCTGGACGCAGCTTCAAGCCAGTAGATATAGCAGACCGTAAAGTGTGGCCGCGCCTGAAAAGATCGCGGCCAGCACGTTTTTGGTGAATACTCCAACAGACAGCGTCACTGCCGCAGCTGCCATTCGGGCCGCATCGGGTTGGCCTTCGGTCGCGGCAGGCCACACGACCAGCGGCGCGATCAGCGCGGGCAGGATCGCCATGGCGGTGTAGCGCAGGTGGCGCAGCAGCCAGGGTGGCATCGGGCGGTCTCCGACAAAGCCGATGAACACAAAGCGCAGGGCAAAGCTGCCGATGGCCAGGCCGACAATGACGGTCCACATGGTGGTGGGGTCGATCTGCGTCATGCGTGCGCCTTTCTACGATCCAAGATCACCTCGGCCTGAGCACCTGCGATCATGCCTGCGGTTCCGGCGATCAGCAGGCCCAGGTTGAACGGCACGCTCACGGCCAGCAACGACACGACCAGCGCTACTAGGGCCGCAATGACATGGGGCAGCGTCCGCATCATCGGCCCCAGCATGGCCAGAAAGGTAATCGGCAGGGCGAAATCCAAAGCCCAGCTTTCGGGAATTCGGGTGCCCAGAACGGCGCCCACATAGGTCGCCAGAATCCAGCACGGCGTGATCGGAGTGACCGACCCGATGAAATAGGCCATGCGCTGCGGCACGGTCATCTTTGGCTCTTTCTCGAACTGTACGATCGAGCAGGCATAGGATTGGTCAACCGTCAGATAGGCGGCGCAGGCCCTCTGCCACATGGGGGCAGCCCCCAGAAACGGCGTCAGTGAGGCTGAATACATCGCCACTCTCAAATTCACCGCAAGAGCCGAGGTCAGCACAATGGCTGTCGGCGCGTTCTCCTGCAGCAATTGCAGGGCGGTGAATTGCGCTGCTCCGGCGAAAACCGTGGCCGAGAAGGCGACGACCTGAACGATATCCAGCCCGGCCTCGGCGGCGAAAACCCCGAACAGGGTGCCAAATGGAATCGCGACAAAAATGAAGGGTGTCCCGTCGCGAAACCCTTTCCAGAAGTACGACTTGGATGTGGCGTCTGCCATGGCTAAACCCTATGGTACTCGCAGCAGCAGTAGCGGTCTTGGGAAGGGGTTGCAATTGGTGACAGAACTGGATGTCTCGGACTATATCATCGCCCCCGATCCCGGCTCCGCGCGTTTGACGCGCGCCGTTGAAGGCGTGGACCAGAATGGCGAGGTCAGCCAGATTTCGGTGGTCGAGGAGCGCCCGCTGACGATTTTCCTCAATTCCCAGGAAATCGTGACGGCGATGACCATTGGCGACTATCCCGAGTATCTGGCGCTGGGCTTCCTGCGCAATCAGGGGATGTTGCTGGCTGATGATGAAATCACACGGGTCGACTATGATGATGACCTCGAAACCGTAGTGGTGCGAACGGCCCGCGAAACCTCCTATGAGGACAAGCTGAAGAAAAAGACTCGCACTAGTGGCTGCGCCGTGGGCACGGTCTTTGGGGACATGATGGAGGGGTTGGAGGACGTGCGCCTGTCGCAAGTGTCGGTCCGGACCTCGTGGCTCTATGATCTGGCTGCCAAGATCAACCGCACGCCGTCTTTGTACCTTGAGGCCGGTGCGATCCATGGCACGGTTCTCTGCCGTGAAAACCGGCCGCTTGTGTATATGGAGGATGTGGGCCGCCACAACGCCGTCGACAAAATCGCCGGCTGGATGCTGTCCGAGAACGAGACGGCGGAGGACAAGATCCTCTACACCACCGGGCGTTTGACCTCTGAAATGGTGATCAAAACGGCGATGATGGGCATTCCGGTTCTGGTGTCCCGGTCCGGTTTCACCGCCTGGGGCGTCGAGATCGCCCGCGAAGTCGGCTTGACCCTGATCGGCCGCATGCGCGGGCAGCGCTTTGTGTGCCTGTCAGGCGAGGATCGCCTGCTACGCGACGTGGACCCAGCGAGCGTGGCCGTCGAGGACAAGAAACATCGCCGGAAAAGTGCCAATGGCTGATGGTATGACCAAGCCCCTCGGAGTGATCCTCGCAGGTGGCCTTGCGACCCGGATGGGCGGTGGCGACAAAGGGCTTTTGCAGATCGGCGGGCAAAGCTTGTTGTCTCATGTCATCGAACGGCTCTGCCCGCAGGTGGATAGCCTCGCGTTAAACGCGAATGGTGACGCAGCGCGGTTTGCGGAATGGGATCTGCCCGTTCTGCCGGACTCGATTGAGGGGTATGCTGGCCCCTTGGCCGGGGTTCTGGCCGGGCTGGATTGGGCGGCAGAGCAGGGGGCAGACAGAATCGTCACCGCCGCCGCAGACACGCCGTTCTTCCCGCGTGATCTGGTGGCGCGGCTGACCGAGGTGGCTCAGGGGCAAACACACCCGCTCGTCCTTGCCACGACGCCCCGCACTGGAGATGGGGCTTTGAAGTCAGGCGGCAAGAAGGTCAACCGGCACCCAACGTTCGGCCTCTGGCCTGTGGCGCTGCGCGATGATCTGCGTGCCGCTTTGAACGATGGGCTGCGCAAGGTCGTACTGTGGACCGACAAGCATGACGGGCGCGAGGCGCTGTTTCCCGCCGACCCGTTCGATCCGTTCTTCAATGTCAACACACCGGACGACCTTGTGCGCGCCGAAAAACTGTTGGAGCAGGCATGAGGATTTACGGCGTCACCGGCTGGAAGAACGCAGGTAAAACCGGACTGATGGAGCGGCTGGTAGCCGAGATCACCGGGCGCGGTTACACCGTCTCGACCGTCAAACATGCGCATCATTCCTTTGACGTCGACCAGCCGGGCCGCGACAGCCATCGCCACAGAATGGCAGGCGCGAGCGAGGTTCTGCTGGCCTCTGGCCAACGCGTTGCCCTGATGCAGGAATTGCGTGGCGCGGAGGAGCCTACGCTGGCCTGTCTGCTGGCCCGCCTCTCGCCGGTCGATCTGGTATTGATCGAGGGTTATAAACGCGAACGCCACCACAAGGTCGAGGCCTTCCGCGCCGAGCCGGGTAATGATCTGATCGCCCCGTCGGATGACACGATCCGCGCTGTGGCCAGTGACACTCCGCTGGATCTGGACCGACCCGTGTTCGATCTGAACGACACGGCGACGATTGCGGATTTCATCCTCTCCGAGGTCGGTTTGTGAGCCTTTTCGACAGCTTTGTGATGGTCGATTGGTCCGGTGGCAATGACACTGGACCGCGCCCTCGCAAAGATGCCATCTGGGCCTGTGTGGTGCGCGACGGCACCGTACAGACGGTGGACTATCTGCGCAACCGGGTGGTCGCCGAGGAGTGGTTGCGCAGCCTGATCGGAACTGAACTGTCTGCAGGTCGCCGCCTGATGCTGGGGTTTGATTTCCCCTTCGGCTATCCCTCAGGCTTTGCCAAAGCGATCACCGGAACACATGATCCGCTTGCTCTTTGGGACTGGTTCGAAGACCAGATCGAGGATTCTCCGACCGCCAACAACCGATTTGATCTCGCAGGGCAGATCAATTCGGGTTTTGGTGGCAAAGGCCCGTTCTGGATGAATGGCCTGCGGCGCGACATCGCTGGCCTGCCGCGCACGAAACAGGACTATCACAACCCGTTTCCGGATCGACGCGCGGTTGAGCATTTGGCCAAGGGCAGTTTTACCTGCTGGCAAATGGCAGGGACCGGGGCCGTCGGTGGGCAGGTGATGATGGGCCTGCCCGTGTTGAACCGGCTTCGCCACGCTTTCGGCGGCAAGATCGCAATTTGGCCCTTTCAGCCGCTGGACAAACCGGTGGCGGTTGTCGAGATCTGGCCCTCGCTCAACCTTGGTGCAGCCCCTCCGGATCGGATCAAGGATGCGTGGCAGGTCGAACAGGTTGCCTTGACTCTGTCGCGGATGACGGATCAGGAATTGGACAGACAGTTGAACGTTTCAGCCTCAGAGGAGGGGTGGATCTTGGGTGTAGCGCAGGACAAACCGAACATATCGCCTCCGCCATTGCGAAACGATTGTTTTGCCTTGCCCGCCGGGGTGAACTGGACGCCCGTAGATGATGCGCTCGCATTGCTTCAGGATCGGTTGCGCCCCGTCACAGGGGCCGAGGTTGTGCCGCTTGCGCAGTCGATGGGCCGTGTTCTGGCCGAGGACGTGGTAGCGCAGCGCTCGAACCCGCCGCAGCCCAACACGGCGGTGGATGGTTATGGGTTCGCTGGCCCCGCGGCTGAGGGCGCGCAGGTGATGCCACTGACCGAGGGGCGCGCCGCGGCGGGTATTCCGTTCGATGGCACGGTTCCCTCAGGCCACGCGTTGCGCATCCTGACCGGCGCGGCTCTGCCAGAAGGCGTGGACACGGTCATTCTGGAAGAGGACGTGACGGTTCGGGACGGCCACATTGCCTTTCACGGCCCGTTGAAGCTGGGCGCAAACACGCGCCGTGCGGGTGAGGATGTTTCAGCAGGAGAAGTGGCCCTGACAGCCGGTCGCAAGCTGACATCGGCAGACATGGCGCTTTTGTCGGCGGTCGGTATTTCCGAGGTGCCCGTGCGCAAACCTCTGCGCGTGGCCGTTCTGTCCACCGGGGATGAGCTTGTAGAGCCGGGCGATACTGCTGGCATCGGGCAGATATTTGACGCGAACCGGCCCATGCTACTGTCTTTGATCGACCGCATGGGATTTGTGCCGGTCGATCTGGGACGTGTCGCCGACGACCGCGAAACCCTAAAGGCGAGGTTGGATGAGGCCTCAAAGCAGGCTGATGTAATCCTGACCAGCGGCGGCGCTTCGGCGGGAGATGAGGACCATGTCTCAGCCCTTCTGCGTGAGGCGGGTGCGATGCAGGAATGGCGGATTGCTCTTAAACCCGGTCGCCCTCTGGCGTTGGGCATGTGGTCGGGCACACCGGTCTTTGGCCTACCCGGCAACCCGGTGGCCGCCAAGGTCTGCACTTTGATCTTCGCCCGCCCTGCCCTGTGCCAGATGTCAGGGCAGGGGTGGGCAGAGCCACAGGGTTTCGAGGTGCCCGCAGCTTTTGAGAAACGCAAGAAGCCCGGTCGCCGCGAATACCTGCGCGCGCGTATTCGCAAGGGGCGGGTCGAGGTTTTCCACTCGGAAGGCTCCGGCCGGATCAGCGGGCTAAGCTGGGCCGAGGGGCTGGTCGAGATCGAAGACGGCGCGCGCCACATCCAGCCGGGCGATCTGGTGCGCTTTATCCCTTACGGCAGTTTTGGGCTGTGACGGTCACGGTTTCCAAAGGCTTTAGCGAGGTTGAAAGGCCCCAAGCCGCAGCCCTGTTCTGGCAGGCCTTTGCGGCCAAGCTGCACAAGGTGATGGGACCGGAGGAAAAAGGGTTGGCCTTCTTTGAAACGGCCCTCGACCCGGAATTCGCGCTGGTTGCGCGTGATGATGAAGGCCGGATGCTGGGCCTAGCGGGTTTCAAGACCAACAAAGGCGGCTTGGCGGGCGGCAGCCTGTCGGACCTCGCCCGCGTCTATGGCTGGTTCGGGGCGATCTGGCGCGGAGTGGTTCTGAGCGTGTTGGAGCGCGACCTGCAGCCCGGGGTGTTCCAGATGGACGGCATCTTTGTCGCGGCTGAGGCCCGCGGGCAGGGCATCGGCACAACGCTGCTCTCTGCCATCAAGGCTGAGGCGCAGCGCCGCGGTATGGCCGAGGTGCAATTGGATGTGATCGATACCAACCCACGCGCGCAGGCCTTGTACGAGCGCGAAGGATTCAAACCCGTGGGTATTGAGAAGACCGGCCCATTTCGGCACCTGTTCGGCTTCAGCCGCGCCACCAAGATGAGCTGGCCTGTGCCTGCCGCCTAGTCGAAGGTTCCGGCCACACGCCCCAGCAGCATGAAGGCCCTTGCGGTTCTTGTATCACCAAGGGCGGTCAGTTCCGCGTCGCTGGCATTGGCTTCGAATTCGACGATCATGTTGTCGAACCGGCGCAGGAAATGGTGCGCCGCATCCCGGAAGATCGGATCCTGTTTCATCCGCGCTGCCGTCAGCGCCAGCGACGAACGATCCCGAATCCCGCCCAAAGCCGCGACCGAGCGTCCGCGTGCGCCCTGCGCAAACTGACGCCAGACCTCGGGCCGCGCCATATCGGGTCGGAGGTCATCCATATAGATGCCCTCTTGGCTGAGCAGGGTCAGAACATCCTGCGAGGCCTGCACCAGTTTGGAGGCTTTTCGATCCTTCAACGCCATCCGAAGCGCGGTGAAGCCTTCGGTGTCTTTCTCGGTCTCCGGGAAGTTCAGCGCACGGATGAAGTTATCGGTGGTCAGCGGCGGTGTGATCTCTTCGGCGGTAGTGCCCAGCGCCAGAGAGGTCTGCCCGCCCGGCGCAGGTGGGGCGACCTGCAAGGGTTCACGCCGCTTGCTTGAGAAGGTGGCCAGCGCGTCCTCGGCCTTTTTGGTCACAGCGGCGATTTCGTCCAGCTTCTTGGACACCGTCGGCTCATACGAGCTGGCGGCGCGCTGTTGCTGGACGACATAGGCCTGACGGATTGCATCAATCGCGGTTTGCAACCGTGCGCTTTCCTCGCGCATGACGCGGCTGGCACGCATCGCCGTTGCGGCAACCCAGATCATCGCCACCGGCAGGAAAACCGCCAACAGGGTCACAATGAACCCGCCGCCTTGTGTCTGGTCGGGCAGCACAAGGAACAGGACCGAGACCACCAGCCAGATGACGCTCAGCACCCCGGCCGCAATCTCGATCGAGGTCACAGACGGGCGCTGAGGGCGATCATAGATGCCCAGAGGGATCGGCCGTTCGCTTTCCTGGTCAGGTTGTGGCCCCGACATGACAGACCCTCCGGGTCAGGCGAATTCGATGTTGAGAACTTCGTAAGAGCGGACACCGCCGGGGGTGCGAACCTCGACACTGTCACCTTCGTCCTTACCAATCAGGGCGCGGGCCATGGGCGATTTGATGTTCAGCAGGCCTTTTTCGATATTGGCCTCGTACTCACCAACGATCTGCCAGGTCTTTTCCTCATCGGTGTCTTCATCGACCAGCGTGACCTTGGCGCCGAACTTGATCGCACCCGACAGTTTGGCCGGATCAATCACATCGGCCAGCGACAGGATGCCCTCAAGCTCCTTGATGCGGCCTTCGATGAAGCCCTGCTTTTCCCGGGCCGAGTGGTATTCGGCGTTTTCCTTCAAATCACCCAGTTCGCGGGCCGAAGCGATCGCTTCGATGATCGCCGGTCGCTCGACGGATTTGAGGTTTTTCAGCTCCGCCTCGAGCGCGGCATTGCCCGCAGGCGTCATTGGAATCTTTTCCATAATCTTGTTGTCCACGCATAAATTGAGCCGCCCCGCCGCGGGGAAAGCGTCGGGGCGAATGATGGGTCGTTCAGTACCTGACCCAAATGGAGCGTGAAATGCAAGAGGCCAAGAGGGCGTCACACGTCGATTTGCGACTTAACGCCGTTCCGCTGATGCGGTTCACGCCTGTGGCGGTGATCCGGGGGCTTGTCCCTGCGCCACCGCTGTGACGGGGTGCAGAGCCACAACATCTCAATCATATTGCACCACCTCGAACTCGATCCCGTTGTCATCGTCGAAATAGAACCGCTTGCCCGGCTCATAATCGGCGTGGTTATGCGGTGTGAAACCTGCCGCGCGCACCTTGGCCTCGGTCGCATCGATATCCTCGACCAGAACGCCCACATGGTTCAGGCCACCGACCACGTCATAGCTGCTTTCGTTAGATGGCTCGGGGTGTTCGGGGCGGTAGAGGGCAAGGTAGGTGTGTTTTGTGCCGACATGCACCGTATAGCCGCCCGCCATCGCGGCGCCTTCCCAGCGGATATCCCATCCAAACACTTTGTGCATCCACGCGGCCGAGGCTTTGGGATCGTTGACGGTGAAGTTGGTGTGTTCAAGCGTGGCCATCATGGCAGGTCCTTTCCTTTTTCAGGCTTGTCACGACTCAGCGTAATTTCTAAACCTAACTTTAGGTCAAGGTATTTCTTGCGAGGGTGAAATGGCAGCTTCCGAAGGTCTGGCAATTGGCGCTTTGGCACGGCGTACCGGGTTGGCGGTGTCGGCGATCCGGTACTATGAGGCGCAGGGGTTGATCTCGCCCTGGCGCAATGCAGGCGGGCAGCGGCGGTATCAACGGGCCGATATCAGGCGGTTGAGCTTTGTGATGATCGCCCAGCAATTCGGCTTGACCCTGCCCGAGATCCGTGAGGTGCTATCGGGCCTGCCCGGCAACCGAACCCCTACGCCGCAGGACTGGAAAGACATCAGCGTCACGCTGCGCGCCCATCTGGATCAGCGAATCAATACCCTGACGCGATTGCGCGACAATCTGGACGGCTGCATCGGCTGCGGGTGCCTCAGCCTGCCAAAATGCGCCCTTTACAACCCCGATGACCGTGCCAAATCACATGGTAGCGGTCCCAGATACCTTATGGGCGACTCGCCAAACACCTGAAGTGTCGAATAGCGGCATTGTTACGCCGTGTTTCGATTGACCTGAGTCTTTCTCACCATGTAATCAGCCGTGAAACAAAATTGCGCCGACCGCATGAGAAAAGCGCCAATTCGGAAAGTTAGCTAAGGAGCCCGCGATGGCCGAGATTGAACGCGAAGCGATGGAATACGATGTGGTGATCGTGGGCGCAGGCCCCGCGGGCCTGTCGGCGGCCATCCGTCTGAAACAGCTGGATGCCGACCTGAATGTCGTGGTTCTGGAAAAGGGCTCGGAAGTGGGCGCACATATCCTTTCGGGCGCGGTGCTTGATCCCTGCGGGCTGTACGCTCTGATCCCGGATTGGAAAGAAAAAGGCGCACCGCTGAACACACCGGTGAACGAAGATAACTTCTATATGCTGGGCGAGGCCGGAAAGCTGCGCATCCCCAATGCTCCGATGCCACCGCTGATGAACAACCACGGCAACTACATCGTCTCGATGGGCAATGTCTGCCGCTGGATGGCCGAGCAAGCTGAAGAGCTGGGCGTGGAAATCTTCCCCGGCATGGCCTGTTCCGAACTGGTCTATGGCGAAAACGGCGAAGTCAAAGGCGTGGTTGCCGGTGTCTTCGGTCTGGAGGCAGACGGCTCTTACGGTCCCGGCACCGAACCGGGCATGGAGCTGCACGGTAAATACGTGTTCCTGTCGGAAGGCGTGCGCGGCTCGCTGTCCAAGGAAGTCATCGCCAAATACGACCTTTCTGCCGGTAAAGAGCCGCAGAAATACGGCGTCGGCATGAAAGAGATCTGGGAAATCGACCCGGCCAAGCACAAAGAAGGCTCGGTCACGCACACGATGGGCTGGCCTCTGGGCAGCAACGCAGGTGGTGGCTCGTTCATCTATCACTTGGAAAACAACCAGGTCTATGTCGGTTTCGTGGTTCACCTGAACTACAAGAACCCGCACCTGTATCCGTACATGGAATTCCAGCGCTTCAAGCACCACCCGATGGTCGCTGAGCTGCTGAAAGGCGGCAAGCGCGTGGCTTATGGCGCCCGCGCGATCACCGAGGGTGGCTATCAGTCGATGCCGAAGCTGGTCGCTCCGGGCGTGGCGCTGCTGGGCTGCTCAGCGGGTATGGTCAACGTGCCGCGCATCAAGGGCAACCACAACGCGATGCTTTCGGGCAAAGCCGCAGCCGAGGCCGCCTTTGACGCCATCAAGGCAGACCGTTCCGGTGATGAGCTGACGGCCTACGAGACCGATGTTCGCGAAGGTGCCATTGGCCAGGACCTCAAGAAAGTGCGCAACGTCAAGCCGATGTGGTCGAAATGGGGCCTCATGCCCTCGCTGGCGCTGGGCGGGCTGGACATGTGGACCAACACGCTGGGCTTTTCGCTGTTCGGCACAATGGGTCACGGCAAGAACGACGCCGAGTCGACCGAAGAGGCCAGCAAGCACAAGCCGATCGACTATCCCAAGCCGGATGGCACTCTGTCCTTTGACCGTCTGACCAACGTGTCCTTCGCAATGACCAACCACGAGGAAAGCCAGCCCTGCCACCTGAAATTGGGCGATCCATCGATCCCGGTCGCCGTCAACTTGCCCAAATTCGCCGAGCCCGCGCAACGCTATTGCCCGGCTGGCGTCTATGAAATGGTCGAGGATGACGACGGCCCACGGTTCGTGATCAACTTCCAGAACTGCGTCCACTGCAAGACCTGCGATATCAAGGACCCGAGTCAGAACATCACATGGACCACGCCGCAGGGTGGCGACGGCCCGAACTATCCCAACATGTAACTGAAATCTTCGGCACTGGCGGCGCGACCCTGCCGCCATCGCGCCCTTGTTCCATGCCACCGGTCCCGCCGGTGGCATTTTTTGTCGTTGGCAAGAAAGTCTGTGTCGCAAACGGTGATGTACAGGTAGAATGATCGCTCTACCACCGAGACATGACTGAGACACAGCAGAAAATCGCAGAGAATCTTGACCGGCAGTTTTCAGAGATGGGATTTGCCACCCAAGGCGTCGAAGCCTTGCGAGAGGGAGCGAATGTTTCCCTGCGCACGCTCTACAAGTATTTTCCCAGCCGCGAAGCGATGGTCATAGGCGCGTTGGATCATCGAGACGCCGCCTATTGCGATTGGATCGGCACGGATCAACTCCAGGGTGCGGATCATGTGTTGCTTGTTCTGACCCGCCTAGCGGACTGGCTGCGCGAGGTTTCAAACACCGGATGCCTGTTCCGCAATGCGCTGGCGGCCTACCCTGAAAGTGACGCGATCCGCGATGCCGTCACGACGCACAAACAGCATGTCCGCGACATGTTCCGCGCCCGGCTGATCCACGTGGCCCCCGATTGCGATGTCGAGGCTTTGGCCGAGGCTCTGTTCATCCTGCACGAAGGCCTGACCGAAAGCGCACGTTTGATGGGTGCCGAGGCCGCAACCTCGGCCACGATGCGCTGTGCCCGCGCGTTGCTGGCCGCTGCCGATATTCACTAGGCCGGGCCTCCGGCAAACGACAAAAGAGACGGATATGAAGATCAAGGAAATCCACATTTACGCCCATGATCTGCCGGTCAAAAACGGCCCCTACACCATGGCCAATGCCGAAGTCTGGGCGCTGGACACCACGCTGGTTAAGCTGGTGGCCGACGATGGCACGACCGGCTGGGGAGAGACCTGCCCGGTCGGCCCCACTTATGCCGAAGCGCATGCAGAGGGCGCGCGGGCTGCGTTGAAGGCGATGGCAAAAGGTCTGATTGGCGCGGATCTGTGGCCCGTGGTACTGCACCACCGGATGAACGGGCTGCTCAATGGGCACAACTATGCCAAAGCCGCAATCGATATCGCGGCCCATGACCTGATTGGCAAGAAACTGGGCGTGAATGTCGCCGACCTGCTGGGCGGCGCGCAGACCGATCGCGTGCCCTCCTACTACGCGACGGGTGTGGGCGCGCCGGACGATATCGCGCGCCTTGCCAAAGAGAAGCTAGCCGAGGGGTATCCTCGCCTGCAAATCAAAGTGGGTGGCCGTCCGGTCGAGATTGATATCGAAACCATCCGCAAAGTCTGGGAGGTCGTCGGCGGAACAGGCATGCGCCTTGCAGTCGATGGCAATCGCGGGTGGACCACGCGCGATGCGTTGCGCGTCAGTCGTGAATGCCCGGATGTGCCCTTCATCATGGAACAGCCCTGCAACACCCATCAGGACCTGGAAAAGATCCGCCCTCAGGTGAGCCATGGCATCTACATGGATGAAAACAGCGTCGATCTGAATACCGTGATCTCGGCCGCCGGGACCGGGCTGGTGGATGGGTTTGGCATGAAAGTGACCCGAATCGGCGGCCTTCAGAACATGCGCACCTTCCGCGACATTTGCGAGGCGCGCAACCTGCCTCATACCTGTGATGACAGCTGGGGCGGGGACATCATCGCCGCCGCCTGCACGCAGATTGCATCCACCGTGCGTCCAACACTGATGGAGGGCGCGTGGCTCGCCGCCCCCTATATCGAAGGCAACTACGATCCCGAAAATGGTATCACCATCCAAGGCGGTCACATTCAGCGCCCGACCGGGCCGGGTCTGGGCGTCAGCCCCGACGAAACGCTGTTCGGCGCGCCTGTCGCCTCATATTAAGGAGAACACAATGATCCCCGAGACCATGCATGCGGTCCAACTGACCGGCCATGGCGGTATTGAGATGCTGGACTACCGCTCGGACGTGCCGGTCCCGACGCCGGGGTGCGGAGAGGTGCTGATCCGGGTCGCTGCCGCGGGAGTGAACAACACCGACATCAACACGCGGATCGGCTGGTACTCCAAGGCTGTCACCGAGGACACCAATACCGGTGGTGCCTCGGGTTTTGAGACTGTAGACGATGACGATGCCAGCTGGTCGGGTACGCCCTTGACCTTCCCCCGCGTTCAGGGCGCCGATGTCTGCGGCTATGTTGCTGCCGTAGGAGATGGGGTCGACCCGGCACGCATTGGCGAGCGTGTGATCGTGCGCAACATGCTGCGGACTTATGTCGACTACCGCCCTTATGAATGCTGGACCATCGGCAACGAATGCGATGGGGGTTTTGCCCAGTTCTGCATCGCACCTTCTCAGGAAACCCACGCGGTGAATTGCGACTGGGATGATGTGGAACTGGCCGCCATCCCCTGCGCCTATTCCACGGCTGAGGGCATGCTGCACCGCGCCAGCGTCGGGGCCGAGACTGTTCTGGTCACCGGCGCCTCGGGCGGTGTTGGTTCGGCTGCGGTGCAACTGGCGAAACGGCGCGGCGCGTATGTAATCGCGCTGTGCGCGCCCGCGAAGGCCGAGGCTGTTCTAGCTTTGGGTGCAGATCGCGTGCTGGACCGCAACGCCGATCTGGTGGCTGAACTGGGTGAGGGTTCAATCGATGTGGTGGTCGATCTGGTGGCCGGCCCGCAATGGCCCAGCTTGCTGGACGTGCTGCGCCGGGGCGGGCGCTATGCGACTGCCGGAGCCATCGCCGGACCGATCTGTCAAATTGACGTGCGGACGCTCTACCTCAAAGACCTCACCTTGTTTGGCTGCACCTTTCAGGAGGACATCGTGTTCGAAAACCTCGTGAAATACATCGAGGCCGGAGAAATTCGCCCCATCGTCGCCAAGACCTATCCGCTCAGCGAGATCGCGACGGCGCAGGAAGAGTTTCTGACCAAAACACATACCGGGCAGCTGGTGCTGATCCCGCCGCAGGTGGCCTCATGAAAATCCGCAAGATCGAGCTTTTTGAACTGCATCTGCCCTATGCAGGCGGGTCTTACGAGCTGTCGGGCGGGCGCATTTACACCGGGTTTGACAGTGTCATCGTCTGTATCACCGCCGATGACGGGACCGAGGGATGGGGTGAATCCACGCCCTTCGGCCCGAACTACATCGCCGCCCATGCACGGGGTGCCCGCGCCGGAGTTGAAGAAATCGCCCCCTATCTGATCGGTCGTGACCCACGTGATGTGGACCGGATCAATGATGCGATGGATGAGGCTCTTCTGGGCCATAACCACGCGAAATCGGCGCTTGATCTGGCCTGCTGGGACCTTTTCGGCAAATCGGTTGGCCTACCGGTCTATAAACTGCTGGGTGGCGCGACAGGCAATCGCCTGCCCGCAATTAGCTCGATCTACGCGGGCACGCCCGAGGATATGCGCGCCCGCGTAGCGGAACACCGCGCGATGGGCTATATGGGCCATTCGGTAAAGGTCGGCGCGATGGATTCCGAAGGCGGCCCGGCGCTGGACGCCGAACGCATCGCGGCCTCATTGGCGGATCGGCAACCGGGTGAGTACTTCATCGTTGACGCCAATGGCGGCCTGATCCCGGAAACCGCGCTGCGGATGCTCCGCGCCCTGCCGGATGGGCTGGATTTCGTGCTGGAGGCCCCCTGTGCCACATGGCGCGAGACGCTTTCCCTGCGCCAGCGTTGCGACGTGCCGATCATTCTGGACGAGTTGGCGCAAGAGGATGGCGATATCGCCAAGCTGGTGGCGCTGGATTTGGCCGATGGCATCGGGCTGAAGATCTCGAAAGCCGGGGGGCTGACCCATGCCCGCCGTCACCGCGACATCTGCCGCGCTGCAGGGCTGACGATCAGTGTGCAGGACACGGTGGGGTCAACCCTGTCTGCCGCGTCTGTCGCTAACACGCGATATGTCCGGTGTATGTAACATGCGATCTGTCCGGTTCTATTCTGTCTCTGAGAGGAGGCGTTATGAACCGAGCAGAAGTGTTACAGGAAGTTCGACTGATGAAGTTTGAAGATGTGTATTCGCGGCGAAGCGCGAACAAGCTGACGCAAGAACAGGCGGCTGAGATACTGGGTGTATCCGTGCGCACCGTCAGGCGTTGGGAGGATCGATTTGAGGCGGATGGTGCAGAAGGTCTGTACGACCGTCGGCTTGGCAAACTGGCCAACAATCGTGTTGCCACGGATAAGGTCATGGAGATGCTTGAACTGTTTGATACCAAGTACTGGGATTACACGCCGAAGCATTTCCACGAGAAGCTGGTGGCCCACCATGGTTTCACACAGAGCTACAACTGGGTGCGGCTTACACTGCAGCGCCACGGCCGGGTTCAGGCAGCACCCCGACGAGGTGCCCATCGGCGCAAGCGGCCCCGCCGTCCGATGGTTGGCATGATGTTGCATCAGGACGGCTCCAGCCATGAATGGGTTCCGGGTCAGTGGTGGGATCTGATCGTCACCATGGACGATGCCACCAACCGGGTTTATTCGGCATTCTTTGTCGAGGAAGAAGGGACGATGAGCAGTTTTCAGGGGCTGACAGAGGTGATCGAGGCGCAAGGTCTGTTTTGCTCGCTCTATGCCGATCGGGGCTCTCATTACTGGCATACGCCCGAAGCGGGCGGCAAAGTGGACAAGGACAATCTGACCCAGGTCGGGCGCGCCTTGCAGCAACTCGGCATTGAGCTGATCCCGGCCTATTCACCGCAGGCCCGTGGACGGTCTGAACGCATGTTTGGCACGTTCCAGAACCGATTGCCGCAGGAACTGCGGTCCCATGGGATCACAACCATTGAAGAGGCCAATCAGTTCCTGAAAGAGGTCTATCTTCCCGAACACAATGCCCTGTTTGCAAAGGAGCCGGAGGATACGACCTCGGCCTTCGTGCCGTTTACAGGCAATGTGCGCGACACCCTGTGTGTGCAGGAAGACCGCGTCGTCGGCAACGACAATACGGTGCGCTACAAGGGCCTGGTCATGCAGATCGCGGCAGACAGGCACCGTCATCATTTCGTCAAGGCGAAGGTCAGGGTCCACGAATACCCCGATGGTCAACTGGTCATCTTCCACGGCCCGAGATGCATTGGCCGCTACCAGCCTGACGGATCACCCATCACACAGGAGGATAGCAAACACAAAGTCGCGTGACCCGCTTCGACGTGGCGCGAACGCGGTGGCCCAAATCTACGGTCGCCTACGGCTCCCTCCGAATTGGGCCACCGCGCAATCAACTGAAGCGGACAATTGGCATGTTACCTACACCGGACAATTCAGAATGTTCTCGACACCCTGTCTGCCGCGTCGATCTTCCATATGGGTGCGACTGTGCCCGAACGGTTGCTGCGCTGTGTTTTGGACCCGCGCGACATGGTGACGATCCAGACCGGGGCGTTCAACGCTCCAATCGAAAACGGTGGCGTTCTGCCGTCCGATGCGCCGGGCCTCGGCGTGACAATGAACCGGGACCTGCTGGGTCAGGCCGTCGCAATCTGGGAAGACTAGACATGTTTAAGGACAAAAACGCCCTTGTCACCGGCGCGGCCGGAGGGATCGGGCAAGCCATCGTCAAACAGCTGCGCGCGCAGGGCGCTCGGGTCGCGGTTGCGGATCGCGCGACCGATGGGATCGAAGCCGAGGCGCATCTGCCCGGCGATCTTCTGGACCCAGCCTATTGCGACCAACTGGCTGCCAACGCGCAACAGGCTTTGGGCGGCCTCGATATCGTGATCAACAATGCCGGCGTCATCACCCGCGGCCCGGTGACCGAGACCTCGGACGCCGACTGGACCCTATCCTTGGGCGTGAATGTCGAGGCTCCGTTTCGGATTTGCCGCGCCGCTATTCCGCTGATGGCCGAGGCGGGCGGTGGCGCCATCGTCAACACGGCGTCCTGCTGGGGCGGCAAGGCGCCGGGGCCAAACCATGCGCTCTATTGCATGACCAAGGCGGCGATCGCCTCGCTGACCGAATGCATGGGGATGGATCACGCACATCAGGGCATCCGCATCAACGCCGTTTGCCCGAATGAGGTTAACACGCCGATGCTGCGCTCGGGCTTTGCCAAGCGCGGGTTTGATCCTGACGAGGCCGTGACTGAACTGGGTAAGACCGTGCCTCTTGGGCGGATCGCCGAGCCTGAGGATATTGCTGATGTGGTCCTGTTCCTCGCCTCGGACGCGGCGCGCTACATGTGTGGCACGCTGGTTGAGGTCAATGGCGGGAAGCCGGTCGCATGAGGCGGTTTGAGGGCAAGGTTGCGCTGGTCACCGGCGGTCGCTCGGGGATAGGGCAAGCCATCGCAGCACGGCTGACGGAGGAGGGCGCGCGCGTCTTCACCGCCCAGCGCGGTGGCGATGATCACTTCGAAGGAATCGCGGCCGAGTTCACCGACCCCTCCGCGCCTGCACAGGTGATAGCCGAGGTCGTCGCCCGCGCCGGGCAGTTGGACGTTCTGGTTAACAATGCCGGGATGATGCAGGAGGCCCGCGTTGAAGAGATGACGTTGGATGACTGGCAGAAAAACCTGACCGTCAATCTGACCGCGCCTTTCCTGATGATCCAAGCCGCTTTGCCCCATCTGCGCAAAACAAAGGGTAGCATCGTCAATACCGGCTCGATCGAGGGGCTGGGCAGCAATCCCGGCCACGCGGCCTATTGTGCGTCCAAGGCTGGGCTGCACGGGTTGACCCGTGCCGTGGCGGTGGATCACGGGGCCGAAGGTATCCGTTGCAACGCCATCGCTCCGGGCTGGATCGATACCGAGTTGAACCTCGACTTTATCGACTCGATGCCCAACCCGGATGCGTTTCGCCGGGATATCGGCCAGATTCACCCGGTCGCGCGCACCGGTAGGCCCGAAGAAGTGGCTGCCTTGGCGGCGTTTCTGGCTGCCGAGGAAAGCGGCTTTATCACCGGGCAGGTCTACACGGTCGATGGCGGGCGGATGGCAAAGCTGAGCCTGCCCTGACCTGAGAGCCGCTTCGGGGTGTTCGTGAACCACACGACCCCTGTGCGATCAGTCGAAAACCTTACTGCAAGTCTTGCAACTGCGACAGCACTTCGGTGCTGACGTTGACGCCTCCGGCCTTTGACGCGGCGCGGTTCTTTAGCCGTCCATCGCCGGGTATGCGCGCGGTACCGTTGCCTTCGATCTCGGCGCAGATGCGCGTGACATAGTCGCTGAAGGCAGCGTTTCCGAACCGTGTCGGATCAATCGCGATCAGGGTCGCGCCGCCCTTGACGTTCAACGCGCCATGCGCCTCGCGCTCGGCATTGTCGACCGAGAGGGTGCCCCCGGCCAGCGCAGCGCCCATGACCTCGATCAGGAAGGCGATCGCGGCCCCTTTGTGTTCGCCGAACGGCAAAAGGCTGCGAGTTTCGAGGATGGCGTTGGGATCAGCGCTGGGCTGGCCGTCCGGGGCCAGACCTGCAGGGCGCGGCAGGTCATGCCCTTCGGCGGCGGCCATGCGGATATCCATCAAGGCCACTGTCGAGGACGCCTGATCCCAAACGATCGGCTCCATGCCGTCGCGCGGGCAGGCAAATGACATCGGGTTGGTGCCAAAGACCGGGCGCACACCGCCCTGCGGCACCACCATCGACAGTGAGTTCACGACGGCCAAAGCCACCAAGCCCGCCTCGGCAAGCGGTTCGGTGTCAAAGCGCAACGCGCCTAGGTGGTGACTATTTGCGCAGGTGAAGGCAGCGATCCCGTTTTCGCGCGCCATAGCAATCAGCTCGTCCCGGGCTGCGGCCGCGGCGATCTGGTAGTATCCATTGTCTGCGTCACCACGCAGAACGCCCGGTGCGATACGCTCGAATTTGGGGTGCGCAGCGGGGTTGGCATAACCCGAGGTAAAGCTCTGGGCGTAGACCGGCAGCATGCGCAAACCGTGGCTGCGTGGGCCGTCACGTTCGGATTTGACGACGATCTCAGCAATCATGTCGCTGCCCGGATCATCCATGCCCGCAGCCACAAGGACGGATTTCGCCAATTCCCTAACCTCTTGGAGTGAGAGCGTTTTCGTCGAGATATCGGTCATTGGCTAAATCCGGTCCTTGTGTTCGTGAAAGGGACCGCAGCCCCCTTGTTGTTCTTGTCAGGCGCGTGCGCGGGCGCTGGTGGGGTCCACGACGCAGGTGTCGATGACCTCGGCCTCGCGCATCTCGTTATGGACCAACACCTGCATTCTGGTGCCCTGCGCCGTCATGTTCTGCGGCACCAGCGCCATTGCGATGTCATGGTTGCAATAATATGAGAACCCGCCCGAGGTGACACGCCCGATCAGTTTGCCGTCGGAATAGACACCCTCGTCAAACATCACCGAGGTATCGCAATAGGGCAGTTTCAACGTGACCAGAGTGTTGTATCCCCCCGCGTCCCGCTGTTTCAGCAGAGCGGGTTTGCCGATGAAGTCCCGCTCGACCACTTGCCCGTCGATCTTCTCGGTCATAGCGACGAACCGGCCCAGATCGGCCTCATAAGGGGTCAGGTCCTTGCAGATCTCGCGGTTGATGGCGCGGTAGGATTTCTCGAGCCGCATAGACTCCAGCGCCTCAAGACCGAACGGTTTCACGCCCGCCTTCAGCAGCAGATCCACGAGGTGACGGTTGTAGCCCGCCGGATGGTGCAGCTCCCATCCCAGCTCACCGGTGTAGGAGACGCGCAGCAGGTGAACGCCCTTGGCATAGCCCACCTCACCCATCTGCGCCGAAAGCCAGGGGAAGGCCTCGTTCGACAGATCATTGTCGGTCAGTTTCGACAGGATCTCGCGCGATTTCGGACCAGCCAGAGCGATCACGCCTAGCTGTTCCGAGATATCCTCCATCACGACCGAGCCGTCTTTGGGCAGCAGACGCTGCATCTGGTCCCAGTTATAGGCCTGCCAATTCGGGGTCGAGATCAGATAGAAATCATCCTGCGCCTTGCGTGCGATGGTGTATTCCGCATCCATCCCACCGTTGTCGTTCAGCATCAGAGACAGGGTCATTCGCCCCACCTTGGGCAGTTTGTTCGCCATCAGACCATCCAGCCATTTGGCCGCGCCTAGCCCGCGCACGGTGAATTTGGTCATCGGAGACATCTCGATGAAGCCTGCCTCTTCCCGCGTGCGGCGCACTTCTTCCTGTACCAGCTCCATATGATTGGTGCGGCGGAAGGAGTGTTCGGGGATCGCCTCCTTGGGTGATTTGGCGAACCAGCGCGGGAATTCATAGCCGTTGAAGCTGGTCCAGACGGCGCCATGTGCAGTCAACAGATCGTATGAGCCCGCGGTTTTCATCGGGCGAGCCTCGGGGAAATCCTCACCTGGGATGTGCGCATCCATATGGGTTCCCCATGTCTCGCGCACCTTGTCCATGGTCCACCGTTTCGAGGCATAGTCCGAGAACCGGCGCGGGTCGAGTTCCGACATGTCCATGCCCGGATCGCCATCCACGATCCACTTGGCCAGACGGTTCCCTACCGTGCCGCCCCACAGGATACCTCCGGGCATCCCTTCGGCCAGCCACAGGTTCTCGTGCCCGGGTGCAGGGCCGGCCAGAGGCAGCTCGTCCGGGGTCATCTGGAACGGGCCGCGGGTGTTAGCCTTGATGCCAACCTCGCCCAGCGTCGGAACCCGTTCGATGGCGCGTTCCCACTGGGTTTCCACGGCGTCGAAATCTTCGGGCAGAAGGTCGGCGCCGAAATCCGGTGGCACGCGATCTTCGGCGAACAGCTTGAGGTCCTTGGTGAATTCATAGGGGCCAAACTGGATGCCGCCCACGTCTTCGCGCAGATAGGCACCATAATCCTCGTCCCGCAGGATCGGGAATTCCGGCAGGCCCTGTGCCTTGCGTTCTTTCAGCAAGGGCACGGTCTCGGTTGTCCAATATTGGTGAACGATCGGGATACAGGGCAGGTCCAGACCCACCCGGCGCGCGTTTTCGCGCGCATAGTTACCGGTGGCAAAGATCAGATGCTCACAAGTGATCTCACCCTGATTGGTGGTCACTTTCCAGTGGCCGTTCTCGAGCTTTTCATAAGCGGTGGCTTCGGTGTTCTGATAGACCTTGGCCCCGGCATCGCGCGCCAGCTTGGCCAGCGCCATGGTGATGTCTGCGGGGTTCACATAGCCGTCTTCGGTATGCAGGATGCCGCCACGAATATCCGGGCTTTGGTTCAGCAGGGGGTGCACCTCGGCAATCTCTTCCGGTGTTAGCAGCTTGCACGGCACCCCGGCGGCTTCGGCGATCGAGATATAGGACTGGAACTCATCCCAGCGCTTTTCGGTATTGGCAACGCGCAGCTGACCCACTTTGCGAAGGCCCACCGAGGCGCCCAACTTTTCCTCAACCTCGGTATAGATGCGGATGGTTTCCATGGTCATTTTCGACACGTTTCGCGACCGAACAAAGGTCACAAGCAAACCGGCGGCGTGCCAGGTGGACCCTGACGTCAGCGTCGTCCGCTCCAACATCACCGCATCCGTGCAGCCATGTTCGGTCAGGCCATACAGGATCGAGGCGCCAACGCAGCCGCCCCCGACCACTACAACTTTTGCATGTGACTTCATCGTATGTTCATACCGTGTCTGGTTTGCCAACAGTGCTTGGAAGCACCATTCCGTCAGTCGGTCTTTTGCGCAATCGCAAAAATATTTCACTCTGAATGAGTTGAAGTCACTCAAACCGAACATGTGCCTTTTGAAACGCGAAGGGTACCCAAATCCTTCGCCAGGGTGAGCCAACCAAATGCCCTATTGATGAGCTGCCACTGAGTGTTGGACGGCGCTCCTGCTTGATCCGTGCAACAGGGCGGCCAGTTCTTAGGCGAAAACCGGTGCAATGGCGGCGTCGTGAACCTTGAGCCATGTCGAGAACATTCTGAATTGTCCGGTGTAGGTAACATGCCAATTGTCCGCTTCAGTTGATTGCGCGGTGGCCCAATTCGGAGGGAGCCGTAGGCGACCGTAGATTTGGGCCACCGCGTTCGCGCCACGTCGAAGCGGGTCACGCGACTTTGTGTTTGCTATCCTCCTGTGTGATGGGTGATCCGTCAGGCTGGTAGCGGCCAATGCATCTCGGGCCGTGGAAGATGACCAGTTGACCATCGGGGTATTCGTGGACCCTGACCTTCGCCTTGACGAAATGATGACGGTGCCTGTCTGCCGCGATCTGCATGACCAGGCCCTTGTAGCGCACCGTATTGTCGTTGCCGACGACGCGGTCTTCCTGCACACACAGGGTGTCGCGCACATTGCCTGTAAACGGCACGAAGGCCGAGGTCGTATCCTCCGGCTCCTTTGCAAACAGGGCATTGTGTTCGGGAAGATAGACCTCTTTCAGGAACTGATTGGCCTCTTCAATGGTTGTGATCCCATGGGACCGCAGTTCCTGCGGCAATCGGTTCTGGAACGTGCCAAACATGCGTTCAGACCGTCCACGGGCCTGCGGTGAATAGGCCGGGATCAGCTCAATGCCGAGTTGCTGCAAGGCGCGCCCGACCTGGGTCAGATTGTCCTTGTCCACTTTGCCGCCCGCTTCGGGCGTATGCCAGTAATGAGAGCCCCGATCGGCATAGAGCGAGCAAAACAGACCTTGCGCCTCGATCACCTCTGTCAGCCCCTGAAAACTGCTCATCGTCCCTTCTTCCTCGACAAAGAATGCCGAATAAACCCGGTTGGTGGCATCGTCCATGGTGACGATCAGATCCCACCACTGACCCGGAACCCATTCATGGCTGGAGCCGTCCTGATGCAACATCATGCCAACCATCGGACGGCGGGGCCGCTTGCGCCGATGGGCACCTCGTCGGGGTGCTGCCTGAACCCGGCCGTGGCGCTGCAGTGTAAGCCGCACCCAGTTGTAGCTCTGTGTGAAACCATGGTGGGCCACCAGCTTCTCGTGGAAATGCTTCGGCGTGTAATCCCAGTACTTGGTATCAAACAGTTCAAGCATCTCCATGACCTTATCCGTGGCAACACGATTGTTGGCCAGTTTGCCAAGCCGACGGTCGTACAGACCTTCTGCACCATCCGCCTCAAATCGATCCTCCCAACGCCTGACGGTGCGCACGGATACACCCAGTATCTCAGCCGCCTGTTCTTGCGTCAGCTTGTTCGCGCTTCGCCGCGAATACACATCTTCAAACTTCATCAGTCGAACTTCCTGTAACACTTCTGCTCGGTTCATAACGCCTCCTCTCAGAGACAGAATAGAACCGGACAGATCGCATGTTACATACACCGGACATATCGCGTGTTAGCGACATCGTGAACCTTGAGCCATTGCCTCTTGCGGGCCGAGGCCCTAGCTTAACGTGCAGTCAACGATAGCAAGGCAGGATTTTGGTGGTTTCCCTGGTTCGTCGCGTGGCACTGGCCGCGCTGCTTTCATCCTCGGTCGCAATCCCGGCATTTTCGGATACCGGGTCCGGGGCCTATTTGGCCGGACGTCAGGCAATCTACGAAAACGACTATGCCGCCGCCGAAAGCTATTATGCGCAGGCGTTGCGGTCTGATCCGCAGAATGCATTGCTGTTGGAAAGCGTCGTCGTCGCGCGGCTGGCGCTGGGCGAAGTTGAGCGCGCACTGCCCATCGCTGAGACCATTGAAGAGAATGGCCTGCCGAGCCAAGCAGCCCGGATTGCCATCGCCGCAAACCTGATCGCAGAGGGCGATTGGGAAACGCTGCTGTCACGTGATCCCGAAACGCAGGGCGTGGGTCCTTTGGTCGATGGGTTGATGATTGCCTGGGCCTATCTTGGTCAGGGTGAGATGACCAAGGCGATGGAGCAGTTCGACACAGTCACAACTCAGGAGGGACTGCGCGAGTTTGCTCTGTATCACAAAGCGATGGCCCTAGCCTCGATCGGTGATTTCGAAGGGGCTGAGGCGATTTTCGCAGCCGATGACGGGGTCGTAGCCCGGTTCACCCGCCGCGCCGCGCTGGCCCGTACTGAGGTTCTGTCGCAGCTTGACCGGAATGAGGACGCTCTGACCTTCCTGGCCGATGTGTTTCAGGCCGGAAGCGACCCGTCGATCGCAGATTACACAAGCCGATTGTCAGACGGAGAAACGCTGCCCTTCACTCATGTCAGAACGGCGCAAGACGGCATGTCCGAGATCTTCTTTTCGGTGGGTGCCGCGTTGAATGACGAGGCCGCGCCGGACTACGTTCTGCTCTATGCCCGCACGGCCAGCTTCCTGCGGCCCGATCACGTCGACGCCCTTCTGATGAGCGCTGAGCTTCTGTCGGAACTCAACCAGCTTGATCTTGCGGTCGAAGCGTATCGCGCGGTTCCCAAGGAAAGCACCGATCACCACGTGGCCGAACTGGGCCGGGCTGATGTTCTGGGGCAATCCGGCAAAACCGATGCGGCGGTTGAGGTTCTGCAATCGCTGGCTGCGGAAAAACCTGATCTTCCCAGTGTCCATGTCGCTTTGGCCGATCTGCAGCGCCGCGAGGAAAACTATGCCGCCGCGGTTGATTCCTACAACACCGCAATTGATCTGGCGGAGGGTGTCTCGGCCGCGAATTGGTTCCTGCACTACGCGCGCGGGATTTCTCATGAGCGCCTCAAGCAATGGGATCAGGCCGAAGCCGATTTCCGTCGCGCGCTTGAGCTGAACCCGGATCAGCCGCAGGTTCTGAACTATCTGGGCTATTCGCTTGTCGAACGTCGCGAAAAACTCGATGAGGCGCTGGACATGATCGAACGCGCCGTCGCGGCTCGCCCCGACAGTGGTTATATCGTCGACAGCCTGGGCTGGGTCCTGTTCCGCCTTGGTCGCTATGACGAAGCGGTCGAGCACATGGAGCGTGCGGTTGAGTTGATGCCGGTTGATCCGGTGGTCAACGACCATCTGGGCGATGTCTACTGGGCCGTCGGACGCGCCCGCGAAGCTGAGTTCCAGTGGAAACGGGCTCTGTCCTTTGTTGATCCCGAAGACACCGATGGTGAGGCTGATCCCGAACGCATCCGACGCAAACTCGAGGTCGGTCTGGATACGGTTCTGTCCGAAGAGGGCGCGGATCCGTTGAAGGTTGCCAATGGCAACTAGCGCCTTTGCGCCCGCCAAGGTCAATCTAACCCTGCATGTAACCGGCCAGCGCGCGGATGGCTATCATCTGCTGGATTCGCTGGTGGCCTTTGCCGACATTGGCGATCAGCTGGCGTTTGAGCCGGGCGCAGGCCTGTCGATCTCGGTGAGCGGAGAGCATGCCGACGGGGTTCCCAAAGACAGCCGAAATCTGGTCTGGAAAGCGGCCGAGGGCACTGGGTGGACGGGTCATGTCATGTTGAACAAGGTGCTACCCCATGGTGGAGGCATCGGTGGAGGGTCCTCGGACGCGGCGGCCGTTCTGCGCCACGCGGCGGCGCTAGGGTTTGATATCCCGCCGCATCTTCCGACCGCGTTAGGGGCTGATGTACCGGTCTGCATGGTGGCCGAGGCTGCGCGGATGCGTGGGATTGGCGAACAGGTGGATCGGATCACTTTGCCCCCATTGCCCGCCCTTCTGGTCAATCCTGGGGTTGAGGTTCCGACCGGATCGGTCTTCGGCGCTATGTCTTCGCGGGACAATCCGGGCTTGCCGGATCAAATCCCTTCATTCGCAGGCGTGGAAGATTGCGCCGCTTGGCTTGCCGTCCAAAGAAACGACCTTGAACAGCCCGCCATAAGCCAGGCCCCGCAAATCGGGCGTGTGTTGGAGGGATTCGCGGAAACAAGGGATGTGCTGCTGGCCCGAATGTCGGGGTCAGGCTCGACCTGTTTTGCGCTCTACCCGTCGATGAAGGCCGCGCATTTCGCAGCCTATGAGATCAGCGCGGCCCAGCCCGATTGGTGGTGCCGCGCAACCAGCCTCAGTTGAGGCGCGAGACCACGTAGTCAGCCAGATCGCGTAGCAGAGTGCGGATTTCGTGATCAGGCAAAACCTCGAGCGAGGCTTTGGCCTTATTCGCCCAACCCAGCGCATCCTGACGGGTCGCCTCGAGCGTCTGGTACTTGTTCATCAGCCCAAGCGCATGTTCCAGATCGCCGTCCTGCTGGCGGCCTTTTTCGATCGTGCGCTCCCAGAAGATACGCTCATCCGCGGTGGCCTGCGCAACGGCTTTGATCACAGGCAGGGTCAGTTTGCGTTCGCGGAAATCGTCGCCCACATTCTTGCCGGTTGCCTTGCTATCGCCCTGATAATCCAGCAGATCGTCGGCGATTTGGAAGGCAATGCCCAGGGCATCTCCATAGTCGAACAGAGCTTTGACCTGTGCGTCCGAGGCTTCCGCCTGACTTCCGACATTTTTTCGTATAAGTCATTGATATTATTATGCCTTGGTTGCCAAAAGGCACTACACGGACTTTTTTCGCCAGCGATTGTTTCGGAGTGTTGAGGGAGCTCAGGCTTTGGTCTGGCCAGTTTTTCGGGTGCGCCCGGGGGGTATCTTGAAAGGGGCTTCGTTCCAGGTCAGGCCGACGCAGGTGAGGATGCGTCTGGCATCGACCGTGGCATGGCTTGGCATGCCGTAGCGGTCAGGGGTGCCTTTGTGGCGCAGGATCGAGAGCTGCAATGCGTTCAACTCGTTGCGGATACGAGCCGGGCTCATCGGGTGTCCGAGCAGGTCCAGATGCTTGCGCAGGTGCTGCAGGCAGCAGAAGGCCATGTAGCAGATGGCGATATGGGCCCGGACCCGACGCGGCGACCAGTGATAGATGGGCCGGATTTTCAGATCGTGCTTGTTGGTGCGGAAGCAGGCTTCGATCTCCCACAACTGGTGATAGCGGGCAATGACGTCCTGTGCCTCCAGTTCGTCCGCACCATGAACAACAATGGCATGCAGCCCGTCCCATTGTGCCGCTGCCTTGATCTTTGCATCATCCAGCGTGACGTCCCCGCTGTCGGGGAAGGCCAGGAAGCGGCCATATCCCCGGCTGCTGAAGCTGCCGGGTTTGCGAGAGCGCTTGAGCTTCTTGTGCAGCTTTTCGATTGCCTTGTCGCGCTTGTGGGCATCATTGCGTGCCCGGGTGGGTGACCAGGTCACAATGACCCGCGCTCCCTCCTGGTCGATCACCTTGTACCAGCCCTTCTCGGTTGCCTCTTCAGAACCGTGTCCAGCCCAAGGCTGGCGTCCCTCCGGGCTCAAAATGTTCGCCTTCACGGCGGCCGGGGCGGACTTCATGCGATAGCCGAGGATGTAGGGCAGACCCTTGTTCTGCAACATCTGCTGGTTGTCCTTGCTGAGCATGGCGGCATCGGCCACGAACGTGACCCTGGCCACGTCGAAGCGTCCCTCCAACGCCTTCAGCGCAGCTTCCAGCGTATGACCTTCCCAGGTGTTTCCCGGGAAGAGTTCATAGCCCACAGGCAGCCCATCGGAGGTGACGATCAGCGCCAGCATGACCTGAGCGCGGTGATGCTTGCCATCCTTGCTGAAGCCCTTGGCCAGAAGATGATCCTGCTCGACCCCGTCCGCATCCTCGGCCGGGTCCTCGCGCTCGGTGTCAAAGGCCAGGGTCGTGCAATCGTAGAACAGCACGGTCACTGGCCCGCCCAGCAACTTCTCTGCCGCCGCGTGAGAGGTTTTGCAAATCCCGTCTATCACCGGCGTATTGATGTAATCCATGCTCCGATAGACCACGTCCAGATTGAGCGTGATGCCTGCCTGGTTCTCCAACGCCTCCACGGTCGCGCGCTTGCTCTCGGGCTGTGCGATCCGCGCCATAACCAGCTCTTTCACAATGCGATTGGCACTTTTACGCGCCGCCCCCAGAAGGGCCCCCCAACCCAGTTGGTCATACATCGTCCCCATGACATCCCGCAGACCCAGAGAGACCCGCGCCTCCTCACGGCACTCGGCAAGATCAACGCCAAGCTTGTCCGGCCGCGGAGCGCGGCGCACCAGCGCCTGCAGATCGGCATATTCCGTGGGCGTGAACAGTTCCATTTGCGGCGAGCGATCAATGCGTAATTGCTCCATCAAGCGGCCCGCCAGACGCTTGATATCCTCAATCTCGCTGTCGTTATGGGCCACACCCACATGGCGCAGGATCTTCTGGCGTACCTTGGAGCCGGTGCGGACGGATTCAACGATCTGGATCCGTGTGCGGTTGAGCTTTGCGTCATGTTTGGTGCGGATGAACATGGGCGAAGAGGTTAGCCATCTGAAGGCCCATGTCAATACTTTTTATAATAATGGGGCACTACAACGCGCCTCTGAGCAACCACACCTGAAAACAAACCAAAAACCCAGTCAGATCAACAAAAAGGTCGGAAGTCAGGAAATCTGGTCTGGAAAGCGGCCGAGGGCACTGGGTGGACGGGTCATGTCATGTTGAACAAGGTGCTACCCCATGGTGGAGGCATCGGTGGAGGGTCCTCGGACGCGGCGGCCGTTCTGCGCTGTAGAAAAGCGTGCAATTTTGACCCCCTAAGCGGGGAAATCGGCGTCCAAATTTGACCCCTCCCTATGGTTGTAGACATCCTTTTCATTGAGCAGTCGATGGAGAGGCAAGCGGGATGATTTGCGTGGAAACTATTAGAAAAGTGCGTCGCTTACACCTGATCGAAAAAAAGAGCATCAAGGAAATTTGCCGTTCGCTCAATTTGAGCCGTGCAACGGTTCGAAAGATAATCCGATCGGGAGTGACGGAGTTCAAATATGAGCGCAAATCGCAGCCATACCCGGTGCTCGGGCCTTGGCGCGCGCGTCTGGATGAAACGCTTGAGGAGAACGAGGCGCTTCCGAAGAAACACCGCAAGCGGATGACCAAAATCTGGAAGGAACTCTCCGATGATGGTTTTGGCGGCGGGTATGACAGTGTTCGACGCTACACAAAGAATTGGCGCATTGCGCACGGCCGACAACAGGCGCAGGCGTTCATCCCGCTGATCTTTGATCCTGGGGAGGCGTACCAGTTCGACTGGAGTGTGGAGACGGTTTTGATGGACGGTGCACTCACGACCGTGAAGGTTGCCCATTTCAAACTTTGCCATAGCCGCATGCCATTCTCCATTGCCTATCCGCGCGAGACGCAGGAGATGGTCTTTGATGCCCACGACGAGGCCTTCAAATTCTTTGGTGGAGGCTGCATCAACGGGATCTACGATAACATGACGACCGCCGTCGATGCGATCCTGTCGGGCAAGGAAAGAAAGTTCAACAAGGCATTCTCCCGGATGTGTTCTCATCATCTGGTGAACCCGATCGCCTGTACGCGCGCGGCCGGTTGGGAGAAGGGTCAGGTTGAGAATCTGGTCAAGGAGAGCCGCGCCTATAGTTTTACACCGCGTCTGGAGGTGGCCGACTTCGATGAATTGAATGCCCGGCTGCAAAAAGACGCGATCAAACGCGCAAAAGAACTGCGGCATCCGGAAAACCTGGAGGTGACGGTCTGGGAGGAGTTCCAGCAGGAAAAGCCGCTGCTGACGCATCTGCAGAAGCCCTTCGTCGGGTTCCGTGAAAAGACGGTCGCCGTGAGCCGAACCTGCCTGATCAACTTCGAAAGAAACAAATACAGCGTTGAGGCAAGAGCTGTTGGACGTCAGGTCCAGTTGCAGGTCTACGCCACGCGGATTGTCCTGCGCCAAGACGGTGAGATTGTCGGAGAGCACGAACGGTGCTTCGGCCGAGGAAAAACGATCTTCAACCCTTGGCACTATGTGCCCGTCCTCAAGCGCAAGCCTGGCGCTCTGCGCAATGGAGCACCGTTCCGTGACTGGGACCTACCACCGGCAATGACGCAGATCTGGACCCATCTGCGGGGCACATCCGACGGAGACCGGCAACTTGCCGATATTCTTTTCGCTGCTTACCAGCACGACATTGATGTGGTCGAGGCTGCCTGCGAAGAAGCTCTAAAATCTGGCCTGCGCAAGGCCGATGCGATCCTGAACATTGTCTCTCGGCGCACCAATCCCCCGCCGCCAAAGGCGATTGAGCCGCCTGCCCACCTGCAGCTGAAAATGGCACCGATCGCGGATTGCGCTCGCTATGACAGGCTTGGAGGCTCCCATGCAACTGCGTAAGGAAATTCTCGAACTTGCCCGTCAACTGAAGTTGCCAGGCATCGTCAACTGCTTTGACGAAGTGATGCAGGCCGCAGCCAAAAACAACTGGCGGCCCCAACAGGTCGTGGCCGAACTCCTCACGGCCGAACTGGCCGAAAAGACTGCGCGCTCGATCCGGTATCAGATGGGTGCCGCAAAGTTCCCGGTCTGCAAGTCCTTACCTGAGTTCGACTTCACGGTCAGCCCCGTCAACGAGGAAGTCGTGCGCAATCTTCATGACGGCGATTTTATGGACCAGGCCAGGAATGGCGTGCTGGTCGGTGGAACCGGATCGGGCAAAACGCATCTCGCAACAGCGATCGGGGGCCACGCGGTCAATAACCGCCGGCGGGTCAGGTTCTTCAGCGCTGTGGATCTCGCGAACAAGCTGGAGGCTGAACATCGCGAAGGCAACGCCGGGCGGCTCAGCGAGCAGCTGATCCGCGTCGACCTCGTGATTATAGACGAACTCGGTTATCTGCCGTTCGCAGAGTCTGGTGGACGATTACTCTTCCATCTCATCAGCAAACTGTACGAGCGAACGTCTATTCTGCTAACAACCAACCTCGCATTTGCTGAATGGCCGAGTGTGTTCACAGATGCCAAAATGACCACTGCTCTCCTGGATCGACTGACACACCATTGCGATATCATCGAAACCGGGAACGAAAGCTGGCGAATTAACCACCGCGACTAACCTCGAAATCGGGGAATAAATTCAAAACAGACAGCAGGTCAAACCTTCAGTCGAGCTACGCTCTCTTTTCGGTTTGACCTGCTGTACACCCCCTCCTGAATCAACCTAAACACGACCCCCTCAACGCCCCTCTTAGCTCCAAGGGGGGTCAAATTTGGACGCCGATGGGGGGTCATTATTCAATGCCGATTGACAAATCGGGCGTGTGTTGGAGGGATTCGCGGAAACAAGGGATGTGCTGCTGGCCCGAATGTCGGGGTCAGGCTCGACCTGTTTTGCGCTCTACCCGTCGATGAAGGCCGCGCATTTCGCAGCCTATGAGATCAGCGCGGCCCAGCCCGATTGGTGGTGCCGCGCAACCAGCCTCAGTTGAGGCGCGAGACCACGTAGTCAGCCAGATCGCGTAGCAGAGTGCGGATTTCGTGATCAGGCAAAACCTCGAGCGAGGCTTTGGCCTTATTCGCCCAACCCAGCGCATCCTGACGGGTCGCCTCGAGCGTCTGGTACTTGTTCATCAGCCCAAGCGCATGTTCCAGATCGCCGTCCTGCTGGCGGCCTTTTTCGATCGTGCGCTCCCAGAAGATACGCTCATCCGCGGTGGCCTGCGCAACGGCTTTGATCACAGGCAGGGTCAGTTTGCGTTCGCGGAAATCGTCGCCCACATTCTTGCCGGTTGCCTTGCTATCGCCCTGATAATCCAGCAGATCGTCGGCGATTTGGAAGGCAATGCCCAGGGCATCTCCATAGTCGAACAGAGCTTTGACCTGTGCGTCCGAGGCTTCCGCAATCACGCCGCCAACTTCGGTCGCTGCGGAAAACAGGGCCGCAGTCTTGCCGCGCACGACCTGCAGATAGATGCTCTCATCCGTGTTCAAATCGGTGGCGGCGGTCATCTGCAGTACCTCGCCTTCGGCAATCGTTGCCGAGGCATTGGCGAGGATGTCCAAAACGCGCAGTGACCCGGTTTCAACCATCAACTGGAAGCTGCGAGAAAACAGATAGTCGCCCACCAACACGCTGGATTTGTTGTCCCACAACAGGTTCGCTGTGGGCCGCCCGCGTCGCTGGGCGCTTTCGTCGACCACATCGTCATGCAACAGGGTCGCGGTGTGAATGAACTCGACCGTCGCGGCCAGACGCACGTGATGCTCGCCCGAATAGCCAAACAACCGCGCCGCCGCCAATGTCAGCATCGGGCGCAGGCGCTTGCCGCCCGCTTCGACCAGATGCGCGGTTACCTCGGGGATACGGGGTGCGTGTTCGGACGCCATCCGGGTCCGGATCAGCGTATTCACCGCCTCCATTTCGCCGGTCAACATTTCGGCCAGCCGTTCGTGCGGCTTCGAGATTGTGCTGATGCCCATCACACTCCTGATACAAGGCTCGACTTTCGCCCTGCCTTGCCCTTACATCCATCCCCATGAAAGAACTATTGCGCAGTACCGATCCGACAATCCTGGCCTTTGCATCCGCTCTTCTTGAGGGCGAGGATATAGACTGCTTTCAGATGGACGTAAATATGAGCATCCTTGAATGCGGTATCGGAATTTTCCCCCGCCGCCTGATGGTTCGGGCCGATGACCTGACCCGGGCAGAGCGTGTGATGCGCGACAACGAGATCCCGCTGGGGCGATGACCGGGTTCAAGGAGGATGAGCTAAGCCGGAACGATTTCCTCGGCGGGCGGTTGCGTCTATGGCAACCCGTGTCTGGCTATCGCGCGGGGGTCGATCCTGTTTTGCTGGCGGCCAGCGTGCCCGCAACCTCTAGTCAGTCGGTGCTGGAGCTTGGCTGCGGGGCAGGGGCGGCAATCCTGTGCCTTGCGACACGAGTCCCCGGATTGGACCTGTGCGGTGTTGAACTGCAAGCGGCCTATGCGGACCTAGCGCGCCGCAATGCCGAAGAAAACAATATCGCTTTGGAGGTCTTTTCCGCAGATCTGACCGAGTTGCCCTCCGATCTGAAGCAGCGCCAGTTCGACCATGTGATCGCCAACCCGCCCTACTATCGCGCCGGGGCCCATAGCGCAGCTACGGACAGGGGGCGCAGTGTGGCTTTGGGGGAGCAGACGCCTATTGCCGATTGGATTGATGTCGCGGCCAAACGGCTGGCCCCGCGCGGCTATCTGCACATGATCCAAAAGGCGGATCGCCTGCACGACATGCTTTTGGCCTGTCGGGGACGTCTGGGCTCGATCGAAGCGCTGCCGCTTGCGGCCCGCGTGGGGCGAGAGGCCGAGCTTGTGATTCTACGGGCCCGCAAAGGTGGGCGGGCGACGTTTCGACTGCATGCGCCGGTCATCCTGCATGTGGGTCAACGGCATGAGCGCGACGGTGACAGTTATACGCCGGAACTCTCGGATGTGCTGCGGCAAGGCGCGGCTTTGGGGCCGTTTCACGTCAATCGGCAATGACCAGCCGAATTTGTCGGATTTATCACGTTTTCTTCGCGTCTGCGGCGTGACAGGGTGGAAACGATATGCTCAACTTCTTACGTGACATCTAGACACGTAAACAAGGAGGATCGCCATGAGCGTGAGCGCACATCTGACGGAACTGAAGAAGAAGCACGAATCTCTCGGTCTCGAAGTGGAACAAGCTCAACGCGCGCCAGGCATTGATGATCTTCATATCGCCCAGCTAAAGAAACAGAAGCTAAGGCTGAAGGAAGAGATCGAGCGCTTATCGACCTAACCTTTAAGACTGGCGCGCGCCGCAACCACGGCCCCGCCGGTGATCAAGACCGCCGCGATCGCCAATGTCCATGTCGGCATGGCGATCCCGGCAAAAACCAGAACCACGGTAGACAGCAAAGGTGCAGCATATGAGCTCGTACCCAGCATCTGAATGTCGCCCTGCTTGACCCCGATATCCCAGACATAGAACGCCAGACCGACCGGCCCAAGGCCAAGGGCCAGTGTCGATATCCAGCTGAGCGTGGTGTCCGGCCAGACCGGTGCCTCAAGCGCGAAATGCAGGCCCCATGAGGCGATGGCCGTGAACACGCAGAACACCGCGACCGAGCTCGTGGGCGTTTCACCCAGTTTCCGCGACAACACGGAGTAGCCTGACCATGTCAGTGCGCATAGGAACGCCAGCGCGTATCCCGGTAGGTGGTCGGCTTGAAACCCTGCGCTGCCGCCACCGGTGATGATCAGCGCAGCCCCGGCAAAGCCCAAACAGGCCCCGATCAGGTGGCCAGCGCGCAGATTCTCTCCGGGCAACAGGCCCGAGAACAGGACGATAAGCAGTGGCCAGAGATAGGCGATCAGCCCCGCCTCGGCCGCCGGGGCGATCCGAAGGGCCGAGAAATAAAGCGCGTGGTAGCCAAACAGGCCCACCGTTCCAAAGGCGTAGACTTTCCAGCTGATGCGGCGCAGCTGGGCCAATCCGCCCGATCGCCACGTCCAGACAAGCCCCAAAGTACCGCCGATACTGAAGCAGATCGCATTCAGCAGCAGCGGCGGTGTTGGGGCTGACCCGACTGTGAATAGGGCCAGCAGCGACCAAAGCAAAACCGCAATGAAGCCAGTGGCGGTGGCGCGTTGTCTGGTCATGTGGATGAGACGTCTTCTACAGGAACGATGGTGAATTCGTCCGAGATATGAGCGGTTTTTTCAATCTCTGCAACAAACCAATCGCGAAATGCTGCGACTTGAGGCCGGTTCTCCGCGCCGGGCAGGCAAAGAAAGCGAAAGCGGCCTTTGGTCTCGATGGCGGTTTTGAACGGCGCGACAAGCCGCCCCTCCATCATGTCCTTGATGATCATCGCCCGTCGCCCTAAGGCCACGCCCACTCCGGCGACAGCCGCGTCAATCGCGTGGTCTGCGTTGGAAAAATGCGCCCCGTGGGTCGGCGTGAACTCGACGCCAACAGCCCTAAACCAAGTCGGCCAATCTGCCGGAGGCTTCAGAAACGCAATCGAATCGTCATGTATCAGAGGCGCTTCGCGAAGGCTTTCGGGAGTTGTGAACTCGGCGGCCAGTTCGGGCGTCATAACGGGGGTCAGCCATTCCTTGCGAACCGGCAGGCAATAGAGGCCATCATCCCCGCCATAGCCAAACCGGATCGCGACATCCACGTCATCCCTCTCAAGGTCCATATTGCGCAGGGTGGCCGAAAACCTCAGGTCAATTTCGGGATGTGCGCGGGCAAAATCGTAAAGACGCGGAGCCAGCCATTTGGCCGTCAGCGCAGGTCCGGCCGTCACGGTGAGGGAGGTGTTGTCCTGAAGCCTTCGTGTTGCGGCCCACGCCGCTTTGAGTGACGTAAACCCCTCGACAGCCCCTGGGGCGAGGGCTTTGCCCGCCTCGGTAAGCTCGACTGCGCGATTCAAGCGGCGAAACAGCGGATGGCCCAAATGGTCCTCGAGCGACTTGATCTGGAAAGACAGCGCCGCGGGCGTGACGTTCAACTCTTCTGCGGCTTTGGCAAAGGACATGTGCCGCGCGGCAGCGTCAAAGGCGCGCAAAGCGGTGAGAGGGGGAAGGCGATCACTCATGTCACTTAAGTAATACTTATCTGAATGCTTGAAAACTCTCGTTTGTGCCTTTTTCAATCAAGGGTCATGTTTAGGGCAAGTCAAGTTCAGCTTTAGCAAAGGGGATCCGCCATGATCGAGATGTCAACAAACCCGTCTGTCCAGATTGCAATTCGTCGTGCCCATGAAGAGCGCAGCAAGCTTGTTCACAAAGTTCTGGGATGGGTGTTTGGTTCCCGCTGACCGCAGCGCGCGCGGACTTACGGGATAAAGAAGGGCCGGTCCAAAAGGACCGGCCCGTTTTCGTCCTGTGCTCTGAAATCAGACGAAGAACTGAGCGCCGTTGGCCGAGATGGTCGACCCATTGATGAACTGCGAATCGTCCGAGGCCAGGAAGGCGACGCAGCGCGCGATTTCTTCTGGCTCACCCAACCGGCCGGCAGGAATCTGGCCGATGATCGACTCGCGGACCTTCTCAGGCACGGCCATAACCATTTCGGTGGCGATATAGCCGGGGCAGATCGCGTTGGCGGTGATACCGGCACGCGCGCCTTCCTGCGCCAGCGACTTCACGATACCCAGATCGCCCGCTTTGGTCGCCGCATAGTTCACCTGAGCGAACTGGCCTTTCTGACCGTTGATCGAGCTTATGACGATGACGCGGCCAAACTTGCGCTCGCGCATGCCGGGCCAGACGGGGTGTACGGTGTTGAAAACGCCGGTCAGGTTGGTGTCGATGACCTGATGCCACTGTTCAGGCGTCATCTTGTGGAAGGGCGCGTCGCGTGTGATGCCCGCATTAGCTACGACGATGTCGATGGGGCCGACTTCGGCCTCGACCTTTTCGATACCCGCTTTGGATTCGTCATAGTCGGCCACGTTCCACTTGTAAGTGGCGATGCCGGTTTCCTTGGTGAATTTTGCAGCGGCTTCGTCATTCCCCGCATAGGTGGCGGCAACATTGTATCCTTCGGCCTTGAGCGCCTTGGAAATTGCTGCGCCGATGCCGCGAGATCCGCCGGTTACGAGTGCTGTACGTGCCATGGATGACTCCTCCAATTTTGGTCGTCTTGGTAATTCTGTTACTCTGAGAGGGAGTGTTGCGCAATATCGTTTCGTGTTCGATCTTGTCTTTCTGTCTGGCGATATTGTCGCAGCGGTTGTGTAAAGCTTGATTGTAACAAAAAAGGGCGCCCATTGGACGCCCTTTTTTATTTAGATGTCAACGCACTTAGTCGCGCTCCACGCAGAGGGCGACACCCATGCCGCCACCGATGCAGAGGGTGGCCAGCCCCTTCTTGGCATCACGGCGCTTCATTTCGAATAGCAGCGTGTTCAGAACCCGGCAGCCGGATGCTCCGATCGGGTGGCCGATGGCAATTGCGCCCCCGTTCACGTTTACGATCGATGGGTCCCAACCCATGTCTTTGTTCACGGCGCAGGCCTGCGCGGCAAAGGCTTCGTTGGCTTCGACCAGATCCAGATCGTCAACCGACCAACCTGCTTTCTCCAACGCTTTACGCGACGCATAGATCGGGCCAACGCCCATGATCGACGGGTCGAGACCGGCAGTCGCGTAGGATGCGATACGGGCCAGAGGTTCAATCCCGCGCTTTTCGGCGTTTTCAGCAGAAATCAGCAGGGTCGCGGCGGCACCGTCATTCAGGCCCGAAGCGTTGGCGGCCGTGACCGAACCGTCCTTGGTGAAGGCCGGGCGCAGTTTGGCCATTGCTTCCATTGTCGCGCCGTGACGGATGTATTCGTCCTTATCCATCACGATGTCGCCCTTGCGGGTTTTGATGGTGAAGGGAACGATCTCGTCGGCGAACTTGCCCGCGTTTTGCGCGGCTTCGGCTTTGTTCTGAGAGGCAACGGCGAATTCGTCCTGCATGTCGCGGCTGATCTGCCATTTCTCGGCGACGTTCTCGGCGGTTTGACCCATATGGTAGCCGTTGAACGCATCCCACAGACCGTCGCGGATCATGGTGTCGATGTATTTCATGTCGCCCATCTTGTGACCCGCGCGCAGGGCAGCGGCGTGGGGAGACAGGGTCATGTTTTCTTGGCCACCAGCGGCGACGATATCCGCATCGCCCAGTTGGATGTGCTGAGCACCCAGCGCAACAGCGCGCAGGCCCGAACCACAAACCTGATTAATGCCCCAAGCCGCGCTTTCCTGCGGCAGCCCGGCGTTGATATGCGCTTGACGTGCTGGGTTCTGGCCCTGAGCGGCGGTCAGGACCTGACCCATGATGGTTTCGCTGACTTCGCCTTTGTCGACGCCGGCGCGTTCGACGACGGCTTCGAGGACGGCAGCGCCCAGATCATGTGCGGGGGTATTGGCGAACGAGCCGCCAAAGCTGCCCACACCTGTACGTGCGGCGGATGCGATTACTACATTGGTCATATAATTTGTCCTTTACCGTCGTGGTCCAGCGGGAAATGTGACGACGCGGACCGCAGAGGGCCTCCTCTGCCCGTACCAGAGCGCCAATTTCTCCCCCCTCTAGTGCCTTCTGCAATAGCGCAATGCTGCACTTGCAGCAACGGACAGCTTGCCTCAGGCGGCAATCAGGCAGGTATTCGCGCGGCGGTGGGTCAACTAAGTCCCTGTTTTGGGATTTCTTTCTGCCTTCCACGGCGGCGACAGCGCCGGTGCGCCAAACAGAAAACCCTGCATGCAATCGACACCGCTTGCGCTCAGAAAAGCTGCGTCTTGCGGATTTTCGACTGATTCGGCTGTGACCAGAATTTCGAACTCGCGCGCGACTGCGATCAATGCGCGGACGAGGGCCTGGTTGTCGGGGTCGGTGCTGATGCCGCGAATGAACTGACCGTCGATCTTGGCGGCATCAAACAAGAATTCCCGGAAATGCCGAAAGCTGAAATTGCTTGCGCCGAAGTCATCCAGAGCAAAGGCAATACCACGCTCCTGCAACCTGTCCATCAGGTCGATCACCAGCTCGGGCACCTGCATCGCCGATTTCTCGGATATCTCCAAAATCAGCCGTTCGCCCAGATTGCTATCCCGTTTGAGGAAGCGATCCAGAATACGGGACCAGTGCGAATACCCGATCGAACGCGCCGACATATTGATCGATAGCCGGATCTGAGGGTTCCTGACCAGTGTCTGCAACCCCATCTCAAGCGCGATGCAATCCAGCTCACGCCCGATGGGCGTGTTTTCCACTTGAGGCATGAATTCCCGTGCAGGGATGACCCGCCGGGTTTCGTCCAACACACGGATCAGACCTTCGTAGAAGGCAACGTTGTGGGGGGCCTGTGCCTGCACCACCGGCTGAAAGGCCAGTTTGCATTGTTTGTGCCGAACTGCATCCGAGGCCATCTGCAGTACTGATTGATCCCGACCGGAAACTGCCGAGGTCAAAGGGCTGTCTGGCCCTTCCCCTGACTCTGCAACTGTCTTGTCCCGCATGCGCGCTGATCCCGAATGGCTCTTCGGTTGCAGTGTCGCAGGAAACAGATGAATCTGTGGTTAATGCAGGAGACGTTCAGCGCGCAGATTGCCACGCATGACTGAGCGAGGCCGCTGCTCCGAACACCGCGCCCATCACGCCAAGGATCATCATGGAGAACCCGATCAGGACAAGCGCTGATGCTGCCGTTGCGATGGCGGCGAACATGGCCAGAAGCACACCCAGCAGTCCGACTGTGGTTGATACGGTTGTCACTCGGGTCATTCCGGCCTCCGGTCACTGGTTACGTCACGCCTGACGCTCCATATGGACCGTTCAGGCCAGAATTCAACCAAAGTGGCGTGGTGCCGCGCCGGGATCAGGCCTGTTTTGCTGCGGAATTAGGCAGGTTTTCGCGAGTCTGCTCGAATCCGGGCGTTCCGAGATCTTCAGGGTGGCGGGTCAGATGCTTTGCCTTGATTTGCGCTGAGCTGTCCCGGCTTCCATCATGGCTATAGCCGGGCGGGGCAAAACAATAGGCGAGGCGTTGCTTCAGCGTCAGCCCCGGTTGGGTCGCATCGCGCCAGATGCCGACCCATTCGTGAAAGGCTACGCGCAGCGGGTTGAAGGTGGCGATGTTGTGAACCAGCCCATAGTCTACGCGGTCGTTCTCTTGCTCGGGGACAAAAGTGCCGAACATCTTGTCCCAGATGATGAAAACGCCAGCATAGTTGCAATCCAGATAGCGCGCGTTGCGGCCGTGATGCGCCCGGTGATGGCTAGGGGTGTTCATGACCGCTTCGAACCAACGGGGCATTTTGCCGATGGCTTCTGTGTGAATCCAAAACTGGTAGATCAGGTTCAGCCCGCCCACGAACAGCACCATCGCCGGGTGAAAGCCCAGCAGGATCAGCGGCGCGCGCACCACCATCATGAAGGTAAACGTATAGGTCCATGTCTGTCGCAGCGCGGTGGTCAGGTTGTAGTGCTGCGAACTGTGGTGGTTCACATGGCTGGCCCAGACCCAGCGGATACGGTGACCGAACCGGTGCACCCAGTAATACCGCAGATCATCCAGCACAAAGCAAAGGATGATGATCGGGATCGACGTGCCCAGATCGAGTGGCGTGATCCGCCACAGCCACATGAAGAACCCATAGGCGATGAACCCCAGCAGAAAACCTGACGCAATATTGCCCGCCCCCATGATCAGAGAGGTCACGGCATCGCGCGTCTCGTACCGCCCGCCGCTACCTTTGACAGCAATCCAGACGAACTCGGCCAGAATCGCGGCTATGAAGAACGGGACGGCCCATTGGACGGCGTCGGGAAAGGTGATCTGATCGGTCATGCGGGCTCCATCACGTTGCGCCAGTGGGCGCGCTCAAGCTCATCCAGATGGATGATGGCTTTGGGGGTGCCGAAATCGTGGAACATAACCTCGAACCCGTCGGTGCGATCCAGCAAGTCATAGTCCAGCAGATGTTGCGCCACAGTATCCGCCCCAAAGGACCAGAGGAGACCCGGCCCTTTTTCCGTCCGCACCAGCGCGGCGTGACGATCATGGGCAATCGTGACATCGACGATGGTATCATCCGGGAAATGCCGAAGCCATTGATCCCGCGCGGTTTCAGGAGACAGAACGCACCGCTGCGATCTGCCGGTCAGATGCAGCAACAGAGTGACCCCGGCGATCCCGCCGACCACAAGCACCAACAGAATTTCCAGTGGCATTCCATCCTCCTGCGCACAGAGTGCGGATCGGAGGATGGGCTGTCAAAGGTGGCGTAGCGTCAGTTTAGCTGTTGGCCTCGACCAGAGTCGAAATGATCGCCTTCGCGCTGTCCGAGTTCCATTCGGCATCGCCGATCAGGCGGGCGATTTCATTGCCGTCCGGGTCGATGATGACCGTGATCGGCAGACCGATAACGCCCATCTCACGCGCCACGGCTTGTGACGGATCCTGATGGCGGGGCAGGTTGTCGATGCCGTTTTCCTCGAAGAACTTCTTGATCCCGGCAGGTGAGTTGCGCCCGGTCGCCAGTGTCAGAACCTCGAACTTGTCGCCTCCGAACTCGTCTTGCAGCTCGGCGATCTGGGGCATTTCCTTGCGGCAGGGCGCGCACCAGGTGGCCCAGAAGTTCAACAGGACGTATTTGCCCTTGTAGTCCGCAAGTGAGGCCGTGCCGCCGTCATCTTCCAGCTGGAAATCAACCGGCGTCACCGGTTTGGGTTCTTTGTGTAGGATCAGTCGTTTCAGGCTGTCTTCACGCAAGGGGCCGAGCGTTTCGGCATCGGTCGCCAAAGCGGCATTTGCACCCAGCGCAAGGGCCATATAAAGGGGGATCAGACGAAATAGGCGCATATCAACTCCGGGTTTTCTTACATGACCGATCAATCCTCGAACCAGATGTGGGGCGGCCGCTTTGCCGCCGGTCCAGACGCGATCATGGAGGCGATCAACGCCTCGATCGGGTTCGATCAGCGGATGGCAGCCCAGGACATCGCAGGCTCGCGCGCCCATGCCGCTATGCTGGCGGCGACAGGCGTTATTAGTGATAGTGACGCGCAAGCCATTCGGGAAGGGCTACTCACAGTCTTGTCAGAAATCCAGAAGGGAGAATTTCAGTTCTCGACCGCGCTGGAAGACATCCACATGAACGTCGAAGCGCGCCTGAAAGAGGTGATCGGTGAACCCGCAGGCCGTCTGCACACGGGTCGGTCGCGTAATGATCAGGTGGCAACCGATTTCAAACTTTGGGTACGTGACCAGTTGGACGCGGCAGAAACCGGCCTACTGGCCCTCATCCGCGCGCTTTTGGCGCAGGCCGAGGCGGGGGCGGATTGGGTCATGCCGGGCTTTACCCACCTGCAAACCGCACAGCCAGTGACATGGGGCCACCACATGATGGCCTATGTCGAGATGTTTGGCCGCGATCTCAGCCGTGTGCGCGATGCGCGCGCCCGGATGAACGAATCCCCCCTTGGTGCCGCCGCGCTGGCCGGGACATCCTTTCCCATCGACCGGCACATGACGGCCGAGGCGCTGGGCTTTGACCGCCCCGCCGCAAACTCGCTGGATGCCGTCAGCGACCGCGACTTCGCGCTGGAGTTCCTGTCCACTGCCTCGATCTGCGCCGTTCACCTGTCGCGCTTTGCCGAAGAGCTGGTGATCTGGTCCTCGGCTCAGTTCCGGTTTGTGACGCTCTCGGATCGCTTCTCGACCGGGTCCTCGATCATGCCGCAGAAAAAGAACCCCGACGCGGCGGAGCTGATCCGGGCCAAAGTCGGCCGCATATACGGCGCGAACACCGCGCTGATGATGGTGATGAAAGGCCTGCCGCTGGCCTATTCCAAGGATATGCAAGAAGATAAAGAGCAGGTCTTTGACGCCGCTGACAACTGGATGCTGGCTCTGGCCGCGATGGAAGGCATGATTGAGGACATGACCGCCAACCGCGACAGCCTTGCTGCCGCTGCGGGGTCGGGGTTCTCGACCGCGACCGACCTTGCTGACTGGCTGGTGAGGGTTCTGGGCCTGCCGTTCCGCGATGCTCACCATGTCACCGGTTCGCTAGTGGCGATGGCTGAAAACAAGGGCTGTGACCTCCCTGATCTGACCTTGGAAGACATGCAGTCGGTCCATGCGGATATCTCCGATGACGTCTATTCTGTTCTTACTGTCCAAAACTCTGTAAACTCACGTCAGTCCTATGGTGGCACCGCCCCCGATCAGGTGCGGGCGCAGGTTGAGCGATGGAAGGCGCTGGTGTGATGACAGTTCTACGCATAGCGGTGATTTTGGCGGCTGGGTTCGCGCTGGCCGGATGTGGCGCGGATGGTGAGCCGGTTCAGCCAACGGCAAGCGTGGGTGTTGGCGTCGGCTCGAGCGGAACGCATGTGGGCGGAGGCATCGGCTTCCGCCGCGGGGGTTTTGGACTCTACCTAGGCGTTTAATCGCTGATCTCGTTGTAATTTCGTGTAAAACACCCAATTAAGGTCTGGCTCGCCAAGGCGCGGCCCTTCGTTCTAGTACTCAGAGACTGACGTCATGCGACTTTTCGGATTTTTTCCTGACTTCCGACCTTTTTGTTGATCTGACTGGGTTTTTGGTTTGTTTTCAGGTGTGGTTGCTCAGAGGCGCGTTGTAGTGCCCCATTATTATAAAAAGTATTGACATGGGCCTTCAGATGGCTAACCTCTTCGCCCATGTTCATCCGCACCAAACATGACGCAAAGCTCAACCGCACACGGATCCAGATCGTTGAATCCGTCCGCACCGGCTCCAAGGTACGCCAGAAGATCCTGCGCCATGTGGGTGTGGCCCATAACGACAGCGAGATTGAGGATATCAAGCGTCTGGCGGGCCGCTTGATGGAGCAATTACGCATTGATCGCTCGCCGCAAATGGAACTGTTCACGCCCACGGAATATGCCGATCTGCAGGCGCTGGTGCGCCGCGCTCCGCGGCCGGACAAGCTTGGCGTTGATCTTGCCGAGTGCCGTGAGGAGGCGCGGGTCTCTCTGGGTCTGCGGGATGTCATGGGGACGATGTATGACCAACTGGGTTGGGGGGCCCTTCTGGGGGCGGCGCGTAAAAGTGCCAATCGCATTGTGAAAGAGCTGGTTATGGCGCGGATCGCACAGCCCGAGAGCAAGCGCGCGACCGTGGAGGCGTTGGAGAACCAGGCAGGCATCACGCTCAATCTGGACGTGGTCTATCGGAGCATGGATTACATCAATACGCCGGTGATAGACGGGATTTGCAAAACCTCTCACGCGGCGGCAGAGAAGTTGCTGGGCGGGCCAGTGACCGTGCTGTTCTACGATTGCACGACCCTGGCCTTTGACACCGAGCGCGAGGACCCGGCCGAGGATGCGGACGGGGTCGAGCAGGATCATCTTCTGGCCAAGGGCTTCAGCAAGGATGGCAAGCATCACCGCGCTCAGGTCATGCTGGCGCTGATCGTCACCTCCGATGGGCTGCCTGTGGGCTATGAACTCTTCCCGGGAAACACCTGGGAAGGTCATACGCTGGAAGCTGCGCTGAAGGCGTTGGAGGGACGCTTCGACGTGGCCAGGGTCACGTTCGTGGCCGATGCCGCCATGCTCAGCAAGGACAACCAGCAGATGTTGCAGAACAAGGGTCTGCCCTACATCCTCGGCTATCGCATGAAGTCCGCCCCGGCCGCCGTGAAGGCGAACATTTTGAGCCCGGAGGGACGCCAGCCTTGGGCTGGACACGGTTCTGAAGAGGCAACCGAGAAGGGCTGGTACAAGGTGATCGACCAGGAGGGAGCGCGGGTCATTGTGACCTGGTCACCCACCCGGGCACGCAATGATGCCCACAAGCGCGACAAGGCAATCGAAAAGCTGCACAAGAAGCTCAAGCGCTCTCGCAAACCCGGCAGCTTCAGCAGCCGGGGATATGGCCGCTTCCTGGCCTTCCCCGACAGCGGGGACGTCACGCTGGATGATGCAAAGATCAAGGCAGCGGCACAATGGGACGGGCTGCATGCCATTGTTGTTCATGGTGCGGACGAACTGGAGGCACAGGACGTCATTGCCCGCTATCACCAGTTGTGGGAGATCGAAGCCTGCTTCCGCACCAACAAGCACGATCTGAAAATCCGGCCCATCTATCACTGGTCGCCGCGTCGGGTCCGGGCCCATATCGCCATCTGCTACATGGCCTTCTGCTGCCTGCAGCACCTGCGCAAGCATCTGGACCTGCTCGGACACCCGATGAGCCCGGCTCGTATCCGCAACGAGTTGAACGCATTGCAGCTCTCGATCCTGCGCCACAAAGGCACCCCTGACCGCTACGGCATGCCAAGCCATGCCACGGTCGATGCCAGACGCATCCTCACCTGCGTCGGCCTGACCTGGAACGAAGCCCCTTTCAAGATACCCCCCGGGCGCACCCGAAAAACTGGCCAGACCAAAGCCTGAGCTCCCTCAACACTCCGAAACAATCGCTGGCGAAAAAAGTCCGTGTAGTGCCTTTTGGCAACCAAGGCATAATAATATCAATGACTTATACGAAAAAATGTCGGAAGTCAGGAGCGATGGAAGGCGCTGGTGTGATGACAGTTCTACGCATAGCGGTGATTTTGGCGGCTGGGTTCGCGCTGGCCGGATGTGGCGCGGATGGTGAGCCGGTTCAGCCAACGGCAAGCGTGGGTGTTGGCGTCGGCTCGAGCGGAACGCATGTGGGCGGAGGCATCGGCTTCCGCCGCGGGGGTTTTGGACTCTACCTAGGCGTTTAATCGCTGATCTCGTTGTAATTTCGTGTAAAACACCCAATTAAGGTCTGGCTCGCCAAGGCGCGGCCCTTCGTTCTAGTACTCAGAGACTGACGTCATGCGACTTTTCGGATTTTTTCTGGCGCTCGTCGCGCTTGCGGCCTGCGAACCAACCTCCAGCCAACGGCCTGCACCGCAAAAAGAGCCCAGTTCAACCGGAGTCTCAGTGTCCGGCTATGCGCGTGTCGGCGTGTCGAACGATTTCTGAACGCCCCTGCGGCGTATCGTTTCACTGCGAATCCATTGATCCATAGGGCGGTTTTGGTCTAATCGCGCTGCTATGGATCACTTTCTCTACCGCGACGGCGCGCTTTACGCCGAGGATGTCCCGATCTCCGAAATCGCAGCCGCGGTCGGAACCCCGTTCTATGTCTATTCCACTGCGACTCTGTTGCGGCATTTCAAGCTGTTCGATGACGCGCTTCAAGGCACTGATCACCTTGTCTGCTATGCGATGAAGGCCGCCAGCAATCAGGCGATCCTGAAAACGCTGGCGCAAGCGGGTGCTGGAATGGATGTGGTCTCGGGCGGGGAGTACCTGCGGGCCAAGGCCGCCGGTGTACCGGGCGACAAAATCGTCTTTTCGGGCGTTGGCAAGACGGCGGATGAGATTCGTACTGCTCTGACTGGCGGCATCCGCCAGTTCAACGTCGAATCCGAGCCCGAGATGGAAGTTATTAACGCGGTTGCCACGGAGCTGGGCGTGGTTGCGCCGATCACCGTTCGGGTGAACCCGGATGTGGACGCCAAGACCCATGCCAAAATCGCCACCGGCAAATCCGAGAACAAGTTTGGCATCCCGATCTCGCGCGCGTCCGAGGTCTATGCCCACGCGGCATCTCTGCCGGGGTTGGAGGTGATCGGCATCGACGTCCATATCGGCTCGCAACTGACCGAGCTGGAGCCGTTTGAGCTGGCCTACACCAAGGTCGCCGAACTGACCGAGCAGTTGCGTGCAGAGGGCCACAACATCCGCCGCCTCGATCTAGGCGGTGGGCTTGGCATTCCCTACACGCGCTCGAACGACGCGCCACCTCTGCCGTTGGAATATGGTGCGCTGATCAAGAAAACGCTGGGTCATCTGGGCTGCGAGATCGAAATCGAACCCGGTCGCCTGATTTCAGGCAATGCCGGTCTGATGGTCAGCAAGGTGATCTATGTGAAATCCGGCGAAGGGCGTGATTTCCTCATCCTTGACGGCGCGATGAACGATCTGATCCGCCCGGCCATGTATGAGGCGCATCACGATATCGTTGCGGTACAGGAACCCGCAGCGGGGGTCGAACAACAGCCCTATGACATCGTGGGGCCCGTCTGCGAATCCGGTGATACTTTTGCCAAACAGCGCAACATGCCGCCGCTTGCGCCGGGTGATCTAATCGCCTTCCGCAGCGCCGGGGCCTATGGTGCGGTGATGGCCAGCGAATACAACACGCGCCCCCTGATCCCCGAGGTTTTGGTGAATGGGGATCAATTTGCCGTAATTCGTGAACGGCCAAGCTTTGACGAAATCATAAACCGCGATACCATACCTGAGTGGCTTTGACGCGATAGGCGCGCGGGCCAACTCTGGAGGCCCGCTTTGAGCGACAAACAAAACCTGCCCATTCCCCGCCTGTCCGTGTGGATGACACATGCCGGATTGCTGGCCGAGCAGGTTTTGCGCGCGTTTTGGCCGTTTTTCTCGGTTTTGATGGCTGTTTTGGCCGCGTTGATGCTGGGTCTGCATGATCTTGTGCGGGTTGAGATCGTGTGGGGCGCGGCTGTCGTCGTAGCCATTGCGCTGCTGGTCAGCGCGATCTGGGGGATTCGGCAAATCCACCTGCCATCACGAGCCGAAGCGCTGGCCCGATTGGATGAAACCCTGCCCGGGCGTCCGATTCAGGCATTGATGGATGATCAGGCGATTGGTGCGGGGGATGCGGATTCGGTTGCCCTCTGGCAGGCGCACAAGGCGCGGATGGCGGACCGCGCGGCGCAAGCGCGCGTTGCCAAACCCAACCTCAGACTGGCGTCGCGCGATCCTTATGCCCTGCGCTACGCGGCTTTGTTGGCGCTGGTGGTCGCGGTCCTGTTCGGTTCGTTCTGGCGGATTGGCTCGGTGGCCGAGATGGCCCCCGGCACGGCGGTAGCAGGGCAAGGGCCTACATGGGAAGGCTGGGTCGAACCACCACGCTATACCGGGCTACCGACGCTCTATCTGGCCGACCAGACCGGCCCCACGCTGTCGATCCCACAAGGCAGTCGCGTTACACTGCGCTTCTATGGTGAGGTTGGCGCGCACAGCCTGACAGAAACAAGCTCTCCGCTTGGTGCCGAGGCCGCGACCGAAACCGAGCAGGATTTCACCGTCGCCCGTTCAGGCCAGATGCGTATTGACGGCCCGGCTGGGCGGGACTGGATGGTGGATGTCATCCCCGACACCCCTCCCAGCATAGCGGTTGCTGATAAGGCCGAGGCCGAGGCGGGCGGACAGATGAAGCTGCCCTTTGCGGCCTCGGATGACTACGGGATCGTCTCTGGCTCGGCGGTTATCGAGTTGGACATGGCCTCGGTCGACCGTCGCTATGGTCTGACGACTGATCCGGAACCTCGCGAGGTGATCGAGGTCGAATTGCCAATGCCAATTACCGGCGACCGCGCGGATTTCACCGAAGACCTAATCGAGGATTTCTCGCAGCACCCATGGGCGCATCTGCCGGTTCGTATCACGTTGATGGCGCGCGACGCTTCGGATCAGGAAAGCACCTCCGACCCGTATTTGACCGATCTGCCCGCGCGCCGGTTTTTTGATCCTTTGGTCGCTGCGGTGATCGAACAGCGCCGCGATCTGCTCTGGTCGCGGACCAATGCACCGCGAGTGGCTCAGGTGCTGCGGGCGATCTCGCACCGGCCCGAGGAATTGTTTCGCTCCGACACCGCCTATCTGCGGCTGCGGGTCACGCTGCGGCGGTTGGAAACCTTCAACGACTACGGTTTGAAGGATAAGCAACAGGCCGAGATCGCGCAGGCCCTTTGGGATCTGGCGGTTTTGATCGAAGACGGTACTCTGGCAGACGCGTTGGAGCGGATGCGCCGGGCGCAGGAGCGCCTGACCGAAGCGATGCAAAATGGTGCCAGCGATGAGGAAATCGCCGAGCTGATGCAGGAACTGCGCGAAGCCACGCAGGATTACCTGAACCAGTTGCAGCGTCTTGCCCAGGAAAACGGCGATAGTGATGAGCGCCAGTCCGGTCAGAACGGCGAAAGCATGCAGATGACGCAGGACGATCTTCAGGCCATGATGGATCGCATTCAGGAATTGATGGAACAGGGCCGCATGGCCGAGGCGCAGCAGGCGCTGGAAGAGTTCCAGCAGATGATGGAGAACATGCGCGTCACCCAAGGCCAGGGGCAGGGTGGTCAATCCGAGGGGCAACAGGCCATGGAAGGCCTGGCCGAGACCCTGCGTGAACAGCAAGGCCTGAGCGATCAGGCATTCCGCGATCTGCAGGAACAGTTCAACCCCGGCGCTCAGGCCGGAGAAAATCAGGGCAATGAAGGCCGCAATGGCGGTCAGGGCCGCGGCGAAAGCCACGAGGGTCAGGGCGGTCAGGGTCAGGGCTCGGATCAGGCGGGCGAAGGCCAACCGGGTGAGGGGTCTTTGGCGGATCGGCAGCAGGCCCTGCGGCAAGAACTGAACCGACAGCAACAGGGTTTGCCCGGTGCAGGCACCCCCGAAGGCGACGCGGCGCGCGATGCGTTGGGCCGCGCAGAAGGTGCCATGGAAGAGGCGGAGGAGGCGCTGCGCGGCAATGATCTGGCCGAAGCGATCGACCGTCAGTCCGAAGCGATGGAGGCCCTACGCGAAGGCATGCGGTCCTTGGGTGAGGCCATGGCGCAGAACCAGCAGAACCAATCCGGACAAGGCACCGAGGAAGGTGAGGCGCAAGCCAACAGCCGCGACCCGCTGGGCCGCAATCCCGGTGCGGCCGGGTCGATCTCCACCGATGACAACCTGTTGCAGGGTGAAGACGTTTACCGCCGCGCGCGTGAGTTGCTGGACGAAATCCGCCGTCGGACCGGAGAAACCGACCGGCCCGAGATCGAGCTGGAATACCTCAAGCGTCTGTTGGAACGGTTCTGAGCCGCTATATCGTTTCGGCTTAAACCTGAGACACAAATACCCTGCCACGCTTTCAGCGTTATCGGGACATTCGTGTCACTTGATGACTAAGGTAAAACCCGAACGCATTATTCCTGCGGCCCGCCTGCCCCGGCCTGCGTCTCAAGCCAGATACGGGCCTGATCAATCAAAGAGACGTAGGAGTCCAGCACCGGATCTGCTTGCGGCACGGCCTCGCTGATTTGTTGCGCATTGCCGTAGATCAAATAGAGGATCACGCCGATGATCAGCATCACGGCAAAACCGCGCACGAAGCCACGGGATTGTTTGGCCGGGGGCGTGTCGTCGCCCTCGTCGCTCATCATGCCTGAATTGATGGTCTCAACGTCAGGAAGCTCATCCTTTTGGCCCGCATCCTCGGCGGTCTCGGTCGCAGTTGGGTGCTTGATCTGAAACTCGGGTTCGACAGAATCCTCCAGCGCCAGATCTGGTTGCGTCTCAAGGCTGCTGCCTTCTTGAGAGCGCAGCTCCGCCTCACGCGCGGCTTCTTCCTTCAGAATGCTCGCAACGGCCGGGTCGACATTGCCGGTTTTGCCAGTATCGGACGGCGGCTCATCAACGACCTCTACTTTTGTATCGGGTTCAGGGGTCGGCTCTGGCTTAGCGTCCGGCTCGGCGGTGGCTTCAGGCGCGTCGGCAGTGGGTGCTGCGTCTTCCGGGTGCTTGGGCTGAAACCACGTCTGGTCACAGGCGGAGCACTGCACATCGCGCCCCTCTTCGGGGATAACCTCGTCCGGCACTTCGTACTGAGCGCCGCAATTCGGACATGTAAGTCTCATACTGCCTCCCCGGCCTGACGTTCGGCCCGATAGTAGTTTTTTCAGGGATGATATTCCGTTAAGACCCAACAGCAAAGGGCGTTTTCGGTTTCACGGGGCAAGTGTCGCCAATTGGACTCGGTGCAGGCATTGAAACCGCAGGCAAGCTCGGGCAAGAAGATCGGCAAAAGAACTGGGGACACCTGTGATCGAGCTGGAAAATGTCAGCTATACCTATGGCGACGGCGCATTGCTGAGCGATGTCTCAGTCAAATTGCTGCCCGGCTCGTTCCATTTCCTGACCGGACCTTCGGGCGCAGGCAAAACCACGTTGCTGAAGCTGTGCTATGGCGCGTTGTTGCCGACCTCGGGTCGGTTGAGCGTGTTTGACGAAGATATCGCGCGTCTGGATCGGGATCAGATGGCCCTGCTGCGGCGCCGGGTCGGTGTGGTGCATCAGGACTGCCAGTTTCTGGACCACATGACGCTGGCTGAAAACGTGGCCCTGCCTCTGATGGTGTCGGGTCGGGCCGAGTCGGAAGAGCAGGACAACCTGACCGAGCTTTTGTCCTGGGTTGGGCTAGGGGCCCGGCTTGACGCCCATCCGCCCGAATTGTCGGGTGGCGAACGCCAACGCGCGGCTTTGGCTCGTGCCGTGATCTTGTCGCCCGATGTGGTGCTGGCGGATGAGCCAACCGGCAACGTCGATTGGGAGATGTCGCAACGACTGCTGCGCCTGCTGATCGAGTTGAACCGCATGGGCAAGACCGTCTTGATTGCCACCCACGACCTGAGTTTGATCCGCGCGGCCAAAAGCCAAGTTCAAGCCCGCGTGTTGCGCATCTCGCAGCGCAAACTGCATCTGGCCGGAGCGGACCTATGAGCAACGGTGACATCCGGAACCTGTTGCGCCGGGATACACGCGCGGATCGCGTTGTCCCTCCGACCGGATATACCGCGCATCTGACTCTGTTTGTTTCGGGTGCAATGGCGTTTCTGGCGGTGTTTGCACTGGCGCTTTCGCTTGCTTCGGGTCGGATCGCAGATCGCTGGGCCTCGGAGCTGGCGGGGGCTGCCACCTTGCGCATCAACGCCCCGGCCGAGCAGATGGCGGCACAGACGGAAACCGCCCTGACCGTTCTTGGCCAGACACCCGGCGTCGCCTCAGCCCGTGCACTGACGGCCGAGGAACAGGCCGCGCTGCTGTCGCCATGGTTTGGGCCTGATTTGCCGATTGAGACACTGCCGATCCCGCAACTGATTGAAATCGTTGAAGGTGAACCCGGTCTGGATACGGCTGGTCTCCGTCTGCGATTGGGCGCCGAAGTGCCCGGAGCGGTTCTGGATGACCATACCCGTTGGCGCGAGCCTTTGGTGGATGCGGCGATGTCCCTGCGACGGCTGGGCTGGGTCTCGATCCTACTGATCGGAGGCGCGACAGCAGCCATGATCACACTGGCGGCAAATGCCTCGCTTGCCGCGAATGCCAGTATCATCGCAGTGCTGCGGCAGGTGGGCGCGCGGGATCGGTTCATCGCAGGCGCATTTGTCCGCCGCTTTACCTACCGCGCCTTCTTTGGCGCATTTGTCGGAACGATGTTGGGGATGACGGGCGTTTTGCTCTTGCCCGACCCCTCGGACGAGGGCGGATTTCTGACCGGAGTAGGGTTTCAGGGGCTTGGCTGGGTTTTGCCTTTGCTGATCCCCGTTCTGGGCGCTGTGGTTGCCTTCTTCGCCACCTGGACCGCCGCCCGCCGCAAGTTGAAGGAGCTTTCCTGATGTCACAGGGCTTTCAATGGATCCGTTCCCTGATCTTCATGATTGTGATTTACGTTTGGATGTTGATCCTTGGAATCGCCTATCTGCCATACGCGATCTTCACGAAACAGGGCGCATTGCGCGCATGCAAAACTTACGCGCGCAGCACGATGTGGTTGGCAGGATGGATGGTCGGCATAAGGTGCGAGGTGCGTGGCACGGTACCAACCGGCGAGGTTGTCATCGGGGCCAAGCACCAGTCTTTCCTTGATATCATCATGATCTTCGACGCCATCCCGCATGGTAAATTCATCATGAAGCGAGAGCTTCTCTGGACCCCGGTCATCGGAATGTATGCGCGTCGTTTGGGCTGCATCCCGGTCAATCGCGGCAAGAAGGGTGCGGCAGTGGCCAAGATGGTCAAAGACGTCGCCAAGGAATTCGCCGAACCCGGCCAACTGGTGATTTACCCTCAGGGCACCCGCGTCGCGCCCGGTGTGTCCAAGCCCTATAAGGTCGGTACGGCGATCCTCTACAGTGGGCTGGGCTTTCCGTGTGTGCCGGTTGCGACCAATGCCGGCGTATTCTGGCCGCGCACTGGTATCTTGCGCAAACCGGGGCTGGCGATTGTCGATTTCCTCGACCCGATTGAACCGGGCGTCGAACGGGACGCGTTTCTAAGCCGTTTGGAAGATGTGATCGAGACACGCTCGGACGCTTTGATGAAGGAAGTGGGGTTTGATCCGGATGGAGTTCATTGAAGACATCCCGAGCCTGGAGGCGCTCTATGGCACGCCCGCAGCTCCGTCATTGCGCAAGGTCGCGCACAACCTGACACCGCTCTACCGGCAATGGATCATGGCATCGCGCCTATGTGTCCTCAGCACCGTTGGCCCCGAAGGCGTCGATGGTAGCCCGCGTGGTGACGATGGGCCCGTTGTTTTGGAGCTTGATCCCAACACGCTGGCAATGCCGGATTGGCGGGGGAACAATCGTCTGGATTCGTTGCGCAACATCGTTCGCGACCCGAGGGTTTCGGTGATGTTCATCGTGCCCGGCTCCAACACTGTGGTCCGCCTGAACGGGACTGCACGCGTATCCGCGGACGAAGGGTTGAAGGCCAGGTTCGAAAAACAAGGCAAGCAACCGGCTACCGTGATCGTTATTTCGATTGCCGAGATCTACACCCAATGCGCCCGGGCCTTGATGCGGGCTGGTACATGGACCAGCGGCGATCAAAGCGAAGGATTGCCCACGGTTGGCGAGATCCTTGCAGAAGCCTCATCCGGTGAGGAAGGCGGCGCGCAATACGACTCCCAATGGGGCGCGCGCGCCGCAAAGACGATGTGGTAGGCACGGCTCCTAGATAGCCTCTGCGCCAATTCTGGCGACCTTTGATATCCAGCGATCGACGCTTCCCGGCTTTGGCTCACTGGCCCCTGCGAAATATGTAAACCGCGTTGGCTTGAAGCCGACGAAGCCGAGTATCTGATCGCGGACTTGCCGGATCAGTGCTTGACGGTAGATCAGGCGCATGAACCAGCCAGGTGTGTCCGAGGTCAGGATGACGCGCGCTGTGCGACCGGTCAGCATCGGTGCTGGAAAGCCCAGCTTGGTGGTGTTTCGCGTATCAAATGTTCGTCCTGGGATGAACATGCGATCGATCAGGCCTTTCAGCTTTGCGGGCAGACCACCCCACCACATCGGCGCGGTCATAACGAGATGGTCGCTCCATTCGAAATTCTGCAACAGCTTCTCAAGCTCGGGTTCGAGGGGTTTGAACTCGTGATAGTTGCCCTGTCCAAAATCGAGATCGAACTGAAGGTCGCTCAGATGGATCAGGCGGACGTCATGACCGTTCTGGCGCGCAGCGTCGCCGTAGGTTTTCGCAAAAGTACGGGACAGGCTGCTTTCGGCAGGGTGTCCGTCGAGAATCAGGATTTTCTTGGCATGCATGGGATGTCTCCTAAAAATGACCGCGGTCAATATAAAATTTGACCACGGTCAAAAAACATGCAATCTGACCTCATGCAAAAGACAGTTCAGAAACGCACGTTGAAAACCCACGCCCGCCTGATGGCGGTATCGGAAGAGTTGATTCAGAAAAGCGGGTATGAGGGCCTTCGGGTGGAAGAGGTGGTGCAAACGGCCGGTGTCGCTAAGGGCACCTTCTTTGCGCATTTCCGCGACAAGGACGCGTTAATGGAGATCCTAATCGCGGACAGATTGAATGCGTGTCTGGATCAGGCCGAGGCAGAGCCACAACCCAAAACCGTCAAACAGCTTGTCGCTGCCTTGGAACCCGTCCACAGCTTCATGATGTCCGAACGGTATGTATTTGATCTGCTGATCCGGTATTCCGGCGCAACTGCCATCGCGGATGTTGGGCCGATCGCTTATTGCTTTGAGCGGTATTTCCGGGTGGTGATGATGTGGCTTGAAGCGGCTGAGACGCGCAAGGATGTGCCGTCCGAACTTTTGGCCGAAGGCGTGCAGGCCTTTGCAATTCAGGCCATGTCTCTCAGGTTCTGCGCGTTGCATTCGGCAACAACGTTCACCGACAGGTTGGAAACTTATCTGGATGCCTGGTTGACCCCGACAGGCTGATCGCTGCCGGGGTCAGAAAGCTTTAGCTATGAATTGGGCCGTCACCACAGGCCAGAGCGGCCTCACGCACGGCTTCCGAATAGGTCGGGTGGGCGTGGCAGGTCAGCGCCAGATCTTCGGCTGAGGCACCGAATTCCATCGCGACGCAAACCTCGTGGATCAGATCACCCGCAGCGGGGCCGATGATATGGGCACCCAGAATCCGGTCGGTTTCCTTGTCGGCCAGAATCTTGACGAATCCGTCAGAGGCAAAGTTGGCCTTGGCCCGGCCATTGCCCATGAACATGAACTTGCCGACCTTGTAGGCGCGGCCCTGTTCTTTCAGTGTCGCCTCGGTTTCACCCACATTGGCAACTTCGGGCCAGGTGTAGATCACGCCGGGGATGACGCCGTAGTTCACGTGGCCGTGCTTGCCGGCCACCTGCTCGGCGGCGGCCATGCCTTCGTCTTCGGCCTTGTGGGCCAGCATCGGGCCTTCGGTGACGTCGCCGATCGCGTAGATACCCGGCACGTTGGTCTGCCAGTCCGAGCCGACCTTGATCTGACCGCGCGGCGTCATCTCAACACCCAGCGCATCCAGCCCCAGCCCGTCCGAGTATGGCTTGCGACCGGTGGCGACCAGAACGGTATCGGCTTCGATCACATGCTCGCTGTCATCCTTGAGCAGCTTGTAGGTGACTTTCGCTTTTGTTTTCGACGCTTCGGTCTTTTGTACCGCCGCGCCCATCACAAAGTTGAGGCCCTGTTTCTTGAGGATCCGCTGGAAGGTCTTCTGTACCTCGGGGTCCATGCCCGGGGTGATTTCCTTGAGGAATTCGATCACCGTCACTTCAGCACCCAGACGGCTGTAGACCGACCCCAGTTCCAGACCGATCACACCGGCACCAATCACCACCATCTTTTTCGGGATCTTGCCCAGCGACAGCGCCCCGGTTGAGGTCACGACGACCTTCTCGTCAACCTCAACACCCGGCAGGGCCGACGGCTCGGACCCTGACGCGATGATGATGTTCTTGGTGTCGTGAACCTCATCACCCACTTTGACCTTACCGGCAGACGGGATCGAGCCCCAACCTTTCAGCCAGTCGATCTTGTTCTTCTTGAACAGGAACTCGATGCCCTTTGTGTTGCCCTCGATCACCTCTTCCTTGTAGGCCTGCATCTGTTTCCAATCGACGGACGGAGATTTGCCCTTCAGGCCCATCTTGGCAAAGTTATGCTCGGCCTCGTGCAGTTGATGAGATGCATGCAACAGCGCCTTCGATGGGATGCAGCCCACGTTCAGGCAGGTGCCGCCCAGCGTCTCACGCCCTTCGACAACGGCGGTTTTCAGACCCAGCTGGGCGCAGCGGATGGCACAGACATAGCCGCCGGGACCGGCTCCGATTACGATAACGTCATAGCTGGACATTGAGGGCACTCCTTGGTGTGTCTTGGCCGCATCCTGGTGCGGCGTACTAAGTTATAGGGCTAGCAGGTAAAGATAGATCGTCGCAAGAAACCCAGCCATCCACACGATCGTGCGCAGGAAGGGAACCGGGATTGCGAAGGCGTAGACCGGAACGAAAACGACACGCGCGATCAGAAAAATCTGCGCGGCCAGCAGCGATCCGGAGGTGAAAGCGTCCTTGGCGGACAGGATCAGAATGGCAGGTGCAAACAAGGCCATGGCGACGACTGAATTGGTCAGAGCCCGCTCGACCCGGCCCGCAACGCCGGTCAGGGCGGGCATATCATCTCGTGCGCCACCCAATGTCATCAACCCGACCTGCGACATGGCTGTCAGCACATTCAACAGAACTACTACGACGATCAGAAGGCCGTACAGAACGAGAATGGAAAGTTCGGAAGACATGACGAGTATCCTTTTTCAACCAGAGTCCGTTTGTCGGTTAGCATTCTCTGACATCAATAGCAGGCGCGCTTCACGTGTATTTGCGGGGCTGTGTGCAGGGCGGTCCCGCACACAGCAGAGTTTTCACGGTAAGACCGGGTCCAGAAGTTTCACTTGAATATGGGCGACCCCACCGCGTTCGAGATGCATGGCCAGTTCTTCCGAGTCGAAGAATGCGCGGGCTTTTTGTACGTCATCCACGTCGAACATGGCGATGGCGTGATCCTTTTGATCGGGGTCACGCCAGACATGCAGGTCGTGGATACCGGCGGCCTGGCGCATCGCGATGTCTTCTCTAAACACCTTCAGCCAGGCATCAAAGTCGGCAACATCGGCTTGCCACAGAACATGCGTTGCCATGATTACAGATCCATCAGTAGGCGGCGCGGGTCTTCCAGCGCCTCTTTCACGCGGACAAGGAAGGTCACCGCGCCTTTGCCGTCAACGATCCGGTGGTCATAAGACAGCGCCAGATACATCATCGGACGGATCACAACCTGACCGTTGATCGCCATCGGGCGGTCCTGGATCTTGTGCATGCCCAGAATACCAGATTGCGGGGGGTTCAGGATCGGCGAGGACATCAGCGAGCCATAGACACCACCATTCGAGATGGTGAAGGTGCCGCCTTGCATCTCGGCCATGCTTAGCTTGCCGTCACGGGCGCGTTTGCCTTTCTCGGCGATGGCCTTTTCGATTGCTGCAAAAGACATCGAGTCTGCATCGCGGATGACCGGAACAACCAGACCTGTGGGTGTACCGGCGGCGACACCCATGTGGACGAAGTTCTTGTAGACGATGTCGGTGCCGTCGATCTCGGCATTCACCTCGGGCACTTCTTTCAGCGCATGGCAGCAGGCCTTGGTGAAGAAGGACATAAAGCCCAGACGCACGCCGTGCTTCTTTTCGAACTGGTCCTTGTACTGGCTGCGCAGGGCCATCACCTCGGTCATGTCCACCTCGTTATAGGTGGTCAGCATGGCAGCGGTGTTCTGGCTGTCTTTCAGACGCTTGGCGATGGTCTGGCGCAGGCGGGTCATCTTGACCCGCTCTTCGCGCGCGGCGTCATCGGCGGCCACAGGCGCGCGTGGCGCAGGGGCCGGAGCCGGAGCGGCAGCAGGCGCGGGTGCAGCAGCCGTTGCCACGGCGCGGGCCACGTCTTCTTTCATGATGCGGCCATCACGTCCGGTGCCAGAGACTTGAGCTGCGGACAGACCGGCCTCGGCCATGGCTTTTTCTGCAGATGGAGCGTTGGCGACATCCTTGCCGGTTGCGGCTGCAGCCGGGGCTGCGGCGGCAGGAGCAGGTGCTGCGGCAGCGCCTGCACCGGAGCCCGTGATCACAGCCAGCTTGGCCGATGCGTCCACGGTTGTGCCTTCTGGTGCGACGATTTCCGCCAGAACGCCAGCGGCAGGGGCGGGAACCTCGACCGAGACCTTGTCGGTCTCCAGCTCACACAGCATCTCGTCCTGCGCGACCGCGTCACCAACCTGTTTGAACCATGTCGAGACGGTGGCTTCGGTGACCGATTCACCCAGCGTGGGTACCATCACATCAACACTGCCACCCGACGCCGCCGGAGCGGCCGCAGGGGCGGGCGCTGCTGCGGCCGGAGCAGGGGCTGCGCCTTCGCCTGCGGCGATGGTCGCCAGCAGAGCGTCGACGCCCACGGTTTCACCTTCTGCGGCTACGATCTCGCCCATGACGCCAGCGGCGGGGGCGGGCACTTCGACCGTCACCTTATCGGTTTCAAGCTCGCAGAGCATCTCATCCACGGCCACGGCATCACCGGGTTTCTTGAACCAGGTCGCAACCGTGGCTTCGGTAACAGACTCGCCTAACGTGGGAACACGAACTTCAATGGTCATCGTTTACTTTCCTTCGAGGCTCAGCGCTTCGTTTACGAGCGCTTCTTGTTGAGCTTTGTGTTGGCTGGCCAGACCCGTCGCAGGCGAGGCCGAGGTTGCGCGGCCGACATAGAGCGGCCGTGTATGTTTGGCGCCGATACGGGTCAGCACCCATTCGATATTTGGCTCAATGAAGGTCCAGGCACCTTGGTTCTTGGGCTCTTCCTGGCACCAGACGATCTCAGCCCCTTTGAAACGCTCAAGCTCGTTGATCAGCGAATGCGCCGGGAACGGGTAATACTGCTCGATCCGCATCAGGTAGACGTCGTCGATACCACGGGCGTCGCGTTCCTCCAGCAGGTCGTAGTAGACCTTGCCGGAACACAGAACCACGCGCTTGATCTTGTCGTCCGCGGCCAGCTTGGTGTCCGAGTTGCCCTGTTGCGCATCGTCCCACAGCACCCGGTGGAAGCTGGAGCCAGTGGTGAAATCCTCGGCCGTGCTGACAGCCAGCTTGTGGCGCAGCAGCGATTTCGGGGTCACCAGGATCAGCGGTTTACGGAAGGTGCGGTGCAGCTGGCGGCGCAGGATGTGGAAGTAGTTCGCCGGTGTCGTGCAGTTCGCCACGATCCAGTTGTCCTGACCACACATCTGCAGGAACCGCTCTAACCGCGCCGAGCTGTGTTCGGGGCCTTGCCCTTCGAACCCGTGGGGCAGCAGCGTCACCAGACCGGACATCCGCAGCCATTTGCTTTCACCCGAGCTGATGAACTGATCGAACATGATCTGAGCACCGTTGGCGAAGTCGCCAAACTGCGCCTCCCACAGGACAAGGGCGTTCGGTTCGGCCAGCGAATAGCCGTACTCAAAACCCAGAACCGCATATTCAGACAGCATCGAGTCGATCACTTCGTAGTGCGACTGACCCTCGCGGATGTTGTTCAGCGGATAATACCGCTCTTCCGTTTCCTGATGGACAAAGCCCGAGTGACGTTGACTGAATGTCCCGCGCGTCGCGTCCTGACCGGACAGTCGAACCGGAAAGCCCTCGGTCAGCAACGAGCCAAAGGCCAGCGCTTCACCTGTGGCCCAGTCAAAGCCCTTGCCACTGTCGAACATCTGTTTCTTGTGGTCCAGCAGACGCGCAACGGTTTTGTGTACCGCAATATCCGCAGGGGCGTGGGTCAGCGCGTTGCCGATCTCGGCCAGAGTCGCCGGGGCGATGGCGGTTTCACCGCGCACATAGTCCTCTTTGTTTTTGTCCAGATGCGACCAGCGCCCATCCAGCCAGTCGGCCTTGTTGGGTTTGTAGTCTTTGCCGGCCTCGAACTCATCATTCAGATGGGCCTGGAAGGCGGCCTTCATATCCTCGATCTCACCTTCGGGGATCAGGCCGTCTTTGACCAGACGTTCGGTGTAGAGCGACAGAGTGGTCTTATGCGTCTTGATCTTCTTGTACATGATCGGGTTGGTGAACATGGGCTCATCGCCCTCGTTGTGACCAAAGCGACGATAGCAGAAGATATCGATGACCACGTCCTTGTGGAACTTCTGCCGAAACTCGGTCGCGACCTTGGCGGCGTGAACAACCGCCTCGGGGTCGTCGCCGTTGACGTGGAAGATCGGCGCTTCGACCATCAGCGCGATATCCGTGGGATACGGGCTGGAGCGCGAGAAGTGTGGCGCGGTGGTAAAGCCGATCTGGTTGTTTACGACGATATGCATAGTGCCGCCGGTTTTGTGGCCCTTGAGGCCGGACAGGCCAAACCCTTCGGCGACCACACCCTGACCGGCAAAGGCCGCATCCCCGTGCAGCAGGATGCCCATAACCTTGGTGCGGTCGGTGTCGTTCAACTGATCCTGCTTGGCGCGGACCTTGCCCAGAACCACCGGGTTCACCGCCTCAAGGTGTGAGGGGTTGGCGGTTAGCGACAGGTGGACACTGTTGCCGTCAAACTCACGGTCGCTGGAGGCGCCGAGGTGATATTTCACATCCCCAGAGCCATCCACATCTTCTGGCTTGAAGCTGCCGCCCTGAAATTCATTGAAAATCGCGCGGTAGGGTTTGCCCATCACGTTGGCCAGAATATTCAGGCGGCCTCTGTGCGGCATGCCGATGACAATGTCGCTGACGCCCAGTGCACCACCGCGTTTAATAATCTGCTCCATTGCCGGGATCAGGCTTTCGCCACCATCCAGACCGAACCGTTTGGTGCCCATGTATTTGACATGCAGGAATTTCTCGAAACCCTCGGCCTCGACCATCTTGTTCAGGATCGCCTTACGGCCTTCCTTGGTAAAGGCGATTTCCTTGCCGTAACCTTCGATCCGCTCCTTCAGCCAGGCGGCTTGCTCCGGGTCTGAGATATGCATGTATTGCAGCGCGAAGGTGCCGCAATAGGTCCGCTTCACGATCTCGACGATCTGCCGCATCGAAGCCATCTGCAGGCCCAAAACATTGTCGATAAAGATCGGCCGGTCCATGTCGGCTTCGGTAAAGCCATAGGTCTTCGGATCGAGTTCCGGATGTGTGCTGGCCGCGCGCATCCCCAGCGGGTCCAGATCGGCGGCCAGATGGCCCCGGATCCGGTAGGCCCGGACAAGCATCAGCGCTCGCAAGCTGTCCAGCACGGCGCGCTTGATCTGGTCATCGCTGACCTCTACGCCCTTGTCTGCCGCTTTTTCCTTGATTTTCTTACCCGCCGCCTTGGCATCGATCTCGGCCCACTCACCGGTCAGCGCCCCAGTCAGATCATCCGCAGGCATCGGAGGCCAGTCGGTTCGCGCCCAGGATGGCCCCTCGGCCTCGCGCTGAACGTCCGGAGAAGCGTCCCCCATCGCCTTGAAGAACTCGGCCCAGGCGGCATCCACCGCACCGGGGTTCTTGGTGTACTGGGCATAGAGCTGCTCCAGATACTCGGCATTGTGGCCTTGCATAAAGCTTGAGGCATGGAACGCGGAATTGGGCGTGTGTTCGGTCATTGGGCTACCTCATATGGGTTGGGACCGTATTGGTTGGTGCCTGGTTGAGACGGGCGGGTCAGCCACCACAGAACCAGGAGGGGCGACACAAACAAAACAAGCAGTGTCGGAATGACGATAAGCAGAGTGGCACGTGTGAACAGAATGTCCAGATTGCCGCCATGCCGGAAACTCGAGGCAAGGCCGATGCCGAAAATCAGAACCGCGAAGGCCCCGAGGATCAGCAGGATCGGCAACAGAGCGTAAAGCCCACTGCGCCCGGTATCGTGCATCCGCCGCCACGCGACGGCCAGATGCGGGAAGAACACGATCAGGCTGACAATGCTTTGCACCGGTTGACGGGATGTGGCGGTGACGGATTTCACGCCATCTCCCTCGGTCACGGAGACCTGAGTGAAGAACTGCGCATCAATGATCCCGGCGATGATGCTCCAGATCACGATGAACAGGAAAAAGAACCAGTATTCGGGCCGTGAGGCGCGACCCGAGAAGGTGAAGAACTTGGAAAAACAAGTGCGGATCGCGTCAGAGAAGGTCATGGCAGTCAATTCACCCCCTTGCGTCGTCACATGAAAAAGAAACGATCAGCGCACGCTCCCTTCCGCGATTGGCTGAGAAAACGGCCCGTTCGCTGCCTATCAAATCGCAAATATAACCAACGCGTTGCACTATTTCATCCTTGGTGGATTCTTTGTTTGCGCGAAAGCGGAACTGGTATTTTTTGCTGCCCGAGAGCTCGAGGTCAAAAAAACCTTTTGCCTTGGCAACGTTGTGTATGCCGCAAGCCTCGTCCTGAATAAACTGACCCTCGCTGGACCAGCCAATTCGAACTTCACATTCCATTGCTTTGGCTTGCCCAGCGGTAGAAAATGCGAACATCGCAGTCGCGAACAAAGACCACAGCCAAGCTAAAGATGAAAAGGATGGACGCAACGCGCCCACCCTTTTTTCGGGCGCCGCCCTTAGAGCGTATGCCCGGCAGTTGATCATTTACCCAATCGCTTCCAGCACGGCCTCACCCAGCGTCGCAGGGCTTTCTGCCACAACGATACCGGCCGAGCGCATGGCTTCGATCTTGTCTTCGGCACCGCCTTTGCCGCCGGCGACAATCGCGCCCGCGTGGCCCATGCGGCGTCCCGGAGGGGCTGTGCGGCCTGCGATGAAACCGGCAACCGGCTTCTTGCGGCCCTTCTTGGCCTCATCCGCCAGGAACTGTGCGGCTTCTTCTTCGGCCGAGCCACCGATCTCACCGATCATGATGATCGAGTGGGTCTCGTCATCCGCCAAGAACCATTCCAGCACGTCGATATGCTCGGTGCCTTTGATCGGGTCGCCGCCGATACCAACGCACGTGGACTGGCCCAGACCCACATCGGTGGTCTGCTTGACGGCCTCATAGGTAAGAGTGCCCGAACGGGACACAACGCCGACCGAGCCACGCTTGTGGATGTGGCCGGGCATGATGCCGATCTTGCAGGCGTCAGTTGTGATGACGCCGGGGCAGTTCGGGCCGATCAGGCGCGATTTGCTACCTTCCAGTGCGCGCTTCACCTTCATCATGTCCAGAACCGGGATGCCTTCGGTGATGCAGACGATCACTTCCATCTCGGCGTCAATTGCTTCGAGGATCGAGTCAGCCGCGAAGGGCGGTGGAACATAGATCACCGAGGCATTGGCTTCGGTCACGTGCTTGGCTTCGTGGACCGAGTTGAACACGGGCAGGCCCAAATGCTCCATCCCGCCTTTGCCGGGGGTCACGCCGCCGACCATTTTAGTGCCATAAGCAATGGCTTGTTCAGAGTGGAATGTGCCCTGCGAGCCAGTAAAGCCCTGACAGATCACTTTGGTATTTTCGTCGATGAGGACTGCCATTTGGCGTTCTCCTATTTAAGGCGGGCCAGGGCCTGCCAGAATTCTTCGGAAAAGTGGGGCGAAACCCACTCCACGGAATTGGGCTTAGCCTTTCACGGCTTTCACGATCTTCTCGGCACCGTCTTTCAGGTTGTCGGCCGCGATTACATCCAGGCCAGAGGTGTTGATGATCTCTTTGCCCTTCTCGACATTGGTGCCTTCCAGACGTACGACCAGCGGAACCTGCAGGCCGACCTCTTTCACCGCGGCAACAACGCCCTCGGCGATGACGTCACAACGCATGATGCCGCCGAAGATGTTGACCAGAATGCCTTTGACGTTCGGGTCCGAGGTGATGATCTTGAACGCCTCTGTTACTTTCTCTTTGGTCGCACCGCCGCCCACGTCGAGGAAGTTGGCAGGCTCGGCACCGTAGAGCTTGATGATGTCCATCGTTGCCATCGCCAGACCAGCACCATTGACCATGCAGCCGATCTCACCGTCCAGCGCGATGTAGTTCAGATCGTACTTGGAGGCTTCGAGTTCCTTGGGGTCTTCCTCGGTCTCGTCGCGCAGCTCCGCGATGTCGGGGTGGCGGTAAACCGCGTTGCCGTCAAAGCCCAGCTTGGCGTCCAGTACTTTGAGCTCGCCGCTGTCTGAGACGATCAGCGGGTTGATCTCCAGCATCTCCATGTCCTTCTCGACGAAGGCTTTGTAGAGGATGCCCATCAGGCGCACACATTGCTTGACCTGAGCGCCTTCCAGACCCAGCGAGAACGCGATGCGGCGGCCGTGATAGGCCTGATAACCGGTCACAGGGTCCACCGAGAAGGAGAGGATTTTTTCGGGCGTGGACGCGGCCACTTCTTCGATATCCATGCCGCCTTCGGTCGAGCAGACAAAAGAGATGCGGCTGGTCTGGCGATCCACCAGCAGAGCCAGGTACAGTTCGCGCTCGATGCCGGAACCGGCTTCGATATAGATGCGGTTGACCTGCTTGCCCGCGGGGCCGGTCTGGTGGGTGACCAGAGTGCGACCCAGCATCTTCTTTGCTTCCTCGGCCGCTTCTTCAACCGACTTGGTCAGACGGACACCGCCCTTTTCACCTGCGTCGGCCTCTTTAAAGCTGCCTTTACCACGTCCACCTGCGTGGATCTGCGCCTTCACAACCCAAAGAGGGCCGTCCAGTTCACCGGCTGCGGTTTTGGCTTCCTCGGCGCGCAGAACCGCGCGACCGTCGGAGACCGGAGCGCCATAGCTGCGAAGAAGCGCCTTGGCTTGGTATTCGTGAATGTTCATCGAAATTGTCCCGTCTGACTACGATTAAACCGATATAGAGGTGTCTAGGGCGCAATTATAAAGGCTTTTTTGACCGTAGAGCGTTTTTTAGTGAAGATTTTTCCGATTTGTGATCACAGTATTTTAAGGTGTGATCACAAACATTCAGACTGATTCTATCTACATTTTTTGGACCTTCGCAGCTTTGGCGCAAAATCACTTTCTTGGCCAGTTGGCATTGCCTATAGAGGATATGCGAATAGTGTACCTGATTTTGGAGTGATCAATGCTTGAGGCGGAACGGCTTTGGAGACTTAAGCGACGTTACCTGCCCGAGGTATTCAGGTTCCAATATGTTCTGGACAAAACCGGACTTAGGGTCGGCTTTTTGAAGAGCTTGAAATTTGGTGCGTCACAACTGCATGTCGGGCAGGATCTTCCAGTTTGCGAACTAGAGGATTCGGATGGGCTCGTGGTTGGCTATTTGCTGGGGGTCGCTGTTGGTCCGGAAGGTTTGATCGATGGCGATGAAATGCTGCCGTTTACGACCCGAGACGGCGATGCATGGAGAAAATTCGAGCGATACTTGAACGAGTGTGCAGGCCGGTTCGCCTTTTTCCTGCAGATCGGCGGTGAGGAGCGCCTGCATACCGATCCAGTTGGAATGATTGGCGCGGTTTACGAACGCGACGCGCGGCGCGTCGCAAGTTCACCGCTGCTCGCGATTGACCGAGAGGTTGTTCCAAATATTCGATATCAAGCGGACTGTTTAGCCGAACTTCCCACGCGGTATTCGCTATTTCACACTTGTGATGAAAAGGTGAAGCGGTTGAACCCAAATTTCTACCTGAACCTAAACACATTTGACGTTGAAAGGTTCTGGCCTAGGGATGAGGTGTTCTCGCTTGAAAATTCGAACCATGCCGAAACCTACGACGAAATCACCGAGCGACTGGCTTTCAACATTGATAAGATCGCCGAACGCCACAAATGCGCCATGCCGATTACGGGAGGAAGAGATAGTCGAATTTTGGCGGCAGTTGGCCGCGAAAGTTTGCACAAAATTCCTTTTTTCTACACGCATGTGAAAAACTACAATTCCAAAGTAGACGCCCATGTCGGTGCTGCGGTTGCCAAAAGCCTAAACACTCCGCATGTCGTTTTGGGAACGCGTTTTGGGAAGGAAACTAAGCGCTGGGAGCAGAGATTTCTGGCGCAAGCTTATCAGATTTCGCACGGGTCCGATACCGCCCCTCCAAAAGAGTATGTGACCGGAGCAACCAACGCTATTCCGTCCGATCACCTTATCTTGAGGGGGCATCAAACCGACCTTTTACGTGCTGTTTATGTGTTTAAGCCCAAGGCCATGTGGAGTGACGCGGAATGGCAGATTGAACGGATGCTCATTGTGCCTCGGCGATCGTACAATTCAGATATCTGTGCGCATTTCGAAGGAGATTTTTTTGCTTGGCAAGCGACTCTCCCATACAATGCCATGGAAAAAGCAGCCGACTTTATGTTTCTGGAAGTCTACTATAATTCGACAGTCGGAGCATCTTTTCCCGCCTTGTGGCAGCACTTCTATCTTTCACCTTTCAACAGTCGACGGCTTATAGAATTGTCTTTGCGGTTCGATGAGGCCGAACGCAGAGGTTGCCTGCCTGTTTTTGACATTGTCCAAAAGGCATCGGCTAATTGCGCAAAGGTGCCATTTTTAGGGGAAGGCGGCACACATTTTTTCGAAATGAACCAACCATCAGACTATGAGCCGCTTTCCCAGCAGCGAGTCATCAGCACCGAGCAACGACTTGCCGCGCACTATGGTGGGTTGCCCCAAGTCGAAGCAATCGCGGGTGAGGGCAGGTAGCGTCGAATTAATACGGGCGGACCGAAAGGCCCGCCCGATTGTGTCTCAAGTCCTGCTTTTAAGCCAGCGAGCCGTCGATGCCCTTGCAAGCCTCAATCAAGCCCTTCACGGCGTTGACCGAGTTTTCAAAGCCCGCTTGTTCGTCTTCGTTCAGTTTGATGTCGACGATACGCTCGATGCCGCCGGCGCCGATGACGGTAGGAACGCCGACATACATGCCGTCAACGCCGAACTCGCCGTTGCAATAGGCCGCGCAAGGCAGAACGCGCTTCTGGTCTTTCAGGTAGGCTTCGGCCATTTCGATTGCCGAGGTCGCAGGCGCATAGAAGGCCGAGCCGGTTTTCAGCAGGCCAACGATCTCGGCGCCGCCGTCACGGGTACGCTGAACGATGGCGTCCAGTTTCTCTTGCGTGGTCCAGCCCATCTCGACCAGATCGGGCAGCGGGATGCCGGCGACGGTCGAATAGCGCACCGACGGCACCATTGTGTCGCCGTGGCCGCCCAGAACAAAGGCGGTGACGTCGCGCATCGAGACGTTGAACTCTTCCGACAGGAAATGTGCGAAACGGGCCGAATCCAGAACGCCCGCCATGCCGCAGACCTTGTTGTGCGGCAGGCCCGAGAATTCGCGCAGAGCCCAGACCATCGCGTCCAGCGGGTTGGTGATGCAGATCACGAACGCGTCCGGCGCGTGGGCTGCGATGCCTTCGCCGACCGACTTCATGACTTTCAGGTTGATGCCCAGTAGGTCATCGCGGCTCATCCCCGGTTTGCGGGCGACACCTGCGGTTACGATGCACACGTCTGCGCCTGCGATGTCCGCATAGTCGCTAGAACCTGACATTGCGGCGTCAAAGCCTTCGGACGGGCCGGACTCGGCGATGTCGAGCGCCTTGCCCTGAGGCAGTCCGTCAGCGATGTCAAACAGGACGACGTCACCGAGTTCTTTGACAGCTGCAAGATGCGCAAGCGTGCCGCCGATGTTCCCAGCGCCGATCAGCGCAATCTTGGGTCTGGCCATTTGGAATATCTCCGGTCGGTATTGAAATCGCGGGTTTGCTAGTCGTTAAATGGCTTTTGCGCAAGGGTCCTGCGGCGCGGCATGCCACCGCATACCGTTTGCCATCCCCAATCCGGTTGCGCTAAACCGCCTGTGAATCAAGCCAATTCCCGGGACGCTGCATGTTTGAATTGAACCTGATGTTTTTTGCAGTCGCGATCCCGGCGGTGATCTTTGCGGGCATCTCGAAGGGTGGGTTCGGCTCGGGCGTTGCCTTTGCATCGTCGTCGATTCTGGCTCTGATACTGACTCCGGGGCAGGCGTTGGCGCTGATGCTGCCGATCCTGATGGTGATCGACGTGGCCACGCTGGGACCCTATTGGAAACGCTGGAGCTGGCCGGATTCACGTCTGCTGATCCTGGGCGCGGTTCCGGGTGTTCTGCTGGGCACCTGGCTATACCGCGTGACAGATGACGACCTTCTGCGCCTGCTAATCGGAGGGATCTCGATCGGGTTCGTGATCTGGCACGTCGCCCAAAGCAAAGGCTGGATACGCGGTTTCACCCGCCGGTTACCTGCCTCTGCCGGTCTGTTCGCGGGGCTTGTGGCCGGGTTTACCAGCTTTGTCAGCCATGCCGGAGGTCCCCCGGCAGCTGTCTATCTGTTGTCCCAGCGCCTGTCGAAGACCGAGTTTCAGGCCTCGACAGTTTTGGTGTTCTGGGTGATCAACGCGGCGAAATTCGTGCCCTACGCCTATCTCGGCCTGTTCACCTGGCACACGGCGCTGGCGGATCTTCTACTGACCCCGTTCGCCATATTGGGGGCCTGGTTGGGCGTCCGGGCGCATTTCATGCTGTCCGAACGCCTGTTCTTTGGTATCGCCTATGTGTTGCTGACCCTGACCGGAGGCAAGCTGATCTGGGACGCACTGACTTAGGTGTTTGGCGGCAGGACATCGGCCATCTGCTCATAGGCCCGCCCCGAGGCCACAAGGCAGGTCATCCCGTCCGGCAGGGTCACCGTGATCGTCCAACTGTCGGATTGGTCCGAGGCGAACAGCTCCATCACCGCACCCTGACGGGTAATGCCGATCCCCCGGCGCGTTTCACCATAGGTTTCCGCAAGGCGTTGCAACACATCGGCCCGAGGGGCGCAATTGCGGGCCTGCGCCTGAACCTGTTGCGCCGCGAGGACCATGATTCCCAGCCCGATTGTCATCTTCAAAACTGTCTTTTTCATCTCTGACCCCATCTGTCACCAGTCGCCCAAAGCCTGCGGTCAAGAGGGCGATATTGCGTTAAAGTAAAGAGCGTTGCGTCATTAATGCTGCGTTGCGGCGATTTTTACCTTGAACTTTCCTGAGAAAAATGCCCCTTTCTGCGCAACATTATTTCAACGGGAGAGGCCAATGCACCCGCGTCAGCGCCCATATCGCTCGGTTCTTTACATTCCCGGTTCGCGTGACCGGGCGTTGGTCAAGGCCCGCACCTTGCCAGTTGACGCCATCATCTTCGATCTCGAAGACGCGGTGTCTGCCGACGAAAAGGCCAATGCACGCGAAACCCTCAAGGCAGCGCTGGCCGCTGGCGGATACGGCCCTCGGGTCAAGATCGTGCGCATCAATGGGCTGGATACTCCGTGGGGTGCAGATGACGCCAAGGCCGTGCGCGAGATGGACGCCGATGCTGTTCTGTTGCCCAAGGTGAACTCGGCGGCGGATGTGGATGCTTTGGCCGCGATCACCGGGGATTTGCCGATCTGGGCCATGATGGAGACCCCGCGCGGTATGCTGAATGCAGCCGAGATTGCAGCGCATCCGCTTATGGCGGGTTTCGTGATGGGGACCAACGATTTGGCAAAGGACCTGCAAACGCGTTTCCGTCCGGACCGTCTGCCGCTGATGACCTCACTTGGTCTTTGCCTGCTTGCAGCCAAGGCCGAAGGGCTGATCATTGTTGATGGCGTCTACAACGCGTTCAAAGACATAGAAGGTTTGGCGGCGGAATGCGAACAGGGCCGCGATATGGGCTTTGATGGCAAGACGCTGATTCACCCGGCGCAGATCGAGGTCACCAATGCAGCCTTCGCCCCGTCGGATGACGAGATCGACCTCGCACGCCGTCAGATCAGCGCGTTTGAGGAAACCGAGGCGCAAGGACAGGGTGTTGCAGTGGTTGACGGCAAGATCGTCGAAAACCTGCATGTTGTAACTGCCCGCGAAATTCTGGCAAAAGCGGAGGCGATTTCAGCTTTGCAAGCGGGGTAAGCCAGCATGGGCTTTGTTCTTCTGATCCTTGGTGTGGCGCTATGGTGGGCCGCACACCTGTTCAAACGCATCATGCCTGCGCAGCGCGCGGCTATGGGCGATGGCGGCAAAGGGGCTGTGGCGCTGGCGCTGGTGGCCGCGATCCTGCTGATGATCTTCGGCTATCGCATGACCGAGTTCATCTATGTCTGGGCACCGCCAAGCTTCATGACCCATATCAACAACCTGTTGGTGCTGATCGCGATCTACATGATGAGCCCGGCCCCTAAGAAAGGCCGTCTGCTGCACAAGCTGCGCCATCCGATGCTGGGCGGGTTCAAGCTGTGGGCCTTCGCGCATCTTCTGGTGAATGGCGATCTGGCGTCGATCATCCTATTCGGTGGTCTGCTGGCTTGGGCCGTGGTCGAGGTGATCGTGATCAACAAATCCGAACCCGACTGGACCCCTGGCGAACTCGGCACCTATGGCATGGACGCGATGTTCTTTTTTGCCTCGATCGTTCTGCTGGGTGTGATCGGCTATATCCATGGGCTGGTCGGCCCGTCTCCATTCGGATGATAAGGACCTGAAAGAATGGCAAAACTCTATCGCCTGCTGACCGAGGAGGACACCTCGGCCTTCTGTCACAAGGTGTCGGACGCCTTGGCAAAAGGGTGGGAGCTCTATGGCGATCCCTCCTACGCCTTCGATCAGGCCAAAAACGTCATGCGGTGCGCGCAGGCTGTGACTAAAGAGGTCGACGCGGACTATTCACCTGAGATGAAACTGGGACAGCAATAATGGCAAAAACCAATCCGGGCCGATTTTTCGAGGATTATTCCGTCGGGCAGGTGCTGCCGCACGCCGTCCCTCGCACCGTGACGGAAGGAGAGCGCGCCCTCTACCATGCGCTCTACCCTGCGCGTCATGCGCTGTATTCCTCGGATGAGTTTGCGAGGGCCTGTGGTTTGCAGGAAAGCCCGATTGATGATCTGGTGGCATTCCACGTGGTGTTCGGCAAAACGGTGCCCGATATCTCGCTGAACGCAGTGGCCAATCTGGGCTATGCCGAGGGGCGCTGGCTGCTGCCGGTTCATGCGGGCGACACGCTGCGGTCGGTGTCCGAGGTGATCGGGGTCAAGCAGAACTCGAACGGCAAGACCGGTGTGGTCTGGGTGCGGACGCGCGGTCTGAACCAGTTGGACGAAGTGGTGATAGAGTATGTCCGCTGGGTGATGGTGCGCAAGGCAAACCCGGATGCGCCAGCACCAGAAACACTCGTGCCCGATCTGAAGAAAGTGTTGGAGCCGAGCGATCTGGTCATCCCCGAGGGGCTGGATTTCTCGAACTACGATTTCACTCTGGCGGGTGAGCCGCATCGTTGGGGCGACTATGAGATCGGCGAGACCATTGACCACGTGGACGGCGTGACGGTGGAAGAAGCTGAGCATATGTTGGCCACACGCCTATGGCAGAACACGGCCAAGGTGCATTTCGACCTGACCTTCCGCCCTGAAGGCCGCCTGATCTATGGGGGCCACGTGATCTCGATGGCGCGGGCCTTGTCGTTCAACGGCCTCGCCAATGCGCAGATGATCGTGGGTCTGAATGGCGGCGCACATGCCAACCCCTGTTTCGCAGGAGACACGATCAAGGCGTGGTCCGAGGTTTTGGACAAGGCCGAAACCGACGTACCCGGGGTAGGAGCGATCCGTCTGCGTCTGGTGGCGACCAAGGGCGGCGCGCCGTTCGAGCTGCGCGGCGAAGACGGAAAATACACGTCGGATGTGCTGCTGGACCTCGACTATTGGGCCTTGATGCCGATCTAAAGCGTTTCGGGTTTACCTGAATCATCAAGTGACACGAATGTCCCGAGAACGCTGCAAGCGTGGCAGGGTATTCGTGTCACAGGTTTAACCCGAAACGCTAAAATCGGGTTACAGTGATGTGAACACAGCAACCGCAATCCGTGCTAGGGTGGCGGCATGTTTCTACGTTTTCTCACCCCTGACTTCCGACATTTTTTCGTATAAGTCATTGATATTATTATGCCTTGGTTGCCAAAAGGCACTACACGGACTTTTTTCGCCAGCGATTGTTTCGGAGTGTTGAGGGAGCTCAGGCTTTGGTCTGGCCAGTTTTTCGGGTGCGCCCGGGGGGTATCTTGAAAGGGGCTTCGTTCCAGGTCAGGCCGACGCAGGTGAGGATGCGTCTGGCATCGACCGTGGCATGGCTTGGCATGCCGTAGCGGTCAGGGGTGCCTTTGTGGCGCAGGATCGAGAGCTGCAATGCGTTCAACTCGTTGCGGATACGAGCCGGGCTCATCGGGTGTCCGAGCAGGTCCAGATGCTTGCGCAGGTGCTGCAGGCAGCAGAAGGCCATGTAGCAGATGGCGATATGGGCCCGGACCCGACGCGGCGACCAGTGATAGATGGGCCGGATTTTCAGATCGTGCTTGTTGGTGCGGAAGCAGGCTTCGATCTCCCACAACTGGTGATAGCGGGCAATGACGTCCTGTGCCTCCAGTTCGTCCGCACCATGAACAACAATGGCATGCAGCCCGTCCCATTGTGCCGCTGCCTTGATCTTTGCATCATCCAGCGTGACGTCCCCGCTGTCGGGGAAGGCCAGGAAGCGGCCATATCCCCGGCTGCTGAAGCTGCCGGGTTTGCGAGAGCGCTTGAGCTTCTTGTGCAGCTTTTCGATTGCCTTGTCGCGCTTGTGGGCATCATTGCGTGCCCGGGTGGGTGACCAGGTCACAATGACCCGCGCTCCCTCCTGGTCGATCACCTTGTACCAGCCCTTCTCGGTTGCCTCTTCAGAACCGTGTCCAGCCCAAGGCTGGCGTCCCTCCGGGCTCAAAATGTTCGCCTTCACGGCGGCCGGGGCGGACTTCATGCGATAGCCGAGGATGTAGGGCAGACCCTTGTTCTGCAACATCTGCTGGTTGTCCTTGCTGAGCATGGCGGCATCGGCCACGAACGTGACCCTGGCCACGTCGAAGCGTCCCTCCAACGCCTTCAGCGCAGCTTCCAGCGTATGACCTTCCCAGGTGTTTCCCGGGAAGAGTTCATAGCCCACAGGCAGCCCATCGGAGGTGACGATCAGCGCCAGCATGACCTGAGCGCGGTGATGCTTGCCATCCTTGCTGAAGCCCTTGGCCAGAAGATGATCCTGCTCGACCCCGTCCGCATCCTCGGCCGGGTCCTCGCGCTCGGTGTCAAAGGCCAGGGTCGTGCAATCGTAGAACAGCACGGTCACTGGCCCGCCCAGCAACTTCTCTGCCGCCGCGTGAGAGGTTTTGCAAATCCCGTCTATCACCGGCGTATTGATGTAATCCATGCTCCGATAGACCACGTCCAGATTGAGCGTGATGCCTGCCTGGTTCTCCAACGCCTCCACGGTCGCGCGCTTGCTCTCGGGCTGTGCGATCCGCGCCATAACCAGCTCTTTCACAATGCGATTGGCACTTTTACGCGCCGCCCCCAGAAGGGCCCCCCAACCCAGTTGGTCATACATCGTCCCCATGACATCCCGCAGACCCAGAGAGACCCGCGCCTCCTCACGGCACTCGGCAAGATCAACGCCAAGCTTGTCCGGCCGCGGAGCGCGGCGCACCAGCGCCTGCAGATCGGCATATTCCGTGGGCGTGAACAGTTCCATTTGCGGCGAGCGATCAATGCGTAATTGCTCCATCAAGCGGCCCGCCAGACGCTTGATATCCTCAATCTCGCTGTCGTTATGGGCCACACCCACATGGCGCAGGATCTTCTGGCGTACCTTGGAGCCGGTGCGGACGGATTCAACGATCTGGATCCGTGTGCGGTTGAGCTTTGCGTCATGTTTGGTGCGGATGAACATGGGCGAAGAGGTTAGCCATCTGAAGGCCCATGTCAATACTTTTTATAATAATGGGGCACTACAACGCGCCTCTGAGCAACCACACCTGAAAACAAACCAAAAACCCAGTCAGATCAACAAAAAGGTCGGAAGTCAGGAAATCGGGTTACAGTGATGTGAACACAGCAACCGCAATCCGTGCTAGGGTGGCGGCATGTTTCTACGTTTTCTCACCCTTTTCCTGTGCCTTACACGCCCCGCCTGGGCGTGCGATCTGGCGCTGGCCTTGGCAGTGGATGTCTCTGGCTCTGTCGATAGCAGCGAATATCGCATTCAGATGGATGGCCTCGCCGCTGGGCTGCGCGACCCCGTGGTGTCCGAGGCCTTGGTGCGCGGTCATGCGCAATTGATGTTGGTGCAATGGACAGGCGAATCCCGCCAGCGGGTGACGATCCCGTGGACGAAAATCGACAGCTTTATTGCTCTGGAGAAGTTCGCTGATCAAGTTGCACAGGACCCAAGGGTCTGGCGCAATTTCTCGACTGCGATCGGAGAGGCTTTGGAAGCCACCCTGCTGCGGTTTGACGACGTGGCAGAGTGCAGGCGACTGCTGATCGATATCTCGGGCGATGGGGTTTCCAACGAAGGGGTTGAGCCGACACAGATTCACACCCTTCTGAAGGATCGAGGTGTGACGGTAAACGCAATTGCCATCGAAGAAAGCGAACCGGATCTGACGGCCTATTTCTTTGAGAACGTTATTTTCGGAGAGGGGGCTTTTGTCGTGTCGGCTTCGGGTTTTGCAGATTACCCGGAGCGCATACGAAAAAAGCTGCTACGCGAGGTGACGCAGCAATCTGCCGGTTTTCGCTGATCTACAGGGATTCGTGATCACAATGCTTCGACGTTGAAAACGCTAACATAGAATGATCGTATTGTATTTTGTGATCACACTTTTAAAGTGCGTGATCACAATTGGTCAAAATCACCGTTTTTGAGGCAATTTTACCTGTTTTTGCAGGTGCAGCACGTGACAGAAGCGCAAAAACAAGTAAAAAGTCTGGTAGCCAAAGTAAGAGGAGCCGCCATGGCCGATGTCAATCGGGGCAACCGCCCGCTCTCGCCACATATTATGATCTATCGCCCGCAGATGACTTCCATGTCGTCCATCATGGTTCGGTTTTCCGGCCTCGGGGTGTTTGCCGTTGCCATTCTGGTCGTCTGGTGGCTGCTGGCCGCGTCAACTTCGGAAAGTGCATTTGCGCTGATCGACGGGTTCCTGACCAGCTGGTTCGGTAAGCTGATCCTCATCGTCGCGACCTGGGCACTTTGGTATCACACGCTGGGCCGCCTGCGTCACGTGTTCTGGGACTTCGGCTACTGCCTCGACGTGAACACCTCGGAAAAGCTGGGGATGGGCATGTTCATCGGGGCCACCGTCCTGACCATTCTCACCGTGCTTGTGGTTTAAGGAGACGGACATGCGATATCTGACCGACCGCAAACGCGCGCAGGGCCTGGGCGCAGGGAAATCGGGAACACAAACCCATTGGCGTACCATGGTGCGCGCGATGATCCTGACCGTGCTGGTTCCCATATTTATCATCACCTTCGGAATGGGCCTCGGCGGCACGTATGAAGAGGTTCTGGCCTATTTCAGCCGTCCCTTCCCTGCGATTGTCACCGCCCTGACGCTGGTCGTGGGCCTGCAGCAGCTTATGTATGAGGCGCAGGAAACCATCGAAGACTATATCCATGGCATTCTTGAGAAAATCTCTCTCGTTGCGATGTGGGCGCTTGGTTACACGCTGATGGCTGCGGGGCTGTTTGCCTTGGTCAAGCTGGCCCTGTGACGCGCGATAAGGAACAAGAACAATGACAGCAGCATATGAATATGAAACCCACGAATACGACGTGGTCGTCGTAGGTGCAGGTGGGGCCGGTCTGCGGGCAACACTGGGCATGGCCGAGCAGGGCTTGCGCACAGCCTGTGTCACCAAAGTGTTCCCGACGCGCTCACATACGGTTGCCGCGCAAGGTGGTATTGCCGCGTCCCTGTCCAACATGGGGCCTGACCATTGGCAATGGCACATGTACGACACCGTAAAGGGTTCGGACTGGCTGGGTGACACCGATGCGATGGAGTACCTAGCGCGCGAGGCTCCCAAGGCAGTTTATGAGCTGGAACACTACGGCGTGCCCTTCAGCCGTACGGAAGAGGGTAAAATCTATCAGCGTCCCTTCGGCGGTCACACCACCGAGTTTGGCGAAGGCCCTGCCGTGCAGCGTACCTGCGCGGCCGCAGACCGGACCGGTCACGCGATCCTGCATACGCTTTATGGACAATCGCTGAAAAACAACGCTGAATTCTACATCGAATATTTCGCCATCGACCTGATCATGTCCGAGGACGGGCAGTGTCAGGGCGTCGTCTGCTGGAAGCTGGACGACGGCACGATGCATGTCTTCAACGCCAAGATGGTTGTACTGGCGACCGGCGGTTACGGTCGTGCATATTTCAGCGCGACCTCGGCCCATACCTGCACCGGCGACGGTGGCGGCATGGTGGCCCGTGCCGGTCTGGCCCTGCAGGATATGGAGTTCGTTCAGTTTCACCCGACTGGAATCTACGGCTCGGGTTGCCTGATCACCGAAGGTGCGAGGGGTGAGGGCGGTTACCTGACCAACTCCGAAGGCGAGCGATTCATGGAGCGCTATGCGCCCCAGTATAAGGACTTGGCGCCGCGCGACTATGTCTCGCGTTCAATGACGATGGAGATCCGCGAAGGACGTGGTCATGGCGATGACGGGGACCATATTCATTTGAACCTGAGCCACCTGCCAGCCGAGGCGCTGGCGGAACGGCTGCCTGGAATCTCGGAATCGGCGCGTGTCTTTGCTGGTGTTGACGTTACCAAGGAACCCATCCCGGTTCTGCCGACCGTGCACTATAATATGGGCGGTATTCCGACGAATTATTGGGGTGAGGTTCTCAACCCAACTGCAGACAACCCAACCGCAGTTGTTCCCGGCCTGATGGCAGTGGGCGAAGCGGGCTGTGCTTCGGTCCACGGTGCCAACCGTCTGGGATCTAACTCTCTGATCGATCTGGTCGTCTTTGGTCGCGCGGCGGCCATCCGGGCCGGTAAAGTAGTGGACGCAGACGCGCCGAACCCTGTGCTGAATCAGGCATCGGTTGACAAGGCATTTGATCGGTTTGACGCCGTACGGAACGCCTCGGGCGCAGTCCCGACCGCTGACCTTCGGCTTGAAATGCAAAAGACCATGCAGCAGGACGCGGCCGTGTTCCGGACCGCAAAGACCATGGCGGAAGGCGTCGAAAAGATGACGACGATCGCGGCTAAGATGGACGATCTGAAGGTTTCGGACCGGTCTCTGGTTTGGAACAGTGACCTGATGGAGTCACTGGAACTGACCAACCTGATGCCAAGCGCTCTGGCCACCATAGTGGGGGCCGAAGCACGCAAAGAGTCCCGTGGCGCACATGCGCATGAGGATTTCGCAGAGCGCGATGACGAGAACTGGCGTGTCCACACCGTCAGCCGGGTCGAGGGTAACAAGGTTGAACTCAGTTACCGTCCGGTGATCGTTGATCCTCTGACCAACGAGGATCAGGGCGGCATCAGCCTCAAGAAAATCGCGCCTAAAGCGCGGACTTTTTAGGTAGGAGCAGACATCAGGCAATGCGGTGCAAGCGCCACATACCCACCGACACGACCAACGCCCCTTTCGGGCGCGGTGAGGGGTGCTTGCCATGACGGTTGAACAGCTGCCCTCGGGTCCGCAAGACCCCAAGATCATCCTGATTGGCCTGAACCGCTGCGCCACCACGTCGCTGCACAAGCTGTTTCAGAACAGCGGCATCGCGTCGGTGCACTGGATGGATGATCAAGGGGACAATCTGGCTCAGAAAATGGTGACGAATATCGCCATGGGTCGGAAGCCTCTGGATGGGTTCGGCTCGGTCCGGGCCTTTACCGACATCGCCTTTGTGAATGCACGGTTCATGCTGGATGGCACGCGGTTCTTCCGCGAATTGCACGCGGCTTATCCGGATGCCTATTTTCTGCTGAACACACGCGATCGCGAGGATTGGATTTCGTCGCGCGCGCTGCACAGCAATGGCGGCTATCTCGAACGCTGCTGCAAGGCCAACGGGATGGGCGCAGACGAGGTGAAACAGGGCTGGCGCCGGATGTATGACGTACACCACGACGAGGTGCAGGCCCATTTCGACGGGAACCCAAGGTTCCTGCGCTTTGATATCGACCGCGATGACCCTCAGGCGATTGCCGACTGGTTATCTGCGGATTTTGACGTGAACATTGCCCATTGGGGGCACTACAATCGAGGCGCGTCTGACCGCGCCCGGACAGGCTGAATGGAGAATTGACATGGTTCAACTGACCCTGCCCAAGAATTCCCGGATCACCACCGGTAAGACATGGCCCAAACCGGACGGCGCGAAGAACCTGCGCAAGTTCCAAATCTATCGCTGGAACCCTGATGACGGCCAGAACCCGCGTGTCGACACGTATTTCGTCGATATGGACACCTGCGGCCCGATGATTTTGGACGCGCTGATCAAGATCAAGAACGAGATCGATCCGACCCTGACCTTCCGCCGTTCGTGCCGGGAAGGTATCTGTGGCTCCTGCGCGATGAATATCGACGGGATCAACACGCTGGCCTGTATCTACGGCATGGATGAGATCAAGGGCGACGTGAAAATCTATCCGCTGCCGCATATGCCGGTGGTCAAGGACCTGATCCCCGATCTGACGCATTTCTACGCGCAGCATGCTTCGATCATGCCATGGCTGGAAACCAAGACCAACCGTCCCGCGAAAGAGTGGAAGCAGTCCATCGAAGACCGCAAGAAACTGGACGGCTTGTATGAATGCGTGATGTGCGCCAGCTGCTCGACCTCCTGCCCGAGCTACTGGTGGAACGGCGATCGCTACCTCGGCCCCGCAGCTTTGCTGCATGCCTACCGCTGGATCATCGACAGCCGTGATGAAGCCACGGGTGAGCGTCTGGATGAGCTGGAAGATCCCTTCAAGCTGTATCGCTGCCACACGATCATGAACTGTGCCAAGACTTGCCCAAAGGGTCTGAACCCGGCGGCAGCGATCGCGCAGATCAAAAAGATGATGGTCGAACGCTCTGTCTGATTGACCGATGCGCTTGCCGTGCTGCGGCAAGCGCATGTCCCCTTTGCAAAAACGTCCGATGTCGTCAGACCACCGAGGCGGTATATTTGCAGTAGGGAGGAGTGATGAAATCAGGATCACTCCGATGAGTACACAAACAAACACACCGAAAACCGACGCCAAGGAAGCATTGACCTTGTTGGAGCAAGCTTGGGCCTACTACACGCCTGAACCTGTTGCCGCCGAGGATCAACGAGAGCCTGAGTTGTTCGAATACGAAAACGCAGCGTAACACCAGCCTTGCCATTTGCGGCTGGAACGGGCCAAACAGATCTATGCCTGTTCTTCTGCTTCTTCTGGCCTGTCAATCGGCATTGAATAATGACCCCCCATCGGCGTCCAAATTTGACCCCCCTTGGAGCTAAGAGGGGCGTTGAGGGGGTCGTGTTTAGGTTGATTCAGGAGGGGGTGGACAGCAGGTCAAACCGAAAAGAGAGCGTAGCTCGACTGAAGGTTTGACCTGCTGTCTGTTTTGAATTTATTCCCCGATTTCGAGGTTAGTCGCGGTGGTTAATTCGCCAGCTTTCGTTCCCGGTTTCGATGATATCGCAATGGTGTGTCAGTCGATCCAGGAGAGCAGTGGTCATTTTGGCATCTGTGAACACACTCGGCCATTCAGCAAATGCGAGGTTGGTTGTTAGCAGAATAGACGTTCGCTCGTACAGTTTGCTGATGAGATGGAAGAGTAATCGTCCACCAGACTCTGCGAACGGCAGATAACCGAGTTCGTCTATAATCACGAGGTCGACGCGGATCAGCTGCTCGCTGAGCCGCCCGGCGTTGCCTTCGCGATGTTCAGCCTCCAGCTTGTTCGCGAGATCCACAGCGCTGAAGAACCTGACCCGCCGGCGGTTATTGACCGCGTGGCCCCCGATCGCTGTTGCGAGATGCGTTTTGCCCGATCCGGTTCCACCGACCAGCACGCCATTCCTGGCCTGGTCCATAAAATCGCCGTCATGAAGATTGCGCACGACTTCCTCGTTGACGGGGCTGACCGTGAAGTCGAACTCAGGTAAGGACTTGCAGACCGGGAACTTTGCGGCACCCATCTGATACCGGATCGAGCGCGCAGTCTTTTCGGCCAGTTCGGCCGTGAGGAGTTCGGCCACGACCTGTTGGGGCCGCCAGTTGTTTTTGGCTGCGGCCTGCATCACTTCGTCAAAGCAGTTGACGATGCCTGGCAACTTCAGTTGACGGGCAAGTTCGAGAATTTCCTTACGCAGTTGCATGGGAGCCTCCAAGCCTGTCATAGCGAGCGCAATCCGCGATCGGTGCCATTTTCAGCTGCAGGTGGGCAGGCGGCTCAATCGCCTTTGGCGGCGGGGGATTGGTGCGCCGAGAGACAATGTTCAGGATCGCATCGGCCTTGCGCAGGCCAGATTTTAGAGCTTCTTCGCAGGCAGCCTCGACCACATCAATGTCGTGCTGGTAAGCAGCGAAAAGAATATCGGCAAGTTGCCGGTCTCCGTCGGATGTGCCCCGCAGATGGGTCCAGATCTGCGTCATTGCCGGTGGTAGGTCCCAGTCACGGAACGGTGCTCCATTGCGCAGAGCGCCAGGCTTGCGCTTGAGGACGGGCACATAGTGCCAAGGGTTGAAGATCGTTTTTCCTCGGCCGAAGCACCGTTCGTGCTCTCCGACAATCTCACCGTCTTGGCGCAGGACAATCCGCGTGGCGTAGACCTGCAACTGGACCTGACGTCCAACAGCTCTTGCCTCAACGCTGTATTTGTTTCTTTCGAAGTTGATCAGGCAGGTTCGGCTCACGGCGACCGTCTTTTCACGGAACCCGACGAAGGGCTTCTGCAGATGCGTCAGCAGCGGCTTTTCCTGCTGGAACTCCTCCCAGACCGTCACCTCCAGGTTTTCCGGATGCCGCAGTTCTTTTGCGCGTTTGATCGCGTCTTTTTGCAGCCGGGCATTCAATTCATCGAAGTCGGCCACCTCCAGACGCGGTGTAAAACTATAGGCGCGGCTCTCCTTGACCAGATTCTCAACCTGACCCTTCTCCCAACCGGCCGCGCGCGTACAGGCGATCGGGTTCACCAGATGATGAGAACACATCCGGGAGAATGCCTTGTTGAACTTTCTTTCCTTGCCCGACAGGATCGCATCGACGGCGGTCGTCATGTTATCGTAGATCCCGTTGATGCAGCCTCCACCAAAGAATTTGAAGGCCTCGTCGTGGGCATCAAAGACCATCTCCTGCGTCTCGCGCGGATAGGCAATGGAGAATGGCATGCGGCTATGGCAAAGTTTGAAATGGGCAACCTTCACGGTCGTGAGTGCACCGTCCATCAAAGCCGTCTCCACACTCCAGTCGAACTGGTACGCCTCCCCAGGATCAAAGATCAGCGGGATGAACGCCTGCGCCTGTTGTCGGCCGTGCGCAATGCGCCAATTCTTTGTGTAGCGTCGAACACTGTCATACCCGCCGCCAAAACCATCATCGGAGAGTTCCTTCCAGATTTTGGTCATCCGCTTGCGGTGTTTCTTCGGAAGCGCCTCGTTCTCCTCAAGCGTTTCATCCAGACGCGCGCGCCAAGGCCCGAGCACCGGGTATGGCTGCGATTTGCGCTCATATTTGAACTCCGTCACTCCCGATCGGATTATCTTTCGAACCGTTGCACGGCTCAAATTGAGCGAACGGCAAATTTCCTTGATGCTCTTTTTTTCGATCAGGTGTAAGCGACGCACTTTTCTAATAGTTTCCACGCAAATCATCCCGCTTGCCTCTCCATCGACTGCTCAATGAAAAGGATGTCTACAACCATAGGGAGGGGTCAAATTTGGACGCCGATTTCCCCGCTTAGGGGGTCAAAATTGCACGCTTTTCTACAGCCGCCTCATCGCCCCGGGCCATCAGCAAGGTCGTTCCCAATGATTGGAACCCGACCAGTGTGTTGGCGATATCTGCCTGCGCCTGTTCGAAGTGTAGCGTGCTGAGTTTCTTCGCCTCCCGCCACATCTTGACTACGATCCGGTCATGGGTGTCGACAACGGTATCTGCGATGGAGGCCGACCACTCCACCACGCAGGTGGCCAGAATGGCAAGGCGACGATTGCCGCTGATGTCTGCCGGACCCGATCGACCCGGTCTACGTGGCGCGGATGGTGGTATTTCTGGCCTCGGACGACGCCGCCATGTGCAGCGCCGGGAACTTCATGGTCGAGGGCGGCTCGATCTAGGCTTAGTTTGATCGTCCGGCATGGGCCAAGCAATTGATTTCCCGTCGCAGGATATGTCAATGAAGCACCGGCTTGACTTATTTTGGCCGATAGTTCGGCACCTGAACGCAGCTTTGCAGAAGGCTGTCATTCAAAACGAATCCATCAGGTGACGAGAGGCGGATAAAACTGCCAATCAAGAACTCCGTGTGAACGGCCGCTTCTTATTTCCAGCGCAGCTAGGACCATTGCGGCAACCATCAGGGCAAGCACGCTTTAGTCAGTCACTGGCCACGTGCTTTCGCATCGAGACTATGTTACCACTTCGACTAACCTCAGCCCACCCCAAGTGTCGCTAACACGCGATATGTCCGGTGTATGTAACATGCGATCTGTCCGGTTCTATTCTGTCTCTGAGAGGAGGCGTTATGAACCGAGCAGAAGTGTTACAGGAAGTTCGACTGATGAAGTTTGAAGATGTGTATTCGCGGCGAAGCGCGAACAAGCTGACGCAAGAACAGGCGGCTGAGATACTGGGTGTATCCGTGCGCACCGTCAGGCGTTGGGAGGATCGATTTGAGGCGGATGGTGCAGAAGGTCTGTACGACCGTCGGCTTGGCAAACTGGCCAACAATCGTGTTGCCACGGATAAGGTCATGGAGATGCTTGAACTGTTTGATACCAAGTACTGGGATTACACGCCGAAGCATTTCCACGAGAAGCTGGTGGCCCACCATGGTTTCACACAGAGCTACAACTGGGTGCGGCTTACACTGCAGCGCCACGGCCGGGTTCAGGCAGCACCCCGACGAGGTGCCCATCGGCGCAAGCGGCCCCGCCGTCCGATGGTTGGCATGATGTTGCATCAGGACGGCTCCAGCCATGAATGGGTTCCGGGTCAGTGGTGGGATCTGATCGTCACCATGGACGATGCCACCAACCGGGTTTATTCGGCATTCTTTGTCGAGGAAGAAGGGACGATGAGCAGTTTTCAGGGGCTGACAGAGGTGATCGAGGCGCAAGGTCTGTTTTGCTCGCTCTATGCCGATCGGGGCTCTCATTACTGGCATACGCCCGAAGCGGGCGGCAAAGTGGACAAGGACAATCTGACCCAGGTCGGGCGCGCCTTGCAGCAACTCGGCATTGAGCTGATCCCGGCCTATTCACCGCAGGCCCGTGGACGGTCTGAACGCATGTTTGGCACGTTCCAGAACCGATTGCCGCAGGAACTGCGGTCCCATGGGATCACAACCATTGAAGAGGCCAATCAGTTCCTGAAAGAGGTCTATCTTCCCGAACACAATGCCCTGTTTGCAAAGGAGCCGGAGGATACGACCTCGGCCTTCGTGCCGTTTACAGGCAATGTGCGCGACACCCTGTGTGTGCAGGAAGACCGCGTCGTCGGCAACGACAATACGGTGCGCTACAAGGGCCTGGTCATGCAGATCGCGGCAGACAGGCACCGTCATCATTTCGTCAAGGCGAAGGTCAGGGTCCACGAATACCCCGATGGTCAACTGGTCATCTTCCACGGCCCGAGATGCATTGGCCGCTACCAGCCTGACGGATCACCCATCACACAGGAGGATAGCAAACACAAAGTCGCGTGACCCGCTTCGACGTGGCGCGAACGCGGTGGCCCAAATCTACGGTCGCCTACGGCTCCCTCCGAATTGGGCCACCGCGCAATCAACTGAAGCGGACAATTGGCATGTTACCTACACCGGACAATTCAGAATGTTCTCGACACCCCAAGTGTGTCGCTAACACGCGATATGTCCGGTGTATGTAACATGCGATCTGTCCGGTTCTATTCTGTCTCTGAGAGGAGGCGTTATGAACCGAGCAGAAGTGTTACAGGAAGTTCGACTGATGAAGTTTGAAGATGTGTATTCGCGGCGAAGCGCGAACAAGCTGACGCAAGAACAGGCGGCTGAGATACTGGGTGTATCCGTGCGCACCGTCAGGCGTTGGGAGGATCGATTTGAGGCGGATGGTGCAGAAGGTCTGTACGACCGTCGGCTTGGCAAACTGGCCAACAATCGTGTTGCCACGGATAAGGTCATGGAGATGCTTGAACTGTTTGATACCAAGTACTGGGATTACACGCCGAAGCATTTCCACGAGAAGCTGGTGGCCCACCATGGTTTCACACAGAGCTACAACTGGGTGCGGCTTACACTGCAGCGCCACGGCCGGGTTCAGGCAGCACCCCGACGAGGTGCCCATCGGCGCAAGCGGCCCCGCCGTCCGATGGTTGGCATGATGTTGCATCAGGACGGCTCCAGCCATGAATGGGTTCCGGGTCAGTGGTGGGATCTGATCGTCACCATGGACGATGCCACCAACCGGGTTTATTCGGCATTCTTTGTCGAGGAAGAAGGGACGATGAGCAGTTTTCAGGGGCTGACAGAGGTGATCGAGGCGCAAGGTCTGTTTTGCTCGCTCTATGCCGATCGGGGCTCTCATTACTGGCATACGCCCGAAGCGGGCGGCAAAGTGGACAAGGACAATCTGACCCAGGTCGGGCGCGCCTTGCAGCAACTCGGCATTGAGCTGATCCCGGCCTATTCACCGCAGGCCCGTGGACGGTCTGAACGCATGTTTGGCACGTTCCAGAACCGATTGCCGCAGGAACTGCGGTCCCATGGGATCACAACCATTGAAGAGGCCAATCAGTTCCTGAAAGAGGTCTATCTTCCCGAACACAATGCCCTGTTTGCAAAGGAGCCGGAGGATACGACCTCGGCCTTCGTGCCGTTTACAGGCAATGTGCGCGACACCCTGTGTGTGCAGGAAGACCGCGTCGTCGGCAACGACAATACGGTGCGCTACAAGGGCCTGGTCATGCAGATCGCGGCAGACAGGCACCGTCATCATTTCGTCAAGGCGAAGGTCAGGGTCCACGAATACCCCGATGGTCAACTGGTCATCTTCCACGGCCCGAGATGCATTGGCCGCTACCAGCCTGACGGATCACCCATCACACAGGAGGATAGCAAACACAAAGTCGCGTGACCCGCTTCGACGTGGCGCGAACGCGGTGGCCCAAATCTACGGTCGCCTACGGCTCCCTCCGAATTGGGCCACCGCGCAATCAACTGAAGCGGACAATTGGCATGTTACCTACACCGGACAATTCAGAATGTTCTCGACACCCCAAGTGCTGGTAAAGTCGAACATTCTCGGGCATGTCGACGTGGGTATTCAGACGCATTTCACTGAATCTTAGCCGTTTTGCTTCGCGCTCTGAAAGTTCGATCAGTTTACGTCCCAGACCCTCACCGACATGGTCGGGATGAACCGCAAGGTTCGCAAGTTTCATGAAACCATCACCGGCGACAAGAACGAGACCAGCTATGATCTCGTTGCTTTGCACGACGACCCAAACCTGATTGTCGGCAATGTCTTGCGCGCATCCGTTGGAAACAGCGGGGAGATCGGAGATGCGCTCGGCGTATTTTCCATATGCTGCGTCGATACAGGTCGCCAAGGCATTGGCGTCCGCCGCCTGCGCGGGGCGTATGATCGGATTTTGAGTCGCCAAAATTGTTGCCATAGGTCGGGTTTGCTCGAAGTGCTTACGTTCATAGCGCAAAACCAAGAACCATTGAAGCAGACATTGGTGCGCAGCGCAGCATCGATCTCTCTGGGCTCTTTTTTCCTTTTTCTCCGCTCGCTGACCGAAGGACCACTTTTCCCCCAGATACACAAACGTTGCCTGAGAAAGACAATCTATCTAGTCGCAGGGTTAAACTACATAGCCAATTACATCCCGATCTCGCTATCTTTGAGGCGGTGCCCCAAAGGCGCTGATGACGGTGCGGGCGGCGGCTTCGACCGGGTCGTGGGTCTCTTTCAGGATGGTCACGCGGTCGAACCGTTCGGGGTCGCTTTTCACAGCGTCGCGTAGGGCGTTGCCGAAGGCCATGCGCAGTTCGGTCCCGATGTTGAATTTGCAGATCGAGGTGCCTTTGGCCAAACGCGTGCGCTGTTCGACCGGTACGCCCGAGCCTCCGTGGATCACCAGCGGAACCTCGGTCAGCGCGTCGATCCGAGCGATGCGGTCTTCGTCCAGACCGCCTTCCTTGTTCTGTTGCAGGTGGACATTCCCGACCGAGATCGCCATCGCATCCACGCCTGTTTCACGGGCGAATTGCGCGGCCTCCTCGGGGTCAGTTCCGTTCGAGCCTTCACCGCCGGAATAGCCGACGAACCCGATCTCACCTTCACAGGAAATCCCGGCTGCGTGGGCCATTTCAGCAATGGCGGCGGTCTCGTCGATATTCTGTTGCAACGGTTTGCGCGACCCGTCGAACATCAATGACGTAAAACCGCTGTCCAACGCGATCTTGCAGTCCTCATATGTGTAACCATGGTCCAGATGTGCCACTACGGGGACCGAGACCCCCTCGGCCAGATGGCGGAACATTTTACCAAGGATGGGCAGGGGCGTGTGTTCGCGACAGCTGGGACCTGCCTGCAGGATGACGGGCGCGTTTTCAGCCTCGGCAGCGGCCACATAGGCGCGCATGTCCTCCCAGCCGAGGGTAACCAGACCACCGACGGCATAGCCCTGTTCATAGGCCGGTTGCAGGACGTCTTTCAGGGTGACGAGCGTCATTTAAACTTCGCGATCATGTCTTTGATGCCCGGGATCGTCTCGACCTGATAGGCATGGGTGGGTTGGAAATACTGCACCAGCGATCGCTGCGTCAGCCCGCCGAGGATGGTGAAGTAATACATCTCATAACCTGGCAGCACGCAGCAGGGATGATAGCCCTTGTCGATACAAACGGTCGAGCCATCGACGATGTGATAGGCATCACCCGGTTCATTGTCTTCGCGCTGCAACATCTGCAGGCCCGAGCCCCAATTGGGTTTGAAGCGGAAGTTATAGGTCTCGTCGTGGCGCGTCTCATCCGGCAGACGGTTGGTGTCGTGTTTGTGGCTGGGAAAGCCCGACCAGCCGCCTTGGCCGACGGTGAACAGCTCACTCACCAAAAGGCGGCCGACCTTATCCTGTTGTTTTTGCCCGAGGATATGTTTGATCTTGCGATGCGTTTTGGTGTCGTCGCTGCCGTATTGCACAAGGTCATGCTCGCGGACATCGAACGGGTCCAGAACCTTGTCATACTTGGCCCCGGCGATGAAAACCTCGGCCTCTTCCGACACACAGACCAGCTGCGTTTTGGCGCCAACCGGGACATAGACGCCCTCTGGCTCACCATCCCACACGTCCTCGCCTCGGTTGCCCATCTTGGCGAATTGCACGCCTTCGATGTCTACATCCACCGAGCCGGTGGCGGGGGCGATGCAGGTCTCATAGCCCGGTACCTGGTATTCGAACGCCTCGCCGCGCTTGAGCTTGACGATGTTGAAATAGTTCAGCGGGACCAGCGGATCGTCGACATCGACGATGGCTTTGTTCTTGTTATCATAGGGCGCGATGTGCATGGGAGCCTCCTATATGGTCGGGCCGGGATGGTCGGCCAGAAACGCATCCAGCTCGGGCGTTGTGGGCATGGCGGGGGCGCATCCGGGTTTCGAAACCACGATGGATGCGCAGGCCGAACCGCGCATGACGGCTTCTTCCAACGAATAGCCAGCTGCGACAGAGGCCAGCAAGCCTGCCATAAAGCTGTCACCTGCTCCGTTGGGTTTGACTGCGGTAACGGGGTAGATGCCCGTGTGAATCTCCTGACCGTCCATCATCGTGACCGCACCTTTTTCACCCATCTTGTATATGACGATGCGGCCCGGCTTTTCGGCCAATTCCTTGGCCTTTGCGAACCCTTTTTCGATGCCGCCGGCCATGAAGCCGAATTCCTCGTCATTGCCGACAATCAGATCACTGGCCTCTCCGGCCCGGGACAGGACATCGGCCGCAACTTCGGGCGACGGCCAGCTATAAGGGCGATAGTCGATATCGAAAACCACCGGCAACCCTGCGGCGCGCGCGTTGTCAAAAGCCCTAAACGTGGCGCCGCGTGACGGTTCCGCTGCAAAGACAGTTCCGGCGGATATCACGGCTGAGAATGTCGCATAGTCGATCCGGTCCATGTCCTCTTCGGTGACTTGGAAATCGACCGCACCATTGCGGTAGATGACGTTCTGAAAATTCTCGATCCGGCTTTCATAAATCGCCAGGGATATGCGGAACTCACCGCCGACAACGCGGATGTAAGAGGTGTCGACACCGTAGTGCCGCAGGCGGTTCAGACAGAATCGACCAACTGCATCGTCCGAGACCGAGGTAACCAATGATGCCTGACTGCCGAGCTTGACCAGACCCGCGCAAATATTGGCCGAGGATCCGCCGAGATCGGCATGGAACGTGTCGGCATCCTCGCTTTTGACGCCGATTGGATCGGCAAACATATCCATTCCGGCACGACCGAAAACCGCAAACCGATTTCCTTTGATGCCCTCGACCAAAGCGCTCACGTGATGTTCCTCCGGCGTAACGTCGTCGGCAAAGTTTGGACCTTGCGTTGAATCGATTCACACGATACTGATTTTGCAACCGGTTGCAAATAGTATGTTCGGAGCCGCGACAGATGCCTGAAATCGGAATTGGAATTGTTGGTGGCGGCTATATGGGCAAGGCGCATTCTGTTGCCATGTCCGCCGTGGGCGCTGTGTTCAACACTGCTCTGCGTCCGCAGCTCGAGGTGATTTGCGCCTCGTCCCCTGAAAGTGCCGAACGATACCGTGCGGCCTATGGGTTCCAGCGCGCGACCGATGATTGGCGCGCTCTGCTTGAGGATCCGAAGGTTGAAGCGATTGTCATCGCGTCGCCTCAGGAAACGCACCGCCAGATCGCCGAGGCGGCCTTTGCCTTGGGCAAGCCGGTCCTGTGCGAGAAACCTCTTGGGGCGTCACTGGAGGACAGTCAGGCGATGACGCGCTCGGCCGAGGAAGCCGGCGTCGTCAATATGGTGGGTTTCAACTATATCCGCACCCCTGCCAGTCAGTATGCGCGCAAACTGATTGCCGAAGGTGAGATCGGCGACATCACCTGGTTTCGCGGTGAGCATACCGAGGATTTCTATGCTGACCCCGACGCCCCCGCCACGTGGCGCACGACCGGCATGGCCAACGGCACGATCGGAGATCTGGCACCGCATATGGTGAACGGCGCGCTGGCGCTTATCGGCCCGATTGCGCAGGTCATGGCTGAGGTCGAAACCGTTCACCGCACGCGCCCAGGCGGAGAGGTCACGAATGACGATCACGCCCAGATGATGTGCCGCTTTGAAAACGGTGTGATGGGCAACCTCTACTTCAGCCGCGTCGCGACGGGTCGCAAGATGGGTTATGCCTATGAGATTTCGGGCACCAAGGGCGCAATCCGGTTCGATCAGGAAGATCAGAACGCCCTCTGGCTCTATCGCCGCGAAGGGCCGGAAGGGCAGCGCGGGTTCACAAAAATTCTGACCGGCCCCGCCCATCCGGATTATGAGCCCTTCTGTCAGGGCCCCGGCCACGGAACCGGCTATCAGGATCAGATCATCATCGAGGCCAAGGATTTCCTGCAGGCCATTCACACCGGCAATCCGATCTGGCCGACCTTCCGCGACGGGCATGAGGTCAACCGGGTGCTGGCGGCTGCGCTGGCTTCGTCGGACCAGCGGCAGTGGAAAGATATCAGCGATTTCTGAGCGCTCTAGCTGCGTAAAATTGAAGAGAGACAAAGACCATGGCAAAGCTGAAATGGGGCATGATTGGTGGCGGAGAAGGCAGCCAGATCGGACCTGCCCATCGGTTGGGCGCGCAGGCGGACGGGATGTTCGAGTTCGCGGCAGGCGCTCTGGATCACCGGCCCGAGGTCGGCCGTGAATATGCTCAGCGGTTGGGAATCAATGCCGACCGCGCCTATGGCAGCTGGCAGGACATGCTGGCAGGCGAAAAAGACCGCCCAGACCGTATTGACCTGGTCACGATTGCCACGCCGAACTCCACCCATTTCGAAATCGCCAAGGCGTTTCTTGAGGCTGGCTTCAACGTCCTGTGCGAAAAGCCCATGACCATGACTGTCGAAGAAGGCGAAGAGATCGTGCGCGTGGCCGAGACCTCGGGCAAGATCTGCGCGGTGAACTACTGCTACTCGGCCTATCCGATGATCCGGCAGGCCCGTGCGATGGTGCGGGCAGGAGATATCGGAAAGGTGCGGTTGGTGGTGACCAATTTCAGCCACGGTCATCACGGCGATGCGACGGATGCCGAAAACCCTCGGGTCCGCTGGCGCTATGACCCGGCGATGGCGGGTGTCTCTGGCCAGTTTGCGGATTGCGGTATCCATGCGCTGCATATGGCCAGTTTTGTCTGCGATGATCAGGTGAAATCGCTGTCCGCCGATATGGCCTCGACCATTTCCAGCCGCGAGCTAGAGGATGACGCGATGATCAATTTCCGCACCGAAGGCGGCACGGTTGGTCGCCTGTGGACGTCGTCCGTGGCGATCGGGCGGCAACACGGGTTCGACATTCAAGTGTTTGGTGAAACCGGCGGTTTGCGCTGGGCGTCCGAGCAGCCCAACCAATTGATCTACACCCCAGTCGGAGGGCGCACCCAGATCATCGAAAAGGGCGAAGGTGGTCTGCATGACGAAGTGCAACGACTGTCGCGCGTGGCCATCGCCCACCCCGAGGGCTTCCCGCTGGCCGTGGCCAATATCTATTGCGATCTGGCCGATGCAATCCGAGGTGAGGCCCGCGACGGTCTGCCCGGCGCTTCAGACGGTGTGCGCTCGATCGCCGCCGTTCATGCCGCCGTCGCGTCAGGCAAAGAGGACGGCGCGTGGAAAGACGCGCGTCCGCCAATGTTCCGGTAATCACTGTCGGGGGCGCAGCGTACCCCTCTCGATCACCCGGCAGGGGAAGATACGGGCCTCAGGGTATCTCTGAGGCTCTTTCAACATCTCCTCGACCAGATCCACCGAGGCGTTGATAATCTGCTTGATCGGCTGGTGAATGGTGGTCAGGTCGACGCTTTCCCAACGGGACATTTCCATATCGTTCAGGCCGATAATACCGATGTCGCGCCCCGGCGTCAGCCCATGATCCTTAAGGGCCGATAGCGCGCCAATCGAAAGGATGTCATCGCCGCAAAAATACCCCTCGGCCGGAGTGCCGCCCAACAGTCGCAGCATCTCGGCCCTGCCAGCATCGAACGAGTAGTTCTGCGCGAAGGAATAGGATACCTCGAGGTTCGCGTATTGCGCGGTTTCCTCGATGAACCCGCGATAACGGTCCATGGCCGACGTCGCATCCTTCGGCCCCCCCAGATACCCGACGCGTGTGTACCCCCGGGCCACCAGCTCTCGCGCGGCCATACGCCCGCATTCCACATTGTCGATCCCTACTACATGCACCTCGGGCGAGGTGGCGGACCGGCCAAATGTATGCACCACCGGAACCCCGGCATCGTGGAACGCCTTGGCGAAGCTCGGCGGCAAGGTCGATGAAGCGACGATGGCCGCATCGACCGAGTATTGCCGCAACATCCTGACGGAATTGGCGGGCTCGGTCTCGTCGGTCAGGTTCACGATCAAAGGACGCAGCCCGCGTTCCTGCAGGGCGCGAGTGAACTGGTCGAATACCTCCAAAAAGATCGGGTTGTGGAAGTTGTTCGAGATCAGCCCGATCAGCTTGGTCCGCCCCGTTGTCAGCGACGAGGCCAGCGCATTGGGGCTATACCCCAGCTCTTTCGCAGCTTTTTCCACCTTGCTGCGGGTTTTGGCCGAGACCGATGCCCCTTCGGTAAAGGTACGCGAAACGGCTGATCGCGACACACCCGCCAGCGCGGCAACATCTTTGAGGGTGACGCTCATGGCAGGTGCCATGCGGGCAATTGGGCGGGGAGGGCGCTGGGTAGTGTCATGGTGTCAGTATTATGCACCAAGACCGCATTGCTGCAACCGGTTGCAACAATGCCACAGGAAGGTCGGGCGAGGAGTCGCATCTTTCTAAAGAGGTATCTTAGGTGATGAGAGACACGAACCCCCAACGAATCTATGCGAGCGCATTGCTTAAGTAGGGTACTGTAGTTGTGCAACCGACTACACAATGGTTCTAGTGACCGAAGATCAGGCTATGTATCCAACCATTCCGTATCCTGGTTCAGAGCGCGACATTTAATCTCGATCCCGATGCTCGTTTCGTGGGTGTTACCGGCAGGGCCATTGGATGATTGAGCAGGTCTGTCGGCGGTATCGCAAGTTGCGCGACATCGCCATCAAGCTGGGTCGTTGGGCTGATTGGCGCCTGAACGTCAACACGGAAGAAAGGTGTCTCGGTTTGCCCGGGTTAAGCGGGTTTTAGCTGTATCCGTAAGAGCATCTAGCTCGATCACGAAAGACGGCCATTTGCAGTCGGGAAGGCAAGACAAAAAGTATAGCGGGCCATCGCAGTGGGACTGCGCAAACGTAGGCTTGCACAATCGTTGGAAATGGCCCTGTGCTAACTCCTGACTTCCGACATTTTTTCGTATAAGTCATTGATATTATTATGCCTTGGTTGCCAAAAGGCACTACACGGACTTTTTTCGCCAGCGATTGTTTCGGAGTGTTGAGGGAGCTCAGGCTTTGGTCTGGCCAGTTTTTCGGGTGCGCCCGGGGGGTATCTTGAAAGGGGCTTCGTTCCAGGTCAGGCCGACGCAGGTGAGGATGCGTCTGGCATCGACCGTGGCATGGCTTGGCATGCCGTAGCGGTCAGGGGTGCCTTTGTGGCGCAGGATCGAGAGCTGCAATGCGTTCAACTCGTTGCGGATACGAGCCGGGCTCATCGGGTGTCCGAGCAGGTCCAGATGCTTGCGCAGGTGCTGCAGGCAGCAGAAGGCCATGTAGCAGATGGCGATATGGGCCCGGACCCGACGCGGCGACCAGTGATAGATGGGCCGGATTTTCAGATCGTGCTTGTTGGTGCGGAAGCAGGCTTCGATCTCCCACAACTGGTGATAGCGGGCAATGACGTCCTGTGCCTCCAGTTCGTCCGCACCATGAACAACAATGGCATGCAGCCCGTCCCATTGTGCCGCTGCCTTGATCTTTGCATCATCCAGCGTGACGTCCCCGCTGTCGGGGAAGGCCAGGAAGCGGCCATATCCCCGGCTGCTGAAGCTGCCGGGTTTGCGAGAGCGCTTGAGCTTCTTGTGCAGCTTTTCGATTGCCTTGTCGCGCTTGTGGGCATCATTGCGTGCCCGGGTGGGTGACCAGGTCACAATGACCCGCGCTCCCTCCTGGTCGATCACCTTGTACCAGCCCTTCTCGGTTGCCTCTTCAGAACCGTGTCCAGCCCAAGGCTGGCGTCCCTCCGGGCTCAAAATGTTCGCCTTCACGGCGGCCGGGGCGGACTTCATGCGATAGCCGAGGATGTAGGGCAGACCCTTGTTCTGCAACATCTGCTGGTTGTCCTTGCTGAGCATGGCGGCATCGGCCACGAACGTGACCCTGGCCACGTCGAAGCGTCCCTCCAACGCCTTCAGCGCAGCTTCCAGCGTATGACCTTCCCAGGTGTTTCCCGGGAAGAGTTCATAGCCCACAGGCAGCCCATCGGAGGTGACGATCAGCGCCAGCATGACCTGAGCGCGGTGATGCTTGCCATCCTTGCTGAAGCCCTTGGCCAGAAGATGATCCTGCTCGACCCCGTCCGCATCCTCGGCCGGGTCCTCGCGCTCGGTGTCAAAGGCCAGGGTCGTGCAATCGTAGAACAGCACGGTCACTGGCCCGCCCAGCAACTTCTCTGCCGCCGCGTGAGAGGTTTTGCAAATCCCGTCTATCACCGGCGTATTGATGTAATCCATGCTCCGATAGACCACGTCCAGATTGAGCGTGATGCCTGCCTGGTTCTCCAACGCCTCCACGGTCGCGCGCTTGCTCTCGGGCTGTGCGATCCGCGCCATAACCAGCTCTTTCACAATGCGATTGGCACTTTTACGCGCCGCCCCCAGAAGGGCCCCCCAACCCAGTTGGTCATACATCGTCCCCATGACATCCCGCAGACCCAGAGAGACCCGCGCCTCCTCACGGCACTCGGCAAGATCAACGCCAAGCTTGTCCGGCCGCGGAGCGCGGCGCACCAGCGCCTGCAGATCGGCATATTCCGTGGGCGTGAACAGTTCCATTTGCGGCGAGCGATCAATGCGTAATTGCTCCATCAAGCGGCCCGCCAGACGCTTGATATCCTCAATCTCGCTGTCGTTATGGGCCACACCCACATGGCGCAGGATCTTCTGGCGTACCTTGGAGCCGGTGCGGACGGATTCAACGATCTGGATCCGTGTGCGGTTGAGCTTTGCGTCATGTTTGGTGCGGATGAACATGGGCGAAGAGGTTAGCCATCTGAAGGCCCATGTCAATACTTTTTATAATAATGGGGCACTACAACGCGCCTCTGAGCAACCACACCTGAAAACAAACCAAAAACCCAGTCAGATCAACAAAAAGGTCGGAAGTCAGGAAAGACGGCCATTTGCAGTCGGGAAGGCAAGACAAAAAGTATAGCGGGCCATCGCAGTGGGACTGCGCAAACGTAGGCTTGCACAATCGTTGGAAATGGCCCTGTGCTAACTCGATTGGCGATGTCTGACATTGACGCGAGCGATATGGGGTCTTTTAGGGGCTGTAACACGCGCCCGTGTTTTTGAACCCGTTCAATCGACCATGTACACCGTTTCGCCGGTTTCTATTGCCTGTTGCGCCGCTTGCCCCATTCTGACAGCCCAGAGGCCGTCGTTCAAACTTACGTCCGGTTTAGCTTTTTCACCACGAAGCACGGCCAAGAAACCTTTGTGCTGATAGTAAGTCGATCCATTGTGATCCCCAGCCGCCAATAGGTTTGGGTCCACTGGAACGTCCATTGATACGGGGCCTTTGGGATTGCGCGGACTAATGATTACGCGCGGAGGCGGGGGGGCGCCCAAGTGATCCTGCCAAAAGCGCACCGGTCCTGGAACCAGAGCCTCGATTTTAGCTTTTGGTCCGACGGCTGATATTTCTTCCTGATAACGAGAGCCTTCCGCAAACATGCACAGTTCCAACATCGCGCGCGCACCCGAGGCAAAATCGACAAGAACATAGCCGTGATCCAGAATATCTGGGGTTTGACCATCGTAGCTCTCGTCCAAATGGTTCACCGCCTGCCCGCCACTTGCGGTTATGCGTATCGGGTCGGATTGCAATATCAGACGCATGAGGTCGAAGAAGTGGCAGCATTTTTCGACAAAAGTGCCGCCAGTATTGCGGTTGAAACGGTTCCAATGGCCGACCTTGTCTAGGAACGGAAAACGATGCTCGCGGATCGATAGCATTTTTATACCACCGGCCACCTGAGCCTTCTCGATCAGAGCAGCAATAGGGGGCATGTACCGGTATTCCATCGCAACCCAAATCGGGCAGGGGTAGTCGCGCTGCAACTGCTCGAGGCAAGCCCCGTCTTGCGGGTCGGTAAATAGTGGCTTTTCTACCAAAAGCGGTAGCGGACGTGTTTCCGCAATTTCGCAAATCTGGTCCACATGAAGATGGTTTGGGCTTACAATGACGACGCAGTCCAGTTCTTCAATCGCCAGAAGCTCTTGCATGGAACCCACCATGGCCGCATTTGGCGCAATTTCCTTGGCAGCTTTTGCCATCTCTGGATCGGGCTCAAAGATCGCTGCCACATTGGTGCCTTCCAGCAATCCGATATTGTGCAGGTGCTCTTGCCCCATCATGCCGCATCCAATCAGCCCGTAATTGATGGTCCGGGTCATGTGCGATTCCTTTTACTTCAAACGTTGTACGTAGTTGGCCCGATCTGGGTCGAACCAAGTTTTTGAGAATTCAACGGGTTCGGCGTTTTCCGACCAGCTGAACCGTTCGATGTAGCCTACCGATTGGCCCGCTGGTTTGGTGAAGTCAGGAGGTGTCCAGTCCGGTAGCGGTTGGACTGAGACTCTGTCTTCGGCTCTTGCGATCCAAAAGCCCAATTGGCGCTGATAGAAGCGATAGAGTGAGTCGGACAGCAGGCTCTGGTCGATCAGGCCTGCTGCTTCGTCGAGCCAAATTTCTTCGACTGCGATGATTGTATCATTCAGGTAGCGCATTCGCCGGACACGCGAACCAGCATCAGAAGCCCCGAATTTCGGCAGATTGGTTGGCTTTTTCAGATGGTCAACTGACAGGATATCCGCACGTGGCAGGCCACCCCCTTCAGGTAGTTCCAGCCTGAACATTGCATAGACGCTGTTTTGTGTACCGGTCTCGCGGATGTAATTGCCTGAGCCCTGGATACGCTCCAACATCCCCTTTTTTTCTAGCTCAGAGAGTGATTTTCGGAGCGTTCCGACCGAGACATTCAACTCCGCCGCCATCTCTCGCTCGGGTGGCAAACGCTCGCCATCGATAAGGCGCCCGGCAGCGATGTCGCGGATCAGGAGTTCCGCGATCTGAATATATACCGGCAGGGCATTTGGGTTTCGGCTGGAGGCAGGCACAGAGGACGCTTCACTCGGTCGCAGGAAAAATTGATACACTATTGATCTACATCAAAGCGATTGCTACGCAAGAGGAAAGTCAAAGATGTACGGAACGTGAATCAAATGAGCATCGTCCCCATCACATCCCCCGATCTGGATGCGGCCGAAGTTTCGTGGTTTGCCGCGCTGTGTTCCGATGATTACCAGTTCCTTGGCGTACCCGATGGCGACCTGCGGTCGAGTTGGGAGCATTGTTCCGGCATTGTAAAAGAGGCCGAAGCGCAGGGGTTCCGCAACATCCTCTGCCCGTCCTCCTATCAGGTCGGTCAGGACACGCTGAGCTTTGTCGCGGGCTGCGCCCCAATCACGGACCGGATCAACCTGTTGGCCGCTGTACGCTGTGGCGAGATGCAGCCGATCATGCTGGCCCGCACCATTGCGACGCTGGATCACATGCTGAAGGGGCGGTTGACGGTCAACATCATTTCCTCCGACTTTCCCGGTGAAAAAGCAGACAGCGCGTTCCGCTATCAGCGCTCGCGCGAAGTGGTAGAGATTCTGAAACAGGCCTGGACGCAGGACGAGATCAATCATGCAGGCGAGGTTTATAACTTCTCAGGCCTGACCACTGACCCGGCCAAGCCATACCAGGTTGGAGGGCCGCTGCTCTATTTCGGCGGCTATTCTCCGTCGGCTCTGGACCTGTGTGGGGAACATTGCGACGTCTACCTGATGTGGCCCGAAACCAAGGACCAACTGGCCGAGCGGATGAAGGCCGTCCATGCGGTCGCCGAGAACTACAACCGCACGCTGGACTACGGTTTGCGTGTTCACATGATCGTTCGCGATACCGAGGCCGAGGCGCAGGAATATGCGGATTACATCGTCTCGAAGCTGGATGACGAATATGGTCGTGCAATCCGGGAACGGGCGCTGGACTCGACTTCGCTGGGCGTTGCGCATCAGGCCAAGAACCGCGATCTGGCGGATGAATATTGCTATGTTGAACCCGGTCTCTGGACCGGCGTTGGCCGTGCGCGATCGGGCTGCGGAGCCGCTTTGGTCGGTTCGACCGATCAGGTTATGTCCAAGATCGAAGAGTATCAGAAGATGGGCATCCGAGCATTCATCTTTTCGGGCTATCCGCACATGGATGAAGCCAAACATTTCGGCGCCCGCGTGCTGCCCAACTTGAAAACTTGTTCGCTGCCCGAAGCTTATGGGCGCGTGCCTGCAACTACCCCGGCGACCCCGCTGGGCAACGGAGTTCGTCGCTGATGCAACGTGTGAAACTTTCTGACTCGCTGGAAATGAGCCGCCTTGTCTATGGCATGTGGCGCTTGGGCGACGATGCAGACACATCGGCGGCGCATGTCGAAGCCAAGATTCGTGCCTGTCTGGATCAGGGTATCACCACCTTCGATCAGGCCGATATCTATGGTGACTACGGGGCCGAGGCGGTTCTGGGCAATGCCCTGCGCGCCAATCCCGGTCTGCGTCAGCGGATGGAAATCGTCACCAAATGTGACATCGTCGCGCCCTGTGGCCGTTACGCGGACGCCAAGGTGAAATACTATGACACCTCGCGCGCGCATATCGTGAAATCGGTGGACACGTCCCTGTCCGAAATGGCGATTGACCATATTGACCTGCTGCTGATTCACCGCCCTGATCCCATGATGGACCACCATGAGACCGGAGCGGCTCTGGACGAGGTCGTCGCGAGCGGCAAGGTCGGCGCGGTCGGCGTGTCGAACTTCCGGCCTTGGGATTGGTCCCTGCTACAATCGGCGATGAAAACCCAACTGGTCACCAACCAGATCGAGGTGTCTCTGGGTGAGATCAGCCCCTTCACCAACGGCGATCTGGCATTTCATCAGCAGCATGGGCACCCGATCATGGCGTGGTCGCCGCTGGGCGGCGGTTTGTTGATGGCCGGAAACCCGCCGGCCGGCGTTGTCGCGGATGAAATCGCAGCCGAGTTCGGCGTGGATCGCGCCGCGGTTGCCGTGGCCTTCTTGTTGGCGCATCCGGCCAACATCCTGCCGGTTTTGGGCACCAACAATCTGGACCGGATCAAACGCGCCTCGGACGCGTTGAAAGTCAAACTGGATCGCGAAAGCTGGTACCGCCTTTATGAGGCGGCACTGGGGCATGAGGTACCATGATGAATGCAATCTCAAAGGACATGACCCACACTTTCGTTCCGCACAAGGATGACACCCGCACCCTGCGCGACGCCTTCGGGCGCTTTGCGACCGGCGTCACCATCGTCACATGCGACAGCGCCGATGGCCCTGTTTGCATTACAGCCAACAGCTTTTCGTCGCTTTCATTGGACCCGCCATTGATCATGTGGGCTGGCGACCGCAACTCGCGCCGTTTCCCGTATTTTCACAAAGCCCGCCATTTCAGCGTGCATGTGCTGTCCTCGGAACAGGCCGAGCTGTGCTTTGGCTGTTCCAAAGATGCTTTTGCGCTGCGCGACATCGAGCATGAGCGTTGTGAGAACGGGACGCCGCTGTTGGCGGACTGCCTGGCGCGGTTCGAATGTGAACAACACGCGTATCACGATGCGGGCGATCACGTTATTGTGGTGGGAAAGGTTCTTAAGGCCAGCATGGCGGACGGAGACGCGCTGACCTTTTACGCCGGGAAACTCGGCCAATTCGCGCAGCACTAAGCGCGATTTGACGACCGCGGGACATACCCGCGGCTGAACAAGGGAGGATCCGCATGAGCGGACTGGCATCGGTGCTTGCGCCGATTGCATTCGTGAACGAAACCGTGCTGCGTCTGGGCCGCGCGGTTGGCGTCGTTGCGATTGCACTCATGGTGATAGCAATCCTGATACAGGTGTTCTTCCGATACGTGCTAGGCAATGCTTTGCCTTGGCCGGATGAGGCTGCCCGGTTTTGCATGCTCTGGATGACCGGGCTTATGGCCCCCACCGCGTTCCGGCGAGGCGGCTTTGTGGCCATCGACATGCTGGAACGTTTCCTACCTCGCATAATCGGCCAAACGCTAAACCTGTTCCTGCTGCTGATTTCGCTCGCTGTCTTGCTGGTTGCCGTCAATATCGGCTGGTCCGAGGTCACTGGCTTTGGAGGTAGATTCGCCACCGCTGCGCTATACCTACCCACCTCACTCGGGTTCGACGAATGGTACCGCATCCCACGCAGTTGGATGATGGCCTCATTGTTGGTGGGGATCATTCTGCTGATTTCGGTGAATATCGAACTGATCCTGCGATCCTTCATCACTCTGCTGGGCGGGGGTCACCTATTGCCTGAAATTCCTGATGCGGCAGTGGGGGCCGAATAAATGCTGATCTGGTTTCTGCCCACCTTCCTGATTTTCCTGCTGATCGGCCTGCCTGTCTTTTTCGCCCTTCTGGCCGCGCCCGGCATTCTGCTGTGGCTGAACGGACAGACCAACGACATCACACTGCTCTATCGCAATGTCTATAATGGCATGGACAGCTTCCCTCTGATGGCGATCCCCTTCTTCATGCTCGCCGGAGAGCTGATGAACCGGGGCGGCATCACCATCCGTCTGGTCGAGTTCAGCCAGGCCCTGATGGGCCACCTGCGGGGCGGCCTTGCGCATGTGAACGTGCTGAGTTCAATCCTCTTCGCGGGCCTCTCGGGGTCCGCTGTTGCGGACACTTCGGCGCTTGGGTCGATGCTGATCCCGGCGATGGAGAAACAAGGCTACACCCGCAAATTCGCTGCCGCGATCACAGCGGCGAGTTCTGTGATCGGACCGATTATCCCACCTTCGGGCATCATGATCATTTACGCCTACGTCATGGGTGAAAGCGTCGCCGCGCTGTTCCTAGCGGGCATCGTGCCGGGCGTGATGGTGGGTGTGGGCCTTATGCTGATGATCAAACTCATGGCCGACCGCTATGACTTCCCCGTCGCCAGCCGCAAATACACATGGCCCGAACGGCGTCAGGCCAGCCTGAAGGCCTTCTTCCCGCTGATGACCCCGGTGATCATTCTGGGCGGTATTCTGGGCGGCATTTTCACACCAACCGAAGCCGCCGCCGTCGCCGTGGGCTACGCCTTTATCATCGGCTTCTTCGTCCTGCGCACGCTGACGTGGAAAGAGGTGCCCGAAGTGCTCAGCAACGCAGGCATGACCTCCGCCGTCGTCCTTCTGCTGGTCGGCGCGGCGATGGCGTTCAAGACAGTTGTCAGCCTCAGCCATGCGCCGGAACAACTGGCCTCGCTGATTCTCAGCCTGTCGGAGAACCCGCTGATCCTGCTGTTCCTGATCAACCTGCTACTGTTCATCGTCGGCATGTTTTTGGATGCAGGACCCGCGATCATCATCCTTGGTCCGATCCTTGGTCCGATCTTCACCAGCCTCGGCGTCGACCCGATCCACTTCGCCATCATCATGAGCGTCAACCTGACCGTAGGCCTTGCTACACCGCCAATGGGCTTGGTGCTGTTCGTGGCCGCCGCCGTATCGCGCGAGCGGGTCGAAACCATCGCCAAAGCGATCCTGCCGTTCCTGGCCGTTGAAATCATAGTGATCTTCCTGATCACCTATATCCCCGCACTATCCATGACGATCCCGAGGATAACGGGATTTGCCAACTAACTGAGTTCCACAGGGAGGAAACGCATGCTCAGAGAATTCATCAAAACCGCAGCGGTGGCCACATCGCTTGTGGCAGCATCCGCCATGGCTGCTACGGCCGCTGACTACACGCTACGCGCTACCGCAAACTCGAACGAAAATGACGAAGACTATGATGGTCTGATCGTCTTCAAGAACTATGTCGAGGCTGCCTCGAACGGCGCGATCGAGGTCGAGCTGTTCATCGGTACGCAACTGTGTTCGAACGGCGCGGAATGCCTGCAGGGCGTGGCTGATGGCACCATCGACATCTATATCTCCACCTCGGGCGGGGCCTCGGGCATCTTCCCTTACGTGCAGGTTCTTGACCTGCCTTACCTGATGGCCGATGACCGCATCGCCGAGCATGTCCTGTCTGGAGACTTCACCCGCACCATGCGCAATATGGCGCTAGAGGACTCTGGCGGCGCGATCCGTCTGATGACCATCGGTAACACCGGCGGCTGGCGCAACTTCGCCAACACTCAACGCCGCATTGCCGAGCCTGCGGACATGGAAGGTCTGAAAATCCGCACCGTGGTCGCCGACCTGCCGCAGGAACTGGTCAAAGCTCTGGGCGCGTCGCCGACTCCGATCCCGTGGCCGGAACTGTTCACAAGCTTTCAGACCGGCGTGGTCGAAGGCTCCAAGAACGGCATCACCGACATCATGGGCATGAAATTCCCCGACGCGGGTCTGCAATATGTCACGCTGGATGGCCATGCCTATATGGGAGCGCTGTGGTGGATGAATAACGCCAAGTTCCAGGAGATGCCTGAGGATATGCGCCGCGTCGTTGTCGACGGCTTCTATGCGCTGCAGCAGGCCACCTTTGCCTCGCCCAAGCGCAAGTCGATCCGGGCCTATGAGGATTTCGTCGCCGGTGGCGGAGACCTCTACGTGCTGACGCCAGATCAGAAGGCTGCGTTCAAAGAGGCCGCAACCCCGGTGTATGACTGGTTCCAGTCCAACGTTGCCCGTGGGGACGAAATCTTTGGCGCGCTGACCGAAGCGGTTGCTGCCGCTGAGGCCGATGTAAACGCCTCGCGCGATGCGGACTTGAACTAAGTAAGTAGGCCGGGCTTTTGGCCCGGCCCTCACCGAAACGGGTACATCCACCCTTTGTAGTCGTTGACCAGCACATGCGCCCTTTCGATTTGCTCTGGCGACATTTTCTTGACCACTTCCTCAAGGCTGATCGCCGCGTCGGGGTCGCCGCCAATGGCGCTGAGCGTGTACCACATATAGGCACGCACCAGATCGGGCGCGGGCATGCCCAGACCCAATTCATAGTACCAGCCGACGCCCGACTGAGCCCCCGGGTGGCCTTTCATCGAGGCGCGCAGATACCATTCAAAGGCCCGCTCGTAATCCTGCTCAACCCCAAGGCCCAGCCAGTACATCACGCCGATCAACTCCTCAGCCTCGGCGTTGCCGGATCGCGCGGCTGGAAGAAGCTCCTCGCGCGCGGCTTCAAACTGTCCGGCTTCCATCATGTCGCGCGCTTGCTCCAGTTCCGCCAGAGCCGGAGACGCAAATATGCAAAGGGCGAAAACAAGCTGACGCATGGGTTGGTTGCTCTCTTCTGGGTTGGGGCTGCTGCGGCACAGGATTTGCCGCGCCCGCTCACCGATGATGACTTTATCCCATTTGATATGGAACAGGCCGCCGTTGGTCATCAACTGTTTTACGACCCGATCCTGTCGGGCAACCAGAACATCAGCTGCGCCCATTGTCATCACCCGGATTTCGGCACCTCTGACGGGTTGTCACTGGGCATAGGAGAAGGCGGGCAAGGGTTGGGACCGGACCGCACACCCGGCACTGGGGCAGATATAATACGCAAACGCGTCCCTCGCAACTCTCCGGGCCTGTGGAACCTTGGGGCTAGGGAGATTCACACAGTCTTTCACGACGGCAGGCTGAGTATTTCAGACGTCTACGGCAACGGCTTCAATTCCCCAGCGCAGGAGTGGCTGCCCGAGGGCCTGAATTCCCTGCTGGCGGCGCAGGCTCTGTTTCCCCTGACGTCACAATTCGAGATGGCGGGCAATGTGGCCGAGAATGAGGTTACAGGCGCGGTGCATGATCGGATAGACAAAGGCTGGCCAATTCTAGCGAAGCGCGTTCGCACCGATCCACGCTATGGCCCTGCCATCGTCGCCGCCTTTGATGAGGTCGAAATTGCCGAAGACATAACGATCACGCAAGTCGCCAACGCTCTGGCCGCTTTCATGGCGATCGAGTGGCGTAGCACCGACAGCCCGTTTGACCACTACCTCGCGGGTGACACGAATGCCCTTTCACCGGCCCAATTGGATGGGATGGAGCTTTTCTACGGCAAAGCCCGCTGTTCCAGCTGCCACGCCGGACCTCTCATGTCTGATCAGAAGTTCCATGCTTTGGGTCTACCGCCCTTTGGGCCCGGCCGCACCCGGCAGTGGGATCCCTTCGTTCGGGATGTAGGCCGCATGGGAGAAAGCAACCGCCTAGAGGATGCCTATAGGTTCCGCACCCCTATGTTGCGCAACGTTGCCCTGACCGCGCCTTACGGTCACAATGGCGCCTTCCCCGATCTGGAAAGCGTCATTCGCCATCACTTGAATCCGCAGGCTAGTCTGGACAACTGGAGTCCTGAAATGGCTGCATTGCCCGAGGTGCCATGGCTCCAAAAAACCGATTTCATAGTTTGGGAGGACGATTATGAAATGGAGCGTCAACGCAATAAAAGCGACATTGTTCCGATCCAACTCACGGAGTTGGAAGTGCAAAACCTGATTGCTTTTCTGCATTCGTTGACAGGTATCAGCGTAGGTTCATTGAAGTTCGGAGTGCCGAAAGGATTTATGCCTTAGCCATACCTCACATCGGCAATGCACTGTCAGAGAAGTCATACTTTGCCGTCCTTCTTGGTTGTCCCTTCCGAGGAGATCTTGGGCCGAAATGATCTGCAGGGAAAAAGACTCTGACGAGCGGCGCGAAACAAAACAATCCAGGCACCTAAAAGGATATCAAACCAACTTAACCTCACAAGACCTGCATAGAGTCTGTGTCGCTAACACGCGATATGTCCGGTGTATGTAACATGCGATCTGTCCGGTTCTATTCTGTCTCTGAGAGGAGGCGTTATGAACCGAGCAGAAGTGTTACAGGAAGTTCGACTGATGAAGTTTGAAGATGTGTATTCGCGGCGAAGCGCGAACAAGCTGACGCAAGAACAGGCGGCTGAGATACTGGGTGTATCCGTGCGCACCGTCAGGCGTTGGGAGGATCGATTTGAGGCGGATGGTGCAGAAGGTCTGTACGACCGTCGGCTTGGCAAACTGGCCAACAATCGTGTTGCCACGGATAAGGTCATGGAGATGCTTGAACTGTTTGATACCAAGTACTGGGATTACACGCCGAAGCATTTCCACGAGAAGCTGGTGGCCCACCATGGTTTCACACAGAGCTACAACTGGGTGCGGCTTACACTGCAGCGCCACGGCCGGGTTCAGGCAGCACCCCGACGAGGTGCCCATCGGCGCAAGCGGCCCCGCCGTCCGATGGTTGGCATGATGTTGCATCAGGACGGCTCCAGCCATGAATGGGTTCCGGGTCAGTGGTGGGATCTGATCGTCACCATGGACGATGCCACCAACCGGGTTTATTCGGCATTCTTTGTCGAGGAAGAAGGGACGATGAGCAGTTTTCAGGGGCTGACAGAGGTGATCGAGGCGCAAGGTCTGTTTTGCTCGCTCTATGCCGATCGGGGCTCTCATTACTGGCATACGCCCGAAGCGGGCGGCAAAGTGGACAAGGACAATCTGACCCAGGTCGGGCGCGCCTTGCAGCAACTCGGCATTGAGCTGATCCCGGCCTATTCACCGCAGGCCCGTGGACGGTCTGAACGCATGTTTGGCACGTTCCAGAACCGATTGCCGCAGGAACTGCGGTCCCATGGGATCACAACCATTGAAGAGGCCAATCAGTTCCTGAAAGAGGTCTATCTTCCCGAACACAATGCCCTGTTTGCAAAGGAGCCGGAGGATACGACCTCGGCCTTCGTGCCGTTTACAGGCAATGTGCGCGACACCCTGTGTGTGCAGGAAGACCGCGTCGTCGGCAACGACAATACGGTGCGCTACAAGGGCCTGGTCATGCAGATCGCGGCAGACAGGCACCGTCATCATTTCGTCAAGGCGAAGGTCAGGGTCCACGAATACCCCGATGGTCAACTGGTCATCTTCCACGGCCCGAGATGCATTGGCCGCTACCAGCCTGACGGATCACCCATCACACAGGAGGATAGCAAACACAAAGTCGCGTGACCCGCTTCGACGTGGCGCGAACGCGGTGGCCCAAATCTACGGTCGCCTACGGCTCCCTCCGAATTGGGCCACCGCGCAATCAACTGAAGCGGACAATTGGCATGTTACCTACACCGGACAATTCAGAATGTTCTCGACAGACCTGCATAGAGTCTGACGCACCGTGCTTGTGGGTGACATACTTCCGGTACGACGGCAATTGTCCCACTGCGATCCTTGAATAGGGTTCCAAAATTCTGTCGCAAATTCTTGTCGATCCGCACTTTCTATGAAGGGGCAAGCAGTCCCAGTAGTTACAACGCAACTACGCACCAAGACGGAACTTGGTCGGTGTCATTCCGGTTTGACCACGGAAAAAGCGCGTGAAATGGGACTTGTCTGAGTAGCCAAGGAGTAGACCGATCTCAGCAATTGTCATCTTGTCATCTCTGAGGTGCTCTTTGGCGACATCGACACGCAGCCGTTTGATTTCGCGGGGGAGTGTTGTGCCTTGTCTTTGAAGCGCTTTCAGAAACCGTTCCGGCTGTATTCCCAGTAGTCCAGCCACAACCTCTGGTCCCAGATCGGTTTCATCCAGTTTGTCGCGTAAGACGGATCGCAAAGCGGCCACCACCGTTACTTCTTCGTTTTGTCGAGCTGAGGCTATGTGTTTAGCAGAACCCTCGGAGGCATGGTGCAGAAACAATGTCAATCGGCATTGAATAATGACCCCCCATCGGCGTCCAAATTTGACCCCCCTTGGAGCTAAGAGGGGCGTTGAGGGGGTCGTGTTTAGGTTGATTCAGGAGGGGGTGGACAGCAGGTCAAACCGAAAAGAGAGCGTAGCTCGACTGAAGGTTTGACCTGCTGTCTGTTTTGAATTTATTCCCCGATTTCGAGGTTAGTCGCGGTGGTTAATTCGCCAGCTTTCGTTCCCGGTTTCGATGATATCGCAATGGTGTGTCAGTCGATCCAGGAGAGCAGTGGTCATTTTGGCATCTGTGAACACACTCGGCCATTCAGCAAATGCGAGGTTGGTTGTTAGCAGAATAGACGTTCGCTCGTACAGTTTGCTGATGAGATGGAAGAGTAATCGTCCACCAGACTCTGCGAACGGCAGATAACCGAGTTCGTCTATAATCACGAGGTCGACGCGGATCAGCTGCTCGCTGAGCCGCCCGGCGTTGCCTTCGCGATGTTCAGCCTCCAGCTTGTTCGCGAGATCCACAGCGCTGAAGAACCTGACCCGCCGGCGGTTATTGACCGCGTGGCCCCCGATCGCTGTTGCGAGATGCGTTTTGCCCGATCCGGTTCCACCGACCAGCACGCCATTCCTGGCCTGGTCCATAAAATCGCCGTCATGAAGATTGCGCACGACTTCCTCGTTGACGGGGCTGACCGTGAAGTCGAACTCAGGTAAGGACTTGCAGACCGGGAACTTTGCGGCACCCATCTGATACCGGATCGAGCGCGCAGTCTTTTCGGCCAGTTCGGCCGTGAGGAGTTCGGCCACGACCTGTTGGGGCCGCCAGTTGTTTTTGGCTGCGGCCTGCATCACTTCGTCAAAGCAGTTGACGATGCCTGGCAACTTCAGTTGACGGGCAAGTTCGAGAATTTCCTTACGCAGTTGCATGGGAGCCTCCAAGCCTGTCATAGCGAGCGCAATCCGCGATCGGTGCCATTTTCAGCTGCAGGTGGGCAGGCGGCTCAATCGCCTTTGGCGGCGGGGGATTGGTGCGCCGAGAGACAATGTTCAGGATCGCATCGGCCTTGCGCAGGCCAGATTTTAGAGCTTCTTCGCAGGCAGCCTCGACCACATCAATGTCGTGCTGGTAAGCAGCGAAAAGAATATCGGCAAGTTGCCGGTCTCCGTCGGATGTGCCCCGCAGATGGGTCCAGATCTGCGTCATTGCCGGTGGTAGGTCCCAGTCACGGAACGGTGCTCCATTGCGCAGAGCGCCAGGCTTGCGCTTGAGGACGGGCACATAGTGCCAAGGGTTGAAGATCGTTTTTCCTCGGCCGAAGCACCGTTCGTGCTCTCCGACAATCTCACCGTCTTGGCGCAGGACAATCCGCGTGGCGTAGACCTGCAACTGGACCTGACGTCCAACAGCTCTTGCCTCAACGCTGTATTTGTTTCTTTCGAAGTTGATCAGGCAGGTTCGGCTCACGGCGACCGTCTTTTCACGGAACCCGACGAAGGGCTTCTGCAGATGCGTCAGCAGCGGCTTTTCCTGCTGGAACTCCTCCCAGACCGTCACCTCCAGGTTTTCCGGATGCCGCAGTTCTTTTGCGCGTTTGATCGCGTCTTTTTGCAGCCGGGCATTCAATTCATCGAAGTCGGCCACCTCCAGACGCGGTGTAAAACTATAGGCGCGGCTCTCCTTGACCAGATTCTCAACCTGACCCTTCTCCCAACCGGCCGCGCGCGTACAGGCGATCGGGTTCACCAGATGATGAGAACACATCCGGGAGAATGCCTTGTTGAACTTTCTTTCCTTGCCCGACAGGATCGCATCGACGGCGGTCGTCATGTTATCGTAGATCCCGTTGATGCAGCCTCCACCAAAGAATTTGAAGGCCTCGTCGTGGGCATCAAAGACCATCTCCTGCGTCTCGCGCGGATAGGCAATGGAGAATGGCATGCGGCTATGGCAAAGTTTGAAATGGGCAACCTTCACGGTCGTGAGTGCACCGTCCATCAAAACCGTCTCCACACTCCAGTCGAACTGGTACGCCTCCCCAGGATCAAAGATCAGCGGGATGAACGCCTGCGCCTGTTGTCGGCCGTGCGCAATGCGCCAATTCTTTGTGTAGCGTCGAACACTGTCATACCCGCCGCCAAAACCATCATCGGAGAGTTCCTTCCAGATTTTGGTCATCCGCTTGCGGTGTTTCTTCGGAAGCGCCTCGTTCTCCTCAAGCGTTTCATCCAGACGCGCGCGCCAAGGCCCGAGCACCGGGTATGGCTGCGATTTGCGCTCATATTTGAACTCCGTCACTCCCGATCGGATTATCTTTCGAACCGTTGCACGGCTCAAATTGAGCGAACGGCAAATTTCCTTGATGCTCTTTTTTTCGATCAGGTGTAAGCGACGCACTTTTCTAATAGTTTCCACGCAAATCATCCCGCTTGCCTCTCCATCGACTGCTCAATGAAAAGGATGTCTACAACCATAGGGAGGGGTCAAATTTGGACGCCGATTTCCCCGCTTAGGGGGTCAAAATTGCACGCTTTTCTACAAAACAACCATTCCACAGGAAAACTGATTTGCATTCCGGGATCGGGTCCCAAGCCAACCTCGATACCTTTGTAGTTGACCGGTAGACCCGTAATATACCTGCTTTCCCACCGCACACGCGAAGAATCCCAAGATTCTCCAACGACTGTCTCTAGGAGTCGTACATAGATCGCGGCACCAAAACCGGTCACTTGAATGGGTGGGACAGCGGGTTCCTGTTGCCTCTCGATACGATAGGTTGCTTTGTCTGCTTCAATGACAAGGCTGTGCCGCACGGAATTGGATTCCTGCGGGACAAGCCCAACAAAGCGGGTAAAAAACTCGAACAGCGAGTTTGTTGATTGCAGCGCCTGAGCGAACGGAGGCCATTCCTGCAGTTCAAAAGTTTCTCCTACATTCAGGCCAAGGTATCGGTCCCCGGACACGTCTGAGAAGGCATTTAGCAGACCGTAAACCAGCTCTGAGTGGACATAGACAGAAGGGTCAGACAACAGTTCGGGCTTCAAGCCGACCTGATCCAAAGCGGGTTGCGGATCGATCTCGCGGTCGGTGAGATACTGCAGAAACGGAGCCGCCAATGCGAGGCGAATGAACCCTTCGCTATGCTCTTGAGAGGTGGAGTTGAACGGCAATCTCGTCACCCTTTCAGGACCAATGCTGTGATCAGTGGCCATTTTTTAAGTCACATTCGAACATCCTAATGCGAAACTGGCAACCGAGGCAAAACTTTCCGGGCTACAGTTAGCAAAACACGAATATGAAGGGAGTACTTATGTCCGGTCTGCGAACGTCTCTTTGCTCGGCGGCAATTGTCGCCGCAGGTTTCTCTGTTTCAGCGCCCGCACAAGCTCAGGATCAGGAAGAACCCCAAACGCTGTTTACCAACGTGCATGTCTTCGACGGTGTGAATGAACAGCGTATCGAAAATGCCAGCGTTCTGGTTGAGGGCAACCTGATCAAGGCTGTCTCAACCGATGCGATTGATGCCCCAAATGCCACGGTCATTGACGGAGAGGGACGCACACTGTCCCCCGGGTTTATCGAACTGCACGCGCACCTGATGCTGATGGGCCCGACCCTGCCTGCGATGGAGGCCAACACAACGTGGGAAGACTTTGCCATACACGGTGCGCGGATGGCCGAGATGTATTTGATGCAGGGCTTCACCACAGTCAGGGATGCAGGTGGCGCCAATGGCGGGCTGCGCCGCGCAATTGACGCAGGCCAAATTGAAGGACCGCGTTACTTTCCTTCCGGTGCATTTATCGGAACGCGCGGCGGTCATGCTGATTTCGCGAATTTCACCGCTCCACCGGGCTCAGAGACCAACATGAGCCGTCTGAATTTGGCGCAGGAGGTGAGCGGTGTCGACGACGTCTACAGGTTCGCGCGCAACAATTTCCGCATGGGTGCGACCCAGTTGAAGTTCATGCAGTCCGGCGGTGTCGTTTCGGCCTTTGACCCATGGCAACTACTGGCCGGATCGCCCGAGGAAATCAGGGCCGCCGTACAAGTGGCCAATGAGTATGGCAGCTATGTCATGGCGCATTCCTATCGCAAGGAAGCGATCCTGAGTGCGCTTGATGCAGGTGTGATGTCGATCGAACACGGCTTCTCGTTTGACTGTGAAATTGCCCAAGTCATGAACGAAAAAGGGGCGTATATCACCACCAACCTGACGGCATTCGATCCCGGCTTGCTTGATATTCCGGCGGTGGCCAGCGTGCCCGCAAGCCTTGCCAAAGCCAAATCTGCCTCGGCCACATTTGCAGGCTATATCGACAACATGAAGGAATGCCCGGTGAAACGAGGGTTCCAGACCGACTGCGTTGGTTCGGTTGAGGCGTGCAATATCCAGATTGCCTATGAAAAGCACCTGAACAATGAGTTTTTCGGGCCCTACACGTCCATGGTCACGTTGACATCGACAGGTGGCGAGGTGGTCGCTTTGTCAGGTGACTTCATGAACCCGTATACCGCTGGAAAACTCGGTGTGATCGAAGAAGGCGCCTATGCGGATATCCTGTTGATCGACGGTAACCCGCTCGAAGATTTCTCGGTTGTTGGTACGGGTGATCAATGGTTCGGCGCCGACCCGAGGCCTGAAAGCCCTGATACGATTCGACTGATCATGAAAGATGGCGTTATCTACAAAAACACACTGAATTGACCTGTCTAAGTAGCCGGAGAGAATTTATGCACCATTGGTTCCGCTGGGTAGTATTCGCAGGGTTATTTTGGTGTGGGCATTCTGCGCTGGCGGCGCCTGAAACCGCATTAGATTGGGCGACCTGCCAGACCCATCTGCGCAGGTCTTCGAAGACCCCTATCGCGAGCTCAGCCCTGAACAATTCGACGATGTTCTTTACGTCGTTCGATTGCGCGGCAGGCTGCAGCAGGATGGTGGCAGCGAAGAAGAGCGGCAAAAGTGGCAAGTACTTTTGACCGAGACTGAGGATACCTTGGCTGCTGATGGAATTGATATCGACTGGCTGCTCGATCAGCGCGAAGTTGTGATGGAACGTCGGAGAAAGGCGGGGACAAACGGAAATCCGCAATTCGATGGTCAAACAATCACACTGGCTGGTTTCGCCATTCCTGCTCCGAATGATCCAGACGGTCGGGCTGTGGCGTATTTGGTTCCGGAACGCGGGATGTGCAGTCACATGCCTCCCCCTCCGCCCAACCAGATGATCCGTGTGCGGTTGAACGGGGACTGGGCGCCCAGCTATTTTCATGAACCCGTTCGGCTGACGGGCATGCTGACCATCGATCCGTCTGTTCAGAATATGATGGTTGTGGATGGCCAGATGCCGATGAACGCGACTTTCCAGTTGGAAACGGAACGTGTCGAAACGCTCGAAACCACGGCAGACAGGCTGGAATGGAAGCAGCGTGCCGCTGATCGCATCCGTGCGGCGGGAAATCGCAAGACCGGTGGGGCAAGGGCGTCTGAATGATAAGACTTCTGGCTGCTACATTGAGTATTACCGTCGCTGGCGCTGCCTCGGCGCAAGGACTGTCCGGGCCCTCTTCGGTCGAAGCTGATCTTACCCCCGGAGATGGGCTCACCGACCCACAATACCGTTCAGATTTTCCACGCAACATCGCACCGGGTTGGTTTGAGTGGAAAGACCGGCTGGCTGAGGGTGGGTTTCGGTTCAATATTGATTACCTGGCGCTGGGCCAAACCACGAATGCTGATCTGGGAACCGGCGAAGCGGCCAGCGGAATTGCACGTTTCTACGGGAGTTGGCAGGCAACGGAACGGGGTTCCCTGACATTCAAGATTGAAAACCGGCATAGCTATACCGATGTCGCCCCGCAGTTCCTTGGGCTGGATGGCGGAGCGCTTTCGATCACCGGGACAGCCTTCAATGACAACGGTTTGCTGCTGACCAACCTGTTCTGGACCCAAAGGGCCGAAAACGGTTCGTGGACGCTGCAATTCGGCCAGATTGATGTAACGGACTTTGTAGATATCTATGGGTTGGTAAGCCCTTATAGTGGCTTCCAAAACCTGTCATTCAACACCAACCCGACACTCAACGCGCCCAACCCGGGCCTTGGTATTGCCGGTGGGATCAAGCTGAGCGAAAACTTCTACGCCGTCGCGAGCGTTGCAGACGCAAATGCAGATCCGTCTGATCCAAACTTTGATGTGTTCAGCGATGGCAATCTCTTCAAGTCACTCGAACTTGGGTACACGTCGGGCTTTGATCGCATCTATTTCGACAATGTCCATTTGACCCTCTGGCATGCGGATGCGGCCGAAGACGGCAGCCGGGCGGAAGACTACGGTGCTGCGTTTTCTGCCGCATGGTTTGTTGATAATAAGTGGATGCCGTTCTTTCGGGCAGGGGCCTCAAAAGGGACCGCAGCGCTGTATGACCGGTCGGTTTCTGCTGGTTTGGGTTACTATGGCCGCAATACCGATCTGGCAGGTCTCGGCCTGAACTGGGCCGAGGCCCGAGGCATAGATGGCGATCAATTCACTCTGGAAGCCTTCTACCGGTTTTCAATCTCACCCGGGCTGCAGATCACGCCGTCCCTGCAATACATTTCGAACCCGCTGCTGAACCCCTCTCAGGATAGCATTACGCTGTTCGGCCTACGAACCCGGATCGTTTTCTAGTGTGGGTCGAAAGCAGACGTCAAAAGCGTTGAAACATGCAATTCTGCTGATCAAAGGGAGAATCTATCCATGCGTACCCTGTTTCTGGCTGGCACGTTGTCCGTGTGTTCCACTTTCTGCGTCGCGCAAACATACGATGTGGTCATCCTCAACGGTCGGGTAATGGATCCGGAAACCGGGTTCGATCAGATCGCCAATGTAGGAATAAGCAACGGCTGGATCACCGCGATTACCGACAAAGATATTGACGGCAGAGAGGCAATCGACGCGACAGGGCACGTTGTGGCGCCCGGGTTTATCGACCTTGAACAACACGGGCTGGATCCTTGGGGTATCAAGGTTAACCTTCGCGATGGGGTTACGACTCAAATGGATTTTGAGGTCGGAGCCGCGAATATCGACGAGTGGTACGCTGCGCGCCAAGGCGTGACGCAGGCGAACTACGGCACAGTCATTGGACAAGAATTCGCACGGATGCGGGTGCATGACGGCCTTGTTCTGGAAGGTGGCGACATTGACTTCCGGAACTTCTTCGCACTTCGGGCACAATCCGTGGAAGACGGGGTCGAGGGTTGGTCGTCGGTTCCAAGCAACCGCGAGCAGATGAACGAAATCACCGCCCAACTGGATGAAGGGCTACGTCTCGGAGCCCTCGGCGTGGGATCTACCATTGGCTACGCCCGCGAAGGAATCACAACCTATGAGATGTTCGAAGCACAGCGGGCCGCTGCGCGTTATGGGCGGTTAACTTCGGTGCATCACCGGTTTCATCCAAGTGCTTCCACACCTACTGAGACACAGACCGGGGTCAACGAAATCCTGGTCAACGCGATGGTGCTGGACGCCCCGCTGCACATACACCACGACAATGACTATGGATGGTGGGAAAATCAGGAAAAACTCCAGATGGCCCGCGACCAAGGCTACAACGTCTGGTCCAGCTACTATCCTTGGACCGCCGGTTCGGGAAACTACGGCGCTTCGATCATCGCCCCCGAAAACTGGGAAGGGTCGATGGGGTACAAATACGAAGACACCATCTTTGACCCCCAGCTTGATCGCTTTGTGACCAAAGACGAGTTTTTGAGTTTCGCTGAGAATGAACCGGGACGGACGGCCATTGTTTTCAGCCCGCCAAGAGAGCAGTGGTTGAATGATTGGATCACCATCGCGGGCTATGGCATCTCGGGCGACGGTATGGCCGGGTTAGATATTGAGGGCAACTTGATGAGTTGGGATGCCCCTTACGAAGACTATGCCGGGCACCCTCGGTCCGCAGGCAGTCACGCGCTTGTCCTGAGACTGGCCCGTGAAGCGGATGTGCCGCTGATGCTCACACTCACTCAGCTGAGTTACATACATGCGAAGCGATTGGGTGACACTGGCTTGCGTGCAATGCAGGTGCGTGGGCGCATGCAAGAAGGCATGGTCGCGGATATCACGATTTTTGATCCGGAGACTGTGACCGAAAAGGCAAACTATACCCTTGGTCAGCAAGGTCTGCCGTCAGAAGGCATTCCGTATGTGCTGGTTAATGGCACGATTGTTGTCCGGAACAGCGAAGTGCAGCGGGATGTTTATGCCGGGCGGCCGATCCGGTTTCCAGTCGAAGAAAGTGGGCGTTTTGTTCCGGCTGGTCGCGAGCAGATCATGGGTATCCTCACACCGGACACCGGCACGGCCCGTCCAACACTGCTTGACGATATAACAGACAATGAAGCCAATATCGCACCCGCTGCGCCATCAACAAATCAGTTTGCATCGGTAAAGCCAACCCCTGACTTCCGACATTTTTTCGTATAAGTCATTGATATTATTATGCCTTGGTTGCCAAAAGGCACTACACGGACTTTTTTCGCCAGCGATTGTTTCGGAGTGTTGAGGGAGCTCAGGCTTTGGTCTGGCCAGTTTTTCGGGTGCGCCCGGGGGGTATCTTGAAAGGGGCTTCGTTCCAGGTCAGGCCGACGCAGGTGAGGATGCGTCTGGCATCGACCGTGGCATGGCTTGGCATGCCGTAGCGGTCAGGGGTGCCTTTGTGGCGCAGGATCGAGAGCTGCAATGCGTTCAACTCGTTGCGGATACGAGCCGGGCTCATCGGGTGTCCGAGCAGGTCCAGATGCTTGCGCAGGTGCTGCAGGCAGCAGAAGGCCATGTAGCAGATGGCGATATGGGCCCGGACCCGACGCGGCGACCAGTGATAGATGGGCCGGATTTTCAGATCGTGCTTGTTGGTGCGGAAGCAGGCTTCGATCTCCCACAACTGGTGATAGCGGGCAATGACGTCCTGTGCCTCCAGTTCGTCCGCACCATGAACAACAATGGCATGCAGCCCGTCCCATTGTGCCGCTGCCTTGATCTTTGCATCATCCAGCGTGACGTCCCCGCTGTCGGGGAAGGCCAGGAAGCGGCCATATCCCCGGCTGCTGAAGCTGCCGGGTTTGCGAGAGCGCTTGAGCTTCTTGTGCAGCTTTTCGATTGCCTTGTCGCGCTTGTGGGCATCATTGCGTGCCCGGGTGGGTGACCAGGTCACAATGACCCGCGCTCCCTCCTGGTCGATCACCTTGTACCAGCCCTTCTCGGTTGCCTCTTCAGAACCGTGTCCAGCCCAAGGCTGGCGTCCCTCCGGGCTCAAAATGTTCGCCTTCACGGCGGCCGGGGCGGACTTCATGCGATAGCCGAGGATGTAGGGCAGACCCTTGTTCTGCAACATCTGCTGGTTGTCCTTGCTGAGCATGGCGGCATCGGCCACGAACGTGACCCTGGCCACGTCGAAGCGTCCCTCCAACGCCTTCAGCGCAGCTTCCAGCGTATGACCTTCCCAGGTGTTTCCCGGGAAGAGTTCATAGCCCACAGGCAGCCCATCGGAGGTGACGATCAGCGCCAGCATGACCTGAGCGCGGTGATGCTTGCCATCCTTGCTGAAGCCCTTGGCCAGAAGATGATCCTGCTCGACCCCGTCCGCATCCTCGGCCGGGTCCTCGCGCTCGGTGTCAAAGGCCAGGGTCGTGCAATCGTAGAACAGCACGGTCACTGGCCCGCCCAGCAACTTCTCTGCCGCCGCGTGAGAGGTTTTGCAAATCCCGTCTATCACCGGCGTATTGATGTAATCCATGCTCCGATAGACCACGTCCAGATTGAGCGTGATGCCTGCCTGGTTCTCCAACGCCTCCACGGTCGCGCGCTTGCTCTCGGGCTGTGCGATCCGCGCCATAACCAGCTCTTTCACAATGCGATTGGCACTTTTACGCGCCGCCCCCAGAAGGGCCCCCCAACCCAGTTGGTCATACATCGTCCCCATGACATCCCGCAGACCCAGAGAGACCCGCGCCTCCTCACGGCACTCGGCAAGATCAACGCCAAGCTTGTCCGGCCGCGGAGCGCGGCGCACCAGCGCCTGCAGATCGGCATATTCCGTGGGCGTGAACAGTTCCATTTGCGGCGAGCGATCAATGCGTAATTGCTCCATCAAGCGGCCCGCCAGACGCTTGATATCCTCAATCTCGCTGTCGTTATGGGCCACACCCACATGGCGCAGGATCTTCTGGCGTACCTTGGAGCCGGTGCGGACGGATTCAACGATCTGGATCCGTGTGCGGTTGAGCTTTGCGTCATGTTTGGTGCGGATGAACATGGGCGAAGAGGTTAGCCATCTGAAGGCCCATGTCAATACTTTTTATAATAATGGGGCACTACAACGCGCCTCTGAGCAACCACACCTGAAAACAAACCAAAAACCCAGTCAGATCAACAAAAAGGTCGGAAGTCAGGAATATCGCACCCGCTGCGCCATCAACAAATCAGTTTGCATCGGTAAAGCCAACCGACCCGTTTGATTGGTTTACGCCTCGCAACGGTCTAGATGACGGTGCCCTTTTCTTTTGCGTCGTGCATGCTCGCTTCGAGGACCCTGCGCAGGCAAAACGCGACTATGCGAAGGCCATGATGTCAAAAATGGGAGGGTCTAGGCCTAATCAGTCGGAACAACGCAGAGCAAACTAATACGCAGAGTCTTGGAGCAGTGAAAATCGAAAGCCTTCTTTAGGCTGAGGTCGATCATCAGCAACCAGTCAGCCTAGGGCTGCTTTGCCCGCATCGCAGCTGTTCTTTAGATCGGATCAGAATGACCCCTTCGAGCCTCAAAGTGCTAAAAGCTGAGCCGAGGCTAAATGATAGCTTTGCTTGTCTCCACGAATCGCTCTCCTTGTCGCGCAACTCAGTCTCACGCGGCCACTTTGCAATGACCGGTCCATAGTTGACCTGACCCGTCAGCAACCAGTTTTGCAGTAGGCTCCGCATTAGCTGAGATGGCATGTAGAGCGTTGTACTGCGTTTATCTCCAGTGTTGGAGGTATTGTTTTCCGTTTAAGCTCAGCTGAGACGCAGCGGACATAGTTTCCTGACTTCCGACCTTTTTGTTGATCTGACTGGGTTTTTGGTTTGTTTTCAGGTGTGGTTGCTCAGAGGCGCGTTGTAGTGCCCCATTATTATAAAAAGTATTGACATGGGCCTTCAGATGGCTAACCTCTTCGCCCATGTTCATCCGCACCAAACATGACGCAAAGCTCAACCGCACACGGATCCAGATCGTTGAATCCGTCCGCACCGGCTCCAAGGTACGCCAGAAGATCCTGCGCCATGTGGGTGTGGCCCATAACGACAGCGAGATTGAGGATATCAAGCGTCTGGCGGGCCGCTTGATGGAGCAATTACGCATTGATCGCTCGCCGCAAATGGAACTGTTCACGCCCACGGAATATGCCGATCTGCAGGCGCTGGTGCGCCGCGCTCCGCGGCCGGACAAGCTTGGCGTTGATCTTGCCGAGTGCCGTGAGGAGGCGCGGGTCTCTCTGGGTCTGCGGGATGTCATGGGGACGATGTATGACCAACTGGGTTGGGGGGCCCTTCTGGGGGCGGCGCGTAAAAGTGCCAATCGCATTGTGAAAGAGCTGGTTATGGCGCGGATCGCACAGCCCGAGAGCAAGCGCGCGACCGTGGAGGCGTTGGAGAACCAGGCAGGCATCACGCTCAATCTGGACGTGGTCTATCGGAGCATGGATTACATCAATACGCCGGTGATAGACGGGATTTGCAAAACCTCTCACGCGGCGGCAGAGAAGTTGCTGGGCGGGCCAGTGACCGTGCTGTTCTACGATTGCACGACCCTGGCCTTTGACACCGAGCGCGAGGACCCGGCCGAGGATGCGGACGGGGTCGAGCAGGATCATCTTCTGGCCAAGGGCTTCAGCAAGGATGGCAAGCATCACCGCGCTCAGGTCATGCTGGCGCTGATCGTCACCTCCGATGGGCTGCCTGTGGGCTATGAACTCTTCCCGGGAAACACCTGGGAAGGTCATACGCTGGAAGCTGCGCTGAAGGCGTTGGAGGGACGCTTCGACGTGGCCAGGGTCACGTTCGTGGCCGATGCCGCCATGCTCAGCAAGGACAACCAGCAGATGTTGCAGAACAAGGGTCTGCCCTACATCCTCGGCTATCGCATGAAGTCCGCCCCGGCCGCCGTGAAGGCGAACATTTTGAGCCCGGAGGGACGCCAGCCTTGGGCTGGACACGGTTCTGAAGAGGCAACCGAGAAGGGCTGGTACAAGGTGATCGACCAGGAGGGAGCGCGGGTCATTGTGACCTGGTCACCCACCCGGGCACGCAATGATGCCCACAAGCGCGACAAGGCAATCGAAAAGCTGCACAAGAAGCTCAAGCGCTCTCGCAAACCCGGCAGCTTCAGCAGCCGGGGATATGGCCGCTTCCTGGCCTTCCCCGACAGCGGGGACGTCACGCTGGATGATGCAAAGATCAAGGCAGCGGCACAATGGGACGGGCTGCATGCCATTGTTGTTCATGGTGCGGACGAACTGGAGGCACAGGACGTCATTGCCCGCTATCACCAGTTGTGGGAGATCGAAGCCTGCTTCCGCACCAACAAGCACGATCTGAAAATCCGGCCCATCTATCACTGGTCGCCGCGTCGGGTCCGGGCCCATATCGCCATCTGCTACATGGCCTTCTGCTGCCTGCAGCACCTGCGCAAGCATCTGGACCTGCTCGGACACCCGATGAGCCCGGCTCGTATCCGCAACGAGTTGAACGCATTGCAGCTCTCGATCCTGCGCCACAAAGGCACCCCTGACCGCTACGGCATGCCAAGCCATGCCACGGTCGATGCCAGACGCATCCTCACCTGCGTCGGCCTGACCTGGAACGAAGCCCCTTTCAAGATACCCCCCGGGCGCACCCGAAAAACTGGCCAGACCAAAGCCTGAGCTCCCTCAACACTCCGAAACAATCGCTGGCGAAAAAAGTCCGTGTAGTGCCTTTTGGCAACCAAGGCATAATAATATCAATGACTTATACGAAAAAATGTCGGAAGTCAGGAGCGTTGTACTGCGTTTATCTCCAGTGTTGGAGGTATTGTTTTCCGTTTAAGCTCAGCTGAGACGCAGCGGACATAGTTTCATGCGCAACGTATCAAGAGGCGCTTGTCGCGTAAGACCTTGATGCATCGTGGGGAAAGGATGGTGGGTGATGAGAGACTCGAACTCCCGACATCTTCGGTGTAAACGAAGCGCTCTACCAACTGAGCTAATCACCCGTGACGCTGCATGTAGCCAAGCCTGAGGACGGGTGCAAGAGGGTTCGCACGAATTTCTTGCCTTTCTTCAGGTGTCGCGTCAGCGATGGCTGCCTGTTCCGCCAAAGGCATCACTGCACACCCGATTGAAGGCAAAGTCTGAAAGGCGCTTGCGCGACGCCTGTTGCCTCCGATATCTCCGTTAGGGACCGAAACCCCTCAGGCTGGAGAGGACATGGCCCGACACTCCCCTCGCCGTTTTCTTGTGGCAGCGCTGGTGCTTGGCGCGTGTTTTCTGGCTCCGCTTCGGGCCGGGGCAGATGGGATTTTGGTGTTTGCGGCGGCCAGTCTGAAAACCGCTTTGGATGAGGTCTCGACCGTGTATCAGCGCGAAACCGGCAACGATGTCACGATTTCATATGCCGCGTCCTCGGTTCTTGCGCGTCAGTTGCAGCAAGGCGCTCCGGCTGATCTGTTCATTTCCGCGAATAAGGATTGGATGGATGTGTTGCAGAAGGATGACGTGATCAAGCCCGAAACCCGAGTCGCCCTCTTGGGCAATGGATTGGTACTGATCGGAGCCGCGCCGCAGACACATATTGGCGAAGTCTCAGCGGGTTATGATCTGGCCGAACATCTTGAGGGCGGCTTTCTTGCCATGGCGTTGGTCGATGCCGTTCCCGCAGGGATCTACGGAAAGGCCGCGTTGCAGAGCCTTGGCCTGTGGGACGCGGTGCAGCGTCAGGTCGCGCAAACCGACAATGTGCGTGCGGCACTGGCTTTGGTCGCGACCGGCGCGGCACCTATGGGCATTGTCTACCGGACGGACGCTCAGGCTGACGCGCGGGTTGGTGTTGTTGGCAGCTTCACAGAAGACAGCCACCCGCCCATCATTTACCCGGTCGCCGAGACGTCCTTTGCCAAGCCAGAGGCGCAGGATTTTCTGACCTTTCTTCAGAGCGAATTCGCGTCAGATGTGTTCAAGGGGCAGGGGTTCTCTCTGCCTGAACGGTGAGCCTTATGGATTGGTTGGGCCCTGCCGAGATTGAGGCGTTGAAACTATCCTTGCGGGTGTCGTTTTGGGCAACGCTGGCGACTTTGCCATTTGGGATACTCGTGGCCTACGCTTTGGCGCGCTGGCGTTTTCCGGGACGGCAGGTGTTGAATGGTCTAGTGCATTTGCCCCTGATCCTACCGCCCGTGGTCACTGGCTACCTGCTGCTGTTGACTTTCGGCATTCAGGGTCCTATCGAGCGCATATTGGGCGAGTTCGGGATCGTTGTTGCTTTCCGGTGGACGGGTGCTGCGATGGCGGCTGGGATTATGGCGTTCCCTTTGATGGTGCGGGCCATCCGTCTGTCAATCGAGGCCGTCGACCCTCGGCTTGAACAGGCTGGGGCTACGCTGGGGGCTTCGCGCCCTTGGGTGTTTGCGACGGTGACATTACCAATGATCCTGCCGGGCGTCATCGCGGGGGCCATTCTGGCCTTTGCCAAGGCGATGGGTGAATTCGGTGCCACGATCACCTTTGTGTCGAACATTCCGGGCCAGACCCAAACGCTGCCATCAGCCGTCTACGCCTTCCTGCAGGTGCCGGGGGGTGAGGCAGCGGCGACCCGGTTGGTCGTCATCTCGATCATCATTGCGATGGGGGCTTTATTGTTGTCAGAATACGTAGGGCGCCGTGCGGCGGCACGGGTGGCCGGGTCATGAGCCTGTCCGTTCGACTGCGTCACAGCCTTGAGGGGCTGGATCTGGACCTCAACTTTGAGGCTCCGCCGGGTGTGACGGTTCTGTTCGGGCGCTCAGGGTCGGGCAAGACAACGGTGGTAAACGCCGTGGCGGGTCTGTTGCGACCCGAGGCCGGGCGCGTCGCCGTGGATGATTGGGTCCTTTTCGACACGGACACCAAGCTTTGGCTGCCGCCGCACAAACGCAGGCTCGGCTATATCTTTCAGGAAGGACGTCTGTTCCCTCACCTGACCGTGCGCCAGAACCTGTCTTTCGGGCGCTGGTTTGCTCCGCGGTCTGCAAAGCGTGAGGACCCGGACAAAGTGATCGAGATGCTGGGCATTGGACTTGCTTGACCGTCGTCCGGCTGGTTTGTCCGGGGGGGAGAAGCAGCGGGTCGCGATCGGACGCGCCTTGCTAGCCAGCCCACGCCTAATTCTGGCTGACGAACCTCTGGCTGCGTTAGATGAAGGCCGGAAGGCTGAGATCCTGCCTTACTTTGAGCGTCTTCGGGATGAGGTCTCAGTTCCAATTCTCTATGTCACGCATTCCGCGGCTGAGGTCGCGCGACTTGCGACCTCGGTTGTTGCACTGCAGGATGGCAAGGTGGCGCGCCATGGCCCAGCCTCTGAGGTTCTGGCCGATCCGTCCGTGACACCCGCGGGCGTTCGCGCAGTTGGCGCGGTGCTGCAAGTGCGTGTTCGGGCCCATCACGGGGACGGTTTGACCGAGTTGGACGCGGGTGGAGAGTCGCTGTTTCTGCCGCGTATCCCGCATCAGATCGGCGCAGAGCTTCGCATTCGTATACCCGCGCAAGAGGTGATCTTGTCCAACCAGCCTCCGGCGGGACTGTCGGCGCTGAACGTTCTGTCGGGCACGGTCGAGACGATCCGCGCCGGGGACGGGCCAGGTGCGATTATCTCGATGGACACTTCGGCAGGTATCGTGCTGGCGCGGATCACCCGTCGTTCTGTCGCGGGGCTTGGCCTGCAACCGGGTGCGCGATGCTATGCCGTGATCAAAACGGTTGCGTTGGCGCCGCAGGATGTGGGCGGGCGGATCGGCCCGACAGGTTAGAGTTAGGCCAAGGCGCGGGCCTCATGCTCGCGCAGGATCATACGAGCAGCGCGTCCGAAGCCGGTGGATTTATCCGGGGTGCGATCGGGAAAGATCGAGGCCAGCTCCTGCAGCCCGTCCGAGGACAGGGAATGCAACGCTTCGTTGCCCAGAAACAGGCTCTCTGCCAATGCGCCTTCGGCGGTCAGAATCTCATGCTGATCCAGCAGGATATGCAGGTATTCGACCGGCTGGTCTGAGGTGTCGACGAAGATACCCGGCCATGAACACAGGTGTTTTGCGGCGACCAGAACCTCGGCGGCGCCAAATAGCAGCTCGACTTTCGGTCCTTGAATCAGGACGCGATGTTGCTGCGACACCAGAAGATCGCGCGAGGGTATGTCGGGCCCAAGGCTGCCGCGCAGGATACGCACGGGCCGCAGATCAGGGTCACGACGCAATCGCTCGGGTGGGATCGGGCTGGCCTCAATCCACCGAATAGGCTGCAGCCCGTGATCTTTGGTCTGGACCAGATCGCCGACTGTCAGGGCCTCGACGAGCTCTGGTCCAGTTCCGGTTTCGATCAACGTTCCGGCGGTGAAGCAGACGCCCTGAATGGAAATGGTGATGGTCGCCTGACCAACGAAAATCCCATCGGACCCCTGAATGACGAACGTGTCGGTCGCAATCTGGTTAAAGTCGAGGCTGTCAAAGAACGTGGGATCGACCGTATAGGTCCATTCGCCGGTATCTGCGTCTATCGTAGCTGTCCCATTGGCCGGAGGGGTCGCGATTGCCCAATTGTCGACATCAAACGTTCCCGGGGTAGTGCCGAGAATGACCTGCCCGGTGGCAACGTTTGGCGGTGAGCCCGTGACATCCCCTGTCAAATCACCCGTGACCGGAACCGAGACCATGCTAGCCCTCGCCTTTTTCCAGCAGGCGTTTGAAATCCTTCTTACGATAGAGCTTCATATGGACCTCGCCCGCGGCATCACGGCTCCATTCTACGATCCGGTTCTGGCCCATGTCACCAACCAGACGGTTCGTTCGGACGCGGGGGTGTGGTATTTCTGCCTTGAGAATGTCGACAATTTCATTCGTCTGCCCGAACGGCGCAACCAGATCGACGATCCAGAACGAGGACCCGCTAGTGAAATCCGCATCCTTCAGGGGCTTTTCCTGAATGGCATATCTATTTTCAGCCTCACGGCTGAGGCCGGCAAAGGTTACGAACCCTCGGGGAAAGCCGTTCTGGCGGAAGATGTGGTATTGCCCCAGCCGCAACGGCGTTTCAAAGGCATAGAGAACCTGCGCCAAACTGCGTTTCTGATGCGTTGGGGTTAGGCCTGCCAAATAGAACATTGCCCCGAAATCAGCGTATTTCTCGGGCGAGAGGTCAAACCAGTCCTTTGGAAATGTTTGGCTCACGGGGACACCAGACTTGCGATGAATATCATGATGATATGCGCCGCCGTGCCGGTTTCATATAAATATTTTGATGTGTTTGCGGTCTGTTGCCGTGCGCCCTCTCGACCCAACCTCCAATTGTGTTACTCTCATGGAACAGAGTTTATTTCAGGATGTTCAGATGATGCGCGTTGCCAAACTCATTGCGGTCTCAGCCTTTGTTTTCGCACCCCAGCTTGCGCAGGCTGTCGGCTTCGGTGTCCGGGTAGGGCCACAAAACCGGACCCAGATAACGCCGTTGGAGGGTGGCATCTATGAGGTCAAGGCTATCGGATCATCGGCGCCAGTGAACTACTGGTGCGGGATCGGCGATTTCGCGATACGTACGCTGGGCGTACCCGGCCCGACGCGCATTTATATCTACCGTGCCTATGAGCCGGGCGTACGCACGGTGCAATTCTCACTGACCCCACCTCCGGGCGCGGATACCGATCCGGGCTATTCCATCACGGTCAGAAAGGTCGGAGAGAATATGTCGGCGACCTCGGCACAGGCCTATTGCTTTGACAACTTCATGGATTTTGGGTTCTGAGCCTCAGACCCATTTCGCCATGGGCGGCAAGCTCATCAGCACCGCATCCGGATCGTGGCCTGTCTCAAGCCCGAACTTGGTGCCCCGATCATAGACCAGATTGTATTCGGCGTAGAGGCCCCGATGCACCAGCTGGGTGTCTTTGTCAGCGTCTGAGAAGCTCTGAACCCGGCGTTTTTCGACCAGCGGCAGGAAAGCGGGCAAGAAGGCTCTACCGATATCCTGCGTCAGGGCGAAATCCGCCTGCCAGTCATCGGTGCAGTAGTCATCCATGAAGATACCGCCAACGCCGCGCGCGCGTTTGCGGTGGGGGATGTAGAAATACTCATCCGCCCAGTCCTTAAGGCGCGGATAGTGGCTTGGTCCGTGCGGGTCCAGATGCGCCTTCTGGGTCGCGTGGAAGTGGGCGGTATCGTCGTCATATTCGATGCAAGGGTTCAGGTCTGACCCGCCGCCAAACCACCAGGCATGCGGTGTCCAGAACATGCGCGTGTTCATGTGAACGGCGGGGGCATGCGGGTTTTGCATATGGGCGACCAGAGAAATGCCGGAGGCCCAGAACCGTGGATCCTCGGTCATGCCAGGGATGCCCTTTCGTGCCGCCATGGCCTGTTGTGCGCGTTCGCCCAACGTGCCGTAGACGGTCGAGACATTGACGCCGACCTTTTCGAACACGCGCCCGCCCCGCATCACAGACATCAGCCCGCCGCCCGCGTCCGAGCCGTCCTCGGACTGGCGTTTGGTTTCTTTTACTTCGAAACGACCGGGAGTTGCGTCAGCAAACGGACCGGTGTCGTGGCTGTCCTCCAGCGCTTCAAAAGCAGCAACGATATCGTCGCGCAATTGTCGGAACCAGGCTGAGGCGGTGGTCTTTTCGGTATCAAACATGGTCAATGCGCCGGGGCTGCAACGGGGTCCAGCAAGGTGCGGCCGCCGTCAATTGTCAGGATCTGGCCAGTGATAAACCCTGCCGCGTCCGAGGCCAGAAACTGCGCTGTTTCCGTCAGTTCGGTCGGGGCCGCGATCCGGGCCAGAGGGGTGTGTTTCTCGATATCGTTGCGGAAATCGCGGTTTTCTTTCAGTGTCGATTGCAGAGATGCGCTCATCACCGACCCCAGCGCGATCGAGTTCACGCGGATACGGTTGGGGGCCAGTGCAACCGCCAGCGAGCGGGTCATCTGATCCAATGCAGCGGTCGAGACGGAATAGGCCATCAGGTCCGGATGGGTGCGCCGCGCGGCGATCGAGGACAGGTTGATGATTGAGCCCGCCGGGTTTTCCTCTTCCTCGCCGGATTGTTTGATCATCCGCTTGGCCGCCAACTGGCTGAGGCGCAGGGCGGGCATCAGGTTCTGGTTCAGCAAGGTCCGGACCGAGTCGTCATCGGGGTCCAGCGGATCGGACGGGATCACCTGACGCGCACCGTTGATCAGAATGTCGACCTGATCGAACGCATCCAGTGTCGCCGACAGCAGGTTGGCGATGGTCAGCTTTTCGCGCAGATCACCGGCGAAATAGCGGATGTTGCTATCGTCGGCCTGCTCACCCAATTCCTCGGCCAGCCGTTTTTCATCCATATCTGCAAAGACGACATTGGCCCCGGCATCTGCAAAATGCCGCCCGATGGCCAACCCAATCCCGTTGGCCCCGCCGGTTACAATCGCTGTCTTGCCAGCTATGGAAAAGGACATCCGAATCCTCCTGATTTGGGGCAGGTTAGCCGGGCTTAGGCCCGGGGGCGAGAGGCTTGAAATACCTTGAACCGATTGTCGCCTGCCACTTCCTGAACTTGGGCGAAGGATTCGGCCAGTGTTGCCTCATAGGGCAGGTGGCGGTTGGCAACCATCCACAGGGTGCCGTTGCGGGTCAGGTTCTTCGCGGCGGACTTGATGAAGCCCTGCCCCAACGCCGGATCGGCACTGCGTGAGGTGTGAAAGGGCGGGTTCATGATGACGGTGTCGATAGGCTCGGGCGCGGTCCAGGTCACCGCATCCGCCCAGTGAAACTGAGCACGCGCATCGGGGACGTTTGCTTGCGCGCATGTCAGCGCGGCGTGATCCGCCTCAACCAGATGAAGGGCTTTGAGGCGGTCACTCTGCAGCAGACCCGCCGACAGATACCCCCAACCTGCGCCCAAATCAGCCACGCGGGGGCCAATCTTGTCCGGCAAGGACTGTGCCAGAAGGGCCGAGGCCGGGTCGATCCCATCGGCAGAAAACACACCCGGAGCGGTCACGTAACCATCCACGCTTTGCTTCTCGGGTGCTGCCCAATCGGTAAAGGCTTCGGCGTCGGCCTGAAACCAGAAGATCTTGCCATGGGCCTTGGAAATAGGGCCTTCGATGGCAACACGCTTGCGGATGTCTTTCAGAATGCTGTCAACACCGTTGGTTTTGGCACCGTCAACAACGATTGTCCCGCTGGCATGGCTGCACGCCTGCTGCACCAGCGACCGGGCCAGCGCCTTGGCGCGGGGCAGAAACACCAGCGCGTCGCTGCAAGCGGCGTCAAGCACCGGTTTGGTGGCAAAGCCCTGACCAGCGAAATGAGCATGGAAAGGTTTGAACGGCTGAATCATGTCAATCGGCATTGAATAATGACCCCCCATCGGCGTCCAAATTTGACCCCCCTTGGAGCTAAGAGGGGCGTTGAGGGGGTCGTGTTTAGGTTGATTCAGGAGGGGGTGGACAGCAGGTGAAACCGAAAAGAGAGCGTAGCTCGACTGAAGGTTTGACCTGCTGTCTGTTTTGAATTTATTCCCCGATTTCGAGGTTAGTCGCGGTGGTTAATTCGCCAGCTTTCGTTCCCGGTTTCGATGATATCGCAATGGTGTGTCAGTCGATCCAGGAGAGCAGTGGTCATTTTGGCATCTGTGAACACACTCGGCCATTCAGCAAATGCGAGGTTGGTTGTTAGCAGAATAGACGTTCGCTCGTACAGTTTGCTGATGAGATGGAAGAGTAATCGTCCACCAGACTCTGCGAACGGCAGATAACCGAGTTCGTCTATAATCACGAGGTCGACGCGGATCAGCTGCTCGCTGAGCCGCCCGGCGTTGCCTTCGCGATGTTCAGCCTCCAGCTTGTTCGCGAGATCCACAGCGCTGAAGAACCTGACCCGCCGGCGGTTATTGACCGCGTGGCCCCCGATCGCTGTTGCGAGATGCGTTTTGCCCGATCCGGTTCCACCGACCAGCACGCCATTCCTGGCCTGGTCCATAAAATCGCCGTCATGAAGATTGCGCACGACTTCCTCGTTGACGGGGCTGACCGTGAAGTCGAACTCAGGTAAGGACTTGCAGACCGGGAACTTTGCGGCACCCATCTGATACCGGATCGAGCGCGCAGTCTTTTCGGCCAGTTCGGCCGTGAGGAGTTCGGCCACGACCTGTTGGGGCCGCCAGTTGTTTTTGGCTGCGGCCTGCATCACTTCGTCAAAGCAGTTGACGATGCCTGGCAACTTCAGTTGACGGGCAAGTTCGAGAATTTCCTTACGCAGTTGCATGGGAGCCTCCAAGCCTGTCATAGCGAGCGCAATCCGCGATCGGTGCCATTTTCAGCTGCAGGTGGGCAGGCGGCTCAATCGCCTTTGGCGGCGGGGGATTGGTGCGCCGAGAGACAATGTTCAGGATCGCATCGGCCTTGCGCAGGCCAGATTTTAGAGCTTCTTCGCAGGCAGCCTCGACCACATCAATGTCGTGCTGGTAAGCAGCGAAAAGAATATCGGCAAGTTGCCGGTCTCCGTCGGATGTGCCCCGCAGATGGGTCCAGATCTGCGTCATTGCCGGTGGTAGGTCCCAGTCACGGAACGGTGCTCCATTGCGCAGAGCGCCAGGCTTGCGCTTGAGGACGGGCACATAGTGCCAAGGGTTGAAGATCGTTTTTCCTCGGCCGAAGCACCGTTCGTGCTCTCCGACAATCTCACCGTCTTGGCGCAGGACAATCCGCGTGGCGTAGACCTGCAACTGGACCTGACGTCCAACAGCTCTTGCCTCAACGCTGTATTTGTTTCTTTCGAAGTTGATCAGGCAGGTTCGGCTCACGGCGACCGTCTTTTCACGGAACCCGACGAAGGGCTTCTGCAGATGCGTCAGCAGCGGCTTTTCCTGCTGGAACTCCTCCCAGACCGTCACCTCCAGGTTTTCCGGATGCCGCAGTTCTTTTGCGCGTTTGATCGCGTCTTTTTGCAGCCGGGCATTCAATTCATCGAAGTCGGCCACCTCCAGACGCGGTGTAAAACTATAGGCGCGGCTCTCCTTGACCAGATTCTCAACCTGACCCTTCTCCCAACCGGCCGCGCGCGTACAGGCGATCGGGTTCACCAGATGATGAGAACACATCCGGGAGAATGCCTTGTTGAACTTTCTTTCCTTGCCCGACAGGATCGCATCGACGGCGGTCGTCATGTTATCGTAGATCCCGTTGATGCAGCCTCCACCAAAGAATTTGAAGGCCTCGTCGTGGGCATCAAAGACCATCTCCTGCGTCTCGCGCGGATAGGCAATGGAGAATGGCATGCGGCTATGGCAAAGTTTGAAATGGGCAACCTTCACGGTCGTGAGTGCACCGTCCATCAAAACCGTCTCCACACTCCAGTCGAACTGGTACGCCTCCCCAGGATCAAAGATCAGCGGGATGAACGCCTGCGCCTGTTGTCGGCCGTGCGCAATGCGCCAATTCTTTGTGTAGCGTCGAACACTGTCATACCCGCCGCCAAAACCATCATCGGAGAGTTCCTTCCAGATTTTGGTCATCCGCTTGCGGTGTTTCTTCGGAAGCGCCTCGTTCTCCTCAAGCGTTTCATCCAGACGCGCGCGCCAAGGCCCGAGCACCGGGTATGGCTGCGATTTGCGCTCATATTTGAACTCCGTCACTCCCGATCGGATTATCTTTCGAACCGTTGCACGGCTCAAATTGAGCGAACGGCAAATTTCCTTGATGCTCTTTTTTTCGATCAGGTGTAAGCGACGCACTTTTCTAATAGTTTCCACGCAAATCATCCCGCTTGCCTCTCCATCGACTGCTCAATGAAAAGGATGTCTACAACCATAGGGAGGGGTCAAATTTGGACGCCGATTTCCCCGCTTAGGGGGTCAAAATTGCACGCTTTTCTACACGGATGGTTTCAGAACGGTGGTGTTACCGGCCATCATGGAGCCTACGACCGGGATCAGGGACAGGTTGAAAGGGAAGTTCCACGCACCGATGACAAGCGTGGTGCCGAGCGGTTCGGCGACGATGTAGCTTTTGCCGGGCTGGTTCAGCAGGTTTGTCGAAACCTTGCGTGGCTTGGCCCAGTGTTTCAAGTGTTTGATGGCGAGCTCCAGCTCTTCGAAAAGAGGGAACATCTCGGTCAGCTGCGTGTGATGCTTCGACTTGCCGCAGTCGTTGTAAATGGCGTCGTATAGCTCTGGCTCATGGGCACGCAGCAGGCCTTCGAACTTTTTCAGCTGCTCCAGTCGAAATTCGATGGGCAGCGTCACCTTGGAGCGGAAATAGGCTTTCTGTTTGTCTACAATGCTGCGGATTTCATCTTCGACGGCGGTGAATTCTGTTTGAGCGTTCATTGTTACATCCTCTGTTTCTTGGCGGTGAGAACCCGCCGCGTGATGCAGAGAGTTTGGTGCCCGAACGGCCATTCCGACATGTTCGCACCGGACAAGGTCCTGACAATTTCGGACAACGCGCTGGCCCAGTAGGCTCATGGGCACGCTCTCAATCATGGAGCTGAAGCGGACTTTGAGGTATCTGCTTCAAATTGCGACTTGGTCCGCTAGGCAGATCTTGATGCCGATTGCAGCGAAGTTCCGCTGTCCGTCCTACTCGCAAACGCTGCGCCGTCCGCTTGTACTACCTGAGTTTTGCCATTGCCTTGGGACTCCAGGCGTTCGCGCCGAAGTGCAAAGTATTACGCAAGAAAGCTCCCTTCGAGCTCTACTGCAGTGTTTTCGGCAAACTTCGCGCCATTGATAAAGACACCCAATATACTTTCACTGGTGAAACACTCAAAATGGGCAATGCCTGTCGAACGATCAAAGCAAGCGGGTAGGATTTCAGTGATGGCCGTTCTCTCATTGAATTAGCAAGGTCAAGCGCAAAGATTCAATATTTTTGTTAATTACCAATGTACTACGTGATTTTGCAAAGGCTGAACCCCGCACTATGTTTGCCGACTTCAAGGTCGGATCAAGCACTTAAGCAGTTCCTCTTTTACTCTAGGGAAAAAACCTATTGACGCTCCACCAGCGCTTATTGTTTCGTATATGAAACCGTTTTACAGAGAATCGTTTAGATCGGCGAAGGGAGGCGCTGTGATGGCGAAACAAGAATCCGCACTGCGTGCGCAACAAGGAACCGAAAGCCAGATCACAGTGTCCCTCAGCGGGATTGGCATGTCATTTTCAGGCGTATCTGTTCTGAGGGATGTCGACCTCGTTTTCGACGGTGACGAAATCCATACTTTGATGGGCGAGAATGGCGCCGGGAAAAGCACGCTGGTCAAAATCATCTCTGGCGTACAGAAACCCACATTTGGAAAATTCCAGATTGATGGTGAAACTGTAGAATTCGATGCCCCGCGCGATGCCGAAAAACACGGCATCGTCATCATGCATCAAGAACTCAGCCTGATCCCGGAAATGACAGTGGCCGAAAATGTCCTGCTTGGGCATGAGCCCCGGAAGTTCGGCGCGTTCATCGACCGCAAAGCGCTGAGGGAGAAGGCAAAGAAGGCGTTGGCTCGATTTGGCTTCACGCTGGACATCGACACCCCGGTCAAAGATTTGCGTGTAGGCGAACAGCAACTTGTCGAAATCGCTCGCGCTTTGTTGATGAATGCGCGGCTGCTAATCATGGACGAACCTACCTCAGCCCTGTCGCAAGCTGAAGCTGACATTCTGATGGAAGTTGTGCGCGATCTGGCCCTACAGGGGGTTGCCGTAGTCTACATCTCGCACCGATTGGATGAAGTGTTTGAAATCTCAGACCGGGTTACGGTTTTGCGTGATGGCAACCTGATCGGCACGCGGCTGGCCACCGAAACGACGTCAGCCGAACTGATCCGTATGATGGTCGGTCGCACCGTCGAGATCAACGCCGTTGAACGTCAGAACCCGGCGACCGATGAAACCGTATTGCAGGTCGCCAACCTATCGGCCTGGGACGGCAAACGCAAAGTGCTGGACGACGTTTCATTCGATCTCAAGCGCGGAGAGATTCTGGGTATCGGCGGCCTTTTGGGGGCGGGCCGGACTGAGTTGCTGGAGACATTGTTCGGCGCGAGAGGTGCCAGTTATCAGGGTGAGATAACGTTGGAAGGTAAACAAATGCGACCCGTCAAGCCTCAGGACGGTGTGCGCAGTGGGCTGGCCCTGATCACAGAAGATCGCAAGGGCAACGGCCTGATCCTTGATCGCTCGATCTCATCAAACGTGGCATTGCCGTTGATGCCTTTACAGTCCCGTTTTGGGCGGTTTTCCGAGGCCGAGCAGCGCAAACAAGCGCTTAAGGCCATCGAAACACTCAAGGTCGCGGCAACCGGCCCCGAGCATCCGGTTGGCAAGCTCAGCGGGGGCAATCAGCAGAAGGTGGTTCTGGGCAAATGGCTGGCAACGCAGCCCCGTGTCCTTCTGCTGGATGAGCCCACACGCGGTATCGACATCGGCGCCAAGGACGAAATTTATGACCTCGTAGGACGATTGGCGGATCAGGGTATCTCGGTTTTGTTCGCAAGTTCTGAGTTGTCTGAGTTCATGGCCGTCTGCGACCGCATGATTGTGCTGTGCGAAGGCCAGATGGCCAGAGAACTTTCCCGAAAAGAAATGTCCGTGGATTCAATCAAGGCCCTGGCGATGCAGTTCCGCTAACTGCCCCGGCCCACAAATGAGAAAAGACATGACCGTTATGGAACCCAACAGCCCGACAGTGAAACAAGATCGCCCAGGTGCGGCAATGTTCATGCTGCTATTGAGCAAGACCAAACTATATTGGGGACTGTTCGCCCTGATCCTGTTTGGTGCGCTGACCTCTCCCCTTTCTTCAAAGGGCAACAACATCTTTCTGTCACTGGGTAACCTGACGGACATCCTGCGTCAGGTGTCGGTGACTGGAATTGTCGCGGTCGGGATGACGATGGTGATTTTCATCGCAGGCATTGATCTGTCAGTGGGGTCTGTCATGGCTCTGGGCACGGTGATTTGTGCCATGCTGCTCACACAGGAAGGCTGGACAGCTGCAAGTTACTTTGGCGTGCCTGCAACCGGTATTGTCCTTTTTGTGACCATCGCGGCCTTGATCTACTTCGTACAAAGTAACCTGAACCGAACCTCAGAAAGAGCCGCTACAACGAGCGCGCCGTCGCGGATGCTGAGCCGTCTGGTCGCTGCTGCAATCGCAATTGGTGTGATGGTCTGGTTGGCTGGTCAGGTCATGCCGAAATTCGGAGTTCTGGCCGTGCTGATCGTGGTGCCTTGCATCGGCGCTGTCATGGGCACGGTGAACGGCGCTCTGATCGTCTACGGCCGCCTGCAACCCTTTATCGTGACGCTGGCGATGATGGTGGGTGCGCTGGGTTTGGCGCGGGTCATTGCCGGGCAAGATACGGCTGTTTCCTGACTTCCGACCTTTTTGTTGATCTGACTGGGTTTTTGGTTTGTTTTCAGGTGTGGTTGCTCAGAGGCGCGTTGTAGTGCCCCATTATTATAAAAAGTATTGACATGGGCCTTCAGATGGCTAACCTCTTCGCCCATGTTCATCCGCACCAAACATGACGCAAAGCTCAACCGCACACGGATCCAGATCGTTGAATCCGTCCGCACCGGCTCCAAGGTACGCCAGAAGATCCTGCGCCATGTGGGTGTGGCCCATAACGACAGCGAGATTGAGGATATCAAGCGTCTGGCGGGCCGCTTGATGGAGCAATTACGCATTGATCGCTCGCCGCAAATGGAACTGTTCACGCCCACGGAATATGCCGATCTGCAGGCGCTGGTGCGCCGCGCTCCGCGGCCGGACAAGCTTGGCGTTGATCTTGCCGAGTGCCGTGAGGAGGCGCGGGTCTCTCTGGGTCTGCGGGATGTCATGGGGACGATGTATGACCAACTGGGTTGGGGGGCCCTTCTGGGGGCGGCGCGTAAAAGTGCCAATCGCATTGTGAAAGAGCTGGTTATGGCGCGGATCGCACAGCCCGAGAGCAAGCGCGCGACCGTGGAGGCGTTGGAGAACCAGGCAGGCATCACGCTCAATCTGGACGTGGTCTATCGGAGCATGGATTACATCAATACGCCGGTGATAGACGGGATTTGCAAAACCTCTCACGCGGCGGCAGAGAAGTTGCTGGGCGGGCCAGTGACCGTGCTGTTCTACGATTGCACGACCCTGGCCTTTGACACCGAGCGCGAGGACCCGGCCGAGGATGCGGACGGGGTCGAGCAGGATCATCTTCTGGCCAAGGGCTTCAGCAAGGATGGCAAGCATCACCGCGCTCAGGTCATGCTGGCGCTGATCGTCACCTCCGATGGGCTGCCTGTGGGCTATGAACTCTTCCCGGGAAACACCTGGGAAGGTCATACGCTGGAAGCTGCGCTGAAGGCGTTGGAGGGACGCTTCGACGTGGCCAGGGTCACGTTCGTGGCCGATGCCGCCATGCTCAGCAAGGACAACCAGCAGATGTTGCAGAACAAGGGTCTGCCCTACATCCTCGGCTATCGCATGAAGTCCGCCCCGGCCGCCGTGAAGGCGAACATTTTGAGCCCGGAGGGACGCCAGCCTTGGGCTGGACACGGTTCTGAAGAGGCAACCGAGAAGGGCTGGTACAAGGTGATCGACCAGGAGGGAGCGCGGGTCATTGTGACCTGGTCACCCACCCGGGCACGCAATGATGCCCACAAGCGCGACAAGGCAATCGAAAAGCTGCACAAGAAGCTCAAGCGCTCTCGCAAACCCGGCAGCTTCAGCAGCCGGGGATATGGCCGCTTCCTGGCCTTCCCCGACAGCGGGGACGTCACGCTGGATGATGCAAAGATCAAGGCAGCGGCACAATGGGACGGGCTGCATGCCATTGTTGTTCATGGTGCGGACGAACTGGAGGCACAGGACGTCATTGCCCGCTATCACCAGTTGTGGGAGATCGAAGCCTGCTTCCGCACCAACAAGCACGATCTGAAAATCCGGCCCATCTATCACTGGTCGCCGCGTCGGGTCCGGGCCCATATCGCCATCTGCTACATGGCCTTCTGCTGCCTGCAGCACCTGCGCAAGCATCTGGACCTGCTCGGACACCCGATGAGCCCGGCTCGTATCCGCAACGAGTTGAACGCATTGCAGCTCTCGATCCTGCGCCACAAAGGCACCCCTGACCGCTACGGCATGCCAAGCCATGCCACGGTCGATGCCAGACGCATCCTCACCTGCGTCGGCCTGACCTGGAACGAAGCCCCTTTCAAGATACCCCCCGGGCGCACCCGAAAAACTGGCCAGACCAAAGCCTGAGCTCCCTCAACACTCCGAAACAATCGCTGGCGAAAAAAGTCCGTGTAGTGCCTTTTGGCAACCAAGGCATAATAATATCAATGACTTATACGAAAAAATGTCGGAAGTCAGGAGCAGAAGGTGGTTCTGGGCAAATGGCTGGCAACGCAGCCCCGTGTCCTTCTGCTGGATGAGCCCACACGCGGTATCGACATCGGCGCCAAGGACGAAATTTATGACCTCGTAGGACGATTGGCGGATCAGGGTATCTCGGTTTTGTTCGCAAGTTCTGAGTTGTCTGAGTTCATGGCCGTCTGCGACCGCATGATTGTGCTGTGCGAAGGCCAGATGGCCAGAGAACTTTCCCGAAAAGAAATGTCCGTGGATTCAATCAAGGCCCTGGCGATGCAGTTCCGCTAACTGCCCCGGCCCACAAATGAGAAAAGACATGACCGTTATGGAACCCAACAGCCCGACAGTGAAACAAGATCGCCCAGGTGCGGCAATGTTCATGCTGCTATTGAGCAAGACCAAACTATATTGGGGACTGTTCGCCCTGATCCTGTTTGGTGCGCTGACCTCTCCCCTTTCTTCAAAGGGCAACAACATCTTTCTGTCACTGGGTAACCTGACGGACATCCTGCGTCAGGTGTCGGTGACTGGAATTGTCGCGGTCGGGATGACGATGGTGATTTTCATCGCAGGCATTGATCTGTCAGTGGGGTCTGTCATGGCTCTGGGCACGGTGATTTGTGCCATGCTGCTCACACAGGAAGGCTGGACAGCTGCAAGTTACTTTGGCGTGCCTGCAACCGGTATTGTCCTTTTTGTGACCATCGCGGCCTTGATCTACTTCGTACAAAGTAACCTGAACCGAACCTCAGAAAGAGCCGCTACAACGAGCGCGCCGTCGCGGATGCTGAGCCGTCTGGTCGCTGCTGCAATCGCAATTGGTGTGATGGTCTGGTTGGCTGGTCAGGTCATGCCGAAATTCGGAGTTCTGGCCGTGCTGATCGTGGTGCCTTGCATCGGCGCTGTCATGGGCACGGTGAACGGCGCTCTGATCGTCTACGGCCGCCTGCAACCCTTTATCGTGACGCTGGCGATGATGGTGGGTGCGCTGGGTTTGGCGCGGGTCATTGCCGGGCAAGATACGGCTGTTTATCCGGTCTACACCGGAAGCAACGCGACCGAGAATTTCGAAATGTTGCGTGAATTGCTGTGGGGCGTCCTGCCCGTACCTGGGCTTTTCTTCCTTGGTGTCCTGTTGGTCTTTTTCCTGATCACGCGGTTCACCACCTTTGGCAGCTACCTGATGGCCATCGGCGGTAATGAAGAGGCCGCGCGTCTGGCGGGTATCAATGTGGGGCGCAACAAGATCATCACCTACGCGCTGGCCGGCGGCCTCTCAGCGCTGGCTGGCGTCCTTTATGTCGCGCAATTCCGGCAGGGCAAACCGGATGCCGGATTGGGACTGGAACTGGATGCGATTGCAGCCGTTGTTATTGGTGGCACCAGCCTTATGGGCGGTCGTGGCGCGATCATGGGCACATTCGTCGGGGTGCTGATCTTCGGCTTCCTCAGCAACATCCTGCAACTCAACAACATCGACAGCAACACGTAGCTGGTGCTGAAAGGCATCATCATCGTGGTCGCCGTCCTGCTTCAGGAAGGGCGATTGGAAGAGATCTTTGTCATGGCGAAAGAGCGCCTCGGCAGAGGGAGGAGGCTCTGACCTCAAATCTTGGCGGACCAAGGTCAGAGCAATCAGAACGCGGGAATTTGGAGAAACCCGCATCATGACTAAGGAGTAGACTATGAAAAGAAGAGTATTTGGCAAGGGCCTGATGGCCGCCACCGCGCTCGTAACCTCGTTTTCGGCCTCGATGGTACTGGCGGCTGACAACTATGTGATCGGATTTTCGCAGGTAACCACAGTTGAGCCCTGGCGTGTCCAGTTCAACAAGGATCTGCGTGCGGAAGCAGACCAGCACGACAATGTCGAGCTGATCATCGCGGACGCCAACGACCGCACCGAAAAGCAGGTGGCGGATGTGGAGAACTTTATCCGTCAGGAAGTTGACGCGATCCTGATCTCGCCCAAGGAATCTGCCGGTCTGACCGGTGTAGTCGAGCAGGCAACAGACGCTGGCATCCCTGTCTTTGTTCTGGACCGCAACGTGGACACCGAAAAGTTCGTTCAGTGGGTCGGCGGCGACAACGAACTGATCGGCCGCGAAGCCGGTAAGTTTGCGCTGGACCAGCTGGGCGGTGCGGGTGCAGCAAAAGGCACCATCGTTGAGATCTGGGGAGGCCTGGGAACACAAGCTGCCCATGACCGCGCAAATGGTTTCCACGAGGCGTTTGAAGGCGAAGAAGGCGTGACCTTCCTGCTTGATCAGCAGTCGGGCGATTGGAAACAGGATCAGGCTTACGACATCATGTCGACCGCCCTGCGCAACTATGAAGATATCACCATGGTTTACGGCCACAACGATCCGATGGCTTATGGTGCATATCTGGCCGCCAAGGACGCTGGCCGCGCGGATAATATCATCTTCATCGGTGTTGACGCTCTGCCAGGTGAAGGCGTGACCTGGGTCGCCAATGGCGAACTGTCGGCCACATTCTTGTATCCAACTCCTGGTGCCGAAGGTCTTCGTCAGGCACTGAAACACCTGAAAGGCGAAGAGGTGCCAAAGTCGGTCGTCATGGGCACCGAGGCAATCACTGCCGATAACGCAGGAGAAATCCTGAAGAAGAACGGCCTGTAAGGACCAATCAGGCCGGTTTCCTTTCTCCTCCCTGTCGGGGTGGCCGGTCGGACACGCAGGGGCTTGCGCCCCTGCGGTCTTTTTTGAGAAAGCTTCGAAAAAAGGTGCCGCTAATGTCCGAGCAAAAAACGAAACTCCAAAAATACTCCGCTCCCGCTTTGGAGAAGGGATTGGATATTCTTGAGTTTCTGTCTTTGTCGGATACTGCCCCGACCCTGTCTCAGCTTGCGCAGGGAATTGGCCGTTCGAAGAACGAAATCTTCCGCATGATGATCGTGCTGGAGGAGCGCGGGTACATCGACCGCCAGGAAGGTGACCTGTTTAAACTGACCGGAAAACTTGCTCTGCTGGGTGGAAACCGCTCAGACAACAGCAAACTGGCAGAATTGGCTGAACCCTACATGAACCGTTTGGCTGAAGAGATCGAACTGTCCAACCACCTTTGGGTGCCCAATGGCAAAGACGAGTTGATTGTGATCAACAGTGTCTCGTCGTCCCAGAACTACGGCGTCACGGTGCAGGTCGGTTACACAACGCCCGTGTTTCCGACGTCGGCCGGGGCGTGTTTTCTTTCAGAGATTGCCTCACGCGAAGATCGGCTGGCCTATCTTCGCAAAATAGCATCGGGTGAAAGCCCGGAGTCTCTGCAAGAGTTTTCTGATCAAGCGGCAGTCTGCGCTGACCAGAACTATGTCTCTCTTGGCAGTCCGGAGAGCAATGCTATCAGCGAGATTTCAACACCTATCCGTCATGGCATGGGGCAGTCCGTGATCGCGTCGCTGACGATTCCGCATTTCGCATCCGCTTTGATCGACAACCGGCGCGAATTTGTTATCGATGCGCTAAAAACTACGGCGGCTCAGTTGCAAGCCAGCGTTGCGACCCGAATGCCACTGCCTCGCACGCCTTGGTATCAATTCACCTGACGACCTTCAGATGAAACTATCCGGCCACCTAAAAGGCAGGCCGGAAAAAGTACATCGTTCTACTTAGTCGTACAGAGCAGCCGAGATTTTCGGATCGACGGCTCCTGTTCTTTGTAGGCGCAGCGAAAGTCAGCTTTGCCGCCCAAACTCGCCACTGCTGCGCCTGCTGCTCCTATAAACCTGAGTTTTGCCATGGCCTTGGAACTCCAAGCGTTCGCGCCGGCGTGCAAAGTTATGCCTGAACATACACCCGCTAAGCAGACCTTGATGCCGAGAGCAGCGAAGTTCGGCTGGCCTCCCAAATCCCGCGCAAGTCGTATGACCCGCGAACTCTCTAACATCTAAAAAGTCAAAAGCAGAAAGTGAGGCACAATGCTGGACTCAAACCAATTTCCTAACACTACCCATTGACCCCAATTTCCTTTATTTTGTTAATTTTCAATATGTTGACAAAAAATCCTACCACCCCAGCTATATTCCTCACCAACAACTATTCTCGTTTTGTCCAAGCCAATAGGCATGTGCCCCATATGCGCTGTATAAGCGAAAAATCCTTGCGATAGATTCGACACAAACAACTTTATTCGGCGAAAAGTTGACTTCGAAGAGCTATGCGCGGATCGCAAAAGCCTCGATTTTCTTCGGCAAGCCGCGGATAGCATGATAGCCAGCTGCGTGTTTGTAGCCTGTCACATGTTCTGCGACGCTCCGAGTCACCAGTATCTTTTCGTCCAGTTTCTTGCACAGTTCCTGAACGCGACTGGCCACGTTCACAGCCTGACCAACGACCGTAAAATCCAAGCGATCAGGGCTGCCGATGTTGCCAAAGGTGACGCGACCGAAATCAATGCCGACGACGAACTCGATGGGCTCGTTTCCCTTTTCGGCGGCTGTCTCGTTGTAGTCGCGCAGGTTGGTCAGGGCGTGTTCTGCCGCCCGCACCGCAGATCGGCACGAGGCTTCTGCGTCATCATCAATGTTGAAAACGGCTAGTATGCCGTCCCCCATGAATTTGAGAACGTCACCGCCCTCTTCCTGGATGGGCGACACAACCATCTCGAAATACTTACCCATCATGGCAAGCAAATCGCCCTCGGACCAGGTTGAGGCCTTTTGGGTAAAGCCCCGCAGGTCCGCAAACAGGATTGCGGCAGAAACTGTTCTGTGTTCTCCGCGCTTTATGTGCCCCTGATCAATTTCTTCGGCGGGGCCGTGCCCCAGATAGGTTTGAAGAAGGCTCTTGTGCGACTGGCGCATCGCAATGGGTTCCAAAGCCGCGGCAGGTGCGTATCGCGTGTCTTCGATGTAGTGGATATGTGCGTCCGAAAACCCAGTATCTGCGTTTGAAGTAAAGCTGGTGCCCTGAACCGAGCCGTTGCCGTGCTCCAGCGGGATGGCCAGAAAATCGGTGGCGCCTGCTTCGGCCAGCTCGGCATAGACCGGATGCTCTGCCAGAACGTCCGGATCGGTCAGGCGTTTGCGTAGTGGGCGCCGCTGGGTGACGACATATTCGAACGGGCTGCCGTGCCACGCGCTGGTGGATAAAACCGTGGTCGGTACGGTATAGCGGCGGGTTTCCTCGGGTGTCCAGATGATCCCCCAAGCGCTGAGCAAAGGGTTCGAATAATTCTGCGCGATCCTTGCGCGGGCGAGGGGGACGCCAAGCGCGGCCAATCCTTCGCAATAGCCTTTGACGATAAGCCTCTCGTCGCCCAACAGGCGACCGTCGGGAATCAACCAGTGGTTCTGGTGATCAGTCTCGGCCATCGTTGTCTCACACTCTTGTTCCGCGCTGATAGTCTACCTTTCATTGGGCATCGGAGAACCCGCGCCGGCTGAAAAACCTGTGTTTTCTGTCCAGCGCAGGATCGGTCGACCTCAGCTTACCGCCGCTGCCAGTGAGGGGTCGTCTTCCAATTGTTTGAGCAAACGGGCCTGTCTCACCTTGGGGTCCAATTCGGGATCGCTCAAATAGGCCAGCATATGGGGCACGTTCTCTTCACTCTGCTCTCGAGTTGCCACCGCCATGCCATGGGCCACGAAAGGCCTTAGATACGTCATTCCGGCCAGGTTCGCCGTCTGTTGGAACGGTTTCAGAAGGGAATTATATACTTAAGTAACATTTTTATAGTGGACTGTCGCATATTGACGCGATAAAAACGAAAACCGCGCAAGGTATTTTAGCACTCTGCGCTCTCTTTAATCAGGCTTCTTGATACTCATTGGCCGCATGAATGCAGCCCTGATTTCATCCAATGACATTTCAGGCATGTCGATTTCTTCTTCCAACTCAGCCTTGGTCGGTTGATATTTGTTCGATCTGATGTGCAGATCGGCGGGTTCAGGCAGGTCTGCATTGTAACGTTGGTTTGTCATGCGAATTCCTAAATTGAATACATTGGTTTTAGCCGAGAAGTTCTCGCAAGCGGGTTTGGATTGGTTCAATTTTAGCCAGTTCGGTCAACAAAAACTCTACGTTGTCGGGGCCGTCGGCCTGACGCGCCCGCACAATACTGTCGTAATCAATTTCCAACAAATCACAAAACTCCCGACCTGTCATTGCCTCATCGATTGAAATTCTCTTCTTGAATCCTTCCCAGATCGCTTGCTTGTCTTCTTGATTGAAAGCACAAAAGTGTGCCTGGAACCGATATTGAATATGCTGGGCGTTGCGTTGAATGAACCCGTGCATTGACTGCCTCTCTGCGCTAGCTTTTTTTGTGTCGAACACATGACCGTCCTTCAACTCAACTATATGGCAGTTTTGCTCGCCTTTTCGGCGCTTGAAAACCATAAAGTCAGGCTCTGATCCCGAAAAATCCAAGGTCCGACTTCGTTTAATTTCACGTTTTCGGGCAAGCAACACGCCCTCAGGCATGATTTCTTGTTCCAAAAAGGTGTCCAGATTAGGGATGTTGGGAACAGCTTCCACGATCATCGATTCCAGTTCTGACCCCGATGAGATTACAGCTGACTGTATCTTGCTGGCCAATTCACCTAACGCTTCATTCCCAAACAACCGGGCGTAAGAACCAGATGTGTTCTTTGGTTTGGCATCCCGTAATCGTGCCATAATCTAACCGTTCAAGTCGCAACCAAGGAAGGTGCGGCCATGGTTTCGTGCCGCTTGCAGAACCGAAAACGACCCGGCAGCCGGATCAATTACAAAATCGCCTTCGTGGCTCACGGCGGCCATGAGTTGACCTTGTATGTCTATTGGTTTGGAATGTGGGTGATCCCGCTGGGATACTTGTTCTTGAATTACATCTGGAATGTTATGTATTTTCCACACGCCTTTTGCCTTACGCGGCTGTTTCTGTAGTACTATGCAGTATTCTCCTCTGCGCCGAGTGCGATAGCCCATACCAAATGTACCCTTGTTCCACGTTAAAAGATCCACAATGTCCAGCCTCGTTCCGTCCAGCCACGGGTGAATACCTTGGCAAAGGTGAAACTTATCCACCCATAAAAAGAGATGGCCTGATGGGATAAGCGTACGATCTATTCCGCGAATAAAATTGGCGATGGCCTCCTCCGGCATTTGCTGTAGGGCGCTGCGGCGTTTTCCACGAACTTTGCCTTCGTTCCCATATGCCAGCTTTTCAAGCACGCCACGGTATTGGGGATCGAAGAATGCGACTGGAACTGCGTCCGCAGGTATAGCGGAAAGGAACTCAAGACCGTCCATCTTAAGGCGCGTGTTGGGCTTAAGGACATCGGGAAGCACCAGCTTTGGCACGGTCACCGTGCGCGTGTTGGAAAATACCCCGGCAGTACTTTGCGAAGTTCCGACGCTCATGACCGCGCTCCGCTATTCAATCCGTTATCCTCGATTAGCTTCTTGTAAGGCAGGTTCTTTCCAGCCATCCCATGCACAACGCCGCCCATTTGGTCGATTGTATCCTTTGGCCTGTTGTTGTGACGGTGCTGAAACTCGTCCACATAGCGTTGCAGATGCTTGGGCGACATCTTGTGATAGACGCCATTATAACCCCGCTTCATAGGAGCCCAAAAGCTTTCCAGCCCGTTGGTGTGCGCCTGATCGCGGACATATTCACCCACTGAGTGCTTTACCACCTCATGCGGCCTGTCAATGCCCTTGTAGGCACTAGCCTCATCGGTATAGAGTGTTGCTCCTTCGACGGCATGCTCGTTCACAAACCCCTGCAAGGTCTCTTTGTCTGTGCTCTCTACCACTTTGGCAACAACCTGACCCGTTTCGCGATCCCTGATACCAGCAACAGCAGCCTTGCCAACAGCGCCACGTCCAGCCTTGAGTTTCTTCTTCGCGTGTTTGTTGCCTTCCTTGCCGCCTATGTAGGTTTCATCTGCTTCGACTGGGCCATTAAACCAAGGCATGTTTGCCTCCATTGCAGCCCGAAGACGATGCAGCATGAACCACGCGGACTTCTGCGTAACACCAAGCTCACGGTGCAACTTCATCGAAGATACGCCCTTAAGGTTAGTTGTGAACAAGTAAATACCAATGGCCCATGTGCGATATGGTAGCCGGGTATTCTCAAGGATCGTGCCGACCCGAACCGTAAACATGGGTTTTTTGGAGCACTCACGACACCTGTGCGTCATGCTTGGATGCCTGATGCCTGACTGCACGTTGAAAGAACCGCAATGCGGGCAAAACGGACCATCTGGCCAATGTAGTTCCTCAATCCACTTACGCGACTTTTCTTCATTACCGAACATTGCAGCAACCTGTAGGAAGGTCAGGCCCTTGCGGTTTGATTTTCCCGGTGCTTTTGTCATTTTTACACTCCTGAATGTTATTAAAATGTAACAAATGCGTCGGAGTCCGTCAATCATAAATGTTACTTAAGTATATAATTCCCAAATAAAAGCTCATGATCATGCCCAGGATGATCCAGAGATTGTCGGGAACAAGCTCGAGCGCGGTCATGCGGATGGCAAAGCCCTGGGGGTCCCACATGGCGAAGGCAAAAAGCGCGATGGTGCCGAGCGCCATGACCGGGCGTGGCAGGCGGTTGAGCGCGTTGACGACGCGGTCGAAGGCTCCGGCGGGCGGGCTTGCGAACTCGGCGGCAAACTGCGCCAGGGCGGCGGCTTTGGCATCGGCGGCGCGCTGTGCGGAACTTTCCGCATTGGGGCGGAAGGTTTCGATCACCTCGGTGGCGACATTGCGGGTGCCGCCGAAGAGGCCGGAGAGGATGCGCAGGAACATGTGGGGCCTCCTCAGGTCCAGGTGGCAATGCGGGTTTCGAACTGGCGCTGCGAGAGATGGAAGCGCGGGGCGATGAAGTCTTCCGCGCGGCGGATCCAGCCGCCCTTGCCGCCATCGCGGCGGCGCACGTATTTGCGGAACTGCGCCCGGCGCTCGGCGAGGCGGAAGTAATAATCGCGCCGGGCGATGCCATAGGCGTCCGCGAGCGGCGCGCCCTGTGCGGCCAGCGCGTCTGCTGCCCGCGCGGTCTGGGGTCCGATGGCGCCATCGACGCTGACGTCCTGGCCGCAGAGCCGCAGCAGGCGCTGGAGGATCTTGATGGCGTTTGAGCCCGCGTTGACCTGCATGTCGAAGACGCTGGCGTGCAGCGCCTGCGGCAGCCAGTCGATGCGGGGCGCGCGAAAATAGTGCCGCAGGAAGATATCGACGGCCATCTCCTGGGTGAGGCACCTGACATCTTCGCCATCCACATCGCCGTCGCCGTCAAGATCAAGCATGAGGGTGCGCATGGTGTGGATCGTCACGCCCCATTTGGTGGGCCCGCCGGGATCGTCCGGGTCATCCACATAGCCGCCCTCGCGGGCCACGATCTCGCGGGCGATGGCCTCCGGGGTCTGCTCTGTGCTCTGCTCCGGGTGTTGCTCCGGGTGTTGCATGGCGCGCTTTCGTCACATGGGAGGGAGGGGCCGCCCCGCCGCGAGCGGCCCCCCCCCCCGATATGGTCGCGCCTGTCGGCGGGCGCGCTCGGGGTATATGTGTCTGCGCTTCAGGGTAGCGCGGTTTGGGCTCTTGCGTCAGCGGACCATGGTCCGCTGACGCGCAGGGCTGTGGCTGATAGCCTGGGCCTCATGAGAGTTTCCGCCGCCCCTGCCGCAGCCCCTGCCGCTACCTCTGCCGCCTTTTCCGCGCTGGACGGGTGGATCGATATTTTCCGGGCGGGCACCCATACCGATGCCCATGGGCGGCGCGCGACCTGGACGCAAGGCGATCTGGCCGCGATCGTGGGTGATTATGCCGGGGCCGACCCGGCCCCTGTGGTGCTGGGCCATCCGGACACGGACGGGCCTGCCATGGGCTGGGTCAGCGGGTTGCGGGTGACAGGCGATCGTCTGCAGGCGCGTCTGAGCCGCCTGGATGCGGGGTTTCGGGCGGCGGTGGAGGCGGGGCGTTATGGGCCGCGCTCGGTGGCGCTTGCGCCCCTGTCCACGGGCTGGCGCCTGCGGCATCTGGGCTTTCTGGGCGCATCGCGCCCGGCCATTGAAGGTCTGTCACCTTCGCAGTTTTCCGCGCGCGCCGATGGCGTGCTTGTCTTTTCCTGTCCCCAACCGGAGGGTGTGATGAACCAACCCGTTTTCACCAGCGCAAGGGTGCCGCCGCAGGCTGCGGCCCTGCCGCTTGACGCGCAACCCAGCCCCGTGATGCAGCCCGTGATGGACCCGGGGGCGGCCCGGTTCACGGCCCAGCCTGCAGAACAGATGCAAGTACAGCCCGCAGGACAGATGCCAGCACAGCCGGGTGGTGCGCTTGAGGCCCATCCCCTTTCACAGGATGTGGCGCCGCAATTTGCGGTGCAGGCGGCCCAGCTCCCCCAACAAACCCCTCAGCAAGCCCGGCAGCCGGCTCTACAGTTTGTGCCTGTCTCACAGCCGCAGGGTGCGGTCCCGCCGCTTTTTGCGGCCGCGCCGCCCGCCGGGGCGCTGCCGCCGGGGGCCAGTGGTGTGACGGGGCCCCAGACCCGGGATGCGGCGGAAGTGGCCGAGCTGGCCTCGGAACGCCAGCTGCTTTTTGCCGAGCGCCAGCAGATCGCGGCCGAACGCCTGGCGCGCGAAGGCATGGATCGCGAGCGGGGCGCAAGCGCGCGTGTGGCGGCGCATGTGCAGGCCGGGCGTGTATTGCCGGCGGAAGCGCAGGCCTATGCGGCGCTGTTCTGCGCGCTCGATCAGGGCGGCGGCCAGATCACTATGGCGGGTGTGGACGGGCGGCCGATGGCGCTCAGCCCGTCCCAGGTGCTGGATGGGCTGATCTCGGCCCTGCCGCAACGGGTGCCGCTGGGGCAGGGCACAGCCCTGCACCCCGCGCATGTCCCTGCCCCCGCATTCGCGCAGGTGGGCGGGCCGGGTGCACAGGTTTCACCGGAGGCACAGTTCACGGCGGCCACCCAGGATCTGGCCAACCGGGCGCGGGCGCTGATGGCGGCGGACAAGAGCGGTGCGCTTGATCTGCCCACAGCGATCCACCGGGCCGCAAACGGGGAGACGGCGCAATGATGGAGTATCTGCTCACAAAGAGCTTCAAGGCCGGTGCCGGTGTTGCCGCGCGCCGGGTCTGCCGGATCACCGATCCCGGCACGGAAGCGGTTCAGGCGGCCGGTCCGGCTGTCCTGCCGCTCGGGATCAGCGCCGATCTTGGTGCAAGCGCCGGCGGGGCGGTGGACATTCATCTTGCGGGCATTGCGATGCTGGAGGCGGGGGGCGCGTTCAGCGCCGGCACCCTGGTGAGCGGCGATGCGAAAGGCCGGGGCATTCGCGCCCCGCGCGGCGGTCTGCATCAGCGTGTCGTGGACGGGGGTGCGGCGAATGCAGCCCTTGCGGTTCCGGGTCTGGGGGCCTCTGACAGGCTTGTCGGTGTGATCGAACTGGCAGACGGCTATGCCGACCGCCTGGGCCAGGCCAGCCTCACGGATGATGCGGGCCTGAGCATATCGGTGGCGACCACCGGGGAGCGGCTCCTGGTGAGCTGGCAGGCCCGCGCGCATGCGGTGGGCATCGCCCTGCAAGCCGCGCACGCGCCGGGGGACCTGGTCCGGGTTCTGATCGCGCCGCAACAGATCTGAGGAGGCAGTCATGTTCCAGTTTCAACATCCCGATCCGGCGCAGCTGATGCCGGTTGCGGCCGGGGGCGCGCAGGGGCAGCCCATTCAGGGCGGGGGCCTTCCGGGCCCCGCGCTCTTTGCGACCCCGCCCGGTCAGGGCAACCTGCCGCCCGGCGCGCGCTTTGCCGCCGGTCCCGCGCCCAGCCCCTATCCGGTGGATTTTCATCGCTCGGGCATTGCCGTGGGCTATGCCAATGATGAATATATCGCCGATCTGATCCTGCCGCGCCTCGCGGCCCTGATGCGCCGCGAATACCGGTTCAACCGCTATCCCATTGAGGAGCATTTCACGGTGCCGCCCACCCGGGTGGGGCGCCGCTCCGCGCCTGCCATGGTGCATCTGAGCTCGGCCGAGGACACCCGGTCCGTGGAGGATTACGGGCTGGATGACGCGATCCCGGCCGATGACGTGACCAACACAGCCCCCACCGCGATGAACCCGATCGACCGCGCGTCGATGGTGCTGACCGATCTTCTGATGATCGCGCGCGAATTGCGCGTGGCGGAACTGGTGTTCAATCCGGCCCATTACCCCGACACCAACAAGATCACCCTGTCGGGCAGCTCGCAATGGACCCATGCCGACAGCAACCCGCTCAGGGATATCGTTGCGGCGCAGACCGGCATGATCGTCAAGCCCACCGATATCGCCATGGGCGAGGAGGTCTTTGCCGCCCTGCGCACCCATCCGCGCATGCTCAAGGCCACCCATGCCAATGACGGGGATTCCGGCATTGCCAGCCGCGAGGCGATGGAGCGGGTGTTGATGCTGCGCATCCATGTCGGCTCAGCCCGGGTCAACACCGCCCGGCCCGGCCAGGCGGCCAACCTGGCCCGCTGCTGGGGCAAGCACGCGCTGCTTTATCGCCGCGATCCCAACACCGACTATAAAGGCCCGCCCAGCCTGGGCTTCACCGCCCCCTATCTGGGCCGCCAGGTGATGGTGGGGTTCGATCCGCGCATCGGGGTGCGCGGCACCTATGTGGTGCGCGTGGTCGACAGTTGCGACGAGGCGATGGTTGCGAAACTGGCGGGGTATTTCTTCCGCAACGCGGTGGCGTGAGAGGAGGGGCGAATGACACGGACACAAGCTGCGAACGCAGGCGCACATCCCGCCCCGGCCGTTCAGAAAGGTGATCTCGAGATCCGGCTTTTGAGCGCAGTCAAACATGACGGGCTGCATTACCCGGCGGGCGCGGTCGTGACCTGGCCGCGCGCGGCCGCAGAGCTGCTCATCGCGGGCGGGGATGCGGTGGAGCCCGGCGCGGGGGCCGACACCGACCTGCCTGACCCGGATGCCCCGCCCGGCCCGCCCGGCCCGGATGCCCCTGCTCCCCCTGCCGACCCGGAGCGCACGGAGCGCACAGAGCCCGCGCAGCGCAGGGCGGCCCTGATCCGCGCGATGGCCGCCCTGGAGCCGGGCCATCCCGATCACTGGACGCGGGGCGGCAAGCCCGAAATCCGCGCGCTGGCTCAGATCACCGGGCTGCGCGACATCCGCGCGGCGGAGCGCGATGCGGCCTGGGAGGCCGCGCAGGCCGCAGAAGGCGGCAGGGCGGAGACGGGGCCAGAGACGGGGCGAGACACCACATGAGCTACGCGGCGGCAGCGGATCTGCGCGCCCGCTTTGGCGCGGACGAGATCGACCAGCTTCTGGATCAGGACGCTGACGGCCGGCCCGATGACGGCCGGCTTGAGGCGGTGCTTGCGGATGCGGCGGCGGCGATCGATGCGCGCCTTGCCCGCCTCTATGATCTGCCCCTGCCGGAGGGCGATTACCCGCTTTTGCGCGCCATCGCCTGTGATCTGGCCCGCGCGCGTCTTTATGACGACGAGATGTCCGATACGGTCAAACACGCCGCCCGGCGGGCGCGGGCGCAGCTTGGCGCCCTGGCCGGGGGCCAGGCCGTTCTGGTGCGCGCGGACGGCAAAGCGGTGAGACGGCGGGCGCAAACCCCGCGCATCGCGGCCCCGCAGGGCCCGGTCGCGGACGGCTTTGGCGACACATCCTGCCCGGAGCGCGGGCGATGAGCGGGGCGCGGATCGAGATCGCGCTGGAAGGCAGCGCGCTGCGCGCCACGCTGGGCACTCTGGCCGGACGGCTTGGAGAGCCTGCCGAGCGCGCCGATCTCCATGACGCAATCGGGGCGCTGCTGGCCGACGGGGTGCAGCGGCGCTTCATTGCCGCGCAAGACCCCGACGGCACCCCCTGGGTCGAAAGCGAACGGGCAAAAGCCGGGGCGCGCGGCGGCAGGACACTGACCGATACCGGGCGTTTGCAGCACTCGATCACCTGGTCGGTTGAGGCCGATGGCGTGCTGGTGGGCACCAATGTGGAATACGCCGCCATTCACCAGTTCGGCGGCGAGATCGAACAGAGCGCGCGGACCCAGGTTCTGGCCTTCGATGGGCAGGGGCGGTTTGCCGCGCGCAAGAGCACGCGCCGGCGCAAGACGGGCAGTGTGCCCATTGCGATCGCGCAGATCGGCGCGCGGCGCATCACACTGCCCGCGCGCCCCTTTCTCGGGATCGACGCGGAGGATCGCCTGGGCCTTGCCGGGGTGATGCAGGACTGGCTTGAGGCCGCGCTGCCATGAGCCGGGTGACGGGACATGAGGCGCCCCGGGCCATCGTGGAGCGGCTTTCCGAGGCGGGCGGGCTTGAGGGTGTCGAGATCTGCGAGAGCCTGCGCGGAGTGCCGCAGATGAAGGGCAAACCCGTGATCGCGGTGCTGACCTTGCGCGAAAGCGGCGCCGATCCGGTGAACCGGCAGAGCGCTGCCGCCCGGATCATCACCCGCCTGGCCGTGGTTGTGGCCATCCCGCTGCGCAACGATCCCGGAGGATCAAGGGCCAGATTGCAGCTGACACCGATCCTGGAGACGATCCGCACACATCTTGCGGCGTTTCGCCCGCCCGGCGCCAAAGAGCCGCTCATCTGGCGCGAGGGACGCCTGGCGGAACTGACCCCGTCGCGCGCGGTCTGGGAGGAGGGGTTTGATCTCATCTGGTGGGTGAAGACCTGAACAGCACATGGAAGGAAAGACGCGATGCGCGAGGAGCACCATAAAAACCAGATCGTGGTGGGGGCCGGCTGGCTCTACCTGATCGAGCCGGAAGGCGGTGAGCGGTACCTGGGCGAACTGCCCTCCTGTTCCGTCACCGTGACAAGCGAGTATATCACCGTGGAAAGCAGCAACGGGCCTGTGCGCCGCCGCCTGGTGCACAAGCCCCGCAGCGTGACGCGGCGGATGGATATCGAACTGGAGGATATGAGCGCAAAAAACCTCGCGCTCTTCATCCTCGGCGAAACCGGCCGTGATGCGCAATCCGCGCAGGTGGTGGAAGGCGAGCTGCTCTCCGCCTTGCGCGAAGATGTCTGGTACCAGCTGGGCGTGAGCCGCGCGCGCCCCGAAGGGGTCTCGGCCATCGCCGCCACCCCGGCGGTGACGGTCAAACAAGGCGCGAGCGGCAACACCGCCCTGGACGCGGCGCATTACAGGATCGATCATGGCAGGGCCCGGATCCTCTTCACCGATCTCGAGCCCATCAGCGGCGCCTCCAAGGCGGTGCGCGTGAGCTACACCCCGGTGGCACAGACCCTGGCCCGCGCGACCTCCTCGGAGGCACAGCTGCGCGAGTTCGGCCTGCGCTATATCGAGGATGCGGTGGAGGGCGTGGGCAAGCGCCTTTTTGCGCCGCGCTGCACGGTGTCGCCCAACGGGCAGATGGCCCTGAAAAACCCGACCCAGGCGCAGCGCATCCCGCTGCAGGTGGAAATTCTCGAACCAGATGCGGGCGCGGCGCTGGTGATCTACGGACCGGAGGGCTGATCCGATGCGCAAAACCCGCAAACATACCGCAGAGACAGATCCCGGGACAGCGGAACCCGGGACCCCCGATCCGCGCCAGTGTGAGGCGGCGGTTCTGCTCCCGGACATGGATCTGATGCTGCAGGACCCCGAAACCGGCGCTGAGGTGAGCGTAACCGTGCGCGAGTTCCGCTTTATGGACGGGCTGAACGTGCAGGCCCGCGCGCGGGGGCTCATCGAGGACCTGGCCGCGCTTCTGGGGGAGCCCGAGGGCATGACGCCGGCGCGGGTGGCGGAAGTTCTGGGCACACATGCCGATCTCTGGGCGGATATCTGTGCGATCTCGACGGGTCGCGAGACGGGCTGGATCGCGGCGCTGCGCGAGCCCTGGGCGGGGATGCTCACGATGGCGGTCTGGCAGGTCAACACCGATTTTTTTACCGCGCGTCTTCTGGGCCAGCACCTGGGCCGGGAGACGATGAGCGCATATTGGGCCTCGCTGAGCTCCTCAGCCTTCTTGCCAGCGCAGGACATGGACGCCCCGACGAGCTGATGGCGACCCTCACCTGGCGGCAGATGGTGCTTTACGGGCGCGCCGCCGAGCGGCAGCGGATGCGCGGGCTTGAGAGGATGATGGCGGCGGCGCTCATGGGCGGGGGCGGAGGAGAGAGCGGAGGAGAGAGCGGAGGAGGGGGCGGAGATGGCGGGTAACACGCTTGAGCTGGCCCTGCGCATCACGGCGGATACAAAAGCGGCCGCGACGCAGGTGCAACGGCTGGGCGGGGTGATCAAACGCTCAAGCCGGGAGGTGGCGCGCGCCAATGCGGTCGCTGCGCAATCGGCGGTTGTGGCGGCGCGCGCCGCGCATGAACTGGAACGCGCCCAGGCAGAAGTTGGACGCGAACACTCCGACGCCGCGCGCACAGCGCTGGAGGACGCGCGCGCAAAGGACCGGCTGGCCCGCGCCGCCCTGCGCACAGCCCGCGCGAATGTTCAGGCCGCAGGTGCCACGCAGGCGGCGGCGCGCGCCGCGGCCCGTGCGGCGGGCGCGATGGACATGCAGGCCGCATCTGCCAGCCGCGCGGCCAATGCCAACCGCGCGCTTGCGGGCGCAGGCCGCTCCAGCCGCGCGGCGATACAGAACGTGGCTTTCCAGGTACAGGATTTCGCGGTGCAGACCGCCGCCGGGACAGCCGCCAGCGTGGCGCTGGCGCAGAACCTGCCGCAGCTTTTGGGCGGCTTTGGCGCCCTGGGGGCGGTTCTGGGGGCCGTGGTCGCGGTGGGCCTGCCGCTGGCGGGAGCGCTTTTTGACCTGGGCGAAGAGGCGGGTGAGGCGGGTGAGGCCTCCGAGCGGCTGGCGGAGGCCGCCGAGCGGCTGCGGTCCCTGCGCGCCCTGGCGCGCGACGTCGAGGCGCTGGCGGAAAGATACGGGGCCGCCGCCGACCAGGCGCGCGGATTGATTGCCGCCTAGGAGGCACTGGCGCGGCGCGATGCGGCGCGGGCCGTTGCGGAGGTGATCGGAGAGCTGGAGGATGCGGCTGGCCCGGCCTCTCTTGCGGCCACGCGCCGGACACGAGCCGATGAAGAGGCGCTGCTGGCAGATCTGGCCGCCCGGGCCCGGGCGGCGTTTTCCGGCCCGCTTGAGGACCTGGTTAGCCAGGTCACCGAGACACGGGAAGCGGCGCAGGCGGAACTGGCGCAGATCTTTGAGGGGCCCGAGCTCGACGCGGCGGCGCGGCGCTTCGGCGTCACGGTGCAGGAGCTGCTGGAGGAGATTGCCCTTCAGGCGCAACCGGAGGCGTTTGCGCGGGCCTCGCGCGACATTGACGATCTGGGCGCGCGGGCGCGCGCGGCACAGACAGAGCTGGCCCGGGCCTTCGGTCTCACCGAAGAGGCCGCCGCCCGGGTGATCGAGGCCTTCCGGGGCTTGCGGGCGGGTGAGGGGGAAGAGGCGCGGCGCGCAGGGCAGCCTTTGAGGCGCTGCGCGCAGCGCTCGTCACCACGGGGGCGACAGTGCGGAGCCAGAGCGAGACCCAGCGCGCCGCCCTTGAGGCCTTTATCCGCAAGGTGCTGGAGGCCGAGGACCAGGTGCTCGCGCTGGCCGGTGCCGGCGCGCAGATCGCGCCGGGGCTGGAAAGCGGGGTTCTCGTGGCCGACCGCCTGGCCGAGCGGTTGCGGCAGGCGGCAAGCGAGATGGAGCGCTTTGGCAGATCGGCCGATGCGCGCCTGGACGAGGCCAGGCTGCGATTGCAGCATCGCGGCGATCCGGCGGCGCTGGCGCGCGCGCTCAGCCTGCAAAGATCTGACCGCGAGATCGCGCCTGTTGAACAGGGCTATGTGGCAGGTGGCCTCACGGCCGAGGAAGCGCGGGCGCGCACAAGGGGTTTGCGCGAGACGGCGGAGGCTGCGGCGGAGGCGGCAGCCGAGACCGCCCGGCTCGGGGCGCAGTTGCGTGCGGCAGGCAGCGCCGAGCGCGCGGGGTCTCGCGCGGCCGCCCGCGCGGCGGCAAGACTGCGCCGCGAGATGGAAAAGGCGCGGCAAGAGGCGCGCAAGCTGGAAACCGCGCTGGCGCGGACGCTGGGCACCTATGCCAAAGACGCCATCGAGAGCCGCGACGAGGTGGGACGGGCCTGGGGTGCGGGGTTTGAGGGGCTGGAAGACGCCCTCACCCGCTTTGTCACCACCGGCAAGGCGTCTTTTGGCGACCTGGCCAATTCCATCATCGCCGATCTGGCGCGCATTGCCATTCGCCGGAACATCACCGGGCCGCTGGCCGATGCCCTGGGCGGGGTGTTCGGGGGCGGTGCAGCCCCCCGCAGCTCCCCGCGACCCAAAGCCCGCCCCTTCCATATCGGCGGGGTGCCGAAAGCCTCCCCCGCCGACCGCCTTGCGGGCGCGTTTCTTCCCGGTGAGGTGCCGGCGGTGCTGATGGAGGGCGAGGCGGTGCTGACCCCGGCGCAATCGCGCGCGGTCCTGGGCGGCGTAGCCCAGGGCCCCGATCAGGCCCGGGCCCAGGAGATCCTGCGCGAGGCGGCGCGCTATCATGCCGGCGACGTGGCCGGTGTGCCGGGCGTGCCGGGGCTGCGCGGCCACGATATCCCCAGCCTGCGCCTGCCGGGGCGCAGCGGTTCAGAGGCATCAGGGGCCGGGCCGGGACCGCGCGTTGATATCTCGATCGACAATCGCGGCACCGCGCAGCGGGCGGTGGAGGCGCACGCCAGTTTCAGCCCCGATCGCTGGGTGATCGGCCTCGTCGTCGAGGACATCCTCACAAACGGCCCCATCGGCCAGGCCGTCCGCACCACCACCGGGGAGAGCCCCTACTGATGTCCGCCCCCCTCTCTCCCACAAGGCCCGCATGGCCCGCCTATGCACGGATCGACCCGGCCCGGCAGATCCTGCCCGTCACCGTGGTCGAGCGCACCGGGTTCGACGATGGCGCGATACGCCAGGTGCGCCGCTTTACCGCCACCCCCGCCCGCCGCCGGATCCGCGCCTGGCTCCTGGGCAGCCGGGAGGCAGGTATCACGCGCAGCCCCGATGAAGACCTCATCCGGTTCCGCGCCTGGGCCGGGGCCAATGCCCATCGCCCGTTTCGCTTTCCCGACGAGACCGGGGCGCGGGTCATGATGCGCGTGGTGGGCGGGGATGGCGGCATCAGCTACCGCGCGCATGTCGCGCCCGCCGGGCGGCGCAGCTGGGAACTTGAGATGGAGCTGGAAACCACATGAGCAAAGCCGAAAACGCCGCGCGCGCCCGCGCGCGCATTGCCGCAAGCCCGAAAGACAGCCAGTTGGCGGCGCTGGAAATCGCGCACCCGGAGCTTTCCGCCCGGGTGCGCATCATCAATGACGGCCAGAGCCGCGACCGGGTGATCGGGGGGCGCAAATATATCGCCCTGGGCTTTGAGGCCCGCATCGCCACGGACGCGCCCGACCGGGTGCCGGCGGCGGAACTGGCGATCGACAATGTGGGCCGCGAGATCACCGCCTGGATCGATGGGGCGCGCGCCACCGCCAGCGGCATCCATGGCATCACCGTGCGGGTCATGATCGTCACCGCGCGCGAGAACACCCCCGTTGCCACCCCCGATTATGACGTCACCATGGATGTGCTGCAGATCACCGCCACCAGCCGCACGGTGACCGCCCGGCTGGGCTTTGATCCGCTCCTGGGCCGCGCGGGTGTAACCCTGCGCCACGATCCCGCCACCTCTCCCGGCCTGTTCTGATGGGGCTGTTCTGATGGAAGCTCAGCTGATGGAGACGCACTGGACAGAGCGCTGGATCGGGCATCGGGCGGAAGATTGCGCCGCGCTGGTCTCGCATGTGCTGCGCGTCGAGTTCGGGTCCGACATCGCCCTGCCCGCCGCGCCGGGCGGCATCCGCGCCAATGACGCGGCCATCCGGGACGCGCTCATGTGTGAAGCCGGGCGCAAAACCGGATGCGCAACCGGGCGCGCAACCGAAGGCGGGATCGCCCGGCGCCTGGGTGCGCGCGAGAGGGCGTGCGACGGGGACGGTGTGCTGATGCGGGCGCGCGGACGCCGCGCGGGGCTGGGCCATCACATCGGGCTTTATGCCGACATGACCGAGCCGGCCTGCCTGCACTGGCAACCGGGGCTGGGCACGGTGCTGCACCGGTTGCGCATATTGCCCGCACGCGGGCTTGTGGTGGTCGGGCTCTATCGCTGGGAGACAGGATCATGACCTCAAAAACACCCTCAAAAACACCCTCAAAAACACCCTCGCAAACGCCCTTCAAACCCCCTGTGACGGCCTCTCAGGTCGGCTTTGCAAGCGCCGATCTGTGGCCGCACCCGCTGACCGCGCAGGCCCGGGTGCCGGAGATCATCCTGCCCCTGCCCGCGCGCACCCATGACGCCCCACCTGAACCCTTGAGCGTGGCCCAGGCGCTGGATCTCGCCTGGCCCGCGCGGGGGTCCCTGCCGGTAAACGTAAGCCTTGACGGGATCGCCCTGCCGCCCGGGGCCTGGGCGCACACGGCCCTGCGCCCCGGCCAGCGCCTCACATTGCGCGCAGCCCTTCAGGGCGATGATTCCAACCCGCTTGCGGCCATCCTGACCATCGCCACCATCGCCATCGGCGGCTGGGCCGCCTCCGCCATCGCCTCAAGCGGCGCGCTTGGTTTTGGGGCCGGCAGCCTGGGGGCACAGGTTGCCGGCGCCCTGGCCGGGGCCGCCATCTCCACCGCCGGCGGGCTGATCATCAACGCGCTGGTGCCCGTGCGCGACGCGGACGGGCTGGACCAGGACGCGCCCGCCCGCCGCGATTATTCGCTGAGCGGCGGTGCCAACCGGGCCCGGCCCTACGCGCCGCTCCTGCTCACCTTCGGACGCCACCGCGTCTTTCCCGATCTCGGCGCAAAACCCTGGACCGAGTTCGAGGATGACGCGCAGTTCCTCAATCTCAGCCTCACATTCGGCCTGGGCAACCTGCATCTGGAGCGCGCCGACCTGCGCATCGGCAACCAGCCGCTGTCGGACTTTCCAGGCGCACAGGCGCAGATCCTGCGCGGGCCCGATCCCACATGGCCTGCCAATGTCGACACCATCCAGGGCGCAGAGCTCGAAGGCCGCCGCCTGATCTCGCGCCGTACAAGCCCCGGCACCAACCGCTTCGATCTCGACATCACCGGGCAGCTCTTCGGTCTGCGCAAACGCTCCGGCAAACCCTACGCTCTCTCCCGCGAGATCGTGATCAGCTATCGCAGGGTGGGCGTGCGCGAGGGCTGGACCCGCCGCCGCGTCACGCTGCGCGCAAATGGCGACAGCCCCCGCGACGGGCTGCGCCGCACCATCCGCATCCACCCCGGGGCGACCGCGCAGTGGGAGGTCCGCGTGCGCCGCCGCACCGCGCCCTCGGGCGCGGATAACGAGATCGACGCGCTGGCCTGGGCCGCGCTGCGCTCCTTCCAGCCCGATACCGCCGACTATAGCGGCCAGACCCGGCTGCGGCTGCGCCTGCCCGCCTCGGCCCAGGCCTCCGGCCAATTGCCCGCCATCCACGCCATCACCCGGCATCTACTGCCCCGCTCGGTCTCGCGCCGCGCCAAACCCCGCGCCACCTCCAACCCGGCCTGGATCCTGCTCGCCTTCCTGCGCGGCGGCTTTGTCTCGGGCCGCCTTGCCTGGGGGCTGGGACTGGCTGACCGGCGCATCGACCTGCCCTCCTTCACCGCCTGGGCCGCCTGGTGCGAGAGGCAAAACCTCACCTGCAATCTCAGCCTCGACCGCCCCGTTCCCTCGGCCCGGATCATCCGCACCATCTGCCAATGCGGGCGGGCCAGCCCCACATGGGCCAGCGGCAAGCTGGGCGTGGTGTGGGACGACCCCGCAACCCCCGCCACCGCGCTCATCACCCCCGGCAATATCATAGCGGGCAGCCTCGAGATCACCTGGTCCGGCGAAAAACCCGCCGACGAGATCGCCGTGCGCTATCTCGACCCGGACGCCGACTGGCAATTCCAGACCCTGCGCCGCACCATGCCGGGCGTCACCACGCCCAAACGCACCGCAACCCTCACGCTGCCGGGCGTCACCACGCCCGCCCAGGCCGCCACCGAAGCCAATCTGCAGGCCGCCCGCCAGCTCTATCACCGCCGCCGTCTCACATGGGAGATGGCCGCCGAAGGGCTCTCCATCGCCCGGGGCGACGTGGTGCGCCTCACCCATTCCCTCATCGATGGCGGCCAGACCGGACGGCTCGTCACGGTCCTGCCGGCTGACGCCGCCAGAAACCTTCCCGAACGCTGGGACCTGGGCCAGAGCTTCGAGATCGCGCAAGACGAGAGCTGGTATGCGATGCTGCGCCTGGGCGATGGTCGCCTCATCACCCGCGCGATCACCGCCGACGGAGCCCTGGTGCGCCCCGCCAGCGCCCTGCCCGATGACTGGCAGCACGAAGAGACGGAGGTGTCGGATGTGCTCTGGCGCGTCTATCCCGGTGACGCCCCGCCCGCGCCCCTGCGCATCGTGGGCTTTGAACCGGTCTCGGCCACGCGCATCCGGCTCGAGGCCATCGACGAGGTGGCCGCCTATCACAACGCCGCCACCGCCGATCTCAGCGCGCCCCTGCCGCTGCCCGCTCCCCAAAGCCCGGCCGTGCTCGATGCCGCGATCACCGATCGGGCGCGCGCCGACGGAACCACCGAAGTGACCCTGCGGCTCACCACATCCGGCCCCTGGCAGGGCGCGACCATCCGCGCCCGCGACAGCCATGGCTGGCGCGTCGTGGCAGACGACCGGCAGGCCGTCACCACATATATCTTCTCAACCGATGATGCCTCCGGCCGCGAGATCGACATCGAGATCACCCCCGGCTCCCGCGCCGCCCCCCTCGGGCCCGTCTTCACCACCACCCATACCCTCATCGGCGACAAAACCGTCCCCATCGCCGCCCCCGAAGGCTTCGGGGTCGAGATGCTGGGCGATGGCGCCCGCCGCTTTACCGCCACCCCGCCCCCTGACGGGCGCGTCGCCGGCTACGCCCTGCGCTACGGGCCCGCGCGCGCTGCGGCCACATGGGAGGCGCTCACCCCGCTCCTGCATGGCCGGATCACCGCCCTGCCGCTCGAGACACGCCTGCCACCCGCCGGGCGCTGGCGCTTTGCGCTCGCCGCCCTGAACAGGGATGGCGTGCCCGGAGAGGCCGCCTTCACCGGCCCCGTCGATCTGGCGGATGCGGTCAAACTGCCCGTCACCCAATATGCGTTCCGCGCCAGCGCCACGCAGAACGCGCCACCCGCCCGCCCGGGGCCTGGCGGCAGCGACAGCGATACCCATCTGCCCGCAGGATGGCAGCGCATACCGGTCAGCCTCACATCCAAGGCCCCCTTCCAGTGGATCACCGAACGCAAGGGCCGCACCGGCGGCGGGCCCTGGACCCGCTGGAGCAGCCCCACGCTCTGGTCCTCCCTGGGAGCGCAGGGCCGGCCCGGACAGGACGGACAGGACGGGCAGGATGGACAGGACGGCGCCAGCGTCGAGCGGCTCTTCACCCGCACCGCCCATGCCACCGCGCCACCGCCGCCGGGGCTGACCGGCTCAGGCACGCAAGAGGCCCCCCATGTCCTGACCACCCCGCTCGGCATCCGGGCGCTCGATATCTTCCCCCTCCTATGATGATTGTCAAGCATGACATTGATTTTGTTTGATTTTAAATTCGACAAAATCGTCGAAGACCCAGCCGTTCTTGAGCGTGTCATAGATGATCTTGAGCAGCTTGCGGGCAGTGGCTATGATCGCCTTGCCCGCGCCACGGCGTTCCTTGATGCGCCGATAATGGCTGTTGAGATATCCCGAATAGCGGATCGCGATGAGCGTACATTGCACCAGCGTGGTGCGCATGAGCTTGTTGCCGCGCTTCGTGATCCGCCCGTGATGTTCGGTTTCGTTTGAGTTGCTCACCTTGGGCACGATGCCGACATAGGCGGCCAGCTTGTCCGCGTCGGAGAAGTCTTCAACCCTGCCGATCCCCGCCAGCAGGACCGCGGCAGATCGCGCACCGATCCCCTTGATGCTGGTGAGCCCCTCAAAGCCTTTCATGGCCGAGGCGGCCTCCTCGATGGCCTTGTCGAGACGGCTCAGGGTTTCGGTCAGGCCGAGCGCCTGGTCCCGCAATGCCGCCAGTTCGACCTGCTCAAGCGGTGTGAAGCGGCTGAGATCCAGGTCGCGCAGGCGCTTCTTGCTGGACAACCCTTCCTTCTTCAGCTTCATGCCGTGGCGGACAAACATCGCGTGGATGCCGTTCAGCAGCATGGTGCGCTGTTTGACCAGCATGTCACGCGTCCGGGTCAGCGAGGCCAGTTCGCTTTCCTGAGTGGACTTGAGCCGGGTTTCCGGCAGCATGTCCTTCGACAGGAAAAACGCCAGGGCGCGGGCATCGTTGCGATCGGTTTTCTTCACCGATGTGCGGATCACTTTAAACTGGCGCGGGTTGACCACAACGATCCGGCCGACACAGGGTTCCACCTCACCGCAGAACCAGGCCGTGTTGCCGGTGGCCTCGACCGCCAGTTCGTCATCCGCATCAAGGCTCTGACAGAACTGCTCAAGCGCCTGCGCGGACAGTTGAAAGGTTTGGAATGTTTCCGATCCGTCCGTCTCACGCCGACAGATCGTGAAGGAATTCGTATGAAGATCGACACCTATGTAAGCCATGGCTATACTCCCTGCTCAAGGAGGCGGAGCCCCCAATGGGGCGTGAACGGCCAAACCAAGCTCCTATGCAGGATCACCGGCCAAAACCGGGCCCTATGGGGGCTGTTCGGAAACAGGCGAAGGCTAAGCTCCACTACAGGGTCACAATGCCCTACGAAAACATCCAGCCTGAGACCTATCCGCCTCCCCGAATCCTCTAACAGATTCAGGGCGTTTGGCCGATCACAAATCATTCATACCCCCTCCTCAAGGGCCTCGACCCGCCGGGCCCGGCCTGGACCGCCACATGGTTCCGCTTCACCGCACCCCGGGGACGCGCCGGCACCTGGCGCATCACCATGGACGGCGCCCCCGACCAGGGCACCGACTGGGCCATCTTCAGCGCCAAGGGCAATGCCGCGCGCCGCGGTGCAGATGATCATCTCGACATCACGCTGAGGGCCGGCGAGCGCTTCACCTTCCGGCTGCTTTTCTACAATCTGCGCTCCCGCGACACCGTCACCGCCATGACCCTCAGCCTCACCCCGCCCGCGCAAACGGGTGAGGCGGCAACAGGGGCGGCAACAGATCCGGCCCAGATGCCCGGCTACACGCCCCCGCCCTGGTCCGCCACGCCCCTGGGTGTCACCGTGGAGCAGCCATATGAATGGATCAGCGAGCGGCGCGGGCGCGCGGGGCTCTGGGGGGCGTTTTCGCGCCCCGCGCTCCTGGGCAGATATGCACGCGACGGCATCCCGGGGGCCGCCGGTCAGCCGGGACGCGACGGCACCGACGGGGACCCGGGCCAGGACGGGCAGCCGGGACGCGACGGGCAGGATGGGCGTGACGGGCAGGATGGCGCCGGGGTCGAGATGATCTTCCGGCGCACCGCCACCCGCCGGGCGCCCGCAAGACCGCAGACAACGCCCGCGCAGTCCAGGGCAAATGATCATGTGCCCCCCGGCTGGTCCGATGATCCCGTCGGGATCACGCGCGACGCGCCCTATCTCTGGGCCAGTCGCCGCACCGGCTCTTCGGGCAACTGGGGCGCGTTTTCGCCACCCGAGCTTTGGGCCCGCTATGCACGCGACGGCGCCCCGGGGCGACCGGGCAGGAAGGGCGATACCGGCGATACCGGCCGGCAGGGGCGACCGGGCCTTGATGGTCCGGGTGTCGAGTTCATCTTTCGCGCCACCAGCACCCCGATCCGCCCCGCCACCCCGCGCACAACAGCCACCCAGCGGCGCCTCGACGATCATGTGCCCGAGGGCTGGGTTGATGATGCCCCTGACGTCAGCGCCGCCAGACCCTATCTCTGGGCCAGCCAGCGCAAAGGCTCCTCCGGCAACTGGGGGGCGTTTTCCCGACCGGTGCAATGGACCAGATATGCACGCGACGGCGCCCCGGGGCGGCCGGGCAGGAAGGGCGATACCGGCGATACCGGCCGGCAGGGGCGACCGGGCAGGAAAGGCGATACCGGCGGCAAGGGGGACAGGGGGGACAAGGGAGACAGGGGGGACAAGGGAGACCCCGGCCGCAACGGGCGTGACGGGCGCAACGGCATCAACGGGCGTGATGGCAGCAATGGCGCGCGCGGGGCGGGCAGCTATGCCCGGCGCGTCAGCGCGCGCGGCTGGGTGAACAGCATCGCCGATCGCGCAACCCCCGGCGCCAATGTCACCGGCGATGTGGTCACCCTCACCGACAGCGCCGGAGGCTGGGCCGAAACCCGCGCCTGGACCGGCACCGCATGGCTCCCCGTCACCCATGTCATCAACGGCAATACCGTCATCCCCGGCACGCTGCTGGCCGAGGCCCTCGCCGCCGGCCAGATCGACGGCACCCATCTGCGCGCCGACACCGCGCTCATCACCGGCGGCGTCCAGATCGGCCCCGGCCTCATCACCCTCACCCATCTCGATGACAGCCTCATCGGTGATGTGGCCCGGGGCGCGCGCTGGCGACTGGACGCATCGGGCACGCGGGCCACAAGAAAAAACCAACGCTTCTCCACGCGCCGCAGTGATGGCGGCTCCGATATCGTGGTGCGCAGGGACAGTGCCGACGAGATCATCCGCTACGCGCTCGAGGTCTCGGGCGGGGGGTTCACCCCGCCTTCCTCGTCCTATTGGTACGAACATAGCCGAAACAGCGAGGGCTCAGAATCGGCCGTGGGCACAAGATACAACAGCGCGACCTTCAGGATCAGGCTCGAGGTCCGGCTCGACAATGTCGTCATCCGGACCCGCAGCATCAGCGTCACCACCGGCGCCGCTGGCCGTGCCATTCTCAGCGGGGTGCTGCCCGCCCGCCTCACTCCGGTCGGCCGGCAGAAAAGGCTCACCCTGCGCGCAACAGGAACCGTAAGCTCCGGGGGCGCGAGCGTCGCGGGCATCAGAGGCGGCCGCACACCGGTCGCATGGAGCGCCGCCGCATATCTCACCCTCACCGCACGAGAAACCCGCCCCTTCGCCTGATCCCGTCGCCTGACCCAGGATATGACCCAGGACACAAAGCCCAGTGACACAAAGCCCAGTGACACAAGACCCCACCGCACAAGACCCCGCGCCACAAACGCTCTCCTACGACGCCTTCGCACAGGCGCTCCTGGCCCTCACCGAGACAGGTCTTGCCCTGCCTCACGACATCCTGCCATGGACCGCTTTCCCCGAAGAGGCCGAGCCCCCGGAGACCATCACCAAAACCATGTGGGACCGCTACACATGGAACCCGCCGCAATTCGCCGCCGCCACACAGCCCGACCCCTATGGCCGCGAAGATGCAAAGGCCGGCGACAAGCCCGCATGGGACAGCCTCACCCGGCACGCCGTGCACCAGGCCTGCGAAGAGGCCCGGCAGCACAAGCACGCCCAACTGGCCGCAGAGCTTGCACGCCGCACCACCTTCACCCACAACGCCCGCACCTGGCAGGGCGATACCAAAAGCGCCGCAGCCATCACCGCCGCCGCCCTGCGCGCCGCCGCAGAACCCAACTGGCCCAAAGACTTCGTCTGGATCGATGCCGCAAACACCCGCGTCCCCATGCGCGCAGAGGACATCACAGCCCTCGCCAAAGCCCTCTCGGCCTGGCAGAGCGCCCGCCGCATCCACGCCCGCACACTCAAGGATGCCATCACCGCCGCCACAACCGCAGAGGCAATCCTTGCCATAAACGTCGCACAAGGATGGCCGGAGCACGCCACCCAGCCCCAATGACGCGCCCGCGCGGATATGCTAAAACACGTACAACGGAGATCGGACATGAGCCAGTACACACCGTCCTCAATGGAATATCTCGCCGCCAGAATCGACGACAAGCGCAAGGAACTCGAGGCGCTCGAGGCGCTCCACAAGACCCTGCTTGAGGCTTTCGGCCGTCGCCTGCCAAATGAAGCCGCCGATCTGGCCCTTTCAGAGATCCTCCTCAATGGCCGCTGACGGGCAGTTCGTCACACGGCTTGTCATGCAGGAGGGCGCGACCAGCAGATTTGAGCCCCGCACCTTCACGCGATGGCTCGGCGTGTTCCTGTCCGACATCGAAGCCATGCTGGGGCCCAGAGATCCCGCCTTCACTGTCCTCGGCATCGAGTTTGTCGATACATGCCATGAAATGCCCAAGACATGGTTCCCGGACACCCATCCTCATGGCAAGCATGTCATTGTGCACTTGAACCGGTCCGCAATGCAGGACGGGGCAAGGGCGCGCTGGCAACTCGCCCACGAATGCGTTCACCTCATTGATCCCGGGCAAGGCGTTGCCAGTGTAATGGAAGAAGGTATCGCGACCTGGTTCCAGAATACCGCAACCACACGCAGCTTTCACAACGGCAGCGGGCCATATGCAGAAGCCGAACGCCTCGTATCACCCGTGATCAGGGAACTCTGCGACACGATCAGGTTCTTCAGAACGCAAAACCGCCTGCACCTTGATGATATCGCGCCAGTACACCTTCAGAACCGCAACCCGAACTGGTCCGGCGACTTCTGCCGCGCTCTCACCGAGCCGTTTTCTGCCCTCCGATGAAGAAAAGGCCGATCACAACTCCCGCCCCCGTAATTTGACTGCAGCCGGTTCCAGCACACAATACCGTCGCATCAAACACCAAATTGAGCACGAAACTGTCGCGCCAGAAATCAACGCGAAAATCACAGGGATTGAGCACGAAACTGTCGCGGATTGAGCAATAATTCCTGACTTCCGACATTTTTTCGTATAAGTCATTGATATTATTATGCCTTGGTTGCCAAAAGGCACTACACGGACTTTTTTCGCCAGCGATTGTTTCGGAGTGTTGAGGGAGCTCAGGCTTTGGTCTGGCCAGTTTTTCGGGTGCGCCCGGGGGGTATCTTGAAAGGGGCTTCGTTCCAGGTCAGGCCGACGCAGGTGAGGATGCGTCTGGCATCGACCGTGGCATGGCTTGGCATGCCGTAGCGGTCAGGGGTGCCTTTGTGGCGCAGGATCGAGAGCTGCAATGCGTTCAACTCGTTGCGGATACGAGCCGGGCTCATCGGGTGTCCGAGCAGGTCCAGATGCTTGCGCAGGTGCTGCAGGCAGCAGAAGGCCATGTAGCAGATGGCGATATGGGCCCGGACCCGACGCGGCGACCAGTGATAGATGGGCCGGATTTTCAGATCGTGCTTGTTGGTGCGGAAGCAGGCTTCGATCTCCCACAACTGGTGATAGCGGGCAATGACGTCCTGTGCCTCCAGTTCGTCCGCACCATGAACAACAATGGCATGCAGCCCGTCCCATTGTGCCGCTGCCTTGATCTTTGCATCATCCAGCGTGACGTCCCCGCTGTCGGGGAAGGCCAGGAAGCGGCCATATCCCCGGCTGCTGAAGCTGCCGGGTTTGCGAGAGCGCTTGAGCTTCTTGTGCAGCTTTTCGATTGCCTTGTCGCGCTTGTGGGCATCATTGCGTGCCCGGGTGGGTGACCAGGTCACAATGACCCGCGCTCCCTCCTGGTCGATCACCTTGTACCAGCCCTTCTCGGTTGCCTCTTCAGAACCGTGTCCAGCCCAAGGCTGGCGTCCCTCCGGGCTCAAAATGTTCGCCTTCACGGCGGCCGGGGCGGACTTCATGCGATAGCCGAGGATGTAGGGCAGACCCTTGTTCTGCAACATCTGCTGGTTGTCCTTGCTGAGCATGGCGGCATCGGCCACGAACGTGACCCTGGCCACGTCGAAGCGTCCCTCCAACGCCTTCAGCGCAGCTTCCAGCGTATGACCTTCCCAGGTGTTTCCCGGGAAGAGTTCATAGCCCACAGGCAGCCCATCGGAGGTGACGATCAGCGCCAGCATGACCTGAGCGCGGTGATGCTTGCCATCCTTGCTGAAGCCCTTGGCCAGAAGATGATCCTGCTCGACCCCGTCCGCATCCTCGGCCGGGTCCTCGCGCTCGGTGTCAAAGGCCAGGGTCGTGCAATCGTAGAACAGCACGGTCACTGGCCCGCCCAGCAACTTCTCTGCCGCCGCGTGAGAGGTTTTGCAAATCCCGTCTATCACCGGCGTATTGATGTAATCCATGCTCCGATAGACCACGTCCAGATTGAGCGTGATGCCTGCCTGGTTCTCCAACGCCTCCACGGTCGCGCGCTTGCTCTCGGGCTGTGCGATCCGCGCCATAACCAGCTCTTTCACAATGCGATTGGCACTTTTACGCGCCGCCCCCAGAAGGGCCCCCCAACCCAGTTGGTCATACATCGTCCCCATGACATCCCGCAGACCCAGAGAGACCCGCGCCTCCTCACGGCACTCGGCAAGATCAACGCCAAGCTTGTCCGGCCGCGGAGCGCGGCGCACCAGCGCCTGCAGATCGGCATATTCCGTGGGCGTGAACAGTTCCATTTGCGGCGAGCGATCAATGCGTAATTGCTCCATCAAGCGGCCCGCCAGACGCTTGATATCCTCAATCTCGCTGTCGTTATGGGCCACACCCACATGGCGCAGGATCTTCTGGCGTACCTTGGAGCCGGTGCGGACGGATTCAACGATCTGGATCCGTGTGCGGTTGAGCTTTGCGTCATGTTTGGTGCGGATGAACATGGGCGAAGAGGTTAGCCATCTGAAGGCCCATGTCAATACTTTTTATAATAATGGGGCACTACAACGCGCCTCTGAGCAACCACACCTGAAAACAAACCAAAAACCCAGTCAGATCAACAAAAAGGTCGGAAGTCAGGAGGAGGGCGCGACCAGCAGATTTGAGCCCCGCACCTTCACGCGATGGCTCGGCGTGTTCCTGTCCGACATCGAAGCCATGCTGGGGCCCAGAGATCCCGCCTTCACTGTCCTCGGCATCGAGTTTGTCGATACATGCCATGAAATGCCCAAGACATGGTTCCCGGACACCCATCCTCATGGCAAGCATGTCATTGTGCACTTGAACCGGTCCGCAATGCAGGACGGGGCAAGGGCGCGCTGGCAACTCGCCCACGAATGCGTTCACCTCATTGATCCCGGGCAAGGCGTTGCCAGTGTAATGGAAGAAGGTATCGCGACCTGGTTCCAGAATACCGCAACCACACGCAGCTTTCACAACGGCAGCGGGCCATATGCAGAAGCCGAACGCCTCGTATCACCCGTGATCAGGGAACTCTGCGACACGATCAGGTTCTTCAGAACGCAAAACCGCCTGCACCTTGATGATATCGCGCCAGTACACCTTCAGAACCGCAACCCGAACTGGTCCGGCGACTTCTGCCGCGCTCTCACCGAGCCGTTTTCTGCCCTCCGATGAAGAAAAGGCCGATCACAACTCCCGCCCCCGTAATTTGACTGCAGCCGGTTCCAGCACACAATACCGTCGCATCAAACACCAAATTGAGCACGAAACTGTCGCGCCAGAAATCAACGCGAAAATCACAGGGATTGAGCACGAAACTGTCGCGGATTGAGCAATAATTCTGTCGCGCTACACTGATACCTGGTTCCGAGCGACAAGTCGCGCCTCGGACTACAACGGCCGGGGTTACCGTCCCGGCCAATGTGGCTCCACCCGGAAGATGTTGCTAGGCGCTGGATTTTCGTTGCAATTCCGACCTCATACGCACGGATATTGTGATACCCGCGCGTCTTCAGGCGATTTATTCGACGATAACGAATGGTATCTCGAACCAATGCTCCTGTAGGTTGGGTCCAGTTCCAATTCTATCCACGACCGCAAAAAGCCCCGGATCATGGAGCGGGGTCAGTACCCCGTGCCAAGTGTTGCGATGATAGTTCACCCCCTGCCCCGGCGCAGTTATGAACGCAATCGGGTGGCCGGGTTTTCCATCTTCATCGGTAGCTACAACCACAACGAACGGCTTTTCGGAAAATGGTAGAAACGCCTGGCTGCCCTCAGGGTGACGCTCCATCATATCCAGCCTGATCGGCAGGCTGAAAGCCTCGGACTGGAACACGCTGATCCCCGCACGGCCGTCCTGGAAATCCAACGCGGCACGGTCATGATAGCGGGCGCATTTGCCCTGATTGATGTATTTGTCCACCTCACCCGCCGCTTCGATCACATCTCCAAACGGCGCAAAGGCTTCGGGGGTCAGGGGCTGCAGCTTAATTTCGATGGTCATTCCGAGAACTTCTCGATCAAGCGCAGCTCGGCGATCCGTTCGACCTGACGGCAGGCTTCGTCGAACTCGGTATCCCGGTCACTGATAATGCGGCGGTGAAAGGCCTCCAGGATGCTGGCCTTCGTGTTGTCCTTAACGGCGATGATGAAAGGAAAGCCGAATTTGGTCGTGTAGGCCTCATTCAACGCGGTAAAGGTTTCGCGTTCTTCATCCGTCAGCATGTCCAGACCGGCCCCGGCCTGTTCCGCCGTGCTTTCCTTGGTCAGCCGCCCGGCGGCGGCAAGCTTGCCCGCCAGATCCGGGTGCGCCGTCAGAACGCCAAGGCGTTGCTCGGGCGTGGCGGTGCGAAAAACACGGGCCAGCGCATTGTGGACGCCAGCCGCATTGTCATGGGTCGGTCCCAGTTCAAGGTCAAACGCGCCTTCGGCAATCCATGGGCTGTGTTCGAACACGCCGCCAAATTCGGATACAAAGGTGGGCTGGTCCATTTCGGACGGGGTGAGGCGTTGCATCGGTGGGTGTTCCCTTGCCCAGTGATCGGCAATCTGTTCACGTGTCGCGAACCAGACGCCGTCGTGTTTTCTAAAGTACTCAAGCGCGCGTTTCAGCGCCATGGCGCGACCCGGACGACCGATCAAGCGGCAGTGCAACCCGATCGAGAGCATTTTCGGCATACCCGCTGTGCCCTCGGCATAGAGCATGTCGAAACTATCTTTCAGATAGCTTTCGAACTGCTCACCATTTGTGTATCCGGCCTGAATCGCGAAACGCATGTCGTTGCAATCCATCGTATAGGGTACGATCAACTGATCCTTGCCGCCTGCCTTGATCCAATAGGGCAGATCATCGGCGTAGCTGTCCGCGATATAGGCAAAGTCACCCTCTTCTGCGGCAAGACCGATTGTATTCATCGAACACCGACCCGTGTACCAACCGCGCGGAGGCTGACCGGTGACTTCCTTGTGCAGCTGGATGGCTTCGCGGATCTGGGCACGCTCGTCTTGCGGGTCCATATCCTTGTGTTCGATCCATTTCAGCCCATGGCTCGCGATCTCCCAGCCAGCATTGTTCATCGCCGCAACCTGCGCCGGGGCACGCGCCAAAGCGGTTGCCACGCCATAAACGGTCACTGGCAGGTCCTGCAAAAGGTGGTGAACACGCCAGAACCCGGCACGGCTGCCGTATTCGTAGATCGATTCCATGTTCCAGTGCCGTTGCCCAGGCCATGGGGCTGCACCGGTGATCTCGGACAAAAACGCCTCGGATGCAGCGTCACCGTGCAAGATGTTGTTTTCGCCACCTTCCTCATAGTTCAATACGATCTGAATCGCGATCCGGGCCCCGTTGGGCCAGTTGGCTTTGGGCATTTCGCTGCCGTAGCCGGTCATATCTCGTGGATAAGGCTTCACATCTGTTTCCTTCTTCTTGAGTTCCTCAATACTCCGGATAATCAAAGAAATTTTTCAAAAAATACGAAAAGCAGTTTCGGACAGTCTGGCTTTGCCCTCGGACGAGAAAACAGACTAAGAAATAAGCAACTTTAGGAGTGGCACAAATGACCGGTTACCTTACCACACATGTCCTGGATACTGCGCGGGGATGTCCCGCCGAAGGACTGAAAATCGAGCTGTACCGCATCAATGGCACAGACCGCACCTTGCTGAAAGCACTGGTAACAAATGACGACGGCAGAACCGACGAACAAATTCTGCCGCAATCCGAGTTTTCAACGGGCGAGTATGAGCTGATCTTCTATGCCGGCGCGTACCTTGACGCGTCGGGCACGCCGCCCGAGGAACCTCGCTTTCTGGATGTGATACCGATCCGGTTCGGGATGTCCGAACAGTCTCACTATCACGTCCCGTTGCTTCTCTCCCCCTTTGGATACTCGACCTACCGCGGCAGCTGAGAACCTACCGTTCTAGGTGTTCGCGGCGATTGAGGATCCGATACGCTCTATGATGAACTCCATGAACAGCCGCGTTTTGGGATCTTGCATGCGACGGTGTGTGAACAGACACGCCATCTGAATGGGTTCCGGCGGCGTTTCTGTTGCGACCGGAACCAGATTTCCGGCCTTAAGGTGCTGTGCAATCTCAAAGATCGGCTTAAGCGCGATCCCGTGACCCGCAAGCGCCCAATCCGTCAACACATCACCATCGTCCGATTCATAGCGACCAGAGACACGGAATCGCTTTGGCCCCGTTTGAGTCCTGAGAAGCCATTGAAACTCGGTCGCGCCTGGAAAGCGCAGGTTGAGGCATTCGTGATTGTCGGCGATCAAATCGTCTCCACTTGCCGGCATTCCGCGTTTTTTGATGTATTTTGGGGATGCGCACAGCACTCTTTCAACATCGGCGATCTTGCGAATGCGCAAGTTGCTGTACTCGGGCTGCCCTAGGAAAAATGCAAGATCCAGACCTTCTGTTGTCAGGTCGACTTTGCGATCTGTCAGCCTCAGCCTGACATTGACCTCGGGGTACTCGGCCAAAAACTTTGGCACCTGCGGCGCGATCAGCCTGCGACCGACGCCCAATGGCGCAGCGGCATAGAGAGATCCTTTTAGATTCTCGGTAATATTGACGATCTGCGCCTCGGCGTTTTCGACGGCCTCGAGAATCTCAGCAGCCCCCCGATAAAACGATTGCCCCTGTTCGGTCGGCGTCAGGCTGCGCGTCGTGCGTTGAAACAGCCGCACGCCCAGATGCTCCTCCAATTGCGATATCCGCGCTGAGGTGACAGCCGGAGAAACCCTCAGATCACGGCCTGCGGCGGACATGCTGCCCAACTCGTAGACTCGGACAAAGGTTCTGATGTTATCTAGATAGGACATTTTTTTGCATTTTTTGATACTGCTTGGTCTTTGCTAGCAATACCAGAACAAAGCAGTCTCGCATAGAGTGAGCGGAAGCAAAGAATCTTAGGAGCAAACCCATGTATGATCTGGCCGTAATGTGGGAGTGGATCGCCTTTTCGGTCCGCTGGCTGCACGTGATCACTGCGATGGCGTGGATTGGGGCATCTTTCTACTTTATCGCATTGGACCTGATGCTTAAGCCAAACCCTGCGCTGCCGGATGGGGCCTATGGCGAGGAATGGGAGGTCCATGGCGGCGGGTTTTACCACACCGTAAAATACCTCGTGGCCCCCGCCCGGATGCCCGAACATCTGACCTGGCACAAATGGCAAAGCTACACGACATGGCTGTCCGGTGCTGCGCTCCTGATGATCATCTACTGGGTCGGAGGAGAGCTGTTCCTGCTGGACCCGACCAAGGTCGATCTGGCGCTGTGGCAGGGAATTCTGATCTCGGGCGGGTCACTGACCATTGGCTGGCTGCTCTATGACCAATTGTGCAAATCCAAGCTGAGCGATCATCCCACCATTCTGATGCTGTTGTTGTTCGTAATCCTGGTGATCATGTCCTGGGGCTATAACCAGATATTCACCGGACGGGCCGCGCTACTGCATCTTGGGGCGTTTACTGCAACGATCATGACGGCCAATGTGTTCTTCCAGATCATGCCGAACCAGCGCATCGTAGTCGCAGATCTCAAGGCCGGTCGGACCCCGGACGCAAAATACGGCAAGATCGCCAAGGTACGTTCGACGCATAACAACTATCTGACCTTGCCGGTCGTGTTCCTGATGCTGTCGAACCACTACCCGCTGGCCTTCGGCACCGAGTATTCATGGATCATTGCAAGTCTCATCTTTCTGACCGGGGTCACCATTCGCCACTACTTCAACACGATGCATGCGACTGGAACAGGCCCTCATTGGACCTGGGCAGTCACGGTCCTTCTGATGATCGCGATTGCATGGCTCTCCTCGGTCCGATCTGGTGAGACATGGGAAGAGGCCGAAGCGCGCGAGCTGACACCCTATGAACAGAAATTCGCCTCGGCCGCGGGGTTCGAGGCCGCCTATGACGCGGTTTTGGGCAACTGCTCCATGTGCCATGCGCGCGAGCCAGTTTATGGCACAATGAAATGGGCTCCCAAGAAGGTCTATCTTGAAACGCCCGGCGATGTCGCCCGTCAGGCTGATCAAATCTATCTGCAGGCCGGGATCAGCCATGCGATGCCTCCACCAGCCGCGGTTCAAATGGATGACGAAGCCCGCCAGACCATCATCGCTTGGGTGCGCGAGGTTAGAGGCCAGTAAGCCCCGACGTGTAGCAGGTGATACAGGCCCCTCCTGCTGCTTTATCCAAAGAACCTTTTGCTGTGTTTCGCGATGTGTTCCACGAACAGGCGTATCTTGGGGTCCTGAAGTTTCTTATGCGGATAGAGGCAGCCGAAGATAGTTGGCAAGGGTGGTGTCGCGGGCAGAACCTCAACCAACTGGCCTGACACGAGATACTCTTTCACATCGAAGCGCGGTTTGTTGACGATCCCCTTGCCTGCCAAAGCCCAATCCGTCAAGACATCGCCATCATCCGCATCGTATTTGCCCCGAACCTCAAGTTTGCGCGGACCCATGTCGGTGTTCAGGGTCCAGAAATACTCGGGCGATCTGGGATAGCGCAGCAGCAGGCAATTGTGCTGAGAGTGCAATAGATCATCCGGCGTTTTTGGCACGCCGAAATTCGAAAGATATTCAGGCGAGGCACATAGCAGCCGATCACAATCCGCGAATTTCCGCAGCTTCATGGTGGAATCGCCCGGCTCTCCGATAAAGAACGCAATATCCAGACCATCGGCCATCATGTCCACTTTGCGGTCAGACAGGCGCATGCGGATCTCGGTCTCTGGATAACGCTCCGAAAAATCGGGGACCAGAGGCGCTACGATCCTGCGTCCCACCCCCAACGGCGCGGTAATGCGGATCGCGCCGCGGGGGGCGTCCGAAAAACTGGCGACGCGCGCCTCGGCGTGGTCCAACGCCAGCAAAACGGCCTTGGCCTCATCATAGAAAACCTCGCCGACCTCTGTTGCCGTTATCGAGCGAGTCGTTCTGTTGAACAGACGCACGCCCAGATGGTTTTCCAGCTCTTTCAAACGTTTGCTGGCCACTGCCGGCGTCAGCCTCAGATCCCGGCCGCCGGACGTGATGCTGCCAAGCTCCATCACCCTAACGAAGACCCGCAAGCTTTCGATGTATGACATTCATTCCTCCCACTGCGGGAAGACTGCGACGGCGGGATTTCTTTTTCAACGTTTTGTTGAAAGTATTTGTCATTTCCGACAATTTTAAGACTCAATCTCTGACTCTATGGTCCAGCGGCGACCCACCCGAAGGCAGGTGTAGAGGGAGATTAGCATGACGCCGCGCACTGACATCCGATTTGTCCTGAATGGCAAGGATGTATCCGTTCCAGACGTATCAGCCGACCAGACTCTTCTGGATTTTCTACGTCTCGAACGACGACTGACCGGCACCAAGGAAGGCTGCGCCGAAGGCGATTGCGGCGCATGTACCGTACTTGTCGGGCGGCTTGGGCGGACAGGACTTGCCTATGCTCCGGTGAACGCGTGCATTCGGTTCCTCGCCTCTTTAGACGGCTGCCATGTCGTGACGGTTGAGCATCTGTCCGGCCACGAAGGTCGCCTGCATCCGGTACAGCAAGCTATGGTGGACCATCACGGCAGTCAGTGCGGGTTCTGCACGCCGGGCTTCGTGATGGCGCTCTATGCGCTGTGGATGCAAACGCCTGAGCCAACAGAGGCGCAGGTCGAAACCGCTTTGCAGGGCAATTTGTGCCGTTGCACCGGGTATGAGCCGATCATTCGGGCGGCCGTTGCAGTCAGTCGCTATGGCACCCCAGCCTCGGACTACTTGAACACCGAACGTGAGGCCATGACCGCGCGTCTGGCAGCGTTGAAAGACGGGCGGCGCGTTGTCTCGGGGCCCAAGGACAATCTAAGCATCCTTCCCTCCAGCGTGGATGATCTGGCCGAGTGCCTGCAGACTTACCCAGAAGCCACTATCGTCGCGGGCGCAACGGATGTGGGCCTTTGGGTCACGAAATTCCTACGCAAGATCGGACCGGCGATTTTTACTGGACATCTCGAAGACCTGAAAACAGTTGAAAAACAGGGCCGACACCTGCTGATCGGCGCAGGTGCCAGCTACACCGATTGCCAGGATCTGCTGTCCCAGCATCTACCGCACCTGACCTCATACTGGGATCGTATTGCCGGGTGGCAGGTACGCAATATGGGCACAGTGGGCGGCAACATCGCAAACGGCTCTCCCATTGGGGACACGCCACCTGTGCTGATCGCGATTGGAGCGGAAATCACGCTACGCCGAGGGTCCGACGCGCGGACTTTGCCACTGGAAGCGTTCTTCATCGACTACGGGAAACAGGATCGCCGACCGGACGAATTTGTCGAAAGCATCCGCGTCCCCCTGCCTCAGCCAAAGGCCCTGAACGCCGCCTACAAGATCTCGAAGCGCCGGGACGAGGATATATCCTCGGTCGCGGCTGGTATTCATATGTCGGTTGAAGACGGTATCATCCGCGACGCCCGCATCGCAATGGGAGGCATGGCCGCGACGCCAAAGCGCGCGTCTGCTGCCGAGGCTGCTCTGAACGGTCAGCCCTGGTCGCGGGAAAGTTTCGAAGCGGCGGCAACTGCGCTGTCTCAGGATTTCTCCCCCCTGACCGATTGGCGAGCCTCGTCCGACTATCGGATGCTGACGGCCCAGAACCTGCTGCGTCGGTTCTTCCTCGAACATGACGCCCAGACAGACACCCCCGTTCAACTGGCTTGTGCGTAACAAGGAGACGACACAATGAAAGACACCGTTTCCATCGTTGGGGCCGCCCACACCGACGTCAACCACGACAGCGCGATCAAGCATGTTACCGGAGGGGCCGATTACACCGACGATATCACCCTGCCCCAAGGCGCGCTGCACGCCTATCTTGGCGTGTCCGATGTGGCCCATGCCAAACTGTTGGGCATCGATTTTGCGAAGGTTCTGGCGACACCCGGCGTTGTTGGTGTTCTGACGGCAGATGACGTGCCGGGGGTCAATGACATCAGCCCAACGCATCTGAACGACGAGCCGGTTTTCCCAACTGACGCCATTCAATTTCACGGCCAACCCCTGTTTGCCGTCATAGCCGAGACTCGCGACATCGCACGCCGTGCCGCCGAGCTGGCAGACATCGAATACGAAACCCTGCCCCATGCGCTTGACCCCACGGAGGCCCAAAACGCTGGCTACCCGTATGTCACCGCCCCTCTCAAGCTAGAGCGCGGGGATGTTGCCCCCGCTCAGGCTGCGGCCCCCAATCGGATCCAAGGCCGGATGCGCGTTGGCGGTCAGGACCACATGTACCTTGAAGGGCACATCGCCTTTGCCATTCCGGGCGAAGATGACGATGTGGTCGTGCATTGTTCGACCCAACATCCATCTGAGGCGCAGCATATGGTGGCCCATGTTCTTGGGGTACCGTCCAATGCGGTTGTGGTCAATGTCCGTCGCATGGGTGGTGGCTTTGGCGGCAAGGAAAGCCAGATGAACCTGTTCTGCGTTGTGGCCGCCATGGCCGCGAAGAAGTGGAACAGGGCCGTCAAAATCAGACCCGACCGGGATCAGGACATGACGGCAACCGGCAAGCGCCATGACTTTGTGATCGACTATGACGTGGCCTTTGACGATGCCGGTCGCATTCAAGCTGTTGAAAGCAGCTTTGCCGCGCGCTGCGGGTTCTCGGCAGATCTGTCGGGGCCGGTGACCGACCGTGCGCTGTTTCACGCAGATAACGCTTATTTTTACCCGAATGTGCGCCTTGACAGCCATCCGATGAAAACCAACACGGTCTCAAACACCGCTTTCCGCGGATTTGGCGGGCCGCAAGGGGTAATCGCGGCGGAAAGGATGATCGAGGAAATTGCCTACGCCACGGGTCAGGACCCTCTGGATGTGCGAAAGGCCAATTTCTATGGCACCGAAGAGCGGAATGTGACGCCTTATCATCAGGTGGTCAAAGACAGCATTCTGGACCGGCTGGTCGGAGAGTTGGAGGAGACCTCAGACTACCGCCAGCGCCGTCAGGACATTATCGCTTTCAACCAATCCTCCCCGATCCTGAAAAAGGGGATCGCGCTGACGCCGGTGAAATTCGGCATCTCGTTCACGTCGACGTGGTACAATCAGGCCGGTGCACTGGTGCATGTCTACAAAGACGGCTCGATCCATCTTAACCACGGCGGCACTGAAATGGGGCAAGGCCTCAACACCAAGGTCGCGCAGGTGGTGGCTGCGGCCTTTCAGGTTGATTTCAGCCGGATCAAGATCACCAAGACAACAACCGAGAAGGTCCCAAACACATCCGCCACCGCAGCCTCTAGCGGCACCGACCTGAACGGAATGGCCGCGTTGAACGCGGTTGAGCAGATCAAGGAACGGCTGGTGAAATTCGCCTCGGAAACATGGGAAGTAAGCCCCGAGCAGGTGATCTTTCTCACCAACCATGTTCATATCGGCGAAGAGGTTCTGCCCTTCGATGTCTTCATCAAACGGGCCTATCTGGCGCGTGTGCAGTTGTCGGCAGCCGGGTTCTACAAAACCCCCAAGATCCACTGGGATCGTGATAAGGGCCAAGGCCGCCCGTTCTACTACTACGCCTATGGCGCATCCTGTTCGGAAGTGACCATAGATACCCTGACCGGAGAATACCAGGTCGACCGCACGGATGTGCTGCACGATGTCGGACGCTCGTTGAATCCCGTTCTGGACAAGGGTCAGGTTGAGGGGGCCTTTATTCAGGGCATGGGCTGGCTTACCACCGAAGAGCTTTGGTGGGATGATGCCGGTCGCCTGCGCACCCATGCTCCGTCGACATACAAGATCCCGCTGGCGTCGGACCGCCCGCGTATCTTCAACGTCAAACTCGCCGATTGGTCGGAAAACCGAGAGTTGACGATCAAACGCTCCAAAGCCGTGGGCGAGCCGCCCTTCATGCTGGGTATTTCGGTGTTCGAGGCCTTGTCGATGGCCGTGGCATCCGTCGCCGACTACCGGGAATGTCCTCGACTGGACGCCCCGGCCACGCCCGAGCGTGTCCTGATGGCCGTTGCCCGCCTGCAAAACGGTGCCTAAACGATGCCTGCAGCGCAATCCCTGAAGACGTTTCTGTCCGAACAAAGCAGCGTAATCCGCATCGCGCTGACGCGTGTGCGCGGGTCTTCGCCGCGCAACGAAGGGACTGAGATGTTCGTATCGCCAAGCGCGCTTTGGGGGACGATCGGCGGTGGGCAATTGGAGTTCATGGCCATCAACGCCGCGCGGGACATGCTGCGAGACGGGTCGCTACACCGGGAAATGGATGTACCGCTCGGACCCGAAATTGGCCAGTGCTGCGGGGGACGGGTCGAGTTGCAACTGACCCGCATGCGGTCCTCGGACAAGGGGGCCGCAACCGACCGGGCGGCGCTGCGCGAAAATGCCTTGCCGCATGTCTACGTGATGGGGGCGGGTCATGTGGGGCGCGCACTTGCGGATCTTTTTCAGCACTTGCCTGTGCGCTGCATCCTTGTCGACACACGGGCCGAGGAAATTGACCTCTGCACCGCGGATGTTGAAACCCGGCTGAGTGCAATCCCCGAAGCCGAAATCCTCAGTGCGCCTGCGGGCAGCGCCTTTATCGTCCTGACCCATGATCACGGGCTGGATTTCCTGCTGACCACCGCCGCGCTTGACCGTCAGGATGCGGCCTATGTTGGCATGATCGGATCCGCGACCAAGCGGATCAAGCTGAGGAATTGGGCACACAAACAGTGTGACGGACAATCCATCGAACATTTGAGATGCCCCATCGGGGCAAGCGGTAGCCGCGACAAGCGGCCCAGCGTCATCGCCGCCTTTGTGGTGGCCGAGGTGATGGCTGAACTGACCTCTGAAACTGCCGCGACCGCCCCAACCGGGGCAACCAAGGCGCCCCATGCGGGCCAACATCACGACCGGAGAGGGAGATCCGCCTGACATCCACCAGGCAATTCCGGTCCTATCAGAGGAGGAGACCGTCATGGACGGGAGGACCTACGAATACAAGCTTTTTACCCGCAGCGACTTCAGCGCTTTCTGGGCGCTTTTTACGGATAACCTAGTGAACCTGCTGATCCTTTCCGGGGTCTGTCAGTTCGTGTTCCAAATGCCAGCCGAGATCGTTTTTGGCCGCATCGTACCCGGTGCCGCCATAGCAATCCTGGCCGGTGTCAGGGTCTACACGGCTCTCGCCAAATGGGCGGCCACCAGGAAGGGCCAAGATGTCACCGCCCTGCCCTACGGCATCTCGACGCCGGTCATGTTCGTCTATCTTTTCGGCGTAATTGGACCCATTTACTGGGCCACCAATGACCCGATGCTGGCCTGGCAGGTAGGAATCGGCGCGGGCTTCATGGGCGGGATCGTTGCAGCCCTTGGGGCGTTTGTGGGTCCCTACCTGAAACGCATTACACCGCGCGCCGGGATGCTCGGCACGTTGTGCGGCATTGCGCTGGTCTTTATCGGCTCCGTCCCCCTGGCCGAGGTGTTTGAGAGCCCGATCATCGGTTTTACCTCGTTGCTGTTCATCCTTTGGGGTCTGATCGGGCGGTTCCGCCTGCCGGGGAATGTGCCTGCCGGTCTGGTCGCGATTGCGGCTGGTACGGTGATCGCCATCATCATTGGTGAATCGACAATCGACACAAGCGGCATCGGCTTCTACCCGCCGATCCCCTATTTCGGTGACCTTGTCGCCGGTGTGCAGTACCTGTTCGCCAACCCTGAGCTGTTTCTGGTGCTGATCCCGGTGCAGATCTACAACTTCATCGAAACCATGAACAACGTGGAATCCGCCGAGGCCGCGGGCGATCACTACCCCGTCGGGCTGTGCCAGGTAACGGATGGCGCGGGCACGATGCTGGGCGCACTGTTTGGCTCTCCTTTCCCGACGACCGTTTACATCGGTCATCCGGCCTACAAGCGGCTTGATGCACATGCGGGCTACATCGTGGGTGTGGCCGTTGTGATCGCGGCTGCCGCTTTCCTGGGCTTCCTGTCCTTCCTCGCGGGTCTTATCCCGATCGCGGCTGCGGCACCCGTTCTGGTCTTTGTCTCGGTTAGCCTGATCACCAACACGGCCTGGGCAGTGAAGCCAATGCACATGGCTGCGGTATCTTTCGCGATCCTGCCCCATATCTCGGCCTTCCTGATGGTCAAATGGGGGTCACTGATGAACGCGCTGCGCAGTAGCGGTGTCGAAGGCTTGCCTGCGCTGGGTGACGAAGGCCTGACCGCGGCGCTGTTGATGGAGGGGGCCCATTACGAAGGACATCTGGCGCTAAGCCAGGGTGCGATCATCACAGGTCTGATTTGGGGCGCCATTGTGGCCGACGTGATTGACGGCCGGTTCCGTATGGCAGGGGCGTTTGCCGTCGCCGGCGGGCTGATGTCGGCGGTGGGGATCATCCACTCTTACACGCTGCAGATGCCGCAGTTCGACGGGATTACAATCGGCTATCTGATCGTCGGCGGGTTCCTGTATCTCTACCCGATGCTCGCCCCTAAAGAGGATCTTGAGCATCGCGTGATCGTTCCAGATGAGCCCGATCTGATCGACGACGATACACCTGCACAACAGGCCTGATCCATGATGGGGCAGCCTCAGGGCTGCCCCCCTACCCGTTTTCCCACGACATACGAGACATTCCATGACACAGAGATTGCTGCGCGGTCGTCTGCTGACCTTTCATCGTGAGCCCCAGAACGGCGAAGATACCGGCGCCTATACCTATCTTGAGGACGGCGCGCTGCTGATCCGGGACGGGATCATTCAGGACACCGGCCCGTTCTCGACGATCAGCGCAAAGGCCGAAGACGTGCCTGTGACGGACCATCGCCCTCATCTGATGATGGCGGGGTTTATCGACACCCATATCCACTTCCCTCAAGTGCAGGTGATCGCCTCGTGGGGCGCACAGCTCTTGGACTGGCTCAACACCTACACATTCCCCGAAGAAACCCGCTTTGCCTCGGACGGGCACAGCGCGACCATGGCGCGGGCGTTCTATGACCAGTTGATCGCGCATGGCACCACGACGGCGGTTGCCCATTGCTCGGTCCACAAACCCTCGGCTGACGCGTTCTTTACCGAGGCAACCAGACGCAACATGCGTATGATCGGAGGCAAGGTCCTGATGGACCGCAACGCGCCTCAGGCGCTGCAGGATACGCCGCAAACCGGATATGACGACACCAAAGCCCTGATCGCCGACTGGCATGGCAAAGGGCGCAATGGCTATGTCATCACGCCCCGGTTTGCGATCACCTCAACCCCGGACCAGATGGCGATGGCCCAGGCGCTGGCGCAAGAGCATCCCGACTGCCACATCCAGACACACCTGTCGGAAAACAAGGACGAGATTGCTTTTACCAGACAACTCTACCCGCAGGCGCGGGACTATCTGGATGTCTACCAGTCCTACGGTTTGCTGGGACGGAGAACCCTGCTGGGACACTCCATTCATCTTGAGCCGCGAGAGATTGACGTGCTGGCCGAAACCGGCGCGCATCCCGTGTTCTGCCCGACCTCGAACCTGTTTCTAGGCAGCGGCCTGTTTGATCATGCCAGGCTAAGCGCGCGCGGAATCGCCAATGGGATTGCAACGGATGTTGGTGCTGGCACCAGCTATTCAATGCTGCAAACCCTGAACGAAGGTTACAAAGTCCTGCAATTGCAAGGGACAGCCCTGCACCCTCTGCAAGCGTTCCATTGGGCAACCCGCGGCAATGCCTGCGTTCTGGGCCTCGAAGACAAAATCGGTACGCTCGCCCCAGGAAGCGAAGCCGACGTAGTTGTTCTGAACGCACGCAGCACCCCGGCCATGGCCCTACGTATGGACCGCGTAGACAACCTGTCACAAGAGCTGTTCGTCCTGCAGATGATGGGAGACGACCGCTCGATTGAGGAAGTCTATGTGTCGGGAACACCCAGTAAGGTTACAGGGCCGCAACCTGAACTAGCCAAAGTCCCTGCCTAGCGGCACCTGTAACGCGGGCCCATTTCCAGCCCGCGACGGTCTTTGATAGAAAGCCCGGATCAGTTGACTTGCTCGATCCGGGCTAGACCCAGCAGCAACGCGCGACCAAGTTCCTCACCGCATTAGACAACTAGCGCGGGATTCCTAAGGTGCCCAGTAAATCCTTTAGTTCCCATGACAAACCGATCTGTTACCCGCCATTCCACACATCGAGTAGAAAGGCAGGTGACGGTATCATCTTGTGCGAATTGGCCACGAATACCAGTAAGTTAAGTCAGGATGCGGGTCAGTAAGGAGCTTTGATTTTCTTGCCGCAAACACGAAAAATCCCTTAACCTGCGGTGCAGGGTTTTGATTTGATTGCTTCGTTTTTATCTGCGATTGTCGTGATCCCGACTCTACTCCTCAAACTTCAACGTGATGCTCTCTTGCGTCGCTACGCTTTGACAGCACAGAACGAGTCCCTTTGAGATATCGTCGTCTTCGAGTGCAACTCGGTTCCGCATATGGACGGCCCCTTCAGTAAGCCGGGCAACACAGGCACCACAAACACCGGACTGGCAACTGTATGGTGGGTTCAAGCCTTTCGCTTGAGCAGCTTCCAGTATGGTTTGACCCGCAGCCACCGGTACGTCATGCCATGCACCATGCAGATTTATGCGGGCTGTCGCCGCTACCCCTGATGTGCTGAGGTCGGGCTCAACATTGCCACCAAAGCTTTCCGTGTGAATGCGATCGTCTGGCACGTCCAAATTCTTGAGCGCGGCCCGCAGGTCCGTGTTCATGCTGCCCGGACCGCAGATCCAGTACTGCACGTCCTGCGCTACAGGTGGGGTCTCGGCAATAGCGGCCTGAACGGCGTTTGCATCCAACCGACCCGTGCGCCAAGGGCTGAACCAACTGAGCAATGACGGGTGTGACAGAACATGTCGCACAGAAAAGCGTTTCGGGTATCGAGCTTGAAAATGCTCCAACTCGTCCCGAAAAATGATACTGTCCGCGTTGGTGTTGCCGAAAACCAAATGCGCGACGGAATGCGGCTCTGCCGTCAAAACGGCATTGATCATCGCGTATAGGGGCGTGATACCACTGCCCGCGCCAAAGAAATAATGCGTGCGGCGTTTAAGGGGTCCGGGCGTTAAGGTGAACTTTCCAAAGGGGGGCATGACTTCGATGATATCCCCTACCGACAGAGCATCACCAATATGGTTCGACACGATCCCGCCTTTCACACGTTTCACAGTGATACGCAGTGCGGATCCAGGAGGGTTTGAGATGGTGTAGCTGCGCCTATGCTCCCGTCCTTCGATCAGAAAACTGACAGTCAGATGTTGCCCCGCTGTCCATTTAAACAGATCAGCCAGTCTGGCAGGGACATCTAAAGTGACACTTGTGGCTACACCGCCGATCTCTGTGCGGATGTCAGATACGCTCAATGGATAGAAGTCGCGTCGCATTAAATCACCCAATCACCGGTAGTCATAGGTTGTGGTCAATGACCGGATCACTATCCCGCCAAGGTAAGGTTCAAAGACAAACTCATCTGTTTGACGCATTTTTCCGGCATATCCCTGCCAATCATATTCAACATCCGTAACCGCGGTTACGTGGTGGACCTCATCTTCGGTGCGGGTGGTCAATTTAGGCTTGGATCGCTCAGTTACCTTATAGTCCTCCAGATCCTTGGGGAGTTCAGCATCGGTAGCGGCGGTAACGTCCCCCACACGGTAAGTGAAGACATCATCTTCCTGCTCGGTACCGTATTTGAGGACGATCCGGTGTGTGGCTTCGGGATGCCAACTGTCCCACGTAGCCAGAAGGCTATCTTCGTCTTGAGCCGCAATGACACGGGCAGAGATCTCCTCAGGCGTTTCTGCTTGCGCTGTCAGCACCAAAGCCGACGCGATGACCACGCCTGTCAGGGTGGCTTGAACGGGCGTCATGAGCGATCTCCGCATTGTTCAATCATCCTTCATGAACTCCAACACGGCTTTCTGGTGCTGGGTAATCGGGCTTTCACCAATCCCGGCCGGGCCGATTTCCAGATAAGGGCTTTTCAGAGACTTCTGTTGTTGTTCGCAGGCATAGATATCCTCGGTCGTGAAATCTCCGGATGCCATCGGATCGTCTTCGCCAGCGACGTCGTCCCCTTGGTACTTCGCACCGCCAAAGTCCTTCCAAAAGCCCCAGCTTTTCCACTGCTGTTTCTGAAACGCCCAGTCTGATGCGTTGGCCAGCTTCGAGCGGTTTTCGATACGCGTCAGGTCCGGCGCCAGTGGCGTAATGATAAACAGGTTCCAGCTTTCCTCACTGGCCCCGATACCAATGCCGGGAAAGAGCATTGGAACCCAGGCGCCAACATGGGGTTTTGGAATCGCGCGCGGCATCGGCAGGTTCGCCTCGTGGTCCTTGGCGTACTCCGCGGACGGAGGCTCCCAAAAATGATAATGCGGCCCCTTCCACCCGTATTCTGCTTTGGCATGATCATACATGTGCAGGGTGTTCGAGTGCAGGTGGCTCAGGTGATAGACGTCGATGTAATTCTCGACAACGATCTTCCAATTTGCCTTGATCTCATAGGTGTTCCGGCCTTCAGCGTATTCTACCAATTCCTCGGGCTTGTGCGGGCCAAGGAATGGATCGACCTCGCCAAACCACTCCGCAAGCGTGGGCGCGTTCGGATCAGGATGGACGAACAACATACCGCGCCAGACGTCTACGCTCGCCGGTTTGAGGCCAAGGCAGGATTTATCGATACCACCGGGAAATTCCGACGCCTCATCGGGGACGGAGATCAGATTGCCTTCCAGATCATAGGTCCAATCGTGGTAAGGACACGTCAGCGCTTTTTGCGTCTTTCCAACCGCGCGGATCAGTTGTGTACCGCGATGGCGGCAAATATTGTGAAAGGCCCGCAGCCGGTGATCGCGCCCCATAACGACAAACAGGTTGTTCAAACCTGCCTGCACCGACAGATAGTGCCCGGGGCCTTCGATATCTTCAACCAGTCCCGCAAAACGCCAGGTGCGTGAGAAGATTTGTTGTTGTTCTCGGTCGAACCAATCCTGCGAGGTATAAGCTTCGACAGGCAGGTGATGATACATTTTGGTCATCTTCATCCCTCAGGTCATCAGATGGGCGTATTGCGGAAAAAGGCTGGCGGCGAGCATCATCAGTCCTGACAAAGCCCAGAGGCAGACAATGGCCCAGAATAGAACTGGATCGTCGTCTCGATTGATCTCGAATACCAGAAAAGCCTGACCATTCAGGATGGTCGGAATGGTCCACCACAGGAAGAGCAGCCCCCAGACCTGTCAATCGGCATTGAATAATGACCCCCCATCGGCGTCCAAATTTGACCCCCCTTGGAGCTAAGAGGGGCGTTGAGGGGGTCGTGTTTAGGTTGATTCAGGAGGGGGTGGACAGCAGGTCAAACCGAAAAGAGAGCGTAGCTCGACTGAAGGTTTGACCTGCTGTCTGTTTTGAATTTATTCCCCGATTTCGAGGTTAGTCGCGGTGGTTAATTCGCCAGCTTTCGTTCCCGGTTTCGATGATATCGCAATGGTGTGTCAGTCGATCCAGGAGAGCAGTGGTCATTTTGGCATCTGTGAACACACTCGGCCATTCAGCAAATGCGAGGTTGGTTGTTAGCAGAATAGACGTTCGCTCGTACAGTTTGCTGATGAGATGGAAGAGTAATCGTCCACCAGACTCTGCGAACGGCAGATAACCGAGTTCGTCTATAATCACGAGGTCGACGCGGATCAGCTGCTCGCTGAGCCGCCCGGCGTTGCCTTCGCGATGTTCAGCCTCCAGCTTGTTCGCGAGATCCACAGCGCTGAAGAACCTGACCCGCCGGCGGTTATTGACCGCGTGGCCCCCGATCGCTGTTGCGAGATGCGTTTTGCCCGATCCGGTTCCACCGACCAGCACGCCATTCCTGGCCTGGTCCATAAAATCGCCGTCATGAAGATTGCGCACGACTTCCTCGTTGACGGGGCTGACCGTGAAGTCGAACTCAGGTAAGGACTTGCAGACCGGGAACTTTGCGGCACCCATCTGATACCGGATCGAGCGCGCAGTCTTTTCGGCCAGTTCGGCCGTGAGGAGTTCGGCCACGACCTGTTGGGGCCGCCAGTTGTTTTTGGCTGCGGCCTGCATCACTTCGTCAAAGCAGTTGACGATGCCTGGCAACTTCAGTTGACGGGCAAGTTCGAGAATTTCCTTACGCAGTTGCATGGGAGCCTCCAAGCCTGTCATAGCGAGCGCAATCCGCGATCGGTGCCATTTTCAGCTGCAGGTGGGCAGGCGGCTCAATCGCCTTTGGCGGCGGGGGATTGGTGCGCCGAGAGACAATGTTCAGGATCGCATCGGCCTTGCGCAGGCCAGATTTTAGAGCTTCTTCGCAGGCAGCCTCGACCACATCAATGTCGTGCTGGTAAGCAGCGAAAAGAATATCGGCAAGTTGCCGGTCTCCGTCGGATGTGCCCCGCAGATGGGTCCAGATCTGCGTCATTGCCGGTGGTAGGTCCCAGTCACGGAACGGTGCTCCATTGCGCAGAGCGCCAGGCTTGCGCTTGAGGACGGGCACATAGTGCCAAGGGTTGAAGATCGTTTTTCCTCGGCCGAAGCACCGTTCGTGCTCTCCGACAATCTCACCGTCTTGGCGCAGGACAATCCGCGTGGCGTAGACCTGCAACTGGACCTGACGTCCAACAGCTCTTGCCTCAACGCTGTATTTGTTTCTTTCGAAGTTGATCAGGCAGGTTCGGCTCACGGCGACCGTCTTTTCACGGAACCCGACGAAGGGCTTCTGCAGATGCGTCAGCAGCGGCTTTTCCTGCTGGAACTCCTCCCAGACCGTCACCTCCAGGTTTTCCGGATGCCGCAGTTCTTTTGCGCGTTTGATCGCGTCTTTTTGCAGCCGGGCATTCAATTCATCGAAGTCGGCCACCTCCAGACGCGGTGTAAAACTATAGGCGCGGCTCTCCTTGACCAGATTCTCAACCTGACCCTTCTCCCAACCGGCCGCGCGCGTACAGGCGATCGGGTTCACCAGATGATGAGAACACATCCGGGAGAATGCCTTGTTGAACTTTCTTTCCTTGCCCGACAGGATCGCATCGACGGCGGTCGTCATGTTATCGTAGATCCCGTTGATGCAGCCTCCACCAAAGAATTTGAAGGCCTCGTCGTGGGCATCAAAGACCATCTCCTGCGTCTCGCGCGGATAGGCAATGGAGAATGGCATGCGGCTATGGCAAAGTTTGAAATGGGCAACCTTCACGGTCGTGAGTGCACCGTCCATCAAAACCGTCTCCACACTCCAGTCGAACTGGTACGCCTCCCCAGGATCAAAGATCAGCGGGATGAACGCCTGCGCCTGTTGTCGGCCGTGCGCAATGCGCCAATTCTTTGTGTAGCGTCGAACACTGTCATACCCGCCGCCAAAACCATCATCGGAGAGTTCCTTCCAGATTTTGGTCATCCGCTTGCGGTGTTTCTTCGGAAGCGCCTCGTTCTCCTCAAGCGTTTCATCCAGACGCGCGCGCCAAGGCCCGAGCACCGGGTATGGCTGCGATTTGCGCTCATATTTGAACTCCGTCACTCCCGATCGGATTATCTTTCGAACCGTTGCACGGCTCAAATTGAGCGAACGGCAAATTTCCTTGATGCTCTTTTTTTCGATCAGGTGTAAGCGACGCACTTTTCTAATAGTTTCCACGCAAATCATCCCGCTTGCCTCTCCATCGACTGCTCAATGAAAAGGATGTCTACAACCATAGGGAGGGGTCAAATTTGGACGCCGATTTCCCCGCTTAGGGGGTCAAAATTGCACGCTTTTCTACAAGCGCATTCAGCCTCTCCCAAGAAAACGAGTGCTGAAACGAAAAATTAGTATCAACAGAAAGAGCGTAGCAAAGGTTGTCAGCAATAGGACAACGCCAAGTGCGCTTGCCGCACCCCAATCAAACCGGTTCTCGAGAATGGCGGTGATCTGGTTTGAAACCATGGTGACACGCCCCCCACCAAGAACGGCGGGAGTGACATAAAATCCAAGGCAGAGAATGAAGACTATTAGCCCGCCAGCCGCTATTGCCGGAAACGCCAAAGGCAAAAACACATAACAAAATGCAATTGAAGGGCGGGCTCCGAGAGTGGCTGCCGCTGGGAGGAGTTTTTGATCAATTTTCGAAATGGAACTGTATACGGGCAGGACGAAAAACGGCAGCATGATGTGAACCATACCGACAAGCGTGCCGGTAAAATTGTAGACCAGCTGCAAAGGAGCGTCCACTAGACCGATGGTCAGCGCGAAGGTGTTGATCAAACCATCCTTCTGCAAGAGAACAAGCCAAGCATAAGTCCGCACAAGCAGCGATGTCAGACAGGGCAGAAGAACAACAACAAAAATTAAACTCGCCAACCGTTTCGGCAAATGAACAAGAAAATAGGCAAACGGAAACCCCAAAGCGATGCAAATAAGTGTTGTACAAATACTCACCTGAAACGTCGTTGCAAATGTTCGGGCGTAGGATCTCTGCTCGACAATTGTTCGATAGTTCTCAAGAGAGTAATTCCCGTCATCTCCTATGAAAGATAGATGGAAAAGCCACGATAGAGGTGTCAGCACAGCGAAAGAAATGATCAATAAGGATGGCAGAGCAAGAGCCCACAACAGCCACTTTTCCCTGACCTGCTGACGGTGGAGCAGTTGACTGTTCGCAAAACCGATTTCGGAAAAATCCTGCTGCATTTTCAACTACTCTCTCGGAACAATCACTACATCTTTCCGATGAAGACCAAAGGAAACCCGATGTCCAATTTGGACCTCCTTTCTGTTAGCACCGGACGGCGTATCCAGTTTTACCCTGATGTTCGCTAGGTGATCTATCTCGACTACCAGAGCATTGGACCCACCTTCAAAAAATGAGTCATAGATAGTACCTTGAAAAACAATGGTTTGATCGCTCACTTGGTCGTCGCGCTGTAAAGGGAAGAGCTTCTCTGGTCGAACAACAAGAAACCAATCCGGGTCACCAGCGTTTATCTCGGTACGCCCAATGATTTGCTCATTATAAGTCAGATTACCTGAGCTTTCCTTGACCAGTGGTATCATCGCGGATTCACCAACAAAATTCGCTACAAACGCATTTTTTGGTTGATTGTAGACTTCTTCGGGTGTCCCCAATTGGACAAGTTCTCCGCTATTCACTACGGCAATTCGATCCGACATCGTCAGCGCTTCGCGCTGGTCATGGGTTACGTAAATTGTCGTAAAACCAAGAGTATGGTGGAGTCGCTTGAGTTCGAACTGCATGCTCTCTCTCAACTTGCGATCCAGAGCTGAAAGCGGCTCGTCCATTAAAACCACACGAGGTTGAAACACGACCGCGCGCGCCAAAGCGACGCGCTGGCTTTGGCCACCTGAAAGCTCGTCAATCCTTCGCTGCCCAAATCCCGAAAGTTGCACCATGTCCAGTGCGTCTTCGACTTGTGCTTTGCGTTGACTTTTTCCAATGCCCCGCATCTTCAACGGAAACGCGATGTTTTCCGCCACAGTCATATGGGGAAACAAAGCGTGGTTTTGAAAAACCACGCCAACGTCTCGTCGGTGTGGTGGCATTAAAACAACCTCATCGGCGCCAAATTTTATACTGCCAGAATCTGGACGTATGAACCCAGCAATTGCCATCAGGAGGGTCGTCTTCCCAGAACCAGAGGGTCCGAGAACGGTCAGAAACTCGCCGCCCTGTACGTCCAGATCAAAAGACTTCAACGCGAAGTCTGAGTCATAGCGCTTGGCAAGCGCCCGTATTTGTATGGGATCTGGGCTCTTCGTTCTTTGGCGCCACGTCACAATTGAGCTCAAATATTGAAATCACTCGAGATTTTAGTGCAAACGGCCTACTCGCTCAACATATTCATATACATTTCAAGCGCCTCTTCGCGGTGCTCTGCATACCAAGTGACGTCGATAGGGATCATCGAGGAAACATTGGCCGGGCTCGACGGTAGCATTGAAACACGTTCGGGTGGCAGATCAACCAACTCATATGCACGCGTGTTTGTAGGGCCATAGGGGATATAAGTAGGCAATTGAGCTTGATACTTCGGCTTTGAAATCTCAGCCAAAAACTGCATCGCAGTCTCTTTGTTAGGCGATCCTTTCGGAATGGCGAAGCAGCTATAGTCCAACAGAGCTTCGTTGAATGTATAAGAAACATTCGAGCCGTCTTCTTTCACGTTTTCGAACCGACCGTTCCAACCCGTAAGCATATCTACCGACCCATCTTTAGCCAGCTGCGCTTGCATGGCGCCGGTCTCCCAGAAGACTGCGATGTGCGGTTTGAGCTCGCGAATTTTATTGATAGCACGCTCTTTTCCTTCTCGGCTCGAAAGTACAGCGTACACGTCCTCTGGCGCCACACCATCGGCAAGAAGCGCTGGCTCAAGAACGCCATTCACGTTGTTCGCTCGGTACGCGCGTGTTCCTGGAAATCTCTCGACATCAAAGAAATCAGCCCAGTTTTGGGGCGCTCCTTCGCTGCCGGGTTCCCCGAACTTTTCGGTGTTCCAAGCCATTACTGTCGCGAAAACGTCTGTGCCGACGCAATGGTCTGTATAGGTTCTTTCCAAGAAATCAGAGGTATCAACCAGACCAAAATCGATTTTCTCGAGGCAACCATTGGCGGCGGCCGAGGCAGCCCCTGCCGAGCCCGCAAGAACCAAATCCCAAGTCACAGAGCCCGATGCCACTTGTAAGCAGGTCTTGGACATGCTGGCCCCGGACTCGCGTAAAATCTCAATTCCCGTAGCTCTGGCCGCGTCCTCAAAAAGCGCTTTGTCCTGAGCTTCACCATAGCTTCCGCCTGCCGAAACAACGGTTATCGGAGAGGAATGCGCCGCCAAGGTTGGTAATTGCAGCGCCAATACCAACACGGATAGCCCTAACCAAAAAAACGAATTTCTTTGCATGTTGAGTACCTTTTCACTGGCAGCCGGCCCATGAGCATCGTGGCCCAACAGTAGAGTGCGAGATTGTTTCAAATGACGCAAAGAAGAAGGTATTTGATTCTACTATCGGGCATCATGGTAACACCAAAGAACATCTTCGAGCTAGTCCGACTAACTTATCACAAATAAAATCAATTACTTAAAAATACAAATACCAACATATACGAGACAGATCACTAGACACTTTTGATTAGAACTCTAGCTCTTTGGCAAAGGCGAAGGTTCGGAGGCGCCTACGATGGAAGACTATTTCTCGAGCTCTGGTCCCCAGAGTAGGGTGAACGCAAATCTGAAGTATCTCGACAAGCTTGCTACCATCGGATGGCTTTCAACACAGCCGCCTGGATTCCAAGAGACAATTTCATCTTTGGGGCGGTGGGTGACCCTACCAGCAGGAACTCGAATTTACTCTGCTGGTGACCCATCCGACGCTTTGATCGGATTGGAGCAGGGAAATATTGACGTTCTAATTGCAATTTCGGGCGAAAAAGAGTGCACCTTTTATCGTGCAGGACCGGGCGATTGGCTCGGAGACGGCGGACTATTGTTCGGCGAAGCACGACAGCTCTCTTTGGAGACTGTGACACCAGTTCGCATTTTTAATGTACCGCAGATAAGCCTGAGGCAACATCTGGCTCGCCAACCCGCTGATTGGCGGTATCTCTTTCATCTTGCGACCAACAGAATGATGATGGCTGCAGACCTCGTGAGCACGTTGATAGCCTTGCCTCCACAGGCAAGGGTCGCACGCCAACTGATGCGATTGCACAAGAAAGACGGAAACGTCATGTCAAAGCAGGAAGACTTGGCAAAACTTGTCGGAATGAGCCGCGCCACCTTTAGGCGTGCAATTGAGCAATTAGTGGAGGGGGTATGAATGATTTGTGATCGGCCAAACGCCCTGAATCTGTTAGAGGATTCGGGGAGGCGGATAGGTCTCAGGCTGGATGTTTTCGTAGGGCATTGTGACCCTGTAGTGGAGCTTAGCCTTCGCCTGTTTCCGAACAGCCCCCATAGGGCCCGGTTTTGGCCGGTGATCCTGCATAGGAGCTTGGTTTGGCCGTTCACGCCCCATTGGGGGCTCCGCCTCCTTGAGCAGGGAGTATAGCCATGGCTTACATAGGTGTCGATCTTCATACGAATTCCTTCACGATCTGTCGGCGTGAGACGGACGGATCGGAAACATTCCAAACCTTTCAACTGTCCGCGCAGGCGCTTGAGCAGTTCTGTCAGAGCCTTGATGCGGATGACGAACTGGCGGTCGAGGCCACCGGCAACACGGCCTGGTTCTGCGGTGAGGTGGAACCCTGTGTCGGCCGGATCGTTGTGGTCAACCCGCGCCAGTTTAAAGTGATCCGCACATCGGTGAAGAAAACCGATCGCAACGATGCCCGCGCCCTGGCGTTTTTCCTGTCGAAGGACATGCTGCCGGAAACCCGGCTCAAGTCCACTCAGGAAAGCGAACTGGCCTCGCTGACCCGGACGCGTGACATGCTGGTCAAACAGCGCACCATGCTGCTGAACGGCATCCACGCGATGTTTGTCCGCCACGGCATGAAGCTGAAGAAGGAAGGGTTGTCCAGCAAGAAGCGCCTGCGCGACCTGGATCTCAGCCGCTTCACACCGCTTGAGCAGGTCGAACTGGCGGCATTGCGGGACCAGGCGCTCGGCCTGACCGAAACCCTGAGCCGTCTCGACAAGGCCATCGAGGAGGCCGCCTCGGCCATGAAAGGCTTTGAGGGGCTCACCAGCATCAAGGGGATCGGTGCGCGATCTGCCGCGGTCCTGCTGGCGGGGATCGGCAGGGTTGAAGACTTCTCCGACGCGGACAAGCTGGCCGCCTATGTCGGCATCGTGCCCAAGGTGAGCAACTCAAACGAAACCGAACATCACGGGCGGATCACGAAGCGCGGCAACAAGCTCATGCGCACCACGCTGGTGCAATGTACGCTCATCGCGATCCGCTATTCGGGATATCTCAACAGCCATTATCGGCGCATCAAGGAACGCCGTGGCGCGGGCAAGGCGATCATAGCCACTGCCCGCAAGCTGCTCAAGATCATCTATGACACGCTCAAGAACGGCTGGGTCTTCGACGATTTTGTCGAATTTAAAATCAAACAAAATCAATGTCATGCTTGACAATCATCATAGGAGACACGCGCCATAGAGACCAAGTACGGGCGGCTCACTATCCTCGATATCTCCAAAGTAGAGGCGGCTACCGAAACCCACTAGCCAGTGGGTGTTGTCAGATCCAACCAAACGAGCACTAGCTAGGACAGTTCAGCTGCAATTTGCAGCTACACCTAGTTCGCGCCACTCGGCAAGAGCAGTGGTATGCGTCAGTTTGACGGTACCCCGTCTGGTTTGCGATCGCTCTTGGTTGAAATGGTTGTAGACGGAGGAAAGGACGGAGGCGAATTTTGGGAGGCTTCGCATGCGCCTAAAACACTGCACCATGCGCTCACTTCGTCGAAACGGCAAGTGCGAGTTCTCGACGCAATCATTGAGCCAGCTGCCTGTCCTTTTTTTGTGTTTGCACAATTGTCAGAGCGCAGCCTCAAAGCATGCCAAAAGGTCGCCAATGACTTCTTAGGCCTGACTTCCGACCTTTTTGTTGATCTGACTGGGTTTTTGGTTTGTTTTCAGGTGTGGTTGCTCAGAGGCGCGTTGTAGTGCCCCATTATTATAAAAAGTATTGACATGGGCCTTCAGATGGCTAACCTCTTCGCCCATGTTCATCCGCACCAAACATGACGCAAAGCTCAACCGCACACGGATCCAGATCGTTGAATCCGTCCGCACCGGCTCCAAGGTACGCCAGAAGATCCTGCGCCATGTGGGTGTGGCCCATAACGACAGCGAGATTGAGGATATCAAGCGTCTGGCGGGCCGCTTGATGGAGCAATTACGCATTGATCGCTCGCCGCAAATGGAACTGTTCACGCCCACGGAATATGCCGATCTGCAGGCGCTGGTGCGCCGCGCTCCGCGGCCGGACAAGCTTGGCGTTGATCTTGCCGAGTGCCGTGAGGAGGCGCGGGTCTCTCTGGGTCTGCGGGATGTCATGGGGACGATGTATGACCAACTGGGTTGGGGGGCCCTTCTGGGGGCGGCGCGTAAAAGTGCCAATCGCATTGTGAAAGAGCTGGTTATGGCGCGGATCGCACAGCCCGAGAGCAAGCGCGCGACCGTGGAGGCGTTGGAGAACCAGGCAGGCATCACGCTCAATCTGGACGTGGTCTATCGGAGCATGGATTACATCAATACGCCGGTGATAGACGGGATTTGCAAAACCTCTCACGCGGCGGCAGAGAAGTTGCTGGGCGGGCCAGTGACCGTGCTGTTCTACGATTGCACGACCCTGGCCTTTGACACCGAGCGCGAGGACCCGGCCGAGGATGCGGACGGGGTCGAGCAGGATCATCTTCTGGCCAAGGGCTTCAGCAAGGATGGCAAGCATCACCGCGCTCAGGTCATGCTGGCGCTGATCGTCACCTCCGATGGGCTGCCTGTGGGCTATGAACTCTTCCCGGGAAACACCTGGGAAGGTCATACGCTGGAAGCTGCGCTGAAGGCGTTGGAGGGACGCTTCGACGTGGCCAGGGTCACGTTCGTGGCCGATGCCGCCATGCTCAGCAAGGACAACCAGCAGATGTTGCAGAACAAGGGTCTGCCCTACATCCTCGGCTATCGCATGAAGTCCGCCCCGGCCGCCGTGAAGGCGAACATTTTGAGCCCGGAGGGACGCCAGCCTTGGGCTGGACACGGTTCTGAAGAGGCAACCGAGAAGGGCTGGTACAAGGTGATCGACCAGGAGGGAGCGCGGGTCATTGTGACCTGGTCACCCACCCGGGCACGCAATGATGCCCACAAGCGCGACAAGGCAATCGAAAAGCTGCACAAGAAGCTCAAGCGCTCTCGCAAACCCGGCAGCTTCAGCAGCCGGGGATATGGCCGCTTCCTGGCCTTCCCCGACAGCGGGGACGTCACGCTGGATGATGCAAAGATCAAGGCAGCGGCACAATGGGACGGGCTGCATGCCATTGTTGTTCATGGTGCGGACGAACTGGAGGCACAGGACGTCATTGCCCGCTATCACCAGTTGTGGGAGATCGAAGCCTGCTTCCGCACCAACAAGCACGATCTGAAAATCCGGCCCATCTATCACTGGTCGCCGCGTCGGGTCCGGGCCCATATCGCCATCTGCTACATGGCCTTCTGCTGCCTGCAGCACCTGCGCAAGCATCTGGACCTGCTCGGACACCCGATGAGCCCGGCTCGTATCCGCAACGAGTTGAACGCATTGCAGCTCTCGATCCTGCGCCACAAAGGCACCCCTGACCGCTACGGCATGCCAAGCCATGCCACGGTCGATGCCAGACGCATCCTCACCTGCGTCGGCCTGACCTGGAACGAAGCCCCTTTCAAGATACCCCCCGGGCGCACCCGAAAAACTGGCCAGACCAAAGCCTGAGCTCCCTCAACACTCCGAAACAATCGCTGGCGAAAAAAGTCCGTGTAGTGCCTTTTGGCAACCAAGGCATAATAATATCAATGACTTATACGAAAAAATGTCGGAAGTCAGGAAACACTGCACCATGCGCTCACTTCGTCGAAACGGCAAGTGCGAGTTCTCGACGCAATCATTGAGCCAGCTGCCTGTCCTTTTTTTGTGTTTGCACAATTGTCAGAGCGCAGCCTCAAAGCATGCCAAAAGGTCGCCAATGACTTCTTAGGCGTAACCATGCCGCTTCCTTAATCTCTCAAGGAATTATTGTGCTGAAGCTTTCCTAGGGCGTTTTGTGACAACGGCCTCCATCACCTCGCCTTCGTGATCACCGGCACGCCAAAGACACTGCCGCTTGTATTTTACCCTCAGGAAAACCTCTTCAACGCACCACTTCCTTTTGGAGAACGCGCGCATCTGCCAAACACAATCCGCCTTATCTCAGGAGAAAACACCGGCCCAAACTTGTTTCATGAACATCGAATAGTTTTGTGGCTCATGTCGAGGTCTCACTTGTTCAATAAGTCTTCCCCGTTCGAAGTGATAGTGAGAACCGGATCTACAGTATCACAGCCAAACGGATGATCTAGGGACTGGTTTTAAAGCACTTGAAGGCGCTGGCATGTTCATGGAACGAGGTTATGTCCCTTACCCGCCTCAAAACAAATTCTTCTGACAAGAACCTTCCTTCGTATTCTGGCTTCGATTTCCGCTTTTTCTTTGACAGGAGACGGTAAACGCGAATGAATTGTTGCAAATGACACATTTTGCGCAAAATCGACTACGCTAGTATTTGCTATGAGATACGAACACTCGTCTCTAAGTGCCTTGAACGGTGCCGATTTAGAACGCGTCGGATCGCGGATATTCTCCACGACTCAGCTTGAGCGTGGGCGTCAGTTTGAAATCTGGCGGGAGCATTTTCGGCCAATTGGCGAAATTTTTGTCCAACCGAACCAAACAGCAGAATTCAAAGCCCGGAATGAAGTATGGGAAATAGGCGGTGCCTTGGTGCATACGTCGACAGCTCCTGCGCGCCAAATGTTGCGAACAAAGGAAGAGTGCGTTCGCACCGGTGTTGATCACTGGCAACTTCGCGTTCAGCGGTCGGGTTATGTCTCCTCATCTCGAAATGGAGATGTGTACACCCGAGGGCCCGGTCAACTCTTTGTCGGCGCGTACTCAAACGACTACCACCACATGTGGACGAACGGGGAATGGGTCGAATTAGTTCTTCCACGTGCAGTGCTGTCTGAATGGGGGCTAGATCAATTGGATCACGTCTCTCCTACACCTGATGGAGAAGGACCGGAGTGTAGAAAAGCGTGCAATTTTGACCCCCTAAGCGGGGAAATCGGCGTCCAAATTTGACCCCTCCCTATGGTTGTAGACATCCTTTTCATTGAGCAGTCGATGGAGAGGCAAGCGGGATGATTTGCGTGGAAACTATTAGAAAAGTGCGTCGCTTACACCTGATCGAAAAAAAGAGCATCAAGGAAATTTGCCGTTCGCTCAATTTGAGCCGTGCAACGGTTCGAAAGATAATCCGATCGGGAGTGACGGAGTTCAAATATGAGCGCAAATCGCAGCCATACCCGGTGCTCGGGCCTTGGCGCGCGCGTCTGGATGAAACGCTTGAGGAGAACGAGGCGCTTCCGAAGAAACACCGCAAGCGGATGACCAAAATCTGGAAGGAACTCTCCGATGATGGTTTTGGCGGCGGGTATGACAGTGTTCGACGCTACACAAAGAATTGGCGCATTGCGCACGGCCGACAACAGGCGCAGGCGTTCATCCCGCTGATCTTTGATCCTGGGGAGGCGTACCAGTTCGACTGGAGTGTGGAGACGGTTTTGATGGACGGTGCACTCACGACCGTGAAGGTTGCCCATTTCAAACTTTGCCATAGCCGCATGCCATTCTCCATTGCCTATCCGCGCGAGACGCAGGAGATGGTCTTTGATGCCCACGACGAGGCCTTCAAATTCTTTGGTGGAGGCTGCATCAACGGGATCTACGATAACATGACGACCGCCGTCGATGCGATCCTGTCGGGCAAGGAAAGAAAGTTCAACAAGGCATTCTCCCGGATGTGTTCTCATCATCTGGTGAACCCGATCGCCTGTACGCGCGCGGCCGGTTGGGAGAAGGGTCAGGTTGAGAATCTGGTCAAGGAGAGCCGCGCCTATAGTTTTACACCGCGTCTGGAGGTGGCCGACTTCGATGAATTGAATGCCCGGCTGCAAAAAGACGCGATCAAACGCGCAAAAGAACTGCGGCATCCGGAAAACCTGGAGGTGACGGTCTGGGAGGAGTTCCAGCAGGAAAAGCCGCTGCTGACGCATCTGCAGAAGCCCTTCGTCGGGTTCCGTGAAAAGACGGTCGCCGTGAGCCGAACCTGCCTGATCAACTTCGAAAGAAACAAATACAGCGTTGAGGCAAGAGCTGTTGGACGTCAGGTCCAGTTGCAGGTCTACGCCACGCGGATTGTCCTGCGCCAAGACGGTGAGATTGTCGGAGAGCACGAACGGTGCTTCGGCCGAGGAAAAACGATCTTCAACCCTTGGCACTATGTGCCCGTCCTCAAGCGCAAGCCTGGCGCTCTGCGCAATGGAGCACCGTTCCGTGACTGGGACCTACCACCGGCAATGACGCAGATCTGGACCCATCTGCGGGGCACATCCGACGGAGACCGGCAACTTGCCGATATTCTTTTCGCTGCTTACCAGCACGACATTGATGTGGTCGAGGCTGCCTGCGAAGAAGCTCTAAAATCTGGCCTGCGCAAGGCCGATGCGATCCTGAACATTGTCTCTCGGCGCACCAATCCCCCGCCGCCAAAGGCGATTGAGCCGCCTGCCCACCTGCAGCTGAAAATGGCACCGATCGCGGATTGCGCTCGCTATGACAGGCTTGGAGGCTCCCATGCAACTGCGTAAGGAAATTCTCGAACTTGCCCGTCAACTGAAGTTGCCAGGCATCGTCAACTGCTTTGACGAAGTGATGCAGGCCGCAGCCAAAAACAACTGGCGGCCCCAACAGGTCGTGGCCGAACTCCTCACGGCCGAACTGGCCGAAAAGACTGCGCGCTCGATCCGGTATCAGATGGGTGCCGCAAAGTTCCCGGTCTGCAAGTCCTTACCTGAGTTCGACTTCACGGTCAGCCCCGTCAACGAGGAAGTCGTGCGCAATCTTCATGACGGCGATTTTATGGACCAGGCCAGGAATGGCGTGCTGGTCGGTGGAACCGGATCGGGCAAAACGCATCTCGCAACAGCGATCGGGGGCCACGCGGTCAATAACCGCCGGCGGGTCAGGTTCTTCAGCGCTGTGGATCTCGCGAACAAGCTGGAGGCTGAACATCGCGAAGGCAACGCCGGGCGGCTCAGCGAGCAGCTGATCCGCGTCGACCTCGTGATTATAGACGAACTCGGTTATCTGCCGTTCGCAGAGTCTGGTGGACGATTACTCTTCCATCTCATCAGCAAACTGTACGAGCGAACGTCTATTCTGCTAACAACCAACCTCGCATTTGCTGAATGGCCGAGTGTGTTCACAGATGCCAAAATGACCACTGCTCTCCTGGATCGACTGACACACCATTGCGATATCATCGAAACCGGGAACGAAAGCTGGCGAATTAACCACCGCGACTAACCTCGAAATCGGGGAATAAATTCAAAACAGACAGCAGGTCAAACCTTCAGTCGAGCTACGCTCTCTTTTCGGTTTGACCTGCTGTCCACCCCCTCCTGAATCAACCTAAACACGACCCCCTCAACGCCCCTCTTAGCTCCAAGGGGGGTCAAATTTGGACGCCGATGGGGGGTCATTATTCAATGCCGATTGACACCTGATGACAGTGGGATTGGCAGAGGGCGCGCCTGAAGCAGCGACGAAAGACAGCGAAGGCTGCCTCAATCGGGCCAGCAAACGCTTTGTTTTCTGTCTTGTCCAACAAAGACGGAAGCAGCAGGACAGCCAGAGAGCCAAAGGGGGTGGCAAAGCGTGCCCCCGAAGCCGCGACGACTGACACGCAATGAAACCTCAACCATTCCGCACAGACGCGATGTATCGAGGTCGTGCAGGTTTCCCTGCGCTGGAGCGCCAACGCGCCTGCAGCCGCATGCCGGCTCAAGGTCTGCCGGACACATGCAGCACAACACAAACGAAAGCTTGCGCGAGGCACAAAATCGCCAGCGCAACGACAGGGATCACAATATCGGAAAAGCCCGAACCGGGCGCGCTCTACCCGCCGTGAGACCGCGCCCCAATCTGACAGGCCCTCAACAGACATGAAGCGACGAGCGACGAGCGACGAGCGACGAGCGACGAGCGACGAGCGACGAGCGACGAGCGACGAGCGACGAGCGACGAGCGACGAGCGACGAGCGACGAGCGACGAGCGACGAGCGACGAGCGACGAGCGACGAGCGACGAGCGACGAGCGACGAGCGACGAGCGACGAGCGACGAGCGACGAGCGACGATATCGCCCACCTGCGCATTGTCAAGCGTGTCGCTAACACGCGATATGTCCGGTGTATGTAACATGCGATCTGTCCGGTTCTATTCTGTCTCTGAGAGGAGGCGTTATGAACCGAGCAGAAGTGTTACAGGAAGTTCGACTGATGAAGTTTGAAGATGTGTATTCGCGGCGAAGCGCGAACAAGCTGACGCAAGAACAGGCGGCTGAGATACTGGGTGTATCCGTGCGCACCGTCAGGCGTTGGGAGGATCGATTTGAGGCGGATGGTGCAGAAGGTCTGTACGACCGTCGGCTTGGCAAACTGGCCAACAATCGTGTTGCCACGGATAAGGTCATGGAGATGCTTGAACTGTTTGATACCAAGTACTGGGATTACACGCCGAAGCATTTCCACGAGAAGCTGGTGGCCCACCATGGTTTCACACAGAGCTACAACTGGGTGCGGCTTACACTGCAGCGCCACGGCCGGGTTCAGGCAGCACCCCGACGAGGTGCCCATCGGCGCAAGCGGCCCCGCCGTCCGATGGTTGGCATGATGTTGCATCAGGACGGCTCCAGCCATGAATGGGTTCCGGGTCAGTGGTGGGATCTGATCGTCACCATGGACGATGCCACCAACCGGGTTTATTCGGCATTCTTTGTCGAGGAAGAAGGGACGATGAGCAGTTTTCAGGGGCTGACAGAGGTGATCGAGGCGCAAGGTCTGTTTTGCTCGCTCTATGCCGATCGGGGCTCTCATTACTGGCATACGCCCGAAGCGGGCGGCAAAGTGGACAAGGACAATCTGACCCAGGTCGGGCGCGCCTTGCAGCAACTCGGCATTGAGCTGATCCCGGCCTATTCACCGCAGGCCCGTGGACGGTCTGAACGCATGTTTGGCACGTTCCAGAACCGATTGCCGCAGGAACTGCGGTCCCATGGGATCACAACCATTGAAGAGGCCAATCAGTTCCTGAAAGAGGTCTATCTTCCCGAACACAATGCCCTGTTTGCAAAGGAGCCGGAGGATACGACCTCGGCCTTCGTGCCGTTTACAGGCAATGTGCGCGACACCCTGTGTGTGCAGGAAGACCGCGTCGTCGGCAACGACAATACGGTGCGCTACAAGGGCCTGGTCATGCAGATCGCGGCAGACAGGCACCGTCATCATTTCGTCAAGGCGAAGGTCAGGGTCCACGAATACCCCGATGGTCAACTGGTCATCTTCCACGGCCCGAGATGCATTGGCCGCTACCAGCCTGACGGATCACCCATCACACAGGAGGATAGCAAACACAAAGTCGCGTGACCCGCTTCGACGTGGCGCGAACGCGGTGGCCCAAATCTACGGTCGCCTACGGCTCCCTCCGAATTGGGCCACCGCGCAATCAACTGAAGCGGACAATTGGCATGTTACCTACACCGGACAATTCAGAATGTTCTCGACAGCGCTGATCTGCGCAAAATCCCCATCCCCATACTGCTCTCTTTGTTCGCCGCGTTTATTGACGAGCCGCAATCAAAGGTTGCAGAAATTTCCCACAGTGTCAAAATATTGTCAGAACTGCGGCTGAACTGTGGCAAAACCCAAGGCCAGCCAGGCATATGCCCTTCAAGACGGTCCCATCAATGACCAGGCATATTACGATCCAACCGCCAGAACGGCCCGCCCTGAATGGCAAACTGGAAGGGGCTTCCAATAAACCGGACGCCTCCACGCATCATAAGACAGGCAAAGCGCTCAGCCAGACCACAACAGCCCGGCAATGCGCGCCCCGACCCGCTCGGCTGCGGCCTCGACGTCCCTGTCTGCGCTGTGGGCATAGCGCAGCGTCATCGTGACCTGGCTGTGACCCAGGAGCTTCGACACCACCGGCAGGGGAATACCCGCCATCACAGATTGGCTGGCATAGGAATGTCGCAGGTCGTGCAGACGCACGTCCTCAATGCCGATCTCCCGTCTGATCCTGTACCAGAGCCTCAACTCTCCCGAGCCGGGCCGCGCCGGGTTGCGCGGCGAGGGGAACAGATATGCCCCGGCTCCCCTCATGCGCCTCTCAACGATGGCGCGGGCCTCGGCGCTGAGATACACAATCCGCGGACCCGTCTTGCTGTCTTCCAGCCTGAGGCGGCTGCCATCGACCTCGCTGCGCCTGAGATGGGTGATTTCCGATTTGCGGCAGCCCGTGAGCAGCAGAAGCCGGATGATGTCAGCCTGCACGCCAGTGCGCCCTGCGCTGTGCCGGTCAAGCGCCGCGTTCAGCCGCGCGATTTCATCCCGCGACAGGAACCGCGTCAGCTTGGCGCGCCGGTTCGGAAGCACAAAACCCGCCGGGTTGCTGTCGATGAGGCCGCGCTCAAGGGCAAAGTTCAGGCTCTGGCGCAAAAGTTTCAGCGCATGGTTCGCGCCGCCGGGCGCAGAGGCGCTATAGGCGGCAAACCAGTCCTCGATGATCTGTCGCGTGATCCGGTCAATCCGAAGCGCTCCGAACGCGGGCAGAAGCTGCCGCGCCAGAATGTGATCCCGCCCCCTGACCGTGGATGGCTTGCAGCGCGTGGACCATGTCTTGTGCCACACATCCAGCGCAAAGCCCCGGTAGGTGGGCAGGTCCCGGACCGGCGCGACCCCCTCGACCTGCAACCGGTGACATTCCCGGCGCGCGGCGCAGGCGGGCATCAGTTCAATCCGGCCCAGCGAGACCTTGCGTCCCGCCACCGTGCAGGTCCATGTCTTCGTCCCCGTGGGATAGACCCGAAGGCTCAGGGACGGCACCGCGCTGTCCTGCACGCAATATTCCCGCGCACACGGTCTGAACCTCCGTGCCCGCGCATCCGTCAACCGAACCTTGCTCATGGCCGGGTTCCTCCCCCTGTTCCTCTCCGCGTTCCTCCGAGAACCGCCCCCATCGCGGCGGCGGCATTCTCCACATCACTTTGCGTGTGATGGGCGTATTTGAGGGTGGTTTCGGGGCTGTTATGCCCAAGAAGCCGACCCGCTGCCAGAACGGTTTCCCCGCTCGCGATGGCCGCACTTGCATAGGAGTGCCGCAAATCATGCAGGCGCACATCTCTCAGACCGGCCTGCACGCGCAGCCTGAACCATGCCCGGGTGAGCGTCGCACCCGGCATCGGGCCCGCACCCCGGACGGACGGAAACACCCAAGGCGATGTGCGGGCAAGCGCGTCAAGGACCCTGCGCGCCGCCTCCGACAGCCACACCGTGCGCGGACCCGTCTTGCTGTCGCGCAGAAAGATATGCCCGTCGCGATACTCTGCCCAGCGAAGTGTCCTGATCTCGCTCGACCGGCATCCCGTCAGCGCCAGCAGCCGAATGAGCGGCACGGCCGGGGATGGGGCCGCGCAGCACAGCGCCGCGCCAAGGCGTCCGAACTCGGCCTCCGACAGAAACCTCTCCCTGTTCCTGCGCCGGTAGCGCCTGATCCCCTTGCAGGGGTTGGACCCTTCCGGGCGCAGCCCGTCCATCTCGGCCACCGTCATGATGACCGACAGCACTGGCATCGAGCGATCCGCCGATACCGGCGTTGCGTGCATCGCGGCAAACCAGTCCCGCACGTCCTGCCGCGTGATATCCGCAATGCGCTGCCCCGCGAAGCGCGGAAGAATGTGGTTCTTGAGATAGCTCCGGTTGACCATGAGCGTGCCCGGCTTCCACTGTCGGCCATGGCGGCGGAAGGCCTCTTCCGCAACGCTCTCAAACAGCATCTCCCCGTCGCGCTGCCCCGACCGGAGCGAGACCAGCAGGGCCTGCGCCCGCGCGCGGGCCTCGGCAACCGACATAGTGGCCGGATCGCCCAAAATCTTCCAGACACGCTGCCCCTCGTGCTGGCTGTGCAAAAAGAACCGCTTCCCGCCGCCGGGCAGAACCCTGACACCAAAGCCCGCAAGGGTGGTGTCTCTGACATTGCGTGTGGTTTTTCTGGCGCGCAGGTCGCGCACGCGCGCGTCCGTCAATCTCGGCATAATATCCCTCCATCCGGTTGCAATCCCGGACAAAACCACGCAGGGTTTCGCCCGAAACCTCGACATAGAGAGGATAAAACATGCACTGTTTCAGTGATTTAGAACCGAAGGTGCGGCATATGGTGTCCAGTTTCTTTCTGATGATCTATGACCGCGACCACCACACAGTTCAGGGCGCACATATTTTTGCCGATTGCGGGTTGGTCGTTGATCCAAACGAACGCGAGTTGGCCGAGATCGCTCAGGCCTCGGCCGCGTCCTATCGCACACTCACCGGAAAAGAGCCTCGTGTTGCGATGCTATCTTTCTCTACCAGCGGCAGCGCCAGCCATCCGAAAGTGTCAAAGGTGGTTGAGGCCACACAAATCGCCAAAACCGCCAATCCGGACCTGATCATCGACGGAGAGTTGCAATTCGACGCTGCCTATGTGCCAGAGGTCGCCAGTAAAAAGGCCAAGAACTCACCTCTGGAAGGGAAAGCAAACGTGTTTGTCTTTCCCAACCTCGATGCGGGCAACCCGGGGTACAAGATCGCCCAGCGCATTGGCGGGGCCGAGGCCATTGGGCCCGTTCTTCAAGGCTTGGCGAAACCCGCAAACGACCTGTCGCGCGGCTGTTCATCAGACGATGTGTTGCACATGATCGCCGTGACCGCCGTGCAGGCACAACAAGTGGGTTCATCGCAAGAGCCAGTTCATCCAGCTACTGCATAACCTCTGCGGCTTTGCCGCTTAACTGTAAACGTGTTCAAGAAAGATCAACGAACCGATGCTGGGTAAGACTGAACTCAAAAGCTCCTTCGGCGCGGATATCGCCCAGACGGCTCGAACATTGTTCCCCGGGGTTATGGTGGCCATCACTGTTGCCGTGACGGCGAAATTCCTGTCCGAGCATTACGCGACCCCAGCCATGCTGATGGCCTTGCTGCTTGGCATCGCACTCAGCTTTCTGGGCGAAGAGGGCAAGACTGTCTCCGGCATCGGTTTTGCAGCCAGATCCCTGCTGCGCCTCGGAGTGGCGCTTTTGGGTGTGCGGATTTCCATGACGCTGATGATGGGGTTGGGTTGGGACCTGATCGCCCTTGTGGTTGGCGGCGTATTGGCCACCATTGCGTTCGGTCTTTTGATCGCACGGTTCTTTGGTCACAAATGGCGTTTCGCGTTCCTGACGGCGGGCTCTGTCGCAATCTGTGGCGCGTCTGCGGCAATGGCGATCAGCGCCATACTGCCCAAAGACGAACGCTCAGAAGAGCGGCTGATCTTCACCGTTCTGGGCGTTACGGTCCTGTCGACCATCGCCATGATCGCCTATCCGATTCTGGTGCGGACGCTGGGCATGGATGACTTGGCAGGCGGCGTATTTCTGGGTGGCACGATCCACGACGTGGCCCAGGTTGTCGGTGCAGGGTTTTCAATCTCGGAACAGACCGGCGACACCGCCACACTGGTCAAACTGTTCCGTGTGGCGATGCTGGCCCCGGTGGTTCTGGTCGCCTCGCTGATCATCCGCAGCGTCACCGACATGGACGAAGCGGGCAAGCGCCCTCCCATCCTGCCCGGCTTTGTGATCGGGTTTCTGGTGCTGGCTGCGGCCAGCTCGTTCGGCCTGATCCCGGCCTTCCTATCCGAGTTGCTCAGCCAGACCTCCCGCTGGCTGCTTCTGATCGCGATCGCTGCGGTTGGAATGAAGACGAACCTGAAGCAAATCCTCTCGGTCGGAGGCGCAGCCATCGCCCTGATCGTCGTGGAAACTCTTTTTATTGCAGGAATTATCCTCGCCGGACTAACATTCTTAACCTGACCCGCCGCCCCGACATAAGGACGCCAGATGACAATCCAGCAACCGAAGATCGACACCAGCCCGAAAGTCTCGGACGAGATCCGGCGCACCACCTGTTATATGTGCGCCTGTCGCTGCGGCATCAATGTTCACATGAAGGACGGAAAGGTTGCCTATATCGAGGGTAACCGCGACCACCCGGTCAACAAAGGCGTTCTCTGCGCCAAGGGCAGCGCCGGCATCATGCAGGTCAACGCGCCCTCACGCCTGCGCAAGCCACTGCGACGGGTCGGTCCTCGTGGTTCGGGTGAGTTCCGCGAGATCGAATGGGACGAGGCGATCAGCACTGCCGTCGGCTGGCTGAACGAATTGCACGAGACCGCCCCGCACAAGCTGGCCTTCTTTACTGGGCGCGACCAGAGCCAGAGCTTCACCAGCTTCTGGGCACAGAATTTTGGTACACCCAACTATGCGGCCCATGGCGGGTTCTGCTCGGTCAACATGGCAGCGGGCGGCATCTACACAATGGGCGGCGCGTTTTGGGAGTTCGGCCAGCCCGATTGGGACCATACAAAGCTGTTCATGCTTTTCGGTGTGGCCGAGGATCATGACAGCAACCCGATCAAGATGGGCATCGGCAAGATCAAGGCGCGCGGCGCGCGGGTGATCGGGGTGAACCCGATCCGCTCGGGCTACAACGCGGTGGCTGACGATTGGGTCGGGATCACGCCGGGCACCGATGGGCTGTTCATCCTGTCACTGATCCATGTGCTGATGAAGGCTGGCAAGATCGACCTCGACTACCTTGCCCGCTACACCAACGCGCCGGTTCTGGTGAATGCTACTAACGGCCCGGAGAAGGGTCTGTTCCTGCGCGATGCCGACGGAAAGCCATTGGTGATCGACCGTGTGACCGGTGAACCGACCGCCTTTGACAAACCCGGCGTGCGCCCGGATCTGTCCGCCACCTACGACAAGGACGGTGTGACTCACCGCCCGGTCTTCCATCAGATGGCCGAGAAATACCTCTCTGACGATCACGCCCCCGAAAATGTGGCCGAGCGCTGCGGCATACCGGCCCAGAAAATCCGCGCCATCGCCGCCGAAATCGCCCGCGTCGCCTTTGATGAGGCCATCGAGCTCGACCAGGAATGGACCGACTTCCGGGGCGAAAAGCACGCCAAGATGACAGGCCGCCCGGTCAGCTTCCACGCCATGCGCGGGATCTCGGCCCATGCCAACGGCTTCCAGACCTGTCGCGCGCTGCATGTGCTGCAGATCCTGCTGGGCACGGTCGAGGTCCCCGGCGGCTTCCGCTTCAAACCGCCCTACCCCAAACCCGTCGAGGCGCACCCGACACCGCACGGAGACCGCCGCCCAGGCCGCCCGCTGGAAGGCCCCCACCTTGGCTTCCCGCGCGGCCCCGAGGACCTGCTGCTAGATGAAGACGGCACCGCTCAGCGCATCGACAAAGCCTTTACATGGGAAAACCCGATGTCGGCCCACGGGCTGATGCACATGGTGATCTCAAACGCCGCCGCCGGTGATCCTTACAAGATCGACACGTTGTTCATGTATATGGCGAATATGTCGTGGAACTCCTCTATGAACACCAAAGGTGTGATGGAGATGCTGTCGGCCAAGACCGAAGACGGCAAATACGTCATCCCGCATATCATCTACTCGGATGCCTATTCCTCGGAAATGGTTGCCTACGCCGACCTGATCCTGCCGGATACGACCTATCTGGAACGGCACGACTGCATCTCGCTGCTGGATCGCCCGATCTGCGAGGCCGACGCCGCCGCAGATGCCATCCGCTGGCCGGTGGTCGAACCCGATCGCGACGTGCGCGGGTTCCAGTCGGTGCTGATCCAACTCGCCAACCGCATGAGCCTGCCGGGCTTCACCAACGAAGACGGCACACCCAAGTGGAAAGACTATGCCGACTATATCGTCAATCACCAGCGCAAACCCGGCATCGGCCCACTGGCCGGGTTCAGAGGCGAAGATGGCACCAAGGAAGGACGCGGAGAGGTCAATCCGGACCAGTTGAACCGATATATCGAAAACGGAGGCTTCTACGTCGCGCATATTCCCGAAGGCGCGGATTATTACAAACCTTGGAACGCCGCCTATCAGGATTGGGCCGTTGGAATGGGCCTCTACGACAGCCCGCAGCCCTACCTGTTCCAGCTATATTCAGAACCGATGCGCAAATTCCAACTGGCCGCCGAAGGACACGGACCGAACCAGCCCCCCGACCACCTGCGACAACGCATCAAAGACTCCATGGACCCTCTGCCCATTTGGTACGAGACCGATCAGCAGGGCAACGAAGGCTTCACAGTCAACGCCCTGACCCAGCGGCCAATGGCGATGTATCACAGCTGGGGCACCCAAAACGCGTGGCTAAGGCAACTTCACGGGCGCAACCCGCTTTACGTCCCCACCAAGCTGATGCGCGAACACGGGCTGCAAGACGGCGACTGGGCCAAGGTCACCTCTCCCCACGGCGAGATCACCGTACCCGTGATGGAAATGGCCGCGCTGAATGAAAACACCGTCTGGACATGGAACGCCATCGGCAAGCGCAAAGGTGCCTGGGCGCTGCAAGAGGACGCGCCGGAGGCCACCAAGGGTTTCCTGCTCAACCACCTGATCCACGAATTGCTACCGCCCAAGGGGGACGGTATGCGATGGGCCAACTCGGACCCGATCACCGGTCAGGCCGCGTGGTTCGACCTGAAAGTCAGGATCGAAAAAGCCAACCCTCCGGCAGATGCCGAAAGCCAACCCGAATTTGCCCCGATCAATTCCCCCGTCGGCACCGGCCCGAAGGATATCGCGTGGAAGGTAGGCAAATGATCCAATCTTCATCTGGCCAAAAATATCTCGGGGAGCGCGAGGGGCTGGCCCCTCGCTCCCGCCCTTACCATCAGCGCGGAGGTCAAAAAAAATGACCCAGCTCCCCCAATCTACCGAACGCAAAATGGGCCTCGTCATCGACCTCGACACCTGTGTCGGGTGCCACGCCTGCGTGATTTCCTGCAAAGGCTGGAACACCGAAAACTACGGTGCACCCTTGTCTGATCAGGATGCCTATGGCGGCAACCCCTCGGGCACATTCCTGAACCGTGTCCACTCCTACGAGGTCACTCCGGCCGAGGGCCACTCCCAACTGGTTCACTTCCCCAAATCCTGCCTGCATTGCGAAGACGCTCCCTGCGTTACGGTCTGCCCAACCGGGGCCAGCTACAAACGCGTCGAGGATGGGATCGTGCTGGTCAACGAAAGCGACTGCATCGGCTGCGGCCTCTGCGCCTGGTCCTGCCCCTATGGCGCGCGTGAAATGGACATGGCCGAGGGCGTGATGAAGAAATGCACCCTCTGCGTCGATCGCATCTACAACGAAAACCTGCCCGAAGTGGATCGGGTGCCGTCCTGCGTCCGCACCTGCCCAGCCGGAGCACGTCATTTCGGGGACCTCGGCGATCCTAACAGCGACGTCAGCAAGCTGGTCGCTGAACGAGACGGTATGGACCTGATGCCAGAAATGGGCACCAAACCTGTCAACAAATACCTGCCGCCCCGCCCCAAGGATCAGATCGAGGACCAGATCGACATTCTGGCCCCACTGCTGGCCCCCGTCGCGGAAGAGCCCAAAGGGTTCCTCGGCTGGCTCGACAAAACTCTGGAGAAGCTTTGATGCATCCGGCCCCTTCCGTTATCATCTTCACCACCTTGTCCGGCCTAGGCTTTGGGCTGCTGTTCTTCCTTGGCCTCGGAATGCCCGAGGTTACAGGCTGGGTCGCCTTTGTCTTTTTCCTGATCGCCTATGGGTTAGCTGTCGGCGGATTGCTTGCATCGACCTTCCACCTCGGCCACCCGGAACGGGCGTGGAAAGCGTTCACGCAATGGCGCTCTAGCTGGCTCAGCCGCGAGGGCTGGTGCGCGGTGATCGCACTGGTCCTAATGGGCCTGTTCGCAATCGGTTCAGTTTTCATGGGCGAACGCTGGAGCCTTTTGGGTTGGCTCGGCGCGTTGTTCTCGCTGGCCACGGTGTTCACCACATCAATGATCTACACCCAGCTCAAGACAATCCCTCGTTGGAACATGAAGCTGACACCAGCCATGTTTCTCAGCTTCAGCCTGGCCGGAGGGGCCTTGATGGCCGGGCAGACCTCAGTCGCTCTGCCTTTGCTGTTGATCGCCGCTCTGGTGCAGATTCTGTACTGGCGTCAGGGGGACAAGGCGCTTGCCAACTCAGGGACTGACCTTGGGACAGCAACAGGATTGGGTCAGCGCGGGTCTGTGCGGGCGTTTGAGCCTCCGCATACCGGGACCAACTACTTGCTACGAGAGTTCGTCCACGTGGTTGGCCGCAAACATGCCGAGAAGCTGCGGATCATCTCGTTCCTGCTGGCCTTTGCGCTGCCCGTCGTGTTCATCGCGATCCCGTTAGAAGGGTTCGCGCTAAAACACCTGCTTGCGCTGCTGGCCGTGGTTTCTCACCTGGCTGGTGTCGCCGCGTCACGCTGGCTGTTCTTCGCGCAGGCGGAGCATGTGGTTGGGCTCTATTACGGCAAGCGGTGAGCACCTTTGCAGCAGACAAAAAAGGGCGGCGCTCGATATTCGAGGCCGCCCTTTTCATTAGAACGTATAATTTAGATCAGACCTGCATGCGCCATCGCGGCTTCAATCGCAGCCTTGGTGCTGTCTTCCAGTTCAGTCAGAGGCGAGCGAACTTCGGTGCTGCATAGGCCCAGCTTGCTCAGCGCGTATTTAGCGCCTACCAGGCCGGGCTCGATGAAGATCGCTTCGTGCAGAGGCATCAGGCGATCCTGATAGTCCAAAGCCTTGGCATAGTCGCCCGCAAGCGTGGCCTGTTGGAACTCGGCGCAAAGTTTCGGAGCCACGTTGGCCGTGACCGAGATACAGCCCACGCCGCCATGCGCGTTGAAGCCTAGCGCGGTGGCGTCTTCGCCCGACAACTGACAGAAGTCGGCACCACAGCTTGCGCGCTGCTGGCTGACGCGCGCCAGATCGCCAGTCGCGTCTTTGACACCGACAATCCGTGGCAGTTTTGCCAGTTCACCCATGGTCGCGGAGGTCATGTCGATGACCGAACGGCCCGGGATGTTGTAGATGATGATCGGAATCTCGGCGCAATCGTGCAGAGCGCGGAAATGGGCCAACAGGCCATTCTGTGTCGGCTTGTTGTAGTAGGGTGTGACCACTAATGCCGCATCGGCCCCGACATTCTTGGCAAACTGGACGAATCGAACTGCCTCGACCGTGTTGTTTGAACCTGCGCCCGCAATCACCGGCACCCGACCCGCAGCAGCTTTGACCACTTCGGCCACAACGGTTTCGTGTTCCTCATGGCTCAGCGTCGGGCTTTCACCTGTGGTGCCTACGGGAACCAGACCGGTCGAGCCTTCCTTTATCTGCCATTCTACCAAGTGTTTGAGCGTATCCAGGTCCAACTCGCCGTTGCTGAACGGGGTGACGAGGGCTGGCATTGAGCCTTTGAACATGGGTCGCGCTCCTTGAAGTGCGGTTGCAGTATTTGCGCCATCCTCGCTCACGTTTTTGGCTTTGTGAGTTGATACTGGCGGCGCAAGGTTTATCCTGAATGGCTCTATCCTCGGTTGGTTGGGAAATGCAAGGGATGACACGCGTTCTGGCCTTTTTGGCAACAGTGATTCTGTGTTTTGGGATGCAGGCAAGCGCCGCGCGGGCCGATGCTGCCGGTGATCTGCGCGCCGGGCTGGCCGAAATGCGCAAAGGTGACTGGAACGAAGCGCTAGCGGTTTCTGGCGCGCGCGGCGCGGTGTCCCGTGACATCATCGTGTGGCACTGGCTGCGCGAGGGCTTTGGCAGCTCTGGCGATGTGCTGGTGTTTTTGGAGCGTCGCCCTGATTGGCCCGGACTGGCCTGGTTGCGCCGCAAGAGCGAGCCGTCCTTTACCGGGGCTGATCCGGATCGAGTGGTGAACTTCTATGCCGATCAGCCACCGCAAACGGCCGAAGGCGCGCTCAACTATGCGGTCGCTCTGAAAGCCAAGGGTCGGATTGGGGACGCCGAGGCGGATATCGTCACAGCCTGGCGCACCATGCCCATGGGGTCAGGGTTGCAGCAGGACTATCTTGAGAATTTCGGCAAATTGCTAAAACCGCACCACGCAGCGCGACTAGATCGGATGCTGTGGGACAATCATCTGGTCAGCGCCGGGCGTATGCTGCCTCTGGTCAGCGCCGATCAGCGCAAGCTGGCGGAAGCCCGAATTGCCTTGCAAAAACGCGAACCGGGCGTGGATGGCAAGATTTCTGCCGTACCCAAGGCTCTGGCAGGGTCTCCGGGGCTAGCGTTTTATCGCTTTGTCTGGCGCGACAAGAAAGAGTTGGACGACAGCGCCATTGATTTGATGCTGGCGCGATCGACCGGCCCAGACGCCTTGGGTGAGCCGGACAAATGGGCCGAAGGGCGACGCCGACTGGCCCGGCTTGAGATGCGGCAGGGCAGTGCGTCCCGTGCCTATGAGGTTGCCGCCAATCACCACATGACGCCCGAGATGGGCTATGGCTATGCCGATCTGGAATGGCTAGCCGGGTTCCTGGCTTTGCGCAAGTTGAACGACCCAGCAACGGCGGTTCGGCACTTTCAGAACTTTGAAGGCGCGGTAAAATCGCCGATTTCACGGGGTCGCGCTGGCTATTGGCTGGGTCGCGCTTACGCGGCACAAGGGGATGCCGAGAAAGCCTATGACGCTTATGCAATGGGTGCAGATTATCAGACATCCTTCTACGGCATTCTCGCAGCCGAGCAGATCGGGCGACCGTTCGACAACACCCTCGCCAACCCGCCCCGCGCCGCGCATTGGCGACAAGCCGAATTTGCGAACTCCAGCGTTTTGGAGGCCGGTCTGCTGCTGTTGAAAGCTGGGGAGGATAACCTCTCCGAACGGTTTCTGACCCACCTGGTCGAAAGCCTCGATACAGCGCAAGCCAATCAGCTGGGCGATCTGGTCATCGAGTTGAAAGAGCCGCATCTGGCCGTGATGATCGCCAAACGCGCCGCGACCACGGGAACAGTTCTGCCCGCAGCCTATTACCCCGTGCATCCGGTCGCAGATATCGGCCTGCCGATGGCTAAAGAGATGACCTTGGCCATCGCCCGGCGTGAAAGCGAATTTGATCCGGTGGTGATCAGTGGCGCAGGCGCGCGAGGCTTGATGCAGGTGATGCCAGCGACCGCCAAACTGGTCGCGCAGGAGTTGGGGATCCTAAGCGGACATCAGACCGGGCGGCTGACCTCGGACTGGGAATACAATGCCAAGCTGGGGGCAAACTACCTGTCCAGCCTCGCGGCGGATTTCAACGGCAATGTGGTCATGATGGCCGCCGGATATAATGCCGGACCACGGCGGCCGATCTCATGGATGGAGCGCTACGGAGACCCCCGTGCCGGTGAGGTGGATGTGGTCGACTGGATCGAGACCATCCCCTTCAGCGAAACGCGCAACTATGTGATGCGCGTGACCGAAAGCCTTCCGGTCTACCGCGCGCGTCTGGGGAAACCCGCCCTGCCCGTGCCCTTCTCACAGGAGCTGACAGGATCAACCCTTGCGGCGTTCGCGCCATAGGGTGAACAGCCCCGCAGCAACAACCAGCCCTGCGCCGATGACGACCTCGGGGCGGAGGACCTCGTTGAAGATCGCGATACCAAGGATCGCGACCCATACCAGATGGAGGTAGGCAAAGGGCTGCACCGCACTGGCCTCGGCCGCCTCGTAGCATTTGATCAGCAGCCAATGGCCAAACGCACCGCTGACACAAAGCGTTGCCATCCAAGCCCAATCTGTCTTTGCCATCGGCTCCCAGAACCACATGCCGACCAGCGTCATGGCAACGGCTCCGCTGACGCCGGTCCAGAAAAAGCTGGTGGCGGCGCTGTCACGGCGGGCGGCATAGCGGGTAAGCAGCGAATAGACCGCAAATAGAAAGGCCGAGATCAGCGGAATGATCGCCCAGGGGTTAAACACGCCGACCCCTGGTTGCAGGATGATCAACACGCCGACGCAGCCGACCCCGATTGCAGTCCAACGCCGCCAGCCCACGCTTTCACCCAGAACCGGGCCGCTGAGGGCTGCGACCAGAAGGGGGTAGCAGATGAAGACCGCCATGCTGTTGATCAGACCCAGCTTGGTGAACCCGAAAACGGCGACGCAAATCTCAGTCACCAGCAGAACGCCGCGAAAAATCTGCAGTTTTGGCTGGTCGGTGCGCGCCGCCGCCTTCAACCCACCCGGAGCGCGGGCCGCAAGTGCGATGACAAAAGCCGCGAAGAACCAATAGCGGACCATCACCACCATGTAGGTGTTATACGTCCCCGCCAGATGGCGCGAGATCCCGTCCTGCAAGGCGAAAACCACCGTTGAGGCGACCATCAGCGCGATCCCGGCCGAGATATTGTTCTGCTGCGTCACGCCTTCACCGCCCGTGTCATATGCCGTTTGCGACCGTATCCGGGCGCGCGAGTGACTGCGAAACCGGCCTCCTCCAACCCGCGACGGACAAAACCCGCTGCGGTGTAGGTGGCCGCGGTGCCGCTTGGTACCGTGTGATCGGCCACATGCTGCATCAACTCCGCGCCCCAGAGTTCGGGGTTTTTGGCGGGCGAGAAGCCGTCCAGAAACCACGCATCGGCCTTGCCTGTCCAGCCGGGCAACGTCTGACGCGCGTCGCCTTCAATCACCTCAAGGTGCAGCGTGTCGAACTGACAGGATCCGCCGCGCCATTGCGACAGGAAGCGGTCGGCCCAGGGCTGCACTTCGGGGAAAGCACCCAGCGCGCGCGACATATCCTCGGGGGCCATAGGGAAGGCCTCAAAACTGGTGAATCGCAGCGGGGTGGTCTGGCCTGCGGCCTCCCATGCGGACCACACGGTCAGCAGATTCAGGCCGGTGCCAAAGCCGAGCTCGGCAATATGAAACCCTGGCGCAAAGCGCGCGGGCAGGTCGTTGCCCGACAGAAAGACATGCCGCGTCTCCTCTAACCCGTTCTGCAACGAGAAATAGGGGTCATCGAACTGTTCTGAGACCGGAATCCGGTCCTCTCTCCATGTCAATTCGGCGTGCTGGTCTGCCATCGGGGAATCCTGTAGCTAAGCGGCGCGACACTGAACAAGGAAGAGGGGTTTGGCAATGGTCGATGTGACGGTACGCGGCGCTGGCATTTTTGGCCTCTCCATCGCTTGGATCTGCGCCCGACGCGGCGCGAAGGTGCAGGTTGTCGATCCCTTTGGCCCCGGCGCGGGCTCCAGCGGAGGGTTGGTCGGCGCCCTGGCTCCGCATGTCCCCGAGAATTGGAATGCCAAGAAGGCCTTTCAGTTCGACAGCCTGATCATGGCCGAATCCTTTTGGGCGCAGGTCGAAGCGACCGGAGGGGTCTCAGCCGGCTATGGGCGTCTGGGGCGTCTTCAACCCATCATGGATGAGCGCAGCCTGCAGCTGGCACACCAACGGCATGCCACCGCGCAAGAGCTCTGGCAAGGCCTGGCCGAGTGGCAGGTGCTGCCCACGTCGGAGACAGGCCAGTGGTGCCCGCCCAGCCCGACCGGCTATGTCATCCAAGACACCCTGACCGCGCGGATGCACCCGCGCAGGGCCTGTGCCGCGCTGGTTGCGGCGCTCTCGGTCATGGGGGTTGAGGTGGTCGCCGAGGCCCCGGACAAGGGCCATGTACTGCACGCGACAGGTGTCGCCGGGTTGCAGGAGCTCAGCCAAAGTTTCGGAAAAACTATCGGCAATGGCGTCAAGGGACAGGCGGCATTGCTGCGCTTTGATGCGGGCGCGGTGCCGCAGCTTTTTGCAGATGCGATCCATATCGTGCCGCATGCAGACGGCACGCTTGCGATCGGCTCGACCTCGGAGCGGGATTATGATGATCCAACCAGCACCGACGACGCGCTTGAGGACGTGATCGACCGCGCCACTCGCGCGGTTCCCGTGCTGCACGGTGCCGAGGTGATCGAGCGATGGGCCGGTGTCCGCCCTCGCAGCAAAAGCCGCGCTCCGATGCTGGGTACACACCCGCTGCACGACGGTCAGTTTATTGCCAATGGTGGTTTCAAGATCGGCTTTGGCATGGCTCCGAAAGTGGCCGAGGTGATGGCGGACCTGATGCTGGACGGTCGAGATGAAATCCCTGCGGACTTCCGGCCCGAAGCATCACTCTGACCGCGCTTCTGCCTGCATGCACTGTCGCCCATCGGGGCCTCGAACCCACAGGTCTTGTCCTTTACGGCAGAGTGTGGCCGTCTCGAAATGCAAAAGCGGCGCGGTTGCCCTGAAGGAAAAGTACGTCAGCGGGCCGATCACCTCCTCCGCAAACAGCATCAACAACTGCGCCAATAGCGGCCCGTGTACGACCAGCCCGCCATACCCTTCGACATCACGCGCATAGTCCAGATCGTAGTGGATCCGGTGGCCGTTGAAGGTAAGTGCGGAATATCGGAACAACAGGGCGCTGTCGAAGCGCACCTCGCGGCGCTCCGTTTCGTCACGTCGCGCCATGGGCGGCGTTGGCTTCACCTCGTCCAGAGCGGGATCTTCGCGATAGACCAGATCCTGCCATTCAGTGACGCAGAGCGCCCCATCCTGCCAGATCTCATGCTTGAGCGTGACAAACCCCAATGGCCCAGTGCGCCCGGTTTTGCGGCTCTGTTTCTCCAGAGCCGAGTACCGCTCGGCCTCCACACCTGCGCGCAGTGGGGTATGGAAGTCCAACCGCCCCCCGGCCCACATCCGGCGCGGCAGGCCCATGTCCGGGATCAGATCAAGCCCGACCCGAGGGTGCCCGTCGCGCCCCAGATCAGATGGTGCACGCGGGGACCAGAAGTAAAGCTGATGAAAGAACGGTGGCAACGCTGAACCGCCAGAGATCGTAGGCTCCAAACCCAGCGCAACTTGCAAGGTCGCCGCCCGGGCCGGGTCCATCACATCGCTTTGCCGATCTTCATGCATACCGTAACCGCCTAAAGACGCCCGACCTCAGCCCGCAGTTTTTGCATCAACGCATGTATGGTCTTTTCGTAGCGCTCACTTGTCAGCCGTCCCCCGTCGTCAAACGCGTTTGAGCTGTCGGCCAGATGGACCTCGGGGCCTTGCAGAATGCGCGGTTGGAACGGCACCAAATAGGCGCGAAGGACCATCTGGGCGCGCTCCCCTCCGGCCCGACCCGCCGCAGCGGACATCACCGCAACCGGCTTGTCGGCCCAAGGTTTGCCCGACGTGCGGCTGACCCAGTCCAGAGCATTCTTCAGCACGCCCGACGGCCCCTTGTTGTATTCCGGTGTGGATATAATCACCGCATCCGCTTGCGCGATCTGGTCAGCCAGCGTTTGCACGGCGGCTGGGATGCCCTCACCCTCTTCCAGATCCCCATCATAGAGGGGCAGGTTCAGATCCGCTTCGACAAAGCTGGCAGGATCAAATAGGCGTGCCGCCTCGCGCAGAAGCTTACGGTTTGTTGCTGACTGACGCAGGGAACCGGACAGGCCAAGAAGGGTCGGTTGGGACATTGCGGGAAACTCCGTTTCAGTGTTTCCCAATAGGTAGACCGAGACGCGCCCGATCCAAACCCCATTTCTTGCACAGATCGTGCGCGCAAAAGGGCAGCCCTAAGGCCGCCCGCAATGCACATAGAATTACGAGTTTGCGCTGGGTACGATGACGATCTCGACCCGCCGGTTCTGTGATTTGCCTTCCGGCGTCAGGTTCGAGGCAACCGGGTTGTTTTCACCACGTCCGATGGTGACGATCCGGCTGTAGTTCACACCGTTCGCCTGAAGGACGTCAGCAACCGCATTGGCGCGACGCTCGGACAGGCCTTGGTTGTAGGAGGCCTCGCCATCACTGTCGGTGTGACCGATGATCTGCACGTTCGAGTTCGGATAGTTCACGAGGTTCTGACCAACTCGCACCAGATCGGCGCGCAATGCCGGGCGGACCGTCGCACTGTCAGTGTCGAAGGTGATGTCATTGGGAACGGTCACAATCAACCGGTCGCCCGCGTTGACAATGGTGATCCCATCATTGGCCAGCTGCTGACGCAATTCTGCGGCCTGTTTATCAAGTTGGTTGCCGATCAGGCCTCCGCCAGCCGCGCCGATCGCACCGCCTGCCACCGCGCCCAAAAGAGGGTTCGAATTATTCGCGATTGCGCCGACACCAGCACCAACCAAACCTCCCAAAACCGCGCCCTGCTTGGCATTCTGATTCGGATCTGAGGGCAGGTTCAACGTGCCCGGATCGGTACAGGCCGCCAAAGCCATGGCCGAGCATAGCCCGGTTGCCAGAAAAAACTTGGAAATCGTCATAGTATCACCTTCTGCTCGGGCACCCGTTGATCGGGTTTGCCTTGTTGCAGATCAGTATATCACGGCAGCGTTGCGCGGGCTCAAGCAACAAAGCGGTGAAGTCGGCGAATCCCCGCCCATACTTGTTCAGACGGTCTGCGCGGCCGGATCTTTGCCCTCCTGCTCGTTCCACAAATCCCGGAGCGAACTGCCTTGGCCACGGAAACTTTGGCCCGTGTCTTCACAGGCCCAGATACGGTCCGTCCGAAAGTGCCGGAACCCGCCCCGCAGCTCGCACCACCCGGCCAGCATCGTGCATTCGATGTGGTAGATCAGAGCCACAGGCCGAATGACTCGCTCAGAGCGTTCGCCCGCACCGTTTACATAGGTGATGCGCAGTTTCTGCTCGGCCCGTATGGCTTCGCGGTAACTGGCCACAGGGATGCATCCTTTCGCGGGATCATCAACCGGTGCGCCCCAGGTTGAGACCTGGAGCCAATCGGCAGGACAATGGAGCGCGTCGATCTTGTCACAGATGCGCCGCGCCGCCCGTTGCAGATGGCTGTCTCCGGTACGCGCCAGCATCGACAGCCCGACCCACAGCGCCTCAACCTCTTCGGCGTCGAAATTCAGTGGCGGCAGATCATAGCCGCGCCGCATCAGATAGCCCACGCCTGCCTCGCCCTCGATCGGTGTGCGCTGCGCCTGTAGCTCGGCAATATCGCGGTAGACCGTGCGCGTGGACACCTCGAGCTTTTCGGCCAGTTGATCGGCCGTCACGGGCGCATCTGCGGCCCTGAACATCTGGATGATTTCGAACAACCGGGTCGAGCGGCTCATGTCGGGGTCTCCTGTCAAACTGCTGACAGCCTAGCACATCCCCCTGACAAGGGGGTGTCAGGAGTGGTGCGCGAGATTGGGTCAGATTTCAAAAAATCGGAGGCCCGATATGCCCAATCTGGACAACCATGTTCTGATGCATCTGAAACTTGAACGCTGGTCGCAGGATCACACCCTTCGCGCCTATGAGATCGAGCGTGAACTAGCCGCAGATCGACACCGCGCACAACCCGCTCGCCGCAAAAGATCCCGTAAGTTTTCCCTCGGGAACCTGAAATTGTTGTGGACCAACGTGGCCTAAACCTGGAAATCCGCCTTGGCGCGAAACTTCATCGCAACGCCCCCTTCGGGGCTTTTCAGGCGCAATTCCTCGGAATGCAGCATGAGGCGTGGGAAATCGCGCGCGGCGCCTTCGGCGTAAAACGGGTCACCCAGAATCGGGTGGCCCAAGGTCAGCATGTGAACGCGCAACTGATGCGAGCGACCGGTTTTCGGAAACAGCCGCACGCGCGTCGTATCACCTTCGTATTTGACGACACGCCAATCCGTGACGGCCTGTTTGCCCGTGTAATGGCACACCATCTGGCGCGGTCGGTTCGGCCAGTCGACGATCAGCGGCAGATCAACCGTGCCCGTCTTGGCTTCCAGCCGCCCCCAAACACGGGCAATGTAGGTTTTGCGGGTTTGGCGCTGCTCGAACTGCATGCTCAGATTGCGTTGCGCGTGGGGTGTCTGCGCAAACACCATCACGCCCGAGGTATCCCGGTCCAACCGATGCACCAGCAGAGCCTGAGGAAACACCTCTTGCACGCGGGTCAGCAGGCAATCCGCCAAATGCGCACCGCGCCCCGGAACCGACAACAAGCCCGAGGGCTTGTTCACCACAATGAGTTGCGCATCTTCATGCAGCACATCCAGCGGCGTCTGGGGGGGATCGTAGGTCTCGCTCATGCTCGCGTGCCTATCCCACAGCGCCACTTCCCGCAACGTCGTCCTTGCGTGCGGCGCGCGTATCGTGAACCGTTGAGGCAAAAAGGGGAGAGGACATGCATCCAACAATCGAACGCATGCAAGAGGTTGTCGCCAAAGGGGACGAAGCCCTCATTCACGAGCTTTTGGCCGAGGACGTCCGTTTCATGCCGCCCACTTACTACAGCACATGGACCGGCCGCGCGCCGGTTGCCGCCGTGTTGGGCCATGTGGGCAAGGTATTTTCCGACTTTCGCTACAGACGGATCATGGGCAGTGGTAATGACTGGGCGCTCGAGTTTCAATGCAAGGTCAGAGATCTGGATGCGGTCGGAGTGGACCTGATCACGCTGAATGACGACGGTTTGATCCAGCAATTCGAGGTCGTCATGCGCCCTCATAAGACCATCGGCGCCCTGCGTGAGGCGATGATGGCCCGTGTGATGACCGACCCGCGGTTTCTGGAATTCAAATCCGCCCTGAGCTGATCATGTCAAATCCGCTTGCCGCCGATCAGATTCTGCGTGTGCCCCTTCTGCCGGTTCTGGCGGCTCAGGGCCTGGCTGTGCGCCGCAAAGCCCAGTTGCTGCCGGAACCAATCGGGCCGCGCGAAGGGCGAACGGGCCGTGGGCCTCGCCTGCGACTGTTGATTGCGGGCGACAGTTCTGCCGCCGGCGTAGGCGCAGGAACACAGGATCAGGCGCTTTCAGGCCATTTGGTCAAACACTTGGCGCGGCATCACTCGGTCGAATGGCGGCTGGAGGCAACAACCGGACACACGACCCGAGACACGCTTGAGAGGTTGCAAGCGATTGACGGCACATTCGATGCGGTCGTCACCGCGCTCGGCGTGAACGACGTGACCCGAGGCGTGACCTACAAACGTTTCGTCGAACGGCAGAATCAGTTGGCCAGGATGCTGACCCAACACCTCGGCGCACGACGCGTTGTGGTAACGGCTGTACCGCAGATGAACCGCTTTCCGTCCCTGCCCCATCCCTTGGCTTGGGTTTTGGGTCGACAATCCGCGCGCCTGGATCGTGGTCTGCAACAGGTCGTTGCCGCCCATCCGCAACTCCGACACTTGTCGCTGGATTTACCGGATGATCCCGCTCTGGCCGCGCCGGATGGATACCACCCCAGCCCCAAAACCTACGCTATTTGGGCCGAAAGCGCCGCGCGTCTTCTGCTTCAGGCCTGAGCCCGCGCCTGCCGGATCATCGGGATCGAATACACCACAAGCGCTGCCCAGATCAGAGGAAAGGCAATCATACGGGCCCGGTCGATCTGTTCTCCGAACACGGCGACTGCGGTGATGAAGATCATGGTTGGCGCGATGTATTGCAGGATGCCCATCGTTGACAGCCTGACGAGTTTGGCCCCGTTGGCATAGACCAGCAAAGGCACCGCCGTCACGACACCGGCACAAGACAGCAACACAGTATCCGAGGCCAACATTCCGAAATGCCCGGTTCCCTGAACCCCAAGCCACGTCACATAAACGATCGCCGGGATCAAAAGGATCAGAACCTCAAGCAGAAAACCCTGATTGGGGCCAATCGGCAGAGACCTTTTAAAGAAGGCATAGAACCCCCAACTCACCATCAAACCCAGCGCCGCCCAGGGAAGACGCCCAGCCTCGAACACCAGAACCAGCACACCCAAAGCTGCCAGACCGACGGCGAACAGCTGCATGCGCGTCAGAGGTTCTCGCAGCAGCACAGCGCCCAAGACGATACTGAACAATGGGTTGATGTAATACCCTAGCGCCGCATCCAACGCATGCCCGGTTGAGATCGCCCAGACGTAAATCGCCCAGTTCACCGAGATCAGCGCCGCAGTTAAAGCCGCCATGCCCAACATCTTGGGATTGCCCAACGACGCCCTTAGGTCTCTGGTCCGCCCCAGAATGACCAGCAGAAGCCCCGCCACCGGCACCGACCAGATGACCCGATGCGCCACAACTTCAACCGGGCCAATATGGCTCAGCGCTTTCATATAGAGAGGCAGGAAACCCCACATGACATATGAAGAAACCGCCAGAACAAACCCTTTTGGGGTGTCCGTATGCTGTAAAGGTGAGGCGGCAGTCGCCACGGGAAATCTCCGACAAGTATCGGACCCATTTACGGCAGTTCCTGAAGGGTTGAAAACTCTGAAAACAGTGAAGTCGCACATAACGAGTTGTGATGGGTCGACTTCGAAACCGCGCTTTTAAGCGAGGCTCTGCCTCGTGCTCCGGGATGTTTTAGCCAGATGAAGACCGGATCCCTTGCTTCATCTGGCCTTAAATATCCCGGGGGAGTCGCGGCTTGCCGCGGCGGGGGCAGAGCCCCTGCTCTGCGGGTTAAACTTTCACGCGCTCGGACTTGGGATCATACATGGGCTTCAAAGACGCCTCGGCCTTCACTTTGACACCACAAACGTCGATCTCGTAGCTCGACCCCAGCACATCCGCAGCTTTTTCGCCTTCACACGGCACATAGCCCAGACCGATTGCACCACCCAGAGTGTGGCCGTAGTTGCCCGAACTCAGGTACCCGACATACTCACCATCGCGCACGATAGGTTCGTTGTGGAACAACAGCGGCTCGGCCTCTGTCAGTTTGAACTGCACGAGGCGGTTTTTGGGGCCACTCTCTTTGCGCGCGATCACGGCTTCGCGACCGATGAAGTCGCAGCCCTTGTCGACCTTAACTGCAAAGCCCAGCCCGGCATCAACCACGTGGTCTTCGCAGGTGATGTCATGCCCAAAGTGACGGAAGCCCTTTTCGATGCGGCAGCTGTCCATCATGTGCATGCCGCACAGCTTAAGACCCATATCCTGCCCGGCTGCGTGCAGCGTTTCGAAGGCATGACCTGCCATATCAGAGGAGACATAGATCTCCCACCCCAGCTCTCCCACATAAGTGACGCGGTGCGCGCGGGCGAGGCCCATGCCAAGCTCGATCTCTTGTGCGGTACCAAATGGGTTGGTCGCGTTTGAGAAATCGTTGGGCGAGACTTTCTCGAGCAAAGCGCGCGCGTTCGGTCCCATGATGGCCAGAACGCCTTCGCCGGCGGTCACATTCGTGATGACGACGTTGAAGTTGCCTGCATGGCGCTGCATCCACGTTTGATCTGACAGACGGGTCGCGGCTGGCGTGACGACCAGATAGGCGGTCTCGGTCAGGCGGGTCACGGTCACGTCAGCCTCGATCCCGCCGGTGCGGTTCAAGAACTGGGTGTAAACAATCTTGCCATTCGGCACCGAGTAGTCGCCGCCGCCGATGTAGTTCATGAATGCCTCGGCGTCGGGGCCTTCGACGCGGATTTTCCCGAAGGAGGACATGTCATACATGCCGACATTCTCGCGCACGGCGCGGTGTTCTGCGGCAGAGTTTTCGAACCAGTTCTGACGCTTCCAGCTATATTGGTATTCGCGTTCCTGACCTTCATTGGCGAACCAGTTGGCCCGTTCCCAACCGGCTAGTTCCCCCATGACCGCGCCCTGTTCCAACAGGTGGTGGTGGAACGGAGTTCGCCGCACGCCGCGCGCGGTGGCTTTCTGGCGGTAGGGGAAGTGGTCGGCGTAGAGCAGACCCAACGTCTCTTTCGAGCGCTCGAACAGGTACCGCTTGTTGCCTTGGAACGGCTGCATCCGGCTGATGTCGACATCCCCCAGATCAAACGGCTTCTCACCGCTGTCCATCCATTCGGCCAACGCCATGCCCGCGCCACCGGCCGACTGGATACCGATCGAGTTGAAGCCTGCCGCAACCCAGACATTGTCCATCTCGGGCGCAAGACCCAAGTGATAGGCATCATCGGGAGTGAAAGATTCAGGTCCGTTGAAGAAGGTGTGAATCCCGGCTTCGGCCAGCATCGGCATCCGATTTACTGCAGCTTCGAGGATTGGTTCAAAGTGGTCGAAATCCTCGGGCAGTTGATCGAACTCAAAGCTGTCGAGGATACCATTCATGCCCCAGGGCTTGGCGTTGGGTTCAAACGCACCCAGCAGGATTTTGCCCGCGTCTTCTTTGTAGTAGGCGCATTCATCCGGAACGCGCAGAACCGGCAGCTGAGTCAGGCCATCGATGCCCTCGGTCACGATGTAGAAATGCTCACAGGCATGCAGCGGAACGTTCACGCCCGCCATGCGACCCACTTCGTGGCCCCACATCCCGGCGCAATTCACCACCATATCGCATTCAATATGGCCCGAGGCGCTGCCATCGTCGGCCACCCAGTCGACGCCGGTGACCTTGCGTCCTTGTTTGACGACATCGGTGACCTTCACACGCTCTTTCACGATGCCACCGCGCTGGCGCGCACCTTTGGCCAGAGCCAACGCGATATTCGCCGGGTCACCCTGCCCGTCCAGCGGCAGATACACAGCCCCTTTGACGTCTTCGATGTTGAGATGCGGATACAGCTCGGCCACGCGCTCGTTCGAGATCTCTTCGACCTCGACGCCAAAGGCGCGGGCCATGGCGGCCTGGCGGTAGATCTCTTCCTTACGCTCTTCGGTCAGCGCGACAGTGATCGAACCGCAGCGTTTGAAACCTGTCGCAACACCGGTTTCTTCCTCGAGCGAGCCGTAGAGCTCCTGACTGTACTTCGCCAGCTTGGTCATGTTCGCCGTCGCGCGCAGCTGCGCGATCAGACCGGCTGCATGCCAGGTGGTGCCGCTGGTCAGCTGCTTACGCTCAAACAACACGACATCTTTCCAGCCCTTCTTGGTCAGGTGATAGGCAACCGAGCATCCGATCACGCCGCCGCCAATGATGACCACGCGGGCCTTGCTGGGAAGATCAACCATAGTGAAGACTCCGTTCGTTCAGGTTTGTCCCTGAATGGCATGAAAAATCAGCGCGGAATCCATCAAAAACGTCATCGCATCCGCAAAAATCATCTCTGCGCGGCTTGTCTCTTTTGTTGGCGCATCACAAAGGGCGTCACACCGAAAAAACTCCGGTAAACTGATGAGAACCCGTTCGGGAAACCGCAGGCCAAGCCTATTTCGCGCACGCTCATGGTGGTGTTCAGCAAAAGGTTGTTCGCCTTGGCCAGTCGCATTTCACGATAGAACCCGTTGGGTGTGGTACCGAAGAACGCTTTGAACTTCCGCTCAAGCGATCGATTCGAGATATTCAGACTGTCCACAAGGTCCTGGATCGGCAAAGGGTCCTCGATGTTGGCCTGCATCAGCTTGATGCACTGATCCAGTTTCTTGTCCCCAGTCGCGGTGTTTTTCGCGCCCGAGAACGGCTGCATCGACGAAAAATCGCGGATGTTTTCATGCAGCATGACGTCTGCCACGGTCAATTGCGTGGGCCCCGAGATATGCCGCCCGATCACGACCAGTGCAATATCGGTGGTGGCCCCCATACCTGCACAGGTGACGACTGCGCCGCGCTCGGTCGCGATGGACAGTTTCGCCTCGAACCGTGCACCGCGCTCACGCAGGAATGAGGCGTTTTCCCAATGGGTTGCCAGATCGGCTGTACCCTGTTCGTCGATATACCGGCTTGCCGCTTCGGCCAGCAAAAACACCTGTGCACCGCGATAGGTATAGTTCGACACGACCCGGCCCAAGGACAAGTCGGGGTGATCCGGGTCCGAATTGCCAATCACAAACAGATAGGTGGCATCGGGTTGGTTCGGGATGGTTTCGGTCTGAACCGTTGCGTCGCTGCTGCTTGCCACCGGACCGCCACGCAGGGATCGGTAGGTGTAGGTGAACGGCGGCGTTGCAGACACTCGATTGGAAATCCTTAGAACATCTACCAGCGACGCGAGTTCCAGCAGCACAAAGCCCGGCGCCACCAGAATGTCGAAATGCACTGGACCGGTCTGACGCTTGGTGGGGGCTGGCGATGGTGTCTCGGACATACCGTTCCCTTGTCGGTTCAGACGATCCGATGACCGGCTGATTCCAGGCGACGCGCGAGGTCCTCGATATGATCCGGGCCGATCTCGCAGCATCCGCCAACGATTGTTGCGCCTTGCTCGACCCAGGCCATCGCGTGGTCGGCATAGGCCTCGGGGCTGAGATCGTGGCGCTGTGCGAGACTATCAACCGTGGGGGCGTCTTGCAAAAACCCCTCGGCGATATGGGTGAAGCCGTTGGCATAGGCGCCGTATGGCAGCCCCATCCCTGACAATATCTCAAGCCCGGCTGGAACCGCTTCGGGACGGGTGCAGTTGATAAGCGCCGCTTGCGGATTGTAACGCTCGACCAAGGGGGCAATCTGATCCAAAGGCTCACCAGATCGCAGACGCGTTCCGTCTTCGTCCATCGGAGACAGCGCCAGCCACACAGGTTTCCCGCAGCCAGCAGTACCCCTCAGGGCGCCTTCGGCCTCCATCACCGACGAGACGGTTTCGATCAGGATCAGGTCCACACCATCCCCCATAAGCGCGACCAGTTCAGCGAATTTGCGTCCGGCCTCCTCCGGATCAGGCTCGAGATCGGGTCTGTAGGAGGCCAATAGCGGCCCCAACGCCCCAGCGATGCGCCCTCCGTTTCCCGCGCGCGCCAGATCGGCCTGAGATACGGCGGTGTGGATCAATTGCGCCAACTGATCCTCGATCCCTTCGCGCACAAGGCGCGAGCGGTGGACGGCATACGTGTTGGTTGTTGCAACAGTGGCCCCGCGTCGGAAGTATTCCGCATGAACATCGCGCACCAATTCCGGCTGATCCATCATCACCCGCGTCGACCAGAGCGGCGTCGGTTGCTTGCCGCTGCGCTTGACCAGCTCCTGCCCGATCGAGCCATCCAACAGAGTAATTTCGGCCATGTCATAAACTCCTTACGGGATCAGCACCAATTTCCCCGGCAACGCTTTGGATTGGAAATCCTCTTGTGCCTTGGCAATATCCCTTAGGGGATAGGTGCGGGAAATCAAAGGCTTGATCCGACCGGCATTCATCAGCTCAACCAGACTGCCAAACACCTCAGGCGGTTGGTGAGTGCAGCCGTGAATGGTGATATCGCGCAGGTAGATGTCGCGCAGATCGGCCTGCACCATCGGGCCTGCAATCGCACCTGATACAGCGTAGTGCCCGCCGGGTTTCAGGGCCAGCATGAGGCCCGCCCATTTGGGGCCTCCAACCACGTCGATCACGACGTCGAACATGTCTGCAGGCAGTGCAGCATCGCGATCAAAGGTCTCAACCGCACCTTGGGATTTCACAACCTCGGCCTTGGCGGTACCGGTTATGCCCCAGACGGACGCGCCGCGCAGACGGGCAAGTTGCACGGCGGCCAGACCGACACCGCCCGAAGCGCCTGTGATCAGCACCTTGTGGCCAGCGGTGACCCCGGCGCGGGTCAAAAGGTTCTCGGCCGTGCCAAAGGCGCAGGGAATGGCCGCGATCTCGGTATCTGACAGGGGCGAGGCAGAGACATCGTAGAGATCATCTACCTCGACCAGACAGTATTGGGCAAAGGCTCCGTCGATCTCCGAACCTAAGGCAATGAATCCCTGCGGATGGCCGGGTCTTGGGCGCGGCAGATTGATTGGGCAGGTCACGCGCTGACCGGGGCGGAATCTCGCACCCGGACCGGCTGCTTCGACAATACCGCACAGGTCGCCGCCTTGTATTCGAGGGAACTGCAGTGCGCCGCCCCACCCACCGGCGTCGACATCCTGATCGACGTCATCGGTGGCCCCGGTAACGTCCGAAGAGTACCACCCGACCCGCGTATTGATATCGGTGTTGTTGACCCCGGCAGCTGCGACGCGGACTAGAACCCGCCCGGGACCGGGCGTTGGAACGGGAATATCCTCGCGCCACTGCAGAGCCTCCGGCCCGCCGTGATGAGTGAGGTAAACGCCGGACATATGTGCAGGGATCGTCATTTCAGCCTTCCGATTTGGACTTTGGTGAAAGGCAGACTGGGGCCCGCCATGGGCCCCAGCTTGGAGTTTTGTGCCAATTTGGCAATCCCCAAAGGGATCAGGCGCGCAGACGCTCGTTGGCGGGATCCCAAAGCGGTTGGTCTTCCTGAACAACGGCGCGATACTTCTGGCCGTAGATCTCAACCTCAAGCTCCGTGCCCGGGTTTGCGACCTCGGTCTTGACCATGCCCAACGCGATGGACTTGCCAACCCGGTAGCCCCATGCGCCCGAGGTGGTCTCGCCTACGATCTGATCGCCCTGCCAGATGCAGGACATGTAAGGCGCGTCGCAATCGCCTGCGTCTACGGTCAGCGTGACAAAGGATTTCTTCACGCCCTGTTGCTTTTCGTTCAGGATCGCGGCCTTGCCGGGGAAGTCCTGCGGTTTGTCCAGTTTAACGAAGCGTGCCAGCCCACCTTCCAGCAGCGAGTAGTCGGTCGACAGATCGCCCTTCCACGCACGGTAGCCTTTCTCGATACGCAGCGAGTTCAGGGCGTACATGCCGAACGGCGTAGCACCGGCGTTGAGGATAGCCTCGTAGATGGCTGGCATGTCTTCGTTGAGGGCGTGAACCTCCCACCCCAGCTCTCCGGCGAAGGAGACGCGGATCAGGAAGGCCGGTTTGCCCGCAACCGTCGCGGATTGATGCGTTAGCCAGCCAGTGGACAGATCCGCATCGCTGAGGCCCGAGAGGATCTCGCGCGATTTCGGGCCGGTCACGATCAGCGTGTCACGAGTGGTGGTGACGTCCTCGACCGAAACACTTGCTGGCATGGCAGACATCAGGATGTCGCGGTCGTGCCACTGCGCGGTGGCGGCTGTGATCATCACGAACTCATCCTCGCCTAGTCGGATACAGGACATCTCGGTCAGGATACGGCCACGGTCGTCCGAAATGTAGACGAGGTTGATGCGGCCAATCTTGGGCAGACCACCGGTGATCAGGCCACGCAGAGCTTCTGCCGCTCCTTCACCTTTGACCATGAAACGCGAGAAGCCCGGCAGGTCCAGCACGCCGCAATTGTCGCGGACAGCTTCGCACTCTTCCTTGATGCGGCTCTCCCACGGGCCCGAGCGACCCCATGTATGCGTGGCCTCAAGCGAGGTGTCGTCGCCCGGCTTGGCAAACCAGTTGGCACGTTCCCAGCCGTTATAAGCCCCCATGACACCGCCGAGTTCTTTGACCTTGGCATGGACAGGCGACAGCTTCTTGTCGCGCGCGGCAGGCCATTCGTGGTGCGGGAAGTGCATGGCGTATTCGTTGCCGTAGACCTCCATGCCCTTCTGGTTGCAGTAGTCCTGATCTGTGTAGTCGGTGTAGCGGCGCGGATCGACGGCCCACATATCCCACTCGGTATGGCCATCGACGATCCATTCGGCCAGCACTTTACCTGCACCACCGCCCTGCGCGATACCGAAGGTAAAGCTGTGCGCTTCAAACGCGTTTTCCACACCGGGCATCGGGCCGATCATCGGCAGACCGTCCGGCGCGTAAGGGATCGGGCCGTTGATCACACGCCCAACGCCAGAGGTTGCCATCAGCGGAACCCGTTCCATCGCGTCGGTGATGATGTCCTCAATCCGGTCCAGATCGTCGTTCCAAAGTTGGAAGCTGAAATCCTCGGGCATCGGATCGTCTTCGGTCATCCACTCGCCCTTGCAGTTGGGCTCGTAGGGGCCAAGGTTGAAGCCGTTCTTTTCCTGACGCAGGTAGTATGAGATATCCACGTCGCGCAGCAGAGGCAGTTTGCCACCGTTTTCCTTCGACCACGCCTCAACTTCGGGGACTTCGTCGGTCAGCAGGTACTGGTGGCTCATGACCATGGCAGGCACCATGCGGCCGCCATAGGGTTTGAACATCTCACCAACGCGCTGCGCATAGTAGCCAGCGGCGTTGACCACATAGTCACAGGCGATATCGCCCTTTTCGGTGTGAACGGTCCAAGTGCCGTCATCGTGCTGCGTTACATCGGTGGCCGGGCAGAAACGGATGATCTTCTGGCCCAGATCACGCGCGCCTTTGGCAAAGGCTTGCGTCAACTGCGCCGGATCGATGTCGCCATCGGTCGGGTCATACAGCACGCCTTCCAGATCATGGGTTTCGAGGAACGGGTAGCGCTCTTTCGCCTGCTCTGGAGTCCACATCTCCATCGGGATGCCCTGATACAAACCCATCGACATCGCGCGTTCGAATTCCTGCATCCGCTCTTTGCTGTGCGCCAGACGGATCGACCCCGAAACGTGGTAGTTCATCGGATAGTCGACTTCTTCGGCCAGACGCAAATACAGCTCGGTCGAATAGCGCTGCATGTTCATGATCGCCCACGAAGTCGAGAAGGTCGGCACGTTACCCGCTGCGTGCCATGTAGACCCCGCAGTCAGTTCGTTCTTTTCCAGCAGAACGCAGTCGGTCCAGCCCTTCTTAGCCAGATGATACAGGGACGAGCAGCCGACAACGCCGCCACCGATGATGACCACACGGGCCTTGGTTGGAAAATCACTCATGTGTTTTGATCCTCTGTTACTGTGCCCGCTGGGGCAGATCGTCTGAGATGTCGTAGTAGTCACCCTTGTCCGCGACAAAGATGTGCTTTGAGAGTTTCAGGCCCGTCGGTTCGCTGAGCGCGCCCATCGAGATCGAAATCGTGTCTTCTTCATTGTGCTGCCAGAACAGGAATGAGCCGCATTCGCTGCAGAACCCGCGCCGGGCGGTCTCTGAGGCGCGGAACCAACGCAGCGTGTCACTGGCGGTGAAGCTCAGGTTGTCCTGATGTGTCCATGTCGATGACCAGACATGACCCGATTGTTTGCGGCACTGACCGCAATGGCAGGCGGAGGGCGGCGAGAGGTCTCCGTCAATCGTAAACGCAACTTTGCCGCAAAGGCAGGATCCCGTCTGCATATAGCTATCCCCTTGCTGCGGGCGCTGAGCTGGCACCCAGCAACACGCCATAGATGATGAAACAGGTCGCCATGATCCGGCGGACCCAGATATTGAACACAGCCCCCAACGCCGCCTTGCCCATCAGCGCGCCCAATAGGGTGAAGCCGGTATAGCTGAGTGTCGTGATGATCAGAGCGGTCGGCATGATCACCCCCATCTGCTGCCAGATCGGCACGTCGGGCTGCACGAATTGCGAAAAGGCCGCCAGATAGCCAGCAACGCTTTTTGGATTGATTGTCGCCACCGCAAGCGCATGCAGATAGACATGCCGCGCAGGGCGCTCAGTGGCAGGCGCCGGCCGTTTCGCGTTGATCCATCCGCGAATACCGACCCAGATCAGGAACCCCGCCCCGATCAGTTTGGCAATGAAAAAAGCGGTAGGTGAGGCTGCGATCAGGGCCGTTACACCCAGCGCCGACAAGATCAGAAACGCGCTGGCCTGTGTCAGGATCGCAAGAACACCAAGCATCGCCTTTGAGAAGGGCAAGCTCATACCGTTTGAGATACAATTGACCGCATTCGGTCCTGGAGTGGTGACGAACACCACCCAGAACAGCGCGAATATGGTCCAGGCCTCAAAGCTCATCAGTATACCGGTGGTGCAATGACCCAGATGGCCACGGCGGGCTCATCATAGGGGTTTGCCCATTGATAGGGTTCGTGTTTGATGCGGAAACTGTCACCCGGCCCGACCGTGAAGTGCCGTGCACCGATCGTCAGGTCCAGTTGGCCCGAGATCATATATCCGACCTCCTGCGTTGGCCGGTCCGCGGGTTTTTGCATTTTGGATCGGGGCTCAAACGTGGAATGCACCATCTCGAAATCATCGGTCAGGTCTGGCGACAGCAGTTCTTCGATCAGACCTTCTTCACCCGAGCCCATAGGACGTCGTGAAACGGCGCGAACCACATAGCCTTGCTCCTCAACCGGAGCGGCAGAATGCGAAAACAGCATCGACATGGGAACACCCAGACATTCCGCGATCTGACGCAGGTCCGAGATTGAAGGGTCGGACATGTCCCGCTCGACCTGACTCAGCCAACCAACCGAGCGGTTCAAGCGGTCGGCAATTTCAGTCAGCGTCAAACCCCTTGCCTTGCGCAAGGCCCGCAAGTCCGCTCCGAGCGTCGCGCGCTGAGGGGTTTGCGTGTTCAAAGCCAGACTCCGATTCTCGTGAAATTCCTTTTACGTTTTTCACGATGCCTCAGTTCCGTGAAATTTCAAAGCATTTTTTCACGACAAATCGTAGGTCAGCGACCAAATCCAAGAACCACAAGGATTTAGTTAGGGTTGCCGCTAGGCGGAGAAAACGTTTTGAAGAATTTTGGTTAGTTCGGACGCGTCAACATCCGTGAAAGCATGCGGCTGGTCGCTGTCGATGTCAAACACGGCAATAACTGCGCCCGAGGCATCGCGCACCGGCAAAACAAGCTCTGACCTTGTGGAAGATGCGCAGGCGATATGACCCGGAAAGGCATCCACATCCGGAACCAGCTGCACCTCACCCGTGCGCGCGGCTGCGCCGCACACGCCGCGCTCGAATGGGATGACCAGACAGCCGTGACCGCCTTGATACGGGCCGATTTTCAGCAGGCCCGGTTCGGTGACGCGATAGAACCCTGTCCAGTCAAAGCGATCATCGGCATGGTGCACCTCGCACGCGATGGTCGCCATCAGGGAGACCTGATCGGTTTCGCCGTCGGTCAGTGAGGCGATTGTTTTGGCGAGGGTGTCATAGTCGACAGTCATGTGGGCGTTGCTCCGATCCGGGTCTTGGGGGGCGACGTCCCCAGTCCCCGGAGTATTTGCAAAAGCGCAGAGGGTCAAACGCGTTCGATGGCGATTGCCGTGCCCTCTCCGCCACCGATACAGATCGCTGCGATCCCGCGTTTCAGGTCGCGTTTTTCCAGGGCATTCAGAAGGGTGACCATGATCCGGGCACCAGATGCGCCGATTGGATGACCCAAGGCGCAGGCTCCACCATTGACGTTGACCTTGTCGCGCGGCAGGCCCATTTCGTGCATGAAAGCCATCGGAACCACGGCGAAGGCTTCATTCACCTCCCACAGGTCCACATCATCTTTGGTCCAGCCCAGACGATCCAACAGCTTTTGCGCCGCAGGAACCGGAGCGGTCGTGAACAGGCCCGGTGCTTGCGCATGGCTCGCGTGGCCTAAAACGCGCGCGCGGACGGTCAGCCCTTTCGCCTCGGCGGCGTCTGCAGAGGCCAGAACCAGAGCAGCCGCTCCGTCAGAAATGGAGGAGGAATTTGCCGCCGTCACCGTTCCATCCTGACGGAAGGCTGGTTTCAGCGTCGGGATTTTCTCGGGTCGGGCGGATTTTGGTTGCTCATCCGCGTCAAGCACCAGCGCCCCCTTGCGGGTTTGCAGCGTGACCGCGGCGATTTCGTCATCAAACGCGCCACTGTCCTGAGCGGCCAGCGCGTTTGAGAGGGATCGCAGCGCGTAGTCATCCTGTGCCTCGCGGGTGAACTGATAGGTCTCGGCGCAGTCTTCGGCAAAAGTTCCCATCAGACGGCCTTTGTCATAGGCATCTTCAAGCCCGTCCAGAAACATGTGGTCCACAACTTGCCCATGCCCGATCCGCGCACCGCCGCGCATTTTGGGCAGCAAGTAGGGCGCGTTTGTCATACTCTCCATCCCGCCCGCGATCATGGTATCTGTGTGGCCCAAAGCGATCTGGTCATAGGCGATCATGGCGGCCTTCATACCCGAACCGCACATCTTGTTGAGGGTCGTGGCGGGCACCTCTTCGCCCAACCCGGCGGCAAATCCCGCCTGACGCGCTGGGGCCTGTCCCTGCCCCGCCGGAAGCACACAGCCCATCAGGACTTCGTCGACGGTTTCCGCGCCGGCCTGCTGCAAGGCGGTACGAATCGCGGTTCCGCCAAGTTCGGCAGCGGGAACGCCATCAAACATGCCCTGGAACCCTCCCATAGGTGTACGGGCCGCGCCTGCGATCACAACGTCTTTCATCAGAAATCCCTCCTCTTGCCGGAACTTGAATACCGAATGGTAAGATTTGCCGTCTAGCGTATTTCTACGACGCAATTTCAGCTGAAAAGGGCGGTCAATCATGGGGCTGACCAGCACAACTACCGAAGGGGCACAGATCATCACCGTTCATTCGGAACGGATAGATGCGGCCATCGCGATCCAGTTCAAGGAAGACATGCGCCGCGAAACAGAAACCGACGCAGCTCGCATCGTTCTGGATCTGGCAGGCGTGGAATTCATTGATTCAAGCGGATTGGGGGCCATCGTCGCCTCGATGAAACAAATCGGAAGCGAACGCCGGCTGGATCTGGCCGGGCTGCAACCCGTGGTCGAAAAAGTGTTTCGCCTGACGCGAATGGACACCGTTTTTAGGTTGTTCGATTCCCTCGACGACGCGCTGTCGGCGCAAGCAGAGTAACGCGGCCAACGTAGATGTGTTTAACGCCATCCAATGATCAAACCTGCCTGCAACTGAGTTTTCCGGCGATAGAAACGGAAGCCAGCGCTGGCATTGCGAAATTGAGCGCAGGCCTGGCCCGCCACGGCTTGCCTGTTGAAAAAGCGGATGACGTGAAGATTGCCTTGGCGGAGGCCATCAACAACGTCGTCGAGCATGCCTATTCTGGTATTGAACCCGCCAAAGTGCAGGTCTGTTGCCGGTTGGAGCACAACCAGCTGGACATTCTGATATCGGATACGGGGCATCCGCTGCCCGGCTGCAAACCCCCGGATGGGACACCGGCCTCGGTTGAGACCAGCCTGCAGGACCTGCCAGAAGGGGGTTTCGGGTGGTATCTGATTCACGAACTGACCAGCGAGATTCGGTATGAGCGTCGCGATGGCTGCAATCTGTTGTCACTGCGGTTCGACGTCCCAATACCCGAATGACCTGAGGGATTTGACGCGAAATGGCCACAATAAGGCCTTTTTCGAACCATTACGCCGCCCCAAACGACTGTCAAACATGTCACCGTAGCTCAGATAGCTTCCCTCGGCGCCAAGTGTCACAGCCCCCACCCAGTGAACGGCGCCGAGGAACCTCCCTCCCCTCATTGAAGAACTGGACAATCATTCCCTGCGCGATAGTTTCGCGGTGTTCAAAGTAAGGGGATGATGATGCGGGATTTACACAAGCCGGGCCGGTCCGAAGTTCTGGCCACAAACGGGATGTGTGCGACTTCGCAGCCCCTTGCAGCGAAAGTCGCCGTCAACATTCTGGAACGCGGCGGCAACGCCATGGATGCAGCCATTGCCGGGGCGGTCTTGCTGGGAATTTGCGAGCCGCAGATGACCGGTTTGGGCGGCGATTGCTTTGTCCTCTACAATCGCGCGGGAGAAACCCAGATTCGCGCTTTGAATGGCTCAGGCCGGGCACCTGCTGCTGCGCAAGCCAGCGCACTGCGGGAACGAGGCTTGACCTCGGTGCCTTTGACCAGCCCTGACGCGGTTACGATCCCGGGCGCGGTCGACGCGTTCTGTCATCTTAGCCAAACCGAAGGCCGACTGGGGCTGGATGCAATTCTGCAACCGGCCATTCACTATGCAGAACAGGGTGTGCCGGTTGCTCCACGCGTTTCTTTTGACTGGCGTAACGGCGAACCGACCCTCCAGGGGGCCGCGCGGAATCACTATCTGATCCATGGGCAAGTCCCCAAGACAGGTCAGTTCTTCCGCGCGCCAAAACAGGCCGAGGTTCTACGAAGGGTCGCAAAGGATGGCTGGGATGCCTTCTACTCAGGTGAAATCGCGGAGGATATGATCGCCGCCCTTTCCGCCTTGGGGGGCCTCCACACCGCCGAGGATTTCCAATCGACCCAATACACCCCCTCCGAACCGATGCGCGGCACCTATCACGGCGTTGATCTGGTCGAGCACCCCCCCAACGGCCAAGGCGCAACGGCGATCTTGCTGCTCAATATTCTCAAGCATTTTGACCTTGCCAGCATGGACCCATTGGGCGCGGAGCGAGTGCATATCGAGGCCGAAGCGACAAAACTGGCCTATGACGCACGCAACCGTTTCATCGCAGATCCCGACCAAATGGCGCGGGCCGAGCGGTTTTTGGACAAAGACATCGCCGCATCCCTCGCGGCTTTGGTCGACCCCAAACGGGCCATGCCCGCCGCCGCCCCGCTGACCGAAGCGATTCACAAGGACACCGTCTACATTACCGTCGTCGACCGCGATCAGATGGCCGTGTCGTTGATCTATTCGATCTTCCACAGCTTCGGCTCGGGGATCGCGTCCGAGAAATATGGCATCTTGCTGCAAAACCGAGGCGCAGGCTTCACCCTACAAGCCGGGCACCCAAATGAGTTGGGCGGAGGCAAACGCCCGATGCACACAATCATTCCCGGCATGCTGGCCGAGAACGACCGCGTGGTGATGCCCTTCGGCGTTATGGGTGGGGCGTATCAACCCACAGGACATGCGCGGTTCGTGTCAAACCTGATGGATTTCGGCTTTGACCTACAAGAGGCCATCAACGCCCCCCGTGCCTTCGCCGACGGAGGCATTCTCAAGCTCGAGCGCGGGTTCCCCGAAGCGGTTGCTCAACAATTAAGCGAAATGGGTCACACTGTCGAAACACCAGAAACTCCACTGGGTGGCGCACAGGCCATACGAATCCGTGAAGACGGTGTTTTGGAGGGGGCGAGCGACCCCAGAAAGGACGGTTGCGCGTTGGGATATAGATCAACGCGCAGACGCGTCGCCCCGCTCAGTTCAGATGGAAGTGCAGCGGGTATGACCCATCTTCAAATGGGCCGAACATGTTGGGGATGTCAGGATGCTCAACCGGCTCACCCGATCGGTCCTCAATCAGATTTTGTTCTGAAACATAAGCTACATAGAAGGATTGGTCATTCTCAGCCAACAGGTGATAGAACGGCTGATCCTTGATCGGCCGACTGTCTTCTGGGTTGGCTTCGTACCATTCCTGGGTATTTGAAAACTCTGGATCCACGTCAAAAATCACCCCTCGGAAGGGATGTTTCTTATGTCGCACAACTTGTCCCAGGCCGTACTTGGCATGTGTCTTTAGCATTGTTTCAGCCCCCAAAGAAGTTACTACCTCTTTCCGGGCAGAAAAGCCAATCATTGATGTGAAATTAAGGGAAACAGTCTGTGAACCTCTTACTGACAGTGTTCGAAATTGCAGCACCCGTGTTCCTTTTGTCAGCAATCGGCTTTGTCTGGGTCAAGCTTGGCTTTGAATACCGCCTACAATTTGTGACGCGTTTCGCGATGACGCTGGCAGTCCCCAGTCTGATTTTCGTGGCCTTGATGCAGACCGAAATTCCGGGTGGTGATCTGTCACGGTTCACTCTAGCCACCATTGCGGCCAATTTGGTTCTCGCTGTCGTGTTCTGGTTCATTGTAAAGGTGCTAAAGCTTGATCAACGCACCTACCTTTCACCCCTGATCTTCGGAAACACCGGCAATTTGGGCCTTCCCCTATGCATCTTTGCATTTGGTCAGGCCGGTTTGGGATACGCGGTTATCTTTCTGGCCGTGACCGCGCTGTTTTCCTTTACCTACGGGATCTATCTGGTCGCGGGCAAAGGCGCTTTCGGACAGGTCATCCGTCAGCCCATGGTCTGGGCCACGCTGCTGGGGGCGTTGTTCTTGTGGCAAGACTGGGAAACGCCTCTGTTCCTAACCAACACCTTGGATTTGCTGGGGCAAATGGCTGTTCCGATGATGCTTGTGACCGTCGGAGTTGCGATCGCGCGCCTGACCTCTCGCAGTCTTCGCCAGGCCATTTGGCTGTCGCTTCTCAAGCTTACGGTCTGCTTTGCCCTCGGATGGGGCGTTGCGATCCTCTTCGGGCTTGAAACGATCGCATTCGGTGTTTTGGTCTTGCAAATGTGTACCCCGGTGGCTGTCACGTCATACCTGCTGGCCGAGCGGTTTGAGGCCGATGCAGACGCCGTTGCGGGCATGGTGATGGTCTCGACAGTGCTGTCTGTCGCCGCGTTACCGGGTGTTTTGGCTATCGTTCTGTAACGATTGTGATTTCCTCAGCGCTCAATCTGCGCTAGAATGCCAAAAAAAGGCACGAGGCACATGAGCAGAATTCTATTCGTACTCTTAGGGGTGCTGCTTTTGGCATCGTGTGGTGGCGGGTCTAAACAGCCCCCCAGCAGACTAAATGACGCGTGCAGCATTGCGCGCGAGAAACCTGATTACATCAAAGCCTTCAAAAAAACCGAGCGGAAATGGGATGTTCCCGTTCACGTTCAGATGGCGACGATCTATCAGGAAAGCCGTTACCGCCACGATGCGCGCACCCCGCACCGCTATGTGCTGGGCGTGATCCCGATGGGGCGGCAGAGCAGCGCCTTTGGCTACAGCCAAGCCCTGGACGGCACATGGGAAGAATACCAGCGTGAAACCGGCAAACGCCGTGCCAAGCGAGATCGTATTCGCGACGCGTCCGATTTTATCGGCTGGTACATGAACAAGACATACGAGCGGAACGGCATCAACCTGGGCGACACGCGGAACCAGTACCTGGCCTATCACGAAGGCCATACAGGTTACGCGCGCGGCAGCTACAACCAGAAATCCTGGCTGTTGAATGTGGCCAGCGATGTCGATGCACGGGCCAACCTGTATCAGGCTCAGCTGGCCAGTTGCCGCTACTGACTTGGGCGGGTCAGCGGTCGCTGGACCCGACCCGCTTTCCGTTTGAGAATAAGCTCTGATCGAGGCGTCCCCCCTCGGTCAGTTCCCCTAGAAGGACCGTGGTTTGCGCGCCTGCATTGTCGTGGATCACCCATTTCCGCAGCTCGACGGGGTTGTCTGTAAACATCAGCTCAATCCGCCCCGACTCAGGGTTTTTGGGGTCCTGTGCCGTCACAACGGTTGCGGTCCCGTCAAAGTCGTGACCAACGACCATATTGGCCTGCCCCAGATTCACGTTCCGAGCCAGAACAAGTGACAGTGGCGTTCGCTTCAGCGGGTATTGTTCGGGCGGCTGGTTGGATTTCGGGTCAAAGATCTGAACACTCCCCGAACGCGCAAGGACAACCGCGCTGTCTGGCGGATCATATTCAAACCGCATCTTACCGGGCCGTTGAATCCATAGCTTGCCGGTACTGATCGAGCCATCATCATTTACTTGGGTAAAGCTGGTCTGAACCGTTTTCATCTTGTTCAGATAATTGGAGATCTCCGACAGCGGCAGCTTGTCCGCCGCCCATGCGGCAGGCGCGGCCAGTGTCAAAGCAAGGGCAAAAGCAATCTGTTTCATACGACTCAGATAAGGCTTCTGCCCTTGTTATTAAATATCCTACTGCTCAGGGACGAGGATTTCCCGCTTACCAACGTGATTTGCTGCCGAAACAACGCCTTCGTCCTCCATCTGCTCAACCAGCCGAGCAGCTTTGTTATAGCCGATGGCAAGTTTCCGCTGGATGTAAGAGGTCGAGCATTTGCGATCCTTGATCACAATCGCCACCGCTTGGTCGTACAGGGCATCCTCGCCGTTGGTGTTGCCACCAGTGCTCAGGCCTAATACGGCGTCGATATTGTCTGCCTTTTCCTCAGCAGGGCCATCGACCACACCGCTCATGTAATCGGGCGGACCGAATTGCTTCAGGTGGTTGACGATTTCCTCGACCTCTTCGTCCGAGACAAACGGGCCGTGGCAGCGGGTGATCTTGGCGCCACCCGCCATATAGAGCATGTCGCCCTGCCCCAGCAGCTGCTCGGCGCCCATCTCACCCAAGATGGTGCGGCTATCGACCTTCGATGTCACTTGGAACGAAATCCGGGTCGGGAAGTTCGCCTTGATCGTACCGGTGATCACGTCGACCGAGGGGCGCTGCGTGGCCATGATCAGGTGAATACCCGAAGCCCGTGCCATCTGCGCCAGGCGCTGGATGCAGGCTTCGATCTCTTTGCCCGCGACCATCATCAGGTCGGCCATCTCGTCTACGATAACGACGATGTAGGGCATCGCCTCGGGCGCAAACTCTTCCGTCGCAAAAGTAGGCTCGCCGGTTTCATCGTCAAAGCCCGTCTGGACCGTGCGGCTGAACATCTCGCCCTTGGCCAGCGCGTCCTTCACGCGACCGTTGTAGCCGGCGATGTTACGGACACCCATTTTGGACATCTTGCGATAGCGATCCTCCATCTCGCCCACGACCCATTTCAGAGCCACAACCGCCTTTTTCGGGTCGGTCACAACGGGGGACAGCAGATGCGGAATGCCATCATAAACCGACAGTTCCAGCATCTTGGGGTCGATCATGATCAGGCGGCATTCGTCCGGCGACAGCTTGTAAAGCAGCGACAGGATCATGGTGTTGATCGCCACAGACTTACCCGAGCCGGTCGTACCCGCGATCAGCAGGTGAGGCATCTTGGCCAGGTTCGCCACAACGGACTCACCGCCGATATCCTTACCCAGCGCCAGAGGCAGCGCATGGTTGCCATCCCCGAAATCACGGCTGGCGAGGATTTCACGCAGCACCACCATCTCGCGGTTTTCATTGGGCAGTTCGATCCCGATCACCGAGCGGCCCGGCAAGGTCGAAACACGAGCCGACAGCGCCGACATCGATCGCGCGATATCGTCGGCCAGACCAATCACCCGGCTCGCTTTCAGACCCGGCGCGGGTTCCAGCTCGTACATGGTGACCACCGGACCAGGGCGGACGCTGACGATCTCACCTTTCACGCCGTAGTCGTCTAGCACGTTCTCCAGCATCCGCGCGTTTTCTTCCAGCGCCTCGTCACTCAGGTGATGACGCTGAATGCTGGCCGGGTTGGACAACAGGCCCAAGGGGGGCAGTTCGAAATCGGAATGCCGTTCTTCGAAGGACAGGGTCGGCTGCGCCTCGGCCTGCGCCCGACGGGATGGCGGCGGAGTGCGTCGGACGGGTTGGGCAACAACAGGCTTGCGCGGCTCGGCCACTGGGATCTTCACGGCTGGGCGCTGTGGCACAACCGGCTCAGGTGTCGCCGTATCTTCGAACACTGCGTCATCGTCGTAGGCATGGGCGGCGTAGTCATCCTCGGGCATGTAGTTCGCCTCGGGCACATAGTCGGGTTCGGGCTGATAGTCATGCGCCGTGTCTTGCCACGTCGGCTCAGCCGACAAAACAGGTTCGGGCGGCAGGCCAGCAGCGGTCATGGGCGGCTCGGGCGGCAGTTCACCCGCCCCTCTGGGATTGAAGATCAGCGGGTCCGGCCCGCGACCGCGGCCCTTGGTCAGGGGCAGGTTGGGGTCATGTTCAGGGGCCATCTCGCCCGTCGCCACCTTACGATTGCGCACAGCGGCCGAAATCTTCGAGCGGATACGATCTTCACCCGGCATTTCATCAAAACCCTGCACGGGCATGGCTTCGACCAATTCAGGCTCTGGCAGCGGCTCGGGGCGACGGATCAGCGCTGGCATCCGGGCCAGCAGGCCGGTTTTGGGGGCGGGTTCGGGTTCTTCCTCGACCTCTTCGAAGATTGGGTCTTCGAATGCGATCTCGTCGTCGAAAACGGGCTCGATCCGCGCGGCGCGGTTTTCTTTCCATTGCTCACGACGCTCTCGCGCAGACTGTACCGTGGCCGAGGCACCCCGACCCAATAGGTTCATCAGCATGTCGTAAGACATGACCAGCCCAAGCAGGAACGCCCGCGTTCCACGCGCGACATCAACTTTGGTGAAGCCCAGAACAAAGATGCCCAGCGCCAGCATTCCGACGGCCATGGCCAGCGACATCAGCTTGACGAGGAAGTGGGAGGAGATCGGCAGAAGGGTCAACAAGGCCCCCATGACGGTGTCGCCAAACAGTCCGCCCAACCCATAGCTATGGGTCGCGCGCCAGACCTCGCCCGGAACCAGAGTGGCGGCGTAAACCGAGACGATGGCGATCCAGATCGGCGCAAAAATCAGCCGCGCCACGGCGCGATCTTCGCCAAAATGACCGGCGAAACGCACACCCCAACCGATCAGAACCAGCGCGATCCCCCAGCTGCCCCAGCCAACGATCATGAACAACGGCGCAGCGATCGAGGCACCGATCCGGCCCATCCAGTTCTGCACTGGCGCGTCGGTCGAGACCATCCAGTTCGGATCTTCCGGTGTGTAGGACCAGATCATTGCCGCAGCGGCCAGCCCCAACAGAATCAGAGCGATCCCGATCAGTTCCTTGGTACGCCGCTCAATCGCGGCCTGAGTCGTGCTGTCCAGTAATGGATCGCGGTTGCGCGCGTTCAATGATGCCATTTTGCCCTCGTACCTCACGAATAGATGCAGTCACGAAGCTTGATTAGCCCCTGCTGCAACTCTTTTTTTGGAGCCACCAAAGCGGCCCGGATAAATTGCTCGCCCGGGTTTTGCCCCGGATCTCCTTGAGAAAGATATGCACCCGGCAGGACCCGAACGCCGGTCTCCTGCCACAGCTTCAACGCTGTTTCTTCGCCGTTCTCGACGGGCAGCCACAGGAAAAACCCGGCCTCGGGCGGCATGTAGCCCTGCAGGCCCGAGAAGACCTCATCCGCGATGGCATATTTTTCCTGATAGAGCGCGCGGTTCTCGACCACGTGAGTCTCGTCGGCCCAGACGCGCACAGCGGCAGCCTGTAGCGGCAGCGGCAACGGCGCACCCGCATAGTTGCGCAGCTGTTTGACCCGTTTGATACTGTCCGGACCGCCCGCAATCAGGCCCGAGCGCAGCCCGGCCAAATTCGACCGTTTCGACAGAGAGTTGAACAGAAGGACACGCTCAGGATCAGCGCCCAGCTCTTGTGCGACGGTCAGGGCACCAGTTGGGGCCTCATCGCGGTATATCTCGGAATAGCACTCATCGGCGAAAATGCGGAAATCGTATTTCTCGGCCAACCCGATCAACTCGGCCCAATAGTCGCGCGAGGCGACAGCCCCCTGCGGGTTCGCGGGCGAGCAGATATAGGCGGCAACCGTCCGGTTCAGCACATCCTCAGACAGGCTGGCATAGTCCGGCAAATGGCCGGTCGCGGCGGTAGCGGACACAAAATAAGGCTGCGCCCGGACCGAGATCGAGGCGACCATATAGACCTGATAAAACGGGTTCGGACACAGAATGATGGGATATTGCCCGTTCTTCTGTTCGGGGCACAGCGCCATGGCAGCATTGTAAAGCCCCTCACGCGTGCCGTTCAGGGCCATCACGTTGGTATCGGGGTCCATCGTCACGCCATAGCGACGCTTGATCCAGTCGGTGATCGAACCTCGCAGCTCGGGCGAGCCTTCATTCGGGGGGTAGCCCTGAAACCCGGCCGCGTTTTCTGTGATGACGTCTGTGACCCAAGCGGGGAAATCATGCATCGGCGCGCCGATGGTCATGTGAATCACGTCTCCACCCGGTTGATGATGGTCCAACAGGGTGCGCAGACGCGGGAATGCGTATTCCGGTAGGTTCGAAAACCGCTCGGGGAAATTCATATCTACTGCCTCAATATCGGGATCGTTTTCGCCCCGTTTGATTGGCAGATTACAGATCAGACCCCGTCCCGTCCAGACAAAGAGGTTCCGAATGTCGCTAACACGCGATATGTCCGGTGTATGTAACATGCGATCTGTCCGGTTCTATTCTGTCTCTGAGAGGAGGCGTTATGAACCGAGCAGAAGTGTTACAGGAAGTTCGACTGATGAAGTTTGAAGATGTGTATTCGCGGCGAAGCGCGAACAAGCTGACGCAAGAACAGGCGGCTGAGATACTGGGTGTATCCGTGCGCACCGTCAGGCGTTGGGAGGATCGATTTGAGGCGGATGGTGCAGAAGGTCTGTACGACCGTCGGCTTGGCAAACTGGCCAACAATCGTGTTGCCACGGATAAGGTCATGGAGATGCTTGAACTGTTTGATACCAAGTACTGGGATTACACGCCGAAGCATTTCCACGAGAAGCTGGTGGCCCACCATGGTTTCACACAGAGCTACAACTGGGTGCGGCTTACACTGCAGCGCCACGGCCGGGTTCAGGCAGCACCCCGACGAGGTGCCCATCGGCGCAAGCGGCCCCGCCGTCCGATGGTTGGCATGATGTTGCATCAGGACGGCTCCAGCCATGAATGGGTTCCGGGTCAGTGGTGGGATCTGATCGTCACCATGGACGATGCCACCAACCGGGTTTATTCGGCATTCTTTGTCGAGGAAGAAGGGACGATGAGCAGTTTTCAGGGGCTGACAGAGGTGATCGAGGCGCAAGGTCTGTTTTGCTCGCTCTATGCCGATCGGGGCTCTCATTACTGGCATACGCCCGAAGCGGGCGGCAAAGTGGACAAGGACAATCTGACCCAGGTCGGGCGCGCCTTGCAGCAACTCGGCATTGAGCTGATCCCGGCCTATTCACCGCAGGCCCGTGGACGGTCTGAACGCATGTTTGGCACGTTCCAGAACCGATTGCCGCAGGAACTGCGGTCCCATGGGATCACAACCATTGAAGAGGCCAATCAGTTCCTGAAAGAGGTCTATCTTCCCGAACACAATGCCCTGTTTGCAAGGGAGCCGGAGGATACGACCTCGGCCTTCGTGCCGTTTACAGGCAATGTGCGCGACACCCTGTGTGTGCAGGAAGACCGCGTCGTCGGCAACGACAATACGGTGCGCTACAAGGGCCTGGTCATGCAGATCGCGGCAGACAGGCACCGTCATCATTTCGTCAAGGCGAAGGTCAGGGTCCACGAATACCCCGATGGTCAACTGGTCATCTTCCACGGCCCGAGATGCATTGGCCGCTACCAGCCTGACGGATCACCCATCACACAGGAGGATAGCAAACACAAAGTCGCGTGACCCGCTTCGACGTGGCGCGAACGCGGTGGCCCAAATCTACGGTCGCCTACGGCTCCCTCCGAATTGGGCCACCGCGCAATCAACTGAAGCGGACAATTGGCATGTTACCTACACCGGACAATTCAGAATGTTCTCGACAGACAAAGAGGTTCCGAATCAGGGGATTGTGGCATTCACGCCAATGCAGATTCCGCCGCCGAACCCAACCGCAGCAGCGCTTCTTCCGAGCCGGGATAGCCCAGCATCATCAAGCCACAACCCGCAGTTCCCGTCGGCAGGGTCAGTGCCGCAAGCCCCATCAGATTGCCGATACGCGTGTTGCGCAAGGCCAGCAGGTTCTCGGTCACGTAATAGTCGTGATCGCTGAGGAGTCTTTCCAGATTGGGCGGTAAGATAGGTGCGGTTGGGGCCAGAACCGCATCGAACCCGGCGGTCGCCGCATCCCACGCTGCGCGGCAGGCCTTGAGCTTGGACCACGCGGCCACATAGTCGGGGCCTGAAACATCTTTGCCGGTGCGGAACCGTTCAAGAATTTCGGGATACATCGCCTCGGGGTTGGCTTCGATGACGTCTTTCCACAGCCCGTATGCCTCGGTCGTGTAGAGAACACCCGAAAGCGCCATTGCGTCGTGCAGTTCAGGTACCTCCAGCGGTACAATCTCGGCCCCGGCATCGCGAAGTCGGTCCAGCGCATCGTCGAACGCCTGTCGCGGCGCATCGCGCAGGTCGTCCTTGGCGACGTTTTGCAACTCGGCAAAGCGGCGGCCTTTCAGGCTGGCACCACGCATGTCCGCCGGCGTGCCGCCTTCCAGCAAGGCCAGCATATGCGCGGCGTCTTCGACGGAACGTGCAAGAGGGCCAACCGTGTCGAACCGCAAACAGAGCGGCACGACCCCTTCAAGGCTGAGCCGACCGGCCGTAGTTTTCAGCCCCACCAGGTTGTTCCAGGCTGCAGGGATTCGCACCGACCCACCCGTGTCGGAGCCAATCCCGCAAGCCGCCAGCCCCCAGGCTACCGAGGCCCCGGCCCCCGAGGATGACCCGCCCGGCACGGCATCTTCATCGTCCACACAGGGCGGCGTGTCTGTGATCGGGTTCAGACCAAGCCCTGAAAACGCCAGTTCGCTCATGTGGGTTTTGCCGAGGCACACGGTGCCCATGGCCGTTGCGTTTCTTAGGACCAAAGCATCCGCGTCCGGGATACGTCCTTTCAACAAGGCCGAGCCCGCCTCGGTTCCAATACCAGCCGTGTCGAACAGATCCTTCCAGCTGATCGGCACGCCATCCAGCAAGGATCGACGCAGGCCCAAGGCGGCGCGCTCTTTCGCGGCTTTCGCCTCAGCCCGGGCGCGGTCATGGGTGACGCGCGCATAGATACGGTCGCGGTGGGGATGGGCGTCAATGGCGGCCAGATAGGTCTCGGTCAGTTCAACGGGGTCGATTTGCCCCATACCGATCCCACGGCCCAAATCACAGGCCGTCATGGTTAGCCATTCCTGCATCACACCCCTCCTTGCGTCTGACTTTCTGGGACGGTAGCGACAGGACCGCACATGGACAATCCCGAAAGGGCGCGCATATTGCAGGGCATGACACAGGCATCGAAAATCCTGATCGTGGGCGGAGGCCTGAACGGCGCGGCCCTTGCATTGGCACTGGCGCAAACCGGGCATTCTGTTTGCGTGATTGACACGTTGGGCGAAAAGGTCCGCAAGAACGCGGCATTCGACGGGCGGTCTTATGCGCTGGCGCTGGCGTCCAAGCGGTTGCTTGACGCAATCGGTGTGTGGGAGCGGGTCGAGGAACATGCCCAGCCCATGCTTGAGATCAAGGTAACCGATGGCCATGCGGGTATCGGGCCGTCACCCTTTTTCATGCATTTCGACCATACCGAGATCGAGGAAGGCCCGATGGGCTACATGGTCGAAGATCGCCACCTGCGCCGCGCGTTTCTTGAGGCGATGGTGCAAGACAAAGCGATCACACAGATCAACGGCAGAACGGTCGTTTCGCAACAGGTCGATGCAACCGGCGTGACGTTGACGCTGGATGATGGTGCGAGTGTTGAGGGTCATCTGATCGTAGGCTGCGACGGGCGCAGCAGCGGAACCGCGTCCCGCGCAGGGATCAAGCGTACCGGCTGGGATTACGGCCAAACAGCCCTTGTCTGCGCGATTGAACACGACCTACCGCATCACGGCATTGCCCATCAGTTCTTCATGCCCCCCGGCCCACTTGCGATCCTGCCACTGACCGGCAATCGCAGCTCGATCGTCTGGAGCGAACGCACCGAGGCAGCGCAGCGCATCAACGCCCTACCCGAGGCCGAGTATCTGCAGGTCTTGCGCCCTCGGTTCGGGGACTTTCTAGGCGACATCCGCCTGCAGGGCGACCGCTTCACCTATCCATTGAACCTGACCATAGCCAATTCCTTCATCTCGGATCGCCTTGCCCTTGTGGGGGATGCCGCACACGGGATGCACCCCATTGCAGGCCAGGGCCTGAACGCCGGGCTGCGGGACGTGGGTGCCTTGGCCGAAGTGCTGACCTTGGCCGGACGGCGCGGCGAGGATATCGGGTCGGTTCTGGTGCTGGAGCGCTATCAGGAATGGCGGCGGTTCGACACGGCCTCGCTGGCGATGGCAACCGATATGTTCAACAAGCTGTTTTCGAATGACAACCCGCTGCTGCGCCTTGGGCGGGACATCGGGATGGGCATTGTCGGATCCCTGCCCGGCCTGCGCCGGGGCTTTGTTCGCGAAGCCGCCGGGTTGACCGGCGACCTGCCGAAGCTGTTGCAAGGACGGGCAATCTAGGGCGCACTTGAGCGTTCAGAACCGCTCAGTCCAGCGCGCGGGCCTCATCTACCAGCATCACGGGGATGCCGTTGCGGATCGGAAAGGCCAGACCCGCGGCCTTTGACACCAGTTCCTGCTTATCCGCATCATAGTGAAGCGTCGTATGCGTCTGAGGGCAAATCAGCGCCTCAAGCATGTGGCGGTCAAAAGCGTGTTCAGGCTCGCTCATTGCAGTTTTTCCTCGTTTGATCCGCCCCGCAGCGCGAATTCGATCAATGTCACCAGCGTCTCACGCCTTGTGCGTAGACAAGGGGCCTCTAACAGGGCCTGTTTGTCCTCCGGATCGAAATCCATCAGCATCGACAGGGAATTCACCAAAAGCTCATCATCTGCTTCTTTCAGCGAATCCCAATCGGTCGACAGATCTCGCGAGTCGAAGAAGCGTTCCAGCAGGTTCAGAAAGCGGCTGCGGTCGAACACATCGTCCTTCTCGGCCTTGCCAAGATCGCGGTCAAACCCTTCCCAGGACACTTCGCAACGGCGATAAGGCGTGAAGGCGTCCAGTTCGGACTTGATACAGAACCGGGACACGCCGGTCAGGGTGATCAGATAGCGGCCATCCTCAGTCTCTGAGAATTGCGTGACGCGACCGGCGCAACCGATCCGATGCAGCTTTGTGTCATCGCTTAGCGAGGGGTTCGGCTGAACCATTCCGATCAGCCGCTCCTTTGTTTTCAGGGCATCGTCAAGCATCTGCAGGTAGCGCGGCTCGAAGATGTGCAACGGAAGTCGCGACCGGGGCAGCAGCAGCGCCCCGGGCAGTGGAAAAACGGATATCGTATCCGGCAAGTCGGCGGGATGAATCATAGACCCGAGTCTAGCTCTGATCCGAAATTAGGCAAATATCATCGAGCTGAGTTTGCGCCGCCCGTTCAGAACAATCGGATCGTTGGGCTTGAGCGCATCGAAGATCGTGAACAACTGCGTTTTGGCAGCGCCCTCGTTCCACTCGCGATCGCGGCGGAACAGCTCCAACAGCTGTGTCACGGCCTCTTCTACATCGCCATTGGCGTGCAGGGCCTGCGCCAGATCGAACCGAGCCTGATGATTGTCGGGATCGGCCTCAACGGCTGCGGTCAACTCGGCCACCGGGCCCGCATCCGCCGCCTGCTTGGCCAGTTCCAATTGGGCATGGGCAGCTTCGAGTTCCGGCGCGTTGGAAATCTCGGCGGGCGCACCGTTCAGGATCGCCTCGGCCTGTTCCAGATCATCCGAGGCAATATGCGCACGCACCAGCCCACCATAGGCAGCGGCATGGTTGGGGTCTTCGCCCAGAATCGCGGCAAAGGTCTGCGCCGCATCTACGGCTGCGCCTTCTGCCAGCATTTCCTCGGCCGCCTGCACGGCGTCCTCCAGTTGACCACCGGGGCTTTCGCCACCGGCAGCCTCGATCACGCGGTCGATAAAGGCCTTGATCTCGGACCCCGGCAAAGCGCCTTGAAAGCCGTCCACCGGCTGACCCTTGAAGAATGCATAGACGGTCGGAATCGACTGAATGCGCATCTGAGACGCGATCATTTGCGCCTCATCTACGTTAATTTTGACCATTTTGACCGCGCCTTTTGCCGCGGTCACCGCCTCTTCAAGCGCGGGCCCAAGCGTCTTGCAAGGCCCACACCAAGGTGCCCAGAAATCCACGATCACCGGAATTTCCTGTGACGCCTCGACAACATCCTCCATGAAGGTGGCTTCGCTGCTGTCCTTGATCAGATCGGTGGCTGAGGTGCTTTCCGCGCCGCTCAGAAGGTCCATGGCATTCACTCTCCGGTTCAAACGTGCGCCCTATATGCAGTCCCTTGCTGCAGAAACCAAGAGCCGAGTTGCAGGTCTAAAGGTCGAAACTGGCGAAAACGGGGGCGTGATCGCTTGGTTTTTCCCATCCGCGCGCATCGCGTAGGACACGGCTGGAATGCCCCGCGTTCGAGATATCCGGCGTGGCCCAAACGTGATCCAGTCGCCGGCCCTTGTCAGCAGCGTCCCAATCGCGCGCCCGGGAGGACCACCAACTATAAAGCTGCCCTTCAGGGATGTCCTGCCGGGTGATATCGATCCAACCGCCCGCATCTTGTGTTTCAGCCAATGCCTCAACCTCGATCGGCGTGTGCGAGACGACCTTGAGTAGTTGTTTGTGCGACCACACATCATCCTCGCGCGGGGCGATGTTCAGATCGCCGACCAGAATGGATTTCTCGGGCTTCTCAGTGTGGAACCAGTCGCGCATATCTCTGAGATAGTCGAGCTTTTGCCCGAACTTCTCGTTCACCTCACGATCCGGTACATCCCCGCCTGCTGGGACGTAGAAGTTTTGGATGGTGACGCCATTTTCCAACCGCGCGGCGATGTGGCGGGCGTGGCCGAGACCAGCGAAATCCTTGTCACCGACCTCCTCCATCGGAATGCGCGACAAGATGGCGACACCGTTGTACCCCTTCTGCCCTCGGGCCACCATGTGGGTGTACCCCAGTTCTGCAAATCCTTCGGTCGGAATTTTTTCAACAGGAGACTTGCATTCCTGCAAACACAGCACGTCCGGAGCCTCTTCCTGCAGCAATTTCAGCACGATAGGCTCGCGCAAGCGGACCGAGTTGATGTTCCAGGTGGCAAGGGTAAAGGGCATAGTAGGGGAATCCTCTGTCGAAGCCGGGCTTGGCGTGGCACCGCGTTGGGCGCCACGAGAACAGGCCACAAACGGCTAGGGTTCGTCAATGACCGCTATGCGGGCGATACGAGCTTCTGATACGATCAGTCCGCGTCGCCGAAATAGACGAAACTCATTTTGTTGCCATCAAGATCCCGGACGTAAGCTCCGTAGAAGTCAGGGCCATATTGCGGGCGTGGGCCCGGCTCCCCTTCGTTGGTTCCACCAGCAGAGAGTGCCGCCGCATGGGCTGCCCGCACTTCTTCTTCACTTTCGCACAGCAAACCGACCATATTCCCATTGCCTGGCGTTGCTGCTTCCTTGTTGTACGGCGGAGCGACCCAAATCCGCCCACCACCGCGCAGACCATAGCAAAACCCATGGGGCATGAATTCCATGACCACCGTTCCACCAATCAAGGGCAGGACGGCATCGAAGTAATCCCTCGCCTTTGCTACATCGTTTGAACCGATCATCACGTAATTTAGGGACATAGAATACCTCGCGAAATAGATGGAACATATAGGGAACAAATGCCATTCTGTCGACCATAGCGCAACCCCCGAAATGCAGAGGCCGTGAAAGGACCCATGCCTCAGACACTGATTCAAAAGACGCGTCCAGCCGAGGAAACTAAGTTTTTCAGATCGTCTAGTGAAAAGCGGCCCACAACCCAGGAATGAGCGATTGCGAAGGCGCTCAACGAAAAAAGCCGGGCCATCTGGCCCGGCAGTCCAACAGGGAGGTACATGTCATTACCCGGACTGTCAATCGGCATTGAATAATGACCCCCCATCGGCGTCCAAATTTGACCCCCCCTTGGAGCTAAGAGGGGCGTTGAGGGGGTCGTGTTTAGGTTGATTCAGGAGGGGGTGGACAGCAGGTCAAACCGAAAAGAGAGCGTAGCTCGACTGAAGGTTTGACCTGCTGTCTGTTTTGAATTTATTCCCCGATTTCGAGGTTAGTCGCGGTGGTTAATTCGCCAGCTTTCGTTCCCGGTTTCGATGATATCGCAATGGTGTGTCAGTCGATCCAGGAGAGCAGTGGTCATTTTGGCATCTGTGAACACACTCGGCCATTCAGCAAATGCGAGGTTGGTTGTTAGCAGAATAGACGTTCGCTCGTACAGTTTGCTGATGAGATGGAAGAGTAATCGTCCACCAGACTCTGCGAACGGCAGATAACCGAGTTCGTCTATAATCACGAGGTCGACGCGGATCAGCTGCTCGCTGAGCCGCCCGGCGTTGCCTTCGCGATGTTCAGCCTCCAGCTTGTTCGCGAGATCCACAGCGCTGAAGAACCTGACCCGCCGGCGGTTATTGACCGCGTGGCCCCCGATCGCTGTTGCGAGATGCGTTTTGCCCGATCCGGTTCCACCGACCAGCACGCCATTCCTGGCCTGGTCCATAAAATCGCCGTCATGAAGATTGCGCACGACTTCCTCGTTGACGGGGCTGACCGTGAAGTCGAACTCAGGTAAGGACTTGCAGACCGGGAACTTTGCGGCACCCATCTGATACCGGATCGAGCGCGCAGTCTTTTCGGCCAGTTCGGCCGTGAGGAGTTCGGCCACGACCTGTTGGGGCCGCCAGTTGTTTTTGGCTGCGGCCTGCATCACTTCGTCAAAGCAGTTGACGATGCCTGGCAACTTCAGTTGACGGGCAAGTTCGAGAATTTCCTTACGCAGTTGCATGGGAGCCTCCAAGCCTGTCATAGCGAGCGCAATCCGCGATCGGTGCCATTTTCAGCTGCAGGTGGGCAGGCGGCTCAATCGCCTTTGGCGGCGGGGGATTGGTGCGCCGAGAGACAATGTTCAGGATCGCATCGGCCTTGCGCAGGCCAGATTTTAGAGCTTCTTCGCAGGCAGCCTCGACCACATCAATGTCGTGCTGGTAAGCAGCGAAAAGAATATCGGCAAGTTGCCGGTCTCCGTCGGATGTGCCCCGCAGATGGGTCCAGATCTGCGTCATTGCCGGTGGTAGGTCCCAGTCACGGAACGGTGCTCCATTGCGCAGAGCGCCAGGCTTGCGCTTGAGGACGGGCACATAGTGCCAAGGGTTGAAGATCGTTTTTCCTCGGCCGAAGCACCGTTCGTGCTCTCCGACAATCTCACCGTCTTGGCGCAGGACAATCCGCGTGGCGTAGACCTGCAACTGGACCTGACGTCCAACAGCTCTTGCCTCAACGCTGTATTTGTTTCTTTCGAAGTTGATCAGGCAGGTTCGGCTCACGGCGACCGTCTTTTCACGGAACCCGACGAAGGGCTTCTGCAGATGCGTCAGCAGCGGCTTTTCCTGCTGGAACTCCTCCCAGACCGTCACCTCCAGGTTTTCCGGATGCCGCAGTTCTTTTGCGCGTTTGATCGCGTCTTTTTGCAGCCGGGCATTCAATTCATCGAAGTCGGCCACCTCCAGACGCGGTGTAAAACTATAGGCGCGGCTCTCCTTGACCAGATTCTCAACCTGACCCTTCTCCCAACCGGCCGCGCGCGTACAGGCGATCGGGTTCACCAGATGATGAGAACACATCCGGGAGAATGCCTTGTTGAACTTTCTTTCCTTGCCCGACAGGATCGCATCGACGGCGGTCGTCATGTTATCGTAGATCCCGTTGATGCAGCCTCCACCAAAGAATTTGAAGGCCTCGTCGTGGGCATCAAAGACCATCTCCTGCGTCTCGCGCGGATAGGCAATGGAGAATGGCATGCGGCTATGGCAAAGTTTGAAATGGGCAACCTTCACGGTCGTGAGTGCACCGTCCATCAAAACCGTCTCCACACTCCAGTCGAACTGGTACGCCTCCCCAGGATCAAAGATCAGCGGGATGAACGCCTGCGCCTGTTGTCGGCCGTGCGCAATGCGCCAATTCTTTGTGTAGCGTCGAACACTGTCATACCCGCCGCCAAAACCATCATCGGAGAGTTCCTTCCAGATTTTGGTCATCCGCTTGCGGTGTTTCTTCGGAAGCGCCTCGTTCTCCTCAAGCGTTTCATCCAGACGCGCGCGCCAAGGCCCGAGCACCGGGTATGGCTGCGATTTGCGCTCATATTTGAACTCCGTCACTCCCGATCGGATTATCTTTCGAACCGTTGCACGGCTCAAATTGAGCGAACGGCAAATTTCCTTGATGCTCTTTTTTTCGATCAGGTGTAAGCGACGCACTTTTCTAATAGTTTCCACGCAAATCATCCCGCTTGCCTCTCCATCGACTGCTCAATGAAAAGGATGTCTACAACCATAGGGAGGGGTCAAATTTGGACGCCGATTTCCCCGCTTAGGGGGTCAAAATTGCACGCTTTTCTACAGCTGAATCACCTGTGCCTCGCGCGGCAAGGCTGACAGATCCTCTTCGGGGGTCGGGCCGATCATGACCAGCGGTTGCGACAGGGTCAAACCGCTGTTCAGGGCAAGATCAAGACGAGGGGACATGTTTAATTCCGGGGGGGCGGCCTGCGTTATTCTTCGCGTTCCATCGTGCATTGCAGCGGATGCTGATGCCGACGCGCGAAATCCATCACCTGGCCCACTTTGGTCTCGGCAATCTCGTGGCTGAACACACCCACCACCGCGACGCCCTTTTTATGTACGGTCAGCATGATCTCGAACGCCTGCGCGTGGGTCATGCCGAAGAAGCGCTCCAACACGTGAACCACAAACTCCATCGGGGTGTAGTCATCGTTCAGCAACAGCACTTTATACAGCGGAGGGCGCTTTGTTTTGGGTCGCGTCTGCAGCAGGACGGACGAGTCGCCGTCGTCATCCGATTTGTCAGACATCATCCAGGGGTTTTCCAGCATCGCGCGCAACTGTCCGATTCAGGCATTGGGTTTATCTGAGGGCTTATATAACGTTGACGCCGTCAGAATAAAGAGGCAGCGGACCCTTTCGGAATGGACAATAAACTGACCACGATCGCCTTCGATGCGGATGACACGCTGTGGCATAACGAGCGGTTTTTCCAGCTCACACAGGCCCATTTCGCCCAATTGCTGGCAGACCACGCCGAACGGGACCACCTGATGGAGCGTCTGCTGGCCGCCGAAAAGCGGAATATCCAGCACTACGGCTATGGAATCAAAGGCTTTGTCCTGTCGATGATCGAAACGGCGATTGAGGTGACCGAAGACCGCGTTCCAGCGTCGGTCATCCGCCAGTTGATCGACGCGGGGCAAGAGATGCTGGCCCATCCCATCGAACTCCTGCCCCATGCGCGCGAGGCGGTCGAGGGCGTGGCCGAGACCCACCGCGTCATTCTGATCACCAAGGGTGACCTGATTGATCAGGAGCGTAAGCTGGCCCAATCGGGGTTGGGGGATTTGTTCGACGGGGTCGAGATCGTCTCAGAAAAGACGGCCGAGACCTATCGGACGATCTTTGAACAGCATGGCGATGGCCCCTCGACCGCGATGATGGTGGGCAACTCAATGCGGTCGGATGTGGTTGCGCCGATTGCCGCCGGGTGCTGGGGCGTTCATGTCCCGCATGGGTTGGTGTGGGAGGTCGAGCATGCCGAAACACCCTCTCACCATCCCCGATTCCGAGAGCTGTCGGATCTAGGCGGACTTTCGGATCTGGTGCACGCCCTAGGCTGATGTTGCCGTTCGGCCGCAGTTCCGGAAAAAACCGCGCAACCTTTGCCTTGTTCCCGTCATCATCGCTCATCTGGTGGGTCGGTATAGGGGCTGCGCCTATATATAGAAGGTGTTCGTGCACCTCACGACGCCGGGAAAATCCCAGCTTTTGGTTTATTTTGCCGGGGTCCTGTGTTAGCCTTGGTGATAATCAATAAATTTCATCCGACCGGGAAAACCCGGCGGAACGAGGCAGACAGAGGCAAAGATCGTGCAGAGTCGGTGGACAGTCCCGGCCCGGATGGGCGTATTCCTCACAGCGTTTTTGTTGGTGCTTTCTTTCGCGCCGCTCAAAGCTTTGGCCGCACCTTACGCGGCAATGGTGATTGACGCGCGAACGGGGGAGGTCTTGCACTCGCGCAACGCTGATACCCGCCTGCACCCGGCCTCACTGACCAAGATGATGACCCTCTATATCGCGTTCGAGGCAGTTCGGAACGGAGAGATCACGCTGGATACTCAGGTTCGCATAACGCGGGCGGCAGCGGCCGAGCCTCCGTCGAAGCTGGGCCTGCGTTCGGGCCAGACGATTGCGTTCCGTTATTTGATCCGCGCGGCGGCGGTGAAATCGGCCAATGATGCCGCAACCGCTATCGGGATTGCGATCAGCGGGTCCGAGGCGGCCTTTGCCCGCCGCATGACGCGCACCGCCAAGGCAATGGGGATGAGCCGCACAACCTTCAAAAACGCTCATGGCCTGACGGAATCGGGGCATATGTCTACTGCGCGCGACATGACGACGCTGGGGCGGCATCTGCTGTATGATTACCCGCAGTATTACAACCTGTTCTCGCGCCAATCGACCAATGCTGGGATCAAGACGGTTCCCAACACCAACCGCCGCTTGTTGGCCGCGTACAAAGGCGCGGATGGGATCAAGACAGGCTATACCCGCGCGGCGGGCTTCAACCTTGTGGCCTCGGCTAAGCGCAAGGATGAGCGTATCATCGCAACGGTCTTTGGTGGCAAATCGGGTGCCTCGCGGAACGCCAAAGTGGCTGAGCTGTTGGATCTCGGGTTCCGCCGCGCCCCCTCGCGCGCGCCGATCCGTCGCCCTGCGCGCCCCGCTTACGCGGGCAATGCCGGTTTGGGTGGCACGAAAGTTGCTCGTTTGACCGGCGCACCGAAGATCAGCCTGCGCCCGGCGATGCGTCCGACAGCGTCGACACAGGTGGCCAGTGCTGTTGTTGATGCTGCCGATGAAAACCGCGACCGTATCAAGGACGGGATCGCTGCAGCTATTGCACAGGCGGATATCGCGCCGACCGCACCACCGGTCGAAAGCTCGGATACACGTCCCGCCTTGCGGCCCGACAATCTGGTTCTGGCTTCGACCCAACCGACCGAGCAGCCAGAGCCGGAACAAGAGGTCGTCACGCGGCTGTCCACCTCGGGCGGGCATCTGTGGGGCGTGAATGTTGGCCGCTACACCACGCGCTATGAAGCCGAGAAGGTGCTGCTGAAAACCGCTCTGTCCGAGATGACAGCGCTGGACGGCACGCTGCGCAAGGTCAATCAAAGCTCCAAAGGGTTCGAGGCCACATTCCAGGGCATGACCCGCGAACAGGCCGATCTGGCATGCCGCCGGCTTCAGGCGCGCAATGTCACCTGTTTCATGATCGGGCCGTCATAAGACCCGACATATACTCTCCTGATGGGTCTGGGCTGCGAAGTTTCGCAGCCCTTTTTTATGAAACCAGTTCAGTCGAACACATGGCCGTGCTCATACTGCTCATCCTGCCCGGCGGCGGCAGTCAGCGCGGCGACGTTGTCCTTGGTGAAGAACCCGTCATAATGGTGGCACCGTTCGATATACTCAGTGATCAGAAGCGTATTCTTTGAGTGTTTCGAGAAGATCTGTTTCAGGTTGGGATCGTCTTTGCATTCCCCCACAACATGGGCCAGGAACGGCACGCCCTTGTCCTTGAGCGTATTTACGACGAAATCCACGTTCTTTTCGCCCGCGCCATGGTCACCGTCCTGAATCTCAACCGCCATGTGATGCAGGCGCCGGCCGAAGTTGCGCACGAAATCCTCGGTCGGCATTGGCAGCTTGGCAAATGAGTTTACGAAGGACGGCGTGTTGTTTGCCGTAAACACCTTGGCCGGGGATTTCTTGTCGTCATCCACATTGGCGTTGCGATTCACATTGGTAGACGAGTTCATGTCGAAGATGTTGTACGCCCCCCAGAAATAATAGGGCACCATCGTCAGAAACTCGAGGATCGCATCTTCCCGCTCGCCCGCCAGAACCCGCGTGGCAAGGTGGTCGATCCCTAACATCAGCGGCGCAATTTTCGAATCCGTGCCGAAGGTTGCAGCCTCTTCCAATCGAGCTTTCTCGATATCGCTCAACAAAACGCGGTCGCCGAGGCCCAAACTGTCGGGGTCGTTGAAATCCAGGGTGGAATAGCCAACGCGGTTGCAGGTGAAATCCGACGGCGTGGTAAAGCGAAAGCCATCCAGCGTGTAGAACGGGTTTTCCGTATCGCCTGCATATTCAAACCGGATGTTCTGCTCTTCGAGAGATTTGCCAAGATCTTTCAGATCGCAGGCGGCAAAAACCTCACCCACATACCGCGTTTGCGGGGTTGGGCGGGCCAGCGGGTACATCCGGTTGATGCGCGGGATGAAGTCCTCGAAACTGTCGCTCAAAGGGGCCATCAGGATCAGCGCCGGATAGTCGGGATGCGAATGCAGGACCGCGAACTTGTGTGTCCGCCCCAGATAGCTGGCCGAGTGGCGGTAGGGCGTCATCACATAAAGCTCGACCATCGTATCGAACAGCGCCGTGGATTCGACCTGGATGACAATCGCGCGCATCGGCCCGACCTGATCCGCGACGCCCGAGTTGGTCCTGCGCTCGTAGATCATCGGAAGGTATTCGTGAAAGAAGTCCGAGTTCTTTTTGTCACCTCGGGGTGTGTAAGACATCAGATCGAAAGACATGTACGCCTCCTTGCCGGGCATCTGGCGGCGAGCGCGGGGCCAGCCAATAGCGTTGCTAGAAATACGGTATTCAGAACATGCACTTGCGGGCATGCTATGCGCTCAACTGAATTCAGGCAACAGCCATAGAATAGGGACCCAGGATTACGGGCTGATGTCTATCGGGTGAATTTTGTCACCTCGACCCCGCCTTCGAGCAGGTTTTCCCGGACCGAACGGGCGATCTGCACGGCAGTCGGGCCGTCCCCATGCAGGCAGATCGTGTCGATGGACGTCTCCAGCCGTTTGCCGGATTCGGTGATGATGGCCCCTTCGAGCACCATGTTCAGGATGCGCGGGCCGGCAATCTCAGGGTCGTGGATCACTGCGCCGGGCACGCTGCGATCCACCAAAGTGCCATCGTCATTGTAGGCTCGGTCGGCGAAGATCTCGCCCACCCATTTGCAGCCTAGCTCTCGCACGGCTTCTTCCTGCTTGGTGACCGCCAGTACCATTATGATGATATCCGGATCGACATCCAGCGCACCTTGGTAACAGGCGCGCGCCATTTCAAAGTCGACCGAACACATATTGGCCAAAGCGCCGTGCAGTTTCAGATGTCGCACCTTTGTGCCAGTTGCTGTGGCCATACCCAATGCCGCGCCCAGCTGATAGCGAACCAGATTGCGCAGGCTGTCATGGGGCACTTTCATATTGCGCCGCCCAAACCCCTGAAGGTCGGGAAAGCCGGGATGCGCCCCGATGCCTACATTGTTCTCAGCGGCCAATGTCATGGTCTTGGCCATCACGTCCCAGTCACCTGCATGAAACCCGCAGGCGATATTCACGGATGTAATGATCTTCAGCAGGCTTTCGTCATCGCCCATCTTCCAGGGGCCAAAGCTCTCGCCCATATCGGCGTTCAGATCCACGCGCGGCATCAGATAGTCTCCTTAGTCGGTGGCAGAGATCACTCCGCCGATCAATTGGTAGGACAACAGGTCCGGGATGTCATGAGGGTTGCGGACCAGAGGCTCCACGCGGCCAGGAAGGCGCGCAAGATCCGCGCGAAACGCAGCATCAATCTCTACAGCCTGTTCCAGAGTCACGAATTCAAATCGTACCGTCCCGCCCGCCGGGGTCTGCGCCGCCTTGGGCATGTCGCAGGGCAAGACGGTCGCAATCCGGGGGTAGCCTCCGGTCGTCTGGCATTCGGGCAGCAGAATGAAGGGGTTGCCGGTGCCGGTCATCTGAATGTCGCCGGGCGTTATCACCTCGGACAGGATATTGAGCTGATCTTTGGCCGCAAAGCCCGGTCCATCGCTTTCCAGTTGCATCCCCATACGGTTGGCCCGCGCGCCACGCGTGAACTCTGTCTGCGCAAAGCGATCCAGCGTTTCATCATCGAACAACGCGGTTTGAAAGCTGGCGACGACGCGAAGAGTGCCACCGTTGAACCGGTCCGAAGGGGGCAGCTTCATTCTGCCATCGCCCGCAGTCTTCCCGGCGGGCAACTCATCACCCACCGCAACGGCGCGACCGATCTTAGCGGTCAGATGTGTCGCGCGCGAGCCGAGGAACAGCTCGGCCTCAATGCCGCCCTCCAAATGCAGGTAGCCGTAGTTGCCGTGCAAGGTCGCACCGATTGTCAGAGTCTGCCCTTGCTCAAGAACATGTGACGCGTTCCAGACGATCGGGGAGCCGTCGATGCTCGCCTGCATCGATGCGCCGGTCAGAGCGATCCTTGTGAGTTCCGTCGCTTCGAACGTGCCACCCATGCCTGCCATTTCCAGCGCGGCCAGATCGGGGCTTTGTCCCAGCAGGGCTGCACCCTCATGCAGCGCCAGAATATCGGCTGCTCCGGACCGAGAGAGACCCTGATCCAAATAGCCGATGCGCCCCTGATCTTGAACCGTACAAGACGGTCCAATGCGATGAACCATCAGAGTCATCAGGCGATCTCCTGACAGGTTGCGCCACCAAGGCCGTCGTCATTATTGGCGCGGATTGCCTCAAGCTCATCGCGCGAGACAGAGGTGAACTGAAGCTCATCACCGGGCCGCAAGGTAAATGCTTGATCCTTGTCTGGCTGAAAGCAGCGAAACGCCGTTTGGCCGACATGCCGCCACCCAGTCGGTGTTGGGCCGGAGAACAGTACAAATTGTGAGATCGCCAGAACGAGAGCGCCCTCGGGCACCATGGGCGTCAGCTCCTGCAGGCGCGGTATGTTGAATTCGGGTCCCAGCGGCCCGAGATAGGGTTGCCCCGGCGCAAAGCCGATGGTCAGCACCCGCACTTGTGTCTGACTAAGCCGCCGGACAGCCTCGGCCGGGTCCAGCCCAGCAACATGTGCGGCGTCCTCCAGCTGTGGGGCAAGGTCCGTGCCATATAAGGTTGGCACCCGCCATAGTCTTCGGCCCTGTGGTAGAAGGGCACTATACCAGTCCTGCTGGTTCAGGATCTGCTGCAGTTGGCTTGTGATCTCGAGATGTGAAACCACCTGAGGGTCAAAGCGCACATATGCAGACCCCAGAGAGGCCGATGTCTCTATAAGCCCGTGCAGCGCTAAGCTGTCCACCTGCGCCCGAAACGCCAGGGCCGCGCGGTTTGCGGCCTCATCCATCTTGTCTGCAAATGTCACCAAAGCCCCGTCGAGCCCGACGGTGCGTACTAGTGGGTAGGAAAGACATTCAGTCATTGGTGGGCCGAGATTGGGTTGTGTCTTGTCATTCGGGAACCAGACCGCATCCCAATGAAATGCGCAAGTAGAGGGGGTATGAATGATTTGTGATCGGCCAAACGCCCTGAATCTGTTAGAGGATTCGGGGAGGCGGATAGGTCTCAGGCTGGATGTTTTCGTAGGGCATTGTGACCCTGTAGTGGAGCTTAGCCTTCGCCTGTTTCCGAACAGCCCCCATAGGGCCCGGTTTTGGCCGGTGATCCTGCATAGGAGCTTGGTTTGGCCGTTCACGCCCCATTGGGGGCTCCGCCTCCTTGAGCAGGGAGTATAGCCATGGCTTACATAGGTGTCGATCTTCATACGAATTCCTTCACGATCTGTCGGCGTGAGACGGACGGATCGGAAACATTCCAAACCTTTCAACTGTCCGCGCAGGCGCTTGAGCAGTTCTGTCAGAGCCTTGATGCGGATGACGAACTGGCGGTCGAGGCCACCGGCAACACGGCCTGGTTCTGCGGTGAGGTGGAACCCTGTGTCGGCCGGATCGTTGTGGTCAACCCGCGCCAGTTTAAAGTGATCCGCACATCGGTGAAGAAAACCGATCGCAACGATGCCCGCGCCCTGGCGTTTTTCCTGTCGAAGGACATGCTGCCGGAAACCCGGCTCAAGTCCACTCAGGAAAGCGAACTGGCCTCGCTGACCCGGACGCGTGACATGCTGGTCAAACAGCGCACCATGCTGCTGAACGGCATCCACGCGATGTTTGTCCGCCACGGCATGAAGCTGAAGAAGGAAGGGTTGTCCAGCAAGAAGCGCCTGCGCGACCTGGATCTCAGCCGCTTCACACCGCTTGAGCAGGTCGAACTGGCGGCATTGCGGGACCAGGCGCTCGGCCTGACCGAAACCCTGAGCCGTCTCGACAAGGCCATCGAGGAGGCCGCCTCGGCCATGAAAGGCTTTGAGGGGCTCACCAGCATCAAGGGGATCGGTGCGCGATCTGCCGCGGTCCTGCTGGCGGGGATCGGCAGGGTTGAAGACTTCTCCGACGCGGACAAGCTGGCCGCCTATGTCGGCATCGTGCCCAAGGTGAGCAACTCAAACGAAACCGAACATCACGGGCGGATCACGAAGCGCGGCAACAAGCTCATGCGCACCACGCTGGTGCAATGTACGCTCATCGCGATCCGCTATTCGGGATATCTCAACAGCCATTATCGGCGCATCAAGGAACGCCGTGGCGCGGGCAAGGCGATCATAGCCACTGCCCGCAAGCTGCTCAAGATCATCTATGACACGCTCAAGAACGGCTGGGTCTTCGACGATTTTGTCGAATTTAAAATCAAACAAAATCAATGTCATGCTTGACAATCATCATAGGAGGAAAGAGTGATCTACACCGACGCGCAAAACGGAGTTTTTGAAGCCTATCACCGGATTCGACTCGCGGGGGCGAGTCGGGCTTTATTGTATCCGTGGGTTAACTTGGCCCAAGATGTTGTGGTTTGCCATTGTGGGGTTCTGGTCGGGCTATGGTGTTCCTTGGATGACGCACCTGAATCTGGTTGTTTTGGCGCTTGAAGCCATTATATAACTCATTGATTTTATGCTTATAAATAAGAAATAGCAAAAAAATACGCCGATATGTAATTTTCCACTTGCGGCTTTCTGGGGTAAACCTTAGAACCCCCTTCACCGGCGCTGCTGAGGCGCTGGGGCGCTGCTGAGGCGGCGGGGACGCTCAGGATAGACTGGGGGCATCTGAGGTTGAGTTTTAGGCGGGCGCGCTGAGGGATTGGCGCAACGGTCTGGTTTTTGGCTCTGGGTGTTTGTTCTTTGACATTGATGGATAACTGAAGAGATATGTGGGCGGTTTGGTTCGTTTCGACGGATTGAATGTCTGTATATCGCGCTGGTAGGTTTCTCGAGTGATCGGGGCCGATGATCCAGTGTCAGCTTCACTGTTTGTTCGGTACTTTGGTTTCTATGAAGCTGAAGCACAGACAAACAGATGACTTTTGGTTGCACCCTGCCTAGCCGGGTAGGGGTATTGCCTAATCGCGCTCAAGTAGCCGAATAGGCGGTAGCGCAATCAAAGATGTGCAGAGGTTCGAACGTCAAGGATAAGCAGGCAACTGCTTTTCAACTTGAGAGTTTGATTCTGGCTCAGAACGAACGCTGGCGGCAGGCCTAACACATGCAAGTCGAGCGCGCCCTTCGGGGTGAGCGGCGGACGGGTTAGTAACGCGTGGGAATAT
>NZ_CBDAQX010000022.1:0-190000 GCF_965199275.1 Ruegeria sp. | reverse complement strand
GACAGCCCCGTATAGGAAGCTTTGATGGACGTATTAAGTAGGGCGGAACACGTGAAATTCTGTCTGAAGATCGGAGGACCACCTTCGAAGGCTAAGTACTCCTTGCTGACCGATAGCGAACCAGTACCGTGAGGGAAAGGTGAAAAGCACCCCGACGAGGGGAGTGAAACAGTACCTGAAACCGAACGCCTACAATCAGTCGGAGGATCCTCGAGATCTGACGGCGTACCTTTTGTATAATGGGTCATCGACTTGGTCTTACGAGCAAGCTTAAGCCGTTAGGTGTAGGCGTAGCGAAAGCGAGTCTTAATAGGGCGCATGAGTTCGTGGGATCAGACCCGAAACCGAGTGATCTAGGCATGGCCAGGTTGAAGGTAAGGTAACACTTACTGGAGGACCGAACCCACATCCGTTGAAAAGGATCGGGATGAGCTGTGCCTAGGGGTGAAAGGCCAATCAAACTCGGAGATAGCTGGTTCTCTGCGAAATCTATTTAGGTAGAGCGTCATCCGAATACCCCGGGGGGTAGAGCACTGGATGGGTAATGGGGCCCCACAGGCTTACTGATCCTAACCAAACTCCGAATACCCGGGAGTACTAGATGGCAGACACACTGCGGATGCTAACGTCCGTAGTGGAGAGGGAAACAACCCTGACCTACGACTAAGGCCCCCAATTCATGGCTAAGTGGGAAAGCAGGTGGGACGACCAAAACAACCAGGAGGTTGGCTTAGAAGCAGCCATCCTTTAAAGATAGCGTAACAGCTCACTGGTCTAAATAAGTTGTCCTGCGGCGAAGATGTAACGGGGCTCAAGCCATGAGCCGAAGTCTAGGGATGCGTAAGCATCGGTAGCAGAGCGTAGTGTGACATAGAACTCATCCGTATTTGCATCTGTGCTGTGTAAGCAGTTGGATGTAATGACGGATTGAGTTCTTTCGATGAAGCCGGGGCGTGAGCCATCCGGTGGAGAGATCACTAGTGAGAATGATGACATGAGTAGCGACAAAGAGTGTGAGAGACACTCTCGCCGAAAGTCCAAGGGTTCCTGCTTAAAGCTAATCTGAGCAGGGTAAGCCGGCCCCTAAGCCGAGGCCGAAAGGCGTAGGCGATGGGAACTAGGTTAATATTCCTAGGCCAGGAGGATGTGACGGATCACAGGTGTAGTTCAATCTTATCGGATTGATTGGGCTGCTGAGTGGTTCCTGGAAATAGCCCTCCATCAGACCGTACCCTAAACCGACACAGGTGGACTGGTAGAGCATACCAAGGCGCTTGAGAGAACGATGTTGAAGGAACTCGGCAAAATACCTCCGTAAGTTCGCGAGAAGGAGGCCCGGTTCCTAGGCAACTAGGGGCTGGGGGCACAAACCAGGGGGTGGCGACTGTTTATTAAAAACACAGGGCTCTGCGAAGTCGCAAGACGACGTATAGGGTCTGACGCCTGCCCGGTGCCTGAAGGTTAAAAGGAGAGGTGAGAGCCTTGAATTGAAGCCCAGGTAAACGGCGGCCGTAACTATAACGGTCCTAAGGTAGCGAAATTCCTTGTCGGGTAAGTTCCGACCTGCACGAATGGCGTAACGACTTCTCCGCTGTCTCCAACATCGACTCAGCGAAATTGAATTGCCTGTCAAGATGCAGGCTTCCCGCGGTTAGACGGAAAGACCCCGTGCACCTTTACTACAGCTTCGCACTGGCATCAGGATTGTGATGTGCAGGATAGGTGGTAGGCTTTGAAGCGGAAACGCAAGTATCCGTGGAGCCTCCCTTGAGATACCACCCTTCGCACTCTTGATGTCTAACCGCGGTCCGTTATCCGGATCCGGGACCCTGCGTGGCGGGTAGTTTGACTGGGGCGGTCGCCTCCTAAAGCGTAACGGAGGCGCGCGAAGGTTGGCTCAGAGCGGTCGGAAATCGCTCGTTGAGTGCAATGGCAGAAGCCAGCCTGACTGCGAGACTGACAAGTCGAGCAGAGTCGAAAGACGGCCATAGTGATCCGGTGGTCCCGAGTGGAAGGGCCATCGCTCAACGGATAAAAGGTACGCCGGGGATAACAGGCTGATACTGCCCAAGAGTCCATATCGACGGCAGTGTTTGGCACCTCGATGTCGGCTCATCTCATCCTGGGGCTGGAGCAGGTCCCAAGGGTACGGCTGTTCGCCGTTTAAAGAGGTACGTGAGCTGGGTTTAGAACGTCGTGAGACAGTTCGGTCCCTATCTGCCGTGGGTGTAGGAGACTTGAGAGGAGTTGCCCCTAGTACGAGAGGACCGGGGTGAACGATCCACTGGTGGACCAGTTGTCGTGCCAACGGCAGTGCTGGGTAGCTATGATCGGACAGGATAACCGCTGAAGGCATCTAAGCGGGAAGCCCCCCTCAAAACAAGGTCTCCCTGAGGGCCGTGGAAGACCACCACGTCAATAGGCCGGAGATGTAAGCGCAGTAATGCGTTCAGTTGACCGGTACTAATCGCCCGATAGGCTTGATTTGATCCAGTAACAGAAAGACAAATCAAAACCAGAAGCATACACCGACCTTGACTAAGGATAGCCTCGCAGCGCCAAGCCGCGATGTTGATTGAAAACACAACCGAGTGGCAACGCACATACGCTAACTGCCACCTCGTCGCTTTCTTGCACAGCAAGAAAGTCAACATGGGCTTTTCCTCGGTTTGGTGGTCATAGCGCAAGTGAAACACCCGGTCCCATCCCGAACCCGGAAGTTAAGCACTGCCGCGCCAATGGTACTTGGGCTTAAGCCCCGGGAGAGTAGGTCACCGCCAAACCTAGCAAAAGCCCACAGTCTCTCTAACGATGAAACAAATCTGACTCTGACGCGGGATGGAGCAGCCCGGTAGCTCGTCAGGCTCATAACCTGAAGGTCGCAGGTTCAAATCCTGCTCCCGCAACCAACTTTAGGGTCAGATAACAAAAGCTTACACGCCGCCTTGGGGCGGTGTTTCTATTTGTACCAATCCCTCTGGAAGCACTGTGGAAGCATCAGGTGCGAATTCACCCTGTGGTGAACGCGCAACAGAGGCTATTCGCACAAATCCCCTAAAAGTCGCGCTGAGCTCTGAGCAACCGTTGCCACGAGAACCGGATGCTGCAAGTGCATCCGGCAATTCAGAGCCCATAGCGGTCGGGTTCAGTCATCAAAACGGTGACCCATATTGTTTAGGAAACTTGGCGCTCAAACCAAGGCTGGCACTAATTTTCTTTTCCACCTGAGATCATCGCGATGCTAGGCTCAGATAAATTTCGCCTGACAGAGCATTGAAAAGCTATGACCAAACTGAATGTTACTCGCCGCACTGCAATGACTATCCTTGGCAGCGCGTCGATGATCGCGATTTCCAATGCCGCGTCTACTCAAGCGGCATCGTCATTGCAGGATTTTGGAAGCCAGCTCCAAACACTGCCCGAGGTCACTGTCTACTCAGCGCAGCGCGTAATCACCATGGAGGACAACGACCCGGCAATAAACACTGTTGCCGTGGTCGGAGACCGTATTCTGGCCGCCGGTTCGCGCGACGAACTCGTTGATCGCATCGGCTCGCAGCCCTTTCGGTTAGACGATCGGTTCTCCGAGAAAGTCATTATTGCTGGTTTGATCGATCAGCACGTGCATCCTTTCCTGGCCGGATTGACCCTGACCTCCGAGATCATATCGATCGAGGATTGGAACATTCCGACTGGCTTTTCGGAAGCGGCAAAGGACGGGGAGGACTATCGATCGCGGTTAGAAGCTGCCGAAGCGGCTATGGATGATCCTGACGCCTTGCTGCTCACATGGGGGTACCACCACTTCTTTCATGGGGAAATCAGGCGTACACAACTCGACGAGATAAGCAGAATCCGTCCAATCATTATTGTTCACCGGTCGGCGCACGAGCTAATCTTGAACACGCCCGCGTTGGAGATGCTGGGCGTCACACAAGAGTACGTCGATGGTTTTGATGGGCTCGCCCGCGAGCAGTCGGGTTTTGAAGACGGTTATTTCTACGAGGCAGGAATGTTCGCCGTTCTTCCCGCAGTCGCTCCAGTGCTTTCAACACCCGAGCGTTTGGGCGCCGGTCTTAGGCTAGCGCGAGAGTACATGCACCGTGCCGGTGTTACTGTTGCCGCTGAACCGGGAGGCGTATTGTCTCGACCTCTTCAAGAAGCAACGAACGCAGTCTTTTCCGGGCCAGACGCGCCGCTTAGGGCATACTTCATAGCCGACGGCAAATCACTGGCTGCGATGCACTTTCAAAGTGGTTCGATGATTGAGGAGACCGAAAAGCTGCTGGATTGGGGTGAAGGCAAGACGGCTTTCATGCCGAAACAGGTGAAACTCTTCGCCGATGGCGCTGTTTACAGTTTGGCCATGCAGGTGTCGGAGCCTTATGTGGGCGGCGATTTTCACGGCGAGTGGATCATGCAACCGGACGAGTTCAATCCCGTATTCGATGCATACTGGGATGCAGGTTACCAAATACACGTTCACCAGACCGGTGACCTTGCCGTGGACTTGATCTTGGACGCTGTTGAGCGAAACATGCGCCGGATGCCGCGAGCCGATCACCGCACGACATTGGTTCACTTTGGTTATGCGAGAGAAGATCAAGCAAAGCGGATCGCTGAGCTGGGCTGCATCGTCAGCGGAAATCCATATTACGTAACGGCGCTGTCAGATCGATATAGCGAGCTTGGACTTGGTCCAGAACGTGCAGATGACATCGTGCCCCTCGGCCCAATCAAGGCCAATGGAACCCCGATTTCTTTCCACTCAGACGTACCAATGGCTCCGGGTGAACCGCTGTTTCTCGTTTGGGCTGGCGTGAACCGGACGACAGTTTCTGGCCGTGTGGCTGGTCCCGAACACCGCTTATCTGTCGAAGATGCTCTGCGGGCTGTGACCATTGATGCGGCCCAATCTCTTCGGTTGGAGGATGAGATTGGCTCTATCGCTCCCGGCAAATTGGCGAACTTCACCATCCTTGAAGAAGACCCATTCGAGGTGGAGGCGGAAAAGATCAAAGACATCGGTATCTGGGGGACCGTGCTTGAGGGTGACATTTATCCAGTGTCAGACGACTTCGATCTTGATCGTGCATCATTGTCTCCACCACGGGATACGATAAATCCACCGACAAAACCGCTGTACGCGCTTGCTGATGTATCGGGCATCGCCCAGAAGGGCATGCTTGCAGGATGCTCGTGTTGCGCTTCACCAGTAGCTCAGTCGTGCACGACATCTGCTGCGGGACAAGTCTCGGCAGTTAGCTGTTGCGGCACCAACGCGTTGGGGTGGGCCGTCGTGTCCGAATGGGCCTCCAAAGTTTAGATTGGAGCCTGGCTGAGATTGCGTATTCAAATATCCGAAATGTCCGCATTGTTGCCATTTGAGATGATCTACTTAGCACTTGCAGCGAATGGCAGCTATGTGGTGTCTCAAGACAATCGATACTTCCCGCGCGACTTGGCAAGCCGTTCTTCGAGTGGGGTGGTATGCTCATTCACTATACGCACTAACGCTTCGATGTGATGTTCTAAGAAGTTATTGAACTCATCTGCAGTCACATCAGAAATCGCCGCCCGCGTGACAAATAACCCAGCTAGTTGAGAATCTAACTCCCGCATCTTGGCAGCGCGATTGGTTTCCATCACATCGCTTGGCAGAACCCCCGCACAATTCTGAAAAAGGTCATTGCTGTAGAAAAGCGTGCAATTTTGACCCCCTAAGCGGGGAAATCGGCGTCCAAATTTGACCCCTCCCTATGGTTGTAGACATCCTTTTCATTGAGCAGTCGATGGAGAGGCAAGCGGGATGATTTGCGTGGAAACTATTAGAAAAGTGCGTCGCTTACACCTGATCGAAAAAAAGAGCATCAAGGAAATTTGCCGTTCGCTCAATTTGAGCCGTGCAACGGTTCGAAAGATAATCCGATCGGGAGTGACGGAGTTCAAATATGAGCGCAAATCGCAGCCATACCCGGTGCTCGGGCCTTGGCGCGCGCGTCTGGATGAAACGCTTGAGGAGAACGAGGCGCTTCCGAAGAAACACCGCAAGCGGATGACCAAAATCTGGAAGGAACTCTCCGATGATGGTTTTGGCGGCGGGTATGACAGTGTTCGACGCTACACAAAGAATTGGCGCATTGCGCACGGCCGACAACAGGCGCAGGCGTTCATCCCGCTGATCTTTGATCCTGGGGAGGCGTACCAGTTCGACTGGAGTGTGGAGACGGTTTTGATGGACGGTGCACTCACGACCGTGAAGGTTGCCCATTTCAAACTTTGCCATAGCCGCATGCCATTCTCCATTGCCTATCCGCGCGAGACGCAGGAGATGGTCTTTGATGCCCACGACGAGGCCTTCAAATTCTTTGGTGGAGGCTGCATCAACGGGATCTACGATAACATGACGACCGCCGTCGATGCGATCCTGTCGGGCAAGGAAAGAAAGTTCAACAAGGCATTCTCCCGGATGTGTTCTCATCATCTGGTGAACCCGATCGCCTGTACGCGCGCGGCCGGTTGGGAGAAGGGTCAGGTTGAGAATCTGGTCAAGGAGAGCCGCGCCTATAGTTTTACACCGCGTCTGGAGGTGGCCGACTTCGATGAATTGAATGCCCGGCTGCAAAAAGACGCGATCAAACGCGCAAAAGAACTGCGGCATCCGGAAAACCTGGAGGTGACGGTCTGGGAGGAGTTCCAGCAGGAAAAGCCGCTGCTGACGCATCTGCAGAAGCCCTTCGTCGGGTTCCGTGAAAAGACGGTCGCCGTGAGCCGAACCTGCCTGATCAACTTCGAAAGAAACAAATACAGCGTTGAGGCAAGAGCTGTTGGACGTCAGGTCCAGTTGCAGGTCTACGCCACGCGGATTGTCCTGCGCCAAGACGGTGAGATTGTCGGAGAGCACGAACGGTGCTTCGGCCGAGGAAAAACGATCTTCAACCCTTGGCACTATGTGCCCGTCCTCAAGCGCAAGCCTGGCGCTCTGCGCAATGGAGCACCGTTCCGTGACTGGGACCTACCACCGGCAATGACGCAGATCTGGACCCATCTGCGGGGCACATCCGACGGAGACCGGCAACTTGCCGATATTCTTTTCGCTGCTTACCAGCACGACATTGATGTGGTCGAGGCTGCCTGCGAAGAAGCTCTAAAATCTGGCCTGCGCAAGGCCGATGCGATCCTGAACATTGTCTCTCGGCGCACCAATCCCCCGCCGCCAAAGGCGATTGAGCCGCCTGCCCACCTGCAGCTGAAAATGGCACCGATCGCGGATTGCGCTCGCTATGACAGGCTTGGAGGCTCCCATGCAACTGCGTAAGGAAATTCTCGAACTTGCCCGTCAACTGAAGTTGCCAGGCATCGTCAACTGCTTTGACGCCTGACTTCCGACATTTTTTCGTATAAGTCATTGATATTATTATGCCTTGGTTGCCAAAAGGCACTACACGGACTTTTTTCGCCAGCGATTGTTTCGGAGTGTTGAGGGAGCTCAGGCTTTGGTCTGGCCAGTTTTTCGGGTGCGCCCGGGGGGTATCTTGAAAGGGGCTTCGTTCCAGGTCAGGCCGACGCAGGTGAGGATGCGTCTGGCATCGACCGTGGCATGGCTTGGCATGCCGTAGCGGTCAGGGGTGCCTTTGTGGCGCAGGATCGAGAGCTGCAATGCGTTCAACTCGTTGCGGATACGAGCCGGGCTCATCGGGTGTCCGAGCAGGTCCAGATGCTTGCGCAGGTGCTGCAGGCAGCAGAAGGCCATGTAGCAGATGGCGATATGGGCCCGGACCCGACGCGGCGACCAGTGATAGATGGGCCGGATTTTCAGATCGTGCTTGTTGGTGCGGAAGCAGGCTTCGATCTCCCACAACTGGTGATAGCGGGCAATGACGTCCTGTGCCTCCAGTTCGTCCGCACCATGAACAACAATGGCATGCAGCCCGTCCCATTGTGCCGCTGCCTTGATCTTTGCATCATCCAGCGTGACGTCCCCGCTGTCGGGGAAGGCCAGGAAGCGGCCATATCCCCGGCTGCTGAAGCTGCCGGGTTTGCGAGAGCGCTTGAGCTTCTTGTGCAGCTTTTCGATTGCCTTGTCGCGCTTGTGGGCATCATTGCGTGCCCGGGTGGGTGACCAGGTCACAATGACCCGCGCTCCCTCCTGGTCGATCACCTTGTACCAGCCCTTCTCGGTTGCCTCTTCAGAACCGTGTCCAGCCCAAGGCTGGCGTCCCTCCGGGCTCAAAATGTTCGCCTTCACGGCGGCCGGGGCGGACTTCATGCGATAGCCGAGGATGTAGGGCAGACCCTTGTTCTGCAACATCTGCTGGTTGTCCTTGCTGAGCATGGCGGCATCGGCCACGAACGTGACCCTGGCCACGTCGAAGCGTCCCTCCAACGCCTTCAGCGCAGCTTCCAGCGTATGACCTTCCCAGGTGTTTCCCGGGAAGAGTTCATAGCCCACAGGCAGCCCATCGGAGGTGACGATCAGCGCCAGCATGACCTGAGCGCGGTGATGCTTGCCATCCTTGCTGAAGCCCTTGGCCAGAAGATGATCCTGCTCGACCCCGTCCGCATCCTCGGCCGGGTCCTCGCGCTCGGTGTCAAAGGCCAGGGTCGTGCAATCGTAGAACAGCACGGTCACTGGCCCGCCCAGCAACTTCTCTGCCGCCGCGTGAGAGGTTTTGCAAATCCCGTCTATCACCGGCGTATTGATGTAATCCATGCTCCGATAGACCACGTCCAGATTGAGCGTGATGCCTGCCTGGTTCTCCAACGCCTCCACGGTCGCGCGCTTGCTCTCGGGCTGTGCGATCCGCGCCATAACCAGCTCTTTCACAATGCGATTGGCACTTTTACGCGCCGCCCCCAGAAGGGCCCCCCAACCCAGTTGGTCATACATCGTCCCCATGACATCCCGCAGACCCAGAGAGACCCGCGCCTCCTCACGGCACTCGGCAAGATCAACGCCAAGCTTGTCCGGCCGCGGAGCGCGGCGCACCAGCGCCTGCAGATCGGCATATTCCGTGGGCGTGAACAGTTCCATTTGCGGCGAGCGATCAATGCGTAATTGCTCCATCAAGCGGCCCGCCAGACGCTTGATATCCTCAATCTCGCTGTCGTTATGGGCCACACCCACATGGCGCAGGATCTTCTGGCGTACCTTGGAGCCGGTGCGGACGGATTCAACGATCTGGATCCGTGTGCGGTTGAGCTTTGCGTCATGTTTGGTGCGGATGAACATGGGCGAAGAGGTTAGCCATCTGAAGGCCCATGTCAATACTTTTTATATTAATGGGGCACTACAACGCGCCTCTGAGCAACCACACCTGAAAACAAACCAAAAACCCAGTCAGATCAACAAAAAGGTCGGAAGTCAGGAATTGAATGCCCGGCTGCAAAAAGACGCGATCAAACGCGCAAAAGAACTGCGGCATCCGGAAAACCTGGAGGTGACGGTCTGGGAGGAGTTCCAGCAGGAAAAGCCGCTGCTGACGCATCTGCAGAAGCCCTTCGTCGGGTTCCGTGAAAAGACGGTCGCCGTGAGCCGAACCTGCCTGATCAACTTCGAAAGAAACAAATACAGCGTTGAGGCAAGAGCTGTTGGACGTCAGGTCCAGTTGCAGGTCTACGCCACGCGGATTGTCCTGCGCCAAGACGGTGAGATTGTCGGAGAGCACGAACGGTGCTTCGGCCGAGGAAAAACGATCTTCAACCCTTGGCACTATGTGCCCGTCCTCAAGCGCAAGCCTGGCGCTCTGCGCAATGGAGCACCGTTCCGTGACTGGGACCTACCACCGGCAATGACGCAGATCTGGACCCATCTGCGGGGCACATCCGACGGAGACCGGCAACTTGCCGATATTCTTTTCGCTGCTTACCAGCACGACATTGATGTGGTCGAGGCTGCCTGCGAAGAAGCTCTAAAATCTGGCCTGCGCAAGGCCGATGCGATCCTGAACATTGTCTCTCGGCGCACCAATCCCCCGCCGCCAAAGGCGATTGAGCCGCCTGCCCACCTGCAGCTGAAAATGGCACCGATCGCGGATTGCGCTCGCTATGACAGGCTTGGAGGCTCCCATGCAACTGCGTAAGGAAATTCTCGAACTTGCCCGTCAACTGAAGTTGCCAGGCATCGTCAACTGCTTTGACGAAGTGATGCAGGCCGCAGCCAAAAACAACTGGCGGCCCCAACAGGTCGTGGCCGAACTCCTCACGGCCGAACTGGCCGAAAAGACTGCGCGCTCGATCCGGTATCAGATGGGTGCCGCAAAGTTCCCGGTCTGCAAGTCCTTACCTGAGTTCGACTTCACGGTCAGCCCCGTCAACGAGGAAGTCGTGCGCAATCTTCATGACGGCGATTTTATGGACCAGGCCAGGAATGGCGTGCTGGTCGGTGGAACCGGATCGGGCAAAACGCATCTCGCAACAGCGATCGGGGGCCACGCGGTCAATAACCGCCGGCGGGTCAGGTTCTTCAGCGCTGTGGATCTCGCGAACAAGCTGGAGGCTGAACATCGCGAAGGCAACGCCGGGCGGCTCAGCGAGCAGCTGATCCGCGTCGACCTCGTGATTATAGACGAACTCGGTTATCTGCCGTTCGCAGAGTCTGGTGGACGATTACTCTTCCATCTCATCAGCAAACTGTACGAGCGAACGTCTATTCTGCTAACAACCAACCTCGCATTTGCTCCTGACTTCCGACATTTTTTCGTATAAGTCATTGATATTATTATGCCTTGGTTGCCAAAAGGCACTACACGGACTTTTTTCGCCAGCGATTGTTTCGGAGTGTTGAGGGAGCTCAGGCTTTGGTCTGGCCAGTTTTTCGGGTGCGCCCGGGGGGTATCTTGAAAGGGGCTTCGTTCCAGGTCAGGCCGACGCAGGTGAGGATGCGTCTGGCATCGACCGTGGCATGGCTTGGCATGCCGTAGCGGTCAGGGGTGCCTTTGTGGCGCAGGATCGAGAGCTGCAATGCGTTCAACTCGTTGCGGATACGAGCCGGGCTCATCGGGTGTCCGAGCAGGTCCAGATGCTTGCGCAGGTGCTGCAGGCAGCAGAAGGCCATGTAGCAGATGGCGATATGGGCCCGGACCCGACGCGGCGACCAGTGATAGATGGGCCGGATTTTCAGATCGTGCTTGTTGGTGCGGAAGCAGGCTTCGATCTCCCACAACTGGTGATAGCGGGCAATGACGTCCTGTGCCTCCAGTTCGTCCGCACCATGAACAACAATGGCATGCAGCCCGTCCCATTGTGCCGCTGCCTTGATCTTTGCATCATCCAGCGTGACGTCCCCGCTGTCGGGGAAGGCCAGGAAGCGGCCATATCCCCGGCTGCTGAAGCTGCCGGGTTTGCGAGAGCGCTTGAGCTTCTTGTGCAGCTTTTCGATTGCCTTGTCGCGCTTGTGGGCATCATTGCGTGCCCGGGTGGGTGACCAGGTCACAATGACCCGCGCTCCCTCCTGGTCGATCACCTTGTACCAGCCCTTCTCGGTTGCCTCTTCAGAACCGTGTCCAGCCCAAGGCTGGCGTCCCTCCGGGCTCAAAATGTTCGCCTTCACGGCGGCCGGGGCGGACTTCATGCGATAGCCGAGGATGTAGGGCAGACCCTTGTTCTGCAACATCTGCTGGTTGTCCTTGCTGAGCATGGCGGCATCGGCCACGAACGTGACCCTGGCCACGTCGAAGCGTCCCTCCAACGCCTTCAGCGCAGCTTCCAGCGTATGACCTTCCCAGGTGTTTCCCGGGAAGAGTTCATAGCCCACAGGCAGCCCATCGGAGGTGACGATCAGCGCCAGCATGACCTGAGCGCGGTGATGCTTGCCATCCTTGCTGAAGCCCTTGGCCAGAAGATGATCCTGCTCGACCCCGTCCGCATCCTCGGCCGGGTCCTCGCGCTCGGTGTCAAAGGCCAGGGTCGTGCAATCGTAGAACAGCACGGTCACTGGCCCGCCCAGCAACTTCTCCTGACTTCCGACATTTTTCGTATAAGTCATTGATATTATTATGCCTTGGTTGCCAAAAGGCACTACACGGACTTTTTTCGCCAGCGATTGTTTCGGAGTGTTGAGGGAGCTCAGGCTTTGGTCTGGCCAGTTTTTCGGGTGCGCCCGGGGGGTATCTTGAAAGGGGCTTCGTTCCAGGTCAGGCCGACGCAGGTGAGGATGCGTCTGGCATCGACCGTGGCATGGCTTGGCATGCCGTAGCGGTCAGGGGTGCCTTTGTGGCGCAGGATCGAGAGCTGCAATGCGTTCAACTCGTTGCGGATACGAGCCGGGCTCATCGGGTGTCCGAGCAGGTCCAGATGCTTGCGCAGGTGCTGCAGGCAGCAGAAGGCCATGTAGCAGATGGCGATATGGGCCCGGACCCGACGCGGCGACCAGTGATAGATGGGCCGGATTTTCAGATCGTGCTTGTTGGTGCGGAAGCAGGCTTCGATCTCCCACAACTGGTGATAGCGGGCAATGACGTCCTGTGCCTCCAGTTCGTCCGCACCATGAACAACAATGGCATGCAGCCCGTCCCATTGTGCCGCTGCCTTGATCTTTGCATCATCCAGCGTGACGTCCCCGCTGTCGGGGAAGGCCAGGAAGCGGCCATATCCCCGGCTGCTGAAGCTGCCGGGTTTGCGAGAGCGCTTGAGCTTCTTGTGCAGCTTTTCGATTGCCTTGTCGCGCTTGTGGGCATCATTGCGTGCCCGGGTGGGTGACCAGGTCACAATGACCCGCGCTCCCTCCTGGTCGATCACCTTGTACCAGCCCTTCTCGGTTGCCTCTTCAGAACCGTGTCCAGCCCAAGGCTGGCGTCCCTCCGGGCTCAAAATGTTCGCCTTCACGGCGGCCGGGGCGGACTTCATGCGATAGCCGAGGATGTAGGGCAGACCCTTGTTCTGCAACATCTGCTGGTTGTCCTTGCTGAGCATGGCGGCATCGGCCACGAACGTGACCCTGGCCACGTCGAAGCGTCCCTCCAACGCCTTCAGCGCAGCTTCCAGCGTATGACCTTCCCAGGTGTTTCCCGGGAAGAGTTCATAGCCCACAGGCAGCCCATCGGAGGTGACGATCAGCGCCAGCATGACCTGAGCGCGGTGATGCTTGCCATCCTTGCTGAAGCCCTTGGCCAGAAGATGATCCTGCTCGACCCCGTCCGCATCCTCGGCCGGGTCCTCGCGCTCGGTGTCAAAGGCCAGGGTCGTGCAATCGTAGAACAGCACGGTCACTGGCCCGCCCAGCAACTTCTCTGCCGCCGCGTGAGAGGTTTTGCAAATCCCGTCTATCACCGGCGTATTGATGTAATCCATGCTCCGATAGACCACGTCCAGATTGAGCGTGATGCCTGCCTGGTTCTCCAACGCCTCCACGGTCGCGCGCTTGCTCTCGGGCTGTGCGATCCGCGCCATAACCAGCTCTTTCACAATGCGATTGGCACTTTTACGCGCCGCCCCCAGAAGGGCCCCCCAACCCAGTTGGTCATACATCGTCCCCATGACATCCCGCAGACCCAGAGAGACCCGCGCCTCCTCACGGCACTCGGCAAGATCAACGCCAAGCTTGTCCGGCCGCGGAGCGCGGCGCACCAGCGCCTGCAGATCGGCATATTCCGTGGGCGTGAACAGTTCCATTTGCGGCGAGCGATCAATGCGTAATTGCTCCATCAAGCGGCCCGCCAGACGCTTGATATCCTCAATCTCGCTGTCGTTATGGGCCACACCCACATGGCGCAGGATCTTCTGGCGTACCTTGGAGCCGGTGCGGACGGATTCAACGATCTGGATCCGTGTGCGGTTGAGCTTTGCGTCATGTTTGGTGCGGATGAACATGGGCGAAGAGGTTAGCCATCTGAAGGCCCATGTCAATACTTTTTATAATAATGGGGCACTACAACGCGCCTCTGAGCAACCACACCTGAAAACAAACCAAAAACCCAGTCAGATCAACAAAAAGGTCGGAAGTCAGGAAACAACTGGCGGCCCCAACAGGTCGTGGCCGAACTCCTCACGGCCGAACTGGCCGAAAAGACTGCGCGCTCGATCCGGTATCAGATGGGTGCCGCAAAGTTCCCGGTCTGCAAGTCCTTACCTGAGTTCGACTTCACGGTCAGCCCCGTCAACGAGGAAGTCGTGCGCAATCTTCATGACGGCGATTTTATGGACCAGGCCAGGAATGGCGTGCTGGTCGGTGGAACCGGATCGGGCAAAACGCATCTCGCAACAGCGATCGGGGGCCACGCGGTCAATAACCGCCGGCGGGTCAGGTTCTTCAGCGCTGTGGATCTCGCGAACAAGCTGGAGGCTGAACATCGCGAAGGCAACGCCGGGCGGCTCAGCGAGCAGCTGATCCGCGTCGACCTCGTGATTATAGACGAACTCGGTTATCTGCCGTTCGCAGAGTCTGGTGGACGATTACTCTTCCATCTCATCAGCAAACTGTACGAGCGAACGTCTATTCTGCTAACAACCAACCTCGCATTTGCTGAATGGCCGAGTGTGTTCACAGATGCCAAAATGACCACTGCTCTCCTGGATCGACTGACACACCATTGCGATATCATCGAAACCGGGAACGAAAGCTGGCGAATTAACCACCGCGACTAACCTCGAAATCGGGGAATAAATTCAAAACAGACAGCAGGTCAAACCTTCAGTCGAGCTACGCTCTCTTTTCGGTTTGACCTGCTGTCCACCCCCTCCTGAATCAACCTAAACACGACCCCCTCAACGCCCCTCTTAGCTCCAAGGGGGGTCAAATTTGGACGCCGATGGGGGGTCATTATTCAATGCCGATTGACAATATTGATGAGCCAGAGTCGCAAACCATAGTCGGGTATTTTCTTTGACGCGCGTTTCGAAAGGTTCGCCTGTCCGTTTTTCGCGGCAATCTCTAAACCGCCAAGGATAGCCTTCAATGTAGGGATATCAATCGTGATACCCTTCAGATCTTCTGTCAGCCCGGCTAGCGACACACAGAGCGACTGGTGTTCTGGTGCTACCTTTCTCTTGGTTATCATCCTAGCTTCGTCCGCATGAATACCTTTTTCCAAAGCAAAATGAGCGTCCCACCCCATTTGTTCTAAAGAATTTGCTAACCGTGCAGCCAGACTACGCACTCGGACAAGATCAGCAGATATAACCTTGTAAGGTGAAAGATTTTGAAACCTATTATTTTCCCATCTGTATAGAACGGCGAATTCCTCTAGGTCTCTTCGAAATTTATCCATGTCAGTTGGTGCGAGGTCGCCAAATTTGCACAGCTGCTCAAAGTCTTCTTCAGAGTAGGTGTCTTTGTAGTGGTGTGAAGGAACCATAATCTTGCGCCTTATTTTAGGTGGTTGAGTAGGCCGATTTTGGTCTGGCTTTCGCGGTTTGCCCTCAGAGATGCAATAGTATGTTGCCAACTACATGGCCTAACGCTCGTACCATTAATATTCGGAGTAGGGTACGGGCTGGCTGAGACTGGCTTGGGCCGCGCTGGGAGGGATGGCTTGCATTGGGTTCAATATGCTATGTTCGACCGAGGTCGTTCTGCGTAAATTATAAGATTGTCAGATTTCGAATAAATCGACTTTTGGATCTCCACCTTTACTGGTGCGGCATTTCTACGTACCCATTTTTCTTCTAGTTACTGAAATCGAAGAGAATCTAGCTGGAGCTTCAACATATTCTCGCCTGTATCAAGAATGTCGTTGCGAGCTTGGTATTCGGGAATGCCTTCCGGATTTTGTCTCTATTGTGTTATGTAAGGTCTCGAACTATGAGATAGCAGGGCGATTCAGAGAAAGGTGTTTTTGGGTTGATCTGTGACGATTCTGATAGCCCTTGCGCGGTTGTCCTGCATCATTTCGATAGCCTTTGTTGGTGATTTCGATATGCGCTTGAGCAAGGTTCTGGTCGCGCTGACAAGGGTAAAGATATTGCGTGGCGCGTTGTCAGATCGGTTGGTGTAGCGATCCTCTCCCAGAGTGACATCCTTGTCGCGGTGCATGGTCTCGATGCGCCAATGGTTACGGTTCAGGCGCAGGATGTCTTTGGGTTTGGGCCGCGTCAGGCTGGTGATGAGATACACTGTCTCGGCCTGTGTTCTGGTAATCTGCCCGGCGCGGATATGCTCGCGGGTTCGGCTGATGCAGGCGATACTGCGGATCGTTGGCCACTGCTTGCGCATGTGCTCACTCAATGCCTCGACGGGAAGGATCTCGATGCGGCGCTGGTCGATTCTGCCGTGCCCCGATTGCGGCGTCTCCCGCCATTCCAACAGGGGGAAAAACCGGCGTCTTGAACGCCGTTTCGATTTCTCCCCGCAGGTCTTTCTGATTGTTCTTTACAGGGAACACGTAATCGCCACCCCTTTCCACAACTTTGGAAGTGACTGTTTTTTGGCAGAAAATGGCATCCCCGGTGACGATCTGTCCCGCAAGGTCAATCTGGTTCAGCAGCCGCAGGGCATCAGGTATTTCCATGCCCTTGCCGCGCGATGATGTGTGTCCGACGGATTGTTCAAGCGTCGCGCAGAACCCCGACAACACATGTTCCGCCTTGCCTGCCGCGTCCTTGCTGCCACGTAGAGTTTTGCCATCAATAGCGATCTGATGGTGATCTTCATCATCTTGTGCTGGTGCCGTAAGCCGCCCAAAGGCCTGCGCCAGGGTGGCCGGGTCGAGAATACGTAGCGTTTCCGTTAGCGTTGCATGGCAGGGTGACGCGCGCCCGCGACGGAACCCCAAGCGCATGAGTTGACGCGGCGTGAGCGTACGACCAAGGCGGAACGCCGCCATCATACCCTTGCGCCCACTGAGCATGGAGAGAAGCATCAACCCGACCAGCGCTTCAAGTGGGTGTTGACGGCCCTTTTTGCCGCGCGGGTCGGGAATTTGACGCAATACTGAACGAACCGATACCATCGCTGAAACCTCCTGTACCTGACATCCATAGAATGGATTCACTCAATCAAATGATTTGCAAGCGCTTTTTGACGTCTGGTAAATAGCCCTGATGAGATAGGACATTGTCTTGACTGCTGGTGCGACTTCCGATTTCAAATTACTTCTTGATGTGCCAGTGAATCAAAATCTGGCGCTAGATTTCGACCGACTAGCCGACACTTTCGCTCAGATCATTGGGGTGTCCGAACCGCGTTTTGCCATCGCAATCTACGGAAGCTGGGGATCCGGAAAAACCACTCTGATGCAGGCAATCGATGCGAGACTCGATCCCAAGACGAATGCTTTGGTCTGGTTCTCTGCATGGCGATACGAAAAAGAAGAGCATCTATTAGTCCCAATGCTAGACGTTATACGCGAGGGCATTCTGAGATGGTCTGACAAAACACGCACCAGTCAGGCCAAGGGAGCGGCGATAAAACTGGCCCGTGTGATTGGCGGTGTGACTTCTAGTTTAGTGGCCGGTTTGTCGGCGAAAGCCAAGATACCTGGATTTGCCGAACTGTCTTTCGACGCCAACAAAGCGTTGACAGCGGCGGAAAAATTGGACGATCAGGACCGTGAAGCACGGACGCCACGATCATTCTACCATGCAAGCTTTAATGCTCTGCAAGCCGCGTTTACTTCGTTTTCCAAATTGGGAGCCGAAAAGATTGTTGTGTTTGTAGATGACTTGGATCGTTGCTTGCCTGAAAAGGCACTTGAAGTTCTTGAATCGATGAAGCTGTTTTTTGATTTGTCGGGCTTTGTTTTTGTCGCAGGATTGGACCGGGATGTTGTCGAGTTTGCTATTGAGCACCGTTATTCAGAGTTTGCGGGTAACAACGCCGAGGTTGCAACGCGCCTAACAGGTGAGCGATATCTACAAAAGATTTTTCAAGTTCAATTCAGTTTTCCGCCGGTGAACGTATCCGAGGTCAACGACCTTTTGGATAAGATCATCAGCGATGCTAGACTAAAAAAATTTCAGAGAGACGAGCTCAGAAGTGTAGTCAGACCTTTTATGGTGGAGTTGACGACTGAAAGCGGGTTTAATCCAAGGGAATTCAAAAGATTTATCAACAACTACACGATTCAACGCAAGATCAACCCACACCTGAAGAAGGAGATCATACTCGCCATTCAGGTGATTGGATTTCGCCCTGATTGGGCGTCCGTTGCGACGACACTTCAGGCATATCGCGATGTTTTTATACAAGCTCGTGGCGCCTATAGAGCGAATGGATCACTGTCTGATCTTGAGGACATCATGATTGATGGCGTTAGGCCTCCAGCCACATTTCTTAAGTTTATTGCCGACGATAAACTGGGGGGAAATTTAGCCAACTTTGAACAAGCCGAAATCAACTATTCGATCGACGACTACCTTTTCTCGGGTGAAGCAACGCGCGGTACTGACACCAGCGTGATTGAGGCGATTAAAGCCGTCGCTAGCTTACGCAGAGCGATTGCTGAAGTCCCGAATCAGAGCGGTGGTAATGTATCTGACGCACTAAAAGAAGTTGGGTCGCAATCGAACCGCGCGGCGGAGCGTTTGTCATCTTATCCTGCGTTGGCCCCAATTCAGAAGCGATTGAACGACCTCGCGGTACGCTGTCGAGTTCTTCCGTTGCCACAACATGTGGCTACGAGTGAAACACCACTAAAGGCCGCATATCGGGATCTTAGTGACGTGGGCCAGAAAGCTATTGCGGATCTGGAGACTGAGCGGGCTCAAATAATGCTGGAGTTACAACAGTACTATCGAGCGTTCTAAGACAGACATTGGGTCTGCAACGAGCGTTATCTTGACTTGATTGTTGAGTATCAAAACGGGCAATCATCTACCTTCAAGGGAAACACCGCCCCAATCCGATTTGAATAACTGAAGGCGATGTCAGATCACATTAAGATTAATTCTCATTTTTCTTAGAAAGCCGACGCTCACAAGAAACTCTGTATCGTTCAAATTAGGCTTTGAGCCATCATTCGAGAGATCGGCATGGATCGTGGTTTTCCCTACCCGGGGTATACCCCGCCCCGCGTATACCCCGGGTAGGGAGAAAACTCTTATGTAAAGTATCGTACACGTAGACGCCCTACGTAATGTAGCCCGCCTATGTATACGTTTAAGGGGTTGGTCGCGCTGAATACTTACCTAACTAGGCGCAGTCCTTGGCTAGGTTCATGCGCACTCACAAAGGTGTTGAGCCGCGCTGCGTTTTCTTCTGCCGCTTGCCGTACCGGATCATCGGCAAGGTGAGCGTACCGCATGGTGGTCGGAATTTGACTGTGACCCAGCAACCGCCCGACCATCTGAATGGGCATGCCGGAGGAAACGGCGTTTGACGCGTAGGTATGGCGCAGGTCGTGAATGCGGACATCTTGGAGACCAGCCCGCTTACGTATACGACGCCATGGCTTTTGCAGGTCGGTGGCATAGTGGCCGGGAACAGCCCCGGCAATGACGTAAGGGTTGTCAGGAAGCCGAGGGAGGGCGCTCAGAACCGCTCGGGCGGCTTGGGGCAGGGGAATGTGCCGCGCGCCCGTTTTGGTGTCTGGAAGCTCCATTCCAGCATCTGTGATAAACGACCATTTCAGGGTTTGGATTTCACCAAGGCGACAGCCGGTCAGGATCAGCAACCGGAACGCGGCGACGACAAACGGTGACTCCGATCCATCCCGTTCTGCCTCTGACAATGCCTGTCCGAGCCGTTGCAACTCATCTTGCCTCAGAAACCGTTCCCGCTTTTCTTCGCGGTATTTCGGGACATGGCGACAGGGGTTTGACCCGTCAGGCCGTAAACCCCAGATTTCTGCCAGATTGAACATCTTGGACAACACGCCAAGCGTCCGGTTGGCTTGATAGGTTTTGTCCCGAAACTTGTGGTGTAGCTCGGCTATGTCTTTCCGTTCCACGTCGACCACTTTGAAGCTGCCGATGGCCGGAACGATGAACAGGTCAATTGCCCTGCGGTACTCCCCTTGGATTGACGGCTTCCGCGCCTCGTCGACGGTGATCTTGCCATGTCGACCGATGGAAACGCGCCGCGTCCGTCCGCCTTTGCGATACTGCGCTTGATAGGTCTTGGCTCCTGAGGGCATGATGCGGACACCAAACCCGGCAATTTGACTATCCCAGACAAAGTAGTCTTTCGCCTCAACGGGCAGGCCTTCTACAGCGCGTTTGGTCAGTTTGGGCATCCCTCATCCTTTCTCTACCGTCGCCCCGTGGAAGCATTGTGGAAGCAACTGGAAGCGGTTCATGGCGTAAGAGGTAGGAACGGAGCGTGCCGATCTTCAATAATAAAACAGCGTTTTCAATAAGATAGGGAAAATCAGCGTTTTGGGGCGTAGTTGGTGCAGGTGGGTGTAAGCTATCTCATAACCTGAAGGTCGCAGGTTCAAATCCTGCTCCCGTAACCAGCGTCAGAAAATCCAAAACAGCCCGTTCAGACTACAATTGATCCCCGGATCAATTGCTTAACGTCCTAACCTCGTCAGCCTCATAACCTAAAGGTCAGAGGTTCAAATGTAAGCGTTGTATCTGCCCCCTTTCGTGACAACTCCCCGTGTGTTCGCAGAGATTGTATTTTGGCGCTAAGCGCCAATACGGAAGTGGCATCATGCGCCATTCCTGCTCAAGCTTTCAATAGTAGGAGAACTATGCGAACACAGCCTCATTTAATTTAGGAAGTTCCAGGGGTGCGAATTCTACGATCGAGTGGACGACGCATACGTTTAACCCGTGGTGGGGCTAAATAAAAGTTTCTGAGGCCTGCAACCACTGTTATGCTGAGACTTTGGAAAAGCGCGTTGGGTAGAACGTCTGGGGCCCGAAACCTAAGCCCCGTGTCATGAGTGAAAACCGCTGGAAGCAGCCGCTCAAAAGGAATCGCGAAGCACAAGAAACAGTTGAGTGACAGAGCGTGTTCTACGCTTCGATGGCTGATGTTTTTGAGGACCGTGACAAGTTATTGCGATTTCGTGTACGTCTCTTCAAGCTAATCGAGAAAACTCCGGATTTGGATTGGCTGCTTTTTAACCAAGCCTCCGCATAACGTCGGTCGTAGGGCGCATTGAACAAGCGACTGGCCTGACAACGTTTGGCTTGGCACTACCGTCGAGATGCAGCACCGCGCAGAAGAGCTGCTACCTTATCTTGAAGCAATACTAGCGAGTAAGTCCGAATGGTGGAAGCTAGTCGAATTGCGCCGTTCACCGGTATCGGTTTTGTGAGCGCGGGACATATCGATGGAGAAAAAGCCGTCACTGTCCCTGATGGTGGCGGAAATCAGGCCGATTTTGAATTTTCTGTGCAGGCCGGTTTGGCATGGTGCTGTGTCTTTCTGATGATGTTTGAGCAAAGGGGTGTAGGACCTTTTGGACCGAGCCCCTATAGGGCCCATCCGGTCCAAAAATCCCGCACGGCGCTGCCAACCCCGCACGGTCAAAACTCAGGCTGCGGTGTAGCTACTGGCGTTGCCGTAGCGACGCGCCTCGGCCCATTCCAGAAGGTGTCACGGTGGTAGAGCGGCTCGACTTGTAGAATTTCGGGCCAAACCCTGTCACACGCCATTTCTGAATGGTGCGCATGCTCTGACATAGAAAGCGCGGAATTCCATTCAGTCGTGTAATAAGGGGCCGTGTCCACTTTTGCAGAATTTGCACGCCATCGGGAATTCTTTTGAAGCTCCATGCTGTCGGTCACGCAAGCCTCATCTTTTTCGCGTGGTCAAAGAAACCTACTCGGGGTAGGGTCCAGTTTGAGTAAGTTCACCGCAATTATTGCCGAGACGTGATCGGTATTTTTGCTGCTAAAGGAAACAAGTGACGCAGCCAAGTTTCGACGCTTTGGAAATGGCTGGTATGCGGACGAACCTGCAATTCTGGTGACCAATCGAACGTCCGCTTTGTAGTGCGCCAGAAACATGACGCCGTAGTCGTGCAGTACGTCAATGGGACTCAGACTCTCGCCTAAAAAAACTCCGGCCAGAAGAAGAAGTTGTTTGCTGGCGCCAAGAGTTGGTTGGTTGCGAGGATTTGATCGGCTCGACGGAGCTCGCCTGCTCCCATGGCTTCGTCAATCAACCGCCTCATCGGGTAGCCGTGGGTTTCAGTCTCCGTTAAAAACTTCCGGGACAAGGTCGCGGATCAGCTCCGACAAGACCATGCAATTTCAGCCGATGGCCGTTTAGCCTAACAGGATATGTTCGATAACAAGCACGACTTCAAATTGATACTGTCAAAGAAGAACCGCTGAGAGCATCAAAGGGATGGAAAGGTGAAATTTGGATATCGGTTCAGGCGTAAAGTGTGTCTTTCTAGCTGAGAACGCCGAACGCTTTGCTCCTGCCTCGAAGAACTAAGCTGGACCGGTCCTCAAGCAGTTGCATTTGCACTCGAAAAGCTAAATTGTCGCTAGAAGGAGTGAACGGTGCAAGCCGGGTTACCAATCTGCCCGATTGCGGTTCAACGCCGCTAGAACTTTTGGAAGGTGTGTTCAATGTTTAGTCCAGCAAAGGGCTTTCCTTATCGGCGTTTCTTTCGCCGGCTTCACAGCAAGTACATCTTTGATTGGTATTTGGAGATTGGTTGCAGGGAGGGAACAATCCTATCCATGGTTCAGGGAAAGACGATCGGGGTTGATCCACATTTTCGACTTTCTTCTGGAGTTTTGGGCAAAAAACCGGAAATGCTTCTCTATCAAGAGGAAAGTGATACTTTTTTCGCAAATGGGAGACTTGAACGGCTGGGCGCGAAAATTTCCGTAGCTTTCATCGATGGGATGCACCTCTTCGAGTACGCGTTAAGGGATGTGCTGAATACCGAACGGTCAATGGCTCCCGATGGTGTGATTTTCGTTCACGACTGCTTTCCAAGAAACACAAAGATGACGACCCGCGATCTATCTTCGCTACCAGAAATTTGGACAGGCGATGTATGGAAATTGATCCCGATACTGCAGGAACACCGGCCCGATCTTAAGCTTACTGCCTTTGACGCGGCACCGACGGGACTATTAGCGATCACTGGCCTAGATCCGAAGCAATCGCACTTGAAGATTGGGACGTCTCTAGAAGACATCGTTTCGCACTATCAGGATATGGAAATTGACGAATTTGGTATTGAACGCTTCTTCGAGCAACTTCCTTTTTCCAGCGCGTTGGACGAAGTACGTGCCAGTTTCCCAATAGCAGCACACCTGCACCGTCCTGAACTTGCCTTGCCTGAAGTATCCATCGTAACTCCATGAAACAGCGTGTTATTTTCGCCTTTCCACGTTGGCGTCGCAATCAAGGATCGGTGGTGCCTCGAGTGCAACAAAATGCCAAACTGTTGGCCGAAGTGTATTCCGACACCTATGAAGTTGAGACGGTAGCACTTGCCAAACCACGCTTTACCGAACAGCATGAAGAATTTGTTCGACATGCTAAAGGTGCAGTTGTCATAGGACTTCAAACAAGCCTGCGCCTTCTTGGACGTGATCGCATGATTGCCCTGCGAGAGACCTCTGCCGGCATGTGCTCGGATCACGTAGACAGTGTCCCTGAAACAGACGAGCTAGGGATTTACCATGCACATATACTTGCGTCCCGCGTAGGCTGCGGGCGCGTAAATACACGTCTTGCAAAGGAAGGTGTTTCTGGGTCTTCCGTTGTCCATGTGACCCATCACGCCGATCCGCGGATTACTCTTGTTTCGGCGGCTTCAAGATCGGATTTTCGAATTGGCTATCTTGGGAACCCAAGAAAGATGATTGCACCGCCCGACCCGCGAGCGGTCCAAGTTCTAACTTATAAGGATCAGAGTGATTATACTAAAGCGCTGCAGCAAATGACTGACTATCCGATGCACTACGGTGTCCGGCCTCGAAGTGCGAGCCGAGAGGTTTCAAAGCCTTTCACCAAGGGCTTCTTCGCCGCGGCTATGGGGGCGAACATCTTGGTCAACAGGCAAACAGATGACGCGGAATTCTACCTTGGAACGGACTATCCATATTTGATCAAGTCATTCAGGGCACGCCACATCGCTGAAGGCATAGAGACCGCGCGGGCAGGCTATGGCGGTGCGGAATGGCGACGTGGACTTGAAGTTATGGAACATGTTCGTCAGCTCAGCACACCGAATTTCGCCATTAGAGAACTTTCGGAGGCGATCAAAACTGCGCTTGCCATTGCGGACCAGAATTAGGCTGGTTTATTGGGCAACACGGCGTGTTTTTCTTTGATCGTTCGATGCTACAATTGACGGGGTTGGAAAGGCGCATCTCTGCGGCTTCCTATTCTCCATCTGACGTCTTCCCAGTCCAGTCACAGTAGCCTGATCTGAAACCGTGTAGCTGGCGACCAAACCTATGTGAAATGGAAGCCCAAGCCACAAAGCTGGTACCGAAAGTAGTCCAACGAAAAGAAAATTTGAGGACCTCAGACTCATTAAAGAATTTCGATCAATTTATGCTCGTTTCGCTCGAACTGAATGACCGCCTTGGGCTCCAAGCGGTCATTTGAGAGATCGGCATGGATTGTGGTCTTCCCTTCCCGTTGTAAACACGGTCCCGCGCATACCCAGGGAAGGGATAAAACTCGTATGTACCTTATACGTAGACACTACACGTAATTTAGTACGTGTAAGTAAACGTCTAGGGGGCTGGTCGCGTCGAGCGTTTTACCTAACTAGGCGGAGATCATGGTTGGGTTTCAGTGAGCCCACGATTGTATTGAGCGCGCTGTGTTTTCCTCCGCTGCCCGCTGTACAGGATCATAAGCCAAATGCGCGTACTGCATGGTTGTCTGAATCTGACTGTGACCCAGCTATCGCCCGACCATCTGGATTGGCACACCCGACGATACGGCATTTGACGCATAGGTATGGTACAGGTCGTGAATGCGGACATCGTGCAGACCCAGCCCGTTTAGTATGCGACGCCATGGCTTTTGCAGGTTGGTGGCGCGATGGCCAGAGCTAGCCCCGGAAATCCTGACTTCCGACATTTTTTCGTATAAGTCATTGATATTATTATGCCTTGGTTGCCAAAAGGCACTACACGGACTTTTTTCGCCAGCGATTGTTTCGGAGTGTTGAGGGAGCTCAGGCTTTGGTCTGGCCAGTTTTTCGGGTGCGCCCGGGGGGTATCTTGAAAGGGGCTTCGTTCCAGGTCAGGCCGACGCAGGTGAGGATGCGTCTGGCATCGACCGTGGCATGGCTTGGCATGCCGTAGCGGTCAGGGGTGCCTTTGTGGCGCAGGATCGAGAGCTGCAATGCGTTCAACTCGTTGCGGATACGAGCCGGGCTCATCGGGTGTCCGAGCAGGTCCAGATGCTTGCGCAGGTGCTGCAGGCAGCAGAAGGCCATGTAGCAGATGGCGATATGGGCCCGGACCCGACGCGGCGACCAGTGATAGATGGGCCGGATTTTCAGATCGTGCTTGTTGGTGCGGAAGCAGGCTTCGATCTCCCACAACTGGTGATAGCGGGCAATGACGTCCTGTGCCTCCAGTTCGTCCGCACCATGAACAACAATGGCATGCAGCCCGTCCCATTGTGCCGCTGCCTTGATCTTTGCATCATCCAGCGTGACGTCCCCGCTGTCGGGGAAGGCCAGGAAGCGGCCATATCCCCGGCTGCTGAAGCTGCCGGGTTTGCGAGAGCGCTTGAGCTTCTTGTGCAGCTTTTCGATTGCCTTGTCGCGCTTGTGGGCATCATTGCGTGCCCGGGTGGGTGACCAGGTCACAATGACCCGCGCTCCCTCCTGGTCGATCACCTTGTACCAGCCCTTCTCGGTTGCCTCTTCAGAACCGTGTCCAGCCCAAGGCTGGCGTCCCTCCGGGCTCAAAATGTTCGCCTTCACGGCGGCCGGGGCGGACTTCATGCGATAGCCGAGGATGTAGGGCAGACCCTTGTTCTGCAACATCTGCTGGTTGTCCTTGCTGAGCATGGCGGCATCGGCCACGAACGTGACCCTGGCCACGTCGAAGCGTCCCTCCAACGCCTTCAGCGCAGCTTCCAGCGTATGACCTTCCCAGGTGTTTCCCGGGAAGAGTTCATAGCCCACAGGCAGCCCATCGGAGGTGACGATCAGCGCCAGCATGACCTGAGCGCGGTGATGCTTGCCATCCTTGCTGAAGCCCTTGGCCAGAAGATGATCCTGCTCGACCCCGTCCGCATCCTCGGCCGGGTCCTCGCGCTCGGTGTCAAAGGCCAGGGTCGTGCAATCGTAGAACAGCACGGTCACTGGCCCGCCCAGCAACTTCTCTGCCGCCGCGTGAGAGGTTTTGCAAATCCCGTCTATCACCGGCGTATTGATGTAATCCATGCTCCGATAGACCACGTCCAGATTGAGCGTGATGCCTGCCTGGTTCTCCAACGCCTCCACGGTCGCGCGCTTGCTCTCGGGCTGTGCGATCCGCGCCATAACCAGCTCTTTCACAATGCGATTGGCACTTTTACGCGCCGCCCCCAGAAGGGCCCCCCAACCCAGTTGGTCATACATCGTCCCCATGACATCCCGCAGACCCAGAGAGACCCGCGCCTCCTCACGGCACTCGGCAAGATCAACGCCAAGCTTGTCCGGCCGCGGAGCGCGGCGCACCAGCGCCTGCAGATCGGCATATTCCGTGGGCGTGAACAGTTCCATTTGCGGCGAGCGATCAATGCGTAATTGCTCCATCAAGCGGCCCGCCAGACGCTTGATATCCTCAATCTCGCTGTCGTTATGGGCCACACCCACATGGCGCAGGATCTTCTGGCGTACCTTGGAGCCGGTGCGGACGGATTCAACGATCTGGATCCGTGTGCGGTTGAGCTTTGCGTCATGTTTGGTGCGGATGAACATGGGCGAAGAGGTTAGCCATCTGAAGGCCCATGTCAATACTTTTTATAATAATGGGGCACTACAACGCGCCTCTGAGCAACCACACCTGAAAACAAACCAAAAACCCAGTCAGATCAACAAAAAGGTCGGAAGTCAGGAATTTATGCTCGTTTCGCTCGAACTGAATGACCGCCTTGGGCTCCAAGCGGTCATTTGAGAGATCGGCATGGATTGTGGTCTTCCCTTCCCGTTGTAAACACGGTCCCGCGCATACCCAGGGAAGGGATAAAACTCGTATGTACCTTATACGTAGACACTACACGTAATTTAGTACGTGTAAGTAAACGTCTAGGGGGCTGGTCGCGTCGAGCGTTTTACCTAACTAGGCGGAGATCATGGTTGGGTTTCAGTGAGCCCACGATTGTATTGAGCGCGCTGTGTTTTCCTCCGCTGCCCGCTGTACAGGATCATAAGCCAAATGCGCGTACTGCATGGTTGTCTGAATCTGACTGTGACCCAGCTATCGCCCGACCATCTGGATTGGCACACCCGACGATACGGCATTTGACGCATAGGTATGGTACAGGTCGTGAATGCGGACATCGTGCAGACCCAGCCCGTTTAGTATGCGACGCCATGGCTTTTGCAGGTTGGTGGCGCGATGGCCAGAGCTAGCCCCGGAAATGACGCAAGGTGTCAATCGGCATTGAATAATGACCCCCCATCGGCGTCCAAATTTGACCCCCCTTGGAGCTAAGAGGGGCGTTGAGGGGGTCGTGTTTAGGTTGATTCAGGAGGGGGTGGACAGCAGGTCAAACCGAAAAGAGAGCGTAGCTCGACTGAAGGTTTGACCTGCTGTCTGTTTTGAATTTATTCCCCGATTTCGAGGTTAGTCGCGGTGGTTAATTCGCCAGCTTTCGTTCCCGGTTTCGATGATATCGCAATGGTGTGTCAGTCGATCCAGGAGAGCAGTGGTCATTTTGGCATCTGTGAACACACTCGGCCATTCAGCAAATGCGAGGTTGGTTGTTAGCAGAATAGACGTTCGCTCGTACAGTTTGCTGATGAGATGGAAGAGTAATCGTCCACCAGACTCTGCGAACGGCAGATAACCGAGTTCGTCTATAATCACGAGGTCGACGCGGATCAGCTGCTCGCTGAGCCGCCCGGCGTTGCCTTCGCGATGTTCAGCCTCCAGCTTGTTCGCGAGATCCACAGCGCTGAAGAACCTGACCCGCCGGCGGTTATTGACCGCGTGGCCCCCGATCGCTGTTGCGAGATGCGTTTTGCCCGATCCGGTTCCACCGACCAGCACGCCATTCCTGGCCTGGTCCATAAAATCGCCGTCATGAAGATTGCGCACGACTTCCTCGTTGACGGGGCTGACCGTGAAGTCGAACTCAGGTAAGGACTTGCAGACCGGGAACTTTGCGGCACCCATCTGATACCGGATCGAGCGCGCAGTCTTTTCGGCCAGTTCGGCCGTGAGGAGTTCGGCCACGACCTGTTGGGGCCGCCAGTTGTTTTTGGCTGCGGCCTGCATCACTTCGTCAAAGCAGTTGACGATGCCTGGCAACTTCAGTTGACGGGCAAGTTCGAGAATTTCCTTACGCAGTTGCATGGGAGCCTCCAAGCCTGTCATAGCGAGCGCAATCCGCGATCGGTGCCATTTTCAGCTGCAGGTGGGCAGGCGGCTCAATCGCCTTTGGCGGCGGGGGATTGGTGCGCCGAGAGACAATGTTCAGGATCGCATCGGCCTTGCGCAGGCCAGATTTTAGAGCTTCTTCGCAGGCAGCCTCGACCACATCAATGTCGTGCTGGTAAGCAGCGAAAAGAATATCGGCAAGTTGCCGGTCTCCGTCGGATGTGCCCCGCAGATGGGTCCAGATCTGCGTCATTGCCGGTGGTAGGTCCCAGTCACGGAACGGTGCTCCATTGCGCAGAGCGCCAGGCTTGCGCTTGAGGACGGGCACATAGTGCCAAGGGTTGAAGATCGTTTTTCCTCGGCCGAAGCACCGTTCGTGCTCTCCGACAATCTCACCGTCTTGGCGCAGGACAATCCGCGTGGCGTAGACCTGCAACTGGACCTGACGTCCAACAGCTCTTGCCTCAACGCTGTATTTGTTTCTTTCGAAGTTGATCAGGCAGGTTCGGCTCACGGCGACCGTCTTTTCACGGAACCCGACGAAGGGCTTCTGCAGATGCGTCAGCAGCGGCTTTTCCTGCTGGAACTCCTCCCAGACCGTCACCTCCAGGTTTTCCGGATGCCGCCTCCAGGTTTTCCGGATGCCGCAGTTCTTTTGCGCGTTTGATCGCGTCTTTTTGCAGCCGGGCATTCAATTCATCGAAGTCGGCCACCTCCAGACGCGGTGTAAAACTATAGGCGCGGCTCTCCTTGACCAGATTCTCAACCTGACCCTTCTCCCAACCGGCCGCGCGCGTACAGGCGATCGGGTTCACCAGATGATGAGAACACATCCGGGAGAATGCCTTGTTGAACTTTCTTTCCTTGCCCGACAGGATCGCATCGACGGCGGTCGTCATGTTATCGTAGATCCCGTTGATGCAGCCTCCACCAAAGAATTTGAAGGCCTCGTCGTGGGCATCAAAGACCATCTCCTGCGTCTCGCGCGGATAGGCAATGGAGAATGGCATGCGGCTATGGCAAAGTTTGAAATGGGCAACCTTCACGGTCGTGAGTGCATCGTCCATCAAAACCGTCTCCACACTCCAGTCGAACTGGTACGCCTCCCCAGGATCAAAGATCAGCGGGATGAACGCCTGCGCCTGTTGTCGGCCGTGCGCAATGCGCCAATTCTTTGTGTAGCGTCGAACACTGTCATACCCGCCGCCAAAACCATCATCGGAGAGTTCCTTCCAGATTTTGGTCATCCGCTTGCGGTGTTTCTTCGGAAGCGCCTCGTTCTCCTCAAGCGTTTCATCCAGACGCGCGCGCCAAGGCCCGAGCACCGGGTATGGCTGCGATTTGCGCTCATATTTGAACTCCGTCACTCCCGATCGGATTATCTTTCGAACCGTTGCACGGCTCAAATTGAGCGAACGGCAAATTTCCTTGATGCTCTTTTTTTCGATCAGGTGTAAGCGACGCACTTTTCTAATAGTTTCCACGCAAATCATCCCGCTTGCCTCTCCATCGACTGCTCAATGAAAAGGATGTCTACAACCATAGGGAGGGGTCAAATTTGGACGCCGATTTCCCCGCTTAGGGGGTCAAAATTGCACGCTTTTCTACACGCAAGGGTTGTCGCGAAGCTGTGGCAAGGCGCTTAGAACCGCTCGGACCGCTTGTAGTAGAGGAATGCGCCGCGCGCCTGTTTTGGTGTCTGGAAGCTTCATTCCTGCATCTGTAGTGAAGGGCCATTGCAGCGTCTGGATTTCGCCGAGGCGACACCCGGTCAGGATCAGCAACCGGAAGGCGGGGACAGCAAAGGGCAACTCCGATCCATCGCGTTCCGCGTCTGTCAAATCCCGCCCAAGCCGTTGCAACTCGTCTTGGCTCAGAAACCGTTCCCGTTTCTCTTCGCGGTATTTTGCGACATGGCAACAGGGGTTTGACCCATTTGGCCGCAAGCCCCAGATTTTCCACTGATTGAGCATCTTGGACAGTACGCCCAATGTCCGGTTCGCCTGATAGGGCTTGTCCCGGAATTTGTGGTGCAGTTCGGCAAGGTCTTTTCGCTCCACATCAATTACTTTGAAGCTGCCGATGGCTGGATCCTTGAAAAGGTCACTAGCCCTGCGATATTCCCCTTGGGTAGACGGCTTACAGCGTGTTCTTTGATGTGAGTATCAAAGAACCGCTCACACAAGGCCGCAACCGTCGATGCGCGGCGATGTTGGGCAATCTCTTCGGCGGGGTTCACACCCCTAGCCACTTGTCCCACGAGCTCCTTTGCCAACTTCCGCTCTTCGGCTACGGTGATCTTGCCATGCCGACCGATGGAAACACGCCTTGTCCGTCCATCTTTCCGATACTGCGCTTCATAGGTTTTTGGCCCCGGAAGGCATGACGCGGGCGCCAAACCCGGCAATCTGGCTGTCCCAGACAAAGTAGTATTTCGCCTCAACTGGTAAGGCTTCTACCGCGCGTTTGGTCAGTTTGGGCATCCCTCATCCTTTCGCTGTCATCGCCCCGTGGAAGCATTGTGGAATTAACGGGAAGCGTTTCACGGCGTAGGAGGTAGAAACGGGGCGTGCTGGTCGTCAAAATTAAAAAAATGATTCCAATAAGATAGACTAAATTCGCGCCTTCCGGCGTAGTTGGTATAGGTGAGCGTAAGCTATCTCATAACCTGAAGGTCGTAGGTTCAAATCATACTGCCGCAACCAATGTAAAGGGTCAGATAATAACAGCTCGAATGCCGCGTCCGCGCGGTGTTTCTATTTGCGACAACTCAACTGAAAGCACTGTGGAGGCATCACGAGCGAAAACGGCTTGTTCAGAGATCAACCTAAACTCGGAAAACATGGGCACGCATCACAGAGTGCTTTGGGCTGCTTCCGCAAGGGATTGCTCATCAGTCTTAAATGTTGGGCCGCGTGGTTTTAAGTTCTCAGCCCTTTTTCGTGACATTCTCATCAAAGGCGACCTTGAAGGCGGCCTGTTTGTCGGGGCTGGCTTCGGTCTGGTAGTTGGCTTTCCATTCATCCATGGTCATGCCGTAGAAGATCTGACGGGCTTCGTCTTTGCCCATCTCAATGCCTTTTTCATTGGCTGCTTCTTGATACCAGCGTGACAGGCAGTTGCGGCAGAACCCGGCCAGATTCATCATGTCGATATTCTGAACGTCCGTGCGATCTTCCATCAAGTGCTTTTGCAGCCGACGGAATGCTGCGGCTTGAAGTTCGATTTCGGTTTGCTTGTCCATGGTGTGGCTCCGAGGAATTGGATGCTGTCTATTCCCGAACTAACGCTCGGACGGGGGTGTTTCAACTGACTCTGCGTTAGGCCAGTTTCAAGGCCAGCCACGGAATGACGCAGAAAATCAGCGTGAGGATTTTGTAGTTGGCCAAATACCGAAAATAGGCACGCTTCACATCAGGCCGTTCCATTTGGAACATTCTGGCATGAACCCCTGCAATCCAGTCCTGTAGCAGCACAGTCATAGCGGTTGTGAACAGTAAAACAGCGATGTTCAGTATCGCCATCCAGCCAAAAAAACTTGTCAGCAACTCTTGTGTCATGGTCGCCTCCTTCCCAGTCTCCAAAGTGGGGGTTGAAGGTGCAGCTCACAATAACGTGCGATCAAAGGCCGCTGTCAGATAGTGCATCCTGTAGGATTACGGCGAGCCTTTCGGCCCAGGCCCGTTGCCCTGCGTGATCCGCGATCAGATCATTGCGCAGCTCGATCAATGCATTTGGTCGACCATGTGAGGTGCAATGCGTGTCGATGGCATCGCCGGGAAGAACGCCGGTATAAGGCTCGTTCACGCCGACGCACAGATTATCTTCGGCCTTCAAGCGGTTGATCAGAGGGCGTGAGAAGCGCTCGTCCGGGGTGTGCAGAACGCCTACATGCCAAGGGCGTGGTTCGCGACCGCGGAGTTGGCGGGTGAAAGAGTGCATCGACACAATCACCGCATGAGGCAGGGCGGCCAGCCGCCCAAGCGCGTCGTGATAAGGGCGGTAGCACATGTCCAAACGCCGTTCACGCTCGGTCGCATCAGCGTGGCGATTGCCGGGAATGATCGAACCGTCATAGAGCTTCATCAGCAGGGTCGGGTCATCCTCACCACGGTTTGGATCAATCACAAGGCGCGAGAAATTGGCTGCGATGACCGGCGCGTTCAGGATCTCGCCCAGATGTTTCGAGACCTCGTAGGCGCCGACATCATAGGCGATGTGGCGTTCCATATCTTCGCGCGGCAATCCTAGATCCCCGCTGTTGATTTCGGGGGGGACGGTGTTGGTCGCATGATCGCAGGTGATCAGCCATCGGGACGGGCGATCCTCGCCATGGATAAAAAACGGAGTGTATGTCATGTGCCTGTCATCAAGTTTGCGGCAGGTGTATGGCAGTTGCTTCCAAAAGGGAATTGCGCAATAACCACCCACATACTGTTTGCGGTAACATTGCCGCATCACCGAGGGATTGAGGAGAGCGAAACCAGTGCGACGCCTTAGAAATGTAAAAATCGTGGCGACGCTGGGACCGGCGTCCAATGACTATGACACCATCCGGGCCTTGCATGAGGCCGGGGCCGACGTCTTTCGCCTGAACATGAGCCATGGCAGCCATGACGAGATCCGTGAACGGCATCGCATTATTCGTCAGGTGGAAAAGGATCTGGACAGCCCGATCGCGATTCTGGCCGATCTTCAAGGCCCGAAGCTGCGTGTTGGGGTTTTTGCCAATGATGCGGAAGAACTGGTAGAGGGCGCGGCGTTCCGGCTGGACCTCGACCCCGAGGCCGGAGACATCAACCGTGTCTGCCTTCCACATCCCGAGATTTTTGCAGCGCTGGAACCCGGTGCGCGTCTGCTGGTCAATGACGGTAAGATCCGTCTGACCGTGCAGGATTGCGGTCAGGATTTCGCCAATTGTACTGTCGAAGTCGGAGGGACGATTTCGAACCGCAAGGGTGTGAACGTGCCCGATGTGCTGCTGCCACTGGCAGCCTTGTCAGCCAAGGATCGCGACGATCTGGAGTTTGTGTGCCAACTGGGCGTGGATTGGCTGGCGCTCAGCTTTGTGCAGCGGGCCAAGGACGTGTTCGAGGCGCGTGCGCTGGCGGATGGACGAGCGTCGATCCTGTCGAAGATCGAAAAGCCCGCAGCGGTAGAGGCGTTTGACGATATCCTCGACGCATCAGACGGGATCATGGTGGCCCGTGGCGATCTGGGCGTTGAGCTGCCGGTTTCGGCGGTGCCTCCCATCCAGAAACGTCTGGTTCGCAAATGCCGTGGTGCGGCCAAGCCGGTGATCGTCGCGACACAGATGCTGGAGAGCATGATCGAAAGCCCGATGCCTACCCGCGCCGAAGTCTCGGACGTTGCGACCGCGATTTACGAAGGCACGGATGCCATCATGCTCAGCGCGGAATCTGCGGCCGGTTCTTACCCGATCGAGGCCGTGCAGACCATGAATAAGGTCGCCATCGAGGTCGAGGCCGACCCGACCTACACGCAGATCATCGCGGCCTCGCGTACTGCCAAAGGGTCGACCATCGCGGACGGTATCGTCGCAGCCGCGCGTGAGATCGCGGAAAAGACCGACATCAAGGCGATCTGCTGTTTCACCCAAAGCGGTACCACCGCGTTGCTAACGGCACGCGAACGTCCCGGTGTGCCGATCATTGCTATGACGCCAGCAACGGGAACCGCCCGCCGTCTGTGCCTGAGCTGGGGTTGCCACTGTGTGATGACGCCCGAACTTGAGAGGTTCAAAGGGGCCGTGGTCAATGCGGCCCGCGCCGCGCGCGCAGGGGGCTTCGCCGCCGAGAGCGACCAGATCGTTGTCACTGCAGGCGTTCCGTTCAATGTCCCCGGAACCACCAATATTCTGCGTATCGCACCTTGTGACGAGCGTCTGATTTACAACACCGATCCGGGATGAGTTCGCCCGGATTTCGGGAAGGATCATATTGAGAACTCTCAAGCCGCCTAATTTTTAGGCGGCTTTTCTTGTTTGTTTTCAAGAGGAAGATGCCCGTAGGGTTGTATTCTGCAAAAATGCCTCTGTTTTTTGGTGATTTTGCCGGATACTGAACCTTAGGGCGATCATCTCAGATAGTTCCAGGTTCCGGTCGCCCTACCGGGGGCACGGGTCCCGGTCAAACCAGAAAAAAAACGGAGGAACGTCATGACAACAAAGATTGTCATTGGACTGGACGGGACAGAAACCGGAGAGCGCGCTATCGCCTTTGCTAAGGATTTGGCCGGGCGGATTGGCTCATGCGAAATGCTGGTTGTTTATGTCATCGAATGGTCCCCTTTCACTTTCCAAACACCGGAAGAAAACGCCCAACGGCACAAGCGGCGCGAGGAAGAGGTCGAACTGGCCACCTCGCGGATCATTGCCCCTACGGTTGAGGCGCTAAAGGCCGATGGGTTCGAAGCGCACGGCATCGTGCGCCATGGCGACGTGGCCGAGACGCTGAACGCGATCACGGTCGAAAACGGCGGCACTCAGATCATCGTCGGCCGCGCCTCGGCGGATGGGTTCAAGAAACGGCTGTTTGGAAGCTCGACTCAGAACTTGGTCATGCATGCCGACGTGCCTGTCACGGTCGTGAACTGAGCGGAGGGATTAGGATGAATATGCTTCAAAAACTGGGCCTTGGTGCGACCATGGCTCTGATGTCTGGCCCCGCTTTCGCGCAAGAGGCGCCCGGTCTGGACGAGAAGATCAATCAGGCTTTCGCGGATTTTACCGGCCCCTTCGTTAGCTTTATCTTCGCGCCGTTTCCGGGCACTGGTTTTCCATGGATCGTGGGGTGGCTAGTCGTAGCGGCCACTGTGTTCTCGCTCTATTTTGCTTTTGTGCAATTCCGATTCTTCGGCCACTCGATCAGCTTGGTCAAAGGTGACTACTCCGACCCCAATGACGCGGGTGAGGTCAGCCATTTTCAGGCTCTTGCCACCGCTCTGTCCGGGACTGTTGGTCTTGGGAACATCGCCGGTGTGGCGGTTGCCATCGGGATCGGTGGACCGGGTGCTACATTCTGGATGATCGTCGCAGGCCTGCTGGGGATGGCGTCAAAATTCACCGAATGTACATTGGGTGTGAAATACCGCAACGAATATGAAGACGGCACCGTTTCGGGTGGCCCGATGTATTACATGTCCAAAGGTTTTGCCGAGCTTGGCCTGCCGGGCGGTAAAATCTTGGCGGTGCTCTTCTCGATCTTCTGCATCCTTGGCGCATTGGGCGGGGGCAATATGTTCCAGGCCAACCAGGCGCACCAGCAGATTGCAGGGATTGTCGGAGACTATCCGGGCTGGATCACAGGTCTGGTCTTTGCGGGCATCGTCTTTGCGGTGATCGTGGGTGGCCTGAAATCCATTGCGCGCGTGACCGAAAAGGTCGTGCCGTTCATGGGTGTCATGTACGTGCTGGCGGCTCTGGTCATCATCCTGATGCATGCAGACCAGATCGGCTGGGCCTTCGGTCAGATCTTCGCAGGTGCATTTACCGGCCTCGGCGTTGCTGGTGGTATGGTCGGTGCGCTGATCCAGGGCTTCCGTCGTGCGGCGTTCTCGAACGAAGCAGGCGTGGGTTCCGCAGCGATTGCGCACTCAGCCGTACGGACCAAAGAACCGATCACGGAAGGCTTCGTCTCGCTGCTTGAGCCGTTCATCGACACGGTTGTGATCTGTACCATGACTGCGCTGGTGATCATCATCACCCAGCAGCTGATCGTTGATCCGGCAACCGGCAACTACATGCTGAACGAAGCGGGCAATGCGATTGCAACGGTCGACGGCAATACCGGCGTCAGCCTGACCTCGGCGGCCTTCGGCAGCGCGTTCAGCTGGTTCCCGTTCATTCTGGCGATTGCCGTGGTCCTGTTTGCCTTCTCGACCATGATCAGCTGGTCCTACTATGGCCTCAAGGCATGGACCTATCTGTTCGGCGAAGGCCACACCAAAGAGTTGGTCTTCAAGATCATCTTCTGCATCTTCGTCGTCATCGGTGCGGCGGCCAACCTTGGCCCGGTCATCGACTTCTCGGATGCGGCGATCTTTGCGATGGCGGTTGTGAACGTCTTTGCGCTCTACTTCCTGATGAAAGTGGTGCGTCAGGAGCTGGCGTCCTACTCCGAACGTCTGAAGAGCGGCGAAATCCGCAAATTCAGCCACTAAACACTTCACCGGGGCGGCCCTGTGCTGCCCCGGTGCCAAGGCCACTGCGAAAAGCGCAGATTCTGGGCCAAACCCCCTTGCCAGTATGACCGAACTTGCGTAAACGGCGCATCTGATCGCGTGACCGGCCGAGATGGCATGCCGAGTCGCGTTTAGTACCGAACCCTGAAAGGAGACGGAAATGCCTAAGATGAAGACCAAGTCGAGCGCCAAGAAGCGCTTCAAGGTGACTGCGACCGGTAAGGTCCTTGCTGGCCAGGCCGGCAAACGGCACGGCATGATCAAGCGGACCAAGAAGTTCATCCGCGACGCCCGTGGCAACACCACCCTGTCCGCCCCCGACGCCAAGATCGTCAAGGGCTACATGCCCTACGACCGCTAAGAGGAGATTAAGAGATGTCCCGCGTTAAAGGTGGAACCGTAACTCACGCCCGTCACAAGAAGGTCATCAAGGCCGCCAAAGGTTACTATGGCCGCCGTAAGAGCACCTTCAAAGTTGCACGTCAGGCCGTCGACAAGGCCAACCAGTATGCAACCCGCGACCGTAAGAACCGCAAGCGTAACTTCCGTGCGCTGTGGATCCAGCGCATCAACGCTGCTGTCCGTTCGCATGACGAGGCTCTGACATATTCCCGCTTCATCAACGGCCTGAACCTGGCCGGTATCGAAGTGGACCGCAAAGTTCTGGCTGACCTGGCCGTACACGAACCGGAAGCGTTCGGTGCGATCGTCGCCAAAGCTCAGGCCGCTCTGGCTGCCTGATCTCTGAAAAGAGAGACAGTGAACAAAGGGCCGTCCCATTTGGGGCGGTCCTTTTTGTTTGAATGTGCCTGTCCCTCCCAGGGGTCCCGTTCAATCCTCGGCCGGAGGAACGGCGCGCTGATACAGGTGCCACGTGGTGTGACCAAGGATCGGCAGGGTGAAGATCAGGCCCAAGAATGCCGGGATCAGCGAGAGCAGCATGGTTACCGAGATGATTGCTGCCCAACCCAGCATCACCACCGGGTTCTCGGTGACGACCCGGATCGAGGTCAGCATGGCTGATACGAAGTTGGTCTCTCGGTCCAGAAGCAGCGGCATAGCGACGACGGTGACCGAAAACAGCACGGCCGAAAGGCCCGCGCCGATGCAGGTGCCGATGGCTAGAAACGTCCAGCCTTCGGGCGTGAAGAAGACGGTGTTCAGAAATCCGTCAAAGTCCGAGAAGGACGCATTCTGCAGGATGATCGCCAACCAAAGGCGCACCTGATAGACCCATACCCAGAAAATGAACAGGGTGACAAAGGCCATCCAGCCCATCTCGCGTTTGCGTTGATTGGCCATCACCGTCAGGATATCGGACCATCCGAAAGGTTCTCCGTTCTGCAATCGTCGGGACATCTCATAGAGCCCGGCAGCGGCAAAGGGCGCAACCAGTGGAAAACCCACAATGGCCGGAATGATCATCCAGACCTTGCCGAGCCAAATCAGGCACCACACAAAGACAAGGCCAAAAACGGCGTAGAACAGGCCGAAAAACCCGCTCATGACAGGGCGGGCCAGAAAGTCCGCCACGCCCGCCTTCAACGAGTCCTTGATATCCTGCGCGCTTACAGTGTTGACCTTGAGCGCTGCACCTTGCGGCGATGCCATATCGCCCGACGGGTCCGTGTCTGAGGTTTTGGGTGTCATGATACACTCCTCTGCATGCAAGTCTGCGCCGGTTGATACGCAAGAGCAAGAGGTGTGTCTGATCGTCTGGTTAGTAAAAAGGCTTGCGACCCAGAGGTCGGGAAACCGGGGCGCGATTGCCCGGTTTCCCGTTTTTCATTCTCTAGCCGAACACACGTCCCAGCGCGCCGTCGACCGCATCGGTGATCTGGTCGATATCATCCGCCGTCGCGATGAGCGCAGGCGAGAAACACAGCGTGTTGTTGCGACCCGGCAGCGAGCGGTTGGTCGCGCCGATGATGACACCCTGCGCCATGCAGTCTGCCACCACGGCCTGTACCTTCTTTTCGTCCATCGGTTCACGCGTGGAGCGGTCTGCAACCAGTTCAGCGCCCAGGAACAGGCCTTTGCCGCGCACATCGCCGATGACCTTATGCTTCTCCATCAGCGCTTGCAGGTTACCCATCATGCGATCGCCCATGTCGACGCAGTTGCCCAGCAGGTTCTCATCCTCGATGATGCGCATATTCTCGATCGCCGCGGCCGGACCAGCGGTGCAGCCGCCGAAGGTCGAGATGTCACGGAAATAGTTCATCGGATCCGCCGCGTCGTCTTTGAACATGTCAAAGACCTCTTCGGTGGTGACCAGACAGGCGATGGCCGCATAGCCCGAGGCAACGCCTTTGGCCATGGTGACAAAGTCAGGCTTCACGCCATACTGTTGGTAGCCAAACCAGGTACCCGTGCGACCGACGCCGCACACGACCTCATCAATATGCAGCAGCACGTCGTACTTCTTGCAGATCTCCTGAACGCGCTGCCAGTAGCCTTCGGGTGCTTCGATCACACCGCCACCTGCGGTCACAGGTTCAAGGCACAGCGCGCCAACGGTGTCTGGCCCTTCGCGCAGGATGACCTCTTCGATCTGGTCGGCGGCCCACTCGCCAAAGTTTTCCTCCGGCGCGCCGTTCAGTTCGTGCTTGCGGTATTCCATGCAATGGGGAACGCGTACGAAATCCGGAGCAAACGGGCCGTATTGCGCATTGCGCTCGTCCTGACCGCCCGCTGACATCGCCGCCAGAGTCGAGCCGTGATAGTCGCGATCACGATACAGGATTTTGGTCTTTTTGCCGCCATAGCGCTTATGCGCGATCTGACGGATCATCTTGAAGGCTTTCTCGTTCGCCTCGGAGCCCGAGTTCGTGTAATAAACCCGGCTCATGCCTGGCATCTTTTCGATCAGCTTTTCCGCGAAAATCGAACCGGGAATCGACCCTGCCGAATTTGCAAAATAGCAGAGCTTCATCAGCTGGTCATAGACCGCTTTACAGATGGATTCGCGGCCATAGCCGACATTCACCGTCCAGACGCCGCCAGAGACCGCATCCAGATGCTCTTTGCCTTTCTGGTCCCAGACACGCATGCCTTTGCCTTCGACAATGATGCGGGGATCGTTTGTTTCAAAGGGTTTATGCTGGATCAGGTGGTGCCAGATATGGGCGCGGTCGGCCTCGACCACGCGGGAAAGATCGTTTTCGTTGAACGTGCCGTCCATGACATGTCCTTTCAGTCTGATGCGGTGTGCAGATTGTGGGATTGGTCCCACGATAGCAAGTAAATGCGATGGCCCAGATCACCGCGAATGGGGTCGCGAATATAGGGCCAGATGTCATCATAGCGTATCGCCAGAGCCCCGCCACTTGTCGTATTTCTACAAGATGGTCACAGCCTTGTGTTTATGGTCATGTGGCGACACACGCGAATTGGGAGGGTTGGCGGATGCAAGCAGCCAATATGTATGAGCGTCATCTGGATAAGAACCGTGCGAATTACACGCCGCTATCCCCGCTCAGCTTCATCGAAAGGACGGCGGCGGTGTATCCCGACTACCCGTCCGTCGTCTATGGAGACCGTCGCTATAGCTGGGCACAGACGTATGAGCGCTGCCGCCGTCTTGCCAGCGCCCTGACGGCCCGTGGGGTGGGAAAGGGCGACACCGTCTCGATCATCGCCGCCAACATCCCTGAGCTTTATGAGGCCCATTTCGGCATTCCCATGGCTGGCGCTGTTCTGAACGCGATCAACACGCGCCTTGATGCGCCGATCATCGCCTTCATCCTCAACCACGCCGAGGCCAAGGTGCTGTTGGTCGACCCCGAGTTCTCTGCCGTCGTCAAAGAGGCGCTGCCGCAGGTCGATCATGACCTGCTGGTGATCGATATCGAAGATCCCAGCTTTGATGGTGGCGAACGCCTTGGCAGCCTGACCTATGAGGCCCTGCTGGACGAAGGTGACCCTGAGTTTGACTGGTCTCTGCCCGCGGATGAGTGGGACGCGATCACGCTCAACTATACCTCTGGCACGACCGGCAACCCCAAGGGCGTGGTCTATCACCACCGTGGGGCCGCCTTGAATGCGCAGTCCGACCTGCTGGATTGGGGCATGCCGAAGCATTCGGTTTATTTGTGGACCCTGCCGATGTTTCACTGCAACGGCTGGTGTTTCCCCTGGGCTATGGCGCTGAATGCCGGGGTCTCAGTCTGCTTGCGCGCGGTTCGGGCCGAGCCGATCTATGCCGCCTTCCGGGAGGAAAAAGTCACCCATTTCTGCGGCGCGCCTATCGTTTTGAACATGCTGGCGCATGCCCCCGATCACCTCAAGGATTTCGACCACCAGATCAAGGTGATGACCGCAGGTGCCCCGCCGCCAGCTGCCGTGATCGAAGCGATGGAGGGGATGGGCGTCGAGGTGACCCATGTCTACGGTCTGACAGAGACCTACGGCCCCTCAGTCGTCTGCGCGTGGAAGGATGAGTGGAACCAGAAGGCTCCAGCCGAACGGGCCGCCCTCAAGGTGCGTCAGGGCGTGCGCTATTCAGCGCTGTCCGGCCTGATGGTGGCCCATCCCGAAACGCTGGAGCCCGTGCCCGCCGACGGCGAAACCATGGGTGAGATATTCATGCAGGGCAATGTGGTGATGAAAGGCTATCTCAAGAACCCGGATGCCACCGACAAGGCGTTCAATGGCGGTTGGTTTGCCTCGGGCGATTTGGGGGTGATGTACGCCGATGGCTATGTCGCGCTGAAGGACCGGTCCAAGGACATCATCATCTCGGGCGGCGAGAATATCTCATCCGTCGAGGTTGAGGGTGTCCTCTACAAGCACCCTGCCGTCATGGAGGCCGCCGTGGTCGCCCGTCCAGATGAGAAATGGGGCGAAACCCCGTGTGCTTTCGTTGAGCTAAAGCCTGAGGCCAGCGCGACCGAGGCCGATCTGATTGCGTTCTGCCGGGACAATATGGCCCATTTCAAAGCGCCCAAGACGGTGGTGTTCGGGACTTTACCGAAGACCTCCACCGGCAAGGTTCAGAAATTCGTGCTGCGGGATCAGGCGCGGGCGTTGGGCTAGGCTTTGTCGAAAATCGACAGGTCCAAATCCAAAAGCTCACCCATCCACACGGCGTGATCCCGGTGGTCGGCCAGGTGATCGCCGGTTTCAGCATGGGTGAAGATCGTCAGGCCCTGTCGGTTGAGCATCAACCACGGAATGACCTGATCAAACGCGTCGGCGGCAAAGCCCAGCTGGCAGCTCCACCTCGGATGCGGGCCAACCGGGCGCGCGTGCATGCGTCCCATTTGCACCGGGAAAAGGCGGGCGGCCTCTTCGCAGATGTGTTGCGCTAAATCCTGTGTGTCGGCGTCGAAATAGACATGGGCGTGATAGCCGGTGATCTCAGACATCGGGGGCCTCATTGCTTGGATGCAATGAACCTAGGCGGTCTTGGCCCTCAATCCTACCAACACCGGCACACAGGTGCTGTGCGGCACGGCTCAGGGTTTGAGAGGGTCCTCCAGCGCTGGAAGCACAGTGCCATGGCATGTCCCGAACCCGATTGTATAGCCATCCCCCTGCGCAAAGCCGGACAGGGTGAGCGTGTCTCCATCTTCAAGGAAGCTGCGGGTCTCACCGGTCTCAAGGCTCAAGGGGTCTTTGCCGCCCCAGCTGAGTTCCAGCAGCGAACCTCGGGTATCGCGCGTCGGCCCGGAAATCGTGCCGGACCCCAGCAGATCACCGGTGTTCATCGGGCAGCCCGAACTGGCGTGATGGGCCAGTTGTTGCGCGGTGGAGTAGTACATTTCGCTGTAATTCGTGCGGGTGATTGTGGTCGCAGCCCGCCCCTCGGGGGCCAGCGTCACCTCAAGCGAAAGGTCATAAAGCATCGGGCCACAATCCTTCAGGTGATCCAGCAACTCGAATTCGCGCTCGGGTGTGTCACAGCGAAACGGCTCCAGCGCCGGTTTGGTCACGATCCATGGGCTGATTGATGTGGCCGTGGCCTTGGCTTGGAACGGCCCAAGGGGCTGATACTCCCACGCTTGAATGTCCCGGGCAGACCAGTCGTTCAGCAGAACGTAGCCGAAGATATGATCGTCCGCCTGCTGCACCGAGATCGGGCCGTCGGACGGAGTGCCAACGATTGCCCCCATCTCAAGCTCAAAGTCGAAGCGGCGGCTGGGCAAGAAGGCGGGTTTGTCCTGATCGGGCGACTTCAGCTGCCCCCACGGGCGCCGGATATCCGTACCCGACACCACGACCGACGATGCCCGGCCATTATACCCAATGGGAATATGAAGCCAGTTCGGTGGAAGCGCGTTCTCGGGGTCCCGGAACATCGAGCCCACGTTGAAGGCGTGATGCCGGCCTGCGTAGAAATCGGTGTATTCGCTGACCGCAAAGGGCATGTGCATTACAACCGCGTTTTGCGATACCAGCAGGGGCTTCACCGCCTCTTGTTCCGCCGCGCCTTCGGACAGAAGCGCCGTCAGGCGGTCGCGCAGGGCGGCCCAGACGGCGGGGCCTTGTTCCATCAAAGGGTTCCAGAACGGCAGGTCGAACAGAGGCTCATCGGTCAGGGTGATGAGCCCTTCGGCCTCGGCTGCGGTGACGTCGAGGATCATATCGCCGATGGCAACGCCGCATCTAGGTTCCTCATCGCCATGGGCAAAGACCCCGTAGGGCAGGTTGTTCAACGGAAATGGATGGGCCGCGTCATTGGCCGAGGCGACCCAGGATTTCAGCAAAGGCATCTTTTGATCCTTGTCTTGGTTTATTGAGCGTCTCGCAGGGACTTCAGACCCAGCAGAACGGCAGCTAGAATCATGAACCCGCCACCCGCGCGGTCCAGCCACAGCCGCGCAAACCCTTTGAGCCGCGTAGCCAGCCAACTTGCGCTGGCCCCGTAGGCGGTCAGAAACAACCCGTCCACGGTCAGATAGGTGGCCGAGAGGATCGCGAATTGCGGCCAGAAGGGCAGCGCGCCATCGATGAACAGCGGAAACAGTGCAGCAAAGAACACCACTGCTTTGGGATTGGCGGCTGAGGTGATGAAGCCCTGCATCCACAAGGTTTTGCGGCTGGCCAGCTGCGCGGTTTGCGCTGTTTGAGGTTTGGCTTTGACAATCGCTTTGACGCCGAGAAAAACCAGATAGGCGACACCCAACCATTTGATCACAGCCAGCGCGGTGCCCGAGGCTGCAATGATCGCGGCAAGCCCGAGACCCGCCGCCAACATCTGCAGCAGGTTCGCCGTCAGATCACCAGCAGCCGTGAACACGCCCCGTCGCAGCCCGTTGGTGGCCGAGTTCGAAAGCATCAAAAGCTGGCTCGGCCCCGGAGTGCTCATCAGCAGCAGGACGGTGGCGACATAGGTGATCCAGATATCAAAGCTCATGGCAGGTTATTTCTTTCCCGGTGTTCCATCGAACTTTTTCTCAAGCGAGGCCCAGCAGTCAATATAGTCGTCCTGCAGCGGTGCCTCGGTCGCGGCAAAGGCGGTCAGATGCTGCGGGAAGCGTGTTTCGAACATGAAGGACATGGTGTGGTCCAACTTGTCCGGCCCCAGATTGGCGTTTGAGGCTTTTTCGAATGCTTCGCGGTCCGGGCCGTGGGGGATCATCATATTGTGCAGGCTCATGCCGCCGGGGACAAAGCCCTGAGGTTTGGCGTCATACTGGCCGTAGATATTACCCATCAGCTCGGACATGATGTTCTTGTGATACCACGGCGGGCGGAACGTGTCCTCGGCCACCATCCAACGCTCGCGGAACAGGACGAAGTCTATATTGGCCGTGCCGGGCTGGCCCGAAGGCGCTGTCAGGACGGTGAAAATCGACGGATCCGGGTGATCGAACAGGATTGCGCCGACAGGGCAGTAGGTGCCTAGGTCATATTTGTAAGGCGCATAGTTGCCGTGCCAGGCCACCACGTCCAGCGGGCTATGACCGATCTGAGTGACGTGGAATTGCCCGCACCATTTGATCGTCACAGTCGAGGGCACCTCTCGGTCCTCGAACGCGGCGACAGGTGCTTTGAAGTCGCGCGGATTGGCCATGCAATTGGCGCCAATCGGGCCGCGACCCGGCAGCTCGAATTTCTGCCCGTAGTTCTCACAGACAAATCCGCGTGCTGGACCTTCCAGCACTTCAACACGGTAGAGCAACCCGCGCGGCAGGATCGCGATTTCCTGTGGCTCCAGATCAATGATCCCCAGCTCGGTCACAAAGCGCAGGCAGCCGTCTTGCGGCACCACCAGCAGCTCGGAATCGGCCGAGAAGAAATAGTCATCCACCATCGAGTCGGTGACCAGATAGACATGGCTGGCCATGCCGACCTGCGTGTTCACATCCCCCGCCGTCGTCATGGTGCGCATGCCGGTCAGCCATGTCAAAGAGGTGTCAGAATGCGGAACCGGGTCCCAACGATACTGGCCCAGGCTGATCACATCCGGGTCGATACAGGGCGCGGATTTCCAGTAGGGCAGGTCGATTTTCTCATAGCGATGCGAATGCTTGACTGACGGGCGAATGCGATAGCACCACGTCCGCTCGGGTGGATTCGCGGTGAAGGCCGTGCCGCTGAGCTGTTCGCCATAGAGGCCATAGTTGCAGCGCTGCGGGCTGTTCATGCCCTGCGGCAACGCGCCAGGTAGAGCCTCGGTCTCGAAATCATTGCCGAAGCCAGGCATATAGCCGGGATGCGTTCCTACTGGTGTGACAGCCTGCGTCAGACCATGCGGTTCAGCCTTGTTGGACATCGTGAACTCCTCGGTTTTCTGCTTGTGAATTATTAGTTGTTTTTGTAACTAACAAGCATGTCCCAAGAAAAAGATGATTTTGATCTGCAGAATTTTTTGCCGTTTCTATTGAATCAGGCAGCCGAGGCAGCCTCATTGGAGTTTCAGCGCCTCTACAAAGAACGCTATGGCATGCTGCGCAGCGAATGGCGGGTGCTGTTTCATCTGGGTGTCTTTGGCACTCTGACCGCGAAAGAGATAGGCGCGCGAGCGAAACTGCACAAAACCAAGATCAGCCGCGCGGTTCATAAGCTGGAACAAAGCCGCTACCTCAAGCGCACAAGGGATGAGGATGACCGAAGGGTCGAATGGTTGACGCTGACACCTGCCGGTCAAGCCGTTTATCGTGAACTGAGCGGTATCGCCGAGCGCTATGATGCGAAACTGGCGGGCGCATTCTCAGAAGAAGAGGCCGCCATGCTTAGGAAGATGCTGCGACGGCTGGCAGGGATGGCATAAGGTCTAGTAATTTCCATCACGCAGCCCACATTCAGGGCAGTACTTTGACGGACAGTTCCATGACCTCTTCAGATCCCATCTTTGACCTTATTGACTGGCTTGTTTCCAAAGGGCTTGAAGGGGCTGGTCAGGAAGAATTGCTAGACGGCTTTTGCAACCGCCTGATTGATCTGGGCCTTCCCCTGATGCGATTCCACGCGGCGCAGTCGACGCTGCATCCGCTTTATGGCGGTACTGGCTATAGCTGGTATCGGGATTCCGGCGGGGAATCCGAGCGGTTCGCAAACACCGACACCCCAAGCGAAGTCTGGCAACGCAGCCCCCTCTATGCGCTTTTGCACGAGGACATGGATGACCTTCGCGTTCGACTGGTGGACCAGAACGAACCCAGCCGTTTCCCCTTACTGAATGACCTGCGAGAGATCGGGGCGACGGATTACTATGCAACGGGTGTTTCGTTCGAACGCTCCGAACAGGTGCGCCCGGCGGGTGAGAAAAAGATCGGTGACGGAGTGCTGATGTCCTGGACCAGCGACGCTCCGACCGGTTTCGATGACAGCGATCTGGGGAAAATTCACATCGCGCTGCCGCATCTGGGGCTTGCGTTGAAATCGGCCAAGAACCAGACCATGGCCAAGGATCTGATGCGCGTCTACCTTGGACGCGATGCGGGGCGGCGTGTCCTGTCTGGCGAAATCCGTCGCGGTTCGTTGCAACAGATTGATGCGGTGATCTGGAATTTCGACCTCGAAGGCTTCACCACCCTGTCCGAGGATATGCCGGGTCACGAGATCATCGACATGCTGAACGACTATCTTGCCGTTGCCGTGGGTGTGGTGCACGACAATGGCGGCAACATCCTGAAATTCATGGGTGACGGGCTGATGGCCATGTTCGACGTGGGAGAGAGTGATGCCGATGCCCGCGCGGCTCTGGCCGCTGTCGCCATGTTGCAAAGCCGGATGGAAGAGCTGAACGCGCGACGACTGGCAGATGGGCAGAGAGTTGCGAATTTCACCCTGGCGCTGCATTCGGGTGAGATTCTCTATGGCAATATTGGCTCGGAAACCCGGCTGGATTTCACGGTAATTGGCCCTGCTGTGAATCAGGCGGCCCGGATTGCCGGGATGCACCGGTCGTTGGGCCAGAGGATTCTCGTCTCCGACGATGTCGCCCGCGCCGCACAACCTTGCAGCCAGGAACTGATTTCGGTCGGGCGCTACATGTTGCGCGGTGTGAACGAACCGAAAGAGCTGTTTACGATCTACAGCCCCACGCAGGTCTCGGACGAGACAGAGGTCAAGAACGCAACGTAACGGTGGCGTGGCTCGTGCCGTGGTGAAACCTTCTGGTCAAATGGGAAAAAAGGGGCGGGCCGTCTAGGCCCGAAAAGGGCGCATGTTCGGGAAGGTTCTAAAATACTCGGTTGGGACGTTGGCATTGGCTTTTGTCGCAGCAGGTGGTTACCTGTGGATCGCGCCACCGGATCTGTTGAAAGTGGGCACCAACTATTCCGCCAAGATCGTCTGTTCGAACGTGTTCCTGGCCGGGCGCGATGCAGAGACTGTGTTGCAAAGTGATGTGCAGGCGCCGGGACATCCCTTGCTGAAGCAGGTTTCGGTCCGTGTCGACGAACAGGGCCAATCGGTCGAGACGCGTATGTTTGGCTTCCTCGCTCCGGCCACATCGCAGTATCGCCCCGGTTTGGGGTGTACCAACGTTCATGCGGCAAAACTGTCAGATCACACGCTACCCGAACCCGCGCCCGTACCCAACGGTCTTTGGCCGCATGGAAATGAGGTGGTTCTGTCCGAGAACCCCGCGCTGACTGATGTTTTGTCGGACCCGTCCTTGCTGGGCGAGGGCTACCGCGCTGTCGTGGTGGTCAAAGACGGGCGCATCATTGCCGAGGCTTATGCTGATGGCTTTGATGCCGAAACCCCTTTGCTGGGATGGTCGATGACCAAAACGATCACTGCGGGGCTAATTGGTACGCTGATCCAGTCGGGCGACATGGCGCTGGGCGATGATCTTACGGACGTTTTCCCAGATTGGGCCGGGGACTCGCGCCGCGACATCACGGTCGAGGACATGCTGGCCATGTCCAGTGGCCTGCAATGGGATGAAGAATATGGCGACGTCTCGGACGTAACGCGAATGCTGTATCTCAAGGATGACATGGTCGATTTCGCCGCCGGACGCCCAGCCGCCTATCCCACTGCGACCGAGTTCAGCTATTCCTCGGGCACGTCCACAGTTCTGTCGCGGGTGTGGCAGGGCCAGCTTGAAGAGGGCGACCTCGGCTACCCGCGCACAGCACTATTCGACCCTCTGGGCATGCACTCAGCTGTGATGGAGACCGATGGGGCAGATACATTCGTGGGTTCAAGCTACATGTACGCCACCGCGCGCGACTGGGCGCGCTTTGGGCAGTTTCTGCTGCAAGGCGGTGTTTGGAAAGGGCAACAGATATTGCCCGAAGTCTACACCGATTGGATGTTTGAACCTGTCGCAATCTCGGACGAAGCTTATGCCAAAGGGCATATGTGGCTTGACGGCCCACGTGGCGAGCCGCAATTCGAGGACACCGTCTGGCTGCAGGGCCATGACGGCCAATCCGTCGGCATTTTTCCTTCGCAAGATATGGTCGTAGTGCGTTTGGGGCTGACGCCGTCACGGTTGGGATATTTGCCACTGCCTTTGGCCAAGGCTCTGATCGCGGCTATGGGTGATGGCTGAGCTGCTGCAGCGTACAGACGGCAGTCGCAGGTTTTCCTCTTGCTCGGACCTGTTGCGTCGATCTCCGAAAAGAGATGCCAGCGCGGATCGGCCAAAATCGGGCTGCTATCCTGAAGAAGAAGCACCTGCTCGCAGGCAAATCGGTCCGATCGCACTCCTTCTAGCCTTCGATGCTGACCAGCCCCGAAAACTCTTTTCTCGCGACACTTAGAATAATCTCCGAAAGGAAGGCGAACGTCTTGTGGTGACCGCTGGACTTTCGCCAAACCAGACCGATGGACCTGTTCAACCGTCCCGGGCGATAGGGCACCAGAACCACATCTCCGCCGACCTCAGGAATTTCAGATGCGGCGTAAAGCGAGGGAAGAAAGGACACGCCGATATTCATCGCTGTCATCTGCCGAATCGCATCAAGACTTGTGCCTTCGTAGTCGTAAAGGAGGTTGGCCCCCAAGCTATTGGCGAGGTCTGCAACTTGATTGTGAAGCGTGAAACGACGAGAGAGAGCCAGAATGTTCTCACCCTTCAGATCTTCGTCATTGGCTATTTCTTTTTGGGCGAGACGGTGATTTCGGGCCACCGCAAGTTTCAGAGGTTCCCGAAGCAGGCGCAGGATCGTGACGTCTGACGAGCTCACTGGCAGTTGCGTCAAAATTAAATCGTGCACCCCGCTTAGAAGCTCCTGCAACAGCTCGGATGGCGCCCCATCTCGCACCGTCAGTTTTAGGTTCGGGTGGTTTTCATGAAGGTGGTGAAAAACACGTGGCAAAAGGTACGGACCGAGGGTTGGTGATGATCCTAGTCGGAACGTGCCCGCAAGCTCGGACTTCATCCGACCTGACGTCTCTTGCAGCAAAGCGACCTCCGATAAGATGCTCCGGGTTTTTTCCAGTACTTCGCGCCCTTCAGGTGTCAGCACTGCTCCGGCTCTGCCGCGCTCGACCAGTTTCAGTTCAAGCGCTGCTTCGAGATTGGCAATCTGCAGGCTGAGAGATGGCTGGCTGATACCTATCCGCTCAGCGGCTTTTCTGTAGTGACCAGTTTCGGCCAGCGCTCGGAAGTAAGTCAGTTGTTTTAGTGTCAGCTGCAATTCCATTGATAGGTTTTTCCAATCAAAGTTTCTAACACAATAGGCTATTATATTGGGCCGAAACAACCATCATTACCATGTGGCCTATTTTAGAGCGCTTGTTTTTGGTGCGTTTGCTCGGAGGATTTCATGAATATTCAAAACAACTTTGCCAAAACGGACGATGTCCGCGCATTTCTAGCCTCAGTCCACTTGCCAACTTCGCGATCACAGGGTGTCCTTTCACGGGACGAAATTGACTGGTGCAAGATGCGTGGCATCGAGTTGGCATATGATCCTGTGCAAATCGGATGGGTGCCTCTGCTCTGTGAGGATGACATATCTGAAACATCCAGCCGGCCTCAATCTCGGCAAATTCGGTTGCGTCCCTGGCAGGCGCAGGATGCAGCTGACTATGCTGCCATGCTCTCGTCAGAACGCTTGTGGCAAAATTTACCCGACCGATACCCGGGCCCAATCAGCGAGGATGACGCGCGACAGTTGATCGAGTTGACGGGTGAAGACCATCACGAAGTCTTGGCCGCTTCGATAGACGACACTGTCATCGGACAAGCCCGAATGCTGAGAGTGGGACAAGACAGCGCCGAAATTAGCTATTGGATCGGCGAGCAGCATTGGGGCAAAGGGTATGCCAGCTCCATCGTAGCGCAATTCTGCACACAGTGCTTGCGTCTGAACCCTGAGATTAGTCGGCTTTTTGCGGTTGTGCACGAGAGCAATATTGCGTCTCAATCGATCCTCAAAAAGTGCCGCTTTGCCGAGATATCTCGTGACACTGTCTGGATAACATTCGAGCGCTACCGCCGCGCGTCTTAGGCTGTAGTGCCCGATTGGGGTTGCCAGGTCTGGCGAGTAAGCGGTTCAAATAGCGCTTAGAAGTCGATCTCGACGCCGGGCAAGTTCAACTCCCGCATCATGTCGCGCAGCTCCTGACGCGCGGCGATGTTCGAGATGTTCAGCTGTTTGACGCCGATATCTTTGAGGTCCAGCAAAGTCAGGCCACGGGGAAAGAGCTCGCGGAAGATGACCCGCTCGGAAAAGCCCGAAGCGACGCGGAACCCAATGCGTTGCGACAGCATCTCAATCGCGCGTTGCATCTTTTCCTTGTTGACCATGCGCTGAGTACCCACGCGGTTGCGTACGACGACCCAGTCGATCGGTTTCAAACCAGCCTGCGCCCGTAATTGCCGCGCGTTCCAAACCATTTCGGAATAAACCGAAGGGCCGAGGATCTTCTCACCTTTGGAGTCAATCCGGGCTAGCAGGTCGAAATCAATGAAACTGTCGTTCAGTGGTGTGATCAGCGTATCGGCCAGCGAATGCGCCACTTGGCTGAGGCGGGTATGTGAGCCAGGGCAGTCGATCAGGATAAAATCGCTGTCATTCTCAAGCTGCGAAACAGCCGCCGACAGCCGATGGTCATAGATATTCTCACCTGGTTTCAGGGTGCTGGCGTCGATCTCGGGCAGGTCGTGGTGGCGTGGGCTAGGCAGGCTTGCCTCAGCGTTTTTCAAAAAGTTCGCCCGGTTCTCGAAATAGCGTCCCAAGCTTCGCTGCCGCAGGTCAAGATCCAGCGTGCTGACCTTGCGACCCAGACGCGCCAGAGCGGTGGCCACATGCATGGAAACGGTCGATTTGCCTGCGCCGCCCTTTTCGTTCCCCACTACGATGATATGTGCCATGCCGTCGTTCCCAAGCCCTGCCGTGTTTGTCCACACGTTGTTATTAGCCACTATATGTTGTGTCAGCGGGGAAGAAAAGAACCTCGGGGCGTTGTTTCGACCAATATCAGGCTCTAATTTGGAAAACCCAATCGCTTTGGCAGTTTAGAACGCATTGCTTGCCAAATCCGGGTCCGTGATTCACTGTTCAATCGGGGATCGGACAGGAGGATACCGGTTGGAGCAACTGTTCCTGAGCGTTCTGAACGTGGTTTTACCGGTCCTGATTTGCGTGGGCATCGGGTATGGGCTGGCTCTTACTAAGTCTCCGTTTGACAACAAGGTGGTCGGAGGGATCGTCTCGCGGGTCGGCTATCCGACCCTGATCCTGTCGCATCTGGCGGGCACTAAGCTGAATGTGGGCACGTTTCTGGGTATGATGAGCGCTGCGCGCTGGCTGTGGCCAGCTTTGGCGTTCTGGGCTTTGTGGCTTTGCGGCTTCTGCGCCTGCCTGTAAGGGCGTTTCTGACGCCCCTGATGCATGGGAATGTGGGCAATATTGGCCTACCAATCACTCTGCTGGCGCTGGGCGATGCGGGGATGGCCTATACAATGGCCTTTGTCGTCGTTGTGCTGATCAGCATCTTTACCGTTGGCATGTGGATCCCGGCGGGTGTGTTCTCGGTCAGAAAGCTGGTTACATCGCCGATCATCTATTCCGTGGCCCTGTCGCTGATCCTGATGGCTACAGGGACCAGCCTGCCGCAACCGATTGTCAAGTCCTTCGATATCCTCGGCGGGTTGTCGATCCCTCTGATGTTGCTAACACTGGGCCACACGCTGGCAACGCTGCGGATCGCCAGTCTGGGGCGCGCCGTCTTGCTGACCGGGCTGCATCTGGTCATGGCTGTGGGTATCGCCATGGGGCTGGTCTGGCTCTTCGGCTTCACAGGCGCCGAGCGCGGCGCCTTGATCCTTTGCTGCCTGATGCCGTCCTCGGTGGCGACATACCTGTTCATCGACCAGCACGTACCGGAATACGGCCCGGATGTCGCCGGGTTCATCCTTGTGTCTACCCTGACCACCATACTCGTTCTACCGCTGGCCTTGACCTATTGGATTTGACGTAAACCCTATGCGTAGCTGCAAAAATCGGTAATCTACTGATAAATTGCGGTAAAGAGCCACAAGCTCAGGGTGAAACGATGAACGGAAAGACGCCGACAGACGTAACCCCACAAGCCCGCGCCCGCGTGGTGCTGGCGATGACGGCAATCTGCATGATGGTTGTGGGGTTCAACACCACGGCCGTTGCGACAATCCTACCTAATCTGAAGGCCGAATTCGACCTGACACCGTCCGGCCTGCAATGGGTAATGGCGATCTATACTGTAGCCAGCGCTTCGCTTGTTACCATCGTCAGTCGTCTGGGCGATATCACCGGCAAGATGGGGGTTTTCTTCTTTGGTATGGTCGTCTTTGCCTTCGGATCAGGCTCGGTCCTGTTTGCGCAAGACGCAACCATGCTGTTAATCGGGCGCGGTGCGCAGGGAGCGGGGGCAGCGGCGTTGTTCGGAACTTCTCTTTCCCTGCTGACAGCGGCGACACCTGAGGAACAGAGAGCCGGTGTCACCGGTTTCTGGGGCGCGATTGTCGGGCTGGCTATCGGAGTTGGTCCCATCGTAGGCGGTGCCTTTGGGCATTACATTAGCTGGCGCGCGGTGTTTGCCGCCGATCTGGTTCTGCTCGTCGTGGCATTCACCATTGGATTGCATGTCAGCAAACGGAAATACGTGCCTGACACACGGCTTGCCGGGGCACGACTCGACTATCCCGGAGCGGTTGCCATTCTGTTGTTTCTGGGGCCGCTGTCCTTTGCGCTTAGCAATGGGGAAAGCGGCGGGTGGAGCACTCCACTGACGCTAATACCGCTGGCTGTGGCGGCCCTGGCGACCGTCCTGCTGGTCATTGTCTCGCGTCGTAGTGATGACCCGTTGATCGAGCTGCGGTATTTCCGCCATCCGCGTTATTTCATGGCTGCTGCGGGAATGTTCTTTACCGGTTTCACGCTTTTCTGTTTCTTTGTCTATTTCAACACATTTGTACAATCGCCGGATGCCTTTGGCTATACCTCCATTGGCGCGGGATTGGCGATCATGCCGCTGAGCCTCAGCATGTTTGTCATATCGGTCACCGCGCCCCGGTTTCTGGCACCCTACAGTTTCCAGTGGCCGGTTGCGATCGGACTGGGGGCAATGGCATGTGGGTTCCTGTTGCTGACGACAGTTTCGAATACCACGCAATATTCCGAGATCTGGTGGAAGCTGCTGATCGTCGGGATCGGGTTGGGCATCTGTTTCTCGCTTCTGCCGCGTCTTGGCCTGCGCCTGCTGCCCGAAGAGCATGTTGGGCAGGGCTCAGGCGTGATTAACGCCTGTCTCTATTTCGGAGCCACCTTGGGGGCAGTGGTCGGTGGGTTGGCAGAGTCCATTACCACACGCCGGGGCCTGTCCGAAGTGATTGACGCACTGCCCTCTGGATCAACGCAGCGTGCTGATCTGGCACATGCGCTGACCCACGGCAAACCTGGCGAGGTCCAGCAGTTACTCACCAGCCTAGAACCGACGGCAGGAACAGCTCTGGCTGAGGCCCTACGGGATTTGCAGGACAACGCCTTCGACAGCGCAATGGTGGTCGCCGCGATTGCCGCTCTGATCGGGATGGTTTTGGCGCTATTGCTGCTGCGCGGGCCAGTGCCACCACTGCACAGTGCAGTGGAGCTGACGAAGTAAGAAAGTTGCCGATCCGATTTCATTTTGGAAACAGGTCAGCGGGGCGCTGCGTGCATCATGCATTTAGTCGGAAACAAAAAAGGCCGCCCCAAAGGGACGGCCTTTCGAAATCGAACGTGGCAAGACTTAGAAGCCCAGACCTTCGTATTTCTTTTTGAACTTCGACACGCGGCCGCCGGCGTCCATCAGGCGCGACGAGCCACCGGTCCATGCGGGGTGCACGGAGGGGTCGATTTCCAGAGCCAGCTGATCGCCTTCGCTGCCCCAGGTGGATTTCATCTGAACAACGGTGCCATCGGTCATTTTGACGTCGATGACGTGATAATCGGGATGGATGTCTTTTTTCATCTTTCCGTTCCTTACGCTTCGGCGCCAGCTTTGGGCTTGTAGTTGGTGACCTCTGCGATACGTGCGGATTTACCACGACGAGTGCGCAGGTAGTACAGTTTGGCGCGACGGACGCGGCCACGGCGAACAACGGTGATGCTGTCAATGTTGGTCGAATGCAGCGGGAATACACGCTCCACGCCTTCGCCGAACGAGATTTTGCGGACGGTGAACGAACCGGCGATGCCGTTGCCACCTTTACGCGCGATGCAGACACCTTCGTAGTTCTGCACACGGGTACGCGACCCTTCGGTCACTTTAAAGCCGACACGAACGGTGTCACCGGCTTTGAAATCGAGGATGTCTTTCCCCAGGGCGGCAATCTGTTCCGCCTCAAGCTGTGCGATCAGGTCCATCGCATTCACTCCTATCTGCTCGTGGTTGGTCCACGAAGTTTGGGCACGGCCTGAGAGCTCTTGGTCTTCACCGGGTCCTGCGTACAGCCAGCCAGAGGTCAGATCGAATGTTCCTTTGGTCCGGTCTGCCCTGACACGCGTTAGCCGAAGAAAGCTAAGCGGTGCGCCATGAAACAAACCAAAACACCGGAGTCGCATCACGCGGCACCGGATTGCGCTGCTTTAGGGGGTTTGCGGACAAGGATCAAGCCCAAATCGCAGGCACTGGCGGTGGGATTTTGCCAATTCCCGAATGCGACGTTGCTTTGTGCGTTGGATCAGGCATTCTTAGATCAATTACAAGAGCAGTTATTTCAGGCTGAAACAATGACTCGATTTGCAATCATGCTGGTCCTGGCGGCCGCTGTTTTGATGTCCTGCGGACGCAGAGGACCTCCGCCGCAGGTCGTAGAGGCCACGCCGGGCGTGGACCGGACGGCGCCCGCCGTGATCTACCCCGATTTTGGCGATGCCGATCCCCATGACTGGGATGGGCGACATCCCGGCCTGTATCCGGTTCATGGTTTGGATGTGTCGCGCTGGCAGGGGCCTATTGACTGGCGTCAGGCGAAGGGCTCGGGCGTTAGCTTTGTCTTCATGAAAGCGACCGAGGGGGGCGATTTCCTCGACCCGATGTTCGACGAACATCGCCGCGGCGCGCAGGCGGCGGGCGTTCCGTGGGGGGCGTATCACTACTACTATTTCTGCCGACCTGCCCGTGAACAGGCACAGTGGTTCATTCAGAACGTCCCGAAAGGTGCGGACTTGCCGCATGTGCTGGATATGGAATGGACGCCGCATTCAAAAACCTGCACCCTGCGCCCGGATGGCAAAATCGTCCGGGCCGAGGCGCAAAAGTTCCTCGATATCCTCGAGCGGCACTATGGTCGCCGACCCATCGTCTACACGACTGTGGATTTCTACCAGGATACCGACATCGGACGGCTGTCAAAGACCGAGTTCTGGCTTCGCTCGGTCGCGGGACATCCCCGTCAGGTCTATCCCGGCGCGGTCTGGAGGTTCTGGCAGTACACTGGCACCGGGCTGGTGCCGGGTGTTCAGGGCAAGGTGGACATCAACGTCTTCAGCGGACCGCCCGAGATTTGGGCGCAGTGGAAAGGATCGACGCCTTAGGATTGAAGTGCCGCGTAGCTTTCCACGGTGCCGCCCGCGACAAGGTGATCGAGCCTGCGCACACGTTCCTCACCGTAGGCATTGCGCAGCCAGAACGATTCACCCTGGCTCAAGACACGGCGGTCAAAGCCGCGCTCGCTCAGGCAGCGGTCTACCTGATCCATCTCGCCTTGCGCCCTGAGTTCGTGTCGGCTGCCATATGCAAGCACAGACCCGACCAAAGGTGACGACATCAGGATGAAGGCGGGATAGGCTCCGATTACTGCGGCATTCCCGCCGATGTCAGCTTCGTTCGAGCAAGACAGTACCGCGTTTCGAGCGGATGCCATATTGTGTCCGGCCTGAGTTGGCACGGAGTCTTCCAAAGCACTGGTTGCACATGCCGAGACAAGTACGCAGCCCAAAAGTAATAGCTTTTTCATGAATTGCCGTTCTTTCAAATGTGCGAATCTTTTGAGTCGTTCGCAATACTCTGGGATGAGTAGACCGCGATTTCTTCAACTGCAATTAGCGCCAGCTTTATCTGTGGACCTGCGGTTTGCGGGCCACAGTAGCCTGTGTCATTTGATAGATTTCTACCTGGTGCGAACGTATTCGTCCCACACATCAGGCCGCCGTTCCCGCGTTATGTCCTCGGCCATCTTTTGGCGCCATTCGGCGATGTGGCCGTGGTGACCGGACATCAGGACCTCGGGGATCGGGCGGCCGTTCCATTCTGCGGGGCGCGTGTATTGCGGGTGTTCCAGCAGGCCCGAGGAAAAGCTCTCTTCTTCGGTCGAGGCCTGATTGCCCAGCACGCCGGGGATCAGCCGAACGGTGGCGTCGATCAGGGCTTGCGCCGCGATCTCGCCGCCGGTCATGACGAAGTCGCCGAGGCTGACTTCTTGCACGCCGTAATGCTCCAACACGCGCTCGTCCACGCCTTCAAAACGGCCGCAGAGCAAGGTCATCCCGTCGCAGCGCGCCAGATTCTGCATCATCCGCTGGTCCATACGTTTGCCGCGCGGGCTGAGGTAGATCAGCGGCCAGTTGCTCCGGATACCGGCCATGGTCTGTTCGATGGCAGGCCCCAATACGTCGGCGCGCAATACCATACCCGCGCCGCCGCCTGCGGGAGTGTCATCCACATTTCGGTGTTTGCCGATCCCGAATTGCCGCAAATCGACGGTTTCTAGCTGCCAAAGCCCCTCTTGCAAGGCTTTACCCGTCAGGCTTTCGCCTAGAACACCGGGGAAGGCGCTGGGAAACAAGGTGATAATCTTGGCCTTCCACACGCCGTGCAGATCCGGCGTCGGCGTCATCAACTCGCGCGGTTGCAGAGTGGGGCGGATGGCCTTTCGACCATGAGATTTGCTTGGTGTATCTGTCATGACTGGGAAACCAGATCGTCCTTGGCGCGCTTGATGAGGGCCTTTTTTTGCGCCATCAAAGCCGCATCGTCCAGCGCGGAACGGTTCAAATCCAGCAGTTCGAGCAGAACATCATCAGCCGGACGGGCCTTGTGCGGATCCGGCGCGACCAATTTGAACATCTTGTCGCGTGGCAGGTTCAGAAATGCCGCAAACGGAGCGCCTGGACCAAAGCGCTGCTTGCGCAGGTCCTCCATCCACTCGGTCTGGACCTTGACCAGCGGCAGCCGGTCCTGAAGCATGTCGGCCGTCTCTTTCGGAGAGGGCAGGTGGTTCAGCGCCTCCCGGAACGCGTCATAATCCTGCACCAGCCGCGTCCGCCGCAGATCATGCGCCCAGAGGCTGCGCATCCAATCCTCACGCTGTCGCAAGGACAGATAGATCGTGAGGTCGACCGGCCCCAGCCGTTCTGTCACCCGCTCAACCAGCGTTGTCGCCAATTCAGGGGTCGCCCCGTAGCCTTCGGCGCTGTTGCGACTGGGGCGTAGTCCGGCAAAGTTTTCCTCGCTGAGGATCAGGCCGCGACTGGTGCCGAAGTCGATCGGTTTCAGCAGCGCATGCACACCCGTTTCGAACTCGGCCAGTGTGCTGTTCATCCGATAGACCGAATGCCGCGTGGCAATGTCTGCAAGTTCGTTTTTGCGCGTCTTGTAGGGCAAGATCAGTGAAAAATGCGGCCAGATCAGCTGACGGTTCTTGTAGAGAAACGACTGCGCAACGGTGGTGCCGGTCTTGTGCAGCCCCAGATGCAGCAGAACGCGCCGCATTAGATCAGGCCTTCTGGCGGATCGGCGACGATGCGACCGGCCTCCAGATCAACTGTCGGAACAGCGTCCAGAGTAAAGGGCAGCAGGACAGTCGATTTCAGACCCGGCCCGTGCAATTCCAACAAATCCGCCGCGCCGTGGTTCTGGACCGATTTGACCCGGCCCAGCAGGGTGCCGCCGGTGTCATACACCTCCAGCCCGATCAGGTCGGTATGATAGAACTCGTCATCCGGCAGCGAAGGCAGCTGATCCCGCCGGGCATAGAGGCGCAGGCCGTTCAGGGCGTCCGCCTCTTCCTTGGTTTCAACCCCGCCGAGACGCGCAGCAAATCCGTTCTTGATCGCGCGGGTGAGCACCACGGGAAAGCGCTCTTTGCCGTCTTCGTCGGTCAGTGGCGAATAGGCTTCGATGTCTTCCGGCACGGCGCAAAAGCTTTTCAGCCGCACCTCGCCGCGCACACCGTATGAGCCCGCAATGCTGCCGACGCAGATCAGATCACTCATTTGAGCCTTCCGTTATACATAGTCCGTTTCGCCATTGCCCGATCACTTCGCAGGCTTCACGCTGGTTATTGCGTTCAAAGAACACGCCGACAATAAATGCGATCAGCAACAGGATGGGAAGCCGCAACAATCCAAACATCGGCCTATCGCACCTCGATCGGCAGAGTCTCGTCGCGGTCTTCCCAACCCGCCCGTTCCAGCTCAGGCGTGTCGGATTCTTCTTCCGGCCAGCCAACGCAGAAATAGCCGATCAGCCGCCAGTTGTCCGGCACGTTCAGATCGGTGTTCATTTGGTCGGGGTGCAGGATCGAAACCCAGCCCAGCCCCAGCCCCTGCGCGCGCAGGGCCAGCCAGAACAGGGTGATAGCCGAGACAACCGAATAGCGCCGCATCTCGGGCATGGTGCCCGCGCCCAGACCCTGGCCTTTGCTGGTGGTGTCATCGCAGAACACCGCCAATTGCACTGGCGCTTCCTGCATGCCCGAAAGTTTGAGGCCGCTATACAGCTGTGCTTTCTCACCGGAATACCCGGCCAGAGCGTCCGCATTGGCGGTTTGGAAATTCTTGAGCGCCGCGTCGCGCGCGGCCTCACTTTCGACGCGGATCACGCGCCAAGGTTCGCTGAGCCCCACGGAAGGGGCCAGCAGAAATGCGTCGAGGCAGCGCGTCAGCACTGCCTCGTCCACAGGGTCGGTGCGAAACCGACGCACATCGCGCCGGAGCCGCATCAACAGATCGAACTGCGTGCGAAAATCGTCGGTGAAAGCCTGATCCTGCACGCGTCGGCCTGCTTATTCTTCTGCTGCAGCTTCTTCAGCCGGTGCAGCAGCTGCTTCGGCAGCTTCAGCAGCCTTTGCAGCTTTCTCTTCCGCGCGCTCTTGGGCTTTCTTGCCAAGAGTACCCTTGTTCGGGTTGTTGCGCTCGGCTTTGTTACGGGTGCCAGCAGCTTCGAGCATACGCGCGATACGGTCGGTGGGCTGAGCGCCCTGATCCAGCCAGTACTGGATGCGCTCCATGTTCATTTTCACGCGCTCTTCGCTGTCTTTCGGCAGCAGCGGGTTGTAGGTGCCCAGTTTCTCGATGAAACGGCCATCGCGAGGCATACGGCTGTCAGCCGCAACGATGCGATAGAAGGGACGTTTTTTCGAGCCGCCGCGGGCGAGACGAATTTTCATTGCCATGGTGGTATCTCCTTTAGATGGCGTGTGCCGGGAATTGCCCGGTCAATTCTGGTGTTTGTTGATCCGGAGGTTCACTCTTGATGTTTCCGGTGGTGTCGGATGACTTCCTGAATGATGAAATTCAAAAAAGCCTTGGCGAAATCGGGGTCTAGATCGGCCTCTTTCGCCAGGTCTTCTAGCCGTGCGATCTGCGCGGCTTCGCGCGTGGGATCGGACGGGGGAAGGTCGTGTTCGGCCTTGAGCTTGCCAACAGCCTGCGTGTGCTTGAACCGCTCGCCCAACGTATAGACAAGGATCGCGTCCAGCCGGTCGATGCTTTCGCGATGCTCCTTCAGCAGCGTCGCAGCCTGTGTCACGGGGTTGGTCATTGGCCGGTCCTTTCGGAGGTCAAAGCAGTGTCAGAAACGGTGATACGCGGGTGACGCCACATCTGCGCTTTCTTACCCAGCAGCTCGGCTTCGCGTTCATAGGTGGCGCCAAGACGCTCAGCCAAAGCGCGCGAGCGGTCATTTGCATGGGCGATATAGGACATAACGCCGTTCAAGCCCTGGTGCTGGGCTGCGTAGTGGGGCGCGGCCTGTGCGGCCTCGAAGCCCAGACCTTTGCCTTCGGCCTGCTCCATCAGGGTCCAGCCCAATTCCGGCTCATCCCAGCCCGGAGCAAAGATCATACCCGCCCAACCGACGAACGCGCCGCTCGATTTTTCGGTCAGATGCCACAGGCCAAAGCAATTGAGTGCCCAATGACCCAACCGTTTGGCCAGCGAGTCCCAGCTGCCCAGCTCATCCTTCGGGCCCCCCACCATATAGCTGCGTTCTGTTTTGAAGAACGCAGTCATCGCGGGCAGGTCGTCCTGATGCGGTGCGCGCAGGACCAGACGTTCGGTTTCGACAGTGGGGATGGTGAAAGAGGTCATGCGTAGGCCTCCATTCCACCATTCACCAGATCCGCCGGGGCAGGGTGCCGCCAAATTTCCGAGGTTCCATATTTGGGGTGCTCGTAATTGTATTCGAACTGTGCGCCCAAACGTTTGGCAACGGCGATGCTAGCATGGTTTTCGGGGTCGATCAGCGAGATCGCGGTATCCCAACCCAGAACATCGTATGCGTAGCTGCGCGCTGCAAACCCAGCCTCAGTCGCGTACCCCTTGCCAGTGGCGTGGTTTAGCAGCGTCCAGCCAACCTCGGGTTCAGGCCAGCCTTCGGGGCACCATAGACCGACGCGACCAAGATATTTGCCGGTGTCTTTTTCATCGACGCTCCAGTATCCGTAGCCACGCAGCGACCAATGGCCCAGCAGAGCAGCGATCACTCGCCACACTTCATCCCGGCGCATCTGACCGCCGACATACTTCGCAGCTTCGCTGGCGAAGAACGCGGTGTCTGCGTCAAGATCAGCCTCGGACGGCGCACGCAGGATCAGGCGCTCGGTCTCAAGCTGGGGGATATGAGGCGTGAGGGCAGTCATCTACTTCTTCTTGCCAAACCCGCTGAGGCCCTGAGGCAGGCCCATGCCACCGCCCAGTCCGGGCAGGCCCCCGGGCATCTTGCCGCCCATGGCCTTTGCCGCCTGTTCCAGCGCCTTGGGGTCCATGCCTGCGGCCATATCCTCAGGCGAGGGGGTGCCTTTGCCGAACATGCCCTTCATGGCCTGTTTCAGCATCTTGCCTTTGCCCATCTTGCCCATTTTCTTCATCATGTCCGACATCTGCCGGTGCATCTTGAGCAGCTTGTTGAGGTCGCTAACCTCCATCCCCGAACCCGCCGCAATCCGTTTCTTGCGGCTGGCCTGCAGCAGTTGCGGGTTGGCGCGTTCGCGCTTGGTCATCGACTGGATCATGGCGATCTGCTGGCGCAGGATCTTATCGTCCAGACCGGCCTGATCCATCTGTTTGGCCATCTTGCCCATGCCCGGCATCATGCCCATCATGCCCATCATGCCCTGCATGCCGCCCATCTGGATCATCTGTTCCAGCTGCATTTTTAGGTCATTCATGTTGAACTGACCTTTGACCATGCGCTTCATCATGCGCTCGGTCTGTTCCATCTCCATCGTTTCCTGGGCCTTTTCGACCAGGGCAACGATGTCGCCCATGCCCAGAATACGACCAGCGATCCGGTCCGGCTCGAAAGTTTCGAGCGCATCCATCTTTTCGCCCAGACCAACAAAGCGGATCGGCTTGCCGGTGACCGCACGCATCGACAGAGCCGCACCGCCGCGCCCGTCTCCGTCCATCCGGGTCAGAACCACGCCCGAGATGCCGACCTTGGCGTCGAACTCCTCGGCAACTTCAACCGCGACTTGACCGGTCAGGCCGTCAACGACCAGCAGGGTCTCGCGCGGGTCAACAACGTTACGGACCTGTTCGACCTCGTCCATCAGGACTTCGTCGATATGCAGACGGCCCGCGGTGTCGAGCATGTAAACGTCATAGCCGCCCAACGTTGCCTGCTGCTTAGCGCGTTTGGCGATATCGACCGGCGATTGGCCCGGCACGATCGGCAGCGTATCGACGCCGACCTGTGTACCCAAAACGGCCAGCTGATCCATCGCCGCCGGGCGATAGACGTCGAGCGAGGCCATCAGGACCTTCTTGCCCTCTTTCTCTTTCAGACGTTTCGCCAGCTTACCGGTGGTGGTCGTCTTACCCGAGCCCTGCAGACCGACCATCAGGATCGGGGCGGGCGGGTTGTCGATCTTCAGCTTGCCGGGGTCTTCCTCGCCACGCAGGGTTTCGACCAGCGCGTCGTGCACGATCTTGACGACCTGTTGGCCGGGCGTGATCGACTTGGTGACGGCTTGTCCTGTCGCCTGTTCCTGCACCTTCTTGACGAATGCGCGTGCCACGGGCAGCGAGACGTCTGCCTCAAGCAGGGCAACACGAACTTCGCGCAGGGCGGTTTTGACATCTTCCTCGGACAGCGCACCTTGTTTCGTCAGCCGGTCAAAGACGCCAGAAAGGCGTTCGGATAGATTTTCAAACATGCCTTCGGCCTCCTATGCCGGTTATCTGATGGCGTGCCCTACATAGGATGCGCCGGTTAAATGCACAAACGCCCCCACGGGCGAAACTCGCTGGTGGGGGGCGATCCCTGAACGACTCAAGGGACCGGAAGGTCTACGCTTCCGGATGTTTGGATGGGGCTTTAGGCGGATTGGGTGTCAGAGTCAACCTTGCGCGCCGGAAGCCAGACATTGACCGCATCGACCATCCGCTGTGCGCCGCCTCCGCTGACATAGGCTTCGACAATCGGGTGACGGCCGGCACTCATGCCCTTTTCCAGAATCAAAACGGGGCGATGCATCTTGGACGAGTTTCCTTTGCGACTCGAGGTGGTGGTTTCCACCTCGGCATGGGAGAGGTTCGACAGATCATGTTCCACGGTGTCATAACCAAAAATCGATTGGCGGCGGATAAGGATGCTGTTCGAGCGACGGTCCAATATGACCTGCACGCGCCGCACAAAGACGCAGAAAGCGCCAAAGCCCAAACCGCCACCGACCAAGGCAAAGAAAATGCCGAAGAAGATGCCCTCACCCCCTTCGGTGGCCATGAAGAGGCCTGCGCCGACGAAACAGAGGATGAAGACAACCAGCATGATGCCCATCAGCCAGGGTGTATTGGATAGGATCAATTGGTCGGGGGTGTTGCGCGAGACTTTCATGGCGGCACGCTAGCATCGAATTCTAGGGCTGTCGTGGCTTGAATTCGCCCGCGTGTTGCGCGATGAGCGCGTCAAACAGGAGGGTCTCGTGGACGCATCATCCGCTTATCAAGATACATTGCCACTCAGTTCCGATGCGTTGTTGGCGCAGTTGGATGATTGGGGGTTGGAGTATCGGCTGCATTCTCATGTGCCACTGCGCACGGTTGAGGATGCGAAGGCAGTTGAGGACCAATTCATGGTGCCGGGCGAGAATGCGTTGCGGTTGAAGAACCTCTACCTGCGCGACAAGAAAAAGCGCAACTACCTGGTGACGCTTGAACAGAGCCGCGAGATTGACCTCAAAGCGCTGGGCGCTGAATTGGGGATCGGTAACCTGTCTTTCGGCTCGGCGGATCGGTTGTTGCAGAACCTTGGGATCCGCCCAGGTGCAGTCAGCCCGCTGGCGATGATTAACGGCGTTCAGAATAACGTGCGGTTCTTCATGGATGCAGCGGCGCAGCAGGCCGACGTGATCTACATGCACCCGCTGGTCAATGACCGAACCGTCGCGATGGCGCAGTCCGATTTGATGGCGTTCTTCGACCGGATCGGATGCGACGTGACCTGGCTGCCGTAGTCACTCCTCCAACGCTTGTTTCAGTGCAGCGGCGACATGGGCCGCTGACGGGTTGATGAACAAATGTCCGTCGGCTTCGAACACAGGATCGTCCAGATTGTTGGGGAAGGCCAGCGGCAGTTCCGTACAAGCCAGCAGGATGGCCGTGCCCGGTTCTGCATGCTTGTTACAAAAGGCCAGCAGCCGGTCATGAGCGGATTCTGACGCTCCGCCATAAAACTCGCTGTCGATCATGGCCTGCATCTCGGCGATTTCGGCTTCGGGCAGACGATCATTCGCGGCGATGACCTCATCGGCCAACCTGTCAGCGTAGTTGGTCGCCTGCATGGTCACGGCCGTGCCCAAAACCAGCGCCCGTGGAGCGCCTGTCGAGGCGGTTACCTCAGCCGTTGCGTCGAAGATGCTGAGAATGGGCATCGACACGCCCTGCCGGATCGCATGAAGACGTGCGTGCGGAGTGTTTGAGGCGATGATTCCAAAGTCGCATCCCGCGTTCTCCAAGGTCAGAAGCGCTTCGCGAAACACGGCGTCGAATGCGGCCCAACTGGCCTCATCGCCGGCCACTCCACGCAAGGCCCGTGTTTTGGCTTGCGTGACGGACTCGATTGTCATCGGCGGGATGGGTAGGGGGGATCCGTGTCCGCGCGCGGCGAAATATCGCCCGGCCCCTTCGGAAATCGCGCGGTAGTAATCCACCGTCGAGGCCCAGCCGACGCCCCCAAGAATTCCTATCTTTTTCATGACAAACGCCCAATCCGCAGAAAGCTACTGCTGCGCAGATTGGACGTTTCGATCTTCTTTGACCAGAGCCTGATCAGGCGGCCAATTCACCAATGGCTTTGTGGGCGTTTTTGACCGACGAGTCGGCATCAATGGCCAATTGATCTGCAGCTACGATGTCGACGTCGGTGATGCCAATGAAGCCTAGAACATGCTTGGCGTAGTCGGTTGCAAAGTCGATTTCAGACCCGACTGCCGTGCCACCTGATGCGATTGCCAGAACGGCGCGTTTACCTTCCAGCAGGCCTTTGGGGCCGTTCTCGGAGTAAGAGAATGTCAGACCGGCTCGGGCAACCAGATCAATCCATGCCTTGAACGCCGCCGGGACCGAAAAGTTGTAGATGGGCAGGCCGATCACGATGGTATCGGCGCGTTGCAGTTCGTTCACCAGCTCGTCGGACAGGGCCAGTTGATCGCGCTGAACAGCATCGCGTTGGTCTGCCGGGGTGAAGTTTGCGGCGATCCAGTCCTCGGTCAGCAGGGGCAGGGGGCTGGCCAGGTCGCGGCGGATAATGCGTTCCGCGCCAAGATGCTGGACGACGCGATGCGACAGGTCGCGGGTTGCTGATCCGGTGCGGCGGGCCGAGGCGTCGATATGCAGGATTGTTTTTGTCATGATGTCCTCATTGGGGAAATTTCGCTCTGCTCCCAATATGAGCGTTGCGCTGACGAACAAAACTCGGCTAAGTCAACATTGAGTGTTTGAAATTGCACATTATGAGGTCGTGATGGACAATTGGGACGAAGTCAGAACCGCGTATCAGGTGGCCCGTATGGGAACGGTCAGCGGCGCGGCCGACGTTCTGGGCGCGCATCATGCAACGGTCATTCGCCATATCGACGCCATTGAGGCGCGCCTCGGAGTGAAACTGTTCCAGCGTCATGCGCGGGGGTACACCCCGACCGAGGCGGGTGAGGACCTGTTGCGCGTGGCCCAAGCCACCGAAGATCAGTTCAACCAATTGGTCGGTCGCATGAAAGGGCGCGGCGATGACGTCTCGGGCGAGTTGGTCGTAACCTCTCTGGCGTCGCTGGCCCCTCTGGTCGTGCCGACATTGACCGAGTTTCAGAAGTCACATCCGGGCCTGATCGTGCGCTATCTGACCGGAGATCGTCTGTTCCGGCTGGAATATGGTGAGGCGCATGTGGCTATTCGTGCCGGTGCCGCGCCTGATCAGCCTGACAATGTTGTACAGCCCTTTGTAGCGCAGGAGGTCGGGCTCTACGCCAGCAAGGATTATATAGCGCGGCGCGGCAAACCATCGGGTGTAGAGGATTTTGGCAATCACGCCTTTGTCGGCAATGACGATGAAAACAGCCGCGCGCCGTTTTCACGCTGGCTGCGGGCAAACGCCCCGGTTGAGGCGATGACTTTCCTGTGTTCCAACAACTTCACCTGTGGCGAAGCGGTTCTGGCCGGGGCAGGGATAGGCTTCATGGCCCGTTGGGAGGCCGCGCGCCATCCTGAACTCGAAGAGGTCATGGAGCCCCTGCCGGAATGGTCCGGTAAACTGTGGCTGGTGACCCATGTAGACCTGCATCGCACGACCAAGGTGCAGTCTTTCCTGCAATTCCTGAAAGACCAGTCCAAGGGCTGGCTGCCATGAGCCCACAAGCGCGTGGCCATCTGGCCATGCTGGTCTTCTCGGCCCTGGTCGCGGGCAGTTTCTCGTTGGGGTCGATCATCGCCAATGAGATCGCCCCGGCGGCGCTGAATGCAGTGAGGTTCGGGATCGCAGCAGGGGTGATCGGCCTTGCCGCATTGGCCACCACCGGTTTGCCGCGCAGAGCGGCGCAGGCGCCTTGGCGGTATCTTGTGTTGGGCGGGCTGTTTGCCACCTATTTCGTGCTGATGTTCTACGGGCTGCAAACCGCCCCACCGGTCAGCGCGGCTGCGGTGTTCACCTTGACGCCCGTCATCGCCGCCTTTGTCAATCGGCATTGAATAATGACCCCCCATCGGCGTCCAAATTTGACCCCCCTTGGAGCTAAGAGGGGCGTTGAGGGGGTCGTGTTTAGGTTGATTCAGGAGGGGGTGGACAGCAGGTCAAACCGAAAAGAGAGCGTAGCTCGACTGAAGGTTTGACCTGCTGTCTGTTTTGAATTTATTCCCCGATTTCGAGGTTAGTCGCGGTGGTTAATTCGCCAGCTTTCGTTCCCGGTTTCGATGATATCGCAATGGTGTGTCAGTCGATCCAGGAGAGCAGTGGTCATTTTGGCATCTGTGAACACACTCGGCCATTCAGCAAATGCGAGGTTGGTTGTTAGCAGAATAGACGTTCGCTCGTACAGTTTGCTGATGAGATGGAAGAGTAATCGTCCACCAGACTCTGCGAACGGCAGATAACCGAGTTCGTCTATAATCACGAGGTCGACGCGGATCAGCTGCTCGCTGAGCCGCCCGGCGTTGCCTTCGCGATGTTCAGCCTCCAGCTTGTTCGCGAGATCCACAGCGCTGAAGAACCTGACCCGCCGGCGGTTATTGACCGCGTGGCCCCCGATCGCTGTTGCGAGATGCGTTTTGCCCGATCCGGTTCCACCGACCAGCACGCCATTCCTGGCCTGGTCCATAAAATCGCCGTCATGAAGATTGCGCACGACTTCCTCGTTGACGGGGCTGACCGTGAAGTCGAACTCAGGTAAGGACTTGCAGACCGGGAACTTTGCGGCACCCATCTGATACCGGATCGAGCGCGCAGTCTTTTCGGCCAGTTCGGCCGTGAGGAGTTCGGCCACGACCTGTTGGGGCCGCCAGTTGTTTTTGGCTGCGGCCTGCATCACTTCGTCAAAGCAGTTGACGATGCCTGGCAACTTCAGTTGACGGGCAAGTTCGAGAATTTCCTTACGCAGTTGCATGGGAGCCTCCAAGCCTGTCATAGCGAGCGCAATCCGCGATCGGTGCCATTTTCAGCTGCAGGTGGGCAGGCGGCTCAATCGCCTTTGGCGGCGGGGGATTGGTGCGCCGAGAGACAATGTTCAGGATCGCATCGGCCTTGCGCAGGCCAGATTTTAGAGCTTCTTCGCAGGCAGCCTCGACCACATCAATGTCGTGCTGGTAAGCAGCGAAAAGAATATCGGCAAGTTGCCGGTCTCCGTCGGATGTGCCCCGCAGATGGGTCCAGATCTGCGTCATTGCCGGTGGTAGGTCCCAGTCACGGAACGGTGCTCCATTGCGCAGAGCGCCAGGCTTGCGCTTGAGGACGGGCACATAGTGCCAAGGGTTGAAGATCGTTTTTCCTCGGCCGAAGCACCGTTCGTGCTCTCCGACAATCTCACCGTCTTGGCGCAGGACAATCCGCGTGGCGTAGACCTGCAACTGGACCTGACGTCCAACAGCTCTTGCCTCAACGCTGTATTTGTTTCTTTCGAAGTTGATCAGGCAGGTTCGGCTCACGGCGACCGTCTTTTCACGGAACCCGACGAAGGGCTTCTGCAGATGCGTCAGCAGCGGCTTTTCCTGCTGGAACTCCTCCCAGACCGTCACCTCCAGGTTTTCCGGATGCCGCAGTTCTTTTGCGCGTTTGATCGCGTCTTTTTGCAGCCGGGCATTCAATTCATCGAAGTCGGCCACCTCCAGACGCGGTGTAAAACTATAGGCGCGGCTCTCCTTGACCAGATTCTCAACCTGACCCTTCTCCCAACCGGCCGCGCGCGTACAGGCGATCGGGTTCACCAGATGATGAGAACACATCCGGGAGAATGCCTTGTTGAACTTTCTTTCCTTGCCCGACAGGATCGCATCGACGGCGGTCGTCATGTTATCGTAGATCCCGTTGATGCAGCCTCCACCAAAGAATTTGAAGGCCTCGTCGTGGGCATCAAAGACCATCTCCTGCGTCTCGCGCGGATAGGCAATGGAGAATGGCATGCGGCTATGGCAAAGTTTGAAATGGGCAACCTTCACGGTCGTGAGTGCACCGTCCATCAAAACCGTCTCCACACTCCAGTCGAACTGGTACGCCTCCCCAGGATCAAAGATCAGCGGGATGAACGCCTGCGCCTGTTGTCGGCCGTGCGCAATGCGCCAATTCTTTGTGTAGCGTCGAACACTGTCATACCCGCCGCCAAAACCATCATCGGAGAGTTCCTTCCAGATTTTGGTCATCCGCTTGCGGTGTTTCTTCGGAAGCGCCTCGTTCTCCTCAAGCGTTTCATCCAGACGCGCGCGCCAAGGCCCGAGCACCGGGTATGGCTGCGATTTGCGCTCATATTTGAACTCCGTCACTCCCGATCGGATTATCTTTCGAACCGTTGCACGGCTCAAATTGAGCGAACGGCAAATTTCCTTGATGCTCTTTTTTTCGATCAGGTGTAAGCGACGCACTTTTCTAATAGTTTCCACGCAAATCATCCCGCTTGCCTCTCCATCGACTGCTCAATGAAAAGGATGTCTACAACCATAGGGAGGGGTCAAATTTGGACGCCGATTTCCCCGCTTAGGGGGTCAAAATTGCACGCTTTTCTACACAGTGATCAATGATCCGCTTATCTGATCCGAATTGTTTTGCGCCAGATCGCCAAAAATCGTGACAAGCACCGACCATACCCGCAGATTACCCTCGGAGGTCAAATGACTTACGCAAGAGTCGAACCAATCTGGGGAAGCGTCTTTCATGGCCTCAGTATAAGGGGGCCGGATCGAATTACCATCCGGCCCGTCATCGTTAGTATGCCACCATTGTCAGCAATTCGTATTCTGCAACAAGCTCATCATCTTGTTGCGTCAGCGTGACGTGCCAGCGTACCTCGCCATACTCATCGTTACGTTTCGTCTTTGACTTGACGGTCAGTCGCACCTTGATGGAATCTCCTGCCACGATCGGCTTCATGAAGCGCAATCCGTCAAGGCCTGTGTTGGCCAGAACCGGCCCTTCGTTCGGCTCGACAAACAGCCCGGCCGCGAACGACAACAGCAGGTATCCATGCGCGACACGGCCTGGGAAGAACGGGTTGCGTGCCGCAGCGGCTTCATCCGTGTGTGCATAGAATGTGTCGCCGGTGAATTCCGCAAAGTGTTCGATATCTTCAAGCGTTACAGTCCGCGGGGTCGTGTGGATTGTCTCACCGATGGCCAGATCGTGGTAACCACGGGTGAATGGATGGGCTGGACCTTCGATCTCGGTCGCGCCCGGGACCCATCTGGACCCAATCGCCGTCAACAGGTCCGGCGAACCCTGAATGGCTGTGCGCTGCATGTAGTGTTTAACACCACGCACGCCCCCCATTTCCTCACCGCCACCAGCGCGACCCGGGCCGCCATGAACCATATGTGGCAAAGGTGAGCCGTGGCCCGTGGACTCTTTCATTGAGTCGCGGTTGTTGAAATAAAGCCGCCCGTGATACGCCCCGGCGCCCATTGCGAATGCGCGCGCCACATCGGCATCATGAGTAATGACCGAAGCGACCAGAGATCCCTGCCCCTTGTTCGCCAATTCAATTGCGTGGTCTGTATCGCGATACCCCATGATCGTACTGACCGGACCGAAGGCTTCGGTGTCATGTACACGTTTTGCCGCATCCGGGTTGCCACAATGAAATAGCATCGGCGGCAGAAAGGCCCCCTTTTCGGCATCCGCGCCGTCAACGGCGAAGTCGTCCGGATTCCCAAATACGCGCTCCGCTTCTTGGCCAATGATCGCAGCTTTTTCCAGTACATCCCGTTTCTGGCCATTGGAAACCAGGGCGCCCATACGTGTGGTTTCAAGTTTCGGGTCGCCAATGATTGTTTTTGCCAGCCGCGCGGAGAGCGCTTCGATCACTGCCTGTACATGGGGCTCAGGCGCAATTATCCGGCGGATCGCAGTACATTTCTGACCCGCCTTTGTGGTCATTTCACGTTGAACTTCTTTGATGAACAGGTCAAATTCCGGCGTGCCCGGTTCAGCATCTACGCCCAGCACCGAACAGTTCAGACTGTCCTGTTCCGCCACAAAACGCACGGAGTTTTCCAGAATAACGGGATTCGAGCGTAGTTTCAGAGCTGTGTCGGCGGATCCGGTAAAACTGACCACGTCCTGCATGGTCAGACGATCCAGCATGTCACCTAAGCCACCCGACACAAGTTGTAGCGCTCCGGCGGGCAAAATGCCTGAATCCAGCATCAGCCGCACGCACAATTCGGTGACATAGCAGGAGTTCGTTGCCGGTTTGACGATAGCCGGAACACCAGCCAGCAAGGTTGGAGCCAGCTTTTCCAACATGCCCCAAACCGGAAAGTTGAACGCGTTGATATGGACTGCTACACCCCGCAGCGGAGTACAGATGTGCTGGCCAAGAAACGTACCGTTGCGCGATAGCTGCTCGACGTCACCATCCAGATACACGTGGCCATCAGGCATTTCGCGACGGCCTTTCGATGCAAACACAAACATTGTGCCGATCCCGCCGTCGATATCGATCAGATGATCCGACTGTGTTGCGCCCGTGTTGAAAGACAGGTCATACATGACCTGCTTGTTTTGAGCCAAATGCGTCGACACTGCCTTGAGCATCTTGGCGCGCTCGTGAAAGGTCATGTCGCGCAATGCCGGTCCCCCAACATTGCGTGCATAGTCCAGCATCCCTTGCACATCCAAACCGTTGTTGCCAGCGGTCGCGATCACCTCGCCTGTCACAGCGCTGGCAATGTTGCGCGCTCCTTCCCCCGGTGCAATCCACTCACCGGCCGCGAAACTTGAAATCTCTTGGATCGTCATGGGTCTCTCCTCATTCTTGAGATGATCTTCGCGGCCCTACGCCCGCAATTTTCAACATCATATTATTTACCGTATGGTCGGTCAATAAAAGACCGAAATTTTTGCTCTTTCAGGCAGTTCAAACTTGCGCGGGCAGCTGAGCGAACCCGCGAAAGCGAATACGCCCTCCGCGTTTTGCACCATCTGTGTCAATCGGCATTGAATAATGACCCCCCATCGGCGTCCAAATTTGACCCCCCTTGGAGCTAAGAGGGGCGTTGAGGGGGTCGTGTTTAGGTTGATTCAGGAGGGGGGTGGACAGCAGGTCAAACCGAAAAGAGAGCGTAGCTCGACTGAAGGTTTGACCTGCTGTCTGTTTTGAATTTATTCCCCGATTTCGAGGTTAGTCGCGGTGGTTAATTCGCCAGCTTTCGTTCCCGGTTTCGATGATATCGCAATGGTGTGTCAGTCGATCCAGGAGAGCAGTGGTCATTTTGGCATCTGTGAACACACTCGGCCATTCAGCAAATGCGAGGTTGGTTGTTAGCAGAATAGACGTTCGCTCGTACAGTTTGCTGATGAGATGGAAGAGTAATCGTCCACCAGACTCTGCGAACGGCAGATAACCGAGTTCGTCTATAATCACGAGGTCGACGCGGATCAGCTGCTCGCTGAGCCGCCCGGCGTTGCCTTCGCGATGTTCAGCCTCCAGCTTGTTCGCGAGATCCACAGCGCTGAAGAACCTGACCCGCCGGCGGTTATTGACCGCGTGGCCCCCGATCGCTGTTGCGAGATGCGTTTTGCCCGATCCGGTTCCACCGACCAGCACGCCATTCCTAGCCTGGTCCATAAAATCGCCGTCATGAAGATTGCGCACGACTTCCTCGTTGACGGGGCTGACCGTGAAGTCGAACTCAGGTAAGGACTTGCAGACCGGGAACTTTGCGGCACCCATCTGATACCGGATCGAGCGCGCAGTCTTTTCGGCCAGTTCGGCCGTGAGGAGTTCGGCCACGACCTGTTGGGGCCGCCAGTTGTTTTTGGCTGCGGCCTGCATCACTTCGTCAAAGCAGTTGACGATGCCTGGCAACTTCAGTTGACGGGCAAGTTCGAGAATTTCCTTACGCAGTTGCATGGGAGCCTCCAAGCCTGTCATAGCGAGCGCAATCCGCGATCGGTGCCATTTTCAGCTGCAGGTGGGCAGGCGGCTCAATCGCCTTTGGCGGCGGGGGATTGGTGCGCCGAGAGACAATGTTCAGGATCGCATCGGCCTTGCGCAGGCCAGATTTTAGAGCTTCTTCGCAGGCAGCCTCGACCACATCAATGTCGTGCTGGTAAGCAGCGAAAAGAATATCGGCAAGTTGCCGGTCTCCGTCGGATGTGCCCCGCAGATGGGTCCAGATCTGCGTCATTGCCGGTGGTAGGTCCCAGTCACGGAACGGTGCTCCATTGCGCAGAGCGCCAGGCTTGCGCTTGAGGACGGGCACATAGTGCCAAGGGTTGAAGATCGTTTTTCCTCGGCCGAAGCACCGTTCGTGCTCTCCGACAATCTCACCGTCTTGGCGCAGGACAATCCGCGTGGCGTAGACCTGCAACTGGACCTGACGTCCAACAGCTCTTGCCTCAACGCTGTATTTGTTTCTTTCGAAGTTGATCAGGCAGGTTCGGCTCACGGCGACCGTCTTTTCACGGAACCCGACGAAGGGCTTCTGCAGATGCGTCAGCAGCGGCTTTTCCTGCTGGAACTCCTCCCAGACCGTCACCTCCAGGTTTTCCGGATGCCGCAGTTCTTTTGCGCGTTTGATCGCGTCTTTTTGCAGCCGGGCATTCAATTCATCGAAGTCGGCCACCTCCAGACGCGGTGTAAAACTATAGGCGCGGCTCTCCTTGACCAGATTCTCAACCTGACCCTTCTCCCAACCGGCCGCGCGCGTACAGGCGATCGGGTTCACCAGATGATGAGAACACATCCGGGAGAATGCCTTGTTGAACTTTCTTTCCTTGCCCGACAGGATCGCATCGACGGCGGTCGTCATGTTATCGTAGATCCCGTTGATGCAGCCTCCACCAAAGAATTTGAAGGCCTCGTCGTGGGCATCAAAGACCATCTCCTGCGTCTCGCGCGGATAGGCAATGGAGAATGGCATGCGGCTATGGCAAAGTTTGAAATGGGCAACCTTCACGGTCGTGAGTGCACCGTCCATCAAAACCGTCTCCACACTCCAGTCGAACTGGTACGCCTCCCCAGGATCAAAGATCAGCGGGATGAACGCCTGCGCCTGTTGTCGGCCGTGCGCAATGCGCCAATTCTTTGTGTAGCGTCGAACACTGTCATACCCGCCGCCAAAACCATCATCGGAGAGTTCCTTCCAGATTTTGGTCATCCGCTTGCGGTGTTTCTTCGGAAGCGCCTCGTTCTCCTCAAGCGTTTCATCCAGACGCGCGCGCCAAGGCCCGAGCACCGGGTATGGCTGCGATTTGCGCTCATATTTGAACTCCGTCACTCCCGATCGGATTATCTTTCGAACCGTTGCACGGCTCAAATTGAGCGAACGGCAAATTTCCTTGATGCTCTTTTTTTCGATCAGGTGTAAGCGACGCACTTTTCTAATAGTTTCCACGCAAATCATCCCGCTTGCCTCTCCATCGACTGCTCAATGAAAAGGATGTCTACAACCATAGGGAGGGGTCAAATTTGGACGCCGATTTCCCCGCTTAGGGGGTCAAAATTGCACGCTTTTCTACACAGCAGGCGATCTGGGTGGGGTAGTTCCATGCGCCGATCCCGACGCACACGCCCAGCGCCTCGCGGATGGTGTAGACGAAGTCTCCACCGCCCAGAGGGATGTGTTCACCGGTCAGGGATGCGGTCAGACCTCCGAAATACTCCAGCGCATCCGCGCCCGAGGTCGCATCGGCCACCAGCGTCTCTTGCAGGGGTTTACCGGTGTCATGCGTTTCCAGCACCGAGAGGTCGTGATTGCGGTCGCGCATGATGTCTGCGGCGCGGCGCAGAACGCGGCCACGCTCGGTCCCGGACATGGCTGCCCATTCCGCTTGCGCCGCTTTTGCACTGTTCAAAGCCTGATCAACGATTTCGGGCGTGGCTGAATGCAGCCGGGCAATGACCTCACCGGTTGCAGGGTAGATCACATCAATCGGTGCGCCGTTGGTGTCTTCTACGTATGCGCCATTGATGAAATGGCTCGCCTTGGGCTGAAATTTCATGCCGGGTTCCTTTTCCGAAGCAATTTCCCAAGCGTGTATCTTTTGTTGATTGGTCAGTCAATAAAACTGAATCACGGCAAACTCCCGCTGATGTGAATCGCCTTGCCCTTGAAAAAAAGAGTTAATGTTCTATTTATGTTCCACATATTCAGAGGAACATTCCGATGTCTTACCACGCACGAAATCAGGCCCTAAACGGCCCTTCGAACGACTACCACCTGCTGCCGGTCACAGATCGGCAGATGCGCTATGCCCGCGCCATCGCCGAGCAGACCGCGCTAGAAATCCCGGTTGAGGCGCAGCGGGACCGCAAGTCCATGTCTGCTTGGATCTCGGCCCACAAGCCCGAGGATCCATCGCCCTTTGCCAACTACCCGACCGGCAAGCAGGTCGCCTTTGCTGAAGGGATATCGCGCAGCAAACGTCTCCCGATCCCGTCCGAGTGCTTTCGCGACAAGCAGCTCATGTCGCGTTGGATCGACCAGAATAAATAGAGCCAAGATCGTTTTGTGTTTGACTTGAATCGCAATGCGCTGCCTCTCCCTGCGGTCGAACGCGCATTTCGATGGCTTTACCTTAGTTAAAACGCAAAACGATTTAATGCGCGTGGTTTCGCGAATAAAGCGACACGGCTGCCGCAACAAACATGCCCAAAAGGATGTAGCCGGTGACGGCCTCGGACACGGCCAAGCCGCGGCATAGGCCTGTTGGGCTCATGTCGCCATACCCAACGGTGGTGAAGGTGACATATGAGAAATACAGAATATCGGCAGGGCCTTCCGCCCCGAGAACGCAATTGTCGTTGTAGCCAAAGGCCCCATAGACGGCCGCAAACAGGAACGGCACGACCTGAATGAAGGATACACCCATCAAGAACAACAGTCTGCGCGGCGATTTCACCTGGGTCATGTAGTACCACGACTGCGACACCAGCCAGATCAGCAACGCGACCGAGGCAATGGTGCCAATCGTGTCCCCTGCGGTGGTTTCGCTCAACCGCGACAGGCCAAACCATGCCAGAAAACTGGCCAGCACCAACCCGGCAGCGGCCAGAAAGGTTGATTTCCATTCCGCCAGAGTTGTCGGTTTGCGGGTCATTGAAACTCCATCACAGCAATCCGGCAACAATCATCGGGATTCCCCGCCGACCTGCAAGCGGAATTCAGACGCTGCCCAGATGTTCATCGCCACGCGCGCGGGCCAGGAGGATCTGTTTCTGCCGCTCGCGGAACCGCATCTTGTCGGCCTCCGACGTCTCATCCACGCAGAGATGGCAAGACACGCCATGTTCATATTCCGGGCGCTTCACATCTTCGGGCAGGATCGGGCGGCGGCACCCGTGGCACAAGTTATGCGGCCCCTCGACCAGACCGTGGCCAACCGACACACGATTGTCGAAGACGAAACACTCGCCCTGCCAGGTGCTGTCCTCAGCAGGCATTTCTTCGAGATAGCGTAGGATGCCACCTTTAAGGTGATAGACATCCTCGACCCCCTGCCCCAGCAGAAAATTGGTGGATTTCTCGCAGCGGATACCACCAGTGCAGAACATCGCGACACGCTTATTGTGGAATCGGTCCTTGTTCTGCTCCCACCAGTCGGGAAATTCGCGGAAGCTGGCAGTTTCAGGGTCTATTGCGCCCTCAAACGTGCCAATCGCCACCTCATAGTCGTTGCGCGTGTCGATCACGACCACATCGTCCGAGCGGATCAGATCATTCCATTCCTCGGGTTCGACATAGTTGCCGACGCGGGCGCGCGGATCGACATCCGGCTGGCCCATGGTCACGATCTCTTTCTTCAGACGCACCTTCATCTTGCCAAAAGGCGGATGGTCGGCGGTGGCCTCTTTCCACTCCAGATCGGCACAGCCCGGCAGGGCCTTGATATGCGCCAGAACGGCGTCGATCCCGGAGCGCGGGCCAGCAATCGTGCCGTTAATCCCCTCTTGCGCCAGCAACAGGGTGCCTTTGACCGATTGCGCGCGGCACAGGTCCAACAGCGGCGCGCGCAGGGCGGCGTGATCAGCGAAACGGGTGAAGTGGTAGAGGGCAGCGATCGTATACATGCGCGCGGTCTAAACCTGACAGCGCAGAGTCGCAAGGGATCGGATTGACGCCCCCGGAACCGCGCCGTACCGATAAACCAAAGGAGATGGGATGAATGTGCTGTGAACGGTCAAAATTCCTGATTCTGTTATTGAGTTGGGAGAGGCGGATAGGTTTCAGGATGTATGAGCAATCTAGGGCGTTTGACCCTGTAAAGGAGATTACCCTTCACCTGTTTCCGAACGACCATCCTGAGGCGTGGGCTGTTGCCCTGACCTCGAATAGGAGTTTGGTTTGGCCGTTCACGCCCCATCCGGGGTTCCGCCTCCCAACGATGGGAGTATAGCACATGGCCTTTATTGGTGTCGATTTACATACGAATTCCTTCACGATCTGCCGCATTGGTGGGGATGGCTCAGAGGCGTTTGAGACGTTTCAACTCGCGGCGGCTGATCTTGAGCGGTTCTGCCTGAGCGTGGATGCGGAGGATGAAGTGGCGGTAGAAGCGACCGGCAACTCGGCATGGTTCTGCCGAGAAATTCGCCCCTGCGTGGGCCGGATCGTCGTGGTGAACCCACGCCAGTTCCAGGTGATCCGCAAATCGGTGAAGAAAACCGACCGCAACGATGCGCGCGCTCTGGCGACGTTCCTGTCTAAAGACATGCTCCCCGAGACACGCCTGAAACGTGCAGGTGAAACCGAACTGGCCTCTCTGGCACAGACTCGAGACATGTTGGTGAAATCGCGTACCAGGGTACTCAACAAGATCCATGGCATGTTCAATCGGCACGGGATCAAACTCAAGAAGGCGGGTTTCTCGGACAAACGGTTGCGCGCTTTGGAGATTGAACGCTTCAGCGACGTCGAACGGATCGAACTGACGGAGCTGCGGGATCAGGCGTTGCAGTTGAGTGCCGCGATCCGCAGGCTGGATAAGGCGCTGGAAGAGACCGCTGCAGCGCTTGATGGGTTTGAGGAAATCACCTCAATCAAGGGCATTGGAGCGCGGGCCGCTGCGATTTTCCTGTCCGGGATTGGCGATGTGAACGACTTTGCCACCGCCGACAAACTGGCCGCTTATGTGGGGATCGTGCCGCGTGTTGCCGCCTCAAACGGCGTTGAAATACACGGCAGGATTACGAAGCAGGGCAACAAGCTGGTGCGTACGACGCTGGTGCAATGCACGCTCAGCGCCATCCGATATTCCGGCTATCTCAACACGTTCTACCGCCGCATCAAGGAGCGGCGCGGGTCGGGAAAAGCCATCATCGCCACCGCTCGAAAGCTCCTGACCATCATCTACAACACATTGAAAAACAATTGGATATTCGAGGACTTCCCAGCCTTCAAGATCAAAAATACCAGACAAACCGCTGGACAAACATCAAAGGAGATTGCCATGACCCATGCCCTGCTTGTCATCGACGTCCAGAACGATTTCTGCCCCGGCGGCGCGCTGGCCGTGGCCGGAGGGGATCAGATCGTTGCCCCGATCAACGCAATGATGGACAGGTTCGACGCCGTCATCTTGACGCAGGACTGGCACCCGGCGGGGCATTCCTCCTTCGCCAGTTCGCATGCGGGCAAGGCCCCCTTTGAAATGACCCAGATGCCTTATGGCCCGCAGGTTCTGTGGCCCGACCATTGCGTGCAAGGCACCGATGGCGCGGGTTTTCACCCGGATTTGCGCACGGATGGCGATCTGATCATCCGCAAAGGGTTCTGCAGCGCCATCGACAGCTACTCGGCGTTTTTCGAGAATGACCAAGCGACGCCAACCGGGTTGAAAGGGTATCTGGACACGCGCGGCTTTTCGAAACTGACCCTCGTGGGGCTCGCGACCGATTTCTGCGTTCACTATTCGGCAGTTGATGCCGCGAAGCTGGGTTTCGACGTCACCGTTGTGCAAAGCGCCTGCCGTGCGATTGACATGGAGGGTTCACTGGCTGCGGCGCAACAGGCTATGCAAGCCGCCGGGGTTACTCTGGCCGACTAAGGTGTGGCACCCGCTTCTGCGAAATACTTAAGCACCGCGAACAGAATCACTGCCACTCCAAGACCAACCCCAATCCGTCCTTTTGCGGTCCTGCGTTTGGGCCTGTCAGGCTGTGGGGTCGGAGGGTGCTGAACAGGAATAACCCGGACAAGCCCATCAACCGCCTCGGCGCGACGAATGTGGCCGAGGAATTGCCGCAGATCGAACTCACCGCAATATTCTCCCCGCACACCGCGGGTTTTGATATTGTCGAACAGAGTGCGCAATATCCGGGTACGGTCAGGCAGATCTTCGGTTGGAAACTTATCTGGCACGATGCCGCTGACGTGCGAGTCGAGATCGAACCCCGCATCCTGAAACATCATGCGAATACCAGGGGAAGCCCCTCGCAACGCGTCAGAGGTCTTCACATCTCTGAACCGCGCACAGACCTGAGCCGGAACATCCCCTTCCGCCGGTCTTACAACCATATCAAAATCGTACAACAAACTCATTAACAACCATCAGTTTTGTCTTTCCATCCCACCCCATCACTAATTGGTGAAAACACCGGACAATAAGCCCGCATTGTGACGCCAAACGGGCATTGTCACCGAATCAGCGACTCTTGCCATTCACCGTGCTGATTGATCTAACAACGGAAATTGCAGGAGTTCCCCATGGTCGACATCGCGACCCGTGTCTACAATCACAAATGGAAGATCGACCCGATTGTGCGGTCTTTGATCGACACGGATTTCTACAAACTGCTGATGTGCCAGTCAGTGTTTCGCAACAAGCCCCAAACAGATGTCGCGTTTTCCCTGATCAACCGCTCGAATCACGTGCCGCTGGCCCATTTGATTGACGAAGGTGAGCTGCGGGAACAGCTGGATCACATCCGTTCGCTCAGCCTCAGCCGGGGGGAAAGCACGTGGCTGCGGGGCAATATGTTCTATGGCAAAAGGCAGATGTTCCGTTCGGATTTCATGGAGTGGTTCGAGAATATGCGCCTGCCGCCCTACCATCTGGAACGTAAAGGCGACCAATACGAACTGACCTTCGAGGGCAAATGGCATGAGGTCATGCTGTGGGAAATCCCGGCGCTCGCGGTGCTGATGGAGCTACGCTCGCGCGCGGTGCTGAACCACATGCGTCGGTTCGAACTTCAGGTGCTCTATGCCCGTGCGATGACGCGTGTGTGGGAAAAGATCGAACGGCTGGGTTCTATCGACGGGCTTGGGATTGCAGATTTTGGCACGCGGAGGCGGCATTCCTTCCTTTGGCAAGATTGGTGCGTTCAGGCCATGATCGAGGGGCTGGGCGAGTCGTTCACCGGCACCTCGAACTGCCTGATCGCCATGCGGCGCGAGGTTGAGGCTATTGGCACCAATGCGCATGAACTGCCCATGGTCTATTCCGCCCTCGCCGACACGGATGAAGCGCTGGCGCAGGCCCCCTACGACGTCCTCAGCGACTGGCATGACGAACATGAAGGCAATCTGCGCATCATCCTGCCTGACACCTATGGCACCAAAGGGTTTCTGGATCACGCCCCGGACTGGCTGGCCGGATGGACGGGCATCCGCATCGACAGCGGCGATCCCGCCGCCGGTGCCGCGGTTGCGATCGACTGGTGGACGTCTCGTGGCGAGGACCCTAAGCAGAAGCGGATCATCTTCTCGGACGGTTTGGACGTCGACAAGATCAAAGAGCTGCACAGTCAGTTCTCAGAGCGCACCAATATCTCCTTTGGCTGGGGCACGCTGCTGACCAATGACTTCCGCGGCCTTGTTCCAGATGACGCGCTGGCGCCGTTCTCGCTGGTTTGCAAGGCGGTGTCTGCCAATGGGCGCCCGACGGTCAAACTGTCGGATAACCCGGAAAAAGCCATGGGACCTGCCGAGGAAATCGAGCGCTACAAGCGGGTGTTCGGCGTTGGCGCGCAGAAACCGATCGAGGTGATCGTTTAGCCGTGCAGGGCAGCCACCGTCTTGAGTTGCGAAAAGCCATAGAGCGCCTCGAACCCTTTTTCGCGGCCGTGGCCGGATTTACCGACCCCTCCGAATGGTAGCTCTACGCCTCCGCCTGCGCCGTAGTTGTTGATGAACACCTGCCCCGAACGCAGGCGCTTGGCCAATCGCATCTGCCGCGCCCCGTCGCGCGTCCAGATGCTGGCGACCAGCCCGTAGTCCGTGCTGTTGGCTATGGTTAGAGCCTGTTCTTCGGTCTCAAACGGGATCATGATTTGAACTGGGCCAAAGATCTCTTCCCGGGCCAGAGCGTGATCGGCGGGAACGTCGGCAAACAGCGTAGGGCGCACATAGGCCCCCGCCTCAGGTGCGTCGGCTACGATCTGTCCCTGCCCGGCAATCGTCAAATCCGCGCCTTTGGACAAGAACCCGGAAACAATTGCCTTCTGCCGGTCCGAGATCAGCGGCCCTACGCGCAGGTCGTCTAACGCAGGCCCGACGGTCAGTTGCGCGTAGGCCTCGGCCATCCGCTCCTTGACCTGTTCATACAAACCGCGCTGCACCAGAATGCGCGACGAGGCCGAACACGTCTGCCCCGCGTTCTGAATGCCCGCATTGACCAAAAACGGCAGGGCCGCCTCCAGGTCGGCGTCATCAAAAACCAATTGCGGGGACTTCCCGCCCAGCTCCAGCGTCACTGGAACCACATTTTTCCCGGCCGCCTGCTGCACCAAGGCCCCCGTCGCAACCGACCCGGTGAACGAGATATGGTCAACGCCCGCGTGCCCGGACAACGCCACGCCAGCCTCAGCCCCCAGACCGGGAACGACGTTCAGCGCCCCGGCGGGCAATCCGGCCTCAACTGCCAGATGCGCGAAGGCGAGCGCGGTCAGGCAGGCCTCTTCTGCAGGTTTCAAAACGCATGCATTGCCCATGGCCAGCGCCGCCCCGACCGAGCGTCCAATGATCTGCATCGGGTAATTCCACGGCACGATATGCCCCGTGACCCCATGCGGCTCGCGCAGGGTGTAGACGGTGTAGCCATCAAGATAGGGGATGGTCTCACCCATCACCTTGTCCGCCGCGCCTCCGTAGAATTCGCAATACCGCGCCAAAGCGATGGCATCGGCGCGGGCCTGGGTCAGCGGTTTGCCGACATCCATGGCCTCAAGCCGGGCGAGGTCGTCCACCCGGACGAGAACCAATTGTCCCAGTCTGCTCAGGATACGCCCCCTCTCAAACGCGGGCATCTGGCCCCAGTCCCCGTTCAACGCAGATCGCGCGGCAGCAACGCCCGCGTCGATATCGGCCTGTTGACCACGTGCAATCTGGCAGAGTTCCGACCCGTCCGAAGGGTTCGCAAGCGGCAAGTATCCCCCCGCTTCCGGCGTTTTCCACTCCCCACCGATCAGGCATTGGCTGGGGTCGAACCAAATCGGGTTGGTCATTGGGAACTCCTGTATTTAGGCTCTAACATAGCGAAAATCATGCGATTTTGCGCCCGATCTCGGGCAATTGCGGCGCGGCCGAGATCAACTTTCGGGTATAGGGATGGCTGGGATTGGCAAAGACATCCTCGGTCTCGCCTTGCTCGACGATTTTCCCAGCCTGCATCACCATCACCCGATCCGTGATCGTGCGCACGACGCTTAGATCGTGGCTGATGAACAGGTAGGTCAGATCATAGGCCGCGCAAAGCTCGGCCAGAAGATCGAGGATTTGCGCCCGGACCGACACGTCGAGGGCCGAGACCGCCTCATCAAACAGGATCAGCTCTGGGCGGATGATCAACGCTCGGGCAATGGCGATACGTTGCCGCTGCCCACCCGAAAATTCATGGACGTATTTCCCTGCATCATCCGGGCTGAGGCCGACAGCACGTAACATCTCGGCGATCCTGTCCTGACGCTCGGACCCTGTCGGAGTTGTTTCCAGCAGGTGAAACGGTTCCGTGATCAACCGCGCGACGCGGTGGCGCGGGTTGAAGCTGCCATAGGGGTCTTGGAACACGACCTGCATCTTGCGGCGGACGTCGAGATTTGGCTTGTGGCCCGAGAAAACGGGCACGCCATCCAGCCGGATTTCGCCGGATTGGACCTCCTCAAGGCCAAGAATAGCCCGAGTTAGGGTAGATTTTCCACATCCTGACTCTCCGACCAGGCCCAGACGCTCTCCGCGGTTGAGGGTAAAGCTGATCGTGTCCACCGCCCGCATATGGGCGGGCTTTGTGAACAGTCCCGTGCGCGGCAGGCGATAGTCACGGACCACGTCGGTGACCTCAAGCAAGGGCTTTTGCTCCTGAGTTTCGGGCAGAGCAACTTGATGGTTCGAGGCGTCAAATAGCATCCGCGTATAGGGGTGCTGCATGTTTTTAAGCAGATGATCGGTTGCGCCGCTCTCGACCACTTCGCCCCGGCGCATGACCACGATCTGATCCGCCATATTGGCCACGACAGCCAGATCATGTGTGATCATCAGAAGCCCCATATCATATTCGTGCACCAGCCCCTTCAGCAGGTCCAGTATTTGGGCTTGAGTGGTCACGTCCAGCGCCGTTGTCGGCTCATCCGCTATTAGCAACCTGGGCCTGAGTGCAATCGCCATCGCGATGACGACGCGCTGACGCTGGCCGCCCGACAGTTCATGCGGGTAGCGGGACAGAGGGAAACGGTCAGGGGGCAGGCCAACACGGCTGAGAACCTCTTGCGCGCGCGCCTCAGCTTGCTCGCGGGGCATCGCTTTGTGGATCAGGATGGTCTCGATCACCTGATCGCCGATGGTTTTGACCGGGTTCAGAGCGGTCATCGGTTCCTGAAACACCATTCCGATCGACGCGCCGCGAAGGGCGCACATTTTTGTCTCAGGCAGGTTTAGAATCTCTTGCCCGTCCAGATGTATCGACCCGTCGGTGTGCGCTCCGTCTGGCATCAGTTGCATGACGGCCAGCGCAGTCATGGACTTGCCCGAGCCGCTCTCTCCCGTGACCGCCACGATCTGACCGGGCGCGATGGACAGGCTGACTCGCTTCAGAATCTCGGCCCCGTGAATGGCCAGAGACAGGTTTTCGATCCGCAACAGGTTCATGCCCGCGCCACCCGAATGCGGGGGTCCAGCCAGTCGCGCAGACCGTCACCCAGCAAGTTCAGACCCAGCACCGTCACAACGATTGCCAGACCCGGAATTAGAGCCAAATGCGGGGCAAAACTGACCATTGTCTGCGCATCGGCCAGCATCCGGCCCCAGCTTGGCGTGGGTGGTTGCGCGCCGAGACCGACATAGGACAAGCCCGCCTCGGCTAGGATTCCAAGGCTGAACTGGATGGTTCCCTGAACGATCAGCAGGTTTGCGACATTGGGCAGGATATGCTCCGCCGAGATCCGTGCAGCTCCCTTACCCGAGACACGGGCGGCGAGGATGAACTCTCGTTCCCACAAGGACAGGGCCGCGCCGCGGGTGATACGGGCGAAAACGGGGATGTTGAAGATGCCGATGGCGATGATCGCGTTGATCGCACCGGCGCCGAAAACGGCAGTGATCAAAATCGCGATGACCAGAGAGGGGAAGGCAAAGACCAGATCATTGCCGCGCATAATGACCTCATCCAGCCAAGATCCCTTGCGCGCTGCCGCCGTCAGGCCCAAAGGCACGCCTAACACCATACCGATCCCCACCGCCACCAGCGCCACGGCAATGGACGTCCGCGCGCCGACCATGATCATCGAAAACATGTCGCGCCCGAAGTGATCGGTGCCGAACCAATGCTGCGCGTTGGGTGGCTGCAGTTTCGCGGGAATGTCCAGCGCGGCGTGGTCATAAGGCGTCCAGACAAACGAGATCAGCGCCGCCAGCAGAACCAGAGACGACAGCACTGCGCCAAGGATCAGGTTTCGGCTCATGTCCGGCTCCTCAGCCGTGGGTCAACGGCGGCATGTCGAGAACATTCTGAATTGTCCGGTGTAGGTAACATGCCAATTGTCCGCTTCAGTTGATTGCGCGGTGGCCCAATTCGGAGGGAGCCGTAGGCGACCGTAGATTTGGGCCACCGCGTTCGCGCCACGTCGAAGCGGGTCACGCGACTTTGTGTTTGCTATCCTCCTGTGTGATGGGTGATCCGTCAGGCTGGTAGCGGCCAATGCATCTCGGGCCGTGGAAGATGACCAGTTGACCATCGGGGTATTCGTGGACCCTGACCTTCGCCTTGACGAAATGATGACGGTGCCTGTCTGCCGCGATCTGCATGACCAGGCCCTTGTAGCGCACCGTATTGTCGTTGCCGACGACGCGGTCTTCCTGCACACACAGGGTGTCGCGCACATTGCCTGTAAACGGCACGAAGGCCGAGGTCGTATCCTCCGGCTCCTTTGCAAACAGGGCATTGTGTTCGGGAAGATAGACCTCTTTCAGGAACTGATTGGCCTCTTCAATGGTTGTGATCCCATGGGACCGCAGTTCCTGCGGCAATCGGTTCTGGAACGTGCCAAACATGCGTTCAGACCGTCCACGGGCCTGCGGTGAATAGGCCGGGATCAGCTCAATGCCGAGTTGCTGCAAGGCGCGCCCGACCTGGGTCAGATTGTCCTTGTCCACTTTGCCGCCCGCTTCGGGCGTATGCCAGTAATGAGAGCCCCGATCGGCATAGAGCGAGCAAAACAGACCTTGCGCCTCGATCACCTCTGTCAGCCCCTGAAAACTGCTCATCGTCCCTTCTTCCTCGACAAAGAATGCCGAATAAACCCGGTTGGTGGCATCGTCCATGGTGACGATCAGATCCCACCACTGACCCGGAACCCATTCATGGCTGGAGCCGTCCTGATGCAACATCATGCCAACCATCGGACGGCGGGGCCGCTTGCGCCGATGGGCACCTCGTCGGGGTGCTGCCTGAACCCGGCCGTGGCGCTGCAGTGTAAGCCGCACCCAGTTGTAGCTCTGTGTGAAACCATGGTGGGCCACCAGCTTCTCGTGGAAATGCTTCGGCGTGTAATCCCAGTACTTGGTATCAAACAGTTCAAGCATCTCCATGACCTTATCCGTGGCAACACGATTGTTGGCCAGTTTGCCAAGCCGACGGTCGTACAGACCTTCTGCACCATCCGCCTCAAATCGATCCTCCCAACGCCTGACGGTGCGCACGGATACACCCAGTATCTCAGCCGCCTGTTCTTGCGTCAGCTTGTTCGCGCTTCGCCGCGAATACACATCTTCAAACTTCATCAGTCGAACTTCCTGTAACACTTCTGCTCGGTTCATAACGCCTCCTCTCAGAGACAGAATAGAACCGGACAGATCGCATGTTACATACACCGGACATATCGCGTGTTAGCGACAGTGGGTCAACGGCGGCATAGGCTAGATCGACCAGAAAGTTCACGGTGATGACGGCAAAGACCAGCAACATCACCACGGATTCCACCACGATCAGATCGCGGGCCGAGATCGCCTGAAACACCAACCGCCCGAGACCGGGCAAGTAGAAGACCTGCTCGATGATGATCGACCCGGCCAGCAGGAACGAAAATTGCAGCCCGATGATCGTCAGCACCGGAATCAGCGCGTTGCGCACTCCGTGTCTCCACAGCGCCTGACGGCGGGAAAGCCCCTTGGCTCGGGCGGTGCGCATGAAATCCTCGCCAAGTATGTCGAGCAGCGATGACCGCATCACCCGCGCCAGAATAGCCGCTTGTGGCAGTGCCAAAGCGATGGCAGGCAGGGTCAGAGAATGCATACCGGTCCAGAACCCCTTGTCCCAACCGGCGAACCCTCCGGCGTTGAACCAGCGGAGGTTGATGGCGAAGATCAGGACCAGCATCATCGCGAACCAGAAGTTCGGCACGGCAATGCCCAATTGCGTGGCCCCCATGACGGTCAGATCGCCCGGTTTCCCGCGCCGGGCGGCGGCGTAGATGCCCGCCGGAAAGGCAATCAGGGTGGACAGGGTCAGCGCATAAAGCGCCAGCGGCAATGACACCCAGAGCCGATCCGCGATCATCTGCGACACCGGCGTGCGATAGGTGTAGGAGGTGCCAAAATCGCCGGTCAGCATCCCTCCGACCCAATTGAAGTACCGATCAAGTTTGGACATATCCAACCCCAACTCGGCCCGCAGCGCGGCTAGCGTATCGGGCTGCGCGTTGACGCCCAGCATGAATGAGGCTGGATCGCCCGGCGCGATCTCGATCACGGCGAAGATCACCACCGAGGCAACCGCCAGGCTGATCACCAGCGAAATCAGACGTTTGAGGGCATAGCGAAGCATCAGCGCCACGTTAGGCCGGGCCGCGCTTTGGGTCCAGCACCAGTTCCATTGTCGAGAATCAGTGCGGGTCCTATCCTGAGACCATTGTTTGAAAGGAAATTGATGATGAGAATACCTGTACTTGCGGCTTTGTTTTTAGCCGCAGCGGGCGCGGCGCCCGCTCAGCAACTGGATGTGGATTTCGTGATCACCGAAGACGGGCAAGCCGCGGGATGCGCGGCCAGTATCGTCTCGGGTCTGGATCCGAACGGTGATGGCTTTCTGGCTGTGCGCACGGGACCGGGGTCGAACTATTTCCAAGTCGACCAACTGCGCAACGGCGACACAGTCCGCACCTGTGCACAACAAGGGGAGTGGATCGGCGTCTACTATGGCCAGCCCCGTCGCAAGGGCTGGGTTCATAGCAATTGGCTGATTGACGGGGCGGGTTAGCCCCGACAGTTACTCAGCCCAGCTGATCGCGGTCAGATCAATAGCGGCTGTTGGCGCATTCTGCCACAGCCCCTGCACGCCTTCCTTGGCCACGCCGAGCTTGGCCAATTGGAACAAGTATCCGTTGACGTAGTCGCTGGAAATCAACCGCTGTGCCTCACCCATCAGGCGGGTGCGCTCATCCGGGTCGGTTGTGGTGTTCAGCAGATCCATCAGCGCCTGGAAATCCGAGCTTTCATACTGGAAATAGTAGTCGGGCCGGGCGTAGATGCCGATATCCATCGGCTCGGTATGGCTGACGATGGTCAGGCCGAAATCCTTGCCCTTGAAGACCGACTCCAACCACTGCGCCCATTCGACATTGATGATCTCGGCCTTGATCCCGACCTCGGCCAATTGAGCGGCGATGATCTCTCCACCTCGACGTGCATAGGACGGGGGCGGCAGATGCAGGGTGGTTTCGAACCCGTCTGCCAAGCCGGCCTCAGCCAGCAGAGATTTGGCTTTTTCCGGATCATAGGCGGATTGCCCGGTCAGATCGACATAGGCCGGGTGATGCGGCGCGAAATGGGTGCCAATGGGGGTGCCATAGCCGAACATGGCACCGTCAATGATCGCTTGACGGTCGATCGCGTGGGCCAGCGCCTGCCGAACGAGGATATCGTCAAAGGGCTCCTGCTTGTTGTTCGTGGACAGGATCGTCTCCCCTTCGGTCGAGCCGACAAGCACCTGAAAGCGTGGATCGGCCTCGAACTGAGGCAGGTTCTCGGGCGCGGGGAAATTGTCGAACACGTCCACATCCTCGGCCATCATGGCGGCAAAAGCGGCGGTCGGATCCGAGATGAATTTGAACGTAGCCGTCTCTAACGCGGGCTGATCGCCCCAATAATCAGGATTGCGGTTCAGCGTAATGCTGTCGCCCTGCACCCATTCGCCAAAGGTGAACGCCCCGGTTCCGACCGGGTTGGTCTTGATGTCGTCGACGCTGTCTGAGGCCACGATCACGGCGTCGCCCCAAGCCATGTTGAACAGGAAGTTCCCGTTTGGCTCGGACAGGGTCACCTTGACGGTCAGGGGCTCCACCGCCTCCACGCCTTCGATGCCAGCGAACAGCGCCTTTTGCGCATTCGCACTGTCCTCGGCCATAGCGCGATCCAGGCTGAACTTGACGTCCTCGGCATCCATCGTGGTGCCATCGTGGAAGGTCACTCCATCGCGCAGCTTGAAGGTATAGATGGTGCCGTCGTCTGAGATCTCCCAGCTTTCCGCCAGCCCCGGCACGACCGAGCCGTCGCCCATGAAACGGGTCAGACCTTCGAAAATATTGGTGTAAACAACCGAATCAATGGCCTGTGCGGCGGCACTGGTCGGGTCCAGATGCGGTGGCTCCAGCTGCATGGCGATGGTGATGTCGGATTTCGCCAATGCCTGCGTCGCCAGCACACTGGCGCTTAGCGCCAATATGGATCCGAAGGTTCGAAACATCTGCTTTGTCATGAAAATCTCTCCCCGTTGATGTCAACGTAGCCGCGTGTTTTTGGGCCTATCGGAGGCCAGTGTTCCCTTAAACCTAGGGTCATTCAAGGAAATGTTCGCGCAACCGGGGTTTCGCGTGCCCGGTCAGATCTGTTATGCCGCGCTGCAACATGAACCGTGCCGGAGCCGAGCATGAGCGCCACAGCCCGCAAAAAAGCCCCGAACGCCGAGGATATCCGTGCGCGTAAAGGCGGCGATCCCTTGGTCAGTCTGACGGCCTACACCACACCGATGGCCCGACTGATGGACGCCTATTGCGACTTTGTCCTTGTTGGCGACAGCGTCGGAATGGTGCTGCATGGGTTGGAATCGACCCTTGGCGTGACGATGGAGATGATGATCCTGCACGGTCAGGCCGTCGCTCGCGGATTGGAAGGCGCGATGATGGTGATCGACATGCCCTTTGGCAGTTACGAGGAAAACCCAGCGCAAGCCTTCCGCAACGCGGCCCGCCTGATGGCAGAAACCGGTGCAGGCGCAGTGAAACTGGAAGGTGGGGTCGAGATGGCCGAAACCATCCGCTTTCTGGTAGAGCGCGGCATCCCGGTCATGGCCCACATCGGCCTGACGCCGCAATCCATCAACACGCTTGGCGGCTACAAGGTGCAAGGCCGTGACGAACAGGCCGAAGCGGTTCTGGCTGATGCCGCCGCCGTGGCACAGGCAGGTGCGTTTTCGGTCGTGTTAGAGAAGGTTCCGCAAGGTCTGGCCGATCGGATCACAGCTGAGGTGGAAATACCGACCATCGGCATCGGGGCCTCGGCCGGCTGTGATGGGCAGATCCTTGTTGTCGACGACATGGTTGGCTTTTTCACTGCGTTCAAACCGAAATTCGTCAAACGCTACGCCGAACTTGGCCCATTGGCCGAAGCCGCCATTGCTGAATACGCCGCCGAAGTACGCGCCCGCACCTTCCCGGCGGATGAGCATGTGTTTGCGGATCAGGCCCCCAAAGGCATCAGCACATGACCGCTCCTATTCTGCGCCGATTGGCGGACCTGCGGGCTTTGACCACGCAATGGCACCGTGACGGAGAGGTCATCGGCGTCGTCCCCACAATGGGCGCGCTGCATCAGGGGCATTTGTCACTGGTCGAGGCGGCCAAGGCCGGGTGCGACCGCGTGATTGTCACGATCTTTGTGAACCCCAAACAATTCAACAACCCCGAGGATCTGGCCAACTACCCGCGGACCGAGCGTGAGGACGCCGAAATACTGGCTCCCTATGGCGTTGACGCGATTTATGTGCCGGATCCGGATCAGATCTACCCCGAGGGGTTCTCGACAACGGTTTCGGTCGCGGGCCTGACCGATGTGATGGAGGGGCCCTTCCGCCCCGGTCACTTCGAAGGCGTCGCCACGGTGGTCGCCAAACTGTTCCTGCAAACGCAGGCGGATCGAGCCTATTTCGGGGAAAAAGACTATCAACAGCTGTTGGTCGTGCGGCGCATGGCCCGTGATCTGGATATCCCGATCGAAGTCATCGGTTGCCCCACCGTGCGTGAGCCGTCGGGCTTGGCGATGTCCTCGCGTAATCTGCGCCTCTCGGCCGAAGGGCTGCAGATCGCGGCGCAGAAGAACCAGATCATGCGCGAGATGGCAGAAGCGCTGTCACAGGGCGCGGATTTCGCGCCGCTTGCGCAAGTTGCACAGGACACCCTGATCGAAGCGGGCTTCACCGAGGTCGAATATATCGACCTGCGCTGTGCCGAAACCCTACAGGCCCTTCCCCGCGCCGACCGCCCGGCCCGCCTGTTCGTCACCGCCTGGGCGGATGGCGTGCGGCTGATAGACAATATCCCGGTCGCTGCAGCCTGATTTCTGCTCTGGCCCCTGCGCGAGTGTTTGCGCTAAAGTCCCGCAAAACACCACCGGGGGAGGAACGCGGGCATGACATATATTCTGGCTATTGATCAGGGCACGACATCATCGCGCGCCATTTTGTTTGACGCTCAGATGCAGCGCGTGGGCACGGCACAGCAGGAATTTCCCCAGCATTTCCCGCAGGAAGGCTGGGTCGAACATGATGTCGAGGATATCTGGTACAGCGTTCTGAGTGTGTGTCAGGAGGTGATGGACTCCACGGGCACAACGCCTGCGCAGATTGCCGGGATTGGTATCACCAACCAGCGTGAAACCACCGTGGTCTGGGACAAGACCACCGGCAAGGCGATCCACAATGCCATCGTCTGGCAGGACCGCCGCACCGCCGATATCTGCGCCCGCTACAAACAGGCCGGGTGCGAGGATGATGTGACTCTGCAAACTGGGCTGCTGTTGGACCCGTATTTCTCGGGCACCAAGGTGAAATGGCTGCTGGATACCGTTCCCGGCGCCCGCGAAAAGGCCGAAACCGGAGAGCTGCTGTTCGGCACCATCGACTCTTTCCTGATCTGGCGGCTGACTGAAGGGCGCAACCACGTCACCGATGCCACCAACGCCGCCCGGACCCTGTTGTTTGACATCCACAAAGGCGCATGGAGCGCCGAGATCTGCGATCTGCTGGATGTCCCAAACGCGATGCTGCCAGAGGTGCTGGATTGCGCCGCCGATTTTGGCACAACCACACTGCTCGGCGGCAGCATCCCTATTCTTGGCGTGGCCGGGGATCAGCAGGCCGCAACTATCGGGCAGGCCTGTTTCCAACCCGGCATGATGAAATCGACCTATGGCACCGGCTGTTTTGCCCTGTTGAACACCGGCACGCAGCCGGTTGCCTCAAAAAATCGTCTGCTCACCACGATCGGGTATCAGCTGGATGGGCAGCGGACCTATGCGCTGGAAGGCTCGATCTTTATCGCCGGGGCCGCCGTGCAGTGGCTGCGCGACGCGCTCCAGATCATCGACTCGGCCCCACAGAGCGGCGATCTGGCCAAGCAGGCCGATCCGAACCAGCACGTGGTGCTGGTGCCCGCATTCACCGGCCTGGGTGCGCCATACTGGAAACCGGACTGCCGCGGCGCAATGTTCGGGCTGACTCGCAACTCGGGCCGGTCCGAAATCACCCGTGCCACATTGGAAAGCATCGCTTTCCAGACCCGAGACCTTTGGCATGCCATGCAGGGTGACTGGGGGGCCGAGGCAGAGGTGATCCTGCGCGTCGATGGCGGTATGAGCGCATCTGACTGGGCCATGCAGGGCCTTTCCAACATTTTGGGCGCACCGGTCGATCGGCCCGTGATGCAGGAAACAACGGCCTTAGGGGCGGCCTGGTTGGCGGGCATGAAGGCCGGGATCTATCCCGATCAGGACGGTTTCGCCGAGACATGGCAGCTGGATCAGAGATTCGAGCCTGACATGCCGCAAGAAGACCGCGACGCCGCCTATGCCCGTTGGAAACGCGCCGTTCAGGCGGCCATGGCGTTCTGATCACGCGATCTGCAATCACCGGGTAGGCCGGGCTTCGGCCCGGCGCAGCCCTCAATAGCGTTTCGGCCTAGCTGTGATCTTTCATCAGCCGCTGTTTCTGCCGCGACCAATCCCGCTTGGCCTGGGTTTCGCGCTTGTCATGCAGCTTTTTACCTTTGGCGATCCCGATCTTCAGCTTCGCCCGGCCCTTGTGGTTGAAATACAGCACCAACGGCACCAGCGTCATGCCCTTGCGCTGGGTTGCATTCCAAAGGTTCGACAGCTCTTTGCGCGACACCAGCAGCTTGCGGCGGCGCCGCTCTTCATGCTTGAAAACCTTGGCTTGCTCATAAGGGGCAATGTAGCTGTTGATCAGCCATAACTCACCGTCATCGACCGATGCATAGCTTTCGGCGATATTCGACCCACCCGCCCGCAGGGATTTGACCTCAGAGCCCTCCAACATGATGCCGCACTCGATATCCTCTTCGATTGCGTAATCGAAGCGGGCGCGCCGGTTCTCGGCGATGACTTTGTAATTCGGGTCTGTCTTCTGCTTGGCCATGACGCGATGATGTAGGCGGCTTGAGCCGTCCTTGCAAGGCGCAGCGCCTACCTCTTGGCCGAGATGATCAGATCTGGGCCAAAAATCGTGTCGGCATGGTTGGCGAGGTAGATCTTGAGCCACGGCGTGAAACGGGTGGGATGGCGGCGCACTTCGGCCAGCAAATCGTGATAGTCGATCCAGCGGATATCCATCACTTCGTCCGGACTAGGCTCGATCTTCAACGGTCCGCGGACATGGGCGAGGAAAACATAAACGACCTCATGTTCCACCATGCTGTTGCCGACATCAGCGTGATACTCCAGCCGGTGGCGGTACTCCGGGTAGAGGCCGGTGATCCCCAATTCCTCACGCAGGCGGCGCACGGCACAGGCCGAGGCGCTTTCGTTCCAGTCGGGATGCGTGCAGCAGGTATTCGCCCAAAGACCCGGCGTGTGATATTTGCCCATGGCGCGGCGCTGCAGCAGGATCTCAGTGCCCCGCACGACAAAGACAGACACGGCCTTGTGCTTGAGGCCCTTTTCATGCGCCTCCAGCTTGTCGACGGGGGTCAATTGGCCATCAACCCAGGCCGGAATCATCAATCCCATCTGTCATCTCCTGATGCCGATCCGCCGGAACGGCGGGAATTTGGGGTTATGCAATGGCCAGATCGGCGTGGCGGTTCGGTGTCATAGGGCTAAGCACGGGCACCGCATGGATCGAAGGTGGCAATGATCAGTCAGGTAATCAATCGCACGAAAGGCCGCAGGTGTGCGGCCTTTCGTCATGTCCAACAGGATTTTTGGCCAATTTTACTCGCCGGAGACGCTCACGATGTAGGCATAGACATCCTCGCCGCCTTTTTTCAGACGGAACGACATCTTGGATTTGGCCGCTGTTTCGCCAAGGTAATCCTTCAGGAACGCTTTGGGGTCCTGCGAATAGGCGACGAAACTCTCTTCGTCCCAAACCAGCCCGTTTTCACCTGCAGCAACGATGCTGTCGCCGTATTTGAACCCCTCATAGGTGCCCGCAGTCCGACCTGCGATGCCATAGAGGTTCGGCCCGGTCTTGCCGCCCTTGACGATCACTTCACCCTCGGGATCCGCGATCATGTGGCAGGATTTGCACTTGTTGAAGGCTTTCTTACCTGCTTCGGCGTCGCCTTCCGCATAGGCTGGCAGGGCCAGTAGGCCGATGATTGCTGTAGCTAGGATGCGATTCATTTTTTGGCTCCGATACTTGGTGGCTTGCGCAGATGGTGCTTTTGAACGGCCCAGAGTCAACGCGCAGATTGCCGCGCATGCGCGCCTTTCAGCGCCTGTACGGGCGTTTCTACTCTGTTGCGTTTAGCGTGGACCAGCAAGGTAGCAAATCGTCGTAGACGGGTGTCGCTAGATAAATTGCTCGCGCGATCGCCCGCGCCAGACAGAGAGAGGCCGCATGGCCGATCTGCCCAAGCTCGATCTCAGAGGTCATGGGCTTTGCCCCGGTGCTGACACCAAACACCAGATCCCCATCGCCCGGCGTATGCGCGGGAAGGATTGCGCGCCCTATCCCATCATGGGCGGCGACCGCAAATCTCTGACATTGAGGTTTGGACAAGGCCGCGTCGGTGGCGACGATGGCAATCGTCGTGTTGGCCTTCTGCGGATCGGCACGCATGACCTGCGACTTGCGGCTGACTTGCAGTTGGCCCAGTCCGGCGCTGGGATCAGGCCCTAAACCGCCGAATTCATCACCAATCTCGAACGGCGCGGCCCAGAAATGGCGATCACCCGGCGTTGTGACACCTCCCAGCGGGTTCGCCGCCACCAAGGCGCCAACGGTCACTCCGCTGTCCAAAACGAATGAGGCCGAACCCAGCCCGCCTTTGTGCATCGCCGCCAAGGCTCCGGTCCCTGCCCCAGTTGTGCCCAGGGTGAAATCCTTGCTGGCGGTTTCGAAAGCCTTGCGTCCCAAAGCGCGGTAAGGGTTGTCGTCCCATGACTTGTCACCGCCGTTCAACAGGTCGAACAGGATTGCGCCGGGAACGATTGGGACCCTGATATCGCCGACAGGAAATCCCCGGTCTTGTGCCCGTAGCGCGTCCGAGACGCCCGAGCAGGCATCCAGACCAAAGGCCGATCCACCGGACAAAGTGATGGCGTCGACATGGGTGACGGATTTGTCGGGGGCGAGCAGGTCGGTTTCGCGCGTGCCGGGGGCTCCGCCCATCACGTGGACCGAGGCAGTGAACGGCGCGTCGGCTGTCAGAACGGTTGTGCCGGACTTCAGCGCTGTCTCCTGCGCATTGCCGACCTTCAGGCCGGGGACATCGGTGATAAGGTTTCGGGCTCCGGGGGTCATTTTCGCCTTTTGTGTTGGGCCGAAAGCGCGCTAGCGCGCGCTGCCTCCGGCGGAGGTATTTTTGGCCAGATGAAGAGCGGATCAGATACAGCGGCCACCGTCGACCTCAAGCGCAGTGCCGGTGATCATGCTGGCCTCGTCCGAGCAGAGGAACAGGGCCGCGTTGGCCATGTCTTCCGGTGTGGAGAAGCGACCAAGCGGGATGGTCGAGAGGAACTTGGCGCGAATCTCGGGCGTGTCTTCGCCCATGAAAGATTTCAGCAGCGGCGTTTCCCCCGCGACCGGGCAGATGGCGTTGACCCGCACACTAGAGGGGGCCAGTTCGACCGCCATTGTTTTCGTCGCGGTGATCATCCAGCCCTTGGAGGCGTTGTACCAGTTCAGATTGGGGCGCGGCGACAGCCCTGCCGTTGAGGCAACGTTGAGGATCGCCCCGGCACCTCGCGCCTTCATCGCCGGGACAAAGGCGCGGGCAGTCAGGTATACTGACTTCATGTTCACGTTGAATACGCGATCAAAATCCTCTTCGCTGACGTCTTCTAGTGGGGTGGGCAGATGGGTGACGCCAGCGTTGTTGACCAGAATATCGAGTTGCCCATAGGCCGCCTCTGCCGCGTCGGCCATCGCCTGAACAGACGCGCCGTCGCTGACATCCACCTGTTGCGCCATGGCGGCGGAGCCCAGTTGCGCTGCCAGGTCCTGCGCCGCGTCGCCGTTGATGTCAGCGATCATCACGCGCGCGCCTTCGATCAGGAATTTCTGTACAATTCCCGCCCCGAATCCGGATGCACCGCCGGTGACGATTGCGGTTTTGCCGTTCAGCCTCACGTCGTTACCCCTCCTGCCAGTCAGGGGCAGAGTAGCAACGCATCCCAAAGATACCAGATCATTCTTCCGAGACTTTGCCGCGCAGCGTCTTGACGTCGCCACGGGCTTTTTTCGCCGCCAGCCGCCGTTTGACCGACCCATAGGTCGGCTTCGTCGCGACCCGCCGTTTGGGTTTGACCAGCGCTCGGGCGATCAATTCGGCCAGTCGGGCCCGGGCAAGTTCGCGGTTGCGGGCCTGCGACCGGGTTTCTTCGCATTGAATGATGATTGCGCCATCCTTGGTCCAGCGCCGCCCGGCCAGACGTTTCAGGCGGTTCTTCACTGGCTCCGGCAGGGATGGAGAGCGTGAAGCCTCAAACCGAAGCTCGACTGCGGTCGAGACCTTGTTGACGTTCTGCCCACCGGGACCGGAGGAGCGGACAAAGCTCTCGGTCATTTCCCAATCCTGCAGAATGATATCGTCTGTGATGCGCAACATGGGTCAGACCTTACAAGGCGCGGGAGGAAACAGAAAGGGCCGCCCCGGTGGGACGGCCCTTCGAAAGTACAAGGAGGTCGGGTCGGTCAGATCAATCGACCAGCCGGAGCGAGCGCTCCGCCAAGGGCTGCCCTAGCAGGCTTTCCCCCCGGTTGTTCCGACACCTCTCTCCAATCTCTTTCTTGACACTGGATCACCTCCTTTTCTATCTGTTGCGGTTAGTTTTGAGCCTGACACAAGATGCGCCATTCTCAAAGCACTTTTTTACGCAGGCTGTGCGGCGGTCAGACGGGCGACGATCACCTTGAACGGGATCAGGGCAATCAGGGCCAGTGACAGCTTCACCAACCAATCCGCAAAAGCCAGTGTGACCCACAGCGGCGCCATCGGGCCGGACAGCATGAACGGCACAGGCTCCCACGCCCAGTTGATCGCAGCGTCAGCGTTTGCGCCGAAGAAGGTGACCGAGGCCGAGAAGGCCAGCGTAAAGAAGATCGCGGTATCCAGCGCCGATCCGACCAGAGTCGAAACCAGAGGCGCGCGCCACCAACGGCCGCCGCGCATGGCGTTAAAAACAGTGACATCGGTCAACTGTGCGATCAGGAAGGCGGTGCCAGAGGCAACAGCGATCCGCAGCGGTACAGCGGCATATTCGAAGCCGTCGCCCTGCAGCATGATCTGGCTACCGATCAGCGAGCAGATGATACCGGTGACAAACCCGGCGAATACGACCTTGCGGGCCGGACCCACGCCATAGACGCGGTTCATGATGTCAGTGACCAGGAAGGCCAGCGGATAGGTGAAAGCACCCCAGGTCAGCAATCCGTCAAGAATCAGGAACTGAACCAGAATGTTCGAGGCCACAACAATGGCAGCCATGGCAAGGATGCCGGGAATATAAGAGCGTTGCATTTTCAGATGCCCGTTTTGACAAGGTAGCGGCGACTTGGCCAAGGGCTCATCCCAAGGCAAGCCGTGCGTTTAGACCCTTGGTCTAGTCCTGTCAATCGGGCAGGAGGTATTCCACCAGTTCAGTTCGCTGCAACGCCATAAAGTTATCGTCCGAGATCATTGTTGCGCGCAGGCGGTTCTGATCGTCGCGCCAGACCGACAGACCTTCGAGGTTGTCATGTGTGCCGGTTTCGGTTTCCAGAAGAACCTCCTCGGCGCGCGGTGTGTCGTTTGAAACGTCCCATCGGCGCAGGCGGGTCCGAAATCCGATGAATGCGACCGAGCGCTCAAGCACGTAGAAGCGCCCATCTGGGCCGAAATCAGCCGCAACGGGCAGGAAGCGATCCCGCTGTTGTAGGGTAATAGGGGTGGACCAGTTGGTCCCGTCCCAGTGAAAAACCGGGATATCGCCGCTCGCCGTTCGGGTTTTTTCCGGCAGGGTATATAGATGCCCTTGCGCGTCAATCGCCAGCCCCTCGAAAGAACCGTTGTGATCCAACGTACTGAAGGCGTGAGGGCGCGGCAGAACCTGCGCGTTGGCCTCCCGAGAGCTATAATAGGCCACGCGATGAACACCTTCGAAGGACACGAAAAAGCCGCCGCCCGGCGCAAGGGCGATTCCTTCGGAGTCCCCCGCCCGGCCGCTCAGTTTACGCCCCATGCTGGACAGAAGCGGCCCGCGGTTTTGCACTTCGACACCCGATATCGCACCTTCTTTGCGCGTGATCCGGGCCGTGGCGAGGGTTGCCCGGTCGCTCAGAATCGTAGCGTAGGATCCATCGTCGCTCAGGTGAATGGCCGAGAAGCCACCGAACCAATCCGCGGCCTCGACCCATGTGTAGCTGCCCAGAAAAATAGCGCTTTTGACCTCAACCGCTGCGACCTGACCGGCCCACAAAGCAGCGGCAATCAGTTGGACGACAAAACGGCAGCGCATTGCTGGGGCAGATCGGCCAAAACATATTCGCGACGTTTCTTTGGCGCAGGCGCGTTCGGATCAGGTGGCGGAGGGTTGAGGATATTGTTGACCCATTCCTGTGCTTGCGCGCAGCCATCACCCTTTGGCGGCGGGTCCTGATTGACGCAGCCTTTCGACCCACGCGGGCATTTCAGGCGCACGTGGAAGTGGTAGTGATGCCCCCACCAAGGCCGGATCTTACGCAGATAAGCCCGGTTACCCTTCTCTTCCTTGCACATCTGAACTTTGGCACCGGGGAAAACGAAAATCCGCGCGACGCGCTTGTCCTTTGCGGCCTCGCGCAGAACCGCATGGTGCTGTTTGGTCCAGCTGCTGTTCACGAATGCTCCGTTCGAGCGACGCAGGGAAATGGACGAGATATTCTCACGCGCGTTACGCGACAGCCGCATGTTGTCTCCGGGCAGCATCCAGATATCGATATCCAGACCCAACTGGTGCGAGCGATGGCCCGAGGTCATCGGCCCGCCCCGCGGCTGGCTAATATCCCCGACATAGAGACCATTCCACCCCGGCTGCTTGGCCGCAAACCGGCTGAGGTCCTGCACGTAATCGATCGCCTCGGGGTGGCCCCAGTTGCGATTGCGCGACAGGCGCATGGCCTGCCATGTGGGCCCGGTTTCAGGCAGCTGCACCGATCCGGCGGCGCATCCGCGCGAATAACTGCCGAAAGCGGCTGGTTTTTGTTGTGAGCTTTGCTTTTGCGCCCCGAACAATTGCTTGGCCAGAGGCTGCGCCCCCGCCGTGCCTGCCCATGTGATCGTGGCCAATAGTGCCAAAAAACGTAGTAAAATCATCTGCTCTGATCCCCTTCCGGCTTTACCCAGCGCATCAGGAATAGCCCCAGAATAAACAACAGAATGATCGGTGACACCCCTAGTCTTGCACTACCAGTCACAGTTGTTGCTACCCCGATCAAGAGCGGCGCAGCAAAAGCGGTCGCACGGCCGGACAAGCCATAAAGCCCAAAGCTTTCTACCGGAGCCGCGGGATCGGTATGGCGCACCATCATTGAGCGGCTGGCGGATTGCAAAACCCCTCCCATCCCGCCGATCAGGATACCACAGCCGAAAAACACCATGTCGGGCAGTCCGGACCCTTCAGGTAGCGCTATGCCATAGATCTGCGTCCGGTCCATCGAAACGACGGTGATACAGACAAAGATCAGCACCCAGATTGCAACCAGAATGACCGGTTTAGGGCCGTATTTCCGATCCAACTTGCCCCCAATCCACGCAAAGATGGCCGAGGCCAGAACGCTGACAATTCCGAAGACACCGATCTTGATCAGGTCCCACTCTAGAACCAACCGCGCATAGACACCGCCAAAGCTATAAAGCCCGTTCAACGCGTCGCGGTAAAACATCGACGACCCGAGATAGGTCGCCAGACTGACCCGGTGCCGCAGGTCCGAGATGGAGTGCCCCAGCAAGTGCAGCGCCTCGGCGAAACTGCCGGTTTTCTCGGTTTTTGGATCGTCACGCACCCATAGGAAATAGGGCACCATGAACAAAACGAACCACGCGGCGGTGAAAGGCCCAACAAAGCGCGTGCCCTCGCTAGTCGCAGCATCCAGACCCAAAGCAGGTTCTATCCCGATCAACGTCTTGCCGTTGGGCTGTTCGACAAATAACGCCAGCATGATCGCCAGCGATATCAACCCGCCAAAGTATCCGAAGGCAAAACCTGAGCCCGAGATCTCGCCCACCTGATTATCATCGCCTAGTTCGGGCAGCTGTGAGTTGATGAAGATCAGCGCATACTCTGCCCCGACAAAGCCCAGCCCAAAGGCCGACAGCATCAGCCACATGTTCGAGCCGTCGGGCATCGTGTACCAAAGTGCGGCGGACCCCACCACATACATCACCGAGAACGCAAATATCCACGGTATGCGACGCCCGGAAACATCTGCCATCGCCCCAAGCAGAGGCGCGCCAAAAGCGATGATCAGCCCGGTGATGGTCAGGCAATTGGCCCAGACCGTCTGCGCCCGCGCGGCGGCGGCTTGCGGGTCCAGCCCGGCATCGGTGAAGTACCCTGCGGCGACTCCGGCGAAATAGGGACCGAATACAAAGGTAACCAGAAGCGAATGATAAGGCTGCGATGCCCAATCAAAAAACCACCAGCCCCAGATGCGCTTGCGATTGGAAATCTCTGCCATGACTGCCCCAGTTATTCTTTTGTCCAATAAGACGGGTGTTTGGCCCAATTCGCAAGCTTTCAGTTGGCGCAGGCTTGCTCTTTGCGGCGTGTGTGCTTAGGTCTTTTTCGGTCAAAGAACGGAGTACCCATGCTGTCGCTGATCCAAATCCTGCTTCTGATCCTGGACATTGTCTGGTTCATTATCCTCGCCCACGTGATCATGAGCTGGCTGATCAATTTCCAGGTGCTGAATCTGCACCAACAGCTGGTCGCGCAGATCTGGTACGGCCTGAACCGCATACTCGAACCGATCTACGGCCCGATCCGCCGTATCCTGCCGAATATGGGCGGGCTGGATCTGACCCCTCTTGTCGTGCTGATCGGGGTCTATGCGGCGCGGATTATCTTGATCAACAATGCGGGCTATTTCGTCTGAACTCTTGTTCACCGAATCTTAGTGTGTGATTGTCCTGTCTTAAGAGCAGATAAACCTTTAAACAGGGCAACCCCGCACATGTTCGACGCCGCACCCCTGCTGCGAGATGTCTTTGGATTCGACGACTTCCGTCCCGGTCAGGAAGAGATCGTCGATGCTGTAACTGCAGGCGAAAACGTGTTGGCAATCATGCCAACGGGCGGCGGTAAATCCCTGTGTTTTCAATTGCCTGCACTGCTGCGCGACGGTGTGACGGTCGTGATCTCCCCTTTGATCGCTTTGATGCGCGATCAGGTCCGAGGCCTGCAAGAGGCCGGGGTTGAAGCCGGCGCGTTGACCTCGGGCAATACACCCGAAGAAACCGACGCGGTGTGGGAGGCGTTGGAGTCCGGACGGTTCAAACTCCTCTACATGGCGCCCGAGCGTCCGGCGGCCGGGTCTGCGCTGGGCATGCTGCGCCGGATCAATGCCAGTCTGATCGCTGTGGACGAGGCGCATTGCGTCAGCCAATGGGGTCATGATTTTCGCCCCGACTATCTGCGGATCGGAGAGCTGCGGCGCGCCCTGAACGTACCTCTGGCCGCGTTCACTGCCACGGCGGATGCCGAAACGCAGGACGAGATCGTAGAGAAACTGTTCGACGGCGGCACCCCTCGCAAGTTCCTGCGAGGGTTCGACCGGCCCAACATCCACCTGGCCTTTGCAGCCAAGGACGGACCGCGCAAACAAATCCTCGATTTCGCCGCCGCGCGCAAAACCCAATCCGGCATCGTCTATTGTGGCACCCGCAACAAGACCGAAGTGCTGGCCAAGGCTCTGCGCGACGAAGGGCATTCGGCCTGTCACTATCACGGCGGCATGGACCCCGAAGACCGGCGCATCGTCGAAACCCGTTTTGCGCGCGAGGACGGGTTGATCGTCGTCGCTACCGTCGCTTTTGGCATGGGCATCGACAAACCCGATATCCGCTGGGTTGCCCATGCAGACCTGCCCAAATCCATCGAAGCTTATTATCAGGAAATCGGTCGCGCCGGGCGCGATGGCGGCCCGGCTGAAACCCTGACCCTGTTCGGCCCCGATGACATCCGCCTGCGCCGGTCGCAGGTAGATGAAGGCCTCGCCCCACCAGAACGGCGCATGGCGGATCATGCACGCCTGAACGCACTGCTAGGTCTTGCCGAAGCGCTGGTGTGCCGTCGTCAGACTCTGCTGGGCTATTTCGGAGAAACAACCGAACCCTGCGGAAAGTGCGATCTGTGCGACACCCCACCCGAGGTTTTTGATGGCACAACCCCCGTCCGTATGGCGCTGTCGGCGATCCTGCGGACCGAGGAATGGTTTGGCAGTGGCCATCTGATCGACATCCTTCTGGCCAATGAAACCGACAAGATCCGCGCGCGCCGCCATGATACGCTGTCGACCTGGGGTATCGGCAAAGACTGGTCGCGCCCGCAATGGCAGGCGATCTTTCGGCAGATGATGGGCCATGATCTGGTCCGCCCCGACCCCGAACGCCACGGTGCCCTGCGCATGACCGAGGCCGCCAAACCGATCCTGAAGGGTGAGGCGCAGATCAACTTGCGCAAGGATACGATCCGCAAAGCCACGCGCCGCCCCGCAGTCAAGGCGATGGTAGCCGAAGAAGACGCTCCGCTGCTCTCTGCCCTCAAGGCCAAGCGCCGCGCTTTGGCCGAAGCCGCGCGTGTGCCTGCCTATGTCATCTTCCCGGACCGCACCCTGATCGAAATGGCCGAGAAACGTCCACATACGCTGGACGACATGGCCCGCATCGGAGGGGTCGGGGCCAAGAAGCTTGAACGCTATGGCGACACCTTCCTTGAGGTCATTGCTGGGGCCGTAGAAGCGGTCCACCCTGCGCGGCGCAAGCTGGCCGGGCGCGGGCAGGGCGAGATCTATGATCGCCTGCTTGAGGTGCAGTCACAATTGTCCCGTGGGCCAGAGGGGATCGACAAACCGCTTAGCTGCACGGCCTCGCAACTAGCGAAGGTGGCGCATTTGCGACCCGATGACTCGCGCGGGGTCGAACAGGTGTTGGGCGATCGTCGTCACGAGAGGTTTGGTGCAGCCTTTCTGGACGTGCTGCGGCAAGAGGGCTAAATACGCCCTATCAGGCAAGGAACGAGGGCGGATATGCTGGTAGTGATTTCCCCGGCCAAGCGGCTGGACTGGGCAGAGCGGGATGTTGAGGCCACGCAACCCGACTTTCAGGACGATGCGATCCGCCTGTCTAAGACTGCGCGCAACCTGACACTTGGCGACCTCAAGAAACTGATGGACCTCAGCGATGATCTGGCCCGGCTGAACCGCGACCGCTATCGCGCTTTCGCCGACGCGCCCGAGCTTGAGGCGACACGCCCCGCCGCACTGGCCTTTGCCGGTGACACCTATCAGGGGCTAGAGGCGGCCTCACTGGACGCTGATGAGATGGCATGGGCGCAGGACCATCTGCGAATCTTGTCCGGCCTTTACGGCGTACTACGCCCTCTGGACGCGATTCAGCCCTATCGGTTGGAAATGGGCAGCAAGCTGAAAACCCGGCGCGGCAAGAACCTGTATGAGTATTGGCGCGATCAGCTCAGCAAAGCACTGAATGCGCAAGGGGCTGAGGTTGGCAGCGAGGTCCTGGTGAACTGCGCCAGTCAGGAGTATTTCGGGGCAGTCGATCTGAAAGCGCTGAACCTGAAGGTCGTCACTCCGGTCTTCATGGAAGACAAAGGTGGCACACCTAAAATCGTCAGCTTTTTCGCCAAGAAAGCGCGCGGTGCGATGGCGCGGTATATCATTCAACATCGCCTGACCGATCCGGCCGGTTTGCTGTGTTTTGACAGCGGCGGCTATGAATACCGCGCCGATCTGTCCGAGGACGACAAGCCCGTTTTCGTGCGTCCTTACACGGCTTAGAAGGCAGGAAGCGAGGGGCCAGCCCCTCGCGCTCCCCGAGATATTTTTAGCCAGATGAAGTTGGGACCCCTTTTTGGGGCCTCTGCCGCTGCTTACTAGGGCTTGAACGTGACAAGTTCAGCGTCCTCGGGGCAATGGTCCAGGATCATTTTCTGGATAAGGTTCTTGTGCAGCGGTTTGGTCAGGTAGTGATCGAGGCCGGCCTCCAGAATGCCCTGATCATCCCCCGCCATGGCGTGCGCCGTCAGGGCGACGATTGGAACGTGACGACCGGTTTCCTGACTTCCGACCTTTTTGTTGATCTGACTGGGTTTTTGGTTTGTTTTCAGGTGTGGTTGCTCAGAGGCGCGTTGTAGTGCCCCATTATTATAAAAAGTATTGACATGGGCCTTCAGATGGCTAACCTCTTCGCCCATGTTCATCCGCACCAAACATGACGCAAAGCTCAACCGCACACGGATCCAGATCGTTGAATCCGTCCGCACCGGCTCCAAGGTACGCCAGAAGATCCTGCGCCATGTGGGTGTGGCCCATAACGACAGCGAGATTGAGGATATCAAGCGTCTGGCGGGCCGCTTGATGGAGCAATTACGCATTGATCGCTCGCCGCAAATGGAACTGTTCACGCCCACGGAATATGCCGATCTGCAGGCGCTGGTGCGCCGCGCTCCGCGGCCGGACAAGCTTGGCGTTGATCTTGCCGAGTGCCGTGAGGAGGCGCGGGTCTCTCTGGGTCTGCGGGATGTCATGGGGACGATGTATGACCAACTGGGTTGGGGGGCCCTTCTGGGGGCGGCGCGTAAAAGTGCCAATCGCATTGTGAAAGAGCTGGTTATGGCGCGGATCGCACAGCCCGAGAGCAAGCGCGCGACCGTGGAGGCGTTGGAGAACCAGGCAGGCATCACGCTCAATCTGGACGTGGTCTATCGGAGCATGGATTACATCAATACGCCGGTGATAGACGGGATTTGCAAAACCTCTCACGCGGCGGCAGAGAAGTTGCTGGGCGGGCCAGTGACCGTGCTGTTCTACGATTGCACGACCCTGGCCTTTGACACCGAGCGCGAGGACCCGGCCGAGGATGCGGACGGGGTCGAGCAGGATCATCTTCTGGCCAAGGGCTTCAGCAAGGATGGCAAGCATCACCGCGCTCAGGTCATGCTGGCGCTGATCGTCACCTCCGATGGGCTGCCTGTGGGCTATGAACTCTTCCCGGGAAACACCTGGGAAGGTCATACGCTGGAAGCTGCGCTGAAGGCGTTGGAGGGACGCTTCGACGTGGCCAGGGTCACGTTCGTGGCCGATGCCGCCATGCTCAGCAAGGACAACCAGCAGATGTTGCAGAACAAGGGTCTGCCCTACATCCTCGGCTATCGCATGAAGTCCGCCCCGGCCGCCGTGAAGGCGAACATTTTGAGCCCGGAGGGACGCCAGCCTTGGGCTGGACACGGTTCTGAAGAGGCAACCGAGAAGGGCTGGTACAAGGTGATCGACCAGGAGGGAGCGCGGGTCATTGTGACCTGGTCACCCACCCGGGCACGCAATGATGCCCACAAGCGCGACAAGGCAATCGAAAAGCTGCACAAGAAGCTCAAGCGCTCTCGCAAACCCGGCAGCTTCAGCAGCCGGGGATATGGCCGCTTCCTGGCCTTCCCCGACAGCGGGGACGTCACGCTGGATGATGCAAAGATCAAGGCAGCGGCACAATGGGACGGGCTGCATGCCATTGTTGTTCATGGTGCGGACGAACTGGAGGCACAGGACGTCATTGCCCGCTATCACCAGTTGTGGGAGATCGAAGCCTGCTTCCGCACCAACAAGCACGATCTGAAAATCCGGCCCATCTATCACTGGTCGCCGCGTCGGGTCCGGGCCCATATCGCCATCTGCTACATGGCCTTCTGCTGCCTGCAGCACCTGCGCAAGCATCTGGACCTGCTCGGACACCCGATGAGCCCGGCTCGTATCCGCAACGAGTTGAACGCATTGCAGCTCTCGATCCTGCGCCACAAAGGCACCCCTGACCGCTACGGCATGCCAAGCCATGCCACGGTCGATGCCAGACGCATCCTCACCTGCGTCGGCCTGACCTGGAACGAAGCCCCTTTCAAGATACCCCCCGGGCGCACCCGAAAAACTGGCCAGACCAAAGCCTGAGCTCCCTCAACACTCCGAAACAATCGCTGGCGAAAAAAGTCCGTGTAGTGCCTTTTGGCAACCAAGGCATAATAATATCAATGACTTATACGAAAAAATGTCGGAAGTCAGGTGCGCCAGTCAGGAGTATTTCGGGGCAGTCGATCTGAAAGCGCTGAACCTGAAGGTCGTCACTCCGGTCTTCATGGAAGACAAAGGTGGCACACCTAAAATCGTCAGCTTTTTCGCCAAGAAAGCGCGCGGTGCGATGGCGCGGTATATCATTCAACATCGCCTGACCGATCCGGCCGGTTTGCTGTGTTTTGACAGCGGCGGCTATGAATACCGCGCCGATCTGTCCGAGGACGACAAGCCCGTTTTCGTGCGTCCTTACACGGCTTAGAAGGCAGGAAGCGAGGGGCCAGCCCCTCGCGCTCCCCGAGATATTTTTAGCCAGATGAAGTTGGGACCCCTTTTTGGGGCCTCTGCCGCTGCTTACTAGGGCTTGAACGTGACAAGTTCAGCGTCCTCGGGGCAATGGTCCAGGATCATTTTCTGGATAAGGTTCTTGTGCAGCGGTTTGGTCAGGTAGTGATCGAGGCCGGCCTCCAGAATGCCCTGATCATCCCCCGCCATGGCGTGCGCCGTCAGGGCGACGATTGGAACGTGACGACCGGTTTCAACCTCGCGGCGGCGGATTTCGGCGGTAGCTTGTTTGCCATCCATGCGGGGCATCGAAATGTCCATGAAGATCAAATCGGGTAAAAACTCCTGATAGAGGTCAACAGCCTCTTGTCCGTTGCCTGCGAAACGCAATTTGATGTTCAGATCCTTGACCATCTTCTTCAGGATCAGCTGGTTGGTCCGGTTGTCCTCAGCCGCCAGTACGCGCATCACGCGGTTCCCGATTGGATGGGTCTCAGGCGTAGGTTGAGGCGAGGTATCTAGCTTGGATGCAGCGCGCCCCAAGGCGATCAGTCGGCTGTATAGCTCGGATCGGGGGATGGGTTTTTGCAAGACACCTTCGATCAGGTGCCGCGCGGTACTGGCGTGAATGACGCCTGGGTTGGTGGACATGATGACCACCGGCAACTCGGTCCATCCGCGATCGTGCAGGATGGTCGCAAGCTCCATCCCGTCCATGTCGGGCAAGTCATGATCACATAGAAACAAGTCAATAGAGGGATCCAGCTTCGACAGCGCCTCCCCTCCGGATGCGCAGAGTGTGACCTTAGCCCCAAGGCGCCCCAGTTGTTTGGCAAGGATGGCCCGGTTGGCGGCCATATCCTCGACCAGCATCACGTGTTTCAGATGCCCTTGCAGGTCGGGCGGAGAGGGTTGTGGCCCCTCGGCAGTGGGCAGAGTCACCCGGAAGCCAAAACACGACCCTTGCCCAATTTCGCTTTCGACCCAGACATTGCCCCCCATCATGGTAATCAGGCGTTTGGTGATCGCGAGGCCCAACCCCGTCCCTTCGAATTGGCGATTGCGTTCATCTTCAACCTGATTGAACTCACCAAAGATGTGGTTGATCTTGTCGTCCTCAATCCCGATGCCGGTGTCTTCAATGGCGATGTGAACGTCGCAATCTTGGCGGTCCGGATGAGGTACGCCGGTCACCCGGATCAACACATGACCTTCGCTGGTGAACTTGACGGCGTTGCCCACTAGGTTGGTCAAAACCTGCCGCACGCGCCCCGGATCACCCACGAACAGCGTCGGCAGGAAGAGGTCGTAATCCACCAGCAGCGTCAGGCCCTTATCCCGCACGCTGGGCTGCAGCAACATCGCGACCTCAAGGATGCAACGTTCGAGGTCGAATTGCTCGGGGTGCAGGATCAGCTTATCCGCTTCGATTTTGGAATAATCCAGCACGTCGTTGATGATGACCAGCAAAGCCTCACCCGAGTTGCGGATCGTGGTGACATATAGACGCTGTTCTTCATCCATCGGCGTTTCGGACAGTAACTCGGTCATGCCGACGATGCCGTTCATGGGCGTCCGGATTTCGTGGCTCATATTCGCGAGAAAGGCCGATTTGGCGCGGTTCGCAGCCTCGGCCCGGTCGCGTGCAGCCTGCAATTCCGCCTCATGCCGGACGGATGCGGTGATGTTCAGGGCGAGGCTGACCATATCGCCGCCGCTGCCGCGCTGGTCGATCAGGCGGATATATTGACCATTCCACAGTTGGATCACTTCGGGTGGGGGATTGGCCCGAGCCCAGCGTCTTTGCATGCGGGCCTGCCAGTCCCCGGTCTTTTCCGCGCCGGTGTCGACGATGCCTTCGTTGGTCAGTAATTCAAGAATGCGCGTGTAAGGGATACCCGGCGCGACCTCATCCAGACCCTCAAACACGCTCAGATAAGCGGTGTTGGCCCCGATCAGGCGACTGTCACCGTCGAAAAAGGCGAAACCGTCCTGAATGGTCTGGATCGAATGCCACAACCGGCGCTCGGCCACTTCGACCTTGGCATGAGCCTCGGTCAGATCGGATTTGACCTTTTCATTCTCATCCCGGACGGTTTCAACCTCAGCCTGGGTTTCACCGATGCGTTTGGTCAACGCCATCGCATGGCGGCCCAGTTTGCGATTGGCCGAGGACAGCTCGGCCTGTTTCAGCGCCAACATCCGTTCCGCCGCCAGGCGCGCGCGCCGTTCCTGTGCCAGTTTTTGTGCGAGGCTCATGATGCGTGATTCCGGTCCGCTCTGCCGTCAGCATCCGGGCAATCGGTGAAAAAGTGTTTAAGCCGTTGCCTGAGGGGCACCGCACGTGTCAAATTGACCCCAAACAGGAGGTCACAATGCACCGCTTTGTATTTTTTTCAATAACTTACATCATTTCAACTTTCGCCCTGACGCTGGGCGCGCTGGCTCAGACTGCCGTGCCCGAGTTCCGCTATATCACGACCCGAGATGCGGATTTTTATGGCTCGGATCTGGATGCGCTGTTCGATACGGATCTAAAGTCCTGCATCCGGGCCTGTTCGGCCAATCAAAGCTGCACGGCCTTTACCTATAACACTCGGTCGGATGCCTGTTTTCCTAAAAGCGGTGTGAACCGGCAGGAGCCATATCAAGGCGCGGTGTCGGCACAGAAAGCATTCACCCCTGAGCAGACCCTAATATTGGGGAAAACGCGTGCTGAGGCCCTCACGTTCCTAGGCCAGAAAGACCTGAACGAAGCGTTTCAGCAGGCCCGCGATCTTGGGTTTCGCCACTCTGCCGGAGGGCGTGACCTGCAGACGCTACTGGAGTCAGCGCTGAACGCAGATACGGATCGGCTTGCGATGTTGTGGACTGGGGAGGCCGTGACCCTCAGCGATGCGTCCGACCTATGGGTTGAATACGCCCGGCTGCTGCTACGCCTGAACCCGAACGGATATCAGGAGCAACAGGACTTCCGCATTCGCGCATTGAACTCCGCCATCAACGGATATCTGCGCGCGGACACACCGGGGGCCCAAATCGCGGCGCTGATGGTGATGTCAGACGCGCTGGAAGCGGTCGAACGCGGTCGCGATATGGTATCGGCGCTGCGGCTGGCCGAACAGGTCCAACCGCGTGAGGATGTCTTGGCAGCTTTGGACGATGCGATCGGTAAATACGGTTTCCGCATCATCGACAGCACGGTGGAAAGCAACGCCGCTGCGCCGCGTATCTGCGTTGAGTTCTCGGAACCCTTGGTCAAGGCGGGGGTCGATTACGACCCGTTTGTGCAACGCAGTGTCGATGGGCTGGTGGTGCAGGTCGATGGCAAAAGCCTTTGCCTGGACGGCGTTGCGCATGGTCAACGTTATCGCTTTGCCCTGCGCGAAGGGCTTCCGGCGGCCTCGGGTGAGGCCCTGAACCGTACTGTCGAACTGACGCACTACGTGCGTGACCGTGCTCCTTCGGTCCGGTTTCCGGGGCGCAGCTATGTGCTGCCGAAATCGGCGGATGCGGCCTTGCCGGTTGAGACGGTCAATACCGGCTCTCTGGACCTGACCTTGCGACGTGTCAGCGATCGCAACCTGATCCGGGCCGTGCAGCAGGATTTCTTTGGCCGCCCCCTAAGCGAATGGCAGGAACGTGAATTCTCGGACGAGATTGCCGAGGATGTCTGGACCGGTACCGCCGAGATCGCAAACGAATTGAACCAGAGCATGACCGCCCGCCTTCCCATGGCCGAGGCGATTGCTGATCAACCCGCTGGGATCTATGCCCTGACTGCGCGCGTCCCCGGGGCAGATCCTTATGATGATCCAGGCGCAACACAGTGGTTTGTGCTGACCGACCTGGGGATCAGCACAGCCCTTGGTACAGACGGGCTGCATGTCACCGTACGCGGCCTGCACGACGCAACCCCGCGCGAGGGGATCGAGGTCTCGCTGGTTTCAAACGCCAACGCGGTGATTGCCAAGGCGCAGACAGATGCCAGCGGCTATGCGCAGTTCGAAGCGGGCCTGACCCGCGGCAAAGGCGCAAGCGCACCTGCTTTGGTAATGGTCGCTGATGGGGATTCTGATTTCAGCTTCCTCTCTCTGACCGATCCCGCCTTTGACCTCTCGGATCGCGGGGTCGAAGGGCGCGCGCCTGCCAGTCCTGTGGATGTGTTCCTGACCACCGACCGAGGCGCCTATCGCGCCGGAGAGGTCATTCACATCACAGCCCTGTCGCGCGACAACACGGCTCAGGCCATCGAAGGCCTGCCCCTGACTGCCGTTCTCTATCGCCCTGATGGGGTGGAATATCGCCGCGCGGTCTCGGATGGCGGTGTTGCAGGCGGCCATGTCTTCAGCCTGCCCGTCGCCCCGGATGTGCCGCGCGGGACGTGGAAGATTGAGATCAAGTCCGACCCCAAAGCCGACGCTCTGGCCCGTCAAACTGTGCTGGTCGAGGATTTCCTGCCCGAGCGCATCGACTTTGACCTCAACCTGCCGGACGCCCCTCTGCGCCCCGGCGATACGCCGCCCTTGCAGATCGACGCCCGCTACCTGTTCGGCGCGCCGGGGTCGGATCTGAGCATTGACGGTCAGGTCATCGCCCGCCCAACCGACGCCGTTCCGGGATTTGAAACTTATCGGTTTGGGCGCTACGACGCCGAAACCTCAACCAAAAGCACCTATTTCGGCGATGCGCAGACGGATGCTTCTGGACAGGCGTCAGTTGCCATCGAAATCCCCGTGTTAGAGACGAATGGCAAACCTCTCGAAGCCGAAGTTATCACCCGACTGACGGACGGATCAGGCCGCCACGTCGAACGCCGCCTAACGGCTCCGGTCCGATCCGCACAGGCGATGATCGGCATCCGCCCCCTGTTCGAGGATGTGATCCCCGAAGGCACCGAGGCCGCGTTCCAAATCATCGGCTTGTCCCCGGACCTGACCGCTGAACCCATGCGCCTGCGCTGGACGTTGAACAGGCTGGAAACCCGCTATCAATGGTATCAGCTCTATGGCGACTGGAATTGGGAGCCGACCACGCGCCGTACGCGAATTGCCACTGGTGAGGTTGAGACAGGTGCAGAGCCGCTGAAACTGTCGCAGCCGGTTGACTGGGGACAGTATGAACTGGTGGTCGAACGCCTCGATGGCGCTTACGCGGAAACCGCCGTGGAGTTCAGCGCGGGTTGGTATCAGGCGGCAGACGCCTCAACCTCACCCGACCGGCTGGAAATGTCGCTGGACCGCGACAGCTATCGTCCGGGTGAGACGGCGCAACTGCGGATCGTGCCGCGCATGGCAGGCGTGGCGCAGATCGAGGTCCTCTCAAACCGTCTGATCCACCGCCAGATGGTCGACGTGTCAGAGGGCGAAACCGTGATCCCGATCGACGTGACCGAGGATTGGGGTGCGGGGGCCTATGTCACCGCCACTGTGATCCGCCCCATGGATGTCGCAGCCGGTCAGAACCCGGCACGTTCGATGGGCGTGGCCCATGCAACGGTTGAACCTGTCGGGCGCACATTGGATGTGAGCATTGATGTGCCGCAGGTGACCTCTCCGAGAACAACGCAAAAAACCCTTATTAGGGTCGAGAATATTCCAGAAGGAGAGCCTGTTTGGCTAACTCTGGCCGCCGTGGATGTCGGCATCCTGAATCTGACCGGTTTCGAAAGCCCCGATCCGCAGAGTTACTATTTTGGCCAGCGCCGTCTGGGTGTGGACCTACGTGATGTCTATGGCCGCCTGATCGACGGCATGAACGGTGCAATGGGCACAATCCGTTCAGGAGGAGACAATTCGGGAATGCAGAGGCAATCTCCTCCGCCCACACAAGACCTGATGGCCGTTTTCAGCGGCCCGGTTCAGGTGGATGCGAACGGAGAGGTCGAGGTCGATATCCCTCTGCCCGCCTTCAACGGCACCGTGCGGCTGATGGCGGTCGCTTGGTCGGCGGCCGCCGTCGGACAGACCGAGGCCGAGATGATCGTGCGCGACCCCGTGGTCGTCACCGCCAGCCTGCCCCGTTTTCTGGCCCCCGGCGACCAAAGCCGGATGTTACTTGAGATCGTCCATGCCGATGGCCCATCAGGTGAGATTAGACTGGGGCTGACCACCTCATCCGGGTTGGAGTTGGGAACAGCCCCCGCCAGCTTTGTGCTGGAGGATGGCGGCAAAGCGGTGTTCGAAATCCAGCTTCGCGCGCTTGCCGTTGGAGACCCGGAAATCAGCGTGGCGATCACGACGCCGGATGGCCGTGACTTGTCGCAAACCCTCCGGATGCCAATACGCGCAAACGACCCTATTGTGGCTCAAACACGGCGGTTTTCGCTGGGTACGGGCGACAATTTCCTGTTCACCCAGGACGTGTTCGATGGCTTCCAGCCCGGCACCGCAAAGGCGATCTTATCCGCGGGAGCTTTGGCAAAGTTCGACACGCCCGCCCTTCTGGATCAGTTGAATCGCTACCCATATGGCTGCACCGAGCAAATCACCAGCAAGGCTCTGCCGCTGCTGTACCTGTCGTCCGTGGCGCAAGCGTCGGGGCTGGGTGACGGGCCAATTGTGGATCAACGCATCGGCGACTCGATCCGCAGTATCCTGACCCGGCAGGCCCCGAACGGAGCGTTCGGCCTCTGGCGTGCAGAAAGCGGGGATTTCTGGTTGGATGCCCATGTCACCGACTTCCTCTCGCGCGCCCGAGCGCTAGGCCACCCGGTGTCGGACCGCGCCTTTGCGCAGGCCATGGATAACCTGCGCAACCGCGTAAACTATGCCCCGGATTTTGACGAAGGCGGTGAAGATATTGCCTATGCTCTGATGGTGCTGGCGCGCGAAGGCGCAGCCTCGATGGGCGATCTGCGCTATTACGCGGATACCAAGGGGGACGCTTTCGACACCCCTCTGGCCGCCGCGCAACTTGGGGCGGCGCTGGCGTCCTACGGAGATCAGACCCGCGCCGATGCCATGTTCGCCCGTGCGGCCCAGCTGCTGCAGCGCCGACCCGCGCTGGAGCGCTACCTTTGGCGGGTCGACTACGGAACAGATCTGCGGGATGCCGCCGGGCTGCTGACCCTTGCGGTCGATGCGGGCAGTCAAGCCGTGGACCGGGACGCGTTGATCCAGCGTGTCACCTCAGGCCGCGCGCATTTGTCGACGCAGGAGGCCTCATGGTCTCTGCTGGCCGCGCATGCGCTTGTATCCGACCCATCCGACTCGGGGTTGATGGTGAACGGCGCGCCGGTCTCGGGCCCCTTCGTTCAGGTGCGTGAGACGGGGTTTACGGATGATCTGAACATCTCGGCTACTGCAGCCAACCCAACCGACATCACACTGACAGTGACGGGCATCCCAACCACACCGCCCGAGGCTGGAGGCACAGGATACGCTATAAACAGAGCCTATTACTCGCTTGAAGGCGACCCTCTGGACCCGTCTACCTTCACCGTCGGTGACCGCTTCGTTACCGTTCTAACCGTCACACCGTTCGAGAGCGGCGGCGCGCGGTTGATGATCGATGACCCTCTGGCCGCGGGGATTGAGATCGACAACCCCAACCTGTTGCGATCAGGCGATGTACGCGCGTTGGATTGGCTGGACCTGTCCGACGCGACACATACCGAGTTCCGCTCAGACCGCTTTCTGGCGGCGGTCGATCTGTCCGGGGGCGAGACGGTGACGCTGGCCTATGTAGCCCGCGCCGTCACGCAGGGTGCGTTCCACCACCCAGCCGCCTCGGTCGAGGATATGTATCGCCCGCAAAACCGCGCGCGGACAGAAACCGGGCGGGTTGAGGTGCGGTGATCCCGCACCCTCCATATCGCAGCAAGGGGTTCGCCCCGCTGCTGCTGGCGCTGGCCTTTGCGCTCTATCTGACCGCCTTTGCGCGGGACCGGTTGGATGCGTGGGTAGACGCGACCGTCCTGCCACCTGTTCTGGCCGAAACTTCGGTCGAAGTCAGGAACCGAGACGGAGCCCTTTTGCGGGCTTTCCCGGTCGAAGATGGCATCTGGCGGATGCGCCCCGGCTCGGTGGACCCGGCGTTCATCGAAATGCTGGTGCGGTATGAGGACAAACGGTTCTGGTCACATTCCGGTGTCGACGCTCTCGCGTTCCTCCGCGCTGCCGGGCAAGCCCTATGGAATGGGCGAACTGTTTCGGGGGGATCAACCCTGACCATGCAGGTCGCGCGGCTGATCGAGGATGGCTCAACTGGGCGCTGGAGCGGCAAAATTCGCCAAGTTAGGGTCTCATTGGCGCTGGAACGGCGTCTGAGCAAACAGCAGATCCTAAACCTCTACCTGACCCACGCCCCCTATGGCGGCAATCTGGAAGGTCTTCGCGCAGGCAGCCGTGCATGGTTTGGAAAAGACCCGGCGCGGCTAACCCCAGCGCAGGCGGCCCTACTGATTGCCCTTCCGCAGTCGCCCGAGGTCCGGCGCCCGGACCGTGCCCCTTTGGCCGCCCGAGACGCGCGAGATCGGGTTCTGAAGCGGATGCAGTCTTACGGAGTTCTGACCGCGTCCGAGACGCACAGCGCGCTGACCGAAAACATCCCGGATCAGATGCGCGCATTTCCCCGCTTGGCCCCTCACCTGACAGACCGAGCGCGGCGTGAAAACCCGGAAGCTGAGGCTTTGGACCTGACACTGGATGCCGGGCTGCAGAAGCGGCTGGAACCTCTCGTGGCGCAGGCGGCGGCGCGAGCGGGGCCGCGTATTTCTGGGGCGCTGATCGTAGCAGATCACCGCAGTGGAGAGATTCTGGCCTCGGTCGGTTCTTCGGGCTACGCGGGGGCGCGGCAAGGGTTCGTGGACATGACCCGAGCGCTGCGCTCTCCTGGGTCGACGCTGAAACCTCTGGTCTATGGGTTGGCCTTCGATCAGGGGCTAGCCCATCCCGAAACGTTGATCAGCGACAGCCCGGTGATGTTTGGCCGCTACGCGCCGCGTAACTTCGATGGCGTATTTCGCGGCGATGTGCGGGTGCGGGACGCGCTGCAAATGTCGCTTAATATTCCAGTTGTACGCCTGACGGATGAGCTTGGGCCTGCGCGCGTGATGGCCGCCCTTAAGCAGGCCGGAGCCCACCCGAAACTGAAAGGAGTCACGCCGGGTCTTGCTATTTCGCTAGGTGGCGTTGGGCTGAGCCTGCACGATCTGGTGCAACTCTACGCCACGCTGGCCGCAGGTGGGCAGGGGCCATGGTTGCGCCATGAGGCCTTGGCGGATCGCGCTGAGACGCCTCGGGTTCTGTCAGATGTCGCGGCGTGGCAGGTGAGCGATATTCTGGCCGGTCTTGCCCCCCCTCCGGGGGCCGCCGCGTTTGGTCTGGCGTATAAGACCGGCACGTCTTACGGGCATAGGGATGCTTGGGCGATCGGCTTTGACGGCCAGCACGTGATCGGCGTTTGGCTAGGGCGCGCGGATGGCACTCCGGTCCCCGGCGCCTTTGGTGGAGAGCTGGCGGCCCCTTTGCTGTTCGAAGCCTTCGGCCATCTGAAACCGGCTGCTACCCCGCTGCGCCCACCACCGCCATCGACCTTGATTGTGGGGGCCGCCGGACTGCCGCAACCTTTGCAACGCTTTCAGCCCCGAGGGGCAGCGTTCGACGATGACCCAAGCGCCCCAGACCTGATCTTTCCGCCCAATAATTCTGTGTTAGAGACTGATGGATATCCCGTGACCATAAAATTGCGCGGCGGGGTCGTACCGTTTTCACTGCTTGCGGATGGCGTTCCGGTGTTGACGGGGCAGCGACATCGCGAGTTCGAAATTCCCAACCCGGGTCGCGGGTATTCCGCACTCGTGGTGGTAGACGCCCGTGGCGCGTCGGATCGGGTGTCAGTTCGGATCGACTAAAGCGTTTCAGGTTTAACTCGGAGCGATCTAGCGACGGCCTTCGCGCAGCCAACCGCCCAGCAAGAACCCACCGGCCAGCAGCAGAACCAGCCACGGCGGCAGCAGCCCGGCCTGCGTGACGACCCGCGTTTCATAGGCCTCGCGCGGGGTGAGACCGATCCAGCCACGCCCCGCCGCCGGACGCCCAGCGCGGACGTTGCGGATTGAGGGCAAACCCTCCTCCAGCCGGATCACGCCACCGCGCATGGCGGCGATCACAGGTTCAAGCACGTCGCCGGTTGCGATCGTACGCTCGAACTCTTTCGGGGCCGCAGGGCCGAGGCCGATCACGGCCATCAAATCGCCTTCCTGCAGGCGATAGAGGCCAATTTCGGGTCCGAAATACTGCGCCTCGAACCGTCCGGGCGAGACCTCCTCAAGGGTGATCTCAAGCGTTTCGCCATTGGGCCGGGTGATCGTGACCGGCCCGACCTCTTCTTCGAGGGTCTGGCGAATGATGCGCATCGACTGGCCGTTGGCCTCGGCCCAGAGCGCCTCTTCTTCAAGCTCGGGCTCTTTCATCATCCAATGTGCCAGACGGCGTAGCAATTCCAGCTGAGGCCCGCCGCCTTCAAAACCCCGGCTCCATAGCCAGGCGTGGTCTGACGCCAGCAGGGCTACTCGCCCTTCACCCACCCGGTCCAGTACCAATAGCGGCCGGTCCTCAAGGCCGGTCATCAGCACCTGGCCCGAGCGTTCATTCACATCGATCTGGCGCAGCCATGCACCCCAATCCTCGGAATCGCCCAGATTGGTAGTCACAGGGTGCCGATGCCCCAGACCACTAACCATGGGAACGTAGCGCTCTTCGATCACCCGTGCCGTCGGTTGCGCCGGAAGACTGCCCGCGAGGGGCGAGCGGAAGATGCTATCCGCGGTGGCGAAATCAGGGCCTGCGGCGATCAGCACAGCGCCCCCGTTGTCGATATAATCGGCCACGTTATCCAGATAGATCGCAGGCAAGATGCCCCGGCGTTTGTAACGATCAAAGATGATCAGGTCGAAATCGTTGATCTTCTCCAGAAACAGTTCGCGTGTCGGGAAGGCGATCAGAGACAGTTCATCCACCGGGACACCGTCTTGCTTCTCAGGTGGGCGTAGAATTGTGAAATGCACCAAATCGACCGAGCTGTCGGATTTCAGCAGGTTGCGCCAAGTGCGCCCGCCGGGATGTGGCTCGCCCGATACCAGCAGAACGCGCAGCCGGTCACGCACACCGTTCATTTGGATCAATGCTGTATTGTTGCGGTCGGTCAGCTCACCTTCGGCCTCAGGGACCGTGAACTGGATGACGTTGCGGCCCCCATGCGGCAAAGAAATCGGCAGTTCGACATCCACGCCGATGGGGATACGAAATTCCTCCGGCTCGCCCCCATCGACCGAGATCTCAAGCGGCGCGCTGGTGGCCCCGCCCGGAGCCGCTCCGCTGTCTTCGACGCGCAGGGTCAGGGTGACGGGTTCACCGATGATGGCAAAGGCAGGTGCATTGCGGACGATGAGCCTGCGGTCCCAGTCGTTCTCACGCCCGGTCTGCAAAAGGTGCAGCGGCGCAGGCAGGTCGGGCGCTTGGTCAACGTCATGAACGATCCCGTCCGAGACCACGAGGATACCGGCCACCCGCGCGCGCGGCTCCTCGGCCAGGGCCGCATTCACAGCGGCCATCACTTGCGTGCCTTCGTCGCCATCTCCGTCGCCCACGCGGATGCGGCGTAGTTCGGTGTTGTCGCGCGACTCGATTTCGGCCGCCAAGGCCTCGGCCGCTTGGGCGGTTTGGTCGGCCCTGTCCGAGAGCGTCTGGCTGGCGCTTTCATCCTCGATCATCAGAACGATATCTGTCAGCGGCGCGCGGTCTTCGACCTGATAGACCGGACCGGCAAGCGCCGCGATCACCACCAAAACGGCCAACCCACGCAAAGCCCATCCTGACAACCCACGCCAGACCGCCACGACCACACCTGCAACGGCGATCGAGGCGACCACAAGTAGTATTGGCCACGGGATCAGCGGATCAAATATAACGGTTCCGGTCATTGTCCCAACCTGTCCAGCAGAGCAGGCACATGGACCTGATCGGATTTGTAGTTCCCGGTCAGCACATGCATCACCAGATTGACCCCAAAGCGATTGGCCAGCTCGCGCTGACGCTCCCCCGCATAGCCTCGACCGACCGGCAGCAGGGCTTGCCCATTGCGATCCACCGCCCATGCCCCGGCCCAGTCATTGCCGCCAATCACCACAGGTGTCACATTGTCGTTGAGGTTGCGGAAGGGCATCCCTTCGATCTGCTCGGCATCCAGCGGAGCGGCCTCAACCCAGACATCGGTTCCGGCGTAGCGTCCGGGGAAATCCTGCAGAAGATAGAAAGTTCGCGTTAGCACGTGATCGTTCGGAATCGGCTCTAACGCGGGGATATTCAGCGGTGCGGCCAGTTGCTGCAGCTTGCGCCCATTGGGGCTGGAGGCACCGAAACCCGCGATATCCGCATCGCGCGTGTCAAACAGGATCATACCGCCCGAGCGCAGATAGGCATTCAGCTTGGCATAGGCCTCATCCGACGGGCGCGGCTGATCCTGCGTGATGGGCCAGTAAAGCAGGGGGAAAAAAGCCAGCTCGTCCCGTTCCAGATCAACGCCAATCGGCGCAGCGGGTTCGACCGAGGTTCGGTAGTTCAACGTCTGGGCCAATCCCTGCAACCCGGCTTGTGCGATGTCGTCCACCTGGCTGTCGCCAGTCAGCACATGCGCCAAAACCAGTTCGTGCGTGGCGGCGAGGGCAAAGTCGGTCTCATCGGGCGACTGCGCCTGCGCCTCGGGCACGAGCAACACGGCCCCCATAGCAACCGCTGCCGCCTTGGCCAGACCCAATCGGCCCGACAAGGCCAGAGACGCGATTACGTCCACGGTCAAAAGGATCAATGCGAGGCTCAGAAGTATTCCTCCCAAGGGCGTCTCGGTTGAGGCCTCCTGCCCACGGATCGGCACATCCGCGGGCCATGCAACAGGGCTGAGCGTTGTATCCTCGGACAGCACATTCCGCGCCAGCTTTTGCTTCCCACTTTCATAGAGGCCGGGACGAAGGTCGGGCCCAATCTGTCCTGACACCAGCTCAACCCCATCCACACCCGCCAGCGTACCGGCATCGGACAATGCTCCGAACCCATCCATGATCTGAACCGGCTCCCACGTGGTGCCCTCCAATTGCGCGACCTGACGCGATTTCGCGGCCGAGGCAACGGCCAGACGGTCCAGCATTTCCACGAACAGGCCAGACAGCGGCAGGCTGGACCATTCCGCATCGGCGGTCACGTGGAACAGCACAACCTGTCCCAAACCCAGCGCCTTGCGCGTGACCAGAGGGGTGCCGTCCGAAAGCGACGCAATCACGCGATCGGCCAAGTTAGGGTCTGGTTGCGCCATAACCTGAGTTGACACGGTCACGTCATTCGGTATCTGCAACCCGTAAAAGGGCGAGTCCTCGGGGAACGGTGCCAGTGTCTTGGATTCCCCCCAGCTCATTGCGCCGCCAACGGTGCGACCGCCGCTGCGCAAGCGAACTGGCAGCAGCGTATCCTCTTCATCGCGACCCAGATCGCTCGCCGCCATGCGGGGCCCTGCAAATCGCAGCAACAGGCCGCCCTGTTCGACCCATTCGATCAGGGCAACCTCTTCCGGACCCGAGATCTGGGCGACATCCGAGAGCACAATTACATCGGGATTTGCAGGTAGAACCTCGGGCAGGCCGCCCTCAACAAAATCGGCGGTGGGGATCAGAACCTGCGTGAGGTAATGGAGCGGCGACAACAGCTCCAACCCCTCGCGGTTGAGGGTTCCGGCGATCAGCGCAACCTCGCGCCTCCGCAAACTGTCATCGGTTAGCGTCACCGCCCCGGCCGAGCGCTGGCCCTGCAGCTCAAACCGTGTGATCCGGGCGCGCAGCTCGGACGGAAGGGCGAGGTCGATCTGGGCCTGTGTTTCTCCGGTTGCGAAAGTCATCTCGGCCGATTGCAGTACCCGTGCCGTGCCTGCCGGGTCACGGCCTTGCGCCAGAACGGTCACGCTCTCCTCCGGGCCCGGTTCGGCCCGCAATGCGGTCAATTGAATGACTCCGTCCTGATAAACGGCCGGCAAAAGTGCCAACGCTGCCGCGTTTGAGCGGTAGACGGTGACCTGCCCGCGGGACTGTAGTTCAGACACTAACTCAGGGTGTTTTTCATAGCTCAAGCGGTCGCTGAACCAATGCGTATCAAACCCGCCCTCGACCTGACCCAGCGCGGCGATGACCTGATCAACCTGATCTTCGGTCGGCTGCCACGGGTTCGGAACAAGCCCCGGCAAACGGTTGCGCCACGCCTCGGCCGCCTGAAACACGGGCGATTCCGGCTCGGTCAGGCGCAGGATCGAGACGGGGCGGCCTGCGCGCCCGGCTTCGGTCAATTGCGCGTCGATCTGGTCCAGCGTCGACGACCAGCGCGTGGCCCCGGCCCAGCTTGCATCCAACACCAACATCAGGGGACCTGTGCCCGTCTGATCGCGCGACGGGTTCAACACGGGACCGGCCAAACCGATAATGATCGCTGCCGCCGCCAGCATCCGCAGCAAAAGCAACCACCAAGGCGTTCGGTCCGATACGCTTTCGTCGTCTTTGAGGCCGAGCAAAAGTGTAACCGCCGGGAACATTCGACGGATCGGCGCGGGCGGCACCGCGCGCAGGATCAGCCACAGAATCGGCAGGGTCAGCAGACCCAACAACACCCACGGCGCAGTGAAACCGATGCCCGCCAAAACGGTCATTGAACACCCCCGTCCAGCGCACGATAGAGCCACAATAGAGCCGATTGCGCGCTTTCTCCGGTGTGGTGCAGACCCAATTGCCAGCCGGTCGCGCGGCACAGATGCGTCAGCGCATCCTTGCGCTCGGCAAGGCGGTCCAGATACCGGTCGCGCAGCTCTCCGGCCTTCAGCGTTTCACGCCGAACGGTGCCGCCGACGCTTTCAAAAATGGTGCGGCCCGCGAAGGGGAACGTCTCTTCCCCCGGATCGAGGACTTGCAACAAAACACCCCGAACGCCGCGATCTGCTGCTTTGGTCAGGGCCAGTTCAACCTCATCCATCGGGCCAAGAAAATCCGAGATGAACACCGCACGGGCATGAGGGATCATGGCGCGGTGTTCGGGTGGCGCGTAGTCGACCTCCGAGTCCTCTGACCACGCCTCGGCCAAACGAATGATCTGTGCGTTCCCGCGTCGGGGCGGCAGGGTTGTACCCGTCAGGCCAACACGTTCCCCGCCGCGCACCAGAAGGATCGCGGTCGCCAGACCCAACAGCCGAGCACGATCCGCCTTGGAGGGCAGCGCCTTATCCGACGCAAAGCGCATCGATGCCCCCTGATCGACCCACAGCATGACCGACTGCGCGATCTGCCACTCGCGTTCGCGCACGAATTGCTGATCCCCGCGTGCCGAGCGGCGGTGGTCGATCATCCGGCGGCTGTCTCCGATCTGGGCGGGACGATATTGCCAGAAGTCGTCCCCCATGCCGGATCGACGTCGGCCATGGTCACCCAACAGAACAGTGCCTGCCAGATGTTCGGCCCGCGCCAATAGCGGCGGCAGCCGGGACGCCTCGGCCTCGGAACGTTGACGAAGGGTTAGCGCAGCATTCACGCCGCAGCCTCAGTGCGGATCAGGCCAGCCGCTGTGCTATCGATCAGATCGGCAAGGCTGTCGCCCCGCGCGCGCGCCGCGAAATTCAGAGCCATCCGGTGGCTGAGAACCGGGCGGGCCATATCCAGAACGTCCTCGGCATTCGGGGCCAGACGCCCCTGCAACATCGCCCGCGCCCGCACGGTCATCATCAGCGCCTGCGCCGCACGCGGACCGGGACCCCAAGCAACGGTTTCAGCGACGCGATCCGAGACGCCCGCTTCCTCGGGGCGGAAGGCGCGGACCAGATCGAGGATCAGTTCCACAACCGAATCCCCCACAGGCATCCGGCGCAGCAGGACTTGGGCGGCCAACAGCTCTTCTTTGCTGAAGATCTGATGCGCCTCGTCCTCGGCCACGCCGGTGGTGGCCAGAAGGATATCCCGCTCAGTCTGGCGATCAGGGTATTCCACGTCGATCTGCACAAGGAAACGGTCTAGCTGAGCTTCGGGCAGCGGATAGGTGCCCTCTTGCTCAATCGGGTTTTGCGTTGCCAACACGTGGAACGGTGTGCCCAGCACCCGATCTTCGCCCGCCACGGTCACTGTGCGTTCCTGCATCGCCTGCAGCAAGGCAGACTGCGTCCGAGGGCTGGCGCGGTTGATCTCATCCGCCATCAGCAGCTCACAAAAGATCGGCCCCGAAATAAACCGGAAATGTCGGCTGCCATCATCGGCGGTGTCCAGAACCTCGGACCCCAGAATATCGGCGGGCATCAGGTCAGGCGTGAATTGAATACGGTTGCCATGAAGGCCCATCACGGTGGACAGCGTTTCAACCAGTCGGGTTTTTCCCAGACCCGGCAAACCGATCAGCAGGGCATGCCCCCCGCACAGCAGCGCCGTCAGGGTCAGATCCACGACCCTCTCCTGCCCGATGAAGCGGCGGGTGATCGAGGATTTCGCCTCTTGCAGCTTGTTTTCCAACGCTTCGATCTCGGACACGAGGTCGGCAGGTTCGGACATGACTTTCCCTTCCGTGGACTATTATAGATGAAGTCTATCGCGCTGAGAGGAAATGGCAAAAGCAATGAGCGGACAAAAACCTGTGAAACCTTCCCCTGACGGTCTTGCGGCGTCGATCAAAGCGACCAAAACCAAGGGTTTACCCCCCGTTCATCTCTGGAATCCCCCTTTTTGCGGTGATCTGGACATCCGGATCGCCAAAGATGGCACTTGGAGTTATTTAGGCTCGCCCATCACCCGTTTCGAGCTTGTGAAGCTTTTTTCTTCAATTCTTAAGCTGGAGGACGGGAAATACTACCTGGTGACCCCAGTCGAGAAGGTGGGAATCACCGTCGAGGATGCGCCGTTCATCGCGGTAGATGTCGATGCCTCGGGCGAGGGTGAGGCGCAGGCTCTGACTTTCACCACCAAGGTTGGCGATGTCGCGGTGGCCGGGCCGGATCATCCGATCCGCGTTGTCATGGACCCGCAGACCCAGGAACCCTCTCCATACATTCTGATCCGCGACGGGCTTGAGGCCCGGATTGACCGCAAGAGCTTTTACCGGCTGGTCGAGATGGGTACCCATCATGAGGACTGGTTCGGAGTTTGGTCCGAACAGCGCTTCTTTCCGTTGATCAAGTCAGAAGACCTGCCGGACTAAGCCGCCTTTGCAAATTTCCGATCCTGCGCCAGCACTACGGCCACCGCAACGACCCCTGCGCCCAAAGCGCGGGTCCAGTTCCACTCTTCCCCCAGCACCAGCATGATCAGCATCACGTAGAACGGTGCGATGTTGATGTGGAACGAGGCCAAAGCAACGCCCAGTTTCCCAACGGATCCGACAAACAGAACCTGGCTGAGGCCCATAGACACCAGAGCATAGATCCCAAGCATTCCGATCTGTTGAACATCAATCTGCGCCGTTGGCATGACATCCATACCCACTTGGCGTGCCCCGAAAAACAGCAGCAAAGCGACGACTAAGCCGCCGAAGAACGTAATTGTGCTGCGCCCGGTCTGGCTCAGCTCGGGAAAATCCCTCGCCGTTGCCATAGTCGCCCAGCAGAACAACCCGGTGGACACGATGGCGCAGATCGCGCCCAAACCCAATTGCGCGGGCGCCACTGCACTGGTCGCGATCAGACCGCCAATGATGGACACCACAACGCCCAGCGCGAAATTCCAGCGCAACCGTCGTGCCCCGGTTGCCAGTTCGATCAGAGTGGCAAACAATGGCGCGCAGGAGGCAATGATGGCGACGGTCACCGGATCTGTCAGCTTCTGCGCAACGATGATCAGGAACATCCCGGCCCCGAGCGTCCCTCCAACAAGCATCGCATGACCCCAACGGGCGCGCAAAACCCGGCTTGGCCCGTCGATCAGAAACCACAAAGGCACCATGACCGCCACGGCAAGCGCCAGACGCGCCACGAACAGCGCGACCGGAGGCCAAGTCTGTAGCAATACTTCGGCCGCAGGAAACCCTGCCGCCCAGGTCAGCATGGACGCCACAGCCAAACCGTTTCCAGACAAGGCCGAGCTGCGGCCAGTGGACATAGGAAGAGTGTTCCCGCACACAGGATCAGGGCTCATCGCCATGGGATCGGACCTTCTGTTGAAACGGCGCAGATGAATGATTCGCCGTATTAGCCCAAACATCTCTGGACTTGGGCCTGCCTTCTTGTCGATTTTCGACAATCTGTCGTTTTCAATCCCTTTCCTCGAGAATCGGTGGCGACTAAGCTTGGGCGGATCACCGACCCAAAGGCCTCTCATGCCCAAATTCGCCGCCAATATCTCGCTGCTCTTTGCCGAACTCCCATATCTGGAGCGGTTCCAGGCTGCGGCCGAGGCGGGCTTCAAAGCCGTTGAAATTCTGTTCCCCTATGAGCTGGCCGCAAAAGAGACCCGCCGTGCCCTTCTGGCCAACGGTCTGGAGCTTGTGCTGATCAACGCGCCTCCGCCAAACTACACGGGGGGTGAGCCGGGCTATGCCGCCGTGCCCGGCGGTGAGGCGCGGTTCCAATCCGATATCCGCCGCGTCTTGCGCTATGCCGATGTGCTCAAACCCGGCCTGATCCACATCATGTCCGGCTATGCATCGGGGCCTGAGGCGCTGGATTGCTTTGTTCGCAACCTGCAATGGGCCGCCGATACAGCCCCCGGCCAGACCTTCACCATCGAGCCGCTGAACCAAGTGTCCCAACCCGACTATTTCCTTAACGACTACGATTTGGCCGCCGAGGTTCTGGACCGCGTGGATCGCCCCAACCTGGGCCTGCAATATGACAGCTTTCACGCACAGATGATCCACTCGGATCCGCTGGAGATTTGGGATCGTTTTCACAATCGCGTCATCCACGCCCAGATCGGCGCAGCGCCCCACAGGTCCGAACCGGGTAGCGGAGATCTGGATTTTCAGACCCTATTTAAGGCGATGGAGGTCTCTGGCTATGAAGGATGGGTCAGTGCGGAATATACTCCCTCAACAGCTTTGACAAGCTCATCCCTGGATTGGATGCATAAGGCAGTTCTTGCCAATGCAGATCTCTGATCCGCAAATAGCGCCGTTCGTCCTACCGTAGATACCAAGGAAACGCCTCATGATCCCTGCCCGCTATGCCCGCGCCGTGTTCAGCCTGATCATGTCCGGGCTGATGTCCTGCATCGTCACCGGGATCGCCACGGTCAAAGCCATCGGCTTTGGCCCCTCTACCCTTGGCGACTGGATGGCTTCATGGGCCTTTTGCTGGCCCATCGCCTTCACCGTAATCCTGCTGTTCGGCCCCAGTGTGCAACGGTTCGTCAACCGCATGGTCAGGCCGCAGGACTGACCCGCTGCGAAGAGGGCCCGCCGGGCCTGATGAGCAGCGCCCTTTAATGCGCTTCGGCCCAGTTCGCCCCCTGACCGGCATCCACAACCAATTTCACGTCCAGCTTCACGGCAGGGTCCGAGGCCCCCTCCATCACGTCCCGCGCAACGCCAATCACCTCATCCACCGCATCTTCGGCGACTTCGAACAGCAATTCGTCGTGGACCTGCAACAGCATTTTGGCCGGCAGCCCATTGATCGCCTCAGGCATCCGGACCATCGCGCGCCGGATCACATCTGCCGCCGTCCCCTGAATCGGAGCGTTAATCGCCGCCCGACGCGAGAACCCGGCATGAGGCCCCTTGGCGTTGATCTCAGGCGTATGGATCTTGCGTCCGAACAAGGTCTGCACATAGCCATTCTCTTTAGCGAAGGCGACCGTGTCGTCCATATAGGCTCTAATACCAGGGAAACGCTCAAAATAGCGATCGATGAAGCCTTGTGCCTCGGCGCGCGGAATCCTCAAATTGCGCGCCAGACCAAAGCCCGAGATGCCATAGATCACACCAAAGTTGATCGCCTTGGCCTGACGGCGGATATCCGGCGTCATCTCATCCAACGGTACATCAAACATCTCGGACGCCGTCATAGCGTGAATGTCCAACCCGTCGGCAAAAGCCTGTTTCAACGCCGGTATCTCAGCAATATGCGCCAGAATACGCAACTCGATCTGGCTGTAGTCGAGGCTGACCATCACATTGCCCGGCTCGGCGATGAACGCTTCACGAATGCGACGGCCTTCCTCGGTGCGCACCGGGATGTTCTGCAGGTTGGGATCGGTCGAGGCTAAACGGCCCGTGTTCGCCCCGGTGATCGAATAAGACGTATGCACGCGGCCCGTGTCCGGATTGATATGGGTTTGCAGCGCATCCGTGTAGGTCGACTTCAACTTCGACAGCTGTCGCCAGTCCAGCACCCGGCGGGGCAACTCATGCTCGGTCGCCAGATCTTCAAGGATATCAGCGCCAGTCGAGTATTTCCCGGTCTTGCCTTTCTTACCGCCCTCCAAACCCATCTTGTCGAACAGGATCTCACCCAACTGCGCGGGCGAGCCGACATTGAAGTTCTCACCGGCCAACTCGTGAATTTCAGCCTCTAAACCGGCCATTTTCTGCGCAAAGGCATTCGACATCCGGCTGAGGACATCGCGGTCGACCTTGATGCCGTGCATCTCCATTTCTTTGAGAACCGGCACCAGCGGGCGTTCGAGCGTTTCATAAACCGTCGTCACCTGAACCTGATGCAGTTGCGGCTTGAACAACTGCCACAGGCGCAGCGTGATATCCGCATCCTCGGCTGCATAGGCCGTGGCCTCATCAATCGCGACCTTCTCGAAGGTGATCGCCGATTTGCCCGACCCCAGCAACGGTTTGATCGGGATCGGCGTGTGGCTCAGATAGCGCTCGGACAATGTATCCATCCCATGCCCATGCTCACCGCCATGCATGGCGTAGGACATCAGCATCGTGTCATCGATCGGAGCCACCTCGATTCCGTAGCGCGCAAAGATCTTGGCATCGTACTTCATGTTCTGCCCGATCTTGAGGATCGAGAGGTCTTCGAACAGCGGTTTCAGCACTTTTAGAGCCTCATCCAGCGGCATCTGCCCCTCGGCCAGCGCATCCGAGCCGAATAGATCATCCGCTGAACCATCTCTATGGGTCAGCGGGATATAGCAGGCCTCCCCTGCTTCGATACAAAGCGAAATGCCGACTAGATCGGCGATCATTTCGTTCAGCCCGGTTGTCTCGGTGTCTACGGCAACCCAGCCGCGTTCATAGGCCTGATCAATCCACTTCTGCAAAGCGCCTGCGTCCCGAACGCATTCGTATTTCGACGCGTCAAACGGGATCGCCTCAGCAACAATCTCTTCCGCGATTGGCGCGGGCGCATCGGCGATAACCGGGGCCTCGGCCCCTAGTTTGTCGGCAATCCGTTTGGTGAGGGTGCGGAACTCCATTTCCGCCAGAAAGCCCAGCAAGGTATCGGGATCGGGGTCCTGTACTTCTAGGTCGTCGAGGGTGAAATCCAGCGGCGTGTTCTCATCCAGCTGTACCAACTTCTTCGATAGCTCGATCTGATCACGCTTTTCGATCAGCGTCTGGCGGCGCTTGGGCTGTTTGATCTCTTCCGCGCGGTCCAGCAGTGTTTCCAGATCACCATATTCGTTGATCAAAAGGGCCGCCGTCTTGACGCCGATCCCAGGGGCCCCCGGCACGTTGTCAACGCTATCCCCAGCCAGAGCCTGCACATCGACCACGCGATCTGGGCCGACGCCGAACTTCTCGAAAACGCCATCTGTATCGATGCGTTTGTTCTTCATGGCGTCCAGCATTTCAACGCCGCCGCCGACCAGCTGCATCAAGTCCTTATCGGAACTGACGATGGTCACCCGCCCACCCGCATCGCGCGCCTGCACGGCCAGCGTGGCAATGATATCGTCCGCCTCATAGCCCTCAAGCTCTTTGCAGGCGATGTTGAAGGCCTTCGTCGCCTCGCGGGTCAGCGGCATCTGCGGGCGCAAATCCTCGGGCATCGCCTCGCGGTTGGCTTTGTAGAGATCATAAAGATCGTTGCGGAACGTATGCGAACCCTTATCGAAAATCACCGCCACATGGGTCGGCGCATCAGGGCCGGCATTTCCTTCGACATATTTCTGCAGCATGTTGCAGAAGCCCGACACAGCGCCAATCGGTAAACCATCCGACTTGCGCGTCAGTGGAGGCAGCGCGTGATAGGCCCGAAAAATAAAGGCCGATCCGTCGATCAGATGCAGGTGACATCCTTTTCCGAAATTGCTCATGCGCGTGCTCCCTGTCGGTCAGGGACGGTTCTGCCACAGGGCCGCGCGACTGACCAGTGAGGAACGTCAGTTAACCGCCAAAGAGGCCGCCAAACACATCCGAGAAACTGTGAAGCAGCGCCATGATGATCAACGCGCCCAGGAAGGCAAAAAAAGCCATCGCGAAGAACTGAAACAGGATTGCACCGACGCCAATGGCCACCCCGGCGATGGCAGGCCGCATCCGTTCATGGCGCAAAATGCCAATAACAGAGACGACAATGGCCAAACCGCCCAGCATGGCGACACCGATTTGCAGGAAATCGTCCAGATCACGGGTTTGGGCGACAGGTTCTGGCTGCTCTAGCCCTGCTGCAGCGCGCAGGGTGGATTTCCCAAGCTCGGCCGCCAGCTCCCCCAGTGACACGCCTGTGGACTGCTGCGGCGCAAACGGTCCGGCCCAAAACACCAGCAGCGCCGCAAACAACGCAACCGACGCCGTACAAAACCCGATCCATCCGAAAACCGGACGGGCAGTATCCGTAGCAGAAATGTCCGTCATCACACTCACCTATGCTGACTGCACCACCTTAGTACCATCACAATCGCGGCAAGATTTGGGCAGAGGGCGGGTAAGGAGCTCTTCGGGATCGTTTTGTGCCATGATAATCATAGAAAAGACCGCACCCGCTGCAGCGCCCTATTTATCGGGGCTGTCATGTAGTGCGGAAGACCCGCTGCGACTTGTCCCAGAGCAGCCCCGTGCGATCAGCGATATACTGCATCTGCTTGCTAAGCGAACGGTTGTTCAAACGACGGCTCAGCGTGCGCAAAGGAACCAGATTGCGCTTTCCGTACCCGTCAATCAGAACAAATATTCTGGTTTGATTGCGCAGCCCGTAGACAATGTTTTCCGGGTGGATGTCGCGCCCTACGATCTGAAGCTGAAACAACCGATGCACAAAACTGTTGAGTTCGCTCAGAACGTCGTCCGTCAAGTGGCCCTTCTTGCATACCGACGACAGCTGCGGAGCAAGTTGCCCATCCTCAGACTGAATCCGCTCTACAATAATGCCCGGGCCAACATCAGTCTGAACAATTCCGAATGCGCGCGCGATAGGTAGTTTCGCTATGTCAGAGCCGCTTTTCAAGGCCGCCTTCAACTCGCATTCCATCTCTTTGAGGGCGTTACGATATTTTGCATCGGGAAACACCTGCTGGATCAACCGCTTGGTGTAAGACCGAATAGGGCGTTTACGCGGCCTGGTGATTTTGATCAACAGCTCTGGCCGATCTGGGCACGCATATACGTTTCTTTGACCACCACGTGCCAAAAGATCCTGTTCTGACAGCTGCAAAGGCTGCGCTGGAAAGAGCATTTGGGTTCCGTTTCATACCGTAGACAAATGACTGTACCGGCCATGAAAAGCCAAATCAACCACGGCCGCCGTTGATTGTCGCTAACACGCGATATGTCCGGTGTATGTAACATGCGATCTGTCCGGTTCTATTCTGTCTCTGAGAGGAGGCGTTATGAACCGAGCAGAAGTGTTACAGGAAGTTCGACTGATGAAGTTTGAAGATGTGTATTCGCGGCGAAGCGCGAACAAGCTGACGCAAGAACAGGCGGCTGAGATACTGGGTGTATCCGTGCGCACCGTCAGGCGTTGGGAGGATCGATTTGAGGCGGATGGTGCAGAAGGTCTGTACGACCGTCGGCTTGGCAAACTGGCCAACAATCGTGTTGCCACGGATAAGGTCATGGAGATGCTTGAACTGTTTGATACCAAGTACTGGGATTACACGCCGAAGCATTTCCACGAGAAGCTGGTGGCCCACCATGGTTTCACACAGAGCTACAACTGGGTGCGGCTTACACTGCAGCGCCACGGCCGGGTTCAGGCAGCACCCCGACGAGGTGCCCATCGGCGCAAGCGGCCCCGCCGTCCGATGGTTGGCATGATGTTGCATCAGGACGGCTCCAGCCATGAATGGGTTCCGGGTCAGTGGTGGGATCTGATCGTCACCATGGACGATGCCACCAACCGGGTTTATTCGGCATTCTTTGTCGAGGAAGAAGGGACGATGAGCAGTTTTCAGGGGCTGACAGAGGTGATCGAGGCGCAAGGTCTGTTTTGCTCGCTCTATGCCGATCGGGGCTCTCATTACTGGCATACGCCCGAAGCGGGCGGCAAAGTGGACAAGGACAATCTGACCCAGGTCGGGCGCGCCTTGCAGCAACTCGGCATTGAGCTGATCCCGGCCTATTCACCGCAGGCCCGTGGACGGTCTGAACGCATGTTTGGCACGTTCCAGAACCGATTGCCGCAGGAACTGCGGTCCCATGGGATCACAACCATTGAAGAGGCCAATCAGTTCCTGAAAGAGGTCTATCTTCCCGAACACAATGCCCTGTTTGCAAAGGAGCCGGAGGATACGACCTCGGCCTTCGTGCCGTTTACAGGCAATGTGCGCGACACCCTGTGTGTGCAGGAAGACCGCGTCGTCGGCAACGACAATACGGTGCGCTACAAGGGCCTGGTCATGCAGATCGCGGCAGACAGGCACCGTCATCATTTCGTCAAGGCGAAGGTCAGGGTCCACGAATACCCCGATGGTCAACTGGTCATCTTCCACGGCCCGAGATGCATTGGCCGCTACCAGCCTGACGGATCACCCATCACACAGGAGGATAGCAAACACAAAGTCGCGTGACCCGCTTCGACGTGGCGCGAACGCGGTGGCCCAAATCTACGGTCGCCTACGGCTCCCTCCGAATTGGGCCACCGCGCAATCAACTGAAGCGGACAATTGGCATGTTACCTACACCGGACAATTCAGAATGTTCTCGACACCACGGCCGCCGTTGATGTAACAGTTATGCGTCAGTTTTGTGAATGTCCATCCGCTAGGACATATTTGCAATCGCAATAGGGGCATTCGACCCAACCGGTGTCTTCCGGAATCTGCAGCCACACCCGCGGGTGTCCCAACGCGCCTTCGCCGCCATCACAGGCAACACGAGAAGTTTCCACGATCTTCGTTTCCGGCGCTTCGATTGTCACGGCTGGCGATCCTTCACTGGTTGTCGGCCTCGCGGGCATGCATTAGGTGCGTTTATGAGCGATGAGCAAACCGGGGGCAAGAGCCACATGAGCAATGCGGCAATCAGGATCGAAGGGCTGCGCAAGACCTATCGCGGCGGCAAAGGCCAGCCCCAGAAACACGCTTTGAAGGGCGTCGATCTGACCGTGCCGCGCGGGTCGGTCTTTGGCTTGCTCGGTCCGAACGGGGCGGGGAAGTCGACCCTGATCAACATCCTTGCCGGGTTGGTGGTAAAATCTTCGGGCCATGTTTCGATCTGGGGATATGATCAGGACAAGAACCCACGCTCGTCCCGCGCCGCCATCGGCGTCATGCCGCAAGAGCTGAATCTTGACCCCTTTTTCACCCCCCGAGGCGCGTTGGAGGTTCAAGCCGGTCTCTACGGTGTCCCCAAGGCCGAACGCCGCAGTGATGAGATTCTGGAACTGGTGGGCCTCAGCGACAAGGCCGAGGCCTATGCCCGCACGCTGTCCGGCGGGATGCGGCGTCGGCTGTTGCTGGCCAAGGCGCTGGTGCATCACCCCAAGATCCTGGTGCTGGACGAGCCGACGGCAGGCGTGGATATCGAGCTTCGCCAGATGCTCTGGGCCAATGTGCGCAAGCTGAACGAACAGGGCATGACCATCATCCTCACCACGCATTACCTGGAAGAAGCGCAAGAGATGTGCGACGAGATCGCCATCATCAATCACGGTGAAAAGATCACCCAGGACAGCACGACCAACCTGCTGGGCCGAATGGACAGCCGGACGATGGTGATCGCCCCGGACAGCCCCGTCACCGATTTGCCCATGACGGATGGTGTCGAGGCCACCCTGCGCGACGATGGCAACCTTGTGCTGCAGTATCGCAGCGCCCAGACCAGTGCCGAGCAGGTTCTGGAATCGGTGCGTGCCGCCAATATCCGCATCCGCGACGTCCGAACCGAAGAAGCAGACCTCGAGGATGTGTTCCTTGCGCTGACCTCATCGCGTGCGGATGACACGCCGGTCGAGGATCAGGATCAGCCACGCCGCGGCATGCACCGGGTCAAGCTTTAGGCCCGATCGATCCGCGCCTGATAGCAATTGTTCCGCGCTGATCGGACGTGGATGTAGGCGATGTCCGGTCTGGCAAAGATATCAGCAATTTTGGCTCCGATCTGGTCCGTTGGCGTGATGGCACCCGTGCCGTAGACGATCCGATCATCCTTGCCATAGCCCTTAATCAGGTAGTCAGGGGAAGACTTCAGTATCTCAGGCAATTCATCGCCTTCGTAGCGGTTGCATGGTTTGGCACACAGGAAGATCGGGCCAGTTTCTGCATAGGGATGTGGCTCTAAAAAGGGTCTATGCGCCAAAATCAGCATCTCCTGCCCCTCGCGGATGTTCTGCAAACAATGACGACAGGGATTGCCTGCGCCGGTGGAAACAGCCCGCTCTGGCGTGGCACCGTAGGCATCTGGCCCACCCGCCTGCAGGGCGCGGACTTCGTCAGTGGGGAGTGCGGTGATCTTGAACATTTCGGGTCTCCTTTTTTTCCCCAACCATGCCCACCCGATCAGCCGCAAGCGACCCGGTTCCTGCGCAAAGGACTGTCGAGAACATTCTGAATTGTCCGGTGTAGGTAACATGCCAATTGTCCGCTTCAGTTGATTGCGCGGTGGCCCAATTCGGAGGGAGCCGTAGGCGACCGTAGATTTGGGCCACCGCGTTCGCGCCACGTCGAAGCGGGTCACGCGACTTTGTGTTTGCTATCCTCCTGTGTGATGGGTGATCCGTCAGGCTGGTAGCGGCCAATGCATCTCGGGCCGTGGAAGATGACCAGTTGACCATCGGGGTATTCGTGGACCCTGACCTTCGCCTTGACGAAATGATGACGGTGCCTGTCTGCCGCGATCTGCATGACCAGGCCCTTGTAGCGCACCGTATTGTCGTTGCCGACGACGCGGTCTTCCTGCACACACAGGGTGTCGCGCACATTGCCTGTAAACGGCACGAAGGCCGAGGTCGTATCCTCCGGCTCCTTTGCAAACAGGGCATTGTGTTCGGGAAGATAGACCTCTTTCAGGAACTGATTGGCCTCTTCAATGGTTGTGATCCCATGGGACCGCAGTTCCTGCGGCAATCGGTTCTGGAACGTGCCAAACATGCGTTCAGACCGTCCACGGGCCTGCGGTGAATAGGCCGGGATCAGCTCAATGCCGAGTTGCTGCAAGGCGCGCCCGACCTGGGTCAGATTGTCCTTGTCCACTTTGCCGCCCGCTTCGGGCGTATGCCAGTAATGAGAGCCCCGATCGGCATAGAGCGAGCAAAACAGACCTTGCGCCTCGATCACCTCTGTCAGCCCCTGAAAACTGCTCATCGTCCCTTCTTCCTCGACAAAGAATGCCGAATAAACCCGGTTGGTGGCATCGTCCATGGTGACGATCAGATCCCACCACTGACCCGGAACCCATTCATGGCTGGAGCCGTCCTGATGCAACATCATGCCAACCATCGGACGGCGGGGCCGCTTGCGCCGATGGGCACCTCGTCGGGGTGCTGCCTGAACCCGGCCGTGGCGCTGCAGTGTAAGCCGCACCCAGTTGTAGCTCTGTGTGAAACCATGGTGGGCCACCAGCTTCTCGTGGAAATGCTTCGGCGTGTAATCCCAGTACTTGGTATCAAACAGTTCAAGCATCTCCATGACCTTATCCGTGGCAACACGATTGTTGGCCAGTTTGCCAAGCCGACGGTCGTACAGACCTTCTGCACCATCCGCCTCAAATCGATCCTCCCAACGCCTGACGGTGCGCACGGATACACCCAGTATCTCAGCCGCCTGTTCTTGCGTCAGCTTGTTCGCGCTTCGCCGCGAATACACATCTTCAAACTTCATCAGTCGAACTTCCTGTAACACTTCTGCTCGGTTCATAACGCCTCCTCTCAGAGACAGAATAGAACCGGACAGATCGCATGTTACATACACCGGACATATCGCGTGTTAGCGACATTCCTGCGCAAAGGACTCGAAAAAGAACAAAACATGAATATAATAGTGACTCGCCATGTATGCCGAGCTGTCGATCACGTCAAACTTCACCTTCCTCACCGGGGCCTCTCACCCCGAGGAGTATATGGAGCGTGCCGTGACCCTGGGCCTGCCCGCCATCGCAATTGCCGATGACAACTCAGTCGCCGGGATCGTTCGTGCCCATACCCAAGCCCGCGAGATCACCCGTAAGGTGCGCGAACGGCTGGAGTGGGAGGCGCAGAACACGAGCCTAGGCCCGCCCTGCCCCGATCACATTCCCAAAACGTCTTCATATCCGATCCACGCGGTGCCGCGCCTGATCCCGGCAGCGCGGCTGATCTTCACCGACGCGCCCACCGTCACTGCTCTGCCCCTGAACCGACAGGGCTGGGGAAACCTATGCCGCATCCTGTCCAAAGGCCGCCTGCGTGCGGAAAAAGGCGATTGCATCCTGCACCTGTCCGACCTGCTGGAGTTTTCCGACGGCCTCCACCTGCTGCTCTGGCCACAATTGGGCCGGTCAAAGGGCGGCGCGAGTGTATGGCGGACACAGGCGCAACAGCTGACGCGCCGCTTTGGTGGGCGGATGCATCTGCTGATGCACCCTCGATATGATGGCGCAGATAGCACCTATTTCTCCTTATTAGAGATTGAATCCCAGCAACTCGGCATCCCCACCCTCGCCAGCGCCACGCCGCTGATGCATCACGGCGCGCGCCGCAAGCTGGGGGATGTGCTGACCGCCATCCGCCTGCGCCGCAAAGTCGATGAGCTGGGTCGCGACGCGTTGGCCAATGGCGAACAGCGGCTGCGGTCTGAGGGTGAAATGCTGCGCATTTTCAAAGGCCATGAAGGCGCTGTCGCCCGTGCCCATGACCTCAGCGAGCAACTCACCTTCTCGCTCAATGAACTCCGCTATGAATATCCCAGCGAAGGCAGCGAACAGGAAACTCCGACCCAACGCCTGCACCGTCTGGCCCATGAGGGGCTGAAATGGCGCTATCCGGCGGGCGCGTCCGAGAAGGCGAAAAAGATGCTGGCCCATGAGCTCACCCTGATCGGCAAACTGAAATATGAACCCTATTTCCTCACCGTCCGGGATATCGTCCATTTCGCTCGCTCGCGCGACATCCTATGTCAGGGGCGTGGCTCGGCCGCCAATTCGGTGGTCTGCTTCTGCCTCGGCATCACCGAGGTCAGCCCCGAGATGGGAACGATGGTCTTTGAGCGCTTCGTCTCCGAGGCCCGCGACGAGCCGCCCGATATCGACGTCGATTTCGAACACGAGCGCCGCGAGGAGGTGATCCAGCATATCTACGACCGCTACGGCCGCGAACGCGCGGGCCTCTGCGCCACGGTTGTTCACTATCGCGGCAAGCGTGCCATTCGTGAGGTCGGCCGCGCCGTGGGTCTGACCGAGGACACGATCTCGGCCCTGTCCTCACAGCTCTGGGGCTTTTTCTCGACCAAAGGGCTCGAGGCGCATCGGATGCGCGAAATCGGCCTCGATCCTGAAGATCGACGGCTAAAACAGACTCTAATGCTGGTCTATGAGATCGACGGCTTCCCCCGTCACCTGTCACAGCACGTTGGTGGCTTCATCATCACCGAGGGACGTCTGGACGAGCTTGTTCCCATCGAGAACGCCACGATGGAGGGGCGCACGGTCATCTGCTGGGACAAGGACGATATCGACTCCTTGGGTATCCTGAAAGTCGATGTCCTCAGCCTCGGGATGCTCACCTGTATCCGCAAGGCGTTCGACCTGATCGGACAGCATCATCAGACCGGCTATACCCTCGCCACCCTGCCGCCCGAGGACCCCGAGGTCTATGATATGCTGTGCAAAGCAGACTCTATTGGGGTGTTTCAGGTGGAAAGCCGGGCGCAGATGAACTTCCTCCCCCGGATGCGACCGCGCAATTTCTACGATCTGGTGATCGAGGTCGCTATCATCCGCCCCGGCCCGATTCAGGGCGACATGGTCCACCCCTATATCCGCCGCCGGAACGGAGAGGAGGAGGTCAGCTTCCCCTCGGACGCGTTGGGGGATGTGTTGGGCAAAACACTGGGCGTACCGCTGTTTCAGGAGCAGGCGATGCAGATCGCCATTGTCGGCGCGGGCTTCACCCCGGAACAGGCGGACCGGCTGCGACGCTCACTGGCGACCTTCAAGAAACATGGCAATGTCAGCGAGTTCCGCGCTCTCTTTTTACGCGGGATGAAACGCAACGGTTACGAACAGGATTTCGCGGAGCGCTGTTTTTCCCAGATCGAAGGGTTCGGATCTTATGGTTTTCCCGAAAGCCACGCGGCCAGCTTTGCGCTGCTGGTCTATGCCTCGGCTTGGATCAAATGCCACCATCCGGGCATCTTCGCCTGCGCGCTGCTGAACTCGCAACCGATGGGCTTCTACGCGCCCGCCCAGATCGTGCGGGATGCCCGCGAACACGGGGTTCAGGTGCGGCCAGTCTGCATCAATGCGAGTTTCTGGGACAATGTGATGGAACCTGATGGCCATGGTGGGCTGGCCCTACGGCTGGGGTTCCGCCAGATCAAGGGCCTCAGCGAGGAAGACGCCAGTTGGCTGACCGCCGCACGGGGCAACGGCTACACCCAAGTGGATGACGTCTGGCGTCGCGCAGGGTTGGGGCCATCGGTGATCGAACGTTTGGCCGAGGCCGATGCCTTCGCTGCCTGCGATCTGACCCGGCGCGAGGCTCTGTGGCAGGCCAAGGCGATTGCGACCGCGAAGCCTCTGCCGCTGTTCTCACAGGATCTGGAAGGCGAGACGCTGGATGAACCCGAAGCCTACCTGCCGCAGATGACATTGGGCGAACAGGTGGTCGAGGATTACGTCGCCACCCGCCTCAGCCTGAAGGCACACCCAGTGGCCCTGATCCGGCACCTGCTGACGCCCGAGCCGCGCGACAAAACCACACCTGTTGCCTGACCTCCGCCCCAGATATGTCCCGGGCTAGAGTCGAAATCCGAGACCACCATGACCAGACCCACCTTGCCCCCGCGCTTTCCCGCAACAACGGACCAGATCAACGCGCAGGTCCACGCCTTCTATGCCCGCGTGCGCGAGGATGCCGTTCTGGGGCCAGTGTTCAACAAGCACGTCCATGATTGGCCCGCGCATGAGGACAAGATCGCCGCCTTCTGGCGCAACGCCATCCTTTTTGAGCGCAGCTACAACGGCAATCCGCAACGGGTACATAGCGAAAGGCCCGACGTGCAGCCCGAAATGTTCGCCCACTGGCTGGACCTTTTTGAGGAGGTCGCCACCCAAACCCTACCTCAGGAAACGGCCACCCCTTGGGTCGCGCTGGCCCAACGGATCGGTGTGGGGATGAAGGCGGGCGTGCAATCCGCCCGACAGCCCAAGGACGCGCCGCCGATCCTGCGTTGATCTCACAACATGGCGGCTTTGCCGTGTTAGCGGTAAAATAGGGGCTATGCGGTCCGGGAAAATGCGTCTACTCAGGGAAAAGACAGCCCATTTGGCTGCGCCGGCTTAAAGCCACCACACCGACATCGCCTGAGGCCAGATCATGAGCACTCAAAACACCACCCTCCGGGGACTTGGTTTCGCGTTTCTGGGATTCGCGGTCTTTGCCAGCCATGACGCGCTGATCAAAGTGCTGGGCGGGACCTACTCGGTAATGCAGATCATCTTCTTCGCCACGCTGTTTTCCTTTGTGCCAATGGCAGTGACGATCCTGACAGACCGCACGACCGGGAATTTCCTGCCACACCACCCATGGCTGGTCCTGCTCCGGTCGGCGCTGATGGTTACATCCATGGTGTGCGCTTTCTATGCCTTTTCGGTCCTGCCTCTGGCCGAGGTCTATTCGCTGCTATTTGCCTTCCCCCTGTTCGTCACAGTCTTGTCGATTCCGATTCTAGGAGAGGTCGTGCGTTTCCAACGTTGGGCCGCGGTTGGCGTCGGGTTGATCGGTGTTCTGATCGTCCTGCGCCCCGGAGCGACGGATATCACGCTAGGCCACATGGCCGCCCTGACAGCCGCGTTTTGCAGCGCGTTAGGCTCTGTTCTGGTGCGCAAGATCGGGAATGAGGAACGCTCGGCCGTGCTGATCCTCTACCCGATGCTGCTGGCGATCGTGGTCATGAGCTTGATGCAACCGGCAGTCTATCAACCGCCATCACTGCTGCATCTGGCGATGATGGCGCTCGTTGGAGTGTTCTCGGTCATCGCACAACATCTGATCATTCTTGCCTATCGCGCGGCCCCGGCGGGTGTCGTGGCCCCCAGCCAATACAGTCAGATCATCTGGGCCACCTTGTTCGGCATGATCTTCTTTGGCGAACACCCGGACGGCTGGGTCGCGGTCGGCGCAAGCGTCATCATCGCCTCGGGCATCTTCGTCGTCTGGCGCGAGAGCCGGTCGAACACCACCTCGGCCAACACGCCGGTACTGCGCGTGCGGTCACCACGATCGGATACGGGCGCATCACGGCCCGGTGAATGAAAAACGGCGCGCCAGACAGCGCGCCGCTTTAGCGAATTCAACTGGTTTAGAGCCTTAGTAGACGACCACCGAGCGGATGCTCTCGCCTTTATGCATCAGATCGAAACCGTGGTTGATGTCGTCCAGACCCATGGTGTGGGTGATCATCGGATCGATCTCGATCTTCCCTTCCATGTACCAGTCGACGATCTTGGGTACATCGGTCCGACCTCGCGCGCCGCCAAAGGCGGTGCCGCGCCAGGAACGTCCGGTCACCAGCTGGAACGGACGGGTCGAGATCTCGGCCCCCGCAGGTGCAACGCCGATGATAATCGACTCACCCCAGCCCTTATGCGCCGCTTCCAGAGCGGTCCGCATCACGCCGACATTGCCGGTGGCGTCAAAGGTATAGTCCGCACCGCCTTTGGTCAGGTTGACCAGATAGGGCACCAGATCCCCTTCGACCTCGGTCGGGTTGACGAAATCGGTCATGCCGAACTTAGTCGCCATTTCCACTTTGGCAGGGTTCAGGTCGACACCGACGATCTGGTCAGCTCCGGCCAGACGCAGGCCCTGAATCACGTTCAGACCGATACCACCCAGACCGAACACGATGGCGCGGCTGCCGATTTCCACTTTGGCGGTGTTGATCACAGCGCCGATGCCGGTGGTGACACCGCAACCGATGTAGCAGATCTTGTCGAAGGGCGCGTCCTCACGCACTTTCGCCAGCGCGATCTCAGGCAGGACTGTGTGGTTGGCGAAGGTCGAACAGCCCATGTAGTGCAGGATCGGGTCGCCATCCAAAGTCGAGAAGCGCGAGGTGCCATCGGGCATCAGGCCCTTGCCCTGTGTCTCACGGATCGCCTGACACAGATTGGTTTTTGGATGCAGACAGTATTCACACTCACGACATTCGGGCGTGTAGAGCGGGATCACGTGATCGCCCGGCTTCAGGCTGGTAACGCCTGGGCCCACCTCGACCACGACGCCTGCGCCTTCATGGCCCAGAATGGCCGGGAACAGGCCTTCGGGATCTGCACCGGACAGGGTGAATTCATCTGTATGGCAGATGCCGGTGGCCTTCACTTCGACCAAAACCTCGCCCGCCTTGGGGCCTTCGAGGTTCACCTCCATCACTTCCAAAGGTTTGCCAGCCTGAACGGCGACGGCTGCACGGGTGCGCATGGTGCTTGTCTCCCAGTCTTGTTTGACCCGACCCTGCGTCAAATGCAGGGTGTTTTCAACTGCACTTTCATGGCAGATTGGCTAAACATTTGATATTGCAGAAACGACATTGTCATACTGGGGAACGCCAATGCACCGATTTATCCCGATCCTGATCCTTCTGGCCGCCTGCGCCGAAACCTCTGCCCCGCAAGGTGCAGACCTTGAGCCCGAGGCTGCGCCTGTCGATCTAGCCTTCTGCAAAGGCGATCCGTTTGCGGATTCCATCGGCCAGCCGGTTTCGACCATTCAGGCCAGCCTGCCCGAGCGCGCGCGGGTGTTGGGACCCAATGACATTGCGACACAGGATTACCGTATCGACCGGCTGAATGTCTTCGTGAACGGTGCGGGCATCATTCAGCGCCTGACTTGCGGGTAGGGGTGGACTCGAGCGCTGATTCTCGGGCAAGAACAAAGTGGGAACATTTTGATGTCTGCCGATGCCAAAACGCCGAATACTCTCACTCTGGTTTCCCCGTCTGGGGGCTGAACGGCTGATCCGCGCCGCGCGGGGGCTGCATGTCGGGCCTTTGGCTGTAGTGGCCGAGCAGTCGAACATGCAGGTGATCACCTCTCTGAACGCCGAAGCTCAGGCCGCCGGGCTGCAGGTGGGTCAGCCGGTGCGCGATGCCCATGCCATGTGTGCGTCCCTGATCACGCGGCACCGCAACGCCCCGGCCGAGGCCGCGTTCCTGACCGCGTTGCGCCGCTGGGCAGGCAAGTTCAGCCCTTGGGTCGCCGAAGAGGCTCCGGACGGGCTGATCGTTGATCTCTCGGGCTGCGCGCATCTGTTTGGTGGGGAAGAGGCGTTGTTGCGCGTGCTTGAGGTCGACTGCGCCGATATGGGTCTGAGCGTGCAGATGGGCATTGCCGATACGTTGGGCGCGGCCTGGGCGCTGGCGCGCTATGCCGGGCAAGAGGCCATATCCGACCGCAACGGCGACGCCATCAGCCAAGAGGCCCGCGCCACCCGTGCCCGGGCCAGCAAGCGACGACACTGGACCAAGGGCGGGGCCGCACCGCAAGTGGTGGCCTTGGGCGGCGGGGCGCGGATCGCAGCCCCGGGGCAGTCTTATGGGGCGCTCAGCCCGCTGCCCATCGCGGCGCTGCGGCTGGAGGATCAGGTAGTCGCGCAGTTGAACCGTCTGGGCCTGCGGCGGATCGGGGATCTGCTGGGCCAACCGCGCGCCTCCCTCGCCCGCAGGTTCGGACGTGGGCTGGTCTTGCGGCTGGATCAGGCGATGGGCAGCGCGCCCGAGCCGGTTTCTCCGGCCCGCCCGCCGCATCACTTCGCGGTGCGGATGACTCTGCCCAATCCGATTGGGCTGGTCGAGGATGTGATGGCCGCCATCGACCGGGTTCTGCCGACACTCTGCACCAAGCTGGAAGAAAAGGGCCGCGGCGTCCGCACCCTGCGGCTGGAGGCCCATCGCGCCGATCAGGCGGCCGAGGTCATCGAGGTTGGGCTGGCCCGCCCGACCCATGACAAACACCGCATTCGCCCTTTGTTAGAGATGAAAATTGACAAGATCGACGCGGGCTATGGCATTGACATGCTGCGGCTTGAGGCGGTGCAGACGGAACCCATCCACGCCCGCACCATTGCCGGTCATGCCGAGGCCCGCCGCGTGGCCCGCAACCGGCTTGAGGGCAACACCGCCGTCGAAGACCTTATGGCCAAACTGGGCGCACGGGTGGGGCTGGAGGTCATTACAAGGCGTCACCCCGCGGCATCGCATATCCCCGAGAAAACCGCGCAGGTGCTAGCGGCAGCATGGTCCGAACCGGCGCGAGACTGGCCTGCGCCGCCACGCCCGCGCCCCCTGCAGATGTGGCAGCCCGAGCCGGTAATAGCCCCGGAAACCCCGGATGTGCCCTCCGCCTTTCGCTGGCGCGGGCGTGATTGGCAATTGGCACAAGCCACCGGCCCGGAACGGATCGCGCCGGAATGGTGGCTGGATGACCCCAACTGGCGCAGCGGCGTGCGCGATTACTGGGTTGTGGTGACCGAACAGGGCGAGAGGCTCTGGCTGTTTTTTGGCCACGGCGGCACCATGTCCGCAGGCTGGTTCTGCCAGGGGCAATTTGGCTAGAAGTCCTAATTAGGGTCTATTTTCCGCGATAAATCAGGATATCGGGCAAATAGTCCAGCAACCGGATCACCCAGGAAAACGGGGCCGGAAAATCGGTGCGGAACCGGCGGCGCGACATCGCTTTGATCACACGCTCTGCCGCGTCTTCAGCCGACATCAGCATGGGCATTTTGAAATTGTTCTTCTCAGTCAGGCGGGTATTGATAAAGCCGGGATTGACGATCCGAACCGTCACGCCCGTACCCGCCAGATCAAACCGCATGGTCTCGGCCAGCGAGACCAGCGCCGCCTTGCTGGCCGCATAGCCCACCGCCGCAGGCAAACCGCGATAGCCGGACAGAGAGCCGATCAGAGTGATATCCCCGCGTCCGGCGCTCACGAAGCCCGGTACGGTTTCACCCAACACCCGAAGGGCACCAGTGTAGTTCACGTCGGTCATCGACAATACCGCCTCGGTATCCCAATCACCGGTGCGCATAGGCTCATAGGCTCCGGCGTTGTAGACAAGACCATCGACCTCTCCGACTTCAGCCACGACACGGCGCACGGCCTCAAGGTCGGTCACGTCAAAAGGCACGGCACGCGCATTGGGAAGGGTTGCGCAGATCTCGGCCAGCCGATCCGCATTGCGCGCCGACAGGACAAGATGCGCGCCGCGCTCGCTGAGCCCTTGGGCCAAAGCGCGCCCGAGCCCTTCGCTCGCGCCTACAATCCAATACGTCTTTCCTTCGAAACCGGTCATGCCTGCCCCAACGTGGAACCATGAAACAACGCCCCATGCGCGGCTACGGTTCTGCTTCAGCTATCATGTATATTTTACGACCAAGCCAACCGGTCGGATCATCCCCAGCTGAGTGAATTTTGCCACGAAGTCACAATATAGTGCGTTGGGAAATATAATCTAACCTGATTGATCCGCGTCAGAACCTGCTACGTATCCATAGATAAATGTCGCACTTAAGGGGATCACATGTTCGACGAAACGCGAGGCGAGCGCAAGAAAATCGCAGTCATAGGTGCAGGCATTTCAGGACTTTCCGCAGCTTACTACCTTTCAGAACAGCACGATATTACCGTTTATGAGGCCGAACCGCGCCTTGGCGGGCACGCCCGAACCGTGATGGCGGGCAAAAACGGAGATCAACCGGTCGATACCGGCTTTATCGTCTTCAACTACGCGACCTACCCCCACCTGACCAAGCTGTTTGATGAGCTGAACGTCCCCGTTGAGAAAAGCGAGATGAGCTTCGGCGCGACCATCGACAATGGTCGCATTGAATACGGGTTGAATACGCTGCGCACTCTGACAGCTCAGAAACGCAACCTGCTGCGCCCGTCTTACTACAAGATGATCTCGGACATCCTGCGCTTTAGTAAAGAAGCCCCGGATGCGGCGAAGGATGATGACACAACCATCGGAGAACTGGTGGACCAGATGCGTCTGGGTCATTGGTTCCGCCACAACTACCTGATGCCGATGTGCGGCGCGATCTGGTCCACGCCGGTTGAATTTGTGGATCAATTCCCGGCTCGCTCGCTGGTGCAGTTCTTCCGCAACCACGCCCTGCTGGCCAGCGGACGCGCCAACCAGCACCAGTGGTATACGGTCAAAGGCGGCAGCATCGAATATGTGCGCCGAATTGATGCTGCGCTGCGGTCGCGCGGATGCGACATCCGTCTGGCGGCTCCGGTAGATCACGTACAGCGTCATGAGACCGGCGTCACGGTCACTAGCCAGGGCCATGCCGATCAATTTGACGAGATTATCCTTGCGACCCACTCGGACCAGTCGCTGGCCATTTTGGGCGACAACGCCACGGCGGATGAGGCCGCGGCCCTTGGCGCGATCCGTTATCAGCCCAATCACGCGATCCTGCATTGTGATAAAAGCCAGATGCCAAAGCTGCGCGCCTGCTGGTCCAGCTGGACCTATCGTTCACAAGCCGGGGACGTCGGCGTGACCTATTGGATGAACCGCTTGCAGAACATCCCGGACAGCGATCCGCTCTTTGTATCGTTGAACGCGTCTTCGCAAATTGACGAGGACAAGATTTATGACCAAGTCGAGTTCGCCCACCCGGTTTTCGACAAAGCCGCGCTGAAAGCGCAGGGACAAATTCGCGACATGCAGGGACAGAACCACACCTGGTACGCCGGAGCTTATAACCGGCACGGGTTTCACGAAGACGGGATCGCCAGCGCGATGCATGTCGTCGAACGCTTGCGTGGCGCCCCGCACATTACCGGAGCTGACAATGGCATTCTTGAAAAAGATCCGGCCATCCATGTGGCCGCCGAATAAATCCACTTTGCGCGCGGCGCTGCTGTCGATCGCCTTACTGTCGAGTGGTGGGGCAGTGGCGTCGCCTCTGTCCAACGAACTGAGTGATCCCAAGCTTTTAGGCAGCTCGACATTTAGGTTCTTGGGCCTGCCTGTCTATGACGCCAAGCTATTCACGCCTGCTGGAGCGGCATTCAATTGGACCGAGGATTTCGGGTTGCAACTGACTTATCGAAAAAACCTCGCACAAAAAGCGCTTGTAGAGTCGACGCTGGATGAGATGGCAAGGCAAGGCAATCCCGCGCCGACAAAGGCCCAGCTAGAGGCCTGCTTTCAAGCAGTCAGCAAAGGTGACAGCTATCTGGCCATATCCGAAGGACCTAACAAAGTTGGGTTTTGGCGCAATGGTGCACAAACCTGCACACTAACCAACACCGGCATCAAGAAATCGTTCATGTCGATTTTTCTTGGCGACAACACTCGGTCCGCCAGTTTTACACGGCAATTGAAGGGGCAGTGATGCTGTATCCCCGGGTCAGCCTTTATGCGCTGATGCTCGCTGCGGCGGGTATCCCGCTCTATATTCACCTGCCGCGCTTTGCGGCGGTGAATTTGGGCATTGGCCTTGGGGTGATCGGAACTGTTCTGCTGGTGATCCGCCTGGTCGATCTGGTGCAAGACCCGCTGATAGGCTGGGCCATCGACCGCTGGCCAGGCGCGCAGCTGCTGTTTGCCGCTCTGGCGGCGCTTGGGCTGGCTGTTGGGTTTCCGCTGCTGTTCGGCCTACCGGACGGGGCCAGCGTTGGCGCGCTGGTCGCCATCCTCGTACTGCTGTTTTCGGCCTACAGCCTTGGCACCATCCTGCTTTACGGGCGCAGCGCAACTTTGGCCAAACAGGCCGACCCGCAAGAGCTGATGCGCCTCGCCGCCTTCCGCGAAGGCGGGCAACTGACCGGAGTCGTTCTTGCCGCCAGCGCTCCGGCGCTGTTCGTTGCCTTCGGCGCGCAGGGGCAGGGCTATCCCGCTTTTGGCCTGTTTCTGGGTGCGCTGGCGTTGCTAACCCTCATCGTCACCATACCAATGTGGCGTCGTACGCCGATCACGGGCGAGGGCATCTCGTTCACCGCGCTCGGACAATCCGGCGCCCTCCGCCTGCTGGTTTTGGCGCTGATCAACAGCCTGCCGGTTGCCCTGACAGCCACGCTGTTTCTGTTCTTCGTCGAGGACAAACTGCAGCTTTCCGGTATGGCCGGCCCATTACTGATCCTGTTCTTCCTGAGCGCTGGGGCTAGCGTGCCCCTCTGGGCGCGACTCAGCAATCGGATCGGCCCGAAGCAGACGCTGATGATCGCCATGCCGCTGGGCATCGCTTCCTTCATCGGCGCGGCCACCCTCTCGGCCGGAGAGCTGACCGCCTTTGCCGTGATCTGCCTGGCCTCGGGCGCAGCCGCAGGAGCGGATATCGTGATCCTGCCCGCCATGTTTTCCGTGGTGCTGACACGCGCGGGGCTGAATGCCTCGGCCGCGTTTGGCATCTGGTCTTTTGCTGGCAAGCTGGGCCTCGCGCTCGCTGCCTTTTTCACCCTGCCCCTGCTGGAACGCAGCGGCTTTTCACCCGGTCAAGCCAACTCGGCACAGGCTCTAAACACGCTCACATTCGCCTATGCCCTGCTACCCTGCATCCTAAAGCTGGGCGCATTCGGGATGGTCTTGACCCTGCCTACGGAGGTCACAGCCAAATGAATACGCTTGTTGTGATTTTGCTCGCCATCCTCGTTGTCGTGGCGGTCAAAAGACGGTTCCTGAGCTTTCGCTCACAATCCCCGGCTGACTATTCGGGAACGGGACCAGAGTTTTCTCTGACCAAACACCTGAACGGAGATATCCTTTCCGAGGGGCTGATCTATGGCCCCAACGGCAAGATGTCGAACAGCTTTGTCGCGCGCATGGTTGGCGAATGGGATGGGAACACAGGCACTCTGGCCGAGTGGTTCACCTATTCCAACGGCAAACAGATGACCCGAAAGTGGTATCTGACATTGGGCACCGGCAACACGTTCACAGCCACGGCAGACGATATTGTCGGTGAAGGCAAAGGCGTGATCTCGGGCTCGACCGTCAAGCTGTCCTATCGGATCATCCTGCCCGACGACGCCGGAGGGCACACGCTGGACGTGACCGACTGGATGTACCTGACCGAGAACGGGGCGATCATGAACCGCTCAGAGATGCGCAAATTCGGCCTAAAGGTCGCGGAACTGGTGGCAACCATGCGCCCAGCGCCTGAGGTGCAGACCGCGCATGTACCCGGAGCAAACGGGTATGATGCGGATGCTGAAAACAGGCCGCTGCAATGACCCGGTTGCGTTTTCTGATCTCTCTGGTCGCAATCGCCTGCCTGACGCTGCTCGCGGCCTGCTCGGCTAAACCGCGGGTGCCCAAAAGCTTTCTGTCCGACCGGCAGCTGAACCTCGAAGAGTTCTTCGAAGGCAAAACCGTGGCTTATGGTCAGTTCCAGGACATTCTGGGCAACGTGCCGCGCCGTTTCACGGTTGAGATTGACGGCACATGGGACGGAGAAACCCTGACCCTGGTCGAGGATTTCGTCTACGATGACGGCGCAACGGAACAGCGCATCTGGACCCTGACCAAAACCGGCGAAGATACCTGGACCGGCACCGCGCCGGGCGTGTTGGGTGTTGCTGAAGGGATTGAGCGTGGCGATACCTTCAACTGGAAATACAAGATCGACCTGCCGATCAAAGAGGGCACCATGCGTGTCAACTTTGACGATTGGATGTGGCTTCTGGAAGAGGACCGCCTTCTGAACCGCGCCTATGTTTCGCGTTTTGGCGTCCGTATAGGCGAGGTCATCCTGTTCTTCGAGAAACTGTGACGGCCCGACGGGGCCTCGGCGCGCTGATCCGGCTGCTCCGCCCTGTCGCGTTCGTAGAAGATAAATTCATCAACCCAACCGAACATCTTGTTCGCCTCAGGTGCGCGTGGCTCAGTGGGCGGAGGCGCAGCTTTGGATTTCACCTGCGCCCGCTCGACCTCGGCCCACAAGAAGAACAACCCACGTCGCGTGCCGTTGAGATCCTCGGGTATTTTGACCCACACCACCTGTGAGGATTTGCCTGATTTCTGCTCGATTTTTGCCCCCCCGGGTTTCTGACGCCCTTTGGTCAAAGGATAGCAAATCTAGCTGAATCTGCCAATTTTTTCGAATTCCGCAGGCGGAAATCCACTGGAAAGTCGCCATTCAACACGTTTGAATATAAATGGAAATTTCACAAGCAACCAAAGGTGGTGTCGCGGGTCGGCACCGCCATCTCAAGCGCTTCCCGTTTTGGTGGATTTAAAGCCGATCCTCAAAAACCTGGCATGGACGCACATGTGTTTCGCTTGGATACAAGTCTCCCGCTATAGGCGATAAGAACTCTCATCCATTCCTTCGATCGCTCTGAAAAAGTGGTGAGCCGTGCAGGATTCGAACCTGCGACCCACTGATTAAAAGTCAGTTGCTCTACCAACTGAGCTAACGGCCCACTCTTTTGTCTGGATCTTTACGATCCGTGGCGCTCTTTAAGGCATTTTCCCAACCGGGTTCAAGACCTTATTTTGCACCTCGTTTCGCCAGAGTAATCAGTGTTTCCGGCGACCCGATAGGCGGCCTAATTAGGCAGGTGGCGCAGGGGGGTCAAGCCTTTTTTCAGGAATCGTCACCGCAGGGTGGATTCATCGCAGGACCAACGTTATATGCCCGCCATGCAACAGAGACTCGATACCGGTTTGCCCTTCATGAAGATGCACGGGCTGGGCAATGACTTCGTTATTGTCGACGCGCGCGCGCAGGCGACGCTGATCAGCGCTGCATTGGCGAAGGGAATCGGACACCGGCAGTTTGGTGTGGGATTCGATCAGTTGGCAGTGATCGAAAACGGAGCGGCCGACGCGCATCTCGTGTTCTACAATGCGGACGGGTCGACCTCGGCCGCTTGCGGGAACGCCACACGGTGTATCGCCCGTTTCCTGATGGAAGAGAGTGGCAAAACATACCTGACCCTGACGACCGAACGCGGCACCTTGTACGCGCAGGATGCAGGCAACGGCCTGACATCAGTCAATATGGGGCAGCCCCAGCTGGACTGGCAGGACATACCTCTGGCCGAAGAGATGGACACGCTGGAACTGCCAATTGAGGGCGCGCCCTCGGCAACAGGCATGGGCAACCCCCATTGCACGTTTTTCGTGGACGACGCCGAAGCGATCCACCTGGCCGAGTTCGGCTCGCGTTACGAACACCACCCCCTTTACCCCGAACGCACCAATGTGCAGGTGGCTCAGGTGATCGGACCGGACCACATCCGTATGCGCGTCTGGGAGCGGGGTGTGGGCATCACGCTGGCCTCAGGGTCTTCGTCCTGCGCCACGGCCGTTGCTGCGGCACGGCGCGGTCTGACGGGGCGCAAGGTGCAGATCGAGCTGGACGGCGGCACAATCTGGATCGACTGGCGCGGTGATGGCGTCTGGATGACCGGGCCGACCTGCCATGTTTTCTCAGGCACTCTGACCCCAGAATTCCTGAGGTCACTGGGATGAGCGCCCCCAAATTCACCACTCTGGGCTGTCGCCTGAACGCCTATGAGACTGAGGCGATGAAAGAGCTGTCTCAGCAAGCGGGTCTGCAAGATGCGGTGATCGTGAACACCTGCGCCGTGACAGCCGAGGCGGTGCGCAAGGCACGGCAAGAGATTCGCAAGCTGCGCCGCGAAAACCCCAATGCGCGGCTGATCGTGACCGGATGCGCAGCGCAGACGGAACCGCAGACCTTCTCGGCCATGGACGAGGTTGATGCCGTGATCGGCAATACCGAGAAGATGCAGCCTGACACATGGAAAGGCATGGCGGCTGACTTCATCGGCGAGACTGAAACCGTTCAAGTCGATGACATCATGTCGGTCACCGAAACGGCAGGGCACCTGATCGACGGGTTCGGCACCCGCTCACGCGCCTATGTGCAGGTCCAGAATGGCTGCGACCATCGCTGCACCTTCTGCATTATCCCCTATGGCCGCGGGAACTCACGTAGCGTGCCCGCTGGTGTAGTCGTGGATCAGATCAAACGGCTGGTCGACAAAGGCTATAACGAGGTCGTCCTGACCGGCGTTGATCTGACCTCATGGGGCGCTGACCTGCCCGCACAGCCCAAACTGGGCGATCTGGTCATGCGCATTCTGAAACTCGTGCCCGATCTGCCGCGCCTGCGCATCAGCTCGATCGATTCAATCGAGGTGGACGAAAACCTGATGCAGGCCATCGCGACCGAGCCTCGACTGATGCCGCATCTGCACCTGTCACTGCAGCATGGCGACGACCTGATCCTGAAACGGATGAAACGCCGCCACCTGCGCGATGACGCGATCCGTTTCACCGAAGAGGCCCTCAGCTTGCGCCCCGGCATGACCTTTGGTGCTGACATCATCGCTGGCTTCCCTACGGAAACCGAAGCGCATTTCGAAAACTCCCTCAAGCTGGTCACGGACTGCAACCTGACCTGGCTGCACGTCTTCCCCTACTCCAAACGCGAAGGCACTCCAGCGGCGCGAATCCCACAGCAGGTCAACGGCAAGATCATCAAGGACCGCGCCGCGCGCCTGCGCACGGCCGGAGAGGCTCAGGTCGCCAAACACCTCTCAGCTCAGATCGGTCAAACCCATCACATCCTGATGGAAAACCCGCATATGGGCCGCACCGAACAATTCACTGAAGTCAGTTTCGACACCACCCATCCCGAAGGTCAAATCGTCACCGCGACGATCACCGGACAAACTGCGACCCAGCTACAAGCCTGATCCACTCTTCATCTGGCCAAAAATATCTCGGGGTGAATTGGCCGCAGGCCAAGAGGGGCTGGCCCATTTGCCCCTTCAAAAAGAAAAACCCCCGCAACCTGAAAGGCGCGGGGGTTTTCAATTTCAAAAGCTCAAAAGCTTCACTGCTCGCGCAGCTTGCCTTTGTGCGGTGCCCACAGGCGCTTGTTCACCTGATACAGCAGCACCGACAGGACGGTCAGGAAGATCACGCCGACAAAACCGGCGTTCTTACGGTCCGTCAGCTTGGGCTCAGCGGCCCACATCAGGAAGGCTGCAACGTCTTCGGACATGGCTTCGACGGTGGCCGCGTGGCCATCGGCGAATTCAACCTGATCTTCGGACAGCGGCGGGCCCATCGAAATCCAGCCTCCAGGGAAGGCCTTGTTTTCGTAAAGGATCGTGCCTGCCTCTTCCTTCTCCTCACCAGTGTAGCCGTCCAGCAGAGAGGCGATGTATTCCGCGCCGCCCATGCCTTTGACCAGCTGGTTGATGCCAAGACCGTAGGGGCCGTGGAAGCCCGCGCGGGCTTTGGCCATCAGGCTCAGGTCCGGCGCGCCAACACCGTTATTCGCCGGGAAGTGGTCGGTCGGGATCGCCGGGCGGAAATCGTCCAATTCGGGGTCGAAAACCTCGAAATTGTCCGCCGCGTAAGTGATCACCTGCTCTTCGCTGTAACCCAGCGCTTCCAGATCGCGCAAAGGAACGTATTGCAGGCCGTGGCAGGCCGCGCAGACTTCGGTATAGACCTGAAGGCCGCGTTGCAGCTGGTTCTGATCCCAGGTTCCGAACGGACCTTCAAACGAGAAGTCGAAATCCTCGATATGAGTGTCATAGTCGCCTGCCGCAAAGGAAGCGGCAGGGGTAAGGGCCAGGGCAAACGCAGCGCCGATTGCAAGTTTCTTGAACATGTTTCCGGTCCCTCTTCTTACTCGGCCGGCGTGGCGTCGGCGTCAGCCTTGCCATAATGCGCGTTGAAGTCTTCTTCGATGGTCTCAGGCGGGGCCAGAGGTTTCTCGATCACGCCAAGCAGCGGCAGGATTACGAGGAAATACGCAAACCAGTACGCAGAGGCGATCAGCGAGAAGGTCGCGTAGGGCTCTTCCGCGGGCATCGCACCCAGCCACATCAGGGCAAAGAAGTCGATGATCAGCAGGTAGAACCACCATTTGAACATCGGACGATACCGACCCGAACGCACGGTCGAGGTGTCCAGCCAGGGCGCCAGCGCCATGGCCAGGATCGCACCGAACATCGCCAGAACACCGAAGAATTTCGCATCAATGATGCCGCCGGTGATGAAGCTGGCGAACTGAACAACCCAGACCTCGCCGGTGAAGGCGCGCAGGATCGCGTAGAACGGCAGGAAGTACCATTCGGGCACGATATGTGCAGGCGTCACAAGCGGGTTGGCCTCGATATAGTTATCGGGATGGCCCAGATAGTTCGGCATGAAGCCCACGATGGCCCAGAACACGACAAGGATGACCGCCAGAGCGAACAGATCCTTGATCACGAAATACGGCCAGAAGGGCAGCGTGTCTTTCTCGGCCTCGGCCTTTGAGCCGCGACGTACTTCAACACCCGTAGGGTTGTTGTTGCCGGTGGTGTGGAAGGCCCAGATATGCACGATAACCAGCGCCGCAATGATGAACGGCAGCAGATAGTGCAGCGAGAAGAAGCGGTTCAGCGTGGCGTTATCCACTGCGGGTCCACCCAGCAGCCATGTCTGCAACGCATCACCCACAAACGGGATCGCGCCAAACAGGCCGGTGATCACGGTCGCACCCCAGAAGGACATCTGGCCCCAGGGCAGAACGTAGCCCATGAAGGCGGTGCCCATCATCATCAGGTAGATCAGCATACCGATGATCCACGTGATCTCACGCGGGGCCTTGTATGAGCCGTAGTAGAGACCACGGAACATGTGAATGTAGACCGCGACAAAGAACAGCGACGCGCCGTTCATGTGCAGGTAGCGGATGAAATAACCACCATTCACGTTACGCATGATGTGTTCGACGCTGGCGAAGGCCAGATCGACATGCGGCGTATAGTGCATAACCAGCATGATGCCGGTGACGATTTGCAGCACCAGGCAGAAGGCCAGAACGATGCCCCAGATCCACATCCAGTTCAGGTTCTTGGGTGTGGGAATCATCAGGGTGTCGTACATAAGGCCGACGATAGGCAGGCGGCTGTGTAGCCACTTTTCGCCGTTTGACTTCGGCTCGTAGTGATCGTGGGGAATGCCGGACATAAGTTGGGTCTCCCTTAGCCGAGTTTAATGGTTGAAGCGTCGACCCACTCGACCGGTGGGATCGGCAGGTTCTCTGGCGCGGGGCCTTTGCGGATCCGGCCTGCCAGATCGTAGTGCGAGCCGTGGCAGGGGCAGAACCAGCCGCCAAAGTCGCCGGCATCACCCAGAGGCACACAACCCAGGTGGGTACAAACGCCCATCTGAACGATCCACGCGCCCTCTGCCTCGCCTTCGGGCGATGGCATGACGCGGTTTGCGTCGGTCGCGGGTGCATCGGCGTTGATGTTGAAGTTCCGGGCCAGCGGGTCAGGCAGGTTACCTACCGCTTCTTCGTCCTGCTGCTGCGCTTCGGCGATTTCAGCGCCTGTGCGGTGACGGATGAAGACCGGTTTACCCAGCCACTTGACCGTCAGCTGTGTACCCGGCTCAACCCCGCTTACATCCGTACGGATCGAGGACAGAGCCTGCACATCCGCCGACGGGTTCATCTGATTGATCATAGGCCATACCGCAGCACCGGTCGCAACGACCCCTGCGCCGCCCGCGACGTAGTACAGGAAATCTCTGCGGGTGCCTTCGTGGTCTTCTACGTGGGACACGAGGTTTTCTCCGATTGTCTAGCGCCCGTGCGAACGGGCCAATAGCTGGAACCCGGCACGGATGCCGGGTCTTAGCGGAATTCTCTACCGAGCAGAATAGTATTCGTCCAGCGGTGTTGAATGCGCAATACGCCGCATCTGCGTAATTTATCATCGCGCGGGGCAGTCTTTTTGATGTTTCTCGTCCTCATGTTTCAACGAAGCGTCGAATCAGCCCCGCTTGATTCGCGCCCTGTGACCCCAATCTGACCGGGACCAGCGAACCTGGGCCGACAGCACAAGCGGGTCGCATTGGTGCGAAAACCTGAAAAATCCGACATACGAAACCGGGTTTGTTCAGCAACAAATCATATGCCTGAAATAGACGATTTTTCGCGTGCCGAACGGGCCTGTTTCCTGTTGCACTTATTGCGCGAATACCTGATGCCCGGTTTCGCGCGAACGCCGATCAGGAGACCCCCCATGTCAAAGACCCACTTGGCCGTCGTTCTGTTAACGATTTCTGTTTCGACCCAAGCCGCCGCGGCCGGAGACCCCGCCAAAGGCGAAAAGCTCTACAACCGCTGCTCGGCCTGCCACGCGATCATCAAGGATGGCGAGGTTCTAGTCAAAGGCGGCATCACAGGCCCCAACCTATACGGGGTCGTGGGCCGCACCGCCGGATCCGAGAACGACTATCGCTATGGCAGCGAACGCCTGCCCATCGGCATGTTCACCGACGACATGATCCGCGCCGGTGACGCAGGTCTGGTCTGGACCGAGGAAAACATCGCCGCATACTCCGAAGACCCGATCGGGTTCATCAAGGAGTTTCTTCAGGACGATACCGCCCGCCCGAACATGAGCGTGAAGCTCAAGAAAGGCGCGGACGACATCGCCGCCTACCTAGCGACGTTCAGCCAGTAAGGTTTACGTCACAGGGCGCGTGGCGACCATGCTCGGACGCGCGTCAAACTCGGCAAACCAGGTTGCAAGGGCATCATTGCCCTTGCGCCAGCCTCGCGCATCATGACGCAGATCCAGATAGCCCAGCGCACAGCCAACGGCCACTTGCCCCATGTCCAGCGGACCCGACAGATGCGCCATCCAGCGCTGGTTCAGGACGGCACAGGCGCGCTCGACCTTGACCCACTGCGAATCCACCCATTCATCCCATTGCTTGCCTTCGGGACGCAGCCGACTTTCATAGGTCATCAGCAGCGCCGCATCCAAAATGCCATCTGCCAGCGCCTCAAGCGTCAGAACATCCCAGCGCCGTGCACCTTCGGGATAAAACCGCCCCCCGGCGCGGTCATCCAGAAAGGCGCAGATCACGCGACTGTCGAACAGGGTCGGGCCGTCGGGCCGCTCCAGCGCCGGAACCTTGGTCAAAGGAGCCTTTCCGATTAAGGGCCCTGCCGGGGTTAAAGGTGTACCTGCCACCGTTTCCAACTCAACATCCTCTAGCTGTTCTGTTTCATGCAACAAAACCATAACCTTACGGACATAGGGCGAAGTCAGACTGTGATAGAGTTTCATGCGCGCACTCCTTTGTTTGGGCCGACCTTACAACAGGGTACAGAAAACAAAAGCCGTCATTTCCCCGAGAGCTCTACAGCGCGCATCAACGCCTGTAGGGCCTGCACCTCCGAGCCGATTCCAAAACTCCCGACCTGCTCCGCCGCCCGCATCCGAACGTCATCGGGCTTGTTCTGGTTAAGCTTCCACGTGCCCTGAATGTCCTCGACCCGCATCCGGCAGGGCAGAATCATCCGCATCATCCGCTCCAGCGCGTCGCCCTCCATTTTGCTGCTGTGCCAGGGCAGCTTCGGGCGCAACCGGTCTTCGAAAAACGCCGACTGCCGGTCCAGCAGGTTTGGCATCTCCTCCGCCGGGCGCAATTCCAGAAAGCCGGTTAGGTGAACGGCGACATAGTTCCATGTCGGCACCTGATCGCTCACCTCATACCAATCGGGCGACACATAGCTATCCGGTCCAGAAACCGCGATCCGGGCTGCCTGCGGTGCCTTCAGCAGCCGAACAATCGGATTCGACCGAACAAGATGTAGCTCAGCCACCGAGCCATCCTCGGACAGCAGAAACGGCACGTGGCTGATCAATGGCGCGGCATCCGTCGACACGGCCAAGACGCCAAAGGCGCGTTCGCGAGCAAAGGCGATATGTCGGCTGATCTCCTCAGCGCGAAATGCGGGATTCGGGTGCATGAGATTCCTCCTGCCAAATCTCTTGCAGAGGAGGCCCAATCTATGCAAGGTCCGCCTCGTTCTCAGGGCGGGGTGAAATTCCCCACCGGCGGTATGCGGGCGGTGACCCGTAAGCCCGCGAGCGGCCTCACCGTGTTTACGGAAAGGTGTCAGCAGATCTGGTGAGAGGCCAGAGCCGACGGTTAAAGTCCGGATGAAAGAGAACGTGCCAGACGCGTCGATGATTCGGCGTGTCTGCTCGTGATCGCCTTGGGTGAAGTGTCTGTTTTGCTAAGGAGATCCTGATGACACACACCCGCTATGCTTTTGTCAAAGCCAACTGGCATTCCGATATCGTTGACCGCGCGCTCGAGGGGTTTCTGGAACTCATCCCCGCCGATCAGGTTGATGTGTTCGACGTCCCCGGCGCGTTTGAAATGCCCCTGATCGCACGCGATCTGGCCCAAACCGGCCAATATGCAGCTGTTGCCTGTGCCGCCTTCGTGGTTGATGGAGGCATCTACCGGCACGATTTCGTGGCCCAGGCCGTGGTTGACGGCCTGATGCGCGCAAGCCTCGACACGGGCGTTCCGGTCCTGTCGGTCTCGCTCACACCACATCAATATCAGGAAACCGACCACCACAACGCCATCTACCGAGACCATTTCGTACAAAAAGGACGCGAGGCCGCCACCGCCGCCCTCAACATCACGAAAACCCGTCAGGCGATCAAGGCGGCCTGATCCTTCTTCTGTTTGAAAATACCTCGGGGGAGGCGCGCTTGCGCGACGGGGGCAGAGCCCCCTCCCCCATTTCAGACGCAAATCCACTTGAGGCCAAAGGCTCTCCCCGCTAATCACAACCCGCAAAGGAGCCCGCCCCATGTCGATGAACAGCTTTGGACACCTCTTCCGCGTCACCACTTGGGGCGAAAGCCACGGGCCCGCTTTGGGCGCGACGGTCGACGGCTGCCCTCCGGGCGTGCAGATCGACGAGGCGATGATCCAGCACTGGCTGGACAAGCGCAAACCGGGGCAGAACAAGTTCACCACCCAGCGGCGCGAACCTGATCAGGTCAAAATCCTGTCCGGCGTGTTCGAAGGCCAGACCACCGGCACGCCCGTTCAGCTGATGATCGAAAACACCGACCAGCGCTCAAAAGACTACGGTGATATCATGGAGAAGTTCCGCCCGGGACATGCCGATATCACCTACTGGCAGAAATACGGCATCCGCGACTATCGCGGCGGAGGGCGCAGTTCGGCCCGTGAAACCGCCTCGCGCGTTGCGGCTGGAGGGCTGGCGCGTGAAGCGATCAAACAGATCGCACCCAATGTGCAGATCACCGGCTACATGACCCAGATCGGCCCGCACAAATTCGACCGCGCCAATTTTGACTGGTCGCAGATCGAACAGAACCCCTTTTGGACGCCTGACGCCCAAGCCGCCGAGGATTGGGCCGCCTATCTGGATGACCTGCGCAAGTCCGGAAACTCGGTCGGCGCGATCATCGAAGTCGTTGCGCGCGGCATCCCCGCCGGGCTCGGCGCGCCGATTTATGCCAAGTTAGACACTGATTTGGCCGCCGCGATGATGTCGATCAACGCCGTCAAAGGCGTCGAGATCGGCGAAGGCATGGCCGCAGCTGAACTGACCGGTGAGGCCAACGCTGATGAGATCTTCATGGGCCAGAACGGCCCCCAATACAGCTCTAACCATGCGGGCGGCATTCTGGGTGGCATCTCCACCGGACAGGACATCGTGGTTCGCTTTGCGGTCAAACCGACCTCGTCGATCCTGACCACGCGCAAGACGATCACCAAATCCGGTGAGGAAACCGAGATCATCACCAAAGGCCGCCACGACCCCTGCGTCGGTATCCGCGCGGTACCGGTGGGTGAGGCGATGATGGCTTGCGTGATCCTTGACCATCTGCTGCTGCACCGAGGCCAGATTGGTGAGAACCGTGGACATATTGGCTGATCTGCGCACCCGCCTCCGCGGCATCGTCGCGCAGCGAATGCAGACCGATCCTGCCCATGATCTGGCCCATCTGGACCGTGTCTGGCGAAACGTGCAAGCAATTGCAGATGATCAGGCGGACTTGTCTGTGTTGCTGGCCGCCAGCTATCTACATGATCTGATCAACCTGCCAAAGAACGACCCGAACCGCCACTTGGCCTCACGCCAATCCGCGCAGGAATCAGAGCCTATTCTGGAGGAATTGGGCTTTTCCGACGAACATATCCAAGCCACCCAACACGCGATCGAAGCGCACAGCTTCTCGGCCAACATACTGCCGCGCACGCCCGAGGCTCGTATCCTGCGAGATGCGGATCGGCTAGATGCGCTGGGGGCCATCGGTATCGCGCGCACCTTTGCGGTGGCTGGTGCATTGGGCCGGGATCTATATGACCCCGAAGATCCCTTTGCCGAGGCGCGCGATCTGGACGACCTGAATTTCTCGATCGACCACTGGAAAGTGAAACTGCTGAGCCTGCCCGACGACATGCTGACCGAGGCGGGCCATGCTCTGGCGCAAGAACGCCGGGCGCAGATGCTTGAATTCCTCAGGGCCTTCGCGGATGAAATCGGCCACCCTGTCCCCGACGCCTGGAATTCCCCCTGATTGGTACAATCCTGTCGTTGATCTTTCCGCGCCAAAAGCGCAGGTTCCCGGCCAATGGCACAATCCTTGACATCGCACCGCCCGGCTCTTGCTGTGGGCCTGAAATTGACCGCTTTGATGCTGTTCACCTTGATGTCGGCCTTGGTCAAAGCGTTGTCCGAGGACTTCCCACCGGGTGAGTTGGTCTTTTTCCGGTCGCTCCTGGCGATTCCCGTCATCATTGCCTGGCTGATCTGGCGCGGGGAGTTGTCACAAGGCTTTGTCGTCAAGAAACCCATTGGCCATTTCTGGCGTGGCGTTCTGGGCACCAGCGCAATGGGTTTGACCTTTACCGGCCTCAGCCTGCTGCCTCTGCCTGAGGTCACCGCCATCGGCTACGCGACCCCAATTTTCACCCTCGTCCTAGCCGCCCTACTATTGGGCGAGCGCATTCGCATGATCCGCATCGGTGCGGTGATGCTGGGGCTGGTGGGGGTTCTGATCATGCTCTGGCCGCGGCTCGGAAGCACTGAAATGGAGGTGGCGGCAACGATTGGCGCCCTTTGCGTTCTGGCTGCAACCATCGCGCGGGCTTTTGTGCAAATCCATATCCGGCAATTGGTCAAGGTCGACCACCCCGCCGCCATCGTGTTCTATTTCTCGATCACGGCAACGCTGCTTTCATCGCTGACCGTGTTTTGGGGTTGGACCATGCCGACACTGGATCAGGCTCTGTTATTGGTCGTTGTGGGCCTGATCGGTGGGGTTGCGCAGATCCTTGTCACTTCGTCCTATCGGTTTGGTCAGGCGTCGATGCTGGCACCTTATGACTACACAACCATGCTTTTCGCCATTGCAATCTGTAGCGCGACAGAATTATTGCTCAATCCGCGACAGTTTCGTGCTCAATCCCTGTGATTTTCGCGTTGATTTCTGGCGCGACAGTTTCGTGCTCAATTTGGTGTTTGATGCGACGGTATTGTGTGCTGGAACCGGCTGCAGTCAAATTACGGGGGCGGGAGTTGTGATCGGCCTTTTCTTCATCGGAGGGCAGAAAACGGCTCGGTGAGAGCGCGGCAGAAGTCGCCGGACCAGTTCGGGTTGCGGTTCTGAAGGTGTACTGGCGCGATATCATCAAGGTGCAGGCGGTTTTGCGTTCTGAAGAACCTGATCGTGTCGCAGAGTTCCCTGATCACGGGTGATACGAGGCGTTCGGCTTCTGCATATGGCCCGCTGCCGTTGTGAAAGCTGCGTGTGGTTGCGGTATTCTGGAACCAGGTCGCGATACCTTCTTCCATTACACTGGCAACGCCTTGCCCGGGATCAATGAGGTGAACGCATTCGTGGGCGAGTTGCCAGCGCGCCCTTGCCCCGTCCTGCATTGCGGACCGGTTCAAGTGCACAATGACATGCTTGCCATGAGGATGGGTGTCCGGGAACCATGTCTTGGGCATTTCATGGCATGTATCGACAAACTCGATGCCGAGGACAGTGAAGGCGGGATCTCTGGGCCCCAGCATGGCTTCGATGTCGGACAGGAACACGCCGAGCCATCGCGTGAAGGTGCGGGGCTCAAATCTGCTGGTCGCGCCCTCCTGCATGACAAGCCGTGTGACGAACTGCCCGTCAGCGGCCATTGAGGAGGATCTCTGAAAGGGCCAGATCGGCGGCTTCATTTGGCAGGCGACGGCCGAAAGCCTCAAGCAGGGTCTTGTGGAGCGCCTCGAGCGCCTCGAGTTCCTTGCGCTTGTCGTCGATTCTGGCGGCGAGATATTCCATTGAGGACGGTGTGTACTGGCTCATGTCCGATCTCCGTTGTACGTGTTTTAGCATATCCGCGCGGGCGCGTCATTGGGGCTGGGTGGCGTGCTCCGGCCATCCTTGTGCGACGTTTATGGCAAGGATTGCCTCTGCGGTTGTGGCGGCGGTGATGGCATCCTTGAGTGTGCGGGCGTGGATGCGGCGGGCGCTCTGCCAGGCCGAGAGGGCTTTGGCGAGGGCTGTGATGTCCTCTGCGCGCATGGGGACGCGGGTGTTTGCGGCATCGATCCAGACGAAGTCTTTGGGCCAGTTGGGTTCTGCGGCGGCGCGCAGGGCGGCGGCGGTGATGGCTGCGGCGCTTTTGGTATCGCCCTGCCAGGTGCGGGCGTTGTGGGTGAAGGTGGTGCGGCGTGCAAGCTCTGCGGCCAGTTGGGCGTGCTTGTGCTGCCGGGCCTCTTCGCAGGCCTGGTGCACGGCGTGCCGGGTGAGGCTGTCCCATGCGGGCTTGTCGCCGGCCTTTGCATCTTCGCGGCCATAGGGGTCGGGCTGTGTGGCGGCGGCGAATTGCGGCGGGTTCCATGTGTAGCGGTCCCACATGGTTTTGGTGATGGTCTCCGGGGGCTCGGCCTCTTCGGGGAAAGCGGTCCATGGCAGGATGTCGTGAGGCAGGGCAAGACCTGTCTCGGTGAGGGCCAGGAGCGCCTGTGCGAAGGCGTCGTAGGAGAGCGTTTGTGGCGCGGGGTCTTGTGCGGTGGGGTCTTGTGTCACTGGGCTTTGTGTCACTGGGCTTTGTGTCATGGGTCATATCCTGGGTCAGGCGACGGGATCAGGCGAAGGGGCGGGTTTCTCGTGCGGTGAGGGTGAGATATGCGGCAGCACTCCATGCGACCCGTGTGCTGCCGCCTCTGATACCCGCGACGCTCGCGCCCCCGGTGCGTACGGTTCCTGTTGCGCGCAGGGTGAGCCTTTTCTGCCGGCCGACCGGGGTGAGCCGGGCGGGCAGCACCCCGCTGAGAACGGCACGGCCTGCGGCGCCGGTGGTGACGCTGATGCTGAGGGTCCGGATGACGACATTGTCGAGCCGGACCTCGAGCCGGACGTTGAAGGTTGCGCTGTTGTATCTTGTGCCCACGGCCGATTCTGAACCCTCGCTGTTGCGGCTATGTTCGTACCAATAGGACGAGGAAGGCGGGGTGAACCCGCCGCCCGAGACCTCGACCGCGTAGCGGATGATCTCGTCGGCACTGTCCCTGCGCACCACGATATCGGAGCCGCCATCACTGCGGCGCGTGGAGAAGCGCTGGTTTTTTCTTGTGCGCGCCCTGCCCGACGCGTCCAATCGCCAGCGCGCGCCCCGGGCCACATCGCCGATGAGGCTGTCATCGAGATGGGTGAGGGTGATGAGGCCGGGGCCGATCTGGACGCCGCCGGTGATGAGCGCGGTGTCGGCGCGCAGATGGGTGCCGTCGATCTGGCCGGCGGCGAGGGCCTCGGCCAGCAGCGTGCCGGGGATGACGGTATTGCCGTTGATGACATGGGTGACGGGGAGCCATGCGGTGCCGGTCCAGGCGCGGGTTTCGGCCCAGCCTCCGGCGCTGTCGGTGAGGGTGACCACATCGCCGGTGACATTGGCGCCGGGGGTTGCGCGATCGGCGATGCTGTTCACCCAGCCGCGCGCGCTGACGCGCCGGGCATAGCTGCCCGCCCCGCGCGCGCCATTGCTGCCATCACGCCCGTTGATGCCGTTGCGCCCGTCACGCCCGTTGCGGCCGGGGTCTCCCTTGTCCCCCCTGTCTCCCTTGCCGCCGGTATCGCCTTTCCTGCCCGGTCGCCCCTGCCGGCCGGTATCGCCGGTATCGCCCTTCCTGCCCGGCCGCCCCGGGGCGCCGTCGCGTGCATATCTGGTCCATTGCACCGGTCGGGAAAACGCCCCCCAGTTGCCGGAGGAGCCTTTGCGCTGGCTGGCCCAGAGATAGGGTCTGGCGGCGCTGACGTCAGGGGCATCATCAACCCAGCCCTCGGGCACATGATCGTCGAGGCGCCGCTGGGTGGCTGTTGTGCGCGGGGTGGCGGGGCGGATCGGGGTGCTGGTGGCGCGAAAGATGAACTCGACACCCGGACCATCAAGGCCCGGTCGCCCCTGCCGGCCGGTATCGCCGGTATCGCCCTTCCTGCCCGGTCGCCCCGGGGCGCCGTCGCGTGCATAGCGGGCCCAAAGCTCGGGTGGCGAAAACGCGCCCCAGTTGCCCGAAGAGCCGGTGCGGCGACTGGCCCAGAGATAGGGCGCGTCGCGCGTGATCCCGACGGGATCATCGGACCAGCCGGGGGGCACATGATCATTTGCCCTGGACTGCGCGGGCGTTGTCTGCGGTCTTGCGGGCGCCCGGCGGGTGGCGGTGCGCCGGAAGATCATCTCGACCCCAGCGCCATCCTGCCCGTCACGCCCATCCTGCCCGTCGCGTCCCGGCTGCCCGTCCTGGCCCGGGTCCCCGTCGGTGCCGTCGCGTCCCGGCTGACCGGCGGCCCCCGGGATGCCGTCGCGTGCATATCTGCCCAGGAGCGCGGGGCGCGAAAACGCCCCCCAGAGCCCCGCGCGCCCGCGCCGCTCGCTGATCCATTCATATGGCTGCTCCACGGTGACACCCAGGGGCGTGGCGGACCAGGGCGGGGGCGTGTAGCCGGGCATCTGGGCCGGATCTGTTGCCGCCCCTGTTGCCGCCTCACCCGTTTGCGCGGGCGGGGTGAGGCTGAGGGTCATGGCGGTGACGGTGTCGCGGGAGCGCAGATTGTAGAAAAGCAGCCGGAAGGTGAAGCGCTCGCCGGCCCTCAGCGTGATGTCGAGATGATCATCTGCCCCGCGGCGCGCGGCATTGCCCTTGGCGCTGAAGATGGCCCAGTCGGTGCCCTGGTCGGGGGCGCCGTCCATGGTGATGCGCCAGGTGCCGGCGCGTCCCCGGGGTGCGGTGAAGCGGAACCATGTGGCGGTCCAGGCCGGGCCCGGCGGGTCGAGGCCCTTGAGGAGGGGGAAGATATCGAGCGCGCGGATGCCGAGCGGGGTGGTCAGGACATGGGGGTCCTCTTGCGTGCCTGAGCCGGTCAGCCCCGGCGGCGGTGGCGGGGTGGCATGGGCGGTGCGGGTGAAGAGCCGCTCGACGCTGGCGCCGTCCTGTCCATCCTGCCCGTCCTGTCCGTCCTGTCCGGGCCGGCCCTGCGCGCCCAGGGAGGACCAGAGCGCGGGGCTGCTCCAGCGGGTCCAGGGCCCGCCGCCGGTGCGGCCCTTGCGTTCGGTGATCCACTGGAAGGGGGCCTTGGATGTGAGGCTGACCGGTATGCGCTGCCATCCTGCGGGCAGATGGGTATCGCTGTCGCTGCCGCCAGGCCCCGGGCGGGCGGGTGGCGCGTTCTGCGTGGCGCTGGCGCGGAACGCATATTGGGTGACGGGCAGTTTGACCGCATCCGCCAGATCGACGGGGCCGGTGAAGGCGGCCTCTCCGGGCACGCCATCCCTGTTCAGGGCGGCGAGCGCAAAGCGCCAGCGCCCGGCGGGTGGCAGGCGTGTCTCGAGCGGCAGGGCGGTGATCCGGCCATGCAGGAGCGGGGTGAGCGCCTCCCATGTGGCCGCAGCGCGCGCGGGCCCGTAGCGCAGGGCGTAGCCGGCGACGCGCCCGTCAGGGGGCGGGGTGGCGGTAAAGCGGCGGGCGCCATCGCCCAGCATCTCGACCCCGAAGCCTTCGGGGGCGGCGATGGGGACGGTTTTGTCGCCGATGAGGGTATGGGTGGTGGTGAAGACGGGCCCGAGGGGGGCGGCGCGGGAGCCGGGGGTGATCTCGATGTCGATCTCGCGGCCGGAGGCATCATCGGTTGAGAAGATATATGTGGTGACGGCCTGCCGGTCGTCTGCCACGACGCGCCAGCCATGGCTGTCGCGGGCGCGGATGGTCGCGCCCTGCCAGGGGCCGGATGTGGTGAGCCGCAGGGTCACTTCGGTGGTTCCGTCGGCGCGCGCCCGATCGGTGATCGCGGCATCGAGCACGGCCGGGCTTTGGGGAGCGGGCAGCGGCAGGGGCGCGCTGAGATCGGCGGTGGCGGCGTTGTGATAGGCGGCCACCTCGTCGATGGCCTCGAGCCGGATGCGCGTGGCCGAGACCGGTTCAAAGCCCACGATGCGCAGGGGCGCGGGCGGGGCGTCACCGGGATAGACGCGCCAGAGCACATCCGACACCTCCGTCTCTTCGTGCTGCCAGTCATCGGGCAGGGCGCTGGCGGGGCGCACCAGGGCTCCGTCGGCGGTGATCGCGCGGGTGATGAGGCGACCATCGCCCAGGCGCAGCATCGCATACCAGCTCTCGTCTTGCGCGATCTCGAAGCTCTGGCCCAGGTCCCAGCGTTCGGGAAGGTTTCTGGCGGCGTCAGCCGGCAGGACCGTGACGAGCCGTCCGGTCTGGCCGCCATCGATGAGGGAATGGGTGAGGCGCACCACGTCGCCCCGGGCGATGGAGAGCCCTTCGGCGGCCATCTCCCATGTGAGACGGCGGCGGTGATAGAGCTGGCGGGCGGCCTGCAGATTGGCTTCGGTGGCGGCCTGGGCGGGCGTGGTGACGCCCGGCAGCGTGAGGGTTGCGGTGCGTTTGGGCGTGGTGACGCCCGGCATGGTGCGGCGCAGGGTCTGGAATTGCCAGTCGGCGTCCGGGTCGAGATAGCGCACGGCGATCTCATCGGCGGGTTTTTCGCCGGACCAGGTGATCTCGAGGCTGCCCGCTATGATATTGCCGGGGGTGATGAGCGCGGTGGCGGGGGTTGCGGGGTCGTCCCACACCACGCCCAGCTTGCCGCTGGCCCATGTGGGGCTGGCCCGCCCGCATTGGCAGATGGTGCGGATGATCCGGGCCGAGGGAACGGGGCGGTCGAGGCTGAGATTGCAGGTGAGGTTCTGCCTCTCGCACCAGGCGGCCCAGGCGGTGAAGGAGGGCAGGTCGATGCGCCGGTCAGCCAGTCCCAGCCCCCAGGCAAGGCGGCCCGAGACAAAGCCGCCGCGCAGGAAGGCGAGCAGGATCCAGGCCGGGTTGGAGGTGGCGCGGGGTTTGGCGCGGCGCGAGACCGAGCGGGGCAGTAGATGCCGGGTGATGGCGTGGATGGCGGGCAATTGGCCGGAGGCCTGGGCCGAGGCGGGCAGGCGCAGGCGCAGCCGGGTCTGGCCGCTATAGTCGGCGGTATCGGGCTGGAAGGAGCGCAGCGCGGCCCAGGCCAGCGCGTCGATCTCGTTATCCGCGCCCGAGGGCGCGGTGCGGCGGCGCACGCGGACCTCCCACTGCGCGGTCGCCCCGGGGTGGATGCGGATGGTGCGGCGCAGCCCGTCGCGGGGGCTGTCGCCATTTGCGCGCAGCGTGACGCGGCGGCGGGTCCAGCCCTCGCGCACGCCCACCCTGCGATAGCTGATCACGATCTCGCGGGAGAGAGCGTAGGGTTTGCCGGAGCGTTTGCGCAGACCGAAGAGCTGCCCGGTGATGTCGAGATCGAAGCGGTTGGTGCCGGGGCTTGTACGGCGCGAGATCAGGCGGCGGCCTTCGAGCTCTGCGCCCTGGATGGTGTCGACATTGGCAGGCCATGTGGGATCGGGCCCGCGCAGGATCTGCGCCTGTGCGCCTGGAAAGTCCGACAGCGGCTGGTTGCCGATGCGCAGGTCGGCGCGCTCCAGATGCAGGTTGCCCAGGCCGAATGTGAGGCTGAGATTGAGGAACTGCGCGTCATCCTCGAACTCGGTCCAGGGTTTTGCGCCGAGATCGGGAAAGACGCGGTGGCGTCCGAAGGTGAGCAGGAGCGGCGCGTAGGGCCGGGCCCGGTTGGCACCGCCGCTCAGCGAATAATCGCGGCGGGCGGGCGCGTCCTGGTCCAGCCCGTCCGCGTCGCGCACGGGCACCAGCGCGTTGATGATCAGCCCGCCGGCGGTGGAGATGGCGGCCCCGGCCAGGGCGCCGGCAACCTGTGCCCCCAGGCTGCCGGCCCCAAAACCAAGCGCGCCGCTTGAGGCGATGGCGGAGGCGGCCCAGCCGCCGATGGCGATGGTGGCGATGGTCAGGATGGCCGCAAGCGGGTTGGAATCATCGCCCTGAAGGGCTGCGCGCAATGTGAGGCGCTGGCCGGGGCGCAGGGCCGTGTGCGCCCAGGCCCCGGGCGGCAGGGCGATCCCGTCAAGGCTTACGTTTACCGGCAGGGACCCCCGCGCGGGCCAGGCGAGATCCAGCGCCTGGGCCACGCTCAAGGGTTCAGGTGGGGCGTCATGGGTGCGCGCGGGCAGGGGCAGGATGATCTCCGGCACCCGGGCCTGCGCGGTCAGCGGGTGCGGCCACAGATCGGCGCTTGCAAAGCCGACCTGAGAGGCCGTCACAGGGGGTTTGAAGGGTGTTTTTGAGGGTGTTTTTGAGGGTGTTTTTGAGGGTGTTTTTGAGGTCATGATCCTGTCTCCCAGCGATAGAGCCCGACCACCACAAGCCCGCGTGCGGGCAATATGCGCAACCGGTGCAGCACCGTGCCCAGCCCCGGTTGCCAGTGCAGGCAGGCCGGCTCGGTCATGTCGGCATAAAGCCCGATGTGATGGCCCAGCCCCGCGCGGCGTCCGCGCGCCCGCATCAGCACACCGTCCCCGTCGCACGCCCTCTCGCGCGCACCCAGGCGCCGGGCGATCCCGCCTTCGGTTGCGCGCCCGGTTGCGCATCCGGTTTTGCGCCCGGCTTCACACATGAGCGCGTCCCGGATGGCCGCGTCATTGGCGCGGATGCCGCCCGGCGCGGCGGGCAGGGCGATGTCGGACCCGAACTCGACGCGCAGCACATGCGAGACCAGCGCGGCGCAATCTTCCGCCCGATGCCCGATCCAGCGCTCTGTCCAGTGCGTCTCCATCAGCTGAGCTTCCATCAGAACAGCCCCATCAGAACAGGCCGGGAGAGGTGGCGGGATCGTGGCGCAGGGTTACACCCGCGCGGCCCAGGAGCGGATCAAAGCCCAGCCGGGCGGTCACCGTGCGGCTGGTGGCGGTGATCTGCAGCACATCCATGGTGACGTCATAATCGGGGGTGGCAACGGGGGTGTTCTCGCGCGCGGTGACGATCATGACCCGCACGGTGATGCCGTGGATGCCGCTGGCGGTGGCGCGCGCCCCATCGATCCAGGCGGTGATCTCGCGGCCCACATTGTCAATCGCCAGTTCCGCCGCCGGCACCCGGTCGGGCGCGTCCGTGGCGATGCGGGCCTCAAAGCCCAGGGCGATATATTTGCGCCCCCCGACCACCCGGTCGCGGCTCTGGCCGTCATTGATGATGCGCACCCGGGCGGAAAGCTCCGGGTGGGCAATCTCCAGCGCCGCCAACTGGCTGTCTTTCGGGCTTGCGGCAATGCGCGCGCGGGCGCGCGCGGCGTTTTCGGCTTTGCTCATGTGGTTTCCAGCTCCATCTCAAGTTCCCAGCTGCGCCGCCCGGCGGGCGCGACATGCGCGCGGTAGCTGATGCCGCCATCCCCGCCCACCACGCGCATCATGACCCGCGCCCCGGTCTCGTCGGGAAAGCGAAACGGGCGATGGGCATTGGCCCCGGCCCAGGCGCGGAACCGGATGAGGTCTTCATCGGGGCTGCGCGTGATACCTGCCTCCCGGCTGCCCAGGAGCCAGGCGCGGATCCGGCGGCGGGCGGGGGTGGCGGTAAAGCGGCGCACCTGGCGTATCGCGCCATCGTCGAACCCGGTGCGCTCGACCACGGTGACGGGCAGGATCTGCCGGCCCGGGTCGATCCGTGCATAAGCGGGCCATGCGGGCCTTGTGGGAGAGAGGGGGGCGGACATCAGTAGGGGCTCTCCCCGGTGGTGGTGCGGACGGCCTGGCCGATGGGGCCGTTTGTGAGGATGTCCTCGACGACGAGGCCGATCACCCAGCGATCGGGGCTGAAACTGGCGTGCGCCTCCACCGCCCGCTGCGCGGTGCCGCGATTGTCGATCGAGATATCAACGCGCGGTCCCGGCCCGGCCCCTGATGCCTCTGAACCGCTGCGCCCCGGCAGGCGCAGGCTGGGGATATCGTGGCCGCGCAGCCCCGGCACGCCCGGCACACCGGCCACGCCGCCGGCATGATAGCGCGCCGCCTCGCGCAGGATCTCCCAGGCCCGGGCCTGATCGGGGCCCTGGGCTACGCCGCCCAGGACCGCGCGCGATTGCGCCGGGGTCAGCACCGCCTCGCCCTCCATCAGCACCGCCGGCACCTCACCGGGAAGAAACGCGCCCGCAAGGCGGTCGGCGGGGGAGGCTTTCGGCACCCCGCCGATATGGAAGGGGCGGGCTTTGGGTCGCGGGGAGCTGCGGGGGGCTGCACCGCCCCCGAACACCCCGCCCAGGGCATCGGCCAGCGGCCCGGTGATGTTCCGGCGAATGGCGATCCGCGCCAGATCGGCGATGATGGAATTGGCCAGATCGCCAAAAGACGCCTTGCCGGTGGTGACAAAGCGGGTGAGGGCGTCTTCCAGCCCCTTAAACCCCGCACCCCAGGCCTGCGCCACCTCGTCGCGGCTCTCGATGGCATCGCGCGCATAAGTGCCCAGCGTCCGCGCCAGCGCGGTTTCCAGCTTGCGCGCCTCTTGCCGCGCCTTTTCCATCTCGCGGCGCAGTCTTGCCGCCGCGCGGGCGGCCGCGCGAGACCCCGCGCGCTCGGCGCTGCCTGCCGCACGCAACTGCGCCCCGAGCCGGGCGGTCTCGGCTGCCGCCTCCGCCGCAGCCTCCGCCGTCTCGCGCAGGCCCCTTGTGCGGGCGCGTGCTTCCTCGGCCGTGAGGCCACCTGCCACATAGCCCTGTTCAACAGGCGCGATCTCGCGTTCTGATCTGTGCAGGCTGAGCGCGCGCGCCAGCGCCACCGGATCGTGCGCGTGCGCGCGTCGCAGCCTGGCCTCGTCCAGGCGCGCATCGGCCGATCTGCCAAAGCGCTCCATCTCGCTTGCCGCCTGCCGCAACCGCTCGGCCAGGCGGTCGGCCACGAGAACCCCGCTTTCCAGCCCCGGCGCGATCTGCGCGCCGGCACCGGCCAGCGCGAGCACCTGGTCCTCGGCCTCCAGCACCTTGCGGATAAAGGCCTCAAGGGCGGCGCGCTGGGTCTCGCTCTGGCTCCGCACTGTCGCCCCCGTGGTGACGAGCGCTGCGCGCAGCGCCTCAAAGGCTGCCCTGCGCGCCTCGGCCCCCTCACCCGCCCGCAAGCCCCGGAAGGCCTCGATCACCCGGGCGGCGGCCTCTTCGGTGAGACCGAAGGCCCGGGCCAGCTCTGTCTGTGCCGCGCGCGCCCGCGCGCCCAGATCGTCCATGTCGCGCGCGAGGCCCGCGCAAACGCCTCCGGTTGCGCCTGAAGGGCAATCTCCTCCAGCAACGCCTCCACCGTGACGCCAAAGCGCCGCGCCGCCGCGTTGAGCTCGGGCCCCTCAAAGATCTGCGCCAGTTCCGCCTGCGCCGCCTCCCGTGTCTCGGTGACCTGGCTAACCAGGTCCTCAAGCGGGCCGGAAAACGCCGCCCGGGCCCGGGCGGCCAGATCTGCCAGCAGCGTCTCTTCATCGGCTCGTGTCCGGCGCGTGGCCGCAAGAGAGGCCGGGCCAGCCGCATCCTCCAGCTCTCCGATCACCTCCGCAACGGCCCGCGCCGCATCGCGCCGCGCCAGTGCCTCCTGGGCGGCAATCAATCCGCGCGCCTGGTCGGCGGCGGCCCCGTATCTTTCCGCCAGCGCCTCGACGTCGCGCGCCAGGGCGCGCAGGGACCGCAGCCGCTCGGCGGCCTCCGCCAGCCGCTCGGAGGCCTCACCCGCCTCACCCGCCTCTTCGCCCAGGTCAAAAAGCGCTCCCGCCAGCGGCAGGCCCACCGCGACCACGGCCCCCAGAACCGCCCCCAGGGCGCCAAAGCCGCCCAAAAGCTGCGGCAGGTTCTGCGCCAGCGCCACGCTGGCGGCTGTCCCGGCGGCGGTCTGCACCGCGAAATCCTGTACCTGGAAAGCCACGTTCTGTATCGCCGCGCGGCTGGAGCGGCCTGCGCCCGCAAGCGCGCGGTTGGCATTGGCCGCGCGGCTGGCAGATGCGGCCTGCATGTCCATCGCGCCCGCCGCACGGGCCGCGGCGCGCGCCGCCGCCTGCGTGGCACCTGCGGCCTGAACATTCGCGCGGGCTGTGCGCAGGGCGGCGCGGGCCAGCCGGTCCTTTGCGCGCGCGTCCTCCAGCGCTGTGCGGGCGGCGTCCGAGTGTTCGCGTCCAACCTTTGCCTGGGCGCGTTCCAGTTCATGCGCGGCGCGCGCCGCCTCACCCGCCGATTGCGCAGCGACCGCATTGGCGCGCGCCACCTCCCGGCTTGAGCGTTTGATCACCCCGCCCAGCCGTTGCACCTGCGTCGCGGCCGCTTTTGTATCCGCCGTGATGCGCAGGGCCAGCTCAAGCGTGTTACCCGCCATCTCCGCCCCCTCCTCCGCTCTCTCCTCCGCTCTCTCCTCCGCCCCCGCCCATGAGCGCCGCCGCCATCATCCTCTCAAGGCCGCGCATCCGCTGCCGCTCGGCGGCGCGCCCGTAAAGCACCATCTGCCGCCAGGTGAGGGTCGCCATCAGCTCGTCGGGGCGTCCATGTCCTGCGCTGGCAAGAAGGCTGAGGAGCTCAGCGAGGCCCAATATGCGCTCATCGTCTCCCGGCCCAGGTGCTGGCCCAGAAGACGCGCGGTAAAAAAATCGGTGTTGACCTGCCAGACCGCCATCGTGAGCATCCCCGCCCAGGGCTCGCGCAGCGCCGCGATCCAGTCCGGCGCGCGACCCGTTGCGCGCGCGCAGATATCCGCCCAGAGATCGGCATGTGTGCCCAGAACTTCCGCCACCCGCGCCGGCGTCATGCCCTCGGGCTCCCCCAGAAGCGCGGCCAGGTCCTCGATGAGCCCCCGCGCGCGGGCCTGCACGTTCAGCCCGTCCATAAAGCGGAACTCGCGCACGGTTACGCTCACCTCCGCGCCGGTTTCGGGGTCCTGCAGCACCAGTTCCATGTCCGGGAGCAGAACCGCCGCCTCACACTGGCGCGGATCGGGGGTCCCGGGTTCCGCTGTCCCGGGATCTGTCTCTGCGGTATGTTTGCGGGTTTTGCGCATCGGATCAGCCCTCCGGTCCGTAGATCACCAGCGCCGCGCCCGCATCTGGTTCGAGAATTTCCACCTGCAGCGGGATGCGCTGCGCCTGGGTCGGGTTTTTCAGGGCCATCTGCCCGTTGGGCGACACCGTGCAGCGCGGCGCAAAAAGGCGCTTGCCCACGCCCTCCACCGCATCCTCGATATAGCGCAGGCCGAACTCGCGCAGCTGTGCCTCCGAGGAGGTCGCGCGGGCCAGGGTCTGTGCCACCGGGGTGTAGCTCACGCGCACCGCCTTGGAGGCGCCGCTGATGGGCTCGAGATCGGTGAAGAGGATCCGGGCCCTGCCATGATCGATCCTGTAATGCGCCGCGTCCAGGGCGGTGTTGCCGCTCGCGCCTTGTTTGACCGTCACCGCCGGGGTGGCGGCGATGGCCGAGACCCCTTCGGGGCGCGCGCGGCTCACGCCCAGCTGGTACCAGACATCTTCGCGCAAGGCGGAGAGCAGCTCGCCTTCCACCACCTGCGCGGATTGCGCATCACGGCCGGTTTCGCCGAGGATGAAGAGCGCGAGGTTTTTTGCGCTCATATCCTCCAGTTCGATATCCATCCGCCGCGTCACGCTGCGGGGCTTGTGCACCAGGCGGCGGCGCACAGGCCCGTTGCTGCTTTCCACGGTGATATACTCGCTTGTCACGGTGACGGAACAGGAGGGCAGTTCGCCCAGGTACCGCTCACCGCCTTCCGGCTCGATCAGGTAGAGCCAGCCGGCCCCCACCACGATCTGGTTTTTATGGTGCTCCTCGCGCATCGCGTCTTTCCTTCCATGTGCTGTTCAGGTCTTCACCCACCAGATGAGATCAAACCCCTCCTCCCAGACCGCGCGCGACGGGGTCAGTTCCGCCAGGCGTCCCTCGCGCCAGATGAGCGGCTCTTTGGCGCCGGGCGGGCAAAACGCCGCAAGATGTGTGCGGATCGTCTCCAGGATCGGTGTCAGCTGCGATCTGGCCCTTGATCCTCCGGGATCGTTGCGCAGCGGGATTGCCACAACCACGGCCAGGCGGGTGATGATCCGGGCGGCAGCGCTCTGCCGGTTCACCGGATCGGCGCCGCTTTCGCGCAAGGTCAGCACCGCGATCACGGGTTTGCCCTTCATCTGCGGCACCCCGCGCAGGCTCTCGCAGATCTCGACACCCTCAAGCCCGCCCGCCTCGGAGAGCCGCTCCACGATGGCCCGGGGCGCCTCATGTCCCGTCACCCGGCTCATGGCAGCGCGGCCTCAAGCCAGTCCTGCATCACCCCGGCAAGGCCCGCGCGATCCTCCGCGTCGATCCCGAGAAAGGGGCGCGCGGGCAGTGTGATGCGCCGCGCGCCGATCTGCGCGATCGCAATGGGCACACTGCCCGTCTTGCGCCGGCGCGTGCTCTTGCGCGCGGCAAACCGCCCCTGCCCATCGAAGGCCAGAACCTGGGCCCGCGCGCTCTGTTCGATCTCGCCGCCGAACTGGTGAATGGCGGCGTATTCCACATTGGTGCCCACCAGCACGCCATCGGCCTCAACCGACCAGGTGATCGAGTGCTGCAAACGCCCGGTATCGGTCAGTGTCCTGCCGCCGCGCGCCCCGGCTTTTGCCCGATCGCTTTCGACCCAGGGGGTGCCGTCGGGGTCTTTCGCGGCAATGAAGCGCCGCTGCACCCCGTCGGCCAGCAGCGCCCCGATTGCGTCATGGAGATCGGCGAGATCGGACGCGTCCCCAAGCCGTTCGGCCAGAGCGCCCAGCGTGGTGCGCAGCGCGCTGCCTTCCAGCGCGATCTCGATCCGCGCCCCGCTCATCGCCCGCGCTCCGGGCAGGATGTGTCGCCAAAGCCGTCCGCGACCGGACCCTGAGGGGCCGCGATGCGCGGGGTTTGCGCCCGCCGTCTCACCGCTTTGCCGTCCGCGCGCACCAGAACGGCCTGGCCCCCGGCCAGGGCGCCAAGCTGCGCCCGCGCCCGCCGGGCGCCGTGTTTGACCGTATCGGACATCTCGTCATCATAAAGACGCGCGCGGGCCAGATCACAGGCGATGGCGCGCAAAAGCGGGTAATCGCCCTCCGGCAGGGGCAGATCATAGAGGCGGGCAAGGCGCGCATCGATCGCCGCCGCCGCATCCGCAAGCACCGCCTCAAGCCGGCCGTCATCGGGCCGGCCGTCAGCGTCCTGATCCAGAAGCTGGCCGATCTCGTCCGCGCCAAAGCGGGCGCGCAAATCCGCTGCCGCCGCGTAGCTCATGTGGTGTCTCGCCCCGTCTCTCGCCCTGTCTCTGCCCCCGTCTCCGCCCTGCCGCCTTCTGCGGCCTGCGCGGCCTCCCAGGCCGCATCGCGCTCCGCCGCGCGGATGTCGCGCAGCCCGGTGATCTGAGCCAGCGCACGGACCTCGGGCTTGCCGCCCCGCGTCCAGTGATCGGGATGGCCCGGCTCCAGGGCGGCCATCGCGCGGATCAGGGCCTCTCTGCGCTGCGCGGGCTCTGTGCGCTCCGTGGGCTCCGGGTCGGCAGGGGGAGCAGGGGCATCCGGGCCGGGCGGGCCGGGCGGGGCATCCGGGTCAGGCAGGTCGGTGTCGGCCCCCGCGCCGGGCACCACCGCATCCCCGCCCGCGATGAGCGGCTCTGCGGCGGCGCGCGGCCAGGTCACGACCGCGCCCGCCGGGTAATGCAGCCCGTCATGTTTGACTGCGCTCAAAAGCCGGATCTCGAGATCACCTTTCTGAACGGCCGGGGCGGGATGTGCGCCTGCGTTCGCAGCTTGTGTCCGTGTCATGCGCCCCTCCTCTCACGCCACCGCGTTGCGGAAGAAATACCCCGCCAGTTTCGCAACCATCGCCTCGTCGCAACTGTCGACCACGCGCACCACATAGGTGCCGCGCACCCCGATGCGCGGATCGAACCCCACCATCACCTGGCGGCCCAGATAGGGGGCGGTGAAGCCCAGGCTGGGCGGGCCTTTATAGTCGGTGTTGGGATCGCGGCGATAAAGCAGCGCGTGCTTGCCCCAGCAGCGGGCCAGGTTGGCCGCCTGGCCGGGCCGGGCGGTGTTGACCCGGGCTGAGCCGACATGGATGCGCAGCATCAACACCCGCTCCATCGCCTCGCGGCTGGCAATGCCGGAATCCCCGTCATTGGCATGGGTGGCCTTGAGCATGCGCGGATGGGTGCGCAGGGCGGCAAAGACCTCCTCGCCCATGGCGATATCGGTGGGCTTGACGATCATGCCGGTCTGCGCCGCAACGATATCCCTGAGCGGGTTGCTGTCGGCATGGGTCCATTGCGAGCTGCCCGACAGGGTGATCTTGTTGGTGTCGGGGTAATGGGCCGGATTGAACACCAGTTCCGCCACGCGCAATTCGCGCGCGATCATCAGAAGATCGGTCAGCACCATCGACGCGCGGTCGATCGGGTTCATCGCGGTGGGGGCTGTGTTGGTCACGTCATCGGCCGGGATCGCGTCATCCAGCCCGTAATCCTCCACGGACCGGGTGTCCTCGGCCGAGCTCAGATGCACCATGGCAGGCGCGGAGCGGCGCCCCACCCGGGTGGGCGGCACCGTGAAATGCTCCTCAATGGGATAGCGGTTGAACCGGTATTCGCGGCGCATCAGGGCCGCGAGGCGCGGCAGGATCAGATCGGCGATATATTCATCATTGGCATAGCCCACGGCAATGCCCGAGCGATGAAAATCCACCGGATAGGGGCTGGGCGCGGGACCGGCGGCAAAGCGCGCGCCGGGCGGCAGGTTGCCCTGACCGGGCGGGGTCGCAAAGAGCGCGGGGCCCGGAAGGCCCCCGCCCTGAATGGGCTGCCCCTGCGCGCCCCCGGCCGCAACCGGCATCAGCTACGCCGGATCGGGATGTTGAAACTGGAACATGACTGCCTCCTATGATGATTGTCAAGCAGGGCATTGATTTTGTTTGATTTTAAATTCGGCAAAATCGTCGAAGACCCAGCCGTTCTTGAGCGTGTCATAGATGATCTTGAGCAGCTTGCGGGCCGTGGCTATGATCGCCTTGCCCGCGCCACGGCGTTCCTTGATGCGCCGATAATAACTGTTGAGATATCCCGAATAGCGGATCGCGATGAGCGTACATTGCACCAGCGTGGTGCGCATGAGCTTGTTGCCGCGCTTCGTGATCCGCCCGTGATGTTCGGTTTCGTTCGAGTTACTCACCTTGGGCACGATGCCGACATAGGCGGCCAGCTTGTCCGCGTCGGAGAAGTCTTCAACCCTGCCGATCCCCGCCAGCAGGACCGCGGCAGATCGCGCACCGATCCCCTTGATGCTGGTGAGCCCCTCAAAGCCTTTCATGGCCGAGGCGGCCTCCTCGATGGCCTTGTCGATACGGTTCAGGGTCTCGGTCAGGCCGAGCGCCTGGTCCCGCAATGCCGCCAGTTCGACCTGCTCAAGCGGTGTGAAGCGGCTGAGATCCAGGTCGCGCAGGCGCTTCTTGCTGGACAACCCTTCCTTCTTCAGCTTCATGCCGTGACGGACAAACATCGCGTGGATGCCGTTCAGCAGCATGGTGCGCTGTTTGACCAGCATGTCACGCGTCCGGGTCAGCGAGGCCAGTTCGCTTTCCTGAGTGGACTTGAGCCGGGTTTCCGGCAGCATGTCCTTCGACAGGAAGAAGGCCAAAGCGCGCGCATCGTTCTTGTCGGTCTTTTTCACCGATGTGCGGATCACTTTAAACTGGCGCGGGTTGACCACAACGATCCGGCCGACACAGGGTTCCACCTCACCGCAGAACCAGGCCGTGTTGCCGGTGGCCTCGACCGCCAGTTCGTCATCCGCATCAAGGCTCTGACAGAACCGCTCAAGCGCCTGCGCGGACAGATGAAAGGTTTGGAATGTTTCCGATCCGTCCGTCTCACGCCGACAGATCGTGAAGGAATTCGTATGAAGATCGACACCTATGTAAGCCATGGCTATACTCCCTGCTCAAGGAGGCGGAGCCCCCAATGGGGCGTGAACGGCCAAACCAAGCTCCTATGCAGGATCACCGGCCAAAACCGGGCCCTATGGGGGCTGTTCGGAAACAGGCGAAAGCTAAGCTCCTCAACAGGGTCACAATGCCCTAAGACACAATTCAGCCTGAGACCTATCCGCCTCCCCGAATCCTCTAACAGATTCAGGGCGTTTGGCCGATCACAAATCATTCATACCCCCTCCTCAGATCTGTTGCGGCACGATCAGAACCCGGATCAGGTCCCCCGGCGCGTGCGCGGCTTGCAGGGCGATGCCCACCGCATGCGCGCGGGCCTGCCAGCTCACCAGAAGCCGGTCCCCGGTGGTCGCCACCGATATGCTCAGGCCCGCATCATCCGTGAGGGTGGCCTGGCCCAGGCGGTCGGCATAGCCGTCTGCCAGTTCGATCACACCGACAAGCCTGTCAGAGGCCCCCAGACCCGGGACCGCAAGGGCTGCATTCGCCGCACCCCCGTCCACGACACGCTGATGCAGACCGCCGCGCGGGGCGCGAATGCCCCGGCCTTTCGCATCGCCGCTCACCAGGGTGCCGGCGCTGAACGCGCCCCCCGCCTCCAGCATCGCAATGCCCGCAAGATGAATGTCCACCGCCCCGCCGGTCCTGGCGCCAAGATCGGCGCTGATCCCGAGCGGCAGGAAGCCCGGACCTGCCGCCTGAACCGCTTCCGCGTCGGGATCGGTGATCCGGCAGACCCGGCGCGCGGCAACACCGGCACCGGCCTTGAAGCTCTTTGTGAGCAGATACTCCATCATTGCGCCGTCTCCCCGTTTGCGGCCCGGTGGATCGCTGTGGGCAGATCAAGCGCACCGCTCTTGTCCGCCGCCATCAGCGCCCGCGCCCGGTTGGCCAGATCCTGGGTGGCCGCCGTGAACTGTGCCTCCGGTGAAACCTGTGCACCCGGCCCGCCCACCTGCGCGAATGCGGGGGCAGGGACATGCGCGGGGTGCAGGGCTGTGCCCTGCCCCAGCGGCACCCGTTGCGGCAGGGCCGAGATCAGCCCATCCAGCACCTGGGACGGGCTGAGCGCCATCGGCCGCCCGTCCACACCCGCCATAGTGATCTGGCCGCCGCCCTGATCGAGCGCGCAGAACAGCGCCGCATAGGCCTGCGCTTCCGCCGGCAATACACGCCCGGCCTGCACATGCGCCGCCACACGCGCGCTTGCGCCCCGCTCGCGATCCATGCCTTCGCGCGCCAGGCGTTCGGCCGCGATCTGCTGGCGCTCGGCAAAAAGCAGCTGGCGTTCCGAGGCCAGCTCGGCCACTTCCGCCGCATCCCGGGTCTGGGGCCCCGTCACACCACTGGCCCCCGGCGGCAGCGCCCCGGCGGGCGGCGCGGCCGCAAAAAGCGGCGGGACCGCACCCTGCGGCTGTGAGACAGGCACAAACTGTAGAGCCGGCTGCCGGGCTTGCTGAGGGGTTTGTTGGGGGAGCTGGGCCGCCTGCACCGCAAATTGCGGCGCCACATCCTGTGAAAGGGGATGGGCCTCAAGCGCACCACCCGGCTGTGCTGGCATCTGTCCTGCGGGCTGTACTTGCATCTGTTCTGCAGGCTGGGCCGTGAACCGGGCCGCCCCCGGGTCCATCACGGGCTGCATCACGGGGCTGGGTTGCGCGTCAAGCGGCAGGGCCGCAGCCTGCGGCGGCACCCTTGCGCTGGTGAAAACGGGTTGGTTCATCACACCCTCCGGTTGGGGACAGGAAAAGACAAGCACGCCATCGGCGCGCGCGGAAAACTGCGAAGGTGACAGACCTTCAATGGCCGGGCGCGATGCGCCCAGAAAGCCCAGATGCCGCAGGCGCCAGCCCGTGGACAGGGGCGCAAGCGCCACCGAGCGCGGCCCATAACGCCCCGCCTCCACCGCCGCCCGAAACCCCGCATCCAGGCGGCTCAGACGCGCCTGCAGACGATCGCCTGTCACCCGCAACCCGCTGACCCAGCCCATGGCAGGCCCGTCCGTGTCCGGATGGCCCAGCACCACAGGGGCCGGGTCGGCCCCGGCATAATCACCCACGATCGCGGCCAGATCGCCTTGCGTCCAGGTCGCGCGCCGCCCATGGGCATCGGTATGGGTGCCCGCCCGGAAAATATCGATCCACCCGTCCAGCGCGGAAAAGGCGGCAGAGGCAGCGGATGGGGCTGCGGCAGGGGCGGCGGAAACTCTCATGAGGCCCAGGCTATCAGCCACAGCCCTGCGCGTCAGCGGACCATGGTCCGCTGACGCAAGAGCCCAAACCGCGCTACCCTGAAGCGCAGACACATATACCCCGAGCGCGCCCGCCGACAGGCGCGACCATATCGGGGGGGGGGGCCGCTCGCGGCGGGGCGGCCCCTCCCTCCCATGTGACGAAAGCGCGCCATGCAACACCCGGAGCAACACCCGGAGCAGACCCCTGAGGCCATCGCCCGCGAGATCGTGGCCCGCGAGGGCGGCTATGTGGATGACCCGGACGATCCCGGCGGGCCCACCAAATGGGGCGTGACGATCCACACCATGCGCACCCTCATGCTTGATCTTGACGGCGACGGCGATGTGGATGGCGAAGATGTCAGGTGCCTCCTGACTTCCGACCTTTTTGTTGATCTGACTGGGTTTTTGGTTTGTTTTCAGGTGTGGTTGCTCAGAGGCGCGTTGTAGTGCCCCATTATTATAAAAAGTATTGACATGGGCCTTCAGATGGCTAACCTCTTCGCCCATGTTCATCCGCACCAAACATGACGCAAAGCTCAACCGCACACGGATCCAGATCGTTGAATCCGTCCGCACCGGCTCCAAGGTACGCCAGAAGATCCTGCGCCATGTGGGTGTGGCCCATAACGACAGCGAGATTGAGGATATCAAGCGTCTGGCGGGCCGCTTGATGGAGCAATTACGCATTGATCGCTCGCCGCAAATGGAACTGTTCACGCCCACGGAATATGCCGATCTGCAGGCGCTGGTGCGCCGCGCTCCGCGGCCGGACAAGCTTGGCGTTGATCTTGCCGAGTGCCGTGAGGAGGCGCGGGTCTCTCTGGGTCTGCGGGATGTCATGGGGACGATGTATGACCAACTGGGTTGGGGGGCCCTTCTGGGGGCGGCGCGTAAAAGTGCCAATCGCATTGTGAAAGAGCTGGTTATGGCGCGGATCGCACAGCCCGAGAGCAAGCGCGCGACCGTGGAGGCGTTGGAGAACCAGGCAGGCATCACGCTCAATCTGGACGTGGTCTATCGGAGCATGGATTACATCAATACGCCGGTGATAGACGGGATTTGCAAAACCTCTCACGCGGCGGCAGAGAAGTTGCTGGGCGGGCCAGTGACCGTGCTGTTCTACGATTGCACGACCCTGGCCTTTGACACCGAGCGCGAGGACCCGGCCGAGGATGCGGACGGGGTCGAGCAGGATCATCTTCTGGCCAAGGGCTTCAGCAAGGATGGCAAGCATCACCGCGCTCAGGTCATGCTGGCGCTGATCGTCACCTCCGATGGGCTGCCTGTGGGCTATGAACTCTTCCCGGGAAACACCTGGGAAGGTCATACGCTGGAAGCTGCGCTGAAGGCGTTGGAGGGACGCTTCGACGTGGCCAGGGTCACGTTCGTGGCCGATGCCGCCATGCTCAGCAAGGACAACCAGCAGATGTTGCAGAACAAGGGTCTGCCCTACATCCTCGGCTATCGCATGAAGTCCGCCCCGGCCGCCGTGAAGGCGAACATTTTGAGCCCGGAGGGACGCCAGCCTTGGGCTGGACACGGTTCTGAAGAGGCAACCGAGAAGGGCTGGTACAAGGTGATCGACCAGGAGGGAGCGCGGGTCATTGTGACCTGGTCACCCACCCGGGCACGCAATGATGCCCACAAGCGCGACAAGGCAATCGAAAAGCTGCACAAGAAGCTCAAGCGCTCTCGCAAACCCGGCAGCTTCAGCAGCCGGGGATATGGCCGCTTCCTGGCCTTCCCCGACAGCGGGGACGTCACGCTGGATGATGCAAAGATCAAGGCAGCGGCACAATGGGACGGGCTGCATGCCATTGTTGTTCATGGTGCGGACGAACTGGAGGCACAGGACGTCATTGCCCGCTATCACCAGTTGTGGGAGATCGAAGCCTGCTTCCGCACCAACAAGCACGATCTGAAAATCCGGCCCATCTATCACTGGTCGCCGCGTCGGGTCCGGGCCCATATCGCCATCTGCTACATGGCCTTCTGCTGCCTGCAGCACCTGCGCAAGCATCTGGACCTGCTCGGACACCCGATGAGCCCGGCTCGTATCCGCAACGAGTTGAACGCATTGCAGCTCTCGATCCTGCGCCACAAAGGCACCCCTGACCGCTACGGCATGCCAAGCCATGCCACGGTCGATGCCAGACGCATCCTCACCTGCGTCGGCCTGACCTGGAACGAAGCCCCTTTCAAGATACCCCCCGGGCGCACCCGAAAAACTGGCCAGACCAAAGCCTGAGCTCCCTCAACACTCCGAAACAATCGCTGGCGAAAAAAGTCCGTGTAGTGCCTTTTGGCAACCAAGGCATAATAATATCAATGACTTATACGAAAAAATGTCGGAAGTCAGGAAATGGGGCGTGACGATCCACACCATGCGCACCCTCATGCTTGATCTTGACGGCGACGGCGATGTGGATGGCGAAGATGTCAGGTGCCTCACCCAGGAGATGGCCGTCGATATCTTCCTGCGGCACTATTTTCGCGCGCCCCGCATCGACTGGCTGCCGCAGGCGCTGCACGCCAGCGTCTTCGACATGCAGGTCAACGCGGGCTCAAACGCCATCAAGATCCTCCAGCGCCTGCTGCGGCTCTGCGGCCAGGACGTCAGCGTCGATGGCGCCATCGGACCCCAGACCGCGCGGGCAGCAGACGCGCTGGCCGCACAGGGCGCGCCTCTGGCGGACGCCTATGGCATCGCCCGGCGCGATTATTACTTCCGCCTCGCCGAGCGCCGGGCGCAGTTCCGCAAATACGTGCGCCGCCGCGATGGCGGCAAGGGCGGCTGGATCCGCCGCGCGGAAGACTTCATCGCCCCGCGCTTCCATCTCTCGCAGCGCCAGTTCGAAACCCGCATTGCCACCTGGACCTGAGGAGGCCCCACATGTTCCTGCGCATCCTCTCCGGCCTCTTCGGCGGCACCCGCAATGTCGCCACCGAGGTGATCGAAACCTTCCGCCCCAATGCGGAAAGTTCCGCACAGCGCGCCGCCGATGCCAAAGCCGCCGCCCTGGCGCAGTTTGCCGCCGAGTTCGCAAGCCCGCCCGCCGGAGCCTTCGACCGCGTCGTCAACGCGCTCAACCGCCTGCCACGCCCGGTCATGGCGCTCGGCACCATCGCGCTTTTTGCCTTCGCCATGTGGGACCCCCAGGGCTTTGCCATCCGCATGACCGCGCTCGAGCTTGTTCCCGACAATCTCTGGATCATCCTGGGCATGATCATGAGCTTTTATTTCGGGGCGCGCACTTTTGAGAAAATGCGCAGGTCCCGCCCGCCAAAAGACGTCGCCCGCACCCTCAAGACCATGGCCGCCATCGAAGGGCTGAGACCGGCTCAGGATCGTCCATCGGGCGAAACGGCATCAGGGGAAGCGGCAGGGGAAACAGGCGCGCATCACGGCACCCCGGCAGAGCCCGAAGGCCACGACATGTCAGCGGGCGCGGGTGCCGAACCGCGCGTACCCGGCACCGGGGCAGGCACCGCCAGGCGCGAGGCCCAACAGCCCCGCAAAACCACAGGCAATGCCGCCCTTGATGAATGGCTGGCCGGAACGGCGTGAGAAGACACGATTGAGGCGGCCGACCGGTTCCTCGATGTCCGAGCGGCGGTCTGTGATCTCGACGTGAAAATCAACTGTCCGATTCAGAAATGTGCGAACTGCTTTGTTCACTTTGCAGATCTGGAGCGGACCTTTCCTGTTCGACAGCGTCCATGGATAGCAATGAAAATGCTTCCAGCGCGATAACATCCTGTACTGTCTCGATATCCGTGCCGTTTTGATATGCAGTTTCCTTGATCGCCAATTCAGTTTCGCGCGGCGGCTCCCATTCCAACTTCACATAATCGAAGCACATTTGCTGAACGTCGTAGTTCGTCATTTCCTCCGTGATTTTGTCGCGGAGTTCGCCGAGAAGTTTGGTTGCGATCACGCTTGCCTCAATCTCCTTGAAAAGCCTCTCGCCAAATGGCGTCAACTGCAAAGGGCTTCCCGGTGCCACCCCTCGCGGCGGCGGCAGCCGTGACAGAATGTTGTCCAGCTTATCCCTGACCTCCGCCATAAAGGCTTTGAAGGACTTGCGGTCTGCATTCACGGAGCCGATCCATATGCCCGCGCCGCAAAGGAAGGCCAGTAATGTAACGCTGACAGCTATCCATGTCGGATCAAAATCGCCCATCAATTTCTCCTTCCGATTCAGATTCCCCCACGTTTACAGCTTATGTCCCCGTGAATCTCACCGCAACCATCGCCCGAAGGGGCTGTCGCTAACACGCGATATGTCCGGTGTATGTAACATGCGATCTGTCCGGTTCTATTCTGTCTCTGAGAGGAGGCGTTATGAACCGAGCAGAAGTGTTACAGGAAGTTCGACTGATGAAGTTTGAAGATGTGTATTCGCGGCGAAGCGCGAACAAGCTGACGCAAGAACAGGCGGCTGAGATACTGGGTGTATCCGTGCGCACCGTCAGGCGTTGGGAGGATCGATTTGAGGCGGATGGTGCAGAAGGTCTGTACGACCGTCGGCTTGGCAAACTGGCCAACAATCGTGTTGCCACGGATAAGGTCATGGAGATGCTTGAACTGTTTGATACCAAGTACTGGGATTACACGCCGAAGCATTTCCACGAGAAGCTGGTGGCCCACCATGGTTTCACACAGAGCTACAACTGGGTGCGGCTTACACTGCAGCGCCACGGCCGGGTTCAGGCAGCACCCCGACGAGGTGCCCATCGGCGCAAGCGGCCCCGCCGTCCGATGGTTGGCATGATGTTGCATCAGGACGGCTCCAGCCATGAATGGGTTCCGGGTCAGTGGTGGGATCTGATCGTCACCATGGACGATGCCACCAACCGGGTTTATTCGGCATTCTTTGTCGAGGAAGAAGGGACGATGAGCAGTTTTCAGGGGCTGACAGAGGTGATCGAGGCGCAAGGTCTGTTTTGCTCGCTCTATGCCGATCGGGGCTCTCATTACTGGCATACGCCCGAAGCGGGCGGCAAAGTGGACAAGGACAATCTGACCCAGGTCGGGCGCGCCTTGCAGCAACTCGGCATTGAGCTGATCCCGGCCTATTCACCGCAGGCCCGTGGACGGTCTGAACGCATGTTTGGCACGTTCCAGAACCGATTGCCGCAGGAACTGCGGTCCCATGGGATCACAACCATTGAAGAGGCCAATCAGTTCCTGAAAGAGGTCTATCTTCCCGAACACAATGCCCTGTTTGCAAAGGAGCCGGAGGATACGACCTCGGCCTTCGTGCCGTTTACAGGCAATGTGCGCGACACCCTGTGTGTGCAGGAAGACCGCGTCGTCGGCAACGACAATACGGTGCGCTACAAGGGCCTGGTCATGCAGATCGCGGCAGACAGGCACCGTCATCATTTCGTCAAGGCGAAGGTCAGGGTCCACGAATACCCCGATGGTCAACTGGTCATCTTCCACGGCCCGAGATGCATTGGCCGCTACCAGCCTGACGGATCACCCATCACACAGGAGGATAGCAAACACAAAGTCGCGTGACCCGCTTCGACGTGGCGCGAACGCGGTGGCCCAAATCTACGGTCGCCTACGGCTCCCTCCGAATTGGGCCACCGCGCAATCAACTGAAGCGGACAATTGGCATGTTACCTACACCGGACAATTCAGAATGTTCTCGACACCATCGCCCGAAGGGGCCAACACTTCGCCGTGAATGTCAGCGGACCATGGTCCGCTGCAAGACGGGCGGCGCGCGCTTTCTCTACCTGCAGCGCACAAGCTTTGGCGGCAAGGTCACCGGGCGCAGCTTCGGGGTCAGCAAGGAGCGGCCCGCGCGCTTCAACCTCACAACGCTGGAGCCCCTGCTGGAAGACCTGCACACCCGCCTGGCAGGGGTCGTGATCGAATGCCTGGACTGGGAGGCCTTCATTGCCCGCTATGACGCGCCGGGCACGCTCTTCTATCTCGACCCGCCCTACCTGGGCCATGAGGGCGATTATGGCCCGCACATGTTCGCGCGCGCCGATTTTGCGCGCATGGCGGAATTGCTGAAAGGCATCAAGGGAAGGTTCATCCTGTCGATCAATGACCGGGCAGAGATCCGCGAGATCTTCGCATGGGCCGATTGCGAAGAGGTCGAGACGCGCTATTCGGCCAATGCAAAGGCCAGCAAGCGGGTCAGCGAGTTGCTGATCTCAGGCGGCGGGTGAGGCACTGCTGGAGTTCAAGCCATTGATGAAGGCTAATTCGCGCGGCACTCAAGACGCCATTGATACTTGCAACCGCCCGCACCATCGTCTGTGTCGTCGAGAAATATCTGCGTCCACGGGCCTTTTGCAGACGATGTGCTCCACCCGCTACAAGTTTCCGCTTCCGGATATTGAGGCTTGCACTGATTTGGTGATTTAGCCACCTCCCGAAAACACACCCTGCAAGCCTCAAGCTTCGGTGCGATCTTTTTGTCGAAATCGCTGATGACCTGTTTCATCTCTCGATCAGATACCGCGCCCAGGGCTTCAGCCATTTTGCCGTTGGACAACAAATTTGCGGCGGCGGTGAGCAGCCCAATAAACACCGTTGCCAATACTGCACTTATCGCGCCGTTAATAGCGCCGTTAATAATTCGGTTGCTGTCCATATCTCCATCCTCATCACTGATTCGCCGTTTGATCCTATCATCACCCCCCCACCACAACGGCCTTCTCCGGCCCGAACCAGATCACCCGGCCCAGGATATGGTCCCCCGGCCCGACCGGGCGCGGCGGGTAGCCCTCAGGGTTGTCGCTGGTCATGATCCATTCCCCCGTGCCCCCGTGCCCCTTCTGTCTGAGCCGCTTGACCACAAGACCGGTCTCGGTGCGGATTACGAAAGCCGTGCCCTCGCGCGCCTCCCGGTCGCCGTGATCGATCACCAGGATATCGCCCGAGCGAATCGTGGGGTGCATTGATGTGCCCTCGGCGCGGAGCGCAATGGCGCGCTCGGGCTTCAGGCCCGGTGGCAGGGCCTCGCTCGGAATGCTTAAGTTCATTTCCGTTTCCTCGAACACCTCTTCGCCCGCACCCGCCGCCGCGCGCACGTCGCCGGCAAAGGGCAGACTGATTCGGGTCTCGTCCTCGTCCGGTGCGGGCGGCAGGCGGGCGGCAAGCGCATCCAGCTTGGCTTCCAGATCGTCCTTCAGGGACCGCGTCTCGGACTTGAGCGTGCGCGCCACCTTCCGCTCCAGCGCCGCCACGGGCGTGGCATGGGCCGTGCCCCGGGTGGCAATCTTTGCCTCCATCGCTTTCAGCACCGCATCCGCGCTTGCGCCCTCGGGCAGGCCCAGCATGTCGGTGATCGCCTTCGGCACCCGCTCCACAGGGGCGACATTTGATCCCTCGGGTGGCGCGGCGGGGGCAGGCGCTTTCGGGTCGGGGATATATTCGGCCCCTTCCGTACCCGGCTTGCCCCGGAACACCGCCACCACCGGGTAGACCTCGCGGATGCCCGCCGGCAGCCGCTCCTCGTCAAAGCTCTGCTGCTCGCCGTCGCGTTTGGGCAGCCAGCCCCGGAGTTTGAGGGAACCGGTTTCTGTCTTTTCCACCAGACGCTTGATCGCCGCGCGCCCCTGAAAATCCAGTATCCAGACCCGGTCCCCGTCCCGCACCTCACGGCCCGGCGAAACAAGACACACGCAGCCCCCGTCGATGCCTTCGGGGATCATCGACTGCCCCGTGGCCGAAACCCAGAAAGCGTCATCGTCCATGATATCCTCCGGTCTGGGCAGGGGGTCGCGCAAGGGCTGGCTCTTCGACCAGCCCTGCACCGAGCAGGTGGCCAGCCCCCGGTGCGGCAGGGTCGCATTGGTGAAGGCGCTCCAGTTCGGCACGCGCGGCGATTCGACAGGCGCGCCATCGCGCGGCGGGCCGATGTAGAACTCGAGGCCAAGGGCGCGGCAGAGATTAATGAGCGTAAGCCCTCTTGGATCAACCCCCCGCTTTATGTTTTTAACTGCTGCATCGTGACCAACGGCTTCTAATGAAACATCGCGGGCAGAGCGACCGCTCGCGGCCAGTGCTTCAAATACGGGATTCAAATAGGTCATATCTACCCTATTCGTCATCATCTAAGTTGACACAAGGACATATTTACCCCATTAGGTGGGGTATGAATGTCCTAGACGCAAAACTCGTCATCCTTGCGCGCACCTACGCCAAAGCCCGCAATATCGGCTTGTGGCGGGCTGGGCATCTTGCTGCTGGTCGGGGCTCTTTCTTCGTGGACCTCGCTTCGGGAAAGCGGACCTGTACGACCGGTCTCCACATCCGCGTCACCCAATGGTTTTCCGACCACTGGCCTTCGGACCTTGACTGGCCCTCTGACATCCCGCGCCCGACACCGACGCCGGGCTCGCCTGCTGCGGAGGCGGCTGCATGAGCGGGCGCTGCGATCACTGCGGCGGCGGCCCTGCGGGCGTCTACGAGCTGGCGCTGATCCGGGTGGATGATCACCTGATGGAGCCCGACGCCGTGGCCTGCGCGCGCATGACAGCACTTTGCGCACCGTGCCGGGACGCGCTGGCCACCCGCGTGGCGGGCCTCTTGCCGGTCTGGGAGGGCGGCGGGGACGGCACGCCCGGGCCGCAAGCGGAGGGCCTGTCATGATCTCCCCCACGCCCGCCTCACGCTATGAACAAGGACCGGACTGCATGATCACCACACTCTTCGACAGGCAACAATACATCTGTGGCGTGGATGTTCTGGCAACCCGGAAAGACCCGGTGGAACGCCTTGCGACCCGCAAGGTCATCGCCGCCTTTGCCACCGCATCTTCGGACCTTGGCGTGTTCTGGATTGAGTACGATCTCTCCGGGGCGGGTATCGAGATAAACGACTATGATCGTGCGTTCATTCGCCGGATCGCGGGTTTGCCCACTGCTCAATCGTCCCGCGATCCTGATCCTCATTCCGGCCCGGGGGCAGCAGCTTAATGGCGTCATCAACAGAAATCGCGCCCGAAAGCAGGCCTGCCCTGACCACAGCCATGAGGGGGCGCATAATGCTCATGATCGTTTCAAAATCCCGATTGCCGGCCTCACTTATACGCCGGTCGATCTCCGTCATTAACATGTATTTTTCCGCATCCATTTATCTCTCCATCGGTTGGTTTGCATCTCCGATGGAACCGGCGGCGGGACCAGGCGTTACGCCCGGTCCTGCCAAAGCGGAGGGTCTGTCATGATCCGCCCGCCCGACACCCCTGCAGCAACGAGGTAACGGCCATGCATAACCATCCTACTCCGAATCTTGACGAGATTGCCGATCCGGCTGATCGGCTGATCAATGTGCTCGTCGACGAGATGGATTGCAGGGGGCCGATCGCCGCCGCGCTCAGGGTGACGTTTTCTCGCCGCCAGAAACAAGATCACGAATTTGATCAATGAGGCTGATCGTGACCCTCATCTCCAGTTCATCCCAGGCGTCTTCGGGGCTGACGCTCCGAATGGTGCGCTCCATATCGTTGAGTTTTTCCGCAAATACCTCCGCTGATAGCGCGCCGCTGTCGATCAGGGAGGCAATCAGCGCGATCAGTAAATGGTGTGTGCTTCGGGCTGAGCGGCTTGCGACCTTGGCGATTATTTCGGCGTTATCTGGATCCATCTTTTCCTCCATCGGTTGGTTTGCATCTCCGATGGTACCGGCGGCGGGGGAGGGCGTCACGCCTGACCCGGCCGCCACCCCTGACCGGTTACTCCCTGGCTCTGCGCGCCCGCCTGTAGCGCGCAGCACCTGCCCCCACGGCCCTGTCCGTGGAGGCCTTCTTGCCCGGCTCGTCCGCGCCCTGGACGATCACTGGCTGAGCGATCTCATTGGCGCGGTCTCGCTGTTCGGGGCACTCTGGGTTCTGCTGGTGCTTGCCTGGGCGGTGAGCCCATGAGCGCCGCCTCCGATTTCCGGCAATTGCGCCGCGCCCTTGCGGAGGCGGGCCGGTCGATCGGCCCGGCCGAACCCTGCGGCCGCATGGATGCCCGCACCGCCAAAGCCACCTTGGGCGGACTGCGCAAGGCGGCGGCCCTTGGCGCAGAGCTTGAAGCCTGCGGCGCGATGGCCCGCGCAGAGGCGGCGCTCACCGGCGTGATGGCGTTTGAGACGGGCGACAGGATCGGGCGCGAGGCGGACGACAAGACCGCCCCCGAAACACTCCCCGAGATAACCCCGGAAACATCCCCTGCGACGGGGCACGCACCCGTCCCGCAAAGCGACACACCGCCCCTTTCGCGCGCGGAGCTGCGCGCCCTGCTCAGCGAGCTTGCGCCGCTGCCGCATCTGCCGGGCGGGCAGGACCGCGCGCTGGCGCGGATTGTCCTGGTGAGCGCCCATGTGGCCGGGCTGGAGGCGGATGCGCTGCGCGGGGGTTTCAAGGATCGGGAGGTTGCACAGGCGCGGCAGATGGCCATGTGCCTGTGCGCTGCCCTCACGCAAGCCACGTATGGGCGCATCGGTGCGGCCCTTGGCGGGCGCGATCATAAGGCGGTGACCCGTGGCATTGCCCGGGCGCAGGCGCGCATCGAGGCCTGTGATGGGGCGGCGCTGATGGTGGCGGAGGTGCTTGCGCATCTCAACGAGACCCCTGCGGGTGGCGGTGCGCCCTGTGGGGGAGGGCGCTCATGATGCATGCGGCGCGCCTCTCCCGCTCCCCGCGCCTGCAGCGCCTGCACGCGTTTTTGCGCGACGGGCGGGAGCACTCGACGCGCGAGATCGTGACGGGGGCGGATGTCTGCGCCGTGAATGCGGCCGTGGCGGAATTGCGCGCCAACGGCGCGGAGATTGCCTGCCGCCAGGGTATCGATCCGATGACGATGGAGCGCATCTTTCTCTACCGGCTTGTGAGGCCGGTCCCGCCACCGGCTCAAGGGGCGCCCGAACGCGCCCCCGTGTTGCCGGAACCCGAAGATCAGCAAGGCCACACTGGAAAAGAGGACGCGCAATGATTGAGCCCCGCGAACAGATAGAGGCGCGCCTTGATGCCGAATGGGAAGAGAAGGGTCTTTCGATTGTGGCGCGCGAAAGGGCGTTCGACCGTGGCCTTGACGGCATTGCCTGGGAGATGGGTGACTGGGTTGCCGAGCGCCCGACGGCCTATGGCGACATGACGCGGCTGGCGGAAAAGCTGGACGTGCCTTTGGGCACATTGAAGAACCGCGCCTCGGTGGCGCGGCGGATCGAACCGTCCCGACGCCGGGACGAACTGAGCTGGTCGCATCATGCCGAAGTGGCGGGGCTGGAGCCGGAAGAGGGCGACGCGGTTCTGGCCGAGGCCTCGCTTTACAACTGGTCCGTGGACCGGCTGCGCGGCGTGATGGCGGAGCGCTCCGCAAGGGGCCGTGCCGAGCGTGAAAACGCGCGACTGAAGGCGGAGATCGAGGCGCTGAAGGCCGAGCGGGCGGGGCCCGATGCGGCGCGGCGCGTGGTTGATGGTGTGCGCGCCGATATCGAGGCAGG
>NZ_CBDAQX010000021.1:0-1006990 GCF_965199275.1 Ruegeria sp. | reverse complement strand
GGGGGCGGCGCGTAAAAGTGCCAATCGCATTGTGAAAGAGCTGGTTATGGCGCGGATCGCACAGCCCGAGAGCAAGCGCGCGACCGTGGAGGCGTTGGAGAACCAGGCAGGCATCACGCTCAATCTGGACGTGGTCTATCGGAGCATGGATTACATCAATACGCCGGTGATAGACGGGATTTGCAAAACCTCTCACGCGGCGGCAGAGAAGTTGCTGGGCGGGCCAGTGACCGTGCTGTTCTACGATTGCACGACCCTGGCCTTTGACACCGAGCGCGAGGACCCGGCCGAGGATGCGGACGGGGTCGAGCAGGATCATCTTCTGGCCAAGGGCTTCAGCAAGGATGGCAAGCATCACCGCGCTCAGGTCATGCTGGCGCTGATCGTCACCTCCGATGGGCTGCCTGTGGGCTATGAACTCTTCCCGGGAAACACCTGGGAAGGTCATACGCTGGAAGCTGCGCTGAAGGCGTTGGAGGGACGCTTCGACGTGGCCAGGGTCACGTTCGTGGCCGATGCCGCCATGCTCAGCAAGGACAACCAGCAGATGTTGCAGAACAAGGGTCTGCCCTACATCCTCGGCTATCGCATGAAGTCCGCCCCGGCCGCCGTGAAGGCGAACATTTTGAGCCCGGAGGGACGCCAGCCTTGGGCTGGACACGGTTCTGAAGAGGCAACCGAGAAGGGCTGGTACAAGGTGATCGACCAGGAGGGAGCGCGGGTCATTGTGACCTGGTCACCCACCCGGGCACGCAATGATGCCCACAAGCGCGACAAGGCAATCGAAAAGCTGCACAAGAAGCTCAAGCGCTCTCGCAAACCCGGCAGCTTCAGCAGCCGGGGATATGGCCGCTTCCTGGCCTTCCCCGACAGCGGGGACGTCACGCTGGATGATGCAAAGATCAAGGCAGCGGCACAATGGGACGGGCTGCATGCCATTGTTGTTCATGGTGCGGACGAACTGGAGGCACAGGACGTCATTGCCCGCTATCACCAGTTGTGGGAGATCGAAGCCTGCTTCCGCACCAACAAGCACGATCTGAAAATCCGGCCCATCTATCACTGGTCGCCGCGTCGGGTCCGGGCCCATATCGCCATCTGCTACATGGCCTTCTGCTGCCTGCAGCACCTGCGCAAGCATCTGGACCTGCTCGGACACCCGATGAGCCCGGCTCGTATCCGCAACGAGTTGAACGCATTGCAGCTCTCGATCCTGCGCCACAAAGGCACCCCTGACCGCTACGGCATGCCAAGCCATGCCACGGTCGATGCCAGACGCATCCTCACCTGCGTCGGCCTGACCTGGAACGAAGCCCCTTTCAAGATACCCCCCGGGCGCACCCGAAAAACTGGCCAGACCAAAGCCTGAGCTCCCTCAACACTCCGAAACAATCGCTGGCGAAAAAAGTCCGTGTAGTGCCTTTTGGCAACCAAGGCATAATAATATCAATGACTTATACGAAAAAATGTCGGAAGTCAGGACTTCTGCCGCGCTCTCACCGAGCCGTTTTCTGCGCTGAAGTAATGAGGCTGATCAAAAGCAAAAATGGCAAAACAACAACCCGATTGGGCGCGAAACTGTCGCGGCGAAAATCAACGCGCGGGATTCCATTGTGCGGTCGGGAATGTTAATCTTTCTGCAAGGCAGGAAAAGGCGCAGGCATGGCAATCCTTGGACGAAAAGATATCGGTGACAGAATCGCAACGGGCGCGATCAAAATCGAGCCGTTTGACAAGACTAAAATCGAGCCCGCGAGCTACGATTGTCGAATAGGCGATGTTCTTGCCGCCGGTGCCGGTCGTCATGTCTGGGGAGAGGGCGATGAGTTCATTCTCGAAAGCAACTCTTGGGCGTCTGTATCCTCGGAAGAGTTTTTTGAACTGCCCAACAGCATTTGCGCGTCATACGGCATCCGCTCTGGTCTTGCGAGGAGGGGTGTCATCGCGTTTGGGGGTCCTCAAATCGATCCCGGCTATAAGGGAAAAATTTTTGTTTCCCTATATAATCCGACGCTGGAGCCGATTATTTTGCAATACGGCCAGGTGATCATGTCGGTCATTTTCTATGAGCTATCATCAGAGGACGAGCACGGATATACCGGGCCATATCAAGGGCAAAAGGACTTTCCGTCACAAGATGTCGAATTTATGATGAGAATGCGCAGCCGGAACCTTGCTGATGTTATTGACAACGTTGAAACGCTTGATCACTCGGTCAAAAACCTTGCCAGTAACCTGAAAATCCTGACCTCCGATGTACATGAAATTCGGCAGATTGTGAATGATGCCAAGCCTTGGCTAAAGGTCATCGGCTGGATTTTGGGTGCCGCTGGAGTTGCCGCCGTCGGGTGGATTGTTATGTCACTCCTGCAGAGTTTCTTTGGAACACCCCCCGCGCCCTAGAGTCCTGCTGTACTGCACTGTCAGCAGTGCGCATCCGGTGTGTGACAACAATACTGCCGCACAAAATCCCGATTGAGCACGAAACTGTCGCACCGGAAATCAACGCGAAAATCACATCGATTGGGCGCGAAACTGTCGCGGATTGAGCAATAATTCTGTCGCGCTACACCTGACCTCACGAATATACCCATCATGACACTATGGTGCATCTTGGCTGGCTCCGCCGCCTATGTCATTGGAACGGTGTTTTATGCACAAAAAACTATGCCCTATCGGGCATACATGGGTGAATATTGGCGGTGCGCTGATGTTTGCCGGCATATGGATAGCCCTATCCACTCAATGGTAAATCAGTAGTGGCAGGCAGTAGCCGTTTCGCAACCGGTGTGTTGGAGATTGCATTGGAACGACAGGTATGTTTTTGGCCCGATGCAGAGGTCTCCCGGACTTTATCAGATTCTTGCCTTGGGACGGAGAGCCGAACCAAGGTTACAAGGCGCCAACGTCTGCCTTGCTGGACAAGGCTCTAAATTCGCTGACTAGCAGCTTCCCTACTGTGAAACCTAGGCAAGGCGTAGAAAGCAGTATGATGTCACTTGATCTCTTTCTTGGACAGAGTATCCCGGAGCGCGTCGCCGACCAAGTTGATTGCGAGGACGCAGACTACAACCGCCAACCCCGGCCACACCATCTGTAGCGGTGTCGACCGCATGTGAATGCGTGCATCTAGGAGCATTGTACCCCATTCCGGCATAGGGGGCTGCACTCCGAAACCCAGAAAGCCCAAGGTCGAGATGCCTAAAATTGCACGGGCGAACATACCTGTCCAAACTACAATCAGTGAGGGCATCAGCGAGGGCAAATAGTGCCAGCGAGCGATATAGAGCGGCGATAGCCCTACCAGCTCTGCTTGAACCACATAGCCGCGCGTTTGAAGTGACAACCCAATACCGCGGGCGACACGGGCATAGCGCATCCAGCCAACAACGCTTAGCGCGAAGATCAGACTGGCCGTTCCGGAGCCCAGCACACCCGCGATCACTACGGCGGCGACAAGCTCTGGGAAGGCGAGCAAAGTGTCGGTAACGCGCATCATGGCCCAATCCAGCCATTTGCCACCCAAGGCAGCGACCAGGCCAATAACAGTGCCGATGAACAGGCCCAGCAAGGAAATGAGGAAGGCCAAACCCAATGACCATCGCGCCCCGAACAGAAGCCGTGAAAGGATGTCCCGCCCGAGGGCGTCAGTACCAAGCCAGTTTTCTGACGTGGGCGGGCTCAACCTTTTGGGAATGTTGATCGCAGCCGGATCATACGGGGCAAACATTGGGCCAGCGACCGCAATCACGACAAAAACCAGGGCGAGGATTATTACGCTACGCATCGTGTCCTCCGATGCGGGGGTCAAGCAGGCTATAGGCCAGATCGATCAGCAAGTTGACGACAACGAAAACCACGGCGGTGAGAAGAACAACAGCCTGAACCTTCGGGAAATCCCGAGAGAAGATTGCTTCGACCAGAAAGCTGCCGAGACCAGGGCGGCCAAAGATCACCTCGACCACCACCACGCCTTCAAGCAGAAAAGCCAGCTCCAAGCCTAGCACAGTGATCACTGGGATGGCGGCATGGGGACCGACATGATCACGTTCTATCGCGCGTTCGGATACGCCGCGCCGCCGGAACGCCGGCAAGAATGCGCTCTCACGCGCCTCAAGAATGCCCGAGCGGATGATCCGTGTCAGCGATGCGGACACGCCAAGACCCAGTGTCAAAGCTGGGAGGATCATGTGAGCTGATGTGCGCGGGCCCATTGCTGGTAGCCATCCGAGTTCCACGGAAAAAAGCAGGATCAGTAAAAGCCCGAGCCAGAAGGCGGGAATTGCGACACCCAGCGAGGCAATGCCAACGGCGAATCTGTCGATCCATCCACCTGGCTTTTTCGCAGCAATGATCGCTAGTGGTAGAGAAACGACCAAGCCGATCAGTAATCCTGCAAAGGCCAAGGGTACGGTATAACGGATAGCGGTCCACAGTTGTGGCCAGATTTCCTGCCCGGTCACAGAGGACTTGCCAAAATCGCCTACAATTAGTGGCCGCACCCATCCGACAAAGGCGCGCCAGAAGCCTTGATCCAGCCCGACCTCGGCACGAATTTGCTCTATCACATCAGGTGGGACGACTGTGGCGTAGCGTGCCAGCGCAATTGCCAAAGCGGGATCTCCTGGTGCGTGCCACAAGAGGGAGAAGGTCGCGATGGCTGCGCCGCCCAGTACCACGAAGGCTCTTAGCAGCAGGCCGAGAATTATGCGGATCATGCTGCAAGCTCCAAAGCGCCGAGGGCAATTGCCGCGTTTCTGAGCGTCAGGCCGTATTCCGTTTTGGGGGAAGCAACAAATGCACTGGCGTCGCCAAACTCCTCGATCCGTCCTTCGCGCAAGACGGCAATGTCGTTGCCATAGGCGCATGCATAGCCCAGATCGTGGGTGACGATCAGCGCCGCAAAGCCTTCCTCGACTTGCAGTTCCGCGATCAACCTCGCTGTGTGCTTCTGTGTGGTGGCATCCAACGCGGAGAGGGGTTCGTCGAACAGGATCAGCGGAGATTTGGCGATAAGTGCACGGAGGATACCTACGCGCTGCGCCTGTCCGATGGAAACCTCTGAGGGCCGCCGGTCGAGCACATCAAGGGGCAATTCCAGACCCTTGCAAAGCCGTTCTAAGCGGCTGGTATCCATCTTTGTCCTTTGCGCAATCAGGGGCTCATTGACCGATTGCATCAGCGAAAGAGCAGGATTGAACGCCGAGCGCGGCTCTTGCATGACCAGCGCGGGGCGGCCTTGTGGTACGGGCTTGTCGTCCCAAGTGATTCTGCCCTTCGCGGGCTTCAGGATACCCAAGATCGCGCCAATAAGCGTCGATTTCCCAGCCCCGCTTTCGCCGACGACAGCAAGCGTTTTGCCTGAGGCCAGTGTTAGCGAAACATCGTGAAGCGTGGTGGCTGCGCCACGGCGGATCGTTACATTTTCTACGTTTAGCACGGCAGGGACATCCAACTACGGTGTGCCACCAGAGACTTGGCGGCCCTGCTTTGCGGGCGATCCAATAAATCCTCTGTCGAGGCCGTTTCAACCAGGTGACCGGCATCCATCACCATGACCTTTGAGACGCGTTTGGCAGCCATTCCGAGGTCATGAGTGATCAGGATCATCGCGGTTTGGGTCCCTGTCAGAAATCTTGCCAACAGGTCCATCGATGCCGCTGCGACCACCGGGTCGAGGGCCGATGTTGGTTCATCCAGTACAATCAGATCCGGTTTTCCGATCAGAGCCATGGCGATGACAAATCGCTGTTGCATGCCGCGGCTCCATCCCCATGGGCGTTTGCCGGTGTCGCCATGCGCTATATTGAGAGCAGAAAAGAGACCCTTTTGGTCAGCCGAGCCCGGTCTCATCCCCAATGCACGTTCAGCCTCGCGCCAGTGAAAGGCCATGCTTCGCAATGGGTCCAAAGCTTCGTCCGGGCTTTGTGGCACCTGTGCGACGCTATACCCTTGGGCCAGCAATTCGTCGATCAATGCAAGACCCAAAGTAGACTTGCCAGATCCTGACGCACCCACGAGGCCGATACGGTCTCGAGGTTCAATGTCTAGCGATGTTGGATGTAGAATGGTTTGGCCCGAGCGTTGAACGCTCAGGCCGGAAACGGAAAGCGTCATTCTTCCCACTTGGTCTCGTGAGTCAGCCAGTAGAATTCCGTTGGGTGAACGGCAAAGCCACTCAGACCCGGGCGCGAAACGACCAGCATGCTTTTGTGAAAGACCGGGATCAGCGCAGTGTCTGCGGCAATGATCTCTTGCACTTCCCGGTAAATCTCTTCGCGCTTTTCCTGCTCAAAGTTTGCGCGCCCTGCATCCAAGAGCGCGTCCAGCTCAGGGTTCGAGTAACCCCCTGCGTTGGAACCACCATCGGTTTTAAGAAGCGTTTCGAGTACGGCGCCGGGATCACCCTGAGGGGTCATCACCCATGCTTGCAAGAACATGTCGGCCTCACCTGCGGCAATTGCATCATTGCTTGCATCATATTCGCCAACGCGGATATTTGATTTTATACCAATAGCTTGCAGGAAGGCCTGCGTGAGCTCTGCCGTAGGCGCCAGGGACGCCCGGCTGGAGTAGGTGACAATATCGATTTCCAGAGGCTCACCATCGAGCATCCAGCTGCCACCCTGTTTCACAGCACCGGCCTCGGCTAGCAGCGCCTCAGCTTGAGCCATATCGTAGACCGCCGGAATATCAGCCGCCCAGCCTTTGCCTTCGGGGAACATAGTGCCTGCTGGGACGCCAGCAACGCCAGAGAGGGCCGCATCCACAATACCCTGACGGTCAATGGCGACTGACACGGCCTTGCGCACCAACGGGTTCGACATAGGGCCGCTTTTGGCGTTCACGGTATAGAAGAAGAGGCGTGCCGTGGGACCGGACATACCGACCGAGCCTCCCTCCTGAATGCGCTCGAAATCCGTTTCCGGGTAGTTCATGACTATGTCGACCTCGCCTGCCTCAAAGGCGAGCGCCTGAGTGCCAGGGTCATCGGAGAAGACAACACTCACCTCTTTCAAAGCAGGCGTGCCCATGCGGAAGTCTTCGTCTGCTTCAACGCGGTAGAGTTGGTCCGGCACCACTTCTTTGAAGATAAAAGGGCCGGTCCCGTTGATCGGATACTCATCAGAGGCGCCGCCCAGAACTGCGATGCCGGGTTCGGACAAGGTCCATGGGAAGGCCGAGTTCGGGCTGTTGGTTTCAAATACAACAACGTTGTCGCCGTCTGCGGAAATCCCGGCGAGGTCCAAAAGGTTTGCAATCCGCTTGTTGTGTCCAGCTGCCCCTTCTTCCGAGATTGGTGTGATTGCATCAACTACGGCCTGAGCCGTTACAGCTATGCCGTCGTGGAACGTTAGATCATCGCGGAGCGTGACACGCCAAGTGGTGGGCGAGGACTGTTCAACGCTTTCTGCCAAGCGTGGGTAGAGATTCAAATCGAAATCGAGACCCATCAGAGTTTCGGTAACGCCCAGTCTGTTCGACATCCAGCCGTTATACCCTTCGCGGGGATCAGGCACTTCGGTGTCGGGGCCAAAGCCACCAGAAATGGTAAGTGTGTCCTGCTGGGCCACGGCGGGCACAACGGAACTCAAAGCCAAAGCAGAGGCAAAGGCGAGCTGTTTTGCGAATGACATCTATGAATCCTAGGGTTGCGGTTGCAGAAGTTCAGCTAGCACCAAATTGACAACGCGAGCAGCGGTGGCGCGGGCTGCAAAGGGAGTACGCGAGCAAATCTAAACTCGCAAACAAAAAATGATATTACATAACATTATTTGAGACCCTGTACTCTTAGCTCGTGCCACTTGAAGTCTAACCTGTCGTGGAAGTTCTGCTCCCAGATCGGGCCGATCTCTGGGTGCGTGGCGACCTGAGTAGTGATCCACGTGCATTTCGGGAGATCTGGCTTTTGGTTGTACCAAGCGTAGAGCATAGCAAGATAGATGTCGCCGGGGGACATACGGTCGCCCAACAGAAACATGTGACCCGATGTTTCGGTCTCGATACACTGGAACGCCGCGTGGATTCTTTCCCAGGCCGCTTTGCGGATTGAGGCTTCAATCGATGCACGGTCGCTCTCATCGGAGACTTCGCTGAAATATCGATCAGTATAACTCCGGCGCAGAATACCTTCATAAACATTTACCGACAAAAAGACTGACCACCTTAAGAACATGGGATGGTTGTCAATCCAAAGCTCGGGGCCTTGTCGGAGGGATGGTTCAACAAAGGAAAGATGTGCCAGAATAGCCGCGACCTCGGTCAAGCGGGTTCCATCTTCCAGTTCAAGGATCGGCACTTGACCCCAGGGGTTCAACCCTTCGACTTTTGCACCCAAAGGAGCATTTGGGACCGACACTATAGGTTCGTAGTCGAAATCAATCTTCGCCGCAGCAAGGGCGGCTTGTATGACGAAACCGCCGGAGCCGAGGCGATTGTGCAATCTGTATTTCATCAGCTTGAGTTTTCTCGTCGCTTGTCTGAGATGTGGAGATTATTTCGGGCCCGCCAGTTTGCTTTGTTGCACTTCGGACGACCAGGGCAATCCGCGCACGACACCAGCCGCGATGCGTCCCCATTCATCCGCCCCTTTTGCACCTTTGCCGCATCCTCCAACGGCGACCGCGATCTTGTCGTCCAGTACAGTGTCAATGATTGGGAGCCCGCTCTTTGTCGCGGTAACCGCACAGGTGTCGGTTTTCCACGTCGGACAGGTTTCCAGAACTGGGATGAGTTCTTTCAGGCGCGCTGTGAAATCGTTTCGGTTCGCAGCCAGACCTTCGCCTTTGAACCAGTTTTGCAACCCTTCTAGGGAAGCGAACTGCGGGTCTGACGTGTCACCAACCCCAATTTTCAAGTAACTTTTTCCATCAGGATAGCGAATGGGAGGGAGGATATAGGCGCCGATGCTGGTGTCGATCATCGTCGGCATATCTTGCAAGACGCGTGAAGCCTCGCCTTCGATTTGAACCAGAACAACTGTGCGCCCATAAGTCGTGAGCCCGAGGTTTACAGGGCTGAGCCCCAAAGGTGCGGTGAAGGCTCCAGCGGCGATTAGCGCTTTTTCAGAAATCACGTTGGAGCCATCCCAAAGCTCGATATCTACGCCCTTCGAGGTAGCATTTATCCTGCGCGCGGCCTGTTTTATGCAGGTTGCGCCAGCCTTTTCAGCCAGGCGTGTCTGTGCCTCAACCATGCGTCGCGGGCTGATGTATCCAGCACCATTGGTTTCGACCAAGCCGTCAGCATCATTCTGCACCGAAAGATAAGGATAGCGGGTCCGTATCTCCGCTGCGTTTAGTCTTTCCACCGACACTCCGTTCTGCTCACCGGTAGTTGCGCAAAAGGCGTTGTATTGCGAGCCCGGCACACCAAGCCCGAGATAGCCCACAGGTGAATAGAAGCTGATCCCGCTACGCGCTTCCAAATCTCTGTAGCGCTCAATCGATTTCCCGGCAGTGTTGGCCCATTCAGGCATCGGATCGACATGGCGCGTCATGCGACCTTCATCGTAGTGGCTGGCAAAGACGCCTCTGTGATCGGCACGCTTCTCTGGTTCATCAGGTCCTATACAAACGACGCCATCGATTCCTTCAGCCAAATGGCGCGCCGCCGCACCACCGATCAAGCCACGGCCTACCACAGCAATCCTGTACATCACGTTCTTTATCCCGAAGTGTTGTTCTATTTGACGTCTGGCCTGCGCCTAAAACTTTGACGACTCGCTTGAACCAATTGACCTGTAGTCTATGAGGTGTTCGGAAAACAGTGTTTTCCGTCTGAAGTGTCCCTTAAGCCAAACAGACTATACTCAGCGGCATCGGCAAAAACCAATGTCAGGGGCTGCGCTTTGGGCAGATAGCCTCCTGGCCCCATGCTCACAAAAAACATCGCTCCTCTGCTACCACCCTATCACTATGTGCACTCTAATTCGCCGCTCGGTTGTCCGTTCTCATCTGCCGTTTGGGACAATTCATCGCCGTCGGCGCAATATGAAATTACAAAGCGCTCGTGCTTGTGCACCTTGTCGCGCAAGGCGCAATGATAGCTGGCCTGGCAAGCGGCTAAACAGCAAGAGCAGCCATTCGTTGCTGTGCAGCATTTCCTGACTTCCGACCTTTTTGTTGATCTGACTGGGTTTTTGGTTTGTTTTCAGGTGTGGTTGCTCAGAGGCGCGTTGTAGTGCCCCATTATTATAAAAAGTATTGACATGGGCCTTCAGATGGCTAACCTCTTCGCCCATGTTCATCCGCACCAAACATGACGCAAAGCTCAACCGCACACGGATCCAGATCGTTGAATCCGTCCGCACCGGCTCCAAGGTACGCCAGAAGATCCTGCGCCATGTGGGTGTGGCCCATAACGACAGCGAGATTGAGGATATCAAGCGTCTGGCGGGCCGCTTGATGGAGCAATTACGCATTGATCGCTCGCCGCAAATGGAACTGTTCACGCCCACGGAATATGCCGATCTGCAGGCGCTGGTGCGCCGCGCTCCGCGGCCGGACAAGCTTGGCGTTGATCTTGCCGAGTGCCGTGAGGAGGCGCGGGTCTCTCTGGGTCTGCGGGATGTCATGGGGACGATGTATGACCAACTGGGTTGGGGGGCCCTTCTGGGGGCGGCGCGTAAAAGTGCCAATCGCATTGTGAAAGAGCTGGTTATGGCGCGGATCGCACAGCCCGAGAGCAAGCGCGCGACCGTGGAGGCGTTGGAGAACCAGGCAGGCATCACGCTCAATCTGGACGTGGTCTATCGGAGCATGGATTACATCAATACGCCGGTGATAGACGGGATTTGCAAAACCTCTCACGCGGCGGCAGAGAAGTTGCTGGGCGGGCCAGTGACCGTGCTGTTCTACGATTGCACGACCCTGGCCTTTGACACCGAGCGCGAGGACCCGGCCGAGGATGCGGACGGGGTCGAGCAGGATCATCTTCTGGCCAAGGGCTTCAGCAAGGATGGCAAGCATCACCGCGCTCAGGTCATGCTGGCGCTGATCGTCACCTCCGATGGGCTGCCTGTGGGCTATGAACTCTTCCCGGGAAACACCTGGGAAGGTCATACGCTGGAAGCTGCGCTGAAGGCGTTGGAGGGACGCTTCGACGTGGCCAGGGTCACGTTCGTGGCCGATGCCGCCATGCTCAGCAAGGACAACCAGCAGATGTTGCAGAACAAGGGTCTGCCCTACATCCTCGGCTATCGCATGAAGTCCGCCCCGGCCGCCGTGAAGGCGAACATTTTGAGCCCGGAGGGACGCCAGCCTTGGGCTGGACACGGTTCTGAAGAGGCAACCGAGAAGGGCTGGTACAAGGTGATCGACCAGGAGGGAGCGCGGGTCATTGTGACCTGGTCACCCACCCGGGCACGCAATGATGCCCACAAGCGCGACAAGGCAATCGAAAAGCTGCACAAGAAGCTCAAGCGCTCTCGCAAACCCGGCAGCTTCAGCAGCCGGGGATATGGCCGCTTCCTGGCCTTCCCCGACAGCGGGGACGTCACGCTGGATGATGCAAAGATCAAGGCAGCGGCACAATGGGACGGGCTGCATGCCATTGTTGTTCATGGTGCGGACGAACTGGAGGCACAGGACGTCATTGCCCGCTATCACCAGTTGTGGGAGATCGAAGCCTGCTTCCGCACCAACAAGCACGATCTGAAAATCCGGCCCATCTATCACTGGTCGCCGCGTCGGGTCCGGGCCCATATCGCCATCTGCTACATGGCCTTCTGCTGCCTGCAGCACCTGCGCAAGCATCTGGACCTGCTCGGACACCCGATGAGCCCGGCTCGTATCCGCAACGAGTTGAACGCATTGCAGCTCTCGATCCTGCGCCACAAAGGCACCCCTGACCGCTACGGCATGCCAAGCCATGCCACGGTCGATGCCAGACGCATCCTCACCTGCGTCGGCCTGACCTGGAACGAAGCCCCTTTCAAGATACCCCCCGGGCGCACCCGAAAAACTGGCCAGACCAAAGCCTGAGCTCCCTCAACACTCCGAAACAATCGCTGGCGAAAAAAGTCCGTGTAGTGCCTTTTGGCAACCAAGGCATAATAATATCAATGACTTATACGAAAAAATGTCGGAAGTCAGGATGAGCGCAAATCGCAGCCATACCCGGTGCTCGGGCCTTGGCGCGCGCGTCTGGATGAAACGCTTGAGGAGAACGAGGCGCTTCCGAAGAAACACCGCAAGCGGATGACCAAAATCTGGAAGGAACTCTCCGATGATGGTTTTGGCGGCGGGTATGACAGTGTTCGACGCTACACAAAGAATTGGCGCATTGCGCACGGCCGACAACAGGCGCAGGCGTTCATCCCGCTGATCTTTGATCCTGGGGAGGCGTACCAGTTCGACTGGAGTGTGGAGACGGTTTTGATGGACGGTGCACTCACGACCGTGAAGGTTGCCCATTTCAAACTTTGCCATAGCCGCATGCCATTCTCCATTGCCTATCCGCGCGAGACGCAGGAGATGGTCTTTGATGCCCACGACGAGGCCTTCAAATTCTTTGGTGGAGGCTGCATCAACGGGATCTACGATAACATGACGACCGCCGTCGATGCGATCCTGTCGGCAAGGAAAGAAAGTTCAACAAGGCATTCTCCCGGATGTGTTCTCATCATCTGGTGAACCCGATCGCCTGTACGCGCGCGGCCGGTTGGGAGAAGGGTCAGGTTGAGAATCTGGTCAAGGAGAGCCGCGCCTATAGTTTTACACCGCGTCTGGAGGTGGCCGACTTCGATGAATTGAATGCCCGGCTGCAAAAAGACGCGATCAAACGCGCAAAAGAACTGCGGCATCCGGAAAACCTGGAGGTGACGGTCTGGGAGGAGTTCCAGCAGGAAAAGCCGCTGCTGACGCATCTGCAGAAGCCCTTCGTCGGGTTCCGTGAAAAGACGGTCGCCGTGAGCCGAACCTGCCTGATCAACTTCGAAAGAAACAAATACAGCGTTGAGGCAAGAGCTGTTGGACGTCAGGTCCAGTTGCAGGTCTACGCCACGCGGATTGTCCTGCGCCAAGACGGTGAGATTGTCGGAGAGCACGAACGGTGCTTCGGCCGAGGAAAAACGATCTTCAACCCTTGGCACTATGTGCCCGTCCTCAAGCGCAAGCCTGGCGCTCTGCGCAATGGAGCACCGTTCCGTGACTGGGACCTACCACCGGCAATGACGCAGATCTGGACCCATCTGCGGGGCACATCCGACGGAGACCGGCAACTTGCCGATATTCTTTTCGCTGCTTACCAGCACGACATTGATGTGGTCGAGGCTGCCTGCGAAGAAGCTCTAAAATCTGGCCTGCGCAAGGCCGATGCGATCCTGAACATTGTCTCTCGGCGCACCAATCCCCCGCCGCCAAAGGCGATTGAGCCGCCTGCCCACCTGCAGCTGAAAATGGCACCGATCGCGGATTGCGCTCGCTATGACAGGCTTGGAGGCTCCCATGCAACTGCGTAAGGAAATTCTCGAACTTGCCCGTCAACTGAAGTTGCCAGGCATCGTCAACTGCTTTGACGAAGTGATGCAGGCCGCAGCCAAAAACAACTGGCGGCCCCAACAGGTCGTGGCCGAACTCCTCACGGCCGAACTGGCCGAAAAGACTGCGCGCTCGATCCGGTATCAGATGGGTGCCGCAAAGTTCCCGGTCTGCAAGTCCTTACCTGAGTTCGACTTCACGGTCAGCCCCGTCAACGAGGAAGTCGTGCGCAATCTTCATGACGGCGATTTTATGGACCAGGCCAGGAATGGCGTGCTGGTCGGTGGAACCGGATCGGGCAAAACGCATCTCGCAACAGCGATCGGGGGCCACGCGGTCAATAACCGCCGGCGGGTCAGGTTCTTCAGCGCTGTGGATCTCGCGAACAAGCTGGAGGCTGAACATCGCGAAGGCAACGCCGGGCGGCTCAGCGAGCAGCTGATCCGCGTCGACCTCGTGATTATAGACGAACTCGGTTATCTGCCGTTCGCAGAGTCTGGTGGACGATTACTCTTCCATCTCATCAGCAAACTGTACGAGCGAACGTCTATTCTGCTAACAACCAACCTCGCATTTGCTGAATGGCCGAGTGTGTTCACAGATGCCAAAATGACCACTGCTCTCCTGGATCGACTGACACACCATTGCGATATCATCGAAACCGGGAACGAAAGCTGGCGAATTAACCACCGCGACTAACCTCGAAATCGGGGAATAAATTCAAAACAGACAGCAGGTCAAACCTTCAGTCGAGCTACGCTCTCTTTTCGGTTTGACCTGCTGTCCACCCCCTCCTGAATCAACCTAAACACGACCCCCTCAACGCCCCTCTTAGCTCCAAGGGGGGTCAAATTTGGACGCCGATGGGGGGTCATTATTCAATGCCGATTGACAGGCATAGGCCACGATGGTCCCCAGTGCTGCCGTCGCAGCCGCTGCCGCCGCAACATCGCCGTTGGCCAGCCCAACCAGCGCATCCAGTTCGGCCACCGTGTCCGCACCCTCGCGCTCTGCACCTGCAACCCGCGCATTCACCGCCGCGAGATTGGCATCCGTCACGCCCGTCACGCCCGCCGTGGTGTAGGTCGCCGCATCCGGCGCAGGATTGTTCGCGTCATCATCAGCGTAATCCGCGATGGTCCCCAGTGCTGTCGCCGCAGCCACTGCTGCATCAGCGTTCCCGCCCACATCACCGTCGCCGGTTCCATCGGGGGTCTCTGTAGATGTTGTATCTGTTGGTGAGGTCTGGTTTTCACCATCACCGGTTTCCGACGAGGATATCACTCGGTTCACGACGCCCTGAACAAAGACCGTCGGTTCCACAAGAGTATCGGGCACAAAGGCACTGCTGCCCCCTGTTGCAATCGCCGCATTCACTGCCGCAAGATTGTCAGCCGTCACGCCCGTCACGCCCGCCGTGGCGTAGGTATCAACCGTCGGCGCAGTATTGCCCTGATCCTCGGCATAGGCCGCGATGTCGCCCAAGGCATTCTCGCGGTCAATCGCCGTCACAGTCGCAGCGTCGCTATCCGCATCACCACCGCCGGGTCCCTGGGCAGGCGTCGTGCCTGGGTCGGTGGTCTCTGTCGATGTTGTGTCCGGTGTTGGGGTCGGGTTGTTGCCATCGCTCTTCGAACTCGATCCACCGCTACTGGTTGCAATGGCGGCGATTGCACCTGCGCCGAGAATTCCCGCAGCGACCAGGCCCGGATTGATTGCGGCCAGTTCGACACCGGATTGTGTTGAAAGCGTCACGTGATCGCTGTCGGCAAACCCGGCATCCGCATCCGCCCCATGGGCTGCAGACAGCGCCTCAACCTCCTCCTGCGTCGCGCCAAGTAGCTCCGCAATATCCGCAACGGACCTCGGCTCAACCCCGATCAGGGAACCGTCCGGCGCGAGGCTGACCTCGAACAGATCCCCGCTCTCCGGGTCCTGCGCGACCAAAACACGATCACCCGTGTCAAAAAAACCGGCAATTTGAACCTGGCGACCATCCTGGTAAACAATCACAAGGTCATCACCTTGCCGGAAGGTGCGTGCGATCACGTTCGGACCAAGCGGAACCAGTAAACCCTGAACCCCTTCAGGGAATACAATCACGGATTGAGACGCAGACGCGCCAGTCGATACAGTCGAAAGTTGTGCTTGGGTCATGGTGAGGGGGTCTCCATAAGAAAGGGTTGATTACAGCATGTGTCTTGCCCGCCAGAGCGGGGATGAAGGGCAGTCGGAAGCCTGATGACAGTGGGATTGGCAGAGGGATTGGCAGAGGGCGCGCCTGAAGCAGCGACGAAAGACAGCGAAGGCTGCCTCAATCGGGCCAGCAAACGCTTTGTTTTCTGTCTTGTCCAACAAAGACGGAAGCAGCAGGACAGCCAGAGAGCCAAAGGGGGTGGCAAAGCGTGCCTCCGAAGCCGCGACGACTGACACGCAATGAAACCTCAACCATTCCGCACAGGCGCGATGTATCGAGGTCGTGCAGGTTTCCCTGCGCTGGAGCGCCAACGCGCCTGCAGCCGCATGCCGGCTCAAGGTCTGCCGGACACATGCAGCACAACACAAACGAAGGCTTGCGCGAGGCACAAAATCGCCAGCGCAACGACAGGGATCACAATATCGGAAAAGCCCGAACCGGGCGCGCTCTACCCGCCGTGAGACCGCGCCCCAATCTGACAGGCCCTCAACAGACATGAAGCGACGAGCGACGAGCGACGAGCGACGAGCGACGAGCGACGAGCGACGAGCGACGAGCGACGAGCGACGAGCGACGAGCGACGAGCGACGAGCGACGAGCGACGAGCGACGAGCGACGAGCGACGAGCGACGAGCGACGAGCGACGAGCGACGAGCGACGAGCGACGAGCGACGAGCGACGAGCGACGAGCGACGAGCGACGAGCGACGAGCGACGAGCGACGAGCGACGAGCGACGAGCGACGAGCGACGAGCGACGAGCGACGAGCGACGAGCGACGAGCGACGAGCGACGAGCGACGAGCGACGAGCGACGAGCGACGAGCGACGATATCGCCCAACTGCGCATTGTCAAGCGCTGATTGTCGCTAATGTCGCTAACACGCGATATGTCCGGTGTATGTAACATGCGATCTGTCCGGTTCTATTCTGTCTCTGAGAGGAGGCGTTATGAACCGAGCAGAAGTGTTACAGGAAGTTCGACTGATGAAGTTTGAAGATGTGTATTCGCGGCGAAGCGCGAACAAGCTGACGCAAGAACAGGCGGCTGAGATACTGGGTGTATCCGTGCGCACCGTCAGGCGTTGGGAGGATCGATTTGAGGCGGATGGTGCAGAAGGTCTGTACGACCGTCGGCTTGGCAAACTGGCCAACAATCGTGTTGCCACGGATAAGGTCATGGAGATGCTTGAACTGTTTGATACCAAGTACTGGGATTACACGCCGAAGCATTTCCACGAGAAGCTGGTGGCCCACCATGGTTTCACACAGAGCTACAACTGGGTGCGGCTTACACTGCAGCGCCACGGCCGGGTTCAGGCAGCACCCCGACGAGGTGCCCATCGGCGCAAGCGGCCCCGCCGTCCGATGGTTGGCATGATGTTGCATCAGGACGGCTCCAGCCATGAATGGGTTCCGGGTCAGTGGTGGGATCTGATCGTCACCATGGACGATGCCACCAACCGGGTTTATTCGGCATTCTTTGTCGAGGAAGAAGGGACGATGAGCAGTTTTCAGGGGCTGACAGAGGTGATCGAGGCGCAAGGTCTGTTTTGCTCGCTCTATGCCGATCGGGGCTCTCATTACTGGCATACGCCCGAAGCGGGCGGCAAAGTGGACAAGGACAATCTGACCCAGGTCGGGCGCGCCTTGCAGCAACTCGGCATTGAGCTGATCCCGGCCTATTCACCGCAGGCCCGTGGACGGTCTGAACGCATGTTTGGCACGTTCCAGAACCGATTGCCGCAGGAACTGCGGTCCCATGGGATCACAACCATTGAAGAGGCCAATCAGTTCCTGAAAGAGGTCTATCTTCCCGAACACAATGCCCTGTTTGCAAGGGAGCCGGAGGATACGACCTCGGCCTTCGTGCCGTTTACAGGCAATGTGCGCGACACCCTGTGTGTGCAGGAAGACCGCGTCGTCGGCAACGACAATACGGTGCGCTACAAGGGCCTGGTCATGCAGATCGCGGCAGACAGGCACCGTCATCATTTCGTCAAGGCGAAGGTCAGGGTCCACGAATACCCCGATGGTCAACTGGTCATCTTCCACGGCCCGAGATGCATTGGCCGCTACCAGCCTGACGGATCACCCATCACACAGGAGGATAGCAAACACAAAGTCGCGTGACCCGCTTCGACGTGGCGCGAACGCGGTGGCCCAAATCTACGGTCGCCTACGGCTCCCTCCGAATTGGGCCACCGCGCAATCAACTGAAGCGGACAATTGGCATGTTACCTACACCGGACAATTCAGAATGTTCTCGACAGCGCTGATTGTCGCTAATGTCGCTAACACGCGAAATCCCCATCCCCATACTGCTCTCTTTGTTCGCCGCGTTTATTGACGAGCCGCAATCAAAGGTTGCAGAAATTTCCCACAGTGTCAAAATATTGTCAAAATTTTGTCTGAACTGTGGCAAAACCCAAGGCCAGCTAGGCATATTACGATCCAACCGCCAGAACGGCCCGCCCTGAATGGCAAACTGGAAGGGGCTTCCAATAAACCGGACGCCTCCACGCATCATAAGACAGGCAAAGCGCTCAGCCAGACCACAACAGCCCGGCAATGCGCGCCCCGACCCGCTCGGCTGCGGCCTCGACGTCCCTGTCTGCGCTGTGGGCATAGCGCAGCGTCATCGTGACCTGGCTGTGACCCAGGAGCTTCGACACCACCGGCAGGGGAATACCCGCCATCACAGATTGGCTGGCATAGGAATGTCGCAGGTCGTGCAGACGCACGTCCTCAATGCCGATCTCCCGTCTGATCCTGTACCAGAGCCTCAACTCTCCCGAGCCGGGCCGCGCCGGGTTGCGCGGCGAGGGGAACAGATATGCCCCGGCTCCCCTCATGCGCCTCTCAACGATGGCGCGGGCCTCGGCGCTGAGATACACAATCCGCGGACCCGTCTTGCTGTCTTCCAGCCTGAGGCGGCTGCCATCGACCTCGCTGCGCCTGAGATGGGTGATTTCCGATTTGCGGCAGCCCGTGAGCAGCAGAAGCCGGATGATGTCAGCCTGCACGCCAGTGCGCCCTGCGCTGTGCCGGTCAAGCGCCGCGTTCAGCCGCGCGATTTCATCCCGCGACAGGAACCGCGTCAGCTTGGCGCGCCGGTTCGGAAGCACAAAACCCGCCGGGTTGCTGTCGATGAGGCCGCGCTCAAGGGCAAAGTTCAGGCTCTGGCGCAAAAGTTTCAGCGCATGGTTCGCGCCGCCGGGCGCAGAGGCGCTATAGGCGGCAAACCAGTCCTCGATGATCTGTCGCGTGATCCGGTCAATCCGAAGCGCTCCGAACGCGGGCAGAAGCTGCCGCGCCAGAATGTGATCCCGCCCCCTGACCGTGGATGGCTTGCAGCGCGTGGACCATGTCTTGTGCCACACATCCAGCGCAAAGCCCCGGTAGGTGGGCAGGTCCCGGACCGGCGCGACCCCCTCGACCTGCAACCGGTGACATTCCCGGCGCGCGGCGCAGGCGGGCATCAGTTCAATCCGGCCCAGCGAGACCTTGCGTCCCGCCACCGTGCAGGTCCATGTCTTCGTCCCCGTGGGATAGACCCGAAGGCTCAGGGACGGCACCGCGCTGTCCTGCACGCAATATTCCCGCGCACACGGTCTGAACCTCCGTGCCCGCGCATCCGTCAACCGAACCTTGCTCATGGCCGGGTTCCTCCCCCTGTTCCTCTCCGCGTTCCTCCGAGAACCGCCCCCATCGCGGCGGCGGCATTCTCCACATCACTTTGCGTGTGATGGGCGTATTTGAGGGTGGTTTCGGGGCTGTTATGCCCAAGAAGCCGACCCGCTGCCAGAACGGTTTCCCCGCTCGCGATGGCCGCACTTGCATAGGAGTGCCGCAAATCATGCAGGCGCACATCTCTCAGACCGGCCTGCACGCGCAGCCTGAACCATGCCCGGGTGAGCGTCGCACCCGGCATCGGGCCCGCACCCCGGACGGACGGAAACACCCAAGGCGATGTGCGGGCAAGCGCGTCAAGGACCCTGCGCGCCGCCTCCGACAGCCACACCGTGCGCGGACCCGTCTTGCTGTCGCGCAGAAAGATATGCCCGTCGCGATACTCTGCCCAGCGAAGTGTCCTGATCTCGCTCGACCGGCATCCCGTCAGCGCCAGCAGCCGAATGAGCGGCACGGCCGGGGATGGGGCCGCGCAGCACAGCGCCGCGCCAAGGCGTCCGAACTCGGCCTCCGACAGAAACCTCTCCCTGTTCCTGCGCCGGTAGCGCCTGATCCCCTTGCAGGGGTTGGACCCTTCCGGGCGCAGCCCGTCCATCTCGGCCACCGTCATGATGACCGACAGCACTGGCATCGAGCGATCCGCCGATACCGGCGTTGCGTGCATCGCGGCAAACCAGTCCCGCACGTCCTGCCGCGTGATATCCGCAATGCGCTGCCCCGCGAAGCGCGGAAGAATGTGGTTCTTGAGATAGCTCCGGTTGACCATGAGCGTACCCGGCTTCCACTGTCGGCCATGGCGGCGGAAGGCCTCTTCCGCAACTCTCTCAAACAGCATCTCCCCGTCGCGCTGCCCCGACCGGAGCGAGACCAGCAGGGCCTGCGCCCGCGCGCGGGCCTCGGCAACCGACATAGTGGCCGGATCGCCCAGAATCTTCCAGACACGCTGCCCCTCGTGCTGGCTGTGCAAAAAGAACCGCTTTCCGCCGCCGGGCAGAACCCTGACACCAAAGCCCGCAAGGGTGGTGTCTCTGACATTGCGTGTGGTTTTTCTGGCGCGCAGGTCGCGCACGCGCGCGTCCGTCAATCTCGGCATAATATCCCTCCATCCGGTTGCAATCCCGGACAAAACCACGCAGGGTTTCGCCCGAAACCTCGACATAGAGAGGATAAAACATGCACTGTTTCAGTGATTTAGAACCGAAGGTGCGGCAAATGGTGTACGACCCTTGCATAGGGCCGGGAACCGGAACAATTCCACAGAAACAGTTGGAAAAAGCGTATACCGGCTACGCAATTCTATTTCGCCGAGACCATCAAGATATCTTGAAGAATAACGAGGCCCAAAGGTCTGGACATTGGTTCTGGTCTGCTTTGGCGGCCAGTAGATGGTCCTATTGCCAAGTCATTCTCGCTGCAGTGCTCGCCAATCTTCTAGGGCTTTCAACTTCTATCTTCATTATGGTCGTCTATGACCGTGTTCTTCCCAACGAAGCAACGGAATCTCTGATTGCACTCACCATTGGCGTGGGTCTCGCCCTTGGCTTCGATTTCCTACTCAAGATTCTAAGAGCTGGTTTCATTGATCAGGCCGGTCAAAAGGCCGATCGGCTGATGGGACGGCGCATTTTTGACAAGTTACTCGATATTCAAATGAAATCTCGCACCGGATCGACCGGCGCGATGGCAAATACAGTTCGCGAGTTCGAAACTCTGCGCGAGTTTTTCACGTCCGCAACATTGGTGGCAATCGTCGACCTCCCCTTCATCGCTCTTTTCGTCTTCGTGATCTACCTGGTGGGCGGCCCGCTGGCCATCGTTCCTGCGATGGTGGTACCTATCGTGCTGCTGACCGGCTTGCTCGCCCAACCTATGCTATCGCGGTTGGCCGAGCGGCAATTCAAGGATGGTCAATCCAAGCAATCGGTTCTTGTTGAGGCCGTCTCTGGCCTTGAAACCATAAAGACCACCTCTGCTGATCGTCAGATGCGTTCCCGTTGGGAAAGCGCGATAGAACGACAATCGAACCACGGCGTTCGCAGTCGCGCGATTACACAATTCGCCCTGAACCTGACCGGCCTCACGCAACAGGTGGCGCAGGTCATGATCGTTTTCTATGGCGTATTCCGCGTCACGGAAGGTCAAGCCAGCATGGGCGCCCTGATCGCCGCTGTCATGTTGACGGGTCGTGCCTTGGCTCCATTGGGGCAATTGGCGCAAACTTTAACGCGATACAATCAGGCGCGCAGCGCTTTTCGAAACCTCAACCAGATTATGCGGGCAGACAGTGAGCGACCGGAAGGCAGAACCTGGATCGGCCGTTCACGCTTCAAGGGCGCGATTTCTTTTAGCAACGTCCATTTCGCATACCCGGATCAATCCGAAGATACGTTGAAAGGTGTTTCCTTCACCATCAACCCTGGTGAGAAAGTCGCAATTCTTGGCCAAATTGGCTCGGGTAAAAGCACGATAGCGCGACTGTTGCTGGGCCTCTATACGCCTCGGGTCGGATCGGTCATGCTGGATGGCTTGGACATTCGGCAAATTGACCCTGGTGATCTAAGACAAGGTGTCGGCTCAGTTCTACAGGATATTTGGCTGTTTTCCGGCTCGATCCGCGAAAACATCGCCAGTGGCACCATCAGACCGAGCGACGAAGAAGTGATCGAAGCCGGGCAAATTGCGGGAGTTGAGGATTTTGCGGCGCGCCATCCAGCAGGTTATGATCAACAGCTTGCGGAAAGGGGCGAAGGGCTTTCTGGCGGACAAAGACAAGCGATTGCTTTGGCGCGAGCCTTGATTGGCAAGCCATCGGTTCTGCTGCTGGATGAGCCGACAAGCGCCATGGATGTTCAAACCGAAGCGCGCGTTCTGAACCGCCTCAAACAGGCGACCCCAGACACGACGATGGTGATCGTCACGCACCGTCCTAGCCTCTTGGAACTGGTGGACCGCGTTATCGTCATTGACGACGGTCAAATCGCGAAAGACGGGCCAAAAAGCCTTCTGTCACAACATGCACGCCAAAACAGGAGGCACCTGAATGTCGCAGTATCATGATTTTGCCTCGTTGGCACGCGCGACGCGCGGAGCGTCGCCTTTGCGAAATTCTCTTCTGCTTGTGGCAATTCTCGCATGCCTCCTCACGGCCGGGCTTTGGGCGTATCTGACCGAGTTGGACGACGTAACCCGCGTAGATGGCCGGATTGTGCCATCTGGAGACATCCAGATCATCGAGGCAATAGAGCCAGGCGTTTTGAAGGCATTGCACGTGCGGGAAGGCCAAGTGGTTCAAGCCGGCACCTTGTTGATGGAATTCGACACGACGCAAATCGACAGTCAGTTGAATCAGGAACAACAACGTGCTTATGGCCTGATGGCTCGGATCCAGCGGCTACACTCCGAGATCGAGGGGCGCGACCTTCAGTTTGACACTGCGCTCGTCACAGGCGCCCCGGATGTAGTTCAATCGGAAACGGTTTTGTACCAAGGCAGGCAAGCCGAACTGCAGGCTGAAATTGATATCTTGCTGCGACAGCAACAACAACGCCATGGGGAATACGAGGAAGGATTGGTAGATCAGGTCACTGCGGAAGAGACACTGAATGTTCTGGCTGAGGAACGGGCGATAATGGCGCCTCTGGTCGCCAGCAAAATGGAACCCGCGACCACGCTTCTGGCCCTTAGGCGCAGTGAGGCAGAATGGAGGGGCCGCCAGGTCAGAGCCGTAGCTGCGACCAGCCGACTAAAAACTGGTCTGGAAGAGATTGATGACCGAATCCGAGCGGCGCGCAGTAGATTTCGGAGCAATGCTCTGACCGACCTCGCCCTTGCGACAGCTGAGCTGTCCGCCCTGGAACCAATACTGCCAGCTCTACAGGATCGAGCGTCTCGAGCCAAGGTTCAATCCCCGGCGCGCGGCATCGTAAACCGTATACACCGCACCACTCTTGGTGGCCTTGCGCGCACCGGAGAGGAGTTGATCGAGATCGTTCCATTGGATGACAGTCTACTGGTCGAAGCCTATGTTCGCCCGCAAGATATCGCGTTTCTTCATGCTGGACAGCCCGTCAAAGTCAAAGTCACCGCCTATGATTTCGCCCGCTACGGCGGGCTGGGCGGGGAAATTGTTCGTATTGGCGCAGATACCATCACCCGGTCCGAGCGCAACGACGAAGAGGTCTTTGTCATCGAGATCCGGACAAATGGCACGATGCTCGACGCCTCCGGTGTCGCCGTTGAAATCATTCCCGGCATGATTGCCGAGGTCGATATTCTGGCTGGGCGTAAAACCGTTCTGGACTATTTGATCCAACCGGTCGTGAAGATTAAGGACCAAGCGCTGCGGGAATAGCGCAGGCTTGGTCACAGCTCCACACTCAACTCCTGACTTCCGACCTTTTTGTTGATCTGACTGGGTTTTTGGTTTGTTTTCAGGTGTGGTTGCTCAGAGGCGCGTTGTAGTGCCCCATTATTATAAAAAGTATTGACATGGGCCTTCAGATGGCTAACCTCTTCGCCCATGTTCATCCGCACCAAACATGACGCAAAGCTCAACCGCACACGGATCCAGATCGTTGAATCCGTCCGCACCGGCTCCAAGGTACGCCAGAAGATCCTGCGCCATGTGGGTGTGGCCCATAACGACAGCGAGATTGAGGATATCAAGCGTCTGGCGGGCCGCTTGATGGAGCAATTACGCATTGATCGCTCGCCGCAAATGGAACTGTTCACGCCCACGGAATATGCCGATCTGCAGGCGCTGGTGCGCCGCGCTCCGCGGCCGGACAAGCTTGGCGTTGATCTTGCCGAGTGCCGTGAGGAGGCGCGGGTCTCTCTGGGTCTGCGGGATGTCATGGGGACGATGTATGACCAACTGGGTTGGGGGGCCCTTCTGGGGGCGGCGCGTAAAAGTGCCAATCGCATTGTGAAAGAGCTGGTTATGGCGCGGATCGCACAGCCCGAGAGCAAGCGCGCGACCGTGGAGGCGTTGGAGAACCAGGCAGGCATCACGCTCAATCTGGACGTGGTCTATCGGAGCATGGATTACATCAATACGCCGGTGATAGACGGGATTTGCAAAACCTCTCACGCGGCGGCAGAGAAGTTGCTGGGCGGGCCAGTGACCGTGCTGTTCTACGATTGCACGACCCTGGCCTTTGACACCGAGCGCGAGGACCCGGCCGAGGATGCGGACGGGGTCGAGCAGGATCATCTTCTGGCCAAGGGCTTCAGCAAGGATGGCAAGCATCACCGCGCTCAGGTCATGCTGGCGCTGATCGTCACCTCCGATGGGCTGCCTGTGGGCTATGAACTCTTCCCGGGAAACACCTGGGAAGGTCATACGCTGGAAGCTGCGCTGAAGGCGTTGGAGGGACGCTTCGACGTGGCCAGGGTCACGTTCGTGGCCGATGCCGCCATGCTCAGCAAGGACAACCAGCAGATGTTGCAGAACAAGGGTCTGCCCTACATCCTCGGCTATCGCATGAAGTCCGCCCCGGCCGCCGTGAAGGCGAACATTTTGAGCCCGGAGGGACGCCAGCCTTGGGCTGGACACGGTTCTGAAGAGGCAACCGAGAAGGGCTGGTACAAGGTGATCGACCAGGAGGGAGCGCGGGTCATTGTGACCTGGTCACCCACCCGGGCACGCAATGATGCCCACAAGCGCGACAAGGCAATCGAAAAGCTGCACAAGAAGCTCAAGCGCTCTCGCAAACCCGGCAGCTTCAGCAGCCGGGGATATGGCCGCTTCCTGGCCTTCCCCGACAGCGGGGACGTCACGCTGGATGATGCAAAGATCAAGGCAGCGGCACAATGGGACGGGCTGCATGCCATTGTTGTTCATGGTGCGGACGAACTGGAGGCACAGGACGTCATTGCCCGCTATCACCAGTTGTGGGAGATCGAAGCCTGCTTCCGCACCAACAAGCACGATCTGAAAATCCGGCCCATCTATCACTGGTCGCCGCGTCGGGTCCGGGCCCATATCGCCATCTGCTACATGGCCTTCTGCTGCCTGCAGCACCTGCGCAAGCATCTGGACCTGCTCGGACACCCGATGAGCCCGGCTCGTATCCGCAACGAGTTGAACGCATTGCAGCTCTCGATCCTGCGCCACAAAGGCACCCCTGACCGCTACGGCATGCCAAGCCATGCCACGGTCGATGCCAGACGCATCCTCACCTGCGTCGGCCTGACCTGGAACGAAGCCCCTTTCAAGATACCCCCCGGGCGCACCCGAAAAACTGGCCAGACCAAAGCCTGAGCTCCCTCAACACTCCGAAACAATCGCTGGCGAAAAAAGTCCGTGTAGTGCCTTTTGGCAACCAAGGCATAATAATATCAATGACTTATACGAAAAAATGTCGGAAGTCAGGAAATCATTCCCGGCATGATTGCCGAGGTCGATATTCTGGCTGGGCGTAAAACCGTTCTGGACTATTTGATCCAACCGGTCGTGAAGATTAAGGACCAAGCGCTGCGGGAATAGCGCAGGCTTGGTCACAGCTCCACACTCAACTCATTAACGTCACGTGAAAACCTGTTGTTATAACGTGTTAGGCTTCTTGAATTGCTGGTCAAACAGCCGGCGGAACGCGCCGTTTTCTTCCAACAACACATTCAAGGTCCCTTGCTCGACGATTTGACCATCCTGAACGACCATGATGTTGTCCGCTTCCAGAACGGTCGATAGCCGATGGGCGATTACAATTGTCGTGACCCCTTCCGTCAACTTGTCCAAGGCCTCTTTGACCAGAGTTTCGGATTCTGCGTCGAGCGCACTTGTAGCTTCATCCAGCAGAAGGATTTCCGCTTTGCGCAAAATTGCACGGGCAATTGCGATCCGCTGTTTCTGACCTCCGGAAAGAAAAGCTCCGTTTTCCCCAACCTGAGTGTCATAGCCCTCTGACAACTGAGAGATGAAGTCATGGGCATGCGCTGCTCGCGCAGCTGCGACAATTTCTTCATCCGTTGCGTCGGGCGCTACATAGCGCAAATTGTCCATGACGGTGGTTGAGAAGAGGAACGTGTCCTGCCCAACATAGGATATTTTTCGGCGAAGCGATGCAAAGCTGACCTCGGTCAAATCCTGGCCGTCAATCTCAACATAGCCCTGATTAGGATCATAAAATCGCATGATCAGGCCGAAAATCGTGGACTTTCCTCCGCCGGATTGGCCTACAAGGGCCGTGGTTTTTCCTGCTTCGAAAGTGACATCCATATCCTTGATAACGGGTATTGCCCCCTGATACCCGAAGGTCACATCACGCAAGCGAATTTCGCCCGGACCTTTAACCATCTCTTTAGGTTCTGAATGCTCCTGCATAGAATCCTGTTCATCCAGAAGCTCGAACATCAGACCAATCGGTACCATGCAGGTCTCGATCGAAACCCTCATTTTCGACAAGCGTTTGGCGGGTTCATAGGCCATCAGCAGGGCCGTGATAAACGACATCAGCTGACCCGCCGTCGGAGGCTCAGACCCTCCGATCCCCAAAGTGCTGACAACCAGAATGCCTGCAACAGCAAGACCGGCCAGAAATTCCATCAGCGGGCTGGCGATGGCCTGCAAAGAGGCGATGTCGTTCGAACGTTTCTCGACGCGTTTGATCGCAGTGTTCATCCGATCGGTCATGCGGTTTTCAAGGCTGAAGACCTTGATAACTTTGATCCCGTTCGACGTTTCCTGAAGGACCTGGATGATCTCGGAAAGGTATTTCAACTCGGCCTGCATAATTCGCCGTACGTTCTTCAAAAGGTAGCGCACGCTGATCAAAGCAACCGGACCAACGACGAAAAACAGCACGGAAAGCAGCGGTTGCTGATAAATCATGACAATAACCAGACCAACAAGCGTCAGCGCGTCGCGTACGAAGCTGGTCACGATGATGTTTACCAGGTTCCGGGCGGCACCCGCCCCTGCGGTGACCCTCATCAACAGGTTCGAGGATTCAATCTCGGCAAAATACCCAATGCCGCGCTGTAGAAGCCGATTGTATAACCGCTCCTGCTGGACTGCGATAATTCGGTTCCCCGCGCGCGCCAAAAAAATCGACTGAATATAGGAAGCGAACGCCTTAGCGCCGAACAACCCGACAACAAGAAGCGCGATCCAATGTGCCTGAGACCTCATTTCCGGGGTGGTCATGGCATCAACGATGTTCTCCATCATCCAAGCCGTACCAGCGGTCGTGGCAGCAACGATTACCATCGCACCCATCGCGATGCCGTACATCCATCCTTGCTTGCGCAGGCTTTCCACGACAAGCCTTCCGATATAGCCCGATCGCCATTTTGCCCAGGCCTTGCCGATCATTTCACACTCCAGATCGTCGTTGTAGCCGCCCTTATCGGGCAACCGCACGGTTAAACAGCGGTGTCTTATACCTCTGCCCCTCGGTCGTCGAGGTCGCTTTAGTTAATCAGGACAAGCCCGACTTTCCAGCCCACCCGTGCAGATATCCTTGAAGCAGGGTCAAATGCGCGCACCGGGACCTTCAGTGCCAGACCACATCGCCCAGGAAAATATAGCCTGCGCCATAGATCGTTTTGATCAATCGCGGGTTTTTGGGATCTTCACCCAACTTGGTTCTGAGGCGGGAAATACGCACATCCATTGCACGATCAAAGCTCTCACCAGCCGCGCCGCCCAGCGTTTCCTGCATCTGGGCGCGGCTAATCAGACGTTTGGGACTTTCGAGAAACAGACGCAGCACTTCACCTTCTGCATGGCTAAACGCGGTTTCTGCACCGTTTTGGTCCTCAAGAATATAGCGGTCAAAATGCGCGACCCAACCGTTGAAACTGGCCGTCTCCGAATGCGCCACCTGCCCCTTCGGCGCCCGCAAACGCGCCCGCACTCGGGCAACGACCTCGGCAGGGTCGAAGGGTTTGGTGATATAGTCGTCGGCGCCAAGCTCTAGCCCGGTGACCCGATCTTGTACCTGCGCACGTCCAGAAATGATGATGACGGCGGCGCCCTGTTCCAGCGCTAGCCGATGCACCAACGCCAAACCATCCGTATCTGGCAGGGACAGATCGACCAGGCAGACATCGGGCGTCACGCGGTTCAACGCGGCCTCGAATTCTCGGGCCCTTGAAAAGCTCTGGGTTCGAAAACCTGCGTCTTGCAGGGTCTCTGTCAGAATATGGCGGATCTCGGGCTCATCATCGAGAATGGTCACCAACGGTTGGGTCATCAAGCAGCCTCGGTTCGGATCAACGCCGAAAGTTGTTTGGGGGTGAACGGTTTGTGCAAGACGGGCACCCGACCGATCGCGCGTTTCAGCACAGGATCAGTCGATGGCAGCGACGTCATCAAGATACATGGTAGCCGGGGTTTGAGACGCTCCATCAGGTCCAGCCCGGTTGCCTCCCCTTCCAACCGGATATCGGACAAGACCAGAACAATGTCATCCAATTCGCTCACCAGCGTTAATGCCTCGTCGACCGAGGTAGCCTCGATGACCGAAAACCCAAAGTCGATCAGCATGTCGCGAAACTGGAGGCGCAAGTCCTGATTGTCTTCGACCAGCAGAACCAATCCGCCGCGCATGGGGGGCGCAGGACGGTAGGGAAGCCGCAATACCACCGACGCGCCCGAGGGTGTGTTCTTCAGGCTCAAATCCCCTCCGGCCAGTTTCACCGTGTCATAGACCATCGGCAAACCAAGTCCGGACCCGTCGCTGCCCTTGGTGGTGAAAAACGGATTGAGGGCTTTGTCCAGCGCTTCGGGCGAAAACCCCGGCCCGGTATCAGAGACCGTAATCTCAATCCAAATCGCGCCAATCGCATGGGCGCTGATGGTGATCTGACCGTTGTTGCCGCAAGCATCGCGCGCATTCAGGACCAAATTCAGCAAGGCATCCTGCACCATGCCCGGATCCAGCATCAGGGCCTGATCCGGCAGAGTGTTGACCACCGACAGCCCCACCCCGCGCGGCAGAGAAGGTGAGGCGAGAATGCGCAGATCCTCAAGCAATTGCAGCACATCCGTCGCTTTGGGCTGCGGCGTCCGGGTCCCCGTCATATCCGCGATCTGGTTCAAAAGCTGCCCGCCGCGCTGTGCGGTTTGACGGGTCGCCGCAATCAGCTCATGCGCTTCATCGGGCAGGTTCATTTTGTCCAGCCGCCCCTGCATCCCCAGGATGATGGTCAACAAGTTCGAAAAATCATGCGCCAGCCCGCTGGTCATCTGCGCGGCCATCTCGCGGCGGCGGGTTTGTTGCAACGCAACGCGGGTTTGGGTTTCTTCGGTGATGTCCACGGACATGATGTAGACGCCACCTTCCCCATCCGGGGTAAAGGACACGCGAATGCGGCGGGAATCCTGTTCTTCCGTGAACTCGAAAACGGAGGTTTCTCCGCCATAGGCTTTTGACAGATGCGGCTCGACCCGTGAAAAGGCGTGTCGGCCAAGGGCGTCAGAGATATGCAGCCCCAGAATGTCCGACGGGCGACCCGGCAGCACCGAGCTGAGCCGCCGGTTTGAGTAATCGTAGCGCCCATCGACATCGAGATGCGCGATATGGGCGGGCATCATCTCGGTCGTCATGCGCGTGCGGGCTTCGATCTCGGTCAGTTCGCGCTTGGCCTCCTCCAACGCAGCGATGGTGGCGGCAAGCTTACGGTTGGTGGCCGAAAGCTCCTCAGTATGGCTGAGAAGCTGGTCGGAAAGCTCCTCGGATCGGGCGCGCAGCAGGTTTTCAGCGCGTTTCGTGCCTGTGATATCGGTGTACACGGCGACCCAACCACCCTGCGGCAGAGGCGATCCCTCAACAGCCACAACCTGCCCGTTCGGGCGGACACGCTCCATATAGTGCGGCTCAAACGCCATGGCTTGCTCGACGCGCTGCTGCACCATTTCATCTACATCGCCCTCGGGCCCATATTCTCCGCGGGTGACAAGGAAATGGATCGTGTCACGAAACAACGCGCCGGGTTGCACGAGGTCGTCGGGAAGGCCGAACATCTCTTGAAAACGTCGATTGCTGAGAACCAGACGCAGTTTGTTGTCGTAGATCGACAGTGCCTGACCGATCAAATTCAGCCCGGCAGTCGTCATCGCTTTGATGCGCTTTTCGCTAACGGTCAAGATCGCCCTCCCTGCGGCCTATCCGTAGCATCAGATTTAGACTTGGTGTAGAGGCGAACGCCCAGCCGGTTATTTTGTCCCACAATCGGCAAGCAGGTCCGCGTCGAACAACCGTGGCGTGCAAGCTGCACGTGTCGCAGCGGCGCAATGCTGGATTTGTAAATCCGCCGACAAAGGCATACAACCATTGCAGATTCAGGCTTTTTTTGCATCACATACAGATATGAGCAGCCCAACCATTTCCGCCGAACGCGAAAGCGATGGCACCCGGATCCGTATCGCAGGCGAAATGCTGACGCAATCGCTTGCTCCGGTCGAGGGGCCTTTTGCAAACGTTCAACCAGCGGGCGGGCATGTCACGCTGGATCTATCGGATGTGGAAGCATTGGATACAAGCGGCGCGTGGCTGGTTGCGGATCTTGCCAAGCGGTTCACGACGGCTGGCGCGCAACTGGAATTCCGAGGTGTTCAACCGGCCCATGCCGCACTGATCGAGACCGTTTCGCAGAACATCCCAGACCATCCAGGAAAACTGGCCCCGCCTCGCAATGCCGTGGATTGGGTCGCCAGCGTGGGTCAAAAAACAGTTGGCGCGTGGACGGACACGCTCTCGATCCTGGGGTTCCTAGGTCTAACGCTGCATCGGCTTGGGCGAACATTGGTCATGCCCTGGCGTTTGCGCCGGGCTGCCCTGTTTACACATATGGAGGAAACCGGGTTTAAGGCCCTGCCCATCGTGGCTTTGATGGGGTTTCTGATCGGCGTTGTTCTGGCCTTTCAGGGGGCGACACAGCTGAAACAGTTCGGGGCCGAGATTTTCGTGGTCGAGCTGATCTCGATCTCTGTTCTGCGTGAGCTTGGGATCCTTCTGACTGCTATCATCGTTGCCGGTCGGTCGGGGTCGGCCTTTACCGCCTCAATCGGGTCGATGAAGGTGCAGGAGGAAATAGACGCCATGCGCACGCTGGGTCTCGATCCGATAGAGGTGCTGGTTGTTCCGCGTGTCCTGGCCCTTTTGATCATGCTCCCGATCCTCGGTTTTGTCGCCGATCTGGCGGGGCTTTTCGGCGGCGGACTGATGAGCTGGATCGACCTCGGCATCAGCCCCGGTATGTTCGTCACCCGTTTGAACGAAAGCACCGATGTTTGGCAATTGGCGGTTGGGTTGATCAAAGCGCCCTTCTTCGCGCTGGTCATCGGCGTGATCGCCTGCTGGCAGGCCATGCAGGTCAAAGGCTCGGCCCAGAGCGTGGGTCAGCGCACCACGGCCTCGGTCGTGCAGTCGATCTTCATGGTGATCGCCATCGACGCCCTGTTTTCGATCTTCTTCTCTGAGATTGGGATCTGACATGGACGGCACGGTGCAAATTCAGACCACTCAGGCAGACGCGCAACGCGAGGCGGTGATCCGCGTGCGCGGGCTTCGCAATCAGTTCGGGCCGCAGGTTGTCCATGACAATCTGGATCTCGATGTCTGGCGGGGTGAGGTCTTGGGCATCGTGGGCGGCTCGGGCACCGGTAAATCGGTACTGCTGCGGACGATTGTGGGGCTGAACACGCCAGCGGCAGGCAGCATCGAGGTTCTGGGCGTAGATGTCCTGAATGGCCCCGAGGAAGACCGCCGCCGTATCGAACGCCACTGGGGCGTGGCGTTTCAGGATGGTGCGCTGTTTTCCTCGCTCACCGTTTTGCAGAACGTCATGGCCCCGCTGCGTGAACATACTGGCCTGAGTGAAAAACTGATGGAATCTCTGGGCGCATTGAAGATCAGCCTAGTGGGTCTGCCACAGCTGAGTTGCGGCAAGTTTCCATCCGAACTTTCGGGCGGGATGCGCAAACGGGCTGCGCTGGCTCGCGCCTTGGCCATGGACCCCGAGATCGTGTTTCTAGATGAGCCCACCGCTGGTTTGGACCCAATCGGTGCCGCCGCCTATGACGAGTTGATCCGAGAGTTGCAGCAGGCATTGGGCCTGACGGTTTTCATGGTCACCCATGATTTGGACAGTCTGTATGCGATTTGCGACCGCATCGCGGTACTTGCAGAAAAACGCGTACTGGTTGAAGGTCCGATAGAAGAGATGACCAAGGTCGACCATCCTTGGGTTCAGGAATACTTCACAGGCCCCCGCGCCCGCGCGGCGCAGCAGAAGGGGTAAGGCAGGTAAGGCGATGGAAACCCGAGCGAACTATATTCTAATCGGCGCATTTACCCTTGCAGCACTATTAGGGGCTTTTGGCTTTTTCATATGGCTCGCCAAGTTCGAGGTGACCCGCCAATACGCCTACTATGACGTGTTGTTCGACAACGTTTCTGGCCTGTCGGCCGCTGGCGGGGTCAGTTTCAACGGCCTTCCTGTGGGTCAGGTGATCTCATTAAATCTGGATGATGACGACCCCTCGAAAGTGCGGGTGAGGATTGAGGTCGATGCAGATATCCCCGTCACAGAAGACACGATCGCCCAATTGCAGTCGCTTGGCGTTACCGGCGTCGGCTATGTCGAACTGACAGGAGGATCGACCACCGCCGCTCGCCTGCCACAAAACAGCGTGATCAAAAGCAAACGCAGTACGATTCAATCTCTGTTCGAAGGCGCGCCGAAGGTGCTCGATGAAGCGATCACTTTGTTGCAGGAGCTGAACTCGGTCGTCGATGAAAAGAACCGCAAGGCCGTCTCGGATATTCTCGAAAACCTAGCCTCCGCCACCGGGCGTTTGGACAAGACCATGTCGGATTTTGAAACTGTTTCCGGCAATATCGGCGATGCGGCCAAGGATATCGGTGAGTTCACCAAACGTCTCGACCCGCTGATCGCTGCGGCTGAAACCACGCTTCAGACCGGAAACGAGACGCTGCAATCGGTCAAAACAGCAGCGGACTCGGCGACAGGCGCGTTGGATGAAGCCAAAACAACCCTGACAACGGCAAACAGCGTCATGGCCGAAGACATCAAGCCCTTTATTCAGCGCGGCTCGGAACTGGCCGAGAACCTGACGCGGCTGTCAAATGAGGCCAGTGTCTCGCTAGGTGTGATCACCGAAACTGTGGCGAATGCCAACACCACGCTGGCGTCAATCACCACCGCGATGGACTCGACCAAAGGCGTATTGGCCTCGGCCGAGCGCGCCTTTGATACGGCCAACCGGGTAATAGACGAAGACGTGGCTCCTGTGGCTGAAGACATCCGCAAAGCGGCCAATCAGGTGACCGAGACCGTCTCAAACATCACCAATAAAATCGACGAAATCTCGGACGATGTCCTCAGCGCCTCGAACTCAGCGAAGGAGCTGCTGGGAACGGTCGACAAGATCGTACAAGACAACAGCCGGCAGGTGTCGAACTTCCTACGCGTTGGCCTGCCTCAATTCGTCCGTTTTGTCGAAGAGGCGCAGCGGCTGGTCATTTCCCTCGACCGCTTGGCTGACAGAATAGAACGCGACCCGGCACGGTTCCTGCTGGGCACCCAAGCATCGGAGTTCCGTCAATGATTAGGACCCTGTTTCTGACCCTGTCTTTGACGTTGCTGGGGGCCTGCGCCGGTCTTGGTACGCTGCGACAGGCCTCAAAACCCAACAACCTGTATCTGCTGACACCCAAAAGCACGTTTTCTTCTTCGCTGCCCCGGGTCCAAAAGCAGATCGTCGTGCAAGAGCCGACGGCGACGGCCGCCGTCAACACCGACCAGATCGCCATTCAGCCCACTGCGCTTCAGGTGCAATACCTGCCGCAAGCGCGCTGGGTCGATCGCGCGCCGCTGATCGTGCAGGCGCTGATGGTTGAGAGCTTTGAGAACTCGGGCAAGGTTGCTGCGGTGGGTCGATCCACAGTCGGTCTGCGCGCGGACTATGTCATTCAACCGGACTTGCGTGAATTTCAGGGTCTTGTCGTATCGGAAACTGAGGATTCCACGTCGGTAAGGGTCGAGGTGCGGATGAACATCAAGATCATCGACGAGTTCGAAGACAAAATCATCGCCTCAAGCTCATTCCGCGAATATGTCGTCTCGGCCAGCGATCAAACTCCTGATCTGGTAGAGGCTTTCGACATCGCGCTCGGCAAAACCATGCGGGATGCCGTGGAGTGGAGCGTGCGTAAAATCCACTCGCACGCGGCCAACAATCCCCGACCGTCTTTGCAATAGACCCTAGAAATGCTGGGCCGACGCACGGTTCCAATCGTCGGCAAATTCAGCGGGTATAGCGTCTGACAGCAGCGCGCCCTCTTCCAGGATCGTGTGCATTTGCGCGTAGGAATGCTCCCGCTCGTCGGCGGTCCGGCGTAGGATGTCACGTGGATGAAGCTCGGCTACCGTTGATTTTCCCATCGCGCCGAGCAATTCGCGAAAACTCTCCAAGGTGGCATCGTGGTAGCGATGAACCCGCTGACGTTTTTGCGGCACGTTTACCGCCCGCCCCCGGACCGGGTCTTGGGTCGCCACGCCGGATGGGCAGCGGTTGGTGTTGCAATGCAGCGCCTGAATGCAACCGACCGCAAACATCATGGCACGCGCGGCGTTGCAGATATCGGCCCCCAGAGCAAATTTTTCGACCAGATCATAGCCCGTGGCCACTTTGCCTGAACAGATGATGCGGATTTTGTCGCGCAGGCCCACCCCCTTCAGGCAGTTGTTCACGAAGATCAACGCCTCGTTCAGCGGCATGCCAAGGCGGTTCGTGAACTCGACCGGAGCAGCCCCTGTGCCGCCTTCGGAGCCGTCAATGGTAATGAAATCGGGCAGGATCCCAGTCTCCAACATCGCTTTGCAGATTGCCATGAATTCGGATGGGTTGCCGATGCAAAGCTTGAAGCCGACCGGTTTTCCGCCCGCCATCTCACGCAGATGTTGGACGAATTCGAGCAGCTCGGTCGGGCCGTCAAAGGCCGAATGAACCGGCGGGGAAATGACGTCCTTATGCTCCGGTACGCCTCGGATCTCAGCAATCTCTTTGTCGACCTTGGCCGCGGGCAGTACCCCGCCATGCGAGGGTTTAGCCCCCTGAGACAGCTTGATCTCAATCGCTTTGACCACGTCCGTAGTGGCCTTTTCTGCGAACTTGCCTTTGTCGAACCCGCCGTCGGGGGTCCGACAACCGAAATAGCCGGTGCCAATCTGCCAGATAATGTCACCGCCTTCGGCCAAATGATGCGGAGACAATCCGCCCTCGCCCGTGTTATGGGCGAAACCGCCATCTTTTGCCCCACCATTCAAAGCCCGAATGGCGTTGGCGCTAAGCGCCCCGAAACTCATAGCCGAGACATTCAGGCGCGACGCGCTGTACGGTTTTTCACATTGCGGCCCGCCCAACATGATACGTTCTTCGCTTTCATCCACGTGTTTGGGGGCCAACGAATGATTGGCACGGTGGTAGCCCACGGTCGTGATGTCGTATTGCGTGCCAAAGGCCTGCGTATCGACCTGACCCTTGGCACGGGAGTAAATCAGGCTGCGAACGATCCGGTTGTAGGGACGACCGCTTTCGTTAGTTTCCACTGTCAATCGGCATTGAATAATGACCCCCCATCGGCGTCCAAATTTGACCCCCCTTGGAGCTAAGAGGGGCGTTGAGGGGGTCGTGTTTAGGTTGATTCAGGAGGGGGTGGACAGCAGGTCAAACCGAAAAGAGAGCGTAGCTCGACTGAAGGTTTGACCTGCTGTCTCCTGACTTCCGACCTTTTTGTTGATCTGACTGGGTTTTTGGTTTGTTTTCAGGTGTGGTTGCTCAGAGGCGCGTTGTAGTGCCCCATTATTATAAAAAGTATTGACATGGGCCTTCAGATGGCTAACCTCTTCGCCCATGTTCATCCGCACCAAACATGACGCAAAGCTCAACCGCACACGGATCCAGATCGTTGAATCCGTCCGCACCGGCTCCAAGGTACGCCAGAAGATCCTGCGCCATGTGGGTGTGGCCCATAACGACAGCGAGATTGAGGATATCAAGCGTCTGGCGGGCCGCTTGATGGAGCAATTACGCATTGATCGCTCGCCGCAAATGGAACTGTTCACGCCCACGGAATATGCCGATCTGCAGGCGCTGGTGCGCCGCGCTCCGCGGCCGGACAAGCTTGGCGTTGATCTTGCCGAGTGCCGTGAGGAGGCGCGGGTCTCTCTGGGTCTGCGGGATGTCATGGGGACGATGTATGACCAACTGGGTTGGGGGGCCCTTCTGGGGGCGGCGCGTAAAAGTGCCAATCGCATTGTGAAAGAGCTGGTTATGGCGCGGATCGCACAGCCCGAGAGCAAGCGCGCGACCGTGGAGGCGTTGGAGAACCAGGCAGGCATCACGCTCAATCTGGACGTGGTCTATCGGAGCATGGATTACATCAATACGCCGGTGATAGACGGGATTTGCAAAACCTCTCACGCGGCGGCAGAGAAGTTGCTGGGCGGGCCAGTGACCGTGCTGTTCTACGATTGCACGACCCTGGCCTTTGACACCGAGCGCGAGGACCCGGCCGAGGATGCGGACGGGGTCGAGCAGGATCATCTTCTGGCCAAGGGCTTCAGCAAGGATGGCAAGCATCACCGCGCTCAGGTCATGCTGGCGCTGATCGTCACCTCCGATGGGCTGCCTGTGGGCTATGAACTCTTCCCGGGAAACACCTGGGAAGGTCATACGCTGGAAGCTGCGCTGAAGGCGTTGGAGGGACGCTTCGACGTGGCCAGGGTCACGTTCGTGGCCGATGCCGCCATGCTCAGCAAGGACAACCAGCAGATGTTGCAGAACAAGGGTCTGCCCTACATCCTCGGCTATCGCATGAAGTCCGCCCCGGCCGCCGTGAAGGCGAACATTTTGAGCCCGGAGGGACGCCAGCCTTGGGCTGGACACGGTTCTGAAGAGGCAACCGAGAAGGGCTGGTACAAGGTGATCGACCAGGAGGGAGCGCGGGTCATTGTGACCTGGTCACCCACCCGGGCACGCAATGATGCCCACAAGCGCGACAAGGCAATCGAAAAGCTGCACAAGAAGCTCAAGCGCTCTCGCAAACCCGGCAGCTTCAGCAGCCGGGGATATGGCCGCTTCCTGGCCTTCCCCGACAGCGGGGACGTCACGCTGGATGATGCAAAGATCAAGGCAGCGGCACAATGGGACGGGCTGCATGCCATTGTTGTTCATGGTGCGGACGAACTGGAGGCACAGGACGTCATTGCCCGCTATCACCAGTTGTGGGAGATCGAAGCCTGCTTCCGCACCAACAAGCACGATCTGAAAATCCGGCCCATCTATCACTGGTCGCCGCGTCGGGTCCGGGCCCATATCGCCATCTGCTACATGGCCTTCTGCTGCCTGCAGCACCTGCGCAAGCATCTGGACCTGCTCGGACACCCGATGAGCCCGGCTCGTATCCGCAACGAGTTGAACGCATTGCAGCTCTCGATCCTGCGCCACAAAGGCACCCCTGACCGCTACGGCATGCCAAGCCATGCCACGGTCGATGCCAGACGCATCCTCACCTGCGTCGGCCTGACCTGGAACGAAGCCCCTTTCAAGATACCCCCCGGGCGCACCCGAAAAACTGGCCAGACCAAAGCCTGAGCTCCCTCAACACTCCGAAACAATCGCTGGCGAAAAAAGTCCGTGTAGTGCCTTTTGGCAACCAAGGCATAATAATATCAATGACTTATACGAAAAAATGTCGGAAGTCAGGAATTCGAGCAGCTCGGTCGGGCCGTCAAAGGCCGAATGAACCGGCGGGGAAATGACGTCCTTATGCTCCGGTACGCCTCGGATCTCAGCAATCTCTTTGTCGACCTTGGCCGCGGGCAGTACCCCGCCATGCGAGGGTTTAGCCCCCTGAGACAGCTTGATCTCAATCGCTTTGACCACGTCCGTAGTGGCCTTTTCTGCGAACTTGCCTTTGTCGAACCCGCCGTCGGGGGTCCGACAACCGAAATAGCCGGTGCCAATCTGCCAGATAATGTCACCGCCTTCGGCCAAATGATGCGGAGACAATCCGCCCTCGCCCGTGTTATGGGCGAAACCGCCATCTTTTGCCCCACCATTCAAAGCCCGAATGGCGTTGGCGCTAAGCGCCCCGAAACTCATAGCCGAGACATTCAGGCGCGACGCGCTGTACGGTTTTTCACATTGCGGCCCGCCCAACATGATACGTTCTTCGCTTTCATCCACGTGTTTGGGGGCCAACGAATGATTGGCACGGTGGTAGCCCACGGTCGTGATGTCGTATTGCGTGCCAAAGGCCTGCGTATCGACCTGACCCTTGGCACGGGAGTAAATCAGGCTGCGAACGATCCGGTTGTAGGGACGACCGCTTTCGTTAGTTTCCACTGTCAATCGGCATTGAATAATGACCCCCCATCGGCGTCCAAATTTGACCCCCCTTGGAGCTAAGAGGGGCGTTGAGGGGGTCGTGTTTAGGTTGATTCAGGAGGGGGTGGACAGCAGGTCAAACCGAAAAGAGAGCGTAGCTCGACTGAAGGTTTGACCTGCTGTCTGTTTTGAATTTATTCCCCGATTTCGAGGTTAGTCGCGGTGGTTAATTCGCCAGCTTTCGTTCCCGGTTTCGATGATATCGCAATGGTGTGTCAGTCGATCCAGGAGAGCAGTGGTCATTTTGGCATCTGTGAACACACTCGGCCATTCAGCAAATGCGAGGTTGGTTGTTAGCAGAATAGACGTTCGCTCGTACAGTTTGCTGATGAGATGGAAGAGTAATCGTCCACCAGACTCTGCGAACGGCAGATAACCGAGTTCGTCTATAATCACGAGGTCGACGCGGATCAGCTGCTCGCTGAGCCGCCCGGCGTTGCCTTCGCGATGTTCAGCCTCCAGCTTGTTCGCGAGATCCACAGCGCTGAAGAACCTGACCCGCCGGCGGTTATTGACCGCGTGGCCCCCGATCGCTGTTGCGAGATGCGTTTTGCCCGATCCGGTTCCACCGACCAGCACGCCATTCCTGGCCTGGTCCATAAAATCGCCGTCATGAAGATTGCGCACGACTTCCTCGTTGACGGGGCTGACCGTGAAGTCGAACTCAGGTAAGGACTTGCAGACCGGGAACTTTGCGGCACCCATCTGATACCGGATCGAGCGCGCAGTCTTTTCGGCCAGTTCGGCCGTGAGGAGTTCGGCCACGACCTGTTGGGGCCGCCAGTTGTTTTTGGCTGCGGCCTGCATCACTTCGTCAAAGCAGTTGACGATGCCTGGCAACTTCAGTTGACGGGCAAGTTCGAGAATTTCCTTACGCAGTTGCATGGGAGCCTCCAAGCCTGTCATAGCGAGCGCAATCCGCGATCGGTGCCATTTTCAGCTGCAGGTGGGCAGGCGGCTCAATCGCCTTTGGCGGCGGGGGATTGGTGCGCCGAGAGACAATGTTCAGGATCGCATCGGCCTTGCGCAGGCCAGATTTTAGAGCTTCTTCGCAGGCAGCCTCGACCACATCAATGTCGTGCTGGTAAGCAGCGAAAAGAATATCGGCAAGTTGCCGGTCTCCGTCGGATGTGCCCCGCAGATGGGTCCAGATCTGCGTCATTGCCGGTGGTAGGTCCCAGTCACGGAACGGTGCTCCATTGCGCAGAGCGCCAGGCTTGCGCTTGAGGACGGGCACATAGTGCCAAGGGTTGAAGATCGTTTTTCCTCGGCCGAAGCACCGTTCGTGCTCTCCGACAATCTCACCGTCTTGGCGCAGGACAATCCGCGTGGCGTAGACCTGCAACTGGACCTGACGTCCAACAGCTCTTGCCTCAACGCTGTATTTGTTTCTTTCGAAGTTGATCAGGCAGGTTCGGCTCACGGCGACCGTCTTTTCACGGAACCCGACGAAGGGCTTCTGCAGATGCGTCAGCAGCGGCTTTTCCTGCTGGAACTCCTCCCAGACCGTCACCTCCAGGTTTTCCGGATGCCGCAGTTCTTTTGCGCGTTTGATCGCGTCTTTTTGCAGCCGGGCATTCAATTCATCGAAGTCGGCCACCTCCAGACGCGGTGTAAAACTATAGGCGCGGCTCTCCTTGACCAGATTCTCAACCTGACCCTTCTCCCAACCGGCCGCGCGCGTACAGGCGATCGGGTTCACCAGATGATGAGAACACATCCGGGAGAATGCCTTGTTGAACTTTCTTTCCTTGCCCGACAGGATCGCATCGACGGCGGTCGTCATGTTATCGTAGATCCCGTTGATGCAGCCTCCACCAAAGAATTTGAAGGCCTCGTCGTGGGCATCAAAGACCATCTCCTGCGTCTCGCGCGGATAGGCAATGGAGAATGGCATGCGGCTATGGCAAAGTTTGAAATGGGCAACCTTCACGGTCGTGAGTGCACCGTCCATCAAAACCGTCTCCACACTCCAGTCGAACTGGTACGCCTCCCCAGGATCAAAGATCAGCGGGATGAACGCCTGCGCCTGTTGTCGGCCGTGCGCAATGCGCCAATTCTTTGTGTAGCGTCGAACACTGTCATACCCGCCGCCAAAACCATCATCGGAGAGTTCCTTCCAGATTTTGGTCATCCGCTTGCGGTGTTTCTTCGGAAGCGCCTCGTTCTCCTCAAGCGTTTCATCCAGACGCGCGCGCCAAGGCCCGAGCACCGGGTATGGCTGCGATTTGCGCTCATATTTGAACTCCGTCACTCCCGATCGGATTATCTTTCGAACCGTTGCACGGCTCAAATTGAGCGAACGGCAAATTTCCTTGATGCTCTTTTTTTCGATCAGGTGTAAGCGACGCACTTTTCTAATAGTTTCCACGCAAATCATCCCGCTTGCCTCTCCATCGACTGCTCAATGAAAAGGATGTCTACAACCATAGGGAGGGGTCAAATTTGGACGCCGATTTCCCCGCTTAGGGGGTCAAAATTGCACGCTTTTCTACAATGCTGGCGATTTTCCAGCCTTTTACTTCACCGGTCCCGTAAACAACCGTCTAACGCCTGTTCGACTTTGGGGGCCCGAAGGCATCAAGCCTGAGTGGGGAACAAAGTCTTGGGCAGATCACATGAAGAAAATGTGGGCATGGGAAGAAGCGACTCGCGGTGCGGCGGTCGACCCCAGAGGGCTGCAACTTGAGGTTAACGAATTCGATTGGAAAATCGTAAATAACGTCATTTTTGACGAAAACGGTGTTCAGGTCAGAACCCTGCCAGCCATACATGGTGAACAATCAGTTAGTTTTCTACTTGAATGGAACGGTCTGAAGTTTGCTTTTTCATCCGACACGCTTCCCACGCGATGGTGGAGAGAGCATGCGGTAGGTGCGGACCTTGCGATTCATGAATGCTTCACCCCTCCAGATTTCATGATCGAGAAATATGGGTTTGCCCCTTCCGAAGCAATTTTTGTTGGTTCTCAAGGGCACACTTCCGCGCAAGCATTCGGCAAGATTATGTCCGAAACGGAACCAAGATTGGCGGTTTGCTACCACTTCCAAAATGATCATGACATTGCGCTGGCCGTCTATTCAGCAATCCGAGAAACATATGATGGGCCATTGGACTTGGCGGCTGATTTCATGACCTGGAATGTAACCAAAGATAGTATTCGTACTCGTCAAGGAGTGCCCAATGAAGAGTCTTTCCCGGCACCAGTACAAATGCCCAAGCAACCGCCTGACTCAGCTGCAGAGTTCCCGTTCTCCGAATTTGATCTCGAGAGCATGGATCTCGGAGCAGCTGAAGCTACAAACGAAATGATCAGGGCATTCAACGAACGCACAGGAAATGACGAAGTCGGAGCTTATACAAGCATTCCCTTCCAAGAGTGAATAAGGCGTCGGAGCACCCCAAAGAATTGGAAGTTCTGAGGTCGGCTTTGTCCGCACATCCGACGCCCCGATCTAAAACACCTTTGCAGAAAGCTGCGAGGGTGTTTTTGAAAGCGCCCGTTACGCCTAGCGTTGTTCTGACTTCGCAACTCTTCTGACAAGAGGCTCGGAGAAACCCCGTACCCTTCCCAGACCCAAGAATAGAAATATGGTTCTGGCGTTCCAAATCACCGACGGCGGTCGCGGCGCGAGCTCATGGGTTGGAAGGCCACGCCCACATGCGCCTCGCAATAGGGCTTGCCTGCTTCAACCGGCAGGCCGCAGAACCAGAAATCCTCGGTTGCGGGGTCGCCTACGGGCCATTTGCAGGTCTTTTCGGTCAGCTCCATCAGCGTCAGCTTCTTGGCTTTCTTCTCAACCTCGTTGACCTTGGCCAGCGCCTCGGGGCTGATCTCATTCGCCGAAGGTTGCGGCGGCAGAGGTTGACCCGCCGGGATAATCTGACGACGGGCGGGAACCGCGGGCTTCGTCTCCGCTGCCGGGGCAGGGGCGGGACGCGCGGGTTCGGTCTTGGGTGCGGGCTTTGGTTTCGCCTCGGCCTTGGGCGCGGGTGCCGGTTTTTCCTTGGGCTCGGCCTTGGCGGGCGTTGCACCGGTTGCGCGGTTGGACAGGCCCAGACGGTGGACCTTGCCGATCACCGCGTTGCGGGTCACGCCGCCCAGTTCCTTGGCGATCTGGCTGGCCGACTGGCCCTCGCCCCACATTTTCTTCAGCAGTTCTACGCGCTCGTCAGTCCAGGACATCGGTTGCCTTTCAAAAGCGGAAAGCGGCCCCGGATTCGGGCCGCCTTGGGAATTCGTCTCAGCGCCCTATTCTAATCACTGCGGGCCGAGTTACAAGCGGTCTTCGAATCAGTTAAGAGGCACTCATGCAAAATCTTATGGATCAGGACGCGCGCCGGTTTGGCGCGGTCAATTGGATGGGCCTCTACACGCTGGCCAAACGCGAAACCCTGCGCTTTATGGCGGTGTGGACCCAGACCTTGCTGGCCCCGTTGGTGACGGCTGGATTGTTCCTGTTGATCTTCACCATTGCCATCGGCCCAAGCCGGCCTGACGTGATGGGTGTGCCGTTTCTGATCTTTCTGGCACCTGGCATCATGATGATGACGGTTATCCAGAATGCCTTCGCCAATACCTCGTCCTCAATGGTGATTTCGAAAGTTCAGGGGAACATCGTGGATACCCTGATGCCGCCGCTGTCTCCTCTGGAGATCCTGCTGGGCTATCTTGCAGGCGGCATCGCGCGCGGCGTTTTGATTGCTTGTGTTGTGGCCCTCGCGTTTCTGGTGTTTCTGTCGATTGCGCCGCAGAACCTGTTCATCACTCTGATCTTCGTCATTCTGGGCGGCGCTTTTATGGGCGCGTTGGGCCTGTTTGCGGGGATTTTTGCCAATAAATTCGACCAGATGGCGGCGATCACCAACTTCATCGTCACGCCTTTGGCCTTCCTGTCGGGTACCTTCTACTCGGTCGAGGCGCTGCCGCCTGTGCTCAACAAACTCAGCCACTTGAACCCAGTTTTCTATCTGATTGACGGTCTGCGCTATGGGATGATCGGAGTGTCCGACGGCTCTCCGTGGCTGGGAATGGCAGTTTGCACCGGGGCGACGCTGTTCGTCGGTGCGGTGACCTGGCAGATGTTACGGACGGGCTACCGGCTCAAGGCCTGACGGTGAATGGTTTCGCGCCAGACCAGAATCAACGCGCCTGTCAGGATTATGGATGAGCCGATGATACTGATCCGATCCGGGATCACGCTAAAGATCGCAAAGTCGTAGAACGCCGCGAAGATCAATGTGGCATAGCTGATGGGCGCAACGAACGAGGCATCGGCGCGGGCCATTCCGTTGACGAAACAGGCCTGCGCGCAGGCCATCAACCCCCCGATTCCGGCCAAAGCTGCCCATTGTGCAGGGGTCGGCGCCTGCCACACGGCAATCACCGCGACCGAGGCGATGGTCAGGCCCAATCCGTTGTTCACCAAAAGAATCTGGATCGGAATCTCGCGGCCCGAGAGTTTTTTGATGAAAATCAGCTCCATCCCGATCACCACGGCCGCCGTCAGGGCCAACAGGGCGGCCGGTTGGAAACTGGCAGGCGTCGGGCGCAAGAGAATCAGTGCCCCGGTTAAAGCCACCGCTGCGGCCAGCCAACGCCAAGGGCCGACACCTTCTTTCAGCAGCGGGATGGCCAGAACCATCGCAAAAAACCGGGTTAAGGAAGGAAATCGCCGTGGCGTCCGCGATCGGGATATAAGCGACGGATGCAAACATCAGCGTGATCCCCAGCCATCCGAAACTGGTGCGGCCGATATGCAGCCCCCAATGAGGGCGCCTCAGCGCCGGGCGCAGAACAACTGTGGCGGTCACGATCACCACAAAGGCAAACAGAAACCGCCCGTGGCTGATCTGCATCGGATGCAGCGCAGGGCCAAGCGTGTCTGTCCCCAACGCTTTGGCCAGCAATGTTGTCCCTGCCAGCAGGGCGCTGGCGGCAAAGATCAACAGGGCCGCAAGGGGCGGATTCTGAGGTGTAGGCGTCATGGCCAAGCGGTGCGCCACAGGAGTTGAAATAGCAAGCGTGAAATGGCGGCTTCTCATCTCACTGTGAAATTTTAGGGCTTTCCAATTATTGGTCTTCCCAGACAGATCGAACCTCGCTATACGAGCCGCCATGATCAAAACCGCACATATCCTGCGCCTTCGACGCCGACGCCTGACCGCGTAACCGGCCCGTTTGATCTATTTGCGCTGACCAAATCTGCGCATTCTCCACCAAATCAGTTGACGACCATGGCCCCGGTGTATCACTCACAGGGCTTAAGCTATCTTAAAAGGATGATCCGATGATCCCGTCCGTTCTGCCGACCTATAATCGTGCGCCCCTGACTTTCGTGAAGGGCGAAGGCGCCTGGCTGACCGAGGCGGATGGCCGACGTTTTCTGGACCTCGGAGCAGGTATTGCAGTGAACGCGCTGGGTCACGCGCATCCGGCGCTTGTGAACGCGCTGACCGAGCAGGCACACGCGCTGTGGCATGTCTCGAACCTCTACCACATTCCGCAGCAGCAGGCGCTGGCCGATAAGCTGGTCGAGCATACCTTTGCCGACACGGTGTTTTTCACCAACTCGGGCACCGAGTCATGCGAACTGGCCGTGAAAATGGCCCGCAAGTATTTCTATGACAAAGGCCAGCCGGAGAAGGTCGAGATCATCACCTTCGATGGCTCGTTCCACGGCCGGTCTTCGGCTGGTATCGCCGCCGCCGGGTCCGAGAAGATGACCAAAGGCTTCGGCCCCTTGCTGCCCGGCTTCGTGCATCTCACGTTCGGAGATCTCGATGGCGTCACCAACGCGATTACCAAAAAAACAGCGGCAATCATGATCGAGCCGGTGCAAGGCGAGGGCGGCATTCGCCCCGTTCCCGACGCCGAACTCAAGGCCTTGCGTCAGATATGCGACGAACACGGCCTGTTGTTGATCCTTGACGAGGTCCAGTGTGGCGTGGGCCGCACTGGTAAGCTGTTCGCACATGAATGGGCGGGTATCACGCCGGATATCATGATGGTCGCCAAAGGCATCGGCGGAGGCTTCCCTCTGGGCGCGGTGCTGGCCACGGAAGAGGCCGCCAGCGGCATGACCGCAGGCACCCATGGCTCGACCTACGGGGGGAACCCGCTGGGCTGCGCCGTTGGCTGCGCCGTGATCGACCAAGTTGCCACGCCCGCCTTCCTCGAAGGTGTCAACCGTAAGGCTGGCTTACTGCGCCAGAAACTCGAAGGCCTAGTCGCCGATCACCCTGAGGTTTTCGAAGAGGTGCGCGGCGCCGGCCTGATGCTGGGTCTGAAGTGCAAAGCGACAAATATCGAAGTGGTCAACGCGGGCTATGATAACGAGGTCATCACGGTTCCCGCTGCCGACAACGTCATTCGCCTGCTGCCGCCACTGACCCTGACCGAAGACGATATCGCCCAGGCGATGATCCGCCTCGACAAGGCCGCAACGCAAATCGAAGCCAACCTCGCCACTGCCTGATCCTTCTTCTGTTCACAAATACCTCGGGGGCAGCGCCCCCGACCGTTGATAGCCAAAAGCGAAACGATATGAACCATTTCCTTGATATTCACAAAACCGGCGCAGCCGACCTGCGCAACATGATTGATCAAGCGGGCGCGATGAAACAGGCCCGCCTTGGACGGCCAAAAGCCGCGCTGGATGATGAACAGCCGCTCAAAGACCATATGGTTGCGCTGATCTTCGAAAAACCCTCGACCCGGACGCGCGTGTCCTTTGATGTCGGTGTACGTCAGATGGGCGGTCAGACCATGGTCCTGTCCGGCAAGGACATGCAACTTGGCCATGGCGAAACCATCGCCGACACAGCCCGTGTCCTGTCACGCTATGTGGATATGATCATGATCCGCACCTTTGACGAGACCGTCTTGACCGAGATGGCCGAATACTCGGACGTGCCTGTGATCAACGGCCTGACCGACCGCACCCATCCCTGCCAGATCATGGCCGATATCCTGACCTACGAAGAACACCGCGGCCCGATTGCGGGCAAAAAAGTGGTCTGGGCTGGCGACGGTAACAACGTTTGCGCCTCGTTCCTACACGCGGCAGGGCAGTTCGGCTTTGACCTGACGTTCACCGGCCCGGCACAGTTCGACCCCGAGGAAGAATTCATGGGTTTTGCCCGTCAGAAAGGCTCGCAAATCGTTGTTGAGCGTGATCCTTACAAGGCCGTTGAGGGCGCAGATTTGGTGGTTGCCGACACCTGGGTCTCGATGCATGACAGCCAATCCGCGAAAGAGCGTCGCCACAACATGCTGCGGCCCTATCAGGTTAACACCGAGCTGATGTCGCATGCCAAACCGGACGCGCTGTTCATGCATTGCCTGCCCGCCCACCGCGAGGAAGAGGCGACCTCCGAGGTGATGGACGGCCCGAACTCCGTGATCTTTGATGAGGCCGAGAACCGCCTTCATGCGCAAAAGGCAGTGATGCGGTGGTGTCTGGGCGTTTAAGCCCGTCTCCTCACGTCCCAAACACGTAGTTTGGCGAGCGCCCGCCCGCTCGCCAATAGCACCAAAACGCAGAGGGCTGTTTTGGTCATGATCTCCATCGTCCCCTCGATCAGCATGGCGTGCACAACGCTTCCGACGATCGTTACAGAAGCCAGCGTCGTATGCGTTAGCCGCCAGACGCGAAACCGCAAGGCCAAGCGTTGTCGGTAAATACCCAGAAAAGCCGCGAATAAAGCCGCCCACATGGCGATCACTCCCCACGCAGAAAACGGGGTCGCCGAGACGAAGAGCAACGCATCCACCACATCCGGAGGGCTGGTGATCCAGAGACCGGCAACATGGATCACAATGGCTATGACCAACGCAACCCCAACCCACCTATGCACGCGACGGCTGGTCATCGGGGAAAGTCCCGGCAGAATCCTGGCCGCCAAGAGAGGTTGCAGCAATAGCAACCCAAGGCTCAGAACCCCGGCAAACCCTGCCAGGATGTAGATGGGGTCACGCCAAGCCAGATAAGGGCTCGTCGCAGCCGCGATCAACGGAACAAGCAACGCCGCCCCAACCCCCAGCCAAATCAGAGCGTTGCGGATCACTTGGTTCAGGCAGGTTGCAGCACGAAATGTGCGGCAAGCGTTTTGTCTTTCGCGCTGGACATCACAGGCCGCAGGAACACCGTCTGGAACTCACCGCTGTCATAGGCCAAATGGCCATGCGGTTGCCCGAAGGCAGGCACGATCTGCGGCATCTCCAGCCGAAACGCGCCATTGGCGTCGGTCAAGGTCGCTCCGTGACTGTGAGGATCGCGCTCATGCCCTTCGGTGGTGTGCGCCCAGATCTGGATGCGTTGACCGGGCAGGGGCGCTCCGTCTCCGGCGCGTCGCACGGTGCCCGTCATCCAGAACCCTCCGCCACCGATCCTGTCGACGATCGGCGCGCCGGGGCGATAGTTGTTGGACCCACCGCGCATCGAAGGGGTCGCAGCGAGCCCGCTGGCATGCGCTCCCCCCGATAAACCCGTCGCGAGGGTGCCAATGCCGGCAACTAGAAGAGACCGGCGGGTTATCTGAAGGCGCGTCATGGAAACTCTCCTGTCATGTGGCCCACATTCTAGCCCGACCTGACTGGCCGGGTTCGCCTATCCCAAAACATAGCACGCTTGATTGGAAAACCGAGCGCGCGCCGTCCAAGCGTGGACGATTTAATGTTCACGGCTATGTGAGGGTGCATGGCCCACCGAGCTTCAACGAACCAGACGCCGCACCAAGTATGTGCATGGTTGCGCGATACATGTCGTGAACTCTGCGCTACAGTGCATTCAGGAACGTTAGAAAGTTAGCCCGTCCGACCAAAGGAGATGGGATGAATGTGCTGTGAACGGTCAAAATTCCTGATTCTGTTATTGAGTTGGGAGAGGCGGATAGGTTTCAGGATGTATGAGCAATCTAGGGCGTTTGACCCTGTAAAGGAGATTACCCTTCACCTGTTTCCGAACGACCATCCTGAGGCGTGGGCTGTTGCCCTGACCTCGAATAGGAGTTTGGTTTGGCCGTTCACGCCCCATCCGGGGTTCCGCCTCCCAACGATGGGAGTATAGCACATGGCCTTTATTGGTGTCGATTTACATACGAATTCCTTCACGATCTGCCGCATTGGTGGGGATGGCTCAGAGGCGTTTGAGACGTTTCAACTCGCGGCGGCTGATCTTGAGCGGTTCTGCCTGAGCGTGGATGCGGAGGATGAAGTGGCGGTAGAAGCGACCGGCAACTCGGCATGGTTCTGCCGAGAAATTCGCCCCTGCGTGGGCCGGATCGTCGTGGTGAACCCACGCCAGTTCCAGGTGATCCGCAAATCGGTGAAGAAAACCGACCGCAACGATGCGCGCGCTCTGGCGACGTTCCTGTCTAAAGACATGCTCCCCGAGACACGCCTGAAACGTGCAGGTGAAACCGAACTGGCCTCTCTGGCACAGACTCGAGACATGTTGGTGAAATCGCGTACCAGGGTACTCAACAAGATCCATGGCATGTTCAATCGGCACGGGATCAAACTCAAGAAGGCGGGTTTCTCGGACAAACGGTTGCGCGCTTTGGAGATTGAACGCTTCAGCGACGTCGAACGGATCGAACTGACGGAGCTGCGGGATCAGGCGTTGCAGTTGAGTGCCGCGATCCGCAGGCTGGATAAGGCGCTGGAAGAGACCGCTGCAGCGCTTGATGGGTTTGAGGAAATCACCTCAATCAAGGGCATTGGAGCGCGGGCCGCTGCGATTTTCCTGTCCGGGATTGGCGATGTGAACGACTTTGCCACCGCCGACAAACTGGCCGCTTATGTGGGGATCGTGCCGCGTGTTGCCGCCTCAAACGGCGTTGAAATACACGGCAGGATTACGAAGCAGGGCAACAAGCTGGTGCGTACGACGCTGGTGCAATGCACGCTCAGCGCCATCCGATATTCCGGCTATCTCAACACGTTCTACCGCCGCATCAAGGAGCGGCGCGGGTCGGGAAAAGCCATCATCGCCACCGCTCGAAAGCTCCTGACCATCATCTACAACACATTGAAAAACAATTGGATATTCGAGGACTTCCCAGCCTTCAAGATCAAAAATACCAGACAAACCGCTGGACAAACATCATAGGAGATCAGGCATGAGCTGGAACCCGACTCACACCCCCGACTGCGTCACGGAAAACCCGGCGCTTGAGACGTTGATCATCCCGCGTGCCCGCGATCTGGGCGGGTTCGAAGTGCGCAGGGCGCTGCCATCGGTCGAACGCCAACTGGTCGGGCCGTTCATCTTCTTCGATCAGATGGGTCCAGCCGAGTTCATCACCGAAGGCGGCATCGACGTCCGCCCGCATCCTCATATCGGGCTGGGGACGGTGACCTATCTGTATCAGGGCGAGTTCGAACATCGGGACAGTCTGGGCACCCACCAAATGATCTACCCCGGTGAGGTCAACTGGATGGTCGCCGGTCGCGGCGTGACCCACTCTGAACGCACAAGTGCTGAGACGCGCGCCCGCGAAAACAAGCTTTTCGGTATCCAGACCTGGATCGCCTTGCCCGAAGCGCATGAGGATATGGCACCGGATTTTGAGCATCACAAACAAGGCGCGCTGCCCCATATTCAGGACAAAGGCGTCAGCGCCCGCCTGATCCTCGGCTCGGCCTATGGTGAGACAAGCCCGGTCACCATGCTGTCCGAGACCTTCTATCTGGATGTCCAACTGGACCCTGGTGCCTCGTTCCCGCTGCCGGACGATCATGAGGATCGGGGCGTCTATGTCACCGAAGGCTCGGTCGAGATTGCGGGCGATAAGTTCGAGGCAGGGCGCATGATGGTCTTCCGTCCGGGCGACAAGCTTTCGGTCACGGCCGGGCCAATGGGGGCGCGGCTTATGTTGCTCGGCGGCGCGACCCTCAACGAAGAGAGATATATCTGGTGGAATTTCGTGTCCTCGTCGAAGGAAAAGATCGAGCACGCGACGCGCGAATGGAAGAACGCCGACTGGGCGAACGGAGCCTTCCACTTGCCCCCCGGCGATGATCAGGAGTTCATTCCAATCTCGCCAGAACTGGAGCGCACTAAACCCAGACTGGCCCGCTGAACGCCACGTTACCTCGCGCTGGGCTTGCCCCGACGCGCCAACCCGGTGATCCTTCCCGCAACGGAGGGATCGCCATGAAGATTGTCATTGCAGGAGCGGGCAGTATCGGTTGCTATTGCGGCGCGTTGCTGGTTGACGCCGGGCATACGGTCACTCTGCTCGGCCGCGCCCGCGTCTTGGACCCGATCCGAGAGCAGGGACTGACGGTCACCGATTTCTCGGGTCTCAGCCTCACGGTTTCGGCGACGTCGCTGACGCTCAGCACAGATCCCACTTGTCTGGCCAAAGCCGATCTGATCATCGTCACTGTGAAATCTGGCGCGACCGAATACATGGCGGCGCTGATCGCTGCGCACGCGTCGCAGTCGGCTCCGGTCCTTTCGTGGCAAAACGGGATGGAGAACGCCCGAACCCTGCGCGCCGCATTGCCCAACCACGATGTCCGCGCAGGGATGGTCCCCTTTAACGTAGTTCCAACCCGCCCAGCCGCCTATCACCGCGCCACATCCGGGGATATCGTCATACAAGCGGGCCCGGGGTCCTTGGCTGAACATCTGACCAGCACCCGACTTCCAATCGCCGAAAGCGGCGAGATAGAGGCCGTTCAGTGGGGCAAGCTCGTCATCAACCTCAACAACGCGCTGAATGCGCTATCTGGCCTTACGCTGGTCGAACAACTGACGGACCACAATTGGCGTCGCCTGATGGCCGATCAGATGGCCGAAGCGCTTGCGGTTCTGAAAGCCGCCGGTCACCCGGTCGCCTCGACCACGCCGCTGCCTGCATGGATGACGCCGCATATCCTGCGCCTGCCGACACCTCTGTTCAAGCGCATCGCCTCTAAAATGCTAACCATCGACCCCAGCGCGCGAACCTCGATGGCCTATGACCTTAGCGCTGGCCGCCCCACGGAAATCGACAGCCTACAAGGCGAAATCGTCCGTCTTGGCCAGTCTCTAAACAGACCAACTCCAATCAACAGCCGGGTCGCCGAATTGATCCGCGCAACCCCCACAGAACCCATGCGACCTACCCAGATCAGTCCCTGATCCGCTCTTCATCTGGCTAAAAATATCCCGGAGCGCAAGGCAGAGCCTCGCAAGTCCCCAGCTTATCCAAATGCAGTCAGCATCCAGAAAATCACAGCGGACAACACAGCCGCTGCCGGAACGGTCACCACCCAAGCGGCCACGATCGTCATGAAATGCGACCGGCGAACCAGCTTGCGCCGCTGATGCTCTTCCCGCGCCAGGCGCTGCTCGGGAGGGCGTTGGCGGTTGGAGTGTGCCCAGCGTCGGTCGGAATGCCATTCGCGGTAGAATCCCACGCCAAAGACGGCGCCCACAGTGATATGGGTCGAACTGACTGGCAGGCCCAACCAGCTGGCTAGGATCACAGTGATGGCGGCAGACAAAGCAACGCAGAAGGCGCGCATCGGGTTCAATTTGGTGATCTGACTGCCCACCATTCGGATCAGTTTCGGCCCGAACAGGAACAGACCAAAGGAAATCCCGAATGCTCCGATCACCATGACCCATGTGGGAATGGTGACTTTGGCGGCGAAATCTCCGAACTCGGCTGCGTGTACGATAGCGGCCAGAGGGCCGACCGCATTCGCCACGTCATTGGCCCCATGCGCAAAACTGAGGAAGGTCGCAGAAATCACCAGAGGCAACCCGAACAGAGTTTTCAGCGACCGCGTGCGGTTCTCCAGCCCTATCGAGCGGCGGCGCACCCACGGCACCGTCACGGCCCATGCCAGCAGACCAGCGCCGAGACCGATCAGAACGGCAGTGTTCAGATCAATCGCAACGATTTTCTTCAGCCCCTTCACCGCCAGATAGGTGGCGAACGCACCGGCCATCAGCCCCACGAGGATCGGCACCCAGCGCTGTGCGGCTGCAATATTGTCGTCTTGATACTGGATTTTGGCCTTGATCAGCGCCAGAAACACAGCCGCAATCACGCCGCCCAGAACCGGAGAGATCACCCAGCTGGCCGCGATGGCCCCCATGGTGCCCCAACTGACCGCGCTCAGCCCTGCCGCGGCGACGCCAGCACCCATGACTCCGCCTACGACAGAATGTGTGGTCGAAACAGGCGCGCCCAGCCAAGTCGCAAGATTGACCCACATGGCCGAGGAGATCAGCGCCGCCATCATCGCCCATATGAACACGTTGCTGTTCTGGACCGAGGCCGGATCAATGATCCCCTTGGAGATGGTCGAGACCACATCACCGCCCGCCAGCAACGCGCCAGCGCTTTCGGCAATGGCCGCGATGGCAATCGCGCCCCCCATGGTCAGGGCATTTGCACCAACGGCCGGGCCCATGTTGTTGGCAACGTCGTTGGCGCCGATATTGATTGCCATATAGGCCCCGAACGCAGCCGCTGCGACGACGATCACGCCACCATCCGCCTGTCCGAACAGAACCGCCGCTGTCAGCCCGGCCAGTGCCATAAAGGCCAGGGCGACGCCCGGCGCCAGCAAGGGGCGGGCGACATGTGCATTCGCCGTCTCGACCCGCGAGATGCGATGCAGGTCGCTGTCCAGCGCCTTCCAGCGCGGTTTGGAGTTCGTGTTCGACATGGGTGTGACAAGGTCCAAAAAGAGTGACGCCGGTCCCTACAGGTTTCGCGACCTGAGGGCAACCATGACGCCACTTGACCTTTACAGATGCCTTAGCAGGGCCTTGAGTTCAGGCTCATCCACACGTTCAGCGGCAATCTTCGGCGTCACCCAGCTCCGCTGGCGCTGATCTGCTTCGGGGAAGTCATCCAGCAGTTTCGTCACGCGCAGATGGTAGACGCTGGTCAACACCGCCTCGACTGAGCCGTCTTTGAGGACCTTGTCATAGGTGAAGTGACCCACCGGCTCTTTTTTGGCTTTGGCCTCGCGAACGCCAGCCTCTTCCCAAGCCTCTTGCAGGGCAGTTCCGGCGCCGTCTAACCCGTCGATCGGCCAGCCTTTGGGAATGATCCAGCGCCCGGTGTCGCGGCTGGTCACCAAAAGTACCTCGTGGCCTGATTTGGTCTGACGCGTACAGAGGGCGGCCACCTGCACGCGCTTAGGTCGCTGTATCATAGGTCGTCCGACCTCATCCCAGATTCTCTGCAACTGCGCTTTCATTGTTCTGCCGCTCGGAAAACATTTTACCTCAATGCATGTTCAGATAGTCGTCGGAATAGATGAATGCAACGTAACCCCGAAAAAACGGCTTTTCTTAGGGGTTTGGCGGCAATTTTGTCGCAATTTGGGGGTAATTAGACAAAATCCGGCGCTTGCTGATGCCTCAGCCGGGCCTTCGTTTGGCTCGCAACGTCGGATCGGCCAGAGTTGGATCTTCGGGCCAGGGGTGTTTGGGGTATTGCGCGCGCATGTCCTTGCGTACATCCGCGTAAGAGCCAGCCCAGAACCCTGGTAGGTCGCGGGTGATTTGGATCGGGCGTTGTGCGGGAGACAGCAGGGTGATCTTCAGCGGTGTGCCTCCGACCACAGGATGGCGCGTGACACCGAATAGCTCTTGCAGACGCACCGAGATTTCAGGCGCGTCGCCGCCATAGTCGATGGGAACCTTGCGGCCCAGTGGAGTGACGAAGGATCCCGGAGCACGGCGGTCGAGCTCTTGCGTCTGCGCCCAGTCCAAACGGGCCCGCAGCGCGGGCAGCAGGTCAAAGCGCTTCCAGTCCTCTGCACTGCGCACGCCCGAGAGCATCGGCAGCAGCCAATCTTCCATTGTTTCGATCAGCCCTTGGCCCGAGAAGTCGGGCAGGTCGATCCCATCGGCACGCACCAGTTCGACCCGTGCGGCCAGCCGGGCGGCTGCTCCCTCCAACCGCAGCCCCAGATCGCGAGCGCCGTCCAACATGGCACGTGCGATCGCGTCTTCGGGAACGTCTTTCCAGATCCGGTCCTCTAGCGTGATTGCGCCGAGGCGTTCTTGCCGCCGTGCAATGACCCGTCGGTCGCGTTTTGACCAAGCGCAGGTGGTCTCCCATCCGATCTGATCTGCAAACAGGTCTCGGACTTCGTCGTCGCTGATTTGTACAGCCATGCGCGCCTTTGCCTCGCGCGGATTGCCGTCCGTATCTATGACCACCAAATAGGACGCGCCGGCCAGCGTGTCGTCGTTGTCCAGCACAACGCCTTTGCCACCGGACAGCACATAGCGCGGTGCATCGCCCTTGCGCCGTTGGCCAATTCGGTCGGGATAGGCCAGCGCGGCCATGGAGGCGGGGCTGAGGTTTTCAGCCACAGATCCGGCCTGCACCCGCAGCCGTTTGGCCTCGGCCTTCACCCGGTCCAACACGCCCATATTGACTTGCCAGACCCGGTTGCGCTGAAACGCACGGGCGTCGCGCAGAGCCTCAAGCCGCAAGGACAGGTCAACCGGAGCGCCCTTTAGCGGGTCACGTTCCGCCATCAGTGCGGCCAGAGGGGCTGCCTGCGCCCCCGCCGTCACCAGCATATGACCCAAGCGGGGATGCAAGGGCAGGGCAGCCAATGCACGCCCATGATCCGTGATACGCCCCTTGCCATCCAAAGCGCCCAGTAATGTCAGCAACGCCTGCGCCTCAGCCAGAGCGCCCTCGGGCGGAGCCGTCAGAAATGCCAGATCGCTGGCCTCAGCGCCCCATAGTGCCAGTTCCAGCGCAAGTCCGGTCAGGTCGGCGGCTTCGATCTCGGCAGGCGGGTATGCGGCCAATGCGCCCTCCTCACCTTTCGACCACAACCGATAGCACAGCCCGTCTGAAACCCGACCCGCCCGGCCTGCGCGCTGGGTAGCTTCGGCCCGCGTCACCCGCTCCGTCACCAGCCGCGACATGCCCGAGCCGGGATCGAACCGTGCCCGCCGTGCCTGTCCCATATCAACCACGACGCGGATATCGGGGATCGTCAGCGAGGTTTCGGCAATCGAGGTTGCCAGTACCACCTTCCGCCCGCTCTCAACCGGCGCAATGGCCGCGCGCTGGGCGGCAAAGGGCATGGCCCCAAAGATAGGGCGCACAACGCAATCCTGTGGCAGTCGCCCGGACAGTGCGCTTTCTGCGCGGCGGATCTCACCCTCGCCTGGGAGGAACACGAGGATACCGCCACCGATGGCCTGGCTGTCCCGCTCCGCCCTAACGACCAGATCAATCAGCGCATCCAGCCGCCGGGCCTGCGCACCCAGTGGTTTCTCCAACCATCGCGTTTCAACCGGATAGCTGCGACCTTCCGAGGTCACCAGCGGCGCCTTCATCAACCTCCCCACGGGGTCTGCATCCAGCGTCGCAGACATGGCCAATAGGATCAGATCATCGCGCAGGGCTCCGGTCACCTCAAGACACAGCGCCAGCCCCAGATCGGCGTTCAGAGAGCGTTCGTGGAACTCATCGAAAATCACCGCGCCGATGCCGGGCAGGTCCGGATCCGATTGCAACATGCGGGTCAGGATGCCTTCGGTGACCACCTCGATCCGGGTGGATTTCGACACTTTCGCATCACCCCGGACGCGGTAACCTACCCTTTGCCCGGCGCGTTCGCCCAGCGTCTCGGCCAGCCGCCGGGGCTCCAACATCACAATCCGACCGGCGCATATTCCGGCCTCTAGCATCGCCAGAGGCACCCGTGTCGTTTTGCCCGCACCCGGCGGGGCCTGCAGCACGGCACGACCATGGGCTCTCAGGGCCTCCAGCAAGTCAGGAAGGGCGTCATCTATCGGCAAACGGCTCATGCGGCCTTATCGCCAAAGCGGGACCCGACGTCCAGAAGCAGCGCGGTTAATCCCGCAGGGCCTCTGGACAAACCATGCTCTGCACATTCATCTAGGGCGGATTCTAAAGGGACCGGACGGATGGACATAGCTGACTTGGGCGACAGGATATTGCAGGGTGAGCGTCGGGCCTTGGCACGTGCGATTACCTTGGTCGAAAGTCAGCGCGAGGATCACCGGGCGCAAGCGACCGAATTGCTGTCTCATCTGGCGCAGTCCGGGCGGCAATCCCTGCGGATCGGCCTGTCGGGTACGCCGGGTGTCGGCAAGTCCACCTTCATCGAAAGCTTTGGTATGATGCTGATCGGGCAGGGGCTGCGCGTTGCAGTTCTTGCCGTCGACCCCAGTTCGGCTCGTTCGGGCGGCTCCATTCTGGGCGACAAAACCCGGATGGAGCGTTTGAGCCGCGAGAAAAACGCTTTTATCCGGCCATCTCCCAGCCAGAGCCACCTTGGCGGCGTAGCCCGCCGCACCCGCGAGGCCATCGCCCTGTGCGAGGCAGCGGACTACGACGTCGTCCTGATCGAAACCGTGGGCGTCGGTCAGTCCGAAACCGTGGTTTCGGAGTTGTCGGACCTGTTCCTGCTGCTACTGGCCCCGGCAGGCGGGGATGAGTTGCAAGGCGTGAAGCGCGGTATCATGGAGATGGCCGACATCATCCTGATCAACAAGGCCGACGGAGACCTTAAGGCAACCGCAACCCGCACCTGTGCCGACTACGCCGGTGCCCTGCGCCTGTTGCGCAAGCGGCCTCAGGACCCCGAAGGTTTCCCGAAGGCCATGGCTGTCTCAGCGGTTGAGGAACATGGACTGGACACGGCATGGGCGGAAATCCAGAGCCTGACCGATTGGCGGCGCGAGGCAGGACACTGGCAATCCAACCGCGCCGCACAAGCCCGCTATTGGTTTGATCAAGAGGTGCGGCTTTCTCTGCTTGCTCGCCTCGAAACAGCACAGGCCAAGGCGCAGATGGCGCAGCTTGATGCCGAGGTATCCCAAGGTCGCCTCAGCCCTGCTGCAGCCGCCGAGAAAATGCTGGCGAGTCTGGTCTAAAGGTGCTTTCACCTTTTCCAAAATACGCGCGCCGCAGGTGCGGCCCTGCGGGCCGTTCTGTTGCAAGAGGTTTCGGAAAAGAATCCGTCCTCTGTGTCTTGACCCTTCCAGCGATTCCCACTACACGCATCCAACCAGTTTTCGGGCGCGACTTCGGGTTGTGCCCCTTGTGATTTGGCCGCAGGCATTTTGCCGGGCCTCCAGAAACAAAGGAAGAAACCATGTCGCGCCGTTGCGAACTGACCGGAAAAGGCCCGATGACTGGCAACAATGTCAGCCACGCCAAAAACAGAACTCGTCGTCGTTTTCTGCCGAACCTGAACGACGTTACCCTGCAGTCCGAGACCCTGGGTCGCGGCGTTAAGCTGCGCATCTCGGCGGCTGCCCTGCGCTCCGTCGACCACCGTGGTGGTCTGGACGCGTTCCTGGCGAAAGCCAAGGACGAAGAGTTGTCGGCAAACGCTCTGAAAGTGAAAAAGGAAATCGCCAAGGCACAAGCCGCAGCATAAGTCCTTACACTTATAAGAATTTCAAGGCCTCGAACCTAAGTGGTTCGGGGCTTTTTTGTTTGGAAACGATCAGTGGGAACTGTGAAGATTTAGGAAACAAAATCCTCTTGAGTGATCTTGTTCACAGACCGGGGCGCCCTATTTTTGACATTATTGGTTTATCAGCAACGAGTGTTGTCCAATGTCATTTAAGAGTTTTTATTTCTTTCTTTTGCTGAGTAAGCTGGCAAGTAAGACAATTTCCGCATGTTCCCGGATGCAGCGCCGGGTGAACCGGTCTCATACCAGCCTCACAAAGGGAACAGTTAAGCGGCGCGGCCTGGAATACTGAAGCGATTTCGGGCGCGACGGTTTGGCGCTTGAAGCCCGTTAGCTCAGCGGCCTATATCGAGGCCTAATGAAACGTTTCGTGCCTCGAATCCTGCCTGTTGTGATGTGCCTGTTGGTTGTTCTGACAGGGCAGGGATTGGCCGTTTCGCGCGGAGTTGACCGCGCCGTAGGCCAGATGATGCTGTGTACGGGCACAGGACCCGTTGTCGTCTATATGGATGAGGACGGGCAGCCGACAGCGCCTCCGCACTATTGTCCTGACTATGCTTTAGCTCTGCTGGGGGCGGTTCATCCGCATCCTCCGGTCGTACCTGATGCGCCGCTGTTGGGTGGTGTTCATCCGCTCAGCCGCGATGAGAACCTGATCGCGCTGCCGTTGCCGCGGAAACCGGCGCGGGCCCCTCCGGCAACGGTCTGATTTCCTTTCGATACAAGTCAGACCAAATGAAAGAGGAGAGGCGCGATGTCCCTCAAATCCACTCTGTTCGCAACACTGGCCGGTTGTGTGTTGGCCGTTCCAGCCCTTGCCGCCGATATCATCGTTGTAGACGACGCATACGCTCGGTCGTCTGGTAAGGCAGCCAAGGCGGGTGCGGCCTTTATGGTGATACAGAACACCAGTGATACCGATGATCGCCTGATCAGTGCGACTTCGGACGTATCGGCTCGGGTCGAGCTGCACACCCATATGATCGACGATGCGGGCGTGGCCAAGATGGTGCATGTCGAGGAGGGCTTTGTGATTCCAGCGGGTGAGAGCTTAGCGCTCAAGCGCGGGGGCGCCCATGTGATGTTCATGGGTCTGAAGGACCCGTTTGAGCAAGGCGAGACGGTGCCGGTTACGCTGGTTTTTGAAAACGCAGGTGAGGTCGTGGTCGAGATTCCGGTTGATCTGGAGCGCCAGGACAAGCATGGCCATGATAACCACGGGTCGCATTCGAACTAGGTGAACGCCTGTCTTCGGGCCGCGCTGCGGCCGTCATCCATGCGTAAGGCCGGGCACGTAGCCCGGCCTTTTGCGTCCCTAGGTTGATGTTGGCGTTCTAACGATTGATGGTTTTCATGCCGACCCTGTCGCTGGCGCTGTGCAGGCGGGTAGCGAGCCAGAACATTACGGCTGCAATCGCAAGGGCTGAAAAGGCTATGGCCCATCCCAGTGCGATCAATGCAACCGCTGGCCATATCATCAGGACGAGGCCGATGATCAAAGCTGCGATCCCTGACACACGCATCGAGCCGCGTTGAGGGTCGCGTTCATTCATTTGTTGTGAAGCGGCCAGTGAACCGATGCCAATGATCAATGCCCAAGCGCCCAGCAGGAAGAAGGCCAGCTTGACGGTGCCTTCCGGCCAAATAAGCAGGACCAGGCCGATAAGAACAGCGCCGATGGCCGCCCCGCCCAACAGCCCGCGACGCCCAACCCCAAGCAGGGTCAAGCCACCGTCGATGATCAACAGTGCCCCAACCAGCCGCAGCAACAGCGCGATGCTGCCGGACGGCCAGAACAGCGCAGCGATACCAACCGCACCCGCCAGCACTCCACGTATCAGGAACGTCCACCACAGGCTTGAGAGTTGCGCGCTCAGCCTGTCTCGCTCGGTCATGCTGTCATCGTCCAGGATTTCGCCGGTTTGGGGGTTTTGATCGGTCATTTCGCGGCCTCTTGAAAAACCTTGTTGAAATTGAGCGGGATAGTCCCGCTATGTCGTTCGCACTAGGTTTGGATCTGTAGTAAGCGATCAACCCATTTTGGCACAGTTTCGGACGCTTTGCCCAGAAGATGGTCGTCGAAGCCACCGCCTGTCGGCTCCAGATTGATTTCAACTGTCCGCGCCCCAACCGCTTGAGCTTCGTGGACAAAAGCCGCCGCCGGATAGACTTGGCCTGATGTGCCTATCGCAGCGAAGATCGTGGCAGAGGCAAGGTGATCGAAAATCTCCTCCATATGATAAGGCATTTCTCCAAACCAGACCACGTCAGGACGTGCGGTGGGGGCGTTGCAGGCCGGGCAGGGCTCGCCCACCTCCATCTCAGGCGGTGCTGTCCAGCGGTGGCCACAGGATGCGCAGAGCGCGCCGGATAGTTTCCCGTGCATGTGGATCACATCCTGCGCGCCGCCGGCCTCGTGCAGCCCGTCGACATTCTGTGTGACGATCACAACCTCGCCCGGAAAGTCCCGTTGCAGCCGGGCAAGCGCCTTATGCGCTGCGTTGGGTTCCACCTTGGCGGCCTGCACGCGGCGGGCGTTGTAAAACCCCTGAACCAAGGCAGGATCGCGGGCGAAACCTTCGGGCGTTGCCACATCCTCGATCCGGTGTTGCGCCCATGGGCCGCCCTCTTCGCGAAAGGTGCTGAGGCCGCTTTCGGCGGAAATCCCGGCTCCGGTCAGAATGACGATCTTTTCCATATGCCCCTCACGCGTTACAGATTGGCCCATGACACATCGTATCCTCTTTCCTGACTTCCGACCTTTTTGTTGATCTGACTGGGTTTTTGGTTTGTTTTCAGGTGTGGTTGCTCAGAGGCGCGTTGTAGTGCCCCATTATTATAAAAAGTATTGACATGGGCCTTCAGATGGCTAACCTCTTCGCCCATGTTCATCCGCACCAAACATGACGCAAAGCTCAACCGCACACGGATCCAGATCGTTGAATCCGTCCGCACCGGCTCCAAGGTACGCCAGAAGATCCTGCGCCATGTGGGTGTGGCCCATAACGACAGCGAGATTGAGGATATCAAGCGTCTGGCGGGCCGCTTGATGGAGCAATTACGCATTGATCGCTCGCCGCAAATGGAACTGTTCACGCCCACGGAATATGCCGATCTGCAGGCGCTGGTGCGCCGCGCTCCGCGGCCGGACAAGCTTGGCGTTGATCTTGCCGAGTGCCGTGAGGAGGCGCGGGTCTCTCTGGGTCTGCGGGATGTCATGGGGACGATGTATGACCAACTGGGTTGGGGGGCCCTTCTGGGGGCGGCGCGTAAAAGTGCCAATCGCATTGTGAAAGAGCTGGTTATGGCGCGGATCGCACAGCCCGAGAGCAAGCGCGCGACCGTGGAGGCGTTGGAGAACCAGGCAGGCATCACGCTCAATCTGGACGTGGTCTATCGGAGCATGGATTACATCAATACGCCGGTGATAGACGGGATTTGCAAAACCTCTCACGCGGCGGCAGAGAAGTTGCTGGGCGGGCCAGTGACCGTGCTGTTCTACGATTGCACGACCCTGGCCTTTGACACCGAGCGCGAGGACCCGGCCGAGGATGCGGACGGGGTCGAGCAGGATCATCTTCTGGCCAAGGGCTTCAGCAAGGATGGCAAGCATCACCGCGCTCAGGTCATGCTGGCGCTGATCGTCACCTCCGATGGGCTGCCTGTGGGCTATGAACTCTTCCCGGGAAACACCTGGGAAGGTCATACGCTGGAAGCTGCGCTGAAGGCGTTGGAGGGACGCTTCGACGTGGCCAGGGTCACGTTCGTGGCCGATGCCGCCATGCTCAGCAAGGACAACCAGCAGATGTTGCAGAACAAGGGTCTGCCCTACATCCTCGGCTATCGCATGAAGTCCGCCCCGGCCGCCGTGAAGGCGAACATTTTGAGCCCGGAGGGACGCCAGCCTTGGGCTGGACACGGTTCTGAAGAGGCAACCGAGAAGGGCTGGTACAAGGTGATCGACCAGGAGGGAGCGCGGGTCATTGTGACCTGGTCACCCACCCGGGCACGCAATGATGCCCACAAGCGCGACAAGGCAATCGAAAAGCTGCACAAGAAGCTCAAGCGCTCTCGCAAACCCGGCAGCTTCAGCAGCCGGGGATATGGCCGCTTCCTGGCCTTCCCCGACAGCGGGGACGTCACGCTGGATGATGCAAAGATCAAGGCAGCGGCACAATGGGACGGGCTGCATGCCATTGTTGTTCATGGTGCGGACGAACTGGAGGCACAGGACGTCATTGCCCGCTATCACCAGTTGTGGGAGATCGAAGCCTGCTTCCGCACCAACAAGCACGATCTGAAAATCCGGCCCATCTATCACTGGTCGCCGCGTCGGGTCCGGGCCCATATCGCCATCTGCTACATGGCCTTCTGCTGCCTGCAGCACCTGCGCAAGCATCTGGACCTGCTCGGACACCCGATGAGCCCGGCTCGTATCCGCAACGAGTTGAACGCATTGCAGCTCTCGATCCTGCGCCACAAAGGCACCCCTGACCGCTACGGCATGCCAAGCCATGCCACGGTCGATGCCAGACGCATCCTCACCTGCGTCGGCCTGACCTGGAACGAAGCCCCTTTCAAGATACCCCCCGGGCGCACCCGAAAAACTGGCCAGACCAAAGCCTGAGCTCCCTCAACACTCCGAAACAATCGCTGGCGAAAAAAGTCCGTGTAGTGCCTTTTGGCAACCAAGGCATAATAATATCAATGACTTATACGAAAAAATGTCGGAAGTCAGGCCGGGCAGGGCTCGCCCACCTCCATCTCAGGCGGTGCTGTCCAGCGGTGGCCACAGGATGCGCAGAGCGCGCCGGATAGTTTCCCGTGCATGTGGATCACATCCTGCGCGCCGCCGGCCTCGTGCAGCCCGTCGACATTCTGTGTGACGATCACAACCTCGCCCGGAAAGTCCCGTTGCAGCCGGGCAAGCGCCTTATGCGCTGCGTTGGGTTCCACCTTGGCGGCCTGCACGCGGCGGGCGTTGTAAAACCCCTGAACCAAGGCAGGATCGCGGGCGAAACCTTCGGGCGTTGCCACATCCTCGATCCGGTGTTGCGCCCATGGGCCGCCCTCTTCGCGAAAGGTGCTGAGGCCGCTTTCGGCGGAAATCCCGGCTCCGGTCAGAATGACGATCTTTTCCATATGCCCCTCACGCGTTACAGATTGGCCCATGACACATCGTATCCTCTTTGTTTGCCTGGGCAATATCTGTCGGTCTCCTGCGGCCGAGGGCACTTTTCGCACTCGCGCGCCCCACCATGAAATCGACAGCGCCGGGACGGCAGGCTGGCATATCGGCAAGCCGCCTTATGGCCCGATGCAATCCGCAGCGATAGCCCGGGATATCAAGCTGGACGATCTGCGGGCCCGGCAATTCGTGGTTGAGGATTTCGAGCGGTTCGATCTGATTGTTGGGATGGACGCAGAAAACATCGCGAATATCGAGGCCTTGCGCCCATTGGGCAATCAGACCCCGGTGCGTCTATTGACCGATTTCGCGCCACAGACCGGCGCGGATCACGTGCCCGACCCGTACTACACGCGGGATTTTGACGGTGCGCTGGATCTGATCGAGACCGCCGTCGAAGGGCTTGCCGCGCATCTTGAGGGCTAGCTGTCAATCACCTTCAACTGTCCGCTGAGCCAAGGCAGCTTGGCAATGGCCGGGTCGATCATCTGGCTTTGCATCAGCCGTCGCATCATGCCAGAGACTTCTTGCGGGACCTGATCGGACCAGTCGGTGCGGGTGAACAACGAAATCGTGCGTGAAAACGCCCCGAGGGGGCAAGGATGGGCCTGCAGGTCTTCATGGAACCGGGCCGCGCGCATGTATCCCAGCGGTGTGGTGATCGCCCAGCCCAAGCCCCGCGCCACCATCGCCATCAGGGCCAGGTGTGAGCCGATCTCGAACCGCTCTTCGAACTCGATCTGTTGTCGGGCGATATGACCCTCGATCTGGCGGCTGATCAGCTGCTCGCGCGCATATCTCAGGAAAGGGAGTTTCTCGACAGCCTCGGTTCCATTGCTGACGCTGCTCGGCGCGACCAGAATGAAGGGGTCCTGCACCAGAGGGTACTCTACGACCCCCTCCAACACCTCGCCGCTATGGGCTGAGACGGCCATATGCAGGCGCTGTGCTTCAAGCTCGGAAAACAAGTCAAGGCTGGGCAGGGTGATCAGCTTGAATTTCGAGCGCGTCAGGCTGTCGGCCAAAAGGGTCGCAAGCCGCGGTGTCAGGTCGTTGTCGAAATCGTCGATCAATCCGATCGAGAGCGTCGTGAGATGGCCAAGATCCATCACGGTCAGCTCGCTTTGGGCCATCTGCAGCTCGGACAGAACCGCCTGCGCGCGTGTCAGAAAACTGCGCCCGGCCTGCGTCAGTCGCATCGGCCTTCGCCCGTGGTCCACCAGGTCGGTGCCGATGGCCTTTTCCAGATTGCGCAATTGCTGAGAAACCGAGGGCTGGCTGAGCCCCGTGATCTCGGCCGCTTGTGCCACCGATCCTGTCCGGGCCAGCGCCTCAAACACCTCAAGGCCCCGGAGGGTCAGCCCTTTCATCACCATAAGATACACCTTTCGCTGCGCCTTTTCTGGGGCGCAGCGGGCATCAGGTCAAGGTTTCAGAACGGCCTAGCTGCAGATCGCCTGCGCCATTTGGCCAAAGTTCTGATAGCGATCCCACAGCGCGTCATCGCGTGCCGTCTGAGACATCTTTAATTGCTGCGCCTGATGGGGGTCTGTGAACCATTTCGAGACGGTCTTCTGATCACTGCGCGTCAACGCCTGATCTGCCACGCGCTGGATACAAGAACACCGTGCCCGCGTCGCCGCCTGACGATCCGACGCCAAACACGCCCGCTTGATCTGCGATGCGTCCGCAACTGGAGCCACTGTCGTCAGCGACGCCGCACAAAATGCGATTAGGAGGAACTGTTTCATGCTCATGCCTCGTTTTTGCCTGCTTGGAGGGATCTTGCGCCCCTCTCAATCTACGCGGGAGTATGAATCAAACGGGGCTTGGGATCAATACGTAGGACTTCACAAAGCAAAACCGTGGCTTCACGACGTCGAAGTGGCATTCGCGCGATCTGCATCGGCTCGGCCACTAAGGGGCTGAAATTCTGAAAAAACAAAGCGTCTGGCTCTGCGTCCCGAGGTGCTTTCGCAACAAACATACTTTCTGACTCAAGCCCGTTGGCCTTTAGGATGCTATGTCGATCAAGCAAGATGTGATGATAACTAACGGCGCGTGCATCGGAGAAGTGCGCAAGGCCAACATCAACAAGGCTGATTGCAGGAACATACACGTCCGGCGCCCCAAACATTAGCTCAGCCGCAGGATGCGTGATCAGCAGCCGATGTTGCTGTGAAACACTGAGCGCAATTGGATTTTGCAATGGGCCCGGGGGGATTTCGACAGGTCTAAAACTGCCGCTCGCGATGACATCTTGGGATCCGACCCAAGTGACTGGCAGGTGCCCGTCATCTTTCGTCCAGACCAAGTCGCCCACCTGAAGCTTCTCAATCGGGATATCACCCTCTGGGGTCTCTATGAGTGTTCCACGGCAATAGCAGATTGGGCTCACATAATCTGAGGATTCAAAGCTCGGGCCCTCTTGTGTGCTGACGACGGTCAGTGGGATACCTGACGGAGGAAACTCGCCCGGGCCGCCGATGAATGCTATCCCTTCAACTGTACCAAAGGCGGGGGAGGAGTTATTCACATTGAAGGCAACAGCCTGGTAGGCATTGGTTCCATCCGTCAGGGTAATTCCATACTCGGCCTCAACCCGCGTACCACTGGAAAACAGGGTCCCATCAATTGTTTGGTCGCCATCCAAGCGCTGATTGCCATCATTGTCTGCAAAGCTCGTGTCTGAACCTGCGTCCGTGATGAAGACTTCTGTAACAGCTAGAGTGTCGAACGTAATTGTTTCACCAATCAGATGGATGCCGGTGCCTTGGGTGAGGCCGTCCAGCCCTTGCGCGACCGAAACCGTTAACTGGCTTTCGCCCAAAACGAAGATAGAATAGTCGGCCACCTGATAGCTGCTTTCTGGTTCTTATTCGGATCAGTCGCTTTTATCATTCTACCCATTGGCTAGAATCCGGTAAATGCTACTGGTCAGAAAGCTGCGAGGATGGCCTTTTTTGCAACGCTTCAGCGCTTGACGAGACCACAAACTCCGGACATATCCCAATCCATGACAGACCTCGCTCATATCCGCAATTTCTCCATCGTCGCGCATATCGACCATGGCAAATCAACCCTTGCCGACCGGCTCATCCAAGAGACCGGAACGGTCAAGGATCGCGACATGAAGGAACAGCTGCTCGACAGCATGGATATCGAGCGTGAGCGCGGCATCACCATCAAGGCCAACACTGTCCGCATCGATTATACCGCCGACAATGGCGAGGCTTATGTGCTGAACCTGATCGACACCCCCGGCCACGTGGACTTTGCCTATGAGGTCAGCCGCTCTATGCGCGCGGTCGAAGGCTCGCTGCTGGTTGTGGACTCGACCCAAGGGGTTGAGGCGCAGACGCTGGCGAATGTCTATCAGGCCATCGACGCCGATCATGAGATTGTGCCGGTGCTGAATAAGATCGACCTGCCTGCCTCCGATTGTGATCGCGTGGCCGAGCAGATCGAGGATGTGATCGGCATCGACGCGACCGACGCCATTCAGGTCAGCGCCAAGACGGGGCAGGGCATCCATGAGACGCTGGAAGCCATCGTGCAGCAACTGCCCGCACCGCAGGGCAATCTGGACGCGCCGCTCAAGGCGATGCTGGTGGATTCTTGGTACGACGCCTATCTCGGCGTCATCGTTCTGGTCCGCATCATGGACGGCACGCTGAAAAAGGGCATGCGGGTCAAGTTCATGTCGAACGGCACCTTGCACCATGTGGACCGCGTCGGCGTTTTCCGCCCCGAGATGGAGATGGTGGACTCGCTTGGCCCCGGTGAGATCGGCTTTCTCACCGCGTCCATCAAACAGGTCCGCGACACCCGCGTGGGTGACACGATCACCAATGACCGCAACGGCACCGAAGAGGCTCTTACAGGCTTCAAACCCGCGCAGCCGGTGGTGTTCTGCGGCCTCTTCCCCGTCGACAGTTCCGAATTCGAAGACCTGCGCGACGCGATCGACAAACTGGCCCTGAACGACGCCAGCTTCAGCTTTGAAATGGAAACCTCGGCCGCACTGGGTTTTGGCTTCCGCTGCGGCTTCCTTGGCCTTCTGCACCTTGAGGTCATCCGCGACCGCATCGAACGCGAATATGATATCGAGCTCATCACCACCGCGCCGTCGGTGATCTATCACGTCTACATGAAAGACGGCGAGATGATCGAGCTGCACAACCCCGCCGACATGCCCGACCCCTCCAAGGTCGACCATATCGAGGAGCCGCGCATCAAGGCGACCATTCTGGTGCCCGACGAATACCTCGGAGACGTGTTGAAACTCTGCCAGGACCGCCGCGGCATCCAACTGGACCTGACCTATGCAGGCAGCCGCGCCATGGTCGTCTATGACCTACCGCTGAACGAGGTCGTCTTTGACTTCTACGACCGCCTGAAATCGGTGACCAAGGGCTATGCCTCGTTCGACTACCAGATGACCGGCTATACCGAGGACAATCTGGTCAAGATGTCGGTGCTGGTGAATGACGAGCCGGTCGATGCGCTGTCGACAATGGTTCACCGCGACCGGGCCGAGATGCGGGGCCGGGCGATGTGCGAAAAGCTCAAAGACCTGATCCCGCGCCACATGTTCAAAATCCCGATCCAGGCCGCCATCGGCGGCAAGGTCATCGCCCGCGAGACCCTCTCGGCCCTACGCAAGGACGTGACCGCGAAGTGTTACGGAGGCGACGCCACGCGGAAACGCAAACTGCTGGACAAGCAGAAGGCGGGTAAGAAAAAGATGCGTCAGTTCGGGAAGGTGGATATACCTCAGGAGGCGTTTATTTCCGCACTAAAAATGGATTCTTAATCCATTTTTAGTGCGAGTGCGCGAAAGCGTTTGGCAAGGCCAAACGCGTGCGGCACCCGGTGGCAGTTATGGTGCTGGTGGGTCACTAAAGGTTGCCACTTTTTCGTTGGTTGGCGAAAGCAGTTGGCGCAGCCAACTAACGTGATCTTTCGCACATCGGTAGTTTGTCTATGAATGGTGTGAACAAAGAATTTTTCATCGTTAAATCAGAAATTTATGAGCAGTTTTTCTAATCTTCCTCATAGTCTTCTTCGCTACCGTCCCGCGTGCAACAGCTACCTGCCTGAGGAACTGGGAAATCTTGCAAATGGTAAGGTCTGGTTTCGTCACCTTGGAGGCCAAAACGACGATGCAGAAGGTGTCGTACCTATTGTGCGGTCATCCGAAGAAAAGTTGCGAGGACTTTTCAAAGATCTTCGCGTTTCGGCAATGAAGCATTTGCCACCAAGTCATGAATTCTGCCGGAAGTACCGGTCAGTCAAAGAGTTTCGAGCGTTTCTTCGCGACAGGCGCCGTTGGCAAAAACAATTCGTAAGAGTTGCCCCCGAGCGCATTCGGATTTCCTGTTTTTCGCAACCAGAGAAACATGATGAGCAGTACATGTGGCGAAAGTACTCAAGCGCTGGTCAGGGGTTCAGGCTTCATTTTACTAAAGAGAGTAACTGTTTAAAGGAAGATGCTCCATATTGGGCACAGGTATTTTACTGCGACAATCTAGACAGAAAACGAGTGTCTGAAGCGGAACTTCTAGCCGCTGAATTTCATCTAACTGGAGTGCCTGTCTTCGATGCCAATCCAAAGCAATGGATGGCGATTCTGCAGGCCTTTTCGGTCTGTAAAACTGAGGAATGGCTTCCTGAGGCTGAGACACGATTAATAAAATACTCATTGAAAGAAGATGGGTATGTCCAAGTTCCTAACTATGCTTTGACTGGAGTTACTTTTGGGAGTCACGCGTCATGCATGTTGATAGAGCAAGTCCGTGATGCTCTAGGTGAAGAACTGAATTATGAACAAGCTTCCATTTAGTTTCCCTCTGTCTGTTTATTGAAAGTTCACTCTAGGCCAACAGGCCAACAGGCCAACAGGCCAACAGGCCAACCCACCCGCCCGGCGGTACCGCCGGGCCGCGCCGACCCGCCCTCATGGGGCGGCGCGTTTGCGCCTCCCCTCGGGCCGGCGCTGCCCTCCGTTCTACTGATCAACCGTTGCGAGCGCTTTAGCGCTCTGGGGCTCAGCGTTTGCGGCTGAGTTCGTCCACTGGACGACTTCCGGGACGCCGCTCATCCGCTTGGATTGGTCGCGATTCTTACCGCCTTCATTCAGCCGCCCCACGCGCTTCCTCGAGCGCATCCCGCCGCTCGTTGCAAGTGATCCGCGACCCCCAAACCTCTGACCCAGATCAAGGACCGAATTCGATCAAAGCGCTAGTGTTCCCGCACTGTTGAATACTTGAATGAGGTCGCAATGCTCCCCCTGATGTTGATCGTACATATCTTCCTTGGCTCTACCCTCGCAGGCACAGCGGTTATCGCTGTTCTGGTGATGGGATACACCGCAGTCCTGCCAATCGTGCTGGCGGCGGCGGTGGGGTTTGTGGCGGCCTTTCCGGCCTCGTATCTGGTGGCGCGCAAGCTAGAGGGGTGACGCTCGGACATCGCCTGTAAACAGCCGTTGCCGTCACGCATATTCCGGAAAGAAAAAACCTGCCAAGATCGCGTCCTGGCAGGTTTGAATTGTTTCTACATTGGGGGAGGGGTTTACTCTCGGTTCCCCAGCAGTTGCAGCAGGAACATGAACATGTTGATGAAGTCCAGGTACAGGCTCAGCGCGCCCATGATGGCGGCTTTGCCCAGCCACTCCTGATCACCGGCATGTGCCATCTGCAGGTAAGTGTTCTTGATCTGCTGCGTGTCATAGGCGGTCAGGCCGGCGAAGATCAGAACGCCGATGACCGAGATCGCGAAGGCCATGGCTGAAGAGGCCAGGAAGATGTTGACCACCATCGCGACGATCAGACCGATAACGCCCATGATCAGGAAGGTTCCCATACCCGACAGGTCTTTCTTGGTCGTGTAGCCGTAGAGCGATAGACCCGCGAAGGCGATCGAGGTGATCAGGAAGACCTGAATGATCGACTGACCGGTGAAGGCGATGAAGATCCAGCTGATCGACAGGCCCATTACGGCGGCGAACGAGTAGAACACCAGCTGTGCAGCCGCAGCCGACATGCGGTTGATCATGGCGCTGAAGCCGAACACAAAGGCCAGCGGTGCGAACATGATTACCCATTTCAGCGGCGAGACATAGATCGAATGACCCAGCGCGGTCAGGTAAGTGTTCGCGTTCAGTTGCGCCACGGCTGCCGACGGATCGGTGGTGATCGACAGACCCGAGATCGCCCAGGCTGCGAGGAAGGTGATGAACATGCCCACGGACATCGTTCCATAGACTTTGTTCATATGGGCGCGAAGGCCCTCATCAATCTCGGCGGCGCGTGCGCCTGCGGCCGTCCGAATCGTATCGAATTGTGCCATTTACAAAGGTCTCCCTAAACGTATCTGCGTGCGGCCCGTGAGTATTGGCCACTTTCCTGCTGAATATCGGCAACTGTAGGCTGTGTTTCAAGAGTTTCTGCAGTATTTCCGCCTAAAATACGCAACAAAAACGGCGACCTGCTGCCGCAGATCGCCTATCGCCGAAAAAACATGAGTATTAAAGGCAGCTTTTCCAGAACTGCGGGGCATCCCAGATGGGGCGGCGGGCCTCGGCGTCGGCCTGGGCACGGGTGATGCCGATGTCGTTCAGGGCGCGGGCATCCAGCTGAGCCAGTTGTTGACGTTGACGTCTTACGGACAGGACGAACCGTATACGCGCAAACAGGGATTGCTTGTGTCGGGGGCAGTGTCGGTTCAGGGCGATCGAGTTCATGGTCTATCCTTTCGTTTTTCAGATGGTTTAAATCGGTCTCATCAACTTCCTTGATTTATATGGCGAGTTGGTGCACATTTTAAAAACGAATATTTTTGATTGGATGCATAAGGATTCGTGAACATGAGAAATCTGGACATCACCACATTGCGATCCTTTGTGGCCGTGGCCGATCAGGGTGGCGTCACACGCGCGGCGGGGTTTCTGCATCTGACGCAATCAGCCGTCTCCATGCAGTTGAAACGCCTGGAAGAGCTTTTGGATTTGGAGCTTCTGGATCGCAGCGGGCGGACCATCGCGCTGACCGCCTCGGGCGAGCAGTTGCTGGCTTATGCCCGCCGGATGATCGCTTTAAATGATGAGGTGATCTCAAAACTCACGGATCAGGCCTTTGAGGGCGAGGTGGTTCTGGGTGTCCCTCATGACATTGTCTACCCGGCGATTCCGCGTGTTCTTCAGCGGTTCAACGCCGATTTCCCGCGTGTGCGCGTGCAGTTGATCTCGTCCTATTCGTTGCAGCTTAAGGATATGTTCAAACGCGGGGAATGTGACCTGATCCTGACGACCGAGCCTTCCTCATCAGACGGGTCTGAGACCATTGCCGAGCTTCCGCTGCGCTGGATCGGGGCACCGGGTGGGTCGGCTTGGCGCAAGAATCCGGTGCCGATTGCGCTGGGGCGGCGCTGCATGTTCCGTCCGCAGGTTATCGCGGCGCTGGATGCCGCGGGTATCCCGTGGGAGCTTTCCGTCGAAACCGAGAACGACCGCACCATCGAAGCCACGGTCAGCGCTGATCTTGCGATTCACGCAATGCTAGATGGCACCGAGGCTGCACACCTTGAACAGATCGACTCGGGTGGTGTTTTGCCCGAGCTGCCCGCGCATATGATCAACCTCTACGGAGGAGAGCCGGGGCGCGATGCAGTCATCGAGGCGTTGGCGCAACTGGTGCGCCAGAATTTCCGCATGCTGGGCAGCACGCCCCTTCGGGCCGTGGTGGGCTAGGGCGTAATCACGATCTTGCCGGTGGATTTGCGCTCTTTCAACAGGCGGAGGCCGTGTTCGACTTCGTTCAACGGCAGGGTGTGGCTGATATGAGGCGTGATCTTCCCTTCGGCATGCCACTGGAACAACGTCTGAAAACTGTTGCGCACGATATCGGGGCGGAACCTGAGGTAGCCGCCGATATAGAAGCCGATTACCGTCAGGTTCTTAACCAACAGGTGGTTGGCCGGGATTTGAGGGACTTCGCCACCAGCAAAGCCGATTGGCAGCAGACGACCTTCGGGGTTGGTGGCGCGGAAGGCGGCTTTGAACACGTCGCCGCCAATCGCGTCATAGACGACATCGGCGCCTCCCAATTCTTTGACGCGGGCGCGCAGGTCTTCAGAGGCGTCGATCAAGTGATCTGCCCCGGCAGCCTGTGCAACGGCCAGCTTATTCGCACCGCGCGCTTGGGCGATCACGGTCGCGCCCATCAGTTTGCCGATTTCCACCGCGGTCAGTCCGACGCCACCGGCGGCTCCGGCCACGAGCAGGGTTTCACCTGGCTGCAACCGGGCGCGATGGTCCAGTGCCAGATGGCTGGTCCCGTAGGCGATCTGAACGGCGGCAGCCTCCTCAAAACTGGTCTCATCCGGGATGGGGATGGCCCGATCCGCGTCGAACACGCCGTACTCGGCCAACCCGTCCTGGCCCGAGTACACGGCGACACGGTCACCAACCTTCAAGCCAGAGACTGCTGGTCCCAGTTCGTCGACAACACCGGCGATTTCCATGCCTAAAGTAAACGGAGGCTTTGGCGTATCCTGATACGTGCCCTTCTGCATCAGCAAATCGGCGAAGTTCAGGCCGCATGCTTTGATGGCGATTCTGACCTGTCCCTCGGCAGGTGTCGGCGTGGGCAATTCGACAATTCGCGCGTCGGCGCCTTTGGATTCAATGCGATATGCAAGCATGATGGTTCATCTTGGTTTTCAGGGAATAGGTCGCAGTATGAGCGAAATTGTCAATGCGTTCAGCTAATTGTGCGCGCTAACGAAGACAGTTTGGTTAGACCGTGTCGCCAAAATCCCAGAGATGCACAACCATAAACCAATGTACAGAGATTCCAATTCAACCAACTTGAAAAAAAGTCAAAAGCGGCAATATTGGACGGCAGTGCTGTATCGGGGGATCGCACATGTCTGGTTGGGGGATGCTTATGGGGACTTCTCTAACTTCTGTTTATGTGAACGGCGCGAAGTCCCGCAACAGATGTGTGTGTAGTAGAGGAGAATACCAATGACTCATCACGTCGATGTCCATGTGGGCAAGCGTGTCCGACATCGCCGCTGGCTGATTGGCATGACCCAACAGCAGTTGGCGCAGCAAGTTGGTATCAAGTTTCAGCAAATTCAGAAATACGAAACCGGGGCGAACCGAATCAGTGCCTCCCGTCTGTGGGACATTGCCGATGCGCTGGACGTACCGGTCAGCTTTTTCTTTGAAGGTCTTGAAGAAGGCCAAAAAGAGAAATCCGACAAGAGCGCGCTTCCTGCTGACCTGATGGGGGACAAGGAAGCCCTGGATCTGGTGCGCTCTTACTACGCGATTCCGGAAAACCAGCGTCGCCGCTTGTTTGAACTGGCACGCGTTCTCAGCGACGTTGCCTGATCACTACGGCTTGACACCGGCCCGTGTTCGCAGCACCTGTGCTGCATGAGCCAGACCGACCTGACCGACCTTGAAGTTGCCGAAGAAATGGCTGACGCCGCGCGCGCAGCCATCCTTCCATATTTCAGGCAGACCAATCTCGAAACTGACAACAAGCTGGCTGGCGGGTATGACCCCGTTACCGTGGCTGATCGAGCGGCGGAGCAAGCCATGCGGGCGGTTCTGGCACAGCGTCGGCCAGATGACGGAATTCTGGGAGAAGAGTTCGGTCAGGTTGAGGGGTCTTCGGGCAGGACCTGGGTGCTTGATCCGATCGACGGCACTCGAGGGTTCGTCAGCGGTACGCCGACCTGGGGCGTTCTGATCGCCCTGTCTACGCAAGATGGTCCGATCGTGGGCGTTGTGGATCAGCCCTATATCGGTGAGCGTTTTGTGGGCGGATCAGGCATAGCTCAACTGACTGGGCCTTTGGGCACAACTCCGTTGAAAACGCGTGGCACACAGGTGTTGGAGCAGGCAACCCTGTTCACGACCTTCCCTGAGGTTGGCACGTCAGAGGATCGTGCAGGTTTTCAGGCCGTCGCTGAGTTGGTTCAACTGACCCGCTATGGCATGGACTGCTATGCCTACGCCCTGCTTTCTGCCGGTCAGGCAGATCTGGTGATCGAAGCCGGGTTGAACGCCTATGACATTCAGGCGCCGATTGCAGTGATTGAAGCCGCAGGCGGTATCGTCACCGATTGGCAGGGTGGCCCGGCTCACAATGGCGGAAGGGCATTGGCAGCCGCCAACGCTGAAATTCACGCCGCGGCGTTGGAAATCCTGCGTAGCTATTGAATTTCATGTCGAGAACATTCTGAATTGTCCGGTGTAGGTAACATGCCAATTGTCCGCTTCAGTTGATTGCGCGGTGGCCCAATTCGGAGGGAGCCGTAGGCGACCGTAGATTTGGGCCACCGCGTTCGCGCCACGTCGAAGCGGGTCACGCGACTTTGTGTTTGCTATCCTCCTGTGTGATGGGTGATCCGTCAGGCTGGTAGCGGCCAATGCATCTCGGGCCGTGGAAGATGACCAGTTGACCATCGGGGTATTCGTGGACCCTGACCTTCGCCTTGACGAAATGATGACGGTGCCTGTCTGCCGCGATCTGCATGACCAGGCCCTTGTAGCGCACCGTATTGTCGTTGCCGACGACGCGGTCTTCCTGCACACACAGGGTGTCGCGCACATTGCCTGTAAACGGCACGAAGGCCGAGGTCGTATCCTCCGGCTCCTTTGCAAACAGGGCATTGTGTTCGGGAAGATAGACCTCTTTCAGGAACTGATTGGCCTCTTCAATGGTTGTGATCCCATGGGACCGCAGTTCCTGCGGCAATCGGTTCTGGAACGTGCCAAACATGCGTTCAGACCGTCCACGGGCCTGCGGTGAATAGGCCGGGATCAGCTCAATGCCGAGTTGCTGCAAGGCGCGCCCGACCTGGGTCAGATTGTCCTTGTCCACTTTGCCGCCCGCTTCGGGCGTATGCCAGTAATGAGAGCCCCGATCGGCATAGAGCGAGCAAAACAGACCTTGCGCCTCGATCACCTCTGTCAGCCCCTGAAAACTGCTCATCGTCCCTTCTTCCTCGACAAAGAATGCCGAATAAACCCGGTTGGTGGCATCGTCCATGGTGACGATCAGATCCCACCACTGACCCGGAACCCATTCATGGCTGGAGCCGTCCTGATGCAACATCATGCCAACCATCGGACGGCGGGGCCGCTTGCGCCGATGGGCACCTCGTCGGGGTGCTGCCTGAACCCGGCCGTGGCGCTGCAGTGTAAGCCGCACCCAGTTGTAGCTCTGTGTGAAACCATGGTGGGCCACCAGCTTCTCGTGGAAATGCTTCGGCGTGTAATCCCAGTACTTGGTATCAAACAGTTCAAGCATCTCCATGACCTTATCCGTGGCAACACGATTGTTGGCCAGTTTGCCAAGCCGACGGTCGTACAGACCTTCTGCACCATCCGCCTCAAATCGATCCTCCCAACGCCTGACGGTGCGCACGGATACACCCAGTATCTCAGCCGCCTGTTCTTGCGTCAGCTTGTTCGCGCTTCGCCGCGAATACACATCTTCAAACTTCATCAGTCGAACTTCCTGTAACACTTCTGCTCGGTTCATAACGCCTCCTCTCAGAGACAGAATAGAACCGGACAGATCGCATGTTACATACACCGGACATATCGCGTGTTAGCGACATAGCTATTGAATTTCATTGCCGCAATGGTCGCGCGTGAGTAGACTGTACTGAGCCGGTTCTTGCGCCCGTTTTCCGCTGGCTAATGCACTCCTTGCTTGAGACGGGCAGAAGCAGGAGCGTAAAATGCCCGAAATACTGATCAAAAACGCCGACACCATCCTGACAATGGATGATAATCGCCAAGAGCTGCACGGCGCGGATATCCTGATCCGGGGCGGCCAGATCGTCGAAATTGCCCAGGGTCTGACAACAACCGGAGAGATTCACGATGCCTCGGGCTGCGTCATCACACCTGGGTTGGTGAATACGCATCACCACCTTTACCAAACGCTGACACGGGCGGTTCCGGGCGGGCAGGACGCCTTGCTTTTCGGCTGGCTGCAGACGCTCTACCCGATCTGGGCGCGGTTCGGACCGGATGAGATGTTCACTTCGGCGCAGATCGGGCTGGCCGAATTGGCTCTGTCGGGATGCACGCTCAGTTCCGACCACTTGTACCTCTACCCGAACGGAGCGCGGCTTGAGGACACGATTGCCGCCGCCTCGGAATTGGGGATTCGCTTTCATCCCACGCGCGGGGCGATGAGTATCAGTGAAAGTGACGGAGGCCTGCCGCCCGATAGTCTTGTCGAGCGTGAGAAAGACATTCTCAACGATATGATCCGCGTGGTGGATGCGTTTCACGATCCTTCCGAGGGGTCGATGTGCCGGGTGGGCCTTGCACCGTGTTCGCCCTTTTCCGTCAGCCGCGACCTGATGCGAGACGCAGCACTACTGGCGCGCGACAAGGGGGTGATGCTGCATACGCATCTGGCCGAGAATGACGAAGATATCGCCTATTCCGAAGCTCAATTCGGCTGTCGTCCCGGTCAATATGCCGAGGAGCTGGGCTGGACCGGAGCAGATGTCTGGCATGCCCATTGCGTGAAACTGGATGGGGTCGAGATCGATCTGTTCGCAAGGACGGGAACCGGAGTGGCCCATTGCCCCTGCTCGAACTGTCGCCTCGGGTCTGGCATAGCGCCAGTAAGAACCATGAGGGATAAAGGCGTGAAGGTGGGGCTGGGCGCGGACGGGTCGGCCAGCAATGACAACGGCAACCTGATGCTCGAGGCGCGGCAAGCTATGTTGCTGCAACGCGTGGTGAATGGCGCAGACGCCATGTCCGCCCGCGAAGCGCTTGAGATCGCGACACGGGGTGGCGCCGACGTGCTTGGACGGCCCGATTGCGGCCGACTGATGCCGGGTAAACGGGCCGATATTGCCGTCTGGGATACCCGCACAAGCCTCGAAAGCGCGGGCAGTTGGGACCCGGCAGCCTTGCTTCTGGCGGGTCCAATGCAGGTCAAACATCTGTTCGTTGAAGGCCGCCAGATCGTGCGCGACGGTCAGATCACGACGATTGACCTGCCGCGCACCATCGAAACCCAAAAACGTCTGGCCCGCGCACTTGCCCAATAGCGGAATCCGCCCTTCATCTGGCTAAAAATATCCACGCCGGAGGCATGTGCCGAAGGCGCATTCAACGGGCGACCTGTGCCCCTCCGATCCAGACATCAGCGATAGCGCGGTCGTCGCCCATCATGATGGTGGGGAACACGGCCTCCCACAGATCATCGGCATGGGCCTCGCGCTGGGCGATGGCTGGGGTCGAGGCTAGGTCGATCACCACCAGATCGGCCTCCATCCCCGGGGCGACATTCCCGATGCAGTCATCCATTCGCAGCGTTCGAGCCGACCCGACTGTACCCAGCCAAAGCAATTGCGCCGGGTGCAAAGGGCGACCGCGCAGCTGGCCGATCTCATAAGCAGCGGCCATGGTGCGCAGCATCGAAAAGCTGGACCCGCCACCGGTATCAGTGGCCAGGCCAACGCGGTGGCCATCTCGGATCAACCCATTCATGTCGAACAGGCCCGACCCGATGAAGGTGTTCGAGGTCGGGCAATGCACCAAGCCGGCGTCCACCTCGCGCAGCCGATCCCGCTCACGATCCTCCAGATGGATGACGTGACCATAGAGGCCGTTCTGACCCAGCAGACCGAACTTCTCATAGGTATCCAGATAGTCGCGCGCATCCGGGAACAGGGACCGGACCCACTCAATCTCATCGGTTTGCTCGCTCAGATGGGTTTGCATCAGACAATGCGGATGCTCTGCCCAAAGCGCGCCCAAAGCCTCAAGCTGTTCGGGCGTCGAGGTGGGCGAGAACCGTGGCGTGATCGCATAAGACAGACGATCCACGTGGTGCCATTTCTCCAACAGGGCCTGGGACTGATCATAGGCCGTTTGTGCGGTATCACGCAGCCCTTCGGGTGCGTTGCGGTCCATGCAGGTTTTGCCTGCAACAACCCGTTGGCCGCGCTGTTGGGCGACCGAGAAAAAGGCATCGACGCTTTCAGGATGAATCGTGCAGAAACTGCACATGGTCGTCGTTCCATGCGCCGTTGTCAGGTCGAGGTAACGGTTGGCGATCTCGGTGGCGTAGTCGATATCGCCGAACTTCATCTCTTCGGGGAAGGTATAGGTGTTCAGCCAGTCGATCAGCCGCTTGCCCCAGCTCGCGATCATGGCGGTTTGAGGGAAATGCACATGCGGGTCAACGAACCCGGCCATGATCAGGTGCTTGCCGTAGTCCCTAACCTCAGCATCCGGATGCACGGCACGCAAGCGATCCAGCGCACCAACGGCTTGAACACGCCCATCCTCGATCACGACCGCTTCGTCGAGTTTGGTGCAATCCGTTGGCTCTCCCTCAAAAGGGGAGCCGTCAAAACTCAGAACGCGCCCTTTCAAAAGCGTCTTTTGCACCATTCGCCTTGTTCCTTAGCTGTTTTAGCCCGTTCATCAGCATATGCGTGCGAAAGATGAGCGTAAATCGGCGCATTGTCATTGTTTTCCGGTAGCTGCTTCTTCTAATTAGGGGCCAATGGCATGACTAAGAACGGGAGCAGCACATGACCACAGGCATTGATGATCCCGTAACCGACTCCGCTGACGAAGACGTCTACGCGCTGGACCGCCGTACCGTTGCGGCGATCCTGTTTGCCGTTGACGTGGATGATCGCGACAAGTTGGTCGAGTTGATGGAGCCGCTGCACGCAGCCGACATCGCCGACCTTCTGGAACAGATCAATCCCTATGACCGTGCGCGCCTGATCCGCCTCTATGACAAAGAGTTCGATGGCGACATCCTGTCGGAACTGGATGAGGCCGTTAGGGAAGAGGTCATTGGTGTCCTAAAACCCGACGTTCTGGCCGAAGCCGTGCGGGACATGGACAGCGACGATGTCGTCGACTTGCTGGAGGATCTGGAAGAGCCGCAACAGGAGACGATTCTGGACGCGCTTGAGGATTCCGAGCGGGTCGCGGCAGAGCAGGCGCTGTCCTACCCCGAAAACTCGGCTGGTCGTTTGATGCAGCGCGAGGTCGTCATGGCGCCCGAGCATTGGACGGTGGGGCAGGCCATTGATTTCATGCGCGCCAATGATGACCTGCCGGAACAGTTCTATCATGTCGTGCTGGTTGATCCGCGTCTGAAACCTGTCGCGCAGATAACCTTGGGCAAACTGATGGCCGCACGGCGCGAGGTCCCGCTGCGGGACCTGGCAGAAGAGGAATTCCACATCATCCCTGTCGATCAGGACGAAGAGGATGTGGCCTATGCTTTCAACCAGTACCACCTGATCTCGGCCCCAGTGGTCGATGCCGATGGCCGTCTGGTCGGTGTCATCACCATCGACGATGCCATGGTGGTTCTGGACGAAGAACATGAGGAAGACATTCTGCGCTTGGCGGGGGTGAGCGACGAAAGCTCGATCTCGGACAGTGTCGCCGCGACCAGTCGTCGGCGTTTGCCGTGGCTTGCGGTGAACCTGTGTACGGCGATCTGTGCCTCGCTGGTGATTTCGCAATTCGAGGCTGCAATTGATCAGCTGGTGGCGCTGGCGATCCTGATGCCAATTGTCGCCTCGATGGGTGGCAATGCGGGGACGCAGTCGCTGACGGTTGCGGTGCGGGCACTCGCCACGCGCGACCTGACCGCCTCGAACGTCATGCGCGTGATCCGACGCGAGCTGTTGGTCGGCATGCTGAACGGCCTGTGTTTTGCGATTGTTCTGGGCACGGTGGGGATGCTTTGGTTCGATTCGCCGCTGCTTGGGGTCGTGATCGGGTCTGCTTTGGTCGTGAACATGATCATCGCGGGCTTTGCAGGTACGGTAGTACCGGTCTTGCTGGACCGAATGGGCATTGACCCGGCGCTGGCATCTGGGACGTTTGTGACAACCACAACGGATGTCATGGGCTTCTTCATCTTCTTGGGACTTGCCAGCGTGGTGCTTCTGTGACCGATCTGACTGAAATCAAAGCGATGGCGCGCAAGGCCGCGTTTGCTCGTCGCAAAGCGGCGTTTGACGCGCGTGTGCCGGGCGCTGCAGGCCGCTTGTCCGAGATACTGGCAGGCCACCGGGGCGTGCCCATGTCCGGATACATGCCAATCCGGACCGAGATCGACCCGCTGCCAGCAATGGCCGAGGCTACAGCTTACGGCCCCGTTGGTGTGCCGGTGATTCAGGCCGCAGGGCAGCCGGTGAAATTCTCACGCTGGACGCCTGAGGGCGCGTTGAAGGACGGGCCGTTCGGAGCGAAAGTGCCCGAGATCGACGATTACTTCGACCCCGAAATCCTGATTGTTCCTCTGGTGGCTTTTGACGCCAAGGGTGGCCGTCTGGGCTATGGCGGCGGGTTCTACGACCGCACCTTGGAAGGACTGCGCGCCAAACGCCCAACGCTGGCGATCGGCTTTGCCTTCGATGGGCAAGAGGCCGAAGGGCTGCCTTTAGAGCCCACCGATCAGCCGCTGGATATGGTTGTCACGGAAAGCCGTGTTCTGACGTTCTAAGGCTCCCTCCTTAGATCGAGTGGTTCTCACGGAAGTACTCCTAAGCGTCTACCTCGCGGCCGCTGGCCAATATGCAAACGCCGGTTTGCCCGTCGGCACCGTCGCGAATTTCATATTTGCCGCCGCTTTCCACGCAGAATGTGGCTGCAGGGTTGGCAATCTGCGTGTTGGAATCGCTCGTTCCCGCCTGATCGCAAGCGGCAAGCGCAGTGAGGCCAAGGGCAGACAATAGGATACGCGACATCAAGTTTCTCCGATCTAAAGGGCTTTGACGGTTTATTACGGCAGCATAACCACTTGTGCTTCGCGTTGACCAGACTTACGACCGTTGGGATGAGGATACTTTTTCTGGGTGACGTCATGGGCCGCGCGGGACGCACGGCCATCCAACAGCATCTGCCGCGTCTGCGCGACGAATGGCGGTTGGAATTTGTTGTGGTTAATGGCGAGAACGCATCGAACGGGATGGGGCTGTCCGGGGATCATGCCAAACTGCTGCTCGATGCGGGCGCGGATTGCGTGACGCTGGGCGATCATGCCTTCGACCAGAAAGACATGCTGCAACACATCGAGAAAGAGTCGCGCATCGTGCGCCCGGTGAACTTTGCCAAGGGCGCGCCGGGGCGGGGTCATCGCCTGTTCAACGCACCCGGAGGGCGCAAGGTTCTGGTGGTTCAGGTTCTGGGCCAGGTTTTCATGAAGCGGCCCTTTGATGATCCGTTCTCGGCGGTCGAGCCGATCTTGAAGTCACACCCGCGCGGCGGGCAGGCCGATGCTATCATCGTCGATATGCATTGCGAGGCGACATCCGAGAAAATGGCGATGGGCCACTATTGTGACAAGCGCGCCAGCCTTGTGGTGGGCACACATACGCACGTGCCGACGGCGGATTCGCAGATTCTGCCCGGCGGCACTGCTTATCTGACGGATGCTGGGATGTGCGGTGACTATGACTCGGTCATCGGTATGGACAAGGTCGAGCCGATGCGGCGGTTCATCACCGGCATGCCCAAAGCGCGCTTTTCCCCGGCCAATGGTGAGGCAACCCTCAGCGGAGTGTTCGTCGAGACCAATGATCAGGATGGCAGCGCAAAATCAGTGCGCATGGTGCGCGTGGGCGGTCGGTTGGAGCAGGCCGGGCCCTAAATGCTTGCCCTGATCCGCGCAATGCGGGAAACTGGAAGTCAGGCGCTTGGGCCTAGGGTTCGGACTGAAAACCACGAATGCAATTCCTCTCACTGACAGACACGGGCAGCGCAATACTGGCGCTTTTGGTGGTCGCAGGCATGTTCGTGATGTTCCTGCGCGAGGTCTACCCGACCGAGGTCGTGGCCATTGGTGGCGTCGCACTAATGCTGGTGACGGGCATTCTGCCGTATCAAAGCGCGCTGGCCGTGCTTTCGAACCCCGCGCCTTGGACGATTGCCGCGATGTTCATCATCATGGGGGCCTTGGTGCGGACCGGAGCGCTGGATGCATTCACCTCGACGGCCCAAAAGCAAGCGCAAGTGAACCCGCGCATAGCGATCGCCTTGCTGATGGCGTTCGTGGTGGTGGCATCGGCGGTGGTGTCAAACACGCCGGTGGTCGTAGTGATGATCCCGGTCTTTGTTCAAATCGCCCGAACGTTGAACGTGCCTGCCTCTAAGCTGCTGATCCCGCTCAGCTATGCCGCCATTCTGGGAGGCACACTGACTCTGATCGGGACCTCGACCAACCTGCTGGTGGACGGTGTGGCCCGGGCGCAGGGCATGCAAGCGTTTACGATTTTCGAAGTCACGCCGCTGGGTATCGTGCTGGTGATCTATGGCATGGTCTACCTGCGCTTCATCGCGCCGCGACTTTTGCCGGAACGGGACAGCATGGCCTCGATGCTGAGCGACCGGTCCAAGATGAAATTCTTTACCGAGGCCGTCATTCCCCCGGAAAGTAACCTGATTGGGCGTGAGGTCACCGGCGTGCAGCTGTTCAAGCGTCCCGGTGTGCGTCTGATCGACGTTCTGCGCGGTGACGACTCTTTGCGGCGCAACCTCAAAGGGGTGACGCTGAATGTCGGCGACCGAGTGGTTCTGCGCACCGAAATGACTGAGCTTTTGAGTCTGCAGAGCAACAAGGAGCTCAAGAGGGTTGATCAGCTTTCGGCTGTCGAGACCAAAACGGTCGAGGTTCTGATCACTCCGGGCTGTCGGATGGTAGGTCGAGCGCTGGGTACGATGCGTCTGCGCCGTCGTTATGGTGTCTATGTGCTGGCGGTGCATCGGCGGAACCAGAATATCGGTTTGCAGCTCGATGAACTTGTCGTGCGGGTGGGGGATACGCTGCTGCTCGAAGGGTCGCCCGCTGACATACAGAAGCTGGCCGCCGACATGGACATGGTGGATGTCACCCAACCCTCGGCGCGGGCCTTCCGCCGAAGCCATGCGCCAATTGCGATTGGCTCTCTGATCGGAATCGTGGTTATGGCGGCGCTAGGCGTCGCGCCGATCCTGCTGCTGTCCATCCTAGCCGTCGCTGCAGTCCTTCTGACGCGCTGCATCGACGCGGATGAAGCGTTTTCCTTTGTCGAGGGTCGCCTGCTGGCGTTGATCTTTGCCATGCTGGCCATTGGGGCCGCCTTGGACGCGTCAGGTGCGGTATCCCTGATTGTCGAAGCGGTCGCGCCGTCGCTGGGTGTTTTGCCGCCGTTCCTGATCATCTGGGCGGTGTATCTGCTGACCTCGGTTCTGACCGAGCTGGTCTCAAACAACGCGGTCGCCGTAGTTGTCACGCCGATTGCAATTGGTCTGGCGCAAGCCGTTGGGATGGACCCACGTCCCCTTGTGGTTGCTGTCATGGTCGCGGCCTCGGCCTCCTTCGCGACGCCAATCGGGTATCAGACAAATATGATGGTCTATGGCCCCGGCGGCTATCGGTTCACGGATTTCATGAAGGTGGGTATTCCGCTGAACCTGACCGTTGGGCTGTTGGCATCACTTCTCATTCCGCTGTTCTGGCCACTGTAAGATCGGCACTGACCCGCCGTCATTTCGCGGTGCCTCTTGCAAATCTTGGCCGATACACAAAGCTCTATGAATGTATTTTGCGACAAGAGGATTGGATCATGCCTGCAAAAGGAACCGCAATTGCCGCGATCGCCTGCGCGATGATGGCGAGCACTGGCTTTGCCGGAACAGTCGAAGGCTCGGCCAGCTATCGCGAAAGGATCGCCGTTCCGCCCGATGCAACCCTGTTTGTTGAGCTTCAGGATGTCTCGCTTGCCGACGCGCCAGCCGTGACGCTGGCGGCGCAGCGATACGCTCTGTCAGCCGTTCCCGCGCCCTTCAAGCTGAGCTATGACGACGCTCTGATCAAGGACGGGCACCGGTACTCTGTAAGGGCGACAATTACTCAAGGGCAAAAGCTGCTTTTCACGACGGACACGGTGTATCCGGTAATTTCAGATGAGGCGGGCAATTCCGTCGATCTGATGCTCGTGCAAGTTCAGGCGCAGGGGGCGACAATGCTGGAGAATTCGGACTGGATCGCCGCATCGCTAAACGGTGAGCCGATCGAAACGGAGAGACGGCCTGAGCTGATCTTTGGCCAAGGTGGCGCGTTCTCGGGCACCGGCGGATGCAATCGGTTCACCGGTCAGGCCGAAATCTCAGGCAACCGCATCGAGTTTCCGGACAATATGGCGGCCACACTCATGGCTTGCCCGCCACCCTTGGATGAGATCGAACGCGCCTTCCTGAAAACAATGCAGAGCGTCACTACCTTCGCCGTGCAGGGCGACGCGTTGGCCCTTTTGGATGAGGCGGGCGAACCCGTCATCAAACTGGTTCGCAAGCAGTGACGAATCAGGCCACAGCGCGGGATCGCCCTGCGTTGCGGCCTGAGAATATGCAGCCGCCAAGGAACGTGCCTTCAAGCGCGTTGTAGCCATGATAGCCCCCGCCGCCGAAACCGGCGACCTCGCCGGCGGCAAACAGGCCGGGCACCACTTGCCCGTCCTCTCCGATCATCTGACTGTCCAGATTGGTCTGCAAACCCCCAAGCGTCTTGCGGGTCAGCACGTGCAGCTTGACCGCAATCAACGGACCGTTTGAGGGATCGAGGAACTTGTGTGGCTTGGTCGTCCGGATCAGCTTGTCTCCGCGATAGTTGCGTGCCGCCAGAATCGCCATCATCTGAGCGTCTTTCGAGAACGGATTGTCGACCTGAGAGTCCCGCGCCTCGATCTGCGCCCTCAGATGGGCTTCATCAATCAGACCTCCACCCAGCTGGTTCATTCCGCTGACCAGCTCGGTCAGAGTGTTCGCGACGATGAAATCCTCGCCCTTTTCCTTGAACGCCTCAACGGGGGCTGTTGCTTTGCTGCCCGACAGGATGCGCTGGCGGATCACCTCTTTCCAACTGCCCGAGGTGAAATCGGGGTTCTGTTCTGAACCCGACAGAGCGAATTCCTTTTTGATGATCTTCTGGGTCAGAACGAACCAGCTATACTCGTGTCCTGTTTTCAGAATTTCGCGCAGCGTCCCTAGCGTGTCGAACCCCGGCAAGCAGGGCGGTTGCAAGCGGTTGCCCTTGGCATCGAACCACATCGAGCTTGGACCGGGCAGAATGCGAATTCCGTGTGCGGGCCAGATCGGATCCCAGTTTCGGACGCCTTCCGTATAATGCCACATGCGGTCGCCGTTGATCACATGGCCGCCCGCCTTTTCGCTGATCGGGATCATACGTCCGTCCACGTGAAACGGGACACCTGCGACCATGTCTTGCGGAGGTTCGCCCAGACGGTCGCGGGGCCAGTTCTTTCGGACCATCTCAAAATTCCCTCCGATCCCGCCCGAGGTGACGATGACCGAAGGGGCGTAATATTCAAACTCGCCCAGCTCTTCGCGGTTGGTCTTGGCGCCGCGCTGGGCTGTATCCTCGGCCAGAACTTCGCCCGAGACGCCTTTGGCGCAGCCGTTTTGCATGATGATGTGGCTGACCTGATGGCGGAACTTTAGCTGGATCAACCCCGCACTGACATGCTCTTTCACGCGGCGGATGAAATGTTCCAGCACGCCTGGGCCGGTGCCCCAAGTGATGTGAAACCGCGGCACCGAGTTGCCATGCCCGTCCGCGTAGGAGCCTCCACGCTCGGCCCAACCAACCACCGGAAACCAGCGCAGACCCATATCGTGCAGCCAAGGGCGCATTTCCCCTGCGGCGAATTCAACATAGGCTTCGGCCCATTTCCGGGGCCACAGATCGTCGTCGCGATCAAATTGCGCGCTGCCCATCCAATCCCGCAGGGCCAGGTCGTGGCTGTCTTTGATGCCCATCCTGCGCTGCTCGGGCGTGTCGACCATGAACAGGCCACCGAGGCTCCAGAACGCTTGGCCGCCCAGAAAGCTCTCGGGTTCCTGATCCACAACGATCACAGTCTTGCCCCGGTCGCCCAGCTCAGCCGCAGCCGCCAGCCCGGCCAGCCCGCATCCGACAACGATCGCATCTGCCGTGTTATTGGCCATGTCAGGTCCTTTCAGCGTTTGCGAAACCAAAGGAGGAAGGGGAACACAACGACATACATAGTGACGCCATAAACCGCCGAGGGCAAAGCCAGAGTGCTGAACCCGGTCTCGGTCCCCGTGATCAGCGCCGCCAAGGTCAGCCCAAGGGTCGAGTTCTGGATGCCGGTGTCAATCGAGATGCTTTTACACTCGGCCCAGGACAGGTTCGCCGCGCGTGAGACGCCCAAACCGATCAGAAGCAGGGCGATATTCAAAGACACCAACCCGGTGCCCATGATGCCAAGGTTCTCAATAAAGAGCTGCCAGTTCCCGGCCACGGCGGCGATGACGATCAGCAGGAACAGAGCGCCAGCCAGTTTGGACAACCCGCCCTCGATACGGTTTGCAAACCCCGTTGCAAACCTGCGGACCGTGATGCCGATGGCGACGGGCAGGGTCGTGATCAGGAACATGGCAACCGCCAGCCCAGTGATCGACACTTCGGGCGCGTCTTCGCCCATGAAATGCGCGATGGTCCATGCGGCTAGGATCGGCACAGTCAGGATCGACAGGATACTAATCACCGCTGTCAGGCTGACCGAAAGCGCCACATCGCCCCTGGCAAATTTCGTCAGGATGTTGCTGGTTACACCACCGGGACAAAAGCTGAGCAGCATGAAACCGACGGCAATCTCTGGCGTCAGGCCAAGTAGTTTGACGGTTGCAAACGCGGCGATTGGCAGCAGCACGACCTGACACAGCGCACCGATTGCAAACGGGTATTTGCGGGTAAGGACACGCCGGAAATCGGCGATCTCAAGCCCGATACCCAAAGACAGCATGATGATAGCCAGCGAAACAGGCAGGCCGACATTGATTAGAAAATCCAAGAACAACTCCTCCCAAAGTCGTTTCAATGCAGACTAAGCGAGGGGGAAACCGTCAGGCAACCGCGTCGTTAGGTCATCTATAGCGTTCTACAAACCGGCGCAGGATTTCGCCCGGCTGTGTGACGTCGGCGGCGTTGCAGATATCGATCAGGCGCTGGGCGTCCTCGGGCGGGAAATAGCCGTGATGCTTGTAGATGTTGATACGCTGTTCAAAGTCTTTGGCATCGGCCTCCGGATGGAACTGAGTGGCATAGACGTTCTGCCCCCAGCGGATCATCTGAAACGGGCAGGGGTCTGAGGCGACAAGATGCGCGCATCCATCGGGCAGCGTCTGGACGGCTTCTTTGTGGCCGACGAAGGCGTCGAACTTGGGCGTGAGGCCCGCAGTCAACGGATCAGTGGCACCGTCTTCGGTCAGGCGGCAGGCCGAGGGGCCGACCGGCTCGCCGAAACGGGTTTTGCTGACGTCGCCACCCAAATGCGCGGCCAGAACGCCTAAGCCATAGCAGCAGCCCATGAAGGGGTGATCCTGCGCGGTGATCTGAGGCATCAGCCCCATGACCGCGTTTTCGATCTTTTCGTCCAACTCGGATTTCGTCGCTGGATCGTCGCTGACGCAACCCGGACCTCCGCCAACGATGACACCTGCATAGTTGGTGACATTCAAGCCTTTGGGCAGGTCTTCGCAATCCAGCCTGATGCGGTGGGTTTGCTCGGGCGTCAGGCCGGTTTTGTCGAGGATCGAGGCATATTCGGCGTCGGATGCGTCAGCTTCGGGGCGCAATTGAAGGATCAGAAAGCGTTTCATAGTGGGGCTTTACCTGTCAAAGCGGCCAAAAGACAAGGATCGTGGGGATTGAGACCGCGATGATCAGGATCTCAAGCGGTAGACCCATGCGCCAATAGTCACCGAACCGATAGCCTCCGGGCCCCAGAACCAGCGTGTTGTTCTTGTGCCCGATCGGCGTGAGGAACGCGGCCGAGGCGGCAACGGCCACCGTCATCAGGAACGGATCGGGAGAGACCTCCAAAGTGCGGGCCATCTGGATGCCGACGGGGGCGGCGACAATGGCAGTGGCTGTGTTGTTCAGTACGTCCGACAGGGTCATCGTCACAACCATAAGAACGGTGAGGATGGCCCAGGCGGGCAGGCCATCGGTCAGCTGTATTAGGGCATTGGCGATCAATTCGGTGCCGCCTGAGGTTTCCAGCGCGCTGCCCAAAGGGATCATCGAGCCGAGCAGCACCACAACGGGCCATTCGATATGGTTGTAGATGTCACTGATCGGCATGATTTTGGTCAGGACATAGGCCACCACGACAAAACCCAGCGCGATGGGGAGGTAGATCAACCCAATGCTGGCCGCCAAAACCGCAGTGGCGAACAGACCGATGGCGAGCCAGGCTTTTTCGTTGGCCGTCACGTTCAGGCCCCGTTGCGCCAGTGGCAAACAACCCAGCCATTCCGTCACGTCGGCACCCCGATCGCGGGGGCAGAGCAGAAGCAGGATGTCGCCGGCCTCGACCTCGGTCTTGCGGACCTGTTCAGTGATGCGGCGACCCTGGCGCGAGATGCCCATCAGAACCGTACTTTGCCGCCACGCCAGACCCAACCCTTGCGCGGTTCGACCGGTGATGCGCGCGCTTTCCGTGGCGACAACTTCGATCACCTCAAGCCCGTCGCCTTCTGCGGTCAGCACCTCTTGCCGACGGGTGTCCGAGAAATCCAGCTTAAGCGCCGCGCGAAACTCATCCAGCGCTTCGGGCCGCGCTTCCAGCACCAGCGCGTCGCCTTCTTTCAGCGTGGCGTGGGCGGACCGGCCATAGCGCCGCTTGCCGTCGCGGATCAGGCCAATGATTGCCACATCGGACTTTTCGGCATCCTCGTACAGCTCGCTAACACGCTTGCCGATATGAGGCGACTCGGGGGGTAGGGTGAGTTCGGCGATGTATTCCGCCAGCGCCTCGGTTGCTTCGTCCTGCGCGCCTCGGTTCGGGATCAGCCGCCAGCCAATCAGCGACACGAACGCCAAACCGGCGATGGCCGCAATCCCGCCAACGGGGGCGAAGTCGAACATCTTGAACGGCTCGCCCAAGGTCTCGGCCCGGATCGAGGCGATGATGATGTTTGGCGGTGTCCCGATCAGGGTCGCCATGCCACCCAGGATCGTCGCAAAGCTGAGCGGCATGAGCGTCAGCCCCACCGCGCGCCCCGCTTTGCGCGCGGTCTGTATGTCGACCGGCATCAGGAGGGCTAGTGCAGCGACGTTGTTCATAAAAGCCGACAGAACCGCGCCGATTCCGCCCATCAGTGCAATATGGGCGCCAAGTCCACGCGAGGCATCCACAAGAGTGCGCGTGATCAGGAATACGGCCCCGGATCGGACCAGCCCAGCCGAAACTACCAGCACCAAGGCAACGATGATTGTTGCAGGATGCCCGAACCCGGCAAAGGCGTTGTCGACTGGTACAACGCCCAGCGTGACCCCGATCATCAGGGCGGCGAAGGCCACAAGGTCATACCGGAAACGTCCCCACAGAAGCATTCCAAAGACTGTAATGAAAAGCGCAAACAGAATGATTTGATCGGTCGTCATGCGGCCACCTTACCCTCAGATGGGCGTCCCGCAAGCCGCTCTCTTGATCCTTTGCCCCGCAAACGTCTATATGAGCGCCGAATACGCTAACATGATGACGAGGACGCACCATGGCAGGCCACTCCAAATGGGCCAATATCCAGCACCGCAAGGGACGTCAGGACGCCGCGCGGTCCAAACTGTTTTCCAAACTGTCGAAAGAGATCACCGTGGCCGCCAAGATGGGCGACCCTGATCCCGACAAAAACCCGCGCCTGCGTCTGGCGGTGAAAGAGGCCAAGTCGAACTCGGTCCCCAAGGACGTGATCGACCGCGCGATCAAGAAATCGGTTGCGGGCGAAGGCGACGAATACGAAGAAATCCGGTACGAGGGCTACGGCCCCAACGGTGTGGCTGTGATCGTCGAGACCATGACGGACAACCGCAACCGGACGGCCTCGACCGTGCGTTCGACCTTTTCCAAGAATGGTGGAAACCTGGGCGAAACCGGCTCGGTCGGGTTCATGTTCGACCGCAAGGGTGAGGTGGTCTATCAGGCGGATGCAGGTGACGCGGATACTATCTTTGAAGCCGCGATCGAGGCAGGTGCCGAGGACGTCGAAAGTTCGGAAGATGGTCACATCATCTGGTGCGCCGATACCGATCTGAACGACGTATCGAATGCGCTGGAAGAGGCGTTAGGCGAATCCGAATCCACCAAGCTGGTCTGGAAACCCACCACGACCACTGAGCTGGGTCTGGAAGACATGCAGAAGCTGATGAAGCTGGTCGATGCGCTGGAAGATGACGATGACGTTCAGCGCGTGACAACCAACTTTGAAGCGACCGATGAGGTCATGGCGCAGCTCTGATTGCACTCGACAACTGGTATCGAAAAGCCCGGCCCGTTTGGTCGGGCTTTTGTTTTTTCAGCTTCCGAAGTGTTGCTTGGCTGATCAGGCTCAAGCGATTACTCTTTGAAATGTGGGCGAGAAAACAAAAAGGCTGGCTTTGATGCCAGAGTGATACATGGCGCGTGACCCGTCAGATCTGGCAAAACGCAATGTCCCGGTTCTCGCCGGGCAGAGCATTCTGTCTCAGGTCGCTTGGACGCTAGGAAGCCCGTCGGTGGTTTTGCCGTTTCTGGCAGTCTCATTCGAGTTGCCGATGTTCATCGCGGGGGCGTTGGTCTCGGTACGCATGGTCGGCAGCATGATCGCAGATTTCTTTCTGGCGCGTTCGATTGCCGCGCGGCCCGAGAAGAAACGCGGGATTGCGATGACCGAGATTGCAATCGGAACCTGCCTTTTGGTCGCCATGGGGGTAGCCGCCACAGGCATCGTGCCGCTGATCGCCATTGCCTTCATCGCAGTCTTTTTCCTGATCGGGCTTATCGATGAGGTGCAGAACCTCATGTTAACCGATCTACTGGGCGATCATGTGCATTCGAAATCCCGAATGATGATGCAATATTTGCAACTGGGGGCCGGAGGGCTGGGTGCCATAGGGTTGGCGCTTTTGTTGCATGAGTTGACCAAGGACAATCCGCCATTTTCGCGCCACTCGGTCGTCATCGCGGTGTCCGCCACGTTCTTTCTACTATCTGCCCTGTCGATCCTTGCGATGTTTGAGATCCGCAAGACCAACAGTTCAGAATCCAATGAAGCCAAACACTTGGGCCTGTCTTTGAAAGCCAATATCAAGTCCATCTTCAGCATGTTCGAACATGCTTGGTTTCGCCGCTACCTGGTCATGCGCATGCCGCTTGTCGTGGTGTCCTTGTCCGTGCCGTTTTTCGCTCTGATTGCGGCCGAGGCGCATCATAGCTCGGCCAAGGGGCTGACCGCGATGATTGTGTCTTCGGCGTCTGGCTATCTGGTCTCGGCCCCGCTGTGGCAGCTGTTAAACATGAAATCCCATCGTACCGTCATGGTCGCAGGGACTTTGATGGTGGCGATCACGGGGATCGTCCTTTTGGCGTTTCACTATCTGGGCATCGACCACGAAGTTCACCTGCATGCGATTGCCCTGTTCATCGCAACGGTTGCCGTCACGGGGATCAGCAGCGCGCGCAAGCTCTACTTTCTGGATGTCGCCCCGAAAGAGCAGCGGGTTCAGGCCTCTGCCGCGATCAAGAGCATTGCGCGCCTGACCGCTGTTGCCATGTCAGCCGCATTGGCAGCGGTCGCGCATATGCATGAGGTTTCGCTGGCGGTTGCGTTCATTGTGCTGTGCAGTCTGGTCGCAACCGCTGCCTGTTACATGGTCGTCTTGCCCAAGCCAGCGACACCTGATTTGCAGGGCAGCTGAAGTCGCCAGCGGTCCAATCAGAAGAACGACGAAATCTCGCCCAGAGGTTTCTTCAGCTTGGCAACGGAGGGGACAGTCGCGGCCTCTGATGGGTGACCAACGGCGATAATCATTGTGGGCTTTTCCGATGTCGGCCGTCCCAGCGCGTCATTCAGGAACTTCATAGGGTTCGGCGTGTGTGTCAGTGTCGAAAGCCCGGCGTGATGAAGGGCAGCCAACAGAAAGCCCGTTGCGATATTGACGCTTTCCGGGACGTAGTAGTTTTTGTAACGCGTGCCATCCTCGAACTCACCCCAGCGCTGGGCGAAAACCACGATCAGCCAAGGCGCAATGGTCAGGTGTTCTTTGACCGCGTTGGTCCCGATGGGTTCTAGCGCTTTGATCCACTCATCCCCTGCGCCGCCAGCATAGAAACGACGTTCTTCTTCCTCGGCCTCTTCACGGATGCGTTGTTTCAAAGCCGGGTCAGCGATGGCCGTAAAATGCCATGGCTGGTGGTTGGCGCCGGACGGAGCGGTGCCTGCGGTTCGTAAGCAGGTCTCGATAACTTCGCGATCAACGGAGCGGTCAATGAAATCTCGAACGGTATGGCGCTGGCGCATTTTTTCGTGGAATGCCTGCGCGGCCTGCTGCATCTCGGCATCGCTCATCTCGCTTCGGTCGGGCAACGGGATCGGATCATAGCTGAGCGCATCGCGTGAGAACATTGTCTTACTCCGGATTTTTGCTGTTTATCTGGCGGTCGGCATCCGGGATCAAGGCCTTTGCAGCGGCTTGTTTTTCAGCTTTGGTCAAGGGGGTCAGGGCAGATGACAACACGCGCCCAATCTGCCAATTGAGGGGCACGTCCAAAGGCGCATCGGGCGCGACTTCGCAAAGCCTTCCGTCCCGCAACGCTTCGCGTACCAAGGGCTCGGGATTCATGCCCCAACCCAATCCTGCAATAGCGGCGTCGACAAACCCATGGGAGGAAGGGACGAAATGCGAAGGTGGCGAAAGTCGCTGCCCGGTTTGATTGGATATCCAGACCCGCTGAAGGCTGTCCTTGCGGTTGAATACAAGGCAGGGCGCTTTTGCCAGCGACCGCGCGGACAATCCCTCACTGAACCAGTGCGTGGTGAACTCCGGGCTTGCCGTCGCGAGATACCGCATCGCGCCAAGGGCATGTGTATCACATCCAGTGACCGGTTGCCCTCCGACGGTGATTGCGGCGCTAACCTCGCCCCGGCGCAGCCAGTCTGCCGAATGCTCCTGATCGTCGATCACCAGATCGAACAACAGGCCCCGCACCTGCGTCATCACATCGATGAACCACGCGGCCAGAACATCGGCCGGAAGGGCGATGCGCACCCGCGCGGGACGGGGGCCGTTCTCGAGGGTCAGTTCGCGTGCAAGCTGGGACTCCAGCAGCCCGATATCCTCGGCATGTTTGGCAATCCGCAGCCCTGCAGGCGTGGCGGTGCAGGGGGAGCCGCGATTGATCAGGCTGGTACCGATGCGATCCTCCAACGCTTTGATCCGCTGGGATATTGCCGAGGGCGTGACGGACAGTTCTGAGGCGGCGGCATCAAAGCTGCCGTGCCGCAGAATCGCGGCCAGCGCGTTCAGGTGATGTGGATCGATCAGCATTAGTCAGACTTAATCTTGTTCAGTATCTTTAATTTGATAGGCCGAGGCGAAGTCGCTAGTCAAACCTTCAAACGACAGGAGGTTTCATGTCCGCCCCCCTCATCGCTGGTTTTGTCCTGAGCTTCAGTCTGATTCTGGCCATTGGTGCACAGAACGCGTTCATCCTACGGCAGGGTCTGCGGCGCGAGCATGTGTTTATCCTGTGCCTGACTTGCGCTGTTTCGGATGCGATCCTAATTACCGCCGGGATCGCCGGGTTTGGCACTCTGGCACAGGCCGCGCCGTGGTTTGAGACGGTGATGCGCTATGGCGGCGCTGCGTTTCTGACATGGTACGGATTGCGCAGCCTGTGGTCAGCCTGGCAGGGCGGGGCGGCGATGGAACTGGGCGAGAGCCAACGCACAAGCCTGCGCTCGGCGATGCTGACCGTTCTGGCCTTCACCTGGCTGAATCCGCACGTTTATCTGGATACTGTGGTGCTGATCGGCTCGATCTCGGCCCAGTATGAGGACCGGTTCAGCTTTGCCATTGGGGCCGTGACCTCAAGCTTTGTTTTCTTCTTCACGCTGGGATACGGAGCCAGGATACTATCGCCGTTTTTCGCACGCCCACGCGCATGGCAGGTGCTGGACGCGCTGATTGGGATTGTGATGCTCGGAATTGCGTGGAAGTTACTTGTCATGTGAAGGGTTGTTCTGCCGGTGAATTCGGTGTTCAACCGGGACCATGACAACAGCTTCCGCCCCTTCGCGCCCCGTTGTGGGGATGTTTTGGATGTTCGCCGCGGGTCTGGCCTTTGTGGTGATGACAGCGCTGGTGAAATCGCTCGGCTCGACCATGGACCCGATTCAGGCCGCGTTTTTGCGCTACGTCCTTGGGTTGGTGTTTCTGTTGCCTGCTCTGCGGTCGATCCTGGCAACACGGTTGAGCAAGCGCGATCTCTCACTATTCGGGCTAAGAGGGGTCATTCACGGAGTTGCCGTCATGCTGTGGTTCTACGCGATGACCCGCATTCCTTTGGCCGAGGTGACGGCCATGAACTACATGACCCCGGTCTATGTCACCCTTGGCGCGGCCCTGTTTCTGGGTGAGAAGCTGGCCTTTCGCCGATTGGCCGCCATTCTGGTCGCCCTGATTGGCGTGCTGATCATTCTGCGCCCCGGATTTCGCGAGGTCTCTAGCGGGCATCTCGCCATGCTGGGAACGGCGTTGACGCTGGGTGGGTCCTACCTGCTGGCCAAACTGCTGGTGCGGGATATCCCGCCCTCGGTCGTGGTGGCCCATCTTTCGATCTGGGTAACGCTGGCCTTGATCCCCTTTGCGATTGCAGTCTGGTCGCCGCCTACTCTGCGGGACATCGGGGTGCTGTTTCTGGTCGCAAGCTTTGCAACGGCAGGGCATTACTTCATGACATTGGCGCTGCAGGCCGCGCCGGTTGCGGTGACGCAGCCGGTCACCTTCCTGCAGCTGATCTGGGCCACGATTGTCGGAGCCTTGGTGTTCCACGAAAGCGTTGACATCTGGGTCGTGGCTGGCGGTACGCTGATCCTGACCGCCGTCAGCTTTATTTCCTGGCGTGAGGCGATGCTGAACAAGCGCGATGTGACACCATCGGCTTTTGCACCCAAAGCATGAAAACATCCGTCCGAAAACGAGATTGATTGACGAGTCAATAAAAAGCGCCTAGCGTCGTCGGGAAATCCTGTTGCCCAGGGGGACGCGATGCCAAAAGTCGGAATGGAGCCTATACGCCGTGATGCGATCGTACGTGCGACGATTGCCGAATTGGGCGTGCAGAAATCTCTGGACGTGACCGTCAGCCAGATCGCCAAACGCGCAGGCATGTCCAGCGCGCTGGCGCACCATTATTTTGGCGGTAAGGATCAGATCTTTCTGGCCGCCATGCGGCAAATCCTGACGGATTTCGGCAAGGAAGCCCGGACCGAGCTGGCCGCCGCAGCCCCGGACCAACGGGCGCAAGCCATCATCCGCGCATGTTTCGCGCATTCGTGTTTCACCCCGGACGTGATTGCGGCGTGGATGACCTTCTATGTCCTTGCGCAAACCAATGACGACGCGCTGCGGCTGTGGAAGGTCTATCAGGCGCGCATCCGCTCGAACCTGATCCATGCGTTGCGCCCGCAAATTGCCGAACCGGTCAACGCGGCCGAGACCATGATTGCCTTGATCGACGGGCTGTATATCCACTCGGCGCTGAGCGCCCCGGAGGAGCCTCAGCTGGCTGCCAATCACGCTTTGCGCGTCCTGAATACTCTGCTCGAGGGCGAAAAATGACAAAACCAAACATTCTGATCCTGATGGTGGATCAGCTGAACGGCACCTTGTTTCCAGATGGTCCGGCCGACTGGTTGCACGCGCCGAACCTGAAGAAACTGGCCGAACGCTCGACTCGTTTTGCCAATACTTACACGGCCTCACCGCTTTGCGCGCCGGGACGGGCGAGCTTCATGTCGGGTCAGTTGCCTTCACGCACAGGGGTTTACGACAACGCGGCCGAGTTTGGCAGTGACATCCCGACCTATGCTCACCACCTGCGCCGCGCAGGTTACTACACCTGTCTGTCGGGCAAGATGCATTTTGTCGGGCCAGACCAGTTGCACGGGTTCGAAGACCGCCTGACCACCGATATCTACCCCGCCGACTTTGGCTGGATTCCGGATTACCGCAAACCGGGTGAGCGGATCGACTGGTGGTATCACAACATGGGGTCCGTCACCGGCGCGGGCGTGGCCGAAATCTCGAACCAGATGGAGTATGACGACGAGGTCGCTTACCACGCCAAGGCCAAGCTCTATGATCTGGCGCGCGGCAAGGACGACCGTCCGTGGGCTATGACCGTCAGCTTCACGCATCCTCATGACCCCTATGTCGCGCGCCGTAAATACTGGGATCTTTATGAGGATTGCGAACATCTGCTGCCCGAGATCGCTGATCTTGGCTATGACAATCAGGACCCGCATTCCAAGCGTATTTTCGACGCCAACGACTGGCGCAGCTTCGACATCACAGAAGAAGATATCCGCAAGTCCCGCCGCGCGTATTTCGCCAATATCTCGTACCTGGACGACAAGATCGGCGAGATCCTCGAAGTGCTGGAGACGACACGCCAAGAGGCGATCATCATGTTTGTCTCGGACCATGGCGACATGCTGGGCGAACGCGGGTTGTGGTTCAAGATGACGTTCTTCGAGGGCTCCTCGCGCGTGCCACTGATGATCTCCGCCCCGGATTTACCTACGGGCCTGATCGAAACACCTGTGTCGACCATCGACGTGACCCCGACTCTGGGCTCTTTGGCCGGTGTTGATATGGCCGAGATTGCCTCATGGACGGATGGCGAAGACCTCGTGCCTCTGGCCAAAGGTGCAGAACGGACAGCGCCCGTGGCGATGGAATACGCGGCCGAGGCCTCCTATGCGCCGCTGGTCTCGTTGCGCTATGGCAAATGGAAATACAATCGTTGCGCGCTGGACCCTGATCAGCTGTTTGATCTTGAGGCCGACCCACATGAACAGAACAACCTCGCCGATGATCCCGCGCACTCTGGGACCTTGCAAACGCTGCGTGCGAAGTCTGAGGCGCGCTGGGACCTGGACCGGTTTGATGCGGATGTCCGCGCCAGCCAGGCGCGCCGCTGGGTTGTCTACGAGGCGTTGCGGCAGGGTGGGTACTACCCGTGGGACTACCAGCCGCTGCAAAAGGCATCCGAGCGCTACATGCGCAACCACATGGACTTGAATATCGTCGAGGAAAGCCAGCGGTTCCCGCGCGGCGAGTGACCTCTTCTTCTTTTTGAAAATACGCCCGCCGGAGGCAGAGCAGGTTTCGCAACCTCTCACGGCGGATCTATGGAGACGTGAAATGGAAGCAGATTTTGTCATTGTGGGTGCTGGCTCTGCCGGCTGTGCGATGGCCTATCGCCTGAGCGAGGCCGGGGCCTCGGTTCTGGTGATTGAACATGGTGGCACGGATGCCGGGCCCTTCATTCAGATGCCCGCGGCGCTGAGTTACCCGATGAATATGTCGCTTTATGATTGGGGATTCAGCTCGGAACCCGAACCCAACATGAACAACCGCCGGATGGCGTGCCCGCGCGGAAAGGTGATTGGTGGGTCGTCGTCGATCAACGGGATGGTCTATGTGCGCGGCCACGCGCGGGATTTTGATACTTGGGCCGATATGGGTGCGGATGGGTGGTCCTATGCGGATGTGCTGCCTTACTACAAACGCATGGAAAACTGGCATGATGGCGGCCATGGCGGTGACCCGGAATGGCGCGGCAAGGATGGTCCGCTGCATGTGTCACGCGGTCCGCGCAAAAACCCTCTGTTCCAGGCCTTCGTCGATGCAGGTCAGCAAGCGGGCTATGAAGTCACGGGCGACTATAACGGCGAGAAGCAGGAGGGTTTTGGCCCGATGGAGCAGACCGTCTGGAAAGGACGGCGCTGGTCAGCTGCAAATGCTTATCTGCGACCTGCTCTGAAACGTCCCAACTGCGACCTTGTCAAAGGTTTGGCGTCGCGCGTTGTGATGGAAGAGGGTCGCGCTGTTGGTGTAGAACTGGTGCGTGGCGGCAAGAAAGAGGTCGTTCGTGCCCGGCGTGAGGTTATTCTGGCCGCTTCGTCGATCAATTCGCCCAAACTGCTGATGCTCTCGGGGATCGGTTCGGCATCACATCTGGCAGAGCACGGCATTGACGTGATCGCCGACCGCCCCGGCGTGGGTGCGAACCTGCAGGACCATCTGGAGTTGTATATCCAGCAGGCCTCGTTGCAGCCGATCACGCTGTACAAGCACTGGAACCTGTTCAGCAAAGGTCTGATTGGCGCGCAGTGGCTGTTCACCAAAACCGGTCTTGGGGCCTCGAACCAATTCGAGAGCGCGGCCTTCATCCGGTCGAACCCGGGTGTGGAATACCCCGACATCCAGTACCACTTCCTGCCGATCGCAGTGCGCTACGACGGTCAGGCCGCAGCCGAGGGGCATGGGTTCCAGGCGCATGTAGGGCCGATGCGGTCTCCGTCGCGTGGGGCTGTGACTTTGCGGTCGAACAAGGCTGAAGACGCGCCGGTGATCCGGTTCAACTACATGAGCCACGAAAAAGATTGGGAAGACTTCCGCAAATGTATCCGCCTCACCCGTGAGATTTTTGGTCAGGACGCCTTCAAACCTTATGCGGGCAAAGAGATCCAGCCCGGCGCTTCGGTGCAGACGGATGAGGAGCTGAATGCCTTCATCGCAGAGCATGCCGAGAGCGCCTATCACCCCTGTGGCACCTGCCGGATGGGGCGCGCGGATGACAAGAACGCCGTGGTCGACCCCGAAGGTCGTGTCATCGGTGTGGATGGTTTGCGCGTGGCGGACAGCTCGATCTTCCCGCAGATCACCAATGGTAACCTCAACGCGCCGTCGATTATGGTGGGTGAGAAGATGTCGGACCACGTGCTGGGCAAGGATGCGCTGCCGAAGGCCAATGACCGCCCGTGGATTCACCCGCAATGGGAGGTGGCGCAGCGCTGATTTGATCCGCGTCAAAGTGGGGTGGGGCGACATCCGATAAACCTGAATCGCAACGACATTTATTCAGGAGCGAACAGGAATGTCCCACACCCCGCATGAACTGGCCGAAGAGTTTCCGGACAAAGTTGAGGTGATGAGCCAGCTCAAGCAGACGGACGCTCATTTTGCGCGGCTGGCTGATGAGTATCACGAAATCAACCGCCGCGTTCACCGCGCAGAAACCAATATCGAGCCGGTTGAAGAACTGGCCGAGGGCGAGATGCGCAAGAAACGCGCCGCGCTCAAGGATGAGATCTGGGCGATCGTGTCCAAGGCTTAACGCCAAGAGCGGGGGCTCTGCCCCCGCACCCCCTGGATATTTTTGACCAGATGAAGATCAAGTGACCTCGTAGGGCAGTGTGCCTCGGGTATGCGTGTCGATGGCCAAGCGCCGTTCCAGTGGCGGAACTGACCGCTGGTGGCAATTTGCACGCTCGCAGATGCGACAGGAAATGCCGATCGGTTCATAGGCGCTGGCGTTGTTGATATCCAGATTGTCTGCATAGACTAGGGCTTCGGCGTGGCGGGTTTCGCAGCCAAGTGCAATGGCATAGCGACGCACCGGCGCACCGAATGAGCCACCGGGTTTTGAGACATCCCTTGCCAGCGAGATATAGCGGACACCATCGGGTGTTTCCGCCAGTTGCCGCAGGAAATGCCCCGGTGTTTCAAAGGCGCGGTGGACGTTCCACAACGGGCAGGCACCGCCAAAGCGGGCAAATTGCAGCCGCGTGGCCGAGTGGCGCTTGGTAATCGTTCCGGCCTGATCCACGCGGACGAAGAAGAACGGGATGCCTTTTGCGCCGGGCCGCTGCAACGTGGACAAGCGGTGCGCGACTTGTTCGATTGAGGCTCCAAAGCGGTTGCTCAGCATCTCCAGATCATGCCGGTCCTCTTGGGCGGCAGCCAGAAACGCGCTGTAGGGCATCAGGGACGCGCCGGCGAAGTAGTTGGCAAGGCCGATTTTGGCGATGGCGCGAGCCTCTTCACTCTGGAATTTGGCGAAATCGAGCGTGGCCTCTAACAGCTTGTCTTGACTGATTAGAGCAACCTGAAGCAGCAGCTGAAAGACCTGCGTTTGCGGCGCGGCGCGTGAAGATAGGCGCAGGGTTCTGCTTTCCTTGTCGTAGCTACGCAGCGGGTTTATGTCTGAGAAGATCACTTGAATGCCGCGCTCTTCCAAACTTTGCAGCGCGGCCTGACGGATGCCGCCCGGGCCGTCGGCGCGTTTTGCGAACAGCTCGGCTGCGCGGTCAACCGCGTCGATATAGTTGTCGCAATAGTGGAAGAAGTCGCGAACTTCCTCCCATGGGCTGGCTTGGGTGCGGGAGTCTTCGCGGCCTAGTGCTTCGTCTAGTGAGGCGAGGCGTTCGTGGGTTTGGCGATAACTTCGGTGTAACTCGATAAAGGCGCGGGCAAGGGCTGGGGCGTTTGAGGCGGTCAGGCGCAGATCAGCCAGAGGGGGGATGTCGTCGGCAAAGACCGGATCGGCCAGCGCCTCACGCATATCCGAGACCAGTCGTTCGCTGTCGCCCGTACTCAGTTCGGTCACATCCATGCCGAATTCCTGCGCCAAAGCCAGAACAACCGTGGTCGAGATCGGCCGGTTGTTGTTTTCCATCTGGTTCAGGTAGGGCAGGGAAACACCCAGTTTTGTGGCAAATTCCTTCTGGGTCAGTGTTAGGCGCGTGCGCATTTCGCGCAATTTAGCGCCGGCATAGAGTTTTTGGGTGGCCATGGGCGTGCCTTTGCAACTTTTCTATTTCGGCACGTTAGCTTTGCAAACCCCCCTTGAGCAAGGCGTCTTAGAGGCCCAATTGTCGTTCGCGCCAAATGACCGAGCAGATCGCTGCGATGGCAAGGATCGCCGTGACCAGCATGAGCCAGAGCAGAGGCATTGCGCCTGTTTCGACGGTCAGTAGCGCCCCTGCCAGTGCGCTCAGGCCTGCTCCTCCGCCCAGCATGATTGCGCCGCTGAGGCCCGAGGCGGTGGCGGCCAGATGTGGTCGAACGGACAGGGCACCGGATGTTGCGTTTGGGATCGTCATCCCATTGCCCAATCCGACGAACGTCATGAAGCCGAAAAAGCTGAGCGCTGTTCCGAAGCCTGTCAGGAACAAAGCGGCAGACAGGGCGACGCCGGCGGCGTTCAGCCAGGTTCCCCAAAGTACCATGCGGTTGATGCCGAACCTGACCGAATACCGCCCGCTGAAGAAGTTGCCCAGAAAATAGCCCAATGCAGGCGCGCCAAAATAAATCCCGACTTCGGCGGCGCTCATCCCGAAGACTTCGGTTCCGATGAAGGGCGCTCCGCCCAGATAGGCAAAGAACGCGCCCGACGAGCAGGCCGAGGACAGCGAATAGCCCCAGAACCGAGGAGACATCAGCAGCTCGGGGTATTCCCGAAATTGCTGTAGCAGGGTTTTGCCGCTTTTGGCTGAAGTTTCCCCGAAATCGACATAGGTCAGGGCAAGGGTTAGGGCGCCCAAAGCGAAGGGCAGCCAGAAATTCGCTTTCCAGCCAAAGCTCTCTTCCAGCAACCCGCCTATGGCCGGGCCAATCATCGGGACAACAGCCATTCCCATGGTGACATAGCCGATCATCGAGGCCGCCTGATCCTGATCATACATGTCCCGAACCGCGGCCCGACTGAGGACCATCCCGACCACCACGACCGCCTGACACATGCGGAAAAGTAGGAACACCTCGACCGTCGGTGCGTAGATGCAGCCGAGTGTCGCCAGTAGAAAGAGTGCCAGTCCCCAAAGCAGAACCGGGCGTCGTCCCGCCTTGTCTGCAATTGGTCCGATGATGATCTGCAGGACCGCGTTTACCAGCAGGTAAAGGGCGATCGACAGTTGCATGACCTTGTAATGCGTGTCGAAATGCAGGGCCATGTTCGGCAGGCTTGGCAGGAATAGATTCATGCTCAACGCCGATAGTCCCGAGAGAAGAACCAAAGTGCCGATTGTGGGTGGTGTGCGATAAGCCGACGACGTTCTGAACTGCATGGTTTGCTTGTATAGCTGTTGGGTGGGCAAAGGCCAGACGCTTGATGCTGCTGGTAAAAATTCGCAAATTTACAGTTTGAGCAAACGAGATTTTCAAAACTTTGCAAATTTGCCGAAAATATCTTTGGCTGAAGGGTCGCCCGCTGTAGGGTCCGGTCAGATTTCACAGGGGACTATCGCCATGAAAGACATCCTTTCCGAGCTTGAAGAACGCCGCAACGCGGCCCGTCTGGGTGGTGGGCAAAAACGGATCGACGCGCAGCATGGGCGGGGCAAGCTGACCGCGCGCGAGCGGATCGAGCTGCTGCTGGACGAAGGCAGTTTTGAAGAATTCGACATGTTCGTCAGCCATCGTTGCACCGAATTCGGGATGGAAAAACAAAAGCCTGCCGGGGATGGTGTGGTCACCGGCTGGGGCACGATCAATGGCCGTATGGTCTATGTATTTAGCCAGGATTTCACTGTGTTTGGTGGCTCTCTGTCCGAGACCCATGCGCAGAAGATCTGCAAGATCATGGATATGGCCGTTCAGAACGGCGCGCCGATCATTGGGATCAACGACTCGGGTGGTGCGCGAATCCAGGAAGGCGTTGCCTCGCTTGCCGGATATGCCGAAGTGTTCCAGCGCAACATTACCGCATCGGGCGTGGTGCCTCAGATCAGCGTGATCATGGGCCCCTGTGCGGGTGGTGCGGTATACAGCCCGGCGATGACAGACTTTATCTTCATGGTGAAGGACTCGTCTTACATGTTCGTCACCGGTCCGGACGTGGTGAAGACCGTCACGAATGAGGTCGTCACAGCTGAGGAACTGGGTGGAGCTTCTACGCATACCAAAAAGTCCTCGGTGGCGGATGGCGCTTTTGAAAACGATGTCGAAGCTTTGGCCGAGGTGCGCCGGCTGGTCGACTTCCTGCCGCTCAACAACCAGGAAAAACCTCCGGTTCGGCCTTTCTTTGACGATCCCAACCGTGTCGAAACCTCATTGGATACATTGGTTCCGGACAACCCGAACACACCGTATGACATGAAGGAACTGATCACGAAGATTGCGGATGAAGGCGATTTCTACGAGATTCAGGAAGACTTCGCCAAGAATATCGTCACTGGCTTCATCCGGCTTGAAGGGCAGACTGTTGGTGTCGTGGCCAACCAGCCCATGGTTCTGGCTGGATGTCTGGATATCGACAGCTCTCGCAAGGCGGCGCGGTTTGTGCGCTTTTGTGACTGTTTTGAGATCCCTATTCTGACGCTTGTGGACGTTCCCGGCTTCTTGCCCGGAACGCAGCAGGAATATAGCGGCGTGATCAAGCATGGTGCCAAGCTGCTTTATGCGTACGGCGAAGCGACTGTGCCAAAGGTGACTGTGATTACCCGTAAGGCTTATGGTGGTGCTTATGTTGTGATGGCCTCGAAGCACCTGCGTGGCGATTTCAACTATGCGTGGCCCACGGCTGAGATCGCGGTGATGGGTGCGAAAGGCGCGACCGAGATTATCCACCGTGCTGACCTCAGCGACGCTGAGAAGACCGCGCAGCACGTTGCCGACTACGAAGACCGTTTCGCCAACCCATTCGTGGCGGCTGAACGCGGCTTTGTGGATGAGGTGATCATGCCGCAATCAACGCGCCGTCGTGTCTCACGGGCTTTTGCCAGCTTGCGCGGCAAGCAGTTGAAAAACCCGTGGAAAAAGCACGACAACATCCCTCTCTGAGCGTGCGGGGTGGGGCGGCCCACCCCAATCCGCTGAAAATTGCGGTACTCCTCCGCAATTTGCCCGAAATCAAGGCAGAATTGACAACGAGCGAAAAATCGTCGAATGATCCGATCCGTCAGACATAGAACCGCGCGGGCACATAGCACTGCGCGCGCGATCCCGGAAGGAGGAGCCTGCCGCTGGCGGGTCCGGGGTCGCGCCTTGGGTCTGATGTTTAGCATCCTATCTCTGCCAAGCATTTCAGTGGGCGAAACCTCTCTGCCCGTACCCTCAGGCCAACCTGTGCATCTGAGCGACGTTTTGTTGGACAACAACCCCGGTGAGCTGTGGGTGCGGTTCCGGTTCATCGCCCCGAAGATCGGCGCGACGGTTGGGCGGATCGGCTATGACGTGGCCTCGAACGATATGGAGCATCTGTGCCAGACGCTGGCGGTTGCCTATGTCGCCCAACATGATTTGGACCCGGCCCTGGTGGTGATTTCACTGTCCGACCGTCCGATCCAATTCGGCGATGCCGCCCCCGATGCAACTCAGTTTTTCGAAGCCTACCGGCTGGAGCAGTCCCGGTGTATCTGGGAGGGGCTCTGACCATGATCTGTCGTCATGAAAGCAGAGCATCTCAGACAACGGATGCGGCTTTGGAGGTGCGCGCTATGACTTTTCCCCCTTTCGGGTGCGAATTCTTATTCCCGATGACAGCAGTCAACGAGGTGCCAGGATGTTGAAGCATCGGGGTTTTCCGGGCCGTCTGCCAGGGACGGATTTTCAATTCACTATCCGCCGTGCCAACCCTAAGGGCGTGACGCCGATCACCCGGCGTGAGCGGTTCCGCGACCGCAAACCTGCGGACCGTCGCGCAGATACCGCCTTTATGGAGGCGCTTTGGCAGAACTTCGGGGATCAGCCCTTTGAACGCGGCAATCTGGATGCAGGGCGGCTGAGCTGGCTGATTGAGCGTGAGGTCGTGCCAGCCGAAGATCCCTTCGACCCGGCTAGCTATGATGCGTTGTTGGTCATTGATCTGGAAGCGGCACGTGCGTCTTTTCCCGAAGTTTTCGGGGTGGGCTGAGCGGTGATCCACCCTGTGCCTCATATCCTTGCCCGCATGGGTAAAACCCTGCCCGAAGACGGGCAGGGCGGGTATATGGCGTCAGAAGTTCAGCTGCGCGGCGACCTGAACCCGGCTGCCGTCGAAGGTGTCACCGGTTGTTGCGTCGTTGCGCTCACCATAGATGTACTCGGCGCTCAGCGTCAGGCTGTCGGTCGCCTGATAGAAGGCGTTGACGTGGATTGTCTCCAACTCGGTGAAGTTGAGGGATCCGCTGCCGTCCGAGAAGCTGTTGGTCGCCAGATCATAGTCTTCCCGACCATAGGCGATGCCGACATTCCATTTCGCACCCAGATCCTGACGGAGCTCAATCGTGTAGCCGTCAACGTCATTGGCCTGGCCGTTGACGATGGCGTTGCCAAGGCCGATCAGGTAGGGGCCGATCGCTTGACCAGTCACGTAGTTGACCTGGAACAGACCGCCCTCCCATGGGCGAACCGATCCCGAAAGGGTCACGCCCCACTGGTCCACTTCGGTGGCACCATCGCTGGTTTCGGCTTTACCGTAGAGGCCCGAGATACGCGCGACGTAAGTACCGTCATTGTATTCAGCCGCCGCGGTCAAAACCGGGTCGTTCGAGTTGGAGCCGCTGACGTTTTCCTCGAGCGACACGCTGAACTCAGTGTTCGCGCCGAAGCTGTTCGTGTACCGGATTTGCGGCTGACGGGCGAAGGCGATGCCAACCGGGCCGTTGAATTCAACCGACGTAGGGTAGGTGTCCAGTGGCTGGAAGTTTGTCTAGTACTGACCGATCAGCCAATTGTCACCAATGGTGATGTTGGCATGACGCAGACGCAGTTCGGCCGTGCCGTTGGAGGCAAACAGGTCCAGCTCCAACTGACCGCCGATGTCACCCAGGGCACTGGGCGTGCTGGTGCGCAGGCCGATGCGCGACTGGCGTACGGTGCTGCCGAAGGTTCCGCTGGTTGCGGTCGAAGGCTCGCCGATGACGTTCACGAACGCGGTGTCGCCCTGGTCGAAGTCGAAATCATAAAAGAAGTCGGCTTTGATGTAGCCGTAAAGGTCCAGGCTGGTGTTCCCAAGGCGGAAATCGCCATTCGCCGGACCGGCGCTGGAAGCCTCGAGCGCTTCGACCCGAGCCCGCAGAGCATCAAGCTCGGCCTGGGTTTGAGCGTCCTGAGCAAAGGCAAGCGTGCTGGTCACACTAAACGCAGTGGCAGCAAGCAGGATTGCCTTTTTTCTCTTTGTAAACATGTGGGTGTTTCCTTGTTTGCAAGTGTGCGTGGCCAAAGTTCCACGCGCCCAGCGATCAGGGAAATCACGAAAGAGGGACGGAAAACGCGTTTTTGCTCAAGTATTTGTGCTGAAAACAAGCTCGTGATTCACAGTAGGGTGAACAGATCGGTTAACCCACGGCATGTGCGCAAAAATAATCTGCGAACAGGTGTGAATGCCCGTGATGCTGCAGGCGCAGAAATCAAGGTAGCGGCAGAGAAATGTAACGAAACTGTGACGGTTTGGGCGGCTTCAACCTGGCAAAACCATACAAGTCTTTTCGGCATAAATTTGCGCGGAGTTTCGCCTGTTGGGCAGATTCTGGCCGGAATCTTAGCTGGAAACAATAACTTGTTTGCAGACAAGATTGTGCAGTGCATCTTGATCCAGCCGTGCGACACTACTTTGCCTGCGTCGCACATGCACCTACTATTCCGTACCCCTTCCTTGCGCGGGCAGGCTTGTGTTCCCCACATCGTCCTGTCCGCGTTTTTCTTTGCACAAAAAGCTGGCCTGAATGGGCATAAACCTGCGCAAAACGCAGATTTTACCTCGTTGTTATTGAATAACGGTACCGAGTTCCTGCATCTGCCTTTAAGAGCAATACAAAAAACCACGAGGCAGACATCATGCGTATTTCAAAAGTGTTCCTTGCACTGGCAACCTGTGCGGGCCTCTCGGCCTGCGGCGATACTCTCGGCGAACAGGCCATCCTGGGCGGCGGCGCGGGCGCTGTCGGGGCAGCCGTTCTCAGTGCCGATCCGTTGGTCGGTGCGGCCGTCGGGGCCGCAGGCAACGTGCTGTACTGTAAGACGCAGAACACCTGTAACTAACGCGAATTTTCGGGGCGCAAGCCGCCCCGTACGTCGTCACGCATTGCGCCGACGTGGGGATGCTCTCCCTGCGGCGGCTTTTTGCGTTTCCAGAACACCAAGCCAAAGGACGTTCCATGTTCAATAAGATCCTGATCGCCAACCGGGGCGAGATCGCCTGCCGGGTTATCAAGACCGCCCGTAAAATGGGTATCGGCACCGTTGCCATCTATTCGGACGCGGACAAGAACGCTCTGCACGTGTCGATGGCGGATGAGGCAGTCCATATCGGCCCGCCGCCTGCCAACCAGTCGTATATCGTGATCGACAAGGTCATGGATGCCATCCGCCAGAGTGGCGCACAGGCTGTCCACCCCGGCTATGGCTTCCTTTCGGAGAACGCCAAATTCGCCGAGGCGCTGGACGCCGAAGGCGTGGCCTTTGTCGGCCCCCCGGTTGGCGCGATTGAAAGCATGGGCGACAAGATCACCTCGAAAAAGATCGCGCAGGAGGCCGGTGTTTCCACCGTACCCGGCTATATGGGCCTGATCGAAGATGCCGATGAGGCGGTCAAGATCTCGAACGACATCGGTTACCCCGTCATGATCAAAGCCAGCGCCGGGGGCGGCGGCAAGGGTATGCGGATCGCCTGGAATGACGAAGAGGCCCGCGAGGGGTTCCAGTCCTCTAAGAACGAGGCTGCGAACTCGTTTGGCGATGATCGGATCTTTATCGAGAAATTCGTGACCCAACCGCGTCACATCGAAATTCAGGTTCTCTGCGACAGCCATGGCAACGGCATCTATCTGGGCGAACGCGAATGCTCGATCCAGCGTCGGAACCAGAAAGTCGTGGAAGAGGCCCCGTCGCCCTTCCTGGATCCTGAGACCCGAAAGGCCATGGGCGAACAGGCCGTCGCACTGGCCAAGGCCGTTGGCTATTCCAGCGCGGGTACGGTGGAATTCATTGTCGATGGCGAGAAGAACTTCTACTTCCTTGAAATGAACACCCGTCTTCAGGTGGAACACCCGGTGACCGAACTGATCACCGGTGTCGACCTGGTGGAACAGATGATCCGCGTGGCGAATGGCGAAAAGCTGACCATCACGCAGGATGATGTAACGCTGACAGGCTGGGCGATCGAGAACCGTTTGTACGCCGAAGATCCCTATCGCAACTTCCTGCCCTCGATTGGCCGTCTGACCCGCTATCGCCCGCCGCAGGAAACCGCCGCCGGTCCGATGCTGGTCAATGGCAAATGGCAAGGCGACGCGCCCGAGGGTGAGGCTGCCGTGCGCAACGATACCGGCGTTTATGAGGGCGGCGAGATCAGCATGTACTACGATCCGATGATCGCCAAGCTTTGCACATGGGCCCCGACCCGCGAAGCCGCGATTGAGGCGATGCGCGTGGCGCTGGACAGTTTCGAGGTTGAAGGGATTGGCCACAACCTGCCGTTCCTGTCGGCGGTGATGGATCACCCTAAATTCGTCAGCGGTGACATGACCACCGCCTTTATCGCCGAAGAATACCCAGACGGGTTCGAAGGCGTGACGCTGCCCGAAGGCGACCTGCGCCGGATCGCGGCCTCATGCGCGGCGATGCACAGGGTTGCTGAGATTCGACGTACCCGTGTCTCGGGCCGGATGGACAACGACGAGCGCAAGGTCGGCAAGCGCTGGGTCGTTTCGCTGGAAGGCCACGAGCTGGCCGTTCAGGTCAACGCAGACAAGGAAGGCGCGACCGTCAAATTCGAAGACGGCTCGACCGTTCGCGTCACAACAGACTGGACACCGGGCGATCAGCTGGCAGTGCTGGATGTGAATGGAAGCCCTCTGGTTCTGAAAGTTGGCAAGGTCTCGGGCGGATTCCGCATTCGAAACCGGGGTGCGGATTTGAAGGTCCATGTGCGCCGTCCGCGTCAGGCTGAGTTGGCCAAGCTAATGCCGGAGAAACTCCCGCCGGACACGTCAAAAATGCTGCTCTGCCCGATGCCGGGTCTGGTCGTGAAGATCGACGTGGAAGTCGGTCAGGAGGTCCAGGAGGGTCAGGCGCTGTGTACCATTGAGGCGATGAAGATGGAAAACATCCTGCGCGCCGAGAAGAAGGGCACCGTTGCCAAAATCAACGCAGGCCCGGGCGATAGCCTCGCCGTAGACGAAGTGATCATCGAGTTCGAATGATCATGACCGCGCTTTTGGCATATCCTCAGGTCTCACCGGCGTTCTGCGCCGGTGGCTTGAGGCGTGGCAAAAGCGTTCAGCCGCCCTCGCGCCGTTCGCGGATTTCGCGTTCGCGCAATGGGGTTTTGTCGATCGAGCGGCCGATCTCGCGCACGCTCCACGGGGACGGTTTGCGCAGTTTGACCACGCCGTCCTTGTCGACAAAAACCATCTGGAACCCGCGCGGGCGCAGCTTGGACCGGATCGCGGATCGTGCGGACGGATCGGTATCTGTTAAAACGATGACATCCCGATCCCGCATTGCGTCCTCGCCGTCCAGCAACATGTCGATCTGCTGCTGGAACCGGGGATCGGCGGGAGTATCGGCGAAGACGACAATGGGCCGGTGGGTCCACATGAAATCGCTCAACTCACTGTCGCCGACAGGGCGAACATATTCATCATCAGCAGGTGTTGTTCCGTCGGCGGCCAAGGCAGCCAGCGGGATAAGTGCCGAGAAAACAAGGGCAAGCGTTTTGTTCATGGGGCCTCCTGTCCCGTTGAATATAGCCTCTGCGCGCGCGAATGCGACCGGCGATTTGCACAAGACGCTCAATTTGTCGCGCGTGGGCCATGCCCGGCATCTGCTCAACCACGATACGCACGGATTGCAGGCTGCTGCAGGCCGAACTGACGAGAGGACACCTCGATGACCGACAAGAACGACTGGCGCGCGCTGGCCGAGAAAGAATTGCGCGGACGGCCACTGGACGATCTAACCAAGGAAACGCTGGAAGGCATCAGCGTCAAACCGCTTTACACGCAGGACGACACCGCCGATTTGCCGCATATGGGCACTCTGCCAGGGTTTGGCCCGTTCACGCGCGGTGTGAAGGCGACGATGTATGCCGGGCGGCCATGGACCATCCGCCAATATGCCGGGTTCTCGACCGCCGAGGAATCAAACGCCTTCTACCGGCGCAATCTGGCTGCAGGTCAGCAAGGTGTCTCTGTCGCCTTCGATCTGGCAACGCACCGCGGCTATGACAGCGACCACCCGCGCGTTGTCGGCGATGTCGGCAAGGCCGGTGTCGCGATCGACAGCGTTGAGGATATGAAAATCCTGTTCGACGGTATCCCACTCGACAAGGTCTCGGTTTCGATGACCATGAACGGCGCTGTCATCCCGGTTCTGGCAAGTTTCATCGTGGCGGGCGAAGAGCAAGGGCACAACAAATCGGTCCTGTCCGGCACCATTCAGAATGACATTCTGAAAGAGTTCATGGTGCGCAACACCTATATCTACCCGCCTGAGCCGTCGATGAAGATCATCTCGGACATTATCGAGTACACGTCGAACGAGATGCCCAAGTTCAACTCGATCTCGATTTCGGGCTATCACATGCAAGAGGCCGGCGCGAACCTTGTGCAGGAGCTGGCCTATACCATCGCAGATGGGCGCGAATATGTGCGGGCTGCGCTAGATGCGGGCATGGATGTGGACAAGTTCGCAGGCCGTTTGTCGTTCTTCTTTGCCATCGGCATGAATTTCTTCATGGAGATCGCGAAACTGCGCGCCGCGCGGACCCTGTGGCATCGCGTGATGACCGAGTTCGGGGCGAAGTCCGAACGTTCCAAGATGCTGCGGACACACTGCCAGACCTCAGGTGTCTCGCTGCAGGAGCAGGACCCTTATAACAATGTGATCCGCACCGCCTATGAGGCGATGAGCGCGGTTCTGGGCGGCACCCAGTCGCTGCACACCAACGCTCTGGACGAGGCGATTGCCTTGCCCACCGATTTCTCGGCCCGCATTGCGCGGAACACGCAGTTGGTTTTGCAGGAAGAGACCGGCGTGACCGACGTGGTCGATCCGCTGGCGGGCTCTTACTACGTTGAAAGCCTGACCAATGATCTGATCGAGAAAGCCTGGGCCCTGATGGAAGAGGTCGAGGAAATGGGCGGCATGACCAAAGCCGTTGCCTCGGGCATGCCCAAGCTGCGGATCGAAGAAAGCGCCGCGCGGCGTCAGGCGATGATCGACCGGGGCGATGAGGTGATTGTTGGGGTCAACAAATACCGCAAAGAACAGGAAGACCCGATCGACATTCTGGACGTCGACAACGTGGCCGTGCGCGAATCTCAGGTCGCGCGGCTGGAAGAGATCCGCGCCACCCGCGACGAGGCCGCCTGTCAGGCCGCGTTGGACGCGCTGACCAAGGCCGCCCAAGAAGGCGGAAACCTGCTGGCTGCTGCGGTCGAGGCCGCCCGCGCCCGCGCATCGGTAGGAGAGATCAGTATGGCAATGGAGAAAGAGTTCGGCCGCCACCGTGCCGAAGTGAAGACTCTGGCGGGCGTATATGGCGCGGCCTACGAGGGTGACGAGGGTTTTGCCGCCATCCAGAAATCCATCGAAGATTTTGCCGAGGTTGAGGGGCGTCGCCCCCGTCTGTTGGTGGTCAAGATGGGGCAGGACGGTCACGACCGGGGCGCCAAGGTAATCGCAACGGCCTTTGCCGATATCGGGTTTGACGTGGACGTTGGCCCTCTGTTCCAGACCCCGGCCGAGGCCGCACAGGACGCCGTGGACAATGACGTGCATGTGGTGGGTATCTCGTCTCAGGCGGCAGGCCACAAGACGCTGGCACCGCAGCTTGTTGAGGAGCTCAAGAAAGCCGGGGCTGAGGACATCATCGTAATTTGCGGTGGGGTGATCCCTCAGCAGGATTATCAGTTCCTGTATGATAATGGGGTCAAGGCGATCTTCGGCCCGGGAACGAATATACCCGACGCTGCACAGGACATCTTGCGCCTGATCCGCGACGCGCGGGACTGAGGCGGGGCAGGGGGCTGTCTGCCCCCTCTTTGCCTAACGGCAAATTCACCCCCGAAGGTATTTTCAAACAGAAGAAGGGCGCGGGTTTGGCTTGCGCCCTTTTGGTGTGTGCGTAGGGTGTCATCGTGGAGGGCGCGATGGAGTTGGATCATATTGCGGTGGCGGGTGCCACGTTGGAAGAGGCCACGGCGCATGTAAAAGATGCGCTGGGTGTCAGACTTCAGGCCGGTGGCAAGCATGAGGTATTTGGCACGCATAATCGGTTGCTTGGCCTGAAGGACGGGCTGTATCTGGAGGCGATTGCCATCGACCCGGATGCGCCTCGTCCCGACAGGACGCGGTGGTTCGATCTGGACCGGTTCGAGGGTGCGCCACGTCTGACCAACTGGATATGCCGCGTACCTGATATCGAGCTCTCTCTGTCTGTGTTTCCCGATGGTGTCGGGACGCCGATTGATTTGGCCCGAGGGGCCTTGCGGTGGCGGATGGCGGTTCCGCCAAATGGGCGTTTGCCTTTTGACAACTTGTTTCCGGCGCTGATCCAGTGGCAGGGTGATCTTCATCCCGCGCGTATGTTGGAGGATCACGGGTGCCGCCTCAAACGTCTGGTTGTCTATCACCCGGATGCGCTGCGCTTGGCAAAACAACTGGGTCCGCTTGATCCGGTTGTTTTTGACACAGGACCAGCGTCCATGCAGGCCGAGATCGAAACGCCTCATGGGGTACGTATTTTGCGATGAGGGTCCGTCAGGCCCAACCAGCGGATGCAGCAGAGATCGCTTTGATCACCAACGCGATTATTCGCGACACATTGGTGACCTTCACGACCGATGAACGCAGCGCCGCGTCGATTGCCGATGATATCCAGGCGCGTGGCGCAGCGTTTCTTGTGGCTGAGGATCAAGGGCAGGTCATTGGCTTTGCAACCTATGCATCGTTCCGGTCCGGGCCGGGCTATGCCAAGTGCCGTGAGCATTCGATCCAATTGGCAGACAATGCGCGGGGCCGTGGCGTCGGGCGCTCCCTTATGGAGCGGTTGCAGCAAGTGGCCCGCAGCGAAGGGGTGCATGTTCTGGTCGCCGGGATTTCTTCGGCCAACCCGGGGGCGATCGCCTTTCACTCGGCGCTGGGGTTCGCCGAGGTGGGGCGTATGCCCGAGGTTGGGCGCAAATGGGGGCAGTATCTGGACCTTGTGCTGATGCAGAAAATTCTTTCGCCCGAATGATCTATCGCACCTGACAGTCCTGCAATGGAACGCTAGTGTACGCCCATGTCGATCTGGACCCGCATATCCGACGCGCTGAGCGCTCTTGCCCAAGGTGAAAGCCTGACGGCTGTTTTCGAAAAGCTGCGCTCACCGCCTGAACGTTCGGTCGCGTTCACCATTGCGGTGATCGCGCTGGGGGCCAAGATGGCCAAGGCCGATGGACAGGTGACACGCGATGAGGTGACGGCCTTCCGCGACGTGTTCCAGATTGCGCGCGAAGATGAAGAGGGCGCGGCCCGTGTCTTCAACATGGCCCGCACCGATGTGGCGGGCTATCAGGACTATGCCCGCAAGATCGCGCGGATGTTCTCGGAGGACAGCACCACGCTTTGCGATCTCATGGAGGGGCTGTTCCACATCGCCATGGCCGACGGGTTCTATCACCCGAACGAGAACCAGTTTCTAGAAGAGGTCAGCCGCATTTTCGGACAGACGGATGCTCAGTTTCTGGCCCTGCGTGCGCGGTTTGTGCCGGATGCGCCGAACGACCCTTATGTGGTTCTGGGCGTCTCGCGCGATATGTCGATCGCTGAGATCAGGAAGGTCTGGCGCAAACTCGTGCGGGAAACCCACCCCGACGCGATGATGTCGCGTGGTGTGCCGGAAGAGGCGATCCGCCTGGCCGAGAAGAAGATGATCGACATCAACCGCGCCTGGGATGAGATCAACGGCGCGACGGTTTAGGCGATGCGTCTGGCGACCTACAATATCGAATGGTTTGCCAACCTGTTTGATCGCAATGACAGACTGATCGTCGACGAAAGCTGGTCGGGTCGGCATGACGTGACCAAGGCCCAGCAGGTCGAGGCGATCGCCAAGGTTCTCACCGCGATTGACGCGGATGCGGTTCTGGTCGTCGAAGCACCGAATACGGGCAAACGGCAGAACACGGTGCGCGCACTACAGGCATTTGCCGAGGTTTTTGACCTTCGCACCTCGCAGGCGACCATGGGATTTCCCAATGACACGCATCAGGAATTGGCGCTTCTCTACGACCCGGAGGTTCTGTCGGTTCGCCATGACCCAAGGGCGGCAGATGACGCCCCGCGCTTTGACGCGGAGTTTCGCATAGATCTGGACGTGGATGCGACGCAGGACGTGGTACGGTTCTCCAAGCCGCCAATGGAGCTGTCGGTCCAGACCAAAGCGGGGTTTGAGTTTCGCCTGATCGGCGCGCATCTGAAATCCAAGGCTCCGCATGGGGCGGAGTCACGGGATGAGGCGATCCGTATCTCGATCGCCAACCGCCGCAAGCAGTTGGCACAGGCGATCTGGTTGTCCCGTCGGGTCGCGCATCACTTGGCTGAGGATGATCCAGTGATCCTGTTGGGCGACTTAAATGACGGCCCCGGTCTGGATGAGTTCGAACATCTGTTCGGGCGCTCCTCGGTCGAGATTCTGTTGCAGGCGGGTCTCTATGATCCCCATGCGGCTACGGCGTATGGGCCGCGTCCCGGATCTGTGCCTGCTACCGCACGATTTGCGCGGCCCGAGAACGGCACGTTCCTTGAGGCGTTGCTGGACTACATCATGATCAGCGAGGATTTGCAGTCTCGGCGACCCGTCTGGCGCATCTGGCATCCGTTTCGAGATGCTGCCTGCTGGGCCAAACCTGACCTACGAGAGGCCCTTTTGACCGCGTCGGATCACTTTCCGGTCACGTTGGATTTTGAGCTGTGACCTTTCAACTGGGCGCGGAAAGGCTTACATTCAGCATATGAAACATATTCTGATGATCGGCGCGATGACAGCCGCTTTTGCGCTGCCTGCAACGGCCGAGGAAGAAGATGCCCCAACGCTGATGGAGCAGGGGGCCGAGTTGTTTTTCGAGGGCCTGCGCCGCGAGATGGAGCCGGCTTTGGATGAGTTGCTTGGCCTTGCAGATCAATTTGGCCCCGCGATGCGTTCTTTCATGCAGGAGATGGGACCCGCGCTGGCAGAGCTCGCCGCCGAGGTAAAGGATTGGAGCGTCTACGAGATGCCCGAAATCCTGCCCAATGGCGACATCATAATCCGCAAGAAACAGACCGAAGATGCGCCTGAAACACCCGAAGCTTTGCCAGAGGCCCCGGACGGAGCCACGGACATCTAGGGGCAGCTCAGCCCTTGATGACCACACGCACTTCGGATTTCAGGGCATTTGCCAGTGAATTCAGACGGGACTCGGCGACTTCGTTGAACAGGGGCTGCACGGATTTGGGCAGCACCAGATCAAGCTCACGCTTTTTGGGATAAAAGCGTAGCTTGCCCACATGTGCGTCGCTGTCCATGCACAACATGGCCCCGAACCGCATAGCCTTGCCCAGAATCTCGGCCTGTTTTTGGCCCTTTTCATCCAGCAACTCATAGAGCGGCGCAAAACGGTTGCCTTCGCGTTTGTTGCGATAGCGATGTTGCAGCGCAAGGCCGATGAAAACGCGTTCGGAGTGTTTCAGCCCCCCGAGATTGGCGCGGGTGACATAGTCGAAACAGACCTCGGCCCGGTAGTCGGGATGCGCGCGCCAGCTGACATCATGCAAGAGGCAGGCGGCCTTGATCAGACGGACCTGCGTCGCAGGCGCAGATTTGAACAGAGGCATCACAAAATCGAACAGTGTGCGGCCCATACCGGGCAGGCGGGCGTCTTTCGCCTCCGAAAAACGGCTGGCCTCAATGAGGGGATCGCGGTCACGCTGTTCCTGCGACATCTGTTCGTACAGCAGCCCTTCGCGGATACCATAGCTTGAGATCGCGATATCCTTGGGTTTGAAGGTGCGGATCAGACGCGCAAGCACGTCCATCGCATAAGGGATCAGCGCCATACGAGAGCTTGAGACCCCGGCCTGACTGCGCAGTTTGTCATGATCGTTCGCGTCAATGAATTTGATTGTTTCGCGAACTTGCTTGGTGGTCATGCGGTATTCGTGCAGGACGTTCAGCGGATAGCCCCGCCGCAGCATGTCCAGTCGTGCAAAGGCACGCCAGCTGCCGCCCACCAGAAACAGCCGGTCGCGCTGCGGGCCCATCTGGCCGTGCAACTCTTCCATTGTGGATTTGATATGGGCCTTGCGCGCGCGGCGCCCGCCCTTGATATCGCGCAGCTTCAGCGGACCAAGGGCCGAGGTCACGCGACGGCCTACATCGCCACCTCCGATCTCGGCCAATTCCATAGACGAGCCGCCTATGTCGCAGATCAGGCCATACGCTCCGGGCCAGCCCAGCATAACGCCTCCTGACTTCCGACCTTTTTGTTGATCTGACTGGGTTTTTGGTTTGTTTTCAGGTGTGGTTGCTCAGAGGCGCGTTGTAGTGCCCTATTATTATAAAAAGTATTGACATGGGCCTTCAGATGGCTAACCTCTTCGCCCATGTTCATCCGCACCAAACATGACGCAAAGCTCAACCGCACACGGATCCAGATCGTTGAATCCGTCCGCACCGGCTCCAAGGTACGCCAGAAGATCCTGCGCCATGTGGGTGTGGCCCATAACGACAGCGAGATTGAGGATATCAAGCGTCTGGCGGGCCGCTTGATGGAGCAATTACGCATTGATCGCTCGCCGCAAATGGAACTGTTCACGCCCACGGAATATGCCGATCTGCAGGCGCTGGTGCGCCGCGCTCCGCGGCCGGACAAGCTTGGCGTTGATCTTGCCGAGTGCCGTGAGGAGGCGCGGGTCTCTCTGGGTCTGCGGGATGTCATGGGGACGATGTATGACCAACTGGGTTGGGGGGCCCTTCTGGGGGCGGCGCGTAAAAGTGCCAATCGCATTGTGAAAGAGCTGGTTATGGCGCGGATCGCACAGCCCGAGAGCAAGCGCGCGACCGTGGAGGCGTTGGAGAACCAGGCAGGCATCACGCTCAATCTGGACGTGGTCTATCGGAGCATGGATTACATCAATACGCCGGTGATAGACGGGATTTGCAAAACCTCTCACGCGGCGGCAGAGAAGTTGCTGGGCGGGCCAGTGACCGTGCTGTTCTACGATTGCACGACCCTGGCCTTTGACACCGAGCGCGAGGACCCGGCCGAGGATGCGGACGGGGTCGAGCAGGATCATCTTCTGGCCAAGGGCTTCAGCAAGGATGGCAAGCATCACCGCGCTCAGGTCATGCTGGCGCTGATCGTCACCTCCGATGGGCTGCCTGTGGGCTATGAACTCTTCCCGGGAAACACCTGGGAAGGTCATACGCTGGAAGCTGCGCTGAAGGCGTTGGAGGGACGCTTCGACGTGGCCAGGGTCACGTTCGTGGCCGATGCCGCCATGCTCAGCAAGGACAACCAGCAGATGTTGCAGAACAAGGGTCTGCCCTACATCCTCGGCTATCGCATGAAGTCCGCCCCGGCCGCCGTGAAGGCGAACATTTTGAGCCCGGAGGGACGCCAGCCTTGGGCTGGACACGGTTCTGAAGAGGCAACCGAGAAGGGCTGGTACAAGGTGATCGACCAGGAGGGAGCGCGGGTCATTGTGACCTGGTCACCCACCCGGGCACGCAATGATGCCCACAAGCGCGACAAGGCAATCGAAAAGCTGCACAAGAAGCTCAAGCGCTCTCGCAAACCCGGCAGCTTCAGCAGCCGGGGATATGGCCGCTTCCTGGCCTTCCCCGACAGCGGGGACGTCACGCTGGATGATGCAAAGATCAAGGCAGCGGCACAATGGGACGGGCTGCATGCCATTGTTGTTCATGGTGCGGACGAACTGGAGGCACAGGACGTCATTGCCCGCTATCACCAGTTGTGGGAGATCGAAGCCTGCTTCCGCACCAACAAGCACGATCTGAAAATCCGGCCCATCTATCACTGGTCGCCGCGTCGGGTCCGGGCCCATATCGCCATCTGCTACATGGCCTTCTGCTGCCTGCAGCACCTGCGCAAGCATCTGGACCTGCTCGGACACCCGATGAGCCCGGCTCGTATCCGCAACGAGTTGAACGCATTGCAGCTCTCGATCCTGCGCCACAAAGGCACCCCTGACCGCTACGGCATGCCAAGCCATGCCACGGTCGATGCCAGACGCATCCTCACCTGCGTCGGCCTGACCTGGAACGAAGCCCCTTTCAAGATACCCCCCGGGCGCACCCGAAAAACTGGCCAGACCAAAGCCTGAGCTCCCTCAACACTCCGAAACAATCGCTGGCGAAAAAAGTCCGTGTAGTGCCTTTTGGCAACCAAGGCATAATAATATCAATGACTTATACGAAAAATGTCGGAAGTCAGGAAACAGACCGAAGATGCGCCTGAAACACCCGAAGCTTTGCCAGAGGCCCCGGACGGAGCCACGGACATCTAGGGGCAGCTCAGCCCTTGATGACCACACGCACTTCGGATTTCAGGGCATTTGCCAGTGAATTCAGACGGGACTCGGCGACTTCGTTGAACAGGGGCTGCACGGATTTGGGCAGCACCAGATCAAGCTCACGCTTTTTGGGATAAAAGCGTAGCTTGCCCACATGTGCGTCGCTGTCCATGCACAACATGGCCCCGAACCGCATAGCCTTGCCCAGAATCTCGGCCTGTTTTTGGCCCTTTTCATCCAGCAACTCATAGAGCGGCGCAAAACGGTTGCCTTCGCGTTTGTTGCGATAGCGATGTTGCAGCGCAAGGCCGATGAAAACGCGTTCGGAGTGTTTCAGCCCCCCGAGATTGGCGCGGGTGACATAGTCGAAACAGACCTCGGCCCGGTAGTCGGGATGCGCGCGCCAGCTGACATCATGCAAGAGGCAGGCGGCCTTGATCAGACGGACCTGCGTCGCAGGCGCAGATTTGAACAGAGGCATCACAAAATCGAACAGTGTGCGGCCCATACCGGGCAGGCGGGCGTCTTTCGCCTCCGAAAAACGGCTGGCCTCAATGAGGGGATCGCGGTCACGCTGTTCCTGCGACATCTGTTCGTACAGCAGCCCTTCGCGGATACCATAGCTTGAGATCGCGATATCCTTGGGTTTGAAGGTGCGGATCAGACGCGCAAGCACGTCCATCGCATAAGGGATCAGCGCCATACGAGAGCTTGAGACCCCGGCCTGACTGCGCAGTTTGTCATGATCGTTCGCGTCAATGAATTTGATTGTTTCGCGAACTTGCTTGGTGGTCATGCGGTATTCGTGCAGGACGTTCAGCGGATAGCCCCGCCGCAGCATGTCCAGTCGTGCAAAGGCACGCCAGCTGCCGCCCACCAGAAACAGCCGGTCGCGCTGCGGGCCCATCTGGCCGTGCAACTCTTCCATTGTGGATTTGATATGGGCCTTGCGCGCGCGGCGCCCGCCCTTGATATCGCGCAGCTTCAGCGGACCAAGGGCCGAGGTCACGCGACGGCCTACATCGCCACCTCCGATCTCGGCCAATTCCATAGACGAGCCGCCTATGTCGCAGATCAGGCCATACGCTCCGGGCCAGCCCAGCATAACGCCTTGGGCTGATAGGCGCGCCTCTTCCTGACCGTCGATCACAGCCACATGCAGCCCGGTTTTTGCTTTCACGTCCTGACAGAATTCGGGGCCGTCTTTCGCCTCACGCACGGCGGCGGTGGCTACGACATGCAGCCCCGGCAGGCCGAGATCCTCTGCGATCCGCTGAAAGCGCTGCAGGGCGGCCATCGCCCTCTCACGCCCTCGGGGATTCAGGTGGCCGGTCTCGGACAGGCCCGCGCCCAGCTCGCACATGACCTTTTCGTTGTAGAAATAGGCAGGTGACCGCGCCGCGCCATCAAAGACCACCATCCGGACCGAGTTTGACCCGACATCAACCACGCCCACCCGGGACAGCGCCCTTGTGCCGGGGTCGTCGAACAGAGGTCTTCCGAAAGGCCCCCAATCAGGAATGTCGGTTTCGACGGTCTGGTCCATGTCTTACCCAGAAATTTCGCTGTCAGAATGCGCAATTGGCGCGCTTGGGTCAATCATTCGTATCGCCTTCGTCCGGGTCCATTTTCAAGACGCGGATCGCCAGAGCGCGCGTGATATCCCGTTTCTCGGACAGCGCGAAATCGTCCAGCTGTGCGACCACATCGGCGGCGGTCTCAAAGCGGCGATCCATGTGCTTGACTAGATAGGCAATCACCTCGGGGCCGGGGTTTAGCTGCCGGTCGACAAACAGTTTCGCAAGCACTGCGCAGAGTAACGCGTCATCCGGTGGATCGAGTGCAACGTGATGCGCGCCCTCGACCCGGCTTTGCAGATCCGCCAGCGGCAATTGCCAGAACTTCGGGGCCAAACGACCCGTCATCAGCAGGGCGTGCCCCTCGGCCAGAACAAGGTTGTGTAGGTGAAACAGCACTTTCTGCCGCTCGATATCACCTGCGATCATCGGAACGTCTTCAACCGCAATCGGGCTGCGCGCCAGATCGGGCACGTCCTCGTACCGCAGTGCCTCGGCTTTGATTATGCGCCCGCCTGTTTCAGCCGCCCAGACATGGGCCAGGTGGGTCTTACCTGCTCCTGCCGGACCGCTCAGCACCAGTTTGTTGCCGGGCCATGAGGTGGCCGAAATCATCGCAACTGCCAGCGCGTTTGCCGGAGAGACAAAGAAATCCTCTCGCCCCAGCGCAGTTTTGGCGGGCAAATCGAAACTTAATTGTCGGGCCATTTATGCGTTGTCCTGATCCTGGCTTTCGAGGCCGGTATAGAGGCGGCTATCCAGATAAACCGACGTGCCGAACCGCGCCAGCACACCCAGCGCTGCGGCAACCGGAACGGCGACCAGCATCCCGACAAAGCCGAAAAGTGCACCAAAAACCGACAAGGCCAACAACAGCCAGACCGGGTGCAACCCGACAGAGTCGCCGACCAGTTTGGGGGTCAGGAAGTTGCCTTCGGTCACTTGTCCTAATGCAAAGATGCCTGCGACCAGCCCGATATGCGCCCAATCCCCCCAGAACTGGAACAGCGCTAGCCCGATGGCCAAAGTGCCGCCGATCAACGCGCCCAGATAGGGGATGAAAGTCACCAGCCCTGCGATGAAGCCGACGATCAGGCCGAATTGCAGCCCGACCAGCATCAGGGCAACCGCATAGTAAGTGCCTAGGATCAAACAGACAGTGCCCATGCCCCGCACGAAAGAGGCCAGCACATTGTCAATCTCACCCGCGAGACGTTTGATCGTGGGGGCGTGGTCGCGGGGCAGCAGCTCTCCGATCCGGGCGACCATACGGTCCCAATCCAGCAGCAGGTAGACCGAGACCACAGGCACGATGACAAGCAGCACTACCACGTTGATTGCCGAGCCAAGCGAGGCCACAACGGATTCCAGAACATCCCCAGTCTTGGATTTTAGCGTTTCACCCAACCCGACAAGGAACTGGTGCGAGCTGGATTCGCGGTCCAGAATCGAAGGGAATTGCTTCTCGATGAAGGCGCGCAGTTCCTGGAACAGGCTGGGCACTATGTCGACCAGGTCGATCAACTGTGTGACCAGAGCTGGCACAACCATCAGAATCGCAAGCACAAATCCAAGGACGCCGACCACGGTGATGATCCCGGTGGCAGCCATCCGCGACAGCCCCAGCTTTTCCAGCCGATCGGCGACGGGGTCGAGGAAATAGGCGATTGCGCCGCCGATCACGAAGGGCAAAAGCACATCGCCCAAGGCCCACAGGATCACGACAAAGACAACCGTGGCGATGCCCCAGTATCTCAGCTGATCCTTAACCGGCAAAGCCATGGCGCATCCCTTTGTTGCACAGCGTTGCCATGTTCTTGGCCCATGATGCGCGGCGATGCAAGCGGTTCATGGGCCTTGGTTTCTGCGGGTCAGTCGGTCAGCGTTCCCAATTCCGGAGTATCCCCTGTCGCGGTCTCGTCCGGCCAGTTGGTGCGCCAGATTTCGGCGGACCAATGGCCGCAATGAACGGCGGGGCGATCAAAGCCGGGCAGGGCGGGCAGCAGAGGCTCAACAACCACATCATGGCGCGGAACGGCGAAATAGGGGAACGAGTACCGCTCGCGCCCTGATCGGTTGACGACGCGGTGCGGCGTGGATTTCAATCGGCCGCCCGACCACAGTTCCAACATGTCGCCGATATTGACGACGAAGCCGCCGGGCGGGCAGTCGGGCGTGATCCAGTCTCCGGTGCGGGTTTGCACCTCCAGCCCTCCGACGGGATCTGGTGCGATGATGGTCAGGGCATCCGTATCCTTGTGTGGGTGAATGCCATAGCCGCCCTCATCCGGTGCCTGCGGAGGGTAGTGCAGCAGGGTCATGTTGGTCATCGGGTCTCGAAACGCGTCGCGCAATTGGCGTTCCGGCAACTCCAGCCCGGTTTCGAGCGCTGCGAGCAGAAGGTCTGCCACGTCATCCAGCATCGACCAGTAGGTCAGGATGACATCGCGCGCCCCCGGCACTTCGACCGGCCAGATGTTTGGGCCATACAGCCCGCAATCTTCACGGATTGCAGCCTCGGCGTCGACTTCGTGATGCAGCTTGTAGCCTTCATATTTGTCGGCTTTACCCGAGCCGTCATTGGGCGTGAAGAACCCCATCGGGATAAACCCGCGATAGTTCTCGCGGGTGATGGCTTGTTGCCATTTAGAGGCCTCTTCGACCGAAAAAATCGCGCGCGCCATGTCGCGCACCTTATCAACAGTAGCCTCGGGAACGCCAGTGCCCGTGATCGATAGGAAACCGATCTCAGTGCAGGCTTCCATGATCTGCTGCACGGTTTGGTCCCGGTCGGGATGCGTGGCGTCGCGCAGTGGGTTGAGGTCGATTGTCGGAATGTAGTCCATCAGTGAATCCTGACGCCTTGACGGTCCAGTTCAGCGTGAACAGGGGCAAGGTTCATGCTGTGCAGCTCCTGGTTGCTTTTCAGTGACAAGGCTGCCGCGATGCCGGCCCCTTGCCCCATGACCGCGCAGCACGCCATGTTGCGCGTGGCCGCATGGGCCACCTTGTCGGCCCCGTGTGAACGTCCGGCAACCAAAAGCCCTTTGACACCTTTGGGCAGCATCGAGCGATAGGGCACCTGCATATAGCGGCCAGTGGTTGGCAGGATCAGGATGCCGTAGCCGTCGATAAACTCGGGATAAATGCCTATTGTGTCCTCGAACCGGCCCTGATGGCGCGCGTCCTCTTCGGTCATGTTGTAGACCGCGTCGATCTTGCGCGTGTCGCGGATGCCGATGGTCATCCCGAAATTCCGCAGGCGGGCGTTTTCACATCCCGGCATGAAGCGGCGCAGCGCTTCGATGGCCAGCATCGACTGGCGGCGGCCTTCGATTTCACCCTTTGTGAGGCTGTCGGGGTCGGTGCCGTCGATTTCAGCCAGATGGATGAGGTTCATATAGGTCAGCTCACCCGTGTCGTGCATCGCGCCCCAGGTGCCTGCGATGGTGTTCAGATGAGGCGGGATCAGACCCTCATCAATCGCCTGCTGGAAAGGCTTGTGAACGAAGGGAGAGAACATGTCGTCCTCTTTGCCCGAGGTTTCGATGTTCCATTCGCCACCGCCGCCCCAGTCTTTATAGGTCTGCGGGTCGGCTTTGACGCCTTCCATAAAGGCGCGTTTGTCGACACCGGCGAGATGGAACATGACCGAGGCGGCCATCATATCCTCGCGCGCGGTCTTGTAAGTAGGGGCGCCGGCGCGGTGGGCGACATCGGCGTCTCCGGTCGCGTCGATCACGACCTTGGCCAGAATCGCCTCGCGCCCGGCTTTGGATTCGGTGATGATGCCGGTGATCCGGTCGCCGTCCATGATGGGGGCGACGAACTGACGGTGCAGCATGGGATACACACCCGCCTCTTCGACCAGCTTGTCGGCCACCAGCTTGAACCCTTCGCTGTCCAGTTCATAGCTGAGCGATTGGCTTTCCGGCACGGCGGCGCCCATGTCTTTGGCGCGAGTCTCGAACTCCATGCCGATACCGCCAGCCTCGACCGTTTGTTCGTGGCGATACCAGGCGAAGCCCTCAACCCCCACGGCGGTGATATTGCCGCCCATGCAGCCGAAACGATCGACTAGCGACACTTCGGCGCCTGCGCCTGCGGCAGCCAAGGCTGCCGCCAGCCCGGCAGGGCCAGAGCCGACGACCAGAACATCCGTCTGGTGAACAACAGGGATTTGACGGGCGGGTTCCGAGATTGTCTGCATCGGGGCCTCATGATTTTACATTTCCGTCACATTTGAGGTTCCTGATCGGCGGGTCAATCAAAAATCCGACGGACCTGAGGTCGCAAAATCACCAATGGCCGATTGCCCCCGGCGGGGGTTTGGCATAATCACCTTGAAAAGCTCAAATCCACCTTTGAAGGTCACCCAATGCGCCTTAGCCGTTACTTTCTGCCCGTTCTCAAGGAAAACCCCTCCGAGGCCCAGATCGTCAGCCACCGGCTGATGTTGCGCGCCGGGATGATCAAGCAGGCTGCTGCCGGCATCTATTCCTGGCTGCCGTTGGGCTTCAAAGTCCTGCGCAAGCTTGAAAACATTGTGCATGAGGAGCAGGCGCGGGCAGGCCATATCGCGATCCAGATGCCAATCCTGCAATCGGCGGACCTGTGGCGCGAATCCGGTCGCTATGATGACTACGGCCAAGAGATGCTGCGGATGCAGGACCGTCATGGTCGCGACATGCTGTATACGCCCACGGCTGAGGAGCTGGTGACCGATATCTTCCGCGGCCATGTCAGCAGCTACAAGGACCTGCCGCTGACCCTCTACCAAATCCAGTGGAAATTCCGCGATGAAATCCGCCCGCGTTTCGGCGTGATGCGAGGGCGTGAGTTCTACATGAAGGATGGTTATAACTTCGACCTGACCAAGGAAGACGCGCTGCACGCCTACAACCGCCATCTGGTGAGCTACCTGCGCACTTACGAACGTATGGGCCTGCAGGCGATCCCGATGCGCGCCGATTCCGGCCCCATCGGCGGTGATGACACCCACGAATTCCTCGTACTGGCCGAAACCGGCGAATCCGAGGTTTTCTATGACAGCGCCGTCACCGACCTGACCTTCGGCGACCGTCAGATCGATTACGATGACCGCGCGCAGTGCCAGGCGATTTTGGAGGAGTTCACCTCGAAATACGCGCGCACGGACGAAACTCATGATGAGGCGCTGTTCAACCAGATCCCTGAAGAGCGCCGCCGCGTGGCGCGTGGGATCGAAGTGGGGCAGATCTTCTACTTCGGCACCAAGTACTCGGAAGCCATGGGCGCGACCGTTCAAGGCCCCGATGGCAAGCCGACTCCGGTTCACATGGGCAGCCACGGTATCGGCGTCAGCCGCCTGATCGGCGCGATCATCGAGGCCAGCCACGATGACAAAGGGATTGTCTGGCCCGAAGGCGTGACCCCGTTCCACTGTGGCATCGTCAACCTGAAGCAAGGTGATGAAGAAGCAGACGCGGCCTGTGACAAGCTCTATGGCGCCCTGACCGCTCTGGGTCTTGAGCCGCTTTACGACGACCGTAATGAGCGGGCAGGGGGCAAGTTCGCCACCATGGACCTGATCGGCTTGCCATGGCGCATCACCGTCGGGCCGCGCGGGTTGAAAAACGGTGTGGTAGAACTGACTTGCCGCCGAACGGGCGAAAGCGAAGAGTTGAGCCCCGAAGCCGCCGTCACCAAAATCGCCGGGATTTATGAGCAGATCGCCTGATCCGCTCATCTCGGTCATCACTGCGACCTACAACCTGCTGTCCCAAGGGCGGCAGGACAGTTTCAAAGGCGTTGTGGATTGCATGCAGCGCCAGAATTGCGCGCGGGCTGAGCATATCATCCAGGATGGTGCCTCAACCGACGGCACTGTCGCTATGTTGCACGAGTTGACCGAAAGGATGCCGCGTACGACCGTGATAAGCGAAACGGATGGCGGCTTGTATGACGCGATGAACAAGGGCGCGCAGGCAGCGAAGGGTGAGTACCTTTTGTTCCTGAACTCTGACGACTCGCTGGCCTCGGATGCTATTCTCAACCAAGCCGCAGATCGGCTGGAGGCGACCAAGCCTGACTTCCTATATGGCTCAACGCTGCGCCGTTATGAGGATGGTGGCGAGACGATGGAAAAGCGCATGTCGCTGAAAGCCATCCTGCAGCGCATGCCGTTCTGCCATAACTCGGTTTTCATTCGTCGTGATGTGTTTCAGGCGTTGGGCGGGCACGATAGCCAGTTCCGTATTGCTGCCGACTATGACCTGATGCTGCGCTTGATCGGGTCGGGCTATCAGGGTGAGCGTATGGATGAGCCGATCTCACTATTCTGGGATCGTGGCGCGACCAGTGATCAGGACGCGACCGGCAAGGATTACGCTCGGGTCTGGATGAACTACTACACGGGATTCAAATCCGCCAAAGTCCGCAGTCTGGATGATTTCGCCGGGTTCTATCGACGTGGTCACATGCCTGCTCGTCTGATCTGGGAACTGTTACGGCGACCCGACACACCCGAGCCGATCAAGACCGCCGCGCGCCACAGTCTGGCAAAAACCCTGCGCCGGTCCGTTCAATTCTGGCGCAGTTTTTAGGCCCGTACGGCCGGCCGCGCAGTCAGAATGTCGCCGTCTGCGTCGTTCCCGCGGGCCACAACGATCGGACGCCCCATGCGGCGTACAAGTTCCCGAAGCTCAAAGCCCAGAAACCGGATCCCGCAGATGCGTGCGCCGGTGTCGCGGTCGGTTACGCAAAGACGCCCTTCGCGAAAGGCAAGGCGATAGCCTTTGTCCCTCAGGACCTCGGCCAAATTGTTCCAGCTAACTGCGCTTGCAAAGATCGGACGGATCGCAGCACGAAGCAGTGCCGCAGTCTCACAATCCAAATCTGATGAAGGTTTGTGGGCCAAAATCGGGCCCGTCCCAAGTGTTGTATTTTGAATATTCATGAGCGACCCCCGCTCTTTCAAATGTGTTCCCCCAAAGTCAGGGTGACAAAGTTTCTGATATTAAGCAAAAAGCGAAATAAAATTGCTTAATTGTTGTGGCATTTTGAGTTCAGTGCCTCACACAATGCCAATATTGACTTCATAGCTGAAACAATAGCGGCCTGTCTGTGAAGGTTGTCACAACCTCTGGTGTAACCGATTGGCGGGCAAGACTACTTTTACCCTGCCAAAGGACCGTTAAGTGATTCGTTTCGATCTGGAGGCAGTGCAATTTGACCTCGGCAGATTTGCTGATAGACGAGGGCACGCCCCAGAGAAAGGCCGCAGGTTCGTGCTGAGTTTCGCCACTATCGTCTATTCCAAGGATTATCCGCTGCTCACGCTTCAGGCGATGTCTATGGCCAGGTTTGTTGCGCCGGATCAGGTGGCATCGATCCATGTCATTCTGAACGATGTAGATGAGGCCGGGTTGGCAGCGAAGATCGAACCGATGCTGCGGCACTACGGCCCGCTACGCTCCAAGGTACGGCTTCTAAAGGGCGAAGAGGTGTTGCTGGGCGAGGGGCACACTGCCAAGCGGCCGCTGAATGATCGGATATTGACCGAAAACCGCTATCGCCTTCCCCTGATCCGCAAAGGCGGTTGGCGGGGCAACAATGGCTACCGCATGCAGCAGGTGCTGAAACTTGGCGCGGCGCGGGTGGCAGAGGCCGAGAATATCGTCATTCTCGACACCAAGAACCTGTTCCTGCGGTCGTTCGAAGAAGGCGAATTCTTCTCACCCCAAGGGCCTGCTCGCATTCAGTTCATGCCAGTTCACAGCGACTATCACCGCAAATGGTTGCTCCAGAGCCTTGAGGCTTTGGGTGTTGAACAAACGCTGACGGACGACCTGCGCACTACGACGTTTTCAACGCCTTTTCCGGTACGCCGGACGCTGGTTCTTTCGCTGCTTGATGAGATCAATACACGCTACGGCTCGGTTCAGGCGCTTTTCGCGTCTAAACGGCGGCCATCGGAGTTCATGTTGATGAACGCGTTCTGTCTGATGTCACGTGATGGCTATGCGCCGTGGTTCGAACCCGCTAACCCTGCGCATATTGGGATGTGGCCGACTTATTCCACGGATGAACTGGCTAAGCTGGTCGCGCGGCTGCAGGACGACAGATCACTGACCCTCGGGCTGCACAACAGGGCGGTCGCGAATTTGCCGGAGGATTTGCGCGGGCAGGTTTATGCGGCCCTTGAAACGCGTGGCATATGCGATCGCCAAGTGACCGAAGAGGTTCTGCAGCGAACTTCCGCGTTTTCGAGCTGACACACAAGGACAAGCGGCTTGACCCTCGGGCGAAATGCCTAAAGGGTCGCGCCAAACCAGAAAAAACCCGGAGCAGGCATGGCCAAAACACCCCCGCCTTTCGCCCCTTTTGAATGGAAGATCGCCTGGCGCTACCTACGCGCGCGTCGGGCCGAGGGTGGCGTCAGCGTGATGACCTGGATCTCGCTGATCGGGATCACATTGGCTGTTTTTGCCCTGATTGCCACTTTAGCGGTGCGCTCGGGATTTCGGGCCGAATTCGTTGGCACCATTCTGGGAGCCAACGCACATGTGACGGTCTATTCCTCGGGTGAGATCGACGCGCAGGGGCGGGTTGATCGGACCATTGCAGATTTTGAGGAGCGTACGGCGCGTCTGGCGCAGGTGCCCGGCGTTGAACGGGTCGCCCCCTTGGTCAAAGGGCAGGTGCTGATCACCAACCGCGACCGCAGCAGTGGGGTTCAGGTGTTCGGGATGCGCCCCGGCGATCTGCGTGACTTGCCGGGTATTGCGGAAAGCGAGGAAGCGGTTGGCGATCTGTCCGAGTTTCGGACGGGCGAAGACGTCATCGCCATCGGTTCCGGCGTGGCCCGCAGTATTGGCGCCACGGTTGGCGACACCGTCAAACTGACTTCGCCGAACGGGGTCAAGACGGCCTTTGGCACCTCACCACGGGTAAACGCCTATCGCGTTGTCTACGTGTTCTCGGCCGGGCGCTACGACATCGACCGCACGCGGGTCTATATGCCGTTCTCGCAGGCGCAGAGTTTCTTCAACCGTGAGGGCGTCGCCGACGAGATCGAGGTCATGGTCGAACGCCCCGAAAACCTCAATCCAATCCTAATTCCGATCCTTGAGGCCGCAGGTGAGCGCAGCCAAATCTGGACGTGGCAGGATGCCTCGGGCGGGTTCTTGAGGGCACTGGAGGTTGAGGACAACGTGATGTTCATCATCCTGTCGATCCTTGTCCTCATTGCGGCAATGAACATCGTCTCAGGCCTGATTATGCTTGTCAAAAACAAGGGCCGAGACATCGGTATCCTGCGCACCATTGGTCTCAGCGAGGGCTCGGTCCTGCGGGTGTTTTTCATCTGCGGCGCGTTCACGGGCATCATCGGCACGGCCATGGGCGTGATCTTGGGTTGCCTCTTCGCGCTCTATATCGACCCCATCTTCTCGTTTGTGAACTACGCCATGGGCGGCGGCGTCTGGGATCCGTCGATCCGAGGGATTTACGCCTTGCCCGCCGAGCTTCACCTCAGCGATGTTCTGAAGGCGATTGGCTTGTCTCTGGGCTTGTCTTTTCTTGTCACCTATTTCCCCGCCCGCCGCGCCGCGCGGCTGAACCCGGTTGAGGCGCTGCGCTATGAATGATGTGAGTTTGCGGCTGAGCGGTCTGACGAAAACCTACCTGCAGGGCACTCCGGGTGAGGTGCAGGTTTTGCGCGGGATTGATCTGGAGTTGCAGCCGGGGGAGGCCGTCGCGCTTGTTGCGCCATCGGGTGCGGGCAAGTCGACCCTTTTGCATATCGCCGGGCTGCTGGACACGCCGGACAGCGGTAACGTTGAGATTGCGGGTCAGGATCTTGCGGGAAAAGGCGACCGCACGCGCACCTCTGTGCGGCGTCAGGATGTCGGGTTCGTCTACCAGTTCCACCATCTGCTGCCCGAGTTCACAGCGTTGGAGAACATCACCCTGCCACAACTCGCCAACGGTGTGTCCGAGCGGGATGCGCAGGACAGGGCGAAGTCCCTGTTGGACCGCGTCGGTGTCGCCCAACGCGCCGATCACCGTCCAGCGGCGCTGTCCGGGGGCGAGCAGCAGCGGGTCGCGTTCTGTCGCGCTCTGGCCAACGCACCGCGCGTTCTGCTGGCGGATGAACCGACAGGTAACCTTGACCCGGATACATCGGATCAGGTGTTCGAGGCTCTGATGACCCTGGTTCGCGACCAGGGCCTGTCTGCTCTGATCGCCACGCATAATCTGGACCTGGCCGCGCGGATGGACCGCATCGTCAGGCTGGAAGGTGGGGTGCTCAAGCCAGTTGAGTGATCGCCACTCCAATTGCCATCACCGCAATCCCGCCTGCGCGCATCATGGTGAGCGGTGTGACCTGCGCGCCGAACAGGCCGAAATGGTCGATGGCGGCCGTGCTGATCAATTGCCCCAGAAGGACAAAGAACACGGCGTTGCCGACGCCGAAATGCGGCGCGACATGGGTGATCGACAGGACGTAGAAAGCAATCAGAACGCCCGCAAGCAACAGGTGTTTTGGGGCCTGTGCCACTTTTGACAGCGCCTCAAAACCGGGAAAGACCACCATCACCAGCGCGCTAGACCCGAAGGCGATGGCAAACAGGATCACAGCCGCTGTGGTCGGCGAGCCGATGAGCTTGCCGAGCGCCGCGTTCAAAGCGGCCAGGATGGGGACTCCGATCCCGGCGGCCAGCATGATGGCTGCGTATTGTGTCATGGCCCGATCCCTCTTTACCCGTATTCGTTGATCTGGATCATTGCGCCAAGCCGCGCAGCGGGCAAGCCTGTTGACAGCAGTTGTGGTAGGAGGATGCGATGATCACAAAGCTTTGTTTTGCAACGGCGTCAGCTCTGATTGCCATGTCTGCCCCCCTCTGGGCGCAGGATGCAGAGAAAGGCGCCGAGCTTTACCAGCACTATTGCGCCACCTGCCATGGGATTGATGCCACCGGCCATGGGCCGATGGCCGGAGTTCTTGTCATTCAGCCGACCAACCTGAAGACACTGGCAAACGCGGACGGCGTATTCCCCACGGCCCGCGTGGTGGCGCGGATAGACGGGCGTGATCCGTTGGTGAGCCATGGCAGTCCGATGCCAGTTTATGGCCCGTATTTCGAAGGGCAGGACACCGCGATCAAAACGCTTGAGGGGCAACCGATCCTCACCAGCCAGCCCATTGTCGATCTGGTGGAATTTCTGAAAACCCTGCAGGACGGCTAAACCTCAGCTGCAGATGCCTTCGATCTTTGCCTCGCTCCACGGGATTGCGATGTCACGCTCGCGGCCGGTCTGTGGCAGCGGGGACAGATCGAAATGTTCGCCCAGCATATCGTGCAACCGTTTGGTGCGCTGCGCCTGAGGGTCCAGTGCGCGGCAGCAAACGTATTCCTCGACAATCGCGCCCTGCTGTTCGAACCCGTAGGACAGGAAATCGGGCGAGGTTTCCAGATCGAACAAATACGGATCTTTGCGCCCGCCATGTTCCGCTGCGGCGCGCAGAGGGTGATAGCCCGTGGTCTCGCGGTTCTGCCACTGCCAGATATGGGTCAGTTCGTGTGCCAGTAACATCGCGGCGATCAGGTTCATCTCTTCGGGATAGTCGGACATATAGTCCTCAAGATACCAATCGCGTGCGAAATAGACCTTGTTGAACAGGGCTACGGCGGCCGGTTTTCCAGTGACCACGCCAGCCTCAACAGGCGGAAGGATACGTTCCCGACAGGCCTCACGCGGGCGGGCTTCGCGGAAATAGGTGACTGGCACGACAGGGGCCCCTTTGACCAGCCGGACACTATCCAGATCCAGCGTCGTGCCTTGCACCGCGCTTGCAAAGCCACGCTCCTGCTCGGTCAGGGGACGCCCGCAGGAGGACAGAAGCAAAAGGAGCATAAACAGAATGCGCAAAACCATGTGATCAACCCTAGTGCGTCACTTGCGTTGCGCAAGGCGATTTCACGTAGACGTGGCCGGGCCGCCGCCGGTACTTGATCTGGCACAAGACCAAATCTGCACGATACCTTTACACGGGTCGAAACATCTATCGGAGAGTACATGTCCAGTTGGGTGCCATTCATATCGGCTTTGACGGCGTTTTTCCTAAGCCACGCCATCCCCGCGCGGGCACCGGTGCGGGCCAGATTGATCACGGTTTTAGGGCACAGGGGGTATCTGCTGGCGTATTCGCTATTGTCCCTCGTCGTCCTTGCATGGCTGATCGTGGCCGCGGCGAATGCACCCTATGTCGAGATCATCCCCCCGTGGCCGGTGCTGCGCTGGGTGCCGTTGGTCGTGATGCCAGTGGTGTGTTGGCTGGCTGTGGCCGGACTGACCATCAGTAGCCCGTTTTCGTTTGGTGGGTTGGGGAAGGCGGCTTTTGATCCGGACCGCCCCGGAATTCTGCGCACCACCCGCCATCCGCTTCTGGCGGCTCTGACGCTGTGGGCCGGGGCGCATCTTCTCGCGAATGGCAGTTTGTCTCATGTGATCCTGTTTGGCCTGTTCGCCGGTTTTGCCGCGCTGGGCATGGCGCTGATCGACCGCCGCACGACCCGGTCCTTGGGAGCAGATTGGCCGCAGCTATCGCGTAATACGGCGCGGTTTTCGCTGCGCGCGCCCTCACCGTGGCCGCCCCTTCACGTGTGGCTTGCCTCGCTTGCCGTCTTTGCCGTTCTGATCGGTTTGCACGGTGCTTTGATCGGTGTCTCTCCACTTCCGTGAAGCAAGGAGTGTCGAGAACATTCTGAATTGTCCGGTGTAGGTAACATGCCAATTGTCCGCTTCAGTTGATTGCGCGGTGGCCCAATTCGGAGGGAGCCGTAGGCGACCGTAGATTTGGGCCACCGCGTTCGCGCCACGTCGAAGCGGGTCACGCGACTTTGTGTTTGCTATCCTCCTGTGTGATGGGTGATCCGTCAGGCTGGTAGCGGCCAATGCATCTCGGGCCGTGGAAGATGACCAGTTGACCATCGGGGTATTCGTGGACCCTGACCTTCGCCTTGACGAAATGATGACGGTGCCTGTCTGCCGCGATCTGCATGACCAGGCCCTTGTAGCGCACCGTATTGTCGTTGCCGACGACGCGGTCTTCCTGCACACACAGGGTGTCGCGCACATTGCCTGTAAACGGCACGAAGGCCGAGGTCGTATCCTCCGGCTCCCTTGCAAACAGGGCATTGTGTTCGGGAAGATAGACCTCTTTCAGGAACTGATTGCCTCTTCAATGGTTGTGATCCCATGGGACCGCAGTTCCTGCGGCAATCGGTTCTGGAACGTGCCAAACATGCGTTCAGACCGTCCACGGGCCTGCGGTGAATAGGCCGGGATCAGCTCAATGCCGAGTTGCTGCAAGGCGCGCCCGACCTGGGTCAGATTGTCCTTGTCCACTTTGCCGCCCGCTTCGGGCGTATGCCAGTAATGAGAGCCCCGATCGGCATAGAGCGAGCAAAACAGACCTTGCGCCTCGATCACCTCTGTCAGCCCCTGAAAACTGCTCATCGTCCCTTCTTCCTCGACAAAGAATGCCGAATAAACCCGGTTGGTGGCATCGTCCATGGTGACGATCAGATCCCACCACTGACCCGGAACCCATTCATGGCTGGAGCCGTCCTGATGCAACATCATGCCAACCATCGGACGGCGGGGCCGCTTGCGCCGATGGGCACCTCGTCGGGGTGCTGCCTGAACCCGGCCGTGGCGCTGCAGTGTAAGCCGCACCCAGTTGTAGCTCTGTGTGAAACCATGGTGGGCCACCAGCTTCTCGTGGAAATGCTTCGGCGTGTAATCCCAGTACTTGGTATCAAACAGTTCAAGCATCTCCATGACCTTATCCGTGGCAACACGATTGTTGGCCAGTTTGCCAAGCCGACGGTCGTACAGACCTTCTGCACCATCCGCCTCAAATCGATCCTCCCAACGCCTGACGGTGCGCACGGATACACCCAGTATCTCAGCCGCCTGTTCTTGCGTCAGCTTGTTCGCGCTTCGCCGCGAATACACATCTTCAAACTTCATCAGTCGAACTTCCTGTAACACTTCTGCTCGGTTCATAACGCCTCCTCTCAGAGACAGAATAGAACCGGACAGATCGCATGTTACATACACCGGACATATCGCGTGTTAGCGACATTCCGTGAAGCAAGGAGTGGTCGACCCGCGAGTACCGTGCTATCTGATACGCTGAAGTTTGACTTACGAGGTCCAAAAATGCATCTGGCCTATGTTACCACCACCGATCGCGGCGCGACTGACCGCTTGTTAAGCGCCGTGGCCGCACACCTGCTGGCGCGTGGTGCCAAACTGGCGGGGGTCGTGCAGACCAACACGGAATGCACCGATAGCAGCAAATGCGATATGGATGTGCAGGTTTTGCCAGATGGCGAGACTATCCGTATCTCGCAAACCTTAGGCGAGCATGCGCGCGGCTGCCGTCTGGACCCTGCGGCGCTCGAGCAGGCTGTGGGACAGGTCATGGCAACGCTTGCCGATGACCCGCAGCTGATGATTATCAACAAGTTCGGCAAGCATGAGGCCGACGGGCGCGGCTTCCGCCCTGTCATCGCCGAGGCGCTGGCGCAGGACCTTCCTGTTCTGCTGGGCGTGAACGGGTTGAATGACGAGAAGTTTCAGGCCTTCACGGGCGGCGCGGCAGAACAACTGACCCCGGATCTTGAGGCGATTGTCAGCTGGTTCGAAAAGGTCTCAGCCCAGCGGGCGGATGCCGCCTGAGAGCAGCCTCACGTAGCGTAATGCGCTGATATCCTGACTTGTTTGGCCGTGCCTTCGCTGCAATCCTCGTTCAGGGAGGATTATAGGCATGTGGACAAACTGGGCCGGGAACGAAACCGCCACCGCTCCGATTTCGCGCCCTTTGGGGTTGGATCAGCTGCGGGCGACGGTTGCGGAACCTGAGAACCTGCGGGTCGTCGGGGCAGGGCACTCCTTTACCCCAATCGTATGTGGCGCCGAGCGGATATTGGATCTGTCACAGTTGCATTTGCCTACGGTTGGACCTGTCGAAGATGGGCAGGTCTGGGCCAATGCCAATGCGCGTCTGCGTGATCTTTCGCCCGCCTTAGCTGAACAGGGTGTGGCGTTCCGCAATCTGGGCGACATCAACACGCAATCTCTGGCCGGGGCTGCATCCACGGCTACTCATGGCACTGGACGCACTTTGCCCTGCCTGGCGGCCGAGATTGCAGATGCCAAGTTCATTGGGGCGACTGGTGACATACTGACCACTTCGCAAATCCCGCTGGAGATGGCGCAGGTGACGCTGGGTCTATTGGGCATTCTGACCGAGGCGCGGATCAATGTCGTGCCGAAATACAATCTGCGCCGTCGGGTCACGCTGACCGATCTGCCGGATGTCTTGGCCAACATGCATTAGAATTGGGCCGAGAACCGGAATTTTGAGTTCTTCTACATCCCCTTCACCGGCAAAGCGGTCGAGCTGCGCCACGCCGTCACCGATGCCCCCGAAAGCAAGGCCCCTCGCGATCTGGATATGCTGGCGGTCAAGGTGCTGAAGCTCGCCCGAAACGCTGGGCGCTTCAGTCCCGGTCTGCGCAAGCTGCTGCTGAACCTGCTCACGTTGGCCCATTCGGATGAGGATTACGTCGGCGAAAGTTGGCGGGTGCTGTGCAGCGACAGACATATTCGGTTCAAGGAGATGGAGTATCATCTGCCAGTTGACGTTGCCGGTGATATTTTGGCCGAGGTCTTTCTCCGACTAGAGCGTGACCACAAGGACATCTATTTTCCGATCGAAGTGCGCCAGACGGCGGGTGACACGGCCTGCCTGTCGCCTTTTCAGGGCGGCCCACGGATCTCGATCGCGCTGCACACGGATGCGGGTGAAGATCACAGCCGCTATTTCAACGCTCTGGAACCGTTATTTCTCGAGGCTGGAGGGCGCCCGCATTGGGGCAAGATGCACAGTCTTTCCTACAAAGACTTGTCCGGCCTGTTTCCGGATTTCGACCGGTTCTGCGCCCTGCGTGAGGAATTGGACCCACAGGGCAAATTCATGACGCCCGCCTTGGCTCGGTTGTTCCGGCCATGAGCGATCCCTACCTCACCAGGTTGTCCGAGGCTTTGCGCACCCACGGGGTCGATCAGCCTGTCGTCGCAATAGACCTGGATCGGGTCGAGGCAAATTGCCGGGCAGCACAGGCCGCAGCTGACCCCGGACTGGACCGGCGCTTGGTCGCAAAATCTCTGCCTTGCCTGCCGTTGCTGGATCATATCCGCGGGCTGATCCCCAGCTCAGGCTTGATGAGCTTCTCCGAACCGATGCTAATGGAGCTACTGCAAGCGGAAAAAGATACGGACCATCTGATCGGAAAACCGCTGCCCGTTACTTCTGCGACGCGTGTGTTGCAGACCAGCCCGGACGCCACAGATCGGGTGCAATGGCTGATCGACACCCCAGAACGCCTGCGCGAGTATCTGGCTTTGGCGGAAACAAGCCAAACGGCCCTGCGTTTGTCGCTTGAGGTGGATATCGGCCTGCACCGTGGCGGGTTGAAAGTGGATCAGGTTGCCGAACTCGCACGGGTTATCTCTGCGCATCCAAACGCGCGCTTAAGCGGGCTTATGGGGTATGAGGCGCATCTGGCGAAGCTGCCCGGTCTCCTGAAGTCACGGGCAACGAAGGCCAGCGCCAAAGCGTTTGAACATGCCGTGGCTGCACTGCCTGAAGGCGCGGTTTATTGCCTGAACACCGGCGGCAGCCTGACCTTTCATAGCTATCACACACCCGGGCCAGCCACCGAGGTTGCGTTTGGCTCGATCCTCGTGAAGCCATCCGATTTCGACCACGCGACCACCACTGGCTTTCAACCGGCTGCGTTTCTGGCCACCCCTGTCCTCAAGTCCATGCCTTCAAACCCTCTGCCGGGTTTGGAGTTCCTGCCCCAGCGCAAAACTCATATCGCGATCTTCGGAGGACATTTTCTCGGCCAACCCGTACACCCCGGCGGGTTCACCTATTCCTCGGTCTTTGGGCGGTCCAGCAATCAGGAGGTTTGGACCGGCCGCTCTAGCCATGCCGTCAAACCCGGTGACATCGCGTTGATCCGCCCGAGCCAGAGCGAGGCTGTTCTGAACCAGTTCGGAACGGTTTTAGCGGTGCGAGAAGGGCAGGTGATCGCGGAATGGCCATGCTTGCCGAATTGACTCCGATAGCACAGCGATACTTGCGCGATTTTTCAGCCGTTTTTCACCGCGAAGCGCATTGAATTCGCAAAGCTATGGGCGTAGTTCTCAACGCGTGCCGACCTCGGGTCGACACAGGTTGCCCGCGTGGTGGAATGGTAGACACAAGAGACTTAAAATCTCTCCTGACTTCCGACATTTTTTCGTATAAGTCATTGATATTATTATGCCTTGGTTGCCAAAAGGCACTACACGGACTTTTTTCGCCAGCGATTGTTTCGGAGTGTTGAGGGAGCTCAGGCTTTGGTCTGGCCAGTTTTTCGGGTGCGCCCGGGGGGTATCTTGAAAGGGGCTTCGTTCCAGGTCAGGCCGACGCAGGTGAGGATGCGTCTGGCATCGACCGTGGCATGGCTTGGCATGCCGTAGCGGTCAGGGGTGCCTTTGTGGCGCAGGATCGAGAGCTGCAATGCGTTCAACTCGTTGCGGATACGAGCCGGGCTCATCGGGTGTCCGAGCAGGTCCAGATGCTTGCGCAGGTGCTGCAGGCAGCAGAAGGCCATGTAGCAGATGGCGATATGGGCCCGGACCCGACGCGGCGACCAGTGATAGATGGGCCGGATTTTCAGATCGTGCTTGTTGGTGCGGAAGCAGGCTTCGATCTCCCACAACTGGTGATAGCGGGCAATGACGTCCTGTGCCTCCAGTTCGTCCGCACCATGAACAACAATGGCATGCAGCCCGTCCCATTGTGCCGCTGCCTTGATCTTTGCATCATCCAGCGTGACGTCCCCGCTGTCGGGGAAGGCCAGGAAGCGGCCATATCCCCGGCTGCTGAAGCTGCCGGGTTTGCGAGAGCGCTTGAGCTTCTTGTGCAGCTTTTCGATTGCCTTGTCGCGCTTGTGGGCATCATTGCGTGCCCGGGTGGGTGACCAGGTCACAATGACCCGCGCTCCCTCCTGGTCGATCACCTTGTACCAGCCCTTCTCGGTTGCCTCTTCAGAACCGTGTCCAGCCCAAGGCTGGCGTCCCTCCGGGCTCAAAATGTTCGCCTTCACGGCGGCCGGGGCGGACTTCATGCGATAGCCGAGGATGTAGGGCAGACCCTTGTTCTGCAACATCTGCTGGTTGTCCTTGCTGAGCATGGCGGCATCGGCCACGAACGTGACCCTGGCCACGTCGAAGCGTCCCTCCAACGCCTTCAGCGCAGCTTCCAGCGTATGACCTTCCCAGGTGTTTCCCGGGAAGAGTTCATAGCCCACAGGCAGCCCATCGGAGGTGACGATCAGCGCCAGCATGACCTGAGCGCGGTGATGCTTGCCATCCTTGCTGAAGCCCTTGGCCAGAAGATGATCCTGCTCGACCCCGTCCGCATCCTCGGCCGGGTCCTCGCGCTCGGTGTCAAAGGCCAGGGTCGTGCAATCGTAGAACAGCACGGTCACTGGCCCGCCCAGCAACTTCTCTGCCGCCGCGTGAGAGGTTTTGCAAATCCCGTCTATCACCGGCGTATTGATGTAATCCATGCTCCGATAGACCACGTCCAGATTGAGCGTGATGCCTGCCTGGTTCTCCAACGCCTCCACGGTCGCGCGCTTGCTCTCGGGCTGTGCGATCCGCGCCATAACCAGCTCTTTCACAATGCGATTGGCACTTTTACGCGCCGCCCCCAGAAGGGCCCCCCAACCCAGTTGGTCATACATCGTCCCCATGACATCCCGCAGACCCAGAGAGACCCGCGCCTCCTCACGGCACTCGGCAAGATCAACGCCAAGCTTGTCCGGCCGCGGAGCGCGGCGCACCAGCGCCTGCAGATCGGCATATTCCGTGGGCGTGAACAGTTCCATTTGCGGCGAGCGATCAATGCGTAATTGCTCCATCAAGCGGCCCGCCAGACGCTTGATATCCTCAATCTCGCTGTCGTTATGGGCCACACCCACATGGCGCAGGATCTTCTGGCGTACCTTGGAGCCGGTGCGGACGGATTCAACGATCTGGATCCGTGTGCGGTTGAGCTTTGCGTCATGTTTGGTGCGGATGAACATGGGCGAAGAGGTTAGCCATCTGAAGGCCCATGTCAATACTTTTTATAATAATGGGGCACTACAACGCGCCTCTGAGCAACCACACCTGAAAACAAACCAAAAACCCAGTCAGATCAACAAAAAGGTCGGAAGTCAGGAATTGACTCCGATAGCACAGCGATACTTGCGCGATTTTTCAGCCGTTTTTCACCGCGAAGCGCATTGAATTCGCAAAGCTATGGGCGTAGTTCTCAACGCGTGCCGACCTCGGGTCGACACAGGTTGCCCGCGTGGTGGAATGGTAGACACAAGAGACTTAAAATCTCTGGGCCGGAAGGCCGTGCCGGTTCGAGTCCGGCCGCGGGTACCACACACAGCTCCTTAGACCGGATAGTCGAGCCTTGTGATCAGCTGCCAGATATCTCGGTTCAGGGTGGATAGATCTTCGACAACCTGTTCTATCTCGCGCAGGGCCTCACCATCCAGAGTATCCGTGCGACCCATTTTGATGTCTGTTTTCCGGTCCGCAATGCGCATCAGAATGGTCTTGGGGTTGCCGCTTTCTGGGTCAAACGAATAGATGCAGTGATTGAACCGGTTGCGAATGCCGGATAGTTTCCCTAGCCGTTTTGTGTGCTCCAGGATCGGGTCCCGAATGCCCTCGGGGCGGCCATCCATTTTCGCTAGCCGCTCAACCAGATCAATCCGGGCGCGGGTCGTGTTCAGGGTCAGAAAGATGATAACGGCAGAGTCTTTGCTGGTTCCAGCCAGACCGGCAATCAGGTGGATCAACAGGCTTTCGGTGTTGGTCCACATATAGTTTAACCGCCCCACCAACAGGATAAGCCGGTCAAACCGTTCTTCCACGAGATCAGCCAACACGGGGGCTTTGCGCATCAAAAGGCGCAACCTCGAAATAGAAATGAGCGGCGGCGGTCCGGTTGCTGACCCCGATCTTGCCGACCACGTTATGCATATGCAACTTGACGGTATGTTCCGTAATCCCCAGCCCGGCGGCGATGACCTTGTTGCTCTGACCTTGAGACACCAACCTGAGGACCTCTTTTTCCCGTTTTGTCAGCCTGTCGAAGAGTTCAACCTGCTGTGAGTCGGCGGGCTTGGGCGTTACAGATGATGCTGGGGCCTTGCAGGGGTTCGCCTTAGGGCCCGCGACACAATCCGCGAGGAAGCTGGGCAGGTGCAGCTGCTCATGCATCAGAAGCCTCAGGATCGACCGCCACACATCAGGGGCGACGTTCATAGGCAGAAAGCCGATCTCGCCGTACCGACTGCGATCCCAGCGTTCAAACAGATGCCGGGCTGCGGCATCCTTGCGATAAGAAAACGCGAGGCATCCAAACGGAACCTGTGCCGCGTATTTACTTGGCCGTTCCAGCAGATCCTCCAGCATGACCTGATCTACGACCAGAACGCGGCTAGCATTTGCTTTGGCAGATGTTAGGTCGTCCAGTGAATCGAAACGCGATGCGCGAACGTCAAATTCGTTCTGGACGCTTCTGAGGGTCTGATTGGAGAGAAAAAGCTCTCGACCAATGAAGTGAATTGAAAGGTCTTCGGTCTTGATATTCTGGTAGGCGTAGTCACGCTCAGACGAGTCAATCATTACTGTCCCCCCACTAAAAAACCGAACTGCAATTCGCAGTTTTTCACACAAGTAATTCGGGCAGTTCGAAAGCCGAAATAGTCTTAAAAATATAGACTTATTGTAGATGAAATGTAGGGGGTCAGCAACCGGATCAGGGCTATTTACCAGACGTCAAAAAGCGCTTGCAAATCATTTGATTGAGTGAATCCATTCTATGGATGTCAGGTACAGGAGGTTTCAGCGATGGTATCGGTTCGTTCAGTATTGCGTCAAATTCCCGACCCGCGCGGCAAAAAGGGCCGTCAACACCCACTTGAAGCGCTGGTCGGGTTGATGCTTCTCTCCATGCTCAGTGGGCGCAAGGGTATGATGGCGGCGTTCCGCCTTGGTCGTACGCTCACGCCGCGTCAACTCATGCGCTTGGGGTTCCGTCGCGGGCGCGCGTCACCCTGCCATGCAACGCTAACGGAAACGCTACGTATTCTCGACCCGGCCACCCTGGCGCAGGCCTTTGGGCGGCTTACGGCACCAGCACAAGATGATGAAGATCACCATCAGATCGCTATTGATGGCAAAACTCTACGTGGCAGCAAGGACGCGGCAGGCAAGGCGGAACATGTGTTGTCGGGGTTCTGCGCGACGCTTGAACAATCCGTCGGACACACATCATCGCGCGGCAAGGGCATGGAAATACCTGATGCCCTGCGGCTGCTGAACCAGATTGACCTTGCGGGACAGATCGTCACCGGGGATGCCATTTTCTGCCAAAAAACAGTCACTTCCAAAGTTGTGGAAAGGGGTGGCGATTACGTGTTCCCTGTAAAGAACAATCAGAAAGACCTGCGGGGAGAAATCGAAACGGCGTTCAAGACGCCGGTTTTTCCCCCTGTTGGAATGGCGGGAGACGCCGCAATCGGGGCACGGCAGAATCGACCAGCGCCGCATCGAGATCCTTCCCGTCGAGGCATTGAGTGAGCACATGCGCAAGCAGTGGCCAACGATCCGCAGTATCGCCTGCATCAGCCGAACCCGCGAGCATATCCGCGCCGGGCAGATTACCAGAACACAGGCCGAGACAGTGTATCTCATCACCAGCCTGACGCGGCCCAAACCCAAAGACATCCTGCGCCTGAACCGTAACCATTGGCGCATCGAGACCATGCACCGCGACAAGGATGTCACTCTGGGAGAGGATCGCTACACCAACCGATCTGACAACGCGCCACGCAATATCTTTACCCTTGTCAGCGCGACCAGAACCTTGCTCAAGCGCATATCGAAATCACCAACAAAGGCTATCGAAATCACCAACAAAGGCTATCGAAATGATGCAGGACAACCGCGCAAGGGCTATCAGAATCGTCACAGATCAACCCAAAAACACCTTTCTCTGAATCGCCCTGCAACCGGATATTCGGATTTGATACTTGGTCCTAGAACCATTGATTAGGGTTGTGTTCCGGTGATTTCGGGTAAGTAGAGGGAATTCAATGTAGAAAAGCGTGCAATTTTGACCCCCTAAGCGGGGAAATCGGCGTCCAAATTTGACCCCTCCCTATGGTTGTAGACATCCTTTTCATTGAGCAGTCGATGGAGAGGCAAGCGGGATGATTTGCGTGGAAACTATTAGAAAAGTGCGTCGCTTACACCTGATCGAAAAAAAGAGCATCAAGGAAATTTGCCGTTCGCTCAATTTGAGCCGTGCAACGGTTCGAAAGATAATCCGATCGGGAGTGACGGAGTTCAAATATGAGCGCAAATCGCAGCCATACCCGGTGCTCGGGCCTTGGCGCGCGCGTCTGGATGAAACGCTTGAGGAGAACGAGGCGCTTCCGAAGAAACACCGCAAGCGGATGACCAAAATCTGGAAGGAACTCTCCGATGATGGTTTTGGCGGCGGGTATGACAGTGTTCGACGCTACACAAAGAATTGGCGCATTGCGCACGGCCGACAACAGGCGCAGGCGTTCATCCCGCTGATCTTTGATCCTGGGGAGGCGTACCAGTTCGACTGGAGTGTGGAGACGGTTTTGATGGACGGTGCACTCACGACCGTGAAGGTTGCCCATTTCAAACTTTGCCATAGCCGCATGCCATTCTCCATTGCCTATCCGCGCGAGACGCAGGAGATGGTCTTTGATGCCCACGACGAGGCCTTCAAATTCTTTGGTGGAGGCTGCATCAACGGGATCTACGATAACATGACGACCGCCGTCGATGCGATCCTGTCGGGCAAGGAAAGAAAGTTCAACAAGGCATTCTCCCGGATGTGTTCTCATCATCTGGTGAACCCGATCGCCTGTACGCGCGCGGCCGGTTGGGAGAAGGGTCAGGTTGAGAATCTGGTCAAGGAGAGCTGCGCCTATAGTTTTACACCGCGTCTGGAGGTGGCCGACTTCGATGAATTGAATGCCCGGCTGCAAAAAGACGCGATCAAACGCGCAAAAGAACTGCGGCATCCGGAAAACCTGGAGGTGACGGTCTGGGAGGAGTTCCAGCAGGAAAAGCCGCTGCTGACGCATCTGCAGAAGCCCTTCGTCGGGTTCCGTGAAAAGACGGTCGCCGTGAGCCGAACCTGCCTGATCAACTTCGAAAGAAACAAATACAGCGTTGAGGCAAGAGCTGTTGGACGTCAGGTCCAGTTGCAGGTCTACGCCACGCGGATTGTCCTGCGCCAAGACGGTGAGATTGTCGGAGAGCACGAACGGTGCTTCGGCCGAGGAAAAACGATCTTCAACCCTTGGCACTATGTGCCCGTCCTCAAGCGCAAGCCTGGCGCTCTGCGCAATGGAGCACCGTTCCGTGACTGGGACCTACCACCGGCAATGACGCAGATCTGGACCCATCTGCGGGGCACATCCGACGGAGACCGGCAACTTGCCGATATTCTTTTCGCTGCTTACCAGCACGACATTGATGTGGTCGAGGCTGCCTGCGAAGAAGCTCTAAAATCTGGCCTGCGCAAGGCCGATGCGATCCTGAACATTGTCTCTCGGCGCACCAATCCCCCGCCGCCAAAGGCGATTGAGCCGCCTGCCCACCTGCAGCTGAAAATGGCACCGATCGCGGATTGCGCTCGCTATGACAGGCTTGGAGGCTCCCATGCAACTGCGTAAGGAAATTCTCGAACTTGCCCGTCAACTGAAGTTGCCAGGCATCGTCAACTGCTTTGACGAAGTGATGCAGGCCGCAGCCAAAAACAACTGGCGGCCCCAACAGGTCGTGGCCGAACTCCTCACGGCCGAACTGGCCGAAAAGACTGCGCGCTCGATCCGGTATCAGATGGGTGCCGCAAAGTTCCCGGTCTGCAAGTCCTTACCTGAGTTCGACTTCACGGTCAGCCCCGTCAACGAGGAAGTCGTGCGCAATCTTCATGACGGCGATTTTATGGACCAGGCCAGGAATGGCGTGCTGGTCGGTGGAACCGGATCGGGCAAAACGCATCTCGCAACAGCGATCGGGGGCCACGCGGTCAATAACCGCCGGCGGGTCAGGTTCTTCAGCGCTGTGGATCTCGCGAACAAGCTGGAGGCTGAACATCGCGAAGGCAACGCCGGGCGGCTCAGCGAGCAGCTGATCCGCGTCGACCTCGTGATTATAGACGAACTCGGTTATCTGCCGTTCGCAGAGTCTGGTGGACGATTACTCTTCCATCTCATCAGCAAACTGTACGAGCGAACGTCTATTCTGCTAACAACCAACCTCGCATTTGCTGAATGGCCGAGTGTGTTCACAGATGCCAAAATGACCACTGCTCTCCTGGATCGACTGACACACCATTGCGATATCATCGAAACCGGGAACGAAAGCTGGCGAATTAACCACCGCGACTAACCTCGAAATCGGGGAATAAATTCAAAACAGACAGCAGGTCAAACCTTCAGTCGAGCTACGCTCTCTTTTCGGTTTGACCTGCTGTCCACCCCCTCCTGAATCAACCTAAACACGACCCCCTCAACGCCCCTCTTAGCTCCAAGGGGGGTCAAATTTGGACGCCGATGGGGGGTCATTATTCAATGCCGATTGACAGAATTCAACGGCTTCTTTCGTCTAAGACCAATCGGTAGGGTTTTAGGTCGGATTTTTTAGCGAAAACTCCGACCACTCCCGCAATATGCCAGAATTTCAACAGACTAGCCGTTCTAGAGCTTTTCGATAGCTTGGCAGCTTTGTCAAAGGCTGCGACGCTTCCTCTACTTCAGATTGCGAAGGTTTTTCCTTTAACGCCCGCTTTTCGTGCATTTTCGCGAATCTCTTTTCAGCGGGGACGTCGGCTTAGCCGGGAAAGGAGGTGCAGAAAGCTCGGAACCAACAGACCGCAGGGATATGCGCTTAGGCATACCGTGCGGATTTTTGTTTCAACCGCACAGGTAACCACCTTTGAGATGAATGGTGGTCAGGTGCGCCAATAGAGTGGAAATCAATATGTCTGACCGTAGAATTCTATCCCCAGTCACAACCGTCGAAGAAATTGATGTCGAAGACATGGACCCGGTCGTTGAAGACCCGGGTGTTGAAGATCCTGAAATGGAGATGGCTGAAAACGCCCAACAGCAGCAACAGCAACAACAACAGTCTGTCGACAACACAAACGGCGGTGACGACAGCAACACCAATGGTGGCAACGACAGTAACACCAATGGCGGAAACGACAGCAACACGAACGGTGGTAATGACAGCAACACCAATGGTGGTAACGCCTGACTTCCGACATTTTTTCGTATAAGTCATTGATATTATTATGCCTTGGTTGCCAAAAGGCACTACACGGACTTTTTTCGCCAGCGATTGTTTCGGAGTGTTGAGGGAGCTCAGGCTTTGGTCTGGCCAGTTTTTCGGGTGCGCCCGGGGGGTATCTTGAAAGGGGCTTCGTTCCAGGTCAGGCCGACGCAGGTGAGGATGCGTCTGGCATCGACCGTGGCATGGCTTGGCATGCCGTAGCGGTCAGGGGTGCCTTTGTGGCGCAGGATCGAGAGCTGCAATGCGTTCAACTCGTTGCGGATACGAGCCGGGCTCATCGGGTGTCCGAGCAGGTCCAGATGCTTGCGCAGGTGCTGCAGGCAGCAGAAGGCCATGTAGCAGATGGCGATATGGGCCCGGACCCGACGCGGCGACCAGTGATAGATGGGCCGGATTTTCAGATCGTGCTTGTTGGTGCGGAAGCAGGCTTCGATCTCCCACAACTGGTGATAGCGGGCAATGACGTCCTGTGCCTCCAGTTCGTCCGCACCATGAACAACAATGGCATGCAGCCCGTCCCATTGTGCCGCTGCCTTGATCTTTGCATCATCCAGCGTGACGTCCCCGCTGTCGGGGAAGGCCAGGAAGCGGCCATATCCCCGGCTGCTGAAGCTGCCGGGTTTGCGAGAGCGCTTGAGCTTCTTGTGCAGCTTTTCGATTGCCTTGTCGCGCTTGTGGGCATCATTGCGTGCCCGGGTGGGTGACCAGGTCACAATGACCCGCGCTCCCTCCTGGTCGATCACCTTGTACCAGCCCTTCTCGGTTGCCTCTTCAGAACCGTGTCCAGCCCAAGGCTGGCGTCCCTCCGGGCTCAAAATGTTCGCCTTCACGGCGGCCGGGGCGGACTTCATGCGATAGCCGAGGATGTAGGGCAGACCCTTGTTCTGCAACATCTGCTGGTTGTCCTTGCTGAGCATGGCGGCATCGGCCACGAACGTGACCCTGGCCACGTCGAAGCGTCCCTCCAACGCCTTCAGCGCAGCTTCCAGCGTATGACCTTCCCAGGTGTTTCCCGGGAAGAGTTCATAGCCCACAGGCAGCCCATCGGAGGTGACGATCAGCGCCAGCATGACCTGAGCGCGGTGATGCTTGCCATCCTTGCTGAAGCCCTTGGCCAGAAGATGATCCTGCTCGACCCCGTCCGCATCCTCGGCCGGGTCCTCGCGCTCGGTGTCAAAGGCCAGGGTCGTGCAATCGTAGAACAGCACGGTCACTGGCCCGCCCAGCAACTTCTCTGCCGCCGCGTGAGAGGTTTTGCAAATCCCGTCTATCACCGGCGTATTGATGTAATCCATGCTCCGATAGACCACGTCCAGATTGAGCGTGATGCCTGCCTGGTTCTCCAACGCCTCCACGGTCGCGCGCTTGCTCTCGGGCTGTGCGATCCGCGCCATAACCAGCTCTTTCACAATGCGATTGGCACTTTTACGCGCCGCCCCCAGAAGGGCCCCCCAACCCAGTTGGTCATACATCGTCCCCATGACATCCCGCAGACCCAGAGAGACCCGCGCCTCCTCACGGCACTCGGCAAGATCAACGCCAAGCTTGTCCGGCCGCGGAGCGCGGCGCACCAGCGCCTGCAGATCGGCATATTCCGTGGGCGTGAACAGTTCCATTTGCGGCGAGCGATCAATGCGTAATTGCTCCATCAAGCGGCCCGCCAGACGCTTGATATCCTCAATCTCGCTGTCGTTATGGGCCACACCCACATGGCGCAGGATCTTCTGGCGTACCTTGGAGCCGGTGCGGACGGATTCAACGATCTGGATCCGTGTGCGGTTGAGCTTTGCGTCATGTTTGGTGCGGATGAACATGGGCGAAGAGGTTAGCCATCTGAAGGCCCATGTCAATACTTTTTATAATAATGGGGCACTACAACGCGCCTCTGAGCAACCACACCTGAAAACAAACCAAAAACCCAGTCAGATCAACAAAAAGGTCGGAAGTCAGGAATTCTATCCCCAGTCACAACCGTCGAAGAAATTGATGTCGAAGACATGGACCCGGTCGTTGAAGACCCGGGTGTTGAAGATCCTGAAATGGAGATGGCTGAAAACGCCCAACAGCAGCAACAGCAACAACAACAGTCTGTCGACAACACAAACGGCGGTGACGACAGCAACACCAATGGTGGCAACGACAGTAACACCAATGGCGGAAACGACAGCAACACGAACGGTGGTAATGACAGCAACACCAATGGTGGTAACGACAGCAATACCGTTCGCGACAATGGCAACAGCACCAATGACAATGTGAACCGGGTCGATATCGACTTTGGTGAAGGTGAGTGGATCCCGCGCGACGATGACAAGGTCGATGTGGAAATTGCCGATGATGCCTCGACCGGCGACGTGATCACGGCCGGAGACGACGTGAACTATGATCCGGGCGACGATCTGAACCTGGACTTCTCGTTGAACGGCGAAGGCAATGACATGGCCTCGTTCAACAACCAGTATGCCAGCCTGACGGACAATGACACGCTGAACGGTGCGACCGTGTCCAACTCCGGTACGTTCGAACAGAATGGTGATGCCAATGGCGGCACCGCGACTGCAGAAGAGGGTATCGACACATCGTCCGATGGTGGAGCGTCTGGCAGCGGTGGCACCAGCCATGGCGGTGATGCGTGGGGTGATACCCATGGCAGCACTTCGATGGCCCTCGGTGGCCACTCCGGAGATGCGAACGGCGCGGCAACCGGTGGTGCGGGCGCAAGCTCGGGCGAGGCGCATAACGGCAGCCTCGGTCTCGGCTTGTCCGGTGCGCATGCGGATGGCACTGGTACTGGCGCAGCAGGCGGCAATGCCAACAGCAACTCGACCGCGAATAATACCGGGTCGTCCAGCGCAAGTGGCTCCGGGAATGGCGGAGAAGGTGGCGCGGCCGGATCTCTTGGTCTTGGCTTGGGTCTTGGCCTGTCTGGTTCGAACGCTGACGGCAACGCCAACGGCGGCGACAATACGTCTGGCTCGCTAGGAACCGGCCTTGGTCTTGCAGGAACAGATGCATCCGCACAAGGCTCGAATGCTGGCAGTGGTAATGCGCAATCCAGCGGCAGTGCCGATAACACAAGCTCTGGTAGCAATCAGGCCAACGGCGCGACCGCAGGTAGTAACAATGCTGCGGGCATCGCGGGTTCTGGCGCATTGGGTGCCAATGACGCAGATGGCGGCAACGGTCCGGGCGGTAGCGGCTCCGGTGGTAATGGGACCGGAGGCAATGGTCCGGGCGGTGCCGGGACTGGCGGCAATGGGCCAGGCGGAGCCGGCACCGGTGGCAACGGGCCGGGTGGTTCGGGCACAGGTGGCAACGGACCGGGCGGAACTGGCACGGGTGGCAACGGACCGGGTGGTTCGGGCTCCGGTGGCAATGGTCCGGGCGGTGCAGGCCCAGGTGGTGCAGGTCCCGGTGGTACGTCAGGTACAGCCGAAGGTGCCCTGTCTGCCCTGAACCAGCAGAACCTTGGTCTTGGCCTGAATCTGGCCGATCCTGATCCGACAACTGGCGGTGGCGGCACAGCTGGAGATGCAACCGGAACCGGCGGCGCTGGATCTGGCGGAGCAGGCTCGGGCGGCAACGGTCCCGGTGGTACTGGAGCGGGCGGCAATGGACCCGGCGGAGCCGGTTCTGGCGGCAATGGCCCTGGTGGCGCGGGTGCTGGCGGGAATGGTCCCGGTGGTGCAGGTGCTGGCGGTAACGGTCCTGGCGGTGCAGGCACTGGCGGCATGGGCATGGGCGGCAATGGCCCAGGCGGTGCAGGTGCCGGTGGCGCAGGCGGTGGCCGCGTCGACACAAGTTCGGACGCGCAAGGCGTTGGCGACCAGTCTGCGACCGGTCCTGACATCTCGCAAAGCCCGGGCGACGTAACAGGTGCGACCAACAACCTGCAAACACCCGATGGTTCGGGCGGAGCCGGTGGCAGCAATGCGACCGATGGCACGGCCGAAGCAACCGGAACCGGTGAATCGACTGCCGAAGGTACTGGTGGCGCAGGTGGTATGACCTCGCCGACGTCGACATCGACCGGTAGTGGTGCTGGATCCGCGGATGCGACCAACACTGCTGGCGATGGTGGTGACAATGAGGTGTTTGCAGAAGCTGACACCGATGGAACCGCTGACAGTCTGGCCGAAGCGATTGCCGGGTATGGCGGCGCGGGGTCTGCTGACAACGATGCGACCTCGACTGGAACCGGCAGCGCGACGGGATCGGCAATGTCCGGTGACGGCGGCTATGGTGGAGCGGCCACAGCGGCTGGCGGTACCAGCGGCGCGGTCATGGGAAGCTCGACCGGCGGCATGACAAATGGTGCAACCAATACCGGTGGCGAAGCCTCGGGCGCCAATTCTGGCGCAGGTGGTGCAGGCGGAAACGCCGGTACCTGGGGTTCCGACAACGGTGGCGATGGCATCGTGAACGGCGAATCCTATGCTTCGGCCGCGGCTGTTGTCGATACGGCGGCGTTCAACCAGTCGATCGTCATGGGCGCAAACGTCCTTGGTAACTCGGTCGATACGACCATGGTGGGCGGCTCGATGACGTCGTCCTACGCCAGCGACGATACCGAGGTCTAAGACCCGTTTCGGGCTCTGCCATTTTCAGAGCCCGAGCTTATTTCAAAACCGCCGGGGGCGCGACACGTGGCCCCGGCTTAGCAAACCCAAAGCGGAAATTTTCGGCCGTCGCGGGTGACAAGGAACCTTAATATGTCCCTCGACAGCATTACTGAAACGATTGCACATTTTGTTGGAACTTTTGAGCTGACAATCGAACAAGGGCGATTGAGAGACCAGTATGAAGAGTTCACCGCGCTTAGGCGGAAAGTCGAACTTGAAGATCTGTCAGATCCCACGAGAATTGAGGTCAAGGCCACGTTGAAGGCCGATCCGGGCGATTATGCCCCGATCCCTTTCAAATTCAACACACCTCCGGCCGAGCTGCCGCCACCACCCCCGGCAAACGGCCCGAACTATGAGACAAACATTTTCCTCGACCCACCGGAGGGTCCTTCTGAGGCGGTACGCGAGGCGGCATTGGGTCCGTCGGAAGCACCGCCTTTGATGCTGTTCCAGTTTCAGAACGAACTGATTGGATCAGCAGTCACTTACACGTTCTAGACATTGTTCCTGCGCGACAATGACGTCGTCGGAGAAGGGGCGTTCCGCGACGTTGAGGCCCTGATCAGTGCGGGGCAGGGCATGCTCGAGGCCGCGCTGACATTCCATGCGGTGGCGGCGCCGTCCTTTGCGTTGGCCGACTATGCGTCGCTTGAACTGCTCTCTGAGATCGCCGAGCAGATCGTGAACCCGATGAACTCCAATATCGAAGGTGTCACGGTTCACCAGTTCCACGGCGAAGACGCCGTTGGTGTGATCATAAACGGCGAAAAGGTTGAAGAGGCCCTGGAATGGGATGATCTCCTTCCCGCCTATCACCAACCAGATGAGGAAACCGAAACGCCGGATATGCTGCCCGTAGAATGGGACCGCTCGGATGATGAAGAATTTGCGGACGGCCATATGGTCATCGCGGGCGGTAACCTTGCGGTCAACGAAGTGGCGGCAACGATTGCCTGGATCGATGCGCCCTATATAGCCGTGGGCGGCAAGGCGATGGATCTGACCGTGATCAGCCAGGTCGCTGTGATTTCCGACTGGGACCAGATCGAACAAGGCGGGAGCAGCGGAACCAAGGTGGTGCAGTCAGCCTCGGTCAGTGTTGAGGCGAAAGCCGCCTATTGGCTGAACCAGGCCGAGGGGGGCGAAGGGCAACCCGCCTTTGCCTCAGTCGATTGGATCAGTGGCGATCTGGTCGTTGCGAATTTCATCAAGCAAGAGATCGACGCCACGGATATCGACCACATCCAGACCGAAATCTCGGCCAGCACGACGCTCTATGCGATGGGTGACAACCAGATGGTCAACGTCACCGAGATTGTCCAGTTGGGCAGCTACTATGATGTGATCATGATCGGTGGCAACATGATCTCGGTCGATATGCTGTTCCAGACCAACGTGTTGATGGATGACGATATCGTAACCGGCGGCTCGATCTCGGCGCAGGGTGATGAAAACCTTGTCATGAACGAGGCCTCGGTGTCGAAAACGGGTGAGGTCAGCCACCAGGAGCTGCACCAGGATATGGCTAATGCCATGGCGCTGGGTGAAGCAGACATGGACGCGCTTGAGGACGCATTGCTCAACGATCCCATGTTCGCAGGGATGGAGCAGATCCGTGCCCTGAAAATCGAGGGCGATCTGCTGCAGGTCAACATCATGGAACAGGTTACCATGCTGCTGGATCAGGACGATGTGCACGTGTCTGGGCCCAAGGCGGCCGAGACGGAAATCATCGCGGGCAGCAATGCCCTGTTGAATGCGGCAAATGTTGCCAAGGCTGGGATCGACTCGGTGGTGATGGCGGCTGAGGAAACCTATTCCGATCTGCTCCTGCATCAGGCCAGCCTGTATGATGTGCCGGATCAGGAGGGCGTCTCTGAGCTGACAAATGATGCCATCGCCGTGTTGATGGAAGAGGCCAATAGCGAGCTGGCCAAGATCCACGAAACCGTCGCCAAACAAACAGCCCCGACCGAGATGGCGGGCGCTGACGACGGCCTGCAGTCCATGCTGGCCTGATTTCCTGTAATTATAGCGAGTGACCGGAAGGTTAGTTTATGTCGATTGTGTTTTCGTCGCGCCGCTCCATCTGTTCCAGCCCTTTGGATCGAAATGGCGGCGTTGCCGTGTCCGAGGCGCCGCGTACCGAAAAGGGATCGAATACGCCGCAAGAACCCAAAGATTCAGCCCTGCTTCTGCTGCATGATGCGCTTCGCGTCGATACGCCAGACGCGTCGCGGGGCGAGGAGCAAATGGCAGCTAAGTCTTGTACTGCAGAACCAAAGAACACTCACCGCGCCGATTCTCCCCTTCGGCGCGAACAGCCGCAACCTTCGCAAGATACGACCTCTGAAGGTGGCGGCGCTGGGGTGGCCGAAGCCGAGGCCTCTGATCCTGTTGACACCAACATACCCAAAGCGCGTAAGATCCCCTCTGCGCGCACAGATGGTGGGGATCGCATAGGCACTACGATTGAGGCCAAGGCAAACGAGCCGTTGCCGCCGACCAAGTCCGGCGGTGGTGACGGCAATGGGCCACCCCACACCTTTCACAAGCGAACCCCGCCCGAGGATTTCCGGCGCACATTGCGGGTCTCGATGCGCGCGATCTACCGCAATCTGGTGTTCGTTCTGGTGCTGACCTGCGCCACCAATATTCTGATCCTCGCCATTCCGATCTACCTTTTTCAGATCAGCGACCGGGTCCTGACCAGCCGGTCCCTAGATACGCTGATCATGCTGACCACGATCGTTGCCGGAGCGGTGATCTTTCAAGCGGCCTTTGATGCGGTCCGTCGGTTCATGCTGATGCGCACGGCGGTCGAAGTGGCCGCGCGGCTGGGCGCCCCCGTGCTGAGCGCTGCGGCCCATGCCTCATTGCACGGCAATGGTCGCGAGTATCAGACCCTTGGGGATCTGCAGCAGGTACGCGGTTTCTTGGTCTCGGGTACGCTGATCTCATTCCTGGATGTGCCCTTTGCACCTCTTTTCATCCTGATGATCTTTCTGGTGCATCCGCAGCTTGGCATGATCGTGGTCGTAACGGCCCTGTTGCTGATGACGATTGCGCTGATCAACCAGAAAACGACCGCGAAACCGTTTGCCGAGGCGAACAAAGCCCAGTCCATGGCGAACCAGCATCTGGATTCGATGTCGCGCAACAGTCAGATCATCAACGCGCTTGCGATGATCCCCGAGGCCGTTCGGATCTGGGGCCGCGACACCGCGCAATCGCTGACATGGCAGGTGCGCGCGCAGGATCGCAATGTGATCTTCGCGGCTATTTCGCGGGCCGTGCGTCTGCTGACCCAGATCGCCATCCTGGGGTGGGGCGCATTTCTGGCCCTGCAAGGTGAGATCACCGGAGGCATGGTCATTGCAGCCTCGATTATCGCCGGGCGTGCCTTTGCGCCCATCGAAGGCTCGATTGAAGGGTGGAACGGCTTTCTTCTTACCCGCGGGGCGTATGGGCGGATCAACGCGCTCCTGTCCAATTCCGCGCTTCAGTTCGAAAAACTGCGCTTGCCGCGTCCCGAAGGTCGGCTGGATGTTGAACGCCTACTTTACGTTCCCGGAGGGACCAAACGCGTGGTTCTGAACGGTATCACATTCGCACTTAATCCCGGTGAAACGCTGGCGATCATCGGCAATTCCGGCGCGGGCAAGACGACGCTGGGCAAGACGCTTGTGGGTTCGATCCTGCCGACCTCGGGCAGTGTGCGGCTGGACCTGATGGACATCCGCAACTGGGACCCGCGCCAGTTTGGTGAAAGCATCGGCTACCTGCCGCAGGATGTGCAGCTGTTCCCCGGCACCATCAAGGACAATATCGGTCGGATGCGAGAGGACGCGACCGACGAACAAATCCACGACGCTGCTGTTCTGGCCGATGTCCACAACATGATCGCAACCCTGCCGCAGGGTTATGAAACCGTTGTCGCCGCTGATGGATCGCCCCTGTCGGGAGGGCAGAAACAGCGCATTGCTTTAGCGCGCGCTTTCTTTGGCAACCCGCGTCTGGTGGTGTTGGATGAGCCGAACTCGAACCTCGACGTGGCGGGGGATCAGGCGCTGGCACGGGCGATTGCGCAGGCAAAGGACAGCAAGATCACAGTCGTTGTGATTACGCAAAAGCCAACGCTTCTGAATGTGGTGGACAAGATCATGCTGCTGACCGACGGGCGCGTCGCCTTGTTCGGCCAGCGTGAACAGGTGCTGCAGCAACTGAATGCGCCACGAAAACAACCCGGCATCGAAGGCCAGCAGGGGGGCTGATCATGAACGATATCGTACCCGTCAACACGTCTCCGTCCGAGCCGACAGTCTGGTATTCCGAGGTTCCGCGCTCAATCAATCGTCTGATCGTGGTGGGGTTCGTGATGCTTGTCGTATGCTTCGGCGGCTTCGGCGTCTGGGCCTTCAGTGCGCCACTGGCGGCGGCCGTTATCGCGCAGGGCAGCTTTGTCGCAACCGGTCGGAACAAGATCGTTCAGCACCTTGAGGGGGGGATTATCGAGGATATCAAAGTCTCGGAAGGTGAGGCCGTGCAGGCCGGTCAGGTCCTGATGACGCTGGATCAGACCTCGGCCGAGGCAAATGAGAGAGAGCTGTTTATCCGCAAGATCCGCCTGCAAGCCATGACCGAGCGGTTGCTGGCGGAATATGGCGAGCGCGAAAAGCTCAACTTCTCCCCCGACCTGATCGATGCATCAAATGATGTTGAGGTGATGACGATCCTCGATGGCCAACGTCTCAGCTTTGATGTCTCGCGCAAAACGCTGCTGAACGATGTCGCGCTTCTGGCGCGCAACATGGAGGCCTTAAGGATCCGCGCCAGCGGGTTTGAGGCACAGTTGAAGAGCATGCAGAGACGCTCGGAGATCCTGCAAGAAGAGTTCGAGACAAAGGAAGCCTTGTTCGAAAAAGGATTGGTGCGCAAAGGCGATCTCAATACGATCCGCCGCGTTCAGGCCGAGGCCGATGGTCAGCAGGCCCGCCTGCAGGCCGAAGCAGCCGAGATCAACCAGATGCTGTTGAAATACGAAGAACAGATCTCCCGCACCCGGTCAGCCTATCGCGAGGCTGCGCTGGATGAGTTGGGTGTGATAGAAGCCGACCTTGAAAGTGTGCGTGAGAAATCCCGACAAGCCCGCAGCGTTCTGGCCCGCGCGGTCGTGCGTGCGCCCGTCACCGGGACAGTTGTACGCCTGCACTATCACACGCCTGGCGGGGTGATCGAAACCGGCGAGCCTATCGCCGAGATCCTGCCTGCCGACGCTCCGCTGATTATCGAGGCTCAGATTCCCCGCACCGAGATCGACAGCGTCGTCACCGGCCAGGACGCGACGGTGCGCCTGATCGCGCTCAATCAGCGCACAACCCCGGTTCTGAGCGGTCAGGTCTTCTATGTCTCAGCCGATGCGCTGGTCGAGGATTCCCAAGGCGTCCCGCAAGAGGTCTATCTGGCGCGCATTTCCCTGACACCTGAGGAATTGAAACGCGTCCGGGGGTTCGTGCCCACTCCGGGTATGCCGGCCGAGATCATGATCCAGACCGAAGAACGCACTTTTGCCGCCTATATCGCCAAACCAGTCTCAGACAGCATGTCTCGGGCATTTCGCGAGCAATAGGTTGATTTGGCTACACCAACCCGTCGTCGCATGCTAATCCTCGCATGTGTAGGCGAAAAGGGGGCGGTGCAAATGCCACTAACAGTGAAGGACATGATGGAAGCGGCCAATGCGGTGGTCGCGCGCATCGAAGTGGATCAAGCCAAGGCGATGATCGAGGGCGGAGCGCTTCTGCTGGATGTCCGCGACGTGGTCGAGCTTCAGCAATCAGGTCGTGCGACCGGCGCGCATCACATCCCGCGCGGCATGCTTGAGTTCCGTGCCGATAACACCCTGAAATCCCATGACCCCGAGTTGCGCAAAGACCGGGCCGTTATCCTCTATTGCGCCGCGGGAGGGCGCGCGGCGCTGGCAGGGAAGCTCCTCAAGGATATGGGCTATGACGAGGTTTACAACCTTGGCGGCCTTGCGGATTGGGTCAATGGCGGCGGCGAGACTGTGTCCGCCTAGAGGCGTAGGTTAAGCGTTCAGGAAGGCCCGGACGGCGGCCTCAAATTCACGGGGTTTTTCGGCATGCAACCAATGCCCTGCCCCCGGGATTTTGGCAAAGCGCGCGGCGGGAAAGAGGGTTTTGATCTTGTCGCGGTGTTCGGGCAGAACATAATCGGAATTGGCCCCGACCAGAAACAGCGCTGGGCCACCCCAATGGGCGTTTATTTCTGGGAACCCCATGATCTTGGGCATCTCGGATGCCAGAGCATCAAGGTTTAGAAGCCAGCGTTTCCCCTCGATATCCAGCGATTGGGTGAAGAAGCTCTGCAAAGCCGGATCAACCCCTTGCTCTGCCAGCTGTTCCGCCGCGTCCGACCGGCGCGTGACCCGCGAGAAGTCGACCGCGCGCATCGCCTCGATGAACTGGATCTGGCTATGGCCGTAGGTCACCGGCGCAATATCGGCGACCACCAGTTTGCGAACCATATCCCCGTGTTGCAAAGCCAGCATCATGGCGGCCTTACCCCCCATCGAATGCCCCACCACATCGGCTGATCCACCAAGGCTCTCGATCACTTCCGCCAGATCGGACGCGAGATCGGGATAGTCGTGCTGGTCGCTCCACAGGCTCTGAGAGTGGTTGCGCATGTCGACGGCAATCACCTGCCGCTCGTCGGAAAGACGTCGCGAGATGACGCCCCAGTTGCGGGCCGAGCCATAAAGCCCGTGCGCAATCAACAGGGGTGGGGTGTCCGTCGGGTCGCCATGGATGATCGTATTCAGCATAGTCATGTGATACGCGCGACTGCACCGAACAACCAGCCCCATTGTCGCTCCAGTACAAGGCGGTTAAGTTGTCCCGTCAGGAGGCGCAGATGACCCAGGAAACCGATATCCAGACCCAGATCGCGCAGACCATTCAGTTGCTGCGTAAGAAACTGGGGGTCAAGGACAAGACGCTGATCGCCTCGGTTCGCCGCGCCAAGCGACGTTTGCCGCGCAAAGTCTACAAGCAGGCGATGGTGTTGGCGCAAGCCGAACCGATGGCAGAACATCCGAAACTGCGTCTAGTTCTGGACGGGCCGAAGCTTGAGAAAGCCTCGGATGAGGTGCAGAGCCATCTGAATGCGATCAACTTGGCGGACCGTCGACTGGGATGGTTTCTGAGCTTTCTTGGTTCGGTCGCGTTGGGTCTGATCGCTTTGGCAGCAGTGGCGATGATTGTGCTGCGTTGGCGCGGGTACATCTGACTCAAACTTTATTGCAACGAAAAACGGCGCCATGTCTGGCGCCGTTTTCTTATTTTCTATCCGAGAAGAATCAGAGGTTCGGGTAGATAGGGAAGCGGGCACAGAGGTCGGCGACTTCGGCTTTGACCTTGGCCTCGACCTCGGCATTGCCGTCTTCGCCATTGGCGGCCAGACCGTCGACCACTTCGATGATCCAGTCCGCGATCTGGCGGAACTCGACCTCGCCGAAGCCGCGTGTGGTGCCGGCTGGGGAACCCAGACGGATGCCCGAGGTGATGGTCGGCTTCTCGGGGTCAAACGGCACGCCGTTCTTGTTGCAGGTAATATGCGCCCGGCCCAAAGCCTTCTCGGTCGCGTTGCCCTTCACACCTTTGGGGCGCAGGTCGACCAGCACCACATGGGTGTCGGTGCCGTGGGTCACCGTGTCCAGACCGCCCTTGATCAGCTGATCCGACAGCGCCTGCGCGTTGGTGATGACTTGGCTGATATAGGTCTTGAACTCGGGGCGCAGAGCCTCGCCGAAGGCAACGGCTTTACCTGCGATGACATGCATCAGCGGGCCACCCTGAATGCCGGGGAAGATCGCCGAATTCACTTTCTTAGCGATATCTTCATCATTGGTCAGGATCATACCCCCACGAGGCCCACGCAGGGTCTTGTGGGTTGTCGTCGTCGCGACATGCGCGTGCGGGAAGGGGCTGGGATGCTCGCCTGCGGCCACAAGACCGGCGAAATGCGCCATGTCCACGTGCAGATAGGCGCCAACCATGTCGGCGATCTCGCGCATGCGGGCAAAGTCGATCTGACGCGGGATGGCCGAGCCGCCTGCGATGATCAGCTTAGGGTTATGCTCTTTCGCCAGCGCCTCGACCTGATCGTAGTCGAGCATGTTGTCTTCTTTGCGGACACCGTATTGTACGGCGTTGAACCACTTGCCCGATTGGTTCGGGCGGGCACCGTGGGTGAGGTGACCACCGGCATCCAGGCTCATGCCCAGAATGGTGTCGCCGGGCTGGATCAGCGCCTGGAACACGCCCTGGTTCGCCTGGCTGCCCGAGTTCGGCTGCACGTTGGCGAAACCGCAACCAAACAGCTCTTTCGCGCGGTCGATGGCCAGGTTTTCGGCGATATCGACGAACTGGCAGCCGCCATAGTAGCGACGACCGGGGTAGCCTTCGGCGTATTTGTTAGTCATCACCGAGCCCTGCGCCTCCATCACGGCGGCAGAGACGATGTTTTCCGACGCGATCAGCTCGATCTCGTCGCGCTGACGGCCCAGTTCGGACGTGATCGAGCCGAAAAGCTCAGGATCACGGTCCGACAAAGACTGGGTGAAAAAACCTGTGTCACGGAGATTGGCGTTCATGATAGCTCCACATGTCTGGGGTATTGCTTGCGGATTTCCTATCGGAAACCCTACCGAGGCAACAGCTTTAAAGCGACGAATTGCACGGCGTGGGCGTCAACTCTGGCCTATTGGGGAAAGGTATGTTTGTTTCGGAACCAAATGTGCAGCACCGGAAACCGGAAAAAATGAAAAAGAGAATCGCTTTTCTCGCAAGCGAGGCTGACGTCGCGCAATCAGCCCGCGAGGTCCTGGTCGCCAAATACGGAAACGCCGCGCCGCGCGATGCGGATGTGGTGGTGGCATTGGGTGGCGATGGGTTCATGCTGCGCACGCTCAAGAACATGCAGCACCTCGATGCGCCGGTATACGGGATGAACCGCGGGACCATTGGGTTCCTGATGAACACCTATTCTGACACTGATCTCTTAGAACGTCTCGATGACGCCGAGGTGGAGGTCATCAATCCTCTGGCCATGCGCGCCATGGATCAATCCGGGAAACTGCATGAAGCGCTGGCGATTAATGAAGTGTCACTGTTGCGCGCAGGTCCGCAAGCGGCGCGTCTGAAGATCAGCGTCGATGGCCGCGAAAGGATGGGAGAACTTGTCTGTGACGGCGCGCTTCTGTCTACGCCTGCGGGATCGACCGCATATAATTACTCGGCCCATGGTCCGATTTTGCCGATCGGGGCGGATGTATTGGCCTTGACCGCGATCGCGGCATTTCGGCCCCGTCGGTGGCGCGGAGCCTTGCTGCCCAAAACCGCAACAGTTCGCATAGACGTGCTGGATGCCAAAAAACGCCCGGTGATGGCCGATGCTGATTCAATTTCCTTTCCTGACATTGATTGGGTCGAGATCTGCTCGGAATCCGAAATCACCCATCGCATTCTTTTCGACCCCGGACATGGCCTTGAAGAGCGCCTGATTTCTGAACAATTCACTTAGAATTTCGTCAGTTTTGAAAAATAATTTTTCCTTGTGTGAACAAGTTCACATGCGAGTGAGCATGCAATAGGTAATGTGATCTTGCCTGGAGAACACGCTTAGGTGGGAGTGAGTGGCCACCAAACAGCGTTTTCGACATACTTGCGCATTTTTTGCGCTGGCGAGGGTGGGTGGTGCCACGCTCGTTATCTGAAATCCAGGCATATTTAAGCAAGCGGACCCCGGGCACAAAAACCCGGGGTCGATTTTTTTGGGGGGGTCAGTCGGAGCGGGTCATTCGCTCCCAAAGAGGTTTGCACATCTGCCCGACCCGCGCCTCGATCGCCGCCGCCGCATCGACTGCCAGATCTTCACGCCAACGACGCGCTGCGATCTGAACATTGATGGGCTGCAGGCCGTTGGGCAATTCTGCCAGTCTTGCCGGAACGCAGGCGGCAGGCAGGCCAAGGAAGTTCATCGCATAGGAATAGACCGCGCAGCCGAGAACCTCATGCACGCCCTCGGCCCCTTCGGTGTCGCGGTCCGGTTTGAAAAAGGGTTGAGGTAAGAAGGGAGACAGGACCAGAGGGTAGTCTTCAAGGAAGAGGGACCACTCACGGGCATAGTGGCTTCGTTTGGCGAGCATTCGCAGCAGTTCAGTCTGTCGAGAACATTCTGAATTGTCCGGTGTAGGTAACATGCCAATTGTCCGCTTCAGTTGATTGCGCGGTGGCCCAATTCGGAGGGAGCCGTAGGCGACCGTAGATTTGGGCCACCGCGTTCGCGCCACGTCGAAGCGGGTCACGCGACTTTGTGTTTGCTATCCTCCTGTGTGATGGGTGATCCGTCAGGCTGGTAGCGGCCAATGCATCTCGGGCCGTGGAAGATGACCAGTTGACCATCGGGGTATTCGTGGACCCTGACCTTCGCCTTGACGAAATGATGACGGTGCCTGTCTGCCGCGATCTGCATGACCAGGCCCTTGTAGCGCACCGTATTGTCGTTGCCGACGACGCGGTCTTCCTGCACACACAGGGTGTCGCGCACATTGCCTGTAAACGGCACGAAGGCCGAGGTCGTATCCTCCGGCTCCTTTGCAAACAGGGCATTGTGTTCGGGAAGATAGACCTCTTTCAGGAACTGATTGGCCTCTTCAATGGTTGTGATCCCATGGGACCGCAGTTCCTGCGGCAATCGGTTCTGGAACGTGCCAAACATGCGTTCAGACCGTCCACGGGCCTGCGGTGAATAGGCCGGGATCAGCTCAATGCCGAGTTGCTGCAAGGCGCGCCCGACCTGGGTCAGATTGTCCTTGTCCACTTTGCCGCCCGCTTCGGGCGTATGCCAGTAATGAGAGCCCCGATCGGCATAGAGCGAGCAAAACAGACCTTGCGCCTCGATCACCTCTGTCAGCCCCTGAAAACTGCTCATCGTCCCTTCTTCCTCGACAAAGAATGCCGAATAAACCCGGTTGGTGGCATCGTCCATGGTGACGATCAGATCCCACCACTGACCCGGAACCCATTCATGGCTGGAGCCGTCCTGATGCAACATCATGCCAACCATCGGACGGCGGGGCCGCTTGCGCCGATGGGCACCTCGTCGGGGTGCTGCCTGAACCCGGCCGTGGCGCTGCAGTGTAAGCCGCACCCAGTTGTAGCTCTGTGTGAAACCATGGTGGGCCACCAGCTTCTCGTGGAAATGCTTCGGCGTGTAATCCCAGTACTTGGTATCAAACAGTTCAAGCATCTCCATGACCTTATCCGTGGCAACACGATTGTTGGCCAGTTTGCCAAGCCGACGGTCGTACAGACCTTCTGCACCATCCGCCTCAAATCGATCCTCCCAACGCCTGACGGTGCGCACGGATACACCCAGTATCTCAGCCGCCTGTTCTTGCGTCAGCTTGTTCGCGCTTCGCCGCGAATACACATCTTCAAACTTCATCAGTCGAACTTCCTGTAACACTTCTGCTCGGTTCATAACGCCTCCTCTCAGAGACAGAATAGAACCGGACAGATCGCATGTTACATACACCGGACATATCGCGTGTTAGCGACATTCGCAGCAGTTCAGTCTCGACGATGGGTGGAAATTCCTGAAAATAGACCTCGAAGATATTTTGGATGGTTTGGGAACCGGCCGCCTGGATATCGGATTTCAGAAGGGTTAGAACCTCACCCATCAATGTTCGGTATCCGATGCGACCGCATTCGAAGACATCAGGAGGATCGACCTCGTCGACCTGATAGCCCGCATCGACCAGCGCATCGCGCGCAGTGTCCAGCGCCTTTTCGACCTCTGGGTGAAGGGCGTATCCGAACGTGTTTTTGGTATAGGCCACTTTGATCGGGGCGTCCAAAGCCTCACCTCGCCATGGCAAAGGAACATGAAACGGGTCGCGCGGGTCTGGGGCGATCAGGCTGGGCATCGACAGGGACAGGTCAGCCGCGGACCGGGTGATCAGACCCTGAACGGACATGGATTGAGCAAGTATTCCGCGCTCAGTCGTTTGGCTGGGGTTCCAGGCGGGAACGCGACCAAGGCCGGGTTTGACCGTGACTGCTCCGTTGGCGGCAGCCGGAAACCTGAGGCTTCCGCCAATGTCATTGCCATGCGCCAAAACGCCAATACCGGCCATGACCGCCGCCCCGGCACCGCCCGATGACCCTCCGGCTGAGATATGCCGACCCCAGGGATTGTGCGTGCGTCCATAAAGCGGATTATCGGTGTCGGCGCGGAAGGAAAACTCGGGCGTGTTGGTCCGGCCGATCACGATGGCACCGGCGTTTTGAAGGTTCGATACAACAGGCGCGTCATCAGGGGCGATAACATCTTTCAGCGCCACGACCCCGTTTGTCGTCGCGTGGCCCTTTTCCTGACTTCCGACATTTTTTCGTATAAGTCATTGATATTATTATGCCTTGGTTGCCAAAAGGCACTACACGGACTTTTTTCGCCAGCGATTGTTTCGGAGTGTTGAGGGAGCTCAGGCTTTGGTCTGGCCAGTTTTTCGGGTGCGCCCGGGGGGTATCTTGAAAGGGGCTTCGTTCCAGGTCAGGCCGACGCAGGTGAGGATGCGTCTGGCATCGACCGTGGCATGGCTTGGCATGCCGTAGCGGTCAGGGGTGCCTTTGTGGCGCAGGATCGAGAGCTGCAATGCGTTCAACTCGTTGCGGATACGAGCCGGGCTCATCGGGTGTCCGAGCAGGTCCAGATGCTTGCGCAGGTGCTGCAGGCAGCAGAAGGCCATGTAGCAGATGGCGATATGGGCCCGGACCCGACGCGGCGACCAGTGATAGATGGGCCGGATTTTCAGATCGTGCTTGTTGGTGCGGAAGCAGGCTTCGATCTCCCACAACTGGTGATAGCGGGCAATGACGTCCTGTGCCTCCAGTTCGTCCGCACCATGAACAACAATGGCATGCAGCCCGTCCCATTGTGCCGCTGCCTTGATCTTTGCATCATCCAGCGTGACGTCCCCGCTGTCGGGGAAGGCCAGGAAGCGGCCATATCCCCGGCTGCTGAAGCTGCCGGGTTTGCGAGAGCGCTTGAGCTTCTTGTGCAGCTTTTCGATTGCCTTGTCGCGCTTGTGGGCATCATTGCGTGCCCGGGTGGGTGACCAGGTCACAATGACCCGCGCTCCCTCCTGGTCGATCACCTTGTACCAGCCCTTCTCGGTTGCCTCTTCAGAACCGTGTCCAGCCCAAGGCTGGCGTCCCTCCGGGCTCAAAATGTTCGCCTTCACGGCGGCCGGGGCGGACTTCATGCGATAGCCGAGGATGTAGGGCAGACCCTTGTTCTGCAACATCTGCTGGTTGTCCTTGCTGAGCATGGCGGCATCGGCCACGAACGTGACCCTGGCCACGTCGAAGCGTCCCTCCAACGCCTTCAGCGCAGCTTCCAGCGTATGACCTTCCCAGGTGTTTCCCGGGAAGAGTTCATAGCCCACAGGCAGCCCATCGGAGGTGACGATCAGCGCCAGCATGACCTGAGCGCGGTGATGCTTGCCATCCTTGCTGAAGCCCTTGGCCAGAAGATGATCCTGCTCGACCCCGTCCGCATCCTCGGCCGGGTCCTCGCGCTCGGTGTCAAAGGCCAGGGTCGTGCAATCGTAGAACAGCACGGTCACTGGCCCGCCCAGCAACTTCTCTGCCGCCGCGTGAGAGGTTTTGCAAATCCCGTCTATCACCGGCGTATTGATGTAATCCATGCTCCGATAGACCACGTCCAGATTGAGCGTGATGCCTGCCTGGTTCTCCAACGCCTCCACGGTCGCGCGCTTGCTCTCGGGCTGTGCGATCCGCGCCATAACCAGCTCTTTCACAATGCGATTGGCACTTTTACGCGCCGCCCCCAGAAGGGCCCCCCAACCCAGTTGGTCATACATCGTCCCCATGACATCCCGCAGACCCAGAGAGACCCGCGCCTCCTCACGGCACTCGGCAAGATCAACGCCAAGCTTGTCCGGCCGCGGAGCGCGGCGCACCAGCGCCTGCAGATCGGCATATTCCGTGGGCGTGAACAGTTCCATTTGCGGCGAGCGATCAATGCGTAATTGCTCCATCAAGCGGCCCGCCAGACGCTTGATATCCTCAATCTCGCTGTCGTTATGGGCCACACCCACATGGCGCAGGATCTTCTGGCGTACCTTGGAGCCGGTGCGGACGGATTCAACGATCTGGATCCGTGTGCGGTTGAGCTTTGCGTCATGTTTGGTGCGGATGAACATGGGCGAAGAGGTTAGCCATCTGAAGGCCCATGTCAATACTTTTTATAATAATGGGGCACTACAACGCGCCTCTGAGCAACCACACCTGAAAACAAACCAAAAACCCAGTCAGATCAACAAAAAGGTCGGAAGTCAGGATCAGGGGCGATAACATCTTTCAGCGCCACGACCCCGTTTGTCGTCGCGTGGCCCTTTTGATCGACATTGATCTTGATGGTTATCGGCACCCCGTGCAGCGGCCCAGTCGGTGCCCCTGCTGCCCGTGCTTGATCCAAGGCGCGCGCGCGTTTCAAGGCCTGCTGGCTCAGATCCTCGACCACAGCATTTAGATCGGGATTGACGGCATTCATGCGAGAGATGGAGGATGCGACAGCGTCCTCAGCACTCAGGTCACCGTTGCGGGTCAGGGTGGTCAGCTCAGTGGCGCTGAGTTGCCAGATTTTGCTTTGAGTCATGGGCCCTCACTGTCTTAGCAAGACAGTAAGGGGCATGTTCCAGGTTGCAAGAGGGGGCCCGCGTTACTGGGCGTAGCCAATCGTCTGCAACGCGTCCTTGATCTCGTCCAGAATAGCGGGATCGTCGATGGTCGCGGGCATCTTGTACTCCTTGCCATCTGCAATCGACACCATGGTGCCCCGCAGGATCTTGCCAGAACGGGTCTTGGGCAGGCGGTCCACCACCACAGCCAGTTTAAAGGCAGCCACCGGGCCGATCTTGTCTCGGACCATCTTGACGACTTCGTTCGATACCTCGGCATGGTCGCGGTCGGCACCGGTATTCAGGCACAGGAAACCCACCGGCATCTGGCCTTTCAACTGGTCCGACACACCGATCACGGCACATTCGGCAACGTCGGGGTGGGCGGCCAGGACCTCCTCCATGCCGCCCGTTGACAGGCGGTGGCCAGCCACGTTGATCACGTCATCGGTGCGCGCCATGATATAGAGGTAACCGTCCTCGTCGATCATGCCGGCATCGCCGGTCTCATAGTAGCCGGGGAAGTGGTTCAGGTACGAGCTTTTGAACCGCTCTTCGGCGTTCCAAAGTGTTGGCAAAGTGCCCGGAGGCAGCGGCAGCTTGACCGCAATCGCGCCCAACTCACCCGGTTTCAGCGGATGGCCGCCTTCGTCGAGGATCTGAACGTCGTAGCCCGGCATTGGCTTGGCCGGAGACCCCAGTTTAATGGGCAGTTCCTCGATTCCCAGCGGGTTGCCTGCAATGGCCCAACCGGTCTCGGTTTGCCACCAGTGGTCGATGATCGGAACGTTCAGCGCATCCTGCGCCCAGGTGATGGTATCGGGGTCGGCGCGTTCACCTGCGAGATACATGGCGCGCAGACCGGACAAGTCGTATTTGCCGATCATTTCGCCCTTTGGGTCTTCACGCTTGACGGCGCGGATCGCGGTGGGGGCGGTGAAGAAACTGCGCACGTTATGTTCGGAGATGACCCGCCAGAAGGTGCCCGCGTCGGGGGTGCCGACAGGTTTGCCCTCGAACACAATAGTGGTGTTGCCGTGGATCAGCGGGGCATAGCAGATGTACGAGTGGCCAACGACCCAACCCACATCCGAGGCGGCCCAGAACACATCGCCCGGATCGACGTTGTAGATATTTTTCATCGACCAGTTCAGCGCCACCAGATGCCCGGCGGTCGGACGCACAACGCCTTTGGGCGCGCCCGTGGTGCCTGAGGTATAGAGGATATAGGCCGGATCATTGCCCGCGACCGGCACGCATTCGGCAGGTTCGACGCCGTATTGGAAGCCATGCCAGTTGAAGTCGCGTCCTTCGATCAGTTGTGCCACTTCCTGTTCGCGCTGGAAGATGACGCAGAACTCGGGCTTGTGGCTGGCTAGGTCGATGGCGCCGTCCAGCAGAGGTTTATAGTGCACCACGCGACCAGGCTCCAACCCGCAGGAGGCGGCGATGATGGCCTTGGGTTTGGCATCATCGATCCGCACAGCCAGTTCGTTGCTGGCAAAGCCGCCGAACACCACCGAATGCACCGCGCCCAGACGGGCACAGGCCAGCATCGCTTCGAGCGCTTCGGGGATCATCGGCATGTAGATGATGACACGGTCGCCCTTTTCAACGCCTTTTGCGCGCAGCGCACCTGCCAACGTTGCCACTCGGTTCCGCAGCTCCACATACGAGATTTCGCGTTTGGTATGGGTGATTGGGCTGTCGTAGATGATGGCTGTCTGTTCGCCGCGCCCGTTTTCCACGTGGCGGTCGACGGCGTTCCAGCAGGTATTTACCTGCGCATCGCTGAACCATTCAAACAGAGGGGCGTTGTCGGCGAACAAGGCTTTGCTGGGGGCCGAGACCCAATCAATGCCTTTGGCGGCATCCATCCAGAACGCCTCGGGGTCGTTTTTCCAGCCATCGTAAACGTCTTGATATGCCATCAGGCCCTCCTCCCAAAATCACTGCAATTGTTGTTAGGCAGCGATAGGGCAGTGGGCAAGCGGCGCGAGTGACGGCGCGTCAGTTTATCGCAAAATATTTGCAGGATGGCCGAAAACAGCCTGCAAATTTTTGCAAACCTCAAGATTTTATGGAATTTAGCAGGTTCAAAATAGGGTTTTGCAAACCTGCAAATTTATGAGTGCAAAGGGTATTGGTTGAGTCGGACAGCCAGACACCCACAGGATGTCTGGTGTTGATCTAGCCGCTCTAGCCGTAGTGGGTTACGGGCGTGCCGGCGATTGCTGCCATGTTCAGCAAGCCTCTGGAGGTGATCGAAGGGGTCACGATATGTGCCTTATTGCCCATGCCCATCAGGATCGGGCCAACTTCGATTCCGTCGGCTTTCATCTTCAAAACGTTGCGCACGCCGCTTGCGGCATCTGCATGCGCGAAGATCAGGACATTCGCGGCACCTTTGAGGCGCGAGGCAGGGAAAATGCGTTCACGCAGTTCGGGGTTGAGGGCCGTGTCCAGGTTCATCTCGCCTTCATAGGTGAAGTCGCGCGGTTCGCTGTCCAGAATGGCAATTGCCTCACGCAGTCGCTTGCCCGAGCCTTCGGCCTGGTTGCCGAATTGCGACTGCGAGCAGAAGGCAATCTTGGGCTCAAGCCCGAAACGCCGAACGTGGCGGGCTGCGCCCAGCGTGATCTCGGCTAGTTCCGCCGGATTCGGCAATTGCCTTACATGAGTGTCGGCGATGAATAGAGGGCCGTCCTCGAGGATCATCAACGACAAAGCCCCATGTGGACGCAGGTCAGGGGTACCCAGAACCTGTTCGACGTAATTCAAATGCCAGCGGTATTCGCCGAACGTGCCACAGATCATGCTGTCGGCTTCGCCGCGGTGAACCATGATTGCGCCAATCGCGGTGGAATTTGTGCGCATGATCGCCTTGGCCAGATCAGGGGTGACGCCGCGGCGCTGCATGATCTGGTGGTACGAGTTCCAATAGTCGTAGTAGCGCGGGTCGTTTTCTGGGTTCACGATCTGCAGATCTTTGCCGGGACGGACGACCAGACCCAGACGCTCACAACGTGCCTCGATCACTTCGGGGCGGCCAATCAAGATCGGAGTTTCGGTCGTTTCTTCAAGGATGGCCTGTGCAGCGCGCAATACACGTTCATCCTCGCCCTCTGCAAAGACGATCCGACGGCTTGAGGCTGCGGCGGCCTCGAACACTGGGCGCATCAGCAGGGCAGACTTGAAGACGGTCTGGTTCAGCTTTTCCTTGTAGGCCTCAAGGTCTTTGATCGGGCGTTTGGCAACGCCGCTCTCCATTGCGGCCTTGGCGACCGCCGAAGATACGATCCCCACAAGGCGAGGGTCGAAGGGTTTAGGGATCAGGTAGTCCGGGCCAAAGGTCAGCTGTTCGCCCTTGTAGGCGGCGGCGGCCTCGGCGCTGGTAGTGGCGCGAGCCAGTTCGGCAATACCTTCGACGCAGGCAATCTGCATCTCGTCATTGATCTCGGTCGCGCCAACATCCAATGCGCCCCGGAAGATGAAGGGGAAACATAACACGTTATTGACTTGATTGGGAAAATCGCTGCGTCCGGTCGCGATGATCGCATCCGGTGCGACCTCGCGCGCGGCTTCGGGCAGGATTTCGGGCGTCGGGTTGGCCAGAGCGAAGATGATCGGGCGGTCGGCCATTTTCTCGACCATCTCGGGCGTCAGAACATTCGGGCCGCTCAGGCCCAGAAACAGATCGGCCCCGCCAATCACGTCGTCCAAGGTGCGCAGGTCGGATTTCTGGGCGAACTGATCTTTGTGCGGGTTCATATCCTCGGCACGACCCTCATAGACCAGCCCGTGAATATCGCACAGCCAGATATTGTCTCGTTTGACGCCAAGTTTGACCAGCATGTTGAGACAGGCGATCCCGGCCGCTCCGCCACCGGTCGAGACGATTTTGATATCCTCGAACTTCTTGCCAGCGACGTGCAGCGCGTTGCGGGCCGCGGCCCCGACAACAATGGCGGTTCCGTGCTGGTCGTCGTGAAAAACGGGGATGTTCATGCGCTCGCGACATAGCTTTTCGACGATGAAGCAATCGGGGGCTTTGATGTCCTCAAGGTTGATAGCGCCAAAGGTCGGCTCTAGCGCACAGACGACATCGGCCAGCTTTTCAGGGTCGGGCTGGTCGACCTCGATGTCAAAGCAGTCGATCCCGGCGAATTTCTTGAACAGGACGGCTTTGCCCTCCATCACCGGTTTCGAAGCCAGCGCGCCTATATTGCCCAGCCCCAGCACAGCGGTTCCGTTCGACACCACTGCCACAAGGTTGCCGCGTGCGGTGTAATGCTCCGCGTTCGAGGGGTCGGCCTTGATCTCAAGACTGGCCTCGGCCACGCCGGGCGAATAGGCGCGGGCAAGATCTCGGCCGTTTGCCATCGGCTTAGTGGCCTTGATTTCAAGTTTTCCGGGCTTGGGATGGGCGTGATAGTCAAGCGCGGCCTGCCGCAAGCTGGGTGTGTCAGACATCGGCGGTAAAGCTCCCCTGCAAAATTTGATTTAGCCTTAAACTATTTTTTTCGACTTGGCTATGCCGCGTCTGAAGCTTGGCAAAACCCGACCGTTTCCTTGATTAATTGTCGCAAAATTTTTACAAACCGCAAACTCCTGCGAATTGCTCTGAGACCCCAAAATGCCCAACGACCTCAAAATGACATCTTCCGAGGTGTTCACGCCATCCCGTTTCCGCTTTGGGGTGGACCAGGTCTGGTTCTGGGCTGCGCTGGGCGTTGCGGCTCTGATCCTCGGGTGTATCGCCTTGTTCCCATTGCAGGCTGAGGTGTTCAATCAGGAAGGAGGATTGATCGAGACGATCTCGGCGGCTTGCTTGTTCATGGCTGGGGTTGTGGCTTTGGTTAAATACCGAGGCCTCGCGCGGCTTTACATCGGCGTGGGGTGCCTGCTTCTGTCAGAGCGCGAGCTTGAGGCGGATATTTACGCGGAAGGTTCTGTGCCATTCGCGGTGCTAAGCGGCTTGGACGGTTTGCTGGACATGACGCTTGTGCGTGTCGCCCTGGCGGTGGTTGTGCTGGGGGGCGTGCTATGGCATGGCATTCCCAACGCGTGGCGGGCGGTCAGGGTTCAGGCGCCCTTCCTTGCGATCTTTGTGCTTGCCGGACTTGCAGCAGTTGTGGCGCAGGGACTCGAAGAAATCTCGGGCCTGTATGAGGCCACGATGTCTTCGGTCATGAAGACGCGGCTGTTTGTTCTGGAAGAAACGCTCGAGATGTATTTTTCGATTGGCATTCTGGCGTCGGTTCTGATCGGATGGCCGAAAGAACCGACTGACGAGAGCTTGCATGACCCAGACAGCGCACGCGGCGAACACCCGCGCTGAAATCCGTTTGCCTACGCAGGAATTGCGCGACGATATTCCGTTCTACACCAAGGTTTTGGGGATGCAGATGGATATGATCTATCCTGCTGACGATCCTCGAACTGCCGTTTTTTCCGGCCATGGCCTAAGGGTGCGGATCGAGAAGGATGCGCCCGAAACCCCCGGCACTTTACGTATTCTGACCGAGAACCCTGAGGGTTTTGCCAATGGGGATCGGGTTCTGGTAGCTCCGAATGGAACGCGTATCGAAATCGAGGACCTCGATCCCCCTCTGGTGATGCCTGAAACTGTACATTCCTTTGTGGTGCGCAGGCTCAAGGATCAGGCGCCGTGGATCATCGGACGGGCTGGGATGCATTATCGAGATCTGGTGCCGGATCGTTTGGGCGGGTCGATCATTGCCAGTCACATTCGCATCCCCGATGGCGGCCCTGTGCCGGATATGGTGCATTTCCATAAGGTCGGGTTTCAGCTGATCTTCTGCATACATGGCTGGGTTGATGTCGTTTACGAAGATCAGGGCGACAAATTGCGTCTGACCGCCGGGGATTGCTTTATCCAACCGCCGGAAATCCGCCATCGCGTGCTGGAAGCCTCGGACAATGTGCAGGTGATCGAGATTGGCGTTCCGGCCGAACATGTCACCGAAATAGATCACGAGATGGAACTGCCGACGCCGCATCTGCGCCCTGACCGGGAATGGCAGGGGCAACGTTTTGTCTACAATCAGGCGAAAGATGCGGATTGGGTGCCGTTCCGACTGCCGGGTTATATCTGCCGCGACACCACGATTGCCGAGAACACCCAAGGCGTCGCCGGTGTTCAGGTCGTTCGGCGCGGGCAGGGTGATCCGGTCTGGTCCAGCCACGACACCGACATCCATTTCACCTTCGTCATGAACGGAGAGGTCACTCTGGAGGGCGAAGGCCGTGTCCCCTATCAACTGGAGCAAGGGGATGCCTTTGTGATACCACCGGGGATGCGCACACGCTTGTCGCAGCCCTCTGACGACGTGGAACTGCTCGAGGTTACCTTGCCGGGGGTGTTCAAGACGGTGCTTGAATAAATGCGCGGTGGGGCTTCTATTCGCCCCTGGTTTTCCGGTAGGGTCCGAATTTCTGACCAGCTGATCAAAAAATGGGGAATCGCCATGTCGCTTAAAGATGCCGCCTTAAAGGTCCGCGAAAACGCCCATGCGCCTTATTCGAACTTCAAGGTGGGCGCGGCGATCCTGTCGGGCTCGGGGGCGCTCTATGTTGGATGCAATGTGGAGAACGTGGCCTATCCCGAAGGCACCTGTGCCGAGGCAGGCGCAATTGCCGCCATGGTCGCTTCGGGCGAGACCGAGCTGGCTGAGGTCTATGTCGTTGCCCAAAGCCCGCAGCCGGTGCCGCCTTGTGGTGGCTGCCGTCAGAAACTGGCCGAGTTCGGCGCGCGGGATGTAAAGGTCACCTTGGCGACTACCGACGGCGCCGAGTTGGAAACCACGATCGGACAGCTTCTGCCCGGCGCATTTGACGCCTCGCATATGCAGGACAGCTGACCGCATGGATGCCCGTTCGATCATCGCTAAACTGCGCCGAAGCGAAGTGCCTACCGGGCCAGAGCTAGCATGGTTTGCCCAAGGTCTGGCCGATGGCAGCGTAAGTGATGCGCAGGCCGGAGCCTTTGCGATGGCCGTCTGTATGGGCGGGCTGGGCGCGAAGGGTCGTGCCGACCTGACCGTTGCAATGCGAGACAGCGGCGATGTGCTGCGCTGGGATCTGGATGGCTGGGTGATCGACAAACACTCTACGGGCGGTGTTGGCGATTGCGTCAGCCTGATCTTGGCTCCGGCTCTGGCTGAATGTGGGGCCTATGTGCCCATGATCTCGGGCCGTGGGCTGGGCCATACAGGAGGGACGCTGGACAAGCTTGAGGCGATTCCGGGCGTCACTACGCAGATCGGGCAAGAGCGTCTGGCGCAGGTATTGCGCGACACAGGGGCCGCTATTGTCGGCGCGACGGGGCAGATCGCGCCTGCGGACAAGCGTCTCTATGCGGTGCGGGATGTGACGGCGACGGTGGAAAGCCTCGATCTGATCACGGCCTCGATCCTGTCCAAGAAACTGGCGGCAAGTCCTGATGCGCTGGTGCTGGATGTTAAAACCGGCAGCGGTGCGTTCATGAAAACCATTGAAGACGCGCACGAGCTAGCTCAGGCGCTGACCGCAACTGCTAACGCTGCCGGCTGCCGAACCTCGGCCGTTATTACCGATATGAACCAACCACTCGCCTCGGCGTTGGGCAACGCGTTGGAGGTGGCAGAGGTCATGAAGGTCCTGACCGAAGGGGGAGCGTCTCCTCTGGCCGAAATTTCTGCAGAATTGGGCGGTGTACTGCTGGCGGATGCGGGTATATCTGAAACGATGGATCAGGGCCGCGCCAAAATTGCGGAGATTATCCGGGATGGCCGCGCCGCAGAACGGTTTGGTCGGATGATGGCCGCCGTTGGAGGCCCAGTGCAATTTGTTGATACGTGGTCAAGGTTCCTGCCCGAAGCCAGCGTGATCACCGAGGTGGCAGCCTCGCGTGACGGATACGTCACGGCCATTGACGGCGAAGCTTTGGGGCTGGCAGTGGTGGCTCTTGGCGGTGGACGTCAGGTGGAAAGCGATGTGATCGACCCGGCGGTGGGTCTGTCAAACATGGTACGGCTGGGCGAGCGGATCACCAAAGGCGCGCCATTGGCCGCTGTTCACGCGGCGCGTGAGGACGCGGCGGCTCAGGCGACCCAGAGCGTATTGGCGGCGATCACGATCGGAGATACTCCGGTTGCCGTGCCCGATCTGGTGCATGAGAGGATCACGGCATGAGCCGCGCCTTTCTCGTCGTGATGGACTCGGTCGGTATCGGCGGAGCACCTGATGCAGGCGCGTTCTTCAACGGGGATGTGCCTGACACCGGGGCCAACACACTGGCCCATATCGCGCAAGCCTGTGCCGAGGGGCGGGCTGAGGACGGGCGCAGCGGCTTGCTTGCGCTGCCCCATCTGGATGCGCTGGGTTTGGGTGCTGCGACGCGTCTGGCCTCGGGCGACGCAACGCCGGGGCTGGCGGCTCAACCGACTGGCCTGTGGGGATGCGCGCGCGAGCTGTCGCCTGGCAAGGATACGCCCTCGGGCCACTGGGAATTGGCGGGGTTGCCGGTGCCGTGGGACTGGCACTATTTTCCCGACACACAGCCCGCATTTCCTCCCGATCTGAGTCGAGCAGCAGCGCAAGCTGCGGGGACCGAGGGTATTCTGGGCAATTGCCACGCATCTGGAACAGCCATCATTGCCGAGCTGGGGGCCGAGCATATGCGCACCGGCTGGCCGATCTGCTACACGTCCGCCGACAGCGTGTTCCAGATCGCCGCGCATGAGGAGCGCTTTGGCCTCGATAACCTGCTTGCGATGTGCCGAACACTCGCGCCCCGTTTGCATGAGATGAAGGTGGGCCGTGTAATTGCGCGCCCCTTCGTCGGCTCATCTGACGAGGGGTTCACCCGCACAACGAACCGCAAGGACTTTGCCATCTTGCCGCCCGCGCCGGTGCTGACGAACTGGGTTCAGGACGCAGGCCGCCGCGTGCATGCCGTTGGCAAAATCGGAGACATCTTTTCGATGCAGGGCATCGACACGCTGCGCAAAGGCTCCGATGTCGAATTGATGGTGCACCTGTCCGACCTGGTGGATCAGGCCGAGGATGGCAGTCTAAGTTTTGCCAATTTCGTCGAGTTCGACAGCCTCTACGGTCATCGTCGCGATATCAGCGGCTATGCTCGTGCGCTGGAGTGGTTTGACCGGGAAATCGGAGCCATCCTACCCAAGTTGCGTCCGGATGACATGTTGGTATTGACCGCGGACCACGGCAATGACCCCAGTTGGATCGGCACCGACCACACACGTGAACAGGTGCCGGTGTTGGTGGCCGGGCAAGGCTTAGGCCAGCTCGGTCAAATCCATTTCGCCGATGTCGCTGCCAGCGTTGCCCATCACCTGAACGTACCGGCGCAAGGGCCGGGAAAGAGCTTTTTATGAGTGTCGCGGACCTTCCGAAGATCGAATTGCACCTACACCATGAGGGTGCCGCGCCGCCCGCATTTATCCGGCAACTGGCGCATGAAAAACGCATCGATCTGAGCGGCATCTTCAAGCCCGATGGCAGCTACGACTTCCGCGACTTCGCCCATTTCCTCAGCGTCTATGAGGCCGCGTGTGAGGTCCTCAAATCGCCCGAGGATTTCCGCCGTCTGACCCTGGCGATCCTTGAGGAAAGCGCAGCCAATGGGGTGGTGTATTCAGAGACCTTCCTTAGCCCCGATTTTTGCGGCGGTGGCGATCTGCACGCGTGGCGCGACTATCTGAACGCCATTCAGGACGCCGCCGATGAGGCCGAGCGCAAGTTCGACATCACTCTGCGCGGCGTGGTCACCTGTGTCCGCCATTTCGGCCCGGATCAGGCCAAGATCAGCGCCCGCTGCGCTGCGGAAACCGCAGGCGATTGGATCACCGGTTTCGGTATGGGCGGCAATGAATCCATCGGCACTCAGGGCGACTTCAAATGGGCCTTCGATTGCGCCCGCGAGGCCGGCTTGCGCCTGACCACCCATGCAGGTGAGTTTGGCGGTCCAGAAAGCGTGCGCGACGCTGTTCGTGACTTGGGTGTTGAGCGTCTTGGCCACGGCGTTCGCGCCATTGAAGACCCTGATCTGGTGCATGAACTGATCGACCGGGATGTCACGCTTGAGGTCTGTCCGGGATCAAACGTGGTTCTGGGGCTCTATCCCGATTTCGCCGCGCATCCGATTGCGCGGTTGCGCGACGCCGGGGCGAAAGTCACCGTTTCAACGGATGACCCGCCATTTTTCCATACCACAATGCGGCGTGAATATGAGATGTTGCAGGCAGCCTTTGATTGGGGCGCCGAAGACTTCGCAGCCCTAAATGAAACGGCCCTGAAGGCCGCCTTTTGCGATGAAGACACCCGCGCGCGGGTCAAGAAAAGACTGGAGAACATATGAGCGAACACCTGACCGTCGTTGACCACCCGCTGGTGCAGCACAAACTGACGCTCATGCGGGACAAGGGGACCTCGACCGCCGAATTCCGTCAGTTGCTGCGCGAAATCACGCTGTTGCTGGCCTACGAGGTGACCCGAGAGCTTAAGCTGACCACCCGCCATATCGAAACTCCGATGGAGGAGATGGACGCGCCCATTCTCGCCGGTAAGAAACTGGCGCTGGTCTCGATCCTGCGTGCCGGGAACGGGATGCTGGACGGGGTGCTGGAACTGATCCCTTCGGCCCGCGTGGGATTTGTCGGGCTTTACCGCGACGAAGAAACGCTGAAGCCGGTTCAGTATTATTTCAAAGCGCCAGAGGGCCTGAAAGACCGGCTGGTTATCGCCGTGGATCCGATGCTGGCCACCGGCAACAGCTCGGCCGCAGCGATTGATCTGCTGAAAGAGGCGGGCGCAACCGAGATCCTTTTCCTCTGCCTGCTGGCGGCACCAGAAGGGGTTGCACGCATGAAAGAGGCCCATCCAGACGTGCATATCGTCACTGCCGCGCTGGATCGTGAGCTGAACTCGAAGGGCTATATCATGCCCGGTCTCGGCGATGCCGGAGACCGTATGTTCGGCACGAAATAAGCCGGATCACTCGCTGCAGATGTTTTGAAGCTGGACCCAATCGCGGTCCGGCAACACCTGTTCCAGCGTGCGTCCGGCCATTGGGTCGGCCTCGATCAGGCCAAGAACCGTTTCCCCGGTCACATCCCGCGCAAAGGCATATGGGGTCGAGGGCAGGGCGGCCTGCGCAAAAACTGCCAGTAGCGCCTCATCTGTCAGAGACGGACGGGGTTCCGATAGGACTTGCTCGGTATAGCTGTCGACGATCTCGGGCGTAAGGCCCCCAGTCGTCAGCAGGCGAAAGGCCGAGGAGGCTCCGGTTCGGTCCAGAACATCATCCAACGGGTCTTGTGCCGCGATGCGGGCGCGCTCGGCGATGACATAGCCGGCGGCCACGGCGGGGTCTTCATGATCTTCGACCAACGCCCGGTTCAACAAGACTGTCCCGCCCGGCAGGCTGAGGCTGTCCTGCACCCCGGCGGGCAGGATAATGATCTGCCGCACACCCGTACGCTTGGCCAGACGATCCAAAGAGGCCTGCGCTTCGAGTGAGGCACAGGCCCGCCCCGAAACCCGCTCGATTCGTTTCAGAATCTCGTCGCCGATGTCCTGCCGTTTGACCTCGGGCACGACCGAGACCACGTGGTTTTGCAGTGCCCCGGGCAACCAAAGCAGCAACACCGCCAGCACAGCGGCGACGACGCCTGCGACGCTGAACCAGCGCAACCGACCGGGATGCGGACGCGAGCGGTCGATGGCGCGTTGCAACCGGTCGATGGCCTCAAGCATGGTCTTTTCGCTTTCGGCCAGTTCCAGCGTTTCGTCCGGGTCGCCGTCGGGGTTGAAAATCGCAGGGAAACTGCCCGGATTCTGCCGTTCCAACGCGGCCAGAGACCAGTGCGTCAACGCCCGGTCATTGAATTCCGAGATCCTGACTTCCGACATTTTTTCGTATAAGTCATTGATATTATTATGCCTTGGTTGCCAAAAGGCACTACACGGACTTTTTTCGCCAGCGATTGTTTCGGAGTGTTGAGGGAGCTCAGGCTTTGGTCTGGCCAGTTTTTCGGGTGCGCCCGGGGGGTATCTTGAAAGGGGCTTCGTTCCAGGTCAGGCCGACGCAGGTGAGGATGCGTCTGGCATCGACCGTGGCATGGCTTGGCATGCCGTAGCGGTCAGGGGTGCCTTTGTGGCGCAGGATCGAGAGCTGCAATGCGTTCAACTCGTTGCGGATACGAGCCGGGCTCATCGGGTGTCCGAGCAGGTCCAGATGCTTGCGCAGGTGCTGCAGGCAGCAGAAGGCCATGTAGCAGATGGCGATATGGGCCCGGACCCGACGCGGCGACCAGTGATAGATGGGCCGGATTTTCAGATCGTGCTTGTTGGTGCGGAAGCAGGCTTCGATCTCCCACAACTGGTGATAGCGGGCAATGACGTCCTGTGCCTCCAGTTCGTCCGCACCATGAACAACAATGGCATGCAGCCCGTCCCATTGTGCCGCTGCCTTGATCTTTGCATCATCCAGCGTGACGTCCCCGCTGTCGGGGAAGGCCAGGAAGCGGCCATATCCCCGGCTGCTGAAGCTGCCGGGTTTGCGAGAGCGCTTGAGCTTCTTGTGCAGCTTTTCGATTGCCTTGTCGCGCTTGTGGGCATCATTGCGTGCCCGGGTGGGTGACCAGGTCACAATGACCCGCGCTCCCTCCTGGTCGATCACCTTGTACCAGCCCTTCTCGGTTGCCTCTTCAGAACCGTGTCCAGCCCAAGGCTGGCGTCCCTCCGGGCTCAAAATGTTCGCCTTCACGGCGGCCGGGGCGGACTTCATGCGATAGCCGAGGATGTAGGGCAGACCCTTGTTCTGCAACATCTGCTGGTTGTCCTTGCTGAGCATGGCGGCATCGGCCACGAACGTGACCCTGGCCACGTCGAAGCGTCCCTCCAACGCCTTCAGCGCAGCTTCCAGCGTATGACCTTCCCAGGTGTTTCCCGGGAAGAGTTCATAGCCCACAGGCAGCCCATCGGAGGTGACGATCAGCGCCAGCATGACCTGAGCGCGGTGATGCTTGCCATCCTTGCTGAAGCCCTTGGCCAGAAGATGATCCTGCTCGACCCCGTCCGCATCCTCGGCCGGGTCCTCGCGCTCGGTGTCAAAGGCCAGGGTCGTGCAATCGTAGAACAGCACGGTCACTGGCCCGCCCAGCAACTTCTCTGCCGCCGCGTGAGAGGTTTTGCAAATCCCGTCTATCACCGGCGTATTGATGTAATCCATGCTCCGATAGACCACGTCCAGATTGAGCGTGATGCCTGCCTGGTTCTCCAACGCCTCCACGGTCGCGCGCTTGCTCTCGGGCTGTGCGATCCGCGCCATAACCAGCTCTTTCACAATGCGATTGGCACTTTTACGCGCCGCCCCCAGAAGGGCCCCCCAACCCAGTTGGTCATACATCGTCCCCATGACATCCCGCAGACCCAGAGAGACCCGCGCCTCCTCACGGCACTCGGCAAGATCAACGCCAAGCTTGTCCGGCCGCGGAGCGCGGCGCACCAGCGCCTGCAGATCGGCATATTCCGTGGGCGTGAACAGTTCCATTTGCGGCGAGCGATCAATGCGTAATTGCTCCATCAAGCGGCCCGCCAGACGCTTGATATCCTCAATCTCGCTGTCGTTATGGGCCACACCCACATGGCGCAGGATCTTCTGGCGTACCTTGGAGCCGGTGCGGACGGATTCAACGATCTGGATCCGTGTGCGGTTGAGCTTTGCGTCATGTTTGGTGCGGATGAACATGGGCGAAGAGGTTAGCCATCTGAAGGCCCATGTCAATACTTTTTATAATAATGGGGCACTACAACGCGCCTCTGAGCAACCACACCTGAAAACAAACCAAAAACCCAGTCAGATCAACAAAAAGGTCGGAAGTCAGGAAAGAGGCCCATCCAGACGTGCATATCGTCACTGCCGCGCTGGATCGTGAGCTGAACTCGAAGGGCTATATCATGCCCGGTCTCGGCGATGCCGGAGACCGTATGTTCGGCACGAAATAAGCCGGATCACTCGCTGCAGATGTTTTGAAGCTGGACCCAATCGCGGTCCGGCAACACCTGTTCCAGCGTGCGTCCGGCCATTGGGTCGGCCTCGATCAGGCCAAGAACCGTTTCCCCGGTCACATCCCGCGCAAAGGCATATGGGGTCGAGGGCAGGGCGGCCTGCGCAAAAACTGCCAGTAGCGCCTCATCTGTCAGAGACGGACGGGGTTCCGATAGGACTTGCTCGGTATAGCTGTCGACGATCTCGGGCGTAAGGCCCCCAGTCGTCAGCAGGCGAAAGGCCGAGGAGGCTCCGGTTCGGTCCAGAACATCATCCAACGGGTCTTGTGCCGCGATGCGGGCGCGCTCGGCGATGACATAGCCGGCGGCCACGGCGGGGTCTTCATGATCTTCGACCAACGCCCGGTTCAACAAGACTGTCCCGCCCGGCAGGCTGAGGCTGTCCTGCACCCCGGCGGGCAGGATAATGATCTGCCGCACACCCGTACGCTTGGCCAGACGATCCAAAGAGGCCTGCGCTTCGAGTGAGGCACAGGCCCGCCCCGAAACCCGCTCGATTCGTTTCAGAATCTCGTCGCCGATGTCCTGCCGTTTGACCTCGGGCACGACCGAGACCACGTGGTTTTGCAGTGCCCCGGGCAACCAAAGCAGCAACACCGCCAGCACAGCGGCGACGACGCCTGCGACGCTGAACCAGCGCAACCGACCGGGATGCGGACGCGAGCGGTCGATGGCGCGTTGCAACCGGTCGATGGCCTCAAGCATGGTCTTTTCGCTTTCGGCCAGTTCCAGCGTTTCGTCCGGGTCGCCGTCGGGGTTGAAAATCGCAGGGAAACTGCCCGGATTCTGCCGTTCCAACGCGGCCAGAGACCAGTGCGTCAACGCCCGGTCATTGAAATCCGAGATCGTCAGGGTCGCCTCACCGATTGAGACCACAACCTCGCGCCGCTGTTCATCGGGCGAGGAGCGCCACAGACCGGTGGCTTCGATCCGCTGGTACTGTTTCAGGGCCGTCATCTGGATTGGGCTGCTCGTGTTTTTCTTTTGCCAAAGCATAGCATGTCGAAATCACGGGGCGCAAACCTGTTGCGCAGGCTTTCAGAAATATGCTGGATGGCACAAGCGCTGTAGCGCGCATCTAACCCGAGGCAGGACATGCAGCCAGGCAAAGAAACACTCCCCTTTTTGGCCTCGGTGCTGATGGTCTCGGCCATGGCCATTCTTGGTGTGATCGACAATGTGGTGATCCTGCTGGCCGAAACCATCGGCCTGTGGCAGTTCCATCTCAGCCGTGCTGTTCTGATGTTGCCTCTGATCTTCGGACTGTCCCTATTGGGGCTGGGAAGTCTGCGGCCAAAACGGCTGCGGTTTGTCTTGCTGCGCAGTGTTCTGATCGCGACGGGCATGTTGTTCTATTTCGCCTCGCTGGCGCTGATGCCGATTGCGCAGGCCTTGGCGGGTTTGTTCACCTCGCCGATGTTTGTGCTGTTGATTTCTGCATTGGGCCTAAAACAGGTCATTGGACCATGGCGCATCGGCGCGGTCCTGCTCGGGTTCGTGGGCATCCTGTGCGTGTTGCAACCCAACCCGACCGAGTTTGATGTCAGGACCTTTTTGCCGGTTGTCGGAGGGTTCTTCTACGCGCTCAGCGTGATCGTCACGCGGACCTATTGCTCGGACGAAAGCACAGTCGCCCTTCTGGCCAACAACATGCTTGTTCTGGGCATTGCCGGGGCCATCGGTTTAATCGTTTTCACGGCCTTTCCCGTGTCCGGACCCGACGGTCCCGAAGGTTTTGTGACCCGTGGTCTGGTCCTTGATATGCGCGCTGCCTTGCCATGGGTCGCGGTTCAGGCCGTCGGGTCCACCGTGGCCGTCTTCATGATGATCAAGGCCTATCAGGTCGGTGAGCCCTCATTCGTTGCTGTGTTCGAGTATTCAATCATGATCTTCGGGCCACTGTTCGCCTGGGTCGCCCTTGGACAGACGATCGGAGTGATGCAGATCTTTGGCATCGGTCTGATCGCAACAGCCGGCGCAGTTTTGGGCTGGAGAGCCAGGCGCGCGGCCCCCGAGCAGGAGGTCGCATGATCATTTCTCGCGGCCGCCGCTATGTGTTTGTGCATATGCCCAAGACGGGGGGAACTTCGCTTGCTTTGGCGCTGGAGCAGCGGGCCATGAAGGATGACATCCTGTTGGGAGACACGCCCAAGGCCCTGAAACGGCGGCGCCGCGCCAAGGAACTGACCGCGCGGGGGAGGCTACACAAACACGCGACGCTTGCGGATATCGACGGGGTGTTGCCAGAGGGTGAACTTGAGGCAATGTTTGCTTTCACGTTGGTCCGCAACCCGTGGGACCGCATGGTCAGCTACTATCACTGGCTACGCTATCAGAGCTTTGCTCATGAGGCCGTCACCCTGTCGCAGCAATTGGCGTTCGAGCCTTTTGTCCTGCACCCAACCATTCGTCGTTCGTTTCAGGACCATCCGGCGCGGCGCTACATGACCCGCGCGGATGGGGTCGAACAGTGCCAGTTGTTCATACGGTTGGAACAGTTCGAAAAAGACGCGCTGCCTCTGTTTCACCATCTGGGGTTTGAGGTGGAATTGCCCCATATCAACCCCTCGGACCGGCAGGCGGATTATCGGGTATACTATTCCGACAAATCCGCCCAATCTGTGGCAGAAGCCTGCGCAGAAGACATCCAGAGATTCGGCTACGCTTTTGACGTGACTTCCAGCTTATAGTTTCCGATTGGTTGATAAACCCACTCCTGCACTGCTTTCTGTCGCGAAAAATGCCTCGTTTTAGTCCAAATTAGGCGTAAATACGGCGGAACTAAGACCGAAAACCGCTGCGTCTGCTATCTCTTGAGATGTGAGTATTTGTGCCAAAAGGGGGTTCGGCACGTGTTGGAAGTAGTGAGTTTTTCGGATGTTTCCGAGTATCATGACGATGCGGATCTGCCAGTTGCGCTGGACGCAGTGTCATCGCGCAGAGGGGGGTTCCTGCACGGAACCAAAATCGCGACCACCAGTGGATGGAAGCTGATTGAACGTATCGCCGCTGGTGATCTGGTTCGAACGTTGGATCACGGTTTCAAAGAGGTCCGCAGGGTCTCGACCAGTTGGGTCCTGACTTCCGACATTTTTTCGTATAAGTCATTGATATTATTATGCCTTGGTTGCCAAAAGGCGCTACACGGACTTTTTTCGCCAGCGATTGTTTCGGAGTGTTGAGGGAGCTCAGGCTTTGGTCTGGCCAGTTTTTCGGGTGCGCCCGGGGGGTATCTTGAAAGGGGCTTCGTTCCAGGTCAGGCCGACGCAGGTGAGGATGCGTCTGGCATCGACCGTGGCATGGCTTGGCATGCCGTAGCGGTCAGGGGTGCCTTTGTGGCGCAGGATCGAGAGCTGCAATGCGTTCAACTCGTTGCGGATACGAGCCGGGCTCATCGGGTGTCCGAGCAGGTCCAGATGCTTGCGCAGGTGCTGCAGGCAGCAGAAGGCCATGTAGCAGATGGCGATATGGGCCCGGACCCGACGCGGCGACCAGTGATAGATGGGCCGGATTTTCAGATCGTGCTTGTTGGTGCGGAAGCAGGCTTCGATCTCCCACAACTGGTGATAGCGGGCAATGACGTCCTGTGCCTCCAGTTCGTCCGCACCATGAACAACAATGGCATGCAGCCCGTCCCATTGTGCCGCTGCCTTGATCTTTGCATCATCCAGCGTGACGTCCCCGCTGTCGGGGAAGGCCAGGAAGCGGCCATATCCCCGGCTGCTGAAGCTGCCGGGTTTGCGAGAGCGCTTGAGCTTCTTGTGCAGCTTTTCGATTGCCTTGTCGCGCTTGTGGGCATCATTGCGTGCCCGGGTGGGTGACCAGGTCACAATGACCCGCGCTCCCTCCTGGTCGATCACCTTGTACCAGCCCTTCTCGGTTGCCTCTTCAGAACCGTGTCCAGCCCAAGGCTGGCGTCCCTCCGGGCTCAAAATGTTCGCCTTCACGGCGGCCGGGGCGGACTTCATGCGATAGCCGAGGATGTAGGGCAGACCCTTGTTCTGCAACATCTGCTGGTTGTCCTTGCTGAGCATGGCGGCATCGGCCACGAACGTGACCCTGGCCACGTCGAAGCGTCCCTCCAACGCCTTCAGCGCAGCTTCCAGCGTATGACCTTCCCAGGTGTTTCCCGGGAAGAGTTCATAGCCCACAGGCAGCCCATCGGAGGTGACGATCAGCGCCAGCATGACCTGAGCGCGGTGATGCTTGCCATCCTTGCTGAAGCCCTTGGCCAGAAGATGATCCTGCTCGACCCCGTCCGCATCCTCGGCCGGGTCCTCGCGCTCGGTGTCAAAGGCCAGGGTCGTGCAATCGTAGAACAGCACGGTCACTGGCCCGCCCAGCAACTTCTCTGCCGCCGCGTGAGAGGTTTTGCAAATCCCGTCTATCACCGGCGTATTGATGTAATCCATGCTCCGATAGACCACGTCCAGATTGAGCGTGATGCCTGCCTGGTTCTCCAACGCCTCCACGGTCGCGCGCTTGCTCTCGGGCTGTGCGATCCGCGCCATAACCAGCTCTTTCACAATGCGATTGGCACTTTTACGCGCCGCCCCCAGAAGGGCCCCCCAACCCAGTTGGTCATACATCGTCCCCATGACATCCCGCAGACCCAGAGAGACCCGCGCCTCCTCACGGCACTCGGCAAGATCAACGCCAAGCTTGTCCGGCCGCGGAGCGCGGCGCACCAGCGCCTGCAGATCGGCATATTCCGTGGGCGTGAACAGTTCCATTTGCGGCGAGCGATCAATGCGTAATTGCTCCATCAAGCGGCCCGCCAGACGCTTGATATCCTCAATCTCGCTGTCGTTATGGGCCACACCCACATGGCGCAGGATCTTCTGGCGTACCTTGGAGCCGGTGCGGACGGATTCAACGATCTGGATCCGTGTGCGGTTGAGCTTTGCGTCATGTTTGGTGCGGATGAACATGGGCGAAGAGGTTAGCCATCTGAAGGCCCATGTCAATACTTTTTATAATAATGGGGCACTACAACGCGCCTCTGAGCAACCACACCTGAAAACAAACCAAAAACCCAGTCAGATCAACAAAAAGGTCGGAAGTCAGGAAATACGGCGGAACTAAGACCGAAAACCGCTGCGTCTGCTATCTCTTGAGATGTGAGTATTTGTGCCAAAAGGGGGTTCGGCACGTGTTGGAAGTAGTGAGTTTTTCGGATGTTTCCGAGTATCATGACGATGCGGATCTGCCAGTTGCGCTGGACGCAGTGTCATCGCGCAGAGGGGGGTTCCTGCACGGAACCAAAATCGCGACCACCAGTGGATGGAAGCTGATTGAACGTATCGCCGCTGGTGATCTGGTTCGAACGTTGGATCACGGTTTCAAAGAGGTCCGCAGGGTCTCGACCAGTTGGGTCAATATCCCGGCAGGTGAGAGACGATCAGCCCATCTACCCATCTTTGTGCCTGCGCGGGCGGCCTATAATGGGCGCGCGGTTTGGTTGATGCCGGAACAGGGCGTCGCTCTGGATCGCGGCAAACTGGACCTGACGGATCAAGGTGTAACAGTGTTGCCTGCGCGGGTATTGGTGTAGAAAAGCGTGCAATTTTGACCCCCTAAGCGGGGAAATCGGCGTCCAAATTTGACCCCTCCCTATGGTTGTAGACATCCTTTTCATTGAGCAGTCGATGGAGAGGCAAGCGGGATGATTTGCGTGGAAACTATTAGAAAAGTGCGTCGCTTACACCTGATCGAAAAAAAGAGCATCAAGGAAATTTGCCGTTCGCTCAATTTGAGCCGTGCAACGGTTCGAAAGATAATCCGATCGGGAGTGACGGAGTTCAAATATGAGCGCAAATCGCAGCCATACCCGGTGCTCGGGCCTTGGCGCGCGCGTCTGGATGAAACGCTTGAGGAGAACGAGGCGCTTCCGAAGAAACACCGCAAGCGGATGACCAAAATCTGGAAGGAACTCTCCGATGATGGTTTTGGCGGCGGGTATGACAGTGTTCGACGCTACACAAAGAATTGGCGCATTGCGCACGGCCGACAACAGGCGCAGGCGTTCATCCCGCTGATCTTTGATCCTGGGGAGGCGTACCAGTTCGACTGGAGTGTGGAGACGGTTTTGATGGACGGTGCACTCACGACCGTGAAGGTTGCCCATTTCAAACTTTGCCATAGCCGCATGCCATTCTCCATTGCCTATCCGCGCGAGACGCAGGAGATGGTCTTTGATGCCCACGACGAGGCCTTCAAATTCTTTGGTGGAGGCTGCATCAACGGGATCTACGATAACATGACGACCGCCGTCGATGCGATCCTGTCGGGCAAGGAAAGAAAGTTCAACAAGGCATTCTCCCGGATGTGTTCTCATCATCTGGTGAACCCGATCGCCTGTACGCGCGCGGCCGGTTGGGAGAAGGGTCAGGTTGAGAATCTGGTCAAGGAGAGCCGCGCCTATAGTTTTACACCGCGTCTGGAGGTGGCCGACTTCGATGAATTGAATGCCCGGCTGCAAAAAGACGCGATCAAACGCGCAAAAGAACTGCGGCATCCGGAAAACCTGGAGGTGACGGTCTGGGAGGAGTTCCAGCAGGAAAAGCCGCTGCTGACGCATCTGCAGAAGCCCTTCGTCGGGTTCCGTGAAAAGACGGTCGCCGTGAGCCGAACCTGCCTGATCAACTTCGAAAGAAACAAATACAGCGTTGAGGCAAGAGCTGTTGGACGTCAGGTCCAGTTGCAGGTCTACGCCACGCGGATTGTCCTGCGCCAAGACGGTGAGATTGTCGGAGAGCACGAACGGTGCTTCGGCCGAGGAAAAACGATCTTCAACCCTTGGCACTATGTGCCCGTCCTCAAGCGCAAGCCTGGCGCTCTGCGCAATGGAGCACCGTTCCGTGACTGGGACCTACCACCGGCAATGACGCAGATCTGGACCCATCTGCGGGGCACATCCGACGGAGACCGGCAACTTGCCGATATTCTTTTCGCTGCTTACCAGCACGACATTGATGTGGTCGAGGCTGCCTGCGAAGAAGCTCTAAAATCTGGCCTGCGCAAGGCCGATGCGATCCTGAACATTGTCTCTCGGCGCACCAATCCCCCGCCGCCAAAGGCGATTGAGCCGCCTGCCCACCTGCAGCTGAAAATGGCACCGATCGCGGATTGCGCTCGCTATGACAGGCTTGGAGGCTCCCATGCAACTGCGTAAGGAAATTCTCGAACTTGCCCGTCAACTGAAGTTGCCAGGCATCGTCAACTGCTTTGACGAAGTGATGCAGGCCGCAGCCAAAAACAACTGGCGGCCCCAACAGGTCGTGGCCGAACTCCTCACGGCCGAACTGGCCGAAAAGACTGCGCGCTCGATCCGGTATCAGATGGGTGCCGCAAAGTTCCCGGTCTGCAAGTCCTTACCTGAGTTCGACTTCACGGTCAGCCCCGTCAACGAGGAAGTCGTGCGCAATCTTCATGACGGCGATTTTATGGACCAGGCCAGGAATGGCGTGCTGGTCGGTGGAACCGGATCGGGCAAAACGCATCTCGCAACAGCGATCGGGGGCCACGCGGTCAATAACCGCCGGCGGGTCAGGTTCTTCAGCGCTGTGGATCTCGCGAACAAGCTGGAGGCTGAACATCGCGAAGGCAACGCCGGGCGGCTCAGCGAGCAGCTGATCCGCGTCGACCTCGTGATTATAGACGAACTCGGTTATCTGCCGTTCGCAGAGTCTGGTGGACGATTACTCTTCCATCTCATCAGCAAACTGTACGAGCGAACGTCTATTCTGCTAACAACCAACCTCGCATTTGCTGAATGGCCGAGTGTGTTCACAGATGCCAAAATGACCACTGCTCTCCTGGATCGGCTGACACACCATTGCGATATCATCGAAACCGGGAACGAAAGCTGGCGAATTAACCACCGCGACTAACCTCGAAATCGGGGAATAAATTCAAAACAGACAGCAGGTCAAACCTTCAGTCGAGCTACGCTCTCTTTTCGGTTTGACCTGCTGTCCACCCCCTCCTGAATCAACCTAAACACGACCCCCTCAACGCCCCTCTTAGCTCCAAGGGGGGTCAAATTTGGACGCCGATGGGGGGTCATTATTCAATGCCGATTGACAGGTATTGGACGGGGCCTGTCGGTTGTCCTCGCAGTCGCCGGGATCGTCCTTCGAGGTCACGACACTGTTCTTCGACCAGGACGAGGTGATCTATATCGAGGGTGGCTTGCAAGCCTATTGCCCTTCGGGGCGCTTCAGCCGCACGTCTGGTCAGGCAAAAGAGTATGCGGTGGCTGACGAAGACGCTGCCGCTGCGTTGGTCGGTGCGCTTGCTGCAAGTGGTGAGATTTCGGCACTGGCAAACCCATTGGGCGCTTTGCCTGCTCCCATCCCGACGGATCCGATTTTCCCTATCCGCCCTGCGGCGGGTATTCGCAGGCCCGGGCGGCCGGGTCGACCGAATGCGCCGGTTCTGTTTCTCCGGCCTGAATGGCAAACCGCTCCGGCTGTTCAGTAAGGAAGACACGGGCGCAAGGGGAGTTGCGCCTGCGTCGTTGTTTTAGGCGGCTTTGGCGTCCGGGTTGAACCGGCCGTAGAAGCTCTCCTGACTTCCGACCTTTTTGTTGATCTGACTGGGTTTTTGGTTTGTTTTCAGGTGTGGTTGCTCAGAGGCGCGTTGTAGTGCCCCATTATTATAAAAAGTATTGACATGGGCCTTCAGATGGCTAACCTCTTCGCCCATGTTCATCCGCACCAAACATGACGCAAAGCTCAACCGCACACGGATCCAGATCGTTGAATCCGTCCGCACCGGCTCCAAGGTACGCCAGAAGATCCTGCGCCATGTGGGTGTGGCCCATAACGACAGCGAGATTGAGGATATCAAGCGTCTGGCGGGCCGCTTGATGGAGCAATTACGCATTGATCGCTCGCCGCAAATGGAACTGTTCACGCCCACGGAATATGCCGATCTGCAGGCGCTGGTGCGCCGCGCTCCGCGGCCGGACAAGCTTGGCGTTGATCTTGCCGAGTGCCGTGAGGAGGCGCGGGTCTCTCTGGGTCTGCGGGATGTCATGGGGACGATGTATGACCAACTGGGTTGGGGGGCCCTTCTGGGGGCGGCGCGTAAAAGTGCCAATCGCATTGTGAAAGAGCTGGTTATGGCGCGGATCGCACAGCCCGAGAGCAAGCGCGCGACCGTGGAGGCGTTGGAGAACCAGGCAGGCATCACGCTCAATCTGGACGTGGTCTATCGGAGCATGGATTACATCAATACGCCGGTGATAGACGGGATTTGCAAAACCTCTCACGCGGCGGCAGAGAAGTTGCTGGGCGGGCCAGTGACCGTGCTGTTCTACGATTGCACGACCCTGGCCTTTGACACCGAGCGCGAGGACCCGGCCGAGGATGCGGACGGGGTCGAGCAGGATCATCTTCTGGCCAAGGGCTTCAGCAAGGATGGCAAGCATCACCGCGCTCAGGTCATGCTGGCGCTGATCGTCACCTCCGATGGGCTGCCTGTGGGCTATGAACTCTTCCCGGGAAACACCTGGGAAGGTCATACGCTGGAAGCTGCGCTGAAGGCGTTGGAGGGACGCTTCGACGTGGCCAGGGTCACGTTCGTGGCCGATGCCGCCATGCTCAGCAAGGACAACCAGCAGATGTTGCAGAACAAGGGTCTGCCCTACATCCTCGGCTATCGCATGAAGTCCGCCCCGGCCGCCGTGAAGGCGAACATTTTGAGCCCGGAGGGACGCCAGCCTTGGGCTGGACACGGTTCTGAAGAGGCAACCGAGAAGGGCTGGTACAAGGTGATCGACCAGGAGGGAGCGCGGGTCATTGTGACCTGGTCACCCACCCGGGCACGCAATGATGCCCACAAGCGCGACAAGGCAATCGAAAAGCTGCACAAGAAGCTCAAGCGCTCTCGCAAACCCGGCAGCTTCAGCAGCCGGGGATATGGCCGCTTCCTGGCCTTCCCCGACAGCGGGGACGTCACGCTGGATGATGCAAAGATCAAGGCAGCGGCACAATGGGACGGGCTGCATGCCATTGTTGTTCATGGTGCGGACGAACTGGAGGCACAGGACGTCATTGCCCGCTATCACCAGTTGTGGGAGATCGAAGCCTGCTTCCGCACCAACAAGCACGATCTGAAAATCCGGCCCATCTATCACTGGTCGCCGCGTCGGGTCCGGGCCCATATCGCCATCTGCTACATGGCCTTCTGCTGCCTGCAGCACCTGCGCAAGCATCTGGACCTGCTCGGACACCCGATGAGCCCGGCTCGTATCCGCAACGAGTTGAACGCATTGCAGCTCTCGATCCTGCGCCACAAAGGCACCCCTGACCGCTACGGCATGCCAAGCCATGCCACGGTCGATGCCAGACGCATCCTCACCTGCGTCGGCCTGACCTGGAACGAAGCCCCTTTCAAGATACCCCCCGGGCGCACCCGAAAAACTGGCCAGACCAAAGCCTGAGCTCCCTCAACACTCCGAAACAATCGCTGGCGAAAAAAGTCCGTGTAGTGCCTTTTGGCAACCAAGGCATAATAATATCAATGACTTATACGAAAAAATGTCGGAAGTCAGGAAAGAGTATGCGGTGGCTGACGAAGACGCTGCCGCTGCGTTGGTCGGTGCGCTTGCTGCAAGTGGTGAGATTTCGGCACTGGCAAACCCATTGGGCGCTTTGCCTGCTCCCATCCCGACGGATCCGATTTTCCCTATCCGCCCTGCGGCGGGTATTCGCAGGCCCGGGCGGCCGGGTCGACCGAATGCGCCGGTTCTGTTTCTCCGGCCTGAATGGCAAACCGCTCCGGCTGTTCAGTAAGGAAGACACGGGCGCAAGGGGAGTTGCGCCTGCGTCGTTGTTTTAGGCGGCTTTGGCGTCCGGGTTGAACCGGCCGTAGAAGCTCTGACCTTTTTCAGCCATTTCACGCAGCAGGGGCGGGCAGGCAAAACGCGCGCCATAGGCCTCGGCCAGTTGATCGCAACGTTCGGCCGCGTAGGGCGTGCCAATGATGTCCAGCCAGCTGAGCGGACCACCGGACCAAGGCGCAAAGCCCCAACCCAAGATCGCGCCCACGTCACCTTCACGGATGTCTTCCAGAACACCTTCTTCCAGCGCACGGACCGCTTCCAGAACCTGTGCGAACATCAGACGTTCCTGCACCTCGATCAGGTCAGGCTGCTCGGCGGCCAGGGGGTACTTGTCCTTCAGGCCCTTCCAGTACTCGACGCGTTTGCCTTTCTCGTCATAGTCGAAGAAGCCGGCATTGGCCTTGCGACCCAGACGGCCCTGTTCCTCCATCCAGAAGATCAGATCGTCCGAGGGGCTTTCGGGATAAGCGTTGCCCATCGCCGCCTTGGACGCGCGCGCAATCTTGGCACCCAGATCAATCGAGGTTTCGTCGGTCAACTGGATCGGTCCTACCGGGAAGCCCAACTGACGCGCCGCGTTGTCGATCAGGATCGGGCTGACGCCCTCGGTGATCATGCGCGCGCCTTCGTTGATATAGGGAATGATGCAGCGATTGGCGTAGAAGAAGCGCGCATCGTTGACCACAATCGGCGTCTTGCGGATCTGGCGCACATAGTCCAGAGCCTTGGCGACGGCGCGATCACCGGTTTCCTTGCCTTTGATAATCTCGACCAGGAACATCTTCTCAACCGGTGAGAAGAAGTGGATGCCAATGAACTGCTCGGGCCGGACGGAGGCTTTTGCCAGATCGGTGATCGGCAGGGTCGAGGTGTTCGAGGCAAAGATGCAATCCTCGGGGATGATCGCCTCGACCTTCTTGGTCATATCGGCCTTGACGCCCGGGTCTTCGAACACGGCTTCGATGATCAGATCGCAGCCTTTCAGATGCTCCAGATCAGGGGTGGCGGTGATGCGGGCCAGCAGGGCCTCTTTCTTCTCGGCTGTGGCTTTACCGCGCTTGATGCCCTTGTCCATATAGGTTTCGCTATAGGCCTTGCCCTTGTCGGCTGCAGCCTGATCACGGTCGACCAGAACAACCTCCATCCCGGCCTGCGCCGAGACCAGAGCGATCCCGGCGCCCATCATGCCAGCGCCCAGAACGCCGACCTTTTTCACGCGTTGGTCTGCCACATCTTTGGGGCGAACCGCGCCTTTCTCCAACGCTTCCTTGTTCAGGAACAGCGACCGGATCATGGCCGACGACGACGGGTTCATCAGGACGTTGGTGAACCAGCGTGCCTCAATCTTCAGGGCGGTGTCGAAGTCGACCAGCGCCCCTTCGTAGATCGAGCTCAGAAGAGCCTTAGCCGCTGGGAAAGCACCTTGTGTCTTTCCGTTCACCATCGCGTTGGCACCAACGAAAGTCATGAAGCCAGCAGGGTGGTAGGGCGCGCCTCCGGGCATTTTGTAGCCCTTCGCGTCCCAAGGCTTGACCAGATCGGCGTCTTTGGCGTTCAGAACCCATTCCTTGGCTGCTGCGACCGGATCGTCCGAAACATCGTCGATCAGCTGTGCGCCCTTGGCTTTCTTCGGGTCCATCATCTTGCCTTCCAGCAGGACCGGAGCGGCTGCCATCGCACCAACCATACGGCTATAGCGCATGGTGCCGCCACCACCGGGGAAGATGCCCAGCAGGATCTCAGGCAGGCCGATCTTGGACTTTGAGTTATTGGTCATGACGCGGTGGTGACAGGCCAGCGCGATCTCAGTCCCGATGCCCGCGCATGTGCCGTTGATGGCACAGGCGATCGGTTTGCCGCCCTTCTTGGTCTTGGGGTCCATGCCCGCCAGTTCCATCTTGCGCAGGATGTGGTGGCCGCCCATGACAAAATCGAACAGCGCCTGCGCCGGTTCATCACCGGCCTCCTGACGGATGGTGGCGAGGGTATTCAAATCCATGCCACCAGCGAAAGAGCCTTCTTTGCCTGAGGTAATAACGATCCCTTTGATCTCATCATCGCTCAGTGCCTGATCGATCAGCTGGCTGACCTCCTGAAAGGCCTCGCGGGTCAGAACGTTCATGGATTTGCCCTGGGCATCCCAGGTCACAAAAGCGACGCCGTCTGCGTCCTTGCTCAGAGTGAAATCAGTCATTGTCATCTCCAATCTGGTCAGCCGTCAGCGGGCTGCCGTCTTTACGGGTGAAGGAGAATCCGTTCTCATCATCCTTCACCATCATGTCTATGTCGCTGTAGTAGCCGGTCTCGGTCGGGGTCCGAGTGCCCACCACCAGAAAGGTCGCAGGCGCATCGGTCTTGTTCACAAGGTGATGGCCGTTGGCCTCACCTGCAGGCCAAGCGGCGCAGTCACCGGGCAGCATCTCATGCTCACCATCGTTGTCGATCAGCACGCATTTGCCGCTGAGCATGATGGCAAACTCGTCCTGCTCCATGTGGTAGTGGCGCAGCGAGGACATCCCCGCAGGTTCCAACCGCACGATGTTGACCCCGTATTGGGTCAGACCGCCCGCATCGCCCACACGCTGAACGAAACGACCCGCAGTCGCCTCGGCCAGCTTGCCGGGGTAGGACGATCCCCCTTTGAACGGGATCTGAGAGAGATCCAGCTTGGGCATCAGACCCGCTCGATAATGGTTGCGGCACCCATGCCGGACGCAATGCAGAGCGTGGCTAGACCGGTTTCCTTGTCCTGACGCTCCAGCTCATCCAGCAGCGTGCCGATGATCATCGCACCGGTTGCGCCCAGCGGGTGACCCATCGCGATCGAGCCGCCGTTGACGTTTACCAGCGCCGGATCGACATCGAACGCCTGCTGGAAGCGCAGCACGACCGAGGCGAAGGCTTCATTCACTTCGAACAGGTCCAGATCGCTGATCTTCATACCGTTGTCGGCAAGGATCTTCTCGGTCACCGGAACCGGGCCGGTCAGCATGATGGTCGGATCGGTGCCGATCTTCGCGGTTGCCTTGATGCGGGCGCGGGGTTTCAGGCCGTATTTCTCACCGAATTCCTTGTTGCCGATCAGAACAGCGGCTGAACCGTCCACGATGCCCGAGCTGTTGCCCGCGTGGTGGATGTGGTTGATCCGCTCCAGATGCGGGTATTTCAGCATCGCGACTTTGTCGAAGCCGGGCATTTGCTCGCCCATCATCTGGAAGGACGGGTTCAACGCGCCAAGGCTCTGCATGTCAGTGCCGGGGCGCATGTATTCGTCGCGGTCCAGAATGGTCAGGCCGTTCTGGTCCTTGATGGTGATGACCGACTTCTCGAACCGGTTGTCTTCCCAAGCCTCTGCCGCGCGTTTTTGAGATTCCACGGCCAGCGCATCGGCGTCGTCGCGGGTGAACCCATACTCGGTCGCGATGATGTCGGCCGAGATGCCCTGCGGTACGAAATAGGTGTCCATTGCCAGTGTCGGGTCTACGGCAATCGCAGCACCGTCGCTGCCCATGGCCACGCGGCCCATCATCTCAACACCGCCCGCGATATAAGCCTCACCCGCGCCGCCTTTAACCTGGTTCGCGGCCAGGTTCACGGCTTCCATGCCCGAGGCGCAGAAGCGGTTGATCGCAAGACCGGGGATCGACTGGTCGAGGTCCGAGGCCAGAACCGCCGAGCGCGCCAGACAGCCGCCTTGCTCCATGACTTGGGTGACGTTGCCCCAGATCACATCCTCAACGGCGTGGCCTTCGAGGTTGTTGCGTTCCTTGATCGCGTTCAGGGTCAAGGCGGACAGGCGCACCGAGGTTACCTCGTGCAGGCTGCCATCCTTACGGCCCTTGCCGCGCGGAGTGCGCAGGGCGTCATAAATGTAAGCTTCGGTCATGGGTCTTCTCCTTAAGCTCGATCCGGCGGGGTGCCGGGCATCAGGTCATAGGGGTGTTTCCAGCCGGGCTGCTCGGACAGGCGAGTCAGCCAGGCGTCGATGTTGGGCCAGTCGGCACGGTCAAAGCCGAATGGTTCGGGATAGTAGAGGTATCCGCAGCAGCTGAGATCAGCGTTGGTCACGCCATCACCAACAATCCAGTCGCGGCCCTCAAGGTGGTTGTTCAGAACATCGTAGGCCGCTTTCAGACGGCCTTGGTTGAAGGCAATCACATCGGCATTGCGGTGTTCTTCTGGCAGGAAGTTCATCAGAAACCGCGTCATGCCGGCCATCGAGCTGAGTTTGTGGTTGTCCCACAGCACCCACCGAAGGATCTCGTAATTCTCTTCCCGCGTCTTGCCGCCGAACTTGCCGGATTTTTCGGTTACATAAGCCTGAATCGCACCAGATTGGGAGGTTTTGAAATCACCGTCGATCAGGAAGGGCGCTTCGCCCATTACGTTGACGTCCGAGCGGAACTCGGGGCTGCGGGTGACGCCTTTGAAGAAATCGACAAAGACCGGCTCCCACTCGAGGCCGGACATTTCCAGCGCCAGAGCGGCTTTGTATGAATTGCCGCTTTCACCGAAGCAGTGCAGTTTTATGGTCATGCGGTCGCCCCTCCCGTGGCGTTTTGTGCATCGTCCGCCCAAGCTTTTCGGCCTTGGTGCCTAGCGCTTGCGTGCCTCCAACTCGGAATTGAAGAGGCGCAACCGATGGGTCAGGTTGTCTTCGTCAATGACGCTGTTGAAGTTCTCGAACAGAAAAGACAGCGCTTCGCCTTCATCCAACCCGGCCTCGCGGGCAAAGCCGCGGAGTTTGCGATAGCCGTCCTCGGTCATGGCGACCGGGAAACGGCGGGTCAGGCGAAAGCGTTTGGGCATTCTGTCTCCTCCGAATAGTAGGGCCCGAGCTGTGATGCCCGAGCCCAGACTTTGATCAGAAGTTCGCCGCGTCCAGAACCATCACAGTGTCTGCGCCGGTCTGAATGCGGGAAAGATGCATCGCAGTCGCGGGTAGGCGGCGGGCCATGTAGAAACGGCCGGTGTTGATCTTGGTCTCGTAGAACTCTTTGTCCGAGGCCCCACCGTCCAGCGCGTCTTGAGCGGCCTTCGCCATCTGTGCCCACATCAGGCCCAGGCAGACGTGACCGAACATGTGCATGAAGTCATAAGACCCGGACAGAGCGTTGTTCGGGTTCTTCATGCCTTCCTGCATGAAGTACATGCCAGCGGCCTGCAGATCCTTGGACGCTGCTTTCAGCGGTTCGATGAAGGCTTTGTCATAGGCTTCGTTCTGGCCCGCGTTTTCCTTGCAGAAGGTTTTGACCATTTCGAAGAACGCCATTACGTGCTTGCCGCCATCCTGCGCCAGTTTACGGCCCACAAGGTCTAGGGCCTGAACGCCGTTTGCACCTTCGTAGATCATGGCGATACGGGCATCGCGGGTGTATTGCGACATGCCCCATTCTTCGATGTAGCCATGGCCGCCATAGACCTGCTGGGCCTGAACAGTCATGTCGTAACCTTCGTCCGTCAGGAAGCCCTTGATGACCGGGGTCAGCAGCGAGATCAGCCCATCGGCGTCATTGTCACTCGAGCGGTGCGCCTTATCGATCATTGTCGCGCCCCACAAGATGAACGCACGCGCGCCCTCAGTGAAGCTTTTCTGGTCCATCAGGTTGCGGCGGATGTCAGGGTGAACGATCAGCGGATCGGCAGGGCCATCCGGATTCTTCACACCTGTTACGTCGCGGCCCTGCAGGCGATCCTTGGCGTATTCAACAGCGTTCTGATACGCAGCTTCGGCCTGCGACAGGCCTTGCATACCCACACCCAGACGCGCTTCGTTCATCATGGTGAACATGGCGCGCATGCCTTTGTGTTCGTCACCCAGCAGCCAACCGGTGGCCTCGTCATAGTTCATGACGCAGGTCGAGTTGCCGTGGATGCCCATCTTCTCTTCGATCTTGCCGACCGAAACGCCGTTGCGCTCACCCACAGATCCGTCTTCGTTCACGATGAACTTGGGCACGATGAACAGCGAAACGCCCTTGATGCCCTCTGGGCCACCGGGGATTTTAGCCAAAACCAAATGGATGATGTTGTCGGCCATGTCATGATCACCGGCCGAGATAAAGATCTTCTGGCCCGAGATTTTATAGCTGCCGTCGCCCTGAGGTTCCGCTTTGGTGCGCATCAGACCCAGATCGGTACCGCAATGCGGCTCGGTCAGGTTCATGGTGCCGGTCCATTCGCAGCTGATCATGTTCGGCAGGTATTTGTTCTTTTGCTCGTCCGAGCCGTGCGCCAAGATCGCCGAGGCCGCGCCGTGGGTCAGGCCTTGATACATCGTAAACGCCTGGTTCGCGCCCGAGAACATCTCGCCTACGGCCGTCCCAATCACGTAGGGCATGTTCTGGCCGCCATACTCTTCCGGCATGTCGAGGCCAGTCCAACCGCCTTCTTTCATCTGCTCGAAGGCATCTTTGAAGCCTGTGGGTGTGTAAACGATACCGTTTTCCAAACGGCATCCTTCGGTGTCGCCGACAACATTCAGCGGGTGAAGAACATTGGTGGCGACCTTGCCAGCTTCTTCCAGAACGGCGCCGGTGAACTCGGCCTCTAGTTCGTTGTAACCCGGAATGTCAGACTCCGAGATTTTCAGGACATCATGCAGGATGAACTGAGTGTCTTTTGTTGGCGCGTTGTAGACGGGCATGTGAAGCTCCCTTAATTCATATGTCCGGAGGGCAGGGCGAAGTTATTCGGCCGCCTTCTTTTCCTGTTTCATCGAGGCGATGACTTTTTCGCCCCAGCGCAACTGCTCTTTCAGATCGTCGATGGCCTGTGTCAGCTCTTCACGGCGCGATTCCATATCGGCCAGACGTTCGCACGCGATTTCATAGGTGCGCGACATCTGGGTCACCTGCTGGTCGCCCACGTGATACAGGTCCAGAAGCTGGCGAATTTCCTCAAGGCTGAAACCAAACCGCTTGCCACGCAGAATCAGCTTTAGCCGCGCGCGATCGCGTTTGGTGAACAGACGCTTCTGACCCTCGCGGATCGGAAACAGAAGTTCCTTCGCCTCGTAGAACCGCAAGGTGCGGGGCGTGACATCATAGGTCTCGCACATTTCACGGATGGTCATCAGATCTTCGGTCATTCGTCATACTCTCGTCACTGGCGTCGTCCGAATAGAGTTGCGCAGTTGCTGGACGCTTTACAACATGTAGGTGACGTTTACGTAATCCAGACGCTGCGTCATTTCTAAGTTGACGTAACTTCCAGTCGCGTAATGACGGGTTTTGCGAAATTTTCTTTCCCTGGGGGCAAGGGAAATTCGCCCTCAGATTGGTCCGAGGACGCGATTCCAAGGTGCTTTGCTTGGTCTCACCAGAATCCAGACGGGCAGGGTGTTCTACTTGATGGACTTGGCCGTTTGGTCCCGAAGCTGTTTGAGGGCATCCATCGCCTCGTCCAGCTGCGCGCGCTGCTGACGCAGCTCTTCCATCTGGCGATCTGCCATTTCTACGAAAGTTGCCATCTGCGCTTCGTTGCCTTGATCTTCGTAGATCAACAGCCACTGGCGAATCTCTTCCAAAGGAAATCCGAATTTCCGGCCGCGCATGATCAGCGTCATGCGGGCGCATTCTCTGGGGCCATAGTACCGGGATCGCCCTTCACGGTCGGGCTGCAAGAGCTCGATGTATTCGTAGTAGCGCAGAGTGCGCGGAGTCACGTCGAACTCGGCGCACATCTCTTTGAATGACAAACGGTTGTCGGACATTCGGGGTCTCCTCGGCAGCAACCTAGGACGTCATGCGAACAAGCGCAACAGGTGGGCTTGCCCTTTGATCGGATGGCGGCTCATAAAGGGGCAAGACAACAGGATATGATCATGGTCGACAAAGCAAAGCTAGCCCGACAGTTTATCGAAGCCATTCCGCACGCGCGGGCGCTAGGCCTTCATCTTAGCCAGATCGGGGAAGGTGAAGCCGAGATAACAATGCCTTACAACGAGGATCTGATCGGAGATCCGCGCACGGGCGTGATCCACGGTGGCGCAATTTCAACCATCCTGGATACCTGCTGCGGGGCCGCAGTCATGAGCCACCCGTCTTCTCCGGGCGGTACAGCGACGATTGATTTGCGCATCGACTATATGCGCGCCGCCACGCCGGGGCAGAGCATCACCGCGCGGGCCAATTGCTATCACATCACCCGAAACGTTGCCTTCGTGCGGGCAACGGCGATGGATGACGATCTCGACCTGCCAGTGGCAACCGCCTCGGGGTCTTTCACGGTTGAGGGAAAGTAATATGGCCCGTTCCCGTCCTGAACCCATGCAAGTGGTCAAACAACGGCGCGACGCCGCCTTGCGCGCATTGGTCGATGGCGTGCCCTATATCCGGTTCCTCAATATCAGTTTCGACCGGCGCGGGGATGAACTGACCGGCGTGCTGAACTTTGACGAGAAACTGATCGGGAACCCGTTTCTTCCAGCCCTTCATGGTGGCGTTACCGCGGCGTTTCTTGAGGTCACTGCAGTGATCACGCTGAGCTGGGAGCATATGTTCTCGGACATCGAAAGCGGCGAAATTGATGCCGAGGCCATTGTCACGGATGAATCGATCCGCTTTCCCAAAACTATCGACTTTACGGTCGACTATTTGCGTTCGGGCCTGCCGCGCGACGCCTATGCGCGCGCCTTTGTGAACCGGGCCGGACGGCGTTACGCCTCGGTTCGGGTTGAGGCCTGGCAAGACAACCATGCCAAGCTGTTTGCACAGGCGACGGGGCATTTCCTGATGCCGCAACAGCCACGCGACAAGGGCTGAGCATGCAGGATGCCTCGGCACCCATAACTCACAAAAGGGTGCTGAAGATCGCGGTTCCCATTGTGTTGTCTAACGCGACTGTGCCGATCCTTGGCGCCGTGGATACGGGCGTTGTGGGGCAGATGGGGGCGGCTGCTCCGATTGGCGCGGTGGGCATGGGCGCGGTGATCCTGTCCGCGATCTACTGGATTTTCGGCTTTCTTCGAATGGGCACAACGGGCCTTACGGCGCAGGCACGCGGGGCCGGAGAGACCGCCGAGATGCGCGCCTTGCTCATTCGCGGGTTGATGCTCGGCGGGGCGGCAGGCCTTGTGTTTATCCTTGCCCAGGTCGCAATCTTCAGTGGCGCGTTCTGGCTATCCCCGGCCAGCCCAGAGGTTGAAACACTCGCGCGCTCGTACCTCGAGATTCGGATCTGGGGAGCACCCGCGACCATTGCCCTATATGCGATCACAGGCTGGCTGATCGCTGTTGAGCGGACACGAGGCGTGTTCCTTCTACAGATCTGGATGAACGGTCTCAACATCGTGCTGGACCTTTGGTTCGTTCTGGGGCTGGGCTGGGGCGTCGAGGGCGTTGCGATTGCAACGCTGATCGCGGAGTGGACCGGTTTGGCACTGGGTTTGTGGCTTTGCCGGGACGGGTTTGCCGGGCAAATCTGGCGCGACTGGCCACGCATATTCGATGCCACCCGGCTGCGCCGGATGGTGCAGGTGAACGGAGACATCATGATCCGCTCGGTTCTGCTGACTGGCTCGTTCACCACCTTCCTTTTCGTCGGGTCCGATTTGGGAGACGTCAATCTGGCGACCAATCAAGTGCTGCTTCAGTTCCTTGAAATCACCGCTTTTGCACTAGACGGATTCGCCTTTTCCGCCGAGGCGCTGGTCGGAGGCGCGGTTGGCGCAAGGGACCGATACCAAGTACGGCGCGCCTCGGTCATGGCGTCTCAGTGGGGTGTCGGTGGCGCGGTGCTTCTCAGCGCCGTTTTCTTCTTAGCAGGTCCCGCGCTGATTGATCTGATGTCCACCTCTCCCGAAGTACGCGAGGCGGGACGCACGTTCCTGTTCTGGGCGGCCTTGGCCCCGATCATCGGGGTCGCAAGCTGGATGTTCGACGGTATCTATATTGGAGCCACATGGACCCGCGACATGCGCAATGCGATGCTGCAATCTGTGGCAATCTATGTGGTTGCTTTGTTCGTTCTAGTACCCGCGTTCGGCAACCATGGCCTGTGGGCCGCGCTTATGGTTCTGAACCTTGCGCGCGGCGTGACGATGGGCTGGCGCTATCCGAAGCTTGAAGCTCAGGTGGCCTAGAGCAGGGCGAGCAGATTTTCAGGCGGACGGCCAATTGCGGCTTTGTCGCCCGAGATGGCCAAAGGACGTTCGATCAGGATCGGGTTGTTGGCCATGGCTTGGATCAGCTCCGCATCCGGCGCGTCCTTCGACAGGCCCAGCTCCTTGAACCGTTTCTCGCCCGCGCGCATCATCTTGATGGCTGGCAGGTCCAGCAGAGATTGCGCAGCGCGCAATTCGTCGACCGAGGGAGCGTTCTCAAGGTATTTCCGAACCTCGATCTCTGCACCGCGCTCCTCTAGCAAAGCCAATCCCATGCGGGATTTTGAACAACGCGGGTTGTGCCAATATTCGATCACAGCCAATCCTCTCGCTTGCTGCCCACAGCCTGAGCCACGGTGTCAAACCCTTCGCGGGCCAAAAGGTCATCCAAACCCTGCGCGATATCGGCGGCCAAGGATAGGCCGCCATAAACCATCGCGGTGTAAAATTGCACTGCCGACGCGCCTGCGCAGATCTTGGCATAGGCCTGTTCCGCCGAGCTGACACCGCCCACACCGATCAGAGGGATTTTCCCATCGGTCAGCTTGCTCAAACGGGCCAGAACGCGGGTGGACTTCTCAAACAGTGGCGCACCGGACAGGCCGCCTTTTTCGTCCTTGTGCGCACTAAGCAGCCCGTCGCGCGACAGAGTTGTGTTGGTGGCGATGACCGCGTCCACACCCGTTTCCGAGGCCACTTCGGCGATGTCCTGCAATTCATCCTCGGTCAGGTCAGGTGCGATTTTCAGGAAAATGGGCAGAGGGCGCGGTAGAGCATTCCGCGTTTCGAACACACCACTCAACAAAGCGCCAAGGGCCGCCTTACCCTGAAGATCGCGCAGTTTTTCGGTGTTTGGGGAGGAGACATTGACCGTCGCGAAATCCAGATGCGCGGCGCAATGGGCCAGCACTTTGGCAAAGTCACCGGGCCGGTCATCGCTATCCTTGTTTGCCCCGAGGTTCAGGCCGATCACCGCATCCTTGGGGCGTTTGGCTAACCGTTCAGCCATCACCTCCATACCTTCATTGTTGAACCCGAAACGGTTGATGGCGGCTTTGTCCTCGGTCAGGCGGAACAGGCGGGGTTTCGGGTTGCCGGGTTGCGGGCGCGGGGTCACCGCTCCGACCTCGATGAATCCAAATCCTGCACGGGAGAGAGGGGCCAGAACCTCTCCGTTCTTGTCGAACCCGGCGGCGAGGCCTACGGGGTTAGGCAGGCGCAGCCCTGCGAGCTCGGTCTGTAGACGCGATGACGTCACCGGTCCGGGCGTTGGGGCCAGGCCGGCCTGCAGGGCCTTGATCGACAGACCATGGGCCGTTTCAGGGTCCATACGGTGCAGGGCGGCGAGGCCCAGTTTCTCGGTCAGATTCATCCGAAAGACGCGCCTCCTTGCGCGGTACCGCAGCGGATCAGGCGGGAGGTTGCGACAGCGGCCTGACGGTGAACCACCGCAGCCCGGTAAGCCGGGTCTGTTACCATCTCAAGAAACGCATGGGCGGTGGGATAGCGGGCAATGAACACTTCATCCCAAACCTCGTCCTGCGGTCCGATCAATGTGGTCTGAAACGCCCCACGCCACAGGATCGACGCGCCGATCCTGGCGATGATCGGGGCGGTTTCAGCCCCATAATGGCGATAGGCTTCAGCGCCCGTCAGATCTTTATCTGCCAAAGCATGGCCCACCGGGTAGTCGGCCTTGGCGCGAAACCTGACAAGGTTCAGCATCTCGATAGGTTGATCCCGATCCAATGCCTTGAAGGCTTCGAATTGTTCACGATCGGGATCAATATAGGCGGTCATACCATATCGCTCGGGAATTGGTGGGTTTGGCCATCGAAGGGCAGGGGGCGAGCCCAGACCACGTCGCTCAGCCGGATTTGGCGGTAGAGATGCGGAAACAAGGCCCCACCGCGTGACACTTCCCATTTCAAGTCGTCGCCCATGGCGTCAGCGTTACAGCCAAGCAGTGTCAGACCTTCAACCCCAGCAAAGTGTTTGGCCGCGGTTTCCGCCGCCTGTTCGGCTGTCGAAAAGTGGACGAACCCGTCAGCGATATCAATTGGCGCGCCATCAGTTGCGCCATTTGCCTGCAACGCGGCCCATTCCTCGGCCCGGAATATCTTGTAGATCAGCATGAAGGTCTGATGCCCCGCATAGCCCGTGGAATCAAGCCGGATTTCCCCCTTTGACTCTTCCGCCGCATCAGCGCACGATCCCGAAAAACAATGACAGGGAGTTTCAACATGGTAAGCCGCCTTTTGACGTCGGTCGCGATCCTCGGCCTGAGCGCAGGCATCGCTGCTGCCGACTACAAGCTGACCATTCTGCACACCAACGACATTCACAGCCGGATCGAGTCGATCAACAAATACGATTCCACTTGCGATGCTGAAGATGAAGCCGAAGGGAAGTGTTTTGGCGGTGTGGCGCGTCTGAAAACAGCCGTTGACGCCAAGCGCGCCGAACTGGCGGATGAGAATGTACTTTTGCTGGATGCGGGCGATCCGTTTCAGGGCTCATTGTTCTACACGACCTACAAAGGTGCCGCCGAGGCGGAATTTATGGAAGCGATCGGTTATGACGTGATGGCCGTCGGCAACCACGAATTCGATGACGGCCCCGAAGGTCTGGCAGCCTTCATCGACGCGGTGAGCTTTCCCGTCATCTCGGGCAATCTGGACCTGTCGTCTTCGGCCGAGCTGAAGGACAAGGTGCAAAACCACGTGGTGCTTGAGGTGGGTGGCCAAAAGATTGGCATCATCTCGGCCCTGGCCACGGATACGGTGGACACGTCCAGCCCGGGTAAGGATGTTGTTTTTCAGGATGAGGTCGAAAGCCTGAAGGCGGATGTGGCGGCTTTGGAAGCCGAAGGTGTGGACAACATCATCGCGTTGAACCACGTCGGTCTGGCTCAGGATATCAAGATCGCCGAACAGGTGCCCGGCCTTGATCTGGTTGTCGGTGGGCATTCGCACACCTTGCTGTCCAACACGGATGAGGATGCGGCAGGCGCGTACCCGGTGATGGTGGGCGATGTTCCGGTGGTTCAGGCCTATGCCTATTCGAAGTATTTGGGCGAAATCACCCTGACTTTTGATGATGACGGCAATCTGATTTCGGCAGAAGGTGAGCCAATTCTGTTGGATGCCTCCGTCACACCGGATGAGGGCATCGCGGCCCGTGTTGCAGAAATGGGCGCCCCGATTGAAGAGATGAAGGGTCGCGTTGTCGCCAGCTCAGCTGCAACCATCGAAGGCTCGCGTGATGTCTGCCGTGTGCAGGAATGCGAGATGGGCAATCTGGTTGCAGATGCCATGCTGGCCCGCGTTGCGGATCAGGGCGCTCAGATCGCGATTGCGAATGCAGGTGGTCTGCGTGCCTCGATCGACGAAGGCGAGGTCACCATGGGCGAAGTCCTGACGGTCCTGCCGTTCCAGAACACCTTGTCGACTTTTGAGATCACCGGGCAGGGCGTGATCGACGCGCTGGAAAATGGCGTCAGCCAGGTTGAAGAGGTCAAAGGCCGGTTCCCGCAAGTCGCAGGTCTGACCTTTACATGGGACCCCTCAGCCGCCCCGAACGAAGGGCGCATCACCGAGGTGATGGTTGCCGATGGTGACGGTTTCGTTCCGATTGATCCCTCGGCCACATATCTGGTGGTGACCAATAACTACGTGCGCAACGGTGGTGACGGCTACAGCGTCTTCGAAGGTGACGACAAGAATGCCTATGACTTCGGCCCGGATCTGGCGGATGTGACTGCGGAGTACCTGGCAGAAAATGCGCCCTACCAGCCTTATCTGGATGGTCGTATCAAGCAGAAGTAAGACCTGAAAAGCCGTGCCCGTTTGGGTGCGGCTTTCTCTTTTGGCTGAAATCGCATCCCGCAACGATCCGGGATTGGACGACGGACTGATGTGCGGACGGTTTGCAATCACTTTGCCCAATGACGCGATGGCGCAGCTGTTTGCCGCGCGCCCAGCGAATGCCTTGCCCGAGGTGCCCAATTATAACGTTTGCCCGACCAATCAGGTGCACGTCGTTCGTGCCGGAGATTCAGGTCGTCGGCTGGATGCGCTGCGTTGGGGCTTTCTGGCCCCATTGGTATATGGCTGAAAATGCAGGCCCCTTGTTGATCAACGCACGGGCTGAGACGCTGGCCGAAAAACCCGCTTTTCGCGACGCCTGCCGATCGCGGCGCTGCCTGATCGTGGCGACAGGGTTCTATGAATGGACGAAGACCCAGCAAGGGACGCGGCTGCCGTGGTACATCCACCGCAAGGACGGTGCGCCCATCGCCTTTGCAGGCGTTTGGCAGGATTGGGGGCCGGAAGAGGCGCGGCAATCCACCTGTGCTATCGTGACGACTCAGGCGAACCAGAACCTGTCGGCCATTCACCACCGGATGCCTTTGATCTTAGAGCCCGACGATTGGTCCCTTTGGTTGGGAGAGGCGGGCAAAGGTGCCGCGCGGTTGATGAAACCGGGCGCTGAAGATGTGCTGGAGTTTCATCGTGTCGACCCCGCCGTTAACTCCAATCGGGCGTCTGGCCCGGACCTGATCGAAGTTATCGAGGACTAACAGCGGATGCGTTCCCTTTACTTGCGACTAAGAGACGGGCGCTTGATATGGCATTGAAATTCACAGATCTACCGCAGCTCTACGCGCATGGGTTTGATGCGGTCATCGACGTCCGCAGCCCGGCAGAGTTCGCCGAAGACCACCTGCCGGGGGCGATCAATCTGCCGGTTCTGGACAATGAAGAGCGCGCGCGGGTCGGTACGATCTACAAACAGCAAAGCCCTTTTCTGGCGCGAAAACTCGGGGCGGCGCTGGTGTTTCGCAATGCAGCGAACCATATCGAACACCGCCTCAGCCATCATGAGGGGAACTGGCGGCCCTTGGTCTATTGCTGGCGCGGCGGGCAACGCTCGGGCTCGTTTACATGGATGTTGCAACAGATCGGCTGGCAGGCGGATGTCGTCGATGGAGGTTATCGGACCTATCGTCGGCTGGTGAAGGCCAACCTATACGACCAGCCATTAGCCTTCCAACTGATCGCGCTGGACGGCTACACCGGCACCGCCAAAACCGAGTTGTTGCACCATCTGGATCGCCGCGGCGTGCAAGTGGTTGATCTGGAGGGGCTTGCCAACCATCGTGGCTCACTGCTGGGGGAAAGGCCAGGTGGGCAACCCAGTCAGAAGGCTTTTGAATCCGCCCTGTCAGCTGCCTTTTGCACCCTGGACCCATCTCGCCCAGTGTTGGTCGAGGCGGAGTCGTCGAAAATAGGCGATCGCATCTTGCCGCCCAGCGTCTGGACCGCGATGTGCGCTGCGCCGCGTATTCATATAGACGCGCCTTTGTCCGCCCGGTCGGCTTACCTGACCCAGGCCTATGACGACATCCTGTCGGATACTGAGCGCCTTCGAGATCGCTTGTCTCCACTGCGATCTCATCGCGGGCATGAGGTCGTGGACGGGTGGTTGAGCCTTATGTCGTCCGGCGACAAACAGGCTTTGACGCGTGCGCTGATGGAGCAGCACTATGATCCGGCCTACGCCAAATCCCAGCGTCAACATCCGGCAAAGACTTTGGCGCGGATTGAGATCGCGCAGTTGGACGACAAAAGCCTAAAGGGCGCGGCGGATCGCATCAAAAACACGCTGGATCAGCTTTGAAGCTTCAACCCCGGGGTGTCGGTCAAATGCCCGATCCGCGCAGCCGGGTAACCCGCCGCTCGCAGATTCTCTAGCAGTTTGTCGGCGATCTCGGGTGCTACCGCAGCCAGCAGCCCGCCCGCTGTTTGTGGGTCGAACAACAGCGCAGCTTTGCCGCCCATTGGGAGCTCAGGCGCAATAGAACGGTTGTCTGCAAAAAGCGTCGATTGGATTCCGGCGTCGCTCAGTTCGATAACTCCGGGCATCACGGGGACGGCCTCAAGATCAAGCACAGCGCCGCAATTTGATGCCTCACACAGCCCGTTCAAGTGTCCGGCCAAGCCAAACCCCGTGACGTCAGTCATCGCGTGGGCCTCTGCCAGAATGCGGGACGCTGTGTCTTGCGGTTGGGTCATCATCTCATAGGCTTGCGCGACCGTTGCGCCTTCGGCCCGTCCGGCCATTTCGGCAGCCATCAAAACGCCGCTGCCGATGGGTTTGGTCAAGATCAGCGCATCGCCGGTCCTGCCGCCCGCCAGAGTGATTGGGTCTTTCGTGCATAGTCCGGTCACCGTGAAGCCAATCGTCATCTCATCGCCCATTGAGCTGTGACCGCCGACGATCTCGGCTCCGGCGTCTCGCATGACGTCGTTGGCCGTGCGCATGATCTCGGAAAGTGTCCGTTCCTGTAGGTCAGAAGACATGCGGGGCAGAATGAGAGTGGCCGTTGCTGCCTGAGGCTCTGCACCCATAGCCCAAATGTCCCCCAGTGCGTGGACGGCGGCGATACGGGTCATCAGGACCGGGTCATCGGTGACACTGCGCAGGTGGTCCGTGGTGATGACCTGCCGCGCATTCCCGGTTGTCAGCAGCGCGGCGTCGTCTCCGGGTAGCGCCGTCACGTCTTGACGCAATGGCTCAGGCAGCGCGGACAGGGCGCCACGCAGAGCGCCGCGACCTAGTTTCGCGCCACAGCCGCCGCACATTGGTTTGTCACCAAGGGTTTCTGTCATCCCATCGGCATGAGCACGCGGGAGGGCGGGGGGTGCCATGGTAGGGAGATTGCGGAACTTGTTTATGAAGCTCTGGTCAATATGGTCCTTCCATCGCCACATCAGGGCACCGCTGAACGACGTGCCCAGACGCTCGGCCAATGCAGACTTGTCGCCCAATGAGATCAGCTTCAGGTAGTCCTTTTGCGGCACATAGCGCTGCATGGTCCCAGCCCCCAGCGACGCGCGCAGGTTGTTGAACAATACTGGCGCCTCGCGCACCGCGTAGACGCCTGCTTTGGGGCGCGGGTTCTCGGTCAGGTGGGCGCAGTCTCCGGCGGCGAAGATGGCGGGGTCGCTAGATTGGAGATGACCGTTCACGCGGATGAAACCTTCGTGCAGGTCCAGCCCGGTGTGCTGGATCCAGCTATAGGGCCTTGCCCCAGCAGCGCCGGTTACGAATTCGGCGGGGATCTGGCGGCCATCGTCCATTGCGACATGATCTGCGGTGATCTCTTTGATCGAAACTCCTTCGAGCACGTCGATGCCAAGACCGGTCATTGCTTTGCGGATCGTCGCCGCGGCCTTGGGGCCGGTCGCTGTCAGGGCCGAGGCATTGTCGATCAGCGTGATCTGTGCGGGTCTGCTCTTGGTTTTCAGCGCATGGGCCATGGCCATCGCCAGTTCGACCCCCGCGACGCCTCCACCTATCACGGCCACCGAGGCAGGGCCGGTGCGGTCCAGATATGCAGACCAACGCGCGGCAAAGGCGCCCAAAGGTTTGGCCGGAACGGCATGGTCTGCAAAACCTGGCAGGGCGGGCATGTCCGAGGTGATCCCGACATTGACCGAGGCGACGTCGTAAGCCACCGGAGGGCGCCCCGGTATGTACACATGGCGCTGGTCGGTGTCGATCTCATCAACCGCGCCCAGAATGACCCGCGCGCCCGCGAAACGGGCCAGTCGGACCAGATCAATGTCCAGATCAGAGCGGGAGTAATGACCGGCGACAAAACCGGGCAGCATCCCTGAATAGGGCGCAGTCGGGCCGGGGTTGATCACCGTTACGCGCGCGCCGGGCAGAGGGTTCATGCCCCATTTGCGCAGCAGCAAAGCATGGGTGTGACCTCCGCCAATCAAAACCAGATCACGGGTCAGGGGCAGCGGAGGGTTATGCATCTGGCTCAGTTCGTGCTGTGATCAGGGACGTCTTCAACCTGCTCGACCGCGTGGGTGGCCCAAAGCTCATCCTCGCCCGCATCCGGCAGATCCTGCGGCTTTTCATGACGATGAATGTGCCATTTGGCAATGAACAGGGCCGTGATCGGGGCCGTCAGAAACAAAAACAACGTGATCAGCAGCTCATGCATCGACAGTTTGCCCTCAAGCAGCACGGAATGTGCGATCGAGGCCAACAGAACGCCGCCGACACCCAGCGTTGTCGCTTTGGTCGGCGCGTGCAGGCGCGACATGGGGTCCTTCAGCTTGATCATTCCAAACGACCCAACGAAGCCGAAGATACCCGACATGATCAGGAAAGCGGCGATCAGCAATTCGACGAGAAATGTCATGTCGCCCTCACTCGATAATGTTGCCGCGCAGCATGAAGCGCGCATAGGCTACGGTTGAAACAAAACCCAGCATGGCGATGATCATGGCAGCCTCGAAGAATATCTCGGTGCCTTGATCCAGCCCGTACAGGATCATAAGCGCGATGGTGTTGATCACCATCGTGTCCAGCGCCAGAACGCGGGTGCCGACACCATCGGCGGTGATGATCCGCCACAGGCACATCATGATTGCGGCTCCGAAGCAGGCGAAGGCGAAGTAGATAGCGTATTCGATCATTCGAAAATCTCCTTCAGGCGGCGTTCGTAGCGCTGTTTGATCTGATCGCGTACGGCCTCAGGGTCAGGTGCATCGAGGCAATGGACCAGAAGGTTGTGCCCTTGCGCCGACAGATCACAGCTGACGGTGCCCGGAGTCATGGTGATTGTCCCGGCCAGTACGGTGATTGCCTCGGGCGTGCGCAGTTCAAGCGGGACGCAGATCCAGTTGGGCTGTCGGGCGTCGTCGCGTTTGAACAGGATGATCCGGGCGACAGTGATATTTGCGATAACGATGTCCCAGAGCACCACCAGGATGTACTCCGCTACCATGGGCCAGTTGCGCAGTTTGGGGCGGTCGGGCCAGTAGGGTTGGGTGACAAAGGGAATGATGATCCCCAGAATCAAACCAAATACGAGCGAGTTTAACGACCCATTATTGGCAAGCAGAACCCAGACCAGTGTCAGCAGAAAGCTCAGGTGAGGGTGCGGGAATATGCGGTGTAGCAGCTTGATCATTCTGCTTCTCCCAATACGGCCGAGATGTAGTCTTCGGGTGTGAACAGTTGCTCGGCGGTTTTGCTGGTGTATTCGAGCGCGGGGCCCGCAAACAAGGTCAGCAGGATCAGACCGCCGACCAGACCGAAGACCGACGTAAATGCCAGACCCGGGTGCGGTTCCGGGGTGGGTTGCGGCTCGGCGTCTTCCCCCTCGGGCTGAGGGTTATGGTCCGCGTCGTGGCTTTTCCAGAAGATCAACGTGCCGGCCCGTGCGAGACCCACGATGGTTACAAAGGACCCGATCAGGATGACCGCCCAGACAGAGGTTGCGTCAGGTGCATCCCGGGCCGCATCCAGAACCAGCAGCTTGCCGATAAAGCCGGACAGCGGAGGCATCCCGGCCATCGCAATCGCCCCCACAAAGAACAGCGCTGAGATCAATCCGGTCTGCGCCATTGGCCGCGTGGGCGATATGGAGCCGCCGCGGCGTTCCATCACCAGATCGGCGACAAGGAACAACAGGGCTGTTGCAAGCGTCGAGTGGAACACATAGTAAAGCGCAGCCGCGCTGGCATCCGGCGTGAACAGCGAAATGGCGATCAGCAGCGTACCCATCGAGGCGATAGCACAAAAGGCGACCATTCGCGCGATATGTTGCGAGCCGAGGATGCCGATAGCCCCGACGGCAAGGGTAACCAGCGCAGCAGGTTGCAGCCAATTGCCAATCAGCCCTTGCGTCGCTTCAACCTCGGGTCCGAAGGCCAGAGTGTACATTCGGATGATTGAATACGCCCCAACCTTAGTCATGATCGCGAACAAGGCCGCCACGGGTAGGGGAGCGTTGGCGTAGCTGGCCGGTAGCCAGAAATGCAACGGTAGAACGGCGGCCTTGATACAGAACACCAACAACAGCAACACAGCACCAACCCGCAGCAACGCGGTGTCCTCAGGCGGTATCTCGGCCACACGCAGGGCGATATCGGCCATGTTGAGCGTGCCGGTCACACCATAGAGCGTCCCCAGAGCAAACAGGAACAGGGTCGATCCCAGTAGGTTATAGGCCACGTATTGCACACCAGCCTTCAGCCTGACCGCTCCACCGCCATGGGTCATCAGACCGTAGGAGGCGATCAGCAGGACCTCGAAGAACACAAAGAGGTTGAAGGCGTCTCCGGTCAGGAAGGCCCCGCATACGCCCATAAGCTGGAAATGAAACAGGGCGTGAAAATGCTTGCCACGCTCGTCCCAACCCGAACCGATGGCGTAGAGCACAATGGGCAGGGCCAGAAGGGCGGTCAGCAGAACCATCATGGCTGAAAGCCGGTCCAGTACCATAACAATCCCGAAGGGGGCGGGCCAGTTGCCCAGTTCATAGACCTGAATGTCGCCTCCCGCGGCCTGCGCGGTGATGGTCAGGGCAATGCCCAGAAGGGCAACAACACCCGCGACCGAGAAAATGCGCTGCAGGTCGAGGTGATAGCGCAGGACCATGATGATGAATGGGGCCAGGATCGCAGGAAGGACGATCGGCGCAACGATCCAATGGTTCATGCGTCTTCTCCCGGCGCGTCCACGCTGTCATGCGGGCTCATGTCGATATGGTCATCCTTCGAGGACAGATAGGCCGAGAGCGAGATCATCACGATCACCGCCGTCATCCCAAACGAGATCACGATGGCCGTCAGCACCAGCGCCTGCGGCAGCGGATCGGTATAAGGGACGTCTTCGTATTTGTTCAGAACGGCAGGCGAATTCAGCGCCAGACGTCCGGTTGCGAACAGGAATACGTTCACCGCATAGGTGATCAGCGACAGGCCAAGAATGACCGGGAATGTTCGGCGACGCAGGATCAGGAAAATCCCGGCGGCGGTCAGAATACCTACGGCAGAGGCAACGAGCGCTTCCATCAGGCCTGCTCCTTCTCTTGTTCTTCTTCCGGCGGAGCGTCCCGCAGCGGGTTGATATCCATCGGGAACTCCTGTGCCATGCCCGGCTGCCATGCAAAGCGGGACAGGCTATCCAGCGCCAGCATCACCGCGCCCAGAACCGCGAGGAAGACACCGGTGTCGAACAACATTGCGGTGGCCCATTCGAACTCTTCCAGCGGTGGCCAGTTGATGTAGCCGAAGTCGCTGGTGAGGAAGGGGCGTTCATTGAACCAGGCGCCGAGACCGGTAGCGGCGGCGATCAGCACACCCCAGCCGATGGTGCCGTGATAGTAGAACCTTTGCCGTTCGATCGCCCAGGTGTAGCCGCTGGCCATGTACTGCATCAGATAGGCGATGGCGACGATCAGGCCGGCGATAAAGCCGCCTCCGGGCTGGTTGTGGCCACGGAAGAAGATGTAGGCACCCACCATCAGGGCAATTGGCATCATCACGCGGGTCACGACCACCATCATCAACGGATGGGAGTCGCCCGATTGCGGCCAATGCGGCTTGCGATTCAGCAGGTAGCCCCGGACATTGCTGCTCAGGACCGCTTCGGTCAGGGCAAAGATGATCAGCGCCGCGATGCCCAGAACGATGATCTCGCCAAAGGTATCAAAGCCCCTGAAATCCACGAGGATGACGTTCACCACGTTGGTGCCGCCGCCGCCCTTGTACGAGTTGGCAAGGTGGAATTCGGAAATCGTCGGGAAGGCGAAATCACGCAGCATGATCGCATAGACCAGAGCACCTGTCCCAATCCCGGCCACGACCGAGATCGCGGCATCCCGCCAACGCCGCGCGGCGGTACTGTCCCATGGGGTCTCGGTCGGCAGGAAATTCAGCGACAGCAGCAACAGGATCATCGTCACCACCTCGACTGAGATCTGCGTCAGTGCCAGATCCGGAGCCGAGAGGTAGTTGAACGCAACCGAAACGATCAGCCCGACAACACCAATCAGAACCAGCGACAACAGGCGGTTACGGTGGAACCACATGATGCCCAGCGTTGCGCCCACCAGACAGATCCAGCCAACGATCGGTATGATCTGCGCAGGCAGCGGCACGCGGGTTTCAACTCCGATCGTCCCGGTGGAATAGGCGTAGTAGCCAAGGCCGACGGTAAAGGCGACAAAGATGATCGCATACCGGCTGAGGACACCATTGTGCAGCTCATCTGTGATCCATTGGCTGAGCCGCGTAAACGCATTGATAATGGCCTCAAAGATCACTTTGGCCTCAGGCCGGGGCAGGGTGTTCCAAAGCTGCTGCGCGCGTTTGTGTTGCGACATCAGGAACAGACCGCCCAACGTCGCGACAACGGACATATACAGCGCAGGCGTAAAGCCGTGCCACAGTTTCAGCGAATAATAGGGCAGCTTTTCGCCCCCGATTACGGCGCTGGATACGACAGCTACCAACGGGCCGACGATGGCCGCCGAGTAAAGGCCGATCAGCACTACCAGAACGACCATAAACGCGGGTGCCAACCACAGCCCAACCGGAGGGTCATGCGGATGGGCCGGGTAATCCTCACGCTTTGGTCCAAGGAAGACATGGCTGACAAAACGGAAGGAATAGGCTGCCGAGAACAGCGCCGCCAGCAGGGCGAGACCCGGAACGAGATAGTGAGAGTTCAGCCATGTAGTGTGGACGGTTTCTTCCAGCATCATCTCTTTTGACAGGAACCCGTTCAGCGGAGGCAGGCCGGCCATGGACAAAGCTGCGATGGTGCCGATGGTAAAGGTGATCGGCATCAGATGGCGCAAGCCGCCCAGCCGTTTGACATCGCGCGTCCCGGTTTCGTGATCCACGATGCCTGCGGTCATAAAAAGCGCAGCTTTGAACGTTGCGTGGTTGATGATGTGGAACACGGCGGCCACGGCTGCGAACTTGGTGCCGAAGCCCAGCAGCATTGTGATCAAGCCCAGATGCGACACGGTTGAGAACGCCAGCAGAGCTTTCAGATCGTCCTTGAACAGGGCGATCACGGCCCCCAACAACATGGTCACCAAACCGGTTGTTGCGACGATATAGAACCACGCCTCCGTCCCCGCCAGAACCGGCCACATCCGCGCCATCAGGAACAACCCGGCCTTCACCATGGTGGCCGAGTGCAGATAGGCGGAAACCGGCGTCGGGGCAGCCATCGCGTGAGGCAGCCAGAAATGGAACGGGAACTGCGCTGATTTGGTGAAACAGCCCAGCAGGATCAGGATCAGCGCGGGCAGATAGTAGGGCGAGGCCTGGATCAGCTCTTTGTTCTGCAAAATCACGCTGAGGTCATAGGATCCGACGATATTCCCCAAAATCAGCATCCCGGCAATCATCGCCAATCCGCCGCCTCCGGTGACGGCCAGCGCCATGCGCGCGCCTTGTCGGCCTTCGGGCAGGTGTTTCCAATAGCCGATCAGGAGGAATGAGCTGAGCGAAGTCAGCTCCCAGAAAATGAGCAAAAGCAGGATGTTATCGGATAAAACAATCCCAACCATCGCGCCCTGAAACAGCAGCAGATAGGTGTAGAACTGCCCCATCGGGTCTTCACGCGACAGGTAGAACCGCGCATACAGGATGATCAGCAGGCCGATGCCGAGGATCAGCAGGGCAAACAGAAAACCAAGCCCGTCCAGCATGAAATTCGCGTTCAGCCCCAGCCCCGGTATCCAGTCAAACCGCGCTGTCACGACATCGCCGCGCATCACGCTGGGGATATGGATCAGCAACCCCATCAGGGCCAGGAACGTGGTCAACCCTGCGGCCGAGGCGGCTGCATTTCGTCCCGCCCGTATCAGGAGGGCTGGGAAAACAGCTCCGAGGAAGGGAAGGGCCGCGATGAGGAATAGGGACAAGTGCGATACTCCGGTCTGGGCGGTCAATATGACAGATTTTGTAGGATAATTTAATGATTGTCCAAAAATTGCAAGGTTTTGACAGATGTTAAAAGGTGTATATCGGACCTATCTTTCTGCGTGATAATGACGCGAACTTGATCCCGCTGCCGGAATTCCCCGGCGCGCGGTTGCAACCCTTGTGATAGAACCAAGCCATGAGTGCAGGAGAACGCCATATGGCAGACGGGAAAAGCCGAACGCGACGGTGGGTATTGATGGGCGGGGCAGGCGCAATTGCCGCAGGATTTGCCATTCGTGAGTACCGTTTGATCCCGCAGGACTACACGGGCGGCCAACTGGAAGTGACGCAGGCGCATCAGAAAGCCGTCGCCGGAGATGTGTTGCTGGTGGACATCCGCACACCTCGGGAATGGAGGGCCACAGGCGTCGGACAGGGGGCGCAGCCTCTGGACATGCGGCGCGAGGATTTTATTCCGGCCCTTGTGCAAATGGCTGGCGGTGACAAGTCCGCCCCTGTGGCTCTGATCTGCGCGCGTGGGGTGTCAATCGGCATTGAATAATGACCCCCCATCGGCGTCCAAATTTGACCCCCCTTGGAGCTAAGAGGGGCGTTGAGGGGGTCGTGTTTAGGTTGATTCAGGAGGGGGTGGACAGCAGGTCAAACCGAAAAGAGAGCGTAGCTCGACTGAAGGTTTGACCTGCTGTCTGTTTTGAATTTATTCCCCGATTTCGAGGTTAGTCGCGGTGGTTAATTCGCCAGCTTTCGTTCCCGGTTTCGATGATATCGCAATGGTGTGTCAGTCGATCCAGGAGAGCAGTGGTCATTTTGGCATCTGTGAACACACTCGGCCATTCAGCAAATGCGAGGTTGGTTGTTAGCAGAATAGACGTTCGCTCGTACAGTTTGCTGATGAGATGGAAGAGTAATCGTCCACCAGACTCTGCGAACGGCAGATAACCGAGTTCGTCTATAATCACGAGGTCGACGCGGATCAGCTGCTCGCTGAGCCGCCCGGCGTTGCCTTCGCGATGTTCAGCCTCCAGCTTGTTCGCGAGATCCACAGCGCTGAAGAACCTGACCCGCCGGCGGTTATTGACCGCGTGGCCCCCGATCGCTGTTGCGAGATGCGTTTTGCCCGATCCGGTTCCACCGACCAGCACGCCATTCCTGGCCTGGTCCATAAAATCGCCGTCATGAAGATTGCGCACGACTTCCTCGTTGACGGGGCTGACCGTGAAGTCGAACTCAGGTAAGGACTTGCAGACCGGGAACTTTGCGGCACCCATCTGATACCGGATCGAGCGCGCAGTCTTTTCGGCCAGTTCGGCCGTGAGGAGTTCGGCCACGACCTGTTGGGGCCGCCAGTTGTTTTTGGCTGCGGCCTGCATCACTTCGTCAAAGCAGTTGACGATGCCTGGCAACTTCAGTTGACGGGCAAGTTCGAGAATTTCCTTACGCAGTTGCATGGGAGCCTCCAAGCCTGTCATAGCGAGCGCAATCCGCGATCGGTGCCATTTTCAGCTGCAGGTGGGCAGGCGGCTCAATCGCCTTTGGCGGCGGGGGATTGGTGCGCCGAGAGACAATGTTCAGGATCGCATCGGCCTTGCGCAGGCCAGATTTTAGAGCTTCTTCGCAGGCAGCCTCGACCACATCAATGTCGTGCTGGTAAGCAGCGAAAAGAATATCGGCAAGTTGCCGGTCTCCGTCGGATGTGCCCCGCAGATGGGTCCAGATCTGCGTCATTGCCGGTGGTAGGTCCCAGTCACGGAACGGTGCTCCATTGCGCAGAGCGCCAGGCTTGCGCTTGAGGACGGGCACATAGTGCCAAGGGTTGAAGATCGTTTTTCCTCGGCCGAAGCACCGTTCGTGCTCTCCGACAATCTCACCGTCTTGGCGCAGGACAATCCGCGTGGCGTAGACCTGCAACTGGACCTGACGTCCAACAGCTCTTGCCTCAACGCTGTATTTGTTTCTTTCGAAGTTGATCAGGCAGGTTCGGCTCACGGCGACCGTCTTTTCACGGAACCCGACGAAGGGCTTCTGCAGATGCGTCAGCAGCGGCTTTTCCTGCTGGAACTCCTCCCAGACCGTCACCTCCAGGTTTTCCGGATGCCGCAGTTCTTTTGCGCGTTTGATCGCGTCTTTTTGCAGCCGGGCATTCAATTCATCGAAGTCGGCCACCTCCAGACGCGGTGTAAAACTATAGGCGCGGCTCTCCTTGACCAGATTCTCAACCTGACCCTTCTCCCAACCGGCCGCGCGCGTACAGGCGATCGGGTTCACCAGATGATGAGAACACATCCGGGAGAATGCCTTGTTGAACTTTCTTTCCTTGCCCGACAGGATCGCATCGACGGCGGTCGTCATGTTATCGTAGATCCCGTTGATGCAGCCTCCACCAAAGAATTTGAAGGCCTCGTCGTGGGCATCAAAGACCATCTCCTGCGTCTCGCGCGGATAGGCAATGGAGAATGGCATGCGGCTATGGCAAAGTTTGAAATGGGCAACCTTCACGGTCGTGAGTGCACCGTCCATCAAAACCGTCTCCACACTCCAGTCGAACTGGTACGCCTCCCCAGGATCAAAGATCAGCGGGATGAACGCCTGCGCCTGTTGTCGGCCGTGCGCAATGCGCCAATTCTTTGTGTAGCGTCGAACACTGTCATACCCGCCGCCAAAACCATCATCGGAGAGTTCCTTCCAGATTTTGGTCATCCGCTTGCGGTGTTTCTTCGGAAGCGCCTCGTTCTCCTCAAGCGTTTCATCCAGACGCGCGCGCCAAGGCCCGAGCACCGGGTATGGCTGCGATTTGCGCTCATATTTGAACTCCGTCACTCCCGATCGGATTATCTTTCGAACCGTTGCACGGCTCAAATTGAGCGAACGGCAAATTTCCTTGATGCTCTTTTTTCGATCAGGTGTAAGCGACGCACTTTTCTAATAGTTTCCACGCAAATCATCCCGCTTGCCTCTCCATCGACTGCTCAATGAAAAGGATGTCTACAACCATAGGGAGGGGTCAAATTTGGACGCCGATTTCCCCGCTTAGGGGGTCAAAATTGCACGCTTTTCTACACGCGTGGGGTCCGTTCGGCACGGTTGAGCAATCAACTAACTGCAGCCGGGTTTACCAATATCATTGACGTGCCTGAGGGTATGTTGGGCTCGGCCGCCGGACCAGGATGGGTGCGGGCCGGTCTGCCGGTTGAGACCTTTGTCGAGGGAGCGTGATGAAACACAAATACTGGCTATCTTTCTGTCTGGCCGCAGCGGCGCAACCAACCTTGGCCGATTGTGGCCCGGATGAAGGTACCTGCGAGATCGCCTCGGGCGCATATCACATCGAACTGCCTGAAGCTGAAAACCCGCCTCTGGTCGTGTTTCTGCATGGCTACGGAGGCAGCGGCTCAGGAACCATGAACAATCGCAGCATGGTCGAGCCTCTGCTGGCGCGCGGCTATGCGGTGATGGCACCGGAGGGGTTAGAGCGGCCAGACCGGGGCGGCATTCAAAGCTGGAATTTCTATCCCGGCTTTGGTGAGCGTGACGAAACGGCCTTTCTCAGCGAAGCGGTGGATGACGCTGCAGAACGGTTTGGCATTGACGGCGAACGCGTTGTTCTAGGAGGGTTTTCCGCCGGCGGTTTCATGGTGAACTACCTCGCCTGCGACGCGCCCGAGACCTTCTCGGCCTATGTCCCCGTCTCAGGTGGTTTCTGGCGTCCGCACCCAGAGTCCTGCGCCGGGCCGATCCGAATGTTTCACACCCACGGCTGGATCGACAATGTCGTTCCGCTCGAAGGGCGTTTGCTGGGCGGTGGCCGTTTCCATCAAGGCGATATCTTTGCCGGTCTTGAGATCTGGCGCGAGGCTAATGGCTGTGTTGATACCAAGCCCAGCGGGTTCTCGACCACGGGCCAGTTCATGCGGCGCAACTGGATGGGATGTGCCGAGGGCAGCGCGCTGGAGTTCGCGCTGTTCCCCGGCGGTCATACGGTGCCCTCCGGGTGGGCGGATATGATGCTGGATTGGTACGAAGGATTGCCCGGCGGTTGATTATTCCGCCGGGGTCATGCTGCCCTTGCCCTCGATCAGGCGCTTCAACTCATTGCGATGACGACGGGCCGAGCGGGTGATGGCGGGCTCAGCAAAATCCTCGCGCATGCCGACCAAACGGCGTGCGGTTCCGGCGGATACACCGCTGAGCGCCGACAACGGGATCGCCAGCGCAAGGCTGATTGCTATCGGGGCCAGCCAGACCGAGACCAACCCGGCCAGAATACCAACACTCAGCGCGACGCCACTGACGGTTTCCAGCGCGTGGCACAGGACCAGTGTTCGCAAGGAATAGCTTCCTCCGTCACGCGCCTGTGGGGACCAGCCTTTCTGGATGCCCAATGCGGTGCGGAATACGGCGATCATCTGCTGCACCATCAGGATCGGTGCGTAGAGGATCGACAGGATGACCTCGAAAAGGAACGAGGTGAAGAACCTCCGCCAGCCGCCGAAATCGGAATAGCGTACACCGCTGAGGGGTAGGGCGGCGACACCCAGAACCTTGGGGGCCAGCAGCATCGCATACATGACCAGAATGATTAGCACATGGCGTGTCTCAGACATCTCCGGCCATTGTGGGAACAGGGGGTTGTCGGGGCTGAAATAATGCAGGACCGAGGCGTCCTCACCCTGACCAATCAACGCCCACATCAGCAGTAGCGCAAACCACAGCGGGGACATCAAATAGCCGACCGCCCCGTGGAACATATGAAACCGCGAGACGGACCGGAACCCGCGCGAGCCCAGCAGTTTCAGATGTTGCAGGTTCCCCTGACACCAGCGGCGGTCCCGCATGGCGTGGTCGATAAGGGTGGGTGGTGTTTCTTCGTATGAACCACGAATGCGCGGCAGGAACCGAACGGCCCACCCGGCACGGCGCAGCAGACCGGCCTCGACAAAGTCGTGGCTCATTATCAGCTTTTCCTGCCCGTTGAAGGCGCGCAGCTTGGGCAGTCCGGCACAGGTGGCAAAGGCCTTGGTGCGGATGATGGCGTTGTGGCCCCAATAGTTGCCCTCTTGCCCACACCAGCGGGCCAGACCTTCGGCAAAGGCGATGCCGTAGACGCCATTGGCGAATTGCTGCATCCGGGCAAAGACGGACTGTGCGCCAATGAGTTGCGGGTAGCTTTGAATCAAGCCCGCGCTGGGATCACGCGCCAAAGAATCCGTCAGCCGAGCAATCGCGCGGCCTGTCATCAGGCTGTCGGCATCCAGCACCAGCATCGCGTCCCAATCCGCGCCCCAGCGGCTGACCCAATCGGCGATATTGCCAACTTTTCGGTCAGTATTCTGTTCGCGACGGCGGTAGTAGAGCTTCAGGTCGGGGGCTAGCGTGGTGCGCAGTGCCTCAATACTGGCTTGCTCTTGCGCGGCGATGTCCGGATCGCGGGTGTCCGAGAGGATGAACATCGCATATTCATGCTGCCCGCCCCGGGCGCGCAGTTCTTCCAGCATGGTGCGGGCATTGCCCAGCACGAACCACGGCACCTCGTTGTAGGTTGGCATCAGCAGGGCAACGCGCAGTGGTTGCGCGCGGTCTTGTCGGATCGGGCGCTCCTGCCGGGACAGCGAGATCATGCCCAGCAGCACGGTGCAGACCGTGAACGAGATCCAGAAGAAGTTGAACGAGATCAACGTTAGAAGGATGGCTTCGACAAGGTTGATGCCTTCAGATCCGAACCAGTCGCTCATGACCCATAGCAAACCCAGCGTGGCTGCCATTGCTGGCGAAAACGCCAGCGCGCGCCAGAACCCGGCCGATGGGCGGGCACCCGCGGGGACCTGCGCATCGCGGAACCCACTGCGGAAGTCCTGCGCGGGCATTGCCAGCGGTGCCTCGGGTGGCATGATATGCAGGTCGCGGCTCATGCGGTCCAACGGTACAGCCAGACTTCGGAGGCGGGTTGCTTGCCGACCAGAAGCTGCGCGCGCAGCTCGACATGGTCGCGGTCCCCCGGCTGGAATGAGAACGCCAGACGCACACCGCCGGTATCCGGATTGCGCTGCAACACACCGTCCGAGGTTTCCGCGTGGGGAGAATTGGCGAAAATGCTGACCGCCTCCAGATCGTCGAACAGAGGGCTGGGCTCAAAGTCGATCACGGCCAGACGGCCTTCGCCAAAGGTGTTTTCACCCATGGCCGTGTTGATGACCCGTGGCATCGGCGTGCGCTGTGGTTCCTCACCCCAGATCAAGCGATAGCTCAGGTCAACCTGGCTGCCTGCGGCATAGGGCTCGGCGGGCCGCCAGTAGGCGACGATATTGTCGTAGATCTCCTGATCGGCGGGTATCTCGACCAGCGTCACCGTGCCCTTGCCCCAATCGGAGCCGGGCTCGACCCACAGGCTGGGACGCTTATGATAGTTCGCCTCAAGATCTGCGTAGTCCGAGAATTCGCGCTTGCGCTGCATCAGGCCAAAACCCTGAGGGTTCATGTCCACGAAAGACGAGATTTGCAAACGGGTTGGGTTCGCCAGCGGACGCCAGATCACCTCACCTGCGCCGTTGCGGATCAGCAGCCCGTCGCTGTCATGCACAGCGGGGCGGAAATCGTCGAACCGGCTGTGATTGGTCTGATCGAACAGGAACATCGAGGTCCCAGGCGCGATACCCACATGCGGCAGTTCTTCGCGGGGGAAGAGGGTGGCCTCGATATCCATGATGCAATCTGCGCCGGCGGTGACGTTAAAGCGGTAGGCACCGGTCACGCTGGGGCTGTCCATCAGCGCGTGGACAACCATGTTGCGTTGACCGGGTTCGGGACGTTCCAGCCAAAAGCGGATGAATTCGGGGAATTCCTCGCCATCCGGGTCGCCGGTTTTCAGGGCTAGGCCGCGGGCAGACAGGCCGTACACTTCGTGCAGACCAATGGCGCGGAAATAGCTGGCCCCCTGCCAAACGCAGAACTCATCGGTCTTGCCGGGGCGGTGCATTTCCGTGCGCAGACGCAGGCCCGAGAACCCAAGCGTTTCGTCAATAGGAAGGGTTGGGACCTCTTCGGCCTTGTCGAACATCTCAAGGTCGAAAGCGACCGGCTTGGCCATCCCGTTCTGGACGGTCGAGACCTTGACCGTGCGCGGGAAATACAAGCCGGGGGTGAAGAAATCGACGTTGAAGGGAGTCTCGGTTTCGAACCAAAGCGCGCGGTCCAGTCGGAACCGGATCGAGCGGTATTGCGTATAAGTCAGGTCCTGCCATTCCTGCGGCACCATCTCTCGCTCGGCAAAGGGGCGGCTGGCCAGTTCTCGGGCCAGTTCAACCACGTCATTGCGGTCGAACGGAACCTCTGACCCCGAGGCAAAGGTGGCCGGCGCCAGAAATAGCGCAGAGGTTGAGGCCAGAAATGCGCGGCGAGTCAAATTCATTTCTTTGATTTCCATGGCTGAGATTTGAACCAGGCGGCCAGATAGGCCACCCCGATGATCATGGCAAAGCCAATCATGTTAGCGACAAAGACACTGGCAACATCCCGCTCGGTCTGATCCAGCGCGACCCCGATCAGGCGCGCTGCGGCCATCGAGAAGACAAAGACCGCCAGCGATTGCTGCCCCACTTTGGTGATCAGTTTCAGAACAACCTGCCAGATGCGCGCACCCACAGAATGCCCGGTGGCGATCAGGCGGTGACCATGCTCACCGGCAACGACCCAGCCCAGATAGGCCAGCGACAGGAAGTGGATGTAGCGGAACAGGCCGAACTCGGTTTTTCCACGCAGTTCTTTCGTCAAAGGCCACAGTTCGCGGATTTGTTCGGCCAGGCCGGGAGCCGCGGATTGAACCCACAGGAAAACCTTCCACGACCCGAAGGGTGCGGACAGAACCAGAAATGCAATGGCCGCCCAGATCAGTGCTTTTGATACCGGAGGCGCCGGAAGCCAGCCGCGCATAAAGGCGAACCCAGTGAAGAACAGCAACTGCCAACCGAATGGGTTGAAGAACCATTGGCGGTCCGACCACGGCTCAGCCGGAAGGGCCAGCACTCCGGTCTGGGCGACAAGCCAGATCGCGACCGACACAGCCGCCATCAGCCAAAAGCTGACGCGGTAAAGGGCCATGTAGAGCGGCATCATCGCCAGAACGACCAGATACATCGGCAGGATGTCGAAGTAGTTCGGCACATAGGTCAGGGTGAAAATCCCGACCATTTGCGGCAGCGGGTCATTGAAGAAATGCTGCAGGTTCAGCGACGATACGTAGCTTTTTTCAAACAGGCCGGAATTGTCCAGAGCGGCCATGCTCATGGCGACAAAGAAGAACAGACAGATATGCGCCCAGTAGACCTGCCAGATGCGGAACGCCACGCGGGCCGTCCCCATCCACCAGCCTTTGCGCAGGAAGGCGCCGCCAAAGGCGATGGCCGAGGCCATGCCCGAGCAGAACACAAAGATCTCGGTCGCGTCCGAAAACCCGAAACGGGCCGGGATCCATTTGGCCCAAGGATCGTTCGGGATATGGGCGATCAGGATGATGAACATCGCGATGCCGCGATAGAAATCCAGTCGCGGATCGCGCACACGGGCAGTGGGCGCTGCGGCCGAGGCCGCAACAGGCGTAAAATCAGAAGCGGGCGAAACAGTCGCCATACGTTTTCTGTCCTTCTTGGTCTTTTTGTTATTCAGCCGGAACGCTTTGTGCGTCGCCGTTGTCGCGGGCTGCGTTGATCAGGGCGCGGCGCGCGAGTGCATAATTATCCTCACCACCGGCGCGTTTGGCGCGGCGGTCATCCAGAATACGCTCGACCGCATCCAGGCGCCCGGCGCGCAGGCCGGAATCAATTGTGATGCGCTCGAATACATCACGTTGGGCGTGACTGCCACCGGCCAACTGCATGCCGGAGCGGGCGGTTGAGAGGAAATCAAACGCCGCGCCGTAGAGACCGTCCCCAAAGGCCTCAAGCCCTTTGGCAGCGGCAATGCCCGGGTCAGACATGCGGATCGGCGTGTCGCCTTGGTTGCGCTGGGCGTCTTTCTGGATGCGCTGTAGCATCTTGGCCGTAGCGTCAGAGCGGTTGTCGCCGGTCAGCGCCAGCAGATAGTGCAGGTCGGCAAAAATCAGGCAGCCATCTTCGGTCCGTGCGGCGCTAAGATCGGCCAGTTCCTCCCAGCGGTCGCCAACATCAATGCCTTCAAGCTCCATCCGGGACAGCAGCGAGGTCGCGTTCGAGATATCGCGATAATCGTCGGTCTTGTCTTTGCGGATATGCTGGTCATAGAGGTCAATGACCTGATCGACCTGACCCAGATCCAGATGCATCAGCGCCTTGTGCCACCAGACGTGATAGCGGAAGTTGTTGCAATGGGCCCAGGCATCCTCACGCCCCGCCAGCCAATCCAGACCCAGCTGCGCATTGCCCGTCATCTCGTGAACATGGGCGACCGCGTGCAGACCCCAGGCATCGTCGGAAACCATCCACAGGGCCTGACGACCGGCAATCTCGGCCTTTTCGTAGGAACCGGTCTCTTCTAGTGCGAAGGAATGACAGCCCAGCAGATAGCCACGGCCCGCATGATCCGGCTCATAAGCGGGCATGACGCGTTCGATCGAACGCCGCATGCCCTCTGCATCGCCAAGCACAAACCGGGTCGCATGGCTGAGCTTCATCGCCAGCGAATCCGTCGGATGGGCGCGCAGCACCTCTTCGAATTTCTGCACGGCCTGCGAGGGCAGGTCCGCCACATAAAGGGACAGGGCCTCAACAAATAGCTGCTCGCGCGTAGAGACGGGCTGACGTTTCATCGCTTCTGTGGCGGCGCTCAGCGCGTCGACGGCGACGGGTAGCATCTCGCGTCGGCCCAGAAGAACCATGAACAGGCCCTTGACCGCGTGGCCCAGAGCAAAGTCGGGCTCAAGCTCCAACACTTTTCCCAAATGCTGAGGAGTAATCGCCGCATGCGCCATGAACCCAAGCAGAACACCGTCCCATGCCTCGACGGCCGCCGGGTGGGTCAGAGTGTTCATCTGTCCAAAAACGTCTTGTTTCATACTTGAGTCCAATCTGGTTGCGGTATTTGACACTGTTCGATTTACCAGAGTCTGCGACGGCCTCGTAACAGTATCGACCCTGCTCTCGAATTGGTGAAATCGCGTGTGTGAAAAAAGTGAAAAAAACCGCCGATTCAAGGGCATGTTTCAGCAAGTTGCCGCCGAAACATGCAAGTGTTTCAATCTTCGAACGGGTTTTCAGCGCTTAAAATATCATCAGTATCGGCCCCGAAGACCGGCGGCGCATGCCGATATGTTACAGGCGTGAGCGACAGGTTCAGTGGATTGCCGATCAAATTCACCTCTCCCGGTTGGGCTTGCATGGCGATCTTCATCTGCCGCGCGGCGACCTGATCGGTGTCAAACACCTGATCCAGCGTTTGCACCGGGCCGACGGGCACTTTGCGGGCCTCAAGCTCGGAAATCACAGTCGTCGTCGGATGCTGTTTCATCGCCGGGCGCAGGATCGCGTTCAATTCGTCACGGTGCTCCAGCCGGGCTGGGTTGGTTGCAAACCGGTTGTCGTCGGCAAGATCGGCGTGGCCGATGAATGCGCAGAACCTGCGGAACTGGCTGTCATTTCCAACGGCCAAAATCACGTGGCCATCTGCTGTCTCATACACCTCATACGGGACTATATTCGGATGTCCGTTGCCGCGTCGCTGAGGGACCTGGCCCGAGGTCAGGTAGTTTGTCCCCTCATTGATCAACCATGAGATCTGGGCATCCACCAAGGCAAGGTCGATCTGTTGCCCTTCACCGGTCAGATCGCGGTGGCGCAGCGCGGCCAGAATGCCGACGGTTGCGTACATGCCGCACATCACATCGGCGATGCCGACGCCCACTTTCATCGGCGCGCCTTCGGGGTCGCCGGTCAGGGACATGATCCCACCATAGCCTTGCGCCATCAGGTCATAGCCGGGCTTGCTGGAGTTGGGGCCCGTCTGCCCGTAGCCGGAAATCGAGCAATAGACGAGGCCGGGAAGATCCTGCGACAAGCTGTTGTAATCCAGCCCGTATTTCGCCAGCCCGCCGGGTTTGAAATTCTCGATCAGGATATCGGCATGCGAGGCCAGCCGTTTGATCTCGGCTTGTCCGTCAGGCGTTGCAATGTCGATGGCGACGGATTTCTTGTTCCGATTGGCCGACATGAAATAGGCGCTCAGGTCGGAACGGTTGCCCGCTTCATCCTTAACATACGGAGGGCCCCATTGCCGCGTATCATCCCCTCCGGTCGAGGGGTTTTCGATCTTGATAACACTTGCGCCCAGATCGCCCAGAAGTTGGGTGCAGGTCGGTCCGGCCAGAATGCGCGACAGGTCCAGAACCTTTACGCCTTTGAGCGGCCCATTAGATTCGGCCATCATATCCTCCACGCTCGATCTCTGCAGCGATGACGGTGAAGCGGTCGGCTTTGACCGCCTCATCCAGTGCTGCACGCAGTTCTGAGCGGTTGCGGACCGTGTGTCCATAGCCTCCGAACGCGCGACCCAGGGCGGCAAAGTCATGACGATCGAAATCGACCCCGTTGTTGCCCATCTGTCGTTGGCGTTGTTTCAACTCGATCAGGGCGAGGGAGGCGTCGACAAAGACTAGAAAGATCGGGTTGCCGCCCATTTCGGCGGCGGTCGAAAGCTCTCCGGCGACCATCAGGAAACCGGCATCGCCCGAAAAGCTGATCACGGGACGGTTCGGTTCCGCCAGTTTCAGCCCGATCGCCATCGGAACAGCGCAGCCCATGGTGCAAAGGGCCGAGGACTGGATCAGCCCGCGCGGCTCCGAACACTCCCACATCTGGCTGAGGAGAATGCGGTGCGCGCCGCTGTCCGCCGTTGCCAGAGTATTCGCGGGCAGGGCAGCACGGGTCTCGGCGATCACACCAGCTGGGCCCCAATCGTCATCCTGCGGGAAGGCTTCCGCCAAAGCGGCTTTGACCTTCGCGGGTTCTTTGGCAGGCCATGTGGCGCGGGCGGGGTTGCCTTTGGCGATGGCTTCGAGGGTCTGGCCAGTATCGGCGACAAGGTTCAGCCCGGCCTGATGCATGTAGTGATCATTGACCACGGCCGAGATGTCGATGACGCGCGTTTCTTCGGGGTCCCAGATCTCACGCCAGCCGGGGCGCATTTCGATAGGGTCATAGCCCAGACAGAGAACCAGATCGGCCTGTTCCACAAGCGGGACAAGGTGTTTGTCGGCCAGAGGGGACAACCCGGCACCGCCCAGACACAAGGGATGATCTTCGGGCACTACGCCTTTTGCTTTGTAGGTCGTGACGAAGGGGATGCTGAAATGCTCCAGGAACGCCTGAACCACGCTGCGAGAGTCGTCATAGAGGACGTCCAGCCCGATGATCGCAATCGGACGCTCGGCCTCGGCCACCCAGCGTCGGGCTTTGGATAGGCAATCGCCTTCGGGGGCCACTGCGGCCACTTTGGCCAGACGGCGGCGTTTCGTCGATAAGACGCGGGTATCCGCGACCGAGATCGGTACGTCGACATGCACCGGGCCGGGCCGGGGCTGGTTGGCAAGCGACACCGCTTTGTCTGCGATGATGTCCGCGCCCTCGGCGGTGAGGGTAAAGGTCCCTTTGGTGATCGAGCGATAAACTTGGCTGTGGTCCATAACCTGATGCGTGTAGGTCAGCGCCTCATCCGCGTCGACACAGCCGGTCAGCACGACCATGGGCACCCGGTCTTGCAGCGCGTTGGCAACCACGTTGATCCCGTTCATCGCGCCGGGACCAAGGGTTGCAACCAGTATCGCAGGCGCGCCGTCGCGGTGATGGACGGCTTCGGCCATGAACCCGGCTGCGTTCTCGTGCTTGGTCAAATGAAAGGTGATGCCGGCCCGTTCGAGGGCGTCTACCAGCGTCAGAACCTCGCCGCCCGGCATGCCGAACGCATGGCGGCACCCTGCCTCATACAATCGTTGAGCCAGTAGATCCGCCGCGCGGGGAGAGAGGTCCTGCATCAGTCATGCTCCGAGAAAAAGATATGTGACAGCAAATGTCTGACACACCGGCAAGAGGCAAGCGGGTTCACATCAGTGTGACTATTTGACGGCTGTTTCTGCGATGGATTGAAACTTTTGGTCTAGTTCTGCGGCAATATCGGAAAGGGCCTGACCGCCCTGATCCGCGTAAGGCTCAAACACAAAGCTGGGGGTTTTGTAGGACAAACTCGCGGTGCCGTCGTCATTTTCGGTGACATACAGGCGAATCGGAGCCTCGATCATCGCTGCGGTCGAGGTTTCGAGTACCCGCACCGCATAGTCGTTGTTGAACACGCCGATCACGCGATTGCCCGGAATGGTGATCCCACGGGCCGCCGCCGCTTTGGTCGGCCCGGCCTGAGTGACCACGATCAGCCCGTGTTCCTTGACGGCGGCCTTGGTGTCAGCCACCAGCGCGTCATAGGATTTCCCCGTGTCATGAACGGCCCATCCCGGCAGGGCCTGATCCGCAAGGGCAGGCGAGGCCAGCAAATAGAGTGCAGCGCAAATTGCTCTCATCACAGGGTCTCCGTGTTGTTGGTGCCCAACTAGAGCAGGTTTCGCCCATCGCTGCATTCACATTTTCGTATGCGTCTTCAGGGTGACCGCTTTTGCAGCAGGTAGATGTCCATGATCCAACCATGATCGGCTCGGGCCTGCGCGCGGGTGGTCAAGATGGTCTCGGCTACCGCATCCAGCGGACCGTGGATCAGGATTTCTTCCTTCATGCCGACATAAGCGCCCCACCAGATATCGAACGCCTCCATGTCCAGAGCCTGGAACGAACACTCGCCGTCCAGCATCACGGCAACCTTGGTGGCGTCCGAGGGCCAGCCTTCGTCGCGAATACGACGGCCAGTGGTAACAACATAAGGCGCGCCAATATCGTTGATGGGAATGGCATGGGCTGCCGTCAGTGCCTGTAGCGCGGTAATCCCAGGAATCACCCGTTTGCGCGGTTGTGGGTCCAGCCGCGCTGCAATGCGAAGCGAGCTGTCGTAAAGCGATGGATCCCCCCAGATCAACAGCGCGATCTTCGAGGCCTCAGGATGCCCCGCCATCGCTTCTTGCCAGCGCAGAGCAATAGCATCGTGCCAATCATCCACGCCTTGCAGATATCCGTCATCCGAACGGCGTTTGGGGATATCGAAATACGCGATCTGCGGAGGGGTCTCAGTGACCTTGGCGATGATTTCTTCGCGCAGCCCGGCCAGATCGGCTTTGTTCTCACCCTTGCGCGGGATCAGGATCAGATCCGCCTCGCGGATTGCCTGTGCGCCTTGCAGGGTCACGTGATCGGGATTGCCGGTGCCGATGCCGATCAGAGACAGCTCATACATCCTCGAACTCCGCCAATGGACCATAGAGGATCAGGGCAGGGGCCGTTCCGATCTCGGATTTCAGCGTGTCGGCCAGCGCGCCAATGGTTGAACGGTGCAGCTTTTGATCCGGTGTGGAAACGGATTCCGCCATCAGCGCGGGCGTATCCAGCGGCAGGCCGTTGGCATTCAGGGCCTCGACTAGCAACGGAAAGGTTCGTTTGCCCATGAAAACAACGGTGGTCGCCGCAGCATCCGCCAAAGCGGTCAGATTAAGATCGGGGGGCAGCTGCCCGCTGACATCGTGGCCGGTGACAAACTGTACACGCCGGGCCGTCAGCCTGCGTGTCAGCGGAATACCGGCAGCGGCAGCGGCCGCGATGGCCGAGGGGATGCCAGGGATGATCTCATAGTCGATCCCGGCGGCGCGCAGGGCAACGATCTCTTCCTCAAGCCGTCCGAACATGCCGCCATCGCCGGATTTTAACCGCACGACCCGTTGACCGGTCTGCGCGTATTCCACCAGCAGACGGCTGACATGATCCTGTTTCGGCGAGGGCCGTCCGGCCCGTTTGCCGACGCCCACAAGATCGGCATCCGGTTGCGCGTGGCTCAGAATGGGTCCGCTGCTCAGATCGTCGAACAGCACGGCGTCGGCCTTCTGCATCCGGTCCACGGCCTTCAAGGTCAACAATTCCGGGTCTCCCGGACCGGACCCGATGAATGACACAAACCCGCTCATGCCGAGGCCTCGGCGATGAGGTGAAAGAAGGTCCCAGTGACGTTGCCACAGCGCGATCCGGTCTGCGGGCCTTCATCCCCTTCGGCATCGAACACGCGCGCCAGCGGTGCATCAGGCTGTTCGATGATCGAGGAATAGTGGAACTCATGCCCGCGCAGCGATGCGCCTTGCGCAAACCCTGGCATCGGAGACAGCAGTTCTGCCCGGCGATACCCCAGGTTGAACTTGCGCTTCTGGTACGAGGTCTGCAGCCCCAGCAATCCAGCCATCTGGTGCGGCACGCCCTCTTTGTCGATCAGAACCTCACCAAGGGCCATGTAGCCACCGCATTCCCCATGCACCGGCTTAGTTTCTGCGTGTTTCCGCAAACCGGTCAGGAACGTGTCCGCGGCGGCCAGAGTGCCTGCGTGCAGCTCCGGATACCCACCCGGCAACCAAACCAGATCGGCATCATCTGCGGGGGCTTCATTGGCCAACGGCGAAAACGGCAGGATCTCGGCCCCCGCCGCGCGCCATCCCTCCAACAGATGCGGATAGGTGAACGAAAATGCTGCATCCCGGGCCAGCGCGATTCGTTGCGCCGGAGGCCGCGGCAGCGCGGCTGACGATGGCCCTTTGGGGCCTGAGGAAACCGCTAGTTTGATTGCCTCAAGGTCCACATGCTCCCGCAGGAATGCCGCATAACCCACAATGGCACTTTCCAGATCGGGATGCTCAACCGCTTGGATCAACCCCAGATGACGTTCCGGCAGAGTCAGGTCTCCGCGACGGGGCAATACGCCCAGAACCGGCAGGCCTGCCCGTTCCATACCCAACCGTGTCAACCGCTCATGCCGAGGGCTGGCGCAGCGGTTCAGGATCACTCCGGCAAAGGGCAGATCGGGGTTGTACATCTTGAACCCCAGCGCGGTCGCCGCTGCCGATTGGGCCTGACCGCCCACGTCCAAAACCAATACAACGGGCCAGCCCATGCGTTGCGCGGTTTCGGCACTGGACCCGTGGCCCAGCTCGCCGGGTTTGGCGACGCCATCGAAAAGACCCATCGAGCCTTCGGCCACCACGATATCCGCCCCTTCGGCCTGATCCGAGATCGCGCCAAGCAGCCCGTCGCCCATCGCCCAACTATCAAGGTTGAACGAAGCTCGCCCCGCCGCCGCGCGGTGAAAGGCCGGGTCGATATAGTCGGGGCCACTCTTGAACGGCTGCACGATCAGGCCATCCTCGGCCAGCGCCCGCAACAGGCCCAGCATCACGGTGGTTTTGCCGGTCCCTGAAGAGGGCGCGGAGATCAAAATGCCCGGAGGGGTCGTCATCGCGTCATTCATCCTCGGGGCTCCAGCTTGACCACGGGCTGTCCGCGCTCTGTGGGCGGTAGCGGCGGTCGTAGCCTTTCGAATACAGGCAGCTCTCGTCGAATCCTTCACCCGCCAGTGCAGGCCCGACCATGATCAACGCGGTGCGCGAAATGCTTTCATCCAGCGCGTCTTTGAGCGTGGCCAGCGTCGCGCGGATGATCCGCTCATCCGGCCAACTGGCCCTGTAGACGACCGCCACGGGACAGTCCGCGCCATAGGCAGGGCTCAGATCGGCAATCACTTTGTCCAAATTGCCGATCGACAAATGAATGGCCAGTGTCGCGCCGGTGCGGGCGAAGTTTTCCAGCGTTTCGCCTTCGGGCATCGAGGACGCACGGCCTGGGGTCCGCGTCAGGACCACCGATTGCGCGAGGCCGGGCAAGGTCAACTCTGTGCCCAAAGAAGCTGCAGCCGCTGCGAAGGACGGCACCCCCGGGGTAACGCTGACGGGGATGCCCATCTCTTTCAGTCGGCGGATTTGTTCACCCATTGCCGACCAGACCGACAGATCGCCCGAATGCAGGCGTACTACATCCTGGCCGGCCTTATGCGCCGCATCGATCTCGGCCATGATCTGATCCAGATCCATGGGCGCGGTGTTGATGATCTTCGCGCCTTCGGGGCAGTGGCTCAGAATTTCTTCGGGCACCAGAGATCCCGCATAGAGGCAAACGTGGCAGCAGGCGATGATATCGCGCCCACGCAGGGTCAGCAGATCGGCGGCGCCCGGTCCAGCGCCAATGAAATGAACGGTCATGAGTGTCCTCCGATGGCAATGGCGCATGTCGCCAGCCGGTCGTCCGAGATATGTCTGGGTGAAAGAAGCCGCGCGCCAGTTCCGGCGGCGACCAATGCGGATGCTTCGGCCACGCTGCCGGTGCCATAGGTGGCGCGGCTGCGGTTCGAGCATGTCAGGGTGCGTTGCCCGGCCAGATTGGCTGCGGCAACGAAATGCACGGGCAGGGCAAGGCCTTCCGCGAAACGGGCCAGAGCCAGGTGACCCTCTTTGTCGGCAACGGTTGCCAAGGCTTGAACGTCATGATCAGCGGCAGCGGCGTCATAAGCCGCGCGCAGGCTGTCCACTGTTGCGCTTGATGAAAAGCCAAGGCCTGCGACGATCATAGCGTCACACTCCATTGCACGACCGGATAGGCCGATTTCCATCCGCGCCGAGGGCCGAGCGGTGCCGAGTGCGCAAGCTCAATCCGCAAAAGATCTCCGCCCAATTCTTCGTGCCAGCGGGCCAGCAGCGCTTCGCTTTCCAAAGTAACGGCGTTGGCGACCAAGCGGGCGCCTGATGGAAGGGCATCGCGCAGCCACGCCAAGAGATCGGCGCTGAGACCGCCTCCAATGAACACTACATCGGGCAGAGGCAGACCTGACAGCGCATCCGGCGCCGTACCGTGAACGACATTCAACCGATCTTGCCCCAACGCATCGGCATTGCGCCGGATGCGTTCGGCGCGATCTACGCGGGGTTCGATGGTTGTGGCCGTCAAGGTCGGATCACACATCAGCCATTCAATGCTGATCGAGCCCGTGCCGCCGCCAATATCCCACAGATGCTCGCCGCGTTGCGGGGCCAACGCCGACAGGGTTAGCGCGCGGATGGGGCGTTTGGTGATCTGGCCGTCGGTCTCGAAAATATCGTCGGGTTTGCCGGATGCCTTGGGGAAAACGCGCCCTTCGCCCGCAACCTCCAGCCCGACGCAGACCGGGTGATCGAACGTGCCCAGAAGCGCTTCGGTCAACGAGACCGAGCGCGCGCGTTCACGCGGGCCGCCTAATGCCTCCATCACGTGCAACTGGGTATCGGCGAACCCGGTCTCAGTCAGATAGGTCGCAAGTTCCGCAACGGCTGCGCCATTGCGCAGCAGGATGATCGCCCGCAGCCCCGGAGACAGGTGCGGTCGCAAACGCGTCAGAGGAGCGGCGTGCAGGCCAAAGGTCTGGGTGCCCTCCAGCGGCCACCCCAAACGCGCGGCGGCCAGCGAAAAGGTCGATTGGCCTGGTCGGGCGGTCCACTCGGCAGCGTCGAAGTTGCGTGCAATCACCGAACCCGCCCCGAACCAGAACGGATCGCCCGAGGCCAGAACCACGGTCGCACGGCCCTGAAGCCCGGTCAGAATCGGCAGACCGTCTGAGAAAGGTACCGGCCATTCGATCCGCTCAGCCCCTGTTTCGGGCACCAGTGACAGGTGGCGAGGCGGGCCCATGATGACCTCGGCACGATCCAGCACTTGACGGTTTGCGGGCGACAGGCCATCAAGCCCACCTTCACCTAGGCCCAGAACGGTTAGCCACGGAGTATCAGACATGACCAACCTCCTGATCCCCAATGTGCTTATTCTGGGCGGCACGACCGAGGCGAACGCTTTGGCCAAAGCCGTTTCCGAACATGGGCTTGCGGCGACCTATTCCTACGCGGGACGGGTCGAGAACCCGCGCCCGCAACCCTTGCCGGTTCGGGTCGGCGGGTTCGGCGGCGTGCAGGGTCTGGTTGCTTACATCCGCGACAACGGGATCAGCCATGTGATCGACGCGACGCATCCTTTCGCCTCGCAGATGAGCCGAAATGCGATTGAGTCCTGCCGTGCAGCGCAAACGCCATTGGCCGCGCTGACGCGACCCGCTTGGCGCGCGCAGCCCGGTGATGACTGGCGACACGTTCCCGATATCCCCGTCGCAGTTGACGCGCTGAACGTCGAGGCGCAGCGCGTGTTCCTTGCCGTTGGTCGGATGCACCTTGAGGAGTTCTCTGCCCAGCCCCAGCATCACTATCTGCTGCGCCTGGTCGATGCGCCCGATGAGCTGCCCTTGCCGAGTGCCGATGTCGTTGTCGCCCGCGGCCCGTTTGCCGAGGCTGATGACCGCGCGCTGATGCAAAGGCACGGGACGCAGTTGGTTGTGTCCAAGAACGCAGGCGGCACGGGCGCGCGAGCCAAGCTGGACGCGGCGCGGGCGTTGGGCCTGCCAGTGCTGATGATCGACCGTCCGGTCCTGCCAGAGCGGACCGAGCTGTCGACGATTGCACAGGTTCTGGACTGGCTGGCTCATTCCGGGGTGAACCTCGGGGTGTAGACGATCGGCGCGCCGTCGCGTTTGATCACGCGGGTGCGCGATGATCCGACAATGACCACCGTCTGCATATCCGCCATCTCGGGCGTGGCCTCGGCCAGAGTGGAGATCCGGATCGCTTCGTCCTCGCGCGACACGGCGCGCGCGAAAAGGATCAGACGTTCGGGCTCACATTCTTCACGTAGGATTTCCAATGTCTTTACAAAGCCTTCCGGCCGCGACTTCGAGCGCGGATTGTAAAAGGCCATCGAGAAATCCGCCTGCGCCGCCAGACGTAGCCGCTTTTCGATCAGCGACCAGGGTTTGAGATTGTCGCTAAGGTTGATGGCGCAGAAATCATGCCCCATAGGCGCACCGGCGCGGGCAGACGCGGCCAGCATCGCAGTGATCCCCGGCAGCACATCAATCGGAATGTTGCGCCATTCTTCTGAACCGTTCTCCAGCGCCTCGAACACTGCAGAGGCCATCGCAAAGACACCCGGATCGCCTGAGGACACAACAACCACGCGTTTCCCGTCAGCCGCCATCTGTAGCGCGTGTTGCGAACGATCGATCTCAACCCGGTTGTCACTGGCGTGCAGCGTCAGGCCGGGACGCTCAGCCACGCGCGCGACATAGGGGATGTAGCCCACCACATCGGTCGCATCGGCCAGAGCATCGGAGACTTCGGGCGTGACCAAATCTTCATTGCCCGGCCCGAGACCTGCGATCTTGACCCATCCGCTCATGGCCGTCGCCCCTGACCGTGCACCAGGATGATCGAGAAATAGGGGGTGATCCCCTCGCAATTTTCGGACAATTTGCAGACGCGTTGGTTCGGCATTTGCGCGTATTCCACGATCCACGCGCGGTCATACATCCCAGCGGTCTTGAGCGCGCGCTTCACCTTGTCGATATTGCGTCCAATCTTCATCACGACCACCGCGTCAGTCTTCGCCATGCGTTCGGCCAGAACCTCTTCGGGTAGGGTGGCGGCAAGAACGGTCAGAATATCGTCGCCCCATGTAATCGGATCTCCTGTTGCTGTCCAAGCGCCGGACATGCCGGTGATGGCCGGGACAACCTCGACGGGGGCGATATCGCGAAGGCGGGTATAAAGATGCATGAACGAGCCGTAGAAAAACGGGTCACCCTCGCAGAGAACCACGACGTCTTCGCCCTTCTCAGCAAGGGCTTTCAGATGCTGCGCGCAGTCCTCGTAGAACGCGGCCAACAACTCGTTGTAGCGCGGGTCGTTCAGAGGGATCTCGGTTGTGACGGGGTATTCCATCGGAAACTCCACCGCACCTTCCGGGATCATACCGTTGACGATCTTACGTGCCTGACCGCTACGGCCGGGCTTGCGGAAAAACGCAACGTGGCAGGCATTGCGCAGTAGGCGGTCGGCCCGCACGCTCATCAGGTCGGGGTCACCGGGGCCGAGGCCAACGCCATATATCTTGCCGGCGCTCATTCGGCGCGGCTCGCGATGGCGTTGATGGCGGCGACGGTGATGGCGCTGCCGCCGAGACGGCCTTTTACGATGCAGGACGGCACCGGCTGCGCCTCCCACAGGGCGTCCTTGGATTCGACCGCGCCGACAAAGCCCACAGGGCAACCTATGATGGCGGCGGGGCGCGGGCAGTCGGGGTCTTCCAGCATGTTCAGCAGGTGAAAAAGGGCCGTCGGCGCATTGCCGATAGCGACCACAGCGCCCTCAAGATGCGGGCGCCACAGCTCAAGCGCTGCGGCAGAGCGTGTGTTGCTCATTTCTGCAGCCAGAGGGCGCACGCGCTCGTCATGCAGGGTACAGATCACCTCATTCTCGGTGGGCAGGCGGAACCGGGTCACGCCCTCGCTGACCATGCGCGCGTCACACAGGATCGGCGCGCCGTTTTCCAGCGCGGTGCGCGCGGCACTGACGAAACCGGGCGAGAAATGGACGAACTCTTCCAGCCCGACCATGCCAGCCGCGTGGATCATCCGAACGGCGACCTGCTCTTCATCGGCGTCAAACCGGGCCAGATCGGCCTCGGACCGGATGGTTGCAAAGCTCTCCTTGTAGATCGCCGCGCCGTCGGTTTCGTAAGTGTAGGGCATCAGGTGAAGTCCATCGTCATCAGTGTTTCGGGGTCCAGCCCGCGCAGGATTGGCTCATCCCCCGCGCGGCCCTGTTTGACAAGATCAAATCGTCCGTTCTGGCCGACTAAAGTCACATCCGAGGGGTCCATCCGGGCGCACCCTTTGGAACACCCCGAGACATGAAGGGTGCCGGGCACAAGAGGGGCCAATTCGCGCGCTATATCGCGGGTTTCCACTTGCGCCTGCGGGCAGAACGGTGCGCCGGGGCAGGCGTCGGTGGTCATAAGCGGGTCGGTGCCGTTCGTGACAAAACCCGGTGCAGGTATCGCCGCCCCGCCTTCCAGCAGGATCAGTCGCCAAGGGGTGACGCGTAGGGCAGAGGCGCCGCTGTCGCGGATCAGCGCGTGCAGCTCATTTGCGGGCAATTGCCCAAAAGCCGCGCCATAGAGGTTACCCAAATCGCAAGCGCCTGGTTGCAACGACGCGCCGATGGGTCCGGGGTCGCGGCCCTGCCATTCCGCGGGCAGACCAAAAGCCGCCACGGCCCGGGCCATGCGGCGGGTGTCTGGTGTGAAGACCTCGGCAAACCATGTGGCCAGAGCAATCAGTTGATCAATGGCCTCGGCCTCCGAGACTGCACGTCCGGTTTGTGCTCCATCTGCGCGTAGGATCAGCCCATCGGCGGAACGCTCAACCCGGATATCGGCCGAGTCCGCCGTGAGTAGACGCGTCGGCCCAGTGTCGATGGCAAAGCCGAATTTGGCCGGTAGAGCAGGCAACTCGTTCAGTCGGTCGATCAATTCCTGCGATAGCCGTGCGGTCAGGTCGCCCGGCTGGTAGAGCGGTGAGACCAGAATGTTGCGCCGGACTTCGATACCCGGCTCCACGTCCAGCAGCCCTAGCGAGGACAGCTCGGACAGCAAAGCTTGATGATCGGCTTCCTGCACGCCACGCAACTGTAGGTTCGCACGGTTGGTCAGGTCGATTGTGCCGTTGCCGAATCTTTGGGCCACTTCACACAGGCCAAGGGCTTGCAGTGCGGTCAGCCGCGCCAGCCGAGGGCGCACGCGCACCACGAGCCCATCCCCAGACATCATCGGTCGGTGCGCGCCGGGGCACCAACCTTGGACGACCGGTATTGGGGCGGGCGCGCTCATCCCAGCCCCTCCAGATCCGCCCGGATCGAGTTGTGCCTTGTGTTCCACAAACCGGCATCCAGCAGCGCGCGGAACCTGCCCTGCATCGCCTGATGGGCCTGCGGATTGGCCTGCTGCAGGAAGGCATCCACATCTTTATCGCCCAGAGTGGCATCGTGGTAGAGGTCGAACAGATGCGGCGCAACGGAACCCGACAGATGCGCAAACGAGGCCATGTGATCCAAAGTCGCCGCGATCTCGGCCGCGCCACGGAAGCCATGCCGCTGCATCCCGGCGATCCAGTCCGGATTGGCAGCGCGGGCGTGGACAACGCGGCTGATCTCTTCCGGCAAGGTGCGGGCGCGTGGGTTAGCGGGGTTGGTATTGTCCAGATGATACAGCTGCGCGGTGCCACCCGTGGCCTTCTTGGCGGCGGCAAAACCGGCCTCGTGCGTGGCGTAGTCATTGGCCAAAAGCAGGTCTGTCTCGGTCAAGTCCTGCAGGTGAACAAAACTGTCGGCATGCGCCACGCGTTGGGTGATGCCCGCCCTGTCCTGAACGATATTCTCGCCTTCCAGCGCAAAAGAGCTGGCCTCAAGCCATGCCTCACCTGCCTGCGCGCGAGCCTCTTCGGTATAGACCTCGGATAGTTGGGTCATGTTGACGCCATAGCTGCCAGGCGCGGGGCCGAAGACGCGAGCCGACGGTGCCTGACCGGCATAGGGGTTCCAGTCGGTCGCCTCATCCCGCGCCGCCAAGGCGCGGATGGCCTGACCGTAAAGCGCCGAGAGAGTTGGGAAGACGTCCCGGAACAGGCCCGACACACGCAGCGTCACGTCCAAGCGCGGGCGGCTGAGGTCGGTGATCGGCAGCACCTCGATCCCCGATACTCGCTCGGATCCTTTATCCCAGACCGGTTTCACGCCCAGCAGGTGCAGCGCCATGGCGAATTCCTCGCCCGCCGTTCGCATGGTGGCTGAGCCCCACAGATCGACGATCAGCCCCTTGGGATAGTCGCCTTCTTCCTGAAGGTGACGCCGCACCAATTCCTCGGCCAGTTTGACGCCTTGGGTGTAGGCCGCCCGCGTCGGAACCGAGCGGGGGTCGGTGGTATAGAGGTTCCGCCCGGTCGGCAGAACGTCCGAGCGGCCGCGATAGGGGGAACCGGACGGCCCGGCCTCGATCCGTTTCCCGGCCAGCGCGTCGATCAGAGCGTTTCGTTCCGCATGGGCCGAGGGCGCAGGGTCGAAAGTACCGGAAACCTCAGGCGCACGGCCATAGATATGCAGCCCGTCGCCAAACTGGCTTTCCTTGATGTCACAGACAAAGCGGTCGATGCGGGTAATCGCCGCGGCAGTGCAGGTGGCCTGATTGAGGCCCAGATCGCTCTCCAGCCCTATCGCCTGCGCCTCGTCCCGGATATCTTCCTGCAGGCGATCGCGGCGTTTCGGGTCGAGGCCATCCGCATTCGAGAACTCATCCAACAGCGATTCCAGCCGAACCATGCGATCCGGGGTGCCGCTTTCCTTCATCGGGGGCGGGATATGGCCCAGCGTTACGGCTCCGATCCGGCGCTTGGCTTGCGCGGCCTCGCCTGGGTCGTTGACGATGAAGGGGTAGATCACTGGCAAGTCGCGGATCAGCGCCTCGGGCCAGCAATTCGCCGACAGAGCAACGGACTTGCCCGGAAGCCATTCCAGAGTGCCATGCGCGCCGATATGGATCAAAGCGTCTGCGCCCAGCCCCTTGCGCAGCCACAGATAGAAGGCGACGTAGCTGTGACGCGGGGTGCGAGACAGGTCGTGATAGTCGTCATCGCGCAGTTCGGGTGTGCCGCGTTCGGGCTGTAGAGCAACGAGCGCGTTGCCTCGGCGCAGGGCGGAGAAGTGGAACGCGCCTTCAGTAAAATCCGGGTCGTCTTCGGGCTTGCCCCAAACGGTTTGGAGATCGGCGCGCAGTTGCTCGGGCAAGTCAGCTAGGGCTGCCTTGTAATCTTCCAGAGGCCACGAAATGCGCGCGTCCAGCAGGGTTTCCGCAATCGGCTCAGCCGGCGCGGTTCTGTAGCCCTCGGCCTGAAGATCGGTCAGCATCGCCTCGGCCGAAGCCAGCGCGTCGAGGCCCACCGCATGCGCCATTTGCCAGTCTTTGCCAGGATAGGTCGACAGCACCAGCGCGGGTACCTGATCCGCCTTTGGCTTGTCATGCAGGGTTAGCCAGCCGGTGACACGGTTGATTATCGCTTCGATCCGTTCTTGCTCAGCCCGGTGGGCAAAGCGGGAATATTCCAGATGCGGATCGCGCTTGCCAGGTTCCTTGAACGAGGCGATGCCCGCCGAAATGCGCCCGTCCACTTCGGGCAGCACCACATGCATGGCGAGATCGGCGGGGGAGAGGCCTCGTTCCGCCTCGGCCCAAGCCTTGCGACGGGATGTGGCGAGGGCCATCTGAAATACCGGCACGCCTGCTGCGTCGAGAGGGGACGTTCCCGATGCGCCTTTGCCCGAGAAAGAGGTGGCGTTGATGATCGCCGAAGGTTTCAAAGCGACGATGTTGTCACGCAGCCATTCAGCGGCAGCAGGTGCTTTGAGCGAGGGGGCAAAGAGGCCCACGGCCTGAAACCCGCGATCCCGCAAGCTGCGGATCACGGCGGCGACAGGGGCCGTATCCGCCGAGGTCAGATAGGCGCGATAGAAGGTGATGACGATACGTTTTGCGTCGCCCGCAAAGGCTGTCTCAACTGGGATCACGCCGCGCACAGGGCACCACGCGCCGGATTCGGGCAGGGTCTTGGCCCCCATAACAGGGCCGGCGTAGAGCCCCGCCGCCAATGCCATCTGCGCCAAGGCGGCCTGTGCCGCGACTTCACCGCCGGTGTCGCAAAGATGTGCCAGACGGCGCAGGGTCGAGACGGGCAGGGTTGAATACTCATCCAGCCGCGTATCCTCACGCCCGTCGGCGGGTAGGACGGCCAACGCGATCCCCTTGGCCTGCGCCAGCGACAGCACTTGCTGCAGCCCGTAGGCCCAGTAAGGCACGCCGCCAATAAGACGGATCAGAATGCCCTTCGCACCCTCCAGCGTCTGTTCTACGTAGGTGTCGACGGACAGAGGGTGTTTCAACGCCGTCAGGTTGGCCAACCGCAGGGTCGGCATACGCCCTCCCGGCCCGCCGCCGCGATGCCAGCCTGCCGCGAAAGCGCCAAGGTCGCTGTCCGAGAAGGACAGCACCACCAAATCCGCCGGGCTCTGGCCCAGATCGGTTGGGGTTTCCGTTTCTTCTAACCCGTGGCTTTCGCGGAAGACGACGTGCATGGGCCTTACTCGGCGGCCTCGGTGACACCCGCGAGGATTTCGCGGATCTCTGCTTCCTTGATGTCGTCATGCTCGGCGATCACTACCATGCGCGAGCGGCGGTCTTCACCGGGCTCCCACGGACGGTCATACTGGTGACGCACACGCGCACCCACGGCCTGAACTAGCAGGCGCATAGGCTTGCCTTGAACGGCGGCATAGCCTTTGACGCGCAGGATGTTCAGCTCATTGGCCAGACGTTCGATCTTGGCGACAAGATCGGCGGGATCGGTCTGTTCTGGCAAATCAACGATGATGCTTTCGAAGTCATCATGTTCGTGATCGTGGTGACCATCGTGATGGCTGGGCCGCGCGTCCATGTCGTCTTCTGCAGCCGCTTCCAGCCCCAGAACGACACGTACATCCACGGCACCTTCGGCCACTTCGACAACGGGCAGCGGGCGAGGGGCTTCGGCGGCGATGATCTCTTTCGCTTTTGCCACGCCTTCGGGACCGGCCAGATCAGGCTTGGTCAGCAGGATGATGTCGGCGCAAGAAATCTGATCCTCGAACACCTCGGACAGAGGCGTTTCATGGTCGATCGAGTCATCGGCCAGACGCTGAGCGTCCACTGCTTCGACATTCGGAGCAAAGCGACCGGCCGCGACGGCCTCAGCATCGGCCAACGCGATGACGCCATCGACGGTGATTTTTGATCGGATATCGGGCCAGTCGAACGCCTTCAGCAGCGGCTTGGGCAGGGCGAGGCCAGAAGTTTCGATCAGGATGTGATCGGGGCGCGGCTCCAGCGCCATCAGGGCTTCGATGGTTGGGATGAAGTCGTCAGCCACAGTGCAGCAGATGCAGCCGTTGGCCAGTTCCATGATGTTTTCCGCCGGGCAATCAGGGATGGCGCAGGATTTCAGAATATCGCCATCGACGCCGACATCGCCAAATTCGTTGACCACCACGGCCAGACGCTTGCCCTGCGGGTTCTGCATCAGGTGCTTAACCAGAGTCGTCTTGCCCGAGCCCAAGAAGCCAGTGATCACGGTGACGGGGAGTTTTTCCAAGTTGCTCATTTCAGGGCTCCAATCGGGGGAATGCGGGCTGCGCAGTTTTTGCGGAAATGTTCGGGGCGCTCACGCCATTTGACCAAACCGTCCTCGGTCGCGAGGTACTTGGTGGCGCCGTCAACGATCACGTCGATATGGTCTGTTTCGTTCAAATGTTCATAAACGAAGGTCCAGCGTTCCGGGCCGCCACGCAGCACGATGGAACAGCCCTCGTTGCAGTTGGACAAGCATTCCACGGCTTTGAGGGTAATCCCTTCCGGCAGGTCCGCCTGTTCAAGCGCCTTGTGCAACAGGGTGCCGGGGCGTTTCGCATCGTCTTCAACGGGCAGCCCGCGACGACAGGTGGTGCAAACCAGCAATTCGACCGGAGCGGTCTCGGTCATGTCTCTCATCCCCCCAAATCCTCATCGTGGGGGACGGGGTTTCATGCGGGTCCCTTGACCCGACACCGGAACACCCCGTCCGGTTTCATCTTCGGGCGCTGGCAGGTCTCCCGGCTTGCGGATGTCAGAGGCGTCCTCTGTCGGATGTCCCGCCTTCCCGGCTTTGCGCCAGTGGCTTGGGCACCCTCTCCGGTCACGGTCGCGGGGGCGGCTGCGTTTGGCGGAAAACCCGTTGACGCATTCCCTTTTCATCTGTTCTCACAGACACCAACATGAGGCTCATGCGGCACGCACCCGCAGCTTGTCAAGCGCGATGCAGCTCAGACCGCTGCGGCACGTTGAAAAGCGACCTGCCAGCGTCGCTAGGCGGCATGAACAGGGCGCTGATGCATGGTCGCATGGCCTCAAATCGCAAACGGAGGCGAAATCCATGAAAGTAGGTTTTATCGGGCTTGGGAATGTGGGTGGCAAGCTGTCAGGGTCATTGCTGCGCAATGGAATCGACCTGACGGTTCATGACCTGAGTTCCGATCTGGTCGAGGCCTTTGTCGCGCAAGGCGCCAAAGCGGCTGAAAACCCGGCCCAGATGATGCGCGATTGCGATGCCGTGATCACCTGCCTACCGTCGCCTGCGGCCTCGGACTCGGTGATGCAGGAGATGCTGCCTGAGGTTGGCCCAGGTAAGATCTGGATGGAGATGTCCACCACCGACGAGGCCGAGGTCAAGCGGTTGGGCGCATTGGTTCAAGGGCGCGGAGGAGCCGCCGTAGATTGCCCTGTCTCGGGTGGCTGCCACCGCGCGGCGACGGGTAATATCTCGATCTTCGCTGGCTGCGACCGCGATACGTTCGAACGCATTCTGCCCTTCTTGACGACCATGGGTCGGCGGGTTCTGCACACCGGAGAGCTCGGCTCGGCCTCGGTCCTGAAGGTGTTGACCAACTATCTGGCCACGGCCAACCTGATCACCTGTGCTGAAGCTCTGGTCACCGCCAAGGCCGCCGGGATGGATTTGAACACCACCTATGAGGCCATCAAGATTTCGTCAGGGACGTCGTTCGTGCACGAAACCGAAAGCCAGGTGATCCTGAACGGCTCGCGCGATATCTCGTTTACCATGGATTTGGTGAAAAAGGATATCGGCCTGTTTCAGGACGTCGCCGATCGCGCCGGTGTTCCGCTGGAAATCAATCCGGTGATGATCAAGATCTTTGAAGACGGCATCGCCCGGTTTGGCGAGCGTGAGCTGTCGCCAAACATCATCAAACGCCTGGAAGAGGCCACGGGCTTGGACATCCGCGCACCGGGTTTTCCTACGGAAATGCAGGACGATGAGCCGGAAGAACCAGGGTACGAGGTTGTGCCTCAGGGGCGTTCCTTCTGAAAACTGATTTCCAGAGACGAAATTTTTAGGAAGGGGATGTGGAGGCGAGTACCGGAATCGAACCGGTGTACACGGATTTGCAATCCGCTGCGTCACCACTCCGCCAACTCGCCTTTTCAAGTAAAATCAAATACTTGCCGTGGTGTGATGGGCGTTTTAGCAGCTTTCATCGGGGGCGTCCAGAGTATTGCCGTCGATTTTGGGCCGCAAATCAATATTTGTGGGCGGCCGGACTAAACGGATCGTGAACCAGGCTTGCGGCATCTGGGCCGTTGTCGAGTCAGGTCGAGTGTGGCACAAGCCAATTACCCAAGGGATTGAAAAGAGAGATCAGATGTCAGATTTCGCAGCCCGGCGCCGCACGATGGTTGATACGCAGGTACGACCCTCGGATGTGACCAAGTTTCCAATCATCGACGCGATGCTGTCCGTTCCGCGTGAAAGCTTTGTACCGACCGCACAGCGCGAAGCGGCCTATGTCGAAGAGCTGATAGATCTGGGTAACAACCGCTGTATTCTTGAGCCGCGCACTCTGGCTAAGATGTTGGATGCGCTGAATATCTCGAATGACGAAATGGTCCTCGATATCGCGTCGGCCTACGGGTATTCGACCGCAATCGCCGCTCGAATGGCGCAGCTGGTGGTTGGAGTCGAATCCGACGAACATCTTGCGTCCGAAGCGCAAAGCGTGCTGACCGAAGAAAACGTAGACAATGCCGTCATTCATGTCGGGCCTCTGGAAGAGGGAGCGGCCGAGCATGGCCCTTATGACGTGATTATGATACAAGGTGGTGTCGAACAGGTGCCCGACGCGGTGCTGGACCAATTGAAGGATCAGGGCCGGATCGCCTGTCTGTTTGTGGATGGGCAACTGGGTACAGTTCGCATCGGTCGCAAGGCCGGTGGCGTGGTCAGTTGGCGGGATGCCTTCAACGCCAGTGCGCTGGTTTTGGACGGTTTTTCCAAAGAGTGTGCATTTTCGCTATAGTCCGCTGACTGTTGTTTCCACCACCTTGATTAGTTGAACATAAAGACGCAAACTGCCGGAGAGGCAGCGTAATTTCGATTTGAGAGGATTTGGTATGCGTGGAAAGACAGCGGGAAAGCTGGTCAAAGCGCTTGCAGTGACTGCGGCCATTGCCCTGAGTACTGTTCCCGGACGGGCCGTCTGGGCTGACAATCTGACAGATGCGTTCATCGGAGCGTATAACACCAGCGGTCTGCTGGAACAGAACCGAGCCCTGTTGCGGGCAGCGGATGAAGACGTGGCAATTGCGCTTTCCGCGCTGCGCCCGATCATCAACTGGACGGTTCAGGTTAGTCAGGATTACACGAGAACAAGAACTGACTCCGTCAGAACAAGCACCGACCCGTCGCGATTCTTCTCGGGTCTGACGCTCAGCCAGCTTTTGTATGATGGCGGGGCATCGGTGCTGGGCAAGCAGTCCGCACAGGAAACGGTTCTGTCGACGCGCCAGTCGCTAATCGATATCGAGCAGCAAGTTCTTTTCCGGGCCGCAACCGCGTATCTGAGCGTCCTGCTGCAAGAAGAAACGGTTCAGATTCGGCAAAACAACGTCGATCTGTCCAGCGAGGAACTTCGGGCCTCGAACGACCGCTTCGAAGTGGGTGAAGTCACGCGGACTGACGTGGCTCTTTCTGAGGCGCAGCTGGCCAGTTCGCGCGCGGATCTTGCGGATGCCAGAGGGGATCTCAGCACCGCTCAGGCCGAGTATGTTAATGCGGTCGGCAAGTTGCCGGGGCGTACGGCTGGGCAGCCGGGGCTTCCGAACCTCCCACGCTCGCAATCCGAGGCAATCAGCCTCGCGCAACGCAATCACCCGGCGATTCTATCGGCTCAGCACCAGGTGCGGGCGCTGGATTTGATCGTGCAGCAGCAACGTGCCAACCTTGGGCCCAATGTCAGCCTGAACGCGGATGCGGGTGTGACGCAGCGATATGACAATGATGACTACATCAACGACGCCACGGTTTCGCTGAACTTCAACCAGCCGATCTATGCGGGCGGTCGTCTTGCGGCCAACGTGCGCCGGGCGATGGCGACCCGGGATTCGTCGCGGGCCAATCTGCTGAACGTGCAGAAGAATATCACTCAGGGCGTGACAGACGCCTTTGTGCGGTTCCAAACGGCAACGGCCAGCCTGACGGCCTCGACCGAGCGGGTTCGCGCCTCGCAAGTGGCCTTTGACGGGATTCGCGAAGAGGCAACGCTGGGCGCGCGAACCACGCTGGACGTGCTGACCGCTCAGCAGGATCTTCTGGACGCGCAATTGGCCGAGGTCGCCTCGCGCACCGAGCGGTCCTTGGCGGCATACCAGCTGCTGCAGGCGCAAGGTCTTCTGACGGCTGAACGTCTGGGGCTTGCGGTGCAAATCTACTACCCGACGCTGTACTACAATCTGGTCAAAAAGGCTCCGGCGCAGGTTAGCAAGCAAAGCAAAGATCTGGATCGAGTTCTCAAAGCGTTGCGGCGGGACTGATCTATACTACTGGTGTCGAGAACATTCTGAATTGTCCGGTGTAGGTAACATGCCAATTGTCCGCTTCAGTTGATTGCGCGGTGGCCCAATTCGGAGGGAGCCGTAGGCGACCGTAGATTTGGGCCACCGCGTTCGCGCCACGTCGAAGCGGGTCACGCGACTTTGTGTTTGCTATCCTCCTGTGTGATGGGTGATCCGTCAGGCTGGTAGCGGCCAATGCATCTCGGGCCGTGGAAGATGACCAGTTGACCATCGGGGTATTCGTGGACCCTGACCTTCGCCTTGACGAAATGATGACGGTGCCTGTCTGCCGCGATCTGCATGACCAGGCCCTTGTAGCGCACCGTATTGTCGTTGCCGACGACGCGGTCTTCCTGCACACACAGGGTGTCGCGCACATTGCCTGTAAACGGCACGAAGGCCGAGGTCGTATCCTCCGGCTCCTTTGCAAACAGGGCATTGTGTTCGGGAAGATAGACCTCTTTCAGGAACTGATTGGCCTCTTCAATGGTTGTGATCCCATGGGACCGCAGTTCCTGCGGCAATCGGTTCTGGAACGTGCCAAACATGCGTTCAGACCGTCCACGGGCCTGCGGTGAATAGGCCGGGATCAGCTCAATGCCGAGTTGCTGCAAGGCGCGCCCGACCTGGGTCAGATTGTCCTTGTCCACTTTGCCGCCCGCTTCGGGCGTATGCCAGTAATGAGAGCCCCGATCGGCATAGAGCGAGCAAAACAGACCTTGCGCCTCGATCACCTCTGTCAGCCCCTGAAAACTGCTCATCGTCCCTTCTTCCTCGACAAAGAATGCCGAATAAACCCGGTTGGTGGCATCGTCCATGGTGACGATCAGATCCCACCACTGACCCGGAACCCATTCATGGCTGGAGCCGTCCTGATGCAACATCATGCCAACCATCGGACGGCGGGGCCGCTTGCGCCGATGGGCACCTCGTCGGGGTGCTGCCTGAACCCGGCCGTGGCGCTGCAGTGTAAGCCGCACCCAGTTGTAGCTCTGTGTGAAACCATGGTGGGCCACCAGCTTCTCGTGGAAATGCTTCGGCGTGTAATCCCAGTACTTGGTATCAAACAGTTCAAGCATCTCCATGACCTTATCCGTGGCAACACGATTGTTGGCCAGTTTGCCAAGCCGACGGTCGTACAGACCTTCTGCACCATCCGCCTCAAATCGATCCTCCCAACGCCTGACGGTGCGCACGGATACACCCAGTATCTCAGCCGCCTGTTCTTGCGTCAGCTTGTTCGCGCTTCGCCGCGAATACACATCTTCAAACTTCATCAGTCGAACTTCCTGTAACACTTCTGCTCGGTTCATAACGCCTCCTCTCAGAGACAGAATAGAACCGGACAGATCGCATGTTACATACACCGGACATATCGCGTGTTAGCGACACTGATCTATACTACTGGTTGTGACGCCCGACGTGTTTGGCTACACTTGGTCTCAAGAAAAGAGCGGTAGAGAACAATGTCGGATAGCGTCATGACCTCAGGTATCGAGGATGTACTGTCGTCGGTAAAACGACTGGTGAGCGAAGACGGTCGCAAAGTGTCGGATGCCGATACTGCGACCGCTCCACGCAAGCCGGGGCGATTGGTCTTGACGGACGCGCTGCGCGTTGGTGACGCGCCAAAATCCGAACCCCTGAAACTGGAACCCAAATACAGTCCCGAGGATTCGGCCAAGCCGATGCTCCTGCGGGCCTGTGATATTGTTCAGCCGGGCGACGCAGCCAATCACGATGGTGCTGAGGAGGTCGGCGACGAGACCCCGTCGGAAAACCTGTCCGGTAGTCTGAGTGCTAAGACCGAAGCCCTTGAGGCCGCCATCGCGCGGACCGAGGACCAATGGGAGCCGGACGGAGACAGCGACGACGCCTATTCCGGCACGCCCTCGAAGGCGCTGCATTGGATACCTGCGCCCACCTTTGAAGACGAGGATGCCGAGGATGTGGATGCGCCCTCAGGCGAGGCGGATAAGTCGGCGACATTTGTTCGGCATGGCGAGACCCCTGCTGCCGAGCCAGTTGAGGACGCGTCCGAGGATATGATCGATGACGAGATCGGGCTGTCTGCGTCCGAGGAGGAGGCCTTGCGTGAGATGATCGCCGAGGTTGTCCGGTCCGAGCTTCAGGGCGCGTTAGGGGAACGCATCACCCGCAATGTCCGCAAGATGGTCCGGCGCGAGATTCACCGTGCGCTGACTGCCAAAGAGCTGGAATAAAAGCTCAGGCCCGTTGCGGCGTCCGAGCAAGCTCCAGCAGCAGATCCAGATCCATATGCTGTTCAAGATGGTCTGCCAGATCATCCAGCGCCTGTTCGACTCCGTCTTCATATGCGGTCTCGGAGGTGACACCCAAACGCGATAGGTATTGCGCGCGGAAGGCATCGGATGAGAAAATCCCGTGCAGATAGCTGCCCAGAATGCGCCCATTGGCACTGGCGGCACCTTCAGGGCGTCCTTGCACCTCAAGCCAGGCACGGGCGCAATCGGGCCCTTCGGTCCGGCCCATGTGGATCTCGTACCCACTGACAGGTTCGCGATTTGGCAGGGCGCAGGCCTCGGTCAGGGTCACGTGTTTCTTACCCGCCATGACCGTGTCAACGTCCAGTAGCCCAAGGCCCTCAACCGTGCCGGGCCGACCATCGACGCCTTCGGGGTCCGAGATCGTTTTTCCCAGCATCTGGTATCCGCCACACAGGCCCAGAACGTGACCTCCGCGACGTACATGCGCGTGGAGGTCGATATCCCAGCCCTGCTTCCGGAAATAGGTCAGATCACCGATGGTTGATTTGCTGCCGGGCAACAGCACCAGATCGGCATCACCGGGCAGGGCGCGCCCTGCGGGGATGATCTCGACACTGACGCCGGGCTCAGCCGACAGAGGGTCCAGATCGTCGAAATTGGCCATGCGCTCCAGTTGAGGCACCACAACCTTGCAGGCCCCACCGGTATGAGAGCGGATGTCCATCATATCCTCAGCGGGTAGTTTCCAGGCGTCGTGGAACCACGGCACAACACCCAGGCAAGGCCAGCTGGTCCGCGCGGCGATATCATCGCGCCCTTCATCAAACAGAGATACATCGCCTTTGAAGCGGTTGACGGCAAAGCCACGGATCATCGCCAGATCGCCCTCGTCCAGCACGGCCTGAGTGCCCACGATCTGCGCAATCACGCCACCCCGGTGGATATCGCCCACCAGCACTACTGAAACCCCGGCGGCGCAGGCGAAACCCATATTGGCGATATCACCTTTGCGCAGGTTGGTCTCAGCCGGGCTACCCGCGCCCTCGATCAAGACCAGATCAGCGTCGCCGCAGAGCCGGTCAAAGCTTTCCAGCGCGGCCCCCAGCAGTTTGGATTTGTCCTTGCGATAGTCGCCCGCCTTCATGGTTCCGGCACGCTGCCCCTGCACGATGATCTGCGCGCCAGTATCCGTTTCGGGCTTGAGCAGGATCGGGTTCATATCCGTATGAGTCGGGCGTTTGGCCGCGCGCGCTTGCAAGGCCTGTGCGCGTCCGATCTCGCCTCCGTTTTCCGTCACAGCTGCGTTGTTCGACATGTTCTGCGGCTTGAACGGAGCGACCTTCAAACCGCGCCGCGTGAACGCCCGCGCCAACCCGGCAACCAGAACCGATTTGCCGACATTGCTGCCGGTGCCTTGAATCATGATGGCGCGAACCATGGGTATCTCCTATACGTTGGGGGCAAATGACCTGATTTGACGCTAAAGGGAAAGCCCCAGATGAACACACCCGCGCATCTTTTGATCGGCGCAGCCGCCTTTGCGCGGCCTGCACGCGGGCGCATACTTTGGGCGGCTGTGCTTGGATCGCTGTTGCCGGATCTGTCGCTCTACCTGATGGCGGGGGTATCGCTGCATATTCTGAACATCCCGCCCCATGTGGTGTTCGACGAGCTGTATTTTTCACCGCAATGGCAGACGGTTTTCGCCATCGACAACTCGTTCATCCTGTGGGGGGTGGCACTGGCGCTGGGGCTTTGGCGGGGATGGCGTGTCCTGACGGTGGCTGCGTCGGCGGGTTTATTGCATCTGCTGATGGATTTCGGGCTGCATGCGGGGGACGGGCGCCCTCAGTTCTGGCCGCTGAGCGATTGGGTCTTTCACAGCCCGGTCAGCTATTGGGACACGTCGCATCACTCGATTTGGGTTATGCCGGTGTCAATCGCGCTCTGCGTCGGCTCTTATGTCGTGCTTTGGAGCAGGGGGCTGTCGCTGTCCGCAAAGCTCTTCTTCGCGCTGCTGCTGGCGGCCGAGATTTGGGTCGCTCGGCAATGGGTTCTGTTTTTCTAGACATAGCCAAAGAAAAACGCGCCCCAAAGTCTGGAGGCGCGCTTTTTCGTAGTGAAATCGCCTTGGATCAGGCGGCTTCGGCTTGTTGGGCGGCGTTGCGACGCTCGCTTTCTTCGCGCGACAGGGCGACGGACGTCCGCACACCACGGCCAACGAAGTCCATCAGTCCGCTAACAACCCGCTCGTTCGGGTCGATACCCGCGCAGGACAGCACCTCGCGACCATCGCGCGAGCGGGCCCAGCGGGCGATTTGTTCGGAGCCATTGCCGTATTTCTTGTCATCGGCGATGGCATCATCCAGTGCGGCCAGCACAACAGCCGCGAAAAGTTTGCGTGCACGATTGCCTTGTTCATTGTTAAAGGCAGTGCCGTCAACGAAATCTCTCATCTCGTCTTCCTTGTTGTTCTTGCTCTTGCATTTTCGGTGTGACGGTCCTTATGACCTATTAGCTCCGATTCGGATACAGCTAAAATGCATAGTTGCGTTGCGTCATTTGCATGGCTTGCTGCATGTGCAGCACTAGGTGTCGTTGTCTTGTCAGGGATGGTCCTGCCAGATATAGGGACGACAACTGACGCATCAACCGTTTGTGAAGGAATTATGTCATGCCCAAGATCAATGGGAACGAAATTCGCCCTGGCAACGTGCTTGAGCATAATGACGGGCTGTGGGCGGCTGTAAAAGTAGACCATGTAAAGCCCGGTAAAGGAGGCGCTTTTGCGCAGGTCGAACTGCGCAACCTGCGCAACGGGTCTAAATTGAACGAGCGGTTCCGGTCAGCGGATAAGGTCGAGCGTGTTCGGCTTGAGCAGAAGGATCAGCAGTTTCTGTACGAATCTGATGGCATGCTGGTGTTCATGGATGCCGAGACCTATGAGCAGATCGAACTGCCTGCCGACCTGCTGGGCGAGCGTCGCCCGTTTCTGCAGGACGGCATGACCATCGTGGTCGAGTTCTACGAATCTGAGGCTTTGAACGCCACGCTGCCCCAAAAGGTCACCTGCCAGATCGTCGAGACTGAGCCGGTTGTCAAAGGTCAGACTGCTGCGAACTCGTTCAAACCGGCGGTTCTGGACAATGGCGTCAAGGTCATGGTGCCTCCATTCGTGGGTCAGGACGAGATGATCGTGGTGAACACCGAAACCATGGAATATTCCGAGCGCGCCTGATAGCCGCCCATTTGTACTCCGAAAAGACCGCGCCAGCCTGCCGCTGCGCGGTTTTTTTAATCGCGGTGGCGATAGCGTGTCGGGTCGGGGCCAAACAGCTCTAGCATCAGTTCATATTTGATCCGGTTGGCGCTGACTTGCCGGTAAAAGGCGATCAAGAAGGCCGTCGGCCCCTGAATGCGGCCGAGGCCACTGGTGGCGGCCACAACGGTCCCCACATCGGTTTTGCCTTCAAGCACCAGCCAGCCGCCCAGCATCAATATGCCGACCGTTCCTGCGCCGTTGATCACACTCAGCAGGAACTTGGCCGAAAGCTTCCACAGAAACATTCGCTTGCGGGTTTGTCAATCGGCATTGAATAATGACCCCCCATCGGCGTCCAAATTTGACCCCCCTTGGAGCTAAGAGGGGCGTTGAGGGGGTCGTGTTTAGGTTGATTCAGGAGGGGGTGGACAGCAGGTCAAACCGAAAAGAGAGCGTAGCTCGACTGAAGGTTTGACCTGCTGTCTGTTTTGAATTTATTCCCCGATTTCGAGGTTAGTCGCGGTGGTTAATTCGCCAGCTTTCGTTCCCGGTTTCGATGATATCGCAATGGTGTGTCAGTCGATCCAGGAGAGCAGTGGTCATTTTGGCATCTGTGAACACACTCGGCCATTCAGCAAATGCGAGGTTGGTTGTTAGCAGAATAGACGTTCGCTCGTACAGTTTGCTGATGAGATGGAAGAGTAATCGTCCACCAGACTCTGCGAACGGCAGATAACCGAGTTCGTCTATAATCACGAGGTCGACGCGGATCAGCTGCTCGCTGAGCCGCCCGGCGTTGCCTTCGCGATGTTCAGCCTCCAGCTTGTTCGCGAGATCCACAGCGCTGAAGAACCTGACCCGCCGGCGGTTATTGACCGCGTGGCCCCCGATCGCTGTTGCGAGATGCGTTTTGCCCGATCCGGTTCCACCGACCAGCACGCCATTCCTGGCCTGGTCCATAAAATCGCCGTCATGAAGATTGCGCACGACTTCCTCGTTGACGGGGCTGACCGTGAAGTCGAACTCAGGTAAGGACTTGCAGACCGGGAACTTTGCGGCACCCATCTGATACCGGATCGAGCGCGCAGTCTTTTCGGCCAGTTCGGCCGTGAGGAGTTCGGCCACGACCTGTTGGGGCCGCCAGTTGTTTTTGGCTGCGGCCTGCATCACTTCGTCAAAGCAGTTGACGATGCCTGGCAACTTCAGTTGACGGGCAAGTTCGAGAATTTCCTTACGCAGTTGCATGGGAGCCTCCAAGCCTGTCATAGCGAGCGCAATCCGCGATCGGTGCCATTTTCAGCTGCAGGTGGGCAGGCGGCTCAATCGCCTTTGGCGGCGGGGGATTGGTGCGCCGAGAGACAATGTTCAGGATCGCATCGGCCTTGCGCAGGCCAGATTTTAGAGCTTCTTCGCAGGCAGCCTCGACCACATCAATGTCGTGCTGGTAAGCAGCGAAAAGAATATCGGCAAGTTGCCGGTCTCCGTCGGATGTGCCCCGCAGATGGGTCCAGATCTGCGTCATTGCCGGTGGTAGGTCCCAGTCACGGAACGGTGCTCCATTGCGCAGAGCGCCAGGCTTGCGCTTGAGGACGGGCACATAGTGCCAAGGGTTGAAGATCGTTTTTCCTCGGCCGAAGCACCGTTCGTGCTCTCCGACAATCTCACCGTCTTGGCGCAGGACAATCCGCGTGGCGTAGACCTGCAACTGGACCTGACGTCCAACAGCTCTTGCCTCAACGCTGTATTTGTTTCTTTCGAAGTTGATCAGGCAGGTTCGGCTCACGGCGACCGTCTTTTCACGGAACCCGACGAAGGGCTTCTGCAGATGCGTCAGCAGCGGCTTTTCCTGCTGGAACTCCTCCCAGACCGTCACCTCCAGGTTTTCCGGATGCCGCAGTTCTTTTGCGCGTTTGATCGCGTCTTTTTGCAGCCGGGCATTCAATTCATCGAAGTCGGCCACCTCCAGACGCGGTGTAAAACTATAGGCGCGGCTCTCCTTGACCAGATTCTCAACCTGACCCTTCTCCCAACCGGCCGCGCGCGTACAGGCGATCGGGTTCACCAGATGATGAGAACACATCCGGGAGAATGCCTTGTTGAACTTTCTTTCCTTGCCCGACAGGATCGCATCGACGGCGGTCGTCATGTTATCGTAGATCCCGTTGATGCAGCCTCCACCAAAGAATTTGAAGGCCTCGTCGTGGGCATCAAAGACCATCTCCTGCGTCTCGCGCGGATAGGCAATGGAGAATGGCATGCGGCTATGGCAAAGTTTGAAATGGGCAACCTTCACGGTCGTGAGTGCATCGTCCATCAAAACCGTCTCCACACTCCAGTCGAACTGGTACGCCTCCCCAGGATCAAAGATCAGCGGGATGAACGCCTGCGCCTGTTGTCGGCCGTGCGCAATGCGCCAATTCTTTGTGTAGCGTCGAACACTGTCATACCCGCCGCCAAAACCATCATCGGAGAGTTCCTTCCAGATTTTGGTCATCCGCTTGCGGTGTTTCTTCGGAAGCGCCTCGTTCTCCTCAAGCGTTTCATCCAGACGCGCGCGCCAAGGCCCGAGCACCGGGTATGGCTGCGATTTGCGCTCATATTTGAACTCCGTCACTCCCGATCGGATTATCTTTCGAACCGTTGCACGGCTCAAATTGAGCGAACGGCAAATTTCCTTGATGCTCTTTTTTTCGATCAGGTGTAAGCGACGCACTTTTCTAATAGTTTCCACGCAAATCATCCCGCTTGCCTCTCCATCGACTGCTCAATGAAAAGGATGTCTACAACCATAGGGAGGGGTCAAATTTGGACGCCGATTTCCCCGCTTAGGGGGTCAAAATTGCACGCTTTTCTACATGCGGGTTTCATAGATGTCGTCGAACAGGGCGTTGATATCCTGCTCGACCGCGTCGAGATCCTCGGTCGTCAGCTGATCTGTCGCACTGCGCAGGATGCGGACACGCTCGGCCACGAAGACATTCACTTTGCGCTGCGAGACCAGAACGATGATGATCTGCGGCACGATCATCGAAAAGGCGATCAGGCCCAGCCCCGGCTGCGTGGATGAGATATAGCCGATGACACTGATCAACGTGCCGATCTGGACCACCGGGTCCGAGAATGCGCCGCCTGCGAATTTGCCCAGCTCCTCCGCCTCGGCCGAGATTGCGGTGGTCATGGTGCCCTTGCGCACGCTCTCGCCGGTTTCGTTGATGTCTGAGGACCGCCAAAGCAGACGTTGGCGGATCAGGCGGATCATGTCCTCGCCCAAAGTACCCGCGCGGTAACCCAGAACCCATTTCAACGCGAGGCTCAGCAAGATCACCCCCATCATGCCAAGCCCCAGATAGATCAGGCGTTCTGCCCCGACATCGAGCGAGGTCAGGTGGTTGACGATTGCGCGTTGAAACTCCAGCGGAACAGCGGCCAGAGCGGCCACGGCCACTGAGAGCAGGATAAGTAGGATCTGACGCCCGGCGCTTGCGCGCCAGATTGCGGAATAAAGTCGTAGCATGCGGGTATCCGGTTCATTCGAATAGCCGCACTGTGGCAGGGCAGGGACAGGGGTTCAAACGGTCAGCGCTCAGACCGCTTTGGCCACGTGCCGATTGGGCAACAAATATCAGTCGATCAGACGGACCGTGGCCGCGTCGGCCTGCATGTCACCGGTTGCCCGATCAAAGCGCAGATAGGCGATGGCGTGGCCGCCCGATTGCGTAAACAGGGTGCCCACCGGCTTGCCATTGGCCTCAATCGCGCTGCCCACAGGGGCTGCCCCGTCGATGGCGACGCGACACAGTCCTTTGCGCAGCTCAGTCTTGTGTTTCATGCGCGCGGTCACTTCCTGACCAACATAGCAGCCCTTTTTGAAGTCGACGCCTCGCAGCGGCTCAAATCGGGATTCGAGGATATAGCTGTCGGGGTGCAATTCGACGCCGGTTTCAGGGATGCAATGGCGCACGCGAATTGCGTCCCAATCGGTACCATCATCGCTTTCTGTCGACGCGATGTAAGCCCGCCAGCCCAAGTCAGGATGACGCGGGTCAGGCAGTGCGCCCTCTGGCGCAGGCCCGGTGCCACGATGCAGGTTAAGGTCCGAGGCCTCGATCGCCACATCCGCCCGCAGCTTGTACATGCTTAACCGTTTGATCAGGCCATCCGCCAACGACTCGGCCACATCCAGCAACACGGCGTCGCCGTCGCGTTTCAGGAAGAAATCGGCCAGGTATTTGCCCTGCGGCGTCAATAGCGCGGCATAGACCAGCCCTGCATCCAGCCCGCTGATGTCATTTGTGATCAGGTCCTGCAAAAAGCTCTCGGTATCCGAGCCGGTCAGGCGCAATATGCGACGGGTTGGCATGGCGTGGTCCTTATCATCTGCCTCGGCCCCGAGATATAGGGAGTTTTGTGGCCGAGACCAGTAGGTTTCGGTGCTTTGACAGGCCTGCACTAGCTGTCTGCCTGCGCTTTGCTAGGGCTGTCAGGCGCTGTATCGGTCACCTCCTGCGGCGCGTCAGGATGCAGCGTTGTCCGCAGCTCGACAATGGATTTCCCCAATCGGAAGGGCGCGGCAAAACTGACAAGACACAGCGCTACGATCTGTAGAACAAGAATGTGGGCGTTGGCCTGCAGATACTCCCATTCATCTTTCAGCTTGCTGACCTGCTCGATCAGCTCATCGTAGCTTTGGGCGAGGATCAGATAGTCTCCGGCAATTGCGGGGACTTTGCGGCGCAAATTGTCGATGGCGGTTTGGGTTTCGTCATCCAGCGAGGTGAAGACCAGAAATTGTTCAATATCGAATGCATCGGCTTTGGCAGCCATCTCCTCCATCTCGTCTTTTTCTTGCCGACCGAACAGGAAATGCAAACCCTGCAGGGGGGCGACCTCGTTTGTGACCGCGATGAAAAGAGGCAGATCGGTATTGCTGGCGGTTGAGGCCGACAGAAACTCGACCTTTTCGCACAAGGCACCGGTGTCGGGGTCATAGGCGGGGTCGCAAAACCGCAACCGGAACCGCGCCGCATCACGGTCAAAAGCCGAGGATGCTGCGTAGGCCACGTCTATCTGCCGATCCAGCCGCGAGCTGTCGGATGTATAAAGCCCCGCTAGAACGGCTACCAGAGCGCCGATCCCGCCGAGGACCACCCAAACCAAATCGGCCAGCTTCCACGCCCTGTGCCCGGCTGGTTTACGAAACAGAAAGCCCGTTCCAACCGATCCGATCAGGAAGAATAGGATCAGCAGAGGCAATTGGTTTTCGGTCACAAAAGTCATGAGACAAGTTTAAGTGGTCCGCCCCCTCACGCAACAGCGATCACGCGCTGTTGTTTCGTCTTTCAGGATGACCATACTGGGCGGAAATAGGTGGGAGGTTTTTATGAAGAAGCATATTGTCCTGATCCACGGCGCGTTTGCCGGCCCTTGGTGTATGGAGGACTACGCTGGTTTTTTCCGTGACCGCGGTTGGACGGTCCACACCCCGGCTCTGCGGTATCACGATGCGGACCCCAAGGCCGAACCTGATCCGGGCCTGACTGACACGAGCGTCATGGACTATGCGGATGATATCGCGGAGTTTGTCGAAGGGCTCGACAGCAAGCCTGTGCTGCTGGGTCACGCCATTGCGGGTGTTGTGGCGCAACAGGTCGCCGCGCGCGGCTTGGCCAGAGCCATTGTTCTGATTAATCCTAACGCGGCCTGGGGCACTCTGCCCGAGACCGACGATGAACGTGCCGTACCGCGTGCGTTGATGGAGGGTGGGGCCTTCTGGAAGCAGCCCATGCGGGTCGATTTTGAACTCATGGCCCCGTTTGCGCTGAATAAGCTGCCCGAGGCGCAACAACACGCGGTCTTCGATCGGCTTGGCCCGGAAAGCGGGCGAGTGATGTTCGAGATGTTCTTCTGGATGTTCGACGACCATCACGCGATGAAAGTGGACATCGATAAGGTCGACTGCCCCGTGCTGATCGTCTCCGGTACCGAGGACCGAGCCGTGAACCCCAATACCTGCCGCGCCTTATCGGACCTTTATGGAGACCGAGCAACTTTCATGCCCGTCGAAAACCACGCGCATTTCCTGTTCATGGAGCCTGGGTGGGAGGGACCAGCCGCGCAGATCGCGGACTGGCTGGACCAGAAGCTTGGTTAGAGAGCCAGGTTCGTTAGTTGTTGGTCGAGAATGTACTCTGCGGCCGCCATTTCAAGGTACCGTCGCTGTCGCGGTGGCATCGTAGCAGGCGTTCCTGCACGGTGGATATTGTGTCGGTGACGGTGTTGTCGCCGACCAGCAGGACAAAGGCGTCTTCGGAATAGGCCAAGCCTTCGTAATAGCAGAACCGGCTCTCGGCCCCATCCGGTATGGGCGATGCAAGGCTAAGCGTTTGCTGCGCGGCGGCGGTCGAGGCCAGCACGGCCAGCGCCAGACCTAGGGTAAGTGTTTTCATGTCGTCCTCCCGTTCGAAACTCTGTTCGTGGTTAGATTGGGTCTTGGACGCTCGGAACCTCAAATGTCGTTCTTGGATGACGGTTTGAGGGTAAGTGTGAACGGGATCAACGGGTTAGGCAAGGGGGTTGCGGTGTGCCGGGCTGAAGCCCGGCCTACGGGGATATCGCTGAGATCGGACGCCGGGATTGTGGTGGTGTAGGATGGGTGTTTACACCCATCTGGAGGCGGGAAATTTGATGGGTTGGAAACCCATCCTACGCTTGCTTCGGGGGGCGAAGATGCCGCGCGTTATCGACTTACATGGGCAAGAAGGATTGCTTGGGAATAGTTAAGCAGGCTCACTAAGAGGGCCAAAATAGCTTTCGTAAGCTATGTTCAGCATATTCTGATAGTGAAATGAGGCTTCGTATGAAATCGTGCTGACAGCAATGTTAGGTCGATCGCCAAGCCAGATTGAGAGATCCCCGTCGTGTGTTTTGGATATTGGCGAGAACTCAAGGTGCGCGACTAACCCATCTACGTAAATTCTAGCGAAAGGTACCTGCTTCTCGTTTTTGCCATCTGAACTTGGTTGTAATTTCGTATCAATGATGGGGGAATGATTGTGTGCTTCTCCCTTGGTAGACAACTGGATAAGTGACACTGGAAGTTCCAAGCATGAGGTTCTCTGCTTCAAGATGGCATCTCGCGCCATTACCTCAACTTCCTCGGGAAGCTGAAAGTACTTCATATCAGCTATTTGGGAAACACTAGCTCGCCATGCGATACTCCAAAAAAACCTCCAGATGGCTTCCTGATTGATTTTTTTGACGGTACGTAGGCCATGGTCTGGCAGGTACGGGCCAATCGGCTCGAAAACCGGTGGCACGATTCCCCAACCTGACCACACCAATTTCGCTCGTCTCAGTTCCTTTATAGCTACGTCATCGATCGCGCTTAGAATGTCTTCGCCGGCACGTGTCACTAGTGAAGCGTCATACCAACTCGTCCAACGCCTTCTATGGCCTTCACCTTTTGTCGACTGAAGAAGCGGCTCACCGTTTATTGCAGGACGAGTGAAGGCTTGCGGTAAAATATGGCATTTGACGAGCTTGTCGGTCTTCCCAGTGAGGAGGCAGGTGCCGATTTTCTTGTTAGCCACTAAACATCCAGCTCCTCCACAAACCGCGCGTTCTCCTGAATGTATTGAAACCGCAGTTCGGGTTTTTTGCCCATCAGACGCTCGACCAGATCGCCGGTCTCACCGGGTTCGTCCTCGTCGATGGTGACGCGGATCAATTTGCGTGAGGCCGGGTCCATTGTGGTTTCTTTCAGGTCCTTGGCGTCCATTTCGCCCAGACCCTTGAAGCGCGAGACGTCGATCTTGCCCTTGCCGCCCAGACCTTTTTCAAGCCATTCGTCACGCTCGGCCTCATCCAGACAATAGACGCGTTTGGCCCCTTGGGTCAGGCGGTACAGAGGCGGGCAGGCCAGATACAGGTGGCCCGCGTCGATCATCGGGCGCATCTGGGTGAAGAAGAATGTCATCAGCAAGGACGCGATATGCGCGCCGTCCACATCCGCGTCGGTCATGATGATGATCTTGTCATAGCGCAGGTCGTCGACGTTGAACTTGGTGCCAAGGCCCACACCCAGAGCTTGGGTCAGGTCGTTGATCTCGGCGTTCGTGCCCAGTTTAGAACTGGCCGCGCCCAGCACGTTCAGAATCTTGCCGCGCAGGGGCAAAAGGGCCTGTGTCTTGCGATCGCGGCCCATTTTAGCAGAACCGCCCGCCGAGTCGCCCTCGACGATGAATAACTCGGTGCCGTCGCGTGTTGAACTAGAGCAATCCACCAGCTTGCCGGGGAGACGAAGTTTCTTAGTGGCGGATTTGCGTTGTGTTTCCTTCTCGGCCCGTCGGCGCAGACGTTCCTCAGCCCTCAGGATGAGGAAATCCAGGATCGCGCCGGCGGATTTCGTGTCAGCCGCCAGCCAGTTGTCGAAATGGTCGCGGACGGAGTTTTCGACCAGCCGCTGTGCCTCGACTGTAGCCAGACGATCTTTGGTCTGGCCGACAAACTCGGGCTCGCTGATGAAGCACGACACTAGCGCGCAGCCGCCCGTGATCAGGTCATCGCGGGTGATCTGACCGGCTTTCTTGTTGTTGATCAGTTCCCCATAGGCCTTGATACCCTTAAGAACCGCGGCCCAGAATCCGGCCACATGAGTGCCGCCTTCGGGCGTGGGAACGGTGTTACAGTAGGACTGGATGAACCCGTCGCGCGAGGGCGTCCAGTTGATCGCCCATTCGACCTTGCCCGGCGTTCCGAATTTCTCGTTGAAGTCCACGGTGCCCGCGAAGGGCTGTTCGGCATAGGTGGAGGAGCCGTTCATCGTTTCTTTAAGGTAATCCGAGAGGCCGCCGGGGAAGTGGAACGTGGCCTCGGTCGGGGTCTCACCATCATCGATGGCAGATTTCCAGCGGATTTCGACGCCCGAGAACAGGTAGGCCTTGGAGCGGATGGATTTGAACAGCCGCGCCGGTTTGAACTTATGGTGACCAAAGATCTCGGCATCCGCGTGGAAGGTTACGGTCGTACCGCGCCGGTTCGGCGCCGCGCCGACTTTTTCGACTGGACCCAGAGGAATTCCGCGCGAGAATCGCTGCTCGAACAGCGTTTTGTCTCGTGCTACCTGTACGACCATCGAATCCGACAGCGCGTTCACAACCGACGCCCCCACGCCGTGCAGACCGCCCGAGGTCTGGTACGCCTTGCCCGAGAATTTGCCGCCCGCGTGCAGGGTACATAGGATGACCTCAAGCGCGGATTTGTCGGGGAATTTAGGGTGCGGGTCGATCGGAATACCGCGCCCGTTGTCGCGCACCGTCAGGGCGTAGTCTGCGTGAAGCTCGACCTCAATCCGGTTGGCGTGACCGGCCACCGCTTCGTCCATCGAGTTGTCGAGGATCTCGGCGACCATGTGGTGCAGAGCGCGCTCATCCGTGCCGCCGATATACATACCGGGGCGTTTTCGAACCGGCTCCAACCCTTCAAGCACCTCGATCGAGGAGGCGTCATAAGTGGCGGTCGCGCTGGGCGTCAACAGATCGTCGGGCATCGGTGCTGCTCTTGTTTTTGAGTTTCCCCTATTATGGCAGGTGATGTGGGTCGGGGGAAGAGGGACCCGAGGTCTTGTGGATGGATTGCCTAAATGTCGGCGTTTGACATGCTACAAAGACAGCCAAAGCGCCCCATCCCTGTATCCGCCACGCACGGAGTATTCCGGTTGCAAAACCGCGCCAAACTCCTCGGCCCAGTCGCGGAAGCGGTCGTTTGATACGACGATTGCTCCATAGTCTTTTGCAACTTGCAGCACCAAGGGGTCAGCGGGCGTGCCGCTTGGGGCCACCATGACGCGATCCTCGGGCAGGTTTAGCAGATCGGCAAGGGCGTTGTGGTGCAAGTAGCGGCCCTTGATCTTGTAGCCCACGTTAGCGTCGAAGACTACGCCGGGCGTTAGACCGGCGCCGGTCAGTTTCTCGACTACTTCTCGCACCGTTTCTATGCGAGGCTCGCCATCCTTCCAGTGCATGACATTCGATCCGTCGACAACGGCCCAGCTGCGTGGCTTGCGTTTAAGCCATCTTGCCAGGATCAAAAGCGCACTGGCCATGGCGCAAGGGGCAGTTAGCAAAAGCCAATCGATAGAAATCAGAGAGAGCGCGGCAAAGGCGGTTGCGGCGGAGGATAGAAGAAAAGCAATAATGAGAATACGCACGGTGGCCTCTGGCAAGAAATCGCGTCCGGGATGAAGATTCTGGAGGGAGTTCAACCCTTTTGGCATCTGTTTTCAATAGTGGTTGATTGTTCGCCTCAAATGTAGCCAAGCTGTGTGTGACCTAAAATGTTCAAGGAAAAAGGGGCCTCGTTTCAATGAGCTGGATCAAAACCGTGCCATTTCAGGAAGCGACCGGTAAGCTAAAAAAGTTGTATGACCGGGTGACTGGGCCCGACAATAATGTGGACAACATCATGATGGCGCATTCCCTGCGCCCGCATTCGATGGAAGGCCACATGACGCTGTACAAAAACGTGCTGCACCATTCGGCCAACACGATCCCCAAATGGTTTCTGGAGACGCTTGGTGTTTGGGTCAGTGCGTTGAACACATGTTCCTATTGTGTTGAGCATCACTTCAACGGTCTACAACGGTTACTGGCCGATCCGCCAAGGGGGGATGCGATCCGCGCGGCGATTGAGTTGGGCGATCCGGAGGCCACGCCTTTGAACGCAGCGCAGATCGCAGCGATGCACTATGCGCGCAAGTTGACCGAAGCACCCGGCGCCATGGTCGAGGCCGATGTCACAGCCCTGCGCGACGCCGGGTGGGACGACGGAGAAATCCTCGAGATCAACCAGGTCTGCGCCTATTTCAACTACGCCAATCGGACGGTTCTGGGTTTGGGCTGTTCGACTAAGGGGGATGTGCTGGGGTTGTCGCCCAACAATTCCGACAATCCCGATGATTGGGGGCATCGCTAGGCTGCTCGTCTCGGAACCCCCGGTTTTTTCGTCGAAATTCGTTCCAATTTGATCCCAATCAACGCAGGATCTTGCGCTTTCTGCTAGCTCGTTCTCAAGACAAGAACAACAAGAGGACAGCTGAATGGAAACGACCGCCCAGAAGAAACCCGAAGCCGTTAACATCAAGGTAGTGCCCACACCTGCACCCGAACCGGCCGTACCCAGCGCCGAGAAGATTCGGCACGCGTTCGAAAGCGGGAAGTACCCCTATGGTCGCAAGATGGCACGCAAGGATTACGAGACGCAGAAAGCCAAGTTGCAGGCCGAATTGCTGAAGGTTCAGCATTGGGCTCAGGATACGGGTCAGCGTTTCGTGTTGTTGTTCGAGGGTCGCGACGCTGCGGGTAAGGGCGGTACGATCAAGCGCTTCATGGAACATCTCAACCCGCGTCAGGCGCGTGTCGTCGCGCTCAACAAGCCGACGTGGGAGGAGAAAGGCCAGTGGTATTACCAGCGCTACATTCAGGAGCTGCCCACCGTTGGCGAAATGGTGTTCTACGACCGCTCCTGGTACAACCGTGCCGGCGTTGAGCGGGTGATGGGCTTTTGCGATCCCAACGAGTATCTGGAATTCATGCGTCAAACCCCGGATTTGGAACGGATGCTGGTGCGCTCGGGCATCAATCTCTACAAATACTGGTTCTCGGTCACGCAGGAAGAGCAACAGCGCCGCTTCAAGAGCCGTGAAACCGATCCGTTGAAACAGTGGAAGCTGTCGCCCATCGACAAAGCGAGCCTGGACAAGTGGGACGATTATACCGAGGCGAAAGAGGCGATGTTCTTCTACACCGACACCGCTGACGCGCCATGGACCGTCGTCAAATCCAACGACAAGAAACGCGCGCGCCTGAACTGCATGCGCCATTTCCTGTCGACGCTGGATTATCCGGACAAAGACGTGTCCATAGTTGATCGGCCTGATCCGCTGATCGTCGGTCAGGCGCATCATGTGATCCACCGTTCGGATCATATTCTGGGGACAGCGCTGCACCCGGACGCCAAATCCAACTAAAACGCAAAGTGGAAAGAAGCCGTTGAGTGCCAAATTTCAACGGCTTCTTTCTTTCGGCGGGCATCCATCCAAAGTCTCGCACTGAGTTTTTCTTTTCTGCCTTGATTTTGGGCAGGGCGCGGGCCTATGGCTGGCGAGATGACGAAAGTGATGACATATCCCGCCCATTTCCGGGCGATTGCTGTGCTTGGACTGCCGCTGGTTGGCGGGCATTTGGCGCAGTTCGCGATCGGCCTGACCGATACGGTGATGCTCGGCTGGTACGGGGTTGAGGCCCTGGCTGCAGTGACACTGGCAAGCAGCTACTACTTTGTGTTGTTCCTGTTTGGGGCCGGATTTGGCTGGGCCGTTATGCCCATGGTGGCGACGGCCGCGGCGGAAGAGGATGAGACCAGCATCCGCCGCTCGACCCGCATGGGCTTGTGGCTGTCACTGCTCTATGCCGCACTGATGATGCCTCTGCTATGGTGGTCCTATCCCATCCTGATTGCCCTGAAACAGGAGCCGCAGGTGGCGCAGACCGCCTCGGAATATCTTCGCGTTGCAGGATGGGGGTTGTTTCCTGCGCTGCTGGTGATGGTGCTGAAGTCCTATCTGGCCGCGTTGGAGCGTACTCAAATCGTGCTTTGGATCACCGTTATCGCCGCGGTCGTGAATGGCGTCACCAATTATGCCCTGATCTTCGGCAATTGGGGTGCGCCCGAGCTTGGGGTCATGGGGGCAGCAATTGCGTCCGTGGTGACACAGATCGTGTCGCTGGTTGCGGTTATCATCTATGCGGTTCGGGTTCTGCCGGAGCACAGTCTGTTTCAACGCTTCTGGCGCCCGGATTGGGATATGTTTGGCCGGGTTCTGCGGCTGGGCGTTCCGATTGGCCTGACCACACTGGCCGAAGTCACTCTGTTTGCGACTTCGGCGATCATGATGGGGTGGCTGGGGCAGGTGCCGCTGGCGGCGCATGGGATTGCGCTCAACCTCGCTTCGGCGACCTTCATGGTGCATCTGGGTCTGTCCAACGCGGCGACCATTCGCGCGGGCAATGCGTTGGGCCGCCGCGACCGCGCCCATTTGGAGCGTGGCGCGATTGCGGTTACCGGCATGTCTCTGGTCGTGTCCGTGCTGACGATCATACTGTTCCTGACCTGTGCCGAGCCTCTGATCTCGCTATTTATGGAGGCCGACAACGCGCAGCGCGGCGAGATTTTGGCGATTGGCACCGGCCTCCTGGCCATGGCAGCCCTGTTTCAGCTGGTCGATGGTGCTCAGGTGATCGCGCTGGGCCTTCTGCGCGGTCTGCAGGATGCACAAGTGCCGATGATCATGGCAGCCCTTAGCTATTGGGTGATCGGAATCCCGGCCTCTTACTATTTCGGCTTCGTGCAGGGCATGGACGGGATCGGCGTCTGGATGGGCCTTGTGCTTGGGCTGGCCTTTGCAGCCGTCCTGCTGATGGCACGGTTCTGGATGCGATCTGTCCGCGAGGTGGGCGTACCGGCCGAGTAGCCCTCAGCCGCCTTTCAGCCGGTCCGCTTTCTTGCGCACTAGAACCGAGCGCAAATCGTGCATCGCCATCAACAGCCGGTCGGTCACCTCTTCAAGCTGTTCTTCCGACGCTTTGGACTGCGCCCATTGCGTGGTCAGGTTCAGGTAGTCGACGGCCCGGTGAATATCGTCAATATCGCGCTGGGCCAGCAGGTCCTTGCGCGCATCCATCCATCGGGCGATCTCGGCCTTGTCGGCCTCGGTCAGGGTGCGTTGACCATGCGGCTTGACCTCTCCGTTGCGGATGTTGATGACCGCGATCTGATCCATCTCGATCCGCTGCTGCCGATTCTCGGTGTCGATCCTGAACACCACGGCCCCGTTTTCTCGGATGCGGAAATAATACTCTGGCAGCTCTGCGGTCATGCGTGGCTCCGGCTTAGGTTAACGAGGCACAGAAACGCTGGATACGCGTACAGGCTTCGGTCAATGCCTCATCCGAGGTCGCGTAGCTGACCCGGAAGTTGGGCGAAAGGCCAAAGGCTGCACCAAAGACGACGGCAACGTCATGTTCTTCAAGTAGGGCGGTGGCAAAGGCTTCATCCGAGTTGATCACCGTGCCTTGCGGCGTGGTCTTGCCAATCAGCCCCGCGATTGATGGGTAGACATAAAACGCGCCCTCGGGCGTCGGGCAGGTGATCCCGTCGCTGGCGTTCAACATGCCGACGACCAGATCGCGGCGGCGTTTGAACGTCTCGTTGTTGGGGGCCAGAAAGTCCTGCGTGCCGTTCAACGCTTCAACCGCCGCCCATTGGCTGACCGAGCAGGGGTTCGACGTTGACTGAGACTGAATCTTACGCATCGCGGCGATGATTTCGACCGGACCAGCCGCGTAGCCGATCCGCCAGCCAGTCATCGCATAGGCTTTGGAGACGCCATTGCAGGTCAGCGTGCGATCATAGAGGCCGGGTTCAACCTCGGCCGGGGTGCAGAACTCGAACCCGTCATAGGCGAGGTGTTCATACATATCGTCCGACATGATCCAGACATGCGGATAGCGCATCAATACATCAGTCAGCGCTTTCAATTCGTCCCGGCTGTAGCCCGCGCCTGTGGGATTCGACGGCGAGTTGAAGATGAACCATTTGGTCTTGGGCGTGATCGCGGCTTCAAGCTGCGCGGCCGTCAACTTAAAACTGTTTTCCAAAGTGGTCTCGACCACAACAGGCGTTCCGCCCGCCAGCAGGACCATATCGGGATAGCTGACCCAATAAGGCGCGGGGATCAGAACCTCATCGCCTTCGTTCATCGTTGCCATCAGCGCGTTGTAGAGCGTCTGCTTACCGCCCGTTCCGACCGAGATCTGCGCGGGTGTGTAGTCCAGCCCATGATCGCGTTTCATCTTGGCGCAAGCCGCCTGTTTCAGCTCGGCAATGCCATCGGGCGCGGTGTATTTGGTCTTGCCCGCAGCGATGGCAGCGACGGCTGCATCCTTGATGTTCTGCGGCGTATCGAAATCCGGCTCACCTGCGCTGAGGGCGATGATATCGCGCCCGGCGGCTTTCAACTCGGCCGCTTTCGCTGTCATCGCGACGGTCGGAGAGGGTTTTACGCGTGACAATGTCGCAGACAGGAAACTCATGGTCGGCCTCGGTTTGTATGTTCAACCTGTCTGTCATAGGGTGCGCCCGATTGACGATCAAGCTGTATGACACACGAGAATTGGAGACCCCGATGAACGACGAAACCGACTGGTACGGACCGGATGCTGCAACGTTCGGAGACAGGCTGGCCGGGGCGCGCGAAGCGGCGGGGATGACGCAGGCACAATTGGCACGCCGTCTGGGGGTCAAAAAGGCAACGATCGCGGCCTGGGAGAACGACCTGTCCGAACCGCGCGCCAATCGCTTGTCGATGATGGCGGGCATGATCAACGTCTCGATCATGTGGCTGCTGACTGGTGAGGGTGAGGGCATGGAGGCCCCTCTGGAAGAAGGCGAAGCCAATCTGGAACTGGCGGACGCGGTCGCCGAATTGCGCGCCATTCGTGGTGAGATGCGGGCCAGCGCAGAGCGCGCCGCCCGGTTGGAAAAGAAACTGCGTTTGATGCTGGAGCAGGACAAGAATGACTGAAACACGCGAGGTTCGGATCAAACGCCTGCAGATGCGCTCCATGCGGCGTGGGATCAAAGAGATGGATCTGATCCTGTCGGCTTATGCCGAGCGCAACCTGAACTCGATGGATACGGCCCGGCTGGATTTGTATGACGCGCTTCTGAAGGAAAACGATCAGGACCTGTATCAATGGGTCACTGGGCAGGTGAACACGCCCGATCCTTTCGCTGACCTGATCGCGGATATCGCGCAAACATTTCAAAAATAAAGAAAATCAGACTTAACCGATTTTTCGGAAATTCAGGTCATCGTGTCTGAAACGACACGGCTGAATCGGAGGGTCGGATGAGTATGGAAATGCAGGTCTCTGCGTCGGGGGCCAAAGGCTTCATGACCAGTTATCTTGAGGCGCTCGCTCTGGTCGAGCGTCTGCATCGTCTGTTGCTGGACGTCATCAAGGATGAGTTCGAACGGGTGGGCGTGCTGGAAATCAACGCGGTTCAGGCGCTTTTGCTGTTTAACATCGGCGACCATGAGGTGACCGCCGGCGAATTGAAAAGCCGCGGCTACTATCAGGGCAGCAATGTCAGCTACAACCTCAAGAAACTTGTCGAGATGGGGTATATGCACCACCAACGCTGCGAGATTGACCGGCGCTCGGTCCGGGTCCGTCTGACACCTCAAGGCCGCGAGATTCGTGATATCGTGTCCGAGTTGTTCTTGCGCCATGCCGAAGGGTTGCAGAACCGCGGCGTTCTGGGGGCGGAAGGGATCGAGGATATCACCACTTCGCTGCGTCGGGTCGAACGCTATTGGACGGACCAGATTCGTTATATCTACTGATCAGAGGCTTGGGATAGGATGATCCCCTGCAGCTCTCGGATCAGTTTGCGGGTCATGGCATCCTCATAGGCCTCAAAACCAAGTGCGACCTCGACAAACGCATCAGGGCCGAGGATGACCCAAGCGTTGTAGTAGGCGGACAGCTCTCCAACCTGGACATCCCGTTGGTCGCCATAGTTGGAGTCGTCGACACCGATCACCAAACCGTTGATGGTGATGCCGTTGTCCTGCAGCAGCGCCTTGGCTGCGCGTGGGTGGAGGCCGAGATTGTGCTTCCCATCTCCAGACAAATCCAAAGTGTGCTTCCAACACTCCGGTTGTTGGTTCAGGAGGTCCGCGCCAAACAGCATCGCATCGCCCACGGCTGTGCCTTGCGGGGCGGCGCTGCGGGTCACGTCGCCCAGTCTCGCCGCGATCCTGCCTAGATCAGATTCGGTGCGGATTTCGGTCCATTTTACAAGCACGCGCTGATGGCCGGGTTCGCTCCATTCGAACACCGCGAGGCGAACGGGAAATGCGGGGTTTGCCAATATGATCTTGCGGATTTCAGGGCGCCGCAGTGCAGCAGCCAAACCGTCGATCTGCAACCTGTACTCGTGAACGTCGACAGAGCCGGACACATCCAACCCAAGCGCGAGAGCTTGACGACATTGCGCCGAAACGGATCCTGCTAAAAGGCTAACAACAAGCGCGAGCAACCGTGTCATCTATGGCCTGTTTCTTGCAGATATCCCAATTGCAGGCCGCTCAATTCTCGTTCCAGCTTGCGGCGCATGGCACGCTCAAAGTCTTCAAACCCCTGCGCGATTTCAAGAAAAGCACCCGGTCCGTGCAGGACGTTTTCTTCGAAGAAAGGAACCAGAAATAACTCGCCCTCGAAATCGGCGGCATTGATCACCAACCCGTTCACCGTGACAGCGTCGAAGGGAAAATGCTTGTAGGCGATTTTGGGGCCATAGCCATCATTGTTCGCCCCGTCTCCGGACAGATCAATGGTTTGAAACAGACAGTCCGGACCATCCTGCAACATGGTAGCCCCGTAAGCCAGCGCATGCCCCATCGCGGTGGCAGACCCGGAATCTGACCGCTCGGACTGGCTGATCCGGGTTGCCGCGGCCAGCAGGTCGCCTTCGTTTTCGATCAACTTCCAGGGTAAGACAACGTGCTGGGTGGATCGGCCGCTCCATTCATAAACGGCCAGCGCAACAGGGGCGGGAGACGAGAAAAAAGCGGCCTGAACCTCGGGCGCGAGCATCGCGGCGGCAAGGCCCTGACGTTGCAGCGCATCCTCGGTCTGATCTACGGAGACCGAGATATCCAGCGCCAGCAAAAGGGCCAGCCGGCAGTCTTCGGCCTGCGCGGGGCTGGCCAACGCGGCCAACCCCAGTGCTGTCAGAGTGCGGATCACCAGTGCCCGGTACTCTCCATGCTGCTCCATGGCTCGGCGGGCTCAAGTGCGTCACCGTTCTGCAGCAGCTCGACCGAGATGTTGTCGGGCGAGCGAATGAACGCCATCCGACCGTCGCGAGGCGGGCGGTTGATCACGACGCCATTGTCCTGCAGGTGCTGGCAGGTCTCATAGATGTTGTCGACACCATAGGCGAGATGACCGAAATGACGACTGTCACTCGGCAGCGCATCGTCACCGTCCCAGTTATAGGTCAGCTCAAGCGGGCGATCCTCCTGCCCGGGAGGGGCCATGAAGATCAGCGTGAACCGGCCTTGTTCGCTTTCGTGGCGGCGCGTTTCCTTCAGGCCTAGCAGCTCATAGAACGCCATTGATTTCTCAAGATCCTTCACGCGGACCATGGTGTGCAAATATCTCAGCCCCATCTTGGCCTTCCTCCTTTTCTTCGCTTGGTGCGCAGCTTAGCGCGGTTGCGCGAGGTGTCGAGAGGGGCCGAGAACACGATTTCGAACTTCGCGCGGTTTACGGCAGATATCGCGGTTCCAGTGGTGGAGTTGACGATATATAGTGGTCATCGACTCATTCTTGGAAAGGATAATTTCATGCCTCTGTCTGCCGACCAACTGGCCGAGATCGAAGCGCAGCGCGCGCAATCGCATCCAACTCGCCGCGTTGTTGCACCGGGCATGGAAGACCATCTGTACACGGCCCATCAGGTGTTGGACCACGGTTTTGTCCGGGTCATCGACTACATGGGCGACGATGCAGCCATTTGTCAGGCGGCGCGCGTGTCCTACGGCAAGGGCACCAAATCCGTGCAAAATGATGAGGGCCTGATCCGCTATCTGATGCGTCACTGGCATTCGACGCCGTTTGAGATGTGCGAGATCAAGCTGCATGTAAAGCTGCCGGTTTTCGTCGCGCGCCAGTGGATTCGCCACCGGACCGCCAATGTGAACGAATACTCGGCGCGCTATTCAATTCTCGACCGTGAGTTCTATATTCCCGCCCCTGACCACGTGGCCGCGCAGTCCGAGGTCAACAACCAGGGCCGTGGGTCCGCCTTGGAAGGGGAAGAGGCCGCGCGTGTGCTGGAAATCCTCAAGGCCGACAGCGCCCGCTGTTATGACAATTACGAGGCGATGATCAATCAGGATGGGCAACAGGGTTTGGCGCGCGAACTGGCGCGGATGAACCTGCCGGCAAACATCTATACGCAGTGGTATTGGAAGGTGGACCTGCACAATCTGTTCCACTTCCTGCGTCTGCGCGCTGACCCGCATGCCCAATACGAGATCCGGGTCTATGCCGATATGATGTGCAAGATCGTCGCCGATTGGGTGCCTTTCGCCTATAGGGCGTTCGAGGATTATCGGCTGGGTGCCGTTAACCTCTCGGCCCAAATGGTCGACAGCCTGCGCCGGATGTTGGCAGGTGAGACTGTGACCCAGGAAAACTCGGGCATGACGGCGCGAGAGTGGCGTGAGTTCGAGGTTGTAATCCGCAAGGATTGAGCCTCAGAAGCATATCTTTTGTATATACGTTTTGTCATGAAGCTGTTACATTGGCTTCATGACTTATCTGTTTCGCCTGATCCCACTGTGTCTTGTGCTGGCGTCACCTACGCAGGCAAAATCACCTATAGCCGAAATACTGTGTGAAGCGACCCCTAGGCTGCAAGAGAAACTGACCCGCCAATTCGGCGCCGAACGCGTGGCAACCGGCATGCGCGGGCCCGAGCAGATCATGGAGGTCTGGAGCAGCGACCGCGGCGACTGGACCATGGTCGTTACTTACGCGACAGGAACGTCCTGCATCGTGGCAATGGGCGAAGACTGGCATGCCCGCACCAACGAGAAATCGACACGTGGGTAACGCCGATTTCTAGGGAATATTTGGCTGACGGCCTGAAATTGGCCGTCAGCCTTGATTGGAAACACCCCACATCTGGCGGGGTGGAGGTTACAACGGCTTCAAATCAGCTGCCATCTGGCGGCCGTCACGCCCGTCCTGCAACTCGTACGAGACTTTCTGATTGTCTGCGAGTCCGGTGAGGCCGGATCGTTCTACGGCCGAGATATGAACAAACACATCTTTGCCCCCCTCATCAGGGGCAATAAACCCATAGCCTTTGGTAGTGTTAAACCATTTCACGGTGCCGGTTGGCATGTCCCGTGTCTCCTTCTACTTGCGCATTGTCCCACAAATTGGTGGGGGCTTTGGTCGACTTAATGGCGTATCGGGCTGATTTCTGGGTCAGATACAGTCCGAAACGCACGTTTCGTCTTTTTCAACATTGCACGGTGAAGTAAAAAATCAAGAAATACCGCTGGGAACCAACCAGTTTGCATAAAAAAGTTACAAATGCAGGAGCAGCCCAAAAATGCGCCTTTATGGTTTGAAAAACTGCGATACTTGCCGTAAGGCACTGAAATCGCTGCCAGAAGTGACCCTCGTGGATGTAAGGGCGGACGGAGTTCCGGCTGAGACCCTTTCGCAAGCTTTTGCCGCGTTCGGCGAGGCTTTGCTCAATACACGGTCAACAACCTGGCGTGGATTGGACGATACCGAGCGCGCGCGGCCACCGTTGGAGTTGCTGGCCGATCATCCGACGCTGATGAAGCGCCCTCTCATCGAAAAGGACGGAGAGTTGTTTCTGGGCTGGACCGCTGAAACGCGGGCCTCTCTTGGTGTTGCGTAGCCGCGCACCTATCTGCTGATACGAACTGTAAAGGAAGATACATGCGAAACGCTGCAATGATTTTGGGCGTCATCGCCGGTTTGATCGGTATGATTGTCGGGTTTTTCGGATATGGCTATGTCGAAGCCATCAAGCATTTTGGCGATATCGAAGGGATTGCCGAGCAGGTGGATAACCCCGACCTGATTCAAGCGGCCTCGATCCTTGCGCCTTTGTTGGCGATCGCGGGTGGGGCCATGGCCCATGCGCGGGCGTTGATTGCGGGGATATTGCTGTTGGCCTCGGCAGCAGGAATGTACTACGCGTTCGGTTTCGGTGTATTCACCATGTTCCCGATTGCGTTTGCTGCAGTGGCTGGGGTGCTTGGGCTCGCCGCGGGAAAACCGGACGAACCCAAGGCTCATTTCTGAGTTATTTCAGGCGCAGGATGCGATCCAGGGACAGCGGGCCTGCGCCATTGATAACCATCACCAGGAACAGGAAGGTCCACATGGTGCGCTGATCCACCAGGTCGGGCGCAGCATTGAACAGGCTACCAAGTTTCACGCCATGGCCGGTCACGTCGACAATGGTCTGCACCCAGACAAATCCGATCATTGCAACTGCAGCCAGACGTGTGAACAGTCCGACCAGCAGCAGTGCGGGCAGGACGAACTCGGCAACGGTGCCAAGGAAGATCACGATACGCTGGAAGAACGTCATCTGCGTGACGTCCCACAGCACGGCTTCGGCGGCTTTCGGAAAAATCTGTCCAAATGCACCACTGGAGGGCGAGAAGATCGACCCATCAATCTTCAGCATCGCCGAATTCCAGTAATAGACGAGCAATACAGCAATAAACACGAGCCGGGCGAGGGTAGGCGTCAGCCAACCGGACGCATGGTCCACCTTTCCCAAAACGGAGTTGTGGATTGAGATGAGCGCAGTCATGACTCCAGCCTTTCGATAGTCACAGAGGTTATTGCACCGCCTTGCAAAAGCAGTGCCAGAGTGGTTCCAAGATCAAAGTCGGGCGTGTCGGCAGCGGTTTTTTCGAACGCGCTGCCGATGGTGTCGCCCGCTTGCATATGTGCGATCCAGTCTGCTCCGCCTTTGGGCAGCAGATGCGGTGCGGGATCATATTCGGGGCGGGTGACCAGAACGTCCTCGGCCTGAGCGACCGGTTTCGGGGCATCCGCTTCCGAATTGTAGCGCCAGATCGCGTGGATCGGCCAATCCGACCGGATTACGCGCATCGCCGGGGCAAAACTCAGCCGCGCGCGCATCACGTCTTCGGGCGGAACAGCCAGCGCATCGGCGTGCGCAGGCGTGCTGTCTGCTGCGTGGTAAGAGTGGCGCAAGGCAAGTTCCAGCCGGGCCATGTCGGCAAGGTAGCCCAGATGGGATAGTTGAGGCATTTCGGCGACAAAGGCTGGAAACGCCTCACCATAGAACATCATCAGCGGGGATGTAGGCGGGTGCTGGCGCAGGAAAATGCCGGAAAGGCCGTCCATATTCTGCGGCCCCAGCAGCTTGGTGATCACCGGAAAGGCCTGCTGCATGGCCTCGGTCAGTGAGACAGCGACATTGTTGCGATAGACGCTGAACCGACGACCGGCGGGTTGGTTTTCGGAATCCAGCAACCCATCCGGGACCGGGGTAGAGGCGTCCAGAAGCGCGGCGCGGAACTGGGTTTGCGACACGCTCATGCCGGGATCCGTTCCAGTGCCGCTTGGGCGCGCTCGGCCTCGTCCCGCAGGACCGGCCAGTCGGGGACATCCGTGTCCCACTCGACCAGAAGCGGCTTTGGCCCCGACCGATCCAGAACATAGTCCAAAAGCGCCCAGACCGGATCAACGACCTCGCGCCCGTGGCTGTCGATCAGCAGAGGTTTGCCGTGGTCGTCTTCGTCTTCATCGTGACCGCCGAGGTGAATCTCACCAACCTTTTCAAGCGGGTAGGCATCGATATAGCCCTGGGGCGAGAAGTCCAGATTGGTGGCCGAGACAAAGACGTTATTCACGTCCAGCAACAGCCCGCATCCGGTTCGGTTCGAAACTTCGCGCAGGAAATCGGGCTCGGACCAGGTGCTTTCCTCAAATGCCAGATAGCTGGAGGGGTTTTCGAGCAGCATTTGCCGTCCAACCACCTCTTGTACCTGGTCGATATGATCGCAGATGCGGGTCAAAGTGGCATCGGTATAGGGCAGGGGCAGAAGGTCGTTCAGGAAGTGGCTGTCATGAGTCGACCAAGCCAGATGCTCAGAGAAGCTGGCCGGGTTCAGCCAGCCGACCAGATGTTTCAATCGCGCCAGATGGTCTGCATCCAGCGGGCCTTCGCCGCCGATGGACAGGCCAACACCGTGGACCGAGATTGGGAATTGTTCTGACAGATGGCGCAGTTGCGCCAGCGGGCGGCCGCCGTCGCCCATGTAGTTCTCGGCGTGGATTTCCAGCCATGCGACGGGCTGTGCGTGTTCAAGGATCTGTGCAAAGTGCTGCGGTTTATACCCAACACCCGGCGCTGCGGGCAGTCGGTTCGACCTGAGTGCGTCGTCCAGCATGAGGCAGTTCCCTATGATCACGTCAAAAGGGGCGGGCGACTTGGCCCGCCCCTTGGATCTCGTATGGCAGATATTATGCCGGCAGGTCGCGGTTCAGTTCTTCCAGCGAACCTTTGCGCGGGGTGCCGTCTGCCTGTGCAGGCAGTTCGATATCGGCGCAGGTGCCTGCATCAACCAGAGTCCAGGCGTTGCCCTGATAGTCAACAGTCGAGGTGCCCGCGCATGTGGTGCCGGGGCCTGCGGCGCAATCGTTCTGACCGGCCAGCGAAACGCCATAGCATTTCTCTTTCGCTTGTGCGGAGGCGGTGGTTGCTGCGCCCGAAACGGCGGCTGCGACGGCTGTTGCGATAACCAGGGATTTGGCTGTGTTCGACATCTCGGTAATCCTTTTGATGACTGCGTATGTCTGCTTGTGACAATGACAAAGGTAACGACTAGTGAGCCACAGTTAAATTCACGAGGCCGTGTCTCACAAGCGCGTCAGGCATTGTCATGCCCTCTTGCAGGTTAACAAATTGTTTTTGAATTGAAAAATGGAAAATGTTTCAATCCGGCCCCGTTTTAAGGGCCGGATGAGGGGTCAGAAACTGACTTATGTTACAGCAGGTCTGGCGGGGTGGCTGCCTTGGACAGCTCATTTGTTACAGTCTCAAGAGATTGAACCTGCGTTTGTTTTTCGCCCAGTCGGCGGACACTTACAGTGCGCTCATCCACCTCGCGGTGACCCACGGCCAGGATAACCGGAACCTTGCCTACCGAGTGTTCACGGACCTTGTAATTGATCTTTTCGTTGCGGATATCTGCCTCGGCCCGGACGCCAGCGGCGCGAAGCGTTTCAACAACTTCGGCGACATAATCATCAGCATCCGACGTGATCGAGGCCACAACGACCTGCCGCGGCGCCAGCCAGAACGGCAACTTGCCCGCGTGTTCTTCGATCAGAATGCCGATGAACCGTTCGAACGACCCAAGGCAGGCCCGGTGCAACATGTAGGGGCGATGCTTGGACCCGTCCGCGCCTATAAAGTTCGCATCCAATCGCTCGGGCAAGTTGGGGTCGACCTGAAGCGTGCCGCATTGCCAATTCCGGCCGATGGCGTCTGTTAGAGTGAACTCCAACTTCGGACCGTAGAAAGCGCCTTCGCCTTCGAGAACCTCATAGTCATAGCCAGCGGCCTTACAGGCATCGCCCAAAGCTTTCTCGACGAAATCCCAGCTTTCATCGCTGCCGATCCGCTTTTCCGGGCGGGTGGACAGTTTGATGGTCCAGTCGTGGAAGCCAAGGTCGGCGTAGACCTTCGACAGGAAAGCAATGAACTTTGCGGTCTCGGATTCGATCTGATCCTCGGCGCAGAAGATGTGACCGTCGTCCTGAGTAAAGCCGCGCACCCGCATGATCCCGTGCAGCGCGCCCGAGGGCTCATACCGCGCGCAGGAGCCGAACTCTGCCATGCGCAGCGGCAGATCACGATAGGATTTCAGGCCCTGATTGAACACCTGCACGTGGCAAGGGCAGTTCATTGGCTTCAGCGCGTTGATCGCCTTTTCGCGGGCATGCTCTTCGTCGACTTCGACGATGAACATGTTCTCCTGGTACTTGTCCCAGTGACCCGAGGCTTCCCAAAGTTTGCGGTCGACGACCTGTGGGGTGTTGACCTCGACATAGCCGTCACGGTCCTGCATCCGGCGCATGTAGTCCTGCAGGGTGGTGTAGATTTTCCAGCCGTTGGGATGCCAGAACACCTGACCTGGAGCCTCTTCCTGCATGTGATACAGGTTCATCTCGCGGCCCAGCTTGCGGTGGTCGCGCTTGGCGGCCTCCTCCAGCATGTTCAGGTGCGCTTTGAGCTTTTCCTTGCCCGTGAACGCTACGCCATAGATGCGCTGCAACATCGCGCGGTCGCTGTCGCCACGCCAATAGGCACCCGCAATGCTCATCAGCTTGAAGGCGTCGCCCGGCAGTTGACCGGTGTGCTGCAGGTGCGGGCCGCGGCACAGATCCTGCCAGTGGCCGTGCCAGTACATGCGCAGTGGCTCATCACCCGGAATGGCTTCGATCAGCTCGACCTTATAGGGCTCATTGTTGGCCTTGTAGAATTCGATCGCGCGGTCGCGATCCCAGACCTCGGTGGTGACGGGGTCGCGCTTGTTGATGATCTCTTTCATCTTTTTCTCGATGAGGCCGAGATCTTCGGGCGTGAATGGCTCTTCGCGGTCAAAGTCATAGTACCAGCCGTTTTCGATAACGGGGCCGATGGTGACTTTGGTCGCGGGCCAGATTTCCTGCACGGCGCGGGCCATGACATGCGCCAGATCGTGGCGGATCAGATCATTGGCCTGATCTTCATCCTTCATGGTGTGGATGGCGATTTGGGCATCTGCTTCGATGGGCCATTGCAAATCCCAATGCTTGCCGTCGACCGTGGCCGATATCGCCCTTTTCGCCAGCGAAGTTGAGATGTCGGCAGCCACCTGCGCAGGCGTTATGCCTGCGTCATAGGAACGTGCATTGCCATCGGGAAAAGTGAGAGAGACGGATTTTGAATCCAGGGCCATATCGGCTCTCCTCGTCGGTTCGGCGCCCACTGAACGCCCGGTTGCGGGTTATTTGCGTCTGGCTGCTTTGGCAGGTGGTTGTACTTGTGTCAAGTGGCTGGAGCGAGGGGCTGTCGCTAACACGCGATATGTCCGGTGTATGTAACATGCGATCTGTCCGGTTCTATTCTGTCTCTGAGAGGAGGCGTTATGAACCGAGCAGAAGTGTTACAGGAAGTTCGACTGATGAAGTTTGAAGATGTGTATTCGCGGCGAAGCGCGAACAAGCTGACGCAAGAACAGGCGGCTGAGATACTGGGTGTATCCGTGCGCACCGTCAGGCGTTGGGAGGATCGATTTGAGGCGGATGGTGCAGAAGGTCTGTACGACCGTCGGCTTGGCAAACTGGCCAACAATCGTGTTGCCACGGATAAGGTCATGGAGATGCTTGAACTGTTTGATACCAAGTACTGGGATTACACGCCGAAGCATTTCCACGAGAAGCTGGTGGCCCACCATGGTTTCACACAGAGCTACAACTGGGTGCGGCTTACACTGCAGCGCCACGGCCGGGTTCAGGCAGCACCCCGACGAGGTGCCCATCGGCGCAAGCGGCCCCGCCGTCCGATGGTTGGCATGATGTTGCATCAGGACGGCTCCAGCCATGAATGGGTTCCGGGTCAGTGGTGGGATCTGATCGTCACCATGGACGATGCCACCAACCGGGTTTATTCGGCATTCTTTGTCGAGGAAGAAGGGACGATGAGCAGTTTTCAGGGGCTGACAGAGGTGATCGAGGCGCAAGGTCTGTTTTGCTCGCTCTATGCCGATCGGGGCTCTCATTACTGGCATACGCCCGAAGCGGGCGGCAAAGTGGACAAGGACAATCTGACCCAGGTCGGGCGCGCCTTGCAGCAACTCGGCATTGAGCTGATCCCGGCCTATTCACCGCAGGCCCGTGGACGGTCTGAACGCATGTTTGGCACGTTCCAGAACCGATTGCCGCAGGAACTGCGGTCCCATGGGATCACAACCATTGAAGAGGCCAATCAGTTCCTGAAAGAGGTCTATCTTCCCGAACACAATGCCCTGTTTGCAAAGGAGCCGGAGGATACGACCTCGGCCTTCGTGCCGTTTACAGGCAATGTGCGCGACACCCTGTGTGTGCAGGAAGACCGCGTCGTCGGCAACGACAATACGGTGCGCTACAAGGGCCTGGTCATGCAGATCGCGGCAGACAGGCACCGTCATCATTTCGTCAAGGCGAAGGTCAGGGTCCACGAATACCCCGATGGTCAACTGGTCATCTTCCACGGCCCGAGATGCATTGGCCGCTACCAGCCTGACGGATCACCCATCACACAGGAGGATAGCAAACACAAAGTCGCGTGACCCGCTTCGACGTGGCGCGAACGCGGTGGCCCAAATCTACGGTCGCCTACGGCTCCCTCCGAATTGGGCCACCGCGCAATCAACTGAAGCGGACAATTGGCATGTTACCTACACCGGACAATTCAGAATGTTCTCGACAGTGGCTGGAGCGAGGGGCCAGCCCCTCGCGCTCCCCGAGGTATTTTTAGCCAGATGAAGGAGGATCACGGAATTGCACTTGGGCGGGGGGCGTGCATGATGTCAGGAAAACAAAGAGGGCTTCATGGCAGCAACAGATTTTTTGGAAACGGCGCAGGGGCGGCGGTTGGCGTATCACAAGAGCGAAGGGGCCGGTCCGACCATTGTTTTTCTGGGCGGTTTGAAATCGGATATGGAGGGCACCAAGGCCGTTCATCTTGAAGCTTGGGCGCAGGCGCGGGGGCAGGCGTTCTTGCGGTTTGATTATTCCGGGCATGGCGAAAGCTCTGAAGCGTTCACAGACGGCTGCATTGGCGATTGGCACGAAGATACGCTGGCTGCGGTGGGTGCCTTGACTGAGGGGCCTTTGGTGGTCGTTGGGTCCTCGATGGGTGGCTGGCAGGCGTTGCTGCTGGCCAAGGCGTTGCCGGAGCGACTTGTGGGCATGGTGACCATCGCCGCAGCCCCGGATTTTACCGAGGACGGCTATTGGGCGTCCTTCTCAGATGCGCAGAAGGCAGCGCTGGAGGAGGTTGGGCATGTGGAATTGCCCTCGGATTATATGGAGCCTTACATCATCACAAAGCGTATGATCGAGGATGGTCGGCAGCGCCTGGTTCTGCGGGACGCGTTGGATTTACCGTTTCCCGTACGTTTTTTGCAGGGAACGGCTGATACGGCGGTGTCGACTGAAACAGCCTTACGTCTAATTGAGCATGCGACAGGAACGGATATGCGATTGTTGCTGGTCAAGGATGCGGACCATCGGTTCTCGGACGGGCCGTGCCTTGGCTTGATCGAGAACGCCGTTCTCGACGTTTTGGGGGATGAGTGATGCGCTGGTTCGGATGGGTGCTGGGGCGAATTCTACTGGTTCTGATCGTTGTCGGAGGCCTGATCTATTGGTTCGGGCCGCGGGAAGAGGTGAACCTGGATCCCAATTTCGACCCCCGCAAGTTTGGCGAAGGTGTTCAGGTCTATTTTGAAAGCACGGAATCCGCCTTTGACGATATTGTTCCCGGCGTTGAAAAACGTGTGATCTGGCAGGACGGGTTCAAAGAACAGCGGACGCCGTATTCGGTGCTATATGTCCATGGCTTCTCGGCCAGTTCAGAAGAGATCCGTCCCGTGCCTGATATGGTCGCTGATGCTCTGGGCGCCAATCTGGTGTATGCGCGCTTGCAAGGACATGGGCGCAGTGGGGCCGCGATGGGCGATGCGACCGCCTCGGGCTGGATGCAGGACATGGCCGAAGGGCTGGCGGCGGCCAAAGCTGTTGGTGACAAAGTTGTAGTCATTTCGACATCGACCGGGGGCACGCTGGCGGCGGCGGCGGCTTTGCACCCGGACCTCAGCGAGGATGTTGCGGCGATGGTGTTCGTATCACCGAATTTCGGGGTAAATGCGGCAGGGGCGTTTATACCCGGTCTGCCTTGGGCTCGGGATTGGTTGCCACTGCTGATGGGTCAGGAACGAGACGTATCCGGGCCAGATCCAGACAAGAACAAGTACTGGACGTCGGTTTACCCGTGGGAGGCCGTGGTGCCGATGACAGTTCTGGTCGAAACGGTCTACGGTCTTGATTTCTCACAAGCTTTGGTGCCGGCGCTGTTCTGGTTCTCGGATGATGATCAGGTTGTGCGCCCGGACAAGACCCACAAGGTGGCCGAGGCCTGGGGTGCGCCAGCAACGGTTGAGCTTGTCACGATGGGGCCGGGGGATGATCCGATGTCGCATGTGATTGCCGGTCGCCTGATGTCTCCGGACCAGACAGAGCCGACGGTGAATGGGATATTGGCATGGTTGAAAACGCAGGGGATCGAATGACCCTACATTCAAGGGCATAGCGATGCGCAAGCCGGGCAGTATGTGGAGCCTTGAGACGCTGGGCCGTGTGCGTCTGTCCCGGCATTTCTTCATGCGCGATTTCCTGTATTCCGAGATCGGGAATTTCCACCAAAAGCAGAACCTGCCTGAGAACCCGGATCTGGCCATCGAAACCGGTAGCGCCTTTTGCCAAACCTTGCTTGACCCGCTGGAGGAGACCTTTGGCCGGGTCGCGGTGCGCTCGGGCTACCGGTCGCCGTCCTTGAATGCCTTTGGCAACGAAAACCGGCTGAACTGCGCGCGTAATGACAATCCGTTGGAGTGCCATATCTGGGACTGGGGGCAGGGTGAGGCACGGGTCGCTGGTGCATCTATCGTGATCCCCTGGTTTGCGGATCGCTACGCGCAGGGTCGGGACTGGCGCGATCTGGCGTGGTGGATGCATGATCATCTTGACTACTCCGAGATCTGGTTTTTCCCGAAACTCTGCGCATTCAATCTGGTGTGGCGCCCCACGCCTCAACGCCGGATCGACAGCTATATCGCGCCCAAAGGTTGCCTTTTACGACCGGGGGCCGAGCCAGCCGAGACACTTTCCGTCCGTCAGAAACGCTATGCTGATTTCCCGCCGTTCCGTGGAATCGCCTATCCATAAAGATTCACTGTCGAGAACATTCTGAATTGTCCGGTGTAGGTAACATGCCAATTGTCCGCTTCAGTTGATTGCGCGGTGGCCCAATTCGGAGGGAGCCGTAGGCGACCGTAGATTTGGGCCACCGCGTTCGCGCCACGTCGAAGCGGGTCACGCGACTTTGTGTTTGCTATCCTCCTGTGTGATGGGTGATCCGTCAGGCTGGTAGCGGCCAATGCATCTCGGGCCGTGGAAGATGACCAGTTGACCATCGGGGTATTCGTGGACCCTGACCTTCGCCTTGACGAAATGATGACGGTGCCTGTCTGCCGCGATCTGCATGACCAGGCCCTTGTAGCGCACCGTATTGTCGTTGCCGACGACGCGGTCTTCCTGCACACACAGGGTGTCGCGCACATTGCCTGTAAACGGCACGAAGGCCGAGGTCGTATCCTCCGGCTCCTTTGCAAACAGGGCATTGTGTTCGGGAAGATAGACCTCTTTCAGGAACTGATTGGCCTCTTCAATGGTTGTGATCCCATGGGACCGCAGTTCCTGCGGCAATCGGTTCTGGAACGTGCCAAACATGCGTTCAGACCGTCCACGGGCCTGCGGTGAATAGGCCGGGATCAGCTCAATGCCGAGTTGCTGCAAGGCGCGCCCGACCTGGGTCAGATTGTCCTTGTCCACTTTGCCGCCCGCTTCGGGCGTATGCCAGTAATGAGAGCCCCGATCGGCATAGAGCGAGCAAAACAGACCTTGCGCCTCGATCACCTCTGTCAGCCCCTGAAAACTGCTCATCGTCCCTTCTTCCTCGACAAAGAATGCCGAATAAACCCGGTTGGTGGCATCGTCCATGGTGACGATCAGATCCCACCACTGACCCGGAACCCATTCATGGCTGGAGCCGTCCTGATGCAACATCATGCCAACCATCGGACGGCGGGGCCGCTTGCGCCGATGGGCACCTCGTCGGGGTGCTGCCTGAACCCGGCCGTGGCGCTGCAGTGTAAGCCGCACCCAGTTGTAGCTCTGTGTGAAACCATGGTGGGCCACCAGCTTCTCGTGGAAATGCTTCGGCGTGTAATCCCAGTACTTGGTATCAAACAGTTCAAGCATCTCCATGACCTTATCCGTGGCAACACGATTGTTGGCCAGTTTGCCAAGCCGACGGTCGTACAGACCTTCTGCACCATCCGCCTCAAATCGATCCTCCCAACGCCTGACGGTGCGCACGGATACACCCAGTATCTCAGCCGCCTGTTCTTGCGTCAGCTTGTTCGCGCTTCGCCGCGAATACACATCTTCAAACTTCATCAGTCGAACTTCCTGTAACACTTCTGCTCGGTTCATAACGCCTCCTCTCAGAGGCAGAATAGAACCGGACAGATCGCATGTTACATACACCGGACATATCGCGTGTTAGCGACACTATCCATAAAGATTCACTTGCTGGGCTGATCCAAACCTTCCATCCTGATGAGAAGGAACGACTCGGATAACCGAGCAGAAGGAGGCCCCACGTGATTGAGCCGCTGGTGTTGTTGCCGGGTTTGATGTGTGATGCCCGGCTGTTTCATCCCCAAATTGATGCGTTTTCACGCCGCCGTGCCGTGGTCGTCTCGGCGATCAGTCGGGGGGAGCGTATTGAAGAGATCGCCTCGGACCTACTGGATCAGTTGCCCCATCGGTTCGCTCTGGCCGGGCACGGGCTGGGCGGCGTGGTGGCGTTGGAGCTTGTTCGACGTGCCCCGGATCGGGTGTCGCGGCTGTGCCTGATATCGACCGATGCGCAGGCCGACACCCCGCAGATCGCGGCGGGGCGGGAGGATCTGATTATCGGCGCGCAGGCAGGGCGGCTTGAGGAGGTGATGCGGCAGGTTGTGGGGTCAGACACTCTGGCGCCGGGACCGCAGCGCATCCCTGTGTTGAATGACCTACTGGCGATGGCACTGGATCTAGGCCCGGAGGTGTTTGTTACCCAGATGCGCGCTCTGCAGAGGCGCGCGGATCAGCAGGGCACGTTGCGACGGATCAAAGCGCCCAGCCTGATCCTGTGTGGAAAACATGACCGGCTGACGCCCGAGCGCAAGCATGCCTTCATGGCGGACATGATCCCGAATGCTGTCAATCGGCATTGAATAATGACCCCCCATCGGCGTCCAAATTTGACCCCCCTTGGAGCTAAGAGGGGCGTTGAGGGGGTCGTGTTTAGGTTGATTCAGGAGGGGGTGGACAGCAGGTCAAACCGAAAAGAGAGCGTAGCTCGACTGAAGGTTTGACCTGCTGTCTGTTTTGAATTTATTCCCCGATTTCGAGGTTAGTCGCGGTGGTTAATTCGCCAGCTTTCGTTCCCGGTTTCGATGATATCGCAATGGTGTGTCAGTCGATCCAGGAGAGCAGTGGTCATTTTGGCATCTGTGAACACACTCGGCCATTCAGCAAATGCGAGGTTGGTTGTTAGCAGAATAGACGTTCGCTCGTACAGTTTGCTGATGAGATGGAAGAGTAATCGTCCACCAGACTCTGCGAACGGCAGATAACCGAGTTCGTCTATAATCACGAGGTCGACGCGGATCAGCTGCTCGCTGAGCCGCCCGGCGTTGCCTTCGCGATGTTCAGCCTCCAGCTTGTTCGCGAGATCCACAGCGCTGAAGAACCTGACCCGCCGGCGGTTATTGACCGCGTGGCCCCCGATCGCTGTTGCGAGATGCGTTTTGCCCGATCCGGTTCCACCGACCAGCACGCCATTCCTGGCCTGGTCCATAAAATCGCCGTCATGAAGATTGCGCACGACTTCCTCGTTGACGGGGCTGACCGTGAAGTCGAACTCAGGTAAGGACTTGCAGACCGGGAACTTTGCGGCACCCATCTGATACCGGATCGAGCGCGCAGTCTTTTCGGCCAGTTCGGCCGTGAGGAGTTCGGCCACGACCTGTTGGGGCCGCCAGTTGTTTTTGGCTGCGGCCTGCATCACTTCGTCAAAGCAGTTGACGATGCCTGGCAACTTCAGTTGACGGGCAAGTTCGAGAATTTCCTTACGCAGTTGCATGGGAGCCTCCAAGCCTGTCATAGCGAGCGCAATCCGCGATCGGTGCCATTTTCAGCTGCAGGTGGGCAGGCGGCTCAATCGCCTTTGGCGGCGGGGGATTGGTGCGCCGAGAGACAATGTTCAGGATCGCATCGGCCTTGCGCAGGCCAGATTTTAGAGCTTCTTCGCAGGCAGCCTCGACCACATCAATGTCGTGCTGGTAAGCAGCGAAAAGAATATCGGCAAGTTGCCGGTCTCCGTCGGATGTGCCCCGCAGATGGGTCCAGATCTGCGTCATTGCCGGTGGTAGGTCCCAGTCACGGAACGGTGCTCCATTGCGCAGAGCGCCAGGCTTGCGCTTGAGGACGGGCACATAGTGCCAAGGGTTGAAGATCGTTTTTCCTCGGCCGAAGCACCGTTCGTGCTCTCCGACAATCTCACCGTCTTGGCGCAGGACAATCCGCGTGGCGTAGACCTGCAACTGGACCTGACGTCCAACAGCTCTTGCCTCAACGCTGTATTTGTTTCTTTCGAAGTTGATCAGGCAGGTTCGGCTCACGGCGACCGTCTTTTCACGGAACCCGACGAAGGGCTTCTGCAGATGCGTCAGCAGCGGCTTTTCCTGCTGGAACTCCTCCCAGACCGTCACCTCCAGGTTTTCCGGATGCCGCAGTTCTTTTGCGCGTTTGATCGCGTCTTTTTGCAGCCGGGCATTCAATTCATCGAAGTCGGCCACCTCCAGACGCGGTGTAAAACTATAGGCGCGGCTCTCCTTGACCAGATTCTCAACCTGACCCTTCTCCCAACCGGCCGCGCGCGTACAGGCGATCGGGTTCACCAGATGATGAGAACACATCCGGGAGAATGCCTTGTTGAACTTTCTTTCCTTGCCCGACAGGATCGCATCGACGGCGGTCGTCATGTTATCGTAGATCCCGTTGATGCAGCCTCCTATGATGATTGTCAAGCATGACATTGATTTTGTTTGATTTTAAATTCGACAAAATCGTCGAAGACCCAGCCGTTCTTGAGCGTGTCATAGATGATCTTGAGCAGCTTGCGGGCAGTGGCTATGATCGCCTTGCCCGCGCCACGGCGTTCCTTGATGCGCCGATAATGGCTGTTGAGATATCCCGAATAGCGGATCGCGATGAGCGTACATTGCACCAGCGTGGTGCGCATGAGCTTGTTGCCGCGCTTCGTGATCCGCCCGTGATGTTCGGTTTCGTTTGAGTTGCTCACCTTGGGCACGATGCCGACATAGGCGGCCAGCTTGTCCGCGTCGGAGAAGTCTTCAACCCTGCCGATCCCCGCCAGCAGGACCGCGGCAGATCGCGCACCGATCCCCTTGATGCTGGTGAGCCCCTCAAAGCCTTTCATGGCCGAGGCGGCCTCCTCGATGGCCTTGTCGAGACGGCTCAGGGTTTCGGTCAGGCCGAGCGCCTGGTCCCGCAATGCCGCCAGTTCGACCTGCTCAAGCGGTGTGAAGCGGCTGAGATCCAGGTCGCGCAGGCGCTTCTTGCTGGACAACCCTTCCTTCTTCAGCTTCATGCCGTGGCGGACAAACATCGCGTGGATGCCGTTCAGCAGCATGGTGCGCTGTTTGACCAGCATGTCACGCGTCCGGGTCAGCGAGGCCAGTTCGCTTTCCTGAGTGGACTTGAGCCGGGTTTCCGGCAGCATGTCCTTCGACAGGAAAAACGCCAGGGCGCGGGCATCGTTGCGATCGGTTTTCTTCACCGATGTGCGGATCACTTTAAACTGGCGCGGGTTGACCACAACGATCCGGCCGACACAGGGTTCCACCTCACCGCAGAACCAGGCCGTGTTGCCGGTGGCCTCGACCGCCAGTTCGTCATCCGCATCAAGGCTCTGACAGAACTGCACAAGCGCCTGCGCGGACAGTTGAAAGGTTTGGAATGTTTCCGATCCGTCCGTCTCACGCCGACAGATCGTGAAGGAATTCGTATGAAGATCGACACCTATGTAAGCCATGGCTATACTCCCTGCTCAAGGAGGCGGAGCCCCCAATGGGGCGTGAACGGCCAAACCAAGCTCCTATGCAGGATCACCGGCCAAAACCGGGCCCTATGGGGGCTGTTCGGAAACAGGCGAAGGCTAAGCTCCACTACAGGGTCACAATGCCCTACGAAAACATCCAGCCTGAGACCTATCCGCCTCCCCGAATCCTCTAACAGATTCAGGGCGTTTGGCCGATCACAAATCATTCATACCCCCTCCACCAAAGAATTTGAAGGCCTCGTCGTGGGCATCAAAGACCATCTCCTGCGTCTCGCGCGGATAGGCAATGGAGAATGGCATGCGGCTATGGCAAAGTTTGAAATGGGCAACCTTCACGGTCGTGAGTGCACCGTCCATCAAAACCGTCTCCACACTCCAGTCGAACTGGTACGCCTCCCCAGGATCAAAGATCAGCGGGATGAACGCCTGCGCCTGTTGTCGGCCGTGCGCAATGCGCCAATTCTTTGTGTAGCGTCGAACACTGTCATACCCGCCGCCAAAACCATCATCGGAGAGTTCCTTCCAGATTTTGGTCATCCGCTTGCGGTGTTTCTTCGGAAGCGCCTCGTTCTCCTCAAGCGTTTCATCCAGACGCGCGCGCCAAGGCCCGAGCACCGGGTATGGCTGCGATTTGCGCTCATATTTGAACTCCGTCACTCCCGATCGGATTATCTTTCGAACCGTTGCACGGCTCAAATTGAGCGAACGGCAAATTTCCTTGATGCTCTTTTTTTCGATCAGGTGTAAGCGACGCACTTTTCTAATAGTTTCCACGCAAATCATCCCGCTTGCCTCTCCATCGACTGCTCAATGAAAAGGATGTCTACAACCATAGGGAGGGGTCAAATTTGGACGCCGATTTCCCCGCTTAGGGGGTCAAAATTGCACGCTTTTCTACACCGAATGCGGTGATGCACACAATCGACGCAGCCGGATATCTGCCAACTCTGGAAGCGCCCGAGCAGGTGGTCGACCTGATGCAGGCGTGGCTGGATGAACCCTTGCGCATGGCCTAGGGGTAAAGCGCTGCGCGTTCCTCTTTGCTGATCACCGTCGGTGTCACGACGGGTTCAAAACTCTCAGGATCAAAGAACGGCGTGTTTTTCCACCCACCGGATAGTCTTGATTTGATCACGCGGCGCAGCAACCCGATTACCGCTGGAGCCAGATTTTCGTGCTTTTGCTTGCCGTTGGGCCGAGGCACGAACCCACGAGTCGCAATCGGACCAAGCCGTGCGCGATCATCGATACGCAAAGCGATGAACCCCGCAAAAGGAAATCTGGCGGTGCGTGGCGTGGTTGCCAAGGGTGCATTGCAGCATTTGGCATACCATCGCAGCATGCCCTTCGGGCTCAGAGACATCGCCGCCAAATGTTCGGCGCCGCTGTCAATCGTGACCTCGTCGGGGGCGATTTGAAACACCTCAACCGGTCCGGGGGCCGGGTCGGGTTGGCCGAAGTAAAGCTGGGCCGCACGGCAGTCGCGGCAAAAACACTCGGCATGAGTCCCCAGACGCGCACCATCGGATGTGATGCGGCCTGTCAGTGTCCCGCAGGCGCACGAAAAGGTGAGGTCAGACTCTGACGCCAAAGCCCTTACGCGACTTTGTTGCTGTTGGCCGCCCGACGACGAGGTTTGCGGCTGTTCTCGTTCATGAAGTCGATGACCAGCGGGCGGATATTGTCGCGCCAGCTGCGGCCAGCGAAGATGCCGTAGTGCCCCGCACCGGGTTCCACATGACTGGCTTTCTTGCTGTCAGGCAGGCCGGTACACAGATCAAGCGCGGCGATACACTGCCCAGGCGCTGAAATGTCGTCATTCGCGCCTTCCACGGTTTTCACAGCCACGTCGGTGATCTTGCCCATATCCACCTTGTGCCCGGCGACGACAAATTCGTTCCGCCCAATCTCGCGGTTTTTGAAGATGCGTTCGACCGTGGAGAGGTAAAACTCGGCCGGCATATCCATGACAGCGAGATATTCATCGTAGAAGCGGTTGTGGGCGTCATGGTCCGAAGCTTCCCCCCGCATCACGCGCTGGATCTGATCCGTGAAGGCTGTGGAGTGGCGTTCGGCATTCATCGACATGAACGAAGCCAGCTGCAACAGGCCGGGATAAACCATCCGACCCACGCCTTTGTATTTGAAACCAACGCGCTGGATCATGGTCTCTTCCAACTGGCCCATCGTCACGCGACGGCCAAAGTCGGTCACGTCGGTCGGGGTGGCATCGGGATCGACCGGGCCACCAATCAGTGTCAGGGTGCTGGGCTGGGCCTTTGGTTCGACCTCGGCCAGATAGGCGGTCGCGGCCAGTGTCAGCGGTGCGGGCTGGCACACGGCGACCACATGGGTGTCCGGGCCAAGCTCTTTCATAAAATCGACAAGGTAGAGCGTGTAATCCTCGACATCGAACTTGCCAGCGGACACGGGGATATCGCGCGCATTATGCCAATCGGTGATGTAAACTTCGCAATTAACCAGCAGGCTTTTGACGGTCGAGCGCAGCAATGTGGCGTAGTGACCGGACATTGGAGCCACCAAAAGCACCTTGCGAGGTTGCGTTTCGCGCCCGTTTACCTTGAAATGGAGAAGGTCCCCAAAGGGACGCTCCAGAACCGAGGTGACTTCGACCAGATGATCTTTGCCATCTTCACACGTGAACGTCCGGATGCCCCAATCGGGCTTCGCGACCATGCGTTGAAAGGTGCGCTCGGTCACTTCACCCCAAGCGGCCATCCAGCTGAACGCCGGGTTGGGAACCATCGAAAACAGCGGGTAGGAGGCCATCGCATTTGCCGTCGAACCAAGCCATTGGTTCGTATTGCGCATGGTTTCCATCAGATCGTAGGTCATCATGTAGCGCATCGAAGGATCCTCCGGAGTATCAACCTAAGAGTTCGGACCATTCGTCGCTTTGTCGACCAACGTCCGCGACGTTATTCTGCATAGCAGCGAGAGTAGGGGTGAATTGTTAAAATGACAACAAGTGAAGACACTACGGGCCAAGTTACCGAAGAACATATTGAACGCATTAAAGAAAATATGGAGAAGGTTGAGGCTCTCTCCAAGCGCCTGATCGAAGTCATGGCTTCGAAGAAGTCTCATGTCCCCGCGTTGGACGGCCCGAATCAAGAGCTTTATGCACGTGCGGCAACGGCCTATTGGGCCGACGCATTGCAGAATCCCGCCAAATTATTGGAACAGCAGATCGAATACTGGGGCAAGTCCGTTCTGAACTTTGCCGAGGCTCAGCAGGCCCTGACCACAGGCGAAGTGGATGAAGACGAACCCAAGTCCAAGGACAAACGCTTTTCCAACCCACTTTGGGACACCAACCCCTATTTTCGCTTGATCCGCCAGCAGTACCAGACCAATGCCGAAGCCATCGCGCAGGCAGTGTCGTCGGTTGAGGACCTTGAAGAGAAGGACAAGCAGCGCCTTCAGTATTTCTCGCAGCAGATCATCGACCTGATGGCTCCCACCAATTTTCTGGCAACCAACCCTGATGCCTTGGAGAAAGCTGTCGAAACCGAGGGGCAATCTCTGATCCAAGGGCTTGAGAACCTCGTCTCGGACCTTGAGGCCAATGATGGTGAACTTGTGGTCAAGCTTGCCGATGACAGTGCCTTTGAGGTTGGGGTCAATATTGCGACCAGCCCCGGCGATGTCGTCTATCGCAACCGTATGATGGAGCTGATCCAATACAAACCGGTAACCGAGACGGTGCATGAAACCCCCATCGTTCTGTTCCCGCCATGGATCAACAAATTCTACATTCTCGACCTCAAAACCCAGAACAGCCTGATCAAATGGGTGACCGAGCAGGGATATACGCTGTTTGTCGTCAGCTGGATAAATCCCGATTCCACCTACGCCGATGTGGGGATGGAGGACTATATTCAAGACGGGTTCCTGACTGCGATCGAGACGGTCAAGAAGATCTGCAAAGTAAAACAGGTCAACGCCGTTGGGTATTGCATTGCGGGCACGACGCTCAGCCTGACCCTGTCACTGCTCAAACAGCGCGGGGACAAATCGGTCAAGTCGGCGACCTTTTTTACGGCTCTGACCGATTTTGGCGATCAAGGAGAATTCACGCCGTTTTTGCAAAACGACTTTGTGGATGGGATCGAGGATCAGGTCGCCAAGGATGGCCTCCTCCGCGCATGGATTCTTGGGCGTACCATGTCATTCCTGCGTTCGCGCGACCTGATCTACACGCCAGCGATCTGCAGCTATATGATGGGAGAGACCCCTCCGGCTTTTGACCTGCTGTATTGGAATGGCGACGGGTCGAACCTGCCGGGGAAGATGGCGGTGCAGTATCTGCGCGGCCTTTGCCAGCACAACGAATTCGTGGGCGACGGCTTCGAGATGCTGGGCCACAAGCTGCATGTCAGGGATGTGGACGTCCCCCTTATGGCTATCACCTGCGAGACGGACCATATCGCCCGCTGGAAAGACTGCTATCGCGGTGTTCAGCAGATGGGGTCCAAGTCCAAGACTTTTGTCGTATCAGAGTCCGGCCATATCGCCGGAATTGTGAACCCGCCCAGCAAGAAGAAATACGGCCACTACACCAACCCAGATCTGAAGTTGGATGCCGAGGCCTGGTTAAAAGACGCTGACTTTCACGAAGGATCCTGGTGGCCGATGTGGGGCGCTTGGCTGAAGAAACGGTCTGGCAAACAGGTTCCGGCGCGCGAAACGGGTGATTCGGAGCATCCAAGCCTGTGTCCGGCGCCGGGCAGCTATGTTTTGCTAAAGGCAAACCGTTGAGCAAATCGCTGATTTCAAAATGAAACTCGATTTTTTCTGCATTGCAGCAAGAAAAAACTTGAAATGCTGCAATGCAGAAATCATATTGTCCTCAAGCCGATGGAAACCGGGGTGGGCCCGGTTCGGTGAAAAGGATTAGGACAATGGCAAAGACCCAAGACTTCACCGCGATCATGAAAGACGTCATGGGCGCGTTTCCGGTAGACACCACCGCAATGGAAGGTGCCTTCAAATCGACCGCAGCGCTGAACGAAAAGCTGTCGGGCGTTGCTCTGGACGCGGCTGAGAAATCGGCTGAAATCTCGAACAAATGGACCAAGGAAACTCTGGCCAAACTGACCGAGATGTCGAAAGCAAAGGCCGAGCCTGCTGACTACGCAAAAGCCGCAACCGACTTCGCAAGCGCTTCGGCTGAAGTTGCTGCTGAAAACCTGGCTGCATTCGCGGAAATCGCGAAAAAAGTTCAGTCGGAAACCGTTGAGCTGCTGATGGCCGCTGGCAAAGACGCTGCTGAAGAAGCAACCGCAGCTGTCAAGAAAGCGACTTCTGAGGTGACGACTGCTGCCAAGAAAGCCGCAGCTGCCAAGTAAGAACGTCCGCGACGGGCATCTTATCCTCCCTATAGGTGCCATCGCGTTGGGCAGGTCGATTGACCTGCCCTTTCTTTTTGTGCTGCAGTCGCATAACCTCTGCTGCAACGCATCATCCTTGGGGAGGGTACAAGGTGTCGGACAAAGAAAAACCGCTGTTGATCAAGCGCTATGCCAGCCGTCGGCTATATAACACCGAGACCAGCGATTACGTGACGCTCGAAGATATTGCGGGGTTCATCCGCGACGGGCGCGAAGTTCAGATCATTGATCTGAAGACGGGCGATGACCTAACCCGCCAGTACCTTTTGCAAATCATTGCCGAACATGAAAGCCGGGGCGAGAACGTCCTGCCGGTGAATGTCCTGAACGATCTGGTGCGCAGCTACATGGTGCCGGGTGGGGGCATGATGCCGCAATTCCTGCAAAGCTCATTCGACATGCTGCGCGAAAGCCAAAGCAAGATGATGGAGAACATGAACGCCATGAACCCGATGTCTCAGATGCCGGGGTTTGAGGCGATGCAGGCGCAGCAACAGGCGTTCCTCAAGGCGATGACCGGCGGGTTGTCCGGCAACTGGTCAGGCCCCGACAAAGAGGATGAGTCCGAGCCGAAAGAGGATCTGGACGACATCAAAAAGCAATTGGCCGAGTTGCAGCAGAAGCTTTCGAAACTGAATTAGGAGCGCAGGCGATGCGCTGGCTGGTCCTGTGTGTCGTTATTCTATGGTCGCAAGCCGTTTGGGCCGAAGGGCAGTTCTCTGAAAACTGGTCGGCGGTCTGTCGGTTGGGAACAGATACCTCTGCTGGATGTCAGGATATTCGGGCGCGTGAGATTCTCGATGCGTCCGAGGCCCCTTGGCGCGCGATTGGTCGTGTGAACTATGCAGGGCGGGACCAACGATCTCATTGTACGGGCGTTCTGATCTCGGAAAGCCATGTGCTGACGGCTGCGCATTGTCTCTACAATCGATCACGGAAACGCTGGATACCACCCGAGAGTATTCGATTTGCTGCCGGGTACCAGCGGGGCGAGGCGGTCTCGGTCGCGCGGGTCGATGACTATATCTTGCCTGCAGGTCAGGATGTATCGGCCAGCTTCTCCGATCAGCCCGAATTGGACTGGGCCATTCTGGTGCTGGACGCTCCGATCGGGGCCGAGGTCGGTTTCGTTAAGCCGGCAAATCAAGAGGTCGAGGCAGGCTTCGTCGCGGGCTATCCGGGGCTGAGACCCCACGTTCTGAGCCAGACTGAGATCTGCGCCATGCTCCCATATACAGGCCAGATGCTGCGTGGGATCTGCCCGGTGATGATGGGGGATTCCGGCGCACCACTGTTGGTGAATACCTCGGGCGGGCTGCGGGTGGCTGGTGTCCTGTCCCGCATTGCGCCGACCCCCGAAGGGATCGACGCGTTGTTTGTCTCAGTGTTTGGAGTTCAGGTGCCGTAAGCAGGAACCGGGCCAATCACCTCACCGACCGAGGCCAGCAGAATGTCGGCGATCACGTCCAGTTCCTCGCGCGTCAGGCGCACGGGCAGGCGCACGTCACAGGCTGTCATCAGCATGGCACGGGTTTGCGGAAGCTCGAACTGCTCGGGCAGGAACTGCCAATTCCAGAAGGCGCGGGCATTGTCTTCGCTTAGGCCAAAGACCTGAACCTTGACGCCGCGCGCCTCGGATGCCGCGGCAAAGGCGCGGATTTCATCCTCATCCATGCCGACCAGATTGAACTGAATCGAATCCGGCGCACTACGTTCGGGCGCAAGCGGGGCGGGGACGTCGATATAGTCCGAGCTGTTCAGCCGTTCCGCAACATAGTCGTGGTTCGCTAGCCCATCGCGCACGCGGCGCGCCAGTTCGGGGATCTGGGGGCGGATCACTGCAGCGCTGAGGTTGCTCATCCGCAAGTTATAAAGCGGGAGTTTGTTCTGCCAGCGCGCAAAGGCCTGCTCCAACTCCGGAGAGTTGTCGCCATGCGGGGTCTTGTGCTTCTTCCAGTTATGCTCGTAGGCCCCTGACATGATCACGGTGCGCGCTACCAGATCGGCGTCGTCGGTGATCAGAATGCCACCTTCGCCCGCGTTGATCATCTTATAGGACTGGAACGAGAAGCAGCCGATCTTGCCGATGGTGCCAATGTTGCGCCCGTGCCAAGTGGTGCCCAGCGAGTGCGCGGCATCTTCGATCACCGGGACATCGCGTGCGTCACACAGCGCCATGATCGCATCCATATCCGAGGTATGGCCGCGCATATGGCTGATGATGACCGCTTGCACATCGTCCAGCTTGGCGTCGAAATCAACCATGTCTATGCGGTAGTTCGGACCAACTTCGCACAGAACCGGAACGCAATCCGCATGCACGACCGACGAGGGCACAGCAGCGAAGGTAAAGCCCGGGATCAGAACCCGCGCATCCCGCGGCAAGCCCAGTGCCTTCAGCGACAGAAACAGAGCAGCCGAGCAGGAGGAAACGGCCAAAGCGTACTTCGCGCCCAGCAGCGCGGCGAACTCGGATTCCAGCAAAGAGACCGGCGCGTCTTGCGGTGCAGTGTAACGAAACAAGTCGCCTGACTGCATCAGGGCGTCGATTGCGTCTCGTGCGGCGGCGGGGATGGGTTCGGCGTCATGAACGTTGGGTGGCAGCGTCATATTTGGTTTTCCCGAATTCTAACTTTCACTTTATTAAATCAAGCGTGCTGCCCGTGCCAAGCCCCCAATCGCAAGATCGGCAAAATTTCACCAAATTGTCGTATGGAAACGGGGGCTAGATCCCCAGCCGATCCCGCAGCGCGTACCAGGTCATTGCCAGCACCAGCAGAGGGCTGCGCAGGGCCGGACCACCGGGAAAGGGCAGGGCCGGGACGCGGGCCATGGTATCGAACCCTTCGGCCTGTCCTTGAATGGCCAATGCCATCAGCTGACCGGCATGTGTTGCCGTGCCGACGCCATGGCCGGAATAGCCGGAGGCGGAAAGGATATTCGGCGCGACACGCGTTAGATAAGGCATCCGACGCATTGTAATCGCCAGAGTGCCGCCCCACGCGTAGTCGAGTTTGATCTCCCGCAGATGCGGAAAGATCTCGGTCATTGGTTTGCGCACGGTAGCGAAGATATCCGAAGGGAACCGGTAGCCATAGCTTTCGCCTCCGCCAAACAGCAGGCGTCCGTCAGTGCTGAGGCGGAAGTAATTCACCACGAATTTTGTATCTGCAACGGCGACATCCCGCGTCAGCACGCGCGCGGCCTCAGCCCCGAGCGGTTCTGTCGCGGCGATGAAGTTGTTAATCGGCATCACCCGCGCCGCGACCTGCCGGTTCAGCGTTCCAAGGTATCCGTTACACGCCAGAATGATGTGGCGGGCGCTGACATTCCCACCTTCGGTAAGAACCGTAGCCGGGTCGCCTTGTTCGATCCCTGTCACCTCGGTGCCTTCAAAAATACGCACGCCCGCGGCCTCAGCAGCACGGGCCAGACCGAGCGCATAGTTCAACGGGTGCAGATGCGCCGCCCCCTTGTCCAGATACCCACCCTTGTAAGCGGGTGAGGGGCAAAGGGCTTGGCCTGCCTCTTCATCCAGCAGCTCGATCTGATCGTAACCGTAACGGTCCGACAAATGCGCGGCATGGGCATGCAGATCGCCGCGCTCGGACGCTGACAGGCCCAAGTTGGCTATGCCAGGCTTCAGGTCGCAGTCAATTTTGTGTTTTTCAATCAGCGATTTTACCAAGGTCTTAGCATCTTCGGCCAGATCCCAAAGTTTGGCAGCGTCGTCCTGTCCGACGAGCCGCTCCAGATCCTCTTGGTCCATGCGCTGGGCGCTGCCCAACTGGCCGCCATTGCGGCCTGATGCGCCAAAGCCCACTCGGTGTGCCTCAAGCAGGACAACGTCCATCCCGGCCTCGGCCAGATGTAACGCAGCCGACAAACCCGTATAGCCACCACCGACGATACACACATCGGCGCGGGTTTCGCCCTTGAACTCAGGGAACCGCGCGAGCGGATTGACTGTTGCGGCATACCAGCTTGCCGGATACTCGGCTTTGCTACCGTTGGAATAGAGAAGGTTCATCTCTGGTGACCCCAAAAGGCTCAGACGTTCAGCAAGAGATGTTCCCGCTCCCACGGAGAGATCACCTGCAGGAACTCTTCGTACTCGGCCCGTTTCACGATGCCATAGACGCGGGCGAATTCGGGGCCCAGAATCTCATGCAGTTCCGTGGCTCCGTCAAACAGGTCCAGAGCATTCCCCATCACCTGCGGGATATCCCCTTCGCCCTCATAGGCGTCACCGTAAAACTGGCGGCGTGGACGTTCCTGTTGGACCAGACCCAGATAGCCACAGGCCAGTGACAGTGCGATCCCGAGATACGGGTTGCAATCCATTCCAGCGATACGGTTTTCCACGCGCCGCGCCTCAGGGCCGGACAGCGGCACCCGGATACCCGTGGTGCGATTGTCCCGCGCCCATTCCAGATTGATCGGCGCGGCATGGTCTTTCACGTAGCGGCGGTACGAGTTCACATAGGGTGCCATTACGGCAAGACCGGCTGGCAGGTGTGTCTGCAGGCCCGCGATGAAGTGATAAAACGCGTCGGTCTCACCGCCTTGCGGCCCGGAGAAGATGTTCTGGCCGGTCTCAATGTCGATGATCGAATGGTGGATATGCATGGCCGAGCCCGGCTCATCCTCAATCGGTTTCGCCATGAATGTCGCAAAGCAATTGTGACGCAAAGCGGCCTCGCGGATCAGGCGTTTGAAGTAGAAGACCTCATCCGCCAGCTTCACCGGATTGCCGTGGCGCAGGTTGATCTCAAGCTGGCCTGCGCCGCCTTCTTGGGTGATCCCGTCGATCTCAAACCCCTGATGTTCGGCGAAGTCATAAATGTCGTCGATCACCGGGCCGAATTCGTCCACGGCCGTCATGGAATAGGCCTGACGCGCGGCGGCAGGACGGCCAGAGCGGCCCATCATCGGCTCAATCGACTGCGCCGGGTCAACGTTGCGGGCGACCAGAAAGAACTCCATCTCCGGGGCGACCACCGGTTTCCAGCCCTTGTCGTGATAGAGCTGCACGACACGCTTCAACACGTTGCGCGGGCTGTAGGGGATCGGGTTGTCGTCGCGGTCATAGGCGTCGTGGATCACCTGCAGCGTCCAGTCGCCAGTCCAAGGTGCCGCCGACGTGGTCGAGAAATCCGGTTTCAGGATCATGTCGCGTTCAATGAATCCGTCCTCACCCGCGGCTTCACCCCAGCCGCCCGTGATCGTCTGGTAGAAGATACTGTCAGGCAGGTGAAAATAGGATTGCCGCGCGAATTTCGATGCGGGAACGGCCTTGCCGCGTGCAATGCCCGGCAGGTCCGAGATGATGCACTCGACCTCATCCAGCCGATGTCCGGCGATGTAGTCCTGTGCGGCCTGCGGTGCTGCGTCTGTCCAATCGGCCATCAGGCCCTCGCTTTCTTCAGAAAATCCGCCATGATCTGCGCGATCCGGGCATTGTGATCCGGTGCTGTTTGTCTGTTCGCTGCGGCTTGCATGAGGTCATCAGGCACTAACCCTTTGCCCCGCGTGCGCATCAGGCCCGAGACGAAATCGTTGGAAAATTCAGGATGCGCCTGCACGGTCCAGATCTGGTCACCGTAGCGCAGCATGGCGTTCTGGCAGAAGTCATTGCTGCCGATCACCTCGGCCCCGTCCGGCACGTCCACGACCTGATCCTGATGCCATGCGTTTAGCCAGACGTTGTCGCCATCAAAGTCATATTCAGTACGTCCAACCGACCAACCACCTTGGTATTTTTCGACCTTGCCGCCCAGCGCCTGCGCGATGATCTGATGGCCAAAGCACACGCCCACCAGCGGCTTACCGCTTTGGTGAATCTGGTGGATCAGATCCTCAAGCGGGGGAATCCATGGTAGATTCTCATAGGCCCCGTAGCGAGAGCCTGTGATCAGCCAGCCATCTGCGTCTTCTGCGCTGTCTGGGAAGATCCCGTCAACGACTGCGAACGTTTTGAATTCAAACCCATGTCCGTCCAGCAACGCCGGAAACAAAGAGTCATAGTCCCCGAAGTCCTGTATGAGCGCATCAGGGGTGTGGCCAGTTTGTAGAATGCCAATTTTCATAAGTCACCGAATTTGATCAAATTCAGAAATACCCGAGAGCGGGCCTTCGGGCAAGGGGGTCACACGGCCTCAAGATAGCTGAGCCAGTGTTCGTCGTCGGGGCGGTCTGCAAAACGTGCGATTTCCTGCCGTTTGGTCATCGACAGATTGCGGACCAATTCCGATGGGAAAAGCCGGGTAATGATCGGGTCACTCTCGAACAGGTCGATGGCGGCGGACCAATCGCCAGCCAGCTGAGGCAGACCGTCAATCTCATAAGCATTGCCCGAGATCGGGGCGGGGGGCACCATGCCGTCCTCGATGCCGACCAGCGCCGCACCCAGAACGGCACTCAGCATCAAGTAAGGGTTGATATCGCCGCCAGCCACGCGGTGCTCGATACGTCGGGCCGAGGGCGCTCCGCCCGGAATACGGATGGCGGCGGTTCGGTTTTCATAGGCCCAGCTTGCACCGGTGGGCGCATGCGCGCTGGGCACAAGCCGCGCGTATGAATTCCCGTGAGGTGCAAAGATCAGAGTGCTGGCCGGCATGGCAGCAAGGCACCCGGCCACGGCTGAGCGCAGCAGCTCGGTGCCCTCGGGCCCGCCATCGTCGAAGATATTCCGCCCGTCTTGGTCCAGGACCGAGAAATGCACATGCATCCCGTTTCCCGCGTCCTCAGCATAAGGTTTCGACATGAAGGTCGCAGCAAAGCCGTGTTTTCGGGCCAAGCCACGCGTCAAAGCCTTGAAAAGCCACGTATCATCGGCGCAGCGCATGGCGTCCTGATGATTGAGGTTGATCTCGAATTGACCGATACCGCTTTCGGATATTGCAGTTTGCGCGGGGATGCCCATTGCAGCGCACCCGTCATAGAGGTCGGTGAAGAATGCCTCGAATGCGTCCATTTCAGCGACGGACAGAACCGCCTCGTCTGTCAGGCGGCGGCCAGTGATCGGGTTGAGCGGCGCCAAGGGTTGGGGGCCGAACGCGTCGACAAGGGTGAATTCCAGCTCGGTCGCCGCAACGACTGACCAGCCGCGCTGCGCGTAACGTGACAGCACCGAGGCTAGCGCATGGCGCGGGTCGCCTGCAAAGGGAACGCCGTCATCGTTATGGAGACTCATGGGAACCAGGGCGGTCGATGTTTCCAGCCATGGCACTGGAACAGGCCCGCGCTCGGTCGGAAGCAAGATGCCATCGGCGTCACCGGTTTCGAACACGAGGGGGCTTCCGTCGATATCCGCACCCCATAGATCGACGTTCAAGGCCGAGAATGGCATGCGCACAGCACCCTTGCTCAGCTTATCGGCATATGTTGGCGGGACGCGCTTGCCACGCATCTGACCGTTCAGGTCGCAGGCGGCAACGCGGAAATTATGCAAGGCGTTCAGGTCCATTGGGGCTGTAGCTCCTCTCGGTTATCCGAGATGTAGCGAAGCTAATCGGCCTTGTCACGAAATTTGATCAAATTTCAGCGGTCGTAGAAAAGCGTCGGCACGAAATGCGCCGACGCCCCGTGTTTTAGGATCAGACGAATGTTACGCCGTTTTCCGCCATCGGCAGGGTCGTGACCTTCACACCCGAAAGCGCGCGGATGGCATTCGCCAGGGCCGGGGCGGACGGAGGTGTGCCCGGCTCGCCGACGCCCGTGGGCGCTTCGGCTGACGGGACGATATGAACGTCAATCGCCTGGATGTCGCCGATCCGCAGAGGCTCGTAATCCGGGAAGTTGAACTGGTCCACCGCACCGCTGGTCAGCGTGATTTGGTCCCGCATGACGTGACCGATGCCATAGCCGACACCACCTTCGATCTGCGCTTTGACCACATCGGGATTCACCGCAATGCCGCAATCCACGGCACAAGTGACTTTTTCGATGCGAACGCCGCTGTCCAAATCGCCTGATACCTCGACCACTTCGGCCACATAAGAGCCAAAGGACTTGTGGACCGCGATGCCCTGCGCGCGCCCGGCTGGAGCGTTGCCCCATCCGGCCTTCTCAACCGCCAGCTTCAGAACTCCGGCCTTGCGGGCCTGATCTGCGTTGCTGTCATCGCTCAGATGCGCCAGGCGGAACTCGACCGGGTCGCGACCGGCGGCCTCTGCGGCCAGGTCCATCATGGCCTCCATCGCATAGCCCGTATGGGTGTGCCCGACCGAGCGCCACCACAATACCGTCGTGGCTTTCGGTGTATCCGTCAGACCTACGGCCATGCCGGGGATGGCGTATGGGCTGTCAGAAACCCCTTCGACCGAGCTGTGGTCGACACCGTCATGCACCAGAACAGCTTCGAAGGGCGTCCCCTTGATGACCGACTGACCGGCGATTTGATGGTGCCATCCGACGATGTTTCCTTCACCGTCCAGACCGACGCGCACTTTGTGACCAAAGGCAGGGCGGTAGTAGCCGCTGCGAATGTCATCTTCACGTGTCCACACCAGTTTGACTGGGCGAGAGCGGTCGGTGACCACGAAGGCCAACGCAGCCTCGACCTGATAATCCGCATCAGGTGTTGCGCGGCGGCCAAAGGACCCGCCTGCCAGCATCGTGTTGATATGGATCTTCTCGGCCGGAAGCTCGAAGATCTGCTGGTAGGCCATATGCGGGCCGGTTGGCATCTGCGCCCCATCATGCAGGACAATGTCGCCCTCTGCAGTCTGTTCGATTGTGCAGTTCAGGGGCTCCATTGGAGCATGGGCCAGAAGCGGGAAGTAGAAGGTCCGCTCAACCACAGTGTCGGCGCCGTCGATGGCGGCAGAGACGGCGGCAAAATCGGCCTTGTTGACGTTGTAGGTCGGCTCGGCATCAAGCGCGTCCATGATCTCGGCCTTGATCTGATCCGAGTCGCGTGTTTCCGCGCCCGACATATCCCATTCGACCTCAAGCGCATCACGCGCCTGAATCGCGGCCCAGGTGTTTTCCGCGTAGACGGCGACACCCGCTTGGTTGGGCAGAACCGCGGCACTGATGTAGCCTTTGACCTCTTTTGAGGCGCTATCGTCAAACCCTAGCGCAATTCCGCCTTTGGATTCGGGGCGTTTGATCATAGCGATCATCTGGTTGGGAAGGTGAACGTCCATGGCATACATGGCCTGACCATTGCCCTTGATCGCCGAATCCTTACGCCGAACGGCTTCGTTTCCGATCAGGCGGAACTCGGAGGGGTCCTTCAGGCGTGGCTCGGCCGGGGCGTCCAGCTGAGCAGCTGCGGCAACGAATTCGGCAATCGGAGCGGACTTGTCGCCGGATTTGACAATGCCTTCTTCGATTGTGATGCCCGATGCGTCGACGCCCCAGCTTTGGGCCGCCGCGTTGATCAGCATCTCGCGTGCGGCAGCACCGGCCTGACGGTATTGCAGCCACGAATTCGCCATTGCGGTCGAGCCGCCCGTGCCCTGGAATGGTCCGAACAGCAGGTTGTTGTAGACGTTTGGATCAGAGGGCGCGAATTCGTATTCGATCTGGTCCATCGTCAGGCCGATTTCTTCGGCGATCAGCGTAGGTAGACCGGTCGCAGGGCCCTGACCCTTCTCAAAATGTTTGACGATGGCAGTTACAGTGCCGTCGGCATCAATTTTCACGAAGGGGTTGAACTGAGCGGTTTCGGATGAAGCAGCCGCCAGTGCGCCATCCGGACGCGCGCCAACCAGCAGGACGGCACCAGCAGCAGCTGCGCCTTTCAGAAATCCACGGCGAGAGGTGTTGATGGTCATGGATCAGGCCTCCAGAATTTCAGATGCGCGTTGGATACCGGCGCGGATACGTTGGTAGGTGGCACAGCGGCAGGCATTGCCGTACATGTACGCGTCGATCTCTTCTGCGCTCGGCTTGGGGTTCTCAGCCAGCAGGCCAACGGCTGACATTACCTGACCCGACTGGCAATAGCCGCACTGAACCACGTCCAACTCGACCCAGGCCTGTTGGACAGCTGCGCCGATCTTGTCCTCACCGACGGCTTCGATTGTGGTGATCTCGGCATCTTCGACGTCTTCGATATAGGTCTGACACGAGCGTACGGGCTCGCCATTAAGATGCACGGTGCAGGCGCCGCAAGACGCGACACCGCAGCCAAATTTGGTTCCGGTGAGCTTCAGCTCATCCCGGATCACCCAGAGCAGGGGCGTGCCGGGTTCGGCGTCGACAGTATGCGTCTCGCCGTTCAGTTTCAGATTGATGGCCATGAGGGGATACTCCGTGTTGGCTTGCTACCTGAGTCGGTAAACTGGCGGGTTTACATGTGGCACAGAAAGTCGCGCCTGTAAACTCTCGCGTTTACCTAGTGTTTGACCCGATGCTGTCAATGGGTCTATAGCAATGGCATGAATGAGATCAGCGCGCCCAATGCGTCCAAATATGCACAGATCATCGAAGCTGCCGTGGCCGAGTTCCAGGAAAAGGGGTTCGCGGCGGCCAGCATGGATCGTATTTCGCGTCAGGCTGAAGTCTCTAAAAGGACGCTTTATAAGTATTTCGAAAGCAAGGAAAATCTGTTCCGTTCAATCGTGACGGAACTGTCCAGTCGCTTTGCGGAAGTGCTTGAGATCAGGTACGAAAAAGGGCGCGATGTTCGCGAACAACTGACCGAGCTGGCCTGGGCCGAGGGGCGCATTCTGATGCTGCCTGATGTGATGGCCATGTCTCGCATGGTGATCAGCGAAATCCTGCGCAACCCGACCTTGGCCGAGCAAGCGCAGGGCAAGCTGGACAAGACGGGCTCGTTCATCGACATGCTGCGCGAGGCCGCCGCAGACGGGCAATTGAAGATCGACGACCCCGAACAGGCCGGTCGCGAATTCATCGGCCTGATCAAGGCGCGGGCGTTTTGGCCGCTGTTGTTCTCGGGAACGGTTCTCAGCCATCAGGAAATGGCGGACACGATCAACAACAGCGTCGAGATGATGATGCGCAGATACGGCCCGGACACCGCGTAGCGTTCAGCGCCACAGGACGGACATACCCGCCCCTACATACCGTTGCGCGGGATCACGTGATTCCGTTCCGTTTTGAAGAAAAGCGTGTCTCCGTCCCAGCATTCGACCGTAGCGTTCAGCACGAAATCGGTTTCCGTGGCCGTCTGCTGAGACCAGGTCTTGATACGTGCATCCCAATCGCCACGCTCAAATCGGGTTTCCTGCCGCATGGTCGCGATCGCGGATAGGGGATCATCTGGCAGAATGGAGTAAATCCGCTCGGACGTGTCGGAAATCTCGGTCCCTGTTTCGAGCACCTTCTTTGACGACGGTCCCATGACACCTCCACCGATGAAGACGCGCTCCGAAAGCCTGCCGGTATGGGCGTCCCGTGTCAGCGTCGTCTCGGACCCGCCCTGACCTCTGGTCGCGGTCTGGGGTACCGAACCCGGGGCTGGAATCGGAAGGTCCCGAGGGGCCAGCGCATCTGGTGCATTGGTGCGAACGGGCAACGACAAGGCCGAGGAGCCGGGCACGACCGTCGCGCAAACCGGATTCGGCGCGGGCCACAAGATGGGCCAATAGGCAGTCGCAAGCTGCACCATGATCCGGTGACCGACAGGTACGTTGTAGCCGATGGCGTGCAATTGGATCGAGATCTCCATCTCTTCTCCGGGCACGACCGGGGTTGGTTTTGTGTCACTGTCGCGGTGCATCAGGTTGAAGAACCCGCGCGAGATCAGGGTTTGCGCGCCGTCGGGGGCCTCATCAATCAGCAAGCCCGCGACAAAGGCCTGAGGTTGGTCGACACTGACCCGCAACGCGATTTCAGGTTGGCCCAGAATGTCCAACGATGACTCCAACTTGTCACTGCGGAACACCATCGCCCCAGCGGCGTCGATCCGACAATCCAGAGGCAAATCGCCCGGAATACCGAAAGAACACATGACCCCACCGGCCGAGCCGAATGTCTGCGGAGAGGTGATCTGCATCGGCGCGCCTGTTTGCGCCTGTGCGTCCAACGACCCCGCGTTCAGCCAATAGGTTTCGTTCGAAACATTGGGCGAGGGCCAACTGGGCTCCTCGACCCAGCGCCCGGAGCGGTGTGTTTGCGTTCCAGCGGGGCGCATGCTGTCCATCATGTACAGGTGCAGCGGTGGCTCCTCCTTGATCCCGGTGTCGATCCCCTTCAGCCAATAGTCCCAGAATCGCAGCACCTCGGCGATGAAATCGACCTGAGGGGTCGGTTTGCCTTCATGCGGGTAGAGATGCGACCACGGGCCCATCATCACCTTGACCGGCACGTTCAGGTGTTCCGAGATCCGGAACGGCGTGTCGCGATAGAGGTCTGCCCAGCCGCCGAAATAGTAGACGGGAACGTTGATTGCGTCATAGTCCTCGCAGATCGAGCCACGTCGCCACATCTCGTCATGGGTTTGATGTTCCAGCCACATGGCGGGCCAGAACTCCATCGCGTCAAGACGTTCACGCCAGAGGTCACGCCACTTGTCCTCTCCTACGATTTCGGGGTCGGGCGGGAAGGCGTTCAGCAATTGCATGATCGAGCCCCACCAGAAATTGTCGCCAGCCAGCACGCCTCCGTAGAAATGTATGTCTTCGCGCCAGCGGTCGTCACAGCCCATCACCGGCGCGATGGCTTTCAGCGCAGGGGGGCGTTTGGCGGCAACCTGAAATGAGTTGTAGGCCCCCCAACTTTTGCCAAACATGCCGACATTGCCGTCGCACCATGGCTGTTCAGCCAGCCACGCGATGACGTCAACGCCGTCCTGGGTTTCCTGGTGTGAGTATTCATCCTCGGCCAGCCCACCGCTGTAGAAAAGCGTGCAATTTTGACCCCCTAAGCGGGGAAATCGGCGTCCAAATTTGACCCCTCCCTATGGTTGTAGACATCCTTTTCATTGAGCAGTCGATGGAGAGGCAAGCGGGATGATTTGCGTGGAAACTATTAGAAAAGTGCGTCGCTTACACCTGATCGAAAAAAAGAGCATCAAGGAAATTTGCCGTTCGCTCAATTTGAGCCGTGCAACGGTTCGAAAGATAATCCGATCGGGAGTGACGGAGTTCAAATATGAGCGCAAATCGCAGCCATACCCGGTGCTCGGGCCTTGGCGCGCGCGTCTGGATGAAACGCTTGAGGAGAACGAGGCGCTTCCGAAGAAACACCGCAAGCGGATGACCAAAATCTGGAAGGAACTCTCCGATGATGGTTTTGGCGGCGGGTATGACAGTGTTCGACGCTACACAAAGAATTGGCGCATTGCGCACGGCCGACAACAGGCGCAGGCGTTCATCCCGCTGATCTTTGATCCTGGGGAGGCGTACCAGTTCGACTGGAGTGTGGAGACGGTTTTGATGGACGGTGCACTCACGACCGTGAAGGTTGCCCATTTCAAACTTTGCCATAGCCGCATGCCATTCTCCATTGCCTATCCGCGCGAGACGCAGGAGATGGTCTTTGATGCCCACGACGAGGCCTTCAAATTCTTTGGTGGAGGCTGCATCAACGGGATCTACGATAACATGACGACCGCCGTCGATGCGATCCTGTCGGGCAAGGAAAGAAAGTTCAACAAGGCATTCTCCCGGATGTGTTCTCATCATCTGGTGAACCCGATCGCCTGTACGCGCGCGGCCGGTTGGGAGAAGGGTCAGGTTGAGAATCTGGTCAAGGAGAGCCGCGCCTATAGTTTTACACCGCGTCTGGAGGTGGCCGACTTCGATGAATTGAATGCCCGGCTGCAAAAAGACGCGATCAAACGCGCAAAAGAACTGCGGCATCCGGAAAACCTGGAGGTGACGGTCTGGGAGGAGTTCCAGCAGGAAAAGCCGCTGCTGACGCATCTGCAGAAGCCCTTCGTCGGGTTCCGTGAAAAGACGGTCGCCGTGAGCCGAACCTGCCTGATCAACTTCGAAAGAAACAAATACAGCGTTGAGGCAAGAGCTGTTGGACGTCAGGTCCAGTTGCAGGTCTACGCCACGCGGATTGTCCTGCGCCAAGACGGTGAGATTGTCGGAGAGCACGAACGGTGCTTCGGCCGAGGAAAAACGATCTTCAACCCTTGGCACTATGTGCCCGTCCTCAAGCGCAAGCCTGGCGCTCTGCGCAATGGAGCACCGTTCCGTGACTGGGACCTACCACCGGCAATGACGCAGATCTGGACCCATCTGCGGGGCACATCCGACGGAGACCGGCAACTTGCCGATATTCTTTTCGCTGCTTACCAGCACGACATTGATGTGGTCGAGGCTGCCTGCGAAGAAGCTCTAAAATCTGGCCTGCGCAAGGCCGATGCGATCCTGAACATTGTCTCTCGGCGCACCAATCCCCCGCCGCCAAAGGCGATTGAGCCGCCTGCCCACCTGCAGCTGAAAATGGCACCGATCGCGGATTGCGCTCGCTATGACAGGCTTGGAGGCTCCCATGCAACTGCGTAAGGAAATTCTCGAACTTGCCCGTCAACTGAAGTTGCCAGGCATCGTCAACTGCTTTGACGAAGTGATGCAGGCCGCAGCCAAAAACAACTGGCGGCCCCAACAGGTCGTGGCCGAACTCCTCACGGCCGAACTGGCCGAAAAGACTGCGCGCTCGATCCGGTATCAGATGGGTGCCGCAAAGTTCCCGGTCTGCAAGTCCTTACCTGAGTTCGACTTCACGGTCAGCCCCGTCAACGAGGAAGTCGTGCGCAATCTTCATGACGGCGATTTTATGGACCAGGCCAGGAATGGCGTGCTGGTCGGTGGAACCGGATCGGGCAAAACGCATCTCGCAACAGCGATCGGGGGCCACGCGGTCAATAACCGCCGGCGGGTCAGGTTCTTCAGCGCTGTGGATCTCGCGAACAAGCTGGAGGCTGAACATCGCGAAGGCAACGCCGGGCGGCTCAGCGAGCAGCTGATCCGCGTCGACCTCGTGATTATAGACGAACTCGGTTATCTGCCGTTCGCAGAGTCTGGTGGACGATTACTCTTCCATCTCATCAGCAAACTGTACGAGCGAACGTCTATTCTGCTAACAACCAACCTCGCATTTGCTGAATGGCCGAGTGTGTTCACAGATGCCAAAATGACCACTGCTCTCCTGGATCGACTGACACACCATTGCGATATCATCGAAACCGGGAACGAAAGCTGGCGAATTAACCACCGCGACTAACCTCGAAATCGGGGAATAAATTCAAAACAGACAGCAGGTCAAACCTTCAGTCGAGCTACGCTCTCTTTTCGGTTTGACCTGCTGTCCACCCCCTCCTGAATCAACCTAAACACGACCCCCTCAACGCCCCTCTTAGCTCCAAGGGGGGTCAAATTTGGACGCCGATGGGGGGTCATTATTCAATGCCGATTGACAGACATGATTGCCTCCCGTTGATCGGCTGTTGAAAATAACGTGCCAAAAACGCGTGGAACGGATCCTGCACGGCAAGTTCTCCGGTCGGGTGCGCACAGCCGATATGGAGCGCATTCAAAGAAACCGAAGTGTCATTATTATATGACAGTTAAAACTGTCAGGTCAATTAGACTGTCGCTAACACGCGATATGTCCGGTGTATGTAACATGCGATCTGTCCGGTTCTATTCTGTCTCTGAGAGGAGGCGTTATGAACCGAGCAGAAGTGTTACAGGAAGTTCGACTGATGAAGTTTGAAGATGTGTATTCGCGGCGAAGCGCGAACAAGCTGACGCAAGAACAGGCGGCTGAGATACTGGGTGTATCCGTGCGCACCGTCAGGCGTTGGGAGGATCGATTTGAGGCGGATGGTGCAGAAGGTCTGTACGACCGTCGGCTTGGCAAACTGGCCAACAATCGTGTTGCCACGGATAAGGTCATGGAGATGCTTGAACTGTTTGATACCAAGTACTGGGATTACACGCCGAAGCATTTCCACGAGAAGCTGGTGGCCCACCATGGTTTCACACAGAGCTACAACTGGGTGCGGCTTACACTGCAGCGCCACGGCCGGGTTCAGGCAGCACCCCGACGAGGTGCCCATCGGCGCAAGCGGCCCCGCCGTCCGATGGTTGGCATGATGTTGCATCAGGACGGCTCCAGCCATGAATGGGTTCCGGGTCAGTGGTGGGATCTGATCGTCACCATGGACGATGCCACCAACCGGGTTTATTCGGCATTCTTTGTCGAGGAAGAAGGGACGATGAGCAGTTTTCAGGGGCTGACAGAGGTGATCGAGGCGCAAGGTCTGTTTTGCTCGCTCTATGCCGATCGGGGCTCTCATTACTGGCATACGCCCGAAGCGGGCGGCAAAGTGGACAAGGACAATCTGACCCAGGTCGGGCGCGCCTTGCAGCAACTCGGCATTGAGCTGATCCCGGCCTATTCACCGCAGGCCCGTGGACGGTCTGAACGCATGTTTGGCACGTTCCAGAACCGATTGCCGCAGGAACTGCGGTCCCATGGGATCACAACCATTGAAGAGGCCAATCAGTTCCTGAAAGAGGTCTATCTTCCCGAACACAATGCCCTGTTTGCAAAGGAGCCGGAGGATACGACCTCGGCCTTCGTGCCGTTTACAGGCAATGTGCGCGACACCCTGTGTGTGCAGGAAGACCGCGTCGTCGGCAACGACAATACGGTGCGCTACAAGGGCCTGGTCATGCAGATCGCGGCAGACAGGCACCGTCATCATTTCGTCAAGGCGAAGGTCAGGGTCCACGAATACCCCGATGGTCAACTGGTCATCTTCCACGGCCCGAGATGCATTGGCCGCTACCAGCCTGACGGATCACCCATCACACAGGAGGATAGCAAACACAAAGTCGCGTGACCCGCTTCGACGTGGCGCGAACGCGGTGGCCCAAATCTACGGTCGCCTACGGCTCCCTCCGAATTGGGCCACCGCGCAATCAACTGAAGCGGACAATTGGCATGTTACCTACACCGGACAATTCAGAATGTTCTCGACATTAGACACTTTTTAGAGTCCGCATTTTGGAAAGATCCTGCCTTTCATCGCGACAACATTCCCAAAAATATGAATAGGAAACCCATTCAACTCGATTTCCAGAAGTTTCTTGTTCCACCATCTTCACGCTTGCCGGACTTCGAAAGGTTTACTTGACGCTGCGCTGTTTTCTAACGACACGCCTGCGAGTTTGACCCCATGGGGCACATGGCGTTCTCTGCCCGCAATCTTATTGGTGTTTGGTTCCTCGAATTTCTCCTTGAGGTTTGCGGAAGGCGGTTTCTTAGAAGCCTTTTTCCTCTTTGCTGTGCGTGGTGGGGGCGGGCATTTTTGAGCAGTAGTGGCCGCGACAAGGCGCTGTGTACGGTCGTTGAGCTTGGTCATGGATTACACCCATCTTGGTCTCTGGGGAATTCGGTTCGAACATCAAAAAAAACCGGGGTTTGATAGTCGATTTCCGGTGGGCAACGGATGCATCCACAATGAGCATGCCCGGCTCAGTATCCAGCAGCATTCGTGCCGCTGTTTGTATGCTTTGGATGTGCTACACCGTAGCACGTTCGAATCGAACGCCCCCGGAAACACCCCGGAATCCAAGGTAATCGTGCTACGCGAAGGTCGAAGGTGCATGGAGTTAGTGCTTTGAAAAATAACGCACAAAAAGCGGCACGCCTAAGCGTGGCACCCATGATGGACTGGACCGACCGCCATTGCCGGTTTTTGCATCGGCTGCTGAGTGAGCAGACGCTGCTTTACACCGAGATGGTAACCGCGCCCGCGCTGGTGCGTGGTGGAGCGTTGCATCTGTTGGATTATAGCCCGCAGGAACATCCTGTTGCTCTGCAGTTAGGTGGCTCGGACCCAGAAGAGCTGGCGCAGGCCGCGCGGCTTGGAGCTGAGGCCGGGTATGATGAGATCAACCTGAATTGCGGCTGCCCCTCGGACCGGGTGCAATCGGGCACGTTTGGGGCTGTATTGATGAGAGACCCTGCGCGGGTCGCCGACTGCGTGGCCGCTATGGGTGAGGCTGTCTCGGTTGATGTGACCGTCAAATGCCGGATTGGCGTGGACGATCAGGAACCGCGCGACGTGCTGCCGGACTTTCTGGACAAGATACAGCAGGCCGGGTGCCGACGGGTGACGATCCACGCGCGCAAGGCGTGGCTGCAGGGGCTAAGCCCAAAAGAGAATCGCGATATCCCCCCGCTGGACTATGACCTCGTACATCAGATGAAGGCCGATTTCGCGGATCTTCACATTTCGATCAATGGCGGCATCACCTCGTTGGATGAGGCGCAGGCTCATTTGGAGGCCGGGCTGGACGGGGTGATGATCGGACGAGCGGCCTATCACCAGCCCTCGGACATTCTGTCTGAGGCGGATATGCGGATTTATCAGAGCGGCAGCGCTCGGGACCCGATCCAGGTGGCCCGGCAAATGGTGCCCTATATCGAACAGCACCTTGTCAACGGAGGGCGTTTGCACCAGATCACGCGGCATATGCTCGGCCTCTTTGCCGGTCGCCCCGGCGCACGGGCCTGGCGGCGCGCGCTGTCGGAAGGGGCGGTGCAGGATGGGGCAGGGCCCGAAGTGATGCTGAAGGCGCTCGATCACGTGGTGCCTCTGGCCGAGGTTTGAACGAATGAAGCCCGGTCTATGACCGGTTTGGGGGGAAGATGCCCGAGACGATGTTGCTGGCCCAGATGCTGGGCCTTTTGCTTGTAATTGGCGCACTTGCGGGCGTTCTGGCGGGGCTGCTCGGCGTTGGTGGAGGCATCGTGCTTGTGCCCGCGTTTTTCTATGCGTTCCAAACGCTTGGATATGGTGGGCCGCAGTTGATGCAGCTATGTCTGGCGACTTCGCTGGCGACGATAATCGTAACCTCGATCCGGTCGGTGCTGGCCCATAACAAAAAGGGCGCAGTCGATTGGCAGATCCTGCGCGGCTGGGGGCCTGGCATCGTCGTAGGGGCGGTTGTTGGCGTGCTGGTTGCTTCGGCCCTGCGGACTGAGGCCTTGCAGGCGCTGTTCGGAGTTCTGGGCATGGTGATTGGTGCGTATCTGGGCTTTGGTCGCTCGGAATGGCGTTTAGGGGATGCGATGCCCAAGGGGATCAAGCGCGCGGTTCTGTCCCCATCCGTGGGCTTCCTGTCTGTGCTTATGGGGATCGGAGGCGGCAGTTTCGGCGTCCCCCTCATGAGCCTTTACAACACGCCCATCCACCGGGCTGTGGCAACGGCTGCAGGGTTCGGAGTGATCATCGCCGTGCCATCTGTATTGGGTTTTCTCTTTCTGGAAATTGCCCCTGAACACAGGCCTCCGCTGACGATCGGGGCCGTGAACCTGGTGGCCTTCGGGATAGTAGTCGCGATGACGATGATCACCGCCCCGTGGGGCGTTAAACTCGCTCATGCGATGAATCCGAAGCCGCTCAAGAGGGTGTTCGCGCTGTTCCTGACACTTGTCGCTTTGAACATGCTGCGGAAGGCTTTGGGATGGTAGTGGATTTCTGGGCGAAAGGTTGGGTCAAATTCCCGTTCGACCCGGCTCTGGCCGAATGGGTTGGGCAGGTTTTGCCCGCCGCTCAGCAGTCGGTCACGGCGCCTGAACATGCCGAATAGCTGGATTGTGAAGGCACATGGTTTGTCGGTGTTGATGCGTTGCCCAATGATGAACTAGGGCAGGTTGGGTCGTCAAAACCGCTGTCCGGGATGGCCATGGATTTCATCGCCGCGCATCTGCGGTCATTGCCGCTGCATCCGGGGCAAGTCTCGATCATCTATCCGGGGTATCCCCGCCCTCGGAAAGGCGAAAGCGAGGCCGCCGGGCGCTACAGGCGTAATCGCGATGCGGCGCATGTGGACGGGTTGCCGCCTATGGGCCCGGATCGCCGCCGTCGCGTGGATGAACCGCATGCGTGGATTTTGGGCATTCCCCTGTCGGAAGCCAGCCCCGATGCCTCGCCCATGGTGTTGTGGGAAGGTAGTCATATCCCAATGGGCGAGGCCTTTAGAGCGGCTTTTGCGGATCAGTCCCAGACCGATCTGAGCCAGGTCGACATCACCGACATCTATCAAGCGACCCGCCGCGAGGTGTTCGAGACCTGCCCAAGGATCGAATTGCCTGCCAAACCTGGCGAGGCCTATCTGCTGCACCGCCATTGCCTTCACGGAGTCGCGCCATGGCCAGATGGGGCGACCGCCGGGCCGGATGGACGGATGATTGCCTATTTCCGCCCCGAATGCGCCAACGGCGTCGCGGAATGGATTGAAACACGCTGATGTCTCGTGAGGGAAACGGTTCCCGCGAATTACCCCAGCAGACCACGCCCACATCTGCCCGTTTCGCAACTTGTGGGCTTCAAAACCCGGCTTTTCACGAAAAATGACGTAGGGTCACTTTGCGATAAGATTATTGATTGCTGAGTCAATGAATATACAACTGAGGGCGTTTTCTTCGTCGTTCCGGCTGAAAACTCTTTAGCCAGACCGTGCCGCTGCGGGTCGCCACTCACTCACGGAACCGGCTTTCGCCTCGCTTTTTTTCGAGGCGTGCGTCCGGCCCGCAGCAGGCACACTTAATTGATTGGTTCTTAATGTCTTTCAAAAGCTTTCTACGACGCTTTTCCAAGCTGCGAGATCACGCGCAACCCGTGACTGTCGACACCACGATGGAACGGCCTGCAAAACATCCAAGAACCAGCCGGTCCGAATACTCAGACCTGTTCAAGGATGAACTCGCGACCCGACAAGAGGGCAGGTGTGACAAATCAAAGGATGAAACCAGCGCGGTGGACTGAGCGGTCAGCTTTTCAGGCGGGCCGAACGCCCGCCGCGCCGTTTGGCGAGGCGCGGTTTACGGGCGGGCAAAGCCTCCATGATTTCGGCGCGTTCGCTGCTGTCCATACGGGACCAGCGCGCGATCTCATCAAGGGTGCGGTAACAGCCGGTGCAAATCTGCTCTGTCGGGTGGACAACACAGATTCGTACACAGGGGCTTTCGACCTCATCGCGCTGCCAAACCATGTTCGTCATTCGTGGTCTCCGACCCGTTACAAAAAGCGCAGCCTGTCCAGCGCTCCTTGCAGAATATAGCCTGCTGCAACGTGATCAATAACCTGTCCGCGACGTTTTCGTGTCGTATCCGCCTCTAAAAGTGCCTTTTCTGCCGCAACTGTGCTCAGACGCTCGTCCCAGAAGCCGATGGGGCAGTCGGTCAGGCGGGTCAAGTTGCGGGCAAAAGCGCGGGTAGATTGGCAACGGGGGCCTTCGGTACCGTCCATATTTTTGGGCAGCCCGAGGATGACGCCACCGATCTCACGATCCTTGATCAACTCAAGCAAGCGCGCGGAATCCACGGTGAATTTTTTGCGACGCACTGTCTCGAGCGGGCTGGCCACCCCGCGCATCCGGTCCGAGACCGCCACGCCGATGGTCTTTTCACCCAGATCCAGCCCCATAAGCGCCGTCATCGGCGACAGGGAAGCGGCGAAGTCCTCAAAATCGTCGTGGATCATTGGGCAATACCGGCTTGCAGGGCGGCGGCGTCGATCATCTCAAGCGCCTCGGGGTTGTCGGCAAAGAGGATCTCGGCTTCGTCACGGATATCTATTGCACGCTGGGCCTGACCCAAGACGCCAAGCGCCGCGATCAGGCGCGCCCAGTCCTGAGGAGGGCCGCCCTCGGTCGCCAGGCGATCAGACAGACGGTCAACCATGCCTTGGATCATCTCTTGCCGTTCTTCCGGGGTCATCTCGGCTGCGGCGGCGACATCGTCCTGACTTGGGCCGGGCTGCCCCAATGAGCTAGGGTCGGGGCCGTTGAAAACCCCCGCGCGGAAGGCAAGCTCATCCAACTGGGCGCGAATGGCATCACCCCAGGGTGCGCCCGCCGGCGCATCCCGCGCGGTGTCGACCCAGACACGATAGGCGAGGTCGGGACGTCCAGTCTGGGCCAGCATCTGCCCCCAGTAGTAGCGCGCCGGGCCGTGTCGGGGATCACGCTCAAGCGCGGTGGCCAGAACTTGCTCGGCCTCGGGCGAGATGTAGCCGCCTGCTGCAAGGATCATCTTTTCGGCCAGATCCGAGTAATCATCGGCTGTTGCCGCCTGACCCGAAAGCTCGATAACGCGTTGCTGCGCGGCATAAGCGGCCTTGAAGTTCCCCGCATTGGCTTCGTGCTGTGTCAGCAGGATATGCCCTTGCAAGTCATTCGGCCGGGCCGCCACGGTGTCGCGCAGTTGCTGGAGCAGCGTTGCGTAGCTTTCTTCCAGTTGTCGCGGCTGCGGCGGGGTGGCAAGGGCTTCGGCTGCTTCCTGCGCTGGGCGGTTCGACCGGACCTCCTCGGCCAGTGCCAGCCGTGCGGTCAGGGGTTGGTCGGGCAGGCCGACGGCACCGGTTCGGTAATACATCGCCAGCGCGCCGCCGATCACGACCAGCATCACGATTGCGATGCTAACAACGGAAACCCCGCGCGACGGGCCCGAGGTTGCCCGGTCGCCCTGCATCTGGGCGTCCGCTGCCAGAATGCGGCGTGAGATCTCGGTGCGGACCCTCTCGGCATCGGCTTCGCCAATGACACCACGGGCCAGATCACGGTCAACACCGGCCAGTTGTTCGCGGTAGACGCGCAGATCGTAGGCTGCGGTTGGTTCGTCCGCGCGGCGGCCGCGCAAAAGCGTATAGCCGAGGAACCCTGCGACCAGTAGCGCGATCAGACATGAAATGACCCAGAACGTCATGCTCTCTCCTGAAATTCTGCCCTGACTTAGACCTGCGGGCCGCCTAAAAAAAGGGACAAATGGCCGCGAATGTGCCACATGTCGCAATAGTGCTATATTGCGGCGTTGACCGGCGTGGATATACCCGGTCGACGCGGCATACCTGCGCCAATCACCGAACCGGATGGATTCGCTTATGAAACACTATTCAGCCTTTGCTGTCGCGCGCGAAGCGTTGCGCTATCACACCGGATGGGAGCGCGCATGGCGCTCACCCGAGCCAAAGAAAAAATACGACGTGATCATCGTCGGTGCCGGGGGGCATGGTCTGGCGACCGCCTACTACCTTGGTAAAAACTACGGCATCCAGAATGTCGCCATCATCGAAAAAGGATGGCTGGGCGGCGGGAACACGGGCCGGAACACGACCATCATCCGGTCGAACTACCTGCAGGATCCTTCGGCGGCGCTCTATGAAAAGGCGCGGGGCCTTTATGAGGACCTCAGCCAGGACCTGAACTACAACATCATGTTCAGCCCGCGCGGTGTGATCATGCTGGCGCAGACCCAGCACGAAATTCGTGGTTATCAGCGCACGGCGCATGCCAACGCGCTGCAGGGCGTAAAGACCGAGTGGATCGGGCCCGAACGCGTGAAAGAGTTGGTGCCGATCATCAATCTGGACGGTCCGCGCTATCCGGTTCTGGGTGGCCTTTGGCAGGAACGCGGCGGCACCGCGCGTCACGACGCGGTGGCGTGGGGCTACGCGCGCGCCTGTTCGGCGATGGGTATGGACATCATTCAGAAATGCGAAGTCACCGGCGTACGCTCGGACAATGGTCGCGTTGTTGGCGTTGATACAACCAAGGGCGCGATCGACTGCGACAAGCTGGGGATCGTGGTTGCGGGCCATTCCGGACAGTTGGCCGAGATGGCAGGCTTCCGCTTGCCGCTGGAAGCGGTTGCGCTGCAGGCCCTGGTGTCCGAGCCGATCAAGCCCTGCATGGACGTGGTCGTGATGGCCAACACTGTTCACGGCTACATGTCGCAGTCCGACAAGGGCGAGATGGTGATCGGCGGCGGTACCGACGGGTTCAACAACTTCACCCAGCGTGGCAGCTTCCATCACATCGAGGAAACCGTCCGCGCATTGGTCGAGACCTTCCCGATGATCTCGCGCCTGAAAATGCTGCGTCAGTGGGGCGGGATTGTGGATATGACCGGCGACCGGTCTCCGATCCTGTCGAAAACACCGCTGCAGGGCTGTTTCATCAACGCAGGTTGGGGCACCGGTGGCTTCAAGGCCATTCCGGGCTCGGGCTGGGGTATGGCACAGCTGATGGCGACAGGTCATTCACCGCTGACCGAGGCCTTCTCGATGGACCGCTTCAAAGAGGGCCGCTTCATCGACGAAAGCGTCGCCGCCGGGGTGGCGCACTAAGGGCTCTGCCCGAGGTGGCCACAACACAGAATTCTGGTCGGCCCGCGTGCCGACCGACCGAGAAAAGGATGACCATATGCTGATCCTGAATTGCCCCTATTGCGGCGTCGATGCCGAAGAAACTGAACTGGCCGCCGGCGGCGAAGCGCATCTGAAGCGCTATGGCCCCGGCTCGTCGGATGATGAATTCCACGACTACCTGTTCATGCGTGAGAACCCGAAAGGCGTTCATTTCGAACGTTGGCGCCACGCGAATGGCTGTGGCAAGTGGTTCCACGCGGCGCGCTGCACCAACACGCTTGAGGTGTTCGGCACATATCCGGCCCAGACCACCGAGCCACCGCAAGAAATCAAGGACGCCATCACCGCCAAGCGTCCCGGCTGGACGTGGAGAGAGTTTAAATGATCCACCCAGCCAACCGTAATTCCGCCTGCGAAAGGTCCGCAACATGAGCACCCGTCTCGCAAATCAAGGCCGGCTGATTGACCGGTCGAAACAGGTTACCTTTACCTTCAACGGCACCTCGATGCAGGGCTATGAAGGCGATACCCTTGCATCCGCCCTGTTGGCCAACGACCAGATGATGATGGGCCGGTCGTTCAAATACCACCGTCCACGCGGCGTCGTCGCAAGTGGCGCGGAAGAGCCGAACGCTTTGGTCGGTTTGGGCGAAGGCAACCGGTTTGAACCGAACCAGCGCGCCACCACGACCGAGCTGTTCAACGGTCTGACGTCTGTATCGCAGAACCACTGGCCGAACCTCGAGTTCGACATCGGATCGATCAACACCCATCTGTCGCGCTTCCTGCCGGCTGGCTTCTACTACAAGATGTTCATCCATCCGAAGCCGTTCTGGAAACACGTCTACGAGCCGTTCATCCGTCAGTCCGCCGGGCTGGGCAAAGCGCCCGACAAGGACAATCGTGATGCAGACACCTATGAGCATTTCTACCACTTCACCGATGTACTGGTGATCGGTGGCGGTGTCGCTGGTCTGCAGGCGGCTAAGGCGGCGGCTCAGTCCGGTGCCAAGGTCATGCTGATCGAGCAGACCGCGCATTGGGGTGGTCGTGCTCCTGTTGATGGTGGAACGATCGACGGTGAGCCTGTGGATAAGTTCGTGGAACAATTAGTTTCTGAACTCGAAACAATGGACAACGTCATCCTGCGCAATCGCTGCATGGGGGCAGGGGTTTATGACCACGGTTATGTACTGGGCTACGAACGCCTGACGGACCACACTCCGGGCGTGCAAGGCCCGCGTCATCGCCTGTGGCGCATCCGTGCCAAACAGGTTGTCACAGCAACCGGCGCGATTGAGCGTCCGCTGTCTTTCGCGGGTAACGATGTTCCGGGCGTGATGTTGGCCTCGGCTATGCGGGATTATGTGGTGAACTGGGGCGTGACCCCCGGCGACCGCGTGATCGTTGCGACCAACAATGACGACGCCTATCACACTGCAATTGCCCTCAAGAAAGCCGGTGTTGATGTTCTACGCGTGGTCGATGCGCGCGCAAGCGCCGGACCTCTGGCGGAAGAGGCGCGCCAACTGGGCATCCGTGTCGATCCCGGCAAGGCCATCGCCAAGGTCAAAGGCGGCAAGCGCGTCAAGAAAGTTGCGCTGTGCAACCAGGAAGGCATCGGTGGTGCGCGGGAAGAGGTCGAATGCGATGCAGTCGCCATGTCGGGCGGCTGGTCTCCGGTTGTTCACATGTGGTCGCATTGCGGCGGCAAGCTGATCTGGGATGAGGCGAACGCCCATTTCCGCCCCGACCCCGAGCGTCCTCCGCTGGGTGCAGATGGCGAGGGCTTCGTGATCGCCGCGGGTTCCTCCAACGGTCCTCTGGCTCTCGGTGACGTTCTGACCGACGCGGATGTCGCAGGTAAAGCGGCGGCCAAAGCGGCCGGTTACAAAGCGAAACGCACCAAGGCTCCTGCGGGCGAAACCACGGCCGAGGCTCCGATGGCAGCCGTCTGGTTGATGCCTGCGAATGCGGACATCCAGCTGCGCATGAAATCTTGGTTGGACTTCCAGAACGACGTGAAGGTCTCGGACGTTCAGCTGGCTGCGCGCGAAGGTTATGAAAGCGTTGAACATACCAAGCGCTACACCACGCTGGGTATGGCGACCGATCAGGGTAAGTTGAGCAACATCAACGGCTTGGCGATCCTTGCTGATGCGCTGGATTCCGAGATTCCGAAGGTCGGTACCACGACGTTCCGCCCGCCCTATACGCCTATCTCGCTGGCGTCGATCGGTGGCGAAGCACGCGGTGAGGTGTTCCAACCGATCCGCCAGACCCCGATGCACAACTGGCACGACCAGAATGGTGCAGACTGGGAGCCGGTCGGCCATTGGCGCCGGACCTACGCCTATGTGCGCCCCGGTGAATCCGTGCATGACGCTGTAAATCGCGAGGTGAAGAATACCCGTGAGAACCTTGGCCTGCTAGACGCCTCGACACTGGGTAAACTGATCGTCAAAGGCCCCGATGCGGGCAAGTTCCTGGACATGATGTACACCAACATGATGTCCACGCTGAAGGTTGGCAAATGTCGCTATGGCCTGATGTGTTCAGAGAACGGCTTCCTGATCGACGACGGTGTTGTTGCCCGCATCGACGAGGACACATGGCTGTGCCACACCACCACCGGGGGTGCCGAGCGCATCCATGGTCACATGGAAGAATGGCTACAGACCGAATGGTGGGACTGGAAAGTCTATGTCGCGAACGTGACCGAGCAATACGCCCAGGTCGCCGTGGTTGGCCCCAACGCCCGCAAGGTACTGGAGAAGCTGAATGCTCAAGCCGGTGGCGGCATGGACGTTTCGAAGGAGGCGCTGCCCTTCATGGAATGGCGTGACGGTAAGATTGGCGCGTTCGACGCGCGGGCCTACCGCATCTCGTTCTCGGGTGAGCTGTCCTATGAGATCGCGGTCCCTGCAAGCCAGGGCCAGGCGTTCTGGGACGCTCTGATTGACGCGGGCAAAGAGTTCGGCGTGATGCCTTACGGCACCGAATGTCTGCACATTCTGCGGGCCGAGAAGGGCTTCATCATGATCGGCGACGAGACCGACGGCACCGTGATCCCGCAGGATCTGGGTCTGCACTGGGCGCTCTCTAAGAAGAAAGAGGACTACCTCGGCAAACGCGCCCATTCGCGGACCCATATGGCCGATCCAGAACGTTGGAAACTGGTCGGTCTGGAGACTGTGGATGGATCGGTGCTGCCGGACGGTGCCTATGCGGTGGGCGAGGGCGTCAATGCCAACGGTCAGCGCAACATGATCGGGCGTGTGACATCGACATACTACTCGGCCAATCTGGGCAAAGGCATCGCCATGGGTCTGATAAAGCATGGTCCTGACCGCATGGGCGATATTGTCGAGTTCCCGGGAACCGATGGCAAAACCTACAAAGCCAAGATCGTCGATCCGATCTTCTACGACAAGGACGGGGAGAAGCAGAATGTCTGAACCCATCAGCGCACTGAACCACGCCAGCTATGACGGCATCGCCAAAGTGGCCGAGGTCGGCCTGCAGGGTATGATCACCCTGCGTGGCGATCTGTCCGACAAGGTGCTGGCCAAGGCGGTCAAGGATGCAACCGGGCAGAAAATGCCCGGCCAGCGTGAGGCTCTGGTCGATGGCGATACCGGCGTATGCTGGATGTCCACCGATGAGCTGCTGGTGCTTGTGCCCTATGCTGAGGTCGAGGCCAAACTGGCCGAGATGACCAACGCGCTTGGCGGTACGCATGCGCTGGCCGTCAATGTCTCGGACGCCCGTGCGGTGTTCTCAGTCACGGGCAGCAACGCGCGTGAAGTTCTGGGCAAGGTTGCTCCGGTCGATCTGTCACCTGCGGCTTTCCAACCCGGCCAAATTCGCCGTTCGCGTCTAGCTCAGGTGGCTGGTGCATTCTGGATGGACGACGCCGAGACCCTGCGCATCGTCTGCTTCCGTTCGGCGGCTGACTATGTGTTCAAACTGCTCAAGGTTGCGGCGCAGCCGGGCAGTGAGGTCGGGGTTTGCTAACGAACCGACGACTGATGTCAAAAAAGGCTCCGGTTTTGGCCGGAGCCTTTTGCGTTCCGACCTTGGGAATACCAGTTAAGAGTGATCGGAGGCCCGAACGGCGCCCACTTCAATCATGTAAAAGGATCGTTTGAAAGCGGCTGAGCGCCGCGGGTTCCAACAGCGCCTGTACCGTCACCGGCTGTCCGTTTTCGTCGCACAGATGGTTGTAGAACCTTAGGCTTTCTAGCAGGCTTTCCATACGGGAACGCCGGTTCGCCTCTTCCAAAAGTGGCGCATGCAGGGACAGAAACAAAGCGGGACGTTTCTGTTTCAGCCAGTCCAGTAACGTAGGCAGGACAAAGAACTCGGCCCCTTCGATATCCATTTTCACCAGCGAGATCCGGCTTAAATCCTGAGCGGCCTGGAACTGATCCCACGCGATTGTCAAAGCATCCGTTCCATGCGCCGCGTCATGTAAAAGAGAACTGGTGGAATCGCCCGGCTCTCCTCGGGTTGAGGCCATGCGGGCCACTCCGAACTGATCCGACAACGCCACTCCGAAGGCCGAGACATTGCGGATATCGTTCAGATCCAGGTTCCAGGCCAGATGGCGAAAGGCGGTCGGGTCGGGTTCAAAACAATACACATGGCGGGCTTTGCGCGCACCGTAAAGGACCGTCGGCCCGATCCACGCGCCCATATCCAGATAGTCGCTTTCCGGGGACAGGAACTGATCGAGAACGGCGAAGGTCTCAGGCTCCCAATCTCCGGCCGAGGCTTTGCGCCAGAATTTCGAATGGTAGGGATCCAGCCGGAACGCCTGACCATTCAGGTTTCCAGCATAATATCCGCGGGCGCGGTAAAACATCTTGCGCGCCTGTGTCAGCATCGCGGACCTCCGGGTTTTATTGTCTCGCCCCTTGACCTGCGGCGGTTGCCAAAGCATTTAACCGTTGGGAACCGCAACTTTTATTTTACAGGGGGCCGACATGGCTTTTGAACTTCCTGATCTTCCTTATGCACATGACGCGCTGGCAGCCAAGGGCATGTCCGCCGAAACGCTGGAATATCACCACGACCTGCACCACAAAGCCTATGTCGACAACGGCAACAAGCTGATCGCCGGCACCGAGTGGGACGGCAAGTCGCTGGAAGAGATCATCGTAGGGACCTACGACGCAAACGCCGTCGCGCAGAACGGTATCTTCAACAACATCAGCCAGCTGTGGAACCACAACCAGTTCTGGGAGATGATGGGCCCCGGCGAAAGCGCGATGCCTGGCGAACTTGAAAAAGCGCTGACCGAAAGCTTCGGCTCGGTTGACGAGTTCAAGTCGCAGTTCAGCGCGGCTGGCGCGGGTCAGTTCGGCTCGGGCTGGGCATGGCTGGTCAAAAACGCTGACGGCTCGCTGGCCGTGACCAAAACCGAAAACGGCGTGAACCCGCTGTGCTTTGGTCAGACCGCTCTGCTGGGTTGCGACGTGTGGGAGCATTCCTACTACATCGACTTCCGCAACAAGCGTCCGGCTTACCTGTCGAACTTCCTCGACAACCTGGTGAACTGGGAAAACGTCGCATCGCGCATGTGATCTGAGTGTCCCTTTCGGGAACAGGGGCCTGCTGGCGGAGACGCTGGCAGGCCTTTTTCATTGGTATAGTTTTCATGCCGTGCGGTTGGTTAATCCGCGCCGCAAACCTTGCGAGACCGCCTCAACCGTGACAGTCCTGCTGTAACCAACTGGCACAGCGCCGTTTTGACGATTGGACCCCAAGCTTGCGCGGAAACCATTTCCTCGATCACGCGATCCTTCTGGCAGGCGTCGCCTTGATGTGCGGACCGGTTTGCCTGCTGCTTTGGCAGTTGTTCACGGCCCTAGACTTGCCCCAGTTGTGGGCCCTGGTTCAACGGGTCTGGCACGGGGGCCTCAGCAGCGCTGGCATTGGCGCAGGGGCGATGATGTGGAATTCGCTGGTACTGGCCCTTGGCGTTGCCATCTTGAAAAGCGTGATGTCGATGATGGCCGCTTATGCGTTGGTGTTCTTTCGACTGCCTTGCAGCGGGTTGATCTACGGCGTGATTCTGATCGCGATGTTCTTTCCGATCGAGACCCGAATCCTGCCGACCTTCGCCGTTGCCAGTGATCTTGGGCTGCTCAATTCCTACGCCGGGATGATCCTGCCGATCACGGCCAGTGGGCTGGGCGTGTTGGTGTTCCGCCAGTACATGCGCCAGATCCCAAATGAAGTGATGGAGGCTGCCCAGATGGACGGCGCCGGACCGCTGCGTGTACTGTTTGATATCGTTATCCCTCTGTCTCTGCCGATGATCGCGGCTGTGTTTGCGATCCTGTTTGTGCTGGGGTGGAACCAGTATGTCTGGCCGATCATGATCACCACCACCAGTCAGGACCATGACACTTTGGTGCGCGGTATGGCCTATTCGGGTTTCGGCGGCACAGCAGGCATGGTTCTGGCGCTTTTGGCGCTGCTGCCTCCGGCTGTGGTGGTGATTGGGCTGCAGCGATGGCTGATGCGGGGTCTGACCGCGGGCATCCACTAGCTCCGCGAGTTACTCAATTATGGGGCGCAGGTGAAAACTTGCCGATACGTCAAGTTTCGGTGTGAGACGGGATTGTACCGGGTCCGCCAGTGCTTAAGTAAATACCGCGGAGGGAGAGAACCGCACCCATTGGAAGCACAAGCAAACACCGCGCCAGAACGTTCTGGCCGCGAAGCAAAGAACTTGTGCCCAATACATGAGGGATAGCCATGGAAACCACTACGGGAGAGCATAATGGCTGCACTTGAACAGGGAACCTGGGTTGTTATCGCGGACGGGGAGAAGGCACTGTTCGTCGAGAACATCACCGATGCCGAAGACCCCAATCTGGTTGTTGTTTCGGTTGAGGAGAAAGAGTCTCAAGACCGCCCCACTGACCGGGCTGGGCGGCGGTCTGATCCGGGACCGAACCAGAAATCGGCGGTTGAGGAACCGGACTGGAAATCCCATGCGAAATCGCTGTTCGTGCAGGACCTTGCCAATCTTTTGAACCGCAAAGGGCTGAAAGGCAAATTCCAAAGGCTTGTTCTAGTGGCCAGCCCCCACGTTCTGGGCTTGCTGCGTCGAAGACTACATAGCGAGGTGCTGGCCAAAGTCGTGGCCGAGGTGGATAAAACCCTGACCAACCACCCGCTTCACAAGGTCGAACAGGTGCTGAAACAACGCCTTAGCCCTGCGCCACGTTTAGCGTGAATGAAAACGGGCGGCTTCGGCCGCCCACACATCTGCCTACCGCAAAGCCGCGATGGCCGCGTCGGCATCCTCGACCCAAGTCACGAAACTTGACAGGGACTGATCGGCAAAGCCCTGTTCGATCACCTGTTCCAGAAGGTCGCGGAGCTTATCCCAGTAGCCCCCCACACTTACCACTACAATCGGCTTATCATGCAGGCCTAACTGCCGCCATGTCAGCGCCTCGAACAACTCATCCAGTGATCCTGGCCCTCCGGGCAGCACCACGACGGCATCCGCATTCATGATCATGACTTTCTTGCGCTCGTGCATCGTCTCGGTGATCACGTAATGCGTCAGGTCGCTTTTGCCGACCTCGCGTTGGACCAGATGCACTGGGATAACACCGAAGGTCTCGCCACCGGCAGATTGCGTGGCGCGCGCGACTTCCCCCATCAGGCCCACATCTCCGGCCCCGTAGACCAGTCGCCAGCCTTCCTGCGCCAGCGCGTTTCCCAACTGCTTGGCGGCGTCAGAATACGCGGGATTGGTGCCATTGCGTGACCCGCAATACACACAGACGGATTTCTGGGACATGACAGGTGCGCTCCGGGCTTGTTTCAGACGTTTTGACCCCTGATAGCGAGATTGATAGGTTGGCTCAACTGTCCGCCGGAACACGAGTCACTCACATCAGTTTCGCGGCGGAATGAAAGGGAAAGAATGAACGGCACATCGGGAAGCGGAAGCTCGGGCAGCTTCATCTGGGGGCTGCTTGTCGGCCTTGTGGCAATTCTTGCGGCCGGTGGTCTGTATTTGTCGGGTGTGTTTTCAAGCAGCCCCGAACCCGTACAGGAAAAGGTTGAGGTTGCAGAGGAAACTCCTGTGCCAGAGGTCGCTCCGGAAGAAGAAGCCCCGCAGGACCCCGCACCCGCGCCAGAGGAGGCTATCGCCGAAGCCGAGGCTGAGGAACCCGTGGCCGAAGACCCCGAAGCCCAGCCCGAAGAGTTAACGGTTGACGCCGCACCCACGACTCCTCCGGCTTTGGACCAGATATTCGTGTCGCCAGACGGCAGCGCGTTACTGTCGGGCGAGGCAGAGCCGGGCAGTGAGGTTGACGTAGTGCTGAACGGTGAGGTTGTGCATCAGTTTTCGGTCGATGAAACGGGTGAGTTCGCCGAATTCGTTGCGGTCCCGTTCAGTGATGATCCACGCGGCCTTGTTCTGCAGTCGACCGATGGGGATGAAACCGTTCGATCCGACGACTATCTGATCGCAGCCCTGCCAGAGCCTGCCCCCGAGGAGCCAGCGCCCGCGCTTGAGGAAACGCCCTCGGAACCTGAAGTCGCTGAAGATCCCAAGCCTGAGGCGGAAGATACGATTGTGGCAATTGTTGAGCCCGAGCAGTCGACGGAAACCGCAGACGCGGGTACGGAAGCCGAGGCCGCCGGTCCGGAAACTGCAGACACGGGTACAGAAGCCGAGGACACCGTTACAGAAACTGCAGATGCCGGTAGCGAAACCCAGAACACTGGTGCGGATACAGAAGAGGCCGTCGTTGAGGCTGAATCGGCCCCGGAAGAAGAAACCGAAACTCCGGCTGAAAATCAACAGGTTGCTATCCTGCGTTCAGGCGAGGATGGGGTTGAGCTGGTGCAATCCCCGTCCGAAGAGAACTCCGCGCCCGAGCAGGTTGAGCTGGACACAATCGGCTATTCAGACACCGGCGATGTGCAACTGACAGGCCGTCTCAACGAAGGATCGGCTGTACGAATATACCTCAACAACCGTCTGGTGGCGGATGTGACCCCGCAAGAGGATGGCAATTGGCGGGGCGACCTCGTAGGGATCGACCCTGGCGTTTACACCCTGCGAGTGGACGAGGTGCATTCCGACGGCACAGTCCTCAGCCGAGTCGAAACGCCCTTCAAACGTGAACCCGTCGAGGTGTTACAGGCGGCCGAGGCGCAGACCTCGGCGCAACCGCTGGAAACCCCTGCACCGATCCGGTCGGTCACGGTTCAAGCGGGCGACACCCTGTGGGCCATCTCGCGTGAGCGGTTCGGAGACGGCGTGCTGTATGTCCGCCTGTTCGATGCCAACCGCGAGCTGATCCGCGACCCGGACCTGATTTTCCCGGGGCAGGTGTTCACCATTCCTGAATAAGCTCAGGCTCTGGCCTTTCTCAGGCCGGGGCCCATATTGCACTTCACACTAGGCAGGTAATGCGACGTATGCCCCCCATTACATCGGACGAATTGGCCGGAATTGACGAGCGCCGCTCTGGCTGGCGGACGATACGCAAGGTTGCGCCTTACATGTGGCCGGATGATGAGCCATGGGTGAAGCGCCGTGTTGTGATTGCCATGGCGATGCTAGTTTTGGCCAAGCTGATCGCCGTCTATACGCCGATCCTTTACAAGGGCGCGGTGGATGGTCTGGCGGGCGAGGGCGTGCCCCCTCTGGCCCTTGGCGCGGTGGGGCTGACCGTGGCCTATGGTGTCGCCCGGATGATGACTGTGGGCTTTCAACAATTGCGCGATGCGGCCTTTGCCCCCGTTGGCCAACGGGCCTTGCGTGCGCTCGCGTTGGAGACCTTTCAGCATATCCACCAACTGTCCATGCGCTATCACGTTGGGCGCCGAACGGGGGGTCTCAGTCGGATCATCGAGCGTGGGGTCAAGGGCGTCGAGTTCCTTTTGCGGTTCCTGCTGTTTTCCATCGGGCCGCTGATTCTGGAGCTGCTGCTGGTCGCCATCATCCTGATGTGGCTGTTCGATGTCTGGTATCTGGTCGTCGTGGCCGTCACCATCGCGCTCTACATCTGGTTCACCTTTGCCGTCACTGAATGGCGCGTGAAGCTGCGCCGCGAGATGAATGATCAGGATACCGAGGCTAACCAACGCGCCATCGACAGCCTGCTGAATTTCGAAACCGTCAAGTATTTCAACGCCGAACAGCGTGAAGCGAACCGGTATGACGTGTCGATGAAGGCCTATGCCGGGGCGGCCTTGAAGACCGCCTATTCGCTGGCCTTCCTGAATTTTGGGCAGTCCTTCCTGATCACCTGTGGCTTAATCGGGGTGATGGTCCTGGCGGCAATCGGGGTCCAGAACGGCACGCTCACCGTTGGTGATTTCGTCATGGTGAATGCCTACATGATTCAGATCACCGTGCCGCTGAACTTCCTGGGCACCGTGTATCGCGAGATCCGGCAGGCGCTGGTCGATATGGGCCAGATGTTCGATCTGCTGGAACAGCCCGCCGAGGTGAAAGACAAGCCGGACGCCCCAGACCTGAAGGTCAATGGAGGCGAGGTGACCCTACAGGATGTGCGCTTTGGCTATGACCCGGAGCGTGAGATCCTCAAAGGGGTGTCGCTGTCAGTGCCCGCGGGGCAGACCGTGGCCATTGTGGGCGCGACGGGGTCCGGGAAATCCACCATCGGGCGCTTGTTGTTTCCTGACTTCCGACATTTTTTCGTATAAGTCATTGATATTATTATGCCTTGGTTGCCAAAAGGCACTACACGGACTTTTTTCGCCAGCGATTGTTTCGGAGTGTTGAGGGAGCTCAGGCTTTGGTCTGGCCAGTTTTTCGGGTGCGCCCGGGGGGTATCTTGAAAGGGGCTTCGTTCCAGGTCAGGCCGACGCAGGTGAGGATGCGTCTGGCATCGACCGTGGCATGGCTTGGCATGCCGTAGCGGTCAGGGGTGCCTTTGTGGCGCAGGATCGAGAGCTGCAATGCGTTCAACTCGTTGCGGATACGAGCCGGGCTCATCGGGTGTCCGAGCAGGTCCAGATGCTTGCGCAGGTGCTGCAGGCAGCAGAAGGCCATGTAGCAGATGGCGATATGGGCCCGGACCCGACGCGGCGACCAGTGATAGATGGGCCGGATTTTCAGATCGTGCTTGTTGGTGCGGAAGCAGGCTTCGATCTCCCACAACTGGTGATAGCGGGCAATGACGTCCTGTGCCTCCAGTTCGTCCGCACCATGAACAACAATGGCATGCAGCCCGTCCCATTGTGCCGCTGCCTTGATCTTTGCATCATCCAGCGTGACGTCCCCGCTGTCGGGGAAGGCCAGGAAGCGGCCATATCCCCGGCTGCTGAAGCTGCCGGGTTTGCGAGAGCGCTTGAGCTTCTTGTGCAGCTTTTCGATTGCCTTGTCGCGCTTGTGGGCATCATTGCGTGCCCGGGTGGGTGACCAGGTCACAATGACCCGCGCTCCCTCCTGGTCGATCACCTTGTACCAGCCCTTCTCGGTTGCCTCTTCAGAACCGTGTCCAGCCCAAGGCTGGCGTCCCTCCGGGCTCAAAATGTTCGCCTTCACGGCGGCCGGGGCGGACTTCATGCGATAGCCGAGGATGTAGGGCAGACCCTTGTTCTGCAACATCTGCTGGTTGTCCTTGCTGAGCATGGCGGCATCGGCCACGAACGTGACCCTGGCCACGTCGAAGCGTCCCTCCAACGCCTTCAGCGCAGCTTCCAGCGTATGACCTTCCCAGGTGTTTCCCGGGAAGAGTTCATAGCCCACAGGCAGCCCATCGGAGGTGACGATCAGCGCCAGCATGACCTGAGCGCGGTGATGCTTGCCATCCTTGCTGAAGCCCTTGGCCAGAAGATGATCCTGCTCGACCCCGTCCGCATCCTCGGCCGGGTCCTCGCGCTCGGTGTCAAAGGCCAGGGTCGTGCAATCGTAGAACAGCACGGTCACTGGCCCGCCCAGCAACTTCTCTGCCGCCGCGTGAGAGGTTTTGCAAATCCCGTCTATCACCGGCGTATTGATGTAATCCATGCTCCGATAGACCACGTCCAGATTGAGCGTGATGCCTGCCTGGTTCTCCAACGCCTCCACGGTCGCGCGCTTGCTCTCGGGCTGTGCGATCCGCGCCATAACCAGCTCTTTCACAATGCGATTGGCACTTTTACGCGCCGCCCCCAGAAGGGCCCCCCAACCCAGTTGGTCATACATCGTCCCCATGACATCCCGCAGACCCAGAGAGACCCGCGCCTCCTCACGGCACTCGGCAAGATCAACGCCAAGCTTGTCCGGCCGCGGAGCGCGGCGCACCAGCGCCTGCAGATCGGCATATTCCGTGGGCGTGAACAGTTCCATTTGCGGCGAGCGATCAATGCGTAATTGCTCCATCAAGCGGCCCGCCAGACGCTTGATATCCTCAATCTCGCTGTCGTTATGGGCCACACCCACATGGCGCAGGATCTTCTGGCGTACCTTGGAGCCGGTGCGGACGGATTCAACGATCTGGATCCGTGTGCGGTTGAGCTTTGCGTCATGTTTGGTGCGGATGAACATGGGCGAAGAGGTTAGCCATCTGAAGGCCCATGTCAATACTTTTTATAATAATGGGGCACTACAACGCGCCTCTGAGCAACCACACCTGAAAACAAACCAAAAACCCAGTCAGATCAACAAAAAGGTCGGAAGTCAGGATCCTCAAAGGGGTGTCGCTGTCAGTGCCCGCGGGGCAGACCGTGGCCATTGTGGGCGCGACGGGGTCCGGGAAATCCACCATCGGGCGCTTGTTGTTTCGGTTCTACGATGTGACCGGCGGGGCGTTGAAGATTGATGGTCAGGACGTACGGGATGTACGTCAGACCAGTCTGCATGCGGCCATCGGCGTTGTGCCTCAGGACACGGTGCTGTTCAACGACACCATCCGCTACAACATTGCCTATGGCCGCGAGGGCGCAACGCAGGCCGATGTGGAAGAGGCCGCGCGTGCAGCACAAATCCACGACTTCATCGCGTCTCTGCCCGAAGGGTATGACACCAAGGTGGGTGAGCGTGGGCTCAAGCTGTCAGGCGGAGAAAAGCAGCGTGTCGGCATCGCTCGGACGCTGCTCAAGAACCCGCCTATTCTGTTGCTGGATGAAGCTACCTCGGCCCTCGACACCGATACTGAGCAGGAGATCAAGGATGCTCTGGCCCGTGCAGGAGAAGGGCGGACCGTGATCACCATCGCGCACCGTTTGAGCACGATTGCCGAGGCCGACCAGATTGTGGTTCTGGAAAGCGGTGAGATCATCGAGCAGGGCACCCATGATGCGCTATTGGCGCGCGAAGGTCGCTACGCCCAATTGTGGAGCCGCCAGCAGGCCGACACACAGGCTGCCTGAGAATTTCTGTTTGACGCGACTCGTCCACTGGTTGAAACCCCAAGTAGCGCATTATCGCGTCAGGTTTGGTTTTGCCATCGAACAAGAAAGAGCAAAGAATGAAGAAAATTGTCACATCCATGACACTCGGTTTGACACTCGCGGCATCTGCCGCGTCAGCCGAAGATCTGGAATTTCTGCTGGTCAATCCTGACTTCCGACATTTTTTCGTATAAGTCATTGATATTATTATGCCTTGGTTGCCAAAAGGCACTACACGGACTTTTTTCGCCAGCGATTGTTTCGGAGTGTTGAGGGAGCTCAGGCTTTGGTCTGGCCAGTTTTTCGGGTGCGCCCGGGGGGTATCTTGAAAGGGGCTTCGTTCCAGGTCAGGCCGACGCAGGTGAGGATGCGTCTGGCATCGACCGTGGCATGGCTTGGCATGCCGTAGCGGTCAGGGGTGCCTTTGTGGCGCAGGATCGAGAGCTGCAATGCGTTCAACTCGTTGCGGATACGAGCCGGGCTCATCGGGTGTCCGAGCAGGTCCAGATGCTTGCGCAGGTGCTGCAGGCAGCAGAAGGCCATGTAGCAGATGGCGATATGGGCCCGGACCCGACGCGGCGACCAGTGATAGATGGGCCGGATTTTCAGATCGTGCTTGTTGGTGCGGAAGCAGGCTTCGATCTCCCACAACTGGTGATAGCGGGCAATGACGTCCTGTGCCTCCAGTTCGTCCGCACCATGAACAACAATGGCATGCAGCCCGTCCCATTGTGCCGCTGCCTTGATCTTTGCATCATCCAGCGTGACGTCCCCGCTGTCGGGGAAGGCCAGGAAGCGGCCATATCCCCGGCTGCTGAAGCTGCCGGGTTTGCGAGAGCGCTTGAGCTTCTTGTGCAGCTTTTCGATTGCCTTGTCGCGCTTGTGGGCATCATTGCGTGCCCGGGTGGGTGACCAGGTCACAATGACCCGCGCTCCCTCCTGGTCGATCACCTTGTACCAGCCCTTCTCGGTTGCCTCTTCAGAACCGTGTCCAGCCCAAGGCTGGCGTCCCTCCGGGCTCAAAATGTTCGCCTTCACGGCGGCCGGGGCGGACTTCATGCGATAGCCGAGGATGTAGGGCAGACCCTTGTTCTGCAACATCTGCTGGTTGTCCTTGCTGAGCATGGCGGCATCGGCCACGAACGTGACCCTGGCCACGTCGAAGCGTCCCTCCAACGCCTTCAGCGCAGCTTCCAGCGTATGACCTTCCCAGGTGTTTCCCGGGAAGAGTTCATAGCCCACAGGCAGCCCATCGGAGGTGACGATCAGCGCCAGCATGACCTGAGCGCGGTGATGCTTGCCATCCTTGCTGAAGCCCTTGGCCAGAAGATGATCCTGCTCGACCCCGTCCGCATCCTCGGCCGGGTCCTCGCGCTCGGTGTCAAAGGCCAGGGTCGTGCAATCGTAGAACAGCACGGTCACTGGCCCGCCCAGCAACTTCTCTGCCGCCGCGTGAGAGGTTTTGCAAATCCCGTCTATCACCGGCGTATTGATGTAATCCATGCTCCGATAGACCACGTCCAGATTGAGCGTGATGCCTGCCTGGTTCTCCAACGCCTCCACGGTCGCGCGCTTGCTCTCGGGCTGTGCGATCCGCGCCATAACCAGCTCTTTCACAATGCGATTGGCACTTTTACGCGCCGCCCCCAGAAGGGCCCCCCAACCCAGTTGGTCATACATCGTCCCCATGACATCCCGCAGACCCAGAGAGACCCGCGCCTCCTCACGGCACTCGGCAAGATCAACGCCAAGCTTGTCCGGCCGCGGAGCGCGGCGCACCAGCGCCTGCAGATCGGCATATTCCGTGGGCGTGAACAGTTCCATTTGCGGCGAGCGATCAATGCGTAATTGCTCCATCAAGCGGCCCGCCAGACGCTTGATATCCTCAATCTCGCTGTCGTTATGGGCCACACCCACATGGCGCAGGATCTTCTGGCGTACCTTGGAGCCGGTGCGGACGGATTCAACGATCTGGATCCGTGTGCGGTTGAGCTTTGCGTCATGTTTGGTGCGGATGAACATGGGCGAAGAGGTTAGCCATCTGAAGGCCCATGTCAATACTTTTTATAATAATGGGGCACTACAACGCGCCTCTGAGCAACCACACCTGAAAACAAACCAAAAACCCAGTCAGATCAACAAAAAGGTCGGAAGTCAGGAAAGAATGAAGAAAATTGTCACATCCATGACACTCGGTTTGACACTCGCGGCATCTGCCGCGTCAGCCGAAGATCTGGAATTTCTGCTGGTCAATGAAACCAGCGCGGATCTGGTCGAATTCAATGTCTCCCCGGCGTCATCCGGCAGTTGGGAAGGGAACCTTTTGCAGGGGGGATACCTCGCGCCAGACTATGAGATCGATGTGTTGATCGCGGATGGGCTTGTGACCTGTGTCTACGACATTCGCGGCGTATTTGATGACGGTAGCGCAGTTGAGGACTACGACCTGGACCTCTGCGATCTGGGCGAATACGCGTTCTCGGAATAGAAAAACGTTTGAAGAAATGAAAAATGGCGGGCCATCGGCTCGCCATTTTTTGTTGGTTACTCGGCTGCTTTTAGCGGTGACCCGGGCGGGATGGTCGGGTGATCCTCGTCTGTCCCAGTGGCCTGTTCGGGCCAACGCGCAGGCTGCTCCTCCCAGACGATCTCAGTCGCTTGCGCGGCCCGCGCGCTTTGTCCGATCGCCATGTCCTGTGCGATCTGGCTGGACCGGCCTGCTGTGACGCGCGCCAGGAGTTTGCCCAGCCAGATGGCGTAGGTTGTCACCCAGACCCGCAGGGCCAGCATGGATGGCGTCACGATCAGGGTCAGCACGGTGGCGATGCCGAGGCCAAAGACCACAGCGGTGGCCAGCTGTTTCCACCGCAGTGCCGTGGGGCTGTCGATCGTGTAGCCGCCGTTGATGAAGTCCAGCGACAGACCAAACATCATCGGCGTCAGACCGGCCATTGTGGTCAGCGTTGTCAGCAGAACGGGGCGAATCCGGGCCTCAGCCGTGCGCACGATCGCGTCGATCCGCGGCATGTAGCGGCTGTATTCCTGATAGGTGTCGATCAGAACGATGTTGTTGTTCACAACAATACCTGCCAGAGCGACGATGCCGGTACCGGTCATAATGATCGAGAAGGGCTGCTCCATCACCAGCATCCCGATCAGAACGCCGGTTGTGGACAGTACAACCGCCAGCAAAACCAGAACCGAGTTATAGAAGCTGTTGAATTGCGCCAGCAGGATCACGAACATTAGCCCCAGAGCCGCCAGAAACGCACTGGACAGGAAGGCTTGGCTTTCGGCCTGTTCTTCCTGATCACCGGTCCACTCCCATGTGATCGAAGGGTCGAACGGGCTGGAGTTCAGCCATTCGGTCAGTACCGCGATACGTTCGTTGGGATTGATTGGTGCGATGCTAGCCTCGCCATTCTCAATGGCGGTCCGCAGCTCTTCAATTGTCTCAGCCCCGGTCAATTGCACCAGATCGTAATGCTTGCCATTGGGCGCAGTGATCGCGGCTGAGGACGGCTCAGCCCCATCCGCAACCGCGCGTAGAACGGCCAAGCGCTTTTCGCCACCTTCGGGCCCCTCAACAACCGCTTTGCTCAGGCCAGCTTCGACATCGGCTTTGACGTCATAATAGCGTTCCTGATCAACACGGTTGATTTCGGCCAGCTTGGCGACCGGCTGGCGGGTGACAAAGTTGGAGAGAGGCACAAGGCCGTCCGCCGTGCGCACCTTCAGCGTGTCCAGTGTGGATAGGACCCGGTCTTCTTCGGGCAGGCGGACGCGGATCTCGATCTCTTCATCCGTGGTGTCGGGGCGCATTTCGCCCAGAAGAATACCTCGCGTGACCAGCTGCACCATGGCCCCGACAGTGGCCACATCGGCGCCAAATCGGCCTGCTTTGGCGACGTCAACGTCGATCTGCCAGTCGATGCCGGGCAGGGGCAGGGTGTCTTCTATCTTGATCAGGCCAGGGGTCGTGTCGAAAACCTCTCGGGCGGCGACAGTGGCGGCGGTCAGAGGCTCCCACCCGTCGCCCTTGATCCGCAGATGCACGGGCTTGGCTGAGGCGGGGCCTTGTTCCAGCGCCAGAATCTCAACCTCGAAACCGGGCAGCTCGGCCAGTTGGGTGTTCAGTTCTTCCAGAACATAGTCGCCATCATATTCGGGGGCGATGAAATGCCGATCAAACAGCCCGCCCAGAATGGGCTCCGAGACGTTGGGGCGATCTTCCCATGGGATGATTTCGAACTGAACGCGTCCAACCGTGTCTGCCGGGTCTTGCGCGCCGCCATTGTTCTGGGTCAGCCCACCTTCGCCCGCAAACGAGAAGACGTTGATCACCGCCGGGTGCGCAGCAATCACCTGTTCGGCGGCCAGCACCATGGCGTCTTTTTCCATCAAAGAAAGGTTGCCCCGCGCGCGGACGTAAGCGGTCGCCTGTTCCGGTTCGCTTTCTACGAAGAACTCGACGCCCCGGTTGTTTTCGCCGAACACTGAAATCACCGTCATCACAGCCATGATAACGGCAGCGATCGAGACAATCGGCATCACCGGATTGCCCACGAGAAACTTGATGACATAGCCGAAGGGCGTGTGTTCCTTGGCCGTGTGAACCTTGGTAGCGGGTTTGCGCTCGATCCGGGCCGCGCCTAGCGTGACCGATCCGGCGAAAGCTCCGAGGATCATCAGAACGGCCCCAAGGAGCGAACCACCGCCCTCGACCAGATAGGAGGGGTTCAGCACCTGCATCGCGCCGAGGAAGACCAGATAGAATGACGGGGGTACCAGTACGGCGCGCAGCCACCATGGCGTACGGCCGCGCAACCAGTCAGAGGCGCGGTCGAAGATGCGGCTCAACCGGCCCGAGACGCCGCCCATAACCGGCAGGTAGATCAGCGCCACAATCAGCGACGCGGAGAGAACAAAGATCAGCGTGACCGGTAGCATGCCCATGAACTCACCCGGAATTCCGGGCCAGAATAGCATCGGCAGGAAGGCACAGAGTGTCGTGGCCGTGGAGGAGACGATGGGCCAGAACATGCGCTGGGCCGCCTCGACATAGGCATGCATCGGGCCGACGCCCTCTTTGATGCGTTTGTCGGCATACTCGACCACAACGATCGCGCCATCCACCAGCATGCCAACAGCCAGAATCAGACCGAACATCACGATGTTCGAAATGCTAACCCCCATGACCGCAAGAAAGGCAAAGCACAGTAGGAACGAGGTTGGAATCGCAAAGCCCACCAACAGTGCTGCCCGCGACCCCAGCGAGGCCAGAACCACGATCATCACCAGCGCAATCGCCGTCAGGACCGAGCCCTCCAACTGGCTGACCATGGACCCGACGATTCGGCTTTGGTCGTTCGAGGTGCCTACGTCCACCGCCGCCTGCAATTCAGCGGGCCATTTGGTTTGCGCTTCGGCGATTGTCGCTTTGACCTGCTCGACCGTGTCGATCAGATTGAAGCCCTTACGCTTCACAACCTGCAAAGCGACGGTTGGCACATTGTCGAACCGGGCCGTGCCCTCGCGGTCCTCAAAGGTGTAGTTGATTTCGGCCAGCTCACCCAGAGTAACGACGCGGTCGCCGTTGACCTTGATTGGCAGGCCATACACGTCCTGCGCGGTTTTGAAGGACGAAGGGATTTTGACCGAAAAAGCACCTTGCGCACTGTCTACTTCGCCCGCTGCAATCAACTGGTTGTTGTTTTGTACAACCGTGATCAGCTCATTCGCGGTCACGTTGTACGCCTCAAGGCGCAGAGGGTCGATGATGACCTCAAGTAGTTCATCCCGGTTGCCAGCGATTCCGGCCTCAAGCACGGAATCCAGCGCTTCGATGTCGTCCTGCAGGTCCTTGGCGATACGCGCCATGGTGCGTTCGGGCACCGCGCCGGTCAGGTTGACGATGACGATGGGGAATTCGGAGAAGTTCAGCTCGCTCAGAGAGTATTGCTCGGCGCCGTCCGGGAACTCGGCCTGCGCGCTGTTCATCGCGTCGCGGACATCGGCGGTGATCGCGGTCTTGTCCCAGCCGAATTCGAACTCAAGGAAAAGGCCTGCATAGCCCTCGGCGGCGGTGGCGGTCATCTCTTTCAGACCGTCCAAATCTGCCAGCTCGGTCTCCATTGGCTTGACCAACAGGTTCTCGGAATCCTCAGCCGAGATTCCGGGGAAGACGACCGATACGAACAGGGCAGGGACCTCGATATCCGGCTCGCCCTCTTTCGGCAGATTGACATAGGCGAACCCGCCGATGACCAGCGAAATTAGGATGAAGGCCAGAACCATGCGGGCCCGGTCGGCGGCCCAACTGACGATACCCGTCATTGCGTGACCTCCTGATAGGTCGGGTTCACGGTGACGCCTTTGACGACGAACTCTTGCCCCACCACGATGATGTCGGTGGTTTCAGGCAGCCCGTCGATCCAGACGCCCTCTGCCGTATCGCGCAACACGCGGACCGGCATGAAATCGACCACATCGCCCGCGCCGACGGTGCGTACGCCTAGCTGCCCTTCATTGCTAAGGGTCAGGGCCGATTGCGGCAGCAGATGCGCCTTGGCCCCTTCGGCCGAGATACGGATTGTCGCTGTCTGGCCATCGCGAATGGTCAGATCTTCATTCGGTACGGTAATCTCGACCTCAAAGGTGCGGGTTGTCTCATCTGCCGAACGGCTGAGGAAGGTCACGCGGCCTTCGACCTGACGACCGGTGACCAACTGAGCCGAAGCCAGCGCCCCGACCTGAACGCGGTTAACTTCGGTCTCGGGCACGAATCCAACAAGCTTGATCGGGTCCAGCTGGATGATCGTGGCGCAGAGCGTCCCAGGCTGCATTAAGCTGCCCAATTCGGCGGTGTCGCTTTCCAGCAGGCCTTGAAACGGGGCCTCAATCGTCAGCCGATCCATTTCACGTTGGGCGGCTTCAACCTCGGCCGCAGCGGATTCGATTCCAGCGCGGGTTGCTTCCAGCCCGGCTTCAGCCGATTTGATGCCTGCCTCGGCGCTGCTCATCGCGGCCTCGGAGGAGACGCGGCGGGTTTCCGAACCAAAGCCCGTCTCGGACAGTTTGCGGGCCGCTTTCAGGTTGATATCGGCCTCGGCCACCAAAGCATGTGCTTCTTCCAGACGCGCCTCAGCCTCGGGGATGCGGCTTTCGGCCTCAAGCTTGCCTGCCTTCGCTTCCGCCAGACTTGCGGGGCGGGTGCCGGGATCAAGCTCACACAGCAGATCGCCCGCCTCAACAAAGGCACCGCGGCGCTTGGGTTCCGAGATCACGGTCGAGGTCGTCTCAGCCAGCACTTCGACCTGGCGGTTAGCCTTTGTCTGGCCACGCAGCAGGACGGCGCTGTCAATCTCGCGCGCGACCGAGCGCAGGGCGACCACGCGCACAGCATTTTCATTGGCTAGTGAAACCACCGCCTCTTCAGTCGCAGATGAGGCGCTTTCCTCTACGTCACCTCGGCCTGCAAAGGCGAACAGCGCGTCACGCTCAAAAACAAGGAAATACAGCGCGACAATCACCAAGGCGGCATTGATGAATGAAATCAGACGCATAATGCTGGTCTCCTTAAAAAATTCGCCGGCTTAGACCGGGTTAGTATAGTGAAAGATGGGCGTCAGTTTGTGTAATTTCTACGCTAAACAGATTAGTTCGGTTTATTTTTTGGGAATTATATACTTAAGTAACATTTATGATTGACGGACTCCGACGCATTTGTTACATTTTAATAACATTCAGGAGTGTAAAAATGACAAAAGCACCGGGAAAATCAAACCGCAAGGGCCTGACCTTCCTACAGGTTGCTGCAATGTTCGGTAATGAAGAAAAGTCGCGTAAGTGGATTGAGGAACTACATTGGCCAGATGGTCCGTTTTGCCCGCATTGCGGTTCTTTCAACGTGCAGTCAGGCATCAGGCATCCAAGCATGACGCACAGGTGTCGTGAGTGCTCCAAAAAACCCATGTTTACGGTTCGGGTCGGCACGATCCTTGAGAATACCCGGCTACCATATCGCACATGGGCCATTGGTATTTACTTGTTCACAACTAACCTTAAGGGCGTATCTTCGATGAAGTTGCACCGTGAGCTTGGTGTTACGCAGAAGTCCGCGTGGTTCATGCTGCATCGTCTTCGGGCTGCAATGGAGGCAAACATGCCTTGGTTTAATGGCCCAGTCGAAGCAGATGAAACCTACATAGGCGGCAAGGAAGGCAACAAACACGCGAAGAAGAAACTCAAGGCTGGACGTGGCGCTGTTGGCAAGGCTGCTGTTGCTGGTATCAGGGATCGCGAAACGGGTCAGGTTGTTGCCAAAGTGGTAGAGAGCACAGACAAAGAGACCTTGCAGGGGTTTGTGAACGAGCATGCCGTCGAAGGAGCAACACTCTATACCGATGAGGCTAGTGCCTACAAGGGCATTGACAGGCCGCATGAGGTGGTAAAGCACTCAGTGGGTGAATATGTCCGCGATCAGGCGCACACCAACGGGCTGGAAAGCTTTTGGGCTCCTATGAAGCGGGGTTATAATGGCGTCTATCACAAGATGTCGCCCAAGCATCTGCAACGCTATGTGGACGAGTTTCAGCACCGTCACAACAACAGGCCAAAGGATACAATCGACCAAATGGGCGGCGTTGTGCATGGGATGGCTGGAAAGAACCTGCCTTACAAGAAGCTAATCGAGGATAACGGATTGAATAGCGGAGCGCGGTCATGAGCGTCGGAACTTCGCAAAGTACTGCCGGGGTATTTTCCAACACGCGCACGGTGACCGTGCCAAAGCTGGTGCTTCCCGATGTCCTTAAGCCCAACACGCGCCTTAAGATGGACGGTCTTGAGTTCCTTTCCGCTATACCTGCGGACGCAGTTCCAGTCGCATTCTTCGATCCCCAATACCGTGGCGTGCTTGAAAAGCTGGCATATGGGAACGAAGGCAAAGTTCGTGGAAAACGCCGCAGCGCCCTACAGCAAATGCCGGAGGAGGCCATCGCCAATTTTATTCGCGGAATAGATCGTACGCTTATCCCATCAGGCCATCTCTTTTTATGGGTGGATAAGTTTCACCTTTGCCAAGGTATTCACCCGTGGCTGGACGGAACGAGGCTGGACATTGTGGATCTTTTAACGTGGAACAAGGGTACATTTGGTATGGGCTATCGCACTCGGCGCAGAGGAGAATACTGCATAGTACTACAGAAACAGCCGCGTAAGGCAAAAGGCGTGTGGAAAATACATAACATTCCAGATGTAATTCAAGAACAAGTATCCCAGCGGGATCACCCACATTCCAAACCAATAGACATACAAGGTCAACTCATGGCCGCCGTGAGCCACGAAGGCGATTTTGTAATTGATCCGGCTGCCGGGTCGTTTTCGGTTCTGCAAGCGGCACGAAACCATGGCCGCACCTTCCTTGGTTGCGACTTGAACGGTTAGATTATGGCACGATTACGGGATGCCAAACCAAAGAACACATCTGGTTCTTACGCCCGGTTGTTTGGGAATGAAGCGTTAGGTGAATTGGCCAGCAAGATACAGTCAGCTGTAATCTCATCGGGGTCAGAACTGGAATCGATGATCGTGGAAGCTGTTCCCAACATCCCTAATCTGGACACCTTTTTGGAACAAGAAATCATGCCTGAGGGCGTGTTGCTTGCCCGAAAACGTGAAATTAAACGAAGTCGGACCTTGGATTTTTCGGGATCAGAGCCTGACTTTATGGTTTTCAAGCGCCGAAAAGGCGAGCAAAACTGCCATATAGTTGAGTTGAAGGACGGTCATGTGTTCGACACAAAAAAAGCTAGCGCAGAGAGGCAGTCAATGCACGGGTTCATTCAACGCAACGCCCAGCATATTCAATATCGGTTCCAGGCACACTTTTGTGCTTTCAATCAAGAAGACAAGCAAGCGATCTGGGAAGGATTCAAGAAGAGAATTTCAATCGATGAGGCATGTCGAGAACATTCTGAATTGTCCGGTGTAGGTAACATGCCAATTGTCCGCTTCAGTTGATTGCGCGGTGGCCCAATTCGGAGGGAGCCGTAGGCGACCGTAGATTTGGGCCACCGCGTTCGCGCCACGTCGAAGCGGGTCACGCGACTTTGTGTTTGCTATCCTCCTGTGTGATGGGTGATCCGTCAGGCTGGTAGCGGCCAATGCATCTCGGGCCGTGGAAGATGACCAGTTGACCATCGGGGTATTCGTGGACCCTGACCTTCGCCTTGACGAAATGATGACGGTGCCTGTCTGCCGCGATCTGCATGACCAGGCCCTTGTAGCGCACCGTATTGTCGTTGCCGACGACGCGGTCTTCCTGCACACACAGGGTGTCGCGCACATTGCCTGTAAACGGCACGAAGGCCGAGGTCGTATCCTCCGGCTCCTTTGCAAACAGGGCATTGTGTTCGGGAAGATAGACCTCTTTCAGGAACTGATTGGCCTCTTCAATGGTTGTGATCCCATGGGACCGCAGTTCCTGCGGCAATCGGTTCTGGAACGTGCCAAACATGCGTTCAGACCGTCCACGGGCCTGCGGTGAATAGGCCGGGATCAGCTCAATGCCGAGTTGCTGCAAGGCGCGCCCGACCTGGGTCAGATTGTCCTTGTCCACTTTGCCGCCCGCTTCGGGCGTATGCCAGTAATGAGAGCCCCGATCGGCATAGAGCGAGCAAAACAGACCTTGCGCCTCGATCACCTCTGTCAGCCCCTGAAAACTGCTCATCGTCCCTTCTTCCTCGACAAAGAATGCCGAATAAACCCGGTTGGTGGCATCGTCCATGGTGACGATCAGATCCCACCACTGACCCGGAACCCATTCATGGCTGGAGCCGTCCTGATGCAACATCATGCCAACCATCGGACGGCGGGGCCGCTTGCGCCGATGGGCACCTCGTCGGGGTGCTGCCTGAACCCGGCCGTGGCGCTGCAGTGTAAGCCGCACCCAGTTGTAGCTCTGTGTGAAACCATGGTGGGCCACCAGCTTCTCGTGGAAATGCTTCGGCGTGTAATCCCAGTACTTGGTATCAAACAGTTCAAGCATCTCCATGACCTTATCCGTGGCAACACGATTGTTGGCCAGTTTGCCAAGCCGACGGTCGTACAGACCTTCTGCACCATCCGCCTCAAATCGATCCTCCCAACGCCTGACGGTGCGCACGGATACACCCAGTATCTCAGCCGCCTGTTCTTGCGTCAGCTTGTTCGCGCTTCGCCGCGAATACACATCTTCAAACTTCATCAGTCGAACTTCCTGTAACACTTCTGCTCGGTTCATAACGCCTCCTCTCAGAGACAGAATAGAACCGGACAGATCGCATGTTACATATACCGGACATATCGCGTGTTAGCGACATTTCAATCGATGAGGCAATGACAGGTCGGGAGTTTTGTGATTTGTTGGAAATTGATTACGACAGTATTGTGCGGGCGCGTCAGGCCGACGGCCCCGACAACGTAGAGTTTTTGTTGACCGAACTGGCTAAAATTGAACCAATCCAAACCCGCTTGCGAGAACTTCTCGGCTAAAACCAATGTATTCAATTTAGGAATTCGCATGACAAACCAACGTTACAATGCAGACCTGCCTGAACCCGCCGATCTGCACATCAGATCGAACAAATATCAACCGACCAAGGCTGAGTTGGAAGAAGAAATCGACATGCCTGAAATGTCATTGGATGAAATCAGGGCTGCATTCATGCGGCCAATGAGTATCAAGAAGCCTGATTAAAGAGAGCGCAGAGTGCTAAAATACCTTGCGCGGTTTTCGTTTTTATCGCGTCAATATGCGACAGTCCACTATAAAAATGTTACTTAAGTATATAATTCCCTATTTTTTTTGGCAAGGGCGCATGCAGTCAGCGGAATTGTGCAAAATCCGGCCCTTGGCTTGGCCGTGGTGCCGGGGTATGACATGGCCCACCAAGACAGGAACCACAGCCCGGGGGCAGGTATGAGCGATACCGACAGTTTCATTGATGAGGTCACAGAAGAGGTGCGCCGCGACCGGCTGTATCTGCTTTTGCGGCGTTGGGGCTGGGTCGGTGTTGTTGCCGTCGTGCTGATCGTCGGTGGGGCTGCCTTCAACGAATACCGCAAGGCGCGGGACACGTCGCAGGCCCAGAAGCTAGGCGATGACATTCTGGCCGCGCTGGCGGAAAACGATACGGCCGCGCGTGTCGCTGGCCTGGAGCAGGTGGACGTGTTGACGCCGGGTGGTGAGGCTGTGCGCAACATGCTTCTGTCCGCCTCACAGCTCGATGCTGATTCCCGGCAGGACGCGGTCGACAGTCTGAATGCTGTGGCCGTTCAGGGCGATCTGCCCGAGATTTACCGCGCCATTGCCAGCTTCAAGGCACTGCTGCTTCAATCCGACACGATGCCCGCTGCAGACCGTCGGCAACAGTTCGAGGCTTTGGCCGCACCCGGCGCTCCGCTGCGCCTTCTGGCCCAAGAGCAACTGGCCCTGATCGACATCGCCGAGGGTGATACAGATGCCGCGTTGGAGCGGTTGCAGGCGCTGCGTCAGGACGCAGAGGTCGGCGTGGATCTGCAACAACGCGCGGCGCAATTGATTGTTGCACTGGGCGCTGAGCCCGAGCCGTTGGTCGCTCAGCAGGGCTGATCGGGCGGAACACAGGTTAATGACAGGCGAGTTCGGATTAAAATGGTAACAAGACTTTTCTCTCGCGTGGGACTGCCGATTGCGGCACTGGCCCTGACCGCTCTGGCCGCTTGTGAAGAACCCGAACAGATCTTGCCCGGCGAGCGTGAGGATATCCGACCCGCCTCAGACCTTGAAACGGTCGCCAAAAGCGGCTCGCAACCCATTAGCCTGCCATCGCAGAGTGCAAATGCAAGCTGGCCGCAAAGCCCCGGCACGCCGGCCTTCCGAACGTCCAATGCTTCGCTGCGTGCGACACCCCAACGTATATGGTCGGCCTCGATTGGGGATGGCGATTCCCGCAAACAACGAATTACGGCAGACCCGGTTGTTGCGGGGGGGCTGGTCTACACACTTGATGCGGGGGCGACAGTTTCGGCCGTGACACCGCAGGGACAGGTCGCCTGGAGCACCAATCTGATTCCAGCAACCGACGGAGACGCGGATGCCACGGGCGGTGGTATGGCCTATTCGGGTGGCGTTCTCTATGTCTCCTCGGGTTTTGGCCGTCTAACAGCGCTGGATGCCAAGACAGGCGCGATCCGATGGCAGAAACGCCTGAATGCTACCGGCAGCGGCGCGCCTTTGGTGAGTAACGGGCTGCTGTATCTCGTCGCAGGGGATGAAACCGGTTGGACCGTCGACACCAAGGATGGCCGCATTCAATGGCAGATCGAAGGCACCCCTAGCGTTGGCAACGTTCTGGGCGCACCTGCGCCGGTTGTGACCTCGGATCTGGCTGTCTTTGCCTTTGGTTCGGGTGATATCGCCGCAACATTCAAGCGGGGCGGGATCAGCCGTTGGAATGCCTCGGTGGCGGGGGGCCGCCGTGGACGCGCGACTGCGCGGATCGTCGACGTGACAGGTAGCCCAATGGTAGTGGGCGACACCATCTTCATCGGTAACCACTCTGGCCGTACCGTTGCTTTTGACGCGGGAACGGGTGAGCGCCGCTGGACTGCAGATGAAGGCGCGGTTGATACCGTCTGGCCCGCAGGCAACAGCATCTTCCTGATCAGCGATCGCAGCCAGCTGGTCCGCTTGAACAGCGCCGATGGTTCGGTGATCTGGGCGCAGGACCTACCGGGCTTTGTAAAGGACAAACCAAACCGTCGCGGTCCGATCGTGGCCCATTATGGCCCGATCTTGGCCGGAGGGCGCATTGTGATCGCCTCGAATGACGGGTTCCTGCGGTTCTTCAACCCGGTGAACGGGGCGCTTGTGCATCAGGTCGAAGTCCCCGGAGGCGCGACCACCGCGCCTGTCGTTGCCGGACAAACACTGTATGTCGTGTCGACCAAAGGTGATCTACACGCTTTCCGTTGACCAAAAGATGCGCTAAAGGGCGCGTCTGAGTCTTGAAAGTTGAGTATCATGTCGCTGACCCTCGCTATCGTGGGGCGCCCGAATGTGGGCAAATCCACTCTGTTCAACCGCCTTGTGGGCAAACGTCTGGCCTTGGTCGACGACCAGCCTGGCGTGACGCGTGACCTGCGCGAAGGTGAAGGACGGCTGGGCGATCTGCGGTTCACCGTGATCGACACGGCAGGTCTTGAGGACGCGACCGACGACAGCCTTCAGGGCCGCATGCGCCGCCTGACCGAGCGCGCAGTGGATATGGCAGATGTCTGCCTCTTCATGATCGACGCGCGCACCGGTCTGACTCCGACCGACGAGATGTTTGCCGAGATCCTGCGTAAACGCTCCAAACACGTGATTTTGGCTGCCAACAAGGCCGAAGGGTCGGCTGCTGATGCCGGTGTTCTTGAAGCCTATAACCTTGGCCTTGGCGAACCAGTGCGCCTTTCCGGCGAGCATGGCGAGGGGATGACCGACCTTTACGCTCAGCTGATGCCACTGGCAGATGCGGCCGAGGAAGAGGCCGAAGACGACGCCCCCATGGTCGATATCGAGCTGGACGAGGATGGAGAGGGCGAAACCCCTCTGATCACCGCAGCCAAACCGTTGCAGGTAGCCGTCGTAGGTCGACCGAATGCAGGTAAATCCACCCTGATCAATAAAATCATGGGTGAAGACCGCCTTCTGACCGGCCCCGAGGCTGGGATCACCCGTGACGCGATCAGTCTTCGGGTCGATTGGGCCGATCCGGATGGCGAAAGCACTCCGATGCGGATTTTCGACACTGCGGGCATGCGAAAAAAGGCCAAGGTTCAAGAAAAGCTCGAAAAGCTCTCGGTCTCGGACGGTCTGCGTGCTGTGAAATTCGCCGAAGTGGTTGTCGTCCTGCTGGATGCGGCAATTCCGTTCGAGCAGCAAGACCTACGCATCGCCGATCTGGCCGAGCGGGAAGGCCGTGCGGTCGTGGTCGCGGTCAATAAATGGGACGTTGAGGAAAACAAGCAGGAGAAGCTGCGAGACCTCAAAGAGTCCTTCGACCGGCTGCTGCCGCAACTGCGGGGCGCACCTCTGATCACCGTGTCGGCCAAAACGGGCCGGGGGCTGGAACGTTTGCGCGCCGCCATCTTGCGTGCGCATGATATCTGGAACCGCCGGGTACCCACCGCCGCGCTGAACCGCTGGCTGACCGCCATGCTCGAGCAGCACCCGCCGCCAGCCCCGCAAGGCCGCCGCATCAAGCTGCGCTACATGACCCAGGCAAAAACGCGCCCGCCGGGCTTTGTCGTTATGTGCTCGCATCCCGACAAGATGCCGGCCAGCTATACCCGCTATCTGGTCAACGGCCTGCGTGAGGATTTTGACATGCCCGGTACGCCGATCCGCCTGACGTTGCGCGGGCAAGGTGACAAGAACCCTTACAAGGGGCGGCGCAAGAAAAACGCCGGTGCCTTGGCCAAACACCTCAAGGGACGCGCGTAACTGCGCCAATTTTCAGCATTTTCAGCGCAAGGGCGTGACAGCGCCCTTTCTGCACGCTAGCATTCAGGAGCGTGCATTTGTTTCCTGTGCGCGGTCCGTCCTGCGGCGGGTCTTAATTCCTTTTGCTTCTCATTTAACCGGGCCATCGTGGGAGAGGGCTTGATGAATCTCAGAGACTACACGCGGCAATACGCGGTTCAGGACAACAGGCTTGCAGCCCTGAGCTATTTCGGAACCTTCGCCGTCTATTTTGCCTCGCTGGCCTTGGCGATTGTGAACGTGGACCACTGGTGTGTCATGGTCCCAGCCGGGATTGTTTTCGCGTTTTCCGCAGTGCGACTTTACGTGCTGCAACATGACTGTGGCCATCATTCCCTGTTCGAAACGCGCCAGCAGAATGAATGGGCCGGGCACGGCCTGTCGCCTTTCACCTTTGCCCCTTTCGAGGTGATGAAGCAGAACCACAATCTGCACCATGCGGGCATTGGCAACCTCGAGCATCGGGAGACCGGAGAAATCCACACCATGACCCTGCGGGAATGGAACGAGGCGGACTGGCTCAAACGTCTTGTCTATCGCCTGTACCGAAACCCGTTCATTCTGGTGCCGGTCGGTGCTTTGTTCACTTATTTCATTCGCTACAGGTGGCCCAAAAACACGGTACGGTTTGGTGTAAAGGGCGTTGTTCTGCACAACCTCTCAATCGTCGTTTTTCTCGGGCTGCTTTACCTGATCGCCGGGACGACCGGTATTCTGGTCTGGCTTGTGTTTTCCTTGCTGGGTGGGATGCTGGGCGTATTCCTCGTCTACCTACAGCACAATTTCGAGGACACATAATGGGATCGTCGACCGGATCTGGATCCGCAAATCGCGGCTCTTCAGGGCTCGTCAGCGCTGGATTTCGGTTGGTGGTTCGACAACGCGGTGGCCTGTATCACCTTGCACGATATTCACCATTTTAACGCCCGTATCCCGTCCTACCGGTTGCGTGAATGCCACTATAACCTGCCGCCCGAATACACGCCGCGTCGGATCAAGTTCCCTGAAGCCGTGGCAGCGTTGAACCTGAAACTATGGGACGAAGACGCCAAGCGGCTGGTGCCTTTTCCAAAAAAAGGGCAGACTGCTGACTTGGCCCATGGATCGCCATAGGCATAGCTCTGCTTGAAGAGCGTATATCCTGTGTATATACAGGTGACCAGGGAGACAGAGAAAGGACCCAGAATGACCGCATTGACCGAGATAAAAGGCGTTGGCGATACGCTCGCCGAAGGTTTGGCCGATAACGGTTTCAAGACCGCCGAAGCCGTTGCGAAAGCGAAACCGGAAGATCTGGTCAAGGTCCCCCGTGTCGGTGTGGCGCGCGCAGCTGTCCTGATTGCCGCTGCAAAAGAGGCGACCGCTGCGAAACCGGCGGCTGCCAAACCAGCCCCTCGTCGCGCGGCTGCTCGCAAACCTGCTGCCCGCAAGCCCGCTCCGCGTAAACCGGCGGCCCGACGCCCCGCTGCGCGCAAGACAGTTTTCGCCGCTGCTGCCGAGAAGCGCGCCGCTGAAGCTGCGCGCAAAGCGGCCGAGGAAAAAGCCGCTGCAGAAGCCGCAGAGGCGAAGGCCAAGAAGAAAGCCAAGGCAAAAGCCAAGGCTGAGAAAGCTGCGAAAAAGCGGGCCGAGATGGAGGCCGCGTTCTCAAAGGCCAAGGATAAGGTTAAAGCCAAGTCCAAGAAGGGGAAGAAATCCAAGAAGGACGACAAGTCCAAAAAGGCCGACAAGAAGAAAGATACGGGCAAAAAGGACGCCAAGAAGTCGGACAAAAAATCTGACAAGAAGAAGGATAAGAAAAAGGCGAAGAAGTAACCCTTCCTCGCCCTTTCAAGTGTTTCGAACCGGCACCGCGCAACGCGGATGCCGGTTTTCTTATGCCAGCGTGCCGTCCAGTTGCAGCGTCAGCTTGCCGCCCAGATAGCGGGCAAGGACATCGGGCAGGGTGACCGTGCCGTCTGCGTTCTGACCGTTTTCCAGAACGGCGATCAGGCAGCGACCCACCGCAAGGCCAGAGCCGTTCAGCGTATGGACATATTCAGGTTTGCCGCCAACTTCGGGCCGGAAACGCGCATTCATGCGGCGGGCCTGAAAATCACCGCAGGTTGAGACCGAGCTGATCTCGCGATAGGTGTCCTGACCGGGAAGCCATGCCTCGATATCAAAGGTACGGCGGGCGCCAAAGCCCATGTCTCCGGCACACAGGATCACAGTGCGGTAGGGCACGCCCAGCTTTTCCAGAATGCCCTCGGCGCAGCGCACCATGCGTTTTTGTTCGTCATCCGAGGTCTCAGGATGGGAGATCGAGACCATCTCGACCTTTTCGAACTGGTGCTGACGCAGCATTCCGCGGGTGTCTTTGCCCGCCGAACCGGCCTCGGACCGGAAGCAGAGCGAATGCGCGGTATAACGGCGGGGCAGGTAGCTTTCCTCGATCATCGTGTCGTTGACGATGTTGGTTAGCGAAACCTCAGAGGTTGGGATCAACCACCAGCCTTCGCGGGTCTGATAGCTGTCCTCGCCGAATTTCGGCAGCTGGCCGGTGCCCTGCATCATTTCGGACAGAACCAGAACCGGGCCGTTGACCTCGGTCAGACCGTTTTCGTTGATATGCGTGTCCAGCATGAACTGCGCCAGCGCACGGTGGATGCGCGCAACGCCGCCGGACAACAGCACAAAGCGCGAGCCAGAGAGTTTGGCGGCGGTTTCGAAATCCATGCCGTTTTGAACGGCCTCAATCTCAAAATGCTCTTTCGGAGCAAAGTCCAGGTCGCGCGGGGTGCCCCAACGGCTGACCTCAACATTGTCATTTTCATCCGCGCCTTCGGGCACATCCTCGGCGGGCAGGTTGGCAATACGGATCAGTTGGTCCGCCAGCAGAGCGTCCAGATCCTTGGCCTCGGTCTGCATCCGGGCGATTTCGGCCTTCTTTTCTGCTACTAGCGCGCGCAGGCGTTCAAATTCGGCCTCATCACCGCGGGCTTTGGCTGCGCCGACCTCTTTGCTGGCCTTGTTCTGTTCGGCCTGCGCCGTTTCAGCAGCCAAAATCTTGGCGCGGCGGCTTTCGTCCAGCCGCAGCAGGTCTGACGACACCGGCGCGTCCCCACGGCGCGCGAGTGCGGCGTCGAAAGCAGCTGGGTTTTCGCGAATGGCGCGGATGTCGTGCATAGTTCAGATCCTTGAATGCAGTGAATCACTGCGACTGCTTATGCACCATATATCGCGGAGGGTGTAGCGCTGGTTAACCAAACTGCGCCTAACTGTCCGGCTCCTTATCGTGATGGGCCAGATGACCGTCCCATTCTCCGGGCGGGATCTTTGGTTCGGGCGGATCAGCGATGTATGAGGGGGTCATGATCTGCACGTTATTCTCGTTGAATACGGCCACAATGTTGCGATGCAGGTCCGAGCGGATCTTGGGAATAATGCTGCCCCGGGTCGTGTATCCGTTGATCTGATAATTGATCGCGTAGTCGGCCAGCGCGGTCCACAGGACAAAGGGCTCGGGCTTGGCCTTGATCCCTTTGGTGCGATTGGCGGCCTCGATCAGCATCGCCTCGATCTTTTCGGGTGGCTCTTCATAGCCGATCCCTACTGTTGTGTGCAGCAACAGCCCGCTGCCATCTGTCTTCTTCGAGAAATTCACCACGTCCGAATTCATCAGCTGCGCGTTGGGGATTGAGATCAGCTCGTTCTTGATGGATTTCAGGTGTGTCTCCATCAGCTTGATCTGCACCACGTCGCCGATGTGGTCTCCGATCTGAATACGGTCCCCGATCGAGGTCGAGCGGCGATAGATCACGAACAGCCCGGCCAGCATATTCGACACGACCGAGTTCGCGCCTAACGACAGCATCGCACCGACCAGAATGGTCAGGCCCTGAAACGCCGCCGAATCCGAGCCTGGAATGTAGGGAACGGCAAAGACCAGTGCGATCAGGATCACGACAACTCGGGCGATGTTGAAGGTGGGGTTAACCCAATGCTTCTCAAAATCCCCCATATCGAACGATCCGGCTTCGACTGCGTCGAAGAAGACCCGCATGCCCTTGATAATATACATAGTTACCCATGCGATCAGGCCAAGCATGATCATGTTCGGGATATAGCTGAGGATGCCTTGGAAGATCAGAAGGACCGGCTCGGTCAGATAGGTCAGCAGCAATTGCGCGAAATACCGGGTTTCGGCAAAGGCCAGTAGGACAAAAGACAGGTAGTAGTAGAAACCCAGGAAGAAAATCACCAGCAGAGCGAAATTCAGACCGTAACGCACCAAGGCTGCAATGGCCTCGGCTTGAACGCTCTTGGCCGTGGCGGTTTCCACGTCCTTTAGGTAGCGCTTCACGAATCTCAGTGTCCGCCGCCGGATTCTGCGGTGAAGCCAAAAGATGACAACGACAAAGACAACGAAGCCCAAGGTCCAAGCTGCGGCTTCGATAGCACCTGAAACCCGCGCCTGTTCTGTTCGATTCAAACGGTAGGCCTCAATAGCCTGTTTGATCGCATTGCCGTGCAGAACGCTGACAACGCTGAGTTCCATCTGGTCCAATTCTGCATCGGCTTCGGTGACGATCGAAACCCGTTCACCATCAACCAGAACCCAGGTGCCGAACTCGGTTTCCTCAAAGCTGATCGTGACCTCGGACGCGTCCGACGCTTCGGCGATTTCTATGATCTTGTCTTGAACTTCTTCGGCACGCTCGGGGGCGGGTAGTGCGCTTGAGCCTCGAACCTGAAACAGAACGTCCCCGTCGATTATAACTGGGGCCATAAAAGTTTCTGATTCTGCAGCTTCTGGTGCAGGCGCATCCGTCGGTGAATCTTGTGCCTCGACAGGTTGGCTTAGCCAAAGGGCTGTCGCCATTGCAGTCAGCAAATAACGTAGCAAATGGAAGGGTTTGAATTGCCGTGCCATGTGTCCCCCTTGTTTGGAACTATACCCGGTTTGAGCAGTGTTCCTAGGACATATCTGCAACGCTTTTACGGTTCTTGTGGCGGCAGGTGTGAACCCAATATTTCGCCAAATTTCAGGCCTGCTCACCTTGCATAGTTTGTTTGATACCTCTCATTAGCGACTTTAATACAGTATGTTACAGATCATCGCAAGAACGATTTATGTGCATTGCATATATGATTTTTGCGCGCGCTTCAGGGCCAAAAGTTGCATTTTCGGAAAAATGACTATGCATGTTTGTGTCTGTCCATTTTGCTATTTTGCGCTGTTCGGGACTTGCATTTGCATACAGGCACTATGAAAAGCATAGTGGTTTTTGTGTAGTGTCGCTGTTCTTGAAGGTGCTATACATATACTTTTCCTTGCTTGCATATACCGGAATCCTGCGGCGTCAGACATATCGGCCAAAAGGCAACGGGTGATAAACGCGCCCGACAGTATCGCGATGCGATTGGCGGAGCGTGGGGAAGAGGATGGCTGACAGCCGCCCTTCGCCGGGGCGCGTTGCAGCCGCGACCCGGCGAAGGGCGAATTGCAAAATCGCGGGATGCAAATCTGTCAGTCCTGCAATTCGTTTGCGACGCTTCTGAACTGTTCCAGTGCCGCTTCCAGGTTCTCGACAATCTCGCCTGCGATGACATCCGGCGCGGGCAAGCTGTCGATATCTTCAAGGCTGTCATCTTTCAGCCAGAAAATATCCAGATTCAGTTTGTCGCGGGCGACCAGGTCCTCATAGGCAAAGCATCTAAAGCGCTCGGTTTCCCGGCGTTCGCGAAAACACGAGACAAAGTCATCCAGGTCTGCGCGACCGAGTTTCTTTGTCTTCAGCGTTTTGTGAACGTTGGTGCGATAGTCATAGACCCATAGCGCGCGCGTTTGGGCTTCACGTGCCGCTGCTTTTTTGTCGAAGAAAAGCACGTTTGCTTTCACGCCGGGGCTGTACCAAATCCCGGTCGGCAGACGTAGCAACGTATGGAAGTTGAAGCCTTCCAGCAGTCGCTTTCTGATGCCCTCACCGGCGCGTCCGGCCTCGAACAACACGTTGTCTGGCAGAACGACGCCCGCCCGCCCGTTCACCGCCATAATCGTCATGATGTGCTGCAGAAAGTTGACCTGCTTGTTCGAGGTTGTGAACTTGAAGTCTTCGCGCTCGTAATTCTCGCGTTCGGTCGAAACCTGACCATCCTCGCCAACAACCGTAAAACTGGACTTCTTGCCAAATGGCGGATTGGTCAGGATGACTTGATAACGCGACCCGGGATCACCCGAGAGTGCATCCCCTTGCCGAACCGGAATGGCCCCGTTTCCAACGCCATGAAGGTAAAGGTTCATGGCGCTGAGACGCACAACCTCATCGACGATATCAACCCCGGTAAAGGTCTCTTCGCGCAGTTTCCTGAGGGCATCGCGATCCTGGCTTTGTCCTTTCATGTGATCGTAGGCGGCCAACAAGAAGCCGCCGGTCCCGCAAGCGGGGTCGCAGACGGTTTCGCCGATCTGCGGGTCAACGCATTCGATGATCGCTTCAATAACAGGGCGCGGCGTGAAGTACTGGCCAGCACCCGACTTCACCTCGGACGCATTGCGTTCCAGCAACCCTTCGTAGATATCACCCTTCACGTCGACACCGATGCCAATCCATGGCCCTTCACTGTCGATCAGTGACACAACGCGCGTCAGCTTTGCCGGATCGGTCAGTTTGTTCATCGACTTCCGGAAGATCGTTCCGATCAGCCCGTCTGCGCTGGCAAGCGCTTCAAGCGTATGCCGGTACTGCAACTCCAACTCATCGCCGGACTTTCCAGCAATCTGCGCCCAGTTCCATTCCGGCGGGATGGCTGATGGCTCGCCGAGCAACTCGACCCGCTCCTGATCCATCTTGAGAAACAAGAGGTATGTAATCTGTTCGATGTAGTCGCCGTAGGATATGCCCTGATCCCGCAACACATGCGCGTAGTTCCAGACTTTGGAGACAAGTTGTTCGTTCGTCATCAGGATGCCTCGTACGAATGGGTGATGAATTGCTTGGCCTTTTCGAGGTCTTCGGATGATCTCAGAGTGACTTCGAGGTCCCCGGTCCCATAGTGCCCGACATTAGTTACATTGCGGGTAAAGCCCTCTTCGTAGCCCCACATCACATCCATCACGTCGTTGGTGATCTTCAAATAAACCCGGATAACGCCGATCTGCGGCTTGACCTCGACACAGGCAAAGTTCTTGATCCGCTTGAACGCGAAATAGAACTGTAGTTCCTTCTGAACAACATCGTCACCCAGACCCAGCATAAAGGCCTCCAAATCGGAATAGAGGTTCGCAAGTTCTTCGCGCGCGACAGTAAGGTATTCGGCGGTAGTCTTGTACTTCTGTGATTTTCCAGTCTTCGTGTCTGCGACCAGAACTGGCTTTGTTGATACAGTAGTGAGAAGATCGAGCAGCAAAAGATCGTTCCCAAAACGCCGGTACCGGATCAGTTCGATATTCCAGCTCATCTGTTTGATTGCGTGCTCATCATACTTGGTGAAATCGGACGCGATGCAGATCAGACGCGGGGCGCTCCATTCGATGGCGTCGGCGGTTTGCTTGCCTAACTTGTCGCGCACCAAAAGTTCGAAATCACCGCGATGGTCCATCAGCCAGTCGAGGTAAAAGAGGCCTTGGTTGATGATGTTCTCGCTGCGCTCGCGCTTGTATTCGATGATGACCGGATAGCCGTTCTCGTCGATGCCCAGTGTGTCCATGCGCCCGCCGGTCGAGGTGACGTATTCCGAGGCAAGGAAGCGCACGCCGAGCAGCGTTTCGAGGTTTTGCTCAAAGGTTGTTTGCAGCGCCTTTTCCAGCGGGGCGGCGGAGCTTGCAATCTCGGTCAGCGCGCTGCCGCTTTGGCTGAACAGTTTGATGTCACTCATGCCCGGCCCTTTCTGCGGGTCTTCCTGGCCCGTTCCTTGTCGTTTGTCCTGGCCTCAGCGATCCGGGCGAGGAGAGCGCTGGCAGGTTCGTCGGATGGGTCTTGCGGGACAAGGCGACCGGCAAAGGCATCTTTCAGGATGGATTGCCGAAGTGAGGCCGAGCGCTTGAGTTCGGTTTGGCACCAATCTGCAAGCCTCGCAATCTTTGACTCTGCTTTCTCCAACCTCTCCAAGATAACCTGTTGTTCATCGAGAGGAGCGAGCGGTACCGCAAGCGCTTTTAGCTTTGTCCCATTTACGTTGGCCTGACCAACTTGCTGGCTCACAACGCTCTTAATCCAATTTCGCCCTAGAAGGCTGTTTATGAATGCGGCGACAAGCTCCGGTATGACTTCGATCAACCGGACTCTGATCAGATATGAAGCGTACGAGTAGTCTCTTTCCAACTCCCGAAAAACCGCAGTCTTGCCGACCAACTCCGCACTGTTGGTCCGGTTAAACAGAAGATCACCATCGGTGAGCAAGAGTCGTGGAAATTCATCGTGGTCGTTTGGAAGAAACTTGAGGTTTTCGACGTCGAGATGACCGTCAACGACGTTACCCATCCGCAAGACCGGGACGCCCCGGTCTTCGGTCGAACACTTTGCCGAACTGCCGTAGTCAACAGCGCTGGACAGTTGATCAACTGTCGCCCATGACCAGTTCGGGGGAAGCCTTATTTCAGAAGTTGCTGTGGGACTTTGAGGCTCTTTGTATTTCCCCCGACCGCTCCAAGTCTCGCGCCTGTCGTCGAGAATGCGCGTAAGCAGTGCGCCCCCCTCTTCCAACTCCCCCTCGCGCCCCGCCCGCCAATCAGCGGTAAGTTCGCCGGTGACGGCGGCTTTCAGGACGGATTGGCGATAGCGGCTCAGAAGCTTTTGCACCTCCCGCACCGCCTCTTCGCCCTTGTCGAGACAGGCAAAGAGCGTCTCGATTTTTTCGACGATGCGATGCTGTTCGGGCAGGGGGGGAAGTGAGAACTCATATTTGAAGCTGTCACGAGTCTTTACGAACGGCTGTGCGCTTCCACCCTTAACCCAAAAGTTCTCATCGTTAATTTTGAACCAGAGAAAGTCCCGGTCTACTGCTTCCGCGATTGGCCAAACAACATGCGTGTTGGCGATTGCGCTCCATTCGCCGCTGGCCTTGAAGCACTTCCCGCATCTTGCGCCGACCGCCGAAATGATGATTGCGTCGCCTTCATGATCAAACGCATCGCGCCAAACGTCTTGGCCTGATGCACTATAGGAGGGATATAAGTCGGCGGCTGGTTCAGATGGCAGCTTGCCTTTAATGATTTTTGAGTCGCCTGAATGATGCGTGGCAATCTCGTTTAGAGGTACTTTCGCCCATCCAACGGGTAAGAAACCTTCCGAACTCATGCAACCAGCGCCCCTTGCAGGTCATCCAGCACGCCGTCGAGGTCTGTCCCGAACAACTCCCGCGCTTTCAGTATCCCGCCTTTGTCCGCCAAGCTTGGCACCTCCATGAAATCGCGCGGGCCGATCTCGGCATTGGCTGCGATGAACTTTGCAATCAGGCGCAGCCATGTCAGTTGTTCCGCCGAGTAGTCGCGCCCGGCGTTTTTCTCACGTCCGAGCCAAAGGTTGAAGCGCTGTTCGACGCGTGCACCGAAAGGTTCCAGCACCGTGTCTTGACCAAGCGCATAGCGCACGAGGCTGACGATCTCGGTCAGTTGCTGGTCCACAGGCGCGCCCTTCACCTTCGCCGCATCAAGGCGCTTGTAGGCCTGCCAGACATCCGCCGTGGTCAGGTAGTGCGGCGGATCGGTGAGTTTTTGCGCAAGCTCCTTGATAGCGGCATAGGTCAAGCGCTGACGCGCATAGGACTGGTTGTAGATGATTTGCAGGGCGGTCAGTTCGTCCCTGTTCTCGTCGATGAAGGTCTTGAACAAGGTGACGCGTTCCTCGGCGTGCTTCATGTCGAAATTGGCGCTGATCAACTCGTCGGTGGTGAATTCGTCGATGACGATATCGGTCTTTTGCTTGATGCTTTTGAGCAGGTTGCGGACAGGAGCGGCGTCGAAGGGGGCGCAGGCTTGCTCAACCAGCCCTTCAATGGCCGCACCTTCCTGTTCGCGCGTGGGTGCCGGGCCGTGGGCGTCTTCGATTACAGCTTGCTGTTTATCCGGATCGATGGCGTCAAGGAGCTTGTTGGCCAGAACACGCAGGGATTTGCCGCCTGTGGCCTCAACGATCCTTTGACGATCCTCGTCGCTCAACCTGCGATCCAGCGCGGCAAGTCGACCGGCAAGGCTCGACAGGGCATCCTCATCACGCCGCCCCTGGGCAATCTGGTCGATGAGCGTGTCGAAGGACATCGATTTCTTGCGTTCGAGCGGCTGGGACGCGTTCTTCTTGGTCTCCGATACGCCTACGGCGTCGATCAGGATGAAGCGCGTCTTGGTTTGAGCATCGGGCGTGACGGCCTGAAGGTCCGAATCCGGCACCGAGCGCACACCGCGACCCTTCATCTGCTCGTAATACCCTTCTGATTTCACGTCGCGCATGAAGATCAGAACCTCGACCGGTTTGATATCTGTGCCTGTGGCGATCATGTCCACCGTCACGGCGATGCGCGGTAACGCGTCGATGCGGAAGGCGTTGATGAGCGACTTTGGGTCTTCGCTGGTCTGGTAGGTGATCTTCTTGGCGAAGTCATTGCCTTCAGAGAAGATCTCGCGGACCGCATGCACGATCTCTTCGGCCTGGTTGTCGTCCTTGGCAAAGATCAGCGTCTTGGGAAGCCATTTACCGGTGCGGTCGGGGAAGAGTTCAGTGAAGACGCGGTTCTTGTAGGTCTCAAGAACCGTGCGGATTTGATTGGGCGCGACAACCGACCGGTCGAGGTCCTTTTTGGTGTAATCAAGGTCGGCATCCAGATCGAGGTATCGCACCGCCCGGGTTCGCTTGTCTCTCACGGGAACCTGGAAACCGGCATCACCGGCCTCGACAGTTCCCCCATCCTCGCTGACGCGTGTCTTGATGCGATAGACCTCGTATCCGACATTTACGCCATCGGCGACGGAACGTTCATAGGGATACTCGGCAACGAGGTTCTGGTTGAAGAAGCCCAGCGTATGTTTGGACGGCGTAGCCGTGAGGCCAATGATCGACGCGTCGAAATATTCAAGAACCTGCCGCCAGAGGCCATAGATCGAGCGGTGACACTCATCGGTGACGATGAAGTCGAACATCTCGATGGGGATGTTGGGGTTGTATTCGATGGGCGAAGCTTCACCTTCGTCGCCCGGCCAGGCCTCAAAAGCAGAACTTTCTTCGGCCTCCTCGTCCAGTTCGTCACCGCGCAGCATGGCATAGAGACGCTGGATCGTCGTTATGACAACCTTCGCGTCAGGGTCGATCCATTTCGAATGAAGATGCTGAACAATGTAGGTGTCGGTGAAACGGTTGGCGGTTCCGGGGGGCTGGAAGTTCTGGAACTCTTTCAGCGTCTGGTCCCCGAGGTTGTTTCTGTCGACCAGGAACAGAATGCGTCTGGCACCGGCGTGCTTGATCAGGCGATATGAGAATGTGCAGGCCGTGAAAGTCTTCCCTGCACCCGTCGCAAGTTGAATGAGCGACCGTGGGCGATCTTCTGAAAGCGACGTCTCAAGCCCGTGGATCGCCTCAATCTGGCAGTCACGTAAACCCGTTTCGATGAGGGCTGGCATATCTGCCAATGCCGCCCTGAGGGTCTTTGGGCGTTTTAGCCATGCAAGCAAGGTTTCCGGGCGATGGAACGCAAAGACCTTGCGCGAACGCGGTTTCGGGTCCTGCAGGTTGCGAAAGAAGGTTTCGTCGCCGGTGCTTTCGTAGTCATAGATCAGCAGGTCGTCCCACCTGGCGACAGGCTCCGGCAAACCACCCATATAGCGGTCGGACTGCTCAGCCACCCCGCCAAGTGTGACGCCTGACTTCTTTGCCTCTATGATCCCTGCCGCTTTCCCCTCTACGAACAGCAAGTAGTCGCAAGGCCCTGAGGTAAGCTGAAACTCCCGCACTGCCACGCCGGTGCCCGCCCTTCGATTGAAATCAGCAGGGTCCTGCAACACCCAGCCCGCCGCCGAAAGCAGCAAGTCGATAGTTTCTCGCGCATTCTGCTCAGGTGTCTGCATCGCGGTTAAGTATATGCTTTTCAACTCATCTCAATAAAACATGCATTTGACTATGCTGCAATCTCAAGCCGCATAAAACGTCTCGACACGAACGCGCAACGCTTCTCATTTTCAATCTTGCCAAGGACGCCGTCAAAATCATCGCTCCAAGAAACCAAGCTGAACAGGTCAATTTTGTAAGCGGTGCATCTAACCCCCTAATTGGCGTCTTCCGGCAAAGGCATCTAAAGCCTATATTGGCGCTACGCGCCAATACGGAAACTCATATTTGTGTCCATTCGGCCAAACGCCAATTTTGGCGCAGGTGGTGATGAATGTCTGTGTTCTGTATTGCGAGCACTGGGTGACCTAAGTCTGTTTAGAGACATCAAGCACAAAGACATCAATCAAGCCGCGCAGATCGTCAGGAAGATCGTGATCCAATTTGTCTTTGAGTGCCTTTGCGCTGGAAATTCCATGCTTCTTCAATCCCGCCACCTTTTCGTCCCCACCGAACCAAATCACCAAATAGATGCCCTGTTGCTCAGCATCGGGGTGAATGGCGTACAAATTGGTTAACTGATCAGATGCGGCTTCATAAAGTTTAGGATGCCATTGGCCTTTTAACTCGGTCACGATCATGCGTCGCTTTCCATCCAGCACTTTGGCTGTCGTAAAGTCACAGCGTTTATCATGCTTTAGATGATGCTCAGGTGTAACGGTGATGTTTTGAGGCTCAAGAATTAGGTTAAAGCGTTCGGCAATGATCCGTGTACAAGGTTCTTCGTCCAGTCTTTTGTCTCCGGCGTAGAACCGCTCCGCCGTATTGAACTCGCCCCCATCGATTGCCTTCTGAAGCTTTGACAGCTCCTGCAAAACAAGTTGACGTAAGCCTTCGACTGTTATGACTTCTCCTCGGTCAAGCATCGCGACAATTTCACCGGTGCTTGGTGGCTTAAAGTCCATGAGGGCCTTCTTACGCTCCAATCCAGCCAGCATGCTCTTCATGTCCTTGTGCAGGTCTGCGTAGTGTGCATTGCTGAGCAGTCGTTTTAGCGTAGGGATAGCATTGTCGGGATTGTCGGCATTGATGGACCAGATAACGTCGGTCAGGAAACGGTAAGCTGTCTCGCCTTTCGGACTACCGGTTCCCCAGGAACTTGGCAGCGGCACTTTCGGCCAGTGCTGAAAGAACGCATCCAAAATAACCTCGACTTTATCCGATGTCAGACGAGGCCAAGTTGGGTAGTCACTGCGGTTCATTCGCCCTGAACGTTCATTAAACAGAAACACATTTTCTTTGTCGGATTTGAGCCAATCCCAGTAGGGGTTGGCGGAACCCTCCAAGAAGAAAATTGCGCGCATGAACCAGAACATACGTCGCTCTTCCAGACCTTCCGGCGATAGCTCTGGCGACCAAAACAATAGTACTTGGCTGCTTCGGAAAGCTATTAGCTCCTTAAGTTGTTCCTGATCACCGTGCTGAGCGACAATCTCAAAAAGGGTATCGAGCGCTGAGACGGGCATCAGTTCGAAATCACGCAACCACTCATATGCCAGAGATGGGGCCAAAGGTTGAAAAGACGGATCGTGGCGAAGCCAGTGCACCTGTGGGTGGTTGCATTGTGGGTCGCGTAGCTGTGGTTCAATGTACTTTCGGCAAAACTGTTCGGCTGCATCGTCGGTAGATAGAGCTAAACGATTGACCTCTGCTTCAAGCGCTTCTCGCTCGCTATCTTGGACGGCATCGTAGTGCATATCCAATTTGGTTCTCAGCGCCCAAAGCAAATGGATTGGGACACTGTTCAAATTACCGTCTCTTCGAAGCAACTCCAGGCAAGCAGCGTAAAGTATGATCTCGGAGTGTTGGCATTGGGATGCACATTGGAGTTCAGCTAGTTTAGCCAAGTCCGGAACGTGCGGTGAGATGAAGTCTAAGCAGTTGCACAACCCGTTCCTGACAATTACTTCGTCACCGAATTCTTCTTCAATCATGTCAGGTTTCATAAGTACCAACTCTGCAAATCGGACAAGGCAACTCCAATGGTGGCCACCTTCGACGAGTGCGCGGTTCTCGTGGACATACTTGATGTTCGCAGCACGTATTTCGTTTTCACGAATGCGGCGGCGCTTCATGCGCCGTGAATGGCGGAAACTTGGGATACGGTTTTCTCTCTCAAACCTCGCGGCATCCCGGTTGGATTTAACCCATTCGCGCATAAATGCAGGTTTGTTAAGTGCTTGTTCTCGCATACGACGCCGAAGTTCGTAAGGACCTCTCTTGGTTCTGTCGCGATTGATCTGATGTAGAGCCATAAAGGCTACCCACAATGTGGGATTTTTGTTTTTGTAGGCATAGTCAACAATGAATTCGCAGTCGTCGTGGCGAAAACCAAGACCTGAGTGAGACTGCATGCCGAAACGTTGAACCCTAGTCTCAAAAATCTCATCTTTGCTAGTCATCTTTCCAAACACATGTTTGATGATGCCTTGGCGCAAATCTCTGTCAGACTGAAGCACCTCGACTGCTTTGCTCTGATCTGCACTTTTGTTTTCGTGATAGTTCAGATTTTGCACCCACGACCATACTTGCACCGGGTCGTGGGGAGGCGCTGACAATTCGAAGTAACGATCAAGAAGTACTCCGACGATCTTGCTGGTTCCGGTTCGACAGTCGCATTCATAGTTCTTTTTGCGACAAGTACAGGTCAGGCCGTCCGTTAGGCCGCTTATCAGGTGTTCAACCGTCGGAAGGTCAAGGTGACTGACAAGGCGCTTCACAAAATGGCGCGCTCCAAAGGTCCGTTCATCACGTTCCTTGTGGCCAGGGTAAAGGTTGGCGCAAACTCGAAAGTAGCCCAAGAGATGCTGATCACTAAAGGTCTTGGGGTCCCGTTTTTCGATTACCTTGGCAACAAGCTTCAAAGAGGTTTGGCTCGCCTCAAATACCAGCACAGCCACGTCGACAAGGTGATAGTAACTTTCCCCTTGGCCAAGCAGACAGCTAAGCACCAAAAGACGAGTGTTTTCGCTTTCTTGCGGAGCAAGTAGGAGTGCTCGCAATTCATCATTCAAGTGCTTGATAGCGGGTGAGCCATCTAGCAATTCAAGTGTCAAATCTCTCAAATGTCCGTCGGCCCCTTGCGAAAGCAAGGGCTTGATCTCGCCGACGACTTCGGGCGTAAAGAAACCAGCAACGCTGAATCTTCGCCAAAAGTCGCCTCTTCGAAAGTAGGGGTCTCTTTCTTCAATGTCTTTGAGGCGTTTGACAAGCAAGCGTTTCGATGTGGCATCCAATTGAGATGGGTCGCCGTTGGCCAGAACAGCGTATGGATCGAGGTCAATCGCGGCATCTTGGATGGACTTGTTGCCTAGCGAAGCCATCCAGCCAATCAAACCCCGAAGTTCATCACGCGTTGTTGATTTTGGTGCGATGACCGGCAGGCATCTGTCGAGTGTGAGCGCATCGGCTGGGTCAGCAATTCTCTTCGTGAAATAGCTCGCTGCGGCGTATTCTGCGATTATTTTGTGAACGGGTCGGTGGGTGTCAACCGTATCACCGGGCTTGAACATACGTGTCGAAAGAATCGAATTGGTTGAGCTGGCATCTCCTACAAGTGATCCTAGAAGTGGATACAGAGCGTCTTCACTGACTTCACTCGTAGTTACGCCTTCAGCGCCCGAAAGCAGCAGTTTTGCGAAGACTTCAGAGGCGGCATCTACTTTCTGTGCGGCGGACAATGACCCAACGATGTTTTTCACGCTCGCATTTGCTTCTTTGGCAAGGCGCTCTAGAGCTAGTGAGAAGATAGACCTTTTGTCCGTAAACTTGCGCCCGCTCTCTACATATGCGTCCGCAAACAACGTCAAAAATTGAGGGTTAGGCAACAGTGTTTCCAAGTCAAAACGTGCCACTTCAGCTTGGAAGGCGGAGAAGTCTTCTTTTTTGCTGTGATGCTCGAAGATTTCCTGCTGTTCGTCTTGTGTGAATTCCGACAATCTAGCAACAAACGGCGAAGCACCAAAGAACTCGTTGAAGGCGCTGTTTGCAGCGTTGTCCCATTCGCTTGATCTACTTGAAATCACTAAATTTGTGGGGCTGGCAGCGTGGGCTGCTGCAAGCATCTTGTAAATACCGCTGGCGTCGACCTTGGCCAATTCATCATACGCATCAAGAAGCAGTGGAGAACCGTTTGCCTGAGCGCCTGTGTGAGCAAATCGGTTTGCAGTAACAAGTGAAGCACCCAATTGCTGCGCCAGACTCTCCATCAGTCGGGTTTTGCCTGCTCCGGGTTCCGCCAAGACTACAATGAAGCGCGATGCGGCCAAAAGAGCAGCTTCGCTATACGTCTTGTCGTCAGAGATAAGGGTTCGGTGAAGGTAGAAATCTGAATTCATTGCCGTACCATAACGCGACCCTGGATTTGTCGCCATACAAGACAGGTCAAAACCCGACGACAAATGTTGCAAATGAAGCAAGGCATAGAACTCATCTACATCGGCTCGGTCCGCAAAGTCGACTTTGGCGCATCGCATAAGCGCGTACGCGGGGAACTGAATACCCGAATAGTCAAAACCCGCTACTCTCGTCCGAAAAGCTTCATTGTTTGCAGGGTAGGAATGTCGAGAACATTCTGAATTGTCCGGTGTAGGTAACATGCCAATTGTCCGCTTCAGTTGATTGCGCGGTGGCCCAATTCGGAGGGAGCCGTAGGCGACCGTAGATTTGGGCCACCGCGTTCGCGCCACGTCGAAGCGGGTCACGCGACTTTGTGTTTGCTATCCTCCTGTGTGATGGGTGATCCGTCAGGCTGGTAGCGGCCAATGCATCTCGGGCCGTGGAAGATGACCAGTTGACCATCGGGGTATTCGTGGACCCTGACCTTCGCCTTGACGAAATGATGACGGTGCCTGTCTGCCGCGATCTGCATGACCAGGCCCTTGTAGCGCACCGTATTGTCGTTGCCGACGACGCGGTCTTCCTGCACACACAGGGTGTCGCGCACATTGCCTGTAAACGGCACGAAGGCCGAGGTCGTATCCTCCGGCTCCTTTGCAAACAGGGCATTGTGTTCGGGAAGATAGACCTCTTTCAGGAACTGATTGGCCTCTTCAATGGTTGTGATCCCATGGGACCGCAGTTCCTGCGGCAATCGGTTCTGGAACGTGCCAAACATGCGTTCAGACCGTCCACGGGCCTGCGGTGAATAGGCCGGGATCAGCTCAATGCCGAGTTGCTGCAAGGCGCGCCCGACCTGGGTCAGATTGTCCTTGTCCACTTTGCCGCCCGCTTCGGGCGTATGCCAGTAATGAGAGCCCCGATCGGCATAGAGCGAGCAAAACAGACCTTGCGCCTCGATCACCTCTGTCAGCCCCTGAAAACTGCTCATCGTCCCTTCTTCCTCGACAAAGAATGCCGAATAAACCCGGTTGGTGGCATCGTCCATGGTGACGATCAGATCCCACCACTGACCCGGAACCCATTCATGGCTGGAGCCGTCCTGATGCAACATCATGCCAACCATCGGACGGCGGGGCCGCTTGCGCCGATGGGCACCTCGTCGGGGTGCTGCCTGAACCCGGCCGTGGCGCTGCAGTGTAAGCCGCACCCAGTTGTAGCTCTGTGTGAAACCATGGTGGGCCACCAGCTTCTCGTGGAAATGCTTCGGCGTGTAATCCCAGTACTTGGTATCAAACAGTTCAAGCATCTCCATGACCTTATCCGTGGCAACACGATTGTTGGCCAGTTTGCCAAGCCGACGGTCGTACAGACCTTCTGCACCATCCGCCTCAAATCGATCCTCCCAACGCCTGACGGTGCGCACGGATACACCCAGTATCTCAGCCGCCTGTTCTTGCGTCAGCTTGTTCGCGCTTCGCCGCGAATACACATCTTCAAACTTCATCAGTCGAACTTCCTGTAACACTTCTGCTCGGTTCATAACGCCTCCTCTCAGAGACAGAATAGAACCGGACAGATCGCATGTTACATACACCGGACATATCGCGTGTTAGCGACATGTTTGCAGGGTAGGAATTGTCACAAGACACCTTTCTGGCTATTTGAGTTGGCCCCATCTCATCACCCAATTGAAGAAGGCACTGCCATGCCAGTGAACTATGCGGGGTGAGAATCAAAACCAGATGCATATCGGGTGTTGAGCAAAGCGCTCAGCCGGACCGCAACAGCCCGGCAATGCGCGCCCCGACCCGCTCGGCTGCGGCCTCGACGTCCCTGTCTGCGCTGTGGGCATAGCGCAGCGTCATCGTGACCTGGCTGTGACCCAGGAGCTTCGACACCACCGGCAGGGGAATACCCGCCATCACAGATTGACTGGCATAGGAATGTCGCAGGTCGTGCAGACGCACGTCCTCAATGCCGATCTCCCGTCTGATCCTGTACCAGAGCCTCAACCCTCCCGAGCCGGGCCGCGCCGGGTTGCGCGGCGAGGGGAACAGATATGCCCCGGCCCCCCTCATGCGCCTCTCAACGATGGCGCGGGCCTCGGCGCTGAGATACACAATCCGCGGACCCGTCTTGCTGTCTTCCAGCCTGAGGCGGCTGCCATCGACCTCGCTGCGCCTGAGATGGGTGATTTCCGATTTGCGGCAGCCCGTGAGCAGCAGAAGCCGGATGATGTCAGCCTGCACGCCAGTGCGCCCCGCGCTGTGCCGGTCAAGCGCCGCGTTCAGCCGCGCGATTTCATCCCGCGACAGGAACCGCGTCAGCCTGGCGCGCCGGTTCGGAAGCACAAAACCCGCCGGGTTGCTGTCGATGAGGCCGCGCTCAAGGGCAAAGTTCAGGCTCTGGCGCAAAAGTTTCAGCGCATGGTTCGCGCCGCCGGGCGCAGAGGCGCTATAGGCGGCAAACCAGTCCTCGATGATCTGTCGCGTGATCCGGTCAATCCGAAGCGCTCCGAACGCGGGCAGAAGCTGCCGCGCCAGAATGTGATCCCGCCCCCTGACCGTGGATGGCTTGCAGCGCGTGGACCATGTCTTGTGCCACATATCCAGCGCAAAGCCCCGGTAGGTGGGCAGGTCCCGGACCGGCGCGACCCCCTCGACCTGCAACCGGTGACATTCCCGGCGCGCGGCGCAGGCGGGCATCAGTTCAATCCGGCCCAGCGAGACCTTGCGTCCCGCCACCGTGCAGGTCCATGTCTTCGTCCCCGTGGGATAGACCCGAAGGCTCAGGGACGGCACCGCGCTGTCCTGCACGCGATATTCCCGCGCACACGGTCTGAACCTCCGTGCCCGCGCATCCGTCAACCGAACCTTGCTCATGGCCGGGTTCCTCCCCCTGTTCCTCCGAGAACCGCCCCCATCGCGGCGGCGGCGTTCTCCACATCACTTTGCGTGTGATGGGCGTATTTGAGGGTGGTTTCGGGGCTGTTATGCCCAAGAAGCCGACCCGCTGCCAGAACGGTTTCCCCGCTCGCGATGGCCGCACTTGCATAGGAGTGCCGCAAATCATGCAGGCGCACATCTCTCAGACCGGCCTGCACGCGCAGCCTGAACCATGCCCGGGTGAGCGTCGCACCCGGCATCGGGCCCGCACCCCGGACGGACGGAAACACCCAAGGCGATGTGCGGGCAAGCGCGTCAAGGACCCTGCGCGCCGCCTCCGACAGCCACACCGTGCGCGGACCCGTCTTGCTGTCGCGCAGAAAGATATGCCCGTCGCGATACTCTGCCCAGCGAAGTGTCCTGATCTCGCTCGACCGGCATCCCGTCAGCGCCAGCAGCCGAATGAGCGGCACGGCCGGGGATGGGGCCGCGCAGCACAGCGCCGCGCCAAGGCGTCCGAACTCGGCCTCCGACAGAAACCTCTCCCTGTTCCTGCGCCGGTAGCGCCTGATCCCCTTGCAGGGGTTGGACCCTTCCGGGCGCAGCCCGTCCATCTCGGCCACCGTCATGATGACCGACAGCACTGGCATCGAGCGATCCGCCGATACCGGCGTTGCGTGCATCGCGGCAAACCAGTCCCGCACGTCCTGCCGCGTGATATCCGCAATGCGCTGCCCCGCGAAGCGCGGAAGAATGTGGTTCTTGAGATAGTTCCGGTTGACCATGAGCGTGCCCGGCTTCCACTGTCGGCCATGGCGGCGGAAGGCCTCTTCCGCAACTCTCTCAAACAGCATCTCCCCGTCGCGCTGCCCCGACCGGAGCGAGACCAGCAGGGCCTGCGCCCGCGCACGGGCCTCGGCAACCGACATAGTGGCCGGATCGCCCAGAATCTTCCAGACACGCTGCCCCTCGTGCTGGCTGTGCAAAAAGAACCGCTTCCCGCCGCCGGGCAGAACCCTGACACCAAAGCCCGCAAGGGTGGTGTCTCTGACATTGCGTGTGGTTTTTCTGGCGCGCAGGTCGCGCACGCGCGCGTCCGTCAATCTCGGCATAATATCCCTCCATCCGGTTGCAATCCCGGACAAAACCACGCAGGGTTTCGCCCGAAACCTCGACATAGAGAGGATAAAACATGCACTGTTTCAGTGCTTTAGAACCGAAGGTGCGGCGGTTGGTGTGCGTTCAGGTGGGTCACGCTGCCGCCATTGCTTGCAAACACGTATATCAGCGCATAGGTTCCCGCCAAATTTGCGGAACGGTGCCGCAGGTCAAAGAAAAAGGAATATCCCATGGAAGGTGGCGCAATCGCCCAGTTTCTCCCGCTGATCCTGATCTTCGCGATCATGTATTTCCTGCTGATCCGTCCGCAGCAAAAGAAGATGAAAGAACACCAGGCCATGGTCGAAGCCGTGCGCCGTGGCGATCAGGTCGTCACACAGGGTGGTCTGATCGGCAAGGTGTCGAAGGTCAAGGAAGGCGACAACGAGATCGAGGTCGAGATCGCCGAGGGCGTTAAGGTTCGTGTGGTCAAGTCGACCATCGCGCAGGTTCTGAACAAAACCGAACCTGCGAAGTAACTTCGCCTTACAATTCCTTGAAAAGGCAGGGTTATGCTGCAAATTGATACCTGGAAGCGGGTTCTGATCTGGCTGGTCTGTGTGACCGGCCTGCTCTTGGCTCTGCCGAATGCGTTCTACACGCGGGTCGAACAATCAAACGACGCTAAAGCTGCGATAGAGCTTGGCGCGGATACGCCCGAAAATCAGGCCGAGGCGGCTCAGTGGCCGAACTGGCTGCCGTCCTCCTTGGTCAATCTGGGCCTCGATCTGCGGGGCGGTGCGCATCTGCTGGCCGAGGTCAAGGTCGAGGATGTCTACGAATCCCGCATGGAGGCGATGTGGCCCGAAATCCGCGACGCGCTGCGGGATGAGCGTTCCACCGTTGGTACGATCCGCCGTCAGGACTCGGACCCCGATCAGATTCGCGTCCGCATCAGCCAGCCCGAGGGGATGTCTCGTGCGCTCGAAACCGTTCGTGGTCTGGCCCGACAGGTTCAGACGCTGACAGGTGTCGGTGCGACCGATATCGAGGCCTTTGCCGATGGCGACACAATCGTTGTGCAGCTCTCCGAGGCGGAGAAGCTGTCCTCGGACGATCGCACCGTGCGCCAATCGCTTGAGATCGTGCGTCGACGGATCGACGAGGTTGGTACGCGTGAACCCACCATTCAGCGTCAAGGTGCAGACCGAATCCTGATCCAGGTTCCCGGCATCGGCAGTGCAGGCGAGCTGAAAGAGATCATCGGCACCACGGCACAACTGACTTTCAACCCCGTTGTTGGTCGTGGCACGGACCCGGATGCCGCTGCAGGTATCGGCGAAGAAGTTGTGCCGTCGATTGACGAAAGCGGTGTGTACTACACGCTTGAATCCTCTCCGGTCGTCACAGGTGAAGAACTGGTGGATGCGCAGCCCTCGTTCGATCAGAACGGCCGTCCCGCGGTCAGCTTCCGGTTCAACACTTCGGGCGCGCGGAAATTCGGTGACTATACGCTGGAAAACATCGGCGCGCCTTTCGCGATCGTGCTGGATGATGAGGTGATCTCGGCCCCTGTGATCCAAAGCCACATTCCCGGTGGTTCTGGCATCATCACCGGCAACTTCACAGTCGAGGAGAGCACCAACCTTGCTATCCTGCTACGGGCAGGAGCCTTGCCTGCCGAGCTGGAGTTCCTGGAAGAACGCACCATCGGCCCCGAATTGGGTCAGGACAGCATCGACGCCGGTAAAGTCGCCACTATGGTAGCCTTTGCCGCGGTGCTGGTGTTTATGGCGCTCAGCTACGGTTTGTTTGGTCTCTTCGCCAACATTGCCTTGATCATCAACGTGGGCCTCTTGTTCGGCCTGCTGTCGCTGATTGGCGCCACGCTGACCCTGCCGGGCATCGCGGGTATTGTTCTGACGGTCGGTATGGCCGTGGACGCCAACGTGCTGATTTTCGAACGTATCCGAGAGGAACTGAAATCCGCCAAAGGCCCGGCGCGTGCGATTGAGTTGGGTTATGAAAAAGCCCTGTCGGCCATAGCGGATGCCAACGTGACCACCTTCATCACGGCGGTGATCCTGTTCGCCATGGGCAGCGGACCTGTGCGCGGGTTCGCCATCACTCTGGGCCTGGGCATCCTGACCTCGGTCTTCACCGCGATCTTCGTGACGCGCCTGATGGTCGTCATGTGGTTCGAGCGCCGCCGTCCGAAAACGATCGAGGTTTGATCATGAGACTGAAACTCGTACCCCAAAGCACCTCGTTCGATTTCTTCAGCCGCTGGAAGCTTTGGCTGGGCATTTCGGCCATTATGATGGTTGTGGCCTTCGCCTCATTCATGTTGCAGGGCCTCAACTTCGGCATCGACTTCCGGGGTGGCACAACGATCCGCACCGAAAGCACGCAGCCGATTGATGTGGGTGTCTACCGTGACGCGATTGCTCCGCTGGAGCTGGGCGACGTCTCAATTACTGAGATTTTTGATCCGACTTTTGGACCGGAAGACAACGTCGCAATGATCCGCATTCAAGCGCAGGCAGATGCGGAAGCTGTCGAAGCCTCGACCATCACAGCTGTTGAGGGCGCGTTGCAGGCCGTGATCCCCGATATCCAATTCGTATCGGTGGAATCGGTTGGCCCGAAAGTCTCGGGTGAGCTAATCCAGACAGCCGTGATCGCCATCGTTTTGGCCATCGGAGCGGTGCTCGTCTACATCTGGCTGCGGTTCGAATGGCAGTTCGCTCTTGGCGCGGTCGCGGCGCTTGTACATGACGTGATCCTGACCATCGGCATCTTCTCGGAGCTTCATATCCGCTTTGATCTGGCAATCATCGCGGCGCTTCTGACCATCGTGGGTTACTCGCTGAATGACACCGTGGTCGTGTTCGACCGCGTGCGTGAGAACCTGCGAAAGTATAAGAAGAAAGACCTCAAAGAGGTTCTCAACATCTCGATCAACGAAACCCTCAGCCGGACGGTGATGACCTCGGTCACGACCCTGCTGGCGCTGATCTCGCTCTATGTGCTGGGCGGCGATGTTATCCGTGGCTTTGTCTTTGCGATGATCTGGGGTGTGATCGTGGGGACATATTCGTCGGTCTTCGTGGCCTCAACCATCCTGCTGTGGCTGGGCGTCAAGCGTGATTGGTCCAAGCCATCAAACAATGCGGGCAACCAGTTTGCCAACGTAGATGCCTGAGTTCTTCGGCCAGTCCCCACAGGGTCTGGCCGTTGTCTTATTCGCAGCCTTTCTGGGTGGCGTAGTTCGCGGCTTCTCGGGGTTTGGCACCGCTTTGGTGTTTCTGCCTATCGCCACCCCATATCTCGGCCCGTTCGGAGCGCTGATCGGCCTGACGATTATGGATATCTTCGGACCCCTGCCAAATCTGCGCCGGGCATGGAGTGCAGTGAACGAGGGCGATCTGGCGCGCCTTCTGCTGGGCTGCGCACTGGTCCTTCCGCTGGGACTGTGGGTGTTGACGCAGGTCGCGCCCGAGGTTTTCCGCTATGCGGTCAGCGGTCTGGCCCTTGCGATGCTGGCCATTCTGATCCTCGGCCTGCGCTATCACGGTCATGTCAGCCGCGTGATGGTCACGGGTATCGGCGGAGCCGCCGGGTTTCTTGGCGGTGTCGCCGGGCTACCTGGTCCGGCCGTCATCCTGTTCTACATGTCGCGCCCACTACCTGTGGAAGTCATTCGCGCGACGATCCTACTGTTTCTGTTCGGCTTCGACTTCCTGCTGCTCGGCTACCTGACCGGTATGGCGCAGGTCACTCTCGCCGCTGCTGGGCTGGGTTTTCTTCTGGCGCTACCCAACCTGTTAGGCAATTGGCTGGGCGGGTGGCTTTTCCGACCAGACCGAGAACGCCTCTACCGCGCGGCCGCCTATCTGGTTATTGCGCTGGCGGCCTTGTCCGGCCTGCCGCTTTGGGGGTAAACACAGCGCATGCGATTGAATGAGATCAACTACACCAACGCCGAACCGGTCGATGGATACGGCCCCGGCTTTTTCCGGATCGGAGGGCGCGTTCATCAAGGCGCAGTGCTGACTGGCCCGACGGGAACGCAGGCGTGGGGCGGATACTCAGACGACGAGCCACTGCGCGAACTGTCCGAGGTCGTCGATGTCCTGTTCATAGGAACCGGAGCAGAGCTTGCCCACATCCCGCCCGAGCTGCGCCAAACTCTCGAGTCTGCTGGGATCGGAGTAGAGATCATGAACTCACCGGCCGCCTGCCGCACCTACAACGTCCTTCTGTCAGAAGGTCGCCGCATCGCGCTCGCTCTGATCACGGTCTGACGGGATCCGCTTCATCTGGCCAAAAATATCCCAGGGAGCGCGAGGGGCTGGCCCCTCGCATCCGAACCCATCCAAGCGCACCAACCTAACTCCCTGCGTCAAATCCAACCTTTTGCCTGCGTCCCCAATCGGATAAGCGAGTCTCATGACACTATCCGTTTCCGATCTGACCATCAGCCGTGGTGGCGTGCCCGTGCTCGAGGGGTTGAGCTTTAAACTCACCCCCGCTCAGGCGCTCATTTTGCGTGGGCCAAACGGAATCGGCAAAACAACACTGCTCCGCACTCTGGCGGGGCTACAACCTGCCTTGGCAGGAAAGATCGAAGGGGCAGAGGACCAGATCGCCTACGCCTCGCATTCCGATGGTTTGAAGCCGACGCTTACTGTGGTCGAAAACCTCGCCTTCTGGGCGTCGGTCTTTGGGACCCATGACATCCAGCCGGCTCTGGACGCCTTTGCGCTGAATGACCTGTCCGACCGCCATGCGGGCAACCTGTCGGCAGGGCAAAAGCGCAGGCTGGGTCTTGCACGGATGCTGGTCACGGGGCGGCCGATCTGGATGCTGGACGAACCAACCGTCTCACTCGACAAAAACGCCGTTCAGATGTTCGCTGACGCTGTGCGCAGCCATCTGGGGCAGGGCGGCTCGGCCCTGATTGCAACCCATATCGACCTCGGCCTCGACGGAGAGGTTCTGGACGTCGGCCCCTACAAAGCCAAACCGCAACCCATCGACGATTTTGACGGAGGCTTCCTGTGATCGCCCTGTTGCTGCGCGACCTGAAGCTGGCCTTCCGCGCAGGCGGAGGCTTTGGCCTGGGCCTGGCGTTCTTCCTGATCGTCACAGTTCTGGTGCCCTTTGCCGTCGGCCCGCAATCGTCGCTGCTCTCGACCATTGCGCCGGGAATTCTATGGCTGGGCGCTTTGCTTGCCTGCCTGTTATCTCTCGACCGTCTTCTGGCCCTGGATTGGGAGGACGGCTCGCTAGACCTTCTGGCTACCGCGCCTCTCCCGCTTGAGGCTGTGGTGTCGATCAAAGCATTGGCGCATTGGATCACGACCGGTTTGCCTTTGGTTCTTGCGGCACCGTTTCTGGGCGTCTTGCTGAACCTTCCCACGCCGGGGTTCTTCTGGCTGGTGATCTCGCTCCTGCTCGGAACGCCCGCCATGAGCGTCATAGGCACCTTCGGCGCAGCCCTGACCGTCGGGCTGAAGCGCGGTGGCCTGCTGTTGTCATTGCTGGTTCTACCGCTCTACGTCCCAACCTTGATCTTCGGCGCAGAAGTCGCCCGCCGGGGTGCCGTCGGGATGGAGACCCAAACGCCACTTTTGATGCTGGCGGGGATCACGATGGCCACGATAGCTCTGCTTCCATTCGCCAGCGCAGCGGTCCTGCGCATCAATCTGCGGTGAAGCGCCACAACTTTGAGCAAGGTCAATTGAGAATGAACCCGAGTCGGACTAAATAACGGCCATGTCTATCGCAGCCAAAGCCAACGCCCTCTGGGAATATGCCAACCCGCGCAAGTTTCTTGCCACCAGCGAGCGTGTCTTGCCCTTTTTCTGGATCACCTCCGCGGTTTGCATCGTGGTCGGGCTGGTCTGGGGCTTCTTCTTCACGCCGGATGACTTCCGGCAGGGATCGACAGTTAAGATCATCTACCTGCACGTCCCATCTGCACTGATGGCGATCAATTGCTGGCTGATGATGCTGGTGACCTCGCTAATATGGCTGGTCCGCCGCCATCACGTCAGCGCTCTGGCTGCGCGTGCCGCCGCACCTGTGGGCATCGTGATGACCTTGATCGCACTTGCGACTGGAGCGATTTGGGGCCAGCCGATGTGGGGCACCTGGTGGGCCTGGGATCCGCGCCTGACCTCATTCCTGATCCTGTTCCTGTTCTATCTCGGCTACGTCGCCCTGTGGGAGGCGATCGAGGACCCGGACACCGCCGCCGACCTGACCTCGGTCCTGTGTCTCGTGGGATCGGTGTTCGCGATCCTCAGCCGCTACGCGGTAAATTTCTGGAACCAGGGGTTGCACCAGGGGGCCTCGGTCATGCGGGCCGGAGCGGTCACGGGAGCGGACACCGAAGAGAAGGTTAGCAACGTGTTCTTCTATCCATTGCTGACCTGCATCATTGGCTTCGTTTTGCTGTTCATTGCATTGGTTCTGTATCGCACCGGCACCGAAATCCGTGCGCGTCGGGTCAAAGCGCTGCTGGCACGGGAAAAGGTGGGCGCATGATGCCTGATCTTGGAAAATACGCGGACGCTGTCTTGTCGTCCTACGCTGCTTCGATCCTGCTGCTCGTGGCGCTGGTCGTCTTTAGCGTGATCCGGGGACGCAAAGTGCGGGCCGAGATGGAGAAAATCGAACAAAGGATGTCGCGCAATGGCTAAGATTTCGCCTTTGATGGTCGCGCCGCCGCTGATCTTCGGTGCTTTTGCTGTTCTGGCCGGGATTGGCATGTTCCGAGACGACCCCAATGCCCTACCATCCGCCCGCGAAGGGCAACCCTCCCCTCCTGTCGTCCTGACCGAGTTTCCGGGCAAAACACCTTTCGACGACGCGACCCTGCGGGATGGGCAGGTCAAGCTGGTCAACTATTGGGCCAGCTGGTGTGCCCCCTGTCGCGCAGAGCATCCAAACCTTGAGGCGCTGTCGAACGAAGGCATCCCGGTCTACGGTGTCAACTACAAAGACAAATTGGACAATGCGCAAAGCTTTCTGACTGAACTCGGCGATCCCTATACCGGAATCGGTCGAGATGAGCAGGGCCGCATGGCTTTGGATTGGGGGCTTTACGGCGTTCCCGAAACCTATGTGATCGACGGGGAGGGCACCGTGATCCTGCGTTTCGCCGGTCCGATCACCCAACGTGTGATCGAAAGCACGATCCGCCCGGCGCTTGAAAAAGCGGCTGGCGGTTAGAGCCTGTAGCCACCGGTCACAGCCAAGGTCTCACCCGTGATGAACGCGGCGTCGTCTGACGCCAAGAACCTTACGGCCTTCGCGATATCCTCGGGCCTCCCGATCCGCCCTATGGCCGTGTTCTCGACGAACAAAGCGGTCAAGTCTTCGGGGCGTGGGTCTTCGGGGATGTTAATCGCCCCCGGTGCCACAGCATTAACCCGGATACCCTGAGGCCCAAGTTCCTTTGCCATCCCGCGTGTCCACAGGTTGAGGGCCGCCTTGCTTGCCCCATAAATCACTGCGTCTTTCGGTGGCAAAACCGCGTTCATCGAGGAAATGCTAACAATCGCCGAGCCCGGTTTCAAATGAGGTAGAGCAGCCGCCAACAAAGCAGCGGGGACCAGCAGATTTAAATCCAAAATGGAGCGATGATCTTCCCAGTCAAAATCCTCTTTCGGTGTGGACCGGACCAAACCCGCATTGTTCACGATCACGTCCAGCCGCCCGAAACGTTCCACAACGTCGCGTATAGCCGCTTCAGTCTGTCCGTCCTGCGTCAGATCGGACGGTATCGGTTGCAAACCTTCCTCTTCCAACACCGGATCGGGTTCGGTTGACAGCCATGTGAAAGCAACTCGATGATCGCGCCGTAGGTCTTCCACGATGGCGCGCCCGATACCCCGCGCGCCACCCGTTACCAAAGCCACTTTGTCCATACCAACCTCCCGCACACGGTTGATGGTCTACTTAAGACACGATCAACTTCTTCTGTTCAAAAATACCTCGGAGCGCGAGGCAGAGCCTCGCATAAAAAAAGGACGCCGGTCGGCGTCCTTTTCAGTCTGTGGATCAACACCATGTCAACCCGCCTTTGCGAGATTGCGCAGCACATAGTGCAGAACACCGCCGTTCTCGATGTATTCGATCTCAGGGGCTGTATCTATGCGGCATTTCAGTGTGATGGTCTTCTTGGTCCCGTCGCCATAGGTGATGGTGCAAGGCACCTCCTGCAGCGGCTCAATCGTGTCCAGACCGTGGATCGAGACCGTCTCATCCCCCTTCAACCCAAGCGTTTTGCGGGTATCACCACCGGTGAATTCGAACGGAATCACGCCCATGCCTACGAGGTTTGAACGGTGAATGCGCTCAAAACTCTCGGCAATCACGGCTTTGATACCCAGCAGAGCAGTCCCCTTCGCGGCCCAGTCACGGGACGAGCCTGCGCCATATTGCTCGCCTCCGAAAACGACCAGAGGGGTGCCATTCGCCTGATACGCCATCGACGCGTCGTAGATCGAGGTCTGCGCGCCATCCGGCCCCTTGGTGTAGCCACCTTCGACCCCGTCCAACATCTCGTTCTTGATGCGGATATTGGCGAAGGTGCCGCGCATCATGACCTCATGGTTGCCCCGGCGCGAGCCGTAGGAGTTGAACTCACGCGGCTGCACCTGACGTTCCATCAGGTACTGACCGGCGGGCGAGGTCGTGGCAAACGATCCAGCGGGTGAGATATGGTCGGTCGTGACCATATCGCCGAGGATCGCCAGCACCTTGGCCCCCTCGATGTTCGAGATCGTGCCCGGCTCAGCCCCCATGCCCTGAAAATAGGGCGGGTTCTGGATATAGGTCGAGGTCGGCGGCCAGTCATAGGTTTCCTGCTGCGGAACCTCGACCTCACGCCATTTCTCATCCCCTTTGAAAACGTCGGCATATTTCGACTGGAACGCCCCGCGGGTGACGGTTGCTTCGACCAACTCCGCGATTTCGCTCTGGCTGGGCCAGATGTCCTTCATAAAGACGTCATTGCCGTCCCGATCCTGACCGATGGGTTCGGAGGTCAGGTCAATATCCATGGTGCCTGCCAGCGCATAGACAACGACCAGAGGCGGCGAGGCCAGATAGTTGGCGCGCACATCCGGCGAGATCCGCCCTTCGAAGTTACGGTTGCCCGAGAGAACCGAGGTGGCGACAAGATCGCCTTCGGAAATAGCTTCGCTGATTTCTCGCTGGATCGGACCCGAGTTACCGATACAGGTGGTGCAGCCATAGCCCACAAGGTTGAACCCGATCTTGTCCAGATCGTCTTGCAGACCCGCCGCCTCAAGATAGGCGGAAACCACCTGCGATCCCGGCGCAAGCGAGGTCTTCACCCATGGCTTTCGGTCCAGACCCAGCGCGGCGGCCTTGCGGGCAACCAGACCCGCTCCGATCATCACGTAGGGGTTCGAGGTGTTGGTGCAGGAGGTGATCGAGGCGATCACGACCTTGCCTGACTCCAGACCGAAATTCTCGCCTTTGACTTCGACCTGCTTGCCCATCGGGCGCTTAAAGGTCTTCTCCATCTCGTTCAGGAACGCGGCTTTCGCCTCCGTCAGCGCCACATAGTCCTGCGGACGTTTCGGTCCCGAGATCGCAGGCACTATGGTGCCCATATCCAGCGACAGTGTGTCGGTGTAAATCGGCGCGTAGGTCTCATCACGCCACAGCCCGTTTTCCTTGGCATAGGCTTCGACAAGCGCAAGACGGTCTTCGTCGCGCCCGGTATTGCGCATGTAGCGCAGCGTTTCGCCGTCGATTGGGAAGAAGCCGCAGGTCGCGCCATATTCGGGGGCCATGTTGGCGATCGTGGCACGGTCGGCCAGCGGAAGGCGATCCAACCCTTCGCCGTAGAATTCGACGAATTTACCAACCACGCCTTTTTCGCGCAGCATCTCGACGACTTTCAGCACAAGGTCAGTACCGGTAGTGCCCTCGACCATCGCGCCCGTCAGTTCAAAACCCACAACCTCGGGGATCAGCATCGAGATCGGCTGGCCGAGCATCGCGGCCTCAGCCTCAATCCCGCCTACGCCCCAGCCCAGAACGGCCATGCCGTTGACCATAGTGGTGTGGCTGTCGGTGCCCACGAGGGTGTCGGGATAGGCGACCTCTTCCCCGTTCTGATCAGTATCCGTCCAGACCGTCTGGGCCAGATATTCAAGGTTCACCTGATGGCAGATGCCGGTGCCGGGCGGAACGACGCGGAAGTTGTTGAAGGCGTTCTGACCCCATTTCAGGAACTGGTAGCGCTCCATGTTGCGCTCGTATTCGCGGTCCACATTCATCTGGAACGCACGTGGGTTGCCGAACTCATCAATCATGACCGAGTGGTCGATGACCAGATCTACCGGGTTTAGCGGATTGATTTTTTGCGCATCACCGCCCAGAGCTTTGATCCCGTCGCGCATGGCCGCCAGATCAACCACGGCAGGCACTCCGGTGAAATCCTGCATAAGCACCCTGGCAGGGCGATAGGCGATCTCGCGCGGGTTTTTACCTCCGTTCTCGCCCCATTCCGCAAATGCTTTGATGTCGTCGACCGAGACAGAGAACCCGTCATCCTCGAAGCGCAGCATGTTTTCCAGCACCACTTTGAGCGCGGCGGGCAGCTTGGAGAAATCACCCAGACCGGCCTCCTGAGCGGCGGGGATGGAGTAGTAGGAAATGGTTTTGCCATTCACGCTCAGGCTGCGGCGCGTATTGGCGGTATCCTGTCCGGTTTTGATAGGCATCCTGTGGCCTCCCTCTTAAATAACTTGGAAAATGGGATTCGCTACGGTTTATCTTGATCACGTTTGTCCGGGGTTCAAGCGTCAGTTAGTGACAAATCGAAATTGTATACTGTGGTATGCAAATTCAAGAGCAGGAGGTCGCCTCGTCTCAAGAAACCTTGATTGGAGCTTGAAGAGCAAAACGTTTATCCGTTTTGCATGATTTTCAAGCCGAGGGGACTCATGTTCAAATCCGCCCTAACAGCCGCCATTCTATCCGCCTGTGCCGCCTTTTCAGTATCGGCGCAAGAGGATCCGGTTGTGATCGAGCTGTTCACCTCGCAAGGGTGTTCGTCCTGTCCCCCGGCGGATCGGCTTTTGCACGAGCTGATCAAGCGCGACGACGTGATCGGGCTGGCGCTGCATGTGGACTATTGGGATTACATCGGCTGGAAGGACGAATACGCCATTTCTGATCATACGTCGCGGCAACGGGCATATGCCCGCAATGGTGGCCGGTCGATGATCTACACGCCGCAGATGGTGATCAACGGACAGCATGATGTGGTTGGTGCGAAGGCGCAGGAATTGGATCGGCTGATCAAGGCGCATCTGATTGCTGCGCCCACAGCCGAAGTCGAAGCCGAGCGCTCGGGGCAAGAGGTGTCGGTGCGCGTGATGCCGATCGACTTGTCTGCTGGGGATACCTACGACGTTACGATCGTCCAGTACACACCGCTGCGCCATGCCTCGATCCGGCGTGGTGAGCTTGCGGGCCATGACCTCGATTATGCCAATGTGGTGGAAAGCTGGCAGATGGCTGGACGCTGGGACGGTGTCAATGAGCAGGCGTTTGCAGCACAGTTGGATTCGGACCTGCCAGCGGTTGTTCTGGTGCAGCGGGCAGGTCACGGGCCAATCATCGCGGCCGCGCATGTGAAGTGATCAGGGCATATCCTCTGGCTGAACACCCAGCCCGTTCCATGCCTTCCAGCGGCGGTGAATCCAGAACCATTGGCCCATATGCTGGCGCACCATTTGTTCCAGATCGTCGTTGATATGCTGCGTCATGGTTCTTGGGTCGGAATGTGGCACCGGGTCGTGTAACACGATCTCGAAATCCAGACCATTGGGTTGGCGAACTGCGTAGCAGGGGATCATGACCGCATTGAACTTCATCGCAAGTTCGGCATTCAGCAGGGATGTGACGGCGGGTTTGCCAAAGAACATTAACTCCTCGCCGCCATGAACGTGTAGGTCCGAGACGATGGCGATCATTTCACCGCCTTTGAGGGAGCGCACCATCTCAACCATCCCACGCCGGCCCTGTTCGAACATGGGTGAGCCGGTTTTGTAGAAGGCTTTGACATAGGCCTCGTTGAAATACGGGTTGGCCATGCGACGGTACAGGCAGCCTATTGGGCGCCCGCTGCGGGCCTGCAGCGCGATTCGCGCTGCCAGGTAGTGCCCGAAATGCGCTGCGATGATCATGACCGGTCGCCCCTCGGCGGCAGCGGCATCAAAAGCGGCCACACCGGGGCCGGATGTCTCAGCGTTGCGTTGGCGCGCCGTGAACCCTTCGGGCGAGAAATGTTCCATCATGGCCCGGCCTGCATTGTCCGAGACCTCAGCCGATATACGGTTAATGTCACGATCTGAAAGCTCAGGGCAGGTGAGCTTCAGGTTGCCTCGGACCCGTTTGCGAAACCCCACCAGCGGGGCCAATCCGCGTACCAAGGTCCCCATTGCCGCGATGCGGGTTCCATAGGGCAGCAACCGCATGCCACCGATCACGCCTTTCAGGAACAGACTGGCGACATAGTATTTCCCAAGCTCAAACCGGCTGAGCTCTGACTTTTCGACAGGCATGGAGGTGTCTCACGGCGTGTTGCGTTTTGCTGGGTCAGACATACAGGCCCGGCCCGGCAAGCTCAAGCACTCAGCCGGTTGAGGTCAGTCTTCGTCTTCTTCCGGCTCGACCAATTTCAGCGTGCCATCTTCCACCAAGGTGCGGATTGCACCTACGATCTCGGTCATCGCTTCTTCGGCCTCGGACTGTTTCACTCGCCCGCGTTCAGCCATTTCTTCGCGCAGATTGTCGGCCATACGGGCGGAGATGTTGGATAGGATGAACTCAACCGAGGCTTTGTCATCATCAGCGGCGGCCCCCGCCAGAGCGGTGACAAGGCTGGTTTGTTCCACCCCGCGCAGAATGGCGGGCACATCGCGTGCGGCGACACGGGCCGGGATATGCGCGAAGGTAAAGATGGATTGACGCACGATATCCGCGAATTCGGCATCCTCTTCGTTCAGGGCCGTCAGCAAACCATCTCGGGTCGAGGCCGCCGATTGATTCAGGATCGCCCCCACACGCGCGCCGGGGCCGTCGGAAAAGGCCTGAGAAGGCCGTTGATCCAATTGAGCAGCCATCGACCAGCCGATCCGTTCCACCGCTTCGGGGGTCACATTGGCCGTTTTGGAGATCGCATAGGTGATGCGTCGCGCAATGGGGCCGGGCAGGTGCCCCAGCAATTGCGCGGCTTTGGCCGTGTCGAGCTTGGATAGCATCACGGCGGCTACCTCGGTACTTTCTGACTGCGCCATCTGGGCCAGATCTTCGGCCGAAATCTCTCGCAGTTGCTGCCACGGATCGCCGATCTGACGAACGCCGGCGATCTTGCGCAATCTTGCCGCAGTGGCCGGGGCAATCTTGCCGTTCACCGCATCCAGCGCCCCAGCGAGGCCATGAGGGAAGGACAGGCCGACGCTATCCAGCGCATCGCCGAACTCCTGCGCCACCGCATCCAGCGTCACACGGTCTACAAGACCCATCTGACCCAGTTGATGCGTGAGTTTTTCCTGTAATTCGTCGGGCAGTTCCTCAAGTGGAATATCCGCCCCTTCATTCAGCAACAGACGCACCACGATAGCGGCCTTTTGACGATTGCTGAGTGTGCGTGGGACGACGCGGGGCGCGTCGTCCGCCTGACCTGCGCCCGAGGGCTGAGCCCCCGGGGCCACCTGAACCAAAGTATTCATGTCCTGCATCTGCCTGCGGTGCCAAAGTCCTGTTCCACAGGCAGGTTAGCGGGAATCAGGTAAAGAAAGGTTGAACCTCAGTAGTTATAGGTCAGCCCGGTCTTGATGGCCTCGCGCAGAGATGCCTCGGCCCATGTGCCTTCGCCTCCACGAGCCTTGATTTCGCGCCATTGGGCGATGGCCAGATCGGTTTTCCCTTCGGAAACAAAGCCCTGAGCCATATAGCTGCGCGCCAGAAGGTTGTCGGGGTTAGTGGCGATGGCCTGCTCGTAGTAGGCATTCGCCAACTCGATATTGCCCATCTTGCGGTGCGTGAAGCCCCAGTAGGTTAGAACGCGGTCATCGCTTTGATCGCTCATGACGCGCAGGATGTTCTGGGCGTTTTCCAACTGACCATCATAGGCCAGCTCACGCACGGCCTCATAGAGGTCCTCATCGGTGAAATTCGTCGCGCTCGGTTTGACGCAGCGCCCGCGGTCTTCGCTCCAGACCCGACCGAACAGGCATTTTTTTGTCGTGTTGGTGGGCTTGGGGGGATTGGCACCGCCGCCACCGGCCGCGTGGGCAGCGATGGGGGAAAAGGCGAAAGAGGTCAGTGCAATCGCGGATGCAAGAAGAATGCGCATAGTTTTAACTCCGTGGTCAGGTCTGCTCATTTAAAACATAGTGTGATCTTCAAAAAAGCTAACACCGGAGCTTTTCGATTTATTCACAAAGCAGACAGAATTTTTGTTCACGAAGTGCGTGATGATGCAAAAAGCGCCCGGTTGATGAGGGGCCGGGCGCTTTTCTAGAATGGTTTATTCGCCGAAGACACGCTCAAAAATCGTGTCGACATGCTTGGTGTGGTAGCCCAGATCGAATTTCTCTTCGATCTCTTCCACGCTGAGGGCGGCGGTGACCTCGGCATCACCCAGGAGTTCGGTTTTGAAGTCCTTGCCTTCTTCCCAAACCTTCATCGCGTTACGCTGCACCAGACGGTAGGCATCCTCGCGACTGACACCGGCTTGGGTGAGGGCCAGCAGCACGCGCTGGCTCATGACCAAACCACGGAACTTGTTCATGTTGGCCAGCATGTTTTCCGGGTAAACGACCAGCTTGTCGACCACGCTGGTCAGGCGCGACAGTGCGAAATCCAGAGTAACGGTGGTATCAGGGCCAATATTCCGCTCGACCGACGAATGCGAGATGTCACGCTCGTGCCACAGGGCCACGTTCTCCATCGCGGGTACGACGGCCATGCGGACCAGACGGGCCAGACCGGTCAGGTTTTCAGTCAGAACCGGGTTGCGCTTATGCGGCATCGCCGAAGAACCCTTTTGTCCTTTCGAGAAGAACTCTTCGGCTTCAAGAACCTCGGTCCGCTGCATGTGACGGATTTCGATGGCGATGTTCTCGATACTGCTGGCGATGACGCCCAGAGTTGCAAAGAAGGCCGCGTGGCGATCACGCGGGATGACCTGAGTGCTGATCGGCTCGGGCACCAGACCCAACTGGTCGCACACATGCTCTTCGACGCGCGGGTCGATATTGGCGAAGGTGCCAACCGCGCCGCTGATCGCGCCGGTGGCGATTTCGGCGCGCGCGTCACGCATACGAGACAGGTTGCGGTCCATCTCGGCATAGAAACGGGCAAAGGTTAGGCCCATCGTTGTCGGCTCGGCGTGGATGCCGTGGCTGCGGCCGATGCGAACCGTGTCTTTGTGTTCGATGGCGCGGCGTTTCAGGGCTGCCAGTAGGCCTTCGAGGTCTGCGATCAGTATATCGGCGGCGCGGGTCAGCTGCACGTTGAAGCAGGTATCCAGAACGTCTGAGCTGGTCATGCCCTGATGCACAAAGCGGGCTTCTTCGCTGCCCACATGCTCGGCCAGGTGTGTCAGGAAGGCGATAACGTCGTGCTTGGTGACGGCCTCAATCTCATCAATGCGGGCCACGTCGAAATCCACGTCCTTGGCTTTCCACACCGCGTCGGCGTTTTCACGCGGGATTACGCCCAGATCAGCCATGGCTTCGCAGGCATGCGCCTCGATCTCGTACCAGATGCGGAACTTGGTTTCGGGCGACCAGATGGCAACCATCTCGGGGCGGGAATAACGAGGAATCATTGGCAGCAGGACCTTATTGTGATTTGGCAGAGAGCGTTGCGGCGGGGTTTAACGCCGCAGGCGTATGGGAACAAGGCATGAGTGCCCGATTGCGGCGATCTGGCCGGGATAGTGGAAATGACGACTGCACCGACAACATTGTCCGATTTCGAAGGGCGCTGGCGCCTGACGCGCACGATCCGCGACGCGCGGGCTGGGCAGGTCGTGCAGGCCGAGGGAGAGGCCCTGCTGCAGCGATCCGAGGACGGGCTGATCTACACCGAAGAGGTGACGCTGAGCATCCCTGGCCAGCCTCCGATGAAAGGAACCCGCAAGTATTTATGGCGCGACGGTGGACATCGCGTGTTGATCCATTTCGACGACGGGCGGTTTTTCCATGCCTTGACGCTGGGCGAGCAAAACGCCTCGGACCACCATGATTGTGCGCCTGACAGTTACGATGCGGTCTATGATTTCCACGACTGGCCCCGCTGGTCGGTGCAATGGACGGTGAATGGGCCGCGAAAATCCTACGAAATGACCACAGACTATGCCGCGGTAGCGTAATCATGTTGCAGTTTGAGTGCTGACAAGGCATTGCTGGTGCAGAAATCTTGGTCCGAATTGGGAGAAGTTAAGATGAATGTAAACGTTCTGGCCAATGCGTTTGGCCCGCGTGAAGGTACGGCGCTGCTTGTAAAGCAGGTTGTACTGGTCGTTCTGGGCATCGTGGCCCTGGCGGTTGCCGCGAAAATCAAAGTGCCGATGTGGCCTGTTCCGATCACCATGGGCACCTTTGCCGTCCTGACCATCGGCACCGCCTATGGCGCACGTCTGGGTCTGATCACCATGCTGGGCTATCTGCTGGTCGGCGCGCTGGGCTTTGACGTGTTCGCAGGTTCCTCGGCCGAGAAATTCGGTCTGACCTACATGATGGGCGGCACCGGCGGCTACCTTGTCGGTTACCTGATGGCGACCGTTCTGCTGGGCGCTCTGGCCGCGCGCGGCTGGGACCGCTCGGTTACCAAACTGGCACTGGCGCTTTTGCTGGCCAACGTGCTGATTTACGTACCGGGCCTGCTTTGGCTGGGTCAGCTTTATGGTTGGGACAAGCCGATCTTGGAATGGGGTCTGACACCGTTCTTGCTGGGCGATGCAATCAAGCTGGGTCTTGCAGCCTTGCTGATCCCCGCCGTTTGGAAACTGGTCGGAGACGCGCGCAGCTAAGCGCCTGAGCCTGCTGAAATCCTAGCCCGCGCCCCGAGATCCGAGGCGCGGGTTTTTTCTTTTCTAGGCAAGGGGGTGCTGGACAAGACCAGCCGCGACGGGCCAATCTGCGGTCAGTGAAATAATTAGGCAATTGAGATATGCGTATTCGTTTAAAGACGGCTCTGGCGGCCTGCGCGGCCCTTTGGGTCGGGGCGGCTGTGCCAGCTGCCGCAGATACCCCGGTGACTTATACCGACGCCGGGCGTGCGCTCTTCAGCTTTGCGGTGCCGGATTTCTGGGTGCTGCGTACAGGCGGGCCACGCGACATTGAAGACACGGAGCTGGGCGACCCCCGCGCGGTGGCGCGTGTGATGGGTTTTAAGCCGGTCACGGATGACTCGGTCTGGATGGGCTTTGTCTCGCCGGCCGGAGTGTCCAGTATTCAGGACGGTTTGCGGTATCTGGATGATATCGACAAGTTTCTGGTGAATGATCCTACGGTGACCAGTACCAGCGACACTCGGATTGCAGGGCTGCCCGCCAAGGTGATCCGGGGCACTGGCACGCGAGACGGAGGGGTGAGTTTCACCGCCACCATTATTGATCTGCACCGTGGGCGCGTTGCGATTGCCGTGACAATCCTGCGGAATGGGGCCGATCCTGCCTATGTGGATGATCTGAACGCCGTGTTCGCGTCGTTCCGGTCGTTGCAATAGGAGGCTCAGATGACACGTAAACTGATGAAGCGATCCGTTCTTGTGTTGGGTCTGGGGATTTCAAGCCTGACGTTGGCGGCCTGTGATGGCGTCAGCGTCGGGGTAGGGGTCGGATATGGGTATGATCCCTTCTACGACTCGATGCTGTGGAACGATTACTATCACGACGTGGATGTGGATATCGATATCGACCGTCCGGACAGGCCGGACCGACCGCCGGTCAATAGACCTCCGGCACGTCCGACGCCGCCGATCGCGAAGCCTCCGGCGCGGCCACGGCCTCCGGTTGCGCGGCCGCCAGCGGCGCGACCTCCGATCCATCGGCCCGCGCCTCGCAGGGGCTGAGAAACGTAACGCTCAAGGGAGGAGTTCGGTCGTGATATGTGCCGAACCCTCCAACGTGCGATGCACCGGGCATTTGTCGGCGATTTCCAGAAGCCGGTCGCGCTGGGCCTGATCCAGAGGCCCCTCAAGCCGAATCTTGCGGCGGAACAGATCAACCTTGGCGTCGCCGTTCAACCCTGCATCCTGCGCGTGGACTTTGTTGTGACAAACATCGACCGACACACTAGTCAGCGGCCACTTCTTGCGGCGCGCATACATGCGGATCGTCATCGACGTACAAGCCCCAAGCCCAGACGAGACAAAGCCGTAAGGCGACATGCCGCGATCCGTACCGCCGTATGAGGCGGGCTCATCTGCGACGACGTGATGGCGCGGTCCCGCCTGGATATCCTGCAAAAAGCCGTTGGGATCGGCCTCGGTCACCCGGACAACACCCTCGGGTGCGCCCGGAGGCGGAGCAGGAGGGCGGAGGTCGATATAGCGCGAAACCCATGCCGAGATGACGTCAGCCGCATATTCGGCATCGCTTGCCCGTGTGATCAGGTGATCGGCGTCGTCGAGTGTCACGAAGCTCTTGGGGTGTTTGGCCGCCAAAAACAGGGTGCTGGCATTGTCGATGCTTACCGTCTCATCCCGCGGCGCGTGCAGGATCAAAAGCGCGGCCTTCAGGTCGGCGACCGAGGGGGTCAGCGCGGCCTCCGAGATATCATCGACAAACGCCTTGCCGATGCGGAAGGGGCGACCGCCCAGAGAAACCTCGGCGCTGCCTTCTTGTTCGATCTCGGGCAGAGCCTGTTCGAAATGGTGCGAGACGTGTCCCGGATCGGCTGGTGCCCCAAGCGTTACTACCGCCTTGACCGAAGGAATGCCCGCCCGCGCGCGCAGAACAGCAGCGCCCCCCAGCGAGTGCCCGATCAGCAGCGATGGCGCCATGTCTCGGCCCGCAAGGTAGTGCGCGGCCGCGATTAGGTCTTCGACATTCGAGGTGAAGGTCGTATTTGCGAACTCACCCTCGGAATGGCCCAGCCCTGTGAAATCAAAACGCAAAACGGCAATGCCCATGGCCGCCAAACGGGCCGAGATCCGACGCGCGGCAGGAATGTCCTTTGAGCAGGTGAAGCAATGCGCAAACAGAGCGGTCGCCAGGACGGGTCCTTCCGGCAGGTCGAGTCGCGCGGCCAGACGGCCGCCGTCGTGACCGGCAAAAGTGATGCGTTCGGTGGGCATGGCAGTTCCTTGGATTTCGGTATGGGATCAATAGTGTGCAGTTGTGCCGGATGTCTCAACCCCATTGTAGGAAGCGTCACGGGAAGGTGAGCAAAAACCAGTGAATATTTCGGTATTCACGAAATGTGATGATACGCACATCAAATATTCGTTTTCATAATTGATCTCTTCCCCCCATCTTGCAGCTGTCACACCAAGCAAGACAAGGAGACCGAGATGACACATACGGCATGCACCCCGCGCCAGCCTAACCTCCGCGCTGATCTGCTGATCCTTATCGCGCTCAGCGGGGTATTGGGCTTTTCACTGGGTCAGAATTGGGAAAGGGCGACCCCGACCAGTGTCGAAGCCGCCCTTCCATCCGAGGATTGGCACGGGAATGTCCGGCGCTCGACCTGGCCGGACTGAGTGCTTACTCCAGGCCCATCAAGCGGGCATCAAACGGGTATTTGGTCAGGTTCTCATAGCCGTCTTCGGTGATCAGAACCTGATCTTCCAGCTTGATCGAAAAGTCCCCGCCGACCTCACCAACAGCGGCCTCGACGCACAGGACCATGCCAGGTTCGAGCGCGTAGTCATAAGCGCCCGCGACCGCTTTGTCCGGATAAGCGACCAGAGGCCATTCATCGCACAAGCCGACTCCATGCATCAGGCAGCCGTATTTCTGGGCCTGGAACTTGTCATCCAGCTTGTGTGCATTGGCGGTAAGTTCAGGGATCATGACTCCGGGTTTCAGCATCTCCATGTTGGTCATGATATGCTCATGCGCGTGCTGCATGGCGTAAATCATGTCCGGGCGCGGCTTCTGGTCACCGATCCACCATGTGCGTGAGATATCGATGCAGATCCCGTATGAACCGACCAGATCGGTATCAAAAGCGATGATCTCGTTCTGTTGCGTGATGCGTGGGCCGCACTCCTGGAACCACGGATTGGTGCGCTGACCCGAAGCCAGCAGGCGGGTTTCAATCCACTCGCCACCGCGACGGATGTTCTCGGCGTGTAAAACCGCCCAGATGTCATCTTCCGAGGTCTTGCCGTTCCCCACATTGGCGCGGGCGAATTTCTCCATCTCGGCCACGGCTGTTTCGCAGGCGTGGCTGGCGCAGCGCATGGCCAGAATCTCATCCGGACCTTTGATGGCCCGGGTTTTCTCGGTCAGCTCTTCGCCTTCCATCACCTCGAATCCCTGCGCCTCAAGCGCGCGCAGACCGTGCAGCATGATCTTGTCGACGGCCAGACGCTTGTTGCCGCCGCTATGTTCCTCGATCAGGATCCGCACCTCGTTCGAGAACACATCCGCTGCGACATCCACCTTGTCGCCTCGGTCGAAATAAAACAGGTCCGCGCCAGAGCGCTGTTCGCGCACCAGCGGGTTGAATTCGGACAGGAAGGGTGAGTTCTTGTAGTCCCAGATCACCATATACCCGTCAGCGCACAGCAGAACGGCGCGGAATGGGTTGTGGGTGTTCCACAGCTGCATGTTCGTGCTGTCGGTTGCATAGCGGATGTTGAGCGGGTCAAAAATCAGAAGCCCGCCATAACCGCGATCCACGATGGCTTGGGTCAGACGCTTCCAGCGATGCTCGCGCATACGCTCAAGGTTGGGCAGGGCCAGCCCGGCTGCGGCCCATTCCTCAAAGGCAAGCTGGGTGGGTCCGATTTCGATTCGGTCATTGTCATTCGGCGTACCATCGCCGAGCGTTGCGCCTCGGGTCGGGTCAATTTTGCGCGTGTCGCGGTAATGCTGGTTCATGACTGGCCTCTGCTGGTTCACCCGAGAGGTATCAAACTTCTGTCTGGGGTGTCCCAGAAGAATACGACGGATTCTTGGTCGCTTTTTTGCCGACAGTCGGTCAGGCTAATGATAAGTGGATGGCATGGTTGCCATTTTACAGTCTAGTATCCCGTACGACCCTAGCCAAACCCGTGCCTTGCCAGGCATTCAGCCCACCGATATGTCGGAATGGTTGCATCAGGACGATGCCTTCGCTGCGCAGATGGCGCACCGCGCTACCTTGTTGAAAAACCAGCGGGACGATGTTCTGGCCCTGTCCACCGAGGCGGAGCCAGCCGCACAGGAGTTGTTACAGCTTGTGCTGCGTCAAACCTACCCAGAGGCGACTGACTGCGCTTTGCGTTTGGATGGCGTTCGCGTGCCGATTGATTTTGCAAACCCGTTGGATACGCTGTGCAATCTGGTGCAAGAGGATTTCTGCATCCTTCAGAAGCACGGGGATGAGCATGTTCTGACCGGTGCGATCTTGTGCTTTCCGGCCAGTTGGCTCTTGCGTGAAAAGTTCATGCGGCCATTCCTGACTTCCGACCTTTTTGTTGATCTGACTGGGTTTTTGGTTTGTTTTCAGGTGTGGTTGCTCAGAGGCGCGTTGTAGTGCCCCATTATTATAAAAAGTATTGACATGGGCCTTCAGATGGCTAACCTCTTCGCCCATGTTCATCCGCACCAAACATGACGCAAAGCTCAACCGCACACGGATCCAGATCGTTGAATCCGTCCGCACCGGCTCCAAGGTACGCCAGAAGATCCTGCGCCATGTGGGTGTGGCCCATAACGACAGCGAGATTGAGGATATCAAGCGTCTGGCGGGCCGCTTGATGGAGCAATTACGCATTGATCGCTCGCCGCAAATGGAACTGTTCACGCCCACGGAATATGCCGATCTGCAGGCGCTGGTGCGCCGCGCTCCGCGGCCGGACAAGCTTGGCGTTGATCTTGCCGAGTGCCGTGAGGAGGCGCGGGTCTCTCTGGGTCTGCGGGATGTCATGGGGACGATGTATGACCAACTGGGTTGGGGGGCCCTTCTGGGGGCGGCGCGTAAAAGTGCCAATCGCATTGTGAAAGAGCTGGTTATGGCGCGGATCGCACAGCCCGAGAGCAAGCGCGCGACCGTGGAGGCGTTGGAGAACCAGGCAGGCATCACGCTCAATCTGGACGTGGTCTATCGGAGCATGGATTACATCAATACGCCGGTGATAGACGGGATTTGCAAAACCTCTCACGCGGCGGCAGAGAAGTTGCTGGGCGGGCCAGTGACCGTGCTGTTCTACGATTGCACGACCCTGGCCTTTGACACCGAGCGCGAGGACCCGGCCGAGGATGCGGACGGGGTCGAGCAGGATCATCTTCTGGCCAAGGGCTTCAGCAAGGATGGCAAGCATCACCGCGCTCAGGTCATGCTGGCGCTGATCGTCACCTCCGATGGGCTGCCTGTGGGCTATGAACTCTTCCCGGGAAACACCTGGGAAGGTCATACGCTGGAAGCTGCGCTGAAGGCGTTGGAGGGACGCTTCGACGTGGCCAGGGTCACGTTCGTGGCCGATGCCGCCATGCTCAGCAAGGACAACCAGCAGATGTTGCAGAACAAGGGTCTGCCCTACATCCTCGGCTATCGCATGAAGTCCGCCCCGGCCGCCGTGAAGGCGAACATTTTGAGCCCGGAGGGACGCCAGCCTTGGGCTGGACACGGTTCTGAAGAGGCAACCGAGAAGGGCTGGTACAAGGTGATCGACCAGGAGGGAGCGCGGGTCATTGTGACCTGGTTACCCACCCGGGCACGCAATGATGCCCACAAGCGCGACAAGGCAATCGAAAAGCTGCACAAGAAGCTCAAGCGCTCTCGCAAACCCGGCAGCTTCAGCAGCCGGGGATATGGCCGCTTCCTGGCCTTCCCCGACAGCGGGGACGTCACGCTGGATGATGCAAAGATCAAGGCAGCGGCACAATGGGACGGGCTGCATGCCATTGTTGTTCATGGTGCGGACGAACTGGAGGCACAGGACGTCATTGCCCGCTATCACCAGTTGTGGGAGATCGAAGCCTGCTTCCGCACCAACAAGCACGATCTGAAAATCCGGCCCATCTATCACTGGTCGCCGCGTCGGGTCCGGGCCCATATCGCCATCTGCTACATGGCCTTCTGCTGCCTGCAGCACCTGCGCAAGCATCTGGACCTGCTCGGACACCCGATGAGCCCGGCTCGTATCCGCAACGAGTTGAACGCATTGCAGCTCTCGATCCTGCGCCACAAAGGCACCCCTGACCGCTACGGCATGCCAAGCCATGCCACGGTCGATGCCAGACGCATCCTCACCTGCGTCGGCCTGACCTGGAACGAAGCCCCTTTCAAGATACCCCCCGGGCGCACCCGAAAAACTGGCCAGACCAAAGCCTGAGCTCCCTCAACACTCCGAAACAATCGCTGGCGAAAAAAGTCCGTGTAGTGCCTTTTGGCAACCAAGGCATAAAAATATCAATGACTTATACGAAAAAATGTCGGAAGTCAGGAGAAGCACGGGGATGAGCATGTTCTGACCGGTGCGATCTTGTGCTTTCCGGCCAGTTGGCTCTTGCGTGAAAAGTTCATGCGGTCTTTGGTTGGAATTCATGTGCCCGTGGACAGTTATGATGACAATATCGCCCGTCGCGTGCAGCGCCTATTTGACGGGATACAACCGGGGCGACCGCTTTGGCGGTTCAACGCCCTATGGTATGATGACCCTGAGCTGCACCAGCCCCGTAGCGCCAGCGATCGGCGTGAAATGCGAGACCATCGTCGCGCCCCATATTTGCGTAGCGAACGTCAGACCCTTCTGCGCCTGCCTGAAACGCGCGCAGTTGTGTTTTCGATCCATACCTATGTTTTGGCAGCAAACCAGAAGCCAGAAATGGAAAACCCCGCCTGATGGCGGGGCCTCCAAGGAGGGTCTTCGGTAATAAGGTTACATGCCAAGCACGGTGGCGACATCGGCAAATGCATTGCTGGTGTTCAGCGCTACGATCGCAATGGTAAAGACCAGAACTTGCGTGTTCAGGCGGAAATCCTCACCTCGGATCAGGTTGACCGCAGCCATAGACACAGCAATCGGAGCGGACATGCTGGCGACGACACCCGTCAGGCACCAGCTGCTCAGCCGTAGGGCGTCGCTGGGACGATCGGACGTGTCCTCTTGTGGATCAGGCGTGGCATGCGCCACCGGGTCATCTTCGGTGCGAAAGGCGATGCTCAGCAATTGCTCATCGGTCAGTTGGATGGGGCGGGGGGCAGGTTTGGCAATCTCGGACTCTTCGGGTTCCGGATAGTTCAACCCTGCAAACTGTCCGCTGACCGACTGAAAGATCTGTTTGCGATTTCTGGGTTTGGTCGGTGCGAGCGTGTCAAAGGCGCTCATGAACTGCTCGACTGTCAGAACCGTATGAGGCGACAGCCATTCCACCCGCTGGGAGGAGCAGATATCGACCATGCGATACAGGATGACCACCAGCATCAGCTCCGAGATCTCGGAATCATCCAGCAGGGGCGACACCGGCGAGATCGTGATAACCAAACGGTTGCGAGGACGCGACGCAGACGGCCTGACCAGAGTCTTCAGGCCGGCGGCACGATCCAGGCGCTCATGCCGGTCGTCGGGCTGCAGCTCCTCGGTCTCGAGCGTCAAACGAACGAGATACTGGCTGCAGACGATGCTGGCCTCTGTGTTGCTTAGCAGGGCCTTGCGCTCAACGAGGTGGCCGTAGTCTTCTAAGGTCGCAGCGACAATTGTTCCGAAACGCTCGACCGCGCCGTCGGTGTCGCCTGCAAACTGCAAGCCGCCATGATAGCTGTGCTTTTTGGTCACTGCGCATTCCTTTGTCGCAAACCGTCTTGGGCATCATTCTAAAGCGCGATGTGGGGCAGAATTTGACGAAATTACAAAAAAATCGAAATTCAGATGGATTGACTACGCTTTGGAAACCAAGCGATTGAGGCTTTTTCCGTGCAACTATGGCGATATTGTGGCTGAACTGTGAGGGGTGCGCGGCGGGAACGCGGCCGGGCTATCCATCGATTCGGGCAGCCATAATAGCGATAGATTGCTGGTAGACCGAGGCTGCGTTCCACTGCTGGATAACCTTGAAATTTGGCTGCCCCGGCTGGTAGCCGCGACCGGGTTTCCAGCCCTTCTTGCGCAGAAAATTGGCGGTTGAGGCCAGCGCATCCGTCATGTTGTAGAAGTCCACACGTCGGTCCCCCGTGGCATCGACACCATAGGTCAGCGCGTTGCCGGGCAGAAACTGCGTATGACCCAGTTCGCCATGTTTTGCCCCCTTTGTCGCCATGGTGATACTACCCTGATCGACCAGTTTTAGTGCCCCAATTGCATGGGGAATAAAGAACTCGGATCGGCGACAATCATAGGCCAAAGTGGTTATTGCTGACACAACCTGACTGTCGCCCATAAAACCCCCAAAGCCGGTTTCCATACCGTGGATGGCGATCAAAACCCCGGCTGGAACTCCATATTGACGTTCTAACGCGGCGTAGAATTCCGGGTTTCTGGCCTTCCTTTTGCGGCCCTGCGCTACGATGGTATCGGCACCGCGCACGCGCATGAATTTATCCAGCGAGTATTTGAAGCTTTTCTGGTTTCGATCCGCGGCAATGGTTCCGGTCGCATATTGCGTCTGTGCTAGGGCTTGCAGGCCCTTCTTCTTCACTCCGGATTTCTTGGCCTGCTTTGCGAAATCAGCTTTCCAGGCCTCGAACCCTGCACTGGTGTTCCCACAGGGGGCCGCGAGACTAAGCGTCGGTGCAGACAGGGCGAGCGTCAGGGTTAGAATGCGCAACATCAGGTCAATTCCTTCATACAATCTGCTCCAAGGCTAAACGCCAGTTCTTGCTTCGCAAAGGGTTTAATACAGGTCCAACTCACCTGCTTGCTTGAGGTCTTCGAACCATTCATTAGGCGTTCTGTCGATCTTGGCGTGTTTGACCATCATCGCGTTCATATTCGGCAGATCCGAGGAGTCAGGCCAGTTCTCCGGCTGCCAGAGGTTGGAACGGATGATGCATTTGGGGCAGTGGGCAAAGGCGGTTTCGACATGGACCAACAATGCCAGCTTAGGAGCTTTGCCTTTGATGGCCATGGTCCTCAAGAGCGTTTCATTGGCACAGATACGTGCCGTACCGCGAAGGCGCAGCGTCTCCATCTTGCCGGGGACGAAGAAGATCACACTGACGCGTGGGTCTTTCAGAACGTTGTGAAAGGTATCGACGCGTTTGTTGCCGGGGCGGTCTGGGATGGCGAGCATCTGGTCCGAGATGACATGCACGAAGCCTTCGGGGTCGCCACGCGGAGAGATATCGAGATACCCGTCCGGGTTGGCTGATGCGATCAGGCAGAAAGTGGACCTGTCGATGAAGTCCCGGCACATCTGATCCAGAGCCGACAGTTCCTTTGCGATGATCTGAGGCAATGGCGCGCCGGTGATGCCTTCAAGCTGTTCCGCCGAGGTCACATATTCGGTGAATTGCGCGAACGGGTCATCGGGTGACATGCGCTCTCTCCCAACCTGTTTTGACTGTCAGTTTGAAAGATCACGCCAAACGAAACAAGGGCGCCCGAATGGACGCCCTTGGAATGGTAGGTCTGCAACCGGCTTAGCAGCTGTAGTACATGCCGTATTCTACCGGGTGCGGTGTGTGCTCGTAGGTTTCGACCTCTTCCATCTTCAGTGCGATGTAGCCGTCGATCTGGTCTTTGGTGAACACGTCGCCCTGCAGCAGGAAGTCGTGATCGGATGCCAGAGCTTCCAGAGCCTCACGCAGCGAGCCGCAAACGGTCGGGATGTCGGCCAGTTCTTCGGCAGGCAGATCGTAAAGGTTCTTGTCCATGGCTTCGCCCGGATCGATTTTGTTCTTGATGCCGTCCAGACCAGCCATCAGCAGTGCGGCAAACGCCAGGTAGGGGTTCGCAGCTGGATCCGGGAAACGGGCCTCAACGCGCTTGGCTTTCGGGCTCTCGGTCCACGGAATACGGACACAACCCGAACGGTTACGAGCCGAGTAGGCGCGCAGAACAGGTGCTTCGAAGCCCGGGATCAGACGCTTGTAGCTGTTGGTCGAAGGGTTGGTGAAGGCGTTCAGGGTTTTCGCGTGCTTCAAAACACCGCCAATGAAGTACAGTGCTTCGTCTGACAGGTCGGCGTATTTGTCGCCAGCGAACAGAGGCTTGCCGTCTTTCCAGATCGACATGTTCACGTGCATGCCGGTGCCGTTGTCACCAGCGATTGGCTTCGGCATGAAGGTGGCCGATTTGCCGTAGGCGTGTGCAACGTTGTGGATGACGTATTTGTACTTCTGCAGCTCGTCGGCTTGCTTAGTCAGGCTGTCAAAGATCAGGCCCAGCTCGTGCTGACAGGACGCAACCTCGTGGTGGTGCTTGTCCAATTTCATGCCCAGACGCTTCATGGTCGACAGCATTTCCGAGCGCAGGTCTTGCGCTTCGTCAACGGGGTTCACAGGGAAGTAACCGCCCTTGACGCCCGGACGATGACCCATGTTGCCCATCTCGTACTCGGTGTCGGTGTTCCACGACGCGTCGGTTGCATCAACTTCGTAGGATACCTTGTTGATACTGTTCGAGAAACGGACGTCGTCGAACAGGAAGAATTCGGCTTCTGGGCCCATGTATGCTACATCACCGATGCCCGAGGATTTCAGGTAAGCTTCAGCTTTCTGAGCGGTGCCGCGCGGGTCACGCTCATAGGCTTCGCCGGTGTCGGGCTCAACAATCGAGCAGTGCAAGCAGATGGTCTTTTCCGCATAGAACGGGTCGACATAGGCGCTTTCGGTGTCGGGCATCAGTTTCATGTCCGACGCTTCGATCGACTTCCAGCCCGCAATGGACGAACCGTCGAACATGAAGCCTTCTTCCAGGAAGTCTTCATCTACTTGGTCGGCCATGATGGTCACGTGCTGAAGCTTGCCGCGCGGGTCGGTGAACCGGATGTCGACGTACTCTGCGCCTTCTTCCTTGATCAGCTGAAGAACTGCGTCCTTGCTCATTCTCTTGATTCCTCTGAGTTGAAGATGGGTGTGTTAAAGGGCTTCCGAACCGGTCTCGCCGGTACGGATGCGAATGGCTTGCTCGACAGGCGAGACAAAGATCTTGCCGTCACCGATCTTGTCGGTTTTCGCGGCCGAGACGATGGCTTCGATCGCGGCGTCAACCTGATCGTCGTCCAATACGACCTCAACTTTTACTTTGGGCAGAAAGTCGACGACATATTCCGCGCCGCGATACAGCTCGGTGTGACCCTTCTGGCGGCCAAAGCCTTTGACTTCGATCACGCTGAGACCCTGGACACCAACGTCCTGCAGTGCCTCTTTCACTTCGTCCAGCTTGAACGGCTTGATGATCGCTTCGATCTTTTTCATTCCGGCTCACCTTGCATGGTTGTCTGAGGTGCAGTGATCACGTCTAAAGGGATGCAGCAATCCGATTGCGCGCTTCCGCGTGATCTGGTGCATTGAAAAAAGGCGCATGGTCAAATTTTGATCGGTTTGCACAAAAAGTAATCGAAATTGAATCGCGTGAGGATTTGAGATGGTTGATTTGCTGACGGCTGCGCAGATGGGTGCGCTGGAACGGACGGCCATCGACTCGGGCGAGGTGACCGGGCTGGAGCTGATGGAGCGCGCGGGTCAGGGCGTTGTGGACGCGATCTTCGAGGAATGGCCGGAGCTGAGGGATCGAGGGGCCAGCCCCTCGAGCTCCCCGGGAAATATAGAGCCAGATGAAGAGGATCCCGTGCGTGCCTTGGTTCTGTGCGGACCCGGGAACAATGGCGGCGATGGGTTTGTGGTCGCGCGGCTGCTTCGACAGCTGGGGTGGGCGGTTGAGGTGGTCTTGTTTGGCGACCCGTCAAAACTGCCTGAGGACGCGCGGACGAATTATGAGCGGTGGGGTGGACCAACACGCGCGGCTGCGGATTTGGGGGATGAGGACTTGCGCCATCCGGATGTGTCGATTGATGCGCTGTTTGGGACAGGGTTGGCGCGGCCAATCGACGATGCTGCGCTTTGGGAACGCCTTTGGTCGCATGATGATGCAGCAGATGTCTGGGCTTTGCGGCGGCAGGGGCGCGGTACAGAAATCGTGCCGCCGCGGACGGTTGCGATTGATCTGCCCTCGGGGCTTTGTTCAGTCTCAGGAAAGGTTTTGGGGGGTGCGTTTCCGGCACATGGCCGGCGCTGTGCCCGCTCGGCCCTGACGGTCACGTTTCATTCGCGCAAACTTGGGCACGTGCTGGAGGATGGGGCGTCCTATTGCGGGAAGCTGGTCGTCAAGGATATCGGGCTTAAGGGTGAGCCGAGCGCGCCCGAGGTGGTGACTGCGGTTCGGCAGCCGTCTGGCGAGGAGCTAGGGAAAGGTGTACCGGGCCACAAATACGCGCATGGGCATGCTTTGATTCTGACGGGTGGGTTTGGAAAAACTGGAGCCGCGCGACTGTCTGGGCGGGGGGCGTTACGGATTGGGGCAGGGTTGGTGACATTGGGTGTGCCGCCCTCGGCGCAGATGGAGGTGGCCTCTCAGATCACGGCCTTGATGATGATGCGGGTCGAGGGGGGCGACGACTTGCGCGACATTCTGACGGACCATCGACTAAACGCTGTGTGTCTTGGTCCAGGAATGGGGGTTGAGCGGGCCGCAGAGTTGGTACCTGTTGCCCTCGCTTCGCAGCGCGCAACGGTGTTGGACGCGGATGCGCTAGCGGCATTTGCCGAAGACCCCTCGGCCTTGTTCGGTCAGCTGCATGAAGGCTGTGTTCTGACGCCTCACGGCGGCGAATTTGCGCGGCTGTTTCCTGATATTGCCGATAAGCTCTCGGCCTCACCGACCCGAGGACCGGCGTTCTCTAAGGTAGATGCAACGCGTGAGGCTGCAAAGCGCGCAGGCTGCGTAGTGCTGTTCAAAGGGCCAGATACGGTGATCGCCGCCCCGGACGGGCGGTGTTCGGTTCACTCGGCGCAGTATGAGCGCGCGGCCCCTTGGCTGGCGACGGCCGGGTCCGGGGATGTGTTGGCCGGTTTCATCACCGGATTATTGGCTCGGGGGTTCGACGCGATGGATGCGGCGGAGACGGCGGTGTGGCTTCATGTGGAATGCGCGCGTCGGTTCGGTCCCGGATTAATCGCTGAAGACCTGCCTGAGGTCTGTCGAGAACATTCTGAATTGTCCGGTGTAGGTAACATGCCAATTGTCCGCTTCAGTTGATTGCGCGGTGGCCCAATTCGGAGGGAGCCGTAGGCGACCGTAGATTTGGGCCACCGCGTTCGCGCCACGTCGAAGCGGGTCACGCGACTTTGTGTTTGCTATCCTCCTGTGTGATGGGTGATCCGTCAGGCTGGTAGCGGCCAATGCATCTCGGGCCGTGGAAGATGACCAGTTGACCATCGGGGTATTCGTGGACCCTGACCTTCGCCTTGACGAAATGATGACGGTGCCTGTCTGCCGCGATCTGCATGACCAGGCCCTTGTAGCGCACCGTATTGTCGTTGCCGACGACGCGGTCTTCCTGCACACACAGGGTGTCGCGCACATTGCCTGTAAACGGCACGAAGGCCGAGGTCGTATCCTCCGGCTCCTTTGCAAACAGGGCATTGTGTTCGGGAAGATAGACCTCTTTCAGGAACTGATTGGCCTCTTCAATGGTTGTGATCCCATGGGACCGCAGTTCCTGCGGCAATCGGTTCTGGAACGTGCCAAACATGCGTTCAGACCGTCCACGGGCCTGCGGTGAATAGGCCGGGATCAGCTCAATGCCGAGTTGCTGCAAGGCGCGCCCGACCTGGGTCAGATTGTCCTTGTCCACTTTGCCGCCCGCTTCGGGCGTATGCCAGTAATGAGAGCCCCGATCGGCATAGAGCGAGCAAAACAGACCTTGCGCCTCGATCACCTCTGTCAGCCCCTGAAAACTGCTCATCGTCCCTTCTTCCTCGACAAAGAATGCCGAATAAACCCGGTTGGTGGCATCGTCCATGGTGACGATCAGATCCCACCACTGACCCGGAACCCATTCATGGCTGGAGCCGTCCTGATGCAACATCATGCCAACCATCGGACGGCGGGGCCGCTTGCGCCGATGGGCACCTCGTCGGGGTGCTGCCTGAACCCGGCCGTGGCGCTGCAGTGTAAGCCGCACCCAGTTGTAGCTCTGTGTGAAACCATGGTGGGCCACCAGCTTCTCGTGGAAATGCTTCGGCGTGTAATCCCAGTACTTGGTATCAAACAGTTCAAGCATCTCCATGACCTTATCCGTGGCAACACGATTGTTGGCCAGTTTGCCAAGCCGACGGTCGTACAGACCTTCTGCACCATCCGCCTCAAATCGATCCTCCCAACGCCTGACGGTGCGCACGGATACACCCAGTATCTCAGCCGCCTGTTCTTGCGTCAGCTTGTTCGCGCTTCGCCGCGAATACACATCTTCAAACTTCATCAGTCGAACTTCCTGTAACACTTCTGCTCGGTTCATAACGCCTCCTCTCAGAGACAGAATAGAACCGGACAGATCGCATGTTACATACACCGGACATATCGCGTGTTAGCGACACTGAGGTCTTGCCTGATGTTTATAAGTGTATGAATATGTAAGTGCGTCTTGCGCGACCGGGATGCGAAAATCACATCTGATCGCGCGTCCGTTACAGGAATTTCCCTGTGCGCATAGCGGCTATTTGCTGCGCTCATGAGAAGCTGTCAGATTTTTCTTGGGGGCAGCCCGTTGTTTTCGCGGAAAGGCAGTTATATGATTGAATTAAAAGAACTTATCTTGATTGCACCAAGATATTCTGTTGCGGATTCGCCACCTTCTTTTGGCGTAGGGCGCGCCCCATTGGAACGGCTCGGTGTGGTGAGCATGTGAGCAAGACCTAATAATAAACCCTTTCAAGGTGAGTGACATGACCCTTAACCTGAAAACCTCGTCTGTTGCCGCGATTTTGGCGGCGACCACGGCCATTCCGGCTGCGGCTGAGCTGAAATACGAAAACAATAGCGGCGGATATGTAGAGCTCTACGGACAGTTCAACCCCGCGCTGATCTCAGTTGACGACGGACAAGACACCGAGACACGTTTGCTGGACAACGACCTGTCCAACAGCCGTGTCGGCTTGCGCCTTACGCAGCCCTACGGCGACAACGAGTTTACGTTTCGGCTCGAAACCGGACTAGGACTGCCAAACTCGAGCGAATGGAACCAGTTGGGTACGGATTTCAGCGGTTGGACGCGGGAAGATATCCGTCACGTGGATTTCGCGCTGAAGGGCGGCTACGGCAAGTTCTCGGCGGGGCAGGGCAGCATGGCTTCGGACGGGGCGGCTGAGACGGACTTGTCTTATGTTGGAACGGCGCTCTATTCGTTCACCAACGATGAAAACTCGGGCTTCTTCTATCGCGGAACCGATGGGGTACTCAGCGACATTACGGTCGGTGACTCCAGCAGCAACTTTGACGGTGGCCGCCGGACGCGCGTGCGCTACGATACGCCTGACTTCAACGGGTTCAGTGCAGCTGTCGCCTATGGTGAAAACGCGCTCTCCAGCAGCGACGATGACACGTATTACGACTTTGCGATCGCGTACAACAACACCTTTGCCGGTGGCGTCGAGTTTGCTGCCAGCGTGGCCTATGCCGTGCGAGATTTCGACAATGTATCGGGTGAGCGCAAGGATACCATAGGGTCTGCCTCGGTTCTGCTGCCCAGCGGGTTCAGCTTTACCGCTGCTGCAGGGTCGCGGGACGACACCGCAAGTGGCGCATCGGACCCAAGCTTCTGGTATGCAAAAATTGCCTACGAGGGCGACTGGGTGGCCTGGGGTAAAACCGGTGTGGGCATCGACTACTACGATGGCTCAGACTTCAACAACGATGGTTCGGACACCAAAGCGTGGGGTATCGCTGTCGTGCAGCGGATCGACTCGATCAACACGGATGCCTACCTGAAATATCGCAACCACGATTTCGAAGATGGGACGTCGTTCGACAAGAACGAAGCTTGGGTCTTGGGCGCGCGCTGGCAGTTCTGATCAGCGATAGATGTTTCAAAAAACGCTCCGGTTCCAGCTGGGGCGTTTTTTTGCTGTTGAATAGGGTAAAACCGGGGTGATCCGGGCATTGCCCCCTTGCACGTGGACGGCTGGGCAAATAGAAGGCGTCAAATTTGCCCGGCGCGCCGTCCTGACTTCCGACATTTTTTCGTATAAGTCATTGATATTATTATGCCTTGGTTGCCAAAAGGCACTACACGGACTTTTTTCGCCAGCGATTGTTTCGGAGTGTTGAGGGAGCTCAGGCTTTGGTCTGGCCAGTTTTTCGGGTGCGCCCGGGGGGTATCTTGAAAGGGGCTTCGTTCCAGGTCAGGCCGACGCAGGTGAGGATGCGTCTGGCATCGACCGTGGCATGGCTTGGCATGCCGTAGCGGTCAGGGGTGCCTTTGTGGCGCAGGATCGAGAGCTGCAATGCGTTCAACTCGTTGCGGATACGAGCCGGGCTCATCGGGTGTCCGAGCAGGTCCAGATGCTTGCGCAGGTGCTGCAGGCAGCAGAAGGCCATGTAGCAGATGGCGATATGGGCCCGGACCCGACGCGGCGACCAGTGATAGATGGGCCGGATTTTCAGATCGTGCTTGTTGGTGCGGAAGCAGGCTTCGATCTCCCACAACTGGTGATAGCGGGCAATGACGTCCTGTGCCTCCAGTTCGTCCGCACCATGAACAACAATGGCATGCAGCCCGTCCCATTGTGCCGCTGCCTTGATCTTTGCATCATCCAGCGTGACGTCCCCGCTGTCGGGGAAGGCCAGGAAGCGGCCATATCCCCGGCTGCTGAAGCTGCCGGGTTTGCGAGAGCGCTTGAGCTTCTTGTGCAGCTTTTCGATTGCCTTGTCGCGCTTGTGGGCATCATTGCGTGCCCGGGTGGGTAACCAGGTCACAATGACCCGCGCTCCCTCCTGGTCGATCACCTTGTACCAGCCCTTCTCGGTTGCCTCTTCAGAACCGTGTCCAGCCCAAGGCTGGCGTCCCTCCGGGCTCAAAATGTTCGCCTTCACGGCGGCCGGGGCGGACTTCATGCGATAGCCGAGGATGTAGGGCAGACCCTTGTTCTGCAACATCTGCTGGTTGTCCTTGCTGAGCATGGCGGCATCGGCCACGAACGTGACCCTGGCCACGTCGAAGCGTCCCTCCAACGCCTTCAGCGCAGCTTCCAGCGTATGACCTTCCCAGGTGTTTCCCGGGAAGAGTTCATAGCCCACAGGCAGCCCATCGGAGGTGACGATCAGCGCCAGCATGACCTGAGCGCGGTGATGCTTGCCATCCTTGCTGAAGCCCTTGGCCAGAAGATGATCCTGCTCGACCCCGTCCGCATCCTCGGCCGGGTCCTCGCGCTCGGTGTCAAAGGCCAGGGTCGTGCAATCGTAGAACAGCACGGTCACTGGCCCGCCCAGCAACTTCTCTGCCGCCGCGTGAGAGGTTTTGCAAATCCCGTCTATCACCGGCGTATTGATGTAATCCATGCTCCGATAGACCACGTCCAGATTGAGCGTGATGCCTGCCTGGTTCTCCAACGCCTCCACGGTCGCGCGCTTGCTCTCGGGCTGTGCGATCCGCGCCATAACCAGCTCTTTCACAATGCGATTGGCACTTTTACGCGCCGCCCCCAGAAGGGCCCCCCAACCCAGTTGGTCATACATCGTCCCCATGACATCCCGCAGACCCAGAGAGACCCGCGCCTCCTCACGGCACTCGGCAAGATCAACGCCAAGCTTGTCCGGCCGCGGAGCGCGGCGCACCAGCGCCTGCAGATCGGCATATTCCGTGGGCGTGAACAGTTCCATTTGCGGCGAGCGATCAATGCGTAATTGCTCCATCAAGCGGCCCGCCAGACGCTTGATATCCTCAATCTCGCTGTCGTTATGGGCCACACCCACATGGCGCAGGATCTTCTGGCGTACCTTGGAGCCGGTGCGGACGGATTCAACGATCTGGATCCGTGTGCGGTTGAGCTTTGCGTCATGTTTGGTGCGGATGAACATGGGCGAAGAGGTTAGCCATCTGAAGGCCCATGTCAATACTTTTTATAATAATGGGGCACTACAACGCGCCTCTGAGCAACCACACCTGAAAACAAACCAAAAACCCAGTCAGATCAACAAAAAGGTCGGAAGTCAGGAATAGGGTAAAACCGGGGTGATCCGGGCATTGCCCCCTTGCACGTGGACGGCTGGGCAAATAGAAGGCGTCAAATTTGCCCGGCGCGCCGTTTTGCGCGCCCCGAATCCTATGGGGACTACCATAATGCAGGTTACCGAGACGCTGAACGAAGGTCTGAAACGCGGCTACAACATCGTTGTGACCGCAGCCGAGCTGGACGACAAGGTCAACGAGAAACTGACCGAAGCGCAGCCCGAAGTCGAGATGAAGGGTTTCCGCAAAGGCAAGGTGCCGATGGCGCTGCTGAAAAAGCAGTTTGGCCAGCGTCTGCTGGGCGAAGCCATGCAGGAGACCATCGACGGTGCGATGAACAAGCACTTTGAAGACAGCGGCGACCGCCCTGCGCTGCAGCCTGAGGTCAAGATGACCAACGAGGACTGGAAAGAAGGCGACGATGTCGAGGTCGCAATGTCCTACGAGGCGCTGCCTGAAATCCCGGAAGTTGACCTGAAATCGGTTGAGCTGGAAAAGCTGGTCGTCAAAGCAGACGACGCAGCCGTAGAAGAAGCGCTGAACAACCTGGCCGAAACCGCGCAGGACTTCAAAGCGCGCCGCAAGGGATCGAAAGCCAAGGATGGCGACCAGATCGTGTTCGACTTTGTCGGTAAGGTTGATGGCGAAGAATTCGAAGGTGGCTCGGCCGAGGACTACCCGCTGGTTCTGGGCTCCAACAGCTTCATCCCCGGTTTCGAAGAGCAACTGGTTGGCGTGAAAGCCGAGGAAGAAAAAGACGTCAACGTGACCTTCCCCGAGGAATACGGCGCCGAGCATCTGGCCGGTAAAGACGCTGTCTTCACCTGCACCATCAAAGAGGTGAAAGAGCCGGTTGCAGCCGAGATCAACGACGAGCTGGCAACGAAATTCGGTGCCGAGGATCTGGAAGCCCTGAAGGCCCAGATATCTGAGCGTCTGGAAGCCGAATATGCCGGTGCTGCACGCGCTGTCATGAAGCGTGGCCTGCTGGATGCGCTGGACACCAAAGTGTCGTTCGACCTGCCTCCTTCGCTGGTTGAAGCCGAAGCCAAGCAAATCGCACACCAGCTGTTCCACGAGGAAAACCCGGATGTGGAAGGCCACGACCACGGCGAGATTGAGCCTTCGGATGAGCACAACAAACTGGCTGAACGCCGCGTGCGTCTGGGTCTGCTGCTGGCAGAGCTGGGTCAGAAGGCCGAGGTTGAAGTCACCGACGCCGAGATGACCCAAGCGATCATGAACCAAGCGCGTCAGTACCCGGGGCAAGAGCGTCAGTTCTTTGAGTTCGTTCAGCAGAACGCACAGATGCAGCAGCAGCTACGCGCGCCGATTTTTGAAGACAAGGTCGTCGACTACGTGTTCGAACTGGCTCAGGTATCTGACAAAGAAGTCAGCAAGGACGACCTGCAAAACGCCGTTGAGGCATTGGAAGAGGAATAATCCTCTTCCCCCCTTTCGGGGCGCCAAAATAGAAGCGGAGCCGCCTGATCAGGGCGACTCCGCTAGGGTGGCTTTGTACTATGAGGTGAGGGGGTCAGGCCTCATGAGCAAAAGCACGGGGGGTATGTAGCAGAGCGGTCTTCTGCTCTGGCGTGAAGGTGTTGGAGAGCGTCTCGATCAGCCTCAGAACATCTTGCCGTTCGGCCTCGGTCCGTGCTGCGTTCATCTGCTCCACAAAGTATTTCTCAAGCTCTGTGAGCGGCTTGTGGTCGCGATTTGCAGGGTTCTGTTCAACCTGCTTCTTGCTGTTGAACAGCTCGAGCGCCTTGTCTTCCTCTAGGAAGACATCGGTTTTGATGCCTGCAAAGTCCCGAATGGCGTCGATACGTTCATCGGTGCAATCCAGAAGGGCGGCAAGGGCCGAGACTTTGCCCATCGGCACGGTTTTACCCACATAGTCATAGGGCGCACAGTTCGACCGTTTCAGCACCCGATCCATGATCGGGTCAATAACGGTGATGATGTCCTGAATACCGGCGTTCTTCGCATATTCCAGCGAACCGATCATCAGCTCACAGTGTCAATCGGCATTGAATAATGACCCCCCATCGGCGTCCAAATTTGACCCCCCTTGGAGCTAAGAGGGGCGTTGAGGGGGTCGTGTTTAGGTTGATTCAGGAGGGGGTGGACAGCAGGTCAAACCGAAAAGAGAGCGTAGCTCGACTGAAGGTTTGACCTGCTGTCTGTTTTGAATTTATTCCCCGATTTCGAGGTTAGTCGCGGTGGTTAATTCGCCAGCTTTCGTTCCCGGTTTCGATGATATCGCAATGGTGTGTCAGTCGATCCAGGAGAGCAGTGGTCATTTTGGCATCTGTGAACACACTCGGCCATTCAGCAAATGCGAGGTTGGTTGTTAGCAGAATAGACGTTCGCTCGTACAGTTTGCTGATGAGATGGAAGAGTAATCGTCCACCAGACTCTGCGAACGGCAGATAACCGAGTTCGTCTATAATCACGAGGTCGACGCGGATCAGCTGCTCGCTGAGCCGCCCGGCGTTGCCTTCGCGATGTTCAGCCTCCAGCTTGTTCGCGAGATCCACAGCGCTGAAGAACCTGACCCGCCGGCGGTTATTGACCGCGTGGCCCCCGATCGCTGTTGCGAGATGCGTTTTGCCCGATCCGGTTCCACCGACCAGCACGCCATTCCTGGCCTGGTCCATAAAATCGCCGTCATGAAGATTGCGCACGACTTCCTCGTTGACGGGGCTGACCGTGAAGTCGAACTCAGGTAAGGACTTGCAGACCGGGAACTTTGCGGCACCCATCTGATACCGGATCGAGCGCGCAGTCTTTTCGGCCAGTTCGGCCGTGAGGAGTTCGGCCACGACCTGTTGGGGCCGCCAGTTGTTTTTGGCTGCGGCCTGCATCACTTCGTCAAAGCAGTTGACGATGCCTGGCAACTTCAGTTGACGGGCAAGTTCGAGAATTTCCTTACGCAGTTGCATGGGAGCCTCCAAGCCTGTCATAGCGAGCGCAATCCGCGATCGGTGCCATTTTCAGCTGCAGGTGGGCAGGCGGCTCAATCGCCTTTGGCGGCGGGGGATTGGTGCGCCGAGAGACAATGTTCAGGATCGCATCGGCCTTGCGCAGGCCAGATTTTAGAGCTTCTTCGCAGGCAGCCTCGACCACATCAATGTCGTGCTGGTAAGCAGCGAAAAGAATATCGGCAAGTTGCCGGTCTCCGTCGGATGTGCCCCGCAGATGGGTCCAGATCTGCGTCATTGCCGGTGGTAGGTCCCAGTCACGGAACGGTGCTCCATTGCGCAGAGCGCCAGGCTTGCGCTTGAGGACGGGCACATAGTGCCAAGGGTTGAAGATCGTTTTTCCTCGGCCGAAGCACCGTTCGTGCTCTCCGACAATCTCACCGTCTTGGCGCAGGACAATCCGCGTGGCGTAGACCTGCAACTGGACCTGACGTCCAACAGCTCTTGCCTCAACGCTGTATTTGTTTCTTTCGAAGTTGATCAGGCAGGTTCGGCTCACGGCGACCGTCTTTTCACGGAACCCGACGAAGGGCTTCTGCAGATGCGTCAGCAGCGGCTTTTCCTGCTGGAACTCCTCCCAGACCGTCACCTCCAGGTTTTCCGGATGCCGCAGTTCTTTTGCGCGTTTGATCGCGTCTTTTTGCAGCCGGGCATTCAATTCATCGAAGTCGGCCACCTCCAGACGCGGTGTAAAACTATAGGCGCGGCTCTCCTTGACCAGATTCTCAACCTGACCCTTCTCCCAACCGGCCGCGCGCGTACAGGCGATCGGGTTCACCAGATGATGAGAACACATCCGGGAGAATGCCTTGTTGAACTTTCTTTCCTTGCCCGACAGGATCGCATCGACGGCGGTCGTCATGTTATCGTAGATCCCGTTGATGCAGCCTCCACCAAAGAATTTGAAGGCCTCGTCGTGGGCATCAAAGACCATCTCCTGCGTCTCGCGCGGATAGGCAATGGAGAATGGCATGCGGCTATGGCAAAGTTTGAAATGGGCAACCTTCACGGTCGTGAGTGCACCGTCCATCAAAACCGTCTCCACACTCCAGTCGAACTGGTACGCCTCCCCAGGATCAAAGATCAGCGGGATGAACGCCTGCGCCTGTTGTCGGCCGTGCGCAATGCGCCAATTCTTTGTGTAGCGTCGAACACTGTCATACCCGCCGCCAAAACCATCATCGGAGAGTTCCTTCCAGATTTTGGTCATCCGCTTGCGGTGTTTCTTCGGAAGCGCCTCGTTCTCCTCAAGCGTTTCATCCAGACGCGCGCGCCAAGGCCCGAGCACCGGGTATGGCTGCGATTTGCGCTCATATTTGAACTCCGTCACTCCCGATCGGATTATCTTTCGAACCGTTGCACGGCTCAAATTGAGCGAACGGCAAATTTCCTTGATGCTCTTTTTTTCGATCAGGTGTAAGCGACGCACTTTTCTAATAGTTTCCACGCAAATCATCCCGCTTGCCTCTCCATCGACTGCTCAATGAAAGGGAATTATATACTTAAGTAACATTTTTATAGTGGACTGTCGCATATTGACGCGATAAAAACGAAAACCGCGCAAGGTATTTTAGCACTCTGCGCTCTCTTTAATCAGGCTTCTTGATACTCATTGGCCGCATGAATGCAGCCCTGATTTCATCCAATGACATTTCAGGCATGTCGATTTCTTCTTCCAACTCAGCCTTGGTCGGTTGATATTTGTTCGATCTGATGTGCAGATCGGCGGGTTCAGGCAGGTCTGCATTGTAACGTTGGTTTGTCATGCGAATTCCTAAATTGAATACATTGGTTTTAGCCGAGAAGTTCTCGCAAGCGGGTTTGGATTGGTTCAATTTTAGCCAGTTCGGTCAACAAAAACTCTACGTTGTCGGGGCCGTCGGCCTGACGCGCCCGCACAATACTGTCGTAATCAATTTCCAACAAATCACAAAACTCCCGACCTGTCATTGCCTCATCGATTGAAATTCTCTTCTTGAATCCTTCCCAGATCGCTTGCTTGTCTTCTTGATTGAAAGCACAAAAGTGTGCCTGGAACCGATATTGAATATGCTGGGCGTTGCGTTGAATGAACCCGTGCATTGACTGCCTCTCTGCGCTAGCTTTTTTTGTGTCGAACACATGACCGTCCTTCAACTCAACTATATGGCAGTTTTGCTCGCCTTTTCGGCGCTTGAAAACCATAAAGTCAGGCTCTGATCCCGAAAAATCCAAGGTCCGACTTCGTTTAATTTCACGTTTTCGGGCAAGCAACACGCCCTCAGGCATGATTTCTTGTTCCAAAAAGGTGTCCAGATTAGGGATGTTGGGAACAGCTTCCACGATCATCGATTCCAGTTCTGACCCCGATGAGATTACAGCTGACTGTATCTTGCTGGCCAATTCACCTAACGCTTCATTCCCAAACAACCGGGCGTAAGAACCAGATGTGTTCTTTGGTTTGGCATCCCGTAATCGTGCCATAATCTAACCGTTCAAGTCGCAACCAAGGAAGGTGCGGCCATGGTTTCGTGCCGCTTGCAGAACCGAAAACGACCCGGCAGCCGGATCAATTACAAAATCGCCTTCGTGGCTCACGGCGGCCATGAGTTGACCTTGTATGTCTATTGGTTTGGAATGTGGGTGATCCCGCTGGGATACTTGTTCTTGAATTACATCTGGAATGTTATGTATTTTCCACACGCCTTTTGCCTTACGCGGCTGTTTCTGTAGTACTATGCAGTATTCTCCTCTGCGCCGAGTGCGATAGCCCATACCAAATGTACCCTTGTTCCACGTTAAAAGATCCACAATGTCCAGCCTCGTTCCGTCCAGCCACGGGTGAATACCTTGGCAAAGGTGAAACTTATCCACCCATAAAAAGAGATGGCCTGATGGGATAAGCGTACGATCTATTCCGCGAATAAAATTGGCGATGGCCTCCTCCGGCATTTGCTGTAGGGCGCTGCGGCGTTTTCCACGAACTTTGCCTTCGTTCCCATATGCCAGCTTTTCAAGCACGCCACGGTATTGGGGATCGAAGAATGCGACTGGAACTGCGTCCGCAGGTATAGCGGAAAGGAACTCAAGACCGTCCATCTTAAGGCGCGTGTTGGGCTTAAGGACATCGGGAAGCACCAGCTTTGGCACGGTCACCGTGCGCGTGTTGGAAAATACCCCGGCAGTACTTTGCGAAGTTCCGACGCTCATGACCGCGCTCCGCTATTCAATCCGTTATCCTCGATTAGCTTCTTGTAAGGCAGGTTCTTTCCAGCCATCCCATGCACAACGCCGCCCATTTGGTCGATTGTATCCTTTGGCCTGTTGTTGTGACGGTGCTGAAACTCGTCCACATAGCGTTGCAGATGCTTGGGCGACATCTTGTGATAGACGCCATTATAACCCCGCTTCATAGGAGCCCAAAAGCTTTCCAGCCCGTTGGTGTGCGCCTGATCGCGGACATATTCACCCACTGAGTGCTTTACCACCTCATGCGGCCTGTCAATGCCCTTGTAGGCACTAGTGTCGCTAACACGCGATATGTCCGGTGTATGTAACATGCGATCTGTCCGGTTCTATTCTGTCTCTGAGAGGAGGCGTTATGAACCGAGCAGAAGTGTTACAGGAAGTTCGACTGATGAAGTTTGAAGATGTGTATTCGCGGCGAAGCGCGAACAAGCTGACGCAAGAACAGGCGGCTGAGATACTGGGTGTATCCGTGCGCACCGTCAGGCGTTGGGAGGATCGATTTGAGGCGGATGGTGCAGAAGGTCTGTACGACCGTCGGCTTGGCAAACTGGCCAACAATCGTGTTGCCACGGATAAAGTCATGGAGATGCTTGAACTGTTTGATACCAAGTACTGGGATTACACGCCGAAGCATTTCCACGAGAAGCTGGTGGCCCACCATGGTTTCACACAGAGCTACAACTGGGTGCGGCTTACACTGCAGCGCCACGGCCGGGTTCAGGCAGCACCCCGACGAGGTGCCCATCGGCGCAAGCGGCCCCGCCGTCCGATGGTTGGCATGATGTTGCATCAGGACGGCTCCAGCCATGAATGGGTTCCGGGTCAGTGGTGGGATCTGATCGTCACCATGGACGATGCCACCAACCGGGTTTATTCGGCATTCTTTGTCGAGGAAGAAGGGACGATGAGCAGTTTTCAGGGGCTGACAGAGGTGATCGAGGCGCAAGGTCTGTTTTGCTCGCTCTATGCCGATCGGGGCTCTCATTACTGGCATACGCCCGAAGCGGGCGGCAAAGTGGACAAGGACAATCTGACCCAGGTCGGGCGCGCCTTGCAGCAACTCGGCATTGAGCTGATCCCGGCCTATTCACCGCAGGCCCGTGGACGGTCTGAACGCATGTTTGGCACGTTCCAGAACCGATTGCCGCAGGAACTGCGGTCCCATGGGATCACAACCATTGAAGAGGCCAATCAGTTCCTGAAAGAGGTCTATCTTCCCGAACACAATGCCCTGTTTGCAAAGGAGCCGGAGGATACGACCTCGGCCTTCGTGCCGTTTACAGGCAATGTGCGCGACACCCTGTGTGTGCAGGAAGACCGCGTCGTCGGCAACGACAATACGGTGCGCTACAAGGGCCTGGTCATGCAGATCGCGGCAGACAGGCACCGTCATCATTTCGTCAAGGCGAAGGTCAGGGTCCACGAATACCCCGATGGTCAACTGGTCATCTTCCACGGCCCGAGATGCATTGGCCGCTACCAGCCTGACGGATCACCCATCACACAGGAGGATAGCAAACACAAAGTCGCGTGACCCGCTTCGACGTGGCGCGAACGCGGTGGCCCAAATCTACGGTCGCCTACGGCTCCCTCCGAATTGGGCCACCGCGCAATCAACTGAAGCGGACAATTGGCATGTTACCTACACCGGACAATTCAGAATGTTCTCGACATGCCCTTGTAGGCACTAGCCTCATCGGTATAGAGTGTTGCTCCTTCGACGGCATGCTCGTTCACAAACCCCTGCAAGGTCTCTTTGTCTGTGCTCTCTACCACTTTGGCAACAACCTGACCCGTTTCGCGATCCCTGATACCAGCAACAGCAGCCTTGCCAACAGCGCCACGTCCAGCCTTGAGTTTCTTCTTCGCGTGTTTGTTGCCTTCCTTGCCGCCTATGTAGGTTTCATCTGCTTCGACTGGGCCATTAAACCAAGGCATGTTTGCCTCCATTGCAGCCCGAAGACGATGCAGCATGAACCACGCGGACTTCTGCGTAACACCAAGCTCACGGTGCAACTTCATCGAAGATACGCCCTTAAGGTTAGTTGTGAACAAGTAAATACCAATGGCCCATGTGCGATATGGTAGCCGGGTATTCTCAAGGATCGTGCCGACCCGAACCGTAAACATGGGTTTTTTGGAGCACTCACGACACCTGTGCGTCATGCTTGGATGCCTGATGCCTGACTGCACGTTGAAAGAACCGCAATGCGGGCAAAACGGACCATCTGGCCAATGTAGTTCCTCAATCCACTTACGCGACTTTTCTTCATTACCGAACATTGCAGCAACCTGTAGGAAGGTCAGGCCCTTGCGGTTTGATTTTCCCGGTGCTTTTGTCATTTTTACACTCCTGAATGTTATTAAAATGTAACAAATGCGTCGGAGTCCGTCAATCATAAATGTTACTTAAGTATATAATTCCCTTTTCGCACACCTGCTTCAGAAACTCGGTGTACCGAGTTTCCGAGTCCGGCAGAGTGCTCAGATCAACGATCTCCATCTTTCGCCTACGACCTGCGGCTTATCTTGAAGTCCGGTGGTGTGGCCGGACTTGCAATTTACCTAGAGTGGAACCCAACTTACCTCACGGCAATCAGGACATCACATAATTCAAAACATGACAAGTCAATGCAGGAAATGTTGTCGCTAACACGCGATATGTCCGGTGTATGTAACATGCGATCTGTCCGGTTCTATTCTGTCTCTGAGAGGAGGCGTTATGAACCGAGCAGAAGTGTTACAGGAAGTTCGACTGATGAAGTTTGAAGATGTGTATTCGCGGCGAAGCGCGAACAAGCTGACGCAAGAACAGGCGGCTGAGATACTGGGTGTATCCGTGCGCACCGTCAGGCGTTGGGAGGATCGATTTGAGGCGGATGGTGCAGAAGGTCTGTACGACCGTCGGCTTGGCAAACTGGCCAACAATCGTGTTGCCACGGATAAGGTCATGGAGATGCTTGAACTGTTTGATACCAAGTACTGGGATTACACGCCGAAGCATTTCCACGAGAAGCTGGTGGCCCACCATGGTTTCACACAGAGCTACAACTGGGTGCGGCTTACACTGCAGCGCCACGGCCGGGTTCAGGCAGCACCCCGACGAGGTGCCCATCGGCGCAAGCGGCCCCGCCGTCCGATGGTTGGCATGATGTTGCATCAGGACGGCTCCAGCCATGAATGGGTTCCGGGTCAGTGGTGGGATCTGATCGTCACCATGGACGATGCCACCAACCGGGTTTATTCGGCATTCTTTGTCGAGGAAGAAGGGACGATGAGCAGTTTTCAGGGGCTGACAGAGGTGATCGAGGCGCAAGGTCTGTTTTGCTCGCTCTATGCCGATCGGGGCTCTCATTACTGGCATACGCCCGAAGCGGGCGGCAAAGTGGACAAGGACAATCTGACCCAGGTCGGGCGCGCCTTGCAGCAACTCGGCATTGAGCTGATCCCGGCCTATTCACCGCAGGCCCGTGGACGGTCTGAACGCATGTTTGGCACGTTCCAGAACCGATTGCCGCAGGAACTGCGGTCCCATGGGATCACAACCATTGAAGAGGCCAATCAGTTCCTGAAAGAGGTCTATCTTCCCGAACACAATGCCCTGTTTGCAAGGGAGCCGGAGGATACGACCTCGGCCTTCGTGCCGTTTACAGGCAATGTGCGCGACACCCTGTGTGTGCAGGAAGACCGCGTCGTCGGCAACGACAATACGGTGCGCTACAAGGGCCTGGTCATGCAGATCGCGGCAGACAGGCACCGTCATCATTTCGTCAAGGCGAAGGTCAGGGTCCACGAATACCCCGATGGTCAACTGGTCATCTTCCACGGCCCGAGATGCATTGGCCGCTACCAGCCTGACGGATCACCCATCACACAGGAGGATAGCAAACACAAAGTCGCGTGACCCGCTTCGACGTGGCGCGAACGCGGTGGCCCAAATCTACGGTCGCCTACGGCTCCCTCCGAATTGGGCCACCGCGCAATCAACTGAAGCGGACAATTGGCATGTTACCTACACCGGACAATTCAGAATGTTCTCGACAGTCAATGCAGGAAATGTCTAAGCTTTTGGCGTGTTGTTTCGGGCTATAGAGCATTTTTGTCACTATTTTGCCCAAACTGCTAACAGCGCACAGGGCCTAGGGCGCGGATCGTAGCCCTGTTTCGACAAGCATTCCGCGCGCCTTTGCTTCGGGGTAAAACCCTTTGGCGTAAAGGAAAATCGCGCGTTGTTGATCTCCGTCCGCCAGCATCCAAGCGCCGCGTAGGTACTTGCCTGCATATTCAAGATTTGTGTCTGCATCAAGCAAACCTTGGGCATTTCCCTTGTATCCCATCGAACGTGCGGTAGCGGGCAGGATCTGCAAAAGCCCGTAATACGGCCGGTTTACAGCCCATGGCCGGTGCGTGCTTTCGCGGATCGCAAGTTTGTGGACCAGCTCTCGGGGGAGTTCGTAGTGATCGGCCCATTTGTTGATCGAGGCCCTCAGCTCGGGCGTTTCGTTGGGGTAGAGCGGCGGATCGAAGGGATCGGGGTCACCGCGTGAAACCTCGGCACCGCTGCACGCGGCGAGGGCAGACAGGGCAAGGAAAGCGATGATGCTGCGACGAGAGAATAGGGCCATCAAACTACTCCGAACTTCAGGCGGCGATCATATGGATCACGGGTCTTGTCGCAACCTTAGCTTTAAAATTTGGCTGAATTTTGCTGGTTCCGATACGAAAAAGGGCCGCGCGAATGGCGCAGCCCTTCAATCTTGTTGCGTCAGCCTGATCAGGCTTTGGCTTCGTCTTCGTCCGCCGGAGCGGCCTCGGGGGCCAGATCTTCGTCTTCCGACGCGGCCGAGCCGATGTCGTCAAACAGTTCGGCGATTTCGAATTCAGCAGCGGCTTCTTCTTCAGCAGCCAGTTCCTGAATCGATTTGCCCGATGCCTGCAGTTCGGCTTCTTCTTCCGAACGGGCAACGTTCATCTTGATCTCGACTTCAACCTCGGGGTGCAGGCGAACTGCAACCGCGTGCAGGCCCAGTTCTTTGATCGGAGCGACCAGAACGACCTGTTTCTTGTCGACGGTGAAGCCTGCTTCAGTCGCAGCGTCTGCGGCGTCACGCGGCGTGACCGAACCGTACAGAGCGCCAGCATCCGATGCCGAGCGAATCACGATGAACTGCTGACCGTCCAGCTTTTCAGCCAGCGCTTCAGCTTCTTTCTTGGTTTCAAGGTTGCGCGCTTCCAGCTGTGCTTTCTGGGCTTCGAACGACGCGATGTTGGCGTTCGATGCGCTCAGGGCTTTGCCTTGGGGCAGCAGGAAGTTGCGGGCGTAGCCGGGCTTAACGTCAACGACGTCGCCCATTTGACCCAGTTTCGCAACGCGTTCCAGAAGGATAACTTGCATGTCAGTCTCTCCTTACTTCACAGCGTAGGGCAGCAGGGCGAGGAAGCGGGCGCGCTTGATAGCACGAGCCAGTTCACGCTGCTTTTTCGCCGAAACGGCGGTGATGCGCGAAGGTACGATCTTGCCACGCTCAGAGATGTAGCGCTGCAGCAGACGGGTGTCTTTGTAGTCGATTTTCGGCGCGTTCTCACCCGAGAACGGGCAGACCTTGCGGCGGCGGAAAAATGGTTTTGCGGCCATGGTTTATGTCCTTTCGTCAGGCGTTGATCAGCGGCGCTCGCGGCGGCCTTCGCGCTCATCGCGCTTCTGCATCTGGACCGAGGGGCCCTCGGCATGCTCGTCGACCTTGATGGTCAGAACGCGCATAACGTCGTCATGCAGGCGCATCAGGCGTTCCATTTCCTGTACCGCGCCGGAAGGGGCATCGGTTTTCAGGAAGGCATAGTGGCCTTTGCGGTTCTTGTTGATCTTGTAAGCCATCGTCTTGACGCCCCAGTACTCGCTTTCGACGACGTTACCGCCGTTGTCAGCCAGAACGGTGCCGAAATGTTCGACAAGGCTTTCTGCCTGCGCGTTGGACAGATCCTGACGCGCGATCATTACATGCTCATACAGTGGCATGTGCACTCCTGTTTATATCAAGGCGCATTTCAAAGGCGGGGCCATCTGGTCCTTCGCGACCCTGCCACGAGAGGCTGCGCGATTCATATCTCTTGCGAAGGATGGCCTCGTATACACGTTTGAGCGGGCGGGGCAAGCCCTGCCACATATGCCTCTGTGAAGTCGCCCAAATTCCACTGCCGCGCCCAATTCCTGACGCTTTTCGCCCCGAAGTTGATAAGCAACCCGGAAATAACCGGATAGCACAGACTTACGACGGTAACCTTAATAAGGGTATGGATGTTATGACCGCGATACAGACAAATACGCTCGACAATAAAGCGACGGGTGCGAGCTTTGAGCATTCCGTTCCGGTCATGATCACGTTCAAAGCGAACTGGCAAGCGCGGCTGGTTTTGGCGCGCGCCGTCGGAGCCTTCCTGATCGTTTCCGCCTTTTCGATGTGGCTGATGCCCGGTTCGATGTTGGGAGCCGAGGTTTGGCCGATCAAGATGGTGGCCTCGATGGTGTTTTTGATCGTTGGCGTAAGCCTGTTGACGATCGAAGTGATGGACAGCCGCCCGGATGCCTATTTTGACCCGATCCGCCGCGAGGTGCGCGTGCTGCAGAAGAATGAAAACGGGCGCCCTCAGACGGTTCTGCGTCGCAGCTATGACAGCCTGGGTGGTGCAAAATTCGAGGATGACGAGGTGCAGCTGTTTGATGTCGACGGCAGCCTGCTGATGAAACTGCCACTGCAATCGGCGGATGTCAGCCGAGCGCTGAAGGGGCAACTCAGCCAAAGTGTAGCAATTTTCGCCTGAGATTTATTCTGTTCAACCAAGCACAGAAATTGTGAATCAAAAAGACTTGTGTGCTGCCCTTGGGCAGCACATTTTTGTTTCCGAGCAAACGCACTATGTTTGCGTATAGTCCACAAACCCGGAGACAGTCATGAAATCCACCCTCCTTGCTGCCGCGCTTGCCCTTACGGCAACCACCGCTTTCGCCAGCGCCGAAAAATACGTTCTGGACTCTAGCCATAGCCAGGTGCTTTTCAGCTACGATCACCTTGGTTTCTCGACCACTTACGGCATGTTCTCAGGCTTTGAAGGCGAGATCATGTTCGATCAGGAAGATCCTGCCGCGTCGAGCGTTTCGGTCTCCATGCCGGTTCTAGAGATGTTCACAGGCTGGAAGCCGCGTGAAGATCACTTTATGACCGAGGATTTCTTTGGCGCCGCCGAAGGGGACCTTATCACGTTCACCTCGACCTCGATCGAAGTGACCGGCGAAAACACCGCAAACATCACCGGTGACCTGACCATGAACGGCGTTACTAAATCGGTCGTTCTGGATGCCAAGTTGAACAAGGCTGACAACCACCCGATGGCAAACAAGCCTTGGGCCGGCTTCGACGCAACAACGACGCTGGTGCGCAGCGAGTTCGACCTGGGTCAGTTCGCGCCCTTCGTAAGCGATGAAGTTCAGGTGCAGATCTCTGTAGAGGCTCAGAAAGCCGAGTAAGTCTGCGCTGATCTTTTGGATCACAACCGCCGGGGGCCAAAACCCCCGGCGGTTTCTTTTTTACTCTGAACGTTTCGCCGTCAGGTCAACGGAGACCGTAACTTTGAAGCCCAGAGACTCCTCGGTCGGTTGGGATGTGCCCACATCGAACGCAATGCGGTTTAGCTCCAATGTGCCAGACATGGTTGCCGTGTTGTCCTCGAGTTGCAGGGAGAAGGGTAGTACAACGTCCACCGATTTGTCTCGGATGGTCAGGGGGCCTCGGGCCTCGTAGCCTGTATCTGTTTTGAACAGGTCAGCTTTGAACTGGGCCGTTGGGAATTGCGCGCTGTCGAAGAAATCAGCGCCCATGGCTTGGTCCGTGACCGTCCCGAGGCTGAGCGACGCGATGGCGATGGTCACATCAACCGATCCCGCAGGGCCCGGTTGGGCGGGTTCTTCAAACGCGATTGCCGCCGTCCATTCGTTGAAACTGCCGGTGACGGGGCTGCCCAACTGCGAGATGGTGATCGACAGGGTGCCTTCTTCGACGTTCCAGTCGGATTGCACATCGCCAAGCTCGGCGGCGTCCACGGCGCCTTTTGCGTGATCCTCGAACACTCCGATGGACCAGCCACCGACCAGAACGGCGCCCCAGATGGCCAACGCTGCAAATGCAGGTACGGGTGAGTGGTGTTGCGTTGGAGGCTCGGGCGCGTCAGTTCGTCCCGGCAGCATCCGCCGCAGGGTGCTGTCCTTGTCCACGACATGATGTTTCAGCGCGCCCGCGATGTGCAGCGCCAGCGAACCGGCAAGAACCCAGATGAACAGCCAATGCAGGTTTGCCGTCAACTCGGACAAATAGAGGGATTTGGGCACGAAGGGCAGGTTTTGGCCGAAGGGCCACCAGATGGGCGCAAAGCCTTCGGTCGCGGCGTGGTGTATCCAGCCGGTCAGGGGCACCAGAACAAGCGATGCGTAGAGCATCCAGTGAACGGTCTCAGCGGCGAAAGCCTCGGGCTTGTTGTCGGCATTAAGCAGGCCGGGTTTGGTTTGGGTCAGCGCCCAAAGGATACGCGCCAGAGCCACGAAGAACACGGTGACCCCTATCGTTTTGTGAAGGGAGAACAGTGTTGCGGCCCGCGCGATATCGGATTCGCTGGTCGGGATGTTCGGGTCGTAGATGGCATGCGCCAAATCATTGGCAAACCAGCCCAAAGGCAGGGCGGTCAGGATCAGCAGGGCGGTCAACCAGTGGAAAGTCTTGGTCACGCTGCCATAGGTGGAAAAGGTATTGGTCGAGGGCATCTCTCGCACGCTCCGGATTCGATTGGCTGTCTTGAACCTAAAGCCAGAAGGATTCGGCACAAGCCCGACCCGCGCACAGATATGGTGCCCGAATGCAGAGCGCAGGCCCTACTTGTGCCGCGTCCTCACACGGTTTACACCCCGCCGCAACCTAACGTCATCCAAGAGGTTGCAATGACACGCGCGTTCGTTTTCCCAGGGCAGGGTGCCCAGACCATCGGCATGGGCAAGGCTCTGGCCGAGGCATACCCGGCAGCTCAGGCCATCTTTGACGAGGTGGACGACGCGCTTGGCGAAAAGCTGAGCCAGCTGATCTGGGAAGGTGATATTGCCGATCTGACCCTGACACGGAACGCGCAACCGGCGTTGATGGCGACCTCGATGGCGGCGATGCGCGCGCTTGAGGCCGAAGGCGTCTCGGTCACCGATGCTGCCTTTGTGGCCGGGCATTCATTGGGTGAGTATTCCGCTCTGGCTGCAGCTGGTTCATTGACGGTGGCTGATACGGCTCGCCTGTTGCGGACCCGTGGGCAAGCCATGCAAAGCGCCGTGCCGGTGGGAGAGGGCGCGATGGCGGCCATCCTGGGGCTGGACCTTGAGGCCGTGCGCTCAGTAGCTGAAGAGGCCGCGCAGGGTGAGATTTGTCAGGCAGCCAATGACAACGATCCGACTCAGGTTGTGGTATCCGGCGCGAAGGCTGCTGTGGAACGTGCGGCTGAGATTGCCAAGGAAAAGGGCGCAAAGCGTGCGGTTATGCTGCCTGTCAGCGCTCCGTTCCATTGCGCGCTGATGCAGCCCGCGGCGGATGCTATGGCCGAGGCATTGGCCACAGTTGAGATCAAGGCGCCAGCTGTTCCTCTGATCGCCAATGTGCGGGCCGATGCGGTCACAGACCCGGATCAGATCCGTCAATTGCTGGTCGAGCAGGTCACGGGCTCGGTCCGGTGGCGGGAAAGCGTGCAATACATGGCAGCACAAGGTGTCACCGAGACATGGGAAATTGGCGCGGGCAAGGCTCTGTCGGGTATGATCCGCAAGATTGACCGGGCAATTGCGGGCAAGGCCGTTGGTACGCCCGAGGATGTTCAAACGGCCGTTCAGGCCGAATCGTAAGCATAGAACGCGGCCTTCGGGGCGCCTCACGAGGGAAATATAATGTTTGATTTGACAGGTAAGAACGCGCTTATCACTGGCGCTTCGGGTGGTATCGGAGGCGATATCGCACGGGCCCTTCACGGCGCGGGTGCCTCGGTCGGTCTGTCCGGCACGCGGGTTGAGCCGCTGCAGAAACTGGCCGACGAACTGGGCGAACGCGCCCACGTGCTGCCGTGCAACCTGAGCGACTCCGAAGCCGTCGAGGCCCTGCCGAAGCAGGCAGCTGAAGCGATGGGCTCGGTCGATATCCTGGTCAACAACGCGGGTATCACACGTGACAACCTGTTCATGCGCATGTCCGACGAGGAATGGCAGAGCGTAATTGACGTGAACATGACCTCGACCATGAAGCTGTGCAAAGGCGTGATCCGGGGCATGATGAAGGCGCGCTGGGGCCGGATCGTGAATGTTTCATCTGTTGTGGCGGCGATCGGCAATCCGGGGCAGGCGAACTATGCGGCCTCCAAGGCGGGGATGATCGGGTTCTCGAAAGCGCTGGCCCATGAGGTTGCGACGCGCGGAATTACGGTGAACGCAGTGGCCCCCGGCTTTATCACGACGGCGATGACGGAAAAGCTGACGGACGAGCAGAAAAAAGGTCTGTTGCTGAAAGTTCCGGCTGGTCGAATGGGCGACCCTGAGGAAATCGCGGCCGCTGTTCTGTACCTGTCCAGCCCCGAGGCCGGATACGTGACCGGAACAACCTTGCATGTGAACGGCGGCATGGCTATGTTGTGACCGCAACCAAGGCGATGCGAAAGCGTTTGCCTTGCGCTTTGACTATGCTATCGGCGGCGCATCTATGCTGGGGCCGGTCGTTTTGGTCGGCCCTCGACTTTCCCGGACAGCCGGGAGCCAAACCGCCCGGAACGGGCAAAACAAGTCCATCCCGAGCGGGCAAGGGCAGAACCGGGCGGATCGCCCTGAAGAAAGAATGAGGAATAGACATGAGCGACGTCGCAGATCGCGTGAAGAAGATCGTTGTTGAACACCTGGGTGTTGAAGAAGACAAAGTAGCGGAAAACGCTTCGTTCATCGACGACCTGGGCGCAGACAGCCTGGACACCGTTGAACTGGTCATGGCCTTCGAAGAAGAGTTCGGCATCGAGATTCCCGATGACGCAGCCGAGACCATCCAGACCTTTGGCGACGCCGTCAAATTCATCAGCGAAGCGTCCTAAGCGTATCGTAATGATAGAAAAGCGGCGCTTCCGGGCAACGGAGGCGCCGCTTTTTTGTGCCTGCGTTAAATTCAGGGTTGCACGAGGCGAATTCGATTCGCACTGTTTCCACTGAGGCACAATTCAAGGTGGGCAGGACATGATAAGATCCACCCCGATGATAAACACGGCACGTCTGACACTCTGTGCGATGCGCCCTGAGGATTTTGAACGGTTCGCCGAGATCTGGCGCGACCCGTGTGTAACGCGCCATATCGGTGGCACCCCGCGGTCGCGCGGTGAGGCCTGGGACTCGTTTCTGCGCAATGCAGGGCATTGGCAGATGGCCGGGTTCGGGCAATGGGGTGTGCTGCAGCAATCGAATCGCAAGCTGATCGGTCAGGCCGGTTTCTTCTATGGAAACCGTGCGATGGGCGAGGATTTTGACACTTATCCCGAAGCCGGTTGGGTTCTGGCCCCCGAAGCTCAGGGGCTGGGTCTCGGATATGAGGCCGCTCAGGCCGCCCATGACTGGTTTGATCGGATCATGCCGGGCCGTTTGGTGGCGATGGTAAACGCAGCCAACGCTTCGTCGCAGAAGCTTGCGAAAAAGCTGGGCTATGTCGTGATGCGTGAGGCCGAGTACAACGGCACCCCTGTCCATCTTCTGCGTCGCAACGGTCCTCCGGCGCGGGCGTAATACCGCCAATACTCCGCAATGCCGCAAACAGCGCAAACAATGCCGATCCTGGTCGCAGCAGGCTCGGATGTGAGCGTGTATGTTACAATGAGACTTTAGGGCGCTTGGGCGGAGGAGAAAGCTCATGAGAATCTACCCCACAATGGAACTTCAGAACGGTCGCTGCGTCACCTTGGACAAAGGGCGTCTGGAGGATGCGATGATCTGGCATGTGAACCCGGTCGAAACCGCGCGGGGTTGGGCCGAGGCCGGGGCCGAGTGGATGCATCTGACAGACTTCGATGCCGTAGAAGGCCGCGACACCAACCATGAACTGGTGGAAGAGATCATTCGGTCGGCCGAGATCCCCGTGCAATTGGCCGGTGGTATGCGTAACCGCGAGCAGGTCGAATACTGGATCGACAAGGGCGCAGGCCGCGTTGTGATCGGGACGCTTGCGGCACGGGACCCTAACCTTGTAAAGGAGCTTGCGAAGCTCTACCCGGATCAGATCGTTCTTGCGGTCGATGTCTGGCAGGGGTTTGTCATGACCGACGGTTGGCGCAGCCAAAGTGCGTTCACACCCGAGGCGTTCATTGACGCCTTCGACGGCACGCCTTTCGCAGCCATAGTTGTGACCGATATTGACAGTGACATGGAAGACGTCGAAGCGCAGCTGGGACTGATCTCCGGTGTGGCGCAGCATTCGCGGACGCCAGTCATTGCCAGCGGCGTGGTGCGTACTGCGGACGATATCTCGCGTCTGTCCTACATCCCGAACATCGCGGGCGCGATCGTCGGCAGAGCTTTGTTCCGGAAAACAGTCGATCTGTCCGACGCTCTGGGCGTAGCAGCTGGCGCGCATGAGCCAGTGGCGCAGTTCCAGTAACGGAACCGAAATTGAAACTCTCTCGCCCTGCGATGTCAGCAGGGCGAGGGGGATTCGCAAGCGCTGGATCGCCCAAAATCAAGCTGAAACCGCAAGATGCAGACGGGGAATGGAGCGTGGCCCTTGCCCCCGCACCCCGGGCCGGGGTATGAGCGGTTCGCATAACAGTAAGCAGGCAAGAGGCACTTCATGCGCAGAGTCGTCGTAACCGGTCTGGGGTTGGTCACTCCTTTGGCCAGCGGAGTCGAGGAAACCTGGTCGCGTCTGCTGGACGGAGAGTCCGGCGCAGGGCCAATCACACATTTCGATGCCGAGGCAAGCGGGGTCACTACGACCTATGCCTGCGAGGTGCCGCGTGGGGACGGAACAGACGGAACGTTCAACCCCGATGACTGGATGCCTCCGAAAGAACAACGCAAGATCGAAGACTTCATCCTGTACTCAATCGCCGCAGCGGAGATGGCGTGCAAGGATGCGGGCTGGACCCCTGAGGGTGAGGAAGATCGCCTGCGCACTGGCGTTTTGATCGGCTCTGGCATTGGTGGTCTGGGCTCGATTGCGGATACGGCCAATCTGATCCGTGACAAGGGCCCACGCCGTGTGTCGCCCTTCTTTATTCCCGGCGCGCTGATCAACCTGGCGTCCGGTCAGGTGTCGATCCGGTTCGGGTTCAAAGGTCCGAACCACTCGGTCGTGACTGCATGTTCGACAGGTGCCCATGCGATTGGGGATGCAAGCCGCATCATCCGCGCAGGCGACGCCGATGTCATGGTGGCCGGTGGCGGCGAAGGCTGCATCTGCGAGATTGGCATCGCAGGTTTCAACGCCTGCAAGGCGCTGTCGACCAAGTATGCAGACGATCCGAAGAAAGCCAGCCGCCCCTACGACGTTGACCGCGACGGTTTCGTCATGGGCGAAGGCGCGGGCATCGTCATTCTGGAAGAATACGAGCACGCCAAGGCGCGCGGCGCGAAGATCTATGCCGAGGTTCTGGGCTACGGCATGTCGGGCGACGCTTATCATATCACCGCACCGTCCGAGGATGGCGACGGGGCTGAGCGCTCGATGAAAGCCGCTCTGCGCAGCGCTGGGCTGGAGCCGAAAGATCTGGACTACATCAATGCGCATGGCACCTCGACCATGGCGGATACCATCGAATTGGGTGCTGTTGAGCGTCTGTTGGGTGACCATGCAGCGAATGCCACCATGACTTCGACCAAATCGGCCACGGGGCACTTGCTCGGGGCTGCAGGCGCGATTGAGGCGATCTTCTCGATCCTTGCGATCCGCGATCAGGTGGCTCCTCCAACCATCAACCTCGACAATCCGGCGGTTGAAACACCGATTGATCTGGCTCCGAACGAAAAGCGCGAGCGTGAGATCAACGTGGCCCTTTCGAACTCGTTTGGGTTTGGTGGCACCAATGCCAGCGTGATCTTCGGAAAGGCCAGTTAAATGTGGCGGGCCATTGCATCGAACGCGCTGACCATCCTGGTGGTCGGCCTGTTTCTGGTGGGCGGTCTGATCCTTTGGGGCCAGACCCAGTATCAGTCGGAAGGCCCGCTGGAAGCCGCGATCTGCCTGCGGGTGGAAAGCGGTTCGAACATGACTCGGGTCAGCCGCGAGCTTGAGGATCAGGGCGCGATCACCAACGCTACCATCTTCCGCATGGCCGCCGACTACACCGACCGCGCACAGCAGTTGAAAGCAGGCAGCTTTCTGGTGCGTGAAGGCGCGTCGATGGAGCAGATCATCTACGAGATCACCAGCAGCGGTGCCAGCACCTGCGGCTCAGAGATCGAATACCGCATTGGCGTGACCCGCGCCCAGACCCGCGTGCGCGAGTTGAACCCAGCCACGCTGGAATTCGACGAAATCGCCGAGTTTGATATGGCCGAGGAAGAAGAAACCCCGGCGGCCTATCAGGAGAAGCGCCAAGAGGCAGACACGCGCTATCGTGTCTCACTGGCCGAGGGCGTGACGTCATGGCAGGTGGTCGAGGCGTTGAAGGCTTTTGAAGCGCTGAGCGGCGAGATTTCCGAGATTCCTGCCGAAGGCTCTCTTGCGCCAGACAGCTACGATGTCGCTGCCGGTCAGGACCGCAACGACATCCTGAAAGCGATGCAGGACAAACAACAGCTTCGGATCAATGCGGCCTGGGAAAACCGCCAAGAGGGTTTGCCGCTGGAAAGCCCCGAAGAAATGCTGATCCTTGCCTCGATCATCGAAAAGGAAACGGGCGTTCCCGGAGAGCGGGGCCAAGTTGCCAGCGTCTTTGTGAACCGTCTGAATCAAGGCATGCGCCTTCAGACAGACCCGACGGTGATCTACGGCGTCACCAAGGGGCAGGGCACGCTGGGTCGCGGCTTGCGCCGCAGCGAGCTGAACCGGCCAACACCTTGGAATACCTATCAGATCGACGGGCTGCCACCGACGCCGATCGCCAACCCAGGTCTGGCGAGCCTCGAAGCAGCCGTTGCGCCTGACAACACGGACTACGTGTTCTTTGTTGCGGATGGTACCGGAGGTCACGCTTTTGCCAAGACGTTGCAGGAACATAACCGCAATGTCGCGAAATGGCGCGAGATTGAGGCCGAACGAAACTCGGGCAACTAAGCCAAAACGAAAAACAGCGCCGCTTTCGGCGCTGTTTTTTTTGGTCAGGCTGCGGGTTTGCGACGGGGGCGCCGGCGCTTGTTTCCTGACTTCCGACATTTTTTCGTATAAGTCATTGATATTATTATGCCTTGGTTGCCAAAAGGCACTACACGGACTTTTTTCGCCAGCGATTGTTTCGGAGTGTTGAGGGAGCTCAGGCTTTGGTCTGGCCAGTTTTTCGGGTGCGCCCGGGGGGTATCTTGAAAGGGGCTTCGTTCCAGGTCAGGCCGACGCAGGTGAGGATGCGTCTGGCATCGACCGTGGCATGGCTTGGCATGCCGTAGCGGTCAGGGGTGCCTTTGTGGCGCAGGATCGAGAGCTGCAATGCGTTCAACTCGTTGCGGATACGAGCCGGGCTCATCGGGTGTCCGAGCAGGTCCAGATGCTTGCGCAGGTGCTGCAGGCAGCAGAAGGCCATGTAGCAGATGGCGATATGGGCCCGGACCCGACGCGGCGACCAGTGATAGATGGGCCGGATTTTCAGATCGTGCTTGTTGGTGCGGAAGCAGGCTTCGATCTCCCACAACTGGTGATAGCGGGCAATGACGTCCTGTGCCTCCAGTTCGTCCGCACCATGAACAACAATGGCATGCAGCCCGTCCCATTGTGCCGCTGCCTTGATCTTTGCATCATCCAGCGTGACGTCCCCGCTGTCGGGGAAGGCCAGGAAGCGGCCATATCCCCGGCTGCTGAAGCTGCCGGGTTTGCGAGAGCGCTTGAGCTTCTTGTGCAGCTTTTCGATTGCCTTGTCGCGCTTGTGGGCATCATTGCGTGCCCGGGTGGGTGACCAGGTCACAATGACCCGCGCTCCCTCCTGGTCGATCACCTTGTACCAGCCCTTCTCGGTTGCCTCTTCAGAACCGTGTCCAGCCCAAGGCTGGCGTCCCTCCGGGCTCAAAATGTTCGCCTTCACGGCGGCCGGGGCGGACTTCATGCGATAGCCGAGGATGTAGGGCAGACCCTTGTTCTGCAACATCTGCTGGTTGTCCTTGCTGAGCATGGCGGCATCGGCCACGAACGTGACCCTGGCCACGTCGAAGCGTCCCTCCAACGCCTTCAGCGCAGCTTCCAGCGTATGACCTTCCCAGGTGTTTCCCGGGAAGAGTTCATAGCCCACAGGCAGCCCATCGGAGGTGACGATCAGCGCCAGCATGACCTGAGCGCGGTGATGCTTGCCATCCTTGCTGAAGCCCTTGGCCAGAAGATGATCCTGCTCGACCCCGTCCGCATCCTCGGCCGGGTCCTCGCGCTCGGTGTCAAAGGCCAGGGTCGTGCAATCGTAGAACAGCACGGTCACTGGCCCGCCCAGCAACTTCTCTGCCGCCGCGTGAGAGGTTTTGCAAATCCCGTCTATCACCGGCGTATTGATGTAATCCATGCTCCGATAGACCACGTCCAGATTGAGCGTGATGCCTGCCTGGTTCTCCAACGCCTCCACGGTCGCGCGCTTGCTCTCGGGCTGTGCGATCCGCGCCATAACCAGCTCTTTCACAATGCGATTGGCACTTTTACGCGCCGCCCCCAGAAGGGCCCCCCAACCCAGTTGGTCATACATCGTCCCCATGACATCCCGCAGACCCAGAGAGACCCGCGCCTCCTCACGGCACTCGGCAAGATCAACGCCAAGCTTGTCCGGCCGCGGAGCGCGGCGCACCAGCGCCTGCAGATCGGCATATTCCGTGGGCGTGAACAGTTCCATTTGCGGCGAGCGATCAATGCGTAATTGCTCCATCAAGCGGCCCGCCAGACGCTTGATATCCTCAATCTCGCTGTCGTTATGGGCCACACCCACATGGCGCAGGATCTTCTGGCGTACCTTGGAGCCGGTGCGGACGGATTCAACGATCTGGATCCGTGTGCGGTTGAGCTTTGCGTCATGTTTGGTGCGGATGAACATGGGCGAAGAGGTTAGCCATCTGAAGGCCCATGTCAATACTTTTTATAATAATGGGGCACTACAACGCGCCTCTGAGCAACCACACCTGAAAACAAACCAAAAACCCAGTCAGATCAACAAAAAGGTCGGAAGTCAGGACAGCGCCGCTTTCGGCGCTGTTTTTTTTGGTCAGGCTGCGGGTTTGCGACGGGGGCGCCGGCGCTTGTTTTGCCCAGGTTTCGCACCTCCGTTCGCCGGTCTCGGCTTGAAACGCCGATTGTTCTGGCGACGCCCGCCACGTTCCGCCTCAACAGGTTCGGGCTGAGTGCCGCTGGCAACCGGGATGTCGATCTTCATAAGTCTTTGTATCTGACGCAGCAGATCGACCTCTTCCGCGGAGCAGAACGCAATCGCCTCGCCTTCGCGACCGGCGCGGGCCGTACGGCCAATGCGGTGGACATAATTGTCGGGCACCTCGGGCAGGTCGTAGTTGATCACATAGGCCACACCGGGAATGTCGATCCCACGCGCGGCGACATCGGTTGCGACCAGCACGTTGATCTCTCCCGCGCGGAAGGCCTTGATGGCGCGGTCCCGCTGCCCCTGGCTTTTGTTGCCGTGGATCGAGGCGGCGTTGTAGCCATCGGCGACAAGCCCCTTCATCAGCTTCTCGGCCCCGTGCTTGGTGCGCGAGAAGACAAGGGTCAGGGCGTCGGTGTCCTGCGACAGAATCTCTCGCAATTTGCCAGGTTTCTCGGGTTTGGTGACGAAGTGAACCGATTGCGTGATCTTGTCCGCCGCTTTACCCGGAGGAGAGACCTGCACCCGCTGCGGGTTGGTGAGGTAAGCCCGGCTGATCTCTTCCATCTGCTTTGGCATCGTGGCCGAGAACAGCATGGTCTGACGCGGCGTGCCCAGAGCAGGCGCGATTTTGCGCAACGCGTGGATGAAGCCAAGATCCAGCATCTGGTCGGCTTCGTCCAGAACAAGGTGGCGAACCGACCCAAGGTCGACGGCCTTTCGCTCCATCACGTCGATCAGACGCCCAGGTGTGGCCACCAGAATATCTGTGCCGCGGCCCAGAAAGGCGATCTGTTTGTTGATGGACTGGCCACCCACAACTGTTGCCACGCGCAGTTTGGTCTTGCCGGTCAGAACCCGCAGGCTGTCGGCAATCTGGTTCACAAGCTCGCGTGTGGGCGCAAGGATCAATGCCTTGGCCGTTTTAGGTGCAGGTTTGCCGGGTTGGTTCAGCAGGTGATCAATCAACGGCAGGCCAAAGGCCAGCGTTTTGCCGGTACCGGTCTGCGCCAGCCCCAGAATGTCATGCCCATTCAGAGCCAGCGGGATCGCTTGGTTCTGGATCGGCGTGGGTTGTGAGAAATTCGCACTTTTGAGTGCATCGTTGAGCGCTGGTGCAAGGCCCAGCATATCGAAGTCGAACAATATTTATCCTTTGCCGCCCGCAGCATTCACCAACGGGCAAGTCGTGATGGGCCGCATTCGCGACCGGTAGGGTCAAGCGGGACCTCGGGACAGGCAGGCGGATCCTGCTCTATCTGGTCGTCGCGTTAAGAACCCTGCGTGATGGGGAACTGGAGAAATCTGTGGCGCTGTGGGGCAGATGGTGCCCGCCGAGGCTCACGCGTCAGCGCTGGTCAGAGGCACATGATGCGTGGCGAATGAAATGTCAAGGCTTGTGAGTGATGGTTCCTTGGTCGCGCGAAAACCCTGATCCGACTTACCGGATCAGGGCATGGTAGGTTTAGGTGCGAAGATCCCCCGCATGGGCGATGCTATCGCGATTGGCTTCAACGAATTTCAGCATATGACCCATCGAGTATGTGCCGTCATCATCTGCACCAAGTTCTTTCCACGGCTTAAAGTCGTGGGTCGAGCAGGCCAGGCTTTCCGGGTCAAGATACAGAAGTCGTAGCAGCACCGTCGCGACGATCGTGCCGCCCACCGGCCCAAGTCGTCCGCCATGACCTTCAGCCTCTTGCAGACAGTAGTACCACAGCGGTGTTTTGGTGACGCCGTGGTCTGACAGCTCAGGCGGAGCGGCAAGTTCGGGCACATGCATCTTGCGCGCCATTTGCTGACCTGAGGCAAGCTCCAACGTGAGACGGTCGCGCAGCAGGTTGCGCAAGGGAAGTTTGCGGTTCTCCTGACTTCCGACATTTTTTCGTATAAGTCATTGATATTATTATGCCTTGGTTGCCAAAAGGCACTACACGGACTTTTTTCGCCAGCGATTGTTTCGGAGTGTTGAGGGAGCTCAGGCTTTGGTCTGGCCAGTTTTTCGGGTGCGCCCGGGGGGTATCTTGAAAGGGGCTTCGTTCCAGGTCAGGCCGACGCAGGTGAGGATGCGTCTGGCATCGACCGTGGCATGGCTTGGCATGCCGTAGCGGTCAGGGGTGCCTTTGTGGCGCAGGATCGAGAGCTGCAATGCGTTCAACTCGTTGCGGATACGAGCCGGGCTCATCGGGTGTCCGAGCAGGTCCAGATGCTTGCGCAGGTGCTGCAGGCAGCAGAAGGCCATGTAGCAGATGGCGATATGGGCCCGGACCCGACGCGGCGACCAGTGATAGATGGGCCGGATTTTCAGATCGTGCTTGTTGGTGCGGAAGCAGGCTTCGATCTCCCACAACTGGTGATAGCGGGCAATGACGTCCTGTGCCTCCAGTTCGTCCGCACCATGAACAACAATGGCATGCAGCCCGTCCCATTGTGCCGCTGCCTTGATCTTTGCATCATCCAGCGTGACGTCCCCGCTGTCGGGGAAGGCCAGGAAGCGGCCATATCCCCGGCTGCTGAAGCTGCCGGGTTTGCGAGAGCGCTTGAGCTTCTTGTGCAGCTTTTCGATTGCCTTGTCGCGCTTGTGGGCATCATTGCGTGCCCGGGTGGGTGACCAGGTCACAATGACCCGCGCTCCCTCCTGGTCGATCACCTTGTACCAGCCCTTCTCGGTTGCCTCTTCAGAACCGTGTCCAGCCCAAGGCTGGCGTCCCTCCGGGCTCAAAATGTTCGCCTTCACGGCGGCCGGGGCGGACTTCATGCGATAGCCGAGGATGTAGGGCAGACCCTTGTTCTGCAACATCTGCTGGTTGTCCTTGCTGAGCATGGCGGCATCGGCCACGAACGTGACCCTGGCCACGTCGAAGCGTCCCTCCAACGCCTTCAGCGCAGCTTCCAGCGTATGACCTTCCCAGGTGTTTCCCGGGAAGAGTTCATAGCCCACAGGCAGCCCATCGGAGGTGACGATCAGCGCCAGCATGACCTGAGCGCGGTGATGCTTGCCATCCTTGCTGAAGCCCTTGGCCAGAAGATGATCCTGCTCGACCCCGTCCGCATCCTCGGCCGGGTCCTCGCGCTCGGTGTCAAAGGCCAGGGTCGTGCAATCGTAGAACAGCACGGTCACTGGCCCGCCCAGCAACTTCTCTGCCGCCGCGTGAGAGGTTTTGCAAATCCCGTCTATCACCGGCGTATTGATGTAATCCATGCTCCGATAGACCACGTCCAGATTGAGCGTGATGCCTGCCTGGTTCTCCAACGCCTCCACGGTCGCGCGCTTGCTCTCGGGCTGTGCGATCCGCGCCATAACCAGCTCTTTCACAATGCGATTGGCACTTTTACGCGCCGCCCCCAGAAGGGCCCCCCAACCCAGTTGGTCATACATCGTCCCCATGACATCCCGCAGACCCAGAGAGACCCGCGCCTCCTCACGGCACTCGGCAAGATCAACGCCAAGCTTGTCCGGCCGCGGAGCGCGGCGCACCAGCGCCTGCAGATCGGCATATTCCGTGGGCGTGAACAGTTCCATTTGCGGCGAGCGATCAATGCGTAATTGCTCCATCAAGCGGCCCGCCAGACGCTTGATATCCTCAATCTCGCTGTCGTTATGGGCCACACCCACATGGCGCAGGATCTTCTGGCGTACCTTGGAGCCGGTGCGGACGGATTCAACGATCTGGATCCGTGTGCGGTTGAGCTTTGCGTCATGTTTGGTGCGGATGAACATGGGCGAAGAGGTTAGCCATCTGAAGGCCCATGTCAATACTTTTTATAATAATGGGGCACTACAACGCGCCTCTGAGCAACCACACCTGAAAACAAACCAAAAACCCAGTCAGATCAACAAAAAGGTCGGAAGTCAGGCAACGTGAGACGGTCGCGCAGCAGGTTGCGCAAGGGAAGTTTGCGGTTCTGGTCTTCGGTCATTGTGGCGCCGCCGATATCTGCCGTGCCGCTGATGAAGGGAAGCGCGAAAATGGATTGCGCCATTTTGCGCCCAATGGGGCGCGCACGCGCTTCTGCAGTTTGACCGGGATAGTCGAACAATTTCTCAAAGTGAATATTCAGGTCTGACGGTCGGAAGGAGAACTCGGGCCGTCCTAGCTTGAACAGGTCGAAATCCAGATTGTCATGATTGAGTTGGTATTTGGATTGCACTGTTGCGTGTCCGAAGCGGTAAGCAGCGCCGGAGAATTCTATCGGCATAACCGGAGAGTCATCTTTGAAAGGCTTCGGAAGTGTCCCACCTTCGAGATGATCGCGCACATGTTTAAGAGTGTGGGCGTCGACGAATGCCTGAAGCAAATCATGGGCCACGAGATACTGATAGTGCAGCCGACAAATTCGGCGCGCAACCTGGAAAGGCTCCTCGCTCTTCTTGAATGTATGCATGGCTGCCGCTGAAATGCCGGACAAGGCTTTGCGCGCCATGCCACTGTCTGCCTCCAAGGCTGTCATAACGATATTGTGTAGGCAGATAAATGCGCCCTGCAATTGCGATACGATCTGGTTCTCGTCGTTACGAGGGTCGCCAATAAGGGCTGTACCTTGCTTGGTTCGGGCAAGATCGAGATGATTGTCAGCGTTTCCAAAAAGAAGGAAGCCGTGATGGTCCGGGTGATAGAGGTGCGGCGATGCTTCCGGGCCATCGCCGTAGACGCAATCGAGGTCCAGTGTCGGGGTGCGGATATTACGAATGGTAGCTGGATCAATAACTGTCCCAATGGCCGAGGTCGCGTCCAGCGTTACATCGTGGTCGACGAATTGACCGAAGAAGGTCATACCGGCGGCGACGTCATGCCCCTGTGGGTCATTGGCATCTTTCATTGAGTCAACCGCTGCATCAAACGCGGCGAGGACATCGGCGGTATCAAAAGGCTCACCGCCTGGGGCGATACCTGAGAGAGGGTTGCGATGCCCGATTCGTCCAAACGTATCCGGCAGCGGCGGGCGTGGGGTATCCGCGCATTCTTTTACCAGCGTTTCATATCGGCTAAGCCCATGGGGTTGGCGTGACATAACTACTCCAAAAAATAAACAACTTCGTTCTAGGTTGAATCATGCTCACAAAATGATGAGCATAATGGTCAAAATAGCACAAATGAGGACCAATTTCCTTCTTTTTCTCAAAAAAGGAAACGTAATTGGGAAATAAGTCTGTGTTTAATCTGCATATGCGAGCTGTATTGGTGGGGTTTTTCTGTCGATAAGATGGTTCGCGCAGGAGAACGCTCGCGGAGGGTTGTGAAAAGTTTAATGTACAGAACGGTTTAGGCGTTGCGACCCGTTGCGCACAAACTTGACGCCGCGCACTCATTCTCGTATAAGTTGTGCCATGCTAGAAGAAGTGGGCAACGGCCCCGGGGCGACCCGGTGGCCGTTTTTTCATTTCTCTCGTGCGGAGAAAACTCACGCATGAGGTCACAGGCAAACATGACTTTGATTACCCCGGAAGAGCGGATTTCCCAGACGGCTGACTTGTTGCAGTCGCTCGAGAGGTCCATTCGCGATCTGCGCCATACAGCGGAAGAACTGCGCCAGCAGATCGGAGCCGGGGAGGATGCAGACCTTGCCGGAACAGGCAAGCAACTCGGCCAGCTAGAGGGGCTGATCCGCAGTTGCCAGAAAGTGGAGACAAGCTTTGTCGAACAAAATCACAGACAAGCCGGAATTGCCCAAGGGGGATACGCGCTCGACCTTGACCGGGCTCGGTTTGAGGTCGGGTGCAGGCTGGCTCGCCTCCGCACCTGTTGCGGTGCAGGACAGATTTCTGAGTGAGATCGGGGAGGGGGGGGCTTTGTGCCCTCCCTTTCCTTTTCGAGTTCTGGGCGCTGCCACATCAGTTGCCTCCTGACGGGGACTGGAGGTCCTGGGTGATCATGGGCGGGCGCGGGGCTGGCAAGACGCGCGCAGGGTCGGAATGGGTGCGGTCGATGGTCGAGGGGTCCAAGCCTTTAGACGAGGGCGTAGCGTCTCGTGTGGCGTTGGTGGGTGAGACCTTTGATCAGGTGCGCGATGTGATGATCTTTGGCGATAGCGGGATTTTGCAATGTTCGCCGCCAGATCGACGGCCCATGTGGAAGGCCTCGGAACGCAAGCTGATCTGGCCCAACGGGGCCGAGGCGCAGGCGTTTTCGGCGCATGATCCTGAGGGGCTGCGCGGCCCGCAGTTCGATGCGGCCTGGGTGGATGAGTTGGCCAAATGGAAGAAGGCGGGTGAGACCTGGGATATGCTGCAATTCGCTTTGCGTTTGGGGGATCAGCCTCGGGTTTGCGTGACGACCACGCCGCGCAATGTGAAGGTTTTGAAAGAGTTGCTGGCGTCTCCGTCCAACGTTCAAACCCATGCGCCAACCGAGGCGAACCGGGCCAATCTGGCTCCGTCCTTCCTCGAGGAGGTGCGCGCGCGCTACGCAGGCACGCGGCTGGGGCGGCAGGAGTTGGACGGGGTGCTATTGTCAGATGCCGAGGGGGCGTTGTGGACGGGTTCGATGCTGGAGGCGGCGCGGTGCGCGCATTTGCCCGAGCTGGACCGGGTAGTTGTGGCATTGGATCCGGCAGTGACGGCGGGATCGAACGCCGATGCCTGCGGGATCGTGGTCGTGGGCGCGCAGCTACAGGGGCCGCCCGAGGCGTGGCGCGCCTACGTGCTGGCCGACCGGACAGTTCAGGGCGTCGGCCCGGCGGGCTGGGCGCAGGCGGCGATTGACGCGATGGATGAGTTCGGGGCTGAGCGGTTGGTGGCCGAGGTCAATCAGGGCGGGCAACTGGTGGAAGAGGTCGTGCGGCAGGTAGACCCTTTGGTCCCGTTCCGCGCAGTGCGAGCCTCTCGCGGTAAGGTCGCGAGGGCCGAGCCTGTGGCGGCGTTGTACGAGCAGGGTCGGGTTGGCCACGTGATTGGCTTGGACTCGCTGGAAGAACAGATGTGCCAGATGACCGCGCGCGGGTTCGAGGGGCAGGGCTCACCTGACCGCGTCGACGCGCTGGTCTGGGCTCTGCATGAGTTGATTGTGGGGCCTGCAGGCGCGTATCGGCGGCCTAGGGTGCGAAGTTTGTGAGCTCTAGAAAGTTTGCTTTCCAACGATCACGTTTTTCCTAGCGGACTGACCACTTGCTGAAAGCACAGAGATTCAGGACATCGGCTTCCCTTTGCTCCAACTGTCCTCATATTCACCGAGCAATCGGGACAACGCCAACAGCGAAGAAAACAGCCTTGCATAGACATCCGGTGACGTCATTGTTTTGTAGTCATCAAGCACCTGCACAAGATTGACTACGCTTGAAGCAAACACCTCGTAGACGTGTTTGTCAGCAGCGGTAGGTTCGTTTGTCCAGATATCGTGCGCATCGTAGTAGATGGGCGGGACAGGGTCTTTTTCATTCATCGTGTGCCCTCATGCATTCGAAGCGCACGTGGGGGGCATATGAGACGCAAACAACATCTCTGGCATGAATTCAAAAGACTTTGGCTGCGACTGAAAAGGAATTTGGTTCAAAGTTCAACGAGCGGCTATTTTTTACAATTGGCCATTTTGGATTCAGCGCAGGGCTTGCACGACCGGCTCGACTCGCTGGACTGCGCACTGCACGAGTTGATGGTTGGGCCCGCAAGGGCGTATCGGCGGCCTCGGGTGCAGTGCCATTAGCTATTGCTCACCAGTTTTCTCGAATTTAGCGAACGCTTCTGCGTAGTCGGGATGCCAGCGAGAGAGTGCAGGGCGGTTTTCGGTAATGTCTTGAATAGCCCATTGTGCTCGACGTCGGTCGCGTATCTCGTCGACATCGTTGTCCGGGCAAAGGATATAAAAATCACCATTGGCCATTCGATTGAACAAGTGATCAACCGTTTGTTCACTGGTCCACGCCGCGGGCGGTTTTTCCGGGAGGAAAGATGCAATCATACCAGTGTATGTAAAACCTGGCACAAACAAGTGAACAGAAATTGGCGCTCCGGCTTCTCGCAACTCATGAGCCAATTGTTCGCTGAGCACTTTGACCGCGGCTTTGGTGACATTATAGCCGGGGTTGCCCGGCGGTGTTGTAATACCCTGTTTCGAGCCGGTATTTATGACTACAGCAGAGCGGTTAGCTTCGATCATGCGAGGCATAAAGGCCTGCACACCTCGCAGAACGCCGAAAAAGTTTACTTGCAAAAGTCGCTGCCAGTTTTCCATTTCCGACCAAGCGGTTGTCGGCAAACTAATCCCTGCGTTGTTCATCAAAGCAGCAATTGGACCTATCTCAAATGCGCGATCGGCAAGTTTGTTTACGTCTTCATCTGATGTCACATCAGTCGGTATGCCTTCAATAGGTGCGTCAGCGGACGCCAATTGGCGTGCTTCTTGAACTGTTGCTTCAAGCTGTGCTCCGGGTAGGTCTGCCAGAACGACACCCAGACCCGCCTGCGCAAACCGTAGTGCCGCAGCACGTCCGACCCCACTTGCTGCCCCGGTAACAACCGCGACGCCACCGTTTTTCACTGCCTCGTTGAACATATTGTGTTCCTTCCCGATCCATGAAACTGCGCAAATTTGAAATGGTAATCCAAAAGTAACAAAGGTTGTCTCAATAGAGTATCGGTCTCGTCACCAATTCTGTCTACTACTCAGACCACAGATGATTTTGGGTGCTTGTGTTGCTCACCCTACGCGCGCTCCATTCCCAAGGTTTAAACTTCTCACCGTCATAACTCCTTTCAACAAGCCGGGCAGAGCGGCGGCAGAAAGGAGCATCTGGACATGGTATTCGATTTCTCGCGTCGTGGAGCGGCCAGGGAAGCGCCCGAGGCGAAGGCGAGCGCGGCAGGCCCCGTGGTGGCGTGGCAGACGGGCGGGCACGTGGCGTGGAGCCCTCGGGACGCGGTGTCGCTGACACGTACTGGGTTTTCGGGGAACCCGGTGGGGTTTCGCTCGGTCAAGTTGATTGCCGAGGCGGCGGCGGCCCTGCCCTTGGTACTGCAGGATCAGACGCAGCGCTATGACGTTCACCCGATCCTTTCCCTCATGCGGCGTCCGAATGCGGCACAGGGGCGAGCGGAGTTGATGGAGGCCTTGTTCGGGCAGTTGCTGCTGTCGGGTAATGCCTACGTCGAGGCTGTGCAGACTGATGAAAGCCTGCCGGTTGAACTGCATGTCTTACGCTCGGACCGGATGAGCGTGGTGCCGGGCGCGGATGGATGGCCCAAGGCGTATGACTATGCGGTTGGCGGTAACAAGCACCGATTTGCGGCGGAAAACATCTGTCATATCAAGTCGTTCCATCCTCAGGATGATCACTATGGGTTCTCGCCGATGCAGGCGGCGGCGATGGCGATTGATGTGCATAACAGCGCGTCCCGGTGGTCGAAATCGTTGCTGGATAACGCGGCGCGGCCTTCGGGGGCGCTGGTGTGGAAGGGCGATGGCCATGGGGTGATGGCCGAGGATCAATTTCGGCGCCTAAGCGACGAGATCGAGCAGAACTATCGCGGGGCGCGCAATGCGGGGCGTCCGATGGTTCTGGAAGGGGGGCTGGATTGGAAGCCGATGGGTTTCTCTCCGTCCGATATGGAGTTTCAAAAGACCAAGGAAGCCGCCGCCCGTGAGATCGCGCTTGCCTTTGGGGTCCCGCCGATGCTGCTGGGGATCCAGGGCGACGCGACCTATTCGAACTACCAGGAGGCCAATCGGGCGTTCTATCGCCTGACCGTGCTGCCTCTGGTGACGCGGGTGGCGGCGGTGGTGTCGGAGTGGCTGATTGGCTTTACCGGCGAGGATCTGATGCTGAAACCCGATCTGGATCAGGTGCCCGCGCTGTCGGCGGAACGTGATGCGCAATGGGCGCGGGTCAATGCGGCGGATTTCCTAACGGACGCTGAAAAGCGCGCCCTGCTGGGCCTGCCGGAGCGCGCGGATGTCTGACGGATATCCTCCGTTTGAATGCGCGCCGGGCCTGCGTCTGGCCACACATGAACGGGTGGCCGAAATCCAGCATGCGTATCTGTGCAGACGGTTGGATCAGATCGAAGAGATGATGGAACGGCTGGAGAAGCGGTTGTGGCTGACGGTCTATGGCGTGGTCGCGGTGATCCTGGCGCAGGCGTTTCAATCCATCTTGGTGGTAACGCCATGAGTTCAGTGAGTTACATGGAGAAGTTCATGAATTTAGAACATAAATTCGCGCGGTTCGGGGACGGTTTGTCCGTCACCGATGACGCCGTGATCGAAGGCTATGCCAGCCTGTTCGGACAGGTCGATCAGGGCAGCGATGTGGTGCAACGCGGGGCGTATCGGGGCTCGCTCGACGGGCTGGCAAAGGCTGGGCAGCGGGTCAAGATGCTGTGGCAGCACGATCCGGCTCAGCCCATCGGTGTCTGGGACGAGGTGCGCGAAGATGACCAGGGTCTTTGGGTCAAAGGGCGTCTGCTGGAGGCCACGCAAAAGGGCCGTGAGGCGGCTGAATTGATCCGGGCGGGCGCGATGGATGGCCTGTCGATTGGTTATCGCACCAAACGCTCCGTGAAGAATGACAAGGGCCAGCGGGTCCTGACTTGTAGAAAAGCGTGCAATTTTGACCCCCTAAGCGGGGAAATCGGCGTCCAAATTTGACCCCTCCCTATGGTTGTAGACATCCTTTTCATTGAGCAGTCGATGGAGAGGCAAGCGGGATGATTTGCGTGGAAACTATTAGAAAAGTGCGTCGCTTACACCTGATCGAAAAAAAGAGCATCAAGGAAATTTGCCGTTCGCTCAATTTGAGCCGTGCAACGGTTCGAAAGATAATCCGATCGGGAGTGACGGAGTTCAAATATGAGCGCAAATCGCAGCCATACCCGGTGCTCGGGCCTTGGCGCGCGCGTCTGGATGAAACGCTTGAGGAGAACGAGGCGCTTCCGAAGAAACACCGCAAGCGGATGACCAAAATCTGGAAGGAACTCTCCGATGATGGTTTTGGCGGCGGGTATGACAGTGTTCGACGCTACACAAAGAATTGGCGCATTGCGCACGGCCGACAACAGGCGCAGGCGTTCATCCCGCTGATCTTTGATCCTGGGGAGGCGTACCAGTTCGACTGGAGTGTGGAGACGGTTTTGATGGACGGTGCACTCACGACCGTGAAGGTTGCCCATTTCAAACTTTGCCATAGCCGCATGCCATTCTCCATTGCCTATCCGCGCGAGACGCAGGAGATGGTCTTTGATGCCCACGACGAGGCCTTCAAATTCTTTGGTGGAGGCTGCATCAACGGGATCTACGATAACATGACGACCGCCGTCGATGCGATCCTGTCGGGCAAGGAAAGAAAGTTCAACAAGGCATTCTCCCGGATGTGTTCTCATCATCTGGTGAACCCGATCGCCTGTACGCGCGCGGCCGGTTGGGAGAAGGGTCAGGTTGAGAATCTGGTCAAGGAGAGCCGCGCCTATAGTTTTACACCGCGTCTGGAGGTGGCCGACTTCGATGAATTGAATGCCCGGCTGCAAAAAGACGCGATCAAACGCGCAAAAGAACTGCGGCATCCGGAAAACCTGGAGGTGACGGTCTGGGAGGAGTTCCAGCAGGAAAAGCCGCTGCTGACGCATCTGCAGAAGCCCTTCGTCGGGTTCCGTGAAAAGACGGTCGCCGTGAGCCGAACCTGCCTGATCAACTTCGAAAGAAACAAATACAGCGTTGAGGCAAGAGCTGTTGGACGTCAGGTCCAGTTGCAGGTCTACGCCACGCGGATTGTCCTGCGCCAAGACGGTGAGATTGTCGGAGAGCACGAACGGTGCTTCGGCCGAGGAAAAACGATCTTCAACCCTTGGCACTATGTGCCCGTCCTCAAGCGCAAGCCTGGCGCTCTGCGCAATGGAGCACCGTTCCGTGACTGGGACCTACCACCGGCAATGACGCAGATCTGGACCCATCTGCGGGGCACATCCGACGGAGACCGGCAACTTGCCGATATTCTTTTCGCTGCTTACCAGCACGACATTGATGTGGTCGAGGCTGCCTGCGAAGAAGCTCTAAAATCTGGCCTGCGCAAGGCCGATGCGATCCTGAACATTGTCTCTCGGCGCACCAATCCCCCGCCGCCAAAGGCGATTGAGCCGCCTGCCCACCTGCAGCTGAAAATGGCACCGATCGCGGATTGCGCTCGCTATGACAGGCTTGGAGGCTCCCATGCAACTGCGTAAGGAAATTCTCGAACTTGCCCGTCAACTGAAGTTGCCAGGCATCGTCAACTGCTTTGACGAAGTGATGCAGGCCGCAGCCAAAAACAACTGGCGGCCCCAACAGGTCGTGGCCGAACTCCTCACGGCCGAACTGGCCGAAAAGACTGCGCGCTCGATCCGGTATCAGATGGGTGCCGCAAAGTTCCCGGTCTGCAAGTCCTTACCTGAGTTCGACTTCACGGTCAGCCCCGTCAACGAGGAAGTCGTGCGCAATCTTCATGACGGCGATTTTATGGACCAGGCCAGGAATGGCGTGCTGGTCGGTGGAACCGGATCGGGCAAAACGCATCTCGCAACAGCGATCGGGGGCCACGCGGTCAATAACCGCCGGCGGGTCAGGTTCTTCAGCGCTGTGGATCTCGCGAACAAGCTGGAGGCTGAACATCGCGAAGGCAACGCCGGGCGGCTCAGCGAGCAGCTGATCCGCGTCGACCTCGTGATTATAGACGAACTCGGTTATCTGCCGTTCGCAGAGTCTGGTGGACGATTACTCTTCCATCTCATCAGCAAACTGTACGAGCGAACGTCTATTCTGCTAACAACCAACCTCGCATTTGCTGAATGGCCGAGTGTGTTCACAGATGCCAAAATGACCACTGCTCTCCTGGATCGACTGACACACCATTGCGATATCATCGAAACCGGGAACGAAAGCTGGCGAATTAACCACCGCGACTAACCTCGAAATCGGGGAATAAATTCAAAACAGACAGCAGGTCAAACCTTCAGTCGAGCTACGCTCTCTTTTCGGTTTGACCTGCTGTCCACCCCCTCCTGAATCAACCTAAACACGACCCCCTCAACGCCCCTCTTAGCTCCAAGGGGGGTCAAATTTGGACGCCGATGGGGGGTCATTATTCAATGCCGATTGACATGACTGAACTGGAGCTGTGGGAAGTGTCGCTGGTGACCTTCCCGATGCTGCCCAGTGCGCGGGTGGCGGCCAAGGGTGTGGACCCCGAGGCCGAGAACACCTGGCGCAGTATTGCCGAGGTGTTCCAAGACGCCCGGCAGGAGCTGGCGCGGACCTAGCGCGCCTCAGAATCCACCCAAAAAGGAAGTGCTGATGAGCAAGACCGAAACCCCGGCCTTGACCGGAGAGGGTGCGCCCCTGGTTCAGGAGGTGAAGCAGGCGATGGCTGGCTTCGTCAATGAATTCAAGGGCCTCAAGGCTGAAGTTAAAACCAAACTGCAACAGACAGAAGAGCGACTGACCATGCTGGATCGTAAATCAACCATCGCGGCGCGCCCGCATCTTGCTGCCTCGATTGAGGACGGCGCACCGCATCAAAAGGCTTTCGACGCCTATGTGCGTTCGGGCGAGGATGATGGGCTGCGCGGGCTTGAAATGGAGTCGAAATCCCTTTCGAGCGCTGTGAACAGCGATGGCGGCTATCTGATTGATCCGCAGACCGCAGAAACGATCAAGTCGGTCCTGAATTCGACCGCTTCGATCCGGTCAATTGCGTCGGTGGTGAATGTCGAGGCGAACTCGTTCGACGTGCTGATCGACCATACCGATGTCGGTGCGGGTTGGGCCGATGAGGCCTCGGCCACCACCGAGACCGCGACGCCGTCTATTGACCGCATCTCGATCCCGCTGCACGAGCTGAGCGCGCTGCCCAAGACCTCGCAACGCCTGCTGGATGACAGTGCCTTTGATGTCGAGGGCTGGCTGGCCGGACGTATCGCCGACAAATTCGCCCGCGCCGAGGCGGCCGCGTTTATCGGTGGTGACGGGGCGGACAAGCCCAAGGGTATTCTGGACCACCCGGCTGTCGACAATGACGTCTGGGCTTGGGGCAATCTAGGCTACGTTGCGACCGGTACGGCGGGTGGCGTCGATGCGGGCGCGATCGTGGATGTGGTCTATGCGCTGGGCGCGCAGTACCGCGTGAACGGCACCTTCGTGATGAACTCGAAAACCGCTGGTCTGATCCGCAAGCTGAAGGACAGCGATGGCCGCTTCTTGTGGTCCGATGGTCTGGCCGCGGGTGAGCCTGCGCGTCTGATGGGCTATCCGGTGCTGATTGCCGAGGACATGCCGGACGCGGCGACCGACAGCTTTTCGATTGCCTTTGGCGATTTCCAGGCAGGTTACACCATTGCCGAACGTCCCGATCTGCGCGTGTTGCGTGATCCGTTCAGCGCCAAGCCGCATGTTCTGTTCTACGCGACCAATCGCGTTGGCGGCGACGTAAGCGACTTTGCTGCGATCAAGCTGGTGAAATTCGGCACCGCCTAAAGCGGGCTGAATCCGGGGGGCCTTAGGGCCCTTCGGGCGGCGGGCGCGGGCCGGGGTGAGATCCCCCGCGTTGTCTAGCTGCTCCCCTCCGTCCGAGCAACGTGGGGCGGCGCGTGCCCGTCATTTTCCTGACAGAGGCCCCCGGAGGGGTCCGAGATAGCGGAGTGAATGGATGATGTTGATCGAAGAAACCGCCATCGCGGATGCGGCGCTGCCGGTGGATCAGTTCAAGGCGCATCTGCGGCTGGGCACGGGGTTCGCCGAGGGTGATACGCAGGATGAGGTTCTGACCGGTTTTCTGCGTGCAGCGATTGCAGCTATCGAGGCGCGCACCGGCAAGGTGCTGATCGAGCGCGAGTTTTCGTGGAGCCTGAACGGCTGGCGCGAACTCGAAAGCGAAACTCTGCCGGTGGCCCCGGTGGTTTCAGTTGGTGCTGTGACGCTGACGGATGCGCTGGGCGCTGAGACCGTGGCGGACAGTGCGACGTACCGGTTGGAGAGGGATGCGCAGCGCCCTCGGGTGCGGGCGGCGGGGTCTTGTTTGCCGAGAATCCAGACCGGCGGATCGGTAAAGATCGCCTTTACAGCTGGCATGGCCGCAGATTGGGGCGGATTGCCCGCCGATCTGGGACAGGCGGTGCTGCTGTTGGCGGCGCATTACTACGAATATCGCGACGAAATGGCCTTGGGCGCAGGGTGTATGCCTTTCGGTGTGACCAGCCTGATCCAACGCTATCGCACGGTGCGCCTCGGCGCTGGGGTGATGCAATGAACGCGCCGCGATTGAACCGCAAGCTGGAGCTGGAGGCGCCGGTTCGCACAGCTGACGGCGCTGGGGGCTATACTGAAACCTGGGCCGCTTTGGGCTCGCTCTGGGCCGAGGTGACCGCGCGTAGCGGGGCGGAACGAGCGGTCGGTGGGGCTTCGGTCTCGCGCGTAGGCTACCGGATCGTTGTACGGGGCGCGCCCGAGGGTTCGAGCATGCGGCCCGCTCCGGACCAGCGGTTCCGCGAAGGTGCCCGTCGGTTCGTGATCCGCGCTGTGGCCGAGCGGGACCCGCGCGGCCAGTACCTGACCTGTTTTGCAGATGAAGAGGTGGCGGCATGAGCTATGGCGTTTCAGCCGCTTTGCAGGCGGCGGTGTTTCAACAGCTGTCAGGCGACGCGCAGGTCAGCACGCTGTCGGGCGGTGCGATCTATGACGCGGTTCCTGCGGGGACCATGCCGCAGACCTACGTGACTTTGGGCCCGGAAGAGGTGCGAGAGGCCTCGGACCGCGCGAACGCGGGGGCTGTGCATCGCTTCACGGTCTCGGTTGTGTCCGAGGCGGCAGGTTTTGGTGCCGCCAAGGCGCTGGCCGGCGCGGTTTGTGACGCGCTGGAAGGTGCCGCGCTGAGTTTGGACCGCGGTCATCTGGTGGGGCTGTGGTTCGAACGGGCCAGCGCCCGACGCACGGGAACTGGCGGCGCGATCCGCCAGATCGACCTGAGATTCCGCGCCCGCGTGGAAGACGACTAAGCAATCAACGGAGAGAGCATATGGCTGCCCAGAATGGAAAAGACCTGTTGGTTAAAGTGGATATGAACGGCACGGGCCTGTTCGAAACCATCGCGGGCCTGCGCGCCACGCGGATCAGTTTCAACGCGGAAAGCGTCGATGTCACCAGCCTGGAAAGCCAGGGCGGGTGGCGCGAGCTGCTGTCAGGGGCGGGGGTCAAGTCGGCCTCGATCTCGGGCTCGGGGGTGTTCAAGGACGAAGGCACGGATGAACGGGCGCGTCAGCTGTTCTTTGATGGCGAGACGCCCGGTTTTCAGGTGATCATCCCCGATTTCGGCATCGTCGAAGGGCCGTTTCAGGTCAGCAGCATCGAATATGCGGGCTCGCATAACGGTGAGGCGACCTATGAGATGAGCATGGCAAGCGCCGGTGCGCTGAGCTTCACGGCGCTCTGATGGCCAATCCGTGGACGGGCGAGGTGGCTTTGACCATCGATGGGGAGCAGCGGGTGCTCAAGCTGACATTGGGTGCCTTGGCGGAATTGTAACAGGAACTGGGGGCCGGATCTCTGGTCGAATTGGTGCAGCGCTTTGAAGGCGGCGGGTATTCCAGCGGTGACGTGCTGGCGCTTTTCCTGACTTCCGACCTTTTTGTTGATCTGACTGGGTTTTTGGTTTGTTTTCAGGTGTGGTTGCTCAGAGGCGCGTTGTAGTGCCCCATTATTATAAAAAGTATTGACATGGGCCTTCAGATGGCTAACCTCTTCGCCCATGTTCATCCGCACCAAACATGACGCAAAGCTCAACCGCACACGGATCCAGATCGTTGAATCCGTCCGCACCGGCTCCAAGGTACGCCAGAAGATCCTGCGCCATGTGGGTGTGGCCCATAACGACAGCGAGATTGAGGATATCAAGCGTCTGGCGGGCCGCTTGATGGAGCAATTACGCATTGATCGCTCGCCGCAAATGGAACTGTTCACGCCCACGGAATATGCCGATCTGCAGGCGCTGGTGCGCCGCGCTCCGCGGCCGGACAAGCTTGGCGTTGATCTTGCCGAGTGCCGTGAGGAGGCGCGGGTCTCTCTGGGTCTGCGGGATGTCATGGGGACGATGTATGACCAACTGGGTTGGGGGGCCCTTCTGGGGGCGGCGCGTAAAAGTGCCAATCGCATTGTGAAAGAGCTGGTTATGGCGCGGATCGCACAGCCCGAGAGCAAGCGCGCGACCGTGGAGGCGTTGGAGAACCAGGCAGGCATCACGCTCAATCTGGACGTGGTCTATCGGAGCATGGATTACATCAATACGCCGGTGATAGACGGGATTTGCAAAACCTCTCACGCGGCGGCAGAGAAGTTGCTGGGCGGGCCAGTGACCGTGCTGTTCTACGATTGCACGACCCTGGCCTTTGACACCGAGCGCGAGGACCCGGCCGAGGATGCGGACGGGGTCGAGCAGGATCATCTTCTGGCCAAGGGCTTCAGCAAGGATGGCAAGCATCACCGCGCTCAGGTCATGCTGGCGCTGATCGTCACCTCCGATGGGCTGCCTGTGGGCTATGAACTCTTCCCGGGAAACACCTGGGAAGGTCATACGCTGGAAGCTGCGCTGAAGGCGTTGGAGGGACGCTTCGACGTGGCCAGGGTCACGTTCGTGGCCGATGCCGCCATGCTCAGCAAGGACAACCAGCAGATGTTGCAGAACAAGGGTCTGCCCTACATCCTCGGCTATCGCATGAAGTCCGCCCCGGCCGCCGTGAAGGCGAACATTTTGAGCCCGGAGGGACGCCAGCCTTGGGCTGGACACGGTTCTGAAGAGGCAACCGAGAAGGGCTGGTACAAGGTGATCGACCAGGAGGGAGCGCGGGTCATTGTGACCTGGTCACCCACCCGGGCACGCAATGATGCCCACAAGCGCGACAAGGCAATCGAAAAGCTGCACAAGAAGCTCAAGCGCTCTCGCAAACCCGGCAGCTTCAGCAGCCGGGGATATGGCCGCTTCCTGGCCTTCCCCGACAGCGGGGACGTCACGCTGGATGATGCAAAGATCAAGGCAGCGGCACAATGGGACGGGCTGCATGCCATTGTTGTTCATGGTGCGGACGAACTGGAGGCACAGGACGTCATTGCCCGCTATCACCAGTTGTGGGAGATCGAAGCCTGCTTCCGCACCAACAAGCACGATCTGAAAATCCGGCCCATCTATCACTGGTCGCCGCGTCGGGTCCGGGCCCATATCGCCATCTGCTACATGGCCTTCTGCTGCCTGCAGCACCTGCGCAAGCATCTGGACCTGCTCGGACACCCGATGAGCCCGGCTCGTATCCGCAACGAGTTGAACGCATTGCAGCTCTCGATCCTGCGCCACAAAGGCACCCCTGACCGCTACGGCATGCCAAGCCATGCCACGGTCGATGCCAGACGCATCCTCACCTGCGTCGGCCTGACCTGGAACGAAGCCCCTTTCAAGATACCCCCCGGGCGCACCCGAAAAACTGGCCAGACCAAAGCCTGAGCTCCCTCAACACTCCGAAACAATCGCTGGCGAAAAAAGTCCGTGTAGTGCCTTTTGGCAACCAAGGCATAATAATATCAATGACTTATACGAAAAAATGTCGGAAGTCAGGAGCGCCGGTGCGCTGAGCTTCACGGCGCTCTGATGGCCAATCCGTGGACGGGCGAGGTGGCTTTGACCATCGATGGGGAGCAGCGGGTGCTCAAGCTGACATTGGGTGCCTTGGCGGAATTGTAACAGGAACTGGGGGCCGGATCTCTGGTCGAATTGGTGCAGCGCTTTGAAGGCGGCGGGTATTCCAGCGGTGACGTGCTGGCGCTTTTGGTCGCCGGTTTGCGCGGCGGCGGCGCGCCGGTCACAAGCGATGACCTGCTGCATGCCGAAATCGCTGGTGGACCGATGGCGGGTGCCAAGGCGGCGGCCGAATTGCTGGCCCGCGCCTTCATGGTGCCAGAGCAGTGAGCGGGTTCGACTGGCCCGCGCTGATGCGGGCCGGGATCCTCGGCCTGCGGCTGACGCCGGATCAGTTCTGGCGTCTGACCCCGGCCGAGCTGCGGCTGATGCTGGGGCAGGGCGCGGCGATGCCTGCGATGAACCGGAAGGGCCTCGACGCTTTGCTGGCGGCCTATCCGGACAAGAAACAAGGAGAGCGTGATGACGGATCGTGAAGGTTTTGACGACCTGCAGGAACGGGGCGAGTCGCTAGGCGACGCGCTGGGCGACGCGGCCAGCATGGCGGCGGCGTTTGATGGTCACTTGCAGCGGGTCAGGGCGGCCTTTGAAGAGACTGGTAAGGATGTTGCCACTCTGGAACGGGGTCTGTCCGGCGGTTTGCGCAAGGCGTTTGACGGCGTGGTGCTGGACGGGATGAACCTGTCGGATGCGCTGGATGTGCTGAAGAACTCGATGATCCGCACAGCCTATTCGGCGGCGATCAAGCCGGTGACGGATCATTTTGGCGGCATGCTGGCCAATGGGGTTGGCAGTCTGGTGCAGGGCATTCTGCCTTTTGCGGATGGTGGCAGCTTTAGCCAGGGCCGGGTGATGCCCTTTGCCAATGGCGGCGTAGTCAGCAGTCCGACGATGTTTCCGATGCGGGGCGGCACGGGTCTGATGGGTGAGGCTGGGCCGGAGGCGATCATGCCTCTGGCGCGCGGCGCGGACGGCAAGCTGGGCGTCCGGACGCAGGGCGGCGGGCGTGCCGTGAATGTGGTGATGAATATCTCCACGCCCGATGTGCAGGGATTCCGCCGGTCGCAGGGCCAGATCGCGGCGCAGATGAGCCGCGCCTTGGGTCGTGGCAATCGCAATAGATAAGGGGAGCAGAAGATGAATTTCCACGAGGTGAGATTTCCCGCCAGCCTGAGCTTCGGCTCGGTCGGCGGGCCCGAGCGGCGCACGGATATCGTGACGCTTGCCAACGGTTTTGAAGAACGCAACACGCCCTGGGCGCATTCGCGCAGGCGCTATGATGCTGGGCTGGGGATGCGGTCGTTGGATGACATCGAAACGATGATCTCCTTTTTCGAAGCACGTCAGGGCCAGATGTTCGGGTTCCGCTGGAAGGACTGGTCGGACTACAAGTCGGGATCAGCTACGGCTGACGTCGATCACGGCGATCAGGTCATCGCGCGTGGCGACGGAGAGTGTACCGAGTTTCAACTGGTGAAAACCTATAGCTCGGGCGGGGTCAGCTATGTGCGACCGATCACCAAGCCCGTCCTCGGTACGGTGCGTTTGGGTCTGGATCAGGATGCCATGCGCGAAGGCGTCGACTATGAGGTTGATCTGGCCCGTGGGGTGGTCTCATTCGTGGCCCCTCCGCCCGAACAGGTCGAGATCACGGCGGGGTTCGAGTTTGACGTGCCGGTGCGTTTCGACACCGACAAGATCCAGACCAGCGTTGCCAGCTTTCAGGCCGGGGATGTGCCAAACGTCCCCGTGGTCGAGGTGCGCGTCTGATGAGCGGGGATACTCAGGCACTTCAGGCCCATCTGCAAAGCGGTCTGACCACTGTGTGCCGCTGCTGGGCGATCACCCGCAAAGACAGCCAGGTCTTTGGCTTCACCGATCATGATATGGAGCTGCGGTTCGACGGGCTGACCTTTCGGGCCAGCACCGGCCTGACAGCAGCCGCCATCGAGCAGGCCACCGGGTTGTCGATCGACAATTCAGAGGCGATGGGCGCTCTGTCCGATGCCTCGGTCCGTGAGGATGATATTGAGGCCGGTCGCTTTGACGGGGCCGAGGTGCGCGCCTGGCTGGTCAATTGGGCCGCGCCCGAGCAACGTGTGCTGCAGTTTCGCGGCTCGATTGGTGAGCTGCGGCGCGCGGGTGGAGCCTTTCACGCAGAGCTGCGCGGACTGACCGATCTGCTGAACCGCCCTCTGGGACGGATCTACCAAAAGCCCTGCACGGCCGTGTTGGGGGATTCCGCGTGCCGATTTGCCGTAAGCCAGCCCGGCTATCAGGTCGAGGCCGAGGTCTCCGGTTTTGACGGAGGCACGTCGCTTCGGCTGCTTGGTGGGGCCTCCTCCGACGAAGCCTGGTTCGAACGGGGACGTTTGGATGTGACCTCGGGTACAGCAAATGGGCTATGGGGGTCGATCAAGCAGGACCGTCGGAAGGAAGATGGGCGCGAGATCACCCTTTGGGCCAGCATTGGGGGTGGATTGGCTGTTGGAGACCGGGTGCGCCTGACCGCTGGTTGCGACAAGCGGATGGAGACCTGCCGATTGAAATTCAACAATTTCCTGAACTTCCAGGGATTTCCGGATCTGCCAGGCGAGGACTGGGTGATGGCGGTGCCCAAGAAAGGCAACGCGAATACAGGCGGTAGCAGACGATGACGAAACGCAAACAAGAGATCGTGGACACCGCACGCGCATGGCTGGGCACGCCTTATGTGCATCAGGCCTCGGTTCGCGGGGCGGGGACGGATTGTCTGGGCCTGCTGCGCGGCGTGTGGCGCGAGGTGATCGGGCACGAACCCGAGGCGGTTCCCGTCTACAGCATGGACTGGTCCGAACCGCAGGGTGAAGAACGCATGTGGGCGGCTGCGCGCAGGCATCTGAGCGAAAAGCCCTCAGCCGAAATGGTGGCCGGGGATGTGCTGCTGTTCCGAATGCGCGATAGCGGTGTTGCCAAACATCTGGGGATCGTCAGCAGCACCGGCGAGGTGCCGCGCTTCATCCATGCCTATTCCGGACATGGCGTTGTCGAAAACGCCCTGAGCGACCCCTGGCGCCGCCGGGTGGTCGCCTGTTTTGAATTCCCGTTGGAGGGTCGCTGATGGCTACTATTCTTCTTTCCGCAGCAGGGGCTGCGCTGGGCGGCTCGATCGGCGGCACGGTGGCCGGTTTGTCCACTGCGATTGTCGGTCGGGCGGTCGGGGCCACGCTGGGCCGCGTGATCGACCAACGCATGATGAGCCAATCGGTCATGGGCAGTGGCAGCGAAGTCGTCGAGACCGGCCGCATGGACCGTTTCCGCCTGACCGAAACAGCCGAGGGTGCCCCCGTGGCCACGGTCTTTGGCCGTATGCGCGTGGGCGGTCAGGTGATCTGGGCCTCGGACTTTCTTGAGACCCGGACCACAAGCACGCAATCCTCAGGCGGGGGCGGCAAGGGTTCGCCGAAACCGCCCAAGGTGACGACAACGACCTATAGCTACTCGATCTCTCTGGCGATTGCGGTCGGCGCGGGCGAGATCGCCGATGTCACGCGCGTCTGGGCCGATGGCGAGGAGCAGGAGCGCGCGAGCCTCAATATCCGTGTCTATCACGGGACACAGGATCAACTCCCCGATCCTCTGATCGAGGCCGTCGAGGGCACCGGCAATGTCCCGGCCTATCGCGGTACGGCTTATGTAGTGATCGAGGACTTCCAGCTGGCGTCCTTTGGCAACCGGGTGCCTCAGTTCTCGTTCGAAGTGGTGCGCCCCACACAGCCCGAGATGCCGGATCACCCATCCGCGCTGGGCCAGATCGTCAAGGGCGTGGCCCTGATGCCGGGCACCGGCGAGTATGCGCTGGCCAGCACGCAGGTGAACTATTCCCAAGGGCGCGGGCGCAGTTGGGCGGCCAATGTCAACTCGGCCTCGGGCGAGCCGGATCTGATCACCTCGACCAAAGCACTGACACGAGAGCTGCCGGGCTGCGAAGCGGCCTCCCTGATTGTCTCATGGTTCGGAGATGACCTGCGCTGCGGTGAGTGTCAGATCACGCCCAAGGTGGTGCGCGATGACATAGATGGCGTGAATATGCCGTGGGTCGTGTCGGGCCTGCGGCGCAATACGGCCCAAGTGGTCCAGCATCAGGATGACCGGCCCGTTTACGGTGGCACCCCGGCGGATGGCGCGGTTGTGCAGGCGATCCAGCATCTGAAGGAGACCGGCAAGGATGTGATGTTCTACCCGTTCATCCTGATGGATCAATTGCAGCAGAACGGCCTGCCCGACCCCTGGTCGGACGCAGAGCAGCCGCATCTGCCCTGGCGTGGACGGATCACGCTGGACGTGGCTCCGGGGCGCGGTGGGTCGCCGGACCAGACAGCCGAGGCCGACGCGCAGGTGGCCGCGTTTTTCGGGGCGGCTCAGGTTGGCGATTTTGGCATCAGCGCGGGGCAGGTGACGTATTCCGGCCCGCAGGAATGGGGGCTGCGCCGCTTTATCCTGCACTATGCCACCCTCTGTCAGATCGCAGGCGGTGTTAGTTCCTTCTGCATCAGTTCGGAAATGCGGGGGCTGACGCAAATTCGCGGAGAAAACGGCTTTCCTGCCGTCGAGCAGCTGCGCCAGCTGGCTGCGGACGTGCGCCAAATTCTCGGGCCGGATACCAAGATCGGCTATGCAGCGGATTGGAGCGAATATTTCGGCTATCAACCTTCGGGGACAGGAGACAGGTTCTTTCACCTCGATCCCCTTTGGGCGGATGACAATATCGACTTTGTCGGGATCGACAACTACATGCCTCTGTCCGATGTCGCTAACACGCGATATGTCCGGTGTATGTAACATGCGATCTGTCCGGTTCTATTCTGTCTCTGAGAGGAGGCGTTATGAACCGAGCAGAAGTGTTACAGGAAGTTCGACTGATGAAGTTTGAAGATGTGTATTCGCGGCGAAGCGCGAACAAGCTGACGCAAGAACAGGCGGCTGAGATACTGGGTGTATCCGTGCGCACCGTCAGGCGTTGGGAGGATCGATTTGAGGCGGATGGTGCAGAAGGTCTGTACGACCGTCGGCTTGGCAAACTGGCCAACAATCGTGTTGCCACGGATAAGGTCATGGAGATGCTTGAACTGTTTGATACCAAGTACTGGGATTACACGCCGAAGCATTTCCACGAGAAGCTGGTGGCCCACCATGGTTTCACACAGAGCTACAACTGGGTGCGGCTTACACTGCAGCGCCACGGCCGGGTTCAGGCAGCACCCCGACGAGGTGCCCATCGGCGCAAGCGGCCCCGCCGTCCGATGGTTGGCATGATGTTGCATCAGGACGGCTCCAGCCATGAATGGGTTCCGGGTCAGTGGTGGGATCTGATCGTCACCATGGACGATGCCACCAACCGGGTTTATTCGGCATTCTTTGTCGAGGAAGAAGGGACGATGAGCAGTTTTCAGGGGCTGACAGAGGTGATCGAGGCGCAAGGTCTGTTTTGCTCGCTCTATGCCGATCGGGGCTCTCATTACTGGCATACGCCCGAAGCGGGCGGCAAAGTGGACAAGGACAATCTGACCCAGGTCGGGCGCGCCTTGCAGCAACTCGGCATTGAGCTGATCCCGGCCTATTCACCGCAGGCCCGTGGACGGTCTGAACGCATGTTTGGCACGTTCCAGAACCGATTGCCGCAGGAACTGCGGTCCCATGGGATCACAACCATTGAAGAGGCCAATCAGTTCCTGAAAGAGGTCTATCTTCCCGAACACAATGCCCTGTTTGCAAAGGAGCCGGAGGATACGACCTCGGCCTTCGTGCCGTTTACAGGCAATGTGCGCGACACCCTGTGTGTGCAGGAAGACCGCGTCGTCGGCAACGACAATACGGTGCGCTACAAGGGCCTGGTCATGCAGATCGCGGCAGACAGGCACCGTCATCATTTCGTCAAGGCGAAGGTCAGGGTCCACGAATACCCCGATGGTCAACTGGTCATCTTCCACGGCCCGAGATGCATTGGCCGCTACCAGCCTGACGGATCACCCATCACACAGGAGGATAGCAAACACAAAGTCGCGTGACCCGCTTCGACGTGGCGCGAACGCGGTGGCCCAAATCTACGGTCGCCTACGGCTCCCTCCGAATTGGGCCACCGCGCAATCAACTGAAGCGGACAATTGGCATGTTACCTACACCGGACAATTCAGAATGTTCTCGACACTACATGCCTCTGTCCGATTGGCGCGATGGCGAAGACCATCAGGATGCCGAGGCCGGGTCGATCTACAATCTGGACTACCTGCGCGCCAATGTCGAAGGCGGCGAAGGCTATGACTGGTACTACGCCTCGCCCGAGGAGGCCGAGGCGCAGATTCGCACTCCGATCGAAGACAGCACCCATGATGAGCCGTGGATCTGGCGCTACAAGGACCTGCGCAACTGGTGGTCGAACTGGCATCACGAACGGATTGGCGGCGTGCGACAGAATGATCCGACCGACTGGGTGCCGGGGTCCAAGCCGATCTGGTTCACGGAACTGGGTTGTGCCGCCGTGGATAAAGGCACCAACCAGCCGAACAAGTTTCTCGACCCCAAATCCTCGGAATCTAGCCTGCCACCGCATTCCAACGGCCTCAGGGATGACTTCATTCAGGTGCAATATCTGACGGCAACGCTGGGCTACTGGTCCGAGCCGCAGAACAACCCGGTATCCGAGATCTATGACGGCCTGATGCTGGACCTCTCCAACGCCTATGTCTGGGCCTGGGACGCGCGGCCCTATCCCACCTTTCCAAACCTGCGAAGCCAATGGGACGATGGCGAAAACTACGCCCGAGGGCATTGGCTGAACGGTCGATCCGGCGCGCGCACCCTGGCCTCGGTTGTGACCGAAATCTGCCACGGGGCAGGGGTCACGGATATCGATGTCTCGCAACTCTATGGCGTGGTTCGGGGCTATGCGGTCGAGGACGTCTCGGACGCGCGTTCGGCGTTGCAGCCGTTGATGCTGCGCTATGGGTTTGACGCGATCGAACGGGACGGTGTCCTGCGGTTCCAGACACGTGATGGCTTTGGCGCTGTGGTGCTGGACCCGGATCATCTGGCTGTCAGCTCCGATCTCGACGGCACCGTCGAATACCGCCGTGAGGCCGAGGCCGAGATGACCGGACGTGTCCGTCTGCGCTTTGTTCAATCGGATGCCGATCACGATCTGGTCGCGGAAGAGGCCGTGTTGCCCGACGCGCAGACCCATGCGGTCGCGGTCAATGAGATGCCCCTGTCCATGACCCGTGCCGAGGGTCGCCAGACCGCCGAGCGCTGGCTCAGCGAGGCGCGCGTGTCCCGTGACACCGCCCGGTTTGCCTTGCCCCCGTCCATGCTGCATCTGGGCGCCGGAGACGTGGTGCGCCTGTCTGAACAGGAGGGCAGTGCGCTCTATCGTATCGACCGGTTGGAGAAAGCCGATCTGCAACTGGCCGAGGCGGTGCGGATAGAACGTGGCGTCTACACGGCCAACGGGTTGCAGGATGACCCGGTTGCGATCCGGCCCTTCGTCGCCCCCGTACCAGTCGTACCGGTGTTCATGGACCTGCCGCTGTTGACGGGGACAGAGGCTCCGCACGCGCCGTATCTCGCCGTCGCGGCCGATCCTTGGCCTAGCAGCGTCGCCGTTCATGCCTCTGCCAGGGATGAGGACTATGCACTGCGCGACGTCATTGCGGATCAGGCGGTGATGGGCTTTACCGAAACGCCGCTGCATCGCGCCTCAGCCGGGATATGGGATGAGGGTGCGCCCTTGCAGGTTAAGCTGATCGACGGCGTTCTGGAATCCCGTCCGCGTACATCCTTGCTGAACGGGGCCAATCTGGCGGCCATAGGCGACGGAACACCGGGCAATTGGGAGGTATTCCAGTTTTCTGACGCTACCCTGCAAGAACCGGGCGTCTATGCTCTCTCTGGTCGCCTACGTGGTCAGCTGGGAACGGACGCCCTGATGCCCGACGTCTGGCCCGAAGGGTCAACCTTTGTCTTGCTGGATGACCGTGTCGCCCAGATCAGCCTGTTGCCCAGCGAGCGGCGTGTGGCCCGACATTTTCGGATCGGCCCGGCCTCGCGCGGGTATGACCACCCATCCTACGAATATCTGGTTGAGGCTTTCGACGGGAATGGCCTGCGCCCCTACGCGCCGGTACATGTGTCTGTGCAGACCGCGTCGGACGGGGATACGTTCAGTTGGATCAGGCGCACGCGGATCGAAGGGGATGACTGGGCGGGTCTGGATGTCCCACTGGGCGAGGAAAGCGAGTCCTACCTCATCCGTGTCCGGGCCAACGGTGCCTTAGTCCGCGAAGAGATCGTGGCCGAGCCGCGCTGGGCCTATACCGCAGCCGCGAAGTCCGCCGATGGTTTGACAGGTGGGTATGCGGTCGAGATCGCGCAAATCTCGGCCATATACGGCGCCGGTCCGGCGGCGCGCATTCAGGTCGCGTAGGACTTATGCGCCCCGTCCTCCACGGAGATGTAAGCGCTGCGGCGCGTGCCTTGTTGGCCGTGCCGCAGCGCAACCGCCGAACGCTCTGTATCAAGATGGTGGCCGAGGCCGAACTGGCCGACCGCCATGTCCAGCGCACTGGGCGGATGCATCCCGTCTATGGCAATGGATCCCTGATGACAGCCGCCCGCACTCGGGTGCTGGCGGATGAACCGGGCTTTGACGATCCGACCTATTGCCAGTGCTTTGAGATGGTTTTGCGCCAGTTGATACGATTTCAGACCCGGCGGGCGTTGGGCTGACTTCTTAAAGCACCGAGAGGCGCAAGCCCCCTCTTAGAACACATTCATTTTGGTTAAGTTACAGATCACGGGTTTGCGTTTGGCGTTTTTACCACTAAATGGCATGCTAGGCGCAGCAAAGGATCAAAGCCATGTTTGAAAAGCGCAGCCACGTGACCCCCGTCGACCCGGTCTGGAACCGGATCACGACCGAGGCCCATACCGCCGTTGAGCAAGAGCCGCTGATGGGCGGGCTGGTGCATGCCTGTATTCTGCATCACCGCAGCCTTGAGCGGGCATTGTCGTACCGAGTGGCGGCCAAGCTGTGTTCGAACGAGATGTCGATGATGGTCCTGCGTGAGATCGTGGACGAGGCCTATGCCGACGACCCTAGCTTGATTGAGGCTGCGCGCGCGGACCTGATGGCCGTGTACGAACGCGACCCGGCCTGCCACCGACTACTGCAGCCGATCCTCTATTTTAAAGGCTATCAGGCGATGCAGGCCTATCGTGTGGCCCACTGGTTGTGGCGCAAGGGACGGCATGATTTGGCCTATTTCTTCCAGATGCGGTCGTCTGAGATTTTCGGCATCGACATTCACCCCGCCGCCAGGATCGGCAAAGGGATCATGATCGACCACGCCCATTCCATCGTGATTGGTGAGACTGCTGTGGTTGGTGACAATGTCTCGATGCTGCATTCTGTGACTTTGGGCGGAACCGGCAAGGAAGAAGAGCAGCGCCACCCAAAGATCGGTGATGGAGTTCTGATTGGTGCCGGGGCCAAGGTTCTTGGCAACATTGAGGTCGGCCACTGCAGCCGGATCGCCGCCGGATCGGTGGTGCTGCAAGAGGTTCCGGCTTGCAAGACAGTTGCCGGCATCCCGGCCAAAATCGTGGGCGAGGCGGGGTGCGATCAGCCCTCGATCTCGATGGACCACATGCTGGGCAAGGACCAGTAAAAATCAGTTTGAGCGGTTGTTCTTTCTGTTCAACCGCTCCTGCCGTCTTCGTTCCCTGCGTTCCTTACGCTTGTCGATGCGTTGCTGGCGCTCAGCCTTTTGCTGGGCGATGACGGCTGGATCACTGGATTTGAACCTGGAGTTTTCGCCCGGATAGCTGTTGGGTTTTGCGGATGCCGTGTTAGCCGCAGTTGCGGACGCGGCAACTACAAGCAATATCTTAGTAAAATTAAAAAAGCGCATGGGCCACCTTTGGTTTTCAAAACCGTCTGGTTCAAAGGTGGGAGAGCGCAGTTGCGGAAGCAACCTTTGGGGCTATCACGCATGCTCACATCGTGGCCGTGATCGTGAGAGCACCCGCCGAGGTCGGACCCCGGTGGGTAGAGTTTTTTCACGCCAGCATGACCATCGGATTTTCCAGGTTTTCGACGATGGCTTGCAGCAGCTGAGCCCCAAGCGCGCCGTCGATGACCCGGTGATCCACAGACATCGTGACGGACATTACGGTTGCAACCGTCAGCTCTCCGTCTTCGCCGACAACGGGCTTTTTCAGACCAGTGCCTACCGCAAGAATACCAGCATGCGGCGGGTTTACGATGGCGTCGAAATTGTCGATGCCGAACATGCCGAGGTTCGAAACCGCGAATGTGCCGCCCTGGTATTCATGCGGGGCCAGCTTGCGTTCGCGGGCGCGACCAGCAAGGTCCTTCATCTCGGTCGAAAGAGCAGACAGAGACTTGGTGTCGGCATCCTGCAGGACAGGGGTAAACAGACCGCCTTCGATCGCAACCGCAACGGCCACGTCCGAAGGCTTCAGCTGCAGTACCCGGTCGCCCGCCCAGACGGCATTGCATTCGGGAACCTGCTGCAGCGCGTTGGCGACAGCTTTGATGATGAAGTCGTTGACGCTGAGCTTCACGCCACGGCCTTCCAGCTGCTTGTTCAACTGGCTGCGGAACTTAAGGAGCGCGTCCAGTTTAATATCGCGGCGCAGGTAGAAATGCGGGATGGTCTGCTTGGCCTCGGACAGGCGCGCGGCAATGGTCTTGCGCATGCCGTCGAGCTTGATTTCCTCGTAGTCGCGAGTTTCGTACATCTTGGCGACGGCATCTGCCGATGGGCCAGCCGGTGCCGCCGTTGCGGGGGCGGCTGCTGCGGCAGGGGTCGGAGCGGCTGCTGCTGGCGCTACGGTTGCGCCTTCGACATCCGCTTTGACGATGCGACCATGCGGGCCGGAGCCAGTGATCTGTGCCAGATCAAGGCCCTTTTGCGCCGCGATGCGACGGGCCAGCGGTGAGGCGAAGATGCGACCACCATCGGCTTTGGTAGGCGCTGCCGGTGCAGGGGCGGGCGCCTCGGATGCCGCTGGCGCGGCGACCTCGTTGCCCGCAGCGGCTGCGGGCGCAGCCGCTGGGGCCGGGGCCGGTGCAGCGCCGATGTCATCGACGCTTTCGCCATCTTCCAGCAGGACTGCGATGGCAGTGTTTACCTTGACCCCTTCGGAGCCTTCCGGGATCAGGATCTTGCCGATGGTGCCTTCGTCAACGGCCTCGAACTCCATCGTGGCTTTGTCGGTTTCGATCTCGGCCAGCAGGTCGCCGGAGGAGACGGTGTCGCCCTCTTTGACCAGCCATTTGGCAAGGGTGCCTTCCTCCATAGTCGGAGACAGGGCGGGCATTAGGATTTCGGTGGGCATTTCAGCGCTCCTCAATCAGAGTAATTTGGTCAAAGGGCGCCTTGGGGCGCCCGGTGCCGCGTGCGAGCGTCGCAATCGCAGCCTCGATTTTTTCTTTGTTCTCCGCCATCCAGACATAGGCGGTCTGGTGAGAGGGGCGCGCGCCTATCAACCGCATATCCGCCGCCAATCGTTCGGGCACAAGCGCCCGTACGATGCGGTTGTCGATGTCAATCTCGACACGGTAGCATTCGGTTGCTGGATCGCGGCCCCTGATCTCCATTACCGGTAGGTCACCTGTTTGACGGCAGCGATCACCTCATCCGTGGTGATCAGGGCCAGCTTTTCGAGGTTCGCGGCATAGGGCATCGGAACATCCTTGCCGGTGCAGTTGATGACCGGCGCGTCGAGATAGTCGAACGCCTCTTGCATCACGACCGAGCTGATGTAGCTGCCGACCGAGCCTTGGGGCCAGCCTTCTTCGACTGTCACGAGACGGTTGGTCTTCATCACCGAGTTGATGATCGCGCCAGTGTCCATCGGACGGATGGTGCGCAGGTCGATGACCTCGGCGCTGATGCCCTCTTCGGCAAGTTTGTCGGCGGCTTCTAGGGCATATTGCATGCCGATGCCGAAGCTGACGATGGTAACGTCCGAGCCTTCGCGCCAGATGCGGGCCTTGCCCAGAGGAATGGACAGGTCATCCACTTGCGGCACGTCGAATGTGCGTCCGTAGAGGATTTCGTTTTCCAAGAAGATCACCGGGTTGGGGTCGCGGATCGCCGATTTCAGCAGGCCTTTGGCATCAGCGGCCGAGTACGGCATCACGACTTTCAGGCCGGGGATCTGCATGTACCATGCGGCGTAATCCTGAGAGTGCTGTGCGGCCACGCGGGCGGCGGCACCGTTTGGGCCACGGAACACGATGGGGCAGCCCATCTGACCGCCGGACATATAGAGCGTCTTGGCGGCGGAGTTGATGATCTGGTCAATCGCCTGCATGGCAAAATTGAAGGTCATGAACTCGACGATGGGTTTCAGGCCACCGAAGGCTGAACCAACCGCGATACCGGCAAAACCATGCTCGGTGATCGGGGTGTCGATCACGCGCTTGGGGCCAAACTCGTCCAGCAGGCCTTGGCTGATTTTATAAGCGCCCTGATATTCGGCGACTTCTTCGCCCATCAGGTAGACGTCTTCGTCGCCGCGCATCTCTTCGGCCATCGCGTCGCGCAGCGCTTCACGGACGGTCTCGGTTTTCATTTCTGCGTCGGCTGGCCAATCGGGCGATAGGTCCACAACCGGAGCGGCCGGGGCGGTAGCTGCCGGAGCGGGGGCCTCAACCGCCGCAGGGGTAGCCTCGGTCACCGCTGCGGCTGCCGGGGCAGCCGCGGGCAGGGCGGAGGCATCTTCGCCTTCTTCCACAAGGATCGCGATGGGGGTGTTGACCTTGACCCCCTCGGTGCCCTCGCTGATCAGGATTTTGCCGACGATACCTTCGTCAACGGCCTCGAACTCCATCGTGGCCTTGTCGGTTTCGATCTCGGCCATGATGTCGCCGGAAGATACGGTGTCGCCTTCCTTGACCAGCCATTTGGCCAGCGTGCCCTCTTCCATTGTCGGCGAAAGGGCGGGCATGAGAATTTCGGTTGCCATGTCCTATTCGTCCTCTCAGGCGTAAATATCTGTCCAGAGCTCGTCCAGCGACGGCTCGGGGCTTTCTTTCGAGAATTCGGCGGCCTGGTTGACGACCTCTTTGATCTCTTTGTCGATCGCCTTCAGGTCATCTTCGGTCGCGTGTTTGCCGGTCAGCAGCAGCTCGCGCACATGTTCGATCGGGTCGCTTTGCTCGCGGACCTTCTGAACTTCTTCGCGGGTGCGGTACTTGGCCGGGTCGGACATCGAGTGACCACGGTAGCGGTAGGTTTTGACCTCAAGGATGTAGGGGCCTTTGCCTGCGCGGCAGTGGGCGACGGCTTTCTCGCCTGCGGCTTTGACGGCCAGAACATCCATGCCGTTGACCATTTCGCCCGGGATCCCGAAGGCCTGACCACGGTGATAGATATCCGCCGAAGAGGTCGAGCGTGCCTGAGCGGTGCCCATCGCATATTGGTTGTTCTCGATCACGAAGACGACCGGCAGGTCCCAGAGGGCGGCCATGTTGAATGTCTCGTAGACCTGACCCTGGTTGGCAGCGCCATCACCGAAATAGGTGAAGGTCACCCCACCGTTTTCCTTATACTTGTCGGCGAAGGCCAGACCCGCGCCCAGTGGGACCTGAGCGCCAACAATGCCGTGGCCGCCGTAGAAATGCTTCTCTTTCGAGAACATGTGCATCGAGCCGCCTTTGCCCTTGGACAGGCCGCCCTCACGCCCGGTCAGTTCGGCCATGACGCCGCCCGGATCCATGCCGCAGGCCAGCATGTGGCCGTGGTCGCGATAAGATGTGATGCGTTTGTCGCCTTCTTTTGCTGCAGCCTCAAGGCCGACAACAACCGCTTCCTGTCCGATGTAGAGGTGGCAGAAACCACCAATCAGACCCATACCGTAGAGTTGCCCGGCCTTTTCTTCGAATCGACGGATCAACAGCATTTCGCGGTAGTAGGTTTTCAGCTCTTCCGCAGAAACGTTTGGTTTCTTTGTGGTTTTTCGCGCAGCCATTGTGGCGATCTCCCCCTTTCGGACAGATAGTTTAGCGTTAAACTATCTTTTAGAGCATTTCTTGCGATCTGGCGAGCGTAAATATGACGCAGCGTAGCTTTGCGCAATTTCTGCTGGGGGAAAAGGGGGTTAGCGGATCACGATTTCATCCGCGCGGATCATGCCCAGAACGGATCGGGCCTGTTGATCCAGCAGGTCGAGATCAAGGTAATTGTCCGAAAGACGGCGGGTGAGGTTTTCCATCTCGGTTATCTCAGCTTTGAGCGCCGCGAGGTCGCGTGACAGGGCGTCCCGTTCCGCCGAAATCTCGACCCGTCGAAACAGGCCATAGTCTCCTTGAACGGCGGCAAAGGTGAAATATACACCCAGCATAAAAGCCACCGAAAAGAAAAAAACTGCGCCCAAACCGGGCCGATGGGAACGGGACACTCTGTTGACCGCCGTATGAAGTCTGCCTCAATAGCGGGCCCTTTGTGGGCCTCTGATTGCACTATGTCACAGGTGATTCGGGATGTGAATCCCCTGATTCGCAAAAATTGCGCGGTTGAGTCAGATTGTCTCGCGGCCCGGATTTGAGCGCCGCGATGATCATTGCTCCAACGCTGCGACGCCGGGTAGGGTCTTGCCCTCCATCCATTCCAAGAAAGCTCCGCCTGCGGTCGAGATATACGAAAAGTCCTTGGCCGCGCCCGAAGCATTCAGGGCGGCAACGGTATCCCCTCCACCAGCAACCGAGATCAACTGACCGGCTCGTGTCAGCGCAGCGGCTTTCAGGGCGGCGGCGTTGGTGGCGGCGTCAAACGGCTCCAACTCGAACGCGCCGAGCGGGCCGTTCCAGATCAGGGTCTGGCTTTTGCTGAAGATCTCGCTAATGACGGCGACGCTTTCAGGGCCTGCGTCTAGGATCATGCTGTCTGCGGGGCATTGATCGGCGGGCAACACCTGATGCGGCGCGTTTGCTTCGAATTTCTCGGCGACCACCACATCAACGGGCAGCACGATGCTGCAGCCGGATGTTTCGGCCTTGGCAAGAATCTCTGCGGCAGTGTCTTTCATCGCGGTTTCGGCCAGCGATTTTCCGACATCAACGCCCTTGGCGACAAGGAACGTGTTCGCCATACCGCCGCCGATGACCAGATAGTCGACCTTGTCGATCAGGTTGCCCAACAGCTCCAGCTTGGTGGATACTTTCGCACCGCCGACAACAGCAGTCACCGGACGCTTGGGCGCGCCCAGAGCGCCCTCCAGCGCTTCAAGCTCGGCCTGCATCAGGCGGCCGGCGCAGGCGGGTAGCAAACGGGCCAGCGCCTCGGTCGAGCTGTGGGCGCGGTGCGCCGCCGAGAATGCGTCATTGCAGTAGATATCGCCCAGACGCGCCATGCCAGCGGCCAGATCGGGATAGTTCTTGGTTTCAGCCGCGTGGAAACGCGTGTTTTCCAGCAGCAGCACCTGACCGGGCTGCAATGCGTCGGCGGCCAGTTCAGCCTCAGTGCCCACGCAATCGGCGGCGAACAGGACTTTCGCGCCGAAAGCAGTTGCCAAGGTCGGGACAAGTTGGTTCAGCGACAGGCTTTCACGTCGCTCACCGCCGGGACGACCGAAATGAGCCAGCAGGATGGGTTTGCCACCAGATGCCAGAATGTGCTGCACGGTGGGAACAATACGCTGAATACGGGTGGCGTCGGTTACAACACCGTCAACAACCGGCACGTTGATATCCACGCGTACCAGCACGCGTTTGCCGTTCAGGTCCATATCGTCCAGTGTTTTCCAGCCCATCGCGCAATCCTCGTGTTTTGATACCCTTTGGGCGGTTCTTTTCCTGCATTTTGCCCTCAGGTCAATGCGTCACTTGGCATTCAGGCGCTTGGCGCATAGGTATTTGCGCAAGACAAACGACAGGAGGGCCAGATGGCCGAGATCAAGGATCCCGAAAACACAATCATCATCGAGCTGAAAGACGGCAATGTCGTCATCGAGCTGCTGCCCGACGTGGCACCTCTGCACAGCGCTCGGATGAAGGAACTGGCCCGTGGAGGCGAGTATGACAACGTGGCATTCCACCGTGTGATTGACGGCTTCATGGCCCAGACCGGCGACGTCCAGCACGGCGACATGGAAGACGGGTTCAACATCCGCATGGCGGGCACAGGCGGGTCGTCTCTTCCGAACGTTCCGGCGGAATTCTCTAAACTGCCGCATGACCGTGGAACTCTGGGCGCTGCGCGCTCGCAGAACCCGGATTCGGCAAACTCGCAGTTTTTCATCAACTTCAAAGATAACCACTTCCTGAACGGTCAGTATACGGTCTATGGCCGCGTGATCGACGGGATGGAGCATGTAGACGCAATTGTACGGGGTGAGCCGCCTGCGAGCCCGGACCGCATGATCAGCGTCAAGGTAGCGGCAGATGCATAAGCTCGCCGCCGCTTTTGTCCTGCTGGCCAGCCCCGCGCTGGCCACCGGGCTGCAGATCGAGGTTGAGGGTGAGGCCAATGGCACCATCACCGTTGACCTATTTGAAGATGTCGCACCCAAGCACGTGGAGCAGATCACCGCGCTCGCCAACGCAGGTGAGTATGACGGGGTCGTCTTCCACCGCGTGATCGAGGGGTTCATGGCCCAGACCGGAGATGTTCAGTTCGGCAACCAGACCAAGGGCAGCTTCAACGCTGCCAATGCAGGTCGTGGTGGCTCGGACCGTCCTGATCTGCCGGCCGAATTCTCGGACATCACCTTTGATCGCGGTGTAGTCGGCATGGCGCGGTCTCAGAACCCCAACAGCGCGAACTCGCAATTCTTCATCATGTTCGAGCCGGGACCGTTTCTGGATGGCCAGTACACCGTTGTCGGTCAGGTCACGGACGGGATGGACGTAGTTGATGCGATCAAACGCGGTGCGGGCCAGAACGGCGCCGTTGTCGGCCAGCCTGACGCGATGAAAAAGGTTACTGTGACCGAGTAACGAAAAAACCCCGGCGCAAGTTTTTCGCCGGGGTTTTCTTGTGGGCTAGGGACCTGGATCAGTCGTCGCCCATTGCTTTCCAGATCAACGCTCCGATTGCACCCCCGATCAGTGGGGCGACCCAGAACAGCCACAGCTGTGCAAGGGCAGGGCCATCGGCAAACAGGGCCACGCCCGTGGACCGTGCCGGATTGACCGACGTGTTGGTGACAGGGATTGAGATCAGGTGGATCAAGGTCAACGCCAGGCCGATGGCAATCGGGGCAAAGCCCGCAGGCGCTCCGCTTGAGGTCGCGCCCAGAATGATGACGATGAAGAACGCGGTCAGTACGATCTCGATCACCAGCGCGGACATCATGGAGTACCCTTCGGGTGACGCCTCGCCATACCCGTTTGAGGCAAACCCGCCCACGCCTTCAAAACCGGGCGCGCCGCTGACGATCACATACAGTACCACCGCTGCCGCAATTGCACCCAGCACCTGAGCGACCCAATAAGGCAGTAGGTCTTTGGCGGGGAAGCGCCCTCCGATCATCAGGCCGAGGCTGACCGCGGGGTTGAAATGCCCGCCCGAGATATGACCCACCGTATAAGCCATGGTCAAAACGGTCAGGCCGAAGGCGAAGGATACACCAAGCCATCCTATGCCGACATTAGCGACCCCTGCAGTGTCAATCGGCATTGAATAATGACCCCCCATCGGCGTCCAAATTTGACCCCCCTTGGAGCTAAGAGGGGCGTTGAGGGGGTCGTGTTTAGGTTGATTCAGGAGGGGGTGGACAGCAGGTCAAACCGAAAAGAGAGCGTAACTCGACTGAAGGTTTGACCTGCTGTCTGTTTTGAATTTATTCCCCGATTTCGAGGTTAGTCGCGGTGGTTAATTCGCCAGCTTTCGTTCCCGGTTTCGATGATATCGCAATGGTGTGTCAGTCGATCCAGGAGAGCAGTGGTCATTTTGGCATCTGTGAACACACTCGGCCATTCAGCAAATGCGAGGTTGGTTGTTAGCAGAATAGACGTTCGCTCGTACAGTTTGCTGATGAGATGGAAGAGTAATCGTCCACCAGACTCTGCGAACGGCAGATAACCGAGTTCGTCTATAATCACGAGGTCGACGCGGATCAGCTGCTCGCTGAGCCGCCCGGCGTTGCCTTCGCGATGTTCAGCCTCCAGCTTGTTCGCGAGATCCACAGCGCTGAAGAACCTGACCCGCCGGCGGTTATTGACCGCGTGGCCCCCGATCGCTGTTGCGAGATGCGTTTTGCCCGATCCGGTTCCACCGACCAGCACGCCATTCCTGGCCTGGTCCATAAAATCGCCGTCATGAAGATTGCGCACGACTTCCTCGTTGACGGGGCTGACCGTGAAGTCGAACTCAGGTAAGGACTTGCAGACCGGGAACTTTGCGGCACCCATCTGATACCGGATCGAGCGCGCAGTCTTTTCGGCCAGTTCGGCCGTGAGGAGTTCGGCCACGACCTGTTGGGGCCGCCAGTTGTTTTTGGCTGCGGCCTGCATCACTTCGTCAAAGCAGTTGACGATGCCTGGCAACTTCAGTTGACGGGCAAGTTCGAGAATTTCCTTACGCAGTTGCATGGGAGCCTCCAAGCCTGTCATAGCGAGCGCAATCCGCGATCGGTGCCATTTTCAGCTGCAGGTGGGCAGGCGGCTCAATCGCCTTTGGCGGCGGGGGATTGGTGCGCCGAGAGACAATGTTCAGGATCGCATCGGCCTTGCGCAGGCCAGATTTTAGAGCTTCTTCGCAGGCAGCCTCGACCACATCAATGTCGTGCTGGTAAGCAGCGAAAAGAATATCGGCAAGTTGCCGGTCTCCGTCGGATGTGCCCCGCAGATGGGTCCAGATCTGCGTCATTGCCGGTGGTAGGTCCCAGTCACGGAACGGTGCTCCATTGCGCAGAGCGCCAGGCTTGCGCTTGAGGACGGGCACATAGTGCCAAGGGTTGAAGATCGTTTTTCCTCGGCCGAAGCACCGTTCGTGCTCTCCGACAATCTCACCGTCTTGGCGCAGGACAATCCGCGTGGCGTAGACCTGCAACTGGACCTGACGTCCAACAGCTCTTGCCTCAACGCTGTATTTGTTTCTTTCGAAGTTGATCAGGCAGGTTCGGCTCACGGCGACCGTCTTTTCACGGAACCCGACGAAGGGCTTCTGCAGATGCGTCAGCAGCGGCTTTTCCTGCTGGAACTCCTCCCAGACCGTCACCTCCAGGTTTTCCGGATGCCGCAGTTCTTTTGCGCGTTTGATCGCGTCTTTTTGCAGCCGGGCATTCAATTCATCGAAGTCGGCCACCTCCAGACGCGGTGTAAAACTATAGGCGCGGCTCTCCTTGACCAGATTCTCAACCTGACCCTTCTCCCAACCGGCCGCGCGCGTACAGGCGATCGGGTTCACCAGATGATGAGAACACATCCGGGAGAATGCCTTGTTGAACTTTCTTTCCTTGCCCGACAGGATCGCATCGACGGCGGTCGTCATGTTATCGTAGATCCCGTTGATGCAGCCTCCACCAAAGAATTTGAAGGCCTCGTCGTGGGCATCAAAGACCATCTCCTGCGTCTCGCGCGGATAGGCAATGGAGAATGGCATGCGGCTATGGCAAAGTTTGAAATGGGCAACCTTCACGGTCGTGAGTGCACCGTCCATCAAAACCGTCTCCACACTCCAGTCGAACTGGTACGCCTCCCCAGGATCAAAGATCAGCGGGATGAACGCCTGCGCCTGTTGTCGGCCGTGCGCAATGCGCCAATTCTTTGTGTAGCGTCGAACACTGTCATACCCGCCGCCAAAACCATCATCGGAGAGTTCCTTCCAGATTTTGGTCATCCGCTTGCGGTGTTTCTTCGGAAGCGCCTCGTTCTCCTCAAGCGTTTCATCCAGACGCGCGCGCCAAGGCCCGAGCACCGGGTATGGCTGCGATTTGCGCTCATATTTGAACTCCGTCACTCCCGATCGGATTATCTTTCGAACCGTTGCACGGCTCAAATTGAGCGAACGGCAAATTTCCTTGATGCTCTTTTTTTCGATCAGGTGTAAGCGACGCACTTTTCTAATAGTTTCCACGCAAATCATCCCGCTTGCCTCTCCATCGACTGCTCAATGAAAAGGATGTCTACAACCATAGGGAGGGGTCAAATTTGGACGCCGATTTCCCCGCTTAGGGGGTCAAAATTGCACGCTTTTCTACACCCCTGCAGCCAGAACTGCGCTGCCGCAGCCGCCCAGAACCAGCCAGAACGTGCCGAAGAATTCGGCCATGAGTTTTGATGACATGAATAGTCCTCCATTAATCAATGAGGACCAGAGTAATTCAAAAACCGTGATTTGTGAAACTTGCGTTTGGGGGAATTTTCACGGCCTACGCGTCAGTTAGGCCTTTCGCCCCATGTCGCAGGATCGAGATTGAACAGCGCGGCAAGCTGTTCATAGACATGAGGTGCCGCGTTTTGCAGGGCGTGAGGACGCTCAAAAAACACCTCGACCGAGACGGCAAAGAACTCCTCATGGCCTTCGGCACCGTAAGGGTCGATGACGGTGCGATGCCCGGCCTCTACTGCTGCGACATGGTCGGAATAGGCCGTCAAGAAGACACGTTCCCACTCGGCATAGCTCTGTCCTTTTGCAAGAACCGGAACACCGTTGGTGCCACCTGACAGGTCGTCGATCTGATGCGCAAACTCGTGGAACACCACGTTGTGCCCGTCGTGGTCATTCATCGCGCCCTGTTTGCTATGCGCCCATGACAGGATCACTGGCCCACGGTCCCAGCTTTCGCCGGTTCGGATGATCTCTTTCTCGGTCACGACATAGCCGCTGCGTTGTTGCTGCCGAGACTTGAAGGCGTTGGGGTAGATCAGAACGGTTGTCAGATTGTCGTACCAGGTATCCGTGTTCACCACGAGCAGACAGGCTTGCGCGGCAATGGAGAGTTGCATCTCATCGGTGACTTCCAGCCCGTCGCAGCCGTAAAAGCTCACCTGCTCGAGAAACAAGTTGATCTTGCCATCCAATTTCTCACGTAGGTCGGATGGGACGCGTTGGAGGATGGGGACTTGTGCTGCGATGATGCGCCGATCGTCTTCGCTCAATGGCTCGGCCAGGAGCGCAGCGCGCGCCTTTTTCTTGGACCAGGACCAATACAGTAACGCGCCTGCGAGGGCTGCGACAAGAGCAAAAAACATCCACATGGGTGGAGTTTAGCCGTATCAATTCAAGCTTGGAACTGGATTCAGAGGAACGCCTGCAGTTGAATCGAAAACGCCGCAGGATGACCTGCGGCGTTTCGAAAATCCGCGTTGGATTTGCTTTACTGTTTGACTTCCGCAGCCGGGTTGGCACCCGGTTTTGCGCCGCGGCCAGGGTTCAGGGGGTCGTCCTGACGCTGAACCGAACCTTCGAAATGCGCGCCGCTTTCGATAGCGATTGTCTTGTGGATGATGTCGCCTTCGACCCGCGCTGTCGAGGTCAGGCGGACTTTCAGGCCACGCACGCGCCCCACGATGCGGCCGTTGACCACGACATCGTCTGCAGTGACTTCGCCTTTGATGGTCGCGGTTTCGCCGATGGTCAACAGATGCGCGCGGATGTCGCCTTCGACAGTGCCTTCAACCTGAATGTCACCGGTTGTCTTGATGTTGCCGGTGATGTGCAGGTCCGAAGACAGGACCGATGCTGGTGGCTTCGGCTTGGGCGCCGTGCTGGCCTTGGGTTCGGAAGGTGCAGGGGCCGCCGGAGTCGCCGGAGCAGCAGGTTTTGCCGCCTCAGAATCCTTGGATGCGGGTTCGTTGATTTTGCTCTTAGAAAACATTTCTCGCAGCCTTGATGTAAGTCATTGGGTTTACAGGTTTTCCGTTCACGCGCACCTCATAGTGCAAATGCGTGCCGGTGGACCGTCCGGTGCTACCCATATCAGCAATATGATCCCCGCGCGAGACCCTTTGGCCGACCTTCACACGGATCTTGGTGTTATGGGCGTAAAGTGTCTCAATCCCGAAGGCGTGTTTGATCCTCACAAGGCGTCCAAAGCCGGACTGCCACCCGGCATGGGTGACCACGCCATCTGCGGTTGCAAAGATATCGGTGCCTTGGGGACCCGCGAAATCAACGCCGTTGTGCATCCGACGTCCGCCCGTTTTTGGGTCGCGGCGGGAGCCGTAGCCGCTTGTAAACCGCACAGCGGAATGAACCGGGTTCGCAAAGGGCGCTTTTTCGGCCGCCAGACGATACAGGTTCAATTGATCCATTTGTTGCAGAAGCTGGTTTGCGCGCACCTCGTCGGCGGAGATGTCACTCTCCTCGCCGCGGGTGCTCAGAGATAAAGGGGTTAGCGGACCGCCCATACCGCTATATCCGCGCCGCACCTCTTCGATGATGCGGTCCGTGGGCATGCCCGCCTGACGGAACATCTTGTCCAGAGGCTCGACCGAGATCACCATCGCCTCTTCCAACTGGCGGAAAATCTCGTCACTGCGTTCCTGCATCAGTCGGATTTCCAGCTCCAGATCATCGCGCTGGTCCAGCGCATCGCGTGCGTCAGCTGCAATCTGATCCCGCTCTTCCGCGGTGCGAGCCAGCGCGTCGGTCATGAATTCCATCTGCGCCGGGGCCGATGCTGCCACGACATAGGCGTCCGTTGTATCCGCATCCCGTTGCAGCTTCGCCAGCTCGCCACGGGCCTCTTCACGTTGTTTCATCGTCGCGCGCAGGGTGGTCTGGATCACTTCGATTCCAGTCTCCAACTCGCGCCGACGGTTTTCCGAGGCCAAAAGCTCGGACTGCATCGCCGAGACCTGCGCCAGTGCAGCGTTGAACCGGTCCTGCGCGGCCAAGGCTTCCTGCGCGCGGGCGTCACGCTCGGCGGACAGGATGTTGAGACGTTCTTGATAGGTGGCCTGATCGCGTTTGGCCTGTTCACGGAAGTTGCCAGATCCGATGCTGTCCATCAGCAGAATCGCAGTGGCGACCGCGGTCCAGCCAACCATGACGGCCACACCGGCCACCGCAGCGATCTGCGTTTCCGAGCTGAGTCGGATGTACCGTGTGTCTTTGTCAGATTTCAGAAAAACCCGGCGTTCCGGGAAGTGCCGTTCGAGCAGCGAGTGAAATTTAATTGCCAGACGTGTTCTCACGCGTCTTACCTCTCATCCCCAAGATCGGGACCGGTCGTGGTGCAATAGCCGTCCCTTGGACGGGATGCTTAATAGGGTCTCAGCATTCGGGCAAGTTTGTTGACCAATTTGTCGTCGAAGCTGCAGATTTCCCCCTACGGATCGGCGAAAACCTGCCGAAATTAACCTTTAGCCTCAGTCTGAGACCTGACCCGGCGCGGGCATATCCTCGGTTAGCGGCCAGTAGAAGTCCGGCGGCAATCCTGCCTCGGCGCGCTTCTCTTCGTTAAAGGGCGGTTTCAAGGCACCGTGGAAATAGCGCCGAACCAATTGGTGGAAGACGTCCTTGGGGTCGGCGTTTTCGCGTCCGCATAGAAAATGGAACCACTTGGAGCCATAGGCGACGTGGCCGACCTCTTCTGCATAGATCACCTCGAGCGCGGCAATGGCCTGTTCGGCCTTTGCCTTGCGAAAGATATCGATCATGCCGGGTGTGACGTCCAGCCCGCGTGCCTCTAGCACCATGGGAACCACAGCAAGGCGGCCCATCAAATCCTCGGCGGTGTCTTCGGCGGCGCGCCACATGCCCGCATGGGCGGGCAGGGCTCCGTAAAAGCTGCCCATCTGTTCAAGACAATCACAGACCATCTCGAAATGGCGCGATTCTTCTTCGGCGCATTTGACCCAGTCATCGTAAAAACCGATCGGCATGGGCACGTGACCGAAGCGGGCAATGATGTCCCAATGCAGATCCACGGCATTCAGTTCAATATGTGCAACAGCATGCAAGAGCGCGATCCGTCCGGCCTCGGACCCCGGTTTGCGCTTTGGCACTTCGCGCGGTGAGAGCAGCTCGGGCTTTTCAGGGCGTGCAGGGGTCAAAGGCGGGGTGGCGGTGCCGATTTCAATCGCGTCACCTTCGCCCTTGCGCGACGCGAACCAAGCGGCGGCATGGCGTTTGGACAGGGCGGTTTTCTCCCGCCCGTCCGCTGTTTTCAGAACCTCGGTTGCCATCTGGGTCAGTGTTTTGGGCACTGGTACGCTCCACCTTGTCGTATCGAGGCTGGGGATAGACCGGATGGCGCTCGAGGTCGAGGGGGGCTACATCGCCTTAACGGCTTCAAGCACTGCATCCACGTGGCCCGGCACTTTGACCTTGCGCCAGACCTGTGCGATGCGGCCCTCGGCGTCGATCAGGAAGGTCGAGCGTTCGATGCCCATGGATTTGCGGCCATACATGTTTTTCTCGACCCAGACGCCGTAGCCCTCGCAGACGGTCGAGTTTTCATCCGACAGCAAAGGCGTAGTCAGGTCGTGTTTGGCGACGAACTTGTCATGTTTGGCAACGCTGTCGCGCGAGATGCCGAAGACCTGAGCGCCCGCATCGGCAAAGGCCTGAAGCTGCTCCGAAAAACCGATGGATTCCTTGGTGCAGCCCGGCGTATCATCGCGGGGATAAAAGAATAAAACGACGGCATTGCCGCGCAGATCCGCGAGGGATACCTCACCACCGCCGTCTCGGGGAAGGGTGAAATCAGGGGCCATGTCTGAAACGTCGGGCATTGGAAACTCCGCTAAAGGTTTTTAAACGCTGCCCGATATCATAGGGCAACGCGGACGGGTTGAAAGGCGTGGAACGCAAATTGGTGCAGCAGGATCAGGGCAATAGCGAAGAGGGGGGTCAACCGAAACGCCGCCGCTCGCGCCGTCGGACGGCGGGCATCTGGACGTTGCGTGGCGTTGTTTTGCTGGTCGTTCTGGCTGTGGTCACGGGGTTCATGGTGCTGGGCCAGCGTATGCACGCCCCGGCCTGGCTGCGCAGTCACGTTGAGGCGCGGCTGGAGGAAAATCTGGGCGGTCTCCAGATCCGCTTTGGCGATGTCAGCTTTATCATTCACGAAGGCTGGCGGCCCCGTTTGCGTCTCACGGATGTGTCCATCAGTGATCAGGCCGGACAACAGATCGCCCAAGTGTCGGATATGCGGGCCAGCCTGGCGATGCGGCCCTTGCTGCGCGGTCATGTGCGGCCCAAGCGGATCATACTCAGCGGGGCGCAGATCGCCCTGACCCGAGGTGAGGATGGCGCGCTGACCCTGACAGTGGGCACCGGCAGCGCGCCCGTGCAAAGCGCATCGAACCTGGCCGAATTGATCGAGGCCGGTGATGAGGTGTTCCTGTCTCCAGTCCTGTCGGCGCTGACCTCGGTGCAGTTGGATGCGATCACGCTGGACTATCGCGATCTGCGGCTTGGGCGGTCCTGGATTCTGGACGGCGGCCATATTCAGTTCACCCGCAATGACGATGACATGCGGTTGGCCACCGGGTTCTCGGTCCTGTCCGGGCGCGATTTTGTCAGCCAGATCGAGGCCAATTACACCAGCATTCTGGGCACGCCCGAAGCACGTTTTGGCGTGACGATCACGGATCTTCCAGCCGAGGATATATACGGCCAAAGCCCGGCATTGGCGTGGTTGCAGGTTTTGAAAACGCCGATCTCGGGCGCGGTGCGAGGCAGTGTGGATGGCTCAGGAGCTTTCGGCCCTGTTTTCGCGACGCTCAATCTGGGGGCCGGGGCGGTGCAACCGAATCCAGAGACACGTGCTATCCCGTTCGATTCCGCGCGCACCTATTTCACTTATGATCCCAACCGGCAGGAGCTGGACTTCAACGAGGTCTCGATCGATTCCGCCTGGGGATCGGTGCAGGCAGCAGGCAAAGCCTATCTGCAAGGGGTGGAAAACGGGACGCTCGACAGCCTGGATGGGCAGTGGAGCCTGACGGGGATTAACGTAAACCCGGCCAACCTGTTCCCCGAGCCGCTGAACCTGAAAAGGGCCGATCTGGACGTTCAGATGAAATTCGCCCCTTTCCGGCTGCGCGTAGGTCAGATGACGATCGAGGATGGTGGCCACCGCGTGCGGGCCTCGGGTCTGCTGGTCGGGCTGGCCGATGGCTGGTCGGCCGACCTGGATGCGCATCTGAACCAGATGGATTCTGAAGAAGTCCTAAACTATTGGCCCGAGCGTCTGGCGCCGAAGCCGCGGGAATGGGTGACCAAAAACCTCTCCAAGGGGGCGTTGTCGGATATGGATTTCGCGCTGCGTCTGCGACCCGACAACAAACCCGATATCTATTTGGATTTCGGGTTCGAGGATGCCACCATCCGTTTTGCCAAGACCCTGCCTCCGGTCGAAGGCGCGCAGGGACAGGCTAGCCTGATTGACGACCGCTTTACCGCAACAGCGCAGCAAGGGCTGGTGATGGCAGATCAGGGCGGGGCTGTGGATGCGTCGGGGACGTCCTTCATTATTCCCGATACTGAAATCAAAAAAAATACGCCGGGAATTGCACGGATAAGTGCGACGGGGGGGGGGGTTACTGCCGCGCTATCCCTACTGGATCGCCCGCCCCTCAGCCTGCTCAGCAAAGCAGGGTTGCCGGTCGATATGGCCGAGGGAAATGTGGCGCTTACGGGCACGTTGTCCTTGCCGCTGATCAAGGGTCTCAAGTTTCAGGACACGCAGTTTCACTTTACAGGCAGCCTCGGCGACCTGCGGAGCGACCGTCTGGTGCCGGGATTTTCCGTCAGCGCACCGATGCTGGAGCTGACCGGAGACCAAACCGGCGTGCAAATCGCAGGGCAGGGCCTGTTTGGCGATGTGCCCGTGCAGGCCAAATGGCACCAGCCGATTGATGGCGAGACGGCGCAGCGCAGCACTGTGACGGGGCAAATCGAGCTGTCTCAGCGTCTGATGGCCGAATTGAAGGCCGGATTGCCGCAAAGTTTCCTCAGCGGGTCTGGCACGGCTGATTTTACGCTCGGTATCGGTGCAGGCGCACCGCCGCAACTGTCGGCCTCATCAGATCTGGTGGGTGTCTCGCTGGCCATTCCCGAGCTGGGATGGCGCAAGCCCGCGTCGACCAGCGGCACGCTGACTGCTGATGCAACACTAGGCGACGGGCTGAAGGTTGATGCCCTGAACCTTCAAGCGGCGGGGTTGCGGACCGTGGCGTCGATCACCTTCCGGGACGGGGATTTTGACCGAATTTCCTTCAGCTCCTTCGACCTGGGCAACTGGCTGGCTGTTCCGGCCGAGCTGATCGGGCGGGGCAACGCCGCACCCGACATTCGCGTTCTTGGCGGGGTGCTGAACTTAGGCCGCGCCACATTTGGCGGGTCCGAGGGCGGCAGCAGCGGGTCGGGCGCTGGCCCGGATCTCGACGTAACGCTTGACCGTCTGCAAGTCACCGAGGGCGTGGCCCTGACCGGTTTCAAAGGCGCGTTTCAAACGACCGGAGGGGTCAACGGCACCTTCAACGCCCGCGTCAACGGAGGGGCTGCCATGCAAGGGCGCCTCACCCCGCGGGGCGCGCGCAGCGCGGTAGAGCTGACCTCGAACGATGCCGGCGCCGTCTTGCGCTCAGCGGGTTTGCTGACGCAAGCACGGGGCGGAACGTTGGATGTACAGTTGGAACCAGTCGCGGCTGCTGGCAGCTACGATGTGATCCTCAGCATCGTTAGCACCCGCATTCAGGATGCGCCGGCTATGGCGGCGCTGCTGAATGCGATCAGTCTGGTCGGGCTGCTGGATGAAATGGCCGGGCAGGGTATCTTTTTCTCTTCCATCGACAGCCGGATGCGGATCACCCCGACCGAGGTCAAGATCCTCAGCGGAAGTGCTGTTGGCCCGTCCATGGGCCTGTCTTTTGACGGAACGGTGAATACGGTGGCCGGGACGTTGAACCTGCGGGGTGCCATTTCACCGATCTATTTGCTGAATGCGGTCGGCAGCGTTTTTACCAAAAAGGGCGAAGGGGTCATCGGGTTCAATTATTCTCTTACCGGGCCGTTGGCGGACCCGAAGGTCTCGGTGAATCCGCTGTCGGGCCTTGCGCCGCTGTTCCTGCGCAACCTTCTACGCCCTCCAGCTCCGACGGTTTCAGATGGGCCGAATGCCCAACCGCGTAAACCTGACGAACCCAAGCGTACTTACGGCGCCCCGAAAAGCGACCGCTAGAGGTTATGGCCGAATCTCTTGCGGCCTTGTATGGCGCGGCCATGAAACTCAGTGATTTTGATTTCCACCTGCCTGAAGACCTGATTGCCACCCGGCCCGCCAACCCGCGCTCGTCCGCGCGTTTGCTGATGGCCGAGGGCGAGGCGATCTCAGACAGCCATGTGTTCGATCTGCCCAACTGGCTACGTTCGGGCGACCGCCTTGTGTTGAACGATACGCGCGTGATCCCGGCAAGGCTCAGCGGACGGCGGCACCGCGACAGCGCGCAGGGGCCGGTTTCCGCCGCGATCGAGGCGACGTTGCTTGAGCCTCAGGCGAATGGATCCTGGACCGCGCTGATCAAGCCGTTGAAAAAGGTCAAACCGGGCGAAGAGATCGTGTTCTCCGACGATCTCAGTGCGACTCTGGACCGGGTCGAGGACGGGCAAGCCTATCTCCAGTTTAACCTCAGGGGTGAGGATTTCGACGCCGCCCTTGAACAGGCCGGTGCTATGCCTTTGCCACCGTACATCGCCGCCAAACGTCCAGCGGATGAGCAGGACAAGACGGATTACCAAACCATCTGGGCGCGCAACTCGGGCGCTGTGGCCGCACCAACCGCGTCGCTGCATTTTGACGATGCGCTGATGGCGGCACTGGCAGAGCGCGGGGTGGAGTTCAGCCACGTGACCCTGCATGTGGGCGCGGGCACGTTTTTGCCGGTCAAGGTCGAGGACGTGACAACCCACAAGATGCATGCCGAGTGGGGCCGGGTCAGCCAGCAGGCCGCTGATGAGATCCGCGCCACCAAGGCGGCAGGGGGCCGGGTGATCCCGGTCGGCACCACCGCACTGCGTCTGATCGAAAGTGCCGCGCGCAGTGGGCAGATTGCGCCTTGGGAAGGGGAAACCGACATCTTCATCTATCCGGGCTTTCAGTTCCATGTGACGGACGCATTGATGACCAACTTCCACCTGCCCAAATCGACCCTGCTGATGCTGGTTTCGGCTCTGATGGGGCAGGAGCGTATGCGGTCCGTCTATGCCCATGCGATTGAACAGAAATATCGCTTTTTTTCGTATGGGGATTCATCCCTTCTGATCCCCTAAAACCCTCAGCCGCGACACTGTCAGACAGGGAATGTCGTAGACAGGCGCGATCTGCATTTGTTTTGATCACATAACGACTCGCAATTCAGCTTGGCACATCCCGGAGGCCCAAATGATTCAGGTTCTGTCCACCGCTTGGGCGCTTCTTCTCGGTATGGGATTGCTGATGGTCGGCAACGGCCTGCAAGGTACGATTCTGGGTGTTCGCGGTGAAATCGAAGGTTTCTCGACCCTGGAGATGTCCTTTGTGATGTCGGCCTATTTCATGGGGTTTCTGGGCGGATCGCGCCTCGCGCCTGAGATGATCCGCAGGGTTGGCCATGTGCGTGTCTTTGCAGCCCTGGCCTCGTTCATTTCCGCGGTCATGATCATGTATCCGATGCTGACCGACCCGATCGCGTGGTTCCTGGGGCGTGCCGTGATCGGCTTCTGTTTCTCGGGCGTGTATGTGACCGCTGAAAGCTGGCTGAACAATGCGGCTAGTAACGAGAACCGGGGGCAGGCGCTGTCGCTTTATATGATTGTGCAGATGCTGGGGATCATTTCGGCTCAGGGGTTGGTCTTGCTGGGCGATCCCGCAGGGTATGAGATTTTTGTGATCGCGTCGATCCTCGTTTCCGTCTCGTTCGCGCCGATCCTTTTGTCGATTTCTCCGACCCCTGCATTCGACACCACCAAACCCATGACCCTACGCGAGTTGATGAGCAAATCCCCCTTGGGCTGTGTGGGCATGTTCCTGTTGGGTGGCGTGTTTTCGGCACAGTTCGGTATGGCGGCGGTCTATGGCGCGCGCGCCGGGCTGAGCCTGATCGAGATTTCGACCTTCGTGGCCGCCTTCTACATCGGCGCTATCGTGCTGCAATACCCGCTGGGATGGTTCTCGGATCGGATGGATCGGCGTTTCCTGATCCTGCTGGCGGCAGCCATGGGGGGTGCCAGTGCCGTAGCTGGCATGCTATTCGGGGTGAATTTCCCGATCCTTCTGGTTACCGCTTTCTTTATTGGTGGTATGTCAAACCCGCTCTATTCCCTGCTAATCGCCCATACGAACGATTTTCTGGATCGTGAGGACATGGCCGCTGCATCTGGTGGTTTGCTTTTCATCAACGGTTTGGGCGCGATTGCTGGCCCGCTGATTACAGGTTGGTTGATGGGGGACGGGATCTTTGGACCTCCGGGCTTTTTCCTGTTCATCGCGGCGTTGCTGTTCGCGATGGCTGGCTACGCAATGTATCGCATGACGCAGCGCGCGGCGATCCCAGTCGACGAAACCGGCACCATGTCGCCTCTGTACCCGTCCGCATCCCCCGTTGCGCTTGAGGTGGCCCAGGAAGTGGCCATCGAAGCCGCCGAGGCCGAGGACGACGCACAAGATGTTTCCGCTAACGCCTAAATATGTCCGAAATGTAGTAATATTTTACTGTTACAAATCTGTAAAACAGCCTTAAATAACCTTACGTCCCTGGGGAGGGCAACACACGGAGTTAAGGGCTGTCGCTAACACGCGATATGTCCGGTGTATGTAACATGCGATCTGTCCGGTTCTATTCTGTCTCTGAGAGGAGGCGTTATGAACCGAGCAGAAGTGTTACAGGAAGTTCGACTGATGAAGTTTGAAGATGTGTATTCGCGGCGAAGCGCGAACAAGCTGACGCAAGAACAGGCGGCTGAGATACTGGGTGTATCCGTGCGCACCGTCAGGCGTTGGGAGGATCGATTTGAGGCGGATGGTGCAGAAGGTCTGTACGACCGTCGGCTTGGCAAACTGGCCAACAATCGTGTTGCCACGGATAAGGTCATGGAGATGCTTGAACTGTTTGATACCAAGTACTGGGATTACACGCCGAAGCATTTCCACGAGAAGCTGGTGGCCCACCATGGTTTCACACAGAGCTACAACTGGGTGCGGCTTACACTGCAGCGCCACGGCCGGGTTCAGGCAGCACCCCGACGAGGTGCCCATCGGCGCAAGCGGCCCCGCCGTCCGATGGTTGGCATGATGTTGCATCAGGACGGCTCCAGCCATGAATGGGTTCCGGGTCAGTGGTGGGATCTGATCGTCACCATGGACGATGCCACCAACCGGGTTTATTCGGCATTCTTTGTCGAGGAAGAAGGGACGATGAGCAGTTTTCAGGGGCTGACAGAGGTGATCGAGGCGCAAGGTCTGTTTTGCTCGCTCTATGCCGATCGGGGCTCTCATTACTGGCATACGCCCGAAGCGGGCGGCAAAGTGGACAAGGACAATCTGACCCAGGTCGGGCGCGCCTTGCAGCAACTCGGCATTGAGCTGATCCCGGCCTATTCACCGCAGGCCCGTGGACGGTCTGAACGCATGTTTGGCACGTTCCAGAACCGATTGCCGCAGGAACTGCGGTCCCATGGGATCACAACCATTGAAGAGGCCAATCAGTTCCTGAAAGAGGTCTATCTTCCCGAACACAATGCCCTGTTTGCAAAGGAGCCGGAGGATACGACCTCGGCCTTCGTGCCGTTTACAGGCAATGTGCGCGACACCCTGTGTGTGCAGGAAGACCGCGTCGTCGGCAACGACAATACGGTGCGCTACAAGGGCCTGGTCATGCAGATCGCGGCAGACAGGCACCGTCATCATTTCGTCAAGGCGAAGGTCAGGGTCCACGAATACCCCGATGGTCAACTGGTCATCTTCCACGGCCCGAGATGCATTGGCCGCTACCAGCCTGACGGATCACCCATCACACAGGAGGATAGCAAACACAAAGTCGCGTGACCCGCTTCGACGTGGCGCGAACGCGGTGGCCCAAATCTACGGTCGCCTACGGCTCCCTCCGAATTGGGCCACCGCGCAATCAACTGAAGCGGACAATTGGCATGTTACCTACACCGGACAATTCAGAATGTTCTCGACACACACGGAGTTAAGGGCAATGGTTGGTCCTGAAGACGTATTGAGTTTTTGGTTGGATGAGGTCGGCCCCAAGGGGTGGTACATGCAGGACGACGCGCTGGATCAGCAGATCCGCGACCGTTTCCTGACCACTTGGGAAGCCGCGACAGAGGGCAAGTTTTCGCTCTGGCTGACATATCCCAGCGGGTCGCTGGCCTATATCATCCTCACAGACCAATTCCCGCGCAACATGTTCCGCGGCGAGGCACGGGCTTTCTCGTCGGATCGGGCGGCTCTGGCCGCTGCGAAATGCGCGGTGGACAAGGGCTGGGATCTGAAAATCGACGAACCCGCGCGGCAGTTCTTTTATCTGCCGATGATGCATTCCGAAAACCTGTGCGATCAGGAGCGCTGCGTGCGTCTGATTTGCCAGAACCTCAGCAGCGAGGATTCCAGCAATCTGCTGCATGCGCGCGCGCATCGTGAGGTAATCCGGAAATTCGGACGTTTCCCCTATCGGAATGAGGCCCTTTCCCGCACTCCGACCGTGCATGAGGCCGCCTATGTCGACATGGGCGGCTACGGTGCCACTGTGCGTGAGTTGCAGGCAGCCGGTTAACCTTCGGGCCCGCATCCACGAATAGCAATGATCCGGTCGGCGACCACGTCGGCCGAGGTCTCAATTGCATGGTCAATTAATTGGTCAGGTGATTCCGCCAACTGTGCAAACCGCGTCTGAACGGTCTGCAATTAGGTTTCTATCGTTTCCAGCTTGTCTAGCGTATTGGACATTCGCAGAGAAACGGCGGTGTTGCTCACCACACCGTCCTCTTGAATGCGGGCCAAATCACTGCGCAGCCCTGAAAGTTGTTCGCGAATACCCTGCGCCTCGTCCCGCAACGGGGCGACAACTTGCAGCTTTTCCGACAGCCCCGAGGTGACGTCCTCCACCGTCGAAGCCAGTTTCCACCCTAAAAACAGGCACAGCGCGACAAGGATCAGCGTCGCATTCAGAAGTGCAAGGAGAAGGTCTTTGAGGGTCTTGGCCATGATAAGTCTTTCGAATGCTTTGTGAATATAACACGGGCGGAGGCCCCGGCTGTTCTTTTCTAGCCTTTGAAAAAGCTTGGGTATAGGCTGAAAACTGCACGTATCGACCATAACATAACGGCGTCGCTTTTGTCGCGGTATGTCTATATTGATGCGCTGTGAAATATAGTTTAATGCTAAACTAAATTTCAAACCGACCTGGGCCGAGAGGGACACATGGCTGAAAAATCTTTTGATCTGATCGTAATCGGTGCTGGTCCGGGCGGCTATGTGGCCGCAATCCGCGCGGCGCAGCTGGGCCTCAAGACCGTCGTGGTCGAGCGAGTGCATCTGGGCGGCATCTGCCTGAATTGGGGCTGCATCCCAACTAAGGCAATGCTGCGTTCTTCAGAGGTCTTCCACCTGATGGAGCGCGCAAAGGACTTTGGTTTGACGGCAGACAACTTCGGTTACGATCTTGACGCGGTGGTCAAACGCTCACGTGGCGTTGCCGGCCAGTTGTCGGGTGGGATCGGCCACTTGCTGAAGAAAAACAAAGTCAGTGTCGTGATGGGCGAGGCGACGATTACCGCAAAAGGCAAAGTCTCAGTCAAAACCGAGAAGGGCACCGAAGACCTGGCCGCCAAAAACATCGTCCTCGCCACTGGTGCACGCGCGCGTGAGCTTCCAGGGCTGGAAGCGGATGGCGATCTGGTCTGGACCTATAAACACGCGCTGCAGCCGCCTCGGATGCCGAAGAAACTGCTCGTCATCGGCTCGGGCGCCATCGGGATCGAATTCGCCAGCTTCTACAACACGCTGGGCGCGGACACGACCGTCGTTGAAGTGATGGACCGCGTGCTTCCGGTTGAAGATGCCGAGATCAGCGCCTTCGCGAAGAAAGCCTTCACCAAGCAGGGCATGACCATCATGGAAAAGGCGATGGTCAAGCAACTTGATCGCGGTAAGGGCAAGGTCACCGCGCATATCGAGGTCAAAGGCAAGGTCGAGAAGCACGAGTTCGACACGGTAATCTCGGCCGTTGGCATTGTCGGCAATGTCGAGAATCTGGGACTGGAAGCACTCGGCGTGAAAATCGACCGCACGCATGTTGTGACGGATGAGTTCTGCCGCACCGGCGTTGATGGTCTCTATGCGATTGGTGATATCGCCGGCGCGCCTTGGTTGGCTCATAAAGCCAGCCACGAAGGCGTCATGGTGGCCGACCTGATCGCAGGCAAACACGCGCATCCGGTCAAACCCGAAAGCATCGCAGGCTGCACCTATTGTCACCCGCAGGTGGCCTCGGTTGGCTATACCGAAGCCAAGGCCAAAGAGCTTGGCTACGACATCAAGGTCGGCCGCTTCCCCTTCATCGGGAACGGTAAGGCTATTGCGCTTGGAGAGCCTGAGGGCATGATCAAGACGATCTTCGACGCCAAGACCGGCGAACTGCTGGGCGCACACATGATTGGCGCGGAAGTAACCGAGTTGATCCAAGGCTACGTGGTCGGTCGCCAGTTGGAGACGACGGAAGAAGACCTGATGAACACAGTCTTCCCGCACCCGACACTGTCAGAAATGATGCATGAAAGCGTTCTGGATGCGTATGATCGCGTGATCCATATGTAAGGGGGTAGGGGGCGCTGCCAAGCCGTCGATTGCACTTCTAGTTGGTACACCCTCGCACTTTTCGGTCTGTGCCAAAAGCTTAGGCGCTCTCGCACATTGCGGAGCGCCAAGACGACATTGGCTTTTTACATAGCATTGGTTTGCAAATGCAGGGAGCGGACGTTTACCGCCGATGCAGCAAGTAACTGTAGGTAACCCGAAAGCGGACCTTCACCGGATTGTTAGTTGGATATTGGCGGCTGTTTCAAGAAGCGCTTTTTCGATGGTTGTTCTTTGTTTTGCAAAGCGAGTAGTTGGAACAGGGATAGAGATCGCGTGCAGATCCCCAACCCAATCGACGAAAGAAAACCCAATCGCGGATACACCTGCGGAATGCTCATCCAAATCATAGGCGAGGCCGTGCTCACGGATCACATTCAGTTCAGACAGGAACTCATCCAAATTCCTATGTATGTCATTCCGGTTCCATTCGTTTCGGATTAGTTTGATTGCATCCTCTTTTGTGAGTTGCGCGAGACAGGCTTTACCGTTTGCCGTGGTGGTCAGTGGAAAAACCTCGCCTACCTGCGAGACCGTGGTCAAACGGTAAACGCCCGGAACCTGATCCAGAAAAACCATACCTATCCCACGCATCACAGCGAGGTCTGTGGTTTCCCCGGTCTTTTGGGTCAGTTCCGTCAAAAGCAGTCGGCAGTGTTCGACGATGCTGTACTGCGCGGCGCCCGCGAGGGCGCTTAGTTCGGGGCCGAGCCTCAAGCCACCCCCATTAGCATCCGCTATGACAAGATTTTCTTCACCAAGTGCACTTGTGATTCTCTGTACCGTAGAGCGGGGCAGGTCAACACGCTCGGCGATTTTTCCCAAGCTCATTCCGGATTGATTTTCTTTTAGAACACGCAAAATAGAGGCTGCTCTGGAAATGACCTGAATGCCACCTTTATCCGCTTTTTCAGCCATTTAACCTACCCCATTCTGTCTTGGCATCGTAGCTCGAGATACTTGGCGATTTTTTAGTGTTGTATCACAATACGGTGCAAGTCAACCGTATAGTGAGTTTTTAGTTGACCATAATGCGGTGCGTATGCATCATCATGCGGGACAGGTGGGGAGGCCACCCAGACAATTGAAAAGCGAACACCGCCGCGTGCCGGCGAACAGAGGAGATATGCCCAATGGTCGAAATCCGCGGCATTGAGTTTCAGGCAAACACCGACAATGACATGGGGCTTGAGTTTTACAACCTGAGCCACAGATACGGGTTTCAGTGCCCCAACTGGCCCTATTTCAAGGACGTCCAGATCGACCGAAAGCACTATATGGCTAAGTCCGGTGTGTTGTCTCAGACGATCACGACTACGATGCACGTGACCACGCATATTGATGCACCTGCACATGTCGTTCAGGGAACACCGTTCATCGATGAGGTTCCGCTCCCCCATTTCTTTGGCTCGGGCCTGGTGGTTTCCGTGCCCAAAAAGAAATGGGAGCAAATCACCGGAGATGATCTGGAAAAGGCCTGCGGTCATGCCATTCGCAAAGGCGACGTACTGATCATCAACACCGGCTGGCATAAGCAATACGAAGACGGTGACTACTTTGCTTACTGCCCGGGTCTCGTTCCTTCCGCTGCTGAGTGGATGATCGAAAAAGGTGTTAAAGTCGTTGGCCACGATACCCAGGCGAACGATCACCCGCTGGCAACTGCCATTGGTCCGCAGCGAAACGGTCCGATCATGCCTCATCTCGAGAAAGAGTATCTTGAGTGGTCAGGCGGGACACCGTGGGAGGTTGATTTCCCCGAGTGGGAGCCAGTGCACAACATGCTGTTCTCCAAGGGTATTCTCGGAATTGAAAATGTCGGTGGTGATTTGGATGCGGTGACCGGCAAGCGGTGCACCTTCGCGTTCTTCCCTTGGAATTGGGACCGTGGCGACGGCTGCATTATCCGATTGGTTGCGATGATCGACAAGAACCAGTCCTACCGCATCGAAGCTGGCGAAAATTTCTGAACACTCACGGACCGGTCGCCGGTTCGCCGGTGGCCGCCAATAACCTTGAGCGGAGACGGACATGCATCTGAAGCGCTTTCAAGACGCCCAACCCTACGAAGCACCGAACCATTTTGGGTGTCATGGGCTTCGTCTGCAGGGGTTTGAGAAAGGCGGGCCGGCAAATCAGTGGATCGGCTTCAGCCAGTTCCTACCAGGCGGTGGCGCAGGGCCGGACTCTACGCCTTTTGAGAAAGTCTACGTCGTTTTGGAAGGCGAAATGACCGTCATCGTTGATGGTACCGAATCCACTCTTGGACCCATGGACAGCTGCACGATCGCAGCGGACGAAGTGCGCAAAATTGAGAACCGCGCCAACCACATCTGCAAAATGCTGGTGGTCATTCCGTATCCACCAGAAAACTAAGGGAATTATATACTTAAGTAACATTTATGATGTCGAGAACATTCTGAATTGTCCGGTGTAGGTAACATGCCAATTGTCCGCTTCAGTTGATTGCGCGGTGGCCCAATTCGGAGGGAGCCGTAGGCGACCGTAGATTTGGGCCACCGCGTTCGCGCCACGTCGAAGCGGGTCACGCGACTTTGTGTTTGCTATCCTCCTGTGTGATGGGTGATCCGTCAGGCTGGTAGCGGCCAATGCATCTCGGGCCGTGGAAGATGACCAGTTGACCATCGGGGTATTCGTGGACCCTGACCTTCGCCTTGACGAAATGATGACGGTGCCTGTCTGCCGCGATCTGCATGACCAGGCCCTTGTAGCGCACCGTATTGTCGTTGCCGGCGACGCGGTCTTCCTGCACACACAGGGTGTCGCGCACATTGCCTGTAAACGGCACGAAGGCCGAGGTCGTATCCTCCGGCTCCTTTGCAAACAGGGCATTGTGTTCGGGAAGATAGACCTCTTTCAGGAACTGATTGGCCTCTTCAATGGTTGTGATCCCATGGGACCGCAGTTCCTGCGGCAATCGGTTCTGGAACGTGCCAAACATGCGTTCAGACCGTCCACGGGCCTGCGGTGAATAGGCCGGGATCAGCTCAATGCCGAGTTGCTGCAAGGCGCGCCCGACCTGGGTCAGATTGTCCTTGTCCACTTTGCCGCCCGCTTCGGGCGTATGCCAGTAATGAGAGCCCCGATCGGCATAGAGCGAGCAAAACAGACCTTGCGCCTCGATCACCTCTGTCAGCCCCTGAAAACTGCTCATCGTCCCTTCTTCCTCGACAAAGAATGCCGAATAAACCCGGTTGGTGGCATCGTCCATGGTGACGATCAGATCCCACCACTGACCCGGAACCCATTCATGGCTGGAGCCGTCCTGATGCAACATCATGCCAACCATCGGACGGCGGGGCCGCTTGCGCCGATGGGCACCTCGTCGGGGTGCTGCCTGAACCCGGCCGTGGCGCTGCAGTGTAAGCCGCACCCAGTTGTAGCTCTGTGTGAAACCATGGTGGGCCACCAGCTTCTCGTGGAAATGCTTCGGCGTGTAATCCCAGTACTTGGTATCAAACAGTTCAAGCATCTCCATGACCTTATCCGTGGCAACACGATTGTTGGCCAGTTTGCCAAGCCGACGGTCGTACAGACCTTCTGCACCATCCGCCTCAAATCGATCCTCCCAACGCCTGACGGTGCGCACGGATACACCCAGTATCTCAGCCGCCTGTTCTTGCGTCAGCTTGTTCGCGCTTCGCCGCGAATACACATCTTCAAACTTCATCAGTCGAACTTCCTGTAACACTTCTGCTCGGTTCATAACGCCTCCTCTCAGAGACAGAATAGAACCGGACAGATCGCATGTTACATACACCGGACATATCGCGTGTTAGCGACACTTAAGTAACATTTATGATTGACGGACTCCGACGCATTTGTTACATTTTAATAACATTCAGGAGTGTAAAAATGACAAAAGCACCGGGAAAATCAAACCGCAAGGGCCTGACCTTCCTACAGGTTGCTGCAATGTTCGGTAATGAAGAAAAGTCGCGTAAGTGGATTGAGGAACTACATTGGCCAGATGGTCCGTTTTGCCCGCATTGCGGTTCTTTCAACGTGCAGTCAGGCATCAGGCATCCAAGCATGACGCACAGGTGTCGTGAGTGCTCCAAAAAACCCATGTTTACGGTTCGGGTCGGCACGATCCTTGAGAATACCCGGCTACCATATCGCACATGGGCCATTGGTATTTACTTGTTCACAACTAACCTTAAGGGCGTATCTTCGATGAAGTTGCACCGTGAGCTTGGTGTTACGCAGAAGTCCGCGTGGTTCATGCTGCATCGTCTTCGGGCTGCAATGGAGGCAAACATGCCTTGGTTTAATGGCCCAGTCGAAGCAGATGAAACCTACATAGGCGGCAAGGAAGGCAACAAACACGCGAAGAAGAAACTCAAGGCTGGACGTGGCGCTGTTGGCAAGGCTGCTGTTGCTGGTATCAGGGATCGCGAAACGGGTCAGGTTGTTGCCAAAGTGGTCAGGGCGATTCAGAGAAAGGTGTTTTTGGGTTGATCTGTGACGATTCTGATAGCCCTTGCGCGGTTGTCCTGCATCATTTCGATAGCCTTTGTTGGTGATTTCGATATGCGCTTGAGCAAGGTTCTGGTCGCGCTGACAAGGGTAAAGATATTGCGTGGCGCGTTGTCAGATCGGTTGGTGTAGCGATCCTCTCCCAGAGTGACATCCTTGTCGCGGTGCATGGTCTCGATGCGCCAATGGTTACGGTTCAGGCGCAGGATGTCTTTGGGTTTGGGCCGCGTCAGGCTGGTGATGAGATACACTGTCTCGGCCTGTGTTCTGGTAATCTGCCCGGCGCGGATATGCTCGCGGGTTCGGCTGATGCAGGCGATACTGCGGATCGTTGGCCACTGCTTGCGCATGTGCTCACTCAATGCCTCGACGGGAAGGATCTCGATGCGGCGCTGGTCGATTCTGCCGTGCCCCGATTGCGGCGTCTCCCGCCATTCCAACAGGGGGAAAAACCGGCGTCTTGAACGCCGTTTCGATTTCTCCCCGCAGGTCTTTCTGATTGTTCTTTACAGGGAACACGTAATCGCCACCCCTTTCCACAACTTTGGAAGTGACTGTTTTTTGGCAGAAAATGGCATCCCCGGTGACGATCTGTCCCGCAAGGTCAATCTGGTTCAGCAGCCGCAGGGCATCAGGTATTTCCATGCCCTTGCCGCGCGATGATGTGTGTCCGACGGATTGTTCAAGCGTCGCGCAGAACCCCGACAACACATGTTCCGCCTTGCCTGCCGCGTCCTTGCTGCCACGTAGAGTTTTGCCATCAATAGCGATCTGATGGTGATCTTCATCATCTTGTGCTGGTGCCGTAAGCCGCCCAAAGGCCTGCGCCAGGGTGGCCGGGTCGAGAATACGTAGCGTTTCCGTTAGCGTTGCATGGCAGGGTGACGCGCGCCCGCGACGGAACCCCAAGCGCATGAGTTGACGCGGCGTGAGCGTACGACCAAGGCGGAACGCCGCCATCATACCCTTGCGCCCACTGAGCATGGAGAGAAGCATCAACCCGACCAGCGCTTCAAGTGGGTGTTGACGGCCCTTTTTGCCGCGCGGGTCGGGAATTTGACGCAATACTGAACGAACCGATACCATCGCTGAAACCTCCTGTACCTGACATCCATAGAATGGATTCACTCAATCAAATGATTTGCAAGCGCTTTTTGACGTCTGGTAAATAGCCCTGCAAAGTGGTAGAGAGCACAGACAAAGAGACCTTGCAGGGGTTTGTGAACGAGCATGCCGTCGAAGGAGCAACACTCTATACCGATGAGGCTAGTGCCTACAAGGGCATTGACAGGCCGCATGAGGTGGTAAAGCACTCAGTGGGTGAATATGTCCGCGATCAGGCGCACACCAACGGGCTGGAAAGCTTTTGGGCTCCTATGAAGCGGGGTTATAATGGCGTCTATCACAAGATGTCGCCCAAGCATCTGCAACGCTATGTGGACGAGTTTCAGCACCGTCACAACAACAGGCCAAAGGATACAATCGACCAAATGGGCGGCGTTGTGCATGGGATGGCTGGAAAGAACCTGCCTTACAAGAAGCTAATCGAGGATAACGGATTGAATAGCGGAGCGCGGTCATGAGCGTCGGAACTTCGCAAAGTACTGCCGGGGTATTTTCCAACACGCGCACGGTGACCGTGCCAAAGCTGGTGCTTCCCGATGTCCTTAAGCCCAACACGCGCCTTAAGATGGACGGTCTTGAGTTCCTTTCCGCTATACCTGCGGACGCAGTTCCAGTCGCATTCTTCGATCCCCAATACCGTGGCGTGCTTGAAAAGCTGGCATATGGGAACGAAGGCAAAGTTCGTGGAAAACGCCGCAGCGCCCTACAGCAAATGCCGGAGGAGGCCATCGCCAATTTTATTCGCGGAATAGATCGTACGCTTATCCCATCAGGCCATCTCTTTTTATGGGTGGATAAGTTTCACCTTTGCCAAGGTATTCACCCGTGGCTGGACGGAACGAGGCTGGACATTGTGGATCTTTTAACGTGGAACAAGGGTACATTTGGTATGGGCTATCGCACTCGGCGCAGAGGAGAATACTGCATAGTACTACAGAAACAGCCGCGTAAGGCAAAAGGCGTGTGGAAAATACATAACATTCCAGATGTAATTCAAGAACAAGTATCCCAGCGGGATCACCCACATTCCAAACCAATAGACATACAAGGTCAACTCATGGCCGCCGTGAGCCACGAAGGCGATTTTGTAATTGATCCGGCTGCCGGGTCGTTTTCGGTTCTGCAAGCGGCACGAAACCATGGCCGCACCTTCCTTGGTTGCGACTTGAACGGTTAGATTATGGCACGATTACGGGATGCCAAACCAAAGAACACATCTGGTTCTTACGCCCGGTTGTTTGGGAATGAAGCGTTAGGTGAATTGGCCAGCAAGATACAGTCAGCTGTAATCTCATCGGGGTCAGAACTGGAATCGATGATCGTGGAAGCTGTTCCCAACATCCCTAATCTGGACACCTTTTTGGAACAAGAAATCATGCCTGAGGGCGTGTTGCTTGCCCGAAAACGTGAAATTAAACGAAGTCGGACCTTGGATTTTTCGGGATCAGAGCCTGACTTTATGGTTTTCAAGCGCCGAAAAGGCGAGCAAAACTGCCATATAGTTGAGTTGAAGGACGGTCATGTGTTCGACACAAAAAAAGCTAGCGCAGAGAGGCAGTCAATGCACGGGTTCATTCAACGCAACGCCCAGCATATTCAATATCGGTTCCAGGCACACTTTTGTGCTTTCAATCAAGAAGACAAGCAAGCGATCTGGGAAGGATTCAAGAAGAGAATTTCAATCGATGAGGCAATGACAGGTCGGGAGTTTTGTGATTTGTTGGAAATTGATTACGACAGTATTGTGCGGGCGCGTCAGGCCGACGGCCCCGACAACGTAGAGTTTTTGTTGACCGAACTGGCTAAAATTGAACCAATCCAAACCCGCTTGCGAGAACTTCTCGGCTAAAACCAATGTATTCAATTTAGGAATTCGCATGACAAACCAACGTTACAATGCAGACCTGCCTGAACCCGCCGATCTGCACATCAGATCGAACAAATATCAACCGACCAAGGCTGAGTTGGAAGAAGAAATCGACATGCCTGAAATGTCATTGGATGAAATCAGGGCTGCATTCATGCGGCCAATGAGTATCAAGAAGCCTGATTAAAGAGAGCGCAGAGTGCTAAAATACCTTGCGCGGTTTTCGTTTTTATCGCGTCAATATGCGACAGTCCACTACAAAAAATGTTACTTAAGTATATAATTCCCCAATGAAAAGGATGTCTACAACCATAGGGAGGGGTCAAATTTGGACGCCGATTTCCCCGCTTAGGGGGTCAAAATTGCACGCTTTTCTACAAGGTGATCCACCGTGGCAGGGCAATCGATCTGCAATGTGACCGAGTTTGGTGCCGTCAGGCCCGCGCCAATGCTGACATCGCCACGACGGGGTGGCTGGATGAAGGTTTCATAAAGAAAGTCGAATAGATCGTTCTCGCGGCTGATGATATTGATGAACTCAGCCGCGCGACCGGCAGGTGTAGTCAGGGCCGTGACGGTGCGGGATTGATAGGCAGCCCCGGTGAGAGAAATAATCCGGCTGAGCGCGCCGGGTGGAATGTGATGCAGAGCCTCCAGCGCCACTTCGATACCCATGGAATGGCCGATGAAATGGATCGGACGCTTTGGGTTCAAGTGATGCACATCCCGAATGACGTCAGCCAGTACCTTGCCCGCTTCAACGGCACGACGTTGCGCTGACCAGAGCGGGCCCCGCGCGTCCCAACCAACGGCAATGGCAAGACCTTCGTCCTCAAACCCGCTACCAAAGCCCAGATGTTGTGGCCAGCTGGGGCTGTACCAGGGCATCGCCTTGGGATGCAGCGACAGAATATGCCGGTGTGGGCAGGCACCTGCATCGTCGGGCCGATACTTGTATCCGTGGGTCATGATAATGACTGGTCCGTCGGATTGCTGGGCCTCTTGCACAGCCCCGATCAAGGGTCGGGAACTACCATGCAACTCAGCACGTCCATTAACAGCGTTGATCCTGACTACTGGCATAGCTCTGCCTCATACAAGATGTTGTGGTGTCGCTTTGTCATGGCGCTATGACGTTTCCGTGAATGAACGATTACAGAACCGTGACGTTGCAGGTGTCAGGCTTGACGAATTCGCAACTGCGGCGTAAGGGCAACAACACCACGTGGCGATTTGTTACCGGATTGCGGGCCACGCTAAACAACACCGCTAAAAGGTCAGGATGAAAGGCCCCTTTCGCTTGACCGCGTCTGGGGTTTTTTTGATGCGCCTCGGGGATTGAGGCCGAAAGGAATGACATGAGCGAGAACTGGACCAAACGCACCCAAGCCGTCCATGGCGGCATCCGTCGCAGTCAGTACAATGAGGTGAGCGAAGCGATCTTCCTGACCCAGGGCTTCGTGTATGACACAGCCGAGCAGGCCGAGGCCCGGTTCCTGGAATGTGGCCCGGATGAGTTCATCTATGCCCGCTATGGCAACCCGACAGTGTCGATGTTCGAACAGCGTATCGCGGCGCTGGAAGGGGCCGAGGATGCGTTTGCCACGGCGTCCGGCATGGCAGCTGTCAATGGTGCGTTGACCTCGATGCTGAAAGCGGGGGACCATGTGGTCTCGGCCAAGGCGCTGTTCGGGTCGTGTCTGTTCATTCTGGAAAACATCCTGACCCGCTATGGTGTCGAGGTGACGTTTGTCGATGGCACCGATCTTGACCAGTGGGAGGCGGCGATCCGCCCGGACACAAAGGCCGTGTTCTTCGAATCCATGTCGAACCCGACGCTTGAGGTGATCGACATTGCTGCCGTTGCGGAACTGGCCCATTCGATCGGAGCTTTGGTTCTGGTGGACAACGTGTTCTCGACCCCGGTGTTCTCGCGCGCGGTCGAGCAGGGCGCGGATGTGGTGATCTATTCGGCGACCAAACATATTGACGGGCAGGGCCGGGCGCTGGGCGGGGTGATCCTTGGCACCAAGGACTTCATCCGTGGCACGGTCGAGCCCTACATGAAACATACCGGCGGCGCACTCAGTCCGTTCAGCGCGTGGATCATGCTGAAGGGTCTCGAGACGATGGCGCTACGGGTCAACGCGCAGGCCGCAACGGCGCAGGCCGTGGCTGAGGCGCTGGAAGGTCATCCGGCGCTGGAGCGGACGCTGTATCCGGGTCTGAAAACCCATGCGCAGAACGCTCTGGTGCAGACGCAACTGGGGGGCAAGGGCGGAACCGTGCTGTCTTTGGACATCAAGGGCGGCAAGGACGCAGCATTTGCATTTCTGAATGCGCTGACGATCCCGGTGATCTCGAACAATCTGGGGGATGCGAAATCCATCGCGACCCATCCTGCAACCACAACCCATCAGCGTCTGAGTGATGAACAGAAAGAAGAACTGGGCATCACACCCGGTCTGATCCGCCTGTCGATTGGTCTTGAGGATGCCAACGACTTGTTGGCCGATATCCAACACGCGTTGGAGGTTTCGCAGGGGCAGTAGAAAACGCCTCAAACCGGTCACGTTACAGGCAGAGAGGTGGTGCAATCTGCCTCTCTGATCCACGGAGACTGGTGAAGCAATGTGTCGCTGCCGCGCGCAGAATGCCGGATTTACGCTGGGTTTTTTCGATCCATCCTGTTAATTGGCCCGTATCGGGTTAAACTGGATACTGAACTTCAGCCGTTTGAATTTCGACGGCCAACCGAGGAACCTCAGCCTATGAATGTTCACCCCCGTGACATCGACGACGCCCCAAACCGGGAACAGGCCGCTGAAGCGCTGAAATTGCTGCGGCAATGGGCCAAGACCGCGCCTGCGGCCGAGATCATCCAGCTTGACCCGTCCTTGGCGCGGCTCGTGCCCGGCATGTCGGCGGTGAACTATCCGTCTCTGTCACGTGAATATCCCGAAGGTTTTGTCGCGGACGAGGCCTATCGGGCCACATTGCCCGACCTGCAAAACGGCCCGTCCAGCCTGATCCGGGGGGCCAAGCAGCAGATCCAGCACGTGGGCATCTCGAACTTTCGCCTGCCGATCCGTTTTCACCGCAAGGATGGGGACGACCTGACGCTTGAGACTTCGGTCACCGGCACGGTGAGCCTTGAGGCCGAGAAGAAGGGCATCAACATGTCTCGCATCATGCGGTCCTTTTACAAACACGCCGAGCGGACCTTCAGCTTTGAGGTGATGGAAGCCGCGCTGAGCGACTATCTGACCGACCTCGACAGTTTCGACGCGCGCCTACAGATGCGCTTTTCCTATCCGGCCAAGGTGAAAAGCCTGCGCTCTGGCCTCAAGGGCTACCAGTATTACGACATCGCGCTGGAACTGATCGAACAGAACGGTGTGCGCCAGAAGATCATGCATCTGGACTATGTCTATTCCTCGACCTGTCCTTGCTCGCTGGAACTGAGCGAGCACGCCCGGTCTCAGCGCGGACAGTTGGCAACGCCGCACTCGCAGCGCTCGGTCGCGCGGGTTTCAGTGTTGGTGGATTGCGACGCTGATTGCCTGTGGTTTGAAGACCTGATCGAGCTGTGCCGCCGTGCGGTACCGACGGAAACACAGGTCATGGTCAAACGCGAGGATGAACAGGCCTTTGCCGAGTTGAACGCGGCCAATCCGATCTTTGTCGAAGATGCTGCGCGCCTCTTCTGTGCCGAATTGCTGGCCGATCATCACGTCGGCGATTTCCGTGTGATCGCCAGCCATCAGGAGAGCCTGCATAGCCATGATGCGGTCTCGATCCTGACGGAAGGGCCCACATTTGCGACCTCCAGCCTTGATCCGCGTCTGTTCACGACCTTATTCCACGTGGGCTAACCCTCCGGAGATGCGGAAAATTTAGCCGCGTCTTTTCCAAAACAGCGCTTTTTCGCCGCAATGCAGCGAAATTTGCTGCGTCTGCGCAGTAAATGGGCTATGAAGGCAGGGAATGCAGCTGCCGCTTGCCCGTCTATGCGGGTGTGCCGCCCCCGGAAGGAAGCCGAGAAGTGCGACACCTTGGACTGCAAGACCCCGCCAACCGCCCGAGTGATCGGCGCGGACTGGGCATCCCTCTCTCAGTGTTCCGGCTGCATCGCATTTACAGGAGAGACATGTCATGAACCCAATTTCCCAACCGTTGGAGCTGCAGGCGGCTGCAATGCGCGTGGCTGGATACGCCGTGGTCAGCCAGATGAAGATTATGCAGATCATGGCCCGGTCGGCCATGGAACTGCCGATGGCGCCCTTGCACGCGCTGCGCAACACGGCATCGGAGCCAGCGCCGGCCAAACCTGCAGCAAAACGTGCGACGGCACCTAAACCTGTTGCCAAACCGGCTGCAAAACCTGCTCCGGCCAAGCGGGCCTCGACTGCCAAGAAGGCGCAGCCCAAACCCGCCGTTTCGAAGCCTAAGGCCGAACCGGTTGCAAAATTCACCGCCAAACTACGCCCAGCGGCAAAACCCGCAGCCGCCAAAGCTGCCCCCGCACCTGCAACGCCTAAACCGGCGGCTAAGGCTGCGCCGGCGGCAGCAAAGCCCAAACCGGTTGCTAAGGCTACCCCAGTAGCAGCAAAGCCCAAAACAGTTGCCAAGGCAGCGCCTGCACCGGCGACATCCAAACCCGCGGCCAAGGCTGCCCCTGCGCCCGCAACACCTAAACCTGCGGCCAAGGCAATTCCGGCAAAGACCGTGGCTAAAAAGGCGGCACCGGCCAAAACTCCGGCGGCCCCCAAGACTGCGCCAAAACCCGCGGCCAAGGCACCAAGTGCGGCACCGGCCAAAGCGGCTGCAGCGACGACAGAGTCCCCTAAACCGGCCCCTCGCAAGACGCGCGCGCCGTCTAAACCGCCCGCGATGCCCAAGGTCGTAGCGAAATCCGACGAGTAATCGGGGTCATCTGCTTGACACGGTCGTGCTGGCGCGCCAACGCTGCGCGTCATGATGGATCTTCGCCCGGTCGGATATGTGATTGGCATGCTGGTCGCCATTCTGGGGGCGACCATGCTGCTGCCTATGCTTGCCGACATGATCGAGGGGCGGGGCGAGTGGCATGTCTTTCTTGAAAGCGCGATCATCACCGTACTGACCGGCGTTGTCCTTGCGCTGAGCTGCGCCAATGGTGTGGGCGAAGGTCTGACTATCCGTCAGACCTTTTTGCTGACCTCGGGCGTCTGGGTCGCGCTGCCGGTGTTCGGAGCAATTCCGTTTCTGTTTGGCGAGACCGAGCTGCGCTTTGTCGACGCGTATTTCGAAGCGATGTCTGGCCTGACCACCACCGGATCGACCGTGATTTCGGGTCTGGATGACCTACCGCAGGGCCTGCTGCTATGGCGCGGTATCCTGCAATGGCTGGGCGGCATCGGGATCATCGTTGTGGCTATGGTTTTCCTTCCTGAGCTGCGGGTCGGTGGTATGCAAATCTTCCGTTCGGAAGGGTTTGAAACCATGGGAAAAATCCTTCCCCGCGCGCAGGAGATCGCGGGCCAGATCTCGCTGATCTACGTGTTCCTGACACTGGCCTGCGGCCTTGTCTATGCGGCCGTCGGAATGGGATTCTTTGACGCGACGGTCCACGCCATGACCACCATTGCAACGGGCGGATTTTCGAACTACGACAGCTCGTTTGCAACCTTCAGCGGCCCGGCGGAATACGCGGCCTCAGTTTTCATGATCCTCGCGGCACTGCCTTTCGTGCGCTATGTGCAACTGGCCAATGGCAACACCTCGTCGCTATGGCAGGACAGTCAGATCCGCGCCTTTCTGGCAACCATCCTGGTACTGGTCGTGGTGATGTCGGTGTTCCTGACCTCGGTCTTCCCGCACCATTGGGAAAGAGCCCTGCGCGAGTCGTTGTTCAACATCACCTCGATTATCTCGGGCACTGGTTATGCCAGTGTCGACTACATGCTCTGGGGCAGCTTCCCGATAATGCTGTTCTTCCTGATCGGCCTGATCGGAGGCTGCGCCGGATCGACCGCTTGTTCGATCAAGGTGTTCCGCTATCAGCTTCTGTTTGCGTCCATCAAAACGCAAATCCGACGCATCCGGTCACCGCATGGGGTGTTCGTACCGCTCTATGACGGTCGCCCCGTCAGTCGGGACGTTCTGACCTCGGTCATGAGCTTTTTCATGTTCTTCGTCCTGTCGATGGGGATTTTGTCCTGGGCGCTGGCGCTGACCGGGCTGGACTTCATCACATCCGTTTCGGGTGCCGCGACGGCATTGGCCAATGTCGGGCCGGGGCTGGGGAGTCAGATTGGTCCGGCGGGCAATTTCGCCGGCCTGAACGACACCGCAAAATGGCTGTTGACCGCAGGCATGCTGGTCGGCCGGCTCGAGTTGCTGGCCGTCTATGCAATCTTTACCGTCCAATTCTGGAGAGACTGATGAAAAGACCCCTTGGCGCGCAAATCTCCCATATGCTGAGGGATCGCGGCGTGGATGTGATTTTTGGCATTCCCGGCGTCCACAATCAGGAAATGTACCGCCGCATAGAAGAGGCCGGAATCACCCATGTGTTGGCCCGGCATGAGCAGGGCGCCGGTTTTATGGCTGATGGCTATGCGCGCGCAACGGGCAAGCCAGGCGTTGCCTATGTTATCACGGGTCCGGGGCTGTGTAACATCATGACACCGATGGGGCAGGCTTATAGCGACTCGGTCCCGATGCTGGTGCTGTCATCCTGTCTCGATCAAACGCAGGCGCAGCGCGGTCAGCTGCATCAGATGAAGGACCAGCAAGGGGCGGCGGGCACGGTTGCGGACTGGTCGGCGCAAGCGAACACTGCGCAGGCCGCTTATGGTCTGGTTGAGCGAGCGTTTGAGGAATTCGAACTCTCTCGCCCGCGGCCCAAGCACATTCAAGTGCCGATTGCACAGCTTGAGTGCGATGCCGATCCCGCGCCATTCCCGAACCAAACGGCCTTGCGCCCCAAGGTGTTTGCCCCGGACGTCGCACCGGTTGTGTCCTTGCTGAACATCTCCAAACGGCCTTTGTTCATTCTGGGCGGCGGCTGCAAATCGAACGAATGGCGGCAGATATTGACTCAGCTGGGTGCAGCCTGTTTCACCACCTACGCAGGGCGTGGCACGGTCGGTGTGAACTATCCGCTGGATTTCGGGGCGATGCTGCCTCGTCCCGGCAGCGCCGAGGTGATCGCTTCAGCCGATCTGGTGATCGCTGTTGGGGCCGAGCTGGGCGAGGTTGACCTCTGGCGGGAAGAGCTTGGCCATTCGGCGCATCTGGTCCGCGTCGACTTGGACCCTGAGGTACTGTCGGATCGCCATCGCGCTGCTGTTAAAATTCAGGCTGACAGTGCCAGCTTTGCCCGTGCCTTGTGGGCCGTTACCGAAAGCGCCAAACCTGCGACAGGCTGGACGGCTGAGGAAGTCGCCGAGGCCCGTACCCGCTGGCGGGCCGAGGTTGATGCAGAGCGTCCGGGTATCGTGCCCGTCGCAGATGCGCTGCGCGCCGCGATGCCTGCCGACACCATGATCTATTCCGACATGACCCAATTCGCCTATGCCGCGAAAGAGGTCTGGGATATGGCCTATCCCCACCATTGGCACCATCCGACCGGTTTTGGCACCTTGGGCTATGCGTTGCCCGCTGGCATCGGTGGGGCAGTGGCGCGACGCGGGCGGCCAACGGCGGTGATCGCCGGGGATTATGGCTTCCAGTACACGATGCAAGAGCTGGGCGTGGCGGTGGAGCTGGGGCTGTCTTTGCCGATTATCCTCTGGGACAACGGTAAGCTGAAAGAGATCGAGGACAGCATGGTCCGCAGCCAGATCGCGCCTAACGCGGTTGTGGCGCGTAATCCTGATTTCTGCAAACTCGCCGAGGCGTTCGGGGCACTGTCCAGTGCTCCGAAAACTGTGGATGAGATGCAGGAGGCGGTCAAAGCCGCGTTTCAGGCCACGGGACCGACATTGATCTACGTGACGCCGGACATTCTTTAGTTGGGAAACAAGAAAGCCGCCGCGCAGATGCGCAGCGGCTTTTTCCTGACTTCCGACCTTTTTGTTGATCTGACTGGGTTTTTGGTTTGTTTTCAGGTGTGGTTGCTCAGAGGCGCGTTGTAGTGCCCCATTATTATAAAAAGTATTGACATGGGCCTTCAGATGGCTAACCTCTTCGCCCATGTTCATCCGCACCAAACATGACGCAAAGCTCAACCGCACACGGATCCAGATCGTTGAATCCGTCCGCACCGGCTCCAAGGTACGCCAGAAGATCCTGCGCCATGTGGGTGTGGCCCATAACGACAGCGAGATTGAGGATATCAAGCGTCTGGCGGGCCGCTTGATGGAGCAATTACGCATTGATCGCTCGCCGCAAATGGAACTGTTCACGCCCACGGAATATGCCGATCTGCAGGCGCTGGTGCGCCGCGCTCCGCGGCCGGACAAGCTTGGCGTTGATCTTGCCGAGTGCCGTGAGGAGGCGCGGGTCTCTCTGGGTCTGCGGGATGTCATGGGGACGATGTATGACCAACTGGGTTGGGGGGCCCTTCTGGGGGCGGCGCGTAAAAGTGCCAATCGCATTGTGAAAGAGCTGGTTATGGCGCGGATCGCACAGCCCGAGAGCAAGCGCGCGACCGTGGAGGCGTTGGAGAACCAGGCAGGCATCACGCTCAATCTGGACGTGGTCTATCGGAGCATGGATTACATCAATACGCCGGTGATAGACGGGATTTGCAAAACCTCTCACGCGGCGGCAGAGAAGTTGCTGGGCGGGCCAGTGACCGTGCTGTTCTACGATTGCACGACCCTGGCCTTTGACACCGAGCGCGAGGACCCGGCCGAGGATGCGGACGGGGTCGAGCAGGATCATCTTCTGGCCAAGGGCTTCAGCAAGGATGGCAAGCATCACCGCGCTCAGGTCATGCTGGCGCTGATCGTCACCTCCGATGGGCTGCCTGTGGGCTATGAACTCTTCCCGGGAAACACCTGGGAAGGTCATACGCTGGAAGCTGCGCTGAAGGCGTTGGAGGGACGCTTCGACGTGGCCAGGGTCACGTTCGTGGCCGATGCCGCCATGCTCAGCAAGGACAACCAGCAGATGTTGCAGAACAAGGGTCTGCCCTACATCCTCGGCTATCGCATGAAGTCCGCCCCGGCCGCCGTGAAGGCGAACATTTTGAGCCCGGAGGGACGCCAGCCTTGGGCTGGACACGGTTCTGAAGAGGCAACCGAGAAGGGCTGGTACAAGGTGATCGACCAGGAGGGAGCGCGGGTCATTGTGACCTGGTCACCCACCCGGGCACGCAATGATGCCCACAAGCGCGACAAGGCAATCGAAAAGCTGCACAAGAAGCTCAAGCGCTCTCGCAAACCCGGCAGCTTCAGCAGCCGGGGATATGGCCGCTTCCTGGCCTTCCCCGACAGCGGGGACGTCACGCTGGATGATGCAAAGATCAAGGCAGCGGCACAATGGGACGGGCTGCATGCCATTGTTGTTCATGGTGCGGACGAACTGGAGGCACAGGACGTCATTGCCCGCTATCACCAGTTGTGGGAGATCGAAGCCTGCTTCCGCACCAACAAGCACGATCTGAAAATCCGGCCCATCTATCACTGGTCGCCGCGTCGGGTCCGGGCCCATATCGCCATCTGCTACATGGCCTTCTGCTGCCTGCAGCACCTGCGCAAGCATCTGGACCTGCTCGGACACCCGATGAGCCCGGCTCGTATCCGCAACGAGTTGAACGCATTGCAGCTCTCGATCCTGCGCCACAAAGGCACCCCTGACCGCTACGGCATGCCAAGCCATGCCACGGTCGATGCCAGACGCATCCTCACCTGCGTCGGCCTGACCTGGAACGAAGCCCCTTTCAAGATACCCCCCGGGCGCACCCGAAAAACTGGCCAGACCAAAGCCTGAGCTCCCTCAACACTCCGAAACAATCGCTGGCGAAAAAAGTCCGTGTAGTGCCTTTTGGCAACCAAGGCATAATAATATCAATGACTTATACGAAAAAATGTCGGAAGTCAGGAGATGCAGGAGGCGGTCAAAGCCGCGTTTCAGGCCACGGGACCGACATTGATCTACGTGACGCCGGACATTCTTTAGTTGGGAAACAAGAAAGCCGCCGCGCAGATGCGCAGCGGCTTTTTCAGTTTCGGGACTTTGTTAGTCCCAGCAATGTACCAAAACGGTCATCCCGTTGGCGCGGCGGCTCAGCTCGTTGGGTGAGATCTCAGCCGTTTCTTGCGCCGCTTGGCCCGAGATGCCGGCTTGCGTCAGAACTTCGTTCAGCCCTTGGGTCGAAACCGCCAGACTGACCGAGCCGGGCAGGGTGCGGCCTTCGGACGGGGTGGGCAGAAGCATGCCAACAACGCTGCCATTGTCGTCAAAGACCGGACCACCGGCATCGCCCGGCTGTGCGGCCAGAGCGAGACGTTTCACACCGGCTTCTCCGTTCAGGCCGCGCACGTCTGCGATCTGACCGAAGGTGAGCGTCGGTGCCCCCAAAGCCCCTTCGTAAGAGAAACCGGAGACCGCGACCTCGGACTGAATACGCGGCTGGTCTGAGCGGAACTCGGCCACGTTGATCGGGGCCAAAGACTTGCGCGGGCGCAGAACAGACACGCCCAGATCGGCGTCCGTCCAGGCCACCTGAAGCTCCTGATCGCCTTCCAGCGTGACACGGCTGCAGCTGTCGGCGGCCTCGGACACAGTCAGGACAGTGCCGGACGCATCCGCAAAGAAGCCCGAACGGGACAGGCGCGGTTTGCGAACCTGAAGGCCCGAGACCAGATCAACGCGCTGCTCAGCATCTGCGCCGGCGCTGGAATCAAGAACCCCATCGGTGGTGGCGAAGCTGGCCTTCATCGCAGCCAGAACACGGGCACGGCGGGCCTCATCGCCCTCGGGCCAGACCAGCGTGAAGCCTTTGATCTTGCCATCCTTCAGCGCCGCTTCGGTGTAAGAGACGATGCCTTTGCCGCGCCCTTCCAGAGTAAAGCGATCACCGCGCAGCTCTCGTGGGCCGACAAGCGGCACGATTTCCAGCGATTGCATCACCTCATAAAGCGCGCGCAGGGTGGATTTGCCGCCCTCCTGACTGATCAGCAACGCCTGTGCGTTCAAGTCAGAGGTGCTTTGGAAATGCGCAAAAGGGGCCTCATAGCGATCAAAGGCGATGGCCTCCAGCGGCAGATCGACCGAGATCCCGGCCTGATCGTCGGTGTATCGCGCCATTCCGACGCTGATTAGCGGCGCGTTATAGTCCTCGATCAATGCAGCGCGTTGAACAGTGGTCAGAACGCCGGTCGCCTCATATCCGTTGAAGCTCTGCCAGTCGGCCATCGACCGGCGCGTACCTTGGCCGAAGGCTCCGTCGATGGTCGAGTTGTAGAACCCGGCAGCCTGAAGTGCAGTCTGCAGGTCCTTGCGTTCCTGAGAAGTCAACAAACGCTCGGATTGCAACGCCTGCGAGCGGGTTTCATCCGAAGGCTGCGGGGTTGCGTCAGACAGCGTGTCGATGGTGGGCTGTTCGGGTTCGACCGGTGGGGCAACGGTGCCCCGGTTCAACACATTCGCCCCGATCGGCCAGTACTGCTGGCCCAAGGAACTTGAGAAAGTGATGAAACTGTCGCGAGGAATTTGTCCTTCGGCGCGGTAAACCCGCAGCACCTGTTCTGCGTCGCTGCGCAGATAGGGGCCGATCACAATGGCATACCAACCGCTGCCCAGGCGAAAGCCGTTCACGTCAGGCAGTGCGCGGGCGTAATCCTGCGCACGATCTTGTGCCTCACGCAGGGATGGCTGCGCCTCGACCTGAACCCAGACGCCCTGATCTTGCTGGGCGGTTGCCGCGCGTAGGCCGACCAAAAGAAACAATAGAATTGCCGTAAATACTCGTGTCATTTTCTGCCCGTTTATGCAGTTTTGATGCTTTTGCTCAGAATACCCGATTTCGGGTGGCGAAAGCCATGGTGGGAATGCGGGGAATTTGCGGTGTGGCAGCGCAGATACAGCAGGGACCTATTGGCCCGTTGACGCCCCTCGGCCCCTTGCATAGGAAGGGCCAAACCCATCGGAACCGGGCGCAGGCGCGCCCAAAGGGAATGTCATGACCGATCAGTCCAGCGCACCTCGTTCTTTTCAGGAGATCATCCTGCGGCTTCAGACCTATTGGGCCTCGAAAGGCTGTGCGATTTTGCAGCCTTATGACATGGAGGTCGGGGCAGGGACGTTCCACCCGGCGACAACCCTGCGCGCGCTGGGGTCCAAGGCATGGGCCGCGGCTTATGTTCAGCCTTCGCGCCGTCCGACCGACGGGCGCTATGGTGAGAACCCGAACCGTCTGCAGCACTACTATCAGTATCAGGTTCTGATCAAACCCAGCCCGCCGGACCTGCAAGAGCTGTATCTGGGCAGCCTCGAGGCCATCGGCATCGACATGGAGCTGCACGACATCCGTTTTGTCGAGGACGACTGGGAAAGCCCGACCCTCGGCGCGTGGGGCCTAGGATGGGAGGTTTGGTGCGACGGTATGGAAGTCAGCCAGTTCACCTATTTCCAGCAGGTCGGTGGTCATGATTGCACGCCGGTCTCAGGTGAACTGACCTATGGATTAGAGCGTCTGGCGATGTATGTGTTGGGCATCGACCATGTGATGGATATGCCGTTCAACGATCCTCAGTCCCCCAGCCCGCTGACATACGGTGACATCTTCAAGCAGACCGAAGAGGAATACGCCCGTTGGAACTTTGATGTGGCCAACACTGAGGTTTTGCTGCGACATTTCGAAGAGGCCGAGGCCGAATGCGCCACCATTCTGGCGCAACAGCATGATGATCCGAAAACAGGCAAGCGCATCGTAATGGCGCACCCGGCCTATGATCAGTGCATTAAGGCCAGCCACATCTTCAACCTGCTGGACGCGCGCGGGGTGATCTCGGTAACCGAACGCCAGGCCTATATCGGCCGTGTCCGGGCGCTGGCCAAGCAATGCGCTGATGCGTTTGTCCTGACCGAGGCCGCCGGGTACGAGGCCTGATGCAGCGTTCAGGCCAATCCGGGCAGCAATGCCTTGAGGCCGTCAGAAATCATGCCGATGGCGATGGCCGACAGGATCATGCCCATGAAGCGGCTCATGATGACGCGTGCGTTGCTCGAAAGACGTTTGGACAGCCATGGGGCATTCCAGAAGGTGACCAGAAGCAAGGCGACGACGGTCAAGAATACACCCGCGAAAACAACAGCTTCAAGCGGCTTGCTGACGTGTGTCGCTAACACGCGATATGTCCGGTGTATGTAACATGCGATCTGTCCGGTTCTATTCTGTCTCTGAGAGGAGGCGTTATGAACCGAGCAGAAGTGTTACAGGAAGTTCGACTGATGAAGTTTGAAGATGTGTATTCGCGGCGAAGCGCGAACAAGCTGACGCAAGAACAGGCGGCTGAGATACTGGGTGTATCCGTGCGCACCGTCAGGCGTTGGGAGGATCGATTTGAGGCGGATGGTGCAGAAGGTCTGTACGACCGTCGGCTTGGCAAACTGGCCAACAATCGTGTTGCCACGGATAAGGTCATGGAGATGCTTGAACTGTTTGATACCAAGTACTGGGATTACACGCCGAAGCATTTCCACGAGAAGCTGGTGGCCCACCATGGTTTCACACAGAGCTACAACTGGGTGCGGCTTACACTGCAGCGCCACGGCCGGGTTCAGGCAGCACCCCGACGAGGTGCCCATCGGCGCAAGCGGCCCCGCCGTCCGATGGTTGGCATGATGTTGCATCAGGACGGCTCCAGCCATGAATGGGTTCCGGGTCAGTGGTGGGATCTGATCGTCACCATGGACGATGCCACCAACCGGGTTTATTCGGCATTCTTTGTCGAGGAAGAAGGGACGATGAGCAGTTTTCAGGGGCTGACAGAGGTGATCGAGGCGCAAGGTCTGTTTTGCTCGCTCTATGCCGATCGGGGCTCTCATTACTGGCATACGCCCGAAGCGGGCGGCAAAGTGGACAAGGACAATCTGACCCAGGTCGGGCGCGCCTTGCAGCAACTCGGCATTGAGCTGATCCCGGCCTATTCACCGCAGGCCCGTGGACGGTCTGAACGCATGTTTGGCACGTTCCAGAACCGATTGCCGCAGGAACTGCGGTCCCATGGGATCACAACCATTGAAGAGGCCAATCAGTTCCTGAAAGAGGTCTATCTTCCCGAACACAATGCCCTGTTTGCAAAGGAGCCGGAGGATACGACCTCGGCCTTCGTGCCGTTTACAGGCAATGTGCGCGACACCCTGTGTGTGCAGGAAGACCGCGTCGTCGGCAACGACAATACGGTGCGCTACAAGGGCCTGGTCATGCAGATCGCGGCAGACAGGCACCGTCATCATTTCGTCAAGGCGAAGGTCAGGGTCCACGAATACCCCGATGGTCAACTGGTCATCTTCCACGGCCCGAGATGCATTGGCCGCTACCAGCCTGACGGATCACCCATCACACAGGAGGATAGCAAACACAAAGTCGCGTGACCCGCTTCGACGTGGCGCGAACGCGGTGGCCCAAATCTACGGTCGCCTACGGCTCCCTCCGAATTGGGCCACCGCGCAATCAACTGAAGCGGACAATTGGCATGTTACCTACACCGGACAATTCAGAATGTTCTCGACAGCGGCTTGCTGACGTGATGCGCGTACAGGATCAGAGTCGTGATCGTGCCCGGACCAACCAGAATGGGAAAGGCCAGCGGATAGAACGCGACCGTGTCGGGCGCAGGATAAGCCTCTTTTTCCCCGTCCGTCCCGTGATGCGAGGTGCTTTCGTTGCCGTTCAGCATATTCAGGCCGATCATCAGCACGACCAACCCTCCAGCGACGCGCAGATGGTCCACGCTGATTCCGAACAGGCTCAGCGTCTGACTGCCAATGGCCGCGAACGCGCCGCCCAAGACCAGGCAGTAGAGCGCGGTTTTGACCGCGACTTTACGTTGATCCGCAGGGGGCAGGTCCTGCGTAACACTCAGGAACACAGGCAGGTTGGTGATCGGGTTCATGATCGCAAACAGTGCACCAAAGAACCCAACGGCGAGGGTCGATTCCATGAAAACACCCTTGTGGTTTCCAATTTCCACCCGAAACCTGTCCGATTTTTCAGGAACTTGAAAGAGGCAGCCTAAGACAATGACGGGAAAATTGCTTGCGATCATTCTGGGGCTTTCGGCTGTGATGGCCGGGGCGGGCATGTATTACCTGCAAGTCTACGGCTTTTATTATGAGGTCGAACCGAAGCCTGGACAGGACGTCGCCCTGTTGCCTGTGGATGGCGAAACTTCCCAGCCGATTGCCTATTCTTCTTTTCAGGCGATTGATGCCGATAGCTCTCCGATCCGGTATCGGGCCTGTTTCAACACGGATCTCTCCGAAGAACAATTGTTAGGTTTCATGCCGGTCGAGAATGCAGAGCCCCTGACCGCTCCGGGTTGGTTTGATTGCTATGATGCGGCCGCCGTGGCTGAAGCGTTGAAGACGGGGCAGGCGCAGGCCTACATGAGCGCGAAGAATATCCACTACGGAGTCGACCGCATTGTCGCGATCACCGAAGATGGGCAAGGCTTTGTCTGGCATTCCCTGAACAATTGCGGTGAAAAAGCCTATGATGGCACCGTGGTCGGCGAGGAATGCCCACCCAGACCGCAGCAGTAAGGAGACCGCCATGCAGCACGTCGTCGAAATCCCCGAGTTTCTGACGGCGACCTTAGGTTTTGCCGTTTACCTGCTTGGCGCACGGATCAATGATCGCGTCGCCGCACTTCGCAATTTCAACATCCCCGAGCCCGTGACCGGAGGGTTGCTGGCTTCGTTTGCCGTTCTGGCGCTGTATTTGATATTCGATCTTGAACTCTCATTCGAGCTGGGTACGCGAGATTTTCTATTGGTCGTATTTTTTGCCGGGATCGGATTAAACGCGCGTCTGTCTGACCTGATTTCGGGCGGTAAGCCACTATTTTTGCTTCTGATCCTGACCCTTGTGACGATCGTTATGCAAAACGTGATCGGTGCGGCTGGCGCTTCCATGTTTGGTTATCCGGCGCAGGCGGGTGTTCTGTTCGGCTCGGCGGCGCTGATCGGAGGGCACGGGACCGCAATCGCATGGGCGCCCGAAGTTGCGCGGGCGACAGGGTTGGACAGCGCGACCGAGCTTGGCGTTGCCGTTGCAACGCTGGGTTTGGTTCTGGCCGCCCTGGTTGGTGGACCGATTGCGCGGTTGCTGGTTGAAGGGCGCAATCTCAGCCCCGACCGTCCAGACGAAGGGCCCAGTGTGGGACTGCCGGACGAAACAGAAGGCAAGCCGCTCGATATCGACCACGTGTCGATCATGCGCGTTTTGCTGCATCTAAACCTCGCGATCATTGCGGGTTATTCTCTGGGCGAAGCGATCTCAGCTGCCGGTCTCAAGCTGCCGCTGTTCGTGCCATGTTTGATCATGGGAATCGTCATCGCCAATGTGCGCGCCTTAGTGGCACCGTCGGCCCCACCGGTATCGCGAACGCCGTCGCTGGCGTTGATCTCGGAATTTGCCTTGGGCGCGTTTCTAGCCATGTCCTTGATGAGCCTTCAGCTTTGGACCATCGCAGAACTCGGCATGGCCATCGTCGTTATCATGTCCGCCCAGACCCTGTTCACAGTGGTTTTCGTGCTGTGGGTACTGTTCCCGGTCATGGGCTCAAACTATCGCGCCGCGGTGCTGGCTGCGGGGTTTGGAGGCTTCGCTTTGGGCGCCACCCCCACTGCTATCGCGAATATGACCGCAGTAACCAAGCGATATGGCCCATCGCCTATTGCCTTTATCGTGCTGCCCCTTGTATCCGCATTCTTTGTGGATATCGCCAATGCCATCGTCATCCAGACGATCGTAAATTTCTAAGGACCGAAAATGCCCGACCTGCTGATCGAACTGTTTTCCGAGGAGATCCCCGCGCGCATGCAGACCCGCGCGGGTGAAGACCTGAAAAAGCGGATCACCGATGGTTTGGTCGAGGCCGGTTTGACCTATGCCTCTGCCGCCGCCCTGACTACGCCGCGCCGTCTGACCTTGGCAGTCGAAGGCTTGCTGACCGAGAGCCCCACGATCCGCGAGGAACGCAAAGGCCCCAAGGTCGGCGCGCCAGACAAAGCGATCGAAGGCTTCTTGCGCGGCGCTGGTTTGACCCGTGACCAGCTAGAGGAACGCGACACCCCCAAAGGTGCGGTCTATTTCGCCCAGATCGAAAAGCCCGGACGCCCGGCGGCAGAGATTGTGGCCGAGGTGCTTGAAGCCACGATCCGCAACTTTCCATGGCCCAAGTCGATGCGCTGGGGCTCCGGTCCGATGCGATGGGTTCGGCCTCTGCACTCGATCCTGTGCATTCTGACCGATGAGACGGGTGCGCAGGTTGTCCCGCTTGAGGTCGAAGGCATCACATCCGGTGACACGACTGAGGGCCACCGGTTCATGGCCCCGAACCGCTTTGCCGTTTCCTCGTTCGAGGATTACGCCGCCAAACTAAAACGCGCCTTCGTAGTCCTGTCGCCCGAGGAACGCACCGAACATATCTGGAACGATGCCCAGAACATGACCTTTGCCGCTGGTCTGGAAGTGGTCGATGACAAGGGCCTGCTGGCCGAGGTCGCTGGTCTGGTCGAATGGCCCGTAGTGCTGATGGGGCAGATCGACGACGAATTCCTCGACCTGCCGCCCGAGGTGCTGCAGACCTCAATGAAAGAGCATCAGAAGTTCTTTTCCGTGAGGAACCCCAAAACCGGCCGGATCGAGCGCTTCATTACCGTCGCCAACCGCGAAACTGCCGACAATGGCGCGACGATTCTGGCCGGGAACCAGAAGGTCCTTTCGGCCCGTCTGGCGGATGCCAAGTTCTTCTGGGAGAACGACCTGCGCGTCGCCAAATCGGACATCGCCCAATGGACCTGCGCGCTGGAGAATGTGACCTTCCACAACAAGCTGGGCACACAGGCGGAACGTATCGACCGCATCGCCGCGCTGGCCCACGAACTGGCCCCGGTGACCGGAGCGGATGCCGATCAGGCCGAAAAAGCCGCGCGTCTGGCCAAGGCCGATCTGAGCTCTGAGATGGTCTATGAATTCCCCGAACTTCAGGGGCTTATGGGTCGCTACTACATCGAAGCGGCAGGCGAGGACGCCGCCGTGGCCGCCGTGGCACAGGACCACTACTCGCCGCTTGGCCCGTCAGATGACGTACCGACCGCGCCGCTTTCGGTGACCGTGGCGCTGGCCGACAAGCTGGACACGCTGACCGGGTTCTGGGCGATTGAGGAGAAGCCGACCGGTTCGAAAGACCCGTTTGCCTTGCGTCGTGCCGCATTGGGTGTAACTCGATTGATACTCGAAAACGATCTGCGGCTGTCTTTGGATCGGTTCTTTGATAGCCAACTGATACGAGCAGAAAGCGCAATCAATGAGGCGCTGCCGGAGGCTAACGTTCTTGATCTGTTGGAAGAAATCGCAGAGCGAGGTGTCTTTGGCGCTGCATTCCAGACGGTTAGAGACCGAGTAGATGATTTGCCAGCGGCAGCTTTTCTTGAACTTGAGAAAAAGGTCCCAGATGCATCTGACGATCTTCTGTCGTTTTTCCACGACCGCCTCAAAGTCTTCCTCCGCGATGAAGGTATTCGCCACGACATCATCGACGCCTGTATTGCGATGGAAGGTAATGATGACCTCAACCTGCTGGTCAAACGCGCCCGTGCTCTGAACGCAGTGATCACAACCGAGGATGGGGAAAACCTCGTGCAGGGGTTCAAGCGGGCCAACAACATCCTGACGCAGGCCGAAGAGAAGGACGGGGTCGAATACTCCTACGGTGCGGATGTGAAATTCGCCGAGACCGACAGCGAAAAGGCTCTGTTCGCGGCGCTGGATGCCGCTCAGGCGCAGATTGATCCGGCGCTCAGGGCCGAGGATTTCCCGACCGCCATGGCGGCCATGGCCGCCCTACGCGGGCCGGTGGATGCGTTTTTTGAGGATGTGCAGGTCAATACTGACAATGACATCCTGCGCCGCAACCGTCTGAACTTGCTCAGTCAGATACGCTCGGTCTGTTCCAGCGTTGCCGATCTGACCAAGATCGAAGGCTAAAGCTCCGGGCGCGCGGATTTGCGCGCCCAGATCACCCTTGCGTGACGGGCGCAGGGGCCTATGCTGCGGTGAAACCAAAAGGTGCCGCAGTGCAGAATAATCCGCATACCACGCTCATCACGTCCACCGCGCCCGTTGCCCCGCACACCCATGGGGGGCGGGCAAAGTGCCTACAACGTCTGGTCCGGTTGGAGATGCCGGTGCCGCGCACGGTCGCGTTGTCTTTTGACGCGGTGCAGCGCATCGCCGAAGGACAAATCCCCGATCTGGCCGCAATCCTCGAGCAATTCGAACCGACGGCCTTGTTGTGTGTGCGTCCCAGTTCCGAGGACCCCGATTGGGGCGGTCCCGGTGCGGTTCTGAATATCGGCATGAACGAAGCGCGGTTTGCCGAGCTGTCGAACTCGATGGGCGATGAGCCTGCCGCAGCCATGTATTTGCGTTTCGTGCAAAGCTACGCGATCCATGTGGCGCGTCTGGATGCGGATGTGTTCGACGAGATCGACGAGGATGGTGTTGCGGGGCTGAAGCGCACTCTGCACGCCTATGAAGATGAGACCGATGAGGTTTTCCCTGAGGATCGCGGCGAGCAGTTGATTGGCGTTCTGCGCTCGATGGCGCGGGCGTGGGATGGCACCTCGGCGCGCCTGTTGCGTCAGGCCAAGGGGGCTCCGGCCGATGCGGGGCTGGGGCTGGTCATCCAAGAGATGATCCCGGGCGTCGGGCAGGGCGAATGCGGTTCGGGCGTGTTGCAACTGGTGGATCCGACAACCGGTATGCCTCAGATCACCGGCCGGTATCTGAGCCAGAGCCAGGGGCGGGATGCGTTGGGCGAAGACGTCTCGGCGCTGTATCTTGAGAAAGACCCGCGGGGACCGTCTCTGGAAGAAGTGGCGCCCAACGCATTTGCTGATTTGAAAGCACAGGCTGCTTTGATGCGCGAGAAGCTGCGCGAGGAAATGCAGGTCGAGTTCGTGATCCAGAACGGCAATGTGCATATTCTGGACGGCGTGCGCGTTCAGCGGACCTCGCGCGCAGCGATGCGGATTGCGGTGAGGCTGGCTGAAGACGGTATCATCCCGCCACAAGAGGCGGTGATGCGCGTGGACCCTCATGCACTGAACGAATTGCTGCATCGACAGGTCCACCCCGAGGCCGAGCGGGATGTGCTGACCACTGCGATTGGCGCAAGTCCGGGGGCGTCGACCGGCAAGATCGTGTTTACGGCCGCCGAGGCGCAAGCCAGCGCCGCGCGGGGTGAGGCCTGTGTTCTGGTGCGCCGCGAAACCTCGCCCGAGGATGTTCGGGGCATGCATGCCGCCGTTGCCGTTCTGACCGAAAAGGGCGGGATGACCAGCCATGCCGCCGTGATTGGGCGGGGTTTGGGGCTGCCCTGTATTGTCGGCGCGTCAGAGATGCGGTTCCAGACCAAGAAGAAAATGCTGACAACCCCGGATGGGCGAGTGTTCAAGACCGGTGATATTCTGACGATCGACGGAAGCTCGGGTCAGGTTCTAGCGGGGCAGCCCGAGATGCTCGAGGCCGCGCTGGACGACTGTTTCCAAACACTCATGGGCTGGGCCGATGCCGAGCGGGACATCGAAATCCGCGCCAATGCCGATACCCCAGCGGATGCGCAGACCGCGCGGAATTTTCAGGCGCAGGGGATCGGCCTGTGCCGGACTGAGCATATGTTCTTTGATCCCGGCCGCCTGATCGTGATGCGCGAGATGATCTTTGCGCAGACCTCATCCGGTCGTGCTGCCGTGTTGGAGCGTTTGCTGCCCATGCAGCGCGACGACTTTGTGCAGCTTTTCCGCATCATGGAGGGGCAACCGGTCTGCATTCGCCTGTTTGACCCGCCACTGCACGAATTCCTGCCCACCACCCGCGGCGGCCAACGCGAACTGGCCGAAGCGCTGGATTTGCCAGTCTCGGATGTGGAGCGCCGCGTCTCTGCGATGACCGAATACAACCCGATGTTGGGCCTTCGCGGGGTTCGTCTGGGCGTTACGGTGCCCGAAATCTACGACATGCAGGCATGCGCGATCTTTGAAGCCACGCTGGAGGCCCGCAAGAACGGTGCACCAGTTGTACCCGAGGTGATGATCCCTCTGGTTTCGGCCAAGCGAGAGGTCGAGTTGGTCAAATCCCGCATCGACTCGGTGGCAGCCGCTGTCGCAGCGGAGCAGGGGCAGGAGTTCGAATACCGCCTCGGCGTGATGGTCGAAACACCGCGCGCTTGCCTGCGCGCCGAAGAGATTGCGCCAAACACCGCGTTTTTAAGCTTCGGAACCAACGACCTGACCCAGATGACCTATGGTCTTTCACGCGACGACGCGGGGCGTTTCATGTCGGCCTATGTCCGGCAGGGGGTGTTCACAGAGGACCCGTTCCATGTTCTGGACGCCGACGGGGTTGGCGAATTGCTCAAGCTCGGGTCCGAGAGAGGGCGCGCGGCACAGCCCCATGTGACCCTTTCAGTCTGCGGAGAACACGGCGGAAACCCCGAATCAATCGCCATTTGCCGCGATCTTGGCTTTGACTATGTGTCCTGCTCTCCGTTCCGGGTACCGGTCGCTCGGCTGGCTGCCGCTCAACTGGCGATTTCGTCCAGACTTGGGGGTTGACAGCAGCCTGAAACCCAATGATTAGTGGTCAATAAGCGAACTTGTGGCGGAATTGTTTTTCTCCACGAGCGAATTTCCACTTGTATTTGTCTCTGATCTGGACCTTTGCGCAAGACTGCGCTAAATGCCTCGTCGCGCCCGCCGGGGGAGGGTTTGGCGCGTGAAGTGCCTGTGCGAGGTTATCTGATGCTACGTTACATAATGGCTGTTGCCACATTGGCGGCAACCGTGCTGCCGAGTGCGTCCTACGCTGAGAGGGAAGCTACGGATGCCGATAAGAAAGAACTGGTTACCCGCAGTGAATTGCCGGGTCAGAGCTTTCGGGATTATCTGAAGTTGTTCCAGCCGCGCAAAGTGGTGGAACCAATCAAAGTATCCTATTCCAAGGATTGGTTGGACCAACAGCCCAAAGCGTCGGGAGATGAAGGCTGGAAATGCCTGTCCGAGGCGCTGTATTTCGAAGCCCGCGGCGAAAGCGTGCGCGGCCAGTTCGCCGTTGCCGAGGTTATCCTGAACCGGGTCAAGAGCAGCCGCTTTCCCGATAGTCTCTGCGGTGTGATCCGTCAGGGGACCGGTAAAAAATACCAGTGCCAGTTCACCTATACATGTGATGGCCGCAAGGAAGTGATCCACGAGAAGAAAGCCTTTGAGCGTGTCTCGAAAGTCGCCCGCGCGGCGATGGATGGCGTTTCCAAAGAGCTGACTGAAGGGGCGACCCACTATCATACCACTGCGGTCCGCCCGTCCTGGGCGCGGGTTTATAAGCAGACGGCGAAGATTGGTGTTCATATCTTCTACCGTCACAATTACCGCACTGCGAGCAACTGAGGCAGGTTTAGCGCTGCGTCTTGAATTCAAGGCGCAGCGTAAACCATTGCACGCAGAAAAAGCGTCGAAATCAGCGGTTGGAATGGCGTTTGTATGAATGCTATAGGCCCTCGAAACGCCTAGACTGGGCGAAAGTTTCAACGAGCCCAAGAAGGCCTGACCCATGAGTTCTGAAATCCGCCTCGCTTTCGCGCACCCCTCTGAACGGTCCGAGGCGACCTCGCCCAGAGGACCTTTGGATCGCATCTCGCTGCGTGATCATACTGTCGAGGTCGAGATCGGTGCCTTTCAGGCAGAACGCGGCACGACCCAGCGTATCTGTTTCAATATCGTGGTTGAGGTGCGTCCGCTGACCTCGGATATTGACGATGATGTGGATCGTATCCTGTCCTATGACCGTGTGACCGAGGCGATTGCCTATGAACTGGCAGCCGAGCGTCTGAACCTGTTGGAAACGCTGGCCGAACGTGTGGCCGAACGTATCCTGCTGGAGCCCCAAGCGGTTCGAGTATTTGTCCGGATCGAAAAGCTGGATCGTGGCCCCGGTGCGCTTGGGGTCGAGATCGTGCGCGGCAAAGATGCTGTGCATCATGACGTCGTCGAAGAGGCACGCCCTCATCCACGTCTTGTTTATCTATCGAATGAGGCGATGGCGTCGGACAATCTGACCGGCTGGATCGATCAGTTGGAAAACCGTCAGCGTCCCTTGATCCTGTGTGTCGGGGCCTCGGACCTTCCGGTGCCGCAGACAGGGCACGCTATGACCCAGCGCCGCATCGACCTGTTGTCGATCGAACAGAACGCGTGGGTTCTGGCCGCGCGCGATCATCGCTGCGTGGTCGTCTCGACCCGGACTGAGCTGGACTGGGCGATGAAGAACGGCCAGATTTGCGTCTGGGCCCCGTCAAAGATCGTTCTTGATGCCGTTGATGGCCCCTCGGCCGCGCCATCTGACGCAGTCGCGCTGGCGGCATGGTTTGCCGCCACCTTTGAGGCCAGCGAGATGATGGTGATTGGAGGCGCCTTGCCCAAGGAGCCGAAAACGCCCCTGCGCGCTGTGGCCATCGATCAGGCACAATTGTGACCCGCTACTACCGACCGCTGGTCCAGCACGGTACGGCTCGTCCGGATGACTCCGTGCCGCTGGCCGGGCAGTCGCTGTGGTTCACTCATGCCGAAGCGCTTGCGCGGGATGGAACGTCTCTGGTCGTAGCCGCAGCGGATATCCCCGCGGATGTGCTACACCGCCTCAGCCGTCCGCGCGCGGCCCTGTCCGGTTTGGATATGGCACGCCCACATATCATGGGCATTCTGAACGCAACGCCTGACAGTTTCTCAGACGGTGGCATCCACAGCTCGGTTGAGGCCGCTCGGGCAGGGGCCATTGAGATGGTCTCGCACGGCGCCACGATTCTGGATATCGGCGGAGAATCCACACGTCCTGGTGCAGATTTCGTCCCAGCAGACGAAGAGATCACCCGGACCCGCCCGGTGATCGAAGCGATCCGGTCTGAGACAAACGCCCTGATCTCAATCGACACACGCAAAGCTGCTGTGGCCAAAGCGGCCTGCGAGGCCGGGGCGGGGCTGGTCAATGATGTCTCGGGCTTCACGTACGACCCGGAACTTGCGCCGTTCTGCGCAGGGCTGGGCGCGCCGGTCTGTGTCATGCATATGCAGGGCGATCCTGCGACCATGCAGGACAATCCGGTCTATGAAAACGTGGTGCTGGATGTCTACGATTTTCTGGCCAGTCAGATCGAACGGCTTGAGGCGTTGGGCTTGAAACGGGATCTGATCATCGTCGATCCCGGCATCGGCTTCGGCAAGACCGAGGACCACAATCTGGCCCTGCTGCGCAACTTAAGCCTATTCCACGGTCTGGGTTGCCCGATTCTACTGGGCGTCTCGCGCAAGGGCTTTATCGGCTCCATCGGGCAGGAGCCGCGAAAAACCGCGCGCGCGCCGGGGTCAATCGCGGTTGCTCTGGACGGATTGTCCCAGGGCGTGCAGATCATTCGGGTCCATGACGTGGCCGAGACAGCTCAGGCCTTGCGCCTATGGGCTGCCGTCCGTTAATCTGGTCACAAGCAAATTTTACGGAGAGTCGACTATGCGCAAGCTGTTCGGAACTGACGGTGTGCGAGGCACAGCCAATACGCATCCGATGACAGCAGAAATGGCCTTGCGCATAGGTGCGGCGGTCGGGCGCTATTTTCGGCGCGACACGACCGGAGTTCACCGCGTGGTCATCGGCAAGGACACGCGCCTGTCCGGCTATATGCTGGAAAACGCGCTGACGGCCGGTTTGACCTCAACCGGTATGAACGTGTTGCTACTGGGTCCGGTGCCGACCCCTGCGGTGGGTCTGATGACCCAATCCATGCGTGCGGATCTGGGGGTCATGATCTCGGCCAGCCACAATCCGGCGGAAGACAACGGCATCAAGTTCTTCGGGCCTGACGGATATAAACTCTCAGATCAGGCCGAGCTTGAGATTGAGCGGTTGATCGAAGAAGGCGTCAGCCCCGCTCAGGCGCAGAATATCGGGCGTGCCCGTCGGGTTGATGACGCGCGGTTCCGTTATGGGGAGCGGGTCAAATCCTCGCTTCCGCGCGATGTGCGTCTGGATGGTTTGAAAGTGGTGATCGACTGCGCCAATGGTGCAGCCCACCGCACTGCGCCCGAGGTCCTATGGGAGCTTGGTGCCGAAGTCATCCCGATGGGCGTGTCGCCGAACGGCAAGAACATCAATCTCGAATGTGGTTCAACCAAGCCGCGCGTGGCTGCGGAAACCGTTGTATCGCATGGTGCGGATGTTGGTATCTGTCTTGATGGCGACGCGGATCGGGTTGTCGTTATTGATGAAAATGGCAAGGTTGCCGATGGCGATCAACTGATGGCCCTGTTGGCCGGGGCTTGGGCGCGGGCCGAACAGCTGCGTGGCGGTGCCCTGGTGGCGACGGTCATGTCCAACCTCGGGCTGGAACGGCATCTGCAAGGGCAAGGCCTGCGGCTGGAGCGTACGGCAGTTGGCGATCGCTATGTCGTGGAACGGATGCGCCAGGGCGGCTTCAACCTTGGCGGCGAGCAATCTGGCCATATCGTCATGAGCGACTACGCGACGACCGGCGACGGTCTGATGGCTGGGCTACATTTCCTGTCCGAGATGGTTCTGAGCGGACGCAAAGCCTCTGAACTTGCGCAGCAATTTGAAACGGTGCCTCAGCTGTTGAAGAATGTGCGCTATCAACACGGCCAACTGCCGCTTGAGGTGGCCAGTGTGCAAGCCGTGATTGCCGATGCTGAAGCGCGCCTCAACGGGCAGGGTCGTCTGCTGATCCGCAAGTCAGGGACCGAGCCTCTGATCCGTGTCATGGCTGAATGCGAGGACGCCACCCTGTTGACGCAGGTGGTTGATGGCATCGTGGCCGAGGTCGAGGCAGCGGCGTCCTAGCGGCCCATCAGAGCTTTGCGCAGGCTGAACCACTGGCTGATGGCCATGCCCGTCAGGATCAAGGTCAGTGCGATGTAGAATCGCAGAGGCAGGGCCTCAGACAGGATCCACGCTCCGAAAACCATCGACCAAACGGGAACCTGATAGTTCACAAGGGTCAGAAACACCGACCCTGCGCTACGCGTGATTGAAACACGCAAGAGGTTCGCTAAGGCTGTCGGCACCAGGCCCAGTACGATCAACGCTAGGGTGGGGCGGGTGCCTTGCCATCCGGGCAACCCCTCGGTCAACAGCATGATCGGTAGCAGCAGCGCCGCGCCCACCAGCAATGTCAGGGCCGCCAGTGCAACCGGATCAATCGGAGGGCACCGCCGCGTCAGGATGGATGAAACCGCATAACACAATGCCGCCGTGATGCAGGCCATTTGCGCAAGTGGCTCGGTTCCTTGACCGAGTTGCAAAAGCCCCGGCCCTATCAGGACCAATGCGCCGGAAAACCCAAGGCACACCCCCAGAAAACGACGCAAGTTGAGCGGTTCGTCCGAGAAGAAATGCGCCAGTGGCAGCACCATCAAGGGGATAGCCGCCATAGACAGGCCCGCAAAGGCCGACGGCACAAATTGCTGTCCCCAACTGAGCAGCATGAACGGTATTGCCGTGGACAGCACGCCGATCAGGATGATTGAGCCGCCGAGTGTCGGGGTGAGGGTTGGAAACCGGCGTCCCGTGGTTCGCATCAGTAAGAGCAGTGTCAAAGCGCCAAGCGTGGTGCGGGATGTTGCAACCGTGATCGGGCCATACCCCTCAAGCGCCATGGATACGACCATGAACGTACCGCCCCAGATAAGGCCAAGCGAGAAGACGCCGATCCAATCCTGTTTTGTGGGCTGGGACACCATAGTAGTACCTGTGGGTTGGGGGAAAATCGCTTTTGATCAGACGTTTATGGGCCGAGTATTGCGCGGGTGCAAATGAAAAAGGGCGGCCAAACGGGCCGCCCTTTCGCTGACGGTTGCCGGGCTTAGTTCTTTTCTTTGTCGACCATTTTGCCGGCCGAGATCCAGGGCATCATAGCGCGCAGTTTGGCACCGGTTTCCTCGATCATGTGCTCGTCATTGGCACGGCGCGACGCTTTGATGGTCGGCTGGCCAACAGCATTTTCCAGCATGAAGTCTCGAACGAATTTACCCTGCTGGATGTCGTTCAGAACCTCTTTCATACGTGCTTTGGTCTCGTCGTATTTCAGGATACGCGGGCCGGTGACGTACTGGCCGTACTCGGCGGTGTTCGAGATCGAGTAATCCATGTTGGCGATGCCGCCTTCGTAGATCAGGTCAACGATCAGCTTCACTTCGTGCAGACACTCGAAATAGGCCATCTCGGGCGCGTAGCCCGCTTCGACCAGAGTTTCAAAACCGCAGCGGATCAGCTCAACGAGGCCACCGCATAGAACGGCCTGTTCGCCGAACAGGTCGGTTTCGCATTCTTCACGGAAGTTGGTTTCGATGATGCCCGAGCGACCGCCACCGATGGCCGAGCAGTAGGACAGGCCGATTTCCAGCGCTTTGCCGGTTGCGTCGTTGTTGACGGCAACAAGGCAAGGCACGCCGCCGCCTTTGGTGTATTCGCCACGTACGGTGTGGCCGGGGCCTTTAGGGGCCATCATGATGACGTCGACGCCTTCTTTCGGCTCGATAAGGCCGAAATGGACGTTCAGCCCGTGAGCGAAGGCAATGGCCGAGCCGGGCTTGATGTTGTCATGCACGTATTTCTTGTAGGTCTCAGCCTGCAGTTCGTCGGGCATGGTGAACATGATGACATCGCACCATGCTGCCGCTTCGGCGATACCCATGACCGTCAGACCTTCGCCTTCGGCTTTCTTGGCCGAGGGCGACCCTTCGCGCAGAGCAACCACGAGGTTCTTCGCCCCCGAGTCGCGCAGGTTCAGCGCGTGCGCGTGACCTTGCGAGCCATAGCCCAGGATGGCCACTTTTTTGTCTTTGATCAGGTTGATGTCGCAATCGCGATCGTAATAGACGCGCATTTCGCTGGTCCTTTCTGTTTCGATTGCTGTGCTTCTAGCCTGAGCCTTTGGTATTGGCGATAGGGTTGGGATTGAGTATTTGTGAAAAAGATGAAGAATAATTCTTCAAGTGATGGAAACGTGAAGAAATCATGCTTGATGATGTTGATCGGCGGATACTGCGCCATTTTCAAGCGGAGCCAAGTCTGACAACGGCCGAACTTGCCGAACGGTGCCGTATCAGTTCGGGTGTTTGCTGGAGGCGCATAGAAAAGATGCAGGCGGCAGGGGTGATCGAAGGCCAAGAGGCCGTAATCGACTGGGCCGCCTTGGGCTACGCGGTTGAGGTCTCGTTGCGGATCACGCTGGACAAAACGCAGGCTCGGGCATTTGACGAATTCACCGCGGCCGCGCGCGAGGTTGCCGAGGTGATCGAAATTCAGACCTTCCTTGGCCGCGTGGATGTGCGCCTTTCGGTACTGGCGCGGGACATGGCCCACTATCAGCAGGTCTATCGGGACCGCATTCTGACCCTGCCGCATATCGCCGATATCGAGGCCTTGATGCACATCGCGCGCCTCAAACGAGACGAGGTGCTGCCAGTATGATCGAGCTGGATGAGATCGACCGCAAGATCCTGCGCGCGCTGGTTCAGGACGCAACCCAAAGCGCCGGCGCGCTTGGGCGTCGTCTGGACCTTTCGCAACCCGCCACGTGGCGGCGCATTCGCCGGCTGGAAGAGTCGGGCGTAATCAAAGGCCGTCGTCTCCGCCTGAATGCCGAGGCTTTAGGATTCGGCTTCACCGTCTTCCTAGGCGTTAAACTGGCGCGCAAAGGGCAGGTGAGCCTTGAGGATTTCGAGCGCGCCGTCAGCGCCATCCCCGAGGTGCAAACCGTTGAGCATGTTCTGGGCTTATACGATTACCGCCTGCGCGTGGTGGCGCGTGATCTTTCGGATTTCGAACGGGTCCTGCGGCGGCGGATCATGACCCTTCCCGGTGCCGGCGATGTCGAGGCAAATGTTTTGCTCAGCGAAGAACGTTTGCCCGGACCAATTGGTTGAACCGGATCAGTACTTGGTGCGAATGCAGAAGCCCGGATGATGCGTCATCCGCGCAAAGGTCAGGGGCTTTTCATCCTTCCAGGTTGTGCGCTCCAATTGAATCATCGACGTGCCCGCGGTGGTGCCCATGAATTCGGCCAATCGGCTGTCGGCTGACACGGCGCAAAAGGCGACCTCGGCATCGGTGAACGGCGCTGCATTCAGTAGCCATTCATTTGGGCCATTATCGCTTAGGTCGGCCTCCTCGACTTCGGGCACCGTATCAAGGTTGATCCAGCGTTCCTCCAACTGAAACGGCCTGTTGTCGGCGTAGTGCATGCAAATGACGTGCAGGATGCGCGCATCTGGCGCCACGCTGAGCTGCGATGCCAGCCAGCCGGGGCTGGTGACAACGTTGCGCTCGACTAGAGCATAGCGATACGCCGCGTTCTGGTTTTCGACCACCTGACGAGTCAAGGAAAACTCCAGCTTGGCATGTTTGCTGGGCTCTTTCTTGACGCGTGTTCCGCTTTTGCGTTTGCGTTCGACGACTCCCTGATCGGCCAGTTCACGCAGGGCGCGGTTAACGGTCGCGCGGGCGCAATTGAACTCTTCCGCCAGCTGGGTCTCGGTCGGCAGCAATGATCCCTGAGGCCAAATACGGCTTTCGATCCTGCGCTTTACTTCATCTCGAACACTCTGAAAGCTGATCCGCTTATTTGCAGTCACGGGTTTTAATTTCCCTTCGTTTTAAAAGTGTATGCATCTGGGCAGAAGCACGCAGAAGTGTAAAGGGTATGTGATACTAGTTGGCGTCAATACTAAAATATTGGCGCGTTTGAGGGTTAATTTTTACTGAAAAACAAAGATGACTTTGCGTCACCTTTTCGTCGGAAATGCGCTTTACCCGCAATGATAATGTGTTGAAGGTGCCGTCAACACTGATTGAAAGGACATCAAATGCCCGCCTTGCTGGATTCCATCGACCCAAATGGCCTCGAAGAATTTTCGGTTGTGTTCACGGACCGATCCCTGAATCACATGTCTGCCAGCTTTCAGCAGGTGATGCGCGATATCTCGGGCATGCTGAAACAGGTCTACAATGCGGATGGCGTTGCCATCATCCCCGGTGGTGGCACCTATGGGATGGAGGCCGTGGCACGTCAATTTGCCCGTGATGCCAATGTCTTGGTGGTGCGTAACGGGTGGTTTTCCTACCGTTGGAGCCAGATTGTCGAAAACGGCGCGCTGACCGGATCGGTCACGGTGATGAAGGCGCGTGAGACCGGTAATGACAGTCCTTCGCCGTTTGCGCCCGCACCGGTTGACGATGTGGTTGCGGCGATCCGCGAGCAGCGCCCGGATGTGGTGTTTGCCCCGCATGTGGAAACTTCGGCCGGGGTGATTCTTCCGGATGACTATGTTTCGGCCATGGCCGCAGCAGCGCATGAGGTCGGCGCGCTGATGGTTCTGGATTGCATCGCGTCGGGCTGCGTGTGGGTCGACATGAAGGCCACCGGTGTGGACGTTCTGATCTCGGCCCCCCAGAAAGGGTGGAGCGCGTCGCCTTGTGCCGGTCTGGTCATGCTCTCGGACCGGGCCGAGGCGCGGCTGCAGGACACCCAGTCCGACAGCTTTGCCATTGATCTCAAGAAGTGGCGGCAAATCATGCAGGCCTATGAGGATGGTGGTCATGCCTATCACGCGACCATGCCAACCGACGCGCTGCGCGCGTTCCGCGATACGATGGCCGAGACGCAGGACTACGGCTTTGAAAAGCTGCGCGAGGCGCAATGGGCCTTGGGCAATGGCGTGCGCGCGATGCTGAAGGACAAGGGCATCGTTTCAGTCGCGGCCGAGGGCTTTGGCGCTCCAGGCGTCGTGGTCAGCTATACCGCCGATCCCGAGATCCAGAACGGCAAGAAATTCGCCGCTTTGGGGATGCAGATCGCGGCTGGCGTGCCTCTGCAATGTGATGAGCCTGCCGGTTTCAGCACGTTCCGGTTGGGTCTGTTCGGTCTAGACAAGCTCTATGACGTCGATGGCACGATTGCGCGTTTGAAGCGCGTGTTGGATCAGGTTCTGTAAGCCACTGGGCCTCAGCGCATACCGAGGCCCATCTGCATCAACGTCTTGCGTACCGGCGCCATGGAATAAAGCGCGTTGAGGCCCATGGCGCGTGCATCCCTCAGGGGCCGCGCCTCAAGCATAGAGGTGCGGTTTAGAAGGTCGATGCCTTTGACCCGCAGTTCGATCTCGGTATGGCGGGCTTTGTGGTAGGCCTCAAGCATCTGTGCGTCGCCCAGACCTTCTGGCCCGGCCTGTGCGAGGTCCAGCAGAGTACGCAGATCGCCCAATGACATGTTCAGACCCTGCGCGCCGATGGGCGGCACGACGTGGGCGGCTTCGGCCATCAGGGCAATACGTTCACCCGACAACCGTTCGGCGGATTGGCTGATGATCGGCCAGATCGTGCGGCGTGAGGCCAGCTTCAAAGGTCCGAACAACCCGCAGGAGCGTTCTGTCATCGCGGCCTCAAAGGCCTCGGCGTCGAGGTTCAGCAACTCGACCGCGCGCGGACCGCGCTCCATCCAGACAATGGCCGACGATGGCTGACCCTGCCAATCGGGCAAGGGCACCAGGGTGAATGGCCCGCCAGAGCGGTGGATCTCGGTCGAGACATTCTCATGCGCAATAGGGTGTGTCACGGCAAAGGCCAGTGCCTCTTGACCGTAACGCGTGGTGTGAACGGAAATCCCCGCGGCTTCGCGCATCGGTGAGTTGCGCCCGTCTGCGGCGATCACCAGCTTGCAGCGGATACGGCTGCCGTCGCTCAACCCGACGCGGGCCTCGGCGGTGCGTGTGAACAGGCTGACCGTCGCGGTGCCGGGGCGGAAATCGACATTGGGCAGCTCCGACAGGCGCGCGACCATCTCGCGCCGCAGCAGCCAGTTGGGCAGGTTCCAGCCAAAGGGCTGCTCAGAAATGTCCGAGGCGTTGAAGTCCCGCACAACGCGCGGCTCTGGAATGTCTCCGCCTGCGTCAACGATCCGCATCACTTGCAGCGGGGCCGCGTGGCTGTCCAGCCGGACCCACACTCCGCATTGTTCCAGCAAAATGCGGGAGGGTTGCAGAAACGCGGTGGTCCGCAGGTCGGATCCATCCACGTCGCGTTCGGTGATCGGTGGTGTTGGGTCCACGCAGACCACGTTGAACCCGGCGGCGCCGAATGCGGCGGCAGCGGTCAGCCCGGCGATGCCGCCGCCGGAAATCAGGATGTCACAGCTGTCTGTCATGGCGCATTCTCCGTTCCCGGCAAAACCTAGTTCGGTTCATGCCTCTGCGCCAAGCGACATCCTGTCCCGCGTGTCAGCCGCGTGAAACCAGGATGAGGACCAGAAACATCACCGGAACCATCATCAATGCGGGGATGTATAGGCCCGGCAGGCCAAACAGCAATGCCGAACAGCCCCACATGCTGACAATCGCAGCGGCGGTATAACCCAGATCCTCGGGGCGGCCGTCGGCCACGTCGCGGGCCATCCAGCCAAAGAGGGGAATTGCAAAAAGCAGGCGCTGCCAAATCGGCAGGCGCTGCGGCATCATTGTCGCGGTCATCGGGGTCTCCGTTCTGTTCGTCGCAGACCGGCATATAGGGATGATTTTGCAGCTGCAGAATATACAGATCGTCGCAGTGTGACAGCCTATCGCAGGCGGGCGAGGAAGGCGGTCAGATCGTCAGTATGGTGGTGGATATGATCGGCATCATGAGGGTCGGGTGCGACATGAACCGTGCGCATTCCCATCTCATGCGGGGCGGCCAGATTACGCGGGTCGTCTTCGAACATCGCGGCCGTTTCTGCTGTGATTCCGTCCTGTGCAAAGATTGCCTCGAACGCGGCCTTTTCGGGTTTGGGGCGATATCCGGCATGCTCGACCCCGTAGATGGCATCAAACAGACCGGTCAGCCCACGCGCCTCAAGAACACGCTCCGCATAGGGCGCGCTGCCATTGGTGTAGACGATGCGGCGACCGGGCAGGGCGCGTATGTGGTCGGCCAGTTCGGCGTCCGGGTCCATGTGGCTCAAGTCAACTTGGTGAACCGCATGCAGGTAGGGGTCGGGGTCCAGATCATGCTCGGCCATCAAACCGGCCAAAGTGGTACCGTATTCGCGCCAGTAATGCCCCCGCAGCCGGTCAGCCTCGGCCCGGTCGACGCCGATGGCTCGCACGACATAATCCGTCATCAACACCTCGATCTGATCGAACAGGCGCATCTGTGGCGGGTAGAGGGTGTTGTCCAGATCGAACACCCATTGCGTGACGTGGCTGAAGGACGGTTTGACCATGCCTTGGGTGTAGGGCGCTGGAGGCGGGTTTTCAATGCCGCACTTGATTGCAGGCGGTCAGGACGGATAGACAGGTTCGAACGAGGAGACCAATCGCCCCATGCCCCAGTCCAGACACCCCAGCAAAGACGCGTATACGCTTATACTCGACGCCATTGATGTCGGTATCTACAAGCCCGGAGATCGTCTGGTCGAAAGCGAATTGGCCGAACGGTTCGGCGTATCCCGCACCCCCATTCGCGAGGCGCTGCAACGTCTGGAAACGCAGTCTCTGTTGGAGCGGGACGGGCGGTCGCTGATCGTGGCCTCCCTGAACCACAACCAGATGGCCGAGCTTTACATCGTGCGGCGCGAGTTGGAGGGGTTGGCCGCAAGCCTCGCGGCCAAACATGCGACCGAGGAAGAAATTCGCGTGTTGCAGGAGATGGTCGCCGAGGATGATGCCTTGGTCGATGATCCGGCGGCGTTGTCGCGCGCGAATCGACGGTTTCACGAGCAGATCCATCTGGCCTCGCACAACCGCTATCTGGTGCAGCAACTGGATCTTGTGCATCGAACCATGGCGTTGATGGCAACCACGTCTCTGGCGGCGCAAGGGCGCAGTGAAATCGCGCAGAGCGAACACAAGGGTATCGTCGAAGCCATCGCTGCACGGGACGAAGAGGGCGCGGCGAAAGCGCTGAAAGAGCATATCTCGGTCGCGTTCATGACTCGTTTGAAGCAGGATGCGATCCGGCGCGACGGCTAGAGCGTTTTGCGTTTTTCTCAGGTAAAGTTATCGAAATGCGCGTTCGACCATAGGGAGAGGCAGCGCATTTCGATTCAAATCAAACGCAAAGCGATCTAGGCGTCCTGCGGCAGCAGGTCCTCGGAGGCCTGCCCGTGCTGGGTTTTGTCCCAGAAGAACGGTTTGGCGGCCAGTTCCCACAATGCTTTGTAGGCTGCCACGACCCCAAGCGGAAAATACAGGATCATCGTGGGCACCCACGGCAGCAGAAAGCGCCGCTCTTTCGCCCAGACGGCGATGACGCCGATGATGAAGTTCAACGCTTCTGCGGCCAGAAACAGCCAGATCAGGGTTTTGAAGGTCTGCATCGGGATCACCTGCAGGAATGGGTTATCTAACCCCAGGGTGGTCAGCCAGAACATCCACAAAACGGGGGCCAGCAAAAACTGCCCGACCGTACCCATGAAAAACGCCTGAATACCGATGAATTTCAGCGGCCCCAGATCCCGCAGCAGGCGCAGCGGCGCGCGCATGTGGACAAGGTAGGTGACCATGAACCCTTTGAGCCAGCGCGAGCGTTGCTTGACCCAGGGCCAGGCGCGAAAGTTAGCCTCTTCAAAAGTGGTGGTGTTCACGATCTCGGTCCGGTAGCCGGCGCGGCAGAGGCGTACGCCCAGATCGGCATCCTCGGTCACGTTGTGGGCGTCCCATCCGCCAAGTTCCAGCAGTTTGTCGCGGCGAAAGAAGAAGGTCGTGCCGCCCAGAGGGACCACGAAACCCAGTTTGGCGATCCCCGGAAGAATGACACGGAACCAGCTGTTATATTCGATGGTAAAGCAGCGAGAGCGCCAGTTGGTGCGCGGGTTGTAGTAGTCCAGCGCGCCTTGCAGGCAGACAACTTCGGGCGCGGCCTGCGTGAAATGATCAACGACCCGCTCGATCTGATCGGGCTGCGGGGCGTCTTCGGCATCCCAGACGCCCAGAATATCGCCCCTACAGAAATCCAAAGCGTAGTTCATGGCGCGAGGTTTGGTGGTCAGGCCGTTAAACTCGGGCACTTCGATGGTTCGAATCCAGCTGGGCAGGTCGACCTTTGACAATGTGTCCCGCGTGACATCGTCCTTTTCCTCCAGCACCAAAATCAAATCCAACAGCGCCTTGGGGTAGGTCAGGCGCTGAAGTCGCCGGATCAACGCGCCTGCGATCTCACGCTCTTTGTACAAAGGCACCATGATCGACACGCAGGGCTGCCGCAGAGCGGTCGCCGGCGAGGAGGGGGCAGGCTGCGGGCGCAAGTTTTGGAGGGCAAAAGCCAAGAGGCCCGAGAACCGCATGACCATGAACAGCAGAAGCGACACCACAGCCGCCGTCGCCAGAACGGCCATCCCCGTCAACGGAAACGAAACGAAAGCCAGCAGCGCCAGTACCACAATGCTCGCGCTGCGGGTCCGGCTCCAGGCGGTCCAGGTGCGGCAGCTTTGATCCTCGGCCACGCGGGTCTCGGCGTTTTGGGCCAACTGGTCCGAGAAGATCTGCGCAATCGAGCGGTCGATCTGATCGGCAGCGGCGACAACCGGAACGATGGTTAAATCGCAGCCCGCCATTTCGGCCGAGACCGTGGCGAAGCGATCCGGGCGCGCGGTGGCGACAAACAGAAACGGACCGATCCGCAGCCACGGGATCACATTGTGGCGCAGCCAGAACTCCATGGGTTTGAGCGTGCTTAGCTCAGCAGAAGGCGGGGTTTGCACCAGATCGGCGATCTGCAGGTTGGTTTGCGCGGACAAAGCGGCCAGAACATCTTTGCGGCTGGCCCAGCCCTCACTCACCAGAATTTCTCCGAGCGGAGCGTTCTGGCGGGCCTGAAGGTCCAACGCTTGATCCAGCTGGTCCTGCGTGATCACCCCGGCATCAACCAGACACGCCCCTACGGGTTTGCGAAGCTCAGGCGACGGGATCGGATGTGTTGCAGAGATTTGTTGTGCGTTCAAATCAACCATAAAAGAAAAAAACCCCGACGCCTTTTGTTGGCGTCAGGGTTGAACGACTAAGGTTAACGCACGGTTAACTCTGATAAACACGCGGAAATCTGGTGTTTATGCCTGTGCTTTTGTATCCGCCATCGCTCTGGCAAAACGTTCGAACAGGTAGAAACTATCCTGCGGTCCGGGGGAGGCCTCGGGGTGGTATTGCACCGAGTACACCGGGCGGTCTGTCATGCGGATGCCGCAGTTGGAGCCGTCAAACAACGAACGGTGCGTTTCAACCACCCCGTCGGGCAGCGACTGCGCATCGACCGCAAAGCCGTGGTTCATCGAGGTGATTTCGACCTTGCCGGTTTCCAGATCCTTGACCGGGTGGTTCGCGCCATGGTGGCCGTGGTTCATCTTGACGGTCTGTCCGCCAAGCGCCAAGGCCAGCATCTGGTGACCGAGGCAAATGCCGAACACCGGCAGCTTGGTGGTGTCGAGGATCTCCTTGATCATCGGTACGGCATATTCGCCTGTGGCCGCCGGGTCGCCAGGGCCGTTAGACAGGAAAACGCCATCAGGCTCATGGGCCAGAACTTCGGCGGCTGTGGCAGTTGCGGGCAGAACGGTCACGTCACATCCGGCCGACGCCAGGCAGCGCAGGATGTTGCGCTTTGCGCCGAAATCAAGGGCGACAACCTTGTGTGCAGGGGCCTCTTGGCGCTGGTAGCCGTCAGGCCAGGCCCAACGCATCTCATCCCAGCGGTAGCTTTGGGCGCAGGTGACGTCCTTCGCGAGGTCCATCCCTTCAAGCCCCGCAAAGCCGCGCGCGGCGGAAACCAGAGCTTCGATATCGAAGTTGCCCTCTGGGTCGTGGGCCAATGCGACGTGCGGCGCACCCTGCTGGCGGATTGCGCGGGTCAGGCGGCGGGTGTCGATACCACCGATCGCGATACGGCCACGACGCTCCAACCAGCCCTTCAGCTCTTCGGCCGAGCGCCAGTTTGACGGCTCGGTCGGGTCCCACTTGACGACCATACCCGCAGCCACCGGATCACTGGTTTCGTCATCTTCGGGGTTCACGCCGACATTGCCGATATGCGGGAAGGTGAAGGTCACGATCTGCCCGGCATAGGAGGGGTCGGTCATGATCTCTTGGTAGCCGGTCATGGCCGTGTTGAAGCACAGTTCAGCCACGGTCTGTCCGGTGGCGCCGAAGCCCATTCCGTAGAACAAAGTTCCGTCGGCCAAAGCCAGACATGCGGTGGGCTTGGACGGGGCGTTCTGGGCCATGGCGCAACTCTCCTGCAGGTAAATCGGCGCATACCTAAGGGGGTTATACGTTCGGGTCAAGTCTGATCATTTTTTGGGCTATTGTTGTTTTTCAATGGGTTAGTGGTATTCGCCCCCTGTTGTATCACGCTTTTTGTTTGGATATGTTCGGGGTTCCTTTGTCATGGGGATGGACAAACCATATGGACATGCGATCACGGGTGAATGCCGCCCTGAAGCAAGCGATGAAAGACAAGGCGGCCGAGCGGTTGTCGACTCTGCGATTGATCAATGCTGCGATCAAGGATCGCGATATTGCCGCGCGCGGCTCGCAAAACGAAGAGGCCAAGGGCTGCGGTGATGCCGAGGTTCTTGAAATCCTTGGTAAAATGACCAAGCAGCGCAAGGAAAGCGCCCGCGCCTATGAAGAGGGCGGACGTCTGGATCTGGCGGAACGGGAATTGCTGGAAGTCTCGGTGATCGAGGAATTCCTGCCCAAGCAGCTGGATGAAGATGAGGTCTCGAACGCGATTCTGACCGCCATCACCGCGACCGGAGCGGGCTCGATCCGCGATATGGGCAAGGTGATGGGCGAGTTGAAGACGCGCTACACCGGTCAGATGGATTTCGGCAAGGTCGGTCCGATGGTCAAAGACCATCTGTGCGCTGCCTCAAACGGCGACTGCTGAGACTGAGCCCCTTTACTGCGCGGCCGGTCCGCGCAGTTTTGCTATCAGGTCGTCATAGAGGGTGATCCGTTCGTCCTCGGACAGGAATGCGCCAATCTCGACCTCGCGACCAGCTCCGATCAGGGTCACGTAGTGCGGCACCGGACCACCGGTTTTGTGCATCTCGGGGCGGGCCCAATACCGGTTGCAAGACCATTCCTGCCGCTGTTTTCCCGGAGACTGATGGACCAGACGCGCCTGTGAGCCGCTGAGGGTCAGAACCTCGACCGCGCTGCGCGCACGGTAGTTGGTTTGGATCGCGAGCCACAGGCCCAGAACTGTCAGCAACAGGAAGGGCAGCAACCCCCACAAGACAACTGAGCCCAGCATGGCCAGAACGGGAATAAGGCCGAAGGTGAAGACCGAGAGGATCACGATCATCGCGCCGCGCGGGGGCAATGAGTTATGCGGCCAGAGGCGCAATTCCTGTTCGGTGTCCGAGGTATGATTCCATTGATAGGGCATAGTTGAAAACTAGCGCAAAGTTATGTGCTGTCTAAGGATAAAGATCAAACGACGTGGCCAACCCGGACCCAGGATAGAGCATCGTCCAATCTGTCATCACCCCAGAAAACCTCGCCCCTTACAACAAGGCTCGGTGCTCCGAAAACCCCGAGGCGTTTTGCGTGTTCGGTCTCTGCCTCTAACGCCGCAACGGCATCAGGGCCGCGCGCGCGGGCAAGCACAAGGCGGGGATCTTGCTGGCACCGCAATAGGGCCTCGGACAAAGCGGTCTCACTGCCTGCCTCGACACCGTCTTCAAACCAGATCCGATAGAGGTTCTGGGTGAAATCCTTGCCCCAACCTTCACTCATCCCGAGTAGGGCGATCTGATTGGCCAGAGGCAGGTCCGAAATGGGGTAGGGTGCAGGTAGCTTGGCATGGATGTGATACTTGGCCGCCCGGCGTTCGATATCACGCCACATATATGCAGATTTCACCGGCTTACCTGCAAAGGGCACGTTCTGCTGTTCGGACATCACGCTGCGCACGTTGAACGGGCGCCAACGAACTGAGGCGTCGTTCTCAGTGCACCAATCATCAAGGCGCATGATCGTCAGAAAGCTGTATGTGCTGCCGATCGAATACCAAAAGTCAATTTCGGGCATCTGGACCCTCCCCGGATTGCCGGATGAGTTTCCCTTACCAGAATAGCCTATTTTGCCCGATCTGGCGATGTGTTGTTCCAAAAGTGTCGCTAACACGCGATATGTCCGGTGTATGTAACATGCGATCTGTCCGGTTCTATTCTGTCTCTGAGAGGAGGCGTTATGAACCGAGCAGAAGTGTTACAGGAAGTTCGACTGATGAAGTTTGAAGATGTGTATTCGCGGCGAAGCGCGAACAAGCTGACGCAAGAACAGGCGGCTGAGATACTGGGTGTATCCGTGCGCACCGTCAGGCGTTGGGAGGATCGATTTGAGGCGGATGGTGCAGAAGGTCTGTACGACCGTCGGCTTGGCAAACTGGCCAACAATCGTGTTGCCACGGATAAGGTCATGGAGATGCTTGAACTGTTTGATACCAAGTACTGGGATTACACGCCGAAGCATTTCCACGAGAAGCTGGTGGCCCACCATGGTTTCACACAGAGCTACAACTGGGTGCGGCTTACACTGCAGCGCCACGGCCGGGTTCAGGCAGCACCCCGACGAGGTGCCCATCGGCGCAAGCGGCCCCGCCGTCCGATGGTTGGCATGATGTTGCATCAGGACGGCTCCAGCCATGAATGGGTTCCGGGTCAGTGGTGGGATCTGATCGTCACCATGGACGATGCCACCAACCGGGTTTATTCGGCATTCTTTGTCGAGGAAGAAGGGACGATGAGCAGTTTTCAGGGGCTGACAGAGGTGATCGAGGCGCAAGGTCTGTTTTGCTCGCTCTATGCCGATCGGGGCTCTCATTACTGGCATACGCCCGAAGCGGGCGGCAAAGTGGACAAGGACAATCTGACCCAGGTCGGGCGCGCCTTGCAGCAACTCGGCATTGAGCTGATCCCGGCCTATTCACCGCAGGCCCGTGGACGGTCTGAACGCATGTTTGGCACGTTCCAGAACCGATTGCCGCAGGAACTGCGGTCCCATGGGATCACAACCATTGAAGAGGCCAATCAGTTCCTGAAAGAGGTCTATCTTCCCGAACACAATGCCCTGTTTGCAAGGGAGCCGGAGGATACGACCTCGGCCTTCGTGCCGTTTACAGGCAATGTGCGCGACACCCTGTGTGTGCAGGAAGACCGCGTCGTCGGCAACGACAATACGGTGCGCTACAAGGGCCTGGTCATGCAGATCGCGGCAGACAGGCACCGTCATCATTTCGTCAAGGCGAAGGTCAGGGTCCTGTCGCTAACACGCGATATGTCCGGTGTATGTAACATGCGATCTGTCCGGTTCTATTCTGTCTCTGAGAGGAGGCGTTATGAACCGAGCAGAAGTGTTACAGGAAGTTCGACTGATGAAGTTTGAAGATGTGTATTCGCGGCGAAGCGCGAACAAGCTGACGCAAGAACAGGCGGCTGAGATACTGGGTGTATCCGTGCGCACCGTCAGGCGTTGGGAGGATCGATTTGAGGCGGATGGTGCAGAAGGTCTGTACGACCGTCGGCTTGGCAAACTGGCCAACAATCGTGTTGCCACGGATAAGGTCATGGAGATGCTTGAACTGTTTGATACCAAGTACTGGGATTACACGCCGAAGCATTTCCACGAGAAGCTGGTGGCCCACCATGGTTTCACACAGAGCTACAACTGGGTGCGGCTTACACTGCAGCGCCACGGCCGGGTTCAGGCAGCACCCCGACGAGGTGCCCATCGGCGCAAGCGGCCCCGCCGTCCGATGGTTGGCATGATGTTGCATCAGGACGGCTCCAGCCATGAATGGGTTCCGGGTCAGTGGTGGGATCTGATCGTCACCATGGACGATGCCACCAACCGGGTTTATTCGGCATTCTTTGTCGAGGAAGAAGGGACGATGAGCAGTTTTCAGGGGCTGACAGAGGTGATCGAGGCGCAAGGTCTGTTTTGCTCGCTCTATGCCGATCGGGGCTCTCATTACTGGCATACGCCCGAAGCGGGCGGCAAAGTGGACAAGGACAATCTGACCCAGGTCGGGCGCGCCTTGCAGCAACTCGGCATTGAGCTGATCCCGGCCTATTCACCGCAGGCCCGTGGACGGTCTGAACGCATGTTTGGCACGTTCCAGAACCGATTGCCGCAGGAACTGCGGTCCCATGGGATCACAACCATTGAAGAGGCCAATCAGTTCCTGAAAGAGGTCTATCTTCCCGAACACAATGCCCTGTTTGCAAAGGAGCCGGAGGATACGACCTCGGCCTTCGTGCCGTTTACAGGCAATGTGCGCGACACCCTGTGTGTGCAGGAAGACCGCGTCGTCGGCAACGACAATACGGTGCGCTACAAGGGCCTGGTCATGCAGATCGCGGCAGACAGGCACCGTCATCATTTCGTCAAGGCGAAGGTCAGGGTCCACGAATACCCCGATGGTCAACTGGTCATCTTCCACGGCCCGAGATGCATTGGCCGCTACCAGCCTGACGGATCACCCATCACACAGGAGGATAGCAAACACAAAGTCGCGTGACCCGCTTCGACGTGGCGCGAACGCGGTGGCCCAAATCTACGGTCGCCTACGGCTCCCTCCGAATTGGGCCACCGCGCAATCAACTGAAGCGGACAATTGGCATGTTACCTACACCGGACAATTCAGAATGTTCTCGACAGGCGAAGGTCAGGGTCCACGAATACCCCGATGGTCAACTGGTCATCTTCCACGGCCCGAGATGCATTGGCCGCTACCAGCCTGACGGATCACCCATCACACAGGAGGATAGCAAACACAAAGTCGCGTGACCCGCTTCGACGTGGCGCGAACGCGGTGGCCCAAATCTACGGTCGCCTACGGCTCCCTCCGAATTGGGCCACCGCGCAATCAACTGAAGCGGACAATTGGCATGTTACCTACACCGGACAATTCAGAATGTTCTCGACATGTGTTGTTCCAAAAGGTAAGTGCGAAAAGAAAAACCCCGCCGGGATGGCGGGGTTTTCTTGGTTTCTCAGCCGGGGCTTAGTGCGCGTGGCCTTTGTCCCAGTCTTCCTGCTTTGGCAGCTGCTCGAACGTGTGCTCGGGCGGCGGCGTCGGCAGGGTCCATTCCAGCGTATCCGCGTACTCGTTCCACGGGTTCGGGCGTGTTTCCTTTGCGCCGCGGAAGAGGGCGTAGAATACGATGCCGAAGAACAGCAGGAACGAAGCGAAGGACACGAATGCACCGATCGACGAAACAAAGTTCCACTGAGCGAACGCTTCAGGGTAGTCGATATAGCGGCGCGGCATGCCCTGACGGCCCAGGAAGTGCTGCGGGAAGAAGGTCAGGTTGGCGCCGATGAAGAACATCCAGAAGTGAACCTTGCCCCAGAACTCGGAATACTGACGACCGGTCATCTTCGAGAAGTAGAAGTAGACGCCAGCGAAGATCGCAAAGACGGCACCCAAGCTCATTACATAGTGGAAGTGCGCCACAACGTAGTAGGTGTCGTGATAGGCACGGTCGATACCGGCTTGCGACAAAACCACGCCTGTCACACCGCCAACGGTGAACAGGAACAGGAAGCCGAAGGCAAACAGCATCGGTGTCTTGAACTCGATTGAGCCGCCCCACATAGTGGCGATCCACGAGAAGACCTTAACACCAGTCGGAACCGCAATGACCATCGTGGCCAGCATGAAATAGGCCTGTTGACGTAGCGACATGCCAACGGTGTACATGTGGTGCGCCCAAACGACGAAGCCCAGAACACCGATCGCGATGATTGCCCAGACCATCGGCAGGTAACCGAAGATCGGCTTGCGTGCGAAGGTCGCAATAACGTGGCTGATGATGCCGAAGCCGGGCAGGATCACGATGTACACTTCCGGGTGGCCGAAGAACCACAGGATGTGCTGATACAGGATCGGGTCACCGCCACCGGCCGGATCAAAGAATGTGAAGCCGAAGTTGCGGTCCATCAGCAGCATGGTGATCGCGCCGGCCAGAACGGGCAGCGAAAGCAGAATCAGCCACGAAGTGACGAAGATTGACCAGCTAAACAGCGGCACCTTGAACAAGGTCATGCCCGGGGCACGCATGTTCAGGAAGGTGGTGATCATGTTGATCGCGCCCAGAATCGATGACGCACCCGAGACGTGTACGGCGAAGATTGCAAGGTCCATGGACATGCCGCCCTCGGTCGTCGACAGCGGTGGGTAGAGGACCCAGCCCACGCCTGAACCCAGCTGGTCGTTACCGCCGGGGCTGAGCAGCGAGGCCACACCCAGAGAGGTACCAGCGACATAAAGCCAGAAGGACAGGTTGTTCATTCGCGGGAACGCCATATCTGGCGCGCCGATCTGCAACGGCATGAAATAGTTGCCAAATCCACCGAACAAGGCAGGGATGACAACGAAGAACATCATCAGAACACCGTGATAGGTGATCATCACGTTCCACAGATGGCCGTTAGGTGTACATGGATCGGCCATGAAGCCTTCCAGGCACATGTACTGAACACCGGGGTGCATCAGCTCAAGCCGCATGTAAACGGTCATCGCCACCGAGATGAACCCGGCGATAGCCGAGAAGATCAGGTAGAGAATCCCGATGTCCTTGTGGTTGGTCGACATGAACCAGCGCTGAAAGAACGAGCGCTCGTCTTCATGATCGTGGCCATGAATCGCTGCGTCTGCCATTTTAGGTGCCTCCTGTTGCAACTACGCCGCGCAACCAGACCTCTCCGGTGCGCGGGATTACTGCTGGTTTTAGATTGCGTTGAGGTTGCCTTCAATGGCCGAGTTTGATCTGGATCAAGAATAATTGTCGCGGGCAGAGCGCTGCGCCGCGAATTCAGATCATGAGTGGCTCGAATCTGGCTATTTCATTTCTTCTTTCAAGAGGTCGCGCAGGTTCGTTGGCCTGAATCGGCCGAGTTCCGCCTTGACCGACGCACGTTCGAACCGCAGAACTCCTTTGAACCCATTGCAAATTCAGAGGCCCGACATGTCAGCATATGATCCGGACAATATTTTCGCCAAAATCCTGCGCGGCGAAATCCCCTCGACCCGCGTTTACGAAGATGATGAGACGCTGGCGTTCATGGACATCATGCCTCGTGCCGATGGTCATCTGCTGGTCATCCCGAAAACCCCGTGCCGTAATTTGCTGGACGCCACGCCCGAGCAGTTGAATGCCGTTATGGCGACCGTTCAGAAACTGGCCCGCGCTGCCAAGCGGGCGTTTGACGCCGGTGGGGTGACCATTCAGCAGTTCAACGAAGCCGCAGGCGGGCAGGAGGTCTTCCACCTGCATTTCCACATTCTGCCTCGGCATGAAGGTGAACCCTTGCGCGCACCCGGCAAGATGGGAGATTTCGAAGCGATTGCCAAACACGCCGAGCAGATCAAGGCGGCGCTCTAGCTCTCGGCGATGCGTGAATTCGGGGATCGGGCCGTCCGAACTGCCTTAAGCATAGCCCGGAAACGAAATTGCCGTTCCGATTTGGGGTCGGAACGGCAGACTCGTACTCATACACATTACGGATCACCGGAGCAGATCCGGGTTACCGGTTAACATACCACTCACTCAAGACTGGTAGGACAATGTTACTCTTTAACCGGGCGAATTTATGCCGGTTTAGTGGAATTTGGTTAAGCTTTTACTTAAATGGCCACAATTGCTGTCGAATATTGCAGTGTTGAAATGACCTATGGCTGCAGCTTGGAAACAGAGGGGCGCGTGCGTAGGGATTGTACGTGGATTTGGGCGCCTCAGCGATTCGATCAAGGCATTTGATGCGCTAGGCTCAGGACCAATAGCCAATAGGAAAAGAGTCCGACGAACGCGGTTGCGGACAGGAATGCCTTGGGGCGCTTGTCTTACCTTAATGCCACGCGCCGCAAGTCCTTCAGCCTTCTAAACAAGATCGCGTATCTGGGTGCCTGGGACAACCTTCTTGGAGTTAAAGTCGTTTTGTTGTGCGACAGTCAGAAAACAAAGGCGCTGCAATGGTGATCCGTCAAAGACGGACGAAAAGCTACTCTCAAGTTACTTAGAATAGTCGTGAAATTGAGGGGAAACAGCCAAGCTATTGTTTTTGTTGGTGCGGTCGAGAAGACTCAACACACCTTCGATGATTGTTTAATTACAACGACTTAAAAAATTATGCAAGCAGTTTTGTTACACAAACTGTTACACAGTTTGTGTAACAAAATTTGAGTGCGTTGGTATAGGTGCAAGCATCTGAGCACCTGGTCGCTAATCATCAGCCTGATCACGACCTGCAAGCTCAACAATACCGACCTCCTGAAGCGGTCCGACAAAACTGGACAGCGAGCTAAGGTGTATCCGAGAAGCCAGCTTGGATGATATCCGCATTCATGATCTGCGTAACCCGAATTCTGGATAAGCTCATGTCACGCTCGCGATGCTCCGAATGACGTCTGGGACGACAACTTTGCCCATTTTGACCTTCGGTTGCGCCAGAACGTAGGCGGCAACGCATGACAGAATGTGAACGAAGGCATTGATCGGGGATCGGTGTCGCGTGTGTTCCAGGCCCATGTGCGATTTGAGCTTGTCAAACAGGGTTTCGATGATGAACCGTTTGCGCAGCAGGATCTTATCCAGAAGCGGCATAAGTTAGTTTTTCATGTTGCGGCGAATGCCGGTAATCAGATGCAGGCCGCGCTGCCACAAACGCTTGAAAAGCGCCTTTGAGATGTAGCCTTTGTCGGCGAACAGTTGACCATCCAGATCGGCAACCATGGCCTCAAGCGGCTTGCGATCATCGGTATTTCCAGCCGTGATTTTGACTGCCATTACCTGGCCCTTGTTGTTGATGACTATGTGCAGCTTGAAGCCGAAGAACCAGCCCATAGTGCTGCGCCCACGCTTGGCCAGTCCTTTGAAAACCTTGTTGCGGTTGATCCGCGCGTTATGACAAACCGCCAGCTTGGTGCTGTCGGCAAAATAGAGGCCGGTCTCTTCTCCACGAAAGCAATTCAGCAGCACACAAAAAGGCACAAGCAGGCGCGGCATCAGTGTGACAAACCGCCCGTAGCTTGGCAGATCGCCAAAGCAGTCCCGGTATTCGATCTCCACGCCATAAAGCCAGAAATGCTTGAAATCCTTGTAGGCAGAGCCATGAAACAACACCATGATGAATAGCATCTCGCTGAGCGAGAGTTTTCCAGCCCGACGGCGCTGGCGACCCGTGTCGATCAGGCGATGCTGCTCCCAGTCTTCGAACATTTTTGCAAAATCATCGATACAGCAGAACAAGGCAGTGATAGAGGTGTTCATGAGGGGTGTTCCCATCCGCATGTTGACGTTACGGATATTGAATCAGGCATCGCCCGATTTGGGAATCCCCTCACCCCGCCTTATCCAGAATCGGGGTTGCGTAGCTCTTATGCCAACGGCGCACAGACCCTCAGCGAAGGGTTGCCGATGATCGATAAGCTGCTTGGCGACACACAAATCCAGACCGCTACCCACTATGGGCATCGAGCCAACGCCCTTTTTAAGGCGGCCGCCGTAAAGGCACCCGACACCATCGACAGGGCGATCTGTAAATGGCAGAAAGCGGAAGCCTGACAAAATCAGGGCGAAGCAACTGCTATAACATAACCGTTTGTTATGCGATGTTTGATACCAAAGCATGCAATGGGATTGAAAATAGCTTAGCTCACTTCATCGTTTATGTGCCTTTGGTTCCGGCATTCAGGAACATCGGAAAGAAACTGCGTTGCTCCTTCATCTTGATGAAGTCACCGGCACCAATGGTATTGGGCTTCCTCCGTTCACCACCCGCCGGAGTGATCACTTCCAAATCCGGGTTCTCAATAATCGCTGCGTTAATATCATTGGCATGTGCCGGCGTGATGTTGTAGATATTCTCGTAAAATTCCCTCACCGAAATAGCATCACCTGATTCCGTAACGAGATGCGGAATATCATCAAGTAGCTGGTCCTTTGCGGATGCCCGCCCTTCATCGTCGAATAGGTAGAGCATCCCGTCGTGCCTGGGATCGTAGGATAACATGTTTAACCCGGAGCGCCCGAAATGCGCCTGAAGGCTCGCGTTGTCATGAAGGATATTGTTGTACACTTGCCTCGCACGATAGGCGTTCGCGAAGTGTATCAGCCAGTATCGCCAGCCACCCGGGTTATTGATCGAGAACGGACTGACATAGGGCGCACATAAACGGAATGCGTCAAAAACCAACTTTTCCGCTGCTCCCAACCAGTCGTTATTGCTCATCATCACTCCGTCGAGTGCCTCAATGTCTGTGCTCGTCACATTGAGGTGATTGAGACGTGCCTGAAGCTGTTCCGGTTGGTCCTTCTGGAGAAAAGCCAGCAACGAACTGATCATGAAGGTGTAGAATATTTCAGCGGACAGATAAGAGTGCATAATGTCGAGGATAGTTTTCCGTTCGACATGACGGTCGCCGTATTGATCAAGGTTGAACAGGACGTTTCGATAGCGGCCTTGATTGAGAAAGTCTTTGATCTTGGGATATGCAGCCTCGAAAAGCTGGTTCAGATATTCGACACGAACGTGCAGTTTCGGACAGGTCTGTGCGATCTCGGCCTCTAGAGGTGCGACGTTTGTTTTCAATAATTCAATTGCGTCACGGTTCTCGTCATTGAAAATCAGAAGACACTCGACCTCAATCGTGCCCAGACCTTGAACCGCACGCTTCAGTTCCTCCATAAAAATCAACGGTGAACCGACCGCGCCGCACTTATACCGCCCTCCTCCGGAAAAGCCGTCAATGATTGCAAGCCGAAAACGCTCCTGCTGGGGCAACTTGCAGCGCACAGTCAGGTAGTCAAAAACATACTCGCGCAAGATTTTATGCTTGCGGTGGGAATGACCTTCCAGTTCGGCTCCGTCAGCCCATTTGTATCGTTTCTCTGCCAAGCTGTTTCTCTCGCCCCATCTATTTAAGTCTGCGTCGCCGAAATTTGCGGCGCATTCGGCATTTCATCCCAGGTGCGCCCCCTATATTCACGTCCGTTCGCCTTCTTGGAACGCTTTTTGTTGTCCTTGCCCCAGGTTCCCCATTGCTTGAAGAAGAAGGCGGCGCCTGACGCCAAACATAACGCATAAACCTCATCAATCCATTCCTCCTTGATCGGGCGCGCAGATTTACCGCTTTCCCCTCCGACGATCGCCCACTGGATGCCTGAAAGATCAAGCGCGCCGACCGACCCGATGAGCGGTTCAAAGGAAATGAACCGGATCGCGGCAGGTGTCTTGCGCAAATGTTCGATACGGTAAGCAACATCCTTATTTTCGATACTGGTCCCCAACCAGACATTGGGCAGGACCTCACCGACCCGGGCGGCAACCAATGCCGCCATCCGCTCGGGACGCTTGGTGAGTATCTGGTAGTTGTGACGGGGCGTGGCACGCATCACCTGCCAGACATCCAGGATGAACTTGTCGCTCACCTGCTCATGAAAGAGATCGCTCATCGAGTTTACGAAAATCTTCCGCGGCTTTCGCCAGCGATACGGGATATCCAGGGCCGCGCGATCCTCCCGTACCACGCCGTTCCAAACCGTGCGTTTGCCGGTCTTGCGCGTCAGCCCCGCGTATTTCTCGACGCCCATCGCTTCAAGGCGCCTTGCCATTTCCATTGCGTAACATTGGGTACAGCCTGCGGTCATGATCGAACAGCCTGCAACGGGATTCCAGGTCGCATCCGTCCACTCAATTCGGGTTTCAGCCAATTTGACCTCCCTGGCGATTGAGAATCTTGCGTTTGTAACTGCTGATATAACTCACATCGCCACCTCTGAAAGTCTGGTGACGACATCAAAGTCCACCTCCAGTGCATCGAAGTGACGCTCGCCGCATCTGATCTTCTGGTTTTCCTTTGTGCGGCGGTCCTCACTGTCGAGAGTGCTCTTGGTCTCACGGACAAAATAGAGGCGTTCCTCGCGCTCGGTCACAAACGCCCAATCGGGATTGTAAGGGCCGATGGGTGTGTCGATCCTGAACCAGCGCGGCAATTTGACGAACAGTTTTACATTCTCGTTATTATCCAGATCCCTGGCGAATTGCTTCTCGACCTCCGAATCAAACTCGACAAAATCGAACAGGCTTTTGTCCTTGTTCTGGACTTCATAAAGGTTGTTCAGATAGCGCGTCAGTTCGGTTTCGCTTTGCGGTTCAATGCGGCTCATTTCCCATTCCTGGGAAGCCAATTTCTCATACTTTATGCCTTCCAGCATGAGGTCATGGAGCGCACGGCCTATCTCCAGGCCCACGGCGGTCATAAACGCCTGCGGATTGATCCTGAATTCCGAAAGCCTGCCCGATTGCTTGAGAATTTCCACCAAGGTGTGACGTGTTAGCTCCGTTTCTTTCTGCAAATAAGCGAGCAAGTCTGGCAATACTCTAACTGGCGCCGCTTCCCGTGTGCGCTGTTCCAGCGTGCGGTCGGCTTCAACACCAGCTTCCGTAATATCAACGCCAACGCGAGTCATGGACAGACGTATGGGTTGAATGGCTTCCATCTCGCTAATCCGTTTAACAGCTTTTTCAATCAATTCTGCTGTATCGAACTGCACACGGTAGCGCGTGCGATGCTTGATGCGGTTCCAGAGTTCTTCAAAGGCGGGGCTAAGCTGGACCTGCTTGTTGAATGTGACCGTGTGACGCTCGCGCGCATTCACCACCCGGTTCCTGAACAGGCGTGATTGAATTGTATCAACGATTGCCGGGCGCAACTCGGCAAATTCCTCGGGCAAGGCCAGCTCAAAATGCGGGTTCTTTGGATCGAATTTATCCGTAATCTCCCCATCTGCCGTGAGATAGCCATTTGCGACAAGCGACTCCCAGATTATCTTTGACACATCCTGTCCGAGCGAATTTTCTGCTGTATCAGACGGACGGATAAGCCCCGAAAAAGCAATCACGTCGATCTTGCCGAACATAATGCCGTAATCCTGCTCAAACTCAGCTTGCAGGGACCGGGCAAAATCTTCATAGGACTCATTAGCGATAATCGTCAGCCTGTTGATATGTTCATCGTGCACCCGCTCACCTTTACGATTGACCGGCAGACGCAACCCTCGGCCAATTTCCTGACGTTTCTTGTCCTGAGATTTCGTTTCATTGAGCGTGCAAATCTGGAAGACGTTGGGATTATCCCACCCCTCGCGCAAAGCACTGTGCGAGAAAATAAATCGTAGCGGCTCTTGAGGGTTAAGCAAGCGTTCTTTTTCACGCATTGTCGCTAACACGCGATATGTCCGGTGTATGTAACATGCGATCTGTCCGGTTCTATTCTGTCTCTGAGAGGAGGCGTTATGAACCGAGCAGAAGTGTTACAGGAAGTTCGACTGATGAAGTTTGAAGATGTGTATTCGCGGCGAAGCGCGAACAAGCTGACGCAAGAACAGGCGGCTGAGATACTGGGTGTATCCGTGCGCACCGTCAGGCGTTGGGAGGATCGATTTGAGGCGGATGGTGCAGAAGGTCTGTACGACCGTCGGCTTGGCAAACTGGCCAACAATCGTGTTGCCACGGATAAGGTCATGGAGATGCTTGAACTGTTTGATACCAAGTACTGGGATTACACGCCGAAGCATTTCCACGAGAAGCTGGTGGCCCACCATGGTTTCACACAGAGCTACAACTGGGTGCGGCTTACACTGCAGCGCCACGGCCGGGTTCAGGCAGCACCCCGACGAGGTGCCCATCGGCGCAAGCGGCCCCGCCGTCCGATGGTTGGCATGATGTTGCATCAGGACGGCTCCAGCCATGAATGGGTTCCGGGTCAGTGGTGGGATCTGATCGTCACCATGGACGATGCCACCAACCGGGTTTATTCGGCATTCTTTGTCGAGGAAGAAGGGACGATGAGCAGTTTTCAGGGGCTGACAGAGGTGATCGAGGCGCAAGGTCTGTTTTGCTCGCTCTATGCCGATCGGGGCTCTCATTACTGGCATACGCCCGAAGCGGGCGGCAAAGTGGACAAGGACAATCTGACCCAGGTCGGGCGCGCCTTGCAGCAACTCGGCATTGAGCTGATCCCGGCCTATTCACCGCAGGCCCGTGGACGGTCTGAACGCATGTTTGGCACGTTCCAGAACCGATTGCCGCAGGAACTGCGGTCCCATGGGATCACAACCATTGAAGAGGCCAATCAGTTCCTGAAAGAGGTCTATCTTCCCGAACACAATGCCCTGTTTGCAAAGGAGCCGGAGGATACGACCTCGGCCTTCGTGCCGTTTACAGGCAATGTGCGCGACACCCTGTGTGTGCAGGAAGACCGCGTCGTCGGCAACGACAATACGGTGCGCTACAAGGGCCTGGTCATGCAGATCGCGGCAGACAGGCACCGTCATCATTTCGTCAAGGCGAAGGTCAGGGTCCACGAATACCCCGATGGTCAACTGGTCATCTTCCACGGCCCGAGATGCATTGGCCGCTACCAGCCTGACGGATCACCCATCACACAGGAGGATAGCAAACACAAAGTCGCGTGACCCGCTTCGACGTGGCGCGAACGCGGTGGCCCAAATCTACGGTCGCCTACGGCTCCCTCCGAATTGGGCCACCGCGCAATCAACTGAAGCGGACAATTGGCATGTTACCTACACCGGACAATTCAGAATGTTCTCGACACTTGAACTGTTTGATACCAAGTACTGGGATTACACGCCGAAGCATTTCCACGAGAAGCTGGTGGCCCACCATGGTTTCACACAGAGCTACAACTGGGTGCGGCTTACACTGCAGCGCCACGGCCGGGTTCAGGCAGCACCCCGACGAGGTGCCCATCGGCGCAAGCGGCCCCGCCGTCCGATGGTTGGCATGATGTTGCATCAGGACGGCTCCAGCCATGAATGGGTTCCGGGTCAGTGGTGGGATCTGATCGTCACCATGGACGATGCCACCAACCGGGTTTATTCGGCATTCTTTGTCGAGGAAGAAGGGACGATGAGCAGTTTTCAGGGGCTGACAGAGGTGATCGAGGCGCAAGGTCTGTTTTGCTCGCTCTATGCCGATCGGGGCTCTCATTACTGGCATACGCCCGAAGCGGGCGGCAAAGTGGACAAGGACAATCTGACCCAGGTCGGGCGCGCCTTGCAGCAACTCGGCATTGAGCTGATCCCGGCCTATTCACCGCAGGCCCGTGGACGGTCTGAACGCATGTTTGGCACGTTCCAGAACCGATTGCCGCAGGAACTGCGGTCCCATGGGATCACAACCATTGAAGAGGCCAATCAGTTCCTGAAAGAGGTCTATCTTCCCGAACACAATGCCCTGTTTGCAAGGGAGCCGGAGGATACGACCTCGGCCTTCGTGCCGTTTACAGGCAATGTGCGCGACACCCTGTGTGTGCAGGAAGACCGCGTCGTCGGCAACGACAATACGGTGCGCTACAAGGGCCTGGTCATGCAGATCGCGGCAGACAGGCACCGTCATCATTTCGTCAAGGCGAAGGTCAGGGTCCACGAATACCCCGATGGTCAACTGGTCATCTTCCACGGCCCGAGATGCATTGGCCGCTACCAGCCTGACGGATCACCCATCACACAGGAGGATAGCAAACACAAAGTCGCGTGACCCGCTTCGACGTGGCGCGAACGCGGTGGCCCAAATCTACGGTCGCCTACGGCTCCCTCCGAATTGGGCCACCGCGCAATCAACTGAAGCGGACAATTGGCATGTTACCTACACCGGACAATTCAGAATGTTCTCGACACTTGAACTGTTTGATACCAAGTACTGGGATTACACGCCGAAGCATTTCCACGAGAAGCTGGTGGCCCACCATGGTTTCACACAGAGCTACAACTGGGTGCGGCTTACACTGCAGCGCCACGGCCGGGTTCAGGCAGCACCCCGACGAGGTGCCCATCGGCGCAAGCGGCCCCGCCGTCCGATGGTTGGCATGATGTTGCATCAGGACGGCTCCAGCCATGAATGGGTTCCGGGTCAGTGGTGGGATCTGATCGTCACCATGGACGATGCCACCAACCGGGTTTATTCGGCATTCTTTGTCGAGGAAGAAGGGACGATGAGCAGTTTTCAGGGGCTGACAGAGGTGATCGAGGCGCAAGGTCTGTTTTGCTCGCTCTATGCCGATCGGGGCTCTCATTACTGGCATACGCCCGAAGCGGGCGGCAAAGTGGACAAGGACAATCTGACCCAGGTCGGGCGCGCCTTGCAGCAACTCGGCATTGAGCTGATCCCGGCCTATTCACCGCAGGCCCGTGGACGGTCTGAACGCATGTTTGGCACGTTCCAGAACCGATTGCCGCAGGAACTGCGGTCCCATGGGATCACAACCATTGAAGAGGCCAATCAGTTCCTGAAAGAGGTCTATCTTCCCGAACACAATGCCCTGTTTGCAAGGGAGCCGGAGGATACGACCTCGGCCTTCGTGCCGTTTACAGGCAATGTGCGCGACACCCTGTGTGTGCAGGAAGACCGCGTCGTCGGCAACGACAATACGGTGCGCTACAAGGGCCTGGTCATGCAGATCGCGGCAGACAGGCACCGTCATCATTTCGTCAAGGCGAAGGTCAGGGTCCACGAATACCCCGATGGTCAACTGGTCATCTTCCACGGCCCGAGATGCATTGGCCGCTACCAGCCTGACGGATCACCCATCACACAGGAGGATAGCAAACACAAAGTCGCGTGACCCGCTTCGACGTGGCGCGAACGCGGTGGCCCAAATCTACGGTCGCCTACGGCTCCCTCCGAATTGGGCCACCGCGCAATCAACTGAAGCGGACAATTGGCATGTTACCTACACCGGACAATTCAGAATGTTCTCGACACCTTGTCGATAAAGAAGAGCGATAAAACCTTAATACCTTTGCCATTGAGCGAGCGCTCTTTCTTCAAATGCTGCTCGACTGTTTCAAAGACCTGGGCTTTCATGATGTCGTCGCCCATGCCGCCCATTTCCTGGCCCGGCTCAAGCAACCTGCCCTGATTGAATTCGATATATTCCACATCCGGCGTGCAATCTATATTCTGGACGATATAGCCTTCACGGTAGAGTTCGATCTCGCCTGACTTGATAAACAAATCGTCAGTTTGCTTTACCCAGACCTTTGCTGTCCCAACTTGACCGCCGCGCTTTATTTCCTGACTTCCGACCTTTTTGTTGATCTGACTGGGTTTTTGGTTTGTTTTCAGGTGTGGTTGCTCAGAGGCGCGTTGTAGTGCCCCATTATTATAAAAAGTATTGACATGGGCCTTCAGATGGCTAACCTCTTCGCCCATGTTCATCCGCACCAAACATGACGCAAAGCTCAACCGCACACGGATCCAGATCGTTGAATCCGTCCGCACCGGCTCCAAGGTACGCCAGAAGATCCTGCGCCATGTGGGTGTGGCCCATAACGACAGCGAGATTGAGGATATCAAGCGTCTGGCGGGCCGCTTGATGGAGCAATTACGCATTGATCGCTCGCCGCAAATGGAACTGTTCACGCCCACGGAATATGCCGATCTGCAGGCGCTGGTGCGCCGCGCTCCGCGGCCGGACAAGCTTGGCGTTGATCTTGTCGAGTGCCGTGAGGAGGCGCGGGTCTCTCTGGGTCTGCGGGATGTCATGGGGACGATGTATGACCAACTGGGTTGGGGGGCCCTTCTGGGGGCGGCGCGTAAAAGTGCCAATCGCATTGTGAAAGAGCTGGTTATGGCGCGGATCGCACAGCCCGAGAGCAAGCGCGCGACCGTGGAGGCGTTGGAGAACCAGGCAGGCATCACGCTCAATCTGGACGTGGTCTATCGGAGCATGGATTACATCAATACGCCGGTGATAGACGGGATTTGCAAAACCTCTCACGCGGCGGCAGAGAAGTTGCTGGGCGGGCCAGTGACCGTGCTGTTCTACGATTGCACGACCCTGGCCTTTGACACCGAGCGCGAGGACCCGGCCGAGGATGCGGACGGGGTCGAGCAGGATCATCTTCTGGCCAAGGGCTTCAGCAAGGATGGCAAGCATCACCGCGCTCAGGTCATGCTGGCGCTGATCGTCACCTCCGATGGGCTGCCTGTGGGCTATGAACTCTTCCCGGGAAACACCTGGGAAGGTCATACGCTGGAAGCTGCGCTGAAGGCGTTGGAGGGACGCTTCGACGTGGCCAGGGTCACGTTCGTGGCCGATGCCGCCATGCTCAGCAAGGACAACCAGCAGATGTTGCAGAACAAGGGTCTGCCCTACATCCTCGGCTATCGCATGAAGTCCGCCCCGGCCGCCGTGAAGGCGAACATTTTGAGCCCGGAGGGACGCCAGCCTTGGGCTGGACACGGTTCTGAAGAGGCAACCGAGAAGGGCTGGTACAAGGTGATCGACCAGGAGGGAGCGCGGGTCATTGTGACCTGGTCACCCACCCGGGCACGCAATGATGCCCACAAGCGCGACAAGGCAATCGAAAAGCTGCACAAGAAGCTCAAGCGCTCTCGCAAACCCGGCAGCTTCAGCAGCCGGGGATATGGCCGCTTCCTGGCCTTCCCCGACAGCGGGGACGTCACGCTGGATGATGCAAAGATCAAGGCAGCGGCACAATGGGACGGGCTGCATGCCATTGTTGTTCATGGTGCGGACGAACTGGAGGCACAGGACGTCATTGCCCGCTATCACCAGTTGTGGGAGATCGAAGCCTGCTTCCGCACCAACAAGCACGATCTGAAAATCCGGCCCATCTATCACTGGTCGCCGCGTCGGGTCCGGGCCCATATCGCCATCTGCTACATGGCCTTCTGCTGCCTGCAGCACCTGCGCAAGCATCTGGACCTGCTCGGACACCCGATGAGCCCGGCTCGTATCCGCAACGAGTTGAACGCATTGCAGCTCTCGATCCTGCGCCACAAAGGCACCCCTGACCGCTACGGCATGCCAAGCCATGCCACGGTCGATGCCAGACGCATCCTCACCTGCGTCGGCCTGACCTGGAACGAAGCCCCTTTCAAGATACCCCCCGGGCGCACCCGAAAAACTGGCCAGACCAAAGCCTGAGCTCCCTCAACACTCCGAAACAATCGCTGGCGAAAAAAGTCCGTGTAGTGCCTTTTGGCAACCAAGGCATAATAATATCAATGACTTATACGAAAAAATGTCGGAAGTCAGGAGTTCGATCTCGCCTGACTTGATAAACAAATCGTCAGTTTGCTTTACCCAGACCTTTGCTGTCCCAACTTGACCGCCGCGCTTTATTTTATGAATTTCAACCTGCGCCTTGATGCCGTTTTTATTGTCCGTCTGGAGAAGTTTTACATAGGCATCATTAAAGCTGTCATCGGACCGGATAGAGGCCACTTCAATCTGCTTCACCAGTCTCAATTCATAGGCCCGCACCGGATCGAGTAAATAAAGCAGATTGTAGAAGTTCTTATGTGTCGCCGAGTAGCGCAATGTGGCCACGGCCTCCAGATTGCGAATGGCTTCTGCGGAACGTTCCCCTTCCATATTCTGCGGCTCATCAATAATCAGGATCGGGCGGGCTGCTTTCACCAGGTCGCGCGGACGGTACCCATAAGAGCGCTCATGCTCCTGATTGAAGATGTTGGCTTCGCGCTGAAAGGACTGGATATTGATGATCATAATCTGGAGCGAATTATCCTTGGCAAAGGCATTCACTTTTTCCAGTTTCTTGGAGTCATAAACAAACGGCCTGAACGGCACATTGTCATAGAGCGTGCGGAAATGTTCTCCCATCATCTCAATGCTTTTCAGAACACCTTCGCGGATCGCAATGCTCGGCACAACGATGATGAACTTGCTGAAGCCGTATTTCTTGTTCAGCTCAAAGATCGTGCGCAGATAGACATAGGTTTTGCCGGTGCCGGTCTCCATCTCGATGGTAAAATTCATCCTGTCGTTTTGCGGCCCCTGAAGCTCCGCCACCCTTTCAATACCGTTGCGTTCCTGAATGGCGCGAACATTTTCCAGGATTTTCTCTGGCGCAAGCGTGATGGCATTGCCAACCGCCTGTTCCGTCGAAACAAGGCCCAGCCCGCCGGTGGTCTGGCTGATCTCAAAGCCGGATTGGGCAATAGGCTGGCCGTCGAACACATCCGCCACGGCGTCAATCGCGCGGCGCTGATAATCCAGAGAAGGGTCGAATTTAAGTTTCATTGCCTGTCCTTCTTTTCCGGCCCGTCTTTTCCGATCCGGCCCCGTGCCTGTCGCGGCTTTGCGTCAAGCGCTTTTGCTGTGTCCTGCAAGGCCCTGAGCGAAGCATCCAGTCCCTGCGCCTCTTTCAATCTGCGCCGCTCTGTTGCGTAAGCGTCATATTCAACCTCCGCATGGCGTTTGGCCGCCCGGTGGCTGACCTTGCCCGCATCAGGTAACAGATCACGATCATTGAACGACAGAAAGCTGTTCAGCTTCTCTTCCCAGTCGCCCATGAAAATCTGCTTGCGACGAGCAGACTGATCCTCGGCATAATCCAGCCACATGGTGACAATCCGGTTCAGGTCCGAAATTTCCTGATGGTTGAGATAGTTCTTGGCAATGACAACATCCGCCTTGCGCACATCCGCGCCTTTGTATGTCGTCAGCCCCATGGCGGGCTGCTTTCGGTTAGCCCGCGAATGGATCAGTTCTGCCGCTGTCTTGCCGGTTACGGCGAAATGCAGCTTGTTCTGCATGATTTTGAAGAACGTGGCACTGTCCTTCGCATCAGAGCGATAGTCCGCCGCGAGGGCAAAAATCTCCCGGACCCGCAGATACACCCTTGCCTCGCTGGCGCGAATGTCACGGATGCGCTCAAGCAGTTCATCGAAATAATCGGGTATTCCCGTCATGTCTGCGGGCGTGTTTTTCAACCGCTCATCATCCATTGTGAAGCCCTTGACCAGATATTCCCGCAGCCGCTCGGTTGCCCAGCGCCGGAACTGAACCCCGCGCCCGGAGCGCACCCGGTATCCCACGGCCAGAATGGCATCCAGATTGTAATGCTCAATGGTGCGGGCGACCTGCCGCGTGCCTTCCTGGCGAACTATCCGGAATTTCCGGATAGTTGCCTCGGGCGCCAGTTCGCCTTCCGCGTGGATATTGGCCAGATGTTCATTCACCGTTTTAACAGACACGGCATAGAGTTCAGCGATAAGGGCCTGAGACAGCCATAAACTCTCGTCCAGAAACCGGCATTCCACCCGGGCCCGACCGTCCTCGGTTTCATAAAGCAGCAATTCCCCTGCGGGGGTTTCCGGTGCCTCCTTCATCCGCCGCCCCCTAGACCGTGCGAAAGACGATGGGTTCTTCGTCTTCCCGGGCGCGTGATTTGAAGGTCTGGGCGGCATTGGTCTTGAGTTGATCATTGCCATTGAAGCCTTCATCAAGGCAGATGAACTGAAGCGGGTTGGCGTCCGCGAGCGCGTCTATCAGTTCAGGCGTGATTGCCTTATCAAGACAGATCAGCATGGCGCCGTCAGACACGGCGTATACATCCTTGCCCGCCATTGTCTTTTTCTCGACTTTGGTGGTTAGCTTAAAGCCAGCTTTCAAAAGCAATTCATAGAGAATGTCTTCCGCGCTGCTTTCCTGGTCTATATGATCGACATGGAGTTCGAGTTGGGCAGCAAGGTCTTCGGCCTTTTCGACCTCACCGTCCCATAAGTTGAAATTCGAATGGTCGAGGCGAAAAGCCCGAAAGCCAAGATCGAGCTTGTCAGTATTCTTCAAATCAAGCTGCCCATCACGTTTTGTGGCGATTTTTTGCGCGGCCCGGCGGATACGTCCCCTGCCAATATCGGCAATGGTTCTGAAGCCCGCCTTTAGGGCTTCTGATTCCTCACCGCAGGGTTCAGGGAGTTGAACACAAATAAATTGCCGGTTTCCACCGTCTTCGGCATTCATTTGCATCACAGCATCGGCGGTGGTAGCGGAGCCAGCGAAAAAATCGAGAATAATGTCGCTAGAGCTTATATTCGCAAGAGTAAGGAGCCTATTCAATAGCCGAACTGGTTTAGGGCCATCAAAATAACCACTTCCATCAAATAAAGAAATGACTTCCTTGGCACCCTCTTGATTATGTCCAACATCTTTATAAAAAAGGATCGAAGTCGGAACCATCCCATCAAATTTCAATTCACTTAAAAAACGCTTAATTGACGGAGTGCTGTTGCCGTCCGAGCCGAACCAAATTCGGTTATCATGGAGTCTCTCCAAAAATGCTTTTTTGGAGAGACTCCAGCAGCGTCCTGCTGGAGGCTCTACTACACGGCCAGATGGTGTAGTGATCGGATAATCATATTCCTGATTGTAAGTCTTAACAGACAGGTCGCTTGATTTCCAAACGCCCCTCGTGTCGTCATCAGGGTTTTTATAGCGAGAATTCGCGACGTCACTTCTTGGGAGTCGCCCGATTTTAAACTCATCATACCGCTTCGAATACATCAAAACATAATCGTGACTATTTGAAACATATTTCGCATCATTTTTTGGTGCATATGCCCTTTCCCAAATCAGTTCAGCGATAAAATTCTCCGCGCCGAAAATCAAATCACACAGGGCTTTCAGATTGGCCTGCTCGTTATCATCGATACTGATAAATATGACGCCATCGTCTCGCAACAAGTTACGCGCCAAATAGAGGCGCGGATACATCATATTCAGCCAGTTGGAATGATAGCGCCCGCCTGCATCGGTGTTGGTTGCAAACTTTTTGCCTTCATCATCAACCTGACCCGTATAGGCAAGATAGGTGTCCAGATTTTCCTGATATTTGTCCGGGTAGATAAATTCCTTCCCCGTATTATAGGGTGGATCAATATAGATCATCTTGATCTTGCCGAAATAGGCTTTCTGGAGAAGTTTCAGGACTTCCAGATTATCGCCCTCGATAAAAAGGTTTTCTGTCTCATCGAAATTGACGCTTTCCTCGCGCACAGGTTTGAGCGTGGCGATGCTCGGCGCCTGAACGACCTTCATACACTCAGCCTTGCCCGGCCAGTTCAGGCCATAGCGTTCCTTGCCCGGCTCCACCCAGTCTCCCATGACGCGGCGAAGCTGTTCAAAGTCAATTGTGTCTTCGGTGAACACTTCCGGGAATAGCTGCTTCAGCGCGTCGCGCTTTTCCTGTGCTATGTCCGCACTGAGAAGACCTTTGTCGGCGGCTTCCTCTATCGTCATTTTCTTGTCAGCGCTCATCGTGTCGCCCCCTTATTCAATCGTCCACCGGATGGTGAATAAATGTTCTTCTGACACATCCTGTTGCATCCGGCTTTCCACCGCGTCCAGAAATGTGTCCTTCTGTTTTTCAATATCTTTTGCGGCATCATCATAAGCGCGCCATGCGTCTTCCCGTTTTTGTTCCAGAGTGCGAACCTGTTTTTGCAGCTCCAGCTTGTCCGGCAGATTGCCGGTTTGTCGGACCTGTTTTTTCAGTTCCTTGATCTGATCGTCATACTCTTTAAGGTCCGCTTTCAGCCCGGCGCGTTTGTCCCGCGCCCAGTTATCGAGCTTGTCCATCTCATCATCGAACCATTCGCTCTGCGTTGCCGCCAGGTCTTCAAGGATTGTCTGCTTGCGCGCCTTGATGCCAGCGAGTAGCTTTTCATCTGGTTCAATCACACTGGCTTCACGCGATTTTACCGGCAACTCAAACAGTCTTGCCGCTGCACGCGGTTTCATTTTCGCGCCGTCATCGGCAAAACCGCAATAAATGATATGGTCCTGCGCATCGACGCCGGTAATGGACAGCTTATGCGCGACCAGCGTGCCTGAATCGCCGACCAGAGGGGCTATGTTGGCCGCCGTTTGCGGCCACGCCGAATAATCAAAGGTGATGTGCGCGCCGCTCAAAGCGCGCGTGCCTGCTTGTGTGACCGCATGTTGCGCCAATGGATGCCCAAGGCGGTAGCGATGACCTTCCAGCCCCTTCTTGGTGAGGTGATAGGCGCCGGTTGGGGCGTCCACACCATTGATTGGCTTTTTCAGTAGGAAGCTGAGATACCCATCATCAAAATCGGCTTGGGCTTTCAATTCATGCTTGGTGACAGTCCATAGCATTCGCTCATAGCGGTTTACATATTCAGTCGCTTCATCAAGATTGACCTTGAGCCGGTCGTGAACCTCGGCATCAAAGTTTTCGAGAAGCTTCTTGCGCGTGTCCTGCATGGTTTCGTCAATGCGGGCGGCCATTTCCTCCTGCAAGCGCTCAAAAGCGGTCTCAATTTCTTCTGTCGTCCTGCAATTCTGGTAAATGCCGACAATGCGTTTTTCAAATTCTACGCCGGACTCAACGGCGCCAAGCACTTCGTCGCTTGCGCCGAACACACCGGAGAACAGGTGAAACTTTTCTGATAGCAGTTCGTACACCCGCTGATCGGCGGCGTTGTTTTTGTTGAGGAAGTTAATCACCACAACATCATGTAGCTGACCATAACGATGGCAGCGGCCAATACGCTGTTCAATCCTTTGGGGGTTCCAGGGCAGATCATAGTTGACGACGATGGAGCAGAATTGAAGGTTTATGCCCTCGGCGGCCGCTTCCGTCGCAATCATGATCTCGGCTTTGTTGCGGAAATGATCGACAAGGGCGGCACGCATATCCGCCGTGCGAGAGCCTGTTACCTTATCGGTGTTTTTTTTATCATGGACCCATTGCTGATAAATCGCCTTGGATTGCGCATCCGAGTTTGAACCATTGAAGAGGACCAGCTTGCCCGCGAAACCGTTGTCAGAGAGCAGTGTTTGCAGATAATCCTGCGTGCGTCGGGATTCTGTAAAGATGATGGCCTTTCGCGGTGCTTCCAGTTCTTCCGCTTTATCGAAGCCAGCTTTCAGGGCTTCAAGCAGCGCAAGACCTTTGGCGTTCTCAGAGATGGAGACGGCAAGATCGCGGAAGGAGCGCAGGTCTGCGATTTCCTGTTCAATCGCAATGATGTCTTCCGGGTTAAGAAGTTCGGGATCCTCTTCGTCATCCGCCCATTCTTCGGCTTCCTCCTCGAAGCTGTCAAAATCGGCGGTGATCTCAACGTCTTCGACTTCTTCGAGGTTTTGCTTGAGTAGCTTATCCTCTTTAAGCTGGCGTTCGAGTTTTCGCGCGAGACTGTCGAGCGCGCTGGCAATGGCAAATGATGATGACGCCAATAGCTTGCGCATTATCAGCGTCATGAGCGTGCGCTGACTGCTCGGCAACGCATTGAGCGCCGGACGCTGGAGATAGTCCGAAACCATATCGTAAAGAACCTGTTCTTCCTCTGTTGGAACAAATTCCTGGGTGATCGGAATCCGGTTTGTGTAACGGATATATTCCAAAACCTGCCGCCGCAGGGTGCGGTGACAAATCGGTTTCAAACGCTCCTGAAGCTGGCTGAACTGTTGGCCGCCGGTGATGCGGGCATATTGCGCGCGGAAGCTCTTTGCATCGCCAAAGGCATAGTCATCAATGATGCTTACAAGGCCATAAAGCTCCATCAAGGAGTTTTGCAGTGGGGTTGCGGTGAGCAACACCTTTGGCGCGTTGGATAAAGCGGATTTCAGTGCTTTGCCGATCTTGTTATCAGTTCGATAGACATTTCTCAGCCTGTGTGCTTCGTCAATAACCACCAAATCCCACGGCGTTATCATCAGCTCTTCCGCGTGCCGTACGGCAAACTGGAACGAGCAAATCACAATGACTTTCTGATCGAACGGGTTGCGGACCCCATCTTTGACCATGCGATTATAGTTTTTAGCCTCAAGGATCATGGTCGGAAGATAGAATTTTTCCTCAATCTCCTGTGACCATTGCTTCCGCAAATTGGCTGGTCCGATAATGATGATCCGGCGTTTTCCCTCTATCCATTTCTGCGAAAGCAGCAGCCCGGCCTCGATCGTTTTGCCCAAGCCAACTTCATCGGCGAGGATTGCCCCCTTTGAAAAGGGCGACTTGAACGCAAATAGCGCGGCCTCTACCTGATGCGGATTAAGGTCAACCTGGGCATCAAGAAGCGTGCTGGCGAGTTTTTCTGAATCGCCAACGGAATGCCGACGACTCAGCTCATGCGCAAACAGCTTTGCGTGATACTCAGTCGTCATTCTTCTTTGCTCCCTTGTCTATCCACTTATCAATGTCTGCCTGCCGAAAGCGCCAGCTTCCGCCCACTTTGAACCCTGGCAATTCGCCCTCTGCCGCGAGGCGATAAGCCGTCTTTTCCGCGATCTTCAGATACTCAGCGACTTCGCGGATCGTCATGATGTCGGTTGTCATGAATCACCCCCGTAAGGTTAACTGCGAAAATAGAGGAAAATCGGCCAAGCTACAAGTTTGAATTGCTTTTGTTTCAACGCTTCAGCAACGAACACTTATGCGTCAAAGATGAAATGAGTAATTTGAAATAAACTTGGCGTGTTTATCTGTTCGCGTTGATGTGCGTGTTCAATTACATTTGAACAGCATCCAATACCTACAAAATACCCGCAGATACCCAATAATACCCGATTTGGACATTCAGGCGCATCGCGGCAGGCCACGACCGGGCTCTACTCGGCGTTTCTAACGCCTCCCCAAGCCCCGTAAACGGGTCTTGGCCATCCGGTGACGATCCTTCCCTTGGCTTCGCCTCGGCTTGCGCAGTCCTTGTTGTTTCTAATCAGCAGACGCGCTGACGCACGACTTTTTTGAAGTTCCCCTGGGCGGTCGGGTGTGGGCGTCAGCCACGCTGGCGCGGGGCGGCCCATGCGCAAGCCTCTTGGATATGCATCCGTATAAGTCGTCAAAAGTCTCCTATGTCAATCGGCATTGAATAATGACCCCCCATCGGCGTCCAAATTTGACCCCCCTTGGAGCTAAGAGGGGCGTTGAGGGGGTCGTGTTTAGGTTGATTCAGGAGGGGGTGGACAGCAGGTCAAACCGAAAAGAGAGCGTAGCTCGACTGAAGGTTTGACCTGCTGTCTGTTTTGAATTTATTCCCCGATTTCGAGGTTAGTCGCGGTGGTTAATTCGCCAGCTTTCGTTCCCGGTTTCGATGATATCGCAATGGTGTGTCAGTCGATCCAGGAGAGCAGTGGTCATTTTGGCATCTGTGAACACACTCGGCCATTCAGCAAATGCGAGGTTGGTTGTTAGCAGAATAGACGTTCGCTCGTACAGTTTGCTGATGAGATGGAAGAGTAATCGTCCACCAGACTCTGCGAACGGCAGATAACCGAGTTCGTCTATAATCACGAGGTCGACGCGGATCAGCTGCTCGCTGAGCCGCCCGGCGTTGCCTTCGCGATGTTCAGCCTCCAGCTTGTTCGCGAGATCCACAGCGCTGAAGAACCTGACCCGCCGGCGGTTATTGACCGCGTGGCCCCCGATCGCTGTTGCGAGATGCGTTTTGCCCGATCCGGTTCCACCGACCAGCACGCCATTCCTGGCCTGGTCCATAAAATCGCCGTCATGAAGATTGCGCACGACTTCCTCGTTGACGGGGCTGACCGTGAAGTCGAACTCAGGTAAGGACTTGCAGACCGGGAACTTTGCGGCACCCATCTGATACCGGATCGAGCGCGCAGTCTTTTCGGCCAGTTCGGCCGTGAGGAGTTCGGCCACGACCTGTTGGGGCCGCCAGTTGTTTTTGGCTGCGGCCTGCATCACTTCGTCAAAGCAGTTGACGATGCCTGGCAACTTCAGTTGACGGGCAAGTTCGAGAATTTCCTTACGCAGTTGCATGGGAGCCTCCAAGCCTGTCATAGCGAGCGCAATCCGCGATCGGTGCCATTTTCAGCTGCAGGTGGGCAGGCGGCTCAATCGCCTTTGGCGGCGGGGGATTGGTGCGCCGAGAGACAATGTTCAGGATCGCATCGGCCTTGCGCAGGCCAGATTTTAGAGCTTCTTCGCAGGCAGCCTCGACCACATCAATGTCGTGCTGGTAAGCAGCGAAAAGAATATCGGCAAGTTGCCGGTCTCCGTCGGATGTGCCCCGCAGATGGGTCCAGATCTGCGTCATTGCCGGTGGTAGGTCCCAGTCACGGAACGGTGCTCCATTGCGCAGAGCGCCAGGCTTGCGCTTGAGGACGGGCACATAGTGCCAAGGGTTGAAGATCGTTTTTCCTCGGCCGAAGCACCGTTCGTGCTCTCCGACAATCTCACCGTCTTGGCGCAGGACAATCCGCGTGGCGTAGACCTGCAACTGGACCTGACGTCCAACAGCTCTTGCCTCAACGCTGTATTTGTTTCTTTCGAAGTTGATCAGGCAGGTTCGGCTCACGGCGACCGTCTTTTCACGGAACCCGACGAAGGGCTTCTGCAGATGCGTCAGCAGCGGCTTTTCCTGCTGGAACTCCTCCCAGACCGTCACCTCCAGGTTTTCCGGATGCCGCAGTTCTTTTGCGCGTTTGATCGCGTCTTTTTGCAGCCGGGCATTCAATTCATCGAAGTCGGCCACCTCCAGACGCGGTGTAAAACTATAGGCGCGGCTCTCCTTGACCAGATTCTCAACCTGACCCTTCTCCCAACCGGCCGCGCGCGTACAGGCGATCGGGTTCACCAGATGATGAGAACACATCCGGGAGAATGCCTTGTTGAACTTTCTTTCCTTGCCCGACAGGATCGCATCGACGGCGGTCGTCATGTTATCGTAGATCCCGTTGATGCAGCCTCCACCAAAGAATTTGAAGGCCTCGTCGTGGGCATCAAAGACCATCTCCTGCGTCTCGCGCGGATAGGCAATGGAGAATGGCATGCGGCTATGGCAAAGTTTGAAATGGGCAACCTTCACGGTCGTGAGTGCACCGTCCATCAAAACCGTCTCCACACTCCAGTCGAACTGGTACGCCTCCCCAGGATCAAAGATCAGCGGGATGAACGCCTGCGCCTGTTGTCGGCCGTGCGCAATGCGCCAATTCTTTGTGTAGCGTCGAACACTGTCATACCCGCCGCCAAAACCATCATCGGAGAGTTCCTTCCAGATTTTGGTCATCCGCTTGCGGTGTTTCTTCGGAAGCGCCTCGTTCTCCTCAAGCGTTTCATCCAGACGCGCGCGCCAAGGCCCGAGCACCGGGTATGGCTGCGATTTGCGCTCATATTTGAACTCCGTCACTCCCGATCGGATTATCTTTCGAACCGTTGCACGGCTCAAATTGAGCGAACGGCAAATTTCCTTGATGCTCTTTTTTTCGATCAGGTGTAAGCGACGCACTTTTCTAATAGTTTCCACGCAAATCATCCCGCTTGCCTCTCCATCGACTGCTCAATGAAAAGGATGTCTACAACCATAGGGAGGGGTCAAATTTGGACGCCGATTTCCCCGCTTAGGGGGTCAAAATTGCACGCTTTTCTACACCTTGCGATTCGCGCAAAACCAAGGCCTGTTAGACGCTTTAATCGCAAGGCTCTTATCGCTCTTTGCGGCGCAACGGGAATATTCATTCTGAGCGCCGCAGTCATCGCCTTTCGCGATGACGATGGATCCAATGCTGGCGCATCACCGGAACTCTACAAAACAAACCGGAACAATCTGCCCGAGCAGATAACCGCGATGCCGGCCGACTATTCGCAAGTGAAGCCAAAACTTGGCCCGCCTTTGCCCGGTGATCTGGGGCCAGCTTTCTTGGGGCAGCCATCATCTGTCGAAACGCCCCAGGATAATCCGTTCCGCTATCAGGGCGCACCCACGCAGACGGTAGCACAACCGGCGCCGGTCGATGCTGCTTTGGGGTCATCGTTGTTTTTTGTGCGCAATATCGATCAACGCGCGCTGCGAACGGCGCAATCCGTCTCGCAAACTTTCACGCCATCTCTGGATCAGTTTAGCGCGCTGCCACTTACCATCCCGCCACAGTCAGGAAACCAGTCACAAGGCGCGGCTGATCCCAACCGGCAGGACAGAAAAGAAGCCTTCATATCAAGAGATGTCGAGACCGGGATTTATAATCCAAACCGCCTGCAAACACCGATGTCTCCCTATCAGGTCATGGCAGGAACTATTATTCCGGCAAGCCTCGTTACAGGTTTGAACTCGGATTTGCCCGGTCAAGTGATCGCGCAGGTGACGCAGAATGTCTATGATACGACCAGCGGTCAGCATCTTCTTATTCCGCAAGGCTCGCGCCTGATTGGTCAATATGACAGCGTAATTGCCTTCGGCCAGTCCCGCGCGCTGGTCACTTGGCGCCGTATCATCAGACCCGACGGCACATCCCTGGTTCTGGAAAACCTGCCGGGTACTGATCTGTCCGGATTTGCTGGCCTCAAAGATCGCGTCGATAATCACACGCTGCGTCTTTTCGGGGCTGCTGTTCTGTCAACCGTTCTTTCGGTTGGTAGCGAGCTTGGCCGGGATTCCAATGAAGACGACATCATCAAGGCAATCCGCGATGGTGGCCAACGCACCTTAAATCAGGCCGGTCAACGCATCGTTAATCGCCAGCTCAATGTCCAGCCCACCATAAAAGTCCGGCCTGGCTGGCGGCTTAATGTCATCGTGAACAAGGATCTTGTTCTGCAACCCTATCAAGGCTGACCTATGACCACATCAATCAAAATCGCCAAAATTCCGGATACCACACCGATCAAGCATACCATTAGCGTCGAGCCCGAACTTGACCATGACCTGAAAACCTATGCCGCTATATATGAACAGACATATGGCGAAAAAGCGAGCGTCCCGGCGCTCATCCCCTTTATGTTGCGCGCTTTCATCGCATCCGACAGCGGCTTCAAAAAAGCCGTGAAAGCCGCGCAATCATCCTGACTTGTCATCAGTAGAAGGAGTACACCTATGGCAACCATCGGACAGTTTCGTGCCGTCAATGACGGCTACGAAGGAACCATTTCCACAACGCTAATCGCCCGCAAGGTGCGGTTTGTCGCCAATGGAGAAAAGAAGCATGACGAGTCTCCCGATTTCTTCATCAAGACCGGTCAATGCGATCTGGGCGTCGCCTGGCATGATGAATCCAAAGGCGACAATCCAAAACCTTACATTCGCGTTCTGTTGGATGACCCGTGTTTCCCGGCTCCAGTCAACGCTGCCCTGTTTGAACATGACGGCCGCGCGGATTTGGTTTGGTCACGAATGCGCGAAAGAGGGACATGAGGTACAATCGGCCGGTTACGGAAGCAGAGATCGAAGACGGGCTCAGTGTCGTAGCCCGTCTGATCGAATGCTATGGCGACTCCTACTGGCCGATCTTTGAGCGATTGGAAAAGGAACTGCTCGACCGACAAAATCGTCGGCTCAACATGGCTGACAAAATCAGCCAATATTCCAATCGCTCGTTCAATACTAAGCGCAAAACCTAGCCAACAGACGGAAGGCTACTGATAAACCCGTCATCAACGGGATGAGCAATTTTGAGTAATTCGTCGCGGCGGTATTCCATTGAGCCACCATCGCCATAGAGAGGCCGCGAATTTTTGTGGCCCATCAGCAGACATCGAAGGCCATAATCCAGGCCCGCTTCAAGCATTCGTTTCTCAAAGGAATGCCTGAATGAATATATCCTGTGGCTTGTCGTCGGCATCAATTTTCGTGTGCGGAACGCTTTCATAAGAGACCCGGACAACAGATTGCCTTTATCACGATAATGCGGAAAGCCATTCGGCGCGCGTTTCATGGCTTCTAGAGACACACCCACGAGAGGAATATCGCGCACAGACGAAACGGTCTTTAACTGCCGCGTTTTTGTAGCTTTGATTTTGACATGGGGAACAATGTCATCCAGAACGATGTTTTCTGGCAGAATATTCGCCAGTTCGCTGGGTCGGCAGCCTGTTTCAATCATAGCGTACACAATCAACGCAGCCTCATCATTCAATCCATCAAAAACGCCCGGGATTAGAATTTGTGACCGGACAAACTCATCTTCAAAATGCGGAATGTCTTTCAAGCTATTGCCGTTCCCGAAATTGAGATTCCGGAAAGGGTTCTGACGGTTTTCGTCGCCTTCATATTTCCAATACTCACGAAACAGCTTTCGTAGGTTCCCAAGGTCGCGATCAGCACTATTCCCCGAAAGAGGTCGGCTGCCATCGGTCGGGCGCAAGCGATCAGACCACCAATTATAGAATTTTCTCGCATGGTCACGGTTGATCTTGTGCATAGGGAGATCATCAACAACCTTTACGAAATTGCTCACGGCGCGCCGCTTGACCTTTCGCCAGGATTTAAGTTGTGAATCCGATTTGCCAATCTGATCCGTTACAGCAATCTCGGAGAAATAGATTTCAAGTGCTTGCGAGATTTCCACTGCTGGCGGCGAGACCGTACCAAGCACTGCATCGGCCTCAGATTTGTCAGGCGCATTGCGAAACGCAATTACGCTCAACCTGTCCAGAATGTCGGCCACATCCTCTTGCGCGGCAATCTCCTGAACGGGCGTGTACATAAACCCTTTCGCCATCGCCCTCTGCCTAGCGGCTTGGTATTCGCGCATGGCGCGACGAGTCTGCTGACTCACAGGGTTAGTGTCCGTTAGCATCTGACCACTAATAGCTACTGTCGCCCAAAATTGTTCATCCGCCTCTGCAAGAGCATCACGTCGCGCACGCGCAACCTCAAGGGATTCTGTTTTAAGCGACTTTCGGATCATGCCGCGTGGATCGAAATCGGCATATTCAGATGGCACACGGCGCACATAGTGCCACCTATTTCCGCGCCGATGCAGGTGTTGATTCAGGTCTTTCATGACCGCCATAATGTACCTCGATTTGTTACACAATTTGTTACACAAAATCGAAGGCAATTACGGGGTCTAGTGACCTACAGGGGCGTAAATTCAGTCATTACAAAAACTTAAGAGGTCTGTTTTCTGAATTTATGGTGCGGTCGAGAAGACTCGAACTTCCACGGGAGTTACCCCACAGCGACCTCAACGCTGCGCGTCTACCAATTCCGCCACGACCGCACTGCCAATGACTTGGTAGCGCGGCGTATAGACCCTTGGAACCCGGATGTGAAGAGGCAAAAGCGCGTTGGTTTAAATTCAGTACCGGCATTCATATCTTTAACAGCCAACCGCCCTGTAGGAGCCCCCGATGACCACCCCGGATACCCGCCCCGTTGTTCAGATTGATGTTGTCTCTGATGTCGTATGCCCTTGGTGTATCGTTGGCTTCAAACAGCTTGATCAGGCGTTGCAGCAGCAAAACGTACTCGCGCGGCTCAGGTGGCATCCGTTCGAACTGAACCCGCAGATGTCAGCCGAAGGGCAGAACCTGCGCGAACACATCATGGAGAAATACGGCAGCACCGCCGAACAAAGCGCACAGGCGCGCGAGAGGTTGACCTCGATTGGGGCAGAGCTTGGCTTTGCCTTCAATTTCACCGACGACAGCCGCATGGTGAATACGTTCCAGGCGCATCAGTTGTTGGACTGGGCCGAGAGGCAGGGGCGGCAGCATCCCCTGAAGCTTGCGCTTTTCGAAGCATATTTCACGGATCAAAAGGATGTTTCTGACATCGATGTACTGGCAGACGCGGCTGAGGCGGCCCGGTTGGACCCGCAAGCCGCGCGGGCGGCTTTGGCATCCGGGGATCATCAGGCCTCGGTGCGGGAGAAACAGCAATTCTGGACCAGTCGCGGCATTTCCGGCGTGCCTTCGATGGTGTTCGCCGGGAAATACCTGACCACAGGGGCGCAAGGGGTCGAGACATACGCCAATGTCCTCAAACAATGTCTGGAAGAGGCCGCGTGACCTCTTTCCCCCAACCGACCGGCACGGTATGAGGCAAGCATGGAATGGAAGATCTCAGACGGGCTGACCGACTACCAAGAGGCCGTCGCCTTTATGGAGGCACGCGTAGCGGCTATTGCTGCAGGCGAGGCCGAGGAATGCGTTTGGCTGCTCGAACACCCGCCTCTTTACACGGCAGGGACGTCTGCGCGACCCGAGGATCTGACTGACCCTGACCGGTTCCCTGTCTATGAGAGCAAGCGCGGCGGGGAATACACCTATCACGGCCCCGGTCAGCGCGTCGCCTACGTCATGCTCGACTTGAACAAGCGAGGCCGCGATGTGCGCCTATTCGTTAAACAGCTCGAAACCTGGGTGATCGCCGCATTGGATGAGTTCAACGTCAAAGGCGAGATTCGCGACGGGCGCGTTGGCGTGTGGGTGCAGCGAGACGACAAACCGCTGACAATCACCGGACAATCCGCGGAAGACAAGATCGCCGCTATCGGCCTGCGCTTGCGCAAATGGGTCAGCTTTCACGGCATCTCGATCAATGTCGAACCTGAGCTGGACCATTTCTCGGGCATTGTGCCCTGCGGCATTCGGGAGCACGGCGTGACATCGCTGGTTGACTTGGGGTTGCCGGTGACCATGGCAGATGTGGATACTGCCCTGCAAAAGACCTTTGCGGAAGTCTTCGAACGAGCCGACGCCTAGGGCTCCAGCACTATCTCTTGCCGTAGTTTCGCAGTGGTTTTGTCGAAGATCAGGATGCGGTTGTCGTCAGTGACGACGCCATACCAGTTGTTCCCGATCGTTACCGCTTGTGCTTTGGCTCCATCCGGCAGTTCGATCTGATCGGGCAGGGTTGGGGTCCGGTCCGATAGCCGGATGACAATCAGTGCGAATGTCACTAGAACCCCGCCAATCATCACCGCGGTCAGCAACATGACCATGCGCCGAAGCAGCCTCAGCTGTGGCGTTTCCTGCGGTTCTTCTTGAGGTTCGGAAGGGACAGTCATGGGCACCCGACAGGTTGAGTTTCAGATCGCGGCCGCTCCGCCGCCTCGCCTTGATAAGGCGCTTTCGCGGGATGTGCCAGCCGAGGAAAACCTGTCACGCACCCGTCTGGCCCGTTTGATCGAGGAGGGCTCGGTTCTGGTCGAGGGCGCTGAGGTGCGCGATCCGAAGGCCAAGGTGGCGGAAGGAGCCATGGTGGTCATCACGGTTGCAGAGGCCGAAGACAGCCATATCGGCCCCGAGGATATCCCGCTGGACGTGGTCTTCGAGGATGACGACCTGATTGTGGTGAACAAACCCGCCGGGATGGTCGTACATCCTGCGCCAGGTTCGCCGAGTGGAACGCTCGTGAATGCTCTGCTTCATCACTGCGGGGCAGATTTGTCCGGGGTTGGCGGGGTTAAACGACCCGGCATTGTCCACAGGATCGACAAGGAAACCAGTGGGCTACTTGTGGTCGCCAAATCGGATGCAGCTCACCACGGGCTTGCGGCGCAATTCGAGGCGCATAGTGTTGAACGCTACTACCGAGCGGTTTGCTACGGGGTGCCAGATGCCAATGATCCACGTTTGCGGGGTGTCAAAGGCGTCAGTTTCGAGCCGGGCAACATCATGCGACTGACCACTCAGCTTGCCCGACATAAGACCGACCGTCAGAAACAGGCGGTTCTGTTTCACGGAGGGCGGCACGCGGTGACGCGAGCGCGTGTGGTTGAAACATTTGGTGCCCCGGCGGGGCTGGCACTGATCGAATGCTGGCTGGAAACAGGGCGCACCCATCAGATTCGCGTGCACATGGCCCATGCAGGTCATGGTCTGGTCGGCGATCCGGTCTATGGCGGCAAACGCAAATTGGCGGCCAAAGCGTTCAGTGCGGCAACCTCTGAGGCCGTTCGCGCCTTTCCGCGTCAGGCCTTGCATGCCACCGTTTTGGGCTTTGAACACCCGGTAACAGGCGAAAACCTTCGATTTGAAGCGGATCTGCCGCAGGACATGCAGGACCTGATTGAAACGCTGCGCACCCCTCTGTCATAATATGCAAACTCCTGTGAGTAAGAGTTTCTTAGCTTTCCTTTACCCAAGCTTAATTTCAAACTGTTAACGGTACCTCTTGAAAGGGATGGGTTCCTTACCCATATCGTATGTTAAAGAGCTAAACATTTGTCGGAGGGACATCAAAATGGCAAATTACGCAAATCTCCCCGCGCCGACGCCTGAGGGCGGCCTGAACCGCTATATGCAGGAAATTCGCAAGTTTCCTCTGCTGGAGCCGGAAGAAGAATACATGCTGGCCAAGCGCTGGGTCGAAGAGCAGGACACCGAGTCTGCTAATAAAATGGTCACGTCGCATCTACGTCTGGCGGCCAAGATTGCCATGGGCTATCGCGGCTACGGTCTGCCGCAGGCCGAGGTTATTTCCGAGGCCAATGTGGGCCTGATGCAAGCGGTCAAACGGTTCGACCCGGAAAAGGGCTTCCGTCTGGCGACCTATGCAATGTGGTGGATTCGCGCCTCGATCCAGGAATACATCCTGCGGTCTTGGTCGCTGGTGAAGCTGGGCACAACCTCGGCGCAGAAAAAGCTGTTCTTCAACCTGCGCAAGGCCAAGGCCCGTATCGGTGCGTTGGAAGAGGGCGACCTGCGCCCTGAAAACGTCACTCAGATCGCCAATGATCTTGGCGTGACCGAGGAAGAAGTCATCAGCATGAACCGGCGTATGTCCGGCGGCGATGCCTCGCTAAACGCGACCGTCGGGTCCGAAGGCGAAGGCACCATGCAGTGGCAGGACTGGCTTGAGGACGAAGATGCCGATCAGGCGGGCGACTACGAAGCCCGTGATGAGCTGGACGCCCGGCGTGAGCTGCTGGCTGCCTCCCTTGAGGTGCTGAATGATCGCGAAAAGGACATCCTCACCCAGCGTCGCTTGATGGATCAGCCAGTGACTTTGGAAGAACTCAGCACACAATACAATGTGAGCCGTGAGCGTATCCGTCAGATCGAGGTCCGCGCTTTTGAGAAACTTCAAAAGAAAATGCGCGATCTGGCCCGTGAAAAGGGAATGCTTGCAACCCGATAGATCCAAGGATCGCACAGCCCGCAGATATCTGCGGGCTTTTTTTCGATGATAATCAGCGCACTGCGCCGGATACCTCATCCTCTTTTTATCGTGTGTTGACACTTGCTTCGCCTGCGTCTTGAGTCTGCGTCACATCTAAATGGCCTGATCAGGGAGAGAGCGATGCAGAAACCGGTTCAATTTGGTGTTCTGGGGGCTGCCAAATTTGCGCGGCAATATATGGCGCCTGCAATTCACGCCGCAGACGGGGCGCGGTTGGCCGGGCTTGCGACCTCAAACGCGGCCAAGTCTGAGCCTTTTCAGGCTTTTTGCCCCGATCTGACCGTCTATGACGGCTACGAAGCGCTGCTGGATGATCCCGAGATCGAGGCCGTCTATATCCCTCTGCCAAATCACATGCATGTCGAATGGAGCCTGAGGGCGCTGGACGCGGGCAAACATGTGCTGTGCGAAAAGCCGATGACGATGCAGGCGGCTGAGTTCGATGCGTTGATTGAAAAGCGCGATCAGACAGGTTTGTTGGCGGCTGAGGCCTATATGATCGTGCATCACCCTCAGTGGCAGTTCGTGCACAAACTGATCGCTGATGGTGCCATTGGCAAGCTGGTCCATGTGACCGGCGCGTTCAGTTTCGACAATCGAGAGGAAGTGACCAACATTCGCAATCGTGCAGAGACCGGCGGGGGCGGGCTGCGGGATATCGGGGTGTACGTTATCGGCGGCGCACGGTTTGCCACAGGCCAGGAGCCCTCCGCAGTTCAGTCCGGGATCCAGTGGCAGGACGACATCGACACGTTCACCGAAATTCGCGCGCAATTCCCGGGCTTTACCTATTCGGCCTATGTATCGATCCGGATGCACCCGCATCAAGAGATGGTGTTTCACGGCGAAGGCGGTGTCATCCGCCTGACCGCGCCGTTCAACGCGCGGGTCTTTGGCGAGGCGCGGGTCGAGTTGCATCGACCGGGGCTTGAAGTTCAGGTGACCCGGTTCCCAGGTGACGATCACTACAAACTTCAGGTTGAGGCCTTCTGCCGTTCGGTCCGCGACGGGGCGGCCTATCCGTGCCCGCTGGAGTTTTCGCGTGGGACGCAAGAGATGATTGATCGCGTGTTCGCGGATGCCATTCCCCTCTGACTTGCCAGTAGTCGCCCGGCACGCGTATTCTGTGCTGCATCCACAAAAGGAGAGGTGTCATGGCCGGAGGTTGGGCTCGCGATGGTGCGGTAAGCGAACAGATCGAAGCGTCAATTTCCGACGAACTGGCCCGCATGCAGGCGCAAAAGCGGCCGGTCGGTGAAAGCCTGACCCACTGCGCCGAATGTGAGGAACCCATTCCCGAAAAACGCCGCCAAGCGCTGCCCGGCGTCAAGCTGTGTCTGGACTGTCAGCAGGAGAGGGACGGGATATATCAACAGCGGTCAGGAATTAACCGGCGCGGGTCAAAAGACAGCCAGTTGAAGTAGGTCAATTCGATCGTCTCATTTGCAGGAAAAACCACTTTCCCTAATCAGGATTTTGAGGGCGGCTATGTAGAACCGGTTTCTACAGCCATTGCTCGGTTCGTTGATCTCTACTCGAAACGCTTTGACCGGAGAAGAAAAGTACCTCTTTTCAAAAAACAAGAGAGAATCTTGAAGTCTTTGCCTGCAAGAAAATTCAGCACTTCTGGAACAGTGTTCTGTTTCCCTCGTTCAGGGCCAGCATCGACTGCTACGTACTCCACCGAATTCAGTGTGTTTTCTGCGCCACGCAGCACCTCGGGTTCCATTCCTTCTGCTTCTATCTTGAAGAGCTTTATTGCCTCAGGCGCGAAGATCTCCTTGAAAAAAGCGTCGAGCGTTACTTTTCGTACGGATATGATGTCGTCGTACTTCTCCGGTTTGAACAAACTGGAATCCGCAGTGTCAGTCTTTAGGAAAAAGTCCGCAGTGCCTTCGGTATCACTTAGCGCCACATCGTGGCAGTTGCCCGCAACGTTTTTGCGCAGTGCAGAAAATGCCAGGGGATCAGGCTCAAAGCCGTAGTAAACACCGCCTCTTGCCTCACACCATATACCGATCTCACCGATATTGGCCCCGACATCAACGACGACATCGCCTGCAGAAACGAGATTTCCTGCAAGCCCATAGTCACGCAGAAGTTGCCTTCTGCGGCGAATTGTTCCGCGCCTGTACAAGGCCAGGCGTGCCTTGTCAGAAACATAGATCTTCTTTCCACCGGCTTTGTCCTGAGCGTAGTACAGTTCGCTCTGCTCGTCGAAACCGTACGCAATCTTGTTGGTTGCTTCCGGGACTGTCGAGTTGTCGGTGCTTTGTTTCATTGGTATATTTTCTGTTCTTTCTTTTTGGGCGGTCGAAGGCAAAAGGTTCTCCGCTACGGGCGGTCCGACCTTTTGATACGGCGGCTTTTTTTTGCCGCCACGCGGCCACTCATGGAAGTCTGTTTTCTTTATGCTTTCGGAAACAACGTTCCGTTGCTCATTTTGGAGCTTGGACAAAGCTACGGGCAAAGACAACTGGTCTCGCCGTGAATATCGAAGGATATGAGAAAACCAGGTCTCCATCGCCTCAATGCATCCCGGTTCGTTGTGACGACGCGCTAGCATCCCACCCCAAACGGGTTTTTGAAGCATAGTTTCTGGGTAGTAACTCTCGTAAAAATCTCTGTGTTCGTCCAATACAGCCTTGTGCTCATAGCCGGCTTTTTCAACAGCTTGAAACTCTTCGAGAATTGTATTTCGGTATGAATGGAAAAGGCCACCGAAGACGACGTTTTCATTCGGAATTAGCTTTTCCCAAATATTCCAGGGGTTTGTTGTTAAAAACACGGTGCTGTCGATATAGAGCGACGCCGAATGGTCCGCCAACCAACGATGCGGTCGGACTTTCTGTTCACGCGAGCTTCTGAACGCATCCGCTTCTAAAAAGGGGGGAACGGATATGCACGTCCAACCATTGGTTTTCTTTATATCTTGGTCAGTAAAGCAAATGTAGTCTACTTGATCGGCTGCTGTGGTTTCGGGAAGCGGGTACACCCACCCAATAACGTTTGTATAGACTACCAGTCGGTCTTTATTCATTTGCGTCAGCTTGTAGTTCCATTAAGTTTAACTTTTACCTTTTTGCAACCAAGGTAACAAATTGAGTACAGCCGAGGCTAACAGGAGTCAAAATTTCGTTTCTTCCAGAACTGCTTTCAGCAAGCTTCTTGAGCTGTATTTGAATCTTACTCGAGAGCGTGCCCAAAACGCGGACATCCTCGCTGTATTTACCAAAAATCTGGGGGTAGGTCGCCTTCAGCTTTCCATAGCTTCCAGTTCGTCAATGAAGCCCGAGATCATCGACAGGCCTTTGTCCCAGAAGTTGGGATCGCTGGCGTCCAGGCCGAACGGGGCGAGCAGGTCTTTGTGGTGTTTCGACCCCCCGGCGCGCAGCATCTCGAAATACTTGTCCTCGAACCCTTCAGCGCCGCTTTCGTAGACCGAATAAAGCGCGTTCACGAGGCCGTCTCCGAACGCATAGGCGTAGACGTAGAAGGGGGAGTGCACGAAATGCGGGATGTAAGCCCAGAACGTTTCATACCCTTCCATGAATTCGAATGACGGCCCGAGGCTTTCCGCCTGAACGCTCATCCACAGGGCGTTGATGTCGTCCGGGGTCAGTTCGCCCTCGCGGCGGGCGGCGTGCAGCTTGCATTCGAAATCGTAGAAGGCGATCTGGCGGACGACCGTGTTGATCATGTCCTCGACCTTGCCAGCCAGAAGCACCTTGCGCTGTTCCTTGGTTTCGGCCTTGTCCAGCATTTTGCGGAAAGTCAGCATTTCACCAAACACGCTAGCGGTCTCGGCCAGTGTCAGCGGGGTCGAGGACAGCATCTCGCCCTGATCTGCCGCCAGTACCTGATGGACACCGTGGCCAAGTTCGTGTGCGAGGGTCATCACGTCGCGCGGTTTACCCAGATAGTTGAGCATCACGTAAGGATGGACATCGGTCACGGTTGGATGGGCGAAGGCGCCGGGCGCTTTACCCGGCTTCACCGCCGCGTCGATCCAACCTTTCGAGAAGAAGGGCGAGGCGATCTCACCCATGCGCGGATCAAACGCGTTATAGGCATCCATCACCGTCTTTTCCGCCTCGTCCCAGCCGACGATTCTTGTGTCTTCCATGGGCAGCGGCGCGTTGCGGTCCCAGACCTGCATCACGTCCAGACCCAACCATTTGCGTTTGAGCTCGTAGTAACGGTGGCTCAGCTTGGGGTAGGCGGCGACCACGGCTTCGCGCAGGGCCTCGACCACTTCGGGCTCGACGTCGTTCGACAAGTGGCGACCGGTCTGAGCGGTTGGCATGTTGCGCCAGCGGTCGACGATTTCCTTTTCCTTGGCCTGCGTGTTGTGAACACGGGCGAAGGTTTTGATGTTTTCCTGAAACACTGAGGCCAGCTCGCGCGAGGCCGCCTCACGTTTGCTACGGTCCTGTTCTGTCAGCAGGTTCAGGGTGCCTTCGATGTTCAGCTCTTCACCGTCGACGGTGAAAGTCAGGCCCGCGATGGTCTCGTCGAACAAACGCTCCCACGCGTCACCGACAACGCCGAGGTCATGGAGGAATTTCTCCAGCTCGTCAAACAGTTGGTAGGGTTTCATCGCGCGGATACGGCGGAAGACGGGCTCATAACGTGCAAGATCAGCATTGGTCGCGAAATGGGCCTGCAGAACGTCGTCTTCGATGCGGTTGATCTCAAGCGTGAAAAACACCAGAGGGGTGGTGAAGACGGTGATCTTTTCCTGCATGTCCGACAGGAACTTGGCGCGATCAGCATCGGTGGTCAGTTGGTAGTAGCGCAGACCGGCGAAGGACATGATCCGCCCTGCGATGGCGTTGATCTTTTCGTTTCGATGCACGCAGGTCAGCAGGCCTGCGGCGTCCAAATCGGCCAGTTTGCCTTCGTAGTCCGAGGCGAATGAGGCGCATTCACCTTCAAGCCAGTCCAGATCCCGCGTCAGCTCGACCGCTTCTTCCGAGGCATAGAGGTCGGTCAGGTCCCATTCGGGCAGGTTGCCAAGGTTATCGGAACCGCCGACAGCATTTGCATCACGGACGGGAAAGGGCAGGTCGCGCATGGAACACCTCTGATTAGCTTTGTTGCCAAACATCTAGGGCTGGCGCGCCCGGATCACAAGCCGCCAGTCAAGAACAACGCTATTCGGAGGCTCTAAGGGCGATTTGCCAGGAAATGCGCGGTCAGCTCGTCCAGAACCGGGTTGCGAACTTCGGGGGCCTCCATCAGCACCTCATGCTCACCATCGGGGATCTCGACCAGGCGACCATTTGGCCAGTTCGCCATCCGTGCCCGAATCGCCTTGCGGTCCACGATCTGTTCGTGGCTGCCTAGATAGGTCAGGCACGCGGTGTCCGGCGCCGGTTGCTCCATCAGCCATTCACATTCGCTGAGGGCTTCGCGCAACCACTTGTTGGACGGGGCACCAAGTGCCAGTTCGGGGTGAGCCTTCAGCTGATCCTGCATCATCTTGAACATGTCCGGGTCGCGCGTCAGAGAATTGCCCTCGAAAGGTTCCGCCAGAACATAGCTGGTCAAAGACGTGGTCGGCGGGGTGCGTTCCCCCAATCCCAGCGCCGTGCCCCAGTAGGCGGTCAGACGGCTGAGGGGCTTCATGAGCGGGACAAAGAAAATGCCCCACATCGGCCCGGTAAATGCACAGGCTGCAAAGCAATCGTTCTGGATGACCGCCCGCAGGCCGATGGCACCGCCCATTGAATGCCCGATCACGTACCACGGGCGCGGCAGCTCCAGTTTCTCAGCCAGCTCAAGCACCACGGCGACGTCATGCTGATAGTCGGTGAACTTGTCGACATGCCCGATGCGGGGTTCGTCCAGCATGCGGTCGGCCAAGCCCTGTCCGCGCCAGTCGACGGCGAGGGCGGCAAATCCGCGATTCAGGAATTCCCCTGCGGTGCTCGCGTATTTCTCGATATACTCGGTGCGGCCCGGAAACAGGAAGACCGAGCCGTTCTTTGCATCCTCGGGCAGCCAATGTCCGACACGGATGCGTTTGCCGTCGGCGGTGTGGAGCCAATGGGCTGTACCACCGGCCTGGTCGCCGGCCACATCATCATAAAAGGGGGCCGGCGAGTACTCCATCAGGCCAGAACCGATGCAAGCTGCATTGCGATTCCCATGTCACCGTCAACGCTGAGCTTGCCGGACATGAACGCGCCGGTCGGGTTCAGATCGCCGCTGAGGATCTGTTCGAACGTGTCCGCATCCGCGCTGAGTGTCACATCTGCTTCGTCATCACTGACGCGGGCACCGTCTCCGTCCAGAACAATTGCGCCCAGATCGGCGATTGCAAACTTGGCGGACGCATCAAAGCCACCGCCGGCCAGCTTTTCGTTCAGCGCGGCCGCAGCCTTTTCAAGAATCTCGCTCATGCTTTTCCTCATATTGTTTATGCGCCGTGAATGGACATCCTCGGTCGCAACGCTACACTGACCATTGTTATGGGTATTGCAATCACCAATCTCAAAGGTACCGTTGCGGCACTTGCCGTTCTAGTCATGTTTTCCACCAGTGGTGGAGCGCAACAAGCGGATTCCCGCGACGAAGAAGCGCTGTTGAGGCAACTGGCGCAGGCAACGCCAGAGCAAGCCATCGGTTTGGATCGTCAGTTGCAGGCGCTCTGGTCGCAATCGGGTTCAGCCTCGGCTGATCTGTTGCTTGAGCGGGGGCGCGAAGCGCTGGATGACGGCGATATCGAGGCCGCGATCGAACATCTCACCGCGTTGACCGACCACGCGCCCGAATTTGCCGAAGGCTGGCACGCGCGGGCCTCGGCCTTTTTCGGCATCGACCGGTTTGGAATGGCCGCCGCCGATCTGGAACACGCGTTGACCCTCAACCCGAACAACTATCAGGCCATTTACGGTCTGGGCCTGATCTTCGAGGTGGTCGGCAAACCCGATCAGGCGCTTGAGGCTTATTCCCGCGCGTTGGCTATACATCCCCATCATGAAGAAGTAACCAATGCCATGAATCGGCTGAAGCCTCAGGTTGAAGGCAAGGCGCTGTAAGTCGGAAGGCGCAGGGGGCAAAGGTGAGCGGGTCATCCCGAGTAGTGGCCGTACTTGGCCCGACGAACACAGGTAAAACTCACTACGCGATCGAACGCATGTTGGGGTATCGGACTGGTGTCATCGGCCTGCCTCTACGTCTGCTCGCGCGTGAGGTCTATGACAAGATCGTCGCCATTCGCGGCCCCTCGGTCGTGGCGTTGGTGACAGGCGAGGAACGGATCGTACCACCGCGCACGCAATTTTGGGTCTGCACGGTCGAGGCGATGCCCGAAGGTATGGGCGCCGATTTCGTCGCGATTGATGAAATTCAGCTCTGCGTAGATCCCGAGCGTGGCCACGTCTTCACTGACCGGTTGCTGCGGTCGCGGGGAACGAATGAGACGCTGTTCATGGGGTCCGACACCATGCGCGGACCGATTGCAGCACTTGTGTCCGAGGCGCAGTTTGTACGGCGCGAGAGGATGTCTCAGCTGGTGTATTCGGGGTCGAAAAAGATCAGCCGAATGCCCCCGCGCAGCGCCATTGTCGGGTTCTCGGTCGAAAACGTCTATGCCATCGCCGAGCTGCTGCGCCGTCAAAAGGGTGGGGCGGCCGTGGTCATGGGTGCACTCAGCCCGCGCACACGGAACGCGCAGGTCGACCTCTATCAGAATGGTGAGGTCGACTATCTGGTTGCCACCGATGCCATCGGGATGGGCCTGAACCTAGATGTGAACCACGTAGCGTTTTCGTCCCTGACCAAATTCGACGGTCGCCGGATGCGCCCCTTGGCCCCGAATGAGTTGGCCCAGATCGCGGGCCGGGCAGGCCGGGGTATGTCGGATGGCACGTTCGGCGTGACTGGCGAGGCCCCGCCATTGGACGAAGGTGTCGCGCAGGCGATCATGGACAGCCGCTTTACGCCGATGAAAAAGCTGAACTGGCGGAATGCCGCCCTTCGCTTCGGCTCAGTGGACGCGCTGATCGACTCGCTAGAGGTCAGCCCGAATGACGAACATCTGACCAAGGCCCGCCCTGCAGACGACCTGAACGTGTTAAAATCGCTGTCGCAAGTGACCGAAGTCGCAGCCCGCGCCAGCGATGGCCCATCGATCAGATTGCTATGGGATGTGTGCCGAATTCCCGATTTTCGGGGCATTAGCCATTCGGAACATGCCAATCTGCTTGAGGTGATCTACGGCCATCTACACGAACGCGGCGCTATCCCGGACGACTTCATGGCGCGGCAAATCCGCCGGATCGACCGCACGGACGGAGATATTGATGCGCTGTCCAAAAGGTTGGCTTATATTCGCACTTGGACATATGTTGCGCAACGAAACGGCTGGGTCCGTGACGAATCGCATTGGCGTGAGGAAACGCGCACTGTAGAAGACAGGTTGTCGGACGCTCTGCATGATCGTCTGACGCAAAGATTTGTGGACCGGCGCACCTCGGTGTTGCTGCGCCGGCTCAAACAGAAGGAGGCCCTTTTGGCCGAAGTAAATGACAAGGGTGAAGTGACCGTCGAAGGCGAATTCGTCGGTCGTCTGGAAGGGTTCCGGTTTACACCGGACAAAAGCGCGCAAGGGGCTGAGGCGAAAGCGCTCAAGTCGGCCTCGCTGCAAGCACTCGCGCCGCAATTCCATCTGCGTGCCGATCGTTTCTACAATGCACCCGATACCGAAATTGATTTCACAGATCAGGGCGGCCTGATGTGGGGCGAATACGCTGTCGGCAAACTGGTTGCTGGGGCTGAGCCTCTCAAGCCGATGGTCGAGGTTTTTGTGGATGAGGCCGCAGGGCCGGACGTCGAACAGAAGGTGCAGCGCCGTCTGCAGCACTTCATCGACCGTAAAGTGGCCGCGCTTTTCGAGCCGCTGCTGAACCTGTCTCGAGACGAAGAACTCTCCGGTCTGGCGAAAGGCTTTGCCTTCCGCATGGTCGAGGCGCTGGGCGTGCTGCCCCGCGCGCAGGTCGCGCAAGAGGTCAAGGATCTGGATCAGGACGCCCGCGGCGCGCTGCGCAAGCACGGCATCCGTTTTGGTCAGTTCACCATCTTCATGCCGCTGCTGCTAAAACCTGCGCCAACGCGCCTCCGCCTGGTTCTCTGGGCACTGTCCAGCGGTCTGCAGGAATTCCCCGAGGCACCACCTCCGGGTCTGGTCACTGTGCCGGTCGCCAAGGATGCGCCGCAGGGCTATGACACCATGTGTGGCTACCGCGATGCGGGTGAACGCTCGATCCGGATCGATATGCTGGAGCGTCTGGCTGATATGCTGCGCTCTGAGGACAGCCGGGGTGGCTTTGAAGCTAAGCCTGACATGCTCTCGATCACAGGCATGACGCTGGATCAGTTCGCGGACCTGATGCAGGGTCTGGGCTACAAGGCCGAACGCGGTGAGCGTGAAAAGGTCAAAGCCGTTCCGGCTGAGGCACCTGCGACTGAAGTGGCAGAACACCCCGCCGCCGAAGAAACCCCGACCGTCGAGGCCTCGACAGATGAGGTCGCCGCACCCGCCGAGGCGCCAGCCGAGGCCACCGAAAGCACCGAGGCGGCAGCCGAGGCTCCGGCCGCGGAACCTGCAAATGACGAACCCGAGGTCGAGGTGTTCTACACCTTCACATGGGGCCGTCAGCGCCAACAAAATCGCGGCCCGCGCCGTGAACAGGGGCAGGGCAAAGGCAAGCCGCGTGGGAAACCTCAGGACGGTCGCAAGCCGCAAGGCAAGAAGGGCGGCAAGCAACAGGGCGCGAAGTCCTTCTCGTCCCGGCCTCCGAAGAAGGAAAAGGCGATTGATCCCGACAACCCGTTTGCAGCAGCGCTGATGGGTTTGAAGGGCGGCAACTGATCCGTCATGGATCAGACCAAGCTGCGGATCGACAAATGGCTCTGGCAGGCGCGGTTCTTCAAGACCCGTAGCCTGTCGGCCAAACAGGTCAGCGGCGGCCATGTCAGGCTGAACGGCAACCGCGTTCTGAAACCCGCCCAAGCGGTGGTTCCCGGCGACGTTCTGACCTTTCCACAGGGCGAAATCATCCGGGTCGTTCGCGTCGAAAAACTCGGCGACCGCCGCGGTCCGGCCCCCGAAGCGCAAACATTGTACTTCGATATGACGGAAAAGAAGGACATACCGCCCAAAAACCCGTCATATGAGGGAAAAGGTCGTCCAACCAAGAAAGATCGGCGCGCGCTTGATCTTTCTCGCACTCCAAACGGCCCCACGTCTTGAAGCCAAACCCGGACTGAACTAGCTAGACGCCAAACCTGAATGGGATTCTGAACATGACCTACGTCGTTACCGAAAACTGCATCGGCTGCAAATACACCGACTGTGTGGAAGTGTGCCCTGTGGACTGTTTCTACGAAGGTGAAAACACACTGGTCATCCACCCCGATGAATGCATCGACTGCGGCGTCTGTGAACCAGAATGCCCGGCTGATGCAATCCGTCCCGACACCGAACCAGGCATGGAATCTTGGGTCGAGTTCAACCGCAAATACTCGGAAATGTGGCCGGTCATTGTCACCAAAAAAGACCCGTTGCCAGAGGCGGAAGAGCGTGATGGCGAGGAAGGCAAAATGGAGAAGTATTTCTCCGAAGCTCCGGGTGAAGGCGGGTAAGTGATTCGCACCCCATTTGGATGGCAAAGAAAAGCGGTCTTCAAAGACTAATCCCTTGATTGCAGGCCGTTTATAAAAAAATTCCCCTAGGGAAACTTTTGAGTGTCTCATTTTTGTGATATACTCTTTCCCTACATGATGACTGAGATTGGGATGTACTCCGTAAGTATGCTCGCTTTGGAGTTCTGAATTTGCGACAAACAGACCGCCTGCCGGGGCCACAATAGGCACCGAGCGTGGGGTTTTTGTTGTTCGCATCCCGGTCCAAAACCAAGGAATGAATTGAATGTCGAAGTCGAAAAAGCTTGAGTTCCGCCCGAACGACTATGTTGTCTACCCCGCCCATGGTGTGGGTCAGATCATTTCGATCGAAGAGCAGGACGTCGCTGGATTTTCGCTCGAATTGTTCGTCATCTCTTTTGAGAAAGACAAGATGACCCTTCGCGTGCCGACAAACAAAGTGACCGAATCCGGTCTGCGTTCGCTCAGCTCGCCGGATGTGATCAGCCAGGCGATGAAGACGCTGAAGGGCAAGGCCAAGGTCAAGCGGGCCATGTGGTCGCGCCGGGCGCAGGAATACGAACAGAAGATCAACTCGGGCGATCTGATCTCGATCGCCGAAGTGGTTCGCGACCTGCACCGCACCGATGACCAGCGCGAGCAAAGCTATTCCGAGCGTCAGCTTTATGAAGCCGCGCTGGAGCGTCTGACCCGCGAGGTCGCCGCCGTGTCCGGAGACGGAGAGATTTCTGCCGCCAAGCAGGTGGATGATGTCCTGACTTCGCGCGCCGCTGCAGCCTAAGTCCACGACGATTGAAACTGCAAGGCCGCTCCGGCATCGGGGCGGCCTTTTTCGTTGCTTGGTGGATTGGTGAAAACCGGTTAGTTTTTCTGTAGATGCAAGCAGATACCGGTTCGGCATGAAGAAGACGGTCAAGTTCCTATATATCGGAAAGGCCCCGATTTCGGTTTGGTTCCGCTATGGTTTGATCCTGTTCGATGTGGTCACCATCATCTTCTTTGTCGCCACCGCGCATTTTCCGCATGGCCCATGGGTTACTGGTATCAGTTGGGTGGTTGGCTTTATTATCCTTCTGGATTTTTCCGCCAGAATGTGGATCGCCAAGGATCGCTGGAAGCTGTTGCGTAAAATTTATACGCTGGCAGATATCGTGGTGATTGTGTCGTTGATCCTCGACCCGTTTCTGACCGGCAATCTCGCATTCCTGCGTATCCTGCGCGCCCTTCGGTTGATCCACTCGTACCATCTGCTGTGGGATTTACGGCGCGACAGTACCTTTTTCCGCACGCATGAAGATGCGGTCATCGCGGCCATCAATCTGCTGGTTTTCGTGTTTGCAACTTCGACAGCGGTTCTTGTCTTTTTCATCCCTGAAGATGCTAAGAACCCCTATATAGACGCGCTGTATTTCACCATGGCGACCCTGACGACGACGGGATTTGGTGACATCACCCTGTCGACGCCTTGGGGCAAGCTGTTCTCGGTGTTTATCATGGTGGTCGGAGTTGCTCTGTTCGTGCGCCTGGCACAGGCGATTTTCATGCCGCAGAAAGTGCGCCACAAATGCCCCAGCTGTGGTTTGTTCTGTCAATCGGCATTGAATAATGACCCCCCATCGGCGTCCAAATTTGACCCCCCTTGGAGCTAAGAGGGGCGTTGAGGGGGTCGTGTTTAGGTTGATTCAGGAGGGGGTGGACAGCAGGTCAAACCGAAAAGAGAGCGTAGCTCGACTGAAGGTTTGACCTGCTGTCTGTTTTGAATTTATTCCCCGATTTCGAGGTTAGTCGCGGTGGTTAATTCGCCAGCTTTCGTTCCCGGTTTCGATGATATCGCAATGGTGTGTCAGTCGATCCAGGAGAGCAGTGGTCATTTTGGCATCTGTGAACACACTCGGCCATTCAGCAAATGCGAGGTTGGTTGTTAGCAGAATAGACGTTCGCTCGTACAGTTTGCTGATGAGATGGAAGAGTAATCGTCCACCAGACTCTGCGAACGGCAGATAACCGAGTTCGTCTATAATCACGAGGTCGACGCGGATCAGCTGCTCGCTGAGCCGCCCGGCGTTGCCTTCGCGATGTTCAGCCTCCAGCTTGTTCGCGAGATCCACAGCGCTGAAGAACCTGACCCGCCGGCGGTTATTGACCGCGTGGCCCCCGATCGCTGTTGCGAGATGCGTTTTGCCCGATCCGGTTCCACCGACCAGCACGCCATTCCTGGCCTGGTCCATAAAATCGCCGTCATGAAGATTGCGCACGACTTCCTCGTTGACGGGGCTGACCGTGAAGTCGAACTCAGGTAAGGACTTGCAGACCGGGAACTTTGCGGCACCCATCTGATACCGGATCGAGCGCGCAGTCTTTTCGGCCAGTTCGGCCGTGAGGAGTTCGGCCACGACCTGTTGGGGCCGCCAGTTGTTTTTGGCTGCGGCCTGCATCACTTCGTCAAAGCAGTTGACGATGCCTGGCAACTTCAGTTGACGGGCAAGTTCGAGAATTTCCTTACGCAGTTGCATGGGAGCCTCCAAGCCTGTCATAGCGAGCGCAATCCGCGATCGGTGCCATTTTCAGCTGCAGGTGGGCAGGCGGCTCAATCGCCTTTGGCGGCGGGGGATTGGTGCGCCGAGAGACAATGTTCAGGATCGCATCGGCCTTGCGCAGGCCAGATTTTAGAGCTTCTTCGCAGGCAGCCTCGACCACATCAATGTCGTGCTGGTAAGCAGCGAAAAGAATATCGGCAAGTTGCCGGTCTCCGTCGGATGTGCCCCGCAGATGGGTCCAGATCTGCGTCATTGCCGGTGGTAGGTCCCAGTCACGGAACGGTGCTCCATTGCGCAGAGCGCCAGGCTTGCGCTTGAGGACGGGCACATAGTGCCAAGGGTTGAAGATCGTTTTTCCTCGGCCGAAGCACCGTTCGTGCTCTCCGACAATCTCACCGTCTTGGCGCAGGACAATCCGCGTGGCGTAGACCTGCAACTGGACCTGACGTCCAACAGCTCTTGCCTCAACGCTGTATTTGTTTCTTTCGAAGTTGATCAGGCAGGTTCGGCTCACGGCGACCGTCTTTTCACGGAACCCGACGAAGGGCTTCTGCAGATGCGTCAGCAGCGGCTTTTCCTGCTGGAACTCCTCCCAGACCGTCACCTCCAGGTTTTCCGGATGCCGCAGTTCTTTTGCGCGTTTGATCGCGTCTTTTTGCAGCCGGGCATTCAATTCATCGAAGTCGGCCACCTCCAGACGCGGTGTAAAACTATAGGCGCGGCTCTCCTTGACCAGATTCTCAACCTGACCCTTCTCCCAACCGGCCGCGCGCGTACAGGCGATCGGGTTCACCAGATGATGAGAACACATCCGGGAGAATGCCTTGTTGAACTTTCTTTCCTTGCCCGACAGGATCGCATCGACGGCGGTCGTCATGTTATCGTAGATCCCGTTGATGCAGCCTCCACCAAAGAATTTGAAGGCCTCGTCGTGGGCATCAAAGACCATCTCCTGCGTCTCGCGCGGATAGGCAATGGAGAATGGCATGCGGCTATGGCAAAGTTTGAAATGGGCAACCTTCACGGTCGTGAGTGCACCGTCCATCAAAACCGTCTCCACACTCCAGTCGAACTGGTACGCCTCCCCAGGATCAAAGATCAGCGGGATGAACGCCTGCGCCTGTTGTCGGCCGTGCGCAATGCGCCAATTCTTTGTGTAGCGTCGAACACTGTCATACCCGCCGCCAAAACCATCATCGGAGAGTTCCTTCCAGATTTTGGTCATCCGCTTGCGGTGTTTCTTCGGAAGCGCCTCGTTCTCCTCAAGCGTTTCATCCAGACGCGCGCGCCAAGGCCCGAGCACCGGGTATGGCTGCGATTTGCGCTCATATTTGAACTCCGTCACTCCCGATCGGATTATCTTTCGAACCGTTGCACGGCTCAAATTGAGCGAACGGCAAATTTCCTTGATGCTCTTTTTTTCGATCAGGTGTAAGCGACGCACTTTTCTAATAGTTTCCACGCAAATCATCCCGCTTGCCTCTCCATCGACTGCTCAATGAAAAGGATGTCTACAACCATAGGGAGGGGTCAAATTTGGACGCCGATTTCCCCGCTTAGGGGGTCAAAATTGCACGCTTTTCTACAGGTTTGTTCCGGCATGATCCGGACGCGGTGCATTGCAAGCATTGCGGCTGCACCCTGCGGATTGAGACGGGTGGGGTGTCTTAAAGCTGAGCCGCTATTGCTACCAGAAAAGTGATTTCGGTCAATTGCTGAGAAGCGCCGAGGATATCTCCGGTCTGGCCGCCTATCTTGGCCTTTGCCACGAGGGCCAGCACACCCACAACGAGTGCGGCGCATAGGGCGGGCAAAATGACCTGCCCACCGAGCAGCAAAACTCCCGTCAAACCCGCCAGAGCGAGCGAAACCGCGACTGGGCCCACGGACGGGGCGCCGACAGAATGGCTGAGACCGGATTTACGCGCATTAGGCAATGCAGCCATCAGCAGGGGCATGAACGCGCGTGACACCACACAAGCGGCAATGATCGCCAGAAACGCGTCGGCTGACAGAAGGGCCGCGACGGCGGCAACGCGCATCAGCTGCGAACCAATCAGGGACAGCACGCCATATGTGCCGATGTGGCTGTCCTTCATGATCTCCAACCGGCGTTCCGGCGTGAACCCGCCCCATAGGCCGTCAAACGTATCGGCCAGCCCGTCCTCGTGCATTGCGCCGGTCGTCATGGTCAGGGTCGCCACGAGCAAAACGGCGCAAACGAAAGGCGGAACCGACAATGTCAGCGCCAGCCACCCGATGATGCAAGCCAATGCGCCAATCACCAGGCCGACCACCGGAAAGGCCCAAACCGCCTGCGCCTGCCGGGCAAAGATCTTCTCAGGCAAACGGGGCAGGGGCAGGCGCGTCAACAGGACCAGAGCCAGCGGGATATCCCATGCGGAAACCGGATTGGTGTCGTTTTTTTGCACTTCTGCGCCTTTCGAGGCCTTGTTGGATTCAGTGCTTCGGTTAAACACACAGGACCACTCTGATGCAATGAGGCTTTGATGCTGCCTGAACTGAATGATTTGAATACGTTCCGCGACGCGTTGACCAGCGCTCCGGGGCCGGACATGGCGGCTGCGGATGGCGCGGCTGAACGCAACGGTCAGTTGACCAAACCGCCGGGCGCGCTGGGGCGGCTTGAGGATCTGGCGATCTGGTACGCGGCCTGGCGTGGGGATGCGCGACCGCAGGTTGCGGCCCCTCAGGTCATTGTCTTTGCGGGCAACCATGGGGTCACGGCGCAGGGCGTTTCGGCCTTTCCGCCCGAAGTGACCGTTCAGATGGTGATGAATTTTGAACATGGCGGTGCGGCGATCAACCAGTTGGCCAAGGCGGCGGGCGCAAAGATGGATGTCCATGCGCTGGATTTGGATCATCCCACTGCGGATTTCACCCAAGCCCCGGCCATGAGTGAGGACGAGTTGCTGAGCGCACTGCAAACCGGCTGGCGGGCGGTGGACCCGACGTCCGACCTGTTGGTGGTTGGCGAGATGGGGATCGGCAACACCACCCCCGCCGCTGCCATCGCCTGCGCCCTGTTCGGAGGCGAGGCCGCCGATTGGACCGGTCGCGGTACAGGGGTCGACGATGCGGGCCTTGCCAACAAAACCCGCGTGGTCGCCGAAGGTGTGGCTCTGCACGGCAGTGACGACGGGTTGGAGGTTCTGCGCTGCCTCGGCGGGCGCGAGATTGCGGCCATGGCCGGAGCGATTGCAGCGGCCCGTATGTTGCGCATTCCCGTCATTCTCCTGACTTCCGACATTTTTTCGTATAAGTCATTGATATTATTATGCCTTGGTTGCCAAAAGGCACTACACGGACTTTTTTCGCCAGCGATTGTTTCGGAGTGTTGAGGGAGCTCAGGCTTTGGTCTGGCCAGTTTTTCGGGTGCGCCCGGGGGGTATCTTGAAAGGGGCTTCGTTCCAGGTCAGGCCGACGCAGGTGAGGATGCGTCTGGCATCGACCGTGGCATGGCTTGGCATGCCGTAGCGGTCAGGGGTGCCTTTGTGGCGCAGGATCGAGAGCTGCAATGCGTTCAACTCGTTGCGGATACGAGCCGGGCTCATCGGGTGTCCGAGCAGGTCCAGATGCTTGCGCAGGTGCTGCAGGCAGCAGAAGGCCATGTAGCAGATGGCGATATGGGCCCGGACCCGACGCGGCGACCAGTGATAGATGGGCCGGATTTTCAGATCGTGCTTGTTGGTGCGGAAGCAGGCTTCGATCTCCCACAACTGGTGATAGCGGGCAATGACGTCCTGTGCCTCCAGTTCGTCCGCACCATGAACAACAATGGCATGCAGCCCGTCCCATTGTGCCGCTGCCTTGATCTTTGCATCATCCAGCGTGACGTCCCCGCTGTCGGGGAAGGCCAGGAAGCGGCCATATCCCCGGCTGCTGAAGCTGCCGGGTTTGCGAGAGCGCTTGAGCTTCTTGTGCAGCTTTTCGATTGCCTTGTCGCGCTTGTGGGCATCATTGCGTGCCCGGGTGGGTGACCAGGTCACAATGACCCGCGCTCCCTCCTGGTCGATCACCTTGTACCAGCCCTTCTCGGTTGCCTCTTCAGAACCGTGTCCAGCCCAAGGCTGGCGTCCCTCCGGGCTCAAAATGTTCGCCTTCACGGCGGCCGGGGCGGACTTCATGCGATAGCCGAGGATGTAGGGCAGACCCTTGTTCTGCAACATCTGCTGGTTGTCCTTGCTGAGCATGGCGGCATCGGCCACGAACGTGACCCTGGCCACGTCGAAGCGTCCCTCCAACGCCTTCAGCGCAGCTTCCAGCGTATGACCTTCCCAGGTGTTTCCCGGGAAGAGTTCATAGCCCACAGGCAGCCCATCGGAGGTGACGATCAGCGCCAGCATGACCTGAGCGCGGTGATGCTTGCCATCCTTGCTGAAGCCCTTGGCCAGAAGATGATCCTGCTCGACCCCGTCCGCATCCTCGGCCGGGTCCTCGCGCTCGGTGTCAAAGGCCAGGGTCGTGCAATCGTAGAACAGCACGGTCACTGGCCCGCCCAGCAACTTCTCTGCCGCCGCGTGAGAGGTTTTGCAAATCCCGTCTATCACCGGCGTATTGATGTAATCCATGCTCCGATAGACCACGTCCAGATTGAGCGTGATGCCTGCCTGGTTCTCCAACGCCTCCACGGTCGCGCGCTTGCTCTCGGGCTGTGCGATCCGCGCCATAACCAGCTCTTTCACAATGCGATTGGCACTTTTACGCGCCGCCCCCAGAAGGGCCCCCCAACCCAGTTGGTCATACATCGTCCCCATGACATCCCGCAGACCCAGAGAGACCCGCGCCTCCTCACGGCACTCGGCAAGATCAACGCCAAGCTTGTCCGGCCGCGGAGCGCGGCGCACCAGCGCCTGCAGATCGGCATATTCCGTGGGCGTGAACAGTTCCATTTGCGGCGAGCGATCAATGCGTAATTGCTCCATCAAGCGGCCCGCCAGACGCTTGATATCCTCAATCTCGCTGTCGTTATGGGCCACACCCACATGGCGCAGGATCTTCTGGCGTACCTTGGAGCCGGTGCGGACGGATTCAACGATCTGGATCCGTGTGCGGTTGAGCTTTGCGTCATGTTTGGTGCGGATGAACATGGGCGAAGAGGTTAGCCATCTGAAGGCCCATGTCAATACTTTTTATAATAATGGGGCACTACAACGCGCCTCTGAGCAACCACACCTGAAAACAAACCAAAAACCCAGTCAGATCAACAAAAAGGTCGGAAGTCAGGAAACGCGTCGGCTGACAGAAGGGCCGCGACGGCGGCAACGCGCATCAGCTGCGAACCAATCAGGGACAGCACGCCATATGTGCCGATGTGGCTGTCCTTCATGATCTCCAACCGGCGTTCCGGCGTGAACCCGCCCCATAGGCCGTCAAACGTATCGGCCAGCCCGTCCTCGTGCATTGCGCCGGTCGTCATGGTCTGGGTCGCCACGAGCAAAACGGCGCAAACGAAAGGCGGAACCGACAATGTCAGCGCCAGCCACCCGATGATGCAAGCCAATGCGCCAATCACCAGGCCGACCACCGGAAAGGCCCAAACCGCCTGCGCCTGCCGGGCAAAGATCTTCTCAGGCAAACGGGGCAGGGGCAGGCGCGTCAACAGGACCAGAGCCAGCGGGATATCCCATGCGGAAACCGGATTGGTGTCGTTTTTTTGCACTTCTGCGCCTTTCGAGGCCTTGTTGGATTCAGTGCTTCGGTTAAACACACAGGACCACTCTGATGCAATGAGGCTTTGATGCTGCCTGAACTGAATGATTTGAATACGTTCCGCGACGCGTTGACCAGCGCTCCGGGGCCGGACATGGCGGCTGCGGATGGCGCGGCTGAACGCAACGGTCAGTTGACCAAACCGCCGGGCGCGCTGGGGCGGCTTGAGGATCTGGCGATCTGGTACGCGGCCTGGCGTGGGGATGCGCGACCGCAGGTTGCGGCCCCTCAGGTCATTGTCTTTGCGGGCAACCATGGGGTCACGGCGCAGGGCGTTTCGGCCTTTCCGCCCGAAGTGACCGTTCAGATGGTGATGAATTTTGAACATGGCGGTGCGGCGATCAACCAGTTGGCCAAGGCGGCGGGCGCAAAGATGGATGTCCATGCGCTGGATTTGGATCATCCCACTGCGGATTTCACCCAAGCCCCGGCCATGAGTGAGGACGAGTTGCTGAGCGCACTGCAAACCGGCTGGCGGGCGGTGGACCCGACGTCCGACCTGTTGGTGGTTGGCGAGATGGGGATCGGCAACACCACCCCCGCCGCTGCCATCGCCTGCGCCCTGTTCGGAGGCGAGGCCGCCGATTGGACCGGTCGCGGTACAGGGGTCGACGATGCGGGCCTTGCCAACAAAACCCGCGTGGTCGCCGAAGGTGTGGCTCTGCACGGCAGTGACGACGGGTTGGAGGTTCTGCGCTGCCTCGGCGGGCGCGAGATTGCGGCCATGGCCGGAGCGATTGCAGCGGCCCGTATGTTGCGCATTCCCGTCATTCTGGATGGCTTCATCTGTACCTCTGCCGCAGCCTGTCTGGCGCGCGTTTCGCCCTCGGCTCTGGATCACACCATCGCGGGGCACCAAAGCGCAGAAGGCGCGCATGCTGCGATGCTGTCAAAACTGGGCAAGGAGCCGCTGCTGAGCCTCGGCCTGCGTCTTGGTGAGGGATCAGGCGGTGCGCTTGCGATCAACATTCTCAAAAGCGCGGTTGCCTGCCACTCGGGCATGGCAACCTTTGCCGAGGCGGGCGTCTCGGATGGGTAACCTAAGCGCCTGACCGGGCAATTGCTTCGGTCAGGCAGAGTCCTTTGCGTGCTGTTCTGCCAGTTCCAGCAACGCGGTTTCCAGATCCTTCTCAAGCTTTTGTGCGCGTTCAATGTATTTCGTATTCTCGGACGTGGGCATGCCGGGAATCCAAAGCTCGGCCAAATCGCGCACGGACGTCCTGTCATGGTGATAGAAGGTCTGTTCGGCCTGCGCGGCCTCGTACTCGCTCAGCCCGATATTCTCGAGCACATAGCGGCCCGCGCGCAGAGAGCTGTCGAACATTTCGCGCACGATGTCATTGGCCCCTGCCTGATATAGCTCATACACGTGGGTCCGATCATGCGCCCGTGCGATGATGTGCAGATCGGGGCGCTGCCGGCGAGCGTAGCCAACCAAGCGGGTCACCGTCTTTCGATCATCCATCGCAGCGACAAGCACCGAGGCTTTCTCAAGCCCCGCAGCGCGCAGCAGTTCCGGGCGGGTCGGATCGCCTAGAAAGCCTTTGACGCCAAAACGACGCATAAGTTGGATCGTCTCGATATCGTGGTCCAGAACAACGGTCTTGAAGCCGCTGGCGCGAACCAGCCGGTTGACGATCTGACCAAACCGACCGATCCCAGCGATGATCACGGGGCCTTTTTCGTCGATTTCATCGGGTTCAGGCGCGGCGCTAGTGTCAGCCATCTTGCGGGACAGAAGGTCGTAGATGATGAACAGAAGCGGGGTGATCAACATGGTCAGCGCAATGATCATCAGCATCTTTTGCGACAGGTCCGGCGGGATTACATTCTGCTGCGTCGAAAACGCCAGAAGGACAAAGCCGAACTCACCCGCTTGGGCCAGTCCAAGGGTGAACAGCCAGTGATCTCGGCCCTTCAGTTTGAAGGCCTTGCCCACGAGATAGAGGATGACGCCTTTAACGAGGATGACCAGCAGGGCCAGACCGATCAAGTCGAATGGGTCGTTGAAGAAATAGCCGACGTTGATCCCGGCTCCGACCGTAATGAAGAACAGCCCCAGAAACAGGCCCTTGAACGGCTCGAGGTCGCTTTCCATTTCATGGCGGAATTCCGAGCTGGCCAAAACCACACCCGCCACAAACGCGCCCAGAGCAGGTGACAGGCCCACCAGTGTCATCAGGAATGAAATCCCGACCACGATCATCAGCGCCAGCGCGGTGTACATCTCGCGCAGGCGGGTTGCGTGGATGAACCGGAACAGCGGGCGGGTCAGGTAGACACCCGCCAGAATGACAAAGGCAATTGCGCCGATGGTGACCAGAGTGACGGCCCAGCCCGGCAGCCCTTCGACCAGAGACAGGCTGTGATGCCCAGTGTCATGCAAGTGCTCTGCGCCTCGGTCGATGGAGCCGTCTGCCTCGATATGCGGCATGGCAGGTAGCGCGAGCAGCGGCAGCAGGGCCAGAATTGGGATGACGGCAATGTCCTGCGTCAGCAGAACGGAAAAGGTCGCGCGGCCTCCGTTCGTTTGCATCAAGCCCTTCTCAGACAGGGTTTGCAGCACAATCGCGGTCGAGGACAAACACAGAGTTAAACCGACCGCCAGTGCGACGGACCACGGGTGGTTCGCGTAGAACGCGACACCGGCAATAACGGCGGTGGACAACAGAACCTGAAGCCCGCCAAGACCCAACAGCTTGTCGCGCATATCCCACAGGGCGCGCGGCTCCAACTCGAGCCCAATTAGGAACAGCATCATGACAACGCCGAACTCGGCGACATGCTGCAGGTCTTCGGTCTCGGCGCCGACAAGCCCGAGGACGGGGCCGATGATCAGGCCAGCCGCCAGGTATCCAAGAACCGACCCAAGGCCCAACCGCGCCGACAGGGGCACGGCGATCACGGCCGCAGCCAGATAAATAGAAGCCTGATATAGGAAATCGTCCATCTATGCCCTCGTTGCCCGCTCAGGTTGGCAGGGGTGCGTCGCGTTTGAGTTGGTCCATCACGATCTGGCTTTGTACCCGTGCCACTGCAGGATGCGGCAGGATCACCTCATGAAGCAAGCTGTTGAGCGCAGAAAGATCGTCACAATAGACGTGAAGCAGGTAGTCTGCCTCGCCTGTCATCGTCCAGGCACTTGTGATCTCGGGTTGGGTGTTAACCATCCGGGCAAAGCTGGCGGATTGATCAGGGCCGTGAGTGCCCAGATGGACCTGGACAAACCCCTGAACCTGCAAGCCTAGCTTTAGTGGATCCAGCCGGGCCGCGTAGCCGGTGATATAGCCCTCAGCCTCAAGGCGCTGACGGCGGCGACCTGCCTGGCTGGGGGATAGGTTCAGCAGCTCACCCAATTGATGCGCGGTCAGATGCGCGTCCTTTTGAAGCGCTGAGAGCAGGCGTGTATCGGTTGCATCAAGCATATGCGGCAAGATCTCAAATTTTAGGTCATTCATGCGCAGTTTGCGCACACTTCAATAGTTTACATGAAAACAATGCGCGGAAACAGCACTGCTTAAGGCGTATTTTGGAATCAGCAAAGAAATTCCTGTTTTCGAAGGAGACGCGCCATGGGTCCTTTCCCGCATAACGCCCCGAAATCTGTCATCAGTCCCAAAAACCCCGCAGGTACCGACGGGTTTGAATTCGTCGAGTTCGCTCATCCTGAACCGCAGGAGCTGCGTGATCTGTTCGCCAAAATGGGCTTCGATCTGGTGGCTCGCCACAAAACCAAACCACTGGTCGAACTGTGGCAGCAGGGCGATGTCACTTATATCCTGAACGCGGACCCCGAAAGCTTTGCCGACAAGTTCGTCGCGGAACACGGGCCTTGCGCACCTTCGATGGGCTGGCGCGTTGTGGACGCGCAGAAAGCCTACGACCATGCCGTCTCAAAAGGGGCAAAGCCGTATGACGGTGCGGATAAGACGATGAATGTCCCGGCCATCAAGGGGATTGGGGGATCGCTGATCTACTTCATTGACCAGTATTACGATACCTCGCCCTACAATGAGGAATTCGCGTGGATCAAAGAATCGAAACCGCGCGGCGAGGGGTTCTACTATCTCGATCACCTCACCCACAATGTCTACCGGGGCAATATGGACAAGTGGTTCAAGTTTTATGGCGACCTGTTCAACTTCCGTGAAATCCGGTTCTTTGACATTCAGGGCAAGTTTACCGGCCTTTATAGCCGCGCGCTGACATCGCCCTGTGGCCGCATCCGCATCCCGATCAACGAGGATCGGGGCGAAACGGGTCAGATCGTCTCTTACCTGAAAAAGTACAAGGGCGAGGGCATTCAGCATATCGCGGTGGGCAGTGAGGACATCTATGCCTCGACCGACGCCATTGCCGAGAACGGGTTGAAGTTTATGCCTGGTCCAAACCAATCCTATTATGACATGTCCAAAGACCGTGTAACGGACCACGATGAGCCGCTGGATCGGATGATGAAGCACGGCATTCTGATCGACGGTGAAGGCGTTGTGGACGGGGGAGAGACACGGATTCTGCTGCAAATCTTCTCAAAAACCGTGATCGGCCCGATTTTCTTCGAGTTCATCCAGCGCAAAGGTGATGATGGCTTCGGTGAGGGTAACTTCCAGGCCCTCTTCGAATCCATCGAACGCGAACAAATCGAAAGCGGAGAGATTTCGGCGGCCTAAGCAGCGCCAAATACCAGCCAGGTCCAGGTTACACCTGCGCGCTGGTTGGCCGGTTGTATCGAGTCGGTTCGGGACCTGTGGTGCACCTGCAGGCCCGAACCTACCGCTTGATCAACTATGGCGTCGTCCGAAATCACATAACCGGGTCGGTCAGACGGGCAGGGGCCATGTCTGAGCGACAAAATCATCCGCCCTTGCGGCCGCAGCCGTTTAGACAGTACGCGGATAGCCAAGTGTTGGTCACGCGGAGGCAGGTGATGCAGGACTCCTATGACCAGAATGGTGTCGAACGCGGTGTCGTCTGGCAGAGCGCTTAGTCTAGGCAGGCAAGCATCAAGCCATTTAGCGGATTGGGCACCGTCACCGCGCACCGCGTGGTTTCGAAAGGCATCGACTGGCTCGATCGCCGTCACGTCGCAGCCGCGAATGGCCAGCCAACGCGCCACCGTTCCAGTGCCAGCGCCCACATCCAGAACGCTCGCCCCGGTATCGGGCACGTGATCCAAAACGGGGCGCAGGACTTCGGTAGGAGAAAGGCCGTCATAGGCCGGGATCAACCGGTGGGCGGCGTGCTCGTACCCAGCTTTGACAGTCTGAAAATACGGGTCGTCCTCAGCCACGCGGCATTTTCAAAGTCAGGTTGCGGCCCTTCTTCTGATACCGCAATTCGCTGTCGCTGATGGCGATTACCTTGCCGCCGTCAATCCGGTCTCCGATCTTGAGCTTTTTGTACCGACCACTCGGAAGGCGCACGAGGGCACGGCGATTTGCAGGTGTGCCGTAGACGCCGATCAAGTTCAGCTTGCGCAGGTTCAGGGCATTGTCGATTGTGGCCTGTCGTGCGACCGAGGCTGTTGTCGGGATTTTCGGAGCCACGGATTTCGGCTGGAATGACCCTGCCTCGTCATTGCTGGACGCTACTGCGGCGGTTGATCCCAGATTTGATCCGCTTGCGCTAGCCGACGCCACGGCCCGCGCGGGCCGTAGTTTGGGGCGAGGGACGCGAACAACGGCCAAGGCGGTGGGTGTGTAGTCGATCTCGGGCTGTACCTGTAGGCTTTCAGGCCGCAATTTGGGCCTTACGACAGCAAGCTCTTCAAGACTGTGCCCGCCCAATTGCGTGCGTTCGAAATTCTCGACCAGATTGCTGGGGCGGGGCCGGGGTCGGAGTTCGGCCAGCCTCTGGTTCACCTCATCGACCACTGGTTCTTCCTCAAACCGCACCGGTACTTCGGGCGGGACTTTTGATGGGCGACCCAAATAGACTACGATACCTTCGGGCGACAGCGCGCCTTCTGCGGTCGGTACGACCAAGCCGCGTTCGTCCAGTTCGTATTGCGCGCCTGCGATTGCGGGGCCGGGGATGCGTTCAAAGGCGGCATCCGTGTCGAAACTGCCTTGATCGGGCAGGGCAATCGCGTCGCTGGACAGATCCGGGTTGTGAATAGACGCGAGGTAGAGGTCCTCCTCGGAAATCAATGCCGGGGTAATCGGCGCTTCGGGGGCCTCCACTAGGGTGCCCGCGACCTCTTCGATGTCGCTTTGTGCTTCGGGGTCCTGTGCAATCTGTTCGACAGGTGTCGGCGCAACATTCAGCGCTTCGAGGATAGCGGCATCTGTCGGGGACAATTCTGGCTGGGCTTCAGGTTCTGGTGCTTCTTCCGCTGCCGGTGTCGCCGCGATTTCGGTTTCAGGCTCTGGATCCGTCTCAGGCGGTGAAGTGTCGTGAGTCCGCGGTGCAGACAGTTCGGCCGTATCGTTTTCGGTGGATGTGTCGTTGTCTGGGTCTGCCCCGATCAGAGACCACGCCCAAACACCAACCCCGACGCAGATCAGCGCGGCAATCGCGGGAACTGCCCAACGTTGCCCTTTGCTCGTTGTGGGAGACAAAGTGATTGCGGTCGTAGCAGGTTCGGGAGAGCGGAACGCTGTAGGCGCCGCGTCATCCGCTATGGCGTGAACCGTGGGTCTTTCTAGCTCGGGCTCGGGTGAAGGCGCAGCGACCTGCGGCTCGCTGGTCATGTCAAATACAGGCTCGCGCGGAAATTCGGCCTCAGTCGTGGCTGCACTATAGGTGACCGGCAGGAACCCGTGCTGCGCGGCAAAGGCCTGCGCTTCATCCAGCGTCTCGCGCGCGACGGCGGCGACAAAGGTGGTCGACCCCTCGGTTGCGCTGTCGTAGGACAGATCGGCCAATTCATAGGGCGTTGCCTCGGCGACTGCGGCTTGAACTTCGGACGCGATCTGATCTTCGCTTTGGCCTTCCGTGGGCAGGGCAAGATACCGCACCTGATCTGCGGGCAGCACCAGTTTGCAGCTCAGGTCGTTTTCCAGTGCAAACGCCTTGTCGTGCAGGGCTTTGATCTGGTCACTCAGATCCGGGGCCGACAAAGGCACTTCGCCAATATCGTACCATTCACCATCCGAATGGTGTTGAAGGGAAATTCCGGTCGCAGAAAAGGTCAGCGCAAAAGCGGGTTTCATAATCCGGAGGAACCACAGTTAACCATATCAACGCAAATACCTTTGTATTCGCAGGGTGATACTAAAGCAGGAACCCGCCGAGGGAAAGAAAAAGCCGGGACTTCCCCTTGTGCGTGTATGCCTCTCGGACCCATGTTGAGACAGAGTAAGTTGGAGGGATCACCTTGAAGACATTTGCTTTTTTGGCCGCGATGATGGCCGCAACCACCGCCGGGCTGGCACATGCGGAAGAACGTCGCATCAACGTGGATGCCACCGGAACCGTTCAGGTTGCCCCCGATATGGCGACGATCACCCTGGGTGTGACACATCAAAACCCCGAGGCCTCAGAAGCCATGAAAGCCACCTCGGACGCTGTGGCGCAGGTGCTTGCGCGGTTGGGCGACATGGGCATCGAAGATCGGGATTTGCAGACCCGCGACCTGTCTTTGACGCCCATCTGGTCGAATCGGAATCAGCAAAACGGGGAACCGCCCGAGATCACCGGATTTGTCGCCTCGAACCGAGTGTTTGTGCGGGTGCGTGATCTAACGCAGCTGGGTGAAGTCATGGATGCGGTCATTCAGGACGGGGCCAACGATTTCAGCGGGTTGAGCTTTGGCTTGCAAGACCCCGAGCCGATTGAGGTTCAGGCCCGTGCAAAGGCCGTGAGCGAAGCAACCGCAAAGGCCGAGCAACTTGCCCAAGCTGCCAATATCACGCTGGGGCCGGTTCAGACGATCTCGGAACGTGGGGGCGGTGTGCGCCCGATGGCCGAGATGCGGAACATGGCTATGGCCGACGCAGGCGGAGTGCCGGTTGCTGGCGGAGAGATCTCGGTTTCTGTCAGTGTCTCGATGGAGTTCGAGATTTCAGAATAGGCTCACGCGCGGGCCATCAGCGGTTTTCGTTGCTGGCCCGTTTCGTCAAAATTATCCGGGGACAACCAAGCCTCAAAGGCCTCTCGAATACGCGGCCATTCGCTGTCGAGGATCGAATACCATGCCGTATCGCGATTGCGCCCCTTGTAGTGAGTCGCTTGGCGGAACGTGCCCTCATAGGTGAAGCCCAACCTTTGGGCCGCATTGCAAGATGGCGCATTCAGCGCGTCGCATTTCCATTCGTAGCGGCGGTAGCCCAGCTCATCAAACACGCGGCGCATCATCAGATACATGACCTCGGTCGATTGCGGCTTGCGCTGCAGAAGGGGCGAGAAGTGGATATGCCCGACCTCAATCACACCCGCGGCCGGTTCGATCCTGAGGTATGATGCCATTCCAACGGGCACGTCGTTTGTATCCAGAACCGTGTGAAACATCGGGTCGGCGTCCATGCAGGTCGCGCGAGCCCAAGTTTCGAACTCCTGCTCAGAGCCAAACGGCCCGTAGGGTAGGTAGGTCCAGTTCCGGTGATCGGCGTCATTGGCAAACGCCCGGAACAATCCGGGCGCATGCCTGTTCACATCAAGCGGCACAACCGAGCAATACTGGCCCTCCATCGGGGTATAAGGCGGCGCCGGGCGCGGGAACTCGCCCGTGACCGGCCGACCGATGGGTTGACCCAGTGCGTTGGTGTCGTGCCCGCTCATGGCTCTATGCGCTGGCTTTGGCCAGAGCCTGATCCAGATCGGCGATCAGGTCGTTGGCATCTTCGATCCCGATGGACACACGCACAACGTTGGGGCCTGCGCCTGCGGCCTCTTGCTGTTCGGGGGTCAACTGACGGTGCGTGGTTGAGGCCGAGTGGATGATCAGCGAACGCGCATCGCCGAGGTTGGCAACATGGCTGAAGATCTCCAATGCGTTTACCAGCTTGATGCAGGCGTCATAACCACCCTTGACCGCAAAGGTGAACAGCGCCCCTGCGCCACGCGGATACTGCGCCTTGACCCGGTCGTGATAGGGCGATGAGGGCAGGCCCGCATAGGTCACGTAGTCGACCCGGTCATCGGCCTCGAGCCAGGCGGCGATCTTCTGGGCGTTTTCGACGTGGCGCTCCATCCGCAGCGACAGTGTTTCGATCCCCATCAGCGTGTAATGTGCTGCTTGCGGGTTCATGGTCATACCCAGATCGCGCAGGCCGATGGCGATGCCGTGGAAGGTGAAGGCCAGCGGGCCAAAGGTCTCATGGAACTTCAACCCGTGATAGGCCTGCTCGGGTTGGCTGAGAGAGGGGAACTTGTCATTCGCCGACCAGTCGAACTTGCCCGAATCCACGATGCAGCCACCGGTGACGGTGCCATTGCCGGTCAGGTATTTGGTGGTCGAATGTACGACCAGAGTCGCGCCGTGTTCAATCGGGCGGCACAGGTAGGGCGTGGCCGAAGTGTTGTCGACGATCAGCGGAATGCCTGCGCCGTCCGCGACGTCGGCCAGAGAACGGATGTCAGTGACATAGCCGCCGGGGTTGGCGATGGACTCACAAAACACCGCGCGGGTGTTTTCGTCGATGGCGGCTTTCACGGCCTCCAGATCATCGGTGTCGACGAACTTGGCCGACCAGCCGAAGCGCTTGATGGTCTGGCTGAACTGCGTGACCGTGCCGCCATACAGACGGGTCGAGGCCACAACGTTGCAACCCGGTCCCATCAGCGGGAACAGCGCCATGATCTGCGCCGCGTGGCCGGAGGAGCAGCAGACCGCGCCAACGCCACCCTCAAGTGTCGCGACACGTTCCTGCAGAACGGCGACGGTTGGGTTGGTCAGGCGCGAGTAGATAAAGCCCACTTCCTGCAGGTTGAACAAAGCCGCCGCGTGGTCGGCATCGCGAAAGACGTAAGCCGTCGATTGATAGATCGGAGTCTGGCGCGCGCCGGTTGCGGGATCGGGGCGTGCGCCCGCGTGTATCTGCAGAGTGTCGAAACCGTAGGTGGGGCCGTCAGACATCGTGAAAATCTCCTGTTGGAATATGCGTTGGCGAATCTGTAGGCTATTGCAGGCCCTTGCACAACGATCCTCTGGGTGATCTTGTGGGTGATCCTGTCAGCGTAGCCAGAGGCCTTTGGCCTTGATCGCCTTGCGGATGGCCTGTTCGCGGCCCGGCAGGGCGTTCTGGTCGAACATCTCGCGGATTTTGTGGCCTTTGCCTTGAAAAATCAGCTTCTTCATAGGGTCATAGGCCTTGAGGACTTTCTTGACCTTGTTGGGCGCCGAGACGGTCTCGAGCACCTCAACCACGTGGTCACTCTCACGGGCGTAAAGCAGCGGGAAAAGCCGGTAGTGACAACTGACCGACGCATCGAGAAGCCCGTCCGGCAAGGCATCACGCCCGCCACCGAAGGAATGGATCACCAGCGGCAAGGCGGCCTGATCCAACCAGGGGTCAAGGTTCTGCCCGGTGAGTTCGGGTATCTCTTCGTCGCGTATGGTTTTCGCATAGTCCAGAAACCGCTCGCCGAACTGACGAGGGCATTTATAGAAGAAATAGCCTGCGTTGAAATACAGAAACCGCTTCCAGTGTTCCTTGGGCTGGCTGTTATCAATCGAGCTGTCGAAATCCAGACCAAAGCGGTGATAGAGCGCGCTCCAAATCCCCTCGAACCCGGGACCGTAGAGAGTGGGTTTCGGCCAAGTCCCGTCAACCTTGAGCGAGGCGCCGGGGCGTTCGAAATCAAACGGGACCGAGGTCAGGTCGCCGGTGATCAGCGTATCGGTGTCGAAGAAGACAAACGGTTCCCCCTCGGGCAGGGCCAGCAGGGCCTCGATCTTGTTGCCATGCGGATAGCTCTCACCGAAGACATGATTGTCGAAGGGCAGGATCTCGGCGTCCAGCTGAGACAGCGCCTTGCGCACATCTTCGTTCTGAATGCTTGGGTTCTGGCTCCAACGGGGGCCGGGGTTTGGCGTGGCGACATAAAGCTTACCGTCAAAACCGGGGGAACAGTGGCGCAGGGAGGCGGCGAACAGAAGGGCCTCATATTGCAGACGGTTATTTTGCCCGATGACGACAATGTTGAATTTCTGCGAAGCCATTCGTGCCTGTTCCTGTCGCCCGTTTTCTTTGGGATTACAGCAAGCCGCAGAGGGCGTCAAAACTGTTGGATTGATTCTCGCGTTCTCCATCCCATCTCATGCAGGAAACTCAAAGCAGGAGGCCGCCATGAGGATCAACGCGGATTTCACCAAACGCGCTGCGGTGCATTTTGCTCAGACCGAGTGGGTACAATCGCCTGCGGCAGGGGTCGAGCGCAAGATGCTGGACCGGATCGGTGAGGAAGTCGCCCGCGCCACCACGATCGTCCGATTTGCCCCTGGCAGTGCCTTCGCGGCTCATACCCATGATGGTGGGGAAGAGTTTCTGGTTCTGGATGGCGTTTTTCAGGACGAAACCGGGAATTTTCCGGTGGGCAGCTATGTTCGCAACCCTCCGACCTCGTCCCATACCCCTTCGGCGGCCGACGGGGCCACCATTCTGGTCAAGCTGCATCAATTCGATCCCTCCGACCGGACGGAGGTCAAACGCTCGATCAACGGTCAGGGCGATCTGCGTCTGTTCAAGGATGAGCATGAGGATGTGCGCATCGCGCAATGGGCCGCGGGAGAGACCATTGATCTGAGCGCAGAAGGTGGGCTTGAGGTGTTTGTTGTCACCGGCAGTTTTGACGAAGGCGGTGAATCATTCGCCGCGTGGGACTGGCTGCGCCTGCCGCCCGGATCGCGGTCACAGGCCGTTGCGGGGCCGGATGGCGCCCGTGTTTGGATGAAATCCGGGCATTTGACGGGCATGATCTGACCTGATCCCGCATCAATTTTGGGCAAAATCACGGAAATCCGGGTCAAAAGCCCGGATTTTTCATTTTTTGACCGAATGATAAAATTTACCAATTGATAAAAAATCAGATTGTGGCAAGCTGAGCCTCACAACAAACATATCTACAGGGAGTAGAGTGATGGCACAGGGCCAGATGGCACCCGGGATTGTCCCAGGGCGGCTTTCCAGCGATGAGCTGACCTCGAATTTCACCGATCTGCATCCGCCTTTGGCCCCGCATGAGGCCGCCGTAGCGGCAGATCGCTGTTATTTCTGCTATGACGCGCCGTGCGTGACGGCCTGTCCGACGGATATCGATATTCCGTTGTTCATTCGCCAGATCCAGGCCGGTCAGCCGCAGGCAGCCGGTCGCACGATTCTCGAGCAAAACATTCTGGGTGGCATGTGCGCCCGCGTTTGTCCGACCGAGACTTTGTGCGAGGAAGCTTGCGTTCGCGAAGCCGCGGAAGGCAAACCGGTCGAGATCGGTCGCTTGCAGCGCTATTCGACTGACACCGTTATGGTAGCGGGCGATCACCCCTTCGAACGCGCTGCGCCTACCGGCAAAACGGTTGCCGTGATTGGGGCAGGGCCAGCTGGTCTTGCCTGTGCGCACCGTCTGGCGATGCTGGGGCATGACGTGGTAATTCACGAGTCCAAGCCGAAACCCGGCGGTCTGAACGAATACGGGATTGCAGCCTACAAATCGACCAATGACTTCGCCCAGGCCGAAGTGGACTGGCTTCTGAAAATTGGTGGCATTGCGATCGAGACGGGCTCGGTTCTGGGCGATACGATTTCGCTGGACGGGTTGGTCGAGAACTATGATGCCGTGTTCCTGTCGATCGGTCTCGCGGGTGTGAATGCGCTGCGTGCGCAAGGCACCGAAAAGTACGGTGTGCGGGCTGCTGTAGATTTCATTTCGGATGTGCGTCAGGCCGAAGATCTGGCCCACTTGCCAGTCGGGCGGAATGTGGTCGTGATCGGTGGAGGCATGACAGCGGTAGACGCCGCCGTGAAGTCAAAACTGTTGGGCGCTGAGCATGTCACGATTGCCTATCGCCGAGGGCGCGATGCGATGGGTGCTAGCCGGTATGAACAAGACCTCGCCGCCTCGCACGGGGTGCGGATTCTGACGAATGTGCAGCCGGTCGCCGTCTACGGCAATGGATCGGCGGTCGATATCGAACTGGAATACACGACCACTCGGGACGGCAGGCTTGAAGGGACGGGCGAGATGATCCGGCTTCCGGCTGATCAGGTCCTCAAGGCCATCGGTCAAACGCTTGAAGGCGCGCCCGAAGGTCTGGCGCTGGACGGTAACAAGATCGCTGTCACCGGGGCAGGGCGAACCTCTCTGGACGGTGTCTGGGCGGGTGGCGACTGCGCCGCAGGTGGCGAGGATCTGACCGTGACGGCCGTGGCCGAGGGCCGGGACGCGGCGATGGACATCCACGCAACGCTCGTTTCGTGATAGGATGGGGTATTCACCCCATTTTTATTGCTGCTGAGGTATCGTCATGTCCCAGATCGAACAAGCTGTTGCCCAACACTACACAACCGGTGCCCTGACCGAACGCGTCCGCGCGGCGCTTGAGGCCAGTGGTATTGACCCGGATGCAGCCACCGTTGCCGACCTCAAGGCCGGGGACGAGTTTCATACGGGTGGTGTGAAGGCGACCGACAACTTGTTCGCGCAGCTCTCGCCGACCCACGCAACGCGTGTGCTGGACGTTGGCTGCGGTATCGGCGGGACATCGCGCTATATTGTGGATCGGTATGACTCGACGGTCACAGGGGTCGACCTGACGCCTGAGTTTGTCGAGACCGCCAAGACGCTTAGTGATCTTGTCGGCCATTCCGACAAGTCAGAGTTTCTGGTCGGCAGCGCCCTCGACATGCCGGTTCCCGATGCTGGGTTCGATCTGGCCGTGATGTTCCATGTTGGCATGAACATCGAAGACAAGGCGGGATTGTTCGCCGAAGTCTCTCGGGCTCTGGCGACAGGTGGTACTTTTGCCTTGTTCGACGTGATGGGCGGTGAGGCGGCTGAGCCGCTTGCGTTTCCTCTGCCATGGTCCACCGTGGCCGAGACGTCCTTCGTCCACGCACCCGATGTCTACCGAGATGCCGCAAGTTCTGCGGGCCTGGAGCTGGTGGCTGAGACGGATCGTACCGAGTTCGCTCTAGCGTTCTTCGAGGAAGCCTTTGCGCGCATGGCCGAAAGTGGCCCGCCCGCGTTAGGCATCCACCTGATGATGGGCGAGACGGCACCGGAGAAGTTCCAAAACTACGTAAAAAACCTAAAGGCCGGGCGCGTTCGCCCGACCGAAATGATATTCAAAAAAACCGGCTGAGCCGGGAAGGGAGAAGCCATGGCCGATCTGACGACAAACTTTCTGGGCATTTCCAGCCCCAACCCCTATTGGCTGGCCTCTGCGCCGCCGACGGACAAGGAATACAACGTCCGCCGCGCATTCGAGGCCGGATGGGGTGGTGTTGTGTGGAAAACGTTGGGGGCCGAGGGCCCTCCGGTCGTGAATGTGAACGGGCCGCGCTATGGCGCGATCTATGGTGCTGATCGGCGGCTGCTGGGTCTGAACAACATCGAGTTGATCACCGACCGCCCGCTAGAGGTGAACCTTGAGGAAATGGCGCGGGTCAAGGCGGACTATCCGGATCGCGCGCTGATCGCCTCGATCATGGTGCCCTGCGAGGAGGAGGCGTGGAAAGCCATCCTGCCGCGCGTCGCCGAGACAGGCGCCGATGGGATCGAACTGAACTTCGGCTGCCCGCATGGCATGAGCGAGCGAGGCATGGGGTCTGCCGTGGGGCAGGTGCCGGAATACATCGAAATGGTGACCCGTTGGTGCAAGAAATACTATGACCGCCCGGTCATCGTGAAGCTGACGCCGAACATCACCGACATCCGCAAACCTGCGGCAGCAGCACGGAATGGTGGCGCGGATGCAGTGTCGCTGATCAACACGATCAACTCGATCACCAGCGTCAATCTGGACACGTTCAGCCCCGAGCCTTCGATCGATGGCAAAGGCAGCCACGGTGGGTATTGTGGTCCTGCCGTCAAGCCGATTGCCCTGTCGATGGTGTCCGAAATCGCGCGGGCCGAGGCCACTCATGGTATGCCCATCTCAGGCATTGGCGGCGTGACCACCTGGCGGGACGCGGCAGAGTTTATCTCGCTTGGCTGTGGCAATGTGCAGGTGTGTACCGCTGCGATGACCTACGGGTTTAAGATCATTGATGAACTGACGGCGGGTCTGTCGGAGTGGATGGACGAGAAAGGCTATACCAGCATCGATCAGGTCATCGGTCGTGCGGTGCCCAATGTCACCGACTGGCAGTATCTGAACCTGAACTATGTTGCCAAGGCCAAGATTGATCAGGACCAGTGTATCAAATGTGGCCGGTGCTATGCGGCTTGTGAGGATACCAGCCATCAGGCGATCTCGATGTCTGATGAACGTGTGTTCGAGGTGATGGATGACGAATGCGTTGCCTGTAACCTCTGTGTCGATGTCTGCCCGATCGAAGGTTGCATCACGATGGAGCCGATGGCAGCAGGTGAGGTCGATCCGCGTACAGGCAAAACTGTGCAGCCAGACTATGCCAACTGGACTTCGCATCCGAACAATCCGATGGCGAAAGCGGCGGAGTAAGGGAAACACTCATCCCTAAAACACCGGTTCGGTGCCACACTGCCGCTGACAGACAGGATCAAAGGAGATGGGATGAATGTGCTGTGAACGGTCAAAATTCCTGATTCTGTTATTGAGTTGGGAGAGGCGGATAGGTTTCAGGATGTATGAGCAATCTAGGGCGTTTGACCCTGTAAAGGAGATTACCCTTCACCTGTTTCCGAACGACCATCCTGAGGCGTGGGCTGTTGCCCTGACCTCGAATAGGAGTTTGGTTTGGCCGTTCACGCCCCATCCGGGGTTCCGCCTCCCAACGATGGGAGTATAGCACATGGCCTTTATTGGTGTCGATTTACATACGAATTCCTTCACGATCTGCCGCATTGGTGGGGATGGCTCAGAGGCGTTTGAGACGTTTCAACTCGCGGCGGCTGATCTTGAGCGGTTCTGCCTGAGCGTGGATGCGGAGGATGAAGTGGCGGTAGAAGCGACCGGCAACTCGGCATGGTTCTGCCGAGAAATTCGCCCCTGCGTGGGCCGGATCGTCGTGGTGAACCCACGCCAGTTCCAGGTGATCCGCAAATCGGTGAAGAAAACCGACCGCAACGATGCGCGCGCTCTGGCGACGTTCCTGTCTAAAGACATGCTCCCCGAGACACGCCTGAAACGTGCAGGTGAAACCGAACTGGCCTCTCTGGCACAGACTCGAGACATGTTGGTGAAATCGCGTACCAGGGTACTCAACAAGATCCATGGCATGTTCAATCGGCACGGGATCAAACTCAAGAAGGCGGGTTTCTCGGACAAACGGTTGCGCGCTTTGGAGATTGAACGCTTCAGCGACGTCGAACGGATCGAACTGACGGAGCTGCGGGATCAGGCGTTGCAGTTGAGTGCCGCGATCCGCAGGCTGGATAAGGCGCTGGAAGAGACCGCTGCAGCGCTTGATGGGTTTGAGGAAATCACCTCAATCAAGGGCATTGGAGCGCGGGCCGCTGCGATTTTCCTGTCCGGGATTGGCGATGTGAACGACTTTGCCACCGCCGACAAACTGGCCGCTTATGTGGGGATCGTGCCGCGTGTTGCCGCCTCAAACGGCGTTGAAATACACGGCAGGATTACGAAGCAGGGCAACAAGCTGGTGCGTACGACGCTGGTGCAATGCACGCTCAGCGCCATCCGATATTCCGGCTATCTCAACACGTTCTACCGCCGCATCAAGGAGCGGCGCGGGTCGGGAAAAGCCATCATCGCCACCGCTCGAAAGCTCCTGACCATCATCTACAACACATTGAAAAACAATTGGATATTCGAGGACTTCCCAGCCTTCAAGATCAAAAATACCAGACAAACCGCTGGACAAACATCATAGGAGAAGCCATGGCCGATCTGACGACAAACTTTCTGGGCATTTCCAGCCCCAACCCCTATTGGCTGGCCTCTGCGCCGCCGACGGACAAGGAATACAACGTCCGCCGCGCATTCGAGGCCGGATGGGGTGGTGTTGTGTGGAAAACGTTGGGGGCCGAGGGCCCTCCGGTCGTGAATGTGAACGGGCCGCGCTATGGCGCGATCTATGGTGCTGATCGGCGGCTGCTGGGTCTGAACAACATCGAGTTGATCACCGACCGCCCGCTAGAGGTGAACCTTGAGGAAATGGCGCGGGTCAAGGCGGACTATCCGGATCGCGCGCTGATCGCCTCGATCATGGTGCCCTGCGAGGAGGAGGCGTGGAAAGCCATCCTGCCGCGCGTCGCCGAGACAGGCGCCGATGGGATCGAACTGAACTTCGGCTGCCCGCATGGCATGAGCGAGCGAGGCATGGGGTCTGCCGTGGGGCAGGTGCCGGAATACATCGAAATGGTGACCCGTTGGTGCAAGAAATACTATGACCGCCCGGTCATCGTGAAGCTGACGCCGAACATCACCGACATCCGCAAACCTGCGGCAGCAGCACGGAATGGTGGCGCGGATGCAGTGTCGCTGATCAACACGATCAACTCGATCACCAGCGTCAATCTGGACACGTTCAGCCCCGAGCCTTCGATCGATGGCAAAGGCAGCCACGGTGGGTATTGTGGTCCTGCCGTCAAGCCGATTGCCCTGTCGATGGTGTCCGAAATCGCGCGGGCCGAGGCCACTCATGGTATGCCCATCTCAGGCATTGGCGGCGTGACCACCTGGCGGGACGCGGCAGAGTTTATCTCGCTTGGCTGTGGCAATGTGCAGGTGTGTACCGCTGCGATGACCTACGGGTTTAAGATCATTGATGAACTGACGGCGGGTCTGTCGGAGTGGATGGACGAGAAAGGCTATACCAGCATCGATCAGGTCATCGGTCGTGCGGTGCCCAATGTCACCGACTGGCAGTATCTGAACCTGAACTATGTTGCCAAGGCCAAGATTGATCAGGACCAGTGTATCAAATGTGGCCGGTGCTATGCGGCTTGTGAGGATACCAGCCATCAGGCGATCTCGATGTCTGATGAACGTGTGTTCGAGGTGATGGATGACGAATGCGTTGCCTGTAACCTCTGTGTCGATGTCTGCCCGATCGAAGGTTGCATCACGATGGAGCCGATGGCAGCAGGTGAGGTCGATCCGCGTACAGGCAAAACTGTGCAGCCAGACTATGCCAACTGGACTTCGCATCCGAACAATCCGATGGCGAAAGCGGCGGAGTAAGGGAAACACTCATCCCTAAAACACCGGTTCGGTGCTACACTGCCGCTGACAGACAGGATCAAAGGAGATGGGATGAATGTGCTGTGAACGGTCAAAATTCCTGATTCTGTTATTGAGTTGGGAGAGGCGGATAGGTTTCAGGATGTATGAGCAATCTAGGGCGTTTGACCCTGTAAAGGAGATTACCCTTCACCTGTTTCCGAACGACCATCCTGAGGCGTGGGCTGTTGCCCTGACCTCGAATAGGAGTTTGGTTTGGCCGTTCACGCCCCATCCGGGGTTCCGCCTCCCAACGATGGGAGTATAGCACATGGCCTTTATTGGTGTCGATTTACATACGAATTCCTTCACGATCTGCCGCATTGGTGGGGATGGCTCAGAGGCGTTTGAGACGTTTCAACTCGCGGCGGCTGATCTTGAGCGGTTCTGCCTGAGCGTGGATGCGGAGGATGAAGTGGCGGTAGAAGCGACCGGCAACTCGGCATGGTTCTGCCGAGAAATTCGCCCCTGCGTGGGCCGGATCGTCGTGGTGAACCCACGCCAGTTCCAGGTGATCCGCAAATCGGTGAAGAAAACCGACCGCAACGATGCGCGCGCTCTGGCGACGTTCCTGTCTAAAGACATGCTCCCCGAGACACGCCTGAAACGTGCAGGTGAAACCGAACTGGCCTCTCTGGCACAGACTCGAGACATGTTGGTGAAATCGCGTACCAGGGTACTCAACAAGATCCATGGCATGTTCAATCGGCACGGGATCAAACTCAAGAAGGCGGTTTTCTCGGACAAACGGTTGCGCGCTTTGGAGATTGAACGCTTCAGCGACGTCGAACGGATCGAACTGACGGAGCTGCGGGATCAGGCGTTGCAGTTGAGTGCCGCGATCCGCAGGCTGGATAAGGCGCTGGAAGAGACCGCTGCAGCGCTTGATGGGTTTGAGGAAATCACCTCAATCAAGGGCATTGGAGCGCGGGCCGCTGCGATTTTCCTGTCCGGGATTGGCGATGTGAACGACTTTGCCACCGCCGACAAACTGGCCGCTTATGTGGGGATCGTGCCGCGTGTTGCCGCCTCAAACGGCGTTGAAATACACGGCAGGATTACGAAGCAGGGCAACAAGCTGGTGCGTACGACGCTGGTGCAATGCACGCTCAGCGCCATCCGATATTCCGGCTATCTCAACACGTTCTACCGCCGCATCAAGGAGCGGCGCGGGTCGGGAAAAGCCATCATCGCCACCGCTCGAAAGCTCCTGACCATCATCTACAACACATTGAAAAACAATTGGATATTCGAGGACTTCCCAGCCTTCAAGATCAAAAATACCAGACAAACCGCTGGACAAACATCATAGGAGAGACCGCTGCAGCGCTTGATGGGTTTGAGGAAATCACCTCAATCAAGGGCATTGGAGCGCGGGCCGCTGCGATTTTCCTGTCCGGGATTGGCGATGTGAACGACTTTGCCACCGCCGACAAACTGGCCGCTTATGTGGGGATCGTGCCGCGTGTTGCCGCCTCAAACGGCGTTGAAATACACGGCAGGATTACGAAGCAGGGCAACAAGCTGGTGCGTACGACGCTGGTGCAATGCACGCTCAGCGCCATCCGATATTCCGGCTATCTCAACACGTTCTACCGCCGCATCAAGGAGCGGCGCGGGTCGGGAAAAGCCATCATCGCCACCGCTCGAAAGCTCCTGACCATCATCTACAACACATTGAAAAACAATTGGATATTCGAGGACTTCCCAGCCTTCAAGATCAAAAATACCAGACAAACCGCTGGACAAACATCATAGGAGAATGTCATGCCAGCGGCACCACCGGGCCGGAACAAGGGCGGCAACAAGGTCACCAAGCTTGACCGTGACACGTCCAAAAAGAACGTTGCCCTGTCCAAGGCCAAGCAACGTGACGCGATGGCCGCCAAGTATTTTCTTCAGCATCAGAAGCAGATCAAACGTGACGTGGACAGCCTTGAAAAGCTGAAACGCTCTCTCGAAGAGATGATGGCGAAGTTGAAGGAAGAGCGTCAGCTGGACCAACGGTTCCTTGGGCAGGTGGCCAAAAAGGTCAAGGCGCTGCAGAATTTTGACGCCTTCGTGAAGGCCTCGGCCAAGGATCACATGGCTGGGGTGCAGCAGCCGAAAATGTACACCGCGATCGTCAAGGATGCCGGCAAGGTGCCCAAGATCAATACGGTCAAAACCATGGGCGACCTGACCATTCTGATCGCCATGGTGATCGTGCTTTTGCGCCGTATTCTGGCGCTGAAACCTGCGAAATAGCGGTTACCGCGTTAGAAGGCGCGTGAACACCTGATCAAGATAGATTTTCGCGTCGGGGTATGGGTCGGCGTCATCCTCGACCAGAACGGCGCGGATCTGGACGTCGAAATCCGCGTAGTGCTGGGTCAAAGACCAGATCGAGAAGATCAGGTGATAGGGGTTCACTTCGGCGATATGCCCCTCGGCCATCCAGCGGCGGATCAGGGCCGAGGTTTCATCGACCAGCGCTTTCAGATCAGTAGACAGCACGTCATAGATATGTGGAGCGCCGCGAATGATTTCATTGGCAAACAGACGGCTTTCACGCGGGTAGTCGCGGCTCATTTCCAGCTTGCGGTGGATATATCCCAACAGCTCGCTCAGAGGATCGCCATCGGGATCGATAGCACGCATCGGGTCTAGCCACGTGTCCAGAAGACGCTCGAGCAGGGCGGCATAAATCGCGTCTTTGCTGCGGTAGTAATAGAGCAGGTTGGGTTTGCTCAGCCCGGCAGCCGACGCAATCTGATCCACGGTGGCCCCGCGAAACCCGTGGGTCGAAAAGACCTCGAGCGCGGCTTCCAGAATCGCAGCGCGATTTTTCTTTTGTATTCTGGTGGGTGCGCGGTCTTTCGGCATGTGTCCAACGTGTCTGTTTTCGCGCCATTTCATAGGGGATTTTGCTGAAAACTCCAGCGATGGCGCGCAATTTCTTGACTGATCTCGAACCCGTGATAGCGTGAGTTTGACCAGATGGTCAAATCAAGACACCAAAAGCGAGCCAATCGCAAGCAACAGGGAAGAAGACTATGGCAGCTCCGGCGCAGAATCTCAGGATCAATGGCGACAGGTTGTGGGACAGCCTGATGGAGATGGCCAAGATCGGCCCCGGCGTTGCGGGCGGCAACAACCGCCAGACGCTGACCGATGAAGACGCCGAAGGGCGCGCGCTGTTCCAAAGCTGGTGTGAGGATGCGGGCTGTTCCATGGGCTTGGATCAGATGGGCAACATGTTCGCACGACGAGAGGGCACGGACCCGGACGCGCTGCCGGTCTACGTCGGCTCTCATCTGGATACACAGCCGACCGGAGGGAAATATGACGGGGTTCTGGGCGTTCTTGGCGGGTTGGAGATCATCCGCACGCTGAACGATCTGGGAATCAAAACCAAACATCCGATCGTGGCGACCAACTGGACAAATGAAGAGGGTACACGCTACGCCCCGGCGATGCTGTCTTCGGGCGTGTTTGCCGGGATGCACACGCAGGATTGGGCCTATGACCGTGAGGATGCCGAGGGCAAAAAATTCGGCGATGAATTGCAGCGCATCGGCTGGTGCGGCGAGGAAGAGGTCGGCGCGCGCAAGATGCATGCGTTCTTTGAACTGCATATCGAACAGGGCCCGATTCTGGAGGCCGAGGGGAAGGATATTGGCGTCGTCACCCATGGTCAGGGGCTGAGTTGGACCCAGATCACGGTGACCGGCAAGGATGCTCATACCGGCTCGACCCCGATGCCCATGCGCAAGAATGCGGGTCTGGCGATGGCGCGTATTCTTGAAAAAGTGGATGAGATTGCCTGGTCACATGCGCCGCATGCCGTTGGGGCTGCGGGGCATATCGATGTGTACCCGAACTCTCGCAATGTGATTCCGGGCAAGGTGGTGTTCACGGTCGATTTCCGCTCGCCCGAGTTGGATGTGATCACTGATATGGAAAACCGCCTGCGTGTGGCGGCCGAGGATATCGTGAACGAAATGGGCCTGCAGATTGAATTCGAAAAGGTCGGTGGTTTCGATCCGGTCAAATTCGATGAGGGATGTGTGGCCGCCGTGCGCGACGCGGCAGAGCGGCTGGGGTATTCCCATACGGATATCATTTCGGGTGCCGGGCACGATGCCTGCTGGATCAACCGGGTCGCGCCGACCGCGATGGTGATGTGCCCCTGCGTAGATGGGTTGAGCCACAACGAGGCCGAAGAGATCAGCAAGGATTGGGCGGCTGCCGGGGCGGATGTTTTGCTGCATGCGGTCGTTGAGACGGCGGAGATCATGGAATAGGGGGCGCTGCCCCCGTCGCGGCAGGCCGCGACTCCCCCGGGATATTTTTAGCCAGATGAAGCAAGCGGCGCAGACCGCAACAGGGAGTTTGAAATGAGTACTGTCATCAAGAACGGGACCATCGTAACCGCCGATCTGACTTATAAGGCGGATGTGAAAGTTGAGGGCGGCGTGATCACCGAGGTTGGGCCGGACCTGCGCGGCGACAAGGAATTGGATGCGACCGGTTGCTATGTCATGCCGGGCGGGATTGATCCGCATACGCATCTCGAGATGCCGTTTATGGGGACCTATTCCAGCGACGATTTCGAAAGCGGCACGCGCGCGGCCCTGGCCGGTGGCACGACGATGGTGGTGGATTTCGCGCTGCCCAATCCGGGCGAGAGCCTGCTGGACGCGCTCAAGCGTTGGGACAACAAGTCGACGCGGGCGAATTGTGACTACTCGTTCCACATGGCGGTGACCTGGTGGGGTGAGCAGGTGTTCGACGACATCAAGACTGTCATCGAGACGCGTGGCATCAACACGTTCAAGCATTTCATGGCCTATAAAGGCGCGTTGATGGTGAATGACGACGAGTTGTTTGCCTCGTTCAAACGTCTGGCCGAGTTGGGTGGCACCGCGATGGTGCATGCCGAGAACGGTGACGTCGTGGCCGAGCTGAGTGCCAAACTTTTGGCCGAGGGCAATACCGGCCCTGAGGCACACGCCTATTCCCGCCCGCCGCAGGTCGAAGGCGAAGCGACCAACCGCGCGATCATGATTGCGGACATGGCCGGTGTGCCTCTGTACGTGGTGCATACCTCGTGCGAAGAGGCGCATGAGGCCATACGGCGCGCAAAGATGCAGGGCAAGCGGGTTTGGGGAGAACCTCTGATCCAGCACCTGACCTTGGATGAGAGCGAGTATTTCCACCACGATTGGGAACATGCGGCGCGGCGGGTCATGAGCCCTCCGTTCCGGAACAAGCAGCATCAGGATAGCCTGTGGAACGGTCTGCAATCGGGCACGTTGAGCGTAGTCGCCACGGACCATTGCGCCTTTACGACCGAGCAGAAACGCTATGGCGTGGGGGATTTCACCAAAATCCCGAACGGGACCGGAGGGTTGGAGGATCGGATGCCGATGCTCTGGACCCATGGGGTGAATACCGGGCGTTTGACGCCGAACGAGTTTGTGGCCGTGACTTCAACAAACATCGCCAAGATATTGAATTGCTATCCGAAAAAGGGGGCAGTTCTGATTGGAGCAGATGCTGATCTGGTGGTGTGGGATCCGGACAAGGCCAAGGTGATTTCATCTGAGACGCAGCAGTCTTCGATCGACTACAACGTGTTCGAGGGTAAAGAAGTGCGCGGGTTGCCGCGATTCACGCTGACCCGTGGTTCGGTTGCCGTGCATGATGGTGAGATCCAGACACAGGAAGGGCACGGGAAGTTCGTGGCGCGTGAGGCCAACACCCATGTAAACAAGGCGCTGAGCACCTGGAAAGAACTGACCGCCCCGCGCCCGGTGGAGCGGACGGGTATTCCAGCGACGGGCGTCTGACGCATTCGGGCCGCTAGTCGGGCGGCCCGCAATCCAATTTTTCAAGGCTATGGAATGAACACTGACTCTACGACCCAGCCTGTGATCGAGGCAAGGCAGCTGGATCTCACCTTCCAGACGAATGACGGCCCGGTTCACGCGCTGAAAGATGTGAACCTGACGATCGACAAAGGCGACTTTGTCAGCTTTATCGGCCCTTCGGGCTGTGGCAAGACCACCTTTCTGCGCTGCATCGCGGCTTTGGAGACGCCAACCGGCGGCACTCTGACCGTCAACGGCATGACCCCGGATGAGGCGCGGCGCAAGCGGGCCTATGGGTATGTGTTTCAAGCGGCGGGTCTGTATCCGTGGCGGACCATCTCCAAGAATATCAAACTTCCGCTGGAGATCATGGGTTATTCCGCGTCCGAGCAGGAAGAGCGCGTGAACAAAGTTCTTGAACTTGTTGATCTTGCTGGGTTTGGTGGGAAATTCCCTTGGCAGCTTTCGGGCGGTATGCAGCAGCGGGCCAGTATCGCGCGGGCTTTGGCTTTTGACGCGGACATCTTGCTGATGGATGAGCCGTTTGGCGCGTTGGACGAGATCGTGCGCGATCACCTCAACGAGCAGCTTCTGGCGCTTTGGGCGCGTACCGAGAAGACGATTGGATTCGTCACGCACTCGATCCCCGAGGCCGTGTATCTCAGCACCAAGATCGTGGTGATGAGCCCTCGGCCCGGGCGGATTACGGATGTGATCGACAGCCCTCTGCCCAAAGAGCGGCCCTTGGATATCCGCGATACGCCAGAGTTTATAGAGGTTGCACACCGGGTGCGGGACGGTCTGCGAGCGGGGCATTCTTATGATGACTGATGGGGCCTCGGATATGATCAGGCGCGCCACGTTGCAAGACGTGCCTGCCTGTGCCCAGGTTATCCATGATTGGGCCTGCCAGACGGATTGGATGCCGGAAGAACTGCCAGTTGAACAACTGACGGCGTTGATTGAAGAGGCGTTCGATCATCGTGAGATCTGGGTCACCGGTAACCCGGTCGATTGCTATATGTCCGTAGATCCGAATGAGCAGAAGATCGGTGCGCTTTATTGCAGACGGACCGGGCAAGGCATTGGCAAGCGCTTTGTCGACAGGGCCAAAGAGGGTCGCGCGTTTCTTTGGCTGACGACACACACACCGAACACGGCGGCGCAACGGTTCTATCAACGCGAAGGGTTCGAGGTAACAAGCGAAGAGCCGCCCGTGCCCCCGGATACCGTGCCGGTCTACCGGATGGAGTGGAACGCATGAAGCAGGTCTTATCGGTTCTGACTGTGCTGCTGGCCATTGCGGTCCTTTGGTATCTGGCCGTTGCACCAATGAATGTTCGTGTCTCGCTCGATCAGGCGGAACGGGCAGGGGAAACTGTGACGCCCGAGACGTCGAGGGACCGTCAGCAGGTCTCGGTCTGGGTTCTGATGGTGCAAAACCCGTCGCATATTGCAGGTGGTTATGAGCTGGACCGGCCGCGCCTGCCAACGCCCGTTCAAGTTGGGCAGGAGCTTTGGAAAACCACCGGCGAAATGGTGATGCGAGGGCGGGCGATGTCGAAACGCTCGTTGATCTATCACGGGTGGATCACGCTGCAATCCACGCTCTGGGGATTTGTGCTGGGCACGGCCGTTGGCATCCTGGGGGCCGTGGCCATCGTCTATTCCCGCGTTGTGGATATGAGCTTGATGCCATGGGCCATCATCAGCCAAACCGTGCCGATCGTAGCGCTGGCTCCGATGATCATCGTCCTGAGTTCTCAGTTGGGGATCGAAGGGCGCGGGGTGCCCAAGGCGATTATCTCGGCTTACCTATGCTATTTTCCTGTGCTGGTCGGGATGGTTAAAGGGCTGCGCTCGCCAGCCGTTTCGCAGCTGGATTTGCTTCAAACCTACAACGCGACCGGATTGCAGGCGTTCCTGAAACTGCGCCTACCTTCCTCGGTGCCTTATCTGTTTACATCGTTAAAGGTGGGCATTGCAGCTGCTCTGGTCGGGACCATTGTGGGTGAACTTCCCACCGGAGCAATTTCGGGCCTCGGCGCGCGCATTCTGATCGGCGATCAGTTCGGCACGCCTTTGGCCATTTGGGCGGCCTTGTTCGCAGCGGCCATTCTGGCGGGCATTCTAGTGACCTTACTGGACATACTGCAGCGAGTGACCCTGAAACGTATGGGGATGAGCGCATGAGCTGGTTGATCTTTTCCCTCGTCTTCTGGGTCGGTGCCTGGTGGCTGAACGCATGGCTGGCGCGGTCGATCTACCAGGACTCCAAAGGCGTGCGCGTCTTTGTGCCCGTGCTCTTTGGTGTCACACTACTGATCCTGTGGGAGGGGCTGGTGCAAGGGCTGGGCGTCTCGCCTGTGATCCTGCCGCCGCCGTCCATGGTGGCGCAGACCTTTGTGAACTCGACCGATATTCTCTGGCAAGACTTCAAACAGACTGTGTTCAAAGGGGCATTCACCGGATTTGCAATCGGAGCTACTGCCGCTTTTCTAACGGCTGTTCTGATCGACCGGTCCGTCTTTCTGACCCGAGGGTTGCTGCCCATCGGTAACTTTGTGGCCGCGCTGCCTATCGTTGGAATCGCGCCTATTCTGGTCAGCTGGTTCGGGTTCGATTGGCACTCCAAGGCCGCCGTGGTTGTCGTGATGGTGTTCTTTCCGATCCTCGTGAATACGGTGCAAGGTCTGCGTGAGGCGGACGCGATGCAGCGCGACCTGATGCGGACCTATGCGGCCAGCTATACGCAAACGTTGATCAAGCTACGCCTGCCTGCGGCGATGCCGTTCATATTCAATGGCCTCAAGATTGCCACCACATTGGCGCTGATCGGCGCGATTGTGGCCGAATACTTCGGCTCCCCCACACGCGGTATGGGCTTTCGGATTTCAACCGGGGTGGGAAGCCTGTCGATCGACCTCGTCTGGGCAGAAATCGCAGTGGCGGCAGTCGCTGGAACAGTGTTCTATGCTTTGGTGGCAGGGCTCGAAAAAATGGTAACCTTTTGGCACCCCTCACAACGCAGATAACAAGACCAACCAGACCCCGAAAACGGGGCACAATTCGTAACAAGGAGAAGATGAAGATGAAAAAGCTACTCAGCGGGGCGGTTGCCGCCTTTAGCCTGGCCGCCAGTGCATCACTGGCCGCCGATGAGGTGACGTTGCAGCTCAAATGGGTCACGCAGGCGCAGTTCGCAGGCTACTACGTCGCGAAGGACAAGGGGTTCTACGAGGAAGAAGATCTGGATGTTACCATCCTGCCGGGCGGTCCCGATATCGCGCCCACTCAGGTGATCGCGGGCGGTGGCGCAGATGTGACCGTCGAATGGATGCCGGCCGCATTGGCCGCGCGCGAAAAAGGCTTGCCGCTGGTCAATATCGCTCAGCCTTTCAAAAGCTCAGGCATGATGCTGACCTGCTGGAAGGATGCGGGGATTTCCTCGCCCGAGGATTTGAAGAACCGCACCCTCGGCGTTTGGTTCTTTGGCAACGAATTCCCGTTTATGAGCTGGATGAGCCAACTGGGCATCGACACAGGCGGCAAGGCTGAAAACGGTGTTGAGGTGTTGAAGCAGGGCTTCAACGTCGATCCTCTGCTGCAGCGTCAGGCCGATTGCATCAGCACCATGACCTACAATGAATACTGGCAGGTCATTGATGCAGGCGTGAATCCGGATGAGCTGGTGACCTTCAAGTACGAGGATCAGGGCGTTGCGACGTTGGAAGATGGTCTCTACGTGCTGGAAGAGAACCTGAGCGATGAAGCCTTTGTTGAGAAAATGCAGCGCTTTGTGCGGGCCTCGATGAAAGGCTGGAAATATGCCGAAGAGAACCCGGATGAGGCCGCTCTGATCGTTCTCGACAATGACGCAACCGGTGCGCAGACCGAAGAGCATCAAAAACGCATGATGGGCGAGATTGCTAAACTGACCGCAGGATCGAACGGGTCGCTGGACCCGGCTGATTTTGAGCGTACGGTCAGCACGCTGCTCGCAGGTGGGTCCGATCCGGTCATCACCGCGAAGCCGGAAGGGGCGTGGACACATCAAGTGACCGACGCAGCGTTGAACTAAACCAGTCAGACATTTCTGACGCAAAGACGCGGTCTCAAAACGGGGCCGCGTTTTCTGTTCCGACTGTCGGTTTCGTGTATGTACTCTTGGTGAATCTATAGTAGTATTTCCTTGTAAATTAACGCAAATCATCCATCCAGGCGCACCCAGAAGGATAAAATGCAAGGATTTGCAGAAGAATTCAGTCACGCCCTCTCTCTCATCCTCAATGGGGATGCAGAGCTATGGGCGATTGTCTTCCTGTCTCTGAAAGTATCCGTTTTCGCGGTGCTGATCTCGGCGCTGATCGGGATGCCCGTTGGGGCAGCGCTGGCCGTGGCGCGCTTTCCCGGTCGCCGCGCGTTGATCGTGCTGATGAATGCTCTGATGGGGTTCCCGCCGGTGGTGGTTGGGCTGCTGGTTTATCTGATGCTGTCCCGTTCGGGACCTTTGGGAGTGTTGGAGTTGCTCTATACACCCACCGCTATGATCATCGCGCAGGTGGTTTTGGTCACGCCCATCGTCGCCGCGCTGACCCGGCAAGTGGTTGAGATGTTGGCCGAAGAATACTCGGAACAACTCCGTTCACTTGGGGTGTCGCGTCTGGCCTCGGTTCCGGTGTTGTTGTGGGATGCGCGCTTGGCTTTGATTACTGCGCTTTTGGCCGGGTTTGGACGGGCCATTGCCGAGGTGGGCGCCGTGATCATCGTGGGCGGCAACATCAATCACGTCACGCGGGTCATGACGACGACAATCGCGCTCGAGACCTCCAAGGGCAATCTGGCTTTGGCGCTGGCGCTGGGGGCGATCCTGATCGGGATCGCGGTGGCTGTGAACGCCATGGTCAGCGCCGCCAGCCTCCGCGCCGAACGGGAGGGGTTGCGTCATGCGTGATCTGACCTTTGAGATGACACAGTCCCTGCAGGTCCGCGATCTGGTCATCCGGCGCAACGGACAGGTCCTTCTGGATGTGGCTGATCTAACACTGGACGGGCCGGGGCCAACACTGTTGCTGGGTCCTAACGGGGCGGGCAAAAGCCTGCTTTTACGGTGTCTGCATGGGTTGATCTCACCAGATCAGGGGCAGGTTGTTCAAGATGGCACTCCGCTGAATGCCTCTCATACAGCGCGGCAGGCGATGGTGTTCCAGCAGCCGGTTCTTCTGCGCCGATCGGTTTCCGCCAATCTGGACTTCGTGCTGAAACGGCAGGGGCTGGGGCGTCGCGCGCGCAAACTTCGGATTGCCGAGCTGTTGGCCGAAGGGGGCCTTGAGGGCAAAGCCCGGCAGCCCGCGCGGTTTTTGTCGGGCGGGGAGGCGCAACGGCTGGCGATCCTGCGGGCTTTGGCGATGACCCCTGAGACCCTGTTTCTGGATGAGCCGACCAGCGCACTGGACCCAAGCGCTGTGCAGATGATTGAGCGCATGATCCTGCGAGCCTCGGCGCGTGGAGTGCGGCTCGTCATGGTGACACATGATATCGGACAAGCGCGGCGATTGGCTGCGGATATTGTGATGATGCAGGGCGGGCGTGTGGTGGAACACGGACCTGCCAAACAGGTTCTGGATGCCCCTGAAAGCGACGCATCACGTCGCTATCTCTCGGGCGCATTGGTTACATAACAAAAACATTGGAGCATGTGATGAGACGGGCAATTTTGCGCGCAGCGGCGCTTGGGCTTGGGATGATGGCTGGCATAGCCACAGCGGAAGAGCCGTTTATCGTGGTGCAATCCACGACCTCGACCCAGAATTCGGGGTTGCTGGACTATCTGTTGCCGGGCTTTGAGGCGGAAAGCGGTATTGATGTCCGTGTCGTAGCCGTTGGCACCGGTCAGGCCATTCGCAATGCGGTGAATGGCGATGGGGACGTGTTGCTGGTCCACTCCAAGCCTGCGGAAGAGAAGTTCGTCGCAGATGGTTGGGGCGTTGAGCGTTTGGATTTGATGTATAATGACTTTGTTCTGGTCGGGCCAAAATCAGACCCGGCGAGCGTCAAAGGGGGATCAGATATCCTGTCCGCGCTCTCTGATATCGAGGCGACAGAGGCCGTATTCGCCTCGCGCGGGGATGACAGCGGAACGCATAAGGCCGAGATGGGGCACTGGGCGGATGCCGGTTTGGATCCGACAAGCGCGTCGGGAGAGTGGTATCGCGAGACTGGATCTGGCATGGGGGCCACGCTGAATATCGCCAGTGGCATGGGGGCTTATACGCTGACCGACCGCGCGACATGGCTTTCCTTTGGAAATAGAGGGGATCTTGAGATTCTGGTCGAGGGCGATCCGCGATTGTTCAACCAATACGGTGTGATCCTGGTGAATCCCGAGCGGCATCCGAAAACGCGCGCCAATGCGGGGCAGAGGTTCATTGATTGGCTGACAGGGCCGGACGGTCAGGCGGCGATTGCGGATTTCCGGCTGGACGGGCAGCAGGTGTTTTTCCCTAACGCGCAGTAGATTGGCCTGCGGCCAATGCCTTCGGCGAGAGTATTTTTAGAAAGACGAAGCGCTAGCCGCTGGCGCCGTTGTGGTGGACCTGGCCCAAGCCGGTCAGGTCATATCCACCAAATTCAGAGGCGCGGGTGCGGAACTGATCCGAGTGTATGAAGCGCAGCAGTTTCTGCATCGGTTCGTCGAAATAGGCCCGCCGCCAGATTGCCAGATCCAGCCGTTCCGAGTGGGTTGGCACGAAGTGCAGGTTGTAGAGGCTGGCCAACGCGCCCAGACCAAACCCGGCCTCGGCTTTGTTGTCGTGTAGGTTTATGGCCAGTTCTTCCTCGGTGCGGGCGCAGGTAGGCAGAGCGGTCAGGTCGTCTCGGGTCAGGCCATGGGTTGAGAGTTCGGCATCAAACAGACGTTGGCTGGCGGCGCTGTTCTGGCGCAGGACGACGCGGCGGCCTCTGAGGTCGTCAAAACCGGCAATGTCCGAGGTCTCTGGGGACAGCAAAAGCCCGCGTTGTCGCTGCGCGATCTCGATCAGGACCACGGGGGCCTCGCCCAAAGCATCGCGCAGGGATTGGGTGTTGAAGCCACCGTCCTCATGGATATGCAGCGCTGCGGCCTGTGCGCTGCGACTGCCAAGGCGACTAAGACCGTCGAAGGAGCCATCGTAATAAGTCGCGAGACCAGACCCGCTCTCCCGCAGTGCCCAGTCCAGCAGTGGATCATGGCTGCCCGCGATGATCGGGGGCAGGGGCGGTTCCGCTACCTTTGGACCGGAGCGGGAGGCGTTAAGCCATGCGATCACCTCGGAGCGGGGAAACAGCAGCTTGCCCATGGCGCGGACGCAGGGCACCTCACCCGAGGAGGCGAGATCATAGGCTTTCCGCTCGCCGATCCTTAGCAGGTCGGCCAGCTCTTTCGTCGTCAGGTATTCGGACATTCAGTCGAGGCGCACAGCAGGGCCAGAGGTCGCCTGCTCCGCGCTGAAGCCGATCTGGTTCAGCGCAAAGGGGGCGGCAACAGTGATGACGACCATTGCAGTTGCGGCGGCAAGAAAGGCTTTCATCGTTTCCTCCGGTTCAGTTCGGATCGATCGTTGCGCGGCGCAGAAAGGTGATCAGGTCGTCCCGGTCCTGTTCTTGCGTTATCCGCTGCATCGGCATCTTTGATCCTGGAATGTAGTGATCCGGCCCCTCATCGAAAAGGGCATTTATCGTCTCGTCATTCCAAATGATATCAGAGTCTTGCAACGTTTCCGAGTAGAAATAACCGGGCAGGGTTCCGGCTTGTCGTCCGAACACTTCGTAGAGTGTTGGACCTGCACGGCGCTGCCCGTCCGGTGTCAGGCTGTGGCAGATCGAGCATTTGCGAGCGAATTGCCGTTCGCCGTTGCTCATCTGGTCGGGGTCTTTCAGGAAACTTGGTTCTGACGCGGCCATCTGCTCCTGATCCCTCAGCGCGGAGACAGGCCAGCTATACATGGCCTCATCAATTCCACCCGCGTGGATGTTTTGACCGTCCGCAGAAAACGCCAGCGCCCAGACCGGCCCCCGCAGCGTAGCGCGGAAATCTTGGGCGATACGCCAGTCTACCGTGTCGATCACCATGATGTAGCCTTCGCCATCCCCGACTGCCAACAGACTGCGATCAGGACTGAGGGCCAGCGCCAGAATGGGGCGTCGGTCCAGGGTGAAATCCCTCTCTTCATCCGTGCTGAGGTCGCGGATACGGGTCCCGCCATCCACAGCGCCATAGGCGATCCAGCCGTCTTGTTCGTTCAGGGCCAACTCATTGATGCCGAAGCCATGTTCGACCACGCGCCGGGTTTCTTGCCCGCTGGCCACGTCCCATTCGCGTAGGCTACCATCCACACCCGCCGAGAACAGCCGGGTTCCATCCTGTGAAAACACCACCGCGTTCACACCGCCACCAGTCGGGCCCAGCATTTGTGGGGCGGAGCCGTCCAACGGCCACAACCCAATTGTGCCGTCCCAGCTGGCTGTGGCGACATGGGTTTTTGAGGCTGCGAGGCCCACGATTTTACCTTTGTGCTGGCCCACGACCTCTCCGCCTGGCCAGCGGCGCAGGGTGAAATCGTCTCCGGCGGAGTAGATGGCAGTGCCGTTGAAGACGACGGAGTTAACGGCGGCTTCGTGGCCCTCCAACCATTCGGGCATTTGATCCGACCACAGACCAACCGAATTGTCGAAACTGGCCGTGGCGATCCGCCCGTCAGGTGCGGTTGCAATGCCCATTATCGGCCCGCCATGGCCCTTAAGCGTGAAGAACTCGGACCATGCGGGCAGGGGGATCAAGGCCAGCGCGACGGCGAGCCAGCGCATCTATTCAGCGGGAGAGGCCGTTGCTTTACCCGCCTCTTTTTCCTGCACCTCTTCCAGCCAGAGCGAGTGATGCTCACGCGCCCATTGCTCTTCAACCTCGCCGGTACCCATGGCGTCAAACGCGCCCTCCATCCCAACCGAGCCGAGGTAAATATGGGCGATGATGATGGCGATGAAGACATAGGCCACCATGACGTGCCAGACTTGGGCGTATTGCATTTCCTCCTGCGGCGACATTTGGACGGGCAGGCTCAGGCCAAGTGCTTGAGGAAGGCCGGTGGAGTTGGCGATCGAGAAGGTCTTGGCAAACATCGGCAGTTCGAAAGGGAACAGCAGCGACAGGCCGGACAGGCTGATCGAGATACCCAGTAGGATACAGGCCCAGAAGATGATTTTCTGGCCCGCGTTGAACTTCTTGGCGGGCGGATGGCTGCCTTTGGTGAACAACCCCCCTCCGGCGGCCAGCCATTTCAGGTCGGTTTTGTTGGGGATGTTATGGGCGATCCAGTTCACGGTAACGATGATCAAGCCCAGCATGAAGGCCCAGGCGAGGTTGTTGTGCAGCCATTTGCAGCCCTGCGCGATGGTGGCGAAGCCTTCCTTGCCGAAGACCGGGATCAGGAAGTCGCGGCCATAAAGCGTCAGCAGGCCGGTGATACCGAGGATCAGGAACGACCCGGCAAACAGCCAGTGCCCGAAGCGTTCAAAACTGTTGAAGCGTAGAACCGTGCGGCCTGTCTTTTCCCCATCAATGCGGATTTTCCCGCGGATCAGGAAGAACAGCAGGATGACGGCTGCCATTCCAGCAATGATGTAGCTTCCGTATTCACGCAGTGGACCCGTTCGGAAGTTCCACCACCACATGCCGCCATCCTGGATCAGGACACCAGCAGCAGGTCCTTGCGAGGACACCGTTGTATCGGCTGAGCCAAAGCGAATTGCCCGATATACATCGCTGTCCGAGGCAACGCCGCTTGTTCCGAATTGGCCCAGCAGCCCCTCGACATTGCCCTGACCGGTGTTTTCCGAGCGATAGGCGTTGTCTACTTTCTCACCCCGCTGCCGCGCCAGAATATCTTCGAGCGTCGTGGCACCGCCAGTCGAGGCGCGTTCATCCGCGGCGGGGGCCTCGGTCTCGGTGCGTTGGGCAAGGGCGAACTGTGTCAGCCCAATTGTGAACAGAAGGGCGAAAATGAGACGGAACATCTGAACCTCGGTCAAAATGCCAAATGCAGGTGACCCACATTTGCGGGTCACCTGTTTCTTACACAGACGAATTAGCCGTCTTTCTGGTCGTAGGCCGTGCCCCAACCCCACGCGCCCGAGCCAAACCCGCGCGCGACGACACGCTCGCGGTAGATGGCCGAAACGACGTCGCCGTCACCGGCGAGCAGGGCCTTGGTGGAGCACATCTCGGCGCAGATGGGCAGTTTGCCCTCGGCGATCCGGTTGCGACCATATTTGGCGAACTCTGCAGTCGAGTGCGTTTCCTCGGGGCCGCCGGCGCAGAAGGTACATTTGTCCATCTTGCCACGCGATCCGAAGTTGCCCGCCTGCGGGTATTGCGGCGCGCCGAAGGGGCACGCGTAGAAGCAATAGCCGCAGCCAATGCACAGGTCCTTGGAGTGCAGGACGACGCCTTCTTCGTTCTGATAGAAGCAGTCGACCGGGCACACCGCCATGCAAGGCGCATCCGAACAATGCATACAGGCCACCGAGATCGAGCGTTCGCCTGGGTTGCCGTCATTGATCGTTACCACCCTGCGGCGGTTGATGCCCCATGGCACCTCGTGTTCGTTCTTACACGCGGTGACACAGGCGTTGCACTCGATACAGCGTTCAGCGTCGCAGAGAAATTTTGCTCTTGCTGCCATTTTTCTCTTCTCCTCCTTACGCTGACCAGATCTTGCAGAGAGTCGCTTTGGTCTCCTGCATCTGGGTCACTGAATCATAGCCATAGGTCTGGGCAGTGTTGGTACTTTCACCCAGCACATAGGGATCGGCACCTTTGGGATATTTCTCCCTCAGGTCCTCGCCCTGGAAATGGCCGCCAAAGTGGAATGGCATGAAGGCCACGCCGGCACCGACCCTGTTGGTCAGCATCGCCATCACCTTGACCTTGCCGCCCTCAGGACCTTCGACCCAGACCTGCGATCCGTCACGGATACCAAGGTTGTTGGCATCGCGCGGATTGATCTCGACGAACATGTCCTGCTGAAGCTCGGCCAGCCACGGGTTAGACCGTGTCTCATCGCCACCGCCTTCATATTCGACCAAGCGACCTGACGTGAGGATTATCGGGTAATCCTTTGAAAAGTCGTTCTTTTGGATCGAAGCATAAAGGGTCGGTAGGCGATAGGCCTGACGGTCCTCGTAGGTTGGATAGTCCTCCACCAGATCGCGCCGGTTCGTGTAGAGCGGCTCGCGGTGCAGTGGGATCGGATCCGGGAAGGTCCAGACAACCGCGCGTGCCTTTGCGTTCCCGAAGGGCGCACAGCCATGAGCGATCGCGACGCGCTGGATACCGCCGCTGAGGTCGGTCTTCCAGTTGGTCTCTGGTCCCGCAACAGCGTCGATCGCTGCGCGTTCCTCCGCCGTGAGGTCTCCATCCCAGCCAAGGTCCATGAGCATTTGCATCGTGAATTCAGGGTATCCATCCTGAATTTCCGATCCGACGCTATAGACCCCTTCGGCCAACAGGTTGTCACCATCGCGTTCCACCCCGAAACGGGCGCGGAAGGTCAGGCCACCTTCGGCCACCGGTTTGGACATGTCATAGAGGTTCGGTGTCCCCGTATGACCCATCTCAGGCGTTCCCCAGCAAGGCCAGGGCAGACCATAATACTCGCCGTCGTTGGGTCCACCAATGGCTTGCAGCGTGGTTCTGTCGAACGTGTGCTGGTTGGCCATGTGGCTTTTCAGACGTTCTGGCGACTGACCGGTATAGCCGATGGTCCAGAGGCCCGAGTTGAACTCACGCGTGATGCTTTCAACATTCGGGGTTTCCGGGTCGTCCATCTCGATGTTGCGGAACAGACGATCCGCCCAGCCGAACTTATTGGCGAATTTGGCCATGATGTCCTCGTCCGGCAAGCTTTCGAACAGGGGATCCACCACCTTGTCGCGCCATTGCAGCGAGCGGTTCGAGGCCGTGACCGAGCCACGTGTTTCGAACTGGGTACAGGCTGGCAACAGGTAGACGCCATCAGTGCGGTCCTGCAGAACGGCCGAGACGGTGGGATACGGGTCGATCACGACCAGCATGTCCAGCTTCTCCATCGCCGTCTTCATTTCCGTCATCCGGGTCTGCGAGTTGGGCGCGTGGCCCCACAGAACCATGGCGCGGACGTTGTTGTCCTGATCCATGTTGGCGGGATCTTCCAGAACACCGTCGATCCAGCGTGAGACCGGGATGCCGCGCTCGTTCTGGAGCGGTTTATCCTTGCCTTCCTTGTCCTTGATCGTGGCGAACTGACCGGCCAGCCATTCAGGATCTTCACCCCAGACACGGGCCCAGTGACCCCATGCCCCTTTCGACAGGCCATAGTAGCCGGGCAGGGTGTGGGACAGAACTCCAAGGTCTGTCGCGCCCTGCACGTTGTCATGGCCGCGGAAGATGTTGGTGCCACCACCCGTGGTGCCCATGTTGCCGAGCGCAAGCTGAAGCACACAGTAGGCGCGGGTGTTGTTGTTGCCGTTGGTGTGCTGAGTACCACCCATACACCAGACAACGGTGCCGGGACGGTTGTTCACCATGGTCCGAGCGACGCGGCGCAGCTGCGAGCCGGGTGTGCCGGTGACGCGCTCGACCTCATCCGGGGTCCACTTGGCAACCTCTTCCTTGATCTGGTCCATGCCCCAGACACGGGTGCGGATGAACTCTTTGTCCTCCCATCCGTTGTCGAAGATGTGCCACAGAATACCCCAGACCAATGCGACGTCGGTGCCGGGACGGAAACGGACATATTCATCCGCATGTGCCGCGGTGCGCGTAAAGCGCGGGTCGCAGACGATCAGAGGCGCGTTGTTCTGCTCTTTCGCACGCAGGATATGCAGCAGCGAGACGGGGTGCGCCTCGGCCGGGTTGCCACCGATGATAAAGATAGCCCGGCTGTTGTGCATGTCGTTGTACGAGTTAGTCATGGCGCCGTAGCCCCATGTGTTCGCAACGCCCGCAACAGTGGTTGAGTGGCAGATACGGGCCTGATGGTCCACGTTGTTCGTGCCCCAGTAGGCGGCGAACTTGCGGAACAGATAGGCCTGTTCGTTATTATGCTTCGCAGAACCCAGCCAGTACACACTGTCCGGCCCGGATTCCTGACGGATGTTCATCATGCCGTCGCCGATCTCGTTGATCGCCTCGTCCCAGCTGATGCGCTTCCACTCTCCGCCTTCCTTTTTCATAGGATACTTCAGGCGGCGTTCGCCATGGGCGTGTTCGCGGACCGCGGCGCCCTTGGCGCAGTGCGCACCCAAGTTGAACGGGCTGTCCCAACCGGGTTCTTGCCCGACCCAGACACCATTTTGCACCTCAGCAACAACTGTACAGCCGACCGAGCAGTGAGTGCAGACGGATTTGATATTCTCAACGGCTTGGTTTGCCGCTGTCTGGGCGCTGGCTTGCGTCACGGTTCCACCCGTTGCGCTGATCGCGGCAAGGCCGCCGATCGTCAGGCCCGAGCCACGCAGGAATGCGCGGCGATCGACGGTTTTCTCGCCGACCTGGGACAGGATACTTGTCCGCTGGGGGCGTCTCGCAACCCCGTTGGTCTTTTTCCTAAGCATTGTTTTCCTCCCTTGCGCGCCGTGTCAGCCACGGCTGGCTTGGTACTTCGCGAACCGACATCAGGGCCAATCGCAACCGTCCGTCGGGTAGATGACATCGTCCGGCGGCTAGGCCGGGCGCAGTCGAGGCGGCTTAGAAGCGCGCGCTTTCCAGATACGCGCGGGTATGCGCGGTGTCCTGCATGCGGGTCTCGTCCGTCGGCAGCTCGGCTGCTTCGGCTTGACCGCTCAGGCTGGCGGCGGCGACAGCAGCGGGCGCTGCGGTTCCGGCCAGTTTGAGGAAGTCGCGGCGGGTTGCGCCTTCTTCCTTGGTCTTGCTCATGGGTGTCTCCTCTCCCATTTGCGATCTAGCGCCTTCTTGGCGCTGGTGAGTGGCGGGTTATGCCGCCGTCATTCGGAATGCCTCACGCTCGATCTCCATGAACACCCGACCGGCCGTCCCGACCGAGGCATAGAGAACCGAAGCTTCGGCAGCTTCCAAATCCGAATAGAAATGTGCGGCCCAAGGGCCGATATGTTTGTTCCAGAACGCTTTTTGATCGTCGAGCGGGGTAGCGGTTCCAAACCGGCCCACGATCATGCCAGCCATAATCTCCATCAGTGATGCGATGTTATCTTCGGGCTCGAACACGTTCTTGGCGCGGGTTATGCCGCGCACGGCCATATCATTGCGCAACTGAGCCAGAGGTTTTTCGTTCAGGAACCCGGTTAGGTAAAAGCTGGCATAGGGCAGCAGCTCACCACGGCCCAACCCGATGAACAGTGCGTTGAACTCGCGTTCTGCTGCGGCGGGTTTAGTCACCTTGGCCACCCGTGCCATGGCTTGAATGGCTTGGCCCAGATCGGTGTCATCGCCGCTTAGTCCGGCCATCTGATCCAACAGCAATTGATCCGGCGGGCCAGCCAGCAGCAGGCCCAGAAAGTTGTAGAAATCCGCGCGTAGCCGATCCTCGGCTGGGATATCCATGTGTTGCGCGTTGCTTGCGGTCATCCGTTATCCTTCGAATTCAAATCTCATGCGGCGCGGGGCCGGGATATAAGGCTCGTCCTCAGGCTCTTCCGCTGCGGCCAGAGCCATCCGTTCCAGGGCTGGTTCAGGTTCGGCGAGCGCGGCGGGTTCTTCTTCCTCGACAGGCTCGGGGGCGTCGATTTCAGGCTCATCCTCTTCGGCTGCCAAAGCCTCGATATGCGCCAACATCCCTTTGCCGACCTGATAAGCGGTTTGGAGGTTTTCGATCACACAGGCGGCATCGGTGTAGTCTTCGCCATAGTCGACCAGCCCGTCCACATTGGCCAATACAGGATTCAGTCGCCATAGCCGACGCAGGGCGCGGCGGCGCAAGCGGTCGGGGACTGCCTTAGCCATGAAGCCCGACACATCATCGCCAGCTTGTAACTGATCGGGGTCGGGCAGATTGAACTCAGCCAGAATTTCGGCGTCGCTCTTTTCTTCCAACTCGGCCTGTTGCGCCGCAATGGTTTGTTGTTCCGCCGCGATGGCTTCGGCCTCGGTTTCTGCCTGAACGGCTGCCTTGCGGCGGGACCAGAAATCGCGGGGTTGGGTCATTGCAGCACCTTCCTCGGTGCGCGGTAGACATCCGAGGTTTGCCGAATACGCGCATCCCCCTTGCCTTCCTCCACAAGGTCCGTCCGCTTCTTGTCACGGCGGCGTTTGATGAAAACCTCATCCCGGTGGTGTTCCAAAGTGAAATCCCGAACCCAAGCTATCAGGCCTTCGGTCATCGGGATTTTCTCAACAATCTCTTCGCCAGTATCCGCGTAATCCTGCCCCTCGAACGGAGAGGCGGTGATCAGCGCCGCTTCCATCGGGCGGTTGCCGTCCAGATCGTTGCGCAGAACCAGATAAACGGAAGGCTGCCCATCAGACAGGTTGACCATATAAGCTTCGGTCTCATCGGCCCAGAGGGTCAGGGGCAGGGTGGCGGCATGGTATTCCACCGCATCGCCTTCGCGCCGAAGCTCCACCCAATCAGCAGGGCCAGCACCGGGCAGCACGGCAACCGCACGCCAGTTCCACTTCGCCCAGCGAGTTACCCCGGGTGTTTTGCGCACGATGACGCCAACAGGCATTTCAATACGGCTTGCGGCCTTGGCCACTGGCTCCTCCCCGTAAGGCTCTCCCCTGCCTTACCCTAAGTCTACTATGGTACACATAGGGCGGCTCTGCCAAGTCTCAATCGCGTGAAAAACCTCTTGTACGACTAAAGTTTAACAAGTGAAATTCCGACGGTTTGAATCAGGAAAATAAACGCTCCAATAGAATTTAACGTGCGAAGCGTGATGTTTCGCAAAGACTGGATTGCCAGCCGGGCGATACCATCTAAGGTAACAAGTCAGGAAGCTGTCCGGGGGAGGGACATGGCCACCAAACTTATTCTATGTAACTGCGAAGGCTCGCAGAAGGTGGATGCCGACCGTATCGGCGCGGCCACCGAGCTGGAGTGCAGCAAAACACACACTGCCCTTTGCACGCGAGAGCTGGGTGTCGTTGCGGAGTTTATGAAGGGGGATGACCAACTGCTGATCGCCTGCGGGCAGGAGCAGGAGGTGTTCCGCGATCTGGCCGAGGATCTTGAGGTTGAACCACCCGCCTTTGTTGATCTGAGGGACCGCGCGGGCTGGTCTGACCAATCCGGTGACGCGACCCCCAAGATGGCGGCCCTGGCGGCTGAGGCGTTGGTGCCGATGCCCATCTCGCCCAGTGTTGATGTGATTAGCGAGGGCACCTGTTGCATCGTTGGCCCGGCCGAGGTCGCCTTTGATCTGGCCGAGCGTTTGTCGGCAACGCTGGCGGCGACTGTTGTGACGGGAGATGAGACCTCGCCCATCAGCCGCAGCTTTGATGTTGTACGTGGGCAAGTTCGCTCGGTTTCGGGCGCATTGGGCGGGTTTGCCCTGCGGATCGACGGGTTGCAGCAGATTGCCCCGGGTGGTCGTGGGGCGTTCGGATGGACCGAGCCGCGTGACCGGGCGCAGTCGGCCTGCGACATCCTGATTGATGTGACCGGAGAGACGCCATTCGTTCAAGCTCCGGCCAAGCGCGAAGGCTATCTGCGGGCGGACCCGCGCGACCCGTTGGCTGTCTCGAAACTGGCGTTTGATGCAGCGCAGTTGGTAGGGACGTTCGAAAAACCCCTCTATGTGCGTCTTGAGGAAACTCTGTGTGCCCATTCGCGGGCCGAGCAGGTCGCCTGTACCAATTGCCTCGATATCTGCCCGACTGGGGCCATCACACCCGCCGGAGAGCATGTCGCCATTGACCCCATGATCTGCGCTGGCTGTGGGGCGTGCGCGGCGCTGTGCCCCTCGACCGCGATCACCTATGAAGACCCGCCTGTGTCGGCGGTGCTGTCGCGGATGCATGTCCTGGCCCGAACCTATCGCCGGGCCGAAGGCTCCGTACCGCGTCTGCTGGTGCACGACGCTCACGGGGCCGAGATGATCCGTCTTGCTGCGCGGTTCGGACGTGGACTTCCCGCCGATGTCATTCCAATGGAGTTGAGCGTCATTTCCGGCTTCGGCCATGCCGAAATGCTGGCCGCTTTGGCCCACGGCTTTGCACGGGTCGACATCCTGCTTGCGCCGACGACCGAGCGGGACGCGCTGGACCGCGAGCTGGAGCTTGCACAGGCGATCGCGCCGGACGTAGGGCTTGGACTGATTGATGAGGCCGACCCGGACGCGATGAGCGATCTGCTCTATGCGCAAGAGGTACCGGCGGCACTGACCGATCCGGTTCTGCCGTTGGGTAACCGCAGGCAAATCGCCCGGTTGGCAGCGCAGGCTCTGAACCCTAAGGCCGAGGAGCCTCTGGCTTTGCCTCAAGGCGCACCCTATGGGGCCGTCGCGGTGGATACGGATGCGTGTACGCTGTGCCTAAGCTGTGTGTCGCTCTGCCCATCGGGGGCCCTGATCGACAACCCGGATAAACCGCAGCTGAACTTCCAGCAGGACGCCTGTTTGCAATGCGGCCTGTGCCGCAACATCTGCCCCGAGGATGCCATTGCGCTGGTTCCCCAACTGGACCTGAGCGATGCCGCGTTGTCTCAGCAGGTGTTGAACGAGGAAGAGCCCTTTGAGTGTGTCGAATGCGGTGCCCCGTTCGGTGTGAAGTCAACGGTGGAGCGGGTCATGGAGAAGTTGTCGGGTATACACCCTATGTTTGCCTCGTCCGAGCAGGCGCGGATGATCCATATGTGCGACAATTGCCGAGTGGGCGCGCAGTTCAACATGCAGGACAATCCCTTCCAGTCCAAGCCGCGGCCCAAGGTTGTGACTACGGATGACTATTTCTCAAAACGGAAGGATCATTGATGCTGCAGCGGCGCGCCGAGATCCGCTGCGCTGATGACCGAGACAAATGCCAGAATGGCGTCCAGATCGTCCAGCGTCATCTCAACTGGGTGTATGGGCGACGGACGCGAAGGATCGAAGGGGGGCGTCAGCCCCTCGATCTGTGTAAAGGCCGGGTGGGGGTTCAGGGCGAAGAAGGCCTGAAACCTCTCATCCCAATCTGGCAACGTGCGCAAAACGGCGAAAGAGGGGGTCGAACCGAGCCCATTCATGCGGTTCTGCGGGCCGATCACATGGCAGCGGCCGCAATGGGTCATCGAAAGCGCCTCACCCAATGCGGTATTGCCGTCGATGACTTCAGAGGCCTCGGCGCTGGCAACCTCGAAACTGGCGCTGAAGGGCGGGCCTTGATCCGGAGCAAAACTTTCGATCGTGCGCTTGCCGATATCCGACAGCAGCCAGTCACGAAAGCGTGCCTGTTTCGGGTCGTCCTGAATGCGCAGGTGATAGACGATCTCGCCGCGTGCAAAGACCGGATCGCCCTCGGCGCCGGTATTCAGCGACATAACGCCCTCAGCATCGCTGATTACCCGTATCCCGGTCTTGAGTGAAAAGCGCGGAAGAATATGTTGCAAAAGGCCCGAGTTCGAAACTTCGGTCGGGCTGGCCAAGCCAATCGCGTCTTGCGCCCCGGAAGGGGTGGCGGAGAGCGTCAGGCTGAGGCACAAAAGGAAAAAGCGCATGCCCAAGCCTAATCGCCAAAAGGCAAATGCGTCAAATGAACGAAAAGAGACGGAGACACATGCAATGAAAAGCAACCATGCGATGGGGCAGGTTATGGGGATGATGGCATGAGTGTCCGTGACGCGGTTCTTGCAATTTTGAAAAAGATCACCGACCCGGTTTCCGGTCAGGATATCGTCAGCGCGGGCGTTGTGCGTGCCCTGAATGTCGAAGGCGATACCGTGCGCTTCGTGCTTGAGATCGACCCCAAACAGGCCGAGCGGATGGAGCCGGTTCGCGCCGCCGCTGAGCAGGCCGCGCAGATGGTCGAAGGGGTTTCGAAAGTATCGGCCATGTTGACCGCGCATTCCGATAAGGCTCCGCCAGATTTGAAGCCAAAGCCAAAGCCCTCTCAGACCGGTCCGCAGGCTGTGCCTGGAGTGGATCGGATTATCGCCGTTGCTTCAGGCAAGGGTGGGGTCGGCAAATCGACCGTTTCGGCGAACCTCGCCTGTGCCTTGGCGGCGGAGGGGCGGCGTGTGGGTCTGCTGGACGCGGATGTTTACGGGCCATCACAGCCTCGGATGCTGGGTGTCTCGGGACGCCCGGCCAGCCCGGACGGTAAGACGATCCTGCCGTTGCGCAATCACGGCGTCACCATGATGTCGATGGGCCTCATGACCAACGAAGGGCAGGCGGTTGTTTGGCGCGGTCCCATGCTGATGGGTGCGCTTCAGCAGATGATGAACCAAGTGCAGTGGGGCGCTCTGGACGTGCTGATCGTTGACCTGCCACCGGGCACTGGCGATGTGCAACTGACGCTCAGCCAAAAGTTCCAGGTGGATGGGGCCATCGTTGTCTCAACCCCGCAGGACGTGGCACTGATCGACGCCCGCAAGGGGATCGATATGTTCAACCAGCTCAAGACACCGATCTTCGGTATGATCGAAAACATGTCGACCCATATCTGTTCCAACTGTGGGCATGAGGAACATATCTTTGGTCATGGCGGTGTCGCGTCCGAGGCCGAGGCGCTGGGCGTGCCGCTATTGGGTGAAATCCCGCTGCATCTGGATATCCGGATGGCCGCGGACGGGGGTGCGCCCATCGTGGTCAGCAAGCCCGACAGCCCACAGGCCGACGCGTTCCGCAAGATCGCGCGCGACCTGATCGCCAAAGGCAACGCATGAGCGAGCCGGTTTTTCCCCCTCTGTTGACAGGTCACCACGCCAAGGGTGGGGAAGACCCGTTCGAAAAGGCCCAGGCCATGGCGGCGCTGGGCTGTGATTCCGGCTCGGTCGTTTACAATATTCAGGCCGATCGCCTGCGCGCGGCCATTGTATTCGCGCCGGAGGTCGCCTTGCAGGACGCCATGGCGATGCTGCCGCTGTGCGCCGTTGGATTTCAGAACTCGCTGGGCGCACTGGCCCCGCCAGAAGTGGCGGTGCATCTGGGCTGGGATGGCCTGATCTGCGTGAACGGTGCGAAATGCGGACAGTTCCATGTTGCCGCGTCAACCATAGATCCCGATCAGATACCCGACTGGCTGGTCGTCGGGTGGGAATTGGTACTGCTGCAAACCAGCGATGCGCCCGGCCATACGCCGGACGTCACCGCGCTTTATGATGAGGGCTGCGCCGACGTTTCGGCAACCCAACTGGTGGAAAGTTGGTCGCGTCATATGCTGACATGGCTCAACCGCTGGTCCGAAGACGGTAACGCGCCGCTACACGGTGAATGGCTTGGCCTTCTGCGCGGTGTCGGAGAACCAATCGAGGGGCAGGGCGTGTTCCTTGGCACGGATGAGCGGTTCGGCATGCTGATCCGCGACAAGGATGAGACTCACCTGCGCCCGCTCACAAACCTATTGGAGGCGACCTGATGAAACTGGCCCGCGCGATACATTTCGACGAAAGCGACATGAACGTGTTCCACTCGCCAGCGCGCACGGGGGAATGGTGCATCTCGGGCGGGTTTGAGTTTTCGAATTGGGGACAGGGCGATCTGGAAGGGAAAGCCCGTCAGGCCTTCGCCAATGGCTGGCTGGGGTTAGAGACCTTTGGCCGTGTGACCTTTGTGGCCGTCACTCAGATCGAACCGGCCGAGAAAGATCAGATCGTCGAAAACCTGGCCGAGCATTTCGTTAAACTCTACGGCGCACCGTCGCTCGAGGCCGCGATGGGCGTAGCGCAAGCGGAGATAGATCATATGTCCGAGCTTTGCGACGAACACCCTGCCAACACCTTGCTGACCGTTGCGCGTGAATTGACCGAAAGCGGCGTGCATGAAGCGTTCCGCGTGATCACGCCGCAAGAAACACAGCTTGAGGCGCTGGCGGTTCACGGCTCGCTTGACGACTAAGGGTCGTCAGATCAGGTCGACAAACCCGCCGAACTGACCGCGTTTGAAGATCAGGCCCTGACCCGTGCGGTACATGACCTGATCCACATGGCCGACCATAATCAGGTGGTCGCCCGCTTCGTGGCAGGCATGCAGATGGCAGTCAAACCGCGCGAGGCAATCGGCCAGTTGCGGCCGGCCCATTTCATCTGCGCTCCAGTCTGCGTGAGAGAAATCTTCTCCGTCCCGAGCAAACCGCAGGCTTTGGTCCTGCTGCTCTTGTGCCATGACATGGATGGAATAGTGCTGGCAGTCCGAAAACGCGCCGAACCGGTTGGATTCCTTGGCCAAACACCACAGGACCAGCGGTGGGGCCAGTGAAACCGAGGTAAAGGAGTTCACGGTGATCGCGCGCGGCCCAAGTGCAGTCTGAGTTGTGACGACCGTTACACCTGTCCCGAAACACCCCAGCGCTTCACGAAACGCGGTGCTTTGATCAGGGGTTGGGATAAAAGTCTTCTCGGTCATTGCACATCTGTTCTCTGCCCGATCGTCAGGTGCCATGACCGTTCCGTATTGTCTATGGTAACTTTGGTTCATCACGTTGAAAAACTAGGTCAGTTCAGGTCCTCCAACAAGCGACCATGTTTACGGGTTTCGGTGATGATTGCGCCGAAGGTGGTGATTTCCCGCGCTTTCAGCATGGGCAGCATCCGCACAAGCGCTTCGGCCGTGGCCACCGCATCCCCCAGCGCCGTGTGACGGAGCGCTTCGGGAATTTCTACGTCCAAACGGTCACATAGCGCGTCCAGTGTATGCGTTTCGCTGGCGCCGAACAGGACAGCAGACAAAAGCACAGTGTCCAGAATTGGGTGGTCCCATTCAACACCCATCCGCTTGGCGTGACGGCGCAGGAATGCCATGTCGAATGGCGCGTTATGGGCAACAATCACGGCGTCCCGAGCGAATTGATGAAAGATACGGCCGGCTTCACCAATCTCTGGTGCGCCTTGCACCATCTGGTCGCTAACCTTGTGAACCTTGGTCGAGGCCGCTGGAATGGGGATGCCGGGATTGACTAGCATGTCGAACCGCTCCCCCTCAACGATGCGTCCTTTCACGACGCGGACCGCACCGATCTGAACGATCTCGTCCTTGTGCGGCAACAGGCCGGTGGTTTCGGTGTCAAAGACGACAAAGCAAAGATCTTCAATCGTTTGGGCCTCGAAACTGTCCGAGGCCGACATGTTCAACAGATCGAAATCATAGACTAGTGGGCGCGCCGCGTCCGGGGCGATCTGCGCCGCGCTGTCGTCGAAGATCAGCATGTATCCGGGCGTATCTCCCAACGGTTTCACGCGCGCGGAATAGCTCTGCGCTCCGTCGATGCTGGTCAACGTGCAGGTAACGTCCTGACCGGTTTTGACCAGTTTCGAATAGGCGGCATACAGCGCGTCTGGCTGTAGATAGTCCTCAAGCGCGGCGTTCAGGCGCGGATGTGCGATCTGGGCCAGAACCTCGGCCGCTTGCGCATCATAGAGGACGATCTTGTGGTTCGGGCTGGCGAGCAGCATCGCAACCGGGATTTCGGTCAATAGGGCAGTGAGCCTGTTCTTTTCGGCCGCCAGTTGGGCGGTCTCGGATGCGACAGCCTCGGCCACGCTGAGCGTCTTGTGCGATAGCTGATCCGCCAGCCCAGCCGCGGCCGGGGCAAGGTCGCCCAAGTATTTCGCCGTTTGGACATCCATGTTGCTGCTGACTCCGGCATGCGCGCGCGCGCGCAATTCGGCTGACAGACGCTCAATCGGTTTTGCCACGTTGTCGTCAAACAGCAACCAGACCCCGGCGATCAAGGCCAACAGCCCAAAGGCAATCACGATCCCGGCAAAAAGGAACGGGTCGAAAAGGGCGGGGTTGCCCTCGCGGGCATAGCTGAACCAAAGCGCCAGAGCGCTGACCGCCAGCCCACCAGCCGCTAACAGGCAGAAGAACAGAAAGATTCTCAGACGCAGACTCAACTTGGTCAGCATGATCAAACTCCGCAGGTGGCCTCGATGATCGGATCGCCGGTCCCGGCCTTGATCCAGTCGGCATTCAGAACGCGGCCATCGTCGCCAAATTCGGCCCCGTCGGCCAGATTGGCCCGCAGGTTTTCGGCGCAGTTTACGACCACCGGTACCTTCGAGACCGGTGCCCAGCGGCCAAAGAAATAGAGCTCGACCAGCCGTTCATCCGGCACTTGTTCATTCTTGCGCACCGAGTCTGTGTCGATGGCAGCAAACCTGTCCACGAAAGGCACGGCATAGGTCCAGGGGCGGTAAATCGCGCGGCTTTCGACCTCTTGGATGATGCTGACACTGTCCGGCAGCGTTTCGCGGGTGCGGTCGTACCACGAGTATTCGCTGGCGATCGTCATTCCGATCATGCCCAGCCCCGCAGCGACCGGCGTGGCCCACCGGGGCAACCTTCCGCCGGTCAGCTTGTTCAGCACCAGCACGATCCCGGCAAAGGCAAAGCCCGCAAATATCGTACCGATCAATTCCAGAAACATTGGTCTTCTCCACCCTTCGGGCGTTCCTCGCCCAGTCGTTTAAATTCAAATACGGTCGCCGAGGACGACCCTGATCTCTCGTTTTTAACCCAGCATTCCTTTGCCGTGACCAACGGCGGATTGCATGGTTTTCACCACCACAAATGCGTCCCTCAGGTGGCTGCGCTCAAAGTCCGACAGGTTCGTAGGTGGCAGGTAATTGTCGGGTTTTTCCCTGGATTTGACCAGCGCGACCTGATGTTCCAGCCGGGTTTCCGCAATCAGATCATAGGCATCCAACAAATCGCGCGCACCTGACGGGCTTAGGACACCTGCGGCCTCGGCGGCTTTTAGGCGGGCGCGGGTGTTGGCTTCTGGCAGTTTGCCCTGCAGGCTGTAAATCCGCGCCAGATCGACCACGGGCACCACCCCGTTATGTTTCAGATCCAGCGTATTGCGATGCTCCCCCGATCGGATGGTTGCAAACCCACGCAACAGCCCCAAAGGCGGGGTGTGTTTCAGCGAATTCGAGATCATATGCGCGACAAAAATCGAATTCGCGTTGGCGGCATTCAGCGTATCGTCCTGAAGATCGGCAAACAGCTCGAACGAGCCGCCGATAGGACGCAGGTCAAACATGACCGAGGCCAACATCTGCGCTTCGGGATTTGGTTTGGCAATCCACCCCTTGAAATAGTCGCGCCAGACATGCAGCGGCTGACACCAGCGCGGATTGGTCGCCATCATGTCACCGGGGCAGTAGAAATAGCCGCAGGTATCCAGCCCGTCCGAGACATGTTTGGCCAGTTGCGTGAAATAAGCCATGTCAGCTTCGGTCACCGCATCGTCCAGTATCAGGCAGTTGTCCTGATCGGACACACCTGTCTGCTCCTGTCGTCCTTGCGATCCGCAGGCCAGCCACAGGTATGGCACCGGCGGCGGCCCCAGTTTGGCTTCAGCAAGACTCAGCAGCCGACGCGTGGCAGTGTCGGCGATATCCGTGACCAGCCGTGTTACGATTTCATGCCGGTTGCCACCCGCAACCAGCTGCACCAGCAGCTGGGGGATTTCTGCCGTGACCTTGGCCATTTCCTCGGCAGTGTCGGCATGGGCAATTCGGCGAACAAGTTCGGCCGAATTCACGGCCTGATAATGGGTCAGGTCTGTCTGAGTGACGACCCCGACTAGACGGCCGCCCTCGCAAATCGGGATGTGGCCGATCCCGCGCTCCATCATCACGTGTAGCACATCCGAGCCTATATCCGATGGCGATAGGGTGGTTGGGTTCGGCGTCATGATCTGTGAGATCGGAGTATCCGCGGGCATCGCATCCGCCACAAACTTGCCCGAGATATCACGCAAGGTGGTGATGCCTACCAGATCGTCGGCCTCTGTCACGCATAGCGACGAAATCCCCTTGTCGCGCATCAGGCGCGCGGCGTCGCGCACGGTCGTGGCCGGAGGGCAGGTGGCCGGATTGTGTGCCATCAGGACATCAATGGCGCTGGTCGCCAAACTCTGCGGACCGCTGCGGCCCCCGCGTGAGCGATCGAAGAATTTGGAGACCACATCATGGTTATCGATCAATTCTCGCACCAGTTCAGGTGGCAGTACGATCAGCACAGATGGGGTATGGGCGCGCGCCTTGGTCGCGGCTTTCCCGTCTTTCAGCAGCCCGCGTTCACCAAAGGAATTGCGCAAGCCCAGATGCGAAACGACCTCATCGTTCTCATCCGTGATTTCAACCTGTCCTTCATAGATCACGAATACGCCGGGCAGTTTATGGCCCAGATCGTAAACAGGGTAATCCTCATCAACCTCCCAGACCTCGATCTGTTTGGCGACTTCATCCAGTACGTCGGCGGGCAGGGCGTCATAAGGATGTACGGATTCCAGAAACCGGGTGATCTGGTCATGGGACAGGGGCATCTAAATACTCCGTGGAACAAAAATCCCGCCCGGTGGTGTGCCGGACGGGAGTAGTGGATCGAAAGACGCGGCCATTGGCAAGAACCTCAGGCCGCATCAAGCTCATTTGTTCTGAGCTGCGCCCGCACCACGGGGAATGCGTACGCTTTCGACCAGATCTTTGATCTCCTGCGGAGTCTCTTTGGTCATGCCGGCAACAACATACGCAACTGCGAAGTTGATCATTGCACCGATTGCGCCGAACGAGGTCGACTTGATCGGACCCAGCAGCGGGTCAGCGTCGGTGAACGAGTTGGTGCCCGGAATGAACAACCAGCCCTTGTGCAGGAAGATATAGACCAGAGTGACAACCAGACCAGCCAGCATACCAGCAACCGCGCCGGTGTTGTTGATGCGGGTCGAGAAGATCCCCATCATCAGCGCCGGGAAGATCGAGGCAGCCGCCAGACCAAAGGCCAAGGCCACGGTTTGTGCCGCAAAGCCCGGTGGGTTCAGACCCAGATAGGTTGCAACCAGGATGGCTACGGCCATTGCGATACGCGCGGCCAGCAGTTCACCTTTTTCCGAAATCTGCGGATTGATCGCACCTTTGACAAGGTCGTGGGACACCGCCGACGAGATCGCAAGCAACAGGCCCGCAGCGGTCGACAGAGCAGCCGCAAGACCACCGGCAGCGACCAGACCGATCACCCAACCCGGCAGGTTGGCGATTTCGGGGTTGGCCAGAACCAGGATGTCACGGTTGAATTTGGTCAGCTCGTTTCCGACCCAGCCTTTTTCTTCCGCGATTGCAGTCATAGCTTCAGACTTGTCGTTGTAGTACTGGATCTTGCCGTCGCCGTTCTTGTCTTCCCAGTCCAGCAGACCGGTTTTCTGCCATGTCTGCATCCAGTCATAGCGCGGATCGTTGTCGATTTCCTCGACCGAGACAGCGCCACCTTCGATGCCACCATTGGGCCACATCATGTCGGTGATGTTCAGACGGGCCATTGCGCCAACCGCAGGGGCGGTCAGATACAGCAGCGCGATGAAGACCAGCGTCCAACCAGCCGACCAACGTGCGTCAGACACTTTCGGAACGGTGAAGAAGCGCATGATGACGTGCGGCAGACCCGCAGTACCGATCATCAGCGACAGCGTGAACAGAACCATGTTCAGCGTGTTCGAGTGGTGAGCCGTGTATTCGTTGAAGCCCAGCTCGGTCACGATGGCGTCCAGTTTGGTCAGCAGAGGCTCACCGCTTGCAGTGTCGCCGAACAGACCCAGTGCAGGGATCGGAGTGCCGGTCAGCTGCAGCGAGATGAAGATCGCCGGGATGGTGTAGGCTGTGATCAGCACGCAGTACTGAGCAACCTGGGTGTAGGTCACACCCTTCATCCCGCCAAACACCGCGTATGCAAACACGACACAAGCACCGATCAGCAGACCGGATGTGTTCGAAACCTCAAGGAAGCGGCCAAAGGCCACGCCAACGCCGGTCATCTGACCGATCACGTAGGTCACCGATGCAACGATCAGACAGATCACGGCAACGACGCGTGCAGTCTGGCTGTAGAAACGATCGCCGATGAATTCCGAGACGGTGTATTTGCCGAACTTACGCAGGTAAGGCGCAAGCAGCAGAGCCAGCAGCACGTAGCCACCGGTCCAACCCATCAGGAAGGTCGAGTTGTCATAGCCGGTAAAGGCGATGAGGCCCGCCATCGAAATGAACGAGGCCGCAGACATCCAGTCCGCCGCTGTCGCCATACCGTTGGTGACCGGGTGAACGCCGCGACCAGCAGCGTAGAATTCAGATGTGGAACCCGCACGGGCCCAGATCGCGATGCCGATGTAAAGCGCGAAGGATGCGCCAACAAACAGCAGGTTGATGGTAAACTGATCCATTGTCCCCGCTCTCCCTTACTCTTCGTCTACGCCGTGTTCGGCGTCTAGCTTGTTCATGCGCCAGGCGTAGTTGAAGATCAGCACCAGAAAGACCAATATTGATCCTTGCTGAGCGAACCAAAAGCCCAGATCAGTACCGCCAACAGATATGCCGGACAGCAGCGGACGCAGCAGGATGCCGAATCCAAACGACACCAGCGCCCAGATCGCGAGGCTGATGTAGATGAGGCGCAGGTTGGCCTGCCAATAGCCCTTATCGGCTTCGGCAGTCTGCGCGGAGTTGGTAGATTGATCCGCCATTGCGGGTTCCTCCTTCGCTTCCTCGTTGGGCGGTCCTTTGCTTCGTTCCTCCAGCGCGCCGGACCGCTTCTCGAATGTAACAGATACCCCGTGGCATCTGACAAAACTCCTCTGTTCCGCCAAGGCGGTGCATCGAAGTATTCTTTTTAAGGATCAAGGCCTTACGGCCTGTCTCCCTCCCTTAGTTCACCTCGCTGGCGACGATTTCCTCCAGGTCGCGCGCGATGTCTTCAATCTTGCCCATGGCGTTCGTCCGCTTCAGAACGCTCTGACCGTCGTAGTAGGTGATCAGTGGGGCTGTCTGTGCGTGATAGGCGCTGAGGCGTGAGGCAACGGTTTCCGCGTTGTCATCGGCCCGGCGCTTGAATTCGGTCCCGCCGCAATTGTCGCAAGTGCCGTCGACCGACGGTTTCTTGAACGTGTCGTGGTAGCCTTCACCGCAACCGGCGCAGGTGTAACGGCCCGAGATCCGGATCACCATTTCGGCATCCTCCACCTCTAGGCTGATCGCGGCGCTGATCTTCTGGTCTTTTTCAGCCAGAAGACCATCCAGCGCCTCGGCCTGAACGGTGGTGCGGGGGAAGCCATCGAGAATGACCCCTTTGGCACAGTCGGGTTCCGCCATGCGATCGCGCAGGATGTCGATGACGATCTGGTCGCTGACCAGCTCGCCGGCCTCCATCACGACTTTCGCCGCCTTTCCGGCATCGGTGCCTGCAGCAACAGCCGCACGCAGAAGGTCACCGGTGCTGAGTTGCACCAGCCCGAACTTGTCTTCCAGCATGCGCGCCTGAGTGCCCTTCCCGGCGCCCGGAGGGCCGAGAAGGATGAGAACAGCAGGAGTTGTCATGGTCGCAGCGTCCATTATGCCCTCACTTATTCGCTCGGTTTGCAATCAGGTCGTCGACGACCGACGGATCGGCCAGAGTGGACGTATCGCCCAGCGAGCCAAAGTCGTTCTCGGCGATCTTGCGTAGAATTCGCCGCATGATCTTGCCCGAGCGTGTTTTGGGCAGGCCTGGGGACCACTGAATGACGTCAGGCGAGGCGATCGGGCCAATCTCGGTCCGGACCCAGGTGCGCAGTTCTTTGAGCAGCTCATCCGAAGGCTCACGGTCATTCATCAGAGTGACATAGCAATAGATGCCTTGTCCTTTGATTTCATGGGGATAGCCTACCACGGCGGCCTCGGCCACTGCTGCGTGCGCCACCAGCGCGCTTTCGACCTCGGCAGTACCCATACGGTGGCCCGAGACGTTGATCACGTCATCGACGCGGCCGGTGATCCAGTAGTCACCACCTTCGTCACGACGGCAGCCGTCGCCGGTGAAGTAGTAGCCTTTGTAGTCCGAGAAATAGGTCTTCTCGAACCGCTCATGATCGCCCCAGACGGTGCGCATCTGGCCGGGCCAGCTGTCCTTGATGCACAGAACACCTTCGACACCGTTTCCTTCAATCTCGACACCGGATTGCGGGTCCAAGACCACCGGTTCGATGCCAAAGAACGGTTTCATCGCCGAGCCGGGCTTCATCGCATGCGCGCCGGGCAGGGGGGTCATCAGGTGACCACCAGTTTCAGTCTGCCACCAGGTATCGACGATCGGGCATTTGCCCTTGCCGACAACCTCGTTGTACCAGTTCCAGGCTTCGGGATTGATTGGCTCACCCACGGTACCCAAAACTTTGAGGTCGCTGAGATCGTGCTTTTCGACCCACTCACTTCCTTGTCCCATCAGGGCGCGGATCGCGGTTGGAGCCGTATAGAACTGGTTGACCTTGTGCTTGGCACATACTTCCCAGAAACGACCTGCATCCGGGTAGGTCGGCACGCCTTCGAACATCAGGGTTGTGGCACCATTGGCCAGCGGACCATAAACGATATAGCTGTGGCCAGTGACCCAACCCACGTCTGCCGTACACCAGTACACATCGCCTTCGTGATAGTCGAAGGTGATCTCATGAGTCATCGCGGCATAGACCAGATAGCCGCCGGTAGTGTGAACCACACCTTTGGGCTGGCCGGTCGAACCCGACGTGTACAGAATAAACAATGGGTCTTCCGCGCTCATCTCGGCTGGGGCGCAATAGTCATCAGCCTCAAGCGCCATTTCGTTATAGTCGTAGTCACGCCCATCGATCCAAGTGGTCTGACCACCTGTGCGTTTGACGACCAGGCATTTTACGCTGTCCTTGCAGTGCAGCAATGCCGCGTCAGCGTTCGATTTCAGCGGCGTTTTGCGGCCGCCGCGCGGGGCTTCATCTGCGGTGATGACGACTTTGGCGTCGCAACCGTTGACACGGGCCGCCAGAGCGTCAGGCGAGAAGCCTGCAAAAACGATCGAGTGAATCGCACCGATGCGCGCGCAGGCCAGCATGGCATAGGCGGCCTCGGGGATCATCGGAAGGTAGATGATGACGCGATCACCTTTGCGTACGCCCATGGATTCTAGAATATTGGCCATGCGGCAGGTGCGGCGGTGCAACTCGGCATAGGTGATGTGCTGGGCAGCATCATTTGGATCATCCGGCTCCCAGATGATTGCGGTCTGATCGCCGCGCGTTTCCAAATGGCGATCCAGGCAGTTGGCCGAGACGTTCAGAGTACCATCGGCATACCAGTTAATCTTGACCGAGCCGAAATCGTAGTTGACATCCTTGACCTGCTTAAAGGGCTTGATCCAGTCGATCCGCTTGCCGTGTTCGCCCCAGAACGCGTCCGGGTCGCTAACCGATGCGGCATACATCTCTTCATATTTCGCGGCATCGACATGCGCCCGCTCAACGGTCTCTGCGGTTGGCGGATAGGTCTTGGCATCTGCCTGGGCAGCGGTGGTCATGTTGAGGCTCCTCCCTCTAGGCTGGATAACTATGGGACGTCTCTTGCCCGTTATTTGAGCATTGTCGATCCCGTTCCTCCCCAATCGAAGTATGGCCGGGTTCAGAAAATAATGAAATAAATTGCCGTATTCCTTGGATTTGTTTGTAAAGAAATTTTTCCGAACGAAGTAAATTAGTCAAAAAATTTCGACTTTCTAAAAAATAAAGTGAAAAAACAACGTTAAAGATGTAATTTTTTTAACCGGCCCAAGAGGGGCGTTTCCGTGGTGATCCGCAGTTATGTCGTCGAACAACAAGAGTCAAAAGATGTGCTTGAAAATCACCTATCAGGACGCAGGGGTGTCGAGAACATTCTGAATTGTCCGGTGTAGGTAACATGCCAATTGTCCGCTTCAGTTGATTGCGCGGTGGCCCAATTCGGAGGGAGCCGTAGGCGACCGTAGATTTGGGCCACCGCGTTCGCGCCACGTCGAAGCGGGTCACGCGACTTTGTGTTTGCTATCCTCCTGTGTGATGGGTGATCCGTCAGGCTGGTAGCGGCCAATGCATCTCGGGCCGTGGAAGATGACCAGTTGACCATCGGGGTATTCGTGGACCCTGACCTTCGCCTTGACGAAATGATGACGGTGCCTGTCTGCCGCGATCTGCATGACCAGGCCCTTGTAGCGCACCGTATTGTCGTTGCCGACGACGCGGTCTTCCTGCACACACAGGGTGTCGCGCACATTGCCTGTAAACGGCACGAAGGCCGAGGTCGTATCCTCCGGCTCCTTTGCAAACAGGGCATTGTGTTCGGGAAGATAGACCTCTTTCAGGAACTGATTGGCCTCTTCAATGGTTGTGATCCCATGGGACCGCAGTTCCTGCGGCAATCGGTTCTGGAACGTGCCAAACATGCGTTCAGACCGTCCACGGGCCTGCGGTGAATAGGCCGGGATCAGCTCAATGCCGAGTTGCTGCAAGGCGCGCCCGACCTGGGTCAGATTGTCCTTGTCCACTTTGCCGCCCGCTTCGGGCGTATGCCAGTAATGAGAGCCCCGATCGGCATAGAGCGAGCAAAACAGACCTTGCGCCTCGATCACCTCTGTCAGCCCCTGAAAACTGCTCATCGTCCCTTCTTCCTCGACAAAGAATGCCGAATAAACCCGGTTGGTGGCATCGTCCATGGTGACGATCAGATCCCACCACTGACCCGGAACCCATTCATGGCTGGAGCCGTCCTGATGCAACATCATGCCAACCATCGGACGGCGGGGCCGCTTGCGCCGATGGGCACCTCGTCGGGGTGCTGCCTGAACCCGGCCGTGGCGCTGCAGTGTAAGCCGCACCCAGTTGTAGCTCTGTGTGAAACCATGGTGGGCCACCAGCTTCTCGTGGAAATGCTTCGGCGTGTAATCCCAGTACTTGGTATCAAACAGTTCAAGCATCTCCATGACCTTATCCGTGGCAACACGATTGTTGGCCAGTTTGCCAAGCCGACGGTCGTACAGACCTTCTGCACCATCCGCCTCAAATCGATCCTCCCAACGCCTGACGGTGCGCACGGATACACCCAGTATCTCAGCCGCCTGTTCTTGCGTCAGCTTGTTCGCGCTTCGCCGCGAATACACATCTTCAAACTTCATCAGTCGAACTTCCTGTAACACTTCTGCTCGGTTCATAACGCCTCCTCTCAGAGACAGAATAGAACCGGACAGATCGCATGTTACATACACCGGACATATCGCGTGTTAGCGACATATCAGGACGCAGGGGTTGGCACATATACATGTTGGCGCTAGCATCTTTCCAAGCGCCTCGGGAGGGGGCGCATCAAAGGGAGAAGATATTATGAAAAAGATGCTGAGCGGTGCCGCCGTCGCCGCCCTTGGCGTTGCCTTCGTGTCCGAGGCCGCAGCCACCGAATGGAACGCCTCGGTCTGGGGCAAGCGCCGCGCCTTTACCGAACATGTCGAAAAACTGGCCGAGCTGGTCTCGGAAAAAACCGGTGGAGAGTTCACGATCAATGTCAGCTATGGCGGCCTGTCGAAGCCGCGCGAAAACCTGGATGGCATCGAGATCGGCGCATTCGAGATCGCGCAGTTTTGTGCCGGTTATCACCGCGACAAGAACCGCGCGATTACCGTGCTGGAACTGCCGTTTCTGGGAGTGAACAATCTGGAAGAAGAGGTTGCCGTCAGCCATGCGGTCTATGATCACCCAGCGGTGGCTGAAGAAATGGCGCAATGGAATGCGCGAATTCTGATGACCTCGCCCATGCCGCAGTACAATTTGGTCGGCACCGGCGATCCACGCGACAATCTGGCCGCGTTCGAAGGCATGCGCGTACGCGCAACAGGTGGTCTGGGCAAAGCGTTTGAGGCCGTGGGCGGTGTACCAACCTCGGTCCCTGCGACTGAGGCGTTCAACGCCATGGAATCGGGTGTGGTCGATACCGTCGCCTTCGCGCAGCACGCGCATCTGTCCTTCGGTACGATCAATGAGGCGGATTGGTGGACGGCAAACCTCAACCCCGGCACTGTGAATTGCCCGGTGGTTGCGAATATCGACGCGTATGAAGCGCTGTCGCCTGAGCACCGCGAAGCTCTCGACAGTTCAATCGATGAGGCCATTGAGCATTATCTGGCCAACTATGCTGGGCTTCTGGAGCAATGGGACAGCGTTCTGGAAGAAAAGGGCGTGCAGAAGGTTATGATCGACGACGCGGTCATTGAAGAGTTCCGCGCTAAGGCGGCCGATCCGATCCGCGAGCAGTGGATTGCAGATATGAGCGCGCAGGGCCTGCCAGCGCAGGACCTCTACGAACTGGTTCAGACCACGCTGACGCAACAGCGCGGCGGCAACTGATCGAATACGCCGGGCGCGTCCCTGCGCCCGGCCTTTCTTGACAAAGGGGATCACCGGAATGGCGGTACAGGCCACGGTGCTGGAGGATGGCAGTCGCCTCAGCCAGATCGATCAGCACTTGCTGAAGGTGGAGCGGGCTCTCGCCTTGATCAGCGGAATAGCCGTCTTTGGACTGATGGTCCTGGCCGTCGTCTCGGTCAGCGGCCGCAACGCGATAAACGCGCCGTTGCCGGGCTATGTGGATTGGATCGAACAGGCGATGCCACTGATCGCCTTTCTCGGCATCTCTTACGTGCAGCGCGATGGCGGCCATATCCGGATGGACATTGTGATCTCGCGTCTGCACGGACGGGCGCTGTGGTTGTTCGAGCTAATCTCGGTCATCCTGATCCTTGTCCTGATGCTGGCATTAGTCTGGGGCAGCTGGTCCCATTTTGACCGATCCTTTGATTTCGGTGCGCCGATGTGGAGCCGCGACAGCTCAATCGACATCGGCATTCCGCTTTGGCCTGCAAAACTACTGGCACCGGTGGCGTTTTCGGTCTTGTCGCTCCGGTTAGTTCTGCAGATCTGGGGCTATGGCCGCGCGTTCGTTCTGGGGCTTGAGGCACCCGTGGCGGTGCCCTTGATCCAAGACGCCGCCGCACAGGCTGCCGCAGAGGCAGAGCAGTTCGAAGGGCAGGACTAGCAGATGGACACGATTGACATCGGCCTTTGGGTAACGGCTGGGCTGCTGGTCCTTGTTGTCACGGGCATGCGAGTGGCCTTTGCGGCAGGTCTGGCCGGGTTGTTCGGCTTGGTTTGGATATTCTGGGCCAAGTTCGGGTACGATCCCGACCGGTTTGGCAAAGCTCTCACCGTTGCCGTCAAAACGGCGGGGCAGGTGCCGCATTCTAAGGTTGCCGCCCATACGCTCAGCCTGATCCCGACCTTCATTCTGATCGGCTACCTTGCCTACTACGCGGGCTTGACGCGCGCGCTTTTCGAAGCGGCCAAACGTTGGATCGCCTGGGTGCCCGGAGGCCTCGCGGTCTCCACCATATTCGCCACGGCAGGGTTTGCTGCCGTCTCTGGCGCCTCAGTTGCCACGTCGGCCGTGTTTGCCCGCATCGCAATTCCCGAAATGCTGAGCGTTGGCTACAACAAGCGCTTCGCCGCAGGCGTTGTCGCTGCTGGGGGGACGCTGGCCTCGCTGATCCCGCCGTCAGCCATCCTTGTGATCTATGCCATCATCGTTGAACAGGACGTCGGCAAGCTGCTGCTGGCGGGCTTCATTCCCGGAGCGTTTTCTGCCGTGATCTATGGCTTGCTCATTGTCGGTATCGCGGTTGTGTTCAAATCCGTTGGCCCTCCTGTCACCGGTTTCACTTGGAAACAGCGGTTCCAAGCGCTTCCTGGGGCGATCCCGATCGTTGCCGTCATCCTGATCATCATCTGTTTCGTCTACAACCCATTCGGCGAACAGGCTTGGGGCACCCCGACCGAAGGCGGAGCCATAGGCGCGTTCATCGTCTTCTGTTTCGCACTGGTTCATGGCATGCGCTGGCCCGAATTCAAATCGGCTCTTTTAGAGACAGCGAAGCTAACGGCCATGATTTTCTCGATCATCTGGGGCGTGCTGATCTACGTGCGGTTCCTGGGCTTTGCAGACCTTCCGGGTGCATTCTCGGATTGGATCACTTCGCTTGAGATGTCGCCGATGCTGATCCTGATCTGCATCCTTCTGGCCTATGCCGTGTTGGGGATGTTCATGGATGCCATCGGGATGTTGCTGCTGACATTACCCGTCGTCTATCCCGCTGTTATGGCCCTGAACGGAGGGGAAACCGTCAGCGCCGCAGACAGCGCTTTTGGCATGTCCGGCCCAATGTGCGCGATCTGGTTTGGGATATTGGTGGTGAAAATGGCCGAATTCTGTCTGATCACGCCACCCATTGGTCTGAACTGCTTTGTAGTTGCAGGGGTTCGGCCAGACCTGAGCGTTCAGGATGTCTTTAAGGGGGTCACCCCGTTCTTCCTGGCGGACGCGGCCACTATTGCGCTGCTTGTGGCATTTCCGGGCATCGTTCTCTACTTGCCGTCTTTGGCAGGCTAGGAGTTTGCGAGGCTCTGCCTCGCGCTCCGGGATATTTTTAGCCAAATGAAGTAGGGATCCGCTCTCCAATATCAACGTTGGAGAGCTTCACCTGGCGCGGTCATCGGCGTCCCCGCCTGTACCGCAAAAGACGAATACCGAATCTAGGTTAACGATCCGTTTCTTCATCTGGCTAAAAATATCCCGGGGGAGTCGCCCGGAACGGGCGGCGGGGGCAGAGCCCCCATTTTGACACTGAACGGGAGCGGAATCGGAAGCGGGTTAGCCCGCGCGCATGAGCATTCCAAACAGATCGCGGGGATCGTCAGGGTCGGCCAGCATGTCCAGCGGTTCGAAGAAGTCAGTCTCCGCGACCGCACTCTTGATGACGCGCAGAGCCGAAAAGTCCTCGATGGCGAAGCCGACACTGTCGAACAGAGTGATCTGCTTGTCGTCTGTCCGACCGCTTGCTTGACCGGTCATGACCTGCCAAAGTTCCGTGACAGGATGGTCATCTTCCAAAGCCTGAATTTCGCTGTAGAAAAGCGTGCAATTTTGACCCCCTAAGCGGGGAAATCGGCGTCCAAATTTGACCCCTCCCTATGGTTGTAGACATCCTTTTCATTGAGCAGTCGATGGAGAGGCAAGCGGGATGATTTGCGTGGAAACTATTAGAAAAGTGCGTCGCTTACACCTGATCGAAAAAAAGAGCATCAAGGAAATTTGCCGTTCGCTCAATTTGAGCCGTGCAACGGTTCGAAAGATAATCCGATCGGGAGTGACGGAGTTCAAATATGAGCGCAAATCGCAGCCATACCCGGTGCTCGGGCCTTGGCGCGCGCGTCTGGATGAAACGCTTGAGGAGAACGAGGCGCTTCCGAAGAAACACCGCAAGCGGATGACCAAAATCTGGAAGGAACTCTCCGATGATGGTTTTGGCGGCGGGTATGACAGTGTTCGACGCTACACAAAGAATTGGCGCATTGCGCACGGCCGACAACAGGCGCAGGCGTTCATCCCGCTGATCTTTGATCCTGGGGAGGCGTACCAGTTCGACTGGAGTGTGGAGACGGTTTTGATGGACGGTGCACTCACGACCGTGAAGGTTGCCCATTTCAAACTTTGCCATAGCCGCATGCCATTCTCCATTGCCTATCCGCGCGAGACGCAGGAGATGGTCTTTGATGCCCACGACGAGGCCTTCAAATTCTTTGGTGGAGGCTGCATCAACGGGATCTACGATAACATGACGACCGCCGTCGATGCGATCCTGTCGGGCAAGGAAAGAAAGTTCAACAAGGCATTCTCCCGGATGTGTTCTCATCATCTGGTGAACCCGATCGCCTGTACGCGCGCGGCCGGTTGGGAGAAGGGTCAGGTTGAGAATCTGGTCAAGGAGAGCCGCGCCTATAGTTTTACACCGCGTCTGGAGGTGGCCGACTTCGATGAATTGAATGCCCGGCTGCAAAAAGACGCGATCAAACGCGCAAAAGAACTGCGGCATCCGGAAAACCTGGAGGTGACGGTCTGGGAGGAGTTCCAGCAGGAAAAGCCGCTGCTGACGCATCTGCAGAAGCCCTTCGTCGGGTTCCGTGAAAAGACGGTCGCCGTGAGCCGAACCTGCCTGATCAACTTCGAAAGAAACAAATACAGCGTTGAGGCAAGAGCTGTTGGACGTCAGGTCCAGTTGCAGGTCTACGCCACGCGGATTGTCCTGCGCCAAGACGGTGAGATTGTCGGAGAGCACGAACGGTGCTTCGGCCGAGGAAAAACGATCTTCAACCCTTGGCACTATGTGCCCGTCCTCAAGCGCAAGCCTGGCGCTCTGCGCAATGGAGCACCGTTCCGTGACTGGGACCTACCACCGGCAATGACGCAGATCTGGACCCATCTGCGGGGCACATCCGACGGAGACCGGCAACTTGCCGATATTCTTTTCGCTGCTTACCAGCACGACATTGATGTGGTCGAGGCTGCCTGCGAAGAAGCTCTAAAATCTGGCCTGCGCAAGGCCGATGCGATCCTGAACATTGTCTCTCGGCGCACCAATCCCCCGCCGCCAAAGGCGATTGAGCCGCCTGCCCACCTGCAGCTGAAAATGGCACCGATCGCGGATTGCGCTCGCTATGACAGGCTTGGAGGCTCCCATGCAACTGCGTAAGGAAATTCTCGAACTTGCCCGTCAACTGAAGTTGCCAGGCATCGTCAACTGCTTTGACGAAGTGATGCAGGCCGCAGCCAAAAACAACTGGCGGCCCCAACAGGTCGTGGCCGAACTCCTCACGGCCGAACTGGCCGAAAAGACTGCGCGCTCGATCCGGTATCAGATGGGTGCCGCAAAGTTCCCGGTCTGCAAGTCCTTACCTGAGTTCGACTTCACGGTCAGCCCCGTCAACGAGGAAGTCGTGCGCAATCTTCATGACGGCGATTTTATGGACCAGGCCAGGAATGGCGTGCTGGTCGGTGGAACCGGATCGGGCAAAACGCATCTCGCAACAGCGATCGGGGGCCACGCGGTCAATAACCGCCGGCGGGTCAGGTTCTTCAGCGCTGTGGATCTCGCGAACAAGCTGGAGGCTGAACATCGCGAAGGCAACGCCGGGCGGCTCAGCGAGCAGCTGATCCGCGTCGACCTCGTGATTATAGACGAACTCGGTTATCTGCCGTTCGCAGAGTCTGGTGGACGATTACTCTTCCATCTCATCAGCAAACTGTACGAGCGAACGTCTATTCTGCTAACAACCAACCTCGCATTTGCTGAATGGCCGAGTGTGTTCACAGATGCCAAAATGACCACTGCTCTCCTGGATCGACTGACACACCATTGCGATATCATCGAAACCGGGAACGAAAGCTGGCGAATTAACCACCGCGACTAACCTCGAAATCGGGGAATAAATTCAAAACAGACAGCAGGTCAAACCTTCAGTCGAGCTACGCTCTCTTTTCGGTTTGACCTGCTGTCCACCCCCTCCTGAATCAACCTAAACACGACCCCCTCAACGCCCCTCTTAGCTCCAAGGGGGGTCAAATTTGGACGCCGATGGGGGGTCATTATTCAATGCCGATTGACAGGGAGCGCATAGGCAAGCTGCGCGTTGGCGCGTTCCACAGCTTCGGTTGAAGCCACAACGTCCTGTTCTAGAATCTTGGCGTTCTGCTCGGCGGCGACTAGTTGCGCCTTGGCATTGTCGACGGCCAGCGAAAACACGGTGTCGTCAAAACGATAGAGCGGATCGCCCTTGGTGATCTGAGTGTTCGGCTCGACTAAGACTTCGGTCAAAATCGTCGGCTGGGTCAGTTTTGGCACGATCTGAATCGTAGATCGCACGACATGGCTGTCGACCGAGAAGGGCTGAAAGAAGCGCAGCGCGACGAGGAAGATCAGCAGCAAATGCGCACCGACCCAGAATGACACAATTCCCCAGGCGATGTTGAACTTGAGCCACTCCATCTTGAAGAAGATGAACCAGACGAAAATGATGTAAAACAGCGTAATGCCGAGGGCGACGAACATGTCTGAGTGTTTCCTTTGGCCTTAGCTTTTCTGCGTCTCGTCAGGCGCAGCCTGGTATTCTTCTTTGACCGTACCGCCAAGGCGTTCGATATCCTTGCGGATTGCGTCTTTCTCCTCGTCCGGACCGCGACGCATGTCGACCGTCACGCCGTCATGGAACGCCCACATGAAGGCATGAACCCACGGGACAACGGCCAAAAAACCCATCCATCCCATGATCTTGACGGCTTCGGCATGTGGATGATTGCGCTTGATCGCGATCCGTCCAGGCAGCCCCATAAGGAAGAGAAACAACGCCATAACCGCTGCCAGAAGCAGGATCAGTGCCACGAATGTCAGATAGTCGTAGTAGCCTAGCGGCTGCCCCAAAAGTCCCATGCTCGATGCCTCCTGTCGGGAAGGTTGTCTCATCCTCAGACGTAGGCCCCTGTCTCGTCAATGACTTTGTGATGGGACCTAGCGTTTCCGAACCCGAGGCAGTGCGGATCAGTCAGGACAGACGATCAGACCCGTGCCCCATTCTGCACATTTTGCCGAGAGGTCGAGCGTGAGCGGCTCATCGGTGTAGAAGCCATCAATCTCGGCCAGCGAGGTGATGCGGGCAGGGGCAAGCCGCTGGAATTTTGAATGATCGGCCACCAGCAGCGTGCGCCGGGCCTGCGCGATGATCGTCTGGCTGACTTGGACTTCCTGAAAGTCGAAATCCAGCAGATCACCTTCGGGGTCCAGCGCCGAGCATCCGATCACCGCATAGTCGAACTTGAACTGAAGGATCGTTGAGACAGTAAGGTTGCCCACCAGCCCTCCGTCCGAGCGACGAAGGACACCACCCGCCAACACAATCTCGCAATCGGGGTTTTCGACGAGAATATTGGCGACGTTCGTATTGTTCGTAACCACCATCAGGTCCTTGTGGTTCAGCATCTGCCGCGCCACGGCCTCGGTCGAGGTGCCGATATTCATGAAGACCGACGCTCCGTCCGGAATGTCATTGGCACATGCCTTCGCCATTCGGGTCTTGGCGTCTGCATTCAGGGTGCGGCGATCCTCATACCCGATGTTGGAGACGCCGGAGCGCAAGACAGCCCCGCCATGTACGCGGTCCAGCTTCCCGGCATCAGCCAGCTCGGACAGGTCCCGGCGGATTGTCTGGACCGTCACGCCAAACCGCTCGGCCAAACCGTCAACAGTAACGCGGCCCTCGGTGCTGGCGATCTCAAGAATGTCGGATTGGCGGAAAGAGAGCGACATGTTTGGACCCATTCAGATGATGTGTTTTCGTTTTTCTTCTTTTGACCAAAATAAGCAAGCTGATATGCAGAATATTCATAGTTGTGTTGCAAAGCGAAAATAAACGAACATAAACATTGATTATACGAATGCAGTGCTGATTAATGCGCGCAACCAGATTGGATAGGGAATCACAAGCCATGCAAGCGACGGACGATCAGATCAGCGACCTGTTCATCATCGGCGGCGGGATCAACGGATGCGGCATCGCGCGGGATGCGGCGGGACGGGGGCTGTCTGTTACCTTGGCCGAGATGAATGATCTTGCTTCGGCGACGTCGTCAGCCTCGACCAAACTGTTTCATGGCGGGCTGCGCTATCTGGAGTATTTTGAGATCCGGCTGGTGCGCGAGGCACTGATCGAGCGTGAGACGTTGCTGCGCGCAATGCCTCATATCAGTTGGCCGATGCGCTTTGTGCTGCCCTATCACAAGGACATGCGCTTTGATTCCGAGACGCCGACATCGAAGCTGCTCAGCACCGTCATGCCCTGGATGCGCGGGCGTCGCCCCGCGTGGCTGATTCGTCTGGGTCTGTTCATGTACGACAACCTTGGGGGGCGTAAAATTTTGCCGGGAACGAAGTCGCTGGATCTGCGCAGCGCTCCGGAAGGTGGTCCTTTGCAGGGCAAGTTCGAAACAGCCTATGAATACTCGGACTGCTGGATCGAAGATGCGCGTCTGGTGGTTCTCAACGCGCGCGACGCCGAATCCCGTGGAGCGCGGATTATGGTGCGGACAGAAGTTGTCTCGGCCGAACGAGTTGACGAGTTGTGGCATGTCACCATCCGCGACCGGGCGACCGGGGAAAGCCAACTGATCCGTGCGAGAATGCTGATCAATGCAGGCGGCCCGTGGGTAGGGGACATCATCCAGACCAAGATCCGGGTGAACTCACGCGAAGGAGTTCGTCTGGTGCGCGGCAGTCATATCGTGACAAAGAAGCTCTACGATCACGACAAGTGTTACTTCTTCCAAGGCGAAGATGGCCGCATCATTTTCGCAATCCCATATGAGCAGGATTTTACCCTGATCGGTACGACGGATCAGGACCATTCGGATCCCTCTGAGCCTCCGGTCTGCACCGAGGCCGAACAGACCTACTTGTGCGAGTTCGCAACCAAGTATTTCAAGAAACCGGTGACGCAGGACGATATCGTCTGGACCTATTCGGGCGTACGGCCGCTCTATGATGATGGGGCCAGCAGCGCGACGGCGGCGACGCGGGACTATACATTGAAGGTTGATGCGCAGGGTGGGGCGCCTGTTTTGAACGTGTTCGGAGGCAAGATCACGACCTACCGTCGCCTGGCGGAGAGCGCGCTGGAGAAAGTCGCCGAGCATTTCCCGAACCTGCCGGGACCCTGGACAGCGGGCGTGGCTTTGCCGGGCGGAGACTTTCCCGTCGATGGCGTGCAGGACCTCAAGCAGGTGTTGATCCGGGACTATCCGTTCCTCACTGAGAAATGGGCGGCCCGTTTGATCCGCGCATACGGGACAGAGGCGCGTGTCGTGTTGGGGGAGGCAAAAGACGTCGCTGATTTGGGTGAAGACTTCGGTGCAACCCTCACCGCGCGAGAATTGGAATGGCTGATGGACAAAGAATACGCCCGCAGCGCCGAGGACGTGGTCTGGCGTCGCAACAAGCTGGGGCTGCGGTTGAGTGCTGAGCAGATCGCGCGCATTGACCAGTGGATGTCAGAGCGGTTGAAAACGGACGATGCGGCATAAAAAAGCCCCGCCGATTTGGTGGGACTTTTTCTTAGGCGGTTTCCTCGGACGGGCCGGGATCATTCTTGCTCCCCTTGATCCATTCCCGCAACCCCTGCATCAGGGCGTAGAGGACTGGCACAAGGATTACGCCGACCAGTGTGGCGGCCAGCATGCCGCCGAACACGGCGACACCGATGGCCTTCTGGCTGGCCGCCCCCGCGCCATTGGCGGCCAGCAGCGGGACAACCCCCAATAGGAAGGACAGCGCCGTCATCATCACGGCCCGGAAACGCTGATAGGCGGCCTCGGCAGCGGCGTCTTTGATCGACAGGCCTTTGGCGCGTTGCTCCATGGCGAACTCGACGATCAGAATGCCGTTCTTTGAGGCAAGCCCCACCAGCATGATCATCCCGATCTGCGTATAGAGGTTGATGTCACTGCCCACGATCGCCACGGCTGCGACCGCCCCGAACAGGGCGACAATCACTGACAGCAAGATCGACACCGGCAAGGTCCAGCTTTCGTATTGGCCCACCAGGAACAGGTAGCCAAACAGGATCGCCAGCCCAAGGATCACGATGACCAGACCGCCCGAGGCCAGCTGTTGCTGGGCCGTGCCGGTCCATTCGAACGCATAACCGGGGGGCAGGGCGGTTGCCGATTCCTCGGTCATCACATTGATCGCGTCACCCGTGGACAGGCCCGGAGCGGGCACCGCCGTCACCGTTGCCGACCGGAACAGGTTGTGCCGCTTCAGCAAGACCGGACCCAACACGTTTTCCACGTCAATCAAAGTGCCCAGAGGCACCATCTCACCCTGTTGCGTGCGGACATAGAGGTTCGAGATATCCTCGACATTGTCGCGATAGGTGCCATCAGCCTGAATCATCACGCGGTAGACACGACCGAACAGGTTGAAGTCGTTCACGTAGTAAGACCCCAACTGCGCCTGCATCGTTTGGAAAATCTCGGCGACCGAGACCTGCAGGGTTTTGGCCTTTTCCCGATCCAGATCAACAAAAAGCTGCGGAACGTTTGCGCGGAAGGTGGTGTATGACTGGCCGATCTCGGGCCGCTGGTTCGCCGCGTAAACGAATGAGCCAACAGCCGATGCTAGATCCTGAGGCGAGCCACCACCTGTCTGTTGCACCTCCATCTCGACACCGGCCGACATGCCGAGGCCCTGAATGGGCGGCGGGTTGAAGGCCACGATCGAAGCCGCGGATTCACCGTTCGCAATCGCAAGTACCTTGGCGAGGATGGCGTCGGCACTCAGGTCTTCTTCCTGCCGGTCGGCCCAGTTTTCGAGGTTGACGAAAATCGCCGCACCGTTGGTCGTGGTGCCGTTCAGCAGCGAGAAGCCATTGATCAGAACGGTGCTGGCAACGCCCGGAATTTCGCGGATCTGTTCGTCCACACGGGCCGAGATCGTCTCGGTCCGCTCCAGCGTGGCGGCATCGGGCAGTTGGATATCCACGAACAGATAGCCATTGTCCTCGAGTGGGATAAACCCGCTGGAGGTGTTGGACATGATCGTGCCGGTTCCCATCCCCAAGGCGACAATCACACCCAGCGCGACAATCGGCAGGATCAGCAGTTTACGCACGATGGCGACATAGCCGTTTCGGACGGTCCCGATCAGCCCTTCGAACAGCGCCAGCAACCCTTTGGGCGGGCCGGAGCGTGCGCGTAGAACCAAGCCACACAGGGCAGGCGATAGGGTCAGAGCGTTGATGGACGAGATCACAACCGCCGTCGAAATCGTCACGGCAAACTGCGAATAGAGCCTGCCTGAGATGCCAGGCATGAAGGTCACCGGCACGAACACGGCCAGCAGAACCAGCGTTGTCGCGATAACAGGGCCAGTGATCTGGCCCATCGCCTTACGAGTCGCCTCGGCAGGGGGCAGCCCCTCATCCGCGATGATCCGCTCGACGTTTTCGACGACCACGATGGCGTCGTCCACCACGATCCCGATGGCCAAAACCAAAGCGAACAGAGAGATCGTGTTCAGCGACATTCCGAAGGCCAGCAAAAAGGCGAATGTCCCGATCAATGAGACCGGGATCGCCACCGCTGGAATGATCGTCGCCCGCCAACTGCCCAGGAACACGAACACGACCGAGATCACCAGAATGAAGGTCAGGATCAGGGTCGAGACCACATCGTTCAGCGAGGCTTCGACAAAGTCGGTGGTGTTGAAGGGGACACTGTATTCGACGTCTGTGGGGAAGGACCGGGAGAGGCGATCAAGCTCGGCCTGTACTCGCTCGGACACAGCAAGCGCGTTGGCACCGGGGGCCTGGTAAATGCCGATCACGGTCGCAGGCACAGCATCGAAATAGCCGGACGCCGCGTAGTACTCGGCGCCCAATTCAACGCGTCCAATGTCACGTACGCGCACAATGGAACCAGCGTCACCCGTTCGAATTACGATGTCACCAAATTCTTCTGCCGATGTCAGGCGCCCTTTGGTTTTGATCGTGTATTGAAAGGTCTGTCCCTCGGGCACCGGAGGCGCACCGATGGAGCCTGCGGAGACTTCGATATTCTGTTCGCGAATGGCATTGATCACATCGCCGGGCGTGATCGACAGAGCGGCCATCTGGTCGGGATCCATCCAGATCCTCATGGCGTATTCCAGATTGGTCAGAACGTCCGCCTTACCTACACCCTGAACCCGCGCTAGGGCGTCTTTCAGGTTGATCGAGGCATAGTTGGACAGAAACACGCTGTCGTATGTGCCGTTGGGCGAAGTCAGAGTGACCAGCAACAGCATGTTGGTTGACGCCTTCTGCGTCACTACGCCGGACGAGGTTACCTCGGACGGAAGTGATGACATGGCCTGCGCCACGCGGTTCTGCACGTTGACCGAGGCGATATCCGGGTCAGTGCCGACCTCAAAGGTAACGTTCAACGAATAGGAGCCATTGTCGGATGAGGTCGACGTCATGTAGATCATGTCGTCCACACCATTGACCTGCGCCTCGATGGGCGCAGCGACGGTGTTTTCCACGGTCTCGGCATTGGCGCCGGTATAGGTGGTCGAGACGCTGACAACCGGAGGTGTGATGTCCGGGAACTGGGCGACCGGCAGAACCATATAGCCGATACTGCCCATGATCGTCAGGACGAGAGAAATGACAAGCGCCAGCTTGGGCCGGCTGATGAACAGGGCTGAGAACATGCCTTATTCTCCTGGCTGCTCGGACGCGACAACCGCGTCCACCGCCACGCCGGGGCGCACGCGTTGCAGGCCCTCGACAATCACGCTTTCACCTTCGCGCAGACCTTCCGAGACGATTATGGCCGTGCCCACGGAGTCGCCGGTCGTGATATAGCGCTGCTCGACCATCTGCTGGTCATTGACGACTAATACGAACTCGCCGCGCTGGTCCCGCTGCAATGCGGCCTGAGGGATCAGGACCTGCAGGGTCGGCTCCAGTGCCTCGATCTGCACATTCACGAAGGCACCATCGATGATCAGGCGATCTGCGTTGTCAAACTCGGCCCGCACGGTGATAGCGCCGGTCAGAGGGTCGATGCGGTTGTCGACAAAGACGATCTCACCAGTTTCGTCTAGTTCGGTTCCGTTCGGCAGAATGACATGGACATTGGGGCTTTTGTTGCTTTCCGCCAGAGAGGCGGCACTTTCACCAACCTGTTGAAGAACCGAGGTGAACTGTTTCTCATTCAAGGAAAAGTTCACATAAATCGGCGCTTCGCTGACCAGATTGACCAGCGGTGGGTTCGTGGGGCCAACCACATCACCTACGCTGGTAGTGACCCGACCTAGGCGACCGGTAAAGGGCGCGTGGATCTCGGTATAGCTGAGGTCCAGCTCCGCCTGTTGAATGGCGGCGTTTGCGGCTTTGACCTCGGCCTCGGCGACAAGTTCGTTGGCGCGCGCGATGTCGCGTTCCGACTCTGGCGTAGCATCGCGCCGGAAGAGTTCCTCTTTCCGCGCGAGATCGACCTTGGCCAGTTCTAAATTAGCTTCGGCGCGGTCAAGATCAGCTTTGCGAGCTTCAAGTGTCGCCTGATAGAGGTCCGGTTCGATCTTGAACAGCAGATCGCCCTCGGTCACCAGAGCGCCATCTTCGACCTCCTGACTATCAAGAAATCCGCTGACGCGCGCGACGATGTCGACCTTGTTGATGGCTTCTGCACGACCGATAAAGCTTGCCTCATCGGTGATCTCTTCGGTGTAGGCTGCGGCGATTGACACTTTCGCGGCGGGTGCTTCACTTTCGTCTTGCGCAAGTGCCGGATAGCCAAAACCGATGCATGACAAAATGACCAGAGGGCGGCACAGTGCGGTGACAGCACCACGAGATCGATTGCGGGGCTGCTTCAGAGCGACGGACATGTCAAAAGCCTCATACATTTCAATAAAACTGAGCCTACTCGCAGCCTTAAAAAGCGACGAGTCGGCAGAACTTGAGGGCAGGATGGCCGTTTTGCAAACATATCTCAAGGTGATTGAAAGGTTGGGATGGTTGGTGGGTTGCGAAAATCCCGTGCAACCAGACCGGTTTACGGAGTGCGTGCTGTTTGAAGGGCCCAAAAGAAAGGGGGCCGTCGAGGCCCCCGTTTCAGAACTTCATGCAGCTTGTGTCAGTCGCGCGTACCCGCAAATTTCTCCTGCCACTCGTCACGGTCCTCGTCGGCGATCTTGGCGAACAGGACATCAGGTACCGAGAACGCATGACCTGCGGGCAGGGCGTTCAGCGCAGCCTCGACATCTTCGGGCCAGCTTGTATCCAGCGTATTCATTGCACTCAGCATCTTGGCTGAAGCGTCGGGAATAAAGGGCGCGCTCAGAACCGCGTAGAGGCGGATCAGGTTGAGGCCAAGGCGAACTTGCGCTGCCGCCTGTTCGGGGTCTTCCTTAAAGGTCGACCACGGGGCTGCGGATTGCAGATATTCGTTACCGGCCACCCAGATCGCCCGAAGCTCTTGCGCGGATTTGCGGACTTCCATGGCCTCCATGTGGCCTTCATAGGCGCGAACGCGGCGGGTGATGTCCGCGATAAGTTCTTGTTCGCGCGCGCCGAATGTACCGCCTTCGGGCACGGATTCGCCGAATTTCGAGCGGCAGAATTTGGTGATCCGGCTGACAAAGTTGCCCAGAACGTCCGCAAGGTCCTTGTTCACCGACTGCTGGAAATTCTCCCACGTGAACTCACTGTCGCTGCTTTCGGGCGCATGGCTCAGCAGCCACCAGCGCCAGTAGTCGGCGGGCAGGATCGCCAGCGCCTGATCCATGAACACACCGCGACCCTGCGAGGTCGAGAACTGGCCGCCGTCATAGTTCAGGTAGTTGAACGACTTCAGGTGATCGACCATCTTCCACGGCTCGCCCGAGCCCAGAATGGTGGCCGGGAAGCTGAGCGTGTGGAAGGGCACGTTGTCCTTGCCCATGAACTGCACGTAACGCACATCGTCCGCGCCTTTATCGCTGCGCCACCAACGCTCCCAATCGGCATCTGGTTTGCCATTGGCATCGGCCCATTCCTTGGCGCAGGCGATGTATTCGATGGGGGCGTCAAACCAGACATAGAAGACTTTGCCCTCCATCCCCGGCCAGTCCTGATCACCTTTCTTAACGGGAACACCCCAGTCCAGATCGCGGGTGATGCCCCGGTCTTGCAGGCCGTCGCCGTCATGCAGCCATTTCTTGGCAATAGATGTGGTCAGGATCGGCCAATCCGTCTTGCTGTCGATCCATGCATCCAACTGATCCTTCATCGCCGACTGGCGCAGATACAGGTGCTTGGTCTCGCGAACTTCCAGATCGGTGGAACCGCTGATCGCGCTGCGCGGTTCGATCAGGTCGGTCGGGTCCAACTGCTTGGTGCAGTTCTCGCACTGGTCGCCTCGCGCGCGGTCATAGCCACAGTTGGGGCAGGTACCTTCGATATAGCGATCCGGCAGGAACCGGCCATCGGCGTTCGAGTAGACCTGCTTTTCGCTGACCTCACGGATCAGACCAGCCTCATCCAGCTTGCCTGCGAAGTGCTGCGTCAGGTGGCGGTTCTGTTCACTGGAGGAACGACCAAAGTGATCGAAGCTCAGGCCAAAGCGTTTGGCGATATCGGCCTGCACCGCATACATATCGGCGCAATACTCCGCGACGGGCTTGCCCGCCTTGGCCGCGGCCAGTTCGGCCGGGGTGCCGTGTTCGTCAGTGGCGCAGAGGAACAAGACCTCGTTCCCCCGGCCACGCTGGTAACGTGCGTAAAGGTCGGCAGGCAATTGCGAGCCGATCAGGTTGCCGAGGTGCTTGATCCCGTTGATGTAGGGGATCGCCGAAGTGATGAGAATCCGAGCCATTTTGCGTGTCCACGTAACTGTCTGCGCGCCCGTCTACCTTATGTAATCGGTCAGCAAAAGACCGGGTTTGTCATGGATGGCACGAAAACCATGGTTGCGGTGAAAAAAGGCCCCACGACCAAATTGTCGATTGTATTCGGGCAAGGGGGCGCGATACCCTTTTGGTGGCTAATTGAATTACGGCCTTTTGATTTATTTTTGCACGACGTTCTGCGCCCTTTTCATGCGAAAGAACTTCGATTTCATGGTGCTTGTTTATGTTCGATTTTCTTCTCCAAAGCGCATTCACACCCTTTACGATGGCGCTTGTACTGCTGTTTGGCCTATTGGGGTCGAGCTCATCGCCACGCTCTTTGTTGGAAGTCTTCTGGCCAGTGAAGGTCTAGCTGACCCGAAAGCCCCTGGTCCTACTGTTGCGGACTTTGATCTCGATAGCGAAGCCGGCATTGATCTGGGTGCGTTGGAACTGGCCGAGATCGAGGCCGAGGTTCCTGCTGCCTCTGTGAAAGGAACACTGACGCAGCTGGGGATTGGCGATGTGCCGATCATGATTTGGCTGGTGGTCCTGCTGGTCGGTTTTGCTGTTGTCGGGATTGGCGTTCAACTGATCGTGGAGGACCTTTTGGGCTCCGACTTGCCTGTTGGGTTGGCGACTATCCCGGCGGGTGTTTTTGGCCTGTGGTTTGCGCGCCGGTTTGGCCCGACCTTTACCCGTCTGATGCCGAAAGCGAAAACGGACTGGGTGCCTGAACGGGTGCTGGCACAGCGCATTGGTGTGGTGACGCAAGGCGCTGCCTCTCGCGGACGACCGGCAGAAGTGCGCGTCATGGATCGGTTCGGAAATCCCCATTACATACAAGCAGAGCCGTTGCAGGACCGAGACACGCTTGAGCAAGGCACGGACGTTCTTGTTCTGCGGGACAGACTCCTTGACCGTTTCGTGCTGGTCGGACTGTCCGATAGAACAGATCTCCAATCCGTAGAACAATAGCACCAAGGGTGTCCCGGCCCTTTCTCTATTCCTCGCGCGAGCGTTTTAACAAGCGCCCAATCGTGAAGGACGTTCTGGGGGCATAGACATAGTTCGTCCGCTCCTCTGGGGTGGGGCGTGAACGCATCCGGGCCAGACCAAAGGCTATCAGACCCAAATGACCAACAGCGACAAAGGCAAACAGCGCACCCGGGCCGAATTTCTCGATCAGAGTGGAGGAGATGTAGGGCGAGGCAATCGCGCCCAGCGCGTACCAGAACATCAGTGCCGCAGACAGCTCGACCCGTTGTTCAGTGGTGGCAAAGTCGTTGGCATGAGCCGAGGAGACCGAAAAGATCGGGAAGGTGGTGAAGCCGAAAACCCATGCCGCCAGCATCACCCCGAGCGTCCCTGTGTTGCTGGCCATCATGGTTATTCCACAACTCAGCACCGCAGCGGCAGACAGCCAGATCAATACCCAGCGCCGGTCGTATTTGTCCGCAAGCCATCCCATCGGATACTGCGCCATTGCACCACCCAGAACAAATGAGGCGAGGAAGAAGGCGATCTGATCAATGCCTAGGCCGACCTCTTGCCCGTAGACGGGGCCGACCATGCGGAACGAGGCGGAACTGAGCGCTGCAACGATCACCCCAGCAACCGCCAGAGGCGAACTGCGCCAGGCCAGTTTTGGGCGCAGGCGCGGTGCGTCGGGTGTTGCGGGCTGGCTGGCGCGTGTCAGGGTCAGCGGCAGCAGGGAGGCACAGCACAGGATCGCCAGAAGATTGTACGAAACGTAAGAGGCGGGCGGCAGCACTGCGATGATCAACTGCGCGCACAGCGATGCACCCATATCGGCGATGCGATAGGTGCCCATGGCGCGCCCGCGAGTTTCATTGGTGACTTTCGCGTTCAACCAGGCCTCGATCACCGTGTAGCACCCGGCGACACAGGTGCCAGACGCGATCCTCAGGAACGCCCAGACATAGGGGTTTTCGGTCAGTGTATGGCCAATCAGGCCCATCGCGCCCAGTGCGGTGCAGACGGCAAAGGCGCGGGAATGCCCGACGCTGCCCATCAGACGCGGAGCCCACCAGCAGCCGACAAAGAAACCGATGAAATGCGCCGAGCCCAACAGACCGATTTGTTCGGTCGTGAAATTCAGCGTGATGCCGGAAATGGCATCAAGCGGCCCAACGCCGCCGGTCGACAGTTGCAGCAGAATGACAGAAAGGAATAGGGCGGCAAAGGAAATGATCGTGCGCATGATGGGTCCACCTTGGCGAGGCTTTCAGACATTGCGCGCAGCTATTCGACGTCAAGGAGTCGTTTTTGAACTTTCGCCTTTGGTCAAAGGCGGCTTATCTCGGCGCGAATGTCCAAAGTGACGGTGTCATTCACCAGATCAGGATAGCCCGAGGCGCCAAAGTCGTGCCGGTTCAGCGCGCCCTTCAAGCTGATCGATAGGCGATCCAGATCACCCGCCGTTGTGCCCTGCGGACGGTAGAGGCTGGCTTGCAATGTGATCGGACGCGTCACCCCCCGAACTGTCAGGTCCCCGGTGATACGGGCCCCATCCGAGATGCGCCCATCCTGCCCAAGCTCGATCCCGGTTGAGACGAAGGTGATGGTCGGATGGCTTTCGGCGTCCAGAACACTGGGGCTGAGCATCGGCGCGCGCGCGAAGGGCAGTCGGGTCTTGGCTTTGCTCACGTCCAATGCCACCTGAACCCGGCTGTTTTGCAGGCGGGTCGTATCCACTTGAACATCCGCTGTCCGAATCGGCATGGTACCCCTTTGCGCGACGCCGGACAGATCGAAGCTGAAACCAACCTTCGTATCGCTTTCCGACAGGGCATAGGGGCTGAGCGCTGCATGCAGCGTTTGGGCGAATGGTAGGGTCGCCAGCCCCGCAAGAACGGCACGTCGGTTCAAATCTCTCATGACCGGACGCTAGGGCGCGCGGCCCCTTGGACCAACAAAAAAATGCGTGATTAGGTGTGTTCAGTCCACGGCGGCGATCTGGTCAAGCTGCAGCCCGGCGCGCGGTTTGATCTGCGTGGCCGTCCAACGGGCCGGAGGCAAGGCACGGGCGCGGCGGCGGGTCAGGGTCCAGCGGCGCGCCTCGCCCTGATGCGTGGCGGCCATGTGCCAACGGGTCTCGATCCCTTGCGCACCCCCGTCTCCGGGCGTCAGCAGCAGACCCAGCGGGGCCCGCCCCATGGTGCCGCCCTGTTCGGCGGCCAGATGCATCCGGCGCACGGGCGTCAGCCCTGGCGCGCCGGGCAGATCCCCGACGATCAGCGGGATGGCCCCGCTGCGCAGCGCTTCTTCCATGCACCACAGCAGGTCCTCGGCGCGGGTGGGACGGACAAAGATGAACCGGGCGGGATCAGCAAAGGGCATTATCCCGTCGGGGTTCAACTGCCCGGGCTCCCACGCTGGGGAAATCCATAGGACCGGCCCTTGCATCTGACCGGCCAGCCACATGGCAAAGCTGCGCCGCGCGGGGCCGCAGCCTTCATGCACGCGCCCCAGTTGTAGGGTGATCCCATCCTGTAACGTAACCCCCGGCGCGGCGCGCGCGGGCTTTTGACCAAGAAGCTGAACAGACATGAGCAACTCATATCATGTTCTCATTTTGTTCTCAAGCGTCACACGCGCCTAGCGTGACAGGATCATACGCCCATCGGTGAACTGGATATTCGAAAAACGATGCAGGTAGTCCATGCCCAGAAGCGACTTGTGCAACTCACCTTCGTTGATCCAGGCCGAGACATTCTGGTCGGTAATTGGCCCCACCGTCAGCGTGTCCAGCCGCACCGGAGCGGTCCGAACCTCTCCATTGGCGGTCAGGGCGCGGCCAAAATAGTTCAGCTGGTTCGGGTCGATCCCCGCGCGTCTGGCGTCTTTGTCGCTGAGAACAATCTGGCTGGCTCCGGTATCGACCAGAAAGGTGATCGGCTCTCCGTTCACGTGAACCGGCAGATAGTAATGCCCGTCGGCTGATCGGGGCACCTCGATCGTCTCACCCGTCACCGTCATCTGCGGAGCGGGGCCGACCGTTGTACGGATATCCTCCCACAGGCCAACCACGGCCACGACACCCACGAAGATGAACACCCAGGCCATGACCTGCTGCAGGGTTTTATTCAGCGATTGGCGGTTCTGCGCCAGGAACCAGAACACAACAGCCGTACCCAGCACGCTGAGGTAGACCAAACGCATTACATTGTCGGTGTCCATTCCGAAATCCTTACTCGCTACACAGCAGTATATGGGGGGTCAGGACGCGAATCCAAAGGCCTTGAGGCCATCCAGAATGAACTGAACCGACAAAGCCGCCAGCAACATACCCAGCAGTCGGGTCAGGACGTTCAGCCCGGTCTTGCCCAGAATGCGGCCGATCAACCCGCCAGCCAGAAAGAAGATCAGGACAACAGACATCACCGCCAGCATGACGATGCAGGCCTCGACAATGCCCAGCACGCCGGGATGCTGGCCGGCCAGCAGGATGATCGTCGCGATTGAACCCGGCCCCGCGATCAGCGGAATGGCCAGAGGGAACACGGACGGGTCGGGATGTTCCTCTTCCTCGGCCCGGTCTTCGCGGCGTTTGGTGCGGCGGTCGAACAGCATGTCCAGCGCGGTCAGGAACAGCAACGCCCCGCCTGCAACGCGGAAGGCGGCCATCGAGATCCCGACAAAGCCCAGCAGCGCCTCGCCAAAGGCGGCAAAGGCGATCAGGATGAAGACGGCGGTCAGGCAGCTGCGAATGGCTGTTTTGCGCCGGGTCCTGGCATCCATGTCCTGTGTCAGCGCCACGAAGATCGGCGTGGTGCCGAACGGGTCGATCACCACGAACAAGGTGGTGAAGGCTGTAATGAAAAAGGCCAGATCCATCATGCGGCATTCTCGGCTTGTTCAAGGCGTTCCGCTGCGGCCACCCATAGGGCCTCGGCCTTTTGCATGGCTTCCGAGACCTCGGCGAATTTGCGGTTCCAGGTCTCCAGATCGTTGATTCTGTCATCCTCATACAGCGCCGGATCCGCCAGCTTGGCCGAGAGTTTTTCGTGCATATCCGTCAGCTTTTCGATCCGGTCTTCGCATTTACGCAGATCGGCGCGCAGGGCCAGCATCGCTTCACGAGACGGGCGCTTGGGCTTTGCAGCCGGCGGCTTTGCTTTGACCGGCTTGCCCCGGGCAAGCAGCATCGTGCGATAGGCCTCAAGGTCGTCGTCGAACGGCTTGACCGTCCCGTCCGAGACCAGCCAAAGTCGATCCGCCACCAGCGACAGCAGGTGCATATCGTGGCTTACCAGAACAACCGCTCCGGAATAGGCGGTCAGCGCCTCAACCAGCGCCTCGCGGCTTTCGATATCAAGGTGGTTGGTCGGCTCGTCGAGGATCAGCATATGCGGCGCATCAATGGTGGCGAGCAGCAGCGACAGGCGGGCTTTTTGCCCACCGGACAGGCGGCCAACCTCTGTCTCAGCTTGGCTGGCGTTCAGGCCAAACCCGGCCAGACGCGAGCGCCATTTGCCCGGGGCCTCATCCGGGCGCAGACGGCGCAAGTGGTCCAGCGGAGTTTCGTCCACATAGAGTTCATCTACCTGATGCTGCGCGAAGTAACCGGTCCGCAGCTTGTTGCTGCGGGCCATTTTGCCGGCCATCAGGGGCAGGCGGTCCGACAATAATTTCGAAAGGGTCGATTTACCCTGACCATTCTTACCCAGCAGCGCGATCCGGTCGTCCTGGTCAATGCGCAGGTTCAGACGGCGCAGCACTTCGACTTCGCCATAGCCAGTCACGCCACCTTCGATCTGAATGATGGGCGGCGACAGTTCCTCAGGCTCGGGGAAGGAAAACGCGCGCAAAGCGGCCTCTTGCGGGGTAGAGACCAGCTGGATGCGTTCAATCATCTTCAGGCGGGATTGGGCCTGAACGGCCTTGGACGCCTTGTAGCGGAAGCGATCCACAAAGCTCTGCAGATGAGCGATGCGGGCTTTGGCCTTGGCATTCTCGGATTCCGCCTGCGCCAGACGTTCCGCGCGGCGCTCGGCGAACTTGTCGTAGGGGACTGCGTAGTAAGTGAGCTTGCGATCTTCCAGATGCAGGATCGAACCTACGGCCCGGTTCAAAAGACCGCGGTCGTGGCTGATGATGATGACCGTGTGAGGATACTTCGCCAGATAGCTTTCCAGCCACAGCGCGCCTTCGAGGTCGAGATAGTTGGTCGGTTCGTCGAGCAGCAGCAGATCGGGCTGCGAAAACAGTACCGCCGCCAGAGCCACGCGCATCCGCCAACCGCCCGAGAAATCCGAGCAGGGGCGCAACTGGTCGTCGTCATCAAAGCCCAGACCTTTGAGGATAGAGGCCGCACGCGCCTCGGCCGACCAGGCGTCGATATCAGCCAGTCGGGTCTGGATCTCGGCAATGCGAGCGGGGTCTTCGGCGCTTTCAGCCTCGGCCATCAGCGCGCTGCGCTCGGTATCGGCGGCCAGGACGGTATTGATCAGCGACACGTCGGACGAGGGCACCTCTTGCGCCACGCCACTAATCCGGGCGCGTTTCGGGATCGAGATATTGCCCGATTCCAATGCCAACTCCCCCCGAATAAGGCGGAAGAGGGTGGTCTTGCCGGTGCCATTGCGGCCCACAAGGCCAACCTTGTGGCCATCTGGGATGGTTGCGCTGGCCCCGTCGAACAGAGGGCGGCCCTCAACGGCGTAGGTGATGTCTTCGATCCGTAGCATGACGCGCTCTTAGCAGAGCCGTGATGCCGCCGCCAGCGGCTAAGCATGTTCAACCCAACCGCGATGTGTTAGCGCTTTCTCGCTTGCCAATTTGAAACGGTTTTGACCATGCGCGCCGCCCAGACGCCTCCAACTTTGATCACGCTGATCTTTGCTACGGCGCTGTCGGTTCTTTCGCTGAATATGTTCCTACCTTCGCTGGCGCATATGAGTGAGGATTTCGCGGTCGACTATGGCCTCGTGAACCTGTCCGTCGCGGGATATCTGGCGGTATCAGCTGTACTTCAGCTGATCATGGGGCCGCTGTCGGATCGTTACGGACGCAGACCTGTGCTGTTGATCTGCATGACGATCTTTGTTTGCGCTTCAGTCGGTTGCGCCCTAGCAGAGTCGATCTGGCTATTCCTTGGCTTCCGCCTGTTGCAAGCCGCTGTCGTGGCGGGGTCAGTCTTGTCCAGCGCGTCGATCCGGGATCAATACCCACCGAATGAGGCCGCCAGCAGACTTGGCTATGTCGCTATGGCGATGGCCCTCGCGCCAATGCTCGGGCCGATGCTGGGCGGGGCGCTTGATATGCTCTTTGGCTGGCGGGCAGGCTTCGTTTTGTATTCGCTGTTGGGGGCGGGACTGTTGACCTTGCTTTGGTTCGACATGGGCGAAACCAACATCAATCGCTCCTCAACTTTCGCTGCACAGCTGAGAGAATACCCGCACTTGTTCCGCGCCCGCAGGTTCTGGGGCTATGCCCTTTGCGCCGCGTTTTCGATTGGGGGGTTCTACAGCTTTATCACTGGCGCGCCGCTGGTCGCTGCAGCATGGTTCGATCTGAGCCCCGCGATGCTGGGCCTGGGCATTGGAATCATCACCGGCGGCTTCATGGTGGGCAATTTCATCACCGGACGCATCGCTGCACGGACCCGGCTGACCACGATGATCCTGATCGGACGGATCGTGGCCTCGACCGGCCCCTTCCTCGGGTTGCTTTTGTTTCTGGGCCAGATGGGCTCGGTCTGGGTGTTTTTCGGCTCTGCCATCTGCGTGGGGTTTGGCAACGGGTTGACCAACGCCAATGCTTCGGCTGGCGTCATGTCGGTACGCCCAAAGCTGGCAGGCAGCGCCGCAGGTCTTTCGGGCGCGATGATCGTGGCGCTGGGGGCTGTGCTGACCTCTATCACCGGAGCATTCGTCAACGCCGAAAACGGCCCGTATCTGGTTCTGGGCATGATGAGCGGCAGCAGTTTCATCGGCCTGCTAGCGGTGCTCTACGTCCGCCGTGTCGACCGTCTAGAGCCTTTGCCTGACACAATCTGAACCGCAAAGCGCGGGGCAAGGCATCATAAGACTTTTCATGAGCCACATACCATGTTAGGCGGCGCGCGATGGATTTCGGCGCACACCCCGCGCCACATTGTAAGGAGAGGCCGATATGGCACTGGAACGCACATTCTCGATCATCAAACCCGATGCAACCCGCCGCAACCTGACTGGCAAAATCAACGCCAAGTTCGAAGAAGCTGGCCTGCGCATCGTTGCGCAAAAGCGCATCCACATGACCAAAGAGCAAGCTGGCAAGTTCTACGAAGTTCACGCCGAGCGTCCGTTCTATGACGAACTGTGCGAATTCATGTCGTCTGCTCCGGTCGTTGTTCAGGTTCTGGAAGGCGAAGGCGCCATTGCAAAGAACCGTGAAGTCATGGGCGCAACCAACCCTGCAGACGCAGCAGCTGGCACCATCCGCGCTGAGTTCGCTGAATCGGTCGGCGAAAACTCGGTCCACGGTTCGGACGCTCCGGAAACCGCTGCGGTCGAGATTGCCTACTTCTTCTCGGGCATCGAACTGGTCGGCTAAGCCGCCGCTTTGGTGAACAGATTGGGCCGCTCCTGATTGGGGCGGCCTTTTTCGTTTCAGATCTGCTTTAGATCGTGGGCTGCAATCCGTACCCCGATGGCATCCAGGTCTGAGACCATTTGGCTTTCCGGGGCCGCCTTGGTTCCGGATTTGATCGTGTCAAACCGTTGTCTTAACGCCTTTTTCTCCTCGCCCTTGCAGTCGTTCCAAGGGCGGCCCTGCAGTCCCATCACCAGCACATAGTAGCCGATGAAATGCGGCTTTGTGCCTGCGGCCAACAGCTTGGCATAGGCGGCATCGGCGCCCAGTTCTCGCAGCTCCTGCGCCGAATGGATGCCCGCGCGGGTGCAAGCCTGTTCGAAGGCGGGGCCGAGGTTGCGGATGGAGGAGACCGGATCAGACATGCCTTGGTTTTAGCCGGACGGTTTTGACCTGTCACCCGCACAAATCCCCGGTTTGGTTGATCTTGTTCTTGATGCAGGGCGCGTTTCACGGTCTCATGACGATATGTAGAAGGATCGAGCAGGGGTCAGACGTGTCGCAGGGAACAAACGGATTCTTCATCCTCCCCGGCGGGCTTGATCAGGCCGCGCTCGAGAGCGCTTTGCCCAGTTACACTGTCGATATCCAGATGGGCAGCGCCGCGCCGTTCCTTATGCTTGATTGCCACGATCAGTCGCTGCGCAGCTCTGGCCGGGTACTGCTTGAGAGCAGAGGGGGGCTGCGGCTTGTCTCGATGCAGGGGCAGGTCGCCGAGCAGCAGGCCAAGGGCAAGGGGCAATTCGTTCAGAACCTGCCTGATGGTCCGGTGAAGGCGGCGCAGAGCGGCTTTCCTTCTTTGCGCGCCTTGACGCCAATTGGCACCGGCGAGGTTGAGGAAGGCAAGCTCACGATTCTCGACGATCTGCAAAAGACGCAGGTTCGGGGGCATACCCTGTCGCTTAGAACGGATCGGGGGCAGGTGGCGTTTGTCTGGCTGCAAAAACTGCGCGGTTATGACCGCGCCTTTGCCGCAGCTTGTGAGAGCCTTAAGGGGATGACTTCGGGCGGTATTGACGACTTGTTCGACGTTTTGTTCCCAGACATGATGCGTTACCGTGCCAAACCGGAGATCGCGCTCGGCACGCAAGAACCCTCTTTGGAGGTTGCGACGGACCTTATCCGGACCTATCTCAGCGTCGCACGTCAGAATGAAGCTGGCATAGTGGCGGATATTGATACCGAATTTCTGCATGACTACCGAGTGTCTTTGCGGCGCATCCGCTCAGTTGTGAGCTTGTTCAAAGGGGTGTTTTCAGATCAGCAGACGGCAGAGTTGAAACGGGTTTTCTCGGACCTGATGGCCCCAACCGGGCGATTGCGGGATTTAGATGTCTACCTTCTGGAAAAAGGTATGTATCTCAGACTCGTACCGGAAAATCTTCATGCCGGTGTGCAGGCCATGTTCGACCGGTTTGAACAAGAGCGCGCGCGGGAACTTTCCCGTCTGTCCCGCCATTTGCGCAGTGCCGCCTACGAAACTACAATGACCGATCTGGCGCAGAATTTTGCAAGCCCTGAAAACCTGATACCCGGGCCGAGCGCTGATCGCGGAGCCTATAGTTATGCCTGCGCGCTAATCTGGAAACGTTATCGCAAGACTTGCAAACTCGCCCGCAGTATTAGTGACGAGACGCCAGACCAAACCGTCCACGACCTGCGGATCGATTGCAAGAAACTGCGATATCTGATGGAGTTCTTCGGGCCTCTGTTCAATGCAAAGGACTTCAAAACGATCCTCAAGCCTCTGAAAAAGCTGCAAGATAACCTGGGCCTGTTCAACGACTACTCGGTCCAGCAAGAGGCGCTGCTGGCGTTTGTTACCGACCAAAGCACCGCCCAAGGCCGCGTGGGCGCGCAGCTTGGTTTGGCCGCTGGTGGCCTAATCGCAGTTCTCGACCAACGCCAAAAGGCCGAACGTGCGCGCGTGATTTCAAACTTTCAGCATTTCGACAGCCCGAAGATCCGGCATCTTTTCCGTAGCCTGTTTCATCACACAAAGGAGTGAGGAATGAAGATCATTGCCTGCTACAGTAACAAGGGCGGCGTCGGGAAGACCGCGACCTCGGTTAACCTTGCCTATGCCTACGCGCAGGCGGGTCAGCAGGTGCTTTTGTGCGATCTGGATCCGCAGGGGGCCTCGGGGTTTTATTTCCGGGTCAAGCCTTCGAAAAAGCTGACAGACGCGCGTTTTTTTGAGGATGTTGAACGGTTTACCAAGGCTATTCGGGCCAGTGACTTCGAAGGCCTGGATGTGTTGCCCGCTAACCTGACATTCCGTGACTTCGACGTGTTCCTATCCCGGATGCGCAACAAGCGCTCGCGTTTGAAGAAGGCTCTGGTCGCGGCAGGCAGCGATTATGACGTGATTATTCTGGATTGCCCGCCGAACTTCTCGACCCTGTCCGAGAACATCTTCCGCGCTGCTGATGAGATCGTTGTGCCGGTGATCCCGACGACACTTTCGGAACGCACATTCGATCAGCTGGTTAGCTTTTTCGAAGAACACAAATTGCGGAAAAAAAAGCTGAGGGCGTTCTTCTCGATGGTGCAGAAGCGCAAGATTTTGCATCAGGACACAATGGAGAAGATGCGCGGGCTATACCGCAAACGGTTTCTGCAGACCTCGATTCCCTTTACCGCGGATATCGAGAAAATGGGCCAGCACCGCGCTCCGGTCAGCACTTATGCTGCACGCAGTGCGGCCGGTGCGGCGTATCAGGCGCTCTATGATGAATTGGAGAACGGGGTGATTGCATCCAAATGAGCATCGAAATCGAACGCAAATTCCTGGTCGCTGAGCTGCCCGATTTGGCTGGAACCAAAAAGGCCGTGGTGCGGCAGGGTTATCTGACGGCCAGTGAGGACTCGGTTGAGATGCGTCTGCGGCAGAAGAACGACAGCTATTTCCTGACCCTCAAAGGCGCGGGCGGTCTGGTCCGGATCGAGCGGGAGGTTGAGCTCTCAGCCGATCAGTTCGAAACCTTCTGGCCCGAGACCGAGGGGCGGCGGGTTGAGAAGGTGCGATACACAGGCACGCTGCCGGATGGGCATGTGTTTGAATTGGATGTGTTCGAAGGCGATCTGGCACCGCTGTGTCTGGTTGAGGTCGAATTCACCTCGGAGCTAGATGCGAAAGGCTACACGCCGCCTGCGTGGTTCGGTGCGGATGTGACCGAGGATAAGCGCTACAAAAACAAGAACATGGCGATCAAGGGACGTCCGAGTTAGCGTGCCAGTTTCAGTGTAGTTTCGAGGCCGGGATCGCAGTTGCGAGCCTCGAACGCGCCACCATGCATCCGTGAGATTGCAGCCACCAAGGCAAGGCCCAGTCCGGCATTGCGCTCAGTCCGTGCAGGGTCGAGCGTTACGAAAGGTTGTTGCAGGCGAGGTAGGTCCTGTTCCGGAACGCCGGGTCCCTCATCGCGCACGCTGACGCGGGTGCAGGTGGTGTCCTCTGCAAGGGATACGGTGATGGTCGAATCCTCTGGCGCATAGCGCAACGCGTTGTCCAGCAGGTTGGACAAGGCTTGCGACAGAAGAGGGCGGTGGCCCTGAATGGGCTTGGCCTGTCCTGTCACCTCAAGTCGGACATTCTGATCCGCCGCGACCGGCTCATAAAGGTCCACGACATCCGCAACCAGTTGGTGCAGATCAACATCCTCAAACTGTTCGCGCCCCAGCCCGGCCTCGGCGCGTGAGATTTCGGTCAGTTGCCCGAGCACACGCAAGACATGATCAACCTCGGTGGTGGCCCGGGCGATGTCGATCTCGCGATCCAGATCGCTTTTGTCCGGGTCGGACAGCGCCTCAACCCGTTGTTTCCTGACTTCCGACCTTTTTGTTGATCTGACTGGGTTTTTGGTTTGTTTTCAGGTGTGGTTGCTCAGAGGCGCGTTGTAGTGCCCCATTATTATAAAAAGTATTGACATGGGCCTTCAGATGGCTAACCTCTTCGCCCATGTTCATCCGCACCAAACATGACGCAAAGCTCAACCGCACACGGATCCAGATCGTTGAATCCGTCCGCACCGGCTCCAAGGTACGCCAGAAGATCCTGCGCCATGTGGGTGTGGCCCATAACGACAGCGAGATTGAGGATATCAAGCGTCTGGCGGGCCGCTTGATGGAGCAATTACGCATTGATCGCTCGCCGCAAATGGAACTGTTCACGCCCACGGAATATGCCGATCTGCAGGCGCTGGTGCGCCGCGCTCCGCGGCCGGACAAGCTTGGCGTTGATCTTGCCGAGTGCCGTGAGGAGGCGCGGGTCTCTCTGGGTCTGCGGGATGTCATGGGGACGATGTATGACCAACTGGGTTGGGGGGCCCTTCTGGGGGCGGCGCGTAAAAGTGCCAATCGCATTGTGAAAGAGCTGGTTATGGCGCGGATCGCACAGCCCGAGAGCAAGCGCGCGACCGTGGAGGCGTTGGAGAACCAGGCAGGCATCACGCTCAATCTGGACGTGGTCTATCGGAGCATGGATTACATCAATACGCCGGTGATAGACGGGATTTGCAAAACCTCTCACGCGGCGGCAGAGAAGTTGCTGGGCGGGCCAGTGACCGTGCTGTTCTACGATTGCACGACCCTGGCCTTTGACACCGAGCGCGAGGACCCGGCCGAGGATGCGGACGGGGTCGAGCAGGATCATCTTCTGGCCAAGGGCTTCAGCAAGGATGGCAAGCATCACCGCGCTCAGGTCATGCTGGCGCTGATCGTCACCTCCGATGGGCTGCCTGTGGGCTATGAACTCTTCCCGGGAAACACCTGGGAAGGTCATACGCTGGAAGCTGCGCTGAAGGCGTTGGAGGGACGCTTCGACGTGGCCAGGGTCACGTTCGTGGCCGATGCCGCCATGCTCAGCAAGGACAACCAGCAGATGTTGCAGAACAAGGGTCTGCCCTACATCCTCGGCTATCGCATGAAGTCCGCCCCGGCCGCCGTGAAGGCGAACATTTTGAGCCCGGAGGGACGCCAGCCTTGGGCTGGACACGGTTCTGAAGAGGCAACCGAGAAGGGCTGGTACAAGGTGATCGACCAGGAGGGAGCGCGGGTCATTGTGACCTGGTCACCCACCCGGGCACGCAATGATGCCCACAAGCGCGACAAGGCAATCGAAAAGCTGCACAAGAAGCTCAAGCGCTCTCGCAAACCCGGCAGCTTCAGCAGCCGGGGATATGGCCGCTTCCTGGCCTTCCCCGACAGCGGGGACGTCACGCTGGATGATGCAAAGATCAAGGCAGCGGCACAATGGGACGGGCTGCATGCCATTGTTGTTCATGGTGCGGACGAACTGGAGGCACAGGACGTCATTGCCCGCTATCACCAGTTGTGGGAGATCGAAGCCTGCTTCCGCACCAACAAGCACGATCTGAAAATCCGGCCCATCTATCACTGGTCGCCGCGTCGGGTCCGGGCCCATATCGCCATCTGCTACATGGCCTTCTGCTGCCTGCAGCACCTGCGCAAGCATCTGGACCTGCTCGGACACCCGATGAGCCCGGCTCGTATCCGCAACGAGTTGAACGCATTGCAGCTCTCGATCCTGCGCCACAAAGGCACCCCTGACCGCTACGGCATGCCAAGCCATGCCACGGTCGATGCCAGACGCATCCTCACCTGCGTCGGCCTGACCTGGAACGAAGCCCCTTTCAAGATACCCCCCGGGCGCACCCGAAAAACTGGCCAGACCAAAGCCTGAGCTCCCTCAACACTCCGAAACAATCGCTGGCGAAAAAAGTCCGTGTAGTGCCTTTTGGCAACCAAGGCATAATAATATCAATGACTTATACGAAAAAATGTCGGAAGTCAGGAGATCGCTTTTGTCCGGGTCGGACAGCGCCTCAACCCGTTGTTTCAACCGGGAAAGGGGCGAGCGAAGGTCATGCGCGATCGAGTTCGAGGTCGTGCGTAGGTTGCTGATCAGCTCTTCAATCCGGTCGAGCATGGTGTTCAAGGTCCCGGCGACCTGATCGAATTCATCTCCGGTGCCGCGTATCGGCATCCGACGGGACAGATCACCCGAAACGATATTCTCCGCCGTGCTGGCAATGTCGGACAGGCGCGAAAACACCAGTCGGGTGAACAGCCATCCGGTCAGCAGGCTGAGCAGCAGGGCAATCCCGAGCGCCAGCGCGACCGAGCGCAGCAGGACGCGGTCAAATTGCTGACGGGCAACGGCATCACGCCCAACGATAAGGCGCTCGCCACCGGGCAGGCGGATTGAGGCGGCAGAAACGGGCACCAGCTCGTCATTGTCGGCGCGGCGGACCTCAAGATCGACCCAGCCACTGCCCGCCGTGATGTCCTCGGGCCAATGTTTGAGATTGCCCGCCAGTTTGTTGCCGAACCGGTCGGTCAAAAGATAAAGCGCGTCGCGTTCCGAGGCACTGGGCAGGCGGCGCTCGATTGCGGTGATGAGGCCAATAAGACCGCGCCGCTCATATTCATCGGCAAGCCCGGTCAGTTCCGCCGAGACGACCGAGCGTGTTTCGGATTCGATGCTGCGATTGGCCGTCACATAGACCAAAGCCAGCACCGTCGCCGTCAGAATGGTGCTGAGAACCATGCTGGCGACGACAAGTCTTGTTCTGGAATTATTTACCGAAAGCCGAAGGTTATCCATCAGACATCATGTAACCCGCGCCCCGGACGGTTTCAATCAGCGGTACATCTCCGCCTTCGTCCAGTTGACGCCGCAGTTTCGAGATGTGGACGTCCACTACGTTTGTGTTCGGGTCGAAGTGATAGTCCCAAACGCCCTCAAGCAGCATGGTGCGCGACACAACTCGGTTCTTACGACGCAGGAAGAATTCAAGGATCTGGAACTCGCGCGGTGTCAACGAGATCTCGTGCCCGTCGCGTGTGACCTTGCGGGTCAGCAAATCCATCTCAAGGTCTTTGCAGGTAAGGGTCGGTGTTTCTTCGGCGTCCTGCGGGCGGCGCAGCAGCGCCTCGATTCGCGCATGAAGTTCCTGGAACGAGAAGGGTTTGACCAGATAATCATCCGCGCCCGACCGTAGCCCTTTGACACGTTCATCAACAGCGCTCATGGCGGTCAGCATTAGAACCGGCGTTTTCAGCCCGGCAGCGCGCATGGATTTGATCAGGGACAAGCCATCCAATCCGGGCAGCATCCTGTTCAGAACAATAGCATCAAAACCTCCGTCAGTGGCGTGATACAACCCTTCGCGGCCATCTGCGGCAACCTCGACCACATAGCCTTCTTCGCTGAATCCTTTCGCGATGAAGTCCCGTGTATCTGCGTCATCTTCGACGATCAGCAGGCGTCTGCTCATGATGGAGGCTCCTTTTTATTCGAATTTAAACACAATTTATGGCCAAAGCACATGGCCTGAGGAAAACACGAGCCGGGTGCGTCCTTGCGCACCCGGCACGCCCGGCGAATTGCGGACAAACCAATCCGCCAGGAGGCGCGCACCAGATCTCCCCATCATGTGGCGCGCGCGGGCCTGAGGTCAGACGATTTCAACCGCCACGAAGATCTGGTTGCCACCGCGGTTGATCAGCACGAGAGCGGGGTCTGTCTTCTCGCTGTCCAAAGCCGCCTTAAGGGCGTCCGGCGAAGCGGTCTCCTGGCTGCCCAGTTTGACGATCACGTCGCCCCGCTGCAGTCCGGCCTTGGCCGCAGGGCTGTCGGGCTTCAGATCGGTCACGACGACCCCGTCGATCCCTTCGCCAACGCCCATTTCGGCACGTGCAGTTTCAGTCAGAGGGGCAACGGTAACACCGAGCGATGTGCCCGAGACCTCGGCCTCGACGGGCGCGTCGGTCTGAGCGGACGCGGCCTGGTGTTGGCCGATGGTCAGCTCCAGCTGCTGTTCGGTGCCATCCCGCAGGACGGTCAGAATGCTGTCGGTGCCCACTTTGGTGGTGCCCACAAGGATCGGCAGGTCGCTGCTGTTGTCCACGGGTTCATTGTTGAAGCTCAGGATCACATCGCCTTGCTGCAACACACCATCCGCCGGGCTGTCAGTCACGACATCGGACACCAGCGCGCCGGTTGAAGCGTCGATGCCCAACGCAGCTGCCAATTCAGGGCTGACATTCTGGATCGAAACACCCAGCCATCCGCGGCTGATCTCTCCATCATCGCGCAGATCGGCCGTGATGTGATCCACGATGTTAGAGGTGACGGCGAAACCCAACCCGACCGAACCGCCGCTTGGCGAGTAAATGGCTGAATTCACGCCGATAACCTCGCCCTCCATGTTGAACAGTGGGCCACCCGAATTGCCTTTGTTGATGGCGGCATCGGTTTGGATGAATTCGGCGTATGGTCCTTGCGAAATATTGCGCCCTTTGGCGGACACGATGCCGGTGGTGACGGTGGAACTCAGACCGAAGGGGTTGCCGATGGCCACGACGTCTTCACCAACGCGGATCACGTCGCTGTCACCCAGAGTCACCGCTTGCAGCTCAGCCTCAGGCTCGATCTTCAGGACGGCGATATCGGTCAACGGGTCGGTGCCGACGACCTCAGCGTCATACGTGCGATCGTCGCTCAGACGGACGGTGATGGTTGATGCATTGTCGACCACGTGATGGTTGGTGACGATGTAACCCTCGGCATCCAGTACAAAACCGGAGCCCAGACCCTGGGACGGACCGCGCTGTGGCATGTCGAAGCCTTCGGGCGCTCCGAACCTTTTGAAGAACTCACCAAAGGGGTGGTTTTCCAGATCAAAGTCCTGACCCCGAGCAGGCGTCGCGACCGCGTCCTGTTCGGCAATAATGGTCACAACCGAAGGCGAGACCGTCTCGACCAGATCGGCCAGCGCTTCATCAGCCATCGAGGGCAGGGCCGTTGTGGCCAGAAGGGCTGCGCCCAAGGCACTGGCGCCAACCCAGCTGGATTTGCTCGGCAAGAATAGTGAGGATTTACGGATGCTCATTTTTTGTCTCCTGTTCACGTCGCGCGAATTGAGGCGCGCGTTGAAACAGCAAATGAACCTTCAATCTGTGTCTTTCCTGACTGATGAATTAAGAAAACTTAATTTTGCCACAAAGCAATTGTTCCGTGTCGGCGGAGCGCTGTTGGGATTCGCGGATTCAGGCCTGCTGACGCACTGCGAATCGGAGGATTGTTGCTGAATTGGCTGTCAAACTTTGAATTAGGTTGAATTGAATATTGAGCATGAACAAACGACGGATCGTTTGGCGGCGTTTTTCGTCACTCTACCTAAAGTAGAAGATAGCCGAAAAATATTCTGGCGATGTAAACTATATTCTTGCAATTACATGGTTATTATTGAATAAGACCACGTTTAATCGGACCGTTTCAATGCTTCTGCCAACGGAAATCCCCTTAAGGTTGATCTTGACGCGACGGGATGTTGCCCAAAAACCAAACTGAGACGTCCCTAGTTAACCGTTTCTTCTAATTTTACGTGTCGAGAACATTCTGAATTGTCCGGTGTAGGTAACATGCCAATTGTCCGCTTCAGTTGATTGCGCGGTGGCCCAATTCGGAGGGAGCCGTAGGCGACCGTAGATTTGGGCCACCGCGTTCGCGCCACGTCGAAGCGGGTCACGCGACTTTGTGTTTGCTATCCTCCTGTGTGATGGGTGATCCGTCAGGCTGGTAGCGGCCAATGCATCTCGGGCCGTGGAAGATGACCAGTTGACCATCGGGGTATTCGTGGACCCTGACCTTCGCCTTGACGAAATGATGACGGTGCCTGTCTGCCGCGATCTGCATGACCAGGCCCTTGTAGCGCACCGTATTGTCGTTGCCGACGACGCGGTCTTCCTGCACACACAGGGTGTCGCGCACATTGCCTGTAAACGGCACGAAGGCCGAGGTCGTATCCTCCGGCTCCTTTGCAAACAGGGCATTGTGTTCGGGAAGATAGACCTCTTTCAGGAACTGATTGGCCTCTTCAATGGTTGTGATCCCATGGGACCGCAGTTCCTGCGGCAATCGGTTCTGGAACGTGCCAAACATGCGTTCAGACCGTCCACGGGCCTGCGGTGAATAGGCCGGGATCAGCTCAATGCCGAGTTGCTGCAAGGCGCGCCCGACCTGGGTCAGATTGTCCTTGTCCACTTTGCCGCCCGCTTCGGGCGTATGCCAGTAATGAGAGCCCCGATCGGCATAGAGCGAGCAAAACAGACCTTGCGCCTCGATCACCTCTGTCAGCCCCTGAAAACTGCTCATCGTCCCTTCTTCCTCGACAAAGAATGCCGAATAAACCCGGTTGGTGGCATCGTCCATGGTGACGATCAGATCCCACCACTGACCCGGAACCCATTCATGGCTGGAGCCGTCCTGATGCAACATCATGCCAACCATCGGACGGCGGGGCCGCTTGCGCCGATGGGCACCTCGTCGGGGTGCTGCCTGAACCCGGCCGTGGCGCTGCAGTGTAAGCCGCACCCAGTTGTAGCTCTGTGTGAAACCATGGTGGGCCACCAGCTTCTCGTGGAAATGCTTCGGCGTGTAATCCCAGTACTTGGTATCAAACAGTTCAAGCATCTCCATGACCTTATCCGTGGCAACACGATTGTTGGCCAGTTTGCCAAGCCGACGGTCGTACAGACCTTCTGCACCATCCGCCTCAAATCGATCCTCCCAACGCCTGACGGTGCGCACGGATACACCCAGTATCTCAGCCGCCTGTTCTTGCGTCAGCTTGTTCGCGCTTCGCCGCGAATACACATCTTCAAACTTCATCAGTCGAACTTCCTGTAACACTTCTGCTCGGTTCATAACGCCTCCTCTCAGAGACAGAATAGAACCGGACAGATCGCATGTTACATACACCGGACATATCGCGTGTTAGCGACATTCTTCTAATTTTACGTTGTTTCGAAGGATCGGATCAGCAAATATAAACATGCCCAAGTGAGGGGGAGCCAAAGGCACTAGGGGGTGCCCGTGGCTTGCTCAGTCTTAAAGCGCTGGTGGCATGTTAACGAGGGGGTCTTGTTTAGGTTTTAGCTGCTGTACGCCTAACCACCTGTATAGGTGATTTGGTTTAGCTTTATTGATTGCTGAAAGTGGTAGTCCTGTTTTGGGCACACGACCCGGTCTTTAACGACCGGGTCGTGTTCATTTACGACCCTCGTTTTCTTAGCCAGTCCACCCATGCCTCGGGTGTGTCGAGGTCAAGCAGGGCATTTTCACCGGGAAGACGTGTCAGGTGTGCCTTGTCCTTGTGCGCGCGAATGACGGATTGGGCACCTTGATCTCCGGTCAGTTTCCGAAGTTCTGGAAAAAGCTGACGATCAAAGATAACGGGATGGCCAGGCTTGTCAGCCGACGTGGCCCCGCGCCAGATCAGATTATCGGGATTGGCGCGTCTCGCGTTCTTCACGGCTCTTAGGTCATTCGCGGTCAGCTCAGGCAAATCCGCCAGCAGCACCATGACAGCCGGCGCAGCGGCATCCACCTGGGCCAACGCGCCGCGCAGGCTGGCGTTCATGCCTTCTGCAGAATCCGCAATTGGGACCTTCCGCAAATCCAAACCACCCAGCGCGTCGTAACGCGCATGAGGGCGTGGAGGAAGCGCAACGATCACCGGTCCGACTTCCAAGGCTGTCATGGCAGATCGCCGCAAAAGGGGCATGTCGTCGACCGCTTGAAGCAGCTTATCTGCACCGCGCATGCGCCGAGATTGCCCTGCCGCAAGCAGTATGATGGGTATGTCTGTCATAGGGGCAACATGCCGTCCACTTGCTGCGTTGTCAGCCCCTCATTCGGTCGCCCTCAGGATCAAAAAGTGGGGTGGAGATCACCCGCGCGGTCCGCATCTGACCGAGGATTTCGATCTGAACCTCCAGCCCGTCTTTGATACGGTCCGTCGGAAGGAACCCCATCGCGACCGAGGTTTGGGCATAGTGGGAAAAGCCTCCCGAGGCGCAAAAACCGACGACCTCTCCGTCCAGCCAGATCGGCTCGTAAGCGTTCACATCGGCATCTTCTGCGTCCACTGCGAACGCGACCAGTTTGCGCGCCGTACCACTATGTCGCTCTGCCTCGGCCGTTGCTCGGCCAATGAAGTCGGTGTTTTTGGAGAATGAAATGAACCGATCCAACCCCGTTTCCGCGGCTGTATAGTCTGGTGAGAACTCACGCATCCATGAGCCAAAGAACTTGTCCAGACGCAGGGACATCATGGCGCGCATTCCGAAAGGCACCATCCCATGGGGTTGCCCGGCCTCCCACAAAGTCCACCAGAGCTGTCGTTGCCCCATCGGATCGCAATAGATCTCATAGCCCAGATCGCCGGTGTAGCTGACTCGCTGCACGAGGCAATCCGTCATGCCGATCGTCATTGGACGCACGTCGAGGAACCGGAGGGTCGAGACTTCCTCGCGCGTGCAGGCGGCCAGTACCTCGGTCGCCTTAGGGCCTGCGATTTGGAAGCCATTCAGCTGGTCGCTGATATTGCTGATTGAGACGCCCTCGGCGGCGTTCTGCTGGAACCAACGCATGTGGTAGGCTTGGCTGCCGTATGAGGCGGTCAGGCGGAAGTCAGTCTCACTCAGGCATGACACGGTAAAATCACCGATCAGCTTGCCTTTGGGCGACAGCATCGGGGTCAAGGAGACTCGGCCCGGTTGAGGGATGCGTCCCGCCATGATCCGATCCAGCCACGCGCGGGCATTCGGGCCCGATATGCGATACTTGCCGAAATTGTGGACCTCGTTGATTCCTACGCCTTCGCGGACAGCGCGGACTTCGCGCCCCGTGGCGTCAAACGCGTCCGAGCGCCGGAACGAGGGCGTCTCATAACCCGGCTCATCACCTTGCGCGAAATAATTCGGCACCTCCAGCCCATATTGCTGACCCCACACCGCGCCCAGATCGCTGAAGATGTCATACATTGGCGTGGTGCGATTGGGGCGCGCGGCGGGCAGTTCCTCGTTCGGGTAGGCGACGCTGAACCGTTTCTGATAGTTCTCAATGACCTTCGGGCGGGTATAGCCCGGGCTGATCCAGTCGCCGAACCGGGCCACGTCCATGGCGAAGACGTCGCGCTCCGGCTCGCCTTCGATCATCCATTGCGCCAGCGTCAGGCCAACGCCGCCGCCCTGGCTGAATCCGGCCATGACACCGCAAGCAGACCAATAGTTGCGCATCCCGGGCACCGGCCCGACCAGAGGGTTCCCGTCCGGCGCAAATGTGAACGGGCCATGGATCACCGATTTCACCCCGGCCTCGGCCAGAACCGGGAAGCGGCGATAGGCGAACTCGATACTGTCGGTGATCTTGTCATAATCGTCGGGCAGCAGTTCATGCCCGAACTCCCATGGCGTTCCGTCGACGGCCCAAGGCTTGCAGGGTTGTTCGTAGAACCCGATGCACAACCCGCGTCCTTCCTGCCGCAGATAGCTCTCTCCAGCAGGGTCCATCACATGCGGATGCTCTCCGCCCGCGTCGATGATGGCCTCGATCTGAGGGATCGAGTCGGTGACCAGATATTGATGTTCCATCGGATGTAGCGGGAAATAGACACCCGCCATTGCACCGACCTCACGCGCCCAGAGACCACCCGCGTTGACGATATGTTCGGCGTGGATCGTGCCCTTGTCGGTGACCACATCCCAGGTGCCATCCGCGCGTTGGTTGGTTTCGCGCACCATGCAATTGGTCTCGATCGTGGCTCCACCCATTCGGGCCGCCTTGGCATAGGCATGGGTGGTGCCCGATGGGTCCAAGTGCCCATCCAGCGGATCATAGAGTGCACCGATGATGCCGTCGGTGTTGGTGATGGGCGCAATCTTCTTGATCTCATCGGGGCCGACGATTTCGGTTTCCAAACCCATGAAACGGTGCTTGGCGCGCTCGGCCAACAGCATGTCGAACCGATCCTGGTTGTCCGCCAGCGTCACGCCCCCCACATGGTGCAAGCCGCAGGACATGCCGGTGATCTCTTCCAGTTCCTTATAGAGGCGGATCGTGTAGCCCTGCAGCGCCGCCATGTTGGTGTCGCCGTTCAGCGTGTGAAACCCGCCCGCCGCGTGCCAGGTCGAGCCCGAAGTCAGCTCGGACCGTTCCAACAGCATCACGTCGGACCACCCCAGTTTGGTCAGGTGATACAGAACCGAGCAGCCAACAACGCCGCCCCCAATGACCGCCACGCGGGTTTGCAGTTTCATGAAAGACTCCCAGATTTTCTGGAAGTCTGACCGGAGGCTCCGGGGGCGCAAGTGTAAAAACGACAAAAAATGTCGTGCATGTCGCCCCGCGCTTAGAGAGGTCTGATCTTCAGCTCCGTCACCCGGTTGCCCTCGCGCGCGGTAACCTCGAACCGGAACCCGTGGAAGGAAAACACCTGACCGACCACGGGGATCATCTGCGCCTCATGTATCACAAGGCCGGCGACGGTGTTCGCCTCTTCATCCGGCAGGGACCAGTCTAGGGCGCGGTTGACGTCGCGGATGGTCATGGCCCCTTCGACCAGAAACTGGCCATCCTCGGTGCGGGTCACGGGAACCTCTTCTTCGATATCGAACTCGTCGGCGATTTCACCAACGATTTCTTCGAGAATATCCTCGAGCGTGATCAGGCCGCGCAGCGATCCGTATTCGTCGACCACCAGGGCAAAGTGGCTACGAATGCGCAGGAACTCTCGCATCTGGTCGTCCAGAGTGGTGGTTTCTGGTACGAAATAGGGATCGTTTGCCACTTTGGTGATGTCGAAGCCGGCCAAACGGTCCGAATTGCTCTCGGATCCGCCGACCTGAGCATACATCGCGCGGAACAGATCTTTGGCATGGACCACGCCGATGATGTTCTCGGGCTCGTCACGGAAGACCGGCAGGCGGGTGTGGCGGCTTTGCAGGCATTGCTCCAGAATGGCATCCGGCTCAGCATCGGCGTCGATCATTTCGATGTTCGAGCGGTGGAGCATGATCTCTTCAACCGCACGGTAGCCCAGATCAAGCGCGCCCAGAATGCGGTCGCGGTCTTCTTTCTCGACCACGCCTTCGGAATGGCCCAGCTGCAACGCGCCTGCGATTTCCTCGCGCACGGCGAGGATATTGCTATCGGGGTCGATCTGGACACCGAAAATGCGCAAGACGCCGCGCACCAACAGGCGCACCGCAGCCACGATGGGCGAGAACACGGTGACGACGACGCTGATGATCGGTGCCACGGCAGAGGCGGCTTTTTCCGAATTGGTGATGGCATAGGTCTTGGGAAGAACCTCGGCAAAGATTAGAACCAAAAGGGTCATGACCAGCGTCGCAAGTGCCACGCCGCTTTCACCGAACAGTCGGGTGAACAAGGCCGTCGCCAACGAGGCCGCAAGGATATTGACAAGGTTGTTGCCCAGCAGGACCGAGCCGATCAGCCTCTCATTGTCATCGGTGATATCGAGCGCCTTCTGCGCCCCGCGAGAGCCTTTGTCGGCCTGTGCCCTCAGCTTCCCTCGGGACGATGCGGTCAGCGCTGTTTCTGAGCCTGAGAAAAAGCCCGAAAGGACAAGCAAAAGCAGGATAGCGCCAGTGGTAAACCAGAATGCGCCGTCGATCAGAGAGGATGTGGGTTCCATCGGTCCTTGGTTGTTCGTGTTTCTGCACCCGTTATGGGGATGCGGACCCTTGCAATCAAGGGGTTAGCCCTTGCTACCGTTGTCTTTCGCCAGCGGGTGATGTTCCAGCACCAGTTCTGACAGCCGTTCATCCAGAACATGGGTGTAGATCTCGGTCGTAGCGATGTCTGCGTGGCCCAGTAGGGTCTGGATTGAGCGCAGGTCGGCCCCGTTTGCCAACAGATGGGTGGCGAAGGCATGGCGCAACGTATGTGGCGTGACCTTTTCGGGCGAGACACCGCCCTGAAACGCCAGTTCTTTGACCAGCAAAAAAAACCTGTGCCGGGTCAGGTGCCCGGATTTGCCCCTCGACGGGAACAGGAATTTTGATCGGGTGCCGCCTTTTTCAACACTTACATCCTCGGCCTTGTCCCGCTCTTCAAGCCAAACGGCCAGCGCATCGCGAGCCGGGGGGGACAGGGGAACCATCCTCTCTTTGCCGCCCTTGCCCAGAACCAGCAACATGCGGGGATCGCCGCGGGCGGATGAGACGGGCAGGGAAACCAGTTCCGTCACCCGCATACCGGTCGCGTAAAGAAGCTCCATCAGGCAGGTGTTGCGGATACGGTCGGTCGGGCTGCGTCCGGTCTGGCGGGCGGCCTCCAACAAGCGGTCGACCTCCGGGACGTCCAGCGTCTTGGGCAGTTGCTTCTTGCGGCCCGGGCCTTTGATCTGAATGGCCGGGTTCGCCTCGCGCCAGCCTTCTTCGAACGCGAACCGGTAGAGTTGTTTGATCGCCGACAACCGCCGGGCGCGGGTCGCGCGGGACAGGCCCTGCGCATCGCAATCGATCAGATAGGCTTCAATCCTGTCACGATCGGCCTGCTCGAAACTGGTTTTTCGATGCTCCAGCCACGCGGCGAAATCCTTCAGGTCGCGACCATAGGCCAGGAGAGTATTGGTGGCCGCGCCCAATTCGGCGGCCTGCGCTTGCAGGAAAGTCGAAATCCACAGCTCATCTGATGCTGGACCGCTCATCATCCACGCTCGTTCAGGATCAGTAGGTTCAGCGCAGCGCGGCGGGCGGTTTCCTCTAGCCCGACACGACGGAAGGCCGCGATGGCTGCAGTCATGTCCACCAGATTGCCGCGCGCGCCGTGGGCAAACAGCTGCATCGCCTCCAAAATCGCCTCGCCGAGTTGGCCATTGTCCAGTAAGGCCTCGATATCCGACGGCACCGGAGCGGCCCAGGCGAACCCTTGAGCGACCGCATCTGCCAAAGGCGACGGCGAGACAGCGCGGCCCGGATCACCCTGCGCCAAGGCCGCCAGGAACTGCGTCTCAACTGCTGTGTCCGGCGCTTGCATCGCGGCGCGTTCATAGAAATCCGAGAGCATCAGGATACGCCAGCGCAGGGCTTCCACATCGGCCCCCTGCAATTCGACCCTATAGAGGCGTTCGGCGAAAAGATCTGCAAAAGGTACTTCAAGCCCGACGCTGCGCATTTGTTTCCAGACGAGGGGGAGGGTCTTGCTGATCGCCTCGATATTGCCGGTTTCAAGGGCGGTTTCGAACTGCTGCACAGCGGCCACCCGATCCCAAACGGCACCTGATGCCGCCGGAGAACGCTCGGTGTAAAGACCAAGCAACTGGTTTGGAGTCAGCGCGCCAATGCGGGTCAGGCGTTCAGCGGCTTCGATCTGCGCCTTCCAGCCTGCCACATCGCGCAGATCAGCATTGGCAAAGGCCCGCGGCAGAGGGGTTGAGGGCAAACGCTCCCCAATGGCCTCAAACAGCCTGAAGCTCAGCGGATCCGGGTCCTCGGGTTGCGGCAGGTAAGGCGCGTCCTCAAAAATGTCGGGGTTGAGGAAACGGTCGAGGAGGTCCAGTTCCTCAGGCGGCAACAGCTCTAGCGCGTGGGCGGCCTCAAGCGTCAAAGCGGCAGAAGGCCAATCCCCCCGGCGGGCCTTGCAGAAGATCTGGGCCGCATAGTCCTTGGATAGGTTGGGCTGGGCAATCAGCGCCGTGCAGCTGCGATCTTCGTCTCCAGTCAAAAGCGTTGCATCAAACCAGCGTTCGAACCGGGCCTGCGTGTCCGTTGGACCGGCGAGTTGTACCAGTGACTGCGCCGGGTCCGCCGCGCCGAGCTGCATCAGTCGGTCCAGACGCGCCAGCAATAGTGTTTCTTCCCCAGACGCACCGCCGGGCGCGCGGGCCTCGGACAGAAGAAGGGTGAACAGCAGGCGCTGCATGGCCGGGTTGTGCTTGACCGGGATGCGAGCAATCAGTTCTGAAATCCGCTCGGGGTCGCTGCCATGCCAGAGGTCGACGGGTAGCCCGGTTACACTCGACGACACCAGACCGATCGGCTGCGACAGCGCGTCCAGAGGCGTGACCTCAACCACGGGCTGGCCTCCGTTCTGTGCGACCGGAGGTTCCAGCAGCACAGTTCCCGGCAGGTTCTCGGGCGGGTCGTTCAGCCAATCAATCGCAGTCAGCGGCTGCTGCGCCTGCGCTGCTCCGGCCAGATACAGCGCAACCAACACGTGCTTAATCGACATCCAACGTGACCGGTTCACGGATTTCGCTTTGCGGGGCCGAGAAATCGGCACCGAAATAAGGACCCACATAAGCGTAGGCCACCAGCCCGATGAAGGCCAGGCAAACAATATATATCAGGAACTTGATCAGACGGCCCATTGCGCCACGCTGCCTCAATTTTTGGTTTTGACCAAGTTATAACTGGCATTTTTCTTAAGATCACGTCATTCACGGTTAAATGAGCGAAATTAAGCATAACACACACGCGGCAGGCACACAGGGCGGGTTTGATCTGCACAAAACCGTTGTTCTTGTGGGCATGATGGGGGCCGGAAAGACCGCTGTGGGCCGCGCACTAGCGGCGCGGCTGGGTGTTCCTTTCCTCGATAGCGACGCCGAGATCGAATCAGCCGCCAATATGACCATCCCTGAGATTTTCCAGCGCGACGGAGAGCCGTTTTTTCGCGCCAAGGAAACCCAGGTTATCGGTCGCTTGCTGGATGAGCAGAAAGGTATCCTGTCGACGGGCGGTGGCGCGTTTCTGTCGGAGGGAAACCGCGACATGATCACCGAACGGGGTGCCTCGGTCTGGTTGCGGGCGGATCTGGATGTGTTGTGGAACCGGGTGCGGCATAAGGATACGCGCCCGTTACTGAGGACTGACGACCCGTATGCGACATTGAAGGCGCTGTACGAGGCGCGTGTCCCGATCTATGCCGAGGCCGATCTGACGGTGGCCTCGGATGGTGAGACCTCGATCGACAATATGGTAGACCGCGTGGTCGACGCCCTTCTGGCGCGACCCGATGTTTTGGAACGAAATTAGATGTATCAGACCGTACATGTGGAATTGGGCGAACGCTCGTATGATGTCGAGATTGGCCCGGACCTGCTGGCGCAATCCGGTGCGCGGATCGCGCCTTTGCTGCACCGCCCGAAAGTAACAGTTCTGACCGATGAAAACGTCGCGGCCTTGCATCTTGAGGCCTTGCGCGACGGGCTTGCGGCCGCGGGGATCGAGATGTCCTCACTGGCTTTGCCCGCAGGGGAAGGGACCAAAAGCTGGCCGCATTTTGAACGCGCGGTCGAATGGCTTCTGGCCGAAAAGGTCGAACGGCGGGACATCGTCATCGCCCTAGGTGGCGGAGTGATCGGGGACCTCGCAGGTTTCGCCGCCGCTGTGCTGCGCCGTGGCGTGCGTTTCGTTCAGATCCCGACCTCGTTGCTAGCGCAAGTCGACAGCTCAGTTGGTGGCAAAACCGGGATCAACGCGCCGCAGGGCAAAAACCTGATCGGAGCGTTTCATCAACCCTCCTTGGTGCTGGCCGATACCTCGGTTCTGGGCACCATGACCCAGCGCGATTTCCTGTCGGGCTACGGAGAGGTGGTCAAATACGGGCTGCTGGGCGACGCCTATTTCTTCGAATGGCTTGAAGGGAATGGGACCGATGTCTCCTCAGGCGATATGGCCGCGCGGGTGCGTGCCGTGACACGCTCGGTTCAGATGAAAGCTGACATTGTCGCACGTGACGAGACCGAGCAGGGCGATCGCGCGCTTTTGAACCTCGGGCACACGTTCTGTCACGCGTTGGAGGCCGCGACAGGGTATTCCGACCGGCTGTTGCATGGCGAAGGCGTGGCCATCGGCTGTGCGCTGGCCTTTGAATTGTCGGCCCGGCTGGGCCTGTGTTCGCAGGAAGACCCTAGCCGCGTGCGGGCGCATTTGAAGGCAATGGGGATGAAAACCGATCTGGCCGATATTCCCGGTGATCTTCCAAGTGCCGAGGCCTTGGTGGACCTGATGGCGCAGGACAAAAAGGTGATCGACGGTCAGTTGCGTTTCATTCTGGCGCGAGGGATCGGTCAGGCTTTTGTGACTTCGGATGTCCCGCGTGAGGCCGTCCTGTCGGTGCTAGAGGATGCGTTGGCATCCGCTTGACGAGACGGTCAGCGCCCTCGGATCACCATCAACTCACCGATGTTTTCACGGGTGACATAGCCAATCATAAGCCCGGTGCGATTGATCACAGCGACCGCTGGCGCGCCTTTGTGCAACCCGTCCAGAACCTTTGCCAATCCGGCGGTCAAGCCGACCTGCGGGATGTTACGCTCCATGATTGAAACGGCGGGGTCAGAGCGTGGGTGGTCGCCTGCCAGCGCCTTGAACAAGTGATCTCGGGTTACGAAGCCCCGAAGGTGGCCTTTGTCGTCCAGCACCGGAAACTCATGTTGCGTTGTATGGATCACGGCCTGCGCGGCTGTATTCAACGTGTCCTGAGGTGACAGCGCGTGAAATTCAGTGATCATTGCGTCGCGCGCCAAAACATGCCGCGTGGCCGAGCGCAGCGCCACATCCTGACTCTCCGCATTGGCCGCGAAGAACACAAAAACCGCAATCACGACGAGGATCGGATTACCTGAGCTGAGCCCGTAAAATCCGAGCCCAACGGCAAGCACCTGACCGCTCAGCGCCGCGATGCGCGTGGCTGTGACGCGGTCCAGACGAAGGCAGAGGAGGGCCCGGAAAACGCGACCTCCATCCATCGGGAAGGCGGGGATCATGTTGAACGCGGCCAGCAGAAGATTGATATAAGCGAGACGGTCTAGCATCCCGATATTTGCGGAATCGATCTGGCTGATCGCCTCAAAGGGCATCCCGGCGCCAAACCCCACCAGAACCACCCAGATCGCGACATTGACGGCCGGACCAGCAAGAGCCACCCACACCTCTTGCATCGGTTTTTCCGGCATACGCTCCAACCGGGCCAGACCGCCGATGGGCAGAAGGGTGATGTCAGGGGTTTTGATGCCGAAGCGGCGCGCCATCAGGGCGTGGCCGAACTCATGCGCTACAACGCAAGCGAATAGCGCTAAAACGAAAATCAGGTTCTCGATCGCGGCGGGCCAACCCCCGCTGGAATAGGCCGCGAAACCGACCCAGGCCAGCAACAGGAAGAAGGTGACATGGACCCTCAGTTCGGACCCGAGAAGTCGGCCGAGAGCGAAGGACCATGCCATGTTGTATCTCCGTTTCGTTTAGAACGGAATCTCGTCGTCGTCGATTCCGCCCGATGCCGGGGCAGGTGAGCCGGACGGTGCGCCATAGGGATCACCGTAGCCGCCGCCAGCCTGACCGCCGCCGTAGTCGCCCGATTGGCCACCGCCATAACCGCCGCCGCCGCCGCCTTCGCCGCGGCTGTCCAGCAGAGTCAGCTCACCGCGATAGGGGCGCAAAACAACCTCGGTCGAGTAACGATCTTGGCCGGACTGGTCCTGCCACTTGCGAGTTTCCAGCTGGCCCTCGATATAGACCTTGCTGCCCTTGCGCAGGTATTGCTCGGCAATGCGGGCCAGAGGTTCCGAGAAGATCGCGACGGAATGCCACTCGGTCCGCTCCCGGCGTTCGCCGGTGTTGCGGTCTTTCCAGTTCTCTGACGTTGCAATCCGTAGGTTGCACACTTTACCGCCGTTCTGAAACGACCGAACCTCGGGATCTCGGCCGAGATTTCCGACCAGAATGACCTTATTGACTGAACCCGCCATGTAGTTCCCCGCTTTGTTCTCACTTGAAGGCGCCGAATCTGGCGCTGAATATGCCAGAGACCCTATACGGCCTGCATCAGGGTGAAAACACGTTGATGACACAGTGTCGGACAAGAATCTGCTTGCCCTGTTCTGCACGCTTTTAATTCAGGCGGCGGGACCATATACTCCGCTTGTTTTCGGATCGGGCAGGATAGGCATTTATGCGGTCTTTGGTTTTAGGTTTTGTCGGTGTGTGTCTGCTGCTGACCACGGCCCCGGTGCAGGCCCAGACACTGTCTACCAAGAATAGAAAAGACATTTTCCTCAAGCAATCCAAAGTGTTGGATTCGCGCGCGGCGACGCAATATCGCGGGTCCGAGCGTCTAAAGCCGAAAATGGCGCAGGGGCGGTTCGACAAGCGCTATACAGGGAAATATCGGGGAGAATACCTGAAGCTTGCCCGCCAAGCCGCCCGCCAACACAACATCCCGGAAGAGCTGTTTTTGCGCCTGGTGCAGCAGGAAAGTGGCTGGAACCCCACAGCGAAATCTAACAAAGGGGCCCTTGGTCTGGCGCAGCTAATGCCGCAGACGGCCCAGCTTTTGGGTGTAAACCCCCATGACCCCAAGCAGAACTTGGAAGGCGGCGCGCGGTACCTGTCATGGCAATACCGCAAGTTCAAGTCGTGGCCCTTGGCGCTGGCGGCTTACAATGCAGGTCCCAAGGCCGTTGAGAAACACGGCGGCATTCCGCCTTACGCGGAAACCCAGAATTACGTGAAGGTGATCTGGGGCGGATAAGGCGCAGAACGCCGCAATTTGACAGTAGTATTCAACGAAAAAGGCCGGTCATTGACCGGCCTTTCAAGTTCGTACAAGCGCCTATTCCGCAGCGATTTTCCTGACTTCCGACCTTTTTGTTGATCTGACTGGGTTTTTGGTTTGTTTTCAGGTGTGGTTGCTCAGAGGCGCGTTGTAGTGCCCCATTATTATAAAAAGTATTGACATGGGCCTTCAGATGGCTAACCTCTTCGCCCATGTTCATCCGCACCAAACATGACGCAAAGCTCAACCGCACACGGATCCAGATCGTTGAATCCGTCCGCACCGGCTCCAAGGTACGCCAGAAGATCCTGCGCCATGTGGGTGTGGCCCATAACGACAGCGAGATTGAGGATATCAAGCGTCTGGCGGGCCGCTTGATGGAGCAATTACGCATTGATCGCTCGCCGCAAATGGAACTGTTCACGCCCACGGAATATGCCGATCTGCAGGCGCTGGTGCGCCGCGCTCCGCGGCCGGACAAGCTTGGCGTTGATCTTGCCGAGTGCCGTGAGGAGGCGCGGGTCTCTCTGGGTCTGCGGGATGTCATGGGGACGATGTATGACCAACTGGGTTGGGGGGCCCTTCTGGGGGCGGCGCGTAAAAGTGCCAATCGCATTGTGAAAGAGCTGGTTATGGCGCGGATCGCACAGCCCGAGAGCAAGCGCGCGACCGTGGAGGCGTTGGAGAACCAGGCAGGCATCACGCTCAATCTGGACGTGGTCTATCGGAGCATGGATTACATCAATACGCCGGTGATAGACGGGATTTGCAAAACCTCTCACGCGGCGGCAGAGAAGTTGCTGGGCGGGCCAGTGACCGTGCTGTTCTACGATTGCACGACCCTGGCCTTTGACACCGAGCGCGAGGACCCGGCCGAGGATGCGGACGGGGTCGAGCAGGATCATCTTCTGGCCAAGGGCTTCAGCAAGGATGGCAAGCATCACCGCGCTCAGGTCATGCTGGCGCTGATCGTCACCTCCGATGGGCTGCCTGTGGGCTATGAACTCTTCCCGGGAAACACCTGGGAAGGTCATACGCTGGAAGCTGCGCTGAAGGCGTTGGAGGGACGCTTCGACGTGGCCAGGGTCACGTTCGTGGCCGATGCCGCCATGCTCAGCAAGGACAACCAGCAGATGTTGCAGAACAAGGGTCTGCCCTACATCCTCGGCTATCGCATGAAGTCCGCCCCGGCCGCCGTGAAGGCGAACATTTTGAGCCCGGAGGGACGCCAGCCTTGGGCTGGACACGGTTCTGAAGAGGCAACCGAGAAGGGCTGGTACAAGGTGATCGACCAGGAGGGAGCGCGGGTCATTGTGACCTGGTCACCCACCCGGGCACGCAATGATGCCCACAAGCGCGACAAGGCAATCGAAAAGCTGCACAAGAAGCTCAAGCGCTCTCGCAAACCCGGCAGCTTCAGCAGCCGGGGATATGGCCGCTTCCTGGCCTTCCCCGACAGCGGGGACGTCACGCTGGATGATGCAAAGATCAAGGCAGCGGCACAATGGGACGGGCTGCATGCCATTGTTGTTCATGGTGCGGACGAACTGGAGGCACAGGACGTCATTGCCCGCTATCACCAGTTGTGGGAGATCGAAGCCTGCTTCCGCACCAACAAGCACGATCTGAAAATCCGGCCCATCTATCACTGGTCGCCGCGTCGGGTCCGGGCCCATATCGCCATCTGCTACATGGCCTTCTGCTGCCTGCAGCACCTGCGCAAGCATCTGGACCTGCTCGGACACCCGATGAGCCCGGCTCGTATCCGCAACGAGTTGAACGCATTGCAGCTCTCGATCCTGCGCCACAAAGGCACCCCTGACCGCTACGGCATGCCAAGCCATGCCACGGTCGATGCCAGACGCATCCTCACCTGCGTCGGCCTGACCTGGAACGAAGCCCCTTTCAAGATACCCCCCGGGCGCACCCGAAAAACTGGCCAGACCAAAGCCTGAGCTCCCTCAACACTCCGAAACAATCGCTGGCGAAAAAAGTCCGTGTAGTGCCTTTTGGCAACCAAGGCATAATAATATCAATGACTTATACGAAAAAATGTCGGAAGTCAGGAGGGTGAAAACACGTTGATGACACAGTGTCGGACAAGAATCTGCTTGCCCTGTTCTGCACGCTTTTAATTCAGGCGGCGGGACCATATACTCCGCTTGTTTTCGGATCGGGCAGGATAGGCATTTATGCGGTCTTTGGTTTTAGGTTTTGTCGGTGTGTGTCTGCTGCTGACCACGGCCCCGGTGCAGGCCCAGACACTGTCTACCAAGAATAGAAAAGACATTTTCCTCAAGCAATCCAAAGTGTTGGATTCGCGCGCGGCGACGCAATATCGCGGGTCCGAGCGTCTAAAGCCGAAAATGGCGCAGGGGCGGTTCGACAAGCGCTATACAGGGAAATATCGGGGAGAATACCTGAAGCTTGCCCGCCAAGCCGCCCGCCAACACAACATCCCGGAAGAGCTGTTTTTGCGCCTGGTGCAGCAGGAAAGTGGCTGGAACCCCACAGCGAAATCTAACAAAGGGGCCCTTGGTCTGGCGCAGCTAATGCCGCAGACGGCCCAGCTTTTGGGTGTAAACCCCCATGACCCCAAGCAGAACTTGGAAGGCGGCGCGCGGTACCTGTCATGGCAATACCGCAAGTTCAAGTCGTGGCCCTTGGCGCTGGCGGCTTACAATGCAGGTCCCAAGGCCGTTGAGAAACACGGCGGCATTCCGCCTTACGCGGAAACCCAGAATTACGTGAAGGTGATCTGGGGCGGATAAGGCGCAGAACGCCGCAATTTGACAGTAGTATTCAACGAAAAAGGCCGGTCATTGACCGGCCTTTCAAGTTCGTACAAGCGCCTATTCCGCAGCGATTTTGATTACGGGCTCCATTCGGGCCAGAACATCTTCGGCCAAGTGACATTTGACCTGATGGCCATCGGCCAGAGTCTTCACAGGCGGGACATCGGATTCACAACGCCCGTCCGGCACCTCGGATTTCCAGCGGCAGCGCGTCTGGAACGGGCAACCCGGCGGTGGGTTCATAGCTGACGGAATATCGCCCTCCAGCACGATATGCTGCTTCTCGATTGAGGTATCGGCAATCGGAACCGCGCTCAGCAGCGCCTCGGTGTAGGGGTGATACGGGGGCGAGAAGACCTGATCGGTTGTACCCAGTTCGACTACGTGGCCGAGATACATCACCATCACACGGTCGCTGAGATAGCGCACAATCGACAGGTCATGGCTGATGAACAGCAACGTAGTCTTGTGTTCGCGCTGGATTTCCATCAGCAGATCGGTCACGGCTGCCTGCACCGACACATCCAAGGCCGAGACCGGCTCATCCGCCACCACGATCCGTGCATCACCCGCAAAGGCGCGCGCGATACCGACGCGCTGTTTCTGACCACCCGAGAGCTGTCTCGGCATCCTGTCGGCAAAGGCGCGGGGCAGTTTAACCAGATCCAGCAGTTCCAACATGCGCTTCTTGCGCTCTGCCTCGGAATTGCCAACCCCGAAGATTTCCAGTGCGCGGATGATCTGACGCCCGACAGTCATCGACGGGTTCAGCGTGTCAAACGGGTTCTGGAAAACCATCTGCACTTCACCCACTGTCTTAGCGTCGCGTTCCTCGATCGGCACGGCCTCGATATTGCGGTTGTCCAGCAGGATTTGCCCGTCGGTCGCCGTCTCAAGCCCCATCAGAACCTTGGCGAAGGTGGATTTACCGCAACCGGATTCACCCACAATGGCCAACGTCTCAGACTCATGCGCCTCAAAACTCAGGGTTTCGTTGGCCTTGACCACTTTGGTCGTACCGCCTCCGAACAAGGCGTTGGCCGCCACCTCATAGTACTTCTTAAGGTTGTCCATCTTCAGTACAGTACGCCCGATCTCGCCCTTTTCCTTTTGTTCACCCACTGTGATCGGCGCGTTCCAGTCGATCTCTTGGAACTTCAGACAGCGCGTATGGTGGCGATCATTGCCCGGCACAGCCTCCATCAGGATGTTCCGGGCATCACAGCGACCTTCTTCGAAATAGTCGCAACGCGGGCCAAAGTTACATCCCGGCGGGCGTTCATGCGGCAGAGGAAAGTTCCCCGGAATAGCCACCAGCGGGCGCGCGTTCTTGTCGGCACCGGGCAAGGGGATCGAGCGGAAGAGCGCCTGTGTATAAGGGTGCTGCATCTCGTCGAACACATCGTGGATCGAGCCGCGCTCGACCGCTTCGCCCGAATACATCACGCACAGCCGGTCGCAGGTCTCCAGAACCAGCCCAAGATTGTGCGAGATGAACAGCATCGAGGTGCCGTATTTCTTGCCCAGATCCTTGACCAGTTCGACCACAGCGGCCTCAACGGTCACGTCCAGAGCCGTGGTGGGTTCGTCCAAAATCAGCAGGGCAGGCTTCGACATCAACGCCATCGCAATGACGATCCGCTGCTGCTGACCGCCCGACAACTGGTGCGGGAAGGAGTTCAGCATCCGCTCAGGGTCTGGCAGGCGCACATCGGTGACCACCTCCAGCGCACGCGCATAAGCCTCTTCCTGACCGACGCCTTCATGGATCATCGGCACTTCCATCAACTGCTTGCCAATCTTCATCGCCGGGTTCAGCGAGGCCATCGGCTCCTGATAGATCATTGCGATCTCATTGCCACGAATGTCGCGCAGTTCCTCGGTGGTCATTTCACCCAGATCACGCCCCTTGAACTTGATCGAGCCGCCAACGATGCGCCCGTTCTTGCCCAGGTCCTGCATGACGCCCAGCGCCACCGTAGACTTGCCGCAGCCAGATTCACCCACCAGCCCGACAGCCTCGCCCGGCTGCACACTGACCGAGAAATCCATAACGGCGGGAATTTCCCTCAGTCGGGTGAAAAACGAAATCGAAAGCTTGTCGATCTCCAGAATAGGCCCGTCATAGTCCGCCAGTTTGTTCATCTTGTTACTCCTCGCGAGAGTCCGGGGGGATCCCCTTCATCTGGCTAAAAATACCTCGGGGGTCCGGGGGCAGAACCCCCGGCCTAGATCACATCAGTCCTTCAGACTTTCTTCGCGCAGACCGTCCGCTAGCAGGTTCAAACCCAGAACCAGTGACAACAGGGCCAAAGCAGGCGGAAGGGCAGGGTGCAGATAGATCGAGAGCAGCTTGCGCCCTTCGTTGATCGTCGAGCCCCAGTCCGGGCTTTCGGGCGGCAAGCCCAGCCCGAAGAAACCCAAGGTCCCCAGAAGGATGGTTGTATAGCCAATCCGAAGACAGAAATCGACGATCAGCGGACCACGCGCGTTGGGCAGGATTTCCCACAGCATGATGTACCACGGACCCTCACCACGCGTCTGAGCTGCAGCCACATAGTCTCGGGTTTTGATATCCAGCGCCAACCCGCGCACGATGCGGAACACAGTGGGAGAGTTCACGAAGACCACCGAAACGAACACGACGAGAATACCGCCCGGAATGTCGAACAAATCCAGATAGGTCGGAAGACCCCAGACACGGTAGCTGTCGGTGCTGATGATGTAGCCTCCGGTCGAAATCAGCGACAGGTAGAACCACAGCGCCACGCCCAGAACGCCGATCAGCAGAGGTGTTCGGAAATTCGGACGCGTGTAGTAGCGTGAATTCAGCAGCACACCGAGGAAGATGATCGGGAAGACAAATAGAATGGCTGCCATATAGTTCGGCACACCTGTCGCCACGATCTCGGGTGTCACCAACAGGTAGAACAGCAGGATCACGGGGAAGGCGAGGATCAGGTTTGCAAGGAACGACAACAGCGTATCCAGACGACCACCATAGTAACCGGCAGGCAGGCCCAGTGTGATCCCGACCATAAAGGCAAACATCGTAGCCAGTGGGGCGATCTGCACCACGATCCACGCGCCTTTGACCATGCGGCTGAATACGTCGCGGGCCAGATTGTCTCCGCCCAGAAGGTACCAGGCATATTGGCCGTCCTCCAGATTAGGCAGAGGTGTGCCGGGCACCTTGTTCTTCATACCCGAGATCTGTGCAAGCGGGTCATGGGTCACGATCAGATCAAGCGCGCCAAAGATGCCGGTGAAAACCCAGAACATCACAAGGCCAAAGCCGATCATGCCGATGGGGCTGTCGAACAGCTTGCCGTAAAGGCCCAGCTTGCGTTTGAACGCGATCGACATCGCATACAGGATGATCAGTGACAGCCAGACGGGCAGAAACTGCTGCGAGATCGCACCAATGATCCCGGCGCTGGTGCCCATCAGGATGCCCAGCACGACATAGGCGACCGCGATCGCCACACTGGCCATAAAGCTATAGCGCAGCGCGGCTTGGATCATGTTTCGCAGGCCCGAGCTTGAAGTCAGCGTACCGTCAGGGTTCACCGTCATTTGATCCTCGGGCAGCACAATGCTGGCCAGCATCCAGACGACGATGGACAGGGCCATGACACCTAGTGCCAGCGCGAGTAACGGGTTGAGGAAGGCGATAGAGCCGGTCCAGGTAAGTGGTTCCATGATCTGACCCTCCCTTAAGAAATGCGAATGCGCGGGTTGAGGTAGACATAGCCGATATCCGAGATCAGCTGCGTCACCAGCACCACAAAGACCGACACGACCGAGATCGCCAGCAACAACTGGATGTCATTATTGCCTGCCGCCTGCACCAGCGCCCAGCCAAAGCCCTTGTAGTTGAACAGGGTCTCGACGATCACCACGCCATTCAGCAGCCATGGGAACTGCAACATGATGACGGTGAACGGCGCGATCAGAGCGTTCCGCAGCGCGTGTTTCATGACGATGTTCGGGAACGAGACACCCTTCAGGCGCGCGGTGCGGATATATTGCGCGGTCATTACCTCGGTCATTGAGGCGCGGGTCATTCGGGCGATATAGCCCATCCCATATAGCGCGATCGTCAACACCGGTAAGAAGAAGTTCTCGAACGTAGGGTTCTCCATTGCTTGCGTCGCCGTGCCCTTGAACCATTTCAAGCCCACAGCGGATGACGTGAAGATCGCGATGAATATCACCCCTGAGACGTATTCCGGCGTCGCGGTCGTTGTAATGGCAAAGGTTGACAGGGTTCGGTCCGTAGCCGACCCCTCTTTCATCCCAGCCAGAATGCCAAGGATCAGGGCCGAGGGGACCATAAGCAGCATCACCCAGAACATCAGCCGGCCAGTCAAGGCGAGCCGAGTGCCAACAACAGTCCCGACTTCTTCTTTGAAGACCGTCGAATACCCCCAGTAGCCCTGAAGGATGCCGCAGAAATTAGGAGACTCTTCGGCGGTTTTGCCCGGTAGAATGCATCGGCCCTGAACAGTGCCGTCTTCATTCGTGTGCCGGTATGAGGGCAGAACGCCCAGCCATTCGCCGTATTTTATGGGCGTCGACTGAAGATATCCGCCTTTTTCCAAAAAGCTCTCTACCTGCTCATCCGACATCCGGAAATTGCCCTGCGTTTTCGCAAGCTTTTCCAGGTTCGGGTAGAGGTTGGTGAGGAAAAAAACCAGGAATGTCAGGCACAATGCTGTCAGCAGCATAATCCCCACACGCCTTAATATGAAAAGTCCCATGTTAGCCCCTGTTGGTCGGCTGGCGTGGACGGAATTCCGCCTCACGCGTTGCTGTTCTTATGGTCGCCGTATTGAGGACGAAGGGCCGCGCCAGTGCGGCGCGGCCCTTGTGTGTTTTGGGTCAGGAGGTCAGGCCGAACTTGTAAAGTTGCGGCAAGTCCGCGATGTGCTTTTCGACACCGACCATGTTGTCGCGATGGTGGCGCATTGCAGTCCGCCAGTACGGCTGAATGACAACACCTTCTTCGATCATGATCGCCTGCAGTTTCGCCATCACCTCGCGGCGCATGTCGACATCAGCGAGCGAGTTTGCCTCGGCCAGCAGCGTGTCGAATTCTTCATTGGAGAAACCAGATTCGTTCCAAGCAACGCCCGACTTATATGCCAGCGCCAGGATTTGCGTACCTAGCGGACGGTGGTTCCAGTTGGTCGACGAATATGGGTACTTGGTCCAGTCGTTCCAGAACGTCGAGCCCGGCAAAACGGTGTGCTTGGCCTTGATTCCTGCGTCGTTCAGCTGGGCTACAACGGCAGCAGTCGTGTTCCGGCGCCAGTCATCGTCGATGGACTGCACTTCGTGCTCGAAATCACCCATCCCCGCTTCGTCCATAAGCGCCTTCGCACCAGCCGGATCGTAGGGGATGCGGGTGATCGACGAGTCATATTCCGGATGCATCGGGCCGACATGGCTGTTTTCAGCTGGGATGCCGTAACCGGACATGCCGAGTTCAAGACAAACCTCGTTGTCCACTGCCATGGCAAGGGCCTGACGGACCCGCTTGTCGCCGTAGATCTTGTTGCCGTCCGCATCTTCTGCAAGCTGGTTCGGGCGGATGACGATGGTAAAGCCCGACGGGATTTCCGAGCGGACAAGACCGATGCCGTCGAAGATGTCGACGAATTCACCGACCGACTCCCAGTTCATGTCGATCTCTTCGGCCTCATAAGCAGCCAAGAAGGCGGCAGGGTCGGTGCCGTAGTCGATGAATTCGATCCGATCAATGTAGCCGCCTTTGCCCGCTTCGTAGCCCCACCAGTCGAAGCCTTCGTTGCGGACCAGAACGCCTTTGACGCCGACCTCGTGGCTTTCGGGGATCATAAAGCCTGTGCCAATCGGGTTCGACAGCATGTCATTTGGGTCAAAGCTGCTATGGACGATAGCACCCGGATAGTCCGCCATGCCGGGGATGATGGTGATGTCTGGCGTGTTGCACTTCAGTTTGACGGTGTGCGAATCGACCACGGTAATCGCGCCATCAGAGGCTTTCTGGGTGCTTTCATCGACCAGCGACGCCATGCGCGAGGCCATCGAGTTGCCTTCCAGCGACGCATCACACCAGCCTTCGATGTTGCGTGCCACGTCTTCAGCCGTAAAGTCGTCACCGTTGTTCCACTTGACACCTTTACGGACGTTCAGTGTGTATTCAGTGGCGTCGTCATTGGCTTCCCAGCTTTCCAGCAGCATGGGCTTGAACGTACCGTCATTGTTGTATTCGACAAGGTACTCCAGCCAGCCCGCTGTGAAGGTCGCAATCTGCGTCCAATCATAGGTGCGTGGGTCTTTGAGTGCGCGGACTTCCATCTGATAACGGATGGTACCGCCTTGCTGCGGCTCAGCTGCGGCTGTGGGTGATTGCAGACCGATCATGCCGTAGGCGACCGGAGCGGCAACGCCCAGTGCGGTGACGCGGGCCATAAACTCACGGCGGCTCAGATTGCCGTCGCGGTATTCCTGGGCGTGCATCTCTGCGGCCCAGTGCACCGACGTTCCCTTTGTTGTATGGTTAGTCATGAATGTCTCTCCCTGTGACATATTTGTTTTTTTGCATGGAATGAACGAACCTAGCCGGCGTTTTTCAGGCCAAGGCGAGGGTCGAAGGGTTCGGTTTTTTGAACGTTGGAATTCCCCATGTCGGTATTCGGCAACAGAATCCGAAGGACGTCAATGTTCGAATGCGGCATGAAGAGCAAAAAAACGACATGTATGGGCGGTTGTTGCGCGTCACTTGCCCTGTGTTTCTTACCCATTCCCACGCGGGGCAGGACGCCAACTCATGGAAGCCAAGCGCTGTAACTACTGGAAATATTGGTTCAATCCGACGGGCGCCAGATTGGATACTGGGAACCAACCGCGTTTCGTATCAGTTTGATAAATCGAGGTGATTCCACGCCTTCATGCGCGCCCGGAACCATGTGCGCTGGCGTTTGGCAAACTGACGGGTCGAGATCGTGGCCCGTTCGCGCGCTTGCTCCAATGTCATTGTGCCTTCCAGGTAGGCCATGAGTTCCGGCACCCCGATGGCCTTGCAGGCGGGTAGCGACGGATCATAGCGGTCGCGCATGGCCGCAACCTCGTCCAAAGCGCCGCTCTCCAACATGTGATCGAACCGCCGGGTTATACGGTCCAGCAGCCATATTTTGTCGACGTCAAAGACGATGGGCACCGTGTCCCGTAGGGCCAGCACAGGCGGCGGAGTGTCGTCTTGCCATGATGCAAGGCTGCGTCCGGTTGCCTGCTGAACCTCCCACGCGCGCTGAACGCGGGCGCGGTTGTTTGTGTCCAGCCGGGTCAGGGTTTCAGCATCCACGCCCGACATCAGCCGGGCCAAGTCCATCTGATCGGCATCCTGACGTACATGCAGGGGCGTCGGAGGTATCTCGGCCATTCCTTCCGTCAAAGCGGTGAAATACAGCCCTGTACCGCCGACGATGATCGGGCGTGGGCTGGCCGTCAGCAGCGGAGTGATCTCACGCAACCAGTGGCCGGTGGAATACTCCTGATCAAACGCGACGTGACCATAAAGGCGATGCAGCGCGCGCGCTTCCTCGTCCGGCGAGGGGCGCGCCGAGATCACCTGCCAGCAGTCGTAAACCTGACTTGCATCGGCGTTGACGATCACCCCTCCGAACCTTTCGGCAATGCGCAGCGCCAGCTCGGACTTGCCCGAGGCTGTCGGGCCAGCGATCAGAACCGGCTTGTCATCCGGTATCTCGGGGAGCTGGTCCCAAATCGATGCGGTGGGGTGATTGGTCATGGTCCCTCAGTATCCGCATTGAACCTGCGGTCGTTTTGCTTCATTTTGCGCCGGAAAATAAACCCGTGCCAGCCCGGAGCGCAATATGAGCCTGACCTCGTCCCCCAACACCCAAAAACCCAAATACGATCGCGTGATGCTGAAGATTTCCGGCGAGGCGCTGATGGGTGATCAGGGATTCGGCCTGCATCCGCCCACCGTCCAGCGCATCGCGCAGGAGGTGAAATCGGTCCACGATCTGGGCGTCGAGATTTGTATGGTGATCGGGGGCGGCAATATCTTCCGCGGCCTCAGCGGCTCGGCCCAGGGGATGGAGCGGACCACGGCGGATTATATGGGGATGCTGGCGACCGTGATGAACGCGCTGGGGATGCAGTCGGCGCTGGAAGAGATCGGCGTGTTTACCCGCGTGATCTCGGCCATCCGCATGGATGAGGTGTGCGAACCGTATATCCGCCGCCGCGCCGTGCGGCACCTTGAAAAGAAGCGGGTTTGCATCTTTGCTGCTGGTACGGGCAACCCGTATTTCACCACTGATACAGCCGCCACCCTACGCGCGAATGAAATGGCTTGTCAGGCGATCTTCATGGGCAAAAACGGCGTGGATGGGGTGTATGACAAGGACCCGAAAGAACATGCCGATGCAAAGCGGTATGACACGGTGTCCTATGACGACGTACTGGCCAAACGGCTGCGGGTCATGGATGCTTCGGCCATTGCGCTGGCGCGTGACAACAACCTGCCGCTGATCGTGTTCGGTCTGGATGAGCCGGGCGGCTTCCGGGGCATTCTAGCCGGTGAGGGGACCTATACCAAAGTTGAAGGCTGAGGCGCGCGCTCAGCTAATACCGTTCTCCACTCATCGAAAGGCCTGGCCATGACTGCGTTGGATATTGATTTCGTTCGGGCTCAGTTCCCCGCCTTTGCCGAACCCAGCCTTCAGGGGCAGGCCTTTTTCGAGAACGCAGGTGGCTCCTACACCTGCCAGCCAGTGATCGACCGGCTGACGCGGTTTTACACTCAGCGAAAGGTGCAGCCATACGCGCCCTACGAGGCCAGCCGTTTTGCGGGTGCCGAGATGGATGAAGCCCGTGCCCGGATGGCCGCGATTCTGGGGGTTGAGACTGACGAACTGAGTTTTGGTCCTTCGACCACCCAGAACACGTACGTTCTTGCGCAAGCCTTCCGGCAATGGATGAGCCCCGGCGAAGCGATCATTGTCACCAATCAGGATCATGAGGCCAATTCCGGTCCTTGGAGGCGTCTTGTCGAGGCCGGGATCGACGTGCGTGAGTGGAAGATTAATCCCGAAACGGGATCTCTGAACCCGCAGGATCTGGAAAACCTGCTGGATGAAAAAGTTCGGCTGGTCTGCTTCCCGCATTGCTCGAACGTGGTGGGTGAGATCAACCCAGTGACCGAGATCACCGCCATTGCCCATGCTGCTGGTGCTTTTGTGTGCGTGGATGGCGTGTCCTACGCGCCGCACGGGTTTCCGAATGTGAGTGATCTGGGGCCGGATATCTATCTGTTTTCAGCCTACAAAACCTACGGCCCACATCAGGGTTGCATGGTCATCCGGCGTGCTGTGAGTGAGTTGCTGCCCAATCAAGCGCATTATTTCAACGGGGATACTCTTTACAAACGGTTCACCCCGGCAGGGCCGGACCATGCGCAAATAGCGGCCAGCGCGGGGATGGCGGATTACATCTCGCTGCTCAGCACCCACCATGGCGGCCCAACTGAGGGTACGGCTGCGCAAGGCGCTTTCGCCCATGACCTGATGCGCAATCACGAGGTGGCGCTTCTGCAACCGGTTCTGGATGCTGTCAAAAACCGAAACACAGTGCGACTGCTCGGCCCGTCCGAGGCCACTCGGCGCGCGCCCACCGTTGCCTTGGCTTTGGGTCGACCGGCCGTTACGGTGGCGGCTGAGCTGGCGGAGCATGGCGTCATGGCCGGCGGTGGTGATTTCTATGCCGTCCGCGCATTGCAAGCAATGGGGGTCGATCCGGATCAAGGCGTGTTGCGGGTCAGCTTCACGCACTACACCTCCCAACAGGAAATTGATCAGTTATTGAATGCACTTGACCGGGTTTTGTGATCCAGTTTTCGATACGCTCCGTAGTGGAAAGAAAACGGCGGGGCGAATATGGAAGACGGGCAACCTCCGATCATTTTGTGGTTCAGGCGTGACCTGCGGCTAAGCGATCATCCGGCGCTTGCTGCGTCACTGGCGACGGGGCGTCCTGTGGTGCCGGTGTTCCTGTGTGATGATCTGGTACACACCATGGGCGCGGCCCCGAAATGGCGGCTTGGGCTGGGGCTTGAGGTCTTTGGACGCGCGCTGAACGACATTGGCAGCCGTCTGATCCTGCGACAGGGCGATGCCTTGGAACAGTTGCAGCGGCTGATCTCTGAAACCGGCGCGACGGACGTGTATTGGTCGCGCGCTTACGATCCGGCCTCGATTGCGCGGGACACAAAGGTCAAATCGGCGCTGAAAGAGCAGGGGATCGAGGCCAAATCCTTTGCCGGTCATCTTCTGTTCGAACCCTGGACGGTTGCAACCAAAGCCGGTCAACCGTTTCGCGTATTCACCCCGATGTGGCGCGCAGTGCAGGGGCGTGAGGTCCCTCCGCCCGAGGCCGCGCCGACCCGGCTAATCGCCCCCGCGTACTGGCCCACCTCGGACGATCTGGCGACCTGGCACCTTGGCGCAGCGATGAACCGAGGGGCGAAGATCGTCAAACCCTATGTGCAACCGGGCGAACAAGCGGCGCTTGATCATCTGGAGGGGTTCCTGAACCGGATCGCGAATTACGGCGCCGACCGTGACAGGCTGGATCTTGATGGGACTTCGAACCTGTCCGAATACCTCTCATTGGGTGAGATCGGCCCGCGTACCGCTTGGCATCGCGTGCAACGCGCGGCTTTCGAAGGGACCCAAGGCACTGGTTCATTTCTGCGACAGCTTGTCTGGCGCGAGTTCGCCTATCATCTGATGTACCACACGCCTCAGCTGGTGTCGGGCAACTGGAAGCCAGAATGGGACGCTTTTCCATGGAACGAGGCCCGAGATGCGCCCGAGGTGAAGGCTTGGCTGCAGGCCAGAACCGGCATCCCGGTTGTGGATGCGGGTCTGCGGCAGATGTATGTAACCGGGCGGATGCACAACCGCGCCCGGATGATCGTGGCAAGTCACCTGACCAAGCATCTGATGACCCATTGGAAGATCGGGATGGAGTGGTTCGAGGATTGCCTGATCGACTGGGATCCGGCCTGCAACGCGATGGGCTGGCAATGGGTCGCGGGGTCCGGACCGGATGCGTCTCCGTTCTTCCGCATTTTCAATCCCGTTACCCAACAGGAAAAGTTCGACCCCAAGGGTGCCTACTTAAATCAGTGGATCGCCGAGGGCAGGCCAAAACCGTCCGAGACGGCTTTGTCCTACTTTGAAGCCACGCCCCGTTCCTGGGGCCTGAACCCCAAGGCAGATTACCCGCCACCGGTGGTCGATCTGCCAACAGGGCGCGCCCGCGCGCTGGCCGCGTATGAACGCCGAAAAAACCAGTAAGGAACTGAAAACTTGCCACAAACACAATTGCGTCCTAGCCTGCATCAACCACCGCAGAGGGGAGAGCGGATGATCTTGACAACGACCGAAGGCCAAAAAGGTCTGCCCAGATATTTCGCGCAGGTGTTCAAGATGCTTAGCAAAATGGAAGCCGGGCGCTTGGATATTACTTTGTCCGACGGACGGACCTTCCGTGTTGAGGGCACAAAGCCGGGTCCGGTTGCCGAGGTCGAGATTCACGATCCCGACGTGTTTGCCCGCCTGATCCGGGAAGGTGAGCTTGGCTTTTCCGACGCTTATCTGGAGGGCCATTGGAGCACGCCTGATTTGCGCGCCTTTATGGATTTGGTCCATATGGGCAGTGAAACGGCCTACGATGGGTTCACTGGCAAGTTTCTCGTGCAGGCCTATGAGCGTCTGCGGTTTTGGTTGCATCGGAACAATCGCAAACAGGCCAAGAAGAATATCTCGTATCACTACGATTTGGGAAACGATTTTTATGCGCTCTGGCTTGACGATACGATGACTTATTCCAGCGCCATTTTCGAGACAGGGCAGGAGAGCCTCGAGAAGGCGCAGACCGCCAAATACGCCAGCATGGTCGATGAGATGGGCGTCAAACCCGGGGATCACGTGCTTGAGATCGGCTGTGGCTGGGGGGGGTTTGCCGAATATGCCGCGAAAGAGCGTGGCCTGCGTGTGACGGGTCTGACGATCAGTCAAGAACAGTTGAAGTTCGCACAACAACGCATTGATAAGGCAGGTATATCCGATCTGGTTGATCTGAAACTTCAAGACTATCGCGACGAACAAGGGCAATACGACGGCATAGCCTCGATCGAGATGTTTGAAGCCGTGGGTCAGAAATACTGGCCGGTCTACTTCGATACCGTGCGGGATCGGTTGAAGCCTGGGGCGCAAGCCACGTTGCAGATCATCACCGTGGGCGATCATCGCTGGGACTACTACAAGAACGGCGTTGATTTCATTCAGAAATACATCTTTCCGGGGGGAATGCTGCCATCGCCTACGATCTTGCGACAGCAGATTGATCAGGCGGGGCTGGATGTTGTGCGCTCGAAGGAGTTCGGTAAGAGCTATGACCTGACCCTGCGTCGTTGGTTTGATACGTTCAACGACAAGTGGGACCAGATCTCGGAAATGGGATTTGATGAGCGTTTCCGCCGCATGTGGAATTATTATTTGACGGCCTGCGGCGCAGCCTTTGACACGGGCAATTGCGATGTGACACAGATCACCATAGCAAAGCCTAGTTAACGAACGGAATTCATACATGCCCACCGCCAGTCGCCTTGTCGCCGCCGCTTGTCTTGTGGTGTTGGCGTTCATCGTGTCCAGCATGGTTATCGCAAACGGAGAAGAGGGGAAGGACTACGGGTATTTTACCGTGGTCAATATCGCCTTGGGTTGGATTTGCGGTTGGAAAATCATGGGCAAGCGCGCTGGCCGGGGCTGGACGGCCGGAATCAACAACGGCCTGACCGGCGTGGCCTCACTGGTGTTTTGGGGCCTTTTCGTTCAGGGCACCTATGAAATGTTCCGACTGGCCATGCGCCACCGCTATGACGGCCCTTTCGAGGCGCTGATTGCCATCTTCAAGATTGGCGTCGAATTCGGTGAGCAGTTGCTCGCGCCAGAAATTCTGATCACCTTGGGTGTTGGGGCCGTTGCCACCGGTTTGCTGACGGAAATAGCAAGCCGTCGCTGGCGCTGAATGTGAACACTTAACGAAAGCCAGTCCTCTCGTGTCCGATTTGTTCTTCTATGGAACCCTGCGGCATGTGCCGCTGTTGGAGGCCGTTCTGGGGCGCTCGTCGTCTGAGCTGTCGCTGACGCCTGCCACCTTGCCAGACCACATCGTTTCTGCGGTTCAGGGGCAGGATTTCCCGATGATCCAACAAGCAGATGGTGAGCAGTCCGCGGGACTGTTTGTGCAAGGCCTGTCGCAATCGGATCTGGATCGACTGGCCTATTATGAGGGAGGGTTCGACTATGATCTGAGGCCGTTGACAGTGACGCTAGAGGATAGAACCCAAGCGCAGGCTCAGGTGTTTTTTCCCGAACCTGCGGCCTGGGTGCCGGATGGGCCTTGGTTTCTGGACGCGTGGGTTGAACGCCTCGGTGACGTCACCGCGCTCGCCGCCGAGGAGGAAATGAGCTATTTCGAGCGGGTTGCGCCTGCGGATATGGCGCGCAGCATGCCGGCGATTCAGACGCGGGCCTGGGCAAAACTCTTCGCACGGCAGCGGCAAACGGGGGATGCGCGCGATGTGTCCAAGGACGTGATCGTGCATCGCCATCATCGGGCCTATGTCAACTACTTCGCGATGGAAGAGATCGACCTGCAACACCGACAGCATGACGGAACCATGGGGCCTGTTTTGCGCAGGGCCAGCCTAATGCAGGGCAGCGCTGTGGCCGTTTTGCCTTACGACCCCGTGCGCGACAAGGTTCTGCTGGTCGAACAATTCCGCCCGCCTGTTTTTCTGCTGGAAGACCCCGAACCCTGGCTGTGGGAGGCCGTGGCCGGAATGATCGACCCTGGCGAAACCCCTGAACAGGCAGCCCATCGCGAAGGGATGGAAGAAGCAGGGATTACGTTCGACGCGTTGCACTATGCCGGTGGGGGGTATTCTTCCAGCGGCTCCTCAATGGGATATCTTTATTTCTATGTGGGTCTGGCCTCGCTGACCGAGACGACGATGGCTGGAGGGTTGGATACCGAGGGAGAGGACATCCGCTCTCAGATCCTTCCGTTTGAGACCTTCATAGACATGGTGGATCGCCATGTTTTCAAAGATTTGCAACTGTTGAACCTGGCCCATTGGTTGGGGCGTCACCGCGACCGCCTGCGTAGGTGACTATCGCGCTTGTGGTTGGCGCAGAGCGGCTGTAAATCTGCAGTATTACGTAATGAAATGAGGGTGCCATGCGCATTGCACGAGATCTTGCCGACGCAGTCGGAAAAACGCCGCTGATCCGGTTGAAGCGCATCAGTGAAGAAACCGGGTGCGAGATCCTCGGCAAGGCGGAATTCATGAACCCCGGCCAGTCGGTCAAGGACCGTGCTGCTCTCTACATCATCCGCGACGCAGTTGCGCGGGGTGAGTTGAAGCCCGGTGGCACCATAGTGGAAGGCACCGCAGGCAATACAGGCATCGGGCTGGCTCTGGTCGGTGCATCGATGGGGTTCAAGACGGTGATTGTTATCCCGGAAACCCAGTCAGAAGAGAAGAAAGACATGCTGCGTCTTGCAGGCGCGCAGTTGGTTCAGGTTCCGGCGGCACCGTATCGCAACCCTAACAACTTCGTTCACTACTCGCGCCGTCTGGCCGAGGAACTAGCGCAAACCGAACCCAATGGCGCGATCTGGGCTAACCAGTTTGACAATGTTGCCAACCGTCAGGCCCATGTGGAAACCACCGGCCCCGAGATCTGGGAACAGACCGACGGCAAGGTCGATGGCTTTGTCTGCGCGGTCGGCTCGGGCGGAACGCTGGCGGGCGTGGCCGATGCGCTGCAGCCAAAAGGCGTGAAGATAGGCCTGGTCGACCCGATGGGCGCGGGGCTGTATTCCTATTACACAACTGGCGAAATCGCGATGGAGGGTGGCTCGATCGCGGAAGGTATTGGACAGGTGCGGATCACTAAGAACCTCGAAGGGTTCAAGCCGGACTACACCTATCAGGCGACCGACAATGAGGCCCTGCCTTACATCTTTGATCTGCTGCGCGAAGAAGGTCTGGTCATGGGCGGCTCAACCGCGATAAATATGGCCGGTGCGGTGCGATTGGCCAAGGACCTTGGGCCGGGGCATACGATTGTGACCATCCTGTGTGACTATGGCACACGCTATCAGTCCAAACTGTTCAATCCCGAGTTCCTGCGCGAAAAAGAACTGCCGGTACCGGATTGGATGACAGACGCCCCGCGCAAGATACCGGGCGTGTTCGAGGACGTCTGATGCTGCGACAGGTCCGCCTGTTTCTGGCTCTCGCTGCGCTGATCTTTGTCGGATGGGCGGGGGTAGCCTCGGCGCAACTGACTGATCGGCAGAGCGAGTTCTACAAAGGCTGGCTCAGCACTGCGGACCGTGCCGAAAGCGTTGTTGAAGCCGACAGGGCGTCGGACGCCGCGATGGAGCAGTTGCGAACTGAGATCGACGGCTATCGCAATACGTTCAATACGGCTCGCAACGCCAATGCCGACCGCATCCAGACGCTGGAAAGCCAGGTCAAGGCGCTGGGTCCCGCGCCCGAAGAAGGGGTCACAGAGCCGGAGGATATCGCGCAACTTCGCGAGCATCTGGACGAACAGCTCAACGCCTTGCGGGTGCCGCGGATTATCTCTGAGGAGGCCTTTAGCCGCGCCAACGGTCTGATCAGCGAAATTGACCGTATCCTGCGAGAACGTCAGAGAAAGCAGTTTTTGGAACGCGGTCCATCGCCGCTGAACCTGTCGACATGGCCCGCCGCGTGGTCCGATATCCGCGAGGCTCTGTTCGGACTGTTCAACGAGACGACGGCCAGTCTGACATCTGACGTCACTAAAGAACGCGTTCAGAATCAGGCCCCCGCGATACTGGCCTTGGTGGCGCTAGCCGTCATCTTACTGGTTTACGGACGCCGTTGGTCTGAACGAGGAGGCGATTATCTGCGTCGTTTCGGTGGGCGCGGGACCGGTGCGTGGACCTTTGTGATTTCCTTACTGCGCATCATCCTTCCCTGGATTGGCGTGGTGGCTCTGACAGCTGCGATTGACCTGACCGGAGTACTTGGTCTTCGCGGCACGCTTCTACTGCAGCAGGTGCCGTATTGGGCGGCGATCGTGCTTGTTTTCGATTGGGTCGGACGGCAGGTCTACCTGATGGCCGCGGCACAGAATTTCCGAAGATTCTCGGCGGGGCAGATCACCGAGATTCGTATCTACGTCGATATTCTGGCAGTGATGCTGATCCTGCATGACTTGATCGGCCTGTTCGAGAGGATCGAGAACATAGCGGATTCCACCCGCGCTGTTGTTATCTTTCCGGTCATTGTCGTCACCTCACTTCTTCTGCTGCGAATTCGTCAAATCCGACGGTCAGATCCACCGACTGAGGGCGGCGAGATCCCACGTGCCAGTGGATTTTCGCAGGTTGTAGAGGTTGTCCGGCGTATTGTGCTAATGCTTGGTGTCAGCGCGCCTGTTCTGGCCTTATTGGGCTACACCAACGCGGCCGAAGCGATTGTGTTTCCTGCAGTCAATACGCTGATCTTGATCGCCATTCTTGTGATCGTGCAGCGCTTTATCAGCTCGCTATACGGCTGGTTTACGGGGCAGGGAGATAACGCCCGCGATTCTCTGTTCGCGGTTCTGGTGGGTTTCTTCCTGGCCTTGGTTTCGATCCCTATCCTAGCCCTTTTCTGGGGCGCGCGCGAAGCGGATCTGAGCGAGATCTGGTCGCAGATCCTTCAAGGGTTCAGCTTGGGCGGGGTTACGATCTCTCCGTCCAACTTCCTGACTTTTGTTGCCGTGTTTGCCATCGGATATGGCCTGACGCGGTTGTTGCAGGGTGGCTTGCGTAATTCGCTGCTGCCCAAGACAAGCATTGATCCAGGCGGGCAAAATGCGATCGTATCTGGCACTGGTTACGTCGGCATTTTCCTCGCTTCGCTGGTTGCAATCACGGTGGCTGGCTTTGATCTCTCATCGCTCGCGATTGTGGCCGGTGCACTGTCTGTCGGTATTGGTTTTGGTCTTCAGACCATCGTTTCAAACTTCGTTTCCGGGATCATCCTGCTGGTTGAGCGGCCGATCTCGAAAGGGGATTGGATCGATGTGAACGGGATGATGGGCTATGTCCGCGATATCTCGGTCCGATCCACGCGGATTGAGACGTTTGACCGGACGGATGTCATTGTTCCGAACTCGGATCTGATCAGCGGCGTGGTCACCAACTATACCCGTGGCAACACGATTGGCCGGGTGATCGTGCCGGTGGGTGTGGCCTACGGAACCGACACGCGCAAGGTCGAAACCATTCTGGGAGAGATCGCGAATTCTCATCCTATGGTGTTGGCGAACCCAGCCCCCAGCGTGGTGTTTCAGGGGTTCGGCGCGGATTCGCTGGACTTTGAAATCCGGGGTATTCTGCGCGACGTGAATTGGGTTCTGTCGGTCAAATCCGATATGAACCACGAAATCAATCGCCGGTTCGTGGAAGAAGGGATCGAGATTCCATTCGCACAACGCGACGTTTGGCTTCGTAACCCCGAAGCCCTGCGCGCTGAATCACAAGACCCAACCGCGACAGCCTCGGAGCAACGAGCACCCAGCACCGAACCCGCAGCCATGACCGAGGGAGATCTGGACGGCGACGGAGGCGACGAAGTCTGACCATTGCTCGCGTAGGGAATGGTCCGCAAACTAATGTGCAAACGGGTGTGAATTCACGGAATTGGGGCCTTGCAAATCCTTTTGCATTGCGTCACATATCGCGCTCACGGAGAGGTGGCCGAGTGGTCGAAGGCGCACGCTTGGAAAGTGTGTAGGCGGGAAACCGTCTCCAGGGTTCGAATCCCTGTCTCTCCGCCACAATCCCCCTGATCGTTTTGTTTCGCACCTAGAAGTAAGCGTTCTGTGAGCCGAGCTCTGGTTGCATTGTAACAGTTCCATGACAGTCATATAGTGCCGGTCGACGCGAATTTTCTGCACAGGACAGACGGACGAACATGATTGACCTGACCGGGCAGGTGCCTCTGCGTACAAGCCAGAATTATGAGATTTTCCAACATCCAGAAATGGATGGCGCCCTGTTGAAAGTCCGTGTGGATGAGCCGAAGCGAAACCACCTTATCCCGCGCTATGCGGAATGGCGTTACGGCAATTTGCGACAGTGGAACCGCGAAGCAAACGAATACCTTGCCGCGCTGCACCGAGGCTGCCCCGAGATCGAGCGTCTGGCGAAGTTCATGGGCTATGCGCCAACCTCTCGGGGGCCGTCAATCGTGGTGGAAAAGATGACCGGCCCGGATGGGGACCTCGCGCCGTCCCTGCATGCCGAGATGGTTGCTGCGAATGGGGACGCTGATGTGCTTCGGAAACTGCGGGCCGACTTGCTGGAGCTGCTGGATGATCTGGAGCGTGGACGCATCATCGTTGGTGACATGGGGATCGGAAACATCGTGCGCGCGCAGGAGCGTGGCGGCAGACTTGTCGTCATTGACGGGTTGGGTGAGAGGGTCCTGTTGCCTCTGACATTGTTCAGCGATTGGGCGTTTCGCAAATCCATGGCGCGTCGGCGTGCGCGCATGGCGGGCTAGTAACGCCGGAATGGCCCGATTTGAGCATTGGCCGCTGTCCTGTATTTGCTTTATGTCTGGCGATGTTAGGTGCAAGACAGCCCAAATTGGCGGAGGTGCTAAGTGAAACTCTCAACCCCAAATTTCCCGGCCCCAAGTGATGCCGAGGACCGCAAGGCCATCCGCCCTGTTATCTGCTACCCGCCAGAGACTCTGCCCAGCCCCGATCTGGATGGGCTGACTCGCTTGCGAGGTGCGTCCGTGAAAACTGCCGAGGTCACCGCCGCGCCGCGAGACGCCTCTTGTATTGACGTGCCAGCCGGTGCTTTTTTCCGCATCACATCCGTCGAAGGCGCGCAGGTTGGCGATCTGAACCTGTGGAACAAACACGATCTGACGGAACGGTTCTACTCCGGTAAAACCCGCGCCCTGCACGGAACGCATCTTTCGACCGGAGACCGCATGTGGTCGACCTTCCCAAATATGCGGCCGATGGCGACGATCACGGCTGATACGCTGGACTGGTACGGCTTTGACGCCTTTGGGGGCTCCGTACATGACGTGATCGGCACCCGCTGCGACCCGTATACCGGGCGGTTGCTGTCGGGGGATGACTACCACTATTGCTGTCATTCGAACCTGACCCGAGCCTTGGCGCAGCATTGCGATCTGCCTCTGCACGAGGCGGAGACCTATGTGCACGATGTTCTGAATGTCTTCATGTGCACCGGTTTCACGCGCGATAGCGGCCAGTATTTCATGAAGGCCAGCCCGGTGCGTCCGGGAGACTACCTTGAATTCCACGCCGAGATCGACCTGATCGTCGGCCTCTCAGCGTGTCCGGGTGGAGATTGTTCCTCCGAGCATTCCTCGGACACCGCCGCTTGTTATCCGTTGCTGATCGAGGTCTTTGATCCGGGTGAGGCCGCGCGGCAGTCGCATGTTCAGCCCAGTGTCTCGGTCTATGACCGGTCTCATGGCGTATAGAAGGCAGCGAAAGGAAAACGCGTGACGCAAGCGGACAATCAGCTAAAGACGGCTGTGTTCTACATAAACCTTGACCGGGTTCCCGAACGCCGCGCGTTTATGGAGGCGCAGTTCGCAAAGGCTGGCGTGACCGACCCGATCCGTTTCAGCGCGGTTGATGCGCGTCAGGCGGATGCTTTGGAGGGGAATGGATACGTGCCGGGCGTTGGCTCTCGCTGGGGTTTGAAACAAAGCGAGATCGCCTGTTTTGAAAGCCATCGCGCCGTCTGGCAGCAAGTGGTGGATCAAGACTTGAAGGCGGCGGCAATTTTCGAAGATGATGTCGAGATGTCGTCCCGACTGGGGCAGGTCATCGACAGCCTTGTGCAGAACGCGGACAGGTTCGATTTTGCCAAGATGGACTACTCACCCCGCAGCCTGCGCTTTGGAGCGGAGGCAGAGATAGGCAGCGTCACAGTTCGCCTAATGCTGGAAATGGCCCCAAGTGCTGCGGCCTATGTTCTGTCGCAGGAAGGCTGTCGCAAACTGCTGGCCTGGTCTCAGCAGTACTCGGACCATCTGGATGATTTTGTATCGATCCCCCGGCCAGACTGGCGGATGTATCAGGTTTTCCCGGCCGTGGGTGTGCAAATGATCTGGTCGAAGCAGCAGCAAGATCGTAAGCGTAACGAGGTGCTCACCCATTTTTTGCCTCGCGCGCTAGCCCCTGCGCTGTCAGATTTTCCTTATCGTAACAGGGATAAGGATTTTCTCCATGGAGTCGATGACGGAGTTCCTCCGCTCGTTGGGCGTTGAGTATCAAGTTGATGGCCGTCGCCGATGGTCGCATGATGCGAAGGCATACATTGTTGCCGAGACTTTGAAGCCGGGGGCGACGGTAAAAGCTGTGGCTGGTAAATTCGGGGTCAATGCGAACCGATTGTCGGAATGGCGTTGTCTGGCAAAAGATGGGAAACTGGTGCTTCCAGCTCCGGAGCCTGATGAACATGTTGAGTTTGCGCCCGTGGTTCTTTGTGACGGTGATGAGGCAAGTGTTCAGCCGCAGGTTCGCCCGCCATCGTCACCAGCGGAAAAGGTCGAGATCGTTTTCCGCGGGGTGTCGATCAATTTGGGCACCGATACATCGGCACAGCGAATTGCCGAGATTGCCCGAGCGGTTGGGGTTGTTGAATGATTTTCCCTGCACAGAAGTTGCGCATTCTGGTCAGCACACAGCCGGTGGATTTTCGCAAGGGTCATGATGGCTTATGTGCTCTGGTGCAGTCGGTTCTGCGGGAAGACCCGTTCAGCGGGACGGTGTTCGTATTTCGCGCGAAGCGAACGGATCGGCTGAAGCTGGTTTTTTGGGATGGGTCAGGTCTGGTTATGGCTTATAAGCGTCTGGAAGATACAGACTTCGTCTGGCCTGCTATTCGCGATGGGGTGATGACGCTGAACAGAGCACAGTTTGAGGCGCTTTTTTCTGGTCTGGACTGGCGGAAGGTCAAACCTGTCGAGACGCGGCGGCCAACTGCGGCAGAGTGAATCAGGCGGTTGATTGGGCAGGATTTAGAAGTTCGGGCTGTGTATGCTCGCAGGTATGACTGCCGACTCCAATGGTTTCAATCTTGATGCTCTGCCCGCCGAACATAAAGAGGCTGTTCAGGCCTTTGTCGAGGACAATGCACGTCGGGTTGCCGAGTTGGAGGAACTGACAACCAAGCAGAGCGCCTGCATATCAGATCAGGGGGCGCACATTGCAGATCAGGCCCAGCAAATATCGGATCAAGATCGGCAGATAACGGGTCAAGACCAACAGATTGCAGAGCAAAACGCTTTGATCCTTCGTTATGAAAGCCTGATTGCGGAATTGAAGCGGGCGCTTTACGGCAAGAAATCGGAAAAACTAACTCAGGACGAGCGTAATCTCGGGGCCGAAGATCTTGAAGTTGCGCTCAGCGAGGCGGAGGCCTCAAGCGAGGCAGCCACTCAATCCTGTGACAAAGAGAAAAAGGCAAAGCCCAGGAAAGCGCCTGAGCGCAATATCGGCAATCTGCCTGAAGATCTGCCGCGGATCGAACAGGTGATCGAACCTGACAGTGTTGAATGTCCGTGCGGATGCGGCGCGATGCATAAGATTGGTGAAGATCGCAGTGAACGGCTGGACATCGTGCCCGCGCAGTTGCGTGTGATCGTAACGGTCCGTCCGAAATATGCCTGCCGGTCATGTGCTGGAGGCGTGAAACAAGCACCGGGACCATCGTGGCTGATCGAGGGCGGACTTCCGACCGAAGCGGCCATCGCGCACGTGTTGGTCAGCAAGTATGCAGACCACCTTCCTCTGTACCGTCAATCGCAGATACTTGTGCGCTCTGGCATCGACATTCATCGCGCCACGCTCGCGGGCTGGGTCGGAAAGGCCGCGTTCCACCTCAAGCCGGTTGTTGAGCGGCTGGCGGAACACCTGAAGTCTTCGACCAAACTGTTCATGGATGAAACCACGGTCCCAGTCCTCGATCCGGGAGAGGGTAAAACGAAAACCGGTTATTTCTGGACGTTGGCACGTGACGACCGATCCTGGAGGGGCGATGCACCACCAGGGGTTGTTTATTTCTATGCACCCGGTCGGGCTGGCGAAAACGCAGAGAAGTTTCTCAAGGGGTTCAACGGTGTTCTGCAGTTGGATGGGTATCAGGGGTATAATCGGTTGATGCGGCCAACGCGGAAAGGGGGCTCTCCGATCCGAGCCGCCTATTGTTGGAGCCACGCTCGCCGCAAACTGAAGGAGGTCTTTGACCGCGACAAGTCCGGGATCGCAGCAGAGGGCTTGCGTCGGATTGCCGAATTTTACGCAATTGAAACTGAAATTCGGGGCCTTCCACCCGAACAGCGCCTGTCTGCGCGCCAGACACAAACCGCGCCCTTGGTTGCCGAGTTCGGCACCTGGCTTCAGGAGCAGCGCCTGCAGGTCTCTAAAAAATCCAGACTTGGTGAAAAGCTCAACTACATTCACAAACATTGGGACGGCTTGCAGGTCTTTCTCAGTGACGGCCGGGTTGAGATCGACTCCAACAACGTCGAAAATCTCCAAAGACCAATTGCCCTTGGGCGGAAAAACGCACTGTTTGCGGGTCATGATGAAGGCGGCGCCAGTTGGGGCCGTATCGCATCTCTGATACAGACCGCGAAGTTGAACGGCGTGGAACCCAATGCATATCTGACCTCAACGCTCCAAAAAATAGCAGCCGGTCACCCCCAAAGCCGTATCGACGAGCTCCTGCCATGGAACTTTCAAAAGTCAAGCTGAAATGCCATGTGTGTGCCTCGTTACGCTTACGCAAGATCTCGAACAGGTCAATACCAGCGAGCGGGAAGGTGATCAATCCACCAATACCGGCTTGGACAAAGGCCCGTTCTGGTTCCGGGCTCGGCGCGAGCTGTTCGCGGCAAAACGCAAGCTTGGTTGGCGCTTTGGAGGGCAAAAAAAATTGCTCGACCAGGGTGGGTTTGTTGGGTTCATTCCAACTGATACTGACCTTCTTGTCTGAAGCCTGTTTCGAGCACCCTAGTGGCAAACCGAGGCTGAAGAACTCAAGTTTTCAAAAGCATTAACAAAAATACCAATTTGATATAAGCTTGTGACGTTATTTCTAGTTATTAACTGGGTGTTGGGGTGTCACAAACGCTTTACGAGAAATACGGCGGCTTCAAAACCATCAGCCGTGTGGTGATGAGTTTCTACGAAATAGCGCTGGAGTCCGACGAGATCGGGCATTTCTTCGAAGATATCGACATGCCGCGCCTGATTGACCATCAGACCAAGTTCGTGTCGTCCTTGGTTGGTGGTCCTGCGGCGTTCAGCGACGACAGGATCGAGGCCGTTCATCGCCACCTTGGCATTTCTCATGACCATTTTGATGTCATGGCGGAGCTATTCGGCGAAGCGCTTGAGATGCATGGCATGTCCGAGCGCGATATCAAAACGGCCCTTGGCGCGATTGAAGGCAAGCGCTCGATCATCGTCAGCCGTGACGCGGCATGAGCATCCTTGCCATCAATGAACAGCTCCTGCGTGCCATCGGCGTTGGTGTTGCCGTTGTGCGTGCCTCGGATCTGAAATTCGTCTTTCACAACAGTCCTTTCGCTGAGTGGTTTGGCAAGCCCGAGAAAAAGCAGTCTCTTTTGGATATCCTGCCCGACCTCGACGCGAGAGAGCTGGAGGACGTCAAACAATCGGGACTGCGATATTCGGTCGAGCTTCAGATCAAACCCAAGCGCCGGACGCTGATCTTTGCGGTCACTGTCTCACTGGCCAGTGGGTTGTCGGAACAGGTGCTGATCGTGGAATGCCAAAACATCACGCGCATTCGCGAGCTTGAGAGCATGATTGACAGCTACTCGACCATGGTTGAGCGCAACACGCGTGAATTGGAGCGCGAGAAGGAGAGGGTTGAACGCCTCTTGCTGAACGTGATGCCCCGTGCCGTGTATGAAGAGTTCAAGACGTTTGGCGTCGTGACCCCTCAGTTGTTCGATCAAGTCTCAGTAGTGATGCTGGATTTCGTCGGGTTCACGGATTTTGCTGCCAAAACCGACCCGACGGTCACGTTGAGCGAATTGAATGATATCTTCACGGCGTTCGACCGGATCGTCGAGCAATACGGTTGCGAGCGGATCAAAACGATTGGGGACGCCTATCTGGCCGTTTCTGGTATGCCGGATGCGACGCCCGACCATGCCACGGCTGTCGCCCATTGCGCGGTGCGTTTCTTGCGTTATCTGGAACGGCGAAACGAAAGCCATCCGCATAAATGGCAGGCCCGGATCGGTCTAGGTATGGGGCCTGCTGTCGGGTCGGTCGTGGGCATTCAGAAATATGTCTATGACGTGTTTGGCCCAGCCGTGAACATCGCCGCGCGCCTGCAGGTCTTCGCAAACCCGATGAATATCGTCGCGCCAGAGGAGATGAAATACGCGTTGATCGACGAGTTTCAGGTCTCAGATCTGGGGCGGGTCGAGATCAAGGGGATGGGAGAGATGGACCTGATCAACGTCTCGTCAGGCCTCAGTGTTAATCAGGGAAGCCGATTGTTCTAAGGGTCAGTCGTCCTGCGGCACCAGACCCAGCCCGCGCAGGTAAATCCCAATCCCACTTTCCAGCAGGTCCTCGGGCGAAAAGGGTGAGGTCGCACCGGTGGCATTCCGAGCATAGAGCTCCACCACACCGTGACTCATCGCCCAGATATGGGCCGAGAACATGGACGCGGGAGGCCGCTTTTCCGGTGGGATATGTTTCGACAGGTCCGCGGCTGCCTTCTCCAGAACCGTTTTGGCCCGGTTGGACGCCAAAGACAGCTCGGGCGTGCGGTTCGGGGAAATCCCGCTTTCGAACATGGCAATGTAGTGGCCGGGATGCTTGCGTGCAAAGGCCAGATAGGCGCGCCCGGTGGCCTCAAACGCGGCCAGAGCGGATGGCTGGCCCTCGTCATAGGCATATTGCATCAGGTCGGCGAACATCTCGAACCCTTGCCGGGCGGCTTCAGCAATCAGGTCCTCACGCCCGTGATAGTGCCGGTAGACGGCAGCAGGAGTGACCCCGGCGGTCTTGGCGGCCTCGGATAAGGTGAAACCAGTGGGGCCTTTCTCTTCAATCAACGACAGCGCGGCCTCAATCAAGGCCTGCTTCAGGTTTCCGTGGTGATACCCGCGCTTCGTCATTCCGGCCTCAGGTTATTGGTTTTTCACGTGTTCGGGTGCCAAGAGATAGTCCAATTTCAGCCAATGGTCCAACGCCCAAGCGATCAATTCTTGCCCAGCCCTTTATTTACGTCAGGACTCCCAAACATCCGGCCCGCCGCAGATATTCGGATCATTCTCGCCGATGGCTTTTTCGTCTTTTTCATCGTAATCCAAAGCCAGCAGCACCGTTCGGATGGCAGCAAGGCGCGCACGTTTTTTGTCGTCTGATCGCACGATCGTCCATGGGCAGTTTTCCGAATGTGATCGGGTCAGAGTTTCAGAGATCGACTGAGTGTATTCATCCCATTTTTCCAAACCGACGATATCAATCGGGCTGAGTTTCCACTGTTTCAGCGGATCCGTTTCACGCGCCAGAAAGCGGTTCAGCTGTTCAGCACGGCCGACGTTCAGCCAGAACTTGAACAGGCTGATCCCATCGTTCACGAACCCGGTTTCGAGCGGCAAGACCTGACGGAAGAACCGTTCGCGCTCCTCCTGATTGCAAAACCCAAAGACGTTTTCCACGACACCTCGGTTATACCAGCTGCGATCGAAAAAAACGATCTCACCGGCCGAGGGCAGATGCTGGATATAGCGTTGGAAATACCATTGGCTGCGCTCGGAATCCGAGGGCTTGCTGAGCGCGACATTTCGCGCCCCGCGTGGGTTCAGGTTCTCGCGGAACCGCTTGATGGTGCCGCCTTTTCCCGCCGCATCTCTGCCTTCAAAGATGATCGCGACCCGTTGGCCGGTTTCTTTGACCCAGGATTGCATTTTAACCAGTTCGATTTGCAGCGCCTCGATCTGCTGCTCGTAGTCTTTGGTCTTCATTTTTTCGGCGTAAGGGTAGCTCGGGTTCAGGATGTCGCCCTTGTTTGCCTTTTCGATCATTTTGCGCACGTCGCCGGGCGCTTTCTTGCGGTAATACTTCTCGATTGCACCTTTTTCTGACCGGGCCATGAGCTACCTCGCGATAAAATCCATATCTTACTATGGATTAGGTGCTGGCCTAACGCAAACCCGCCCGTTGTGCGGCGCGGTCGATGGCGGCGGCAACTTCATCGGCGGCAACGACCTGAGGCATATGGCCGATGCCCGGCAGCTCGATCAGCTCGGCACCGGGGATTTGTTCGATCAAGCGGGTCGAGTGCCAATCCAGCTTAACCGTCGTGTCTGCCGTGCCGTGAATGATCTCGGTGGGCACAGAGATTTCACCGTATCGGGGCTGCAGGCGCTCAACCTCTTCCAGCAGCCGAACCCGTTGTTTTGCGTTGGCGTGCATGGAGGCACGGCGCATCGTCAGGGCGGGGCCGAAATGCTCGGCATAGCCTTCGGGCGCAGTTTGCGGGGCAAACACTTTGTCGAGGGCCGTCTTGACATAAGACTCCGGCACGTAGGAGGTGATCAGAGGCAGGGCGAGCGCGCTGCCAAGGTCCGTCGCTGCCAATCGGTTGAAATTGTCCAGCGGCGTCTCCCACGGGATGGCGGCGGGGGCGATCAGCACGAGGGCCGAGAGATTGTTGGGGCGGGTCACCGCCCAGGCCAGTGCTACTGACCCCCCAAGACTTTGTCCCGCGACGATGGGTTTCTCTGCACCAAGTTGGGCGGCTGCACGCTGCAGAATATCCGCCTGTTCTTGAATGGTTTCACCTTCGGGATTGAAACTGTCCGAATAGCCAGGCCGGGACGGTCAAACACGATTACGCGGTAGTTTTTGGCCAGAATAGGGGCCAAGGCGAAGGTCATGTCACGGGTATTGCCGCTGGAGCCATGAATCAAGACCACGTCAGGGCCATCCCCCATGACAACCGCGTGCACGGCAATTCCATCCACGTCGAGTATCTGGCCTTCGGGCGGAAACGCCTGCGCGGCGCGGGCTTCGCTCTGGGCAGCGCGCCACAAGGTAAACGCTGCAAAGCCGATCAGGCCCAGCGTCAGAAGTATCCAGATTTTAACGGCCAATTTCACTCATATCGAATGGTGTGGACTGATATATTTCATTGATCCAGTTACCATAGAGCAGATGCGCATGGCTGCGCCACCGGTTCTGCGGCGCCTCCTGACTTCCGACATTTTTTCGTATAAGTCATTGATATTATTATGCCTTGGTTGCCAAAAGGCACTACACGGACTTTTTTCGCCAGCGATTGTTTCGGAGTGTTGAGGGAGCTCAGGCTTTGGTCTGGCCAGTTTTTCGGGTGCGCCCGGGGGGTATCTTGAAAGGGGCTTCGTTCCAGGTCAGGCCGACGCAGGTGAGGATGCGTCTGGCATCGACCGTGGCATGGCTTGGCATGCCGTAGCGGTCAGGGGTGCCTTTGTGGCGCAGGATCGAGAGCTGCAATGCGTTCAACTCGTTGCGGATACGAGCCGGGCTCATCGGGTGTCCGAGCAGGTCCAGATGCTTGCGCAGGTGCTGCAGGCAGCAGAAGGCCATGTAGCAGATGGCGATATGGGCCCGGACCCGACGCGGCGACCAGTGATAGATGGGCCGGATTTTCAGATCGTGCTTGTTGGTGCGGAAGCAGGCTTCGATCTCCCACAACTGGTGATAGCGGGCAATGACGTCCTGTGCCTCCAGTTCGTCCGCACCATGAACAACAATGGCATGCAGCCCGTCCCATTGTGCCGCTGCCTTGATCTTTGCATCATCCAGCGTGACGTCCCCGCTGTCGGGGAAGGCCAGGAAGCGGCCATATCCCCGGCTGCTGAAGCTGCCGGGTTTGCGAGAGCGCTTGAGCTTCTTGTGCAGCTTTTCGATTGCCTTGTCGCGCTTGTGGGCATCATTGCGTGCCCGGGTGGGTGACCAGGTCACAATGACCCGCGCTCCCTCCTGGTCGATCACCTTGTACCAGCCCTTCTCGGTTGCCTCTTCAGAACCGTGTCCAGCCCAAGGCTGGCGTCCCTCCGGGCTCAAAATGTTCGCCTTCACGGCGGCCGGGGCGGACTTCATGCGATAGCCGAGGATGTAGGGCAGACCCTTGTTCTGCAACATCTGCTGGTTGTCCTTGCTGAGCATGGCGGCATCGGCCACGAACGTGACCCTGGCCACGTCGAAGCGTCCCTCCAACGCCTTCAGCGCAGCTTCCAGCGTATGACCTTCCCAGGTGTTTCCCGGGAAGAGTTCATAGCCCACAGGCAGCCCATCGGAGGTGACGATCAGCGCCAGCATGACCTGAGCGCGGTGATGCTTGCCATCCTTGCTGAAGCCCTTGGCCAGAAGATGATCCTGCTCGACCCCGTCCGCATCCTCGGCCGGGTCCTCGCGCTCGGTGTCAAAGGCCAGGGTCGTGCAATCGTAGAACAGCACGGTCACTGGCCCGCCCAGCAACTTCTCTGCCGCCGCGTGAGAGGTTTTGCAAATCCCGTCTATCACCGGCGTATTGATGTAATCCATGCTCCGATAGACCACGTCCAGATTGAGCGTGATGCCTGCCTGGTTCTCCAACGCCTCCACGGTCGCGCGCTTGCTCTCGGGCTGTGCGATCCGCGCCATAACCAGCTCTTTCACAATGCGATTGGCACTTTTACGCGCCGCCCCCAGAAGGGCCCCCCAACCCAGTTGGTCATACATCGTCCCCATGACATCCCGCAGACCCAGAGAGACCCGCGCCTCCTCACGGCACTCGGCAAGATCAACGCCAAGCTTGTCCGGCCGCGGAGCGCGGCGCACCAGCGCCTGCAGATCGGCATATTCCGTGGGCGTGAACAGTTCCATTTGCGGCGAGCGATCAATGCGTAATTGCTCCATCAAGCGGCCCGCCAGACGCTTGATATCCTCAATCTCGCTGTCGTTATGGGCCACACCCACATGGCGCAGGATCTTCTGGCGTACCTTGGAGCCGGTGCGGACGGATTCAACGATCTGGATCCGTGTGCGGTTGAGCTTTGCGTCATGTTTGGTGCGGATGAACATGGGCGAAGAGGTTAGCCATCTGAAGGCCCATGTCAATACTTTTTATAATAATGGGGCACTACAACGCGCCTCTGAGCAACCACACCTGAAAACAAACCAAAAACCCAGTCAGATCAACAAAAAGGTCGGAAGTCAGGAAATTGTCCAGCGGCGTCTCCCACGGGATGGCGGCGGGGGCGATCAGCACGAGGGCCGAGAGATTGTTGGGGCGGGTCACCGCCCAGGCCAGTGCTACTGACCCCCCAAGACTTTGTCCCGCGACGATGGGTTTCTCTGCACCAAGTTGGGCGGCTGCACGCTGCAGAATATCCGCCTGTTCTTGAATGGTTTCACCTTCGGGATTGAAACTGTCCGAATAGCCAGGCCGGGACGGTCAAACACGATTACGCGGTAGTTTTTGGCCAGAATAGGGGCCAAGGCGAAGGTCATGTCACGGGTATTGCCGCTGGAGCCATGAATCAAGACCACGTCAGGGCCATCCCCCATGACAACCGCGTGCACGGCAATTCCATCCACGTCGAGTATCTGGCCTTCGGGCGGAAACGCCTGCGCGGCGCGGGCTTCGCTCTGGGCAGCGCGCCACAAGGTAAACGCTGCAAAGCCGATCAGGCCCAGCGTCAGAAGTATCCAGATTTTAACGGCCAATTTCACTCATATCGAATGGTGTGGACTGATATATTTCATTGATCCAGTTACCATAGAGCAGATGCGCATGGCTGCGCCACCGGTTCTGCGGCGCCTGCGTCGGATCATCATCCGGATAGTAGTTCATCGGCACGTTGATCGGTGTGCCATTGGCGATGTCCCGATCATATTCCTGCTTCAACGTATCGCTGTCATATTCGAAATGGTTGAAGATATAGAGCGCACGATGCGCCGGGTCCTCGACAAGGCAAGGACCTGCTTCATCGCTGCCAAGCAAGGTGACGAGGCCGTTCGCGGCGTCGATCTCGGCCTGTTTCATCTCGGTCCAGCGGCTGACGGGAATAACGCAATCATCCGAAAAGCCCCGCAAAAACGGCGAGGACGGGAGGAGGTTCCGATGCCGGAAACAGCCAAAGGCCTTGGCGTCCAGCATGTGTTTTTTCACACCGTGGAAATGGTTGATCATCGCCATACCGCCCCAGCAGACCCCGAATGTGGAATGGACATTGGTCTGAGTCCACTCAAACACCTCGCGGAGTTCTTCCCAATAGGTGACATCATCGAATTCCAGATGTTCGATCGGCGCACCGGTGATGATCAGGCCATCGAACTTATGATCCTTCACGTCTTTGAACGGCTGATAGAATTCGGCCATATGCGCCGCGGCGGTGTTCTTGGTCCGATGCTCGGTCATGCGGATCAGAGACAGGTCAATCTGCAGCGGAGTGGCCCCGATCAGACGCGCGAACTGGTTCTCGGTCTGGATTTTCTTGGGCATCAGATTCAGCAGCCCGATCCGCAGGGGGCGAATATCCTGACGCATTGCCTGATCCGCAGCCATAACCATGACGCCTTCCTGGGTCAGGACGTCAAAGGCGGGCAGTTCAGATGGGATTTTGATCGGCATCGGGTCAGACTTTTGAATAGGTTAGGAGGAGGTAGTTAGGCGCGATCGCGCCCGGTCTCAAGGGTGCGTTCGATCAACTCATCGAAATCAGCCGCATCGCGCACTTCTCCGATGTCTTTGGCCGTTATCGTAACGCCCCAGTTTTTCGCCATCGCCTCGTATCGGGGCTGACGATGGGCAAGCGCCTGAGCGTAGGTCCACCGGATGAACGCGTCCGGGTCCACGTCAGACTCGGAGCAGCCGTGTTGATCTAGATATTCGGTCCAGACGCGGGTCAGGAATTCAGCCTGATAGGACATCGGCTTGGGGGCCTTGTCAAAGCGTCGGACCAGTTCGGCCGTGTGGTCGTCGTCACCCTTCAGCCAGATCATCAGCGCCTGTTTTGACAGCTCGGACATCAGTTGATCTGTTGGGTCGTTCGGGTCGACCCACTCGCAAATCGACCCGCCTGTGTCGCAGATGAAATGCGGATAGCCATAGAGACGCTCTGCCCGATCCACGAAGTATTCGGTGTCGAGAAGGGCGTGAATTTCGGCCAGTCGGAATTGCTCCTGTCGGCGGCGGTACTCGGACATCTCCAATCCGCCAAGCGCCGGATTACCGGGTTTGCCAAGATAGGATGCGACAGGGGTCAGGTTCTCGAACGAGATGTTCGAGCCGATATATATCGAATCCGACAGCAGAAGGTCCCTCAGGAATGGGACTTTCATCGCCTCAGCCTTGGCGTTATCGGCGATGTATTCGCCCATGTAGCGGGTGCCGATCCGGTAGTCGACCGAGTAGTGAAACCAGCCACCGCTGTCTCGCAGGATGTTGGATACATAGGTCTTGCCCAGCCCCGACATCCCGAAAAACAGCACCTTCTTGCGTGCAGCCACACGCCAATCTCTTGCCGAGCTGTAGATCATCTTGTGCTGTCCCTTGTTTTTGCCTTTGCTAATTCGGGCAGGCGGCGGCGTCAATCGCGTGGGGAGGCTCGGTTGAGGATCAATAGTCCCGCGGCCAGCACGGCAAAGCCGACATAGGCGCGTGGATCCAGTGCCTCGTCGCGCAGCAAGGCGCCCAAAACGATCGCGACGGGTGGGATGATGAGGGTCACGAGTAACAAATTGCCACTGCCAGCCATTGCAAGGACCCGGTAGTAGAGAAGATAGGCACCCGCCGTCGCGATCAGGGAATAATACGCGATTGCCGCCCATGTGACCGCAGGCAGGCTGAGACTTGGGATGCCGTCAGTCATAAGGGCAATCGGGATCATGAAGAGAGTCGAGCCGGTTAGCATCCCTGCAGCCGCAACAATAGGGGGCAGGGAGCTTAGGTGTTTGCGCGCCCAAGCGCCGGCAAACGCGTAGGAGATAGTGCCCGCGAGGATGGCAAGTTGAGGTGTGTTTTGCAGGCTGAAGCTGGTGAGGTTGCCGATACCGATTGCGATTGAGACGCCAAAAAAGCCGAGTCCAGCGCCGAGAAGGCGCGGTGGTGTCAACCTCTCGTCGGAAAAGAAGAGCGCAGCAACGAGAACGCCAAAGATAGCCGTCGCCGCGTTCAAAATCGCCGTGAGGCCGGTGTCAATGTACAACTGTCCCCACGCCATAAGCGAAAACGGAATCACGTTATTGAGCAGTCCCATGACCAGAAAACCAAACCACAGGCGTGGTGAGGACGGGACGCTTAGACCCCTAAGCCAAACCACCAACCACAAGGCCAGCATAGCCCAGAAAGTCCGATGCAGCACCGAGGTCATCACCGGTATCGTATCCAGCGCAATCCGAATTGAAACGAATGAGGCGCCCCATATGGCACCCAGCAGCGAAAGCTCAACCCAAGCGCGGGGGGATAGGTGTTTTTGGTGTTCCATGAAAAGGTTGTGGCAGCTTTGAGTTCATGCGGCGACCCGAAAGATGCGGAAACAAAAAGACCCCACCGAAAATGGCGAGGTCTGATTGGTTTTTCTGTGGTGCGATTAGTCCAGAGCGTAGGTGATCTGGAAGCCGACACTCCAAGCGCTGTTGCCCGAGAAGTCTGCGCGAGCGTTTGGACCTGCTCCATCAGCCGTAGCATCCCCTATGTCGGTGTATTGAACCCCGGCGGAAAACTTTGCCTTTTCGAAGGAATAGGTACCACCGACCCCAATACTCCAGAAACCATCAGTTGGTCCTAGGTTTGATACCGGTTCGCCTGTCGAAGTTTCATATCCTAGTGTCACCGCCCCAGCAAACTCATCTGTAAACTGGTATCCTAGGCCCAACGAATACGTGAAGGTATCATCGTCATAGTCCACAAGGTTAGACGTCGGAGGATAGTTTGGCGGGTTGTATACGAGTTGTGGCCAGTCGACCCATCTGATGGAACCAAACAGCAACGTCTTGGGTGCAACACCCGTTTGGAAATCAAGGTTAATCGATTGAGGTGTTTCGATCTCAGAAGATGTATCAAAGGTCGCTACTGTACCGGGTGGAATCCCGCCGCCCGGAATTGGGTTTAATGACTCGGTTTGGGACAAGTCGTGGCTGATTTTTGAGTTATAGGTAAGCGAAACCCGCGCTGCAATTTCCGGCTTTTCCCATGCGACACCCAAGACGTAGCCGAAGGCAATGTCTGCATCTGTATCAACTTCGTAGCCTGCAGCAGCTGGAACTGTGACGCTAGCGCTTACTCGTTGAGCCCTTATCCCCCCGATCGCACTGAAGCCGCCATCAAATTTGTAGCGAAGCAAAGCTGTAATTGCTTCAGTATCCGCTTTCGCTTCAAGAATACCTGTTCGTCCACCCGGGATCGGGTTCACAGAAAGCGGGTAGTTGGGAGCATATGCAATATCCGCACCGAAGGGCTCGTCGTACATGATCGCAAAGTCGAGCTTCTCGGTTAGGGTGGTTTTATACCCCAGGTGAGGCGTAAAGAAGTCATTGGCAACATTTCCTGAATCGACGCCGGCCAAGGTGCCGCTCACGGTGGGATTTGTGTATCCCAATCGGAACTGAACTACAGACCCTTCTTCGAAAATCAAATTGATGCCCTGACCACTTCGGTCCAAGCCGCCTGCGTACCCGGCCGTTGCCCCCACGCAAAGCGCGCACGCTGATAGTAGCGCCTTTCTCATGTATTCCTCCCTTACTGTCCCTTGAAGGCCTGTATGGCATCGTGTGAGTGTACGGATGCCGACCCGCTCGATTTGAATGCCCGATACTGTCTCGGTGTCTATTTTATCGTCAACTAGTGACCGTGCGTTACTTCTTATGAGTGTCGGCACGAACTGTTGCTAAACTGTTACGATTTTCGGACCAAACATTCAGAAAGATACCTGAAAAGATCACAGCTGCTCCGAGCAACGTCCAGTGATCCAGTGGTTCGTGGTATAGTAGCATTCCGACAACCGCGATTGTCGGCAGGCGGGCAAAGTCGAACGGCACCACCACGGTCGCGGGGGCGATTGCAAGCGCGTTTGTGATACAGAAATGCGCCAAAAGACCGGCCAGACCAACCAACAACAAAAAAGGTGCCGTCTGCAGCGTTGGCAAGGCGATTTGCTGATCTATCCCAGCGGCGATCGTGCCAAGAACAGCCTGCATCACAGTCAGCCAGAACACGATACATCCGATACTGGCGTGTCGTGTGAGCTGTTTCGTCGTGATCGTTGTAAACGCGAAGAAAATCGCGCTTCCGGCAGCCATAAGGATACCCGGCGACAGGCTAGAGGTGCCGGGTCTTGTCACCATCAGAACACCGACAAACGCAATCAATGCCGAGGTCATGCGGATCGCGGTCAGGCGCTCTTTCAAAAGAAGCGGAGAAAGCAGGATAACCCAGATCGGTTGGGTGAATTCAAGCGCGAAAACCTGCGCCAGAGGGGCCACTCCGACGGCGTAGAACCAAAGGTTTTGGCCGGTGAAATGGAACGTGTTGCGTAGGGCGTGCAAACCAAGACGCTCGGTTGTGACCTGATGCCATTTGCGGGTCGCCGTCAATACTAGCGCTACGATGATCACGCCGACAAAACTGCGATACATCATGATCTCGAAAGTATCGTGATGCAGGCTCAACTCTCGACCGGCGACGGCCATTGAGGAGAACGAGGCAATAGCGCCGGTCATCCACAGAGCGGCCTTACCAAACTGCGTTTTGTCGCCCTGCACGCTGCGCCTCTTAACGATTGGTTTAGATGTCTGACTTTAAATCACTTTTCTCAGTGTCGGAGAAACAAAAAAGCCGGGTCAGAACCCGGCTTTTGTCTCATTCCCACTCAATTGTTCCCGGAGGTTTCGAGGTGATGTCATAGGTGCATCGGTTGATGCCCTTGACCTCATTTATGATCCGAGTGGCGGTTTCGCCGAGGAATTCATGGCTGAAGGGGTAATAGTCGGCGGTCATGCCATCTACTGACGTCACGGCACGTAGCGAGCAGGCGTAGTCGTATGTGCGGCCATCGCCCATGACGCCGACCGTGCGGACGGGGAGAATCGCCACGAAAGCCTGCCAGATCTCATCATAGAGCCCGTGTTTGCGAATCTGGTCGATGTAGATCGCATCGGCCTCCCGCAGGATTTCCAGCTTCTCGCGGGTAATTTCTCCGGGACAGCGAATGGCCAGACCCGGCCCGGGGAAGGGGTGGCGGCCGATGAAGCTGTCAGGCAGGCCCAGTTCGCGACCCAGCGCGCGGACCTCATCCTTGAACAGCTCACGCAGGGGTTCGACCAGCTTCAGGCCCATCTTCTCGGGCAGGCCACCAACATTGTGGTGCGACTTGATCGTGACCGAAGGCCCTCCGCTGAACGAGACGGATTCGATGACGTCAGGGTAGAGCGTGCCTTGGGCCAGGAACTCGGCGCCGTCGATTGTGTCAGCGTGTTTCTGGAACACGTCGATGAACAGCTTGCCGATGATCTTGCGCTTGGTCTCGGGGTCGCTTTGACCGTCCAACTCGCCCAGGAACAGATCGCTCTCATCTGCGTGGATCAGCTGAATGTTGTAGTTGTCGCGGAACATGCCGACGACTTCCTGCGCCTCGTTCTTGCGAAGCAGCCCGTGGTCAACAAAGACGCAGGTGAGTTGATCACCGATCGCTTCGTGGATCAGGATCGCGGCCACCGAGCTGTCGACGCCGCCGGACAGGCCGCAGATGACCTTCTTGTCGCCGACCTGCTCGCGAATCTTCTCGATCATCTGTTCGCGATAGGCACCCATCGTCCAGTCGCCGCTGAACCCGGCGAGCTTCACGAAATTCTCATACAGTTTCGCGCCCTTGGGGGTGTGATGCACCTCGGGGTGGAACTGCACTGCGTAGAAATGGCGCTTGCTGTCTGCCGTAATGGCAAACGGCGCATTAGGGGAGGTGCCGTAAACCTCAAACCCCGGAGCGATTTCGCTGACGTGGTCACCGTGGCTCATCCAGACCTGTTCATCACCATCCGCGAACCAGTCTTTCAGAATATCCAACTGACCTTTCGGAGTGACAAAGGCGCGGCCAAACTCGGCAGTGCCATGGCCGCTTTCGACCTTGCCGCCCAGTTGGTGCATCATCACCTGCTGGCCATAACAGATGCCCAGGATCGGAACGCCATAGTCGAAAATCTCTTGCGGCGCGCGCGGAGAGCCCTCGCGCGTGACACTGTCCGGCCCACCCGAAAAAATCACCGCTTTGGGCGCCATTTCGCGCACAAATTCCATGGTGACGTTCTGGTAGGGATGGATTTCGCAATAGACATTCAGCTCGCGCAGACGGCGTGCGATCAGCTGCGTAACCTGGCTGCCGAAGTCGATGATCAGAAGGCGGTCGTGGGATGTATCACTCATGTGCGGGCCATAGGCCAAGCGTGACAAATTCGCAAGAGAAAGGTCTTTGCTGAAGGGCAGATACCCGCATTTCTGGGAAACTGCGCTTCCGCTATTGTAAAAGTTTTGTAACAAAAATATGACGATCTTTCCGTCTGCGTCATGCGGACACTCGAATAGGAGAGATGCGTTTGCCCATAGCTGTTGAACTTGCCGCTTTGAATCTGGCTCTGGCCATGTTCTGTGGGGCGCTGATCGGGTCCGAGCGTCAGGTGCGCCAACGTATGGCAGGTTTGCGCACCAATGCGCTGGTGGCCCTGAGCGCCGCAGCTTTTGTGGTTTTCTCGGCGCTCTATCCGGATGAGGTGAGCCCGACACGCGTGGCCGCGCAGGTCGTATCGGGGATCGGGTTTCTTGGGGCAGGCATCATCTTTCGGCACGGGTTCACCATTCACGGCTTGAACACGGCGGCGACGTTGTGGTGTTCAGCGGCTGTGGGGATGATGGCCGGCAGTGGGGCCTGGATCTTTGCGATCATGATGACGGGTTTCGTCATTTTTGTGAACCTGGGGCTGCGGCCGCTGGTGAAATGGTTGAAAAAAACGACACGCGCCGGGGTTCCCTTGACGCAAGAGTTCCGCATTCTCGTGCAGTGCGCGGCAGATGCGCAGGCGGAGGTCCGCGCAGCGGCACTACAGGCTTTGGCGCAAAACGGGGTGCGCATTGTCGGGTTTCAAAAGGGAGATGCAGACGGCAAAGGTCTGCAAACACTGGAAATTCTCGTTTCCACCGAAGATCATCCCGAAAATGTGCAACACAAAATCGCGGCGCCCCTAATTCTTGAGCCGGGGATTCTGAGTGTCGAGTGGGAAGACGCGAACGAGACCTGAACCCGTTGTTTTAAAGCGTCCCGTCGCGGCGCAATGTCGCTTTTATGTGCCAATAGCCGTTATCTTCCAATAGTAGCGAGTGTTGGCGGGCTAGATTGAGATCCAATCAAGACATCCAAAGTATGGTGAGGAAAAATGGCTGAAGCATCAGCACGTCGTCGAGGTCGCGGTGGTGGCGGAGCCGCCCGCCGGGCAGAACGCACTGCGGTTCGGATCGACACCGCAAAGTACATCGAGCGGAACATTCCGAACTTTGAGGTCCTCAACGAAGAAGCGTTGGAGATCATCGAGTACAACGCGGAAACGATTCTGGAAGAGGTTGGCGTCAACTTTGTCGACAATCCCGCCGCGCTGGAGCGTTGGCGCAATGCGGGTGCGGATGTTGATGGCGAACGCGTGCGCATTCCGCGTGGTCTGGCGCGTCAGCTGATCAAAACAGCCCCAAGCCAGTTCACTCAGCACGCCCGCAACCCAGAGAAATCGGTGGTGATCGGTGGCCGTAACCTGGTTCTGGCGCCTGTTTATGGCCCTCCGTTTGTGCGTGATGCGCAGGGTGGTCGTCGCTATGCAACCATGGATGACTTCAATAAATTCGTGAAGCTGGCCTATATGTCCAAGTGGCTGCACCACTCGGGCGGTACCGTTTGCGAACCGACCGATATTCCGGTGAACAAACGCCACCTCGATATGCTGATGGCGCATATGACGCTGTCGGACAAACCCTTCATGGGTTCCGTGACCGACCCCAGCCGGGCGCAGGATTCGGTCGAGATGTGCGAGATTCTGTTCGGCAAGGACTTCGTTCAGAACAACACCGTTATGACCTCGCTGACCAACATCAACTCGCCGATGACCTTCGACGATGTGATGATGGGCGCGCTGGAAGTTTACGCGAAGAACAATCAGGCTTGCATTGTCTCGCCCTTCATCGTCGGCGGTGCGATGGCGCCGGTGTCGGTTGCAGGGACGCTGACGCAGGTTCTGGCCGAGGTTCTGGCGGGTATCGCCTATAGCCAGATCATCCGTCCGGGTGCTCCTGTAATTTTTGGTGCGTTTGTGACTTCGATCGACATGAACTCGGGCGCGCCGACCTTTGGTACACCCGAGGCCGCGCATATCACATATGGTGCAGGTCAGCTGGCACGCCGCCTGAATCTGCCTTTCCGTTCTGCAGGGTCGTTCTGTGGTTCGAAACTGCCGGACGCGCAGGCGGCTTATGAAACCGCGAACTCACTGAACATGGGGCTGATGTCGGGCGTGAACTTCATGCTGCACTCGTGCGGCTGGCTCGAAGGCGGTCTGGTTGCCGACTTTGAAAAGTTCGTGATGGATGCCGATCAACTTGGTGTTCTGCACGGTCTGGCCAAAGGCGTCGCCTATGACGAAAACGCGCAGGCGATGGGTGCGATCCGCGAAGTGGGGCCGGGCGGTCACTATCTTGGCTGCGAGCACACGCAGGCCAACTTCAAGGAAGCCTTCTGGAAAACCGAGGTGCTGGACTACAAACCGTTCGAGACCTGGCAGGATGAAGGTTCACGCGATACGCGTCAGCTGGCCTCGGCCCGGGTCGAGCATCTGCTGGCCAACTACCAGCAGCCGCAGATGGACCCGGCCACCAAAGAGGCGCTCGAGGCTTATATTGCCGACAAGAAAGCCTCGATGCCGGACGCGTTTACCTGATCACTCGAACTGTGCGGCGCGGCTGGCTTGGTACAGCTGCGCCTCACCCAAAAGCGCGATCAGAAGATCAAGATGCCTGACCAGAGAATAGGCGGCATCCTTTTCTTTTCGCAGCGTATTTTGCTCTTTCTCCATATCCATAAGCCGCATCAGAGCGGCCCCGTTCCCCGGCAGTCGACCATAGCCCAGGATGCGCTGCAGATGCCGGTCACGGTTGTAGTCCTGCGCCCCGAATTTTGCGGCGCGTGCCAATAAGCGGGGGCGGCGCAGGGTCGTGATCATGGTCATCAGGTCTTGCATTTCAGGTGCCTCATGTTCGGATAGTTGACGCCCTGTTTGTCACACAACCTAAGCGGGCGTTGCGCCCTTGAGGGTCGCCCCGAACGATGGTTTCACGACTGTTTATCTTTTTGAATCAAATCTGGTTGCTGCGCTTCGGGGTTAACGAACGAGTAACGAAACCACCTCTAGTTAGATTTGGTTAACTTTAATTTCGAGGGGCAAAAGTGGCAGTCTGTTTTGTCGACGAGGGCAAATGAATATGGAAAACAACGTGGCATTCTCTATTCCGGCATGGGTTCCCGAGGGGGCAAAGCGTTACCTTGCGCACACGGAAACCGGTCAGTCGATCCGGGATATCGCAAGATCGGCCGGGTGCCATGCCTCTACTATTCTCAGACAAATCCGACGGGTCGAAATGCGCCGCGATGATCCCTTGGTCGATGCGGCCCTGCAATCGCTAGCCGAGACGCATTTCTCGGTCTCTGATCGGACGCGCCGCTTTGACGCAAGCGGACAGGACAACCCTGACTTCCGACATTTTTTCGTATAAGTCATTGATATTATTATGCCTTGGTTGCCAAAAGGCACTACACGGACTTTTTTCGCCAGCGATTGTTTCGGAGTGTTGAGGGAGCTCAGGCTTTGGTCTGGCCAGTTTTTCGGGTGCGCCCGGGGGGTATCTTGAAAGGGGCTTCGTTCCAGGTCAGGCCGACGCAGGTGAGGATGCGTCTGGCATCGACCGTGGCATGGCTTGGCATGCGTAGCGGTCAGGGGTGCCTTTGTGGCGCAGGATCGAGAGCTGCAATGCGTTCAACTCGTTGCGGATACGAGCCGGGCTCATCGGGTGTCCGAGCAGGTCCAGATGCTTGCGCAGGTGCTGCAGGCAGCAGAAGGCCATGTAGCAGATGGCGATATGGGCCCGGACCCGACGCGGCGACCAGTGATAGATGGGCCGGATTTTCAGATCGTGCTTGTTGGTGCGGAAGCAGGCTTCGATCTCCCACAACTGGTGATAGCGGGCAATGACGTCCTGTGCCTCCAGTTCGTCCGCACCATGAACAACAATGGCATGCAGCCCGTCCCATTGTGCCGCTGCCTTGATCTTTGCATCATCCAGCGTGACGTCCCCGCTGTCGGGGAAGGCCAGGAAGCGGCCATATCCCCGCTGCTTGCCGGGTTTGCGAGAGCGCTTGAGCTTCTTGTGCAGCTTTTCGAGCCTTGTCGCGCTTGTGGGACTGGATTTCCTGCGACAATCCGGGCCGTATTTCGCGGTACCGGATCTCGACATCAGGGCGCGCTGCGCTCAACAGGTTGGTGGCCGAGGCGGAAAACAAGGCCCGGTCGCGCAACGAATTCGGCATGGCCGACCCCGTCCGCATCTCGCGCTCGGTGTCAAAGGCCAGGGTCGTGCAATCAGGCACGGTCACTGGTTCCGCGTGAGCCGTCTATCACCGGCGTAATGTAATCCAAGACCACGTCCAGATTGAGCGTGAGACGCACCGGATAACCAGCTCTTTCACAATGCGCACTTTTACGCGCCGAGAAGCGTGCGCTACAGTGCTACGGAAAGCCCGTTGATCGCGTGGGCGCGAACAGTTCGCGGCGGCGATCAATGCGTAATTGCTCCATCAAGCGGCCCGCAGACGCTTGATATCCTCAATCTCGCTGTCGTTATGGGCCACACCCACATGGCGCAGGATCTTCTGGCGTACCTTGGAGCCGGTGCGGACGGATTCAACGATCTGGATCCGTGTGCGGTTGAGCTTTGCGTCATGTTTGGTGCGGATGAACATGGGCGAAGAGGTTAGCCATCTGAAGGCCCATGTCAATACTTTTTATAATAATGGGGCACTACAACGCGCCTCTGAGCAACCACACCTGAAAACAAACCAAAAACCCAGTCAGATCAACAAAAAGGTCGGAAGTCAGGAATAAGCGGGGGCGGCGCAGGGTCGTGATCATGGTCATCAGGTCTTGCATTTCAGGTGCCTCATGTTCGGATAGTTGACGCCCTGTTTGTCACACAACCTAAGCGGGCGTTGCGCCCTTGAGGGTCGCCCCGAACGATGGTTTCACGACTGTTTATCTTTTTGAATCAAATCTGGTTGCTGCGCTTCGGGGTTAACGAACGAGTAACGAAACCACCTCTAGTTAGATTTGGTTAACTTTAATTTCGAGGGGCAAAAGTGGCAGTCTGTTTTGTCGACGAGGGCAAATGAATATGGAAAACAACGTGGCATTCTCTATTCCGGCATGGGTTCCCGAGGGGGCAAAGCGTTACCTTGCGCACACGGAAACCGGTCAGTCGATCCGGGATATCGCAAGATCGGCCGGGTGCCATGCCTCTACTATTCTCAGACAAATCCGACGGGTCGAAATGCGCCGCGATGATCCCTTGGTCGATGCGGCCCTGCAATCGCTAGCCGAGACGCATTTCTCGGTCTCTGATCGGACGCGCCGCTTTGACGCAAGCGGACAGGACAACCAGGAAGACGACTCATTCGAGGGTGAAGCGCTGCGTGTGCTGAGACGCCTATGTGAGACGGGATCGGTTTTGGCGGTGGCCGAGGATATGGAGAAAGCCGTAGTCGTGCGTGACACCGGTGAGGCCGGGACCGCAAGGACGGCCGTTGTTGATTGCAAGATTGCACAGGCGCTTGCCTTGCAGGACTGGATTTCCTGCGACAATCCGGGCCGTATTTCGCGGTACCGGATCTCGACATCAGGGCGCGCTGCGCTCAACAGGTTGGTGGCCGAGGCGGAAAACAAGGCCCGGTCGCGCAACGAATTCGGCATGGCCGAGGCACAGGCGGCGTTCCAGCCGAAGTTAAGTGGAGACGCACCGGAGCGCTCCCGACGCGTGCGCTACAGTGCTACGGAAAGCCCGTTGATCGCGTTGGCGCGGCGGCGGGACCGGGACGGCAAACCGTTTCTCGATGAAACACTGGTCCGTGCGGGGGAGCGTCTGCGCGAAGACTTTGAGCTGGCGCAGATCGGTCCGCGGGTTGCGCAGAACTGGGATCGCTTTTTGACCGGGGGCGTGCGCGGCAATTTTGACAGTGAATCTCACGGTGGGCGTGGGGCCTCGGACGCAAAGGACCGTGTGGCGCGCGCGTTGTCGGACCTTGGGCCGGGGCTCAGTGACGTAGCGCTGCGCTGTTGTTGCTATCTTGAGGGGCTGGAGCTGGCCGAAAAGCGCATGGGCTGGTCCGCGCGTTCGGGCAAGATCGTTCTACGCATCGCGTTACAGCGCCTGAAACGACACTATGAGGACCTCTCCGGGCAAGATCGCATGATCGGATAGGTATAAGTCTCTCTTGTGGTTTCGGCCCTTGCTGATAATCAAGGGCTATGAATTTCACACTCAAACAGTTGCAATACTTTCAGGCCGTGGCCGAGCAGCGCAATTTCGGCCGCGCCGCGCAGGTCTGCAACGTGTCGCAACCCGCGCTGTCTGTTCAAATCAAATCGCTTGAAGAAACACTGGGCGGTGTACTGTTCGAGCGTCAGGCGCGTGATATCCTGCTGACGCCGCTGGGGCGAGACGTTCTGGAGCATGCGCGCCAGGTTCTGGGGGCAGCTGTGCGGCTGGACCAGTTCGCGCGGGATCACTCTGGCGGCCATCGGTCGCTGTCGATCGGGATCATCCCGACAATTGCACCGTACCTTCTGCCCGGCGTTCTGGGTGGTCTACGCGCCGAAGATGTCTCGCTGCGCGTGCAGATCCGCGAAGCGAGGACCGAACGGTTGCTGTCTTTGCTCCGCGAAGGTGAGATCGACGCTGCGGTTCTAGCCCTGCCGGCGGGCGGCTCGGAATTCCACGAAACGCCGTTATTCCAGGATCACTTCCTGCTGGCAGGCAGCGCCGCTCGGCTGCAACGTGTGAACACCAGCCCCGAGATGCTGCGCCCTCTGGATTTGCAATCAGCACAGTTGATGCTGTTGGAGGATGGCCATTGCCTGACGGATCAAGCGCTTGAGGTCTGCGGGCAGGATCGGGGCAGTGGGCAGATCAACATGGGGGCCTCCTCGCTTGCGACGCTTTCCCGGCTGGTTGCCGAGGGGTTCGGCCTGACCCTGATGCCCGAATTGGCCGCAAAATCGGAATCAGAGGCTGTTCCGGGCATGAAGCTTTTGCGTTTTGGTGCCCCGCAACCGGCGCGCACGGTGGGGTTAGTCCGGCGCGCGTCAACAACGGATGACGGCTGGGTGGATCGTTTGGCCCAGGTGATCCGGGACGTGGGGAAGCAGATCGTTTCGGCCACGCGGTCATGAAAAGGCCCGCCAGTGGCGGGCCGGTATTCAGCGCCTAAGCACCGGGTTTACGCCAAAGCAGGTTCGGCGGCAGCTTCCAGATGCTGGATCAGAGTCTCGGGCGAGGACACGCCATAGGGGTCCTCGGGGCAGTTATCCATCAGGCCGGGCTCTTCGAACCATGCTTCGACGACGCCGTCATTGATGATGGCCGCATAGCGCCATGAGCGCATGCCAAAGCCCAGGTTGTCCTTGTCGACCAGCATGCCCATCTTGCGGGTGAACTCACCCGAACCGTCAGGGATGACCTTGACGTTTTTCAGGCCTTGATCCTGTGCCCATTTGTTCATGACAAAGCTGTCATTAACGGACATGCAGTAGATCTCGTCGATACCCTTGGCGGTGAAATCGGCGTAGCCGTTTTCAAATCCGGGCAGCTGGTAGGTCGAACATGTGGGGGTGAAAGCGCCGGGCAGCGAGAACAGGATCACCCGTTTGCCAGCGAAATAGTCGGCGGTAGTCTTGTCTTCCCAGCGGAACGGGTTGGGGCCTTCGACGGCCTCGTCGCGGACGCGCGTGTGGAAGGTCACATCGGGCAGTTTTGCTCCGGTCTTCATGTTCAAGTTCCTGTGATTCAGTTGTGACTTTCTGGCGATTTAAATCAGTTCTAAATTGCCTGCAATCCATGAAATGCTGCATCTGCAAGATAGGTTTAATTGGCTTGTCTATTGATTTTTCGTGCGAAAAATATAGTTTAAGGTTAAACTAATTTGGCGCTCGCGAGATATGTGCATAGCGGCTATGCGTCGCTGGTGTAACAGGCGTGATTGTTTTATGTTATGGGTACACAAAGTTGACCCAAAGTTAGGAAAACTGCCCGTGCGCGATCTGAAAATCCCAGAACAACGTCACCCCGAAAAGGCGCATCGCCCGGACAACGCCCAGCCCAAGAAACCGAAATGGATCAGGGTCAAGGCGCCAGGCGGCAAGGGTTATGCCGAGACGCATAAGATCATGCGTGAAAACAATCTGGTGACGGTGTGCGAAGAGGCCGGATGCCCCAACGTGGGCGAGTGCTGGAGCCAGGGTCACGCCACCATGATGATCATGGGTGAGATTTGTACCCGCGGCTGCACCTTTTGCAATATTGCCACGGGACGTCCTGACTCGCTGGATGCATTCGAGCCAGGTCGTGTGGCGCATGCGGTGCAAAAATTGGGTCTGAACCACGTTGTGATCACCTCGGTTGACCGGGACGATTTGAAAGATGGCGGAGCAGATCATTTCGCTCAGACCATTCGCGCCGTCCGTCACCGTTCGCCGAAGACGACGATCGAGATTCTGACGCCCGACTTCCTGAAGTGTGAACCCGAAGTACTTGAGACCGTGGTCGAGGCCAAGCCGGATGTGTTCAACCATAACCTCGAAACCGTACCGGGCCTCTATCCCGAGGTGCGCCCCGGCGCGCGCTATTTCCACTCACTGCGCCTATTGCAGCGGGTGAAGGAACTGGACCCGTCGATCTTCACCAAGTCCGGCATCATGGTCGGTCTGGGTGAGGACAAGCAGCAAGTCGGTCAGGTCATGGATGACATGCGCGCCGCTGACATAGATTTCCTGACTATTGGTCAATATCTGCAACCGACGCCCAAGCACCACGCGGTGGACCGTTTCGTGACGCCGGAGGAGTTCGCCTCCTATGAAAAAGCGGCCTATGGCAAGGGCTTCCTGATGGTCTCGGCCACTCCGCTGACGCGTTCGTCCTACCACGCAGGGGATGATTTCGCGCGTTTGCGCGCGGCACGGCAGGCGAAGCTGGGTCAAGCGTGACGCCTGATAGATTGGCGCAGCTGACCGCGCTGCGCCATAGTTTCCATCAACATCCCGAACTCTCTGGGCAAGAACGTGAAACCGCCACGCGCATGGCTGATGAGCTGCGTCGCGCAGGGGCGGATACCGTGGTGACCGACCTCGGCGGGCACGGAGTTGCGGCGGTCTTCGACAGCGGCACAACCGGTCCCACCGTCGCCATTCGGTGCGAGCTGGATGGGTTGCCGATCAAGGAACTCTCGGAGCTGCCGTATGTCTCGACCGTGCCGGGTAAAGGGCATCTGTGCGGGCATGATGGCCATATGTCGATGGTTCTCGGCGTGGCGCTTGCGTTGCAGGAACAGCGCCCGACGCGCGGACGGGTGGTTCTGATTTTCCAACCTGCCGAAGAAACTGGGCAGGGGGCCAGGGCGTTCCGAGACGATCCTGAGTTCGCTAAGCTTGCGCCGGATTGCGTGTTTTCTCTCCATAACTTGCCGGGGCTGGAACTGGGCGAGGTTGAGCTGTGTCAGGGGCCAACCAACTGCGCCTCTCGCGGTATGCGGATTGCATTGACCGGAAAGACCTCTCATGCCGCCGCGCCGCAGGACGGGGTTTCTCCGGCGGGCGCTGTGTCCGTATTGATCCCGGAACTCACACGGCTTGGCACGGCAGGCGCCCTGAACGCGGACTACGCGTTGACCACGATCACCCATGCCAGCCTCGGAGAGCAGACCTTTGGCGTCGCCCCCGGTCAGGCTGAGCTGTGGGTGACATTGCGCACCGTTTCAGACGACCGGATGGCAAAGCTCGTTGCCGATGCTACGGCCTTGGTTCAGCAGGTCGCCAAGTCCGAGAACCTAAGTGCCGAGATCACCTATGAGGATGTCTTCGAGGCCTGCACCAATGACGCTGAAGCGGTGACTATTCTAACCGAGGCCTGCGCGGATCAAGCCGTTCCATGCAAGTTGACCGATGAGCCGCAAAGGTTTTCGGAAGATTTTGGCCAGTTCGGCAAAGGCGCAAAGTCGGCGATGTTCTGGTTAGGAGCGGGGCGAGACCACCCCCAGCTGCACAATCCCGACTATGATTTCCCCGACGCTCTGATCCCAATTGGTACGGGCATATTTTTGGCGGCGATCCGGCAGGTACTGGGCTGAGGCCGCGTTCAGGTAAACCGAACCTTCCCGATGAACGGCAGGTTGCGATTGCGCTGCGCGTAGTCGATTCCGTAGCCCACGACGAACTCGTCTGGGATCTCGAACCCGATCCAATCCGAACGAAAGTCGACCTCGCGCCGGCTGGGCTTGTCCAGCAGGGCAATGGACTTCAACCGTTTCGGCTTACGACTGCGCAGCAAGTTGGTGACGTGGTTCAGCGTGTGGCCCGTATCGACGATATCTTCGACCACCAGCACATCGCGACCTTCAATCGCGCCGCGCAAGTCCTTGAGAATGCGCACTTCCCGGCTGCTCTCCATCGCGTCGCCGTAGGAAGAAGCCTCTAGGAAATCCACCTCGATCGGCAGGTCCAACTCGCGCACAAGATCAGCGATGAACACGAAAGAGCCACGCAGCAGGCCGACGACCACCAGCTTGTCGGTATCGCCGAATTCTTCGGTAATTTCGCGGCAAAGCTCTTCGATTCTGGCTGCAATTGCCTTGGCCGAGATCATCTCATCTATCACATAAGCGCGGTCAGTCATCGCAGCCCCCTTGATCTTTGGCGCGCAACATACGACATGACGCGCCATTGTCACCTTCTAATGCCGGATTGCCATGCCTATCCACTCGGAAACTCGTCACCTGCCTTATACGGCTCAGCAGATGTATGATCTGGTTGCTGATGTGGCGAGCTATCCCAAGTTCCTGCCTTGGTGTGCCGCCGCGCGTATCCGCAAGACCTATGCGGCTGGCGAAGCCGAGGTGATGGAGGCGGACCTGGTGATCTCGTTCAAGGTGTTTCGCGAAAGATTCGGAAGCCGGGTGACATTGTTTGCCGGTCAAAAGAAGATCGACACTGAATATCTGGATGGCCCGTTCAAATACATGAAATCGGACTGGCAGTTTGAAGACGCCCCCGAAGGTGGGTGCAACGTCTCGTTCCATGTAGATTTCGAGTTCAAGAACGCCATTCTGCAAGGGATCATTGGTGTTGTCTTCAACGAGGCCATGCAGCGCATCGTGCGCGCATTCGAGGCCCGCGCCGCTGAACTCTACAGCTAAGGCTTTACCAACGACCGACGCGCGCTAGACTGCGCGCTATGTCTGGATTTACCTCAACGCTCGCGAGCTTTGCAGCTGGCAGCGTCAACACAACCGCGCAGGCGCGGGCCATTACGTCTCTGTCCGTTCTCGACTGGATCGCCGTGGGCCGTGCCGGTGTGTCGGAGCCCGTATCGGTCGCCGTCCGGGACATGGTGCAGGAGGAGGGCGGCGCAGCGCAGGCCCATCTGTTCGGTGGCGGGGCCGCACCTCTGCGGGCGGCGGCGCTGGTCAATGGAACGGTGTCTCACGCGCTGGACTATGACGACACCCATTTCGCCCATATTGGTCATCCGTCGGTTGCCATCCTACCCGCGGCCTTGGCGGTTTCGGAATGGGATGACCGTATCCTCGTTGATCTGTTGGAGGCGGCCCTAATCGGGATCGAGGTTTCGATCCGTATCGGCCTCTGGCTCGGTCGAGACCACTATCAGGCCGGGTTTCACCAAACGGCGACTGCGGGGGCCTTTGGCGCGGCGGTTGCAGCGGGTCGGGTGCTTGGGTTTGATGCGAACCAGATGCAACAAGTTCTGGGCCTGACATCCACGCGCGCGACCGGTCTGAAAACTCAGTTCGGCACCATGGGCAAACCCTACAATGCAGGATTGGCCGCATCAGCCGGGATCGAGGCCGCGTTGCTGATTAAACGGGGCTTTGAGCCCAATGCGAGTGCGCTAGAGGGCCAGTACGGCTTTGGCGCCACCCATCAGGGCGCGGCGGATGCGTCGGCGGCGCTGGACGGGTTGGGGGAGGAATGGCTGTTCGAATCGGTCAGCCACAAGTTCCACGCCTGCTGCCACGGTTTACACGCCGCGCTTGAGGCTGCTCTACGTCTTGATATTGCCGAACCCGAAGTGGCTGAAATCAAGGTCAAAACCCATCCGCGCTGGATGAGTGTCTGCAACCAGATGTCTCCGACCACGGGGCTGGGGGCGAAGTTTTCCTATCGCACGGTGATCGCCATGCAGGCGCTCGGCTACGACACCGCTTTGCCAAGTAGTTACACCGAAAAGGTCTGCGCTGATCCTCGAATTCGCTCTTTGCGAGACCGCATCACGGTCGAGGCGGATGAGACTCTGACCGAGACCCAGGCCCATCTGGAGCTGCTGCGGCGCGACGGCGTACGACGCGAGGTTACCCATGATCTGATGGCTCCAATGTCTCTGGCGGATCGGGAAGACCGTGTCCGCGCCAAAGCGTCGAAACTGATTGGAGGGGACGAGGCGGACGCGATCTGGTCGATGCTGCGCACCGGAGGTCGCGCCCGCGATCTGGCTGCAAAACTGGCGGGTTAAACCACGCGCCAGTGCAGTGGGAAGCCGGGATCGAATACGGTGACGGGTCCGTCGCCGCTTTCGATCTTCGACGGGTATTCTACCGGGTCACCCTTGGTCAGCGTGATTGAGCTTTCGTTCACCGGCAGGCCGTAGAAACCCGGACCATTCAACGACACAAACCCTTCCAGCTTGTCCAAGGCACCTTCGCGGTCGAACATCTCTGCCACTAAGGACATGGTGTTGGTCGCCGTGAAACAGCCCGCACAGCCACAGGCCATTTCCTTGTTGTCATCCGTATGAGGTGCGCTGTCCGTGCCCAGGAAATAGCGCGGGTCGCCCGAGGTCGCGGCCTTCAACAGTTCCAACCGATGCTCTTCACGCTTGGCGACTGGCAGGCAGTAGTAGTGAGGTTTGATCCCGCCCACCAGAATGTGGTTGCGGTTGATGATCAGGTGGTGCGCCGTGATCGTCGCTCCTAGATCGGCCTCGTTGGCGGCAACATACTGAACCCCGTGGCGGGTCGTAATATGCTCCATCACAACGCGCAGGCCCGGCGTGGCCTTGCGGATTGGATCCAGAACGCGGTCGATGAACACGGCCTCGCGGTCGAAAATGTCTATCTCGGCATCGGTGACCTCGCCATGAACACATAGAGGCAGGCCGATCTCGGCCATCTTCTCCAGCACCGGGCGCACATTGTCGAAATTCCGAACACCCGAATGCGAATTGGTCGTTGCACCTGCCGGGTAGAGCTTGACCGCCTTGACCAAACCACTTGCATGCGCAGCGGCGAGGTCTTCTGGATCAGTATCTTCGGTCAGATACAGGGTCATCAGCGGCTCGAACGTCATCCCTTCGGGCAGCGCAGCCATGATACGCTCGCGATAGGCGGCGGCGTGCGCGCCGGTCACCACCGGGGGCACTAGATTGGGCATGATGATCGCACGGCCAAAATGGCGGGCGGTTTCGGGCAGGACGGCCTGCAACATCGCGCCATCGCGCAGGTGCAGGTGCCAGTCGTCGGGGCGGCGGATCGTGATGCTATCGGTCATGCGCCCCGGCTAACACAGAGGCCGCCGCCGGAAAAGCCCTTGTCAACTCGTTCGAACGTCGTAGCTCAGAAACGGGTGATGGCCTTGACGCACAGGCGCGGCCATGACCTTTTGAGGCAAGGGAGAATTCAGCACATGACACAGCCAAATTCCATAGACGCGGTTCAAACAATGCTAAGCGCACAGGGCTATGTTTGCGGCCGTGCGCTGGCAACGGTCGTCTTCTTGTCGCTGAAACTCGGCCGGCCGCTGTTTCTGGAAGGTGAGGCCGGTGTAGGCAAGACCGAGATCGCCAAGGCACTGGCCGCAGGGCTTGGTCGCCGCCTGATCCGCTTGCAATGCTACGAAGGGCTTGATGCGTCCTCTGCCGTCTATGAATGGAACTTTCCCGCGCAGATGGTCGCCATCCGAACCGCCGAAGCCGCGGGCGGCGCCGATCGTTCTGCTCTGCAGACCGAGCTGTTCTCGGATGACTACCTCGTCGAACGCCCTTTGTTACAAGCCATGAGGCCCGATGAAAACGGCGCGCCAGTGCTGCTGATTGACGAGCTTGACCGCACGGATGAACCCTTCGAGGCCTTCCTGCTGGAAGCACTCAGCGATTTTCAGGTCACAATCCCGGAACTCGGCACCGTCAAAGCCCCCGAACCACCCGTCGTGATCGTCACCTCAAACCGCACGCGTGAGGTGCATGATGCCCTCAAACGCCGCTGCCTTTACCACTGGGTCGACTACCCGGATTTCGACCGAGAGATTGAAATCCTGAACGCCCGCGCGCCCGAAGCGGCCGAGTCCCTCAGCCGTGAGGTCGTGGCCTTCGTGCAGCGCCTGCGCACCGAAGACCTGTTCAAGAAACCCGGTGTGGCGGAAACCATCGACTGGGCCAAATGCCTGCTGGCGCTGGACGTCATTAACGTCAGCCCCGAAGTGATCGGAGATACCCTCGGCGCGATCCTGAAATACCAGGACGACATACAGAAACTGCAAGGGTCCGAGGCCAAACGCATTCTTGACGAAGCCAAGGCCGATTTAGAACCGGCCTGATGCTTCTTCTGTTTGAAAATACCTCGGGGGTATGGGGGCAGAGCCCCCATGAGCGCTGATGGCCGAACAGATCCCGCTCGACATTCCCGAAAACCCGAAGCTGGCGCAGAACATCACACATTTCGCCCGCGCCCTTCGAAAAGCCGGGCTGCCGATCGGCACCGGTCGTGTGGTGGATGCCATCCGCGCTGTTGAGGCCGCAGGCTTTACTGAGAAGCAGGATTTCTACTGGACCCTGCACGCCTGTTTCGTGAACCGCCCCGAACATAGCACCGTCTTCGCGCAGGTCTTTCGCCTTTATTGGCGCGACCCAAGGTATCTGGAACACATGATGTCCATGATGCTGCCCGCCATTCGTGGGGTGCAGGAAGAACGCAAAGCCGACGCCGGTGAAAAACGCGCGGCTGAGGCGTTGCTTGACGGGGTTGAACGCGATCAGCCTGAAACCTCCGAGGAGCAGGAGGGCGAGACCGAGCTTGAGATTGACGCTTCGCAAACCGCCTCGTCCGAGGAACGTCTGCGCAGTCTGGATTTCGAACAGATGAGTACCGATGAGATCGCTCAGGCCAAGCGCCTCCTGTCACGCCTCAGCCTGCCGGTGAAACCGATCGAAAGCCGCCGCAGCCAGGCCAGCTATATCGGCCACCGGATCGACCGGGCGAGAACCCTGCGCGCCGCCATGCGTCAGGGCGGAGAGCTGCACGATATCGCGAAACAAAAACCCCGGCCGCGCTGGCCCAATCTGGTCGTGCTTTGCGATATCTCCGGCTCGATGAGCCAATATAGCCGCCTGATCCTGCATTTTCTGCACACGGTCTCGAACGCCAAGGGGGCTGGCTGGGCCAAGGTCCATGCCTTCACCTTCGGCACGCAACTGACCAATATCACCCGTCACCTGCACCAGCGCGACGTGGACGCCGCCCTAGCTGCGGCCGGGGCCGAGGCGCAGGATTGGGAAGGCGGCACGCGGATCGGAGACTGCCTGCACGCATTCAACCGAGACTGGTCGCGGCGCGTCATGGGGCAGGGCGCAGTCGTTTTGCTGATATCGGACGGGCTGGATCGTGGCGCGCCCGAAGCCCTGGCGAAAGAGACCGAGCGTCTGCATCTTTCGGCCCGGCGTCTGATCTGGCTGAACCCTCTGCTGCGCTGGGATGGGTTCGCCCCCAAAGCACAAGGCGTGGCCGCCATGCTGCCCCATGTCGACAGCTTCCGTGCGGGTCATTCGATCGCATCGCTCGAAGACCTCGCCACGGTCATCTCAACCCAGGACGATGTCGGAGAGAAAGCGCGGCTCATGTCCGCGCTTCCCGGCTAAGACTTAACCTAGCTGTTTTTCGTTGCACTCACGCGCCATTTCCATGGCTTTGTAAGTGCCAGTCAGATCGACGGTGAACGCAAATTCCTTTTCGGGGAAGACGATCATGACCTGTTTCCTGACTTCCGACATTTTTTCGTATAAGTCATTGATATTATTATGCCTTGGTTGCCAAAAGGCACTACACGGACTTTTTTCGCCAGCGATTGTTTCGGAGTGTTGAGGGAGCTCAGGCTTTGGTCTGGCCAGTTTTTCGGGTGCGCCCGGGGGGTATCTTGAAAGGGGCTTCGTTCCAGGTCAGGCCGACGCAGGTGAGGATGCGTCTGGCATCGACCGTGGCATGGCTTGGCATGCCGTAGCGGTCAGGGGTGCCTTTGTGGCGCAGGATCGAGAGCTGCAATGCGTTCAACTCGTTGCGGATACGAGCCGGGCTCATCGGGTGTCCGAGCAGGTCCAGATGCTTGCGCAGGTGCTGCAGGCAGCAGAAGGCCATGTAGCAGATGGCGATATGGGCCCGGACCCGACGCGGCGACCAGTGATAGATGGGCCGGATTTTCAGATCGTGCTTGTTGGTGCGGAAGCAGGCTTCGATCTCCCACAACTGGTGATAGCGGGCAATGACGTCCTGTGCCTCCAGTTCGTCCGCACCATGAACAACAATGGCATGCAGCCCGTCCCATTGTGCCGCTGCCTTGATCTTTGCATCATCCAGCGTGACGTCCCCGCTGTCGGGGAAGGCCAGGAAGCGGCCATATCCCCGGCTGCTGAAGCTGCCGGGTTTGCGAGAGCGCTTGAGCTTCTTGTGCAGCTTTTCGATTGCCTTGTCGCGCTTGTGGGCATCATTGCGTGCCCGGGTGGGTGACCAGGTCACAATGACCCGCGCTCCCTCCTGGTCGATCACCTTGTACCAGCCCTTCTCGGTTGCCTCTTCAGAACCGTGTCCAGCCCAAGGCTGGCGTCCCTCCGGGCTCAAAATGTTCGCCTTCACGGCGGCCGGGGCGGACTTCATGCGATAGCCGAGGATGTAGGGCAGACCCTTGTTCTGCAACATCTGCTGGTTGTCCTTGCTGAGCATGGCGGCATCGGCCACGAACGTGACCCTGGCCACGTCGAAGCGTCCCTCCAACGCCTTCAGCGCAGCTTCCAGCGTATGACCTTCCCAGGTGTTTCCCGGGAAGAGTTCATAGCCCACAGGCAGCCCATCGGAGGTGACGATCAGCGCCAGCATGACCTGAGCGCGGTGATGCTTGCCATCCTTGCTGAAGCCCTTGGCCAGAAGATGATCCTGCTCGACCCCGTCCGCATCCTCGGCCGGGTCCTCGCGCTCGGTGTCAAAGGCCAGGGTCGTGCAATCGTAGAACAGCACGGTCACTGGCCCGCCCAGCAACTTCTCTGCCGCCGCGTGAGAGGTTTTGCAAATCCCGTCTATCACCGGCGTATTGATGTAATCCATGCTCCGATAGACCACGTCCAGATTGAGCGTGATGCCTGCCTGGTTCTCCAACGCCTCCACGGTCGCGCGCTTGCTCTCGGGCTGTGCGATCCGCGCCATAACCAGCTCTTTCACAATGCGATTGGCACTTTTACGCGCCGCCCCCAGAAGGGCCCCCCAACCCAGTTGGTCATACATCGTCCCCATGACATCCCGCAGACCCAGAGAGACCCGCGCCTCCTCACGGCACTCGGCAAGATCAACGCCAAGCTTGTCCGGCCGCGGAGCGCGGCGCACCAGCGCCTGCAGATCGGCATATTCCGTGGGCGTGAACAGTTCCATTTGCGGCGAGCGATCAATGCGTAATTGCTCCATCAAGCGGCCCGCCAGACGCTTGATATCCTCAATCTCGCTGTCGTTATGGGCCACACCCACATGGCGCAGGATCTTCTGGCGTACCTTGGAGCCGGTGCGGACGGATTCAACGATCTGGATCCGTGTGCGGTTGAGCTTTGCGTCATGTTTGGTGCGGATGAACATGGGCGAAGAGGTTAGCCATCTGAAGGCCCATGTCAATACTTTTTATAATAATGGGGCACTACAACGCGCCTCTGAGCAACCACACCTGAAAACAAACCAAAAACCCAGTCAGATCAACAAAAAGGTCGGAAGTCAGGATCTTTCGGCCCGGCGTCTGATCTGGCTGAACCCTCTGCTGCGCTGGGATGGGTTCGCCCCCAAAGCACAAGGCGTGGCCGCCATGCTGCCCCATGTCGACAGCTTCCGTGCGGGTCATTCGATCGCATCGCTCGAAGACCTCGCCACGGTCATCTCAACCCAGGACGATGTCGGAGAGAAAGCGCGGCTCATGTCCGCGCTTCCCGGCTAAGACTTAACCTAGCTGTTTTTCGTTGCACTCACGCGCCATTTCCATGGCTTTGTAAGTGCCAGTCAGATCGACGGTGAACGCAAATTCCTTTTCGGGGAAGACGATCATGACCTGTTTCTTGGCCAGATCATCCGCAAATTGTGGGTCGTCGGAAAGGACATAACCGCCGGAATAACCCTTGGTGATATTGCCCTTCATGCCAGTGGCCTCACCCACATAAAGGTTATCACCCAGCAGGATTGCCACGGCTTCTTTCTCGCCGCGTTTGATATTGGTTTCCGCCTTGGTGAAAACGCCAACGTAACCCACACCGCGATCCTCGGTCAGGCCCATCTGAACAACGTTTTCCGCGTCATCCACGGCCTCAATCAGGCAAGATTTCTTTTCATTGTCTATGAAGACTTTCCAGCCTTCGACCTCACCATAGCGTTCGAATGTATCAGCCCATGCAGCGGTCGAGGCCAACAGGCCGAGCGCCGTTCCCAGTGTAAGAATGCGTTTCAACTCTTCGTCTCCGTTGAGAAATTTATTGAGAGCGCCCAATCCAAATTTAGGCACAGCTTCAACTTAAGACGTGGGCTATTCGCAATCAATCCTTTGAGAATGTGAATATCAAATCGGCCTTTTACTGCCCACATAAACGCGAATTGACTGCCGTCTCCGACTAACGTTCGCTTTTCATTGGTCCAAGGCTGCCTATGTTGGTTTGCAACAAGCTAGGAGGATTCGATGGATCGATTCGACAGCAGCCCGGAACGCGCTTTGGAATGGCACCGCAGCGGTCGCGGTGCCGCGCTGGCCACTGTTGTCGAAACCTGGGGCAGCGCTCCTCGGCGTGTGGGGTCGCAGCTGGTGATCGGCGGGGACGGGCGGATCGAAGGGTCGGTCTCGGGCGGTTGCGTCGAAGGCGCGGTGATCGTCGAAGCCATTGAAGCGATTGATGAGGGTGAGGCGCGCCTGCTTGAATTCGGTGTCAGCGACGAAGACGCTTTTGCCGTCGGTCTGGCCTGCGGCGGCACCATCCGGGTCTTGGTCGAGCCGGTCGGTTCTGTCCTGCCTGAGCCGATGCTGGCCGAGTTGGTCGCCGCCCGTGCGCGCCGAGAACCGCTGGCTTATGAAGTGAATACAGACAGTGGTCACAGGGCTTTGCGCCGCAATGCTTATGCGGATCGGTTGCGTATGGATCGGTCTGGGTTCGAGGAAGACGGCAAGACCTTCGTCGCCGTTCACAACCCGCCTTTGCGGTTGATCATCGTCGGCGCGGTTCACATCGCGCAGGCCTTGGTGCCGATGGCGCGGATTGCGGGCTACGACCCGGCCATCATCGACCCGCGTGAGGCATTTGCCTCAGACAGCCGCTTTCCCGGAGAGACCCTGTTGACCGATTGGCCGGATGAGGCAGTTGCTAAGCTGGGTCTGGATCAGCGCACGGCCATTGTCCTGTTGACCCACGATCCAAAGCTGGATGATCCGGCCTTGCAGGCCGCGTTGGATGCGGATGTGTTCTACATTGGCGCCCTTGGGTCGACCCGCACCCATGCCAAAAGGGTTGAGCGGATGACCGAGGCGGGGTTCACCCAAGCTCAGATCGCGCGCATTCATGGGCCGATTGGCCTTGATATCGGTGCCGCAGGTCCATCAGAGATTGCCGTGGCCATCCTTGCCCAGATGACGGCGGTTCTGCGAGGTAAGGCATGAAATTCGGCCCTGTGCCCGTGACCGAAGCTGCCGGAGCCATTCTTGCGCATTCCGTCAAAGTCTCGGACCAAAAGCTGCGCAAGGGGCTTATGCTGACCGCCGAGCATGTCTCGCAATTGTCCAGCGCTGGGTTTGATGAGGTTATCGTCGCCCGTCTGGAACCCGGCGACTGTCATGAGGACGAGGCCGCCGAGATGCTCGCCCGCGCTCTGGTCCCTGACCCCTCCGACGCCAACTTGCGCCTGACCGAGGCGTTTACCGGCCGTGTGAACCTTCTGGCTGAGGGGCCGGGCGTGGTGGTGCTGGATGTGGCCGCGCTCGAGCAGTTCAACCGCGTCAATCCGATGATCACCGTCGCAACTGTACCGCAGCATCAGCAGATGACCGCGGGCGGCATGGTCGCGACAATCAAGGTGATCTCCTACGCCGTTCCCAAAGCCGATGTTGAACGCGCGGCCGCCTTGGCGCAGGCCTCGGTCCGCCTTGTCGCGCCGGTCTATCGCAGCGCGGGTTTGATTGTGACGGACATCGCCGGAGGGCCGCCCAATGAGAAGGGCATCGCTGCCATGCGCGGGCGTGTCGAAGCTCTGGGAATGGATTTATGCGACGTGCAGATTGTGCCGCACAAAATTGATCAACTTGCCTCGGCTATTGATCGTGCCGAAGGCGATGTGCTGATGATCCTGACGGCCTCGGCGACGTCGGATGTGGACGACGTGGCCCCGTCTGCTGTGCGCGCCGCCGGCGGAAACGTAGACCGGTTCGGCATGCCGGTAGACCCCGGCAATTTGCTGTTTCTCGGGGCGTTGAACACACGCCCTGTGATCGGCCTGCCGGGATGTGCGCGCTCTCCGGCTTTGAACGGGGCCGATTGGGTTTTGTCCCGGGTCGCCTGTGGGGTCGAGACCACGGGTGCCGATATAGCGGCGATGGGCGTGGGCGGTCTGCTCAAGGAAATCCCGACCCGGCCGCAACCCCGCGCGCAACGGAAGAAGTAGGTCGGACGCCCACTGGCGGCGCCTGTGAATTTATGGCATAGGCCTTTTGCGCCCCTCTGGTGTCAAAAAGCGACGAATTCCTGTTCTCAAGCCAGACCTCCCGTGTTTAACTCGCCCCAAGCGAATGAGCTAAAGAAGGGGAGGTCTTATGCCAAATATATCGCTGACTGTGAATGGTCTGTCTGTGAGCGGTGATGTTGAGGGTCGGACGTTATTGTCTGGTTTTTTGCGGGATCATTTGTCTTTGACGGGGACGCATGTTGGCTGTGATACGGCGCAATGCGGGGCCTGTGTGGTGCATGTGAACGGCGAGGCCGTGAAGTCGTGCAACATGCTGGCGGTTGAGGCCGACGGGGCCGAGGTCGGCACGATCGAGGGTCAGGCCTCCGAGGATGGGACGCTCAATACGATCCAGCAGGCGTTTCAGGATCACCACGGGCTGCAATGCGGCTTCTGCACGCCAGGCATGGTGATGAGCGCGGCGGCGCTTCTGAAGGACAATCCGCGCCCGTCCGAGGCCGAGATCCGCAAGTATCTGGAAGGCAACCTGTGCCGCTGCACGGGCTATCACAACATCGTCAAGGCGATCATGGCCGCTTCGGGCCAGGACGTCAGCAGCATCGCCGCCGAATAAGCGGCCCGAGGGAGGAGAACAAGCAATGCCCAAAGACAGTGGCATCGGAGCCAGTTCCAAGCGGCGCGAGGACGTGCGCTTTCTGACCGGAGCAGGCAATTACACCGACGACATCAACGTGGCCGGACAGGCCTATGTTCATTTCCTGCGCTCGGATATCGCGCATGGCCGGATCACCAGCCTTGATACCTCGGCGGCCGAGGCCATGCCGGGCGTGGTCAAGGTGTTCACCGGCAAGGATTTCGAAGGCGTGGGCGGCATGCCCTGCGGCTGGGAGGTGACGGACAAGCACGGCGCGCCCATGCAGGAGCCTGCGCATCCCATTCTGGCCCAGGGCAAGGTGCGCCATGTGGGCGATCCCATCGCCGCCGTTGTGGCCGACAGCCTGGAGCAGGCGCGTGACGCGGCCGAGGCGATTGACCTCGAGATCGAGGAACTGCCCGCCGTGATCGACATGAAGGCCGCAGCGCAAGAGGGCGCGACGCTGGTCCATGACGATCTGAAGAACAACATCTGCTATGACTGGCAACTGGGCGAGACTGACGATGCAAAGGTCAATGAGGTCTTCGCCAATGCGGCCCATGTGACCACGCTGGATCTGGTCAACAACCGCCTGGTCGCCAACCCGATGGAACCACGCGTGGCGGTGGGTGAGTATAAGCGGGGCACGGATGAGTACACGCTCTATACCACCTCGCAGAACCCGCATGTGATCCGCCTGCTGATGTGCGCCTTTGTGCTGGGCCTGCCCGAGCATAAGGTCCGCGTGGTGGCCCCGGATGTGGGCGGTGGCTTTGGCACCAAGATCTTCCACTATGCGGAAGAGGCGTTCTGTACCTTCGCCGCCAAGGCCTGCAACCGCCCGGTGAAGTGGACTTCCAGCCGGTCCGAGGCGTTCATGTCGGACGCCCATGGCCGGGATCATGTCAGCAAAATCGAACTGGCGCTGGATGCAGACAATAACTTCATCGGGTTGCGGACCAACACCTACGCGAACCTTGGGGCGTATCTGTCGACCTTCTCCAGTTCCGTGCCCACATGGCTACACGGCACGCTGATGGCAGGCAATTACAAGACGCCGGTCATTCAGGTGAATGTGAAGGCGATGTTCACCAACACAGTGCCGGTGGATGCCTATCGCGGCGCGGGCCGGCCCGAGGCGACGTTCCAGTTGGAACGCGTGGTGGACAAGGCCGCGCGCGAGCTGGGGGTCGATCCGATTGCCCTGCGCCGTCAGAACTTCATCACCCAGTTCCCCTATGACACGCCGGTCGCGCTGACCTATGACACCGGGGATTACAACGGGACCATGGACAAGCTTGAGGCTGCGGCTGATCTGGCAGGCTTTGCGGCCCGCCGTGCGGCCAGCGAGGCCAAGGGCAAACTGCGCGGTCTGGGCATCAACTGCTATATCGAGGCGTGCGGCATTGCGCCCTCGAACATCGTTGGCATGCTGGGGGCCCGGGCGGGTCTTTATGACGCGGCGACCGTGCGGGTGAATGCCACCGGTTCGATCAGCGTCATGGTGGGTGCGCATAGCCACGGGCAGGGGCATGAGACCGCCTTCCCGCAGGTTGTGGCCGACATGATCGGCATCGACGAGTCGATGGTCGAGATTGTGCATGGCGACACCTCGAAGATTCCGTTCGGCATGGGCACCTATGGCTCGCGCTCGCTGGCGGTCTGTGGCTCAGCCATGGTGAAGGCCACCGAGAAGGTGATCGACAAGGCCAAGAAGATCGCAGCCCACCTGCTGGAGGCCTCCGAGACCGATATCGAGCTGAAGGACGGTCAGTTCAGCGTGGCAGGCACCGACAAGTCGGTGGCCTGGGGCGATGTGACCCTGACGGCCTATGTGCCGCATAACTTCCCGCTGGAGGTTGAGCCGGGGCTGGAGGAGACCGCGTTCTACGACCCGGCCAACTTCACCTTCCCCTCGGGCGCTTATGCCTGCGAGGTCGAGCTGGACCCCGAGACCGGTCAAGTCAGCATCGAGGCCTTCACCGCGGCGGATGACTTTGGCAACATCGTCAACCCGATGATCGTGGATGGTCAGGTGCATGGCGGCATTGGTCAGGGCATCGGCCAGGCTCTGCTGGAGAACTGCGCCTATGATGAGAATGGCCAGTTGTTGAGCGCGTCCTTCATGGATTACGCCATGCCGCGCGCCGATGATGTGCCCTTCTACGGCGTGGATCATTCCAGCCAGACGCCCTGTACGCATAACCCGCTGGGTGTGAAGGGCTGTGGTGAGGCCGGGGCGATCGGCTCTCCGCCGGCTGTGGTCAATGCGGTTCTGGATGCGATGAACTCGGGCGGCAAGGCGGTGGATCACATCGACATGCCAGTAAGCCCGTCGCGCGTTTGGGCGGCGATGAACAGCTGAGTTGAGAGGGCGGACCGGGGGCCAGCCCCCGGACCCCCGAGGTATTTTTAGCCAGATGAAGAGCGGATTTGCGCTCTTCGGAAAGGAAAAGCGGAATGTACAGTTTCGAGTTTGAGAAGCCCTCGAGCATTGCCGACGCGGTTGCTGCGTTGGGGGCCGAGGATGCGCAGCCATTGGGCGGGGGTCAGACGCTGATCCCGACGCTGAAGCAGCGTTTGGCGGCCCCTTCGGTGCTGGTCAGCATGGGTGGGATTGCCGAGATGCAGGGTGTCTGCGTCGAGGATGACGGCTCGGTCGTCATTGGCGGGGCGACGCCCCATGCCACGGTGGCGCGTGAGGCGGCGGGGTCGTATCCGGCGCTGGCGGCCTTGGCGGGTCAGATCGGTGATCCGGCGGTGCGCAACCGCGGCACCATCGGCGGGTCGGTGGCCAACAATGATCCGGCGGCCTGTTATCCGGCGGGTGTGCTGGGCTCGGGCGCAACCATCGTGACCAACGCGCGGCAGATCGCGGCGGATGACTTCTTTCAGGGCATGTTTGCCACCGCGCTGGATGAGGGTGAGATCATCACCTCGGTCCGCTTCCCGGTGCCGCAGGCGGCGAGCTATCAGAAGTTCCTACAGCCCGCGTCCCGGTTTGCCCTGGTCGGTGTCTACGTGGCGCGCTTTGCAGATGGTGTCCGTGTCGCCGTGACCGGCGCCAGCGAAGACGGTGTGTTCCGGTGGGCAGAGGCCGAAGAGGCCTTAAACAAATCTTTCAACGCCGAGGCGTTGATGGGGCTGAGTGTCAACCCGATGAACATGATCGCCGACCTGCATGGCAGCAAAACCTACCGCGCGCATCTCGTCAGCGTCATGACAAAACGCGCCGTCCAAGACTGCGCGTAAACACAGAAACAACAAACCCAAAAGCCCCGGGCAAAACCCCGGGGCTTTTGCTATGGTTTTCTAACCTTCGGTAGCTTTGCAGGTTGCCAATAGGCGCCGGTGTCTTCGCGCGTTTTCTCATAGGCTTCCACGCGGCGCAGGGCGTTTTCTCCGCCGGCTGCGAATAGGTGGCTGAGCAGGCATTCCAGAACGGCCATCGCTCCGGAGAAGCTAGAGAAGTGGTGCATCGACCGCGTGCTGATCTGCAAGCTCAGGTCTGGGCGTATACCGGGTGCGATCATGTCGCTGTCCGAGATCAGGATGATCTTCAAACCTCGGTCCGCCGCGAAGCGCATGGTTCGGATCGTCTCGGACGAATAGGGTCGAACGGTTATGGCCAGCAGACAATCATTCGGCCCCGCATCCAGCAGATCGTCGGTTGCGGACCCCATGTGACGCGGGATCAGTTGCAAACCCGGATGGGCCATGCGGCCTGCATAGTGGAAGTAGTGAGCGAGCGCATAACTTGCACGCGTTGCTGTTATGAAGCAGCGGTTAGCGTTTAAGATAAACTGGATCACGGCGCTTGTTTTCTCCGGAGCCATCAAACTTAGGGATCTTGCCACGACGTTCATTTCATTGCGCGCAAACTCAGCCTGAGCGGGGTCGAACGAAGGGTCTGTTCGCTCCTCGCTCAACCAATCCCGATCCAAGCGGGTCTCGCCATCTGTAACCAGGGCATGTCGAAAGGGTTTGCGAAAGCCGTTGTAGCTATCAAAGCCCATCCGTTGGGCGAGGCGGACAAGAACGTTTGAGCTGACACCGATCTTTGTCGCGGTCGTGCGGATCGGGTCGAGGCCAAAGTCGCCCGGATGGTCTATCACATATTTGGCTGCCGCCTGTAGTTGCGGCGGCATTTGGTCGATTGTTTGCCGGAGGGCAGAGATCAGAGGTCTGAGCGCATCGGTCATGGGATAAAAGAAAACATATGTTTTTAGAAAAGCCAATTGAAAACGATCTAGATGAGCGTAGATCGAACCCACACAGAACGGAGAGTTTAATGACGTCCACCGCCCCAAAACCATATGTCCTTGTTGCTCCCAATGGGGCGCGGCGCGGGCATGCGGATCATCCTCTGCTACCGGTGAGCTTGCGGGAAACCCTTCAAACCGCGCATGACTGCCACGCAGCCGGAGCGGACGGGCTGCATCTGCATGTTCGGAACGCCGAGGGGCGACACTCTTTGGATGCGGGTTTGTATCGCGAAGCCCTGGGCGAGTTGCGCCAGCAGTTGCCGGGTCTGGAGGTGCAGATCACGACTGAAGCGGCAGGGGTCTATGACGTAGAGGCTCAATTCGAGTGCTTGCGGCAAGTGCGCCCCACTTGGGCCTCGATCTCTGTGCGCGAAGTCGCGGAGATGGCGGATCGGGTCTACGGCCTGTGCCATGAACAGGGGACGCGCGTTCAACATATCCTCTATGATGCTGAGGACGCGGCTTTGTTGGCGCGACTACAGGTTGAAGGCGTTGTGAGGGCCGGGCAGGTGGATCGCCTGTTTGTTTTGGGCCGGTATGCAACGGGGCAGGAATCTGCGCCTGACGATCTGGATCAGTTTCCGCAGGAGGGTGGTCCGTGGATGCTCTGCGCGTTTGGAGCAAAGGAACACGCGTGTCTGCTAAAGGCCGCGCGGCAGGGCGGGGATGTGCGTGTCGGGTTTGAGAACAGCCTGACGGATTCCTCGGGTCAAACCTGGCCGAACAATGCAGCGTCGGTTGCAGCACTCGTGTCGTTGATCAAAGGAGAACAAGAATGAGCCATGTGTTTCCGCGCCATACCAAAGCCGAGTTGCCTATCGCCGCAGGCGGCGACGGGTGTTACTTGATTGATGCCGATGGCAAACGCTATCTGGATTGTGGCGATGCGGCCGTGTCTTGTCTGGGACATTCCAACCGCGCGGTGATCGAGGCTGTTCAGCAGCAGGTTGAACAGATCGCCTTTGCCCATAGCGGTTTCATGACCTCGGAACCGGCGGAAGAGCTGGCCGATCTGTTGATCCAGCATGCTCCGGGCGATCTGGAGCGGGTGTATTTCGTATCAGGCGGCTCGGAAGCGACTGAGGCGGCAATCAAGCTGGCGCGCCAGTATTACCTTGAGGTCGGTCAGCCTGAACGTCGCCATGTGATCGCGCGTCGCCAAAGCTATCACGGCAATACACTGGGTGCGTTGTCTGCTGGCGGCAATGCATGGCGACGGGCGCAATTCGCGCCTATGCTGATCGAGATGACCCATATCTCTGCGTGTTATGAATACGCGGAAAAGCCCGAGGGTGAGAGCAGCTTTGACTACGGTCAGCGCGTCGCGAATGAGTTGGAGCAGGAGATCCTGCGCCTCGGTCCGGAATCCGTCATGGCGTTCATGGCGGAACCAGTAGTCGGGGCGACACTCGGTGCTGTTCCGGCGGTCGAGGGGTATTTCAAGCGTACTCGCGAGATTTGTGACCAATACGGGGTTCTGCTGATCCTCGATGAAGTGATGTGCGGGATGGGCCGAACCGGGCATCTGTTTGCTTGCGATCACGATGGCGTCGCACCGGATATTCTGTGCATCGCCAAAGGGTTGGGGGCCGGGTATCAACCTATTGGAGCAATGCTCTGCACGGACAAAATCTATGATGCGATCCAGCAGGGCACGGGCTTTTTCCAGCATGGTCATACCTATATTGGCCATCCGGTGGCAACGGCAGCGGCCTTGGCGGTGGTTCGTGAGTTGACCAACCGAGACCTGCCCGCCCGGGCCGGTGCAATGGGGGACAAACTTCAATCCGCGCTGGAAGCGGCTTTTGGTCAGCACGCCAATGTGGGAGATATCCGGGGCCGAGGCCTGTTTCGTGGGATTGAGCTGGTCGCGGATCGCGAAAGCAAAACTCCGTTCGATCCAGCGCTGGGTGTGGCTGCAAAGATCAAAAAGGCTGCAATGGCTGAGGGGTTGATCTGCTATCCGATGTCGGGAACGCGCGACGGCAAGGCCGGGGATCATATCCTTCTGGCTCCGCCCTTCATCATCGAAGAGGAGCAGATAGACGAGCTTGTCGCCAAGCTTGGACAGGCGATGGCCGCCGTGATCTGACAATCCCGTGACAGCTCTTTTCGCCCCAAGCAATTTCGCTAATTTTGGCGCGAACTGAAAAAAGGTCGCGACCATGGTGCAGGATATTTGGCTGAGTTTCCGAAGGTTACCCCTTTGGGTGCAAATCTGGGTGGCCGTGATTTTGGTTCCGGTCAACCTGATGCCGCTGTTCTTTCTGGACCAGCCGCAGGGGGTTTTGATTGCCGCTCTTGCGATCACGGGAATGGCGTTGAACCTGCCGATCATGATTGCCGCGCGTGGGATGAGCGAGGCGATGGCGCTGCCGCATATCTTGTGCTGGGTTCCGCTGGTGATTGTGGTGGTGGGGCTTCTGAGCGCAGCAGAAACGCTCAACCCGACCTACATTCGATTCCTGTGGCTGCTGCTGATTGTCGATGTCATCTCGTTGGTATTCGACGTGCGGGATGCGGCCCATTGGATGCGCAGCCGGAAGCCAGGATGAAAAAAGCCCCTTCGGAGATCGAAGGGGCTTGGGCATTTGCGGTGATGGACCGAGTTATTTCTGCGGCAGCGGGCCGATCATCATGATCATCTGACGGCCTTCCATCTTGGGCATATTCTCAACTTTGCCCAGTTCCTTGATATCTTCGGCGACGCGCTCCAGCAATTCGCGACCCAGGTTCTGGTGCGCCATCTCACGGCCGCGGAAGCGCAGGGTGACTTTGACCTTGTCGCCCTTTTCCAGAAACTTATAGACGTTCTTCATTTTGACTTCATAGTCATGCGTGTCGGTGTTGGGCCGGAATTTGACCTCTTTCACCTCGATGATCTTTTGTTTCTTGCGGGCTTCGCTTTCGCGTTTCTGCTGTTCGTACTTGAACTTGCCAAAGTCCATGATCTTGCAGACCGGCGGGTTCGCATTGGGCGAGATCTCGACCAGGTCAAGGCCGGCATCGGCGGCAAGTTGCATGGCTTTGGCGGGATGAACCACCCCGACATTTTCACCTTCGGCACCAATCAGGCGGATTTCGGGGGCACGTATCTTTTCATTGACGCGCGGGCCAGTGTCTCTCTGCGGCGGCGCGTTGTGGGGTCTGCGAGCTATGGGTTCATTCCTTTGATGATTGCAGAATTTCGAGGTGGGAATTTAGACGGGTGCGCGCAGTGTTTCAAGCAGCATAAAGGCTTAAAGACTGGAATTTCCCAAGATTGAACACAGGAAACAGCTGGCCGGGACCCGATGGACCCGGCCAAACAGGTTGATCAGCCTACAAATGCTTTTTCGATTACGAACTCTTTGGGCTCCGAGTTTGCACCTTCGCGCAGGCCGAATTCCTCGAGGATTTCCTTGATGTCCAGGTTGAATGCCAGCGAACCGCAGACCATCGCACGGTCGGTTTCCGGCTTGATACCGCCTTCGATCCCCAGATCGGCAAACACGGTGCCGTCTTTCAGCAGGTTTGTGATGCGGCCCATCTTTGGGCTCTCTTCCCGGGTCGTTGTTGGGTAGTAGCGGATCTTGTCGGCAAAGCCTTCGCCCATCAGCTCGGCCAGCATTTCGTCCTGACGGATGTTTTCGATCAACTGGCGGCCATATTCCAGCTCGGCCACTTCGCGGCAGGTGTGGGTGATGATCACCTCATCGTAGTCCTCATAAGTTTGAGGCTCGCGCAGCAGCGAGGCAAAGGGGGCAAAGCCGGTGCCAGTGGCGAAGAACCACAGGCGTTTGCCGGGAAGCAGGGCGTCATGCACCAGTGTGCCCACGGGCTTGGGTCGCAGGATGATCTGATCGCCAGGCTGGATGTGCTGCAGCTTCGAGGTCAGCGGGCCGTCCTGTACCTTGATCGAGTAGAACTCCAGCTCTTCGTCCCAGGACGGAGACGCAATCGAATAGGCGCGCAGCAGCGGTTTCTGCCGACCAGTTTTGGGATCAGGATCGCCCATCAGGCCGATCATCACGAACTCACCCGATCGGAAACGCAGCGTCGCAGGGCGCGACACCCGGAATGAGAACAGGCTGCCGGTCCAGTGTTTGACCTCAGTCACGGTCTGGGCGTCCGGCAGAACGGGGGCCTTTACGGCGGTTGCTTCACTCACGGGCTTCATCTCTGTCATCGTTTCGCTATCGGTCTGCTAAACCGACATCTCCGTTTAATCTTTGATCCAAGTCAGGAAAAGGGGCGAATTGCCCCTTTAGTTTCACAAGCTGGCGATGTGGGGTCAGCCCCGCAGGCGGGCCTGATAGTTGTTTTCTTCCCAGTTGGCGCGGGCCAACCACTGATCTTCGGGCTGACGCGCGGCGAGAGCGTCGTCGATCTCGACCTCGTCAAAGCCGCTGCGACGGGCCATGGCGTATTGATCGGCCAGAACGTGCCCTTTGGCGCGCAAACGGCCGGTGTAGCCTTTCAGGCGCAGCACGCGGGCAATGGTGAAACCACGACCATCCGCCGAGGACGGGAAATCCACCCGTACCATCTGGGCGTTGCCGAGACGGTCGATCAGTTCATCCGGGTCAGTGTCCGAGGCCACATCAAGCGCCACAACATCATTGGCCGCGTCCTCAAGCGTGACAAAGCCGTCGGTCCAGTCATCGGGGGAGAACCCCTCATCCGATACAATTACGTTCATGTTTTCTCTCCGGCGCGCACCATTTTGCCATCGACGAAATGGATGCCGCATTCTTCTTTGTTCTGGTCGCGCCAACGTCCGGCGCGTGGGTCTTCGCCTTCCTTGACCGGCGAGGTGCAGGGCGCACAGCCGATCGAGGGATAGCCTTTGGCCACCAGCGGATGGCGAGGCAGGTTGTTTTCATCCATATAGGCGCGCACGTCCTCGGGCGCCCAATGGGCCAGCGGGTTGACCTTGATCCGGCCGGTGCCGTCCTCGACCTCAAAGAACTCGAGCGCGGCGCGGGTGCCCGCCTGAAACCGCTTGCGACCGGTGATCCAGCCGCAATAGCCGGCAAGGGCCTGTTGCAGCGGGAAGGTCTTGCGCAGGTTGCAGCACGCATCCGTATCCCGCAGACGCAGCGCGCCATAGGGGTCTTCACGCTGGATCTCCTCATCCTCGGCGCGGATGATCTTGACGTTCTTCAGGCCAAGGCGCTCGCTGACATCCTGTTGATATTCAAGCGTTTCCGCAAACAACATCTGGGTGTCAACGAACAGAACCGGCGTCATCTGGTCGACAACGGCAGCCATGTGCAACAGAACAACCGACTCGGCCCCAAAGCTTGAGACCAGAGCCAGATCGTCGATTTCCTCATTCGCTCCGTGCATGACATCATGCGCCGAATGGTGGCGGAACCGGGCGTTCAGCGCGTTGACCTTTTCGGTCAGTTCAGCGCGGTCTTTACCTAGTTCCGTCTGGATCAGGTCAAGCGGCATTGGCCTGTGCCTCGGGGTAGAGTGCAGCCTTGAAGGGCGCCATACCGACGCGGCGGTAGGTTTCCAGGAAGGTTTCTTCAGCGCTCTCCCGCTGGTTCAAATACGTGTCGACAATGCGCTCGACGGCCGGAACGATCTCATCATAGGCAAAGCCCGGACCGGTGCGGTCGCCAATAGCCGCGGTCTCGGTACCGTCGCCGCCCAGAGTGATCTGGTAGTTTTCGACGCCTGCGCGATCCAGACCCAGAATGCCGATATGGCCGACATGGTGGTGACCACAGGCGTTGATGCAGCCCGAGATCTTGATCTTCAGGTGGCCGATATCATGCTCCAGCTTCAACTCGTCAAAGCGGGTCGCAATCTGTTCCGCAACCGGGATCGAGCGGGCTGTGGCCAGCGCGCAGTAATCCATGCCGGGGCAGGCGATGATGTCGCTGATCAGGCCGATATTGGCGGTGGCCAGCTCGTATTCCTTCAGCTTGGCGTGGATCGCGGGCAGGTCCGATTTGTGGACATGCGGCAGGATCACGTTCTGCTCATGGCTAATGCGCAGCTCGTCATAGGCGAACTCTTCGGCCAGATCAGCCATGACGCGCATCTGCTCGGCTGTCGCATCGCCCGGCGTTTTGCCGTGCTTCTTGATCGAGATCGTGACGATCGCGTGGTCCGCGTTTTTATGAGGCGCGATGTTGGTGTCGATCCACGACCGGAAGACCGGATCGTTGGTGTAGGCCGACTCAAAGGACGCAACCGAAGCTTCGCGGAAATCAGGAGCCGCAAAGTGACCTTTGATCTCTTCCAGCAGAGCCATGTCAGCCCCTTTGAACTGCGGGCGTACCTGCAGGAAGCGCTCGTTGACCTTGGCGCGGATGGCGTCGATGCCATGCTCGTGCACGGTGATCTTGATGCGCGCCTTGTACTTGTTGTCGCGGCGGCCGATCTGGTTCCAGACGGAAACGGTAGCCTCAAGATAGGCCAGCAGGTCGTCAAAGGCGACGAACTCAGACAGTTCCTTACCGATCATGGGTGTACGGCCCAGACCGCCACCTACGATCACGCGGGCGCCCAGAACGCCGTCACGCTCAACCAGTTGAAGGCCGATATCGTGCGCTTTGATCACGGCGCGGTCGTTTTCCGAGCCCGTGATGGCGATCTTGAACTTACGCGGCATGAACTGGAATTCCGGGTGGTCAGTCGACCACTGGCGCAGCAGTTCGGCATATGGGCGCGGGTCGGCGACCTCATCCGCGACGGCACCGGCGAAATGGTCGGCGGTTACGTTGCGGATCGTGTTGCCCGAGGTCTGAATGGCGTGCATGCCAACCTCGGCCAGCGCGTCCAGCATATCCGGCACGTCTTTCAGTTTCGGCCAGTTGTACTGGATGTTCTGACGGGTGGTGAAATGGCCATAGCCTTTGTCCCACTTCTCAGCCAGCAGGGCTAGTTGGCGCATCTGCGCGCTGGAGAGCGTGCCATAGGGAATGGCAACGCGCAGCATATAGGCGTGCAGCTGCAGATACAGGCCGTTCATCAGGCGCAGGGGTTTGAATTCATCTTCCGTCAGCGAGCCGTCGATGCGGCGTTCGACCTGTGCGCGGAACTGACGGTTGCGCTCGGCCAGGAATGCTGTGTCAAACTCGGAGTAGCGATACATGTGTAGCTGTCCTTAAATGCAGCCCCGAAACCTTGGGGCCTTAATGGGGAGAAAGGGGCCGGAGGTCAGGCCCGGGGCTGCGACTGTGTTTCCTGCTTGCCATGGGCATAGTTCGAGGGTCCGGTGCGGCGGAACTCCTCTCGGAAATGGGTGGGTTCGGGGCCGTTTTCACCCGCAACGGCATCGGCCAGATATGCGCCGACGATCTTGTTCGCCTGACGCGCGGCGTCGAGTAAACGGACCTGCGCATGGGCCTCATCGGTGATCAGTTCGGCCTCGCACAGTTCACGTGACCAGCGGTCATCTTCGGTCTGATAGATCACGTCACCTTCGAGCAGATCGTTGGCGGTGACGACTTTGGGGGTAAAAGCGCGGGCCATCAGGCATGCTCCTTTTTGAATTCGGTCAGGGCCAGGGCCGCTTGGCGCGGAGCGAGGCCATAAAACATGAGGGCTGGGCCGTCCATCTCGGCAGCAGCCAGATCCTTGGGCAAACGGTCCAGATTGGTTTCCAGAATGCGTTGATCGGGGCGCGAGGCGTTCTCGATCAGTGTCACAGGCGTTTGGCGGTCAGCGCCGTGCATGATCAGACGCCCCTGAATGAAACGCGCTGATTTCTTGCCCATATAGACCGCCGCAATCGATCCTTCGCGCGCAAGTGCCGCCCAGTCGTGATCCGCGAACCCCTTCATATCGTGGCCGGTCAGAAACCGAACCGATGAGTTGCGACCACGACGTGTCAGGCTTTGTCCGATCCCGGCCACGGCGGCAGAGGCCGCAGTGATACCCGGAACGATCTGCCACGCGATACCTGCGGCCGCGACAGCCTCAATTTCTTCATCCAGACGTCCGAAGACGGTCGGGTCGCCGGATTTCAAACGCACAACACGCTGGCCTTTAAGAGCGTGAGAAACCAGCAGCGCGTCGATGTCTTCCTGTTTCCATGAAGGGCCGAAACCGGCCTTGCCCACATCGACCAGAACGGCAGACTGACCAGCCAGTTTCAGAACCTCTGCACTGATTAGGCGATCATGCAGCACGACATCCGCCCGCTCAAAGGCTTTGACGGCCTTGAGCGTGAGCAAATCCGGATCACCGGGTCCTGCGCCGACAAAATCGACGTGGCCAAGGTTCTTTTGTGACTCCGACTGCGTCATCTTCTGTTCCAGTTGGTTTGACTTGTCCTGATATATAGGAAATATTCCCGGTATCGCGCCATATGCTGCGCTAAATAAGAACATGCGTTCTACAGGTTCTGAAATTTGGAACGCTGGTTTTGAAACGTAAGGAAAATTGGAATGTCGGTGCGAATAGACGACACAGATCGGAAAATTCTGGCTGAGCTGCAGCGCGATGCCAGCCAATCTCTGGACGAAATAGCGGCGCAGGTCGGCAGTTCCAAGACGCCTGTGTGGAATCGAATCCGCAAGTTGAAGGGGGCCGGCATCATCGGTCAGCAGACCGTTTTGCTTGATGCTGAAGCGCTTGGTTTCGAGGCCACGTTCTTCGTTTTGATCCGGACCTCTGAGCATGAGGCTGAATGGCAGCGCAAATTCCTGAAGGCGCTGCGGGATCAACCCGAAGTCCAAGAGGCCCATCGGCTGGCAGGGGACATCGACTACATCCTGAAAGTGAGGGTCAAGAATGCCCGCGCCTATGATCAGTTCTACCAACAACTGATATCAGAGGTGCGTGTTCACAACGTGACCGCCCTTTTGTCGATGGAAGAGATCAAGTCGACCACGATGCTGCCTCTCAACGCTTTGGTGGAGAGCTAGCAATAGATTGGGGGCGCTGCACCCGCCGCCCCTGAAGGGGCGACTCCCCCGAGGTATTTTTAGCCAGATGAATAAAGGATCCCATGCTTCATCTGGCCCTAAAAATCCCCGCCGGAGGCATCGTGCGGTAGCGCGGTTTTCTTGAATCTTTTGCCCGCCCGGAGGTTGATTTGAATCGCCTTCGCAGCGGGATGCAGTCTGGCACGAAGCTTTTGGAGGTTGTGTAGACTTGCCATAAGGCGCCGCCAATGCAAGACCGTAGGACATGCAACGCATTTTGGTCATAGCCGGATTTCTACTGATGGTCGGAGTTTTGTCTTCGGCTGTATGGTTCTATGGCTACCGGCAGGCTGTGTTTCAACTCAGCGAAAAGGCTGAGGCTGATCTGGATCTGGCTGCGGATCGGTTGACCACGCAGTTGCAGGTCTATCAGGAACTGGCGGTGCTGATGGCGAGCCACCCCGTGCTTGAGGATCTGGATACACTATCCGGACGCGCCACCGCGCAGGCGTTGCTGTTGGAGGTCGCGGATAAAACGGCGGCGGTCGATGTTCCTTATGCCGACCGGTCAGGGACAGTTCTGGCGTCTGCACACGAAGGCGTCACCGTCTCAGTCCAAGACAATCCAGCCTTCACACGCGCCATGCAAGGGGCACTAGGAAGTGCACATGGTATCCTGCCAGCAGCTGGTAGACGCATATTCACCTATGCTGCACCCGATTTCGATGAGAGTGGTTCGGTGATCGGGGCTTTGATCGTGATTGCCGACGTTGAGGATATCGAACAAACTTGGCGAGGCAGCACAGAAGCGGTGTTCTTTGTTGACCACTCCGGTCTGGTCTTCATTTCGAACCGGCTGGAATTGTTGATGTGGCAACGCGTGGGTGAGGAGGTCGGTTTGACTCCTCCGAATGCCCGGACCGTATCTTTCCAGTCGCGGCGCCTGGGGCCGTATGAACTCTGGACGCTGGATTGGAGTCCATATCTGCCGCGTCGGGCTTTGCATCTTGCAAAGGAATTGCCGGTCATCGGTATGACCGGAGAGGTCCTGATGGATGTCGCTCCGGCCCGGCGACTGGCGGGCTTGCAGGCCGCAACAGTCGCGGCCCTCTGTTTGGCTTTCGGCGCGTTGCTGTTTCTGGCGACCGAGCGGAGGCGCACGCTGACAGAGGCGAATGCCGTCCTGGAAACCCGTGTGGCAAAACGCACCCAGGATCTGACGAAGGCAAACGTGGCGCTCCGTCGCGAGATCACGGAGCGGCAGGAGGCCGAAGCGGCCCTGAAGCGAGCGCAGGCCGATCTTGTGCAAGCTGGTAAGCTAAGTGCACTCGGACAGATGTCCGCTGGGATCAGCCATGAATTGAACCAACCTTTGATGGCGATCCAGCAGTTTGCCGAAAACGGCTCCGCCTTCATGGAGAGAGGGAAATCTGAGAAAGCCGCGGAAAATCTAGGCCGCATTTCCCAAATGGCGGCGCGTATGGCGCGGATTATCAAGAACTTACGCGCATTTGCCCGCAATGAAAGCGAACCGATGGGGCGCGTGGATCTGGTGCAGGTTCTGAACGCTGCTGTCGAGTTGACCGAGGCTCGGCTGCGTTCCGAAAATGTCTCTCTGGATTGGACCGCGCCCGAACATCCTGTCCTTGCTTGGGGCGGCGAGGTCCGTTTGGTGCAGGTTTTTGTGAACCTAATCAACAACGCGGCCGACGCGATGAGCCAGCAGGAAGACCGCCGCATTCAGATCGAGGTTCATTGCGACGAAAGGCTTTCGGTCACAGTGCGGGATATCGGGCCGGGCATCGAGAACACGGAAAAGCTGTTCGAGCCGTTTTATTCGACCAAGGCCGTTGGCTCTTCCGAAGGGATGGGGCTTGGACTTTCGATATCCTACGGTCTGGTCCAGAGCTTCAGGGGCAACATCCGTGGGATCAACACGGAAGAAGGGGCAGAGTTCACGGTCGAGCTGGAGCCTTGTGAGAAGGAACAGGCAGCATGACTCGGGTCGTTTTGTTGGTGGATGACGACGCTGCTGTGCGTGAGGCATTGGCCCAGACCCTCGAACTGGCGGAGTATCAGCCGATTGCGGTGGGGTCTTTTGTGGCCGCCAAAGACCACATTCGGGCTGATTTTCCAGGGTTGATCCTGTCTGATATCCGGATGCCGGGGCGTGATGGGTTTCATCTGCTCAGCTACGCGCAAGAAATCGACCCGGAGTTGCCGGTGGTTTTGCTGACGGGTGAGGGTGACATTCCGATGGCGGTTCAGGCCATGGGGCAGGGGGCCTTCGACTTTCTGGAGAAACCCTGTGCCGCGGCGGACCTTCTGGCGGTGCTCGACCGGGCGTTTGACGCCCGCGCGCGTATCATCCAACAACGCGCGTTAAAATCAGAGCTGGAACGCGGAGACCCCGCGGCGCGACTTTTGTTCGGGCTGTCCCCTCAGGCAGAGGCCTTGCGTGAGCGGGTGCGCAGTGTTGCTCCGACTGGAGCCGAGGTTCTGGTCACCGGTCCGGCGGGCAGCGGGATTTCCAAAGTCGCCGAGGTTGTGCATCTGATGTCGCCCGTTGGGCAGGGACCGTTCGTCAAACGCGCGGCGGCCGGATTGAGCGTTCAGGAATTCGCCCAAGCCTGCGAAGATGCCAAGGGCGGATCCCTGTTTCTGGACGAGATATCGGTGATGCCGCAGGCTACTCAGTATGAAGCGTTGGATGTGATCGAGCGCGGTGCGGGCGCGCGGATTATTGCGGGCACGACCTCCGACCTGTCTGCGATCTCTGCCGAGGGCCGTTTCAACGCGGATCTCTACTACCGTTTGGATGTGATGCGCGTGCGCATTCCGTCTCTGGCGGAGCGCCCCGAGGATATTCCGACGCTCTTTCGTCACTATGTCGCTCAGGCTGCTGAGCAGGCGGGGATTGCTGAACCGGAAGTATCACCTGAGCATCTTGCGGCATTGATGGCCAGCGATTGGCCGGGTAATGCCCGCTCTTTGATGTCGTCGGCCATGCGTTTTGTTTTGGGGATGCCCGAAGAGGTGGCAGAGGCGACGGATCTGGGCTTGAACGAGCAGATGGCACGGGTGGAACGTTCGTTGCTGATCGCTGCGTTGGGGCGGCACAACGGAAAGGCCTCAGACGCGGCGAAGGCGCTGAAGCTGCCGCGTAAGACGTTCTACGACAAACTGGCACGATATCAGATTCGGCCCGAAGACTACCGTCGATAGGTAGGCCTCCCACCAGCTTTGCCCTCATTTGCATGCGGTTAGAGCTGTCGGGCCAAGCAGTCCGCAATGGCGGACTGCGGGTGGTGCCAGAGCGATTCGGGGGTGATTCAAAAAACTGTGCGGGATTCCGCACAGCGTCGTAGAGAGATGTGCGGGATTTCGCACATGTGCGATCATGGTCAAATTCCGTGTTTTAAATTTAGGTTTTAATATGCTGTTCTAAATAGATAAATCCTGACATCCCAAAGTCTGTTACAAATTGTTGTTTCACCGTGAAGCAGTCTGTTCACTGCCGTCCATACGGTGCCGAGATGGGGCCGATGAGACAATTCGAGGAAGTCTGGGAGGAAAACAGATGAAATTCCTAACAACAGCAGCCACAGCGCTGGCTTTGACGGTAACGGCGACGGCGGGCATGGCTGCGTGTGACGATGGTGAGATCGTCGTAAAGTTCGCGCATGTGACGAACACAGACAAGCACCCCAAAGGTATCGCTGCCTCGCTGCTGGAACAGCGCGTCAATGACGAGATGCAGGGCGTTATGTGCGTTGAGGTCTATCCGAACTCGACGCTCTACAATGATGACAAGGTTCTTGAGGCGATGCTTCAGGGCGACGTCCAGCTGGCCGCACCGTCGCTGTCCAAATTCGAAAAGTTCACCAAGCAGTTCCGCCTGTTCGACCTGCCTTTCATGTTCAAGAACATTGACGCAGTGGATGCCTTCCAGGCCTCGGATGCCGGTCAGGCAATGAAGGACAGCATGCAGCGCCGCGGTCTGCAGGGGCTGGCGTTCTGGCACAATGGCATGAAGCAGATGTCGGCGAACAAGCCGCTGGAAACTCCGGCTGATGCAGATGGTCTAAAGTTCCGCGTTCAGTCCTCGGACGTGCTGGTTGCGCAGATGGAAGCTATCGGTGGCAGCCCGCAAAAGATGGCGTTCTCGGAAGTCTACGGCGCTCTGCAACAGGGTGTTGTCGACGGGCAGGAGAACACCTGGTCCAACATCTACGGCAAGAAGTTCTTTGAGGTGCAGGACGGCATCACCGAGACCAACCATGGCATCATCGACTATCTGGTCGTGACCTCGGTGGACTGGCTGGACAGCCTCGACCCCGAAGTGCGTGATCAATTCCTGACCATTCTGGCTGAGGTCACCGAGACCCGTAACAAAGAGGCCTTTGCCGTGAACGAAGCTGCCAAAGCCTCGATCACCGAAGCGGGTGGCATCATTCGTCAGCTGACGCCCGAGCAGCGTCAGGCCTGGGTCGACACAATGAAGCCGGTTTGGGACCAGTTCGCGGATGACGTGGGTCAGGACAAGATCGACGCCGCTCAGGCCATTAACGCTGGGTTCTGATCCCGGTTCAGGCCGCGCGCTGGGGACTGGGGAGTAATTTGCGCGCAGGCCGGGCGGGCCAAACAAAGGCCCGCCCCAACACTCTCATCATCACAAAAAATGTGGGGACAGATAGATGTCTGGTGCGAAATCCGGCCCGGCTGGGCTGGTCGACCATATCGAAGAAACCCTGATCGCGGTGCTGCTTGGCCTGATGACGGCCGTGACCTTTGCCAACGTGATCGCGCGGTTCTTCTTCAACTCGAATATCCTGTGGGCGCTTGAGCTGACGGTCTTCCTATTTGGATGGCTGGTGCTTTTGGGGGCGTCCTACGCCGTCAAGAAACACGCTCATCTGGGCGTTGATGCGATCCTGAACATGCTGGCCCCTGCGCCGCGTCGGATTCTGGCGCTGATCTCGGTGGCCTGTTGTCTGGCGTTTTCGCTGCTGTTGCTGAAGGGGTCATATGACTATTGGGCTGTCTTCGCGGATCTGCCGCCAACCTCGGGACGCTGGTTTCCCACGGGTCTGAACTTCGACGCGCGCAGTCAGAGCTTTTACGAGGTTGACGATATCCCGATGATCGCGCCGTTCCGTTTTCTCGAGGACTTGATCAACTACGGCGAAAATTACGAGAAGCTGCCCAAGGTTGTTCCGTATTTCATCCTGCCACTGTCGATGTTGCTGCTGGTGATCCGCTTTGCGCAGGTCGCGGTGCAGATCTGGCGTGGTGAGGCGGACCGTCTGGTCGCGAGCCACGAGGTTGAGGATGAGATCGAAGAGGTTCGTGCGCAGCAAGGAGAGCATGACTAATGGACGTTGTACTTCTATTTTCCATGGTCATCGGCCTGCTACTGATCGGGGTTCCGATTGCGGTGGCACTTGGCCTCAGCTCGACCCTGTTCCTGCTGATCTATTCCGACAGCTCACTAGCATCGGTTGCGGGCACATTGTTCGAGGCGTTCGAGGGGCATTTTACCCTGCTGGCAATCCCGTTCTTCATCCTCGCGTCTTCCTTCATGACGACCGGAGGTGTCGCGAGGCGGATCATCCGTTTCTCGATTGCCTGTGTGGGACACCTTCCGGGCGGTCTGGCGATTGCGGGCGTCTTCGCTTGTATGTTGTTCGCAGCGCTTTCAGGGTCGTCCCCTGCGACTGTTGTGGCCATCGGCTCAATTGTCATCGCAGGGATGCGCCAGGTTGGCTACTCCAAGGAATTCGCCGCTGGTGTGATCTGTAACGCCGGTACGCTGGGTATCCTGATCCCGCCGTCGATTGTGATGGTTGTCTATGCGGCCGCCGTTGAGGTCTCGGTCGGGCGTATGTTCCTTGCGGGGGTCATCCCTGGCCTGATGGCTGGTTTGATGCTGATGATCACCATTTACGTCATGGCCAAGGTCAAGAACCTGCCCAAGGGCGATTGGAAGGGTTGGGGTGAGATCTTTGTCTCCGCCCGCGAGGCCGGTTGGGGCCTGTTCCTGATCGTGATCATCCTCGGCGGTATTTATGGGGGCATCTTCACCCCGACCGAGGCCGCTGCGGTGGCTGCTGTCTATGCCTTCTTCATCGCGAGCTTTGTCTACAAGGATATGGGGCCGCTTAGCACCGAGGAAGGTACGCAGAACCTGTCGCTGCTCAAAAAGCCCTATGCGTTGCTCACGGCTTTCTTCCACCCCGATACCAAGCACACGCTGTTCGAGGCCGGCAAGCTGACCGTCACGCTGTTGTTCGTGATCGCCAACGCGCTGATCCTCAAGCACGTGCTGACGGATGAGCAGGTGCCGCAACATATCGCCAGCGCCATGCTGTCGGCTGGGCTGGGTCCGGTGACCTTCCTGATCGTGGTAAACGTGATCCTGCTGATCGGTGGTCAGTTCATGGAGCCTTCGGGCCTGCTGGTGATCGTGGCGCCTCTGGTGTTCCCAATTGCGATCGAGTTGGGCATCGACCCGATCCATCTGGGAATTATCATGGTCGTCAACATGGAGATCGGGATGATCACACCTCCGGTCGGGCTGAACCTGTTCGTGACCTCGGGCGTAGCCGGGATGCCGATGATGGGCGTTGTGAAGGCCGCGCTTCCGTTCCTGGCTGTGCTGTTCGTCTTCCTGATCATGGTGACCTATATCCCGTGGATATCGACCTTCCTGCCCAACACCTTCATGGGGCCAGAAATCATAACCAACTAGGGTGATAAACGAGTGTGAACCGGGCGAGTTTTCTCGCCCGGTTTTTTCCTGACTTCCGACCTTTTTGTTGATCTGACTGGGTTTTTGGTTTGTTTTCAGGTGTGGTTGCTCAGAGGCGCGTTGTAGTGCCCCATTATTATAAAAAGTATTGACATGGGCCTTCAGATGGCTAACCTCTTCGCCCATGTTCATCCGCACCAAACATGACGCAAAGCTCAACCGCACACGGATCCAGATCGTTGAATCCGTCCGCACCGGCTCCAAGGTACGCCAGAAGATCCTGCGCCATGTGGGTGTGGCCCATAACGACAGCGAGATTGAGGATATCAAGCGTCTGGCGGGCCGCTTGATGGAGCAATTACGCATTGATCGCTCGCCGCAAATGGAACTGTTCACGCCCACGGAATATGCCGATCTGCAGGCGCTGGTGCGCCGCGCTCCGCGGCCGGACAAGCTTGGCGTTGATCTTGCCGAGTGCCGTGAGGAGGCGCGGGTCTCTCTGGGTCTGCGGGATGTCATGGGGACGATGTATGACCAACTGGGTTGGGGGGCCCTTCTGGGGGCGGCGCGTAAAAGTGCCAATCGCATTGTGAAAGAGCTGGTTATGGCGCGGATCGCACAGCCCGAGAGCAAGCGCGCGACCGTGGAGGCGTTGGAGAACCAGGCAGGCATCACGCTCAATCTGGACGTGGTCTATCGGAGCATGGATTACATCAATACGCCGGTGATAGACGGGATTTGCAAAACCTCTCACGCGGCGGCAGAGAAGTTGCTGGGCGGGCCAGTGACCGTGCTGTTCTACGATTGCACGACCCTGGCCTTTGACACCGAGCGCGAGGACCCGGCCGAGGATGCGGACGGGGTCGAGCAGGATCATCTTCTGGCCAAGGGCTTCAGCAAGGATGGCAAGCATCACCGCGCTCAGGTCATGCTGGCGCTGATCGTCACCTCCGATGGGCTGCCTGTGGGCTATGAACTCTTCCCGGGAAACACCTGGGAAGGTCATACGCTGGAAGCTGCGCTGAAGGCGTTGGAGGGACGCTTCGACGTGGCCAGGGTCACGTTCGTGGCCGATGCCGCCATGCTCAGCAAGGACAACCAGCAGATGTTGCAGAACAAGGGTCTGCCCTACATCCTCGGCTATCGCATGAAGTCCGCCCCGGCCGCCGTGAAGGCGAACATTTTGAGCCCGGAGGGACGCCAGCCTTGGGCTGGACACGGTTCTGAAGAGGCAACCGAGAAGGGCTGGTACAAGGTGATCGACCAGGAGGGAGCGCGGGTCATTGTGACCTGGTCACCCACCCGGGCACGCAATGATGCCCACAAGCGCGACAAGGCAATCGAAAAGCTGCACAAGAAGCTCAAGCGCTCTCGCAAACCCGGCAGCTTCAGCAGCCGGGGATATGGCCGCTTCCTGGCCTTCCCCGACAGCGGGGACGTCACGCTGGATGATGCAAAGATCAAGGCAGCGGCACAATGGGACGGGCTGCATGCCATTGTTGTTCATGGTGCGGACGAACTGGAGGCACAGGACGTCATTGCCCGCTATCACCAGTTGTGGGAGATCGAAGCCTGCTTCCGCACCAACAAGCACGATCTGAAAATCCGGCCCATCTATCACTGGTCGCCGCGTCGGGTCCGGGCCCATATCGCCATCTGCTACATGGCCTTCTGCTGCCTGCAGCACCTGCGCAAGCATCTGGACCTGCTCGGACACCCGATGAGCCCGGCTCGTATCCGCAACGAGTTGAACGCATTGCAGCTCTCGATCCTGCGCCACAAAGGCACCCCTGACCGCTACGGCATGCCAAGCCATGCCACGGTCGATGCCAGACGCATCCTCACCTGCGTCGGCCTGACCTGGAACGAAGCCCCTTTCAAGATACCCCCCGGGCGCACCCGAAAAACTGGCCAGACCAAAGCCTGAGCTCCCTCAACACTCCGAAACAATCGCTGGCGAAAAAAGTCCGTGTAGTGCCTTTTGGCAACCAAGGCATAATAATATCAATGACTTATACGAAAAAATGTCGGAAGTCAGGATCACACCTCCGGTCGGGCTGAACCTGTTCGTGACCTCGGGCGTAGCCGGGATGCCGATGATGGGCGTTGTGAAGGCCGCGCTTCCGTTCCTGGCTGTGCTGTTCGTCTTCCTGATCATGGTGACCTATATCCCGTGGATATCGACCTTCCTGCCCAACACCTTCATGGGGCCAGAAATCATAACCAACTAGGGTGATAAACGAGTGTGAACCGGGCGAGTTTTCTCGCCCGGTTTTTTCATGTCTTGAAGACGGGTGCAGAGTACTTACCTAAGGCGTCAGAGGACGACCTCCCCATAAAGGGCGATCATTCGGGACGACCCGAAAATCCGAAAGAGGCCCTCGATGTCCTGGATTTTTCTTTTACTTGCCGGCCTGCTGGAAATTGTTTGGGCCGTTGCCATGAAGCAATCGGCCGGTTTCACGCGGCTGTGGCCCACGGCTGTGATGGGCGTTTCAATGATCGGGTCCTTCGCGTTGCTAGCGCTTGCGATGCGAACCCTGCCACTGGGGACGGCCTATGTAATCTGGACAGGTATTGGCGCGGTAGGCGCGTTTCTGGTTGGCATCATGTTTCTGGGCGAGGCCGTCACCGCCACGCGTATCTGCGCAGCAGTTTTGATTGTTGCGGGCCTGATCACGATGAAACTGGCCTGAGGGTCCTTAGGCCGTTTCCAGCGCTTCAACGATGCCCGAGAAATCGGCTGCTTTCAGGCTGGCCCCACCGACCAACGCGCCATCCACATTGGACACGCCAAAAATCTCGGCTGCGTTGGACGGTTTGACTGAACCACCATAGAGCAGACGCACCGAGCGCCCGACGCCTTCGCCAAAACGGCGTTCCAGTCGGGCGCGGATGAAGTCATGGACCTCTCCGATCTCGTCCAATGTCGGAACCTTGCCGGTACCGATGGCCCAGATCGGCTCATAGGCGACAATCAGGTTCTCACCGGTGGAGCGGTCCGGGATCGACCCCGACATCTGACCTCCGATGATGTCCAGCGTGTTGGCGGCCTCGCGCTGCTCAAGGCTTTCGCCGACGCAGATGATCGCCTGGAGGCCAGCCTCCATCACGGCGTTGGCCTTGGCGCGCACATCTTCGTTCTGCTCGCCATGGTCCTCGCGCCGTTCGGAATGGCCCAGGATCACGGCCGCAGCTCCGGCGTCTTTCAGCATCTCGGCGCTGGTATCGCCGGTATGCGCGCCCAAGGGTGCGGAGTGGCAATCCTGTCCACCGACGGCAACGCCCGTGCCTTGGGTGCGTTCCGCGGCCCGGTGCAGCAGCGTGGCAGGCGGACAGATCAGCACATCGACGCTGGGCGAGGGGTGCTTCGCGGCGAGCGCGTCCAACTCGCTCAGCGCCGCGCTGGTTCCGTTCATTTTCCAGTTTCCAGCCGCCAGTTTGCGCCGCATCTCCGCGTCTCCCTTGTCGCTATCTTGTGGTTTTTCCATGCGATATCACCCTTGGTCCGGCCTTACAATTCCGGTTGCAGTTCCGGTACCGGAAAGGCAGGGTCCGCGTAGCGATTCCGAGGGCGCCATGATCGACAAACTCAACCTTGAAAAACTGGACAATCAGGACATCGATGAGCTTGCCAGATTGCTGCGTGCTGTCGGGCAGGTGGGGTTTCTGACCGTCGGCAACACTGGGCTTAGCGCTGAGCGGGTTCAGGACGTGATTGAGGCCTACCGCGTCTTCTTTCATCTGCCTGAGCAGGAGAAGAAGTCGGTCGACATGGCGTCAACTGGGTCGAACCGGGGCTGGGGCGCGCCAAAATCCGAGCAGGTCGATCCAAACGCGAACCCTGATTTCAAGGAAGTGTTCGATTGCGGTTTTGAGTTGCCGCTGGAAAACCGATATCGCGCCGAAAATCTTAGCGTCTATGCGCCCAACCTTTGGCCTGCGAAGCCCGAGGGGTTCCGAGAAGCTATTCAGTCCTACTACACCGACGCCTGCGATGTAGCGATGCGCGTTCTGCGCGCAATTGCGGTTGTTCTGGGGCGCGGCTCGGACAGTTTCGACGACGCTTTTGACACGCCCATGGCTTTGCTGCGTGGGAACTACTATCCACAACGCCCCGATTGGGCTGGTGAGAAGGATTTCGGTATCGGTGCGCATACCGACTATGGCTGCCTAACCCTTCTGGCGACAGATGGCACTGCGGGGCTTGAGGTGCGGATGCCCGATGGCAACTGGGAAAAGGTCGAGGCCGAGCCGGGCGTGTTCATCATCAACTTTGGTGAGATGCTGGAATTCTGGACCGCGGGTCGGGTTAAGGCGACCGAGCATCGTGTGGTTGGTGGCACGAAAGAGAGGATCTCGGTCCCGCTATTCTTCAACCCGTCCTACCACACGAATGTGGCCCCTCCGACGTCAGATCAAGTGATCACTGCCGGAGAGCACCTGACACGGCGTTACAACGAGACGTACGTTCACTTGAACGCAAGTTAGGATTGCTGGGCGAGGGTTTCGTCGAACTTGATGGATTCTCCGCAGCCGCAGGCGTCCACGACGTTAGGGTTCTTGAACTTGAACCCGGATTCCAGCAGCGACACTTCGTAGTCGATTTCGGTGCCGAACAGGAACATCTGCGCCATCGGGGCAATCATCACGCGCGCACCGTCTTGTTCCACGACCTCGTCATGGGGATCAGCTTCATCGACGTAGTCCATGGTATATTCCATGCCCGCGCAGCCACCTTTTTTCACGCCGATGCGCAGACCGGCATGTCCGCCAGACTTCATCAGGCGGGTGATCTGCTCTGCCGCTTTGGGCGTCATGGTCACGGCTTGTTTGCCGGGGATGCCGAACATCTGAGTCTCCGTCGTCGCGCGATAGATGTAATTTAGGGTCGTCTTTCGGCAGGCTCAAGTCAGAGAGCCCCTAGAAATTGAAATTTGATACTGAAAGCACAGCCGTGTCCGTGTTGCTTTCGCATTGAGGATAGGTTTAGCCTGTTTTTGGGTGATCACAGTCACGCGCTTGAGATCAGAGATCTTTTTTGGGGAGAATATATTAAAATGAATAGGTTAGAAGGTAAAGTGAAGGTGTGTTTAAGGGCTTTTTTGGTTGGCGGGAGTCTTGTGGCCCTGTCGGTTCCAGCTACTGCCGATGAAACTCTGAAACGACATCCAATCAACTGCGCAACCGCCGAAGGTGATCTGCGCGCGATTGCAGCCGAGAAGAAACATGCTGAGGACCAGCAATTGGAAAGCGTTGCAGCCATAACGCCGGCAGGTGCTTTGCTTGGGTTGGTGACGGGGACCGAGAACAAGAGATTGCAGATGCTGTCCGGTGACTACATCAAACAGCTCGATGCGCGATCGGCTGAAATCAAAGCCGAGTGCGGGGTAAGTTAGGTCTAAAAAAAAGACCGCCCTCGGGCAAGGGCGGTCCAATTTCGGGGCCGGTACCATGGGGGGCGGTGTCTTCCAGTCAGGCCCATTTGCAAGAGCGTTTGGGAATACAAACACTTGCGCCGCATGTGTCCCGCAGTACTGTGACAGTAGCACTACACTTTGGTAACAGACGGGTTAACCTTTTGTGACAAAGGCTTAGCTGGGCGCTGGTGCTACATAAAGCCTAGCTCAAGCCGCGCTTCGTCTGACATCATTTCCATGCCCCAGGGCGGTTCCCAGGTCAATTCGACGTCGACTTCCTTGACGCCAGCAACGGGTTCGACTGCTTCCATGATCCAACCCGGCATCTCTCCGGCGACGGGGCAGCCCGGGGCGGTCAGAGTCATGATCACCTTAACGGCGTTGTCGTCCTTGATGTCGATCGTATAGATCAGGCCCAGGTCGTAGATATTGACCGGGATTTCCGGGTCAAAGACTGTCCGGCACGCTTCGACCACCTGATCATACAGGGGGTGTTCTATGCTCGATGGCGCAATCAAGGGTGTGCCTTCTAACTGTTCACTCGGGTGAGTCATCTTTGCCTCGGGTCAGTTGCCTGAGTGTTTATATAGGGAACAGGTCTGGCAGCGTCCAGTCGTGTAGTGACTCTTGGGCGCTGCCGGTGCTTAGTCGTTGATATCTCGCTCAAAGGTTTTCACCTGCCCATGCGGGTGCGCGAAGGTCTTACGCAGGGCCAGCCATGCGACCAGCGACAGAACCGCGAAGATTAGCATCAGAACCGGCAGAGAGGGCGTAAGACCCGGGATCAGAAGCAGCAGGCCGGTGCCAGCCGCCCCGATGGCGAATCCGAGAAAGATGAACCCGGGCAGGACGATCTCCAGAATGCCGAGCGCCAGAGCACCCGCCATCCAGATCCACCACGTCATCCAAAACGGGTCAGCCATCATTTAACCCCTTTGAGCATCTTAAACGCATCGCCAAAGGCCTCAAGCGCATTGGCCGGCACAACAATCGTCTGTTTACCTGTACCATTGCCCAAAGCATTCAGCGATTCCACCTGTTTCAGAGCGACCTGGTACTGAGCGGCCTCGATACCGTTGTCCTGAATGGCCTTTGCAACAACGCCGGTTGCGTAGGCTTCGGCTTCGGCCTCAATGCGACGGGCCTTTGCGGTTTGCTCGGCCGCATAGAGTTCGGCGTCCGCCTGCAGCTCGACTGCGCGTTTCTGACCTTCTGCCTCAGTGACCTGAGCGCGACGCGCGCGTTCGGCGTTCAACTGCTGCAGCATCGCATCGCGGGTGGCCTGATCGAGGTTCACGTCCAAAATTTCGGCCCGAGTCACTTCGATACCCCAGTCATCGACGGCGGTTTCAACGCTGGCCTGTATCTGCGCAATCAACTGGGCGCGGTTCGACTGGACCTCATCCAGGTCCATTTTGCCGATTTCAGCCCGCACAATACCTGCGACCGTGGTCGCAATCGCACCGTCTACATCACGGATACGATAGACGGTCTTTTCCGGCTCAAGAATGCGGTAGAAAACCGAGGTGTCGATCTGCACCAGCACGTTGTCCTTGGTGATCGCGTCCTGCGTTGCATTGGGCAGCTGGCGCTCAAGAATGGATATCTTGTGACGCGCAACATCCAGAAATGGAACGATAAAGTTGATCCCCGGCCCAAGGACCGAGTGCAGGCGTCCGAACCGTTCCACCACGTATTTCTCAGATTGGGGAACGATTTTGATACCTTTGAAAATGACGACCACCACCAGAATGGCGGCCAACAGGTAAATGATATTCGACGAAAGCAATCCGATGATCTGCTCTTCTGTCATAACTGTCCTCTTTTATTGTGTACTATAGTATACATTTGGGGATTGAGTCTCCCGATTTCAACTCTGGTATGGCGAGAACCGGTGTGGTTGCAAATCCGGAATGCTGGAAACTGACTGCTGAAACAAGAGACAGTGACCGCTTTGCATCTGTGAATGCTTGCGCTATCGGGTGAGGATGAAACTGATAATCGACACAGACCCCGGCATCGATGATGCAATGGCGATTGCCTACGCTGCGGCCGCACCCGAGATTGACTTGATCGGGCTAACCACCGTTTTCGGTAACACTCATGTCCATCAATCCAGCCGCAATGCACGCTATCTTGTTGATAAGCTTGGACTAGCTGTCCCCGTGGCGCAGGGCGCCCCCTTTGCCTATGGCGAGGACGACCATCGCCCATCCGAGCATGTGCATGGGCCGGAAGGCTTCGGTGATCTGACCGATATCCCCGAGATTGGGCAGAACCACGACGTGAGTGCGGCCGCGTTTCTGGTCGAAATGGCACGCCAACATCCGGGTGAGCTTGTCGTGTGCGCGGTCGGCCCGTTGACCAATATCGCGGATGCCATGGCATTGGATCCCGAATTCGCCTCGAACCTCAAACGTCTGGTGATCATGGGCGGCGCGGTCTATTGCCCCGGCAACATCACGGAACATGCCGAAGCGAATATTTACCACGATGCCAAAGCAGCCGACGCGGTGTTTTCGGCACCGCCTGAGACTGTTCTGGTCGGTTTGGATGTGACGCTGAAAACGCTCTACAAGAGCGCGGATTTCGAGGATTTGGCCCTGAGATCGCCCGATATGGGGGCATTTCTGCGCGATATCTCTCGGTTCTATCTGAAGTTCTACAAGGAGATCGGAGGGTTGGAGGGCTGCGGCCTGCACGACTCGACCGCCGTCATCGCCTGTACCCATGATCATATGTTCGAATCCGTTCAGACCGGATTGAAGGTGGCAACCGAGGGAGAAGCAATCGGAGCCACAATCCCAGATGAGGGGCGCCCCCCGGTTTGGGTTTGCCGGGACGTTGACGGGGCAGGGGTTGTTGATCTGTTTACGGCCCGCGTGGCCTCTCTGCCCTGAAGGGTTGCAAAGACCCGGCGGATCGGGCAAATCCTGCCCGGTTCCGCGATCCGAGATGATGACATGACCCAGCAGTTTTCCTTTGACCTCAAGGCAACCGACGGCAAAGCCCGAACCGGCGTGATCAACACGCCGCGTGGTGACGTTCGCACGCCTGCCTTTATGCCGGTTGGCACCGCAGCGACGGTCAAGGCGATGATGCCGGAAAGCGTACGTGCGACCGGGGCCGATATCCTGCTGGGTAACACCTACCACTTGATGTTGCGCCCCACGGCAGAGAGGATCGACCGTTTGGGCGGGCTGCACAAGTTCATGAATTGGGAACGTCCTATCCTGACCGACTCAGGCGGTTTTCAGGTCATGTCTCTGGCAGGGCTGCGCAAACTGACTGAAAAGGGCGTGACCTTCAAATCCCATATCGACGGCTCCAAGCATGAGCTGACGCCGGAACGGTCGATGGAAATTCAACGCCTGTTGGGGTCGGACATTGTGATGTGTTTCGATGAATGCCCCTCACTTCCTGCGGACCGGAAGCGCATTGCCGAGTCGATGCAGCTGTCGATGCGATGGGCTCAGCGCTCGCGCGATGCGTTTGGGGATCGCCCCGGCCACGCGCTGTTCGGGATTATGCAAGGCGGTTTGGAGCAGGACCTTCGCGAAGAAAGCGCTGAGGCGTTGAAAGCGATTGGCTTTGAGGGCTACGCTATCGGCGGTCTGGCCGTGGGTGAGGGGCAGGAGGCGATGTTTGACTGCCTCGATTTTGCCCCCGATTTCCTGCCCACCGACAAGCCACGCTACCTGATGGGTGTGGGGAAACCGGATGATATCGTAGGCGCTGTGGCGCGCGGTGTGGACATGACGGATTGCGTTTTGCCGTCCCGGTCCGGACGCACCGGTCAGGTGTTCACGCGTCTCGGCGTGGTGAACATCAAGAACGCGCGCCATGCCGATGATCCACGCCCGCTGGACGAAGAGTGCACATGCCCGGCCTGTTCGAACTACTCGCGCGCCTATCTGCACCATGTTTTCCGCTCGAACGAGATGATCTCGGGCATGCTGCTGACCTGGCATAACCTGCACTACTTCCAGGAAATCATGCAGGGTATGCGTGACGCTATTGCGGCAGGAACGTTTGAGGCCTGGCAGGCCAATTTCCATGCGCAGCGCACACAGGGCGATATTGAGCCGATTTAGCAGGCACCGGCACAATTTCGGTGGATATCTTCCTAGCGCGCCTTGCGGTCCGCAGAACCTTTGGTCATGCTGCGAATTGAGACACGGTGGTGAGGTTGAAATAGGGCGGTAACAGCCCCACCTTAAACCATCCAAGACAGGAGACGGCCAGCGGTTGCCTCAAGTAGGGACCAGAGCCGTCTTGCCAATGATAAGGATAGAGCATGCAAGAGCCTCTGAATTCCTCATACCCCGTCCTGCCGCTGCGCGATATTGTGGTGTTCCCACACATGATCGTGCCGCTCTTCGTGGGCCGAGACAAATCGGTCCGCGCGCTGGAAGAGGTGATGCAGGATGATAAGCAAATTCTGTTGTCCAGCCAGATCGACCCGAGTGTCGATGATCCGGATGTGGATGGTATCTATCAGGCCGGCGTTCTGGCCAATGTGCTGCAACTGCTGAAATTGCCCGATGGCACCGTCAAGGTGCTGGTTGAAGGGCAGGCGCGTGTGCAGATTACGGAATTCCTTGAAAACGATCAGTTTTTCGAAGCCCGTGCCGAGTATCTGACCGAAATCCCCGGCGATGTGACCACAACCGAAGCGCTGCTGCGCACGGTCGCGGATGAGTTCGAGCGCTACGCCAAGGTTCGTAAGAACATCCCCGAGGAAGCTTTGGCTGCCGTTGGTGAGACCACCGAGCCTGCCAAGCTGGCTGACCTCGTGTCGGGTCACTTGGGCATTGAGGTCGAGCAAAAGCAGGAACTGCTTGAGACGCTCTCGGTCAGCGAGCGGCTTGAGAAGGTATATGGCCTGATGCAGGGCGAAATGTCGGTTCTGCAGGTCGAGAAAAAGATCAAGACCCGTGTCAAATCCCAGATGGAGAAGACGCAGCGCGAGTATTATCTGAATGAGCAGATGAAGGCCATTCAGAAGGAGCTTGGCGATGGCGAGGACGGCAGTAACGAAGTCGCCGAGCTGGAAGAAAAGATCAATGAGACCAAGCTGTCGAAAGAGGCGCGCGAAAAGGCTGAAGGCGAGCTGAAGAAGCTGCGCAACATGAGCCCGATGTCGGCTGAGGCTACCGTCGTGCGTAACTACCTGGACTGGATCCTGTCGCTGCCATGGGGCACCAAATCCCGCGTCAAAAAGGATCTGGGCCGCGCGCAGGACATTCTGGACGCCGATCATTATGGGCTTGAGAAGGTCAAAGAGCGGATTGTTGAGTATCTGGCGGTTCAGCAGCGTTCGAAAAAGCTGAAAGGCCCGATCCTGTGCCTTGTTGGCCCTCCGGGCGTGGGTAAAACCTCGCTAGGTAAGTCCGTTGCCAAGGCCACGGGGCGCGAGTTCATTCGCATCTCGCTGGGTGGTGTGCGCGACGAATCTGAAATTCGGGGTCACCGCCGGACTTACATTGGCTCGATGCCCGGTAAGATCATTCAGGCGCTGAAAAAGGCGAAAACCACGAACCCGCTGATCTTGTTGGATGAAATCGACAAGATGGGGCAGGATTTCCGTGGTGATCCGGCTTCGGCAATGTTGGAAGTATTGGACCCGGAACAAAACAGCACGTTCATGGATCACTATCTTGAGGTCGAATATGACCTGTCCAACGTGATGTTCCTGACCACCTCGAACAGCTATAACATGCCAGGGCCTCTGCTGGACCGGATGGAGATCATTCCGCTGGCCGGTTATACCGAAGAGGAAAAATCCGAGATCGCCAAGCAGCACCTGATCAGCAAGCAGGTCAAAAACCACGGCTTGAAAGCCAAGGAATTTGAACTGACCGATGAGGCGCTGCAGTCGATCATCCGCACCTACACGCGCGAGGCGGGCGTGCGGAACCTCGAACGTGAAATCGCCAAGGTGGCGCGGAAGTCGCTGACCAAGATCATCAAGAAAGAGGCCGACTCGGTCACCGTGACGCCTGAGAATCTTGATGATTTCTTGGGCGTGCCGAAGTTCCGCTATGGGCTAGCCGAGCAGGACGATCAGGTTGGTGTCGTGACCGGTCTGGCGTGGACGTCGGTTGGTGGAGACCTGCTACATATCGAGGCGCTGAAACTGCCCGGCAAGGGGCGGATGAAGACCACCGGTAAGCTGGGCGATGTGATGAAGGAATCCATCGATGCAGCCTCATCCTATGTGCGGTCGATTTCGCCGCAGATTGGGGTGAAGCCGCCTCAGTTCGACAAGATCGATATCCACGTGCACGTGCCGGATGGGGCAACGCCCAAGGATGGCCCGTCGGCTGGTTTGGCAATGGTGACTTCGATAGTCTCGGTCCTGACCGGTATCCCGGTACGCAAGGACATCGCCATGACGGGTGAGGTCTCACTGCGCGGGAATGCGATGCCGATCGGTGGTTTGAAGGAAAAACTGTTGGCAGCCCTTCGCGGTGGCATCAAGACGGTTCTGATCCCGGAAGAGAATGAAAAGGATCTGGCCGACATTCCGGATAACGTGAAGGAAGGGTTGGAGATCATCCCGGTCAAACACGTCTCGGAAGTGCTGAAACAGGCACTGGTAGAAGAGCCTGAGCCCATCGAATGGGACGAAGCCGCAGAAGAGGCTGCGGCTGCGGCAGCAAAAGCGGCTGAAAGCTCTGGGCCGTCTGCAACGGCGCACTAAGACACATAGAAAAAGGCGGGGCAGGTCCCCGCCTTTTTTGTCTATAGCCCGATAACGGGTTGTTTCGGGTCCAAAATTTCCTCTTCTTCGATGTATTTCTGAAACTTTTCCTCTGCCAAGGACGACCGGACTGCGATCGTGAATATCCCCGTCGAGAACAGAATGCAGACCAGAATATCCCAGCCGAACGGGATGAATTTTAGAGCACCCGCTCCGAACTGGCCAAATATTGAGATTACACCGATGCCGACGAAATAAGGCATCAGCCAACGCGCTTCGGCCACGTCCATTTCATCCAGGCGATTGTGAAAGCGGATCAGCAACAAGATCATTCCGATGATCAACGCGACGCCCAAGCGCCAGACGGTGTCCCATCCGCTCCAATAAACGATCAGTGTCGCGATGGCGAAGGCCAGAGCGCCTACGAAACGGACAGCGGGGATTCGGATCGAGCGAGGGTGATCTGGCATCAGCTTTCTGAGGCATACGACAGCGATTGGCCCTACCGCGAAGGACAAAACAATGGCCGCCCCGTTCAAAGCGATGACCGTGGTAAACGGGACTGTAAGCAGGAACAAAAGTCCGATCCCGAAATTCAGCAAAAGCGCCCAGAGGGGTACTCCGAACGAGGACAACCGCATTATGCGTTGAGGCAGAAATCCGTTCTTCGACAGGGCCATAGCGATCCGGGCATTTGATCCTGTTGCAACGAGCCCGTTGCCGAACGGTCCGATGACGGAGCCAACATTCAATACGCTTAGGAACCAGACTATGCAGACAGACACTATCACGGCATCCAGCGGTCCTTCACCGCCGAAGTTGAGACTGGACCAGCCTTGTGCAAGGGAGGTTGGATCAAGGGCACCGATAAATGCGATCTGTAGGGCTAGATAGATGGCCGCACACATTACGATCGAGAGGACCAGTGCGGCTGGGATTGCGAATTTCGGGTTGCGGACTTCACCTGCCATATCGACGATGTGACGAAATCCGATGAAGGAAAAGATCACGCCCCCAGTCGACACCGCAGCCATGATGCCTTGCAGTCCGTATGGGGCGAACCCGTCGGGTCGGCTGAAGTTCTGAACCTCAAACCTGCTCACGATCAAGAGTACTGAGAGAATGATCGGAATCGCTATTTTCGCCCAGGTTAGGGTGGCGTTTACACGCGTGAAGAATTTGACGCTCAAGGCGTTTACAACAACGAATAGCAGCATGAAGGACAGTGCAACCAGCACACCTGCGCTCGTCAGATCTCCGGTCTCGGCAGTGTGCAACCACGGCGCATAGGGGGATAAGTACTTCAACATCGCCTCAACCTCGATGGGTGCAGTGGTGTTGTAGCCGATCCAGGCCGTCCAACCCATTGCCATCGCGACGATGTTGCCATGAGAGAATTGTGGAACCCGGGCGATACCGCCCGGAATTGGCAGCATGGCCGAGATTTCAGCGAATGTGATGGCCAGAACAAACATGGCCACCGCGCCAATGATCCACGACAGAACCGCAGCTGGTCCTGCGTGTTGCACAGCCAGGAGCGGGCCGAACAACCATCCAGAGCCTATAATGCCGCCAACGGAAATAAAGGTCAGACCCAGTAGGCCAATGTCACGCTTCAATTTGGCCATCCGTGTCAACCCTTTACACTGCGTATATCAAGGATACGCAGGCGGCTTCTAACCTGACAAGCGTTGTCTGGAGATGGGAAAAATTGGAGGTGGTGGGTGATAAGAGATTTGAACTCCTGACATCTTCGATGTGTCAATCGGCATTGAATAATGACCCCCCATCGGCGTCCAAATTTGACCCCCCTTGGAGCTAAGAGGGGCGTTGAGGGGGTCGTGTTTAGGTTGATTCAGGAGGGGGTGGACAGCAGGTCAAACCGAAAAGAGAGCGTAGCTCGACTGAAGGTTTGACCTGCTGTCTGTTTTGAATTTATTCCCCGATTTCGAGGTTAGTCGCGGTGGTTAATTCGCCAGCTTTCGTTCCCGGTTTCGATGATATCGCAATGGTGTGTCAGTCGATCCAGGAGAGCAGTGGTCATTTTGGCATCTGTGAACACACTCGGCCATTCAGCAAATGCGAGGTTGGTTGTTAGCAGAATAGACGTTCGCTCGTACAGTTTGCTGATGAGATGGAAGAGTAATCGTCCACCAGACTCTGCGAACGGCAGATAACCGAGTTCGTCTATAATCACGAGGTCGACGCGGATCAGCTGCTCGCTGAGCCGCCCGGCGTTGCCTTCGCGATGTTCAGCCTCCAGCTTGTTCGCGAGATCCACAGCGCTGAAGAACCTGACCCGCCGGCGGTTATTGACCGCGTGGCCCCCGATCGCTGTTGCGAGATGCGTTTTGCCCGATCCGGTTCCACCGACCAGCACGCCATTCCTGGCCTGGTCCATAAAATCGCCGTCATGAAGATTGCGCACGACTTCCTCGTTGACGGGGCTGACCGTGAAGTCGAACTCAGGTAAGGACTTGCAGACCGGGAACTTTGCGGCACCCATCTGATACCGGATCGAGCGCGCAGTCTTTTCGGCCAGTTCGGCCGTGAGGAGTTCGGCCACGACCTGTTGGGGCCGCCAGTTGTTTTTGGCTGCGGCCTGCATCACTTCGTCAAAGCAGTTGACGATGCCTGGCAACTTCAGTTGACGGGCAAGTTCGAGAATTTCCTTACGCAGTTGCATGGGAGCCTCCAAGCCTGTCATAGCGAGCGCAATCCGCGATCGGTGCCATTTTCAGCTGCAGGTGGGCAGGCGGCTCAATCGCCTTTGGCGGCGGGGGATTGGTGCGCCGAGAGACAATGTTCAGGATCGCATCGGCCTTGCGCAGGCCAGATTTTAGAGCTTCTTCGCAGGCAGCCTCGACCACATCAATGTCGTGCTGGTAAGCAGCGAAAAGAATATCGGCAAGTTGCCGGTCTCCGTCGGATGTGCCCCGCAGATGGGTCCAGATCTGCGTCATTGCCGGTGGTAGGTCCCAGTCACGGAACGGTGCTCCATTGCGCAGAGCGCCAGGCTTGCGCTTGAGGACGGGCACATAGTGCCAAGGGTTGAAGATCGTTTTTCCTCGGCCGAAGCACCGTTCGTGCTCTCCGACAATCTCACAGTCTTGGCGCAGGACAATCCGCGTGGCGTAGACCTGCAACTGGACCTGACGTCCAACAGCTCTTGCCTCAACGCTGTATTTGTTTCTTTCGAAGTTGATCAGGCAGGTTCGGCTCACGGCGACCGTCTTTTCACGGAACCCGACGAAGGGCTTCTGCAGATGCGTCAGCAGCGGCTTTTCCTGCTGGAACTCCTCCCAGACCGTCACCTCCAGGTTTTCCGGATGCCGCAGTTCTTTTGCGCGTTTGATCGCGTCTTTTTGCAGCCGGGCATTCAATTCATCGAAGTCGGCCACCTCCAGACGCGGTGTAAAACTATAGGCGCGGCTCTCCTTGACCAGATTCTCAACCTGACCCTTCTCCCAACCGGCCGCGCGCGTACAGGCGATCGGGTTCACCAGATGATGAGAACACATCCGGGAGAATGCCTTGTTGAACTTTCTTTCCTTGCCCGACAGGATCGCATCGACGGCGGTCGTCATGTTATCGTAGATCCCGTTGATGCAGCCTCCACCAAAGAATTTGAAGGCCTCGTCGTGGGCATCAAAGACCATCTCCTGCGTCTCGCGCGGATAGGCAATGGAGAATGGCATGCGGCTATGGCAAAGTTTGAAATGGGCAACCTTCACGGTCGTGAGTGCACCGTCCATCAAAACCGTCTCCACACTCCAGTCGAACTGGTACGCCTCCCCAGGATCAAAGATCAGCGGGATGAACGCCTGCGCCTGTTGTCGGCCGTGCGCAATGCGCCAATTCTTTGTGTAGCGTCGAACACTGTCATACCCGCCGCCAAAACCATCATCGGAGAGTTCCTTCCAGATTTTGGTCATCCGCTTGCGGTGTTTCTTCGGAAGCGCCTCGTTCTCCTCAAGCGTTTCATCCAGACGCGCGCGCCAAGGCCCGAGCACCGGGTATGGCTGCGATTTGCGCTCATATTTGAACTCCGTCACTCCCGATCGGATTATCTTTCGAACCGTTGCACGGCTCAAATTGAGCGAACGGCAAATTTCCTTGATGCTCTTTTTTTCGATCAGGTGTAAGCGACGCACTTTTCTAATAGTTTCCACGCAAATCATCCCGCTTGCCTCTCCATCGACTGCTCAATGAAAAGGATGTCTACAACCATAGGGAGGGGTCAAATTTGGACGCCGATTTCCCCGCTTAGGGGGTCAAAATTGCACGCTTTTCTACATCTTCGATGTGAACGAAGCGCTCTACCACTGAGCCAATCACCCATTGCTCGGCGTCTTATCGCAGCTTATTCGCAGCTGCAAGACCCATAGGGCTAAGACCCCGGCCAGTGTGCTAGCCGGGGTCTGAAGTTCTTTAGAGGCCGGGCAGTTTGTCCAGAACGCCACGGCGTCCGAAGGTTGTGCCGCGCTCGTTGCCCAGGTTGATACGGACACCTGCTCCTAGGAACGGTTCGGTGCTGCTGCCGCTGCCGATGGATAGGTGCGCCGCGCCGAATTCGCCATAGACCTGTGCGTTGGTGCCAACATTGTAGGTCGCGCCAATCGAAAACGCGCTGACGTCCAAAGCGCCTTCGATATCGTTGATGTAGTCGTATTTGCCGACCACAGTCCATTTCTCGGTGACGGCCCCTCCGGCCGAAAAGCCCAGGATCACGCCATCTGCGTCAGAGAATTCTTTCAGATCTTGAAAGCCCAGGTACCCTTCGATCTGCGCGGGGCCTGCGCCGAAACCGGCCTCAACACCGTAGAATTGAAACGTCTCGTCTTCGATATGGTCCTGCCCATAGAAAGCGCCGAACGAAGCGGTTTGCGTGTGCAGGTTGGCGTGCAGGGTGACGTTTGTGCCGTTATAGTCCTCGTCCTCGAACCGGTAGCCGCCCGCATCCAACTGCAGGCTGAACGCGCGAGAAAACGCCAGCTCGCCCGCGCCGTTAAGGTTGTAGACGTCGCCAAGATCGCTGTCTGTGAAGGTGGAATAGCCCAAGTCCACATATCCGCCAGTCACCTCGACGGCATATGCCGCGCCGGTCAGTAGAAGGCTGGTCAATGCACTGGTAGCAATGATTTTTTTCATGTTGCTGCTCCGATTTGTGTTTTTGTTGGCGCAGGTCAAAATGAGACTAAAGCGCATGAACGTCTGGTTAGTTTTTATCGTTAAGGATGAGTAGGGGTTTGGCGCGATTTCAATATGCTGTTGCAGGTGGAGCACAAATGCGCGGATGCACGGGCCGCGCCTCGAAGGATGGCCGAGGAGTGGCTGCAAACAAAATTCAGGCTTCTAGCAAAAAACTTTAAAACGCCGCTTGACGATGCCCGAGCGTAGCCATAATACACCCCAACGTTCAGCAACGAACGGGCAGCGGGCGGTTGTAGCTCAGTTGGTTAGAGTACCGGCCTGTCACGCCGGGGGTCGCGGGTTCGAGCCCCGTCAACCGCGCCATCGCTGCCAGACTTGGTCCAGTTCAAAGGCCACGAAAATAGATGCGCGGTTGTAGCTCAGTTGGTTAGAGTACCGGCCTGTCACGCCGGGGGTCGCGGGTTCGAGCCCCGTCAACCGCGCCATTTTCCCTCGAATGTTCCGAAAAACATAGGATCTTGGCACGAGGCGGGCGTTGTTTCGGGCTGATGTCAATATGTGTCGGCAATAATCGGTGCGTTCACAGTTTGTTCTAACTTTTCTGTTGGAGACTCAGCGCCCCTCGCCTATCTCTGAGGGACGTGTTTGTTGGGGGCCAGAATGGCTGAGCTGAAGAATATCGAGGTGCGCGGCGCGCGCGAGCATAACCTCAAGAGCATTGACGTGGATATCCCGCGAGACCAGCTGGTGGTGATCACCGGGCTGTCTGGCTCGGGTAAATCCTCGCTGGCCTTCGACACGATCTATGCCGAAGGTCAGCGCCGTTACGTCGAAAGCCTCTCGGCCTATGCGCGGCAATTCCTCGATATGATGGAAAAGCCGGATGTGGACCATATCAGCGGGCTGTCTCCGGCGATTTCGATCGAACAAAAGACCACGTCCAAGAACCCGCGCTCGACCGTTGGAACGGTGACCGAGATTTATGACTACCTGCGATTGCTGTTTGCACGCGCGGGGACACCTTACAGCCCTGCGACTGGTCTGCCGATCGAAGCACAGCAAGTGCAGGATATGGTCGATCGGATCATGACGATGGAAGAGGGCACACGCGGCTACCTGTTGGCCCCCATCGTGCGCGACCGGAAGGGCGAATATAGGAAAGAGTTTCTTGAACTGCGCAAGCAGGGCTTCCAGCGCGTCAAGGTGGATGGTGAGTTCTACGAACTGGATGAACCGCCGACGCTGGACAAGAAATTCCGCCACGATATCGATGTGGTTGTGGATCGCCTCGTCGTTCGCGAGGGGATGGAGACGCGGCTGGCCGACAGCCTGCGCACCGCTCTGGATTTGGCTGATGGCATCGCAATTCTGGAAACTGCGCCGCGCGAAGGGGATCCTGAGCGGATTACTTTCAGTGAGAACTTTGCCTGCCCGGTCAGTGGCTTTACGATCCCTGAGATCGAACCGCGGTTGTTTTCGTTCAACGCGCCGTTCGGGGCCTGCCCGGATTGTGATGGTCTGGGCGTTGAGCTGTTCTTTGACGAACGCCTTGTGGTGCCGGATCAGACACTGAAGCTGTATGACGGGGCCTTGGCGCCGTGGCGAAAGGGGAAGTCTCCGTATTTCCTGCAAACCATCGAAGCCATCGCGCGCCACTACGAGTTCGACAAGAACACGCCGTGGAAAGACCTGCCCAAGAAGGTGCAACAGGTGTTTCTGCGCGGCTCTGGGGATGAGGAAATCCAGTTCCGCTATGATGAGGGCGGGCGTGTCTATCAGGTGACTCGCAACTTCGAAGGCGTCATTCCGAATATGGAGCGCCGCTACCGTGAGACCGACAGCGCCTGGATTCGGGAAGAGTTTGAGCGCTACCAGAACAACCGCCCTTGCGGCACTTGCGAAGGCTACCGTCTGCGCGCAGAAGCCTTGGCCGTAAAGATCGCAGGCCTGCATGTGGGTCAGGTGGTCGAGATGTCGATCCGCGAGGCTCTGGCCTGGGTTGAGGACGCACCGAACCACCTGAGCGTTCAGAAGAATGAGATTGCACGGGCGATTCTGAAAGAGATTCGCGAACGCCTTGGATTCCTGAATAACGTTGGTTTGGAGTACCTTACGCTGTCACGTTCAAGTGGTACTTTGTCCGGCGGGGAAAGCCAACGTATCAGGCTTGCCAGCCAGATCGGATCGGGTCTAACCGGTGTTCTTTACGTGTTGGACGAGCCGTCAATCGGCCTGCACCAACGGGACAATGATCGCCTGCTGGGTACGCTGAAAAACCTGCGAGATCAGGGCAATACGGTGATCGTCGTCGAACACGATGAAGAGGCCATACGTGAGGCCGACTACGTGTTTGATATTGGCCCCGGAGCGGGTGTCCACGGTGGGCAGGTCGTCAGCAAGGGAACACCCGCCGAAATTACAGCCGATGCGGCATCGGTCACCGGGCAATATCTGGCTGGTACGCGAGAAATTGCGGTGCCTACCGAACGGCGTAAGGGCAACAAGAAAAAGCTGACCGTGGTGAAAGCGACGGGCAACAATCTGAAGAACGTGACGGCTGAATTCCCTCTGGGCAAATTCGTCTGTGTGACTGGCGTGTCAGGCGGGGGCAAGTCGACGCTGACGATTGAGACGCTGTTCAAAACCGCCTCGATGCGCTTGAACGGCGCGCGTCAAACGCCTGCACCTTGCGAAACGATCAAAGGCTTGGAGCATCTGGACAAGGTCATCGACATCGACCAACGCCCCATCGGGCGGACTCCGCGTTCGAATCCAGCGACTTACACCGGGGCGTTCACGCCGATCCGCGATTGGTTCGCGGGGCTGCCCGAGGCCAAAGCGCGTGGCTACAAGCCCGGGCGGTTTAGTTTCAACGTCAAGGGCGGCCGCTGCGAGGCCTGTCAGGGCGACGGTGTCATCAAAATCGAGATGCACTTTCTGCCCGATGTCTACGTCACCTGCGAGACCTGTAAGGGCGCACGGTACAATCGTGAGACGCTGGAGATTAAATTCAAAGGCAAGTCCATCGCCGATGTGCTTGATATGACGGTCGAAGACGCCCAGGAGTTCTTTAAGGCCGTGCCGTCGATCCGCGATAAGATGGATGCTCTGGCGCGTGTTGGGCTGGGCTATATTAAGGTCGGCCAACAGGCGACAACGCTGTCCGGAGGGGAAGCGCAGCGGGTCAAACTGTCGAAGGAGTTGTCGAAGCGCTCAACCGGGCGGACGCTGTATATTCTGGACGAGCCGACCACGGGGCTACATTTTGAAGACGTACGTAAGTTGTTGGAAGTTCTGCATGAACTGGTCGATCAAGGGAACACGGTTGTCGTGATCGAACACAATCTGGACGTTGTGAAAACCGCAGACCACATCATTGATATCGGCCCGGAAGGCGGCGACAGCGGTGGTGAGATCGTGGCGACCGGAACACCGGAAGAAGTGGCTGAGGTCGAGCGGAGCCACACCGGGCGTTACCTCAAGCCGATGCTTTCAGGAACCCGTGTCGCGGCTGAATAAGCTGCGACACGGTTTTTTTGCGAGGCTCTGCCTCGCGCTCCGGGATATTTTTGGCCAGATGAATGAAGGATCTTTGTTCTTTATTCTCGTGTGCCTTATTCTCGGCTGCGTTTTTCAAATCTGGGCAGCATGGCTGAGAAATCCTGGCCCAAACCGCCTTCGGTTTCAACGAACTGCTGATAGAGCGCAGTTGCGGCTTGGCCCATCGGGGTGTCGGCATCGGCGCTTTTGGCAGCTTGCTGGCTGAGGCGCAGGTCCTTCAACATCAATTCTGCAGCGAAGCCCGGCTGATAACCATTATCCGCAGGGCTGGTGGGACCAACTCCGGGGGCGGGGCAATAGGCGTTCATGGTCCAGCTATAGCCGGAGGACGTGCTGACCACATCGAACATCTTTTGCCGATCCAGGCCCAGTTTGTCGGCCAAGGCGAAGGCTTCACAGGTTGCGATCATGGTGACGCCGAGGATCATGTTGTTGCAGATTTTTGCTGCCTGTCCAGCACCGGCCTCCCCGCAATGCACGGCTTTTTGCCCCATGATGTCAAACAGGGGAGCGGCCTTGGCAAAGGCGTCGGATGTTCCGCCAGCCATGAAGGTCAGGGTGCCGGCCGAGGCCCCTCCGATTCCGCCGGAGACCGGCGCGTCCACGGACAGAAGATGCGCGGCGATGGCTTGCTCTGCCACGGCTCGGGCGCTGTCTACGTCGACAGTCGAACAGTCTATCAACACCGCGCCCTGTTGCATGGTCGGGATGATCTGGTTGGCGACCGCGCGCAGGATGTCGCCGTTCGGCAGCATGGTGATGACGGCATCGGCGCCCGAGACGGCCTCTGTTGCGGATTGCGCTTGCGTCACTCCATCAACGCTTACACCCGCCGTGTCAAAACCGGTCACCTGATGCCCGGCCTTCGCAAGGTTGGCCGCCATCGGCGCGCCCATATTGCCCAAGCCGATAAAACCGATTTGCATCTCTTAATCCTCCTGAAAAGTCAGTGCATTCGCGCCAAGCGGTTGCAGCATTTTCGACACCGCAACAGCGGGTACTTTCATATCCGGGTACTGCCAGCTTGGGCTACGATCCCTATCTATGATCAGCGCGCGAATACCTTCGATGAGATCTCCGTGTTCCTGCGCGCGGTAGGTGAAACGATACTCCATATCCAATGCACGATGCATGGTCAGGGACGGGCCGCGCAGGCGGTGGATCATCTCAACCGTGCAGGCCATGGAGAGCGGGGCATGCTGGCCCATCATTTCCATGGTTTTCGACGTGAAATCAGTATCCTCGGAGCGAAGGTTGATGAGGACATCCTCAAGTGTCTCGCCGGCAAAATACTGGTCGATCCCGGGCTGCATTTGCTGCAATTTCCCGTCAGGTGCGGGTTGGGCATGATCGGTGACAAGCTCGGCATTGCCCGACGCCTCGAGCAGTTCGATCAGGTCCGGCCACTTGGCCTGAGGGATGAAGTGATCGGCGAACCCGGCGTAAATGGCATCCGCTGGTCCCATCCGAAAGGCGGAGAGGCCAAGATATTCGCCCAGCCGCCCTGGTGCTAAGGCCAACATCAACGAGCCGCCGACATCCGGAACCAGCCCGATCGCGCATTCCGGCATCGAGATTTTCGACGTCTCTCCGACCACGCGATGGGTTCCGTGGCAGCCGATGCCGACTCCGCCGCCCATTGTGAAACCCTGCAGAAAGCTGATGATGGGTTTGGGGTACGCGAAGATCAGCGCATTCAGGCGATATTCATCGCGCCAGAAGGTTTGCCCGTGTGAGAAATCCCTTGCGAGCCCGGTTTCATAGAGTTTGGCAATGTCGCCGCCTGCGCAAAAGGCTTTGTCGCCCTCGGCGTCGAGGATGATAAGGTCGACCTCGTCGTCTTCGCGCCAGTTGCGCAGGGCGGTGTCGATGGCCAGGCACATCTCATAGCTCAGGGCGTTTAAAGCCTTTGGGCGGGTCAGGGTGATGCGCCCGGCGCGGCCGGTTGTGCGAATGTCGATGTCAGGCATGATCCCCTCAGGTTTCGGCCAGCAGGTGGCGCGCCACGATCACGCGCATGATTTCGTTTGTGCCTTCGAGTATCTGATGCACCCGCAGGTCGCGCACAAGTTTTTCGATGCCATAATCGGCAAGATAGCCATAGCCGCCATGCAGTTGCAGACATTGATCCACAACATATGAGCCGGTCTCGGTCACGAATTTCTTGGCCATAGCGCAGAATTTCGACGCATCCGGCGCGCCTTGATCCAGTTTCCAGGCAGCCTGCCGCAGGAAGGTGCGCGCGGCCTGCAATTCGATCTCCATATCGGCCAGGCGGAATTGCAAGGCCTGAAATTGGTCGATGGATTGCCCAAACGCCTTCCGCTCGGACATGTATTGCAGGGTCATGTCCAACCCGGCCTGCGCCGCGCCCAAGGAGCACGAGGCGATGTTCAGACGTCCTCCATCAAGGCCCATCATGGCGTATTTGAAACCGTCCCCTTCAGTGCCGACCAGATTGCCTGCAGGAATTTTGCAATCGTCGAACTGGACCTGCGCTGTGGGTTGGCTTTTCCAACCCATTTTCTGTTCCAGCGCTCCAAAGCTCAGACCCGGCGTGCCGTCTTCGACATAGACGGTCGAGATTCCTTTTGGACCTTCCGCGCCCGTGCGGACCATGCAGACATAGGCATCCGAATATCCGCCACCCGAGATGAAGGCCTTGGTACCGTTCAGAGTGTAGCCCTCGTTCGTGCGCTCAGCCCGCGTCTTCAACGCGGCGGCGTCCGAGCCGGAGCCTGGTTCGGTCAGGCAGTAGCTTAGCACTGTGTTCAGGCTCAGAACGTCGGGCATGACCCGCGATTTCAGCTCATCACTGGCGAAACTGTCCAGCATCTTTGCGCACATATTGTGGATCGACAGGAACGCCGCGATAGAAGGGCAGGCCATGGACAGCGCCTCGAACACGAGGGTTGCGTCGAGACGGCTGAGGTCGGCGCCGCCGCTGCCTTCCGAGACGTAGAGCGCGCCAAAGCCAAGCTCTCCGATACGGGGCCAAAGCTCTTTGGGGATTGTGCCTTCTGCCTCCCACTGGCGGGCGAATGGGGCGATGTTGTCCTGCCCAAATCCATAGGCCATATCGAAAATGGCCGTTTGTTCCTCGGTCAGCCCGAAATCCATTGCGCACCCTCCCACAGGCAAAGAATTGAACGATTGTTTATTTCGCAATCGTTACAGAACTATTTCAGGATGAGCAATCCTGAGAGCTGTTTGAGTGTAGGGTTCGCTAGAGGTCCGCGTGAAACTCTTCGATTAGATGGCGGACAACGGCTTGGCCGGGGTCTTCGCCCTTCGCGACAGCTTCGGCATGGACGCGCCGTTGGCGCGTGGCAGAGGTGCCCGTCTCGGCGATCTGACGCAGGCGGGCGAGTTCGGTCATGGTTCCCAGCGCCGCGGCATCTTCGGCCAGCATCCCCATGAGTTCGCCGATCAGTTCGGCCATGGGTTTGATCGAGCGATCCCCAAAATCAATCAGCCCTTCGCCGACCCCATAGCGTTGCGCGCGCCAGCGGTTTTCACCGATTAGGAAGCGGTCATACTGTCGCCAGCGCAGATTACGGGCCTTCAGGCGACACAGCATACGGGTCAGGGCCTGCACAAGCGCGGCCAGAGATAAGGTGTGCTCAAGCCGCGGCTGAACGTCCATGATCCGGGTTTCCAGCGTCGGGAACCGATGGGAGGGGCGCAGATCCCACCAGATTTTCGAGGTATCCTCGATCACGCCCAGCTCGACCAAGACGCCGGTTGTGCGTTCGTATTCGCTCCAACTGTTATAGACCGGCGGCAAGCCCGTACGCGGTAGATTGTCGAACACGGTCAGCCGGTAGGAGGACAGCCCCGTATCCTCGCCATTCCAGAACGGAGAGGACGCCGAAAGTGCCAGCAGATGCGGCAGGAAATAGCTAAGCTGCGGCATCAGATCCGCCCGCAGGGCTGGGTCTTCGACCCCTACGTGTACATGCATCCCGCAAATCAGCATTCGCCTCGCAACTCCGCCCAATGCGTGTTGCAGCGCGTCGTAACGCTCTTTCCGTGTGTGGTGCTGTTTTTTCCAATCGGCGAACGGATGGCAGGACACGGCGATCGGGCTGAGGTTATACTCGGCGGCCCGTTTCGAAACACAGGAGCGTAGACGCCTGAGATCTTCGCGCGCGCTTTTGACGGTCGTGTGGGGGCGGGTACCGACCTCGATCTGACACTGTAGAAATTCGGGGCTGACCTGTCCTTCGAAATCGGCTTGGCAGGCCTCCATCAATGCGGCGGGGGCCTCGGCCAGATGCAGGCTGTCGCGGTCGACCAGCAGGTATTCTTCCTCAATGCCGATCGTGAAATCTTGTTGCATGGGCCTACCTGCCGTTTTCCAATGCAATCAGTGAATACGTAAATCACCGTTTTGCCAAGGGTTTGCCGGTGGTTTGTCGTGGGGCCGCTTGCAGAGCGACCACAACCAGCGCTAAGGAACGGGCAGCAATGCGATAACGGAGCCGGCCTCGTGAAACCCAGAAAATTCCCGCAGATCAACGCAGCCCTTGATGAGCTGGGGGTGAAGCTGGTCGACAAGGTGACCGAACAGGACGAGCGCGCCCGGCTGGAGGCGTTCGAGCGGGCAGGCGGGCTGGAGCGCCCGGCTTACGCGCTGTCACCGGGGATGGAAGGCTTCGACATCGCGCAGCTGATCGCCGAATACGGCCAGTACAAGGAGGCGCTGGAGGCCTTGAAGGACCCAGCCCGGAACCAGACCGGTTACCGGCTGGGCAACGGCTATTACGACAGCCCCGATGCCGACGCTCTGTATTTGATGATCCGCAGGTTCAAACCGAAACGCGTGATTGAGGTTGGTTGCGGCAACTCAACCCGCGTGACGCGGCAAGCCATCCTTGACGGAGGGTTGGACACGCACATCACAGCCATCGACCCGTACCCGCGGGCGGACATCGCGCATGTGGTCGACGCGTTCGAACAGAAACGGCTTGAGGAGGTCGATCCGGCGCTGTTCGAACAGCTTGAGGCGGGGGATGTTCTGTTCATCGACTCCAGCCATGTTGTCAGGATGAGCAACGACGTCGCGCATCTGTTCTGCCGCATCATCCCGACGCTGAAGCCAGGCGTTGTAATCCACGTGCATGATGTTTTTTTACCTTACGAATATCCCAAGCGGTTCTTCTATGATTGCCCCGGTTGGGGTGAGCAGTACATGCTGCATGCCCTGCTGCAATCCGGCGCGTTTTCAATGCTTTGGCCGGGGTATTACCTGCAACAGGACCGCCCCGATGCGTGTGACGCGCTACCGTTTCTAAACGATGGCCGGGCGCAGAGTATCTGGGTTCAGATCAAAGAACAGTGATCCCAAAGTGATCCGGTCTGAAACATGCGCCGTACCCCTTTCCATAACAAGCTGGAGAGGAGAAGACAGCCATGTTTCGTCGCACATTGATGGGCGCCGCCGCCGCCGTTGCACTTGCCATGCCGATCAAGGCTCAGGCTGCTGACATCGTTGACACCGCCGTATCTGCGGGATCGTTCACCACACTGGTCGCAGCCGTTCAGGCCGCCGGTCTGGTCGACACGTTGAAAGGCAACGGTCCGTTCACCGTCTTCGCACCGACGGATGAGGCGTTTGCTGCTCTGCCCGAAGGCACGGTGGAAAGCCTGCTGCTGCCGGAAAACAAGGACAAACTGGTTGAGATTCTGACCTACCACGTTGTGCCTGCCAAAGTGATGTCGGGTGATATCGCTGGCAAGCGCGCGAAGGTTCTGACCGTTCAGGGCGATCGCCTGAGCGTCATCGCTAAAAATGGCGTCCGCGTGAATGGCGCTGATGTGGTGCAGGCCGACATCGAAGCCAGCAATGGCGTTATCCATGTGGTCGATGAGGTTATTCTGCCCGAATAACCTTGGCGCCCCGCTAAACAAAAAGCCCCGGTCCTGATGGCCGGGGCTTTGCTGTTCCTGGGTTTTGAACCTCAGACCAAACGTACCTGCGTACCGATTTGGACCAGAGGGTACAGCTCTTCCACATGTTGGTTGTAAAGGCCTATACAGCCGGAGGAACTCTGCCGTCCGATCTTGCGGGTGTCGTGGGTTCCATGGACCAGATAAGCTGGCCAGCCCAGATACATCGCGCGCGTGCCTAGCGGGTTGCCGGGGTCACCACCCTCCATCCGCACGGGCAGAGACGGATCGCGTTCCCGCATTGAGGCGGTCGGTGTCCATGTCGGGTTTTCGGCCTTGCGGACGACCTTGGTGTAACCGCGCCTGGTCAGCTCTTCACTCATCGGAACCGAGCTGGGATACAGTTTATACGTCCCGTCCGGTCCCCAATAGTGAACCGCGCGGCTGGTGATGTCGGCCAACAGGCAGCCCGCACCCAACTGATCAAAATGGTCTTGCCAGTTCTGCTGCGAGAACGACGAGACATTTCGGCGTACCGGCAGTTGCGTGCTGATAGCGTCTTCGCTTTGCGGGAACGCATCGGAGCTTTGAGCGCGGACGAGGGCCGGAGTGGCCAGAACGGATGCAGCCCCCAATAGGGCCGAACGGCGAGTCATGTTGGATTTGGACAAGGCGACCTCCGGAGGTTCAATCTGCTCGAATATATAGTTGCGCCGAAAATATTTGCCAGACTCACAAATAGCCAGCCTCTACAGCTTGAATTTATCGTGAGATTCCGGGTTTTGGAGGGGTCTGGCGGAACCCTGCCAATGAAAAACCCGGCCAGAGCGGCCGGGTTTGAACAGATTTGGCTTTGGATCAGTCCATCGCTTTGAAGTTGAACTCGCCACCTTCCTTGATGCCCGACGGCCAGCGGGCCGTGACAGTCTTGGTGCGGGTGTAGAACTTGAAGCTGTCCGGGCCATGCTGGTTCAGGTCACCGAACATGGATTTCTTCCAGCCGCCAAAGGTGTGGTAGGCCAGCGGAACCGGGATCGGGACGTTGATGCCGACCATGCCGATGTTGATCCGGCTGGCGAAGTCACGTGCAGTGTCACCGTCGCGCGTGAAGATCGCGGTGCCGTTGCCGTATTCATGGTCCATCGCCAGACCGATTGCCTCTTCGTAGGAGCCTGCGCGAACAGTCGACAGAACCGGACCGAAGATTTCCTGCTTGTAGATATCCATGTCAGGCGTCACGTGATCGAACAGGTGCGGGCCGACAAAGAAGCCGTCTTCATAGCCCTGCAGGCTGAAATCGCGGTTGTCGACGACCAGCTTCGCGCCTTGCTCAACGCCCGAATTGATCAGGCCGAGGATGCGCTCTTTCGCGGCACCGGTCACAACGGGGCCCATGTCCACGTCGTCTCCGGCGGTGTAGGGGCCGACTTTCAGCTTTTCGACGCGCGGGATCAGCTTCTCGATCAGACGGTCCGCGGTTTCTTCACCCACAGGAACGGCGACCGAGATCGCCATGCAGCGTTCGCCCGCCGCGCCAAAGCCCGCACCGACCAGCGCGTCTGCGGCTTGGTCCAGATCCGCGTCTGGCATGACGATCATGTGGTTCTTGGCACCACCAAAGCACTGCGCGCGTTTGCCGTTGGCCGTTGCGCGGCTGTAGATGTATTGCGCGATCGGAGTCGAGCCAACAAAGCTGACGCCCTGAATGATTTCGCTGTCGAGGATGGTGTCTACGGCCTCTTTGTCGCCATTGACGACCTGGAAGACGCCCTTGGGCAGGCCTGCCTCGATGAACAACTCGGCAAGCATCAGCGGAACCGAGGGGTCACGCTCGGACGGTTTCAGAACCACGGCGTTGCCGCAGGCCAGCGCCGGGCCAACGTGCCACAGAGGCATCATCGCCGGGAAGTTGAACGGCATGATCGAACCGACAACGCCCAGAGGCTGGCGCATCGAGTACATGTCGATACCGGGGCCTGCGCTGTCGGTGAACTCACCCTTCAGCATTTGTGGTGCGCCGATGCAGTATTCGATCACCTCCAGACCGCGCTGCAGGTCACCCTTGGCGTCGGGGATAGTCTTGCCGTGCTCACGGCTCAGCGCTTCGGCCAGCTTGTCCATGTCGCGGTTCATCAGGCCGACCATGGCCATCATGCCGCGCGCGCGTTTCTGCGGGTTGGTTGCGCCCCATGCGGGTTGTGCGGCTGCGGCGGCTTCAATCGCGGCGGTCGTTTCGGCCGCGCTTGCCATTGGGCATTTGTACTGAACTTCACCCGTTGCCGGGTTGAAAACGTCATCAAAACGGCCCGAGGTTCCGGCCACGTTCTCGCCATTGATGAAATGAGTCAGATCTTGCATTGCAAACTCCTCCGATATGTTTGCGCGCAGAATAGGCTTGCAGAAATAACCTGAACAGAGGCAATGTCTCAAAAGAGCTTTGCAAAAATGCAAGAGGGACGGGATGACGCCGAATTGGGATGATATGCGCGTTTTTCTTGCCGTCGCGCGTGAGGAAAGCCTGTCGTCGGCGGGGCGGATCCTCAAGATCGACCCGGCTACGGTTGGCCGGAGGATCGCTCGTTTAGAGGGCAGCCTGGACGCCCAGCTGTTCACCAAGTCGCAGCAGGGTTACGTTCTGACAACCGCCGGGGAACGCCTGCTGGATCACGGCCTGCAAGCCGAAGAGGCGATGCGCGCTGCCGCTGGCGCAGTGGTTGGGTCGACCGAGTCGCTGAGTGGTCAAATTCGGATCGGCGCTCCGGATGGTTCGGCGAACTACCTTTTGCCTCAGGTCTGCGCGAAGATCAGCGATGCCAATCCGGATCTGGATATTCAGATCCTGGCGCTGCCGAGGATCATCAACTTGTCGCGGCGTGAGGCGGATATGGCTGTCACGGTCAGCTCTCCGACCGCAGGCAAACTACTGGTGCAAAAGGTCAGCGACTACAAACTGCATTTGGTTGCGGCGCAGGACTATCTGGACCGGCACGCACCGATCCAGACGGTCGAGGACCTGAAAGCCCACCGTTTGATCGGCTATATCCCGGATATGATCTTCGATCGCGAGTTGGACTACCTCAACGATCTGGGCATCGACCGGGTGGCGCTTGCGTCTAACTCGGTACCTGTTCAGCTGCGTCAGGCGGCGCTTGGGGCGGGGATCTGCGTTGCGCATGACTTCACGCTTCCGTTTCATCCGAACCTGAGCAGGTTGCTGACCGATCAGGTCAGTCTGACCCGCAGCTTTCATCTGGTTCGGCATCAAGGCGATCAGCGAAACGAACGCCTCAACCGCTTTGCGCAGGCATTGACCCGTGGGATTCGCGACGAAGTTGCACGGCTTGAGGCGGAAGCCGGAACTTGACACACATGACCATTCCGGCAACGCTTTGGAAAACAGTACGTTATTGCCGGAGGTTTTTTATGCTCGTTCAAGCCATTCTGACATCCAAAGCCACCGATGAGGTGGTGACCGTCGCTCCATCCGCGACTGTGTCCGAGGCGGCGAAGATACTGGCGGAAAGACGCATCGGTACAGTCGTCGTCTCAGAAGACGGAGGCAGCACGGCCATCGGTATCCTGTCCGAACGCGACATCGTCCGAGAACTGGCGGCCAGCGGCAGCGGGTGCCTGAACCAATCGGTCGATAGCTATATGACCAAGGACCTGATCACTGCGACACGACAGGAATCGGTCGAAGATATTCTGGCCCGCATGACCGAAGGCCGGTTCCGCCACATGCCGATTGTCGAGGATGGCAAGCTTGTCGGCATCGTCACCCTCGGGGACGTGGTCAAGGCGCAACTGACCGAGCTTGCAATGGAAAAAGACGCCCTTCAGGGCATGATCATGGGGCATTAAAGCGCTTTGCGTTTCATCGAAAACCCATCGAAATGCGCGTTCGACAGCAGGGAGAGGCAGCGTATTTCGATTCACATAAAACGCAAAGCGATACGGGGGCAGGGCATAACGCCCTCTTGCACCTGCAGCATGATTGTGTTTGCTATCGCCCAGTTTTTGAACGCAGGAGAGCGTGATGCGGGTTGGCCTTTATCCCGGAACTTTTGACCCGATCACCTTGGGGCATATCGACATCATCCGTCGAGCCTCGGCGCTGGTGGACAAACTGGTCATTGGCGTGGCCATCAACCGGGACAAGGGGCCTCTGTTTTCACTGGAAGAACGCGTTGCCATGATTGAGGCGGAATGCGCGCATCTGTCAGAACAGACCGGGACCCAGATCGTGGCGCATCCGTTCGAGAACTTGCTGATCGACTGCGCGCGGGATGTGGGCGCGCAGGTCATCGTGCGCGGGCTGCGGGCCGTTGCTGATTTTGAGTATGAATTCCAGATGGTTGGCATGAACCGGGCCTTGGACGATTCCATCGAGACCGTGTTCCTGATGGCCGAAGCGCGGCATCAGGCCATTGCATCAAAACTGGTGAAAGAGATCGCGCGTTTAGGCGGGGACGTGTCGAAATTCGTCACACCCCGCGTGAATGTGGCCCTTAAAGAGCGGTTAGGATAACGCGCCCATCGCGGCGGCTGTGTCCAGCATCCGGTTCGAGAAACCCCATTCGTTGTCATACCATGCCAGCACGCGCACCAGCGTGCCATCCGTGACCTTGGTCTCCGCCAGCGACACGGTCGAGCTATGGGCATCGTGGTTGAAATCGATCGAAATCAGCGGACGGTTTTCGGCTGCCAGAACGCCAGGGATTTTGGCAGCGGCCTCAACAAACAGCGCGTTGACCTCTTCCTCGGTCGTTGGGCGAGAGACTTCGGCCACCAGATCAACCACCGAGACATTCGGGGTCGGCACACGGATCGCCTGACCGGTCAGTTTGCCCGCCAGTTGCGGCAGAACCAGCCCAACAGCTGCGGCAGCACCGGTGGTTGTCGGGATCATCGACAGAGCCGCCGCACGTGACAGGTAAGGGTCTTTGCCCGCAGTATCATGCACCGGCTGGCTTGCGGTATAGGCGTGAACGGTGGTCATGTTGCCGTGCACGATCCCCAACCCGGCATCCAGCGCCGCAGCAACAGGTGACAGGCAATTGGTTGTGCATGAGGCATTCGACACGATCGTGTCGTCGGCGGTCAGTTCGGAATCGTTCACGCCAAACACGATCGTCTTGACGCCGCCGTCTCCACGGGCCGGGGCCGAGATCAGGACTTTCTTGGAGCCGTTCTTCAGGTGACGCTCAGCCGCTTCTCGGGTCCGGAATACGCCGGTGCATTCCAGCACGACATCGACATCCGACCAGTCCAACGCTTCTGGATCGCGTTCGCTTGTCAGTCGGATCGGACCCGCGCCAACGTCGAGACCGGCCTCGGGCAGTGTGACGGGCTTGGAGTAGCGGCCATGAACGCTGTCGAATTCGAACATGTGGGAGTTCATTTCCGGCTTGGCCAGATCGTTGATCGCAACGATTTCTACGTCGGTCCGTCCCGACTCCATAACCGCGCGCAAAACGCCGCGTCCGATACGTCCAAATCCGTTAATGGCCAGTTTAAGTGTCATGTCCTGCTCCGTCAGAGTCTCTGCTCGAAATGAGTTAGCGCTAACAAAGCGAGATCGACGAGAAAGTCAAGTAAAACCTTGCTCAGCGCCAGAAGGCGAGCCAGTCGAGAAAGTCGTAAAGTTTCTTGCCGAGGAACAGAAAATGCTCGGTCCCAAACAGGGCATAGTCCAGCATGATTGCGCCAAGGATCAGCAGCGCCAGCCAGATGGCGATTTGATTTGTCATGAGGGCCCCGAACAAAAACGCCCGCTCAGATAACCTGAGCGGGCGAAGCTGTTCAAGCGATCATGGGGAAATCAGTTAAGGCGTCCCATGGCGACGGCGACATCGGCCATACGAACCGAAAAGCCCCATTCATTGTCATACCACGCCAACACGCGGACCATGCGGTTATCAACCACGCGGGTCTGCTCAGGGGCGAAGATCGAGCTCTCCTCGGTGTGGTTGAAATCGGTCGAGACCAGCGGCGCGGGCTCATAACCCAGAACGCGCTGCATCGGGCCTTTGGCGGCCTCTTCAACGATTGCGTTGACCTCTTCAACGGTCACGTCGCGCGAAGCGCGGAAGCTCAGGTCTACGGCCGAAACATTCGGTGTAGGGACGCGGATTGCCGAGCCGTCCAGACGACCTTTCAAGTTGGGCAGAACCTCGCCCAAGGCAGCAGCTGCACCGGTCGAGGTCGGGATCATCGACATCGCCGCCGCGCGAGCGCGGTACAGGTCGCTGTGGCGACGGTCCAGTGTCGGCTGGTCGCCGGTATAGGCGTGGATGGTGGTCATGATACCGTGTTCGATGCCAACACCTTCGTCCAGAACCTTGGCAAGCGGAGCAAGGCAGTTCGTGGTGCAGGAGCCGTTCGAGACCATGTTGTCATTCGCGGTCAGGGTGTTGTGGTTCACGCCGAACACGATGGTCTTGTCGACATTCTTACCGGGAGCCGACAGCAGAACCTTTCGCGCGCCGCGATCCAGGTGGGTTTTTGCCTTGGTGCCGTCGTTGAACTTACCGGTGCATTCCAGAACGACGTCGCAGCCTTCCCAATCCAGCTCGTTCATGTCGTAGGTCGAGAACATCTGCATCGGGCCGCGGCCCAGATCCATGGTGTCGCCTTCGATCGAAACTTCGCGCGGGAAACGGCCGTGAATGCTGTCATACTTCAGCAGATGCGCCGATGTTTCGAGCGGGCCGGTGGCGTTGACTTTGATCACTTCGATGTCGTTGCGGCCCGAGGCGGCAATGTGCGACAGGGTACAGCGGCCAATGCGGCCAAAACCATTGATACCGACCTTGATGGTCATGTGACGTCTCCAAATGCGCTTGCGTTTGAGGCCATATAGCCTTGAAACCGGAATCTCAAAAGGGCAAAAACGGCATATTTTTAAGGTGTTAGCGCAAACCTAAACAGATTGCGCTAACGCTTGCGCTAGCTGTTGGATCGGGTAGGGTCCGTTTGCGGCAGGTGACACGAAAGGACACGCGATGAGCGGACTGTTGGCCCTTTTGGATGATGTGGCGGGGATTGCCAAGGTGGCTGCGGCCTCGGTGGATGATGTCGTGGCGGCTGCTGGCAAGGCAGGGGCCAAAACGGCCGGGGTGATTATCGACGACGCTGCGGTTACGCCGAAATACGTACAGGGCTTCGCGCCTGCGCGTGAGTTGCCGATCATTTGGCGCATTGCCCGTGGGTCGGTTTTCAACAAGCTCATCCTGCTGCTGCCGGTCGCCTTGTTGCTTGCGAATTTCGCGCCATGGCTGATCACGCCTTTGCTGATGCTCGGCGGGTCATATCTGTGTTTCGAAGGGGCCGAGAAGATTTTCCATGTTCTGTTCCCGCATGGCAGCCACGCCATCGAAAAGGACATGGATGTACGAGATCCGGGCCATCTTGAAAAACAGAAGGTCAAAGGCGCGATCAAGACAGATTTCATCCTGTCGGCCGAGATCATGACCATTGCGCTGGCCGCGATTGAGGCTCCGAATGTGTGGATGCAGGCGGCGACTTTAGCCGTTGTCGGGCTTGGGGTGACCGTAGCCGTCTATGGCTCGGTTGCCTTGATCGTGAAGATGGACGATGTCGGGCTGTATCTGGCCGGAAACGCTCTTACGCCGGTAGGCCGAGGGCTGGGGCGCGGATTGGTCAAGGCGATGCCCACGGTGATGAAAACGCTGTCGATCGTCGGTACGGCGGCCATGCTGTGGGTGGGCGGATCCATCGTCATCCACGGGATGGAGGTTCTGGGCTTTGGCTGGCTTGGGCACCATATCCATAACTGGGCCTACGCGGTTGGTCATTCGGTCTCGGCCCAATGGGAGGCTGCGGCGGAGTGGATCGCCAAGGCGACCATGGACGGCATCTTTGGTCTGGCGTGGGGGATGGTCTTGATCCCCTTGGCAACCAAAGTCATCGGGCCCGTGATGGGCGCGTTTTCAGGTTCATCAAAAGAACACTAGGCGATGACGTTAGGTCCTGCTGGCCTCCGTCTGCGGTCAGATTATCCTCGACGTGCCAATAGCTAAGTGGAATTCCCATGTCCGAGCCATCCCTGTTCGATGTCCTCAGCGCCGCTGAGGCGCAAGGTGAATGCCTCAGCTACCCAGTGCCGCAAAACTGGAAGCAAGGCCGCACAACATTCGGTGGGTTTTCGTCAGCCTTAATGTTGTCAACGGTTTACAATCGGCACGCCGATCTACCGCCCCTCAGATCAGCTCTGGTAAATTTCACGGCGCCGATCAGTGATCCGCCGCTAGTCAAAACGGAAATCTTGCGCGAGGGGCGCAATGTGAAGACCATCCACGCTCTTGCCGAAATCGGTGGCAGTGTTGCGGCGCAAGCGACATTTTCCTTTGGCCGCGCGCAAGACAGCCATGTCGCGTTCGATTGCCCGGCGAAGCCCGCAGATGCGCCCGAGATGACGGAGTATTATTTCTCTCCAGATTTGCCGCGACCGCCGATACCTTTCCTTACAAACTTTGACGTCAGAAAGGTCGAGGGTGAATTGCCTTTCATGGGGGCAGATCGCGGGTATCTGCGCCTTTGGGCCCGACACAACGATCCTCGGATGTGGAACAGGACGGAGGGCTTGATTGCAATCGCTGACCTCCCACCGCCAGCTATCTACCCCACGCTAAAGAAACCCGGACCAAATTCGTCAATGAACTGGATTTTCAACGTGTTGTCCGAGGATATTCAAACTCGCGACGGTTGGTTCTTACTGGAGCACCAACTTACCGCAGGCCGCGATGGCTATAGTTCTCAGGTCATGCGCGTTTGGAACACAGAAGGCGATTTGATCGTGGATGGAATGCAATCCGTGATCATCTTCGTGTAAGAAAAAAGCCCCGGCGTGGACCGGGGCTTTTCATTTTGTGGCAGGCTGGATTAGCCCAGAAGTTCCTTGACCTTGGCTACGGTCGCTTCGGCGGTAATGCCGAAATGCTTATACAGATCACCAGCTGGAGCAGAGGCACCAAAGCTCGACATGCCGATGAAACCTGCCTTGGCTTCGCGACCACGCTCACCCAGCAGCCAGCGATCCCAACCACCGGCGCGAACAGCGGCTTCGATGCCGACGCGAACCGCTCCGGCGGGCAGAACGCGCTTGCGGTAGGCTTCGTCTTGTTCAGCGAACAGCTCCATACACGGCATGGAGACGACGCGGGTACCGATGCCTTCGGCTTCAAGCATCGCTTTGGCTTCCATTGCCAAGGAAACCTCAGAGCCCGTAGCGATCAGGATCGCCTGACGCTTGCTCTCGGCTTCGGCCAGAACGTAAGCACCCTGCGCGGTCAAGTTCTTGGCTTTATGATCCTTGCGCACGGTCGGCACGCCCTGACGGGTCAGCGACAGGACCGAGGGGCTGTCCTTGAAGGTCAGCGCCAGTTCCCAAGCTTCAGCGGTCTCGACGGTGTCGGCGGGGCGGAACACATAGGTGTTCGGCGTCGCGCGGCTGATTGCCAGATGCTCGACCGGCTGGTGGGTCGGACCATCTTCGCCCAGACCGATCGAGTCATGGGTCATCACGAAGACCGACGGGATTTTCATCAGCGCGGCCAGACGCATGGACGGGCGGGCATAGTCGGTGAAGGCCATGAAGGTACCGCCATAGGGGCGGATGCCACCGTGTAGCGCCATACCGTTCATCGCAGCGGCCATGCCGTGCTCACGGATACCGTAGTGGATGTAGCGACCCTTGCGGTTTTCCGGCAGGAACACACCCATATCAGCCGATTTGGTGTTGTTCGAACCGGTCAGGTCAGCCGAGCCGCCCACGGTCTCGGTCATGATCGGGTTCACAACGTTCAGAACCTTTTCGGACGAGGCGCGGGTGGCCAGCTTGGGCTGATCTTCCGACATCTGTTTCTTGAACGAACGGATCGCACCGGCCAGTTTCTTGGGGGCCTCGAAAGCATAGGCTCGGTTGAACTCGGCCTGTTTGCGTTCCGAGATTTGCGCAAAACGCTCTTCCCATTCCGCTCGTTCGGCGGCGCCACGGGCACCGATGGCTTCCCAAGCCGATTTCACGTTGGCAGGGATCTCGAATGCGTCATGCGGCCAGCCATAGCCTTCTTTGGCGGCCTTCAGCTGCTCCTGATCCGTCAGTGCGCCATGCCCTTTCGAGGTATCCTGTGCGGCGTGACCCAGAGCGATGTGGCTTTTGCAGGCAATCATCGAAGGTTTCTTCGACTTCTTCGCCTGCGTGATCGCCGCGTCGATGGCTTGCGGATCATGGCCGTCGATCTCGATCACGTGCCAGCCAGAGGCTGAAAAACGGCGCACCTGATCGGTGCGGTCGGCGATATCCACGGTGCCGTCGATGGTGATGTTGTTGTCGTCCCAGAAAACGATCAGTTTGCCCAGCTCATGGCGGCCGGCCAGAGTTATCGCTTCTTGGCTGACGCCTTCCATCAGGCAGCCGTCGCCGGCGATCACATAGGTATAGTGATCAACGATCTTCTTGCCGTAATGCGCGCGCTGGATTTCCTCGGCCATGGCAAAACCCACAGCGTTCGAGATGCCCTGACCCAGCGGGCCGGTGGTGGTTTCAATCCCGTCGACCAGGAAGTTCTCGGGGTGACCCGCAGTTTTTGCGCCCAGCTGACGGAAGTTCTTGATCTCGTCCAGCGTCACATCCGCGTGGCCTGTAAGGTACAGCAGCGAATAGATCAGCATCGAGCCGTGGCCCGCCGACAGAATGAAGCGGTCGCGGTCCGGCCAGTTCGGGGCCGAGGCGTCGAATTTCAGGTGCTTTTCGAACAGGACGGTCGCAACATCGGCCATGCCCATTGGCATACCGGAATGGCCGGAATTGGCGGCAGCGACGGCGTCAAGGGTCAGGGTGCGGATGGCCGCAGCTTTGTCCCAGTGTTCGGGGTTTGCATTGCGCAGCGCAGTCAGGTCCACGGGCGTTGTTCCTTTGGGTTTGAAGCAGATTGCGCGCTCAATAGCATTCAGCCCTCAAAGTGCAAGCAGAACCGGGCGAAACAAGGTCGCACCGCTTGAAGAGAGCTGTCCAAGCCTTTGAAACCAAACAGTGGGTATTTTCTGTCACATTCCGCTAGACTGGGGCCAAGCGGAACCGATTCTTGATTCGGACGGTTCGGCAACAGAATGAACCTTGGTTAAGAGGTGACAGGGGCATGAGCCAGATTGAAGAGTTACAGCAACGTATTCTTGCTGCGATGGAGCGTATTGGCACGGGCGTGACAGCCCTGCAAAGCGCGCCCGCAGGCGATGCAGATCATGGCTTGCAAGCAGCGCTGGATGATGAGCGTGTTGCCAACGCGCAGCTGCAAGAGCGCTTGACTTCGTTGAAGGAACGCCACGAGCAGGAAGTTGACGGCATGCGCGCCGATATGGAGGCGCTGCGTGCTGCTCCAGAGCCTACGGCCGATGTCGACGCACTGCGGGCTGAGTTGGCCGAAGCCGCAACCAAGCTTTCTGCGGTCGAGGCTGCGCGGGCCGAATTGGCCGAGGCGAAGGCAGCACTGGAAAACACCGAGGAACTGGACGCTCTGAAAGCCGAGAACGCGCAATTGCGGGCCGATCTGGAAGGTCAGGAAGACCCTGCCGCTCTGCGGGCTGAGATCGAAGAGATGCGGGCTGCTATTTTGCGGGCTGGAGACATCGAGGCCGAAAATAGTCGTTTGCGGGCCGAATTGGCCGATAGCGAACGGGTGGCCGAGCTGAACGCGGAGCTGGAGATGTTGAGGGCCGAGCGCGCCAGCCACGGGGCTGCCATGTCACGTCTGGATGACGATCTACAGAGGATGCGGCAGGCGAATGAGCAACTACGCAACTCAGTTGATGCCCTGCGCGCTGCGGCGCAAGAGGGAGTTCAGGACGCGGAGTTGTTGAATCAGGCGACTGTAGCGGAGTTGGAAGCAACGCGCGCGGCGCAAGCGACCGATGCGGCCGAGGCACGGGCTGTTCTGGCTCGCCTTGAGCCTCTGCTATCGCAGGCGAAACTGGCAGAAGGTGAGGTTGAGTAATGCCCGAAGTGACCATTCATATCGGCGGGCGCGGGTTTGACGTGTCTTGTCAGGACGGGGAAGAAAGTTTTCTGCAGGCCGCCGCGAAAATGCTGGATGACGAAGCGCAGGTGCTTTCGGATCAGATTGGGCGTATGCCCGAATCCCGCATGTTGTTGATGGCCGGTCTGATGTTGGCGGACAAGACGGCTGCGACTGACGACAAGGTCAAAGCGCTTGAGGCGAAACTGGCGGAAACCGAGGCCGAGCTTCAAACGCTACGCAGCGCACCTGCGCCTGAACCTGAACGGATCGAGGTCGCTGTCGTGCCGCCTTCGGTTACGGATACACTGGCCGAATTGGCTGCACGGGCCGAAGCCCTGGCATCAGATATCGAGGAAAAAGCAAAATGAAACGAGCATGCGGCTTGATCTGCGGGGCCGTGGCCCTTGTGTGTGCATCCAAGGCGATGGCCGAGATCGACATACTGACGGTGACGTTCAACTGCGAGAACGGTATTCCGCTGCCAGTGACCTATTTCAACGCATTGGACGGTTCAGGCGCCGCAGCGACGATGGTCGACAACTCTCTGGTCGCGATGCGACAGGTCGAGAGCGGTTCGGGCATTCGGTACGAATCCGTGGATACGAACGGAACCTATATCCTGCGATCAAAAGGGTGGAATGCCACGGTGAGCTTCCTGGCGACAAACGCCGCCAGTGAACAGGTCATTTTTCAGGATTGCTCCAGCCGTTAAGGCCGGATTAGGCATTGGCCTCACGGATTTTGTCGGCTGCGTCCTTGTTGTAGCCGACACCGTTTTCATCAAACAGAGTGTCCAATTCACCCGAAAGGGTCATTTCGGTGATGATATCGCAGCCACCGACAAACTCGCCTTTGACATAGAGCTGCGGCACGGTCGGCCAGTCCGAATAGTCCTTGATACCCTGACGGACGGCTTCGTCGGCCAGAACATTCACGTCGGCATATTCAACGCCCATGTAGTTCAGCACACCTGCCACTCGGGATGAGAAACTGCACTGAGGCATCTCTTTGGTGCCTTTCATATACAGCACCACGTCATTGGCTTTGACGGTTTCGTCGATCTGGGTCTTCACGTCGGTCATTTCGCGTTTCCTTTGCTCTTCGGCATCATAGCTTTGGCGTAATCTTGCGTATCCTTGGGGATATAGGCTCTGCCGAGCTGATTGCACTGTCATGTGATTTATAGGAGAATTGCAGAAGGTGTTTTCCCTGTCACAGCGGCGATCCTCGCCTCGTCTTGCGCCCAGTCTTTGATTTGTTCTGCGCCAAAAGAGTGATGAGCAGAACAAAGACGGAAACCGCAATTGAGATTACAATCGCATGTTCCATCCTACTCCGGTACTTTGGTGGTCAGCGCCAGCGCGTGCAGGTCACCGTCCGGGCCGTCCATTTTACCTTTCAAGGCCGCATAAACAGCGCGCTGTTGCTGGACGCGGTTCTTGCCGCGAAAGCTCTCATCCACGACCATGGCGGACATGTGAACGCCATCGCTGCCGCCAACCTGAATTTCCGCGTTGGGAAAGCTCTCGCGCAGCAGGGTTTCAATCTCGTGGGCGCTCATTGGCATCTAGGCTTACTCCTGAAGGTCTCTCCCAAGATGTAGAGCGATGGGAAGGCGCGTGCAAGATGTGGAAGGTCTTTCAGATATGCAAATCCCGCACCGATCAGGGCGCGGGACTATTCCTTTGCAGAACGAGAAGTGAGATCAGGCGACCGCGGTGGCAAAGCTTTGGCGGAAAACCTCGGTCAATTCGGCCAAATGGGCTTCGGAACTGCCGATTTTCACGCTATCTCCGGTGAAACGGCCAACCGAGGTCAATGGGACGCCGGCCTGACCAGCTGCAATCATCAGTGCTTCGGCCTGATCAAAGTTGCAGGCGATCAAATAACGGGCTTGATCTTCGCCGAACAGCACCTCGGTCGAGGCATCGTCGAGGTGAACGCCAACGCCCGCCGCTTCGGCCAGTTCAAACGCGGCAAGCGCGAGGCCACCGTCGCTCAGGTCGGTGCAGGCCTTGATCATCTCGCGGTTGGCGCGGATGAAGTCGCCGTTGCGCTTCTCGACCTCAAGATCCACGTGGGGCGCATCGCCTTCTTCGCGGTTGAACACCTCGGCCAGAAGGGCGGATTGGCCCAGATGGCCTTTGGTTTCACCGATCACCAGGGCAACGTGACCTTCACGCACCTCGTTTCCGATGATCTCATCGGTGTGGTTGAGCAGGCCAACGGCGCCAATGGTCGGGGTCGGCAGGATCGCCTGACCGTCGGTCTCGTTGTAAAGCGAGACGTTGCCGGACACGATGGGCACATCCAGCGCGCCAACGGCGGCTCCGATGCCTTGGATGGCGCCCACGAACTGGCCCATGATCTCGGGCTTTTCGGGGTTGCCAAAGTTCAGGTTGTCAGTTGTGGCCAGCGGCGTGGCCCCAACAGCGGTCAGGTTGCGGTAGGCCTCGGCCACCGCTTGCTTGCCGCCTTCGACCGGATTGGCGCGGACATAGCGCGGCGTCACGTCCGACGTGAAGGCCAGCACCTTGTCGGTGCCGTGAACACGCACCATACCGGCACCCAGACCCGGGGTGCGGGCGCTGTCGGCCATAACCATGGTGTCATACTGCTCATACACCCACTGCTTGCCCGCGTAGTTGGGCGAAGAGAGCAGGGCGCGCAGACCATCAATCGGGTCGATTTGCGGGACGTCGGCTAGTTCTTCAGCCTCAGGCGTCGAGACCCATGGGCGGTCATATTCCGGCGCGGTCGAGGAGAGTTTCGACAGGACCAGATCAGCCTTCACCTCGCCATTGTGCATGATCAGGAAACGGTCTTCGGCGATGGTTTCGCCGACGATGGCAAAGTCGAGGTCCCACTTTTCGAATACGGCGCGGGCCTCAGTTTCAAGCTCGGGCTTCAGAACCATCAGCATGCGTTCCTGAGACTCGGACAGCATCATCTCGTAGGCTGTCATGTTCTCTTCGCGCTGCGGCACGTTTTCAAGGTCCAGACGAACACCCAGACCACCTTTGTCGCCCATCTCAACGGCCGAGCAGGTCAGGCCTGCCGCGCCCATGTCCTGGATCGAAATCACGGCGCCGGTTTTCATCAGTTCCAGCGTCGCCTCCATGAGGCGCTTTTCAGTAAAGGGGTCGCCGACCTGAACGGTGGGACGTTTCTCTTTGATGGTATCGTCGAACTCGGCCGAGGCCATGGTCGCGCCGCCCACGCCGTCGCGTCCTGTTTTGGCACCGAGGTAAACGACGGGCATGCCGACGCCAGAGGCCGCCGAGTAGAAGATTTTGTCGCTATCAGCCAAACCTGCCGCGAAGGCATTCACAAGGCAGTTGCCGTTGTAGGCCGGGTGGAAGCGAACCTCACCTCCGACGCAGGGCACGCCGAAACAGTTGCCGTAGCCGCCGATGCCTTCGACCACGCCGTTGACCAGCTGACGGGTCTTTTGGTGGCCGGGTTCACCAAAGGACAGGGCGTTCATCGAGGCGATCGGGCGCGCGCCCATGGTGAAGACGTCGCGCAGAATGCCGCCAACGCCGGTTGCCGCACCCTGATAGGGTTCGATGTAAGACGGATGGTTGTGGCTTTCCATCTTGAAAACAACAGCTTGCCCGTCGCCGATATCGACAACGCCCGCGTTCTCACCCGGTCCGCAAATGACCTGAGGACCAGACGTTGGCAGGGTGCGCAGCCATTTCTTGGAGGATTTGTAAGAGCAATGCTCGTTCCACATGGCCGAGAAAATGCCTAGCTCGGTAAACGTTGGCTCACGCCCGATGATCTCGAGGATCATGTCGTATTCCTCGGGCTTCAACCCGTGGGCGGCAATCAGATCAGGTGTGATGGCTGGCTCTTGCATCCTGTTTCGGTCCCCGAGATGGCAATGTTTGGCGCCTTTTAGGGGAAGGGACCGCCGGGGGGAAGAGAAAAGGCACTTTCCGCGCGCTGTCCTGTTGCAAACTGGACAAAGGTGCAAATTGCGCAGATCGGGCAGAGCCTCAATCGAGGGATCGGCACGCGACCAAGACTGCCGCGTGCCGGGTTGAATTTACTTTTGTTGGTCCTGTTGCTGCGCCTGCTGCGCGACCGCTCCAGCGGCGGCGCCAACGGCTGCTTTCTGGTCTTCACTCAGGTGTTCAGCGTCATCCAGACCGGGTATGGCAACGCGCACTTCGCGGCGGGCGAAGTCGATGCCGTTCTCCTTGAAGGCCGCCTTGACCCGGTTGAAGATCTCTTTGCGCAGCGTGAACTGTTTGCCGGGTTTGGCCATGAACTTGCCCCGGATGATCATGCCCACATCGTCAAAGTCGAACACGCCCTGAGATTTGAACGGCTGCAGGAAGCCATCCTTGTGGGTCTCGTCCTCCATCATCTCGGCACCGATCTTCTTGAAGATCTTCTTCACCTTGTTGGGATCGGTGTCGAAAGGCACGGTGAATTTTAGCTTCATGATGACCCAGTCGCGGCTGTAATTGGTCAGCTTCTGAATCTCACCATAGGGGATAGTGTGAACCGGACCGCGATGGTGGCGCAGCTGCATAGAGCGGATCGAGATCTTCTCGACCGTGCCGGTGGTGCCACCCACATCGACATACTCACCCACGCGGAAGGCATCGTCGATCAGGAAGAAAATGCCGCCAACGATGTCAGACACCAGTTTTTGCGCACCGAAACCGATGGCCAGACCCAGGATACCGGCACCAGCCAGAAGCGGTGTGATATCCAGCCCAAGGGCGCCGAGTGCCAGCAAAACGAAGATCACGGCAATCGCCACCTGAGCCGTTACGCGCAGCAGCGGTAGAACCGTTGCCAGACGCGAGCCACCAGCACCGCCGCCTTCGCCAGCTTCTTCGTCCGGGCTTTGCGCGGCGGTCATCTCTTTCGCCAGTCGGCGGTTGATCCAGAGCGAGACGACCTCATTGAGGATGTAGCCGACGGCGATGATGATGAAGAACTGCACCAGTTTGCTGCCTGAATCCGCGTCTCCACCAGCGATTTCCTGCAGATCGAGATCCCAGGCATTGGCGATCATCAAGATGACAAGAATGCCCGCCAGAACCCGACCGATACGGATGTAGCTGCGCTTGGTTGACTTGTAAGCGCGTTCAGCCACCGAACCTTCGCCCTGCATCGGCGGTTGCAGATGCCGGACAAGCCCTCGGATCAGTGTGTCGAGCGCCGGGGCGATCAACAGCCAGAACATGGTCGTGAAATGCGCGCCCTGAACCAGCAGAGCCAGCGATGCCGGGTTGCGCTGAGCCACCAGGAACTCGACCAGCAGCCAAGTCGCTGCCGAGACCGCGATGGCGAAGTACGGGTAATAATGTGCCACTTCCTCGTCGAACTTGGTGTGGTCCGGGTCAGTTCCCAGCATCATCTGCGAAAGACCTTCGCGCGCTTTCCATGCGATCAAGCCAATATAAATGTGGATGCCTGCGTTCAGCCAGAAGCCGATACGCGTATCATCCCCTGTGATGCCGTTCAGGTTGTTGAAGTGCAGCAGGAACAGGGTGAAACCGATCAGGATCAGCAGCCCGATCAGGTTGCGATGCAGATACTTCGCCCAGTGATCGTCGATATTGACCAGACGGTAATGCGGCTTGTTCGGGGCCAGTACAAAGCGCGAGGCGGCGGCACCCAGCCGTGGCACCCAGATCAGGTAGAACACAAACGGCCCGGCATAGGTGATTTGTTCGGGCGTAAGCAGGCCGCGCCCAACCGCGCGGATGACCACGTAAAAAACTACAAGCCCCGCGATTTCCCGACAGAAACGACCGAAAAGATAGCGGGCAGCGCCCCAGAGATCGCCTTCGGCTTCGGCCTCGGTCTGGACATGCCAGCGGCGGGTCAGAATCTCGAACAGTTTTTCGGCGATGAAGCCCACAACCAGAACACTAGCAACCAGCCCCATCAGAACCAACGCACCGAATGAGGTGAAAGTGGTCGCAAAATTCTTGATGGCGGTGGCTTGCGCGCTGAAGAGATTGGGGACGGTCGTTATGACATGCGTCCACGAGGCGACCATTTCGCTCCAGACTTCATTCAACTCGGTAATCGGATCCTCGCGATCCTCTGCAGCGGCTGCGTTTTTCTCTGCCACCGCGTCCAGACGCTCTAACAGGATCGAGCGGACCTGATCATCCGACATACGGGCGACCAGATCGTCCACTTGTTCGGGTGTCAGGTCCTCGGGGATATCGACGGTGGCAGGCGCGCTGGAGGTCGACGTGCCCGCAACTTGGGCATGCAGGGGGCCGACCAGTAAAAATAGTGAAAAAATCGCCGCCAGAAGGCGGAGGGGGCTTATCATGGTTCTGTCCTCGAACACGAATTTTTAAACGTTTTTTCGGATCATAGGCAGGTGTCGGTGATTTTCCCAGAAATTTCATCGCTCTGCAGGGCGATTCAGAGAAAGGTGTTTTTGGGTTGATCTGTGACGATTCTGATAGCCCTTGCGCGGTTGTCCTGCATCATTTCGATAGCCTTTGTTGGTGATTTCGATATGCGCTTGAGCAAGGTTCTGGTCGCGCTGACAAGGGTAAAGATATTGCGTGGCGCGTTGTCAGATCGGTTGGTGTAGCGATCCTCTCCCAGAGTGACATCCTTGTCGCGGTGCATGGTCTCGATGCGCCAATGGTTACGGTTCAGGCGCAGGATGTCTTTGGGTTTGGGCCGCGTCAGGCTGGTGATGAGATACACTGTCTCGGCCTGTGTTCTGGTAATCTGCCCGGCGCGGATATGCTCGCGGGTTCGGCTGATGCAGGCGATACTGCGGATCGTTGGCCACTGCTTGCGCATGTGCTCACTCAATGCCTCGACGGGAAGGAGTTCGATGCAACGCTGGTCGATTCTGCCGTGCCCCGATTGCGGCGTCTCCCGCCATTCCAACAGGGGGAAAAACCGGCGTCTTGAACGCCGTTTCGATTTCTCCCCGCAGGTCTTTCTGATTGTTCTTTACAGGGAACACGTAATCGCCACCCCTCTCCACAACTTTGGAAGTGACTGTTTTTTGGCAGAAAATGGCATCCCCGGTGACGATCTGTCCCGCAAGGTCAATCTGGTTCAGCAGCCGCAGGGCATCAGGTATTTCCATGCCCTTGCCACGCGATGATGTGTGTCCGACGGATTGTTCAAGCGTCGCGCAGAACCCCGACAACACATGTTCCGCCTTGCCTGCCGCGTCCTTGCTGCCGCGTAGAGTTTTGCCATCAATGGCGATCTGATGGTGAGCTTCATCATCTTGTGCTGGTGCCGTAAGCCGCCCAAACGCCTGCGCCAGGGTAGCCGGGTCGAGGATACGTAGCGTTTCCGTTAGCGTTGCATGGCAGGGTGACGCGCGCCCGCGACGGAACCCCAAGCGCATGAGTTGACGCGGCGTGAGCGTACGACCAAGGCGGAACGCCGCCATCATACCCTTGCGCCCACTGAGCATGGAGAGAAGCATCAACCCGACCAGCGCTTCAAGTGGGTGTTGACGGCCCTTTTTACCGCGCGGGTCGGGAATTTGACGCAATACTGAACGAACCGATACCATCGCTGAAACCTCCTGTACCTCACATCCATAGAATAGATTCACTCAATCAAATGATTTGCAAGCGCTTTTTGACGTCTGGTAAATAGCCCTGATCGCTCTGGACGGTGAGTTTGGGGAAAACTAAAAAATGAATTTGGGAGAAGCCAAAAAAAAGGCCGAGCACTAAGCTCGGCCATAGTCCAACAGGGAGGTATGAAGATGATGAGCGTTTCAGCATCACCGCCTTCGAGTGCTCATTTAGGGGTCGGTTTGTGAACGTTCAAGAAGTTTTAATCTGATCGTTCAGCATTGCTGCTATGCTGCGAGTGCATAGCTAGAGTTTACCCATCATTTTCAGCTGTTTGCGTTGCGCGATGATCTCGTCCTGAACGAAGTCGCGGAATGCTCCGACCCGCTTGGAATGGCGCAATTCTTCCGGGTAGGCGAGGTAAACGGGAACGTCCGCGTTTTCGATTTCTGATAAGATCGGAACGAGGTGCGGGAAGTCCTGCGTCACGTAGTCGGGCAGGACGCCAATTCCCAAATTGTGCAACACGCCCTGAAGAACGCCGAAATAGTTGTTCACGGTTAGCAAGGACCCCGGATTGAAGGTCATCAGATGGCGCACCATCGCCGCACTTGCGCCCACCTGCGGGGCCGAGGGTGTCTGGCTGATCAGACGGTGTTCCTTGATCTCTTCAAGCGATTTCAGCATTCCGCCATGGGATTCCAGATACTCCTGCGTGGCATAGAGCTTCATCTGAACGGTCATCAGGCGTTTACGGATCAGATCGGCCTGGCTGGGCTCCTTCATGCGGATGGCGACATCGGCCTCACGCATGGGCAGATCCAGAACACGTTCCTCGAGCATCAGGTCGATGTTCAAATCGGGGTACTGTTCGTAGAGCTTAGGCAGGCGTGGGGCGAGCCACAGGGTGCCGAAGCCGAATGTGGTGGTCACGCGCAGGACGCCGAACACTTCCTCTTCGCTGTCGCGGATGCGCGCGGCGGCGGCGTCTAGACGTTTGGACATGGCCGAGGTTGCATCAAACAGCAACTCACCCTGTTCGGTTAGAATCAGACCACGTGCGTGGCGGTGGAACAGGGTCGCATCGAGTGATTCTTCCAGCGCGCGGATCTGACGGCTCACGGCGGATTGAGATAAATTGAGCCTGTCCCCCGCATGGGTCAGGCTGCCGGCATCGGCCACCGCGTGAAATATTCTAAGCTTGTCCCAATCCATCGCCGCAACTTTCGTTATCCTCGTGAAGCCCTATATGAAATAGGTAACAAGTTCCACAATCAAACCATGAAATCCTTGGGATTCAGGGGATAATGGCTATACAGGTCAATAATTATGACCTAAAATGCGTGAATATAAAGCACACTGATCTGACGAGGGGAGACGTCTGATGAGTCAGCCACTCATAACGCTGAACGACCGCTTCGATCTTGAGAAATCACCCGTTCTTTTGAACGGAACACAGGCGCTTGTGCGTCTGATGTTGATGCAGAAGGCCCGCGATCAACAGGCCGGGTTGAACACCGCCGGACTGGTGACAGGCTATCGTGGCTCACCTTTGGGTGCGGTGGATCAGCAGATGATGCGCGCCCAGCGCTATCTGGCTGAAAGCGATGTGACCTTTCAATATGGGCTGAACGAGGATCTTGCCGCCACCGCGCTTTGGGGCAGCCAGCAGTCGGGCCTGCGCGGCGATGGCCGGTATGACGGCGTGTTTGGTCTTTGGTACGGCAAAGGGCCGGGGGTTGACCGGTCGGGCGATGTGATGCGTCACGCCAATATGGCGGGCACCGCGCAATATGGCGGTGTACTGATGGCGATGGGTGATGACCATACGGGTGAAAGCTCCACCGTGTTGCACCAATCGGAATGGTCTCTGGTCGATATGTATATGCCCGTGGTCAGCCCAGCAGGCGTTCAGGAGATTCTGGACTACGGCATTTACGGCTTTGCGCTCAGCCGGTTCGCGGGTGTCTGGGTCGGTCTGAAGACGATGAAGGACACGATCGAGGTGACCTCGGTCGTCGATGGCAGGCCCGACCGGATGGGCGTCGTGATCCCCGAATTCGACATGCCCGAAGGTGGGTTGAACATCCGTCTTGGCGATACGCCGCATCTGCAAGAGGCCCGCGTGATCGACTACAAGCGTTTCGCGGCCGAGACGTTCTCGCATGCCAACAAGCTGGACAAACGTGTCTGGGGCAAGCCGGGGGCCAAGATCGGGTTCGTAGCGGCAGGTAAGAACTGGCTGGATCTGACCCATGCACTTTCTTTGTTGAACATTGACGAGACCGAAGCAGAACGGCTGGGCATCACAACTTACAAGATCGGGCAGACGTTCCCGCTAGATATGACCGGGTTCCATGATTGGGCCGAAGGTCTGGACCTGATCGTGATCGTTGAGGAAAAGCGTAAGCTGATCGAGGTGCAGGTCAAAGAGGCGATCTTTGACGACCGCCGGGGTCGCCGCGTTTATGGCTGGTACAAGGGTGGCGCGGGTACGTTGCATCGTGAGGAGTTGTTCCCCACACGCGGCGCGTTGGACCCGATCATGATTGCCGAAAAGCTTGGGGGAATACTGATCGAAGAGGGGCGCGATACGGATGGTGTCCGCGCAGGCCTCGCCAAACTGTCCGAGGCGCGACGGGCTGATAACGCACAAGAAATCGCGACGCGTTTGCCCTATTTCTGCTCGGGCTGTCCCCATAACAGCTCAACCAAAGTGCCCGAGGGCAGCCGCGCCTATGCAGGTATCGGGTGCCACTACATGGTGCAGTGGATGGACCGGGAGACGACTGGCTTTACCCAGATGGGCGGCGAGGGTGCGAACTGGATAGGCGAGGCTCCGTTCTCGACCACCAAACACGTGTTCCAGAACCTCGGCGACGGGACGTATAACCACTCGGGCGTGCAAGCGATCCGGGCGGCGCTTTCGGCGGGCACAAACATCACCTTTAAAATCCTGTTCAACGATGCGGTTGCCATGACTGGCGGGCAGGGGAACGAAGGCGATTTGACGGCTGAAAGGATCGTGGCCGAGGTCAAAGCCATGGGCGTGCAGCATGTTGCGCTGGTCTATGATGAGAAGGAAGACGTGAACCTTGGGGCTCTACCTTCGGGCGTGGAAAGCTTTGAACGTGCCGAGTTGATGAAAGTGCAGGATCGGTTCCGCGAGATCGAAGGCGTCTCGGTCATCGTCTATGTCCAGACTTGCGCGGCTGAGAAACGCCGTCGCCGTAAGCGCGGTGAGTTCCCGGACCCGGACAAACGCGTCTTCATCAATACAGATATTTGCGAAGGATGCGGTGATTGCGGGGTGCAGTCAAACTGCGTCTCAATCGTGCCCAAGGAGACCGAACTGGGCCGCAAACGCGCGATTGATCAATCCAGCTGCAACAAGGATTTCTCGTGCCTGAACGGGTTCTGTCCGTCCTTTGTTTCCTTGGAAGGGGCAAAGATCCGGAAAGAGGCGACCAAACAGCTTGATCTGCCCGATCTGCCGATGCCTGATCTGCCGCAAATCAAGGGTACGCATAATGTGGTTATCACCGGAATTGGTGGCACAGGTGTTGTGACCCTCGGGGCGATTCTGGCGCAAGCGGCACAGATTGACGGCAAAGGCGCGGGTATGATGGAGATGGCCGGCCTCGCCCAAAAAGGCGGCGCGGTGCACATTCATTGCCGTCTGGCGAACAGACCGGAAGATATTAGCGCCATTCGCGTCGCAACCGGCGAGGCGCATGCGCTGATCGGCGGCGACCTCGTGGTCTCGGCCGGGGCAAAAACTCTGGGCCTGACACGGGCCGGACAGACCGGCGCGGTGGTCAACAACCACAACACGGTGACCGGCGATTTTACCCGCGATACAGAATTCCGTATTCCGGGCGAGCAGTTGGAGCTGGCGCTGCAAGCGCGGCTGAAGAACGGGGTGAGCCTGTTCGATGCGACCGATCTGGCCAAGATCGTGATGGGCGATTCGATCTACTCCAACATGATGGTCTTCGGCGCGGCATGGCAGCGCGGTACTCTGCCTGTCAGTCATGAGGCGATCATGACCGCGATTGAGCTGAACGGAACCGCCGTGGAACGCAACAAACGGGCTTTTGACGTGGGTCGCTGGGCTGTTCTACACCCGGAGGAGGCACAGGCGATACTGGCACCTTCCGTCTCGGAATTGCCCAAGACCCTGGACCAAATGATCGACTTCCGGGCGCAGCACCTGACCGACTACCAGTCGGCCCGATTGGCGAAACGCTACCGCAAGCTGGTGGACGGTATAGCAGATGAAAGGCTGCGCGAGGCTGTAGCAAAAGGCTATCACAAGCTGTTGTCCTACAAGGATGAATACGAAGTCGCACGCCTTTTACTGACCAGCCGGGACAAGGCCGCAGCCGAGTTCGACGGCGATTTCAACATGACTTTCCATCTAGCCCCGCCGATTTTTGGTGGGGAGGGTAGCAATGGCAGGCCGCGCAAGCGCGCCTTTGGGGAATGGATGCTTGGACCTCTTAAACTGTTGGCCAAGTTGAAGAGTTTGCGCGGCACGCCTTTGGATATCTTCGGCTACTCAGCCGAGCGGCGGATGGAACGCGCGCTGATCAAACAGTACGAACAGGACATGAAAGAGGTACTGCCTCTGATAACGGAAGACACGCAGGATGCGATTGTTGCACTGGCCCGTTTGCCGCTCGACATACGTGGGTTTGGCCCCGTTTTGATGCAAAACGAAGCCAAAGCTGCGAAACGGCGCGAGGAACTGCTGGCCGCGATCCGCAGCGGAGGACCGGAGATGCGCGCTGCGGCGGAATGAGGCGTCACAAACCTGTCACCTTCGCTAGGCAAAATCTCCGCTTAACGTATAATGCAGGCAGTTAGTTCCGGAGTCCTCAGATGCCCTCGCGCCGTCATGTCGTTCGAGACATTTCTTATGCCCATTCCGCCGAAACCAAGGGCGGTCGGATGGTCATCAAGCTGATGGAAAACACGACAGGCCGCATGCGCCTGATTAAGCGTGCGGACGGGTATGAACAAGACGTCGCCAAGGGGCGCGACTTCTGGGATGTCATGGTCGAACGCTACGGTTTGACGCTGGATGTTGTGGGCGGGGCGCTGTCGAATATCCCGAAGGACGGCCCTCTAATCCTGATTGCCAATCACCCTTACGGCATTCTGGACGGATTGATGATGGGGCATATCCTGTCTGAAACGCGCGGCGATTTCCGGATTCTGGCCCATCGCGTGTTCCGTAAGGCAGAAGATCTGAACCGCATCATCCTGCCGATCTCTTTTGATGAGACGAAAGAGGCAATGAAGCTGAACCTTGAAACCCGCAAAACCGCGTTGAACTATCTTGGCGATGGTGGCGCGATCGGGATTTTTCCGGGTGGAACCGTCAGCACGGCTCTCACGCCGTTCGACCACCCGATGGACCCTGGTTGGCGGGGCTTTACCGCTCGGATGGTCGCCAAATCGAACGCGACCGTGGTGCCGGTTTTCTTCGACGGCCACACTTCTCGTCTATTCCAGATCGCTAGCCATTTGCACAATACTCTGCGGATGGGTTTGCTGATCAAGGAGTTCAAGAAACGCGTCGATACACCTGTGAGAGTTGTGATCGGCGAGCCGATTGGCCGTGATGTTCTGGACCCACTCAGCAAGGATACGCGCAAGATGATGGATTTCCTGCGCAAAGCCACGTATGAGCTGTCTCCGACACCGCTGAAGTCTTTTGACTACGGCTATGAATTTGAGGAACGGCATCGCGCCTGAAGGCTAATGGCAGTAGGTATCTTTGATTCCGGTTTGGGCGGTTTGACCGTCCTGAACGCCGCGCAGCAACGGCTGCCCGACGTGGATTTCCTGTATTTCGCGGACAGCGCGCATGCGCCTTATGGCGTGCGCGATGCCGAGGATATCTATCAGCTGACCCGCAAGGCGGTCTACGACCTGTGGGATCGCGGCTGCAATCTGGTGATTCTGGCCTGCAATACCGCCAGCGCGGCTGCCCTGCGTCGGATGCAAGAGGAGGGCGTGCCGGAGGGCAAGCGCGTTCTGGGGGTCTTTGTCCCTCTGATCGAGGCGCTGACCGAGCGGCAATGGGGCGACAACTCGCCTCCACGAGAAGTGGCCGTCAAGCATGTGGCCTTGTTTGCAACGCCCGCTACTGTCTCCAGCCGCGCCTTCCAGCGGGAACTGGCGTTTCGCGCGATTGGTGTGGATGTCGAGGCACAGGCCTGCGGCGGCGTTGTCGATGCCATTGAAGACGGTGATTTGATTCTGGCCGAGGCACTGGTTCGAAGCCATGTGGATGCGTTGAAACGCAAGATGCCCGAACCTCAAGCTGCCATTCTGGGCTGTACGCACTACCCATTGATGGCCGAGACGTTTCAGGCCGCTCTGGGCGCGGATGTGCAGGTGTTCAGCCAGGGCGAACTGGTGGCCGAAAGCCTGGCCGACTATCTGCAGCGCCACCCGACCATGCTGGGTGAGGGAGAAAGCGGCTATCTGACCACCGGCAAGCCCGGTTTTGTCAGCGATCGGGCGACACAGTTCCTCCGACGACAAATCTCGTTTGAGGCGGCCTGATTTAGGTCAAGGACGCCACCCGTCTGATTTTCTAAATCAAAGACCGTCACAGTGGCGGTCATGATATGTGACACACGCAAAGAAGAGGTCTGACATGACCCATAAAATCGCAATTCTGGGCGCCTCGGGCTATACTGGCGCCGAACTGGTGCGGCTGATCGCTGAGCATCCGAACATGGAGATCGTGGCTCTGGCGGCGGAACGTAAGGCGGGCCTGTCGATGGCTCAGGTCTTCCCGCATCTGCGCCACATGAACCTGCCGGATCTGTGCAAGATTTCTGAGATCGACTTTTCCCAGATTGACCTGTGTTTCTGCGCGTTGCCGCATAAAACCAGTCAGGAAGTGATCCGGGACTTGCCGAAGAACCTGAAAATCATCGACCTTTCCGCTGATTTCCGCCTCCAGGACGCCGACGAGTACGAAAAATGGTACGGCAACCCGCATAGCGCGTTGGAGCAGCAGGAAGAGGCGGTCTATGGCCTGACCGAGTTCTATCGCGACGATATCCGGACAGCACGGCTGGTGGCCGGTACGGGCTGCAATGCGGCGACCGGGCAATATGTGCTGCGGCCGCTGATTTCAGCCGGTGTTATTGATCTGGACGACATCATCCTCGATCTGAAATGCGCCGTTTCGGGCGCTGGCCGATCGTTGAAAGAAAATCTCCTGCATGCCGAGCTGAGCGAAGGCGCGAATGCCTATGCCATCGGTGGCACGCACCGCCATTTGGGCGAGTTCGATCAGGAGTTCTCAAAACTGGCCGGTCGCACGGTGCATATCCAATTCACGCCGCACCTGATCCCGGCGAACCGGGGTATTCTGGCGACCTCCTACGTGAAGGGCGACCCGCAGAGCGTTTACGAAACGCTGGCAAAAGCCTATGCTGACGAGCCTTTCATTGAGGTTCTGCCGATGGGCGAGGCGCCCTCGACCCACCATGTGCGGGGATCGAATTTCTGCCATATCGGTGTTGTTGCGGATCGGATCGAACGGCGCGCGATTGTGATAGCCGCTTTGGACAACCTGACAAAAGGTAGCAGTGGGCAGGCCTTGCAGAATGCCAACCTGATGTTAGGTGACGATGAAACCCAAGGGCTGATGATGGCCCCCTTGTTCCCGTGAGGACGGTATGAAAACGCTCAAGAAACGTCGTCGAGTTCAGATCATTCTGGTGGCCGTAGCGGCGCTGGCGGTGTCGACGGCGTTGATTGGGTATGCGATGCGCGATGGCATCAACTTCTTTCGCTCGCCCAGCCAAGTGATCGCCGAACCGCCTTCGCCGACCGAGGTGTTTCGGATCGGTGGTCTGGTCGAAGAGGGCTCTATCGTCCGGGGGCAAGGTGAAACGGTGCGTTTCGTAGTCACCGATGGCGGAGAGAGCGTTCCGGTGGCATTTACCGGGGTTCTGCCGGATCTCTTCTCGGAAAACGAAGGCATGGTCGGGACCGGCCGCTACGTGAACGGTGTGTTTGAAGCGACTGAAATACTTGCCAAACATGATGAGACCTATATGCCGAAAGAGGTCATGGACGCCTTGAAGGAACAGGGCGTTTACAAGGATCCGGGCGAAAGCTGAACGCAGCTGTGCTGCGTGCCTCCGGCGGAGGTATTTTTGAACAGAAGCGGAGGCGTTGCGTGCGGGTGGCAGGCGGCGCTCTGTTTCGTTTGGGGTTGTTAAGGAGTTTGCAGGATCGTTTCCTCGACTGATGCAGGTGGGGGTCGTGATGCAGACGGTACAACAGATTGCCGAAGAGATTGTGCGTCGGGAAGGCGGGTTCGTGGATGATCGGGATGATCCGGGAGGAGCCACCAATTTCGGCGTGACCATTCACACGATGCGCCGTTTGGGGTTGGATTTAACGCGGGACGGGGTGGTTAATGCCGCCGACGTGCGGGCGCTCAGCCGCGCGCAGGCGGTTGATATCTTTGTGCAGCACTATTTTGAGAAACCGGGGATCGACGCTTTGCCCGAGGCGCTGCAGTCCAGCGTATTCGATATGTATGTGAATTCGGGCGCGCATGCATTGCGCATTTTGCAATCGCTGTTGGTGAAGATGGGTTTTAACGTTGTAGTAGACGGGGTTATCGGTCCTCAAACCATACGCGCCAGTCAAGACGCGGCGCGCCCGAATCCAGTTCAGTTGCGGGACGCTTATGGGGTGGCGCGGCGGAATTATTACTTTCGGCTCGCAGATCGGCGGCCCGCGTCGCGAAAGTATGCGCGTACCCGTGCGGGCGGGAAAGGCGGTTGGATCAGGCGGGCGGAAGAGTTCCTGTCTGATCGCTATCACCTGAGCAATGAGGCGTTTCAGAGGAGGGTTGCGGGATGGGATTGATCTCGGGCGTTTTGGGGTTCTTGTTCGGTGGCGGGCGCAACGTGGTGCGCGAAACCGCAGAGGTTTTTCGGGAAAACGCCGATGCGGGCGCTCAACGCCGGATGGTGGCGCAAACTCAGGCCATGACCCAATTCGGGGCTGAGTTTCAAAGGCCGCCCAAGGGCATGTTCGACCGGTTCATGGACGGGTTGAACCGGCTTCCGCGTCCGGCTTTGGCGCTGGGAACGTTGGGTTTGTTTGCTGCAGCCATGATCGATCCGATCTGGTTTTCGGCGCGAATGCAGGGGATCGCGCTCGTGCCCGAGCCTTTGTGGTGGTTGTTGGGCGTGATTGTCTCGTTCTATTTCGGGGCGCGCCATCAGGCGAAATCGCAGGAATTGCAGCGCGAGATCTCGGCCGTGATGGCGCGGACTCCGACAGTTCTGGCTAACCTTGATGCGCTTGGAAATATGCGCAGTGATCGACCCGGTGTAGCAGATACAGGGTCGGATGCGCGCTTGGTGCAAGAAAGCCTGCTGGCTGATGCAAACCCGGCTTTAGAGGATTGGCGTCGCGAAAGGGGCTGAGTTGCGACACTATGTGCCCCGAAATCAAACGAAAGTGGTTGGCGATTGCCGTACCTCCGGCATATATCCTGCCCTATGGTTACAGAGCTAGGTCACTTCGCGCTAATCCTCGCCTTCTTCGTCGCTATCGTGCAAAGCGTGGTGCCCCTGGTCGGGGCGTCGAAACGCTGGGCCGGATGGATGGCGTTTGCAGAACCGGCGGCAATCTCCCAATTCCTGCTGACTGCGTTCTCCTTCGGAGCGCTGGTCTGGGCGTTTACAACCTCTGATTTCTCACTGAGGATCGTGGTAGAGAACAGCCATTCCGCGAAACCGATGATTTACAAGATCAGTGGGACATGGGGGAACCACGAAGGCTCAATGCTGTTATGGGTGCTGATCGTGACGCTGTTCGGCGCGATGGCCGCGTTTTTTGGTGCAGGCCTGCCGCCCACGCTGAAAGCGCGCGTTTTGGCTGTGCAGTCGGCTGTGGCCGTGGCGTTCTTCGCCTTTATCCTGTTTACATCCAACCCGTTCGACCGGCTGGCGATTGCTCCGTTTGATGGGCGCGATTTGAACCCCCTTTTGCAGGACCCTGGTTTGGCATTCCATCCCCCGTTTCTGTATCTGGGCTATGTCGGCCTGAGCATGGCGTTCAGCTTTGCCGTGGCCGCATTGATCGAGGGCCGTATTGATGCGGCCTGGGGCCGGTGGGTACGGCCGTGGACGCTTGCCGCCTGGGTGTTTCTGACCATTGGGATCGCTCTGGGGTCGTGGTGGGCCTATTATGAGCTGGGCTGGGGGGGGTTCTGGTTCTGGGATCCGGTCGAGAATGCCTCGTTCATGCCATGGCTGCTGGCGGCGGCGTTGCTGCACTCGGCCATCGTGGTGGAGAAGCGCGAGGCGCTTAAGAGCTGGACAATCCTGCTGGCGATTATCGCCTTCGGATTTTCGCTGATCGGGACATTTATTGTGCGCTCGGGGCTTCTGACCTCGGTCCATGCCTTCGCGACAGATCCAGAGCGGGGCGTGTTCATTCTGTTGATACTCGTGTTCTTTATCGGTGGCGCGCTGACCCTTTTTGCGGCGCGAGCGCAGGCGATGGAGGCGAAGGGCGTCTTTGGCATGGTCAGCCGGGAAAGCGCGCTGGTCGTGAACAACGTGCTGTTGGCCGTCAGCTGTTTCGTAGTGTTCGTGGGCACCATGTGGCCGATGGTGGCCGAGATGATGTTTGACCGGAAACTCTCGGTCGGACCTCCGTTCTTTAACGCGGCCTTCACGCCATTCATGGTGCTGTTAGGGTTGGTCTTGCCGGTTGGCGCGATGTTGCCGTGGAAGCGCGGCAAACTGGGCAAAACAGCATGGTCGCTGCGCTATGCGTTTGTGCTGGCCGTCGCCCTTGGCGTGCTGGTCTGGGCCATGCAGACGGGACGCAGTGCCTTGGGGCCAATTGGTCTGTTTCTGGGCGCATGGATCACCTTCGGCGCCGTTCTTGATTTATGGAGCCGGACGGGACGCAACGGCAGCGTGAAACGCCTGTTCCGCCTGCCGGGGGCCGATTGGGGCAAGGCGGTTGCCCACACGGGTCTGGGTGTGACCATCTTCGCCATCGCCGGTCTGACCGCGTGGGAGGTTGAGGATATCCGCGTCGCCCAGCCAGGGCAGCCCTTCGAAGTTGGTCAATTCACTCTAACGCTTGAGGATGTCAATCGCGTGCAAGGGCCGAATTACTTTTCGACCATGGCGGATGTGAAGGTGGAGACCAACGGGCGCATGATCGGGACGCTGCATCCCGAAAAACGTGACTATCCGGTCGCTCGTATGCCCACCACCGAGGCCGCTATTGACTACCGGGTCATGCGCGATCTCTATGTGGTGATTGGGGATCAGCAGGCGGATGGGGGCTGGGTCTTGCGGACCTATATCAAGCCCTTCGCCAACTGGATTTGGGCCGGATGTCTCATGATGGCGTTGGGTGGCGTCCTCAGCCTCTGCGACCGACGATTCCGAGTTGCGGCTGGCGCACGCAAAGCCCCGTCTGCCGGAGTACCCGCAGAATGAAACGTCTGATCCTGATCCTTATGCTTTTGGCGGCACCGGGATTTGCTGTGCAACCGGATGAAGTGCTGGACGATCCGGTGCTGGAACAACGCGCCCGCGACCTCAGCACCGGGTTGCGTTGTCTGGTGTGTCGAAATGAGAGCATCGACGAAAGCAACGCCGATCTGGCGCGCGACCTGCGCTTGCTGGTACGCGAAAGGCTCGTGGCCGGGGATACGGATGAAGAGGCGATCGCCTTCATCGTCGACCGCTATGGTGAATATGTGCTGCTGAAGCCGACGGTTACGGGCTCGAACCTGATGCTGTGGCTGGCCGGGCCGATCATGTTGCTGATTGCGGCCGGTGTCGGCTTGGTCTTTCTGCGCAACCGGGCCAAGGCGCAAGCATTGGGCGAAAGCGACGGGCTGAGCGACGCCGAAAAAGAACGCCTGCGCCAAATTCTGAAAGACTGACGCGTGGTTCCGCTTTTCCTCGGCCTGTGAATACGGCAGTGTCCGTTCACGCAGAGGCGCGAGGGAGAGCTTTAATGGACTACGAAACGATCCTGCTGGACATCACGGACGGGCTGGCAGTGCTGACGCTGAACCGCCCCGACAAGATGAACGCGCTGACCACGCAGATGCGGGCCGAGATCACCCACGCGATGAAACACGCAGCCCGAAATGCGCGGTGCATCGTGTTGACCGGGGCCGGACCAGCCTTTTGTTCCGGGCAGGATCTGGGCGATGCGTCCTCGACCGGAAAGATCGACCTGGAACGATCGCTGCGTGATGAATACGAGCCGATGCTTGAGACCATCCATGACAGCCCGGTGCCTACCATTGCTGCGGTCAACGGACCGGCAGCTGGGGCAGGGGCCAACCTTGCGCTCTGTGCCGATGTGGTGATCGCGACCGAGAGCGCGTATTTCCTGCAGGCCTTTTCCCGCATCGGTTTGCTGCCGGATGCGGGTGGCACATGGTTCATGCCGCGTCAGATGGGGCTGGCCAAGGCCATGGGGGCCGCGTTGTTTGCTGACAAGATCACCGCGCGTCAGGCCGATGATTGGGGCCTGATCTGGGAAGCGGTCGGCGATGATGCATTTGATACCCATTGGCGCAGCCGGGCTGCGCATTTGACCCAAGGGCCGACGGCGGCCTATGGCGCGATCAAACAGGCGCTCCGCGGTACTTATGAGAAGACCTTGCCACAGCAATTGGCGACCGAGGCGCATTTGCAGGGGGAATGTGGACGCTCACGTGACTTCGCCGAAGGCGTGGTGGCCTTCATGGAAAAACGCCCCCCGAAATTCGAGGGGCGCTAACTCAGGCGCGGCGGCGGCGTCGGGTGCGCCGCTCGGGCGCGGCGTCGTCGCCGGTGCCATCCGAGGCGGATGAGAACGGCCCAAGCGCATCCGTGATCTGATCAAGCGTCGGGCGCGCGCCACGCTCTGTGCTGTCCAGAGCGGCGCGCATTTTCTCAAGATGTGCGGGCATGGTGCCACAGCAACCACCGATGATCTTTGCACCTGCGTCACGGGCCATAACGGCATAATCTGCCATCAGCTCGGGAGTGCCGTCATAGTGGATGTGACCTTCGACATATTTCGGGATTCCCGCATTGCCTTTCGAGATCAAAGGCCGCTCTGTCCCCTGCGCAGTGAACCCAAGCACGGTGCGCAGGATATCCGACGCTCCGGTGCCGCAATTCGCGCCAAACGCAATCGGAGGGTTGCGCAATGTTTCGACCAGAAGGGCCAGATCAGCCGAAGTGACGCCCATCATGGTGCGCCCGGCAGTGTCAAAGCTCATGGTGCCGCACCAGGGCATATCCGCCAATGCGAAGGCCTCGGCAGCGGCGCGGAACTCCTCGGGGGCGCTGATTGTTTCGACCCACAGAACATCGACGCCGCCGTCTTTGAGGGCCTCAGCCTGTTCGTGGAACATCTCGACCGCCTCGGAATGCGACAGGCTTCCGACCGGCTCCATGATCTCACCGGTGGGGCCGACCGAGCCGGCAACCACGATGGTGCGTCCGGATTTGTCCGCGACCTCACGCCCGAGTTCAGCGCCAATGCGGTTCAGCTCACCCACGCGGTTTTGCGCGTCATGCAGCTTGAGCCGGGCCGAGGTGCCGCCGAAGGTGTTGGTCAGAAACAGATCGCTGCCCGCATCGACCGAGCCCTGATAAAGCGCGCGGATCTTGTCCGGCGCATCCACATTCCAAAGCTCAGGCGCATCGCCGGATTGCAGACCCATGTTGAAGAGATTGGTTCCGGTCGCACCATCGGCCAGAATGGCCTCTTTGGTCTCGAGAAGCTGGGTCAAGGTGTTTGTCATGGGCTTGGTCCGACGTATTAGGCGCAAAGCGCCCGTATGAATATGAGACGCCCCGTGTCTCATGACCGGGGCGTCAAATCAAATTCATATTACTCATGAAGATCATGAGGGGACGGGTGGCTTAGTCGGTCTCGCTCATGACTTGCGCTTTGGCTTCGGGCAGAAGCTCGGCCATTTTGGCGCGGATTTCGTCATCCGAGGATAGACCGCCCAGATCGGCCGAGACTTTGCGCACGACATCTTCGTGGCCTGCCTCTTCCATATCGGCGATCACTACGGTTTTGGCGTAGTCGTCCGCGTCAGAGCCGGTTTTCCCCAGCTTTGCCGCCGCCCAGAGGCCCAGCAGTTTGTTGCAGCGGGCCTGTGCCTTGAACTGCATTTCTTCGTCATGGGCAAACTTGGCTTCAAAGGCGTTTTCGCGTTCGTCGAACGTGGTCATTTTATTGGGACCTCATAGCGTGGACATTCCTCATCTAGATAAGAAACGAATTTCGGAATGTATAGCGAAAATGGGCTTTGCGCGACCAAATGCGCTGTGTTGCTGCACGCAGGCTTTCTTGGCAGGTCTTAAGTGTGCTCAATACCGTATGAGGAACCGTAGAAAAGCGGATGCTTCGATGGAATACAACGAGGCAACTTGCGGGTTGGGGCGGGCTGCTCTATGAGGGCCGCAGCCGCGCGATATGCGCGTATTGCCGATATGGAAGGGGCCCCGATGGCGCGTCGCAAGAAAATCTACGAAGGCAAAGCCAAGATTCTGTATGAAGGCCCCGAGCCGGGCACTATCGTGCAGTACTTCAAGGATGACGCCACCGCGTTCAATGCCGAAAAGAAAGACGTGATCGATGGCAAAGGCGTTCTGAACAATCGCCTGTCCGAGTTTTTCATGAACGGCCTTACCCAGATCGGTGTTCCAAACCACTTCATCCGCCGCCTGAACATGCGCGAGCAGTTGGTGCGGAATTGCGAGATCGTCCCTCTGGAAGTGATTGTGCGCAACTATGCCGCCGGTACGATGTCCAAGCGTCTGGGCATTGCCGAGGGCACGCAGCTGCCGCGTCCGATTGTAGAATACTGCTACAAGGACGACTCTCTGGGTGATCCGTTGGTCACCGAAGAGCATATCGCGGCCTTTGGCTGGGCCAGCCAGCAGGACATGGACGATATCCTCAGCCTCGCACTGCGCGTGAACGACTTCATGAGCGGTGTCATGCTGGCCGTGGGCATTCGACTGGTTGATTTCAAAATCGAGATCGGCCGCGTATTCGACGGTGATTACCAGCGTCTGATCGTCGCTGATGAGATCAGCCCCGACAGCTGCCGCCTGTGGGATATCGAAACCGGCCAGAAGCTGGATAAGGATGTTTTCCGCCGCGATCTCGGCAACCTGACCGACGCCTATTCCGAGGTCGCGCGCCGCTTGGGTGTTCTGCCGCAAAGCAACGTGACCAAGCCGACGCTGATCAACTGATCTCGGCCTCTGCCTAAAAGATTTGCAAAGCGCCGCCCCGATCTGGGCGGCGTTTTTCGTGCGAGAGCAGGGTATGCCGTTCGACCCGCATCACCCGCGCGGACAGATTTGAGGCACGCCCTTTCGTAGCTTTTCAATCTTCGCCGCAAACAGGGTTGTCCCAAAGGCGCAACCGCGCTATCCCCCGCGCAACGAAATGGGCCTTCGATCGTGGCCCTCAGGTGGAGTTGCGAAGATGAAGGCACGGGTGCATGTGATGCTCAAGAACGGGGTGCTGGACCCTCAGGGTGAGGCGGTCCGCCACGCATTGGGTGCCATGGGCTTTGATCAGGTCAAAGCTGTGCGCCAGGGCAAGGTCATTGATCTGGAACTGGCCGAAGGCGCTACCGAGGCAGACGTGACCGAGATGTGCGAAAAGCTGTTGGCCAACACCGTCATCGAACGCTACGAGATCGAACTGGTCTGATTGGATGCGGGCGGCGCGTCTGATCACCTATGGCCAGCCGCTGGAGCTGACCACCATTCCCGACCCTGAACCGGCCGAGGATGGCGTTGTCGTCCGAGTGTTGGCCTGCGGAGTCTGCCGGTCAGATTGGCATGCTTGGTCGGGTTCAGACCCGGATGTGATCCTCCCGATGACACCCGGCCACGAATATTGCGGCGAGGTGGTTGCGGTGGGCAGCCGCGTCCGCCGTTGGAAGATCGGTGATCGGGTGATTGCGCCTTTCATTCTGGCCTGTGGTCATTGTCAGGACTGTGCCCAAGGCAATCAAACCACCTGCGCCGAGCAGGTCGTGCCGGGGTTTACCTGTGACGGTGCTTTCGCCGAGTATATTGCGGTTGCGCATGCGGATGCCAATCTGACGGAATTGCCCGAGACACTCGCGCCCGAGATCGCGGCGGCGTTGGGATGTCGGATCACGACCGCGTGGCAGGCGTTGGTTGGACGCGCGCAGCTACAAGGCGGCGAATGGCTGGCCGTGTTCGGCGGTGGCGGAGTAGGCGTCTCAACCCTGTTGTTGGGCAAGGCGCTTGGCGCACGGGTGGTTGTCGTCGATATTTCGGAAGACAAGTTGAGCTACGCCAAATCTCTGGGCGCGGATGCTGTTGTGAACGCGGCGACATGCGATGCGCCTGAAGCGGTGAAAGATATAACCGGCGGCGGTGCCCATGTGGCGATCGAGGCGCTTGGGATTGAAGCCACGACCGTGGCGTCGATGCGGTCCCTGCGCAAACTGGGCTGCATGGTTCAAATCGGCATGCCTGCGGGCGATCATGCTGCTATGACGCTGCCGATGGATGTGCTCTATTCCGGTCAGCTGTCTGTATATGGAACACGAGGGATACCTAGTTGGCGCTATCCATCGCTTCTGTCGTTGATCACGGGTACGGATCTTGATCTGAGCCCTCTCGTGACACGACACGTATCTCTGAACCAGGTGAGTGAAGAACTTGCCGCTTTCGACGCTCCTGCACCTCCGGGTGTGGCGATTGTCACTGATTTTACTTGCTAGGAGGGTCCGCCATGCGCGCAGCCGTCATCGTATTCCCCGGATCAAACTGCGACCGGGACCTTGCCGTAGCCTTTGAACAGGCCGGCTTCGCCGTTGACATGGTCTGGCACAAGGATGCCGCGCTGCCTGAGGGGGTCGACATTGTCGGCGTTCCCGGTGGCTTCTCGTACGGCGACTACCTGCGCTGTGGGGCCATCGCCGCACAATCGCCGATCTGCAAGGCTGTGGTCGATCATACCGAGCGTGGCGGTTATGCCGTTGGTATCTGTAACGGTTTCCAGATCCTGACTGAGACCGGGATTCTGCCCGGCGCGCTGCTGCGCAATGCCGGTCTGAAATACATCTGCAAGACGGTTGGCCTGAAGGTGGAAACCAGCGACAGTGCCTTCACGCAAGGCTACAATGCAGGCGACGTGATCGGCATTCCGATCGCCCACCATGACGGCAACTATTTCGCCAATGACGCCACCTTGTCCGCGCTGAAGGATCAGGACCGGATCGCGTTCACCTATACCGAGAATCCAAACGGGTCGGTCGGGGATATCGCGGGCATCTTGTCGGAAAACCGTCGCGTTCTTGGCATGATGCCGCACCCCGAACGCGCAGCGGATGAGGGGCATGGCGGTACCGACGGGACGGCATTGTTCCGCGCATTGTCCGGCGTTCTGGCCCCGGCGTGACTTGAGGTCGCCGCTCAGCCCGCGTAACTTTCGGGAATGAGTTCAGGCCTTCACTCGATCAAGGACAAAATGACCCGTCCATTTCGCGGCGCCCCTTTGGGGTGGCGGCTGCGTGTGGCTGTTATTCTCGTCCTTTTGACCGCCGTTGCGACGATCTGGGTGACGAACCGGTTGCTGACTGACCGGTTCACCGAGTCGACCCGCAACCGTGCTGAGCTGCGCCTTGCCCTCTATTCTGGCAACCTCCTCAGCGAATTGCGGCGCAACGCGATTGTGCCGCAGCTTCTGTCACGGGACCCGACGCTGATCTCGGCGCTGCAATCCAGTGACTACCTGTTGTCCAGCCAGCGTCTGATCTCTTTCGTTGAAGAGATCGGGGCCGCGTCCTTGATGCTTATGGACGGGGATGGCGTGACGGTGGCGGCTACTGACCGCAATCGCCTGCTCGAAGGGCATCGCAATGCGCCCTATTTTGTGGACGCAATCCGCTCGAACGCGACGATATTTACGGTCAGCCCACGCGAAACCGGCGACTACAGCTTTATCTATTCCCGCAGGATCGAGGCGAATTCCGAGATCCTCGGCGTGATCGTGGTTGAGGTCGACCTGCAGAAATTCGAACGCGCCTGGGCCGGGATTTCTGATGCCGTGCTGGTGCGAGACAGCACTGGCAACATCATTCTGTCGACCGAGCCGCAATGGCGGGGGCTGGACGAAAGCTCGGCCATGTTGCGGCAGACGCCAGAAAGCGCGATCCAGCGCGCACTGCGGGCCACGGCCGATTGGTCTGCGTTGCCGCCGGATGGCTATTTGGAAGGTGAGGCCGTCATAAGGCTTGAGACTCGCATACCGTTCCGCGGCTGGCAGATGGCCTCGTTCACCACCTATGACTCCATCCGCGAAAAGGTGAACAGCGTGCTGGCGCTGGAAATCATGGGTTTTGCGATTCTCCTGGCGGCGGCGTTCTATCTGCTCAGCCGTCGCGCCGCCTCGCGCGTGGTTCTTTTCCAGCGCGAGTCGGCAGAGCTTCGCGCATTGAACGCGAGGCTGCAGCGGGAAATCGCTGAGCGCGAACGGGTTGAAAAGACGTTGGATTTGGCGGAACAGACGCTTGCGCAAAGCTCGAAACTGGCCGCCTTGGGTGAGATGTCGGCGGCGGTAAGCCATGAGCTTAATCAACCTCTGGCTGCAATGAAAACCTACCTCGCCGGGGCGCGTCTGCTGCTACGCAGAAACCGACCGGAAGAAGCCCTCGCCAGCTTTGGTCGTATTGATGGTCTGATCGAACGGATGGGCGCAATTACCCGGCAGCTGAAGTCTTACGCGCGTAAGGGGGCGGATGCGTTTTCGCCTGTAAACCTTGGCGAAGCACTGGCCTCGTCACTGTCGATGATGGAGCCTCAGCTGAGGCAGCGCCATGTGAAGATTACTCAAATCCTTCCCGAAGACCCTGTTATTGTGATGGGGGACCGGATGCGGATCGAGCAGGTCATGGTCAACCTCTTGCGCAATGCTCTGGACGCCACCAAATCTGTAGCTGAACCGGATGTTGAGATCATCCTGGCGGCGGGCGACATGGCGGTGCTGACCGTGCGCGACAACGGGTATGGTATTAAGGATATCGAAAGCCTGTTTGAACCCTTCTACACCACCAAGCAGCCCGGCGATGGGGTCGGGCTGGGGCTTGCTATCTCGTCGGGGATCGTGAACGACCATGGTGGACGGCTGACCGCACGCAACGGCCAGAAAGGTGGCGCGGTGTTCGAGATGCAACTGCCGATACTGGGAAGCGACGGCCTTGAGGCCGCTGAATAACACGAGGGAATACTATGGCACAGGCCATGAAGATCGCCATTGTCGATGACGAACAGGACATGCGCCAGTCGATCAGCCAATGGCTGGCACTGTCGGGATATGATACTGAGACCTTTGCCAGCGCCGAAGATGCGCTTAAGGTTCTCGGGCCGGATTACCCGGGGATCGTGATCTCGGACATCAAGATGCCCGGCATGGACGGCATTCAATTGCTGAAAAAACTGATGGGGGCCGATAGTACACTGCCGGTGATCATGATCACCGGTCACGGCGATGTTCCAATGGCGGTCGAGGCGATGCGCGTTGGCGCGTTTGATTTCCTTGAAAAGCCCTTTAACCCGGACCGCATGTCGGAACTGGCCAAACGCGCCAGTAACGCGCGGCGTCTGACGCTGGACAACCGCGCCCTGCGGCGCGAGCTGTCGGGTGGTACGCAGATCATGAACAAACTGATCGGCGCCAGCCCGGTGATGGAGCGTCTGCGCGAAGATATCCTCGATCTGGGGCAGGCGGACGGCCATGTGCTGATCGACGGAGAGACAGGCACTGGCAAAACGCTAGTCGCGCATGCTCTGCACGCCGTTGGCAGCCGCGCGGGCAAGAAATTCGTTCTGGTGTCCTGCGCGGCACTTGAAGAAGAAGTGTTGTCCAAACGCCTGTTCGGCCCGATGATGCCCGAGGATGCGCAGCTTCCCGCGATTGAAGAGGCGCGTGGCGGGACACTGGTTCTGGAAGATGTTGAGGCGTTGAGCGACACCTTGCAGGCCCGCTTGCTGAGCGTGATGAACGAGCAGGGCACCCCTGCGGAAACGCGGATCGTTGCGATCTCGAACCTGCAAGAGGCGGGTAAGACCTCCGAGGACGTGCTGCGCCCGGACCTGTTCTACCGTCTGGCCGCCCTTCGGATCACCATGCCGCCGCTGCGACAGCGAGGAGAAGATATCCTGACGTTGTTCACCCGCCTCAGTGAACAGTTCGCCGAGGAATACGGCTGTGACGCCCCTCAGGTTAGTGCGCAGGAAGCGGCGCAACTTTTGCAAGCCCCGTGGCCGGGCAATGTGCGTCAGTTGATTAACATCGCCGAACGCGCGGTGCTGCAATCGCGTCGTGGCTCGGGCACGATTGCGTCCTTGCTGATGTCCGATCACGAGGAAATGCAGCCGGTAATGACCACCGAGGGCAAACCCCTGAAAGAATACGTGGAAGCGTTCGAACGGATGCTGATCGACAACACCATGCGTCGCCACAAGGGCTCAATCGCGTCGGTGATGGATGAGCTTTGCCTGCCGCGCCGGACTCTGAACGAAAAGATGGCAAAATACGGTCTGCAGCGGTCTGACTATCTATAAAGGCGCGACCGGCGCCAAGCCAACGCTCCGTTCACGCTGGTGTTCGGGGCGTTTATTATGGCGCAGAGGCCCACTCAGGCCTTTTGCACGTACCTTAAAGAGATTTTAACCCGCTATGGGGGAAATCTGTTATACTGCATTCACTTATCGTTGATGCAGATTTGAATTTAGCAGTGGCGTTCCTAGGTTAAACACTCAGATACGCGGGTGTTTGGTCCGCAAAAAACCGGCGATGCGCCTGATTTGGAGACGTGTATGAAGCCCCTCTCGGCCCTTATTGTCGCTGCGACGATAGCGATGACCAGCCCGGCCTCGGCCGAGGACTGGACGGGAGCCTACGCCGGGTTCAGCTTTGGCTATGCGGATGCGGACGGGTCCGGCGGCGCGGGTGGCAACGATACCGTTTTCGGACCTCATGTAGGGTATAACCGCGATTTCGGCGCCTTCGTTCTGGGAGGTGAGCTGGAGTATAACCGCCTGTCCCTCAACCTTGGTCAGGATCAGGGCAGCGTCGACAGCATAACCCGGCTGAAGTTTCGCGGCGGGTATGATTTTGGCGCGGCAATGGGTTATGTCGTGGTCGGCGCTGCGCGTGTTGAAACCTCGGAAGAGAACGACACAGCGGCGGTTTATGGAATCGGCATTGCCTATCCCATCGGCGAGAACTTCGTCATCAGTGGCGAAGCACTGCGGCAGGATTTTGACGATGTCACCCGCTCGGGCGGCGGGTTGGACACGAATATCTTCAACCTGCGCACAACGTTCCGGTTCTAAGCGCCTTCACTCGGCGGCTTGCTGACCTGCCATTTCGGACGCGAAGGTACAGATCGTCTTCAGAGCCGTTTCGAAACGATCGTCATCGACAGTCATAGCAACGCGGACGTGTCCTGCAGCGGCCGTGCCGAAGCTCTCTCCGGGCATGACGGCAATCGCGTGTTTATCGAGAAGGGCATTTGCAAACCCCTCACCGGTCAGACCGGTCGCACGGATATCCAACATTAGGTACATCGCGCCATCCGCGGGGACGAGGCCGATGGTATTCTGTTCGGCCAGCACCTCTAGCGCGCGGGCCCGACGACGACGGAAGGGGGCGGCGATTTCGTCTTCGAGTGTTGTGCCCGCGTTCAAGGCAAAGCGCGCGGCATCCTGAATGAAACCCGGGACGCCATAAGTGGTGTGGGTGGCAAGGTTGATGAGGTGGCTGATGACCTCTTCTGGGCCAATGATCCAGCCGCAGCGTGATCCGGTCATGGCGTGGGATTTCGACATGGACCCGACGACCAGAGTGCGATCGACCATACCGGGCAGGGCGCGCGGAGACAGATGTTTGCCGTTCCATATCTGCGTGTCGTAGACCTCATCCGAGATCAGCCACAGGTCGCGTCTCTGGCACAGTTCGGCGATGGCCTTTAGCGTGTCGGGTGAATAAACCACTCCGGTCGGGTTGTTCGGCGTGTTGATCAGCAACGAGACCGCGCCATCGGCCATGGCCTCGATCTGTTCGGCCCGCGGCTGAAAGGCATCCTCGGCTGTGGTCGGAACCGCCCGAGCCACAGCTCCGGTTCCGCGAATGGTGCCGGGATAAGTGGCATAGTAGGGGTCAAGGAACAGCCCGACATCGCCGGGGTTGCACACAGCCATATGAGCCGCAAACAACCCCGCCTGTCCGCCCGGAGTGATCAGGACATTGTTTCGGGTGGTTGGTACTCCGGTCCGGGTCTGAACCCGTGCGGCGACCGTGTCGCGCAGCAGATCGGTGCCCGGCACCATGGCATAACCGGTATGGCCGTCGCGGGCCGATCGGTTCATCGCATCCAGGATCGAGGCATTGGTGCCGATGTCATGTTCGCCGATTGTCAGCTGCGTCACGGCGTGGCCTTGGGCGACCATGCGGCGCGCGCGATAGAACACATCCCACCCGTCGCTGCCGCCTCCGGTGATCTGCGTGATGCGATCTGACAGTTTCATGGTCTTGCCTCGGTTTGTCTTTGTGGCGACAGGGGCAGAGCGATCCTAAATTGTCAATCAGCTTCGCGCAGGAAGGGTGGCCTGAACCTTTTTTGTAAGCGACGCACGCACCAGATCGTAAGAGGCGGCAAGGCGGTAGCGCATTTCGTCCTCATCCGCGTCAAAGGGCAGGCGAACCCAGCTGCGATGGAAATATGGGGCTTTCACACCGACACCTGCATCAATCAGCATCTGCGCGGTTTCGATATCGGGTGTTTTGACCGAAACGCCATCATTTGCGGTCCCGATACAGGCGAACATCTTGTCGCCAACCTTCCACGCATCATGCCCGCCGCCCCAGGGGTCGGACCACTCGGCCCCTGGCAGCTCGCGGCAGATAGAGTTGACGAAATCCCGGCTCATACGTGCAGAGTGCTGGAGAAGACGCGCGAACTCAAGCCTTGGCTTGGCGCGCGACGCATGTTATGCCGAGCGCATGAACCGGATGACCTGCATCATTATCTGCTGCATTACCTGCTGAATTCTCAAGCGGGCCGGTTTCTTTCGTTTTCATCCCTGAGACAAGTTGCTAAGCCCGCGCCAACGCGCAAGCTTTAGGAGCCCGAGTGATGACGACAATCAAGCTGCACAATACACGGACGCGGATGAAGGAAGACTTCGTTCCGATCGATTCCGACAACGTGCGGATGTATGTCTGCGGGCCCACTGTCTATGACCGGGCCCATCTGGGCAATGCGCGGCCCGTGGTGGTTTTCGATGTCCTGTATCGGTTGCTGCGCCATGTCTACGGTACGGATCAGGTTACTTACGTACGCAATTTCACCGACGTGGATGACAAGATCAACGCGACTGCTTTGGCCCGCAAACAGGCCGGGGCCCAGGGGCCGTTGGAGCAGTTGGTGCAGGAACGCTCGGACGAGACTATCGGCTGGTATCTGCATGACATGGGCAAGCTTGGTACGTTGAAACCATCTATACGCGGAGAAAATTGCGAAAAAGCAATGCCGCGCGCGACCGAGTATATCGCGCAGATGATCGAAATGATCAAAGGGTTGATCGCGAAGGGTCATGCCTATGCTGCCGAAGGGCATGTGCTGTTTGCTGTCGATAGCTGGAAATCGGGGTATGGCAAGCTTTCCGGTCGCTCGGTCGATGACATGATTGCCGGCGCACGGGTTGAGGTTGCACCTTACAAAAAGAACCCGATGGATTTTGTGCTGTGGAAGCCCTCGACCGATGAACTACCGGGGTGGGACTCGCCTTGGGGTCGGGGCCGTCCGGGGTGGCATATTGAATGCTCGGCCATGAGCTATGAGTTGCTGGGCGCGAGTTTTGATATTCACGGCGGTGGCAATGATCTGATGTTCCCGCATCATGAGAATGAGATCGCTCAAAGCTGCTGCGCGCACCCCGAGGGTGAGTTCGCGCGGGTCTGGATGCATAACGAGATGCTGCAGGTCGAAGGCAAAAAGATGTCCAAGTCGCTGGGCAATTTCTTCACCGTGCATGACTTGCTGGAACAAGGCGTGCCGGGTGAGGTGATCCGCTTTGTTTTCCTGCAGACTCATTATCGCAAACCGATGGACTGGACCGAGAAGAAGGCACGTGAAGCCGAGGCGACGTTGCGCAAGTGGCGGGCGCTGACAGCGGGCGTCGAGCCCGCCGCCAGCGCGGCCCCCTCGGTCATTGAGGCGCTGTCGGACGACCTGAACACAGCGGGTGCCATCGCCGAACTGCATCGTTTGGCTGCGGAAGGAGATGCGGCGGCTCTGCTAGCCAGCGCTCGGGTTCTTGGGCTTTTGGGCGAAGATATGGGCGCCTGGGCCGAAGCGGTGGATCTGAGTACTTTCGCTGCCAAATTGGCAGAGGCTCGTGCAGAAGCGATGCAGAGCAAGGACTTCTCGGAAGTGGACCGTTTGAAATCCGCTTTTGTCGCCGCAGGTCTGGAAGTGCGCATGAGCAAAGAAGGCGTTGAACTGGTTCCGGCTGCGGGATTTGATGCGTCAAAACTGGATGATGTTTGAAGGAAATCCGCGCGCCACGTGGAAAGATCGACTACTCTGGGCCAGCGGGAGCAAGCCATGACAAAGGAACGCCTCTATCTCTACGACACGACCCTGCGCGACGGGCAGCAGACGCAGGGTGTGCAGTTCTCGACGGCAGAGAAAGTGCAGATCGCGCAGGCATTGGACGCGCTGGGGGTGGACTATATCGAAGGTGGTTGGCCCGGGGCGAATCCGACAGATAGCGCGTTTTTCGAGGTCGCTTCGAAGACCTCTGCCCGGTTGACAGCCTTCGGCATGACGAAACGCTCCGGACGGTCGGCCGAGAACGACGATGTGCTGGCCGCCGTTTTGAATGCCGGAACGCAGGCTGTCTGTTTGGTGGGCAAATCGCATGACTACCACGTAACCCATGCGCTTGGAATTTCGCTTGAAGAGAATGTCGAGAACGTCCGGGCCTCGGTCGCGCATCTTGTGGCGCAAGGGCGTGAGGCGCTGTTCGACGCCGAGCATTTCTTTGACGGCTACAAGGATAACCCGACCTATGCGACCGAGGTCTGCCGGGTCGCTTTGGACGCGGGCGCGCGTTGGGTGGTGTTGTGTGACACGAATGGCGGTGCTTTGCCATCCGAAGTCGGGCGCATCGTGTCCGAGTTGATCGCCGCTGGCCTGCCGGGGGATCGGCTGGGTATTCACACCCATAACGACACGGAAAACGCGGTTGCGTGTTCACTGGCGGCTGTCGACGCAGGCGCGCGCCAGATTCAGGGAACTCTCAACGGGTTGGGAGAACGATGTGGCAATGCCAACCTGACCGCTCTGATCCCGACCTTGCTGTTGAAAGAGCCCTATGCCTCGGGGTTCGAGATCGGTGTCAACCCACAGGCTCTGGCGGGTCTGACGCGGGTGAGCCGGATGTTGGACGATATCCTGAACCGGGTGCCCAGCAAGCAAGCGGCTTACGTTGGGGCCTCGGCCTTTGCGCACAAGGCGGGGCTGCATGCAAGCGCGATCCTCAAGGACCCTTCGACCTATGAGCATATCGACCCGGCGACGGTTGGGAACACGCGGATCATCCCGATGTCGAACCAGGCCGGGCAGTCGAACCTGCGCAAACGGCTGACCGACGCAGGCCTGATGGTTGAAAAGGGCGATCCAGCCCTTGGCCGTATCCTCGATAGGATCAAACAGCGCGAGGCTGAGGGGTATTCCTACGATACCGCTCAGGCGAGTTTCGAACTGCTGGCGCGTGATGAGCTAGGGCAGATGCCCGAGTTCTTTGAGGTCAAGCGCTACAAGGTCACCGTTGAACGCCGCAAGAATAAGTACAACAAAATGGTCAGCCTGTCCGAGGCCGTGGTTGTGGTAAAAGTGGACGGTGAAAAGAAGCTCTCGGTCAGTGAATCGGTGGATGATCAAGGTAGCGACCGAGGGCCGGTGAACGCGCTCTCCAAGGCGCTGGCGAAAGATCTGGGGCAGTATTCGCAGGTGCTGTCGGATATGCGATTGGTCGACTTCAAGGTGCGGATCACCCAAGGCGGGACCGAGGCGGTGACCCGCGTCATCATCGACAGCGAAGACGGGCAGGGGCGGCATTGGTCGACCGTGGGTGTAAGTGCCAACATAGTCGACGCCTCGTTCGAGGCACTGCTGGAGGCGATCCAGTGGAAACTGGTCCGCGACAGCGGGCATCGGAAAGCGGCGGCCGAGTGACTGCCGTCTTTGACGATGACGTAAAGGCTTGTGCGGCCCTGGTGCAAAAGGCCGATCCGGACCGATTTCTTGCCACCATGGCCTCACCCGTCGAAGCGAGGACCACTCTGTTTCCGATCTATGCGTTGAATGCCGAAATTGCGCGCGCACCATGGGTCACACAAGAGGCGATGATTGCTGAAATGCGCCTTCAGTGGTGGCGCGATGCGTTGCAGGAAATTGCCGCAGGGCAACAGGTGCGGCGGCATGAGGTGGTGACCCCTCTGTCTAGGGTGTTGTCGCCACATCTAGCCGGTTTGCTGGATGAATACGTGGCTGTCAGGCGGTGGGATATCTACCGCGATCCGTTCGAAGATACCGAGCATTTCGAGAACTACGTCGACCAAAGCGCTGGCACGTTGATGGTGGTGGCTGCGCAATCCCTCGGGGCTGCGGATGAGGGTGTTTTGCGCGATTTCGGTTATGCAGTCGGCGTCGCGAACTGGTTTCGGGCCATTCCGGAGCTGGAGGCCCGAGGGCGGATTCCCTTGCTTGACGGCACTGAAGACGGAGTACGCGCGTTGGCGGACACTGCGCTGAGGCGGTTGAAATCGGCACGCAGCAGGCGATCTGAGGTTTCTCGCGCCGCTCGTCCGGCGCTCTATGCCGGATGGCAGGCCGATTGGGTTTTGCGGAAGGTTCTGGCCAATCCCGCACGGGTCGCGCGCGGGGATCTGGCGCAGGGGGAACTCAGCCGAAGGATATCGCTGATGTGGACCGCTAGCACGGGCCGTTGGTGATCAGACCGTGTCAGGCTCGGCCGGGCGCATGACCAGCCACAACAGTGCGCCTCCGGCCAGTGTGAGCAGGGGAACCATGGCAAGGTTCACAGCCGTCCACCCTTCGACCGGGGACCCACCCGAGCAGTTCATCAACCCACCCGAGGCCAGCGAGGCAAAGGTCACGCCGCCAAACACCAAAAGGTCGTTCATGCCCTGCATCCGGCCACGCTCATTCACGTCATGAGAATCGGCCAGCATTGAGGTCGCGCCAATGAAGCCGAAGTTCCAACCGATCCCAAGCAGGATCAGCGCGACGAAAAAGTTGCCAAGCTCCACCCCTTGAAGGGCGACAACACCTGCGGCACCGAGAATGGCAAGGCCAAGCGCTACGATCTTTTCGACGCCAAAACGGGCGATCAGGTGGCCGGTAAAGAAGCTGGGGATATACATGGCGAGCACGTGGCCAGTCACCACATCTGCGGCATCATTGGCCGTGTATCCGCACCCGACCACAGCCAGAGGGGTCGAGGTCATCACGAGGTTCATCAGAGCGTAGGACACCATGGCGCAAATGATGGCGACGGCGATCCGAGGTGTCTTCAACATCTCGATCCGCGACCGACCTTTGGGGCTGTCTTCGCTCGCGCGTGGCGGCGTGGGGATGTCGAGAAAGAAGAACAACGCCGAGCCGATGACATTGATGCCGATCACAGCCAGATAGGTGCCCAGGAACGGAATGACATAGGCCGTTGAGGTCAGCTTGACGATCTGCGGGCCAATAATGGCAGCCGCCAGCCCGCCCGCCATCACGTAAGAAATAGCCTTGGGCCGAAACGCGTCCGATGCCGTATCCGCCGCCGCAAAACGGTAAAATCCGTGCGCGCTCATGTAGATGCCGGTCAACAGGCTGCCGATCAGGAAGACCGGGAAAGAGCCCAGATACAAACCATATGCTCCGATCAAACCGCCAAGCGCACCGGCGGTGGTTCCGACCAGAAACCCGGCGCGACGGCCCCAGCGTTGCATGATCGCAGAGATAGGCGTGGCCGCCAGCATCGATCCAAGAACGATCAGCGATATGGGCAGCGTCGCAAGGCAGGCGTTTGTGGCCAGCGATTGGCCGGCCAGCCCTCCGACAATGAACATCATCGGCATCTGCGCGCCCAGAACAGCTTGCGCGGCCACAAGGACTGCAACGTTACGCTTGGCCTGATAGTCGTTCGGGGTCTCTGAAATCACAGTCATGACGCCATGCGTATCGGCGATCTGCAGCTTGCACAAGCGGGTTGCATACGCGGCAAAGCGCCCTAACGTGCAAGTGACCGAAAACATCGGAGCGCACATGTCCGTCGGACGCATCATCGAAACCAACGCCTGTGTGTCCGAAGGGGCCGAGTGGCTGGCTCAATCCTGTCCGCGTATGGCCTATGCGATAGAACAGACGGAGCCGCTGCCTCTGCGTCGTAAACCGGATGGTTTTGCGCAGTTGTTGAGCGCAATCGTCAGTCAGCAGGTCAGCGTGGCCTCGGCAAATGCGATCTGGAAGCGGATGCAGGAGGCGAAACTGACCGGTCCCCGCAAGATCATGTGGGCGACGGATGAGGATTTGCGGGCCGTCGGGCTAAGCCGACAGAAGATCCGCTATGCCCGTGCTCTGGCCGAAGCACGTATTGATTACAAGGCGTTACGCGACGCACCTGATGCAGAGGTCATTTCGACCCTGACCGAGGTGTCCGGCATCGGTGTCTGGACCGCCGAGATCTACGCCATGTTCTCGCTGGGCCGCGCCGACGTGATCGCTCCGGGTGATCTGGCCCTGCAAGAGGCGGCGCGGGTTCTCTACGACTTACCCAAACGTCCGACGGACAAGGAACTCAGGCAGATGGCCAAGGCATGGTCGCCCTGGCGGTCGGTTGCGGCGCGGGTTTTGTGGGCCTATTACCGGGTGGCCAAGCAAAGAGAAGGGATCAGATGACACGGGTTTTGAACGCGCTCAGGAAAGAGCCGGTTTCGGGCGACACACGCTCGGTCGTGGTGTTCGTACACGGCTATGGGGCGAACGGGGCCGATCTGTTGGGCCTTGCCGACCCATTAGGCGAGCATTTGCCCGACACGCTGTTCGTCGCCCCCGATGCGCCGGAGCAGATCCCCGGAATGCCAAACGGGTTTCAGTGGTTCCCAATCCCATGGATCGACGGCTCGTCAGAGGAAGAATCCCGACGCGGCATGGAGATGGCAAGCGACGACTTCAACGCTTTCCTCGACGCGCTGATGGTCGACGAAGACGTGCTTCCCGAGCAGGTTGTATTGTTCGGGTTCAGCCAAGGCACGATGATGAGCCTGCACGTCGCGCCACGCCGTGAGGACCCTGTGGCCGGGATCGTCGCGTTCTCGGGCCGCTTGCTGGAGCCAGACTTGTTGCCTGACGAAACCGTAAGTCGGATGCCGATCCTGCTGGTCCATGGCGATGCGGATGACGTGGTGCCTCCGCAATCGCTGCCTGAGGCGGCCGAGGCCCTGCAAGCGGCGGATTTCAAAGAAGTCTACGCCCATGTCATGAAAGGCACCGGCCACGGTATCGCGCCGGACGGCCTGAGCGTGGCGCTAGCCTTCATGCGCGACAAGCTGAGTCTGTAGGCATGATCGCGGTTCGCCCCATGATGCCCGAGGATGTGGCCGACGCCTGCCGCATCCTCAACGATATCATCGCCGCAGGTGGAACGACCGCGCATGAAATTCCCTTTTCAGAGGCGTTGTTTTCACAGAGCTATCTGACCGGGGCTGACAAAATCTGCTGCCATGTCGCTTTGGATGACCAAGGCGCGGTGGCCGGGTTTCAGTGGTTGGGTACTCATGATGCACTGCCCGAAGATTGTGCGGATATTGCCACCTTTACCCGGCGCGATCCTCCGTTGCGTGGCGCAGGGCGTGCGTTGTTTCAAGAAACCTCGAAAACTGCGGCGGCCTTGGGGTTCAAGGCGATCAACGCCACCATACGCGCGGACAATTCGCCGGGCCTTGGCTACTACGGAAAAATGGGGTTCGTTGACTATTCTGTGGACTATGGCCGCCCACTGCGGGATGGCACACCGGTCAATCGAATTTCGAAACGCTTTGATCTTGGAAAGGGCAACGCATGTTGATTGTCACCGGAACCGTCGAAGTCTCGGCCGATCATGTTGACAAGGCAGCAGAGGCTGCAAGGGCGATGGTCGCTGAAACGGTGAAAGAACCGGGCTGCCTGATCTATGAATTCAGCCAGGTTCTGGGCCATGCGAACCTCTTCCGGGTCTATGAAGAATGGCAGGATCAGGCCGCGTTAGAGGCGCATTTCGCCGCCCCGCATATGGCTACATTCCAAGCCGTATTGGCTGAGGTTGGGGTGATCTCAAGCGAGATCTATCGCTTTGTGGGCGGAGAAAAGCAGCCCTTGCGCTGACGGTTTCGGGCCCAAAGGTGCCCTTCGGCAAATTCGACTGAGTTGCCAGAAGGATCGCGCACGTAAAGGGACCGCGCGCCGTTTGGCCAATCGAACTCGGCATCCAGGGGGATGTTCCAATCCAACAGGTGCTTTCGCATTGCAGCCATCTCATCCCGCGTCAGGACGAGGCACACATGCCCTGGCCCAAGCGCGCCGTGCGGAGGGACAGGCAGGTCTGGGTTCAGTGGCGGCTGCTGGGTCTTTTCAGGATTGAATATCAGCAGAACAGAGGCTCCGACCCGATAAAACACGTGGCGATCCTCAATGCGCTGTATCTTTTCCAGCCCCAGAACCTCACCGTAGAACCGTTCGGCGGCGTCCAGATCATCGACATAAAGCGCCGCTTCCAAGATGGCAGAGGGGGCCGGTATCTCGGGTGTCACCTTCATGTGGTTCAGTTTAGCCCGGCGCGTGTGGTCTGTCACCGTCGGGGGCGTCGATCCCGTTTGCGCTGAGCCGTAGCCTGTATCTGCGGCATCGGCAGGCTGTCCCACTGACCCGTCTTCAGCCCTTCAAGCGTCCAGTCTCCGATGCGACAGCGGATCAGGCGCAGGGTCGGCAGACCAACCGCCGCTGTCATCCGGCGCACCTGCCGGTTTTTGCCCTCGCGAATCGTCAGCTCAATCCAGCTGTCCGGCACGGTCTTGCGTTCGCGGATTGGAGGAATACGGGGCCAGAGGTCCTCGGGCTCATCAATCTGACGTACTTTGGCGGGGCGGGTCAGGCCATCCTTCAACTCGACCCCATCGCGCAGGGCCTTGAGGGCCGCCATATCCGGCTCGCCTTCGACCTGCACCCAATAGGTTTTGGCCATCTTGTGTTTCGGGTCTGATATCTGCGCCTGCAGCTTGCCATTGTCGGTCAACAACATCAGCCCTTCGCTGTCACGGTCCAACCGACCGGCGGGATAGACGCCGGGCGGGTCGATGAAATCCGACAAGGTGCTGCGCGGCGACTCGGCGTTTGCGCGGTCTGTGAACTGCGGCAGCACGTCAAAGGGTTTGTTGAATCGAATGAACCAGCTCATGCCACCGCCATAGCCTGCAAAACACGCTGTGTGCAACCTGTGGATAACTGTCATCTGTCTGTTACGGATTCGGCTTACCCAGTCTGCGACATATTGTGGAAACTCAGGGCTGTCGAGAACATTCTGAATTGTCCGGTGTAGGTAACATGCCAATTGTCCGCTTCAGTTGATTGCGCGGTGGCCCAATTCGGAGGGAGCCGTAGGCGACCGTAGATTTGGGCCACCGCGTTCGCGCCACGTCGAAGCGGGTCACGCGACTTTGTGTTTGCTATCCTCCTGTGTGATGGGTGATCCGTCAGGCTGGTAGCGGCCAATGCATCTCGGGCCGTGGAAGATGACCAGTTGACCATCGGGGTATTCGTGGACCCTGACCTTCGCCTTGACGAAATGATGACGGTGCCTGTCTGCCGCGATCTGCATGACCAGGCCCTTGTAGCGCACCGTATTGTCGTTGCCGACGACGCGGTCTTCCTGCACACACAGGGTGTCGCGCACATTGCCTGTAAACGGCACGAAGGCCGAGGTCGTATCCTCCGGCTCCTTTGCAAACAGGGCATTGTGTTCGGGAAGATAGACCTCTTTCAGGAACTGATTGGCCTCTTCAATGGTTGTGATCCCATGGGACCGCAGTTCCTGCGGCAATCGGTTCTGGAACGTGCCAAACATGCGTTCAGACCGTCCACGGGCCTGCGGTGAATAGGCCGGGATCAGCTCAATGCCGAGTTGCTGCAAGGCGCGCCCGACCTGGGTCAGATTGTCCTTGTCCACTTTGCCGCCCGCTTCGGGCGTATGCCAGTAATGAGAGCCCCGATCGGCATAGAGCGAGCAAAACAGACCTTGCGCCTCGATCACCTCTGTCAGCCCCTGAAAACTGCTCATCGTCCCTTCTTCCTCGACAAAGAATGCCGAATAAACCCGGTTGGTGGCATCGTCCATGGTGACGATCAGATCCCACCACTGACCCGGAACCCATTCATGGCTGGAGCCGTCCTGATGCAACATCATGCCAACCATCGGACGGCGGGGCCGCTTGCGCCGATGGGCACCTCGTCGGGGTGCTGCCTGAACCCGGCCGTGGCGCTGCAGTGTAAGCCGCACCCAGTTGTAGCTCTGTGTGAAACCATGGTGGGCCACCAGCTTCTCGTGGAAATGCTTCGGCGTGTAATCCCAGTACTTGGTATCAAACAGTTCAAGCATCTCCATGACCTTATCCGTGGCAACACGATTGTTGGCCAGTTTGCCAAGCCGACGGTCGTACAGACCTTCTGCACCATCCGCCTCAAATCGATCCTCCCAACGCCTGACGGTGCGCACGGATACACCCAGTATCTCAGCCGCCTGTTCTTGCGTCAGCTTGTTCGCGCTTCGCCGCGAATACACATCTTCAAACTTCATCAGTCGAACTTCCTGTAACACTTCTGCTCGGTTCATAACGCCTCCTCTCAGAGACAGAATAGAACCGGACAGATCGCATGTTACATACACCGGACATATCGCGTGTTAGCGACACGGAACTGGACAAGATGTGTGAAACTCAGGGCTTGTCAGAGTTTTAACACGATATATAGTTATCTTAAGGCCGGGGCGGGTGCTCCCCGCTCTGGTGTCACAAACGGGCAGCTGAGAGCGAGGAGCGATTCTGTGATGGACGGAGACTTCAGGACCGATTTTGTAAGAGAACCGGGTATGCTCAAACAGCATCCGGCCTTGGTTTTGAATGCCGATTACCGCCCTTTATCTTACTATCCCTTGTCTCTGTGGCCGTGGCAGGAGGCGGTCAAGGCGGCCTGGTTGGACAGGGTCGACATCGTGGCTGAATATGACGAAGTGGTCCGCAGCCCGAGTACCGAGATCCGAATACCGTCGGTGGTTGTCCTCAAAGACTATGTAAAACCCAGAAAGCGCGTGGCCTTCACGCGCTTTAATTTATTTCTGAGGGATGAATTCCGCTGCCAGTATTGCGGAAGCCGCGACAACCTGACCTTTGACCACGTTGTGCCGCGTGCCGCCGGAGGGGTGACGAGTTGGCAGAACGTGGTTGCCGCGTGCAGCCCATGTAACCTGCGCAAAGGTTCCAAGTCGCTGCGTCAGGCAGGCATGAACCTGCGCAAACCACCGCGTCAGCCCGATGCGGAGGCCTTGCGCAATATTGGACGGAAATTCCCGCCGAACCACCTGCATGACAGCTGGATCGACTTCCTCTATTGGGACGCGGAACTGGACGAGGCTTAAGCCTTCGCCCGCCACGCGGCCAGCCAGAGCAATACCAAAACCGCAGATATGGCTGCGTTCCATCCGGCCATGGACAGACCAAACATTTCCCACGGAATCTCATCGCATCGCACCAGCGGGGCTGCCATGATCTGGTTCATCAGCTCTTCTGCCGACAACCCTCCGATATCACCCGAGGTGCAGGTTGAGGGACCTTCCCACCATCCTTGCTCAACGCCCGCGTGAAAGAAGCCAATTCCGGCTGTGATCAACGCAGCGAAGGCTCCAATCAGCGGTAGCGGGTTGAGTTTTGGCAGCATCAAGGCCAAAGCACCGATCACGACTGCAGCAAAATGGGGATAGCGTTGCCAGATGCACATTTTGCAGGGGGCGAGACCGCCAAGATACTGAAATCCCCAGGCGCCCAACAACAGGGCCGCCGACCCTCCGGCTGCGAGGATCACGTAAGTTGATCGTTTTGTCATAGATATTTAACCGCCAGGAACCCACCGAACAGCAGGATGATGAACAGGGTGAACATAAGCCCGAGGCGCTTTTCGATGAAGTCCCGGATCGGCTCTCCGAACTTCCACAGCAGGCCTGCCACAAGGAAGAACCGCAACGCACGCGCCAGAATCGAGGTCGCAATGAAGGTACCCAGCGGCATGCCGGTCCAGCCGGACATGATGGTGATTACCTTGTAGGGGAAGGGGGTCACACCGGCGGCCAGCACGGCCCAGAAGCCGAAATCGTTGAAGCGGGTGTTGAACTCTTCCATCGCGTCGGCCTTGCCCATAGATTCGAGAATGGGTTGTCCGATGCTTTCATAGGCAAAGGCGCCAATCGCATAGCCCAGCATACCGCCCAGAACCGAGGCCACCAGGGCAACGCCTGCAATGAGCCACGCCTTCGAGGGGCGCGCCAGAATCATCGGGATCATCAGGACATCGGGTGGGATTGGAAAGAATGAGCTTTCGATAAAAGCCACGACTGCAAGAGCCCATAGGGCACGAGGGTGCTCGGCCAGCCGAATGGTCCAGTCATACAGGGATCGCAGCATCACACTCTCACAGTCGCGTCTCAGGTCGTGACAGGCAAACCACGGGCGTGCGGAAGGGTCAACTGCCGTGCGGCCAACAATCGACGGGGCAGTGTGTTTTTGCCTCTGGACCTTCCCGGTTAGGGGCGCTAATCCAATGTCCGTGGCCCAAGTGGCGGAATGGTAGACGCAGGGGATTCAAAATCCCCCGGTAGTGATACCGTGCCGGTTCGAGTCCGGCCTTGGGTACCAAAGTAAAAACAGAGGGTTAGGGGAACCTGCTCTCTGTTTTTTCTTTTTCAAGTGATGTCTTGCTACGCATGTGCACCCTTATTGGGCATTTAACCCGCGATCCTCTGAATAAAACGGTTTTATCTCGCTGCGGGTAAAATAGCTTAGAAGCCGCCGCTCGATGGGGAAAGATTTGAAAACAACCTCATATCTGATGCGAGAGGCGTTCTGTTGAAGGGCTGGCCTTGACTTTCAGCGTATCTGAATGAAACCTCGGACCTGTTGGGAGATATCGGAAAATCTATATAGCTGGCCCTGTTGCAATGCGGATTGATCTGACCTATCGGCACAATCCCCAATGCGGGTCCCGAAAGGGAGGCGTCAGCCTTTTCCCGCCCAAGTCATAATAATGGGAGTTCTTAAATGAAAAACAGCAGCAAGCTTAGCCTCGGCGCGTTTGTGACCGCTGCGATGATGGCACCTGCCGCCTATGCGGAAGAGTTCATCACCATCGGTACAGGTGGCGTAACCGGCGTGTACTATCCCACCGGTGGTGCGATCTGCCGTCTGGTCAACAAAGGCCGCAAGGAACACGGCGTGCGCTGCTCGGTCGAATCGACCGGCGGCTCGGTCTACAACATCAACACCATCCGTGAGGGTGAGCTGGAGTTTGGTGTGGCCCAGTCCGACTGGCAATACCACGCATATAACGGCACATCGAAATTCGAAGAGGCTGGCCCCTTCGAAAACCTGCGCGCCGTATTCTCGGTACACCCCGAGCCCTTCACCGTTGTGGCCCGTGCCGATTCCGGCATCGCCAGCTTTGAAGACCTCAAAGGTAAGCGCGTAAACATCGGCAACCCCGGTTCCGGTCAGCGCGGCACTATGGACGTTGTTCTGGAAGCTATGGGCTGGACGCTGGACGACTTCGAACTGGCATCTGAGCTTAAAGCGGCCGAGCAGTCGGCAGCTCTGTGTGACAACCAGATCGACGCGATGATCTACACTGTGGGTCACCCGTCGGGTTCGATCCAGGAAGCGACCACCGCGTGTGATTCCGTTCTGGTGAACGTCACTGGCGACGCGATTGACGGCCTGATCGACGGCAACTCGTACTACCGTACTGCGACCATTCCGGGTGGCATGTACCGTGGCTCGGACGGTGACACCACCACCTTCGGTGTTGGCGCGACCTTCGTAACATCGGCAGATGTGTCGGAAGATGCTGTATATGCAGTTGTCAGCTCGGTTTTCGAGAACTTCGACGACTTCAAAAAGCTGCACCCTGCATTTGCAAACCTGAAGCCCGAAGAGATGATCGCGGACGGCCTGTCGGCTCCGCTGCATCCGGGTGCTGAAAAGTACTACAAAGAAAAAGGCTGGGTTCAGTAAACCAGACCTGAAGCAGGGTGCCCAAGGGCGCCCTGCAACCCAAGCCCGGATCGAACGGGCAAAAATAAGGCCAAAAAGGCCACATGACGGGGAGACATTTATATGAGTTCCGACACGCAATCCAACCGACCGCTATCCGAAGAAGAGCTGCAGGAGCTTGTTGCCTCCTCCGACGCGGGCGGTCGTAACCCGGTCGGTAGTGTCGGGATCTTTCTGGCGATTGTCGCCGCGCTTTGGTCGGTGTTTCAGGTCGTTTTGGCCTCGCCGGTATCAAACGTCGTTTTGCCTGGCAGCGTGGTCAACAACTCGCGCCAGATCCACCTGGCCTTTGCGATGTTCTTGGCTTTTGCGGCCTATCCGGCGCTGAAATCCAGCCCTCGGAACTATATCCCCGTGCAGGACTGGATTATGGGGCTGCTGGGCGCGTTTGTGGCGCTCTACGGCTACTTTTTCTACGACAAGATCGTGAATGCAGGCGGTCTGGCGGACGACACCGATAAATGGGTCGCGTTGGGTGGGTTGCTGTTGCTGTTCGAGGCCGCGCGTCGTGCGCTTGGCCCGGCCATGGCGATCATCGCGACGATCTTCCTTGCCTATGTCTTCTTCGGCTCGTCCGAATGGGTGCCTGAGGTGATCCGCTGGAAAGGCGCGAGTCTTAAAAAAGCTATGAGCCATATGTGGATCACGTCCGAGGGCGTGTTCGGCATCGCGCTTGGAGTCTCGACGAAATTCGTCTTCCTGTTCGTGTTATTCGGAGCGTTGCTCGATAAGGCCGGGGCAGGGAATTACTTTATCAAGATGGCCTTCGGCGCCCTCGGCCATCTACGCGGTGGCCCGGCCAAGGCGGCTGTCGTGGGTTCGGCGGCGACCGGTCTGATCTCTGGTTCGTCGATTGCCAATGTTGTGACCACCGGTACGTTCACCATTCCGCTGATGAAGCGCGTCGGCTTCTCTAGCGAACAGGCGGGCTCGGTCGAGGTTGCCTCATCCGTGAACGGCCAGATCATGCCACCTGTCATGGGGGCCGCGGCCTTCCTGATGGTGGAATATGTGGGTATTTCCTACGTTGAGGTCATCACCCATGCCTTCCTGCCGGCTGCGATCTCTTACATCGCGCTAGTCTACATCGTGCATCTGGAAGCCGTTAAGCGGAACATGCCGACATTGGGCAACCGTGAGGTTCACCTCGCGCGGACCGTGGTCGGGATGCTGTCCTTCTTCATCGTCTTTGCTGGCCTGTGCTATGGCTCGCAATACCCGGTCGAAGCGGTCACCAGCATGGTGCCAACCGCCGCTGGCATGGTGCTTAGCCTGATCGTCTGCGCAGTCTATGTGGCGCTGCTGTATCTGGCTGCGCAGGTCCCTGACCTTGAGCCGGATGATCCAAATGCCAAAGAGGTGGAACTGCCCGTCATCGCAGACATCTACAAGGCGGGTCTGCACTATTTGCTGCCGATCATCGTGCTGGTCTACTTCTTGATGATCGAGCAGAAATCACCCGGTCTGTCTGCCTTCTGGGCAACGGCGCTACTGTTCGTGATCCTGCTGACGCAGAAGCCGCTCAAGGCGATCTTCCGGGACGAGAGCGAGGTCTACAACCGCTTCATCGATGGTGTTGCCGATCTGTGGCAGGGCCTGATCGACGGCGCGCGCAACATGATCGGGATCGCTCTGGCTACAGCCACGGCGGGCGTGATCGTGGGAACCGTGACCCTGACCGGTGTGGGCCAAGTGATGGCCGATCTGGTCGAATTCCTGTCGGGCGGCAACCTGATCCTAATGCTGGTGATGGTTGGTATCCTCAGCCTGATCCTGGGTATGGGCCTGCCGACCACGGCGAACTACATCGTCGTAAGCTCTCTGATGGCGGGTGTGGTTGTTGAGCTGGGCGCGCAGAGCGGACTGATCGTGCCGCTGATCGCCGTGCATCTGTTCGTGTTCTACTTCGGGATCATGGCGGACGTGACGCCTCCGGTTGGGTTGGCGAGCTTTGCGGCTGCGGCTGTGTCCGGTGGTGATGCGATCCGTACCGGTTTCACGGCCTTCTTCTATAGCCTGCGGACCGTTGCGCTGCCGTTTGTGTTTATCTTCAACACAGACCTGCTGCTGATCGACGTGACATGGGTCGAAGGGATCACCGTTGCCATATTTGCTACGATTGCGATTTTGGTCTTCACGGCGGGTACCATGGGTTATTTCCTGACCCATAACCGCATCTATGAAAGCGTTGCTCTGATCGCGGTGGCCTTTGCGCTGTTCCGGCCAGACTTCTTCATGGACCGGATCTCGCCACCCTTTAGCTCGGTCGAGCCAGCCGCCTTCGTGGAAACCATCGGAGAAACGCCTCCGGGCACCGAGGTCCGCGTTGTTGTCAGTGGACCGGACTTCGACACGCTCGAGATGACGGACACTACCGTTGTCGTGACTGTCGGCGATGAAGAGGGCGGTGCCGCGCGCGTTGACGCCATGGGCCTACTGCTCTTGGAAGAGGACGGACTGGTCAAGCTCGAAGAGCCTCTGTTCGGTTCGCCTGTCGCGGATGAGCTTGGCATATTCGACTATTACGGCGATGACGCGGTGCGTCTGAGCTCGGTCAGCCTGCCGTCCGCTCAGCCTCCGAAACAGCTGATCTATATCCCGGCGATGCTCTTGTTGGGCCTGATCGCCTTCCTGCAACGCGGCCGGGCCGCCAGACAAGAAGAGGTGGCGGCATGACACAATCGGTTCTCTGCGCCGTAGATATCAGCAATGGTGATCTGGACAGCCCGGTGCTGAAGAAAGCGGCCGCACTGGCAGATATGGACGGCGCGCAACTGGATGTGGTGACCGTCCTTCCATGTAGAAAAGCGTGCAATTTTGACCCCCTAAGCGGGGAAATCGGCGTCCAAATTTGACCCCTCCCTATGGTTGTAGACATCCTTTTCATTGAGCAGTCGATGGAGAGGCAAGCGGGATGATTTGCGTGGAAACTATTAGAAAAGTGCGTCGCTTACACCTGATCGAAAAAAAGAGCATCAAGGAAATTTGCCGTTCGCTCAATTTCCTGACTTCCGACATTTTTTCGTATAAGTCATTGATATTATTATGCCTTGGTTGCCAAAAGGCACTACACGGACTTTTTTCGCCAGCGATTGTTTCGGAGTGTTGAGGGAGCTCAGGCTTTGGTCTGGCCAGTTTTTCGGGTGCGCCCGGGGGGTATCTTGAAAGGGGCTTCGTTCCAGGTCAGGCCGACGCAGGTGAGGATGCGTCTGGCATCGACCGTGGCATGGCTTGGCATGCCGTAGCGGTCAGGGGTGCCTTTGTGGCGCAGGATCGAGAGCTGCAATGCGTTCAACTCGTTGCGGATACGAGCCGGGCTCATCGGGTGTCCGAGCAGGTCCAGATGCTTGCGCAGGTGCTGCAGGCAGCAGAAGGCCATGTAGCAGATGGCGATATGGGCCCGGACCCGACGCGGCGACCAGTGATAGATGGGCCGGATTTTCAGATCGTGCTTGTTGGTGCGGAAGCAGGCTTCGATCTCCCACAACTGGTGATAGCGGGCAATGACGTCCTGTGCCTCCAGTTCGTCCGCACCATGAACAACAATGGCATGCAGCCCGTCCCATTGTGCCGCTGCCTTGATCTTTGCATCATCCAGCGTGACGTCCCCGCTGTCGGGGAAGGCCAGGAAGCGGCCATATCCCCGGCTGCTGAAGCTGCCGGGTTTGCGAGAGCGCTTGAGCTTCTTGTGCAGCTTTTCGATTGCCTTGTCGCGCTTGTGGGCATCATTGCGTGCCCGGGTGGGTGACCAGGTCACAATGACCCGCGCTCCCTCCTGGTCGATCACCTTGTACCAGCCCTTCTCGGTTGCCTCTTCAGAACCGTGTCCAGCCCAAGGCTGGCGTCCCTCCGGGCTCAAAATGTTCGCCTTCACGGCGGCCGGGGCGGACTTCATGCGATAGCCGAGGATGTAGGGCAGACCCTTGTTCTGCAACATCTGCTGGTTGTCCTTGCTGAGCATGGCGGCATCGGCCACGAACGTGACCCTGGCCACGTCGAAGCGTCCCTCCAACGCCTTCAGCGCAGCTTCCAGCGTATGACCTTCCCAGGTGTTTCCCGGGAAGAGTTCATAGCCCACAGGCAGCCCATCGGAGGTGACGATCAGCGCCAGCATGACCTGAGCGCGGTGATGCTTGCCATCCTTGCTGAAGCCCTTGGCCAGAAGATGATCCTGCTCGACCCCGTCCGCATCCTCGGCCGGGTCCTCGCGCTCGGTGTCAAAGGCCAGGGTCGTGCAATCGTAGAACAGCACGGTCACTGGCCCGCCCAGCAACTTCTCTGCCGCCGCGTGAGAGGTTTTGCAAATCCCGTCTATCACCGGCGTATTGATGTAATCCATGCTCCGATAGACCACGTCCAGATTGAGCGTGATGCCTGCCTGGTTCTCCAACGCCTCCACGGTCGCGCGCTTGCTCTCGGGCTGTGCGATCCGCGCCATAACCAGCTCTTTCACAATGCGATTGGCACTTTTACGCGCCGCCCCCAGAAGGGCCCCCCAACCCAGTTGGTCATACATCGTCCCCATGACATCCCGCAGACCCAGAGAGACCCGCGCCTCCTCACGGCACTCGGCAAGATCAACGCCAAGCTTGTCCGGCCGCGGAGCGCGGCGCACCAGCGCCTGCAGATCGGCATATTCCGTGGGCGTGAACAGTTCCATTTGCGGCGAGCGATCAATGCGTAATTGCTCCATCAAGCGGCCCGCCAGACGCTTGATATCCTCAATCTCGCTGTCGTTATGGGCCACACCCACATGGCGCAGGATCTTCTGGCGTACCTTGGAGCCGGTGCGGACGGATTCAACGATCTGGATCCGTGTGCGGTTGAGCTTTGCGTCATGTTTGGTGCGGATGAACATGGGCGAAGAGGTTAGCCATCTGAAGGCCCATGTCAATACTTTTTATAATAATGGGGCACTACAACGCGCCTCTGAGCAACCACACCTGAAAACAAACCAAAAACCCAGTCAGATCAACAAAAAGGTCGGAAGTCAGGAGGAAATTTGCCGTTCGCTCAATTTGAGCCGTGCAACGGTTCGAAAGATAATCCGATCGGGAGTGACGGAGTTCAAATATGAGCGCAAATCGCAGCCATACCCGGTGCTCGGGCCTTGGCGCGCGCGTCTGGATGAAACGCTTGAGGAGAACGAGGCGCTTCCGAAGAAACACCGCAAGCGGATGACCAAAATCTGGAAGGAACTCTCCGATGATGGTTTTGGCGGCGGGTATGACAGTGTTCGACGCTACACAAAGAATTGGCGCATTGCGCACGGCCGACAACAGGCGCAGGCGTTCATCCCGCTGATCTTTGATCCTGGGGAGGCGTACCAGTTCGACTGGAGTGTGGAGACGGTTTTGATGGACGGTGCACTCACGACCGTGAAGGTTGCCCATTTCAAACTTTGCCATAGCCGCATGCCATTCTCCATTGCCTATCCGCGCGAGACGCAGGAGATGGTCTTTGATGCCCACGACGAGGCCTTCAAATTCTTTGGTGGAGGCTGCATCAACGGGATCTACGATAACATGACGACCGCCGTCGATGCGATCCTGTCGGGCAAGGAAAGAAAGTTCAACAAGGCATTCTCCCGGATGTGTTCTCATCATCTGGTGAACCCGATCGCCTGTACGCGCGCGGCCGGTTGGGAGAAGGGTCAGGTTGAGAATCTGGTCAAGGAGAGCCGCGCCTATAGTTTTACACCGCGTCTGGAGGTGGCCGACTTCGATGAATTGAATGCCCGGCTGCAAAAAGACGCGATCAAACGCGCAAAAGAACTGCGGCATCCGGAAAACCTGGAGGTGACGGTCTGGGAGGAGTTCCAGCAGGAAAAGCCGCTGCTGACGCATCTGCAGAAGCCCTTCGTCGGGTTCCGTGAAAAGACGGTCGCCGTGAGCCGAACCTGCCTGATCAACTTCGAAAGAAACAAATACAGCGTTGAGGCAAGAGCTGTTGGACGTCAGGTCCAGTTGCAGGTCTACGCCACGCGGATTGTCCTGCGCCAAGACGGTGAGATTGTCGGAGAGCACGAACGGTGCTTCGGCCGAGGAAAAACGATCTTCAACCCTTGGCACTATGTGCCCGTCCTCAAGCGCAAGCCTGGCGCTCTGCGCAATGGAGCACCGTTCCGTGACTGGGACCTACCACCGGCAATGACGCAGATCTGGACCCATCTGCGGGGCACATCCGACGGAGACCGGCAACTTGCCGATATTCTTTTCGCTGCTTACCAGCACGACATTGATGTGGTCGAGGCTGCCTGCGAAGAAGCTCTAAAATCTGGCCTGCGCAAGGCCGATGCGATCCTGAACATTGTCTCTCGGCGCACCAATCCCCCGCCGCCAAAGGCGATTGAGCCGCCTGCCCACCTGCAGCTGAAAATGGCACCGATCGCGGATTGCGCTCGCTATGACAGGCTTGGAGGCTCCCATGCAACTGCGTAAGGAAATTCTCGAACTTGCCCGTCAACTGAAGTTGCCAGGCATCGTCAACTGCTTTGACGAAGTGATGCAGGCCGCAGCCAAAAACAACTGGCGGCCCCAACAGGTCGTGGCCGAACTCCTCACGGCCGAACTGGCCGAAAAGACTGCGCGCTCGATCCGGTATCAGATGGGTGCCGCAAAGTTCCCGGTCTGCAAGTCCTTACCTGAGTTCGACTTCACGGTCAGCCCCGTCAACGAGGAAGTGTCGCTAACACGCGATATGTCCGGTGTATGTAACATGCGATCTGTCCGGTTCTATTCTGTCTCTGAGAGGAGGCGTTATGAACCGAGCAGAAGTGTTACAGGAAGTTCGACTGATGAAGTTTGAAGATGTGTATTCGCGGCGAAGCGCGAACAAGCTGACGCAAGAACAGGCGGCTGAGATACTGGGTGTATCCGTGCGCACCGTCAGGCGTTGGGAGGATCGATTTGAGGCGGATGGTGCAGAAGGTCTGTACGACCGTCGGCTTGGCAAACTGGCCAACAATCGTGTTGCCACGGATAAGGTCATGGAGATGCTTGAACTGTTTGATACCAAGTACTGGGATTACACGCCGAAGCATTTCCACGAGAAGCTGGTGGCCCACCATGGTTTCACACAGAGCTACAACTGGGTGCGGCTTACACTGCAGCGCCACGGCCGGGTTCAGGCAGCACCCCGACGAGGTGCCCATCGGCGCAAGCGGCCCCGCCGTCCGATGGTTGGCATGATGTTGCATCAGGACGGCTCCAGCCATGAATGGGTTCCGGGTCAGTGGTGGGATCTGATCGTCACCATGGACGATGCCACCAACCGGGTTTATTCGGCATTCTTTGTCGAGGAAGAAGGGACGATGAGCAGTTTTCAGGGGCTGACAGAGGTGATCGAGGCGCAAGGTCTGTTTTGCTCGCTCTATGCCGATCGGGGCTCTCATTACTGGCATACGCCCGAAGCGGGCGGCAAAGTGGACAAGGACAATCTGACCCAGGTCGGGCGCGCCTTGCAGCAACTCGGCATTGAGCTGATCCCGGCCTATTCACCGCAGGCCCGTGGACGGTCTGAACGCATGTTTGGCACGTTCCAGAACCGATTGCCGCAGGAACTGCGGTCCCATGGGATCACAACCATTGAAGAGGCCAATCAGTTCCTGAAAGAGGTCTATCTTCCCGAACACAATGCCCTGTTTGCAAAGGAGCCGGAGGATACGACCTCGGCCTTCGTGCCGTTTACAGGCAATGTGCGCGACACCCTGTGTGTGCAGGAAGACCGCGTCGTCGGCAACGACAATACGGTGCGCTACAAGGGCCTGGTCATGCAGATCGCGGCAGACAGGCACCGTCATCATTTCGTCAAGGCGAAGGTCAGGGTCCACGAATACCCCGATGGTCAACTGGTCATCTTCCACGGCCCGAGATGCATTGGCCGCTACCAGCCTGACGGATCACCCATCACACAGGAGGATAGCAAACACAAAGTCGCGTGACCCGCTTCGACGTGGCGCGAACGCGGTGGCCCAAATCTACGGTCGCCTACGGCTCCCTCCGAATTGGGCCACCGCGCAATCAACTGAAGCGGACAATTGGCATGTTACCTACACCGGACAATTCAGAATGTTCTCGACACCCCGTCAACGAGGAAGTCGTGCGCAATCTTCATGACGGCGATTTTATGGACCAGGCCAGGAATGGCGTGCTGGTCGGTGGAACCGGATCGGGCAAAACGCATCTCGCAACAGCGATCGGGGGCCACGCGGTCAATAACCGCCGGCGGGTCAGGTTCTTCAGCGCTGTGGATCTCGCGAACAAGCTGGAGGCTGAACATCGCGAAGGCAACGCCGGGCGGCTCAGCGAGCAGCTGATCCGCGTCGACCTCGTGATTATAGACGAACTCGGTTATCTGCCGTTCGCAGAGTCTGGTGGACGATTACTCTTCCATCTCATCAGCAAACTGTACGAGCGAACGTCTATTCTGCTAACAACCAACCTCGCATTTGCTGAATGGCCGAGTGTGTTCACAGATGCCAAAATGACCACTGCTCTCCTGGATCGACTGACACACCATTGCGATATCATCGAAACCGGGAACGAAAGCTGGCGAATTAACCACCGCGACTAACCTCGAAATCGGGGAATAAATTCAAAACAGACAGCAGGTCAAACCTTCAGTCGAGCTACGCTCTCTTTTCGGTTTGACCTGCTGTCCACCCCCTCCTGAATCAACCTAAACACGACCCCCTCAACGCCCCTCTTAGCTCCAAGGGGGGGTCAAATTTGGACGCCGATGGGGGGTCATTATTCAATGCCGATTGACAGTCCTTCCAGACTATGGCGAAAGCTGGGTCTCGGGATTCTTCGAGGCCGACCACCACGAGAAGGCGTTGGAACAGGCACAGGCTGAGTTGACCGAGTTATGCGTGGCGACCTTGGGTGCAGAGCGCAACGCCTCCGTCCGGCATGTCGTCGCCACCGGGACCGCCTATCAAGAGATCCTGAAAACAGCGGAAAGTGCGGGGTCCGATTTGATCGTAATCGGGGCGCACAAGCCAGATCTGAAGGACTATCTTCTGGGACCGAACGCCGCCCGTGTGGTGCGGCACGCAAATGTCTCGGTTTACGTCGTGCGGTAGATCAGTATCCGGTCATCTCCAGATAACCGCGCCCGGCGTGGCTGCCTGAGACGGTGACCGGACCTTCCCAGTACTCAAATCGCGTTCCCATCCAGGCATCGGGGATCAATGCCTCGACCTCAACATTCAGGTCATAGTCCGGCAGTGCAACGTTCCAGCGTATAGGCACGTCGCGCCCGGCAACCGGCGCGGTTTCAAGCGGCTTGAACGAGGCCGACCCGTCAGGCAACGCCCGCGTGGTGCCATCCGCATTGATCCATGTGGCGGGCGTAAAGTCCTGACGATCGCCACGCAGGCGAAAACCCATCAGCTTCTCGCCGGTATCAAAGCTGAGCGAGAACCAATCCCAACCGCTCTGATCCTCGGCCAGTGGTTGCGAGGACCACTCACGATCCAACCATGCCTGACCGGTGACCGTGACGTCCCGGTCCGGCAGGTGCAATGTGCCCTCGACGGTGTAGAACGGTTGCGAATAGTAATAGCTTGCCTGTCCGTCGGCGGATTTTACGGAATAACCAGCATCCCCATGAAAAACCAACGGCCCTTGAGCGTTCAGCGCAAGGTCATAGCCAAAGTCGGCGCCATGGGCCGTAAGGGATAGAGTATCGAAGTCCGGGCCACTCATCCTCCATTCGTCGATCCACGCCGCAAATGGTTGGGCGGTGACACCCGCCTGTCCCACGCCGCCGCGTGACAGGCGTTCCGCAAAGAAGTGGCGTTCAGGCGTGGTGACGGCCGCATGGCCCATCCAGATCTGAGGGCTCTGCCAGCCTTCGGTTTCAAAGGGTTTCAGGGCTGATCGGAACAAGGTCCATTGAATGCCATAGTCTTTCCCGTCATCGCCCTTCAGGTTGGCCGTCAAATACCACCATTCGATCCGATACGCGGGATGAGGGCCGTGATCTGCGGGGAATTCGAACGTGTAGCCGCGCTGAGGGACTTCGAATCCTTCGGCGGAACCGCCAAGCCCTGCATACCCCTGAGCCAATGCGCCAAAGGGGAAGAGAAGCAGCACCGCAATCAAAAAGGCCTTAGCGTTCATTGGCAAATACTCTCAGCAAGTCAGCGGGTGGCAGACGCAGCAGACGCAGGGCGGGCAGGGCGGCCGCGGCCAGCGCGGCAACGAGGGTCAGCAGGAAGAGAACAAGCCAGTCCCATGGGAAGACATACATGGGCAGCCGCCAACCGAAGGCCTCGACATTGATTACGGCCAGCAGCACCCAGGCGAGGATCAGACCGAGTGGCAGCGCAAGGCAAGCCGTCATCGCGGCCAGAATGGCGCTGCGCGATAGCTCCAGCCGCGCCAACTGCGCGCGGTCTAGTCCAAGCGCCCAAACCGGGGCGATCTGGGGCAGACGCTGCGTCCAAAGTGTCAGGAGGCTGGTGAGGATGGCAAACCCGGCAACTCCAAGCGTTAGGACATTGAGGGCCGAGGTAACTACAAAGGTCTTTTCAAAAATCGCGCGCGATTGGGCTTTCATCGCGGCCTGTTGAACGACGGCCTGAGGCGCAAGATCGAACCGCTCGCGCAGGGTTTGCGCCAACTCGGTCGCGCGGTTTGGGTCGAGCCGAATGCCGAACCGGCGCGCCTCTTGCCCCGGTGCGATTTGGTCCAGTTGCGCCATCGAAACAATCGCTTGCCCGGTCGGGTTGCCATAGTCCGAGTAAACCCCTGCGACTGGCAGTTGGTGGTTCGGACCAAGGCGTAGTACGTCACCGGGCCAAAGGTCGGCGCGTCGTGCAAGCTGTTCGTTTATCAAAACCGCATCACCCGACATGACCCGATCCCAACTATCATCTGTGCGCGCGATCAATGGCCAATACTGGCGGTAGGTCGGGTCGTCGACCACGCCATACAGGAACAACGGCCCGGTTTCATGCGCCAGTTCCACGTTGCGGATGGGGAGGGTAGCTGTGACTTGCGGCTCTAGCCACTGGGTGATCTCACGCCCTTGTTGGTCGCTTTCGGCGGTCAGGTAAAGCTCGGAGGTTAGTCGTTGATCCAGCCAGCCGACAAAGGTGAGGCGGAAGCTGGAGACCATCGTTCCCACGCCGATATTCGCCGCGAGGGCCAGCAGTAGGGCCATCAATGCGAGCGACAGACCGGGCAGTTGCGCGCGCATGTCTGCCCAGACCCATTGCGCCACCGGGCCGTGGGCGCGACGGGCGCAGAGGTTTAGCGCTACAGACAGGCTAATCGGCAACAGCAAGGCCGCCCCCGTCAACAGGCCCGCCAATAGTGCGAAACCGCCGAGGAGGCCTCCGACCGTGGTGTAAGCGAGGCCCCCGAAGACAAGCAGCGCCAAGCCGCAGTAGGCCGCTAGCCGTTGGCCTTGCCCGCTTCCGCGCCAGGCCTGCACGCCCGGGCCAGCCAATAACGGCATTCGTGACAGGCGCCAAAGGGCTTGTGCGCTCGCGATCAGAGTGCCTCCGAGCGCCATTCCTAATCCGGCCAACGCCCATGCGGGTTGGAGGGTCAATTGCCCGGTCACAGGTGCGCCGTAGAGGCCGCGCAATGTGGCGGCCACATCTGGTAAAAGCGCTCCGGCGAGGAAGAAGCCTAGGATCAAGCCGATGATGCCTCCGATCAGGGCCAGCAGGGTCAGCTCAGCCAGGATCAACCAGACCAGCCGCCGCATCGAGACACCAAGCGCCCGCAACGTTCGGATCATGCCGCGACGCTGTGCAAAGGCCAGACCAACCGTGCCGTTCACGATGAACAGCCCCACGGCAAAGGACAGCATTCCAAACGCGGTCAGGTTCAGGTGGAAACTGTCGGTCAGCTGCGCGGTATCGACTTGTGAGGCGGGGCTGACCCGCTCCAACTCTGGCGCGATTTCGGACAGTGGAGGGACCGAGCGAGGTTGGTTCGGTAGAACGACAAGGCGAGAGATCTGACCGGGCGCCTCGAGCAAGGTTTCGGCAACTCCAATGTCGGTCAGTATGACATCGGGTGGAAGTTCGGTTGTGATCAGGACCTGCGGCAGATCGTCTTGTGTCTGCAATAGGGTGGCCAACTCAGCCGAGGCCAGCAAGCGACCTGGCGCCGTAAGGATATCAGCGGGATCCGTTTCGGCCTCAGCCTCGGTGATCGCAGGGAGGGCCGGATAGGCGACCATGTCGACGCCTAACACGCGCAGCGTTCGGCCGTGGATGCGATAGGGCCCCTCGAGCACCGCTGCGACCTGCCAACCGGCGCGGCGCAGGTCGGCATAGCGGGCCAAAGGGATCCCGCCCGAAGGATCGCGCAGCTCATCAAACTGGCCGAGGGCAAGCTGCGCATTGGCACGGGCGTAGCTGGCGCGGGCCTCAGCATTGATCGCCTGAACCGCCGACCAAAGCCCGGTTGCCAACGCGATCCCAATTAGAAGCGTTGCAAGCTGCAACCAATGGCTTCGCCAATGAGATAACAGCGCCTGTATTATGGCAGCCGTCATTGAATACGCCCGCCTGCCAGATGAACTCTGCGATCCAGTTGGCCTGCGATATCTTGCGAATGCGTCACCAATAGCAGCGCGGCACCTGACTCAGTCACGAGGGACAGCATCAGATCCAGAACGGCCGCACTGGCGGTTTCATCCAGATTTCCCGTTGGCTCATCCGCGAGCAGTAAGTTGGGTCTGACGGCCATCGCGCGCCCTATGGCGACGCGTTGTTGTTGACCGCCGGACAGTCGCTCAGGGAAGCGGGACAGAAGATCACTTAGGCCGAGGCGATCAGCTAGATGAACCTCCCATTCGGGGTCGTGGCACTCAGCCAACCGCGCGTGGAAGGACAGGTTCTGGGCGACCGTCAGCGATGGGATCAGGTTGAACTGCTGAAATACCAGCGAGACGTGTTTCCGTCGTAGCCCGGCGCGCCCGGCATCATCCAGATGTGACAGAGCAATACCGTCCAGCGTGATCTCTCCGGCATCAAAATGATCCAGCGCAGCCGAAAGGTTCAGCAGGGTGGATTTGCCACTGCCGCTTTCACCGGTTAGCGCCAAGGTTTGGCCGTGGTCCAGCGACAGCGAAACATCCTGCAGCACAGGCCGTCCACCGGGATAGGTCTTGTGAACATGTTCAATCGACAACAGCATGATCCGCCTCGCTTTTCGTCCTAGATGTGCAACTGTTTGACCCGCTGTCCAGTGCCGACTGGGTCTTGATACCTGACATCGGCCTGTGCCCTTGTGCTTGCGGGCCGCAAAGGTCATGCTGAGACGACCTTACCGCAGCTTGATTCAGGACGTAAAAACATGACCTTGCTACATCAGATTGTCTGGGGAAGCACGTTTCTGGGCCTTTGTTTTCTGGTCGAAATCCTGCTTTTGACATGGTGTACCGTGGTTATCATGAAGATGGAAACCAATCTGGAAAAGAGAGGCGTTTTTATGGGCACGGCGATGCCGATTGCGGTGGCTCTCGTTTTCATTGTCGCGATCCACACCATTCAGGTTTGGATTTGGGCGATCGTCTGGGTGTTGCTCGACGTTCTGCCGGATTGGAACACCGCGATTTACTTTTCCTTGGTGACCTTCACGACCCTGGGCTACGGCGACATTGTTCTGGGTGAGGCACTTCGGATTTTCGGGTCTTTCGCTTCCGTGGCGGGGCTATTGGCCTTTGGCCTGTCGACCGCTTACATGGTTGCCATGATGACGCGGGTATTTCAGGACCGAATTTTCTCTTAAAGAATAGGGGCAAAGAGCCGCGCCAGAGGGGCACCAAAACGGATATGGGCTGGTTGCTGGGGCATGGATCGCGTTAGCTCGTAGCAGTTCTCGAAATCGGCTGAGAGCATCTCACTGACGGCTTCCGCCGCGCGTGGGTCGAAGAACAGCGCCATCGCCTCAAAATTCAGCCGGAATGAGCGGTTGTCCAGATTTGTCGTTCCAACCGCAGCCAGGGCATCGTCGACCACAAACGCCTTTTGATGCATGAAGCCGTCAGTGTAGCGGAACACGCGCACGCCACAGTCTCGGATCTCATCGAAATAGGCGAAGGCAGCCAGCCAGGGCAGGCGGTGGTCGATTACGTCTGGTAACAGAATACGGACGTCTACGCCGCGCATGGCCGCGTGCTGCAAGGCGGTCATTATGTCGATATCCGGCACGAAATAGGGCGAGGCGATCCACAGCCTTTCCTTGGCCTCTGCGATCGCAGCAAAGAACAGCATGGCACCGGTTTCGGTGTCATCTCCCGGCCCGGTTGCCACCAATAGGGCGTTCATGTCCTGCTCGGCCTCGCTTCCTGCCCAATCAAGGTGGTCAATCAGATCCTCATCGCGCGCCCAGTGCCAGTCTTCGCAGAAAATCAGCTGTAGCTGCCGCACGATATGGCCGGTCATCTTCAGGTGTGTGTCACGCCAATGGCCAAATTTGTCGCTTTGGCCCAGATACTCGACCCCTACATTGTGGCCGCCAATGAATCCGGATTCGCCATCAATGATTACCGTTTTGCGGTGATTGCGATAGTTCAGCTGAAACCGGAAGTTCGGGCCACGTTGTTCTTTGGGGTCGGCTACATCTATCCCAGCCTCGCGCATCGTTTCGAGATATGTGGGAGGAAGGCCGTAGCTGCCGACGGCATCCGTCATGAACCGAACGTGTACCCCGCGCTTGGCCGCGGCGATCAGCTTTTTCTGCAGCTCTTGCCCAAGCGTATCATCCCGGACGATGTAGAACTGAATCAGGATGTAGTTTTTAGCGGCGTCAATGGCCTTGAAAATCGCATCAAACGTGGCCTGCCCATCGACCAGCAACTCAGCCCCGTTCCCACGTGAGACGGGCAGGTGAGCCAGAACCTCAAACGGACGTGGGTTGAGTGTCATAGTCGAGGGATCGGGTTTCGAATAGTCGGCAAAGGTCTTGATGCCTTCGACGACGCGCTCGCTTTCCTGCCGCGCGATGCGGTAGCCGCGAAAGCGGTGGTGGCCGAGAAACAAATACATCGGTACCGCAAAGAAGGGGGCCGAGATCAGGAAGACCACCCAGCCCACTGCCCCCTGAGGGGTGCGCGCAGTTTGTGCCGCGCGTAGCGAGAACACGCCTGCTGTCACGTAGAGACAAAAAACGAGGGCAGAAACAAGCAATGTCCACATGGGCTTAGGGCCTCCGGCGCAGGTTAGTTAGCGCCAGTGTAGATGCGAGACCAGTCCTGCGCCATATCCACAATGACCCAGCCCATGTCGGGGCCTTTATCCAGCCCGTCAGCCAAGCGACCAATCGGGCTTTCGCGGTCATAGGCCCATTCCCGTTCGGCATCCGTGTGGTGGACAAGGACCCCGAGACGCGGGCCATCGCCCGCCGTGGTCCACTCCATCATGGCGAAATCACCGTCCGAGTTCCCTCCGGCCAGAATGGGGCGTTTGCCAAGCGTGCGTTCGATGTTGATCGGCTTGCCCTCTTTGTCGTCGATAAAGGCGATACCCGGTTCTTTGACGATGGTCGGAACGCCATCGACCTGCGCATAGCTGGTGGTGCCATAGGTGCCCAGAACCTGTTCAGGCGGGATACCATAGGCCTGTTCGGCAAACACCCGCATGAAATGAAGACCGCCGCCCGAGACAATGTACGTCGTGAACCCCTCATCACGCAGATAGCGCAACAACTCGACCATTGGTTGGTAGGTCATCTGATCAAAGGGTAAACCGGTATCGGGGTGCTGCGTATTGTCCAGCCAATCGGCTACCGCGGCCTGAAACGCCTCGACGCTGACGCCGGAATGCGAGGCGTTGACGACCTCGATCAACGCGTCGTGACCGCCTTCTAGGATGGTAGCAAGATCACCCTCTGCGGCAGCTTTCAAGGTCGGAGTGGCCAGGATGCCTGGGTCCTGCTCAGCCAACTCGGCCAGCCGATCCATAGCAAAGATGAACTGGAAATAGACAGGCTGTTCTGCCCAAAGCGTGCCGTCATTGTCAAAGACCGCGACCCGGTCCGCAGGGGTGACATAATCCGGGCCGTCAGGGTCGGTCACGGCCTCGACAAACTCTACAATCGCCGCCTTCGATTCACTTTGCGTCCAACTGGGCAGAGGGTCCGCCAACAATGAAAAAGGGGCGACGGACAAAAGGGCGCCTAGAACAGCGTGTTTCATGAAATTCTCGGTGGTTTTGGAATGGAAAAGGGCCGCCCCATGACGGGCGGCCCGGTATATTTGAACGCCAGTTTTAGTTGTTGGTCGGCGTTGTCAGCTTCTCCATAACCTGGTCCAGGTTGAAGCTTGCCGCTTTCTGGCGCGGTGGGAATTCCTCAAACGTGCTCAGGAACGTACCGACATACTGCTGGGCGGGAACCAGGAAATAGGCCCGATCCAACAGCCAGTCATAGTATGTGTTCGAGGTCCGGTATGCGCGCTCATAAGGGTCGCGGCGCAGGTTGATGATCAACGGAATGCGCAGCTCGGTCCAGGGTTCGATCCAGGCGCGCAGGGTTGCCCATGCTTTCTGCTCCAGGAAGATCAGCTTCCAGTCCTCAAAACGAAGCGCCGTCAGGTCGCCATCATCCGAGAAGTAGAAGATCTCTTTCCGGGGGCTTTCGGTGGACTCACCGGTCAGCAAGGGCAGGATATTGTAGCCATCCAGATGCACCTTGTAGTCACGGCCCATACCAGACGAGCTATAGCCCGCTTTCAGCTTTTCCTTTATGTCCGGATCGCCGGCAACTGCAAGGTAGGTGGGCAGCCAGTCCATATGGTGAACGATCTCGTTGGTGACAGAACCGGCCTCAATCTGGCCCGGCCAGCGCACCATCGAGGGCACACGCCATCCGCCTTCCCAGTTGGTATTCTTCTCACCCCAGAATGGCGTTGCGGCGGCATCTGGCCACGTGTTCATGTGAGGACCGTTGTCGGTGGAGTAGTGAACGATCGTGTTGTCGGCGATGCCAAGTTCGTCCAGCAAGTCCAGCAGTTGACCGACATGCATGTCATGTTCGATCATGCCTGCGGTGTACTCATCGGCAACACGACCCGATATTTCGTTAGCCTTGGTGCGCATCTCGTCCTTGACGTGGGTCCGGAAGTGCATCCGGGTCCCGTTCCACCAGACATAGAAGGGCTGACCCTGCTCATGCGCTCGGGTGATGAAATCGATGGCGGCGGCCACGGTCTCATCATCTACGGTTTCCATGCGCTTGCGGGTCAGAGGACCGGTGTCCTCGATCGTACCATCTGATTTGGATTTGATCACGCCACGTGGGCCATACGCCTCGCGGAAGGTGCGGCCATCGGCCAATACGCGATCACCGGGATAGTCTTCGTTTTCCGGCTCTTCTTCGGCATTCAGGTGGTAAAGATTGCCAAAAAACTCATCAAATCCATGGTTTGTTGGCAGGTGTTCATCTTTGTCACCCAGATGGTTCTTACCGAACTGACCCGTCACATAGCCGTGGTCTTTCAGCAGGCCAGGAATGGTCGGATCCTCGACCTGCATTCCCAGATCAGCACCGGGAAGGCCAACCTTGGACAGACCGGTCCGGAACACGGACTGACCCATGATGTAGGAGGACCGGCCCGCAGTACAGGACTGCTCACCGTAGTAGTCGGTGAAGATCATGCCTTCTTTGGCGACGCGGTCGATATTGGGTGTCTGATATCCCATTAGGCCCATCGTGTAGGCCGAGATATTCGACTGACCAATGTCATCGCCCCATATCACAAGAATATTGGGCTTTTGATCCTGCGCCCAAGCCGGCAGGGCAAGGGCAACGGCTACGGTGGCAACAGCGACCCTGCGCACTGCACTGCGCCAATTGTTAGCAATCATTCGTGGAGGTGACATGTAGTACTCCTCAGTAAACGGGAATTAATGGCCCGGTAATTTTAGGGAATTATATACTTAAGTAACATTTATGATTGACGGACTCCGACGCATTTGTTACATTTTAATAACATTCAGGAGTGTAAAAATGACAAAAGCACCGGGAAAATCAAACCGCAAGGGCCTGACCTTCCTACAGGTTGCTGCAATGTTCGGTAATGAAGAAAAGTCGCGTAAGTGGATTGAGGAACTACATTGGCCAGATGGTCCGTTTTGCCCGCATTGCGGTTCTTTCAACGTGCAGTCAGGCATCAGGCATCCAAGCATGACGCACAGGTGTCGTGAGTGCTCCAAAAAACCCATGTTTACGGTTCGGGTCGGCACGATCCTTGAGAATACCCGGCTACCATATCGCACATGGGCCATTGGTATTTACTTGTTCACAACTAACCTTAAGGGCGTATCTTCGATGAAGTTGCACCGTGAGCTTGGTGTTACGCAGAAGTCCGCGTGGTTCATGCTGCATCGTCTTCGGGCTGCAATGGAGGCAAACATGCCTTGGTTTAATGGCCCAGTCGAAGCAGATGAAACCTACATAGGCGGCAAGGAAGGCAACAAACACGCGAAGAAGAAACTCAAGGCTGGACGTGGCGCTGTTGGCAAGGCTGCTGTTGCTGGTATCAGGGATCGCGAAACGGGTCAGGTTGTTGCCAAAGTGGTAGAGAGCACAGACAAAGAGACCTTGCAGGGGTTTGTGAACGAGCATGCCGTCGAAGGAGCAACACTCTATACCGATGAGGCTAGTGCCTACAAGGGCATTGACAGGCCGCATGAGGTGGTAAAGCACTCAGTGGGTGAATATGTCCGCGATCAGGCGCACACCAACGGGCTGGAAAGCTTTTGGGCTCCTATGAAGCGGGGTTATAATGGCGTCTATCACAAGATGTCGCCCAAGCATCTGCAACGCTATGTGGACGAGTTTCAGCACCGTCACAACAACAGGCCAAAGGATACAATCGACCAAATGGGCGGCGTTGTGCATGGGATGGCTGGAAAGAACCTGCCTTACAAGAAGCTAATCGAGGATAACGGATTGAATAGCGGAGCGCGGTCATGAGCGTCGGAACTTCGCAAAGTACTGCCGGGGTATTTTCCAACACGCGCACGGTGACCGTGCCAAAGCTGGTGCTTCCCGATGTCCTTAAGCCCAACACGCGCCTTAAGATGGACGGTCTTGAGTTCCTTTCCGCTATACCTGCGGACGCAGTTCCAGTCGCATTCTTCGATCCCCAATACCGTGGCGTGCTTGAAAAGCTGGCATATGGGAACGAAGGCAAAGTTCGTGGAAAACGCCGCAGCGCCCTACAGCAAATGCCGGAGGAGGCCATCGCCAATTTTATTCGCGGAATAGATCGTACGCTTATCCCATCAGGCCATCTCTTTTTATGGGTGGATAAGTTTCACCTTTGCCAAGGTATTCACCCGTGGCTGGACGGAACGAGGCTGGACATTGTGGATCTTTTAACGTGGAACAAGGGTACATTTGGTATGGGCTATCGCACTCGGCGCAGAGGAGAATACTGCATAGTACTACAGAAACAGCCGCGTAAGGCAAAAGGCGTGTGGAAAATACATAACATTCCAGATGTAATTCAAGAACAAGTATCCCAGCGGGATCACCCACATTCCAAACCAATAGACATACAAGGTCAACTCATGGCCGCCGTGAGCCACGAAGGCGATTTTGTAATTGATCCGGCTGCCGGGTCGTTTTCGGTTCTGCAAGCGGCACGAAACCATGGCCGCACCTTCCTTGGTTGCGACTTGAACGGTTAGATTATGGCACGATTACGGGATGCCAAACCAAAGAACACATCTGGTTCTTACGCCCGGTTGTTTGGGAATGAAGCGTTAGGTGAATTGGCCAGCAAGATACAGTCAGCTGTAATCTCATCGGGGTCAGAACTGGAATCGATGATCGTGGAAGCTGTTCCCAACATCCCTAATCTGGACACCTTTTTGGAACAAGAAATCATGCCTGAGGGCGTGTTGCTTGCCCGAAAACGTGAAATTAAACGAAGTCGGACCTTGGATTTTTCGGGATCAGAGCCTGACTTTATGGTTTTCAAGCGCCGAAAAGGCGAGCAAAACTGCCATATAGTTGAGTTGAAGGACGGTCATGTGTTCGACACAAAAAAAGCTAGCGCAGAGAGGCAGTCAATGCACGGGTTCATTCAACGCAACGCCCAGCATATTCAATATCGGTTCCAGGCACACTTTTGTGCTTTCAATCAAGAAGACAAGCAAGCGATCTGGGAAGGATTCAAGAAGAGAATTTCAATCGATGAGGCAATGACAGGTCGGGAGTTTTGTGATTTGTTGGAAATTGATTACGACAGTATTGTGCGGGCGCGTCAGGCCGACGGCCCCGACAACGTAGAGTTTTTGTTGACCGAACTGGCTAAAATTGAACCAATCCAAACCCGCTTGCGAGAACTTCTCGGCTAAAACCAATGTATTCAATTTAGGAATTCGCATGACAAACCAACGTTACAATGCAGACCTGCCTGAACCCGCCGATCTGCACATCAGATCGAACAAATATCAACCGACCAAGGCTGAGTTGGAAGAAGAAATCGACATGCCTGAAATGTCATTGGATGAAATCAGGGCTGCATTCATGCGGCCAATGAGTATCAAGAAGCCTGATTAAAGAGAGCGCAGAGTGCTAAAATACCTTGCGCGGTTTTCGTTTTTATCGCGTCAATATGCGACAGTCCACTATAAAAATGTTACTTAAGTATATAATTCCCTAATTTTATCGTTAATGGCAGCGGCCGACTTAAGGAAAAGACCGCAAGCAAGGTGTTGATTGTCAGACAAAAAACTATCTATTGGTCCGAGAATCGAACAGAACTAGATTAGGCTATGAAACGTATCGAAAACTTATCATATGATCGCTTTGAAAGATACTAATGTTTGATGTTGATGAGGATATCCGAACGCTGACCCAGTCGGATTGGTTTGGCGCGCGCGGCCACAAATTTCAGAGCGATCTTATGACCTGCGCCGTTCGAAAAACCTTTGATGCGGGGGAAACGCTCTATCTTTACGGCGATGAGGCAAATGGAATTCACGCGGTTCTCAGCGGCGCTGTTCAGATCACCGCCCCGGCCGATGACGGGCAGGAATTTGTCGTGCATCGCGATGGGCGCGGATTTTGGGTTGGAGATTTGGCGCTGTTTGCCGAAGCGCGACGTCTGATCAGTGTGATGGCGACCCAAAAAACCCGGGCCTTGTTCTTTCCCACCTCGCGGGTCGAGAGGCTGGTCCAAGACAACCCGGAATACATCCGCGATTTCTATGCCTTGACGCGCGAGAACATGAAGACCTCTCTGCGCATCATGGCCAATCTCGCCGTAACGGGCACCGAGAAACGCCTCGTTTTGCGTCTGTTGCATCTGGACGAGGGTGCCGCGAAAGCCGACGGATGGATCATCGTATCGCAAGAGGAGCTGGCCGCGATGGTTGCGGTTTCTCAACCGACCTTGCATCGCAACCTGCATCGTCTGGTGGATCTGGGTCTGGTCGAGCTCGGCTATGGGCGCCTGCGCTTGATCGACCGCAGCAAACTGATTGCCAATTGCCAGAGTTGATCTAGGGGTTGAGCGGCGGCAAAGCATCCTTGTCGCGCGCTGCCGCGTCTCGCAGGGAGGTTAGGCTTTGCAAGGCGGAACTCCAGTCTTCCGATTGATCGCGACCGGAGTAACGAGCAGCACCGATACGGGTCAGGCAGTCCTCCAGCTTTTCTGCATTTTTGGAGTTCCCGCCACGTGATCTCCAAAGCTCCAACGCGGTATAAGTCGCATTTAAATCATGAGCTTGTACGGCGGTCTTCAAAGCGTCTTCAGCATATCTCCGCGACGCCAGATACCGACCACGGCGTGCCTCTCTCAAATCGCGGATGCGTGGGGAAAGAAAACGCCACACAGCTCCAATTGCGACAACGGCGATTGCGGCGAAGGCAACGATCTTCAGAACTTCATCCAGACTGGGCGGCTGCCATTTCGGCGGCGCAAGGGTCAGGTCTGTTGCGGGAACTGAGGCGGTTTCGACTTGGTTGGTCTGCAGGTTGAACCAATCGATGGAAACCTCGGGCAACTGCGCTTCACCTTCTTGCTGCGCGATATAAACGACCTCTTCCTGACGTTGGCCGGACAACACTCCACGTTCCTCGGATTCTGATATCCGAGGTTCTTTGGGATAAGCGCGCAACAGCGGGCTTTGCTGTTGAGGTGTCAGAACCGGGACCAACAGCGGCGTTGTGCCAGAGATACGCGCAGTCAATTCGCGCGTGATGGCGTCACCGGCTTGCATGTCGGTTGGGCCTTCGAGTTTCTGCTCGAGGGTAAAACCGGTTGCGATGATCAACGGATCGAGGCCTTCCGCGCCACCCGGTATTTCTGCAGTGATTTTGACCGGAGGCAGGTCGACCGTGGCTTGAACAGGGGCGTTTGTGGCGGGATCGGCATAGGTCACGGCAACCGTCTGCGCATCGAAGGTGATGTCGCCGGCGATCAGAGGATACACTCGATAGCTACGCTGAACACCCGACCATGTCTCGCCGTTCACGGTCTCGCTAACCGGCCCTGAGGCGCGTTCGGGCAGGCGCACCAAAAGGTTCTGCTGCTCCAGAGAGGGAAATTCCGGCGGTTGCGGCATGAAGGTCGGCACCAGAACCTTGATCCGAACAATCGCTGGTTGGCCGACGATGACGGGCTCCTTCGGACCCTCCACAGTGATCTGCGGGGCGGTTTCTTCGTTGCCTTGCGCGAAGACGGATACAGGGAAGAGGAGAATGAAGAGGAGCGCGTATCTCATTCTGCTCGCTCCTGATTTTCCAACAGGAAGCGATTGCGTAGGAAATCCTGCATGTCGGTATCAATGGTGCTTATCCATTGCTCCGCATTTAGCGTTTGCGGTCCGTCCTGTGGCGCTTGGACCGTCGTTTCACTGCCCCGCGCTTCGTCGTTGTCGAAGACCGTATCGTCCGCGCCGATGCCAGCTTCTTCGCCCGTATCGGACTGCTCCCGTGTCGTTTCGACATAGTCCAAGATGGCCTTGGACACCTCGAGGTTATGTTGGGCCTCTGGCCAATCCGGGCGACGTTCCAGAGCGGTTTCAAACGCTGCAATTGCCGGGCGGTATTCGCGGTTTCGGATACGGGCCATGCCTTCGGCAAAGGCAGCCTCGGCCGTATTCAAACCGGCGAAAATCTCAGAGGCCTGTTCATATTGACCGTCTTTGAGATACGCATAGCCCTTGTGATATGGGTCATCAAACAGCTCGGCTGCGTCTCCAAACCGCTTCTGGTTCATCGCAATTTGCCCCTGCTGATCCGGTGTCAGGAACCAATCCCGCCAACCTTCGGCGCGTGCGCCCGAGGGCGGAAGGACGAACAACGCCAAAAGAGCCCAACGGATCACCCAACCCTTTCGGAACCACAAAAGCGACAGCAGCGCAGCGGGCCAGGCCAGCATCCAACCCTTGTCTTGCCAGTCCAGCCGATCGTCATCGTCCAGCGCTGCGGTATAGGCCGACTGAATTTGGCGTTGCAGCCGAGAGATATCCCGGTCGTCATCCGTGAACGCAACAGTCGAAGCGCCTTGGACATTTCCCAACTGCGCAATCCGGTCGCCGTCGGGCAGCATGGTCAGGAAGAAAAGATCATGGGTTGAGTTGCTTAGAGCAGGAACCTGAGACGGATCAAGATCGTCCAGAACAAACAAAACTGCGCCCGGGCTCTCGCTTTCGCCCAAAATGGATTGCGCCAGCGTCAGCGCATCAGCGGCGGCGTCACCTTGTTTGGGCATTACGGCTGGCGTCAGCCCTTCAAGCAGCGGGCGAAGGATGTTTGCATCCTCGGTCAGAGGCGCAACGCGGTGCGGGGTACCTGCATAGGCGATCAGGGCGGTGCGTGCTCCGGCGCGTTCGGTGATCAGGTCGGCGATTTTGAACTTGGCCCGGTCAAGGCGCGAAGGCGCAAGATCGGTGGTCTCCATACTTTCGGTGACTTTGAGAGCGATCACCAGCGGCGCGGTATCCGCGATCAACGGGTTGGGTGCGCGCGACCAAGTCGGCCCCGCCGCCGCGAGAGTGATGAGCGTGGCGATGATCATGGCAACGTCGATGGGATGAATTCGACGGGTCTCCTCCGCGCCCAATTGCAGGGCGGCAGCAAGATGTGGTGCGATCCCTGCAGTCTGAATGGATTGACGGGTAGGCTTGCGTCTGATCCTCCACCACAGGAACGCCATAGGGATGAGGAGCAAGAGGTAATACATTCGAATAAGATGAAAATCCGTGAGATCCATTTTCAGCTAACTCCCTTTTTTCGGTGGGAGATATGGAACCCGGCTGTGCTGATCAGAATGGCCATCAGCGCCAGCAGCAAAGGAATATGGGACAAGCTTTGACGGGGCCGATAGCTTTGGGTTTCAACGGTTCGCGGGTTCAACTCATCAATACGCGCGTAGGTCTGCGCCAAAGCTGTTGTATCGTCTGCAAAGAAATACTCTCCGCCCGTCCGGTCGGCTATGTCTTGCAGGGCCTGCAGGTCGACGCGATCTTCGCCAGAGGCGTTCGGGTCTCCGACGCCAATCGTGTAGATGACCACGTTTTTCTCGGCAGCAATGGCTGAGGCGTTTACCGGCGTCATGCGGCTTGACGTATCGGCCCCATCGCTGAGAACGATCATCAGGCGCTGATCCACTTCGCTGGAGTCGAATGTGCGAATTCCTAGACCAATCGCATCGCCAAGCGCGGTGTTTGGACCGGCCATGCCGACTTGAGTTTGATCCAGGAACCCATTCAAAGTATTGAGGTCTTCGGTGAAGGGTGCCTGAATGAATGCGCGTGTACCGAAGATGATCAACGCCATCCGGTCGCCGTCGCGTTCGGCGATGAACTGTTTCAAAACGCCTTTGACTGCATCCAGCCTCTGCATCGGCTCCCCAGAGTCAGTCTGAAAGTCGCGCTGATCCATCGAGCCTGAGATATCCAAGGCAAGAACAACATCCCGCGCGGATTTCTCGATCACAATTGGCTCGCCCAAACGCTCCGGTCTGGCGAGGGCCAGAACCAGAAGCACCCAGATAGTGATGATACTGGCTGTTTGCAGTCTGGCGCGGTTTCGGATCACGGAGCCAGATTTGGGCTCAACACCAGCGGCTCGCGCGATACGGCGAAAAAAGGGAATACGGACGGAGGCCGTCTTCTCACGCCGAGGTGGGGCGAGGAAATACACAGCTGCGGGCAATGGCAGCAAGAGAAAGACCCAAGGCGCGGCGAAGGAAAACATCATGCGCTCCGATACGGTTTATGAGACTTGACCCAGTGCCGGGCCATTTGCCTCAGGTCTTCGTTCGAGGGTGTTGTTTTATATGGCGCTTCGGTCAACGCATGGCTTAACGTTTGATTTAATGGCAGTATATCAGAGGATTGGTTCAAAAACTTGATCCAATCTTCGCCGTACAGACCTGCGACCTGGTCCCTCGGATATGCGGCCAAAGCCGTCCGCCGTAGAACCTCGGCGATCTTTGCTGTCGGGATATCCGGCACCGACAACTCTGCCAGAGCAGCCCGTCGATAAGCGTTGGCGCGTCTGTGTTTGCGAATTACCGAGACCGCGGCGAACAAGACGATCAACAGCAGGATTGCCAAAGCAGCCCATCCCCATGTCTGAGGCGTCATTGAAATAGGCGAAGGCTCGGGCGCGGGTTCTAGCATGTTCAGCAAGTCGACGAGAGATCTACAGGTGGTGTCGATGCTCATCGCCGTGCTCCGCCATGTCCGAACAAGCGCAGCAACTGATCCAGCGCCGGTTCCGAGGTTGTCAGAGGAACCACAGGGAACCCGTATCGGCGCGACCATTTGTGGAGCTGCTCAAGGCGGTCCTCCATGGAGGCGCGGATTTTCGCTGAAAGCTCGGGATCGGAGCTGTCGATTTCGATCTGCGTGTCCCCGTCAGAGACGGTCAATTTAAGGTCCGGCGCCAAGCTGCGCGATGTCGGATCGGCGACGTTGAACACAATCAGATCGTTCGACGCCGCAAGACGACGGAGCAGGGCTTCCGACCGGTCATCCAGCCCGTCGCAGTCCGAGAATAGACAGATCAAGCCGCTAGTTTGGCAGACGCGCGCGGCTTCGGTCAGCATATCGTTCAATGATACGGTCGGTTCCGGCGTCAGGCCCGCATGCAGGGCGGAGTTGGCTGCCGCTATGGAAGACAACAATCGCGTCAGGGCGGTCGCGCGGCGCTGAGGGCGATGTTCGGCCACGTTGGTGTCGCTGAAGACGAGGCCGCCTACACGGTCTCCCTGGCCCAATACGCGATGCGCTGCGATCGCTGCGGCCTCGGCGGCGACGACGGATTTCATGTAGGCAACGGTTCCGAAGAACATCGAAACACGCTGATCGACCAGCAACAGGGCCGGGCGGTCGCGCTCTTCGGTATAGACCCTCACATGGGGGTCTCCGGTGCGGGCGGTAACCTTCCAGTCGATGGTCCGGATGTCGTCCCGGGCAGATAGCCGCGCAGTTCTTCAAAGTTCAGGCCACGCCCGCGCAGGCGCGAGGCATGGCGGCCATTCAGGATCGACCGTGCAGGTTGACGGGGCAACAGGCTGAGCGCTCGGGCGCGGGGGCCAAGACGCACAAGCTGGTAAGCATCCACATGAATGCGCGGGTCTTTGGAATTTGGCGCAGTCTGGCTCATGCGGCCGGTATCCTTAAGGGTCAGGGCAATGCAACCAAACGCAACAACTCGGCGATCACGTCATCGGCGGATTTGCCGGAACCTTGCGCCTCGAAGCTGAGGGTCACGCGATGGCGCAGCACGTCATAGGCGATGGCGCGGATATCTGCGGGGTCAACATAGTCGCGTTCGTTCATCCACGCATGCGTGCGCCCGCATTTGTCCAACGCAAGCGAGGCGCGGGGGCTGGCACCGATCTCTATCCAACTGGCCAGTTCGGGGCTGAGTGCTTCGGGCGTGCGGGTGGCCTGCACGATATCAGCCATATAGCGATCCATCGCATCCGAGACATGGATCTGTCCAATCTCGGATCGCGCGTCAAAGATGGCGTCTTGCGGGATCGCTGGCGGATGCTCTTTGGGGGCATCATTGCCTACGGCGATGTCCTCGCCACGTACTAGGCGGATGACCTCAACCTCATCCTCGACCGGAGGGTAAGTGATCTGCACATGCATCAGAAACCGGTCCATCTGCGCCTCAGGCAGTGGGTAGGTGCCCTCTTGCTCGATCGGGTTTTGGGTGGCCATGACGATGAACAGCGGCTCCATCTTGTGGGTGGTGCCGGACACGGTGACCTGGCGTTCCTCCATCGCCTCAAGCAAAGCGGCTTGCACCTTGGCGGGTGCACGGTTGATTTCGTCGGCGAGGACGATGTTGGCAAAGATGGGGCCGGGTTCGAATTTGAATTCGCTGCCTTTATCCGTCTGTTGGTAAATCTCGGTCCCTGTCACGTCCGAGGGCAGCAGGTCCGGCGTAAACTGAATGCGGCTGAACTGAGCGTCCATGTTCTTGGCCATGGCCTTGACCGCGCGCGTTTTTGCCAGACCCGGCAGCCCTTCGATCAGCAGGTTGCCGTTGGCCAGAAGACCGATCAACAGGCGATCAATCACCTCGGTCTGTCCAATGATCGAATGCGCCATGCGGGATCTGAGATCCATGATCTGATTGAGTGCGCTCATAAAAATATCCCGTTCCGGCCCGAAAGGCAGACCATGCAGCCTAGTTCCTGCAAAGGCCCGGATTCGGGATTTTCAAGTAATGAGAACAAGTTATCAGCGCGACACCGCGCAGACCAACAGGAATTCCGACTTCCTAATATTTGATTGTTTTCGTAAGGCGGCGAGACTAGCGGGAAACCGCGTCGTTGCTGGCATCCCCAAGCCTGCCATCCAGAGACATCAGGATCGCAACAGGCCTCAGCGCCGGGATATGGCTGAAGACGATCAGGATACAAACGGTCAGGGGGACGCTCAGGAAGGCTCCGATCAGGCCCCATACGGTGGTCCAGAACATCAGGGCGAGGATGACCAGAAAAGTCGACATGTTCAGCGACCGGCCCAACAACGCCGGATCGAGGAAATTACCGATCAGGAACTGGATGGTGCCGCAGCCCAGTACCACCACCAGAAACGGAGCGATGCTTTCGAACTGCACCAGGGCGATCATCGCGGGGAAGATGACGGCAATAATCGACCCGATTGAGGGGATGAAATTCAGCGCAAAGGTCAGCACCGCCCATGTCTCGGCATACTCAAGGCCCAGCAAGCGAAAAATGCTGTAGCTGATGCCTGCCGTGATCAGGCTGATCAGCGTTTTGACCCCGACATAGCGTTGCAGACTAATCGAGATCGCATCCAGCATGGCCGCGAATTCTCGACCGGTTTGAGGGTTTCCGGCGGCCATCTGGATTTTCTTTCGAAACGCAAGACGCTCGGCCATCAGAAACGCGACATAGAGACTGATCAGGAAGAACTGGTTCAACAGGGATGTAGCACTGCCTAGCAGGATGCGGGCGACATAGGACATGTCGATGCTGACCAGATTGTCCCGGATAAAACGCGTCACGTCGCTGCCGACCAATCCGGCGACGCGGTTCACGGCATTGTCGAATTGCTCCTCGTAGGTGCCGACGGTGCGGGCGAACTGGGTGGCCTGGCTGCCGAGGATATACATGATCATGAACAGGCCAGCCAAAACGACGGTGACGCCCGCGATGTTGGCGAGCCAGACGGGGACACGTGTCAGGGCGGCGATCCGGTCGCTCAGCGCGATGATCAGCACGTTTACCAGAAGGGCCATGGTCAGCGGGATCAGGAATGCGGCCCCGGCGTACAGCCCCAAAACCAAAAGGGTTGCGATAATACAGGTATCACGCACCACAGGCAGTGTGGCGCGGGGGACTTCCTTGGTGGTGTTCGGGTCCAGAGGCATGTGCAAACCAGTTTGGCAAAAGGTGCTTGATACGATCCTGCACAGGGCAAAGAGTTTATGCAATGCGCTCAATTATTTATATGATTGATTTTCCGCTTGGGTGGCTTCTACCCGTAGGGTGCGCAGGGTAGAGTTCGGTATGTCCAGTGCTGCGAATCCCATATCAAGCCGATTGATAAAGGCGTTTTTCCTGGCCGTTCGGCGCTTTGGCGAGAAGAACGGCTTTGTCATGAGCAGCCATGTCGCCATGTCGATGATGATGGCGCTTTTTCCCTTTGTTCTGTTTACCGTGGCGCTGGCGGGCGCCTTGTCTCAAGGCTATGTGAATGACGAATTGATCGAGCTGATTTTCGGCGCTTGGCCACAGGATGTGGCTGAACCGATCGTCTCCGAGCTGCGTGCGGTGTTGCAAAGCTCCAGCTCGGGCGTGATCACCATCGGCGGTCTGTTGGCGGTCTATTTCGCTTCCAACGGCGTGGCCGCGGTGCGCGCGGCGATGAATCAGGCCTATCACGATCAGGACAGCTGGCCGTTCTGGAAAACGCGGCTGCTGTGCATTGGCTTGGTCATTCTGGGCGGCGCTGCGATCCTGATCATTGCCGCAGTCGAGGTTGTCTTGCCCGTCTACACGCAGCTCGTGTCCGAGCATACGGATGTGGATGTCTCGAATTGGTTGTCGGTGGACCGTTTGCGCTGGACTTTCACGATTGCGGTTCCGGCGGGTACGATCCTGCTGGCGCATCTGATCCTGCCGACCGGTCGCCATCGGGTGACGCAGATCTTGCCCGGCGTTGTTCTGACACTCGTTCTGCTGGGGGCAGGAGGGTGGGGGTTTTCCATCTATATAGGCCAGTTCGCCAGCTACAGCGCCACCTATGCCGGGTTGGCGGGGGCCATGGCGGCGTTGATTTTCCTGTATCTGTGCGCGGCGATCCTGATCCTCGGTGCCGAGTATAACGGCGCTCTAATGGATATACAGCGCGACGAAGAAAGTGCTCCGGCATGAGGTGGGTGATGCTTTTTGTTGCATTGGCCGGGGCCGCCAACGCGCAGTCTTATGTCGGTTCGGATCAATGCACTGCCTGTCACGTGGATGAGGCCGAGGCCTGGGCCAACTCGCACCACGCGCTGGCCTGGACCGAGGTAGGGGCAGGGAAGATGGTTGCCGATTTTGATGGCACCCGTTTTCAGCATGACGGCATGTCGGTCCTGTTCGGCCCTAGCGGCGAGGTCCCAACCGCCCAGGTCACAGAAAAAGACGGTGTGATGACCGAATATGACGTCCACTCGGTCGTCGGCATTGAGCCCTTGCAGCAATACCTGTTCGAAACCGATCCCGGCCGACTGCAGAGCTTTGATGTGGTCTGGGACACGGAAAACAAACGCTGGTTCCACCTCTATCCGGATCAGGATTTACCCCCTGATGACGGGCTGCACTGGACTGGGCCCTACAAGAACTGGAACGCCCGCTGCGCCGAATGCCACGCAACCGGCTTTGAAAAGAACTACGACGCGCAAACCCGCAGCTATCAGTCTCGCCAGGCTGAGATCGGTGTCGGGTGTGAGGCCTGCCACGGTCCCGGCTCGGCACATATCGACTGGGTCAATGGCCGTATATTGCCCGAAGGGGTAGGCGAGGCCGGCTTCGCGATGTCATGGGGCAAGGGCCAGACCGAGGCAGAAATTCAGCAATGCGCGGGCTGCCATTCCCGGCGCGAGGCGCATGAGCAGGGCAACCCCCTGCCCGGAACGCCCTATCACGACGCCTACAATCTGGCGCTTCTGCGACCGGGGGCCTATCACCCCGACGGTCAGATTCTGGATGAGGTCTATGTTTATGGGTCCTTCCTGCAATCCAAGATGTACGCACAGGGCGTGGGCTGCATGAACTGCCACGAACCCCATAGCGCAACGTTGAGGGCGGAGGGCAACGGGGTCTGCACGCAATGCCATTCACCGGCGGGCAATCCGGATTTCCCAACTCTGGCCCGCAAGGACTATGACACCCCTGATCATCACCATCACCCCGAAGACAGCGCAGGTGCGCAATGCAAGACCTGCCACATGATCGAACGTGTCTATATGGGCGTCGACGGTCGGCGGGATCACAGTTTCCGTGTGCCGCGCCCTGATTTGAGACTTGGGCAGGATGCCTGCACCGATTGCCACACCGACAACGACCAGCCATGGGCCGCGGCGCAAATCGAGGGCTGGTTTCCGACCTCAACCCATCGCGGCCCGCATTTCGGTTCGGTCTTTGCGCCAGCGATGGCGGGGCAGGCGGACAGTCCAGAAGGGCTGCTGGCCATTGCCACCGATCCGTCTCAGGCCGGGATCGTGCGCGCAACAGCAGCGTATCTGCTGCAACCCTTCGGCTCCCGTCAGGTGGCCGACGCCACGGCGGAGTTGCTTACGGATGCCGATCCGCTGGTTAGGGCCAACGCTGTGACTTTGCAGCGTCAGGCCTCTCCCCGCGATCAGTTGCAGCGGTTGGAGGCGCTGCTTTCGGACCCATTGCGCAACGTCCGGATTTCAGCTGCCAAAGAGGTCCTGACAATTCCGCCCGAGGCGATGACCGAGGAACAACGGGTCTTGGCAGGACAGGCTACCGCCGAATGGCAGGGGGCAATCTCAAACCGTCTGGATTTCCCTGAAACCCATATGGTGCTGGGCGGCATGGCGCTGACCTTTCGCAACGCTCCAGCAGCAGAGCGTGCCTTTCGTGAGGTTGTGACCCTCGACCCCCAGCGTTCGGAAGCATGGCCGATGCTAGTGCAACTGGCACAGATCAATCGCGGGCCGCAAGCTGCTCGTGAGGTCGTGCTGGAAGGCTTGCAGCGCATTCCCAATGATCCGAACCTTCAAGAGCTATCCCGGCAACTCGGGCCATAAGAACGTGTCGAGAACATTCTGAATTGTCCGGTGTAGGTAACATGCCAATTGTCCGCTTCAGTTGATTGCGCGGTGGCCCAATTCGGAGGGAGCCGTAGGCGACCGTAGATTTGGGCCACCGCGTTCGCGCCACGTCGAAGCGGGTCACGCGACTTTGTGTTTGCTATCCTCCTGTGTGATGGGTGATCCGTCAGGCTGGTAGCGGCCAATGCATCTCGGGCCGTGGAAGATGACCAGTTGACCATCGGGGTATTCGTGGACCCTGACCTTCGCCTTGACGAAATGATGACGGTGCCTGTCTGCCGCGATCTGCATGACCAGGCCCTTGTAGCGCACCGTATTGTCGTTGCCGACGACGCGGTCTTCCTGCACACACAGGGTGTCGCGCACATTGCCTGTAAACGGCACGAAGGCCGAGGTCGTATCCTCCGGCTCCTTTGCAAACAGGGCATTGTGTTCGGGAAGATAGACCTCTTTCAGGAACTGATTGGCCTCTTCAATGGTTGTGATCCCATGGGACCGCAGTTCCTGCGGCAATCGGTTCTGGAACGTGCCAAACATGCGTTCAGACCGTCCACGGGCCTGCGGTGAATAGGCCGGGATCAGCTCAATGCCGAGTTGCTGCAAGGCGCGCCCGACCTGGGTCAGATTGTCCTTGTCCACTTTGCCGCCCGCTTCGGGCGTATGCCAGTAATGAGAGCCCCGATCGGCATAGAGCGAGCAAAACAGACCTTGCGCCTCGATCACCTCTGTCAGCCCCTGAAAACTGCTCATCGTCCCTTCTTCCTCGACAAAGAATGCCGAATAAACCCGGTTGGTGGCATCGTCCATGGTGACGATCAGATCCCACCACTGACCCGGAACCCATTCATGGCTGGAGCCGTCCTGATGCAACATCATGCCAACCATCGGACGGCGGGGCCGCTTGCGCCGATGGGCACCTCGTCGGGGTGCTGCCTGAACCCGGCCGTGGCGCTGCAGTGTAAGCCGCACCCAGTTGTAGCTCTGTGTGAAACCATGGTGGGCCACCAGCTTCTCGTGGAAATGCTTCGGCGTGTAATCCCAGTACTTGGTATCAAACAGTTCAAGCATCTCCATGACCTTATCCGTGGCAACACGATTGTTGGCCAGTTTGCCAAGCCGACGGTCGTACAGACCTTCTGCACCATCCGCCTCAAATCGATCCTCCCAACGCCTGACGGTGCGCACGGATACACCCAGTATCTCAGCCGCCTGTTCTTGCGTCAGCTTGTTCGCGCTTCGCCGCGAATACACATCTTCAAACTTCATCAGTCGAACTTCCTGTAACACTTCTGCTCGGTTCATAACGCCTCCTCTCAGAGACAGAATAGAACCGGACAGATCGCATGTTACATACACCGGACATATCGCGTGTTAGCGACACTCGGGCCATAAGAACGGCCCTCGCGCGCCCGTTTCGCGCCATCATCCCGGCAGAATTCACCTGTAGACCTATGTCCGAGGGTGTCAGGTCAACGGGTTGTAAAAGGTGTCACATGTCGGAACATGTTTTGAAACAGCCAGCTGCACGGGGCAGGCAGGTCTCAATGGATCAACGGATCGCGGAACTTCGGGGCCGCAAGCCGATTGATCTTAACCATGGTGAGGGGCTGATGCTGCAAGGCATTGCAGCCGCGTCGCTTCGCGAACAGCGGTTGGCCGGTCAGATCGTACTTGAGGACTAGGCGCCGCCTCGGAATCCGGTCGCAACCACGAACTTCTCGGAACTGTCCGAACGCGATGCAGGCGGTTTGACGTTTGCGACTTTCTCGAACTTCTGCTTGAGCAGCTTTTGCAGATCGCCCTCGGCGCCACCGGCCAGAACCTTGGCCACAAACGTGCCGCCATCCTCCAGCACGTCAAAGGCAAAATAAGCGGCGGTTTCGCACAATGCCATGATCCGCAAGTGGTCGGTCTGCTTGTGACCCGAAGACGCGGCAGCCATGTCCGACATCACAACGTCAGCCTTGCCGCCCAGCCACTCTTTGACCTTGAGATCCGCGTCATCTTCCATGAAATCCAGCACATGAGCCGTCGCGCCTGCAACAGGTTCGACCTCTTGCAGGTCAACACCCAGAACGGTGCCAATACGCTTGCCGCTTTTCTCGCCCAAAGCATTCACCCGTTTGACCGCGACCTGCAGCCAGCCACCAGGCGCACAACCCAAGTCAACAACGCGCGCACCGGGGACCAGAAAGCGGAACTTCTCATCCAGTTCGAGGATCTTAAATGCCGCTCGCCCGCGATAACCTTCGGCATTCGCGCGTTTGACATAGGGGTCGTTTAACTGCCGCTCAAGCCACCGGGTCGAGCTGAGCTTGCGCCCACGCGCTGTCTTCACCTTGACCTTCAGGTCGCGCTGTCCGCGGCCTGAGGTGTTTTTTCCACTCGGTGTCTTCGCCATCAGAACGGTCCGTCTTCCAATACGCCGTCCGCGCTCATCTGCGCATAAAGCAACCCTTCACGCAGCCCCCGGTCCGCCACAGACAGGCGGTCGGTGGGCCAGCAACGCAAAAGGGCCTGCAAAATGGCCGAGCCGGACATGATCAGGGCCTGCCGGTCATCCCCAATCCGAGGGTCCCGGCGTCGCCCGTGAGGGCCGAGTTCTAAATACCCGCGTATGACTTTGTCAATCTGATCGCTGGTCATGCGCAAACCGTCCACCTTGGTCCGGTCATAGCGCTTCAGGCCCAGATGCGAGGCGGCTACGGTCGTGACAGTACCGCTTGTACCGACGATCTGAAAACCCGCTCGGGTCTGTTCGTCCTTGTAAGGGGCGAAGTCGGCGAGGTTTTCCTCGAAAAACCAGCTCATGAGCGCAAACCGGGCCGAGTCATCCTCGACGTCATGAAACTGGTCGCGCAGGGTTGCGACGCCCAGCGGGACGCTGATCCAGTCCACGACCTTGGCGGCCGGGAAGGGGCTGTCGGCGGTGTGAAATCCGTTATGCAAGCGCATGATCGCCGCAGGCCGATCGCGACGCGGCACGGACGAGATGTCGATCCACACCAGCTCGGTCGAGCCGCCGCCGATATCAACGACCAGCAACTGCTCGGTCTTGGTCGACACCAGAGGCGCGCAGGAGATGACGGCCAGACGGGCCTCTTCCTCGGGTTGGATGATCTCAAGGTTCAGGCCGGTTTCACGCCGCACCTGCCGGATGAAATCCCGTGAGTTCTTGGCGCGGCGACAGGCCTCGGTTGCGACCAGACGCATCCGTTTAACCTTGTTGCGCTTCAGCTTTTGCTGGCAGATTCGCAGCGCTTGAACAGTGCGCGACATTGATGCCCGGGACAGCCGTCCCGTGCGTTCCAAACCCGCGCCCAACTGCACGGATTTGGAGAAACTGTCGACCACATGGAACCCGCTCCCCTTGGGTTGGGCTATCAACATGCGGCAGCTATTTGTCCCCAGATCCAACGCCGCATAGAGTGCATCTGGATCGGGTCTTGCCGGCGCGGGGCTTTCGACCGCCTTCGGGAACGCGCCCGCACCTTTGGGACGCTTGGGCGCCATTCGTAACGCCCTCCGATTTTCGAGTTAAGTTGACCCTAGGCGGGGTCTCGCCGACGCGCAAGTGATTTCAATTTTGAATGTCGCTAACACGCGATATGTCCGGTGTATGTAACATGCGATCTGTCCGGTTCTATTCTGTCTCTGAGAGGAGGCGTTATGAACCGAGCAGAAGTGTTACAGGAAGTTCGACTGATGAAGTTTGAAGATGTGTATTCGCGGCGAAGCGCGAACAAGCTGACGCAAGAACAGGCGGCTGAGATACTGGGTGTATCCGTGCGCACCGTCAGGCGTTGGGAGGATCGATTTGAGGCGGATGGTGCAGAAGGTCTGTACGACCGTCGGCTTGGCAAACTGGCCAACAATCGTGTTGCCACGGATAAGGTCATGGAGATGCTTGAACTGTTTGATACCAAGTACTGGGATTACACGCCGAAGCATTTCCACGAGAAGCTGGTGGCCCACCATGGTTTCACACAGAGCTACAACTGGGTGCGGCTTACACTGCAGCGCCACGGCCGGGTTCAGGCAGCACCCCGACGAGGTGCCCATCGGCGCAAGCGGCCCCGCCGTCCGATGGTTGGCATGATGTTGCATCAGGACGGCTCCAGCCATGAATGGGTTCCGGGTCAGTGGTGGGATCTGATCGTCACCATGGACGATGCCACCAACCGGGTTTATTCGGCATTCTTTGTCGAGGAAGAAGGGACGATGAGCAGTTTTCAGGGGCTGACAGAGGTGATCGAGGCGCAAGGTCTGTTTTGCTCGCTCTATGCCGATCGGGGCTCTCATTACTGGCATACGCCCGAAGCGGGCGGCAAAGTGGACAAGGACAATCTGACCCAGGTCGGGCGCGCCTTGCAGCAACTCGGCATTGAGCTGATCCCGGCCTATTCACCGCAGGCCCGTGGACGGTCTGAACGCATGTTTGGCACGTTCCAGAACCGATTGCCGCAGGAACTGCGGTCCCATGGGATCACAACCATTGAAGAGGCCAATCAGTTCCTGAAAGAGGTCTATCTTCCCGAACACAATGCCCTGTTTGCAAAGGAGCCGGAGGATACGACCTCGGCCTTCGTGCCGTTTACAGGCAATGTGCGCGACACCCTGTGTGTGCAGGAAGACCGCGTCGTCGGCAACGACAATACGGTGCGCTACAAGGGCCTGGTCATGCAGATCGCGGCAGACAGGCACCGTCATCATTTCGTCAAGGCGAAGGTCAGGGTCCACGAATACCCCGATGGTCAACTGGTCATCTTCCACGGCCCGAGATGCATTGGCCGCTACCAGCCTGACGGATCACCCATCACACAGGAGGATAGCAAACACAAAGTCGCGTGACCCGCTTCGACGTGGCGCGAACGCGGTGGCCCAAATCTACGGTCGCCTACGGCTCCCTCCGAATTGGGCCACCGCGCAATCAACTGAAGCGGACAATTGGCATGTTACCTACACCGGACAATTCAGAATGTTCTCGACAGTGATTTCAATTTTGAATTTAACGTGAGTGTCACACAGCGTTCATACTGAAATGCAATTCCCGTGCCGATCCCCATTTCGGGATTCTCTACAAGCTTACAGCCAGATACGGAGACTGCCATGAAAGATGAGCGCACCCTGTCCTTCGATGAATTTGATGAAGTCGTAAATCCGCGCCCCGAGGAATGTGAATTTGACCGAGTGGTCGAGCGCGCCTTGTCGCGACGTGGCTTTCTGGGGGGCGTTTTGGCCATGGGCAGCTTTACCGCAGTAGGCGGCTCGCTTCTGCCTACCGGTGCACGCGCGTCAGCTGATCGGTTCTCGTTCGAGGCGATTCCAGTCTCCACTGCCGATGAAGTGGTCGTGCCCGCAGGCTACAAGGCCGAAGTCATGGTACGCTGGGGCGATCCGTTGTGGTCCGACGCACCTGAATTCGATCCTGCGACTCGTGGCACCGCCGCCAGCCAGGAACGCGCCTTTGGCGACAACACCGACGGTCAGGACGTTTTCTTCCATGACGGTCACGTTCTGCTGGTCGTGAACAACGAATACACCAACCGTGACATTCTGTGGGGCAACAATCCGGACGCCAAGGCGGCCTCGGATGACGATGTCGCCAAGGGCATGATGGCCCACGGTGTGACGGTGGTCGAGATTGCCAATACCGACGGCAAATGGGGCATCGTCAAGGACAGCCCGTATAACCGCCGTATCACGCCGCAGACCGACATGACCATCACCGGACCGGCTGCGGGCCATGACCTGATGAAAACCGCCGCTGATCCAACCGGCACGACCTCCAAGGGGACGTGGAACAACTGCGGCAACGGCATGACGCCTTGGGGCACCTATCTGGCCTGTGAAGAGAACTTTAACGGCTACTTCTCGGCAGAAGACGAAGCGCACGAAGTCAGCGCCGAGCTGAAGCGCTATGGCGTCTCGTCCAAGGATTGGGGCTATGGCTGGGCCAAGATCGACGAGCGTTTTGACGTCTCGAAGAACCCCTATGAACCGAACCGTGCCGGTTACGTTGTTGAGATCGACCCGACCGACCCAACCTCGACCCCGCGCAAGCTGACCGCTCTGGGACGTTTCAAGCATGAAAATGCCGAGTCTGTAGTGAATAATGACGGTCGCGTTGTTGTCTATATGGGCGATGATGAGCGCGGCGAGTTCCTGTACCGCTTCGTTTCGGACGGTGTCTATGCAGCAGGCGTCGATACCAACGCGCTGCTGGAAAACGGTACGCTGTCGGTTGCCAAGTTCAACGATGACGGCACCGGTGAATGGCTGGACCTGACGCCCGAGACAACCGGTTTGGCTTCGCAAGCTGAGGTCAGCATCCACACCCGCCAGGGCGCGTCTGCTGTGGGCGCGACCACCATGGACCGCCCCGAATGGGTGGCCGCCAACCCGAACGTGGCCGAGGTCTATTGCTGTCTGACCAACAACAAGAACCGGGGCGTCAAGCCGAATGCCGGTGGGGATGACACCTCGGTCAACGGTCCGAACCCGCGCGAGGCTAACAACTATGGCCAGATCGTACGCTGGCGCCCCGAAGGTGGCGATCATACCGCGCCCGGCTTTGCCTGGGATCTGTATGTGCTGGCGGGCAACCCGAATGTCCATCAGGACACCTATGGCGGGTCGGACAACGTCAATGCCGAGAACATGTTCAACTCACCCGATGGTCTGAAATTCGACAGCAACGGCCTGCTGTGGATCCAGACCGACGGCAACTATGGCAACGAAGGTGATTTCGAAGGTCAGGGCAACAACCAGATGCTGGCAGGTGACCCGGTCACCGGCGAAATTCGTCGCTTCCTGGTCGGCCCGAATGAGTGCGAGATCACCGGCCTCAGCTGGTCGCCGGATCGCCGCACCATGTTCGTAGGCGTCCAGCACCCCGGTGAGGACGGCAACAGCCACTGGCCCGAAGGCGGCGATGCCGTGCCGCGCTCGGCCATCATCGCGGTCACGCGCGACGATGGTGGCTTGGTCGGCTAAGGCCGAAAACGCCCTTAAAAATAGGCCCCGGACGGTGTTGCCGCCCGGGGTTTTTGCTTGTGTTGAGCCATCCTCATACAAGCGTTGAAAGTTTTGATATCTGGTTTTCTGTGAAACCCGGCTAAAACCACTGTACACCGTCATAGGCAAAAAGGTCGCTTGGAAGGCGCTGGGTGTCGAAAACCGACCTCCTTAGCCCAATATAGACGTTTAGAACCGCCCCATTGGTTAGGAGGAATCACAGCTATGCCTGACGTCACCATCGTGTACTGGCGCGACATCCCCGCTCAGGTCATCGTCGGCAAAGGCCGTCGTGGCGCAAAGCGGCAGTTGGAAGAACGGTTTGAACAGGCCATCGACCGCGCCGCCATGAAGGTGAATGCCAAGGACAGCGATGCCTACCTGGCCGAATGGCGCAAGGCTGAGTCTTTCGCGGTTGAGGGCGACCCGTCCGAGATTGCCGAAGCGCAGGCTGTGCGTCTGGAAACGGAATACGATCAGGACCGCATCAAGGCACTGATCGCGAATGACGGTTGGGCATGAGCCCGAAATCTATATGGGAGGCCGCAATGGCTTTGCTGAACTTCAAGAAACGTGATGCCGCCGAAAACGGCCCTGTAAACCCGACCGTCGAAGCCTTTCTGCAGGGCTACTCGATCGAGGTAATGCCCCGGACCGCCGAAAAGGTCGAAGATTTCCGCGCGCTGCTGCCCGAAGGCACCCGTGTCTACATCGCCCACATCGAAGGCACGCCGATCGAAGACATGGTGAAAACCGCCAAGCGCATCTCCGCCGAAGGTTACCCGGTCATGCCGCACTTCCCGGCGCGCATCATCAAGGATGCCGTGACGCTGGAGAACTGGATCTCGATGTATCAGGGCGAAGCGGGCGTTGATCAGGCGCTGCTGCTGGCTGGCGGCGTGGCCAAGCCCCATGGTGATTTCGACAGCTCGATGCAACTGTTGGAGTCAGGCCTGTTCGACAAAGCCGGTTTCAAGCGCCTGCATGTTGCCGGTCACCCCGAGGGCAACAAGGACATCGACCCGGACGGCTCGACCAAGAACGTTGATGACGCGCTGCGCTGGAAACAGAAATTCAGCGAAACCACCGACGCCGAGATGGCGCTGGCCACTCAGTTCGCGTTCGACGCAAAGCCGATCATCGAATGGGCGAACGGTCTGAAAGAGGCGGGGATCGACATCCCCGTCCATATCGGTATCGCGGGTCCTGCCAAGCTGCAGACCCTGATCAAGTTCGCTATCGCCTGTGGCGTTGGCCCGTCGCTGAAAGTTCTGCAAAAGCGCGCCATGGATGTCTCCAAACTGCTGCTGCCCTATGAGCCAAATGATGTGATCACCGAGCTGGCCGAATACAAAGCTGCCAACCCGGATTTCAACATCACCAACGTACACTTCTTCCCCCTTGGCGGCATCAAGACCAACGCCAACTGGGCCATCAACAACGGCGGCGCTTCGGCGAAGCCGGTCAACGCTTAAGGAACGGACATGACCCGTACAGTCGTAGAATCAAAAACAAAAACCGCCGTTCTTGGCTTTGACGAACCGTTCTGCGTGATTGGCGAGCGGATCAACCCCACAGGCCGCAAGAAACTGGCCGCTGAGCTTGAGGCAGGCGACTTTTCAACCGTTGAGAAAGACGCCCTGGCGCAGGTCGCCGCTGGCGCGACCGTTCTGGATATCAACGCAGGCGTTGTCTACAATTCGAACCCCAACCCGAACGAGACCGAGCCGCCGCTGATGCGCCAAATCGTTGAGCTGGTTCAGGGTCTGGTTGACGTCCCGCTCTGCATCGACTCGTCGGTTCCCGGTGCGCTGGAGGCCGGTCTCGAGGCGGCTGAAGGCCGTCCGCTGCTGAACTCGGTCACCGGCGAAGAAGAGCGACTGGAGCTGGTTCTGCCGCTGGTCAAGAAATACAACGTTCCGGTTGTTGCGATCTCGAACGACGATACCGGCATCTCCGAAGACCCCGATGTGCGTTTCGACGTGGCCAAGAAAATCGTTGAGCGCGCTGCCGATTTCGGCATCCCAGCGCATGACATCGTGGTTGACCCGCTGGTTATGCCGATCGGCGCGATGGCAACTGCTGGCCAACAGGTCTTCGCTCTGGTCCGTCGTCTGCGTGAGGAACTGGGCGTGAACACCACGTGTGGTGCGTCCAACATCTCGTTCGGTCTGCCGAACCGTCACGGCATCAACAACGCCTTCCTGCCGATGGCGATGGGTGCTGGCATGACCTCTGCGATCATGAACCCGGTTGCTCTGCCGACGACGCAGAAGAAAATCGCCGAGAAGAAAGAGGCCGTTGCCGCCGCCGGTATCATCCTGCCCGAAGGTATGGACGATGAGGCCTTCGTTCAGATGTTCGGTCTGGGCTCGACCCAACCGCGCGCCGGCAAGGAGATGGAGGCCATCCGCGCCGCCAACCTGCTGACAAACAACGACCCGCACGGCGGGGCATGGATCAAGTTTAACAAATCGCCTGAAGAAGCGGCTGCGGCCGGTGGAGCAGGCGGTCGTCGCGGCGGTGGCCGCCGCCGTCGAGCTTGATTTTCTGAGCTATTAGACCAAAGGCCGGGCATTACGTCCGGCCTTTTTCGTTTGACCCTGATCAATGCAGCAAGCGTGATATCGTAGAGACTGGGGCGGTCCTTTCCGCAACGATCAGGTGCTTTCATGTCCAAACATCACCCTCCAAAACTGGCCGACGCAGACCTGAGTGAGAAGTTGGGCAAGAAGGTCTATTTCGACAAGCTGATCGATCTGCAGGCGAAACTGGCACGTATTCAGCAAGCTTTTCTCTTCCATGGAACCAAGGGTGTAATCGTCTTTGAAGGTTGGGATGCCGCTGGCAAAGGTGGCACGATCCGCCGTATCAGCCAGGCGCTTGATCCGCGCAGTTTCAAAGTCTGGCCGATCGGCGCGCCGCGCAACTACTATCTCAATCGCCACTATCTGCTGCGGTTTTGGGAGCGCTTGCCGCCAGAAGGTGCAATCTCGGCCTTTGACCGCAGTTGGTACGGGCGTGTTCTGGTGGAACGGATCGAGAAGTTCACACCGGAGAAACGGTGGCGCGCGGGATATCGAGAGATCAACGATTTCGAGCGCATGCTTGTTGATGACGGCACCCGGATCGTAAAGCTGTTCTTTCATATCTCACAAGACGAACAAATGGCGCGTTTCACCGAACGCCTGCGCAACCCATTGAAGCGCTGGAAGCTGACTTATGAGGATTTCCGCAATCGCGAGCGTTGGGACGAGGCCGGGATCGCCGTCGATGAGATGCTGGCGCGTACGTCAACGGCGATTGCACCGTGGCACGTTATTCCGGCTAACAACAAAAAATCTGCGAGAATCACGGCAATGCAAGCCATCGTTGATGCGTTCTCAAAGGACATAGATCTAAACCCACAGCATTTGGACAAACGGACTTTGGACGCGGCGTGTAAGGCATTGGATGTTGACCAATCATTGATCGACTCTCTGCGGGCGAGGACAGAGTAATCCATAAACCTCACCGAAAGGCGCTTGCAGTTCCTCAGGTGGCGATGGTATCTCAAATTTCGCGGCGGGTATGATGTAATGGTAGCCTGTCAGCTTCCCAAGCTGAACGCGCGGGTTCGATTCCCGCTACCCGCTCCAACTTCAATGTCTATTGTGAACGGCGCGCTTGCAGCAGGTTGATAGCGGCCGGGACACGCGTTCCTTCCGAAGTGAGGTATTCCTCGAACTGTAGCACAACAGTATCGACGATCGCGCGCACATCCTCTTCGGTGCCGTTGAAATGCGCGATCACACGCGCAGCAGGTCCCACACGGGTGCAAAGCAGGGCTGCGTCTTCGACCGATAGTGGCCCGTTTAACATCAGCGAAACCGTCGTGACCTGAACATCCACCAGCCCCGCATCGGTCATCAGACCAGCGACTCTGTCCTTGTCATGGAAGGCGAGCGGCCCAGGGGCATTGCGGTCAACTTTAGGCGGCTGACCCAGCCGCGCTGTGGCAGCGATATGCGGGGTTTTGAACCAAGGGTTGTCAGACAGACCGCCCCAGGCGGCAAAGGTCATCTGCGCACCGGGCTTCAGGGCGCGAGCCATGTTGGCGAAGGCGACGGTCGGGTCGGCAAAGAACATGACGCCGAACCTTGAGATCATCGCGTCAATATCGCCCCGCGAAAGCTCTGTGGTCTGAGCGTCGGCATATTGAAACGAAAGATTGCCCAGACCAGCATTGCTGGCCCGCTGGCGCGCGCGCTCTAGAAACTGTTCCGATATGTCGATGCCGCGCACCGCACCCTCAGCCCCGACAAGCTGCGCAGCGGCCAGCGCAGATGCGCCAGTGCCACAGCCGATATCAAGAATCCGCATGCCCCGTGACAGGCCAGATCGTTTCAGGACCAGTTCCAGGACGGGCTGAAACAAGGTGTCCAGCTGATCTTCAAAGGTCAGCCAGCGGGCACCCATTTCAGACTTGCCCCAGAACTCTTCCTGATCACCGTTGATGTTCAGCATCGCAGCCCCCTTTTGAGGGGAACTATGACCTCCGGCGCCGACGGCGGCCAGTCTTTTCCTCATCGCCGCCACCGGTGTTGAAGGACGGTGCGGGCAGGGTGACGACCTGTGCGAGTTCCGGGAAGGGGTCGGTCTTGTGCGGGATCGCGTTGGCGGCGACGAAGTGGTCCTGGAACTTCGGCTCGATGGCGGTTTCGATCTTGGTGATCTCGCGCACCACACGTTCGATCTCGGCGCGCGATCCGATGTTGCACAGGGCAATCCGGGCGCCGGTGCCAGCCGCGTTGCCCGCGCTAGAAACCTTGTCGAGCGGCGCATCCGGGATCATGCCCAGAACCATCGCGTGTTTGGTCGAGATATGCGCCCCAAAGGCCCCGGCCAGAACCACGCGATCCACGCGGTCGACCTCCATCTCGTCCATCAACAGGCGCGCACCGGCATAAAGCGCCGATTTTGCCAGCTGGATGGCCCGGATATCGCCTTGGGTGACGGTGATCCGAGGGCCACCTTCCGCGCTGGAATCATGGATCAGATAGGCGTGTGTGCGCCCTTCGGGAACGCAGCGGGGCGTGCCGGTTTGCTCGGCCGACCCGATCAGGCCGCTTTCGTCCAACAGACCGGCGATGCGCATCTCGGCCACGGCTTCGATGATGCCCGAGCCGCAGATGCCGGTGATGCCAGTGGTGGCGATGTCCTGATCAAAGCCGTCCTCATCGGACCATTTCTCGGATCCGATCACGCGGAAGCGGGGTTCCTTGGTGACGGGGTCAATCTCGATCCGCTCAATCGCACCGGGCGCGGCGCGTTGGCCCGAACTGATCTGCGCGCCTTCAAAGGCAGGCCCTGTGGGCGACGAGCAAGCCAGAACACGACTGGTATTGCCGAGCAGGATTTCGGCATTGGTACCCACGTCTACGATCAGCACCAGATCTTCGGACTTGCCGGGTTCTTCCGACAAGGCAACGGCAGCACAGTCGGCACCCACGTGACCGGCGATACAGGGCAGGATGTAGATCTGCGCGCGCGGGTTCATCGTGGTCAGGTCCATCTCACGCGCGGGCAGGGACATGCTTTCCGAAGTCGCCAGCGCAAACGGAGCTTGTCCCAGCTCGACCGGGTCCAGACCCAGAAGCAGATGGTGCATGACCGGGTTACAGACAAAAACAGTCTCAACGATCAGACTGGCGTCAATGCCCGCTTCTTCAGCGATTGAGGTGGTCAGGTCATTGATCGCCTCACGCACGGCCTTGGTCATCTCCTGATCGCCGCCGGGGTTCATCATGGCGTAGGAGACGCGACTCATGAGGTCTTCGCCGAAGCGGATCTGGGGGTTCATCAGGCCCGAGGATGCCTTGACCTCACCTGTCTCCAGATCGGTCAGATGCGCCGCAACCGTGGTCGAGCCGAGGTCGATGGCCAAACCAAAGAGACCCCCTTCGTGCAGGCCGGGCCAGATTTCGACGATGCGGGCCACCGGGTCCTTATGACCTTTGTGAACGGCAACAGTGACTTCCCATTTACCTTTGCGCAGAACCGGTTGCAGCTTCGACATCAGGGACAGATCTGCGGTGACGGCCTCGATCTTCCACTGCTCGCGCAGGGCACGTTCCAGACGCTCCAGATCGCCGGTGGGCGAGTGCATATCGGGTTCCTCGACTACGACGAAATATAGCCGCGTGGCCGGGTCCATGGTGATGGCGCGCGCAGCTGCGGCCTTGCGGACAACCTGACGGTGAACCTGACTTTCGGGCGGCACGTCGATCACAACATCACCCTGAACCGAGGCCTGACAGCCCAAACGACGACCGGGTTTCAGGCCACGTTTGTCGTCATAGCGCTGCTCGACCGCGTTCCATTCGCTCAGCGCGTCTTCCGAGACCGTCACGCCGTGCTTGGGAAACTCGCCGTAGCTAGGCGTGATCTGACATTTCGAGCAGATGCCGCGCCCCCCGCAAACCGAATCCAGATCGACGCCAAGCTGTCGGGCGGCGGTCAGAATCGGGGTGCCAATGGGAAAGTGCCCGCGTTTGCCCGAGGGGGTAAAGACGACAAGGGGGTCGGTGGTCATGGTCGGCCTGCCTTTAAAGTGTTCGCGCGTATGCCGGGGAAGATATGAATTTATTCACAAAGGGAAAGCCCTGACAGCGGCACGTTTTGTACAACGAGCGTCGTTTTGTGACCTGCTATTCCTACCCAAGGACAAACAACTTGGGTTCTGGGGCTTTTCCTTCGGGTCAATCCATGCAATAGGGTCACCGCCAAACGGGCTTTTGCATGGGGTTTGATGATGCAGATTCGTGAGGCACTTACCTTTGACGACGTACTTCTTGTTCCGGGCGCATCTTCAGTGCTGCCGGCAACGGCGGATACGACGACGCGCGTGACGCGTCAGATTTCCATGAACATCCCGCTGCTCAGCTCGGCCATGGATACTGTGACCGAGGCGCGCATGGCCATCGCCATGGCGCAGGCCGGTGGGATCGGTGTGATCCACAAGAACCTCTCGGTCGAGGAACAGGCCCGCGAGGTCCGCCGTGTGAAACGGTTCGAATCCGGCATCGTCTACAACCCGGTGACGCTGCGCGCTGATCAGACGCTGGCAGACGCGCAGGCGTTGGTTCAGCGCTACAACTTCACGGGTTTCCCGGTTGTGGATGAGCAGGGCCGCGTTGTCGGCATCGTGACCAACCGGGACATGCGCTTTGCCACGTCGGATGACACGCCCATCAAGGCCATGATGACCTCGGACAATCTGGCGATGCTGCAAGAACCTGCCGATCTGGAAGAGGCCAAATCCCTGATGCGCGCTCGTCGGATCGAAAAACTGCTGGTCGTTGATGGTGAGGGCAAGCTGACCGGTTTGTTGACCCTGAAAGACACGGAACAAGCCGTTCTGAACCCAACGGCCTGCAAGGACCATCTGGGCCGTCTGCGCGTCGCCGCCGCGACCTCGGTCGGGGATGCAGGGTTTGAGCGTTCGGAACTACTGGTCGACTCGGGTGTCGATATCATCGTCGTCGATACCGCTCACGGCCATTCCGAAGGTGTTCTTGAGGCGGTCAAACGCGCCAAAACGCTGTCGAACGAAGTTCAGATCATTGCAGGTAACGTCGCAACGGCTGACGCCACCAAAGCGCTGATTGATGCGGGCGCGGATGCGATCAAGGTTGGCATCGGGCCGGGCTCGATCTGTACCACGCGGATGGTGGCCGGTGTCGGGGTGCCTCAGCTGACGGCGATCATGGACTGCGCCTCAGCCGCCGGAGATGTGCCGGTGATTGCCGATGGTGGTATCAAGTTCTCGGGCGATTTCGCCAAGGCCATCGCGGCGGGTGCGTCATGCGCCATGGTCGGTTCGATGATCGCGGGTACGGATGAAAGCCCGGGTGAGGTGATCCTGTATCAGGGCCGCTCTTTCAAATCCTATCGCGGCATGGGCAGCTTGGGCGCCATGGCGCGTGGCTCGGCGGATCGCTATTTCCAGAAAGATGCCGCCAATGACAAGCTGGTGCCGGAAGGGATCGAAGGGCAGGTGCCCTATAAAGGCTCTGCAGGAGCGGTTGTTCACCAACTGGTCGGCGGTCTGCGCGCGGCCATGGGCTATACCGGCTGCGCCACGGTCGAAGAGATGCGCAAGAACTGCAATTTCGTCAAAATCACCGGGGCGGGTCTGAAGGAAAGCCACGTGCATGACGTGCAGATCACGCGCGAAAGCCCGAACTACCGGGTTATGTGATCTGGTGATCTGTTGTAGGCGGCGCCCCGACGCGGGCGCCGTTTTGCGTTCTTGGAAAACCCGACGGAGGGAAAGATGACCCCGGCAGCCCGTGTTCAGGCCTCAATCGAGATCCTTGACCAAATTCTGGACGGCGCGCCCGTTGAAAAAGCCCTGACTGGGTGGGCGCGGCGCAGCCGGTTCGCAGGCTCCAAGGATCGCGCAGCGGTGCGGGATCACGTTTTTACGGCCTTGCGCTGCAAACGGTCCTTTGCGGCTCTTGGGGGGGCTGAGACGGGTCGGGGACTGATGATCGGAGCGCTGCGTGCTGCGGGGCAGGCGCCTGCCACTCTCTTCACTGGCGAACGCCACGCGCCTGAGCCGATTGAAGCGTCTGAGCAGGGTCGCGGTTTCGTGTCACTGGCCGAGCAGTTTGATATTCCAGACTGGCTCTGGCCCCGGTTTACGGCGTCCTTGGGGAATGCAGCGACTGAGGCTGCAACTGCGCTGCAAAGCCGCGCTCCGGCTCATCTGCGGGTCAATTTGCGCAAGACAGACGTGGAAGGCGCCGCCCGTGCTTTGGGGGCTGAGGGTATTCAAACTGAACTTCATCCAGCCTGCGAGACGGCTCTTACCGTGATTGAGGGCGCACGCAAGGTTGCGCAAAGCCGGGCTTATCTGGACGGTCTGGTCGAGCTACAGGACGCAGCCAGTCAGGCGGTTGTGGCAGCTTTGCCCCTTAAGCCTGGTGTGCGTGTACTTGACTATTGCGCCGGTGGTGGTGGGAAATCGCTGGCCCTTGCGGCTCATCAAGGAGTCGAGGTGTTTGCGCATGACATCAACCCGAAGCGCATGCAGGACCTGCCGAACCGCGCTGACCGCGCGGGCGTAAGAGTAACCTGCGTTGAGACCGCGGAACTAGCGGGTTTCGCGCCCTTTGACATCGTACTGGTCGATGCACCTTGCTCGGGCAGTGGCTCTTGGAGGCGCGTTCCGGCCGGAAAATGGGCCCTGACCGAAGAGCGTTTGATCGAATTGACTGAGCTGCAACGTGCGATTCTGGGTGAGGTCGCGCCACTGGTTCATCCCGAGGGCCTTCTCGCGTATGCAACCTGTTCGATGCTTCAGGACGAAAACACACAGGTTATTGGAAGCTTTGTGTCGGAGAACCCCGATTGGACGGCGAAGCTGCAACGGAATTGGCGTGTTACGGATGGCGTCGACGGGTTTTTCACGGCGCATCTGATAAGATAGGAACCCATTAAAACAACCTCAGGTAGTTTTCTTAGCCCCTTAACTCTGTTAAGCGGGCATTAACCATTTTGGATCGTTATTGCTCTCAAAAAAGCTACCCGGGTCATTCATGTCCGATTCAACATATTCGTTCTCCTATCCCCGCTCGCGGAGAACGCCGTCTGTTGCACGTGTTTCCTGACTTCCGACCTTTTTGTTGATCTGACTGGGTTTTTGGTTTGTTTTCAGGTGTGGTTGCTCAGAGGCGCGTTGTAGTGCCCCATTATTATAAAAAGTATTGACATGGGCCTTCAGATGGCTAACCTCTTCGCCCATGTTCATCCGCACCAAACATGACGCAAAGCTCAACCGCACACGGATCCAGATCGTTGAATCCGTCCGCACCGGCTCCAAGGTACGCCAGAAGATCCTGCGCCATGTGGGTGTGGCCCATAACGACAGCGAGATTGAGGATATCAAGCGTCTGGCGGGCCGCTTGATGGAGCAATTACGCATTGATCGCTCGCCGCAAATGGAACTGTTCACGCCCACGGAATATGCCGATCTGCAGGCGCTGGTGCGCCGCGCTCCGCGGCCGGACAAGCTTGGCGTTGATCTTGCCGAGTGCCGTGAGGAGGCGCGGGTCTCTCTGGGTCTGCGGGATGTCATGGGGACGATGTATGACCAACTGGGTTGGGGGGCCCTTCTGGGGGCGGCGCGTAAAAGTGCCAATCGCATTGTGAAAGAGCTGGTTATGGCGCGGATCGCACAGCCCGAGAGCAAGCGCGCGACCGTGGAGGCGTTGGAGAACCAGGCAGGCATCACGCTCAATCTGGACGTGGTCTATCGGAGCATGGATTACATCAATACGCCGGTGATAGACGGGATTTGCAAAACCTCTCACGCGGCGGCAGAGAAGTTGCTGGGCGGGCCAGTGACCGTGCTGTTCTACGATTGCACGACCCTGGCCTTTGACACCGAGCGCGAGGACCCGGCCGAGGATGCGGACGGGGTCGAGCAGGATCATCTTCTGGCCAAGGGCTTCAGCAAGGATGGCAAGCATCACCGCGCTCAGGTCATGCTGGCGCTGATCGTCACCTCCGATGGGCTGCCTGTGGGCTATGAACTCTTCCCGGGAAACACCTGGGAAGGTCATACGCTGGAAGCTGCGCTGAAGGCGTTGGAGGGACGCTTCGACGTGGCCAGGGTCACGTTCGTGGCCGATGCCGCCATGCTCAGCAAGGACAACCAGCAGATGTTGCAGAACAAGGGTCTGCCCTACATCCTCGGCTATCGCATGAAGTCCGCCCCGGCCGCCGTGAAGGCGAACATTTTGAGCCCGGAGGGACGCCAGCCTTGGGCTGGACACGGTTCTGAAGAGGCAACCGAGAAGGGCTGGTACAAGGTGATCGACCAGGAGGGAGCGCGGGTCATTGTGACCTGGTCACCCACCCGGGCACGCAATGATGCCCACAAGCGCGACAAGGCAATCGAAAAGCTGCACAAGAAGCTCAAGCGCTCTCGCAAACCCGGCAGCTTCAGCAGCCGGGGATATGGCCGCTTCCTGGCCTTCCCCGACAGCGGGGACGTCACGCTGGATGATGCAAAGATCAAGGCAGCGGCACAATGGGACGGGCTGCATGCCATTGTTGTTCATGGTGCGGACGAACTGGAGGCACAGGACGTCATTGCCCGCTATCACCAGTTGTGGGAGATCGAAGCCTGCTTCCGCACCAACAAGCACGATCTGAAAATCCGGCCCATCTATCACTGGTCGCCGCGTCGGGTCCGGGCCCATATCGCCATCTGCTACATGGCCTTCTGCTGCCTGCAGCACCTGCGCAAGCATCTGGACCTGCTCGGACACCCGATGAGCCCGGCTCGTATCCGCAACGAGTTGAACGCATTGCAGCTCTCGATCCTGCGCCACAAAGGCACCCCTGACCGCTACGGCATGCCAAGCCATGCCACGGTCGATGCCAGACGCATCCTCACCTGCGTCGGCCTGACCTGGAACGAAGCCCCTTTCAAGATACCCCCCGGGCGCACCCGAAAAACTGGCCAGACCAAAGCCTGAGCTCCCTCAACACTCCGAAACAATCGCTGGCGAAAAAAGTCCGTGTAGTGCCTTTTGGCAACCAAGGCATAATAATATCAATGACTTATACGAAAAAATGTCGGAAGTCAGGGGATCGTTATTGCTCTCAAAAAAGCTACCCGGGTCATTCATGTCCGATTCAACATATTCGTTCTCCTATCCCCGCTCGCGGAGAACGCCGTCTGTTGCACGTGTTTTAGCGCTGGTTGGACTGGCCGCCCTTTTATATGTCGCGCCATATACGGGTCGGGTGCCGGCGGACTGGACGCAAGGCATGATCGTCGTCGGAGTCTCGGTCCTTTTTGCGACACTCTGGATTCTGATCGATGGCCTCTTTGCCGACAAGGTCGCTCATCAAACCCTTGATATGCTGGCAGTTTTTGTGGATCAGGACGATTGCGCAAGCGTTATTGCCGATGAAGAGGGCACTGTTCTGGTCGCCAATCCAATTGCGCGCGAACAGTTGAAAGCCAAGCCGGAGGCAACGCTGCCCGAGGTCCTGCGCTCGGTCTTCGCCAACCCGTCGAGCCTTCTACTGAGGTTGCAGACACTGGCCCAAGCAAATGGCTCAGCGGATGAGGACATCATCACAGTTGGCGAGAATGTCCCGGTTTCGGTTGTTCGATTGGCAGACCATCTGTTCTGCTGGCGGTTCAAACTTGGTCGCCAAGGGCAGTGCGATAAAATCGCCCTTCCCGTACTGACCATCGGTCGGGGTGGGCGCCTGTTACACCTTAATACCGCCGCAAGGGCTTTTTTTGGCACGGTACCGGGTTCGATTGACAATATCTTTCCGAACGGATTGCCCCACGATGGTCAGATGTGCTCGGTCCCTGCTTTTGAGGGGGAAAGACGCGTCGCGGTCACTGGCGTATCAGCATCGGGGGCGGAACGGCACCTTGTTTTGATGCCGGTTTCTCAGCCTGTCCAACCCGAGCATGGATCCTCACTTGCCGAACTGCCCGTCCCGATCATTTGCATGACGCCCGAGGGGACCATACTGCAGGCAAACCAGATGGCGTTGGCTCTCTTGGGTGATCTCTGCCTAAATGAGACCAATATTGACCAGATCCTGCAGGGGCTGAACCATCCAATTCTCGAGTGGCTGGCGCAAACGGCATCGGGCGAGGATTCCGCCCGATCCGAATTCCAGCGACTGACCCGCGACGACAAAGAACTGTTTGTGCAGGTCACTCTGGACCGTGTTCAGATCGACGGGAAAACCCACCTCATCGCGGTTCTGAACGACGCGACCGAGTTGAAAACACTCGAGGCGCAATTTGTTCAGGGACAGAAGATGCAGGCTGTCGGCCAGTTGGCCGGTGGGGTTGCGCATGATTTTAACAATCTATTGACCGCGATATCAGGTCATTGCGATCTGCTGCTGCTGCGCCATGATCAAAACGATCCCAACTATGGTGACCTCGTTCAAATCAATCAGAATGCCAATCGCGCGGCGGCTCTGGTCAGCCAGCTTCTGGCCTTTTCGCGCAAACAGACCTTGCGGCCTGAGGTTCTGGACGTGCGCGACACCATCTCGGACCTCATCCACCTATTGAATCGATTGGTCGGTGAGAAAGTTCAATTGACGCTCAGCCATGATCCTGTCCTTAAGCCTGTGCGTGCGGATAAACGGCAGTTGGAGCAGGTGTTGATGAATCTCGTCGTTAATGCGCGCGATGCAATGCCTGAAGGCGGTGAGATTCGCATCGAAACCGAGGTGCTGAGCCTGACCGAGCCCTTACGCCAAGACCGGGCCACGGTTCCGCCCGGCGATTACATGACCGTCAAGGTGATCGACAGTGGGGTCGGTATTCCCGCCGACAAACTGCAAAAAGTATTCGAGCCGTTCTACACGACTAAGCGAACGGGCGAGGGCACAGGTCTTGGCCTTTCCACCGTTTACGGGATCGTCAAACAGACGGGTGGATTCATCTTTGTCGACAGCGCTGTCGGTCGCGGCACTGAGTTTTCCCTGCTCCTGCCGGTTTGCGTCGAAGCGAAACCCGTCGAAGAGCAGGCCGAAAATGTGCCGGATTCCAAAACGGCGCGCCAGGGCGAGGGCGTTGTTCTTTTGGTCGAAGACGAAGCACCGGTTCGGGCCTTCGCGACTCGCGCGTTGCGCCTGAAAGGCTATACGGTGCTCGAGGCTGAATCTGCCGAGGACGCCCTGGCCTTGCTGGAAGATGTCGACCTGAACGTAGACGTGTTCGTAACGGATGTGGTCATGCCCGGAATGGACGGCCCGACCTGGGTTGCCAAAGCCATGGAGACGCGGCCAGATGTCCGGGTCGTGTTTCCTGACTTCCGACCTTTTTGTTGATCTGACTGGGTTTTTGGTTTGTTTTCAGGTGTGGTTGCTCAGAGGCGCGTTGTAGTGCCCCATTATTATAAAAAGTATTGACATGGGCCTTCAGATGGCTAACCTCTTCGCCCATGTTCATCCGCACCAAACATGACGCAAAGCTCAACCGCACACGGATCCAGATCGTTGAATCCGTCCGCACCGGCTCCAAGGTACGCCAGAAGATCCTGCGCCATGTGGGTGTGGCCCATAACGACAGCGAGATTGAGGATATCAAGCGTCTGGCGGGCCGCTTGATGGAGCAATTACGCATTGATCGCTCGCCGCAAATGGAACTGTTCACGCCCACGGAATATGCCGATCTGCAGGCGCTGGTGCGCCGCGCTCCGCGGCCGGACAAGCTTGGCGTTGATCTTGCCGAGTGCCGTGAGGAGGCGCGGGTCTCTCTGGGTCTGCGGGATGTCATGGGGACGATGTATGACCAACTGGGTTGGGGGGCCCTTCTGGGGGCGGCGCGTAAAAGTGCCAATCGCATTGTGAAAGAGCTGGTTATGGCGCGGATCGCACAGCCCGAGAGCAAGCGCGCGACCGTGGAGGCGTTGGAGAACCAGGCAGGCATCACGCTCAATCTGGACGTGGTCTATCGGAGCATGGATTACATCAATACGCCGGTGATAGACGGGATTTGCAAAACCTCTCACGCGGCGGCAGAGAAGTTGCTGGGCGGGCCAGTGACCGTGCTGTTCTACGATTGCACGACCCTGGCCTTTGACACCGAGCGCGAGGACCCGGCCGAGGATGCGGACGGGGTCGAGCAGGATCATCTTCTGGCCAAGGGCTTCAGCAAGGATGGCAAGCATCACCGCGCTCAGGTCATGCTGGCGCTGATCGTCACCTCCGATGGGCTGCCTGTGGGCTATGAACTCTTCCCGGGAAACACCTGGGAAGGTCATACGCTGGAAGCTGCGCTGAAGGCGTTGGAGGGACGCTTCGACGTGGCCAGGGTCACGTTCGTGGCCGATGCCGCCATGCTCAGCAAGGACAACCAGCAGATGTTGCAGAACAAGGGTCTGCCCTACATCCTCGGCTATCGCATGAAGTCCGCCCCGGCCGCCGTGAAGGCGAACATTTTGAGCCCGGAGGGACGCCAGCCTTGGGCTGGACACGGTTCTGAAGAGGCAACCGAGAAGGGCTGGTACAAGGTGATCGACCAGGAGGGAGCGCGGGTCATTGTGACCTGGTCACCCACCCGGGCACGCAATGATGCCCACAAGCGCGACAAGGCAATCGAAAAGCTGCACAAGAAGCTCAAGCGCTCTCGCAAACCCGGCAGCTTCAGCAGCCGGGGATATGGCCGCTTCCTGGCCTTCCCCGACAGCGGGGACGTCACGCTGGATGATGCAAAGATCAAGGCAGCGGCACAATGGGACGGGCTGCATGCCATTGTTGTTCATGGTGCGGACGAACTGGAGGCACAGGACGTCATTGCCCGCTATCACCAGTTGTGGGAGATCGAAGCCTGCTTCCGCACCAACAAGCACGATCTGAAAATCCGGCCCATCTATCACTGGTCGCCGCGTCGGGTCCGGGCCCATATCGCCATCTGCTACATGGCCTTCTGCTGCCTGCAGCACCTGCGCAAGCATCTGGACCTGCTCGGACACCCGATGAGCCCGGCTCGTATCCGCAACGAGTTGAACGCATTGCAGCTCTCGATCCTGCGCCACAAAGGCACCCCTGACCGCTACGGCATGCCAAGCCATGCCACGGTCGATGCCAGACGCATCCTCACCTGCGTCGGCCTGACCTGGAACGAAGCCCCTTTCAAGATACCCCCCGGGCGCACCCGAAAAACTGGCCAGACCAAAGCCTGAGCTCCCTCAACACTCCGAAACAATCGCTGGCGAAAAAAGTCCGTGTAGTGCCTTTTGGCAACCAAGGCATAATAATATCAATGACTTATACGAAAAAATGTCGGAAGTCAGGAGCCATGGAGACGCGGCCAGATGTCCGGGTCGTGTTTGTCTCGGGCTATACCGAGGGCGCGTTTGGCGACTCGGGCCCCCAGGTTCCGAACTCGACCTTTCTGCCCAAACCATTCTCTTTGACGCAACTGACTGAGGCCGTTTTTCAGCAGATGAACTGACGCCTATTGCGCCGCGTCATAGACCGCAAAATCGGCCCTAGAATGCTTGCGGTATGCCGTTTCGGTTTCAGAAGACAGAATTGTCTCTGCGGGTGGCGAGACGTTCTCGCGCTTCAAAGTGAAGTCGTAGTTCAATCGGCTTTGCAGGAATTCCACGATTCTGTCCTGATGGTCGTATTTGAAAACATAGCTGGCCCCAACGCCGTTGTTTCGGGGGCGGAAGAACTGACTCTGACTGCCGACATTAGCAAATTCGGGCTGAGGGGTCTGCATATAGGCCTGCACGAACGCGTCAAAGCTGATATCTCGTGTCGAATGAGGATGCCCGAAGCGATCTTCACGCCGACGAAACCTGTACCAACTACCCAGCCAGTCGATGGGTTCACGGACTACGGCCATGATCTCCATCTCCGTGTGGTACATTTTGCGGAACATGTTCTGGATAAAGCGGTCATATCGGCGCACCGGTGCGTGTTTCAGCTCGGGCGGGTGGGTGATCACAAGATCCGCGCGGGCACGCAATGCGGAGTGATAGGCGGTGCTGCCGGTTTTGGGAACAGATAAAAACGCAAGGCGTTCCTTATAGAAAACAAGCATTTAGTGTTCCCACGTCGATGATAGTTCGGATAACAGATTGACGTAAACTGATCTTTAACACAATTGGCCAAGAGTAGGTTCTGTAAGTTTTAGTTGAAATGTTCTCTTTTTGGTCCCATAAGGAACAAGAGGCGAACAAAGCAGCGATTGCCGCCCGGCAAAGGGTGTGACAAAAGGGAAGGCGACAGGACAATGGCGGATCTTCTGACGATGAGCGACAAGAAAAACGCGGACAAGCAAAAGGCGCTCGATAGCGCGCTGGCCCAGATCGAACGGCAATTCGGTAAAGGCTCGATCATGAAGCTGGGCGAGGATGCCAAGCAGGATATCGAGGCAAGCTCGACCGGGTCTCTGGGTCTGGATATCGCGCTGGGAATCGGCGGTCTGCCGATGGGCCGGATTGTTGAGATTTACGGACCTGAAAGCTCGGGCAAGACAACGCTGACGCTGCATTGTATTGCCGAACAGCAAAAGCGCGGCGGTGTCTGTGCGTTTGTCGACGCAGAGCATGCGCTTGACCCGCAATATGCCCGCAAGCTGGGCGTTGATCTGGACGAGTTGCTGATCTCGCAGCCTGACACCGGCGAACAAGCGCTGGAAATCACCGACACACTGGTTCGGTCTGGCGCGGTTAACATGGTCGTGGTCGACTCGGTGGCGGCGCTGACGCCGAAATCCGAATTGGAAGGCGACATGGGCGACAGCAATGTAGGTGTTCAGGCCCGTCTGATGAGCCAGGCGATGCGCAAACTGACCGGCTCGATCAGCCGTTCGAACTGCATGGTGATCTTCATCAACCAGATTCGGATGAAGATTGGCGTGATGTTTGGCAGCCCGGAAACCACGACTGGTGGTAATGCGCTGAAATTCTACAGCTCGGTTCGTCTGGACATTCGCCGTATCGGCGCAATCAAAGATCGAGATGAAGTGGTCGGGAACCAGACCCGCGTCAAAGTCGTTAAGAACAAGGTGGCCCCTCCGTTCAAACAGGTGGAATTTGACATCATGTATGGCGAAGGCATCTCGAAAATGGGTGAACTGCTGGATCTTGGCGTCAAGGCCGGTGTGGTCGAGAAGTCGGGTTCGTGGTTCAGCTACGGGGACGAACGGATCGGGCAGGGTCGCGAAAACGCCAAGCAGTATCTTCGCGATCACTCTCGGGTCGCTTTGGAAATCGAGGACAAGATCCGCGCGGCCCATGGTCTGGACTTCGACATGCCGCCCGGAGCGGCCGAGGATGACGATATCCTTGAGGCCTAGAGAACGCTGACGGGAACAGCCTAAATCCCCCGGCACCCCATTGGTGCTGAGAATACCCGGTACAGGGCGGTCCATCGGGGCCGCCTTGTTTCGTTTGGAAGGTCAATGCTGTGGACACTTTGCGGGCGCGGCGATAAACCTGCGCAGACCATTCTGATTGCGCGCTGAGAGAGCCCCATGCCAACGTTGAACGACATCCGATCGACCTTTCTGAACTACTTTGCCAAGCAGGGGCACGAAGTGGTGGCGTCCAGCCCTCTGGTGCCGCGCAACGATCCGACTTTGATGTTCGTGAACTCGGGCATGGTGCAGTTCAAGAACCTGTTCACCGGTGTTGAAACGCGCGACTACCAGCGCGCGACCACCGCGCAAAAATGTGTGCGGGCAGGCGGCAAGCACAATGACCTCGACAATGTGGGTTATACCGCGCGCCACCACACTTTCTTTGAGATGCTGGGGAACTTCTCCTTCGGTGACTATTTCAAGCACGACGCGATTCCCTTCGCATGGGAGTTGATCACCAAGGAATTCGGCATCGACAAAAACCGTCTGCTGACCACGGTCTATCACACCGACGACGAAGCCTTTGAAATCTGGAAGAAAGTCGGCGTTCCCGAGGATCGCATCATCCGTATCGCTACCAGCGACAATTTCTGGCAGATGGGGCCGACCGGACCCTGCGGTCCCTGCACCGAGATTTTTTATGACCACGGCGATCACATCTGGGGCGGCCCTCCGGGATCGGCTGAGGAAGATGGCGACCGGTTCATCGAAATTTGGAACATCGTTTTCATGCAGAACGAGCAGTTCGAGGACGGCTCGATGGTGGAGCTTGACATGCAGTCGATCGACACTGGCATGGGGCTGGAGCGGATCGGCGCGCTGCTGCAAGGTAGCCATGACAACTACGACACCGACCTGTTCAAGACACTGATCGAGGCTTCGGCGGAGGCGACCGGCGTTGATCCTTATGGCGATCAGAACGTTCACCACCGCGTGATCGCGGACCACCTGCGCTCAACCTCGTTCCTGATTGCTGACGGCGTGATGCCCAGCAATGACGGACGTGGCTATGTTCTGCGCCGGATCATGCGCCGCGCCATGCGTCACGCACACCTTTTGGGCGCCAAGGATCCGGTGATGCACCGGCTGGTGCCCTCGCTCGTACAACTGATGGGCGCTCAATACTCGGAACTGGGGCAGGCGCAGGCGTTGATCGAAGAGACTCTGCTGCTGGAAGAAACACGGTTCAAGCAAACGCTGGATCGCGGCCTGAAGTTGCTGGATGACGAGGTCGCGGGCCTGCCCGACGGTGCTGCTTTGTCCGGTGATGCGGCGTTCAAGCTCTATGACACCTATGGGTTCCCACTCGATTTGACCCAGGATGCCCTGCGGGAAAAAGGCCGGACCGTCGATACTGACGGGTTCGATGCGGCCATGGCAGAGCAGAAAGTCAAGGCCCGCGCGGCATGGGCCGGTTCCGGCGAGGCTGCGGATCAGGCGGTTTGGTTTGACGTGGCCGACAGCGCTGGCGCGACCGATTTCCTGGGCTATGACACCGAAAAAGCCGAGGCTCAGGTCGCGGCGCTGATCGTCGATGGCGCTCTGGTCGACAAGATCGAACAGGGTGGCAGTGGCTGGGTCGTCGTGAACCAAACACCGTTCTATGGCGAGGCTGGTGGTCAGGTCGGCGACAGTGGTGAGCTACGCCGCCTCGATGCGCGCGAAGAAATTGCGCGCGTTGAAGACACCAAGAAATTCGCCGATGGCAAAGTCTATGCACACAAGGTGACCGTGGATCATGGCACCCTATCCAAAGGTGACGCGGTTGAGCTAGAAGTGGATCATGCGCGCCGTTCGGCCATTCGTTCCAATCATTCTGCCACGCACCTTTTGCACGAAGCTCTACGAGAGACTTTGGGCAATCACGTAGCTCAGCGGGGTTCTTTGAATGCCTCGGATCGTTTGCGGTTCGATTTCAGCCATTCCAAGGCTCTGACTCTGGAGGAAATCCAAAAGGTCGAGCGTGAGGTGAACGATTTCATCCGCCAGAACTCGAGCGTAGAAACCCGGATCATGACGCCGGACGACGCACGTGAACTGGGTGCTCAGGCTTTGTTTGGTGAGAAATACGGCGACGAAGTTCGCGTTGTTTCGATGGGTAAGGCGCCGACCGGCAAGGGCCAGGATGGCGAGACTTGGTCGATTGAACTCTGCGGTGGCACGCATGTCCGCCAAACCGGCGATATCGGCACGTTCGTTGTACTGGGCGACAGTGCAAGCAGTGCAGGTGTCCGGCGGATTGAGGCGCTCACGGGCGATGAAGCCTTCCGCTATCTGTCCGCGCAAGATCACCGCTTGGCACAGGTCGCGTTAGAGTTGAAAGCACAGCCGGATGACGTGGTCACACGCGTGAAATCTCTGCTGGATGAGCGGAGAGCCCTGCAAAACGAAGTTGCTCAGCTGCGCCGCGATCTCGCTATGGCAGGCGGGGCCGGGCAGGGCGGCGGCGCGGAAGCGACCGAAGTCAACGGCGTCAAGTTTCTGGCCCAGACACTCAGCGGTGTATCCGGCAAGGATCTTCCAGCATTGATTGACGAACACAAAAGCCGGCTGGGATCTGGCGCGGTTCTTCTGATCGCGGACACAGGCGGCAAAGCGGCCGTCGCGGCTGGGGTCACCGCGGACCTGACCGATACGGTTTCTGCCGTTAGTCTGGTCAAAGCCGCAGTGGTTGAGCTGGGCGGTAAGGGCGGCGGAGGTCGCCGGGATATGGCCCAAGGTGGCGGCAAAGACGCGAGTAACGCTGATGCGGCGATCAAAGCCGCGGAACAGGTATTGGAGGGGTAAGATGGCTGCTCTTTGGATTGCACATGTCACGGTGACTGACACCGAAGCTTATGGAAAATACGCCGAGCTGGCGGGGCCTGCGATCGCTGCGCATGGCGGAGAATTCATTGCGCGTGCGGCGCGTTACGTTCAGCTCGAAGGGAAGGAGCGTCCGCGAAATGTGGTCGCACGTTTCCCCTCAGTCGAGGCCGCGGTCGAGTGCTATAACTCCGCCGCATACCAAGAAGCGCTCGATCACGCCCGCGGGGCGAGCGAGCGCGAATTGGTCGTTGTTGAGATCACCGACTGAGAATCAGCTGTTTCAGCCGGGTCGGTTTGACAGACTCAGCGAAAATCAGCACACAAAATCCCGCGCGGCTTCCATTTCTTTCTTGGGGGTCGCGATTACATTAAAAGTTTAATAAAAAACAATACATTACAACGCTTCAACAATCTAACCTAGTTATAAATGTGGCGAATTGCCCTCAATTCTTGCCCGAAATTGCCGCGGATTGTGACGAATTTCCGCCTTTTTTACCCCTGATCTTCAACATTGATTGCGTCACCAAAGCCAGTTGCGGTTAAAGTCGGAAAACTTCGACACCCTGATTGGCCGGACTCACGCGGGCAACATGGATTGAGGAACGGGTATGAAATATTCGGCAGTAGGTTTTTCGGCGGGTCTTCGGTCGGTCGTCAGATTTTCAGGGCGCTCCGTTGCGATTTGCGCTTTGGTCCTGACGTCGTTTTTCACCGCCTCTGTCGCGCAGGCATCAGAGGGCGCGTTCATCACCGCGATTTCAACCTCTCCGCCACCGTCCGGAGCGCAGCAGCTTTGCCGTCAGTACAGCTGGGCCTGTTCAGGCCAAAGAGCGGCTTCGTTGACGAGCAAACAGGAAATGCAGATCGTCAAGAAAGTGAACTTGCAAGTCAACGCGTCCACCCGTGCAATTACAGACCAATCTCAATACCGACAGCGTGAGTTTTGGGCCTTGCCGACGACACGGGGCGGTGATTGCGAAGACTTTGCCTTGTTGAAAAAGCGCAACCTGATCAAAGCAGGAATTGATCCGAGCAAGCTTTTGATTGCGACTGTTTTGGATACGCGTCGGAACGCGCATGCTGTGTTGGTGTATCGATCAGCTCAGGGTGATCTGGTTCTGGACAACTTGACCAACAGCATCAAACCGTGGAAAGCGACCCGGTATCTGTTTCTGAGGATGCAAGACCCAAAACAGCCGCGCCGTTGGGTTGGGGTTTATGGGAACAGTTGATTAAATCTCGCACCCAAAGGGTTAAGGGCGCCGATTGCGGCGCCCTTTTTAAATCTTCGGTACGAACAATTCGCTATCGCCAATTTTGATCTTGCTTAGATCTTAAACCTTAAGGCTCTACTGTGTAGCTTCGTCGCCTTTCTTGGTGTCGTCGCCGCCTTTCTTGCCGCCGTCGCCGCCTTTCTTGCCGCCGTCGCCACCTTTCTTGCCGCCGTCGCCACCTTTCTTGCCGCCGTCGCCACCTTTCTTGCCGCCGTCGCCACCTTTCTTGCCGCCGTCGCCACCTTTCTTGCCGCCGTCGCCACCTTTCTTACCGCCGTCGCCGCCTTTCTTGCCGCCATCGTCACCCTTGTCATCGGGCCCACTATCTTCACCCGGAGGATTTCCAGACGGACCACCCGTAGTACCGGGATTTCCATCAGGTTTTCCATCGCCGGATCTTTGATCAGCGAACCCTGTGGATGCGGTTGGTAAGTCCGAAAGCAGCGCGGCCAGTTGCGGGCATTCCGCACCGGTACGGGCCAGGAAGTTGCCGAAATCGGCGCGACGCTGAATGTAACGGATCATGCCCGATGTGACGGCGTCACATTCGCAGAGGATCTCGGGCGAGCTTGCAGCCTGACGTGCCGTTGAGACAGTACATGCGGCTTGTGCGGCTGTAACGCCTACCATTTGAACGGCAACAGCTGCGGCGACTACTTTTAGTTTGCTGGAATGGATGCCCATGATGGAACTCCTCGGTACTCGTTAATCTCTGCGTCGAACTTATGCACCAAAACCAAATGGGCTTGTATGAACGACGTCACACTTTGGACAAGATTACACCTTTTTAAGGTCGAACTTACAAGTCGCCGCCCACTTGGCTGTCGCTAACACGCGATATGTCCGGTGTATGTAACATGCGATCTGTCCGGTTCTATTCTGTCTCTGAGAGGAGGCGTTATGAACCGAGCAGAAGTGTTACAGGAAGTTCGACTGATGAAGTTTGAAGATGTGTATTCGCGGCGAAGCGCGAACAAGCTGACGCAAGAACAGGCGGCTGAGATACTGGGTGTATCCGTGCGCACCGTCAGGCGTTGGGAGGATCGATTTGAGGCGGATGGTGCAGAAGGTCTGTACGACCGTCGGCTTGGCAAACTGGCCAACAATCGTGTTGCCACGGATAAGGTCATGGAGATGCTTGAACTGTTTGATACCAAGTACTGGGATTACACGCCGAAGCATTTCCACGAGAAGCTGGTGGCCCACCATGGTTTCACACAGAGCTACAACTGGGTGCGGCTTACACTGCAGCGCCACGGCCGGGTTCAGGCAGCACCCCGACGAGGTGCCCATCGGCGCAAGCGGCCCCGCCGTCCGATGGTTGGCATGATGTTGCATCAGGACGGCTCCAGCCATGAATGGGTTCCGGGTCAGTGGTGGGATCTGATCGTCACCATGGACTGTCAATCGGCATTGAATAATGACCCCCCATCGGCGTCCAAATTTGACCCCCCTTGGAGCTAAGAGGGGCGTTGAGGGGGTCGTGTTTAGGTTGATTCAGGAGGGGGTGGACAGCAGGTCAAACCGAAAAGAGAGCGTAGCTCGACTGAAGGTTTGACCTGCTGTCTGTTTTGAATTTATTCCCCGATTTCGAGGTTAGTCGCGGTGGTTAATTCGCCAGCTTTCGTTCCCGGTTTCGATGATATCGCAATGGTGTGTCAGTCGATCCAGGAGAGCAGTGGTCATTTTGGCATCTGTGAACACACTCGGCCATTCAGCAAATGCGAGGTTGGTTGTTAGCAGAATAGACGTTCGCTCGTACAGTTTGCTGATGAGATGGAAGAGTAATCGTCCACCAGACTCTGCGAACGGCAGATAACCGAGTTCGTCTATAATCACGAGGTCGACGCGGATCAGCTGCTCGCTGAGCCGCCCGGCGTTGCCTTCGCGATGTTCAGCCTCCAGCTTGTTCGCGAGATCCACAGCGCTGAAGAACCTGACCCGCCGGCGGTTATTGACCGCGTGGCCCCCGATCGCTGTTGCGAGATGCGTTTTGCCCGATCCGGTTCCACCGACCAGCACGCCATTCCTGGCCTGGTCCATAAAATCGCCGTCATGAAGATTGCGCACGACTTCCTCGTTGACGGGGCTGACCGTGAAGTCGAACTCAGGTAAGGACTTGCAGACCGGGAACTTTGCGGCACCCATCTGATACCGGATCGAGCGCGCAGTCTTTTCGGCCAGTTCGGCCGTGAGGAGTTCGGCCACGACCTGTTGGGGCCGCCAGTTGTTTTTGGCTGCGGCCTGCATCACTTCGTCAAAGCAGTTGACGATGCCTGGCAACTTCAGTTGACGGGCAAGTTCGAGAATTTCCTTACGCAGTTGCATGGGAGCCTCCAAGCCTGTCATAGCGAGCGCAATCCGCGATCGGTGCCATTTTCAGCTGCAGGTGGGCAGGCGGCTCAATCGCCTTTGGCGGCGGGGGATTGGTGCGCCGAGAGACAATGTTCAGGATCGCATCGGCCTTGCGCAGGCCAGATTTTAGAGCTTCTTCGCAGGCAGCCTCGACCACATCAATGTCGTGCTGGTAAGCAGCGAAAAGAATATCGGCAAGTTGCCGGTCTCCGTCGGATGTGCCCCGCAGATGGGTCCAGATCTGCGTCATTGCCGGTGGTAGGTCCCAGTCACGGAACGGTGCTCCATTGCGCAGAGCGCCAGGCTTGCGCTTGAGGACGGGCACATAGTGCCAAGGGTTGAAGATCGTTTTTCCTCGGCCGAAGCACCGTTCGTGCTCTCCGACAATCTCACCGTCTTGGCGCAGGACAATCCGCGTGGCGTAGACCTGCAACTGGACCTGACGTCCAACAGCTCTTGCCTCAACGCTGTATTTGTTTCTTTCGAAGTTGATCAGGCAGGTTCGGCTCACGGCGACCGTCTTTTCACGGAACCCGACGAAGGGCTTCTGCAGATGCGTCAGCAGCGGCTTTTCCTGCTGGAACTCCTCCCAGACCGTCACCTCCAGGTTTTCCGGATGCCGCAGTTCTTTTGCGCGTTTGATCGCGTCTTTTTGCAGCCGGGCATTCAATTCATCGAAGTCGGCCACCTCCAGACGCGGTGTAAAACTATAGGCGCGGCTCTCCTTGACCAGATTCTCAACCTGACCCTTCTCCCAACCGGCCGCGCGCGTACAGGCGATCGGGTTCACCAGATGATGAGAACACATCCGGGAGAATGCCTTGTTGAACTTTCTTTCCTTGCCCGACAGGATCGCATCGACGGCGGTCGTCATGTTATCGTAGATCCCGTTGATGCAGCCTCCACCAAAGAATTTGAAGGCCTCGTCGTGGGCATCAAAGACCATCTCCTGCGTCTCGCGCGGATAGGCAATGGAGAATGGCATGCGGCTATGGCAAAGTTTGAAATGGGCAACCTTCACGGTCGTGAGTGCACCGTCCATCAAAACCGTCTCCACACTCCAGTCGAACTGGTACGCCTCCCCAGGATCAAAGATCAGCGGGATGAACGCCTGCGCCTGTTGTCGGCCGTGCGCAATGCGCCAATTCTTTGTGTAGCGTCGAACACTGTCATACCCGCCGCCAAAACCATCATCGGAGAGTTCCTTCCAGATTTTGGTCATCCGCTTGCGGTGTTTCTTCGGAAGCGCCTCGTTCTCCTCAAGCGTTTCATCCAGACGCGCGCGCCAAGGCCCGAGCACCGGGTATGGCTGCGATTTGCGCTCATATTTGAACTCCGTCACTCCCGATCGGATTATCTTTCGAACCGTTGCACGGCTCAAATTGAGCGAACGGCAAATTTCCTTGATGCTCTTTTTTTCGATCAGGTGTAAGCGACGCACTTTTCTAATAGTTTCCACGCAAATCATCCCGCTTGCCTCTCCATCGACTGCTCAATGAAAAGGATGTCTACAACCATAGGGAGGGGTCAAATTTGGACGCCGATTTCCCCGCTTAGGGGGTCAAAATTGCACGCTTTTCTACAATGGACGATGCCACCAACCGGGTTTATTCGGCATTCTTTGTCGAGGAAGAAGGGACGATGAGCAGTTTTCAGGGGCTGACAGAGGTGATCGAGGCGCAAGGTCTGTTTTGCTCGCTCTATGCCGATCGGGGCTCTCATTACTGGCATACGCCCGAAGCGGGCGGCAAAGTGGACAAGGACAATCTGACCCAGGTCGGGCGCGCCTTGCAGCAACTCGGCATTGAGCTGATCCCGGCCTATTCACCGCAGGCCCGTGGACGGTCTGAACGCATGTTTGGCACGTTCCAGAACCGATTGCCGCAGGAACTGCGGTCCCATGGGATCACAACCATTGAAGAGGCCAATCAGTTCCTGAAAGAGGTCTATCTTCCCGAACACAATGCCCTGTTTGCAAAGGAGCCGGAGGATACGACCTCGGCCTTCGTGCCGTTTACAGGCAATGTGCGCGACACCCTGTGTGTGCAGGAAGACCGCGTCGTCGGCAACGACAATACGGTGCGCTACAAGGGCCTGGTCATGCAGATCGCGGCAGACAGGCACCGTCATCATTTCGTCAAGGCGAAGGTCAGGGTCCACGAATACCCCGATGGTCAACTGGTCATCTTCCACGGCCCGAGATGCATTGGCCGCTACCAGCCTGACGGATCACCCATCACACAGGAGGATAGCAAACACAAAGTCGCGTGACCCGCTTCGACGTGGCGCGAACGCGGTGGCCCAAATCTACGGTCGCCTACGGCTCCCTCCGAATTGGGCCACCGCGCAATCAACTGAAGCGGACAATTGGCATGTTACCTACACCGGACAATTCAGAATGTTCTCGACAGTCGCCGCCCACTTGGCGAGATTGCTAAAAGACCGGAAAAATCGCAAAAATCACTTAAAACCAATAAGAAAGGCCAGCCGAGGGCTGACCGTTCCTTGAATGCCATTTTTCAAGATTGAGGAAATAATGTCACAAAAATGGCATTGTTTCCCAATCGAGAACGGCGATTTATCCGGCTTTCGCCATCCGTTTCCGCTCATGCGGGTCAAGGAATCGCTTGCGAAGACGGATTGCGTTAGGCGTCACCTCGACCAGTTCGTCGTCATCAATATAGGCGATGGCTTCTTCCAATGAGAACTGGATGTGGGGCGTCAGGCGCACCGCGTCGTCCGAGCCGCTGGCCCGCACGTTGGTCAGTTTCTTGCCTTTCAGCGGGTTCACTTCCAGATCGTTGTCGCGGGAATGCTCACTAATCACCATGCCCTGATAGACATCGGTCTGAGGGCCAACGAACATGCGGCCACGCTCTTCGAGGTTCCACAGGGCGTAAGCGACGGCCTGGCCATTCTCCATCGAGATCAAAACGCCAGCACGACGGCCCGGGATCTGCCCTTTATGCGCAGCCCAGCCATGGAACACGCGGTTCAGAACACCAGTGCCGCGGGTGTCCGTCAGGAACTCTCCGTGATAGCCGATCAGGCCACGGGACGGCACATGCGCTATGATCCGGGTTTTTCCGGCACCGGCAGGGCGCATCTCGACCAGTTCGCCCTTACGCGCACCGGTGATCTTTTCGATGACCGCACCGGAATATTCGTCATCCACGTCGATCGTGACTTCTTCGACAGGCTCCAGCCGTTGACCGTCTTCCTCGCGGAACAAAACCTGCGGACGAGAGATGCTGAGCTCGAACCCTTCGCGGCGCATGTTCTCGATCAGAACGCCCATCTGAAGTTCGCCACGGCCTGCCACTTCGAACGCCTCGCCTCCTGGAGTGTCGGTGATGCGGATCGCGACGTTCGACTCCGCCTCTTTCATCAGGCGGTCGCGGATGACTCGGGATTGCACCTTCTTGCCGTCACGACCAGCCAGAGGCGAGTCGTTGATGCCGAAAGTCACGGTGATGGTCGGCGGGTCGATGGGCTGAGCGGGCAGGGCCTCTTCAACCTGCGGGGCCACCAGCGAGTCCGCGACGGTAGCTTTGCTCATACCTGCGATGGTCACGATGTCACCGGCTTCGGCTACGTCGATCGGTTGTTGGGCCAGACCGCGGAAGGCCAGGATTTTCGACGCGCGGAAGTTCTCAATCAATGTCCCATCACGGGACAGCGCCTTGAGGCTGTCGCCCGCTTTCAGAGTACCGCTTTCCACGCGGCCCGTCAGGATGCGACCGATGAAAGGGTCGCTGCCCAAGGTGGTGGCCAGCATACGGAACGGTTCGTCCTTCTTTTCGGCCTGTTTCGGCGCAGGCACGTGATCGACAACCAGATCGAACAGCGCGGTCAGGTCCTTGCGTGGCCCGTCCAGCTCCATATCCGCCCAGCCAGACCGGCCCGAGGCATACATGGCCGGGAAGTCCAGCTGATCGTCAATGGCGCCGAGGTTTGCGAAGAGGTCGAAACACTCATCCAGAGCCCGGTCGGGTTCGGCATCGGGTTTGTCGACCTTGTTCAGGACTACGATGGGGCGCAGGCCCAGTGCCAGCGCTTTGGAGGTCACGAACTTGGTCTGAGGCATCGGGCCTTCAGCCGCGTCAACCAGCAGGACAACACCGTCCACCATGCTGAGGATACGCTCAACCTCGCCACCGAAATCGGCGTGGCCGGGGGTGTCGACGATGTTGATGCGCGTGCCTTTCCATTCGACCGAGGTCGCCTTGGCCAGAATGGTAATGCCGCGCTCGCGTTCCAGATCGTTGCTGTCCATGGCGCGTTCCGCCACGGCCTGATTTTCCCGGAACGCGCCGGATTGTTTGAGCAGCTCATCCACCAGGGTCGTTTTACCGTGGTCCACGTGAGCGATGATTGCGATATTGCGCAGGTCCATGAGAGGTCAGCCTTTGAACGGGAAGTTGCCCGGCGCATAGCGCGGCTTGACGCAATATACCAGCCCAAACCGGCGTTCAGTGGCCTGCGGTCTTTGAAAACAGATGAATGATCAGGATTCCGGCCAATATCAGGGTCAGCCCCAGAACCGCCCAAAGGTCGAGCTTTTGCCCAAACACCACAAAGCCGATGATGGCGATGAAGAAAATCCCAAGCCCGGACCAGATCGCATAGACGATGCCCACTGGCATGTATTTCAACGTCAATCCCAATAGGTAGAACGCCACTCCGTAAGCAACTACGACCAGAACCGAAGGCCAGAAGCGCGAGAATTGCTGACTGGCCTGTAAGGCCGTTGTGCCTACGGTTTCGGCAAAGACGGCCATCAGCAGGATCAGGTAGGCTTTGGGCATGATCTCAACCTTTTGCATGCAAATCACGCGCGAATTCTCAACATGAAACAGGCCGCCCCGGCAAGCACATTCGGTTGCTTGGGTGCGTGACACCACAAGATAAAGGTCGGGTATACCTGACTACGATCTGATCACAATTTATGCAAATAACAGAACAGTATTTGTTGATTTGTTTTCGAGTTTTTCAATGACTGTGTTTATTAAATACGTCGTTTTTGCTTCGACTCTTATTGCGGCGCTAGGGTGGCTTGCAGACGGGGGGTCCGTCAGTTCTGATGCAACCCAATTGTTAGTTGGTTTCTTTGTTTTGTAGTTTTGGCGTTAATCAAGATCCTAGCAGGGAAAAGGGCCTTATTGGCCCTTTTTCTTTTGCCTAGCCCCTCGCTGAAACCGTGAAGTAATCTGCCAAATACGGTTGCAACCAATCCCAAAGACCAGGCGCACCGCGTTCGATGGCGGGCCTTACCCGCGCTTCGATCTGAGGGTAGGTCACGGCATAATCAACCCATGAGCCGCCGCCCGTTTCCAAATTTGCGATTGGGGTTTGAAACCGGTCAACAGCCTTTGCAAACCGCGCATCGGATGAACTGGCACTCTCAAACTCATGCCAGAGATCGGAAAATGCCTGCATCTCCTGACTTCCGACATTTTTTCGTATAAGTCATTGATATTATTATGCCTTGGTTGCCAAAAGGCACTACACGGACTTTTTTCGCCAGCGATTGTTTCGGAGTGTTGAGGGAGCTCAGGCTTTGGTCTGGCCAGTTTTTCGGGTGCGCCCGGGGGGTATCTTGAAAGGGGCTTCGTTCCAGGTCAGGCCGACGCAGGTGAGGATGCGTCTGGCATCGACCGTGGCATGGCTTGGCATGCCGTAGCGGTCAGGGGTGCCTTTGTGGCGCAGGATCGAGAGCTGCAATGCGTTCAACTCGTTGCGGATACGAGCCGGGCTCATCGGGTGTCCGAGCAGGTCCAGATGCTTGCGCAGGTGCTGCAGGCAGCAGAAGGCCATGTAGCAGATGGCGATATGGGCCCGGACCCGACGCGGCGACCAGTGATAGATGGGCCGGATTTTCAGATCGTGCTTGTTGGTGCGGAAGCAGGCTTCGATCTCCCACAACTGGTGATAGCGGGCAATGACGTCCTGTGCCTCCAGTTCGTCCGCACCATGAACAACAATGGCATGCAGCCCGTCCCATTGTGCCGCTGCCTTGATCTTTGCATCATCCAGCGTGACGTCCCCGCTGTCGGGGAAGGCCAGGAAGCGGCCATATCCCCGGCTGCTGAAGCTGCCGGGTTTGCGAGAGCGCTTGAGCTTCTTGTGCAGCTTTTCGATTGCCTTGTCGCGCTTGTGGGCATCATTGCGTGCCCGGGTGGGTGACCAGGTCACAATGACCCGCGCTCCCTCCTGGTCGATCACCTTGTACCAGCCCTTCTCGGTTGCCTCTTCAGAACCGTGTCCAGCCCAAGGCTGGCGTCCCTCCGGGCTCAAAATGTTCGCCTTCACGGCGGCCGGGGCGGACTTCATGCGATAGCCGAGGATGTAGGGCAGACCCTTGTTCTGCAACATCTGCTGGTTGTCCTTGCTGAGCATGGCGGCATCGGCCACGAACGTGACCCTGGCCACGTCGAAGCGTCCCTCCAACGCCTTCAGCGCAGCTTCCAGCGTATGACCTTCCCAGGTGTTTCCCGGGAAGAGTTCATAGCCCACAGGCAGCCCATCGGAGGTGACGATCAGCGCCAGCATGACCTGAGCGCGGTGATGCTTGCCATCCTTGCTGAAGCCCTTGGCCAGAAGATGATCCTGCTCGACCCCGTCCGCATCCTCGGCCGGGTCCTCGCGCTCGGTGTCAAAGGCCAGGGTCGTGCAATCGTAGAACAGCACGGTCACTGGCCCGCCCAGCAACTTCTCTGCCGCCGCGTGAGAGGTTTTGCAAATCCCGTCTATCACCGGCGTATTGATGTAATCCATGCTCCGATAGACCACGTCCAGATTGAGCGTGATGCCTGCCTGGTTCTCCAACGCCTCCACGGTCGCGCGCTTGCTCTCGGGCTGTGCGATCCGCGCCATAACCAGCTCTTTCACAATGCGATTGGCACTTTTACGCGCCGCCCCCAGAAGGGCCCCCCAACCCAGTTGGTCATACATCGTCCCCATGACATCCCGCAGACCCAGAGAGACCCGCGCCTCCTCACGGCACTCGGCAAGATCAACGCCAAGCTTGTCCGGCCGCGGAGCGCGGCGCACCAGCGCCTGCAGATCGGCATATTCCGTGGGCGTGAACAGTTCCATTTGCGGCGAGCGATCAATGCGTAATTGCTCCATCAAGCGGCCCGCCAGACGCTTGATATCCTCAATCTCGCTGTCGTTATGGGCCACACCCACATGGCGCAGGATCTTCTGGCGTACCTTGGAGCCGGTGCGGACGGATTCAACGATCTGGATCCGTGTGCGGTTGAGCTTTGCGTCATGTTTGGTGCGGATGAACATGGGCGAAGAGGTTAGCCATCTGAAGGCCCATGTCAATACTTTTTATAATAATGGGGCACTACAACGCGCCTCTGAGCAACCACACCTGAAAACAAACCAAAAACCCAGTCAGATCAACAAAAAGGTCGGAAGTCAGGAAATACGTCGTTTTTGCTTCGACTCTTATTGCGGCGCTAGGGTGGCTTGCAGACGGGGGGTCCGTCAGTTCTGATGCAACCCAATTGTTAGTTGGTTTCTTTGTTTTGTAGTTTTGGCGTTAATCAAGATCCTAGCAGGGAAAAGGGCCTTATTGGCCCTTTTTCTTTTGCCTAGCCCCTCGCTGAAACCGTGAAGTAATCTGCCAAATACGGTTGCAACCAATCCCAAAGACCAGGCGCACCGCGTTCGATGGCGGGCCTTACCCGCGCTTCGATCTGAGGGTAGGTCACGGCATAATCAACCCATGAGCCGCCGCCCGTTTCCAAATTTGCGATTGGGGTTTGAAACCGGTCAACAGCCTTTGCAAACCGCGCATCGGATGAACTGGCACTCTCAAACTCATGCCAGAGATCGGAAAATGCCTGCATCTGATCCTGGGGTAATAGTCCGAACAGGCGTCGGGCTGCGGCCTCTTCCTTTTCGGCTTGTGCTGCGTGATCGACCTGACCGTGGATCGGGTGATCTCCGGCGTCGATCTCGACAATGTCGTGAAGCAGCAGCATTTGCAGGACACGGTCCAACTGTACCTCATCGTCGGAATGTTCCGCCAGAACCCATGCGTACAGCATGATGTGCCACGAGTGCTCGGCCGAGTTTTCGAACCGATCAGCCGCCATCAGGCGTGACGCGCGCATGACGGATTTCAACTGATCCGCCTCAACCAGAAACACCAACCGTTGGGTGAAGCTGTTATCCTCGGTCGGTGCTTCCGACAATAACGCAACCGCGTGCTCATAGGCCTGAGGCAGCGCCTCACTCAGATAAGCCGCGCGCCCGGTCGCGAGGTTCTCACGGGCGATCTCAATATGGTCGGACCGTTTAGGAGAAGCATACAGCACCTGAAACAGGGGCTGACACCGGTCGAGCATCTTGGCGAACTTGGCGTCGGGCGTCTGATCGGCTTCGAATTCCTTCCACAGGTCCAAAAAACTTTGGGTCTGGTCCGACGGCAACAGACCGAACAAATCCAAAGCCGCTGCGTGTTCGGCGTTCGCGACGCTCTGCCAGTCGGTCTCGAGATGGATTGGATGGTCACCCACGATGATCTCGACCAGATCATGCAGCAACAACATGCGGATGACCCGATCAATTGACACATCCGGCCCGGCCAGAGGCCCCATGACCAGCGCCCAAAGCGCCAGATGCCAGCTATGTTCTGCAGAGTTTTCCGGGCGAGACTGATCCAGCAGGGTGTTTGCCCGATCCACCGTCTTCAACTTGTCCGCTTGTTTCAGAAACGCGATTTGCGCGGACAGTCGATCATTCATTGTTTTTCAATCGCTTTCAGTTTGGAGCGGTGATCTGTCAGGCGTTTGATCACGAATTGGCGGGCCTGGCGCTCGGACAAGCGCACGCGGATTTCGGTCAGAAAGGCCTCTTCCAGAGATTGGGAGGAGGCCGCCAGCAAATTGCCGACCTCCATGTAAAACCGATCGTCGCCGGTTTCATCCATGACCTTCAATGTATCCTCGGCCAGTTTGGCAGCGAGGGTATTGATGGTGTCTGTCATCAGCGCGTGTTCTCAGTCAGGCGTCGTTTTACATAGTCGCTGACATCGGTGATGAGCGTATCCATGTGCTGATCCTGGAAGAAATGATCCGCGCCTTCGACCTCATTATGAGTGATCGTGATGCCCTTCTGCTCATGCAACTTGTTGACAAGCGCGGTTGTATCCGCCGGAGGCGCCACGCGGTCGGACGAGCCGTTAATGATCAGGCCCGAAGACGGGCAGGGCGCGAGGAACGAGAAGTCGTACATATTCGCCGGGGGCGACACGCTGATGAAACCGGTGATTTCCGGGCGGCGCATCAGCAACTGCATTCCGATCCACGCACCGAACGAGAAGCCGGCTACCCAGCAATGCTTGGAGTTGTTGTTCATCGACTGCAGATAGTCGAGAGCCGAGGCGGCATCGCTCAACTCGCCTACGCCTTGATCATATTCGCCCTGGCTGCGGCCCACACCGCGGAAGTTGAAGCGCAACACGGTGAATCCCATGTTGTAGAACGCATAGTGTAGATTGTAGACCACCTTGTTGTTCATTGTCCCGCCGAACTGAGGATGCGGGTGAAGCACGATGGCGATCGGTGCGTCTTTTTCCTTTTGCGGGTGGTAGCGGCCTTCCAGGCGGCCTTCGGGTCCGGGAAAAATCACCTCGGGCATGTGTGCTTTGGTCCTGTCTTTATCTTGGGCGCCGGGAAATACTTGACTGTATTCGTTGGGCACCTTAGAACGGTTCTAAATGTGATATCCTGCGCAACGCGCTGTCAGTCGGAGATACGCACTGGCGGCGGCGGCGTCAATGATTTCGCGTCCAGCTTGCCGAAGGGAAATGACAATGAAGCTGTCGACAAAGGGCCGGTATGCCATGGTGGCGCTGGCGGACATTGCGCTGCAGCCCTCGGACAAGATCGTGACACTGGGCGAAATCTCGGAACGGCAGGATATCTCGCTGCCGTATCTTGAGCAGTTGTTCGTGAAATTGCGCCGGGCCGAGCTTGTGACCTCGACCCGTGGTCCGGGTGGGGGATACCGCCTTGCACGGCAGCCATCTGAGATCCGCGTGGTCGAGATTCTGTCCGCCGTCGATGAAACGGTGGATGCAATGGCCAAGGGCGCCGGGGCCTCGGGCGCGTCCTCGGGAAGCCGGGCGCAATCCCTGACGAACCGTCTTTGGGAAAGCCTCAGCGCACATGTCTATGTGTTCCTGCATCAGACTAGATTGTCTGACGTTATCAAGAACGACCTCGCGCCCTGTCCGGCGGTTCCGAACCTGTTTGCCGTTGTGGATGAGTGATCCGTAGCCTCTGAGTGCAAGTTTCAGAAATATCTGGGAAAAGATGACTCCATGAATCGTGTTTATCTCGATCACAACGCCACAACGCCTTTGCGGCCCGAAGCGCGGGACGCGATGATCGCGGCAATGGATGTCTGCGGCAACCCATCGTCGGTCCATGCAGAGGGGCGCGCGGCGAAGGCTTTGGTCGAACGCGCACGAGCGCAGGTGGCATCGGCTTTTGGGGCTGATGGTGCGGATATTGTATTTACCTCCGGCTCGACCGAAGGCGCCGCTTTGGCTTTGGCGGGTCGAAATCTGCACGGTGCATCAATTGAACATGACGCGGTAAGAGCATGGATTGCCAGGGATATCTTGGTTTCTTCGGACGGGATGGCCACTGTGAGCGATCCAGCGAATGCGACGCTGCAAGTTGCGAACTCGGAAACGGGTATCGTGCAAACGCTGCCCAAGGGGCTGGCGGTGACCGATGCGACCCAGGCATTTGGCAAACTGCCGATTGCGTTCAACTGGATGGACGTTCAGATGGCGCTTGTGTCCGCGCATAAACTGGCTGGGCCGAAAGGGGTCGGAGCCGTCGTGATGAAGCGCGGCACGGATCTGCCTGCTCAGATCAAGGGCGGCGGGCAAGAGATGGGGCGGCGCTCTGGAACCGAAAATGTCATTGGAATAGCGGGGTTCGGGGCCGCTGCTGAAGCAGCTGCCAGAGATCTCGCCAATGGCGTTTGGGAGCAGGTCGAAGAATTTAGAAATATTCTAGAAAACGCCCTTGAGGCTGGTGAAAGATCACCTATTTTTGTCGGGAAAGACCAGACTCGCCTGCCAAACACGTCATGTTTCGCGTCACCGGGTTGGAAGGGTGAAACGCAGGTCATGCAGATGGACCTGTCTGGTTTTGCGGTCAGCGCGGGTTCGGCCTGCTCAAGCGGAAAGGTCCGCGCCAGCGCTGTTCTGACTGCGATGGGATTTGATGAGGGGACGGCAGCTAGCGCGATCCGCGTGTCGCTGGGACCTCGGACTACCAAGGAAGATGTGCTGCGTTTCGCCGAAACGTGGCTTGAGAAAGAGAAAAAGCATCGCGCGCGGGCCGCGTGATCTGACGGAGGGTAAACAATGGCCGCTTTGGACCAGACCCAGGTAAAAGAGGGTGTCGATCAGGAAACCGTGGATGCGGTACGCGAGGTCAGCACTTATAAATACGGCTGGGAAACCGAGATCGAGATGGAATACGCGCCCAAAGGCGTGAATCCAGATATCGTTCGACTGATCTCGGAGAAGAACGAAGAGCCCGAATGGATGACCGAATGGCGTCTGTCGGCCTTCGAACGCTGGACCAAGATGGAAGAGCCGAAATGGGCCATGGTCAACTACCCTGAGATCGACTTTCAGGACCAGTATTACTATGCCCGTCCGAAATCTATGGAAGAGAAACCCAAATCTCTGGACGATGTCGATCCCAAGCTTCTGGCGACTTACGAAAAGCTCGGTATCCCTCTGAAAGAACAGATGATTCTGGCAGGTGTCGAAGGCGCCGAGGATATGCCCGCCGAGGGTCGTAAAGTGGCCGTCGACGCCGTTTTTGACTCGGTTTCCGTTGGTACAACTTTTCAAGCTGAACTGAAGAAGGCAGGTGTCATTTTTTGCTCGATCTCGGAAGCGATCAAAGAGCATCCTGAACTGGTGAAGAAATATCTGGGCACCGTGGTTCCGGTGTCAGACAATTTCTATGCCACTCTGAACTCGGCTGTATTCTCGGATGGTTCGTTCGTTTACATCCCACCGGGCGTCCGCTGCCCGATGGAACTCAGCACCTATTTCCGTATCAACGCGGAAAACACCGGCCAGTTCGAGCGCACCCTGATCATCGCTGATAAGGGTTCTTACGTGTCTTATTTGGAAGGCTGCACCGCACCTCAGCGCGACACAGCACAGCTGCACGCGGCCGTAGTCGAGATCATTGTCGAAGAAGACGCAGAGGTAAAATACTCAACCGTTCAGAACTGGTTCCCCGGCGACGAGAACGGCAAGGGCGGCATCTATAATTTCGTGACCAAGCGCGCCGATTGCCGTGGGGATCGCTCCAAGGTGATGTGGACGCAGGTGGAAACCGGCTCGGCCGTGACGTGGAAATACCCGTCCTGCATCCTGCGTGGTGAGGAAAGCCAAGGTGAATTCTACTCGATCGCGATTGCCAACAACTACCAGCAGGCCGATACCGGCACCAAGATGGTTCACTTGGGTAAGAACACCAAGTCGCGCATCGTCTCCAAAGGCATCAGTGCGGGTAAGGCACAGAACACCTATCGTGGACTGGTCTCGATGCACCCGAAAGCCAAAGACAGCCGCAACTACACCCAGTGTGACAGCTTGCTGATCGGCGACAAATGCGGGGCGCATACTGTTCCCTATATCGAGGTCAAAAACAACTCGAGTCGCGTTGAGCACGAGGCGACGACCTCGAAGGTGGACGACGATCAGCTTTTCTACTGTCGTCAACGTGGCATGGACGAGGAAGAGGCCGTGGCGCTAGTCGTCAATGGGTTCTGCAAGGACGTGCTGCAGGCGCTGCCGATGGAATTTGCGATGGAGGCCCAGCAGTTGGTGGCCATAAGTCTCGAAGGGTCTGTGGGTTAAACCCAAGCTTCTCTGAAATCAGAATTTACGCGGGGGCCGCGCGCCCTCTTGCGATACGCAAAAGGACAAAACATGCTGGAAATCAAGAACCTGCACGTACAGCTTGAAGAAGAAGACAAGCAAATTCTTAAAGGTGTGGACCTGACGGTCGAGGCTGGCAAGGTGCATGCGATCATGGGGCCAAACGGCTCGGGCAAGTCCACGCTCAGCTATGTGCTGTCAGGGCGCGATGGCTATGAGGTCACCGAAGGCTCGGCCACTCTGGACGGTGAAGACCTGCTAGAGATGGAGCCGGAAGAGCGCGCCGCAGCTGGTGTGTTCCTCGCCTTCCAATACCCGGTTGAGATCCCGGGCGTCGGCAACATGACCTTCCTGCGAACCGCTGTGAACGCGCAACGCAAAGCGCGCGGGGAAGAGGAGCTATCGGCCGCGGACTTCCTGAAACTCGTGCGCGAAAAGGCGAAATCGCTGAAGATCGACGCGGATATGCTGAAGCGTCCGGTCAATGTCGGTTTCTCGGGCGGTGAGAAAAAGCGCAATGAGATCCTTCAGATGGCGATGCTAGAGCCCAAAATGTGCATTCTGGACGAGACCGACTCGGGCCTCGACGTGGATGCGATGAAGCTGGTCTCCGAAGGCGTGAACGCGCTGCGGGATGAGGGCCGTGGTTTCCTGGTCATCACCCACTACCAGCGCCTGCTGGACCACATCAAACCGGATGTCGTTCACATTATGGCCGATGGGCGTATCGTGAAATCGGGCGGTCCTGAGCTGGCGCTGGAAGTTGAAAACAACGGCTACTCCGACATTCTTGCCGAGGTGAACTGATGGCCTTACCGCAAGCAAAACAGACCGCAACCGAAGAGCGTCTGACCTCGTTGACAATGCCTGATCCCGGCTGCACCAAGGCCGCGCGCCAAGGGGCTTTGGCCCGAGTGCGCGAAATGGGGCTGCCAAGTCGGCGCGATGAGTACTGGAAATACACGCGTCCGGATACGCTGGTCTCGGCCGATGCGCCCAAGGCTGCCATTTTCGACTCGGGCGAGCCGATGGTGTTCAACGATGTCGATCGGCTGCAGATCGTGTTCGTCGATGGTGTGTTCGATGCCGAAGCCTCGGATGATCTGAGCCTCGAAGGGGTCAAGATCGACCGGCTGGAGGATATCTGCTGCAAGGATATCCACTGGGCCAAGGATCTCTACGGCAAGCTCGAGGAGCGGGGCCAAACCCCGGTTCAGCGCCCTCTGGCCGCTTTGAACACCGCATTCGCGACCGACGGCGTTGCCATCCATGTAACCGGCAAACCGTCGAAGCCGATCAATCTGGTGTACCGGCACGAGTCGGAAGACTCGGATGCGATCCTGCACCACGTGATCCGCGTGGAAAGCGATGCCGAGGCCACGATCCTCGAGGCTGGTCCGGCCGCGTCGCGCTTCAACAAATGCATGGAGATCGACATCGCCGACAACGGGACTTTGCACCACGTCCGGGCTCAGGGCCGCGATCACGAACGCCGAGCCGTGACCCATATGTTCACGCGTCTTGGTCAGGAATCGACTTACAAGTCGTTCACTCTGACCGCCAACGGAGTGCTGACCCGTAACGAGCAGGTGGTAGAGCTTACCGGTGACGATGCAGTGGCCCATGTGGCCGGTGCCTGCGTCGGGGACGGTGACTTTCACCATGACGACACCGTTTTTGTCACCCATGACGCGGTGAATTGCGAAAGCCGACAGGTGTTCAAGAAAGTCCTGCGCAACGGCGCGACAGGCGTGTTCCAAGGCAAGATCCTTGTGAAGGAAGGCGCGCAAAAGACCGATGGCTACCAGATCAGCCAGTCGCTTTTGCTAGACGATGACAGCCAGTTCCTCGCCAAACCCGAGCTTGAAATCTACGCCGATGACGTTGCCTGTTCGCACGGGTCGACCTCGGGCGCGATTGATGAGACCGCCTTGTTCTACCTGCGCTCGCGCGGGGTTCCGATGAAGGACGCCACCAATATGCTGACGCTGGCTTTCCTTGCCGAGGCGGTGGATGAGATCGAGGACGAAACACTGGCCGAAGAGATCGTGACCCGTCTGGAAGGCTGGCTTTCGCGTCACAGCTGATATGCCCGTCTCATCAGATATCGTCGCCACATACCGGGGGCCGGGGCGCGTTGTGCGCCGGCTTCTGGATATGGGGCCGCGCGAAGATAGGGCGCTGATCTTCGTCATGGCCTTTTGCGTGGTGTCTTTCATCGCGCAAATGCCCAGCTTAGCGCGCCGCGCGCATCTGGAGCAGGTCGAGTTGAACATGCTTTTGGGCGGAGCACTTTTGGGCTCGGTCTTCATCCTGCCGCTGTTCTTCTACACGCTGGCTTTGGTGTCTCATTGGGTCGCGCGACTGGTGGGCGGGCAGGGCAGTGCCTATGGTGCCCGATTGGCATTGTTCTGGGCGCTCTTGTCCTCAGCACCTTTGGTTTTGCTTAACGGACTGGTCGCCGGGTTCATAGGCCCTGGTCCGACTCAAACTTTGGTCGGATTGATTTGGGTTGCCGTTTTTGTCTGGTTCTGGTTATCCGGATTGCGACAAGCACAAAGGTCGGCTGAATGACGATACCTCCCCTGGGCCCGCTGACGAGCCTGACGCTCAGAAAACCTGCCGAAGCGGCGCGACAGATTTTGGCCCTCAACCCGGGGCGAGAGGTTCTGTGGTTGGCATTCTTTCTGGCCGTTGTCCTCAATTGCATCGCGCAGATGGGCATAGATATGTCGATCGCCGCATCGGGTGGCCCGACTGTATCCCAGTCGATTCCGGTTGTGCTGATCCGGTCTGCCGGGACGATGCTGTTCAGCATCCTGGCTTTTCTCTATGTCGGGCGTTTTCTGGGCGGAACGGGGCGTTTTGAAGATCTGATGATCCTGACGATCTGGTTGCAGTTTCTTCAAATCGCAGCGCTGGTCGCGACCCTCGCGCTGAGCTTGATCGCGGTCGCTTTGATGGCCCCTCTGATCTTGGCGACGGCCATCTACAGCCTCTACATAACGCTTCATTTTCTGAATGAGGCGCACAAGTTTGGGTCTCTGGGCAAGTCCTTTGGTGTCATATTGTTGTCGGCGTTGCTGGCGGTACCTTTTGTCCTATTTCTGAACCCGTTGGGTCCTGTCTAGAAAGATCTCTCATGTATGATGTGCAGAAAACCCGGTCCGATTTCCCGATCCTGTCGCGGCAGGTGAACGGCAAACCCCTGACATATCTGGACAATGGCGCGTCGGCGCAGAAACCTCAGGTCGTGATTGATGCCGTAACGCGCGCCTATGCCGAGGAATACTCCAACGTGCATCGCGGGCTTCACTACCTCTCGAACCTCGCGACCGAGAAATATGAGTCCGTGCGCGGCACCGTTGCGCGTTTTCTAGGTGTTGCGGATGAGGATGAGATTGTTCTGAACTCCGGCACGACCGAGGGGATCAATCTGGTCGCCTATGGCTGGGCCATGCCGCGGCTTGAAGCGGGGGATGAGATCGTCCTCAGCGTGATGGAGCATCACGCCAACATCGTGCCCTGGCATTTCCTGCGTGAGCGTCAGGGCGTGGTCCTGAAATGGGTCGATGTTGATGCGGATGGCGGACTTGATCCGCAAGCCGTGATTGACGCGATCGGCCCCAAAACCAAACTGGTCGCGGTCACGCAATGTTCGAACGTTTTGGGCACCGTGGTCGACGTGAAGGCCATCGCCGAAGGCGCGCATGCCAAGGGCGTGCCGGTCTTGGTTGATGGTAGCCAGGGTGCGGTTCACATGCCAGTTAACGTGCAGGATATCGGCTGTGATTTCTATGCCATCACTGGGCACAAGCTCTATGGCCCCTCGGGTTCCGGTGCGATCTATATCAAATCCGAACGCATGGCCGAAATGCGCCCCTTCATCGGCGGCGGCGACATGATCAAAGAGGTCAGCAAGGATCAGGTCATCTACAATGATCCGCCGATGAAGTTTGAGGCCGGCACACCGGGCATCGTCCAAACCATCGGACTGGGCGTTGCGCTAGACTACATGATGGATCTGGGGATGGCAAATATCGCGAGTCACGAGGCAGGTCTGCGCGATTATGCCATGCAGCGTTTGAACGGTCTGAACTGGCTACAGGTTCAGGGCACACGGCCGGACAAGGCCGCGATTTTCAGCTTCACGCTGGATGGGGCGGGGCATGCGCATGATGTCGCGACGATTCTCGACAAGAAAGGCGTCGCGGTTCGCGCCGGTCACCATTGCGCTGGTCCTTTGATGGATCATCTTGGTGTTACGGCCACTTGCCGCGCCAGCTTTGGCCTCTATAACACCACGGATGAGGTCGACACCCTGATCGACGCGCTTGAACTGGCGCATGATCTCTTTGCCTAAACCTGGGCCCAGCCGGTCCGTTTTCCAGTTGCACCCGGCTCGGAACAAGGTTAGTTAACGGCCAAGGCACCTGTAGCTCAGCTGGATAGAGCGCTGCCCTCCGAAGGCAGAGGCCAGAGGTTCGAATCCTCTCAGGTGCGCCATTTCACAATTTTGGGTCATATTCCCCAAAACCCTAAAAGGTTCAGTGACTTGCGGGGTTCGAAACCCCTGTTCCCGGCGGTAGGCCATACGGTCTGCAAATGTCAGCCTGAGGACCGTTTTGCGCAGGTGCATTTGTCCTGAATTCCAGAGATTCCAAGGGTTTGATAGGAAGGTGAACGCGAGTTCGAACATTTCATCGAAAGCTCGTTTCGGCTTGCCTCGGTTTTCAATATCGTCGTTTACGACCAGCTTTTGTCTTTCAAGGGCCGCTATCCTGTTTTCGTAAGCGGTAATGACGGACGCATTGTCCGTTTCAACGATTCTTTCCAGCAGTCGGTCGATCTGCTTCTGGAGCTTTGCGGCTTCCTTTTTGCGGGAAGCCGCTGCGTGCTGGGTTTGCAACAGTTTCCTGACTTCCGACCTTTTTGTTGATCTGACTGGGTTTTTGGTTTGTTTTCAGGTGTGGTTGCTCAGAGGCGCGTTGTAGTGCCCCATTATTATAAAAAGTATTGACATGGGCCTTCAGATGGCTAACCTCTTCGCCCATGTTCATCCGCACCAAACATGACGCAAAGCTCAACCGCACACGGATCCAGATCGTTGAATCCGTCCGCACCGGCTCCAAGGTACGCCAGAAGATCCTGCGCCATGTGGGTGTGGCCCATAACGACAGCGAGATTGAGGATATCAAGCGTCTGGCGGGCCGCTTGATGGAGCAATTACGCATTGATCGCTCGCCGCAAATGGAACTGTTCACGCCCACGGAATATGCCGATCTGCAGGCGCTGGTGCGCCGCGCTCCGCGGCCGGACAAGCTTGGCGTTGATCTTGCCGAGTGCCGTGAGGAGGCGCGGGTCTCTCTGGGTCTGCGGGATGTCATGGGGACGATGTATGACCAACTGGGTTGGGGGGCCCTTCTGGGGGCGGCGCGTAAAAGTGCCAATCGCATTGTGAAAGAGCTGGTTATGGCGCGGATCGCACAGCCCGAGAGCAAGCGCGCGACCGTGGAGGCGTTGGAGAACCAGGCAGGCATCACGCTCAATCTGGACGTGGTCTATCGGAGCATGGATTACATCAATACGCCGGTGATAGACGGGATTTGCAAAACCTCTCACGCGGCGGCAGAGAAGTTGCTGGGCGGGCCAGTGACCGTGCTGTTCTACGATTGCACGACCCTGGCCTTTGACACCGAGCGCGAGGACCCGGCCGAGGATGCGGACGGGGTCGAGCAGGATCATCTTCTGGCCAAGGGCTTCAGCAAGGATGGCAAGCATCACCGCGCTCAGGTCATGCTGGCGCTGATCGTCACCTCCGATGGGCTGCCTGTGGGCTATGAACTCTTCCCGGGAAACACCTGGGAAGGTCATACGCTGGAAGCTGCGCTGAAGGCGTTGGAGGGACGCTTCGACGTGGCCAGGGTCACGTTCGTGGCCGATGCCGCCATGCTCAGCAAGGACAACCAGCAGATGTTGCAGAACAAGGGTCTGCCCTACATCCTCGGCTATCGCATGAAGTCCGCCCCGGCCGCCGTGAAGGCGAACATTTTGAGCCCGGAGGGACGCCAGCCTTGGGCTGGACACGGTTCTGAAGAGGCAACCGAGAAGGGCTGGTACAAGGTGATCGACCAGGAGGGAGCGCGGGTCATTGTGACCTGGTCACCCACCCGGGCACGCAATGATGCCCACAAGCGCGACAAGGCAATCGAAAAGCTGCACAAGAAGCTCAAGCGCTCTCGCAAACCCGGCAGCTTCAGCAGCCGGGGATATGGCCGCTTCCTGGCCTTCCCCGACAGCGGGGACGTCACGCTGGATGATGCAAAGATCAAGGCAGCGGCACAATGGGACGGGCTGCATGCCATTGTTGTTCATGGTGCGGACGAACTGGAGGCACAGGACGTCATTGCCCGCTATCACCAGTTGTGGGAGATCGAAGCCTGCTTCCGCACCAACAAGCACGATCTGAAAATCCGGCCCATCTATCACTGGTCGCCGCGTCGGGTCCGGGCCCATATCGCCATCTGCTACATGGCCTTCTGCTGCCTGCAGCACCTGCGCAAGCATCTGGACCTGCTCGGACACCCGATGAGCCCGGCTCGTATCCGCAACGAGTTGAACGCATTGCAGCTCTCGATCCTGCGCCACAAAGGCACCCCTGACCGCTACGGCATGCCAAGCCATGCCACGGTCGATGCCAGACGCATCCTCACCTGCGTCGGCCTGACCTGGAACGAAGCCCCTTTCAAGATACCCCCCGGGCGCACCCGAAAAACTGGCCAGACCAAAGCCTGAGCTCCCTCAACACTCCGAAACAATCGCTGGCGAAAAAAGTCCGTGTAGTGCCTTTTGGCAACCAAGGCATAATAATATCAATGACTTATACGAAAAAATGTCGGAAGTCAGGAGATTCCAAGGGTTTGATAGGAAGGTGAACGCGAGTTCGAACATTTCATCGAAAGCTCGTTTCGGCTTGCCTCGGTTTTCAATATCGTCGTTTACGACCAGCTTTTGTCTTTCAAGGGCCGCTATCCTGTTTTCGTAAGCGGTAATGACGGACGCATTGTCCGTTTCAACGATTCTTTCCAGCAGTCGGTCGATCTGCTTCTGGAGCTTTGCGGCTTCCTTTTTGCGGGAAGCCGCTGCGTGCTGGGTTTGCAACAGTTTCTGGTTCCAGGCATCCTTGAACATGGCCTTCGCGAGCGAAAACAGGTTTTCTGTTGGTTGTATGGCTTTGAGGATACCCTCGAATTCGCCTTCCAGCCGGTCCCGGGGAATTGATTTGCGATTGCTGACACACGCCTTGTTGTAACAAAGATAATAGGGGTGTTTCCTGCCGGTCTTGCTTTTCGACCAGCATGCGGTCAGTGGCTTATCGCAGTCACCGCACCGGATGAACCCGCGCAATGGAAAATCCTCGTTGATGTCCTTACGGGCTGGAGCCCTTGCGCCTTCGCGTAACCTTGACTGAATTTTCTCGAACGTTGCAAAAGTGATCAGACCCTCATGGTGACCTTTTCGCAAGGATACATTCCATTTGGGAACCTCGACGAAACCGGCATAGATGGGCCGCGTGAGAATGTCCTTGACCCTCTGGTTTCGGATCTCACCGTTCGGCAGGTCTTTGGGAAAGTCTGGCTGACGCTCCAGAAAACGCTTGACCTCGACCTGGGCATCGAAACGACCGGAAGCAAATCCTTCAAGCGCTTCCTGAAGGACCGAGGCATGGGGTTCGTGCCGGACCAGAAGCTTTCCGTGTCCGGCCATGCGCTGGTACCTGTAGCCGACGGGCGCCTGAAAGCACCAGTAGCCGTTAAGCGTGCGGGCCTTCATGCGATTGACGGTTTGTTCGGCGTTTTTCTGGCGCTGATGTTGCGAGACGCTGGCGAGCATATTCTCGACCAGTATGGAGTCGGAATCTTCGCCGAATTCAATCGACGGGCTTCTGAGGACACCGCCGGCCTCACCGATCGCGGCACGCAGTTGCAGATGTGCCTCGATCCCGCGGGCCAGCCTGGAGATATCGTCGATGATGACGACGATCGGTTCCCGACCCCTGTGTTTACTGAGGAATGCGAGCATCGCCTTCATACCGGGGCGGGTTGTGAGCGACCCGCTCAGATCGTCGGTAAAGGTTTCTGCAACAACCAAACCCTTGTAGCGAGCATATTGTCAATCGGCATTGAATAATGACCCCCCATCGGCGTCCAAATTTGACCCCCCTTGGAGCTAAGAGGGGCGTTGAGGGGGTCGTGTTTAGGTTGATTCAGGAGGGGGTGGACAGCAGGTCAAACCGAAAAGAGAGCGTAGCTCGACTGAAGGTTTGACCTGCTGTCTGTTTTGAATTTATTCCCCGATTTCGAGGTTAGTCGCGGTGGTTAATTCGCCAGCTTTCGTTCCCGGTTTCGATGATATCGCAATGGTGTGTCAGTCGATCCAGGAGAGCAGTGGTCATTTTGGCATCTGTGAACACACTCGGCCATTCAGCAAATGCGAGGTTGGTTGTTAGCAGAATAGACGTTCGCTCGTACAGTTTGCTGATGAGATGGAAGAGTAATCGTCCACCAGACTCTGCGAACGGCAGATAACCGAGTTCGTCTATAATCACGAGGTCGACGCGGATCAGCTGCTCGCTGAGCCGCCCGGCGTTGCCTTCGCGATGTTCAGCCTCCAGCTTGTTCGCGAGATCCACAGCGCTGAAGAACCTGACCCGCCGGCGGTTATTGACCGCGTGGCCCCCGATCGCTGTTGCGAGATGCGTTTTGCCCGATCCGGTTCCACCGACCAGCACGCCATTCCTGGCCTGGTCCATAAAATCGCCGTCATGAAGATTGCGCACGACTTCCTCGTTGACGGGGCTGACCGTGAAGTCGAACTCAGGTAAGGACTTGCAGACCGGGAACTTTGCGGCACCCATCTGATACCGGATCGAGCGCGCAGTCTTTTCGGCCAGTTCGGCCGTGAGGAGTTCGGCCACGACCTGTTGGGGCCGCCAGTTGTTTTTGGCTGCGGCCTGCATCACTTCGTCAAAGCAGTTGACGATGCCTGGCAACTTCAGTTGACGGGCAAGTTCGAGAATTTCCTTACGCAGTTGCATGGGAGCCTCCAAGCCTGTCATAGCGAGCGCAATCCGCGATCGGTGCCATTTTCAGCTGCAGGTGGGCAGGCGGCTCAATCGCCTTTGGCGGCGGGGGATTGGTGCGCCGAGAGACAATGTTCAGGATCGCATCGGCCTTGCGCAGGCCAGATTTTAGAGCTTCTTCGCAGGCAGCCTCGACCACATCAATGTCGTGCTGGTAAGCAGCGAAAAGAATATCGGCAAGTTGCCGGTCTCCGTCGGATGTGCCCCGCAGATGGGTCCAGATCTGCGTCATTGCCGGTGGTAGGTCCCAGTCACGGAACGGTGCTCCATTGCGCAGAGCGCCAGGCTTGCGCTTGAGGACGGGCACATAGTGCCAAGGGTTGAAGATCGTTTTTCCTCGGCCGAAGCACCGTTCGTGCTCTCCGACAATCTCACCGTCTTGGCGCAGGACAATCCGCGTGGCGTAGACCTGCAACTGGACCTGACGTCCAACAGCTCTTGCCTCAACGCTGTATTTGTTTCTTTCGAAGTTGATCAGGCAGGTTCGGCTCACGGCGACCGTCTTTTCACGGAACCCGACGAAGGGCTTCTGCAGATGCGTCAGCAGCGGCTTTTCCTGCTGGAACTCCTCCCAGACCGTCACCTCCAGGTTTTCCGGATGCCGCAGTTCTTTTGCGCGTTTGATCGCGTCTTTTTGCAGCCGGGCATTCAATTCATCGAAGTCGGCCACCTCCAGACGCGGTGTAAAACTATAGGCGCGGCTCTCCTTGACCAGATTCTCAACCTGACCCTTCTCCCAACCGGCCGCGCGCGTACAGGCGATCGGGTTCACCAGATGATGAGAACACATCCGGGAGAATGCCTTGTTGAACTTTCTTTCCTTGCCCGACAGGATCGCATCGACGGCGGTCGTCATGTTATCGTAGATCCCGTTGATGCAGCCTCCACCAAAGAATTTGAAGGCCTCGTCGTGGGCATCAAAGACCATCTCCTGCGTCTCGCGCGGATAGGCAATGGAGAATGGCATGCGGCTATGGCAAAGTTTGAAATGGGCAACCTTCACGGTCGTGAGTGCACCGTCCATCAAAACCGTCTCCACACTCCAGTCGAACTGGTACGCCTCCCCAGGATCAAAGATCAGCGGGATGAACGCCTGCGCCTGTTGTCGGCCGTGCGCAATGCGCCAATTCTTTGTGTAGCGTCGAACACTGTCATACCCGCCGCCAAAACCATCATCGGAGAGTTCCTTCCAGATTTTGGTCATCCGCTTGCGGTGTTTCTTCGGAAGCGCCTCGTTCTCCTCAAGCGTTTCATCCAGACGCGCGCGCCAAGGCCCGAGCACCGGGTATGGCTGCGATTTGCGCTCATATTTGAACTCCGTCACTCCCGATCGGATTATCTTTCGAACCGTTGCACGGCTCAAATTGAGCGAACGGCAAATTTCCTTGATGCTCTTTTTTTCGATCAGGTGTAAGCGACGCACTTTTCTAATAGTTTCCACGCAAATCATCCCGCTTGCCTCTCCATCGACTGCTCAATGAAAAGGATGTCTACAACCATAGGGAGGGGTCAAATTTGGACGCCGATTTCCCCGCTTAGGGGGTCAAAATTGCACGCTTTTCTACAAGCATATTCCGAGCAGCGTGTTGTTTGTGATCCGAGACCGTCTCCGACTTTTGCCTGTTTGGCGGACGAGACACGTGCGTAAATGACGGCTTTGGTGCCAGGTGAAATGTCTTCATCTGTAGTTGGTATCATGGGCTCAGGTCTTCCTCTTGGGCCATCTTTCTATCCTGCGGGTCGCTGGCGGCCACAATGTCTTGTTTGGTGTCTCTCGGGTTCGAAGATACTATGGCCACCGTCGCATCCGTAGTCTTTCCTGCTGGCTGCTCACAGGCTTGTTGTAACGGATGGACCCCGAAGCCGAGATCGACGAAGTCGACGATGATGGTCCAGAGTGCCTTCAGGAATTCCCGTTTCTCGTCGTCCGTAAGGTTATTGTCCCGCAAAAAGCGTTCATACCGCTCGCAATCCACTGACAGGACCGGTCGGTCCGATGTATCGTCGGAAGCCGGTTGACCAGTCGGGCCCGTTTCGAAATTTTCGGTTTCTACCATAGTCATCCTCACTGCGGAAATCCTTGCCAAAGGATCGCCCGGGGTGTGAAAAACGCCTATGGCCCTTATGTAAGTTCAACCGCTCCCTTAATCGCCCGACCGGCCAGAAACGTGCGCCGCCATGGTGATGTTGAGCATTGAACAGTGGTGAGGTTGCTGGAATGAGGCAGGTGTTATGGTCGGCGATCATCGTTGCGAAGAGAGTGTTGCGTGCCATATTCAGAGCCCGAAGAAGCGGTCGAAAAATGTGCTGAGCTTGTCCAGCACAGTTTGCTTCTTCACCGCGTGGTCGTTGTTTTTGTTGAATCTCGAAACTGGTGGCAAGATTTTCATGATGGCCTTACCGGTGACCGGGATCGCGCCGTCGCGGAACGCATCGTCAACAAATGCCTTTGTCTCTTCGGCATCGAGACTTTCGTTCGCGATGATCCGGTCAAGTTCCGCCGCCTTTCTGGCCGCAATGAAGGCAGCCCACTCTGCATCGACCCTCGTGTTTGCTGAAACGGAATCCACAAACTGTTCGATGAGGTCTTTCTTGTTGCGCAGGCTCGGGCTGGCATTGACTGCACGCCCGATTGTCTCCCGGATTTCCTTATCTTCGCCCGTGCCTTTCTTCCGCAGGTACTTTTCGACCAGCATCAGAATGTAATCGACATTGACCTCGACCTGCTTGATCAGTTCGATCTCGAATACCACATCGTCATTGATCGACTCTTTTTCCGCTTCGGAAGCGCTGCGGAACTCGGCGTAGAGATTCAGATACAGGCTCTGGTAGTCCTGAAACTCACGGTCGTTGAGGATTTCGTTGCCGGCAAAATCATCGAATGCCGTGAGAATATTTTTCAGCCGCAGGATCGCGCCAAACAGCTTGATGAACTCTTTCTGATCTGCTTCGCCCGCAACACCCACGTTGAGTGGAAACGTTTCGAGCAATTCCTCTATGAGCGTCCGGTACTCCTCGTAGTATTCTCCGTATGGTTTCAGGAGCACGATACCCTTCGCATCCTTGTTCCCGAAAAGCGCCAGGGCCTCGTTGGTTTCCTGGTCAAGATCGCGAAAGGAAACGATGTTTCCATATGTCTTGACCGAATTGAGGATGCGGTTGGTGCGCGACCAGGCCTGGATCAGCCCGTGGGTGCGCAGGTTCTTGTCCGCCCATAGCGTGTTGAGCGTGGTGGCGTCAAAGCCGGTCAGGAACATGTTAACCACAATTACCAGATCCAGTTCGCGCTTTTTGAGACGCTCCGAAACATCCTTGTAGTAATTCTGAAACTTGTCAGCCGATGTATCGAAGCTGGTGGCGAACAAGGCATTATAGTCCCTGATCGCATCCCCCAGAAAATCTCTCGACCCTTGATCCAGTCTTTCGGTCTCAAACGCTTCCTCGCCCAGCAAACCATCGCCCTCCTCTTCGTTGGCGGCAAAGCTGTAGATCAGAGCAATCTTCAGTTGCCGGACGAGTGGAACACCCTGCTGTTGTTTTGCGAACTCGGTGTAGTAGCGTTTTGCGGCTTCGATGGAGGCGGTGGCAAACAAAGAGTTGAAACCAGCCAGACGCTTGCCGTCATGGCGGTAGTGGGTTTGTCGCCTGGTTTTCTGATCAAAGTGTTCCCGGATGTAGCTGACGACCTGGGTGATGCGCTCAGGAGCCATTAACGCCCGCTCCGTGTCAATGGCCGATACCTTTTTATCTTTGAGGCCTGGCGATGTCTTGATCGTATTGATGTAGTCGATCCTGAAGGGCAGAACATTCTTGTCGTTAATGGCATCGACGATCGTATAGGTGTGTAGCCTTTCTCCAAATGCCTGTTCGGTTGTGCGCCTGCGCGGGTTACCGTGAGTGCCTGCGTTGTCGGCAAAGATCGGCGTGCCTGTAAAGCCGAACAGGTGGTGGCATTTGAAGACTCTTGTGATGTCGGCATGCATGTCGCCGAACTGGCTGCGATGGCACTCATCGAAAATCACCACCACATGTGCATCATAGACCGGGTGTTTTCTGTTCGTTGCCACGAAGCGGCTGAGCTTCTGGATAGTCGTGATGATGATGCGAGCGTTCGGGTCTTCCAGTTGCCGTTGCAGCACCGCTGTCGACGTATTGGAGTTGGCAGCCCCTTTCTCAAAACGTTCATATTCGCGCATGGTCTGGTAATCCAGATCCTTGCGGTCAACCACAAAGAGCACCTTGTCGATGTCCGGCAGGTCGCGGGTGAGTTGTGCGGCCTTGAAGCTGGTCAGCGTCTTGCCGCTGCCCGTCGTGTGCCAGATATAGCCGCCCGCCGCCGTTGTGCCCAACTGCCGATGGTTCGTGCTGGTTGCGATGCGTTGCAGTATCTTTTCGGCCGCCACGATCTGATAGGGCCGCATGACCAACAGCTTGCGGTCCACATCGAACACGCAGTAGCGGGTCAGGATGTTCAACACTGTATGCTTGGCGAAGAAGGTTCGGGTAAAGTCGGTCAGGCCGGTGATAGGCTTGTTTCTGGCGTCGGCCCACCAACTGGTGAATGCAAAGCTGTTGGATGTTTTCCCGGGCTTGCGTCTGCCGCCGCGCTGTTCAGCGATATGCCCGTCGCGGACCGTGTTGCTGTAATACTTGGTTAGCGTGCCATTGCTGATGACGAACAGTTGCACATACTGAAACAAGCCGGACCCGGTCCAGAAACTGTCGCGCTGGTAGCGGTTGATCTGGTTGAAGGCTTCGCGGATATCCACGCCACGGCGTTTCAGTTCCACATGCACCATCGGCAGGCCGTTCACCAGCACCGTCACATCATAGCGACCCGCCCGTGCTCCCTCGGTATCGTCCCCTGCCTCATACTGGTTGATGACCTGCAGACTGTTATTGTGAACATGCTGCTTATCGATCAGGCGAATGTTCCTGATCGTGCCGTCATCCCGGTTGAGGACCTGAACATGGTCTTCCTGGACCCGCGCGGTCTTTTCCCTGATGCCGTCGTTTGCTGCGGAAATGGATGCGCCAAAAAAACGTTCCCACTCCGAATCAGTGAATGTCATCCTGTTGAGCGTTTCCAGTTGGCGGCGCAGATTAACGATCAGGTCGGACTCCGAGGTAATCGGAAGATATTCATAGGCCTGTGCTTGCAACTGTCTGATAAAGACCTGTTCCAGTTCGGCCTCCGACTGATACGCCGTTTCCCGTACTTCATTGGCAAGGTATTCGGCAACGACCGTACTTTCGCTTGAAAGCGCAACCGGTTCGATGCGGTATGACGCGATGTCTTCGTTCATGCAGGTTTCCGGTGCCTGGGGCCTGGGGCATGGTCCGGCGCATCCTCACCCATTCCGACGGGTTGGCCGTTCTGCCAGATGACAGCATATTGACCCAGACGCCGCTTTCTCTCCAAGTCTTTACGAACGGCCAGGCGAAGCGTTTCCAATTGCCATTGTCCTTCTGGCGAAGGTGTGGGTTTTTGTGTTGTGTTCATTGATGGCTCTCCTCAAGCAGAAGCTGGTAGTAATCGTCGTGGATAATATGCCGGTCTTTGCCGTGTTGCTCGAACACCAATACCGGGCTTTCGCCATCGTTCATGAAGCACGTACAACTGTCGACGCGATGGCTGAAATCGTCAAGCAGGTGACGCAGGCTGCGCGGAAAGCGCCGCTTCACATCCGCTACAGGAACATCATGCCCGCCATGGGCGACGCGCTCAGCCACGCGCTGTTTCGACATCCCGACACCGGGCAAGGCCAGATAGATCAACGCCACCCGCCAGCCTTCGGCTTGCAGGCGCTTGACCAATCGCAGATAGGCACGCCCCGCCAATGTGGTCTCAAAGGCAAAATCCTCGCGCGCGGCGATGCGTTGTTCGATTTCCTGCAGAAAGATACGACTGGCAGCAACAAATTTTCGTTCCGGTGCGAGCGGGGATAAGCCAGCGGCGATCAGGTCGGCATTGATAAAACTTGCACAGCCCGTCACCAGCGGCAGGTATTCCAGCGCGAAGGTGGTTTTGCCGGCACCGTTCGGCCCGGCGATGATCCGGCAAACCGGCATCAGGCCGCCTCCCTGAACGTGAGCAACCGGTCTCGGTAGTATTCATACTGTTTGCGGCGGGCCGCGATTTCGGCGGGCAGGCCACTGGAAAGATCATTCACCAGCGCGTCGAACTTGTCGAGAATAGCGACGATGCGGGCCTGCTCGGAAAGAGGTGGGACTGGAATGCGAATTTTCGACATGGCATTGCTCATCAGCTTCGGATTGCCCATGCCTTTACTCACATGACGTTTGGTCAGCCGCCCTAACGTATAATACAGATACTTGGGAACGACTGTGTTGTCGTCTTCAACTTTGAGAAAGCCACAAACATTGGTGATGCTGAATTTCTCGCCGCCGTGATAAAAAACTGATCCGGCATTGGCACCATCGGTTGTCCATGTGATGGATTCAAAATCATAGTCATAGGTATCAATGAAGCCAAAGATACCTTCGTTGCCGGTTTGCGACGAGTAGACCGGATATGGCCCGGCATGGTCCCTCAGATAATCCCTGGACATCACCCGGCCACGATTTATCTTGCAAATCTCACCCAATGTCGCCCACCTTATTCTTGCTTGCTTGCTTGCTTGCTTGCTTGCTTGCTTTCGGCAGTAGTGTGCTCATCGAAGGTCAATAGCGCGTCGCGGTAGTACTGGTACTGCCGCCGACGCGCCTCAAGTTCAGCCTCAAGTTCAGCCTCAAGTTCCGTGAAAGTGTCGAGCACCTTCACGATCTCGCGCTGTACTTCAAGAGGGGGGACGGGGATGCGGATTTTCGCGAGGCTCTTTGCTGAAACATCGACTACCTTCGCTCCGAAGGCCCATTTCTTTTTCTGCGCAAAAAACTCCGGTGTGCGAAAATAATAGGATAGGTACTTTGGATTTTGCTGGTGCTTGATTACCGTTGCATGGCCGCCTGTTACGATTTGAGAATTCCCAAGCCAGGCAACAGACTTACAAACATCCTCAAGATTTTCGCTTGTGTTCGTAATTATGAGATCGCCTGGATCGACTTTTGCCAAAATCTCTGCCTTTTTAGGCGGCACAAAGGAAATCGTATCTGTGGCCCAAATTCCGTAGCGCGTGTAGATCTGACCGTAATGGATACATCCAACTCCAGTCTCAACAAAATCTGACTTCGGCATTCCGTTCCCACGAACCAATTCCGCGATTTCTCCAATCTCTTTAAGCTCCACCCCCTCCGGACAATACTCCGCAATCAGGTCGTCAATCCGGCTCATGCTCAGTTTCCCTCCAGGTCAGCCACGATGGCGTCGATCTGCGTCCGCAGTTCTGATTGTCTTGAAACGATGCGGACTATCTCGGCGTTAAGCTCAGCGATGTCGATTTCCTCTCGGTCATCCTTCTGTTCGACGTAGGAGGATACGGAAATGTTGTAATCATTTTCGGCAATCGTTTCGTTTGGCACCACTTGCGCGAAATGTTCGATGTCCTTGCGGTCGTTAAAGGCATCCAAAATCTTTTTCTGGTGTTCCTCAGTGAGTTTGTTCTTGTTGCCGCTGCGCTCGAACTCTGCCGATGCATCTATGAACAGCACGGCATTGTCGGATTTGGATTTCTTCAGCACGATGATGCAGGTCGCGATGGTCGTGCCGAAAAAGAGATCGGGCGGCAACTGGATGACGGCGTCAATGTAGTTGTTGTCAATCAGATACTGGCGGATTTTCTGTTCGGCCCCGCCGCGATAGAGCACGCCGGGAAACTCGACAATGGCCGCCGTGCCATTCACCGCCAACCAGGAAAGCATATGCATGGTGAAGGCCAGATCGGCCTTGCTCTTCGGAGCCAGTACACCCGCCGGGGCATAGCGCGGGTCATTTATCAACAGGGGGTTGTCCTTGCCGTCCCATTTGATTGAATAAGGCGGATTGGAGACGATGGCTTCAAAAGGTTCGTCATCCCAGTGCACCGGGTCGGTCAGGGTGTCGCCATGGGCGATGTCGAACTTCTCGTAGTTCACATCATGCAGGAACATGTTGATGCGGCAAAGGTTGTAGGTGGTCAGGTTGATCTCCTGACCGAAGAACCCCTGGCGCACCTTGTCGTGCCCCAGCACCTTGACGAACTTCAGGAGCAGCGACCCGGAACCGCAGGCCGGGTCGTAAACCTTGTTGATCTCGTCCTTGCCCACCACGGTGATGCGGGCGAGCAGTTCGGACACCTCCTGCGGGGTGTAGAACTCGCCACCTGACTTGCCGGCGGTGGAGGCGTACATCTGCATCAGATATTCGTAGGCATCGCCGAACAGGTCGATGGTGTTTTCGCTAAAACTGCCCGACCCGTTGGAGAGCGGCAGATCACCGATGGCTTCCAGCAGTTTGACCAGCTTCTCGTTTCGCTTGGCCACCGTTGCTCCGAGTTTGCTTGAGTTCACATCAAGATCATCGAACAGGCCCTTGAAGTCGTCTTCGCTGTCGGTGCCTGCCGCAGACCCCTCAATGTCGGCAAAAATCCGGCTCAGGGTTTCATTGAGATTGTCATCAAGTCTTGCCCGTTTCCTTACGTTCGCGAACAGTTCTGACGGCAGAATGTAGAATCCTTTTTCCCTGACTGTCTCTGTGCGACCAAATTCGGCATCTTCGTCACTCAGGGCAGCGTAGTTAAAGCGCTGTTCACCCGCCTTGCGCTCCTGCTCATTGAGATAGCCGGTCAGGTTTTCGGAGATGAAGCGGTAGAACAGCATGCCGAGGACATAGCTTTTGAAGTCCCAGCCATCGACGCTGCCGCGCAGGTCATTGGCAATACGCCAGATGGTCTTGTGCAGTTCCGCACGCTCAGTTTCCCTGGTAGTACTCATTCAGCCTGCCCTTTGTAACCTTCCTGCCGCATCGCAGCGCCGATTCCATCCGCCTATCACCCAATATATAGACATTATCTGTTCTCCTGATCCGTGTTGCCCGAGGAGCCGGCATCTTCTCCTTTGGTCGATTGCTCTTTCGTCCATTGATCGATTTCGCTCTTTCGGAATCGCCACGCTCCCCCCACCCTGAAACCTGGCAATAATACAATCGAGGCGGCGTAGCACGACGAAGGGCAGCACGACCTTGCCGTATTCCGACTGTTTGAAATCTCCGCGCAGAATATCCGCGACCGACCACACGAAGCCATCTAGATTTCTGACATTCTCGCTGGCGGCTGTCGGTCCGTTTCCTTCGTTCTGGCTGGCACGTGCCATTTAGTCCCCCGTCTTTCGACCTGCTTTTGTGTCTCGCGTAGTCACCATTGGCTGTACGGTCGGCATGATATGTTCGGCCTGCCCGGCAATAAAGCTGCGCATGAACTCACGGAGTACCTGCGCGGCAGGGCGGTCCTGATCCCGGCATGCGTCAACGAAGGCACGGCGCAACTCTTTGTCAATCCTGATCTTGAATGCAACGTCCTTGCGAGCCATGAGACAAGTACACCCTTTGTACATACAAATAGGTACCCATAATACATATCGCCGTTTGCAGATCAATACCGGATAAACATACCGGGTAAACAGAATTCCGCGGGTCGCGCGCAGACGCGTTTCCCTTGCCGTATCGGTCATACTTGATACGGGCGGCGGAGGCGCAGACACACAGACAACGAACAGATCGCCGCCGTTTCTTTCTCTGCTCGCCTTCGGCAGGCGACTTAAGAGGAGGAAACGCCCATGCAGGAGAAGGAATCCGAGCCCGGCATAAGTCCATGCGCCGACTGGCGCAACCCCGACCATTACCGACCGCTGCTGGCAGGCGACCGGCATCGCTGGGCCGGCGAATGGCTGCGGCGTAATCCGGCGTTTGTAGCCGATCTGACCGGTCTGTGCTGCTGCCCTTTCGACACAAGCAGCCATGTCATCTGCGACATGGACTGTCCGCTTGCCCCTTGGGGCGTGCGCTGTTGCCGCGTCGTGGGCGGCGGACTGTTCTTCTGGCTGGCGTCGTGCAATCCGCAGGTGTTGCAGCTTGAGGCAGGGCCGCTGATCGACCCCCTGGCCGCTACAGTTCCCGACAATCCGGATGCGCTCTGCTGCGGCCGCCTTCCGTTGCTCAGGGGTGTTGTGCGGGGCGGTGACGGCCAGCATCTTCTGTTCAGCGATGGCGCCCGGCACCTGCAACTGATGGTGACTGGCGGGGATGCGCTTGCCGGTCCGGTGCTGCCGGGCTGCACCCTGCGCGGCCTGACGGAATTCGGCAACAAGCCGCTCAGCGTAAGCCGCCTTTACGGCCTGGCGCACCGGGGCCGGTTGCTCAGGCGCCTCTGGGTGCCCGAACGCCGCGCGCCGCGCTGGGTTCTGATGCTGCGCGCCCTGGACGGGGCGGCGTCCGGGGCGAGCCAGTGCGAGATCGCCGGCATCCTGTTCGGGAGCCGGGCGGCAGGTCAGGACTGGGATGCGGGCTACCGCACCCGCGTCCAGCGTCTGCTGGCCGGAGCACGCACCATGGTGCGGGGCGGTTACCGGCAACTGCTGGACCCGCAGGGGAAACCGGTACCGGAGTGAGCGGTCGGAGCGAGAGGCCTGTCCAGGGCGGGTGAAGGGCCGGCGGCCAGTAGAGAGCCTGTTTGTCCGCAACCCGAAATAGGAGACTTCCCGATGTTTCAACCTGTCAGAACGAGCGCTGCACTCGGCATGGTGTTTTTTGTCCTGGTGTCCTTCTGGCCCGCGCTTGATGATGAACATTCCGGTCTGGCCAATGTGATCAATGCAGATACGATCGAGATCGCAGGCAACGAGTACCGCCTCTACGGGGTCGATGCCATGGAGATTGACCAGACCCGCCATTGCCGCGATGGTGCCGCCTGACCCTGCGGCAGAGAAGCAGCCGCGCTCGCCGCATTCCTCTACGGTCGCCCGGTCAATTGCGAGGTCTGGCAGAACACGACCCCCGATATTCAGGACCGCTATGTCTCGGTCTGTTATGCCGGAGGCGAGGATCTGTCCGAATGGGTCGCGTGGAACGGCTGGGCGATTGCCGACCGGGACGCCAACCGGCTCTACAACTACACCGCCGCCGAGGGTAGGCGCGGTTTCTTGGCAAGGGCATCTGGACCTGCACCTTCGAGCTACCCGCCACATGGCGGCGCAGTCGCGCAGGAGGTCGGTCATGAACGTGTTGTTTCCGCCACCGGCTGATCCGTCCGCCATCCGGCTGCGGGTGCTGTCGCTCGGGGCCGGGGTGCAATCGACCACGCTGGCGCTGATGGCGGCCCATGGTGAGATCACCCCGATGCCGATTGCGCTGTCTTCGCCGATACCGGCTGGGAGCCGAAGGCCGTCCATGATCATCTTGCCTGGCTGCGCTCGCCGAACTTGTTGCCGTTTCCGGTGCATGTGGTCTCGAACGGCAATATCCGCGACGGGCTTGTGCGTTGCGCACGCGGTGAGCACTGGGCCTCAATCCAGGCCTTTACCCGATCCGCATCCGGCAAGATCGGCATGATCCGCCGCCAGTGCACGACGGAGTATAAAATTGTGCCAATCCGGCGCAAGGTTCGCGAGATGGTCGGGATAGCAGGGAAACATTCGCCCAAACACCCGGTCGTCGAGCAATGGCTTGGCATATCCTTCGACGAAATCGTACGCCTGAAAATGTCGATGGAGCCGTGGCGGCGGATGCGCGAGGAAGATCCGGAATCCTGGGACGACGCTGTCGCCATCGACCGGCTGACCCGGCCATCATCAAACTGCGCGGTGAGGTTTTCCTGCACCGTTCCTGCCTGCCGCTCAATGATGCCGACATCGACACACTGGCGGACAAAGGACAGCTCGATATCTTCGCTGATGAATGCGACGGCATGTGTGGCGTGTAGTGCTGTTTCCCCCTTTCATCTTTTCCGATGCTGGCCGTTCCCGATTTCCGGGGGCGGCCTTTTCCCAATGACGGGTCGACAGGCGTGCAACGGGTCCGCGCCGCCCGTCGCGGCAGATCATTCATGATAGTGTGGATACCCCCGCCCAAGGCATCACAATGTGCCAGATGCCGTTACATTGGACGGCATCGATATAGAAAATGGAGGAGGTAACCACATGTCGGAAGTTAGCGTCATCGGCGTTGATCTTGCAAAGCAGGTTTTTCAGGTGCACGGGGCGCGCGCTGACGGCTCGGTTGCCTACCGCAAGAAATTGAGCCGCGCCCAATTCATGCCGTTCCTGGCCGAACAGCCCGAATGCACGGTTGCAATGGAAGCATGTGCCACAGCGCATGGCTGGGGTCGTGAGATCGGCCAGCTGGGCCATGAGGTGAAGCTGATTCCACCTCAGTATGCAAAGGTGTATGTCAAACGTCAGAAAAATGACAGGGCGGACGCGGAGGCGATCGCCGAGGCGGCATCCCGGCCGACCATGCGGTTCGTCGAGGTGAAAACCATAGAGCAACAATCTCGGGCCATGCTGTTCCGGTCCCGCAAGATGTTCATCGGCCAGCGCACGCAATCGATCAACGCCCTGCGCGATCATCTTGCCGAATACGGCGTGATCGGTCCGAAGAGCAAGGCCGGGCTGAAAAAGCTGATTGCTGCGCTGGACGACGAAAGCAACGGCTTACCCGACCTCGTGCGCGATACTGCGCGGATGTACCTTGAGCACATTGAGGCGCTGTCGGCCAGGATTTCCGATCTGACAAACCAGTTCAAGGCTGAGGCAAAATCATCCGGCAAGGTGCGAATATTGACGACCATGCCGGGCGTCGGGTTGCAGACCGCTCTGGCGATCGAGGCCTTTGCCCCGGACATGAGTTGCTTCAAACGAGGGCGGGACTTTGCGGCCTGGCTCGGCCTGGTGCCAATGCAACACTCGACGGGCGGCAAGGACCGGCTCGGCAAGGTCTCGAAGATGGGGCAGAAGGACATTCGAAGCCTGTTGATCACCGGGGCCATGTCGGTGATCACCGCAGCGACGCGGTTTGGTGTCCGCAAGGGCAGCTGGCTTGCCAGAATGCTGGACCGCAAACCGAAAATGTTGGTCGCGATCACACTGGCCAACAGGATGGCGAGGGGTATCTGGGCCATGCTGACAAAACAGGAAAATTATCGGAATCCGGAGGCAGTGGTGTAAGCGCGACTCGCGCAACGCCTCGCCCCGGCATCCGGGACGTGTGAAGAGATCGACGAATAGCATGGGAGATTACTGATCGGAAAGATCCGGAGCGGGAAAACCATTTCTACGCAACAGGCGTCGAAGCATTCATTCATGATTTGGACCCGCCTCCGCGCATCACCATACCGGCCCGCGGTCATCAAAGCGCCGCAACATTGAGGCCTGATATATGACCGCATCCGATCACACGCTTATACCGTTCAAAGATCGCTTGACACTGGGGGTATCCATATATGCGCAATCTTGATGACAGCGCCGATATCGCCAAAGTGCATCACTGGGCACTCGCCACGTTGGGTGGTCATCTGACGGTCGGCCGCGGCGGCTTTTCGCTGCACTATCTGAACGCAAGCCTCTCTGGCTATGAATGCGAAACCGTCAAGGTCCAGGCCATTGCCGCCGGGCTGCCGGTGATCGATAGTTGCTGCGTCAAGTTCGACCGGGTAATGAAGCTCGCCATCAGCGGTCCGATGATCGCGGTCGGAAGAACCCCCGATCCGGAACCTCGGCACGCCTTTTCCTGTGCCCCGCTGATCGTGGTGGCGCAGTCCTGCGCGACGGCGGGGGCGGAGGTCTGCAATCCCGACCTGAACCAGTCAGTGGCCTGAAAGTGAGAGGGAAGTTCGGGTTTTCCGTGAACGGGTTGGAAGGGGAAAGAAGGCTTTCTCCGCCCGTTCTGGAGAAACCGACATGGCAAGCCCCAAAAACACATCCAGGAAAATCACCCTGTCCCGGTCCCGGGATATTCCCTTCAACAAGCTGGTGCTTTCAGACCGCAACGTCCGCCGCGTTCAGGCGGGCGTGTCGATCGAGGATCTGGCCGAGGATATCGCCCGGCGCACGCTGTTGCAATCCCTGAGCGTGCGGCCCATCCTTGGCGAGGACGGTCAGCCTTTGGACCGATATGAGGTGCAGGCGGGTGGGCGCCGTTACCGGGCGCTGGAGCTGCTGGTCAAGCAGAAGCGTCTCAATAAAACCGCGCCCGTCCCCTGCGTCATCCGCGAAGACGGCATTCTCTAAGAGGACAGCCTCGCCGAGAATGTCCAGCGGCAGGCGCTCCATCCGCTCGACCAGTTCCGCGCGTTCCAGTCCCTGAAGGACCAGGGACTGGGCGAAGACGAGATCGCCGCGCGCTTTTTCGTCACGCCGCAGATCGTCAGGCAGCGGCTGAAACTGGCCAGTGTGTCGCCCAGGCTGCTCGACATCTATGCTGCTGACGAGATGACGCTGGAACAGCTCATGGCCTTCAGCATCGCAACCAACCATGAGCGGCAGGAGCAAGTGTGGGAGGCTGTGCAGCGCGGCTACAACCAGGAACCATACTATATCCGCAAACTGCTGACGGAAGACGCCGTTCGGGTATCGGACAAGCGGGTTCGTTTCGTCGGCCTCGATACCTATGAAGCCGAAGGGGGCAGCGTCCTGCGCGATCTGTTTTCGCAGAATGACGATGGCTGGTTGCAGGATGTGGCGCTGCTGGAGCGCTTGGTCGGCGAAAAGCTCACCGCCAAGGCCGACGCGGTGAAGGCGGAAGGGTGGAAATGGACCCGGACGGCCCAGGATTTTCCCTACGGCCACACTGCCGGACTGCGTCGCGCCATGGGCGAGATGGAACCGCTGACCGACGAGGAACACGCCCGTCGTGAAGTCCTGCGCGATGAAATGGCGGATTTCGAGAAGCGCTACTCCGGCGCGGACGAGGATCTGCCCGAGGGGGTCGACCAGCGACTGGATGAGATCGAAGCTGAACTCGACGGTTTCGAAGACAGGCCCGTCATCTACGATCCCGCCGATATCGCTTGCGCGGGCGTGTTCGTCAGCATCGACAGCGACGGCAGGCTCAAGGTCGAGCGCGGCTATGTCCGGCCGGAAGATGAAGCCAGGGGGGACGAGGCGCATGAGGCCGATGGCGATGCAGCCGACGCCGACGCTTTTGTCCGCGACACGCAAGAAATCGTCCATGTCGGTGCGGACGGCGAGACCCGACGGGTCGATCCCGCGGCGGCCCTGTCCGGCGATACCGCCCAGCCCATCGAAGAGGACGAGGACGACCTGAAACCGCTCTCGGAGCGTCTCGTGATGGAACTGACGGCGCATCGGACGCTCGCCCTGCGCGATGCCCTGGCGAATGACCCGGACATCGCCTTCATCGCCGTATTGCATGGGCTGGTGCTCCAGACCTTCTACCGCTACGCCACCGATAGCTGCCTGGAGATCACGGGCAAGAGCAGCGGCTTTTCCGTGCAGGGACCGGATCTGAAGGAATGCGTCTCGGCGAAGGCCATCGATGACCGGCACGCCAACTGGGAAAAGCAATTGCCGGACGAGCCCGAGTTGCTCTGGGAGTTCCTTTGCGATTTCGATCATGACAGCCGGATGGCGCTCTTCGCCCATTGCGCCGCGCTCACCGTCAACGCGGTGCATGAGCCGTGGAACCGCGCACAGGACCGCCGGCACCATGCCGACCAGCTTGCCTGCGCCCTGTCGCTCGACATGGCCGCCGGCGGGTGGGAACCGACCGCCGATAACTATCTGAACCGGGTGCCCAAGGCGCGCATTCTGGAGGCGGTGACCGAGGCCAGGGGCGCTGGTATGGCGGAACTGATCGAAGGCCTCAGGAAATCCGACATGGCCGAACAGGCCGAACGGCTGCTTGAGGGCACCGGCTGGCTGCCCGAACCGCTGAGGACGTCCGGTGTCGAGTCCATGGGGACCACGGATGCAACGGAGGCGCCGGAGGCCGACGTTTCCGCGGAGGATCTGCCGGAATTCCTCACCGCCGCCGAGTGAACCTTCCGTCAATTCCTGTCCATCACGGCCCGGCGCCCTGGTTAATTTGTGCGGCACAGACTGCGCAGATCAAATGAGGGGCCGGACCTTTCATTTTTGGAGGCTCATATGCCGACCGTCATTGAAACCACCGTCTTCCCTTTCGATGAACTCTCCGACGCTGCCAGGGAACGCGCCCGCGAATGGTATCGGATCAGCAACCTCGACTATGAATGGTGGGATTGCACCTGCGATGATTTTTCCACCATCTGCGAAATCCTCGGCGTCGAACTGAAAGCCCACCCCGTCCGGTTGATGGGCGGCGGCACGCGGCAAAAGCCCGGCATCCGGTTTTCCGGCTTTTACAGCCAAGGCGATGGCGCGAGCTTCGAAGGCAGGTTGACTTACGCCAAGGGCAGCGCCGCCAGGATCAAAGCCTATGCGCCCAAGGATGCCGAATTGCACGACATCGCCGCGCGTTTGGCCGCTGTCCAGAAACGCAACTTCTATCAGCTCTACGCCATCATCACCCAGCGTGGTCCCTATTGCCACGAGAACACCATGCAATTCGACGTGCGCCGCGATGATGCCGAGGCGACCGCCGATGCCGAGGACATCATCGCCGAGGCAATGCGTGATCTTGCCCGCTGGCTCTATGCGCGGCTGGAAACGGAATACGAGTTCCGGAACGCCGACGAGATGGTCGAGGAAAGCATCACCGCCAATGCCTACACCTTCACCAGCAGTGGCACCAGCAGCGGTGGGCGGTTCGGGTGAACAACCGTTCGGTTAAAAAGTGAGAGGCGTTTCCGGGAAGGGTGAACCGGAGCGGGTGAGAGAAAGCCTGTTCCGGTTCGGTTTTCAAACCCTCAACCCGGAGACATCCCATGCTCGACACGCACGATCTCACGCGCGAAGACCTTGCGCAGTTCATCGGCAGCACCTGCCATTACCGTTATCCGCTCACTGGCCTTCGCTACACCGAGGGCGTCCGGTTCGTTGCCGAAAAGGGCGGCGCCGTCTGGTTGCTCGGCGACATTGCCGCCTACCAGCTCGACCCGTCGATTCGCTTTGAGCCCTTCCAGCATTGGAAATTGAATGTAGCCGAGGACAAGACGGCGCGCCTCACCTGCGAAAACGGCAACGGCAAGGTGACGTTCACGCAGAAGATCGATTACACCGACTTCCCGCTTGATGAGATCGCCTTTTATCTCACCGACAACGTGCTGATGCTGCCCAGCGAATACTGACCCGCAGGCCGCCCGCGCGGCCTCACATCTTTTCCCTGAAATCGGAGAACTCCCATGAATTTCGCCCTACCTGCGGCGGCTGTGAAGCCGTCTGCACGCTCCTGCACGTCCGCCTGCGCTGCTGAAAAAGCCGCTACAACGCGGCGCACGCCTGAAACTCAGGCTTCATCCATCCTCACCGCCGCCAACCGCATCCTTGCCGGTCTGGAGCGCGGCACCACCATTGAAACCCGCATCCTGCGCCAGGCGATGGAGGAGGCCTTCGGCGGTTCTGACGCCGAAGGCTTCTGGTACTGGAAAGACGCCTATGAAGCCTGTGAGGTAGCCCAGGTCTTGTTCCTGCGCAAATATGGCCGCGCTTGCCAGGAGAAAGCGGCATCGCCCGCCGCGCTTCTGTCGATGATCAGCCGCATCGCCGGGCTGCTCCCCACCCATACGCGCCGGTCGGAAGAATCCCAGGCGCTTCAACAATTCTCGACCCCGGCACCCTTGGCACTGGTGGCAGCCATCGCTGCCGGGCTCACGCCCGATGACGTGGTGCTGGAGCCTTCCGCGGGCACGGGATTGCTGGCGATCTTCGCGGAAACCAAGGGCGCGCGGCTGGCGCTCAACGAGATCGCCGAGACACGCGTGGCGCTATTGCGGCGGCTGTTTCCCGACGCCGTCACCTCCACCCATGATGCGGCCAGCATCGATGATCGGCTGGCGGACGATGTTACGCCCTCTGTTGTCATCATGAACCCGCCTTTCTCGGTGGCGATGAATGTGAAAGGGCGTTCAGCCGACGCCGACTTTCATCATGTCCGTTCAGCCCTGGCGCGCTTGGCCGTTGGCGGGCGGCTGGTGACGATCACCGGACACAATTTCCCCTATGAGCGACTGAACGGCGCGGTGCACTTTTCCTGCGTCATCGATGGGAACGCCTATGCCAAGCATGGCACCACATTCGAGACCCGCCTGACGGTGATCGACAAAGCCCCGGACAGTGGCATCTCCCCGATCATGCCACCGATCATGCCACCGATCATGTCGGGGGCACAAACCGCCGCCGAGTTGCTTGCGGCTGTCACCCGGCATGTCCCGCCGCGCATGAAGGTGGAGGGCGAGATTGGGCTTGGCACGTTGAAGGCACTCACGCCGATCCGCCCCGCTCCGGTCGCGCGCAAGCCGCAGTCTGCCAGGCTTTCCGCCGCTCCCGATGCCACGGAAATTGCCTATGATCCGGTCGAATGGACGGCCACCCAAGGTGCCGATCTCGCCGACACGCTCTATGAAGGTTACGCGCTGCAATCCATCTGCATCGAAGGCGCGCAGCCGCACCCGACAAAGCTGGTGCAGTCCGCCGCCATGGCCTCGGTCGCACCGCCGCAGCCGAGCTACCGACCGCATCTGCCGGTGCATATAATAAAGAGCGACGTGCTTTCCGACGCGCAGCTTGAGAGTGTCATCTACGCTGGGGAAGCCCATTCGCGTCACTTGGCAGGATCGTGGACGCTCGACGATACGTTCGACAATATTCATGCCGCCGCTGACGAGGCAGAAAACGCTGTACGCTTCCGACGTGGCTGGTTTCTTGGTGACGGCACCGGTTGCGGCAAGGGGCGGCAAGTCGCGGGCATCATCCTCGACAACTGGATCAAGGGCCGCCGCAAGGCGGTCTGGCTCAGCCGGTCCGATAAGCTGCTCGAAGACGCGCAGCGCGATTGGTCGGCGCTCGGCATGGAAAAGCTGCTGGTCCAGCCTCTTTCGCGCTTCAAACAGGGCACGCCAATCCGGCTTTGCGAAGGCATCCTGTTCGTCACCTATGCCACCTTGCGCTCCGCCGGGCGCGAAGGGAAAACCTCACGCCTTCAGCAGATTATCGACTGGCTTGGCCATGACTTTGATGGCGTCATCGTCTTCGATGAAGCCCATGCCATGGCCAATGCCGCCGGTACCAAGGGAGAACGGGGCAAGGGCGAGCGCGGCGATGTCGCGCCGTCGCAGCAGGGCCGCGCCGGGTTGCGATTGCAGCGCGCTGTGCCGGATGCCCGCGTGGTCTATGTGTCGGCGACCGGCGCCACCGATGTGCGTAACCTTGCTTATGCCGAGCGGCTCGGGCTTTGGGGTGGCGAGGATTTTCCGTTTGTCAACCGTGGCGAGTTTGTTCAGGCCGTCGAAGCGGGCGGTGTTGCGGCAATGGAGGTGATGAGCCGCGACGTGAAGGCGCTCGGGCTCTATACGGCGCGGTCGCTGTCATACGAAGGTGTCGAGGTCGAGATCGTCGAACATGCCCTCACAAAGGAGCAGGTGGCGATCTATGACGCCTATGCCGCCGCGTTTCAGGTGATCCATAACAATCTGAATGAGGCGCTCGAAGCCACAAACGTCACCGGCGAGCGCGGGACGCTGAACGGCCAGGCCAAGGCCGCCGCCAAATCGGCATTCGAGGGGGCGAAGCAGCGGTTCTTCAATGGTCTGATCACCGGTATGAAGGTGGTGACGCTGATTAAAAGCGTCGAGCGTGACATCACCGATGGTCATGCACCGGTGATCCAGCTTGTCTCTACCGGCGAAGCGGTGATGGAAAGGAAGCTCGCCGACATCCCCGCCGAGGAATGGCAGGACCTGACCATCGACCTGAGCCCGCGCGAGGTCGTCGGCTCTTACCTCCAGCATTCCTTCCCGACGCAATTGTTTGAATCCTACACGGACGATGAATGCAATCTGCGTTCGCGCCCCGCATTCGATCCGCAAGGCAACCCGATCCAGTGCAAAGCGGCCCTGGCAGCGCGGGATCGCATGATCGAGCAACTCGCGACGCTCGATCCCGTGCCCGGCGCGCTCGACCAGATCATCCAGCACTTCGGGACGGACAAGGTCGCCGAGGTGACAGGCCGGTCCCGCCGGATCGTCCGAAAGCCGGGTGCCGGCCCCATAGGTGACCGCTTCTGCGTCGAAAACCGCCCGCCTTCGGCGAACCTCTCTGAAACACAAGCCTTCATGGATGACGACAAGCGCATCCTGGTCTTCTCCGACGCCGGCGGTACCGGGCGCAGCTATCACGCCGACCGGGGCGCGAAGAACCAGCGCTTGCGGGTGCATTATCTCCTGGAAGCCGGCTGGAAGGCCGATGCCGCCATTCAGGGGCTTGGTCGCTCGAACCGCACCAATCAGGCGCAACCGCCGCTGTTCCGGCCCATCGCCACGGACGTGAAGGCTGAAAAGCGGTTTCTTTCCACCATCGCCCGGCGCCTGGATACCTTGGGCGCGATCACGCGTGGCCAACGCCAGACCGGCGGTCAGGGCCTGTTTCGCGCCGAAGATAATCTCGAAGGTGATCAGGCCCGCGCTGCACTGCGGCAGTTTTACATGTTGCTCGCACAGGGTGGTATCGAAGGGTGTTCGCTCACACGTTTCGAGGAGGCGACCGGCCTGTCGCTGATCTCCGAGGGTGGGACGCTGAAGGAAGACCTGCCGCCGATCACGACGTTCCTCAATCGCTTGCTGGCGCTGCCCATCGCGATGCAGAATGATCTGTTCGCCGCCTTTGAGGAACTCTTGAACGCCCGCATCGAAGCGGCAATCGCGGCGGGCGTGCATGACGCCGGGCTCGAGACGATCCGTGCCGAGAGCCTGATCGTCACCGACCGTCGCACCGTCTGGAAACATGACAGCGGCGCACAAACCCGGCTCTTCTCCATTGAACGCAAGGACCGCAACAGGCCGATGTCCGTCGATGATGCATTGGTCATCGCAAGAGGCGGGGAGCGGGGAACCCGCGACAGGGAACGCAACCAATGCGGCGGGGAGCGGGGAACCCGCGACAGGGAAACAAAAAGTGATGGCAAATTGCTGGTCAATGAACGCTCGCACCGCGCGGCGGTTCGCACAGCGGCGACCAGCCTGATGCTTGATGATGGCAGTCTGCAGCGGCGCTTCCGGCTTGTTCGCCCCATGCAGGCCGATACGATCAGCGTCGAGGATTTTACATCAAGCCACTGGAAGGAAGCCGACGAAGCAGAATTCGCCGAGGTCTGGAATGCCGAGGTCGCCGGAATTCCCGAATTTTCGACCGGCACCTTCCATCTGGTGACGGGATTGTTATTGCCGATCTGGCGGCGCCTGCCGGAGAGCAATGCCCGCGTCTATCGGTTGCAAAGTGACGATGGCGAGCGGGTGATCGGGCGCATGCTGTCGCAAATCGAGATGGAGGCCGTCTGCCGCAATCTCGGCATCGACGCGCCGAAAATCTCGAACGAAGATGCCTGGCGGCTCATCATGGACGGCAAGGTCACGGCGCATCTGGCTGATGGCCTGTCACTGCGCCGCGTGCGGGTGATGAATGAGAACCGCATTGAGCTGACCGGCTTTACCTCCGGTCTGGTCGATGCCCTGAAGGCGCGCGGGCTGATGTCGGAGATCATCAATTGGAAACTGAGGCTGTTCGTGCCCATTTCGCGACATTCAGCCGATGATCGGGCAGCCGGTGATCGGGGGCAGGTGATTTTCGAAAGCCTCACCGACCGCTGGGCGCTGACGCAAATCGCGGAAAGGGGGTGATGCCCATGTCGAGCAGCAATTTTGATGACGTGCACTCGGACGGAAAACCGGCATCCACTTTTCCTGAGAGCGCGGGCGATCTCGCGCGCGGTCTCGGGCAAAATGCCGAGGCCGTGTGCCGAACCTGGCTGCCCAAAGGTCGCCGCCAGGGCCGATACTGGATCTGCGGCGATGTGCATGGCACGCCGGGGTGCAGTCTCTATGTCCGGCTTTTCGGCGACCGTGCCGGCAAATATGCCGACGCAGCAACTGGGGAACATGGTGACCTCCTGGACCTCATCGTGGCCAATCGTGGCCTTGATTTCCGTGCGGCGTGTGATGAGGCGCGGGCGTTTCTGCGTCTTCCGATTATGCAGGCAAGGCGATCAGAGGCACCCGCGCCACCGGGTACTTCGGAAGCGGCGCGGCGGCTGTTTGCCGCATCGGGTTCGATCCGGGGTACACTGGCGCAAGCCTGGCTCTGCCAGCGCGGTATCGTTTTGCCATCTGATGACGCCACGGTTCGTGCCCTGCGGTTTCATCCGCGATGCTATTACCGCGGGCCGGATGGCCGTCAGGAATGGCCCGCGCTCATTGCCGCCGTCACCGATGGCAAAGGCAACGTGACCGGTGTGCATCGCACCTGGCTGCACCCCAACGGCGGCAAGGCCCCGGTTGACGCACCGCGCAAGGCCCTCGGCATCCTCGCCGGAAACGGCGTGCGCTTCGGGACTGCCAGCCATACCATGATGGCAGCGGAGGGGCTGGAAACAGCCTTGTCGCTAAAGATGATCCTGCCCGAAATACCGATCATCGCTGCCCTTTCGGCCGCGCACCTCACCGCCCTGATCTGGCCGACGAAACTCCGTCGGCTCTATGTCGCGCGCGATAATGACCCGGCCGGGCGGTTTGCGCTGGAAAAGCTGCGATCCAGAGCCACCGGGATCGACATCCGCGAACTGGTGCCACGGGCGGAGGATTTCAACGCCGATCTCCTCACACTCGGCCCGGACCGGCTGCGGGGCTGGATCGGGGAGCAACTCGCCGAAGACGACAGCCATTTCCTCATCCGCGATGGGCGGCCATGCGCCTTATGGTTCCGCCATCGGGCCGTGACGGAGTGAACATTCCGGCAAGTCTCGCCGTTCGCAAAGGGGCCACGCCCCGGCCTTGTCCTATAGGGGTATCTGCCAGCGCCAATCGGCTTTGCAACGGCTGCGCCGTCCTCCACTGCGTTGCGGCCCCGTCGGCCCATGGCCGACTGTCTAAAGACAGCGCGCCAGGCGCGCGGGGTGCAAACCCGCTTTGCGGCGCTGGCGGGCGATCCTCAGGACAAGGCTGCGACAGGCGCGGCCTCGCAAAACCGGGAGACCCCGCCATGACGCTTCATAACCCTTTCATCGAACCCTTTGACGACGAGCCCCATCACATATCATCGCCAACCGCCCATCTCCTCGACGAGTTGCAGATGTATGGCTATAGCCCCCATGCCCATATTAATGGCGACGAACCCGATCCGCGCCCGCTGCCCGAAGCCGCCCGCGCCGAACAGGAGTTAGAGGCCGCATTCGAATCCCTCACTGCCCTGATGGCCGATACGCGCCTCGAAGACGATCTCGACGATGTGCTCTGGAACCTCGTCAATATCTTCCACCGCAAGATCGCAAACCTCGACCGCTTGGCTGACGACAATGAGCAGACGCAGCGCCGGATGCAGCGCGAGCAGGACGGCTCCGAGGTCAAATCAAATGAGCTGGAGCGGATGACGGCGCAGGGCATCTCGATTATCGAGCGTCGCAATGCGTTCGAAGCCTTCCGCGAGATCGGCGCCTCATGGTTCGAGAAATACACCTTCTCCGCCTGGAAACCGCGTTCCGGCTCGATGGCCAATCGCCAGACGATGACGGCGAGCATGATCGACAGCCGCGACTTCATCGCCGCCAAACGCAAGGCCGAGATCGAGCCGCTTCTGCCCACCGGCCCGCGTATTGCCTTCACCGGCGGCATGGATTTTGGCGATCACGCCCGTATCTGGGATGCTCTCGACAAGGCGCATGCAAAACACGCCGACATGGTGCTGATCCATGGCGGATCGCCGAAGGGTGCCGAAAAGATCGCTTCCCTGTGGGCCGACAATCGCAAAGTTCCGCAGATCGTCTTCAAGCCCGACTGGACCCGCCACAAGAACGCAGCGCCCTTCAAGCGCAATGACCGGATGCTGGACGCACTCCCCATCGGCGTCATCGCCTTCCCAGGCTCCGGTATCAGCCAAAACCTCGCCGATAAGGCCCGCAAAATGGGCATCAAGGTATGGCAATGCGAGGGCGGCGCGTGATGCGCCACCCCATTCCGGTGCAAGTATTGCTTCTGGATGCCGGCGCGGGCGCACTTGCCTCTGCGGGTCGAAACCAGCTCAGTTGCTCCGCAATCCTTCTTCCGGCGACCAGGTTCTATGTCCGACTATTCGCCGTGGCGGTGGGCTGCCCAACAATGCCAGACCGTCCCGATACAGAGCGTAGCTGTATTCGGATTCTGGCGAAACATCGCCCCCTTCGTCTCGATCCACGGCGAAACCGGCGTGTTCGACACGCGGAAGTCCGAGGGCTGCGGGCATATTCTCTCGCCCGCCGCGGATGATGGTGCTCAGGGCGTTGAGGAACCGTTCGGCGGACTTTTCCTCCATGACGAACCATCCCGCAAAGCCATCGCCGCTTCGTCGCAGCAGGCGCCTTCGCGGGAAATGCGGCCACCATCTGGGATCATGCCAAAGGTCATCCAGCCAGTAGGGATGGTCGTGGAAAGGCCAGATGGATTCCATGCAGGCTAGAAATATTCGGCCGGCGTATGGAATCTCCAGGAAGCTCACCGGCGAGTCAGCATCGGGGCGTTCTCCTCCAGCGCGAACCCAATCGATCCAGGTCACGATGCTCGGCGCGTCCATAAGAGAAAAATTCGCGCGATGCGTCGCGAGAGCAAGCGAGGTTGGCGTCGACTCCGGGCTCAAGCGCGGGGTCGGTTCCGTCGGAGGCGACCGCTTGCCGCGCAGCTTGGAAATGCGCGTCTCGGCAGCATGCAGAACGGCGCCTGCTGATCCCGGTCTTGAGCCGAACGCGATCGAGTAACCGTGGATGACTTTGCCGTGAGCCGATTCTGCCGCCAGATGGGGTTTCACTTGCTTGCTGTACTTGCGCTTTGCCTGTCCGCTTATGGCCGCGGCCGAAACGTTGGCGGCGAACGATCCACGCGCCTCCGCCAGCACGACACCGTAGTCAGTAACCGCACCGTCCCCGTAAATGAAGTCGGCGTGTGGGGCGAGAGAACTAGAGAGGCAGGCAGCATTGTCTCGCCACGTATAGCCGAGCGCGTTCATGAGCAGGTCGGTGACGCCGGCTCCGACGCGGCCGGCGAAGGCCGTCCGTTCGGCATCGGCCAGCGAGTTGATGTGCTGCGTAAGCATGAACGTGGAGCCGTCTTCAATCAGCCATTCCACTTCGGTCAGGGCGCTGTATCCCCATCGTGCCAACATCTCTGGCGGCGCATCCCGGAGCGTTGCCGTCCTCGCGATTGATGCCGCAAGAGCGGTCGGGCCAAACGTCAGGGTCTTGCACATGCCGGGGGCATTGAAGCCCACGGAAATCGGACTCGGATTGTGCCGATGACGGGTGTGCCCGGTGATGCCGACCGAGTTTTCAACTCGCCAGACCGCAGAGGAGGTCAATACATCACTCATGAATTGCCTCCTGCCGACGTTTTGCCCCGTCCGCTTCTTGCTCGCGGCAGCGCCTTCATGATGCATCGTCCGTGGGAGGAAGGATCGATGCGAGCTCGCCCTCGACATCGACGCCATATTGGTACGCGAGCGCTGCCACGTGGGTGCCAAATGTCGCCCGCAGTTCGCCAAGAGCAACGAAGAATGGTGGGCTGCCTTCTGCGTCTCCAAAGCGCCCTCTGCTGTAGTGGGGCGGCAGGTTGCGGAAATCCGGATGCGGTTCCTCAAGGAACTTTCGACACGCAGCGCGCATGGCACGGATGGACCCGGCGGCCCGAGCGGTCTCAGGTAGAGCTTGCAATGATTCTGTCAGCAGTTCGCGCATTTGCAGGACCGAAGATGTCACCTGTGAAACGACTTCGAGGTGATACGGAACGAAGAGAACGCGCCGGTCTTCAAGCGCAGCCAGCAATCGCCGGATGATCTCTCGTTCATCAGCGGAAGGCGTCCACTGGACGCCAAAGAATGGCAGCGAGAACCCCGTCAGTCGATGCGCTAGCGATTTCGCTGCGATCTTTCCTTTCTTCGTGATGTCACCCGATTTGCTCACGCCAAGATCCCCCAATTGTTCGACCGTTCTACAATAACCACAAATGGAATCTACCATCATTTGTGGATTTTGTGGCGGATCAAACCAGCCGAGCACATTAGGGAAGCGCTTATCGCGGAAATCATAACAGGGTGCAAAAGGTGTCCTAAAATGTGGCGCCCGCGCGAGGATAAGCCTCGCGCGCCGGGCTGTCGTGAACCGAACCCGCTTCGCGGTTTCGGCCCTGCGGGCTTCCATCCCATGGCGCTTTTGCCCGCATTCGCGGACGATGGGTGGCTAGCGTTTCCCGCATGAAAAGCCCCATTCCTCATGCGATCAGACGTGGCCGGGAGGGGTGGAAAAGGCGCGTTATGCCTCCTGCCAGCAGTGCAGCGGGCCGTCTTGCGGGCGTGCCTGGCTTGGGTTGGGTCAGCGCATCCGGTCCAAAATAGCACGGCGGATGGGATTGGGTACAGCTTTGCCACCTGCTTTGGAGTGGCATATCCGGCTTCATTTTCCGTATCGTGCCACCGGCATTTTGGGCGAGGAAGGGGCGTTTTGGGGCTCATCCTTGCACGGAAGAATACCGACCCGACGGGCGGTGACGGGTATTGAAGTGGCCGGAAAAGCCGTCAGGCAGGCCGGTGAAAGCTGCGGGTGATGAGGCCATTTGTCTCCCTATCCCGCCATTCATCGAGGACCAATCCCTGCATGTCTTTGCCGCTTAAATCCTGCGCCGGACCGTTCAACCCGCAGGACGAAAAAATTTGGGAATTATATACTTAAGTAACATTTATGATTGACGGACTCCGACGCATTTGTTACATTTTAATAACATTCAGGAGTGTAAAAATGACAAAAGCACCGGGAAAATCAAACCGCAAGGGCCTGACCTTCCTACAGGTTGCTGCAATGTTCGGTAATGAAGAAAAGTCGCGTAAGTGGATTGAGGAACTACATTGGCCAGATGGTCCGTTTTGCCCGCATTGCGGTTCTTTCAACGTGCAGTCAGGCATCAGGCATCCAAGCATGACGCACAGGTGTCGTGAGTGCTCCAAAAAACCCATGTTTACGGTTCGGGTCGGCACGATCCTTGAGAATACCCGGCTACCATATCGCACATGGGCCATTGGTATTTACTTGTTCACAACTAACCTTAAGGGCGTATCTTCGATGAAGTTGCACCGTGAGCTTGGTGTTACGCAGAAGTCCGCGTGGTTCATGCTGCATCGTCTTCGGGCTGCAATGGAGGCAAACATGCCTTGGTTTAATGGCCCAGTCGAAGCAGATGAAACCTACATAGGCGGCAAGGAAGGCAACAAACACGCGAAGAAGAAACTCAAGGCTGGACGTGGCGCTGTTGGCAAGGCTGCTGTTGCTGGTATCAGGGATCGCGAAACGGGTCAGGTTGTTGCCAAAGTGGTAGAGAGCACAGACAAAGAGACCTTGCAGGGGTTTGTGAACGAGCATGCCGTCGAAGGAGCAACACTCTATACCGATGAGGCTAGTGCCTACAAGGGCATTGACAGGCCGCATGAGGTGGTAAAGCACTCAGTGGGTGAATATGTCCGCGATCAGGCGCACACCAACGGGCTGGAAAGCTTTTGGGCTCCTATGAAGCGGGGTTATAATGGCGTCTATCACAAGATGTCGCCCAAGCATCTGCAACGCTATGTGGACGAGTTTCAGCACCGTCACAACAACAGGCCAAAGGATACAATCGACCAAATGGGCGGCGTTGTGCATGGGATGGCTGGAAAGAACCTGCCTTACAAGAAGCTAATCGAGGATAACGGATTGAATAGCGGAGCGCGGTCATGAGCGTCGGAACTTCGCAAAGTACTGCCGGGGTATTTTCCAACACGCGCACGGTGACCGTGCCAAAGCTGGTGCTTCCCGATGTCCTTAAGCCCAACACGCGCCTTAAGATGGACGGTCTTGAGTTCCTTTCCGCTATACCTGCGGACGCAGTTCCAGTCGCATTCTTCGATCCCCAATACCGTGGCGTGCTTGAAAAGCTGGCATATGGGAACGAAGGCAAAGTTCGTGGAAAACGCCGCAGCGCCCTACAGCAAATGCCGGAGGAGGCCATCGCCAATTTTATTCGCGGAATAGATCGTACGCTTATCCCATCAGGCCATCTCTTTTTATGGGTGGATAAGTTTCACCTTTGCCAAGGTATTCACCCGTGGCTGGACGGAACGAGGCTGGACATTGTGGATCTTTTAACGTGGAACAAGGGTACATTTGGTATGGGCTATCGCACTCGGCGCAGAGGAGAATACTGCATAGTACTACAGAAACAGCCGCGTAAGGCAAAAGGCGTGTGGAAAATACATAACATTCCAGATGTAATTCAAGAACAAGTATCCCAGCGGGATCACCCACATTCCAAACCAATAGACATACAAGGTCAACTCATGGCCGCCGTGAGCCACGAAGGCGATTTTGTAATTGATCCGGCTGCCGGGTCGTTTTCGGTTCTGCAAGCGGCACGAAACCATGGCCGCACCTTCCTTGGTTGCGACTTGAACGGTTAGATTATGGCACGATTACGGGATGCCAAACCAAAGAACACATCTGGTTCTTACGCCCGGTTGTTTGGGAATGAAGCGTTAGGTGAATTGGCCAGCAAGATACAGTCAGCTGTAATCTCATCGGGGTCAGAACTGGAATCGATGATCGTGGAAGCTGTTCCCAACATCCCTAATCTGGACACCTTTTTGGAACAAGAAATCATGCCTGAGGGCGTGTTGCTTGCCCGAAAACGTGAAATTAAACGAAGTCGGACCTTGGATTTTTCGGGATCAGAGCCTGACTTTATGGTTTTCAAGCGCCGAAAAGGCGAGCAAAACTGCCATATAGTTGAGTTGAAGGACGGTCATGTGTTCGACACAAAAAAAGCTAGCGCAGAGAGGCAGTCAATGCACGGGTTCATTCAACGCAACGCCCAGCATATTCAATATCGGTTCCAGGCACACTTTTGTGCTTTCAATCAAGAAGACAAGCAAGCGATCTGGGAAGGATTCAAGAAGAGAATTTCAATCGATGAGGCAATGACAGGTCGGGAGTTTTGTGATTTGTTGGAAATTGATTACGACAGTATTGTGCGGGCGCGTCAGGCCGACGGCCCCGACAACGTAGAGTTTTTGTTGACCGAACTGGCTAAAATTGAACCAATCCAAACCCGCTTGCGAGAACTTCTCGGCTAAAACCAATGTATTCAATTTAGGAATTCGCATGACAAACCAACGTTACAATGCAGACCTGCCTGAACCCGCCGATCTGCACATCAGATCGAACAAATATCAACCGACCAAGGCTGAGTTGGAAGAAGAAATCGACATGCCTGAAATGTCATTGGATGAAATCAGGGCTGCATTCATGCGGCCAATGAGTATCAAGAAGCCTGATTAAAGAGAGCGCAGAGTGCTAAAATACCTTGCGCGGTTTTCGTTTTTATCGCGTCAATATGCGACAGTCCACTATAAAAATGTTACTTAAGTATATAATTCCCAAAAATTTCCCCTGGCCTGCGGCCATTCCTCGCGCCCGCTTCGCTCCAAATTTCTCCGCCTGGCGGGTGCTCCGCTCCGCTTCGCCCTTTCAGGTGAACCGCCCGCCTTTGCGGTCTTATCGCTGGTGACATCGCGAGGGATGGTCCCGCGACGAACAGCACAGGAGACTTATCATGGCTATCACACTTGGTACTTTCACCAAATCCGCAGACGGCAGCTTCACCGGCACGCTCAAAACCCTCAACGCCACCGCCGGCCTCGTCATCGCCCCGGTCGACAAGATGAGCGAGAACGCCCCCGACCATCGCGTCTATGCCGGCAACGGCAATCGCTACGAAGTCGGCGCAGGCTGGTCGCAGATCGCCAAAACCAGCGGTGAGACCTACCTCAACCTCAAGATCGGCGCGCCGGAATTCGGTCCCAACTGGGTGCGCGCCCGCCTGGTCAAGCTGGAACAGTCCGGCGAAGACGGCACCACCCATATCGCCCTCTGGGAGCCACGCGAGCGCTAATCCCGTACCCTCAAAGCCCCGCTGCGGCTGATCCGCTAGCGGGGCTTTTTCGGGCTTTCGCACCTGCCCAATCGCCGGAATTGATGCGGTGTTGCCTGACGGCAACGGGCTTTCCGTCTCGATTTCTTCAGTATACCACCCGGCGCAACGCGAGCCTCAAGGCTGCGCGGTTCCCCCAAAATGCTACCGCATTTCGGCTCCCCCACGCCCCGCTTCGCGGCGCTGACGCGGCCTTGACCCTCGGCTCACCGGATGACCGCTGGGCGCGTTCTCTGACCAAGAGAACAGCTCAATCATCACGGAGATTTTCACCCATGTCACGCATCGATATCGCCATCTGGATCGAACTCCTGGACATCGAACTGCGCGGAGGCTTGCCCGCAGATGAGCGCGCATGGAGCCGCGCCAGGATCGCTGAATTGCAGGCCCAGCTCGATGCAATGGATACCGGAGATGGGGCTTAAGCAGCCCGTTCTTCTCCTCCGTTTTCTTCGACAGAAGTCCTGTTTCACACCGCGATTGGACGGGGGCTCGATTTCGATACCCCCCGTTTTTCGAGCGTCCCGCGACGCGCCCTTGCGCGCCATCCTTGGGCCATCTGCGCCTGGTCGCGCATCCGAACGCCGAACCGGGTTCACACTTCGGCTGGATGCGCTCCGGCACACCGAAAGGAGCTATGGATGCAAGACGATCAAACACGGGCGAGCGAGGCCAAAAAGGGCAGCCCGTTTCTCACCACCCGAGAGGCCGCGTATTACCTCTGCCTCTCTTATCGCACATTAGAAAAGATGCGCCTGACTGGCAATGGCCCCCGCTTTCGCAAGCATGGCCGCTATGTGCGCTACCACATCGCCGACCTTGAGGCCTGGTCACAAGGTCGGGGGCAATCTTCCACATCGGATGGGGCAGGCGTATGAAAAAAGCCGTCCTCCTTCCCCTTGCTGCCGTCCTTTCAGGTGTCGCGCTGATCGGTATTTCTGCCATTGCCCACACGCCCTTGCTGGTCTGGAACGCCTCCGCCAGCGCGCCAATCGGCCTCTATCGCGTCACATCCGGTGCGCCGGAGCGCGGCGACCTGGTGCTCGTCCAACCCTCTAAATCCATCGCCAAACTGGCCGCCGAGCGCCGCTATCTGCCCGCTGGCGTACCGCTGATCAAACGCATCGCGGCCATGAGCGGCGATGACGTCTGCGCCTTTAATAGCGTGATCATCATCAACGGTGATGTGGTTGCTGACCACCTTAAAGTCGACCGCAAAGGTCGCCCTATGCCGCGCTGGAACGAATGCCGCACACTCGAAGCGGATGAAATCTTCCTGCTCCTTACGCCTGCCGGCTCCTTTGACAGCCGCTATTTCGGGCCGGTGAAGCGTCACCGGATCATCGCAAGACTCGCACCGCTATGGACCGAATAACACCTCTCATCATCGCTGCCGCCGCGATTATCTCCCCCGCTGAAGCGGCTACGCTCGCACGGTTTCAGGCGCATATCAAAGAAGCAGCACAACGGTATTCCATCCCCGAAAGCTGGTTCCGCGCCGTCATCCTGGCCGAGAGCAATGGCGACAGCCAAGCCATTTCACCCAAGGGCGCCATGGGTCTGATGCAGCTCATGCCCGGCACTTGGAAAGAACTGCGCGACGAGCACGGACTGGGCACCAATCCTTACAATCCGCGCACCAATATTCTCGCCGGAACCGCCTATCTCAAGGCCATGTACGAGCGCTTCGGCAGTTCAGGTCTCTTCGCTGCTTACAATGCCGGTCAGGTGGAAAAGCCGGGACGCTACGGGGGGCATTTGCGCGATGGAAAACCGCTTCCTGCCGAGACTCGCGCCTGTGCCGCCGGCACCCGGGAGGCGCCTGGTGGTACGCCGGAAACCACCGTCACAAAGACAAAATCCGGCCCATCAACCACACAAAATTCACCGAAAATTGCCTTCGATACGCGGCTGTTTTGCCGGTTTCGACGCGCGAAAACAGCGAAATTCTCGCACGAAATGGCGAGTTTTTCCTGACTTCCGACCTTTTTGTTGATCTGACTGGGTTTTTGGTTTGTTTTCAGGTGTGGTTGCTCAGAGGCGCGTTGTAGTGCCCCATTATTATAAAAAGTATTGACATGGGCCTTCAGATGGCTAACCTCTTCGCCCATGTTCATCCGCACCAAACATGACGCAAAGCTCAACCGCACACGGATCCAGATCGTTGAATCCGTCCGCACCGGCTCCAAGGTACGCCAGAAGATCCTGCGCCATGTGGGTGTGGCCCATAACGACAGCGAGATTGAGGATATCAAGCGTCTGGCGGGCCGCTTGATGGAGCAATTACGCATTGATCGCTCGCCGCAAATGGAACTGTTCACGCCCACGGAATATGCCGATCTGCAGGCGCTGGTGCGCCGCGCTCCGCGGCCGGACAAGCTTGGCGTTGATCTTGCCGAGTGCCGTGAGGAGGCGCGGGTCTCTCTGGGTCTGCGGGATGTCATGGGGACGATGTATGACCAACTGGGTTGGGGGGCCCTTCTGGGGGCGGCGCGTAAAAGTGCCAATCGCATTGTGAAAGAGCTGGTTATGGCGCGGATCGCACAGCCCGAGAGCAAGCGCGCGACCGTGGAGGCGTTGGAGAACCAGGCAGGCATCACGCTCAATCTGGACGTGGTCTATCGGAGCATGGATTACATCAATACGCCGGTGATAGACGGGATTTGCAAAACCTCTCACGCGGCGGCAGAGAAGTTGCTGGGCGGGCCAGTGACCGTGCTGTTCTACGATTGCACGACCCTGGCCTTTGACACCGAGCGCGAGGACCCGGCCGAGGATGCGGACGGGGTCGAGCAGGATCATCTTCTGGCCAAGGGCTTCAGCAAGGATGGCAAGCATCACCGCGCTCAGGTCATGCTGGCGCTGATCGTCACCTCCGATGGGCTGCCTGTGGGCTATGAACTCTTCCCGGGAAACACCTGGGAAGGTCATACGCTGGAAGCTGCGCTGAAGGCGTTGGAGGGACGCTTCGACGTGGCCAGGGTCACGTTCGTGGCCGATGCCGCCATGCTCAGCAAGGACAACCAGCAGATGTTGCAGAACAAGGGTCTGCCCTACATCCTCGGCTATCGCATGAAGTCCGCCCCGGCCGCCGTGAAGGCGAACATTTTGAGCCCGGAGGGACGCCAGCCTTGGGCTGGACACGGTTCTGAAGAGGCAACCGAGAAGGGCTGGTACAAGGTGATCGACCAGGAGGGAGCGCGGGTCATTGTGACCTGGTCACCCACCCGGGCACGCAATGATGCCCACAAGCGCGACAAGGCAATCGAAAAGCTGCACAAGAAGCTCAAGCGCTCTCGCAAACCCGGCAGCTTCAGCAGCCGGGGATATGGCCGCTTCCTGGCCTTCCCCGACAGCGGGGACGTCACGCTGGATGATGCAAAGATCAAGGCAGCGGCACAATGGGACGGGCTGCATGCCATTGTTGTTCATGGTGCGGACGAACTGGAGGCACAGGACGTCATTGCCCGCTATCACCAGTTGTGGGAGATCGAAGCCTGCTTCCGCACCAACAAGCACGATCTGAAAATCCGGCCCATCTATCACTGGTCGCCGCGTCGGGTCCGGGCCCATATCGCCATCTGCTACATGGCCTTCTGCTGCCTGCAGCACCTGCGCAAGCATCTGGACCTGCTCGGACACCCGATGAGCCCGGCTCGTATCCGCAACGAGTTGAACGCATTGCAGCTCTCGATCCTGCGCCACAAAGGCACCCCTGACCGCTACGGCATGCCAAGCCATGCCACGGTCGATGCCAGACGCATCCTCACCTGCGTCGGCCTGACCTGGAACGAAGCCCCTTTCAAGATACCCCCCGGGCGCACCCGAAAAACTGGCCAGACCAAAGCCTGAGCTCCCTCAACACTCCGAAACAATCGCTGGCGAAAAAAGTCCGTGTAGTGCCTTTTGGCAACCAAGGCATAATAATATCAATGACTTATACGAAAAAATGTCGGAAGTCAGGAGCGTCACCGGATCATCGCAAGACTCGCACCGCTATGGACCGAATAACACCTCTCATCATCGCTGCCGCCGCGATTATCTCCCCCGCTGAAGCGGCTACGCTCGCACGGTTTCAGGCGCATATCAAAGAAGCAGCACAACGGTATTCCATCCCCGAAAGCTGGTTCCGCGCCGTCATCCTGGCCGAGAGCAATGGCGACAGCCAAGCCATTTCACCCAAGGGCGCCATGGGTCTGATGCAGCTCATGCCCGGCACTTGGAAAGAACTGCGCGACGAGCACGGACTGGGCACCAATCCTTACAATCCGCGCACCAATATTCTCGCCGGAACCGCCTATCTCAAGGCCATGTACGAGCGCTTCGGCAGTTCAGGTCTCTTCGCTGCTTACAATGCCGGTCAGGTGGAAAAGCCGGGACGCTACGGGGGGCATTTGCGCGATGGAAAACCGCTTCCTGCCGAGACTCGCGCCTGTGCCGCCGGCACCCGGGAGGCGCCTGGTGGTACGCCGGAAACCACCGTCACAAAGACAAAATCCGGCCCATCAACCACACAAAATTCACCGAAAATTGCCTTCGATACGCGGCTGTTTTGCCGGTTTCGACGCGCGAAAACAGCGAAATTCTCGCACGAAATGGCGAGTTTTTCGTGCCGCTTTCCCCCCAAAACAGAACGGGAAATGAGATGAAAATGTCGTTTCCCATCGCGATTTCTGCGTATTCTTACACCCGGCAGCGCGACCTTGCAGCTGCCGGGATTTCCGCCTCGATGGAGGATCGGTCGCAGGGGATCGTGGAGGGTCGCAGGGGGGATGAAGGAAGTCGTGTATGGCAAGATAAAAGCAACGGCACCATCGGCGGGAACCGCGAAGGGTAAGCCCTTGTCTGCACATTGTTTTTTCGGGAGGTCGGATGGTGCCAGGCTCTATGCCATGGTGCCACGGGTGCCGTAACACTCTGATTTTACTGGTTCCGCATGGCACCGGTTTACAAGGGCCGCCCGACTGTCCCTTCATGGGGGCGGAAAGGAGCAGATTATGTCAGGCGACGATTTCAGACCGAGGGTCGGCAAGCCGCGCGCGACCGGTTCGTCCGGCGCGAAGAGCGAGCGCAAGTTCCTGCATCAGGTGCTGGCCGCGTCAAACCTGGCGCGGGGTGGCCCTGTACGTGGTGGCAAGTCTGCGGCACGCAGGCCGGGCTTTACCGGCGCGCGCCTCGGACGCGGCGCAGGCGCAGGTCGTGTGCTGGCCAGCCGTGATCGCCATGCCGCCTTCCGTCAGCGCCGCGTCGTCGTCAAATCCCGTATCGTCAGACTGGCGGGCAAGGGGATGAACGGAGCAAAGGCTCACTTGCGCTATATCCAGCGTGACGGCGTCACCCGTGAGGGGAAACGCGGTGACCTGTACACTGCGCTTGAGAACGAAGCGGATGGCAAGGCCTTCCTCGACCGGGCCGATGGCGACCGCCACCAGTTCCGCTTCATCGTCTCACCCGAGGACGGTTTTGAGTATGACGACCTGAAGCCGCTCACCCGCCGCCTGATGGCGCAGATGGAGGAAGACCTCGGCACACGCCTCGACTGGGTGGCGGTCGATCACTTCAACACCGGTCATCCCCATACCCACATCATGCTGCGCGGCAAGGATGACAGGGGCGACGATCTGGTCATCGCCCGCGACTATATCACCACTGGCCTGCGGGAGCGCGCCGCCGAGCTGGTCAGCCTTGATCTCGGACCCCGCACCGACCGCGAGATCGAAGACCGGCTGCGGGCGGAAGTGAAGCAGGAGCGGCTGACCTCTCTCGACCGTCGTCTGCTGCATGAAATGGACGGGGACGGGTTTGTCACGGCCGCCGACCGCGATCCTTTCCGGCAGAGCCTGCGCGCGGGCCGGTTGCAGAAACTTGCGCATCTGGGCCTCGCAGCGGAACACCGCCCGGGTGTATGGCGACTGGAAGAGGGCCTTGAAGACACGTTGCGTCGCATGGGCGAGCGCGGCGACATCATCAGGACCCTGCAGCGCGCAATGGCGGCACAAGACATCGCCCGCAGTCCGGGTGATTATGTCATCCATGACCCGGCAGACCCGAATGTCAGACCCGTCACCGGGCGGGTGACGGCGCGGGGCCTGTCCGACGAACTCAACGACCGGCTTTATCTGATCGTCGATGGTCTGGACGGACGGGCGCACTATATCGACATCGGCCGGGGCGATGCGACCGAACCAACACCGGAAGGCAGCATAGTTCGCGTGACACCCAAAACCATCGAACCGCGCCAGGCGGATATCACGGTCGCCGAGGTCGCCGCCGCCAACGGGGGCCGCTACACCACCGACCTCCATCTCGATCATGACCCGCGTGCGACCGAGCGGTTCGCCCAGACCCATATACGGCGGCTGGAGGCGATCCGCCGCGCCACCGGCGCCATCGACCGCGCGCCGGACGGCACCTGGCTCATTGCACCCGATCATCTCGACCAGGTGACAGAGTATGAACGCGGGCGGGCCAGGGCCGCGCCGGTCATCGTCGAGACGCTGTCGCATCTGTCGCTCGACCGGCAGGTGGGTGCCGACGGTGCCACATGGCTCGATCGTGATCTGGTTGCCGATATGCCCGAAGCCACCCGCGACAGCGGGTTCGGGCGCGAACTGCGTGAAGCGAGAGAACACCGCCGCCAATGGCTGGTCGCCGAAGGGCTGGCGCGCGAAGAGCAGGGACGCACCCGCTACCGCGCCGACATGCTGGCCACCCTGCGCCGCCGCGAGCTTGCTCGCGTCGCCGGTCAGTTGTCAGATCAGCTTGGTCTTGCCTATGTCGATGCCAGACAGGGCGAGCCCGTCGAAGGTACTTTGCGCCGCGCGGTTGAACTGGCCAACGGTAAATACGCCGTCATCGAAAAATCCCGCGAGTTTACCCTCGTCCCCTGGCGTCCCATCCTCGAACGCCATATCGGCCAGCACGTCTCAGGCGTCATCCGCGGCGACGGCATCTCATGGACCATCGGACGGCAGCGGGGGCGGGGGATTTCGTGAGAAGGGATGTTGATGCGCAGTGTAATAGGGGTAATGTCTCTTGTGCATGGGAACCAATTTCGAGGAGAGATCAAAGAGTGCAATTCGTAAAGAACGGCCCCGATATTCCTGAGCACCTGATCCAAGCACATGAAGAAGGCGGTGTGGTGTTTTTCTGTGGGGCCGGAATCTCCTATCCGGCGGAACTGCCGGGATTCAAGGGGTTGGTTGAAGATATCTATACAAACCTTGGAACTGAGCGCGATTCGGTTGAGGATGCAGCCTTCGAGCAGGGCCGTTATGACACGGTGATCGGTCTGCTCGAAAACCGGTTCCCCGGTGGACGTGCGGCTGTCCGCAGCCAGTTGGCTGAAGTGCTCACACCTGAGCTGACAAAGCAGTCACAAGCTACGCGAACCCATGATGCCCTGCTGACGCTGAGTCGAAGCCGCGAGGGGCAATGCAGGCTGGTGACAACCAATTTCGACCGGTTGTTTGAAACGGTCATCGCGGACAAAGATATTGAAGTTTCACGGTTCAATGCACCGTTACTGCCCGTCCCCAAGAATCGCTGGAACGGCCTTGTTTATCTTCACGGCCTGTTGCCGCAGGCTCCTTCGGAAGAAGATCTGAACAGACTGGTTGTGTCCAGCGGGGACTTCGGACTTGCCTATCTGACCGAGCGTTGGGCCGCACGCTTCGTGACCGAACTGTTCCGCAACTACACCGTTTGTTTCGTTGGATACAGCCTCGACGATCCAGTTCTGCGCTACATGACGGATGCCCTGGCGGCTGACCGGCTCATGGGCGAAGCACCGATAGAGGCGTTTGCGTTTGGCAGCTTCAAAAAGGGAAAGGGCGCGGCTGCGGAACAGGACTGGAGAGCCAGAAACGTCACGCCGATCCTTTACCGGGAAACCAAAAAGCACACGTATCTTCACAAATCCTTGCATGCGTGGGCGGAAAGCTATCGTGACGGCGTTCGGGGAAAGGAGGCCATCGTCACGCGGTATGCCATGACCGTGCCGACCGGCAGCACAGCTCAGGATGATTTTGTTGGCCGGATGTTATGGGCACTCAGCGATAAAGAGGGTCTGCCCGCAAAACGTTTTGCCGAATTTGATCCTCTGCCCTCGCTTGAATGGCTGGAGGCTTTTACCGACCGGCGGTTCGGTTACCATGACCTGCGCCGCTTCGGGGTTCAGCCGAATTCGGAAAAAGACGAAAGACTGACCTTCAGTCTCGTGATAAGGCCTTCCCTTTATAGGCACGCGCCATGGATGGCGCCGATTTTGCTGCATGACTCCGTAGGAAAGTGGGATGACGTCATGGGGCAGATAGCCCGCTGGCTGGCGCGGCATCTGGACGACCCCAAGCTCCTGCTCTGGATCGCGAACCATGGCGGGCAGCTTCACCCCTGTTTTCTGGCGATTGTTTCGAGGTCGATGGTAGAACGTCATGACAGCGCCCAGCCGCTGTCCTCGCCGATGCAGCGCCTGTGGCGCTTGGTGGTCGCTGGTCGGCTGAAGGGCGGCAATGATGGTGTGGACCTGTACACATGGAGGGAAGATTTCAAAAGGGACGGCCTGTCACCTTCGCTGCGGTGGCGTCTGAGGCAGGCGCTATCACCCTGTATCGAGATCGGAGAACCGTTTCGCTTTCCTACGGGGGACAGCGACGGTGAACAAGAAGGCGATGCAACAGGCAACGTTAGTGTGGCCGATCTGGTGCGATGGGAAATCGTTCTGGGCGCTGACAATGTTCAATCTGTCCTCGATACCCTTTCGGGCAGCGACCTATGGCAGGAAGCGCTTCCGCAATTGCTTCCGGACCTGACGGCTCTGGTTCTGGATACACTTGATCTCATGAGCGAGCTTGAAGGAGCCGACGATCATCATGACCTTTCATATATTCATCAGCCTTCGATCAGCCCACATGAACAGAACAGTAATTTGTGCGACTGGACGGCCCTGATCGAGCTAACGCGGGATGCCTGGCTGGCAGAAGCAGAAAGGCAGCCGGACGTTGCCCGGAACGAGGCCAGACGCTGGACGATGATTAAGTACCCGATGTTCCGGCGGCTGGCACTTTTCGCGGCCGCCCAAAGGCCGGATATCCTTCCTCCGGACGAAACAATTCACTGGCTTCTGGCGGATGATCGCCGTTGGCTTTGGGCCAATGAAACGAAACGCGAGGCAGTCAGGCTTATCATGGCGCTGGCACCCATATTGTCTCCCGAGCAGAGCACCGTTTTGCAGCAGGCCATTCTTGATGGGCCGCCGGATCAACTACTCCGGGATGATATAGACCAACGTCTCATTGACCGGAAAACATGGTTGCTCCTTGCGAAATATCGCACCGCCGCCGACACACTGATACCAGAAGCATCGGTTCGACTTCAGACACTCTCCGAACAATATCCGGAATGGCAACTGGCAGACGATGACCGGGACGAGTTTTCATTCTGGATGGGTGATAATGACGACTGGCGGGTATTCCAGCCCACTCCGAACTCGCGCCGCGAATTGGAAACTTGGCTGCAAAAGAACCCGTCAACCGACCAATGGGATAAAGCAGACGATTGGGCTGACCATTGCGTGAGTGACTTTCCGCGCACGGCCGTTGCTTTGTTCAGCCTTGCACGGCAGGGAATATGGCCCGTTGAGCGTTGGCATCAGGCTCTACAAGCTTGGTCGACCGAACGGTTCCGGAAGCGGTCGTGGAAATATGCAAGCCGCGTGCTCGCCGATATTCCCGATGACAGGTTGAAGGAAATCGCGCACCCTGTCGCGTGGTGGCTGGATTCCGTTGGTGGAGAATTCACCGGAAGCGAAGCCGTGTTTTTTGAGCTTGTCCGCCGAATCCTGGAGATACAGAAAAACGATCCGTTCGATCTCTCGGACGATATTGTGTTTCAGGCGATTAACCATCCGGTCGGCCTTGTCACCCAAGCAGCGATGCGCTGGTGGTACAGGCAGAACCTGCGGGACGATGAAGGATTGCGGGACGAGGTTAAATCACTGTTCGCGGAGATATGCGATGCAGACGCTGCTGGTCTTCGATATGGCTGCATAATCCTAGCCAGAAATGTGATCGCGCTATATCGGGTTGACCGCGACTGGACCGAACGGCACCTGTTGCCCCATTTCGACTGGGGGCGGGATCAAGATACCGCCCGTGGGGTGTGGCAAGCTTTTCTGCATTCGCCCCGCTCGCACTGGCCTCTGCTGGACACGCTCAAATCGTCGGTTCTGACGACCGCTGGACATCTTGCCGATCTCGGAGAAACATACGGCAGGCAATATGTTGCGTTTTTTACTCATGCAGCATTGGATCCGAGTAAAACCTACAAAAGCTGTGATTTCAAGGCCGTGATCGGGGCCTTTCCGCCGGTAGCGCTCGCACAGACAGCGGAAACTTTGTTCCAGGCTTTTCAGGGGGCTGGCGCGCAACGGCCGGAATATCTTCGTAACCTGATTGCGCCATTCATGAAGTGTTTTTGGCCGCAGAGGAACGAGGCCAGAACGCCGGAGGTCTCAAGGTATTTTGCCAAACTGTGCGCTGCCTCAGGAGACGCATTTCCTGAGGCGATGAATATCTTCAGAGACTGGTTGCGGCCCATTGATGACTTGCACTATGTCGTTCACCTTTTGGGGGAATCCGGACTATGCACAGACTTTCCAGGGAAGGCGCTGGATTTCCTGGGTCGGATTATTCCGGGCCAATTGCCGTATCCCCCAGAAGAGTTGCGGGCTTGTCTTGAAAATATTCGGACCGCCCGATCTGACCTGGAAGCCGATCAACAATATCAACGGCTGGACACGCTTTTGCGGCAGCAAAATCAATAGAGCGCACTCCAGCGTACCTAAAGGGCATAAGCGTTTCGGCCATCTCGCGCCATAATCGCTTCCGTTTGCCACATGTAACGGAGCCCTTTGCCATGACGCCCACCAAACTGCTGATTGGCCAGATTGTCGTCGTTTTCGCCATGGTCCTTCTCGGCGTCTGGTCGGCGACGCAGTGGGGTGCGGCGATGCTGGGCTATCAGCCGCAGTTGGGGCCCCCGTGGTTCGTGCTGTTCGGCTGGCCGGTTTATGAGCCGTGGAAGCTGTTCGAGTGGTGGTACTTCTACGAGGCCTATGCACCTGATGTGTTCGACCGGGCCGGGATGCTGGCGGCGGCAAGCGGCTTCATAGGGTGCGCGGCGGCTATTTTCGGTTCGCTGTGGCGGGCGCGGCAATCGCATCTGGTGACCACCTATGGTTCCTCGCGATGGGCGCTGCCGCGCGAGATCGGCAAGGCCGGACTGTTTCGTCCGGCGGGTGTGTTCCTCGGCCAATATGAAGACCGGTATTTGCGCCATGACGGGCCGGAACATGTGATGGCGTTTGCCCCGACCCGCTCGGGCAAGGGAGTGGGGCTGGTCGTGCCGACCCTGCTGTCGTGGCCGGACTCGGCGGTGATCCACGACATCAAGGGCGAGAACTGGCAGTTGACCGCCGGCTGGCGATCGCGGTTCTCGCACTGCCTGCTGTTCAACCCGACCGATCCCCGGTCAGCCCGCTACAATCCTCTGCTTGAGGTATGCAAGGGACCGGACGAGGTGCGCGACGTGCAGAACATCGCCGATATCCTGGTCGATCCCGAAGGCGCGCTCGAACGCCGGAACCATTGGGAAAAGACCAGCCATGCCCTGCTGGTGGGTGCGATCCTGCATGTGCTCTATGCCGAGGAGGAAAAGACGCTCGCGCGGGTGGCGACCTTCCTGTCCGACCCGAACCGGCCTTTTACGGCGACGCTGCGGCGGATGATGGAGACCAACCATCTAGGAACGGCGGAGACCCCGCAGGTCCATCCGGTGGTGGCGTCGGCCGCGCGCGAGGTGCTGAACAAGTCGGAGAACGAGCGCTCGGGGGTTCTGTCGACCGCCATGTCGTTTCTGGGACTCTATCGCGATCCGACCGTGGCGGCGGCGACCGCGGCCTGTGACTGGCGCATCGCCGATCTCATGGACGCAGCACATCCGGTGTCGCTCTATCTGGTGGTGCCGCCATCGGATATATCGAGGACGAAGCCGCTGGTGCGGCTGATCCTCAACCAGATCGGGCGGCGGCTGACCGAACGGCTGGAGGGCGACCCGAAGAAGAGCCGCCGCCATCAGCTTCTGATGATGCTCGATGAGTTTCCCGCACTTGGACGGCTTGATTTCTTCGAGACGGCGCTGGCCTTCATGGCGGGCTACGGCGTGCGCGCCTATCTGATCGCGCAGTCATTGAACCAGATATCGAAAGCCTATGGCGAGAACAACGCCATCCTCGACAACTGCCATGTGCGCATCGCCTTCAGCAGCAATGACGAGCGCACGGCAAAGCGCATCTCGGACGCGCTGGGGACGGCGACGGAACTGCGGGCCATGCGCAATTATGCGGGTCAACGGCTGGCGCCGTGGCTTTCCCATGTCATGGTCAGCCGGCAGGAGACGGCGCGGCCGCTCCTGACCCCCGGCGAGGTGATGCAACTGCCGCCGACGGATGAACTGGTGCTGGTCTCGGGGCTGGCACCGATCCGGGCAAAAAAGCTGCGCTATTACGAGGACGGGAATTTTACCGAACGGCTGCTGCCCGCGCCGCAGCTTGCAGAGGGCGACTATGCGGACAGGCCCGAGGCGCGGCCTGACGATTGGGGCAAAGAGGTGCGCCGGACGGATAGGCGGCTGGCCGCTGAAGATGACGGCAGGATCGCAGCATCCGCTGACGAAGGCGGGATGCAGCAACAGCGCCATCCGGGGGGAGGGGAAGAAAGTGTTAAAACCACTGAGCCCGGGCAGGGCGACTTGCCGAACCTGCTGGAGGATGAGTCTGACAGCCCCGCCGATCAGACCATGATGGATCGCGCCGCCACACCCGCGCGCGTCTATGGCGTCAACGAGGCGATGGGGCCGGACAGGGATTTGCTGGACGGGTTCTAGAGCGCGTCCGGTCCTCCAGGTGCGCCCTTGAGCAGGACCGAACGCGTCCGGGCTTCGCAATCGCTGCCGTGACCCGGCCTTTCGGGTTTACGACTTCAATCAGACCGGACAGGCTCCGTGATCATCGTCATGGTGCGGCTTCATCTTCTGGTTCCGTCCGTGATCGTGTGTGGTCGTACATAAAGGCTATAAGGGATTTCAGAGTTCCGGGCGATCCTTGTTCCGACGTTCGATTTGTCAGGACAGGACCGCATGAAACCGCGCCACAACATCTATATCGACGAGGAGACCAGCGCCGAACTGGAAGCGCTGGCGGCCGGACCCGGCGCATCGAAATCGGCGATCGTCTCGGATGCCCTGCGCCACTATCTGCGCCATCGCGGCGCATACCGGATCGATGACGCCCTGAAATCCCGCCTCGACCGGCTGTCGCGCGAAACGGGTCTTGTCCGGCGTGATATTGATGTGCTGACCGAAACCCTGGCATTTTTTGTCAGGCTGTATCTGACCTTCAACGCTTATACGCCGGTTCCCGACCAGGCGACGCAGCGGCAAGCGCGGGACCGGTTCCGCAAGTTCACCGAGCAGGTAGGCCGTCAGATCGCAAGCGGCAGGCGCTCCCTCGATCCGGATGACGTAGCGGATGACGAACGGGCCGCCGACCGGCGCCCCGAAACAGCCGGTGATCGTCACAGAAAGACTGGCGCCCGCGACTCCGTTAAGGACCATACCAGCCCCGGGGCGGATCAGCCCAATCAGAGGGAGGACCGGCCATGAGCGACACGTCAGACGCGCGCCGACGCGCCATGCTGAAGACGGCGCTGGGGCCGGTGATCGGCAGGGCGCTGTCCGACCCTACTGTCATTGAGGTGATGGTCAATCCCGACGGCCGATTGTGGATCGACCGGCTCGGCGAAGGCAGGGTTGACACGGGCGTGTGCATCCCCGCATCCGGGACCGAGCGGATCATCCGGCTGGTGGCCTCCCATATGCGCGCCGAGGTTACGGCGGACACGCCCATCGTCAGCGCGGAACTGCCGTCCTCTGCGGACGGCCCTCCGGATGGCATGGGTGGTGAACGTTTCGAGGGGCTGCTGCCGCCGGTGGTCCTGCGCCCCTGCTTTGCCATCCGCAAACCGGCGGCAAGGATCCATACACTTTCCGACTATGTCCGGGACCGGATCATGACGCCCATCGAGGCCGGCGCGCTCAGAGAGGCGGTACGGGCGCGGAAGAACATCCTGGTTGCGGGCGGCACGTCCTCGGGCAAGACGACGCTGGCCAACGCGCTGCTCGACGAGATTTCCGATTGCGATGAGCGGGTCATCCTGATCGAGGACACGCGCGAACTGCAATGCGCGGCGACCGACTGCGTGGCGCTCAGAACCCGCGCGGGCGCGGTGTCCATGGGCGACCTGGTGCGCTCGACGCTCCGGCTCCGGCCCGACCGCATCATCGTCGGCGAGGTGCGCGGGCCGGAAGCGCTCGACATGCTCAAGGCGTGGAACACGGGCCATCCGGGCGGCATCGCCACAGTGCACGCCAATTCGGCGCATGCGGCGCTCTACCGGATCGAACAACTGGTGCAGGAAGGGGTGGCCATCGTGCCGCGCCGCCTGATTGCCGATGCGGTGGATCTCATCGTCTTCATCACCGGGCGCGGCGCCACGCGGCGCCTCAGTGCCATCGCCGGGGTCAGCGGGCTCGACGCCAATGGCGATTATGCCGTCACCGCTTTTTCCCCGCTGCACCTGCAACACCTCTGATCTTTTGGAAAAGGAAACCAGTCATGCGCAAGACCGACAATATCCATTGCGACCGCCCCGGCCGGGAAAATTCAGGACCGGGAAATTCGGGGCCGGGAAATTCAGAATGGGGACATTTCGGGCGAAAAAACCGTCAATCCGCCCCGCATGACACCGCCACCGATTCCGGCACTGTCAGCATATCGCCGACCGGTTCAGGTCGGGCCAAAAGCCGTCGGCACCCCTGCCTATACAGGAAACTCCGGTCCTGTCTCTCCGCCGTTTTTGTGTTTGTCTATGTGGCTCCCGCTTATGCGGCCGGCTCCGGCATGCCGTGGGAAGCGCCCCTGCAAAGAATCCTGCAATCGGTGCAGGGACCGGTGGCCAAGATCATCGCGGTGATCATCATCATCGTCACCGGTCTGACGCTCGCCTTCGGCGAAAGCGCGGGCGGCTTCCGGCGGCTGATCCAGATCGTCTTCGGTCTGTCGATCGCCTTTGCGGCAAGCAGCTTCTTTTTGTCCTTCTTTTCCTTCGGCGGCGGGGCGCTGGTGTGGTGACGGATCAGACGCAAGGCTTCGAGGTGCCCGTCCACCGGGCGCTGTGCGAACCGATCCTTTTGGGCGGGGCTCCGCGCCCGGTCGCGATCACCGGCGGCACCATCGCCGCCGCCGTCGGTCTCGGCCTCCAGCAATGGGTGGCCGGACTTGTCCTGTTTGCCCTCGGGCACACGCTTGCCGTTTTTGCCGCGAAGCGCGATCCGGCGTTCATGGCCGTGCTGGCGCGGCACCTGCGGCAAAGCGGCTGGTGGCGATGTTGAGGGGTATTTCATGCTGAGGGGTTTATCATGTTAAGTCTGGCCGAATACCGCAACCGGGCCGACCGGCTCGCCGATCTGCTGCCCTGGGCGGCGTTGGTGGCGCCGGGCGTCGTCCTGAACAAGGACGGCAGTTTCCAGCGCACCCTGCGTTTCAGGGGGCCTGATCTGGAAAGCGCGACGGAGGCCGAACTGGTGGGCCTCTGCGCCCGCGCCAACAACGCGCTCAAGCGGCTCGGCTCCGGCTGGGCGCTGTTCTTCGACGCCGAACGGCTGGAGGCGCAGCATTATCCGGCTTCCACCTTTCCCGATGCGGCCTCCTGGCTCGTCGATGAGGAACGCCGCGCGGCGTTTGAAGGGGCGCCGGACCGGAAATCGCTCCGGTGGAGCGATTTCCCGGCAAACGCGCAGGGCCGGCATTTCGAGAGCCGCTATCACCTGACGCTCGCCCATATGCCGCCGCCGGATGCACAGGCCCGCATCGGGGACGCGGTTCTCGACCGCGACCGGAACGGAGCCGGAGAGGGAGAGACAAACGGCAGCGCCCGCAACTGGCGGCAGGAGCTTGCCCGGTTCCGCGACGAGACTGACCGGGTGCTGGACCTGATGGGCGGTTTCCTGCCGGAGATCCACGCGCTCGACGATGGCGAGACGCTCACCTTCCTGCACGGCACGATCTCGACAAAGCGCCATCCGGTCGCGGTGCCGGAAACCCCGATGTATCTGGACGGCGTTCTTGTCGATACGCCGCTCACCGGCGGGCTGGAGCCGATGCTGGGGGAGACGCATATGCGCACGCTCACCATCATGGGCTTTCCCAATGTTACCCGCCCCGGTCTTCTCGACGCGCTCAACCATCAGGATTTCGCCTATCGCTGGGTGACGCGCTTCATCCCCCTCGACAGGACGGCGGCGACGAAGGTGCTGACCCGCCTGCGCCGGCAATGGTTCGCCAAGAGAAAGTCGGTTGCCGCCATCCTGCGCGAGGCGCTGACGGGCGAGGCGACGGTGCTCGTGGACAGCGACGCCGACAACAAGGCCTTTGACGCCGATGCGGCCCTGCAGGCGCTCGGCGGCGATCATGTCGGCTTCGGCTATCTGACGACAACCGTCACGGTGTTTGGTGCGGACCGGCAGGGGGTGGAGGAAAAAGCCCGCGCCGTCGAGCGCATCGTGAACGGGCTCGGCTTTACCGCAATCCGCGAAACGGTGAACGCGGTCGAGGCCTGGCTCGGATCGCTGCCCGGGCACGTTTACGCCAATGTCCGCCAGCCGCTCGTGCACACGCTGAACCTGGCCCACCTGATGCCGCTGTCGGCGGTGTGGTCCGGGCCTTCACAGAACGCCCACCTCGCCAACGTCACCGGTCAGGACGCACCGCCCCTGCTTTATGCGAAGACCAGCGGGTCGACCCCGTTCCGGCTGTCGACCCATGTGGGCGATGTCGGCCATATGATGGTCGTCGGCCCGACCGGGGCCGGCAAGTCGGTGCTCCTGTCGCTGATCGCTATGCAGTTCCGCCGCTACGCGGGCGCGCAGGTCACCTTCTTCGACAAGGGCCGGTCGGCCCGGTGCCCGGTGCTCGCCATGGGCGGGACGCATCATGCGCTCGGCGGCGACGGTGCGCCCGCCTTTCAGCCGCTGCGCCACATCGACGATTCTGCGACACGGAGCTGGGCGGCGGACTGGATCGGCGACCTGCTGGGCCACGAACAGCTTGCCGTCACGCCGGAGATAAAGGATGCCGTCTGGTCGGCGCTCACCAACCTTGCCGACGCGCCGGCGGGCGAGCGCACGCTGACGGGTCTCGCGGCGCTCCTGCAATCGGGGCCGGTCCGGGCGGCGCTTCAACCCTGGACGCTTGACGGCCCGAACGGGCGGTTTCTCGACGGATCGCAGGACCGGCTGGTGCTGTCGGATGTGCAGTGTTTCGAGATGGAGGAACTGATGCACCGGGAAAGCGCCGTCCTGCCGGTGCTCACCTACCTGTTCCATCGTCTTGAGGAACGTTTTGACGGGCGACCGACCCTGCTGATCCTCGACGAGGCCTGGGTGTTTCTCGACAACCCGCTCTTTGCCGCGCGCATCCGCGAATGGCTGAAGGTGTTGCGCAAGAAAAACGTCTCGGTGATCTTCGCCACCCAGTCGCTGGCCGATATCGCCGACAGCGCGGTCGCGCCGGCGATCATCGAGAGCTGCCCGCAGCGTATCCTTCTGCCCAATGACCGGGCGGTCGAGCCGCAGGCACGCGCGGCTTACGCACGTTTCGGTCTCAACGACCGCCAGATCGACCTGATCGCCCGCGCGACACCCAAGCGTCACTATTACCTGCAATCGCGGGGCGGCAACCGGCTGTTCGACCTGGGCCTGGGGCCCGTCAACCTCGCCCTGTGCGGCGCCTCTAATCCGGCCGCACAAACCCTGATCGACCGTGTCCTGGCTGAATACGGCCCGAACGATTTTGCCGCCGGCTTCCTCAAGGCCCGCGGCCTCGATTGGGCCGGCAACCTGATCGCGCAGTTCCCGTCTCCCCAAAAGGAGACATCGCAGCAGCAGGCACCGGAACACAAGACACAAGTACACGAGGCACCGGCACAGGAGCCGGGTCCGGAAAATTCCCAACAGGAGGAGCCATCCCCATGAAACGCCCCATGAAACACCGTTCACACGCTCTTGCCGCCGCCTGTCTTGCCGCTTTTCTGGCGCTGTTCCCGCCGGGTCCTGCTGCGGCCCTGTTCGGGTTCGGTGGCGTCGTCTTCGATCCAACCAACCATGCGCAGAATGTGCTCACCGCCACCCGGGCGCTCGAACAGATCAACAACCAGATTCGTGCGCTGCAGAACCAGGCAAGCATGTTGCAGAACATGGCGAAAAACCTTGAGCGGCTCGATGTCTCCACCCTCGGCCGGATGCAGGCCGCGCTGACCCGCCTGACTTCCGACATTTTTTCGTATAAGTCATTGATATTATTATGCCTTGGTTGCCAAAAGGCACTACACGGACTTTTTTCGCCAGCGATTGTTTCGGAGTGTTGAGGGAGCTCAGGCTTTGGTCTGGCCAGTTTTTCGGGTGCGCCCGGGGGGTATCTTGAAAGGGGCTTCGTTCCAGGTCAGGCCGACGCAGGTGAGGATGCGTCTGGCATCGACCGTGGCATGGCTTGGCATGCCGTAGCGGTCAGGGGTGCCTTTGTGGCGCAGGATCGAGAGCTGCAATGCGTTCAACTCGTTGCGGATACGAGCCGGGCTCATCGGGTGTCCGAGCAGGTCCAGATGCTTGCGCAGGTGCTGCAGGCAGCAGAAGGCCATGTAGCAGATGGCGATATGGGCCCGGACCCGACGCGGCGACCAGTGATAGATGGGCCGGATTTTCAGATCGTGCTTGTTGGTGCGGAAGCAGGCTTCGATCTCCCACAACTGGTGATAGCGGGCAATGACGTCCTGTGCCTCCAGTTCGTCCGCACCATGAACAACAATGGCATGCAGCCCGTCCCATTGTGCCGCTGCCTTGATCTTTGCATCATCCAGCGTGACGTCCCCGCTGTCGGGGAAGGCCAGGAAGCGGCCATATCCCCGGCTGCTGAAGCTGCCGGGTTTGCGAGAGCGCTTGAGCTTCTTGTGCAGCTTTTCGATTGCCTTGTCGCGCTTGTGGGCATCATTGCGTGCCCGGGTGGGTGACCAGGTCACAATGACCCGCGCTCCCTCCTGGTCGATCACCTTGTACCAGCCCTTCTCGGTTGCCTCTTCAGAACCGTGTCCAGCCCAAGGCTGGCGTCCCTCCGGGCTCAAAATGTTCGCCTTCACGGCGGCCGGGGCGGACTTCATGCGATAGCCGAGGATGTAGGGCAGACCCTTGTTCTGCAACATCTGCTGGTTGTCCTTGCTGAGCATGGCGGCATCGGCCACGAACGTGACCCTGGCCACGTCGAAGCGTCCCTCCAACGCCTTCAGCGCAGCTTCCAGCGTATGACCTTCCCAGGTGTTTCCCGGGAAGAGTTCATAGCCCACAGGCAGCCCATCGGAGGTGACGATCAGCGCCAGCATGACCTGAGCGCGGTGATGCTTGCCATCCTTGCTGAAGCCCTTGGCCAGAAGATGATCCTGCTCGACCCCGTCCGCATCCTCGGCCGGGTCCTCGCGCTCGGTGTCAAAGGCCAGGGTCGTGCAATCGTAGAACAGCACGGTCACTGGCCCGCCCAGCAACTTCTCTGCCGCCGCGTGAGAGGTTTTGCAAATCCCGTCTATCACCGGCGTATTGATGTAATCCATGCTCCGATAGACCACGTCCAGATTGAGCGTGATGCCTGCCTGGTTCTCCAACGCCTCCACGGTCGCGCGCTTGCTCTCGGGCTGTGCGATCCGCGCCATAACCAGCTCTTTCACAATGCGATTGGCACTTTTACGCGCCGCCCCCAGAAGGGCCCCCCAACCCAGTTGGTCATACATCGTCCCCATGACATCCCGCAGACCCAGAGAGACCCGCGCCTCCTCACGGCACTCGGCAAGATCAACGCCAAGCTTGTCCGGCCGCGGAGCGCGGCGCACCAGCGCCTGCAGATCGGCATATTCCGTGGGCGTGAACAGTTCCATTTGCGGCGAGCGATCAATGCGTAATTGCTCCATCAAGCGGCCCGCCAGACGCTTGATATCCTCAATCTCGCTGTCGTTATGGGCCACACCCACATGGCGCAGGATCTTCTGGCGTACCTTGGAGCCGGTGCGGACGGATTCAACGATCTGGATCCGTGTGCGGTTGAGCTTTGCGTCATGTTTGGTGCGGATGAACATGGGCGAAGAGGTTAGCCATCTGAAGGCCCATGTCAATACTTTTTATAATAATGGGGCACTACAACGCGCCTCTGAGCAACCACACCTGAAAACAAACCAAAAACCCAGTCAGATCAACAAAAAGGTCGGAAGTCAGGAAACACCGTTCACACGCTCTTGCCGCCGCCTGTCTTGCCGCTTTTCTGGCGCTGTTCCCGCCGGGTCCTGCTGCGGCCCTGTTCGGGTTCGGTGGCGTCGTCTTCGATCCAACCAACCATGCGCAGAATGTGCTCACCGCCACCCGGGCGCTCGAACAGATCAACAACCAGATTCGTGCGCTGCAGAACCAGGCAAGCATGTTGCAGAACATGGCGAAAAACCTTGAGCGGCTCGATGTCTCCACCCTCGGCCGGATGCAGGCCGCGCTGACCCGCATCGACGGGCTGATGATCGAGGCCGAAGGGTTGAACTTCAACCTTGAACAGTTCGAGGTCCGGTGGCGGCAGCAGCATCCGCAAGGCTATGACGCAATGGTCCGTACGGACGATATCGTCCGTGCCGCCCGTAGCCGCTGGCAGGACGCCATGGGCGCCTTCCGCCGCACCATGCAGGTTCAGGCGCAGATCGTTACCAATGTACAGGGCGATCGGCAGCTCCTGAGCGATCTTGTCACCCGCAGCCAGGGGGCGGCGGGCGCGCTTCAGGTCCAACAGGCGGCCAACCAGCTGATCGCGCTCTCGACCAAGCAGCAGATGCAGATCCAGACGCTGATGGCGGCGCAGTATCGCGCTGAAGCCCAGGACATGGCGCGCAAGGCGCAGGCCGAGGAAGCAGCGCGTGAGACGACGCGGCGGTTTCTGGGCTCCGGGTCCGCCTATACGGCCGAGTAAGGGTGAGGCGGCGACATGAACGATCTGGGCATCATCGACACCTTTACGGCGACCTTCAGCCGCTACATCGATTCAGGCTTCGGTCTGTTGTCGGGCGACGTTGCCTTCCTGACCACCATCCTGATCGGCATCGACATCACGCTCGCCGGTCTCTTCTGGGCGCTGGGGACCATGAGCGGCAGCGAGGATGCGGTCATCGCCCGCTTCCTGAAGAAGGTGCTCTATGTCGGCGTCTTCGCCTTCATCCTCGGCAATTTCCAGCGGCTGGCCGACATCGTCTATCGTTCCTTCGCCGGTCTCGGGCTTCAGGCCGTGCCCGGCGGCATGACCGCCGCTGACCTCATGAAACCCGGCCGCATCGCCGCCACCGGCTATGAGGCCGCCTATCCGCTCATCGGGCAGGTGAGCGATCTCGTCGGTTTCCCGGAGATTTTCGGCAACGCGCTGACCGTCTTCGTGCTGCTGGTCGCCTGGCTTTTGGTGCTGTTGGCCTTCTTCATCCTGTCGATCCAGCTGTTCATCACCGTGATCGAGTTCAAACTGACGACGCTGGCGGGGTTCGTGCTGGTGCCTTTCGCGCTGTGGAACGGCACCGCCTTCCTCGCCGAGAGGGTGCTCGGCAACGTGATCTCCTCGGGCATCAAGGTGATGGTGCTCGCCGTCATCACCGGCATCGGCAGCACCCTGTTCGCCAGTTTCACCTCCGGGCTCGGCGGCCGGGAAGCGGACCTTGCCACCGCCATGGCCCAGGTGCTGGGCGCACTGTCGCTTCTGGGCCTCGGCATCTTCGGCCCCGGTATCGCTTCGGGCCTTGTTGCCGGTGCGCCGCAACTGGGGGCTGGTGCCGCCATCGGCACAGCGGGCGCCGCTGCTGGGGCCACTCTCCTGGCCGGTGGCGCGGGTCTGGCTGCAGCGCGTATGGGCACTGCCGGTGGCATTGCCGCGATCCGGGCCGGCACCGCCATGGGATCGGCCGCGTCTACCGCCTACCAGCTTGGCAGCGCCACATCAGGTGCTTCGGGCCTGGCAGGTGTCACGGCCGGTATGGGCGGGGTCGCCCGTGCCGCCGGCGGGGCGGTTACCAACACAGCGCGTCAGGTTGCCGGTCGCGCCAGCGCGTCCCTCAGGCAAAGCGCCGATGCCGGACACCGTGGGGCCTGGAGCGCTACCGGCGGCACGCCGACCGCGGCAATGAGCGCGGCCGCATCGGGCAGTTCGAAGGGGCCTGCGGAGACCGCGCCGCCAACATGGGCCAGACGCCTGCACAGCGGGCAGGCCGCCCGCGCCGGCCGTCATGCGGTGGGCCAGGCGATCCGCGACGGTGACCGGCCCGGCCAGGGCGCAAATCCCACACTTGCGAACAAAGAGGATTGAACGATGCTGTTCAAACGCACACTCCAGCGATACGGGCAAACACCCGAGCCCGTCACCCCCTACCAAAGGGCCGCGCAGCTCTGGGACGAGCGCATCGGCTCTGTTCGTGTGCAGGCCAGGAACTGGCGGCTGATGGCTTTCGGCTGCTTTGCCGCCTCGGTTGCACTTTCATCTGCGCTCGTCTGGCAATCGATGCAAAGCCGTGTCACTCCTTACGTGGTCGAGGTGGACCGCTTCGGTGAGGCCCGCACTGTGGCGCCCGCCATTCAGGACTACCAGCCCACTGACGCCCAGATCGCCTGGCATCTGGCGCGCGTCATCACCCAGGTGCGGTCCCTTTCCACTGATCCGGTGCTGGTGCGGCAGAACTGGCTGGCGGCCTATGATTTTGTCACCGGCCCCGCCGCGCTGTTTCTGAACGACTACGCCAAAGAGAGCGACCCGTTCGGCCGGATCGGCACACACAGTGTCTCCGTACAGGTGAGCAGCGTGGTGCGTGCCTCCGATACCTCGTTCCAGGTCAAATGGACCGAGCAGGTCTATGAGCGCGGCAGTCTCGCCCGCACGGAGCGCTGGACCGCCATCCTGGGCGTGATGATGCGAGCGCCGCAAACGCAAGAGCAGCTGCGCAAGAACCCGCTGGGGGTCTTCGTCACCGCCATCGACTGGACGCGCGAAATCGACACCGTCAATCCCCAGGAAAAACATAATAAGGACCCCGCCCGATGAAACACCTGACCATCCTGTCTGTATCCGCGCTCGCCCTGTCGGCCTGCGTCTCAAACCCTTTGCCACCGACAATCATCTATGATGCCCCCTATGACGCCCCCTATGACGCCAATGACTTCAGACCGGCGGCCGTCACACGGGAACCGCTGAAGCCGGTACGGATCGTCGAAGTGGCCAAGCCGCTGCCGCTGCCCGGACAACTCATGCCCGACCCGGGTTCTAAACCCGGCAAGGCAGGAGCTTCTGTTGCCGAAGAGGCCACCGGCAAAACGGCACCCGGTCAAAAGGCCCCCGGTAACAAGGCCAATGGCGATGAGGCCGGTAAAGACATGCGCGCAAAAGACAAGCGCCCGCCTGCCGCCCGCGCCCCAACCGAGCGTATCAGGGACGCCAACAGGGCCGCGACACAGGAGCCGACCCGGCACGGCTATATCAATGCCATCCAGGTCTACCCTTATACAAAAGGCGCGCTCTATCGCCTCTATGCCGCGCCTGAACGGGTCAGTGACATCGCACTTCAGACGGGCGAGAAACTCACCTCCGTGGCCGCCGGCGATACCGTGCGCTGGGTGATCGGCGACACGTTGAGCGGTACCGGTGCCACGCAACGCACCCATGTGCTGGTCAAGCCCTTCGCGCCGGACCTTGAGACCAATCTCGTCATCACCACCGACCGGCGTACCTATCACCTGCACCTCATCAGCACCGACAGGACCGCCATGGCGGCGATCTCCTGGACCTATCCGGCCGACCAGTTGATCGCACTCAAACGCGACAACGCCAGAGCCGAGGCCGCCCGTCCGGTCGCTGCCGGCATTGCGCTCGACCGGATCCGTTTCCGCTATGCCATTACCGGCGACGATCCGCCCTGGAAGCCTTTGCGCGCTTTCGACGACGGCCACAAGGTCTATATAGCGTTCCCGCGCCGAATCGATCAGGGCGAGGCGCCACCGCTGTTCGTCGTCGGTGCGCAGGGCGGCAGCGCGCTCGTCAATTACCGCATGAACGGCCATTACTACATCGTCGACCGCCTGTTCGCCGCCGCCGAACTCCGGCTCGGTGCCAACCCCCAGAAAGTCGTACGTATCACCCGCACGGACGGTATATCCGGCGGCAAACCCCGGCACCACCAGCGAAAACGGGCAGACCATCGGGCGGGGAGGGAAAGATGAGCGGCAAACAGGAAGGGGCCCCCATGCACACCGGACCCGGGCGGCGCATCGTACGCTTCCGCAAAAGCGTCGTCATCGGTGGGACCGCCATCGTCTCCACCGGATTGCTGATCGTCACCCTGCTGGCGCTGCAAACCCCGGCCCTGCGTATCGCGAAACAGGCCGAGGAACTGTATAACACCGGCACAAACCCGACGCCCGACGGTCTCGCCGCCCTGCCGGGGGATTACAGCCAGGTCAAACCGGCAATGTCCGATATCCCCGAACTGGGGCCACCGCTGCCCGGTGATCTCGGGCGTCCGATCCTCGAACATCAACGTCAACTCGGCATCGCCCCCGGCGGTCAGGACCAAACCGCCGCCGACCAGCGGGCCGCCCAACAGGCGATTGCGGCGAAGGAATCCGTCCTCTTCTTCCGGATTGAAAACCGGCCGCCGCAGAATGCAACGGCGACGGGATCAGCGCTGGCGGTACCACAGGCGATGGCACCGGTGATGGCCGGCCAGCCTGCGCCCATCGCTTTGTCAGGACCTGGCACATCGGGGTCCGGACGCGATCCGAACCACCAGCGACACAAGCTGGATTTCCTGAACCGGCAGGACACAGGCGGCATCTACAGTCCCCATGCGCTGCAAACACCCGCCTCGCCCTATCAGATCATGGCCGGCAGCGTCATCGCCGCCAGCCTGATCACCGGCATCAATTCCGACCTGCCGGGGCTGGTCGTGGCACAGGTCACCGAGAACGTCCATGACACGGTCACCGGCCGGGTCCTGCTCATCCCGCAAGGCGCGCGCCTGATCGGCGCCTATGACAGCGTCGTCGCTTTCGGCCAGTCCCGCGCCCTGCTCGTCTGGCAGCGGATCATCCTGCCGGACGGATCATCGATCCGGATTGACAACCTTCCTGCTACCGACGCCGCAGGCTACGCCGGGCTCGAAGACAAGGTGGACCATCACACCGGGCGGCTCCTCAAGGGCATCGCCATGGCAACGTTGCTCGGCGTCGGCACCGAACTCACCTTCGGTGAGGGTGAAAGCGATCTGGTCCGCGCCATCCGCGACTCCGTCCAGCAGAATGCCAAGCGGGCAGGCCAGCGGATCACACAAAAAAACCTCGACATCCAGCCCACCATCACCATCCGCCCCGGCTGGCCGCTCAGGATCATCGTCCAACGCGATCTCATCCTGCGCCCTTACCACGGCAACAAAGGCTGAAAGGAACACGACTATGACAAACCTCAGACTCGCAAGGCTTCCCGATCGCACGCCGACCCGGATCACCATCACGGTGGATGCAGAACTCAATGCGGCGCTCAGGGACTATGCCGCCCTCTATCGAGCCACCTACGGCGAAGACGAAAAGGTTGCCGACCTCATCCCCTTCATGCTCGACGCCTTCCTCGCCAGTGACCGTGCGTTCGCGAAGGCGCGGAAGGAGGGGATTGCGCAGGCGAAGACGAAGACCAATGTTGCCGGCACACACAAGGATGGAGCCACGCCCGGAAACCACGCTCGGTCATCCCTCGCGGGCGAAACGCAAACCGCCTTATCCCAATCGCAGGTCAAGGAATGACCCCATGCAAACTCGCGTTTCACCTTGCTCGAATCCGAAATCGTTCGCAAAAAGCTTCAAAATATGATAGATTTTGCACTTAATTTTGGAGACGCCATGTCAGGTGCCAGAAGATACATTGACGAGCTTGCCGCGCGCGGTCGGTATCATTTCACCCCGGAGGCAGCGCGGGAAGCGCTCGGCGGCACCAAGACCGCTGTCATGCTCGCACTGAACCGGCTTGCCCGGCAGGGGCTGGTGGCGCATCCGGCGCACGGGTTCTACGTCATTGTCCCGCCCGAGTACAGGCGGCTCGGTTGCCTGCCTGCCGATCAATTCATTCCGGCGCTGATGGAACAGCTTGGCATCGACTATTACGTCGGGCTGCTTTCCGCCGCCCAATACCATGGCGCCGCTCATCACCGGCCGCAGGAATTTCAGGTTGTCATAGGGACGAAACGCCGCGGAATCGCGTGCGGCGCGGTCAGGGTCGTCTTTATCGTCCGCAAGCACCTTGCCGATGTAAAGACCCGGCCCTTCAATACGCCGCGCGGTACAGTCCGGGTCTCAACCGTTGAGACCACGGTCATCGATCTCATTGGCTATCCGCATCATGCGGGTGGGCTCGAACAGGCGGCAACGGTCATCGCCGAACTGGCTGAACAGATTGATCCCGAACGACTGGTCGCGGCGGCCCGAACGGCGCCCATACCCTGGGCACAACGGCTGGGCTATCTGCTGGACATGGCAGGGAAAGCGGAGAAGGCCGAACTTCTCAGGCGCTACGTTCATGAGGCAGCACGCGACATCACACCACTCATCCCCGCCATGCCGCGTGAGGCGGCGGTTCGCGACGCCGGCTGGAAGCTGGACGTCAATGCGGATGTGGAGATCGAGGCATGATCCCGCGCGACTATATTACCGAGTGGCGCACGAAGGCGCCCTGGGTCGAGGATTTTCAGGTCGAACAGGATCTGGTCATCAGCCGCGCCCTGGTGGAGATATTCTCCCATCCGCAGTTGCGCGAGAGCCTTGCTTTTCGTGGTGGAACTGCCCTTTACAAACTGCATATCGATCCGCCCGCCCGCTATTCGGAGGACATCGATCTGGTGCAGATCCGCGCCGAGCCGATCGGCCCGACCCTCGATGCCTTGCGCGCTGTTCTCGACCCATGGCTCGGCAAGCCGCAATGGAAGCAGAACGAGGGGCGGGTCACGCTGAGCTACCGCTTCGGGTCCGAGGATGTTCCGCCCCAACGGCTGCGTTTGAAAGTCGAGATCAATTCCAGGGAACACTTCACCCTTTTCGGACTCAGGAAAAAGTCGTTCGCGATCTCGTCGCGCTGGTTCATTGGCGAGGCGAAAATCACCACCTACACCTTCAACGAGTTGCTCGGCACCAAGTTGCGCGCGCTCTATCAGCGGCGCAAAGGGCGCGATCTCTTCGACCTTGCCGTTGCGTTGAAGCAATCGGGTATTGACCCTGTCCGCGTTGTCGAGGCATTCCTGCACTATATGACGCAGGAGGGAAGCACCATCACGCGCGCGCTGTTCGAGCGTAATCTTGCGGCAAAACTCAGGATGCCGCTGTTCACGGCCGATATCGGCCCATTGCTGGCGGCCGGGTATGGCTGGGACATTCATGAGGCGGCCGCAGACGTCTCCTCACAACTGATCAGGCGCCTGCCCGGCGATCCGTGGAAAGGTGAATAGGTGGCCGCATCTTAAGGAAAGTGCGGCTACTGGCCGAGACAAATTTGACAGCCTCCTCACGCTTCTCCAGTTCATCTTCAGCAAGCCGCAGCGTTATACGAGCAGAGGAGTTCCCGGCCGCGGCAGCGAACTGATCCTCAGCGTCCCTTTGTATCGATGTTTTTGTCGTAACCCTCATCATGAAGGCCTACGACGAACCGCCGCTCTTCTACTTCTGGCAAGTCAATGTCTTCCGCTTCGAGATAAGCGGTCCAGCTCTCCAGTGTTTCAAAAAATGCGTTCGAAGTTTCTCCTTCAAGGCGCGCCACTTCTCACAGTCTTGATGATTTGTTCAGTCCGACCGTCGTGGTCGTTGCATCCGCTAGATGTTTGATTTGGAAAATATCTTTAGCCTGAACAAGCTAGAGAATCGTTGGCGTATTGGCTCTGCAACGAACAAAGGGCGCCAATTGCAGCAGCCCGTTCCAGCAAAATTCGAGTTTTGCAACAACACTTAGGCAGACCTAGTGGCCTGCCATATACATCTCAGTAAACGACAGTACGCTTAGCCGCGCCAACTGCGAACGACGCCGCAATCCATGTGGACGAAGTTCGAACGGTAGTATTGTCCAACACCGCCAGCACGACAGGACATGGCCGCTTTGGCCATCTGTGAAACCGAACGGGATGCGAGGCGCAGGTCAGCCGCTTGTCCCTGCATATGGAGCGAGTTCCGCGCCACCCGGCGCGATTTCGACCGCAACATCGCGTTGGTTTGTGGCGAGCGATACCCCGAAAGGAGCATATAGGGCTCATCGGCGTCCAGAAGGTTGTGAGACGCCGCCATGATGTCGATTGTGCGCAGATCCATCGCTTTCGACTGATCGGTACGCCAGTCGCGCATGAAGTGGTTCACTTCTTTCACGGCGTCTTTGATGTATTTGCCGTCCACCCAGTAAACCATATCAATCCGCTCACCCGTGCGACCGGAATACATGCGAATGCGGCGAATATCGCCACCGCCACGAAGGAAGCCTGCTGCGTTGGAATAAGTCGGTGCTGCCGCCACGGCCGTTGCCGCGAATGCGCCCAGAAGGGCACGACGGGTAATACCCGAAGTACTGCTCTTGGTCATTTTTGTTTCGTCCCGTACTGTTCCTGACTGCGCACGATGTTACGCGCGCTGTATTAATATTTTCCCATCCCAGATGGCGAATGTATGGCACAGTTGGAATCGCTGGCCAAGAAGTCTTTGGAATGCACCTTTGTCAGGGGGAATTTTCGGCAGTTTTTTGCGCAGGTGATGCAAATGAGTCATTTTATTGAGCAACTGAGGGTTTTCGGCATCGGGTAGATGCAAACGCGCATCAGGGTGCAAAAGAAGGAAACAAGTAAGGTATTTGTGAATAGACATGCCCGATGGCTGAAAACCATATATAAATAAAGCTCCGGCAGACATCGCATAAGTTATTGAAGAACCAAGGCCATCCCATGCTCTCAGTGTTACGGACCAGTACCAGTTTTGTTTTCACCGCCTGTTTTCTGGCGACGGCATCTTTGGCGAACGCGTCGTCAGGCGAGGGGTCGAACACGGCATTTCGGATGGCGGTTGCTGAGAATACCTCGCCTTCTGATCAGATTGCTGAATTTTACCGCAGTAATAGCTTTGTCCCTCTGTGGGTCGGCGATACAGCAGAACACGCCAAACGCCGTGCGGCGCTGATCAAAGCACTTTCCGAGATCGAGCGCCATGGATTGCCTGCAGCATTTGATGTGCAGGCCTTGGTTGATCAGATGGCTGAGGCGCGATCAGTTCGCGATTTGGGCACGGTCGAGGCTGAGCTGTCCCGTGTCTTCCTGACCTATGCAAATGACATCTATTCCGGCGCCTTGCGGCCAGCCAGTATTGATGATGGCCTGGTGCGCGAGGTTAAACGCCGTGATGCAAACCAGCATCTTGAGGCACTCAACACCCAAGGTGCAACATATTTTGAAACTCTGATCCCGCAGACCGCCCAATATCGCGCTTTGATGAAGCAAAAGATCGCGTTGGAGAACCTGATCCGCCAGGGCGGGTGGGGGCCGACCGTTCCAGTGGCTAAACTGGAATACGGAGATACCGGTCCGAATGTGATCAAACTGCGCAATCGGCTTGTTTCGATGGGTTACCTTAAGCCCACGGCCAGTCCAGAATTTGATGACGACCTGCTTGCGGCCGTTCAGGCGTTCCAAACAGCACATGGACTGGAATCGGACGGTGTGGCCGGACAAGGTACCATCACCGAGCTGAACCGACCGGCTTCGGACCGTTTAAAGGCCGTCTATGTCGCCTTGGAGCGGGAACGTTGGCTGCCGCGCGATCGGGGCGAGCGGCATATTTTGGTCAATCAGGCCGACTTCTCGGCAAAGATCGTGGATGACGGGCTGGTCACGTTCGAGACCCGCGCCGTGATCGGCAAAAACGTACATGATCGCCGCAGCCCGGAATTCTCGGATGAGATGGAGCATATGGTGATCAATCCCAGCTGGTATGTGCCACGCTCGATCATCACCAAGGAATACCTGCCGAAACTGAAATCGAACCCGAACGCGGTGGGCCATATCCAGATCACGGACCGCAGTGGTCGTCAGGTCAATCGAGGGGCCGTCGACTTCACCCAGTTTACCGCGCGCAACTTTCCGTTCGCGATGCGTCAGCCGCCCAGCAAAAGCAATGCGCTAGGGCTGGTGAAGTTCATGTTCCCTAACAATTACAACATCTATCTACATGATACGCCTCAGAAATCTCTGTTTGCGCGTGAAGTGCGGGCGTTCTCGCACGGGTGCATCCGACTGGCGCAACCTTTCGAGTTCGCCTATGCGCTGCTGTCTAAGCAGGAGGAAGACCCCAAAGCATTCTTCCACCGTGTGTTGAATACCGGCAAAGAAACGACGGTGAAGTTGGACAAGAAAGTGCCCGTCCACCTGATCTATCGCACTGCCTATATAGGCCCGAAAGGTGAAGTTCAGTATCGCCGCGACGTCTATAACCGCGATGCCAAAATTTGGGACGCGCTGCAAAAGGCAGGGGTGGCCCTGCCGGACGTTCAGGGGTAAGCACTCAGGGTAAATCCTGCCCAAGAGGACGCCCGCTATGCAGTTCACCATCCAACAGATCGCCGACAGCCTTGGGGCCGAGTGTCAGGGTGAAACAGACCTGACAATTCTGCGGGCCGCTGAACCGGGTGATGCCGGACCAACCGATCTGGCGATGGCAATGTCCCCCAAATATGCCGAAACGCTTTCGAACGGTGAGGCCCGCGCGGCAATGCTGTGGGAAGGCGCGGATTGGCAAGCAATGGGCCTGCGCGCTGCGATCTTTGTTACGCGCCCCCGCATGGCGATGGCTGGTATCACGACAATGCTGGACCGGGGGCAGGGTGTTGAACCGGGTGTTCACCCTTCGGCTGTGATCGACCCGGCGGCCGAGATCGGTGAGGGTGTTTCGATCGGCCCGCTGGCCGTTATCGGCGCGCGGGCGAAGATTGGCGCGGGATCGGTGATCGGTCCGCACTGTACAATCGGAATGGACGTGGTGTTGGGTGAGCAAGCCCATCTGCGCGAAATGGTCAGCATCGGTGCGCGTGCGCAAATCGGAGACCGCTTCATCGCCCAACCCGGCGCGCGTATTGGTTCCGACGGGTTCAGCTTTGTTACTCCTGAGATTTCAGGTGTTGAAAACGCGCGCAAGACGTTGGGCGATCAGGGCGATGCAAAGGCGCAAAGCTGGCTGCGCATCCACTCTCTGGGCGCAGTGGAAATCGGGGACGATGTCGAGGTCGGCTCTAACTGTACGATCGACAATGGTACGATCCGAAACACGCGAATTGGCGATGGTTCGAAGCTCGATAACCTTGTGCATGTGGGTCACAACACGCGCATCGGGCGCGATTGTCTGCTGTGCGGTCAAAGTGGATTGTCCGGCTCAGTCGATGTGGGAAACAACGTGGTTCTTGGCGGTCAAACCGGCGTGGCTGACAATATCTTCATTGGCGATGGCGTGATCGCGGGGGGCGCCACCAAGATCCTGTCCAACGTACCAGCCGGACGTGTGGTCATGGGCTATCCGGGCGTCAAGATGGAAACCCATACCGAGATCTACAAGGCTCAACGCCGCTTGCCGCGCATGGCTCGCGACGTCGAGGCATTGAAAAAGGCTGTTTTCAAACAGTCTCCGAGCGATTAAATCATCCTCAGATTGATAGCCAGGGGATCAACATGAGCATCAGCGACCGCGTCATCGCAATCATTGCAGAGCAGGCCGTTCTGGAGCCATCGGATGTCACACCCGACAGTACACTTGCGGATCTGGGCATCGACAGCCTGGGTCTGGTCGAAAGCATCTTTGCCATCGAGGAAGAGTTCGACATCTCGGTTCCCTTCAACGCCAATGAGCCCGAGTCCAATGATTTCGACATCTCAAACGTGGCTGCGATCATTGCGGGCATCGAACAGCTAGTGTCGGAAAAGGTCTGACCCAAAACAATGAAACGGGTTGTCATTACCGGGGCGGGAACCATCAACTCGCTGGGTCATTCGGTCCCCGACACGCTCGAGGCCATGCGCGAAGGGCGTTGTGGTATCTCGGACCTGGAATTCCGAGATGTTGACCGTCTGGCGATCAAGATCGGCGGTCAGGTGCGGGGGTTTGAGGCCGAAGGGCGCTTTAACCGCCAGCAGATGTCTCTCTACGATCGGTTTACGCAGTTCACTCTGACAGCCGCGAAGGAGGCGATCGACCAGTCGGGCATTCAGTTCCACGGCGAGCTGGCGGCACGATCCGGCGTGGTTCAGGGTACGGCGGGCGGAGGTGTCTCGACCTGGGATGACAATTACCGTTCGGTCTACGAAGACGGCAAGAACCGGGTGCATCCCTTTGTTGTGCCCAAGCTGATGAACAACGCGGCGGCCAGCCATGTCTCAATGGAGCATAACCTGAAAGGCCCCAGCTTTACGGTTTCGACGGCTTGTGCATCCTCGAACCATGCAATGGCGCAAGCGTTTCAGATGGTGCGCAGCGGTGCCGCGCCTGCGATGATCACGGGTGGTTCCGAATCCATGCTGTGTTTCGGCGGTGTGAAGGCCTGGGAAGGTCTGCGCGTGATGTCCAAGGATGCCTGCCGCCCCTTCAGCGCCAACCGCAACGGGATGGTGCAGGGCGAGGGTGCTGGTGTCTTTGTGTTCGAGGAATACGAACATGCCCGCGCGCGGGGCGCAGATATCCTGTGCGAGGTTGTTGGCTTCGCCATGTCTTCGGACGCCTCGGATATCGTGATGCCCAGCAAGCAGGGGGCCGCACGAGCGATGGCGGGCGCGTTGGCGGATGCCAAGCTGAACGCCAGCGATGTGTGCTATATCAATGCACATGGCACAGGTACTGCGGCAAATGACAAAACGGAATGTGCCGCCGTAGCGGATGTGTTTGGACCGCATGCAGATGATTTGATGATCTCATCAACCAAATCCATGCACGGCCACCTGATCGGAGGCACCGGAGCGGTAGAGCTTCTGGCCTGCATCATGGCGCTGCGGGACGGCGTTATCGCGCCCACCATCGGTTATGAAGAACCTGACCCGGAATGTGCGCTGGACGTGGTGCCAAACGTCGCGCGCGAAGCCAAGGTCGACGTAGCGCTCAGCAATGCGTTTGCGTTTGGCGGGTTGAACGCAGTCTTGGCGCTCAAAAGCGTCTGAACTGCAAAGAAAACCACCGCCACAAAGCTGCGGCGGCGATCTCTATTCGCAGCTGACTTAGTTGACGTTAACGGCCAGCCCGTCAAAGCCCGAAGTGAAGCCCGACAGGGACATTTCCATTGTTATGACCTGATCGGGGAAGCGTGCGGGAACCAGCGAGAAGGTCGCTTTGCTGCCCGCTTTCATCGCGTCAATGTCACCCTGGCTGAGGCCCAGCTGCGCGACACAGCCAACAGGCAGACAATGGTGGTAGTTGTAGAGCTTGCGCGGTGCGCCGTCGATCGACAGGGCCAATTGCGCCTGCAGCAAGGTCTCCAACGGTACGATCACATTGGCCCATGCAACAGCCGCTCCGCCTTCGGGCAGCTTGCCGATGGACACTTCTGCAATCGGATCACCCTGAGGGCCGTTCAGAACCTGAACGATCGCACAAGGATCTTCGCCTTCCGGTGCCTTGATGCAGGAGACATCCCAATCGCCGGATTCTTCTTTGACAAATTGCTCACCTACACGCGGGCCGGATTGGCCCAAATCGAGGCCTGTGCCCGCATCGGCCCCAGTGCCTTCAGTGGTCGTGCCTTCAGAAGTCGTTTCCTGCGCGCTAACCGCTCCGCACATCAGAACGGCTGCCAGAGTATTAAACGAGAGGAGTTTCTTGAACATGAATGCCTCGGTTTGCTGTTTGTTTTGCCTCATCTAGCATCCTTCGCTGCGGCTGTCAGTCGTTAACCGAATAACCGATATCATTGTGACTGCTTTCTTGGGCCAAACCCCGCTCAAGGACCAATACAGGCAAAAGAAAAGAGGGCTGGTGGAGCAGCCCTCTTCCCAAAATTTTTCTCCCCGTCGGACTGGCCGACTTAGTTATGCGCAGACGTTACGAAAGGGGGGAGCAAGGGTCAACCGCTAACAGAAAAATTTGTCGCTAACACGCGATATGTCCGGTGTATGTAACATGCGATCTGTCCGGTTCTATTCTGTCTCTGAGAGGAGGCGTTATGAACCGAGCAGAAGTGTTACAGGAAGTTCGACTGATGAAGTTTGAAGATGTGTATTCGCGGCGAAGCGCGAACAAGCTGACGCAAGAACAGGCGGCTGAGATACTGGGTGTATCCGTGCGCACCGTCAGGCGTTGGGAGGATCGATTTGAGGCGGATGGTGCAGAAGGTCTGTACGACCGTCGGCTTGGCAAACTGGCCAACAATCGTGTTGCCACGGATAAGGTCATGGAGATGCTTGAACTGTTTGATACCAAGTACTGGGATTACACGCCGAAGCATTTCCACGAGAAGCTGGTGGCCCACCATGGTTTCACACAGAGCTACAACTGGGTGCGGCTTACACTGCAGCGCCACGGCCGGGTTCAGGCAGCACCCCGACGAGGTGCCCATCGGCGCAAGCGGCCCCGCCGTCCGATGGTTGGCATGATGTTGCATCAGGACGGCTCCAGCCATGAATGGGTTCCGGGTCAGTGGTGGGATCTGATCGTCACCATGGACGATGCCACCAACCGGGTTTATTCGGCATTCTTTGTCGAGGAAGAAGGGACGATGAGCAGTTTTCAGGGGCTGACAGAGGTGATCGAGGCGCAAGGTCTGTTTTGCTCGCTCTATGCCGATCGGGGCTCTCATTACTGGCATACGCCCGAAGCGGGCGGCAAAGTGGACAAGGACAATCTGACCCAGGTCGGGCGCGCCTTGCAGCAACTCGGCATTGAGCTGATCCCGGCCTATTCACCGCAGGCCCGTGGACGGTCTGAACGCATGTTTGGCACGTTCCAGAACCGATTGCCGCAGGAACTGCGGTCCCATGGGATCACAACCATTGAAGAGGCCAATCAGTTCCTGAAAGAGGTCTATCTTCCCGAACACAATGCCCTGTTTGCAAAGGAGCCGGAGGATACGACCTCGGCCTTCGTGCCGTTTACAGGCAATGTGCGCGACACCCTGTGTGTGCAGGAAGACCGCGTCGTCGGCAACGACAATACGGTGCGCTACAAGGGCCTGGTCATGCAGATCGCGGCAGACAGGCACCGTCATCATTTCGTCAAGGCGAAGGTCAGGGTCCACGAATACCCCGATGGTCAACTGGTCATCTTCCACGGCCCGAGATGCATTGGCCGCTACCAGCCTGACGGATCACCCATCACACAGGAGGATAGCAAACACAAAGTCGCGTGACCCGCTTCGACGTGGCGCGAACGCGGTGGCCCAAATCTACGGTCGCCTACGGCTCCCTCCGAATTGGGCCACCGCGCAATCAACTGAAGCGGACAATTGGCATGTTACCTACACCGGACAATTCAGAATGTTCTCGACACCCGGAAAGACCCGGTGGAACGCCTTGCGACCCGCAAGGTCATCGCCGCCTTTGCCACCGCATCTTCGGACCTTGGCGTGTTCTGGATTGAGTACGATCTCTCCGGGGCGGGTATCGAGATAAACGACTATGATCGTGCGTTCATTCGCCGGATCGCGGGTTTGCCCACTGCTCAATCGTCCCGCGATCCTGATCCTCATTCCGGCCCGGGGGCAGCAGCTTAATGGCGTCATCAACAGAAATCGCGCCCGAAAGCAGGCCTGCCCTGACCACAGCCATGAGGGGGCGCATAATGCTCATGATCGTTTCAAAATCCCGATTGCCGGCCTCACTTATACGCCGGTCGATCTCCGTCATTAACATGTATTTTTCCGCATCCATTTATCTCTCCATCGGTTGGTTTGCATCTCCGATGGAACCGGCGGCGGGACCAGGCGTTACGCCCGGTCCTGCCAAAGCGGAGGGTCTGTCATGATCCGCCCGCCCGACACCCCTGCAGCAACGAGGTAACGGCCATGCATAACCATCCTACTCCGAATCTTGACGAGATTGCCGATCCGGCTGATCGGCTGATCAATGTGCTCGTCGACGAGATGGATTGCAGGGGGCCGATCGCCGCCGCGCTCAGGGTGACGTTTTCTCGCCGCCAGAAACAAGATCACGAATTTGATCAATGAGGCTGATCGTGACCCTCATCTCCAGTTCATCCCAGGCGTCTTCGGGGCTGACGCTCCGAATGGTGCGCTCCATATCGTTGAGTTTTTCCGCAAATACCTCCGCTGATAGCGCGCCGCTGTCGATCAGGGAGGCAATCAGCGCGATCAGTAAATGGTGTGTGCTTCGGGCTGAGCGGCTTGCGACCTTGGCGATTATTTCGGCGTTATCTGGATCCATCTTTTCCTCCATCGGTTGGTTTGCATCTCCGATGGTACCGGCGGCGGGGGAGGGCGTCACGCCTGACCCGGCCGCCACCCCTGACCGGTTACTCCCTGGCTCTGCGCGCCCGCCTGTAGCGCGCAGCACCTGCCCCCACGGCCCTGTCCGTGGGGGCCTTCTTGCCCGGCTCGTCCGCGCCCTGGACGATCACTGGCTGAGCGATCTCATTGGCGCGGTCTCGCTGTTCGGGGCACTCTGGGTTCTGCTGGTGCTTGCCTGGGCGGTGAGCCCATGAGCGCCGCCTCCGATTTCCGGCAATTGCGCCGCGCCCTTGCGGAGGCGGGCCGGTCGATCGGCCCGGCCGAACCCTGCGGCCGCATGGATGCCCGCACCGCCAAAGCCACCTTGGGCGAACTGCGCAAGGCGGCGGCCCTTGGCGCAGAGCTTGAAGCCTGCGGCGCGATGGCCCGCGCAGAGGCGGCGCTCACCGGCGTGATGGCGTTTGAGACGGGCGACAGGATCGGGCGCGAGGCGGACGACAAGACCGCCCCCGAAACACCCCCCGAGATAACCCCGGAAACATCCCCTGCGACGGGGCGCGCACCCGTCCCGCAAAGCGACACACCGCCCCTTTCGCGCGCGGAGCTGCGCGCCCTGCTCAGCGAGCTTGCGCCGCTGCCGCATCTGCCGGGCGGGCAGGACCGCGCGCTGGCGCGGATTGTCCTGGTGAGCGCCCATGTGGCCGGGCTGGAGGCGGATGCGCTGCGCGGGGGTTTCAAGGATCGGGAGGTTGCACAGGCGCGGCAGATGGCCATGTGCCTGTGCGCTGCCCTCACGCAAGCCACGTATGGGCGCATCGGGGCCGCCCTTGGCGGGCGCGATCATAAGGCGGTGACCCGTGGCATCGCCCGGGCGGTGGCACGGATCGAGGCCTGTGATGGGGCGGCGCTGATGGTGGCGGAGGTGCTCGCGCATCTCAACGAGACCCCTGCGGGTGGCGGTGCGCCCTGTGGGGGAGGGCGCGCATGATGCATGCAGCGCGCCTCTCCCGCTCCCCGCGCCTGCAGCGCCTGCACGCGTTTTTGCGCGACGGGCGGGAACACTCGACGCGCGAGATCGTGACGGGGGCGGATGTCTGCGCGGTCAATGCGGCCGTGGCGGAGCTCAGGGCCAACGGCGCGGAGATTGCCTGCCGCCAGGGTATCGATCCGATGACGATGGAGCGCATCTTTCTCTACCGGCTTGTGCGGCCGGTCCCGTCACCGGCTCAAGGGGCGCCCGAACGCGCCCCCGTGTTGCCGGAACCCGAAGATCAGCAAGGCCACACTGGAAAAGAGGACGCGCAATGATTGAGCCCCGCGAACAGATAGAGGCGCGCCTTGATGCCGAATGGGAAGAGAAGGGTCTTTCGATTGTGGCGCGCGAAAGGGCGTTCGACCGTGGCCTTGACGGCATTGCCTGGGAGATGGGTGACTGGGTTGCCGAGCGCCCGACGGCCTATGGCGACATGACGCGGCTGGCGGAAAAGCTGGACGTGCCTTTGGGCACATTGAAGAACCGCGCCTCGGTGGCGCGGCGGATCGAACCGTCCCGACGCCGGGACGAACTGAGCTGGTCGCATCATGCCGAAGTGGCGGGGCTGGAGCCGGAAGAGGGCGACGCGGTTCTGGCCGAGGCCTCGCTTTACAACTGGTCCGTGGACCGGCTGCGCGGCGTGATGGCGGAGCGCTCCGCAAGGGGCCGTGCCGAGCGTGAAAACGCGCGACTGAAGGCGGAGATCGAGGCGCTGAAGGCCGAGCGGGCGGGGCCCGATGCGGCGCGGCGCGTGGTTGATGGTGTGCGCGCCGATATCGAGGCAGGCCTTGATATGGTGGAGGAGGGTTATCGCCGCATTCTCGCTGCGACGGAATCGGAGGATCTTGCGGTCGCGGTTGCAAGTCTGCACGGCAATGCACGCCGCCGCCTGGCCCCGTCACTGGAGGCCCTGATCGGACGGGCGCTGGAGGAGAGGGTTACGAAGCTGGCCGGAAAAGTCAGCGCGTCGCTCACCCGCCTAGCGACGGATGCAAACCGTCACGACGCCATGACGATTGATGACGCCACCCCGGAACAAACCGGCCCCTTGCCGGCAGGGATTTCAGGCCATAGCCCATGACATTCGCACCACCCAAACCCGCCATATCGCCAAGCCCGCCCCCTGCAGCGCCCCTGCAAGGCCCCTCCACGCCCCCAGGCCTGTCAAATGCAAACCCCCTCAAGGCCCCCTCAAAGACCCGTTCAGGCGCAACGCCTTCCGCCGGTCTTCCGTCTCGTTCAGACGCACCCCCGAGCGCACCCCGCTCGTCTGCCGCACTGGCGCAGGCGCGGATGCGGCTGGATGCGGTGGCGGCCTCCGAGCGATTGATAGCCACAGGGATAGCGCGGGCGGATGCGGATGCCCGGGCCGCAAAAGGCGCCGGGGTGACAGGTGACACCGTGCGCCGCTGGCGTCTGACCTGCCAGGGCCTGGCACCCGAGGCGCGGCTGGTGGTGCTGACCGACCGGCCCGGGCGCGGGCGCTGCGGGCCGCTCAGTGACGCGCAGATGCGCGACTGCGCCCTTGCGCTGATCCATGAGCACGGGGGACACCTGACCGCCTCCCATGTGGTGCGGGTGCTGAAGGCGCGCTATGGCAAGACGCCGTCCTTGCGCGCGACACAGCGCTGGCTGAAGACCTGGCGGGGCGATGCGGAGAACGCCCGTGCGCTCTCGGCCGTCTCTGATCCTGACGGGCATCGCGCGCGGCTGGCCCCTGCGCTTGGGTGCGCGGCGGCGGAAGTGCGCGCGCCCAACGCGCTCTGGGAACTGGATTCGACGCCTGCGGATGTGATCTGCACCGACGGGCGGCATACGATCGTGGGGGCCATTGATGTCTGGGCGCGCCGGGCGAAGGTTCTGGTGGTACCCACCAGCCGGGCAACGGCGATCTGCGCGCTCCTGCGGCGCTGCCTTGTCGACTGGGGCGTGCCGGAGGTGGCGCGCACCGATGAGGGCCGGGACTACACCTCGCGCCATCTCACCCGGGTGCTCTCGGACCTGGGCATCCAGCATGACATCTGCCCGCCCTATACGCCCGAGGCAAAACCTTATATCGAGCGCTTCTTCGGCACGATGACGCGCGATCTCTTTGCCTTCCTGCCGGGCTTTACCGGCCATGACGTGATGGACCGCAAGAAGCTTGAGGCAAAAAAGTCCATGTCCCGGAGACGCGGCACGGACGCGGCCGAGACCTTTGACATCGCGCTTTCCGGGGCGGAGCTGCAGCGCAAATGCGACATCTGGGTCGAGGCCATCTATGGGCGCCGCGCCCATGGCGGCACCGGCGAGAGCCCTTTTCAGCGCATGGCGGCCTGGCCGGGAGACCCGGACAGGCCCCTGCGCCGGATCGGTGATCCGCGCGCGCTTGATCCGCTCCTGGCCGAGCCGGTGAGCCGCTCGGGAGACGGGCCGCGCCGCACCATTTCCAAGCACGGCCTTTCGGTGGGGGGTATCTGGTACATGGCCCCGGAGATGGGCACCCGCGTGGGCGAGCGCGTGGAGCTGCGCTATGACCCTGCTGATCCCGCGCGTCTTTTCGTGTTTTCGCCTGAGGGGCGGTTTCTCTTCATGGCCGAGGACCCCGCGCGCACCGGGGCTGATCTGGCTCGTATTGCGGCGCAGGCGAAAACCCGGGCCCGCAAGGCCGACAGGGCCGCCCGCAAGGACGCCCGCGATCTGGCCCGCGCCCACAATCCCAAGGGGGCGATGGAGGATGTGCTCAGCGCGTCTGAGGAGGCGGCGGGCAAGGTGATCGCCTTTTCCAGCACCGGGGCACGGGCGGATCAACCCCACGAGACGCCGGCACTCAAGGAGGCCGGCAAGGCGGCCGAGGCGCGTGCGGGCGCAGGCGGGTCTGCGTCCAGCGCCGCACCCAAAGCCTCCCGCCGCACCGCTGGCGGGGCCGGGGGCGCCAGCCCTGCGCTGGAGGCGGCCGCGAAACTGTTTCCTGACTTCCGACATTTTTTCGTATAAGTCATTGATATTATTATGCCTTGGTTGCCAAAAGGCACTACACGGACTTTTTTCGCCAGCGATTGTTTCGGAGTGTTGAGGGAGCTCAGGCTTTGGTCTGGCCAGTTTTTCGGGTGCGCCCGGGGGGTATCTTGAAAGGGGCTTCGTTCCAGGTCAGGCCGACGCAGGTGAGGATGCGTCTGGCATCGACCGTGGCATGGCTTGGCATGCCGTAGCGGTCAGGGGTGCCTTTGTGGCGCAGGATCGAGAGCTGCAATGCGTTCAACTCGTTGCGGATACGAGCCGGGCTCATCGGGTGTCCGAGCAGGTCCAGATGCTTGCGCAGGTGCTGCAGGCAGCAGAAGGCCATGTAGCAGATGGCGATATGGGCCCGGACCCGACGCGGCGACCAGTGATAGATGGGCCGGATTTTCAGATCGTGCTTGTTGGTGCGGAAGCAGGCTTCGATCTCCCACAACTGGTGATAGCGGGCAATGACGTCCTGTGCCTCCAGTTCGTCCGCACCATGAACAACAATGGCATGCAGCCCGTCCCATTGTGCCGCTGCCTTGATCTTTGCATCATCCAGCGTGACGTCCCCGCTGTCGGGGAAGGCCAGGAAGCGGCCATATCCCCGGCTGCTGAAGCTGCCGGGTTTGCGAGAGCGCTTGAGCTTCTTGTGCAGCTTTTCGATTGCCTTGTCGCGCTTGTGGGCATCATTGCGTGCCCGGGTGGGTGACCAGGTCACAATGACCCGCGCTCCCTCCTGGTCGATCACCTTGTACCAGCCCTTCTCGGTTGCCTCTTCAGAACCGTGTCCAGCCCAAGGCTGGCGTCCCTCCGGGCTCAAAATGTTCGCCTTCACGGCGGCCGGGGCGGACTTCATGCGATAGCCGAGGATGTAGGGCAGACCCTTGTTCTGCAACATCTGCTGGTTGTCCTTGCTGAGCATGGCGGCATCGGCCACGAACGTGACCCTGGCCACGTCGAAGCGTCCCTCCAACGCCTTCAGCGCAGCTTCCAGCGTATGACCTTCCCAGGTGTTTCCCGGGAAGAGTTCATAGCCCACAGGCAGCCCATCGGAGGTGACGATCAGCGCCAGCATGACCTGAGCGCGGTGATGCTTGCCATCCTTGCTGAAGCCCTTGGCCAGAAGATGATCCTGCTCGACCCCGTCCGCATCCTCGGCCGGGTCCTCGCGCTCGGTGTCAAAGGCCAGGGTCGTGCAATCGTAGAACAGCACGGTCACTGGCCCGCCCAGCAACTTCTCTGCCGCCGCGTGAGAGGTTTTGCAAATCCCGTCTATCACCGGCGTATTGATGTAATCCATGCTCCGATAGACCACGTCCAGATTGAGCGTGATGCCTGCCTGGTTCTCCAACGCCTCCACGGTCGCGCGCTTGCTCTCGGGCTGTGCGATCCGCGCCATAACCAGCTCTTTCACAATGCGATTGGCACTTTTACGCGCCGCCCCCAGAAGGGCCCCCCAACCCAGTTGGTCATACATCGTCCCCATGACATCCCGCAGACCCAGAGAGACCCGCGCCTCCTCACGGCACTCGGCAAGATCAACGCCAAGCTTGTCCGGCCGCGGAGCGCGGCGCACCAGCGCCTGCAGATCGGCATATTCCGTGGGCGTGAACAGTTCCATTTGCGGCGAGCGATCAATGCGTAATTGCTCCATCAAGCGGCCCGCCAGACGCTTGATATCCTCAATCTCGCTGTCGTTATGGGCCACACCCACATGGCGCAGGATCTTCTGGCGTACCTTGGAGCCGGTGCGGACGGATTCAACGATCTGGATCCGTGTGCGGTTGAGCTTTGCGTCATGTTTGGTGCGGATGAACATGGGCGAAGAGGTTAGCCATCTGAAGGCCCATGTCAATACTTTTTATAATAATGGGGCACTACAACGCGCCTCTGAGCAACCACACCTGAAAACAAACCAAAAACCCAGTCAGATCAACAAAAAGGTCGGAAGTCAGGGGCAAGGCGGCCGAGGCGCGTGCGGGCGCAGGCGGGTCTGCGTCCAGCGCCGCACCCAAAGCCTCCCGCCGCACCGCTGGCGGGGCCGGGGGCGCCAGCCCTGCGCTGGAGGCGGCCGCGAAACTGTTTCTGGATGAAGGCATCTGAGAGAGGAGAACCCCCGATGGAACCGGCAGAAAACATCACACCCCTTGCGCGTGAGGCGCGCGGCCCGTCTGCGAACCCCGATCCCGCCTCTGGCGTCCTCGATCCCGCCTCTGCGGCCCCCGCCCCGGCGGAGCTGCGCGCCCGGGTGGAGGCGGAAATGGCCGCCTTTGGCCTGTCGCGCGCCAGGGCTGCTGCCGAGATCGGTCCCGGGGTCAGCGCCCCCACGCTCTCAAGCTGGCTGAACGGCAGCTATGGCGGCGACAATGACGCCGTGGAGGCGCGGATCGGGCGCTGGCTTGATACCCGCGCCGAGCGCGCCGCCCATGCCTTTGGCGGGGCCCGGCTCGATGCCCATGCCGAGACCTGTGCCACGCGGGCGGTCAGCGCGGCGCTGGCCTATGCCCAGGCCGCCGGCGATCTGGCGCTGATCCATGGCCCCTCGGGGCGCGGCAAGACCTGGGCGGCCGAGACCCATTGCGCCGGCCGCGCCCAGGCGATCTGGCTGCGCGCCTCGCCGACGCTCACGACCCTGCCCCGGCTGCTTTCGCGGCTCGGCACAGCCCTTGGCGCGGGGGCACGCCCGACCCATTCCATGGAGGCCGAGCAGGCGATTGTGGCCGGCCTTGAGGGGCGCGGCGCGCTCATCGTGGTCGATGAGGCGCATCATCTGCGCGCACCCCTGCTTGATGAGCTCCGCTGCATTCGCGACATGGCCGGCTGCGGGCTGGCGCTCATCGGCGATGACACCATCCGCATGACGCTGGCGCGCTGTCCGCAGGTGACGGGGCGGATCGGCATGCGGGTCGATCTCAAGGCGCTGGCCCGCGACGATGTGGCCGCCATTGCCGCAGGACCGCTGGGACGCAAACCGGGCGCCCGCGAGATGAAGCATCTGATCGCCGCCGCTGCAGGGCCCGGCGGGCTGCACGGGTTGCGCCGCCATCTGGCGCGGGCCTGGATGATCGCGCGCGGCGCCGGGCGTGAGACCATTACGGAGGCCGATATCGAAGCGGCGGCGGGAGAGCTGTCATGAGCGTAGAGGAGCTGATCGAACGGCTCTCGGAGCTGTCGGCCCATGAGGAGGTCTGGATCGCCGACATCCTGGGCGGCTTGCATGAGATCGATGACGTCGGGCTGGAAGACGGGGTGCCGGCGATCTTCGCGCATGTGGATTTTGAGGACGCGGCCGAGGGCTGAGGACCCCGATCCGGGACCGCACCCCCGCTGCAAAAGACCCCCTGCAACAGTTCACACATCGAAAGGACATGTTATGGCACAGACAAACCCGCATCCCGACAGGGGCCCCGAGGCCCGGATCGACCAGGGCTGTGACCCGGAGAGCGAAGCCGGTCCCGTATCTCTGGGCCTGCCGCCGCTGAACTGGATCGATGCGGCCACGGTGGACATTGATGGTGCGCGCTACATGCGCGATGCACAAGGGCGCCTGACACCGCTCGAGATGGTGCGCCCGCAGGACCAGTTGCAGGACGAGATGGTGCGCCGGGTCATTCATTTTGCCGGTGATCTCTCGGGGCAGATCGGGCGGTTCCGGTCCCATTGCTTTGACGAGATCGGCGGGTTTGATGCGATCCTGGAGGCCGAATATGGCGGCCATAGCCGCCGCTCGGTCAAGGGCAACCGCACCTATATGTCCTATGACGGCACCATGAAGGTGCAGGTGCAGATCGCAGATCGCATCGCCTTCGGCCCCGAATTGCAGGTGGCGCGCGACCTGGTGGAGGAATGCCTGGCCGAATGGGCCGAGGGCAGCCGCGCCGAGATCCGCACCATCGTCTCCCACGCCTTCCAGGTCGACAAGGAGGGCGAGATCGCGCGCGCCGGCATCTACAGCCTGCTGCGGCTCGATATCGCCGACGGGCGCTGGCGCAGGGCGATGGAAGCGATCCGCGATGCGATGCGGGTGGTGGGCTCGAAAACCTATATGCGCTGTTATCGCCGCGCCACCCCCGATGCGGCCTGGGAGCCGATCAGCATCGATCTGGCCAAGGCGGGCTGAGCGGTGGCGGTCTTTGGCACCCGCATGACGCGCGCCCCGCTCTCCGCCGAGGCGCGCAGGCTCATCGACGCGGCGGTGGCGGCCGGGCGGATCAGGCATATCCCCGAGGGGGTCTCCGGTCTGCCCGTCACGCGCCTGCCGATGAAGGCGCCCGAACATAAAGCGCAGCGGATGCGGATCGCGCGGCGGCAGAAGAGGTTCGAACGCGCGGCGCGCAAAGCGCAGGGCGGGGCGGCGGTGACATGACCCGCACCCGCCGATATGCCGAAGGGGACCGCGCCCGGCTGATGCGCGCGGCGCACGGGGCCTGCCGCGCCCTCGGGCTCGATGCGGACGCACGCCATGATGTGCAACTGGCTGTGACCGGCAAGGCGTCGATGCGGGACATGTCCGCCCGCGACCTGGCCCGACTACTGGCCCATCTCAACACGCTGCAGGGTGAGGCGCGGTCCGGTGCAACCGGTCATCCGTCCAGTGGACGGATGAAGCGCCGAACGGGCGGAGCCCCGGATGGCACAGGGGGCGGCCACAGGGGCGGAGCCCCGGATGGCACAGGGGGCGGCCACAGGGGCGGAGCCCCGGATGGCACAGGGGGCGGCCACAGGGGCGGTCAGAAGGGCGCCAGCGCGGCCCACCGGGACAGCCACAGCGGCGCAAACCCCCGCCCCAAAGCCAAAAGGGGCGACGTGCGCCTCATTCACGCGCTCTGGGGCGAACTGGGGCGCCGGGGCGCGCTGAAACGCCCGGGCCGCGCCGGGCTCAACGCCTTCATCCGCGCGCGCTTCGGGGCGCATTGGGCCTTTGTGCCCATCGATGTGGATGCGCTGACCGATACGGGCTGCATCACCGATGTGATCCGGTCGCTGCGCGCGATGCTGGCCCGCGCAGAGGCGCAGGCAGATGCAGATGCGGAGGTCTCCCCATGAAGATGGCACAGATGCTTTATGGCGCCCTGCTTGCGGGGCTGACCTCCATGCCGCTTCAGGCCGGACGTGCCACACCCGCACCCCCGGGTCAGCACACGCGCCAGTATACGCGCGCCGCACCGGGCGCAGGGGTCGGGCGCGCGCAGAGGCGGTGGGTTGCAAAGCTGAAGGCCAACAGGGCCATCCCGCCTGCCTCCCGCCTCACCCGCCAGCAGCGGCGCGCGCAGACGCGGATCGAGGCAAAGCGGCTTCGCCTCACCCCTGCCGAATACGGACGCCGGAAGATGGCCGCGCGGCGCATGTCGCGCGAGACGCCAGACCGGGGGGCTGCGTAATGGATAGGTCAAGCCACTTTTCGCTGCATGTCACCGAACACGCGGTGCTGCGCTGGCTCGAGCGCAGCTGGGGTGTGGATGTGGAGGGGCTGAGGGCGCGGATTGCGGCGCAGGTGCCGGGCGCGGAGGCCGCCATGCGCACCTTTGGCGAGGGCGCGGTGATCCGGGGCGGCCTGCGGTTTCATCTGCGGCGCACGGCAGATGGCACGGTCGCACTCGTCACCATAACCAACGCCCAGGCCGGGCCGATCTCGAACCGCGCCGAACGGCTGAGCCTGCGGCACCAAAGGGGTGCCCGCCGGAGACCTGAGCATTGACCCGCCCGCATCAGACTTGCGCATCCGCGCCCCTGCCGGCCTCCCTGGCCGAGATTGCCGATCACGCCGGGCGCGAGGCAGCACTTGCCATCGCGCTGGAACATGGCGGGCAGAGCTGGCGGGTGCCCGCCATGTTCCAGCGCGATCAAAGCCCCGACGGCCAGGCCCTGATCGCCCTTCTGGGTCACGCGCCTGCACAGGCGCTCATGCAGGGCTGTGGCGGTCATGTGCTGGAGGTGCCGCTGGCGCGCCGCGCGGTGGTGCTGTGGCTGGCAGGGCGCGGCATGGGAACAGGCGAGATCGCCCGCGCCTTGCGTATTGCAACCGGCACCGTGCGGCGCTACCGGCGCGAGGCGCGCAAGCCATGAGCCGGCAGGGTGCCTTCCGCCGGCCCGGGGGGCGGGCGCAGATCGCCTTTTCCGGCGGGCGCTGTACCAGGCGGAAGCGGGAGAATGTACCTAGATGAAGGATATGGATATGGAAGAACAGGACAAAAACGCCGATCCCGGCACCACAGCCCGCGCCGCCCTTCTGGAGCGGCTTTCGAGAATGGAGGATGTGGAGACGATCACCGAGGCGGTAACCACGGCGCTCATCGAGACCGGGGCAAAGGTGGA
>NZ_CBDAQX010000020.1:0-24136 GCF_965199275.1 Ruegeria sp. | reverse complement strand
GTGACGAAGCTCGATCGTCTTGCCCGATCTGTTCCGGATGTTCGGGCCATCAGCGATCAACTCGAAGCTAAAGGCGTGAAACTTGCCCTGGGAGCAGCTATCTACGATCCCAGTGACCCGATGGGGAAGATGTTTTTCAACATCGTCGCCACATTCGCCGAGTTCGAGGCAGATCTGCTCAAAATGCGCACCCGTGAAGGCATGGCCATCGCCAAGGCAAAGGGGAAAATGCGAGGAAAGAAGCCAAAACTAACTGAAAAACAACAGAAAGAGCTTCACAAGATGCATAAAACCGGAGACCATTCGATCAGCGATCTCGCCGAGATATTCTCCGTTTCAAGGGCTACCGTCTATCGCACATTGCAGAGAGACCAGAGCGCTTAGCGTACGATTTATCACTGAGCCGTAATCGACCCCTTGTCATAAACCCACGAGTTTTGCCACTGCAGATTTGAATGCCGTGAGCGAATGAATACGGTAGCCTACATCCAATCCGGAATTTCAACGGGCCGCAAAAACAGCGTTGGATGGGCTCGTTATGTGAATGGGTTTCGCATCGGCGGTTGATGGCAGTACGGACCCAAGCGATCCATAAACCAAGGCCGCACACAGCAGCAGATGCATAACTTTGATCATTGTAAGTCCTCCGACGGCCATTCCGGTCGCTTCATCAGAAGTTTGATGGGTTCTTCGAAGTGTGCTTCGTGCACGATTGGTGTGGGCAGCCAGGCCGGGTTCCATGCGAGAGGATCGGCCGTGTCATCTCCTGTCATCGCGATTGCAGCCGCAAGATGGTCTGCGGCAGCGTAGACCTTGCCTATTACAGCGGCAGCTTCAGCCGTTTGATACGCCAAACGCGGGTCGTGGATCATAACCGCTATGCTTTTCGTCTTCCGAAGTACACCGGGTACAACGAACTTCTCGGCGACAGCTTTTGCCCACGGCAAATCCTGTGCATTGCCTTCAAGTTCATCGAGCTCCCATGCAGCGAAGAATGCGTTCAGAAGCATTCTTAGTCCAAGCAACTTGTCGCCATCGCAGACTGTGTCTTCTAAAATGAACAGGCGCACGATCAAATCCGACTGCGAAAAAAGTGCTTGGAACGCTTTACGGAAATGCTCTGAGCGGCCGAGATCACTCTCTGTCGCACGAGCCTTGTAAAGAGAGATTTGACCTTCCAGCGATGCCAGTGCGAGCTGATCGACAGCTTCCATGCTGGTTTGGTCAGCTTCCGACAACACTCGCAAACGATCTTCAGCCAGAGGAATTAGCCCCAAAGCAATTCCGGCATCTCGGTGACCGAGGCTCGCCATCCGCATATCATGCTCAAGCAGCTGGCACGCCTCAGCGATACCGCTATCGGTTGCGAATAGCTGGCTGATTACATCTGCTCCGAGGCCGGAAACGTCCTGGCGCCCAGCCCCTTGCCCACTCTTGATCCGACTCAACGTTGGCCGCGAAATGCCGACCTCTTCCGCAATATCGTTAAGCGTCATCCCTGCGAGCTCGGTCAGAGCCAACACAGATGCTCGGGCATCCAATTCGCGGTGTGTTCCAAAAGGACAGCTCATGCCGTTCTCCTCTCACTGCTTTAATATATAGTACGCGAGGTTCGTCGGTGCCCGTTCAATACTCGCAAATTCGTGAACTGTGTTCTTTGCGCACATGTTTTTTGGCTTTCGTTTCAGTATCTTGGTTAAATTTCATGATTTGCATCCGACAATGCGTCAGTAAAGAAACCAGCATGAATGATACTCATGCCCAGAGGAATCGGTTTTCCAACCGCATTCGACGTGCTTCGAAATTCGGCCAGCATTTGCATGGGAGGGCCAGTGAGCCATCTGGATGGCAAGGCAAAGTGCGATGGTAATACGGAACATGTGGTAATCCTTTACTTGTGGGTAGGAGAGGTAGCGCAAAAGCTTCCCTCCCCCTTGTTGTTAGGTCCCCGTGCACCCCAAGAAGACTTCATCAGGAATGCACGCTGTCGGGGTGGATCTGTACATCTTTTGGAAACGCCCGTGTTTGAAGAGGCCGCCAGCGATGGAAGTGGCCCCGCATCGGGGAGTTGGTTTCACTATGATCGGACCGGGACCGGGACAAATCGGGCCCAAGTGTGGCCCCATCGAAGCGGACATGGCATCGACAGGAAGCATCAGTATCGTGGCAGCAAGCAGTAAACGTCGCATCATCTCATCCTTGTGCTTGAGTTTGAGTTGGTATGGTTGCCGCGCCCGAAGGCGCGGCGATTGATCACCACGTGAACAACGTGCAGCTAAACGTTCCGCCGGTCGCATGGCCTTGGCCATTGATATTGACCGAGACACCGCAGCTACCGGCATTTGCGATAGCAGGCGTCGCGATTGCGAGAGCGATGGCAAAGATCATCTTTTTCATGTCAGATTCCTCCTTAAAGCAGCGGCTTGGTGCTCTTGATGTGGCAGGGGCGGATGCAGCCACAGCCACTACCGTCATCGACGATGGCCATTGCAGGGCCGCTTACTGCTGCAAACATGAGAACGGCTGCGATCATGAGCTTTTTCATGGTTTTCCCTCGTATATTCAGTTTCATTGTCGAGTGTCGTCCACGAGTGGAGACAACCCCAGAATGGACTATGATTCGGCTGGTTCGTTCGGCAACGGACGAAACTGAACGGTGTCATCAACCAAACGGAGAAGCCGCCCATTGAAGTTTGGCGGGTGTCGCGCCAAAAACGGCCGTTTTTGTCCAAGCTCCCTGCTCCACCCAGGATCAATCGTTTAGGTGGGACAAAAACCCCCGGCAAAACCTTTGCGGTTTTGACAGGTTTTTGTCACAGTGACGTATGATCATAGGATATGCCCGCGTCAGCACTGACGACCAGAACCTGGATTCACAGACGGATGCTCTGTCCGCTGCCGGAGCCGAGAAGGTTTTCGCGGACCGGATCAGCGGATCGAAGCGCGCGAGGTCGGAACTGGACAAGATGTGTCGAGAACATTCTGAATTGTCCGGTGTAGGTAACATGCCAATTGTCCGCTTCAGTTGATTGCGCGGTGGCCCAATTCGGAGGGAGCCGTAGGCGACCGTAGATTTGGGCCACCGCGTTCGCGCCACGTCGAAGCGGGTCACGCGACTTTGTGTTTGCTATCCTCCTGTGTGATGGGTGATCCGTCAGGCTGGTAGCGGCCAATGCATCTCGGGCCGTGGAAGATGACCAGTTGACCATCGGGGTATTCGTGGACCCTGACCTTCGCCTTGACGAAATGATGACGGTGCCTGTCTGCCGCGATCTGCATGACCAGGCCCTTGTAGCGCACCGTATTGTCGTTGCCGACGACGCGGTCTTCCTGCACACACAGGGTGTCGCGCACATTGCCTGTAAACGGCACGAAGGCCGAGGTCGTATCCTCCGGCTCCTTTGCAAACAGGGCATTGTGTTCGGGAAGATAGACCTCTTTCAGGAACTGATTGGCCTCTTCAATGGTTGTGATCCCATGGGACCGCAGTTCCTGCGGCAATCGGTTCTGGAACGTGCCAAACATGCGTTCAGACCGTCCACGGGCCTGCGGTGAATAGGCCGGGATCAGCTCAATGCCGAGTTGCTGCAAGGCGCGCCCGACCTGGGTCAGATTGTCCTTGTCCACTTTGCCGCCCGCTTCGGGCGTATGCCAGTAATGAGAGCCCCGATCGGCATAGAGCGAGCAAAACAGACCTTGCGCCTCGATCACCTCTGTCAGCCCCTGAAAACTGCTCATCGTCCCTTCTTCCTCGACAAAGAATGCCGAATAAACCCGGTTGGTGGCATCGTCCATGGTGACGATCAGATCCCACCACTGACCCGGAACCCATTCATGGCTGGAGCCGTCCTGATGCAACATCATGCCAACCATCGGACGGCGGGGCCGCTTGCGCCGATGGGCACCTCGTCGGGGTGCTGCCTGAACCCGGCCGTGGCGCTGCAGTGTAAGCCGCACCCAGTTGTAGCTCTGTGTGAAACCATGGTGGGCCACCAGCTTCTCGTGGAAATGCTTCGGCGTGTAATCCCAGTACTTGGTATCAAACAGTTCAAGCATCTCCATGACCTTATCCGTGGCAACACGATTGTTGGCCAGTTTGCCAAGCCGACGGTCGTACAGACCTTCTGCACCATCCGCCTCAAATCGATCCTCCCAACGCCTGACGGTGCGCACGGATACACCCAGTATCTCAGCCGCCTGTTCTTGCGTCAGCTTGTTCGCGCTTCGCCGCGAATACACATCTTCAAACTTCATCAGTCGAACTTCCTGTAACACTTCTGCTCGGTTCATAACGCCTCCTCTCAGAGACAGAATAGAACCGGACAGATCGCATGTTACATACACCGGACATATCGCGTGTTAGCGACACGGAACTGGACAAGATGTTGGATCAGCTCCGCGACGGCGATATTGTGATTGTCACCAAATACGACCGCTTGGCGCGATCTCTGAAGGACTTGCTGGAGATCGTGGAGCTGATCCGCAAGCGCGGTGCCGGCTTCCGATCCCTTGCCGAAGACATCGACACGACGACGCCGGCCGGCCGTCTTGTGTTCCATGTCTTCGCATCCATCGCTCAGTTTGAGTGGGAGCGGATTTCCGAGCGAACCAGAGAAGGGCTTGCATCAGCTCGTAAACGCGGCCGGATCGGAGGAAGACCTCCTGCCCTGACAACGGTTCAGAAAGACGAAGTGCGCCGGATGCGGGATAATGAACAGCGCACCGTCGCGGAGATCGCGCGGTTGTTCAAGGTCAGTGAGCGGACAGTGCGCCGAGCTTAGTTGCGCTGAAATATTGCAGCGCCCCGTTGGGTTCACATGCCATTAATGCTTGTGGAACAAAATGTGAACAATTGCAGAAATAGGGTGGCCAAATCATCTGGGACTCTTTATGACATATTGTCAATAAATGACACAGAGGCATAGAGCATGAACGCGCACCCACGCACCGAATTTGGAGAGTTGATGGACCGAGCCGGTCTGGGCATCGAGGAAGCGGCCAGTTTCCTGGGGATCAGTGACAGGACGGTGCGGCGGCATGTCAAAGGTGAGGGCAAGCGTATCGACGCTCTGAAGCTGGAAAAGCTGCGCGAGATTGCAAATTCCCGTTGCACAAAGGGCCGTGCGACAGGATTCCGGTTCATTGACCTCTTTGCAGGTGTCGGCGGAATCCGGATTCCGTTTGAGGAAATCGGTGGCCGCTGTGTCTTTACCGCCGAGTGGGACCGCTTCAGCCGGGAAACCTACAAGGCGAACTTTCCTGAACCGGCTGACAGCGATCATGTCTTTGCGGAAGATGTGCGCCCATGGGCCAACGATCCTGCAAAAATTCCTGCGCATGATGTGTTGCTGGCAGGGTTCCCTTGTCAGCCGTTCTCCATTGCCGGTGTGAGCAAGAAGAATGCACTTGGCCGCCCGCATGGCTTTCTCTGCGATACCCAGGGGACACTTTTCTACGATCTGGCCAAGATCATTGACCACCACCGCCCGCCCGCGTTCCTTCTGGAGAATGTGAAGAACCTTGAGCGCCATGACGGCGGCAAAACCTTTGCCACAATCATGCATGTTCTGGAGAACGAGCTGGGCTACAAGGTCTCTTATCGTGTTATCAGCTCAACCCCCTGGGTGCCGCAGAAGCGCGAGCGCATCTTCATTGTCGGCTTCAAGGATCACAGCATCGAGTTCGATTTTGACCAGCTCGCCATCCCCGAAGGCGACGGCCCTACGCTCGGGACAATCCTCGATAAGAAAGTCGATCCGAAATACACCCTGACAGAAAACATGTGGACCTACCTCCAGGGGTACAAAGAAAAGCACCGCAGCGCCGGGAACGGTTTCGGGTTTTCCCTGTTCGGGCCAAATGATGTGGCCCGCACCCTGTCAGCCCGGTACTACAAGGATGGTTCGGAAATCCTGATCGCTCAGAAAGGCAACCGCCCGCGCAGACTGACACCACGCGAATGCGCCCGGCTGATGGGCTTCGAGAAACCCGGTAAAACGGATTGGAAAATCCCCGTTTCTGACACTCAAGCCTATCGCCAGATGGGCAATGCGGTGGTTGTGCCGGTGGTGAAGTCCGTTGCGCAGCTCATGCAGCCGCGCATTGCGGACGCCATGGTGCTGGACGGCCGTGAAGTTTCCGAGGTCATGCAGGCGCAGCTCCCCTTGGCAGAACCGGGGGTCTATGCCGCAAGTGAAATGCCTGCCGAACATCTTGAAATGCTGGAAGCGGCACGCGCCGGGGCGTAATGCCTGCTGATATTGTCTCACCTGCCACGCGGAGCCGGATGATGTCCGGTATCCGAGGCAAGGACACGAAACCCGAGCTGGCGATCCGTTCGGCATTGCACCGGGCAGGTTTTCGGTTCCGGCTGCATCGGAAAGACCTGCCCGGCCGTCCCGATCTGGTCTTTCCCCGGCATGACGCGGTTCTTTTCCTGACTTCCGACCTTTTTGTTGATCTGACTGGGTTTTTGGTTTGTTTTCAGGTGTGGTTGCTCAGAGGCGCGTTGTAGTGCCCCATTATTATAAAAAGTATTGACATGGGCCTTCAGATGGCTAACCTCTTCGCCCATGTTCATCCGCACCAAACATGACGCAAAGCTCAACCGCACACGGATCCAGATCGTTGAATCCGTCCGCACCGGCTCCAAGGTACGCCAGAAGATCCTGCGCCATGTGGGTGTGGCCCATAACGACAGCGAGATTGAGGATATCAAGCGTCTGGCGGGCCGCTTGATGGAGCAATTACGCATTGATCGCTCGCCGCAAATGGAACTGTTCACGCCCACGGAATATGCCGATCTGCAGGCGCTGGTGCGCCGCGCTCCGCGGCCGGACAAGCTTGGCGTTGATCTTGCCGAGTGCCGTGAGGAGGCGCGGGTCTCTCTGGGTCTGCGGGATGTCATGGGGACGATGTATGACCAACTGGGTTGGGGGGCCCTTCTGGGGGCGGCGCGTAAAAGTGCCAATCGCATTGTGAAAGAGCTGGTTATGGCGCGGATCGCACAGCCCGAGAGCAAGCGCGCGACCGTGGAGGCGTTGGAGAACCAGGCAGGCATCACGCTCAATCTGGACGTGGTCTATCGGAGCATGGATTACATCAATACGCCGGTGATAGACGGGATTTGCAAAACCTCTCACGCGGCGGCAGAGAAGTTGCTGGGCGGGCCAGTGACCGTGCTGTTCTACGATTGCACGACCCTGGCCTTTGACACCGAGCGCGAGGACCCGGCCGAGGATGCGGACGGGGTCGAGCAGGATCATCTTCTGGCCAAGGGCTTCAGCAAGGATGGCAAGCATCACCGCGCTCAGGTCATGCTGGCGCTGATCGTCACCTCCGATGGGCTGCCTGTGGGCTATGAACTCTTCCCGGGAAACACCTGGGAAGGTCATACGCTGGAAGCTGCGCTGAAGGCGTTGGAGGGACGCTTCGACGTGGCCAGGGTCACGTTCGTGGCCGATGCCGCCATGCTCAGCAAGGACAACCAGCAGATGTTGCAGAACAAGGGTCTGCCCTACATCCTCGGCTATCGCATGAAGTCCGCCCCGGCCGCCGTGAAGGCGAACATTTTGAGCCCGGAGGGACGCCAGCCTTGGGCTGGACACGGTTCTGAAGAGGCAACCGAGAAGGGCTGGTACAAGGTGATCGACCAGGAGGGAGCGCGGGTCATTGTGACCTGGTCACCCACCCGGGCACGCAATGATGCCCACAAGCGCGACAAGGCAATCGAAAAGCTGCACAAGAAGCTCAAGCGCTCTCGCAAACCCGGCAGCTTCAGCAGCCGGGGATATGGCCGCTTCCTGGCCTTCCCCGACAGCGGGGACGTCACGCTGGATGATGCAAAGATCAAGGCAGCGGCACAATGGGACGGGCTGCATGCCATTGTTGTTCATGGTGCGGACGAACTGGAGGCACAGGACGTCATTGCCCGCTATCACCAGTTGTGGGAGATCGAAGCCTGCTTCCGCACCAACAAGCACGATCTGAAAATCCGGCCCATCTATCACTGGTCGCCGCGTCGGGTCCGGGCCCATATCGCCATCTGCTACATGGCCTTCTGCTGCCTGCAGCACCTGCGCAAGCATCTGGACCTGCTCGGACACCCGATGAGCCCGGCTCGTATCCGCAACGAGTTGAACGCATTGCAGCTCTCGATCCTGCGCCACAAAGGCACCCCTGACCGCTACGGCATGCCAAGCCATGCCACGGTCGATGCCAGACGCATCCTCACCTGCGTCGGCCTGACCTGGAACGAAGCCCCTTTCAAGATACCCCCCGGGCGCACCCGAAAAACTGGCCAGACCAAAGCCTGAGCTCCCTCAACACTCCGAAACAATCGCTGGCGAAAAAAGTCCGTGTAGTGCCTTTTGGCAACCAAGGCATAATAATATCAATGACTTATACGAAAAAATGTCGGAAGTCAGGAGCTCAACCCCCTGGGTGCCGCAGAAGCGCGAGCGCATCTTCATTGTCGGCTTCAAGGATCACAGCATCGAGTTCGATTTTGACCAGCTCGCCATCCCCGAAGGCGACGGCCCTACGCTCGGGACAATCCTCGATAAGAAAGTCGATCCGAAATACACCCTGACAGAAAACATGTGGACCTACCTCCAGGGGTACAAAGAAAAGCACCGCAGCGCCGGGAACGGTTTCGGGTTTTCCCTGTTCGGGCCAAATGATGTGGCCCGCACCCTGTCAGCCCGGTACTACAAGGATGGTTCGGAAATCCTGATCGCTCAGAAAGGCAACCGCCCGCGCAGACTGACACCACGCGAATGCGCCCGGCTGATGGGCTTCGAGAAACCCGGTAAAACGGATTGGAAAATCCCCGTTTCTGACACTCAAGCCTATCGCCAGATGGGCAATGCGGTGGTTGTGCCGGTGGTGAAGTCCGTTGCGCAGCTCATGCAGCCGCGCATTGCGGACGCCATGGTGCTGGACGGCCGTGAAGTTTCCGAGGTCATGCAGGCGCAGCTCCCCTTGGCAGAACCGGGGGTCTATGCCGCAAGTGAAATGCCTGCCGAACATCTTGAAATGCTGGAAGCGGCACGCGCCGGGGCGTAATGCCTGCTGATATTGTCTCACCTGCCACGCGGAGCCGGATGATGTCCGGTATCCGAGGCAAGGACACGAAACCCGAGCTGGCGATCCGTTCGGCATTGCACCGGGCAGGTTTTCGGTTCCGGCTGCATCGGAAAGACCTGCCCGGCCGTCCCGATCTGGTCTTTCCCCGGCATGACGCGGTTCTTTTTGTTCACGGCTGTTTCTGGCATGGGCATGACTGCCATCTGTTCCGCTGGCCCAAAAGCCGGAAAGATTTCTGGCGAGAGAAGATCGGCAAGAATATTGCCCGCGATCAGGCACAGTATAAGGCGCTTGCAGATTCAGGCTGGCGTGTCGGGATGATCTGGGAATGCGCGTTGAAGGGAAAGACCCGCCTGCCCTTCGACGAGGTTGTCGATCAATGCGCTATATGGTTGAAATCGGGTATAAAAACATTTGAGGTGAGCGGTCATGAAGCGCGGCCAGTTATCTGATTATTTTGAAGGCGTCGGGGTAAAGCGGTTGTCGGCCGTCGATGCAGAGCCGAAATCCTCCAACCAGCACGAAGTCGGGACGACCCGGAAAATGCGGGATGATTTCCTTGGTGAAATCCATCAGCAAAAATTCCCGGCAATCTACATCTGGCTGGGCGGCGATCAGGAAGGGTTCACCGAAGAGAGCTGGGCTACGCATTATGATGCTCGGATCAACAAGCCTCGCGCGGCCGAATGGCGGCTCTATTACCCTTCAAACCCTGTGACAGAAGCCATGAAGGCCGGAGATACCCTGTTCCTTGCAAAGGACCAGAGCGGCGTTTTGTGGTTTATCGTGGCCCCGGAAGGCTCAACCAGCGAGCAGCAGCTTTTCTGGTTGTTCGGCCTGCGCCCCGAAGGCAAATCCTTCGTTTCCCGCGAGTTCTCCGACGAAGAGCCAGAACTGGATTTTGCCGCACGTTTCATTCTGGATGAGTTGGGAATCGAGTTCGAGGAGCCGGAAGCCGACAAGCTGGACAGCATCATCGAGAAATTCGGCACTACCTTTCCCAAAACGGCCGAGTTTTCCGATCTGGCCCGCCTCACCCTGCCCGAGGTTCGCGCGGAGGATGATCCCGACGCTGCATTGATTGCCTGGCTCGATCATGAAGAGGCATTGTTCCGCAGGCTGGAGCGCAAAGTGGTATCGTCGCGGATCGAGGCCGGTTTCGTGAACGACGAAGGTACGGATGTTGACGGATTCATCAGCTTTTCCCTGAGTGTCCAGAACCGCCGAAAATCACGGATGGGCCATTCTCTGGAGAACCATCTGGCGGCTGTCCTTATGGCGCATGACATTCGGCATGTGCGCGGCGCAGTGACGGAACACAATCACAAGCCTGATTTCCTGTTTCCGGACCTTGCTACCTATCAAGCGGCCCCAGCCGAAGGCGATGCCTGTCTGACCATGTTGGGAGCCAAATCCACATGCAAGGACCGCTGGCGTCAGGTTCTGGCTGAAGCAGAGAAAATCAGTCGCAAGCATCTTTTGACGCTGGAGCCGGGGATTTCCGAACCGCAGACCAATCAGATGGAGGCTTCGAGCCTTCAGCTCGTCGTGCCCCGCCCGGTCCACAGCAGTTATACGGCAGCACAGCAAGGCTGGCTTTGGTCTGTGGCGGATTTCATTGATGAGGTACGTGCCAAACAAGGTAATTGAGTTTTTGAGTAAATGCGCATTTGAGACTTCACTCAAGTTGATATGTACCAATTATTGGTATAAATTCACCACAGGAGGTCTGCTATGCCCAAAAATACATCCATGTCACTTGGCGATCATTTCGCCAGCTTCATTGATACGCAGGTCCAAACGGGTCGCTATGGGTCTGCCAGTGATGTTGTTCGAGCTGGTCTACGGCTTCTTGAAGAACACGAAACCAAAGTGAAGGCTTTGCAGGACGCTTTGATTGAAGGCGAACAGAGCGGCATTGCCGAAGACTTCGACTCCGAGGCATTCCTGCAAGAGATCAAGGGCAGCAGAGGCCTGCATGGCTAACGGCTATGATCTGTCAAAGAAGGCCCAGGATGATCTGAGAGGTATCTGGGCCTACACCGAAGACCGTTGGGGTGAGCAGCAGGCCGACACCTATTACCGGGATATATTCAAGACCATTGAGCTGCTGGCTTCAGGTGAACGCAAAGGCCGTAAGGCTGATGTGCGGGATGGTTATCTGAAATACCCGGTTGGGCGACATTTCCTGTATTTCACCAAAGTTGACGGGCGGATCAGAATTGTTCGTGTGTTGCATCAAAGCATGGACGTTGAACGCCATCTTTAGCGCGCTTGTTTTGCCTCATTTACTCAGTTACACTTTTGAGTAAAAACACAAATGAGGCAAACATGAGCATTATCTCCGTTTTGAATCCCAAGGGTGGTTGCGGCAAGACCACTATCAGTACCAACCTTGCCAGAGCTTTGCATGATCGCGGGCATTCCGTCCTGATCGTGGACAGCGACCCACAAGGCAGTGCGAGAGACTGGCACGCATCCAATGAAGACAATCCAATTGAGCTGGTTGCGCTCGACCGACCCAATAACGTCAAAACACTGACCAGCATGGCTGCAAACTATGATTACGTGGTGATTGACGGTGCGGCCAAACTGGAAGACATGATCGCGGCCGCGATCAAGGTCAGCGATTTTGTTCTGGTCCCGGTGCAACCGTCACCTTACGACATTTGGGCCGCTTCCGATCTGGTGGACTTCATCAAAGCTCGACAAGAGGTTACAGATGGATCACCTCTCGCAAGCTTTGTCGTCTCCAGGGTGGTCGAGGGAACGCGCCTGGGGGGTGATGTGCGGGCTGCATTGGACGAATACGGCTTGTCTGTCTGCGATACGACGATCACACAGCGTCAAGTTTATCCGCAAACCGCATCTGAGGGCCTGACAGTTTTCGATGCCGACAATGCCAAGGCCAAGACCGAAACTCTGGCCCTGATTGACGAGCTGATCAAAATGATGTCTCCGGCAAAACGTGAGGTGGCATAATGGCTCTTTCAGCAAAACGCCCCAGCCGTGGCGACGAGGCCCGCAAACGCATTCTGCATGAAGTCACCGAAAGCACCGAGAAAAAGAAGCGCCTGAATGCCGAGATCGAGGAGACACTGTACCGCAAGATCAAGATGAAGGCGGTAGAGGAGGGGCGTTCAATTTCTGATATTACACGCGACCTCTGGTCTGAGTATTTGAGTAAGTGAGTATTTGATAAAATACTCTACCACCCATTTCGGCCGCGTTTCTTGAACCAGCTCTTGCAGAAACCGAGAAACGCGGCATCGGGGTTCTTGGGTGCTTCTTGCTGTCTGGCAGCATAGCTTCGCCATTCAGCGACCAGAACATTGATGTCCCATGTCGGTGCCAGTTCCCTGGCCTGTTCAAGAGTATCGGGTGACAAGGGCAGGATATAGCCACCAGTCACTTTATCCTGATCCGGTTTCGGCGCGTAGTTCTCCAGAAACTCCGGCTTGGGTGTCACTGTCAGAATGTCTGCATCCAGACGGAAAGCATAATCCGGCATGTGATTATGTTCCTCGTCAGCCTTGCAGATCGCGCGTACAAGCCGTCGAAACTCCTTGTCCGAGGATGTAGAGCCGGTTCGAGCTTTCAGCTTGTCCAGCCCACATTTCCATTCCGGCTGTGTCCCGCATTGCTTGCGCGCAAGTTCATACAGGCGACGTTCCAAGGGTTTGCGAAGCTGGAAATAGCGGCGATTGAGTGTGAGAACATCGTCACCGGCAATGGCGTTGAAAACCCAGTCCGAAAGCGTAACTTCGAGATCGAGCATTCGACCATCACGGGTTTCCCGCACGATCCTGTAGCGGTCAATCAGGCTGAAACCGTCGATCTGTTCCACGCCGCCTGTGGTGATATTGGTTTCAATTTGCGTTCCTTGGAGGCGTTCAAGAGCCGCCTTGAGGCCCGTATACCCCGTACCGGCCGTGGGCCTGTTCGTTGCTACAAGCAGATCATAGGCCTTGAACCTAAGCGTCCTGTGAATTTGCTTTCCGTCATTCAGGGCCGCCACGACCTGGGAAATGCAATAGATCAACACGTCACGGTCATGAACAGTGGCCAGGCCGATCATGTTCGGCCTGATTTCAACATAGCTCTGACCATCAGCAGCAACGTAGCGTCGCTTCTTGGTGTCAGGCTTGGTCGAAAGGGTGAAAATCGGATGCGCCATCGAGGCCATGTCACCTTTCGGTGCAGCGTCAAAAATATCGCATACGAAGAAATCCCCTTGAGCGTGGCGCAGGGGGAGGAGAGGTGTTCGATCAGGTTTCGTAATATCACCCACCATAGTTCCCTTATTCGTAATATCACACACCAGCGCAAGTAACTTCGTAGTTTCACCCACCAAATACTTTCGTAATATCACCCACCAATCTTCGTAATATCACACACCATCTTTCGTAATATCACCCACCGCGAATCAAAATCAGGGCCTTTTTCATATTCAAGATCAGTAGCTTACAAACGTACCGATTCGCGTAACACAGAATCTAACACATATATAACACCCACCAGCTCACAGTTGGCCTGTGGATAACTCACCGTCTCACTCTCATTCCTGGTAGTGGACGCAAGCGGGATTCCCTTCGGTTGTACGGACCCAATCCCCACCAAAGACAGCACATGTGGTGCTGTTGATTGCTGAGAAACGGGGAAGCGTCACCGTCAGGGCAACAGTGAACGCGACAGCGCCAAGGACAAACCAGGGCAGGCGGCTTTTCCAACGATCTACCTGTCTTTCCCGGTCGCGAATGTCGTTGAGAATTTCCCATTTGTCCTGTTCAGCTTTTTTCAGAACCGTTTCGGTATGACGGCTTTGTTCGCTCAATACGTTGGCAACACGGATCATGTGATTCAGGGGATCGGTGATTTTACCTGCAACAGCCTGGCCAACCAGATTGCCATATTGCTCCGGATCGGTCTGGTTCTGTGCCGCGAAGGCCGCCTGCCGCGCTTCTGTAGCGGTCTTGACCAGGCGATCCATGGTGCCGGTCTGGGCATCGACACGATCCGACACGCTGGCCAGCACGGTTCCGACCATATCGAGGGTTTCGCGCAGCTCCTCGTCAGAGAGCGGGGCAGGGGAGGGGGACTGGTCTGACATGCTCGTGTTTCTTTCTCGTTATTGGTCCTGGGGCTGGAACAGCCCCTTGAACTCGGGATCGGCGTAATAGCGCAGCTTGCGCGCGAGGGCTGTGGGATTACCCTGGACCCGCAGGAGCTGAAGATCGGGCGGCATCTGCATAATCTCGTCAGGCGTGAGCAGATCGCGCCCGGTGACATTCTGCGTCATCGAGGGGGCATCACCCGGTTTGTAGCTTTGGGTCTGATAGCCGGTGGTTTCTTGGCCGATCATCTTACTCAGCCATTGCGCTGTTTCCAGATCATTCACACCAAAGACCTGTTGAACGCCTGCATTGGCGACAAATGTACCCGCACGCTTGCCATAGAGATCGTTGAGCTGGCTCATGTCCTGCAAGATCGGCCAGAGCTGCAACCCGTAGCCTCCATCAGCCCCATGGCGCGCTCTATGGCCTCCAGACGACCAAGAGCGGCAAATTCATCCAGCAGGAACAGTGTGGGGTGCTGTGAAGCCCCGGAAACGCCCTGTGCGCCGTTCCGGGCCTCAATGGGGGTCTGTGGCCCCTCAGCGTGCCGTGCGATGTCCTGAAGCGCTTGAGAGATCAGCAGGCGCAGCCAGCGGCTGTAGGCGTCCAGTCTGTTGGGTGGCAGCACCAGAAACACCGAGACCGTTCGCTGTTGCAATTCTGCGAAGTGGAAATCCGACCGGCTGATCACATTGGTGATGCGCGGGCTGTCCAGAAAATGTGTGTGGCGCTGCGCGTTGGACAGGACCGAGGCGGCTTCCCGATCCGCCTTGCCCAGAAATCTGTTGGCGGCGCGGGCAATCAACCCGTGGGCCGCATCACTGTCCTGCATCAGCTCCAGTAGTGCGCGGAATCCGTCTGGGGGCAGGGTGAGATATTCCCGCACGGTGGCCAGATTGCGCCGGTCGCGCTCCTCATGGGCGACACAAAACATGATCAGCCCGGAGAGGATGGCTTTGGCCTCCTCGTTCCAGTGCGCCTCCTGCACCTGTCCCGGCGGGTCCATGACCAGAGCGTCGGCCAGCGTGGTGGCATCCTCACCCAGATCGGGGCTGGTGGCTGTCAGCCGGTCCAGCGGATTGTAGGATGAGCTGGCCTGTCCGGAGACCTCAAACGGGTCGAGGACGTGGACCTGACCGAAGGCATGGCGGGCAGCCCCGGCAATCCGTGCGTTCTCGCCCTTGGGGTCCACAACGATCACCGAACGATCCGCCATGAGCAGGTTCGGGATGACGGTGCCGACGCCTTTCCCGGCCCGTGTGGGGGCGAGGGTCAGCAGATGGGCGGGACCGTCATAGCGCAGGAGCTGACCGGCGGGAGATCGGCCAATGAGCAACCCGTCCGCCTTCACCAGCTTCTTCAGTTCCTTGCGACTGGCGAAACGGGCCGAGCCGTGGCTGTCTCCGTTCAGGCCGAAGAAATTGTCCGCGCCGGAGGTGAAGCGCCAATACTGGAATCCGAAGATGGCACCGCCGATCATGCAGGGGATGTAGATCACCAGTTCCCAGGCGGATTGACCGGGTGGAATGTCGAAGAAGGGGATCGAGAGAAAGAAACCCGCGAGCGCCCCCAGCATCGCGCCAAAACCCATGGCCCCGATCATCCAGCCGAAGAGGATCGGGGTGAAGATCAGCCGCACCAGAAACCGGAAAGGTCTGTCCAGGACCGAGGTAAGCCAGCGCATCAGGTGGACCCGTCCGGATCAGAGGAGGAACCACCGTCCGAAGCGCCCCAGTCCGCAAAGGCCTTGCGGTCCTGTTCGCGGGATAGGTTCCGGATCAGCCGCTCCAGCATTACTGCCGCGCCGGAATCCCGTTCGGCCAAATCCATGAGGGCACCTCCGAGGATGACTTTCCGCCGTGTATCCAGTTTGCGCTGTCTGGTGGCTTCCCGGTTGCGCAGGGCCTGAAGGCGGGCCTTGGCCTGGGCGTATCGTTTCTCGGCGCGTTCGAGTTCTGTCTCTGCCAAACCGGCACCTCCAAAAAATGCGGGTGGAACAAAACGGGATGTGGCGAAAAGGGCTGCATCGAATGTGGTCTTGCCACACCCACCGTTAGCGCGTACCCGTAGGCCTGTAAAGGACAAGGGCGCATTTATGCAAACTCTCCACCTACGGCTCCAAGATTTGCGTGCGATCTCTCTGGGGCAAAGCCCCGGCCGATGGCCAGCCCCCTCCGTCGCGCATCGCGACGGAACGAAAGGCCCTCCCGGCCTCTCGAACTCTCCAGGGCCAACGTCCGCCGTTGGATTGCGTCCGGAACGGCGAAACCAAAATCTCGACCGATGCCCCATAGTGGGGGCCGGTCTGTTTTTGGTTTCGCCGTTCCGGGGGGCGTCGATCTGTGGGGGTGTTACCCCTGATCTACGCCGGGTTCGCCCCCGGCAAACCGCCAGCGAACTGCCCCCGTATCCCGCCCCCCATAAGGCTGGGGATACGGGGGCAGTTCACGGGCAAGCCCGCGCCTCAGAGAGCCGTTGGCTCGCTTCGTTGGGGCTGTCTTTTTCCCTCCGGCCCCAGCGTTGTGGGGCGCGGGCCTTCGGGAAAAAGACGGTTGGTCGTGGCAGCGATGGCCCCGGAGCATACCGTTCCGAAGCCATCGACTTACGCCCAACAGGGAGAGGTGCAACCCGTCCGACACCGAGGATGGTGGACAGGTTGCATCTCCCATTCTGCGCGATCACCCCGGGTCTTGTCACGGGCCAAGAGCTGGGCGGCACGGGTGTGCCTGGTGATGCTTTGCAGCGGCGTTTGTCTTCTGCGAGAGGGGAGGGCGCATGGCCAGCTATCACCTCTCTGTGAAGACGATCAAACGTAGCGCCGGACGTACCGCGACGGCGGCGGGGGCCTATCGTGCCGGGGAGCGCATCGAGTGTCAGCGGGAGGGCCGGGTCCACGATTACACCGCCAAGCGCGGCATTGAGGCGACCTTCATTCTGACGCCCGAGAATGCGCCGTCCTGGGCACAGGATCGGGCGGCACTCTGGAATGCGGCCGAGGAGAGCGAGACCCGACGCAATTCTGTTACCGCCCGCGAATGGGAACTGGCCCTACCGTCCGAGATCAGCGCCGAAGACCGGTCGCAGATCACCCGCCAGTTTGCCGAGGAGCTGGTCAGCCGCTACGGTGTCGCGGTGGATGTGGCGATTCATGCGCCGCACCGGGAAGGGGATCAGCGCAACCACCATGCCCATGTTCTGACCTCTACGCGCAGGCTGGAACCGGAGGGGTTCACAGCCAAAACCCGTGTCCTCGATTTCGCCAAGACCGGCGGGGCCGAGATCGAGCAGATGCGCGGTCTCTGGGCCGAGTTGCAGAACCGGGCGCTGGAACGGGCCGGGGAGGTGGAGCGGGTTGATCATCGGTCACTGGAGGCGCAGAGAGAAGAAGCTTTGATCCATGGCGATGCGCTGAAGGCCGAGGAGCTGGACCGCGATCCAGAGGTGAAGTTGGGGCCAGCGGCCAATGCGATGGAGCGCCGGGAGATGCGGGCGGCCGAGCGTGAGGGGCGTGACTATGAGCCTGTCACCGAGCGGGGCAGGGCGGTTCATGCGGCCCGCCAGGCGCGGGCGCTCTTTGTCGACATGCGGGAACGTCTGGAGCTGGCGCGGGGTACCTACGGGGCCGAGCGCGAGGCCGGGCAGGGGCGTGTGTCGGCCGGTCTGGCGGCGCTCAGGGCGGCGGCCAGCAAGGATCGAGGCGTGGATCGCGGCGACGGCGATATTCGGGACCGCCTTGCGCGGATTGTGGGGCGGGAAGAGCCAGAATTCGGTGGGCAGAGTGTCGAAGAACCCTCGGACCTGCGGCACGTCAATGAACGGCTGCGCGAATCCCTGGGCCGGTCGGAAGAGGCGGGTGTGGATCGTGGCGATGATGGCGTGGACAAGCCGTCGATCCGCGAGCGGCTGGAAGGTGTGTTGAAAAAGTCGCGCGAGACTTTGGAGCGTGATGTCGAGTGGAATCGCGACGATGAACAGGAGCACGAGCGCGAGATTGATCGAGAGATAGATCGTGACTCAGGCCTCAGTCATTGAATTGCTGCTAAACTTCGACGAGACATTGAATGCTCCAGCTAATTTGAGCGAAGCTAGCCGATAATGTTCGAAAAAGTTTACATCGCTGGCTACAGGCCCCTAAAGCCCGATGGGTCGCCCCAGCCCTTCGACATTTGGAGTCTTTGGGCTGGGGCTTTGTGCGCACGACTAGCCTTTTTGTGCTCCGTTTGCCCAACTAGGGGGCATTAGAATTGGTTTACCGCCTTTTCCAAGAAGGTTCTGTGGGAGCATCGCGTTTTTTAGATGGTTATTTCGCATGTGAAATACGTTCCCAACGTCACCAACGGCAGTGACTAGTTTTTTCGCAGTCGGAACGGGTCGTTTGATTTTATTGTTTGGAGTGATGAGAAAGACAGGTTTGCCAATCTCCTGACTTCCGACCTTTTTGTTGATCTGACTGGGTTTTTGGTTTGTTTTCAGGTGTGGTTGCTCAGAGGCGCGTTGTAGTGCCCCATTATTATAAAAAGTATTGACATGGGCCTTCAGATGGCTAACCTCTTCGCCCATGTTCATCCGCACCAAACATGACGCAAAGCTCAACCGCACACGGATCCAGATCGTTGAATCCGTCCGCACCGGCTCCAAGGTACGCCAGAAGATCCTGCGCCATGTGGGTGTGGCCCATAACGACAGCGAGATTGAGGATATCAAGCGTCTGGCGGGCCGCTTGATGGAGCAATTACGCATTGATCGCTCGCCGCAAATGGAACTGTTCACGCCCACGGAATATGCCGATCTGCAGGCGCTGGTGCGCCGCGCTCCGCGGCCGGACAAGCTTGGCGTTGATCTTGCCGAGTGCCGTGAGGAGGCGCGGGTCTCTCTGGGTCTGCGGGATGTCATGGGGACGATGTATGACCAACTGGGTTGGGGGGCCCTTCTGGGGGCGGCGCGTAAAAGTGCCAATCGCATTGTGAAAGAGCTGGTTATGGCGCGGATCGCACAGCCCGAGAGCAAGCGCGCGACCGTGGAGGCGTTGGAGAACCAGGCAGGCATCACGCTCAATCTGGACGTGGTCTATCGGAGCATGGATTACATCAATACGCCGGTGATAGACGGGATTTGCAAAACCTCTCACGCGGCGGCAGAGAAGTTGCTGGGCGGGCCAGTGACCGTGCTGTTCTACGATTGCACGACCCTGGCCTTTGACACCGAGCGCGAGGACCCGGCCGAGGATGCGGACGGGGTCGAGCAGGATCATCTTCTGGCCAAGGGCTTCAGCAAGGATGGCAAGCATCACCGCGCTCAGGTCATGCTGGCGCTGATCGTCACCTCCGATGGGCTGCCTGTGGGCTATGAACTCTTCCCGGGAAACACCTGGGAAGGTCATACGCTGGAAGCTGCGCTGAAGGCGTTGGAGGGACGCTTCGACGTGGCCAGGGTCACGTTCGTGGCCGATGCCGCCATGCTCAGCAAGGACAACCAGCAGATGTTGCAGAACAAGGGTCTGCCCTACATCCTCGGCTATCGCATGAAGTCCGCCCCGGCCGCCGTGAAGGCGAACATTTTGAGCCCGGAGGGACGCCAGCCTTGGGCTGGACACGGTTCTGAAGAGGCAACCGAGAAGGGCTGGTACAAGGTGATCGACTAGGAGGGAGCGCGGGTCATTGTGACCTGGTCACCCACCCGGGCACGCAATGATGCCCACAAGCGCGACAAGGCAATCGAAAAGCTGCACAAGAAGCTCAAGCGCTCTCGCAAACCCGGCAGCTTCAGCAGCCGGGGATATGGCCGCTTCCTGGCCTTCCCCGACAGCGGGGACGTCACGCTGGATGATGCAAAGATCAAGGCAGCGGCACAATGGGACGGGCTGCATGCCATTGTTGTTCATGGTGCGGACGAACTGGAGGCACAGGACGTCATTGCCCGCTATCACCAGTTGTGGGAGATCGAAGCCTGCTTCCGCACCAACAAGCACGATCTGAAAATCCGGCCCATCTATCACTGGTCGCCGCGTCGGGTCCGGGCCCATATCGCCATCTGCTACATGGCCTTCTGCTGCCTGCAGCACCTGCGCAAGCATCTGGACCTGCTCGGACACCCGATGAGCCCGGCTCGTATCCGCAACGAGTTGAACGCATTGCAGCTCTCGATCCTGCGCCACAAAGGCACCCCTGACCGCTACGGCATGCCAAGCCATGCCACGGTCGATGCCAGACGCATCCTCACCTGCGTCGGCCTGACCTGGAACGAAGCCCCTTTCAAGATACCCCCCGGGCGCACCCGAAAAACTGGCCAGACCAAAGCCTGAGCTCCCTCAACACTCCGAAACAATCGCTGGCGAAAAAAGTCCGTGTAGTGCCTTTTGGCAACCAAGGCATAATAATATCAATGACTTATACGAAAAAATGTCGGAAGTCAGGAAAAAGTTTACATCGCTGGCTACAGGCCCCTAAAGCCCGATGGGTCGCCCCAGCCCTTCGACATTTGGAGTCTTTGGGCTGGGGCTTTGTGCGCACGACTAGCCTTTTTGTGCTCCGTTTGCCCAACTAGGGGGCATTAGAATTGGTTTACCGCCTTTTCCAAGAAGGTTCTGTGGGAGCATCGCGTTTTTTAGATGGTTATTTCGCATGTGAAATACGTTCCCAACGTCACCAACGGCAGTGACTAGTTTTTTCGCAGTCGGAACGGGTCGTTTGATTTTATTGTTTGGAGTGATGAGAAAGACAGGTTTGCCAATCTCCTGAACCACAATCCGAATAGGTTCGCAAAGGTCAGTGTCGTTGGTACACACAATGGCTTGCTCATATGCCCCTGTGAAACCGTCGCGGAGTAGATGCGCGCCTAGATTTACATCTGACCCTTTCTCTTCTGGGTTCACCACCCGAACAAGATGTGCAGTTGGCTTAAAGACTTTTGTCATGTCCTCAGAAATCCGCCGCCACTTATCATTGACCTGGAAACTGCCAAACGTGATTTCTATCTCCGGGATTGTACCGAGGGCATTGAGGTAAACTTGCTGTTTTCTTGGGGCGTCTGCGTCAATCTTGGATGAAACCCTTGCGGTGTATAGCTTGAGCGTGTCGATGCAATCAGCATGTCCTAACACGTTCTCCAAAAGGAGCTTAGGATTGCTCCACCTATATGCCGTGTCTTGGAGAGCTAAATGGTAAAGATTGAAGCCGTCAACGTAAGCAATGGTTGGCTTCTTTGGGTCAAATACAGTCTTCAAACAAGGCTCCAAATGCAAAAAAACCGCTCGAAGGTTTCCCCTCTTACGGTTTTTTAGATCCAACCGCACGCGGAAGGTCAGTGGTATCCTTCATATGCGGCCCATTCCTTGAGAAAGCAATAACGCTCTGTCCAAATATACAGAAAGAGGATTAAAACAACGGAAATTCCGTTGTTTTAATCCTCTTTCTGTATATTGTCAACCCCTAGATAATAAGTGGTAAGATACGGTAATATAGTGATTTTTGTAATCATAAAAAAGTATGATATGTTGCAAAAAAGAGGTCTGCAACATGGTCAACAAAACTCCCTATCTGGAAAACCATATCACCAAACAAATTCAAGAAGTAGATATTAAAATCAATGAGTTAAAGAGTGAAAGGGCGGCGCTGGAACGATTGTTGCTGAAGGCACGCCAAGATGAAGCGCAGGAACGTGAGCCAATCCGCCGCAACAGCGTAAACCGCGTACTTGTGGAAAATCGAATTTTGGACGCACTACGGCGGTCTAACAGAACACTATCAAATCGCGATTTGTTTTTTGAGGCTAAATCGGTCGTCTACGACTTGAAGGACTCTACTTTTCGCTCGCATATCAAGCGCCTGAAAGATGGCGGAAAGATAGTTTCAAAGGGTTCTCGCTGGACACTGCCCGAGAAAGAGAACACTAGAAGCAGTACCTAAAGATATTGGAGCCATTATGACCACCCTTACTCTTGGAATTACATAATAGAACAACCACTTAATCAGAATGCGTTTTGCACTTTTGAATGGTCAACGAGTTGAGGCGACACCTGGTGCCCTGGGTGTCTGTCCAGGCTGCAATGCCGAAATGCTAGCTCGATGCGGCACCAAGAAGGTCTGGCATTGGGCGCACAAAGGCCGCCGTCATTGTGATCATTGGTGGGAAAACGAAACCGAATGGCACCGTGACTGGAAGAACCGGTTTGTAACTGACTGGCAAGAAGTACCAGCTCGTGATGAAACGGGCGAGCTTCATATAGCGGATATCAAGACACCCTATGGCCTTGTGGTCGAGTTCCAGCACTCTGCTATCAAGCCGGACGAAGTGAAAAAGCGCACTAATTTCTATGGCCAGGTGATCTGGATAGTCGATGGAACACGTCGCCCAACCGATTTGATCCAATATGAACGGATGCTTTCAGAAAATTACCCGGAACGGTTCGGCGGCGTAAACATCTACACCGTTTATTGCGAGGAAACCCGGCTTCTCAAAGAATGGGGGTCATTGGGCAAGATTGTCGGATTTGACTTTGGCGGTGACAATCTGTGTTTGCTTACAGCCGCACAAGGCAGAAGCCGATATCTCTTCGATTTCCCAAAGGCGGAGTTTGTTAGGTTGATCCGTGAGGGGAGTCCTTTGCCAGTGGTCCAGTTCGCAAAACCCATCCGACGTGGCTATCGGTGGCGCAGTAGGTTCTAGCAAACAACAGGCCAAAAACGGCCGTTTTGGCCGGTGACAGAAACGTAGTGCCAAAACAATTGTGACCGTGGGTTTCCTTGTGGGGTCGATTACGGGACAGTGATAAATCGTACGCTAAGCGATTTTGTGCCTCATTTCTCGCCAGATGTACTGACCTATGAGCAGAATGTGCTCCCATCCCAAGGGCGATATGTGCCTGAGCAGGTGTTCGGGCGTGTCCAGGCCTTCGCTTTGCCGCTGCAGGATGGCTTTGCCGATCTGGTCCGTATTCCAGAATATGATGATCGCCGTGAGCAGATTGAGGCAAGCCAGGCGGAAATGCTGGCTTTCCGTGGTCCGATCGCGGATCTCGCCCCGACGGCCGATCCACAAGGCATTCTTCAGCGCATGGTGCGCTTCGCCTTTATTGAGCCCGACAGTAGAGCGGCGCTGCATGTCCATATCAAGGGTCCATTCGATGATGAACAGTGTCCGTTCGATCTGTCCGATTTCCCGCATCGCGATGGCCAAATCGTTCTTGCGCGGCCGGGCTGACAATCGCTTCAGCAGCTGGCTTGGCGGTACCTTCCCGGACCGCATCGTGGCCGTGCATCTCAGCACATCGCCCCAGTTGTCGATGAAGGTTTGTTCCCGGACCTTGCCCCCGACCAGGCACTTGAGTTCCTTGGGAACGCTTTTACGATCGAAGACGTAGAACCGCTTGGATTTCAGATCGCGGATCCGGGGAATGAAGCGATAGCCCAGCAGCGCGCAGGCGGCGAATACGAGATCAGTGAACCCACCCGTGTCGGCGTAGTGCTCCTTGATCTTCTTGCCGATCTCGCTCAGGCACAATCCGTCCAGAATATATGGTGCCTCGTTCACAGTGGCCGGGATCGAATTGATCCAGTACGGCCCGTACAGGTCGGACACATGGGCGTAGGCTTTCAGCCCCGGAACATGCGTGTCGTACTTGGCGTTGATGAGATTCATTGCTTCGCCCTGGCGCGTGGTCGGGAAGAACTGCCCGTCGCTGGATGAGGTCTGACCCGAACCCCAGTATTGGGCCATGGGAAGCCTGGACTGCGCGTCGAGAACGATGGCCAGCGCCTCGTTGATCGCATCGCTTTCGACATGCCAACGCGACAGACGGGAGAGCTGGGAATACTCATGGTCGGCGGTCGCGGCGGCCATCTTGCTCAGACCAACGTTCAAGCCCTCACCGAGAAGCACGGTCAGCAGTCCGATGATGTCCTTGCACGGTGCGCCTGTGCGCAGATGGGTGAACGCGT
>NZ_CBDAQX010000019.1:0-2895 GCF_965199275.1 Ruegeria sp. | reverse complement strand
CCCGGCGCGTAAGAGCGCACGGCGTCACACATCTTTTCGCTGGCGGCGATATAGCCCCCCATCACGCCATAGGCTTTGGCCAGAGTGCCATTGATGATGTCGATGCGATGGGCCAGACGGTCACGTTCCGTCACACCGCCGCCGCGCGGGCCGTACATGCCAACTGCATGGACTTCGTCAATATACGTCAAGGCACCGAATTCATCCGCCAGATCGCAAATCTCTTCGATAGGGCCAAAGTCACCATCCATGGAGTAGACCGACTCAAAGGCGATCAGCTTGGGGGCTGTGGGGTCGTCGGCCTCCAGCAGCTCACGCAAGTGGGCGACATCATTGTGGCGGAAGATGCGCTTGGCGCCGCCATTGCGCCGCACGCCCTCGATCATCGAGGCATGGTTCAGCGCGTCCGAATAGATGATCAGACCGGGGAACAGTTTCGGCAAGGTCGAAAGCGTCGCGTCATTGGCGATGTAAGCGCTGGTGAATAGCAGAGCGGACGCTTTGCCGTGCAGATCGGCCAGCTCAGCCTCAAGGCGCTTGTGATATACAGTCGTGCCCGAGATGTTGCGCGTTCCGCCCGAACCGGCACCCGCCGCATCGACGGCTTCGTGCATTGCGTTCAGGACAACCGGGTGTTGGCCCATGCCAAGATAGTCATTGCCGCACCACACGGTAATGTTCTGTTGCGTTCCATCGGGACGGGTCCGAACGGCATGCGGGAAGTGCCCGTTGCGGCGTTCGATATCGATAAAGGTCCGGTAACGTCCTTCGTCATGCAGCCTGGCAATCGCTGAATCGAGCTGAGCAGTATAGTCCAACGGACCCTCCTTGATCGCCTCGGGCAAACCCCTCACCCAAAGCCTGTATTCCGCTACCTTACAGGACATCGCCCCTGAAGCAGCTTTGTGTTCGCACGTTCTACCTTATTAAAGCCGCCCGTTAGAACCCAACTTTGATTTGCATCAAATATAAGCTTCATAGCCGCGCAGCAAGTAAACTTACGTCTAAAAGACGCGGGGAAACGACGCAGGTACAGAAGCTTAACTTCGGCCGTTCACTACGGGGCGGTACTGCGCACTCTGCTCTGGACGGCAGCGCCAACACTGATAGGGTTCGCGCAAATCATTCTCAAGCAGGAGCCCTGTTATGTCGCTAGACGCCGTGCTGAGCCGGATCGACTCTGATCTGCAAACCTCGATCGACCGCCTGATGGAGCTGTTGCGCATCCAATCGATCTCAACCGATCCCGCCTACAAAGCGGAGGTCGACAAGGCCGCCGAATGGCTAGTCTCGGACCTGCAGAGCATTGGTATTGCAGCAGAAAAACGCGAAACACCCGGTCACCCTATGGTCGTGGGTCATGTGGGTGAGGGCAGCGAAGTACCGCATGTGCTGTTCTACGGGCATTATGATGTGCAACCCGTCGACCCACTGAACCTGTGGAACCGCGATCCGTTCGACCCCGCCATCGAGGAGACCGAAAACGGACCCGTCATCCGCGGCCGTGGATCGTCCGACGACAAGGGCCAGCTGATGACCTTTGTCGAAGCCTGCCGCGCCTGGAAAGCCGTCCACGGCACCCTGCCCTGCCGCATCACCTTTTTCTTCGAAGGTGAAGAGGAATCAGGCTCGCCCTCGCTGGTTCCGTTCCTCGAAGCGAATAAAGACGAATTGCAGGCCGATCTGGCCCTTGTTTGCGACACCTCAATGGTGTCACGCGGAGTGCCCTCGATTGCCTCGCAATTGCGCGGAATGCTGAAGGATGAGTTCACTATTGTAGGCCCCCGCATCGACCTGCATTCCGGCCACTACGGTGGCCCCGGTCTGAACCCGCTGCGCGAATTGTCCAAGATCGTAGCCTCTTTCTATGACGATGAGACCGGACGGGTCGCTGTTGGAGGTTTCTACGAGGGCGTTCACGAGATCCCGGCAGATCAGCTGCGCCAGTGGGAAAACTGCGGCTTCGACGAAGCAGAGTACCTGAACTCGGTGGGATATAGCCAACCGCATGGCGAGAAAGGCTATTCCACGCTGGAACAGCAATGGGCACGCCCCACGCTTGAGGTCAACGGTCTTTGGGGAGGCTACAACGGTGCCGGATCAAAAACTGTGATCCCATCGGAAGCTCACTGCAAAATCACCTGCCGCCTTGTCGGTGACATGGACCCCGACGCCTTGCGCGAGAAAATCCGCAAGCACGTAGAAGAACGCCTGTCGCCGGACGCCAAAGTTGTCTGGGACAATGACCTCGAAGGGTCCCCAGCCTCGGTCATGAATCTCGATCGCCCTGAATTCGAAGCGGCACGTGCTGCGCTGTCTGACGAATGGGGCCGCGAAGCCGTGTTCACCGGAATGGGCGGCTCAATCCCGGTCGTTGGTTACTTCGACACCGTTCTGGGCCTGGATTCGATGTTGGTCGGCTACGCCAATGACGACGATGCCATCCACTCTCCGAATGAGAAATACGATGTCAAAAGCTTCCACAAGGGCATTCGCTCTTGGGCACGCATTCTGGATGCTTTGAATTCGTAGCGTTATTTTGCGAGGCTCTGCCTCGCGCTCCGAGGTATTTTCGGCCAGATGAAGGACGGATCCCATGCTTCATCTGGCTATAAGTATCCCGGGGGAGACGCGATTTACCGCGGCGGGGGCAGCGCCCCTAGCCCATTCGTTAGTTGCACTTTCAGTTGTGTTTGAGAAGTCATCACCCCTTACTGTGATCACTGGGGCATTGCCCGAGCGCGAACATCAAAATCGACCCAAGGCAGCCATTTGCGTCGGCCGCATCGAAGGTCTGTTTCCAGCGGATCTGGGCGGGTACGAGCTGCACCGCCGCCGAAAAGGTGGCGATCTAGGTCACGTGGATGAAACACGATCGAGCCTCAACCGACTCCT
>NZ_CBDAQX010000018.1:0-52465 GCF_965199275.1 Ruegeria sp. | reverse complement strand
GGAAGATGTTGACTACCGGACGCGGCGCGGCCTCGACAAGGGTCTGTTCCAGCAATTACTGACCGGGAAATGGATTGCCGACAAGCGCAACTTGATCATCACAGGGCCTTGCGGCGTCGGCAAAACCTGGTTGGGGTGCGCTTTGGCCCAGGCCGCCTGCCGCTCCGGAACCACCGTTCTCTACAAGCGCCTGCACCGTCTCTTCGAAGAGCTGGAACTCGGTCATGGCGATGGGCGGTTTCCACGCCTGTTCCGTCGCCTCACAAAGACCCAGCTGCTGATCCTCGACGATTGGGGTCCGGAGCAACTCACCGCCACGCAACGGCGCGATCTGATGGAGATCGTCGAGGATCGATACGGCACCGCTTCTACAATGATCACCAGTCAACTGCCCCTGAAATCATGGCACGATGTGATCGGAGATCCGACCTTTGCTGACGCCATACTCGACCGCATCGTTCACAACGCATACCGGCTCGAACTGGACGGAGATTCCATGCGAAAAACCATGCAAGAAAATACAACCAAAACGAGTAGTGACAATGACCAGCAGTAACCCCTAAAGTAAGAAAGTAGCCACGCTTCTAAGTCGCAGGCCAAAGGTGGCCGGATCGACCAGAATGGGTGGCCGGATCGACCAGAATACGCAGCCGTTCAAAATTCGCGGTCCAGCCGCAACTTAAACCCACAGGCGGTCAGCTTTGACGAGCGCGTTTGCGGTGCTCTCCCAGATCAGCCCGCAGAGGGCAGGTAACGCATCGCCGCAAACAGGATGCCGTTCAAAATCGCAATCCCCCCAAGCAACCGCCACGTCAGATCGTATTTCGCAGCAGAAATCTCCGCCTGAAGATCAGACTTCACCGTCTGAAGTTCGGGTTTAGTCGCCATCTCATCCCTCAGCGCTTTAATATTGGCATCAATCTTCTTGTCCAGCGCACTGATCTCACTGCGGATACTGGAAATGTCATCCTTGGTGGCAACATTGCCAACCAGATGCTCATGCAGCAGGATAGCCGTGCCTTCCGCCTGCTTCGGTGGAAACCCAAATTCTTTCTCAAGCCGCTGCGCAGCGCTCAATGTGTCAAATGCTGTCTGTGCCATTTAATTATCCTTTCTCTCAACATGCGATCACAAATCAATCACACCCTACCCTCAAGGTTGTTGGCGTACGTGATTGGCAAATTTCGGCCGAATGACTTGTGACACGACCATTCCGGTTATCTTGTTCGCCCGGTCTTGCTTTGCGTATAGTCGCGCTGTTCAGCAGATTTACAGAGAATGACTTCGACCGCGCGAGAACTGTGATTGGTATGATGCAAACGTTCCCCGACGCCGAATGCGATGAAGGTGAGCCTTTGAGATTTTTGAATTTCACGCTCAATCTCTGTCGGGTCGCCATGGGTTCTCCCGCTCAACGCCAGCAAAATCCGCCGCTTCACCAATTCTGCGCGGTTTTCGGAAATTCGGATATTTGCTTCGGGCATACCAGTATAACTGGCGCCGCCTCTGAGAAAGATCAGTCCCACCTTTGAATTCTTTGTATAGTCACCTTCACGGAGTTCTTGCAATTTTTTGACCAAGCTATCTATGTCAGAAGGATTTTTCGGGGCATTCGATACCCCTTCCCTGAAATCAACAAATCCGAGACGCTGCGTCTGGTTGCTGGCACAACCGGTGAGATGGCCCTTCCCGTTGCTACGTGCAATGTCGTTGATGATACCGGGCGTCCGTGTTGGCACACCATCCTGTATCACACCATAGACACCCTTCCATGGAACGAAGCGATCCACGGGTGGAACGGACCGGTGATTCGCAAGGGCTCGGAGGAAATCGTTTCTTAGGTTATGAAACCTGAGAGATACGCCGAGAAATGTGGCTGACAACCAGTCCTGGCCTTCTCTCAGCTGGCTCGTATCCCGCGCCAAACCTTCCTGGACTTTTACCAACTGCTCCAGAACCATAGCAAGATCAAGCTGCGATGGATTCCTGTATTGACGTGCAGTCGCTATCATTTGCAGCTTGGCTTGGTTGCGTGAAATATTAGAAGACAAGCGCAAAAGCCTATCCTCGAGGTCCCTGACATCTGCGGTTGTGATTTCAGGCTGCGTTACGTGATGCGGAAAATTCAGCGCCACATCCAGACGGTTACCATTTCCGACGGAGACCGTAGTCGGCGTATCCTGCTTCTCGCCGCTCGATATTAACTCGGCCGCAGACGCGCGAGAAAACTCGATGATGGCGCTGCGCCTGACCAGAACCCTCTCTTCTGGCTTTTCCACCCGAGCGATGAAAGCCCAATCGCCAAAATCACCTATGTAAATTAGCTTTTCCGTACGGAACCCGTGCTCGCCGCTCTTTTCTGACGAGACATCCAAAAGCGTTGCTTTTGCTGTTGGCTGACGCGCGAAGGTCATCATTCCAGGCTCGGGTTTAGAAGTAACCATCTCAAGCAAGACTGGGCCACCAAAAAGCTTTAAAAAATTATTGTAGAGGAAATTCGTCAGGGGGTAAAATTCCCGTTCCTCAATCGCTTGGTTCGCGCCATGTGCAAGCCCAGCCGTCAGAGATATTTCAGGTGCATCTGGGGCGTTGCATTCCAAGATCGTCTGATCGGCTACTCCATGAATCTCGGGCTCATCGTGCCGCGTTTCATTAGCATTTTTAGCAATATTTCTGATTAGGTTGTCGCGGTCATATGCGGCCTCTGCTGCAAAGATAAGAGCAGTCGAACACAGAGTTATCAGCAAAATGGACTGTCCAAAGCCGGTATAGGGGTACGACCGGTCGCTGCAGATAACTCCGTTCCAGAACCAAACCCAGAAACACTTGATCAATTTCCAAACGGATTTAACGTTTTTTCTGGCGACATCACGTTTTTCCTCGAAATTGACGCGGGAATTATTTTGTTTGCAATCCAAACCCGTTCGAAACTTCTCGAATGCGCGTTTGAACCAACTCTCTTGCCCAACTTGTTCTATTGCCCTGATGTCGTTTAGTTTGCCCGCTCTGAAACACCTCGCAAGAAACTTAAAAAAACAACTGTTCACGAAGGCAATAGAAGTCAACCCCCATGAAACCGCAGCAACCATCCCAAGGTAAATTGCTGACACCGCCGAGGCCGATAAAAGGAGCAATAACACCGCGAACGCAAAAACCAATAGGCCAAGCCCAGCATTCTGAATCGCGGCGGCGGTCATGTCGTACCCCCCGATCGTCAGGCTGCTGGGCACACAAAGTATCAGTGACTGAATACGTTCTATGCAGAATAATGATACCGTGAAAATGGCCGTTAACACCGCCGCAGGCTTAAGATAAAAGGGGGTGTCTTCCTTCTTTCCTTTGCCTACTTTGTCGTCCGCGCACTTCAGCGCATCCAGTATCATCTGCTGGGTCTTGGTACGGTCTCCCTTGAACCTCAGGTGGTGTCCAGTTTGATGCAACAAGAGATGCTCAGAGCACAGAACGCCAGCACCATTGGCAGCCGTTGTGTTCTCACAGACCACGTTGTCACGCATCGCAATGCAAGTCAGCCAGGTTTCTTGCGTTTTTGTTCCGCTCAAGTGCCCATCTCCTTTTCGCGCCTTTGCCCGCAGTGAACCGCCCCGGGTTTAACGGACATCATCGCGCCTCACGACAGCCTTCCGCCCCTTCGGCCATCGAACTTGCCCATGCATGTCGCATGGCGGGTCTTGGCTGGGTATAGAGCGTTCCTGCCAGCACTTCGGCGACCTTGTTGGGGGGCGCGTCGAGGACGTCCTGGTAGGTTGCCCTGCGTCGGGGTGTCTGGATGCTGCGGTCCTGTGCGGTCATTGCATTCATCTCCTGTTGCCCGGCATCATAGAGGTCTGCTTGGTTCCTGTCACTTGCGTTTGCGGCCCTGCGCGCTGTTCCGGGCCTTTGCCAACCGTCCTTGTTCGGCGATCTGTCGGCGCCAGGCCTCCCCCGGCTTGCGCTCGGTGCCGTCGTCCACGAGCACAAGTTTCATGCTGTTCTTGCGCCCGGGCTTCCAGATGTATGTTCGCTCGAACGCACTTGCCCCGGTGGGGATACGGGTGACCCGGCCTTTGGCGACGGCCTCGTCGATGAGGCGGCGTTCTTCTGCTGTGATGACCGAGTGCTGCCGCTGTCGCCCAGGCTCATTCCTCTCATCCATCTCGACCCTCTCCGCCGTCATTCTGCCATCCTCTGCTGTCACCCTGTGGTGTTCTGTCTGTCCGACAGTATTTCAGCGCTGCTGTGTGTTTTCCTCACCGGCTTGCCGCCTGCGCAGCCGTAAAATGCGATTAGAGCTTCAAGCCTTAAACTTGAGACACGAATACCCTGCCACGCTTCGCGCTCTCGGGACATTCGTGTCGCATGTGCTTCAGAGATAAGGCTTGAAGCTGTAACGGATGTCGGGACAAGTCCGGTGCGGTGACTGATCTCCTTGACGCTCATGCCCGCTGCGGCCCAGGCCTCTATGTTCGCATCCCTCTTGGCACGTGCCGCATTTTCCACCGGGTCTCCATATATTGCCGGTCGATCAGAGCTTGCGCGGGACAGACCCCAGGTTTTCTTGGCGCGGCTGTTTTCGATCTCGGCCAATGCTTTCCATCGCGCCAGCACTGTGGTTGCCGCCTCTTGTCCCGAAGGTTTCATCTTCTGTCCCCTGACATCCGAGCCGTCCTGAGCCTCTGGTCGTTTATGATCAAACTCCGCCTGGGCCTGTCCGCGACCCGTTTCACGCATCATCGCGCCCCATGATAGCCTTTCCACCCCTTCGGACCCTGTGAGCGCCCGCCCTGCGCCCCTTTCCCCGTCCCCCACATCAAGCCACCCCCTTTCCCCGCCACATCGCGCCGCTCCATCCGCCCGCACACCTCATCGCCCCCCGCACCCCGTCCCACAAGTCCTCTCACTGCAGTGCTCTGCCTTCGGGCTGCGCCTTTGGCTGTTTGCCTTGTCTGTCGCGTTCCCAGATACCGAGGATAGCGCGTGTGAGGTTGAGCTCACCTGTTATGGCGCGCCGTGTACATGCGCGCAGTGTACCGCCCGGGTTTATGACGGGTGTGACGGGATGGAACCTGTTTCTGTCGATGACGAGCAGGGCGATGAAGGCGATTTCGTCACCCATGACATCTGTGGCCTCGAGCCATGCGGATATATTGATGCCGAGGTCGCGCAGCAGGTAGGGCAGGCAGTCGCGCCAGTCTTCCAGGACCTCAAGATACATGGCTGCGTCTTCGGATGCGAGATCTTTGAGTGTATTCTGGTTGAGTTTTTGCAGGATTTCGGGGTTGATCCACAGGCTGGCCTTGCGATCATTTTTTCTAAAGCAATCATTGCGCCCGTCAGGGTGCAATGCCAAGCTAACCCTGTCGCCAGCGTATGCTGGCGTCATCATTTTCGACTGCAGGTCGTTACAGGACTCAAAAGGTTTGGGTTCAGGTTGTATATGGGGCCGGACATGGGAGACCGCCGCACCGGACATATTTGTGCCATAATGCCTGTTATCCACAGAGGTTACGGGCTGGTCTGTATCCGTGCTTGCATGGGTGTTTCCATGTGTGTTTTCGGGGGCGATTGCGGCTTCGTCCTGACGGGCGTCACGCTCTGCGTCCTGCCGAGAAGAACAAAGGTCTGCGGATTTGCTTGCCGGGGATACCCCTTCGGGCGCCAGCACGTGATCCGGTGATGCGGCACCCTCTGCTTCGGGCGTTGGGTCAGACTCAAGCTCAGGCGCTGGTTCCGGGGGGCAGGGGGCCTGCGCCCGGGGTTCAGTCTGCGGTTCGGACTGCAGTTCGGGCCGGGGGCCTGCCTGCGCTTCAGAGTGGTCTTCTGTCCGGTCTTCTGCCTGGATGTCAGTCTGTGGCCCTGTCTGTGGCCCTGTCTGCTCTTCGGGGGCGAGCGGTGTCAGGGCGTCGCGAATGTGGTCCTCAAGCGCGATCACCTGTGCGTGAAGCAGATCCAATGCCTCCGCGTCCAGAGCGCGCAGCCGGGTCCGGGCACTGAACACGCGCAACCCCTCGTAAGCCTCTTCCGCCCAGGCCCGGGTTTCCGCATCCGCAATGCCCCTGATCAGCAAACGGACCCGCTGCTTGCCTGTGCGCACATAACCCACCACCTGCCGGCGCTGCGCTTCCTCCTCCTCGGCCTGCGCCACAAGAAAGGTGAAGGCCTGGTAATTGGCAATCGTCGGCTCCAGCGACAGGCCAAAGCGCACGCCCTCTGCGGAGCCCTGGCCCGCCCGGTAGCCGCGATAGCCATTCTCCGCCGTGGTCCGCGCAATCAGGCCAAAGCGCACCAGCCGCTCTTCGATGCGCCGAAACTGCCGCTCGCTCAATCCCAGCGCCCGCGCCATGTCACATTGCCGCCGCCAGTTCACCGGCGCATGGGTGCCGCTGTGCCAGGCCACCCGTTCGGTGCGGTCGGCAATCTCGCGATAGGCCTGCACATCCGTCGCATTGCCCCCCATCAGGATCAGAACCGCAACAGCAATATTGATCGCCGTGGCCTTGGTCACATCCCCCGGCAAGACAAAATGTTCCTCCGCCCCCGGTATAAACGCCTGGATCTGATGCGCACGCGCGGGATCATAAACCCCCGGTGCGCTGTCGCATGTAAAATCTCGCATCTCTGCTCTCCATATGTTCAGAGCGCAGGTCATCGCCGCATATACCCAATCAGCCCGGGTGAGGCGCGTCGCAGATCCGACCGCACACCCGATCCAGGGGACAGATACAGCTCTCCCGATCCCGAAAATGCATTTTCGGGTTGCCTCTTGCGTCGCTTCGGGCTAATCAGAAGGTGATTTTATAGAGCTTCTGACTAGTCGCCATAAGCAACTCAATCGCGCGGGGAGACCTGCGCGTTTTGCTTTTTTGGCCTCAACTCTTTTTTGGCCTTACATCATCGCGTTCCGGATCCCGTCTCCTCCTGTGCTGGTGGGCCTCTGATCGCAACCGGCCGGTATATCGGCACCGTCGCAATATCTGGCGCGCAGCCTCGCGTACTGTCTGGCGCAATATCTGTACCGCCCGAATCGTGCGGACGCTCCATATAGTATAGAGCCGCAGCCCTCCGGCGCGCATTTACAATCTGCGCCAATAGGGGTAGGCTTGAGCGCGTCACACATGATCTGCGAGACCGCTGTAATGATTCGTCTGGACATATTTGCCAAGAAATCCCCCCCCCTCAGGGTTTGAGACGAAAGTCAAGCGATTTCTCCCGGTTTTTCCGTAAAAATCTTCACGACCTCTCACGTCAGAATCACTCACGTCAGAATCACTCGCGTCAGGATGTCTCGCGAATCGGTGTCCCGGAATGCCCCGGTCCGCTCCCGAATCACGTAACACCGTCACCGCGCCCGGCACTGACGCGCGTATATAGCGGCTGTTGCGTGCAAATCCCTGCATATCTGAGCCTGCTCAAGTCTTGTCCCGTTCTTTTTGTCCTACTCCAAAACCACGCGCGGCGTCTACTGCTATGCGCCGCGGGCGCAATTGCCGCTATATCTATGCTCGCCCCACAAGAGGGCCGGGCGCAAGACATCATCCGCTGCCCGGACTGGCAGTCGCTGGTCAGACCGGTCGCGCTGCGCGCCAGCACCGAGCGGGTCGCGCCCGGCGCGTTTGAGGCAAAGCTCACGCGCCCGGGCCGGACTGCCGCCCCGTCGCCAGATCTCGCAGATCAGCGGGACGGGGCAGGCCGCAGGCGGGCGGTCCCATTACCGTCCGCCTGCACCCATACCATCCGCGCCGGCGACACGCTGGGCCGGATCGCGGCGCGCAGCCTGGGCAGCTCACGTCGCTGGCCCGAGATCGCCCGCGCCAATCCCGGGCTCGATCCCAAGCGCCTGCGCATCGGGGCCCCCATCCGATTGCCCTGTGAGGCCGGGGCCGGGCAGGGGGCATCAGTGGGACAGGAGAAGTCCAGCGCAATACCCGCCAGCACGCCCGGCGCACCGCTCAGCGGCACCGGGTTCCTGGCCGCCCTTTTTGGCACCAAAGCGCCCGCGCCCTCCACCGCAGCGACACAGACAGGCGCAGAGAAGCGCCCACAGACAGAACCGCCGACAGAACTACAGACAGGTCCGGGCAAGGCAGGGCGGGTCGCATCCCCGGCAGATGGGGCACAGGTGTCAAAGCCTGCAAAAGGGACTAAAGCTGCAAAACCCGCCAAAGACGCCACACCGCCGCCCGCGCCGCTGCCCATCTGGAGCGCGCGGGCTGGCGAGGATTTCGAGGCGGTGCTCAGGCGCTGGGGCAGGGCGGCGGGATACCGGGTGGTTGTCAGCACCAGTGATGCCTGGATCCTGGCGGTGCCGGTCCGGCTGCAGGCCGAGTTTGAGGCCGCGTTGAACCAGCTCGTGCAGGGCCTGGGCTCTGACGGCACCGCACCCCCGGTGCGGATTTACTCCAACAGGACAATCCGGCTGGGAGGTCTGTGATGGGGCGGCGCAGATCATCCGGTCCGATCCGGCTGGGGCCGCTCCTTCTGCTTGCGCTTTGCGCCTGCGATGTCAGCGAGCAGGCCGGGCGCGATATCGAGGATGGAACACGGCTGACCCGTGAACAGCTTGATGCACAGCGCGCGGCACAGCGTGGGGAAGTCCTGCGCGTTGACCGCCCCTATTACGGCGGCGCGCTCAAAGTCACGCGCGGCTCGAGACAGGGTGATCCGCTGCCCCGACAGCTCGAGGCCGCGCGCGGCGTGAGCCTCAGGCTTCCCGGGCAGGCTGACATCCGCACCATTGCCGCCGCGATCACATCGGCCAGCGGCCTGCCGGTCAATATCCGCACGCGCTACATCCTCACGGGTGGCGATGTGGTCGAAGTGCCCATCGGCACGAGAATGCGCGCCGCCTATACCGGCCCGCTTTCGGGGTTTCTGGACCGGCTGTCGACGCGCATGGATGTGGCCTGGTCCTATGACGGCAAGGGGATTGCCATCGATCGCATGGTGACACGCGATTACAGGGTATCGCTGCCGGTGGGCAGGACCACCGTGACCGACACAGCCGAGGCAGACCGCGGCCCGGTGATCGCCACCGAACGGGGTCTTGCACACTGGGATGAGCTTGAAGCCCGGCTTCAGCCTCTTGCGCCGCCGCCTGCACGCATCACGCTCGCGCCCGGCTCTGGTCGCGTGAGCGTGTTCGGCCCCCCATCCGTTCAGGCCGCCGCGCGCAAGGTCATTGAAGATACGCAAGCCACCGCCTCCGCCCGGATCGGATTGGAAGTTGGTGTCTATTTCGTGGACAGCGAGGCGGCGGAAGACTTTGGACTGACCACCTCGGGATTCCGGATCGGACATAATATTGCCCGCTCCGGCAGTTCCATCGTGATCGGGAGCGAAGCCACCGGCAGGGGCGGTCTGCGTCTGACAGGCCCGAATGGCTCTTCGATCGATCTGGCCGCTTTGGCGCGTGACCGGTCCGTGGTGGATTATCGGCTGGCTTCAAGTATTGCCCAGTCCGGGGTCATCACCCCGCTCGGCCTGACCCGGGAACGCAGCTATATCAGAAACAGGACCATCGAGCGCGATGGCCGGGGCACCGGGGGCACCTCTTCGCAGGGCGACGATCCCGGGCGCGTGAGCTACGAGATCGGGGAACTGGAAACGGGTCTCGGCATCACCGCGCTGCCCAGATTGATCGACAGCCGCCAGATCCACCTCTCACTGAGTGTCATCCAGCGCGCCTTTCTCGGGTTCGACCAGGATGTTGAAACCCGCACAGGCGGCATTCAGGCGCCTTCCGTGGAAACCCGTGAGATCAGAAACACCTCCGTGCTCGCCCCCGGCGAAACCCTCGTGCTTTCGGGGTATGAACAGGATGTTTCGTCAACGGGCGCCTCCGGCATCGGTCTCTTCAAGGCCATCGGCCTGGGCGGCAAGCGCGAGGCCCGCACCCGCAAGGTCCGCATGGTCATCCTCGTGCGCCCCAGCCTGATCCCGCAGGCCAGGGGGCGCTCATGACCGGGGTTCTGTCCGATCACCGCGCCTGCCCGGCCCCCGCGCAAGATACGGACGGTCCGGGGCGTGCTTCGGGGACATGCGTTCAGATGGCCTTGCCTGGCCCGGCCCTGCCGCAGCCGGTCTCGATGACATCACGGGGCGGCATCCGTCTTGTGGCGGGCCTCACATGGCAGGTGGTAACGGGGCCGGAGCTGCCCTGCCTCAAGACCGATGCACCGCTTGTGCTGCGTTTGAACGGTCTGCGCGCGCAGATCGACAGATCGGGCGGTGATAGCGCATCGACGTCGCTGCTGCTGGCCCTGGCGGCGGGGCTTGTTCATGACCTGCCCGAGGCGGCGGGCACCTGGATCTTTCTGGCCGGCCTGCCGCGCGCGGAGGGCGCCCCCGAAACCCTGCTGGCGATGGCCGATCTCTCGCGGCGAAGCGCGGAGCATGAAGAGGGCGCCATCACAGAGCGCGTGAGCCCGCGCGCAGGCCCCGAGGCCCTCTTCGACGATCCCGGCGATCTCCTCGCCGCGATCCGGAACCACCTCGGCACGACCGAGATCGGAGGGATCGCCCTCTGCCGGGCCGCCGGATCAGATGCAGCCTGGCGCCGGTTGAGCGAGGGGCTTGCAGCTGCTGCGCCGGATATAGCATGTCATGATGTGAGCCCGCGCGCGGAGGGCGTGCCGGTCTTCTCCAGCCCGCCCCGTATTCCGTCCAAAGCGCTTGGTTTGGCCGGTCTTGGGGGGACGGCGCTCTGCGCCGGGATCTTCATTCTCGTCCCCTTTGTCCAGTCGATCTTTGCGCCGCCGCCTCCGCCGCCGGTCCCGATGGCCGATATGCGGATCGAAGCGGGGGCTTTTGCCCGGATATGTCAGGCCGCGCTGGCGGGGTGGTGGCCCCGCAGTGTGGGCTGGGAGCTCGGCAACAGCGGCTGTGCGCTGACCTCCCATCTGCCCGCCACGCTGGGGCTGCCGGACCCGGGCCGGTCTGATCGATTGTTTGAACCCATGCTGGTCTGGGCGCAGTTCACCCCCGCTGTTGATCGCAACCCGGTTCTCGCCCGCGCGGCCGCGGCGCAGGTTCTCAGGGCCTGGCCCGGTGAGGCGCAGCTGGAGGGAGGGCGCCTGATCCTCTGGCGGGTTGAGCCTTTGCCCGTGACGGAGGCCGGGGCCGCGGGTGTTCCGGCCCCTGCGCCCGATCAGGCAGCCCGACAGCTCGCGGACGCCTTTGCCGAAGCCCCCGGTGCCGTAAAGACCGGTGAGACCGGGGTCTCGGTGACACCCCCTTCCGGCACGGCAACGGGTGATCTGTTTGCCCGCTCAGCCGGTGTGCCCCGCTTTGACCCGGTGCGCTTCATCCGCTCGGGCAAAGGTGAAGAAACACTGTACCTCGCGCCGGTTACCACGCGACAGGTGCCGGCCTCGCTCCTTGATCCCAACAGATCGGAGGACACGCCATGATCCTCCGTCTCTCATCTGTTCCGGCACCTGGCCTTACCGCCCTGTTCCTCAGCACGCTCGCCCTGGGGGCAAGCCTGTCGCCCATGGCGGCCTCTGCGCAAACCGCGCCACCAGGCGGGACACTGGGCGGGACACCGGGCGGGACACTGGGCATTGATTGCGACCAGCCGCGCCGGTCTGTCGAGGGCCGGCTGATCCTCGACAGGGATGGCGCGCACAGGGTTGCCTGCGAGGCGGATCGGGCAACCGCACTCAATTACGCGCGGGTCGTGCGCGAGACCCGCAATCGCCTGCGCCTGGCCCTTGATGCAGCCCCGCAACCGCTCTGGGACGATCTTGTGACCCACCTGCGCAATGACGGCGCGGGAACAGACAGGCAGGGGTCGGGGGACAGGGTCTCGGACTGGAGCTATACCGCCCGCGATATCGACGCGCTGCCGGCGGGCAGCGCCGCAAGGCGGGCTGCGGACTATTGGAAGGACGGTGTTCTGAACCGCAGCGCGGTCCCGAAGGACTGGCGCCCGATCGTGAAGACGCGCGCCTGTGGTGTGGAGATGGAGGGCGACAGGCCCGTGCCCGGCATCGGGGCTGCGGTTTTTGTCTGGCTCGATCGCGACAGGATCAGGGAGCGCTGGTCGTCGCAGATGGTCCAGCGCACTGTCCGGGCCTGGCTGGAACGCGGGCAAACCCGCGTCTCGATGATCGAAGAGATCCCCGACATCCTGACCGGGGCCCGCACGCTGAAAGATGCCAACGGACAGGAGCGGGGGCTCAGCGCCGATCTGCGCGCCTGTATCGACCAGGCCCCGGCAATCCCCGAGGGCGCACTGGTCATGCGGGCCTCGCTGACCTGGAAAAGCAAGCGCGGCGAAACCGTGCGGCCCTGCACTGATCCGCTCAGGGTTGGCGTGCAAAGGCTGGGATGGGAACGGCATAACGACGTCCATGTCGTGCCTCTGAGTGCAATCAGGGCAGATGGGTCCCCCCACCCGCAGCGCGGCAGGCCGCTTCTGGCACAGTTCGCCGACCCGCGGGACCGCCCGGTTCTGGTGGATGAGACCGTTTCCATAGATTATCCGATCGTCGAAGGTGAAGAGGATAATGAGGCCGACAATCAGGCTGAGGCAACATTCCTGGTGCGCAACAGCTGCCGCGTGCCGCGCGTGCGCGATGTGATCCGCGCCGAAGACTGTAAAGCGATTATCAACGGCACCGAGGTTGAGGGCAAGCATATCAGGGTCTTCCGGTTCCGGGAGGTTCAGGATGATCCCACCGATCCCACCCGCGTCTATCTCAGGCCGGTGATGCGCGATCCAGGGAATGCCGCAAACGGGCTCGGTGTGGTGGTTGCAGGCAATGGGCACCCGATGTGGGAAGAAAGCACGATTGGCTGCCCTGACGTGCCTGATACCGAACTGCCGGATATTCCCGATCCTGTTGTGGACACCGTCCCCGCAACGAGTTGCAAGCAGCACTGGGGAAAGAGCTACGAGGGCGCGCGCACCGGCTATGTCCAGACCATCACCTATCCCGCAGGCTGGTCTCTGGATGACGTTGTCATCCGCACGGTGCGGGATGATTGCTTCAACACGATCCCGGTTCAGAAGACGCAAACCACCCCCGCCGGCACCTGCCCCCGGGGTCAGATCGGGTCGATCACCAAAAGCCGCCGCCTGACCTGGTTCAACCGGGCCTGGGCGGTGCAGGACCGTGTCTATCCCCGCTTTGCCCGCCGCCTGCCGGACAGAGCCGGCCTCGAACATGCCATCGCACAGCTCCGCACCGATCAAACCGGGCTGGCCTGGTACGACCAGGTGCGCGCCGGAGGCTGGAGCACCTCCAACACCTGTCGGCCGCCACCCCCGAAGCCTTCTTCGGGAGGGGGCGACGGGGGTCGTGGTGAAAACATCGGCTCATGGGACAGTGATGGCGATGGGATCACGGATTCTGTCGGTCAATACGCTGGGGGCGGCGGGACCAGTCCCGACGGTGTGGGGTCAAGGGCCAATCCAGGCACGAGTTTCGGTGGCGGTTATTCAGGAGGCTGGAGGTGACATGCACCTGCTGCACTCCATATCCCAGTCGTTTTTCGAGACGAGATCACCCCGTTTTTTCGAACGTGAAAGGGGACTTTTTGTCACCAGCACAATCATCAGAGAGGACCCATGTGATGAGACAGCATATCCTTCAGGCCCTGGCAGCAGCGGTCTTGCTGGCCAGTGCGGCAACACCCGGCTTGACCCATTCGGATCGCGGCGAGAAACGCCCGCGAACCTACGACGAGGTCTTCATCCCATTCACAAAAGAGGACGCCGTCCGCGAACCTTTATTCCGTCACCCGCCCGGCAATGTGCGCGCCGAGCACATGTGGCCTTTATTGGCCGGCAAAGTCATGCTTGTGGATGCCGGCAGAAAATACAGCTCGGTCCCGGGCGTGGTCGATCACGCCTTGATGGTCGTCTTTATGGGCCCCCAAGGTCGAAATGTCTGGTGCGTATATGGGGATACATCCGACTATTATCATCGCGATCAAAAATGGGCACCGATCAGGTGGAAACACGGGGAAACGTATTTTCCGCAACTGCATCCCGCGATAGGGGAGGACAAGCGTCCGGGCCTCAGCCCGGTCTATAATGGCGAGACCGGCCAGATCGTGTTTTTTACCCATCGCCAACCGGGATGGTCCACACGGAGTGTCGGTCATCTGCAGGAGCGGCTGCCCGCGGCGGTCTGGACGCTCTGCCCGGAGTTTCCGAGCGCGGAAGAGCTGGGCGTCGGTGTCAACAAGAACCAGACCGCCGTGACCTATGACAAGCTGCTGGAACAGGATCCCGGGCGGCGGGTGTTGCGCCCCGATCTGATCACCCTCGATCCCACGGAACCGGCCAAATGAACGGGCAGGGGGCATATCACAAACCCGGACCGGTACAGTCGGTCGGCGCTGCCTCGGCGTCCCGCGTCAGTGGCGCTGGTCTCTTTTGTCAGCGTGTTGAAGCGGACAGCCGGTCAGAGAAGCCTGTCGAGCAGGGTCATGACCACGATCCCACCCACCATGATGCTGCCAAGAAGGATCTTCATGTCCTTGTTCTGAACGATCATCTCCTTGCGCAGCGCTTCAATCGATGCGTCGATCTTTACATCCAGCGTAGCAAAGGACGCGTCGATCTTTGCATCCAGCGTAGCAAAGGACGCATCGATTTTTGCATCCAGCGCCTTGCTGTCCTTTTGCAGCGCGGCCACCGAGGCGTCAATTTTTTCATCAACCCTTTGGATATCCTTCTGCAACAGCGCGATATCATCCTTGGTCGCAAGATTTTCGGTTATGCCCTCGGCGAAGGTTGCGGCAAGGGTTGCGGCCTGGTCTTCGGAAAATCCGGCGGCGCTGAGGCGTTGCGCCGCTTTGAGGGTATCGAAGGCAACAGACATGATCGGCTCCACAAGATTCGTGACAAAACGCGTCTGACATGTGTCATAAGCGCTTTGCCCGGGGTTTTCCAGCCAAAGCTTGCAGCATGTCGGGCGGCCACCCTCCTGATCGCCGCCGCTCTCGCGTCCCCCGCCCCGGCTCAAACAGCAGACGCGGAGGCCGGGCCAGGCGCGGGGACTACCCTCGCGCCTGTCACCACCCCCGTCACCACGCCGGCCCTCACCCCCGTCACCGCCCCCGCCCGGAGCTCCGGTTTTGATCTCGGCGATTGTCCGGATGATCTTCTGCGGCAGGCCTGGCTGGAAGAACAGCCCCTGCAAATGGCGGCGGTGGAAGCGGAAGTGCTGGCGCTGTGCACCGAACGCGCCGAGGCCATCGCCGGTTTCCTGCGCACCCGCGCCCTGCAGGACGCGGCCCTGGGACGCCTTCAGGGCTCCCGGACATCACCGCCTGTCGCGCCCCGCGCCCCTGCAACAGCCCCGACGTCTCCCGTCATTCGGGATCTGACGGTGAAGGTGAACGCCTTGACCGCGCGGATCGCCCGGCTGGAAGCGGCACCGGAGGGGGGCGCGCCGGAGGACGCGCTGCACCAGCTGCGCCTCGAACTTGCCACGGCCCAGGATGCGCTCGTCGCGGCCCGCGCGGCAGAAGAGGCCACAGGCGACGCATCAGGGCCCGCGCCACAAGACCTGCCGCACGTGTCGCCGCACATCCAGGGCAGCGCGGCGGCCACAGCCCGGCCGAACACGTTGGCAGACGCGATCGCGCAAGAGCTGGCGAATGAAGAAGACGCTGAGCCAAAGGCAACCTCAACCGACCAGCCGGAACGATCCAACGGGCCCGCGCGTGTCGCGACATCCGGGCACGCTCTTGCAGACGCGCGCCCGATAGAATGGCAGGTGGTCCATGCCGTGCGCAGGGGCGATGGACCCTGGAGCGTCCGGCTGCGCGGCGCGCGCGAGGTCGCGATCCCTGTTCCGGGAGCCACCCCGGAAGACCCGCCCACCCTCCGCTGGCAGACCGTCACAGAACCCCCCGTTACGCGCCGCGTGGGCGAGACCTTGCCCGACGGGTCCATCCTGCAGGCCGTGACCAGGGACGGTGTGCGCCTGCGCGCGCCCGCTGCAGCCGGGACCAGATCGGGGAGCAAAGACGCGCTTCTGCCTTTCGCCTCCGGGGAGGACACCGCGCCGGGCACGCTGGACTGGAAGGTGATCAGGATCGAGGGAGAGGGCCGGGATGCTGGATGATCAGGGCAAACCCCGCGCCGGCACAGCTGACCGCCCGCGCAGGCCGCGCCCCGGACGGCTCGGGGCATGGATCGGGGGATGGTTGGGGGCATGGTTGGGGACGCTGCGCCCGCAGATGGATGCGGCTCTTGAGCGGGCGGGGCTGTCCGGTCTCACGGGCCAGCGCCCGACACCCCCCTTGAGCAAGGGCGGGGCCTTTGACATCGGCTCGGAGCCGTTTCGCAAAGCCTGCGCCCTTCTCGAAGATGGCACGGTCTGCCTGGTGCGCGCCTGGAACACCGGCGAGGTGGCAGCGGAACTGGTCGCGTTGCGGGCGCGCTATGACCTTCCGGATGAGAGAGACCGCCGCGCGGTCACGGCGGCACAGATCAGCGCGTTTTATGGCGATGAGACGAAGGCGCTGGTCAGGCATACCCCCGGGGGCGGGCAGCTCAGGCTGAAGCGCGCGCTGCAGGAGGCGGCCGCGCTGGGGGCGTCGGACATCAAGCTGATCGAACGCAAGACCCATGGCCTGTTGCGGATCAAGGTGGGGTCGGGGGAATTCACCCATGGCTCGGAATGGCCGCTTGAGGATGTCGTGGCGGCCATCGACTGGGCCCATGGCAACCGGGACGGCGGCGGCGGGACACCGACAAAGCTTCTGGGTGTCCCGGACAGTTTCTCGCTGGGCCAGTCCGGGGAATTCACCGGGATGCCAAAGGGCATTGCCGCCCTTCGGGGCCAACTGGCCTGGCACGGAGACAACCGGCATTTCCTGAACCTGCGGCTGCTGCCAAAGGCGGACGCGGCACAGTTCGGCAATCTCGCAGGGCTCGGACTGGAGGCGGATATCCTGGAGGCGCTGGCGGCAGAACGCCGCTCGGAAAGCGGGCTGGTGATCCTCGGCGGCTCGACCGGGGACGGCAAATCCACCACCCTGGTCCGTCATCTCGAACGGCTTTATGCCGAACGCGATGGCAGGATCTCGCTCTACACGATCGAGGACCCGGTCGAATACCCCGCCCTGGGGGACGGTGTCATCCAGTTCCCCGTGGTGCCGGGCAAAACGCCCCAGGAGCGCATGGCGAATTTCTCCAGGATGCTGATGACCTTCGTGCGCACCAACCCCGATGTGGGCATGGTCAGCGAAATCCGCTCGGCGGCGGATGTCAACGAGGTGCTGCATTTCGTGACCTCGGGACATAAAATCTACACCACGGTCCATGCCAATTCGGCGATTGGCGTGCTGTTCCGCCTGATCGCGCTCGGGGTGCGCCCTTCGGAGCTTGCCGGGCCGGATGTGGTGAACATGGTGATGCGCCAGAAACTTGTGCCCGAGCTTTGCCCGCATTGCGCGGACGTGCTGAGCGGCCCGGCGCGGGCCCGGGTCGAGGACTGGCTGGGCGAGGAGGCGCTCTTTGTCGCACAAAAAAGGCCCGGACCCCTCACCCTGTTGCGCCGCAACCACAAGGGCTGTGCGCATTGCCTGGCCCCTTATGCCAACCTGTCCGGCGCGATTGCGCAAACCGCAAAAGCGGCCTGGGCGGGATATTGCGGCCGCCGCGCCACCGCAGAGCTGATCCGGCTGGACAATGACTATCGCAAACTCGTGAACGCGCAGGACCAGATTGGCGCGCTGGAATACTGGCAGATGCCGGTCGCAGAGGGCGGCATGGGCGGGCTGTCGCTGGCCACGCGGCTGCGCCGTCTCGTGGCGTCCGGCGTGACGGATTTCGAACATGTCACCAATGAAGCCCTTCCCGACCCTCTGCCCGCCATCACCGGACCGAAACGGGCCGCACGCCAGACAGGGGACGGATCATGACGGGACGCCTCACGCAGTGCTGGATATGCTTCGGGTGTCGGAATGACCGCGTGCCTGCCGTGAGGGGCCCGGACTGTCATCTCTGCGCAACGCGGGCCGATGACGCAACTGCGCACGGCCCCGTTCAACAGGGCCGGCCCTGCGATGGGGAGGGGCTGCAATGAGCCGCACCCGGGCAATCAATATTCAGCTCAGCGGCGCGCCGGTCAGGGGCGTGGCGCTCCTGTGGCGCAGGCTGAACTTCAGGGCCGCCACCCGGGCGGATGTCTGGCAATTGCTGGGGGATGTGGTGGCATCCGGTGTCGAGCTGGAGGAGGCCCTCAAGGGCGAGATCCGCAGCAGTCTGAGAACCGGGAACCGGACCCGCGCCCGGGTGCTGGCAGAAATGGTGTCGGCCAGTCTCGACGGCAGGCTGGCGCAGCGGCTTGCGCCCTACACATGGCCGCCGGAACGCCTGATCCTGGCGGGGCTGGGGCGCCAGCCCGCACATGCGGTCCTTGCATCGGCAGCGCGGCTGCTGCGCACCCGGCTGGCCCTGCGCAAGGCCGTGAACGAAGCGATTGCCCTGCCGGTCCTGCTGGCCCTGAGCCTCTTTGCACTGGTCCTGTTCTTTGGGCTGGAACTGCTGCCCGCCCTGTCGGAGATCGTCGATTTCTCGACCCTGGGTGCGGTGCAGGGCGCGACGGTGCGGGTCACTCTTGCCCTCTCGGGCAACCCCGCCCGCCTGGTTTTGTGGGTCGCGGTGGCAAGTGTGGCGCTCATCGCGCTGATGCGCCTCTGGACCGGGGCGGGCCGCGCCTTTGGCGACCGCTTCCCACCGTTTTCGATCATGCGCCTGCAAGCGGGCATCGGGTTTTTGTTTGCGGTGATCGAGCATGGCCGGGGCGGAACGGTGATCAATGGCGGATTGCTTGAGGAGATGGCGCAGAGCACCGGGCGCTATGAGGCCTCGCGCATCCGTGCGGTGAGCGCAAAACTCGGCCAGAACGCAAATCTGGGCGAGGCCGCCCTGGAGGCGGGGCAGGGCTTTCCTGACGACAGGCTTGCCGGCGTTCTGAGCCAGCTTTGGAACCGCCCCGATGGCATCCACAAGGCAGGCCGGTTTCTGGACCGGCGGCTGGAGCAGATCGAAAGCACCGTCAAGGCGCGCATGGCGGCGCTGAACATGGTGCTTCTGGTCCTCGTGACCACCGTGCTGGTCCTGTTGATGTCCATCATGCTGCCGGTCTTCGACCAGATCAACCGGGGGGCAGGGCTGTGACGATGACCTGGACAGTGAGACCACGCCAGCACCTGTCATGCCCGGTCATGTCCGGTCATGTCCCGACCTGGCAAGAGAAACCAACAGCTGAATGGGAGAAACACATATGAAAACCCGACTTGAAACAGCGGCCCCCGGGACCGGCAGCGGGGCCGTATCGGAATGTCACGACACGGTCCCAGGAGCAAAGGGCAGACGGCGCGTCCCGCGCCGGGCGCGCCGGGGTATCTCGCTGTTCGGGGTGATCCTGGGGGTGGCGGTGGCCGCATTGGTCACGGCCGGGCTGGTCAGCGCATACCAGGGCGTGGTTCTGAATGTCCGCGCCGGAAGCGTTCAAACCACCTTCATTGGCGCGGTTGCAAATGTCAGGCGGGCCTTTGCCAGCGCAACAACCTTCGCAGGTGGCAGAGCCTCGATGAACGCCATCATCTATTCCAGCGCCCCCGACAATTTCCGGAACACGAACGGAAGCGCCCGGGATGCCGGCATCACATTCCCCTGGTGGGAAGGCTCCTCAAAACTGATCGCCAGCGCCACTGCTGCAGAACACAGCGCGGATCTATTCACGCTGCATCTCGAGAATGTGCCGCCGGCCGTATGCGAGGCTGTCGGGGCCGCCTTCATCGGCAACAGTTCGGTCGAGCAGATCGCTGCCGATAAAGCGGCGGCAATCGGCGGGGCCGGGGAGGTGGCTGACACGGGCGTGGATCTCGCCGCCAATTGCGCCAACGTCGACAGCGACGATGACCTGACCGACCTGAAAATCCAGTTCCGGGGATGATCCGGGGTATCGCATATCCCGGCGCCAAAGCCTTTCCCCGCCGCCCCCGGCGCGGCCTTTCGGCGCTGACCGGCGTGATGCTGCTGGCAAGCGTCATGGCCGGCATCGCCGCAAGCTGGCAGATCGACATCGCCCGCGCGCGCATCGAGGGAGAGGCCCGGCACCTGGCGGAGGTGGTGGCCGCCGAAGGCTACGGGCTGCATCACTGGCTGCACGCAAACCCGCCCATAACCGCACCCGGAACCGATCCGTGTCAGGCCACCGGCGCTGCACCCTGCGGGCGGGCGCTCACATCAGAGGAGCAGGCCCGCCTCGCGCGCGCCGCGACCATCGCGCCCTGGCGCAGGGATGCCACTGATACAGCCAATGACCCAACCCGGGTGCTGCTTGCGCGCGGATGGACCCTCACACATCTGATCGGCGACACCGGCAACGGGCCAGCAGATGGCGTGATCGTCCTGCACCCAGGAATGCACGTGGTTACGCATCCGACATGGCGCGCCGCCCGGCAGGCGCTCGATAATGCCTTTGGCCTTGACGGGGCCGGGGATGAAGAGACGCAGCGCGCCGCCGCCCTGATCGCGCGGGACGCGCTGGGACGCGGTTTTGATCCCAAACATGACCGCGCCATCCTCGCCTCCCGCTTCGCACGGCTCGATACACAGGCGCTCTTTCGCGAACGGGTTGCCGGACATCCCCCCTTGCCCATGACAACAGGCATCAACATGGGCGGCAGGACCATCCTGGGGACCGGGCGCCTGGGTGCACTCAGTGCCACAGTTCCGACACTGCGCGGACAGGGCGATAATCCCCTGCGCGCCGACAGGCTTGCACCACAGGCCGGGATGACGCTGAACGGGGTGTTCGCGCCCCGAATCGTCACCCTGTCGGGAACCGGAACAGCGCAAATCGACGCAGACGCAACCGTGACCGAAACCCTGCGCGTCGGGACCAATCTCATCACCGGGCTTGCCACGCAGTCCGGCGCGGCAACCATCACCGGACGGACAACCGCCCGCACCCTGATTGCCTGTGCGGATCCGGACGCAGAGCTTTGCGGCGGCGGCGATCTGGAGATACGCAGACTAAAGCCCGACCAGACCCTGGCAGATGTGGTGGTCTTCGGGACCACAACCGTCACCCGGGCCGACACCCGGGCCGTCACCACAACCGGCGGGGCGGAGACATCCACCGTCCGGGAAACGCGGGCCGGAACCGGCGTGTTTGATGAGATCACCCGGCCCCGGCTGCGGGTCACCGGCTGTTACCGCTCCGTCACCCCCTTTGTTTATGGATCGAGGTGCTGACCCATGAATGCGCATATATTCCCCTCCCGCACCCGGCGCGGGCTTGGCCTCTTCGACAGCATCCTGGCCTTTGCCGTCTTCTCCTTCGCCCTGCTCTGGGCAAGCCAGATCACCGGCAACTGGATCACGGCGCGGGCCATGGCCAATGAGGCCCGCTCCGTGGCCGAGCTCGCGCGCGCAGGCCGCCTGCTGGTGGAAGGCGATCCGGCCCATGCCGGGCGCCGTCACGCGCCCCGCGCCGCCCCGCACCCCGTTGATCTGGCCGAGCTCGAAGGGGCAGGCCTGCGCGCCCCCGCGCTTGGGGAGCGGACACCGGGGCGCCGGACATTGTCGCTGTATCTCTATCGCCCCTCGGAGGGCGCCTTGCTCATCATCGCCCGTGCGCGCGGGGAGACCAAACTCACCCGCATCCCCGGCGCAGAAGATGGTGTCAGCGGGGTGGGGGTGCTTCTGTCCGGAGAGACCGGGTTGCGCGGGCCGGGCGTGAGCTACGACATGGCCCCCATCAACAGGCGCATGCCCGGCTTTGCAACGGCAAACGACATCTTCGCGCTGGACTATGTTGCGCTCGACAGGAACTGCCCGCCCTATCTCTACCGGGTGGCGGTCGATTGTGACGGGGATGGCAGCAACGATGCCGAGGTCAACACCATGTCCGTCGATCTGGATATGGGCGGCAACGATCTGACCGGCGCGGGTTCCATTGGCGCGCGCAGCGCGCAGATCCGCCAGCTGGTCGGGCAAACGCAGATCACCGGCCCGCTCACGGTCAGCGAGACGCTCGACGTCGAAGGCAACACGACGATCGCCGGTGACCTCGCACTCACCGGCACGCTCACCGCGCCCAATATCACCATAGGCGAGAGCCTGACGGTCAAGAAGGCGTTGAGCGTGAACGGCCCGCTCACGGGCGGGGCGCTCACATTCGATGGGGAGGCAACAGTCGCGGGAACCGCCCGGATCGGCACCCTCCGGATCACCAACATGAGGACGCAAGAGCTCAGGGCGGACCGCATCGATCTGGGAACCGGGACCTTCCGGGAGCTCTTCACCGAGCAGGCGACGGTCACGAATTGCACGGGGTGCAACTGATGGCAGGCAGGCGCAAACCCCTTCTGTTCATCGCCACGGCCCGCGCCCTCTGCGTCCTCTACGCGCTTGCGGGTCTGGTCGCAGCTCCGGTCCTTGCGCAGATACCGCTCACCGCAGAGGCGCAAACCCCGCTCCCGATCCTGGATTATGCAGAGGACAGCGGCAAACGTGACCCCTCTGGTGGCGCCTCTGGTGGCCCCTCTGGTGGCAATGGCGCGGGTCCTGCGCGGCACCCCCCGGCAAGGGATGTCCGCGCGGCGCTGTCAGAAGAGATGGCGCAGATGCGAAAGGACATCGCCGATATCGCGCGGTTCGCGCGCTGGCAGGACAATCTCGCACGCATCGCCCGCACCGACCCTGCCGAAGCCCTGCGCCAGCGCCTGCCCCTCTCCGACTGCCGCGCCAGCCTGTTCGCATCGATCTGCGACGCGCTGAGCGGGATGTTCAAACCGGAGGATATCGAATGAGCACCGTGCAGCACCAGGCCCGCTTTGCACGCCCCGTCAGGCGCGGGCAGAAGAGGATGGGCAGGAGCATGGCAGAGACACGGGCGGAGACCAGGGCACAGCCCGGCCTGACGGTGGATCCGCGCGCGGCGGTTCTGTGCTATGGTCGCAGTGCAGAGATTTCCCCGGCACGGGCCGCAGGACAGGATGGCACGGACAGCACAACACGCCCCCGACGCACCCACATGGCGGCAGACCCGCAAGATCGGCGGCCATGTCTGGCACGTCTCGATCACATGGGATGGCGGCGACGGCCGGGATGGCGATCGTGCGCTCTGCACCTGGCGGCGCGACACGGACCCGGTGCAGGGGTTCATCCTGCGCACCACGGCCAGCCGCCGCGATGTCACGCGCCACTTCCAGAGGCTGGTGCTCGGGTTCGCGCGGCGCTGAAGACCGCCCCCGGCGCGGCGCGCAGGACCACACGCCATAGCAGTTTCCTCCTCCTGTTTGTTGGAAACTTCAGTATGGAGGACAGCGCGGTCAGGCCACGACGGTGGTTTGGCCGCGCCACAATTCGACGCGGGAGGCAGCCATGACGGACCGCATTCCCCTGCCAGACCGCCGCCCCGGCGAGACCCGCAAGCTGACATGGGCGGGAAAGACGATTTTCGTCACCATCGGTTATGGGGCCGATCACATGACGCCACTCGAGATCTTCTACGATAGCGGCTACCGCTCGGGCTCGGATATGGAGGCGCTGGTCTCGGATCTGTGTATCGCGCTGTCGGTCATGCTCCAGCATGAGGGCGTGACGGCAGCAAGCCTCGCCCGCTCGATGAGCCGCGCGTTCGATCTGCGCACCGGCGCAGAGAAACCCGCATCGATTCTGGGCCTGCTGCTGGACGAGCTGATCCGCCCGCCCGCATGGTCGGCGGAACTGGCAAACCGGTTGCGGGCCGCCGAAGACACCGCACCGGATGGACCGGGAGAGACGCCATGATCCACACGCGCATATCCTTGCCCCATATCGAAGAGACCTCCTGCCGGATGGTGTGGGTGGCGGTGCTCTTTGCGGTGGTGCGCGATCTTTGCGCCTCTGACGCCCGCGCCCGCGCGCGGCAAGAGGCCGAGCGATGGGTGGGGGCCTGGCCGGGGCGGGATTTCCGCACGGTCTGCCAGATGGCCGGGCTTGATCCGGCCCGGGTCCATCGCGCGCTCTCCGACCTCATGCGCCTGGCCCCGCGCGCGCGCCGCAAGGTGGCCGCGGACCGGCTGGGCTGCAAGAGCACACAGATCAGCACCGCGCTCACGCTGCGCGTGCAGGGCTTTGAGGCCGCGCGGCGCGATGCCCCGAAACCCGACCCAAAACCCGACCCAAAACCCGACATGGCACCCGGCCCGAAACCCCTCCGCCGCAACAATCAAGGGGACCCCATGACATGACGCTCCCGATCCTTGATACCGCCGAAGGCCCGGTTCTGCTGATGGCGCTCTGCTGCACGGGCGTGGCGCTTTTGGCCATGGCCTGCATCGCCTGGCACGATTGCCGGCGCTTCGAGATCCACTTCGAAGGGCTGGGCCTTGCCACGCTGGCCCTTGTGCCGGTCCTTCTTGTGGCGGGCGGGCGCTCCGCAGTGCCCGACGCGCTGTTGGGTGCCGGTCTGTTCGGGGGCGCCACATGGATAGCCCGGCGGCTGCACCCTGCCCGGCTCGGGCGGGGGGATATTGCCCTGATGGCTTTCCTGGGCTTTGTGGCGGGACGGGAGGGGGCCGTCCCGGTGCTTGCCGCGCTCTGTCTCTTCTCTGCCCTCACCGCCGCCCTCTACAGCATCGCGCGCGGCAAGCGGCTGTTTCGCTCGATGTTTCCCGCCGCCCTGCCCGCAATGCCTGCGGCGGCGCTGGGTCTGGGGCTGCGCCTTGCGGCTCCGGCAGAGCAGGACATACGGCTCTTTGCACCGGTGCTGGACGCCCTTGTGGATGTGGCTCTCCCCGTCACGATACTCGCCTCTACCGTCCTGGTCGGCCTGGCATTTGAGCGGCGCGGTAAATCCGCGCGCGGAGGGGGGCAATGACGGGATTGGTCGACATGCTGGACAGCCTGCCCGCCGGTCTGCTGCCGGGATTTATGGCCTTGCTCGCCTCAGGCGCAGGTTGGATCGCTCTCGCGCACCGGCGCCGGGTTGCCGCGCGGGCCGCGACGCGCGCACACACGGGCTTTGTGGCCCGCGCGATCCTGAACCGGCAGGAGGCGAAGCTTTATCGCCGCATCGAGGCACGGCTTCCAAAGGGCCTGCGGTTGATGGCGCAGGTGTGCTACGGCGAAATGCTCTGCTGCCGCGACCGGTCCCGGTTTTTGACCATCAATGCGCGCCGCGCCGATCTTGTGGTTGTGGATGCGGGCTTCAACGTGGTGGCCGTCATCGAATACCAGGGGCGCGGCCATAACGGGCCCACAAAAAGCCGCTCCAGCCGCGCGGGCCTCCGCGCGGGCCTCGGTGATCGCAGGAAGAAGGCGGCGCTGGAGGAGGCGGGCCTCACGCTGATCGCGATCCCGGCAGAGTATGACACACGCACGATCGAGCGCGCCATGGACCTGATCCTGCCCAAACGGGAGGCACGCCCATGAGCCGCCCGCGCAAAACCGCCCGCAGCGTGACAGGCGCATATGACCTCTGCCGCAGGGACGGCTGCAGGATGAGGGGCACGGGCGCAGACAGTCCAATGACCCGGAAAGCCCGCGCGTCCCTGCACGCAGCAACAGGGGGTAACAGGCGGCGGCTCATGATCTGCACACCCCCCACCGCTGTCATGATCGCCCCTGGGTTCCACAAGAAAACAGCGTGCCTGTTCGACGGTATCCGGAACGCCCTTATGGCACGTCCAGTTAACCTTGAGACGGTTTGTGCTGGCTGTCGGCGGCACCTTGGGCGCGCAGAACCGCCCATTGACCTCATTGATAACCGGAAATGCTGTAACGCCGCCTCACCGATGAGCAAAAATACGCAAGAAGCCCGGGTTTCTTCCGGAACGCGCGCAGTCTTCAAGAAACTGTCTATGCTCGTGTTGCCAATGTTCAATAAGCGGTGCCGAAGAGTACGCTCTATACAGGTCGTCAACCGTCATTTTACCCGCCCTGACGGGGTCCATGTTGAGGCGATCACCAGCAACGGTGCGCAACGTATCAAGGCCAGTCATTGGAAATCGGCCATTGAGTGCAATTCTGCATCCCATGAGTTCCAGCCAGAGTTGCTTCAAACCCAACAGTCTAAAACCAAGAAATGGCATATATCGCGCGACCCGAAGTGTGAATCGCGCATCCTGCAAGCTGTTCGTGACACCCTCACAATCAAGAGCACGGGCAAGAGAGCGGGACCCGATGGCGCGGCCAGACGTTTCGAAGTGCTCAATCTCCATTGCGCACAAAACGATCAGGTGATTTCGCATTCCCCGGTCCTGCGGCCAGTTGAATGCGAAACGGACGAATCCAACGCCAGAGAGCAGAGTGATTCCTTTCATATTTGTATTTTGGACGATCACAATATGAAGGAATGCGGGGCGCGGGGCAAAACCCCGTGCCTCGTCCAGAACATTGCCGGGGCGGGTCAGACATACCCCCTCCCACATTCATGTGCATGTGCCCCGGCTGCCCGGCCAGTGCGGGCAAAACAGGCACACACCCCAAACACAAAAGGGCACCTTTATGCAACCCGTTGGAACACCGCTCCTGAAGCTGTTGTGGATTTTCATCTCCAGATTCGGGATGGGCGTCATCATCGGCACCCTCCTGCTGCTGGCGCTCACGTTCACGCGCAACACCATCCAGTGCGGCGATCCGTTCATCTTTCCCGACCGAAGCATCTGCCAACGCACACCCACGCACACCCCGGAGGTCCCCGCAAACAGGCACGGGCCATGACCACCCGACCCCGCCGCCGGGGCGGGGGCAGGATGAGGGGCAGGGGCGCAGACAGTCCAATGACCCGGCAGGGGGCGTTTGCTTTGCACGCCCGCCTGTCAGAGCCCGGGGGCCGCCGATGACCGGGCGGCGCACCGTGAGGGACTGGCTTGTGCTGGCCCTGGCCATCCTGATGGCCGCGGGTCTGTTTGCCTCACATGAGAGGCTCGATCAGATCATGCGGGCCCTTGTTGCCCCGACCCCGGCACAGGGGACAGGTTTGCGGGGCACAGGTCTTCAGGGCGTGGCCACGGTCACAGATGGCGACACGCTGGAGATACATGGCCAGCGGATCCGGCTGCACGGCATCGACGCGCCCGAGAGCGGGCAGAGCTGCGCGGATGCAAAGGGTGCGCTCTATCGCTGCGGGCACTGCGCGGCGCGGGCCCTGGCAGACCGGATCGGAGACGGGGTGGTGCGCTGCGAGCAAACGGATATCGACCATCGCTACACGCGGGTCGTGGCGGTGTGCTCTCAGAACGGGGTCGACCTGAACCGCTGGCTGGTCGAGACCGGCCAGGCGCTGGCTTACCGTCGGTACAGTCCGGATTACGTCAAGGCCGAAGAGATCGCGCAGGCCGCGCAGCGCGGGATCTGGGCCGGGCGGTTTGTCGCGCCCTGGGACTGGCGCAAGGGCGCACGGCTGGAGAGGGAGGCTGCCCCGCAGCCCTCACCCGCGCCCGAGGGCTGTGAGAGGAGGGCGCAGCGATGAGAGTCACGCTTGAGCGGCATAATGAAGTTTATGGCAAATGTATCAGCAAGCCTGACCTGATCTCGCGCGCGGGACCCACCTCAATGCGGGGTGTTCGGGTCAAACACAGCCGACAAGGACGGCGCATCGATCGCCGCATCGAACCAGGTATCAAGCTGATCGACATCAGCGGCAGCAACCCGGTCACGCATTGCTTGGGGCACATGGCCGAACCGGCGCTCAAGCAGGCGCAGCAGGGTTTCGGCCTTGCCAACCGCCAGACCCTCCGCCTTGCCCTTTGCCTCACCGGCAGCCAGGCCCTCGGCCAGGCCCACCGCCTTGCCCTCGGCATGCATCGTCTGTGCGATCGTTCCCATATGCGCCTCCATGTCATGGGCGCCCAGGCGCCGCAGTTCCGCCATGATATCGTCGCGGTCCACATCCTGGTAGACCTCGCTGATATAGGTGAAGACCTGCCTGCGCAGATCACTGCCCATTGGCAGGTCGTTCACCACATCCTCAAGATAGCGCACCGCCTCGCGCTTCATCGCGATCAGCACAGCTTTGAGCGCCGGGTCCTGCGACAGCGCGGCGGTGGGTATCTCGCCGATATTTCTCAGAATATAGGCCGCGCCGGGCAAAAACACCAGTTCCGGCGGCGCGTCGATCATCGCGCCCAGCCCGTCCGGCACGCGCCAGCGCCGTTCGCCGTTATAAAGCACCAGCGGCACGATGGCCGGGAGCCTGCCCTTCAGGGCCGGGCCGTATTCCTTCCTCAGCCGGCGCCAGATCCGGATCATGTAGCCGGCCAGTTGCAGCGGCAGGTCCGTGTCGGGAGTGCTCTTGTGCTCGACCAGCAGATAGCACCAGGCCGCGCGGCCGGACCGGGTGGACACCCGGAAGAGCGCGTCACTCTGGCTGCCGGCCAGGGCCTCATCCACAAACGTCCCGTCCACCTTCTGCGGGCGCGACAGGTCGAGATGGGCGGCAATTGCGTTGGGCAGGTGATCGCGCAGGAAGGCGCGGACCAGCTTCGGGTCCTCGAACGCGGCGCGAATGAGCGCGTCATGGGCGTTGGAAAGCTCGGCCATCTGTCCTCCGGCAGGCGCGTCTTTTGCCCCTGCTATGCGCAGAGACCGCGCGGCGCAAGGCCCGATTGCCACCTGGAAGACCCTCACCCCCGGCCCCCATCCATGAAAGGACCCTGACCATGAGCCATTTCACAGTGCATGTCCCCGTCGCGGGAAAGGACGGAAAGACGCGCTACCCCCGCGTCGGTGTCCTCTTCGAGAACACGAACAGGAACACGGGCGAGATCTACCACACGATCCGGCTGGACTTCCCCGTCGGGGCCACGGAACTGCGCGCCTTCGTGCCCCGGGAGCGGGACGGGCAAGCAGGCGACATGCGCCCCGATGACGGGGGGATGGCATGAGCAAACCGGAAGGGGGCCACACGCTTGCCGGCATCGGCAGGACGCTCAAGCGTCTGGGCCGGGAGAGCCTCCGGCAGCACCGGTTCCTGATGGCGATGGTGATCCTCAACGTCCTGCTCACGGCGCTGCTCTTCCATCAGATCGCCCCGCTCGGAGACGCGCTCGACGCAGAGGACGCCGCGCGACGGGCAAGCATCAAACGCTTTGAGGAGGCCCGCGCCAAGCGGAAACCCGGCCGCAACATCATCGGCAGCTTTGGACGAGAGGAGCCAATACTGTCACAGACGCCATCGAACCACGATCCGGAGCGCGCCCATGAGTGACGCCGCACAGCTTGATCGGTTCATCCGCGCGGCCCTTGGCCCCCATGGTGCGCTGCTTGATGACCCTGAGATCGTGGAGCTTTCGGCCAACCCCAATGGCACGGTGTTTGTGGTGCGGTTGGGCAAGGCCCCGGATTGTGTGGGCCACATTGAGGCGGAAGCCAGGGGCCGGATCATCCGGTTCTGCGCCACCGCGCGGGGGGTGCCGGTCACGCCGAAGAGCCCGATTGTGTCGGCGCGCATGCCGGGGGCGGGGTTTCGGTTCGAGGGGGTCATTCCGCCCTGCGCCCCGGCGCCGATGTTTTCGATCCGGTTTCATGCGTCGCGCATCTTCTCGATGCAGGATTATATCGACAGCGGCACACTCGATCCCGCGCAGGCGGAGCAGGTGCAAGCCGCCCTGGACACCCGGCAGAACATCGTCGTGGCCGGCGGCACCGGATCGGGCAAGACCACCTTCCTGAACATGCTGATCGGGGAAGCGGCGAAGCGCGACCCCGACCAGCGCCCGGTGATCATAGAGGATACGCCGGAATTGCAGAGCGATCTGTTGAATGCGGTCTTCCTGCAAAGCTCGATCACCGTGGACATGACCCGGCTGGTGGCCTCGAGCCTGCGCCTGCGCCCGGACCGGATCATCGTGGGCGAGACCCGCGATGGCGCGGCGCTGGCGATGATCAAGGCCTGGAATACCGGCCATCCCGGCGGCTTGACCTCTGTCCATGCCAATTCGGCGTGCGCCGCCCTGAGCCGTCTCGACATGCTGGTCTGCGAGGCCTCGATCACACCGCAACGGGCGGTGATCGCCGAGGCTGTTGATCTGGTGGTGTTTCTCGCCGCCACCCGCGCGGGCCGCCGCGTCACCGAGATACTGAGTGTGAAAGGATATGAACATGACCGGTTTATCTTCGCGTAAGGCGCTTTATCTGCGCGCAGGGCCCTTGCTGTCCGCGCTGGTTCTTCTGGCTCTGATGACGGGGGCGGCAAGTGCCGCCCCAAGTTCCGGCAGTGCCCTGCCCTGGGACACGCCGATTGAGCGGATTTCCGGGGCAATCACCGGCCCGGTGGCGTTCATGTTCGCGCTTGGCGGCATGGTGGTCCTTGGCGTGCGCTGGATCTTCGGGGGCGAGATGGGCGGCATGACCCGGGGATTGCTGACCACGGTTGTCGGCATCTGCCTGCTGGTTCTGGCCACCCGGTTTGTGCAGGTGCTTTTCGGCGTCACCGGCGCCGTGATCGCGGGGTGAGGGGATGGAGTTGCGGATATGACACTGAGGCACCGGCACACCCGACCCCTGTTCAGAGCGGCGCTCCTGGCCGTCCTGATCGGCATGGGCGGGGTCGCAGCCTCCCCCACGCTGGCCTGTGATGCCGCCTGCCAGGAGCGCATCGACAAGCTGGCGGGTGAGGCAAAGGCGCGGGATCAATCCGTGGGGCGCGGGCCGAACAACACGGTGGTGGTTCAGCATGGCGCCGGGATCCCCGTGCTCAAATGCCGACCCCTGCACTTTTGCACCATCCAGCTGCAGCCCGGTGAAGTGCTGCGCGAAGACCTCGCTTTGGGGGATACGGTCCTGTGGCTTGCCGAGCTGCGGGTCTCGGGCACCGATCTCGAGCCGCATGTGCGGGTCGTGGTCAAGCCGGACGCGGCGGCAACACGGACCAGCCTCCTGATCCCCACCGACCGGCGGTTCTACGATATCCAGCTGGTGCGCAGCGACACCGAATACACGCCCGTGATGGCGTTTACCTACCCCGCCGAGGTCGCAGCCGCCACAAGGGCGAAAGTTGCAAAAGACGCCGCCCTGCGGGCCGAGCGACAGGCGCAGGTGGCCATCGAGGAGGCGCGCCAAAGCCTCAAGGTTGGCACGCGCGAGGTGTTCTCAGGCGATCTGGACTTCCGGTTCGACATTCGCGGCAAGGCCCCGTTCAAACCCACCCGGGTCTTCACCGACGGGCGCAAGACCTGGATCGATCTGCCCGACCGCTATCGCGGCGAACGCCCGGTCTTTCTCGCAGACGGGCCGGGCCAGGCCAACCAGGCCGTGGTCAACAGCCGCTGGCAGGGCAACAGGCTGGAAATCGACCGGGTGATCACCGGCGGCGCGCTGGTCATCGGCGTCGGGCGACAGGCGCAGAAAGTCATCCTTCGAAGGATGTCCAGATGAGCGGGCGGGGTTTATCTTTTTGCGTGCTGCAGGGCAGGCTTCGGATACCGGGCGGCACCCGGGTGCTGAGACGGGTCGGGCGATCTGTGGGCGCGCGCGCCGCGCTGGCGGGGGTCTGTGCGCTGCTTGCGGGCTGCGCGGGCGTCGATTTTGCATCCCTCTCCAGCCGCGCACGGGAACAGGCCCGGCTCGATGCGGCGCAGGAATGCGCCATCGGCTATGACATGGCGCGCCAGATTTACGCGCTGGCACGCGTCAACCAGACGGTGGTCCGGGTCTCGCCCAGGCTCGGGGCGTGCGGGGCATGGGCCGCGCAGTATCTGCGCCGGGCCGGGTTTGCCGTCGATGAGACAGCGAAGCGCCGCGACACTTATGTCTTCACCGTCACCACCTATGAGGACGGGGAGCGGGTGATCGCCACCACCGCCCTGCCGGGCCTGCGCCTCACCCGCGCCTACAGGCGGGCCGCGTTCGGTGTCCTGCCCGCCTCCGGGTTTAACGTCACAACGGAAGGGGAGCCTGGTTGATGCATCCCAATCCCATCTATCGCTCGCTCACCCGCCCGATCCTGTGGATGGGGATGGAACGGGTTCCCGGGGCCCTGCTGGTGCTGGGCACCGGCACATTGGCGCTCGCGGGGCTGATGCTGGCCGGCAATTACATCGCAACCGCCCTCATCCTTGGCGCAGGCGGCGCCTCCACGGTCGGCTTTGCGCGGCTGGCAGAGCATGACCCGGCCTTCTTCCGGACGCTGGCGCGCAGGCTCAAATATGACGACATCTATCCCGCGCGCGTGAGTGTCATCGACACCACCACGGGACAGAGATCCACGCACAGAACAGGGCGGAGGGCACGCTATGGTCAAGGCCTTCAATGAGCTGATCAACTGGTACGGTCTCATCGATGAGGGTGTGGTGCGCTGCAAGGACGGCTCGTTCATCGCAGGCTGGTACCTGGAGGGGATCGATACCGAGCCGCTGGGGGAAGAAGAAAAGGCCGCACGCACGCAGGCGCTGGCCCGGGCGGTGGCGGAGTTTCGCGATGAGGACGGGTTCTGGATCGAGTTCGCCCGCAGGCCGCTGCGCAGCTACAAGAGCTCCGAGAAGGATTTCGAGGCGGCGGCCCTGCAGGTCTTCGAGGCCGAGCGCGAGGCGTTCTTCAGGGCCCGGGATGCCAACTACACCAACCGCATCACGCTCTGTTATCATTGGAAACCGCCATCCGGCACGGCAGCGGTCTCCCACCTGCTGGGCCGGGTGACCGGGCAGGACAGCGCGGACCAGGACCAGCTTTTGCGCGACTTCGCAGCGCGCTGCGCCATGGTGGAAAGCCGTCTTGGGGCGCATTACAGGATGGCGCGCATGGGCCTGCGCACCGATCTCGATGATCACCACGAGATCCCGATGCGACGGGATGCGCTTCTGGGCCGGCTGGCCTCGTCGCTCTCGGGGCGCTTTTGCAAGATCAACGTCCCCCGCATCCCGGTCTATCTTGACCACATCCTTGCGCCCGAATGGGTCCATCGCCTGCCCTGGCACTTGCCAACGCTCTCGGCCCGCCCGCTCGCCCTCATCGCCGTGGACGGCTATCCCGCGCAATCCAGCCCGGAAATGCTCGGCCTGCTCGAAGCGCTGCCCATCGAATACCAATGGACCACGCGCTACCTGCCGCTCTCGCCCACCAGCGCCAAAGCCCGCATCGCCGCCCGCCGCCGGGGATGGAGCTTCTCCCGCTCCTCACTGCGCAGCCAGTTCAACAAGGACGAGGAGGCCGCTGCGGTCTCGCAGTTTGCCGATGACATGGCGCAAGAGACCACAGAGGCCCTCACCGGTGTCGAGGCCGGCGAGATGAGTTTTGGGACCTGCACCACCGTGCTCACGCTCTTTGGCAATGATGACAGGTCCGAGCCGATGCTCAAGAGCATCGCCGAGCGCATCATCACCGAACTGTCCCAGAACGGCTTTTCCGCCCGCCGCGAGACGCTGAACGCGCTCGAAGCCTTCCTCTCCACCCTGCCCGGACACCGCGCCGAAAACCTCCGGGCGGGGCTGGTCAACAGCCAGGCCTTCGCGGACCTCATCCCGATCTCGACCATCTGGTCCGGACAGCCCACCAACCCGTCCAACAAGTTCCCCGCCGGCGCGCCCGCGCTCATCCGCGCGCTGAGCGCAACGGGAGAGCCCTACTTCTTCAACCTGCACAGCCGCGATATCGGCCACAGCCTGATCTTTGGACCCACAGGCTCCGGCAAGTCGGTCCTGCTCAACCTCATCGCGTCGAACTTCCTCAAATACCCGGGCGCGCAGGTTTTTGTCTTCGACAAGATGAACTCCATGTATACGCTCACCCGCGCTATCGGCGGCACCCATATCGACCTGGGCTCCGATGACGTCTCGCTCAGCCCCCTGAGCGGGCTGACGGACCTCGGAGCCGCCTGGGCGGCGGAATGGGTGGACAAGCTCTGTACGCTCAACAAGGTCACCCTGGCGCAGGACGCGCGCACCGAACTGGGCCACGCGCTGGCCAATCTGCAGGGCAGCACGGATGCCTTGCGGGAGTTTCGGGCGGCGGTCCAGGTGCCCGCCGTCCAGCAGGTGATTGCGCAATATATCGACGCGGGACCCTTTGCAGGTTTTATCGACGCGCCCTCCGACACGCTCGATCTCTCCCGTTTCACGGTGTTTGAGGCCGACAGGATACTGGAGGCTGGCCCACACCTGAGCGTCCCCGTGCTGGATTATCTCTTCGAACGCATCGAACATCGCCTCACCGGCGCCCCTTCGCTCATCCTCATTGATGAGGCCTGGTCCTTTATCGGGCACCCGCTCTTCGCCCGGCGCATCGAGAAATGGCTGCGCGAATTGCGCAAGGCCAATTGCGCGCTGGTGCTGGCCACGCAGTTTACCGGTGATGCGCTCGACACCGGCCTCTCCGGCCCCCTGATCCAGAGCTGCAAGACCCGCATCTTCCTGCCCGACCCCGATGCCAAGAACACGCGGATTTCCCAGGCCTATCGCGACCTCGACCTGAGCGATGCGCAGATCGACATTCTCGCCACCATGCGCCCGGCGCAGGACTATTACATCATCAAACCCGAGGGCCGGCGCATTGTCGATTTCTGCCTCGGACCCAAAGCCCTCAGTATCCTCGGGGCCACCGATGTGGACGACACGGCCAGGGCCAAAACGCTCTGGGCCAGAAACCCCGACACCTGGTGGCACCCCATCGTGGAGCGCGCGGCCTCATGACAGACCAACACAACGCCCCGAAGCTCAAGGCGCCTGCATCCCGGCATGTGCCCCTCATGCGCCCGCCTTCCCCCCGCCCTGTCTGCGCCACATTCCTTGCGGCCCTGGTGGCCCTCACACCCCCCACCCCGGCCACATCAGGCGGGGCTGTTGGCAGGGCAACCGAGTTCACCCAGCTGCTCAACAATGCCGAACTGGTCTCGCTGGTGGGGCTGGAAACGAAACTGCTGAACACCAATGCCCGCCAACTGGCAACGCAGGCCAATCTCTTGCGCACCCAGTTGCAGGCTTACCGGAACATGCAGCGCAACACCGCCAACCTGCCGGAAACCATCTGGGGCGATGTGGTCACCTCGCTGACCGAGCTGCGCTCTGTCATGGCCTCGGCGGGTGCGCTTGCCAGCGACGGGGCGGCGCTTGATGCGCTGATGAAAGGACGGCTGATCGCCGATCCGCTCTTTGAGGCCTCGGCGCTCTCGCGCGGCGCGTTCGAGAGCCGCTACAATGACTGGGTCGCGCTGTCGCAGAGCGCGCTCAACGCAGCCCTCGGAACCGCCCGCATGACGGTCGAGGATGTGGACAGCGAAGCGGAACTGATCGCCCGCATCACCCGGCAGGGACAGACGGTTCAGGGTCAGGTGGAAGCCCTTCAGGTCGGCAATGAACTGGCCACCTCCATCGCGCGCCAGATGGCCCAGCTGCGCCTCCTCACCGCCGCGCAGAATGAACAGACCAGCCTGTTCCAGGCGCGCTGGATGGCGGAGCGCGACGCGGCAGAAGCCGCGCGCCGGGAGACCGTCAGGCGCGCCGAAGAAGAGCGCGCCCGCCGCGCACCCGGCCGCAATATCATCGGCAGCTTCGGACGGGGAACCCGGTGATGGCACAGACAGGACCCAAACACGCACTGTTGCGCGCGCTGCTCCATATAAGCCTCGCCCTGGCGGTGCTCACCCTGATCGCGCCCGTGTCGGCAGAGGCAAACCAGGTTGATGAGATCAGGGACGCGTTCGAGACCTCCGTTGTCGAGGTCGGGGATCGGATCAAGGGGATTGCGATCCGCCTGCTGTTCTCGCTCTTCGTGATCGAACTGGTCTGGTCGCTCGGGCGCATCGTGATGGAGCAGGGCGATATCGGGCAGGTTCTGAGCGCGCTGATGCGCCGCATCGTCATCGCCGGGTTCTTCCTGCTGCTGATCGACGGCATCCCGTCGGGCGGTGGCGAGACCCTCGGGATTGCAGATTTCATCCTGCGCTCCGCCGAGGCCCTGTCCGACGAAGCGGGCGGTCCCGAGACCCTCTCGCCCAGCGACATCTTCTTCCCCATGATGGATACCGGCTTCAATATCTGGGACAACAGCACAGGTATCGGCGGCACCCTCTCGGCAGCCATTGTCTGGGTCATGATGGTCGTCATGGGGGCCATCATGACCGGCCTGATCATACTGGCCTATGTGATGATATACATCACCTTCACCCTCGGCATTCTGATCCTCGGCTTCGGGATATTGCAGCCAACGCAGCACTTCGCAACCAACTTCATCTTCCGCGCCATCGGCAGCATCTTCAGGCTCTTCGCCACGCTCCTCATTGCAGCCATCATAAAGACCCAGCTCGAAAGTATGGAAGGGCTGAACGGGTTCGAGGACGGCATCCTGATCATCGGCCTCTGCCTCATCCTCACCATGGTGCTCTTCGTCGTGCCTGCCTCTATCGAGAGCCTGATCGCAGGGGCACCCGGTGCCTCACCCGACGGGGCCATTCACCGCGCCGGCACGAAAGGCGCAGGGTTGGCGGGCCAAGGTGCAAAAACCGCCGGCAAGGCCGGTGCGAAGGCCGCAGGGACCACCCTCAAAGCCGGCAGCAAAGCGGCAGGCGGGGCGCTCTCCGCATCCATCCGCAGCATAAAGGGACGATTCGGTAAATGAGCAAGGCTATAGAGACCAACACGCAGCCGCACGCACACACACCCACAGAAGCGACCGCCATACCCGCCAGCGGCGCTCCCAGCGAATATCTCGCCGCCCGCGCGGACTGGGATGACCGTTTCGCAGGCCAGCGCAAGACCGTCCGCGTGCTGACAGGCATCACCCTGCTTGCGCTCACCCTCGGCGGTCTCGGGATGGGCTATGGCATCTACACGGGCGCCCGCACCCAGTACATCCCCTATATCATACAGGTGGACGAGCTTGCGCGGATTGCCACCACACCACCACCGGAACGGGTTGGCACATGGCCCGCCGCCATCGTGCGCCGCGAGCTTGATCTCTTCTTCGACCGGCTGCGCTCGGTCAGCCCCGATCTCAACGTCATCGCCACCAATCACGGCGCGGTGGAGCATTTCCTGCCCGGCGATGCGCCCGCCACCACCAAGCTGCGGGCCTATTTCCGGCAACCCGGCAACAACCCCATCAGCCGGGCCGAAGACGAAACCGTCGCCGTGGACGTGATCAGCGTCAACCAGGTCACCGACGGCTCCTGGCGGGTGGAATGGCGCGAAACCCTGTTTGACCGCCGCTCCGGACGGGAGACAGGCATGCGCCGCTTCGTGGCCACCGTGCAAGTGGTGTTCCGACCCCCAACCTCCCAGGCCATCCTGCACATCAACCCGCTCGGCCTCTTCATCCAGGACCTCGATATACAGGAGATCGCAGGCTGATGGAGAGCACCGGTAAACCCGTCAGGGTCGTCCTGTTTGGTATTTGCGTCTTCGTGATCGGCCTGTTTGTGCTCTTCTACTGGCAATCCATAAAGCCCGATCAACCCGCCCCGCGGTCAGATACAAGGCAAGACGTAGGCAACGCAGGAGATACGGCCAGGCTCGGGACCACCGATGAGATCATCCCTGGCACCTTTGTGGGTGAAACGCCACCGCCAGACCCGCCTGTTGAGCACCCCGGCACCGCGCCCGCTGCACCTGTTGGCCAGACCGCGGCCCCCAACCCGCCGGCCACGGCGGAAGACGCCCTGCGCGACGCCGCCGAACTCGAACGCCTGCGCCGTCTCCTTGAGGCCGAAACAGAAGAAATACTCGCCAACCGCGAACTGACACGGCAAGCCAAATCCTCCCCCATCGGTGAAAGCCGGGTCGATCTGACCCAAACCGCATCCCCTGCAAAGCCTGCGCCCTCAAGCCCGCCGACCCCAAACCCGGACCCAATCCTTTCTGTGCAGCAGACCGCGCCAAACCGCGTTCAGGCCGGGGCCGGGGCAAGCACAACCAACACAGCGGGACAGGCAGCAAACCGCGTTCCGTCAGGGCGCCGCACTCCGGGACAGGCGTCGCGACACTCAGGACCCCAGACGGGGGCTCTGGCCCCTGCCGATCCCTATCTTGCGCGCGCCTATTCGCCGCACCGGACGCTGGCAGCCCCCTCGCCCTTTGTCCTGCACAAGGGCACGGTCATCCCCGGCCTGCTCAGGACCGGCATAAATTCCGAAACCCCCGGCGTGGTCTCGGGCACCGTCCGCCTCGATGTCTTCGACACCGTGACCGGCACGCATCGTCTCGTCCCGGCCGGCTCACAGCTCTTCGGGCGATACGAGGCTGAGACGGATTACGGGCAAAAACGGCTCGGGGTCGTCTGGACCCACCTGATGTTTCCCGATGGCGCCGCCATCCGCCTCGAGGGCCAGAGCGCCACCGACAGTGCCGGCCAGTCCGGCTTTGCCGACAGGCGCAAGGGCCACTTCCTGCGCACCCTGGGCGGCAATCTGCTCTATACGATCATCAACACAACCGAAAGCGTGGCCGCACGGCGGCTCGAAGAAGAGATTCTGAAGGGCCTGGGCGGCGCGCCCGAGCCGCAGGGGGGTGGGCTCAACATCAATATCGGCGGCGGCACCGGCTCCGCGCTGAGCAATTTCAACCGCCAGCAAGCAGGTCTGGGACCAACCCTCATCATCCGACCCGGATACCCTTTCAACATCGTCGTCGGGCGCGACCTCGTGCTGGAGCCCCGATGATGCGGCACATCACCAATACCGGAACGCGCCTTCTGTCCGCATTGTGCCGCGCCGGTCTCCTTCTGCTGGCAGGCGCCCCGGCCCTTGCCAATGTTGCGGATGCGCGCAGCAAGGGCGTGCTTGATTTCATCGGCGCCATCGAAGCCAACGGCTATGACGATTACTACCAGGGTGCGGCTGAACCACCGCCCAAACCGCTCACCACCATGACCGTGGACGAGGTGCTGGCCTGGCAGGCGCACATCGACGCCCGCTCAAACTCGGAAGCGGCCGGCAAATACCAGATCGTGGAAGACACGCTGCGCGAACTGGTCGATGGGGGCGTCGTTGCGCGCGACGCGCCCTTCAACGCAGCCACACAGGATGCGCTCGCCCTGCATCTGCTGGAACGACGCGGCTACGATCCCGCCCGCACCGACTATGCCAATATGGGCGATGCCATCGCGCGGGAATGGGCCGCCCTGCCCGTTTGCACGGGCCTGCGTGCGGGCCGGTCCTATTACGATGGCCTGGGCGGCAATAGCGCGCGCACCACATGCGAGGCCTGGCTCGGCGTGCTTGCAATGAGTGATGATCCCGTGGCCGTTGCCGATGCGATCGCGCTCTCGCGCATCCTGGCCGCCACGACAGCGGCCGGCACCAGCGATCTCGATATCTTTCTCGACGATCTGCGCCTGAGCTTCTTCGACATCCCGGAGACCCTCATCTCCATCGCGCTGTCGCTGCTCTTCAGCCTGTCTGTCATCGAATGGGTCCTGACCACGGCCCGGCAGATCTCGGACGGGGATGGGCTCAGGGTCTATATCACCACCCTGCTCCAGCGCATCACCATCGCCGCCCTCTTCGTCTTCCTGATCACCCTCTCCACCTACAGCGATCTGGTCATCGCCAGCGCCGAAGCGCTGCTCAATGTCGCCACCACTGGCGCCAGTATCGATGTGGTCGATCTCTTCGACAGTCTCATCGCCATGGTGCTTGAGCTTTTCGGGCGCAGCTGGTGGGACATCCCCGACAAGATCGCGGCCATCGTCATCCTGCTCGTGGGCGCGCTCCTCCTGGCCGTGATCATCACCGCCTATATCGAGGTCTATATCGCCTTTGCCGCCGCCATCATCGCGCTTGGCTTTGCCGGATGGACCCGCACCCGGCATATCGCGATCCGTTACCTCAGGACCGCCGCCTCCAGGACCCTGTCTCTCTTCTGCGCACTCTTCTGCGGGGCGGTGATGTCCCGCCTGCTCTCTTTCGATCTCGAACGGGAAACAGGCAGCCCCCTGATCCTTGCAGGCAGCCTGATCATCCTCACCATGCTGGTCACATCCGTGCCCGATGCGCTCGAACAGGCGATGACCGGACGCCCCGCCGCCAGCACCGGCAGCGCCCTGCGCAGGCTCTTCACCAGCCTCGTCTTCGGCGGCGCAAAGCGTGGCCTGCACGCCATACGGGGGAAGACATGAAACCCGAATTGACGCGAGACCCGTGCAGGCCCTGGCGCCGCTCCGCCCCGCTGCGCAGAGTGCCGTGCCTGTTGCTCATCATCCTCATCGCCCTGCCCGCCTGCGCCGAGATACGCCTCGATGCGCGCACCGCCGGGATGCTCGATTTCATCGGCACGCTGGAAGCCCCCGGCGGCTATGACACCTATTCCCATTACGCCGCCGCCCCGCCGCCAAAACCCCTCACCACCCTGACCGTGAATGAGGTGCTCGCCTGGCAGGACCGCATCGATGCCGCCTCGCGCTCGGAAGCCGCCGGGCGGTTCCAGATCATGGAAGACACACTGCGCGACTATCTGGTCCCCACCATGGGGCTGACGGGCGCAGAACTGTTCGATGAGAGCATGCAGAACGCCATGGCGGTCGCCCTGTTGAAGCGGCGCGGCTGGAGCCCGGACGGGACCAACTATATTGGCATGGGCAATGCGCTGGCGCGGGAATGGGCCGCCCTGCCCCTGCTTTCGGGCCCCGATCTGGGAAACTCCGCCTATCACAACACCAGGGGCGTGCGCAATCGCGCCCTGACCACACCCGCGCAGTTCCTCGCCGTCCTGAAGGACCCGACCACATCAAACGCGGTCCTGAACGCCACAAAGACACCGTCTGCCACCCGGGTGACACGGCTGGGCCTTGGGGCCGTGCGCATTCGCACCTTCAGGCGCACCCGCCCCACAGCACCGCAGGACATGACCGGCGGCGCTCTCACCCCCTCCCGCGTCATCACCTTCGATCTCGATCCCTATGCGCAGGAGTGAGGCCATCATGACCCGGACCACAGCGAAGACGCCGCCCGATGCGCGGGCGGGCGCAGGCGAAGCGAGGCTGACGGAGACCGCCGTCGAAACCCCCATGTATGACCCCATGGACTGGTCCCCTGCTGCGATCCTTGCCCTGCAGAGTGAACCATCCCTTTCCTATTGGCTCAAACGCGCCATCGGTGATCTCGCAAAGCGCGACCCGCTCGATGCGCTCCATGACGCCGAACTGCTCCGCGCCCTCATGAAGGCCCGCTGGCAGGCGCATGCCGGGATACCCGGAAAAGCGGACGCGCCCTGATGGTGAAGAAGACAAAACCCCGGACCGGAAAGCCTTCGCCGCGTGAGCCCGCGCGAAAGCCCTCACCGCGCCTGAAGCTGAACGGACTGCCCCCGGCCGAGCAAATCGCTCTGCTGGGCGCGGAGGCCAAACGGGTCCGGCAGCGCGAAGAGGCCCGCCTGATCCGCACCGCCCGAAAGGCGGGGTATTTCGACCGGCGTGTCACCAACGCCGAATTGATCCGTCGGCTCAGGCCCGAGGTGGACAGGCCCGTAAAGCAATCGCAACTGCAAAAACTGGAGACCAGAATGGCCAGGACAAAACGCAAGGCAACCGAAGAAGAGCGCAGGCTGGACGTGCGCCGCAAGATCCTGCTGGGATCGTTTCTCATCGCACAGCTCGAACACAAGCCTGAGATCAAAACGCTGGTGCAGGACGAGCTGCCAAACTTCCTCGACCAGCATGGGGTCGATTACGGGACAGTGATAAATCGTACGCTAAGCGCTCTGGTCTCTCTGCAATGTGCGATAAGCGAAGGCCTGGACACGCCCGAACACCTGCTCAGGCACATATCGCCCTTGGGATGGGAGCACATTCTGCTCATAGGTCAGTACATCTGGCGAGAAATGAGGCACAAAATCGCTTAGCGTACGATTTATCACTGTCCCGTAATCGACCCCATATATGCAGCTATGGTCCGTTTAGGCCTACAGCCCGCGCTTGCGGAGATCAGTCAGCTGTCCCGCCTGATTCTGACGGCCACGCCGGAGAAGCTGGGGCGCTCCGTGGTGCGGGTGAAGATCACCTGGGAAGAAAAGGAAATCGACCAGCGCCGCACCACCCTGCGCGAGTTGGACCGGCCCAGGGTCGGACGCATGGCCCGGCGCGAGGGGACCGCGGAAACCGTCGCGCCGGACGCCCCGCCCCGCGGTTTCCCGGCTTCCGGATCGATCAGGGGCGATGCGGTCTGGGACCCTCTGGCGCGGGAACATGTCAACCGCCTCCAGGGGGGCCATGTGCCCGATCTGCGCATCCTGGCCGAGAGCTTCCGAAGCTGGTGTGCCGCCAAGGATATCCCCCTCAACGCCCGTACCATCGACAAGACATTCATCGGCTTCTGCAGAAGCTACAAACCGCCGGAATAAGGCTGGCCTGCCCCTCAATCCAGCCAAAAGTTCCTGCCCTTGCCGGTAGGAGACAGAAAACATAAAAACGCAAATCGTTTTGATGTATAATCGTGCCTTCCAGATTTTGCTCAATTCGCTGCCGCTCATCTCGCGGTAATCCCTGCGGATGCAAGCCGATATTGCCCGCGCAGCTTACGAGGAAGCGGAAAATGCCTGAGAACGTCACAAACGAACTGATCCTTGAGCACCTCAAAAGGATTCAATCCAAGTTAGCGGAACACGATCTTCGGTTTAGCCGGATTGAAGGTGAACTTCGCGCAATAAAGGCGCATGTGGGCGGTCTTGTGCAAAGTGATTTGACCCGTGACAGCGGTCAAGCTGCCATACAAGAACGCCTCGATCGCATAGAGCGCCGCCTCGATCTGGTGGACGCACCGGCTGAATGACACACGCGGAAGCTATAGCCGCTGCCGCCGATCTGAACGAGTTAGCCGCGGCTCTGAACGCTGCTGAAGCAGATTTCCTCGCCTTGCATCGGAGCGGCCTGAACGGCGTTCCGATGGACGAATATTACTACATCGACCTCACGAACCTGCCCAGATGGGGGACGCCACCCAAAGGAATGGAAGGGCTGTTTTCGTGGGACGAGAAAGGCCGGGTTCTGGAACGCGCTGGCAATCGTTGGCGCGTGGTCATGTCGGTCGAATAGCCGACCCCAATTCCACACAACACCTAACGCGAACTCGCCCTCATTGTCGCTGTGCCTGGCTGCGTCGACCTGCCCTGATCCGGGCCAGCTGCGCCTCTGCCTGGACCGGATCGGCGGGGCGGACGTGCCGATAGGAGACAGGGAACATCAAAACGCAAATCGTTTTGATGTGTAATCGTGCCTTTGGAAAAGTTAGTACTAACTTTTCCAACCGGATAAACCGGCTCAGGGGATGCCAGCGATCCCGCTTGCAAAACCATCCCAACAGCTGAACCGGAAAACCCCTCGAAGCGCCGTTGAGCATTCAACCTGGTTTGAATGCGGAAACGTGCTTGAGCCGATTTCTGAAAAATCGACTTGCAGATCACGACCCGCCGGGGCGGCACCTACGGGATTTCCCGTAGCCGGATCGAGCCGGGGAAGCCTCTCAGACGCGCTCAGGGCCGCTCTGAGCCTCTCAGACGCGCTCAGGGCCGCTCTGAGCCTGGACGCCCCCGCCAGGATCGGGCAAAGCGCGGGGCGGGGATGATCTTCTGGCCTGGAGATTGTTCCTGCCCGCCCCGGGTTGTGTCGCCAGTTCGCAGGCGTTCGGGGCGGGACCCATCCGGGGGACGCACCGGGAACCGGGTGCCTGCGCCCTGAAGGCCGATCCTGTCCAACTGGTAAAATCACGGGTTCGCATCGGATCCGAACCAGATCCCGGATTTTGTGCTACGAGGGGATCTGGGGCGCTCCGGCTTACCGCTCGCGCCCCTGCCGCTCCCTGTCGAGTGCGGGGAGGGATTCCGGGGAGCGGCACAGCCTCTTTGAAACTGCTTCCCGGTCCTCCTCTGGTGATGGAATTTTCCAGCCTCTCCGCAGGCGCTGTTCCCGGGGTCTTTTGCGCAACCTCTCGACCCGGCCCTCTCTCAGAAAATTTCCGACCTCTCGACAGGGCGATTCCGGGGCCATTTTTTTGGGGGATAGGGGGTAAAATACATAGGATATATGGATACCGAAGTGCAAAAACGCGGTTTTAGCCATAAAAAAAGGGTGATTTCGAATCTTGACACTTAGTCAGAACACTAACTATTCGATTCTTGAGGTGCAAAAAACCATGGCCCGAATTTCCATCCGTGACCTGAAGAAAATTCATGGCATATCACAGACCGATATCGACCTTGCCAGAGAGACCCAGAAAGCGCAAAAACGGGCAGACGCTCCGGTGCTGCCAATCGCGGTTCTGGTCGGGGTCCAGGAACGCCGCAGGAAGGCCGAAACCAACGTCACGGACCCGGACACCCTGCTGGAGCGGCAACTGCGCAAACGGGGTGTTTACGACCGGGTGGCGCTTGTGCTGGACCGGGAAGCTCTTGTCGAAAGAAGTCCTGAACGTGCTATGAAGGCCCGAGAGCTGGCGCAGGGCGCGAAAGGCATGAGCGCCACCGTGCAACTTGAATTCGACTTCCTCGGGGGTGGCAACGTGTCTATCGCATTCCAGTATCAGGACGCCGTGACAGAGCGGCTTTTTGAGGCGGCTCCAACAACGACAAAAGCCAAGGAAGCCATGTCGATCCTCTGGACGATTTGCCGGCACCTTGGCTGGCAAAGCTACGAGTGCACCAAGACCGCCAGTCAGCTTTGCGAGATTATGCGCACACACGAAGTAAACATGTCTCAATCCCTTAAATTACTTGAAGAAGTTGGCGCAATACAGCGGATCAAGAGAGGTCGTGTGAAGGTCATTACGGTGACGCCGGAGGGGGCTTTCCGGGGCAACATCAACGACCACGGAAAGGCGGTTGAACGCTACAAACTGGACGTGATCGAGGGCGGCGCAACCGATGACTGAAATCACCTTCGACACCATGGCGGCGGTGCGCCGCTTGCGCGATAGCGGCATAAGCGAGGAACAGGCTGAGGCAATCACCCAGACGGTGCGCGATGGCGTCACCGGCGGCGTTGCCACAAAAGCCGATCTGGCCGAACTCAAAGCCGAAATGAAAATCGATATTGGCAAGCTGGAAACAGAACTCAAGTGGATCAAGCTGATCGGCGGCGCGATCCTCGCGGTGCTGATCCTGCCATGGTTGGCCGAGATCGTCGCCGCCACTATGGGCCTGTACGCATGAATGGAACGGTGAGGGGTCATAAGACTTTGCAAAACTACCGTTCGGAATTAGGGTTTCTGAGAGGGCGCAATTCTCCGGTGGCAATGTTGTCCGGCAGGTCGAATGCGTGCCTGCCGAGGAAATTGATATGTTTGTGTCCAAGGGGCGATATTCTGGCAATGTCATTGGGGCTGACATTCCAGCCTTCTGTTTCGAGTTGGTCGAGTACGCGCTGCATGTAGGTTGCGTTCCAGTAAGCGATAGCATTGAGGGTGAACCCGAGCGCTCCAAGTTGTTCTTCCTGCCCTTGCCTATAGGGTTTGCGAATTTCCCCCCTTTCACCGTAACAGACGCGCCTGGCCAGGCTGTGGCGAAGCTCCTGACGGTTAAGTTGGATCAGAATACGCCGCCGCGTTTCCTCGTCAGTGATGAATCTGAGGATATGCAGCGACTTGATGATCTTGCCCAATTCTCCAAGGGCTTTGGCGAGTGCCGTGGTGCGTTCGCGCACCTGAAGTGTACGCATGACTGCGCCTGCATTGATGTGTCCAAGCTTCAGCGATCCGGTCAGACGCAACAGGTCTTCCCAATTTTCTATAATGAGGCGGACATTGATCTTGTTGCGCGTGAGCGAATCAAGCGGACCATAGTCTGCTTTGCGGTCGATGCGCCAAAGTCGGGTCTGACCGATATCCGCGAGCCGAGGACTGAACTGATAGCCAAGCAACCAAAAGAGTCCAAAGACGATATCGGAGTAGGCCGCCGTGTCGGTCATGATTTCTACGGGTTCGAGATCGGTTTCCTGGTCGAGCAAAAGCGCAAGGATGAACATGCTGTCGCGCAGTGTTCCGGGCACAACAAGGGCATTGAGGCCAGTGAACTGGTCGGAGACAAGGTTATAAAGCGTGATACCGCGGCCAGTCTTGAAGTATTTCGGGTTAGGGCCGGCATGGATGACCGTGGGTGGAGCGGAAAAGCGAATTCCGTCTGCGGAGGCAACATCACCAGAACCCCAATGTTGGACGATCGGCAGTTCATTGTGGGCGGCAACGATGCGAGCGTTTGCTGCCGTGATTGTCTCGGAGCGGATGAAGTTCTGGCTGATCCAGGAAAGCCTGTCGCGCCGAAGTGGCGGAAAGCTCGCCTGCGTGATCGGCTCGAAGCCAATGTTGCAGGCCTCGGCGAGCAATACGGCACACAGGCTTGTCTGGAAGCCATCGACGCGCGCGCGCCGCTCAGTGACATGGGTGAAATCCTGCGCAAAACCGGTTCGGTTGGCGACTTCGAGAAGCACATCCGAGAGATCGACTTTTGGCAATCTGGTCCGCATCGCGAACTTCAGTTTCTTCAGGCTGTCGGATTCTTCGATGCGGTCGAGTGGCGTGATGACGAGCTGTGGCTTGCCCTTCTTGATTTCAGTTCGAATTGCCGGATTTACTTCGAAGGTTTCCGCCGCCCGCCGATAGGCTTGGTCAAGTTGGTCAGCAAGAACGGCGAGTTCCGTTTCTCCATTTGGCGAACGTTCAAGTGTGCGGCATATAGTTGGCTTCACCGCCTGCCACGCTTCGCCGCTCAGCAAGCCACGTCTGGGATCATCAAACCTCATGCCAGCGGGCACGAAGATGTCTCGGGTCTTAAGTGCCCCCTGCCAAGCCTCGCATACAGCAAAAACATAAGCTTTATTGTCGGAGACTTTTCCATTGGTATCGAGCGCGTATTTGCGCCAGACTCCACGCAGGATTTCAGTCGGCGCATCGTTCATATCAGCTTTTGCCCAGTTCTCGATGCCGCGAAGAAAATCGATCGCCGCTTTGATAGGCTGGCCCTTGGGCGAAGCTTCAAATTCTATTCGTTCGAGGAGGTTGCGAAACAGTGTGTGCGTCGTGCGCCACTTTACGATCAGTTCTTCCAGCGGCTTGTCTTCTGGTGGTTTGGCCAAGACATCGACACGGTCAGTGGCTTCAACGAGGGCGGCATAATTCAATTCGTCGTAGATGGCATCGCGCCAGGACCGGAAAGTCATATCTGTATCATCGTCGCCATCGGTCATGACGCGCCGGGCCAGGTCACGCAAGGTCAGAGCAGCAGCGTCCAGATCGCCCAAGCTTCGCAATCTCTTTCGCTTGCGAGCTGCCTTGGCTTCTCGAAACGTATCCGCCAGCAAGGCACTAAAAAGCTCGACCGCATCGTCGATGGCAACGGCCTCCAACGTGTGAAACAGCGCGGCGATAATCGCGGTTCGGCGCGGCTCCTTGGCAACCGCGATTGCAGATGGCCGCATGGTTCTAGCTATCTTGGCCAGGCGCTGGATGAGTGCATTCGGAACCGTTTCAGGCGAATGCGGGGCCAGTTCGTAGGCGCGAATGTCATCAAGGCGATGAAAGTGGCGCAGCAGTTCTGTCATAGACCGTCTTGTGGGAGCCGCCCGCAACGAATCCAGCCTGCGCAGCGACCCGCCTTCGCCCTCAAGCAAGGCGGTGATCTTCTGCCGCTGCATATCCGACAACGCATCGGACAGATGCATCCACAACTGCCGATGCGCACGATCCCGAATGCGGGCAACAAGGCGCTCCAAAGTGCTGATACCAGGCAGCAGTATCTTGCGCGCCAACATCCACGCCGTGGCCCGGTCAATCAGCAGGCTCGGCCGATCATCGCCAGACCAACACAGAGTGTAAAGCCAGCGCGTCAAACGAAAGCGAGCGCTGGCATCATCGGCCAGGTCTCGGAAGCCGTAGGTTTTCCGGATCAAGGCCGCATGGCGCTTCTTTGGGCGCCCAACAGCATAGGCGGTCAAAGACGGCATCGTGGTCAGTCCGAGCTGTGCGACCACCGCTTCAACCACGACATCGGGAATATCCTCGAACCTTGTCGGAAGTACGCCAAGGAACCGAGCGATACCGAGTTGAAGCGCAAAGCCCAGACGATTATGGCTGCCACGCAACTGATTGATAATGTCCCGATCAGTCGCATCAAGGTGGAAATATCGCGCGATCTGCGTTCGACTGGGAACCCCGTCGAAGCGTCCGTATCGCGCCCGCTGCGCGTCACTCAAAAACCGCGTCGGCATTCGCAAATCTCTCAAGTTTCGCGAGACCGAATCCGGCCACGAAGAATCAATGGTTTATCTATCGCAAAATACAGATGCGAAAGAAACGGTTTTTGCGACAACTTTTGCGACACTTCGGAAGGGGCGGCATGAAATTTGGTTACGCGCGCGTCTCAACGAACGCCCAGGAACTTGATTTGCAACGGGCCGAACTGGAAGCGACCGGATGCGAGACGGTGCTCGAGGAAAAGGGTTCCGGTGCACGCATAAAGAGGCCTGAACTGCAAAGGTTGCTAAACCAACTCAGAAAAGGGGATACGGTTGTCGTGACGCGTCTTGATCGCTTGGCGCGTTCAACGTCTGAACTTTTACGCGTCGCAGAAGTTATCGGAGAAAAAGACGCGGGACTTCAATCGCTTGCCGAACCCTGGGCCAATACATCCTCGCCCTCAGGCCGCATGATCCTGACCGTGTTTGCTGGCATTGCAGAGTTCGAACGTGAACTTATACGAGGTCGAACCGAAAACGGTCGAAAGGCTGCATTGCAACGTGGCGTCATATTTGGACGCCCTCCTAAATTGGGGAGTGAACAACGCGACACAGTCCGTCAACTTCTCGAAAATGGAAAATCCGTCAAAGAGGTCGCCAGAGCATTCAAAGTCCATCCTGCAACCATTTACCGATGTCTCAACGAAAAAAATGCCTTATGACCCCTCACCGTTCCATTCATGCGTACAGGCCAAAGGGGGCTCTCCGATCCGAGCCGCCTATTGTTGGAGCCACGCTCGCCGCAAACTGAAGGAGGTCTTTGACCGCGACAAGTCCGGGATCGCAGCAGAGGGCTTGCGTCGGATTGCCGAATTTTACGCAATTGAAACTGAAATTCGGGGCCTTCCACCCGAACAGCGCCTGTCTGCGCGCCAGACACAAACCGCGCCCTTGGTTGCCGAGTTCGGCACCTGGCTTCAGGAGCAGCGCCTGCAGGTCTCTAAAAAATCCAGACTTGGTGAAAAGCTCAACTACATTCACAAACATTGGGACGGCTTGCAGGTCTTTCTCAGTGACGGCCGGGTTGAGATCGACTCCAACAACGTCGAAAATCTCCAAAGACCAATTGCCCTTGGGCGGAAAAACGCACTGTTTGCGGGTCATGATGAAGGCGGCGCCAGTTGGGGCCGTATCGCATCTCTGATACAGACCGCGAAGTTGAACGGCGTGGAACCCAATGCATATCTGACCTCAACGCTCCAAAAAATAGCAGCCGGTCACCCCCAAAGCCGTATCGACGAGCTCCTGCCATGGAACTTTCAAAAGTCAAGCTGAAATGCCATGTGTGTGCCTCGTTACGCTTACATTCGATCAGCGATCTCGCCGAGATATTCTCCGTTTCAAGGGCTACCGTCTATCGCACATTGCAGAGAGACCAGAGCGCTTAGCGTACGATTTATCACTGAGCCGTAATCGACCCCAAGAAGCTCTAAAATCTGGCCTGCGCAAGGCCGATGCGATCCTGAACATTGTCTCTCGGCGCACCAATCCCCCGCCGCCAAAGGCGATTGAGCCGCCTGCCCACCTGCAGCTGAAAATGGCACCGATCGCGGATTGCGCTCGCTATGACAGGCTTGGAGGCTCCCATGCAACTGCGTAAGGAAATTCTCGAACTTGCCCGTCAACTGAAGTTGCCAGGCATCGTCAACTGCTTTGACGAAGTGATGCAGGCCGCAGCCAAAAACAACTGGCGGCCCCAACAGGTCGTGGCCGAACTCCTCACGGCCGAACTGGCCGAAAAGACTGCGCGCTCGATCCGGTATCAGATGGGTGCCGCAAAGTTCCCGGTCTGCAAGTCCTTACCTGAGTTCGACTTCACGGTCAGCCCCGTCAACGAGGAAGTCGTGCGCAATCTTCATGACGGCGATTTTATGGACCAGGCCAGGAATGGCGTGCTGGTCGGTGGAACCGGATCGGGCAAAACGCATCTCGCAACAGCGATCGGGGGCCACGCGGTCAATAACCGCCGGCGGGTCAGGTTCTTCAGCGCTGTGGATCTCGCGAACAAGCTGGAGGCTGAACATCGCGAAGGCAACGCCGGGCGGCTCAGCGAGCAGCTGATCCGCGTCGACCTCGTGATTATAGACGAACTCGGTTATCTGCCGTTCGCAGAGTCTGGTGGACGATTACTCTTCCATCTCATCAGCAAACTGTACGAGCGAACGTCTATTCTGCTAACAACCAACCTCGCATTTGCTGAATGGCCGAGTGTGTTCACAGATGCCAAAATGACCACTGCTCTCCTGGATCGACTGACACACCATTGCGATATCATCGAAACCGGGAACGAAAGCTGGCGAATTAACCACCGCGACTAACCTCGAAATCGGGGAATAAATTCAAAACAGACAGCAGGTCAAACCTTCAGTCGAGCTACGCTCTCTTTTCGGTTTGACCTGCTGTCCACCCCCTCCTGAATCAACCTAAACACGACCCCCTCAACGCCCCTCTTAGCTCCAAGGGGGGTCAAATTTGGACGCCGATGGGGGGTCATTATTCAATGCCGATTGACAGTACAAGCCGAACAATCCAGATAAATATCAGGATCGCAGCAAGAGTTCCTGCAAATGTAACACCTTTCCAAGTTACACTATAACTCTCCGCAAAAAATTGCGTCAGAAGAAGTGCGAACCCGACACCAAATATCAGCATACCAAACATGGCTACCTGATCACCTGCATCATTTCTAATTCTCATGATCTCGCCAAGAAACTCAAACTCAAAGAATTGATGAGACGCTAAGAGCAAACCTGTGAGAGTGAAAAGTGTCGCGAAAGTCCACGCAACCATTCTCGAAATGGCGCTCGACCCATTTGGCGGATTTCTATTACCGTTTTCTGACATCTACTTGCTCCGCTTATAGTAGGTTTAGGAGAGAACGGCAAAGCGTGGGGCAACAAGCCGGAATTTTAAATTGAGGCGACTGCCATTGACCTAATTGAGGTTTAAGATGGGGTTTAGACGTCGCATCAATTCTGATTTGCCCCACGTTTTGAGGTAGTCTCCTACATCCCATATGAAAATCAAAGCAACTCCACAAATCATTCTCTCAATATCAACCTCCAAGTAATTCTTGAACGACGGATGGCTTCTTAGAAATTAAAGCAAGAAGCACTTGCGCTGGACCATTTGGTTGGCGACGGCCATGCTCCCAATTCAGCAACGTGCCTTTGGCAACGCCGATGCTGCGAGCAAACTCCGTTTGGGAAAGGCCTGTCTTTGCACGAACCCCCGCGACATCAATATCTGAGACGGCTATCTCGTGAACTCGGGCGTCAGCGCCCTGCCCTTTTGAGAACGCTTTCGCTTCTTCGAGACTTTGTTTGATGCTGTTAAAAACATTCATTCTTTGTCGCTCCACATACCTACGATCTCTTTGCTCAACTCAACTGCCGCAGCTTGCTCTTTGGGTGTCAGGTTTGCCTTCTCATTCTTCGCGAAGACCGTAATCAGAAAGATCGGCATATGTCGGCCACCAAAGACGTATATCATCCGAAACCCGCCGCGCTTGCCTCCAGCATCACGAGGAATACGCACCTTTCGCAATCCACCACCGAGCGAAGTGCCCGCCTCTGGATTCTCGGCAGTCCAAACGATAACGGCTTCGCGCTCATCATCGGACATGACCGTTTTGGCTCGGCGTTGAAACTCCGGCATCTCTACGACTGTCTGTAGTTTGGTCATCTGGTATATGTCATTGGCGTATAAGTCAATGACGCACTCATGTTGCTTTTCCATTTTCGTATGCGGCGAGCATGTCGGCCAGTAGGTCATTGAGCCGCCTGCCCTCTCGGTCTCTCAAATCATTGAGCTGATTGCGGAGATCGGAAGAAATATAAATGCGCCAATACGTCATGTCTTCGTTCAATGGCGGCCGCCCACGCCTCGGGGGTGGCGATGGTTGCGTAGTGTCCGTAGATCGATTGAAGCCGTTTGCGCGACCTGCGGCAGCGACTGCTTCGGCGTCTGCCTTAGGACGAGAACCTTTCTTTCTCTTCAGTCCCGCCCCAATCTTTGGATCTAGAGCCTCTTCTTGGTGGTCATCGCTCAGGTTCAAAAACGTCACGGCCATCACTGTGCCTCCAATATCTCTGCAAGCTCTTTCCCGAGGCTAGCGGTATTTCTGATCGCACTCTTAACAGACTGGCTGTCTTGCAGCTCGAAAAGGGTTCTACCTTCTGCCATGACCCGCTCGAAAGGCGCTCTTCGCATGAGTTCGGTTTGCAGGCGCTCTACCCTTGCCCCGTTGAGTTCTGCCAAAAGCTCTTTGTGAGATGTCGTGACAATTGCCGCGTCCGTTTGCGTAATCAAGATGCGAGCTGGCACCTTCCGTCTGGCTGCACGCCCTGCGTC
>NZ_CBDAQX010000017.1:0-49736 GCF_965199275.1 Ruegeria sp. | reverse complement strand
TTTTGGGATGCGCATCCGTTGCGATATCAATGTCCGACACCGGCGCGCCCAAAAGCGCGTTGCGCACACATCCCCCCACAAACAGCGCTTGCGCACCGCCATCCGTGAGGGCCGCGCATACCTTTTGTGTCGCAGGGTCCGAAACCCAAGCTGCGCTGATTTGCTTCATTCACTCACCCGTGCTGCAAGCCCGCGCAATATGCGGGCGGTCGCGCCCCATATGTAATAAGGGCCATAGGGCACGGCGAAATACTTCCGTCTTGTCCCCTGCCAACGGCGCGACTCGATCACATAATTCGCAGGGTTCAGTACATGTGCAAGGGGGACCGAGAAAATTTCGTCCACTTCGCCAGGTTCAGGCACCGGATCGAAGCCCTGCCGGATGATCGCCACCACCGGAGTCACAGAGAAGGACGTCACGGTTTCATGCTTGGGCAAAAAGCCCAGAACCTCGGGAAGATCGCTGGGCAGACCGACCTCTTCCCGCGCCTCGCGCAGGGCAGCGGCGGTGACATCCGCGTCACCTTCATCCTGCTTGCCGCCGGGAAAGGCGATCTGGCCGGGGTGGTGCTTCAACGCCGAGGAGCGTTTGGTCAGGATCAGCCGCGGTATCTCGTCCGCGACCGTGATCGGCACCAGCACTCCCGCCGGGCGCAGTTTTCGCCCCGGCGGCAGCACGGTGTCTGGGTTCAGGTCAAAATCACTGGACCCATGGCCCGGACGAGCCAAAGCCGTCCGGAGTTGCGTCTCTAACTTAGACACTTTTGCTGTCTTCGGCGTCAAAACCCACAGTGGCAGGGTCTAGCACGTAATGCGCGCCGCAGAACTGACAATCGGCCGTAACCTGACCCTCAGACGTGGTCATCTTTTCAATGTCCTTGGCCGAATAGATCGACAGGCTTTGGCGCACACGCTCTTCCGAGCAGGTACAGCCGAACTGTACCTGCTGCGCGTCATAGACCCGTGGGTTTTCCTCGTGGAACAGACGCACCAGCAGATCGGTTGGCGCAATCGAGGGGCCGATCAGTTCAAGATCCTCGACCGTGTCCAGCAGTATATTGACACGGCCCAAGTTCTCACCTTCTTCGCCATCTACCAGATCAGTGGCGGTCAGGATCTCTCCGGTGCCTTCGCTGGACGCCGCAAAAGGCGAGGCTTTGGGCATATGTTGCAACATGATGCCGCCTGCGCGCCAATGCTCACCCACACCCGGTTCAGTCGATTTGCCGAAGCTCAGCGAGAACCGGGTCGGCAACTGCTCGGACTGCGCAAAATAGGCTTCGGCGCAGGCACTGATCGAGCCTCCGGCCAGCGGAGTGATGCCCTGATAAGGCTGTGTGCCTTCGCCCTGGTCGATCATGATCGCAAAATAACCCTCGCCCACCTGATCGAAGGGCGCGCCATCGGTCAGACGATCGCGGTCGAAACTAGCGTAAGCGCGGATGCGGGCCGGTTCGCCCTCTTGCTGTGGCGCGTAGTAGTCGGTGGCAATCATGCGCACCGGACCCTTGGACTGCACCTGCAACGACAGCTTCCAGCGAAGCGAGACCGTCTGGCCGATCAACGCGGTCAGCAGGGCCATCTCGGCCACCAGGGCCTCAACCTTTTCCGGATAGTCATGCTGTTTCAGGATGCCGTCCAGCACGCCATCCAGACGGGCCACACGCCCGCGCATGTCCGATACATCGAGTTGAAAGGGCAGGACGGTATCGTCCCACGCGATTTTTGTTCCAAGAGACATGGGGTTTCCTTACACGCCAAGGGTTGGCATACCGGCACCATATAGGTCGCAGAGATTGGGTTGTAAGGGGCCATACATGATCAGACGGTTCGGCGAAAGCCCTGAACCCGGGCGCAAGTACACCCGGCGGGTCGGAGTCTACGCTTTGCTGCCCCGCGCCGGGCACCTTCTTCTGACCTGCCAGACCGAACCGGGGCCGGATCTACAATTGCCTGGTGGTGGAATTGATCCGGGCGAATCGCCTACAACCGCCCTGCACCGGGAAGTGTTCGAGGAAACAGGCTGGCTGATCGCTGCACCCCGTCGAGTCGGCGCGTTCCGTCGGTTCACTTATATGCCGGAATATGACCTTTGGGCCGAGAAGATCTGCCTGATCTATCAAGCGCGTCCGGTACGTCGTTTGGGGCCACCACCCGAGCCGTTCCACGAAGCGCTCTGGATGCACGCCGCCGATGCGGTTGAAACGCTGGGCAACGATGGCGATCGCCATTTCGCGACGTTGCATCTTCGCGGGCTTTAGATCGTTTCGGGTTAAACCTGCGACGCGAAACCCTGCCACGCTTTCAGCGTTTTCGGGACATTTGTTTCACTTGATGATTCAGGTAAAATCCAAAACGCTTTAGGCCCCATTATATTCGAAGAACACGGCCGAGACATCGTCGCCCATACCGCTTTCAGGTGACATCACCTGTGTCAGGCGCCAGAACAGATCGTCCAAAAACTCAGGCTCACCGCGACCCGCCGCACAGTCGAGCGCCATGTCCCGCAAGCCGTCGTCATCCAGCATTCCGCCTTCAGCCAAAGCGCATTCCGTGAACCCGTCTGAATGCAGTAACAAACGGTCCCCCGGCTCCATCTTCGTCTCAATCTGCTGAAACTTCACATCCGGGATCAACCCGATGGGTAGCCCACCTTCGCCCAGAAACTCGGTCGTGCCATCGCGTCGCAGCATCAACGGATGTGGATGCCCGGCCTGAACCATCCTGATATGCCCGTTGCGCAGATCTACAATGGCATAGACCATAGTAAAATATTCTTCGATCCCGGCATCCGCCAGCAATCGGGAATTCAGCATCCCCGCGACTTCCTCCGGGGGAAGCAAAGCGTAGAATTTGTCAAAACGCTTTTCCATTGCGACGTTCTGTTCGAAATGTTTGCTGGACAGATAGCCGCCCAACCGCGCCGTCATCATCGCCGAGGTGATGCCGTGACCAGATACATCAATGCTGTAGAACCCAAGGCGGTTCGGACCGGGTGAGAACATCCCCACCAGATCGCCCCCGATATGCCCGCAGGGTTTCAACAACAGACTGACACGCGATTTACCGAATTCTTGCGTAAGGTCCGGCACCAGCGATTCCTGTATCTTGCGGGCTTGGATCAGGTCCTTGTCGATGGCCTCATGCGCCAGTTTCAATTCTTGGAGGGCGGATTCGATCAGTCGGTTTTTCTCTGACAACTCACGCTGCATATCCAGAATTCGCGCCCCAGCCGAGATACGCGCGCGCAGCTCATCCGCCTCAAGCGGTTTGATCAGGAAATCATCCGCGCCCGCATCCAGACCCCGCGCCACCTCCTGCTTTTCACTTTTTGAGGTGAGCAGGATGAAATAGCTATAGTGTTCGGCCTCAAGCGCGCGGAAGGCGCGGCAAAACTCAAGCCCGCTCATCCCCGGCATGACCCAATCGCTGAGCACAAGGTCTGGCGCGGCTTCGGTGCAGATATCTATCGCCGCCTCGCCATTGTCGGCCTCAAGAACCTCAAAACCCCATTTCTTGAGCGAGGCCACCAGAATGCGCCGTTGCAGGCGGCTGTCATCTACCACCAGCACCCTCCGGATTGCACCGAAGTCCAGATCGGATCTGGTTTCCTCAAGACTTGCCGCTGGCACTCTGCAACCCCACACGCTTCCTTTTATCGGGATGGTGCGACCCTACGCGTCTGGGGCTTAACATCGAGTGAAGGCCAATTGAGGCCGACGCTTAACCTGACATTTACTCAAGCCGGGCTACCAAGGATCCATTCAATTCCGATGCAGGACGCGACCCATGATCCACTGGCCCCGAGTTCGACAGCTCCGTGACGAGGTTGGCGCTGATGAGTTCGACGAGGTTGTCGAGATCTTTCTGGACGAGGTACAAGAGGTCATCGCCCGCGTGCATGCAGACACCGCGCGACAGGATCTTGAACAAAACTTGCATTTCCTGAAAGGAAGCGCCCTGAGCCTTGGGTTCGAGGTGTTCTCGAAGCTCTGTCAGGATGGCGAAAGGATGGCCGCCTCAGGTGAGGCGGCAAAAGTCGATCTATCCGAAATCCTCGCCGTGTTTACTGCGTCGAAATCAGTGTTTCAAACCGAACTTAAAGACAATTTGCACTAGATCACAAACTGTGCCAGCGTCTCATCCTCGGTGATGTCGGTATAGGTGAACCCGGCCTCATCTAGGTGCGCAAAGAGGCGGGCGAAGTTCTCAGGTTTGCGAGTCTCGATCCCGATCAATACCGAGCCGAAATTGCGCGCCGATTTCTTCATGTATTCGAACCGGGCGATATCGTCTTCGGGTCCGAGGATGTTCAAGAACTCTTTCAACGCGCCGGGGCGCTGCGGCAAGCGCAAGATGAAGTATTTCTTGACCCCGGAATAGCGCTGCGCGCGCTCCTTGACCTCGGGCAGGCGCTCAAAATCGAAATTGCCGCCAGAGGTGACACAAACAACCGTTTTGCCACGGATAAAGCTTTGCACATCAGCAACCGCCTCGATCGCCAAGGCACCGGCGGGTTCCAGAACGATGCCTTCCACGTTTAACATTTCGATCATAGTGGTGCAGATGCGATCCTCGGACAGGACCAGCACATCCGATAAGTGACGGTCTTTCAACAGCTCAAACGGCTTGGCACCGATCTTGCCGACCGCCGCGCCATCGACGAAATTGTCTACGTGATCCAAGGCAACCGGATGCCCTGCAGCCATTGCCGCGTGCAGACAGGCCCCACCTTTGGGTTCGACAAACAAACAGTGGGTCCGATCGCCGAACCAGGTTGCCACGCCGGACGACATGCCACCTCCGCCGACCGGCAGGATGACATGGTCGGGCATGCGGCCAAGCTGTTCCTCAATCTCGACCGCAAGTGAGGCCTGGCCTTCGATCACATCCTCATCATCGAACGGCGACAGGAAATGCCCGCCCTCCTTTGCGCACCAAGCTTGTGCCGCAGCAAGCGTGTCGTCGAAGTAGTCACCGCTGAGGTGAACCTCGATATTGTCGCCGCCGAAAATACGGGTCTTCTGGATCTTCTGCTGAGGCGTGGTGACCGGCATGAAGATCACCCCCTTCACATCCAGATGCTTGCACATGAAGGCCACACCCTGCGCATGGTTTCCCGCGCTGGCACAGACAAACAGATCCTGCCCCTGCTGCTTGCGCATGGCATTGAAGGCGCCCCGGATTTTGTAGGAACGTACCGGGCTGAGGTCCTCTCGCTTGAGCCAGATATCTGCACCGTAGCGGTCAGACAGATGGGCATTCCGCTGCAAAGGCGTTGCCGGAAACACAGAGCGCATCGCCTGTTCGGCAGCGCGGGCACGGGTCATGAAATCGCTCATGCCGGTTTCAGTGGCTTATCCTAGGCAAAAGGGCAAGGAATACATGTGTGTACGAATTACGACAGCGCGCGTTTTTCGATGAAGACGCCATATAACGTTGTCAGGATGCTGACATTGATCAATGGCACGATCAGCATGCTGGCGAAAACCACCACCAAAGCGCCAATCACCGGGATGATTAGAAGCGCCGCGAAAAGAAGCTGAAGCACCATCTGGAACAACACCAGCAACACAACCAGCGCCACTATGGTGCCGTTCGCTCCGTCAGTTGCCCGCCACGCATCCGACAGTTTCAACGGTTCGCCTATTGCTGCGGCGGGCATGATCGGGGACACCCGGTAAAAGGCCACGGATAGGCCCACAACAACCAGAAGCCACGCCAAAATGCCCATCGCAGCCGAGGCCTGCGTCAAAAATCCGATGACAAGCATTGCCGGGATCAGGACGACTACACCCAGCAAGGCCAGCATCACCATCCGCCTAATGTAAGCGAGCATTCGATCCGATCTGAACGCGGGCAGAAAACCGGCCGGGTATTCTTCGAGCAGCACAAAGCGATGCCAGGACACGACAATCCAAACCATGATCGCAAACAGGGATGCCAGCACGCAGAACAGGAACGCTGTGACCGCGCCTGGCGATGCTGCATCCGGCAGACCGTTTGGCTCGGTCGAGATATCTTCGAACGAAATACCAAAAAGGAGGCTGAATGCGATGATGGCCAAACCGCCGATCAGCGCGGGGATCAGCGTAATCTGAATCGCCTGTTTCAGATTCCGCAAAACCATCTTGATCGAATGCATGAAAATCCCGAACGCCAACATCTGGAAATACCCCTGCTCAACCATCTCTTGTTCTTTGTCCGGCCGTTTCACCCCAATTCCCGGCCTGCGTCAATCCACACAGCTTGCCCCCGCCCACAAAACCCGTTAGGGGCCAATCGTCTTGCGAATAAGGGGAAGTCAGATGTCCGCGCCTAAGAAAGTTGTTCTGGCCTATTCCGGTGGCCTTGATACCTCGATCATTCTGAAATGGTTGCAGACCGAGTATGGTTGTGAAGTCGTCACCTTCACTGCCGATCTGGGTCAGGGTGAGGAACTGGAACCCGCCCGCCAAAAGGCCGAGCTGCTGGGGATCAAGCCCGAAAACATCTATATCGAGGACATCCGCGAGGAGTTCGTGCGCGACTTCGTCTTCCCAATGTTCCGCGCAAATGCGCAGTATGAGGGTCTGTACCTGCTGGGCACCTCGATTGCGCGGCCTCTGATCTCGAAACGTCTGGTTGAGATTGCCGAAGCCACCGGCGCTGACGCTGTCGCACATGGCGCAACCGGCAAGGGCAACGATCAGGTCCGCTTTGAACTGGCTGCTTACGCACTGAACCCCGACATCAAGGTCATTGCTCCGTGGCGTGAATGGGATCTGACCAGCCGCACCAAACTGCTGGAATTCGCCGAGCAGAACCAGATCCCGATTGCCAAGGACAAACGTGGTGAGGCGCCGTTCTCGGTCGATGCCAACCTGCTGCACACCTCCTCCGAGGGCAAGGTTCTGGAAGACCCCGCAGATATGGCGCCCGATTATGTCTATCAGCGCACCGTTCACCCCGAGGACGCGCCCGATCAGCCCGAATTCATCGAGATCGGTTTCGAAAAAGGTGACGCCGTCAGCATCAATGGCGAGGCGATGAGCCCGGCCACCATCCTGACCAAGCTAAACGAATATGGCGGCAAGCACGGCATTGGCCGTCTGGACCTGGTCGAAGGCCGGTTCGTGGGTATGAAGTCGCGCGGCATCTATGAAACTCCGGGCGGCACCATCTTGCTGGAAGCACACCGTGGGATCGAATCCATCACCATGGACCGTGGCGCGATGCACCTGAAAGACCAGCTGATGCCGCAATATGCCGAGCTGATCTATAACGGCTTCTGGTACTCGCCCGAACGCGAAATGCTGCAGGCCGCCATCGACAAAAGCCAAGAGCATGTCACCGGAACCGTGCGCGTGAAACTGTATAAAGGTCTTGCCTCGACCGTGGGCCGCTGGTCCGATCACTCGCTGTATTCCGAGGCGCATGTGACCTTCGAGGAAGACGCTGGTGCCTATGATCAAACCGACGCCGCAGGCTTTATCCAGCTGAACGCGCTGCGTTTGAAACTGCTGGCAGCGCGCGACAAACGTCTGTCCAAGTAACCTGACAATCAGTTTAGAATTCAAAACCCCGGCAATCACACGGTTGCCGGGGTTTTCTTTTGCCCACCAGACCCAGCGTCATGCTTGCCGGATGTGGGGCCATGTCTTTACGCATACGTCAAGTTTGAAAGGATACACCATGCTGCAAGAGATCGCCGACGGAATTCAAAAAGGACTGAATGGCAAAAACTTTGACGGCTCGCTCAAGTTCGATTGTGGCGACGCGGGTGTAATCGTGCTGGCCGACAATCAGGCCACCACGCAGGATCAGGATACCGATTGCACCATCCGTATCTCGCAAGACAACCTGACCAAGCTGCTGACCGGCAAGCTGAACCCGATGACAGGCGTTGCTTTGGGAAAGCTCAAGATCTCGGGCAATATGGGTGTGGCGATGAAGTTGGGGCAGCTTCTGGGTTAGTCGCCTTCCGAGAACACATCAAACGCCTTCAGCGCCTTTGCGCTGTAGGCAAAAGACGGGCCTCCGCCCATATAGGTCGCCATCGAGAGCGCCTCGCACAGTTCCTCGCGGGTGGCGCCGAGACGCACCAGTGATTTCACGTGAAACCCGATGCAGCTATCGCAACGTGTGGCGATAGCAATGCCCAGCGCGATGAACTCTTTGGTTTTTTCGCTCAAGGCACCGTCGGTTTTGGCCGCCTTGCCCATCATCCCGAAGCCGCGCACCGTATCGGGCACCTCTTTCGAGAGGGTACCGATATTGGCCTCGGTCTCGGCCATGAAGTCTTTCCAGTCCATACTGTGTCTCCTTATCCGCGTTCGTCCGCGCCCATGCGGCGTTCCAGCCAACGTACCCCGGCGCTGATGATCAGAACCAGGATCAGGTATTCAAATATCAGCAAGGTGTAGATTTCCAGCGGGCGGTATTCCGTCACCACCAGTTCATTCGCGCGGCGGGTCAGTTCCTGCATGCCGATGACACTGGCAAAGGCGCTCATCTTGACGATGTAGATGAACTGGTTGGCCAAGGGCGGCAGGATGCGCCGGATCGCTTGTGGCAGGATCACGTAGCGCATGGTTTGCACGTAGTTCAGCCCGATGGTCTGGGCCGCCTCGCGCTGGCCGCGTGCGATGGATTGGATACCGGCGCGGTAGATCTCGGCCGTGAAGGCACTGTCGGAAATCGCCAGGGTGATGATCGCGCCCCAGAAAGGATCAATCGGGATGTTCAGGCCCATCGACTGGAACACGATCGGCAGTCCGTAGAACACCCAGAACAGCATGGGCAGCAGTGGAATCGCGCGAATGAACTCGACATAGACCCTGTTCAGCAGCCGCCAGCCGCGTTTCTCGGACAGTCCGGGCAAGGCAACCAACAGGCCGATCACAATTGACAGCGCCGCCGCGATCAGAGAGATCAGGATCGTCGCGCCCATGCCCGAGATCAAGAATTTCACATTGGTCCAGCCCGAGTCAGTCCTCGGGTCGATAACATACCAGCCCCATGTCTGGGATGAGGAACAGCCTGCCAGCAGCAGAAGCGGTATGAGGAGAAGTGCTTTTTTAATCATGCCCACTCAGTGCTGCAATATCTGGCTGAGGAACTTGCGACACCGCTCCGAGGTCGGATTGGTGAAGAAATGCTCTGGCTTGCCCTGCTCCACGATCTCGCCCTGATCCATGAAGATCATCTTGTCGGCGACTTTGCGGGCAAACCCCATTTCATGAGTGACCACGACCATGGTCATGCCTTCATGCGCCAGCTCAACCATCACGTCCAGCACCTCGGCGATCATTTCCGGATCGAGAGCCGAAGTCGGCTCATCAAACAAAAGTACTTTCGGCTCCATGCACAGGGATCGGGCGATGGCGACGCGCTGTTGCTGGCCGCCCGATAGTTGCGTGGGGCGTTTATCCGCCTGATCGGGGATGTGGACTGTAGAAAAGCGTGCAATTTTGACCCCCTAAGCGGGGAAATCGGCGTCCAAATTTGACCCCTCCCTATGGTTGTAGACATCCTTTTCATTGAGCAGTCGATGGAGAGGCAAGCGGGATGATTTGCGTGGAAACTATTAGAAAAGTGCGTCGCTTACACCTGATCGAAAAAAAGAGCATCAAGGAAATTTGCCGTTCGCTCAATTTGAGCCGTGCAACGGTTCGAAAGATAATCCGATCGGGAGTGACGGAGTTCAAATATGAGCGCAAATCGCAGCCATACCCGGTGCTCGGGCCTTGGCGCGCGCGTCTGGATGAAACGCTTGAGGAGAACGAGGCGCTTCCGAAGAAACACCGCAAGCGGATGACCAAAATCTGGAAGGAACTCTCCGATGATGGTTTTGGCGGCGGGTATGACAGTGTTCGACGCTACACAAAGAATTGGCGCATTGCGCACGGCCGACAACAGGCGCAGGCGTTCATCCCGCTGATCTTTGATCCTGGGGAGGCGTACCAGTTCGACTGGAGTGTGGAGACGGTTTTGATGGACGGTGCACTCACGACCGTGAAGGTTGCCCATTTCAAACTTTGCCATAGCCGCATGCCATTCTCCATTGCCTATCCGCGCGAGACGCAGGAGATGGTCTTTGATGCCCACGACGAGGCCTTCAAATTCTTTGGTGGAGGCTGCATCAACGGGATCTACGATAACATGACGACCGCCGTCGATGCGATCCTGTCGGGCAAGGAAAGAAAGTTCAACAAGGCATTCTCCCGGATGTGTTCTCATCATCTGGTGAACCCGATCGCCTGTACGCGCGCGGCCGGTTGGGAGAAGGGTCAGGTTGAGAATCTGGTCAAGGAGAGCCGCGCCTATAGTTTTACACCGCGTCTGGAGGTGGCCGACTTCGATGAATTGAATGCCCGGCTGCAAAAAGACGCGATCAAACGCGCAAAAGAACTGCGGCATCCGGAAAACCTGGAGGTGACGGTCTGGGAGGAGTTCCAGCAGGAAAAGCCGCTGCTGACGCATCTGCAGAAGCCCTTCGTCGGGTTCCGTGAAAAGACGGTCGCCGTGAGCCGAACCTGCCTGATCAACTTCGAAAGAAACAAATACAGCGTTGAGGCAAGAGCTGTTGGACGTCAGGTCCAGTTGCAGGTCTACGCCACGCGGATTGTCCTGCGCCAAGACGGTGAGATTGTCGGAGAGCACGAACGGTGCTTCGGCCGAGGAAAAACGATCTTCAACCCTTGGCACTATGTGCCCGTCCTCAAGCGCAAGCCTGGCGCTCTGCGCAATGGAGCACCGTTCCGTGACTGGGACCTACCACCGGCAATGACGCAGATCTGGACCCATCTGCGGGGCACATCCGACGGAGACCGGCAACTTGCCGATATTCTTTTCGCTGCTTACCAGCACGACATTGATGTGGTCGAGGCTGCCTGCGAAGAAGCTCTAAAATCTGGCCTGCGCAAGGCCGATGCGATCCTGAACATTGTCTCTCGGCGCACCAATCCCCCGCCGCCAAAGGCGATTGAGCCGCCTGCCCACCTGCAGCTGAAAATGGCACCGATCGCGGATTGCGCTCGCTATGACAGGCTTGGAGGCTCCCATGCAACTGCGTAAGGAAATTCTCGAACTTGCCCGTCAACTGAAGTTGCCAGGCATCGTCAACTGCTTTGACGAAGTGATGCAGGCCGCAGCCAAAAACAACTGGCGGCCCCAACAGGTCGTGGCCGAACTCCTCACGGCCGAACTGGCCGAAAAGACTGCGCGCTCGATCCGGTATCAGATGGGTGCCGCAAAGTTCCCGGTCTGCAAGTCCTTACCTGAGTTCGACTTCACGGTCAGCCCCGTCAACGAGGAAGTCGTGCGCAATCTTCATGACGGCGATTTTATGGACCAGGCCAGGAATGGCGTGCTGGTCGGTGGAACCGGATCGGGCAAAACGCATCTCGCAACAGCGATCGGGGGCCACGCGGTCAATAACCGCCGGCGGGTCAGGTTCTTCAGCGCTGTGGATCTCGCGAACAAGCTGGAGGCTGAACATCGCGAAGGCAACGCCGGGCGGCTCAGCGAGCAGCTGATCCGCGTCGACCTCGTGATTATAGACGAACTCGGTTATCTGCCGTTCGCAGAGTCTGGTGGACGATTACTCTTCCATCTCATCAGCAAACTGTACGAGCGAACGTCTATTCTGCTAACAACCAACCTCGCATTTGCTGAATGGCCGAGTGTGTTCACAGATGCCAAAATGACCACTGCTCTCCTGGATCGACTGACACACCATTGCGATATCATCGAAACCGGGAACGAAAGCTGGCGAATTAACCACCGCGACTAACCTCGAAATCGGGGAATAAATTCAAAACAGACAGCAGGTCAAACCTTCAGTCGAGCTACGCTCTCTTTTCGGTTTGACCTGCTGTCCACCCCCTCCTGAATCAACCTAAACACGACCCCCTCAACGCCCCTCTTAGCTCCAAGGGGGGTCAAATTTGGACGCCGATGGGGGGTCATTATTCAATGCCGATTGACAAAGTTGGGAAGGTCGCCGACTTCGTCATCCTTTCGGACGATCCGACAGCGGTGGACCCGGAAACTCTGGCCGAGCTTCGGGTTCTGGTGACCGTGAAGAACGATACAGTTGTCTACGAAGCTGAAGAAGGCGTTCGAGAAGGAAAGCTGGACGTCTCGCCCTTTTCTAGCGATCCGGTTGTGGCACATACCTTCCTGCACGCGATTTATCAGGGGATGAAAGTCGAACAACCTTGGCTGTCGAGAACATTCTGAATTGTCCGGTGTAGGTAACATGCCAATTGTCCGCTTCAGTTGATTGCGCGGTGGCCCAATTCGGAGGGAGCCGTAGGCGACCGTAGATTTGGGCCACCGCGTTCGCGCCACGTCGAAGCGGGTCACGCGACTTTGTGTTTGCTATCCTCCTGTGTGATGGGTGATCCGTCAGGCTGGTAGCGGCCAATGCATCTCGGGCCGTGGAAGATGACCAGTTGACCATCGGGGTATTCGTGGACCCTGACCTTCGCCTTGACGAAATGATGACGGTGCCTGTCTGCCGCGATCTGCATGACCAGGCCCTTGTAGCGCACCGTATTGTCGTTGCCGACGACGCGGTCTTCCTGCACACACAGGGTGTCGCGCACATTGCCTGTAAACGGCACGAAGGCCGAGGTCGTATCCTCCGGCTCCTTTGCAAACAGGGCATTGTGTTCGGGAAGATAGACCTCTTTCAGGAACTGATTGGCCTCTTCAATGGTTGTGATCCCATGGGACCGCAGTTCCTGCGGCAATCGGTTCTGGAACGTGCCAAACATGCGTTCAGACCGTCCACGGGCCTGCGGTGAATAGGCCGGGATCAGCTCAATGCCGAGTTGCTGCAAGGCGCGCCCGACCTGGGTCAGATTGTCCTTGTCCACTTTGCCGCCCGCTTCGGGCGTATGCCAGTAATGAGAGCCCCGATCGGCATAGAGCGAGCAAAACAGACCTTGCGCCTCGATCACCTCTGTCAGCCCCTGAAAACTGCTCATCGTCCCTTCTTCCTCGACAAAGAATGCCGAATAAACCCGGTTGGTGGCATCGTCCATGGTGACGATCAGATCCCACCACTGACCCGGAACCCATTCATGGCTGGAGCCGTCCTGATGCAACATCATGCCAACCATCGGACGGCGGGGCCGCTTGCGCCGATGGGCACCTCGTCGGGGTGCTGCCTGAACCCGGCCGTGGCGCTGCAGTGTAAGCCGCACCCAGTTGTAGCTCTGTGTGAAACCATGGTGGGCCACCAGCTTCTCGTGGAAATGCTTCGGCGTGTAATCCCAGTACTTGGTATCAAACAGTTCAAGCATCTCCATGACCTTATCCGTGGCAACACGATTGTTGGCCAGTTTGCCAAGCCGACGGTCGTACAGACCTTCTGCACCATCCGCCTCAAATCGATCCTCCCAACGCCTGACGGTGCGCACGGATACACCCAGTATCTCAGCCGCCTGTTCTTGCGTCAGCTTGTTCGCGCTTCGCCGCGAATACACATCTTCAAACTTCATCAGTCGAACTTCCTGTAACACTTCTGCTCGGTTCATAACGCCTCCTCTCAGAGACAGAATAGAACCGGACAGATCGCATGTTACATACACCGGACATATCGCGTGTTAGCGACACCTTGGCTGGCGACAGAGCCAAAACGCAATTAAAGGGTGTTTCCGAGGGCAGGGCTATCCCTGCCCTTCCACCAAAACCTTGAGGTTCATCAGACCACGCTCATAGTCTGGACCAAGCCACCGATCCATCATCACCCCCATCCAACGAGACATCGGGTTCATACCCAACTCGGATTCGAACCCCCATGTAACCTGCGTCTGATTCCCATCGGGCTGCAGGAGGAATGCGGCTGTGGCTGTTCCCATCGGACCGAAATCAAGCGCGGTCTGGACGCTTTGGTTTTCGACGCTCGCCACAATCACTTGCGATCCGGTGCCGACCTGCGGGTCGTCAGAGCTCCAGTTCAAAATATTCCCAACCCCCGACTCTGGCCTGGAATAGGTCAGCTTGGTCTCGGGGTCCCGGTGCAGCCAAGGCGACCAATGCTCAGTCTGTTGCATCGAGTTCACATAGGGAAAGATCGCCTCGGGCGGCGCGTTGATGGTGATACTGCGGGATACATCAGCTTTTGAGGGCAGCAGGTACGCAATGCCGACCAGTGCCAGTACAAGAACGACCAGGCCAAGAAAAACGCGTTTAATCAATTTCATAATATGCTCCAAAGGGTAATTCCTTTGTCTGGAGCATATCATAGAAAATTGGACGGAACCGCTGCTTACCGCGATGCTAGGGCGTTAGACCGGAACGAACTTTTTCTGATAGGGATCGAAACACTCCAACCCGCCCGCGCCGATATCTGTCCAAAGCCCGTGCAGGCTGAGCGTGTCGGTCTTGACCGCGTCGGAAACAAACGGGAAGGTCATCAGGTTTTCCAGCGACGCAACGACGGCCTGACGTTCAAACTGGCGGGCCTGCTCGACGCCATCCTCGATATCCGCGACCTGTTCGTACTTGGGCTTGAGGATATCCATCCAACGGCCAACAAAGCTCTCTTTCGCTTCCAGCTGCGGGGCCTGCCCTTTGCACATGTCGATACAGCCCTGCACCCCACCGCATTGCGAATGACCAAGCACGATCAGATGCGCCACTTTCAACGCGGTCACCGCATATTCGATGGCTGCACTGGTCCCGTGGTGATCCCCATCCGGGGCGTAAGGGGGCACCAGGTTGGCAATGTTGCGGTGAATGAAGAACTCACCCTGATCGGCACCGAAGATCGCGGTCACATGAACCCGGCTGTCGCAACAGCAAATCACCATCGCACGTGGGCGCTGCCCCTCATCCGCCAAACGCCGATACCAGACCTGATTTTCGGAATAGGTCGTCGCTTTCCAGCCGTGATACCGTTTCACCAGATAGGTCGGCAAAGGTTTGGCTAAATCCATTTCGGCATTCCCGTCTTTCGTTGCGTAGGCTGCTGTAAACCGAATTCAAGAAAAATTCGAGCCATTATCCAAATTCATCGCAAGGTTTTGCAAAGGAATTGACAGCAAGGATCAATGCCACGCCGTGGGGGCAACTAAACTAGGGTGAATGTGGTGGAAAACATACTCAGGCTTGAACACAAGGAAACCGTGCGACTGGATCCGGATCGCCTCAGCGGGCTGTACCGGCAATTGGGCGACAAGAACGCGCTGGACGTGCTGTGTCGCACGGTCGAGGAATTGGCTGTGCGCTTGTCGAATTGCGAACGGCACTGGCGGCAGCGCGATTGGGAGGCATTGCGCAAATGCGCCAAGTCGCTGGTGGCAATCGCCGATCAGATCGGAATGACGGCGCTGGCGCGGGTTGCGGGCGATGTCACTGGTGCCGTAGATGCTGGCGATGCGGTTGCAGCAGGTGCAACGCTGGGACGGTTGATCCGGGTTGGAGAGCGCTCTCTGACCGCGATCTGGGATCAGCAGGACCTTTCGGTGTGACGGGGGTTGCGGGCAGGCTGCAGGCGGATAGTCTGGTCGCAAATTCACTCAGCCCGAGACGCGTATGACCCTCAGCTTTGCCCAACCCTCTGACACCTCTGTGCCGCTGCATGTGGTGGCGCAACCTGATCTGGACGATTGGCTGGCCGGTCAGTCCGATCACATCCGAAATTGGGTTGCAGCGAACGGGTTCAAAGGCGCGTTGGGTCAGGTCCTGACGGTGCCAAGCACGGAAGGCGGCGCGGGTTTCGCGCTGGCCGGGTACGGGACCGAGGGCAAGCGCGCCCGCAAGCGGTTCCCTCTGGCCGCTGCGGCGGATGCGCTGCCGGAAGGCGGCTATCACATCGCAGCGGGCGTTCCGACGGAGCATCTGGAGATGGAGTGTCTGGGCTGGTTGCTGACCGGCTACGCCTTTGATCGCTATGCGCCTCAATCCGCCGCCAAGGCGCGACTGGTTGCCCCGGAAGGCGTTGATGCCGCGCGGTTGGAGGTACTGGCAAATGCCGAGGCACTGACCCGCGATCTGGTCAACACGCCAGCCTCTGATATGGGACCGGATCAACTGCAAGCGGCAGCCGAAGCGCTGGCGGATGAATTCGGAGCCACCTGCAAAACGATCATCGGCGACGCGCTGCTGGAACAGAATTTCCCGATGATCCACACGGTTGGGCGCGCCGCAGATCAGGCCCCGCGCCTGATCGAGATGAACTGGGGCGCGACCGGACCGACGCTGACGCTTGTCGGCAAGGGTGTGTGTTTCGATACCGGCGGGCTGAACCTGAAACCGGGCGCGTCGATGGGTCTGATGAAAAAGGATATGGGCGGGGCCGCCAATGTTCTGGGCCTTGCCCGGATGATCATGGCGCTGAACCTGCCGTTACAACTGCGGGTGCTGATCCCGGCGGTCGAGAATGCAGTCGCAGGCAACGCCTTCCGGCCAGGGGATATCCTGACCTCTCGCAAGGGCCTGACCGTCGAGATCAACAACACCGATGCCGAGGGGCGCTTGGTTCTGGCCGACGCGCTGGCGCTGGCGGATGAGGGGAAACCGGACCTCGTGATCTCGATGGCAACCCTGACCGGCGCGGCCCGTGTGGCCGTTGGGCCTGATCTGGCCCCGTTCTACACCGATGACGACCGCGGCGCCGCGGCGCTGAGCAAAGCTGCCGCCCAAGTCGCTGATCCAGTCTGGCGCATGCCCTTCCACACACCCTACGAGGCGATGATTGAACCCGGCATCGCCGATCTGGACAACGCGCCCTCGGGCGGTTTTGCAGGCTCCATCACCGCAGCCCTGTTCCTGCGCCGCTTTGTTGAAGACAGCAATTACATGCATTTCGACATCTATTCCTGGCAGCCCAGCAAACAACCGGGCCGCAGTAAGGGTGGATTGGGGCAAGGCCCACGCGCCCTGCTGACCGCACTGCCCGAGATTTTGGGCCTATGACAGATCGCAGGCTCTTACCCTTCAACGGACGGTTCGCGCATTCTTCCCTGAAAGGTCAGGTCGAGGCTGAGGTTTTTACAGACGGCGAACCCTTTCGGATACAAAGGTTCGTAGAGGACATTCTGGACGAACCTAATGGTACTCGTCAGTGCCAAATGGTACCCGGAGAAGTCTTCGTCATTCTGGACAAAACGGACAATTCCCTGTTCGGATACCGCGAAAAAGACGGTTATGTCGGATGGATCAGACCCGGAATTCAAAAGCGCCCGATTGAGCCGACGCATCGAGTTTGCGTGCCCAAAGCGGTCTCGTTGGAACACCCTGATGTGACCAAAAACGCGAATGAAAGAATTCTACCTTTCGGAACACTCGTTGAATACTGGCCGCGTCGTGACCCGGACCGTGAAAACGCCATTCGATCAACCGGCTGGGTTTGCGTGAAGGAGGAGGGTTATGTCCCGACGGCTCGGTATATTCGCGAAACTCAGCTGGCCGAATTGGACTGGGTGGCGTCTGATCCTGTGACCGTCGCGGAACAGTTTCTTGCCACCCCTTACCTCTACGGTGGTGACACAGGGCTTGGCATTGATTGTTCGGGCCTGGTTCAGATTGCGTATCAGTCCTGCGGAATGGCCTGCCCGCGCGATAGTGACATGCAATCTAGGTTTTTCAGGCCGATTTCAAAACCTGGCTTGCGCCGAGGCGATCTGGTGTTTTGGAAAGGTCATGTGGGCATGATGCTGGATAAAGATACGCTTTTGCACTCAAACGCATATCACATGGCCGTCGCGAAAGAGCCTCTGGAGGAGGCCATCGCGCGTATCGGTCAAAAGGAATTCGGCGCCGTAACTGGCTACGGGCGGCATCCGGAGCTTTAGGCTCTAATCCGGAGAAACTGAGCGGATCAGCTTGCGCTCGAGCACCCTTAGAACCGTGCGCAGATCGTGGCCGCGTTTCAGGATACGCCCGTCCATCCCAACAACGGAATACATCCCCTGCTTTTGGCGCAGGCGGGGGTGTTTCTCGATCCGGTAGATGGGATGCTCGGCGGTGCGTCGGAAGATCGAAAAAATCGCCATGTCGCGCAGGTTGGAAATTCCGTAGTCGCGCCATTCTCCGGCGGCGACCATCTTGCCATAGACGGACAGGATATGGGACATCTCCTGACTTCCGACATTTTTTCGTATAAGTCATTGATATTATTATGCCTTGGTTGCCAAAAGGCACTACACGGACTTTTTTCGCCAGCGATTGTTTCGGAGTGTTGAGGGAGCTCAGGCTTTGGTCTGGCCAGTTTTTCGGGTGCGCCCGGGGGGTATCTTGAAAGGGGCTTCGTTCCAGGTCAGGCCGACGCAGGTGAGGATGCGTCTGGCATCGACCGTGGCATGGCTTGGCATGCCGTAGCGGTCAGGGGTGCCTTTGTGGCGCAGGATCGAGAGCTGCAATGCGTTCAACTCGTTGCGGATACGAGCCGGGCTCATCGGGTGTCCGAGCAGGTCCAGATGCTTGCGCAGGTGCTGCAGGCAGCAGAAGGCCATGTAGCAGATGGCGATATGGGCCCGGACCCGACGCGGCGACCAGTGATAGATGGGCCGGATTTTCAGATCGTGCTTGTTGGTGCGGAAGCAGGCTTCGATCTCCCACAACTGGTGATAGCGGGCAATGACGTCCTGTGCCTCCAGTTCGTCCGCACCATGAACAACAATGGCATGCAGCCCGTCCCATTGTGCCGCTGCCTTGATCTTTGCATCATCCAGCGTGACGTCCCCGCTGTCGGGGAAGGCCAGGAAGCGGCCATATCCCCGGCTGCTGAAGCTGCCGGGTTTGCGAGAGCGCTTGAGCTTCTTGTGCAGCTTTTCGATTGCCTTGTCGCGCTTGTGGGCATCATTGCGTGCCCGGGTGGGTGACCAGGTCACAATGACCCGCGCTCCCTCCTGGTCGATCACCTTGTACCAGCCCTTCTCGGTTGCCTCTTCAGAACCGTGTCCAGCCCAAGGCTGGCGTCCCTCCGGGCTCAAAATGTTCGCCTTCACGGCGGCCGGGGCGGACTTCATGCGATAGCCGAGGATGTAGGGCAGACCCTTGTTCTGCAACATCTGCTGGTTGTCCTTGCTGAGCATGGCGGCATCGGCCACGAACGTGACCCTGGCCACGTCGAAGCGTCCCTCCAACGCCTTCAGCGCAGCTTCCAGCGTATGACCTTCCCAGGTGTTTCCCGGGAAGAGTTCATAGCCCACAGGCAGCCCATCGGAGGTGACGATCAGCGCCAGCATGACCTGAGCGCGGTGATGCTTGCCATCCTTGCTGAAGCCCTTGGCCAGAAGATGATCCTGCTCGACCCCGTCCGCATCCTCGGCCGGGTCCTCGCGCTCGGTGTCAAAGGCCAGGGTCGTGCAATCGTAGAACAGCACGGTCACTGGCCCGCCCAGCAACTTCTCTGCCGCCGCGTGAGAGGTTTTGCAAATCCCGTCTATCACCGGCGTATTGATGTAATCCATGCTCCGATAGACCACGTCCAGATTGAGCGTGATGCCTGCCTGGTTCTCCAACGCCTCCACGGTCGCGCGCTTGCTCTCGGGCTGTGCGATCCGCGCCATAACCAGCTCTTTCACAATGCGATTGGCACTTTTACGCGCCGCCCCCAGAAGGGCCCCCCAACCCAGTTGGTCATACATCGTCCCCATGACATCCCGCAGACCCAGAGAGACCCGCGCCTCCTCACGGCACTCGGCAAGATCAACGCCAAGCTTGTCCGGCCGCGGAGCGCGGCGCACCAGCGCCTGCAGATCGGCATATTCCGTGGGCGTGAACAGTTCCATTTGCGGCGAGCGATCAATGCGTAATTGCTCCATCAAGCGGCCCGCCAGACGCTTGATATCCTCAATCTCGCTGTCGTTATGGGCCACACCCACATGGCGCAGGATCTTCTGGCGTACCTTGGAGCCGGTGCGGACGGATTCAACGATCTGGATCCGTGTGCGGTTGAGCTTTGCGTCATGTTTGGTGCGGATGAACATGGGCGAAGAGGTTAGCCATCTGAAGGCCCATGTCAATACTTTTTATAATAATGGGGCACTACAACGCGCCTCTGAGCAACCACACCTGAAAACAAACCAAAAACCCAGTCAGATCAACAAAAAGGTCGGAAGTCAGGAAAAAATCGCCATGTCGCGCAGGTTGGAAATTCCGTAGTCGCGCCATTCTCCGGCGGCGACCATCTTGCCATAGACGGACAGGATATGGGACATCTCGCGCCGGTCGAACGCGACGGGCATCTGGGCCGAGTTTGTTGGGAACCGGCTGGGAGGCTGCATGTTCATACCACAAGCCTTGCCGGAAAACGCGGCTGAATCAAGCCCGATGCGCAAGCGGGCCATAATTCGTCAACGGGTGTTACCGCCGTCCGACTTGTCGACATATCAGGATCACAGGCAGTAATCCAACGGCCAGAATGACCAAGGATGGCACCGCCGCCCCCTCGAGCCGCTCGTCCGAGGCCAGCCGGTATGCCTGCACCGCCAGCGTGTCAAAGTTGAAGGGACGCATGATCAGCGTTGCAGGCAATTCCTTCATCACGTCGACAAATACGATCAACAGGGCCGTCAGCAACGAGGGCGTCAGGATCGGCAGATGCACCCGCCTGAGCGTGCCCAGAGGTGTCTGCCCCAAAGACCGGGCTGCGGCGTCCATATTGGCGTGAACCGTACTCTGCCCGCCTTCATAAGCACTTAGGGCCGCCGCAAGGAACCGCACCATATAGGCCGCCACCAGCAGCCAGATTGACCCGGTCACTAGCAGGCCGGTCGATACGTCAAATGTCGCGCGCATCCACGCGTCCAACGCGTTGTCAAAGCTGGCAAAAGGCACCAATAGTCCAACCGCGATCACTCCACCCGGCACCGCATAGCCCAGCCGCGCGATATAACCCGCGATGGTCGAGGGCCGCCCCGGTCTCAAGCGCTGAAAGAACCCGACACTGACGGCCGCAATAACTGTGATGACAGCAGCCGTCCCGGCAAGAGTCAGCGAGTTCTGAATGAAGCCGAGGTAGCGGGGCGACAGCAGGTTCTGCTCGGATTTCAACCCCATCTCGAACAGAACGACCACCGGCAGGAGGAACCCGAAAAACACGGGAATGGCGCAGAGGGCAAAAGCACCGATCGCGCGCCATCCAGTCAGTTGCGCTGCGGGCAGAGCTGCATGTTGCTTGCCCGCTTGATAATACTTGGCCTTGCCGCGCCGCGTGCGTTCAGCCACAGCCAACACAAGCGCGAAGGTCAGCAGGCACAACGCCAGTTGTGCGGCGCCTGCACGATCTCCTAGCGAAAACCAACTGGTATAAATGCCCGTGGCGAAGGTCTGAACGCCGAAATACGAGACGGTTCCAAAATCGGCGATGGTCTCCATGATCGCCAAAAGAACACCTCCGGCAATGGCCGGGCGTGCCATCGGTAGCGAAACCCGCCGAAACGCCAGCCAGGGGCTGTTTCCCAACGCCCGCGCCGCCAGAAATGCGGTGGCGCTTTGCTGCAGGAACGCTGCCCGCGCCAGCAGGTAGATATAAGGATATAGCACCAGCGTCAGCATCACCGCTGCGCCCTCGGTCGAGCGGATTTCGGGGAACCAGTAGTCGCGCGGCCCCCAACCCGTCACATCGCGCAGCGTGGCCTGCACGATACCGGGATGATCAAGTATGAACGTGTAGGCATAGGCCAGAACGTAGGCCGGGAAGGCCAGCGGCAGGACCAGCGCAATCTCCAACAGGCGCACGCCGGGGAACCGCGTCATCGTCACCAGCCAAGCGGCTCCGGTCCCGATGCTGAAGGTGCCCACAGCGACCAGAACCACCAATATGGCGGTGGTCATCGTGTAGCGCGGCAATACGGTTTCTGCGAGGTGCGAGATAGTTTCCGTGCCACCGGTCAGCGCCGCCAGAACCACCGCGACCATTGGCAACAGACAAGCCGCCGCCACGACATAGGCAATACCCGCCAAAAGCCGCGTGCCACGCACACCGCGGTTTCGTGATCCATTTTCAGAATATTCGATCTGGGCCATTGTCCGGGCTTGTAGGTGGCGAGGGCGTCCTCTTTCTCGACTAAAACGCTAGGAAACGCCAGTGCCCAGAGCAACAAATCTGCGGCATCAAACGCCGCAGATATCAGTCATAGACGCGCTGATCCTCGATCACCAGGCCATCCTTGGGCAAGGACCCGGGGGCCACAACCTCGATCGCGCCTTTGAGTTTCAGCACTTCGGCAACGGATTTTGCGTAAGCCATGTCATCGCCACCCGGGCTTTCGATCTGAACGGTCATTGTGTCCATCTCACCCTGACGCGCGGCGATGACCCGGGCTTTGACGATCTCGGCATGTTTGTCGACCAGCGCGGCCACCTGCTCGGGCCGGACGAACATGCCCTTGATTTTGGTGGTCTGATCGGCACGCCCCATCCATCCCATGATCCGAGCGTTCGTACGACCGCAAGGCGACTGACCCGGCATAATGGCCGACAGGTCGCCGGTCGCAAACCGGATCAGCGGGTAATCCGGGTTGAGAGAGGTCACCACGACCTCGCCAACCTCACCGGGGGCAACCGGAGTTCCGGTGCCAGGGGTAACGATTTCGACGATGACGTGTTCGTCCAGAATCATCCCCTCAATCGCTGCGCTCTCATAGGCGATATTACCCAGATCAGCGGTGGCATAGCATTGCAGGCAGGCAATGCCGCGATCCGCATATTCCTGCCGCAGCGACGGGAACAACGCGCCCCCACCCACAGCCGCCTTAGAGAAACTCAGCGCAACGCCCATGGCATCGGCCTTGTCCAAAATGACCTTCAGATAGTCCGGCGTGCCCGCATAGGCCGTGCATCCAACGTCGCGAGCGGCGGTCACCTGCAGCTCGGTCTGCCCGGTTCCAGCAGGCAAAACAGCCGCACCAACCGCGCGTGCGCCGTTTTCAAAGATCATGCCCGCAGGCGTCAGATGATAGCCGAAGCAGTTCTGAACAATGTCGCCCGCGCCGACACCGGCAGCGTTCAGGAACCGGCCCATGCGCCACCAATCGTGGTCGGTGCTGCCCGGCTCATAGATCGGGCCTGGGGATTGGAACACATGGTGAAAGTGCCGCGCCCGTTTTATCGTAAAGCCGCCAAAGGGCGGGCGCTCTCCTTGCGCGCGGGTCAGGTCCGACTTGCGAAGCACCGGTAGCATGGGCAGGTCTTCGGCCGTTTTTACAGTATTAGTGTCTGTTTCAGCGAAATGCGCCATGAACCCAGGCGCAGACCGCGCCCGTTCCAGTTGCGCCTGCAGCGCCACCGCCTGATCCGAGGCGCGCTGATCCGCCGAGCGCGTTTCGAGTGCGTCGAAATAGGTCATCGCCATATCCTCCATCAGATCACAACCACCGCTTGCGGCGGCGATACGAGCGCACATCGCGAAAGCTTTTGCGGCCTTCATCCGACATGCCGAGGTAGAATTCCTTCACATCCGGGTTCTCACGCAGTTCGGCAGCGGGGCCGTCCATCACAACGCGACCGGATTCCAGAATATAGCCGTAATGGGCAAAGCGCAGCGCCACGTTGGTGTTCTGCTCGGCCAAAAGGAACGAGACGCCCTCTTTCTCGTTCAGGTCTTTTACGATGCCGAAAATCTCTTCGACCAGCTGCGGAGCAAGCCCCATTGAGGGTTCGTCCAGCAGGATCGTCTCGGGCCGTGACATCAGCGCGCGGCCCATCGCGACCATCTGCTGTTCCCCGCCCGAAGTATAGCCCGCCTGACTTTTGCGGCGTTCTTTCAGGCGCGGGAAGTAGTTGTAGACCAGCTCCAGATCACTCTGGATCGCGGCATTGCCGTCCTTACGGGTATAGGCCCCGGTCAGCAGGTTTTCCTCGACCGTGAGGTGCTCGAAACAGTGGCGCCCCTCCATCACCTGAATGACGCCTTTTTCCACCAGATCCGCCGGGTCGCTTTCATGCACGCTTTGGCCGCGATACTTGATTGAGCCCTTGGTCACCTCACCCCGTTCGGAATGCAGCAGGTTCGACACCGCCTTGAGCGTCGTGGTCTTGCCCGCACCATTCCCCCCAAGCAGCGCCGTGATGCCGCCTTTGGGAACCGTCAGGCTGACGCCCTTCAGCACGAGGATCACGTGATTGTAGATCACCTCGATATTGTTGACCTCAAGCAGGGTTTCCGCCTGCACATCCGTGGTTTGGGCCGCATCCAGCATCAGCGCCTATCCTCGTTCGCGTGTTCGGGTCAGGGCGGCAGTAAACCGCCGCCCCGCTTGGTTCAGAGCGCTTTAGTTACAGCGCGTTTCGATATTGTTTTCAGCCGCATAAGCCGCCGAGTCTTCTGCGATCAGAGCGTTGATGACTTCGGCATCTGTCGGTTTGAAGTCCTGAACCGGGTTCCAGGTTCCGGCTGCTGCATCCCACTGGACCACACCCACAAGACCGGGGCCGCCATGGTTTTCACATGAAACCGAGAATTCCGGTCCGAAACCGACCATGCCCAGACCTTCCATCTTGGCATTGGTGATTTCCAACGCTTCCATGCCATCGCGCATCATCGACGCGTCGATCTCGGCAGTGCCATGCATCTCCTGAGCAGTTTTTACCGCCTCAGCCGCCAACATCGCAGCATAGAGACCGCGGTTATACTGAACCGTGCCCAGCTGATCCCCTGCGCCTGCGGCTTTACCGGCATCGACGACGTATTTCTGCAGATCGTCATAGACCGGATAGTCCATACCCAGGCCCGTGAAGGTCAGCGCTTTGTAGCCGGTGGCCTTTTCACCCGCAGGCTCGACATCGAATTCAGCACCTGACCACCAGACGCCAATGAAGTTCTCCATCGGGAAGCGAATGTTGGCCGCTTCCTGCACCGCAACTTGGTTCATGACGCCCCAGCCCCACATGATCACAAAATCGGGCTTTTCGCGGCGGATTTGCAGCCACTGTGACTTCTGCTCCTGACCTGGGTGGTCGACGGGTAGCAGAGACAGCTCATAGCCGTGCTTTTCGGCCAGCGTTTCCAGTGTGCGGATCGGCTCTTTGCCGTAGGCAGAGTTGTGGTAGACCAACGCGATCTTCTTGCCGCTCAGGTCTCCGCCGTTTTCATCCAGCAGATAGTTAATCGCGCCCGAAGCTCCGTTCCAGTAGTTGGCCGGATAGTTGAACACGTGGCTGAAAACCTCGCCATTCGCAGCCGAGGTCCGGCCATATCCCATCGTGTGCAGCGGGATGCCATCTGCCGTCACTTTCGGGATAAGCTGATAGGTAATCCCAGTGGAGAGTGGTTGATAGACCAGCGCACCTTCGCCCTTAGTCGATTCATAGCATTCCACACCTTTTTCAGTGTTATAGCCGGTTTCGCATTCGATAACCTTGGCTGGAACACCCCCGATGCCGCCATCGCGTTCATTCAGCAGGGTGAAATAGTCGGCGTAACCGTCAGCAAACGGAATACCGCCTGCCGCGTAGGGACCCGTTCGGTAGCTGAGCGACGGGAACACAAGGTCGGCCATGACCGGACCTGCGGCCATCACGGCGCCCAGCGCCAGGGTTGCCAGTTTCTTGTTCATCGGGTGTCTCCTCCCTTGATTGATCCGATGGTGGGTTCGGGCGTTTGCACCCGTCTTTTTTGATTGGGCCTGTCCCTAGTGCGGGAACGGCCAGAGTCTGAGTTTCTCTTTGGCGACACGCCACAGCTGCGCCAGCCCGTGCGGTTCGAGGATCAGGAACATGATAATCAGCCCGCCTACGATCACGAGGTTCAGGTGCGCCACGATGTCCGTGGGCCAACCCAGCATGTCTACGCCGATCAGCTTCAGGACGACCGGCAACAGCACTAGGAAAGCAGCCCCCGCAAAGGACCCGAAAATAGACCCTAATCCGCCGATAATGACCATGAACAGCACCAGAAATGATTTCTGGATGCCAAAGACCTCACCGACTTCGACCGCGCCCAGATAGACCGCAAAGAACAGCGCCCCTGCGATGCCCACGAAGAACGAGCTGACGGCAAAGGCGGTCAATTTGGCCTTGAGGGGGTTCACGCCAATGATCTCGGCAGCGATATCCATGTCGCGGATCGCCATCCAGGTCCGGCCCGTGGTGCCCCGCGTCAGGTTGCGCGCAAGGATGGCGCAGACGGTCAGGAAGATTAGGCAGAACAGATAGGTCGCCCATGCCGGAGCATTTGGACCGGTGATGATGATGCCAAACACATCCCGTTCCGGCGCGTTGATCTGTCCCGAAGCCGAGTAGTTGTAGAACCATGGCACCCGGTTAAACAGCCACACCAGGAAGAACTGCGCCGCCAGCGTCGCCACGGCCAGATAGAAACCCTTGATCCTGAGGCTCGGCAAGCCGAACAACACGCCCACAAAGGCCGTGATACCTCCGGCAAGGATCACGTGGATGAACATGCTGACATCCGGGAAAGCGGTCATCAGCTTGTAGCAGGCATAGGCACCCACAGCCATGAACCCCCCCGTGCCCAGCGAGACCTGCCCGCAATAACCTACGAGGATGTTCAGCCCGATCGCTGCGATGGCGTAGATCAGAAAGGGCAGCAGCAGCGCGTTGGCCCAATAGTCGTTGATGATGAAGGGAATGATCCCGAACGCCACCGCCAGCACGACGTAGTAGCGATACCGGTCAAACTTGATCGGGAAAGTCTGGCTGTCAGCAATGTACGAGGTTTTGAAATCCCCGGCCTCACGATAGAACATGTCTTACTTTCCCCATTCTTCCTGCGCCCGGTTCCGGGCCGCGGCGTCCAATTGGTTTGAGCCCTTGGCATATCCGCTCGCCTCAGACGCGCGGACCAGTTTCAAATAGGCCAGAACGCCCATGATCAGACCCGCAAAAGCCAGGATTGCTGCGATAGTGAGCTGGCCTTCGGAAAGATCGTCGGAGGTGAGGGCAATATACCCAAACGCCCAGAACCCGGCCCACGCGATGACGTTGATGATGGCGATCAGCTTGGTCATCGCTAAACCCTCTCGATGATCTTCTCGCCGAACAGGCCCTGAGGTCGGAACACGAGGAAGATCAGCGCCAGCACATAAGCAAACCAGTTCTCGGTTGCGCCGCCCAGCGCAGGTCCCAAGGCGAATTCGAACAGCTTCTCGCCTACACCGATGATCAGCCCGCCGACGATGGCACCGGGGATTGAGGTGAAGCCACCCAGCATCAGCACCGGCAGCGCCTTGAGCGCGATCAGCGATAGCGAGAACTGCACGCCCGACTTGGTGCCCCACATAATCCCCGCAACCAGAGCGACGAACCCGGCGACGGACCAGACCATGACCCAAATGAAGTTCAGTGAGATGCCAACCGACAGCGCTGCCTGATGGTCATCCGCCACGGCGCGCATCGCCCGGCCCTGTTTGGTGTACTGGCTGAAGGCGACCAGAGCTGCCACCAGAAGCGCGGCAATGATCGTAGCCACGATGTCCAGATTATCGATGAAGAAGCCGTAGTCGAAGATGTTATAGGTCGTCTCATCAATCCAAAGGTTGATGCCCTGGGGCAGACCCACGTCAAGCGTCTTGATCTCAGACCCCCACATCAGGTCGGCAACGCCTTCAAGGAAGTAAGCCAGACCAATGGTAGCCATGAACAGAATGATTGGCTCCTGTCCGACCAGATGGCGCATGACGAAGCGCTGCACTGCCCAGGCCAGCAACACCATCACCGCCATGGTCAAAAGGATCGCCAAAAGCGCAGGCACGTTCCAGCCGAAATAGTGGATATGCGTCCCGAAAATCGCATTGATCAGATGGGCAAACGGCACTTGCCCCTTCATGATCCCAACCAGCGTCATCGCCGCAAAAAGCGCCATAACCCCCTGGGCATAATTGAAAATCCCCGACGCCTTGTAGATCAGCACAAAGCCCAGCGCGACCAGCGCATAAAGCACCCCGGCCATCAGACCGTTGAGGATGACCTCCATCGCAAATACGAGTTGTTCAGGCATAGGTGCCCCCCCAATTTACTAATCCGATGTCAGTCATGGCTGACCCCCAGATAGGCGTCGATGACCTCTTGGTTGTTGCGCACCTCGTCGGGCGTGCCGTCGCCAATTTTCTTGCCGTAATCCATAACGATGACCCGGTCGCTCAGGTCCATCACCACGCCCATGTCGTGCTCGATCAGTGCGATGGTGGTGCCAAATTCGTCATTCACGTCGAGGATGAAACGGCTCATGTCTTCTTTTTCTTCGACGTTCATGCCCGCCATGGGTTCATCCAACAGAAGCAGCTTCGGCTCCGCCGCCAAAGCACGCGCGAGCTCCACTCGCTTTTTCAACCCGTAAGGCAGGCGTGACACAGGCGTCTTGCGGATGTGCTGGATCTCGAGGAAGTCGATGATCCGCTCAACCGCCTCACGATTCTCGGTCTCTTCCGCTTCGGCCTTCCCCTTCCACCACGCTTGCTGAAGGATATTGGTCTTCATAAAGCTCAGGCGTCCGGTCATGACATTGTCCAGAACGCTCATGCCTTCGAACAAGGCGATGTTCTGGAAGGTCCGCGCAATCCCCTGCTGTGCCACCTCAAACGGCCGCATCGGAGGCCGCTTGGAGCCGTGGAACCATACCTCCCCTTCTTGCGGGACATAAAACCCCGAGATCACATTCAGCATCGAGGACTTGCCCGCGCCGTTCGGTCCGATAATGGCGCGGATTTCCCCCTCGCGAATGTCGAACGAGATATCCTTGATCGCCACCACGCCGCCAAATCGCAGGGTGATGTTCTTCATCTCCATCACCACACCGCCGATCTTGCGGCCGTCTTCGGTGATATATCCTTCGGAATTATCCAGCATCAGCCTCTCCCAGACTTACGCGAAAACGGGACGGTGGGCGGGGCGATGACCGCAGGTCGAGCGGCGCTCGAACGGCCCATCATTCCGCCGCAACCTTGTGCTGCGCGACCGACACAACCGGCGCATCAACGATCTCAAGCGTTGCAGAAATAGACCCTTTGCGCCCATCCTCATAGGTCACTTCGGTTGTCGTCGAAACGCTCGAAGATTCGTCATAAAGCGCGGCGATAATGTCGTGGAATTTATCCTCGACAAAGCCGCGACGCACCTTACGGGTCCGGGTCATCTCGCCATCATCGGCATCCAGTTCCTTGTGCAGAACCACAAAACGATGCACCTGACAGCCCGACAGCATCTCATCCGCTGCGACCGACTTATTTACCTCTTCCACATGGGCCTTAATCGTCTCTAACACACGCGGATGTCCCGCGAGCTCCTGATAAGACGCGTAAGCCACGTTGTTGCGCTCCGCCCAGTTTCCAACCGCCGTCAGGTCGATATTGATGAAGGCCACACAGCGATCCTTGCCGTTGCCGAACAGCACGACCTCTAGAATATCGGGATAGAACTTTAGCTTGTTTTCGACATATTTCGGCGCGAACATCGACCCGTCAGCCATTTTGCCCACATCCTTGGCGCGGTCGATGATCCGTAGATGGCCCGAGCTTTCCTCGATGAACCCGGCATCCCCAGTCGCAACCCAGCCCTCAGCATCCTTGGTCGAGGCCGTCGAATCCGGGTTGTTGTAGTATTCAACAAACACACCGGGCGAGCGGTAGTGGATCTCGCCACTCTCGTCGATTTTCAACTCAACCGCAGGGGCCGGAACGCCGACCGTATCCGCGCGCACCTCGCCATCCGGCTGCTGGGTGATAAAGACGGTTGCTTCGGTCTGACCATAGAGCTGTTTGAGGTTGATGCCCAAAGAGCGATAGAAATCAAAGATTTCCGGCCCGATGGCCTCACCCGCAGTATAGCCAACGCGGAACCGGCCATAGCCAAGCGTATCCTTCAACGGACCATAAACCAGCATATTGCCCAGCGCGTATTTCAGCTTGTCACCAAAGCCCACCGGCTTGCCGTCCAGCAACAGACCACCGACCTTCTTGGCATGGGCCATGAAGTGATGGAACATATTGCGCTTCAGCTTGCCCGCATCCTCCATCCGGATCATCACATTGGTCAGCTGGGTTTCGAAAACGCGCGGCGGGGCAAAGAAATAGGTCGGTCCGATCTCGCGCAGGTCCGTCATCATCGTGTCGGCGCTCTCGGGGCAGTTCACGCAGAAGCCGCACCAATAGGCCTGACCGATCGAGAAGATGAAATCGCCCACCCAAGCCATCGGCAGGTAAGACAGAATATCCTCGTTCCGGGTCAGATGATCGAACTCGGCCGAGTTCTTGGCACTTTCAATGACATTCCGGTTCGACAGCACCACACCCTTGGGCTTGCCTGTTGTCCCCGAGGTATAGAGCATCACACAGGTATCGTCATAGGTGATCGCCGCGATACGCTTGTCCAGCTCGGTATCGAACCGCGCGTGCCCAGCGCTGCCTTCGGCCATGATGTCCTCAAGCGCGTTCATCTGGGAGTGGTCATATTTCCGCATCCCGCGCTTGTCGGTATAGAGGATGTGTTTGACCTGAAGCAGGTTTTCCTGAATCTCGATGACCTTGTCGACCTGCTCCTGATCGCCGCAGACGACGTAATTCGCGCCGCAATGTTCCAGCACATAGGCCATCTCTTCGGCGACCGAGTCCTGATACAAAGGCACCGGAACCGCGCCCACCATCTGTGCGGCCACCATCGACCAGTAATGCGCCGGACGGTTGCGACCGATGACGGCGATGTGGTCGCCCTTCTCGACGCCCAACTCCAGAAACCCAAGCGCGATGGCACGGATTTCCTTGGCGGCCTCCGCCCAGGTCCAGCATTGCCAGATCCCGAATTCTTTTTCCCGATAAGCCGGGGCATCCCCGAACTGCGCGGCATTGCGGTGTAGCAGCGCCGGAAGGGACTGCATCCCTTCAGCGCCCGACTGCGTCTGAGCCAATCTCTTTCTCCTCCCCACCCGACCCCTCCCCGGGCCGGAAATGGCGGGTCCGGGATGGTGCCCGAACGCCAATGCCCCGATTAGGAGCATCGGCACGATCAGCGTCAAGTTTTGCCTGATGTTTTCTCAATTCTTACGAATTGTAACAGGAGCAAATAGAAGGCCTAGGGCGTTATGAGATGGGCTAGCACTGTGCTTTCCGCGCGACATCGATCCCTAGAGCGTTGCAATCTCAGTTCTTTAACTTGCGCTATGCAGCCAAGTTTGCGAGTTTCATGCGGATCCGTGATTAAAGGTGCCCCATGCGACTTTCCATTTCGGCAATGTTTTTCGCTTTAATTTTGCCTAGCGTAGCTTCAGCGCAAGTGAAGCTAGAAGACATGTATTTTGGTGTTTTCGGCGGTGCTGTTTTTGGCGTCGATGCGGAAGGTGAAAACAACGCTCTAGTCACAAACCAAAACGCGACTCTGGATTTTGATCCAAGCGGGAACTTCATTGGTGGCTTTGTAATTGGCGCTCGGGTCACTTCTCAGGTGCGAACTGAATTAGAATTGTCTTTTGCGAACTCAGACGTAGACGGAACAAGGCTCCGAGTATTAGGCTAAAGCACTGGTTTCGATGCCAATGGTGACCTTGATGCCACTTCGCTTCTGATCAACGCCTGGTATGAATTCGAGACCAACGGCATGTGGCGACCCTATATTGGCGGCGGTATTGGTTACACGAATTTAGATGCAGACATAAGCTCAGGCGCGGGTATCTCTAGTTTTGATGACTCGGATGGCGGATTTTCCTACCAGCTTGGCATTGGGGTGACGGTTCCAGTCGGAAATTCCGGCGAATTAGATATCGGTTATAGATACCGAGAAACACCAAATCTAAGCCTTACGAGTGACTCAACTGTCGGTTTTGCTTTTGATGAAATTGACTATAAGAGCCAGACTTTCCAAGTCGGATACAACTTCAAATTCTAAAGCTTGGCCAATCGAGACTTAAATTTGAGAATGCACTTCACGCACGAGAGTCGAGACTTGCAGCTTCGCAATAGAACTCTAGCGCTTTCTATATTGTTGATGCTGTATCCTCACGGCCGCTAGGACTGTTTATTCTGATCACTCCAGCCTCTAGGCGATCAGCTAGATCAGCTAGATCAGCCAGTTTTTTGGATTTCAGAACTCAGAATTACGTGATGCGAGTAATATCCAGAACCGTATTCTTGAAGCAAGAAGCTTTACCTGACTCCTACAACCAATCCCTCAAAATTGGGATTAGCGGCACATCGGCGGCAGGCATCGGGTAGTTGCGAAGATCGTTCGCCCGCACCCATTTCAGCGCCTGACCCTCTTTGGACTGCGGTATCCCCTCCCATTTGCGGCAGGCAAACAGCGGCATGAGCAGGTGGAAATCGTCGTAGCTGTGGCTAGCGAAGGTCAGCGGCGCGAGGCAAGAGGCCCAGGTGTCGATACCCAGTTCCTCGTGCAATTCGCGGATCAGGGCAGCTTCGGGAGTTTCACCGGGTTCGATTTTGCCGCCGGGGAATTCCCACAGACCAGCCATGGATTTGCCCTCGGGCCGTTGGGCCAGCAGGACGCGGCCCTCAATATCGATTAGGGCGACGGCAGATACCAGAACAGTTTTCACGAGCGATAGTCCGCATTGATCTCGATATAGCCGTGGGTCAGGTCGCAGGTCCAAACGGTGGATTGCCCCTCGCCCAGCCCCAGATCGACCACGATCACAAGGTCTTGGCCTTTCATGTAAGTGGCCGCGTCTTCTTCACGATAGTCGGGGCTAACCCAACCTTTTTCAGCGACCAGAATATCGCCAAAGGAAATGCTCAGCAGGTCGCGATCTGCGGCGGCTCCGGATTTGCCGATGGCCATGACGACGCGGCCCCAGTTGGAGTCCTCACCTGCAATCGCAGTTTTCACCAGAGGGGAGTTCGCAATCGCTAGCCCATGCACCTTGGCATCTGCGTCCGAGGCGGCTCCGGTCACGCGGATTTCTACGAATTTCGTCGCCCCTTCGCCATCGCGCACAACTTGCTGCGCGAGGTCCAGCATCACGGTTTCCAGCGCCTCGGCGAAGGCCGCATTGCCAGTGGCATCGACACCCGACGCTCCCGTTGCGCACAACAAAAGGCTGTCCGAGGTCGAGGTATCGCTATCGACAGTGATGCAGTTGAAGGTCCGGTCCGTCTGCACGCCCAGCATGGATTGCAGCGCCGACTGGTCAACCACGGCGTCGGTGAAGATGTAGACAAGCATCGTCGCCATATCGGGCGCGATCATGCCGGACCCCTTGGCGATCCCCGCTATAGAGACTGTTTTGCCGTCAATCTCGACCTGAGCCGACGCCCCTTTCGGGAAGGTATCGGTGGTCATGATCGCCCGCGCCGCGTCCTCGATGGCATGACGGTTGAGGCCGGATTTCAGCGCTTCAAGTTGAGAAACGATGCGATCATGCGGCAGAGGCTCTCCGATCACGCCGGTAGATGAGGTGAAGACCCTCTCAACCGCAACGCCGGTTGCCTTGGCAATCGCTTGAGTCACCTCGGCGACTGAGTTTTGGCCGTAGTGGCCGGTGAAAGCATTGGCATTGCCCGAGTTCACCAAAATTGCCGCTGGTCCATCGCTGGCGCCGCCGATCTTATCCTGACAATCCAGCACCGGAGCAGCGCGTGTGGCCGAGCGCGTAAACACCCCAGCCACGGACGTGCCGGGATCGAGAACCGCCAACATGACGTCGGTCCGGCCTGTGTAGCGCACCCCTGCCTCGACGGTTGCAAAACGCACTCCGTCAATCGCGGGCAGGTCGGGGAAACCGGCAGGGGCCAGTGGCGAGGTTTTGGTGATCGTGGCCACGGGAGTTACTCCTGAATCAGGTCCAGCTGGCGGATGACTTCAGGACCAACCCCTTCAAGGGCGGTGCGTTCGATCTGAGCCTGTTGGGTCAACTCATCAATACGAGCCTGAATAGCCTCTTGCTGAATGGTCTGGGCCAGTTCATCGCGTACGGCCTCAAGCGCGGGGGCTTCAGATTTGCGCTTGTCGTTCAAGATCACCAGATGCCAGCCGAACTGCGTTTGTACCGGGTCTGAGATCTGACCTTTTTCAAGGCCCAGCACGGCGTTTTCAAACTCAGGCACCATCTGGCCCTTGCCGAACCAACCCAGCGCACCGCCGTTGGGGCCGGACGGCCCGGTCGAATGCTCGCGCGCCATCTCGGCAAAGTCGGCACCGTCATCCAATTGCGCCTTGAGCGCTTTGGCTTCGTCCTCGGATTCAACCAGGATATGGCTGGCGTCGAACTCGTCTTCGCCTTCAAATTCGGCAAATTGCGCGTCATAGGCCGCTTGTACGGCCTCATCCGTCACAACATCGTTGGTCAGCGCGTTCACAGTCTGCACCGCCAGCAAAGAGCGTGTCTCATTGTCCAGCGTCAGGGCGTTTTGCTGAGTCAGCTCTTCCTGCTGTTGGCCCAGTAATTGCTGCTGGATCAGTTGCTCAAGCACGAAGTCATACAGCACATCGTCCTCGATCTGCTGATATTGCTGCGGCAAAGCCGCGACGGTGGCGACAACGTGACCCAGTGTGATCTCGTCCCCGTTGACCGTGGCCAGAACGGTACCTGCATCTGGCTTGGTTTCGGCGGCCAGCGGCAGCGCCATCACGGCGGTCAAAGCCAGCGATGGCAGAAAAGTGAGGCCTTTGGGCATGGAATCATCCTATTTCTTTGCCGCGACAGGGCGCAGCGTTGACACTTCAGAACCTGCCGCTTACATCGCTTTGAAGCCTTGGACAGGGCCGCCTTTCACCCCCCGTATCTATGGGTTGCGCGCAAGGTGGGCAAGCCTGTCGCAACCAAGACAAGAACAGATCCGCTGGAGTGAACATGCTGGGACTCGGAACGCTCGCCAAAAAGGTGTTCGGAACACCGAACGACCGCAAGATCAAGGCGACCCGCCCCCTGATCGAAAAGATCAACGCGCTGGAGCCCGAGTTCGAAAAACTCTCTGACGAGGGTCTGATCGAAAAAACCGCCGAACTGCGCAAACGTGCGCTGGATGGCGAGAGCCTGGACGACCTGCTGCCCGAAGCCTTCGCCAACGTGCGCGAAGGTGCCAAACGCGCACTCGGTCTGCGGGCCTTTGATGTGCAGCTGATGGGCGGCACCTTCCTGCATCAGGGCAATATTTCCGAGATGAAGACGGGTGAGGGCAAGACACTTGTTGCCACTTTCCCCGCCTACCTGAACGCCCTGACCGGTAAGGGCGTGCATGTCGTCACCGTCAACGAATACTTGGCCAAGCGGGATGCCGAATGGATGGGCAAAGTCTTTGCCGCGTTGGGTATGACCACCGGCGTGATCTGGTCAGGCCAGCCAGATGCAGAGAAAAAGGCGGCCTATGCCTGTGACGTGACTTACGCCACCAATAATGAGCTTGGCTTCGACTATCTGCGCGACAACATGAAGGCCGATATGGCCGATATCTATCAGAAATACCACAATTTCGCGATTGTGGATGAGGTCGACTCGATCCTGATTGATGAGGCGCGGACGCCGCTGATCATCTCGGGTCCGGCGCAGGACCGTTCGGGCCTTTACACAGCGATTGATGCGCTGATCCCGAGCCTGAGTGATAATCACTACTCGCTGGACGAAAAATCCCGCAACGTGACCTTCACCGATGAGGGCAACGAGTTTCTGGAACAGCAACTGATCGCCGCGGGCCTGATCCCCGAGGATCATTCTCTGTACGATCCCGAAAGCACGACCGTGGTGCATCACGTCAATCAGGGCCTGCGCGCGCACAAGCTGTTCCAGCGCGACAAGGACTACATCGTGCGTGATGGCAATGTGGTTCTGATCGACGAATTCACCGGCCGTATGATGCCGGGCCGTCGCCTGTCGGAAGGTCTGCACCAAGCGATCGAGGCGAAAGAGAACGTCCAGATTCAGCCCGAGAACGTGACTCTGGCCAGTGTGACCTTCCAGAACTATTTCCGCCTCTATGACAAGCTGGGCGGCATGACCGGGACCGCGCTGACCGAAGCCGAAGAATTCCAGGAAATCTACGGTCTGGGTGTGGTCGAAGTCCCCACCAACCGGCCGATTGCGCGTCTGGACGAAGACGATCAGGTCTACCGCACCGCGATGGAGAAATACGGCGCGATTATCTCTGAGGCGAAGGAAGCCAAGGAAAAGGGTCAACCGGTTCTGATCGGCACCACCTCAATCGAGAAATCCGAAGTTCTCAGCCAGATGCTGACCAAGGAAAAGATCGAACACAACGTTCTGAACGCACGCCAGCATGAACAAGAGGCCCAGATCGTGGCCGATGCGGGCCGCTACGGTGCGGTCACCATCGCCACCAACATGGCCGGTCGCGGTACTGACATTCAGCTGGGCGGCAATGTCGAGATGAAGGTTCTGCAGGCCCTGGCCGAAAACCCCGAGGCCGACCCGGCCGAGCTGCGCGCTGCGGAAGAGGCCAAGCACGCCGAGGAAAAACAAAAGGTTCTGGATGCGGGTGGACTGTATGTCATGGCCTCGGAACGCCATGAAAGCCGCCGCATCGACAACCAGCTGCGCGGCCGCTCGGGCCGTCAGGGCGATCCCGGCCGCACAGTATTCTACCTGAGCCTCGAAGACGACCTTATGCGGATCTTCGGCTCGGAACGTCTGGACAAGGTACTGACCACGCTGGGCATGAAAGAAGGCGAAGCCATCGTTCACCCCTGGGTCAACAAATCGCTGGAACGCGCGCAATCCAAGGTCGAAGGCCGCAACTTTGACATGCGCAAGAACGTTCTGAAATTCGACGACGTTATGAACGATCAGCGTAAGGTGATCTTCAGCCAGCGGCGCGAGATCATGTCAGCCGACGATCTGTCCGAGATCGTGTCGGACATGCGCGAGCAGGTGATCGACGATCTGATCGACGAATATATGCCGCCGAAATCCTATGCAGATCAGTGGGATACAGATGGGCTGCATGAGGCGATCAAAGAAAAGCTGACCATCGACGCCCCCGTTCAGGATTGGGCCGCCGAAGAAGGCGTGGATGACGAACAGGTGCGCGAGCGTCTGGTTAAGGCCGCTGATGAGATGATGGCGCAAAAGGCCGTCGCATTCGGCCCCGAGAACATGCGCAACATCGAAAAGCAGGTCCTTCTGCAGACCATCGATGGCAAATGGCGCGAGCATCTTCTGACGCTGGAACATTTGCGCTCGGTCGTTGGATTCCGGGGCTACGCCCAGCGCGATCCGCTGAACGAGTACAAGAACGAAAGCTTCCAGCTGTTCGAAGGCATGCTGGACAGTTTGCGCGAAACTGTGACTCAGCAATTGTCGCGCGTGCGCCCGCTGACCGAAGAAGAACAGCGCGAGATGCTGGCGCAGATGGCGGCCCAGCAAGCGCAGGCTCAGCAAGCGGTTGATCAGGCCGCAGGTGCCGCCGAAGCCAAGGCCGAGGCCGTCGCGTCGGGCGATGCACTGCCCGGCTTTGACGAGAATGATCCCTCGACCTGGGGCAATCCCTCGCGCAACGATCAATGCCCCTGTGGCTCGGGCAAGAAATTCAAACACTGCCATGGTAGATTGACCTAACGTCAACAAATACCAGTCACAATCGCTCCGCTTCGCGGCCACAAATTGGCCGCGATTTTTAACGAGAGTGCGACTCGCTCCTTCAACTGGGGAGGGTGTTTTGTTCGTAGTCAGAAATTACGTGACCATGTGCGGCACGGTCGCCTGTGCCTTAGGTATTGGTTACCTGATGCAATATGGTGCGCCTGCGCAACCGAATGGCGCGCAGGAACCCGTCGCCGTGGCTTCTGTCGCGGATCAGGCCTCGGTCATTGCCGGGCTTGAGCGTATCGTGCAAACCTCTTCTTCTGACGAGACCCCCTCTCAACCGATTGAGCGCCCTGCGCCGAAGGCCGCACAAAAGCACACCAATTGCAGCATCAGCGCGCGTGCCACCGCCCAAATGGGTGCCTATGCACGGCTGCGGATCAAGGCCCCCTGCCGCAGCAACGAACGTGTTGAGATTCACCACAGCGGTCTGACGCTGACACAGCAAACCGACGAAAACGGTGCCTTGGATCTGACCATTCCGGCCCTGTCCGAATACGCCATTTTCCTGATCTCATTCGAGGATCAAACCGGCACGGTCGCCACCACTCACATCATGGACATTGACCAGTTCGACCGGGTCGCATTGCAATGGCAGGGTCAGACCGATCTGCAAATCCACGCCTTGGAGTTCGGCGCGAGCTATGGGGAGCCGGGGCATATCTCGGCCAATAGCGCATCGCAGGGCGCGGGTTCCGTGGTCCATCTGGGAAGTGCGGGCTTCCATGATGGGCAAAATATCCAGATTTACTCGTTCCCGGCTGCGCGTTCGGAACAGACCGGATCGGTCGCTTTGACGGTTGAAACCGAAGTGACCGAAGCCAATTGTGGCCGCGATCTGAACGTCCAGTCGCTTGAACTGCGCAGCGATCGCCGGCTGCGGTCGCGCGATCTGATCCTGACTATGCCGATGTGTACCGAAGTCGGTGAGTTTCTGGTGTTGAATAATCTGTTCCAAGACCTGACAATCGCGGCAAATTAAACCGCAGGCAGGCTCGACCTTCTCATGACACGTATTCGTGCGGCGCTGGCCGTACTGTTTTCTGTTTCGCTGGCTGTTTCAGCCGCCGCACAGGATATTGTTCTGACATCGCATGATGGCAAGATCGAAGTTTCCGGCACCCTGCTGGGCTTTGACGGTGAATTCTACCGTGTCGACACCCAGTTCGGAGAGCTGACGGTTGATGGGTCCGGCGTCACATGCGACGGCCCGGCCTGCCCCAGCCTGACCGATTTCGTGGCCGAGGTCCGGTTCTCGGGATCATCCGTCATGGCCGAGACGGTCCTGCCTGCCCTGATCATCGGCTTCGCTCGGCAAGAGGGTCTGACAGCAACCCCATCGCGCGTGGATGAACGCAGCTTTGCCTATGAGCTGCGCCAGCCAGACCGCACGGCCCCTCTGGCCCGCCTGTTCTTTCGCGTTGGAACGACGGATCAGGGGTTTGCCGACCTGATGGACAACGACGCTGATATCGTGATGGCGCAACGCGAAATCCGGGATGAGGAACGCAGCGCCGCCGAGGCCGCAGGTCTGGGCGATCTGACCCATCCCCGCCGCGCGCGGATTGTGGCGCTGGATGCGATCGTGCCGGTGGTTGCGCCAGAGAACACCGTTCAACAGATCTCACCTGCGGATCTGGTCCGTGTTCTGTCGGGCGAGATCACCAACTGGACAGATTTGGAAGGGCCGGACGCTCCGATTGCCCTTCACACGCCAGACGCCGGTTCAGGCTTGTCCCAGGATGTCGAGGATCAGCTTTTGCGCCCCGCTCAGACAGAGTTGTCGGAAGGCGTTCTCCGCCACCAGCGCAATCGCGATCTTGTCCAAGCAGTGGCAAACGACCCGTTCGCGATCGGCATCACCACGCAGGCGGCCTCGGGCCCGACCCGCGCACTGCCTTTGGCCGGCGGCTGCGGACATGCGCTTGCGGCGACCCGCCAGTCAATCAAGACCGAGGACTACCCGCTGACTTCTCCGATGTTTCTCTACCTGCCACAACGCCGCCTGCCTCGGATCGCGCGCCAGTTTCTGGCCTATACCCGCTCAGCCGACGCGCAGATGGCCATACGGCAGGCCGGCTTTGTCGATCAGGCGACCGAGAACCTGCCCATGGGGCTGCAAGGCAATCGGCTCGCCAATGCGATCGTTTCCGGCGGGGCCGAGGTCGGACTGGAAGAGCTTCAACACATGGTCGAAACTCTGCGGCCATTGTCTAGACTGTCGATCTCCTTCCGGTTCGAGCCGGGAAGCTCTCGCCCGGATGCGCAATCGCGGTCTAATATTCTGCAATTGGCCCAGGCGCTTGAATCCGGCAGTTTGACCCCTCGCAAGCTTGTCTTTGCCGGGTTCAGCGACGGGGATGGAGGCGCTAGCGCCAATGCCCGGATCGCTCATCGCAGGGCACAAACGGTGCGCAATGCGGTTCTGGCCGCTGTTGAGACCGAAATCTCCGACAGTATCGAGATCACAACCAAAGGTTTCGGAGAAGCGATGCCGATGGCCTGCGATGACACTGAGTGGGGCCGAAAAACAAACCGCCGGGTTGAGGTTTGGGTGAACTAGAGAGTGACGATGTCGGACAGAAACTCGGACGAAACCGCCTCTGCAAGCAATGAGGGTTCCGCCAACCGCGCGGAGACCATGTATGATCTCTAGATACGCGACGCTCTTTCCGGTGAGACGCAACACTATGCACAAACCCCGTGACGCATTTGGATAAAGGCAAAATGGACGAAAGCGAAAAGCTGTCCTCATCAAAATGAATCGGCCAAATTGGAACTCTCAACCCAGACAACAATTTCAGTCGTCATGGCGATCAACTGAAAACACAACTCTTCCCGTCACAAATACCCCTCGGATCGAAAGCTCAGCTCGGTTGATTTTCCGATGATAAGATGGTCGTGCAGCGTCAGCCCCAAGGCCGTGCAGGCATCCTGAATGCGGTTGGTCATGTCGATATCCGATTGCGACGGCGTGGGGTCGCCGGAGGGATGGTTATGCACCAAAATCAGGGCCGAGGCGTTCAGCTCCAGCGCTCGTTTTGCCACCTCGCGCGGGTAGACCGGGACATGGTCAACGGTGCCCTTCGCCTGCTCTTCATCCGCGATCATCACGTTCTTGCGGTCAAGATAGAACACGCGAAACTGCTCGATCTCTCTATGCGCCATCGTTGTATGGCAATAGTCCAGCAAAGCATCCCAGCCGGAGATCACGTGGCGCTGCATCACCCGCGCGCGGGCCATGCGATGGGCGCAGGCCTCCAGGATTTTCAGATCGGTGATGACGGTTTCGCCAACGCCTTACCGCTCCTTTGGTGCAGTCAGCACGCGGTTGAAGTCGCCAAACGTATCCATCAGCAGCCGGGCCAGCGGCTTCACATCCTGCCGCGGGATGGATCGGAACAGCACCAGCTCCAGCAACTCATAATCCGGCATAGCGCCTGAACCACCAGACATGAACCGTTCGCGCAGCCGCTTGCGATGGTCTTTGATGTAGGAGGGTAACCGACCCGTCGGCAGCGGCTGCGCTGGCGCTTCGTCCGTATCGAAAAGCATTTGGGCTTCGGCAAAGGCGTCCTGTGTCATGGGCCTCACCTTGGCGCAGAATCGGTTTCTGAAAGGTTAACGCGCCTCACCGGCCATGCGGGTAGTGGCGTGGCGTACCAGCATGTGCAGCAGGATCGAGAACACGCCCAAAGTCAGCATCGCCGCGAACATCAGATCGGTCTTGGCCCGGCCATTGGCCAGCAGCATCAGGTAGCCCAACCCTTGCGAGGACCCGACCCATTCGCCGATCACTGCGCCAATCGGTGCATAGACCGCCGCCAATCGCATCCCCGAGGCCAACGAAGGCAGCGCAGCAGGGATACGGATGTGCCACAGGATCGAACGCGGGCTTGCCTGCATCGTGCGTGCCAGATCGAGATATCCGGGCGGGGTCCGCATCAGACCGTCAAAGAAAGATGAGGTGATCGGGAAATAGATGATCAGAACCGCCATCGCGACCTTCGACCAGAGGCCGTAGCCCAGCCAAAGGGTCAGCAGCGGCGCCAGCGCAAAGACCGGAAGAGCCTGCGTGAACACCAGCATCGGCTGCACCAGCACCCTTGCGGCCCGCGAATTGGCCAGTTGCAGCGCGGTGACGACGCCCAGAACGGTTCCCACCGCCAGGCCAATCACGACCTCAACCGCGGTAATCCAGGTATGTTCCGCAATTACCCAGCGGTTCTGCCACCAGGTCTCGGCCACAAGCGCCGGGCCGGGCAGGATGAATTTGGGCAGGCCGGTCAGGCTGACGATCGCTTGCCAGACGACCAGAGCGAACAGGGTTGCGGCGAGGGCGGAGAGGAGTTTCATGTCGCCTCTCTCAATAGTTTCAGCAACGCGCCTTGGGTTTCCAATGTCTCCAGATCATCCACATGGCGCGGTGCTGGCGCGGCAGGTGGGGCGCAAGAGGTCAGCCCCTGCTGTGTCATCACGACAATGGATTGGCCTAGACGCGCAGCCTCGGCCGGATCGTGGGTGACCAGAAGGACTGTTCGACCCTGTAGCGCCTCCGAGGCCAGATCCTGCATATCCGCGCGGGTGCGCGCGTCGAGGGCCGAGAATGGCTCATCCAACAGCACGATGGGGCGATCCTCCATCAGGGTCCGCGCCAAGGCGACGCGCTGTCTCTGGCCGCCGGACAGCTCCGACGGTTTCTTGGCCATGTGGTCTTGTAAGCGCATCCGCTCGATCAGACGGTCCCTGCGATCCAGATCGGGTTTCTCACCCCGCAACCGCGCGCCGAGCGAGACGTTTTGCGCCACCGTCGCCCAAGGCAGAAGCAAATCGTCCTGCGCCATATAGGCCACGCGGGTTGGGACCGTTTGGCCATCGCTCGCCATGATCTGACCGGTGAAATCCGCGCCTGTCTCCAACCCGGCGATCAGACGCAGAACGGTGGTTTTGCCAACACCCGATCCGCCCAACAGACAAGTCCACTGCCCCGCCTCAAGGGTCAGAGTCAGTGGTGCGAACAAGGGCGTTTCGCCAATGCTCGCGTGTCCGCTGATGGTGAGATCGGGCGCCGGGGTCATGGAGTCAGACCCATTTGCCAGAAATTGACCTCTAGCTCCGTGGCGGTTCGGAAGGTTTGGCACAAACGCTCCCATCGCGGAGAAGCCTCGAATTCCGCTCCAATACGCCTTGTTAGAGCCGAATCCAACAATTCACCAACCGCCTTGCACGCGCCCTGGTAGTCCTCACCAGCATAGGTGTTGATCCAGTCGCGATAGGTCTCGGATGTGGCCTCGGAGGCCAGTCGAGACCCGATTTCTCCGTATCCCATCACACAGGGTGCCAGCGCTGCCAGCAAGTCCAACAGATCGCCACTATACCCGGCCTCAAGCACGAAGCGCGTATAGGCCAGATTTTCAGCACGTTCCGGGGTTGCAAACAGCTCCTCCTGAGAAATCCCGGCCGCTTCGCAGATCCCGACATGCAGCTGCATCTCTTCCGCGACCAAGGCGTTCACGGTGCCCACAGCAGTCAGCATTTCGGAATGCGTTTCCGATTTCACCACCGCCAGCGCCCAGGCGCGGCTGAAATGGATCAGAAACACATAGTCCTGGCGCAGGTAATGCAGGAATGCCTCTCGGGGCAGAGAGCCGTCCTTCATCCCTTCGACAAAGGCGTGGCGGGTGTAGTCCCGCCACGGCCCCTGCGCCGCATCACGCATCAACGTGAAGGCTTTGCCATAGTCGCTCATTGCGCGGTCACATCGATGGTGATGTCGCTGACCGGCAGAACGTTGTCGATCATGCCGCTTTCGTTCAGGAAGGTCTCAAATCGGGCATAACGGCCCGCATCAAAACCCGCCGGGCGCAGAGCAAAGCGCGGCAGAGTGTCGACCCACGCGCGAGCATTCAGCTCATCCTGCAGCTCGGGCGAAGTCGCGGCGAAAATCTCCCAGCTTTTTTCGGGGTTGTTGACAATGTACTGGGTCGCTTTTTCTGTCGCCGCCAGGAAACGCGCGATCTTGTCCTTATCCATCGTCTCGGGGTTGGCGACGTAAATCAGTTCGTCATAAGACGGCACGCCCTCTTCCTCGATATAGAAGCAGGTGCCGGGGCGGCCTTCGATATCCATCTGGTTCAGCTCGAAGTTGCGATAGGCACCGATCACTGCATCCACCTGGCCGGTCATCAGCGACGGTGAGAGCGAGAAGTTCACGTTGATCAATTCAACATCGTCCAGAGTCACGCCATATTTACCCAGAACGGTGGTCAGAACGGCCTCTTCCACACCAGCGACCGAGAAGCCGATTTTCTTGCCCTTCAGGTCCGCAGGCGACTTGATCGGGCCGTCTTCCAAAACCAGTAAGCAGTTCAGAGGAGTCGCGACCAGCGTGCCGACGCGTTTCAGCGGCAAGCCTTCGTGGATCTGCAGGTGCAGCTGAGGTTGATAGGATACGGCCAGTTCGGCCTGACCGGCAGCCACCAGACGCGGCGGAGCGGAAGGATCGGCGGGCGGAACGATCTCAACCTCGAGGCCCTGCTCGGCGAAATAGCCGTTTTCCTGCGCCACGATGATGGGCCCATGATCGGGGTTGATGAACCAATCCAACAGAACGGTCATCTTGTCTTCGGCCCAGGCCGGCGCAGCGGCCAGAAGGGCGATGGCTGTCATCAGCTTTTTCATGTCTCGCGTTTCCTTTTCACTCACGAGGTTGAGGCCGCGACGAGGACAATCTCGCCCGGCCAATCCGGTTCAATCTGTTCAGCCGCACGCCAGGCGCGCAGGCCGGTTGCACAGCACAAAGCCAGTCGTTTTGCTATGTTAGGCTCTGATTTCAGGTGTTCCACGCTAAGCCGACGTGCCAGGGGGTGGATGGGTTGAGGAGCTTCATCCTCGTCCCGAAGCTCAACAATCACATCGTCTGAAGACAGCTGCGAGGCGGCGACGAAGGCGAAGGAATGTTCAGGCTCAGGCGCTGCGTCAAAACGGAAGCTAGAGCTTCGGAAGGTCCGGGCATCCACCTGCACCATCTGGCCCAGGGGCGATGGGTCGAGGCCGAGGATCAAAGCCAACGCCATCTGCGCCTGCATCGCGCCGATCATCCCCACGACCGGCCCCAGCACACCTGCCGTGGCACAGCTCGCACCGCTGGTCGGAGCCTCGGGGAACACGGCCCGCAGTGACGGCGCACCGCCGCAGAACGCGCCCACATAGCCAGAAAGGCCCAACACCGAGGCACTGACCAAAGGTTTGCCCAAGGTCAGGCAGATATCCGACAGCGTGTAGCTGGCGGCATAGCTGTCCGCACAGTCGAGGATCAAATCAGCCTGTGAAACAAAACCGGTCGCATTTTCACTTGTTAGAGCCTGTTTTAGCGCGACGACGTCGATATCAGAATTCAAAGCACGGCAGCGATCGGCTGCAACTTCGGCTTTTGGGCGTCCGCAATCTGCCTCAGTAAACAGCATCTGCCGATGCAAGTTTGACAGGGCCACGTCATCCGCATCGAGGATCGCCAGATGCCCAACGCCCGCCCCAGCCAACAAAGGTAGGACCGGAGCCGCCAATCCACCCGCGCCGACAACCAAAACCCGCGCCTTGGACAGGCGCGTCTGCCCTTCGGCCCCGACCTCAGGCAGGATCATCTGGCGAGCGTAGCGGCTCATCTGGTGGCCTCGATCCACTGGCGAACCCGCGCCTCGGGGTCGGCGTTCAGGGTTATGTCCGTGACGACCGAGACGATATCGGCACCCGCCTCAAGCACGCCGGGCGCACGTTCGACGCTCATACCGCCGATCCCGACCAGAGGGATATCGCCTACACGGGCTTTCCATTCGGTAACTCGCGGCAAGCCCTGCTGCTCCCACTTCATCTTTTTCAGGATCGTCGGATAGACCGGCCCCAGAGCGACGTAGTCGGGATCCATGGCCAGAACGCGCTCCAGCTCATCATCATCATGGGTGGAAACGCCCAGCTTTAGACCCGCTTTTCGGATCGCTTTGAGGTCGGCATCATCCAGATCCTCCTGCCCCAGATGGATCCAGTCGCAACCCGCATCTATCGCGGCCTGCCAAAAGTCGTTCACCACCAGAACCGCGCCATGCTGCTTGCACAGATCGCGAGAGGTTGCGATCTCGGCCCGGACAACATCGTCCGGCTGGTCCTTCATGCGTAGCTGCACCAGCTTTACACCCAATGGCAGCATCCGCCGCAGCCAGTCCGAATGGTCAAAGATCGGGTAGAAACGGTCCAAACTCATGACAGAAACGTCTTTCCAACGACGGGGGTTGAGGGTTCGGCCATGTCCCGCGCCTCGATCGGGTCGGCCTGATGGGCCAGCTGCCCGGCCTCAACTGCGCGCATCATGGCCTTTGCCATCAACGCCGGATCACCGGCGCGGGCGACGGCAGTGTTCAGCAATACGGCGTCATATCCCAGCTCCATCGCATGGGCCGCATGGCTGGGCAGGCCGATCCCGGCATCAATCACCAGCGGCACATCCGGAAACTCGGCCCGCATCGCGCGCAGGGCGTATTCATTGTTCAGCCCCCGGCCCGAGCCGATGGGCGCACCCCAGGGCATCAAAACCTCACACCCGGCCTCAAGCAGCCGTTCACCCACGATCAAGTCGTCGGTGGTGTAAGGGAAGACCTCGAACCCATCCTCGGTCAGGATGCGCGCGGCCTCGACCAGCTGGAAGACGTCTGGCTGCAGACTGTCGGTATGGCCGATCAGCTCCAGCTTGATCCACTTGGTTTCAAACACTTCGCGGGCCATATGCGCTGTGGTTACCGCCTCCTTGACCGTATGACACCCGGCCGTGTTGGGCAGCACCAGCACGCCCAGATCGCGGATCATCTGCCAAAAGGTCTGTCCCGCCCCCGCTTCCCGCCGCAAAGAGACTGTCGCCACACCCGCGCCGCTGTCGCGGAACGCCTGTTCGAGGATAGCAGGGCTGGGATATTGCGCGGTGCCCAGCATCAGTGGATTGGGCAGATCGACGCCATAGAAGCTTTTCATCCTCACCCTCCTTGCATCGGCGACAGGATTTCGACCCGGTCACCTTCACTCAGGGCATGGGCGATGCGCAGGCTTGAGGGGACGAATTCCTCGTTCACTGCCGTTGCGACACGGCCCGAGAAACCGCATTCCTCTAGCAGCTCTGCCAAGGTCGAGGCCTTTACCTCCTTGGGGTCGCCATTAAGCACGATCTTCATCGACCATCTCCGAATGTTTGTTCTCAAGCGCCAGATCGGCCACGCCCTGTGCCAAGGCGGGGGCCAACAGGTAGCCATGGCGGTAAAGGCCATTGGCATAGATCGTCCGACCCAAGCGCCGGATACGCGGCAGGTTGTCAGGAAAGGCAGGGCGCAGATCGACACCGATTTCCAGCACCTCAGCCTCACCAAAGGCCGGGTTCAAGGCGTAGGCCGCGCTGAGCAGTTCCAGCATTGAGCGCGCGGTGATCCGGCTGCTATCTTCGCTTTCGATCATGGTCGCGCCCAGCATGTAAATGCCCTCACCACGCGGGACGATGTAGAGTGGCATCCGCGGGTGCAGCAGGCGCACTGGACGGTTCAGCGTCACATCGGGGCACCGCACCACCAGCATCTCGCCCTTTACGCCACGCAGATCATGCAGGTATTCCCGCGCGTGCAACCCTCGGCAGTCTATAGCGTTTTCCAGCTGCGCAGGTGCGAGTTTGCGGTGGAATTCTACGCCCTTGTCTTTGAGACCTCGGTGCAGGTCCAGCAACGACTGACGGGGGTCAAGATGCGCTTCTTGATCGAAGTACAATCCCTTTCCGAATCCATGCAGATCAGGCTCTAAATTTGCGATTTTTGCCCGATCTACCTCGGAATAAGAATTCGTCCTACGGGCGAATCTACGCAAATCCGGAGTGTCCCGCGCATTTGCCACGACCAGAGTACCGCTTCGTTGGACGGGTGTTCGGGAGGCCCACCACTCGATGGCGGATTGACCGAGCCTGAGGACAGGTTCCTCCGCGTTTTCATACTCGCACCACGGGGCCAGCATACCGCCCGCCCACCAGGAACATGCATGCGGACCCGGAGGGCCGCCGGGATCAAAAACCTGTACCTTTGCCCCGCGCGAGACCAGCTCGGACGCAACGGCCAAACCGGCTACACCGGCGCCTATGACGGACCAGAGGGTCACGCAGGCCAAACCCGGTGGAAATGATGGACAGGCCCGTGACCCGCACCGATCTTCAGCTCATCAGCCCGCGCGATTGCGCCCTGCAGATACTCATGCGCCTGTGCCACGGCATCGACAAGCGTCAAACCCTTGGCCAATCCTGCTGCGATGGATGAAGAAAGCGTGCAGCCGGTTCCATGGGTGTTTCGGGTGGCCTTACGAGGGGCCTGAAATTCGGCAATCACCCCGGTTTCGTCGATCAGCAAATCATGGCAAACATCCCCCTTGCCATGACCGCCCTTCATCAAGACCGCTTTTGCACCCAACGCGCACAGAGCTTTGCCCTGTTCAACCATCACCTCAGGCGTGTCGGCATCACCTTGATCCAGCAAACATGCCGCCTCGGGCAGGTTTGGCGTCAGAACGGTTGCACGGGGCAGCAGAACGTCGCGCAGGGTTTGAACTGCCTCATCGGCCAGAAGAGCATCACCGGATTTCGCAATCATCACCGGGTCCAGAACGACAGGCCCTTGAAATCCAGAAATCCCCTGCGCCACGGTCTCAATAATCTCCGGCGTCGCCAGCATCCCGATCTTGATGGCGCGCACATCCAGATCGCTTAGGACCGCTTCGATCTGGGCCGAGATGACCTCGGACGGAATCCCATGCACGGCGGTAACCGCCAGCGTGTTCTGAGCGGTAACAGCGGTAATCACGCTAGCCCCGAAGACACCTAAAGCCGACATCGCCTTGAGATCGGCCTGAATGCCCGCGCCGCCGCCGCTGTCGGATCCTGCTATGGTCAAGGCAATAGGTGCCACGTCATTGCTCCATTTAATTTGAGCAACCCGGGCATGGAAAACGTCTGTTTGCTTTAGACCGTTCCCTACGCCGGAATTGCCCGGATCAGGTTCGATGGGTTAGCGCTTGCGCCTCTCAGCCCTTCGATAAGGGCACCCCAACGGTTGATGCGGACAATCTCAGGACCGTTCTGGAAAATCAAGCCTCAATCCACGTATCTTATGGCCAATATCTTCAATAAAATAAGGCCAGAGGAACGGTGGAGTTTGCGGGAATCTGGCGCAAGCTTCGAAGCTATTTGCGACAGCAGAATGGAGGAACACATCCTTTGGAAGGCCGAGCCACCCGGCGACAGAGACGTGTGGGGCGGCGGGATCAGAGCCTCGATCGAAAAAGGCCGCCCCAGTTGGAGCGGCCTGAACTTAGCTTTTCATCCCGTCCCAGAAGGACTTCACGGATGAAAAAAAGCTTTTTGATTCTGGATGGTTATCCTCACCTAAATCATCAAATTCACGCAAAAGTTCTTTCTGGCGAGAGGTAAGGTTGACCGGAGTTTCCACAGCCAGTTCGATGAACATGTCACCGATGCCACCACCCCGCAGCGCAGGCATACCCTTGCCGCGCAGGCGCATTTGACGGCCCGATTGGCTGCCGGCCGGTATCTGCACCCGTCCGCGCCCGCCATCAATGGTCGGCACTTCTATGGACCCACCCAGCGCGGCTTTGGCCATGCTGACTGGCACGCGACAATAGAGGTTCACGCTGTCACGTTCGAACAGTTTGTGGTCCGAGACCTCAACAAAGATATAGAGGTCACCCGGAGGGCCGCCGCGCATACCGGCTTCACCCTCACCCGCCAGGCGGATGCGTGTACCGGTCTCAACACCGGCGGGGATATTGACCGACAGCGCGCGCTCTTTTTCCACACGACCCGCGCCATTGCAGGATTTACAGGGGTTTTTGATGATCTGCCCCAAGCCCGAACAGGTCGGGCAGGTGCGTTCAACCGTGAAAAAGCCCTGCTGAGCCCGAACCTTACCCATGCCCGAGCAGGTGGGACATGTTGTAGGTTCAACACCACCCTCAGCGCCCGAGCCGTCACAGGCCGAACAAGCCACGGCGGCAGGAACGTTGATGGTTTTCTGAAGACCCGAGAAGGCCTCTTCCAGCGTTACGCGCAGGTTATAGCGCAGGTCGGACCCGCGTGCGGCGCGACGTCCACCGCCGCCACCACGTTGGCCACCCATGAAGTCGCCGAACAGATCATCGAACACATCCGAGAACGCGCTGGAAAAGTCACCCTGACCAAAGCCACCGCCCGGACGGCCACCGCCGC
>NZ_CBDAQX010000016.1:0-16037 GCF_965199275.1 Ruegeria sp. | reverse complement strand
CAGATCTTCAAGCGATCAATGAAACCAGCATCCAAGCTGGGGCCGCTTAACACCAATTTTTGCCCCTGGTCTGTTGGCTTAATACGGATACCACCTACTACTTCAGACTGGTCTACACCGTCCTCAGCAGCGGGCACTTGGAGCCTATCCTTACGCTCGGCTTTGGCTATCAAACCAGCTATCACTCTAGCTTCGGCATCAGAATTTTCTGGGGGGGCATTTCTCAAACTCTGCGCAATACGTTTCCCCAATTTCAGATTTCCTCTGAGAGCTTTGGACAGAGCCAATCCCAATCGCTCAGGTATTGCAGCTGCAAATCTCAATTCTTCATCAAGCGCATGATAAATTGGTATGAAAGAACCGATCTTCGAACGTTTGGCACGGCTGGCTGTAGCGAATAGCCCCCGCAAAGCACTGCCTTCATCCGGATACACCCCCTGCTCTACCGCCCGAGCGACGATCCGTGCGCGTTCGTAATAAGACAAACCTATGCGGATTTCGTTTTCTTCGACCATCGCCAGATACGCGTCCGAGGCGCTTTCTGGACGTCTGAGCAGTGCCTGGACAGTGGCAAAACGGTCTTCTCCGGTTTCCGCGTGCAACGCCTTCAACGCTGTCAGGCGGCGCCAGCCAGAGATCAGACCGAACCTGTCTTCGGACAACTGAACCACTTCGATGGGGGTTTGCTGGCCGCGGGCGCGAATGCTTTCGACTAGGGCTGACATCTCTTCCCCATCAACTGCAATCCGGTCGCGCACTAGATGGGCCTCTTCGATGGCGGTCAGCGGTACCTGCTGCACCAATCTGCCCTCGACCCGCGCGATGCGGATCTCGGCGCTCAGATCATCAACAGCAGCCTGCAGCGCCGTATCACCGGCCACTTGCGCGATAGGGGGCGCAGATTGAACGGGGGGAAACATGGATTTCGTTTCCGGCGCGGTGCCCGGGGTTCCGGCAGACTGGAAGTCGGCGCGGGCAGGGGTCAGTCGTTTGCGTTTTGCCATGTCAAATCCTCCTTATCTGCCGGTCATAGACTCTGTTGTGTGTCGTCCGACCACCGATCCGTAAAGTGCGTGTGGCCGGTGTTTCGCGCGCGAAACATTCATCCGGCAGGGCAGGGGGGGTCATACCACCACCTCGGCCTGCTCTTCAGCGATCCGGGCCAGCTCCTCGCGCCGCCAGATGCCCAGAATCAACCGTTTGAAGGCGGCATAGGTTTCATCGAAGGTCTCGCGGCCCCGCGCATAGGTCTCGCGGTTGAAATCACGGTAGTCTGCCTCGTAAATCCCGTTCACCTGTTCTCCGGCCTGACCGATCAGCGCGGTGAATTCCTGCCGATGGGGCGACAGGGCGCTGCCCAGATAGGATTGCATCAAGCCGGCCAGCTCTGCCTGCTGGGTGCCGTCATAACGTGTGATAACAGTGCGCACTGCATCCCATTCAAAGGCCATTTCTTCGCGTCCCAGGGCACGGGCGGCCATGTTTTCGCCCTCCTCGATCGACTGAAAGGTCGAATGGAGCATGTCAAAGAACCGCCCCGTGGAATCGAACTCCAGAAACGAAGCCCCCATCGGGACCAGCAAGATATCGGCCGCCGCCAGCCCGTTGATCGTCAGATAGCCAAGGGCAGGGGGGGTATCGAGGAAGATCAGATCGTAGTCATCCAGAACGCCATCCGCCTCGAGCGTTTCCGTCAGAGCATCCCACAGCTTCCAGCCGCGGGCCTGCATCCGCCAGACGGGGATCTGGAACTCGGCCCAGTAGAGGTTTAATTGTGCCCCGATCAGATCAATATTGGGCCAGTGCGTTTTCTGGATAAGGCCACTGGCACGCGTATCGAGCGCCTCCATCAGCGTGTCATCGATAGGGTGGGGCGTCTCACCCCGGTCCAGACGCCCCTGGTTTTCGCGGCGCAGATATCCGGCATAGTGACGCGCCAGCAGGGGAAATACTGTCTGCCATTCATCGGTGACCTTGCCACCGAAGATCGAGGTCATGGAACCCTGGCTGTCCAGATCAATCACCAGAACCTTGTAGCCATCCAGTGCCGCTGACATCGCCAGATGCGCGCAAGTCGAGGTCTTGCCAACGCCGCCTTTGAAGTTGGCAACTGAAACAAGCTTGGCAGGTAGACCTCCGGGCCGATAAGGGCGGTACTCTTTTGCCTTCGATCCTTCTGAAGCAAAATGAGTGCGCAATCGCAGCACCTCATCCAAGGTGAACCATTTGGCGCCGCCTTCGGATTCTGATCGCCCCTGAGGCAGATCCGGGTTGGCCTTCAGGACCCGACGGAAATGGGGGGCCGCAACCGGGATCAGATAACGGGTGATTTCCCAGGTGGAGAACAAACGCAACTGTCGTGTTTTTCCATTCTCCAATCCCCGGCTCGCGAGGTCTCCGCGCCCTTGAGAGCAAGCCCCAGCAATAGTTGCAAAACTGGCGGTGGTTGAAGGATCCCCCAGCTCAGCAAGGGCGGTGTCGGGATCAATATTGAAATAGGGTGGAAGCCCGTCTTTCGGAGATAAAGCCATGTTCTTCTGCTCGATATGCTGTGTTTTTACCATAGTATCACAAAACATGACATATGGAAGAACTAACGGCATCAACTGATATTTTCTAAGAAAATCAAAGGGCTGTAAGTGTAGAAATCGGTGGGTTTTAGGTCTTGTCGATTTTTTTTAGTTAGAATAAGGTTATTTATTAGTTACGGTGTGGATACCGGTAACATAAAGCATTGAAAAACAATATATTTTAGGTGCTTTTTCGAGGTATAGTGACTCTGAACCCACGATCAAGTGACTCTGATCCCACGTTGTTCTGACTCTGAACCCACGATCCTGCGCTTTACCCGGTCTGTGGATAACTTTAGGGTAAGCGTCAATAAAACCACGAAAAAAGATTCGGGCAGATCAGGGGCAGAGGTATGGGCTGGAACGTTTCAGTTCTGAGTGATTTTTCATGAGCGCGGATATCCCTGCCGGGGCAGGGGGGCTGTTGCCCGAGAGGTATCCGACAGCGGATTTCTTTGTCTGCGATATCTTCGATTCTCTACCCAAGACGGACATGGGATCGATGGAGCATCCGATGTTCTCGCTCTCCACACGCCCGGATCGGCGCATCCTGAACTATGAGCATAACGGGGTCGAGATCACCGTCACACCCTCGGTCCGGGGGTTGGCGACGATCCACGACAAGGACATCCTGATCTTCTGCATCAGTCAGTTGATGGCTGCGATCAACGCAGGCCGCGCAGTCAGCCGGGTGCTGCACCTCAAGGCTCATGACCTGCTTGTGGCGACCAATCGGGAAACCTCGGGCGATGGCTACAAGCGGCTGCGCGAAGCTTTTGAACGGCTGGCCGGTACCCGCATCACCACCAATATGTTCACCGGTGGGGTTGAGACGACCACAGGCTTCGGCCTGATCGAAAGCTGGGAGATCGTGCGCCACACGCGGGCAGGGCGGATGGTCAGCGTTTCGGTTAAATTGTCGGATTGGCTGTTCCGAGCGGTGTTGGAGAAATCGGTGCTGACACTCAGTCGCGACTACTTTCGCCTTCGCAAACCGCTGGAGCGACGGATCTATGAGTTGGCGCGCAAGCATTGCGGACGTCAGCCCGACTGGCGGGTCTCGGTCGAGACGCTGCTGAAGAAATCCGGTTCAGCCTCACCGCGCCGGGTGTTCCGCAAGATGGTACGTGACATGATTGCTGCTGATCACTTGCCTGATTATCATCTGGAGGAGGAACCAGGTGACATTATCCGCGTCAGCCGTCGGGATGTGGTGGTAGAGGTGGAGGGGGGTGCTCTATTGCTGGCCCCGGCCACACTAGAGGAAGCTCGCGTTTTGGCGCCGGGTCAGGATGTCTACGCGCTTGAAGCCGATTGGCGGGCTTTCTGGGCTAAATCTGGCCGTGTGCCCCTTAGAAGCCCGGACAAAGCGTTTTTGGGGTGGTTGAGAAAGCGCGCCCCGGCCGGATGACTCTTTTTTAGTTTGGCATGCTCCGGAATGGACGGCTTGTGTGATACAGACCATCAGAAGCGGGAGGATCCCGGCAGTAATATAGAAAATCAGGGCTGCAATAATACCGTGACCGAATATCAATACGCCAATAGCCGTGAATGCCCCAAGGGCCATCCCTAGTATGATCAGTCCAACCAGCATGATATTTATTGCCTGAACACAGACTGGACGAAAGTGGATGAGCAGAGTTATTCCTGAAGGTGATCGGTTGCTCAAAGGGCGCAGGAATTTGTCGCACGCCGAATAGGGAGGCCTGCTAGCGACTGTCTTTGATCTAGCCCATACCCTTGGATGAGTGATATTCAAAATGAGTTGGTAGGCTGCCAACAAAATGCGGAAGCATGGAAAACTTAACCCTGATGTAGCCGATAGATGATATCCGCTTCGGTATTGCTGTGCGATCAATACAGAGCTCATTCTGAGCCCAAATTATTATAGGATCGCAAATACACGTGTGTCAATCGGCATTGAATAATGTGTCGAGAACATTCTGAATTGTCCGGTGTAGGTAACATGCCAATTGTCCGCTTCAGTTGATTGCGCGGTGGCCCAATTCGGAGGGAGCCGTAGGCGACCGTAGATTTGGGCCACCGCGTTCGCGCCACGTCGAAGCGGGTCACGCGACTTTGTGTTTGCTATCCTCCTGTGTGATGGGTGATCCGTCAGGCTGGTAGCGGCCAATGCATCTCGGGCCGTGGAAGATGACCAGTTGACCATCGGGGTATTCGTGGACCCTGACCTTCGCCTTGACGAAATGATGACGGTGCCTGTCTGCCGCGATCTGCATGACCAGGCCCTTGTAGCGCACCGTATTGTCGTTGCCGACGACGCGGTCTTCCTGCACACACAGGGTGTCGCGCACATTGCCTGTAAACGGCACGAAGGCCGAGGTCGTATCCTCCGGCTCCTTTGCAAACAGGGCATTGTGTTCGGGAAGATAGACCTCTTTCAGGAACTGATTGGCCTCTTCAATGGTTGTGATCCCATGGGACCGCAGTTCCTGCGGCAATCGGTTCTGGAACGTGCCAAACATGCGTTCAGACCGTCCACGGGCCTGCGGTGAATAGGCCGGGATCAGCTCAATGCCGAGTTGCTGCAAGGCGCGCCCGACCTGGGTCAGATTGTCCTTGTCCACTTTGCCGCCCGCTTCGGGCGTATGCCAGTAATGAGAGCCCCGATCGGCATAGAGCGAGCAAAACAGACCTTGCGCCTCGATCACCTCTGTCAGCCCCTGAAAACTGCTCATCGTCCCTTCTTCCTCGACAAAGAATGCCGAATAAACCCGGTTGGTGGCATCGTCCATGGTGACGATCAGATCCCACCACTGACCCGGAACCCATTCATGGCTGGAGCCGTCCTGATGCAACATCATGCCAACCATCGGACGGCGGGGCCGCTTGCGCCGATGGGCACCTCGTCGGGGTGCTGCCTGAACCCGGCCGTGGCGCTGCAGTGTAAGCCGCACCCAGTTGTAGCTCTGTGTGAAACCATGGTGGGCCACCAGCTTCTCGTGGAAATGCTTCGGCGTGTAATCCCAGTACTTGGTATCAAACAGTTCAAGCATCTCCATGACCTTATCCGTGGCAACACGATTGTTGGCCAGTTTGCCAAGCCGACGGTCGTACAGACCTTCTGCACCATCCGCCTCAAATCGATCCTCCCAACGCCTGACGGTGCGCACGGATACACCCAGTATCTCAGCCGCCTGTTCTTGCGTCAGCTTGTTCGCGCTTCGCCGCGAATACACATCTTCAAACTTCATCAGTCGAACTTCCTGTAACACTTCTGCTCGGTTCATAACGCCTCCTCTCAGAGACAGAATAGAACCGGACAGATCGCATGTTACATACACCGGACATATCGCGTGTTAGCGACATCGGCATTGAATAATGACCCCCCATCGGCGTCCAAATTTGACCCCCCTTGGAGCTAAGAGGGGCGTTGAGGGGGTCGTGTTTAGGTTGATTCAGGAGGGGGTGGACAGCAGGTCAAACCGAAAAGAGAGCGTAGCTCGACTGAAGGTTTGACCTGCTGTCTGTTTTGAATTTATTCCCCGATTTCGAGGTTAGTCGCGGTGGTTAATTCGCCAGCTTTCGTTCCCGGTTTCGATGATATCGCAATGGTGTGTCAGTCGATCCAGGAGAGCAGTGGTCATTTTGGCATCTGTGAACACACTCGGCCATTCAGCAAATGCGAGGTTGGTTGTTAGCAGAATAGACGTTCGCTCGTACAGTTTGCTGATGAGATGGAAGAGTAATCGTCCACCAGACTCTGCGAACGGCAGATAACCGAGTTCGTCTATAATCACGAGGTCGACGCGGATCAGCTGCTCGCTGAGCCGCCCGGCGTTGCCTTCGCGATGTTCAGCCTCCAGCTTGTTCGCGAGATCCACAGCGCTGAAGAACCTGACCCGCCGGCGGTTATTGACCGCGTGGCCCCCGATCGCTGTTGCGAGATGCGTTTTGCCCGATCCGGTTCCACCGACCAGCACGCCATTCCTGGCCTGGTCCATAAAATCGCCGTCATGAAGATTGCGCACGACTTCCTCGTTGACGGGGCTGACCGTGAAGTCGAACTCAGGTAAGGACTTGCAGACCGGGAACTTTGCGGCACCCATCTGATACCGGATCGAGCGCGCAGTCTTTTCGGCCAGTTCGGCCGTGAGGAGTTCGGCCACGACCTGTTGGGGCCGCCAGTTGTTTTTGGCTGCGGCCTGCATCACTTCGTCAAAGCAGTTGACGATGCCTGGCAACTTCAGTTGACGGGCAAGTTCGAGAATTTCCTTACGCAGTTGCATGGGAGCCTCCAAGCCTGTCATAGCGAGCGCAATCCGCGATCGGTGCCATTTTCAGCTGCAGGTGGGCAGGCGGCTCAATCGCCTTTGGCGGCGGGGGATTGGTGCGCCGAGAGACAATGTTCAGGATCGCATCGGCCTTGCGCAGGCCAGATTTTAGAGCTTCTTCGCAGGCAGCCTCGACCACATCAATGTCGTGCTGGTAAGCAGCGAAAAGAATATCGGCAAGTTGCCGGTCTCCGTCGGATGTGCCCCGCAGATGGGTCCAGATCTGCGTCATTGCCGGTGGTAGGTCCCAGTCACGGAACGGTGCTCCATTGCGCAGAGCGCCAGGCTTGCGCTTGAGGACGGGCACATAGTGCCAAGGGTGGGGTCGATTACGGGACAGTGATAAATCGTACGCTAAGCGATTTTGTGCCTCATTTCTCGCCAGATGTACTGACCTATGAGCAGAATGTGCTCCCATCCCAAGGGCGATATGTGCCTGAGCAGGTGTTCGGGCGTGTCTAGGCCTTCGCTTTGCCGCTGCAGGATGGCTTTGCCGATCTGGTCCGTATTCCAGAATATGATGATCGCCGTGAGCAGATTGAGGCAAGCCAGGCGGAAATGCTGGCTTTCCGTGGTCCGATCGCGGATCTCGCCCCGACGGCCGATCCACAAGGCATTCTTCAGCGCATGGTGCGCTTCGCCTTTATTGAGCCCGACAGTAGAGCGGCGCTGCATGTCCATATCAAGGGTCCATTCGATGATGAACAGTGTCCGTTCGATCTGTCCGATTTCCCGCATCGCGATGGCCAAATCGTTCTTGCGCGGCCGGGCTGACAATCGCTTCAGCAGCTGGCTTGGCGGTACCTTCCCGGACCGCATCGTGGCCGTGCATCTCAGCACATCGCCCCAGTTGTCGATGAAGGTTTGTTCCCGGACCTTGCCCCCGACCAGGCACTTGAGTTCCTTGGGAACGCTTTTACGATCGAAGACGTAGAACCGCTTGGATTTCAGATCGCGGATCCGGGGAATGAAGCGATAGCCCAGCAGCGCGCAGGCGGCGAATACGAGATCAGTGAACCCACCCGTGTCGGCGTAGTGCTCCTTGATCTTCTTGCCGATCTCGCTCAGGCACAATCCGTCCAGAATATATGGTGCCTCGTTCACAGTGGCCGGGATCGAATTGATCCAGTACGGCCCGTACAGGTCGGACACATGGGCGTAGGCTTTCAGCCCCGGAACATGCGTGTCGTACTTGGCGTTGATGAGATTCATTGCTTCGCCCTGGCGCGTGGTCGGGAAGAACTGCCCGTCGCTGGATGAGGTCTGACCCGAACCCCAGTATTGGGCCATGGGAAGCCTGGACTGCGCGTCGAGAACGATGGCCAGCGCCTCGTTGATCGCATCGCTTTCGACATGCCAACGCGACAGACGGGAGAGCTGGGAATACTCATGGTCGGCGGTCGCGGCGGCCATCTTGCTCAGACCAACGTTCAAGCCCTCACCGAGAAGCACGGTCAGCAGTCCGATGATGTCCTTGCACGGTGCGCCTGTGCGCAGATGGGTGAACGCGTCCGTGAAGCCTGTGGCTTCGGCCACGTCCTGAAGGATATCGGTGATTTTCGCAGGGGGCAGGCGCCGATAGAGATCGAGAACCAGATCGGCAGCTTCCGCCGGAACATCCGCCTTGAGGCGTTCAATGCGCAACTCACCGGCTTCGATGAGGCCGTTGGGAAGGGTGCCGTCCCTGACAGCCTCCGCAAGCCGCTCCAGACCAACCTGCAACCGATGCTTGCGATCCTCAAGCCAGACCTCGGGATCCAGCGGAAGATCAAGACCTGGCATCGTCTTCGCCGCTTCCAGCGGCACCAGGACTTTCCTGTCATCGGCATATCGGCGGGCATGATCCAGCCAGATATCGTTGGACCGGAAGGCTTCTTGCAAGCGGCACATCACCGCCACGATCCAAAGCCGCTGCTCGTTGGTTTCCGGCTTGCGCAGCTGTTTGTCCCACTTTGAGCGGGCTGGAAGAAAGGCCCGGGATTTGGTCGGGATATCTGCGTCTTCCCGGATGACCGTCGCAGCGTCGAGCAGCGGTTGGGCCACGGTGGCACCCCTGATATCCAGCGCTCTCAACATGCGTTTGCCATAGAGTTTGAAACAGTGAATAGCCTTTTCGATGTGATCCATTGGCTCGGCCATGGCGGGCTTGATCAACTGGGTCGCCATCGCCACGAGTGTTTCCAATCCATCCCATGAGCAGGATGCATCGACGGCACCGCGCAGGGCCGCCTCATCGCCCCGGGCCATCAGCAAGGTCGTTCCCAATGATTGGAACCCGACCAGTGTGTTGGCGATATCTGCCTGCGCCTGTTCGAAGTGTAGCGTGCTGAGTTTCTTCGCCTCCCGCCACATCTTGACTACGATCCGGTCATGGGTGTCGACAACGGTATCTGCGATGGAGGCCGACCACTCCACCACGCAGGTGGCCAGAATGGCAAGGCGACGATTGCCGCTGATGTCCTGCAGGCCGCCCGTGAAGTACCGCTCGCCCTGGCGGCGCAGGATTTTGATCCGGTGTGGCGGGATGTCATTGAGGACGTCAGGCGATAGCTCAATTGCCTTGAGGGCGTCCACCCGATCAAGCAGGCGGTTCATATCGGCCGTGTTCTTGCCAACCTCGAAACCGCGCAGCCACAAGAACACACTCTGCCAGCCGTTCTCCGCCGCGCCCAGCAGATCATTTAGGCGGCGGCGCATCCGGCTGTCCAGGCGCGCGGCAATCCGGCCCTCAATCCGCCGCTCGGCCGCCACAAGGGCATCGGCGCACAGCCGCTCAATGGTCGTGATCCCCGGCAGAATGATCTGCCGGTTTCGGCATTCCTCCACAAAGACCCGCACCAGCCCTTCGCCGGTTTCGGCGGCCTCGGCCTGCTGACCGAGCCAGGACTGCATCTGCTTCGCGCGCTTGCCAGCGAACGGCTTGTAGCCGTAGATTTTGCGCAAGGCACCGAGATGTTCTCGACGGGTTACATCGCGGACAGCGTAGGGCAAGAGATCTTCAGGTTTCAGCCCGAGTTGGGCTGCGATGTAATTGGATACGGCTTCCGGGATCACCTCTCCCGGTTTCAGAAGACGTCCAGGATATCGCAACGCGCAAAGCTGGAGCGCAAAGCCGATCTGGTTTTGCGCGCGCCTGCGCGTTTTGATGTACGCGATGTCATCGTCTGCGAGCGTGTAGTGGTATTCCAGCGATGCCCGGTCAGTGGGCAGGTCGAAGAGAGTATCACGCTGACGTTTCGTCAGAACAGTTCTATGGGCCATGTGTTACCTTTTCAGAGAGAGTGTTGAGGGTCAGATCCCGGGCCTTCGTTATGTTTTTGCCTGTTCGATAGACCTACCTTCAGCGCACAACTCAGACCTCGGAATCCGCACCCATGAAAACAAGGTCTCAGAGTGTCGCAAATAACCCGTCCGATAAAAGTTGCAGTGAAGGGGGTTCAAACGTACAGTCGAGCAATGGAAAAAATCGGATATGCGCGCTGCTCGACCTACAGTCAGGACTTGACCGCGCAGCGGCAAGCGTTGAGTGACCTCGGGGTTCGCAAGGACCGCATCTACACGGATCACGGATTGACCGGCACCAATCGGGAGCGGCCCGGACTTGAACAAGCGCTGGCCGCCGTGCGAAAAGGCGACACTCTGGTCGTGACGAAGCTCGATCGTCTTGCCCGATCTGTTCCGGATGTTCGGGCCATCAGCGATCAACTCGAAGCTAAAGGCGTGAAACTTGCCCTGGGAGCAGCTATCTACGATCCCAGTGACCCGATGGGGAAGATGTTTTTCAACATCGTCGCCACATTCGCCGAGTTCGAGGCAGATCTGCTCAAAATGGCCTGTACGCATGAATGGAACGGTGAGGGGTCATAAGACTTTGCAAAACTACCGTTCGGAATTAGGGTTTCTGAGAGGGCGCAATTCTCCGGTGGCAATGTTGTCCGGCAGGTCGAATGCGTGCCTGCCGAGGAAATTGATATGTTTGTGTCCAAGGGGCGATATTCTGGCAATGTCATTGGGGCTGACATTCCAGCCTTCTGTTTCGAGTTGGTCGAGTACGCGCTGCATGTAGGTTGCGTTCCAGTAAGCGATAGCATTGAGGGTGAACCCGAGCGCTCCAAGTTGTTCTTCCTGCCCTTGCCTATAGGGTTTGCGAATTTCCCCCCTTTCACCGTAACAGACGCGCCTGGCCAGGCTGTGGCGAAGCTCCTGACGGTTAAGTTGGATCAGAATACGCCGCCGCGTTTCCTCGTCAGTGATGAATCTGAGGATATGCAGCGACTTGATGATCTTGCCCAATTCTCCAAGGGCTTTGGCGAGTGCCGTGGTGCGTTCGCGCACCTGAAGTGTACGCATGACTGCGCCTGCATTGATGTGTCCAAGCTTCAGCGATCCGGTCAGACGCAACAGGTCTTCCCAATTTTCTATAATGAGGCGGACATTGATCTTGTTGCGCGTGAGCGAATCAAGCGGACCATAGTCTGCTTTGCGGTCGATGCGCCAAAGTCGGGTCTGACCGATATCCGCGAGCCGAGGACTGAACTGATAGCCAAGCAACCAAAAGAGTCCAAAGACGATATCGGAGTAGGCCGCCGTGTCGGTCATGATTTCTACGGGTTCGAGATCGGTTTCCTGGTCGAGCAAAAGCGCAAGGATGAACATGCTGTCGCGCAGTGTTCCGGGCACAACAAGGGCATTGAGGCCAGTGAACTGGTCGGAGACAAGGTTATAAAGCGTGATACCGCGGCCAGTCTTGAAGTATTTCGGGTTAGGGCCGGCATGGATGACCGTGGGTGGAGCGGAAAAGCGAATTCCGTCTGCGGAGGCAACATCACCAGAACCCCAATGTTGGACGATCGGCAGTTCATTGTGGGCGGCAACGATGCGAGCGTTTGCTGCCGTGATTGTCTCGGAGCGGATGAAGTTCTGGCTGATCCAGGAAAGCCTGTCGCGCCGAAGTGGCGGAAAGCTCGCCTGCGTGATCGGCTCGAAGCCAATGTTGCAGGCCTCGGCGAGCAATACGGCACACAGGCTTGTCTGGAAGCCATCGACGCGCGCGCGCCGCTCAGTGACATGGGTGAAATCCTGCGCAAAACCGGTTCGGTTGGCGACTTCGAGAAGCACATCCGAGAGATCGACTTTTGGCAATCTGGTCCGCATCGCGAACTTCAGTTTCTTCAGGCTGTCGGATTCTTCGATGCGGTCGAGTGGCGTGATGACGAGCTGTGGCTTGCCCTTCTTGATTTCAGTTCGAATTGCCGGATTTACTTCGAAGGTTTCCGCCGCCCGCCGATAGGCTTGGTCAAGTTGGTCAGCAAGAACGGCGAGTTCCGTTTCTCCATTTGGCGAACGTTCAAGTGTGCGGCATATAGTTGGCTTCACCGCCTGCCACGCTTCGCCGCTCAGCAAGCCACGTCTGGGATCATCAAACCTCATGCCAGCGGGCACGAAGATGTCTCGGGTCTTAAGTGCCCCCTGCCAAGCCTCGCATACAGCAAAAACATAAGCTTTATTGTCGGAGACTTTTCCATTGGTATCGAGCGCGTATTTGCGCCAGACTCCACGCAGGATTTCAGTCGGCGCATCGTTCATATCAGCTTTTGCCCAGTTCTCGATGCCGCGAAGAAAATCGATCGCCGCTTTGATAGGCTGGCCCTTGGGCGAAGCTTCAAATTCTATTCGTTCGAGGAGGTTGCGAAACAGTGTGTGCGTCGTGCGCCACTTTACGATCAGTTCTTCCAGCGGCTTGTCTTCTGGTGGTTTGGCCAAGACATCGACACGGTCAGTGGCTTCAACGAGGGCGGCATAATTCAATTCGTCGTAGATGGCATCGCGCCAGGACCGGAAAGTCATATCTGTATCATCGTCGCCATCGGTCATGACGCGCCGGGCCAGGTCACGCAAGGTCAGAGCAGCAGCGTCCAGATCGCCCAAGCTTCGCAATCTCTTTCGCTTGCGAGCTGCCTTGGCTTCTCGAAACGTATCCGCCAGCAAGGCACTAAAAAGCTCGACCGCATCGTCGATGGCAACGGCCTCCAACGTGTGAAACAGCGCGGCGATAATCGCGGTTCGGCGCGGCTCCTTGGCAACCGCGATTGCAGATGGCCGCATGGTTCTAGCTATCTTGGCCAGGCGCTGGATGAGTGCATTCGGAACCGTTTCAGGCGAATGCGGGGCCAGTTCGTAGGCGCGAATGTCATCAAGGCGATGAAAGTGGCGCAGCAGTTCTGTCATAGACCGTCTTGTGGGAGCCGCCCGCAACGAATCCAGCCTGCGCAGCGACCCGCCTTCGCCCTCAAGCAAGGCGGTGATCTTCTGCCGCTGCATATCCGACAACGCATCGGACAGATGCATCCACAACTGCCGATGCGCACGATCCCGAATGCGGGCAACAAGGCGCTCCAAAGTGCTGATACCAGGCAGCAGTATCTTGCGCGCCAACATCCACGCCGTGGCCCGGTCAATCAGCAGGCTCGGCCGATCATCGCCAGACCAACACAGAGTGTAAAGCCAGCGCGTCAAACGAAAGCGAGCGCTGGCATCATCGGCCAGGTCTCGGAAGCCGTAGGTTTTCCGGATCAAGGCCGCATGGCGCTTCTTTGGGCGCCCAACAGCATAGGCGGTCAAAGACGGCATCGTGGTCAGTCCGAGCTGTGCGACCACCGCTTCAACCACGACATCGGGAATATCCTCGAACCTTGTCGGAAGTACGCCAAGGAACCGAGCGATACCGAGTTGAAGCGCAAAGCCCAGACGATTATGGCTGCCACGCAACTGATTGATAATGTCCCGATCAGTCGCATCAAGGTGGAAATATCGCGCGATCTGCGTTCGACTGGGAACCCCGTCGAAGCGTCCGTATCGCGCCCGCTGCGCGTCACTCAAAAACCGCGTCGGCATTCGCAAATCTCTCAAGTTTCGCGAGACCGAATCCGGCCACGAAGAATCAATGGTTTATCTATCGCAAAATACAGATGCGAAAGAAACGGTTTTTGCGACAACTTTTGCGACACTTCGGAAGGGGCGGCATGAAATTTGGTTACGCGCGCGTCTCAACGAACGCCCAGGAACTTGATTTGCAACGGGCCGAACTGGAAGCGACCGGATGCGAGACGGTGCTCGAGGAAAAGGGTTCCGGTGCACGCATAAAGAGGCCTGAACTGCAAAGGTTGCTAAACCAACTCAGAAAAGGGGATACGGTTGTCGTGACGCGTCTTGATCGCTTGGCGCGTTCAACGTCTGAACTTTTACGCGTCGCAGAAGTTATCGGAGAAAAAGACGCGGGACTTCAATCGCTTGCCGAACCCTGGGCCAATACATCCTCGCCCTCAGGCCGCATGATCCTGACCGTGTTTGCTGGCATTGCAGAGTTCGAACGTGAACTTATACGAGGTCGAACCGAAAACGGTCGAAAGGCTGCATTGCAACGTGGCGTCATATTTGGACGCCCTCCTAAATTGGGGAGTGAACAACGCGACACAGTCCGTCAACTTCTCGAAAATGGAAAATCCGTCAAAGAGGTCGCCAGAGCATTCAAAGTCCATCCTGCAACCATTTACCGATGTCTCAACGAAAAAAATGCCTTATGACCCCTCACCGTTCCATTCATGCGTACAGGCCGATTCCGGGGAGCGGCACAGCCTCTTTGAAACTGCTTCCCGGTCCTCCTCTGGTGATGGAATTTTCCAGCCTCTCCGCAGGCGCTGTTCCCGGGGTCTTTTGCGCAACCTCTCGACCCGGCCCTCTCTCAGAAAATTTCCGACCTCTCGACAGGGCGATTCCGGGGCCATTTTTTTTTGGGCCATTTTTTTGGGGCTGTCGTTTTTCGGTTTCGTGTCGTTCGCAGTGTCGGGTGTCGAGTGTCGCGTGTCGCTTCGCTCCCCTCGACACCCGACACTGACACTGTACCCCTTCACGACAACTTCCGGGAGGGCTGACGACAACTTCCGGGAGGGGTAGCGACAACTTCCGGGAGGGGTAGCGACAACTTCCGGGAGGGGTAGGGTACCATTATTGCGGACACCTTTTTTATTTGTTAGAAGTTGTCGTATGAAAAATCTTACCGTTCCCAGTTCCGCTATTGCCCTTCGATCTGAACAGCCACTTTCCCCGGCCATGGTCGCGGTCGTCTGGGAGATCGCAGCCAAGCTCGACGAGGATCGAGTGCCCGCCCAGGTCCCAAATTCGGTATGGGTCGAGATAGCCGCTAAACGACTTCGCGGACCGGGCGGGCGAACCGATAACATCTGGCTGCGAAAATGTCTTGAACGTCTCACGGAAGTGAAAATCTCAGGAGAATATAAGGGCAATCCATGGGGTGCGGTAATTCTGGCCGAGTGGGAAATTTCCGAAGGGGGAAGCCTTGCCCGGCTGCTCATTTCCCCGTCCGGCGTCCAGACATTCCGAACCCCGGAAACATTTGCCAAAATCGAAACACACGCCGCCCATAGACTTACGGGGCATGGGCGGCGGCTTTACGCTATTCTAGCGGACAAAAAACGCCTTGGGCGGCCCAGCTGGACGTTCAGCCTTGATGAGATCAAGGCACTTATGGGCGTATCCAGTCGCCCTTCTTACAAGCGCTTCAACACATTTCGACAGAAAGTGTTGAAACCCGCAGTTTCAGCAATCAACGATTTTGGCACTATCGAAGTCAAAATGACCCCGCAAAAGCTGGGACGTTCCGTGGTGGCAGTGCGCTTCGACTGGCAATGGAAAGACCCCCGTGACGCAAGCGAAACCGTGGCTGAAAATGAACGCCACAGCGCGGCCAGGCGCAAGGCACAGGACGCCACGGACGCGCCGCCGATGATTGATGATCACGAGCAGTCGGAACCCGCCCTGACGTGGTGGCACGGCCTGACCGATGCCGAGCGCGACAAATGGGCCGATCACGTGGGACGCACCTTCGATGCCGGGGGGCAAACTTATCCCCGACGCGAGGCTGACATTGCCCGTGATGCCTTCGCCCGACACAAACAGGAGCAAACGCAAAATGCCTGAAAGCATCGTCCTTGAACACTTGAAATCCATTCAGGCGGAACAAGCCGCAGCACGTGACCGCGACACCGAAGTGCTAAGGCGTCTTTCCGGTATTGAAACTGCGCTGGCGCGACTGGGCCGCGATCAGGCACAAGCATTCGAAGATCAAATCCAAGACCGTCACGGAGCCGACAGA
>NZ_CBDAQX010000015.1:555000-565488 GCF_965199275.1 Ruegeria sp. | reverse complement strand
TTCAGCCTCCAGCTTGTTCGCGAGATCCACAGCGCTGAAGAACCTGACCCGCCGGCGGTTATTGACCGCGTGGCCCCCGATCGCTGTTGCGAGATGCGTTTTGCCCGATCCGGTCTCCACCCGACCAGCACACGCCATTCCTGGCCTGGTCCATAAAATCGCCGTCATGAAGATTGCGCACGACTTCCTCGTTGACGGGGCTGACCGTGAAGTCGAACTCAGGTAAGGACTTGCAGACCGGGAACTTTGCGGCACCCCATCTGATACGGATCGAGCGCGCAGTCTTTTCGGCCAGTTCGGCCGTGAGGAGTTCGGCCACGACCTGTTGGGGCCGCAGTTGTTTTTGGCTGCGGCCTGCATCACTTCGTCAAAGCAGTTGACGATGCCTGGCAACTTCAGTTGACGGGCAAGTTCGAGAATTTCCTTACGCAGTTGCATGGGAGCCTCCAAGCCTGTCATAGCGAGCGCAATCCGCGATCGGTGCCATTTTCAGCTGCAGGTGGGCAGGCGGCTCAATCGCCTTTGGCGGCGGGGGATTGGTGCGCCGAGAGACAATGTTCAGGATCGCATCGGCCCTTGCGCAGGCCAGATTTTAGAGCTTCTTCGCAGGCAGCCTCGACCACATCAATGTCGTGCTGGTAAGCAGCGAAAAGAATATCGGCAAGTTGCCGGTCTTCCGTCGGATGTGCCCCGCAGATGGGTCCAGATCTGCGTCATTGCCGGTGGTAGGTCCCAGTCACGGAACGGTGCTCCATTGCGCAGAGCGCCAGGGCTTGCGCTTGAGGGACGGGCACATAGTGCCAAGGGTTGAAGATCGTTTTTTCCTCGGCCGAAGCACCGTTCGTGCTCTCCGACAATCTCACCGTCTTGGCGCAGGGACAATCCGCGTGGCGTTAGACCTGCAACTGGGACCTGACGTCCAACAGCTCTTGCCTCAACGCTGTATTTGTTTCTTTCGAAGTTGATCAGGCAGGTTCGGCTCACGGCGACGTCTTTTCACGGAACCCGACGAAGGGCTTCTGCAGATGCGTCAGCAGCGGCTTTTCCTGCTGGAACTCCTCCCAGACCGTCACCTCCAGGTTTTCCGGATGCCGCAGTTCTTTTGCGCGTTTGATCGCGTCTTTTTGCAAGCACGGGCATTCAATTCATCGAAGTCGGCCACCTCCAGACGCGGTGTAAAACTATAGGGCGCGCTCTCCTTGACCAGATTCTCAACCTGACCCTTCTCCCAACCGGCCGCGCGCGTACAGGCGATCGGGTTCACCAGATGATGAGAACACATCCGGGAGAATGCCTTGTTGAACTTTCTTTCCTTGCCCGACAGGATCGCATCGACGGCGGTCGTCATGTTATCGTAGATCCCGTTGATGCAGCCTCCACCAAAGAATTTGAAGGCCTCGTCGTGGGCATCAAAGACCATCTCCTGCGTCTCGCGCGGATAGGCAATGGAGAATGGCATGCGGCTATGGCAAAGTTTGAAATGGGCAACCTTCACGGTCGTGAGTGCACCGTCCATCAAAACCGTCTCCACACTCCAGTCGAACTGGTACGCCTCCCAGGATCAAGATCAGCGGGATGAACGCCTGCGCCTGTTGTCCGGCCGTGCGCAATGCGCCAATTCTTTGTGTAGCGTCGAACACTGTCATACCCGCCGCCCAAAACCATCATCGGAGAGTTCCTTCCAGATTTTGGTCATCCGCTTGCGGTGTTTCTTCGGAAGCGCCTCGTTCTCCTCAAGCGTTTCATCCAGACGCGCGCGCCAAGGCCCGAGCACCGGGTATGGCTGCGATTTGCGCTCATATTTGAACTCCGTCACTCCCGATCGGATTATCTTTCGAACCGTTGCACGGCTCAAATTGAGCGAACGGCAAATTTCCTTGATGCTCTTTTTTCGATCAGGTGTAAGCGACGCACTTTTCTAATAGTTACCCACGCAAATCATCCCGCTTGCCTCTCCATCGACTGCTCAATGAAAAGGATGTCTACAACCATAGGGAGGGGTCAAATTTGGACGCCGATTTCCCCGCTTAGGGGGTCAAAATTGCACGCTTTTCTACACGCACGGCGACATCACCGCTGTTTTCAGCGTTCTGGTCGCTGGATCCGATATGGACGAACCCGTTGCGGATATCCTGCGCGGGGTTCTGGACGGCCATATCGTCCTGAGCCGCGACATCGCCGAGCGCGGGCGATTCCCTGCGATTGACCTCAGCAGGTCGGTGTCGCGCAGCCTACCTGCTGCCGCGACCGAGGCCCAGAATCAGATGATCTCGGAAACCCGCAAGCTTGTGGGCAGCTACGAGCAGTCCGAAGTGATGATCCGGGCCGGTCTCTATGCCGAGGGTTCGGACCCGCTGCTGGATCAGGCCGTGCGTGTTCATGATGAGCTAGACAGCTTCTTTGGCAAAACCGATCCGGAGGTGTAGCGCGACAGAATTATTGCTCAATTCCGCGACAGTTTCGCGCCAATCGATGTGATTTTCGCGTTGATTTCCGGTGCGACAGTTTCGTGCTCAATCGGGATTTTGTGCGGCAGTATTGTTGTCACACACCGGATGCGCACTGCTGACAGTGCAGTACAGCAGGGACTCTAGGGCGCGGGGGGTGTTCCAAAGAAACTCTGCAGGAGTGACATAACAATCCACCCGACGGCGGCAACCTCCAGCGGCACCCAAAATCCAGCCGATGACCTTTAGCCAAGGCTTGGCATCATTCACAATCTGCCGAATTTCATGTACATCGGAGGTCAGGATTTTCAGGTTACTGGCAAGGTTTTTGACCGAGTGATCAAGCGTTTCAACGTTGTCAATAACATCAGCAAGGTTCCGGCTGCGCATTCTCATCATAAATTCGACATCTTGTGACGGAAAGTCCTTTTGCCCTTGATATGGCCGCGTATATCCGTGCTCGTCCTCTGATGATAGCTCATAGAAAATGACCGACATGATCACCTGGCCGTATTGCAAAATAATCGGCTCCAGCGTCGGATTATATAGGGAAACAAAAATTTTTCCCTTATAGCCGGGATCGATTTGAGGACCCCCCAAACGCGATGACACCCTCCTCGCAAGACCAGAGCGGATGCCGTATGACGCGCAAATGCTGTTGGGCAGTTCAAAAAACTCTTCCGAGGATACAGACGCCCAAGAGTTGCTTTCGAGAATGAACTCATCGCCCTCTCCCCAGACATGACGACCGGCACCGGCGGCAAGAACATCGCCTATTCGACAATCGTAGCTCGCGGGCTCGATTTTAGTCTTGTCAAACGGCTCGATTTTGATCGCGCCCGTTGCGATTCTGTCACCGATATCTTTTCGTCCAAGGATTGCCATGCCTGCGCCTTTTCCTGCCTTGCAGAAAGATTAACATTCCGACCGCACAATGGAATCCCGCGCGTTGATTTTCGCCGCGACAGTTTCGCGCCCAATCGGGTTGTTGTTTTGCCATTTTTGCTTTTGATCAGCCTCATTACTTCAGCGCAGAAAACGGCTCGGTGAGAGCGCGGCAGAAGTCGCCGGACCAGTTCGGGTTGTGGTTCTGAAGGTGTGCTGGCGCGATATCATCAAGGTGCAGGCGGTTTTGCGTTCTGAGGAACCTGATGGTCTCGCAGAGTTCCCTGATCACGGGTGATACAAGGCGTTCGGCTTCTGCATATGGCCCGCTGCCGTTGTGAAAGCTGCGTGTGGTTGCGGTATTCTGGAACCATGTCGCGATGCCTTCCTCCATGACACTGGCAACGCCCTGTGCGGGATCAATGAGGTGGACGCATTCGTGAGCAAGCTGCCAGCGCGCCCTTGCCCCGTCCTGCATTGCGGACCGGTTCAAGTGCACAATGACATGCTTGCCATGAGGATGGGTGTCCGGGAACCATGTCTTGGGCATTTCATGGCATGTATCGACAAACTCGATGCCGAGGACAGTGAAGCGGGATCTCTGGGCCCCAGCATGGCTTCGATGTCGGACAGGAACACGCCGAGCCATCGCGTGAAGGTGCGGGGCTCAAATCTGCTGGTCGCGCCCTCCTGCATGACAAGCCGTGTGACGAACTGCCCGTCAGCGGCCATTGAGGAGGATCCTCTGAAAGGGCCAGATCGGCGGCTTCATTTGGCAGGCGACGGCCCGAAAGCCTCAAGCAGGGTCTTGTGGAGCGCCTCGAGCGCCTCGAGTCCTTGCGCTTGTCGTCGATTCTGGCGGCGAGATATTCCATTGAGGACGGTGTGTACTGGCTCATGTCCGATCTCCGTTGTACGTGTTCCTGACTTCCGACATTTTTTCGTATAAGTCATTGATATTATTATGCCTTGGTTGCCAAAAGGCACTACACGACTTTTTTCGCCAGCGATTGTTTCGGAGTGTTGAGGAGCTCAGGCTTTGGTCTGGCCAGTTTTTTCGGGTGCATCCAGCGTGACGTCCCCGCTGTCGGGGAAGGCCAGGAAGCGGCCATATCCCCGGCTGCTGAAGCTGCCGGGTTTGCGAGAGCGCTTGAGCTTCTTGTGCAGCTTTTCGATTGCCTTGTCGCGCTTGTGGGCATCATTGCGTGCCCGGGTGGGTGACCAGGTCACAATGACCCGCGCTCCCTCCTGGTCGATCACCTTGTACCAGCCCTTCTCGGTTGCCTCTTCAGAACCGTGTCCAGCCCAAGGCTGGCGTCCCTCCGGGCTCAAAATGTTCGCCTTCACGGCGGCCGGGGCGGACTTCATGCGATAGCCGAGGATGTAGGGCAGACCCTTGTTCTGCAACATCTGCTGGTTGTCCTTGCTGAGCATGGCGGCATCGGCCACGAACGTGACCCTGGCCACGTCGAAGCGTCCCTCCAACGCCTTCAGCGCAGCTTCCAGCGTATGACCTTCCCAGGTGTTTCCCGGGAAGAGTTCATAGCCCACAGGCAGCCCATCGGAGGTGACGATCAGCGCCAGCATGACCTGAGCGCGGTGATGCTTGCCATCCTTGCTGAAGCCCTTGGCCAGAAGATGATCCTGCTCGACCCCGTCCGCATCCTCGGCCGGGTCCTCGCGCTCGGTGTCAAAGGCCAGGGTCGTGCAATCGTAGAACAGCACGGTCACTGGCCCGCCCAGCAACTTCTCTGCCGCCGCGTGAGAGGTTTTGCAAATCCCGTCTATCACCGGCGTATTGATGTAATCCATGCTCCGATAGACCACGTCCAGATTGAGCGTGATGCCTGCCTGGTTCTCCAACGCCTCCACGGTCGCGCGCTTGCTCTCGGGCTGTGCGATCCGCGCCATAACCAGCTCTTTCACAATGCGATTGGCACTTTTACGCGCCGCCCCCAGAAGGGCCCCCCAACCCAGTTGGTCATACATCGTCCCCATGACATCCCGCAGACCCAGAGAGACCCGCGCCTCCTCACGGCACTCGGCAAGATCAACGCCAAGCTTGTCCGGCCGCGGAGCGCGGCGCACCAGCGCCTGCAGATCGGCATATTCCGTGGGCGTGAACAGTTCCATTTGCGGCGAGCGATCAATGCGTAATTGCTCCATCAAGCGGCCCGCCAGACGCTTGATATCCTCAATCTCGCTGTCGTTATGGGCCACACCCACATGGCGCAGGATCTTCTGGCGTACCTTGGAGCCGGTGCGGACGGATTCAACGATCTGGATCCGTGTGCGGTTGAGCTTTGCGTCATGTTTGGTGCGGATGAACATGGGCGAAGAGGTTAGCCATCTGAAGGCCCATGTCAATACTTTTTATAATAATGGGGCACTACAACGCGCCTCTGAGCAACCACACCTGAAAACAAACCAAAAACCCAGTCAGATCAACAAAAAGGTCGGAAGTCAGGAAACAGGAACAGGCCGAGCGCCCATCATATGTCATTGCCGCAGACAGGATTACCTTTTCCGCGCCGTTCCGCCGATTGGCGAACAAGACGCAGGTTCATCCGCTTTATGACAATGACCATCTGCGCCATCGCCTGATCCATTCGGAAGAAGTGGCAAGTGTTGGCCGGTCCATCGGGATGCAGGTCGGGGTTTGGTTGGAGGCTGAAAAGCTGATCCCCGTCGGTGACGCGCATAAAATCGCCGGGGTTATACAGGCGGCCTGTCTGGCGCATGACGTCGGCAATCCGCCTTTCGGTCATTCCGGTGAAGAGGCGATTGGCAAATGGTGTGCCGAGCAACTGCACGAAGGCACCAAGGCGTTCATGGGGATCGCGCGCGCGCATTGGCACGAGTTTGAGAAATTCGAGGGCAACGCACAGGGCTTTCGCATCCTGACGCGGCTTGAGATGTACCGAAACGAGGGCGGCATGTGTATGCCCAACGCCGTTCTGGGTGCATTCATGAAATACCCGATGGGCGCCGAGACCCATCGCTTGTTCAAGGAAACCCCCGGCGTGCCCTATGTCGGGGCCAAGAAGTTCGGCTTTTTCGAAAGTGAGCGTGCGTATTTCGAAACCGCCGCGCGGGCGATGGGCCTGCACGAGGCGCAGGGTCTGGATGGGCAAAGCTGGTGGCGGCGACACCCGCTGGTCTATCTGGTCGAGGCCGCCGATGACATTTGCTACAACATTGTCGATCTGGAGGACGGGTATTCGGCGGGTGACCTGTCGTATAAAACGGTCGAGGATCTTTTGTCGGCCGTTGCAATCCCGACGAAGCGCAATCAGGCGGATTACAGCGAATACGAGCGGATCAGCTATCTGCGCGCCCGAGCGATTGGCGGTGCGATCAACGCTTGCGTTCAGGCGTTCAAGGACAATTACGATGCCATTCTCGAGGGTCAGTTCTCGGATTCACTGATCGGCGTGTCCAGCAAGGCCAGAGAATTCAAAGCCATCAAGGATCTGGCCCATCAGCAGCTTTTCACCGCGCCGCGCAAAACCCGGCTTGAGGTCAAGGGGCGCAACGTGATCCGCAAGGTGTTGGATGGTCTGTGCCCGGTTTACGAGGCACTGGCCCGGAAAAATTGGGATGTGAACGCGCTGCCCGACTATGAAACGCAGCTCGTCAACGCGGTTCAGCTTGATCTGCGTGATGCCACTGATCCCTACACCGCGTTGCATTCCCTGACGGATTTCGTATCGGGAATGACAGACAGATACGCGGTGCAGGTCTCGGAAATGTTGTCCGGCTGACCGACCCGATCAGACCAGCGCAAATATCCGCGCCGGGCCGCCGGTGCCGCCTTTGTGTTTGGGTGCTCCGATCACCAGGGTGGCTCCGGCGGCTGGGACGCGGTCGAGATTGTCCAGACACTCGATCCCGAACCGGCCGGTGGGCAGCCAGGCGTAGTGGGTGGCGAAATCGGCGGACATGCCGTGATCCAGCGACAGTGTGTCGACCGCCATGGATCGCGCGCCGGTTTCCTCCATCAGCATCTGCGCGGCCTCGACGTGGAAGCCGGGATAGTGCTGTGCTTCTCCGTCGAAATTGCGAAACTCGTCGGTCGCCGTTTTTCCACCCCAGCCGGAATGCATGGCGACGCAGGCGCCGTCGGGGATGTCTCCGTTCGCCGCGATCCACGCCTTGAGGTCATCAGGCGTCACGCGGGTATCGGCGTCTTCGGCGGCACGGGCCGCGATATCCACAACACAAAGCGGCGCAACCAGGTCCGTCACCGGGATCTCATCGACTGAGGTTCCGTCGGCCGAGAAATGCAGGGGCGCATCGATATGGGTGCCGGTATGCTCGTTGATCGACAGGTTGAACAGGTTGAACCCGTGATCCCCGAAGTTGAACGCCTGTTCGGCGGAGACGCCCGGCTCACCTCCCCATGTTGGAAACTCGGGGCTGAGGGTGTGGGTCATATCCTCGACCCCGCCATGCCCTGCAGCCAATGCCGCCGGAGCACGCGCGCCTGTTACGGCGGCTGCCACGCCAGTGGCTGCGGCGGCTTTGAAGAAGCTCCGACGGGACAGCATCTTGTCTTTGACGGCATTCATTACGCAGATATCACACATACGGTATCCTCCCTGATGGGTGGCAGGGTCGGGCGACCGGTGTCGCGGACCGTACCACCTGTCAAGTAGAGTGCCGCGCTGACCCCTTCTGTGTAAAGGGTGCTGTCTGTTGTGGCGTACGGGGCGTCCTAGCGGAACTCACGGCTTTTACGCAGGGCGCGCAGCTCTTCCGAACTCATTTTGGGGCCTGAGCTGGTCGTGGGCTGCGGCGTGGGTTGAATCAATGTCTCGGTGCTTGGGGTCTTGCGCGCGCCACCACCGCTGAGGCGCAGATAAGCCAGAACCCCGCCTGCGCATTGATAGCTGAAGGCCCAGCTGGCAAGGAGGATATAGGCCACGACAGTTGCGATCATCGGCGCAGTGACGGAAAACGGGGCTGTCCCGGCCGTCATCTCGCCGATCAATTGAACGTCGTTGACCAGTGTGCTCGGACCGTAGATTGCGGTAAGTCCAACGATAAACAGAGCAAAGAAAAAGATAGCACCGACAAAGCTGATCGCCACCACGGCGAAAAGCTGCAGAAAGAAAGCACCGAAATGGTTGAATGGGGTATAAGGGCGGCCATTGGGGTCCCGCCCGATCGAGGCCGCGGCAATTGGCACCAGAAACCCGGCCCTTAGCGCGCAGATCGCTGCAAAGAGCAGGATCACAACACCCGAGAACATCATGATATGCACGGGCGACAGGGTCGCGAAGAACGCGGCCGGGTCCTCGGGAACGCCGCCCCCTACGCTGACGGCACCGATGGAGAGCGCGGCGATTAGCGCGGCGGCCACACTGATCCCAATGGCTTCGACGGCGCCGTAGATAACCGCCGGAAAGACAAACTTGCGGTAACTGTTACTCGGAGAAACCTCGCAGGCTTGCAGGCCCAAACGGCTGCCGACCAACATCGGGATGACGCCTGAGGATGCGCCTACAAAAAACGAAATCAAAACCGACAGTCCCGGAATGAGCAGCCCGATCAGCGCGCTCAGTATCCCGCCTATCAACCCGTAGACGATAAGCGCGACCAGCAGGACGGGAAAGACAATGATATAGCGCCACAAAACGGACAGCGAAAAAGGAAAGGCCTGAAATACGAGCACGGGATCAACTCTGATCAACTATTGGATGATTCCCGCATACCTAATTGAGACTGTTAGAACCAGCCGCCCAAAACGCATTAGTCGCGGGCTGACGCAGTTGCGTTACAGTCTGTTCGCTCAATCGTGACGCCTGTTTCCTTGGCTCTGTGTTATCAGCGGACTACCTCACTCTGAGGCGGATTCATTACGGAGACCCAAATGGCGCATCGCTGGACCAACACTTTGACACTTGCCGACGTCACCCCAAGGGCGGCGTTTCTGAACCGGCGGCAGGTTTTGGCCGGGCTGGCAGGTGTCGGGCTGACTGCGATGGCCCGCCCCACTACGGCGCAAGAGGCGCTGGAGCCGAACACCTGGGAAGAGATCACCAGCTACAACAATTTCTATGAATTCGGCACTGGAAAGGACGACCCAGCCAAATATGCCCATACCCTCGTGACTGAACCCTGGAGCATTGAGATCGACGGTCTGGTGGATCGCCCCGGCACCTATGACTTCAAGGACATCATGTCCGAGATGACAGTTGAAGAACGCATCTACCGCTTCCGCTGTGTCGAGGCGTGGTCGATGGTGATTCCGTGGAACGGGTTCGAACTGGCCGACCTGTTGAATATGGCGGGTGTGCAGGAGGGCGCTAAATACGTGGCCTTTGAAACCGCCTACCGTCCCGATGAGATGCCCGGCACGCGCTTCCCGATTCTTGAATGGCCCTACCGCGAGGGTCTGCGTCTGGATGAGGCGATGCACCCGCTGACCATCATGGCGACAGGCATCTATGACCGTCCGATCCCCAACCAGAATGGCGCTCCGCTGCGGTTGGTGGTGCCGTGGAAATACGGGTTCAAGTCGATCAAGTCGATCGTGAAGATCACCCTGACCGAGGATGAGCCGCCAACCAGTTGGAACATGTCCGCACCGCGCGAGTATGGCTTCTATAGTAATGTGAATCCGAATGTGGACCATCCGCGCTGGTCTCAGGCGTCCGAGCGCCAGATCGGCGGCGGTCTGTTCGCCAAGCGAATTCCGACACTCATGTTTAATGGCTATGAACAAGAAGTCGCCAGCCTGTATGAAGGTATGGACCTCAAGGAATACTATTGAGCCATGCATGCAGTGAACCAGGCCATACGAAAGATCCCCGTCTGGGCAGTCTATCTGGCTGGGGCCCTTCCGGCCCCTTGGTTCCTGTATCTTGCGCTCACAGGGGGGCTCGGGGTCGAGCCGATCACAGCGCTCGAACACAAGCTGGGTGAGTTGGCCCTGCAGCTGCTCATTCTTGACCTGGCAGTGACTCCTCTGCGCCAGCATCTTGGCTTGAACCTCGTGAAGTTCCGCCGGGCGATCGGCGTGCTGGCTTTTGCCTATGTTGCGCTGCACCTGCTGGTCTGGTTGGTGCTGGACGTTCAGCTGCTTGGCCAGATTTGGGCTGATATCCTCAAGCGCCCTTATATTACTGTCGGCATGGCGGGGTTCATTCTC
>NZ_CBDAQX010000015.1:0-552500 GCF_965199275.1 Ruegeria sp. | reverse complement strand
GCCGACCGGCCTGTCTGGGTCGGTAGCTCAGGTGGTTAGAGCGCACGCCTGATAAGCGTGAGGTCGGAGGTTCAAGTCCTCCTCGACCCACCACTAGATTAGGGTGCGTAGCACCTGAATGGGGCCTTAGCTCAGCTGGGAGAGCGCCTGATTTGCATTCAGGAGGTCAGGAGTTCGATCCTCCTAGGCTCCACCATTTATCCGATCAGATCGTTAAGCACCTTTTTGGTTCTTAACCGTCCGATTGGACGTCGCTTCTTCGGAGGCATTGACATCGTATAGAGAGAAATCAATCAACACTGTTTGATCGCGCCGAGTGAGGCGTTGATCTCAGTTGGTCCTCTTCGGAGGAGGTTTGATTAGGGATGTTTCCTCGTCCCTCTTTGAATATCCCGGCTGAAACGAACAGAGTTGTCCAAGTCAAGTACACTAACCCGCATGATCTGACGATCATGCATTGTCTTCTATCCTCTGCGTGGGGCCGACCGACATCGGCAGCGCGGGTTCCAGGATGGAAGGCGGGAAAGTATGCTTTTGGTTCAGAAGAAAGATCGCCTTTAGTTACCAGCTGGGCGATCGCGATTGACATACTTGTGCTCAAGTAGCCGAATAGGCGGTAGCACAACTATCATGTGTCTTTCTCTTTCTGGATCAAATCAAGCGCGAGAAGGGCGTTTGGTGAATGCCTTGGCAGCAAGAGGCGATGAAAGACGTGATACTCTGCGATAAGCCATGGGGAGCTGAGAATAAGCTTTGATCCATGGATCTCTGAATGGGGCAACCCACCTGAAAGCTTCATATTGTTATCCCCTCACAACCTAGTTGTGAGATAGATACTCAATATGGGGTTTAAACAGGTACTTAAGACCTGAATACATAGGGTTTTAAGAGCAAACCCGGGGAACTGAAACATCTAAGTACCCGGAGGAAAGGAAATCAATTGATACTCCCCTAGTAGCGGCGAGCGAACGGGGACCAGCCGAGCCAGATAAGTGACTAGAACACGTTGGGAAGCGTGGCCATAGCGGGTGACAGCCCCGTATAGGAAGCTTTGATGGACGTATTAAGTAGGGCGGAACACGTGAAATTCTGTCTGAAGATCGGAGGACCACCTTCGAAGGCTAAGTACTCCTTGCTGACCGATAGCGAACCAGTACCGTGAGGGAAAGGTGAAAAGCACCCCGACGAGGGGAGTGAAACAGTACCTGAAACCGAACGCCTACAATCAGTCGGAGGATCCTCGAGATCTGACGGCGTACCTTTTGTATAATGGGTCATCGACTTGGTCTTACGAGCAAGCTTAAGCCGTTAGGTGTAGGCGTAGCGAAAGCGAGTCTTAATAGGGCGCATGAGTTCGTGGGATCAGACCCGAAACCGAGTGATCTAGGCATGGCCAGGTTGAAGGTAAGGTAACACTTACTGGAGGACCGAACCCACATCCGTTGAAAAGGATCGGGATGAGCTGTGCCTAGGGGTGAAAGGCCAATCAAACTCGGAGATAGCTGGTTCTCTGCGAAATCTATTTAGGTAGAGCGTCATCCGAATACCCCGGGGGGTAGAGCACTGGATGGGTAATGGGGCCCCACAGGCTTACTGATCCTAACCAAACTCCGAATACCCGGGAGTACTAGATGGCAGACACACTGCGGATGCTAACGTCCGTAGTGGAGAGGGAAACAACCCTGACCTACGACTAAGGCCCCCAATTCATGGCTAAGTGGGAAAGCAGGTGGGACGACCAAAACAACCAGGAGGTTGGCTTAGAAGCAGCCATCCTTTAAAGATAGCGTAACAGCTCACTGGTCTAAATAAGTTGTCCTGCGGCGAAGATGTAACGGGGCTCAAGCCATGAGCCGAAGTCTAGGGATGCGTAAGCATCGGTAGCAGAGCGTAGTGTGACATAGAACTCATCCGTATTTGCATCTGTGCTGTGTAAGCAGTTGGATGTAATGACGGATTGAGTTCTTTCGATGAAGCCGGGGCGTGAGCCATCCGGTGGAGAGATCACTAGTGAGAATGATGACATGAGTAGCGACAAAGAGTGTGAGAGACACTCTCGCCGAAAGTCCAAGGGTTCCTGCTTAAAGCTAATCTGAGCAGGGTAAGCCGGCCCCTAAGCCGAGGCCGAAAGGCGTAGGCGATGGGAACTAGGTTAATATTCCTAGGCCAGGAGGATGTGACGGATCACAGGTGTAGTTCAATCTTATCGGATTGATTGGGCTGCTGAGTGGTTCCTGGAAATAGCCCTCCATCAGACCGTACCCTAAACCGACACAGGTGGACTGGTAGAGCATACCAAGGCGCTTGAGAGAACGATGTTGAAGGAACTCGGCAAAATACCTCCGTAAGTTCGCGAGAAGGAGGCCCGGTTCCTAGGCAACTAGGGGCTGGGGGCACAAACCAGGGGGTGGCGACTGTTTATTAAAAACACAGGGCTCTGCGAAGTCGCAAGACGACGTATAGGGTCTGACGCCTGCCCGGTGCCTGAAGGTTAAAAGGAGAGGTGAGAGCCTTGAATTGAAGCCCAGGTAAACGGCGGCCGTAACTATAACGGTCCTAAGGTAGCGAAATTCCTTGTCGGGTAAGTTCCGACCTGCACGAATGGCGTAACGACTTCTCCGCTGTCTCCAACATCGACTCAGCGAAATTGAATTGCCTGTCAAGATGCAGGCTTCCCGCGGTTAGACGGAAAGACCCCGTGCACCTTTACTACAGCTTCGCACTGGCATCAGGATTGTGATGTGCAGGATAGGTGGTAGGCTTTGAAGCGGAAACGCAAGTATCCGTGGAGCCTCCCTTGAGATACCACCCTTCGCACTCTTGATGTCTAACCGCGGTCCGTTATCCGGATCCGGGACCCTGCGTGGCGGGTAGTTTGACTGGGGCGGTCGCCTCCTAAAGCGTAACGGAGGCGCGCGAAGGTTGGCTCAGAGCGGTCGGAAATCGCTCGTTGAGTGCAATGGCAGAAGCCAGCCTGACTGCGAGACTGACAAGTCGAGCAGAGTCGAAAGACGGCCATAGTGATCCGGTGGTCCCGAGTGGAAGGGCCATCGCTCAACGGATAAAAGGTACGCCGGGGATAACAGGCTGATACTGCCCAAGAGTCCATATCGACGGCAGTGTTTGGCACCTCGATGTCGGCTCATCTCATCCTGGGGCTGGAGCAGGTCCCAAGGGTACGGCTGTTCGCCGTTTAAAGAGGTACGTGAGCTGGGTTTAGAACGTCGTGAGACAGTTCGGTCCCTATCTGCCGTGGGTGTAGGAGACTTGAGAGGAGTTGCCCCTAGTACGAGAGGACCGGGGTGAACGATCCACTGGTGGACCAGTTGTCGTGCCAACGGCAGTGCTGGGTAGCTATGATCGGACAGGATAACCGCTGAAGGCATCTAAGCGGGAAGCCCCCCTCAAAACAAGGTCTCCCTGAGGGCCGTGGAAGACCACCACGTCAATAGGCCGGAGATGTAAGCGCAGTAATGCGTTCAGTTGACCGGTACTAATCGCCCGATAGGCTTGATTTGATCCAGTAACAGAAAGACAAATCAAAACCAGAAGCATACACCGACCTTGACTAAGGATAGCCTCGCAGCGCCAAGCCGCGATGTTGATTGAAAACACAACCGAGTGGCAACGCACATACGCTAACTGCCACCTCGTCGCTTTCTTGCACAGCAAGAAAGTCAACATGGGCTTTTCCTCGGTTTGGTGGTCATAGCGCAAGTGAAACACCCGGTCCCATCCCGAACCCGGAAGTTAAGCACTGCCGCGCCAATGGTACTTGGGCTTAAGCCCCGGGAGAGTAGGTCACCGCCAAACCTAGCAAAAGCCCACAGTCTCTCTAACGATGAAACAAATCTGACTCTGACGCGGGATGGAGCAGCCCGGTAGCTCGTCAGGCTCATAACCTGAAGGTCGCAGGTTCAAATCCTGCTCCCGCAACCAGCGTCAGAAAATCCAAACAGCCCGTCCAGACTACAATTGATCCAACAGATCAATTGCTTAACGTCCTCACCTCGTCAGGCTCATAACCTGAAGGTCACAGGTTCAAATCCTCTCCCAAATCCACTTGGGTCGAACAAAGTGTCGAACAAGCCGCCCCAGGGCGGCTTTGTTCGTTCTGGGGTGCTCCCAACGCAAGCAATCCCGCTAGTTCCCCAACAAGTTCAATCGTAAATTCCCCGTCTTCCGGGACTAGTTGAATCTCTGACAACAGGCCGCGAATGATGCTGCCGTTTCTCTACTGCGTTCCAACGCTCATCACATACAACGAGAAGATCGGGTATGTCATCAATGACTCTTTCTCCGGGACGATCAGCGATCCAGAATGGGGATTCGTAGTCTTATCGTGATTTGAACCTTATAGTTGGTTTTTTAGCGTCGGGAAACGCCATAGAAAAATCGCCAGGGTCTCGTCCAAAATCCGCATAAATCGGTGTTTTACCGTAATTTCAATGGGTTCAGTATTTCTATTGAAGAATGCACAAAATGGAAATTTCGCCTTGTATTCCCGTTGCTTGCAAGGATATACCCGTCGGCGGAGACGTGGCCGAGTGGTCGAAGGCGCTCCCCTGCTAAGGGAGTAGGCGGGAAACCGTCTCGAGGGTTCGAATCCCTTCGTCTCCGCCATAAACCTATTTCGGTTAATTGGCGCGTCCTTTCTAACTTGCCGTATAGCTATAAATAAATAACGTTTACTATCTCATCGTATCATCTTGAGCGTTACTAAGTTAACCTTAGTACATCTCATTGAGTGGTATATTTTGTGGTATTTTTATGGCTGCGATCTGCGGGAAGCTGGCAGATAATCTTGGCCTGGGTCGGCATGGCGACGGTTCTGGACTGTATCTTTTTGTTGATCCCTCTGATGCGCGGCGCTGGATCGTGCGCGTAACGGTCAAAAGACACGAGAACCACAAGGGTGTTCCGCTGCGCACGGATTTCGGCTTATCCGCATCGGACGGAGGATCGCGTGTTACACGCGGATCTGAACGCCTGGCTTGCGGCGCGGCGCACCGATCCCAACAACGAGGCTGCATAATGAAAAACCCCAACTCCAAGCGCGGAGATGGGGCTTTTCCAGTGACATCAACTGCCACCCTAGCAAGTCTAGTTGATGCCACAGGATGCCCCGCGCCGACAAGACAAAACGAGCGCCGGTACTACTGGTCGCCCCTGAGCCATTCGGTTGAACGGGTGATCGTACGGAAAGGAAGGATCGAGCATGGCTGATATGTCCCTTTCCAAGTCGATCAATACCTCACACGACAGGTGGCTAGACACATGCTCGCTTCCCCGAACTGATCATCGAGAAACCGCTGACAACTACAGCGGCGAGCTCTTGCGCCATGGTGTCTACCGCATCGCCGTATGTCGGGACGGCGTCCGATGGCTGTTTCAGCGCCAGAGCCCCCAATTTCCCGCTGGGGGAGCAGCATGGGACACGCTAGGGTACTGTGTGTCCAAATCCGGCCTAACCCGGCTCGTCCGGGCGCACATCGGTTGTGACGTTCCTGAACTGAATGCATTGCCCGCGCATTTCCAGCAGAGGTGTCGCGATGAGTAGGCGTCGATCTCCTAAGGGCAAACGGTCGGTTGAGGGCCAATATGTTCCTCTGCCCTACGCCATGATCAAATCCCCGGCGTGGCGGGCTCTGTCTGGACCTGCAGTGAAGCTCTGGCTGGAGCTTCACACCCGCTTCAATGGCGGCAACAACGGCAAGGTGTTTTTGTCGATGAACGAAGCGGCGGAAATCCTCGGACTGGGCAAGGCCACGGTTCAGCGGGCTTTCGAAGATCTACAGGACAAAGGCTTCCTCGTGCTCGAGCAGGAAGGCAACTGGTACCACCGTCGGGCCCATGAGTGGCGGTTTACGACCAAGGCGACGCAGACCCGATCCGGCAAGAAAGCAGCCACCAATGACTGGCGGTTCTGGCAGCCCGAAAAAACAAAACGCGGTTCTGAGACGGACCCGTCAGCATCCTCAATGGTTCCGTTTGAGAACCCAAAGACCTTCCAAGGTTCCAATTCAGAACCCGTCAGACCGGTTTCTCGCCGGTCCGTCGGTTCTGAAACGGAACACTAATACTAACCACTCCCTGTTACGCGAGGCGAACATGAGCAAGGCACAGAAAGACAAAAGCAATGATCTTCAGACGACGAACTCCGAGCTTACCGAAGCGGAAACCAATGCAGTTGCCGATCTGAGGGAACGGAAGAAATCACGCGTTCGGGCGCCGGACCTCAAGTTGGACTTCGATGAAGACACACGCAGGCTCAAGGTTGGGCACAAGGGAAAAGACCCAAAGTCGGGCTGCGCGTTGGCGATGCATGAGCTTGGCACAGCAGACTACCCGTTCTTCGAAGGCGTTATGGATCAAGTCGCGACTCCCGGACAGCAGGACAGTTCTGTCTCGGAGACAACATCGAACTTCGTGATGTCGGCTGTTGCCGGGGTTAGACCGCAAGACGAGATCGAAGAAATGCTGGCGATCCAGATGGGGGCGATCCATCAGGCGACGATGATGATGGCGCGGCGCCTGAACCATGTAAAAACTCTCACGCAGCAAGACTCGGCGGAACGGGCGCTCAATAAGCTGGCGCGGACCTTCACTAACCAGGTTGAAACCCTGAAACGGTATCGCTCCAAGGCAGATCAAACCGTTCGTGTTGAACGCGTTGAAGTCAAAGAAGGCGGGCAGGCTATCGTAGGCAATGTCCAAATCGGGGGGCGGTCGGATGACAAAAAGTGACGACAACCTCATGGACCCTACGAAAAGACTCAATGATGCGCCCAGGTGCACATCAACGGCAAAGTCCACCGGCAAGCGGTGCAAAGCTCCAGCGGTTCGAGGCTGGCGTGTTTGCCGAGTTCATGGTGCAGGCGGCAGGCATGCATCAGGACCTGACCATCCGTCCTGGAGACATGGACAAAGGTCCAGAGAAGCTGAGGAACTGCGCAAGACCATCAATGAATTGATCCGAACAGACAAAACGCTGCAGAAGCTGATCCATTGATTGGGCAGGGGCTGGTAACCGACACAAAGTAGTCATTTGACAGAACTAGTCGGATGTCTGCACCGAGCCCAAAGCGGGACTTACACTTATATGTCGACTGCTTTGATGAATTAGACGATAGTTGCTCCGCTGGTGGTAAAGGAAACTCAAATGATGTCTCTTACGGAGCCATTCTTGGTTGATCCCGCACGTGTGGTTGGGCCCGTCTTGGTCACGGGAGCCAGTGGGTGCATCGGCTCTTGGGTGGTCGCAATACTCCATCAATCCGGTGTTCCAGTCATCGCCTGCGACTTGGAGGACAATCGCTCACGCTTGTCTTTGTTGATTGGAGAAGCAGAAGCCAACGCGGTCGTTTGGGAGATCTTGGATGTTACAGGCGGGGAAGTTCTCAGCAACTTTTGCAAAACGAAAAACATCACAAGCATTATTCATCTCGCCGGTCTTATGATCCCGTTCTGCAAAGCCGACCCAGCGCGAGGGGCTCGAGTCAATGTCGAAGGCACGATAAATGTACTCGAAGCGGCGCGTCACAATGGCATTAAAAAGCTTGCTTATGCCAGTTCCTCAGCAATTCATGGTATGCCACCTGTAGGACCAACGATTGCCACACTTTACGGCGCTTACAAACTTGCGAATGAATACACCGCCAAAGTGTATTGGCTGGACTGGGGAGTACCCTCCATCGGCATCAGACCAAATGTTGTTTATGGTGTGGGACGAGACCAGGGCATGACTTCCGAATTCACTGTTGGAATGGCTCATGTAGCAATGGGGGAAGCGTTCCAAGTCTCATATGGCGGACCGATTAGCTGGCTTTACGCGGGTGAAGCAGCGGCTGCATTCATAGCAGCGGTGTGCAACGACGGAGAAGAAGCACTCGTTTTTGACCTCAACGGGACTTGCATGTCAGTTGAAGAAGGGTTGGAAGTCCTATCCAAGCTCGCTCCCGATCATGGCATGACAACTTCCGGAACATCCTTGCCTGTCCCAGCTGACTTGAGTGACCAGCCAATCCGCGATTTCTTGGCGGATTACCCATCTGTTTCACCTACTGACGGGATCAAATGGACGCTCGACGCGTTCACTAAATTGAATGCAGAGCGAAAGTTAGCCGCCCGCTAAGTCCGCAGTGCTGTTACTCACCACAATTCGACGAACGATCGCTCCGAGCCCAAAGCGGAGAATGCGGCGCATTGCACCAATGTCTACTATCGAGGTGACAAGGGATATTAGCTGCAGCCGTTGGCTGATTGGGACATGGCTCAAACGTGCTTCGAATGCAATCGTTCGGCGGTGCATTGCAGCTTTATTGCGAAAGCATTCAAAATCAGTGCAATTCTGCTCCGAAGGAACATAGTTGTTTGTTTGCGTTTGTGCTGGCGTGCCGTTTTGGCTTCAAGCACCAGCGTGCGTCGACGGTTGGCAAGGTATGCATCCTGAGCAACCTCAAAGCGGTTTCTGGGGGGAGTTTGCTGGCGTATCTCAGAAAGATAAGTGTTCAGATCGAATACCATAGTGTCAATCGGCATTGAATAATGACCCCCCATCGGCGTCCAAATTTGACCCCCCTTGGAGCTAAGAGGGGCGTTGAGGGGGTCGTGTTTAGGTTGATTCAGGAGGGGGTGGACAGCAGGTCAAACCGAAAAGAGAGCGTAGCTCGACTGAAGGTTTGACCTGCTGTCTGTTTTGAATTTATTCCCCGATTTCGAGGTTAGTCGCGGTGGTTAATTCGCCAGCTTTCGTTCCCGGTTTCGATGATATCGCAATGGTGTGTCAGTCGATCCAGGAGAGCAGTGGTCATTTTGGCATCTGTGAACACACTCGGCCATTCAGCAAATGCGAGGTTGGTTGTTAGCAGAATAGACGTTCGCTCGTACAGTTTGCTGATGAGATGGAAGAGTAATCGTCCACCAGACTCTGCGAACGGCAGATAACCGAGTTCGTCTATAATCACGAGGTCGACGCGGATCAGCTGCTCGCTGAGCCGCCCGGCATTGCCTTCGCGATGTTCAGCCTCCAGCTCCTGACTTCCGACCTTTTTGTTGATCTGACTGGGTTTTTGGTTTGTTTTCAGGTGTGGTTGCTCAGAGGCGCGTTGTAGTGCCCCATTATTATAAAAAGTATTGACATGGGCCTTCAGATGGCTAACCTCTTCGCCCATGTTCATCCGCACCAAACATGACGCAAAGCTCAACCGCACACGGATCCAGATCGTTGAATCCGTCCGCACCGGCTCCAAGGTACGCCAGAAGATCCTGCGCCATGTGGGTGTGGCCCATAACGACAGCGAGATTGAGGATATCAAGCGTCTGGCGGGCCGCTTGATGGAGCAATTACGCATTGATCGCTCGCCGCAAATGGAACTGTTCACGCCCACGGAATATGCCGATCTGCAGGCGCTGGTGCGCCGCGCTCCGCGGCCGGACAAGCTTGGCGTTGATCTTGCCGAGTGCCGTGAGGAGGCGCGGGTCTCTCTGGGTCTGCGGGATGTCATGGGGACGATGTATGACCAACTGGGTTGGGGGGCCCTTCTGGGGGCGGCGCGTAAAAGTGCCAATCGCATTGTGAAAGAGCTGGTTATGGCGCGGATCGCACAGCCCGAGAGCAAGCGCGCGACCGTGGAGGCGTTGGAGAACCAGGCAGGCATCACGCTCAATCTGGACGTGGTCTATCGGAGCATGGATTACATCAATACGCCGGTGATAGACGGGATTTGCAAAACCTCTCACGCGGCGGCAGAGAAGTTGCTGGGCGGGCCAGTGACCGTGCTGTTCTACGATTGCACGACCCTGGCCTTTGACACCGAGCGCGAGGACCCGGCCGAGGATGCGGACGGGGTCGAGCAGGATCATCTTCTGGCCAAGGGCTTCAGCAAGGATGGCAAGCATCACCGCGCTCAGGTCATGCTGGCGCTGATCGTCACCTCCGATGGGCTGCCTGTGGGCTATGAACTCTTCCCGGGAAACACCTGGGAAGGTCATACGCTGGAAGCTGCGCTGAAGGCGTTGGAGGGACGCTTCGACGTGGCCAGGGTCACGTTCGTGGCCGATGCCGCCATGCTCAGCAAGGACAACCAGCAGATGTTGCAGAACAAGGGTCTGCCCTACATCCTCGGCTATCGCATGAAGTCCGCCCCGGCCGCCGTGAAGGCGAACATTTTGAGCCCGGAGGGACGCCAGCCTTGGGCTGGACACGGTTCTGAAGAGGCAACCGAGAAGGGCTGGTACAAGGTGATCGACCAGGAGGGAGCGCGGGTCATTGTGACCTGGTCACCCACCCGGGCACGCAATGATGCCCACAAGCGCGACAAGGCAATCGAAAAGCTGCACAAGAAGCTCAAGCGCTCTCGCAAACCCGGCAGCTTCAGCAGCCGGGGATATGGCCGCTTCCTGGCCTTCCCCGACAGCGGGGACGTCACGCTGGATGATGCAAAGATCAAGGCAGCGGCACAATGGGACGGGCTGCATGCCATTGTTGTTCATGGTGCGGACGAACTGGAGGCACAGGACGTCATTGCCCGCTATCACCAGTTGTGGGAGATCGAAGCCTGCTTCCGCACCAACAAGCACGATCTGAAAATCCGGCCCATCTATCACTGGTCGCCGCGTCGGGTCCGGGCCCATATCGCCATCTGCTACATGGCCTTCTGCTGCCTGCAGCACCTGCGCAAGCATCTGGACCTGCTCGGACACCCGATGAGCCCGGCTCGTATCCGCAACGAGTTGAACGCATTGCAGCTCTCGATCCTGCGCCACAAAGGCACCCCTGACCGCTACGGCATGCCAAGCCATGCCACGGTCGATGCCAGACGCATCCTCACCTGCGTCGGCCTGACCTGGAACGAAGCCCCTTTCAAGATACCCCCCGGGCGCACCCGAAAAACTGGCCAGACCAAAGCCTGAGCTCCCTCAACACTCCGAAACAATCGCTGGCGAAAAAAGTCCGTGTAGTGCCTTTTGGCAACCAAGGCATAATAATATCAATGACTTATACGAAAAAATGTCGGAAGTCAGGAAAAGAGAGCGTAGCTCGACTGAAGGTTTGACCTGCTGTCTGTTTTGAATTTATTCCCCGATTTCGAGGTTAGTCGCGGTGGTTAATTCGCCAGCTTTCGTTCCCGGTTTCGATGATATCGCAATGGTGTGTCAGTCGATCCAGGAGAGCAGTGGTCATTTTGGCATCTGTGAACACACTCGGCCATTCAGCAAATGCGAGGTTGGTTGTTAGCAGAATAGACGTTCGCTCGTACAGTTTGCTGATGAGATGGAAGAGTAATCGTCCACCAGACTCTGCGAACGGCAGATAACCGAGTTCGTCTATAATCACGAGGTCGACGCGGATCAGCTGCTCGCTGAGCCGCCCGGCGTTGCCTTCGCGATGTTCAGCCTCCAGCTTGTTCGCGAGATCCACAGCGCTGAAGAACCTGACCCGCCGGCGGTTATTGACCGCGTGGCCCCCGATCGCTGTTGCGAGATGCGTTTTGCCCGATCCGGTTCCACCGACCAGCACGCCATTCCTGGCCTGGTCCATAAAATCGCCGTCATGAAGATTGCGCACGACTTCCTCGTTGACGGGGCTGACCGTGAAGTCGAACTCAGGTAAGGACTTGCAGACCGGGAACTTTGCGGCACCCATCTGATACCGGATCGAGCGCGCAGTCTTTTCGGCCAGTTCGGCCGTGAGGAGTTCGGCCACGACCTGTTGGGGCCGCCAGTTGTTTTTGGCTGCGGCCTGCATCACTTCGTCAAAGCAGTTGACGATGCCTGGCAACTTCAGTTGACGGGCAAGTTCGAGAATTTCCTTACGCAGTTGCATGGGAGCCTCCAAGCCTGTCATAGCGAGCGCAATCCGCGATCGGTGCCATTTTCAGCTGCAGGTGGGCAGGCGGCTCAATCGCCTTTGGCGGCGGGGGATTGGTGCGCCGAGAGACAATGTTCAGGATCGCATCGGCCTTGCGCAGGCCAGATTTTAGAGCTTCTTCGCAGGCAGCCTCGACCACATCAATGTCGTGCTGGTAAGCAGCGAAAAGAATATCGGCAAGTTGCCGGTCTCCGTCGGATGTGCCCCGCAGATGGGTCCAGATCTGCGTCATTGCCGGTGGTAGGTCCCAGTCACGGAACGGTGCTCCATTGCGCAGAGCGCCAGGCTTGCGCTTGAGGACGGGCACATAGTGCCAAGGGTTGAAGATCGTTTTTCCTCGGCCGAAGCACCGTTCGTGCTCTCCGACAATCTCACCGTCTTGGCGCAGGACAATCCGCGTGGCGTAGACCTGCAACTGGACCTGACGTCCAACAGCTCTTGCCTCAACGCTGTATTTGTTTCTTTCGAAGTTGATCAGGCAGGTTCGGCTCACGGCGACCGTCTTTTCACGGAACCCGACGAAGGGCTTCTGCAGATGCGTCAGCAGCGGCTTTTCCTGCTGGAACTCCTCCCAGACCGTCACCTCCAGGTTTTCCGGATGCCGCAGTTCTTTTGCGCGTTTGATCGCGTCTTTTTGCAGCCGGGCATTCAATTCATCGAAGTCGGCCACCTCCAGACGCGGTGTAAAACTATAGGCGCGGCTCTCCTTGACCAGATTCTCAACCTGACCCTTCTCCCAACCGGCCGCGCGCGTACAGGCGATCGGGTTCACCAGATGATGAGAACACATCCGGGAGAATGCCTTGTTGAACTTTCTTTCCTTGCCCGACAGGATCGCATCGACGGCGGTCGTCATGTTATCGTAGATCCCGTTGATGCAGCCTCCACCAAAGAATTTGAAGGCCTCGTCGTGGGCATCAAAGACCATCTCCTGCGTCTCGCGCGGATAGGCAATGGAGAATGGCATGCGGCTATGGCAAAGTTTGAAATGGGCAACCTTCACGGTCGTGAGTGCACCGTCCATCAAAACCGTCTCCACACTCCAGTCGAACTGGTACGCCTCCCCAGGATCAAAGATCAGCGGGATGAACGCCTGCGCCTGTTGTCGGCCGTGCGCAATGCGCCAATTCTTTGTGTAGCGTCGAACACTGTCATACCCGCCGCCAAAACCATCATCGGAGAGTTCCTTCCAGATTTTGGTCATCCGCTTGCGGTGTTTCTTCGGAAGCGCCTCGTTCTCCTCAAGCGTTTCATCCAGACGCGCGCGCCAAGGCCCGAGCACCGGGTATGGCTGCGATTTGCGCTCATATTTGAACTCCGTCACTCCCGATCGGATTATCTTTCGAACCGTTGCACGGCTCAAATTGAGCGAACGGCAAATTTCCTTGATGCTCTTTTTTTCGATCAGGTGTAAGCGACGCACTTTTCTAATAGTTTCCACGCAAATCATCCCGCTTGCCTCTCCATCGACTGCTCAATGAAAAGGATGTCTACAACCATAGGGAGGGGTCAAATTTGGACGCCGATTTCCCCGCTTAGGGGGTCAAAATTGCACGCTTTTCTACACCCACACCTCAGATCTGAAGACCTCACTTCGGTTTGTATACCTAATGTACCAGCTCAATTACTTGGCACCGCGTAGATCAAGGACCCCATGATAGTCTTAGAGTCTGTTGTGGTTGCTGATGTCTTTTGCTGGCGGTGTTCCGAGAGACTCTCAGGTTTCGCGGCTTTGTTGGTTCAACGTTGATCGTTTTGCAATAGACTTTGACTAGCTGCTTCTGAGGGATCGTATGCACTTGGCAGCACAAGCAATCTACTTTCCTGACATGCAAAACGAAGACACTGTGTCACGAGAGGGTCGTCGCGGAAAACACGGCTACTGTCTTCCCATTTTAAGTCTTTGAGGCGCTCTACCGGCATTTCGCCCCTTAAAGCAGAGATAAGAGCACTCCGACCCTCATGAGTAAAAAAAAGAGCCTGCCGGTCATGCAATTCAGGAAGAAAGTCAATTTCACCTAGGGCTGCCATGACGCATCTCTCCGTAAATGGGCCAAAAATTCCGTCCTTGTACCAACTACCCATCTTTGAATTGTCCCGATTGGCAAAAACTTCTTCAGCGCAACGCTCGGTAAACGTCAAATGTTGTAGCTCCAGAACAAACTCAGACCGGCGAAGTTCACCTTTGTCTTCAAACGAAGACGTCGTTCTTGTTATCGACTGTATGCTGCGAAGTTTATCGCGTGCTTCGGTTCGCTCTTCTAGGCTTGAAGCTCTTTGCAAACTCAATTTTGCTTGCCGCTCTTCCGACTTTAAGTCTTCAAGGAATTTCAAGAATGTCACCCAGCGGGTCCTGTCCTCTTCGTCGATAGTCAGATGTGAATAGTACTGCGCTAACACAATCCTTTTGTCTATGTCAGCAGCACGTCCCTCATTGGCGAAGCTTTCCAATCTTGTGTGTGTGTCACTCTTTCGTTGGAGCTCGGCCTGTGTTCTCGCAAGCTCTTTGTCCAACTTGTTCTTCTCCGTAGCAATTTGCAGCTGCGCTGACGCTTTGATGCGCTCGATTTGTTTTGTAGTTGACAGCTCGGCCAGTGCGCTGAGAAAGGGAAATAGAGCGGCAACGATTCCAACAATCATTGTCCCGAATATTACCTTTTTTATTCCGGCTTCTGCTTCTCGTGCGCGAGCTTCGTTTTCGAGCTGCTTTATTTCACGTTCGGCTTCAAGTTCCAAACGCCGCAGTTCTATTTGGTTGGTAAGTTCTTCAGCCATGGCATCAACCGTGAAGAAAAAGGAGCAAATAACAGGGCTAAACTGTCGCAAATAGAAGGCGATTTTTCAACTTCTTCATAGTCGGAAAATGCACGGCCGCATATCAATCCCCTGTCAATTTGTGCGTTGACTTAGGGCGCAAGGCCGTTGGATTCGTTTTGATGTATCAGCACCGAAAACGCTCAGCAGAAACCAAAAAAGGGTCAATGCGGAGTTCTGCCTCTCGCTATCGTGGAATGCGGCTACTGTGCAAAAACCGCGGATTGTGGTACAATACACCTTAGATTTGAGTTCAAAGAATACGATAGGAAAATTCCAATGAACGAGCATTCTGGGCTGCCCCAGGAAGCAGCCGAAAATAGTATTTGTAATGTAGATAAGTGCCAAATCGCGGAATCTGAACGTATAAGGAAAGGCGAAAAAGATCCACTTTGTGACACTGTAGACCGTGTCTTGATTGGAACTGACCGATTCATAATCTACTCGGTTGTGCAGGAAGTGACCGACGGGTCTGACCCTGTTGCCGAAGATGCGGGTGAAACTTCCAAGAGCGGCGTCTTTGGTGGCGCAAAAGGGCGCCGCTTGGATCATATTTGGTTGCGAACGAAGTTTCCCGAGGACTACGAGTGCGCAAAAGAGCTCCGTGCAAACCTTAGTAGCGTTGCAGGCGAATTGGCCTATATTTGTGACTTAGTCGATAGCATATGTAGGTCTGGCAGTCTCGATACTGGAAGCTCAAATTCTCTCCGTAGAAGGGCGACTGAGATGATGGCTCGGGCTATGGAAATGGCCTACGAGGGCAACCAGAAAGTTGCAAAAGAGCTTCTCAATCACGTTCGCAACCACATTACAAAGCTTCGCGACAGTAAGAACCGGATGCGCTATGTACAGGGAAATTTGTTCGCACTTTTCGCGATATTGATACTTTGGGTTGCTCTGCGATTTTCAGGGCCGTTTTCAAATCTATTGGTGGCTGGCTCATCAGAATCGTTCAACGTCCACGCACTGGATATTCTAGCTTTGGGTGCAATTGGTGCGTTTTTTTCCGTCTCCGGGTCCGTAAGCAGCATACGGGTGGATCACTCCGTTTCCCTTTGGGAGATGGTCTATACGGGTTTCATCCGTATCCCTATCGGGGTAATAGCGGCAGGCGTCGCTATATTCCTGATTTCAGGTGATTGGCTGCTTGCATCTATAGAGCCCGCACTGAAACCATGGACGTACTTGCTGTTTGGTTTCATTGCCGGGTTTAGTGAGTTGTTCGTCCCCAATGCACTAAAGCAAGTTGAAGTGGCCTCGAGCGTGGCAACGCCTTCAAACGCGGGTTAGTCGAGAATCTACCTGTTCGCTCGTCGTTAGGCTTTGACAAGTTCGGCAGAACCAACCCAGAAACTGCTCGATATGTAACCCGAGTCACAGACTACCCCAACAGAATCGGCCAATCTACTTTCATTGATGAACTAGCTTATGTGTATTTGAGAACGCGAGTTTTCTCCTCCCTGTTGGACTGGGCGCGCTTTTGGAAAGTGCGCCCTTTTTTTGGCGTTCTACTCTAGACCGTCAATGATGATGGTGCCCATGATTGTTGCCGTGATGGTGGTGATACCCTTGACCGCCGTCGTGGTGGTGATGAGGGGCAGCTTGATGAGACGGAGGGGAGTAGTATGGGCCGAATTGACACTCAGGGTCTTGAGGGGCGTGGTAGCAATACGGACCTGGAGCCGGATGGTAGGGGTGGTAGTAGCGGTTCCAGTATGCGTACCAAGGGTAGGCTTGGTAGTGGTTTTCCCAATACGCCTGACTGAATTCTACAATCGCAATACCTAGTGCTGCAGCAAGCACCGGGTTCATGACTCCTGACTTCCGACATTTTTTCGTATAAGTCATTGATATTATTATGCCTTGGTTGCCAAAAGGCACTACACGGACTTTTTTCGCCAGCGATTGTTTCGGAGTGTTGAGGGAGCTCAGGCTTTGGTCTGGCCAGTTTTTCGGGTGCGCCCGGGGGGTATCTTGAAAGGGGCTTCGTTCCAGGTCAGGCCGACGCAGGTGAGGATGCGTCTGGCATCGACCGTGGCATGGCTTGGCATGCCGTAGCGGTCAGGGGTGCCTTTGTGGCGCAGGATCGAGAGCTGCAATGCGTTCAACTCGTTGCGGATACGAGCCGGGCTCATCGGGTGTCCGAGCAGGTCCAGATGCTTGCGCAGGTGCTGCAGGCAGCAGAAGGCCATGTAGCAGATGGCGATATGGGCCCGGACCCGACGCGGCGACCAGTGATAGATGGGCCGGATTTTCAGATCGTGCTTGTTGGTGCGGAAGCAGGCTTCGATCTCCCACAACTGGTGATAGCGGGCAATGACGTCCTGTGCCTCCAGTTCGTCCGCACCATGAACAACAATGGCATGCAGCCCGTCCCATTGTGCCGCTGCCTTGATCTTTGCATCATCCAGCGTGACGTCCCCGCTGTCGGGGAAGGCCAGGAAGCGGCCATATCCCCGGCTGCTGAAGCTGCCGGGTTTGCGAGAGCGCTTGAGCTTCTTGTGCAGCTTTTCGATTGCCTTGTCGCGCTTGTGGGCATCATTGCGTGCCCGGGTGGGTGACCAGGTCACAATGACCCGCGCTCCCTCCTGGTCGATCACCTTGTACCAGCCCTTCTCGGTTGCCTCTTCAGAACCGTGTCCAGCCCAAGGCTGGCGTCCCTCCGGGCTCAAAATGTTCGCCTTCACGGCGGCCGGGGCGGACTTCATGCGATAGCCGAGGATGTAGGGCAGACCCTTGTTCTGCAACATCTGCTGGTTGTCCTTGCTGAGCATGGCGGCATCGGCCACGAACGTGACCCTGGCCACGTCGAAGCGTCCCTCCAACGCCTTCAGCGCAGCTTCCAGCGTATGACCTTCCCAGGTGTTTCCCGGGAAGAGTTCATAGCCCACAGGCAGCCCATCGGAGGTGACGATCAGCGCCAGCATGACCTGAGCGCGGTGATGCTTGCCATCCTTGCTGAAGCCCTTGGCCAGAAGATGATCCTGCTCGACCCCGTCCGCATCCTCGGCCGGGTCCTCGCGCTCGGTGTCAAAGGCCAGGGTCGTGCAATCGTAGAACAGCACGGTCACTGGCCCGCCCAGCAACTTCTCTGCCGCCGCGTGAGAGGTTTTGCAAATCCCGTCTATCACCGGCGTATTGATGTAATCCATGCTCCGATAGACCACGTCCAGATTGAGCGTGATGCCTGCCTGGTTCTCCAACGCCTCCACGGTCGCGCGCTTGCTCTCGGGCTGTGCGATCCGCGCCATAACCAGCTCTTTCACAATGCGATTGGCACTTTTACGCGCCGCCCCCAGAAGGGCCCCCCAACCCAGTTGGTCATACATCGTCCCCATGACATCCCGCAGACCCAGAGAGACCCGCGCCTCCTCACGGCACTCGGCAAGATCAACGCCAAGCTTGTCCGGCCGCGGAGCGCGGCGCACCAGCGCCTGCAGATCGGCATATTCCGTGGGCGTGAACAGTTCCATTTGCGGCGAGCGATCAATGCGTAATTGCTCCATCAAGCGGCCCGCCAGACGCTTGATATCCTCAATCTCGCTGTCGTTATGGGCCACACCCACATGGCGCAGGATCTTCTGGCGTACCTTGGAGCCGGTGCGGACGGATTCAACGATCTGGATCCGTGTGCGGTTGAGCTTTGCGTCATGTTTGGTGCGGATGAACATGGGCGAAGAGGTTAGCCATCTGAAGGCCCATGTCAATACTTTTTATAATAATGGGGCACTACAACGCGCCTCTGAGCAACCACACCTGAAAACAAACCAAAAACCCAGTCAGATCAACAAAAAGGTCGGAAGTCAGGAATTGACACTCAGGGTCTTGAGGGGCGTGGTAGCAATACGGACCTGGAGCCGGATGGTAGGGGTGGTAGTAGCGGTTCCAGTATGCGTACCAAGGGTAGGCTTGGTAGTGGTTTTCCCAATACGCCTGACTGAATTCTACAATCGCAATACCTAGTGCTGCAGCAAGCACCGGGTTCATGACTTTTTTCGAGCCATCACTGTCAGTTAGAATGTAGTTTGACGATATCCAGCCGCGAGCGCCATTCCACCCGGTATCGCACCAGCTATAGCCTGTCTGGCAACCGTATATTTCGATTGTCGAGTCTTGCGGCAATGTGGCGACGACTGGATAGTTCGTGCTTGGACCGGCTCGCATGTGAACAGAAGTGGTCGTAAAACCTTGTGTTTGGGCTAGGGCTGAATTTGCTATCAAAGGTACAAAACATGCCACTGACAAGCAGAGAAATAAGTATCGCATAGGTTTTCCCAACTGCAAAATGAACTTGCGAAACTACATCGCTTCATCTGATTTCAGTCAAGTTAATCCCCGAACTTCAGACAGAATTTGCCCTACCAGTCGATGTTAACTCCGACCGCATCAGGTTTTCATCAATTGCCCAAAACTGCCGGTGATTTTCTTAGGCAAGTTCAATCATAGCGCCACCTTGTTTCTTGCCCTCCGCTTTAGATAGTCGGGCAGTTCATCACCGCACCAATAAAAAACCCATGTACCGCCCGATTTGCTACGATGGTGGCGTGTCAAACCAAAGACCGAGGTCGTACCTTCCAAGACAACGGGGAGCATCAAATTGAAGCTCTCTGCTATTGCCGTCACACCGTCCTGAAAAGGGTGCAACGAAGGTTTAGCGCCAAGGCGCGTTCGAACTGAGTTTACCACTCATTTACCAACCTTTGAGCAGGCTCACTTGGAAAGCGGTAAGAACGGGCGCACTGATGAAAAGCCAATTACTCGACCACCTCAAACAGGTCATTGCTGGGGACAAGAAGAGGTTTGGCAAGCTAGTCAAATACGATGAGCGAGGAGGTTTTTCAGAAGATGCATTGCAAGGTCTGAAGGACCTTGAAGCACGCACACCTCCACATAACGCTGTCTTGGAACCAGCCTACGCACCCGCATATGTTAACCGAGACCGACTATCGCCCAAAAATGCTGCAGGTGGCGGTTTGGTCAAAGGATATGACGGGGCCAAGAGACCACACTATTGGAGGCATCGCGCACGGCTGAAAACTCGCTTCCTCAAGGGCGGTCACTAGCTAATGCCCGCGTACGAGCTGCTAGAATTACTCTTGTTCAATGCGATCCAACGGATTGACGTGAAACCACTCGCAAAGCGCCTCCTGGCTGAGTTTGATGATTTGAACGGCGTCATTGCTGCGTCCAAGCATCGTATTTGCGAACAAACCTGCCATATGGAAAACTAGTTGGCTTCCCAATCTACTGATATCCGTCCGGGTCGTTAGGGGTGTTTAACAATGTGCCTTCAAAGGCGTCGAGATCATCAGTCATTTGAAGCCAAGGCAACTTGCTTTGCTTGTTAACATGAAAAGTCGGCTCGAAATATTCCGGGTTTTCGAGTGACGCGGCGTAGAGGTGCATACCACCCGGATAATGATCGGCTTCGAACCCAATTGGTGACCCGCAAGTTCCACAGAAGTGCCTACAAACGCCTTTAGAGCTTTCATAAGTGCGTGGTTTATCACCAGTCCATTCAAAGTTTTCTATCGACACACCGAACCAAGCAACCACCGGCGCGGCGCAATTCCGACGGCAGTCGTCGCAGTGGCAATAGCATGCCCATGTTTGTTCACCCTGATAGGCCCAGCTAGTTTTTTTACACAGACATTACCCGCGCGTAACCATTCGTTTTTCTCCTAACCTCCCGAAGCATAAGAATCTGGTGTTCTTTTGGTGGATACTTTTGGACGTTTCATCAGCAGAAAACGTCGAAGTTCATGGTCAATTCGGGCTCGAAAAAGACGTCCGACAGCGATGGTTGGATAGCTTGGCGCTAAGTTAACCGGGAACCCCTCAAGCGGTGTCTGAAACCTCGCGAGGCCGAGTTGGGGAAAGTCTAGCGCACGCGAGGCCCCACTTAGACAGCGTTTAAAGCCGGGCAGACTAAGCTGGCTCAACGTCACTCACTACCGACGAACCAGCAACATCCTGACTTCCGACATTTTTTCGTATAAGTCATTGATATTATTATGCCTTGGTTGCCAAAAGGCACTACACGGACTTTTTTCGCCAGCGATTGTTTCGGAGTGTTGAGGGAGCTCAGGCTTTGGTCTGGCCAGTTTTTCGGGTGCGCCCGGGGGGTATCTTGAAAGGGGCTTCGTTCCAGGTCAGGCCGACGCAGGTGAGGATGCGTCTGGCATCGACCGTGGCATGGCTTGGCATGCCGTAGCGGTCAGGGGTGCCTTTGTGGCGCAGGATCGAGAGCTGCAATGCGTTCAACTCGTTGCGGATACGAGCCGGGCTCATCGGGTGTCCGAGCAGGTCCAGATGCTTGCGCAGGTGCTGCAGGCAGCAGAAGGCCATGTAGCAGATGGCGATATGGGCCCGGACCCGACGCGGCGACCAGTGATAGATGGGCCGGATTTTCAGATCGTGCTTGTTGGTGCGGAAGCAGGCTTCGATCTCCCACAACTGGTGATAGCGGGCAATGACGTCCTGTGCCTCCAGTTCGTCCGCACCATGAACAACAATGGCATGCAGCCCGTCCCATTGTGCCGCTGCCTTGATCTTTGCATCATCCAGCGTGACGTCCCCGCTGTCGGGGAAGGCCAGGAAGCGGCCATATCCCCGGCTGCTGAAGCTGCCGGGTTTGCGAGAGCGCTTGAGCTTCTTGTGCAGCTTTTCGATTGCCTTGTCGCGCTTGTGGGCATCATTGCGTGCCCGGGTGGGTGACCAGGTCACAATGACCCGCGCTCCCTCCTGGTCGATCACCTTGTACCAGCCCTTCTCGGTTGCCTCTTCAGAACCGTGTCCAGCCCAAGGCTGGCGTCCCTCCGGGCTCAAAATGTTCGCCTTCACGGCGGCCGGGGCGGACTTCATGCGATAGCCGAGGATGTAGGGCAGACCCTTGTTCTGCAACATCTGCTGGTTGTCCTTGCTGAGCATGGCGGCATCGGCCACGAACGTGACCCTGGCCACGTCGAAGCGTCCCTCCAACGCCTTCAGCGCAGCTTCCAGCGTATGACCTTCCCAGGTGTTTCCCGGGAAGAGTTCATAGCCCACAGGCAGCCCATCGGAGGTGACGATCAGCGCCAGCATGACCTGAGCGCGGTGATGCTTGCCATCCTTGCTGAAGCCCTTGGCCAGAAGATGATCCTGCTCGACCCCGTCCGCATCCTCGGCCGGGTCCTCGCGCTCGGTGTCAAAGGCCAGGGTCGTGCAATCGTAGAACAGCACGGTCACTGGCCCGCCCAGCAACTTCTCTGCCGCCGCGTGAGAGGTTTTGCAAATCCCGTCTATCACCGGCGTATTGATGTAATCCATGCTCCGATAGACCACGTCCAGATTGAGCGTGATGCCTGCCTGGTTCTCCAACGCCTCCACGGTCGCGCGCTTGCTCTCGGGCTGTGCGATCCGCGCCATAACCAGCTCTTTCACAATGCGATTGGCACTTTTACGCGCCGCCCCCAGAAGGGCCCCCCAACCCAGTTGGTCATACATCGTCCCCATGACATCCCGCAGACCCAGAGAGACCCGCGCCTCCTCACGGCACTCGGCAAGATCAACGCCAAGCTTGTCCGGCCGCGGAGCGCGGCGCACCAGCGCCTGCAGATCGGCATATTCCGTGGGCGTGAACAGTTCCATTTGCGGCGAGCGATCAATGCGTAATTGCTCCATCAAGCGGCCCGCCAGACGCTTGATATCCTCAATCTCGCTGTCGTTATGGGCCACACCCACATGGCGCAGGATCTTCTGGCGTACCTTGGAGCCGGTGCGGACGGATTCAACGATCTGGATCCGTGTGCGGTTGAGCTTTGCGTCATGTTTGGTGCGGATGAACATGGGCGAAGAGGTTAGCCATCTGAAGGCCCATGTCAATACTTTTTATAATAATGGGGCACTACAACGCGCCTCTGAGCAACCACACCTGAAAACAAACCAAAAACCCAGTCAGATCAACAAAAAGGTCGGAAGTCAGGAATTCGGGCTCGAAAAAGACGTCCGACAGCGATGGTTGGATAGCTTGGCGCTAAGTTAACCGGGAACCCCTCAAGCGGTGTCTGAAACCTCGCGAGGCCGAGTTGGGGAAAGTCTAGCGCACGCGAGGCCCCACTTAGACAGCGTTTAAAGCCGGGCAGACTAAGCTGGCTCAACGTCACTCACTACCGACGAACCAGCAACATGAGTACCTTACTCTTGGACCGCATGTGACTGTAAAGTTAAAATGTTAGACGACAAAGGCAGTCTGCTTTTTGCAAGGGTAACCAGTGAGCTAGAATGCAAATTAAGAGCGTCAATGCTGTTCTTCCGGCCGTACGTTGCCTCTACATCTCTGAATTTAACGTGCGGCTAGTGTCAGAGATACTTTGGAGAACAGCACAACGACATCGGATGAGTGCTCTCTATAGGCTCGAAGCTGTTTTTCTCCAAATTGCATGCTAGTGACCGGCCCAAGCCCAATTTTGACTTCCAGTTTTCTTAGTTCAAGTGATCGACAACATCTTGTGGATACCAAATGGAGTGCCAACTCACGAATAAACCCGTTGGCTATCTGCTGCTTCCAATAGCGCCGCCGTAACTGCGTCGATCATTTTAGTGTGTGGCGACGCGGTCATACTTGCCAAGCCAACAATGCGCTTAGGTCCGCTCTGTTCAAGGGGCATCCTTTTAAGACGCAAGTGGTCATATGCAGCTAAGCGGCTGTCAGGGATGATTGATACTCCAAGTTCAGCGGCCACCATACTTGAGATTGCTTCGAGGCTCTCTAGTTCCATGGCGTCTTTGACTTCAATGCCCTTTCTTTGCAGCCAAGTCTCGATTTGCCTTCCTACAACCGCATCACGCGTAAAACGAATAAACGGTGACTCACCAAGCAGTTCTTTCGGAGGTAGATCTGGGGTGTTTTCCGAGACAAGCAGCACTAATTTTTCGGATACGATTTCAGAGAATTCCAACGTGTTTGGCAGAACATCTGGTCGGGAAATGATCGCCGCTTGAATCTGCCCGCGGTCTAACTGTAGCAAAAGCTGATTAGTCAAACCTGGAACAATCCGTACATGGATATCCGGATGCACGGATTTTAGTCTCGCTAGCGCAATCGGCACTAGTCCAGTCAGGGTCGTTGGAACGGCACCCAAAGTTATTTCACCAGAGAGTTCGTTGTTCGACTTCACCCTTTCCGCCAAACTATCATATGCGGCCACCACCGCAGCAGCCTCTCCGACGAACGTTAGCCCGGTATGAGTAAGTTTGGGCGATTTGGCTGATCGGTCAAATAATTCGAGCCCCAACGTGACCTCCAGATTCCGCATCTGGTGACTGACCGCAGACGGAGTTAGATGCTCCGCCTCTGACGCGGCACGGAAGCTACCTTGTCGATGAACTGCTATTAGAGTTCGCAGTGACCGAATGCTCATTCCGGTAACCTCGCTACCGCCTAATCCGTGATCAATATGTGAAAGATTTTCACCAATTGGTCAAATAAATTTCGTTTTTGTTCATTTTTGTTGGAGTGTAACTTTCGCATAGCATGCCCAAAGAAATCAAACCCAGAGGTGCTTATGGTTGCTCCCAAATCCAACGCCTATACTTCCATCGTTGCCAAACCCTTCGCTCCAAACCTTGGCGCCGAGATCTACGGAGTCGATTTGAGCCAGCCTGTGCCTGACGATCAGTTTGCTGAGATCTGCGACGCCTTTCACACCTACCAGGTGCTGTTCTTCAAAGAGCAGAAGGAAATACCGCCTACGCAGCACATCGAATTTGGGAAACGTTTTGGACCGCTTCATGCGCACCCTGCGGCCCCGACAATGGAAGGATATCCAGAGATATTCGAAATCCATGCAACGAAGAATTCCAAAGTAGCCAACGGTGAGTTCTGGCACTCTGACGTCTCTTGCGACGAGACGCCGCCCCTTGGAACTATGCTACAAATCCATATCGCCCCTCCCTGCGGCGGGGACACCATGTTCAGTGATATGTATGCGGCCTACGACGATCTTTCTGAGCCGATAAAAAATATGATCAACGGATTATCTGCGCTTCATAGTTCAGAGCATATCTACAAAGGCCGCTACAGCGACCGGGGACAAAAAGACAGCGATATTGACTGTCCCGAAGCAGTGCATCCGATCGTTAGGACTCATCCGGAAACGGGCCGTAAATCGCTGTTTGTGAACCGGACATTTACAACAAAGATTTTGGGCATGTCGGACAAGGAAAGCGATGCAATCCTCAACATGCTTTTCGAGCATGCAGAGCAAATCAACTATCAAATCCGGTTCAGGTGGTCGCTCAACGACATGGCCTTTTGGGACAACCGGTGCTGTATGCATCGTGCTATCTGGGACTATTGGCCCGCAGAGCGTAAAGGTCGACGTGTGACCGTGAAAGGCGATAGACCAGTTTAGTATCGACCGAACGGAATTGCTCTAGCCGAGTTCGTTATACGGGAAACACGTTAGCGACCAAAGGTTAGTTGAACTTCCACTTCGGGCTCTTAGCAGACATCTACGCCAGTTTGCCCACCCGATACGATTTTCACGGCAATCTTCCTGCTGGGTCCGACTTCTCACCTTCGCCAGACCGAACAATTTGCATTTCGTTCGAATTTAAGGGCTCCAGCGGTTCGAATGCGTCATCCGCGTTGCCATCCATCCATTGCTCATTGTCCTCCGGCTGGAGGATTACGGGCATTCTCTGCGGGAGTATGGGCTTTACCAGTTCATTGGCCGTCGTGGTGATGACGGTGTAGGTTTCAACCTCCTCGGGCCCTTCCTTGCCCTGGTACCGCGAGATTTGCCACATACCCGCAAATGCAAATGGCGGGCGGGCCTCATCGCCCTTCAGGGCGAACCAGTGATAAGTGGCTGGGTTTCTTCCTTGAGCCTCACAGAACGAATTCGCCGGAACGAGGCAACGCCGCTCCTCAAAGCTCTGTTTCCACAAGCCGTTTGAGCGCACCTTGTCATCACGTGCGTTATTCCAGGCACCCGGTTGGACAATAGCACGGGTTTTCTTTGACTTCTTTGTCGTACGAAATCCCCAAATCAGCGAGACCGGCTCACGCTTACCTTCGTCGCCTTTCCTGACCACAGGGGCTAAGTGCTTTGGGTAGATGGCTGGCAATGGTTCTGCATTCCCAAGCCTGTCACGTTCAACGGTCACGTCAAACAGTTGGCGCATTGCTGTGGCTGGGATGGTGTTGGAGTAGAGGTTGCACATGGCCCCAAAGGCTACGCACAAGACCAGAGTTGGACAAGGTCGTGCGTTTTGGCGTCTTCGATCGCCCTGCGAGTGGATCGCAGCAAAATACGAATTTCCACTAAAGCTGTCTTTATCTTGAAATCTTAAGGGTCTTGGTGATGTGAGGGGCCGGTCGAGGGGGTAAGGACCAGCCCCTTTTTCTCACCCGTGAGTGAGTGGAGGTGTGTGTAGTCTGGCCTACTGTGACACCAAAGCTGTTTGGTTGAAATTGGGGAAACCCCGTATCGCCCAGTTTTACGGCGAAACGATTTGTTTCTGGGTCCGAAACGGAAAGTTCCACAATGAATCGTGGACACAATTTCGCCACAATGCGATCCTTTGACCGTGGGTGACATGCTTGTATTTAAGAACGTTCTGGTTTTCCGACTGGATTTGAGGGGGTTAATTGGTTCGGCGTGTCACCCAACGAAGCCCTCAAGCAACCACGATAGCATTGACGTGCCTTCCGTAACGTAAGCAAACTTCCCACGCCTCTTTCACCAAACTGTCATAATTCAAACATTCAGATTCGATAGCGGGTAAGTGCGGCGCGTCTTGAATGGGGTTTGCGATTGTAAATGAGGGGGTACGAGTTCGGCGCGTCGTACCTTCCGCCAATATAGCTACTTTCAGTCAACGCCGAGTCTCTGATACTGGTGCGTAGGCTCAACGACAACTGAATGAGCGCCCTATGGTTTTTAGAAACTCCGAACTGAACAATTTTGACCGATCCGGGCAGGCGTAAGATGCTACGCCAACAAACGCGAGACCCCATGTGCGGCCCGCTGGTGTTGCTGTCCTGATACTTGGCAACGCCGAGAAAAAGCCCGAACCCTCGGGCGTCGAAAATGCTACCCATATATGCAGGTCCCCCAAATTTTTTGGAAAGGGTCGCATTGGCTAAAAGATGATATGCAGCGTCGTCAAATCGAGGGGTTTTACGTGCGCGGGCGCATGGCCCGTAGGCACAAACCCAAGCCTCTAAACCTGACAGCAGCTACGTGATGGTCAGAGACTACTCGTCGTCATCAAGAATTGCCTCAATCACCTTCTCTTGAGCCAATCTCTCTGGAAGGCGGACTCTGATGTCTTTTAGCCGCTGTGGTGGATTGACGCTTATGCTGACAGTTCCGCTGTGGGTATGTGTAGTGCTGACACCATCTGCTCGTCCGAAGGCTCGGTCCTGAGCTAAAGCCAACAAGGCGAATTGTTCCGTGCCAGAGAGTTTTCTCGATACAAATTCGCCGTTCCCATCAATGCGATTGAAGAGTTCATCCATCGACAATGGATCGTTCAACCGTTTAACAGCGGTTTCGCCTTTCGACTGAGGCAACTTTCTCATCTCGGGGTTCAGCTCGGGTCGGCCACCCGGATTTCCGGAATGACTAGGCTTGAAGAGCGGTGTTGGCAAAATGTCCCGCTTTGTTCTCAGAAAGTGAATGCACCAAGCAATAACTGTCTGTTTTTTAAATAATTCGGTTTGAGTGGCGTCCGGTTTGGGCGAGCCAAAAACGCCGAAGAAGCCAGGAAAGAACAATAGTGCCAGTACTTTGTGTCTTCAGACAGCAAAGTGCTCAAGATACTCATTTGTGAGGCAACGAGCGACTGGACTTCTATTGTTACATTTTGACTAATTAAGGGTATGAAAGTACGTCTCCATATCGGTGTTGCGACGTTATTCACGTTACTCACGTTAGCCGTAACAACAATGCTTGTTGCCATTCTTTATTTTGGCAACAAAGAGCTCGCCATTCGTACTGCGAAAGAGCGGATGGCCGAGGCCAGAAGTCAGTCAGTCGATGAGATGCTAACCGTGATACGCGGAGCGGGAAGTGTCGTATCTTCTGCATCCGTCTTTCTTTCCAAATTTACGGACTATGCTGGCTCAAGTGCGGGCTTGGACGTGCTCTATTCGCAGATGCAAGGCGATGAGCACTACTATGGCTTGTATTTTGGCGAGGAAGAATCCGGAGATTTTTTTCAGAATATTAACCTCCCAAAACACTGGAAAACATTTGGAACGAGCGCTTTGCCTGTGCCGGAAGGAGTAGATCGCGCTCAACGGATAATTTCCGAACAATTTGGCGAGCGCGTCGAGACTTACTTTTGGTCGGATGGCCGTTCGTTGGCCACGCCATTTCTTAGTGGAACCACTGCCTACGATCCTCGAACACGCCCTTGGTATCGCGGGGCGTTGGAGCAAAGCGGCGTTTACGTATCGCCGCTTTATCAATTCGAGAGCACAGGGCGTTTGGGTGCAACGTTCTCAAAAACCGTGGTTGACGACGAAGGTAAATTGCTTGGCGTCGTTGCGCTCGACATAACAATATCGGCACTTTCGCAAATCCTGGATGATATCAGGATTGGCGATCATGGTTTGGTTTTCATGCTAGATCGCGAAGGTCGCCTACTTTCCTACACCAGCACGCGGTCCGAAGGTGGAGAGCCGCGCTTCGTGAGTACCAATACGAACGAGTTAGTTGAAGGTCGTAGCCAAATTATTGACGGTGTCATTGATAAATGGCGAACCAGTCAGCAGGATTTTTTCCGCATAGCTCCAGCATCCGATGAAAGAAACTATGTCGCATCTGTGATGCCAATCCCTGAAGTCTTCGGTGCCCAACCCACGCTGGGGCTCATAGTTCCGGAAGATGAGTTTATAGGAGAAATTAAAAGAAACACGACTCGTGCCATGCAAATCGGCGTACTTGCTTTGGTTCTGGCTGTCTCATTTACCTTTGTTGTCGCCCGTCTGTTGAGCAAAAATCTTGTGCGCGTGGCAACGGAAGCGAGAAAAGTCAGTAACTTTGAATTGAGTGAAAACTTGAACCTGAAATCAAATATTCAGGAAGTCGCCGAACTCGGGGCTGCCGTTGCGAGTATGAAAGCTGGATTGTCGAGTTTCGGTGCGTTCGTACCGAAGGAGCTGGTTCGCTCTATCCTTTCAAAAGCAGAGAAAATTAGCGTTGGCGGAGAGTCGCGCGACGTGACACTTATGTTCGCTGACCTCAAAGGCTTTACGCGCCAAACCGAGGGGCTTGAACCCAAAGTTCTGATGCCTGCTTTGTCCAAGTATTTCGAAGCGATGGAAAAAGAGATATCCAGTAATCAGGGTACCGTGGATAAGTATATTGGCGATGCCATTATGGCTCTGTGGAATGCTCCGATCGATGATATCGATCACCCTGTTCATGCTTGCCGAGCAGCTTTGGCTTGTTTGCAGGCTGAGGCGAAACTCAATTCTGGTGACGAAGCGTTACCATTACGTCCGTTGCACACACGTTTCGGCCTACACACTGGTCGCGTAGTGGTAGGTAACGTCGGGTCTCTCTCAAGATTGCAATACACTGCGCTCGGCGCTGCCGTTAACTTTGCTTCCAGACTGGAAGGGTTGAATAAAGTTTACGGCACAAGAATTCTCGTATCGTCAGATGTGACCGTTCATGTCGAGAGCAAGTTTGTGCTGCGCGAAATTGACTTTGTCGTGCCCGCCGGGACTAGTTTTCCTAGTCGCATCTTTGAACTGGTAGCGGAAAAAGATGATGAGAGTGGTATTTTGGTGAGCGCAGCCAAAAAACGCGAACTCGAAGAATGGCGTGCATGCTATGACCTGTATCAATCTGGAAAATGGACTGAAGCATTAGATGCCTTAAAGAGGCATCGAGAAATCGCAGCTAACAAGCTTCTTGTAGATGTCTTTATCGAACGCTGCAGCAGTTTTGCGTTTGAAGCTCCGGCCGATTGGGATGGCGTTTACCGTTTCGAGAAGAAATAAATGACAAGCATCGCAAACTCTCGCCCCGATGGACCAGAGACCAGTCATTCACTCACAACCAAACCGGACCAGTCAAATCGGGCCAACCGAAAATGGGCATTGTATTAATGCCGGCGTATGTCGCCTTCGAACCCAATCCTACCGCCTCGGCGATTTTGCGAGCACGGTAGATACGGTGCGCGTCTTTCTACTTCTTGTGATCGCGATTGCGCCCAGCACTAAGGCACATGCAAAAGCTTGAGGAAAAGAGATGGCTTCGCCAAAAGCAAGATATCCCACGGCAAACATTGTGGGCAATTCGATGCTTCCGACGACCGCAGTTTGGGAAGCCCCAATAACAGGTGAGCATATCGTGTAAATTAGCTGGGGCACGAAAGCAGTAACCAGACCAATACCAACAATGAAAAGCCAATCGGACTGCTCCCTTGGGAGAAGCTCTCCAACCTCAGCACCAAGTATAAGCGGCGCGAGGCCCAGTACAGACCCCAGAGAAACTGACGCGATACGTGCCAACGGCGCAATCCGTGACAACCTGTGTACCAGGACGCAGATTCCGAAGCCAAACCCAAATGGAGCGGCAAGGGATAGCAGCAGCGTTGGTAGGTGTTCCGCAGCTACTGACGCAGGCGAGCCAGCAATGACAGCTGCCACCACAATCAGACCAGCAGCCAACATGGCGCGTCGCGTGGGTGCATCGCCAAATACAGCCCAAGCAATGTAAGCGTAACGAGGCACACACATGGCATTTCAGCTTGACTTTTGAAAGTTCCATGGCAGGAGCTCGTCGATACGGCTTTGGGGGTGACCGGCTGCTATTTTTTGGAGCGTTGAGGTCAGATATGCATTGGGTTCCACGCCGTTCAACTTCGCGGTCTGTATCAGAGATGCGATACGGCCCCAACTGGCGCCGCCTTCATCATGACCCGCAAACAGTGCGTTTTTCCGCCCAAGGGCAATTGGTCTTTGGAGATTTTCGACGTTGTTGGAGTCGATCTCAACCCGGCCGTCACTGAGAAAGACCTGCAAGCCGTCCCAATGTTTGTGAATGTAGTTGAGCTTTTCACCAAGTCTGGATTTTTTAGAGACCTGCAGGCGCTGCTCCTGAAGCCAGGTGCCGAACTCGGCAACCAAGGGCGCGGTTTGTGTCTGGCGCGCAGACAGGCGCTGTTCGGGTGGAAGGCCCCGAATTTCAGTTTCAATTGCGTAAAATTCGGCAATCCGACGCAAGCCCTCTGCTGCGATCCCGGACTTGTCGCGGTCAAAGACCTCCTTCAGTTTGCGGCGAGCGTGGCTCCAACAATAGGCGGCTCGGATCGGAGAGCCCCCTTTCCGCGTTGGCCGCATCAACCGATTATACCCCTGATACCCATCCAACTGCAGAACACCGTTGAACCCCTTGAGAAACTTCTCTGCGTTTTCGCCAGCCCGACCGGGTGCATAGAAATAAACAACCCCTGGTGGTGCATCGCCCCTCCAGGATCGGTCGTCACGTGCCAACGTCCAGAAATAACCGGTTTTCGTTTTACCCTCTCCCGGATCGAGGACTGGGACCGTGGTTTCATCCATGAACAGTTTGGTCGAAGACTTCAGGTGTTCCGCCAGCCGCTCAACAACCGGCTTGAGGTGGAACGCGGCCTTTCCGACCCAGCCCGCGAGCGTGGCGCGATGAATGTCGATGCCAGAGCGCACAAGTATCTGCGATTGACGGTACAGAGGAAGGTGGTCTGCATACTTGCTGACCAACACGTGCGCGATGGCCGCTTCGGTCGGAAGTCCGCCCTCGATCAGCCACGATGGTCCCGGTGCTTGTTTCACGCCTCCAGCACATGACCGGCAGGCATATTTCGGACGGACCGTTACGATCACACGCAACTGCGCGGGCACGATGTCCAGCCGTTCACTGCGATCTTCACCAATCTTATGCATCGCGCCGCATCCGCACGGACATTCAACACTGTCAGGTTCGATCACCTGTTCGATCCGCGGCAGATCTTCAGGCAGATTGCCGATATTGCGCTCAGGCGCTTTCCTGGGCTTTGCCTTTTTCTCTTTGTCACAGGATTGAGTGGCTGCCTCGCTTGAGGCCTCCGCCTCGCTGAGCGCAACTTCAAGATCTTCGGCCCCGAGATTACGCTCGTCCTGAGTTAGTTTTTCCGATTTCTTGCCGTAAAGCGCCCGCTTCAATTCCGCAATCAGGCTTTCATAACGAAGGATCAAAGCGTTTTGCTCTGCAATCTGTTGGTCTTGACCCGTTATCTGCCGATCTTGATCCGATATTTGCTGGGCCTGATCTGCAATGTGCGCCCCCTGATCTGATATGCAGGCGCTCTGCTTGGTTGTCAGTTCCTCCAACTCGGCAACCCGACGTGCATTGTCCTCGACAAAGGCCTGAACAGCCTCTTTATGTTCGGCGGGCAGAGCATCAAGATTGAAACCATTGGAGTCGGCAGTCATACCTGCGAGCATACACAGCCCGAACTTCTAAATCCTGCCCAATCAACCGCCTGATTCACTCTGCCGCAGTTGGCCGCCGCGTCTCGACAGGTTTGACCTTCCGCCAGTCCAGACCAGAAAAAAGCGCCTCAAACTGTGCTCTGTTCAGCGTCATCACCCCATCGCGAATAGCAGGCCAGACGAAGTCTGTATCTTCCAGACGCTTATAAGCCATAACCAGACCTGACCCATCCCAAAAAACCAGCTTCAGCCGATCCGTTCGCTTCGCGCGAAATACGAACACCGTCCCGCTGAACGGGTCTTCCCGCAGAACCGACTGCACCAGAGCACATAAGCCATCATGACCCTTGCGAAAATCCACCGGCTGTGTGCTGACCAGAATGCGCAACTTCTGTGCAGGGAAAATCATTCAACAACCCCAACCGCTCGGGCAATCTCGGCAATTCGCTGTGCCGATGTATCGGTGCCCAAATTGATCGACACCCCGCGGAAAACGATCTCGACCTTTTCCGCTGGTGACGATGGCGGGCGAACCTGCGGCTGAACACTTGCCTCATCACCGTCACAAAGAACCACGGGCGCAAACTCAACATGTTCATCAGGCTCCGGAGCTGGAAGCACCAGTTTCCCATCTTTTGCCAGACAACGCCATTCCGACAATCGGTTCGCATTGACCCCGAATTTACCAGCCACAGCTTTTACCGTCGCCCCCGGCTTCAAAGTCTCGGCAACAATGTATGCCTTCGCATCATGCGACCATCGGCGACGGCCATCAACTTGATACTCAACGCCCAACGAGCGGAGGAACTCCGTCATCGACTCCATGGAGAAAATCCTTATCCCTGTTACGATAAGGAAAATCTGACAGCGCAGGGGCTAGCGCGCGAGGCAAAAAATGGGTGAGCACCTCGTTACGCTTACCAAGCAATAACTAAGGTGAACACCGGATAGGTCATGTAAAGCACACCCACTGTCGATGCGGGCAACTTCTCCAGCGCCGCTACATACCCGATCCAACCAAGCCCCATTAGGGCTCCGGCGGAAAGACCCCAAGTGATCTCTTGCCAGTCTTTTCGGTGCACGATGAGAATGGGAAGCAGAATGTAGAAAAGCGTGCAATTTTGACCCCCTAAGCGGGGAAATCGGCGTCCAAATTTGACCCCTCCCTATGGTTGTAGACATCCTTTTCATTGAGCAGTCGATGGAGAGGCAAGCGGGATGATTTGCGTGGAAACTATTAGAAAAGTGCGTCGCTTACACCTGATCGAAAAAAAGAGCATCAAGGAAATTTGCCGTTCGCTCAATTTGAGCCGTGCAACGGTTCGAAAGATAATCCGATCGGGAGTGACGGAGTTCAAATATGAGCGCAAATCGCAGCCATACCCGGTGCTCGGGCCTTGGCGCGCGCGTCTGGATGAAACGCTTGAGGAGAACGAGGCGCTTCCGAAGAAACACCGCAAGCGGATGACCAAAATCTGGAAGGAACTCTCCGATGATGGTTTTGGCGGCGGGTATGACAGTGTTCGACGCTACACAAAGAATTGGCGCATTGCGCACGGCCGACAACAGGCGCAGGCGTTCATCCCGCTGATCTTTGATCCTGGGGAGGCGTACCAGTTCGACTGGAGTGTGGAGACGGTTTTGATGGACGGTGCACTCACGACCGTGAAGGTTGCCCATTTCAAACTTTGCCATAGCCGCATGCCATTCTCCATTGCCTATCCGCGCGAGACGCAGGAGATGGTCTTTGATGCCCACGACGAGGCCTTCAAATTCTTTGGTGGAGGCTGCATCAACGGGATCTACGATAACATGACGACCGCCGTCGATGCGATCCTGTCGGGCAAGGAAAGAAAGTTCAACAAGGCATTCTCCCGGATGTGTTCTCATCATCTGGTGAACCCGATCGCCTGTACGCGCGCGGCCGGTTGGGAGAAGGGTCAGGTTGAGAATCTGGTCAAGGAGAGCCGCGCCTATAGTTTTACACCGCGTCTGGAGGTGGCCGACTTCGATGAATTGAATGCCCGGCTGCAAAAAGACGCGATCAAACGCGCAAAAGAACTGCGGCATCCGGAAAACCTGGAGGTGACGGTCTGGGAGGAGTTCCAGCAGGAAAAGCCGCTGCTGACGCATCTGCAGAAGCCCTTCGTCGGGTTCCGTGAAAAGACGGTCGCCGTGAGCCGAACCTGCCTGATCAACTTCGAAAGAAACAAATACAGCGTTGAGGCAAGAGCTGTTGGACGTCAGGTCCAGTTGCAGGTCTACGCCACGCGGATTGTCCTGCGCCAAGACGGTGAGATTGTCGGAGAGCACGAACGGTGCTTCGGCCGAGGAAAAACGATCTTCAACCCTTGGCACTATGTGCCCGTCCTCAAGCGCAAGCCTGGCGCTCTGCGCAATGGAGCACCGTTCCGTGACTGGGACCTACCACCGGCAATGACGCAGATCTGGACCCATCTGCGGGGCACATCCGACGGAGACCGGCAACTTGCCGATATTCTTTTCGCTGCTTACCAGCACGACATTGATGTGGTCGAGGCTGCCTGCGAAGAAGCTCTAAAATCTGGCCTGCGCAAGGCCGATGCGATCCTGAACATTGTCTCTCGGCGCACCAATCCCCCGCCGCCAAAGGCGATTGAGCCGCCTGCCCACCTGCAGCTGAAAATGGCACCGATCGCGGATTGCGCTGTAAGCGTAACGAGGTGCTCACCCATTTTTTGCCTCGCGCGCTAGCCCCTGCGCTGTCAGATTTTCCTTATCGTAACAGGGATAAGGATTTTCTCCATGGAGTCGATGACGGAGTTCCTCCGCTCGTTGGGCGTTGAGTATCAAGTTGATGGCCGTCGCCGATGGTCGCATGATGCGAAGGCATACATTGTTGCCGAGACTTTGAAGCCGGGGGCGACGGTAAAAGCTGTGGCTGGTAAATTCGGGGTCAATGCGAACCGATTGTCGGAATGGCGTTGTCTGGCAAAAGATGGGAAACTGGTGCTTCCAGCTCCGGAGCCTGATGAACATGTTGAGTTTGCGCCCGTGGTTCTTTGTGACGGTGATGAGGCAAGTGTTCAGCCGCAGGTTCGCCCGCCATCGTCACCAGCGGAAAAGGTCGAGATCGTTTTCCGCGGGGTGTCGATCAATTTGGGCACCGATACATCGGCACAGCGAATTGCCGAGATTGCCCGAGCGGTTGGGGTTGTTGAATGATTTTCCCTGCACAGAAGTTGCGCATTCTGGTCAGCACACAGCCGGTGGATTTTCGCAAGGGTCATGATGGCTTATGTGCTCTGGTGCAGTCGGTTCTGCGGGAAGACCCGTTCAGCGGGACGGTGTTCGTATTTCGCGCGAAGCGAACGGATCGGCTGAAGCTGGTTTTTTGGGATGGGTCAGGTCTGGTTATGGCTTATAAGCGTCTGGAAGATACAGACTTCGTCTGGCCTGCTATTCGCGATGGGGTGATGACGCTGAACAGAGCACAGTTTGAGGCGCTTTTTTCTGGTCTGGACTGGCGGAAGGTCAAACCTGTCGAGACGCGGCGGCCAACTGCGGCAGAGTGAATCAGGCGGTTGATTGGGCAGGATTTAGAAGTTCGGGCTGTGTATGCTCGCAGGTATGACTGCCGACTCCAATGGTTTCAATCTTGATGCTCTGCCCGCCGAACATAAAGAGGCTGTTCAGGCCTTTGTCGAGGACAATGCACGTCGGGTTGCCGAGTTGGAGGAACTGACAACCAAGCAGAGCGCCTGCATATCAGATCAGGGGGCGCACATTGCAGATCAGGCCCAGCAAATATCGGATCAAGATCGGCAGATAACGGGTCAAGACCAACAGATTGCAGAGCAAAACGCTTTGATCCTTCGTTATGAAAGCCTGATTGCGGAATTGAAGCGGGCGCTTTACGGCAAGAAATCGGAAAAACTAACTCAGGACGAGCGTAATCTCGGGGCCGAAGATCTTGAAGTTGCGCTCAGCGAGGCGGAGGCCTCAAGCGAGGCAGCCACTCAATCCTGTGACAAAGAGAAAAAGGCAAAGCCCAGGAAAGCGCCTGAGCGCAATATCGGCAATCTGCCTGAAGATCTGCCGCGGATCGAACAGGTGATCGAACCTGACAGTGTTGAATGTCCGTGCGGATGCGGCGCGATGCATAAGATTGGTGAAGATCGCAGTGAACGGCTGGACATCGTGCCCGCGCAGTTGCGTGTGATCGTAACGGTCCGTCCGAAATATGCCTGCCGGTCATGTGCTGGAGGCGTGAAACAAGCACCGGGACCATCGTGGCTGATCGAGGGCGGACTTCCGACCGAAGCGGCCATCGCGCACGTGTTGGTCAGCAAGTATGCAGACCACCTTCCTCTGTACCGTCAATCGCAGATACTTGTGCGCTCTGGCATCGACATTCATCGCGCCACGCTCGCGGGCTGGGTCGGAAAGGCCGCGTTCCACCTCAAGCCGGTTGTTGAGCGGCTGGCGGAACACCTGAAGTCTTCGACCAAACTGTTCATGGATGAAACCACGGTCCCAGTCCTCGATCCGGGAGAGGGTAAAACGAAAACCGGTTATTTCTGGACGTTGGCACGTGACGACCGATCCTGGAGGGGCGATGCACCACCAGGGGTTGTTTATTTCTATGCACCCGGTCGGGCTGGCGAAAACGCAGAGAAGTTTCTCAAGGGGTTCAACGGTGTTCTGCAGTTGGATGGGTATCAGGGGTATAATCGGTTGATGCGGCCAACGCGGAAAGGGGGCTCTCCGATCCGAGCCGCCTATTGTTGGAGCCACGCTCGCCGCAAACTGAAGGAGGTCTTTGACCGCGACAAGTCCGGGATCGCAGCAGAGGGCTTGCGTCGGATTGCCGAATTTTACGCAATTGAAACTGAAATTCGGGGCCTTCCACCCGAACAGCGCCTGTCTGCGCGCCAGACACAAACCGCGCCCTTGGTTGCCGAGTTCGGCACCTGGCTTCAGGAGCAGCGCCTGCAGGTCTCTAAAAAATCCAGACTTGGTGAAAAGCTCAACTACATTCACAAACATTGGGACGGCTTGCAGGTCTTTCTCAGTGACGGCCGGGTTGAGATCGACTCCAACAACGTCGAAAATCTCCAAAGACCAATTGCCCTTGGGCGGAAAAACGCACTGTTTGCGGGTCATGATGAAGGCGGCGCCAGTTGGGGCCGTATCGCATCTCTGATACAGACCGCGAAGTTGAACGGCGTGGAACCCAATGCATATCTGACCTCAACGCTCCAAAAAATAGCAGCCGGTCACCCCCAAAGCCGTATCGACGAGCTCCTGCCATGGAACTTTCAAAAGTCAAGCTGAAATGCCATGTGTGTGCCTCGTTACGCTTACATTGCGCTCGCTATGACAGGCTTGGAGGCTCCCATGCAACTGCGTAAGGAAATTCTCGAACTTGCCCGTCAACTGAAGTTGCCAGGCATCGTCAACTGCTTTGACGAAGTGATGCAGGCCGCAGCCAAAAACAACTGGCGGCCCCAACAGGTCGTGGCCGAACTCCTCACGGCCGAACTGGCCGAAAAGACTGCGCGCTCGATCCGGTATCAGATGGGTGCCGCAAAGTTCCCGGTCTGCAAGTCCTTACCTGAGTTCGACTTCACGGTCAGCCCCGTCAACGAGGAAGTCGTGCGCAATCTTCATGACGGCGATTTTATGGACCAGGCCAGGAATGGCGTGCTGGTCGGTGGAACCGGATCGGGCAAAACGCATCTCGCAACAGCGATCGGGGGCCACGCGGTCAATAACCGCCGGCGGGTCAGGTTCTTCAGCGCTGTGGATCTCGCGAACAAGCTGGAGGCTGAACATCGCGAAGGCAACGCCGGGCGGCTCAGCGAGCAGCTGATCCGCGTCGACCTCGTGATTATAGACGAACTCGGTTATCTGCCGTTCGCAGAGTCTGGTGGACGATTACTCTTCCATCTCATCAGCAAACTGTACGAGCGAACGTCTATTCTGCTAACAACCAACCTCGCATTTGCTGAATGGCCGAGTGTGTTCACAGATGCCAAAATGACCACTGCTCTCCTGGATCGACTGACACACCATTGCGATATCATCGAAACCGGGAACGAAAGCTGGCGAATTAACCACCGCGACTAACCTCGAAATCGGGGAATAAATTCAAAACAGACAGCAGGTCAAACCTTCAGTCGAGCTACGCTCTCTTTTCGGTTTGACCTGCTGTCCACCCCCTCCTGAATCAACCTAAACACGACCCCCTCAACGCCCCTCTTAGCTCCAAGGGGGGTCAAATTTGGACGCCGATGGGGGGTCATTATTCAATGCCGATTGACAGGCTCAACTTGACCTACCGTTCGGAGACCTCACGTGAAGATGCGCAAGAAGGCGGATTTGCCGCAAAAGATCTGTCCAGTCTGCCAACGTCCCTTCGTGTGGCGTAAGAAATGGGAGAAGGTCTGGGATGATGTCAAATACTGCTCGAAACGCTGCAAGGCTGCCGCATGACTTTGGAAGTTCCTGTGGCGGATAACGCTTTTCCTGACTTCCGACATTTTTTCGTATAAGTCATTGATATTATTATGCCTTGGTTGCCAAAAGGCACTACACGGACTTTTTTCGCCAGCGATTGTTTCGGAGTGTTGAGGGAGCTCAGGCTTTGGTCTGGCCAGTTTTTCGGGTGCGCCCGGGGGGTATCTTGAAAGGGGCTTCGTTCCAGGTCAGGCCGACGCAGGTGAGGATGCGTCTGGCATCGACCGTGGCATGGCTTGGCATGCCGTAGCGGTCAGGGGTGCCTTTGTGGCGCAGGATCGAGAGCTGCAATGCGTTCAACTCGTTGCGGATACGAGCCGGGCTCATCGGGTGTCCGAGCAGGTCCAGATGCTTGCGCAGGTGCTGCAGGCAGCAGAAGGCCATGTAGCAGATGGCGATATGGGCCCGGACCCGACGCGGCGACCAGTGATAGATGGGCCGGATTTTCAGATCGTGCTTGTTGGTGCGGAAGCAGGCTTCGATCTCCCACAACTGGTGATAGCGGGCAATGACGTCCTGTGCCTCCAGTTCGTCCGCACCATGAACAACAATGGCATGCAGCCCGTCCCATTGTGCCGCTGCCTTGATCTTTGCATCATCCAGCGTGACGTCCCCGCTGTCGGGGAAGGCCAGGAAGCGGCCATATCCCCGGCTGCTGAAGCTGCCGGGTTTGCGAGAGCGCTTGAGCTTCTTGTGCAGCTTTTCGATTGCCTTGTCGCGCTTGTGGGCATCATTGCGTGCCCGGGTGGGTGACCAGGTCACAATGACCCGCGCTCCCTCCTGGTCGATCACCTTGTACCAGCCCTTCTCGGTTGCCTCTTCAGAACCGTGTCCAGCCCAAGGCTGGCGTCCCTCCGGGCTCAAAATGTTCGCCTTCACGGCGGCCGGGGCGGACTTCATGCGATAGCCGAGGATGTAGGGCAGACCCTTGTTCTGCAACATCTGCTGGTTGTCCTTGCTGAGCATGGCGGCATCGGCCACGAACGTGACCCTGGCCACGTCGAAGCGTCCCTCCAACGCCTTCAGCGCAGCTTCCAGCGTATGACCTTCCCAGGTGTTTCCCGGGAAGAGTTCATAGCCCACAGGCAGCCCATCGGAGGTGACGATCAGCGCCAGCATGACCTGAGCGCGGTGATGCTTGCCATCCTTGCTGAAGCCCTTGGCCAGAAGATGATCCTGCTCGACCCCGTCCGCATCCTCGGCCGGGTCCTCGCGCTCGGTGTCAAAGGCCAGGGTCGTGCAATCGTAGAACAGCACGGTCACTGGCCCGCCCAGCAACTTCTCTGCCGCCGCGTGAGAGGTTTTGCAAATCCCGTCTATCACCGGCGTATTGATGTAATCCATGCTCCGATAGACCACGTCCAGATTGAGCGTGATGCCTGCCTGGTTCTCCAACGCCTCCACGGTCGCGCGCTTGCTCTCGGGCTGTGCGATCCGCGCCATAACCAGCTCTTTCACAATGCGATTGGCACTTTTACGCGCCGCCCCCAGAAGGGCCCCCCAACCCAGTTGGTCATACATCGTCCCCATGACATCCCGCAGACCCAGAGAGACCCGCGCCTCCTCACGGCACTCGGCAAGATCAACGCCAAGCTTGTCCGGCCGCGGAGCGCGGCGCACCAGCGCCTGCAGATCGGCATATTCCGTGGGCGTGAACAGTTCCATTTGCGGCGAGCGATCAATGCGTAATTGCTCCATCAAGCGGCCCGCCAGACGCTTGATATCCTCAATCTCGCTGTCGTTATGGGCCACACCCACATGGCGCAGGATCTTCTGGCGTACCTTGGAGCCGGTGCGGACGGATTCAACGATCTGGATCCGTGTGCGGTTGAGCTTTGCGTCATGTTTGGTGCGGATGAACATGGGCGAAGAGGTTAGCCATCTGAAGGCCCATGTCAATACTTTTTATAATAATGGGGCACTACAACGCGCCTCTGAGCAACCACACCTGAAAACAAACCAAAAACCCAGTCAGATCAACAAAAAGGTCGGAAGTCAGGATGACCACTGCTCTCCTGGATCGACTGACACACCATTGCGATATCATCGAAACCGGGAACGAAAGCTGGCGAATTAACCACCGCGACTAACCTCGAAATCGGAGAATAAATTCAAAACAGACAGCAGGTCAAACCTTCAGTCGAGCTACGCTCTCTTTTCGGTTTGACCTGCTGTCCACCCCCTCCTGAATCAACCTAAACACGACCCCCTCAACGCCCCTCTTAGCTCCAAGGGGGGTCAAATTTGGACGCCGATGGGGGGTCATTATTCAATGCCGATTGACAGGCTCAACTTGACCTACCGTTCGGAGACCTCACGTGAAGATGCGCAAGAAGGCGGATTTGCCGCAAAAGATCTGTCCAGTCTGCCAACGTCCCTTCGTGTGGCGTAAGAAATGGGAGAAGGTCTGGGATGATGTCAAATACTGCTCGAAACGCTGCAAGGCTGCCGCATGACTTTGGAAGTTCCTGTGGCGGATAACGCTTTTGAACAGCAGCAGTTCGAACCTACGCGCGCCTCAGGCCTGAGGCGTCTGGAGCAGTTTTTTCCCCGCGCTGGACGCGACTATGCGCAAAGTCGAAATTATGACTTTGGCCCCAATCGACGCGGCAATGTATCGACTCTCTCGCCCTGGCTACGACACCGCTTGCTAACTGAGGAAGAGGTTCTGTCACGCGTTCTGTCCGCACATGGTGAAAAGCTTGCCGACAAGTTCATTCACGAAGTGTTTTGGCGCACGTATTTCAAAGGCTGGTTGGAGCAACGGCCAAGTGTTTGGTTTAGCTACCAAAGAAACTTGGTGGCACAATTGGAGCGTTTGGAAAACGATGCAACATTGAATGCGGCGTATCGGGATGCTGTCTCAGGACTTACGGGTATCGAGTGTTTTGATCACTGGATGCGCGAGTTAAACGCGACAGGGTATCTTCATAACCACGTGAGGATGTGGGTGGCCTCCATTTGGATTTTCACGCTCAGACTCCCCTGGGAACTGGGCGCAGATGTCTTCATGCGCCACCTCGTAGACGGCGATCCGGCATCAAATACGCTAAGTTGGCGTTGGGTGGCGGGTCTCCACACAAAGGGAAAAACCTATCTCGCGCGCGCCGACAATATCGCGAAATACACCGATGGGCGGTTTCAACCCCAGGGCTTGGCTAACGTCGCTGAGCCGCTGGTTGAAGCAACAGATCATCCGCGCATCGAAATCCGCTCGCAGGCAGAGCAACCCCTATCGAAGCCGTATCTACTCCTGATGACAGAGGAAGACATGGCCGCAGCAGATATCACATCAGTGCGTCCCGCAGGCGTGGTCGGCCTGCTGGCCACAGATGGTCGTTCGCCGGGTCCGGTCGGTGACTTGCCGTCTGCTTTTGTCAAACAAGCAATGAATAGCGCACTCTCGCCGTTCGGAGAGATTGGACAAGCCAAGGACGATTGGTCCGAGCCCCTGATCAAGGCGGCTCATACAAATAAAGTTGATACGATTGTCACAGCCTATTGTCCTATCGGTCCGACACGGGTGCGCTTGGACCGTGCCGAACCAAAGCTGAACGAGGCCGGCATTGATCTGCGTCGTATCTGGCGCCCTTACGATGCGCACGCGTGGCCACACGCCAGAGCAGGGTTCTTTGGCTTCAAGAAGAAGATCCCGTCCATGTTGCAGGCCCTGAATCTGACCTCTTAGCCATGTAAACCAAACCGGGAAAACGCCGTGATATACGCCGCAATTGTGCTTCCAAATCAAATTTTTGCAGAACACCCCGCATTTGAAATGCCGCTGCAAAAGGTGATCTTGTTTGAAGACCCGTTGTTCTTCGGAGACCCGCAGTATCCCGCCAAAATGCACAAGCAGAAGCTCTGGCTCCATAGGGCGAGCATGGCTCGGTATCGCCAAGAGCTCGAGATCAAGGGCTTTGATGTGGACCTCTTTAAGTATGAGCCTTCTGCCAAAGCGTGCCTTCATTTGTTCGAACGGCTTTCTCTGGATCAGATTTCTCGGGTCGTGATGGTTGATCCCGTCGATTCAGTCGTTGAAAAGCGTTTAAGCGAGGCTTCGCAAACCACTGGAGTTACTGTTGAATTCCTGCCTTCGCCCGGCTTTCTGAACACACGTGCCAGCAATCTGGCATGGTCTGCCGGCCGAAAACGTTGGTTCATGGCGGAATATTACAAAAGCCAGCGACGCCGATTGAATATTTTGCTTGAGAACGATCAGCCCTTGGGCGGCCAGTGGAGTTTCGACGAAGACAACCGCAAAAAGGTTCCAAAAGCCCTGCTGCAAAGCTTGCCTTGGATCGACTGGCCGCAGCACGACAGTATGGACCGAGCTGCGAAAGACAGCGTTCTGTCTGAATTTCCCGATGCGCGTGGACATCTCGATACCCTTTATTATCCAACTTCGCACGCTGCTGCACTGGCGTGGCTTCACCAGTTTTTGGAACGGCGTTTCGACCAGTTTGGTGACTTTGAGGATGCGATTGTTGAAGGCGAAAGCTGGCTTTGGCATGCCGTCCTTACACCTGCACTGAACATTGGCTTGATCACGCCACAGCAAGTCATTGACGCAACTCTGGACCATGCCCAGCGCAAGAATACGCCACTAAACTCTGTAGAGGGGTTTATCCGTCAGATTATAGGGTGGAGAGAGTTTATGCGCGCCACCTACGAAGACTTGGGTTTGCGCATGCGCACGACCAATCATTGGCGTCACAACCGACCAATGCCTTCGTCCTTCTATGACGGCACAACAGGGATAGACCCGATTGACGATACGATCCGGCGGATCCTGCAGACCGGCTACTGTCACCACATCGAAAGGCTGATGGTTCTCGGCGGGTTTATGTTCCTGTGCGAAATCAAACCAGACGACGTCTACCTGTGGTTCATGGAAATGTTCGTGGACAGCTACGATTGGGTCATGGTTCCAAATGTCTACGCAATGAGTCAAAACGCGGATGGCGGGCTGATCACGACCAAGCCTTATTTTTCCGGATCAAACTACATTCGGAAGATGAGCCATTGGGGCAAAGGCGAATGGGCCGAGACTTGGGACGGCTTATATTGGCGCTTCATTTTCAAACACAAAGACAAGCTTTCAAAAAATCCGCGTTGGGCCATGATGTGTCGCACAGGCGATAGGATGTCGCTGGAAACAAAAGAGAAGCATCTGGAAAAGGCCAACTCTTTTCTGGCCGAATTGAACTGAGTGCAACTACGGTTCCGCTCAATAAGGGTTAGGGAAGTTTACGCCCATTGCGTGTCACGATTAGTGTCGCTTTGCCTATGTGGTGGCATAGTCGGTAACCGCTGCTCGGCAACCAACTTGCCAGATTGTGGACAGCCAAGCGGAAAACGCTTCTGCAAACCTCGTGTTGCCAGCTAGCTCACCATAATACTGGCGTTGCTCGATCCACATTTTTGGGTCGGCCTTGGAGGCCCGAGCGGTGTTTTGCAAATGCTCCCATTGGGGGTCGTTTGGCGCAATTTCCAAGCCATCTTCGCGAACGCCCGCGCACATCCGGCACCAGAACGCTTCGGCCAGAGCCAAACCAGTCAAAGAACGGCCTGAGGCAAGGGCATCGCGCAACGACGGCAGCAAGAACCCCGGATGTCGTGAAGACCCGTCAAATGCCACGCGACGTGTCGTGTCGCGGATGGTGCTGTTTGCAAATCGCTTTTCAACCAATCCAAGATATTCAGTTGCCGTGGTGCCTGGAACGGCTTCGACATAGGGCAAGATCTCTTCTGTCTGAACCTTCTTGAAAAACGCTACGATGTCCGGATCCTGCATGCAGTCTGAAATCGTCGGTACGTTAAGAATTTCCCCAATATTGGCAAGCAGCTGGTGCCCTCCGTTCAGGATGCGCAATTTCATCATTTCATATCCGTGAACATCGTGGGTCATCGTTACCCCAGCCTGTTCGAGGGGCGGTCGCCCGGCACAAAAATCATCTTCGACGACCCATTGTCGAAAATTCTCATGTGAGACCGGAGCGCGATCGTCTATTCCAAGCGCCCTGCATTGCGAAATGACCTGCTCAGTCGTTGCGGGCACGATGCAATCCACCATCGAGTTTGGGAATGCGCCCTTTTGGGCGATCCAGTCGGCCAGTTCCGTGTCGACCAGACGCGCCAAACCAACAATGCAGGTTTTTAGTATTGCGCCGTTGCCCTGAAGATTGTCGCAGCTCAGCGCGGTAAACGGTTCCAAACCATTCTCACGCCTTTGCCTGTATGCCTCGACCATCGCACCGAATACTGTGCGTGGCTGGTGCGGGTTCTCGGCGTCGTGCCGTATGTCTTCATGATCCAAGTTGAACATGCCGGTGTTGGCATCCAGAAAATAGCCGCCCTCGGTTACAGTCAGGGACACAATTCTGATAGACGGATCAGCCATCCGGCGGATGAGTGCTGCGTTACCTGCCTCAATCGGCAGATAGTCGATCATCGGGCCTATGACCTCTGCGGATATTCCTTGTGGATCCAACTCGATCAACGTGGTCAGGCAATCCTGCGCCAACAGCCTCTCACGCATCTCAGCGTCGTAGCTGCGCACTCCGGCTCCGATAATGCCCCAATCGTAGGCTTGGCCCTGCTGCAAGAGCTGATGAATGTACCACGCCTGGTGGGCGCGGTGGAAATTTCCAAGACCGATATGAACAATGCCCGGCGTCAGCTCCGAACGCTTATAGTTAGGGGTGCCGACAGTCGCTGGGAGGTCTGCAAGCCTGTTTTGCCGCAGCTGGATCAGAGGGTTTGAGTGTGCCACTGGGTTCATCAGCTCATCCAATTTCCACCGTCGACATTGTAGGTTTGTGCAACGATGTATTTTGCCTCGTCCGAGGCGAGAAACACTGCCATGCCTGTCAAGTCTTCGGCCCGGCCCATGCGGCCATAGGGAACGGCAGCGGCCACTTCGCGTTTCTTCTGTCCCGGCAGTTTACCTTCGTGTTTGGCAAAGAACGCATCGACGCCGTCCCAGTGTTCGCCGTCCACCACACCTGGCGCGATCGCGTTCACGTTGATCCCGTGCGCGATCAGGTTCAGGCCCGCAGATTGGGTCAGGGAAATGATCGCGGCCTTGCTGGCACAATAGACGGCGACCAGCGGTTCACCGCGCCGCCCGGCTTGCGACGCCATATTGATGATCCGGCCTTTGGTGCCATGTGCGATCATATGGCGCGCGACGGCTTGCATGGTGAACAAGGCACCGGCGACGTTGATATCAAAAACGCGCTCGTAGTCTGCGCGCTCAATCTCGACAATCGGGGCGGCGGTGAAGATTGCCGCGTTGTTGATCAGGATGTCGATCGGGCTGAAATGCGATGCCGTGTGGGCAATGGCGTCGTCGATACTCTGCTGGCTTGTCACGTCCATTTCGACGGCCATGGCAGACGCGCCGATCTCGGCTGCGGCCTGGTGGGCGCGTTCGATGTCGATATCCGCGATGGCAACACGTGCGCCTTCCGCGACATAGGATTTGGCAAAGGCCAGCCCGATGCCGCGCGCGGCCCCGGTGATCAGAGCGATTTTGCCATTGAGACGGGTCATTCGATCCGCAGTCCTTTTTCGTCGAAGCGGTGGATGACGTCGGCCCGTGGCGTCAGGTGAATACGATCCCCGTGACGGAACCCAACCTCGCCATCGGCGCGAACCGTGATCGTCTCGGCCAATCCGGTGTCGTGGACGTGGAAGAACGTGTCCGAACCCAGATGCTCTGAGACGCTGACAACCCCGGACCACTCGCCCTCGGTTTCCGAAACAGCGATATGTTCCGGGCGGATGCCGATGGTCTTAGCACCATGTTTTGCGGCCTCTTCACCCTCGATGAAGTTCATCTTGGGGGAGCCGATGAAGCCAGCGACAAACAGGTTTCGAGGTGTGCGATACAGCTCCAGCGGGCTGCCGACCTGTTCGATCACTCCGGCCTGAAGGACAACGATCTTGTCAGCCATGGTCATGGCTTCAACCTGATCGTGGGTCACGTAAATCATCGTAGTCGCCAGGCGTTCATGCAATTCGCTGATCTCCAACCGCATACCGACACGCAGTGCCGCGTCGAGGTTCGACAGAGGCTCGTCGAACAGAAACGCCGCCGGTTCGCGCACGATAGCGCGCCCAATGGCGACCCGCTGGCGTTGGCCGCCGGACAGCTGGCCGGGGCGACGGTCTAGATAGTCAGTCAGGTTCAGGACGCCGGCGGCACCTTCGACGCGTTTGTCGATCTCGGCCTGATCCAGTTTCGCCATGCGCAGGGGAAAGGCGATGTTCTTGCGCACGGTCATATGGGGGTAGAGCGCATAGGACTGGAACACCATCGCCAGCCCTCGTTTCGCGGGTGGAACATCGGTGGCATCCGCGCCGTCAATGTCGATAGAGCCCGAGGTGATATCCTCCAACCCAGCGATCAGACGCAGCAGGGTGGATTTTCCGCAGCCCGAGGGGCCGACGAAAACGGTGAACTCGCCATCTTCGATGGTCAGGTCCAGCGGTGGAATGACCTGTACGTCGCCGAAGCTTTTGGTCACGGACTTGAGTTGAATACGTCCCATGTGTCGTGTTCCTTATTTCACAGCGCCGAAAGTCAGGCCGCGGACAAGTTGTTTCTGGCTGAACCAGCCGAGGATCAGGATTGGTGCAATTGCCATGGTCGAGGCCGCGCTGAGTTTGGCAAAGAACAGGCCTTCGGGGCTGGAATAGCTGGCGATGAACGCTGTCAGCGGAGCCGCGTCGACGGCGGTCAGGTTGAGGGTCCAGAACGCCTCGTTCCACGCCAGAATGAAGTTCAGCAAAACGGTCGAGGCGATACCGGGGATGGCCATGGGGGTGAGAACATAGAGAATTTCTTCTTTCAACGTCGCCCCGTCCATCCGTGCGGCTTCCAGGATCTCACCCGGAATTTCGCGGAAATAGGTGTACAGCATCCAGACGATGATCGGCAGGTTGATCAGCATCAGGACGACGACAAGTCCTCCGCGTGTATCTAGCAGGCCCAACCGAATGAACAGCAGGTAGATCGGGTAGAGAACGCCGACCGCAGGCAGCATCTTGGTGGACAGCATCCATAGCAGGATGTCCTTGGTGCGCTTGGATGGAACGAAAGCCATCGCCCATGCGGCGGGGACGGCGATGATAACGCCCAGAATGGTCGAGCCCCCGGCTATGATGACTGAATTCCACAGGAACCGCATGTAGTCCGAGCGTTCCTGCACGATGGCGTAGTTTTCCAACGTCCAGTTGAAGTTCAGGAACAGCGGTGGGCTGGCGATCGCCTGTGCCTCAGTCTTGAAGCTGGTCAGGATGGTCCAGAGTATCGGGAAAAAGATCAGCAAACCAACGGCCCAAGCGAGGGCGGTATTCAGCGATTTGCGGCGGGTTGTGACTGCGCGGGCCATTGTCTTACCTCCTCACGCGTCCAGGTTCTTGCCGACGATGCGCATCAAGAAGATCGCAACGATGTTGGCTAAAATGATTGCGTAGACACCTCCGGCTGATCCGAGACCAACGTTCTGGCTCTCCAGCACACGCTGGAAGATCAGGTAAGTGAGTGTACGGGTGCCGAATGCGCCGCCGGTGGTCACGAAGATCTCGGCGAAGATCGACAAAAGGAAGATCGTCTGGATCAGTATCACAATGGTAATCGCGCGGCTCAGATGCGGCAGGATGATGTGGTAGAAGCGCTTCAGGACCGGCGCGCCGTCCATCTCGGCGGCTTCCAACTGCTCACTATCCAGAGATTGGATTGCGGTCAGCAAGATCAGCGTTGCAAAGGGCAGCCACTGCCATGAGACGATCATGATGATCGAGGTCATAGACGCCTCGGACAGCCATGAGATCGGCTCGGCCCCGAAAAAGCGCCACAGATGGGCCAGCAGGCCGTTGACCGGGTCCATGAACATGTTCTTCCAAACCAATGCAGACACGGTGGGCATGACAAAGAAGGGCGCGATCACGAGAATGCGGACAACCCCTTGGCCCCACATCGGCTGGTCCAGAAGCATCGCCAGGAGGATGCCTAGGATGACGGTGATGACCAGAACCCCTCCGACGATCACAAGCGTTGCCTGAACCGCGGGCCAGAAGGAGCTGGACGATACGAACCGGACGTAGTTGTCGAAGCCGACCCAGCCCAGATCCCCACCGCGCAGGGGCAGATATTTCTTGAAGGAAAAATACAGCGTCATCGTCAGGGGCACGAGCATCCAGCCAAGTAGCAGGACCACTGCGGGTGCCATCATCAGGCGCGCGACGGATCGGGAGTGTTGAGTAGCCATTACGCAAACCCTCTCTGTTCAGGCGTAGCTTAGCCTGCGAGAAAAACGTGGGTTGTGGAAGGGGTGAGCGGGGGGCAGCTCTCTGCCCGCCCGCGTGGGAGGATGCCTCAGTACCCTGCGGCTTCCATTTCTTCGGCGGTGAAGGCCTGCGCTTTGGCAAGTGCTTCCTCAACCGTTTGCTGTCCGGCATAGACTGCCGAGAACTCTTGGCTGACCTGTGTCGCGATACCCGCGAACTCTGGGATCGCAGCGAACTGGATACCAACATATGGGACAGGTTTGACCGTTGGGTTGTTTGGATCAGCGGACAGGATCGAGTCCAGCGCCATCTTGGCAAACGGAACCTTCTGGTATTCCGGGTTCTCATACAAAGAGGAGCGCGCGCCCGGCGGTACGTTTGCCCAACCTTCGTTTTCAGCAACTAGCTCAATATAGTCTTTAGACGTCGCCCATTCGATGAACTGCTTGGCTGCGTCTTCTTGCTGTGTACCGGCCGGAATGGCCAGTGCCCAAGCCCAAAGCCAATTGGAGCGTTTGCCCAATCCGGTGTCGGGTGCCAGCGCAAAACCAACGCTGTCCGCGACGGTCGAGTCGTCCGGGTTGGTCACGAATGACGCCGCAACAGTGGCGTCGATCCACATGCCGCACTTGCCTTGCTGGAACAATGACAGGTTCTCATTAAACCCGTTGGTAGCATAGCCTGCCGGACCGGATTCCGTCATCATTTCAACGTAGAAGTTCAGCGTGTCAGACCATTCGGGCTGATCGAACTGGGGCTTCCAATCTTCGTCGAACCAGCGCGCACCGAAGGAGTTGGACATCGCCGTGATGAACGCGCCGCCTTCACCCCAACCGGCTTTGCCGCGCAGGCAGATTCCGTTGATGTCGGCGTCTCTGTCGGTCATCGCCGCCGCTGCCTCTTTGATGAACTGCCAGCTTGGCGCCTCAGGCATTTCCATACCCGCTTTTTCCATCAGGTCAGTACGGTACATGATCATCGAGCTTTCGCCGTAGAACGGCGCCGCATACAGCGTTCCGTCATGGCTTAGACCGCCCGACATCGCGGGCAAAATGTCACCGACGTCGTACTCGTCGGACAGGCCGTCCAGCGGAACCAGCCAGCCATTTGCGCCCCAAATCGGGGTCTCGTACATACCAATGGTCATGATGTCGAACTGACCACCTTTTGTGGTGATATCAGTGGTCACGCGCTGGCGCAGTACGTTTTCTTCCAGCGTCACCCACTCGACGTCGATACCCGTCGCTTCGGTGAATTTGTCAGTGTAGCCCTGCATCCGGATCATGTCGCCGTTGTTTACTGTGGCGATCGTGATGGATTGTGCGTGGGCCGCGGCCGTCGCGACGAACGTCAAAGCTGTCGCCGCACGAAGTGCGTGTTTCAAGTACATCCCTGTCCTCCCTGAGCTTGGATGCTGTGCAGAAAGACTAGTTCAAGATTTGTCGCGGCGTCAATAAAAACTTTACGCGCGTTAATTTTTGGCGCTATGCGGATTCCCTGAGAACCAATCGTGCCGGGAACAGGGTTTCTGTCCGCTTCTCAAATTTCCCACCGTTTTCAATGAGTTCGAAAAGCGTTTCGACACTTCGGGCCGCTACATTGTCATAGTCATGCGCCGCGGTTGTCAGTGAGGGGCATGTGAACTTTGCAAAGGGATGATCGTCGTTCGAGGCCACACGCAGCGTACAATCGGCTTTCCGCCCGACGCGAATCCCCTGCTCAAAACACGCCGCCAGAAAGCCGATCGCCAATCGGTCATTGCTGCACAAAACCGAATCCGTGCGTAACTTGCGTTCATCTAAAACCTTGAGCGCACCCTGTCGACCAATCTCCTCAAAGGCCCAGCCAGCGCCTTCGATTTTGATCACATGCGGTTCAAAACCCAGGCGCTCCATCACCTCGACATAGGCCTTCCGCCGCTTGTTGGCATTGGGGTTTGCAGGTGTCCGCATTTCGAAGAACGAGGGTGGCTCGCCAGTGCGGGTCATGTATTCCACGGTCTGAGACACAAAGCTGAAATTGTCGGAACCGATAAACGCCGCGCCCAAACCGTCGAGGTTGCTGTCGAAAAGAACCGTCGGCACACTGGCGCAGAATTTCTCGATTGCTGACTTGTCAGAGATACGCCCCAAAGGCGCCAACAACACGCCCGCAGGTTTCAGGGATTGCAAACCGTCCAGGATTTCGTTTTCCAGCTTTTGTTCACCGTGAGCGCTGAAAAGGAACGGACGATACCCGGCTGCGATACAGCTCTGTTCAAGATACCGAGCGATTTCAGCAAAGAACGGATCAGCCAGATAGGGCACGACAATGCCGATATTCTTGGTCAGTTTTCGGTTTTGGTTCACGGCATAGATGTTCGGGCGGTAGTCAAACCGCTCCAGCGCCTCTTCGATACGCGCTCTTGTCGTTGGGCGAACGCTATCGGGATCGTGGAAGTATTTGGAAACCGTGGGCCGAGAGATTCCGCTGAGCGCCGAGAACTCTTCCATATTCTTGATTTTGGTCATGCCAGTCTGCCTGCGGATCACAGCCGCTTTGATCTTATCTTACTTTTACATATTCTTTGCGCGCGCTAAAAAGATCAATAGCCAGTCAAGTTCCGTGTATTTCTGCAGGCACCGGGTTTGAATGTATCTCGGGATTGATACCAGGACATCGGCGGTCAAGCTTGCTTGATCGAATTTTCGCGACGTCCTCAATGGGAATTGCAACGTCTTCGCAACACCCCGGCTGGTCAGAGCAGCACCCAAGCCTTTCGTGGAAGGCGACGCTTGATGCGTTTAACCAGCTTTCAGGGCCAATCACGCTATCAGTGCGGTCGAATGACCTTGCTTCAGTCATTTTCTTTAGGCACGTAGGTCGGTTTTCTACCATCGTAGATAAACGCGTTTCAAACGCATTCGATCTGCTTGAATGTTTGCAGGAATTGGAACTCAGAGCTTTTTCACCTAAGTCGCCCCGCCTGACATTTCATTTTGATGAAATTGGCGATGAGCTGAAGATATAAATGGCGGAGGACCGCAGTGAATTTCGGCAGAGAGCCCATACTGGAAGTTCTGTTGTCCAGCATTTCGCCAACCCCACTAGCCGCGTTTTAGGCAAAAAAGCGGCCATTGAATAAGAGCGCAGCGAACTTTAGGCGCTAACGTCCGAATTGCAGAACAAGTTGCCTGATGTTGACGCGGCCAAATTCACTGCTGCATTGCTACGCCGAATAAACCGAAGCAATGCGGCGCATTTCACAAGCGCAGACTTTAAAGGACGTTAAAGTTCCACGAATATGATCTGCGTCAAGGCGGAAATGCCGAGATTATGTTAAACATCCACAACTCGGGATCGAAAATGAGGTTTCCGAGAAATGCCGCTACTTCTGGCAAATGCTTGAAAGTAAGGAGGCGTGAAATGACAGCCAGAATTCTAAACTCAGCCGCAGCAGTGCTTTTATCGAGCATTGTTTCGCAAGCCGCTGCCGAAATGGATGGCCGCACACTTGTTGATATCTGCACTGACGGGGATGCGCTGCAACTGGGCTATTGTATGGGGTATATGGCCGGATATCGCGAAGGAAGAGACACGGCTTGGCACACTTTCCGAGCAGCAAAAGGTTTGGGAAGCGAGCCAATTGAGAACACAAAAGAGTTTACTGATCCTCTTCGCTCCGGCAGGTGTGTTTTTCCCAGACTTCCGAACCACCAAATGCGTGAAATCGTGGTGAACTATATCTCGCCTGACTTCCGACATTTTTTCGTATAAGTCATTGATATTATTATGCCTTGGTTGCCAAAAGGCACTACACGGACTTTTTTCGCCAGCGATTGTTTCGGAGTGTTGAGGGAGCTCAGGCTTTGGTCTGGCCAGTTTTTCGGGTGCGCCCGGGGGGTATCTTGAAAGGGGCTTCGTTCCAGGTCAGGCCGACGCAGGTGAGGATGCGTCTGGCATCGACCGTGGCATGGCTTGGCATGCCGTAGCGGTCAGGGGTGCCTTTGTGGCGCAGGATCGAGAGCTGCAATGCGTTCAACTCGTTGCGGATACGAGCCGGGCTCATCGGGTGTCCGAGCAGGTCCAGATGCTTGCGCAGGTGCTGCAGGCAGCAGAAGGCCATGTAGCAGATGGCGATATGGGCCCGGACCCGACGCGGCGACCAGTGATAGATGGGCCGGATTTTCAGATCGTGCTTGTTGGTGCGGAAGCAGGCTTCGATCTCCCACAACTGGTGATAGCGGGCAATGACGTCCTGTGCCTCCAGTTCGTCCGCACCATGAACAACAATGGCATGCAGCCCGTCCCATTGTGCCGCTGCCTTGATCTTTGCATCATCCAGCGTGACGTCCCCGCTGTCGGGGAAGGCCAGGAAGCGGCCATATCCCCGGCTGCTGAAGCTGCCGGGTTTGCGAGAGCGCTTGAGCTTCTTGTGCAGCTTTTCGATTGCCTTGTCGCGCTTGTGGGCATCATTGCGTGCCCGGGTGGGTGACCAGGTCACAATGACCCGCGCTCCCTCCTGGTCGATCACCTTGTACCAGCCCTTCTCGGTTGCCTCTTCAGAACCGTGTCCAGCCCAAGGCTGGCGTCCCTCCGGGCTCAAAATGTTCGCCTTCACGGCGGCCGGGGCGGACTTCATGCGATAGCCGAGGATGTAGGGCAGACCCTTGTTCTGCAACATCTGCTGGTTGTCCTTGCTGAGCATGGCGGCATCGGCCACGAACGTGACCCTGGCCACGTCGAAGCGTCCCTCCAACGCCTTCAGCGCAGCTTCCAGCGTATGACCTTCCCAGGTGTTTCCCGGGAAGAGTTCATAGCCCACAGGCAGCCCATCGGAGGTGACGATCAGCGCCAGCATGACCTGAGCGCGGTGATGCTTGCCATCCTTGCTGAAGCCCTTGGCCAGAAGATGATCCTGCTCGACCCCGTCCGCATCCTCGGCCGGGTCCTCGCGCTCGGTGTCAAAGGCCAGGGTCGTGCAATCGTAGAACAGCACGGTCACTGGCCCGCCCAGCAACTTCTCTGCCGCCGCGTGAGAGGTTTTGCAAATCCCGTCTATCACCGGCGTATTGATGTAATCCATGCTCCGATAGACCACGTCCAGATTGAGCGTGATGCCTGCCTGGTTCTCCAACGCCTCCACGGTCGCGCGCTTGCTCTCGGGCTGTGCGATCCGCGCCATAACCAGCTCTTTCACAATGCGATTGGCACTTTTACGCGCCGCCCCCAGAAGGGCCCCCCAACCCAGTTGGTCATACATCGTCCCCATGACATCCCGCAGACCCAGAGAGACCCGCGCCTCCTCACGGCACTCGGCAAGATCAACGCCAAGCTTGTCCGGCCGCGGAGCGCGGCGCACCAGCGCCTGCAGATCGGCATATTCCGTGGGCGTGAACAGTTCCATTTGCGGCGAGCGATCAATGCGTAATTGCTCCATCAAGCGGCCCGCCAGACGCTTGATATCCTCAATCTCGCTGTCGTTATGGGCCACACCCACATGGCGCAGGATCTTCTGGCGTACCTTGGAGCCGGTGCGGACGGATTCAACGATCTGGATCCGTGTGCGGTTGAGCTTTGCGTCATGTTTGGTGCGGATGAACATGGGCGAAGAGGTTAGCCATCTGAAGGCCCATGTCAATACTTTTTATAATAATGGGGCACTACAACGCGCCTCTGAGCAACCACACCTGAAAACAAACCAAAAACCCAGTCAGATCAACAAAAAGGTCGGAAGTCAGGAAAAGGTTTGGGAAGCGAGCCAATTGAGAACACAAAAGAGTTTACTGATCCTCTTCGCTCCGGCAGGTGTGTTTTTCCCAGACTTCCGAACCACCAAATGCGTGAAATCGTGGTGAACTATATCTCGGATCACCGTGAGACATGGGGGGAGAGTGCTGGTTCAGCAATCTCAAAAAGCCTTTGGAGCGCGTTTCCCTGTGAAGAAAACATGTAGCCGTTTTAAAGGCCAACGTGGTCAGCGTCGTGCAGAAGCACATAGCTCATACGTTTAGCGCAAGCCAAACCGATAAACTCATTTCGACCCGCAGTCGCGAATTGCCAATTGCTGCAAAGCGGTCCCCGGACGCTTGCCGGAGTGCTTTGCGCAATTCTGCAAGAATTCGCGGAGATTAAGAAAACAGAATTGTCTGCGCTGGCCGAAAGTCAGGCGGACCTCAATGACAGCAGAGAGCTGTCATCAAATGGTTGTGCCGATGATCCGAATGCTTGTCCGAGACTGCATGTTCCGCAACGAAGACATCCGACACAAATGCAGTGAAAGATCAGTTTCGAGTTGAGCCAATTTGGCAGCTTTCGATGACCGCTATCGGGAAATGACGCTGTACCGTACCACTTCCGCATTTTGTGGTGTGGGCGTCGGCACGCTCGCTGCAGCCGCTAAAGGCCGGATTGTTCGCGTAGCTGACGACTGTCCAGAAGGCTCCACCGTTTATTCCTGGGTCAGGACAGCTTGCCGTTTTGGCCCAATATTGCCGAAAGCCTGTGCCCCTTCTGAGCGAAAGAGTTTCACGAAACTAGAAAGAACCGTATTGTAGGTGACACGGTCAGTCAGGCTGTCACGTCGGAGGTCAAGGATTGGCTGTCCGAAGCTCCAGCCCAGACGCATGGTGTAGGCCGCTATTTGCAATAGACCTTTGAAACAGGCAGGGCGTCCTAGCCTGCCTGCTTCCCCGGGTATTCAAGCGGTATTATACGTCTGAGCGCAGGATGACAGGCGTGATCCGCGTGCCTTCGCCCTGAACATAGGCCATCTGAATGATCAACTCGGCCAGAGGTTCCAGATACCGCGCACTCAGCATCGCCCCGCTATCGACCGGGTCATAATTGATGGTACGCACCAACTCGGCCACCGTTTCTTTTGCCCCAGCATCGTCCCCGGCAAGGAACACCTGAGGGCGGATGCCGCCATAGGTTGGATCCGAGTCAACGACATCAGCAAAGATCGCGTTGAAGGCCTTGACGACCGGAACGCCCGGCAGCTTCGACTGGCAAACCTCACCTGCGGATGTGGTATGCCCTAGGGTCAGAGCCATGTAGTCATCAGTCAGAGGGTTAGTGCAGTCGACCACCACCTTGCCTTCAAGCGATCCCAGAGCCTCCAATGTATCATCCAACGCCGTGAACGGTACGGCGATGAACACAACCTCGGCGTGTTGAACCAGATCGGCTGCAAGGCCACCTTTTATACCATGTCGGTCCGCGGCCTCGGCCCCCCGTCCGGCATCTCGCGAGCCGATGTGAACCACATGTTCCGTTGCAGAAAACCGGCGCGCGAGCGCGTTGGCGACATTGCCGGTTCCGACGATAAGCAAATTTCTTGAGTTGGGCACGACGACGTTCTTCCCCTTGATAATGTTGCGATTCCGAGGATAGTGGAATCGGTATCATGATGATAATTGTTTTTTGCGCTCGCTTTCAGATTGCAGCGCTCTAGGCGGGCGGTTGGTGTGCTGCAGCCGCACTGTAAGTGCCAGTTGGCAGGGTGAATGGTGAAACAACACGATGGCAATTGATCTCGACGATTGGCTGCGCGCGCTTGGAATGGAGCGCTACATCTCGGCGTTTCATGATCATGATGTGGACGGTAGCCTGCTTCCGACGATTACTGCAGAAGACCTCAGGGATATGGGGATCGCATCGGTTGGCCATCGCCGTCAGTTGCTGAACGCGATTGCCTTGCTGCGCAGCGGGCAGGCGTCGGACCTGGCAAAAGGCCCTTTTGCGGAAAAGGCGGATCGTAGCCACTCGGTCGCGCCGCAACAGCGACGACAGCTGTCAGTGGTGTTTACGGATCTTGTCGGCTCGACCCAACTGTCCGAACAATTAGATGCCGAAGAGCTTTCGACCCTGTTGACCAGCTATAAAAGCGCCGTGACCGAGATCGTCGAGGAATACGGCGGCTTTGTCGCGCAGTATCTGGGCGATGGCGTTCTGGCTTATTTTGGCTGGCCGCAGGCCTATGATCATGACGCAGAACGGGCGATCCGATCGGGGCTGAGCATCGCAGACTCGATGCATTTTCTGGGCCGGCCACATGGGGTTAAGCTGAATTGCCGCATTGGCATCGCAACGGGCAATGTCGTTGTCGGAGACCTGATCCGCAACTCATATATCGAAGAGGATCAGGCCGTCGGGCGCGCGCCCAACCTGGCTGCCCGTATCCAGTTGATGGCAAAACCGGGCACCTTGGCGATCTCGGACGAAACCAAGAAGATCGTCGAAGGCAAATTCGATCTGACCGATCTGGGAAATCACAAATTGAAAGGCTTCCGCGGCGAGGTACGTATCTGGCGCGTCGAAGGCGCAACGGACGGCCCCACCCCCGATTTCAAGCGTCGGTCAAAAGAAAAGCTGCCGATCATCAATCGCAAGGTTGAACTGGCCCAGTTGGACAGTGCCTGGGAGCGGGTCGAGCGGGGCGTTCCTCGCTCGACGCTCATTTCTGGTGAGCCGGGGATCGGTAAGTCCCGACTGGTGGAAGAGTTCGTATCGCATGTGCTTGAGGCCGAGGGCGACGTTCTGCGCTTTCAATGCTCGCCCTTTCATACTAATGACGCCTTGTATCCGGTACTGAACCAAATCTGGTCTATGGTTTTGGGCGGGGGGCAGCTTTCGGCCGGGGACACGGCCCAGCGGCTGGAACAGATTTTTTCGGCTACAACCCTGGACCCGGGCAAGACAGCCTCATTGGCGGATGCCTTGATGCAGTTTCGCGAACACGGGCGCGACACCACGCTGCCGCTTGATGCGCTGGGCCGGAAAGAGATGACGTTTCAGGCGCTGATTGCCCTGTTCGAATGGTATGTGCGCGACAAGAAAGTGCTGGTTGTCTTCGAGGACCTTCACTGGATCGACCCGACCACAAAAGAGCTTTTGGGACGGCTGCTCGAGACGTTCAAAGATGAGCAGGTCATGGTGCTGCTGACCTGCAGGCCCGCGTTTCAAACCGCGTGGGAGGTCAATACGCGCATCGAACTGACCCGGCTGTCCAACGAGGAAATCGGTGAGATTGCGGCGCATGTCTATGATCTGAAACCGGTGCCGATGCCGGTGCTGGAATTGATCGCAGATCGGTCCGACGGGGTGCCGCTCTTTGCCGAAGAGCTTTCCAAGTCGTTCATAGAAACCGGCGTCTTTGACCGGACCGATGGGGGTGGCGCGTCGATTGATGAGACGGCGGTGCCGACCACGCTGAACGAGTTGTTGGTCGCGCGCCTTGATCGTCACCCCGAGTCCCGCCGGATACTGCAGACGGCTGCGGCCATTGGTCGGGATTTTTCCTTCGACGTTCTGTCTGCCGTGATTGATGAATCCGATCATGCGCTGTCGGCTCATTTGAACACGCTGGTATCTGCGCAGATTATTATTCCCGCCCCGGCTGCGGCCCGTAGATACTCGTTCCGCCACGCCCTGATGCGAGATGCCGCGTATGAGACCATGCTGCGATCCGTGCGTGCAATGGTGCATGCGCGAATTGCGGCTGTACTTGGTGCGCGGTTTCGCAAAATCACGCCCGCCCATGTTCTGGGCAGCCATTGGGGTTTGTCCGGCAACCATGCGGAAGCAACACGGTGCTTCCAGCAAGCGGCGGAGCAGGCAAGTTCGCGCTATGCAAATACAGAGGCCACGGCCTATTTCAAATCTGCGTTGAACCATCTGGAACAGGTCACCCTTTCGGACGGGTTGCACCCTGGCACTCTGCCGGAGCGCGCTGATCTGCTGGAACAGCTTGGCACCGTCTTGACCTTGGTTCACGACCTTGACGGCGCGGTTGCGGCTTATCGTGAGGCCGTAGGGTTGGTTCAAGACAACCCCCGGAAAACTGCTCGTTTGCACCGTCTGACCGGTAATGCCTTGCAACAGGATCGCGCGGGATCACTGGCTGAACTTGCCGCCGCCGAGGCCGCGCTGGATCAAACCGCGTGGCGGGACGACGCCGAGCTGCTGCGGGAATGGATCGACATCCAGCTTAATACGCTCAACGTTCACTACTGGAGCGGAGATGGTGAGGCGATGTCTCAACTGGCGGCTGGACTGGCGCAGGATGTGGGCAGCATGACCGCTGAACAACGCGCCGAGTATTTCGATCAACTGGTGCTGCGTGACCTCAGAATGTCGCGCTATGATCCCGCCGAGGACACGATTGAAACCGCATCGAACTATGTGTCTGCGGCTGAGGAAACTGGTAATCTTGCCGTTGTGGCCTCGGCCCTGTTTATCCTTGGGTTCGTCAATCTGCACAGCATCCGACTACCTCAGGCACAGGAGGCGATGAGCGCAGGTTTGGAGGCCGCGCGCAAATCCGGTCACCGCAAGATCGAGTTGCGCTGCATGACTTATCTGTCCCTCGTCTATCGGCGCATGCATAACCCATCCGAGGCCACGCGTCTGTCTCACGAAAGCATTGCGCTGGCGCGGGAACTCCAGATGCATGAGTATATCGCATTGGCAACCGCCAACCTGTCGTGGGAGGCATGGCAGCGCGGCGCAGACAGCACAGCGTGCAAGCTGGCCCGCGACGCGATGGTTCAGTTCGAGAAGACCTCGATCGCTTATCCGTTTGAATGGTCTGCGCTGTTGCCTTTGATCGCATCCAGCCAGACGCAGAAAGACCTTTCCGAGGTGCCAAAGCTATCCGCGCGCCTTCTGGACAGTAGCCAGCAGAACCTGCCCGAGACGCTGCGCAATGTCGTGGCAGATATCGCCACCCTGACTAGCACGGATGACGTGCCCCTGATCAAAAGACGCATTGCCGCGTTAATCGACGCTGCACGCTATTCTGGGTTCCTCTAACACGGCTCATTTGCGCAAGATTGCTCCGGCCCGAGGGAAAGCTTGCGGCACCGGGTTCGATTTGCTGTAGTGAACGTGCCTGTATTGAGTGGAGGGGGTATGAATGATTTGTGATCGGCCAAACGCCCTGAATCTGTTAGAGGATTCGGGGAGGCGGATAGGTCTCAGGCTGGATGTTTTCGTAGGGCATTGTGACCCTGTAGTGGAGCTTAGCCTTCGCCTGTTTCCGAACAGCCCCCATAGGGCCCGGTTTTGGCCGGTGATCCTGCATAGGAGCTTGGTTTGGCCGTTCACGCCCCATTGGGGGCTCCGCCTCCTTGAGCAGGGAGTATAGCCATGGCTTACATAGGTGTCGATCTTCATACGAATTCCTTCACGATCTGTCGGCGTGAGACGGACGGATCGGAAACATTCCAAACCTTTCAACTGTCCGCGCAGGCGCTTGAGCAGTTCTGTCAGAGCCTTGATGCGGATGACGAACTGGCGGTCGAGGCCACCGGCAACACGGCCTGGTTCTGCGGTGAGGTGGAACCCTGTGTCGGCCGGATCGTTGTGGTCAACCCGCGCCAGTTTAAAGTGATCCGCACATCGGTGAAGAAAACCGATCGCAACGATGCCCGCGCCCTGGCGTTTTTCCTGTCGAAGGACATGCTGCCGGAAACCCGGCTCAAGTCCACTCAGGAAAGCGAACTGGCCTCGCTGACCCGGACGCGTGACATGCTGGTCAAACAGCGCACCATGCTGCTGAACGGCATCCACGCGATGTTTGTCCGCCACGGCATGAAGCTGAAGAAGGAAGGGTTGTCCAGCAAGAAGCGCCTGCGCGACCTGGATCTCAGCCGCTTCACACCGCTTGAGCAGGTCGAACTGGCGGCATTGCGGGACCAGGCGCTCGGCCTGACCGAAACCCTGAGCCGTCTCGACAAGGCCATCGAGGAGGCCGCCTCGGCCATGAAAGGCTTTGAGGGGCTCACCAGCATCAAGGGGATCGGTGCGCGATCTGCCGCGGTCCTGCTGGCGGGGATCGGCAGGGTTGAAGACTTCTCCGACGCGGACAAGCTGGCCGCCTATGTCGGCATCGTGCCCAAGGTGAGCAACTCAAACGAAACCGAACATCACGGGCGGATCACGAAGCGCGGCAACAAGCTCATGCGCACCACGCTGGTGCAATGTACGCTCATCGCGATCCGCTATTCGGGATATCTCAACAGCCATTATCGGCGCATCAAGGAACGCCGTGGCGCGGGCAAGGCGATCATAGCCACTGCCCGCAAGCTGCTCAAGATCATCTATGACACGCTGTCGCTAACACGCGATATGTCCGGTGTATGTAACATGCGATCTGTCCGGTTCTATTCTGTCTCTGAGAGGAGGCGTTATGAACCGAGCAGAAGTGTTACAGGAAGTTCGACTGATGAAGTTTGAAGATGTGTATTCGCGGCGAAGCGCGAACAAGCTGACGCAAGAACAGGCGGCTGAGATACTGGGTGTATCCGTGCGCACCGTCAGGCGTTGGGAGGATCGATTTGAGGCGGATGGTGCAGAAGGTCTGTACGACCGTCGGCTTGGCAAACTGGCCAACAATCGTGTTGCCACGGATAAGGTCATGGAGATGCTTGAACTGTTTGATACCAAGTACTGGGATTACACGCCGAAGCATTTCCACGAGAAGCTGGTGGCCCACCATGGTTTCACACAGAGCTACAACTGGGTGCGGCTTACACTGCAGCGCCACGGCCGGGTTCAGGCAGCACCCCGACGAGGTGCCCATCGGCGCAAGCGGCCCCGCCGTCCGATGGTTGGCATGATGTTGCATCAGGACGGCTCCAGCCATGAATGGGTTCCGGGTCAGTGGTGGGATCTGATCGTCACCATGGACGATGCCACCAACCGGGTTTATTCGGCATTCTTTGTCGAGGAAGAAGGGACGATGAGCAGTTTTCAGGGGCTGACAGAGGTGATCGAGGCGCAAGGTCTGTTTTGCTCGCTCTATGCCGATCGGGGCTCTCATTACTGGCATACGCCCGAAGCGGGCGGCAAAGTGGACAAGGACAATCTGACCCAGGTCGGGCGCGCCTTGCAGCAACTCGGCATTGAGCTGATCCCGGCCTATTCACCGCAGGCCCGTGGACGGTCTGAACGCATGTTTGGCACGTTCCAGAACCGATTGCCGCAGGAACTGCGGTCCCATGGGATCACAACCATTGAAGAGGCCAATCAGTTCCTGAAAGAGGTCTATCTTCCCGAACACAATGCCCTGTTTGCAAAGGAGCCGGAGGATACGACCTCGGCCTTCGTGCCGTTTACAGGCAATGTGCGCGACACCCTGTGTGTGCAGGAAGACCGCGTCGTCGGCAACGACAATACGGTGCGCTACAAGGGCCTGGTCATGCAGATCGCGGCAGACAGGCACCGTCATCATTTCGTCAAGGCGAAGGTCAGGGTCCACGAATACCCCGATGGTCAACTGGTCATCTTCCACGGCCCGAGATGCATTGGCCGCTACCAGCCTGACGGATCACCCATCACACAGGAGGATAGCAAACACAAAGTCGCGTGACCCGCTTCGACGTGGCGCGAACGCGGTGGCCCAAATCTACGGTCGCCTACGGCTCCCTCCGAATTGGGCCACCGCGCAATCAACTGAAGCGGACAATTGGCATGTTACCTACACCGGACAATTCAGAATGTTCTCGACAGATCATCTATGACACGCTCAAGAACGGCTGGGTCTTCGACGATTTTGTCGAATTTAAAATCAAACAAAATCAATGTCATGCTTGACAATCATCATAGGAGACATAATGTCCGAAAGCGATATTGAGAACTTTAGACACGACCTGATTATTGCAAGCGATGATGGCACAGTGCTGCATATCCCGCGTGAGGTCTGGGACAACAAAGCCTACCAGGTTGATCCTGAGAAGTACCAGAACGACAAGGGCTGGGCCTTGGTCCGAGAGCTTCTGGAATGTGGTGTGAACCTTGCCACCATCCCGCCCAAAGACTTCCTGCCGCCTGACAAGTTCGAGCCCGAAGGCACCTGCTATCTGGTCAATATCGACGGGCTGAAACAGAGGCACAAATTCACACGCAGCTAGGATCAGCCCCGCTGACAGACATGGGGCAGGAGGGGGAATACCAACACCGAGCGCCTGCCCACGCGGTTCCGTCCGTACAGGTTCTGGACCGTGTCTTGCCCCATATGAAGCGTCTTGGCGTCACCCGGCTGGCTGAACTGACCGGCCTGGATTGCATCGGCATTCCCGTCTACGCCGCGCATCGTCCGAATGCGCGGTCTCTGGCCGTGACGCAAGGCAAAGGCGCGACCGTCGCGGATGCAAAGGTTTCGGCCTTGATGGAGGCGGTCGAGCTCAGCTGCGCCGAAACCCCGGTTTTGCCCCTGCGTCTGGCAAGCGCCGATGACTTGGCGAAGACGGAAAAAGTGATTGATCTTGAGCGTCTGCCCCGGATCTCAGATCACCCCATTTCGCGCAGCAAACCCGTGCTTTGGGCCGAGGGCAAGGCGCTCTCAGATGATCATTCGGCCTGGGTTCCTTACGAGCTGGTCCATATGGATTACACGCTGCCCCTGCAGCCCGGGTTGGGGTGTTTTCTGATGTCGTCGACCGGCCTCGCCTCAGGCAGCAGCGTTGATGAGGCTACCTGTCAGGCTCTGGCCGAAACGCTGGAGCGTGATGCGGTGACCTTATGGAAGCGCAACCCCAGAATCACGGCGTCTTGCCGGGTCGATCTGCACTCCGTCACAGACCCGACCTGCAAAGCACTTCTTGACAGGTTCGACGCCGCAGGCGTGGCTTGTGCAATCTGGGACGTGACATCAGACCTTGGAATTCCAGCCTTCTTTGTGACGATCATCGACCGTCAGGATGACACGAGACGTGGCTTGCAGGCGGCCTCGGGGGCAGGGTGCCACCCGGCGCGGGGCATCGCCTTGTCTCGTGCCCTGACCGAAGCGGCGCAAAGTCGGCTGACCCTTATCTCGGGCGCGCGGGATGATCGGATGCGCGACTATTATGAAGCGCGGCGCAATGCGGAAACGCTCAGGTCTCAGCGCGCCGAGATCGTTGAGGCGGACGCGCCACACCGGTTCGGTCGGGTGCCGTTGCATCAGGTCCGCTCCCCTCGTGATAGCCTTGACTGCATGCTGGCCGCGCTTGAACGGGCCGGGCTTGAGTTGCCGGTCGCCATTGATCTTTCGGTGCCCGACCTGCCCGCAACAGTCATGCGGGTCATTGCGCCGGGGCTTGAAGGTACATCCTACGCACCGGGATACCGCCCTGGAGCGCGCGCGCGGCATGTGTCATGAGCCAAGGTGATATCATCCTCTTTACCGGTCCTTCCCTACCGCGCCCATGTGACGTGGAAGACCGGTTGCCGATCCGGCGCCTTGGGCCTGCGGCGCAGGGCGATCTGCTGAAGGCGGCGCTTGCCCGCCCACGTGCCATCATCCTGCTGGATGGCTATTTCGAGGCTTTGCCTGCCGTCTACCACAAGGAAATCCTTTGGGCGCTGTCCCAAGGCATCCCCGTCTATGGCGCCGCCTCGATCGGAGCTCTGCGTGCGTGCGAGCTTGGCAGTTTTGGCATGATCGGGGTCGGAGAAATCTTTGACGCGTTCGCCCAATTCCGGCTTGAAGCTGATGATGAGGTCGCCCTGATCCATGCGCCCGAAGAGGTCGGTTTTGCCAACCTGTCCGAGCCACTGGTGAACATCCGCTGGACGCTGGATGCCGCCGTCGCCGCGCAGGTTGTTGAGCGGCAGTTGGCGGATGCTCTTGTCGCAGCCGCCCGTCGCAGGTTTTATCCCGATCGCAGCTTTGTCAGCCTCTTGGAAGACTGTGCAGTTTTGGACCCGGCCGCAGCAGATCGCCTTGAGCTATGGCTTCCCGAGGGTCGAATTGATCAGAAAAACCGGGATGCGCTGGCCTGTATGCAGCGCGTGGAGAGCGACTGGCTGAACGACACGCTACCCGACGCGCCAGCTTTCGAGTTTCGGCATACAGATGCGTTCGAAACCCTTCTGACAGGTGTGCTGTCACATAACCCAATTAACGATCCCGAGGTTCTCATACGATGCAAGACCGCCTCCGGTGATCGGTTCGACGCGCTGCGCCTTGCCGCTGAGATCGACGCACTGGCTCTTGCGCTGGACCAGCACTCCGGGCAACCCGTGCCAGGCGAAGACCTTGTGCGTGCAGTATCAGAGTTTCGGCAGCAACACCGCCTGCTTGATCAGCAGGCGCTGCAGCACTGGCTGAGTCGAAACGGCGTGGATATCGACGCCCTGTCCCGGAAGTTGGAAGAAAGCGCGCGGATCGCCCGGGCGCGGCAACAGATTGAGCCCCACCTGAACGACCGCATGCGTGACTTGCTTGTCTTTGCACGAGGGGCGTCACAACCCGGCGACAAAGGCTAGCGCTGGCGTCGTTTCCGTTCGACCTTACGCTTGATCTTGTCCTTCTTGCGCTTGGTGCTGACCGCCTTGCGTCTGGTTGCACGTCCCTTCGGCCCGCGTCCTCGGGGCAAGGCCTGATCGTCGATGGAGAGCAGCTCCAATTCCAAGCCGCCCGTAACCGGCGTCGCCTCGGTCAGTCGCACGGTGACACGTTGGCCTATCGCTATGATCAGACCGGTATCCGAGCCCATCAGGGTTCCCGCTTCGCGGTCGAAATGGAAGAACTCACGCCCCAGCGATCGGACAGGCACCAGCCCATCCGCGCCGGTCTCGTCCATTTTCACGAAGGCCCCGAACCGCGCGATGCCGCTAATCCGGCCCGTGAACTCATTGCCCACACGTTCGCTGAGATAGGTCGCCAGATAGCGGTCGGTCGTGTCGCGCTCGGCCATCATCGAACGCCTCTCAGTGTCCGAGATATGGGTCGCCGTTTCGTCAAGCCGGGCGATTTCATCCTCGGTCAGACCGTCATCACCCCAGCCATGGCCCGAGATCAGCGCGCGGTGGACGATCAGGTCGGCATAGCGACGAATAGGCGAGGTGAAATGTGCATAGTTCCGTAATGCCAACCCGAAATGACCGAAGTTTTCGGGGTTGTAATAGGCCTGCGCCATCGACCGCAGGGTCGTCAGGTTGATCAGTTCCGCATCCTCTGTGCCCGCCGCGGCGTTCAGCAGAGCGTTCAGGTGACGGGTTTGAAGAACCTGCCCCTTGGCAAGGTTCAGGCCAGCGGCTTGTGCCGTTTCACGCAGGCTCTCCAGCTTTTCGGGCGCGGGTTCCTCGTGGACGCGGAACAGCAAGGGGCGACGTTTCGCAATCAGCGTTTCAGCCGCCGCGACATTGGCGAGGATCATGAATTCCTCGATCAGCTTATGCGCATCCAAACGGTCGCGAAAGGCGACGCTGGTGACCTCACCCGTGTCGGACAGAACGATCTTGCGTTCCGGTAGGTCCAGCTCCAGCGGTTGCCGCGCTGCGCGCGCGGTTTTCAGTGCGGCATAGGCGGCGTAGAGCGGTTTCAGAACCGTCTCCAACAGCGGTCCGGTACGGTCGTTGGGGGTGCCGTCGATGGCCTCCTGCACCTCGGCATAGTGCAGCGACGCGGCCGAACGCATCAGGCCGCGCACGAAACGATGGCCGATCTTGTTGCCCTCGGCGTCGATCTGCATCCGCACAGCGATACAGGCCCGCGGGACGCCTTCGTGCAGCGAGCACAGATCACCGGACAGGCGATCGGGCAGCATCGGCACGACGCGATCCGGGAAATAACTGGAGTTGCCGCGTTTGCGTGCCTCGCGGTCCAGCGCAGTGCCGGGCTGCACATAGGCGGCAACATCGGCAATCGCGACCCAGATCACGTGGCCGCCGGGGTTCTTGGGGTCGTCGTCGGCATGGGCATAGCAGGCGTCATCATGGTCGCGCGCATCCGAGGGGTCGATGGTCAGCAGTGGCATGTCCCGCAGGTCTTCGCGACCCTTCAGGCCAACGGGTTTGGCCTTGTCAGCTTCGGCGATGACCTTGTCGGGGAAGTCGTCGGGGATGCCGTGTTGATGTATCGCGATCAGCGACACGGCCTTGGGCGCGGACGGGTCGCCCAAACGTTCGACAATGCGGGCGCGGGGCAGGCCCATGCGGGATTTGGGTCCGGCCTGTTCGGCCTCGACCAGCTCACCATCTTTCGCCCCATGCACCGCACCTTCGGGCACTTGCCATTCGGTCTGGCTGGCTTTGTCGATGGGCGCGATCCGCCCACCCTCGGCCCCTTTGCGGAACAGGCCCACAATTTTGCGCGGATTGGTCCCGATACGGCGGATCAGGCGGGCCTCGTAATTGTGGTCTTCTTCCTGCACCACGGTCAGACGGGCCAGAATCCGGTCGCCTTCGCCCAAGGCAGGGTCGCTGGCGCGAGTGATCAGCAGAACAATCGGCTCAACCCCTTCCCCATGCCATTCCAATGGCCGCGCGAACAGGTCGCCATCCTCATTGGGGGCCTTCACCTGCAGCACGCTGACCGGAGGTAGACGGTCCGGGTCGCGATAACTGCGCTTGCGCTTTTCCAGATGCCCTTCGGCCTCAAGCTCTTTGAGGATGCGTTTCAGATCAATCCGATCCGCGCCCTTGATGCCAAAGGCCTTGGCGATATCGCGTTTCGAGGTCAGGGTGGGGTTCGCCGAGATCCAATCCAGGACCTCTTGCTTGGTGGGGATGCGAGTCATGGGTTTGGCCTAGCACGGTGGTGCGACGGCGTCATGACTAAAATCGCAGCCCCCTGAGCCAGTCAGGCGAAGTAGTCTTTCAGGATGCGGGTATAAATCGCCTTGAGTTGCTCGATCTGAGCCACCTCGACGCATTCATCCACCTGATGCATGGTTCGTCCGACCAGCCCGAACTCGACCACCGGACAGTGGTTCTTGACGAACCGCGCGTCGGACGTTCCGCCCGTGGTCGATAGCTCGGGCGTGATGCCGGTCTCGGCTTTGACGGCGCTAGACACCAGATCGGACAGCTCGCCCGGAGGGGTCAGAAAGCTTTCGCCCGAGATCTTGATCCGTGTCTCAATCTCAACGCCGAAATCCTGCGCCACCTGATCGGCCTCCTGCAGCAACCAATCGCTAAGGGCAGCCCCGGAATGCAGGTCGTTAAAGCGGATATTCACCGCCCCACTGCATTGCGCCGGGATCACGTTGGTCGCGGCGTTGCCGGTGTCGATTGTCACAACGGCCAGCGTGGAGGCATCAAAATGGTCGCTACCCTGATCCAACTCATGACTGGCGAGCCGATCCATCAGCCGCGCCATCGCCGGCAGAGGGTTCTTCGCCCGATGCGGATAGGCCGAATGCCCCTGCACCCCGGTCACTGTAAACCATGCGGTCATTGAGCCGCGCCGACCGATCTTGATCATCTCGCCCATATGGTTCGGACAGGTCGGCTCGCCTACCAGACAGACCGAAATCCGCTCTTCCGATTGATCCATATAGTCCAGCAGGGCCGTTGTGCCGTCCAGCGCATCGCCTTCCTCATCCCCGGTAATGGTCAGGATGATGGCCCCGTCGGGTGGCGTATCGCGCACGAAATCAATAGCTGCGGCGGCAAAGGCCGCGACTCCGGATTTCATATCGGTTGTGCCGCGTCCGAACATGACGCCGTCATGGACCTCGGCCCCGAAGGGGGGCTTGGTCCATGCGGCCTCGTCGCCCACCGGAACAACGTCGGTATGGCCGTTGAAACCAAAGCTGCGCGCGTGCCCTTTGTCACCCCAACGGGCGAACAGATTGCAGATGCCACCGCGATCCACCCGCGTGCAGTCAAACCCCGCATCTGACAGCAGATTTTCCAGTAAGACCAAAGCTCCCCCTTCAACGGGTGTGACCGATGGGCAACGGATCAAATCCGCTGTCAATTGAACTGCGTCCGTCATTTCAGGCCTCGGGGTTGGGTTTTCGTTCAGGTTACCGCACAGATTCAACGAATTGGCCGGATTGCCAACCCCAATCCGCCAGATTTCCCCGGTAATTCCCACAATGTGTCGAGTTGAGACGCCAATAAAACATGGTGCTTTACCCTGCGGTGACCTTGCTGTTTTGACCTCAATCGCGCTACAGGGCGGCGAAACAGGTAATTTGACCATGAAACGCGCCTTTTACGCATTGATCAGCCTGACTTTCGCCGTTCTCGCACAGCAAAGCCTGGCCCAAACCTTGAACGTCACCACGGTGACCCGCCCGCCGTTTTCCTATGTCGAGGACGGTGCCGAGGCTGGTTTTTCGATGGACCTGCTGGCAGCGCTCGCCGAGTCGCTGGAGTGGGAGTACTCCGTTACCCGGGTCGAGGCCTTCGCAGACATGCTGGGGGCCGTGCAGGATGGCACGGCGGATTTGGCGATCGCAAATATCTCGATCACCGCGCTGCGTGAGACGCAGATGGATTTCAGCCAGCCGATCTTCGAGGCTGGGTTGCAGATCATGGTGCCCTCGGATTCGGCGCGCAAGCCGTCGTTGCTGCAGGCGCTACTGTCGGCCGAGCTGTTCTTTGCCATCGGCCTGGCCTTTGCCATCCTTCTGGGGGGCGGCATGCTGATGTGGGGGTTCGAACGTCGCGCGCAGCCCTATTTCGACCGAAAATTGAACGAGGCATGGTTCCCATCCTTCTGGTGGGCACTGAACTTGGTCGTCAATGGCGGCTTTGAAGAGAGGATGCCCCGTACGCCCTTTGGCCGCATTTTAGGCGTCATACTGGTGGTGTCGTCCCTGTTCATCGTCTCGGTTTTCACCGCCCGGATCACCAGTGTCATGACGGTGGATGCGATCACCGGGAATGTGAATTCGGTCAATGACCTTTACGGCAAGAATGTTGGCACGATCGAAGGATCGACTGCTGCCAGTTTTCTCAACCGGCGCGAGATCGAATACGTCGCCTACCCCGGGCTTAATGAAATGTTGGAGGCATTCAAGGCCGAAGACCTGAACGCGGTCGTGTTTGACGCCCCTGTCCTGTCCTATTTCGCGGCCCATGAGGGTCGTCGGATCGCCACGATGACCGGAGGAATCTTTCTGCGCGAAAACTACGGCATAGCCTTCCCGACGGGATCACCCTTGGTGGAAGAGGTCAATCAGGCGCTTCTGGCTTTGCGCGAAGATGGAACCTATGACGAGATTTACCGCAAATGGTTCGGATCGCGAAACTAAGAGGCTGGCCTCTGGTTTCGAAGGCACAGCTAGCTCAGCGGACCAGCTGAAACGCTACAATTATCGCCTATGGATACCAGTGGTGCGGGTGGAGGGACTTGAACCCCCACGCCTTGCGGCGCCAGAACCTAAATCTGGTGCGTCTACCAATTTCGCCACACCCGCAACCGGACGCTTATGCGTCGGACTGGAGCGCTGGATAGCAAAGCTTTTCCGCCAGCGCGAGGGGTAAAATCCATTCAAAGGCAAGTTTTTGCGCTTGAACAAAACGCCGTTGCGATTCGCTGGTATTTGCCAAGCGCTGCGGTATAGTCCGCCAACGTTGCCAATTTGCAGACTATGCGGTTTGTCGCGAGATAGGTGTTTTTGAAGAAGAACCCCGTACACGTAGGGGTTGAGGCATTCTTATGAATCGCGCGCCTTAATGGCGCCACATTTGAAACGCCAAAATATCTTATTCGCGTCAAAATAACACCGCCTTGAACGGGCTTCTTGGTCGCGTAGGAGTTAATGAGTCTTTTCTGCCACTTAGGCGCCTTTACGAGTTTTTTGCTCAACTCCAGTCTCGAGGTTCTTTGCTGTGACCGATCTGAACAACTCCGCTGCCCACGAGCAGGATGCCGTCATCTTTGCACGTGAGAGTTTTCTGGGTGAACTCAAAACCCTGAACCGCGATTACCCCAATACCGGCTTTGGAATTTCACTACGCACCCATTCGGGCCAGCACTATCTGCTGGCAAACGCGCGGATGCCGCTGCCCGCCAGCAAGTCCGATGGCTTCCCGACCGGGCGTCGCGTTGCCTGCCTTGAAAACGGCGACCGCTTCAGCTCGATCGAGGTTCTGGCAGATTCCGAAGGCTATGAAACCATTACACCACGGGCCGAGGCCGAGATTCTGGGCAACGCTCTGAACCTGATCGCCCGTATCGACACCCTGACCGGGATCCCGGCTCAAGGCGCGGACCACGCGCACCGGATCGCGGCAACAGGAACCGGAGGCTAAACATGGCGCGCAATGACCACCTTTTGTCTGTGGGCAATGAAGCTCTGATGCCGATGACGTCGGCGATGACGTCGTTGACATCGCAGATCGACCAACTGACAGAGGTGGCGGATGCGCGCTCCTCGGCGCGTCTGGCGACGCTCAAGACGCGGATGGAGAACTTCACCGCCAGCGTGACGATGGTGGGGCAGGTCAAGGCTGGCAAGTCCTCGATCGTGAACATTCTGGCAGGCCGTCCTGCGCTGCTGCCGTCTGACGTCAACCCTTGGACCTCGGTGGTTACGACGCTGAACATCAATACGCGCCCGCCGGGTGACACTAAGTCCAAGTTCACCTTCTTCGAGCAGGAAGAATGGGACAACCTGATGGTGGGCGGCGGTCGTCTGGGTGAGCTGGCCAACCGCGCCGGTGCGGATGACGAGATGGACGATATCCGCCGCCAGATCGGTGAGATGAAGGCCAAATCGGAAGAACGTCTTGGCAAGCATTTCGACCTGATCCTAGGTCAAAGCCACCAATACGACTATTTCGACGAAGAGTTGATCCAGCGCTACGTCTGTCTGGGCGATGAGGACGATCCGGATATCGATCCCAAAACCGGACGGTTCGCCGATGTAACCAAATCGGCCGAACTTTACATGGACATCCCGCAATACCCGATTGCGCTGAAGCTCTGCGACACGCCCGGTGTGAACGATACCTTCATGGTGCGCGAGCAGATCACGCTGCGCAGCCTGCGCGGGTCCGAGGTTTGTGTTGTCGTGCTGGCTGCAAGCCAGGCGCTGACCACGATGGATATGGCGCTGATGCGGATCATCGCTCAGTTCGAAAACCGTCAGATCGTCCTGTTTGTGAACCGTATTGACGAGCTGGCTGATCCGGTGAACCAGGTGCCCGAAATCCGCGATGTCGAGAACATTCTGAATTGTCCGGTGTAGGTAACATGCCAATTGTCCGCTTCAGTTGATTGCGCGGTGGCCCAATTCGGAGGGAGCCGTAGGCGACCGTAGATTTGGGCCACCGCGTTCGCGCCACGTCGAAGCGGGTCACGCGACTTTGTGTTTGCTATCCTCCTGTGTGATGGGTGATCCGTCAGGCTGGTAGCGGCCAATGCATCTCGGGCCGTGGAAGATGACCAGTTGACCATCGGGGTATTCGTGGACCCTGACCTTCGCCTTGACGAAATGATGACGGTGCCTGTCTGCCGCGATCTGCATGACCAGGCCCTTGTAGCGCACCGTATTGTCGTTGCCGACGACGCGGTCTTCCTGCACACACAGGGTGTCGCGCACATTGCCTGTAAACGGCACGAAGGCCGAGGTCGTATCCTCCGGCTCCCTTGCAAACAGGGCATTGTGTTCGGGAAGATAGACCTCTTTCAGGAACTGATTGGCCTCTTCAATGGTTGTGATCCCATGGGACCGCAGTTCCTGCGGCAATCGGTTCTGGAACGTGCCAAACATGCGTTCAGACCGTCCACGGGCCTGCGGTGAATAGGCCGGGATCAGCTCAATGCCGAGTTGCTGCAAGGCGCGCCCGACCTGGGTCAGATTGTCCTTGTCCACTTTGCCGCCCGCTTCGGGCGTATGCCAGTAATGAGAGCCCCGATCGGCATAGAGCGAGCAAAACAGACCTTGCGCCTCGATCACCTCTGTCAGCCCCTGAAAACTGCTCATCGTCCCTTCTTCCTCGACAAAGAATACCGAATAAACCCGGTTGGTGGCATCGTCCATGGTGACGATCAGATCCCACCACTGACCCGGAACCCATTCATGGCTGGAGCCGTCCTGATGCAACATCATGCCAACCATCGGACGGCGGGGCCGCTTGCGCCGATGGGCACCTCGTCGGGGTGCTGCCTGAACCCGGCCGTGGCGCTGCAGTGTAAGCCGCACCCAGTTGTAGCTCTGTGTGAAACCATGGTGGGCCACCAGCTTCTCGTGGAAATGCTTCGGCGTGTAATCCCAGTACTTGGTATCAAACAGTTCAAGCATCTCCATGACCTTATCCGTGGCAACACGATTGTTGGCCAGTTTGCCAAGCCGACGGTCGTACAGACCTTCTGCACCATCCGCCTCAAATCGATCCTCCCAACGCCTGACGGTGCGCACGGATACACCCAGTATCTCAGCCGCCTGTTCTTGCGTCAGCTTGTTCGCGCTTCGCCGCGAATACACATCTTCAAACTTCATCAGTCGAACTTCCTGTAACACTTCTGCTCGGTTCATAACGCCTCCTCTCAGAGACAGAATAGAACCGGACAGATCGCATGTTACATACACCGGACATATCGCGTGTTAGCGACAGCGCCCGAAATCCGCGACCGGATTCAGGACACGCTGAAACAGAACAACATCGACGCCAACACAAGTGTCGTGTTCGGCAGCGCCCTGTGGGCCGAGGCCGCCTTGACCGGCAACCCCGAAATCCTGACCGAGGAATCGCGTGAGGCCCTGAACACCTTCTATCTTGCCGCAGGGTTCGGGGATCAGGCGCCGTCGCTGGATAAGATCTGGGCGCTTTCGGGCCTGCCCGACCTGCTACTGGCAATGAACGAACGCATCGCCGAAGGGGCAGGGGCCAGGTTGCTGGACCGTGTGCGCCACCGGGCGCGCAACATTGCCAGCCAGATTCGCGCCACCGCGGTTGCAAAGACTCTGTCCGGGGGTGAGGGCGTCGTTCGTGATCTTGACGGCGCGTCGCCCGAGGACGCGATTGCCGCCGTGTCCGCCGAGTATGACAAAAAGGCCGCCGATCTGACCGCCAAGCTACGCGACAAGGTGCTAGAGCGTTTGAACTCGGCCGAGACGAGCTTTGTCAAACGGGCTACAGACTCTCTGATTTCACATCTGGAACAGAATGGTGAGCAGGGGACGTGGCAGTATGATCCTGCGGGTCTGCGGACGCTGCAGAAAGCGGCGTATTTCAGCTTTGCCCGTTCCATGCGCAAGGAAGCCGGCGCGCTTTATACGGCAGCAGCGGCGGATGTAGAAGCGCTCTATCAGAAACTGCTTGGTAATCACCTAGGTGAGTTCAACATCGAAGCCCCGATTGTGCCCCGTGTACCGCCCCCGCTGGGGATCGGTCGCACCATCGCGCTGGACCTGCAAAGCACATGGTGGCGGCGCTGGTGGCAGCGGCGTAAAGGGTTCGAGGCCTATGCATCCGACTACACCCGTCTGATCGCGTCCGAGGCGAATTCGATCACCAAGGATATCGAGGAAAATCAGGTTGCCGCCGTACTTGAAAACGTACGGGCCGTCCTGACCGACTTCCTGCGCGAGCAGAAGGAAACCCTGCTGAATATCTCGGCCACGGCCGAGAAGGATGCAGGGCAGAATCCGGCGCTGATGGCGGGTCTGCAATTGCAGAAATCCCGTGACGAGATTCTGGGCAGCATCCTCAAAGACCTAAGCAACGAAGCGGCGTAAGTAGAAAAATGGCAAAAGACATCCAAAACCGTTTCATCACCCCCAAGGCATGGGAGCGTATCGAGCAGTGGTCGCGCCGTAAGCCGGTTTTCGCCCTTATGGGCGAGTTCAGCGCCGGTAAATCGACGCTTATGAACTTTCTGCTGCGCAAGCAGGCCTTGCCGACGCAAGTCACCGCAACTCAACTGCCGCCGGTTTGGTTCAGCTATGGTAACCGCTCGGCTTACGTCAAACGCCATGATGGCAGCACCGAAGATATCTCGCTGGATCAGCTTGAGAGTGTGGGTGTCAACGACGCGCAGTTTATTCGGATTTTCCTTGAAGCCGATATTCTCGAGGCGGTGGATCTGATCGACACGCCCGGTATCTCGGACCCCAAAATCTCGACCGATGTTTGGCAGCGCGCTGTCGGACAGGCCAATGGCGTTCTGTGGTGTACCCATGCGACACAGGCTTGGCGGGAAACCGAACGGGCGACGTGGGTCTCTCTGCCCGAACGGTTGCAGAACAATTCGATCCTGCTGATCACGCGCGCTGATGCGCTGGGCCAGAAAGACCGCCAAAAAGTTCTGCGGCGGGTCAACCGCGAGGCGGGGCATCTGTTTAACCGTTCGATCCTGTTTTCCGCTCGCGACGCGATTACCGCGCGTGACAAAACAGGCGACCCCGAGATGTGGGCGCGCAGCGGTGGTGGCAAGATGATCGACTGCTTCCTTGGGATCACCGAGCAGATCATGGACACCCGCGCCGGCCATCTGTCGCGGTACCAAATTGACAAGAGCCAGTCTGACGGCCCGCTGGTGCGCCCGACCCGGCCCAAGCGCAAGGACGAGACCGCTGAGGTCGCCCCGCTGCAGTTGGTGGATCCGGTTCCTTCGGAGACCCCAGAGGTGGCAGATCAGGATAGTGGCGTGGTCACCCATTTCCCAGTGCGCCCGTCCCGCGTCGAACGCCGCTCGGACGAGGTAGAGCGGGAGCGGATCAATGCGGACGAGGCCGAGCGCCTGCGCGCCGAAATGGTCCCGACGCCGGACCCGCAATCCGCTGAGACGAAAGAGGACCAGCTGCGCGCCCAGTTCAGAGATGGGCCCAAAGACCCGCTGGACCTGTCCTCTTTCGCGGACACCGAAGCGGATTTGGACGTGTTCGAATTCTCGGGCGCGGAAGACGAAGATGAGAATGTCTTTGCCGAAGAGGAGGATACGCCCAGCGCCGCAAATGATGTGGCTGAGGCCGCGCCTGAGGCTGAGGAATCCGAAGACCTTCTGTTGTCGCTCAACAAGACCCTGTCCAAAACACCCGAGGTTGCGCCGACGGAGGACACAGAAGACCAGCCTGATGCGCCTGGGATCGAGGTTTCGGTCTCGTCGATCACGGCTTTGATGGCGGAACAGTCGGGCAGCGATGACGATGACTTTGAACCAGAGCCCGAAACTAACGGTCTGGTCGAAGTGCGGCTGATGCCGCAGCCCGAACCGGAAGAGGTTGAGGAAGATGCAAACGAGGGGCTGCTGGACATCCCCGCAGGCGAGCTTCCCAGCGCAGCCGCAATGTGGCGAGAGCTTGCCGTCGCCGGGGATCTGCCCACAGATGCCGAGGGTCTTCAACGCGCGTTCTTGGCCTTCCTGGCTGAGTTCGACCAGATTGCCCTTGAGCATATCGAAACTCAGGCCAAAGAGGCGATCAGGTCCATTCCCAAAGCCGGGGAACACAGAGGGGCAGAATGGCATGTTCTGTAGCCGACGCCGACAAGACATGAAGAAGGTCAGGGTTTAGATGTCTATTCAAGTTGCTCTGACCGCGGCGATGGAGACCATACCCGACTGCGTAGCAGCCGGGTATGTCGACATGGAGACGGGGATGTTGTTGGGCACCAGCGTCAAGGACCCTGATGCCGCGGACGTGCTGGACACGCTGGCTTTGGCCGCGGCAAACCTGTTTCAGGGGCGCGGGGTGGTGGCTTTTGAAACCATGCTGCGCGAGGCAGGCGGGGACGCGTCTGAAACACCGGGATTTGGGGAAATCGCGGTGTTTTCCGGCGACAGGTTGATCATTTTCCAGCGGACCCGGGAGTATCCCGAACATGTGGTCTGCTACATCTGCAGCAACAGCGCGAATGTAGGGTTGGCGCTTACCAAATCACATCTCAGCTTAGGGCCGGTTGCGGCCGCAGTCTGAACGGGACCAGAGGGGGTCACGGTATGATGGATACGAACATACTCGACATGCTCGACAATATCGGGCGGTCCTCGGTTGCGCGCCGTGCGGGTGTTCTGCGCGCAATTCGCGGCACCGTCCTACCGCGCCGGTTGGAGTTCACCGCGGCCAACGGCGACGTGCTGGCGATCGAGGTTAGCAATGCCCGCGTGACCGATGTGTTCCGCGTCCGGTCGGGTATGGTGCCGGATTTTGAAACCGAACCACGCGAAGGGCTGATCGGCAAACTTGCGCAACTGGTGTCGGACATCGCCGACGCGCCCGCGCCGCTGGAGTTCGTCTCGCTGAAACCCGATGCCGAGCTTGAGGCCGATGACGTCGGCGTCACGCTTGGCGAAATCGAAACTGCCTGCGCCCGGATCGAACTTCCGGCGGAGCCGATTGTTTCGGTTGTACCGGATGTTGAAGAGCCTGCGCCTCAGACAACGGATGCCACCTCTGCCGCGCGGGGGTTCTTTGACAGTGCCGAGCGTTTCGCGCAGGCGCGTGGCCTGATCGACGGAGGTGATCCTCAGTTCGAAGGAGACGCCGCACTGCGCCCGGATGCCGGTCTTCTGGCGCGTTTCATGGCGGATCTGACCGGATGGAACGATGATAGCCAGTCCGAGCTGCAGCAACCTCAGCTGATTGTCATGCGTCCTTCTGGGGGCAAGGGGGCTGCCGTGGCGGTGGTGCAGGATCAAGAGCAGACCGCAATTGCCGTGCATGACGCGCGCAAGCTGGGTGCCGTTGTTGGCCTGTGGACCAAACTTTCCGGGGGTGACTCATGAGTGCCTCCCGATCCTTCAAATTTTCCATCAATTCAAACCAGTGTTTCTTGTTACCAGGGTAAAAAGTTATGAGTGAGACCAGTCGCCGCGAGCTTATTCGCATCGCCGAAGACATGAACGAGACAAGCAATGACGAAACCCGTCAGTTCATCTCGCGCATTGTCGGAGACCTTTCGGGGTTGAAACCGTCGATCGCCTTTGTCGGGCAGATCAAGGCGGTAAAATCGCGTTTGATCAATGGCTTCACGGGGCAGGCCGAATACCTGCCCTCGGATGTGAACCCGTGGACAACGGTGATCACCGATATGCATTTCGGCCATCCTTCGGGCCGCACCGAAGGGGCAGAATTCCACTTCTTCGACAATCACCAGTGGCAGGCCTTGATCGCCGAGGGTGAAGAGCTGCGTAACATGTTCCCTGATGAAGAGGACAGCTATAAGCGCGAGATGATCGAAGAGCAGGTCGAGGCGATGAAAACCCGCGCCCGTCTGCGTCTGGGCGACAGCTACGAACAGTTGTTGGGTCAGCATCACGATCTGGAAGACCTGAACTCGGACGATCTGGCCCGCTATGTCTGCGCGGGTGATGATCCGAGCGATAGCGAAACCCACGATCCCGGCTCGGATCGGGGTCTCTACAGCGACATCACCCGAAAGGCCGAGGTCTATTTCGACATTGGCCATTTCCCGTTTCCGCTGACCGTTACCGATACGCCGGGCGTCAACGACCCGCTGCTGATCCGCGAGGAAATCTCGCGCCAGTACCTCAAGGAATCGGATTTCTTTGTGGTGGTTCTGTCCGCGCATCAGGCCTTGTCACGGGCTGATCTGAAGCTGTTCCGCCTGATGCAAGCGCTGGAACTGGGCCAGATCGTCGTCTTCATCAATCGCGTGGATGAGCTGGGCGGCGGGGCCGAGGATGCCGGCAAGGTGCGCAGTGATGTTCTGGACGGTCTGGAACAAGCGCTGGGGAACTCGGACATTGATGTGCTGATGGGCAGTGCCCAATGGGCACATTATGCACTGACCGGGGATGAGACCGGCGTCAATCACGATGACGTCCTAGCCTGGCTGCGCGCCCATCCCGAGCAGATGAAGCAGTATCTGGACGGTGTGGAAGAGATCAAGCAAGGCCCCGGCCCGATCAGCCGCGAAGGCGTTCTGCGCTTTGCTGCCATGATCGCCTCTGGTCTGCCGGATCTGCGGCGGCACGTGACACAGGCCTTGGCCGATGGCCCTCGCAGCGAACAGCTGCGGATGGCGTGGCAGCATTTGAACAGCTTCGCGCAGGGCGAATTGGAACGGTCGCAGGCCGAGCTGCGCGCGCTGGAGTCCGAGGATGGCTCGGCAACAGTCGATCTGGACGAAAACAACAAGACGCTTGGTGAACTCAGGGCGCTTGTCGCCGAGAAGACCGAGGTGATGACGCGCGACATGGATGACGTGCTGGCAAATCTGCGCGGCGTCATGGATGACACGGTGGCTGAGGCGGTCTCGGCCGTGGTGCGTGGCCCGGATGGCAATTCGCCTCTGTTGGCCAAAGGCGCTGAGACCGAGCTGAACTTTACCCCTCTGCGCGACCGGATGCGGGAGTTGATCCAGGGGGCCACGCAGGTCGTTCGCCAGCGCATGTTGAGCGAGCTTTATGCGATCGACATGCAGGCCAACGCGGCCCTGCGCGCCTTGCCCGGATGGCAGGACCCCGTCGACAACCGCATGAACACCAGCGCGGTGCGGTGGTTCCGTCCGGACACGACGGCGCTGACCCGCGGTATTACGGTGGAGTTGCGGGTGAACTGGCTGTCGCGCCTGATTTCGCGCAAAAGCGTCGTCACACGCGCAGAGCGGATGATCGTGCAGGAATTCGAACTGATTGGGGATGATCTGATCGACACGGCGCGTGAAAACCTGATGGAGCGGCTGAAAACGGTTCTGGACCACTACGTGGCGCTGTTGGGCGGCTATCTTGAACACCGGACCGGATCGGGTGAAACTAATGCTCAGGCCGAAGCGCAGGATGCGTTCGACCGGGCCCGTCGCATCGCCGATGAACTGGAAACAGTGTTCGGCCCGGTGCGCGCGGATGAAGGACAAGCAAAGGCAGCGGAATGATCGAATTTCCCGGAACCGAACAGGACGTCAGGCAGCTTGAACGCTTTCTGAACGCAACTGAATCCCTGCCAATGGATTCGGCGCTGGAGGATATGCGCGCGAAGGCTCTGGCCCATGCCGAGCGTCTGTCCAACGCGGTTAATATCGGTTTTGCCGGGGAATTCGGCGCTGGCAAATCAAGCCTCGCCAATATGCTGGCCGGGGCGGACATTCTGCCCACCGGTCCACAGCATCTGAAGCTGCCGCTCGTTATCGTTGCTTATGCGGATGCGCCTGAAACCACCGTCGGCTGGTGGGACAAGGAGCCCAAGACTTACTCAGGGATCGTGCTGGAGAAAGCGGCTGAGGATAAGCCCGACTTCATCTCCGTCGGGTTGAACACGCCCGCGCTGCGGGAGATTTCGTTGTTCGACCTGCCCGGCTCGGGCGCGTTGGATGAGACCTATAAACCAACGCTCGACCTGCTGCGTTTCGTGGACTGCGCCATCTGGTGCACCAACGGCACAAACGCCTGGCGCGAGACTGAGCGTCATCTCTGGGCACAGGTCCCGCAGGAATTGCGCGACAACAGTCTGCTGGCCGTTACGCATACCGATTTGCCTCACGTCCGTGATGCTCTGGACCGTGTGCTTGCCCGGTTGAACAAGGAAAAAACAGGCCTTTTCAACGCCGTGGTTCCAATCGGTACGACTGTCGCCGTGAAAGCTATGGCGCAAGAGCCTGAACCAGATTTTGATTTGTGGGAAAACTGCGGCGGTCAGAATCTGGCCGAGAAGGTGCTCGAGGCGGCCTCCGCGCGTCGGATGCAGGACCTGAACGCAGCCCGAAAAGACATCGCCGAGCTGTTCCAGCCATTTCTGGCAACTCTCGTTGGCTCCGAGCCAGAGCCGGAGACCGAAAGCCCTTCGGTTCAAGCTGCGCTTGGGTCGGCCCTGCCACCGTTGAACAACCCGATCCTCGAAGACTGGCTGGCCGCAATTGCCAGCATCTATGAGGACCTGCGTGAATCCTCGGATATCGAACCGGCCGCGTTCCTGCAAAGCTGTCAGGAAATCGTCGAAGACTTTGCCGAACGCCTGGAACAGGGCGGCGAGATCGACCCCGAAGCGGACTGGATTCCCGGTGAGTTCGAAAAGGCCACCGACCTTCTGCTGCTGCTGCAATTCGAAAGCGGAGATGCGCCTCTGCGTGATGCCATCAGCATTCTGGCGCAGCTGAGCGACAACCTGGCTTGGGCTGGCAGCACCGTGGCGACCGAGCAGTCCAAGACCGGAACCTGACGCGCTCCACTTGGAATTGAGCTGCACTGCGGCGATTCGAGGCCTGCCCAAAACGATTCCCCATTGTTTCGGATTCGTAGACCAACTGCATGTTTTGGTCCTTTCAGTTTTCGTATTGTGCGTCCAATTTTACCACATATGGGCATAGCGATGCGAAGCGGCACCATATATTGATTTGAAGAAAAAACGATCCATAGTGAAGCCATGCGGCGGCCCCAATAAAGTCAAATTTGAAACGTCTAACCGGACTCAAGTGTCCTGCGGTTGTTTTTGGTTATGAGTTCGCGGGCTGATTGCCCAGTTTTCTGTACCGCGATTTGAGAAATACGGGCGGATTGAAATGAGCCATAACCAGGCTGTCGGTGCATCGCACGACGAACCAAAAATTGAAGGCCTGCAACCCGGAGCCAAGCTCCTGCGGGGGCAGTATGAAATCCTGAGCTATCTCAGCAATGGTGGCTTCGGAATCACCTATCTGGCCCGTGACAGCCTGGAGCGGGACGTGGTGATCAAGGAATGTTTCCCCGGCGCGCTCTGCCGTCGCGATGGAGACCTGGTCGAAGCCGCCGATCCGTCCTACTCCGAAGACCTGCGCGCGATCGTGGACCTCTTTATTCAGGAAGCGCGCAACCACGCGCGGCTGGTGCATCCCAACATCGTCGATGTGCATCAGGTGTTCGAGGATAACAACACCGCCTATATCGCCATGGACCTGATCCGCGGGTGCGACCTGCTGGACTACATGGACAAGCCCGAGAACGAAAGCGGCCCTGACTTCATCGTTCAGGTGACCGAAAAGATGTTGTCGGCGGTCTCGTTCATCCATCAGAGCGGCATGCTGCACCGGGACATTTCCCCCGACAACATCCTGATCGATGAGAATGGCGATCCGGTTCTGATCGACTTTGGCGCGGCACGCGAGCAGGCGGCGAACAAGTCGGCAGCGCTGTTGACACTGAGGGTGATCAAGGATGGCTACTCGCCCCATGAATTCTATGTGCGCGGCGCGGAGCAAGGCCCCAGCAGCGACCTCTATGTGCTGGCGGCAACGCTGTATCACGCGATCAGCGGTGAGCGTCCGATTGACGGTCAAAGCCGCCTGAATGCGTTCAACAACGGTCAGGAAGACCCCTATACCCCGCTGACCGGACGGTTTGAGGGCTACCTGTAGAAAAGCGTGCAATTTTGACCCCCTAAGCGGGGAAATCGGCGTCCAAATTTGACCCCTCCCTATGGTTGTAGACATCCTTTTCATTGAGCAGTCGATGGAGAGGCAAGCGGGATGATTTGCGTGGAAACTATTAGAAAAGTGCGTCGCTTACACCTGATCGAAAAAAAGAGCATCAAGGAAATTTGCCGTTCGCTCAATTTGAGCCGTGCAACGGTTCGAAAGATAATCCGATCGGGAGTGACGGAGTTCAAATATGAGCGCAAATCGCAGCCATACCCGGTGCTCGGGCCTTGGCGCGCGCGTCTGGATGAAACGCTTGAGGAGAACGAGGCGCTTCCGAAGAAACACCGCAAGCGGATGACCAAAATCTGGAAGGAACTCTCCGATGATGGTTTTGGCGGCGGGTATGACAGTGTTCGACGCTACACAAAGAATTGGCGCATTGCGCACGGCCGACAACAGGCGCAGGCGTTCATCCCGCTGATCTTTGATCCTGGGGAGGCGTACCAGTTCGACTGGAGTGTGGAGACGGTTTTGATGGACGGTGCACTCACGACCGTGAAGGTTGCCCATTTCAAACTTTGCCATAGCCGCATGCCATTCTCCATTGCCTATCCGCGCGAGACGCAGGAGATGGTCTTTGATGCCCACGACGAGGCCTTCAAATTCTTTGGTGGAGGCTGCATCAACGGGATCTACGATAACATGACGACCGCCGTCGATGCGATCCTGTCGGGCAAGGAAAGAAAGTTCAACAAGGCATTCTCCCGGATGTGTTCTCATCATCTGGTGAACCCGATCGCCTGTACGCGCGCGGCCGGTTGGGAGAAGGGTCAGGTTGAGAATCTGGTCAAGGAGAGCCGCGCCTATAGTTTTACACCGCGTCTGGAGGTGGCCGACTTCGATGAATTGAATGCCCGGCTGCAAAAAGACGCGATCAAACGCGCAAAAGAACTGCGGCATCCGGAAAACCTGGAGGTGACGGTCTGGGAGGAGTTCCAGCAGGAAAAGCCGCTGCTGACGCATCTGCAGAAGCCCTTCGTCGGGTTCCGTGAAAAGACGGTCGCCGTGAGCCGAACCTGCCTGATCAACTTCGAAAGAAACAAATACAGCGTTGAGGCAAGAGCTGTTGGACGTCAGGTCCAGTTGCAGGTCTACGCCACGCGGATTGTCCTGCGCCAAGACGGTGAGATTGTCGGAGAGCACGAACGGTGCTTCGGCCGAGGAAAAACGATCTTCAACCCTTGGCACTATGTGCCCGTCCTCAAGCGCAAGCCTGGCGCTCTGCGCAATGGAGCACCGTTCCGTGACTGGGACCTACCACCGGCAATGACGCAGATCTGGACCCATCTGCGGGGCACATCCGACGGAGACCGGCAACTTGCCGATATTCTTTTCGCTGCTTACCAGCACGACATTGATGTGGTCGAGGCTGCCTGCGAAGAAGCTCTAAAATCTGGCCTGCGCAAGGCCGATGCGATCCTGAACATTGTCTCTCGGCGCACCAATCCCCCGCCGCCAAAGGCGATTGAGCCGCCTGCCCACCTGCAGCTGAAAATGGCACCGATCGCGGATTGCGCTCGCTATGACAGGCTTGGAGGCTCCCATGCAACTGCGTAAGGAAATTCTCGAACTTGCCCGTCAACTGAAGTTGCCAGGCATCGTCAACTGCTTTGACGAAGTGATGCAGGCCGCAGCCAAAAACAACTGGCGGCCCCAACAGGTCGTGGCCGAACTCCTCACGGCCGAACTGGCCGAAAAGACTGCGCGCTCGATCCGGTATCAGATGGGTGCCGCAAAGTTCCCGGTCTGCAAGTCCTTACCTGAGTTCGACTTCACGGTCAGCCCCGTCAACGAGGAAGTCGTGCGCAATCTTCATGACGGCGATTTTATGGACCAGGCCAGGAATGGCGTGCTGGTCGGTGGAACCGGATCGGGCAAAACGCATCTCGCAACAGCGATCGGGGGCCACGCGGTCAATAACCGCCGGCGGGTCAGGTTCTTCAGCGCTGTGGATCTCGCGAACAAGCTGGAGGCTGAACATCGCGAAGGCAACGCCGGGCGGCTCAGCGAGCAGCTGATCCGCGTCGACCTCGTGATTATAGACGAACTCGGTTATCTGCCGTTCGCAGAGTCTGGTGGACGATTACTCTTCCATCTCATCAGCAAACTGTACGAGCGAACGTCTATTCTGCTAACAACCAACCTCGCATTTGCTGAATGGCCGAGTGTGTTCACAGATGCCAAAATGACCACTGCTCTCCTGGATCGACTGACACACCATTGCGATATCATCGAAACCGGGAACGAAAGCTGGCGAATTAACCACCGCGACTAACCTCGAAATCGGGGAATAAATTCAAAACAGACAGCAGGTCAAACCTTCAGTCGAGCTACGCTCTCTTTTCGGTTTGACCTGCTGTCCACCCCCTCCTGAATCAACCTAAACACGACCCCCTCAACGCCCCTCTTAGCTCCAAGGGGGGTCAAATTTGGACGCCGATGGGGGGTCATTATTCAATGCCGATTGACAGGCTACCCCGAAGGTTTCCTGGAAGCGATCGACAAGGCGATGGAGGTTCACGCCACCGACCGTCTGCAATCGGCGCTGGACTGGTTGCGCATGTTCCGCGGGCCGGGGGTGATGTTCGATACATTCGCCTATCGTCCGGTTTCGGTCATCGTCGGCATGGACCGCGAAGACAAAGAGGCCGAGAAAGCCCGGATCAAGGCCGAAAGCGAAAATGCCGAGGCGGTTGTGACCGCTTTGTTGGCGGGCAATTCCGACATTGTCATGGGCAATGAGGACAAGGCCAAAGAGGATCTGTCCAAGCTCTCGCCCCGCGAGGAACCTGCGGTTGCCGTTGATACCGTTGTCAAAAGCGGATCAAGCGGCAATGGCAAGCTGTTGGCAGGCTTGGCTGTTGTGGCCATTGCTCTGGCCGCAGGCGGGTTTGTGATAATGTCCGGTGATGCGGACAAGGCCGAGACCGCGGCAGCGGCCCCTGCGACGGAAGCGGCGGAACCCGCAACCGCAGCGGTGGAAACCGAAACGGCGGCGGTCGAACCGGCCCAAACTGAAGAGCCTTCACAGGAACTGGAACAAGTCAGCGCTGCAGTGCAGCCTGTCGAGCAGGAGCCGGTTGAATCTGCGGAGACGGTTGCCACAGAAGCAGCCCCCGCAGAAACGGTGATCGAAGAAGCAACGCCCGAAGAAACCGCAGTCGCGAACGAAGAATCCACAGCCGCGCCGGAAGTGACCGCGCCTGAGGCTGAGGCCCCAGCAGCTCCGGTCAATCTGGCCGAGGCTCAGGTTGCGTTCTCGCATTGGGATGTTGAGGTTCCGTTTGACACGTCCCGCCGTCGCGCCTCGACCGGCAATATGTTCTCGATCACGGGCGTGGATGCCAATCAGGATATGTCGGTGATCGGCGACTGGGTTCAGCGAGGGGCCACCATCTTTACTTTGAATGGCAAGCCGGTACGCGACGATGCCTCCTTTGCGGCACAGGTGCTTGAGAATCTGCAGGTGGATCCCGACGGGTATCTGCGCGTAGCAGCGCGCTACCGTCCTCTGGGTGAGACACGAGCGCAGAATGGTTTGCTCGCTTTGCCTGCATTCCGCACGATCGGGTTGGAAAACGGCTACGGCTTTAGCGTCAACGGCAATGGGGCCGGTGGTTGGCAGACAGTCGTGACAGAGGTGCCCGAGGGCGCGTCGGGCAGCTTGCAATCTGGGGATGTTCTGGTCAGCGAGGCCGAAACGGGTCTTGCGTTCGAAGGACCGGAAAGCCTCGATGCGGTGCTGGCGCAACTGGTTTCGGGCGAACAGCCTCAGGCGCAGTTTGCGGTATCGCGCAACGGTGCCGATGCCAACGCAACCATGCCTCTTGCGCAGGAGTGATCAGACCGGTTCGAACGTAATCTGCCAGCGTGTGTTTGCTGAGGGTGGCTCCCGAAAAGACAGCCACCCTGACGGGATCCGGCCCGACGCAGAAAGGTAAAAAGTTTCCTGGTTTCAAGATTGAAGACCGCAGCGCGGACAGTCGTGATGCGGGTATCGAAACGGCACAGAATTGCGTGCCAACAAGTTGAAGGTGTCGACACCATGTTCAAATACAAAAGCCCTCTCAGCCGGCTTCTAGAAGGTGCCGGCAAAGCCAAAGAAGAAGAAACGACTGAGGCAGCAGCCCCGGCCGAGGAAAAGCCCGAACCGATTGCGGATTTCAACGCGCTACGCGCGGCGCTGGGCGGCGGCAATCTGGCCTCTGAGGCGTATGAAGAGACTTATGACGAAGAGGATGAGCTGACCGCTGAAGGCGAGATGCCCGAGTTTTCGGATGCCGAGGACGTGGCTGAGGACACTGAGGAAGAGACGTCCATCTTCGTAGAAGAGGCTCCGGTGACCGAAGAGCTGGCCGAGGAAGCAACGATTGACGAACCGGAAGCTGACGAGCAGATCGTGAGCCTGCATCTGTCCGAAGACGAGCGTGTCGAAACGCCGGTACAGGATGAGGTCGAAGCGGCAGAGCCCGAAGTGATCGAACCTGTCGCAGTCGAACCTACTCAGGAACCGACCGCCGCGCCGGTCGAGCCTGAGGTCGAAGTTCAGGAGCCGGTGGCGGAAGCCCCCGAACCGCAGCCCGAACCCGAGGTGCAGGCCGCATCGGTTGAGCCGACACCGACTCCAGTGCCGACTACGGCCCCAGCCGAGGACCGCCGTTCGCGTGTGAAGACCACTTTCCTGGGTTTCGAACGCGCAGATACCCACGTTCAGGACCTGATCGAAACCGCCGAGCCGGTGGCCAAGACCGAAGCCGCGCAAGAGACCTTCCCGGTGGGTTGGCTGGTTGTGACCCAAGGCCCTGGCCGTGGGTCCAGCATCACCTTGACCGAAGGTCTGATGCAGATCGGACGCAACGATGATCAGGCCATCCAGCTGGATTTCGGCGACACTGGCATTTCGCGCAGCAACCACGCCGTGATTGCTTATGACCCGGAAGATCGCAAATGCTATCTCGGTCACGGCGGCAAAGCCAATCTGGTGCGCCTGAATGGCAAGCCGGTACTCAGCACCGTGGCGCTGTCCAATGGCGATCTGATCCGCATCAGCGAAACCTCGATCCGTTTCATGGCCTTCTGTGACGAAGGTTTTGATTGGCGGGATTCCTGATAGATGCTCGCGACTCCGGCATATGACGTTGCGCTGATCCTGAACCAGGGTCAGCGGGACACGCAGGAGGATGCCATCGCTGCGCGTATGTTCGATGCGGCGGATGCAGGCTATGTCGTGATTGCCGACGGTATGGGCGGGCATGAGGCCGGTGAGGTCGCCTCAAGCCTCGTTGTCGCTGCCTGGCGCGAGGCGTTGGACGCCGAGCTGGAAAGCGACACTCTGTCAGAACGCGCGGCGATAGATGCACTGCCATTGGCGGCCATGCAGGCCAACGCATTGATTTCGAACCGCAATGAAGAACAGGGCGAAGGCTGCAACATGGGGTCCACCTTGCTGGGCACCTTGCTGTTGGGGCAGCGTCTGTTCTGGATTTCGATTGGCGACAGCCCGCTCTACCTGTTTCGGGACGGCGCGTTGATGCAGATCAACGAAGACCATTCGATGGCGCCGATGATCGACGCGCAGGTTGCCGATGGCACGCTGACCGAAGCGCAGGCGCGGTCTCATCCGGACCGCAATCAGCTGACGTCGGTCATCATGGGCGGCGCGATTCCCAAAGTGGATTGCCCGGAAGATCCGTTGGCAATGACGGTCGCAGATATCCTCATCCTCGGCAGTGACGGCCTGCAGACCCTGACCGATGACGAGCTTCAGACGGTTGTGAGCAACCACGCGCAGGCATTGGCGCAAGAAATCGCAGAGGCATTGCAGCAGGCAGTGCTGGAGAAGAACAACCCTGATCAAGACAACCTCTCAATCGCAGTCGTGAAACTTGCGAAACAATAATAAGGCAAAGCAACGGGACCCATGAAAAACACATTGATCATATCGAGCCTGGCCCTGGCGGCGGCTACAGGTGCAGCATCCGCGCAAGAGGCGTGCTCGAACTACGAGATTCAGCGCGGCGACAGTCTGCGAGAGCTGGCGATTCAGGTCTATGCGACGGAAGATTTCCGCATCATTTTTGACGCCAACCGCGATGTGATTGGATCCAATCCGAACATCATTCGGGTCGGTGACGTGCTGGCAATGCCCTGCCTTGAAGATATCGGTCGTACTCCGGTTCTGGCTGATACCGAGGCCGAGCGTCTGGCCGCCGAAATGGCTGCCGAGCTGGTCAAAGCTGCCGAAGAGCGTGCAGAACAGGCGATCGCCGAGGCCGAAGCCCGTGTGGCCGCCGCCGAAGCTGAGGCCAAGCAGGTCAGTGAACAGGCCGTGGTTGAAGCAAAGGCCGCCGCGCGTGAGGAAATTGAGGCCGCACGCGCCGAAGGCGCCGCCCTGATCCGCGACGCCGGTACGGGCGAACGCCCTGAGGTGCGCGACCGTCAGGTGCTATTGATCACCGGCGGCGACTATCAACCCTTCACCGACGAAGCACTGCCGCACCGTGGCCTCTATACGCATCTGGTGGAAACCGCGATGCTGCGCGCCGCGCCCGAGCAGGCCTACAAGATTCAGTTCGTCAACGACTGGAACTCGCATCTGGATCTTGTGATGCCGACGCTTGCGTTTGACGGAACTTTCCCCTGGTCGCGTCCGAATTGCGAAGAACCCGCGGCGCTGTCCGAAAACGACCGCAACCGCTGTGAGACCTACAACTTCTCGAATCCGTTCTACGAAGTGGTCGACACGTTCTTCGCCCGCGAAGGCACAAGCTATGTCGAAGCGCTCAGCTACGCTGATTTCGCCGGCACCACGATCTGCCGCCCCGAAGGTTGGTCGCTGTCGCACATGGATGCGGTCAGCCTGTACGAGCCGATCATCACCTTGCTGCGCCCGGAATCGCCGGACGAGTGCTTTGAAGCAGTGATGACGGGCGAGGCCGACATTGTCGCAATCGAAGCGCACCTCGCCGACGGAGCCATCGGTCGCCTTGGTTACGAGCACCGCATTGTCGAGAACCCGAATTTGGCGGCGATCAAGTCGCTGAATGTCATGACGCATAAGGACAACCCGGACGGAGAAGCGATTCTGGAAACGCTCAACAAGGGTCTGGCGATCATGCAGCAATCCGGCGAATGGCGAGACATCGTCTCATCCGCTCTTCGCTATCAAATGGAAAACGGCTGAAAAAACTGAAAAGCCATCTCAAATTTTATCTGGAGAAAACACCGAATGCCCAACTTCACGCTCCAAAATGTTGCGTTGACAACCGCTGCCGTATTGACGGTCAGTGCCGGAGCCGCTGCCGCCCAACAAGCCTGTACGAATTATACCGTACAGGACGGCGATACCATGGCGTCCATCGCGTTGACCGCGTATGGCACGTCCAACTACCAGCCCATCTTCAACGCGAACCGCGATGCGATCAGCAACCCCAACGCGCTGGATCCCGGGCTGTCTCTGGTCCTGCCTTGTGAGGACGGAAACCTGCCAAACGGTCAGAGCGCAAGCGACATCATCGCGGCGCAGCAGGAACGTTTTGCAAATTCTGCGCAGAGCAGTGCGTTCAAACGGCCGATCAAACTGGTGACCGGCAATGGCTGGGCTCCGTTCGCGGATGAAACCCTGAACGGTGGCGGTTTCATTACTCGTCTGGGCACCACAACGCTGCAGCGTGGTGGCAATAGCGAGCAATTCTCGATCAGCTTCGTGGATGACTGGAACTCGCATATCGAAACCCTGCTGCCGCTGGGTGCGTTTGATGTGTCGATGGCCTGGAATATCCCCGACTGCACCAACCGCAGCTATGAATGGTCATGGGAGACCGAGGTTCGCTGCACGCAGTTCCACGCCTCGGCCCCGGTCTATGACATTGTGTTCGGCTTCTACAGCGTGCCCGAAGGCAAATACGCCGGAGCCACCAGCTTTGATGATCTGCACGGCGCCACGATCTGTCGTATGGAAGGCTGGCCTCTGCACGATCTGGAACAAGAAGGTTTGCTGCGCGACGACACCATGACGGTTGTGCAGCCCGCCACCGCACGGGAATGCCTGGATGCGGTCATCACTGGAACAGCCGACATCGCCACGTTCGAATTGCAGCTGTTCGCAGACGCCATGAGCGAAATGGGCCTCAACGCCAACGACCTGGTCGAGAACCCCTATGTCTCGACGCTGTCGTCCCTTCGCTTCATCACTCACCGGTCCAATCCTCAGGGTCAAAGATACCTTGCCCTGATGAACAAAGGCCTCAACGAAATGCGTGAAACCGGGGAATGGTACGCCATCATCTCGGATAGCCTGAATGAGCATAACGAAAGACTGCTAGACGCAATCAACTGAAACCTCATCTCCACATTCCAACTTATGGGAGGAATAAAAAATGCTAAGAGAAAAACTCAATACCAAAGTGATGACGGCAACCGCCGTCCTCACACTCTCCGCAGGTGCTGCAGCAGCGCAGGAAGCCTGTTCAAACTACACCGTGCAGGACGGCGACACGATGGCAACCATCGCGATCGCAGCCTACGGCACATCTAACTATCAGCCGATCTTCAACGCGAACCGCAACGAGATCACCAACCCCAATTCGCTAGAGCCCGGTCTGGTCCTGGCTCTGCCGTGTGAGGATGGAAGCCTGCCCAACGGTCAATCAGCGCAGGAAATCATCGCGGCGGAAGAACAGCGTGCGGCCAGCGTGAAACGGTCGAACGTCTATGCACCGCCGATCAAACTGGTTGCGGGCAACGGCTGGGAACCGTTCACGACAGAATCCCTGAGCGGTGGCGGCATCATGACCCGTCTGGCAACAACCAGCCTGCAGCGTGCCGGCAACAGCCGCGACTTCTCGGTCAGCTTCGTGGATGACTGGTCTTCGCACTTGGACACTCTGCTGCCGCTGGGCGCATTCGACATCTCAATCGCCTGGACGCTGCCCGATTGTACAAACCGCTCTTACGAGTGGTCTGAGGCAACCGAAGCCCGCTGCACGCAGTTCGTGGCGTCTGTTCCGATCTACGACGTTGTTGGTGGCTTCTTCACGCTGCCTGAAAGCGAATACGCCGCCGCAACAGAGTTTTCGGATCTCGAAGGCGCAACCCTTTGCCGTATGGCGGGTTGGAGCATGGTTGTTCTGGAAGAAGTTGGCCTGAACGGCAAAAATCTGAACCTGATTCATCCCAACTCAGCGCGTGAATGCCTGGATGCCGTTCTCACCGGCACAGCAGACGTTGCTGCATTCGAGGTTGAGCTGTTTGCCTCAACCATGAATGACATGGGTTTGACATCGGACGATATCGTCGAGAACCCCTATGTTTCGACTCTCTCGTCGATGAGCTTCATGGCCCACCGTTCGAACCCGTTTGCCCGCGAATACATCGCGATGATGAACAAGGGTCTGAACGAGATGCGCCAGTCCGGCGAATGGTACGCGATCATCTCGGACACGCTGCGCGAGCAGAACGAAAAGCTGAACGCCGGTTCGAACTGATCCCTCGGTTCAACTGACGCAGAAGGGCCGGTTGTTTCAACCGGCCCTTTTTCTTGTCATGAAGACAAAACCGGTGTTTGAATTCGATCTGTTCGGCACGCCCGTGCAAGCTGTCCGAACGCTCTGACTTTCCACAGGACTGACCCATGATCCAAGACAACCCCGCGCTTATTGATGCCATTCGCGACAGGTTCGCCCATGTCGACACGTGCCCGTTTCAGGGCGAACGCATTTTCTTTGAGAATGCAGGCGGCGCCCTGACGTTGAAATCGGTGGCTGAGACCTCGGCTTTCTATGCGGCGATCCCGGACAATCCGGGCCGTATCAACCCTGCGGGGCAGGGTACGCAAAATGTGATCAACAAAGCCAAGCAGGATCTAGGCGTGTTCATGAACGCCTCTGGCGGTCAGTTCTTTGCTGGCGAAAGCGGGACCGAGCTGTTGTTCCGCATGATCCGTACTGCGTGTTTGGCCGCACCCAAGGGGGTCAAAGTGATTGGCTCCTCCATCGAACACCCAGCCACCCGAAGCGCCGCGCGCCGCTGGGCCGAGATTGCTGGGCTGGACTATGTGAACGTGCTCCATGACAACGATACCGGTCTGGTTACACCCGACGACTACGCCGCACTGATGACCCCGGATGTGGCGGTGGCGACGATCCTGCATGCCTCACCCGTTACCGGCATGGGTATGGATGTGGCTGCGATCTCGGCCGCGATCCGGGCGGTTGCGCCGGATTGCATGATCATCGTCGACGGCATCCAGCACGCGGCCCATGGGCAGCTCGATCTGGATGCCTACAACGTCGATGGCTATGCGATCTCACCTTACAAAGTGTTCTCGCGCCACGGATACGGGATTGCGTGGATCTCTGACCGGCTGACCCATACGCCGCATGACATGCTGATCGACGCCCCCGCGACAGGGTGGGAGTTCGGAACCCGTGATACCGGTTCCTACGCGACGGTCTCGGATGTGGTGTCTTATTTCGACTGGCTGGGTGGAGAAGTATCGGACGAGACTGACCCGCGCGCGCGGATTGAGGCTGCGGGTCGTGCCATTCACGCCTATGAAACCCATCTGACCAACACCGCAATCAACGGCACGGGCAACCTGCCGGGTCTGCGCGATATGGATCACGTCACCATTCTGGCCGGGGCCGACAACCCAGCGCGAGAGGGGCTGGTGTCGATTGTGGTCAAAGGCAAAGCATCCGAGGATGTAGTCGAGACGCTGAACCAGCAGGGCATTCGAACCCATACGCGCAAGGCCGACCATTACTCGGGCAATGTGCTGGGGCCATTGGGGCTATCGGACTGCATCCGCATTTCCTTCTGTCACTATAACACGGAACAGGAAATCGCCCGCCTCTTGGCCGCCGTCAAAGAGCTTGGGGAAGACGCGTAGCGCTAAAGTCTCTGCCCGTCCTCGCCAAAAGCGAGGACGTTTGCCTGATCGAATGCGATCCCTGTCTGCGCGCCCGGTTCAACCCTGTGTTGACCGAAGGCGCGGATGGTGAAGGGTTTTCCGGTCCCGATATCGACCATGATGTTCGTATCCGCACCCAGGTTTTCCACATGCACCACGGTGCCGGATAGAGCCCCGGTTTCAGAATGGGTGGCGTATTCCGGACGGATGCCGAAATAGGTGCCCTTTGGTCCGCCGATCATATCCGCCGGGACAAAATTCATGGCGGGGGAGCCGATGAACTCGGCCACAAAGCGGTTGGCGGGGTTGTTGTAGAGGTCCATTGGGCTGCCGATCTGTTCCACGCGTCCATCCCGCAGAACCACGATCTTGTCGGCGAGTGTCATCGCCTCAGTCTGATCATGGGTCACGTAGATCATGCTGGCGTCAATCTGTCGGTGCAGATTGGCGATCTCGACCCGTGTGTTCAGGCGCAGGGCGGCGTCCAGATTGGACAGCGGCTCATCAAACAGGAACAGTTTCGGGTTGCGCACAATCGCACGTCCGATGGCGACGCGTTGCCGTTGGCCGCCTGAGAGTTCGGCGGGACGGCGCTCCAGATAGTCCTCAAGCGACAGCATCCGGCTGGCCTCGGAAATGCGGCGCGAGATTTCATCCTTCGGGTGCCCAGCCTGTTTAAGCCCAAGCGCCATATTTCCACGCACCGTGAGATGCGGGTATAGCGCGTATGACTGGAACACCATCGCGAGCCCGCGTTTCGCCGGTGGCACGGTATTGACCTGCTCGCCGTCGATTTCGACCGTGCCCGAGGTCGCATCCTCCAATCCCGCAATTACCCGCAGCAAGGTCGATTTCCCGCAGCCCGAGGGGCCGACAAAGACCACGAATTCGTTTTCCTCGACCGTCAGGTCGATGTTCTTCAACACCTCAACTGGCCCGAAGGATTTACACACTTTGCTCAGCTTCAGGGCGGTCACGTCACGCCTCCTTCAGGTCAACCGGTTGCCCGGTTCTAATGCTTTTATCAGCCGCCAAGCAGATCCGCAGGGATTGCACCGCGTCGCTCATGTGGCGGGTCAGGTCGATATTCTCGGCGATGACGCGCAGCATGTAGGCTTGCTCTGCATCGCACAGCTCCTGATGGCCCGGTTCGCCGTCCATTTCGATCAGAGTGTCCCGATCCGGGCGATGTACTAGAATGCCGCCCACTTTGGTGTGCCCGTCCACATCGTCCGAAGCGCCTTTGTTGCCCTCGGTGATCGAAACGGCGCCATTGGGCGAGATGATGTCTTTCACGAAGAACGCGGTTTCGGACATCATCGGGCCCCATCCGGCCTCGTACCAGCCGACTGAGCCGTCCTCGAACACCACCTGGAACTGGCCGTAATTATACATATCCGGTGCGATCTCGTCCGATAGGCGCAGGCCCATGCCGTTGACCCGAACGGGCAGGGCGTCGGTGATCTGGCACATCACATCCACGTAGTGCACGCCACAATCGACGATGGGCGAGGTGGTCTGCATCAGCGCCTTATGCGTCTCCCATGTCGGGCCGGTGGATTGCTGGTTCAGGTTCAGCCGGAACACGTAGGGGCCGCCCAGATCTCGCGCCTCGGATATCAATCGCATCCACGAGGGGTGGTAGCGCAGGATATAGCCGATCACCAGCTTGCGCCCCGTCTCGACCGCTTTGGCGACAACGCGGCGTGCATCCTCGACCGTGGTGGCCAGAGGTTTCTCGACAAACACATGCGCGCCCGCCTCCATCGCAGCGCAGGCATAGTCGGCGTGGCTGTCGGAATAGGTCGCGATGACCACCAGATCAGGCGCGGTCTCAGTCAGAGCGGTGTGGAAGTCCGAGAAGACGGGATAGCCCTGCAACTCCGACTGATCGACCTGGCCCGAGCGATTGACCAACCCAACAATCTGCGCGTCGGGATGATGGTGATGCGCCAGCGCGTGGCTGAGGCCCATATTGCCCAGACCTGCGATAAGGACTCGGATCATTTGACCGCCCCCGAGGTGATGCCGCGGATCAATTGCCGCGAGAAGATGACGTAGAGAACCATGACCGGCAGGATCGCCATGCTGAGCGCGGACAGAACCGCGTTCCAGTCAGTGACAAACTGCCCGATGAAGACCTGACTGCCTAGCGTGAGCGTCTTGGTTTCCTCGGCCGGGGCGAGGATCAGTGGGAACCACAGATCGTTCCAGATCGGGATCATGTTGAACACCGCCACCGTCGCCATCGCCGGACGCACAAGCGGCAGAACCAGTCGGAAGAAGATCGTGTATTCGCTGAGGCCATCAATGCGCCCCGCGTTTTTCAGATCGTCGCTGACCTGCCGCATGAACTCGGACAGGATAAAAACGGCCAGAGGCAGACCCTGCGCGGTATAGACAAGGATCAGGGCCATCAGCGTATTCACCAGCCCGGTTGCGACCATCATCTCAAGGATGGCGACTGTGCCGATGCGGATCGGGATCATGATGCCCAAGGCCAGATAAAGGCCCATCAGGGTGTTGCCGCGAAAGCGGTACTCGCTCAGCGCAAAGGCCGCCATCGCGCCGAACAGCAGGATGAAGAACAGCGACACCACCGTGACGATCATCGAGTTCTGGAAGTAGAGGAAGAAGTCTCCCTGTTTCATCACCGTCTGATAGCCAATCATCGAGAATGTCTCGGCATCCGGCAGGGCCAGCGGCTCGCGGAAGATCGCTTTGCGGGACTTGAAGCTGTTAATCACGATCACAAATACCGGGAACAGCGCGATCAGGGTGTACAGGATCAGCGCGCCATGCATGGCGGCGATATTGAACGGGTTTCTCCGGGCTTTGTTCATCTTACCACCCTCAGAACTGATACCGGCGGATGCGGGTCTGGATCAGGAACAGATAGACACAGACGCCGGTCAGGATGATCGCAAACATCCCCGTCGCAATGGCCGAGCCCATATGCGGATCGCCAAGCTGCAACTGGAACCCGAAGAAGGTGCGGTACATGAAGGTGCCCAGAATGTCGGTTGAGAAATCGGGACCTGCCAGTGCGCCTTGGGCGGCATAGATCAGGTCAAACGCGTTGAAATTCCCCACGAAGGTCAGGATCGAGATGATGCCGATCGACGGCAGGATCAGCGGCAGTTTGATCTTCCAGAAGGCGGCCATACCGGTGATGCCTTCGACCTCGGCGGCCTCAAGGATTTCTTCGGGGATCGACAGCAGGGCGGCATAGATCAGCATCATCGGGATGCCGACGAACTGCCAGACCGACACAAGCGCCAAGGTGGTCAGGGCATATTCCTCTTTCCCCAACCACGGAGCGTAAAGGGATTTCAGGCCAACAGCGGCCAGCATGTCAGGTGCGATTCCCCAAATCGGCGAGAGGATCAGCTTCCACGCGAAACCGACGATCACGAAGGACAGGATTGTCGGGATGAAGATGGCCGAGCGGTAAAACGCGGCAAACCTCAGCCGCGGGTGGCTGAGCATAGCGGCCAGGGCGATGCCGATGGGGTTTTGCACCAGCATGTGAATGAAAAAGAACCAGAAATTGTTGCCGAGGGCATTCCAGAACGCATCCGACCATAAGGGGTCGCCGAACAGGGTGCGGAAATTGTCCAGCCCGACAAAGACGCGGGATTGATCAACTTCGGTGTAAAGCGCCAGCCGCAGCGTGTTGAACAGCGGCAGGATCATTACGGCGGTGTAAACCAGCACGGCGGGTGCAAGGAACACCACTATGTGCCATTTGATCCGGCTGTTGCCCATCTTGTGCCTCGACTGTTCTGGGTGGGTCCGGCCCGAAGGCCGGACCCGTTGGTTTCGTGAGTGGTTATTGGTGCGGTGCGTACCAGGAGGCGAGGCCATCCTGCAGGCGCTGACCGGCGTCTTCGGGGCTTTCTTCGCCCTTGATGACCTGAGCCGAGGCGTTCCACGTCTCGTTCTCAAGGTTCGGCGTGCCGCGCGACAGGATCTGGTAGGTCGAGCGGATGGTCGAGCCACACTCGCCACGCCAGCTTACGAACTCCTGCGCCAGCGGGTCATCCATCGCGACGTCAAAGCTGGACAGTGAGAAGAAACCGGGCAGGGCGTTGGCGTAGATGGTTGCGAACTCTTCCGAGCCGACCCAATCCAGGAAGGTGCGGGCGGCCTCAGCGTTGGGCGAGGCTGCGTTCAGGCCGATGGCGATATCGGTGTGATCCGAGATATAGCACTCATCGCCCGCATTCTGGACCGGAGGCTTGAACGCACCCATTTCGAAATCGGCCAGGTTGTTGAAACCGCTGATCTCCCAGCTGCCCGCCGGATAGACGGCTGCCCGGCCCAGAGTGAACAGGTTCTGGCTGTCCGGATAGGTCTGGGCTTCGAACCCGTCGCCCATGTACTCACCCCATTTCGCCAATTGGCGATAGGGAGCGACCCATGCTTCATCCGTCAGCTTTTGCGAGCCTTCGATCAACGCCAGACGCCCCTCTTCACCTTTCCAGTAGTTTGGGCCGATATTGTTGTAGCCCATGGTGGCCGCTTCCCACTGGTCATTGGTGCCCATGGCCATCGGGATATAGGTGCCGTCCTCTTTGATCTTGTCGAGCGCCGCGAAGAACTCAGCCTCGGTTGTGGGCACGTCGATGCCCAGCTCATTGAAGGCGTCTTTGTTGTAGATGAAGCCGTGAATGACCGAGGCCATGGGAACGCAGAAGGTCGCCGCACCATCATCGGTCTGCCACGCAGATTTCGCAACGTCCGAGAAATTGGCCATGCCGCCCAGATCGGACAGATCTGTCAGGTGACCGGCCTCATAAAGACCAAGCGAGGTATCGAACGGACGGCAGGTGATCAGGTCTCCGGCCGACCCGGCATCCAGTTTGGCGTTCAAGGCGGCGTTGTATTCTGCAGGCGCCGAAGGCGTGAATCGAATCTTGATATCCGGGTTCTGTGCCTCAAACGCGGGGATGATCTTTTCCTGCCAGAGCGCCAGATCGTCATTGCGCCAGCTTTCGATAGTCAGAACCGTTTCGGCATATGCGGCGCCTGCAAGGGCCGACGACGCCAGCAAAACGGCGCTTAGTGATACTTTCTTCATGGTCTTTTCTCCCTTGGTATTTTGTTTGGTTTTAAAGTTGTTTTAGCGCTGGGCGTAGGTGGCCATCAGATTGTGCCAAAAGCGCCTCGGCCCGGTCCGGGCTGTCGGCGCCCGCGGCCAGCAAGATTGCCTGTTTCACGTTACCGGACGCCTGCGTAAGCGCAGCACTGGCCTGCTCTGCCGAAACCCCGGCGATTTTTCCAACGATCCCTTCGGCGCGTTGGCGCAGTTTATGGTTGTCGGCGATTACGTTGATCATCATCCCGTCATGCACATGCCCAAGGCGGATACCCATCAGCGTGGACATCATGTTCAGAGCCACTTTCTGCGCCGTCGCGGCCCCAAGGCGCGTTGAGCCTGCAATGGGTTCGGGCGGCGTGTTCAGGTGGATAGCGCAGTCTGCGCAGGCGAACAGCGGTGCCTCTGCATTGTTGGCGATTCCGATGACTTTGGCACCCTGCGCGCGCGCACGGCGCGCAAATTGGACGGCATAGGGCGTGCTGCCACTGGCGGAAAGGGCGATTACAGCGTCACCCGGTTGTACCTTGGCCGCCGCAGTTTGCGCCGCAGTTTCATCATCTTCGGTATGACCGGGCATTGCTGCGCCCTGCGGTATCCCGCCTGCCATGCATATCGCCATGGTCTCAGGCGAAAGGCCGAATGTTCCGGACAACTCGGCCCCGTCCGCCAGCCCCATCAGGCCCGACGAACCGGCTGCAGCGTAGTAAATCTTGCCGCCCCGGCGCACAGTCTGCGTTAGAATGGCGGCTCCCTCTGAAAGGACATCCAAGCAGCCGTCAAGCCCACGCAATGCCGCCTTCTGTGCCTCAAGCAGATAGCCCAGGATGTCGGCATTTGGCCTCAGGTCGAGCCCTTCGACCTCGTCGCGCAGCATTTCCGTTTGCGGCAGCATTTGATTCCTCCCCAGATGAGAGTAATACCTATATAATACCTTTTGTCTACCTCTCGTTGGGAAAATATGCTAAAAACCCATGATTTGGCCGATAATTCCCAGTTTCTATAAGTTGAGGTCTTTTTTTTCGGCAAAAGGTATCCTAAAGGTATCTATATGGATGAGTCCTTCCAATACCTGATTGCAATCGACGGCGGTGGCACAAAATGCCGGTTCGCGATGGTCACACCTGACGGTCGGGTCGAGGTGACATTGGGTAGTGCCAATGCCTTCTCGGATCGTCAGAAAGCGCTGCGTACCCTCGATGAGGGGCTGCAGGCCTTGGCCGATAAAGCGCAATTATCCCGAGCACATCTGGCCGAGATTCCGACCTATGCAGGGCTGGCTGGGGTGACGGATGCCGTTGCGGCGTCGGAGGTTGCGCGCAGTCTGCCCTCGTGGATTGTCGAAGTCGAAGATGACCGCAGATCGGCGGTTGTGGGGGCGTTGGGCGCGCAGGACGGTTCTGTGATCGGCGTTGGAACGGGATCCTTTCTGGCCCGTCAGGCCGATGGGCGAACGCAGTTTATTGGCGGCTACGGAGCTTTGATCGGCGATCAGGCCTCGGGCAACTGGTTAGGCGTTCAGCTGCTGCAACGCGTTCTATTGGCGATGGACGGCATTCAACCGCACAGCGCGCTGACCCGAAAAATCAGCGCGGAATATGACGACGATCCCATGCAAATCGTTGCGTTTGTTGGCCAGGCGAACCCCTCGGATTTCGCAGGCCTCGCCCCCGAGATCATCGCGGCTGCGGCTGGTGGCGATCCCGTGGCGCAAGATCTGATGCAAGGCGGGGCCGATTATCTGGCGCAGGGGCTGCGCGCCCTCGGTCACACCGACGGATCGCCCATCTGCATGATCGGCGGAGTCGCACCGCATTATGCGGAGTATCTGCCGCCTCACATGCAGGCCTGCCTGACCGAGGCCAAGGGCTCGCCGCTAGACGGAGCCCTGATATTGGCGCGTCACCTGGCTGAGCGGGCAAAGGTAAGGGCGGGCTGATGAGCGACACGATCGAGACATTCCTGAAACCCGCCGATTGGCTGCAGGAGGCAACAGGCCCACTCTATGTGCGGTTGCGCAAGCGACTTGAGCAAAGCATCGAGGCCGGAGTTCTGGCCGAAAGCGCCCCGCTGCCGGGCGAGCGCGAGATGGCCCACCTGACCGGCCTGTCCCGTGTCACCGTCCGGCGAGCGCTGCAGGATTTGGTCGAGCGTGGCATCATCGTGCAGCGTCAGGGCTCGGGCAGTTTTGTAGCGGACGGAACGCCTCGGGTCGAACAATCGCTGTCTTTGCTGACCTCATTTACCGAAGATATGACCCGCCGCGGATTGGATTCGACCAGCGAGTGGCTGGACCGGGGCATCCACACACCTTCACCGGAAGAGGTTATGGCGCTAGCCCTGTCCTCAGGCGAAGAGGTGGCGCGGCTGTCGCGCCTGCGCATGGCCAATGACAAGCCAATGGCAATTGAGCGTGCGGCCCTGCCGGTCGACATCCTGCCGCATCCCGAAGGTGTAACATCCTCGCTTTATGAAGTGCTGGAACGCGACGGCAACCGCCCGGTGCGCGCCATGCAGCGGATTTCAGCGATCAACCTTGAGGCCAACGACGCCGCTGTTCTGGGGGTCGAGCCGGGCGTGGCCGGGCTGCGGATCGTCAGGACCTCGTTCCTGTCCAATCGACGCGTGGTGGAGTTCACCCGCTCTGTCTATCGCGGTGATGCCTACGATTTCGTGGCCGAACTGCGCCTTGCAAACAGCTAGGAAAGCACATGCAACAGCAGATCACCCGGATGCGCCGGGAAATCGATGAGATACCTGACGCGGTTGAACGGCTGCTCAGCCGGGGTCAACAGGACATCGCGTCCACGGCTGAGGTCGCCCGGAGCCTTGACCCTGCCTTTCTGACAAGCGTGGCGCGGGGGTCGTCGGATCATGTCTGCACCTATCTCAAATACGCGTCGGAAATCCTGTTGGGCCTGCCGGTGGCCTCGGTTGGACCTTCTGTCGCGTCGATCTACAACGCGCCGCTTCGGTTGCAAAACAGCCTGTGTCTGGCCGTGTCCCAGTCCGGGCAAAGCCCGGATATCCTGGCGATGGTGCGCAGCGCGGATCGTGATGGCGCGCTGACCATCGGGCTGACCAATGACGCGGCCTCTCCGCTGGCGGCATCCTGTGCCCATACGATTGATATGCAGGCAGGCCCCGAACTAAGTGTGGCTGCGACCAAGACATTTGTGTCCTCTGCTGTGGCAGGCCTTTGGGTCTTAGCCGAATGGGCGCGGGACGAGGCACTTTTGGATGCCATTCGCGATTTGCCAGAACGGCTGGCGGAGGCTGCGCGTATCGACTGGCCCGAGGTACGGGCTGCGATTGGGGCGAACCCGTCGCTGTTCACCTTGGGGCGCGGGCAGGTGCTCGCCATGTCCAACGAGGCCGCGTTGAAGTTCAAAGAGACCTGCCAGTTGCATGCCGAAAGCTATTCTTCGGCCGAAGTGCTGCATGGGCCGGTCTCGATTGTCGAAGAAGGGTTTCCTGTCCTCAGCTTTGCGGCTGCCGATGCTGCAGAATCCGCGCTGTCCGAGGTCGCCGACGCGATCAGCACCAAAAGGGCCCGCGTTTTTGCCACCACGACCAAGGTCAAATCTGCGTCACCGGTCGAACATATCCGCACGCTACACCCGCTGACCGACGCGCTGAGCCTGATCGTTTCGTTCTACTCCATGGTCGAGGTTTTCGCCGCCTCGCGCGGCATTGACCCGGATGCCCCCCGGCACCTCAAGAAGGTGACGGAGACGGTATGACCGAGACGACCCACGCACTGATCGGAGCGGATATTCTGACGCCGGACGGCATCGTGAAAGACCACGCGCTGTTGCATCGGGGTGGGCGGGTTGATGGCGTCGTTCCCATGTCGGAACTTGGCTCTGGTCATGTGCCAGTCACGCTGGAGGGTGGACTTCTCGCGCCGGGTTTCGTCGATCTGCAGGTCAATGGCGGCGGTGGGGTGATGTTCAACAACCAGCCGGATGTTGACGCGCTGCAGATCATGGCTGGGGCTCATGCGCAGATCGGGGCGACCTCGATCCTGCCGACCTTGATCACGGATTCGCCCGAGGTCACTGCAAATGCCATATCGGCCGCGATTGAGGCCGTGCGGCAAGACGTTCCGGGGATCGTTGGCCTGCATCTGGAAGGCCCGCATCTGGCCGTCTCCCGCAAAGGCGCGCATGACGCTGCCTTTATCCGCCCGATGGAAGATGCAGATGTCGCGACCCTGCTTGAGGCCGCCGCCCAATTGCCGGTGCTTAAAGTGACGTTGGCACCAGAAAGCGTCACAAGCGCCCAGATTGAAACGCTGACGGCGGCAGGTGTATTGGTCTCCTTGGGGCACACGGACGCCAGCTATGAGGTTTGCGTTGCTGCCGCCAAGGCTGGTGCGCGCTGTGTGACGCATTTGTTCAACGCGCAAAGCCAGATGCAAGGACGCGCGCCGGGAACCGTTGGCGCGGCATTGGCTGAGGGGGAATTCTCGGCGGGTCTGATTGCGGATATGATCCATGTGCATCCCGCCATGATCCGAAATGCGCTGAATGCCAAGCAGGGACCCGGTGAAATCTTTCTGGTCAGTGATGCAATGGCGACGGCAGGGTCGGATATCCGCGTGTTTGAGCTTAATGGCCGCGAAATCCACCGCGAGGACAACCGGCTGACGCTGGCGGATGGAACGCTGGCAGGCGCGCATCTGGAATTGCTTCAAGCGGCGCGGAATCTTACCGAGCAGGTCGGTGTGTCGTTTGAACAAGCCCTGCACATGACCAGCCTTGTGCCTGCGAATCTGATCGGCAATCGTCAGATCGGACGTCTGACCAGAGGCGCGCTGGCACATGTCTTGCATATCGGCCCTGAGGGGGATCTGCTGGCCGTCTGGCAGAACGGGCAGAAAATCCTCGGATGACCCTATCGGCAGAACCGGTCTGCGTGCTGTCGAGAACATTCTGAATTGTCCGGTGTAGGTAACATGCCAATTGTCCGCTTCAGTTGATTGCGCGGTGGCCCAATTCGGAGGGAGCCGTAGGCGACCGTAGATTTGGGCCACCGCGTTCGCGCCACGTCGAAGCGGGTCACGCGACTTTGTGTTTGCTATCCTCCTGTGTGATGGGTGATCCGTCAGGCTGGTAGCGGCCAATGCATCTCGGGCCGTGGAAGATGACCAGTTGACCATCGGGGTATTCGTGGACCCTGACCTTCGCCTTGACGAAATGATGACGGTGCCTGTCTGCCGCGATCTGCATGACCAGGCCCTTGTAGCGCACCGTATTGTCGTTGCCGACGACGCGGTCTTCCTGCACACACAGGGTGTCGCGCACATTGCCTGTAAACGGCACGAAGGCCGAGGTCGTATCCTCCGGCTCCTTTGCAAACAGGGCATTGTGTTCGGGAAGATAGACCTCTTTCAGGAACTGATTGGCCTCTTCAATGGTTGTGATCCCATGGGACCGCAGTTCCTGCGGCAATCGGTTCTGGAACGTGCCAAACATGCGTTCAGACCGTCCACGGGCCTGCGGTGAATAGGCCGGGATCAGCTCAATGCCGAGTTGCTGCAAGGCGCGCCCGACCTGGGTCAGATTGTCCTTGTCCACTTTGCCGCCCGCTTCGGGCGTATGCCAGTAATGAGAGCCCCGATCGGCATAGAGCGAGCAAAACAGACCTTGCGCCTCGATCACCTCTGTCAGCCCCTGAAAACTGCTCATCGTCCCTTCTTCCTCGACAAAGAATGCCGAATAAACCCGGTTGGTGGCATCGTCCATGGTGACGATCAGATCCCACCACTGACCCGGAACCCATTCATGGCTGGAGCCGTCCTGATGCAACATCATGCCAACCATCGGACGGCGGGGCCGCTTGCGCCGATGGGCACCTCGTCGGGGTGCTGCCTGAACCCGGCCGTGGCGCTGCAGTGTAAGCCGCACCCAGTTGTAGCTCTGTGTGAAACCATGGTGGGCCACCAGCTTCTCGTGGAAATGCTTCGGCGTGTAATCCCAGTACTTGGTATCAAACAGTTCAAGCATCTCCATGACCTTATCCGTGGCAACACGATTGTTGGCCAGTTTGCCAAGCCGACGGTCGTACAGACCTTCTGCACCATCCGCCTCAAATCGATCCTCCCAACGCCTGACGGTGCGCACGGATACACCCAGTATCTCAGCCGCCTGTTCTTGCGTCAGCTTGTTCGCGCTTCGCCGCGAATACACATCTTCAAACTTCATCAGTCGAACTTCCTGTAACACTTCTGCTCGGTTCATAACGCCTCCTCTCAGAGACAGAATAGAACCGGACAGATCGCATGTTACATACACCGGACATATCGCGTGTTAGCGACACAGAACCGGTCTGCGTGCTTTGAAAACCGCCCATTTTGCGCTATCCTGAGGCGGAGCAGTAATCAGGAAAAAACGGAATGCGTAAATGCATAGGCGGCGTCATGACCGCCGCATTGTGGGCATCCATGATGCAGGCAGGTTCAGCAGAAACTTCTCAAGGGTCAGAAAATCGACTTTTGGACAATACGATACAACTGGCCTCGGCGGATGTGGTGATCTCCCTCCGGCCGGTGCCGCGACCTTCGGCTGAGGCCGTTCGGGTGTCGGTAGAAGGCAATGCCCGCTTTCAGGCATGGCTTGGCGCGTTTCAGCGGCGGGCGGTTGCGCAGGGGATCACTCAGCAGACTTTGGACCAGGCACTAGCCGGGCTGAGCTATGACCAAAAGGTCATCAAGCGGGACCGTAATCAGGCAGAGTTTTCAAAGCCGATCTGGGAGTATCTGGACGCGGCCGTCTCGGACACGCGCATCTCCAATGGTCGCGCGGCATTGGACCGGCATCGGAAAGTCCTGCGGCAGATCGAGGCGCAATATGGCGTCGAGAAAGAGGTCGTAACTGCCATTTGGGGCCTAGAGACCTCCTTCGGGTCGTATCGTGGCAGCAACCAGACGATCCGCTCACTGGCGACATTGGCCTTTGATGCCCGTCGCGCTTCGTTTTTCGAGACCCAGTTGATTGCTGCTTTGCGGATCATTCAGGCCGGGGATATAAGTGCGGGTCGTATGGTGGGCAGCTGGGCTGGCGCAATGGGGCACACGCAATTCATGCCGACCTCGTATTTGGATCACGCGGTTGATTTCGATGGCGACGGTCGGCGTGATATCTGGTCTGAGGATCCGACAGACGCGCTGGCCTCGGCCGCCGCCTATCTGGCCCGGCATGGGTGGACCAAGGGGCAGCCCTGGGGTGTCGAGGTGCGTCTGCCTGAGGGATTCGACTATGCGACTGCCAAGCGGGACTACACTCTGATGCCGTCTGACTGGGCGGCACGTGGTGTGGTCGGGCTTGATGGCAAACCGGTGCGAGACCATGGACGGTCTGCGATCTTATTGCCAGCAGGCGGGCAGGGTGTAGCGCTGATGATCTTCGACAATTTCAGCGTGATCGAGGCGTATAACGGTGCGGATGCCTATGTGATCGGAATTGGTCACCTGTCGGATCGGCTGAGCGGAGAGGCTCCGTTTCTGGCCAGTTGGCCGCGTGGCGACCGGGTGCTGAGTTTTACCGAGAAAAAGGAATTGCAAACGCGGTTAACGCAGGCCGGGTTTGATACCCAGGGCATAGACGGGCGTACCGGACCGAATACAGTGAATGCGGTGCGGGCCTATCAACTGGCACAAGGACTGCTGCCAGATGGCTATGCGTCCATTCGTTTGCTTGAGCGGTTGAGGTAGAGGAGGGGGGCGCTGCCAAGCTGTCGATTGCACTATTGTTTGGTACTGCCTCGCACTTGCCAGCTTGGGCCAAATACCTTGGTGCTCTCGCACTTAGCCGAGCGCTAAGGCGAAAAACGCGATTGCATGCTAATCGTGTTTAGGGTGTTTGGGCGGCGCGGACTGCTCTTTTGCGCTCGTTGGCTGGACGGAAGCAGGTGCGGCGCGCATGCGGACAGCCTCGGCACTCCAGCTGAACTCGGTTATTTTGCCGGATGATCCTTCGCTACCATCAAAACCTCAGAGACAGGCATGACATGCCGCCATCCAACTTGGCGCAATCGGTGTTGTCGATTTGGACGACCTCATATCCAGCCTTGTCCAAAGCATCTGCAGTACGCGGGAAACCGGCCGCCATGAGCACCAGGTTGTTGAAACGTATTGCATTGGCTGTCAATCGGCATTGAATAATGACCCCCCATCGGCGTCCAAATTTGACCCCCCTTGGAGCTAAGAGGGGCGTTGAGGGGGTCGTGTTTAGGTTGATTCAGGAGGGGGTGGACAGCAGGTCAAACCGAAAAGAGAGCGTAGCTCGACTGAAGGTTTGACCTGCTGTCTGTTTTGAATTTATTCCCCGATTTCGAGGTTAGTCGCGGTGGTTAATTCGCCAGCTTTCGTTCCCGGTTTCGATGATATCGCAATGGTGTGTCAGTCGATCCAGGAGAGCAGTGGTCATTTTGGCATCTGTGAACACACTCGGCCATTCAGCAAATGCGAGGTTGGTTGTTAGCAGAATAGACGTTCGCTCGTACAGTTTGCTGATGAGATGGAAGAGTAATCGTCCACCAGACTCTGCGAACGGCAGATAACCGAGTTCGTCTATAATCACGAGGTCGACGCGGATCAGCTGCTCGCTGAGCCGCCCGGCGTTGCCTTCGCGATGTTCAGCCTCCAGCTTGTTCGCGAGATCCACAGCGCTGAAGAACCTGACCCGCCGGCGGTTATTGACCGCGTGGCCCCCGATCGCTGTTGCGAGATGCGTTTTGCCCGATCCGGTTCCACCGACCAGCACGCCATTCCTGGCCTGGTCCATAAAATCGCCGTCATGAAGATTGCGCACGACTTCCTCGTTGACGGGGCTGACCGTGAAGTCGAACTCAGGTAAGGACTTGCAGACCGGGAACTTTGCGGCACCCATCTGATACCGGATCGAGCGCGCAGTCTTTTCGGCCAGTTCGGCCGTGAGGAGTTCGGCCACGACCTGTTGGGGCCGCCAGTTGTTTTTGGCTGCGGCCTGCATCACTTCGTCAAAGCAGTTGACGATGCCTGGCAACTTCAGTTGACGGGCAAGTTCGAGAATTTCCTTACGCAGTTGCATGGGAGCCTCCAAGCCTGTCATAGCGAGCGCAATCCGCGATCGGTGCCATTTTCAGCTGCAGGTGGGCAGGCGGCTCAATCGCCTTTGGCGGCGGGGGATTGGTGCGCCGAGAGACAATGTTCAGGATCGCATCGGCCTTGCGCAGGCCAGATTTTAGAGCTTCTTCGCAGGCAGCCTCGACCACATCAATGTCGTGCTGGTAAGCAGCGAAAAGAATATCGGCAAGTTGCCGGTCTCCGTCGGATGTGCCCCGCAGATGGGTCCAGATCTGCGTCATTGCCGGTGGTAGGTCCCAGTCACGGAACGGTGCTCCATTGCGCAGAGCGCCAGGCTTGCGCTTGAGGACGGGCACATAGTGCCAAGGGTTGAAGATCGTTTTTCCTCGGCCGAAGCACCGTTCGTGCTCTCCGACAATCTCACCGTCTTGGCGCAGGACAATCCGCGTGGCGTAGACCTGCAACTGGACCTGACGTCCAACAGCTCTTGCCTCAACGCTGTATTTGTTTCTTTCGAAGTTGATCAGGCAGGTTCGGCTCACGGCGACCGTCTTTTCACGGAACCCGACGAAGGGCTTCTGCAGATGCGTCAGCAGCGGCTTTTCCTGCTGGAACTCCTCCCAGACCGTCACCTCCAGGTTTTCCGGATGCCGCAGTTCTTTTGCGCGTTTGATCGCGTCTTTTTGCAGCCGGGCATTCAATTCATCGAAGTCGGCCACCTCCAGACGCGGTGTAAAACTATAGGCGCGGCTCTCCTTGACCAGATTCTCAACCTGACCCTTCTCCCAACCGGCCGCGCGCGTACAGGCGATCGGGTTCACCAGATGATGAGAACACATCCGGGAGAATGCCTTGTTGAACTTTCTTTCCTTGCCCGACAGGATCGCATCGACGGCGGTCGTCATGTTATCGTAGATCCCGTTGATGCAGCCTCCACCAAAGAATTTGAAGGCCTCGTCGTGGGCATCAAAGACCATCTCCTGCGTCTCGCGCGGATAGGCAATGGAGAATGGCATGCGGCTATGGCAAAGTTTGAAATGGGCAACCTTCACGGTCGTGAGTGCACCGTCCATCAAAACCGTCTCCACACTCCAGTCGAACTGGTACGCCTCCCCAGGATCAAAGATCAGCGGGATGAACGCCTGCGCCTGTTGTCGGCCGTGCGCAATGCGCCAATTCTTTCCTGACTTCCGACATTTTTTCGTATAAGTCATTGATATTATTATGCCTTGGTTGCCAAAAGGCACTACACGGACTTTTTTCGCCAGCGATTGTTTCGGAGTGTTGAGGGAGCTCAGGCTTTGGTCTGGCCAGTTTTTCGGGTGCGCCCGGGGGGTATCTTGAAAGGGGCTTCGTTCCAGGTCAGGCCGACGCAGGTGAGGATGCGTCTGGCATCGACCGTGGCATGGCTTGGCATGCCGTAGCGGTCAGGGGTGCCTTTGTGGCGCAGGATCGAGAGCTGCAATGCGTTCAACTCGTTGCGGATACGAGCCGGGCTCATCGGGTGTCCGAGCAGGTCCAGATGCTTGCGCAGGTGCTGCAGGCAGCAGAAGGCCATGTAGCAGATGGCGATATGGGCCCGGACCCGACGCGGCGACCAGTGATAGATGGGCCGGATTTTCAGATCGTGCTTGTTGGTGCGGAAGCAGGCTTCGATCTCCCACAACTGGTGATAGCGGGCAATGACGTCCTGTGCCTCCAGTTCGTCCGCACCATGAACAACAATGGCATGCAGCCCGTCCCATTGTGCCGCTGCCTTGATCTTTGCATCATCCAGCGTGACGTCCCCGCTGTCGGGGAAGGCCAGGAAGCGGCCATATCCCCGGCTGCTGAAGCTGCCGGGTTTGCGAGAGCGCTTGAGCTTCTTGTGCAGCTTTTCGATTGCCTTGTCGCGCTTGTGGGCATCATTGCGTGCCCGGGTGGGTGACCAGGTCACAATGACCCGCGCTCCCTCCTGGTCGATCACCTTGTACCAGCCCTTCTCGGTTGCCTCTTCAGAACCGTGTCCAGCCCAAGGCTGGCGTCCCTCCGGGCTCAAAATGTTCGCCTTCACGGCGGCCGGGGCGGACTTCATGCGATAGCCGAGGATGTAGGGCAGACCCTTGTTCTGCAACATCTGCTGGTTGTCCTTGCTGAGCATGGCGGCATCGGCCACGAACGTGACCCTGGCCACGTCGAAGCGTCCCTCCAACGCCTTCAGCGCAGCTTCCAGCGTATGACCTTCCCAGGTGTTTCCCGGGAAGAGTTCATAGCCCACAGGCAGCCCATCGGAGGTGACGATCAGCGCCAGCATGACCTGAGCGCGGTGATGCTTGCCATCCTTGCTGAAGCCCTTGGCCAGAAGATGATCCTGCTCGACCCCGTCCGCATCCTCGGCCGGGTCCTCGCGCTCGGTGTCAAAGGCCAGGGTCGTGCAATCGTAGAACAGCACGGTCACTGGCCCGCCCAGCAACTTCTCTGCCGCCGCGTGAGAGGTTTTGCAAATCCCGTCTATCACCGGCGTATTGATGTAATCCATGCTCCGATAGACCACGTCCAGATTGAGCGTGATGCCTGCCTGGTTCTCCAACGCCTCCACGGTCGCGCGCTTGCTCTCGGGCTGTGCGATCCGCGCCATAACCAGCTCTTTCACAATGCGATTGGCACTTTTACGCGCCGCCCCCAGAAGGGCCCCCCAACCCAGTTGGTCATACATCGTCCCCATGACATCCCGCAGACCCAGAGAGACCCGCGCCTCCTCACGGCACTCGGCAAGATCAACGCCAAGCTTGTCCGGCCGCGGAGCGCGGCGCACCAGCGCCTGCAGATCGGCATATTCCGTGGGCGTGAACAGTTCCATTTGCGGCGAGCGATCAATGCGTAATTGCTCCATCAAGCGGCCCGCCAGACGCTTGATATCCTCAATCTCGCTGTCGTTATGGGCCACACCCACATGGCGCAGGATCTTCTGGCGTACCTTGGAGCCGGTGCGGACGGATTCAACGATCTGGATCCGTGTGCGGTTGAGCTTTGCGTCATGTTTGGTGCGGATGAACATGGGCGAAGAGGTTAGCCATCTGAAGGCCCATGTCAATACTTTTTATAATAATGGGGCACTACAACGCGCCTCTGAGCAACCACACCTGAAAACAAACCAAAAACCCAGTCAGATCAACAAAAAGGTCGGAAGTCAGGAGGATCGGGCGCATGACCGGGTTTGCCGGGTTGATCAGCGTGGTAAAGCAGGCGAAATCATAGAAATGGAACCCGAACTGGCAGAGCACGGTGCGCCCCGTTCCCAGGAGCCCGTGTCCGAAGGCCATGCCCTTCTGAAACACCGGGGCGGGGATGTCCCGGTCCGGCTTGAGGGCAACCAGCCCGAGGCGGTGGCCATTGATTTCTGCAAGGCCCAGTGCGGCGCAGGGTGCGGGGGCGGCGCTGAAGTCTTCCTGAAAGGGTCCTGACTTCCGACATTTTTTCGTATAAGTCATTGATATTATTATGCCTTGGTTGCCAAAAGGCACTACACGGACTTTTTTCGCCAGCGATTGTTTCGGAGTGTTGAGGGAGCTCAGGCTTTGGTCTGGCCAGTTTTTCGGGTGCGCCCGGGGGGTATCTTGAAAGGGGCTTCGTTCCAGGTCAGGCCGACGCAGGTGAGGATGCGTCTGGCATCGACCGTGGCATGGCTTGGCATGCCGTAGCGGTCAGGGGTGCCTTTGTGGCGCAGGATCGAGAGCTGCAATGCGTTCAACTCGTTGCGGATACGAGCCGGGCTCATCGGGTGTCCGAGCAGGTCCAGATGCTTGCGCAGGTGCTGCAGGCAGCAGAAGGCCATGTAGCAGATGGCGATATGGGCCCGGACCCGACGCGGCGACCAGTGATAGATGGGCCGGATTTTCAGATCGTGCTTGTTGGTGCGGAAGCAGGCTTCGATCTCCCACAACTGGTGATAGCGGGCAATGACGTCCTGTGCCTCCAGTTCGTCCGCACCATGAACAACAATGGCATGCAGCCCGTCCCATTGTGCCGCTGCCTTGATCTTTGCATCATCCAGCGTGACGTCCCCGCTGTCGGGGAAGGCCAGGAAGCGGCCATATCCCCGGCTGCTGAAGCTGCCGGGTTTGCGAGAGCGCTTGAGCTTCTTGTGCAGCTTTTCGATTGCCTTGTCGCGCTTGTGGGCATCATTGCGTGCCCGGGTGGGTGACCAGGTCACAATGACCCGCGCTCCCTCCTGGTCGATCACCTTGTACCAGCCCTTCTCGGTTGCCTCTTCAGAACCGTGTCCAGCCCAAGGCTGGCGTCCCTCCGGGCTCAAAATGTTCGCCTTCACGGCGGCCGGGGCGGACTTCATGCGATAGCCGAGGATGTAGGGCAGACCCTTGTTCTGCAACATCTGCTGGTTGTCCTTGCTGAGCATGGCGGCATCGGCCACGAACGTGACCCTGGCCACGTCGAAGCGTCCCTCCAACGCCTTCAGCGCAGCTTCCAGCGTATGACCTTCCCAGGTGTTTCCCGGGAAGAGTTCATAGCCCACAGGCAGCCCATCGGAGGTGACGATCAGCGCCAGCATGACCTGAGCGCGGTGATGCTTGCCATCCTTGCTGAAGCCCTTGGCCAGAAGATGATCCTGCTCGACCCCGTCCGCATCCTCGGCCGGGTCCTCGCGCTCGGTGTCAAAGGCCAGGGTCGTGCAATCGTAGAACAGCACGGTCACTGGCCCGCCCAGCAACTTCTCTGCCGCCGCGTGAGAGGTTTTGCAAATCCCGTCTATCACCGGCGTATTGATGTAATCCATGCTCCGATAGACCACGTCCAGATTGAGCGTGATGCCTGCCTGGTTCTCCAACGCCTCCACGGTCGCGCGCTTGCTCTCGGGCTGTGCGATCCGCGCCATAACCAGCTCTTTCACAATGCGATTGGCACTTTTACGCGCCGCCCCCAGAAGGGCCCCCCAACCCAGTTGGTCATACATCGTCCCCATGACATCCCGCAGACCCAGAGAGACCCGCGCCTCCTCACGGCACTCGGCAAGATCAACGCCAAGCTTGTCCGGCCGCGGAGCGCGGCGCACCAGCGCCTGCAGATCGGCATATTCCGTGGGCGTGAACAGTTCCATTTGCGGCGAGCGATCAATGCGTAATTGCTCCATCAAGCGGCCCGCCAGACGCTTGATATCCTCAATCTCGCTGTCGTTATGGGCCACACCCACATGGCGCAGGATCTTCTGGCGTACCTTGGAGCCGGTGCGGACGGATTCAACGATCTGGATCCGTGTGCGGTTGAGCTTTGCGTCATGTTTGGTGCGGATGAACATGGGCGAAGAGGTTAGCCATCTGAAGGCCCATGTCAATACTTTTTATAATAATGGGGCACTACAACGCGCCTCTGAGCAACCACACCTGAAAACAAACCAAAAACCCAGTCAGATCAACAAAAAGGTCGGAAGTCAGGACGCCTGCGCCTGTTGTCGGCCGTGCGCAATGCGCCAATTCTTTGTGTAGCGTCGAACACTGTCATACCCGCCGCCAAAACCATCATCGGAGAGTTCCTTCCAGATTTTGGTCATCCGCTTGCGGTGTTTCTTCGGAAGCGCCTCGTTCTCCTCAAGCGTTTCCTGACTTCCGACATTTTTTCGTATAAGTCATTGATATTATTATGCCTTGGTTGCCAAAAGGCACTACACGGACTTTTTTCGCCAGCGATTGTTTCGGAGTGTTGAGGGAGCTCAGGCTTTGGTCTGGCCAGTTTTTCGGGTGCGCCCGGGGGGTATCTTGAAAGGGGCTTCGTTCCAGGTCAGGCCGACGCAGGTGAGGATGCGTCTGGCATCGACCGTGGCATGGCTTGGCATGCCGTAGCGGTCAGGGGTGCCTTTGTGGCGCAGGATCGAGAGCTGCAATGCGTTCAACTCGTTGCGGATACGAGCCGGGCTCATCGGGTGTCCGAGCAGGTCCAGATGCTTGCGCAGGTGCTGCAGGCAGCAGAAGGCCATGTAGCAGATGGCGATATGGGCCCGGACCCGACGCGGCGACCAGTGATAGATGGGCCGGATTTTCAGATCGTGCTTGTTGGTGCGGAAGCAGGCTTCGATCTCCCACAACTGGTGATAGCGGGCAATGACGTCCTGTGCCTCCAGTTCGTCCGCACCATGAACAACAATGGCATGCAGCCCGTCCCATTGTGCCGCTGCCTTGATCTTTGCATCATCCAGCGTGACGTCCCCGCTGTCGGGGAAGGCCAGGAAGCGGCCATATCCCCGGCTGCTGAAGCTGCCGGGTTTGCGAGAGCGCTTGAGCTTCTTGTGCAGCTTTTCGATTGCCTTGTCGCGCTTGTGGGCATCATTGCGTGCCCGGGTGGGTGACCAGGTCACAATGACCCGCGCTCCCTCCTGGTCGATCACCTTGTACCAGCCCTTCTCGGTTGCCTCTTCAGAACCGTGTCCAGCCCAAGGCTGGCGTCCCTCCGGGCTCAAAATGTTCGCCTTCACGGCGGCCGGGGCGGACTTCATGCGATAGCCGAGGATGTAGGGCAGACCCTTGTTCTGCAACATCTGCTGGTTGTCCTTGCTGAGCATGGCGGCATCGGCCACGAACGTGACCCTGGCCACGTCGAAGCGTCCCTCCAACGCCTTCAGCGCAGCTTCCAGCGTATGACCTTCCCAGGTGTTTCCCGGGAAGAGTTCATAGCCCACAGGCAGCCCATCGGAGGTGACGATCAGCGCCAGCATGACCTGAGCGCGGTGATGCTTGCCATCCTTGCTGAAGCCCTTGGCCAGAAGATGATCCTGCTCGACCCCGTCCGCATCCTCGGCCGGGTCCTCGCGCTCGGTGTCAAAGGCCAGGGTCGTGCAATCGTAGAACAGCACGGTCACTGGCCCGCCCAGCAACTTCTCTGCCGCCGCGTGAGAGGTTTTGCAAATCCCGTCTATCACCGGCGTATTGATGTAATCCATGCTCCGATAGACCACGTCCAGATTGAGCGTGATGCCTGCCTGGTTCTCCAACGCCTCCACGGTCGCGCGCTTGCTCTCGGGCTGTGCGATCCGCGCCATAACCAGCTCTTTCACAATGCGATTGGCACTTTTACGCGCCGCCCCCAGAAGGGCCCCCCAACCCAGTTGGTCATACATCGTCCCCATGACATCCCGCAGACCCAGAGAGACCCGCGCCTCCTCACGGCACTCGGCAAGATCAACGCCAAGCTTGTCCGGCCGCGGAGCGCGGCGCACCAGCGCCTGCAGATCGGCATATTCCGTGGGCGTGAACAGTTCCATTTGCGGCGAGCGATCAATGCGTAATTGCTCCATCAAGCGGCCCGCCAGACGCTTGATATCCTCAATCTCGCTGTCGTTATGGGCCACACCCACATGGCGCAGGATCTTCTGGCGTACCTTGGAGCCGGTGCGGACGGATTCAACGATCTGGATCCGTGTGCGGTTGAGCTTTGCGTCATGTTTGGTGCGGATGAACATGGGCGAAGAGGTTAGCCATCTGAAGGCCCATGTCAATACTATTTATAATAATGGGGCACTACAACGCGCCTCTGAGCAACCACACCTGAAAACAAACCAAAAACCCAGTCAGATCAACAAAAAGGTCGGAAGTCAGGAATTCTTTGTGTAGCGTCGAACACTGTCATACCCGCCGCCAAAACCATCATCGGAGAGTTCCTTCCAGATTTTGGTCATCCGCTTGCGGTGTTTCTTCGGAAGCGCCTCGTTCTCCTCAAGCGTTTCATCCAGACGCGCGCGCCAAGGCCCGAGCACCGGGTATGGCTGCGATTTGCGCTCATATTTGAACTCCGTCACTCCCGATCGGATTATCTTTCGAACCGTTGCACGGCTCAAATTGAGCGAACGGCAAATTTCCTTGATGCTCTTTTTTTCGATCAGGTGTAAGCGACGCACTTTTCTAATAGTTTCCACGCAAATCATCCCGCTTGCCTCTCCATCGACTGCTCAATGAAAGGGAATTATATACTTAAGTAACATTTTTATAGTGGACTGTCGCATATTGACGCGATAAAAACGAAAACCGCGCAAGGTATTTTAGCACTCTGCGCTCTCTTTAATCAGGCTTCTTGATACTCATTGGCCGCATGAATGCAGCCCTGATTTCATCCAATGACATTTCAGGCATGTCGATTTCTTCTTCCAACTCAGCCTTGGTCGGTTGATATTTGTTCGATCTGATGTGCAGATCGGCGGGTTCAGGCAGGTCTGCATTGTAACGTTGGTTTGTCATGCGAATTCCTAAATTGAATACATTGGTTTTAGCCGAGAAGTTCTCGCAAGCGGGTTTGGATTGGTTCAATTTTAGCCAGTTCGGTCAACAAAAACTCTACGTTGTCGGGGCCGTCGGCCTGACGCGCCCGCACAATACTGTCGTAATCAATTTCCAACAAATCACAAAACTCCCGACCTGTCATTGCCTCATCGATTGAAATTCTCTTCTTGAATCCTTCCCAGATCGCTTGCTTGTCTTCTTGATTGAAAGCACAAAAGTGTGCCTGGAACCGATATTCCTGACTTCCGACATTTTTTCGTATAAGTCATTGATATTATTATGCCTTGGTTGCCAAAAGGCACTACACGGACTTTTTTCGCCAGCGATTGTTTCGGAGTGTTGAGGGAGCTCAGGCTTTGGTCTGGCCAGTTTTTCGGGTGCGCCCGGGGGGTATCTTGAAAGGGGCTTCGTTCCAGGTCAGGCCGACGCAGGTGAGGATGCGTCTGGCATCGACCGTGGCATGGCTTGGCATGCCGTAGCGGTCAGGGGTGCCTTTGTGGCGCAGGATCGAGAGCTGCAATGCGTTCAACTCGTTGCGGATACGAGCCGGGCTCATCGGGTGTCCGAGCAGGTCCAGATGCTTGCGCAGGTGCTGCAGGCAGCAGAAGGCCATGTAGCAGATGGCGATATGGGCCCGGACCCGACGCGGCGACCAGTGATAGATGGGCCGGATTTTCAGATCGTGCTTGTTGGTGCGGAAGCAGGCTTCGATCTCCCACAACTGGTGATAGCGGGCAATGACGTCCTGTGCCTCCAGTTCGTCCGCACCATGAACAACAATGGCATGCAGCCCGTCCCATTGTGCCGCTGCCTTGATCTTTGCATCATCCAGCGTGACGTCCCCGCTGTCGGGGAAGGCCAGGAAGCGGCCATATCCCCGGCTGCTGAAGCTGCCGGGTTTGCGAGAGCGCTTGAGCTTCTTGTGCAGCTTTTCGATTGCCTTGTCGCGCTTGTGGGCATCATTGCGTGCCCGGGTGGGTGACCAGGTCACAATGACCCGCGCTCCCTCCTGGTCGATCACCTTGTACCAGCCCTTCTCGGTTGCCTCTTCAGAACCGTGTCCAGCCCAAGGCTGGCGTCCCTCCGGGCTCAAAATGTTCGCCTTCACGGCGGCCGGGGCGGACTTCATGCGATAGCCGAGGATGTAGGGCAGACCCTTGTTCTGCAACATCTGCTGGTTGTCCTTGCTGAGCATGGCGGCATCGGCCACGAACGTGACCCTGGCCACGTCGAAGCGTCCCTCCAACGCCTTCAGCGCAGCTTCCAGCGTATGACCTTCCCAGGTGTTTCCCGGGAAGAGTTCATAGCCCACAGGCAGCCCATCGGAGGTGACGATCAGCGCCAGCATGACCTGAGCGCGGTGATGCTTGCCATCCTTGCTGAAGCCCTTGGCCAGAAGATGATCCTGCTCGACCCCGTCCGCATCCTCGGCCGGGTCCTCGCGCTCGGTGTCAAAGGCCAGGGTCGTGCAATCGTAGAACAGCACGGTCACTGGCCCGCCCAGCAACTTCTCTGCCGCCGCGTGAGAGGTTTTGCAAATCCCGTCTATCACCGGCGTATTGATGTAATCCATGCTCCGATAGACCACGTCCAGATTGAGCGTGATGCCTGCCTGGTTCTCCAACGCCTCCACGGTCGCGCGCTTGCTCTCGGGCTGTGCGATCCGCGCCATAACCAGCTCTTTCACAATGCGATTGGCACTTTTACGCGCCGCCCCCAGAAGGGCCCCCCAACCCAGTTGGTCATACATCGTCCCCATGACATCCCGCAGACCCAGAGAGACCCGCGCCTCCTCACGGCACTCGGCAAGATCAACGCCAAGCTTGTCCGGCCGCGGAGCGCGGCGCACCAGCGCCTGCAGATCGGCATATTCCGTGGGCGTGAACAGTTCCATTTGCGGCGAGCGATCAATGCGTAATTGCTCCATCAAGCGGCCCGCCAGACGCTTGATATCCTCAATCTCGCTGTCGTTATGGGCCACACCCACATGGCGCAGGATCTTCTGGCGTACCTTGGAGCCGGTGCGGACGGATTCAACGATCTGGATCCGTGTGCGGTTGAGCTTTGCGTCATGTTTGGTGCGGATGAACATGGGCGAAGAGGTTAGCCATCTGAAGGCCCATGTCAATACTTTTTATAATAATGGGGCACTACAACGCGCCTCTGAGCAACCACACCTGAAAACAAACCAAAAACCCAGTCAGATCAACAAAAAGGTCGGAAGTCAGGAGATCGGCGGGTTCAGGCAGGTCTGCATTGTAACGTTGGTTTGTCATGCGAATTCCTAAATTGAATACATTGGTTTTAGCCGAGAAGTTCTCGCAAGCGGGTTTGGATTGGTTCAATTTTAGCCAGTTCGGTCAACAAAAACTCTACGTTGTCGGGGCCGTCGGCCTGACGCGCCCGCACAATACTGTCGTAATCAATTTCCAACAAATCACAAAACTCCCGACCTGTCATTGCCTCATCGATTGAAATTCTCTTCTTGAATCCTTCCCAGATCGCTTGCTTGTCTTCTTGATTGAAAGCACAAAAGTGTGCCTGGAACCGATATTGAATATGCTGGGCGTTGCGTTGAATGAACCCGTGCATTGACTGCCTCTCTGCGCTAGCTTTTTTTGTGTCGAACACATGACCGTCCTTCAACTCAACTATATGGCAGTTTTGCTCGCCTTTTCGGCGCTTGAAAACCATAAAGTCAGGCTCTGATCCCGAAAAATCCAAGGTCCGACTTCGTTTAATTTCACGTTTTCGGGCAAGCAACACGCCCTCAGGCATGATTTCTTGTTCCAAAAAGGTGTCCAGATTAGGGATGTTGGGAACAGCTTCCACGATCATCGATTCCAGTTCTGACCCCGATGAGATTACAGCTGACTGTATCTTGCTGGCCAATTCACCTAACGCTTCATTCCCAAACAACCGGGCGTAAGAACCAGATGTGTTCTTTGGTTTGGCATCCCGTAATCGTGCCATAATCTAACCGTTCAAGTCGCAACCAAGGAAGGTGCGGCCATGGTTTCGTGCCGCTTGCAGAACCGAAAACGACCCGGCAGCCGGATCAATTACAAAATCGCCTTCGTGGCTCACGGCGGCCATGAGTTGACCTTGTATGTCTATTGGTTTGGAATGTGGGTGATCCCGCTGGGATACTTGTTCTTGAATTACATCTGGAATGTTATGTATTTTCCACACGCCTTTTGCCTTACGCGGCTGTTTCTGTAGTACTATGCAGTATTCTCCTCTGCGCCGAGTGCGATAGCCCATACCAAATGTACCCTTGTTCCACGTTAAAAGATCCACAATGTCCAGCCTCGTTCCGTCCAGCCACGGGTGAATACCTTGGCAAAGGTGAAACTTATCCACCCATAAAAAGAGATGGCCTGATGGGATAAGCGTACGATCTATTCCGCGAATAAAATTGGCGATGGCCTCCTCCGGCATTTGCTGTAGGGCGCTGCGGCGTTTTCCACGAACTTTGCCTTCGTTCCCATATGCCAGCTTTTCAAGCACGCCACGGTATTGGGGATCGAAGAATGCGACTGGAACTGCGTCCGCAGGTATAGCGGAAAGGAACTCAAGACCGTCCATCTTAAGGCGCGTGTTGGGCTTAAGGACATCGGGAAGCACCAGCTTTGGCACGGTCACCGTGCGCGTGTTGGAAAATACCCCGGCAGTACTTTGCGAAGTTCCGACGCTCATGACCGCGCTCCGCTATTCAATCCGTTATCCTCGATTAGCTTCTTGTAAGGCAGGTTCTTTCCAGCCATCCCATGCACAACGCCGCCCATTTGGTCGATTGTATCCTTTGGCCTGTTGTTGTGACGGTGCTGAAACTCGTCCACATAGCGTTGCAGATGCTTGGGCGACATCTTGTGATAGACGCCATTATAACCCCGCTTCATAGGAGCCCAAAAGCTTTCCAGCCCGTTGGTGTGCGCCTGATCGCGGACATATTCACCCACTGAGTGCTTTACCACCTCATGCGGCCTGTCAATGCCCTTGTAGGCACTAGCCTCATCGGTATAGAGTGTTGCTCCTTCGACGGCATGCTCGTTCACAAACCCCTGCAAGGTCTCTTTGTCTGTGCTCTCTACCACTTTGGCAACAACCTGACCCGTTTCGCGATCCCTGATACCAGCAACAGCAGCCTTGCCAACAGCGCCACGTCCAGCCTTGAGTTTCTTCTTCGCGTGTTTGTTGCCTTCCTTGCCGCCTATGTAGGTTTCATCTGCTTCGACTGGGCCATTAAACCAAGGCATGTTTGCCTCCATTGCAGCCCGAAGACGATGCAGCATGAACCACGCGGACTTCTGCGTAACACCAAGCTCACGGTGCAACTTCATCGAAGATACGCCCTTAAGGTTAGTTGTGAACAAGTAAATACCAATGGCCCATGTGCGATATGGTAGCCGGGTATTCTCAAGGATCGTGCCGACCCGAACCGTAAACATGGGTTTTTTGGAGCACTCACGACACCTGTGCGTCATGCTTGGATGCCTGATGCCTGACTGCACGTTGAAAGAACCGCAATGCGGGCAAAACGGACCATCTGGCCAATGTAGTTCCTCAATCCACTTACGCGACTTTTCTTCATTACCGAACATTGCAGCAACCTGTAGGAAGGTCAGGCCCTTGCGGTTTGATTTTCCCGGTGCTTTTGTCATTTTTACACTCCTGAATGTTATTAAAATGTAACAAATGCGTCGGAGTCCGTCAATCATAAATGTTACTTAAGTATATAATTCCCCAATGAAAAGGATGTCTACAACCATAGGGAGGGGTCAAATTTGGACGCCGATTTCCCCGCTTAGGGGGTCAAAATTGCACGCTTTTCTACAGGCGGTCGTGAAGACCTTTCCGGTTCGCCCGACGATCATCCACCCTCAGCCGAGCGCATTGATCGACCAAACGTTCGAGGACAATATCGCCGAATACGAGGCTGATGGTGAAAACAAAAGCCTGTTGGTCACAATCATGATGACCGATGTGGTAAACTCGACCGAGATCGTCGCGCGTCTAGGCGATGCCGAGTGGCGCGATATCATGGACACTCTGGATACGGCAGCGCTTGAGACTGTCGCAGAACACGAAGGCACACTTGTGAAACTGATGGGTGACGGCATGCTGGCGATCTTTCCTCGCCCCAGTGCCGCCATCGCTTGCGCCAAGGCCTTTCGGGCCACGGCAGACGCGCTCGGCCTAAAGCTTCGGGCCGGTATTCATTGTGGAGAGTGTCTGCGCACCACCAACGATGTGACCGGCATCGCGATCGCAATCGCGGCCCGTGTTCTTAGCCTGACACCGGGAGGGCAGACATGGGTTTCCAGCACCGTGCGCGATCTGGTTTTGGGTCTGGGACTGGAGTTTCAGGAAATTGGCCCCAAACAGCTGAAAGGCCTGCGTGACGATTGGGTTCTGTATCAACTGGAGGATGACGCCGAGACGTAGTCGTGCCTCCATAGAGTTTCTTGCCTCCCACCGGCTTGAGGGGGAACCGGGTCTCCGACCAGATCGGAACTGCGGTTCGCAGGTTAGGCACGAGGTAAAGAAAGTGATGCGCGGGTGAACGGTTTGTTAGGGTATTAGAGTGGTTTTTTATTGGTCCCGTTCACCCAGCGCAGCACAGTCCACAAAGGCCATGATCTTGCTTGCAGCGCCGATTTGAGCGGCGTGAACACGATCATCATGACAATGCCCAGCGAGAACAGACACCAGATCGCAGGCATTTCCGTAGGGCTATCGGTTGAGGCCAAGGCCAGCGTGGGCCCGATAAGCAGTTGAAACCCCGCGACTTTCCATGCGCCCAGAGCGGCGGGCAGCAGGAACATCACCGTGAAATAAACCGGGAAGTTCAGATCATATTGCTGCCCGAAAATCGTGGCAGGCAGGCTTTCACCCAGATCATTCAGTGGCAGATGCCACCCTATGTGCCAGCTTTCCGCCTTCACACATAGATGATCGCTGCACAAAAGGCGCCCCGGTCGGCATGGGCCTGCCCAGTCGAACGGATAAATTTGCAGCAGCAAATACGCTCCGGTCAAAGCGCCGAGGCCGAAGACAACCGGCGCTATCATACCGCGCACATCCTTTGGGATGAAATACAAGGCGAGAATGCCGGTAAACAGCGGCTGAAAGGCGATGTGTATATAGGCCAGTAACGCGGCGACCTGGTTTTGGGGCAACGCACATTGCCCCTCGACGGAATAGGAATAACCCTGCAGCACTTCGATCGCGGTGAAATACACCAGCGGCGACCAGAGCAAAGGGCTCTCTCCTTGGCGTATGGCCTTGACGGTGGCGATCACCCCGACGGCAGCGATGGTATAGGACGCTGGCCCGCTCCAACACATTGCTATATCAATCCTTCAAACCACTCGTCTTGGGATCAGTATGCATTCGGTCAGCCCTCAAGAAAGCCTTTTTTGGGTCGACGACATTCTTGAGGATTTCGCGCGGTTCGACTTTCCCCTGAAAGACATCTGGCTTAGCGCAGCCCGGTTTCATTTCCAGAATCTCGACCCTGAAATCTGCGCACTACCACCCGGCGCGCGGGCGTTAGAGATCGGCTGCGGGGCAGGTATCCTACTAACCATGCTGCGCCAACGGAACCCAAACATCGCACTGGACGCCATCGAGCCTTTCGCCGAAGGCTTCGCACCGATGGAGCATGTTCTGGATCACGCCGCCAAACTGGGTGGAGATATCCAACGCAGCACCTATGAGGCCTACACGCCCTCGCAACCCTATGACCTGATCTACATGGTCAACGTGCTGGAGCATTTGCCGGATTGGCGGCATTTCCTGGATACTCTGCCGCGATTTCTGGACACACAGGGCCGCTGCCTGATCCTCTGCCCCAACTACGGTTTCCCTTATGAGCCGCATTTCAACATCCCCGCGCTTCGCTCAAAGACCCTGACAGGGCGACTGTTTCGAAAGCGGATTACATGGGTTGAGGACACTTACGAAGTTCATGGGTTGTGGAACAGCCTCAACTTCGTCCGTCTGGCCCAGATCAAACGTCACCTGAAGGGGTCCGGCCTGCGCCTGCGCGTGCGGTCTGAGATCACCGATCGCATGATCGACAGATTCAACGATGATCCGGTATTTCAGGAACATATCGGCGTGTTCAACGCGATCGGGCGCGGGGCAAAAAAATTGGGCCTCACGCAGGTTGTTCGCCTGTGGCCATTTGAGAACATACAGCCCTATATGTTTCTGGAGCTGTCCCAAACCGATGCCTGAGCCGCGCACCTCATCGAATTTGGCGGAAATCCAAAGCCATGCTAACGATTGGGGACGCTAAGCGTTTTCATAGTCTCAATCATTTTCAGTGACGGTAATGAGTTCGATCAAGGTTCCGAGGGAATTCACAAAACCAGACGATAGGATGGCCTGCAAAGCGCTGGCCATCAGCGCAGGCGTTGTCGCTGCGGCGCTTGCTATCCCTGCCCTTTTTCCCGGGGCATGGCTTTCCCTGACCTTAGGTTCGATCCTGTTTGCGGCAGGAATCCTGCGGCTCTATTCCATCCAGCATGACTGCGGGCACTACAGCTTTTTCACAAACCGCACGTGGAATGATCTCCTTGGGAACCTCCTGTGCCTCTTTTCCGGGATCGCGCATAGCGTTCTGAGGTATAATCACAACCTGCATCACCAGCATCTGGGCAATCTGGATCACCGGGACGCCCACGAGGTCTATGTCATGACCCGGCGCGAATATGAGAGCGCGCCCCTGTCCAGGAAACTGTTCTATCGCGCCTACAGGCACCCTATCACCTTGTTCCTGATCGGCCCGGTTCTGATTTACTTTGTCCAATACCGCTGGCCCCGAAACACACTGAAAGTCAGCGTCCGGGATGTTCTATTGCAGAATATCGCCATGTTTGTCTTCTGGGGCCTGATCATCACATTTCTGGGTTGGTGGAGTTTTTACGCCCTGATCCTTGGCAGCCTTCTTGCAGGCAGTTTCGGAATATTTGTCGTCTATGTCGGGCACAACTTCGAAGAAACCTATTGGCGGCCGTCGGGCGACAAAACCGCCCATGCAGCCGCTCTGCGCGGTGCAAGTTCGCTCCGACTAGGACCGGTTGTGGATTTTGTTCTGCTAAATTTCGGTTTCCATGACCTGCATCACCTGAACGCCAAAATCCCCTGCTATCACCTCAAGACCTGCAACGCCTCAATTGCGCAGGACTGGAACAGCGCGGCGATCGACGTCCGAGGCGCGCTCAGTTGCTTGAAATGGAGGCTGTGGGACGAGGATGCCAATCGGATGATCCCCTTCCCAAATAGCCTACTCCATGATCTCAGCCTGAACTCGCACGGCCCGGCACCTTCGGCAGAGCTTTAGTCTTATCCCTAGTGCGACGGCAGGCCGGTTTCGGGCATGGTGAAATCGTCCGGCAGGATCACGATATCCTTGGGGTCGACTGTCAACCTCATCGACGCGGGCGAGGTCACCTCGACCACATTATGGAAATGGGCGTCATAGTCTTCGGGCAGAAGCATTCGATCGTCCCGGTCCCTCGGGTCCGCGCGTAGCCAGGTATCGAACCCGGTCAAATCGTCGAATTCATCCGCGAAATAGTCATGCAGGCGCCGGAAGAGCTTGGGCCAGATTACCAGATCTTGATAATTCGCAGGGGTTACTTCGAAGTCTTGCCCGGGGGCAGAAGCGTCATCAGGATACAGACCCTTCCCCGCCGCACGGGCCTGATCCGCAATCCCTCCGAGATGCCGGGCAAGTGAGATCGGCAGCGTCAGGTAGAACAGCGGATAGGACTGACCAGCCTCCAGGCTGCGAGCGTTGAAGCTCTGATCCACGCGGTCCGGCATCAGTTTGAATACCTCACCGTCCGGTTCGGGCGCATCACCCGAGTAGACAAAGGCCACAATCCGGCCGTGGCCGTCCAGACCATTGGTCAGGATGTAACCGCGAACCGGGTTGTTTTCGACCTGCTGTACCTTGTTTGGCTTGTCATCCCAGAACACCACGCCTCCGAACCCGGCCCAATCCAACAGAAAATCGCGCGACGCCTCCGCAAGGGGTTTGTTCTGATGCGCGCTGCGGAAATGGGTTTCGAGCGCATCCAGACCTTCAAACCGCAGATTGATCATCCCGCGCCCATTGAAGCCGGGCCGGGGCTGACCCGAACGCCAAAGGTCCTGAACAAGCGACGGGTCATCTGGTTTGAATTTCAGAGTATCACCGTCAGGTTCCGGGCCCTGCTTTGGAATGTCGGGATAGAAAATATGAAACTCGCCCTTAATCAGCTTATAGGCCATTGCGCCCTCCGTAATTCATCAATCAACAATGATCGGATGGTGACGGCTGAGCGTAACAGTTTCAAGTCAAAGCGACCCCAGAGCCTGGGTGCACTAACCGCGCGGCAGGGCCATCACCTTGTCACGTGCCAGCGTACTCGCCTCGGCCCGATTCAGCGATAGCAACGTTTCTTCCGGCGTAAGACCTTTGGCCAGTGCTTTGACCCAAATCCGGCGCGCCGAGACGGGCGACCATGGCAGGGCCGCTTCGGACAACCACTGCCGCAACGGGGCGGGCAGGCTGTCAAATACGGCCATGGGATCGCCCGCGCGCTTCCTGCGCCGCAAGCTGCTTTGCCCCAGATTTCCGGTCATGCAGCCTCTTCCGGGTCGTTGATCGGATCCAATACCAGTACGAGCCGGGTCTCGCCGGTGCCTTCGATCGGAGGGGAACGGTGCAAAAGGCCCGACCGCGGTGTTTCCGGCCAGCGTGTCCCGCGCAACAGGATCGGAGAACCGGTTTGCACCGTAAAGACACGTTGAGGCTCAGCGCCATCACGCGAAATGCCGTATTGCGTGCCGGTACCACGATAGGTGCAAACCAGTCGCGCCGTGATGGCATCGATATGGAACTTACGGCAGGCGTTGGTTGTGACAACATCCAGCCGCAACCGCAAATACCGGGCCGAGACCAGATCTGAAAACACGTCTGCCAGTAAGGCGATATCCGCCTCCAGCCAGTCCCGCTCAGGGCATGCTGGCAAACCGGACATGTCGCAAAGATGGCTGATTGTTTCGGTCACCTTGCCCAACGGAAGGATCACCCGCCCCTTCGGCAGGTCCTCGGGTTCAAGATCATTTAGCCAGCTTTGAACACTGGGCGGAGTTTGACGCCGCCAAAGTGCTGCGGCGCAGCCTGGGTTGAGAAAGGCGCTCAGCGCCTCGGGCGTATCCGCAACGCCAACCCCAACGGCCGCACCGATCACGGTTTGGCGTACAACGCTCATGCTGCCGCCTCAGCCCGACGCCAGATCGGGAACGGGTCGGGATAGTCCGGCAAATTGTCGGGACCCAAACCCGCAACAGCAGGTACGAGGCAGGCATCCAATCGCGCCCTGAGGGTCGGCCAGTCGATCCCTGCCCCGATGAACACGATCTCTTGCCGGCGGTCTCCCCATGGTTCTTGCCAATGAGCCTGCATGTAGGCGCGGGCGCTGTCATGGGTCGGTCGGCGTTCTTCCGGAACCGAAGCCCACCAAGTGCCCAAAGGCTGCACGCTAGAGAGCGCTCCGGCCAGCGAAAACTCAGCCACCCAATCGGGACGCGTAGAAATCCAGAAATGCCCCTTGGCCCGGATCACACCCGGCAGATCGCCGTTCAGAACCTCAAGGATACGCTCGGGCACGAAGGGCAGACGCGCCCGGTAGACATAAGACGCAACACCATATTCTTCAGTCTCCGGCACGTGGTCAGCAAAGCCATACAGCTCTTTGGCCCACATCGGATGCTCATGGGCTTTTTCGAAGTCAAACAGCCCGGTATCGAGGATTTTCTCAGCCGCCACAGCGGAGTGATTGACCTCGACGATCTCGGCATCCGCATTAAGGCTGCGGATGATCTTGCGGGTCGCGTCGACCTTTTCCGGCCCGGCATCGTCGACCTTGTTCAGGATCACGACATCGGCGAACTCAATCTGATCGGTCAGCAAATGGACGAGAGTGCGTTCGTCTTCCTCGCCCATGGTCTCACCGCGATCCTGCAGGAAGTCATGCGAGGAGAAATCCCCGAGCAGGTTTACCGCATCGACAACCGTCACCATCGTGTCCAGACGCGCCACATCGGACAGGCTTTCACCATACTCATCGCGGAAATCAAAGGTCGCAGCCACCGGCAGAGGCTCGGAAATACCCGTTGATTCAATCAGCAGATAGTCAAAGCGCCCCTCGGCCGCCAGTCGGCGGACCTCATCCAAAAGGTCATCGCGTAGGGTGCAGCAAATACAGCCATTCGACATTTCAACCAGCGTCTCGTCCGTCCGGCTCAGCTCGGTATCGGCGCGCACAAGGTCGGCGTCGATATTCACCTCGGACATGTCGTTCACGATCACCGCGACACGGCGACCTTCGCGGTTGTTGAGAACCCGGTTCAGCAAGGTGGTCTTGCCAGCCCCAAGAAATCCGGAAAGCACCGTGACGGGAAGGCGCGTATCTGACATATGAGTCTCCATAGCTCTGGATGCGGTTCTTGTAACTTTCATAGTTACTAGATTAATGCAACAGCCAAAGTTACGTTGCCAGCAGGTTTGGAGAACCCCGTCATATGAAGCGCAATAGCCGCCTGTCACTTGCCCTGCATACGCTCAGCCACATGGCCGGAGAGCCGGACCGTGTGCGCACCTCAACCGAAATTGCGGATCATGCCGGAACCAACCCGGTTGTTGTGCGTCGCGTTTTGGGAAAATTGCGCGCCGCCGGTCTACTGACATCCGAGAAAGGCCATGCAGGCGGATGGCGTCTGGCCCGCGTTCCGAGCGAAATCACGCTAGCCGACGTCTACCTTGCGCTGGACGAGCGCCTTGTCGCAAGCGGCAGTGAAGATGAGGCGCCAACCTGTTCTGTCGAACATGCCTTGCAAAAACGCGTGCGCGGCGTTCTGGAAGAGATTGAGCAGAGCTTGGTAGAAAGACTGTCAGAGACGTCGATCAAAGAGGTCTGAGACAGGCCCCGACCCACACTCACAACAACTTGCGGCAGCAGAAAGGCACCTTTGTCGAAACCTGTCTCCCTTTGACGGCAAAATCGGGTGAGAGGCGGTGTGAAGAATATCAAAATCCAACACGCGCCGACGAACCCTTCGCGATTTCAGGCACCTCGGGCCGTATCAGCGTCAATGGGTACCGCGCGGGACAAAGAAGGGCTCGATCAGAAGGGTCTCACTGTCCTTTGCCGGTTCAGCCAGACGTTTTTCCAGCAAGGTGATCACATGTTCGACCGAAAGGTCGATCGGATTGTTGATCGTGCTGAGATTGAACGCGGGCCACCCGGCCATTTCAATATCATCAAAGCCCACAATCGAGAGTGTTTCGGGCACGTCCACGTCCAACTCCCGTGCCGCGGTCAACGCTCCGATGGCGCTGGCATCATTGGCACAGATCAGCGCATCAAGACTGTTTTCCCGCAGTAGTTTTTGCGCTGCGTCGTATCCAGCCCCAACCGTGAAATCTCCGACCTCTTCCGCGATCAGGGACAATCCTGCCGACGCCAAAGTGTTGACCACCCCGGCCCTCCGATCATCTGAAGATCCGAACTCGGCCGCGCCCGCAATGAACCCGAACCGTGTGCGGCCCTTGTCCAACAAAACACGGGTCGCGATGGTCATCCCGTCGGCATTCTTGCAGCACACATTGTCGATCCCCGCCGCATCCACGATGCGCCCGGATGAGATCATGGGGACCCCGAATTTGCTGCATTGCTCCACAAGCGCGCCGGGCATGCTACCTCCGCGCAGAATCAGAGCATCCAGCGGATAGCGCAAAACCTGATCCATGGCTGATTCAGCGCTCTCTCCACTGCCATCAATCAGAATCGGCCACTTGTTCAGAGCGTTCAACTGCCCGACCAACCGGTTCACAAACTCTGAGTCGTAGGTGCTCCGTTTGTTGCCTACAAAGACCGCTACGAGGTGCGATCGCCCCCCCTTCAACCCTGCCGCCAACGCGTTGGGTTGATACCCCATACGGTCAGCCATATGCATGATTTTTATACGTTTTTCAGCATCAAGATAGGCGCCGGGCGTAAACGCACGGGACACGGCCGAGCGGGACACGCCCGCCGCATCGGCAACCGCCTGCGCCGTAACGCGGCGCGGTCTGTCCAGTTGTTTTTTGCTGTCATCAACCACGCCTAAGCTGTCCATCTTTTTTGTTTAATTTGTCAATATTGCTAGAAATCTTTCATCGAACTGTCATACGTTAACAGTATGTGGTCACGTGTGCAGTTTGCGGACGTGTTCCACTGATGCGGGTCGGAGGCTGCGCGCGAAAAACGCCGCAGGGGAGCCTGCATGAAAACTGGCACATAATGCCAACGGTCTTTTTGCTGCAAAGGGCCGATACCGAACCGGAGGATCGAAATGAACAATCTGAAGTTTTGCGCAACAGCTGCCGCGCTCGCGTTCACCGCGACCGCAGCTTTTGCAGAAACCGAAATCACTTGGTGGCATGCCCATGGCGGGCAGCTGGGGGAAACCGTTAACAAGGTTGCCGAGAAATTCAACGAGTCCCAGGACGAATACACAATCACTCCGATCTACAAGGGCAGCTACGAAGAAACGCTGACCGCAGGGATCGCTGCCTTCCGCGCGGGCGAGCAGCCCAACATCATGCAGGTGTTTGACGCAGGTGCCGCCACCGTGATCGCGGCCAAAGGCGCGACCGTTCCGGTTCAGGACCTGCTGGCTGAAAACGGCGTCGAATTCGACATCAACGACTACATTGCCGGTGTGCGTTATTTCTATGCCGACAGCGATGGCAAGATGATCGGGATGCCGTTCAACTCGTCGACCCCGATCCTGTATTACAATGTCGACGCTCTGGAAGCTGCTGGCGTGACCCCGCCGAAGACATGGGAAGAGTTCCAGTCTACCACCGCTCCGGCGCTGAAAGAGGCAGGCTACATCCCGCTCAGCCAGTCGCACCTGCCCTGGATCTTCACCGAGAACTTCATGTCGCGTCACAACCTGCCGTTTGCGACCAACAACAACGGCTATGACGGCATGGACACCGAGATCCTCGTCAACAACGACGCGATCAAGGCGCACTTCACCGCCGTGACCGAGTGGAAAGACAACGGAATGTTCGAATGGTATGGCACCGGTTGGGGTGACAACGCAAAACCGTTCGAAGAAGGTAAAGTTGCGATGTGGCTGGGTTCGTCGGGTTCCTTCGGCGGGTTGCTGCAGAAAGACCTGGGCTTTGAATTCAGCGCGGTTGAGCTGCCCTATTGGGAAGCTGTCACGGCTGAGCCAACCCAAACCTTCATCGGCGGCGCAGCTCTGTTTGCGATGTCGGGCAAGTCGGACGAGGAAAACAAGGCAACTGCCGAGTTCTTCCGCTTCCTGACCGCGCCTGAGACCCAGTATTTCCTGACTTCCGACATTTTTTCGTATAAGTCATTGATATTATTATGCCTTGGTTGCCAAAAGGCACTACACGGACTTTTTTCGCCAGCGATTGTTTCGGAGTGTTGAGGGAGCTCAGGCTTTGGTCTGGCCAGTTTTTCGGGTGCGCCCGGGGGGTATCTTGAAAGGGGCTTCGTTCCAGGTCAGGCCGACGCAGGTGAGGATGCGTCTGGCATCGACCGTGGCATGGCTTGGCATGCCGTAGCGGTCAGGGGTGCCTTTGTGGCGCAGGATCGAGAGCTGCAATGCGTTCAACTCGTTGCGGATACGAGCCGGGCTCATCGGGTGTCCGAGCAGGTCCAGATGCTTGCGCAGGTGCTGCAGGCAGCAGAAGGCCATGTAGCAGATGGCGATATGGGCCCGGACCCGACGCGGCGACCAGTGATAGATGGGCCGGATTTTCAGATCGTGCTTGTTGGTGCGGAAGCAGGCTTCGATCTCCCACAACTGGTGATAGCGGGCAATGACGTCCTGTGCCTCCAGTTCGTCCGCACCATGAACAACAATGGCATGCAGCCCGTCCCATTGTGCCGCTGCCTTGATCTTTGCATCATCCAGCGTGACGTCCCCGCTGTCGGGGAAGGCCAGGAAGCGGCCATATCCCCGGCTGCTGAAGCTGCCGGGTTTGCGAGAGCGCTTGAGCTTCTTGTGCAGCTTTTCGATTGCCTTGTCGCGCTTGTGGGCATCATTGCGTGCCCGGGTGGGTGACCAGGTCACAATGACCCGCGCTCCCTCCTGGTCGATCACCTTGTACCAGCCCTTCTCGGTTGCCTCTTCAGAACCGTGTCCAGCCCAAGGCTGGCGTCCCTCCGGGCTCAAAATGTTCGCCTTCACGGCGGCCGGGGCGGACTTCATGCGATAGCCGAGGATGTAGGGCAGACCCTTGTTCTGCAACATCTGCTGGTTGTCCTTGCTGAGCATGGCGGCATCGGCCACGAACGTGACCCTGGCCACGTCGAAGCGTCCCTCCAACGCCTTCAGCGCAGCTTCCAGCGTATGACCTTCCCAGGTGTTTCCCGGGAAGAGTTCATAGCCCACAGGCAGCCCATCGGAGGTGACGATCAGCGCCAGCATGACCTGAGCGCGGTGATGCTTGCCATCCTTGCTGAAGCCCTTGGCCAGAAGATGATCCTGCTCGACCCCGTCCGCATCCTCGGCCGGGTCCTCGCGCTCGGTGTCAAAGGCCAGGGTCGTGCAATCGTAGAACAGCACGGTCACTGGCCCGCCCAGCAACTTCTCTGCCGCCGCGTGAGAGGTTTTGCAAATCCCGTCTATCACCGGCGTATTGATGTAATCCATGCTCCGATAGACCACGTCCAGATTGAGCGTGATGCCTGCCTGGTTCTCCAACGCCTCCACGGTCGCGCGCTTGCTCTCGGGCTGTGCGATCCGCGCCATAACCAGCTCTTTCACAATGCGATTGGCACTTTTACGCGCCGCCCCCAGAAGGGCCCCCCAACCCAGTTGGTCATACATCGTCCCCATGACATCCCGCAGACCCAGAGAGACCCGCGCCTCCTCACGGCACTCGGCAAGATCAACGCCAAGCTTGTCCGGCCGCGGAGCGCGGCGCACCAGCGCCTGCAGATCGGCATATTCCGTGGGCGTGAACAGTTCCATTTGCGGCGAGCGATCAATGCGTAATTGCTCCATCAAGCGGCCCGCCAGACGCTTGATATCCTCAATCTCGCTGTCGTTATGGGCCACACCCACATGGCGCAGGATCTTCTGGCGTACCTTGGAGCCGGTGCGGACGGATTCAACGATCTGGATCCGTGTGCGGTTGAGCTTTGCGTCATGTTTGGTGCGGATGAACATGGGCGAAGAGGTTAGCCATCTGAAGGCCCATGTCAATACTTTTTATAATAATGGGGCACTACAACGCGCCTCTGAGCAACCACACCTGAAAACAAACCAAAAACCCAGTCAGATCAACAAAAAGGTCGGAAGTCAGGATCGGCGGCGCAGCTCTGTTTGCGATGTCGGGCAAGTCGGACGAGGAAAACAAGGCAACTGCCGAGTTCTTCCGCTTCCTGACCGCGCCTGAGACCCAGTATTTCTGGCATCAGGAAACCGGTTATGTCCCGATCACCGAGGCCGCTTATGAAGCCGCCAAGGCAGACGGCCACTATGACCGCTACCCTGCCGCCGAAGTTGGTGTGAACCAGCTGCAAGCCAAGGCCGGTGACAACACCAAGGGCTACCGCATGGGCTTCTACGTTCAGATCCGCGACATCATGAACCGCGAGTATGGCCGTATCCTGACCGGTGAGACCGACGTGGAAAGCGCCTTCCAGAACATCGAAGCCGAAGCCAACGAATTGCTGGCACGCTTCGCCAAGACTCAGGGCTAAGGTTCTGGGATCACCCCCAAGATGGTCGCGCCTTTGGGCGCGGCCATCCCCCTTTTTGCAACTGGACGAACAATGAAACGCGCGGGCTTCGACACTATCTGGCTTCCTGTGGCGCTGCTGCTGCCGCAGCTCATGATCATCGCCATCTTCTTCTACTGGCCCGCTGGATGGGCGCTGCAATCGTCGTTCTTTCTGCAGGACCCGTTCGGGTTCGGCTCGACCTTTGTGGGGGCGGACAACTACACCTCATTGCTGGGCAATGATCAGTACAAACGCATCGCGTGGTTTACGGTTGTCTTTTCCATTCTGGTCACTTTCTTTTCGCTGGCCATCGCGCTGTTGCTGGCGGTCAAGGCCGACAAGGTGATCCGAGGGGCGAGGTCCTATCGCACCCTGCTGATGTGGGTCTACGCAATTGCGCCACCCGTCGCGGGCTTTCTGGGCATTCTGTTCTTTGATCAAAGTACCGGCCCCATGACCAAGTTCTTCGGACTGTTCGGCTGGGATTTCAAGCTGGGCGTTGACTACAACGCCACCGCAACGGCAATGATCATCGTCGCGGTGTGGAAACAGATCCCGGTCAATTTCATCTTTTTCCTGTCGGGCCTGCAATCCATCCCACGTTCAGTTCGCGAGGCGGCCATGATCGACAACCGCTCATCCACGCGGCGGTTCTGGGACGTGACCTTTCCTCTGCTGGCCCCAACCGCGTTTTTCCTCCTGATCATCAACATCACCTATGCCCTGTTCGATACATTCGGCATCATCGACGCACTGATGAAGGGTGAGCCGGGCAACAACCCGATGACGCTTGTCTACAAGGTGTATCTGGATGGCTTCCGCGGCAACGACCTTGGCGGATCATCCGCGCAATCCGTTGTGTTGATGGCCCTTGTTCTGATCCTGACCGTCTTCCAGTTCCGGCTGGTGGAACGCCGGATTCACTATACCTGAGGGAGGATATCATGGCCGACACCACACTCGACACACCCGCCGTGACCCGTAAACCCCGCAGAATCCGCTGGGAAACGATCGGAGATCACTTTGTCCTCATCCTTGGGTCCTTGCTGATGATCCTGCCGCCGCTGCTGGCGCTGACCACAGCCAGCCACGACGCGGTCACCATTCACCGCGAGGGCATCCAACTGGGCCTAGGCGACGACTTGGGCAAGAACTTCAACGCCGCCATGTTTGAAAAAGGCGGGTTCACTCAGACGGTTGATGGCACCTTGATGCTGATGAACTCATTCATCCTAGGCATCGGTTTTGCAGTGGGCAAGATCATCATCTCGATGATGGCGGCCTATGCCATCGTCTATTTCCGTCTGCGCTTTGCAACGCTGGCCTTCTGGGTGATCTTCACCACCCTGTTGCTGCCGCTCGAGGTCCGCATCCTGCCCTCCTACGAAGCGATCCAGAAACTGGGCCTGACCAACACCTATACCGGTCTAATCGTTCCCCTGATCGCATCTGCCACAGGCACGTTCTTCTTCCGGCAGTTCTTTATGTCCGTCCCCGAAGAACTGGCCGAGGCGGCCCGGATCGACGGCGCAGGGCCGTGGAAGTTCTTTATCGACATCCTCGTCCCGCTCAGCCGCACGATGATTGCCGCGATCTTCATCATCATGTTCGTCTTTGGCTGGAACCAGTACCTGTGGCCAACGCTGATCACGACGGATGAAAGCTTCTTCACGCTGGTCCGGGGCATCAAACAGATCGTGCTGACCTACACCGACAGTCAGATCCCCGAGCATGGACAAGCGTTGGCGCTGGCGATTGTTGCGATGATCCCGCCGGTGGCGATCGTCATCTTCTTCCAGAATTGGTTCGTCAAGGGCCTCACAGAATCCGACAAATAAGGAATACGCGCATGGCTCAGGTATCATTAGAGGGCATCCGCAAGGTCTATCCCAACGGCTTCAAGGCCGTTCAGACCACCAGCTTCACCATTCAGGACGGCGAGTTTGTCGTTCTGGTTGGCCCTTCGGGCTGCGGCAAATCCACGTTGCTGCGCATGATCGCGGGGCTTGAGGATATCACCGAAGGCACGCTGAAAATCGGCGACCGGGTGGTCAACGATGTGGACCCTGCGGATCGGGACATCGCGATGGTGTTCCAGAACTACGCGCTTTACCCGCATATGACGGTGCGCAAAAACATCGGGTATGGCCTGAAGAACCGCGGCACGCCAGCGACCGAGATCGCAGCCAAGGTCGAAGACGCCGCCAAGATGCTGAACCTGTCTGAATATCTGGACCGCAAACCGGCGCAATTGTCCGGTGGTCAACGCCAGCGCGTCGCCATGGGGCGCGCGGTGGTGCGCGACCCCGCCTTGTTCCTCTTTGATGAACCTCTTTCGAACCTCGATGCAAAGCTGCGCAACCAGATGCGGATCGAGATCAAAGCCCTGCAGCGTCGTCTTGGCACGACGGCAGTTTACGTAACCCATGACCAGGTCGAGGCGATGACGATGGCCGACAGGATCATCGTTTTGAACGCAGGCCGGATTGAACAGATCGGCACCCCCTCCGAGATCTACCACAATCCGGCATCTACCTTCGTCGCCTCGTTCATGGGTGCCCCACCCATGAACCTGATCGAGGCCGAAGCGTCAGACGGACAGGTGCGCCTCAACGGCTATGACGGGCTGATGCCCGCGCCACAGGCCGTCAGCGGCCCGGTGACCATGGGTGTACGTCCCGAGGATGTCGAACTGGATGAGAACGGATCCGTCTCGTTCCAGGTCGACATCCTCGAAGAACTTGGCGCGCATCGTCTGCTGCACGGCACGCTTGCGGATCAGCCGTTTACCGTCATGGTCGGCAAAGATCATAGCGTCCACACAGGCGAGACCCGCATCACCCTGAAACACGACGCCCTGCGTCTGTTCGACGTGGAAACGGGAAAAGTCCTTTGATCACGCAGACTGTCGCGACTTTGCCCGCTGTCACATCAGACCAGCGGGCTGAAATCATGGCCGCCCCGCGCACAACGCAGGCGCATCGCTCGCTAATGGCATCCTTGCCGGCGATGAACACGCTGCAATTGGGCGGCGAGGCCAAAGCGGCCCAACTGCCGGCGCAGATCACCGTCGCTGCCTGGAATGTTGAACGCTGCCTGTTTCCCGAAGAAACCGCCGCGCATCTGGCCCCGATCGCGCCAGATATCGTTCTGTTGTCCGAAGTCGATTGCGGCATGGCCCGCACCGCGCAACGCCACACCACCGAAGAGGTCGCTCGTGCCCTTGGCATGACCTACGCCTTTGGCGTCGAGTTTCACGAGCTTGACCTGGGCGGCCCGACCGAGCGCGCCTTTTGCACCGATGATTTCAACACAACCGGCTGGCACGGCAACGCCGTTCTATCCTCGGTCCCGTTTGAGCGCACAGCTTTGATCCGATTGGACGACCACGGCCATTGGTTCACCCCCGAAAGCGGGGCAGCAGACCCTGAACAACCCCGGGTCGGCGGGCGCATGGCCATTGCCGCCGTGGTGCCAACCGAACGGGGGCCGATCTGCGTGGTCTCCACCCATCTGGAAAGCAATTCCGCCGCTGAACACCGGCAAGTTCAGTTCGAACTTCTGCTAGAGGAGATTGACGCCTTCGCCCCCGACATGCCCGTTCTGATCGGAGGAGATCTGAACACCGGCAACCACCTTCCCCCCGATTTCGACTGGCGCCGCGAAACCTTGTTCGTACTGGCCGAAGATCAGGGCTATTCGTGGGCGTTTACGGCCGAGGGCGACACGACCCGCCCCAGTCTGATCACGCCACACCCGGACCGAAAGATGAAACTGGACTGGCTGGCCGGGCGGGGTTTCACGCCCGTAGACAAGGGCGTGCTGAGCTCAATCTCGGCCAATGGCACACCGCTTTCCGACCACGACTGCGTTTGGACAAAGGCCGATATCTCCGCGCGTTCTGACACATGATCCAATTCCGGTCGTAGTCTGGCACGCGTCTAAGCGTTTTGAAGACATGAGGGGTGCTTAGCCCCCCAACCCTCTGCGCGAGCGGTGGGTTTTGGCGGGTGCTCTCAAATGGTTCGCGACAATTTAAGCTGCCCCACTGTGCAGATCTCATACAATTTGAAAAACCCGATTGACGTGGCGCGATGCTTGGGGGAAGCCAAGGGGGCCATGACACCGTCCGCCCAACACCTCTCTTCCCTTGAAACGCTCTCCGACGGGTTCCTGATGGACGTGCGGACCATGGACATTGGGTCTGCAACAGCTTCTGCTGTGATCGCGAGGTTTGATGAATCCCGTTTTGCAGATGGCCTTTTCACGACGTTGGACGTCGATCGCCCGGATCGTTTAGACAGGGCCATTGAAAAGCGAAAGGCCGAGTATCTGGCAGGCCGTGCCGTAGCGATGGCCGCTTTGGCGTCAACAGGGCATGCGCCTACGCAGATCGCAACAGGATCCAACCGCGAACCGATCTGGCCCGCAGGCATGGCAGGTTCGATCACGCATTCCAAAGGGCGATGTGCGGCGATTGTCACCGATCAGCCCGGCACTTTGGTTGGCGTCGATATTGAGGACATCGCCGAAGGATCCTCACTGGATGCGATTTTCAAGGTCGCTTTGCAGCCCGAAGAAACCCGGCTGATCCGGGAAAGCGACGCGCAGGCGTTGATGGCTACGATTGTATTCTCGGCCAAAGAGACACTCTACAAAGCCCTATTCCCGGCAGTTCAACAGTTCTTTGGCTTTAACCATGCTGAACTGCACCGCGTGCCCGGCGAAACCGTCCTACGGCTGCGGTTGACCAAGCCGTTAAAGAATACAGTCACGGCAGGGACAGTCTTCGACATCGGCTACCGACAACTGGACCGCAGCGTCATTACCTGGCTTGTCACACCCGTGCCGGCAGGCTGAGCATTCGCAACCCGGCCAAGGCCTTGTGCTTCTTGTTCCGTGTCGCCGGGTTACACCTGCGAAACACCGGTATCTCGCTCCGCTTCTGGCTATCGCTCAAATATCTGCTGATCTCGCCCGCGCAAGGCAGACGGCCTTTGCATCAAGCTGTGAACTCTAATTTCAATCCCGGACGAGGCCATCTGGCTTTGTAGATCTTGCCCGTGCTGGAGGCTGTGATCCAGATATCCTGCATATCTTCGCCTCCGAAACACATATTGGTCGTGAAAAGATCGGGTATGGCGACATGTTCCGTTGACCCGTCAGGGCTGAACACCGTGATCCCACCGTTGAAAATCGTCGCCACGCAGACCCGTCCGTCGGCCTCAACCTTGAGACTGTCGAGCCATTGGTACCCCGGCAAGGTCTGCACCACCTGTCCTGGCATCCCCGGAATCGGGCCGGGCTCGACTTGGCCCTTGCCCGTTATCTTCATCGCCCAAAGCCGCCCAAACACCGTGTCCGAGACATAGACGGTGCCGCCATCCGGCGATAATCCGACCCCATTAGGCATCGGAATCGTGGCGGCCTTGATCAGGGTCTTGGCGTCGATCGTGGCATAGTACAGCCCGCCATAGCGCGTGGACTCCGCATCCTCGATACCGGTGTCCGTGAACCAGAACCCGCCATCCTTGTCGAAGACCAGATCGTCGGGCGCGATGAGCCGTTTCCCCTCGTAGGAGTCAAACAGCATCGTGACCTCTCCGGTCTCAAGATCGACCCGATGCACCGACCCACCCTTGTATTGCGGGCGAATAGGTGCGGGAACGGTGATATCGTCGGGTCCGTAGGGCACGAAACTGTAGACACCGCCATTGTTGCAGACATAGGCAGCTCCATCCGGTCCAATTGCCACGCCATTCGGGCCGCCGGGGATTTCGGCCACCACACTGACGGTGCCATCGACGGACAGGCGCACGAGGGTCTGCTCTTTGATATCCACGAACAGGACCGAGCCATCATTCATCGCAACCGGACCTTCTGGAAAGCCCAGCCCGCTGCACATCTCATGTAGTTCCAACGCCATAGCCTCAACTCCCTAATTGCGCCGTGGCCCCGGTGGGGTCGGCCATTGCGGGCCAAGCCCGTCCTTTTCGCGGCGAACTGTGCTGACAAATACAGGTTTTCGCAAGGCTTTTTCCAATTTGCTATGCGGGATAAGCCTCAACGGGTCGCAAAACGGCTGGCTTTTCCCAGCCCAGTTATCCTAAAACCTCCTACAACTAAAAAGCGATGAGGCGCATCGAATGGTATTCAAACTTGTGTCCTGCGATGGCGGGGGGATCAGGGGCTACCTGACCTGCTTGATCCTGCAAAGCTTGCAGGAGGAGACCGGCGTTCTGGACAAGGCGGACGGGTTCGCCGGCACCTCGACCGGTGGGCTGATCGCCGTGGCGCTGGCGGATGGCCGGACGCAGGGCAAGGATATGGGCCGGCTGATCGGCGACCTTGCCGCGCATTACCGCGAAGATGCCGACAAGATATTCCGCGAAAACGAACACAGCTTTCTGGACAAGGCGCTGGATGAGGTGCTGCGGCGGTTCAAACTAGGCGGCGGTCCGGGCATCACCGCCTCGCAATACAATGCGACCGGGCTCGAGGAGATCGGGCGCAGTCTAGTTGGAGACCGCAAAGTCAACTCTCTGTCCCCGGATCTGGTTCTCGCGGTCAACACCGTTTGCCTGCATCGCAGCGACAAGGTGGGGTGGTCCCCGTTCACCATCACCAACCAGACGCTGGGCTACGAGAAATGGTTGGATATGAGCGATGTCGGCCTGCTGGATGTCGCCATGGCAAGCTCGGCCGCGCCATCCTATTTCCCGCCGCATCAGATCATCTCGGACGGGGTAGACTATGGCTATTTCGCTGATGGCGGGGCCTTTGCCAACAATCCAGTGATGAACGGCATCAACGTGGCCATCGCGGCTGGTCGCGCCGAAGGGCTGGCGCATATCGAGGCTCTGTCGATCGGCACTGGCCAACAGCCCACAGATATCTCGGAGGAGATGATCAAGAACCCCGACGACTGGGGCCTGCTGAAGTGGTTCGGGATCACCTCGGGCGCGCCTCGTGGTGCTTTGATCGAACTGCTGCTAACCACATCGGCTGAGAACCAGTATTGGATGGCCCATCTTGTGTTGAAAGAGCGGATGGTGCGTCTGAACCCTCCGCTGCCCAAGGTCGTGGGACTGGCAACACACCGACCTGAATCCTATGATCTGATGGAGAAGGCATTCTACACCTGCCGGCAAAGTGAATACTGGACCCATGCCAAAGACATGCTGAAAAAATGGTAGCCGACCTCAGTTTTGCTTGATCAAACAGTGGCTTCGCCGGGTTTTATGCATTCTTCCTGTTGCCTTTGACAGACCAGTGTTTATGGATAACGCCACATTTTTGGGGTAACTTCAGTTAACAGGTGGTCAAGTCATGAGCGATCCCGGCCTTGCCGAGAAGCTGGTAGAAGTTCTGCATCGTCCTGATGGTGATCTGGCTCTACGCCCCGTTCACACAATCGGGATCAGTGCGACCGGCTATTTCAAGCCCACACCCATCGCCCGGAATTTCTGCGCCGCGGATCACTTCACCACGGAAAAGACGGATGTGATTGTTCGATTCTCGAACGGGTCGGGCTGCGCTGTGGTGCATGACGGCTGGTCCGATGTGCGGGGTCTGGCGGTTCGGTTTCACTTGTCGGACGGGTCCGATACCGACCTGATCGCGATGAATCTGCCCGAGTTCTTCACCCCGACGCCCGAGACGTTTCTGGATTTCGCCGAGGCCGCCAAGCCCAAGCTCTACAACGGTCAGACCCCCTGGCAGAAAATCTGGAGCTACCTTCAGCTGATGCTGCCTGAACGCGACCCCTATCCGGGCGAGACGATCAGCCCGGACGAAGGTGCCATCGGGTTTGCCGACCGGAACGCCTATTCTCAGCTTGGTGTATTGCAGGCCGCCCAGATCGGAGCGCCGACCAGCTATGCGCGGGCGGCCTATCACGCCTGCCATACATTCATCGTGACCGGAGCGGAGGGCGTACGCCGCTGGGTGCGGTTTTCGTGGCAACCCATCGCAGGCGTGCTGAACACCGACCCGGATGAGACCCCCGTGGATGACTATCTGCAGGCTGAACTTAGGGAGCGTCTTGCTAAAGAACCTGCGCGGTTCTCGCTGATGATGACAATCGGTGAGGTCGGAGACGATTTCAACAACTCCTCGCGCCCCTGGCCGCCCCATCGCAAGCGGATCATGATGGGCGTTCTCACGCTGAACGCCGTGCCTGAAGATCAGATAGAACAGTCTGAGAAGCTCAGCTTCAATCCCGGTTTGCTGACCACCGGCATCGAGGCTTCGGATGATCCGGTGCTGAAAATGCGCATCGACTCGTACAAAATCTCAAGCGCTTGGCGCGGTGGGTCCCCCTGCCCGTTTTCGAAGGGATAAGACCATGACTCGTCAGAACAGCTGGTTCAATCGCTATGTCAACACCCTGCCGGATCGGGGATGGTTCAAGTTTCTGTCGCGCTACATCGTTGTGCCCTATTGGCACTGGCGCGACCCCAAGCCGAAACTGTCCGGCGGCCCGCGTCCCTCGCCGCAACCCAGCGAGAACGTGCAGCGCATGATGAACCTGATCATGCCGCTGAAAGACCCCTCGCCCGCCGGACGTGCCCATGCTGCACTGGCCATCGCGCAAAATGTCGAAGAGATATTTGCAGGGCTCGACAATGTCGGAACGGTGCATTTCGCCCGGTTTCTGCTGATCGACGACAAGATCTGCATGATTTCGGTCTATGATGGCGATTTCAGCAACTACATTCGGGATTTCATCACCACCATCGGCAGTGTGTTCAACGACGTCATTTCGCTTGTGGACGGGGCGGAGCACCTGATCCCAACCGAACACAACGTCGAAGAGTTCATCGACTGGGTCCATGAGCACGACCTGTTTCAGGCCCCCGATTTCCCGACCGACCTGTTCGGCCTTCAGGATGAGGCCAAAGGGCTGCCTCCGAACCAGCCGCCGCATCGGCTGGAAACCCTTCCGCGTGCGTTTGTTCTGCAACTCTACGCGAACCCTAACCTGTCGCTGGGGGGCGGTTATCGCGCCTATCCGGGCGTTTCCGCCGCGCAAGTGCGCCAAAAATTTGGACAAGGCTGGTGACTGCAAAACTCGATCTCGCCGACATTCAGGGCAACATCCTGCGCGGTTATCGCCGCGATCTGGTGCGCCATCTGTTTCTTGAAGTCACCGACCGCGCCGCGGCCCGTCAGTTTCTGGCAACCGCCGTCGATGGCGGCAGTGACGCGGTCCCCGAAATCACCCGAGGGGTGTTGTGGGAGGTCAAACCGCCCTTCTGTTTCAACATCGGCCTCACCTATGCCGGGCTGCGCGCTCTTGGCACCGCGCCCGAGGATCTGAAAACCTTCCCCAGCGAGTTCGTGCAGGGCATGACGAAGCGCGCGATGAAACTGGGCGATTTCGGCACCAGCGGGCCGGATCACTGGCCTGCTCCGTTTGATCAGCCTGACCGGGTTCACATCATGGCGTCGGTCTATTCCGACGTTCAGGATCACCTCGACCTGGTCGAGAAACAGGTTGGCGCGGCCTTCACTATTTTGGGTAAACGCGACGGCCGCAATCTGGCCGACAGCAAGGTGTTCTTCGGCTATGTCGATGGCATTTCCCAGCCCCGGTTCGAGCAGGTTTTTGACCCCGAACAGGCCGGTGTCGACGAACCGATCGACCCGCTGGGCACCGCCCTTCTGGGCTATCCCACGCGACAAGAGGGCGTGGTGTTCCGCGTCCCCTCGCCCAATGCGCTTGGTTTCAACGGGTCGTTCAATGCGTTCCGTGTTCTGGCGCAGGATGCGGCCGGTTTCGAGGCCTATCTGGACAAAGCCGCCGATGATCTGATGGGTCACCCGGATCGCGATAAATTGGTCGATCCGAACAATCTGGATCGCATCGGCGAAGGCCTGGACATCCACGGCGCGCTGCGTGAGGTCGTCGCAGCCCAGATGTGCGGGCGCTGGGGCAACGGCGTTCCATACGAGCTGTCACCGGACGCGCAATGGCCTGAGCATGAGGTCTCGCTGACCAATTTCAACTACAACGCCCATTCCCGCTGTCCTGCCGGATCGCATCTGCGGAGAGGCAACCCGCGCGGCGGTCGGATCGTACAGCGCATCGCCAATTATACGCGACGACTGGTGCGGCGCGGCATGTCCTACGGTCCAGACTTCGACCCCCAAAACCCCGACACGGCTGAGCGCGGCCTGCTAGGCAGCTTCATCGGCGCCAATATCGGCGCACAGTTTGAAGCGGTGATGTGCGACTGGATCAACCTCGGCCTGCACGACCCGACGATCACGGGTGCCAATGATCCTCTGCTGGGGGCGAACACGCCGGAAACCAGCTGGTTCGACCTCAGCCTGCCCGATGGGGGCACGATCCGACTGCACGGCTTTCCCCGACTGATCCATACTCGCGGTGGCGCGTACACGTTCCTGCCGAGCCTGACGGCGATCAAGTACCTGTCCGGATTGACGAACTAGGCTAGGGCGAGCCGGAACCAGACAAAGCCGAACATCTCGACCAAAACCGCTATTGAGGCAGAGTCACAACCCTGCCTCCTGCGGCATCGGCATCGGCGATGTCATGGGTCACCAACAAAACTGGCAGCCGCGCCGCGCCGGCTCGGGTAAAGACGAGGTCCCGCATTCTGTCCCGGAGACCGACATCGAGACGCGAGAAAGGCTCATCCAAAAGCAAGGCATCGGGCTCCGCCAGAAGCATCCGCATCAGGGCCACTCGGGCGCGCTGACCTCCGGACAGGGTCTCGGGATCGCGGGTTTCAAACCCGTCCAGCCCGATCTCGGACAGGGCGGCCTGAATGCGCGCGGCCCGGTCCGGGGTGCGGGGCGGCAGGCCAAAGCCGACATTCTGCCCCACCGACAGATGTGGAAACAACAGATGATCCTGAAACAGGATCCCAACGCGCCGTTTCTGAGGAGGTAGGGCATTCAGAACCCGCCCGTTCAACGTGATGCGCCCCGCCATGTGAAAGGCGGGCGACAAAGTTCCGGTGATTGCCGCAAGTATGGTTGATTTCCCAACCCCGGATGGCCCCATCAGGCTCAGAACCTCTCCCGGCGCAATGTCAGCTGATAGCTGCACCAGCCCTCTACCATCGGCATGAGAGATCGAAAGCTGATCCAAAGAGAGGCCGTTTTCAATCATGACGCAGTCCGCTTTTGTTGCGATAGACAATTCTGGGGATCATCAAGGCCAGCAGGAACGGCAGCCATGCCGTGAAGGCCAGCGCGATGGTCCAGACCCCTATCGCACGGCGATCACCGCCTGAAAACAGGGCTAGAGCCTCGGTCGTCAACGTGTTCAACCGCCCGCCAGAGGCCAGAAGAGTGGCCAGATATTGGCCGACTGACACCGCCATCCCCACCGCAAGCGCGGTCAAGATCGGAGCCAGCAACATTGGCAGTCGGATGCGCCAGAGCACTCCAACCGGTCCCAGCCCCATGGCGGCGCCAATCATGGCATAGCGGCGATCGAGCGCGCGGTAAGGGCCGGCCAATGCCAGAAACACATAGGGCAGAACGAAGACCAAGTGGGTCAGGACCACGGGAAGGATGCCCTGCGCCGCTCCGATCTGGATCATCAGGATCTGCAGACCCGGCAGGAAAGCGATCTGAGGCAGGATGAGTGGCAGGTACAAAATAACTATCCCGGTCCTGTTCATTGCACGCCCGGCGCGGAGCTCCGCGTTCAGGCAGCCGATCACCAGAACCAAAGCGATCAGTGCGGTGGCAAAGGCTAGTGCCAAGGTGACCAGGGTAACCTCAACCGCGTCCGGGCCATTGCGCGCCCAGGACATCAGACTGAAGCTGCTCGGTAGCGCGTCGGGAAACCTCCAACGTCCGGCAAAGGACCAGATGAACTGGCTGATCAAACCGCCGAACACCGCGATTCCCGCCGTGAGTGACACCACGAGGCCAACGGTTCTGAGGGCCGTGTCGCGCAAGCCCATGCCGCGCGTTCCGCTTTCAACACCACGGTTGATCAGCCCGGCCACGGCCCTTTCACCACCGCGCCAGACCATGATGGCCGCGGCCACCAGCCCCAACTGAACCAAGGCAGCCGCAGCAGCAGGCGCGCGCAGGGCCAGATCGGGGTCCGTCATCCAACGCAGGATGAACATGGACAAAGTCGGCGGGCGCGACGGCCCCAGAACCATCGCGACATCCGCATTTGACATCGCATAAGCCAGGACCGCATAGATCGGCAGCCGGATCTGCGTATAAAGCGCGGGCATCACGGCCAGAAACCACCCTCGGACCCTGCCGTAGCCAAGCACCTGCGTCACGCGCATCCGCTCGGCCGATTTGATCTGAGGCAGCGCGGCCAGCGACATCAGCAGCAGAAATGGCAGCTCTTTAATCGTCAGCCCAGCAATCAAAGACCACCCGCCGGGGTCTTGCAGGATCAGCACGTCCGGAGGGCGGGTCCATCCCGTCAAACCTGGCGAGATCAGCCGCGCAATCCACCCCGATGGTGCAATCAGGAACGCCAGCCCCAGGGCGGCTGCCGCATGGGGTACGGACAAAAGGGGCGACAGCAGCCCCTCAAGCCGCGAAAACGCGCGTGTGCCCTGCCAACCTGCGATCAGCAGAAAACACCCGATCAGCGCCCCAAGCGTCGAAAGGAAACCGGTTTTGAATGACAGCCAGAGGGCCTGACCCACGCCGGGCTCTGCCCACAGGCGCATCCACGGGTCAAATGAAAACCCGTTTTCCCCGTCCGGGCGCATGCTTCCGAAGGCCGGGAGGATCGTTCCCAAAAGCCCGGCTGCGATGGGACCCAGCAGCAACGCCATGGTCAGCGTCGGTGCCAGCCCCCATCGTTTGCCAGGGCTGAGGTCAGTTGCCAACGCCGTAACGCTCGGCCCAATCCGCTTCGATTCGGGTCATCCAGCTGGGATGCGGCTCGGGCAGGGCTTGGCCCAGCTCAGCGGGCGACAAGGTTGCCACGCCCAGCTCCAACGCGTCGAAGCCGGCCCGGTCCTCCGCCGAAAGGGCGGCCATGTCCAGCACGGTGCTGAAACCCAATACCTCCGGGTCCTGCGCGCGCAGTTGCGCCTCGGGGCTCATCAGGAAATCTGCAACGACCATGGCGCCCGCCTTGGCCGAGGCATTGTAGGGGATCGCAACAAAGCTGGCATTGCCCAGCGTTCCATCCTCCAGAACGAAAGTCCGCGCGCTTTCCGGCAGTTGTTGGTTGGCGATGGCCGTTGTCGCCTCACCCGGAGAGAAGCTGATCGCCATGTCGACCTCTCCATCATTGATCAGTTGCAGCTGGCTCGGCCCGGTTTGCGGATAGGCCCGACCTGCGCGCCAGAGGTCGGGCGTAACATCCTGCAGCCAGTCCCACAGCGGCGCCGTCACCTGCGCATAGTCGTCACCGGCGGGCTGCTGCAGGATAGTCGGGTCGTCGACCAATTCGATCAGCATCTGTTTCAGGAACGTCGTTCCCAGAAAGTCAGGGGGCTGAGGGAACGTGAACCGACCCGGGTTCGCAGCCGCCCATTCACGAATTGCCTCAGCGGATTTGGGGGGTTCGGGCAGAACCTCGCTATCATAGATGAACACGACTTGCGCCATGGCCCAAGGGCTTTCAAACCCTTCGGTCGGGACGGTGAAATCGGTGGTGACAGTTTTGCCGTCCACGTCTACGAACCGCCAGTTGGGCAGAGCCTCGGCGAACGGGCCGAACAGAAGATCGGCCTCTTTCATGGCACTGAAATTGGCGCCGTTGATCCAGATCAGATCAATTGCTCCCTCGTTGTCCTGACCGGCGGACTTCTCGGCAATCACCCGGCTGACCGCGTCTGCGGTATCGGTCAGTTTCACATGCTCAAGCTTGACGCCATGTTCCTCTTCGACGCGGGTTCCGACCCATTCGATGAAGTCATTGATCGTGGTCGAACCACCCCATGCGTTCCAATAGACTGTCTGGCCATTGGCCTCATCCAGAACGTCCTGCCAGTTTGCGGGATCAGGTTCCGCCCATGCTGTTCCGGCCAGCGCCGCGCAGAGGGCAGCAAATAGATGTTTCATGGGTTTTCCTTGCGTTTATTCCGAGTTAGTGAAGACCTGCCGCGCCAACAGGATGCGCGAAATGGCGGTGACAAAGCAAACGGCGCCAAACGCCCATGCCATCGGGCCGAACCAGTTGGGCAGCAGGCAAATCGCGATGAAGAAGGCAATGGTTTCAGTGCCTTCCAGAAGACCACCAGTGAAGTAGAGCGACTTGGACCCGTGTTTCTGCGACTCCAGCCCCCGTTTTTCGGCCAGGATCGCATAGCCCAGAAAGGTCGCGCCGTTGAAGTAGAAGCTGACCAGAAGCCATGCTCCGGCCAGGGCATTTGCCGACGGGTCCGCCCAGACAAACGCCATGGGGATCGCGCCGTAGAACAGAAAGTCACAGGTGATATCGAGATAGCCGCCAAAGTCGGTCTTGCGCCCAGCGCGCGCGATTGCCCCATCCAACCCATCCGCCAGACGCGACAAGAGGATGAACAGCACCGCCAGAACCTGCAGACCCAGAACAATCGCCCCAGCTGCAAACAGGCCGAAGCCCAGCCCCGCCAGAGTCACAAGGTCAGCCGAGACACCACGCGCCGCCAACCCCCGCCCAATCGCGTTCAGCGGCGGATCGATCAGAGGGCGGATGCGGGCATCAAGCATGGTTGGACTCGTGGCTGCAGACAATTGGCACGGAGATGCAGTTTTTACATGCCGTGGCATTGGGTAGAATTGAAAAGAGAAGGCCGTATTCCAACCTGAGTTGCCTCACTACCTGTTTGCACGACATCCGCAGGATCGTGCCATTTTACTTGGGTACGCTTAAAGAACGAAGCGGTGAAAGAAAAAAGGAATACCGCATCTTCACGCTGTTGTGTCATCTGCAACACGAGAAGATTGTGGCGTTCCGGTTAGTAGGTGCGGCTTTTCGTTGATTTGATTATTTGCCAACAATAATTTCAAATCATTGTAGCTAATTCACGCCGAGTTCGCGCCGAGGAAACATGCCCCGCCATTCAGCCTCCAAAGACCTGAACCTTAAAGGCTTGGAGTTGTTTCAGATCTGCGCCCAGAAAGGATCGCTTCAGGCCGCAGCCGAGGAAACTGGCCTGACCATCAGCACCGTCTCGCATCACTTGCGCAATCTCGAAGACCACCTTGGGGTGGAGCTGTTCAATCACGCGCGAAGGCCGATGGTACTGACGCCAAAAGGGCAGGTCTTTCTGCGCAATATCAGCGACGCGCTCTATGCCATCCGCAAGGCCAAGGCCGAAGCATCTGCCGGAAATATAGCCGAGGCGAGTTACCTCAGGATCGGCACGATCGAAGATTTCGACAGCGATATTATCCCAGAGCTCGCCGTCTTTCTTTCGGGCCATATGCCGACCTGTGATTTCATGTACCATACCGATTCCAGCCACGCGATTGTCGAGATGCTGCGCAACCGGCATCTTGATCTAGGGATCACGACCACCCCAGAGGAACGGCTGCGGGACCTGCAGGATCGCCCGTTGTTACGAGACCCGTTTGTGGTGGTCCTCCCTCGGTTCAGCGAGAAATCCCTTTCCGACGTTGTCGAAGGGCGCACCAAACTTCCGTTCTTGCGGTTTTCCGGCAATCTGATCATCGCCCGGCAGATCGAGTCCCAAATGCGGCGGCTGGGGCTTTCACCGCAGTCCAATTTCGAATGCAGCAACAACCAGACTTTGATGGCTATGGTCGCCGCAGGTGCGGGCTGGACCATCACCACCCCTTTGCTGTTCTCGCGTGCCAAAAGGTTTCACCCAAATCTTAGCATGCACAAATTTCCGGGCAAAAGCTTTGCCCGCACGCTTGCGATTGTCTCTACACCCGATTGTTCGCGGTCCGTGTTGGACCTGATAGATGGCAAGCTGCGCGCGCTGATCCGAGATCACGCTTTGACTGCGCAATATGAGAAAACTCCGTGGCTGGCGGATAGCTTCAAACTGGTGGAATGATCAGATCAGAATATTGAACCGAGACCGGATAGCCTCCTCCTGTTCGGGCGTCAGGTAAGAAGGCTTGTGGTCGCGAAGAATCTCATCCGCGCGGGCCCTTGCCCTGCCCCATGCATCTTGCGCACCATTTTCAGCCCATGTGCGCGGCTCGGCTCGATCAGCAAGAGTGGGGTAGAAGTAATCCCGCTCCATCGCCACATGAGTGTGCTGCCCCCCCAAGAAGTGACCATCCCCCAGAACGGCATCACAAATCGCATCGAACCCGAGGTTCTCATCCGTCACCTCGACCCCGCGCAAGGCGCGATAGGTGTTGGAGTGCATCTCATCATCCAGCACGAAAGCCTCAAAACTGGCCCCCAACAACGATGCGGTCATGCCGGAGCTTTCGTAGATCAAGTTCCCACCCGCCAAGGCCGCTGCCATGGAGGTTATTCCTTTCTCCATCCCATATTGCGCATCTATTGCCTTGGCGTCGGTCATCGAACAGGCCACGCCAGACGGCAAACCAAGCCAATTGGACAGCTGCGCCGACGCGGCATTCAACACCGCGGTCTCTCCGCTACCACCGGAAAATGCCCCGGTGCGCAGGTCGATGACCAAAGGCCAGTTCGAAAAAACCATTGGAAACCCGGGCTGGATTGCGTGGACCATCAATAGGGCTGCCAAGGTTTCCGCCAGAGATTGCGCCAGAAACCCCGCCAAGGTCGCAGGCGCCGTTGCTCCGGCCTGCGCCGCCGTGATGCACGAGATCGGAATGTTATGTTTGATGCATGCGTAAGTGACATCCACCGCATCTTCGCCATAGCGCATGGGCGATATCATCGGGCTGATATGCGCCTTCATGAACGGGCGTTTGGCAAATTCTCCGGGCCCTCCCGCAGCGATGTCCAACATCTCGACAATCGGAGCAACATAATCGGCCAGCGTGAACGACGTCGCCGTCGGTTTGGTAGTGTTCTTGAGCAGCGCGAAAACGGTGTTCACATCCAGATCGAAATTGTCCGGCACATCGGTCGCCACGCAACAACGTGTGAACCAGCTGATATTGGCCAGCGTGTCCTGTAGCCGCGTAAAGTCATGCAGGTCCTTCAGGGTCGACGGCCGATAGAGCGCGCTTTCCATATCAAGCGTCTGCACAGCGGCCCCACCGGTTCCGAAATACACTTTATTGCCACCAACCTCGATCGACCTCTTGGGATCGCGGCCATGCAAGGTGAAGGTCTTTGCGGCTTGATCAATCGCCTCTTCGACGAGCTCAGGCGGGAAAAGAACGCGTCCTCTACTGTTGTCCACGGCACCCACGGCCAACAGATCGTTGCGCAGTCTCTCCGGCACCTCACCGATACCCAGTTTCTCAAGCAAATCGAGGGCAGTATCATAGATGTGGCGCAGGTCGGCTTCGCTGAGCGGCTTGTACATCCCGCCGATCTGACCGGGCGGGCATGGATCAAACGCGGGCTTGGCTGCTCGCTGTGCAAGACGCCCTTTGCGTCCACCTCGCTTGATACGCTGTCCAGCCATTTCCCAGTCCTTTGAAACAGGGGGTTTGTGACATCAAGCAAGAGGAATTGTTGCCCGTGGCGCAAGATCATCTCTTTTACTTCGAAAAAATAGATTTCTAATTTTGATAACGTCTCAATATATCACTCTACAATTGCAACATGGCGACAAACGGACTTCGTATGCAGGGCAGGCGAACTCCGGAGGCTCAACCGTCATGAAATCCCGTACCAAAGTTGTTGTCATCGGCGGCGGCATTGCTGGTTGCTCGACACTCTACCACCTGACGCAGGAAGGCTGGAGCGACGTGGTTCTGGTTGAGCGGAACGAGCTGACCAGCGGTACCACATGGCATTCGGCGGCGCAGGTGACGAATTTCGGCATGAACCAGACCATGGTCGGGCTGAAGACGCATTCGATCAATCTGTACAAGGAACTCTCCGAAAACCCCGAATATCCGATCAACTACCACCACGCCGATGGCGGCATCCGACTGGCCAATACCGAAGCGCAGATGCAGGGCTACCGCCACTTCGCGTCAATGGCGCGTGGGATGGGCGTGCATTTTGAGGTGATCAATGCCGAGGAATGCGCACGCCGGCACCCTCTGATTTCGACCACCAACCTTTTGGGCGGATTGTGGGACCCTCTGGACGGTGACATCGACCCGGCCCAGCTGTGTCAGGCGCTGGCCTATCACGCTCGCAAAGCTGGCGCCGAGGTCCATCGCAATACGCCGGTCATCGCGCTGACCCAACACAAGGATGACACTTGGACTGTGCATACGGAACATGGCGACATTGATTGTGACATCGTCGTCAATGCTTGTGGCTACCGCGTGAACGAAGTGGGTGCGATGATGGGGGTTCACCACCCCGTCGCCTCGATGGAGCATCAGTATTTCCTGACCGAGGATATCCCTGGTATTGCCGAAGCCGGTCACCGGATGCCTCTACTGCGCTGCCCAATCAGTGATTATTACTGCCGGCAGGAAAAGGGCGGGCTACTGGTCGGGTTCTATGAGCAGGACTGCAAAACCTGGGGCATGGACGGGATTGATCCAAACTTTGTAAACGCGCTCTGCCCCGATGATCTGGAACGTGTCATGGACGTTCTTGCCGGAGCGTTTGAACGCATGCCTGCTCTGGAAGAAACAGGCATTCGATCCATCGTGAACGGACCGATCACCTATACCATCGACGGGGCCCCTCTGGTCGGGCCGATCCCCGGTAAACGCAACGCCTTCTGCATCATTGGCCTGCGCGCAGGGCTGGGCGAGGGCGGCGGCCATGGCTGGCTGCTGGCGCAGCAGATCGTGCATGGTGAGGCTTGCTATGACACATGGTGCCTCGATCCGCGCCGGTTCACCGGCCATACAAATGTGGAATTGACCTCACTGAAGGCTATCGAAGACTATCAGAACGAATTCCGGTTCCACTTCCCGCATGAACATCGCCCCGCCGGACGACCGGCCAAGACAACCCCGCTGACGCCCATCTTGGCGGCAGAAGGGGCCGAGTTTACCGTCGTGAACGGGTGGGAGCGGATGGACTACATAAAGCCATCGCCCGATTTTCACCCCACACTCACCTTCAACTTCGATGAGGCGTTCGAAATCGTCGCCGAAGACGTGAAGAACGTGCAGGAAAATGTTGGCCTGTGCGAAGTCAACGGCTTCAACCGGTTTGAGATCACCGGCACCGATCGCCACGCTTTCCTCGATCGAATGATCTGTGGCACGGTCACCAAGCGCGATGGCCGCGTGGGTCTAGGCTATCTACTGAACCACCACGGCATGGTCAAGGCCGAAGCCACTGTGGCAAACCTACCGGCCTCGGATCGGGGGCCAGAGCGTGTTTGGTACGGCTCGGCTGCGGCCAGTGAGTATCATGACATGGACTGGCTGACCCAACACATCCGTGAAGATGAGGATGTTCAGATCCGGTCCCTGACCAATGACCAGACCATTCTCGTTCTGGCCGGTCCCAAGGCCCGCGATGTTCTGTCGGCCTGCGCCCGGGGCGACTTTTCGAAAGAGACCTTCCCCTGGCTGTCCGTGCGCGAATGCTTCGTCGGGTTCGCCCCGGCCACGATTATGGGTGTCAGCTTCTCGGGCGAGTTGGCTTATGAAATCCACGTGCCCAACGCCTCGCTCTATGCCGCCTATCTGGCGCTACAAGCCGCCGGTGAGGCGCATGGGCTGAAGCTATTCGGGGCCCGCGCGGTGGAATCCATGCGGATGGAAAAGGGCTTTCTGCATTGGAAATCCGACATTCTCACGGAATTCGACCCATATGAGACCGGCTTGGATCGGTTCGTAAACCTGAACAAAGGCGAATTCATCGGCAAGGAGGCCCTGTTGGAACGCCGCACCAGCGGCAAGCGCAAGCAACTCGTGACGCTACAGATTGACGCCACCCACGCGCCTGCTCATGGCGGGGCTTCGTTGATGCAAGGCGACACTGTGGTGGGAACTGTCACCTCGGGCGATTGGGGTCATCGGGTCGGGCAGAACCTGGCCTACGCGTTCATTGATCCCGCGCTGGCGGGCGAAGGAACCAGTGTGCAGATCGACATGTACGGCGATTTGGTCGACGCACAGGTCGTGCCCGCCTCACCCTATGATCCTGAACACGCACGGATGCGCGCCTAGGCCGTTTCCTCCCCGGCCAACAATTCACGAGCGAGGCGCATCTCAACCGTTTGATCCCCGCCCGAGATCGCCTCAGCCGCCGCCTGAAGCTCTGAGTTTGCAATCGTCGCGCAGTGAAACCGCTCGCATGTCCGGGCGAAATCTATGGCCGTATGCAGGGCGAACATCCGCGCCTTCTGATCCAGTGCACGGGACAATGCCTGCCGGAAATCCGTCTCGGCTGGACTGGTCGAGGATTTGGCCAACGCATAAACCCGGTCGGTTTCTGCCTGTGCCCACCCCTCGTTAGTCAATCGCTGATGTTCACGCGCTTCCGCCAAAGCGGTCAAAGCACCTTCGTGGTCGCCCATCGCAAGCGTTACTTCGGCAATCAGTGTCATGAAGAACGGTTTGTGATTTCCCGCTCCGCTGGCCCACCATGCATCCGTCGCCCTTTTGAGGTCCTTGATGGTGTGCGGACCAGGGGATGCGTAGGCCTTGACCCAGCTTCTCCAGACATTGGCCGTCAAGGTCATGAAGGTGAAAGCGTGCTTGTTCGACAGCTCTTCCAGTTGCTCCATCTCTCGGGTCACAGAGTTCGGATCGCGGCGCAAAAGATGCAGCATGCACAGGTAAGTCAGAGCCTGCGCCACGCTATGGGCATGATCTAGGTCGCGGGCTGCGGCCACCGCCTGAGTCTGTATTTCCAGCGCCTTGTCCGGCTCACCACGCATCCAGGTGGCAAGGCTCAGAAAGCAAGAGGTTATGGCCGCGTGGTCGGATCCATAGACATAGGCCAGATGCGCATCGCGGTCGGGGCGGTACAGCGCCAGCGCCTGTTTGAGATGCGCGTGGGCGGGGTCCAGCTCTCCGATATGAAACAGCACCGCGCCCATCGCCCGATGGGCCACCATCTGATGTTGCGTTTCGCCTGATGTTTCCGCCAAATCCAAAAGTTGCCGCGCCACAACCCGCGCCAAATCATACTCACCCCGAACCAAATGAAAGGAATAGAGGCCGTTGAGGACCGGGAACAGGTTCTCTGTCTCATCCATGCGTTCGCACAAGTCCCGTATCCGGGCATAGGTCGAACCGGTCTCATCCGCGGCGATACCTGCCGTCGAGCGCAGAACCCCTGCGCGCAGCGTCTGTATCTCGATCTCTCGCTTGTCACGCTCAACACTGGTCGTTTGGTCGCCCAGCAGATCAAGCGCCAAGGACAGCTGCGTATTCGCCTCGGTATTGGCCGAGCATTTGACAGCGCGCTGACCGGCCAGATAGCGACAGTCGATCGCCTCATCCACCATACCTGCAAGGGTGTAGTGATGGGCCAGAACTTCGGGGCCTGCATCCTCGACCGCCGAGGTTTTCTGGTCCAGCGTCTTGGCAACCCGTTCGTGCAGAACCCGGCGTTCGGTTTTTAGAAGACTGTTGTAGGCGGTGTCGCGGATCAGGGCGTGGCGATAGCTGAAGGTCTGCAACTCGTCATCTCCTGAGGTCGTGACGATGCCAGCCTCAACCAACAGGTCCAAACCGGACCGCAACACAGTATCGCTGAATCGCGACACTTTCGAGATAAGCGGGTACGAGAATTGAGGCCCGATCACAGCCCCGATCTGCGCCACTTCCTTGGCCGAGCTCAGACGATCCAAACGTGCCATCAACGCATCATGCAAGGCACTGGGAACCGAGCTTGCAGCAGAGGCCCCTCCGCTGGCCCGAGCGATTGGAGCATCGGGCATATCGCCTGCTTCCAGTAGATCCTTCGTCACCTCTTCTACGTAAAGCGGTACCCCATCGGATCGGGCCGCCACCAGTTCATACATGGCGTCGGGGATGTCCTGCCCTCGCGCTACCTCATTGGGGTCGATTACGGCTCAGTGATAAATCGTACGCTAAGCGCTCTGGTCTCTCTGCAATGTGCGATAGACGGTAGCCCTTGAAACGGAGAATATCTCGGCGAGATCGCTGATCGAATGGTCTCCGGTTTTGTGCATCTTGTGAAGCTCTTTCTGTTGTTTTTCAGTTAGTTTTGGCTTCTTTCCTCGCATTTTCCCCTTTGCCTTGGCGATGGCCATGCCTTCACGGGTGCGCATTTTGAGCAGATCTGCCTCGAACTCGGCGAATGTGGCGACGATGTTGAAAAACATCTTCCCCATCGGGTCACTGGGATCGTAGATAGCTGCTCCCAGGGCAAGTTTCACGCCTTTAGCTTCGAGTTGATCGCTGATGGCCCGAACATCCGGAACAGATCGGGCAAGACGATCGAGCTTCGTCACGACCAGAGTGTCGCCTTTTCGCACGGCGGCCAGCGCTTGTTCAAGTCCGGGCCGCTCCCGATTGGTGCCGGTCAATCCGTGATCCGTGTAGATGCGGTCCTTGCGAACCCCGAGGTCACTCAACGCTTGCCGCTGCGCGGTCAAGTCCTGACTGTAGGTCGAGCAGCGCGCATATCCGATTTTTTCCATTGCTCGACTGTACGTTTGAACCCCCTTCACTGCAACTTTTATCGGACGGGTTATTTGCGACACTCTGAGACCTTGTTTTCATGGGTGCGGATTCCGAGGTCTGAGTTGTGCGCTGAAGGTAGGTCTATCGAACAGGCAAAAACATAACGAAGGCCCGGGATCTGACCCTCAACACTCTCTCTGAAAAGGTAACACATGGCCCATAGAACTGTTCTGACGAAACGTCAGCGTGATACTCTCTTCGACCTGCCCACTGACCGGGCATCGCTGGAATACCACTACACGCTCGCAGACGATGACATCGCGTACATCAAAACGCGCAGGCGCGCGCAAAACCAGATCGGCTTTGCGCTCCAGCTTTGCGCGTTGCGATATCCTGGACGTCTTCTGAAACCGGGAGAGGTGATCCCGGAAGCCGTATCCAATTACATCGCAGCCCAACTCGGGCTGAAACCTGAAGATCTCTTGCCCTACGCTGTCCGCGATGTAACCCGTCGAGAACATCTCGGTGCCTTGCGCAAAATCTACGGCTACAAGCCGTTCGCTGGCAAGCGCGCGAAGCAGATGCAGTCCTGGCTCGGTCAGCAGGCCGAGGCCGCCGAAACCGGCGAAGGGCTGGTGCGGGTCTTTGTGGAGGAATGCCGAAACCGGCAGATCATTCTGCCGGGGATCACGACCATTGAGCGGCTGTGCGCCGATGCCCTTGTGGCGGCCGAGCGGCGGATTGAGGGCCGGATTGCCGCGCGCCTGGACAGCCGGATGCGCCGCCGCCTAAATGATCTGCTGGGCGCGGCGGAGAACGGCTGGCAGAGTGTGTTCTTGTGGCTGCGCGGTTTCGAGGTTGGCAAGAACACGGCCGATATGAACCGCCTGCTTGATCGGGTGGACGCCCTCAAGGCAATTGAGCTATCGCCTGACGTCCTCAATGACATCCCGCCACACCGGATCAAAATCCTGCGCCGCCAGGGCGAGCGGTACTTCACGGGCGGCCTGCAGGACATCAGCGGCAATCGTCGCCTTGCCATTCTGGCCACCTGCGTGGTGGAGTGGTCGGCCTCCATCGCAGATACCGTTGTCGACACCCATGACCGGATCGTAGTCAAGATGTGGCGGGAGGCGAAGAAACTCAGCACGCTACACTTCGAACAGGCGCAGGCAGATATCGCCAACACACTGGTCGGGTTCCAATCATTGGGAACGACCTTGCTGATGGCCCGGGGCGATGAGGCGGCCCTGCGCGGTGCCGTCGATGCATCCTGCTCATGGGATGGATTGGAAACACTCGTGGCGATGGCGACCCAGTTGATCAAGCCCGCCATGGCCGAGCCAATGGATCACATCGAAAAGGCTATTCACTGTTTCAAACTCTATGGCAAACGCATGTTGAGAGCGCTGGATATCAGGGGTGCCACCGTGGCCCAACCGCTGCTCGACGCTGCGACGGTCATCCGGGAAGACGCAGATATCCCGACCAAATCCCGGGCCTTTCTTCCAGCCCGCTCAAAGTGGGACAAACAGCTGCGCAAGCCGGAAACCAACGAGCAGCGGCTTTGGATCGTGGCGGTGATGTGCCGCTTGCAAGAAGCCTTCCGGTCCAACGATATCTGGCTGGATCATGCCCGCCGATATGCCGATGACAGGAAAGTCCTGGTGCCGCTGGAAGCGGCGAAGACGATGCCAGGTCTTGATCTTCCGCTGGATCCCGAGGTCTGGCTTGAGGATCGCAAGCATCGGTTGCAGGTTGGTCTGGAGCGGCTTGCGGAGGCTGTCAGGGACGGCACCCTTCCCAACGGCCTCATCGAAGCCGGTGAGTTGCGCATTGAACGCCTCAAGGCGGATGTTCCGGCGGAAGCTGCCGATCTGGTTCTCGATCTCTATCGGCGCCTGCCCCCTGCGAAAATCACCGATATCCTTCAGGACGTGGCCGAAGCCACAGGCTTCACGGACGCGTTCACCCATCTGCGCACAGGCGCACCGTGCAAGGACATCATCGGACTGCTGACCGTGCTTCTCGGTGAGGGCTTGAACGTTGGTCTGAGCAAGATGGCCGCCGCGACCGCCGACCATGAGTATTCCCAGCTCTCCCGTCTGTCGCGTTGGCATGTCGAAAGCGATGCGATCAACGAGGCGCTGGCCATCGTTCTCGACGCGCAGTCCAGGCTTCCCATGGCCCAATACTGGGGTTCGGGTCAGACCTCATCCAGCGACGGGCAGTTCTTCCCGACCACGCGCCAGGGCGAAGCAATGAATCTCATCAACGCCAAGTACGACACGCATGTTCCGGGGCTGAAAGCCTACGCCCATGTGTCCGACCTGTACGGGCCGTACTGGATCAATTCGATCCCGGCCACTGTGAACGAGGCACCATATATTCTGGACGGATTGTGCCTGAGCGAGATCGGCAAGAAGATCAAGGAGCACTACGCCGACACGGGTGGGTTCACTGATCTCGTATTCGCCGCCTGCGCGCTGCTGGGCTATCGCTTCATTCCCCGGATCCGCGATCTGAAATCCAAGCGGTTCTACGTCTTCGATCGTAAAAGCGTTCCCAAGGAACTCAAGTGCCTGGTCGGGGGCAAGGTCCGGGAACAAACCTTCATCGACAACTGGGGCGATGTGCTGAGATGCACGGCCACGATGCGGTCCGGGAAGGTACCGCCAAGCCAGCTGCTGAAGCGATTGTCAGCCCGGCCGCGCAAGAACGATTTGGCCATCGCGATGCGGGAAATCGGACAGATCGAACGGACACTGTTCATCATCGAATGGACCCTTGATATGGACATGCAGCGCCGCTCTACTGTCGGGCTCAATAAAGGCGAAGCGCACCATGCGCTGAAGAATGCCTTGTGGATCGGCCGTCGGGGCGAGATCCGCGATCGGACCACGGAAAGCCAGCATTTCCGCCTGGCTTGCCTCAATCTGCTCACGGCGATCATCATATTCTGGAATACGGACCAGATCGGCAAAGCCATCCTGCAGCGGCAAAGCGAAGGCCTGGACACGCCCGAACACCTGCTCAGGCACATATCGCCCTTGGGATGGGAGCACATTTTGCTCATAGGTCAGTACATCTGGCGAGAAATGAGGCACAAAATCGCTTAGCGTACGATTTATCACTGTCCCGTAATCGACCCCTCATTTGCGATGCGTTTAACGTCCTGAAAATCAAGCTGCCTGAGAACCACTTTTGTCAGGTTGGATTGCAACGCCCAACCTGGGTCAAACTCGGGCCGGAAGGTCATCACGACCATCATCGGAAGATCCCGGAGACGGTCCACAAGCCGATCCATCAGCGCCTTTGTTGTCGGATCTAGCCAGTGCGCGTCCTCAAACAACAGCAAAACCGGCTTATCGGATGCATCGGCCAGCAAATGGTCCAGCAATATCTCATGTGTCTCATCCATGATCTGCTGCGGTGTCAGGGTCAGCGGCCCCAACCGATCCTCGAACGGGACCGATAATAGGGACGCAGCCAATCGCAGAACCTGATCTGAAGGGTCTTTCAAAATCGATGATATCTTGTCCAGTTTTGCCTCATCCGAGTCCTCAGACCTCAGGTCGGCAACATGGTGAAGCCGCCGGATGATCGGATAAAACGAGCTGGCAAAATGATACGGTGAACACTGCAGCCGAATTTGCTCATGCGCGCCTTGGGGGGCTTTCTGCCGCAACTCCTCAATCAGGCGCGATTTCCCGATCCCCGGCTCTCCGGACACCAGAACGATTTGGCCTTCGCCCTCACTGGCCAGCTTCCACTTGTCGCTGAGCGTCTCATATTCCGTGATGCGCCCGATCAGAGGGCCGAGGGCAGCACCCTCAACACGTCTGAAACGGCTGTCCGTATCGCGCGCGCCGATCACCTGCCACGCCTCAACTTCTTTCGTGAACCCTTTCAACTTGAAGGACCCTTGCAGCACATAATCGAAGGCCCCACCCGCCAACTGATGCGTCCGAGGTGACACGATCATGGTGCCGGGTTCCGCCATCGCCTGTAGACGGGCGGCCAGATTGGGCGTCTCACCCATCGCGGTGCCGTCTTCGAACATCTTTTCGCCGCGCAAATCACCAACCACGACCAGACCGGTGGCGATCCCGATCCGCACCTGGAGTTTTGCGTGAGTGCGGATTTCGGGTACTTCGCGGATGATACGCAAGCCGGCGCGAATGGCACGCTCGGGATCTTCTTCATGGGCCAGCGGGAACCCAAAGAACACCATGATCCCGTCGCCGTAATAGCTCGCAATCTGACCATCGAAATCAGCGACGGACGCCGCGCAGGTCTCTTTGAACAGCCGCAGAACCTCGGCCAGATCTTCGGGATCGACCCGCTGCGATATCTCGGTCGAACCGACCAGATCAATGAACATGACCGTCAGCTGACGGCGTTCGGCCACGATTGACGCGCCCAGCGCCGTGTTTTGCGGCCGGGCGTTGCCATCAGTGGTTGCGCGCACCGCCTTCATGAACCGCCGCCGGCGTCCCAGAGGCAGGCCAATGGTCACGAGGTCTTCGTCGGTCAGCTCTGTCAGGTCGCCCAGTTCAATCTCGTTGTCGGCGAAGGCGCTGGCGTATTTGGCCAGTCCGTGCTTGCTCAGCCAACGTTCGATTTCAGCCATACCATCCCTTCCCCGGCTGCAGGCGACCCCTTAGTGCAGTGAGGGTTGCCCATCGCTCGCACCTACGAAAACAAGGGGCTAGGGATTGGTCAAGGGCCTAGGCACCAGAAGGCATAGCCGTTACGCCCCGGCGTTGCAGATCAAGTCATCGCTTGCCAGATGGTCGATCAACGCGCGGACCCGCGTGGTCAGCCTGCGGTTTTGCGGGAAAAGTGCCGCCACGACGTAAGGCGTGACGCGGTGTTCGGCGAATAGCTCGACCAATTCCCCAGACCTGAGCGCATCCGCCACCGTGTAGGCCGGGCATCTGGCAACAGCCACTCCTGCAGCGGCTAGCCGCGCCGAGGCCGCAGGCGCATTGGCCTGAAGGCGACCATTGACGTGCACCGCCACCTCGTTGCCATCGACATCAAACCGCCAGACTGCAGGGTCGCTCATATTGCCGTCCAGAATGCACTCATGCGTGGCAAGGGCGCTTGGATGCGCGGGCACACCCGCACGTTCGAGATAGGCCGGAGACGCGCACACAATCAGCGGCATCGGCCCCAACCGGCGCATCTTGAGGGAACTGTCCCGCGTTGGCCCAATCCGGATCGCCAAATCCAGACCTTCTTCGATGATCGACACCCGGCGGTCTGAAAGGTTGAGATCAATCTCAACCTCTGAGTGTGTTTCGACAAAAGCCGCCAGCGACGGCGCAAGCCGTAGAGAGCCAAATCCTGTCGGCGCAGAAATCCGTATCACACCGCGCAAAGAGGTCTGCGCATTGCGCACCGCCTCCTCCATTTCGTCAAACCCATCCAGAAGCGGTTCGCACATCGCCAGGTAGGTCGCCCCGGCATCGGTCAGGGATACGCTGCGGGTAGTTCGGTTCAGAAGCTGCACGCCCAGCGCCTCCTCCAGATCGGCCACGTATTTGCTGACCAGACGCGACGACCGCCCCAGCCGCTGGGCTGCCAAAGTGAACGAGGCATTCTGCGCCACCAGCGCAAAGGCGCGCATTCGGTCGATCTTGTCCATGTTATTACGCCCTCCTAGGGCTCAATGATCCCCTGAAACTGCGCATTATCACCCCTGATGGCAAGCTGTATCTATAGCCGCAGAAGCAATTCCGCGCATGACAGGAGCTGACAAATGTCGAACGCAGTACGTATCCACCACTTCCCGAAATCCGGCCACGCGCACCGCGCTTTGGTCTTTGCCAAGCTGGCCGGTATCGCCCACGAGGCCGTTTTCGTCGATCTCGTCGCAGGCGAACACAAATCGCCCGAGTTTCTGGCGATGAACCCCAACGGGCAAGTCCCGGTGCTTGAGGATGGCGATGTTGTGGTCTCGGATTCCAACGCGATCCTCGTATACCTCGCGCGGCAATACGCGCCAGATTGGATGCCGACCGATGCGGTGGGCGAAGCTGCGGTGCAGCGCTGGCTGACCCTCGCCGCAGGAGAGATCGCGTTCGGATCCGCCGCAGCGCGGTTGATCACGGTGTTTGGTGCACCTCTGGACGTCGATTTCGCCGCCGCAACCGCAGCCAAGGCGATGCAAAAACTTGAAAAGGGATTGGAAGGCCGCGACTGGCTGGTTGGCGACCGACCGACCATCGCAGATGTCGCCGCCTACTCCTACACTGCCCACGCACCCGAGGGGAACGTCTCGCTCGACCCCTATCCGAATGTGCGGGCATGGATCGCCCGGTTCGAGGCGCTGGACGGATTCGAGCCGATGCCAGCCACGGCCGTGGGCCTCGTCGCCTGAACATTTGCGCCAGACACCGCATCGGAGACGTGCAATGACACAAGAAGCCCCCCGCCACCCTCTGCCGCCCTTCACCCGCGAAACCGCGATTGAAAAGGTCCGTCTGGCCGAAGACGGCTGGAATGACCGTAACCCGGCCAAGGTCGCGCTGGCCTACACGCCGGACAGCCAATGGCGCAACCGGGCCGAATTCCCTGTTGGCCGCGCCGAGATCGAGGCATTTCTGACCCGCAAGTGGAACAAGGAACTGGACTATCGCCTGATCAAGGAGCTCTGGGCCCATGACGGCAACCGGATCGCGGTGCGATACGCCTATGAATTCCGAGATGACAGCGGAAACTGGTTCCGGGCCTACGGCAACGAAAATTGGGAATTCGACGAGAGTGGCTACATGGCCAACCGGTTTGCCAGCATCAACGAACTGCCGATCACAGAGGATGAGCGCAAGTTCCACTGGCCTCTGGGCCGTCGCCCGGGCGACCATCCGGGGCTGAGCGATCTGGGCCTTTAAACACACACCAAGGAGGTAAGACGATGTCTGGCACGGATACTCCGTTTCACGCGGGCGAACTGGCGGCGCAGGTGCGGGCGGGTGCGGGCGATATAGCCCACAGGGCCGCTCCGTACATTCGCGACCACTTGCCGGACCAGCATCGTGCCTTCTATCAGGCGCAGCCGTTTCTGGTGGCTGCGTCCAGCGATGCAGAAGGCCGCATATGGGCGACAATCATTGAAGGCGAGGACGGGTTCGTTCATTCGCCTGACGCCCAAACGTTGACGGTTGATACCGTGATCGACCCGCGTGATCCGTTGGCAGAAAGCCTGCGAAAAGGGGCTGATATCGGCGTTGTCGGCATCGAGCTGGCGACGCGCCGACGCAATAGGTTCAGCGGTCGGACCCGCCCAACCGACACCGGTTTTGCTATCGACATTCGTCAGAGCTTCGGCAACTGCCCTCAGTACATCAATGAACGTGACTGGCGGCGGGTGGCCGGCAATAAACCGGCAGAGGCGCTGGTATCGGACCACCTCAACCCCGCGCAGATGGCCCGTATCAGCGCCTCGGATACCTTGTTCATCGGGTCCGGTCGACATGGTCCGCAACAGACGGCGTCGAACGGGTTTGATGCCTCTCATCGCGGAGGGACACCCGGATTTGTCCGCGTGGTCGGCCCAAACCGTCTGCGTATTCCCGACTATTCCGGCAACAACTTCTTCAACACGATTGGCAACCTGTTGGAGAACCCCCGCATCGGGCTGCTCTTCGTCGACTTCGCGACCGGAGGGCTGCTGCATCTGTCCGGGCGAGCCGAGATCGACTGGGCTCCGGCCGAGGCACGTGACCCCAATATTCTGCGCATGATCGACGTTCAGGTCGACGCCGTGATCGACCGACCAAACGCGCTGTCGTTGAGATGGTCGGCTGAACCGACACCATCGAGACAGCTGGTGGTTACGGATAAGATTGCCGAGGCTGAGGGGATCACCTCATTTCACTTGCGACCTGCAAATGGAGGTCCACTTGCCGCTTTTGAGGCGGGGCAGCACCTGCCGATTGTGCTCAGCGTTCCGACGCATGATACTAAACTGCGGCGGACATATACCCTGTCCGGCAACCCATCCGAGGACCACTACAGGATCACTGTGAAGCGCGAACCAAATGGCTCGGCGTCCCGGTTTCTGCACGACAAGGTGCAAGTGGGCGACATAATCGAGGGCAAACCGCCAGCCGGGGATTTCCTGATCCCGTCAGGAGACACGCCCCTTGTCCTCGTCAGCGCCGGCGTTGGCGTGACCCCGATGATCGCAATGTTGCATCAGACTGTGGCACAGCACCCTGACCGTCCGGTCTGGTTCATACATGCCGCGCGCAACGGACGGTTTCACGCGCTGCGCGGCGAAGTTGACAACCTGATTGCCACCAGCCCGACCGCACGGAAACGGATCTACTACAGTGCGCCCGAAGCCCAAGACGTGGCGGGACCGGATTTTGACATCAAAGGCCGGATCACGGCGCAGGAGTTGATCGCATTGAACGCCGGTCCCAACGCTCAGTATTTGCTCTGCGGTCCGTTGGATTTCATGACCGACCTGAAATCCGGTCTTGAAGCGTTAGAGGTCGGGGAAAACCAGATCCATTTCGAGGTCTTTGCCACCTGAGCGCGTCAGCGCCCACACTCTGATCCGACCATCCTGCAAGGCGTATTGATCGTTCTCACTGCCGGGATTATCTATCTCAGATGATTGATAAAAACGGTAAACGTGTTGTTTTTTCGCGGTTCAAGGTCCTGGCGCTCTTCATTGCGGTGCTTTGGGCGATTCAAGTTCTCAACTGGGCGATAGGGTACCGCTTGAACCTCGCATTCGGGCTGATCCCAAGGCAGGTCACCGGGTTGGACGGGATCGTTGGCATGCCACTTCTGCATGCCAGCTTTCCGCATCTCATTTCAAACACGCCCCCGCTGATTCTGATGGGGGCTTTGCTGGCGGCAACGGCAACACGGGCGCTATTGGTCGTGAACGCCGTCATCATCGCTTTGGGCGGAGCGCTGGTCTGGCTGTTCGGAAACACGGCCATCCATATCGGCGCATCCGGGCTGGTGTTCGGGTGGTTCGGCTTTCTGGTCGCGCGGGGATTGGTTGATCGGTCGCCCGTGACCCTTGCCGTGGCCATGGTGGTTGGGGTGCTTTACGGATCAATCCTTTGGGGCGTTCTGCCCGGCCAGCCCGGCGTCTCGTGGGAGGCGCATCTGTTCGGCGCAATCGCAGGCGTAGCCGCGGCCTTACTCGTCCGAACCCATGTGCACGCCCCGCGAATTTCGAACGTGGACCAACCCTAGGCAAGCATAATGAAGCAAGGGACCGATCGCGGATCGCTGACACACCCTTGGCGATAGGAATTGCCCCGCACCAAAGGGTTTGTCACTAGCCCCTACGATACTAAGTCTTCGAACAGGTCACGCAGAGCACCGGTCTGCGCGGCACCCGATCATAGTTCCTGCTATCGAAGCGCTGGAAAAAACCGCGGGCGATCCATGCGCCCGCGGAATAGGTCAGCCAGACCTACTGTGTTTTTGTCATCGCCGCACGTAGCAATTCCGGGCGATCCGATTGTGATGGCAGGAACACGGCCTGAGATCCGGCATCCAGCGCGGACAGGCTCGCATCATACCATTGCATCGCCAGATCGCGACGCTCTTGCACGCCGAAACCTTCGCGCAGGTGGTGGCCAATCAGCTCTCCGTAGGCAGGTTCACCCATGGCAACCAGCATCAAGGCCGAGCCTACTGCGCTGTCCATATTGTCCTGACGGTAGCCCATCGCCAGACAGACCTTGCTGGTCGCGGCAAGGTCTTCAGGGCTGAGGCCAGAATCCAGAGCCAGCTTGCGCATCTGCGTTTCGGCGTCGGCCTTCGACGTCAACGATAGCGAGACGACCTGAGGGGCGAGCATCTCACCATAGGCTTCGCATTGCGCTGCCACCTGATCCGGCGTCAGGCCCTGAATGTCCTCCATCAGATCCTCACCCCTTGCCATGGCGTAGCTGCGCGCCAGACAGAACTGCTCGCTCAGGGCGAAATCGGGGTCCGACATGTTCGCCAGCGTCGTGTAGCCGCCATTGGTCGAGGTTTGCAGCATCACCGCACTACAACGGTTGGCCAGCGACGGGCCACCTGTACCGCCCGCAAACAAGCTCGGCAGGGCTGCAGTGGCCGTTTCGGTCGCTTCCGGTTCGGGCGCCGGTTCGGCAGGTGCCGCCGTTGCAGTCACAGGTGCCACGGGTTGCGGCGCGGGTTGTGGAGCAGCGGCCACGGCCGTGCCCGTTTGAACTTGCCGACGATAGGCCATCAACAATGGCTGACCAGAGAGCTGAGTGCTGGCCTGACCGCCACTTGTACCCCAGTAATAAGCCTGCATCAGGAAATCGCGCTGATAGGGTTGGAAATCATACCCGTTGACCGGGTATCCCATGGACGCCTGATATCGTTGGATTGCAGCCCGCGTTCCGCCACCCACCTGACCATCAACCCGTCCGGCATTGTAGCCGAAATAGTTGAGCGCCGTTTGCGTCTGCGCCCCTTCCGAAGTAGATGGAATGCTTGGCCGATATGTCCGGGTGGTCGAGCGCTGCGCTTTCTTCTTTTGCTGATCTTTGCCGATTGCGTAGCCAACCACGCCTCCGACAACAGCGCCGCCAATGAAGTCACCCGCATCTGCCCTGGCAATCTGGGGATTCGCGGTAGACAAAGCGAAGGTCAAACAAAGTGCTGCCACTAAACGAAAAATCATAATTTACCTCCAAAACACAACAACAATTGGAGGAAATTATAACACAACGCCGCCGGGCTTGCGGAAAAAAGGCGGATCAGGATCTTTGCAGATCGACCCGCCAGTAGATGCCGCCGCCGGATTCATGAACCCAGAGGCGGCACGCGTTGCTATCAGCCCCGTTGCCCCACATGGCGGCCCGCCCCCTGAGGGGCTGGCAGCTTGGCGTGATCTTCGGCGAAAGCGGTCAGTTTCGCGGCCACATCCGCGGTCGGCAGAGAGGTCTTGCGCGCGTTCAGATCCATATGCAGCAGCAGGGTTTCGACAGTGGCCGCGACCTCTCCATCCGGTCCGTGCAGACGGTGGAACAGGTGCATTTTCTTGCCTTCGCCCCGCAGAACCTGCGTTGTGACGGTCAGACGATCCCCCGCATGCAATTCCGCGTGGTACTGCACGAAGTTCTCAACCGTGAAGTAGCTGTTGCCCGCCGCGATATAATCTGCATCCGCGTCGATCATCAGCATGAAATTGTCCGTCGCCTGGGCCGAGACCTCGATATAGTGGGCCTCATTCATGTGGCCGTTATAGTCTGTCCAGCTTTGCGGGATGACACGATCCACGGTGATCGGCAGATCATCACCTTCGGGGTCAGGCAACGTCGCTTCGTGCGCGTTCAGAACGCCGCCTGCCCCGCTGCCGGTTTTCTTCAGCGCTCGCATCATCCCGATCAGGTTGTCATCGCGCAGACGCTCCAGTTCGCGGATCGACATATGGCCGGATTGCGCATCCGATTGACCGGCGATCAGGTCGACCAGTTCATCGGTAAATTCCGGCACATCCATGAGCTTGGTCCAAGGCCATTGCAGCGCCGGGCCGAATTGCGCCATGAAGTGTTTCATTCCCGCCTCGCCACCCGCGACGCGGTAGGTTTCGAACAGACCCATCTGCGCCCAGCGGATGCCGAACCCCATGCGGATCGCTTCGTCGATTTCTTCGGTCGTGGCGACGCCATCCTTGACCAGCCAAAGCGCCTCACGCCAGACAGCCTCGAGGAAGCGGTCGGCAATATGCGCGTCGATCTCTTTGCGGACGGTCAGCGGATACATCCCGATGGACCGCAGGATATCTGACGCCTTGGCGCAAGTATTCGCGTCCCCCACCAGCTCGACCAGCGGCAGCAGGTAAACGGGGTTGAACGGGTGCGCGACGACGACGCGACCGCCGTGTTCGTTCAGTTCAGAGGGCTTGAACCCCGAGGTCGAGGACCCAATCACCGCATCCGCAGGCGACAACTCGTCGATCTGCGCGTGGATCTTGTGCTTGAGGTCCAAACGCTCGGGCACGCTTTCCTGAACCCATACGGCACCGGCCAAAGCCTCGCCCATATCGTCATGAAAGGTCAGAGTGCCCTCGGCCGGTAGCGCCTTGTCATAAAGGGCGGGCAAGGCGCGGCGGGCATTGGCTAGCACTTCGCCGATTTTACGCTCGGCTTCCGGGTCCGGGTCAAAGACCGAAACGTTCCAGCCGTTCAGCAGGAACCGGGCAACCCAGCCCCCGCCGATCACGCCGCCGCCGATGATGGTTGCTTTTTGTGTCATGGCGCAAGTGTCTCCGTATGGCCATCAATGGACAGAACCTGCCCCGAGATTTTGGTCCCCGCCTCCGAGGCAAGGAAATGAATGCTGTTCGCCACGTCCTGCGCCGTGACCCATGTTTTCATGGACACGCCAGTCACATAGGCGGCGCGCATGGTCTCAATACTCTGACCATGGGCTGCGGCCTCGTTGGCCAAAACGCGCTCCATCCGGTCACCTTCAACAGCGCCAGGGCAGATCGCGTTGACGCGGATGCCAAAAGGGCCAAGCTCCATCGCCAGGGTTTTGGTCAGACCGATCAGGGCCCATTTCGCTGCCGCATATGGGGACCGCATCGGATAGCCCATGATCCCAGCGGTGGACGAGGTCATGACGATCAGGCCATATTTTTGCGCCTTCATGACCCGCGCCGCCCAACGGCAGGTCAGATATGCGCCGTGCACGTTGGTGGCGAGGCATTGCTGCCACGCGTCATAGGCCAGATCTTCGATTGGCCCGGCGGGGCCACCGGTACCGGCATTGGCGCAGGCCACATCAATGCCGCCCCATTCGTCCTCAACCGAACTTAGGAAAGCGTCCATAGCGGATTCAGAGGTGACATCGGCCACCACGGCGATACTGCCGGGATGCGCGTCGGCAAAGCTCTGAACAGCTGCGGGGTCTGCATCGCAAACCGCGACCCGCGATCCATCCTGAAGGAATTGCTCCGCAATGACGCGGCCGATGCCAGCCGCGCCTGCGGTTACAAGAACGCGCCTGCTCATTTCGCGACGGGAGCGCGCTTGGTCAGGCCCAGTTTCTCGCGCACGGCGTCCGGGCCGATGATCTTGGCGCCCATGTTCTCGATCACCGTCACGGCACGTTCGACCAGTTGTGCATTGGTGGCTAGAACGCCTTTTTCCAGAAACAGGTTGTCCTCAAGCCCGACGCGGACATTGCCACCCGCCAGAACCGATTGCGCAGCATAGGGCATCTGATCGCGACCCAGCGAGAAGGCCGACCATGTCCAATCAGACGGCACCGCATTGACCATCGCCATGAAGGTGTTGATGTCATTGGGGGCACCCCACGGCACACCCATGCACAATTGAACCAGAGCGTTGGGTTCCAGAATACCCTCTTTCACCAACTGCTTGGCGAACCATAGGTGGCCGGTGTCGAAGGCTTCGATCTCGGGCTTTACGCCAAGATCGGTCATCATCTGACCCATCGCCCGCAACATGCCGGGGGTGTTGGTCATCACATAGTCTGCCTCGGCAAAGTTCATTGTACCGCAATCGAGCGTGCAGATTTCCGGCAGACATTCGGCAATATGCGCCATCCGCTCCGTCGCGCCGATCATGTCAGTGGCCGCTTCATTGACCGGAAACGGGCTTTCGGTCGGGCCGAACACAATATCACCGCCCATACCAGCCGTCAGGTTCAGCACCACGTCGACCTCAGCATCGCGAATGCGGTCTGTCACCTCGCGGTACAAGCCCAGATCGCGCGAGGGCACGCCGGTTTCGGGGTCGCGTACGTGGCAATGCACAACAGCGGCCCCTGCTTTGGCCGCATCAATCGCCGAATTGGCAATCTGCTCGGGCGAGCGCGGCACATGCGGAGACTTGTCCTGCGTCCCACCCGATCCGGTGATGGCACAGGTGATGAAAACTTCGCGGTTCATGGCAAGGGGCATATCTTTGTCCTTCGATCAGCAGGAATCGCGCCTTGGCAGGCGACTGAATGCGGCAACGCTACTTTCAAAACTCCGGAACAAACGATACATTTTTCGTCAGGAGGAATACTTTTGTCGTCATCCCCTCATGAGCATTTTGAGTTCTTGTTGCTGGACGGGTTTTCCAACATGGTTCTGGCCAGCGCGCTGGAGCCATTGCGGGACGTAAAGATGCGCGCGCTCTACGCCAGTCCGAGTTGGGAGATCACCAGCCTGAACGGCGAACCCGTGGAAAGCTCGAGCGAAATACAAGTTTCTCCCAATCGGGTCTTCGACCCAGCAATATCGACCGGAACGCTGGTCATTGTGGCCGGTTACCGCGTCCGGCAGCAAATCAATAGAGAGCTTCTAGTTGCGATCCGACAGGCTGTTCGGACTGCCAAGCGCGTTCTGGCCCTGGATACCGCGGCTTGGATTTTGGCCGAAGCCGGGGTTCTGGACGGGCACCAAGCCACGATTCACTGGCAGGAGTTTGATGCATTCCGCGAGAGTTTTCCCAAAGTGAACGTGTCCAGCGCCCGGTTTGTCCATTCCGGCCCGTTTCTGACCTGCGGAGGGGCCAGCACAGCGCTGGAACTTACACTTGACCTGATCCAGAACCTGTTCGGTCCCGCCGCCGCGTTTGATGCCTCGAACATGTTCATCTACGACCCTGCCCGCCAATCCGAGCTGAAGCGCGGTTCGCAACAATTGCAGGATCGTGGGTCGCCGAAACTGCTGGACGCCCTGAATGTCATTGCCGAAAACGTCGAGACTCCGCTGACAACCTTTGAACTGGCCGAACGCGTCTCGCTATCCGAGCGCAGCCTCAGCCGCGCGTTTGCAGATGAGCTGGGGATGACGACTGGCAAATACTACAAGCTCTATCGTCTGCAACATGCGCGCTATCTGGCGCAGGAAACGCGACTGAGTGTCGAACAGATTGCCCTAAGATGCGGGTTTTCCTGTGCGTCGGCCTTGGGGCGGTCGTTCACCCGTGAATTCGGCCGCCCGATCAGCGCCTTTCGCCCGCAAAACCGAAACGGGCCGTTCGATGGGACAGCCCGCTCCGTCTAACGCTTGGCAGATCACGCGGCAGCGATCTGACCTGCCTTTTCAACCAGCACCTCCGCCTGCCGGATCGAGGCATAGTCAATCAGGCGACCGTCCAGCGAGACAGCGCCCTTGCCTGCCGCCTCTGCATCGGCCATCGCGACGAGAATCCGCTTGGCCTTGTCCACCTCGGCATCCGAAGGCGACATGACCTCATTGGCCAGTGCGATCTGGCTGGGGTGAATGGCCCACTTGCCCTCACAACCCAGAACCGCTGCGCGCTTTGCCGCCGCGCGATAGCCAGCGGGGTCCTGAAAATCACCGAACGGGCCGTCGATCGGGCGCAGGCCGTTTGCGCGCGCCGCAACAACCATACGCGCCAGCGCGTAGTGCCACATATCACCCCAATGGGTCATGCGGCCGCCCTCAGGGTCGGCATCGGTCAGCACCGAGTAATCCGGATTCACACCGCCAATGATGGTTGTCCGCGCGCGGGTCGAGGCCGCATAGTCGGCAACCCCGAAATGCAGACTTTCGTTGCGTTTCGATGCGGCAGCAATCTCGCTGACATTCTGCATGTCAAGCGCGGTTTCGATGATATGTTCGAACCCGATCCGCTTTTTGTAGCCTTTGGCGTCCTCGATCTGGGTGACCAGCATGTCGACGGCGTAAACATCCGCGGCGGTGCCGACCTTGGGGATCATTATCAGGTCCAGACGCTGACCGGCCTGTTCGACCACATCCACCACGTCGCGATACATGTAATGAGTATCCAGCCCGTTGATCCGTACCGACATGGTCTTGTTGCCCCAGTCGATGTCATTCAGGGCCTCGATGATGTTCGTTCTGGCCTGTTCTTTTTCGTCGGGCGCGACGGCGTCTTCCAGATCCAGGAAGATCACATCCACATCCGACTTGGCCGCTTTTTCAAACATGCCGGGCTGGCTACCCGGAACAGCCAGTTCGCTGCGGTTCAGACGGGCCGGAGCCTGTTCGATTGGGTGAAAGCTCATGGTTAAGAATCCTTGGTTTTAAAGGTTCGGGTAGATAGGGAAGCGGGCACAGAGGTCGGCGACTTCGGCTTTGACCTTGGCCTCGACCTCGGCATTGCCGTTTTCGCCATTGGCGGCCAGACCGTCGACCACTTCGATGATCCAGTCCGCGATCTGGCGGAACTCGACCTCGCCGAAGCCGCGTGTGGTGCCGGCTGGGGAACCCAGACGGATGCCCGAGGTGATGGTCGGCTTCTCGGGGTCAAACGGCACGCCGTTCTTGTTGCAGGTAATATGCGCCCGGCCCAAAGCCTTCTCGGTCGCGTTGCCCTTCACACCTTTGGGGCGCAGGTCGACCAGCACCACATGGGTGTCGGTGCCGTGGGTCACCGTGTCCAGACCGCCCTTGATCAGCTGATCCGACAGCGCCTGCGCGTTGGTGATGACTTGGCTGATATAGGTCTTGAACTCGGGGCGCAGAGCCTCGCCGAAGGCAACGGCTTTACCTGCGATGACATGCATCAGCGGGCCACCCTGAATGCCGGGGAAGATCGCCGAATTCACTTTCTTAGCGATATCTTCATCATTGGTCAGGATCATACCCCCACGAGGCCCACGCAGGGTCTTGTGGGTTGTCGTCGTCGCGACATGCGCGTGCGGGAAGGGGCTGGGATGCTCGCCTGCGGCCACAAGACCGGCGAAATGCGCCATGTCCACGTGCAGATAGGCGCCAACCATGTCAGCGATCTCGCGCATGCGGGCAAAGTCGATCTGACGCGGGATGGCCGAGCCGCCTGCGATGATCAGCTTAGGGTTATGCTCTTTCGCCAGCGCCTCGACCTGATCGTAGTCGAGCATGTTGTCTTCTTTGCGGACACCGTATTGTACGGCGTTGAACCACTTGCCCGATTGGTTCGGGCGGGCACCGTGGGTGAGGTGACCACCGGCATCCAGGCTCATGCCCAGAATGGTGTCGCCGGGCTGGATCAGCGCCTGGAACACGCCCTGGTTCGCCTGGCTGCCCGAGTTCGGCTGCACGTTGGCGAAACCGCAACCAAACAGCTCTTTCGCGCGGTCGATGGCCAGGTTTTCGGCGATATCGACGAACTGGCAGCCGCCATAGTAGCGACGACCGGGGTAGCCTTTGGCGTATTTGTTAGTCATCACCGAGCCCTGCGCCTCCATCACGGCGGCAGAGACGATGTTTTCCGACGCGATCAGCTCGATCTCGTCGCGCTGACGGCCCAGTTCGGACGTGATCGAGCCAAATAGCTCAGGATCACGGTCCGACAAAGACTGGGTGAAAAAACCATTTGAACGATTAGGCGCGTTCATGACGCTTTCCTCCTGAACGGTACGAAGCCCGGCCCCACGGAGGGACCAGAGCAGGGAATTGATATGCGGGCGTGTTAGATCACGCGATCGCGCGCCTCACGGGTGGCACTGCCCAGATGAGGCAGCATCACAAGGTTGTCGCATTGCAAAAGGTCGGGGTTAATCCGGGGCTCACCGTCGAACACGTCCAAAGCTGCGCCTCCGATCATGTCGAAGGTCAGGGACTGGATCAGGGCGCGTTCGTCGATCACCTCGCCACGGGCCGCGTTGATCAGGACCGCATCCGGTTTCATCAGGTCCAGACGGCGCGCGTTTATCAGGTGCCGGTTTGCGGCCCCGCCTGGACAATGGAGCGAGACGAAATCGCATTGCGGCAGCAGATCATCCACGGTTTCGACCTGCGTGGCATTGCACTGGGCTAGAACCTCGGGCGCGATTTTGCTGCGGTTGTAGACAACGATCTGCATGCCGAAGCCGTGATGGGCACGCCGGGCCATTTCCTGCCCAATGCGGCCATAGCCGATGATGCCCAGAACCTTGCCGCTGACCTTGGTGCCGATCAGATGCGTGGGGCGCCAGCCGGTCCAATTGCCGGCCCGCAGCTCGCGTTCACCTTCGCCCGCGCGGCGCGCCACCATCAGCAGCAAGGTCATTGCGATATCGGCGGTGCATTCGGACAGCACGTCCGGCGTGTTGGTGACGGTCATGCCCTGCCCACGCGCTGAGGGCTCGCAGATGTGGCTGTAGCCAACGCCGTAATTTGCCAGGATTTTCGTCTGCGCACCGGGAACGTCCAAAGCCTCGGAGCTGAGGGTATCGGTCACGGTCGGCAGGACCGCATCATAGGATTTCAGCGCGTGCCGGATTTCGGCCGGGGACATAGGCTTGTCCCCGGTGTTCAGCACAGTGTTGTAGGTCTCGGCCAGCTGCGCCTCGACGGCGGCAGGCCAGCGACGGGTAACAAGGACCGAGGGTTTGACCATCACGCGGCCTCCATCACGCGGGCGATCGTTTCACCGATCACGGCTGGGTTTTCGGCCACGGTCACACCGGCGGCCGACAGGATTTCAACCTTCTCGCTGGCGCTTTCGCCAAAGGCCGAGATGATTGCACCGGCATGGCCCATGGTCCGGCCTTTTGGAGCGGTCAGACCAGCAACATAAGCCACCACAGGCTTGGTGATGTGATCGCGGATGAACTCAGCGGCTTCGGCCTCCTGAGGGCCACCGATCTCACCGATCATGGCGATGATGTGGGTGTCTTCATCCTCTTCGAAACGCTGGAGAATATCCTTGAAGGACGAGCCGTTGATCGGGTCGCCGCCGATGCCAACGCTGGTCGAAACACCGATCCCGCGCTCTTTCAACTGCGCCGCGGCCTCATAGCCCAGCGTCCCCGAGCGACCGATGATGCCCACATTGCCCGGCAGGTAAATGTGCCCCGGCATGATCCCCAGCAGCGCTTTGCCAGGCGAGATGGTGCCCGCGCAGTTCGGCCCGGTCAGGACCATGCGCTTTTCCTTGGGGTAGCGGTACATGTAGCGCTTCACGCGGATCATGTCCTGCGCAGGAATACCGTCGGTAATGCAGACACAATAGCGGATACCGGCATCTGCGGCCTCCATGATCGAGTCGGCCGCGAAGGGCGGCGGCACGAACACAAGGCTGGCATCCGCACCAGTGGCCTCAACCGCCTGCTTGACGGTGTCAAAGACCGGAACGCCTTCGACGGTTTCGCCGCCCTTGCCGGGAACCACGCCGCCCACCACATTGGTGCCGTAGTTCAGCATGTCCTTGGTGTGGAACCGCGCCATGCGGCCGGTGATACCCTGCACGATCACGCGCGAGTTACGATCGAGAAGAATGCTCATTACACAGCCCTCATCTTGGTGCCTTGGGTAAGGTCGTTGCGCCATGCCCCCACGGCGCGTTCGGCAGCCTCCATCAGAGTGGTGGCGCGGATGATCGGAAGACCGGATTTGGCGAGTATCTTCTGACCCTCTTCCACATTGGTACCGGCCAGGCGCACGATGACAGGGATGTCGATATCCAGCTCTTTCAACGCCTGTACGACGCCCTCGGCCACCCAGTCGCAACGATTGATACCGGCGAAGATGTTCACCAGAATGGCCTGCACATTGTCGTCCGACAGAACCAGACGGAAGGCTTTGGCCACACGCTCGGGCGAGGCGCCGCCGCCGATATCGAGGAAGTTCGCCGGCTCTCCGCCAGCCAGTTTAATCGTGTCCATGGTCGCCATCGCAAGACCGGCGCCGTTCACGATGCAGCCGATATTGCCGCCAAGACCAACATAGGACAGGCCCCGGTCACCGGCACGGCTTTCGCGCGGGTCTTCCTGGCTTTTGTCGCGCAGTTCGGCGATCTGCGGGTGACGGAACAGGGCGTTGTCGTCAAAGCTCATCTTCGCGTCCAGCGCCAAAACGCGGTCGTCCCCGGTGATGACCAGAGGGTTGATCTCGACCATAGTGGCGTCCAGATCGCTGAAGGCGGCGTAGCAGCCCTGCAGCGTGCGGACCATGTGCTGGATCAGCTTCGGCTCCAGCCCCAGTTGGAAAGCGATTTCACGGGCCTGGAACTCTTGCAGACCCACAGCGGGTTCAACGATAGACCGCACGATGCTGTCCGGACGCTCGGCCGAGATGTCTTCGATCTCCATCCCGCCTTCCGAGGATGCAACGATCATGACCCGCTGGCTGGAACGGTCCAGCACGAAACCCAAATAGATTTCGCGATCAATCGGCACCGCAGCTTCCACGTAAACGCGGTAAATCCCTTTGCCTTCAGGGCCGGTCTGATGCGTGACCAGCTTGCGGCCGAACATGTCATCACAGGCTGTGTAGATCTCGTTTTCGGTGTTGCACAGCTTGACCCCTCCGGCCTTGCCGCGCCCGCCTGCATGGACCTGCGCTTTGACGATCCATTTGTCACCCCCCAGTTCACGCGCCCGGTAGGCCGCCTGTTCCGGGCTATAGGCCAAAGCACCGGGTGGCACGTCGACACCGAAATTCGAAAGTAGTTCTTTCGCCTGATATTCGTGAATATCCATCTGCAATCCTCCCGTTCTTGCAGTGAAATTAAGCAGCCATCGAAGTGCCGTAGCGGCTTTCCAGCAGGGCTTCGATTGCGTCCCGATCAATCTGCCCGCCCAGTTCTCGCATCGCCTCGGCAAACAGGCGCACGATCCGGCTGACGGATTTCCGGTTCAATTGGTTGAGGATACCGATCCGCACCTGCACCGGCGCGCTGAGCGTGGGCCAGATGCCAAATCCGCGCGCACGGCAGTTCTGCACCAACTCCATCTCACGCCCAGCAAGCTCCGGCGGCAGGTTCAGAACGATCAGGCTGGGCATGTCCGAGGTAACTTCGCACCCCAGTTCGACCACGGCATCACGCAGGACGCGTTCATGAATGCGGTAAGACGCTGCGCGCTTGGCCAGACCTTCCTGCAATGTCAGACGCAGCGCCTCGTGGAAGGCGGCCACGGCATAGCCCGAATGCGTCCGGTGATAGGTGCCTTTCTCGACGTCCTGGCCGTCGACGATACCCCAATGGCGGGCCTCGAAAATCGGGTTGTGCACATAGGTGTAAGCACCGCTGGTCTTGAGGCTGTCGATGAAGGCATCGGTGAAGCTGACCGGAGCGTAGGTCAGCGGCAGGCAGCACAGACCTTTCTGCGGGCAAGAGGCCCAACCCGCGATGCCGGGGTAGTTGTCGATCGAAAAATCATCCACGCCCAGCGACGACACCGCATCGATCAGACCCATCGCGCCGTGGCGCTCGCACGCGTCCGAAAAGCCGCGAACATCGTTGATCCGGCCGGACCCGGTTTCCCAGTGGGCCATGAACGCCCATTTGGGCTTGTGCTCGGCCAGGACCGCTTCGACGATTTCGCCGGTGACGGGCTGGCCATGGGGAACCTCGATCACGGTGACGCTGGCGGCTTGAGGGTCAAGCGGATTGGCTGCGTGTTCGGTGGGCGTCGCCGCCTTAATCCGCAGGGTCAGCGCATCAATGCCCGAGAATGTGCCGTTGGCAAAAGCCACAACCTTGTCGCCCGGCATGACGGCCGAGAACATGGTGTCCAGCGCGCTCCAACCCGTGCCGGCGACGGCAAAAGTATAGGCGTTCTGCGTGCCCCAGATTTCGCGCAGCATATGCTTGCACTCGATCATTCCGCGCAGAACGTCGCCCTGCATATGATCGGCGACCCCTGCCCCTGCAAAGGCCTGCAGAACGCGAGCATCCGTGTTGCCGGGTCCGGGACCCGCTGCAAGGGTCTCGGGGATTTCGAGCGGAGGGAAAATCTGGAAAGTCATTGTGCGGCTTCCTCGGCTGTTTCTCAGGCTCAGCGGCCCGTTTGGTTGAGTTGCCGTGTAGAAAACGTGGTCTTGCCAGATCACGCAACGTAACTTACTACTGATTTAGCATGCCTAATAGGATGGGGTATTACCTACCCAAAGGTGTAAAAATACGATAGTATACCAAAAAAGTACCCACCCATTTGGGTAGTTTTTGAGCTTTAAGGGCAAATTCATATGGCTGAAGCTCCATCAAAGCCCATCGACGTCATGCTGGCAGACGGCAACCCTCTGGTCCTGTCGGCGATGTCAGAGATCTTTGAACGCGACCCGCGATTCTCATTGGTCGCGACTTCGGCCACGGCCGAAGGATTCCTTGGCACGGTCATGCGGGTGCCTGTTCAGGTCGGCGTGGTGGACTGGACATTGCCCGCCCTTGGCGCTGCCAAACTGATCGAGGTGCTGCGCGATCAGGTCAGTGCACCGCGCTTCGTGGTCTATGGCGACGCCAATGCCGACGTTCCACGACTGGCGATGCAGGCCGGGGCAGCTGGGTTTGCCGCACGCTCGGGCGAGGTTGAAGGGCTTCTGGACACCTGCGAGAAGGTGGCCGCGGGCAAGATGGTGTTTCCGTTCATAGACGTCCGGAAAATGCAGCAGGACCCAATCGAAAGTCTGTCGCGCAAGGAACGCTCCATCCTCGAGGCGCTGGCGCAGGGCATGTCCAATCGCGAACTTTCAAAAGAGCTCGAGATTTCGACGAACACCGTAAAGTTCCACCTGTCGAACATCTACGACAAGCTAGGCGTCAAAAACCGGACCCAAGCCATTGCACAATATTATGCAGCGCGGATGCAAAGGGACTGATACGGACGGTAATCTGGTAAACTCGGGGTTTTCCGGGCATGCTTTGGTTTCACACCCGCAGCCGGAGGACCTCCAATGCCGCAATATAATGACATGTTCGAACTCTCCATCGAGGATATGGAATTGATCGAACAAGCCCTGCGACAGGCGATGGCCTCTTATTCTATTGAAGCGAATGAGATCAACGAAGACACCATCCGCCGGATGCATGATCTTCTGGGCAAGCTGCATGACCAGAAGATTTTCTATCGCCCAAAGACCGGCAGCTATGTCGGGGGCTGATCCGCGCTTTGCAGACTCCTCAAAAACAGAATAAACCGTTTGCAAATATGTGAATTCAGAGGCGACGCAGTATGAGCTACCTTGGCATTGATCTGGGAACGTCCGGGCTGCGCGCCCTGCTATTGGCAGAGGACGGCAGTGTGCTCGGCTCGGCAGAGCATTCCTGCTCGTCGGAACATAAGCATCCCGGTTGGAGCGAACAGGACCCCGCCGATTGGGTCGCGGCTCTGGAGGGGCGGTTGCCGCGCTACGCGACGCCCATCCTGAATTTGCCGATCTGCGAGCCGTCGGCGTGGCGGGCCACATGCATGGCGCAACGCTTCTGGATTCCGCAGGTGACGTGATCCGGCCCTGTATTCTGTGGAACGACACGCGCGCGGATGCCGAGGCCCAGCATCTGGACGCCCTGCCTGGAATTCGCGAGATTTCGGGCAATATCGTTTTCCCCGGCTTCACGGCCCCCAAACTGCTCTGGGTCAAGGAACATGAGCCGGAGAATTTCTCCCGTATCGCGAAGGTTCTGCTGCCTGCGGCCTATATGAACTACTATCTGACAGGCGACTACGTCGCTGACATGTCGGACAGCGCTGGCACATCTTGGCTGGACGTCTCGCGCCGCGCGTGGTCCGAGGAGCTGTTGACCGCTGGGCAGATGTCGGAATCTCAGATGCCTCGTCTGGTCGAGGGATGTCAGCCCGCAGGTACCCTTCGCCCCGATCTTGCCAGCCGTTGGGGTCTGCGCAATAGCGTCACCGTCGCAGGAGGCGCGGGAGACAACGCTGCAGCTGCCTGTGGCTTGGGTGCAATGAACGAGGGGGACGGGTTCATTTCGCTTGGCACCTCCGGAGTGCTGCTGGCTACGCGCGATGGCTATCACCCTGACCCGGCCTCGGCTTTGCACACGTTTTGCCATGCCGTGCCCAATCGCTGGTATCAGATGGGCGTTATGCTGTCTGCAACCGACAGCCTGAATTGGCTGGGGCAGATCACCGGCCAAAAACCCGCCGACCTGACCCGCGCATTGGGCGAGGAGCTACGTGCGCCGGGGCGCGTGCAGTTCTACCCTTACCTCTCAGGTGAGCGCACCCCGCACAACGACGCCAACATTCGCGGCGGCTTTACCGGGCTGGGAAAAGACACTGACCAGAGCGATCTGACCTGCGCCGTACTTGAGGGGGTCGCCTATGGCCTAAGCGACTCGTATGGCGCGCTGGTGAAGACCGGCGCGCGGATTGATCGGCTGATCGGCATCGGCGGCGGTACAAAATCGCACTATTGGGTCAAGTTGATCGCAACCGTTCTGAACGTCCCGATCGAGTTGCCCGAGGACGGAGAGTTCGGCGCGGCACTAGGAGCCGCACGTCTTGCCCAGATCGCAGAAACAGGAGCGTCCCCGGAAGACATCCTAAAACCCCCTGGCATCGGCGAACGCGTTCTGCCCGACGGCAGCAAAACCGCAGATTACGAGGCAGCCAAGGCACAGTTCAAAGCCACCTACGGACCTCTGCGGCAGATCTCCTCGCGGGGTTGATATTCAGGCCGTCGGTCAGTGGCAGCCAGGACCGCTCAAGCCCTCAGGCAACATCTGAGTTTTGCCAGCCCGGCGCACAATATGCTAGCATAAGGGTGCGTGGCCCTCATCCAACGAGCCTATTGCAGGCTATCTTTCGGCATATTGAACCCTCATTTCCCGGGGGCTGCCGCGCCACAAAGATCAATCAATTTGACCCGTCTGGGTAGGGATGATCACGGATCGGACGCAGACCTGCCTCTCGAAAGGACTATCGATATGTATAGCATAATCGCGACCTGGTATTTGAAGCCCAAACAGGAGGCCGAGGGGATTGCAGCCCTGAAGCAACTGGCCCAAGATGTGAAGCAGGAAGAGGACACCTGGGGCTACCTCATCCACACGGGCGGCGAAAACTCGGCACCGCCTTCCAGTGACGGCACCGTCGTTTTCATCGAAATCTACAAGGACTTCCAAGCTTTTATGGACCATGTGACCGGCCCGATCTTTACCGCATTCAAAAAAGACCATGGGCAGCTTTTTCAGCCCATACCAGGCTCTGACAGCCCGTTCTTTCTGGTCGAAAACATCGACAGAATTGGAGGGTTTTTGCGACCGCAGGCGGGGTCCTAACCACAGTGCCAGCCCGCACCAGTGAGTAACCCTTTGCGGGCGCACAAAACCCGAGCACAATTCATGGGCGACGAATTGTAGATTTTGTGATACTAAAGAACGCGAAATTGTTTCTTTGTTTCATATTCGGCGCAATTACAGCGCTCAGGGGCAGCCATTTTGGGACGTCCGAATGTTAATTGCAGCAAATGCGGTGCGGCCAATCCTGCCGGGTCCAACTTTTGCCACGGCTGCGGCAATGCACTGACCCTAGCCTGTGGGTCCTGCGGTGCGTCAGCGATGGCGCATGCAAAGTTCTGCACCGCTTGTGGGGCCGCGCTGGCGGGTCAGGACAGTCCCTTACCTGTTGCGCCTGCGCCATCGCCCAAGGATTCCCCAGAAGACGTGGCCGAACGTCGCCAACTGACCGTCATGTTCTGCGATCTGGTGGGTTCAACGGCCTTGTCCGAAAGACTCGACCCCGAGGATTACCGTGAACTGATCACGCAATACCGCGAGTTGGTTGGCCGGACCGTCACCAAGTTCGGCGGCGAGATTGCCAACTATGCCGGAGACGGTGTGGTCGCCATCTTCGGCTATCCCACCGCGCAGGAACTTAGCCACTACTCCGCCGCTCTTTGCGCGCTTGAGATTGCGGGCGCGACACGCGAAGGGAATGCGGGGCTGACGGACAAATCGGTTTCGACAAATGTGCGGATCGGAATCCATACTGGACCTGTAGTGGTGGGCACGGCGGCCGGCACATCAAGCTCGGAAAAGGTCTGGTTGTTTGGCGATACACCGAACGTTGCGGCGCGGATTCAGGCTGCTGCGGATGTGGGCCAAGTGGTTGTTTCGGAAGTGACACGTAGACTGATCGGAGAGCGTCTGGATTTCACCTCGATCGGCAGCCCGCCCTTGGCAGGCGTCAGCACACCGTTGCAGCTTTATGTGGTCGGGCCGAAGATTTCCGGCTTTGACACTGGGCGCAAGGACTTCGCGCACGACAAGACACCGACTATCGGACGCACTGCCGAGATCGCTCTGGTCCAGTCCAGATGGGACGGCGCGCTGGACGGAGAGGGGCAGGTTCTGCTGCTGACCGGCGACGCGGGCGTTGGCAAATCCAAGATCGCCTTCGGCTTGAAAGACAAACTGACCAGCGATGATTCCACCCAGTTCACCCTGTTCGGATCGCCATTGCATCAAAGCAGCGCGTTTTTCCCGATCAAGAATGCGCTGACGACGCTGACGGGCATGCTGCCCAATGCGCCTCCTGAGGAAAGCCGGGATAAAGTCACCCGGTTTCTGACCGATCTGAACCTTGATGCTGAAACCTGCGCCGCACCTATCCTGCGCCTGATGGGACTGGAAGACAGCACCTCTCTGGTCGCGCCGATGGGGCCCGAGCGGGAGAAGGGCGCGTTGATCGAGGCACTTTTGCAGCTATGCGCGGGGCTGGAACAGCATCAGCCGCTATTGCTGCTGCTCGACGATGTGCATTGGTTCGATGCCTCAACGCTGGAATTCGTCAACGGCTGGATCGAACAGGTGTCGAACCGCCGCTGCCTGATCCTGATGACCGCCCGGACCGAGTTCCAGTCGCCATGGCGCAACCAATCCCATGTCACAAGCCTGGAGCTCAACCGGCTTGTACGCCGTGACATCTACAAACTGGTTGAAAGCATCTCAGGCGTGCGGCCGTCGCCGGAAGTTCTCAGCCAACTGGCTGACCGTACGGATGGCGTGCCGCTATTCGTCGAAGAACTGACCAAGATGGCGATGGAATCCGGCCTTTTGGTCAACCGCGGCCAGAGTCAGGCCGAATTGTCCATGGCGATTCCGGAATCGCTGCAGGACTCACTGATGGCCAGATTGGACCGTTTGTCGGCCAGCCGCGAGATCGTGCAGGTCGCCGCCGCAATCGGCCGAAACTTTGAGCGCAGGCTGCTATCCGAGGTTTTGGACTGGACCGAAAACGACATCACCGAAGCGCTGAACCAGCTGCTAGAGACCGAACTGATCGTTCCCGCAGGCCAACCGGGTACGGCAGACGCTTACCGGTTCCGCCATGCCCTGGTGCAGGATGCGGCCTATCAATCTATGCTGCGCTCGACAGCCTCAAGGTGGCATGGCCAAATCGCTGCGGTTCTTGAGGAGAAATACGCCGAAACAGTCGCGCGAGAGCCTGAAATTCTGGGCCATCACTACTGGCGTGCTGGCAATTACCCCGCCGCCGAGGGCAAACTGATGACCGCCGCGCGGCAGGCATTGGACCACTCGGCGAATGTCGAGGCGATCACACATTTGCAGCATGCTCTGGAATGCTTGCAGGAAATGCCGCAGTCACAGAAACGCGACCGGCGTGAGATCGACATGCAGATCATGATCGCCGTGCCATTGGCCTTCGTGCGGGGTTATGCGCACAAATCGGTTCTGTCCGCCTATGCGCGGGCGCAGTCCCTCTGCCGCGAATATGGCGAGACAGAGCGACTGTTCAAGGTGGTCTACGGTCAGTTCCGCTCGACCATGCTGGGCGGGGAATATGAGATCTCGAAACAGAATGCAGACCGGCTGGTCTCGCTCTGTCAGGATTTATCGAGCCCGCTGACCATTGTCTCGGCCGAACGTTCCATGGGGTCGCTTCAGACCTATCTGGGCCATCCCAAGGACGCGTTGAAGCATCTTGAGGCCGGGCTTGAGGTTAATTTGTCCATCGAACATCGCTTCATGGGCCTCGATTTCGATGTTGTTGACCTTGCAGTGGCTCTTCAGGGCTATCGCGCGCTTTCCTACTGGCTGTCTGGCGACGAATCTAGCGCGCTGACAGCGATCAAGGCAGCGCTGGTCCATGCCGAAGAAACCGCGCACCCGTTCAGCCAGTCCTTCGCCAATGCTTTCCTTGGATGGATTTCCCATTTCCGGGGCGATGAGGCGACGGTTCAAGAAAGTTCGGCCATATTGATCGCCCTGTCTGAGGAGTATTCTTTCCAGTTCTGGCGCGGTTGGGCGCGGGTCATGAATGGCTGGGTGCGCCGAAGCACCGATGGCGAAAAGGCCTTGGAAGAGATCGCCTTGGGCCTGCGCGAATGGCGCGATACCGGTTGCCGCCTTGGCCTGAGTTTCTTCCTGTGCCTCTACGCGGATGCGGCTATTCTACACGGCAAACTGGAACTGGCCGAGGAACTGTTGGACGAAGCCGAAGCCTTCGCCAGTGACAGCGGTGAGAAGTTCTGGATTGTCGGCCTGACCTGCCTGCGCGGTCGGTTGGCGATGGCCCACGGGGACGAAAGCGCCGGGATCGGTCACCTCAAAGAGGCTGCTATGGTGGCTTTGCAACTGGGCCATTACGGCCCGCTTTTGCATGTCATTCGAGAATTGGCCGAGCTTCAGACCTCGTCAAACTGCCTTGGTGAGATCTCGAAAGCCGTGGCAGCCGACAAGACCAAGGCACCCGCGCTGGTCGAGGCAAAAGCCATTTTGAAAACCCTAAAAACAAAACAGCCGGAGGCATGATCGGGCGGAGTTTGAGCAAGTAGAATTGTCACAGCCAGTGGGGGAGATCACAGCCAAATGACAAAGAAAAAAGCCAAAAGCGACCCGTGCCATCAGACGGATGTCACCGGCGTCATGCCGAAACTGCCAAAGCAGTTTGACACGTTCCCCTTCTATTATGCCTCGCTGCAATGCCAGTGGATGTATTGGTACACCTCGGTCGAAGTCGCCCGCCAGTTTGTGAAAGGCACCGGCCTGTGTGTCGCCGAGTTTCCCGATGAAGACGGCGAGAACAAGGCAGTCATCCTGCTGAACTTCCAACGCTATACCGCGCATTATGACAACTCGCTGGGCTTCGTGAACGAGGTGGAATTCAACTTGCTGGCCTATCCCAAGAACCGGGTGCCAGGCGTGCCGAAGATGACCCTGACCGAGTATCTTCACGGCCGAGATCAGACGAAAACCATCGGCCATCTACGGGTTCACGTTGCCGCCGATAACGCCATGGCCGTCAAGGCCGGACGGCAAGCGTTCGGAGAGCCCAAGTTTTTGGGCCAGTTCAACTACAAGGTTCCTTCGCTGAATGCCAAGATGAAGGGACACCCTCCGATCTCGCCTAAGAAATGGTGGATTCAGCTGGTCAATCCAGACGATCCGCAAACCATCGTCTATGATCTGACGGCGGATCTTGGCAAACTCAAGGGCGATCACTGGACTCTGACCAACTGCACTCCGATCCCCGAATTCGCCACCGGGCTTGGACGCACTGTTTGGACCCGCTGGACCATCTCGGGCCTGTTTGAAACCGCGATGTTGACCACGAAAGAGGGCAAACGCATCGCAAAGAGCTTCAAGCTGAAACTGGGGAACAACGATTTCCCGATGACCCGCGACATGCACACGCTGTTCACCGATATGACGCCGGTGGCCGTGCAGGTCTTTGAAAGCCCGCCCGCCTGCTTTGAGCCTCGTGGATTCTATGTGGACGCAATTGATGGGGATCGCCATGAAGACGCATGATGACACCCCCGAATTTAACGCCTTTCTGACCGTCAGCGCCGCCCTGACAGGCTACAGCAGCGCCGAGCTGCAAGGCACCGGATGCGCAGGCGAATACTGGCATCAGTTCCGGCAAGTGTTGCCCGCCGAAATCCTCAACGAGTTCCTGTCCCATTCCGACAAGCTGGGCAAGCAGGACGACGACCGGATCATGCGTCAGACCTATCTGTCGGACAAATGCCTCGGCCCGCTGTCACGCACGCTGATCCAGCTTTGGTACACCGGTCAATGGGTGCCGCTTTCACAGGAATGGCGCGAAAGCTACGGCGCGTCGCGGTTTGATGTGGTCAAGATCATCTCGACCCGGTCCTACAAAGAAGGGCTGGTCTGGGACGCCATCGGAGCGCATCCCCAAGGGGCCAAGCAACAGGGCTTTGGCGCATGGGGCCTTGAACCTCCAAAACAGCGGGGGGCAGGCAAATGAGCGCAATTGCAGATGACGATCGGACCTATGATGTGGTCATCGTGGGGGCCGGGTTTGCCGGGGGCATTCTGGCAAAGGAGCTGGTCTCGGCCGGTCATTCGGTTCTAATCCTCGAAGCCGGAGAAGACCATGGCAAGACGTGGGAGACTTATCGCTCCTACCTTGATCAATACTATCTGTCGCTGGCTAAGACGCCGAACTCTCCCTATCCGAACCTACCAACCCTGCCGTCACCTTCGGTGCTAGACATCACCGCGGTACGGGGCACCGAGCCCGACACAAACGGGTATTTCGTGCAACGCGGCCCCCTGCCCTTTGGCAGCAACTACCTGATGGCCTTTGGGGGAACCTCATTGCATTGGCTGGGCACGAGCCTGCGCATGATGCCTGCGGATTTCGAGATGCAAAGCCGCTTTGGCAAAGGCGTTGACTGGCCCTTTGGCTATCAGGACCTGCGCGCAGACTATGAGCGCGCCGAGTGGGAGATCGGTGTCTCGGCCGATGCCGACGAACAGACGCCCAAGGCACTGGGTATTCGCACGTCAGGACGGCACGACAATGTCGGGTATTTCGACAAGGAATACGACTACCCGATGCATTCGATCCCGTCGTCTTACGTGGATGGCTTCTTTGCCAAGGCAGATGGGATGCCCATCGAAATCGGCGAGGATGCCACCAGCACGGTTCACCTGAAAGTCTCGCGCACGCCGCAGGGCCGGAACTCAACTCCGCGCAAGCCAAGAACTGCCAAGGGCATTCAGGTTGGCGACAAGCGCAGGCAGCAATTCCGCCCGCGCGGCGCAACCGGACCATTCGCCTATATGGGTCAGCGATGCGAGGGGAACTCAAGTTGCATACCGATCTGCCCGATTCAGGCCAAATACAACGCGATGAAAACGCTCGAAGATGCCAAGCACGAAGCCAAGCATCAGATGGAGACGATCACGCAGGCCATCGCCTCGAAGGTCGAACTGGCCGAAAGCGGGCGTGTATCTGGCATCGTTTACAAGAAATACCCTTTCCCTGGTGTGCCTCAGTACGAACTGCGCCGGGCCAGAGGGAAGCAATATGTGCTGGCTGGCGGTGCGGTGGAAAACGTCACTCTAGCGCTGGCCTCAGGGATTTGCACCAGCAGTGACGAGCTGGGCCGCAACCTGATGGATCACCCTTACATGATGACTTGGGGTGCCGCGCCCGAGCCGGTTGGACCGTTTCGTGGGCCGGGATCGACCTCGAGCTATGCCAATTTCCGGGACGGGAACTTTAGGAACAAGAACGCAGCCTTCCGGTTGGAAATCGGCAATTGGGGATGGAACTTTGCCGCTGGCTCTCCGAACTCCGACGTGGCGCGGCTGGTCGAGCAGGACAACCTCTATGGCACAGCCCTGCGCGACAAGCTCTATCACGATGTCCAGCGGCAGGTCAGAATTGGCACGATGGTCGAGCAACTACCGAGAGCTACCAACCGCGTGACCATCGACCCAGCCTACCGCACGCCCATGGGCGAATACCGCCCGGTGATCAGCTATGATCTGGACAACTATTCCCGCGCCGGGCTGGCCGCCGCCAATGACACCTGCGCGCAGATTTTCCAGCGGCTGGGTATCAAGAACCATACCTCCTACAGCCCATCGGATGCGGGGTATTTAACTTATGATGGAAAGGGTTACACCTTCTTCGGTGCAGGCCATCTGGTCGGTACGCACAGGATTGGAACCGACAGGCACAACTCGGTCACCAATGACGAGATGCGCGCATGGGACCACGACAATCTGTGGCTGGTGGGCGCGGGCTCGATGCCGACGATTGCCACGTCCAACCCAACACTGACGATGTCTGCCATGGCCTTCAGGGCCGCCAGAGCCATCCAGAAGGCCGTTCGGAAAAGGGGTGCGAAATGAGTTCGAAAAAGAAACTGGACGCCGCGCGTAAAAATCTCTGCAAACATCTGCAAGACGCCTTGATGCTAGAGCTTTCGACAATACCGCCCTACGCGACGGCCTGCTATTCGATCCTCGAGCAAGGGCAATACGACCGGTCCGAGCCGACCATCGTCAACGCCGAACCGATCGAGGTGATCCGTCAGGTCATGGTCGAAGAGATGTTGCATATGGTTCTTGCGGCGAATGTGATGAACGCGATCGGGGGCACGCCTCAGCTGAACAATCCCAACTTGCTGCCGAAATACCCGACAGAGCTTTTGAACGGGGCCGGGCCAGAGGTGCGTCTGCGCAAATTCTCGCCCAAACAGGTCAAAAGCTTTCGCAAGATCGAAACCGCGCCGAAAGACCTCCGTAAGGCATTGAGGGGGCACTATTCCACCATCGGCGGGTTCTACGCCTATGTCAGGAAGCTGCTGGAAGAAGCGTGTAAGGAGTTCGGGGACAAAGAGATCTTCATCGGCGACCCCGCGCGTCAGATCTCCAATGACGACTATTTCGGCGCGGGCGGTGAAGTTGTCGAGATCACCGGCACCCCCGCGCAACGTCGCAAGGCGGCTTTTGATGCCATCCAAAAGATCATGGAAGAGGGCGAAGGCGCAGATCGGGGTGGCAAAGCTGGCGACGGAGACACCATTCCGGGGCCAGCTGGCCATGAGGACGTTGCACATTTCTTCAAGTTCAACGAAATCCTACATAGCCGCTACTATCGCCCCGAAGATCTTGTGACCGACCCTCCGACTGGCGGTGACCTTATCGTCGATTGGAGCGCAGTCTCTCCGATGAAAGACGACCCAAGCGAGGAGAACTACAAGTCCGCCCCCGAAATCGCCGCGATCTCGGCCGAATTCAACGCCGCGTGGTCCGGTTTGCTGGACGGTCTGCACATCGCCTTCAACGAAGATAAATCCGCTTTGCGCGACCTTGGTCCAACGATGTATTCGATCAAGTCGCTGGCGCAAAAACTGATGCGCATCCCATTGCCGGACGGATCGGGCGAGACAGCCGGGCCGACATGGACCTACCTTGCGCCGAAAAAGCGGGGCTGACCTGTAGCCTAAAAACCGGCGAGACCCGTTTATGCGCCTCAGTCGAAACAGGTGTCTTCCGCTGTGTCCAACAAAGATTGTGCGGAGAATTTCAGTTTGATAACGTCATGATCGCGCTGGGGAGGGCGCGGCATCTCAATGTTGGACTATTCGCACAATGCGTGGCTCGTGGCGGCCTCGTTGGCCGTGGCGCTGATGGCCGGCTTTACCGGTCTGTACCTGACGCATGGCGCGTCGAAACTGGACAATCAACGGCGCAAATTCATCGTCGCCCTCGCAGCCGTGATACTGGGTGGCGGTATCTGGTCCATGCATTTCGTTGCCATGCTGGGCCTGCAACTGCCGATCCTGTTTTATTACGACGCGCTGGTGACGCTGATCTCGGCGCTGGTTGCCATCCTTATGGTGGGGCTGGCGCTGCTGCTTTTGCATTTCCGTCCCAGAACACCGCCGACCATAGTTGGCGCGGGGGTGATCGTGGGGCTTGGGATCGTTGTCATGCACTATGTCGGCATGGCCGGGATGCAGCTGTGCCGACCCGTCTACAGCCTGTTCGATATCGTTTTGTCGACCGCGGCCTCGGTTGTTCTGTCGGTTCTGGCGATCTGGGTGGCCTATGACAGCCGAACCCATCGGAACATCCTACTGGGCACGGCCTGTTTCGGCATCGCGGTGTTTTCCATGCACTTCGTCGCGACCGGTCTCACGGATTTCGTCGCAACCGAGACTGCCGGGGCCGCCGGGCCTGCGCTGGACAACCAGATTCTGGCGATGGGCGTCACGGTTGCAGTCTTCCTGATCTGTGGGGCCTTCCTTCTGACCGGGATCACTTTCATTGAACCCAAGCCAGAACCGGCCGCAGTACCGGAACCTGCACCGCAGCCCGATCCCACCCCGACCCTTCGCGCCGGAGTGCCGTTTGAACGCGAAGGTCAGACCTTCTTTGCCGAACCCGCCCAAATTGCCGCCATCCGGGCCGAGGGGCATTACACTATCCTCTATATCGATTCCGAGAAACTGTTCTGCCCCTGGTCCATCACCGAGGCCGAGACACGCTTGCAACCCGATGGCTTCCTCCGCGCCCACCGAAGTTATCTGGTGAACCCCAAACATGTCTCAAGCTTCGAGAGGCACAAAGACAACGGGACATGCTATTTCGACTCTGTCGAGGCCCTCAGCAAGGTACCTGTCAGCCGATCTCGACTTTCAGACATCCGCGACGCTTTGGGCCTGTGATCGCAACTCGTGCAGCTCATTCGCATTTCGTGAAACAAGCTGCGCGCCCCGTTCCCTGCGGCTGGAACCGCTGAGCGCGTCCGTCTTTCCTGACTGAAGGTACCCCAAGGTATACCACTTGGACCCAGGGAGGAAAAACATGATACCAGCCGGTTTTGAGTATCACCGGCCAGGCGACATCGCCTCGGCCATCGGCATTTTGCAAGAACATGGAGACGAGGCGCGCGTGATCGCGGGCGGGCATAGCCTGATCCCGATGATGAAGCTGCGCATGGCCGAGATGGGCCACCTGATCGATCTTCAGGCCATCGATGAACTAAAAGGCATCGAGGTCGGGTCCGATACCGTGACCCTTGGCGCCATGGTGACGCAGCATGAGTTGATCACCCATGACGGTCTCGCCGCTGCCATTCCGCTGATCCGCGAGGCGGCCTTGCAGATCGCCGACCCTCAGGTTCGCTATATGGGCACCGTCGGTGGCAATGTCGCCAATGGTGATCCTGGCAATGACATGCCGGGCCTGATGCAATGCCTGAACGCGACGTTTGAATTGTCCGGCCCCGATGGGGCACGCAGTGTCGCCGCACGTGAGTTTTACGAGGCCGCCTATTTCACCGCGCGTGAGGATGAGGAAATCCTGACCCGGATTTCGATCCCTGTGCCGGGGGCCGGTGTCGGTCAGGCGTATGAGAAGCAAAAGCGTAAGATCGGGGATTATGCGACGGCTGCCGCCGCTGTTATGGTCGGTAACGGCGCGGCCTCGGTTGCAATGACCAACCTTGCGGACACCCCAATCTGGTCAGAAAACGCCAGCGCTGCATTGGCCGACGGCGATGTGAACGCCTGCGTTGCCGCCATGCTGGATGCCATTGAGCCCGTGGCCGACAACCGTGGACCTGTCGAATTCAAGAAACATGTGGCGGGCGTGATGCTGCGCCGCGCCATCGACCGCGCGCAAAGCCGCGCGGGTTGAGGGGAGGAAACCATGTCGAAAATGCACGTCAAACTCACCGTGAACGGCAAACAGGTCGAAGGTCTGGCCGAGCCGCGCACGCTGCTGATCCACTTCTTGCGGGAAGATCTGAAAATCACCGGCCCTCATATCGGATGCGAGACCAGCCATTGCGGAGCTTGCACAGTCGATATTGATGGCAAATCCGTCAAATCCTGCACGACTTTTGTGGCGCAGGTGAATGGCGCCGATATCACCACCGTCGAAGGCCTCACCAACGACGACGGCAGCTTGGGCGTATTGCAGGAGATGTTCCGCGAACATCACGGGTTGCAATGCGGCTTCTGCACGCCGGGGATGATTACTCGCGCGCACCGTTTGCTGCAGGAAAACCCGAACCCCTCTGAGGAGGATATCCGTTTCGGCATGGCTGGAAACCTGTGCCGCTGCACCGGATACCAGAACATCGTCAAGGCGATCTCGGCCTCGGCTGACATGCTGAACGCTCAGAAGGAGGCTGCGGAATGAACGACCAGACACTGACCCCCGAAGAACGCGCCGCCAATCTCAAAGGGATGGGCAGCTCGCGCAAACGCGTCGAGGATGTGCGCTTTACCCAAGGCAAGGGCAACTATGTCGATGACATCAAGCTGGACGGCATGCTGTTCGGCGACTTCGTGCGCTCCCCCTACGCGCATGCCCGTGTTGTAAGCGTCAACAAAGAGGCCGCCCTGGCGATGCCCGGCGTGATCGCTGTTCTGACCGCCGAGGATCTGGCTCCGCTGGGCCTGCATTGGATGCCGACGCTTGCCGGTGACAAGCAGATGGTTCTGGCCGACGGCAAGGTGCTGTTCCAAGGCCAGGAAGTCGCTTTTGTCGTCGCCGAAGACCGCTATATCGCAGCCGATGCGGTGGAGCTGGTTGAGGTTGACTACGAAGAACTGCCTGTGATCACCGATCCGTTCGAGGCGTTGAAGTCCGATGTGGTCCTTCGCGAAGACCTTGAAGGTCAGACCGAAGGCGCGCACGGCCCTCGCAAGCATCACAACCACGTCTTCACTTGGGAACAAGGCGACAAGGACGCGACCGAAGCCATTCTGGCCGAAGCCGACGTGGTGGCGGAAGAGATGGTCTACTACCACCGCACCCATCCTTGCCCGCTGGAGACCTGCGGGTCTGTGGCCAGCATGGACAAGGTGACCGGAAAATTAACGCTGTATGGTACGTTTCAGGCTCCTCACGCGATCCGGACGGTTGTCTCGCTGATCTCCGGTATTGCCGAGCACAATATCCGAGTGATCAGCCCTGATATCGGTGGCGGGTTCGGCAACAAGGTTGGGGCTTATGCAGGTTATGTCTGCTCGGTCGTTGCCTCGATTGTCACCGGCAAGCCGGTGAAATGGGTCGAGGACCGGATGGAGAACCTGATGTCCACCGCCTTTGCCCGCGACTACTGGATGCAGGGCAAGATCGCGGCCACCAAGGACGGCAAGATCACCGGCCTTTGGTGCCATACTACCGCGGATCACGGTGGCTTTGACGCCTGTGCAGACCCGACCAAGTTCCCGGCAGGCTTCATGAACATTTGTACCGGGTCCTATGATATCCCCACCGCTTACCTGGCAGTGGATGGTGTCTATACCAACAAGGCTCCGGGCGGGGTGGCCTATCGCTGTTCCTTCCGTGTGACCGAGGCCGCCTATTTCATCGAACGCATGATCGAGGTTCTGGCCATCAAGCTGAACATGGACGCGGCCGAGCTGCGCCGGATCAACTTCATCAAGGCCGATCAGTTCCCGTACCAGTCGGCTCTGGGCTGGGAGTATGACTCGGGCGATTACCATACCGCTTGGGACAAGGCATTGAAGGCTGTCGACTACGAAGGTCTGCGCGCCGAACAGGCGCAGCGGGTCGAAGACTTTAAAGCTGGCAAAACCCGCAAACTGCTGGGCATTGGTCTGACGCATTTCACCGAAATCGTCGGCGCGGGACCGGTCAAAAACTGCGATATCCTCGGCTTGGGGATGTTCGACAGCTGCGAAATCCGCATCCACCCAACTGGTTCGGCCATTGCGCGGCTAGGGACGATCTCTCAGGGTCAGGGCCATGCCACGACCTTTGCACAGATCATCGCCAGTGAGATCGGCCTGCCCGCCGATGATATCACACTGGAAGAAGGCGACACTGACACGGCACCTTACGGTCTTGGGACCTACGGGTCTCGATCCACGCCTGTGGCTGGTGCGGCGACAGCTATGGCCGCGCGCAAAATCCGCGCCAAGGCGCAGATGATTGCCGCATATCTGCTTGAGGTCCACGACGACGATGTCGAATGGGACGTGGATCGGTTCTCTGTCAAAGGCGCGCCCGAGCGGTTCAAGACTATGAAAGAAATCGCCTTTGCCGCCTATAACCAAGCGATACCGGGGTTGGAACCCGGTCTGGAGGCGGTCAGTTATTATGACCCGCCGAACATGACCTACCCGTTCGGGGCCTATATCTGCGTCATGGAGATCGACGTGGATACCGGGGAGTGGGACGTGCGAAAGTTCTATGCGCTGGACGATTGCGGCACCCGGATCAACCCGATGATCATCGACGGGCAGGTCCATGGTGGCGTAACCGAGGCCTTGGCCATCGCAATGGGTCAGGAGATTGCCTATGATGAGATGGGCAATGTGAAGACCGGCACGCTGATGGACTTCTTCCTGCCGACCGCGTGGGAGACGCCGAACTATATCACCGACTACACGGTGACCCCTTCCCCGCACCATCCGATTGGCGCGAAGGGGGTTGGGGAAAGCCCGAATGTGGGTGGCGTGCCCTGTTTCTCGAATGCGGTGCATGATGCGTTCCGACCCTTCGGGTTGGTGCAGAGCCATATGCCGCATGACCACTGGCGGATCTGGAAGATCGCCAATGGGTTGGGGATGCATGGGTGATAGGGTTCGGATCGGCTTGACCGATCCGACTGAACGGAGGGGGCCAGCCCCCTCCGAACCTCCCCCGGGATATTTTTAGCCAGATGAAGAATGGATCCTGGTTTTGACTTTGAGTGACGTGCAGAACGGATTGGCCGCGCAGGGCTATGTCGCTGATGATCGGTTGGCGATGGCGCTGCATCTGGCGCAGGCTTTGGGGCGGCCTTTGCTGCTGGAAGGTCCGGCAGGCGTTGGCAAGACCGAAGTCGCGAAGGCTCTGGCTGCCCAACACGACGCGCGGTTGATCCGCCTGCAGTGCTATGAAGGGCTGGATGCCAGTCATGCCATCTATGAATGGAACTATCAGAGACAATTGCTGGCCATCCGTGCGAGCGAAGCGCAAGGCGGCACGAGCGAAGCGCAGTTGTTCTCGGATGACTATCTTCTGAAACGACCACTTTTGGAGGCGATCAGTGAAGACGACCCTCCGGTTCTTTTGATTGATGAGATTGACCGTGCAGATGAGGAGTTCGAGGCCTACCTTCTTGAAATATTGTCAGATTTTCAGATCACGATCCCGGAGCTTGGGACGATCAAGGCGCGCTCCCGCCCGATTGTGATCCTGACGGCCAATGGCACGCGGGACCTTTCCGACGCATTGCGGCGGCGGTGTTTGTATAGCTATCTCGGCTATCCTTCGCGCGAGACAGAGATGGCCATTCTGAAGGCGCGTATGCCCTCTGTTGAAGGGTTGTTGGCACGTCAGATCGTCGGGGTTGTTCAGGCCATGCGCAAGGAAGACCTCGAGAAAACGCCGGGCATTGCCGAAATGCTGGACTGGGCCGCCGCCCTGTCTGGGCTAGGTGTGAACGACATGGCCCAGTCTCGGGGCGAAGTGCAGGCGACACTGGTGTGTCTGCTGAAAACGGCCGCCGACTATGATGCTGCCCCGCCTGAGGTTCTGGATCGCTTGATCGGGAAGGTTGCGTGATGCAGGTCACCCGGTTCCCTTCCCGCGCGGCAAGCTTGTCGGACCGCATGAGCGGCTTCATGGCCCATCTTAGGATGAACGGATTGCGCGTGGGTCCCGCCGAAACCTGTGACGCGCTGGCCGCCTTGGCGGCGGTCGAAGCAACCGATGCGACACAGGCCAGGCAGGCCTTGTGCGTGTTGCTGACAGGCAGCGCCGAGGATTGGCGACGCTTTGATGAGCTGTTCGACGCCTACTGGTTCAATGTCGGCAAGCAGCGCAGTGGGACAGCGCAGACCGCTCATGTACGGGTGCAGTCGGCGAAACCGAAGATCTGGCAGCAGCAAACACAAGACGAACAGGATCCGCAAACGGATAGAGATCAGGCAGCCGCCACTCTTGATCCGGGCGACGGGGAGGCCGAAGGGATGGATGGGAAGCTAATTGCGACCCGAACGGCCAACCTGTCGCGCCGGGATCTGCGTGAATTGATGGATGACGAGTCGCTGAGACAGGCCGAACGGGCCGCAACCCAGCTGGCCCGGGCGATCCGCGACCGCCGCTCGCGTCGACATAAACAGGCGCAGCGTGGTCGGACGTTGGACATGCGACGGATACAACGGGCCAGTCTGGCGCGGGGTGGAGAGCCGATGGACCTCTATCGCCGTGCGCGACCGCCGCGACCGATGCGGATCGTTGCGCTATGCGATGTCAGTGGGTCGATGACCGTATATTCCCGCGTTTTCCTGGCGTTTCTCAAGGGCCTGATCGGCAGCGGAACTGAAGCCGACGCCTATCTGTTCCACACCCGTCTGATGCGCGTGACGGACGCGCTGCGCGATCACGACTCAATCCGCGCCGCCGGGCGGCTTTCACTGATGGCCGAGGGGTTTGGCGGCGGGACCGATATCTCTGGCAGTCTTGAGAGTTTTCTTGACGGCTATGGCGCGCGGGCTCTGAATGGACGGACGATCGTGCTGATCTTGTCGGATGGGTATTGCAGCACGGCTCCGCAGGCATTGGGGCAGGTTCTGGAACGGATTCAACGCAAAGCGCGCCGGGTCGTCTGGCTGAACCCTCTGAAAGGCTGGCAGAATTACCAACCTGTTGCCGCTGCCATGCAGGCCGCAGAACCTCATTTGGACGCCCATCTGCCCGCCAATACGCTTGAGGCGCTGGCGGCGCTGGAACCTGAATTCAGAAAACTGTGAAAGGATATACCGATGGCAGGTTTCGACATTTTCGACACGATTGAAGAACTGCGGCGCACCGGCGATGCCTTTTGCGTGGCGACAGTTCTGCGCACCGCGGATGCGACCTCAGCCAAGGCCGGAGGCAAGGCCGCCATCACCCGCGACGGTACGGTTCTAGGCCATCTGGGGGGTGCCTGCGTGCAACGCGCGGTTCGCGCCGCAGCGCAAGAGGCGCAGGTGTCAGGTGAGCCGAAAATGATCCGCGTCAAACCCTCGGAGAAGGTTGTGTCAATGGCCGACCCGGACGGTGTTCAGACCTACAAAAGCGGGTGCCCATCCGGAGGGACAGTGGACATGCTGATCGAACCCTATCAACACGCCCCGCGCTTGATCATATTCGGAGACTCTCCGATCGCGCAGGCGTTGGCGTCCCATGCGGTACTGGCTGGGTTGCGCGTGTGTTTGCCTGAGGGTGCTGAAAACACGGTGAAATACACCCCCTTTGATCCCAACGATCTGAACGCTTTGGGCGTTGAAGGGCGTGATTTTGTTGTGGTGGCGTCGCAAGGCAAAGGCGACGGAGCGGCATTGAAAGCTGCACTGCAGTCACCTGCGCACCGCGTGTCGATGGTTGCGAGCCGCCGTAAGGCCGAGGTGCTGTGTGCCAAACTGGAAACACAAGGGCTGAGCACTGAGCAGACCAATCGCCTGAAATCGCCCGCCGGGTTGGATATTCACGCCATCGACCCGCATGAAATCGCGCTTTCGATTTTGGCTGAAATCATCCTGTGGCGCAATTCTGACAAATCCCAGGAGACATCCCATGATGAGAAAATGGCTTAACTGGCTGCACGCTTTCAAAGCGGCGCAGCCCGAGGTGACCGCGGAGGAGGCGACCGAAAAAGCCCTCCGTGTCTTTCCGAAATGTTGTTGAAAAAGGACCACCCAGATGGAACTCACTGACGAAATCCGCATCAAAGCCCCGAAGGACACCGTTTACCGTGCACTCAACGATCCCGATGTGCTGCGCGAATGCATTCCGGGCTGCGAAGAGTTGATCCAGCATTCGCCCGAACATCTCGAGGCCAAAGTCGTCCTGAAAATCGGCCCGGTCAAAGCCCGCTTCAACGGCGAGGTGACGCTGGACAACTCCCAGGCGCCAGATGCGTTTTCGCTGTCTGGCGAAGGCAAAGGCGGTGCTGCTGGCTTTGCCAAGGGCGGCGCGGATGTATCGTTGACTACTGACGGGGATGAGACGGTTCTGTCCTACACCGCCAAGGTCACGATCGGCGGCAAGATCGCGCAATTGGGCAGCCGCCTGATCGCAGGGACGGCCAAAAAGCTTTCGGCCAAGTTCTTCGACAAGTTTGGCGAGGTCGTTGCAGAACAATTCGTGCAGTAGACATTGCGTGTATCAACGGGTGTGGCAGGGCCTGCCACACTCCCTCTGATTTCCCTTAGCCCTGTGCCTCATCCTGCATGTAGGCGATGACATTGGTGATGTCGGCCTCTTTCTTCAGGCCGGGGAACTGCATTTTATTCCCCGGCAGAAACCCTTTGGGGTCGGTCAGAAACGCCGCCAGATTTTCCGGTGTCCAGACAAGATCGGCATTGGCAAGCGGGCCGGAATATTTCCTGACTTCCGACCTTTTTGTTGATCTGACTGGGTTTTTGGTTTGTTTTCAGGTGTGGTTGCTCAGAGGCGCGTTGTAGTGCCCCATTATTATAAAAAGTATTGACATGGGCCTTCAGATGGCTAACCTCTTCGCCCATGTTCATCCGCACCAAACATGACGCAAAGCTCAACCGCACACGGATCCAGATCGTTGAATCCGTCCGCACCGGCTCCAAGGTACGCCAGAAGATCCTGCGCCATGTGGGTGTGGCCCATAACGACAGCGAGATTGAGGATATCAAGCGTCTGGCGGGCCGCTTGATGGAGCAATTACGCATTGATCGCTCGCCGCAAATGGAACTGTTCACGCCCACGGAATATGCCGATCTGCAGGCGCTGGTGCGCCGCGCTCCGCGGCCGGACAAGCTTGGCGTTGATCTTGCCGAGTGCCGTGAGGAGGCGCGGGTCTCTCTGGGTCTGCGGGATGTCATGGGGACGATGTATGACCAACTGGGTTGGGGGGCCCTTCTGGGGGCGGCGCGTAAAAGTGCCAATCGCATTGTGAAAGAGCTGGTTATGGCGCGGATCGCACAGCCCGAGAGCAAGCGCGCGACCGTGGAGGCGTTGGAGAACCAGGCAGGCATCACGCTCAATCTGGACGTGGTCTATCGGAGCATGGATTACATCAATACGCCGGTGATAGACGGGATTTGCAAAACCTCTCACGCGGCGGCAGAGAAGTTGCTGGGCGGGCCAGTGACCGTGCTGTTCTACGATTGCACGACCCTGGCCTTTGACACCGAGCGCGAGGACCCGGCCGAGGATGCGGACGGGGTCGAGCAGGATCATCTTCTGGCCAAGGGCTTCAGCAAGGATGGCAAGCATCACCGCGCTCAGGTCATGCTGGCGCTGATCGTCACCTCCGATGGGCTGCCTGTGGGCTATGAACTCTTCCCGGGAAACACCTGGGAAGGTCATACGCTGGAAGCTGCGCTGAAGGCGTTGGAGGGACGCTTCGACGTGGCCAGGGTCACGTTCGTGGCCGATGCCGCCATGCTCAGCAAGGACAACCAGCAGATGTTGCAGAACAAGGGTCTGCCCTACATCCTCGGCTATCGCATGAAGTCCGCCCCGGCCGCCGTGAAGGCGAACATTTTGAGCCCGGAGGGACGCCAGCCTTGGGCTGGACACGGTTCTGAAGAGGCAACCGAGAAGGGCTGGTACAAGGTGATCGACCAGGAGGGAGCGCGGGTCATTGTGACCTGGTCACCCACCCGGGCACGCAATGATGCCCACAAGCGCGACAAGGCAATCGAAAAGCTGCACAAGAAGCTCAAGCGCTCTCGCAAACCCGGCAGCTTCAGCAGCCGGGGATATGGCCGCTTCCTGGCCTTCCCCGACAGCGGGGACGTCACGCTGGATGATGCAAAGATCAAGGCAGCGGCACAATGGGACGGGCTGCATGCCATTGTTGTTCATGGTGCGGACGAACTGGAGGCACAGGACGTCATTGCCCGCTATCACCAGTTGTGGGAGATCGAAGCCTGCTTCCGCACCAACAAGCACGATCTGAAAATCCGGCCCATCTATCACTGGTCGCCGCGTCGGGTCCGGGCCCATATCGCCATCTGCTACATGGCCTTCTGCTGCCTGCAGCACCTGCGCAAGCATCTGGACCTGCTCGGACACCCGATGAGCCCGGCTCGTATCCGCAACGAGTTGAACGCATTGCAGCTCTCGATCCTGCGCCACAAAGGCACCCCTGACCGCTACGGCATGCCAAGCCATGCCACGGTCGATGCCAGACGCATCCTCACCTGCGTCGGCCTGACCTGGAACGAAGCCCCTTTCAAGATACCCCCCGGGCGCACCCGAAAAACTGGCCAGACCAAAGCCTGAGCTCCCTCAACACTCCGAAACAATCGCTGGCGAAAAAAGTCCGTGTAGTGCCTTTTGGCAACCAAGGCATAATAATATCAATGACTTATACGAAAAAATGTCGGAAGTCAGGTGACGGGGATGAGACGGTTCTGTCCTACACCGCCAAGGTCACGATCGGCGGCAAGATCGCGCAATTGGGCAGCCGCCTGATCGCAGGGACGGCCAAAAAGCTTTCGGCCAAGTTCTTCGACAAGTTTGGCGAGGTCGTTGCAGAACAATTCGTGCAGTAGACATTGCGTGTATCAACGGGTGTGGCAGGGCCTGCCACACTCCCTCTGATTTCCCTTAGCCCTGTGCCTCATCCTGCATGTAGGCGATGACATTGGTGATGTCGGCCTCTTTCTTCAGGCCGGGGAACTGCATTTTATTCCCCGGCAGAAACCCTTTGGGGTCGGTCAGAAACGCCGCCAGATTTTCCGGTGTCCAGACAAGATCGGCATTGGCAAGCGGGCCGGAATATTTGAACCCGTCCACCTGCCCAGCAGTGGCACCCACCACATTGAACAGCGAGGGCCCTACGCCATTGCGGCCTTCTTTCAACTGATGGCAGGCCTTGCATTTGCGAAAGACCTTCTTGCCCGCTTTGAGATCCCCGTCCACTGCGGCGATTGCAACCGGAGCGGCGGTCGCGGCTTCGGCCTTGTTGTCGTCCATGTTGAACACAAGACGCGCGGTGATCGGTACGGTCCGTGTGATGCCGGGCAGGTCGGCCAGTTCCATCAGCTTGTCAACGCCTGCATCCACGCCTGCATCCTCGGTGCTGAGAAAGACCATATCATTGGTGGAAACCATCACCGACGTCTCGGCCAGTCGGACCACGAACATCTCGGCGTCGAACTCGATCTCGGTCCCGACCAGAGACAACGCGGCCTCGACATCGATGATCGACGATGCGCCCACGGCAAGGCCCGAGACCTCATCCATGTCGAATTCAGCGATCAAGGCAGCGGTGCCTGCCTTGCGGAACACGTATTCGATCATCCGTTCATTGCGGATGTCGATATTGGTCTCTACCGAGGACAGATCAATCTCGATCTCGGCCTTGCCATCAGGGCTGACATGACCGCTCAGCGAGGTGAAGGAATTGACCTCGCCCACGGTGTCTTTCTTAATCGTGCCATAGGCCAGATGAGAGGCATCCGAGGACAAAGTCCAACTTTCCGAAAGAGCCGGGGTTGCAACAATTGCAGACGCAATCGTGACTGCTTTCAACAGAAGTTTCATTTCATTTCTCCTATGATGATTGTCAAGCAGGGCATTGATTTTGTTTGATTTTAAATTCGGCAAAATCGTCGAAGACCCAGCCGTTCTTGAGCGTGTCATAGATGATCTTGAGCAGCTTGCGGGCCGTGGCTATGATCGCCTTGCCCGCGCCACGGCGTTCCTTGATGCGCCGATAATAACTGTTGAGATATCCCGAATAGCGGATCGCGATGAGCGTACATTGCACCAGCGTGGTGCGCATGAGCTTGTTGCCGCGCTTCGTGATCCGCCCGTGATGTTCGGTTTCGTTCGAGTTACTCACCTTGGGCACGATGCCGACATAGGCGGCCAGCTTGTCCGCGTCGGAGAAGTCTTCAACCCTGCCGATCCCCGCCAGCAGGACCGCGGCAGATCGCGCACCGATCCCCTTGATGCTGGTGAGCCCCTCAAAGCCTTTCATGGCCGAGGCGGCCTCCTCGATGGCCTTGTCGATACGGTTCAGGGTCTCGGTCAGGCCGAGCGCCTGGTCCCGCAATGCCGCCAGTTCGACCTGCTCAAGCGGTGTGAAGCGGCTGAGATCCAGGTCGCGCAGGCGCTTCTTGCTGGACAACCCTTCCTTCTTCAGCTTCATGCCGTGACGGACAAACATCGCGTGGATGCCGTTCAGCAGCATGGTGCGCTGTTTGACCAGCATGTCACGCGTCCGGGTCAGCGAGGCCAGTTCGCTTTCCTGAGTGGACTTGAGCCGGGTTTCCGGCAGCATGTCCTTCGACAGGAAGAAGGCCAAAGCGCGCGCATCGTTCTTGTCGGTCTTTTTCACCGATGTGCGGATCACTTTAAACTGGCGCGGGTTGACCACAACGATCCGGCCGACACAGGGTTCCACCTCACCGCAGAACCAGGCCGTGTTGCCGGTGGCCTCGACCGCCAGTTCGTCATCCGCATCAAGGCTCTGACAGAACCGCTCAAGCGCCTGCGCGGACAGATGAAAGGTTTGGAATGTTTCCGATCCGTCCGTCTCACGCCGACAGATCGTGAAGGAATTCGTATGAAGATCGACACCTATGTAAGCCATGGCTATACTCCCTGCTCAAGGAGGCGGAGCCCCCAATGGGGCGTGAACGGCCAAACCAAGCTCCTATGCAGGATCACCGGCCAAAACCGGGCCCTATGGGGGCTGTTCGGAAACAGGCGAAAGCTAAGCTCCTCAACAGGGTCACAATGCCCTAAGACACAATTCAGCCTGAGACCTATCCGCCTCCCCGAATCCTCTAACAGATTCAGGGCGTTTGGCCGATCACAAATCATTCATACCCCCTCCTCAGGTTATGTAATTTCTGACCCCGCGGGCCCGGTCCGTGAAAGACAAACACACACAGGTCGCGATTTATTCGATGAGTGGTGAAATCAGCTCTGAACAGGCCGTGCGCGGCGCGATCCAGACGCATTCGAAACGCGTGTGGCGGTTCGGGCTTGCCCTGTCGGGCGCCTCGGATGTGGCCGACGACCTTTTGCAATCCACATGCCTGCGCGCGCTTGAGCGTCACCATCAGGTGACATCCCATGACAGGCTGGACAGCTGGTTGATGACGATCTGCCGCTCGATCTGGCTGAATGAGGTGCGCGCGCGTTCGGTTCGCAAGGCGCAGGCCTTGTCTGTGACCCCCGAAACCGAATTAATTGCAACAGGACCGGATTCAGAAACGAATATTTTCGCGGCTGAAGTGTTTACTCAAGTGATGCACCTACCAGAAGCGCAGCGCGAGACCGTGATGCTTGTCTTCGTGGAAGGGTATAGCTATCGCGAGGCAGCAGCCTTGCTTGAGGTGCCGATTGGAACAATCATGAGCCGACTCTCTACGGCTCGGCAGAAACTGAAAACCGTGATGCAGCACGAGGCTGTGGACGCCGTTCGACGGGGTGGCAAATGACGTTTTCCGATGAAACGCTGCTGGCGTATCTGAATGGAAATCTGGACGAGACTGACGCGCAAGAGATCGAGAGCGCGGTCCAAGCCGATCCAGAACTGGAACAGCGCCTAATGGCACTTGATCCGTTTGCACCCGTTGTGCATTCGGTCTTCAAGGATGTTCCGCAGGATGCGCCTCAGATCACCTTGCCGGATCGCGCGAGGTCTCAGCCCGCGTCTCAACCTTTTCGATTGCTGGCCGTCGCGGCCTCGGTCGCGATTGTGGCGGTTTCGGCGACGTTGTGGGCGACACGACCCGCGCCGTTGGGCTGGGCGCAACAGGCGGCGATCTACCAATCGCTCTATGCACCTGAAACAATTGCCACACTAGACACCGCACCCGAGGCGCTTGAGGCCCAGTTTGCTCAGGCCGAGGCCACGCTAGGCCGGTCCCTGAATCGCGAAGCCCTGAGCGTCTTACCGGGTGCAGAGCTGAAACGCGCTCAGGTTCTGTCTTTCAAGGGAAAGCCACTGGTTCAGGTCGTCTTTGCGGATGATCAGGGGCGGCCCTTTGCCTTTTGCGTGATCCGTCAAGGGCCAGGGGCACCGGACAAGGATGTGAACCTTGCCGTTCTCAGCGGGTTGGCAACGGCCACTTGGGCGGAAGACGGCTATGGCTACATGATCATCGGCGCCGATGGGCAGAGCGATCTGAGCGATCGCCTGACCGCATTTTCCGAGGCAATTTCCAGCTAAAATGCGCCTGGGCCTTGGCCAATCGCGGAGGTTGAAGACTACACCAAATCGGACTTTCGAAACGAATAGCGAAATGACCGAGTTGTGAACAATTAATGCAGGCGGTTCGATGGCGTGGACGCGTCGTCGAGAACCAGCTTTCCGTTCTTGAGATGCCGCTCGACGAATTTCTTCTGCAAGCGACCGGCTGGTACAGGATATGCCGTTTCCGGGGCGTAGCCCTGACGTTGCACTTCCGGGAAGAGGATAAAGATTTCTTCTCGGGCCTCTTCCGATATTGTCTTGATTGCTTCGGGGCCTGTAAACAAACTCTCCGAAGGAGCACCATCGGCGAAAATGACCTCCTATGATGATTGTCAAGCAGGGCATTGATTTTGTTTGATTTTAAATTCGGCAAAATCGTCGAAGACCCAGCCGTTCTTGAGCGTGTCATAGATGATCTTGAGCAGCTTGCGGGCCGTGGCTATGATCGCCTTGCCCGCGCCACGGCGTTCCTTGATGCGCCGATAATAACTGTTGAGATATCCCGAATAGCGGATCGCGATGAGCGTACATTGCACCAGCGTGGTGCGCATGAGCTTGTTGCCGCGCTTCGTGATCCGCCCGTGATGTTCGGTTTCGTTCGAGTTACTCACCTTGGGCACGATGCCGACATAGGCGGCCAGCTTGTCCGCGTCGGAGAAGTCTTCAACCCTGCCGATCCCCGCCAGCAGGACCGCGGCAGATCGCGCACCGATCCCCTTGATGCTGGTGAGCCCCTCAAAGCCTTTCATGGCCGAGGCGGCCTCCTCGATGGCCTTGTCGATACGGTTCAGGGTCTCGGTCAGGCCGAGCGCCTGGTCCCGCAATGCCGCCAGTTCGACCTGCTCAAGCGGTGTGAAGCGGCTGAGATCCAGGTCGCGCAGGCGCTTCTTGCTGGACAACCCTTCCTTCTTCAGCTTCATGCCGTGACGGACAAACATCGCGTGGATGCCGTTCAGCAGCATGGTGCGCTGTTTGACCAGCATGTCACGCGTCCGGGTCAGCGAGGCCAGTTCGCTTTCCTGAGTGGACTTGAGCCGGGTTTCCGGCAGCATGTCCTTCGACAGGAAGAAGGCCAAAGCGCGCGCATCGTTCTTGTCGGTCTTTTTCACCGATGTGCGGATCACTTTAAACTGGCGCGGGTTGACCACAACGATCCGGCCGACACAGGGTTCCACCTCACCGCAGAACCAGGCCGTGTTGCCGGTGGCCTCGACCGCCAGTTCGTCATCCGCATCAAGGCTCTGACAGAACCGCTCAAGCGCCTGCGCGGACAGATGAAAGGTTTGGAATGTTTCCGATCCGTCCGTCTCACGCCGACAGATCGTGAAGGAATTCGTATGAAGATCGACACCTATGTAAGCCATGGCTATACTCCCTGCTCAAGGAGGCGGAGCCCCCAATGGGGCGTGAACGGCCAAACCAAGCTCCTATGCAGGATCACCGGCCAAAACCGGGCCCTATGGGGGCTGTTCGGAAACAGGCGAAAGCTAAGCTCCTCAACAGGGTCACAATGCCCTAAGACACAATTCAGCCTGAGACCTATCCGCCTCCCCGAATCCTCTAACAGATTCAGGGCGTTTGGCCGATCACAAATCATTCATACCCCCTCCTCAGGTTATGTAATTTCTGACCCCGCGGGCCCGGTCCGTGAAAGACAAACACACACAGGTCGCGATTTATTCGATGAGTGGTGAAATCAGCTCTGAACAGGCCGTGCGCGGCGCGATCCAGACGCATTCGAAACGCGTGTGGCGGTTCGGGCTTGCCCTGTCGGGCGCCTCGGATGTGGCCGACGACCTTTTGCAATCCACATGCCTGCGCGCGCTTGAGCGTCACCATCAGGTGACATCCCATGACAGGCTGGACAGCTGGTTGATGACGATCTGCCGCTCGATCTGGCTGAATGAGGTGCGCGCGCGTTCGGTTCGCAAGGCGCAGGCCTTGTCTGTGACCCCCGAAACCGAATTAATTGCAACAGGACCGGATTCAGAAACGAATATTTTCGCGGCTGAAGTGTTTACTCAAGTGATGCACCTACCAGAAGCGCAGCGCGAGACCGTGATGCTTGTCTTCGTGGAAGGGTATAGCTATCGCGAGGCAGCAGCCTTGCTTGAGGTGCCGATTGGAACAATCATGAGCCGACTCTCTACGGCTCGGCAGAAACTGAAAACCGTGATGCAGCACGAGGCTGTGGACGCCGTTCGACGGGGTGGCAAATGACGTTTTCCGATGAAACGCTGCTGGCGTATCTGAATGGAAATCTGGACGAGACTGACGCGCAAGAGATCGAGAGCGCGGTCCAAGCCGATCCAGAACTGGAACAGCGCCTAATGGCACTTGATCCGTTTGCACCCGTTGTGCATTCGGTCTTCAAGGATGTTCCGCAGGATGCGCCTCAGATCACCTTGCCGGATCGCGCGAGGTCTCAGCCCGCGTCTCAACCTTTTCGATTGCTGGCCGTCGCGGCCTCGGTCGCGATTGTGGCGGTTTCGGCGACGTTGTGGGCGACACGACCCGCGCCGTTGGGCTGGGCGCAACAGGCGGCGATCTACCAATCGCTCTATGCACCTGAAACAATTGCCACACTAGACACCGCACCCGAGGCGCTTGAGGCCCAGTTTGCTCAGGCCGAGGCCACGCTAGGCCGGTCCCTGAATCGCGAAGCCCTGAGCGTCTTACCGGGTGCAGAGCTGAAACGCGCTCAGGTTCTGTCTTTCAAGGGAAAGCCACTGGTTCAGGTCGTCTTTGCGGATGATCAGGGGCGGCCCTTTGCCTTTTGCGTGATCCGTCAAGGGCCAGGGGCACCGGACAAGGATGTGAACCTTGCCGTTCTCAGCGGGTTGGCAACGGCCACTTGGGCGGAAGACGGCTATGGCTACATGATCATCGGCGCCGATGGGCAGAGCGATCTGAGCGATCGCCTGACCGCATTTTCCGAGGCAATTTCCAGCTAAAATGCGCCTGGGCCTTGGCCAATCGCGGAGGTTGAAGACTACACCAAATCGGACTTTCGAAACGAATAGCGAAATGACCGAGTTGTGAACAATTAATGCAGGCGGTTCGATGGCGTGGACGCGTCGTCGAGAACCAGCTTTCCGTTCTTGAGATGCCGCTCGACGAATTTCTTCTGCAAGCGACCGGCTGGTACAGGATATGCCGTTTCCGGGGCGTAGCCCTGACGTTGCACTTCCGGGAAGAGGATAAAGATTTCTTCTCGGGCCTCTTCCGATATTGTCTTGATTGCTTCGGGGCCTGTAAACAAACTCTCCGAAGGAGCACCATCGGCGAAAATGACCTCCTATGATGATTGTCAAGCAGGGCATTGATTTTGTTTGATTTTAAATTCGGCAAAATCGTCGAAGACCCAGCCGTTCTTGAGCGTGTCATAGATGATCTTGAGCAGCTTGCGGGCCGTGGCTATGATCGCCTTGCCCGCGCCACGGCGTTCCTTGATGCGCCGATAATAACTGTTGAGATATCCCGAATAGCGGATCGCGATGAGCGTACATTGCACCAGCGTGGTGCGCATGAGCTTGTTGCCGCGCTTCGTGATCCGCCCGTGATGTTCGGTTTCGTTCGAGTTACTCACCTTGGGCACGATGCCGACATAGGCGGCCAGCTTGTCCGCGTCGGAGAAGTCTTCAACCCTGCCGATCCCCGCCAGCAGGACCGCGGCAGATCGCGCACCGATCCCCTTGATGCTGGTGAGCCCCTCAAAGCCTTTCATGGCCGAGGCGGCCTCCTCGATGGCCTTGTCGATACGGTTCAGGGTCTCGGTCAGGCCGAGCGCCTGGTCCCGCAATGCCGCCAGTTCGACCTGCTCAAGCGGTGTGAAGCGGCTGAGATCCAGGTCGCGCAGGCGCTTCTTGCTGGACAACCCTTCCTTCTTCAGCTTCATGCCGTGACGGACAAACATCGCGTGGATGCCGTTCAGCAGCATGGTGCGCTGTTTGACCAGCATGTCACGCGTCCGGGTCAGCGAGGCCAGTTCGCTTTCCTGAGTGGACTTGAGCCGGGTTTCCGGCAGCATGTCCTTCGACAGGAAGAAGGCCAAAGCGCGCGCATCGTTCTTGTCGGTCTTTTTCACCGATGTGCGGATCACTTTAAACTGGCGCGGGTTGACCACAACGATCCGGCCGACACAGGGTTCCACCTCACCGCAGAACCAGGCCGTGTTGCCGGTGGCCTCGACCGCCAGTTCGTCATCCGCATCAAGGCTCTGACAGAACCGCTCAAGCGCCTGCGCGGACAGATGAAAGGTTTGGAATGTTTCCGATCCGTCCGTCTCACGCCGACAGATCGTGAAGGAATTCGTATGAAGATCGACACCTATGTAAGCCATGGCTATACTCCCTGCTCAAGGAGGCGGAGCCCCCAATGGGGCGTGAACGGCCAAACCAAGCTCCTATGCAGGATCACCGGCCAAAACCGGGCCCTATGGGGGCTGTTCGGAAACAGGCGAAAGCTAAGCTCCTCAACAGGGTCACAATGCCCTAAGACACAATTCAGCCTGAGACCTATCCGCCTCCCCGAATCCTCTAACAGATTCAGGGCGTTTGGCCGATCACAAATCATTCATACCCCCTCCTCAGGTTATGTAATTTCTGACCCCGCGGGCCCGGTCCGTGAAAGACAAACACACACAGGTCGCGATTTATTCGATGAGTGGTGAAATCAGCTCTGAACAGGCCGTGCGCGGCGCGATCCAGACGCATTCGAAACGCGTGTGGCGGTTCGGGCTTGCCCTGTCGGGCGCCTCGGATGTGGCCGACGACCTTTTGCAATCCACATGCCTGCGCGCGCTTGAGCGTCACCATCAGGTGACATCCCATGACAGGCTGGACAGCTGGTTGATGACGATCTGCCGCTCGATCTGGCTGAATGAGGTGCGCGCGCGTTCGGTTCGCAAGGCGCAGGCCTTGTCTGTGACCCCCGAAACCGAATTAATTGCAACAGGACCGGATTCAGAAACGAATATTTTCGCGGCTGAAGTGTTTACTCAAGTGATGCACCTACCAGAAGCGCAGCGCGAGACCGTGATGCTTGTCTTCGTGGAAGGGTATAGCTATCGCGAGGCAGCAGCCTTGCTTGAGGTGCCGATTGGAACAATCATGAGCCGACTCTCTACGGCTCGGCAGAAACTGAAAACCGTGATGCAGCACGAGGCTGTGGACGCCGTTCGACGGGGTGGCAAATGACGTTTTCCGATGAAACGCTGCTGGCGTATCTGAATGGAAATCTGGACGAGACTGACGCGCAAGAGATCGAGAGCGCGGTCCAAGCCGATCCAGAACTGGAACAGCGCCTAATGGCACTTGATCCGTTTGCACCCGTTGTGCATTCGGTCTTCAAGGATGTTCCGCAGGATGCGCCTCAGATCACCTTGCCGGATCGCGCGAGGTCTCAGCCCGCGTCTCAACCTTTTCGATTGCTGGCCGTCGCGGCCTCGGTCGCGATTGTGGCGGTTTCGGCGACGTTGTGGGCGACACGACCCGCGCCGTTGGGCTGGGCGCAACAGGCGGCGATCTACCAATCGCTCTATGCACCTGAAACAATTGCCACACTAGACACCGCACCCGAGGCGCTTGAGGCCCAGTTTGCTCAGGCCGAGGCCACGCTAGGCCGGTCCCTGAATCGCGAAGCCCTGAGCGTCTTACCGGGTGCAGAGCTGAAACGCGCTCAGGTTCTGTCTTTCAAGGGAAAGCCACTGGTTCAGGTCGTCTTTGCGGATGATCAGGGGCGGCCCTTTGCCTTTTGCGTGATCCGTCAAGGGCCAGGGGCACCGGACAAGGATGTGAACCTTGCCGTTCTCAGCGGGTTGGCAACGGCCACTTGGGCGGAAGACGGCTATGGCTACATGATCATCGGCGCCGATGGGCAGAGCGATCTGAGCGATCGCCTGACCGCATTTTCCGAGGCAATTTCCAGCTAAAATGCGCCTGGGCCTTGGCCAATCGCGGAGGTTGAAGACTACACCAAATCGGACTTTCGAAACGAATAGCGAAATGACCGAGTTGTGAACAATTAATGCAGGCGGTTCGATGGCGTGGACGCGTCGTCGAGAACCAGCTTTCCGTTCTTGAGATGCCGCTCGACGAATTTCTTCTGCAAGCGACCGGCTGGTACAGGATATGCCGTTTCCGGGGCGTAGCCCTGACGTTGCACTTCCGGGAAGAGGATAAAGATTTCTTCTCGGGCCTCTTCCGATATTGTCTTGATTGCTTCGGGGCCTGTAAACAAACTCTCCGAAGGAGCACCATCGGCGAAAATGACCTCCTATGATGATTGTCAAGCAGGGCATTGATTTTGTTTGATTTTAAATTCGGCAAAATCGTCGAAGACCCAGCCGTTCTTGAGCGTGTCATAGATGATCTTGAGCAGCTTGCGGGCCGTGGCTATGATCGCCTTGCCCGCGCCACGGCGTTCCTTGATGCGCCGATAATAACTGTTGAGATATCCCGAATAGCGGATCGCGATGAGCGTACATTGCACCAGCGTGGTGCGCATGAGCTTGTTGCCGCGCTTCGTGATCCGCCCGTGATGTTCGGTTTCGTTCGAGTTACTCACCTTGGGCACGATGCCGACATAGGCGGCCAGCTTGTCCGCGTCGGAGAAGTCTTCAACCCTGCCGATCCCCGCCAGCAGGACCGCGGCAGATCGCGCACCGATCCCCTTGATGCTGGTGAGCCCCTCAAAGCCTTTCATGGCCGAGGCGGCCTCCTCGATGGCCTTGTCGATACGGTTCAGGGTCTCGGTCAGGCCGAGCGCCTGGTCCCGCAATGCCGCCAGTTCGACCTGCTCAAGCGGTGTGAAGCGGCTGAGATCCAGGTCGCGCAGGCGCTTCTTGCTGGACAACCCTTCCTTCTTCAGCTTCATGCCGTGACGGACAAACATCGCGTGGATGCCGTTCAGCAGCATGGTGCGCTGTTTGACCAGCATGTCACGCGTCCGGGTCAGCGAGGCCAGTTCGCTTTCCTGAGTGGACTTGAGCCGGGTTTCCGGCAGCATGTCCTTCGACAGGAAGAAGGCCAAAGCGCGCGCATCGTTCTTGTCGGTCTTTTTCACCGATGTGCGGATCACTTTAAACTGGCGCGGGTTGACCACAACGATCCGGCCGACACAGGGTTCCACCTCACCGCAGAACCAGGCCGTGTTGCCGGTGGCCTCGACCGCCAGTTCGTCATCCGCATCAAGGCTCTGACAGAACCGCTCAAGCGCCTGCGCGGACAGATGAAAGGTTTGGAATGTTTCCGATCCGTCCGTCTCACGCCGACAGATCGTGAAGGAATTCGTATGAAGATCGACACCTATGTAAGCCATGGCTATACTCCCTGCTCAAGGAGGCGGAGCCCCCAATGGGGCGTGAACGGCCAAACCAAGCTCCTATGCAGGATCACCGGCCAAAACCGGGCCCTATGGGGGCTGTTCGGAAACAGGCGAAAGCTAAGCTCCTCAACAGGGTCACAATGCCCTAAGACACAATTCAGCCTGAGACCTATCCGCCTCCCCGAATCCTCTAACAGATTCAGGGCGTTTGGCCGATCACAAATCATTCATACCCCCTCCTCAGGTTATGTAATTTCTGACCCCGCGGGCCCGGTCCGTGAAAGACAAACACACACAGGTCGCGATTTATTCGATGAGTGGTGAAATCAGCTCTGAACAGGCCGTGCGCGGCGCGATCCAGACGCATTCGAAACGCGTGTGGCGGTTCGGGCTTGCCCTGTCGGGCGCCTCGGATGTGGCCGACGACCTTTTGCAATCCACATGCCTGCGCGCGCTTGAGCGTCACCATCAGGTGACATCCCATGACAGGCTGGACAGCTGGTTGATGACGATCTGCCGCTCGATCTGGCTGAATGAGGTGCGCGCGCGTTCGGTTCGCAAGGCGCAGGCCTTGTCTGTGACCCCCGAAACCGAATTAATTGCAACAGGACCGGATTCAGAAACGAATATTTTCGCGGCTGAAGTGTTTACTCAAGTGATGCACCTACCAGAAGCGCAGCGCGAGACCGTGATGCTTGTCTTCGTGGAAGGGTATAGCTATCGCGAGGCAGCAGCCTTGCTTGAGGTGCCGATTGGAACAATCATGAGCCGACTCTCTACGGCTCGGCAGAAACTGAAAACCGTGATGCAGCACGAGGCTGTGGACGCCGTTCGACGGGGTGGCAAATGACGTTTTCCGATGAAACGCTGCTGGCGTATCTGAATGGAAATCTGGACGAGACTGACGCGCAAGAGATCGAGAGCGCGGTCCAAGCCGATCCAGAACTGGAACAGCGCCTAATGGCACTTGATCCGTTTGCACCCGTTGTGCATTCGGTCTTCAAGGATGTTCCGCAGGATGCGCCTCAGATCACCTTGCCGGATCGCGCGAGGTCTCAGCCCGCGTCTCAACCTTTTCGATTGCTGGCCGTCGCGGCCTCGGTCGCGATTGTGGCGGTTTCGGCGACGTTGTGGGCGACACGACCCGCGCCGTTGGGCTGGGCGCAACAGGCGGCGATCTACCAATCGCTCTATGCACCTGAAACAATTGCCACACTAGACACCGCACCCGAGGCGCTTGAGGCCCAGTTTGCTCAGGCCGAGGCCACGCTAGGCCGGTCCCTGAATCGCGAAGCCCTGAGCGTCTTACCGGGTGCAGAGCTGAAACGCGCTCAGGTTCTGTCTTTCAAGGGAAAGCCACTGGTTCAGGTCGTCTTTGCGGATGATCAGGGGCGGCCCTTTGCCTTTTGCGTGATCCGTCAAGGGCCAGGGGCACCGGACAAGGATGTGAACCTTGCCGTTCTCAGCGGGTTGGCAACGGCCACTTGGGCGGAAGACGGCTATGGCTACATGATCATCGGCGCCGATGGGCAGAGCGATCTGAGCGATCGCCTGACCGCATTTTCCGAGGCAATTTCCAGCTAAAATGCGCCTGGGCCTTGGCCAATCGCGGAGGTTGAAGACTACACCAAATCGGACTTTCGAAACGAATAGCGAAATGACCGAGTTGTGAACAATTAATGCAGGCGGTTCGATGGCGTGGACGCGTCGTCGAGAACCAGCTTTCCGTTCTTGAGATGCCGCTCGACGAATTTCTTCTGCAAGCGACCGGCTGGTACAGGATATGCCGTTTCCGGGGCGTAGCCCTGACGTTGCACTTCCGGGAAGAGGATAAAGATTTCTTCTCGGGCCTCTTCCGATATTGTCTTGATTGCTTCGGGGCCTGTAAACAAACTCTCCGAAGGAGCACCATCGGCGAAAATGACCTCGTGTTGATCGAAGAGAAGGTGGAAATAGACGACCTCGGTTATGTCTTCATCCACGTAGATCCCAGGTAACGCGGCCAGCTTTATTGCCGACACAAGGACATCGGGACTGCCGAACATACGCTCGGACACTTTGGAAGACACCAACATGCGGTGTTGTCTGGACACCAGCAGGTCTTTTGCCGGAAGCCCCTGCCCAAGCGCGCCGGCAGAGATACGGACAGGTCGTAGTTTTTCCGCAGCTACACCTTGGGCCGCAAAGTCCACCGTCTTGGAACCAACCCACCGCAACCGCTGCGGGCCATTTCCCTTAGTCAGAACGACATCCCCCACAGACAAGTCTTCAACAGCGGTTGGGCCGTTCGGCGTTTCAATCATGGTTCCCGCGCACAAACACAGAATATCGCCGGAGATATCACCAAAGCCGATTGCACCGGTATTTGCACCCGAAGACAGACCCCCTTCAAAGATGACCTCAATACGGGACACCGGGCCTGCAATTGAAACGGTCAGCGAACCTGGCGCGCCCGGTCCTTCGACACCCGGAGACACATTCCCGTTGGCTTCGACCGTGTTGCCGGTCTGGACGTGAAATGGGCTGAGGTTGGAGAAAACAACCGGGACCGGATTGTCGTTCACATCAAACGCCAGAACCGTCACTCTATCGTCGAAAGAGAATTCGTTGCTGTCCAGATCCAGAATTTCGAACGTCACGTTTTTAACAGCGGTTGAAAACGTCACCTCTGATGTCGCAGGGCCCGGGATGCCCGAGACAAACAGGTTTCCACCAAGAAACCCATTGAAGAATACCCCTGGATCAGAGGCCACGGTTAGCGTCGACGAGTTCGAACCGTCTGTCAGCACGGTCGAACTGTTCGCACTGCCCAGAATTGACCAATCAAACAGGAATGGCACTACTGCTTCTCCCAAACCACTTAAACTGCATAGAATAACGATATTCTATCTCGTGCGTATTAATGCATCCTTAAAGTGACAACCCTAGAATCTTTTTCCTGTAGTGTGATCAAATACAGCGGAACCCAATCAACCAGGACCAAAAATGGCCGTCGTTACCATGCCTGCGCAAACAGCCCAGCGGCTGAAGGACGAAATTCTCAAGCTATCGCAATCTGTTGAGGTCAAAATGTTTCTGGCCAAAGACGTCGTTCAACTGATCGGTTTCAGCGAAAAAGAGATCGCGGGTTTTGGCGGAGAAACCGGCGATGCTGTCATTTTGGCAGTGCGGGACCTTGAGGCTCTAAAGCTAGCTATTCCACAATCAGCCGGGGATCGCCTGAACTATATCCCAATCGTGAACGAAAAAGCCAAAGCCAAGCTGGATCCGTTTTATCAAGCCTAGACCGCACTCTGCGTGTTTGTGGCAAAGGGTGAGGTATGCACCCCACCCCCCTTACCATCACGCGTTGATGATGTTGTGGCCGGGACCGTAGGGGAAGCCGGTGATGTTCTCGGCCCCGTCTTCTTCGACCACCAGAATGTCATGTTCACGGTAGCCTCCGGCTCCGGGTTGGCCTTCGGGAATCCACAGCATCGGTTCGATGGACACGACCATGCCGGGTTCCAGAACCGTGACGATATCCTCGCGCAGTTCCAGACCAGCCTCGCGCCCATAGTAGTGGCTGAGCACACCGAAGGAATGCCCATAGCCGAAGGAGCGGTATTGCAGCAGGCCCTCATCTTCGAAGAAACGGTTGATCTCAGCGGTGATGCCGGAACAGGTCGCACCGGGTTTGATCAGGCTCAGGCCAAGCTCATGCGCGGCGACGTTAGCCTTCCAGATGCGCAAGCTCTCAGCGTCGGGTTCGCCCAGAAACAGGGTGCGCTCCAGTGCCGTGTAATACCCCGAAATCATCGGGAAGGTGTTCAGCGACAGGATATCGCCCTTTTGCAGCGCCCGTTTAGTGACCGGGTTATGCGCGCCATCGGTGTTGAGGCCGGACTGGAACCAGACCCAAGTGTCACGGTATTCTGCGTCGGGATAAGCGCGGGCGATCTCCGCCTCCATCGCGTCGCGACCGGCCATGGCGATCTCGATTTCGGTTGCGCCTTCGCGGATGGCGGCGTGAATGGCGGCTCCGCCCACGTCAGCGGTTCGGGCACCACCTTTGATCAACTCGATCTCTTCGGCGGATTTTACCATACGGGCCGCCATGGTGTCGGGCGCGATGTCGACCAGTTCAGGCTGGCCCAGCATCGCCAAAGCCGTATCGCGCGCGGCCAGAGTCATGTGATCGCTCTCGACCCCGATCCGTTTCGCGCCACCGATCAGGCTGGCCACCGCGCGCCAGTAATTGTCGCGCTTCCAATCGGTATAGATTACGTTGTCTTCGACCGAGCGGCGCCACGGTTGACCCGCGTCGATATTGGCCGAAACGGTCGTGCAGGCGTCCTGCGTGACAACGCAGCCATAGGGCCGGCCAAATGCGCAGTACAAAAAGCCCGAGTAATAGGCGATGTTCTGCATCGACGTCAGCAGCACCACGGGAATATCCCGCGCGGCCATGATAGCGCGCAGTTTGCCTAGACGGCGGTCGTATTCGCCTTTGCTGAACGGCAGGGGGGCTTTGTCGCCATTGTGGCAGGTGAAGAATTCGGGGCGATTTGTCATGTTCAGGTCTCTCATCTTTGCCGGGCGGCAAACCCGGCCACTTGTCCCGGCGTTCAGGACAGGCGGTCTCGGGGTCCGAGAGCCGATCATCCCAGTGCGCCCGCGACGCCATCGCGGCTGGGATGAACAGGTGAATCGTTAGATCAGGCGCGCGCTTGCGTCAAGCGGGGGAAAGCCCCCGCAGACGCTCGGACCGGCGGCGTAGCAATTCAACCGTTGTCAACAGCGCGATCGAAATCACCACAAGGATCGTCGCCACCGCCAGAATGGTCGGGCTAATCTGTTCGCGCAAACCAGTGAACATCTGCCATGGCAGGGTTTTCTGGCTGGCCGAGCCGACAAACAGCACAACGACCACCTCATCAAACGAGGTGATGAAGGCAAACAAACCACCTGAGATCACGCCCGGCAGGATCAGCGGCATCTGGATCTTGAAGAAGGTCCGCACCGGCCCTGCGCCCATATTCGCCGCCGCTCGCGTCAGCGAGCGGTCAAAGCCGACCAGCGTGGCGGTCACGGTGATGATGACGAACGGGATGCCTAGAACGGCGTGCGCGAGGATGACCTTCACATAGCCCACGAAGTTCTTGTTCATACCCAGCGTGCCTTCCATGAAGCGGCCGATATCGCTGTAGAAAAAGAACATGCCAGTGGCCGAGATGATCAGTGGCACGATCATGGGTGAGATCAGGATACCCATGATGGCACGGCGGCCGGGAACATGGCTCTGGCTCAGGCCGATGGCCGCGAGCGTGCCAAGCGAGACAGAGATCACCGTGGCAATTGGCGCGATGATCAGTGAGTTCTTGAAGCTGCGCTGCCATTCATTGTTGGTGAAGAAGTCGCGGTAATGCTTCAGCGAATACCCCTCGGGGTCCAGTCGCAACATCTCGGGCGTGAAGGTAAAGAAGTCCTGCGCGTTGAACGATAGTGGCAGAACCACAAGGATGGGCGTGATCAGGAAGACGAAGATTGCACCGCAGATCACTCGGAACAGGTAGTGATAGAACACCTGCTTCGCAGTCAGATACGGCAGTAATTTACGGCGATAACGGCCCTCATATAGCCAGTAGATGAACCATGCGAAGAACCAGCCGCCCAGCAGGCCCAGAACGCCGCCCATGGGACCCGAAATCAGAAACCCGGCGATGCCGAAGCCCAAAATGGTGATCCAGCGGGCCAGATTCTCATTCTTTAGAACAGCGATGTAGATCCAAGCCAGTGCCGCGATCAGGGCGGCTCCGCCAATGATGCCCAGAAGGATCGAACCATTACCTGCGCCAACGAAGACACCGGCGAAGGCCCCTGCCAGCGCAACGCTTGGCAGGACCATGGACATTGGTTTGCGGGAAATCGGAGTAAGTGCGGCCATGTCGATTATCCCAGCTTCACGTTATCAATGCCGACGATCTTGTCGTAACACCAGTAGAGCAACAGCACGACGGCTAGTAGGATCGTACCCAGCGCCGCGGCCAGCCCCCAGTTCAGCGAGGACGAGATGTGGTAGGCAATCCGGTTCGAGATGAAGACGCCCTTGGTGCCGCCCACGATCTCGGGCGTGATGTAGTAGCCGATGGCCAGAATGAATACAAGAATCGATCCAGCGCCGATGCCCGGAATGGATTGCGGGAAATAGATGCGCCAGAAGGTCGTCCAATTCGTCGCGCCCATGGATTTCGCGGCGCGGGTGTAGGACTCGGGTATTGTTTGCATCACCGAGTACATCGGCAGGATCATAAACGGCAGCAGAATATGCGTCATCGCGATGATCGTACCGATCTGGTTGTTTATGATGACAAGTCGGGCGTCATCGGCCACCAACCCAAGCCAAACCAGCGTTTCGTTGATCACACCCTGTTGTTGCAGCATGACCTTCCACGCAGACGTTCGCACCAATAGCGAGGTCCAGAAGGGTAACAAAACTAGGATCATCAGCAGGTTTGACACCCTCATCGGTAGGGTCGCCAGCAGGTAACTGACCGGATAGGCCAACAAGATACAGGACGCGGTAATCACCAGCGACATGAACAAGGTGCGCCCGAACAGCTTGATCAGAATCTGCTTGTCCTCAGGCTGCGCCTGCGCGCCTTCGGGAGTGCGGCGCATATCGACCGCGTTCAGAAAGTAGCCATTCGTTACGGCGGGCGAGTGAGTCTTGATCACCGCCCAAGTCTGCGGTTCGCCCCAGCCCTCATGGATTTCGATCACCTGATCCTTGAACGGCCCATCTGTTTCGGGATCCAGCTTACCCATTTTCCGACCCGAGCGGCGGAACATCGAGGACATGCCTGTCTCTTCGTAGTTCAGGCGCGAGCCCAGTCGGGTATGTGTCTTGTTGTCGACCGCCACGACCATGTCGCGGACAAAGGCGTCATAGACGGCCTCGTCAGGCAGTTCGCCACTGTTTTCGTCCCAGCTTTGCAAGGCTTCGACCGTCAGGGGCAGGGTTTGCTGCACAATGCTGTTTTCCACCGACCGGAAAAGCATCGATGCAATCGGCACGATGAACGAGAACAGCACGAACAATAGGAGAGGGGCCACCAGCATCAGCGCCCGCAGCTTTTGTCGCCTCAACGAACGTGCCAGCGATTGCTTGAGCGGCGTTCCATCCGCTGCCAGCATAGGTCCGGCGTTTTGGCTTGCGTCAGTCATCAGTGCCCCTTGGGTTTTCTTTGGTCCGGGGGCGGCGCGCCGCCCCCGACTTTGTCATGAAATCAGACGCTTATTGCGCCAACCACGCCTGGAACTTGGCGTCGATGTCGTCGCGGTAGTCAGCCCAGAACTCGTAGTTATACAGGAACGTGTTCTTGGCGTTGTTCGGATCGGTCGGCATGTGCGGCGCCATGTCGATACCCAGATCGGCATGCTGACCCACCAGCGGAGCCGACGAGGCACGGGCCGGACCGTACGAGATGTACTTGGCCTGATCCGCAAGACGCTGAGTGTCGGTCGCGAACATGATGTAGTCCAGTGCGCGTGCCTGACGCTCTTCGCTCAGACCGGCCGGGATGATCCAACCGTCCAGATCGAACACCTGCGCATCCCACAGCATGGCAACGGGCTGGTTCTGCTCTTCGATCACGCTGAACAGACGACCGTTGTAGGTCGAGCCCATGATGACCTCGCCATCAGCCAGCAGCTGGGGCGTGTCGGCACCTGCCGACCACCAGACAACGCTGTCCTTGATGGTGTCGAGCTTGGCTAGAGCCTGATCCTGACCCTCTGCAGTCGCCAGCACGTCATAAACGTCGCCCTTGGCAACGCCGTCACAGATCAGAGCCCATTCCATGTTGTTGATCGGACGCTTTTCCAGCGAACGCTTGCCCGGATAGTTTTCCAGATCAAACACGGCGCAGACGTCTGTCGGCGGTGTGTCACCAACCAGGTCGGTGCGATAGCCGAATGTGGTCGAGTAAACGATCTGCGGGATAAAGCAGTCGCTAACCAGCAGGTCACCGAAGTCTTCGGATGCGGGCGTGCCATCAGGTGCCGGGGCCAGCATGGTGTCGGGATCGATTTCCATCGCCAGACCTTCGTCGCAGAGACGGATCGCGTCCGCCGCAACAACGTCAACGACGTCCCAGGTGATGTTCCCGGCTTCATTCATAGCGCGCAGCTTGGCAACCGCTTCGGCCGAGCTGTCATCGTTCAGGATGGTGACGCCAGTCTTTTCCGAATAGGGCTCGTGATAGGCCTTAAGCTGCGATTTGGAATAGGCTCCCCCCCAAGAGACGATAGTCATCTCTTCGGCGGAAACGCCACCGGCCGCTGTTGCCAGAGCCGCTGCAGTCAGCAGTGTCTTTGTTGGTTTCATGTAAAACTCCCAGTATTTCCCGTTTGTTGTATGGTCAGCCGACGCACGGGTTTTCGCCAGCCGGTCCCTCAGTGTAACCGCGCTTGTGCCGCGCGGCTTGGTCTATGCGTCAAGCGCACGACAATCCTTTGCCAGCCAACCGATATCGATCTCTTGACCGGGTTGCAGGCGAATGGCATCGGGGGCGTTCCGTGTCTTGACGATGAACTCGTCATTGCCCGCTACAGACATGCGGAAGCGGAACACGTCGCCCATATAGATGAATTCCTTAACCGTCGCCTTCAGCGTATGCGCGTCGGCATGCAGACGATCCTTGTTGAATTCGACACGTTCCGGCCGGATCGAAACCTTGGTCCGTTCGCCCGGATTGTGCACATTGATCGGCACCGCATCAATTTCTGATCCGTCATCCAGCTGCACCACACAGCCGTCGCCGTCGATGGATTTGACCACACCTTCCAGCGTGTTGTTCTCGCCGATGAACTGCGCGACAAAGCTGTTGTCGGGCTCTTCATAGAGTTGATCCGGCGGGGCCAGCTGCTGAATGCGTCCATCGTCGAACACGGCGACACGGTCTGACATCGTCAGAGCTTCGGTCTGGTCGTGGGTCACATACACGGTGGTAATGCCCAGCTCATGCGCCAGTCGGGTGATTTCGAACTGCATATGCTCACGCAGCTGTTTGTCCAGCGCGCCCAGCGGCTCGTCCATCAAAACCAGTTCCGGCTCGAACACCAGGGCCCGTGCCAGAGCGATCCGCTGTTGCTGACCACCGGAAAGCTGCGCCGGACGACGCCCGCCAAAGGCACCCATCTGCACCATGTCCAGAGCGCGTTTGACCTTTTCGTCACGCTCGGACTTGCCCAGCTTGCGAACTTCCAGAGGAAACGAAAGGTTTTCGGCCACCGTCATGTGCGGGAACAGAGCGTAATTCTGAAACACCATGCCAATCCCACGTTTGTGCGGCGGGATATTGTTGATTGGATTTCCATCCAGCAGGATTTCACCATGGGTAGCGGTTTCAAACCCGGCGAGCATCATAAGGCATGTTGTCTTGCCTGAGCCTGACGGCCCAAGCATTGTCAGAAACTCGCCCTTCGGCATTGCAAGGTTGAGATCTTTAACGACGAGATTCTCGCCATCATAAGACTTCTGAACGCGTTGAAATTCGACAAACGCGGCGTCGTTCGTTGTACCGGTCACAAGACCCCCTGTTTCGTCAAATGATTACCCGAGGCTTTCGGATTTCATTGATCTGTGATCCACAGTTAAGACCAAGCGATACGCACTTGGCAACAAGTTATGGTGCTTTTGCCAAAATTGAGTTCACACTTACCTGTCAATGCACAGCGTTTAAGCGCCTCATATGCCACGCAAGGCTTTGATTACTCGACAAAACAGGTTTTCCGATCCGCTCTTGGATTTTCGGTATCGCGTCGAGAGTTCGCAGGTTGGTACAACTCAGGAACACCGCCTCGACCGCTGAATCTGCTCCCAGTTCGGAGGCAGCTTCGACCACGGATTCCGTCGAGATCCGCGCCACCTTGGCCTCCTCAGCCTCCCCGAAACTTGCGAACACATCCATGCTTATACCGCTAGCCTGAAACGCGGTACGCAGAGGTATGTTGACCTCCTCGATGTAAGGCGACAGCAGAGCAAATTTCGAAACACCGAGGTCGGCAGCGCAGGCAATCGCCGCGCGCAGAGGATTCGTGACTTCACGGGTATTGCATGTCTGCTTGACCAGTTCCGCGACGCGCTCTGACCCGATCACCGAACTGGCCGAGGTGCAGCCATAACCCACAACCTTGTAGGGTCGCGCATTGGGAAGTAATTCCGCCGCCGCAGGCAGCGCCTTCTCCATCTCGGCAAGGCTTTCGGTCGTAACCTCAATACCGCTGGGAATGCGCGTGACGTGAAGGGGGTATTTACGATCCGCGAAGTATGCGCCGAACTCAGGCTCAAGCGTCTCATCGACCTGCAAAACGATCAGCCCAAGCGGCGAGGCGTTTGGATCGTCTTCGTCCAGAGTGTAAGGGACATGGGTCATAGCTGCATCATCTCCGGCCCGATCCTAGGGCTGATAAACCGTGGGGCGCTGTCAGTGATGACGATGTTTTCCTCATGCACCAGAATTTTGGCACCAACGGCGATGCCCGGTTCCAGTGTCAAAACCATGCCCGGTTCCAGAACTGTATTGTCCGTCGGGATCAGAGAGGGCCATTCGGTCAGTGACATTCCCAAACCATGGCCCAGACGACCCGCATCCGTACCCTCTGCATCCGCCGTGAGAACGGTGTTCATAGCATGAAACAAATCCGCTGCGGTTGCGCCCGGCCTGGCGATATCGAACGCAGCATCCGAGGCTTCGATCAACCGGGCATGGGCGTTTGCCACATCAGGCCGAGGCGGGCCGATTGACCAGTTTCTGTCGAAGTCGCAGAAATACCCGTCCCAAACCAATCCGGTGTCCAACATCAACACATCACCAAGCGCCAGCGGTTCGCCAGAGGCTGGTGAAATCACATCCGCGTAGCCGCCCTGCTCTGCCCCGCCGGCAAGATAAGGCACCCAATCGGCGCCCTCCTCTAGGCACAACATCTGAAAGCGGCGGAACACTTCATCCAATGGCATCCCCTCCCCCGCGATCTCAGGGACACGGGCGAAGGCCCGACCGGCAATGCTGCAGGCGGTTTCGATCTTGGCAATCTCGGCCTCGGACTTGACCATGCGCAACTGGCGCAGAATGCCCCTGTCGCCTGTCAGCGTCCGAGTTCCAAGCAGGCCGCGCAAACGATCAAGGTCTGCCAAAGGCATGCGGAGGTGCGTCTCATGCCCATCCGGTATCCCAATTCGCCCCTCTTCGGGTGTCACTTCGACCAGCGCGTCGCGCAGCAGGGAGACACCGTCATCTTTCAGATCAGGCGCACTCCACGTGCGGATATCATCGATCCATGTCTGCGCCATGAGGGCTGCCCCGATCGACGGGATCACCGCGATCGGTTTGCCCGCGGCTGGCAGGATGAGGAACCACGGGCGGGTCGGGCTTTCCCAGAACCGGGTCAGAAATCCGGTGAAATAGCGTAGATCCGTCTCGGTTGCCAGCAAAAGCGCCGAAAGATCCGCGGCATCCATCAACTGCTGTGCGCGCTTGGTACGCGCTTCAAACTCGGATGGCGCAAACCCCCTCATTCTGCGGTCTCGGAGAGGATGCACAGCACACGTGAGGCCTCAGTCATTCCCAATTCGGTCCGTGCCTGGTCATTCAGAACCGCGGCAAGCCCAGCGCCGCCCGAGGCTGTTGTCTCCAACCCCGCTGCGGCCATGGCGGGCAGTTTCTCGGATACGTCCTCATCCGAAAGTGTCAGGAACAAGTCGGCGTCGCGCGCCAATCCGTTCAGCGCGATCAACGACGGCTCCTTGCAGTCCAGTCGCCCCATGATGCTATCCGGCCCATCGGCGAACACGCATGACCCCGCCTCAATACTGGCCTGCAGGGCGGGCGCGGCTTCAGGTTCGACCACGACTATTTTCGGCGCGTCACCCCAGGCTTTGCGCGCATAGGCAGCGACAGCCCCGGCCAGACCACCAACACCGGCCTGCAACATGATGTGAGTCGGAACTTCGGGGCATTGGTCGACCGATTCGGCCGCCATTTGCAGATACCCCTCCATCAGGGTCCACGGCAGTTCATAATACCCGTCCCACGAACTGTCCGAGAGAAGTATCCACCCGTTCTCCTCAGCCGCCGCGCTTGCCGCTTGCATGCTGGCCGCATAGTCAGAGCCACTGCGAACCACATCAGCACCTTGGCCATTCAACCGTGCGGCAAAGCTCTCGGGCACCGTCTCGGCAATATAAACTACAGCTTTTGCGCCAAACATCCGCGCGCCCGCCGCGACGCTCATCCCGTGATTCCCGGCACTGGCGGTCACGTAGGTTGACCCTGCCAATGTGTCTGCACCCGGCGCGTCCGAGGCTTCGGCAGCGTGGCGCGCAATCACATAGGCCGCGCCTAGGGCTTTGAACGAGCCCAGATTCATACGCGCGCGTTCATCCTTTACCCAAAGCTGCGCAACCGGGGCGAGGCCTGCCGCATCCACCAACAGGGTCTCCTTCGCCGCCGGGCACATGGACAACAAGGCCGCAACGCGGGCCGCATCTGTCGACGGATAAGGGGCCGAGGGCGCAAGTTTGGGACCTGCCCGGTGTGTATTCGCAACGATCTTCATGTATCTCCCCGCCATTTTGCCTGACGTGATCCGATCGCCCTTGATCTGTCAACTCTTCTGATCGTTAACCGACCTGATCCAACAGCCAGTCATGAAACAACCCCGCCGCCGGGTTCGAGCTATTCGCGGATAGAAAATACCCCTCATTGCTGTCGATTGAGCCGTCATGCGCGCGCTCGACCACGCCCGTATCAAGCGCGTGTTTTGCCAAAAGCTCGCTCACCAGAGCCACGCCCCCCTCATGCGCAGCCAATTGAAGCGCCATGCCAAAAGTATCCACAAAAACAGTGGGCCGGCTTTGTAACCCTTGGCTTTCCAACCATCGACCCCACCCGCCTGAAGTCCCTACGGCCTCAATCAGAGGCAAGTCCGATATATCCCCCAACAGGGCCGGAGATTTAAAAGGCACAAGCCGGTCAGGCATCAGACGAACAGTCCCCTGCCCCACCTGTTTCTTCGATCCGAACCGCACCTGCACATCCGCCTGGGATGCATTGAAATCGTCCGGCCAAATCGCGCTGAGCAGCCGTACGCGAATGTCCGGGTGCTGACGGGCAAACACGGGCAGATGTGGGGCGATGACCCATTGCGCGATACTGACCGAGGTCGCGACCGTCAGAACGTCTCCGGACGCGTTGGTGTCGACCTGCCCGGCGGCAACAGCCAGCGCCTCAAGCGCCTTGCCGACCTCGGGCAACAGCTTTCTCCCCACATCCGTCAGCGCCAGACTGCGCGGATGGCGCACGAAAAGGGGTGCGCCCAATCGCAATTCAAGTGATTTCACCTGCTGGCTAACCGCCGATTGCGTCAGACCTATTTCCTCGGCCGCCGCGGTAAAGCTAAGCGTGCGGGCGGCGGCCTCAAAGGATCGAAACCAGGTCAGAGGAGGAAGTGATTTTGCCATAGGCCAAGCCAGTCATTAGTCTTTTTAATGTCAAAGCACATAGTTCTATCATTTGTCAAAAACCAGCCCCGTTTCTAACGTCGGCCCGCGCGACAGGAGAGGTTTTATGCAGCCGGAAATACGCAAAATCGTAACCTATGACGAAGAAGTTTTGGTCGAGGGGTTTCGCCCCGCAAAGACCCCTTGGCGCATGTTTGCAGTGGCCGCTGTGGTCACCAACCCGTGGGCCGGGCGATATGTCGAAGATTTGAAACCCGAGATTCAGGCCTACGGTCCCGTTCTGGGTGAAATGATGACCGAGCGTATGATTGCGCTGGCTGGCAGCGGGGATGCGATCGAGGCCTATGGCAAGGCCGCAGTGGTTGGTCTGAATGGCGAGGTCGAGCATGCCTCGGGCCTCATTCACACTCTGCGCTTTGGCAATCACTACCGGCAGGCCGTCGACGCAAAGTCATATCTGGCCTTTACCAATACCCGAGGGCCCGCGAACGCTCCGATCATGGTGCCGCTGATGGACAAGAACGACGCCGGGCGGCGCTCGCACTATCTGACCATCCAGTTTGCGATCCCCGACGCGCCACGCGACGACGAGATCGTTGTTGTGCTTGGCGCGGCGACCTCGGGTCGGCCGCATCACCGCATTGGCGACCGCTATCAGGACCTCAAGGATTTGGGCCATGACGTGGACAACCCGGCCGCGGTCTGAGATCGGCGGGCTCGCAGCAATCCAGACCGGCGCGGGACCGAATGTCCTGTTGCTGCATGGTGTCGGTTTGCGCGCCGAGGCCTGGGGCGCCCAATTGGACGCGCTGGCATCCGTGGCGCGTCTGACCGCACCGGACATGCCCGGTCATGGCGAAAGCCCAATAGGCAATACGCGCGCAGAACTGTCGGGATACACCGAAGCTACATTGCGCGTTCTGGATCAACTGGGCGGACTAACCGTAGTTGTTGGTCATTCCATGGGCGCAATGATCGCGCTCAATCTTGCGGCCAAGGCACCGCAACATGTCGCCGGCGTCGTTGCACTGAACGCCATTTTCGAACGCAGTGCCGAGGCCACACAGGCCGTCACAACCCGAGCCGCAGCGCTTGACGGTCAAACACCAAGTGATCCGACGGGCACTCTGCAGCGTTGGTTTGGTGATACTGATCCGCACGAATGCGCTGCCTGCCGGACTTGGTTGACCGCGACAGATCCTGCGGCCTACAAGCAAGCCTATACAGTGTTTGCCAACAGTCCGATCCCGCGCCGGGACGATTTGAAGACGCTCACCTGCCCCGCCTTGTTTATAACGGGCGATCTTGAACCCAACTCGACCCCGGACATGTCACGCGCCATGGCGGAACTTGTTCCAAGCGGGCGGGCGCAGATCATCAAGGGCGCCGCTCATATGATGCCGATGACCCATGCCGCAGAAGTTAACGCAGCCCTTTCAACCTTTCTGAATGAGGTGCAACAATGACCAGTCTCGATCCTCGCGACCTGCGGCGCGCCTTTGGCAGCTTCATGACCGGCGTCACAGTTGTGACGACGCGCGATGCCGCGGGCGTTCCGTTGGGGTTCACTGCCAATTCCTTCTCATCCGTGTCTCTGGACCCGCCGCTTTTGCTGGTTTGCCCGGGCAAGAACCTGTCCTCCTACGATGCCTTCGCGAGCTGCGCGCATTTCGCGGTGAACATTTTGGCTGAGGGGCAAGAGGATGTCTCAAACACCTTCGCAGGGTTCAAAGGGGATCGGTTTGCCAAAACCGGGCATCAGTTGGACGCCAATGGCGTCCCTCTTCTGGATGGTGCAGTTGCGACGTTTTCCTGTCGGGCCCATCAAGCCATCGAGGCTGGAGATCACTGCGTTCTGATCGGAGAGGTTGAGGCCTATTCCTACACAGAAACCCGAGGCCTCGGATACGCAAACGGGCAGTATTTCAGCCTTGGTCTGGAACGCGGCGCGTTGGAGGCCACGGGTCGATCCGTGGTTTGCGGAGCAATCATCGAATGCGACGGAAAGGTGCTATTGGAGAAAACCGAATCCGGATACCGCCCGCCGCAGATCAGCTTGTCGGATCATCAAGCCCTGCGCGAAAGCCTGCAGCAAGACTTGGCAGCGCGCGGGATCACAGCGCAGTTAGATGCGGTCTATTCTGTCTACGACGATGCCACGACCCACCATGTCTACACGCTCGCGTCGGCATCGACTCTGCCCAACGACAGTGGCCTTGAAGCGGTTGCCATCGAAAACCTTGCAAACCTGACTTTCGCAACCCCGGCCATCGCCACCATGATGTCCCGCTTTGCGTTTGAAAGCCTGACCCGCGACTTTTCCCTATACCTCGGCGACGCACAGCGGGGCGATGTACATACTCTCTCGGAAAGGACTGAATGATGGAGTTTTCCCTCTTTGCTCATATGGAGCGGCTCAATCCCGAACAGCCTCATGAGAAACTGTATGAAGAGTTTATCGAGCTGTGCAAAATGGCGGATGACGCCGGTATGCGAGCGGTGTGGACGGGCGAGCATCACGGGATGGATTTCACCATCGCGCCCAATCCATTGATGTCCCTCGTCGATATCGCGCATCACACCAAAAACATCCGCCTTGGCACGGGCACGGTCATCGCCCCGTTCTGGCACCCGATCAAATTGGCCGGTGAAACAGCCGCGGCCGACCTGATGACCGGAGGGCGCATCGAACTGGGTATCGCACGCGGGGCCTATTCCTATGAATATGAGCGATTGATCCCTGGTATGGATGCCTGGGACGCGGGCCAACGCATGCGGGAAATCGCTCCCCTATTGCCCAAACTGTGGGAAGGCGATTGCGCCCATGAGGGAGAGTATTTCCAATTCCCCGCCACCACCTCTGCGCCGAAACCCGTTCAGGACGGAGGACCTCCGATCTGGATCGCGGCCCGCGACCCGAATAGCCATGAATTCGGTGTCCAGAATGGATTCAACATTCAAGTCACACCGCTCTGGCAAGGTAACGCAGAGATTGAGAGTTTGATGGGCCGCTTCAATGATGCCTGCGCCAAGTATGACGGGCCGCGCCCCAAGATCATGCTGCTTCACCACACCTATGTCGGACAGGACGCCGCTGATGTGGATCAGGCCACGCAAAAGCTTTCTCGTTTTTACAACTATTTTGGCGCGTGGTTCCAGAACAAGCGCCCCGTACATCAGGGGCTGATCCAAACTCTGACCGATGAGGAAATGGCCGCCAACACCATGATGGCACCTGAAAACATGGCCCGCGATCTGACGGTTGGCACGGCTGGGCAGGTCACGGATCGCCTGAAGCACTATCAAGACCTTGGCTATGATGAATACTCGTTCTGGATCGACAGCGGCATGAGCTTTGAGCGCAAGCGCGCTTCGCTGGCCCGGTTCATCGACGACGTGATGCCAAAGTTTCAATAAGGACCCGTGATGCAACAGAACCCACACTATCAGCTTTTCGTCGACGGAACCTGGACCGAGGGCGCCAACGGGCAGGTCTTGACCTCGCAAAACCCTGCTACGGGCGAGGCCTGGGCCAGTTTCGCCTGCGCCGCGCCCGAGGATGTGGATCGCGCCATCACGGCGGCGCGTCGATCCCTGAATGACCCGGCTTGGCGGGATCTGACGCAGACCGAGCGTGGCAAACTGTTGTTCAGGCTTGCAGAGCTGATTGAACAAAATGCCAAGCGCCTCGGCGAGATTGAGACGAAAGACAGCGGAAAGCTCCTGGCCGAAACGGCAAGCCAGACGGCCTATGTCGGCGACTACTATCGCTACTATGCCGGGTTGGCCGACAAGATCGAAGGTGCGGTGCTTCCGATCGACAAGCCCAACCTGCATGTCTTTACCCGCCGCGAACCGATCGGCGTTGTCGTCGCGATCGTACCCTGGAACGCGCAGATGTTCCTGACGGCAACCAAGCTGGGGCCAGCCCTTGCCGCCGGGTGTTCGGTGGTGCTGAAGGCCTCTGAGATTGCGCCCGCGCCGATGCTGGAATTCGCGCGTCTGGTCGAGGAGGCCGGTTTCCCGCCCGGCGTCGTCTCGGTCATCACGGGCGATGCAGAAAACTGCGCCATCCCCCTGACTCGACACCCCGACGTGGATCGCATCGCCTTCACCGGCGGCCCGGAAACCGCGCGCCATGTGGTTCGCAACTCGGCCGAAAACTTCGCCGTAACCACGCTGGAGCTTGGGGGAAAATCCCCGATTTTGGTATTTGACGATGCCAATCTGGACGGAGCCGCCAATGGGTTGATCGCAGGCAATTTCGGAGCCTCCGGACAAAGCTGCGTCGCCGGATCTCGTGGTTTGATACATCGCCCAATTCTGGAGGCCTTGGCAGCCAGGATCGAAGAGAAAATGAAAGACGTCACCGTGGGTGACCCGTTGAACGCTGCAACCCATATCGGGCCGCTTTGCACCAATGCACAGATCGCCAATATCAAGACGGTACTGGCAAAATCATCCGATCAAGGCGCGCGCATCCGGTTTGGCGGCGCGCCGCTTGACCGACCCGGAAACTTCATGGCACCCACTCTGATCGAGTGTGCATCACCCGAGACCGAGACCATGAAGGTGGAGATGTTCGGGCCCGTCATGTCCCTGTTGCCCTTCGACACCGAAGAAGAAGCAATCGCTCTGGCCAACGATACCCCGTTCGGATTGGGATCGGGCGTGTTCACCGAAAATGTCGCCCGCGCGCATCGCGTGTCGTCCCGATTGAAGGCCGGTATTTGCTGGATCAACACCTATCGAGCGGTGTCCCCTATCGCGCCGTTTGGCGGCTACAACCAGTCCGGCTATGGCCGCGAAGCGGGGATCGAGGCCATTCAGGACTACACGCGCACCAAGACCGTGTGGCTGAACACCTCTGATCAACCCATGTCGAACCCGTTTGTGATGCGCTGAGGGGGGCGATAGATTTCGCCTCCTTCATCACAACCCTATGGCCCTTCGCATAAATATCCCACACTATGGCGCAAGAATGTCGCTAACACGCGATATGTCCGGTGTATGTAACATGCGATCTGTCCGGTTCTATTCTGTCTCTGAGAGGAGGCGTTATGAACCGAGCAGAAGTGTTACAGGAAGTTCGACTGATGAAGTTTGAAGATGTGTATTCGCGGCGAAGCGCGAACAAGCTGACGCAAGAACAGGCGGCTGAGATACTGGGTGTATCCGTGCGCACCGTCAGGCGTTGGGAGGATCGATTTGAGGCGGATGGTGCAGAAGGTCTGTACGACCGTCGGCTTGGCAAACTGGCCAACAATCGTGTTGCCACGGATAAGGTCATGGAGATGCTTGAACTGTTTGATACCAAGTACTGGGATTACACGCCGAAGCATTTCCACGAGAAGCTGGTGGCCCACCATGGTTTCACACAGAGCTACAACTGGGTGCGGCTTACACTGCAGCGCCACGGCCGGGTTCAGGCAGCACCCCGACGAGGTGCCCATCGGCGCAAGCGGCCCCGCCGTCCGATGGTTGGCATGATGTTGCATCAGGACGGCTCCAGCCATGAATGGGTTCCGGGTCAGTGGTGGGATCTGATCGTCACCATGGACGATGCCACCAACCGGGTTTATTCGGCATTCTTTGTCGAGGAAGAAGGGACGATGAGCAGTTTTCAGGGGCTGACAGAGGTGATCGAGGCGCAAGGTCTGTTTTGCTCGCTCTATGCCGATCGGGGCTCTCATTACTGGCATACGCCCGAAGCGGGCGGCAAAGTGGACAAGGACAATCTGACCCAGGTCGGGCGCGCCTTGCAGCAACTCGGCATTGAGCTGATCCCGGCCTATTCACCGCAGGCCCGTGGACGGTCTGAACGCATGTTTGGCACGTTCCAGAACCGATTGCCGCAGGAACTGCGGTCCCATGGGATCACAACCATTGAAGAGGCCAATCAGTTCCTGAAAGAGGTCTATCTTCCCGAACACAATGCCCTGTTTGCAAAGGAGCCGGAGGATACGACCTCGGCCTTCGTGCCGTTTACAGGCAATGTGCGCGACACCCTGTGTGTGCAGGAAGACCGCGTCGTCGGCAACGACAATACGGTGCGCTACAAGGGCCTGGTCATGCAGATCGCGGCAGACAGGCACCGTCATCATTTCGTCAAGGCGAAGGTCAGGGTCCACGAATACCCCGATGGTCAACTGGTCATCTTCCACGGCCCGAGATGCATTGGCCGCTACCAGCCTGACGGATCACCCATCACACAGGAGGATAGCAAACACAAAGTCGCGTGACCCGCTTCGACGTGGCGCGAACGCGGTGGCCCAAATCTACGGTCGCCTACGGCTCCCTCCGAATTGGGCCACCGCGCAATCAACTGAAGCGGACAATTGGCATGTTACCTACACCGGACAATTCAGAATGTTCTCGACACACTATGGCGCAAGAATAGCGGTTGGAGACTGAAGAATGAGCGCACATGGATATGAAGGCGGTCGGTTAAACTTGCCCTTCGTCGGGATCTCGACCTTTGGCAAATATCCCTATGTCAGCGACTGGGATGCGATCGAAGCTGATGTCGCGATCCTTGGCGCTCCGTTCGATTTTGGCACTCAATTCCGGCCCGGCGCGCGGTTCGGCCCGCGCGCCATCCGCGAAGCCTCGACCTTGTTTTCCTTCGGGCATGGCGGTGCATACGACCATGAAGATGACATCACCTACCTGCCTGCGGAAACCACCCATATCGTGGATCTGGGCGACGCGGATATCGTGCATACCAGCACCGAAAAAAGCCATCAGAACATCAAGTTCGGTGTCGAAAAATGCCTTGAGGCCGGGGCTCTGCCCGTGGTTCTGGGCGGAGATCATTCGGTCAACATCCCCTGCATTGATGCCTTTGCTGCGGATTGCGAAAAGAACGGCCCCATTCACATTGTTCAGATCGACGCGCATCTGGATTTCGTGGATGAACGGCACGGGGTTCGGTTCGGGCATGGAAACCCAATGCGGCGTGCGGCGGAAAAACCCTATGTCTCGGGACTGACACAGATCGGCATCCGCAACGTCTCGTCGACCGCAAAAGAGGGCTATGAGGACGCCCGTCGTATGGGGTCAGACATCCTGTCCGTCCGGCAATTGCGCGAACTGGGGACCGAGGCCGTTCTGGACCGGATACCGGAGGGCGCCAGGTACTATGTCACCATAGACATTGACGGTTTCGATCCCTCCATCGCGCCTGGTACCGGCACGCCCAGCCACGGTGGTTTCCTGTATTACGAAGTGCTGGAACTGCTCGACGGTCTGACCCAGCGCGGTGATGTGGTGGGGTTGGATCTGGTCGAAGTGGCCCCAGATTATGATCACACGGGCAGCACCGCCATTCTGGCGGCACAAATCCTCATGAACACAATTGGGCGTATTCTGCACCACAAAGGTTCGCCCAACGCGCGGTAAGAGCAGGTTTTCGGACTAAAGCTCGGTCTTTCAGACCGACTTCTGCTGCATATGCGGAGAGGTTCCGAAATACCGGCGGAAGCATTTGGAGAAATAGCTGGCTGAGCCAAATCCGCAGGCGATGGCCACATCCAGCACCCGCATATCGGTTTGCTGCAACAGTGTGCGCGCACGCTCGAGCCTCAGACGGGTCATATAGTTCTTCGGGCTCGTGCCGACGTAGCGTTGAAACAGGCGCTCAAGCTGTCGGGTCGAGAGGCCCGCGCTTTCGGCCACGACACTGGGTGACAATGGGTTTTCAAGGTTTTCGCGCATGATCATGATGGCGGTCGCCAGTTTCTCATGACGGCGGCCAAAGCGGAACAAATCCGTCTGCGTTTGCCTGCCGTCCTTTGGACGCACCGACGCATATAGCAATTGATCCGCCACGCGGGAGGCAACAGTCTGACCACAGGCCTGACCGATCAGCGATGAGAACAGATCGAGCGTGGTGACACCTCCACCGCAGGTCGCAATCGGGCCTTCATCCACAAAGACCGAGCAGTTGGATTCCACGGTCGGGAACAGCTCAACCATCACGGGTTGCTGTTTCCAATGCGCGCTCAGGCTCTGGCCGCTGGCCACTCCGGCCATGGCCAGAATACCGGACCCACCCCCGATGCCGCAAAGCTGAACGCCGAACCGACGCCCCTGCCGCAACCAGGATTTCAACTCATTCGAGATCGACCGATCCACGGTCATCGGCCCGCAAATGACAATGCAATCGCCCCGGCGGGTCTTGATCAAACCGTCATCAACAGCAACCGTCATCCCCGAGGATGAGGTCACCGCCTCGCCGGTTTCGCTGACGATATTCCATTCAAAAATAGCCTGCTCGGAGGCGGCATTCGCCGCCCCCAATGAGTCGATCCCGGCCCCAAGGTCCAAAGCAGAGAACCCCGGCGTCAGCAGGAAAATGAAGCGGTTCAGCTCATTCACCCGTGTGCTTGCATCTGCAAAATTGATCTCGGGACGACCCATTCCAGCTTTCCTTTCTTACGTCCGCATATTGGCGCCATTGGCGTCATAGGCGGGCGCACCCAGAACTTCGGCGTCGTAGAAATCACCCAGGATTTCCACCTGCAGCTTGGTTCCCGGTGCGGCGCTCTCGGTTGCGACGTAGCCCATCGCCATCGACTTCCCGACGCGGTGGCCGTAGCCGCCGGAAGAGACATAACCGACCGCTTCGCCATCTTTCAGGATCGCCTCGTCATTCGAGACATCGATGCCGTCCACGTCGATGGTCATGGTAACCAGCTTGCGGGCACCGCCATCTTCCTTGAACTTCAGCGTCGCATCCTTGCCGACAAAGTCCTTCTTCCTGTTGATGAAGACATCCATGCCGGATTCGACCGCGTTGAAGTCAGGACGGAAATCGGTGGTCCAGACGCCCCAGCCTTTTTCAAGGCGCAGCGACATCAGCGCGCGTGCACCGTACCAGCTTTAACCCAGATCGGCCCCGGCCTCTTCGATCGCCTCGGCCAGACGCAGCAGGTACATCGGCTTGCAGTAGATCTCAAAGCCCAGCTCGCCCGAGAACGAGATACGGTTCAGGATCACCGGCACGCCGCCCACAAAGGTCTGACGCAGATCGCGGAACTTCAGCGCATCGGCGCTGACGTCGTCGCGGGTGATACGTGCCAGCAGCTCGCGTGATTTGGGGCCAGACAGGGCGATCCCGTGCCAGTCATCCGAGACATTGGCATAGCTAACATCCGCAGGCAGGTCCCTTTCGAACCAGCGGCGGTGCGCATCCTGCATCGCGCCCGATCCGAACAGCATGAAGTGGTCGTCGCCCAGACAAGCCACGGTCAGGTCCCCATAGAGGCGGCCTTTTTTGGTCAGCATCGGGGTCAGCGCCAGACGGCCCGGTTTCGGGATGTAACCCGCCAGAGTGCGGTTCAGGTAGTCTCGCGCACCGGCACCCTTGAACTCATGCTTGGCAAAGTTGGCGATTTCGATACCGCCGACGGCCTCTTGCACGGCTTTGACTTCGCGCGCCACGTAGTCGTGGCTGCGGTTCCGCTCAAAGGTCGGGGTTTCATGCGCGTCTTCGGCGTTGTCGGCAAACCACAGGGCGTTTTCCAGACCAAAGCCCTGCCCCATCACGGCGCCCTTTTCGACCAGACGGTCATAGAGCGCAGTGGTTTTCTGCATCCGGCCTTTGGGCAGCGTTTCGTTCGGGAAGGTCATCACGAAGCGACGCTCGTAGTTTTCCGAGGATTTGATGGTGCCCCAGTCCGGCGTTGCGAACTCGCCAAAGCGGGCCACGTCCATCGCCCAGACGTCGATCGAAGGCTCGCCGTCGATCATCCATTCGGCCATGGTCAGACCAACGCCGCCGCCCTGACAGAAGCCCGCCATGACGCCCACGGCGACCCAGTAATTCTTCATGCCCGGAACCGGGCCGATCATCGGGTTGCCATCGGGGCCGAAGGTGAACGGGCCGTTGATCGTGTCCTTGATGCCGGATTCACCAATGGCCGGGATACGCTCGAACGACATTTCCAGACGGTCGGCGATGCGGTCCAGATCGGGTTGCAGCAGCTCATGGCCGAAATCCCATGGTGTGCCATCGACTTTCCACGGGGTCGATTTGGGTTCGTAGGTGCCCAGAAGCATGCCGTGGCGTTCCTGACGGAAGTAGATGTTGGCCTCATAGTCGATGCCCGCGGGCAGACGACCGGCTTCGCCCATGCTTTCCATGCGATCCTTGATCATCGGGATCGCGTCGGTGATCAGATAGTGGTGCTCCATCGGCTGTACGGGCAGATGGATGCCCGACATATGGCCCACTTCGCGTGCCCAGAGGCCGCCGCAGTTCACAACCTGCTCAGCGTTGATGACACCTTTGGGTGTGGTCAGATCCCAGCTGCCATCGGGGCGCTGGCTCATCGAGGTTACACCGCAATGGGTGAAGTATTGCGCACCGTGGTGACGGGCGGATTTCGCGAAGGCGTAGGTTGCGCCTGAGGGGTCCACGTCGCCGTCTTGTTCGTCCCAGAGCGCGGCGTGATAGTGTTTGGGGTCGATCAGCGGGTGACGCTCGGCCAGTTCCTGCGGGCTGATGAATTCCTGATGCAGGCCCATGTAGCGCGCTTTCGAGCGTTCACGCTTGAGGTAGTCGTACCACTCCTTGGTCGACGCCGCGTAGAAACCGCCGGTGATGTGCATGCCGACCGAATGACCCGAGGTTTCTTCAATCTCTTTATAGAGATCAATGGTATAGCTCTGCAGGCGCGAGATGTTGGGATCCGAACTGATCGTGTGGATCTGACCCGCCGCGTGCCAACTGGAGCCGGATGTCAGTTCGTCACGTTCCAGCAGGACAACGTCTTTCCAGCCAAACTTGGCCAGGTGAAAGAGGATCGAACAGCCGACAACACCGCCGCCGACGACAACGACCTTGGCGTGGGAGGGCAGCTTTTTGCCAGACGTGGTTTCGTCTTTTCGAATCTCAGGCATGGGAGTTTCCTGTGTCGTTTTCTTGTGGTGATGGGGGAAGGAGGTTGTTTGCCCCCTCTTGAGCCTGCGGCTCAATTCACCCCCGAAGATATTTCTGGCCAGATGAAGGGATCGCCTTCGTCAGTACCAGGCGTCCGGAATTTCTTCTTTGCGTTTGGACACATAGGCGGCCAGTTCTTCTTTCTTGGCCTCGTCCATCGCGGGGGGCTGGTATTCGTTCAGCATCTGGTTCCAGCGCTCATAGGCGCGGCGGCGCATGTCCTTGGAACCGCCCTCTTCCCAGCTTTCGACGTTTTCGCTGTCGCTGAGCTTGGGTTCGTAGAATGCGGTTTGGTAGTTGCGCATGGTGTGGGCACAGCCCAGAAAGTGACCGCCTGCGTCGACCTCTTCATAGGCGTCACGGGCGAAGGCGTCGTCGCTGGTGTCCAGTCCCTGGCTGAGGACCTTCTGGTATGAGCCAAGACGGTCCGCATCCATGATCAGCTTTTCAAATCCAGTACAAAGGCCGCCCTCGAGCCAACCGGCCGAGTGCAGAACGAAGTTTGCACCGGCCAACATGGTCGAATGCATCGAATCCGCCGATTCATACGCAGCCTGCGCGTCTTCGATCTTGGAGGCAGTCAGAGAGCCACCGCAACGCAGCGGCAGACCGGCACGGCGGGCCAGTTGGCCGATGGCGTAGTTCGAGATCACTGGTTCGGGCATACCAAAGGTCGGTGCGCCGGATTTCAGCGACATGGACGACAGGAAGTTGCCCAGAACAAAAGGCGCTCCGGGGCGCAGCAGTTGGACGTAAGCACAAACCATCATCGCCTCGGCCATTGCCTGTGCGACACTGGCGGCGGTGCTGACCGGACCCATAGCACCAGATAAGATGAATGGAACCACGATCATGCCTTGGCCGCGCGATGAATAGACCCGCGCTGCTTCGGTGACAACGCGGTCGACCAGCAGCGGAGAATTCGTGTTGACGTTGCCCATGATGACGCAGTTGTCTTCCATGAAATCCGCACCGAAGACGATCTCGGCCATGTCGACACTGTCTTGCGCGCGGCTCATTTCGGTGATGGCACCCAGATGCGGTTTGTCACTGAGGGTCATGTGCGCAAACATCATGTCGAGGTGACGCTTGCTGACCGGCACGTCGCAGGGTTCGCAGGTCACGAAACCGCCATGGTGCAGGTTCGGGTGCAGGTAGGTCAATTTCACCAGCTTTTCGAATGACTTGATATCTCCGTAGCGGCGACCGCCTTCTAGATCACGCACGAAAGGTGCGCCGTAGACAGGCGCGAAAACCTGGTTACCGTCACCGATCACGACCGAACGGTCTGGGTTGCGCGCCACCTGCGTGAAGCTTTTGGGTGCATTGGCACACAGGCTGCGAATCCATTGTGCGTCGGCCCTCACGACATCACCTTCGACCCGCGCCCCTTCGCGGCGCCACAGCTCCAGCGCTTCGGGGTCGTCGCGGAAGGCGATTCCCACGTCCTGGAAAATCCAGTCGACCTGAGCCTCAAGACGGGCCAGATCTTCCTCGTTCAGAGGATCAAAGAACGGCAACTTTCGTTGGATATAAGGGGAGGCCGGGACAGAACCGGCCTCGGAACCGCGGGAACGGGATTGACGTGCGCGCCGAGCCATTAATAGCACTCCATTTTTTGGGTGCATATTAATCACCAAGAAAACGTATGTGACGCTTGAAAAATTGAATGCTTAGCATAAACACAGATTATGCAAGAACTCTGGAAACAGCTTGGCTCCCCCCGCAATCTGGTCGTATTCGAGGCTGCTGCCCGTCTTCAGTCCTTTACCCGCGCCGCGCAGGAGCTGAACGTGCAACAACCCGCCGTCAGCGTTGCCATTCGCAGGCTGGAAGAAGGCTTGGGAACGCCTCTTTTCCTGACTTCCGACCTTTTTGTTGATCTGACTGGGTTTTTGGTTTGTTTTCAGGTGTGGTTGCTCAGAGGCGCGTTGTAGTGCCCCATTATTATAAAAAGTATTGACATGGGCCTTCAGATGGCTAACCTCTTCGCCCATGTTCATCCGCACCAAACATGACGCAAAGCTCAACCGCACACGGATCCAGATCGTTGAATCCGTCCGCACCGGCTCCAAGGTACGCCAGAAGATCCTGCGCCATGTGGGTGTGGCCCATAACGACAGCGAGATTGAGGATATCAAGCGTCTGGCGGGCCGCTTGATGGAGCAATTACGCATTGATCGCTCGCCGCAAATGGAACTGTTCACGCCCACGGAATATGCCGATCTGCAGGCGCTGGTGCGCCGCGCTCCGCGGCCGGACAAGCTTGGCGTTGATCTTGCCGAGTGCCGTGAGGAGGCGCGGGTCTCTCTGGGTCTGCGGGATGTCATGGGGACGATGTATGACCAACTGGGTTGGGGGGCCCTTCTGGGGGCGGCGCGTAAAAGTGCCAATCGCATTGTGAAAGAGCTGGTTATGGCGCGGATCGCACAGCCCGAGAGCAAGCGCGCGACCGTGGAGGCGTTGGAGAACCAGGCAGGCATCACGCTCAATCTGGACGTGGTCTATCGGAGCATGGATTACATCAATACGCCGGTGATAGACGGGATTTGCAAAACCTCTCACGCGGCGGCAGAGAAGTTGCTGGGCGGGCCAGTGACCGTGCTGTTCTACGATTGCACGACCCTGGCCTTTGACACCGAGCGCGAGGACCCGGCCGAGGATGCGGACGGGGTCGAGCAGGATCATCTTCTGGCCAAGGGCTTCAGCAAGGATGGCAAGCATCACCGCGCTCAGGTCATGCTGGCGCTGATCGTCACCTCCGATGGGCTGCCTGTGGGCTATGAACTCTTCCCGGGAAACACCTGGGAAGGTCATACGCTGGAAGCTGCGCTGAAGGCGTTGGAGGGACGCTTCGACGTGGCCAGGGTCACGTTCGTGGCCGATGCCGCCATGCTCAGCAAGGACAACCAGCAGATGTTGCAGAACAAGGGTCTGCCCTACATCCTCGGCTATCGCATGAAGTCCGCCCCGGCCGCCGTGAAGGCGAACATTTTGAGCCCGGAGGGACGCCAGCCTTGGGCTGGACACGGTTCTGAAGAGGCAACCGAGAAGGGCTGGTACAAGGTGATCGACCAGGAGGGAGCGCGGGTCATTGTGACCTGGTCACCCACCCGGGCACGCAATGATGCCCACAAGCGCGACAAGGCAATCGAAAAGCTGCACAAGAAGCTCAAGCGCTCTCGCAAACCCGGCAGCTTCAGCAGCCGGGGATATGGCCGCTTCCTGGCCTTCCCCGACAGCGGGGACGTCACGCTGGATGATGCAAAGATCAAGGCAGCGGCACAATGGGACGGGCTGCATGCCATTGTTGTTCATGGTGCGGACGAACTGGAGGCACAGGACGTCATTGCCCGCTATCACCAGTTGTGGGAGATCGAAGCCTGCTTCCGCACCAACAAGCACGATCTGAAAATCCGGCCCATCTATCACTGGTCGCCGCGTCGGGTCCGGGCCCATATCGCCATCTGCTACATGGCCTTCTGCTGCCTGCAGCACCTGCGCAAGCATCTGGACCTGCTCGGACACCCGATGAGCCCGGCTCGTATCCGCAACGAGTTGAACGCATTGCAGCTCTCGATCCTGCGCCACAAAGGCACCCCTGACCGCTACGGCATGCCAAGCCATGCCACGGTCGATGCCAGACGCATCCTCACCTGCGTCGGCCTGACCTGGAACGAAGCCCCTTTCAAGATACCCCCCGGGCGCACCCGAAAAACTGGCCAGACCAAAGCCTGAGCTCCCTCAACACTCCGAAACAATCGCTGGCGAAAAAAGTCCGTGTAGTGCCTTTTGGCAACCAAGGCATAATAATATCAATGACTTATACGAAAAAATGTCGGAAGTCAGGAAAGCCGACAGCATTCCTGACTTCCGACCTTTTTGTTGATCTGACTGGGTTTTTGGTTTGTTTTCAGGTGTGGTTGCTCAGAGGCGCGTTGTAGTGCCCCATTATTATAAAAAGTATTGACATGGGCCTTCAGATGGCTAACCTCTTCGCCCATGTTCATCCGCACCAAACATGACGCAAAGCTCAACCGCACACGGATCCAGATCGTTGAATCCGTCCGCACCGGCTCCAAGGTACGCCAGAAGATCCTGCGCCATGTGGGTGTGGCCCATAACGACAGCGAGATTGAGGATATCAAGCGTCTGGCGGGCCGCTTGATGGAGCAATTACGCATTGATCGCTCGCCGCAAATGGAACTGTTCACGCCCACGGAATATGCCGATCTGCAGGCGCTGGTGCGCCGCGCTCCGCGGCCGGACAAGCTTGGCGTTGATCTTGCCGAGTGCCGTGAGGAGGCGCGGGTCTCTCTGGGTCTGCGGGATGTCATGGGGACGATGTATGACCAACTGGGTTGGGGGGCCCTTCTGGGGGCGGCGCGTAAAAGTGCCAATCGCATTGTGAAAGAGCTGGTTATGGCGCGGATCGCACAGCCCGAGAGCAAGCGCGCGACCGTGGAGGCGTTGGAGAACCAGGCAGGCATCACGCTCAATCTGGACGTGGTCTATCGGAGCATGGATTACATCAATACGCCGGTGATAGACGGGATTTGCAAAACCTCTCACGCGGCGGCAGAGAAGTTGCTGGGCGGGCCAGTGACCGTGCTGTTCTACGATTGCACGACCCTGGCCTTTGACACCGAGCGCGAGGACCCGGCCGAGGATGCGGACGGGGTCGAGCAGGATCATCTTCTGGCCAAGGGCTTCAGCAAGGATGGCAAGCATCACCGCGCTCAGGTCATGCTGGCGCTGATCGTCACCTCCGATGGGCTGCCTGTGGGCTATGAACTCTTCCCGGGAAACACCTGGGAAGGTCATACGCTGGAAGCTGCGCTGAAGGCGTTGGAGGGACGCTTCGACGTGGCCAGGGTCACGTTCGTGGCCGATGCCGCCATGCTCAGCAAGGACAACCAGCAGATGTTGCAGAACAAGGGTCTGCCCTACATCCTCGGCTATCGCATGAAGTCCGCCCCGGCCGCCGTGAAGGCGAACATTTTGAGCCCGGAGGGACGCCAGCCTTGGGCTGGACACGGTTCTGAAGAGGCAACCGAGAAGGGCTGGTACAAGGTGATCGACCAGGAGGGAGCGCGGGTCATTGTGACCTGGTCACCCACCCGGGCACGCAATGATGCCCACAAGCGCGACAAGGCAATCGAAAAGCTGCACAAGAAGCTCAAGCGCTCTCGCAAACCCGGCAGCTTCAGCAGCCGGGGATATGGCCGCTTCCTGGCCTTCCCCGACAGCGGGGACGTCACGCTGGATGATGCAAAGATCAAGGCAGCGGCACAATGGGACGGGCTGCATGCCATTGTTGTTCATGGTGCGGACGAACTGGAGGCACAGGACGTCATTGCCCGCTATCACCAGTTGTGGGAGATCGAAGCCTGCTTCCGCACCAACAAGCACGATCTGAAAATCCGGCCCATCTATCACTGGTCGCCGCGTCGGGTCCGGGCCCATATCGCCATCTGCTACATGGCCTTCTGCTGCCTGCAGCACCTGCGCAAGCATCTGGACCTGCTCGGACACCCGATGAGCCCGGCTCGTATCCGCAACGAGTTGAACGCATTGCAGCTCTCGATCCTGCGCCACAAAGGCACCCCTGACCGCTACGGCATGCCAAGCCATGCCACGGTCGATGCCAGACGCATCCTCACCTGCGTCGGCCTGACCTGGAACGAAGCCCCTTTCAAGATACCCCCCGGGCGCACCCGAAAAACTGGCCAGACCAAAGCCTGAGCTCCCTCAACACTCCGAAACAATCGCTGGCGAAAAAAGTCCGTGTAGTGCCTTTTGGCAACCAAGGCATAATAATATCAATGACTTATACGAAAAAATGTCGGAAGTCAGGAAACAGGCGGGCTATGTCACCCTCAGCGCATCAACGGCCTTCAACAACTATTGGATCATGCCGCGACTTGCCGATCTGCAAAGCCAGCATCCGAAGATCGACTTACGCCTGCAATCCAGTGACCGGGAACCGGATATCGACGCGGAAAACATCAGCCTTGCGGTGCGTCTGGGGGATGGAAACTGGGCGGATTGCGAAAGCGCCCTGATCGCGCCCGAGGCGATCTATCCCGTCGCCTCGCCCCGCGTCATGGCCGCCGCAGTTGATCTGCGAAGCCTGCCGAATCTCCTGTCCCAACGCCTCATTCATCTGGAAGAACCCATTCGTCAGCGTCCGAGTTGGAGCGATTGGTTCGCCAATTTCTCGATCAGGACGGCAGTTCCGAACACGGGGCTGCGATTGAATGACTATGCGCTTGTCCTGCAGGCGGCCATGGCCGGTGAGGGTTTTGCCTTCGGCTGGAAACACCTGACCGACCGTCTGGTCGATCAGGGTCTTCTGGCCGCCCGATCCGATTGGCAATGGACGACGGGTAAAGGGTTCTATCTGGTTTGGTCCAAGAAAACCCCTCTGTCCGATGATGCGCGAAAGGTAAGAGATTGGATTTTGCGCACTCTGGACGAGGCTGCCTGAGCACGACACGCCATTGAGAGGCGCGCGCTCCCGCCCCAAATATGCGTCAGGACGCTGCCCGCGGATTCCCACGTCAGTCTAGGGCAAAACCAAAACAAATGGACCTGACGTCAGGGGCGAATTTTTCACAAAATGAACGAATTTCTGTCTTGAAGAAGCAAGGGTTTACGCGTCTACGGAAGGAAAACAGGTTACAGGTTGAAACGAGACTTGAATGCCAGATTTCAGCATCGTCGGCGGCGCATCCACCACATTTACGGACACAACCCCCGGCGGGGGGTTTGTCATCGACTTCAGGCTGCTCGACAACAGCTTCAGCGTGCAGATCAACGGTGTTGATCTTTTTGTCGGCGGCCCCGCCGGAGCACCCAATGAGCTACAGTTCCAGATTAGCGGGACCTCCGGTCAAACCGTGCGATTTGCAGATGGTGATCGATACGAGGTGAATACGCCTGCCGTATGGCAGCTTCAAAACTCGGACACTGATCCTGTTGTCCGGCTCGAGGTGAACCCGGACGGGACCATTGCCCTGTTCGGCGTGAAGTCCAACGATGGCGCGCTTGTTCCGCTGGAATTGTTCAACGGCCTAACCGTCAACACCGACGCAATCGCCGCCGCCTGGAACGAGGATGGTGACAACACCATCGAAATCGATCAGGTCGTGACCGGCCCGACCAATGCGAGCGGTGAATTCGAGGATGTACCCTGTTTTGCATCAGGAACACTGATCGAAACATCCGAGGGGTTTATCCGGGTCGAGGACCTGAAGGTCGGTGATCAGGTCCTGACATATGACAATGGACTGCGGCCGGTTTGCTGGATTGGCTCTCGTTACCTGAGCCAATACCAACTTGAGGACAAGCCGCATCTCAAACCCATTGTGATCAGGGCGAATGCGCTGGGTCCTGGCTATCCGCAGCGCGATCTGATCGTGTCGCCACAGCACCGGATTTTGGTTTCGTCCGCCATCGCTGAGCGGATGTTCGACTGTCAGGATGTCCTGCTGCCCGCGAAGAAACTGCTGCCGTTGAGCGGTGTCGATGTTTTGGACGACCTGTCTGGTGGAGTTCGGTATCACCACATCCTGTTCGATCAGCATGAGATCATCTGGTCCAACGGCACGCCTACGGAAAGCCTCTTTCTGGGGCCACTGACCATGCAGGCCATCTCGCCCGAAGCGCGGCAAGAGATCAAAGAGCTGTTCCCAGAATGCGCGACGATTGATTTTCGACCGCTAACGGCAAGGTTGGTGCCAGGAAAGGGCAAGCGAATTTCGAAGCTTGTCGAGCGTCACCTTGGGAACCGCAAACCCCTGTTCGACGGTCAGGCTGCCCATAACTGAGCAGGGACCCCTGCCCCGGCAACCACGCGCTTGGCCCAGGCCGGGGTTGCTGGCAGAAAAGGGTTGCTATCACCCCAATCATCAAGCAAGCCTGCAAACGCCGAGCATTCAATTTCGTTGGATGCAGTCGATAACAGACCCTTTGATCTGGGCAGATATGAGCCAAGTGACAATTTCGCCGAACCCCAGAATAAAAACCGCCCAAGACGAAATCGGCGGGTCCTTGTGAACGGCGGAAATCCGGTGCAGGTCCTCAACATTCCGACCGCCGACGGAAACCCCTATCAGCGTGATCTGATGTATCGCTGCGCGACAGACAGGGTCGAGTTTGTGGGCGGCGGCAAAGGTGCTCTTCTGGGTTTGGATGCGGCCAAACACCCCGTAACCCATCTACATTGGGATGACCGGATCTTTGGCCGTGACGCAGATGCGCAAAACAATACGGACCTTTTGCACAAAGCGGAACTGTCGATTGAAAACTACCGCGCGCACGGTGGTCGGTTGGTCTAACGCCCGCCCGCCAAGGTGATCAGCCTTGACGGTTTTCGCCAGCCCGCCAATCGCCAGTCAAACGGGCCGACGCCATCCACGTTCACGCCCCCCATGCCCGCGATCACATGATCTCGGAATACGGGGCCGACGCGAGCCGTATTCATGTGATTTCCCATCCAAGCTACCTCGGGTCGTATGAGTCGCAAGACATCACGCTGGCGCGCCCCATGCCGGATCGCAGCCCAAACGAGTTTTTGTTCTTCGGAATGTTTCCTGACTTCCGACATTTTTTCGTATAAGTCATTGATATTATTATGCCTTGGTTGCCAAAAGGCACTACACGGACTTTTTTCGCCAGCGATTGTTTCGGAGTGTTGAGGGAGCTCAGGCTTTGGTCTGGCCAGTTTTTCGGGTGCGCCCGGGGGGTATCTTGAAAGGGGCTTCGTTCCAGGTCAGGCCGACGCAGGTGAGGATGCGTCTGGCATCGACCGTGGCATGGCTTGGCATGCCGTAGCGGTCAGGGGTGCCTTTGTGGCGCAGGATCGAGAGCTGCAATGCGTTCAACTCGTTGCGGATACGAGCCGGGCTCATCGGGTGTCCGAGCAGGTCCAGATGCTTGCGCAGGTGCTGCAGGCAGCAGAAGGCCATGTAGCAGATGGCGATATGGGCCCGGACCCGACGCGGCGACCAGTGATAGATGGGCCGGATTTTCAGATCGTGCTTGTTGGTGCGGAAGCAGGCTTCGATCTCCCACAACTGGTGATAGCGGGCAATGACGTCCTGTGCCTCCAGTTCGTCCGCACCATGAACAACAATGGCATGCAGCCCGTCCCATTGTGCCGCTGCCTTGATCTTTGCATCATCCAGCGTGACGTCCCCGCTGTCGGGGAAGGCCAGGAAGCGGCCATATCCCCGGCTGCTGAAGCTGCCGGGTTTGCGAGAGCGCTTGAGCTTCTTGTGCAGCTTTTCGATTGCCTTGTCGCGCTTGTGGGCATCATTGCGTGCCCGGGTGGGTGACCAGGTCACAATGACCCGCGCTCCCTCCTGGTCGATCACCTTGTACCAGCCCTTCTCGGTTGCCTCTTCAGAACCGTGTCCAGCCCAAGGCTGGCGTCCCTCCGGGCTCAAAATGTTCGCCTTCACGGCGGCCGGGGCGGACTTCATGCGATAGCCGAGGATGTAGGGCAGACCCTTGTTCTGCAACATCTGCTGGTTGTCCTTGCTGAGCATGGCGGCATCGGCCACGAACGTGACCCTGGCCACGTCGAAGCGTCCCTCCAACGCCTTCAGCGCAGCTTCCAGCGTATGACCTTCCCAGGTGTTTCCCGGGAAGAGTTCATAGCCCACAGGCAGCCCATCGGAGGTGACGATCAGCGCCAGCATGACCTGAGCGCGGTGATGCTTGCCATCCTTGCTGAAGCCCTTGGCCAGAAGATGATCCTGCTCGACCCCGTCCGCATCCTCGGCCGGGTCCTCGCGCTCGGTGTCAAAGGCCAGGGTCGTGCAATCGTAGAACAGCACGGTCACTGGCCCGCCCAGCAACTTCTCTGCCGCCGCGTGAGAGGTTTTGCAAATCCCGTCTATCACCGGCGTATTGATGTAATCCATGCTCCGATAGACCACGTCCAGATTGAGCGTGATGCCTGCCTGGTTCTCCAACGCCTCCACGGTCGCGCGCTTGCTCTCGGGCTGTGCGATCCGCGCCATAACCAGCTCTTTCACAATGCGATTGGCACTTTTACGCGCCGCCCCCAGAAGGCCCCCCCAACCCAGTTGGTCATACATCGTCCCCATGACATCCCGCAGACCCAGAGAGACCCGCGCCTCCTCACGGCACTCGGCAAGATCAACGCCAAGCTTGTCCGGCCGCGGAGCGCGGCGCACCAGCGCCTGCAGATCGGCATATTCCGTGGGCGTGAACAGTTCCATTTGCGGCGAGCGATCAATGCGTAATTGCTCCATCAAGCGGCCCGCCAGACGCTTGATATCCTCAATCTCGCTGTCGTTATGGGCCACACCCACATGGCGCAGGATCTTCTGGCGTACCTTGGAGCCGGTGCGGACGGATTCAACGATCTGGATCCGTGTGCGGTTGAGCTTTGCGTCATGTTTGGTGCGGATGAACATGGGCGAAGAGGTTAGCCATCTGAAGGCCCATGTCAATACTTTTTATAATAATGGGGCACTACAACGCGCCTCTGAGCAACCACACCTGAAAACAAACCAAAAACCCAGTCAGATCAACAAAAAGGTCGGAAGTCAGGAGCCCGCCAATCGCCAGTCAAACGGGCCGACGCCATCCACGTTCACGCCCCCCATGCCCGCGATCACATGATCTCGGAATACGGGGCCGACGCGAGCCGTATTCATGTGATTTCCCATCCAAGCTACCTCGGGTCGTATGAGTCGCAAGACATCACGCTGGCGCGCCCCATGCCGGATCGCAGCCCAAACGAGTTTTTGTTCTTCGGAATGTTTCGAGGAGAAAAAGGGGCAGAGCGCATCCGGGACGCCGCCGCCAAGCTGACAAAGCGGGACTATGACGATCGTCTGAACATGTATGGCAAGGCTTTCAGCAGCCAAAGACGGTTGCTGAGGCGCCTCGGCTGGAATGAGAACATATCGCTCGGAACCGACCGTATCCCGGATGAGGAGATCCCCCAAGTCTTTTCGAACGCGCATGTCGCTAACACGCGATATGTCCGGTGTATGTAACATGCGATCTGTCCGGTTCTATTCTGTCTCTGAGAGGAGGCGTTATGAACCGAGCAGAAGTGTTACAGGAAGTTCGACTGATGAAGTTTGAAGATGTGTATTCGCGGCGAAGCGCGAACAAGCTGACGCAAGAACAGGCGGCTGAGATACTGGGTGTATCCGTGCGCACCGTCAGGCGTTGGGAGGATCGATTTGAGGCGGATGGTGCAGAAGGTCTGTACGACCGTCGGCTTGGCAAACTGGCCAACAATCGTGTTGCCACGGATAAGGTCATGGAGATGCTTGAACTGTTTGATACCAAGTACTGGGATTACACGCCGAAGCATTTCCACGAGAAGCTGGTGGCCCACCATGGTTTCACACAGAGCTACAACTGGGTGCGGCTTACACTGCAGCGCCACGGCCGGGTTCAGGCAGCACCCCGACGAGGTGCCCATCGGCGCAAGCGGCCCCGCCGTCCGATGGTTGGCATGATGTTGCATCAGGACGGCTCCAGCCATGAATGGGTTCCGGGTCAGTGGTGGGATCTGATCGTCACCATGGACGATGCCACCAACCGGGTTTATTCGGCATTCTTTGTCGAGGAAGAAGGGACGATGAGCAGTTTTCAGGGGCTGACAGAGGTGATCGAGGCGCAAGGTCTGTTTTGCTCGCTCTATGCCGATCGGGGCTCTCATTACTGGCATACGCCCGAAGCGGGCGGCAAAGTGGACAAGGACAATCTGACCCAGGTCGGGCGCGCCTTGCAGCAACTCGGCATTGAGCTGATCCCGGCCTATTCACCGCAGGCCCGTGGACGGTCTGAACGCATGTTTGGCACGTTCCAGAACCGATTGCCGCAGGAACTGCGGTCCCATGGGATCACAACCATTGAAGAGGCCAATCAGTTCCTGAAAGAGGTCTATCTTCCCGAACACAATGCCCTGTTTGCAAAGGAGCCGGAGGATACGACCTCGGCCTTCGTGCCGTTTACAGGCAATGTGCGCGACACCCTGTGTGTGCAGGAAGACCGCGTCGTCGGCAACGACAATACGGTGCGCTACAAGGGCCTGGTCATGCAGATCGCGGCAGACAGGCACCGTCATCATTTCGTCAAGGCGAAGGTCAGGGTCCACGAATACCCCGATGGTCAACTGGTCATCTTCCACGGCCCGAGATGCATTGGCCGCTACCAGCCTGACGGATCACCCATCACACAGGAGGATAGCAAACACAAAGTCGCGTGACCCGCTTCGACGTGGCGCGAACGCGGTGGCCCAAATCTACGGTCGCCTACGGCTCCCTCCGAATTGGGCCACCGCGCAATCAACTGAAGCGGACAATTGGCATGTTACCTACACCGGACAATTCAGAATGTTCTCGACAGTCTTTTCGAACGCGCATTTCTTTCTAGCCCCCTATTCCGAGCTTTTCAGCTCGGGCACTGTTTCACTAGCCTTAAGTTTCGGATTACCGATCATCGGCCCTGCCTTGCGTGAAATGAAAGAAATCACGCCGCCGGAACTGCATGAGACAAAACTCTATGACCGAAGCTTGCCCCGAGGGTTGGTCCGGGCCATGATTCGATCGCTGCAGATTGAAACCTCAGAGTATCAGAGGCTGCGACAGGCCTGTTTGAACCATGCGCAAATGCACTCGCCCGAGGTGATAAGCCACAAGCTGATGAACACCCTTCTTGAACACCAACCAGACTGGCCCATGACATGATCGATACCTCGTCTGATCCTTTGCCAACTGTGCGGGCTGAGGGTAGATCTCGCGCAAAAAGAGCGCTCTTTGTGTTGGCCGAAGCGAATGTAAAACGGCGTTATGTGGGTGGATACAGGTTCTCAGAGCTCGTCTCTTTCATGGGTCAGAACGGGTTTGAAATTCTGGATTTCCCCAAACCCATTCGTCAGGAGTCTGATGACTGCGATGTTCTTTTCGCCCGCTATGACAGCGCGCGTTTTGACTTTTGATGCTTTTGAGAACCCCATTGATCCAACACTGCCGAAGGCATGGCAGGTAAATGGTGTGTCAGGACAAGCTTAAGGTTTGAAACCGGCACAACGCATCGCATGATCGGTGCGGTCTTCGCGAAAGGCTAGACAACATATACAATTCCGATTTCATGATTGTATGGTTCAACAAACCATCCAACGCGACCAGAGGTTAACACCCGGAGGGACCCCGTGCTGAATTTGTCGATCCCCATACCCTTGATATTGGCGGCAATGCTGCCTGCGGTTCTGGACCGATGCTCTGCCTCGGATACGAGCGTGGCCCTAGGTGTTCTGGCACGCGACCGCGTCGCATTGACTGCGACGGCCAGCGAAATCATCGTCGATTTGCCAGTTGCCGAAGGCTCGGTCGTCATGGCCGGAGACACGCTGGTGCAACTAGACCCCACCTTGCAAAACGCAAAGCTGAACCTGGCGCAGGCCGAACTGGAAAAAGCAAAAGCCACCCTTTTGAAACTGCAGGTCGGACCGCGCGAGGAAGAGATCGCGATTGCCCAAGCCAAGGTCGCCGGGGCTACCGCGCGATTGGCCGATGCTGAAGCAATCTATGAACGCAATGCCCGTTTGGTGGAAAACTCGGTCGTGACCGAGGCGCAGGTTGCAAATGATCTGGCCTTGCGGGACTCGGCGCGGGCCGAATTGGTCGGTGCTCAGGAAACGTTGAAAGAGCTTCAGAACGGCACTCGCCCCGAAGATCTCGCCGTTGCCGAAGCAAACGTCCGTGCAGCCGAAGCGTCGGTTGACGCGGAACAGACCGTCTTGGAGAATCTGAGAGTTGTCGCGACACGCGACGGCGTGCTGGACTCGCTGCCATGGAACCTTGGTGAACGGGTGACAACCGGCAGCCCTGTGGCCGTTCTGGTCACGGGCCAGACACCCTATGCCCGCGTCTATGTACCCGAACCGCATCGCGTGAAACTGAAACCCGGCGATACGCTGGAGGTGAATGTCGATGGGCTGGATGCCCCGCTGGACGGCGTGGTCCGGTGGATCAGCGACGACGCGTCCTTCACCCCTTACTATGGTTTGAACCAAGATGACCGGACGCGGCTTGTCTATCTAGCCGAAATTGATCTGCCCACCGCGTCGCCGGACCTGCCTGCCGGCGTTCCAGTGCAGGTTCCCATGCCATGACAGATGTCGTTGTGTCGACACGCGGCCTGACCCGGCAATTCGGAACAAACACCGCCGTCAACGATCTGGATCTTGAGATCAGAACAGGCCAGATCTACGGGTTTCTCGGCCCCAACGGCTGCGGCAAAACCACGACCATGCGCATGTTGACCGGGCTACTGACACCGACCAGCGGATCCATCTCGGTTCTTGGTCGATCCATGCCCGAGGCAGCAGAACCGCTGAAGAATGAGATCGGGTACATGACCCAGATCTTCTCCTACTACCGCGACCTGACCGTGCTGGAAAACCTCAGGTTCGCGGCGGAAATCTACGGTATCCCGGTAAAAGCAGCGAAAGATCGGATCGACGAGCTGCTACACACTTACGACCTGACGACCAACGTAAATCAACTCAGCGGCAGCATGAGCGGAGGGCAGCGGCAAAAGCTGGCCCTTGCGGCCACGATCCTTCACCGGCCAAAACTACTTTTTCTGGACGAGCCGACCTCAGCCGTTGATCCCGAAACACGCCGCACATTCTGGGAGCAATTGTTCGATCTGGTCGATCAGGGTGCCACCATGATCGTTTCCACCCATTTTATGGATGAGGCCGAGCGCTGCCACCGTCTGGCCATCCTTCAGCATGGTGTCAAGAAAGCGGACGGATCACCGCGCCAGCTTATGAATGATCTTCAAGCCGACGTTGTCGAGGTTGAAGGTCCGGATCTGCGCAAGGTCAAACATGAGCTGGACGGCACGCCAAAGATACTGTCGACCGCTCAGGTCGGCTCTCGCTTACGGGTTCTGGTGGACAAGTCCGAACCCCAGCCGGTGGACATGCTGCGCGTCCGACTCGAGGGGTTCTCCGATCTGTCCCTGACACCTCAGAGGCCAAATCTTGAGGACGTCTTTGTCAGCGCCACGCGGGGGGAAGACCAATGATCTCGGTCCGCCGGATCGCAGCCGTCCTCAGGAAAGAGCTGTTGCAACTGCGGCGGGACAGAATGACCTTCGCCATGGTCATCATGATCCCGCTGATCCAGCTTTTATTGTTCGGATATGCGATCAACACTAACCTGCGCCACGTGCCTGTGGCTGTTGTCGATCAATCCCAAACCGAGCTATCCCGCATGTTGACGCAGATGGTTCAGGCCACACAGGTCGTGACCGTCACAGAACAACTGACCACCCCACAAGAGGCCGAGCGCGCGATCACACAATCCCGCGTGCGGGCCGCACTGATCATCCCCCCGGACGTCAGCCAACGCCTTGCCCGCAGCCCCTCTGTCGGGCTGGGTTTGCCCAATTCAACAGATCAAACCAGCAGTCGACCCGTTGCGCATTGGATCGTCGATGGCTCGGACACGATGGTGGCAAGCGCGATCAAATCCCTGCGGGCGATGCCCTTGACCGAATTGCTGAGGCTGCCTGCCAACCGGCAGGTTCCGACATTTGAAGTGACGCTATACTTCAACCCCGAACAGCGATCTGCGGTCAATATCGTGCCGGGTCTTGTTGGGGTGATCCTGACCATGACGATGATCCTGTTCACCTCGGCCGCGATCGTTCGGGAACGCGAACGCGGCAATATGGAGATGCTGATCAACACGCCGATCAAGTCGATCGAATTGATGCTGGGAAAGATCATCCCCTACATCTTCCTGGGCCTGATCCAGGTCGCGATCATTCTGGGGCTCGGTCATCTGCTGTTTGACGTCCCCATAAACGGAGGGCTGGGCACATTGCTGGTGGTGACGCTGCTGTTCATCATCGCCAGCCTGTCGCTGGGACTGGTGATTTCCACTCTGGCGCAGAACCAGCTTCAGTCGATGCAGATGAACCTCTTTATCCTACTGCCATCTATCCTGATGTCGGGGTTCATGTTTCCGTTCGACGGCATGCCTCAACCCGTTCAGATCATCGCACAGGTGCTGCCAGCCACGCATTTCATGGAGATGATCCGCGGCGTGGTTCTGCGAGATGCGTCTCTCTATGATCTGCGCTCGGAGATCCTGTGGATGATAGGCTTTGCCATTTTCGGGCTTCTGGCAGCAACACTGAGGTTCAAAAAGCGTTTGGGCTAACGAACTATCCGGCGCTTGAACGGCATGTCAGGCAAATCGCCGCCCTACCTCGGTTCGCTTTGCAAGCGCTCAGCCGGGAGGCGTGGAAATCGCAGGCGAGTTGTTCAATCCAAGGCCCGAAGTCTTTTTAGCAAAGACGAGGTATCCCAGCGGCCGCCGCCGAGTTTCTGAACATCTTTGTAAAACTGATCGACCAGCGCAGTCACCGGAAGGCTTGCCCCTGTTTCATTTGCAGTATCAAGACAAATCCCCAGATCTTTGCGCATCCAGTCCACGGCAAACCCGTGGTCAAAGTGGTCGTCCAGCATCGTCTCGTACCTGTTGGCCATCTGCCAGCTTCCGGCTGCGCCCTGGCTGATAACCTCGACGACCGCGCGCCCGTCCAGACCGGCTTTCTCGGCAAAGTGCAGGGCCTCGCTCAAGCCCTGAACCAGACCGGCGATCGCAATCTGGTTGCTCATCTTTGTCATCTGACCCGCACCGCTTTCGCCAATCCTACGGCAGATCTTCGAATAGACCTGCATGATTGGCTCGGCCGCGTCGTAAACAGACTGATCCCCGCCGCACATGATCGAAAGGACACCGTTTTCGGCCCCAGCCTGACCGCCCGAAATCGGCGCGTCTACAAAGCCCAAGCCCTGATCCTTCGCCGCCGCATTCAACTCGCGCGTGACTTTCGCCGAAACGGTTGTGTGGTCCACGAGCGTGATGCTTTGCGACATCCCGGAAAACGCTCCGTCTGCACCCGTGCAAACGCTGCGCAGGTCATCGTCATTCCCCACACAGGTCATGACAAATTTTGCCCCCTCAGCCGCCTCGCGCGGGGTTGCGGCCATCGAGCCACCATGTTCGGCAACCCAGACTTCGGCTTTGGCTGCCGTCCGGTTGAAAACCGTCACGTCGTGGCCTGCAGCCTGTAGGTGGCCTGCCATCGGATAGCCCATCACGCCCAGGCCGAGAAAAGCAAGTTTAGCCATTACTTATGTCCTCTACTACAAAAGGTCTCGCGGTGTTTGACCCGCAAAAAAAGCATCCAGATTGTCCAACGCTCGAAAGCCCATAGCGTCTCGGGTTTTGGTTGTAGCACTGCCTATATGCGGCAGCATGAAGATGTTTTCATGCGCTGCGAATTTTGGGTTTCCACCCGGTTCGGTCTTGAAACAATCAAGCCCGGCAGCGGCCAGCTTGCCGCTTTCGATCGCGTGCAGAAACGCGTCTTCGTCAACAAGCGCACCCCTCGCCGAATTCACCAGAACCGCGCCGTCAGGCAACTTTGCCAGATTTTCGGCGTCCATCAGGTTCGTAGTATCCGGTGTTGCGGGACAATGCAGCGACAGGAAATCCGCGACCGTCAACAACGTGTCGATGCTTTCGTGATATGTCGCGCCTTGCTCTTGTTCAGGCGACAGGCGGGTGCGGTTGAAATAGTGAACCTCCATATCAAAACCGCGCGCCTTTTCTGCGAACGCGCGACCCACACGGCCCATACCGACAATCCCAAGCCGAGCACCGGTGAGCTGTTTGCCGACCATGAAAGACGGGCTCCAGCTGTCCCAGGCACCGGTGCGCATCAGGCGGTCCCCTCGGACCGCATGCCGCGCGGCACCCAGCATCAGCAACATCGCAAGCTCAGCCGTGGCGTCCGACAGGACGTCGGGCGTGTTTGTCACGACAATCCCCTTCGCAGCCAGTGCCGGAAGGTCACAATGATCTACGCCCACTGAATGGTTCGCCACGATCTTCAGCCGTGGATCAAGCTTTGAGACGACCTCGGCCGAGAAATGTTCCGAGTGACAGGGCATCATCGCGTCGACCCTTGCGCTCATGGCGATGATCTCGTCCGCCGTGCCCGGCGTGTCGGCCTCGTTCAGAATCACGTCATAGCCTTGTCGCGCGCGCGCAATCGTGGCATCGGACACCCGACGCGGTAGCCAGAGAACGGGTCTATCGCTCATGGGGTCAGTCCTTTTTGATCGCGTCTTCCCAGAAATTGTACAGCGCCAGGGCTATGACGAAGACCGCAATACACAAGAACGGAAACCCGCCCCAGAACCCGGCGAAACCGGTCGAGATACTGTGGGCAAGCCCGAGGACGAACACCATCATCAGGCCGGTACCGATGAGGCCCATGAGAATATTTGTCAGTCGTGACATAGGATTGCTCTCCCTTTTATTCTTGCGTTCTGAGGGTTCTTTGAACCCATGAAGCTGTGCGAAGAAGCCGATCGTCTTCTTCGACCGCGCCGATCAGCTGGACACCAATGGGCAAGTCATTCCGCCCCACCAACAAAGGCAGCGTGAGGCAGGGCAATCCCGCCAACGTCCAGGTGAGGCAGAAAACAGAATCTCCGGTATGGCCCGCGCTCAGCGGCACGGCTTCGCCGGTTGCTGCCGGGGCCAGGATTGCGTCGAATTCATTGAAATACTCGGCGAAAAAGCCTTGAGCGGAGGCCATGACGGCCAAGGCGTCTTCATATTGGGCGTCACTGATATCTCCGCCGCGGGTGATTGCGGATTGCATCTCAGGGCTGAGCTCCGGCCAATGCGCGTTTGAGATTTCGGCCATGTTCTGGCGAATTTCGTAGTCATAGATCGTTTTGTGAACGGTGATCAGATCGGCCAGTTGAGGCGATACCGAAAAACGCTCGACCCTTCCACCAAGCCCTTCAATGACAGCGTTCAGCCCCTCAAGGGCATCTTCATCAAGGCGGTCGTTGAACGGAAAATCCAGCCAGGCAATGTTCGGTTCGACCGGAACCTCCGCCTGCGCACCGGCTAGCATATCTGCTCGCGGCCGGGCAAAGCTGGCGGGATCGCGCTGGTCATATCCAGACACCACATTTGTCAACAAAGCGATGTCTTCCAGCGCGTTGGCGAAACCCCCAACATGGTCCAAAGAAACCGAGGTTCTGAAAACCCCATGTCGCGAGATCATTCCGCGCGTGGGTTTGAAACCATAGACGCCGCAGTATGAGGCCGGACGGATAATGGAGCCCCCGGTCTGCGTGCCGATGGCCAGAGGCACATGTCTTGCCGCAACGGCCGCTGCCGATCCGCTGGACGACCCCCCTGGTGTTCTGGTCGCATCAAAAGGGTTGGTTGTGTCAGTAGGATGCATGAAGGCAAACTCGGTCGTCTTGGTCTTGCCCATAATGACGGCACCAGCCTCGCGCAGGCATTCGACCAGCCTTGCATCTGCCACCGGCTGCCGACCCGAAAAGATCGGTGTGCCCCGCTGCGTGGGCATGTCTTTTGTATCGACAATGTCCTTTAGCCCGATGGGCACGCCGTGCAAGGGGCCTGTTGCCCGCCCGGCCTTGCGAATGCGATCAAGCTCGCGCGCCTGATCCAGCGCGACGCCCGCATCCAGGTAAGCCCAGGCGCGGATGGTGCTGTCGGTCTCTTCGATGCGTTTGAGACAGTCCTCAACCAGCGCTTCGGAAGAGATACGCCCGTCCCGAATGCCCTCGGCGGATTGAACCGCCGAGAACAATGACAGATCGTGTTTGGTCATGGCACCCAGACCCCGAACAGGTAGTCAGGCAGCCACAGCGCGATGCCCGGGAACTGATACATCAGCACCATGCACAGGATCACGATGGCCAGATAGGGCATCAGACCTCGGAAGATCTCCATCAGCTGGATCTGGTTCTTGAGGACCCCCTTCAAATAGTAGGCCGACATGGCCATCGGTGGTGTCAGGAACGAGGTCTGCAAGTTCAGAGCCACCAGCATCGCGAAGAAATACGGGTTGACGCCAAACGTCTCGAGCATGGGCAGGAAGATCGGCACGAAGATGATCAGAATCTCGGACCATTCAAGCGGCCAGCCCAGCAGGAAGATGATCAACTGTGCAAGCACCAGGAACTGCCAGGGCTGAAGGTTCATACCAACAACCCAATGCTCGATCACGTCATGCCCGCCGAGATACGAAAAGATCGACGCAAAGGTCCACGAGCCCACGAATAACCAGCACACCATGGCGGTGGCCTTGGCCGTGAGGAAGACACTTTGCTTGACCTTGTCCCAGGTGAGCGACCGGTAGAGCACGGCCAGCACAAGCCCGCCCAAGGCACCCATCGCCGCCGCTTCGGCCGGCGTTGCAAGACCGCCGAGGATTGATCCAAGCACCAGCAGGATCAAAACGGTCAACGGCACGAACGAAATCAGGAGGTCCATGTAGATCTGCCGTTTTGGCGGAACATCATCCTCCTGCGGCTTGGGGGCCAGCGACGGGTTCAACCAGACACGCACCATGACGTAGACGATGTAGAGACCCGCCAGCATGAGGCCCGGAAAGACCGCCGCTGCATAGAGGCGCAGAGGAGAAAGCTCGGCAATGGCGGCGTAGACGATCAACATGATCGACGGCGGGATCAGGATACCCAAGGTGCCACCGGCACAGATCACGCCCGAGGCAAAGCTACGCTGATATCCCGCGTTGGCCATTGCCGGATAGGCCAGCAAACCCATCAGGGTGACAACCGCGCCCACGATGCCCGACGCCGTCGAGAACACCGCGCAGGTCAGCAGAGCCGCAATCGCCAGAGATCCGGGTAGGTTACGGGCTGCCATGTAGAGCGAAAAGAACAACCGGTCGACGATATTCGCCCTTTCGACCACGTAGCCCATGAACAGGAACAAGGGGATGGCAACAAGCGTGTCATTCTCCATCACCGAATAGGTATTCTGGTTCAGCAGGTAGAAGATGTTGTTATTGAAGATGTCCGCAATGCTCTCGGGCGCGGACTGGTAATAGGCGTAGTACCCGAACGCGACGCCCATGGCGAGCAGTGTGAACGCAATCGGAAAGCCCAACAGCACCAGCACAATAAAGAGGCTGAGCATCAGGATGGCGACTTGTGGGTCAGTCATCGCTGCGACCTCCTTGCTTGGTGCCTGTTGTATGAATTCGGTCAACGGTTGATTCCATCAGCATGTCTTCGGTCTCGCGCACGTCATCCAGACGGTCGAGCCAGACGCCATTTCTCATCGCCAGCCAGCATCTTGCCATCTCGGCAAGCCCTTGCAGCATCAGCAAAACACCGGCGACCGGGATCAGCGTTTTGAAGAAATAGATCTGAATTCTGGCGGGGCTGTTCCAGCTGACTTCTTCATAGCGCCAACTGTCCTTGGCGATTTCCCAGCCGTACCAGAACAGGGCAAACATGCCGGGGAAGAAAAAGATAATATACAGAACGAAATCGACCCGCGCCTGCCAGCGGACCGAGAAAAGGCGGTACAGCACGTCGCCGCGCACATGCGCGTCTTGCGCCAGCGCATATGCCCCGGCCATCAGGAACAGGGCGCCATACATCTGTACCATCATATCGAACGCCCAGACGGTCGGCTTGTTCAGCACATACCGGACGAACACTTCGTAGGACACCGAAAGTGTCAGAATTAGGATGCACCAACCGAAGGCTTTGCCGACCCATTGGCTTAGCCCTTCGATGGCGTGGATTGTCTTGATCAAGGTCAGTTCCTCGCCTGTTCCGCCCGCAGTTCAGAAAGCCGCGCGCCGGCGCGACCTTCCGTTTTCAAAGAGTTGTCAGGTCTCAGCCGAAGTAGTGCTTATACGCCAGCTTGTAGTCAGGCTGGTTGAGATTGAGGTAGTTCATGACAGTCTTCGCATAGGCCTTCTGGCTGTCGACAACCTTGGCAAAGAACGGATCTTCGTTCGAGATCCTTTCGACCACAACATCCCAAGCCTCAAGCTGGGCCTGCATCACGCTGTCAGGCGTGCGATACACGTTGACACCCTGCTCTTCGGCCAGCGTCACCAGATCGTCAGCGTAGCGCTTGGTGTTGTTCCAGTAGAAGTTCGAGTTCTCGGCCTCGGACGCGTATTTCAGGATCGCCTGAAGCTCGGGCGCAAGCGCGTTGAACTTGTCTTTGTTGAACGTGACCTCGAAGAACTCCTGGCTCTGGTGGAACGAGGCCAGATGATAGTGTTTGGACACGTCCTGCATACCAAAGTCGCGGTCGGATGTGGGGTTGTTGAACTCCGCCGCATCAATCAGGCCGGACTTCATTGCGGGCTGGATCTCGCCCCCGGGCAGCTGCACAACGGACATGCCCATCTCAAGCAGAACATCTGCCGCAAGACCAACTGTGCGGTACTTCAGACCGTTCATCTGATCCGAGCTTGTGATTTCCTCTTTGAACCAACCCAGTGGCTGTGCGGGCATGGGCGAGTTGAAGAACGAAACAACGTTCAGGCCAAGGATGCCCATCAACTCGTCAAACAGTTCCTGACCGCCGCCATAGTTCACCCAGCCCAGAACCTCTTGGCTGGACCAGCCAAAGCACGGACCCGTCCCGAACAGCGATGCTGTCTTGGATTTCGAGTACCAGTAGGCCGGAACGTAATGCGCCGCGTCAAGAACCCCGCGGTGGACCGCGTCCTGCATCTGGCTGGTTTTCACGACCGAATTCACAGGCAGAAGTTCGATCGTCAGTTTGCCACCGGACATTTCATTGACGCGGTTGACGTAGGATTGCGCGTTCTCAAGAAAGATGCCGCCGCCCCAGGCTGCCTGCATCTTCATTGTCGTTCCTTCCTGCGCATGGACAGCCGGAGCAGCAAGCGCACCAGCACCTACAACAGCGGACCCACGCAGAAAGTTTCTGCGGTTCAAAGATTTTGTCATGTTTCCTCCCTAGACTGGGCCGTCGCCGATATCCCTTCGGCATTGGCACCAAACCCGCCCTCCAGCGGATAGAATCTACGATAAGCCAGATTCGCGATTTTTCAAAATATTTTGGAAACTCTTTCATTTTGAGCGTCAAAATGCACGCAAATAATTGTTTTTGCTTAAATTATTATTTTCATTTTTTTGCACTTGCGAACAAGCTAGACTCTTTTCACAACCAGCCAGATGACAAACGCGCCAAAAATGAACGAACCAAAGACAGTTGCAAGACGCGGGCGCCCGCGCCTGAAAGCGAATGAAGAAAAGCCCGCAGGTTCTCTGGTCGGGGCGCTGGATCGTGGGATTCGTGTCCTGATTGCAGTCGCGGATGCGCGGGGCGCGACGCTTGTAGACATCGCACGAACGACAGGCATTCCAACGGCGACGGCGCACCGGCTACTGACTACGCTTCAACAGCGGGGAATGGTGGTCAACGATGCCGAACATGGTAAGTGGCGCGTCGGACCGCAGGCCTATCGGATCGGCAACACGTTTGAGGAAGCCTCGAATTTGCTGGAGGTCGCTCCAGCGGCGATGCGCAGGCTTTCCAAGGAAACCGGAGAGACCGTGAACCTTGCCATCGAGGAAGGTGGGCAGCTACTTTACCTGATCCAGGTCGAATCCGAAAATCCGATCCGCGCCTCGATCAAAAATGGCACCGCAGCTTACTTTCACACATCCGGTGTCGGCAAAGCCATCATGGCGTATATGGACGAAGCAGAGCTTGAAAAGCTGTTGTCCCCTCTGACACTGGTCCAGCAGACTCCCAACTCGATTACGGACAAACAACAGCTCAAAAACGAGCTGCAGACATCCCGGCAAAGAGGATGGGCAATCGACGATGAAGAGCGTTTTCCAGGCCTACGCTGTATCGCGGCGCCTGTCTTCGATTCGTTGGAGAATGTCGTCGCTGGCGTTTCAGTATCCGGGCCCATCACCAGATTCCCCGACAACAAGCTTGAAACCTTGGCTGCGTCAGTTGTTGAGACTGCGGCAAGCATCTCTGAAAAACTCCGGAGTTCCCCACCTCAGAGTTAATTTCTTTGCTTTTTCAACCGTATTGAGCTTCGGGGGTCAGGTCCTGAGGTCACCTCAGACCGAGCCTTTTCTCATTCTGTGTGACAGCACCTCAGCCCGCAGGTGATGCAGTCGGGGCAGATCTTCCCGCGCGAGATTCCGGGTGCAATCGGGATCGTTTTCGACATCAAACAGCATCGGCTCGATATCCGTCGCGAAATGCGCAAGCCGGTACCCGTCTTTCTCAAACGCAAGGGCGCGGCAATGATCGGGCGGGCATTGCCATGCGGTTTCAAAGCGCCCCTTGCCGTTCTCTGATCCAAGCTCAAGCTCGACCATGGCCTCGTGCCCGTAGGGTCGGTCGGGCGCCAAGAGGTTACAGCCCTGCATCTCGGAGGGCGGTGCAGCTCCAAGCGCCGACAGAACCGTCGGGGCCACGTCAATCGACTGGGTCAATGCGTCGATATCTTCAGGCTCAAGATCAGGATGCCCGATCATCAGGGGCACGTGGGACGCAGCGCGGAACGGGGTCTGTTTTCCCCAAAGACCAAGATCACCCAGCATCTCTCCGTGATCAGCAGTCAACACGATCAGCGTGTCGTCCAACTGACCCACATTTCGCAACCATTCAAAAATCCGACCGATGTGATGATCAACTTCAGCAGCAAGCCCAAGGTAGGTGGATCGGCAAAGCGCGATCTGCTCCGGCGTCATGGCATCTTGCTGTCCGTCAAAACCCCAGAACATATCCGTGCCGCTTCGGCGGGAATGATAGGCTTCAAAGAACGGATGCTCAAAAGTGGCCTCAACCGGTGGCGGGATGTCCTGTGGGTTGATCAAATCGTTATACGGCGCAGGGGCAACAAACGGGGGATGCGGCCGGATATAGGTGACCATGGCAGACCATGGCTGTGATTTGCGAACGTCAAGATGCGCTAAAACCCGATCGGTCAGGTACGCGGTATCACTGTCCTGCGCCTCATAGAGCGCTGGCCCTCCGAGAATGTCGTTCTGAGGTTTGTAGAGCGCATTCAGGTCGCTCGCATCCGGCACGTCATAGCCACGCGATCTGAGATGGGCGAGCCACTCCCACGCTTCCTCGCGCATCTCGGTGACCTCGGTGATCCCCGGAATCGGCCCTGTGTAGGACAGATGCGCCGGGTCATTCGGGTGCAAGCCTCTGGGATCAGGCTGCGTATCCGTATAGCCGAACAGCAACAGCTCTCGCCCGATGGAGCGCAGCGCCGTTGCAAGGTTGGGGATATCGCGCCGCAGCGGAACGCCGTTCTGAACCGATCCATGGTGCATGGCGTATTGGCCCGTGAGCAAGCTTGCACGGGCCGGACCGCAAGGCACCACAACCGTATGATGGTTGCGGAAATGCACCGATTGCGCGGCCAGAGCGCGAATGTTGGGCAGCGGCACATACTGGCCCAAAGCGCCCGTCAGAAGGTCCGCGCGGAACTGATCGATGACGATGAACAGAAAATTGCGCGGTGTAGAAAAGCGTGCAATTTTGACCCCCTAAGCGGGGAAATCGGCGTCCAAATTTGACCCCTCCCTATGGTTGTAGACATCCTTTTCATTGAGCAGTCGATGGAGAGGCAAGCGGGATGATTTGCGTGGAAACTATTAGAAAAGTGCGTCGCTTACACCTGATCGAAAAAAAGAGCATCAAGGAAATTTGCCGTTCGCTCAATTTGAGCCGTGCAACGGTTCGAAAGATAATCCGATCGGGAGTGACGGAGTTCAAATATGAGCGCAAATCGCAGCCATACCCGGTGCTCGGGCCTTGGCGCGCGCGTCTGGATGAAACGCTTGAGGAGAACGAGGCGCTTCCGAAGAAACACCGCAAGCGGATGACCAAAATCTGGAAGGAACTCTCCGATGATGGTTTTGGCGGCGGGTATGACAGTGTTCGACGCTACACAAAGAATTGGCGCATTGCGCACGGCCGACAACAGGCGCAGGCGTTCATCCCGCTGATCTTTGATCCTGGGGAGGCGTACCAGTTCGACTGGAGTGTGGAGACGGTTTTGATGGACGGTGCACTCACGACCGTGAAGGTTGCCCATTTCAAACTTTGCCATAGCCGCATGCCATTCTCCATTGCCTATCCGCGCGAGACGCAGGAGATGGTCTTTGATGCCCACGACGAGGCCTTCAAATTCTTTGGTGGAGGCTGCATCAACGGGATCTACGATAACATGACGACCGCCGTCGATGCGATCCTGTCGGGCAAGGAAAGAAAGTTCAACAAGGCATTCTCCCGGATGTGTTCTCATCATCTGGTGAACCCGATCGCCTGTACGCGCGCGGCCGGTTGGGAGAAGGGTCAGGTTGAGAATCTGGTCAAGGAGAGCCGCGCCTATAGTTTTACACCGCGTCTGGAGGTGGCCGACTTCGATGAATTGAATGCCCGGCTGCAAAAAGACGCGATCAAACGCGCAAAAGAACTGCGGCATCCGGAAAACCTGGAGGTGACGGTCTGGGAGGAGTTCCAGCAGGAAAAGCCGCTGCTGACGCATCTGCAGAAGCCCTTCGTCGGGTTCCGTGAAAAGACGGTCGCCGTGAGCCGAACCTGCCTGATCAACTTCGAAAGAAACAAATACAGCGTTGAGGCAAGAGCTGTTGGACGTCAGGTCCAGTTGCAGGTCTACGCCACGCGGATTGTCCTGCGCCAAGACGGTGAGATTGTCGGAGAGCACGAACGGTGCTTCGGCCGAGGAAAAACGATCTTCAACCCTTGGCACTATGTGCCCGTCCTCAAGCGCAAGCCTGGCGCTCTGCGCAATGGAGCACCGTTCCGTGACTGGGACCTACCACCGGCAATGACGCAGATCTGGACCCATCTGCGGGGCACATCCGACGGAGACCGGCAACTTGCCGATATTCTTTTCGCTGCTTACCAGCACGACATTGATGTGGTCGAGGCTGCCTGCGAAGAAGCTCTAAAATCTGGCCTGCGCAAGGCCGATGCGATCCTGAACATTGTCTCTCGGCGCACCAATCCCCCGCCGCCAAAGGCGATTGAGCCGCCTGCCCACCTGCAGCTGAAAATGGCACCGATCGCGGATTGCGCTCGCTATGACAGGCTTGGAGGCTCCCATGCAACTGCGTAAGGAAATTCTCGAACTTGCCCGTCAACTGAAGTTGCCAGGCATCGTCAACTGCTTTGACGAAGTGATGCAGGCCGCAGCCAAAAACAACTGGCGGCCCCAACAGGTCGTGGCCGAACTCCTCACGGCCGAACTGGCCGAAAAGACTGCGCGCTCGATCCGGTATCAGATGGGTGCCGCAAAGTTCCCGGTCTGCAAGTCCTTACCTGAGTTCGACTTCACGGTCAGCCCCGTCAACGAGGAAGTCGTGCGCAATCTTCATGACGGCGATTTTATGGACCAGGCCAGGAATGGCGTGCTGGTCGGTGGAACCGGATCGGGCAAAACGCATCTCGCAACAGCGATCGGGGGCCACGCGGTCAATAACCGCCGGCGGGTCAGGTTCTTCAGCGCTGTGGATCTCGCGAACAAGCTGGAGGCTGAACATCGCGAAGGCAACGCCGGGCGGCTCAGCGAGCAGCTGATCCGCGTCGACCTCGTGATTATAGACGAACTCGGTTATCTGCCGTTCGCAGAGTCTGGTGGACGATTACTCTTCCATCTCATCAGCAAACTGTACGAGCGAACGTCTATTCTGCTAACAACCAACCTCGCATTTGCTGAATGGCCGAGTGTGTTCACAGATGCCAAAATGACCACTGCTCTCCTGGATCGACTGACACACCATTGCGATATCATCGAAACCGGGAACGAAAGCTGGCGAATTAACCACCGCGACTAACCTCGAAATCGGGGAATAAATTCAAAACAGACAGCAGGTCAAACCTTCAGTCGAGCTACGCTCTCTTTTCGGTTTGACCTGCTGTCCACCCCCTCCTGAATCAACCTAAACACGACCCCCTCAACGCCCCTCTTAGCTCCAAGGGGGGTCAAATTTGGACGCCGATGGGGGGTCATTATTCAATGCCGATTGACATGACCGTCCTTCAACTCAACTATATGGCAGTTTTGCTCGCCTTTTCGGCGCTTGAAAACCATAAAGTCAGGCTCTGATCCCGAAAAATCCAAGGTCCGACTTCGTTTAATTTCACGTTTTCGGGCAAGCAACACGCCCTCAGGCATGATTTCTTGTTCCAAAAAGGTGTCCAGATTAGGGATGTTGGGAACAGCTTCCACGATCATCGATTCCAGTTCTGACCCCGATGAGATTACAGCTGACTGTATCTTGCTGGCCAATTCACCTAACGCTTCATTCCCAAACAACCGGGCGTAAGAACCAGATGTGTTCTTTGGTTTGGCATCCCGTAATCGTGCCATAATCTAACCGTTCAAGTCGCAACCAAGGAAGGTGCGGCCATGGTTTCGTGCCGCTTGCAGAACCGAAAACGACCCGGCAGCCGGATCAATTACAAAATCGCCTTCGTGGCTCACGGCGGCCATGAGTTGACCTTGTATGTCTATTGGTTTGGAATGTGGGTGATCCCGCTGGGATACTTGTTCTTGAATTACATCTGGAATGTTATGTATTTTCCACACGCCTTTTGCCTTACGCGGCTGTTTCTGTAGTACTATGCAGTATTCTCCTCTGCGCCGAGTGCGATAGCCCATACCAAATGTACCCTTGTTCCACGTTAAAAGATCCACAATGTCCAGCCTCGTTCCGTCCAGCCACGGGTGAATACCTTGGCAAAGGTGAAACTTATCCACCCATAAAAAGAGATGGCCTGATGGGATAAGCGTACGATCTATTCCGCGAATAAAATTGGCGATGGCCTCCTCCGGCATTTGCTGTAGGGCGCTGCGGCGTTTTCCACGAACTTTGCCTTCGTTCCCATATGCCAGCTTTTCAAGCACGCCACGGTATTGGGGATCGAAGAATGCGACTGGAACTGCGTCCGCAGGTATAGCGGAAAGGAACTCAAGACCGTCCATCTTAAGGCGCGTGTTGGGCTTAAGGACATCGGGAAGCACCAGCTTTGGCACGGTCACCGTGCGCGTGTTGGAAAATACCCCGGCAGTACTTTGCGAAGTTCCGACGCTCATGACCGCGCTCCGCTATTCAATCCGTTATCCTCGATTAGCTTCTTGTAAGGCAGGTTCTTTCCAGCCATCCCATGCACAACGCCGCCCATTTGGTCGATTGTATCCTTTGGCCTGTTGTTGTGACGGTGCTGAAACTCGTCCACATAGCGTTCAGATGCTTGGGCGACATCTTGTGATAGACGCCATTATAACCCCGCTTCATAGGAGCCCAAAAGCTTTCCAGCCCGTTGGTGTGCGCCTGATCGCGGACATATTCACCCACTGAGTGCTTTACCACCTCATGCGGCCTGTCAATGCCCTTGTAGGCACTAGCCTCATCGGTATAGAGTGTTGCTCCTTCGACGGCATGCTCGTTCACAAACCCCTGCAAGGTCTCTTTGTCTGTGCTCTCTACCACTTTGGCAACAACCTGACCCGTTTCGCGATCCCTGATACCAGCAACAGCAGCCTTGCCAACAGCGCCACGTCCAGCCTTGAGTTTCTTCTTCGCGTGTTTGTTGCCTTCCTTGCCGCCTATGTAGGTTTCATCTGCTTCGACTGGGCCATTAAACCAAGGCATGTTTGCCTCCATTGCAGCCCGAAGACGATGCAGCATGAACCACGCGGACTTCTGCGTAACACCAAGCTCACGGTGCAACTTCATCGAAGATACGCCCTTAAGGTTAGTTGTGAACAAGTAAATACCAATGGCCCATGTGCGATATGGTAGCCGGGTATTCTCAAGGATCGTGCCGACCCGAACCGTAAACATGGGTTTTTTGGAGCACTCACGACACCTGTGCGTCATGCTTGGATGCCTGATGCCTGACTGCACGTTGAAAGAACCGCAATGCGGGCAAAACGGACCATCTGGCCAATGTAGTTCCTCAATCCACTTACGCGACTTTTCTTCATTACCGAACATTGCAGCAACCTGTAGGAAGGTCAGGCCCTTGCGGTTTGATTTTCCCGGTGCTTTTGTCATTTTTACACTCCTGAATGTTATTAAAATGTAACAAATGCGTCGGAGTCCGTCAATCATAAATGTTACTTAAGTATATAATTCCCTTTCAATTCTGGTAATCGACAAATCGCTTAGCGAGTTGCGTGCGGTCTGTGATCGCGCGACCATCCTTGAGCGAGGCAGATCGGTCTGGTCAGGCGCAATGGACGATCTGGATAGTGAAATCAGCCAGCGGCATCTCGGCGTGTAGGTGGTACAAATGCCCAAGCCTTGATAGCTACCACGCAGCCACTAATCCGTTTTTGATGGTCGACGCAAAATCAAAATAGCTGTCAAATAGCGAACCAGATTGCTTCGCCCGGATGGGATGGCTGCTTCGTCCGCGAAGAAACCATCACACGCGGGGCTGTGAATGCCTGGTTGCGACGTTAGCGACCTGCCGCCTACGCAAACAACCAATGGCCGGCAGGGGCTCTCTCCAGACCTCGGAAGTGGCGCAGCATGTTATACTAGAGTGCGTCGGTCAACGTCGGGTTGTTGCTTTGGGAGGACATGGCGGATCGGAGGATCAGCATGGAAGCACGAAACTTACCGACCATTTGCACGCTTCGCCCAGCCTGGAACGATGGACGTATCGTTGGCCAGAAACAAACGATGAAGCTAAAGCACGTCTGCGCGATCCGACTTCGGCTTGAACTGGCAGAGAACTATCGCGACCTCGGTCTGTTTAATATGGCAATCGACAGTAAACTTCGCGGCTGCGATCTTGTGAAGATGAAGGTCGTCGGCGTGATGGTATCAGGGTAAATCAAAGAACGCGCTTTCGTCCTGCAAAGCAAAATTCATAAACAGGTCCGATTCGAGATTTATGGGTGTACGCGTGCTTCAATCGAAAAGTGGATGGAGGATGAACTCACGACTAGCTAGGAGTATCTTTGGCCGGGCCGATTTCATGAGCGTTTGCACATTTCGACACGTCAATACACGCGGATCGTAGGGATTCGGTCACTTCCATCCGCCTAGAAGCAAACGCATACGGCACGCATTCGATGCGACGAACGAAAGTCATCCAGACCTACACGTAGACTGGCAACCTGCGCGCCGTGCAGTTGCTTCTTGTGCAGACGAAGATGGACGGCACGGTTAGAGGGCTAACGACTGCGATTGTTACCGCAATCACTCACGTGTGAGGAAAAATCGTGTTTTTGAGGGGCTGAGAATCAACGCAAGTCATTGATTTAATTGGTCGGAGTGAGAGGATTCGAACCTCCGACCCCTGCCTCCCGAAGACAGTGCTCCCATTACGCACCTGTCCGCGCGACTGCGCCGAAAACCAATAAAAAACAGAGATAACCCGAAGACTACTACGCCCAGATACGTTCTGCTACGTGAACTTCGTGTGGGCTGGGTGTGGGCTGGTTGACCCTCCAGCCCGAACCGTGCCACCTTCAAACTTGCCATTGAAAGAGAACGTCATGACCGACTAGACCAACGTGGTCCGACTGGACCAGCACCGACCCCCCGAACATAAAACACGTCACCGCGCTGAACGAGTGAAGCTCACCCAGAACCGCGTCGAGAGCGCCAGGCCCGGGAAGACCCGGCGACGCATCGCCGACGCGGATGTCATCGGCCTGCACCTCGTCGTCCAACCGAGCGGTGCCAAAAGCTATGTCGTTCGCGGACGAATATGCGGCGGGCGCACCCGACCTGTCATCGACATGACCCTAGGGTCGACTGATGCACTCACGCTCGGAGAAGCCCGAACGCGCGCCAAGATCGCCTTAGCACGCATGCAAAGCGGCGAAGATCCACGGGCCGACCGTGACGGTGAAATCGCTGTGGGTGATTTGATCGACCTATTTCTGAACTACCACCGGCAGCGCCGCACGGTGACCCTCGATAAAATCGAACGGTGCCTACGTCGCGTTTGCGCAGGACTTACCCGCCAACCCGCCCAGACAGTCACCAAGGCCCAATGGGCAGAAGCGGTGGGCCGCACCCGTAAGCGAAACAGCTTGTCGGCGGCGCAGGCAGACGCCCAGTGGGTTCGGGCCATGGCGCGCTGGGCCGACGATGAGGGTATCGCCGAGAACCTCCCGGCGATGCGGGTCGTTTCCCCCAAGGCCTCCATTGCAGAAAAAGCCGAAGCCGCCACTCGGACTGCGGATCGGTGGACATTGCGGCAGGAAGACTGGCGCGCCTTCTGGGAAGGGACCGCCAAACTGGAGGATCCGACTTGGAGAGCTTACCTCCGCGCGCTTGCCGAAAGTGGCCTCCGTAGGTCAGAGGCAGCACTTGCCCGCTGGAAAGACGTTGATCTGAACACCGGCATCTGGACGATCCCTGCGGTGCACACAAAGTCGGGTCGTCCGCATCAGGTCTACATCGGCCCCCTCCTGCAAGAGGTGCTACGCTCGATCCCGACCACCGACAGCGAACTGGTATTCCCGGGGCGCGGCGGCGTGGTTCTCTCAGGTTGGTCGAAACGCCTACCCCGAGCCCGTAGGACCATCGACCTGCCTGTCCAGCTACATGGCCTCCGTCGCGGGTATCGAACCGCCCTGACCGAACTCCGCACGGATCGAGATGTCGCCGAACTGATGGTGGCCCATAGTCGCGAGGATCTGGAGGCGCGTTACGATCTCAGTGAATTGAGCGATCTCCGACGCGAGGCGCAGGAAAAGTTGGAAGAAGCATGGATGGGGGTAATCCTATGAACAAACCCCCTGAAGACTTTGAGGAGCACCTGCTCGCCGACATTCGGACCTTGGTCGAAGAAGATCTTCGTAAACTACAAAACGTCCCCCGAGGTCGAGAACGCAGTTTGCGTGAAGCAGAAATCCTGATGCGAATGGCGACACGTGTCGTCCCGAAAGCTGTCAGTCGGGGCGACTTCGACGGGGCCGCCGCCCTGTTTGGCGTTCAACGAGACGCTGCACTAACCGACCCTTTGCGCTGGGGAGGCAACAACGAGCGAATGCCGGGGGAGATGACGAAGATGCTCGCTGGCGCGACAGCCGACTACCTTCACAAGAACTTCAAAATAACTCGACAATCGTCGTTCAAGAAGGTGTCCAATTGGACGTCGGGCACTGGCAGCCCCTTGACGGCGAAGGTTGTAGCCAACTGGGCGCAGGGCGGGCGCGAGTACGCTAAGGAAGGTCGCGGCGTCGGGTACGACCACTTGGCCAAAAGTATTCCTGACTACGTCGCCCGCAGAGCAACCGCGCAAACGCCGACGGCTATCGGACAGGCCTTGTGTGACAACCTACAACGCTTCATCCAACGTGCGGATAACGTCCGCGAAGCGCTGGAAGAATAGCCTTCCCCTTTTGGCCCTGTAGATGGGGAAGGCCGCTTTCGTACAAATATGTGTCGAACCTGAAATCGAGGATCGACACTGCGATGAACGCCCCGACAAAAGCCCCCAACTTCCTCGTTGAAGCTATCATCCGCCTGCAGACCGAGATCGATGCCGAGCTCGCTGTAACCCCCGAAGCCCCGTCGCCTGACCAGATGCTGGACACCGCCCAGCTTGGAGCTCTCCTCCAATTTTCCCCACGGACAATCGGAGGATGGCGTGCCAATGGCCGTGGTCCGAAGGTCACGAAAATCGGGGACGCAGTTCGCTACCGCTACGCTGATGTCATCGCGTGGATCCAGAAACAAAATGCCCCGACCTGAGAGATCAGGCCGAGGCTTTTTTGCCATTGAGAGAACCCCTCGACCAAAAGGAGCCCCCATCATGCTGCAAGTATTATCCCAACGACCGCTCGATCTCAACGGGGGCACCCGATGAACCGCCGCCTACGAGACGTGCAGAAGCTCGCCCGCAGCTTTGATCGGTCGGTTCAGAACACGCGGAACGGCCACCTGAAGCTGGTCCACCCGCACCTCCCCGCACTGTTCACACTCGGGTCGCCCAGTGATTGGCGCTCCCTTCGCAAACTCCGCGCTGACCCGCAGCGTGCCCAACGCCATTGAGGAGGGGGTATGAATGATTTGTGATCGGCCAAACGCCCTGAATCTGTTAGAGGATTCGGGGAGGCGGATAGGTCTCAGGCTGAATTGTGTCTTAGGGCATTGTGACCCTGTTGAGGAGCTTAGCTTTCGCCTGTTTCCGAACAGCCCCCATAGGGCCCGGTTTTGGCCGGTGATCCTGCATAGGAGCTTGGTTTGGCCGTTCACGCCCCATTGGGGGCTCCGCCTCCTTGAGCAGGGAGTATAGCCATGGCTTACATAGGTGTCGATCTTCATACGAATTCCTTCACGATCTGTCGGCGTGAGACGGACGGATCGGAAACATTCCAAACCTTTCATCTGTCCGCGCAGGCGCTTGAGCGGTTCTGTCAGAGCCTTGATGCGGATGACGAACTGGCGGTCGAGGCCACCGGCAACACGGCCTGGTTCTGCGGTGAGGTGGAACCCTGTGTCGGCCGGATCGTTGTGGTCAACCCGCGCCAGTTTAAAGTGATCCGCACATCGGTGAAAAAGACCGACAAGAACGATGCGCGCGCTTTGGCCTTCTTCCTGTCGAAGGACATGCTGCCGGAAACCCGGCTCAAGTCCACTCAGGAAAGCGAACTGGCCTCGCTGACCCGGACGCGTGACATGCTGGTCAAACAGCGCACCATGCTGCTGAACGGCATCCACGCGATGTTTGTCCGTCACGGCATGAAGCTGAAGAAGGAAGGGTTGTCCAGCAAGAAGCGCCTGCGCGACCTGGATCTCAGCCGCTTCACACCGCTTGAGCAGGTCGAACTGGCGGCATTGCGGGACCAGGCGCTCGGCCTGACCGAGACCCTGAACCGTATCGACAAGGCCATCGAGGAGGCCGCCTCGGCCATGAAAGGCTTTGAGGGGCTCACCAGCATCAAGGGGATCGGTGCGCGATCTGCCGCGGTCCTGCTGGCGGGGATCGGCAGGGTTGAAGACTTCTCCGACGCGGACAAGCTGGCCGCCTATGTCGGCATCGTGCCCAAGGTGAGTAACTCGAACGAAACCGAACATCACGGGCGGATCACGAAGCGCGGCAACAAGCTCATGCGCACCACGCTGGTGCAATGTACGCTCATCGCGATCCGCTATTCGGGATATCTCAACAGTTATTATCGGCGCATCAAGGAACGCCGTGGCGCGGGCAAGGCGATCATAGCCACGGCCCGCAAGCTGCTCAAGATCATCTATGACACGCTCAAGAACGGCTGGGTCTTCGACGATTTTGCCGAATTTAAAATCAAACAAAATCAATGCCCTGCTTGACAATCATCATAGGAGAGAGACATGGCAACTACACCCCTAAACGCCGAGGCCAAGAAAGCCGGTACCGACAAAGGTCTGATCGACGCTGTGAAAGAAGCAGCAGGCGTAAAGCACAACGAGGCCGTCGAGAGGATCAACGCCTACGTACTGAACGGCTACGAGCCGCCCATCACTGCCGAGAAAGTGATGGGGAACGGTTCTAAGGAAAGCTCCCTCGACCATCAGGAGGAGGCCGATGATGACCCCTTCGCGCTCGACAACCTGACCGTCGATGGCACGTCAATGGAGGACCTCGGGATTGAGCGCCCCATCTTGGTTGTCCCGGTCACAAAGCCCAACCCCCAGGACTTCTTCCGAGTCCACCCGAACCCGAAATACCACCTCGTCGCCCGGGTTCTGGAACTGAAAGCTGAGCGGGAAGTCTATCTGGTCACCAAGGCCGTCTGGCCCCTTCTACCGGGCGAGACGAAGCTGGTGAAACTGGTGACCTACCAAACCCGGCACGGCGGTGTGGCCTTGTGGCCGCTGAAGCTGGCCGAGGATGGGGCCCGGGAGAACCCGCGGAATATCTCCGCGCGCAAGGCCGCAGAGTTGGGTGAGACCAAGTGGGTCCGCATGCAGGCGAACATGCACAGCGGTAGCTATGACGTGGTCACAAGCTCCCACATCGGCGACCCAACGTGGACCGACACGCCCTTCCAAGATCTTGTTCGAATTGCTTTCGGCGACGGCAAGCTGATCGACAGCACGAAGCACCCGGTCGTGAAGCAGTTGCTGGGGGAATAAGATGTGTCTCTCCCTTGAAGGTCCCGACTTGCCATTCCGCGAAATCTGGCTGGCCGATTTCGAGTTTGTGGCCGATGAGGGGGAGACCCAGCGGCCCGTTTGTATGGTGGCCGAAGAGTACTGGAGCGGGCGTCAGATCCGCATGTGGGAGGACGAATTGCTGGGGCTTGATGCAGCTCCCTTCGACACCGGCCCGAACAGTGTGATGGTCGCCTATTTTGCGTCAGCCGAGGCGGGATGTTTCGAGGCGTTGGGTTGGCCCCACCCCATAAACACCCTCGATCTATTCGCCGAGTTTCGGGTGATAACCAACGGGTGCAAATTGCCGCGGGGGCGAGGGATCTTGGGAGCCGCCGCCTATTTCGACGTGCCGTCTATCAACGCCGAAGAAAAGGAGGTCATGCGGGAGTTGGTCCTCGCGGGAGGTCCGTGGACTGCACAGGAACGCGCGGACATTCTCGACTACTGCGCGTCAGACGTGGAACTCTTGCGCCCTCTGTTCGAAGCCATGGCTCCCCACTTCGCGGCCAAGCCCACTCGTTTGGGGACAGCATTTGGCGCGGTCGGTACATGTCAGCCGTCGCAAACATGGAGTACCGGGGGATCCCCATCGATACCGAGACGTTGGGCATATTGCGGGACCGGTGGGAAGACATTCAGCAAGACTTGATCACCGAGGTTGATGCAGATTTCGGTGTCTACGACGGGCGCACTTTCAAGACGAGCAGGTTCGAAGACTATCTGGCACGGAACCACATGTGGTGGCCCCGGTTGGAAACCGGCGCGCTGGCTCTCGATGACGACACCTTTAAAGACCAAGCCCGCAACTATCCCCAGATCCAGCCCTTGCGCGAACTACGGCATGCGCTGGGAGAGTTGCGGCTGAATAGCCTAGCCGTTGGAGCGGATGGGCGTAATCGGACACTGCTGTCACCGTTCCGCTCCAAAACTGGTCGGAACCAACCCAGCAACGCGAAGTATGTGTTTGGGGCGGCGACATGGATACGCGGCCTCATCAAACCGACCGAGGGTACGGCGGTGGCCCCTGACTTCCGACATTTTTTCGTATAAGTCATTGATATTATTATGCCTTGGTTGCCAAAAGGCACTACACGGACTTTTTTCGCCAGCGATTGTTTCGGAGTGTTGAGGGAGCTCAGGCTTTGGTCTGGCCAGTTTTTCGGGTGCGCCCGGGGGGTATCTTGAAAGGGGCTTCGTTCCAGGTCAGGCCGACGCAGGTGAGGATGCGTCTGGCATCGACCGTGGCATGGCTTGGCATGCCGTAGCGGTCAGGGGTGCCTTTGTGGCGCAGGATCGAGAGCTGCAATGCGTTCAACTCGTTGCGGATACGAGCCGGGCTCATCGGGTGTCCGAGCAGGTCCAGATGCTTGCGCAGGTGCTGCAGGCAGCAGAAGGCCATGTAGCAGATGGCGATATGGGCCCGGACCCGACGCGGCGACCAGTGATAGATGGGCCGGATTTTCAGATCGTGCTTGTTGGTGCGGAAGCAGGCTTCGATCTCCCACAACTGGTGATAGCGGGCAATGACGTCCTGTGCCTCCAGTTCGTCCGCACCATGAACAACAATGGCATGCAGCCCGTCCCATTGTGCCGCTGCCTTGATCTTTGCATCATCCAGCGTGACGTCCCCGCTGTCGGGGAAGGCCAGGAAGCGGCCATATCCCCGGCTGCTGAAGCTGCCGGGTTTGCGAGAGCGCTTGAGCTTCTTGTGCAGCTTTTCGATTGCCTTGTCGCGCTTGTGGGCATCATTGCGTGCCCGGGTGGGTGACCAGGTCACAATGACCCGCGCTCCCTCCTGGTCGATCACCTTGTACCAGCCCTTCTCGGTTGCCTCTTCAGAACCGTGTCCAGCCCAAGGCTGGCGTCCCTCCGGGCTCAAAATGTTCGCCTTCACGGCGGCCGGGGCGGACTTCATGCGATAGCCGAGGATGTAGGGCAGACCCTTGTTCTGCAACATCTGCTGGTTGTCCTTGCTGAGCATGGCGGCATCGGCCACGAACGTGACCCTGGCCACGTCGAAGCGTCCCTCCAACGCCTTCAGCGCAGCTTCCAGCGTATGACCTTCCCAGGTGTTTCCCGGGAAGAGTTCATAGCCCACAGGCAGCCCATCGGAGGTGACGATCAGCGCCAGCATGACCTGAGCGCGGTGATGCTTGCCATCCTTGCTGAAGCCCTTGGCCAGAAGATGATCCTGCTCGACCCCGTCCGCATCCTCGGCCGGGTCCTCGCGCTCGGTGTCAAAGGCCAGGGTCGTGCAATCGTAGAACAGCACGGTCACTGGCCCGCCCAGCAACTTCTCTGCCGCCGCGTGAGAGGTTTTGCAAATCCCGTCTATCACCGGCGTATTGATGTAATCCATGCTCCGATAGACCACGTCCAGATTGAGCGTGATGCCTGCCTGGTTCTCCAACGCCTCCACGGTCGCGCGCTTGCTCTCGGGCTGTGCGATCCGCGCCATAACCAGCTCTTTCACAATGCGATTGGCACTTTTACGCGCCGCCCCCAGAAGGGCCCCCCAACCCAGTTGGTCATACATCGTCCCCATGACATCCCGCAGACCCAGAGAGACCCGCGCCTCCTCACGGCACTCGGCAAGATCAACGCCAAGCTTGTCCGGCCGCGGAGCGCGGCGCACCAGCGCCTGCAGATCGGCATATTCCGTGGGCGTGAACAGTTCCATTTGCGGCGAGCGATCAATGCGTAATTGCTCCATCAAGCGGCCCGCCAGACGCTTGATATCCTCAATCTCGCTGTCGTTATGGGCCACACCCACATGGCGCAGGATCTTCTGGCGTACCTTGGAGCCGGTGCGGACGGATTCAACGATCTGGATCCGTGTGCGGTTGAGCTTTGCGTCATGTTTGGTGCGGATGAACATGGGCGAAGAGGTTAGCCATCTGAAGGCCCATGTCAATACTTTTTATAATAATGGGGCACTACAACGCGCCTCTGAGCAACCACACCTGAAAACAAACCAAAAACCCAGTCAGATCAACAAAAAGGTCGGAAGTCAGGAAACCGACCGAGGGTACGGCGGTGGCCCCTGACTTCCGACATTTTTTCGTATAAGTCATTGATATTATTATGCCTTGGTTGCCAAAAGGCACTACACGGACTTTTTTCGCCAGCGATTGTTTCGGAGTGTTGAGGGAGCTCAGGCTTTGGTCTGGCCAGTTTTTCGGGTGCGCCCGGGGGGTATCTTGAAAGGGGCTTCGTTCCAGGTCAGGCCGACGCAGGTGAGGATGCGTCTGGCATCGACCGTGGCATGGCTTGGCATGCCGTAGCGGTCAGGGGTGCCTTTGTGGCGCAGGATCGAGAGCTGCAATGCGTTCAACTCGTTGCGGATACGAGCCGGGCTCATCGGGTGTCCGAGCAGGTCCAGATGCTTGCGCAGGTGCTGCAGGCAGCAGAAGGCCATGTAGCAGATGGCGATATGGGCCCGGACCCGACGCGGCGACCAGTGATAGATGGGCCGGATTTTCAGATCGTGCTTGTTGGTGCGGAAGCAGGCTTCGATCTCCCACAACTGGTGATAGCGGGCAATGACGTCCTGTGCCTCCAGTTCGTCCGCACCATGAACAACAATGGCATGCAGCCCGTCCCATTGTGCCGCTGCCTTGATCTTTGCATCATCCAGCGTGACGTCCCCGCTGTCGGGGAAGGCCAGGAAGCGGCCATATCCCCGGCTGCTGAAGCTGCCGGGTTTGCGAGAGCGCTTGAGCTTCTTGTGCAGCTTTTCGATTGCCTTGTCGCGCTTGTGGGCATCATTGCGTGCCCGGGTGGGTGACCAGGTCACAATGACCCGCGCTCCCTCCTGGTCGATCACCTTGTACCAGCCCTTCTCGGTTGCCTCTTCAGAACCGTGTCCAGCCCAAGGCTGGCGTCCCTCCGGGCTCAAAATGTTCGCCTTCACGGCGGCCGGGGCGGACTTCATGCGATAGCCGAGGATGTAGGGCAGACCCTTGTTCTGCAACATCTGCTGGTTGTCCTTGCTGAGCATGGCGGCATCGGCCACGAACGTGACCCTGGCCACGTCGAAGCGTCCCTCCAACGCCTTCAGCGCAGCTTCCAGCGTATGACCTTCCCAGGTGTTTCCCGGGAAGAGTTCATAGCCCACAGGCAGCCCATCGGAGGTGACGATCAGCGCCAGCATGACCTGAGCGCGGTGATGCTTGCCATCCTTGCTGAAGCCCTTGGCCAGAAGATGATCCTGCTCGACCCCGTCCGCATCCTCGGCCGGGTCCTCGCGCTCGGTGTCAAAGGCCAGGGTCGTGCAATCGTAGAACAGCACGGTCACTGGCCCGCCCAGCAACTTCTCTGCCGCCGCGTGAGAGGTTTTGCAAATCCCGTCTATCACCGGCGTATTGATGTAATCCATGCTCCGATAGACCACGTCCAGATTGAGCGTGATGCCTGCCTGGTTCTCCAACGCCTCCACGGTCGCGCGCTTGCTCTCGGGCTGTGCGATCCGCGCCATAACCAGCTCTTTCACAATGCGATTGGCACTTTTACGCGCCGCCCCCAGAAGGGCCCCCCAACCCAGTTGGTCATACATCGTCCCCATGACATCCCGCAGACCCAGAGAGACCCGCGCCTCCTCACGGCACTCGGCAAGATCAACGCCAAGCTTGTCCGGCCGCGGAGCGCGGCGCACCAGCGCCTGCAGATCGGCATATTCCGTGGGCGTGAACAGTTCCATTTGCGGCGAGCGATCAATGCGTAATTGCTCCATCAAGCGGCCCGCCAGACGCTTGATATCCTCAATCTCGCTGTCGTTATGGGCCACACCCACATGGCGCAGGATCTTCTGGCGTACCTTGGAGCCGGTGCGGACGGATTCAACGATCTGGATCCGTGTGCGGTTGAGCTTTGCGTCATGTTTGGTGCGGATGAACATGGGCGAAGAGGTTAGCCATCTGAAGGCCCATGTCAATACTTTTTATAATAATGGGGCACTACAACGCGCCTCTGAGCAACCACACCTGAAAACAAACCAAAAACCCAGTCAGATCAACAAAAAGGTCGGAAGTCAGGAAACTGGTCGGAACCAACCCAGCAACGCGAAGTATGTGTTTGGGGCGGCGACATGGATACGCGGCCTCATCAAACCGACCGAGGGTACGGCGGTGGCCTACTTAGATTTCAGTTCACAGGAGCACGCAATCGCCGGCGCATTGTCTGGCGATGACAAGCTGTGGTCCGCGTACCAGTCTGGAGATCCCTATCTCCAGTTTGCGAAAGACGCCGGGCTCGCCCCCTCGAAAGCAACAAAGGAGACGCACAATGCGGTTCGCAATCAGTGCAAGGCTATCGTGCTCGGGGTGTCCTACGGCATGAGCTACCACTCGATGGCGAACCGGGCGGGCATCCATTTGGCCGAGGCGCGAGAACTGCTTCAGTTACATCGCGAGACCTATCACGTGTTCTGGTCGTGGGCGGAGAACAACGTGGACACGGCACTGGCTGGGGGCACTCTGACGACACCGATGGGGTGGCAATACCGGATCGGTCACGCCGACGAAGCCAACCCGCGATCAGCCCTCAACTGGCCGATGCAGGCGGGGGGCGCGGAGATCCTCAGACTAACCAGTGTCCACCTCCACCAAGCCGGTGCCTGGTTATGTGGACCGATCCACGACGCAGTATTGATCGAAGCGCCCCTTGATCGCATCGACAGTGAAGTCGCGAGGACCACCGAGATCATGCAGCAGGCTTGCCGCCATGTGATGCGCGGGAAGACCTGCCGGGTGGATGCGGATGTCATCAAATCGCCAGATCGGTTCATGGATTTGGACCGAGGTCTGAAGATGTGGAACTCGGTCATGAAGTCGGTGGGCCTGCCCCCTTATCAGCACCAAGAAGGGGGCGAGATATGAGGGTGAAAACACCCCCTAGAAACTGTCACCTACTAGGTGACAGCACTGTCACCTGTTTGAACAAAACTGTCACCTGTCAGGTGACACCGGTCAATCTTTATTATGTTTTATTGGCATTAGAGAGACCAAGACCCGTGCCATCTCCAACGCCCAGGTGTCCGTCATGAAAGAGCCGTGGCGAAATCACGACGGATCCATCAATTGGCAGCATCCAGACGTCCCCGAAGAAGAGTTCAAAGCTGAGGTTGTCCCGTTCTCAGAACTGGTCGGATACGAGAAGCCCGACCGGATCGAATACGCTCTTGTCCCCCAAGAGGTTTGGTCCAGCTTCCGCCCACCCGAACGCCTACTGCTCGCCCTCCACTATGCCTACCGCGCTTGGTCGCCAGAGGAAGGGGGTTGGTTCCGACTGTCGATGAGCCTCTACGGCCGGGCTGGGTTGAAGAGCCGTCAAGTCCGTTGGAAGGCCGTCAACACGCTGTTCAGCCGTGGAGTGATCGAGGTGAAGCGTGAGGGGACACGCACCACGCGCGTCCGGTTGAAGAAGCCCGGGCCGAAGCGGGTCCAGAACGGTAAGCCGAAATGACAGAGGTTGCACGCATCCAGCGCCAGTTCGGCATCACAAAGCTGCAGTGGTCGCGTGCCCTGAAGAAGGCACAGCGGCGCACAGGCAAAGCGCACCCGCACCCGGGCCTCGTGCTGATGATCTTCCTCGTGGATTTGCGGGACCTGACCGTTGACGAGGCATTCGCCGAGATAGAGCGCGTGACAGGCGAACGACCGATGCACGCCCGCAAGTATAGTCACCAATGGGATCGTCCCCATGGAAGCGACGATCCCGCCCGCCAAGTCGTACGCCCAGCGCCTCTCAACCAAGAGAGACCGACCATGGCGGCGACCACTACTGAGACCAGACACTGCCCGAGCCGCAACATCGCTCGCGAGATCACGATCCGGACCATCACTGGGCCGACGCCGAAGTGTTCGCGTGTCACAGCCCGTTCGCCGAGCGTGAGGGGCGGATCGTCTGCGCCAAGTGTGGTCAGACCTTGCAACGAGGAAATCTCAGACTTCCGTGTGAGTTCCAACATCAGCTGTCTGTCAATCGGCATTGAATAATGACCCCCCATCGGCGTCCAAATTTGACCCCCCTTGGAGCTAAGAGGGGCGTTGAGGGGGTCGTGTTTAGGTTGATTCAGGAGGGGGTGGACAGCAGGTCAAACCGAAAAGAGAGCGTAGCTCGACTGAAGGTTTGACCTGCTGTCTGTTTTGAATTTATTCCCCGATTTCGAGGTTAGTCGCGGTGGTTAATTCGCCAGCTTTCGTTCCCGGTTTCGATGATATCGCAATGGTGTGTCAGTCGATCCAGGAGAGCAGTGGTCATTTTGGCATCTGTGAACACACTCGGCCATTCAGCAAATGCGAGGTTGGTTGTTAGCAGAATAGACGTTCGCTCGTACAGTTTGCTGATGAGATGGAAGAGTAATCGTCCACCAGACTCTGCGAACGGCAGATAACCGAGTTCGTCTATAATCACGAGGTCGACGCGGATCAGCTGCTCGCTGAGCCGCCCGGCGTTGCCTTCGCGATGTTCAGCCTCCAGCTTGTTCGCGAGATCCACAGCGCTGAAGAACCTGACCCGCCGGCGGTTATTGACCGCGTGGCCCCCGATCGCTGTTGCGAGATGCGTTTTGCCCGATCCGGTTCCACCGACCAGCACGCCATTCCTGGCCTGGTCCATAAAATCGCCGTCATGAAGATTGCGCACGACTTCCTCGTTGACGGGGCTGACCGTGAAGTCGAACTCAGGTAAGGACTTGCAGACCGGGAACTTTGCGGCACCCATCTGATACCGGATCGAGCGCGCAGTCTTTTCGGCCAGTTCGGCCGTGAGGAGTTCGGCCACGACCTGTTGGGGCCGCCAGTTGTTTTTGGCTGCGGCCTGCATCACTTCGTCAAAGCAGTTGACGATGCCTGGCAACTTCAGTTGACGGGCAAGTTCGAGAATTTCCTTACGCAGTTGCATGGGAGCCTCCAAGCCTGTCATAGCGAGCGCAATCCGCGATCGGTGCCATTTTCAGCTGCAGGTGGGCAGGCGGCTCAATCGCCTTTGGCGGCGGGGGATTGGTGCGCCGAGAGACAATGTTCAGGATCGCATCGGCCTTGCGCAGGCCAGATTTTAGAGCTTCTTCGCAGGCAGCCTCGACCACATCAATGTCGTGCTGGTAAGCAGCGAAAAGAATATCGGCAAGTTGCCGGTCTCCGTCGGATGTGCCCCGCAGATGGGTCCAGATCTGCGTCATTGCCGGTGGTAGGTCCCAGTCACGGAACGGTGCTCCATTGCGCAGAGCGCCAGGCTTGCGCTTGAGGACGGGCACATAGTGCCAAGGGTTGAAGATCGGTTTTCCTCGGCCGAAGCACCGTTCGTGCTCTCCGACAATCTCACCGTCTTGGCGCAGGACAATCCGCGTGGCGTAGACCTGCAACTGGACCTGACGTCCAACAGCTCTTGCCTCAACGCTGTATTTGTTTCTTTCGAAGTTGATCAGGCAGGTTCGGCTCACGGCGACCGTCTTTTCACGGAACCCGACGAAGGGCTTCTGCAGATGCGTCAGCAGCGGCTTTTCCTGCTGGAACTCCTCCCAGACCGTCACCTCCAGGTTTTCCGGATGCCGCAGTTCTTTTGCGCGTTTGATCGCGTCTTTTTGCAGCCGGGCATTCAATTCATCGAAGTCGGCCACCTCCAGACGCGGTGTAAAACTATAGGCGCGGCTCTCCTTGACCAGATTCTCAACCTGACCCTTCTCCCAACCGGCCGCGCGCGTACAGGCGATCGGGTTCACCAGATGATGAGAACACATCCGGGAGAATGCCTTGTTGAACTTTCTTTCCTTGCCCGACAGGATCGCATCGACGGCGGTCGTCATGTTATCGTAGATCCCGTTGATGCAGCCTCCACCAAAGAATTTGAAGGCCTCGTCGTGGGCATCAAAGACCATCTCCTGCGTCTCGCGCGGATAGGCAATGGAGAATGGCATGCGGCTATGGCAAAGTTTGAAATGGGCAACCTTCACGGTCGTGAGTGCACCGTCCATCAAAACCGTCTCCACACTCCAGTCGAACTGGTACGCCTCCCCAGGATCAAAGATCAGCGGGATGAACGCCTGCGCCTGTTGTCGGCCGTGCGCAATGCGCCAATTCTTTGTGTAGCGTCGAACACTGTCATACCCGCCGCCAAAACCATCATCGGAGAGTTCCTTCCAGATTTTGGTCATCCGCTTGCGGTGTTTCTTCGGAAGCGCCTCGTTCTCCTCAAGCGTTTCATCCAGACGCGCGCGCCAAGGCCCGAGCACCGGGTATGGCTGCGATTTGCGCTCATATTTGAACTCCGTCACTCCCGATCGGATTATCTTTCGAACCGTTGCACGGCTCAAATTGAGCGAACGGCAAATTTCCTTGATGCTCTTTTTTTCGATCAGGTGTAAGCGACGCACTTTTCTAATAGTTTCCACGCAAATCATCCCGCTTGCCTCTCCATCGACTGCTCAATGAAAAGGATGTCTACAACCATAGGGAGGGGTCAAATTTGGACGCCGATTTCCCCGCTTAGGGGGTCAAAATTGCACGCTTTTCTACAGTCCAAGAGAAACCGCATTTCTTGAGGCATGTCGTCTTGGCGAATGGTATATGTATCGAGCATCGGTTATCTCCTTTCAGGCCAAAGATGGGAGGTCGGGCAACTGCTCGCCACTAGCGAGAATGCACAGTCACTATGCGTCAGCGAACCCCTGCTAAGTAGGTCCAACACAAACCAGCGATCTTGCGCCTCTAGGCTTCGATGCCGTGCTGGATGAAATCTTTAAGGTGTTTACGGGTAAGCACGTCTTTTGCCGCTGATCTGACCGCCAAGACAGTGTGGCCAAAAAAAATCTTGGTGAAGCCCTTGCTTAAAAGCTCTATGATTTGGTTTTCTCGGCGAGTGATTTGATTACGCAGGCGAATGTTCCCGCGGTTTCACGCCACGTTGGTAGAGACTGTGACTTCAAGTCTGACAGTCTTCCCAAGCGTGCTCGTGTTCCTTGGTCTTTGAGAAGCAAACGTAGAGTAGCTCCAAAGGTCAGAGCGTCCTCTGGTGGCAGCAGAATCCCCGCGTCACCGACTGTTTCAGGGACAGCACCCACGTCGCAGGAAACGATTGGAAGTCCGAACATCATTGCTTCGCTAAGAACCATTCCGTAGCCTTCGTACCGCGTCGCAAGCGCGAAAAGGGTCGCCGAGTTGAACAAATCGTTCAACGGGGCTCGGTCCAACTCTCCGGTGAAGGTCACGCGCTCGGTTAGACCGAGGGCTTTGGCCTGAGAGTAAAGCTCAAGCGCAGTGTTTTCGTCGTGTTCCTTGCCAACTACAACAGCCTGCCATTCCAAGTCCTTGATTGTCTCAAGCGCACTTAGAAGAGTGTCATGCCCTTTGCGGCGGGCCAACAGGCCAACTGACAAAATCAAAGGCGGACGCTTCGGCTGTTTACAGACAACCGGACGATCAAAACCTGGGGGTGCGACGGTTATTATATCCGGTTTTGCAGCGAATTGGTTGACCAGCACGCGCGCAGTTTCTGGACTTGGAACGACAATATGTGCGGCGTGCCGAAGAGCTGCGGCTTCGTTTTTGAGCAGAAATTTAGCCCGTTCCGTCGGCAAACCAGTTTCTAGTCCAAGGGGGTGGTGTATCATCGCGATTATAGGGGCGCTCACCTGCGCCAAACCCTCTGGGTCGATGGAGCCAAAAACCAATCCATCAAGGATAACCGGGCGTTTCTCGGGTACGGCGCGCAGGGCGTTCAGTGCCACTGCCATATCGTCCTGCGTTGGGTCGGGAAATCGACGCGGTAGTTTCAGGTGTTCGGTCTTGCAACCGATCTCGTTAAGAACCCGCAATACGGTGGCTTCGTAGATGAATCCGCCGGTGCGCCGGTCTTTGTCACCGGGGATTGCAAAAACAGCTTCTGTCATACCACTTGCTCGCTCGCGTAAACGCGCAGAACCCGCTTTTCGCACCATGCAACTCCAGCGTATGCTGTGACTGCCGCAAGACACAAAAGGACAACGCAAGACCACAGCATATTGTAGTTTGATGTACTCGCGGTCAGTGCCATCAACACGCCTATGCCGCGCCCGGTTGCCAGCCACTCAGCTGTAGTGACAGCCAATAGCGCGGCTGGCACTGCCATGCGGGCAGACGCGAATAAAGCGGGCAACATGGCCGGGATTTGGGCGCATCGCAGTAGCTTCAAACGGCCGGCACCATAGCTTTCAAAAAGATCCACGATTTGCGTTGGAGCCTGCCGTAAACCCTGTAGGCAGGCAACAAGAGTTGGGAAGAAAACCATTACAGCGACAATTGCAACGGTTCCGGTCAAGCCGCGCCCAAATGCCAGAACCAGCAAAGGCGCAGTTGTGATGATAGGCACGGCGCGCAATGAAATGGCGGTCGGCATAATCGCCCGCGCCACTGGTGGCCAAAGCGTTAAAATCACGGCCAGCCCCGCACCAAGGGCCAAACCGGCGAGATATCCGGGTATCGCATAAGCCAGGGTTTCGCCAAGCGCAGTTAGCAATGTGTTCAGGTTCGTAGTGTTGGAAACGAAGGTCCAAATATCCGCTGGTCGCTTCGCGAAGAACGAGTTCAGGTTGAACAAATCCATCAGTCCCTGCCACAGAACCAAAACCATGGAAGACAGAAAAACGATACCGAGTATATGAGTAGAGAGCGCGCGCTTTTGACCAACTCTGGGTGTCGATAGTAGGATTGTCGGTGCATGTGGCGTCAGTTTGCTTTTGAGCAGACCAACGCACGCATACCCGAGCATAGCCAGTGATGCGGAAATAGCCGCCAGCGCCCAGGTCGCATCCGTTTGAAGACCGCGCATGGCCCGCAAGGTCAAAACACCTAGTCCTCGCTCGGCGCCTGTGAATTCTCCAATCATCGCACCCAGAAAGGCAGCTGGCGCCGCGATCTGCAATCCCACAAACAGGTAAGGCAAGCTGGCTCTGAATCGCACAACGAACAGAGTCGACAGGCAGCCCCGGCCGTAAACAGTCATCAAATCTGTCCAGCTTTGTGAGATCGCCCGAAGACCCACTACCAAGGCCAGGAATGTGGTGTAGTAAACAGCCAGTGCCGCCAAAGCGATCTGTGGGCCAGCTCCGGGCCCGAACAGGACCCGTAAAATCGGGCCGCTCGCGATCAGCGGAATGCAGAACACTAGAAGCGCGAGCGCCGAAATTACCCATTCTGACTTCGGGACCAAGATCACGAAACAGGCCAAGGCCACCGCCGCAAGGTTCCCCCAAAAGAACCCGAGCGCGGCATTCCTTAAGGTTTCGGTCGCTGCCCTGAAAAGTAGCCCAGAATGATCGTTGATATACTCCGCGATATCAAATGGTCCACTGATCAACATGCTGTCTGGCTGAACTTGCGCCAAGCCTTCCCAGACTAGAAGCATAAGCAAGACGCCCAGCATGATACGTTCGGGTGCCACCTACTCATCCTCCTCCAACGCGGTCAGTACTTGCGTCACAAAAGCGCGAACGTCTGGTGAAGTTACGGGTGAAAACGTGCAGTCTCTGTTAATGTCGACCTGTATATCCGCTAGGATACGCGCAGGACGAGATGACAGCACGATCACGCGATCTGATAGCAAAACCGCCTCTTCCACGGAATGCGTAACGAGAAGTGTTGTCGTTTGGCGCTCGCGCCACAATGGCGGGAGCTCTTGATTCAATCGACGTCGCGTGATCGCATCGACGGCCCCAAAAGGTTCGTCCAACAGCAGAACCTCTGGCTCAGATATCAGGCTGCGCGCGATTGCGGCGCGTTGGCGCATACCACCTGACAATTCAGCAGGCCGATGCTCGGCAAACCCGTCCAGCCCGACAAGATTGATCAGGTCATCTACGCGATCCACCGGTTTGCGAGCGAGTTCCGCGCCCAATGCGATGTTGGATCTTAAGGTACGCCATGGCAGCAGCGATGCATCTTGAAACGCCATGGCAAGCCCCCCGCGACGGGCGACCTGCTTTGGTGTTTCATGGCCAATTGCGATGTGCCCCATGTCGGGCGTTTCCAGCCCTGCTATCATTCGCAGAACGGTTGATTTCCCGCAGCCAGACGGGCCAACCAATGCCGTCGTCTGTCCGGACTGAAATTCAATCGAAAGCTCTGAGACCGCCTCAGTGCGATCAAAACTCTTTCGGATTCTGTTGCACGAAATTCCGGCTGTAGTCACGCGTCAACCCTCGCGTCAGCCATACACCTCTTCCAGCAGCGATCTGTCCCAGAGGTCAGGAGTGACGGTTCGACCCAACAGCGCTAGTGTTTCGACATTCGCCGCAACAGTCTCCTCGGTGAACCACCCGAACCCAAACTCGGCGGTTAAGTCCGAGAACATCAGCGGCACTTGCCGCGCGGCTTGCAGTCTTTGCGCGGCGAGATCCAGACCTGCATCAGGGAACATTTCTAGCGTCAACTCGGCGGCGGCGTCGGTGTCTTTGTGATAATCCTTCCACCCCATGACTTCGCCCTTCAGTAAAGACACAAGCTCTGCGCGTCTTTGGGCAAGAGAGTCTTGGGTGGCGATATAGGTTTGAGAATGCACGGCATAACCGTAGTCGGCCATTAGCATTGTGGTGTTGTCAACGCCCTGCACAGTCATGGCGACGGGCAAATCTGTTTCCCAGCAAAGCAAGCAATCCACCTGGCCGCTGACTAACGGCGCCGGGTCATATTGGGTGGGGACAATTTCAATTTGGTCTATGTCTATCCCGTTCAATGTGCACAAGGCATGCAAGACGGGCGTATTCGCGACAGCCATACCAATCTTCTTGCCGATAAGGTCTGCGGGTTCGTTTACCGGGGTGGCCGCAAGCGATGCAATCGCGAACGGATTCTTTTGCATTGCAACGGCGATAATTTTGAACGGCGCGCCTTGCGCCACAGCGGCGGCGGTATAGTCCGCAGCTGATATCCCAACCAAAGCAGTTCCTGAAACCACGGGCGGCTCGACAGGCGCGTTTGGACCGCCTTGGGCAAGTGAGACATCCAAACCTAGATCGGACCAATACCCTTTGTTTTTCGCAATGTAACTTCCGCCAAACTGAACGGAATGCAGCCACGACAGCTGGAAATTTACAGGTTGTAAGTTAGCCGCTAGTGCCGGCAACCCTGATGCAGAGGCGGCAAAACCGGCTGCGCCGGTTTGAAGAAAAAAACGGCGCGTAAGATGGGCGGGCTGTGTCATAGTGAATCTCTTTTCCCTGTTGTTAGTTGCGGTTCAAGCGATCTTGGCCACAGCAGAATTGCAACTGCTGGCAGCGCGGCGATCAGGATAACGGCACCATAGGTGACACCCGAAGCAACGCCCGCACTGGATGACGCCCCGATTATTGGAAATAAGGCAGCAGCGGCTCCTTCCCTCCAACCCCAACCACCAATCGACATAGGGATCAGCATGGCGGTCAAAACCAGAGGAATAATGATAAGCAAGCCGCCTGATGGTATGACAACCCCTACAGCCCTTGCTGACGCGTAGAATCCCAGTATCAGACATGTAGAGCTGACTAAGCCAAGAAAAACAAAGGCCGTTTGACGTTGTAGCCTGATCAAAAAGACAACGAACCTCCCAATTGATGGAAGGGCAAGTGATATAAGGCTCACCACGACTAGAGCGGATAGCAACACAGCAAGAACCGTCATGCTCAGTTCAGGATGATCGAAGCCTGCGGGCCACACTAGCGCAGCACAGACGCCCAGAAAAAGGGCTGCCATGATTGCGATTTGCCCCAACAGCCGTTCCGCGAACACAGATTGAGCTGAACGTTTGAGGTCTGCTTTCTTCCTCGCCCGAACCGCACGGGTCAGATCCCCAGGAACACCGCCGGGCAGAATCATATTCACCAGCTGCGCGATATAGTACTCGCGCAGGGCAAAAGAGTAATCAAACCGAATATCCAACGCGTGCGCTGTAAGTTGCCATCGGAATGCCATCGAGAAGGTTGCGGCAATTGTAGCAACAATCGAAAGCCCAACCCATTCCAGGCTAAGCATCCGCAGATGATCAGCGACACGCGCCAAATCCGTCCACCAAAGCAACGCGACAATCAACGTGATCGATACGACCAACCTGACCCAATACCGCTTCATTGCAACACCATTGCGGTTGAGGTCTTGTCAGAAAAGGCCGCGATAAAGTTGTCCCTAAAACTGTCCATTCGGCGAACAGGTACGTCGGATGCGGGGACAAGCCCTTCGGTCCAACGCCAATGCTCGATATGATCCAAGACTTGCGGGGGTCCGATTATATGAACAGCTACATCCTTGCTGTCACTGCCTGATACAAATCCAGCGGCCTGATGGTCCCCTGCGACAATGACCAGTGGTGCATCGTCGGCCAGTTGAAGAACATGAGAAAAGACTACCTGCAAAACATAGTCTACCGATCTGCGATACGCGTCCCGCACGGCATCCCGGTCTTTCCACAACACTTCAGGTGTCGGTCCCCGTAAGGCCATCTCATTGAAGACGGTGCCGTCGCCTACGTCCTGCCACGGGATTACGTCTGCGATTGGTGTCCAAGGGGCATGTGAAGAGATCAAGGCGATCTGGACAAAATCAGGTCTCGGGTCCGGCGGCAAAAGATCAGGATACGCAGCCAAGGTGAATTGGTCGGGCATAGTGACCCAGCGAAAACTCTCGCCCGCATAGGGGATTTCGGCCTTGTCGAAAACAAGCTCAAATCCCATCGCTCGACTTTCAGGCCAATCCTTTGTGATTGCAGGCATGACAGCGGCTGTCCGATACCCAGCCGCTTGCGCGATATGAGATAGCCATTTGCGCCCACTGTCGATCATCGCTTGATAGCGCCCGTTATCGGCGGTCCACAAGCCGGACCCCAGGGTCCCATGTGCCAACCAGCTTTGTCCGCCTACCGTTGGCGAGATCAACCAACCGCTTTTCATGGCAAGGCCCGAACCCGCGATTTCCGCCTGAGCAGACCGCAGCGTTGCAAGATGCGTTGGCGCGTACAGCGGGTTGTCGAAGCTCGCGCGACCGTAGCTTTCAATCCAGATCAAAAACACATCCCGCCCATCAAGCTTGTTCAACAATCCGAACTGATTGGCATAGGTATCTAAACCTGCAGCCTCACGAAACTCGGCCAAATCCCTGGTTGTTCTCTGTATTTCCTCAACGCGATTTATTGCTAAGCGAGAGGTCCAGGTGGTCCCCGGCGGGCTGTTTTCCAATTTCCAGAAGCTGAGGTGATGACCCGCATCCGCGACAGCCCATCCAGTGAAGCCGGCGCCGATCAAAGCTGCTGCCAATCCTGTTTTTGCATTTCGCCCAAGTGACGCCCAAGCGGCAAAGCCCTGGACTATTAAAGCGTAAAGCAGGGCCAGCAACAAAATGGCCGATGACACTGCAAAAACAAAAACAACCAAACCAAGGCTATCACGGGTGAATGAGAAGCCTGCAGCGATCAAGGGCATATCAACGACCGGATTAAACGACCGGTCAAAAGCGCTAAACATTGCATAGTCGGCGAGCTTCAAAACAGCGACAGCCAACAAAGCTAGCGCGACCGCGTGTACGATGATCAAGCGCCGACCTAGCACCATCATTAGAAATAGTATCACGGGCAGCTCGAGAGGCCAGCGCAACACCGCGCTCCACCCAAAAGCGCTTGGATGGTTTGGCAGGGCTAGAACGGCAAAGATGTAGAAAAGCGTGCAATTTTGACCCCCTAAGCGGGGAAATCGGCGTCCAAATTTGACCCCTCCCTATGGTTGTAGACATCCTTTTCATTGAGCAGTCGATGGAGAGGCAAGCGGGATGATTTGCGTGGAAACTATTAGAAAAGTGCGTCGCTTACACCTGATCGAAAAAAAGAGCATCAAGGAAATTTGCCGTTCGCTCAATTTGAGCCGTGCAACGGTTCGAAAGATAATCCGATCGGGAGTGACGGAGTTCAAATATGAGCGCAAATCGCAGCCATACCCGGTGCTCGGGCCTTGGCGCGCGCGTCTGGATGAAACGCTTGAGGAGAACGAGGCGCTTCCGAAGAAACACCGCAAGCGGATGACCAAAATCTGGAAGGAACTCTCCGATGATGGTTTTGGCGGCGGGTATGACAGTGTTCGACGCTACACAAAGAATTGGCGCATTGCGCACGGCCGACAACAGGCGCAGGCGTTCATCCCGCTGATCTTTGATCCTGGGGAGGCGTACCAGTTCGACTGGAGTGTGGAGACGGTTTTGATGGACGGTGCACTCACGACCGTGAAGGTTGCCCATTTCAAACTTTGCCATAGCCGCATGCCATTCTCCATTGCCTATCCGCGCGAGACGCAGGAGATGGTCTTTGATGCCCACGACGAGGCCTTCAAATTCTTTGGTGGAGGCTGCATCAACGGGATCTACGATAACATGACGACCGCCGTCGATGCGATCCTGTCGGGCAAGGAAAGAAAGTTCAACAAGGCATTCTCCCGGATGTGTTCTCATCATCTGGTGAACCCGATCGCCTGTACGCGCGCGGCCGGTTGGGAGAAGGGTCAGGTTGAGAATCTGGTCAAGGAGAGCCGCGCCTATAGTTTTACACCGCGTCTGGAGGTGGCCGACTTCGATGAATTGAATGCCCGGCTGCAAAAAGACGCGATCAAACGCGCAAAAGAACTGCGGCATCCGGAAAACCTGGAGGTGACGGTCTGGGAGGAGTTCCAGCAGGAAAAGCCGCTGCTGACGCATCTGCAGAAGCCCTTCGTCGGGTTCCGTGAAAAGACGGTCGCCGTGAGCCGAACCTGCCTGATCAACTTCGAAAGAAACAAATACAGCGTTGAGGCAAGAGCTGTTGGACGTCAGGTCCAGTTGCAGGTCTACGCCACGCGGATTGTCCTGCGCCAAGACGGTGAGATTGTCGGAGAGCACGAACGGTGCTTCGGCCGAGGAAAAACGATCTTCAACCCTTGGCACTATGTGCCCGTCCTCAAGCGCAAGCCTGGCGCTCTGCGCAATGGAGCACCGTTCCGTGACTGGGACCTACCACCGGCAATGACGCAGATCTGGACCCATCTGCGGGGCACATCCGACGGAGACCGGCAACTTGCCGATATTCTTTTCGCTGCTTACCAGCACGACATTGATGTGGTCGAGGCTGCCTGCGAAGAAGCTCTAAAATCTGGCCTGCGCAAGGCCGATGCGATCCTGAACATTGTCTCTCGGCGCACCAATCCCCCGCCGCCAAAGGCGATTGAGCCGCCTGCCCACCTGCAGCTGAAAATGGCACCGATCGCGGATTGCGCTCGCTATGACAGGCTTGGAGGCTCCCATGCAACTGCGTAAGGAAATTCTCGAACTTGCCCGTCAACTGAAGTTGCCAGGCATCGTCAACTGCTTTGACGAAGTGATGCAGGCCGCAGCCAAAAACAACTGGCGGCCCCAACAGGTCGTGGCCGAACTCCTCACGGCCGAACTGGCCGAAAAGACTGCGCGCTCGATCCGGTATCAGATGGGTGCCGCAAAGTTCCCGGTCTGCAAGTCCTTACCTGAGTTCGACTTCACGGTCAGCCCCGTCAACGAGGAAGTCGTGCGCAATCTTCATGACGGCGATTTTATGGACCAGGCCAGGAATGGCGTGCTGGTCGGTGGAACCGGATCGGGCAAAACGCATCTCGCAACAGCGATCGGGGGCCACGCGGTCAATAACCGCCGGCGGGTCAGGTTCTTCAGCGCTGTGGATCTCGCGAACAAGCTGGAGGCTGAACATCGCGAAGGCAACGCCGGGCGGCTCAGCGAGCAGCTGATCCGCGTCGACCTCGTGATTATAGACGAACTCGGTTATCTGCCGTTCGCAGAGTCTGGTGGACGATTACTCTTCCATCTCATCAGCAAACTGTACGAGCGAACGTCTATTCTGCTAACAACCAACCTCGCATTTGCTGAATGGCCGAGTGTGTTCACAGATGCCAAAATGACCACTGCTCTCCTGGATCGACTGACACACCATTGCGATATCATCGAAACCGGGAACGAAAGCTGGCGAATTAACCACCGCGACTAACCTCGAAATCGGGGAATAAATTCAAAACAGACAGCAGGTCAAACCTTCAGTCGAGCTACGCTCTCTTTTCGGTTTGACCTGCTGTCCACCCCCTCCTGAATCAACCTAAACACGACCCCCTCAACGCCCCTCTTAGCTCCAAGGGGGGTCAAATTTGGACGCCGATGGGGGGTCATTATTCAATGCCGATTGACAGTTGCGCAGCGACTTGTTTCATTAGCACCTAGCTTCGCTGCGTATAGATAGCTTTTTGAGACCTCATTTGCCAATTCAGCATCTGAAGCAAGGATAGATAAATCAATATAAATCAGATACTACGAGTTCTTATGTTGTCGCTCGTTTTAAAGTTTTCCCAATTGAAGTGCGCGGGCTTAAGGGAGGGTTTATCGGAATGAACGTCTCTTTGACGCCACAGCACAATGAACTCGACGCTGAGCCTCCGGGTTTCACTCGAATGCTTTTGGTGGACACGAATATCTTCAAAGGTGTGATCGGAGAAGTGCCACTGGACGGCAACGTGTTGATCACAGGTACAAATGCCGCGGGCAAGACGTCCGTCATTCAAGCACTTCCCTTGGGTTTTGGCCTTCCCCCACATAAGCTTTCTCGCAAGGCACAGGACAAAACTTTCTTCGGTCATTATCTGCCGCGAACGACCTCGTATGTCGCATTTGAATATCGCAACCGCGCTGGCTCCAAACGCGCGGTTATCATGCATCTCGCCACCACTGAGGAAAAGCTGGTCTACCGGTTTGTACGTTCTGAGCTTTATGAAAATATGTTCGTGACAAACGATGGCAAATTCGTCGAGTTCAGCGATCTCGCCAAACATTTACGCGACCAGGGCTATCAGATCGCATCGCGTCAAATCACGACTCAGGTTGAATACCAGACAATCATTCAAGGCTTGCCCATAGAAAACCCACGCCGGAACGACGTCGTGCAACTACAAGCGGATTACGCGTTGGCTCCGCCGCGTACGCCTCTCAGAAATGTTGAGAATGTCATTTTCTCCATGCTCAAAAAAGACGGCAGCTTGCGCGCATTGGAAGACATGGTGGCCGAACAGGTACTTAGAGGCGAGCGGCGCATCAAACTGGGCGGGAAGCGCGAAAGCCTTGCCAGTTGGCCAAAACGCTTTCGGTCCTATCGTGACGTCATGGCAAAAGAAGATGATGTTTTGCGTCTTGTCGCCAAGAATACAGTTCTGGAAGAAGCCCACCGGCGCCGCAAAGAGGCCCTGTCAGAAATGCGTGGGCTGCTTAATGATCTCGAAGAGCAGCTTGAGACTCTGTCGAGAACCCTGCCTCGGCAAGAGCTGGCTTTCCAGGAGGCGGAAAATGCCCATGCGGTTGAGCGGGAAGCAGCTCGAAAGGCCCTGGCGGAGATTGAGGTCAAACTCAACACGGCGTCAGCTGAAGTGAAGCGACTAACAGAGAAACATGCGAGGTTCATGGATGACAACATCGAGGCCAAGGTGGCGGAATTTGCGCGCCTGTCTGAGTTGGAAGACGCGGCCCGGCAAGTCTCGGAACGCCTGACCGCTCTCAAGAGCGAATTGTCAGAACTCACGAGCAGCTATGACACACTCAAAGAGGCACGGCGGGAGGCGGCTGATAACGCCCTTAGAGAGATCGCGCTTGACCGTAAGAGGTCAGAGGACGGACGCCGGGCCAAACGCGAGGCGATTGAAACGCGCAGGCAGGAGAGCCGCAGGCGCGCTGAAGAAGATTATGCGCCGCAAATGATGGCGGCATCGGACAAACTAAAAGCTGCGGCGGCGGCTGTCGGAGCAGGAGAGGAAGCCGCTAAAAACCCCACTGTCGACAGCGAAGTCCTAGAGCGCGTCACCGAAGCGCAAAAGGAAGTCGATACGCATCAGGCGGCCTATAACGCGGTCGTTGAACAAAAGGCGCCTCTGCAAGCCCAAGAAACTGCGGCCAAGTCTGACGTTGCAAAAGTTGACGGTGAGATCGAACGCCTCTCACAATCCAAACTGCGTCTGGAAAAAACGCGCGAAAAGCTGGAGGCTTCTAAAGCCCCCTCTGATGGAACCCTGCTTGCGTTCCTGCGTCGCCAGCGACCGGATTGGGGCGATACCTTAGGGCGTGTGCTAAGAGAAGATCTGCTCAGTCGGACAGATCTCAGTCCAAAGGATCTCGGGGCAGAAGGGAGTGTTTTTGGGCTCGACCTTGATCTGGAAGACGTAGCCCCTCTGCAGCAGGCGGATCTAAGCGTGATTGAACTCAACATTGACCGCTGTATGGCGGATATTGGAGAGGTGCAGCAGAACATTGCGACCGCCAAAAGGAAACGCGATGAAGTCTCTAGCCGTCTGAGAGGGATTCGGCGCAAATCCAGTGAACTTGAAGTTAATACTGGCATTCTGGCGCGCAAGTTAAAGCATGCTAGAGGGCACCTGACAAACTGTCATGCAGCGAATGATACTGCCTTAGAAGCTGCTCGCGAGGCAGCCATCACGCGGTTGCAGGAAGCTAAGGAGGCACAGGCCCGGGCAGAGCGCGAAAAGACGAACCTAGAGGCGGAGCGTGCAAAGGACCTTGCCGGATATGACCTGCAGCACCGTGAGGAGTCGGAGGCGCTTGAAGAAGAGATCATGCGTACCACACAGGCGCTGTTCGAATGGGAGACACGGATCCGCAATTCATGCGACGCGGATCTGAAGGAACTCGATGAGGAACGCGCAAAGGCCCTCCGCGACAAGGGCGTCGACCCGCGAACCCTGCAGGATCTCGAAAAAAGTGCAAAGACGCACCGCGACGCACTAGCTCGCGTGCGGGCGATGGAAAAAACGGTCGTGGCATGGCGCAGTTTCCTTGCCGATGACTGGTCCCGGGTGGATGCTTGCCGAGCGGAGGCGGAAAATCACAAGGTGACCGTCGGACGGCTGAGCCAGGCGTTGGAGCAGCTGATTGAGGGTTGGACGCGCAAACGCATAGGGCTTAAGCGCGAGATCGATCAGACCGAGAAGGACTTATCTGCCCTGCGGGAAAATAGGTCAAAGCTGGAAATCCGTCTGCAGCAAAACGCCGAAGAAAGGCTGGAACCCGTAAGCACGTCAAGGACGGTGGATGCGCTTTTGAGCGCCTTGAACGATGCGGAGCGCGAGAGCAACACGCTGACTCAGGAAATCAGAAATGGCGTAAAAGACGTGGCGCGGGTCTTCATGGCTGAGCCGGGCAGCCCGCCGGAACAGCACATCCAGCTCCGCAGGCAGGCTTTTCAGTCCTTTGCTGAGGGGCCTGAATGGTTGCCAGCGTTTGAAGATTGGTTCAACGAGCTGCATGAGCAGCATCGGGACACCTTGCGCAACGACGCGCATTTCCACGCTGAAGAGTTCAAGAACAAGTATCAGATGCTCAAGCGCACCGACGAACGGATCACTGAAGAGAACCGCTTGTTGCAGCGCAGCCTAAGCCAGAACATCGCGACAGACGTTGTTGAGGATATTCAAATTAAGATCGAATCCGGCATCAAAGAGCTGGAGTTCCTACCCGCTCTTGAACGGATCTCCGAGCTACACGAGGACTGGACGCGGTCCGGTGAAGATTTACCGCCGAACGTGTTTACTGAGGCGCTGAGCGACCTCCTGGAGTATTGGAGTGGTAACGACGGCATAACCGCGGACTTGCGTCAGCAAATCAGATTGAGAGGGCATGTAGTTGAAAACGGGATAAAGCGGGATTTCCACGCTTCAACCGACCTTGCGGACATTTCCTCCAATGGCGTGTCGTACCTCATCCTTACAACGATCCTAGTTGGCTTCATCAATATCGTGCGAGGGAAAAAACCAGTTCAGATGGTCTGGGCTCTCGACGAGTTGGGAAATATCGACAGCAGAAATGTTCGTAACCTACTAAAGATGCTGAACGACAATGGGATCAATCTCATTTCGGCCACACCAAACGCCGATCTGGGTGTTCGAGAGCGATTTGCACAACGCTTGCGGATTGTGAAGGACAAGAACCTTGGCCCTCGCTTGATGGAAGTCCGCGGTGCGGCGAAACCCTCCCATAGCCTGGTTTGGTCGAAGGAAACCCAGAAAGAGCAGACCCTTCCTTCACAGTCCGTTTCTGTTGGCGGAGAAGGATGATCCATGTTTGCTGAAGCTGTAAACGCCTTGATGGATGGCCGTGTCATTTGCCACGTCACTGAGCCTGAGTTGTTTGACCACCTCTCGGACGCAGACAAACGAGAACGCATCAACACCTATGTGCGCCAAATCGGCTGGCGCGTCGTGGCCACACACAACAAGTCGGGATACTTTCTAGTTCCAGATAAACCTGGCGAGGCGACAGGCGCGAATTTGTCCTCCATGCACCGAAAAATAATGGGAGACGTGCGGCCTATGATTGATTTCCTGGCGCTCTGTCTTGCCGTTGGACAGACCGACAGTGTCCTACGTCCTGGAGACCGAATATACCCAGGCCAATATGCTTCCAGGATTGAAGCCAGCTCGAAGCTCTTTTCGGATCTGAAAACGCTCTATCCAAAACTCAGCAGAAGCACCGGCAAAAAGGACGCCGCGGATATGCTGAAAGCGGTTTTGAAAAACCTCGAACATCGCGGGTATATGAAAGAAACAGACTATGAGGGCGACCGGAGCTACTATGAAGCGACGGGGATGGTCGACGCCTTCCATGATCTTGTGGATTTCCTGATCGCGAACACGCCGGAGGCGCAGGAGAGCGTAGACGAATTTATCCAGCAGGAAAGCTTGTTGTGAGTATCACAAGCGACATTCAGAGGTTTCTTAGCCTTCTCTCCCGTCACGGAGAGGTCATTGAAGATGTCTACCATGCAGGAGAGGTTCTAAGAACCGAAGAGAATGGCAATGCTGTTGACGCTCTTCACAAAGAACGGGTGTTAACACCTCGCCAAGAAGGCAGATATGGCCTGACACGTTCTCTTCGCGACGTTCTGGATGATTTGACCCAACGACAGAAGCGATTTGCGATTAAAGGCAATATCGGAGAGGAAATCGATCGTCTTGAAAAACTTCTGACCGAGCTTGAGGCCGCTGCAGTGGAAGGACGGCACGAAGATATAGACCGCAACACTGAGGATCTTGTCCAAAGCCTATACGATGTATGCGAACTGGTGGATGCAGATATTCTTCAGTTTCACCAAGTGATGGCGAGTAAGTTCTCAGACGTGTCTTCTAACGATGAGAAAATGCGCCACAACGCGCATTATCTCGAACGCGCGGACCGCTTACGCAAAGCCCTAAACCGCCTCAACCGCACCGATATGCATGATCGATTTAATCGTAAGGATATCTCGCGGGCTGGGAATGTGTACCAAAGCTCCATCTCAGGCAGGATGGGGAATTGGTCACAAAGTCTGCTTGAGATCTCTGAGGTCTTTAATAGCTACATGTTTTCGTTTCGCAAAATCGAACATCACACTAGGAAGGTTAGAGCTTTTGCTAAGTTCTTGTCAGAAGGTGGGGAAGTGGACTTAGAGCGTATCGAACAGGAAACGCCACTTTGTGACTTCCTGATGCGCAAGCCGTCCAGCGGAGATAAGGAATGGTTGGACATTTACTCAGATCGAGGTCAACGAAGCCTTGCGCATTTATGCGTGGATCTGAAACCAATTGAGGAAAAGCGCGCGCCAGAAAGAGAAGCTGGTCAACGAATTATACTAGAGCAGGAAGCCGAAACGGAGGAAGAAGATGCCGTTGAGGAACTGGCGCTCACATATCTTTTGAACCATGTCGATTACGCAGGAGGTTGGGTATCCGTTTCGAGCTGGTGCGCGCAGAGAGAGGACATTGAGGAAAAGGTTTTCTTAGAGCACGTAGTGAGCTGGCTAACGACCGAGGAGGAAAACCTGCCGTATGAAGCAAGCTATGATCTGGACGCAAGTGTATCCGCTCACATGGCGAACCAACGCTTAGAGGATATTCGTCTATGTCGCAGAACTTGATCAAAGCGGGATTGCGCGCCTTGTCCGAACCAGGATCAATCCGCGCATCGAAAGAGCTACTGTCCTATTTGCGCGACAACAACATTTTTGTAACGCACAGTGGATCAAACATTCTTATGGGGACGCAAGCACGGGAAGAGTTGGTGCGGGCTCTGGAGCGAGATTTCCAGGTTCCTCCGGGAACTAAGGTGGACGCTTGGAAAGGCAAAAGCCGCGCAGAAGCTCTTTCGCTAGGCTCAAACGAAAAAGCGTCGTCGATTTCTGTTCGGAGAGGTCGCGTGGCGCTGAAGTCCTTTAGTGGCGGTTCGATTCGAATGGGAGAAAAGAATGTCATCTTGCCTGACGGTGTAAATCTAGATGTTCCTGTCAACGCCGCCGCGGATTTCTCTGATCACGTTTTTGCAGTTTTGGTGGAGAACTGGGAAGCTTTCGAACATATCCATCAACTCTCTTTCGAAGTCCCAGCGGATCTTCGCGACGCTTTAGTCGTCTACCGCGGGCAACCTGGCGGCTATACTATTGACGCTGCGCGAACGTTTCTACGGGTGCTGAGCAATCCCGTTTTTGTATTTCCCGATGTTGACCCAGCAGGCTTACGCATTGCGCTTGAGACGCCAGGTTTTGCTGGGGTAATGCTGCCTCCTATTGAAGAAATCGAGAGCTTATTGTGCGCAGGTCGTGGTTTGAGTGAGCGCTATACTTCACAATTGGCGGGATCGGAGCGAGTTCTTGAAGGTGAAGTTCCGACTGATGTCAAAGCGTACTGGTCTCTAATCAAAAAGTTCGGCCGTGGAGTTCCACAGGAAGAATTTATACGGTTTTGATTTGTGACCTTCAACTTGAGCCCTTGCCCTTCGTGGAGATCGGCACTGGCGCTCAGTTTTTTCCTATTGAGGGCCAATTTCTAATACGGAGTATTTGGACACCCACCGTGGAGGATTGAAAGCGTGGTTTCTGTCATTCCGCGACACAGAGCTGAACATGGATCTCCGGAAAATTAAGTGTCAGCTTTAGCTCAATTGATCAGTTGGCTTTGCAGCCGCAGAGAATGCCTTTGATCCGCAATTGACGACCGATGCTGCGGACTTCGACGAAGTCAGCTCCGGGCTCCAAGCGGACCTTAGCTGCGCGGTGCCTGACGGCCCGGGCGGAGATCATGCGAAGGCTCGCCGAAAGGGCCTAATTTAGACTCCCATGTGGGCTGGGTGTGGGCTGGAGCACACAAGGCTCTTGGCCTCCATCGCGTAAGTTATTGATTTTATTGGTCGGAGTGAGAGGATTCGAACCTCCGACCCCTGCCTCCCGAAGACAGTGCACACCCATATATTGCATGCTTCTGTCATCCGGTGTCTGTCACTACACGTCGACTGCACGACGGTGCGCGGCCCTTGCTACATTGACGATTACAGTGTCGCACGCTGCGTGAGTGTGTTCAACAGTGTGTGCCATTGATGTTAGACAATGCGCATTCCGGTGGTGTCATGCGAGTGACCAGAGTGACGAGAGAGTGACTACACACCTGAGATTGAGGTTGCCAAACCTTCGACCGATGCATCGGTGGCCTTGGCGGGAGGGTCATGTTGCTGACATCCAAGGCTAGCTGCGGCGCTGCTCTATTGTTGCAGCACTCCCCCGCCCAAATCCAAACAGGGGGATACTACAATGCGCGGCTCCGGGGCAGATGTCGGTCGTCCCCCTGTATGCACGCGCCACCAGTGTGCACTGCGACAATCTAATCGTAGCCATGCAACTGGTCACTCTACGCAACATGTGTAATCTATGCACAACTCTGCGGTGTTTGCGCAGGCACAGCACAACAATACATGACAGTAAGGAGGATCGATGGCCGATCCCAAGGTGAGCAGTCTCAGTTCGTTCGTATGGTCAATCGCAGAGATACTGCGCGGCGACTTCAAGCAGTCAGAGTACGGCAAGGTCGTGCTTCCGTTCGTGGTCTTGCGACGCCTCGACTGCATCCTCGCGGACAGCAAGCAAGCCGTACTCGATGCAGAGGCGGGCCTGCCAGAAGGTGTCGACGATGCGACACGTGACATGGTGCTGTTCGGATCGGTTGGTGGCGACGTGAAGGTGTACAACCTGTCGCGATTCACGTTCGAGAAGCTGAAGGGCCAAGATCCGGGTCAACTCCATGCGAACCTAATCGACTACGTCACCAAGTTCTCAGCGAACGTCCGCGACATCTTCCTCGACAAGTTCCTCTTCACTGACCAACTGAAGCGGCTGAACGACGGCGGCATCCTCTGGAATGTGTTCGAACGCTTCACCGAGATCGACCTGCACCCCGACACCGTGTCGAACATTGAGATGGGGTACTTGTTTGAAGAACTCATCCGTCGCTTCTCCGAGATCAGTAACGAAACAGCGGGTGAGCACTTCACGCCTCGCGAGGTCATCCGACTCATCGTCGACCTGATGATCGCGAACGACGACGCGAAGCTGACGGGGCGCGGCATCATCCGACAAGTGTACGACCCGGCTTGCGGAACAGGCGGCATGCTCGCGCTGACTGAAGAGGCGTTGAAGGAGTTCAACCCGTCGATCCGTGTCGAACTCTTCGGGCAGGAACTCAATGGTGAGAGTTACGGCATCTGCAAGTCTGATATGCTCGTCACAGGCCATGACCCGGAACAGATTGCGTTTGGCAATACGCTGACACAGGACGCACACAGCCCGAAGCGCTTCCATTATATGCTCAGCAATCCGCCATACGGTGTCGATTGGAAGAAGTATCAGGACGCGATCAAGGACGAGCACGCGGAACAGGGCCACGAAGGTCGGTTCGGTGCGGGACTGCCGCGCGTCTCGGACGGCCAGTTGCTGTTCCTGCAACACATGATCAGCAAGATGCGGGATGATGAAGCCGGATCGCGCATCGGCATCGTCATGAACGGATCGCCCCTGTTCACTGGTGGCGCTGGTTCCGGCGAAAGCGAGATACGACGGTGGATGCTTGAGAACGATTGGGTCGAGGCCATTGTCGCACTGCCGACTGACCTGTTCTACAACACTGGCATCCAGACGTACGTGTGGCTTCTGACCAACCGCAAACCTTCTGCGCGTCAAGGCAAGGTGCAACTGATTGACGCCAGTAGTGAGACGTTCTGGAAGTCGATGCGTAAGTCACTTGGGTCGAAGCGTCGCGAGATACCCGATGAGGCACGCGACGAGATCGTGCGCATCTACTCCGCGTTCTCGGAAGCGGACGAAGAAGTGTCGAAGGTGTTTGATGCCACGGACTTCGGTTACCGCGAAGTACGTGTCGAACGTCCATTGAAGCTGAACTTCCAAGCTTCGGATGAACGCATTGTACGCCTTGCTGAAGAGAAGGCGTTCATAAAGTTGGAACAGCATGAGCGCGACGCGATTGAGGCTGCTCTACGAGGCATGCCCGATGCACTGATTACAAACCGTTCCCGGTTCGATACGGGTCTGACCCAGACGCTCAAGGCGGCGGGCATCAAGATCGGTGCGCCGGTGAAGAAGGCGATCTTGTCAGCATTGTCTGAGCGTGACGAAGATGCAGAAGTCTGTACCGACACGAAGGGCAAGGCCGAGGCCGACGGTGACTTGCGTGACTACGAACTCGTGCCGCTCAGCGAAGACTGGCAGGACTACATGGCACGTGAGGTCACACCGTTCGTGCCGGATGCCTGGGTTGATGAAGCGCATGTTGACGCAAGCGACGGCGAAGTCGGGCGTGTCGGCTACGAGATCAACTTCAATCGTTACTTCTACAAGTATGTGCGCCCGCGACAGTTGGAAGAGATCGACGCGGAACTGAAGGCGCTGGAAGCAGAGATTGCTGGGTTGTTGAAGGAGGTCGCCGCGTGAGTTCTGAGCAATCACTCAGTTTGGGCAGTTGGACTAGGACGCGGCTTCGCTTCTGCGTCGAAGGCGTCAAGAACGGTGCTTGGGGCGGAGAGGCGGGAACTGACGATGCAGATGCCGTTTGCGTCCGTGTCGCTGACTTCAACTGGCAACGATTGGCAGTTGATTTGAGCAATCCTACAGTTCGTTCGTTCCCTGTCGCTCAACTTAGACGCCTCAAGCTGAGGCCAGGAGACATCCTGATTGAGAAGTCTGGCGGAGGAGAGAAGACTCCAGTCGGGCGGGTGGTCCAGTACGGTGATAACGAAGTCGCGGTAACTTCGAACTTCGTCGCGCGCATACGAGCGAAGTCGCATATCAACGATCGCTTCCTTCTATACGTTCTGGCGTCTCTGTACATGTCGGGATACTCCCACCAGTTCATCAAGCAGAACACCGGCATACAAAATTTGGACGATACTGCATTGTTCGATAGTGATGTGTCGCTCCCAGACCTCGACACACAGAAGACCATCGCAGACTTCCTCGACCGCGAGACAGTGCGCATTGATCAGTTGATCGAGAAGAAGCGGGCGTTCACCCGAGTTCTAGCGGAGAAGCGCGACGCCTTGATTGCTACCGTAACGACAAACGGTATCGACCGAAGTGTCCCGATGAAGGCGTCGGGCCTTGATTGGCTGGGCGACATACCTGCGCATTGGGACGTTGTTCCCGCCACTTCGTTGTTCAAGCACAGCAAGGAACGCGCCCGCGAAGGAGATCAACTCCTGTCAGCAACGCAGAAGTACGGCGTTATACCATTGGCTGAGTTCGAGCGGATGGAGCAGCGACAAGTGACACTTGCAGTCGCAAATCTAGAACTCCGCAAACATGTTGAGATCGGCGACTTCGTGATCAGCATGCGCAGCATGGATGGAGGGCTAGAGCGAGCGCATGCAGTCGGCTCCGTTCGATCGTCATACTCGGTGCTGAAGCCCGGACCCAACGTTGATGGGCGCTACTATGGCTCGTTGCTCAAATCGAGCATGTACATACAAGCTCTGAGGTTGACGTCGAACTTCGTGCGCGACGGGCAAGACATGAACTTCAGTCACTTCCGCAAGGTACATCTACCGAGGCTCAAGGTTGAAGAGCAGGTTGCTATTGCCGACCATATCGACGCTCACAACAATCGGAACGACGCAATCTTCTCGCGAACGATGGAGAGTATTGAGCGGCTGCAAGAGTTCCGCGCAGCACTGATCACCGCCGCGGTCACTGGTCAAATCAATCTCGCAACCTGGGGCAAGCAAGGCAGCAGCGACCGTCGCCTCGATCAGATCGAAGAGGAGATGTCGGCATGACGAAGCGCCTATGGCTGGTGCGTCTCGGACGACATGGCGAACGAGAAGATGCGGCCCTTGAGAACAATATGCTGGGCATCGGGTTTGGCCTAACCAGCGACTTGACCGCAGCCAAGGACCGTGACGCAATACTTGAGTACATTGTGTCTGTGCATCCTAACGCGAAGATGGGCACACAACGCAATTACGCGGCGCAGGTGAACCAGTTCGTCAATCGCATACAGGTTGGTGACATAGTCGTGTCGCCACTCAAGAAGCAGGGCGGCATCGCAATTGCCGAGGTCACCGGGCCGTATGTTTACGACGGCTCGTCTACTGGTCCGATGCGACCTGTGAAGTGGCTTCGCACCGATGTGCCACGCGACACGTTCAAGCAAGATCTTCTCTACAGCTTCGGTGCGATCCAAACGGTTTGTGAAGTGAGCCGTAACGATGCGTTGAACCGCGTGCTGAGCGTAGCCAACGGAGGTGTCGACCCCGGTCACGGTGCGACACCAGACCTGCCGGTGCCAGCAACACAGGCAGAGGAGAACGGTGGAGAAGCAAGTACACAAGCCGTCGATCTGTCTGAGATCGCGCGCAATCAAATTGAAGCGCGGATATCCAGCATCTTCACGGGACATGAACTGACGGCACTTGTCGCTGCGATCCTTGAAGCGCAAGGGTACGTAACTCACGTGTCACCACCCGGCCCAGACGGCGGCTACGACATCGTCGCGGGCCGTGGCGCGCTTGGGTTCGATGCACCACGCCTCGTTGTGCAAGTGAAGTCGGGCAACATCGTCGTTGATCACCCGACATTGCAGAGCCTCAACGGTCTCATCCAAGATGCAAGCGCAGATCATGGGCTGATCGTGAGCTGGTCGGGCTTCAAGCACACTGTACGCAAGGAGACGAACCGCCAATACTTCCGTGTTCGGTTCTGGGGGCGCGACGAACTGATCGACGCCTTGTTGAGTGTCTACGATGACTTGCCAGAGGACATCCGTGCAGCCTTGCCTCTCAAGCGCATCTGGACGTTGGTTCCAGAAGACGACGAGGACGCCGGATGACCACCCACTCAGCACAGGCGTCACACAGAGAGTTCGTCGTTCAACAGCACCTGATCGATGAGTTGGTCAGCGGTGAAGGCTACTTCGAGCGCGATTCGCAGGCCAACTACGACCGTAAGCGCGCTATGGACACCGAACTACTTGTTCAGTTCCTCCGAGCAACGCAGAGCGATGAGTGGGACAAGCTGGTCGCGCAATATTCGACATCTGCGGAAGAGACGCTGTTTAAGCAGCTTGAGAAGGAACTGAAGACACGCGGTGCACTCGATGTCTTGCGGAACGGCATCAAGATTGTTCCTGGCATCAAGTTCTCGCTCTGCTTCTTCCGTCCCGCGAGCGCTCTGTCACCACAACGGGTCGCTGAGTACGAGGCTAACATCCTCAGTGTGATCAAGGAGGTCGAGTACAGCGAGAGGCACGGCAACCGGATTGACATCGTGCTCTTCGTTAACGGCCTCCCAATTGTAACGCTCGAAGCCAAGAACACTCTAACAGGCACCTCGTTCAAACATGCCGAGAAGCAGTACAAGTCGGACCGGTCGCCAGCTGGTGAACCGCTTCTGACGTTCAAGCGTGGCGCATTGGTTCACTTCGCATTTGACGAAGACAACGTGTCGATGACGACGCGGCTTGCGAACGGTAAGACACGGTTTGTCAATCGGCATTGAATAATGACCCCCCATCGGCGTCCAAATTTGACCCCCCTTGGAGCTAAGAGGGGCGTTGAGGGGGTCGTGTTTAGGTTGATTCAGGAGGGGGTGGACAGCAGGTCAAACCGAAAAGAGAGCGTAGCTCGACTGAAGGTTTGACCTGCTGTCTGTTTTGAATTTATTCCCCGATTTCGAGGTTAGTCGCGGTGGTTAATTCGCCAGCTTTCGTTCCCGGTTTCGATGATATCGCAATGGTGTGTCAGTCGATCCAGGAGAGCAGTGGTCATTTTGGCATCTGTGAACACACTCGGCCATTCAGCAAATGCGAGGTTGGTTGTTAGCAGAATAGACGTTCGCTCGTACAGTTTGCTGATGAGATGGAAGAGTAATCGTCCACCAGACTCTGCGAACGGCAGATAACCGAGTTCGTCTATAATCACGAGGTCGACGCGGATCAGCTGCTCGCTGAGCCGCCCGGCGTTGCCTTCGCGATGTTCAGCCTCCAGCTTGTTCGCGAGATCCACAGCGCTGAAGAACCTGACCCGCCGGCGGTTATTGACCGCGTGGCCCCCGATCGCTGTTGCGAGATGCGTTTTGCCCGATCCGGTTCCACCGACCAGCACGCCATTCCTGGCCTGGTCCATAAAATCGCCGTCATGAAGATTGCGCACGACTTCCTCGTTGACGGGGCTGACCGTGAAGTCGAACTCAGGTAAGGACTTGCAGACCGGGAACTTTGCGGCACCCATCTGATACCGGATCGAGCGCGCAGTCTTTTCGGCCAGTTCGGCCGTGAGGAGTTCGGCCACGACCTGTTGGGGCCGCCAGTTGTTTTTGGCTGCGGCCTGCATCACTTCGTCAAAGCAGTTGACGATGCCTGGCAACTTCAGTTGACGGGCAAGTTCGAGAATTTCCTTACGCAGTTGCATGGGAGCCTCCAAGCCTGTCATAGCGAGCGCAATCCGCGATCGGTGCCATTTTCAGCTGCAGGTGGGCAGGCGGCTCAATCGCCTTTGGCGGCGGGGGATTGGTGCGCCGAGAGACAATGTTCAGGATCGCATCGGCCTTGCGCAGGCCAGATTTTAGAGCTTCTTCGCAGGCAGCCTCGACCACATCAATGTCGTGCTGGTAAGCAGCGAAAAGAATATCGGCAAGTTGCCGGTCTCCGTCGGATGTGCCCCGCAGATGGGTCCAGATCTGCGTCATTGCCGGTGGTAGGTCCCAGTCACGGAACGGTGCTCCATTGCGCAGAGCGCCAGGCTTGCGCTTGAGGACGGGCACATAGTGCCAAGGGTTGAAGATCGTTTTTCCTCGGCCGAAGCACCGTTCGTGCTCTCCGACAATCTCACCGTCTTGGCGCAGGACAATCCGCGTGGCGTAGACCTGCAACTGGACCTGACGTCCAACAGCTCTTGCCTCAACGCTGTATTTGTTTCTTTCGAAGTTGATCAGGCAGGTTCGGCTCACGGCGACCGTCTTTTCACGGAACCCGACGAAGGGCTTCTGCAGATGCGTCAGCAGCGGCTTTTCCTGCTGGAACTCCTCCCAGACCGTCACCTCCAGGTTTTCCGGATGCCGCAGTTCTTTTGCGCGTTTGATCGCGTCTTTTTGCAGCCGGGCATTCAATTCATCGAAGTCGGCCACCTCCAGACGCGGTGTAAAACTATAGGCGCGGCTCTCCTTGACCAGATTCTCAACCTGACCCTTCTCCCAACCGGCCGCGCGCGTACAGGCGATCGGGTTCACCAGATGATGAGAACACATCCGGGAGAATGCCTTGTTGAACTTTCTTTCCTTGCCCGACAGGATCGCATCGACGGCGGTCGTCATGTTATCGTAGATCCCGTTGATGCAGCCTCCACCAAAGAATTTGAAGGCCTCGTCGTGGGCATCAAAGACCATCTCCTGCGTCTCGCGCGGATAGGCAATGGAGAATGGCATGCGGCTATGGCAAAGTTTGAAATGGGCAACCTTCACGGTCGTGAGTGCACCGTCCATCAAAACCGTCTCCACACTCCAGTCGAACTGGTACGCCTCCCCAGGATCAAAGATCAGCGGGATGAACGCCTGCGCCTGTTGTCGGCCGTGCGCAATGCGCCAATTCTTTGTGTAGCGTCGAACACTGTCATACCCGCCGCCAAAACCATCATCGGAGAGTTCCTTCCAGATTTTGGTCATCCGCTTGCGGTGTTTCTTCGGAAGCGCCTCGTTCTCCTCAAGCGTTTCATCCAGACGCGCGCGCCAAGGCCCGAGCACCGGGTATGGCTGCGATTTGCGCTCATATTTGAACTCCGTCACTCCCGATCGGATTATCTTTCGAACCGTTGCACGGCTCAAATTGAGCGAACGGCAAATTTCCTTGATGCTCTTTTTTTCGATCAGGTGTAAGCGACGCACTTTTCTAATAGTTTCCACGCAAATCATCCCGCTTGCCTCTCCATCGACTGCTCAATGAAAAGGATGTCTACAACCATAGGGAGGGGTCAAATTTGGACGCCGATTTCCCCGCTTAGGGGGTCAAAATTGCACGCTTTTCTACAATCCTGTTCACTTCTCGAATGCCGGCTGCATTTGCGCCACTCTTGTCTATGACGATTTTGTTTGGGATCCCGTTTGATGACATTGCTTTGGCAAAGAACCTGGTGGCTGCTGGACGATTTCGTCGCTCAGACAGCATGAAATCAAGGGTGTTTCCCGCTTTGTCCACTGCTCGATAAAGATACATCCACTTGCCGCGCACACGGAGATAGGTTTCGTCCATGCGCCAGGAACTCAGCGTTGGGCGCTTGTTCGATTGCGCTCTCGCGGCGATCATCGACGAATACTTAACAACCCACCTATTGAGAGTAGCGTGATCCACCTGCACGCCGCGTTCGGCCATGATCTCTTCCAAATCACGGTACGAAACTGTGTACCGCAAATAGAAATATACTGCATAAAGAACTGCATCCTTGGGAAAGTGGCAGCCTTTCAGAGAGATCATACTTAAAACCTGTTCGAAAACTATTCGACGAGAACAGACTGCGAAACCTGAGGGCTCGTCAATCTCAGTTCAAAGTTTGCGACACAACCGCTGCAGGTGTTGCACCACCGGATGAGCTGAGTGCGTCGTCTACCTTTGGAAGGCTCTCCTCGCGAAGCTACATCATGCGGGGGCAGATGCAGACCGCGAAGACAACACGCACCCGAGAACCAGTCTTCAAAGTAGAAGAAGAACTTGATCTGAGCCGTCCGATCAGACAACTCGTCCAGAACCGCATCGGGGTGCTAGGTCACCGGCCATCACCGAATCATAAATCAAATGTTACCCTTTGTTGAATGCCCAACCCTTTCTCCATTTAGTTGAGTTGTGTAAGAAACTATACAGGTAATAAGACAGTAGGAGGAGCGTGGGGTTAGCCATTCCTGTTTCGGAGAACCAATGAAGCCCTAAAGTCTGTTCTGAAATTTTCAAGTGAGAGCCTAAATTGGGGAATTGAGTATGCTAATTGGATATGCACGAGTTTCTACTGAAGACCAAAATATTGACTTACAAACTGCCGCTCTTCGAGAATGTGGGTGTAAAAATATATATAGTGATATCGGAATATCGGGTGCAAAAATGAATAGGCCAGGATTAGAAACCGCAATTAATTCTGCAGAGCGAGGTGATATCATTGTAGTTTGGCGGCTCGATCGTTTGGGAAGGTCTTTGTGTGGGCTTGTCGAAGTAGTAATGACACTACTCGATAGAAACATAGGATTTCGTTCATTAACAGAAGCGATAGATACTGTTTCCTCTACAGGTAAACTATGTTTCCATATGATGGCCGCACTTGCGGAATTCGAACGCAATTTGATTAGCGAACGAACGAAAGCTGGATTGGCTGCTGCGCGGTCACGAGGAAAACAATTGGGAAGACCACGGAAAATTACTGAAGAAAGATTGGAATTAGCCTATAGAGATTTGTTGCTAACCGAGAAGCCATTGACGACAATCTGCAGCGAGTATGATTTCTCTGAGCGGACATTTCGAAGATTTATTGAATCGAAAAATGGCTACACTACCCGACCCAAAACCTGTAGCGTACTTGACCTACCCCCCGAAACTTCCCTCGTTGTGATGTAGAGTTTGCTCGGTAGTGTCGCAAACTTTTGGAGCGACCAAAGCCAGCGATATGCCGGACACAGTTATCCTGCGATCTCAGCAAACACCCGAAAGCCGGAAGTCGTATCACTAGGGAATTGCTGCTTCCGGATCATGTTGGCGACCTCGATGCCGTCCAATGTGGCTGAAGTGCGTATTTCAGAATTACCGGACAGTGATTTCACTAATTACGGGACAGTTTCATCACGGCTGATCCATCACCTGTTTCCTGACTTCCGACATTTTTTCGTATAAGTCATTGATATTATTATGCCTTGGTTGCCAAAAGGCACTACACGGACTTTTTTCGCCAGCGATTGTTTCGGAGTGTTGAGGGAGCTCAGGCTTTGGTCTGGCCAGTTTTTCGGGTGCGCCCGGGGGGTATCTTGAAAGGGGCTTCGTTCCAGGTCAGGCCGACGCAGGTGAGGATGCGTCTGGCATCGACCGTGGCATGGCTTGGCATGCCGTAGCGGTCAGGGGTGCCTTTGTGGCGCAGGATCGAGAGCTGCAATGCGTTCAACTCGTTGCGGATACGAGCCGGGCTCATCGGGTGTCCGAGCAGGTCCAGATGCTTGCGCAGGTGCTGCAGGCAGCAGAAGGCCATGTAGCAGATGGCGATATGGGCCCGGACCCGACGCGGCGACCAGTGATAGATGGGCCGGATTTTCAGATCGTGCTTGTTGGTGCGGAAGCAGGCTTCGATCTCCCACAACTGGTGATAGCGGGCAATGACGTCCTGTGCCTCCAGTTCGTCCGCACCATGAACAACAATGGCATGCAGCCCGTCCCATTGTGCCGCTGCCTTGATCTTTGCATCATCCAGCGTGACGTCCCCGCTGTCGGGGAAGGCCAGGAAGCGGCCATATCCCCGGCTGCTGAAGCTGCCGGGTTTGCGAGAGCGCTTGAGCTTCTTGTGCAGCTTTTCGATTGCCTTGTCGCGCTTGTGGGCATCATTGCGTGCCCGGGTGGGTGACCAGGTCACAATGACCCGCGCTCCCTCCTGGTCGATCACCTTGTACCAGCCCTTCTCGGTTGCCTCTTCAGAACCGTGTCCAGCCCAAGGCTGGCGTCCCTCCGGGCTCAAAATGTTCGCCTTCACGGCGGCCGGGGCGGACTTCATGCGATAGCCGAGGATGTAGGGCAGACCCTTGTTCTGCAACATCTGCTGGTTGTCCTTGCTGAGCATGGCGGCATCGGCCACGAACGTGACCCTGGCCACGTCGAAGCGTCCCTCCAACGCCTTCAGCGCAGCTTCCAGCGTATGACCTTCCCAGGTGTTTCCCGGGAAGAGTTCATAGCCCACAGGCAGCCCATCGGAGGTGACGATCAGCGCCAGCATGACCTGAGCGCGGTGATGCTTGCCATCCTTGCTGAAGCCCTTGGCCAGAAGATGATCCTGCTCGACCCCGTCCGCATCCTCGGCCGGGTCCTCGCGCTCGGTGTCAAAGGCCAGGGTCGTGCAATCGTAGAACAGCACGGTCACTGGCCCGCCCAGCAACTTCTCTGCCGCCGCGTGAGAGGTTTTGCAAATCCCGTCTATCACCGGCGTATTGATGTAATCCATGCTCCGATAGACCACGTCCAGATTGAGCGTGATGCCTGCCTGGTTCTCCAACGCCTCCACGGTCGCGCGCTTGCTCTCGGGCTGTGCGATCCGCGCCATAACCAGCTCTTTCACAATGCGATTGGCACTTTTACGCGCCGCCCCCAGAAGGGCCCCCCAACCCAGTTGGTCATACATCGTCCCCATGACATCCCGCAGACCCAGAGAGACCCGCGCCTCCTCACGGCACTCGGCAAGATCAACGCCAAGCTTGTCCGGCCGCGGAGCGCGGCGCACCAGCGCCTGCAGATCGGCATATTCCGTGGGCGTGAACAGTTCCATTTGCGGCGAGCGATCAATGCGTAATTGCTCCATCAAGCGGCCCGCCAGACGCTTGATATCCTCAATCTCGCTGTCGTTATGGGCCACACCCACATGGCGCAGGATCTTCTGGCGTACCTTGGAGCCGGTGCGGACGGATTCAACGATCTGGATCCGTGTGCGGTTGAGCTTTGCGTCATGTTTGGTGCGGATGAACATGGGCGAAGAGGTTAGCCATCTGAAGGCCCATGTCAATACTTTTTATAATAATGGGGCACTACAACGCGCCTCTGAGCAACCACACCTGAAAACAAACCAAAAACCCAGTCAGATCAACAAAAAGGTCGGAAGTCAGGAGAATTACCGGACAGTGATTTCACTAATTACGGGACAGTTTCATCACGGCTGATCCATCACCTGTTTCAGTTTGGTTTTGAGATGATTTCCTGTTCTGGTTTTGAGGTCAAGTTTTGTCTTTACGGCGCAGGCTTTCGCCTTTTAGATTGAGGCGATACGCGTTGTGGATTATACGGTCGAGTATGGCGTCTGCGATTGTTGGTTCTCCGATCATCTCATGCCATCCTGATACGGGGAGTTGAGCAGTAATGATGGTTGACCGGCGCTGGTAGCGTTCCTCGAAGAGTTCGAGCAGATCGAGGCGTTGTTGATCGGTGAGACTGTGGGTCCCCCAGTCGTCGAGGATCAGCACCTGTACGCGGGCGAGCTTGTCGACCAGTTTCGGAAACCTGCCATCGAGCCTGGCCATGGCCATGTCTTCGAAGAGTCTTGGTATTCTGACATAGAATACGGAATGGTCGAGTCTGGCCGCCTGATGTCCGAACGCGCACGCCAGCCAGGTTTTGCCTGTGCCTGTTTGGCCTGTCAGAATGATTTGCTCATGGGCTTTGATCCAGTCACCTTGTGCAAGGGAGAGAATTTGGCGTCGATCGAGGCCGCGGTCGGATGTGAATTTGGCGTCCTCAATGCAGGCGTCTGGAAATCGCATCTTAGCGTTGCGTATCCGATTGGCAAAGCGCTTGTCAGCTCGCATGGTTGCTTCTCGATCCAGCATAAGGCCGAGCCATTCATTGCGGTCCAGGCTTTGGTTCTGATCCTGTTCTTCCAGATCCTTCCAGGTCTGGGCCATGCCTGTCAAACCAAGGGCTGTCATCTGATCAAGGGTGGGGTGTGTCAGCATTTTTTCCTCCGATTTTGGTGCTGATTAGTGGTAATAGCCCGCACCACGGATATTCTCATGGTGTGGTGTTGGGCCAGCGGGAGCTCGAGAAGGGGGTGCCTTGTCGAGACCCTTGGCGAGAATGGACTGGACGGATTTGTAGCTGATCGTGTCGACGTGCAGCGCGCGTTCACAGGCAGCTTCCAGGCGATCGGGTCCGAACCGACGCTGCAGGCTCAGAACACCCATAGCAGAACGATAGCCTTGCTCGGGATGGGGCCGATCCCGCATCAGGCGTTCAACGAGAACAGCGGTATGGTAGCCAACCTTGGCCGCCCGTTTGATGAGTGTCTCAGGAGTTGTGGTGCCATGGCGCTGATGGGCCTTTGGCATATGCGCCTTGACCGTGGAATGTCCGTTCCGATCTGACCGGCGGCGATGCACAGCAACGCGCTCGTGCTTGTGGAATACCTCAACTATTCTGAGGGTTAAGCGGACCTCGACCTGTTTGCCGATCAGCTTGTAGGGCACTGAATAGAAATTACGCAGGACCTCGATATGATAGTCGGGATGAACCTTGGCCTGCTTCCATTCGGCATATTCAAACGGGGTGTCGGGCAGCGGCTGCAGAGCCGGACGTTCAATCGCGTCATACAGGTCCTTGCGGGATCGTCCGAGCCGCCGCATCGGGCGGTTGTTCAAATCTTCCAGCAACTCCGCAATTGCCACGTTCAGCGCTTCAATCGAGAAAAACTTCTGATTCCGTAGTCGGGCAAGTATCCAGCGTTCGACGATCAGGACCGCACCTTCCACCTTAACCTTGTCCCGAGGCTTGCGCGGTCGAGTAGGTAAAATGGTCGTATCGTAATGCGCCGCCATCGCTTCGAATGTTGCGGTCAGGGTCGGATCAAACCAAACCGGCTTTGTCACAGCTGCTTTGAGATTGTCGCATACAATGGCTTTGGAAACACCCCCGAAGAACGTCATGGCCCGCGTTTGGGCATCAACCCAGTCCGGCGGCCTCTGGGTCAGAGATGCGCAAGCAAATGTATAGTTGGAGGCCCCCAAAACAGCGACGAATATCTGTGCTGCCTGCGACTGTCCCGAAATCGGGTCGAAAACGGGAACGGTGTGCCCGGCATAGTCGGTCTGCATGACCGCACCCGCTTTATGGGTATTGCGAAACCGTGGGTTCACCCGGCGATCAAATTCCTTGAACCGAGTGCAAAACCACGTACCCGTATCCGTCGGGATGGTCGGCGCGGTATTCTTCCCAAAGCACGTACAGCGTCATACTCTTGCGCTTCAGCTCTGCGGCAACATAGGCCCAGTTCGGTTCTGTCGCATCGTCGGGTGGGCGTCCGGCACGCTGGAACAAGGTGGCCTTTAGTGTGGCATCGTCATCGCGACCCCCAGGAAGAGGCCAGGTGTTCAGATCCGCTTCCTGCGCACGGTGCAGATAGGTTGCAACCGTTGTCTTGCTCAGCTTCAAACGTTGCGCAATCTCGCGTATCGAAAGCCTCTGCTCATGCTTCAATCTGAGCATCGTTCGAATGTCTTGCACCGTCATGTGCCTCTTTTGCTTGCGCCGCGGCATACTTCCTCCCGGTCTTTTGAAGATCGGTTCCGAGTAGTGCCGCAGCAGAGGCGATGACCAGCTATGAAATCTCTCACGGGGGTGTCCCGTAATTAGTGAAACCCGCATGAAGCGGATTCGAACGACTTAAACCCACGCATGTGCCGAACACGCCGCTTTAAGAACCGATGATCCTGTTCGATCATGTTGTTCAAAAATTTGGACCTGATCGTCTGTACTTTGGCTGGGCAACCGAACCGCTTCAGGATCCTGTTCACTTCTCGAATGCCGGCTGCATTTGCGCCACTCTTGTCTATGACGATTTTGTTTGGGATCCCGTTTGATGACATTGCTTTGGCAAAGAACCTGGTGGCTGCTGGACGATTTCGTCGCTCAGACAGCATGAAATCAAGGGTGTTTCCCGCTTTGTCCACTGCTCGATAAAGATACATCCACTTGCCGCGCACACGGAGATAGGTTTCGTCCATGCGCCAGGAACTCAGCGTTGGGCGCTTGTTCGATTGCGCTCTCGCGGCGATCATCGACGAATACTTAACAACCCACCTATTGAGAGTAGCGTGATCCACCTGCACGCCGCGTTCGGCCATGATCTCTTCCAAATCACGGTACGAAACTGTGTACCGCAAATAGAAATATACTGCATAAAGAACTGCATCCTTGGGAAAGTGGCAGCCTTTCAGAGAGATCATACTTAAAACCTGTTCGAAAACTATTCGACGAGAACAGACTGCGAAACCTGAGGCTCGTCAATCTCAGTTCAAAGTTTGCGACACAACCCCGCATCGTCCACGAAGCCTACCACCTCGAACTGGAAGGAGATTCGATGCGAAAAACCACGCAATGACACACAACCAACAACGACAGCTAAAGTAGTCGCCACATGACGCCTCTAAGCGGCAGACCAAAGGCGGCCGTATGTGTTGGAATCAGTGGCCGGACGTCATTGGAATTCGCAGATAACCATTGAATCAATTGTAAAACACACGACTTAATCTGACATTTCTGCTCTTTTGGAGCGCAACAAGGAGTGTCGATCAAGCGCCGCACCCGTGTGGTCTGTGCGTTCCCGAATGGGAAACCCAGTCTCAATCTGTTAACGTACAAAATGTGCACTACAACTCTGAGAGCGCAGCTTTAGCGCGAAATACCGGTCTCAAAATATAGTCAATTACTCTCGTTTTTTTCGCTTGAAGCTCTGCATTTACGAGCAGGCCATTTCGTAATTCTAAACCTGCGTTTAGCCAGCGTTCCCTATCGGCCTGGTCAACTTCAATCGACACGATGAAAGCGTGCGGCAACCTTGGATCAAATTGGTCTGGTACAGTGTCGGCACCTATACGTACAACATGCCCAGACAATGTTCCATTGACCCTGTAGTCATAGGCTGTGACCTTTAGGGTCGCACGCATCCCAAGGGTTACGAATCCAATGTTTTTTGGTTCTACGCGCGCCTGAATAAGTAAACTGTCTTCTGCTGGAACAATTTCAAGAATTGGTTCGCCCGGGCCAACGACAGCGCCTGCGTTAGGAAAAAACAACTGATTGACAACGCCATCGGTAGGAGACTTGATCAGAGTTCGATCCAATTGATGTCTTTTGGATCTAAGTGTAGAGCTTAAAATGTCGATTTCAGCGACAATCTCAGTAATATCCGTTGCTATCTCGCGCTCTTGGTTGGAGACGAAACGGACCTTTTCAGTCACTAACTTTGATAATTCAAGTTTAGCATTGATTAGTTGAAGTTCTGAAACTGCCCGTGTTCCCACCAGTGGCTCCATCAATGAAATTTCTTGTTTGCGAAGCTCAATACTTTTATCGAGTTGTGCTTTGGTTAAGTTCCGGAACCGTTCGTGCGAATAAAAGACAAGCATCTCACTTTTTGACAATTTTGGGCGGCGTTTAGTCAACTCAGAAGGTATTGAGAGCATTCTTTGCCCAGTTGCTTCGGCCTCTAGACGCACCCGCCGAATCTCTAATGCGGTAATCTTTTGTTCAAGCTCGTCTACATTTGCCGCGAACCGTGTAGGATCAAGTCTTAACATTTCTTGGTTTGCTGTTACATGATCACCTTCTTCCACATTCAGTGACTCAATAATTCCTCCTTCAAGATTTTGCACGATTTGTGTTCGGGTTGCCGTTACTATCCGCCCATCTGCTCGCACCACACGGGCCATTTCAGCTATACTGCTCCATGCGACAAATGCTAAAACAGCGACCAAACTTAGCAAAATAATCGCCGTGTCTTTTTTTTCCCTACTTTCATCCCCGAACGATTGTCCTATATCCATAGTTTGGCACATCCTCTTCGACTAGGCATCCGCTGCCCGAACTCGAGCATTACCAAGTTGTAATCTAGCTTCTGGCATATTGTTTTTTTCGTCGGTATGAGCTTTAAAAATCTTGGCTAAGACCTCATCCCTTGGACCATCTAAAATAATCTGGCCTCGGCGCATTACGATCACTCGATCAACAATCGAGGTTATTCGCATCCGGTGAGTAGCTACAATCAAAGTTTTTCTGTGACTCCAGACTTTTAATTGACGGATCATTTTGACTTCAAAAGCGTTGTCTAAACTCGAAGTAGGTTCGTCGAGCAACACTGTCCCAGAATTGAGGAGTAGTATCCGCGCCAACCCGACTGATTGCCTTTGGCCAACAGATAAACCCGTTCCTCCATCAGACAATTGCATATCCAAGCCTTTGGGATGTTCCTTAATGAAGCTATCAATACCAACATTTTTGGCAGCAGAAAAAAGATCATCGTCGCTCAAATCTTGACGTCCAAGTTTGAGGTTGTCGCGCAAAGTACCTCGAAAAAGAACCGTATCCTGAGGAAGATACGAAACAGCATGCCTTAAATTCTGTACATCTATCTGATTTATGTCCATGTCATCAAGACTAATGCTTCCCGAACTGGGCGTATAGAGACCGGAAATCAAACGCAGCAGCGTAGATTTACCCGACCCGTTGGACCCAAGAATAGCAATGCGTTCCCCGGGTTGGATTCGCAAACTATCAATATTAATCACCGAATGCGCTTCCTGTGAATATCGGTAGCCAACCCCCCTTAATTCCAATCTGCCCGGGTGGGCACCTCGTTTGATCATTTTCCTATCGACATTAAAATCGGAGGGACTATTAAAAATGACGTCCAAACCACGCATTGCTGTGTTCATCTGATGCCAACGCATAAGTACTGAACTTAGTCGAGCCATTGGCGCTGTCGCGCGACTAGTCATAAGTGTCGTAGCAATTATTGCACCAATTGTCATGTTCCCTTGGAACACTTGGTAAACACTCGCTGTTACAACTAAGGCATATACTGACTGCTGAGTACTAGCGGCCCATTGCGTTAACTTAGTCGACAATGACCGCTGCTGTAATGCTGCATCCGAAATCAGATTGTTTATGTCAGACCACTGATCCGCAAAGAATGCTTCTGCACGTGTGACTTTAACTGTTTCCAGTCCGTACGAAACTTCGTTAAAAAGACGTCCCGCCGATGTTTGAGCTCCGAGTGAAGATTCAACAATTTTTAGCATCCGACGTTTAAATAAAAGAGGCGGAATAAGCATACAAAAGATACCGCCAATCGGAATAATTACTACTGGTCCTGCTATCCAGAAAATAAGCAAAACAAAAACCAGCGCAAATGGAATATCAGCAATGGCTCCAACAGCCGCTTCGGTAACAAAGTCGCGCAATGTCGCGAATTCACGCATCAATTGCGCCAACCTACTTGCACTAGGGGTGGTAGGAGTGATCTTCATAGCCATTGCATGGCGCAGCAAATCGATCGAAGCTTCCATATCGATTTTACGACCAACTCGATCCATTACTCTTGCCCGAGCGACCCTTAACAGAGCTTCCAGGAAAATCGCAATCGCAACACCAGCCAGCAACACCCACAGTGTATCCTCAGAACGATTTGGAATAACCCTATCGTAAACCTGAAGGGAAAAAAGAGAAACCACTGCGGCCAACAGATTTGCAATCAAAGATGCTGCAAATATACTGCCAAAATGGATTGACTTCGATTTAATCCTTGACCACAGCCAGTGTCCACTTGCAGTGTATAGATCTTGTTCATAAGCAATTCTATCGAGTGATTTACGTAATATTATGGCGCGCCCGTTGTGCTCATCAAGAAGCACAGAAAGAGGAAAACAAAGACCTTCACCAATATGTTCTGGGTCGTGTAAAGTTACCTTGTCATCGTCTACAGAAACGACAACTACCCAGGCCCCGCACTTGAGCTGGAGACACAATGGTAAATTTTGACCAAGATTTTTTCCCAGTTGGATTAATTTAGCATTTAGTTTGCTCGACTGCAGCATCCAGCTTATCTCATTGATGTTATCGCCGAATTCAATTAGTGAACGATAATCAAGTCCGACGCCAATGACGCTTGCCTGCACACCAATCGCTTTAGCAATCGACATTTTAACAGATGAGAGCAAATCCGCTTTCATTGATTGACCTCCTCAAATACAAGTGTCCCGAGTAAAACTGCTTCTTGTAAACGAAGACGCAATAATTCTGATCGGACAATAACGATGTCACGCGATGACTCGAGCAGTGTACGATATACAGTAATGCCATCGGTCAATGACCTTCTTCCTGCTGTTTGTTGTTGTTCAAAAAGTTCTACAGCATGCTGAGCTTCATTGACCAATACATTTAGCGATTGAACCCTAGTCTCCAGACGAGCACGTTCCAGTGATATCTGCTGCAATTCAATTTGATTACTCCGTTCAATATACGCGATATTTGATCGTGCTGATGATACGGCGGAACGTGCAGCCAAAAATACAGGACGAACTGCTAATCCAGGAAAATCCGAAGTTTCTAGTGCGATCGTTGCACTAGGAGAAACGGTGTAACCATCAGACAATAGCGAACCTCGCAAAAGCAATGTAGGATAACGGCGCGCTCCCACTAATTCAAATTGATGTTCTGCAATATCAAGTTCAAGTTGTGCACGGATTAAATCTGGCGATCGACCATATTTTACTTTTTCTTTAAATGACAATCTAATAGCATTAAGTGTGGGGACAGACTTAGAAGTTAGTTCTTTTTCCGTCTTTGACATGATTGACCCAAGTGCTGACTGCAACGCCGATTTATCAGAGTTTACCTGATCACGTAATTCAGCGAGCCTCAAATCGAACAAGTTTTGTTCTGATTTATCAACAACACCAAGAACAACTCGTTTTTCCGCCAATATTCTAAGTTCAGAAATATAATGAACAGACGCGGATGTATGAGACAATAATTCATTTGATTCACTGGCATCAATTAAACTTTTTAGCACATCACTCACACTACGGGTGCGATCCTCCAACAATTCTAATTGAGCCATTTCTATCAATCGTTCAGCTTGTGCCTGTTGTGCTTTAGAACGCCCAAAATCGTACATAGTATAAGTCGCCCCGACGCCCACATTTAATTTGCCTTCATTGTCATAATTTGCAATTGGGGCAACTTGTGGCCAACGATTTCTAACAGTTGCAATACTCTCGAGTCTGCGTTGCGAAACTAAATCAATTCTAGGAGATAAACGATCATTTGTGACAATGGCCGAATATGCTAGTTTTTCAACTAGAGTATTTTCACGGAGGAAAGGTAGTTTTATTTCTAAATCACTAATTTTTGTTTTATTAGCATTTCGAATTGGTGTTGTAGCAGCGCTTAGTTCGTTTGGATTTTCTAGTTGGCCGCTTGTGCAAGAAGCTGTAACAGAGATAAATATCAAAAGTAGCGCTTTGATTTCTTTTCTTGAGAATATTTTTTGTCTATTTAGTATATGCGAGTTGTCTATTTTACATCTCGAACAAGGTAATATCTTTAAGAACTTATTTTGGCTTCTTGGAGATTTGAAATGTTTCGCGTTCATTTCTACCACTCGATGATAATTTCTCAAGATACCTACTCGCTAACCTTAACTTAATAGATTTTCATCATTTGTATCTTCAAGTCTCTTGAAGCTGATGTGAGCATTACACTAAACTTCTGAGTCACAATATATTTTTGATGATCTATTAATTAGATTGATGGACTCCCGTCATTCGTGAGCGGTGGCCGTTTTTAGGCCTTGACGACGGGAGCCCAATACTGATCATGAGGTGGTCGATTGATCAGTATTTTTAATAAATATTTTGAATTTAGGCACAAAACATTTGAGCCTACACTCGGCACAACATGGTATTCATTTTACAATTCTTTTTCCTGTATTGAGAATTGATTCTGATACCGACAAGACGTTCGCAGTTTCGTCTTTGCTTACAGCACATCCTGGAACGTTTGAGGTTGTCTTACTGGTTCCAGTATCTGCCGTATCGTACCGAGTGTAGCCGCCGATGGTCGCTCTCTTCTCTCCCCTGCATCGGGTGTTCCCCGATGCTCCCCGGTGAGCGCACCATCGGCTACCTCGCCTGCCATCATACAGTCGTCACCTCCGGGTCGAAGTTGACAGTCGAGTTGGTCAGAACAGTTGAGACATCTGTATCTTGTGTATAATCCCCCTCCAGGGTGATGCTGCCGTTATTGTCGGGCCGGGTGATGACAAGGTCTCCGTCACCGTTGACCTCTACAGCCGCGATCAGTGCCTCCAGGTCTGCCGCATCGTCACCAGCCCCCCATTCCTCTTCATCGAAGACCAGAATATCATTCCCGTCCCCCACGAAATCGGTGATGGTATCATCCCCTTCCGCGTCTCCCTGGAACAGGTAGCGGTTCGTACCAGCCCCACCGGTCAGAGTGTCATCGCCGGCACCGCCAATCAGAGCGTCACCCCCGGCACCACCCGAAAGTATGTCATCGCCGGCCAAGCCCGTCAGAGCGTCATCGCCGGCACCACCAATCAGAGCGTCACCCCCGGCACCACCCGAAAGTATGTCATCGCCGGCCAAGCCCGTCAGAGCGTCATCGCCGGCCAAGCCCGAAAGCCTGTCATTGCCGGCACCGCCGACCAGGAAGTCATCACCGTCAGTGCCCGTTTCAAACTTATCGCCGTTGGCCAGCGTAACCAGCGCATCCAGTTCGGACACCTCGTCCGCACCCTCACGCTCCGCACCGGCAACCCGCACATTCACCCTGTCCAGGTTGGCAGCCGTCACGCCCGTCACGCCCGCCGTGGCGTAGGTATCAACCGTCGGCGCAGTATTGGTCTGATCCTCGGCATAGGCCGCGATGTCGCCCAAGGCATTCTCGCGGTCAATCGCCGTCACAGTCGCAGCGTCGCTATCCGCATCACCACCGCCGGGTCCATCGGGGGCAGCAGGTGGGGTGCCGCCGCCATTTCCAGTGTCAGGTCCCTGGGCGGGCGTCGTGCCCGGGTCGGTGGTCTCTGTCGATGTTGTATCTGTTGGTGAGGTCTGGTCTGTACCATCACCGGTTGCCGACGAGGATATCGCCGCGTTCACGACGCCCTGAACCACTGCAGTCGCCGTAGCGATGCCATCCGCGCCCGCTTCGATCAGTTCCTCAAGCGTGGCCGCGCCGCCCAAATCATCCGCTGCAATCGCCGCATTCACTTCGTCGAGATTGTCAGCCGTCACGCCCGTCACGCCCGCCGTGGCGTAGGTATCAACCGTCGGCGCAGTATTGGTCTGATCCTCGGCATAGGCCGCGATGTCGCCCAAGGCATTCTCGCGGTCAATCGCCGTCACAGTCGCAGCGTCGCTATCCGCATCACCACCGCCGGGTCCATCGGGGGCAGCAGGTGGGGTGCCGCCGCCATTTCCAGTGTCAGGTCCCTGGGCGGGCGTCGTGCCCGGGTCGGTGGTCTCTGTCGATGTTGTATCTGTTGGTGAGGTCTGGTCTGTACCATCACCGGTTGCCGACGAGGATATCGCCGCGTTCACGACGCCCTGAACCACTGCAGTCGCCGTAGCGATGCCATCCGCGCCCGCTTCGATCAGTTCCTCAAGCGTGGCCGCGCCGCCCAAATCATCCGCTGCAATCGCCGCATTCACTTCGTCGAGATTGTCAGCCGTCACGCCCGTCACGCCCGCCGTGGCGTAGGTATCAACCGTCGGCGCAGTATTGGTCTGATCCTCGGCATAGGCCGCGATGTCGCCCAAGGCATTCTCGCGGTCAATCGCCGTCACAGTCGCAGCGTCGCTATCCGCATCACCACCGCCGGGTCCATCGGGGGCAGCAGGTGGGGTGCCGCCGCCATTTCCAGTGTCAGGTCCCTGGGCGGGCGTCGTGCCCGGGTCGGTGGTCTCTGTCGATGTTGTATCTGTTGGTGAGGTCTGGTCTGTACCATCACCGGTTGCCGACGAGGATATCGCCGCGTTCACGACGCCCTGAACCACTGCAGTCGCCGTAGCGATGCCATCCGCGCCCGCTTCGATCAGTTCCTCAAGCGTGGCCGCGCCGCCCAAATCATCCGCTGCAATCGCCGCATTCACTTCGTCGAGATTGTCAGCCGTCACGCCCGTCACGCCCGCCGTGGCGTAGGTATCAACCGTCGGCGCAGTATTGGTCTGATCCTCGGCATAGGCCGCGATGTCGCCCAAGGCATTCTCGCGGTCAATCGCCGTCACAGTCGCAGCGTCGCTATCCGCATCACCACCGCCGGGTCCATCGGGGGCAGCAGGTGGGGTGCCGCCGCCATTTCCAGTGTCAGGTCCCTGGGCGGGCGTCGTGCCCGGGTCGGTGGTCTCTGTCGATGTTGTATCTGTTGGTGAGGTCTGGTCTGTACCATCACCGGTTGCCGACGAGGATATCGCCGCGTTCACGACGCCCTGAACCACTGCAGTCGCCGTAGCGATGCCATCCGCGCCCGCTTCGATCAGTTCCTCAAGCGTGGCCGCGCCGCCCAAATCATCCGCTGCAATCGCCGCATTCACTTCGTCGAGATTGTCAGCCGTCACGCCCGTCACGCCCGCCGTGGCGTAGGTATCAACCGTCGGCGCAGTATTGGTCTGATCCTCGGCATAGGCCGCGATGTCGCCCAAGGCATTCTCGCGGTCAATCGCCGTCACAGTCGCAGCGTCGCTATCCGCATCACCACCGCCGGGTCCATCGGGGGCAGCAGGTGGGGTGCCGCCGCCATTTCCAGTGTCAGGTCCCTGGGCGGGCGTCGTGCCCGGGTCGGTGGTCTCTGTCGATGTTGTATCTGTTGGTGAGGTCTGGTCTGTACCATCACCGGTTGCCGACGAGGATATCGCCGCGTTCACGACGCCCTGAACCACTGCAGTCGCCGTAGCGATGCCATCCGCGCCCGCTTCGATCAGTTCCTCAAGCGTGGCCGCGCCGCCCAAATCATCCGCTGCAATCGCCGCATTCACTTCGTCGAGATTGTCAGCCGTCACGCCCGTCACGCCCGCCGTGGCGTAGGTATCAACCGTCGGCGCAGTATTGGTCTGATCCTCGGCATAGGCCGCGATGTCGCCCAAGGCATTCTCGCGGTCAATCGCCGTCACAGTCGCAGCGTCGCTATCCGCATCACCACCGCCGGGTCCATCGGGGGCAGCAGGTGGGGTGCCGCCGCCATTTCCAGTGTCAGGTCCCTGGGCGGGCGTCGTGCCCGGGTCGGTGGTCTCTGTCGATGTTGTATCTGTTGGTGAGGTCTGGTCTGTACCATCACCGGTTGCCGACGAGGATATCGCCGCGTTCACGACGCCCTGAACCACTGCAGTCGCCGTAGCGATGCCATCCGCGCCCGCTTCGATCAGTTCCTCAAGCGTGGCCGCGCCGCCCAAATCATCCGCTGCAATCGCCGCATTCACTTCGTCGAGATTGTCAGCCGTCACGCCCGTCACGCCCGCCGTGGCGTAGGTATCAACCGTCGGCGCAGGATTGCTCTGATCCTCGGCATAGGCCGCGATGTCGCCCAAGGCATTCTCGCGGTCAATCGCCGTCACAGTCGCAGCGTCGCTATCCGCATCACCACCGCCGGGTCCATCGGGGGCAGCAGGTGGGGTGCCGCCGCCATTTCCAGTGTCAGGTCCCTGGGCGGGCGTCGTGCCCGGGTCGGTGGTCTCTGTCGATGTTGTATCTGTTGGTGAGGTCTGGTTGTTGCCATCGCTCTTCGAACTCGATCCACCGCTACTGGTTGCAATGGCGGCGATTGCACCTGCGCCGAGAATTCCCGCAGCGATCAGGCCCGGATTGATTGCGGCCAGTTCGACACCGGATTGCGTTGAAAGCGTCACGTGATCGTTGTCGGCAAACCCGGCATCCGCATCCGCCCCATGGGCTGCAGACAGCGCCTCAACCTCCTCCTGCGTCGCGCCAAGTAGCTCCGCAATATCCGCAACGGACCTCGGCTCAACCTCGATCAGGGAACCGTCCGGCGCGAGGCTGATCTCGAACAGATCCCCGCTCTCCGGGTCCTGCGCGACCAAAACACGATCACCCGTGTCAAAAAAACCGGCAATTTGAACCTGGCGACCATCCTGGTAAACAATCACAAGGTCATCACCTTGCCGGAAGGTGCGTGCGATCACGTTCGGACCAAGCGGAACCAGTAAACCCTGAACCCCTTCAGGGAATACAATCACGGATTGAGACGCAGACGCGCCAGTCGATACAGTCGAAAGTTGTGCTTGGGTCATGGTGAGGGGGTCTCCATAAGATTTGTGTGAGTATTTTAAGTTTTTTCCGCAGAACGCGGAAAGCTACTGTAGGTGGTGCCTTTTTCAGTACATCTCTGACTGGCCACGAGTTACTTGTGACATCATGTCGTCCAAAGTTTTTTGAACTGCGAAACCCAAAGCAAGCGGTGAGTGTGAGGCCGCCTGAGCTAATGTTTCTTTTGCAAACATCACCGCGTTATTGGCCGCTTCGAGGTTGCCAATTGTTACGCCAAACGCCCCCGCTGCAATGTAGGTTTCAACAGTCGGCACAAAGCGCGTCTGGCCTAATGCATAATTTAAGATTGTTTGTTGCGATGAAGCAAAATTTTCAAGAATGATCCCACCGATCACTAAATTCAATTTATTGGTGCTGTTTATCGTCGCCATTTCCTCCAATGCAATTCCCGCATTTACCGCCGCGAGGTTGGCATCCGTCACACCCAACGCACCTGCCGTGGCGTAGGTGTCAACTGTCGGCGCAGGATTGTTCTGATCCTCGGCAAAAGCCTCGATGTCCTCCAAGGCATCCTGACGCGCAGTTTGCGCATTAAGTGAAGTGTCACCGTCCGTATCACCGCCGCCGGCTCCGTCGGGCACAGCGGGCAGGGACCCGCCATCACCACTGTCAGGTCCCTGAACGGGCGTCGTGCTCGCAACGAGCGCTCCCATCGAAGAAACATCCGACGAGCTATTCAATTTAGTCTGTTCATCAATGTTATCGGAATCGGACATGATACCGTTGTCTGCCTCTAAATCTCTTTCATCACCCTTCGAATCAAATACATCACTATTAGTTGGAAGAGCTGTGATTGAGATTGATCCGAGGATTGTATTCTTCCCGAGTAGCCCACCTGCGCCGAGAATTCCCGCAGCGATCAGGCCCGGATTGATTGCGGCCAGTTCGACACCGGATTGCGTTGAAAGCGTCACGTGATCGTTGTCGGCAAACCCGGCATCCGCATCCGCCCCATGGGCTGCAGACAGCGCCTCAACCTCCTCCTGCGTCGCGCCAAGTAGCTCCGCAATATCCGCAACGGACCTCGGCTCAACCCCGATCAGGGAACCGTCCGGCGCGAGGCTGACCTCGAACAGATCCCCGCTCTCCGAGGCCTGCGCGACCAAAACACGATCACCCGTGTCAAAAAAACCGGCAATTTGAACCTGGCGACCATCCTGGTAAACAATCACAAGGTCATCACCTTGCCGGAAGGTGCGTGCGATCACGTTCGGACCAAGCGGAACCAGTAAACCCTGAACCCCTTCAGGGAATACAATCACGGATTGAGACGCAGACGCGCCAGTCGATACAATAAGTTTCATTGATGGCTACCGTAAACACGCAATAATTGCATCAGAATTTCTACCACCTATTGATTTTATTCCGTACCATCCGCCCACAAAGCCTGATGCCTATTCCTCCACCCGACATTATTTATGCCAGCTTGAACTACTCCTTGAGCAAGCCTGTCTGCATCGACCGGCAAGCGGATAGAAACATCAGTGGCCGCTAACCGATCAACACCCAAATCGTCTGATTTGAATTCATCAGAGAAAACAATAACTTTAACCTTTGGATTGGATTCTCTAAAGCGACATAGCAGACCGACTGAATCGTCTAAGTCATGAGTCATTCCACTCAGCGCCAAATCAACGAAAACCATATCGAAATCATCGACGACTAACCGGCTTTCATTGCCAACAGCTGAGCCAGCAGCTGATAAGGCCAAGCAACCGAAATTCTCGCAAACTTGCACGTCAAAACCACGATCCGTGAGCATACAAATCACTTCTCTGACGTCAGCAGAAGCCACCGATGCAAAAATTAGAATACGTCCAAGCTGTGATGAACCGCTCGATCGGTCGAATTTATACAGAACCAACCTAGAAGGATACTTTTCGGAGCAACCCCTATCTAACCAACATACCCCTAGGTATCTTCTTATCAGCGATGAACAAAAGGTCGTCGGAAAAACGGTCGCAATTTCTTTGAGAGCGCTATTCGCCAAACAATGATGACTAGCCCAGGCAAAAACGTGACTTTTTTGGACGGGTTCCGCCACGTCAAAAATTGACATCTTCTTCCTCATTTATACTTTGGATTTACTTGAGATTTTCCGGCTTCAACTTGCTGCTGGTTGTAAAAGAGCCACAAAGGAACCTTTTTGTCAATGGTAAAAATCAAGGTTAAGCAACAACGCTCAACGCGTCGCAAAACTAACGTTAGTTCTTCTTACAAGCCTGTATTTGAGGGTGATCTGATAGGGTATGCGCGTGTTTCTACTGATCATCAAAATCTTGATATGCAGATTGATGCTCTCAGGAATATAGGGTGCAAAAAAATTTATCGAGATCAAGGTATTTCGGGGTCCCAAATGCACCGTCCGGGTCTTGATGCAGCGCTTCGCGCTGCAAAAGGAAATACACTTGTAGTTTGGAGACTGGACCGACTAGGTCGTTCACTGAACGGTTTGCTCGATCTGGTAGAAGTACTCGCGGATCAAAATACAGATTTTCAGTCCTTAACCGAAGGGATTGATACAAGGACAAGTTCTGGCATGCTATTTTTTCACATTATGGCTGCACTTTCGGAGTTTGAGCGTAGCCTGATCAGCGAGAGAACAAAAGCTGGGCTTAGCGTAGCAAGATCAAAGGGCATCAGTCTGGGACGGCCTAAAGCTCTTTCGGATGAACAGATTGCAGATGCAATAAATGAAATTAAAAAGGACCCAAATAAAACACAGGCGCTTTGCAAAGAGCTTGGCGTTTCCAAGAGGACAATGGATAGGTATATTCAGAAGTACTCTGACTTGGATGATCTTACTTGGCCCAGACCCAATTGATTTCCGTTTGGTTACGTGATTGATCGCGTTCAAAAGGAGCTATGAACATAACTTATTTTTCCGGGTAAGGGACTGAAGCAGCAAAGTTAAAATGTCCCACATTAGCAATTCGGGAATGTCACTCTACCCTCAAAAATCATTGAGAACGAGCGGACATGGGTTGGGTGATGATGAGCGAGCGCGAGTTGAACCGCGCAGAGGCGTTGGCGCAGGTCGATGTTGGCCGGCTGGCAGTTGCGGCGCACAGGGCACGGTGTTGAACTCACTCCTGCTGGCGCTGAATTTCATTCGTTTGCGCAAGAAACCCTCGCCAACTTTGAACGAACGCAACAACGGATTATCGAAACTGAGGGAGCGGCACCAGATCAACTCACATTGTCGGTCCCCTTGCGACTGGGCCGTTTGTTGATCCCAGTCTTGCATCGCAACTTTGCAATCGCATTGCCGGAAATAACTTTGCATGTGCTTGAAGAGGGAACAGATCGCGCTCCTGAATTGATGCAATCAGGGCAAATTGTGCAATGATTACCTATGCTCCCTATCTTTCGCCAGCTTACGCAAGCGTTCCCTTAGCGTCAGAGTCGCTTTACGCCGTCGGAACTAAGGAGGTGCTTGGCCCTGTTTCGACCCCAAGCCAGCTGTCTGAAGTAGGGCAGATGGCTTTGCTTACGCCCCACAAAGGCAACTACCGCAAGCTGCTGAAATCCAGCTTGTCCGCACAAGGGATTCCCATGAAAATTGCGCGCGAACTGGAAACAGCTGAAGGTTTGCTCGCTTTTACGGCTGAGGGCGATGGAGTCGCAATACTACCGATGAGCAATGTTTATCAGGAGTACGAGCGGGGCGAAGTCATGGTGCGCCCCATCGTTTCACCCGAAATCGAGCGTATTCTGGCCCTTTACCCTAGTCTGACAATGAGCCGCCATACTCTTGATGTCGTTCTACCCATTGTTCGGGAGTCCATATTGAAGGTTGCGCAGCTGGCTGATTGGAAAAAAGTTCGAAAAAACGGACTTGTTGCATAGAGGTGAACCCATGAACCGCAGTTCCCGTTTCGGGCTACCTCAAACTGTGCATCGCTCAAAGCCGTCAGCATGAACGGTGCCGGTATAGCCGGAGAGGTGATTGACCGGGTGCTCGCCTTTGCGATCCGTGCTGAACTAATACCACGCGCAGGGCGGCGCATCCCCACACCATGGACCCTCATCGCGAACATAGCTCCAGAGCCGCGCAGTCTGAGTCTTCTTTGGCTTCAGTTTGCTTTGCAGTTTGACCGGCGTGTCGTCGGCAAAGAGTGCGGGCCCCGCCCTGACCAGCCTGCCGATATGAACAGCCAGTGGTTCCAGCAAGGCCGTGCTGCGCCCCACCCAATCGATCAGCGTGGAGCGGTGCAGATCGACCTTCTCTCGAGCGAAGATTTTGGATTGCCGATCCAGCGGCAAGCGAGTCGCGTGAGGGGATTTCACCCACACGCGCTACCAGATCCGTACGTGAACCTCTCAGTTCATACGGCTCCCAGCATTCAGCCATTTGCGTAGAGAAGAGACCAGTGGGCGAACAATCCCGGCGTGGATTTCACAATTCTGGCGAGCCAGAGCCGCGCTTGCCGGGGCCGCTGCCGGAAGCGTTTGTACTTCCGCATCACCCATCGGACCAAATGAGCGTCGATCAGACGTAGCGTCGGATAGAGCGCCGATTTGTAGAAGCATCTGAAGTAACCCATCCAGCCCTCAATCTGCCGATTGAACATACGGGCCAGATCGATCAGCCCCTTGTCACTACGCCGCTGCAATCCCCAATTGCGCACCCGGCGCCGGAACGCCTTGAGAGCTTTGGGGCTGGCGGCCGGAAGGTAGGATACGCCGAACAGACCTCCGCGCCAGATCGCCAGCCGGGGCTGGAACCTGTAACCGAGGAAGTCGAAGGCGACCGTCCGGAAACGGCCCTTTCTATTGGTATCCCTGCAGTAGACGATCTTTGTCTTCTGCTGGTGAAGTTGCAAGCTGCATTCAGCGAGACGGTCTTCGACCTGCCGCCAGAGCCTGCGCGCTTCGCCGTCCGGATGGCATCAATGGCGGAGCGTTCGGGCCGATACCCATAGGAATCGCTGTGGAAGATTGGTTCCACGAGCGGTTCCAGATAAAGCCGGATAACCTCCTGCGCAATGCGGTCCATGACCGTTGGAATACCCAACGGCCGTTCGCCCCCATCCGCCTTGGGGATAATTACCCGGCGTACCGGCGATGGCATATAGCTGCCAGAGGACATCCGGTTCCAAAGCTTGTAGAGGTTCGGACCAAGCCGCTCCCCGAAGCTTTCGAGTGTTTGTCCGTCTACACCAGCTGCACCCTGATTGGCGTTCACGTGTTGGAACGCCTCCCAGATTTCCTTCTTCTCAATCGTAAACGGCTTTGTCCCTGTCATCCGGCTCATCCTGTTACCAGTTGGCCAGTGACAGCGACTGAACACCACAACCCCTTCGGTCCAGCGCCATTACAGCACCTTCAACCCTACTACGAGTTGTTCTGCCCCTGTGCCCCGCATTGGTACTCTGGACCTCTCTGGGGCTGCCCAATCGGTCATCTTCCTTAGCATCGGGACAACAGGTTCTCCTGTTCCGCAAAAGAGCCTGATCCAGATTCACGCCGCCTTCGAGCCGGATGCCGCATGGGCCGGACTTTAGGGCACCGCCCATACTCATCCCGAGGTGACCACCACCCTCGGTTCTGACATCAACCATACGCTTTCGGCAGTTCATCGACGGCTCGCTTTCGCTCGTCTCTCTGGATCGTACCTGACGGGATCGCGTCCCGCCGTTTCCACAACGCTCACCACCATCGCTCTTTACGACAGTAGCTTGTGGTGGTTTGGGATCGGCTCCTGATCGCCGAACCCGAGGGGCCTACCCTCATCTCTTTTGCAGTTACGTACCTCCTTTCCATGTCAGTACTCAGGACACACGGTGGTCCGCGTATTTTGAGACGAGCACATGGGCGATCGTTGCCTCGGTTGGCATGCCGCCAGCGATGATGTGGGCGGGGGCTGGAGCCTGGGCAATCCCACTCTCACAAGAGCGGCAGGCATATTTGGGGCGACGGGTGATCCGGCGCACAACAAAGCGGCCTGGAATGTACTCCAGTTCCTCAGTGATGTCCTCGCCGATCTGGCGCAATTGTCGCATTCCTCCCCGACAGACAAAACCTCGTCTTGTCGGTCCAGATGGGTCGGGCAATGGTTTGCGGCTGTGCTGGCGTTTGGACAGTGTGCTATCGGTCTCAGCAGGTTCGCTCTTCTGCGCTTCAGCTGCACCTTCGATCTCGACGTCTTCCGCCAGATCGAAGGCCAGTTGATCGAGGGGCTCGGATTTGGAACCGAACCGCGCCTTGCGATGGCCGTGAAGTTCGGCCTTCAGCTTCTCATTTTGGTAGGTCAGCGATTGCACCTCAGCCATCAAACGCTCACTGACGACCCGCAGTTCAGCGGGGTCGTCCGGCAATGATTTGAGGGCGTCCAACATGTGGTTGGATATAACCCATTGCAGCAAAAAGGTGAATCGTCAAACGCCAGATCGCGCAGATAAATGGAGTTACCCGGTGCTCAGGGACCGCCATGTCTTCCTGGACATCCGCCAGTCGATCCCTTCAAGCAACATTGAAAGCTGCGCCGCCGTCACGCTGATTTTGCCATCCTTGGCGGCAGGCCAAACGAACCGTCCGCGTTCCAGCCGTTTGCTGAACAGCCAGGCACCCTGGCTGTCCCACCAGATGATCTTGAGCAGATCACCGCGTCGTCCCCGGAACACAAACAGATGGCCGGAATAGGGATCGAGTTCCAGAACCTTCTCGGCCTGCGCCGCCAACGTGTTAAACCCGCGCCGCATGTCCGTCACCCCCGCTGCCAACCATACCCGCGTGTTCGACGACACCGGGATCAAGGGATCAGCCCTTCCACCAGCACCAGAACAGCAGACAGGGTCGTTGTACCTTCAACCAGAATAGGGCGGCCATCGGACAGCGTGATGTCCACGCGTTGCGCAGAAACCGACCCAGCCAATGCCGGTGCGGAAACCTGTATATCAGGATGTGACGGTGCCGGCATTGCACCCTCAATCTCTATCGGAAGAAACTCAGAGGCTTCATCAGCTTGCGCACATTCCTCATCGCAATCAGGGGCAAAACGAGGGTCGCGCAACCACTTGTGGATCAGATTGGTGTTCATCGAATGCCGCCGCGCTACCTGCGCAACCGATACACCGGGTGCTCGCGTCTGGCCGCAAATCGAGCGCTTTTCGTCATCAGACCAAAAACGCTTCTTCTGGCCCTTCTTGCCAGCCATAGAATACCCCAAGATGTCCACTATCGATGGGGAACACTATCAAACACTCCATCACTCCGTCAGAGCGGGGAAACCGGACGGATACGTAGGGCACGTCATATCGGACGTAGAAGAATACAGCAAAGAGGATCACATCCTTAGGATATTGCGCGCCTTTGAAGGAGATCATGAGCCTGCATTCGACTAGTTGGGACCGAAAACCATCCACACGCTAATCCTACGCGCGTCAACAGCCAAAACATTGCAACATAGCCTGCCTCAATTTGCGAACCACCCTACACCAGAAGTCTGACGGCACAAATCCCTTTTGCTAGGTCGAAGTCTGCTGATTGTTCCGCCAGACAAGCACCAATGTCACGACTGTCAGCAGAAGAAACATCACCGCAACCGGGTGGCTGGCAAAACCGAATACGTTTCCATCGGTAACAATTAATGTCTGCGTCAGCGACAGTTCGAACCGTGGGCCCAGGAAGAAGGCGATTATCAAAACGACGACCGGATAGCCGAAGCTCGTCATGACATATCCCAGCGCTGCGAAAGCCAGCATGACCCAGATACCGAGCATTCCGCCGGACGACAAATACGCACCGATCAAGCAGAGCACCAGCGCGCCGGACAGGATAATGGATGCCGGAGCCGAAATGATGCGCGCCCACAGGCGAAGTCCAAAGTTGCCGAAAAACAGATTGGCGGCGTTGGCGATCAACATGGCGCCAAACAATCCATAGATGAGCTGCCCCTGCTTTTCAAACAGCAGCGGACCCGGCTGGATACCCTGAATGATAAACGCGCCGATCAACATCGCGGCAGACGCGCTGCCGGGGATGCCTAACGTCAGCAGCGGGATCATGTCTGCGCCGGCGACCGCGCTATTGGCGGATTCTGTTGCGGCGACGCCCTTGATATTGCCTTTACCGTAAGTTTCCGGATTCGGATCGGATTGTTTGGTGGCCGCGTAGCTCATAAAAGCTGCGGCGGTTGATCCAACCCCTGGAACAGCGCCTATCCCTGTTCCGATAACGGCGCCGCGCAACATGACGAAGCGGCATTTCCAGTATTCGGCAAAGCTGACGCGGCGATCTTCCGGCGCTGCGCTTTTGTTGGTTTGCGCTGCCGGGGTGCTGCCGTGGCGCGTTTGGGCAATGTGACGGAAAATTTCCGCTACGGCCAAAGTCCCGATGGCGACCGACGCAACCGGAAGGCCTTCGAAGAACGCCCATTCGCCAAAAATAAGGCGCGGGGTGGAATGCTCGGGGTCCATACCGACCGTCGAAAGCAACAGACCCAAAACAAGCGCGATCAGGCCTTTGGTGATCGACTCTCCCAGCAACGCAGAGATGACGGCGAACGAGAAAATCATAAGTGAAAAGACTTCAACGGGGCCCATTTTCAGTGCCAGAATCGCCAACGGCGCGGAGACTGTAATGAGAACGAGGTCGCTGAACGTGTCACCTGTCACAGAGGAATAGAGCGCCATCTTCATGGCCTTCTCAGGTTTGCCCGCCTTGGCCATGGGATAGCCATCCAGCGCGGTCGCTGCTGCGTCCGGCGTGCCGGGCACGTTGATCAGAACGGCTGGCACGGCGCCGCCGATTGTGCCGCCCTTCATGATCCCAATCAGAAATCCGATGGCGGGCAGTGGATCCATGACGAAGGTAAACGGGATAACAACGGCCATGGTGATGACCGGACCGATCCCAGGAAGTGCGCCGACGAATTGCCCGACAATCACGCCAGATAGAACGAAGGCCAGCGTCATTGGAGCAAAGGCGTCTGACAGGCCAGCGAGAATTGTTGCGAGATCAAGCACGTCGTATCTTCTAGGGTAAAGTGCGGTCGAGCAAGATGGTCACGACAAACCAGATCAGCGCCGGGAGACCGATGGCGGTTGCTGCAAACCAGATTGGGCGACGTTCCCCCATCATGAAAACTGCACAAGCCGTGATTACGATTGATGCGGGAAGAAAGCCGATGCGTTCCATCACAAACACCATGACGACTGTCACGCCAAAAAGAAGGCCGCAGCGCAAAATATCGATCAAGGCAATTGGCCCGACAGACTGGTTTCGGCCTGGAACAAAAATCTGAATGAGCGCCAGGCCCGCAATGACATAGGCAAGCGCAGTTGGGACGACCTCCGGGCTGAATGTGCCGTAGTCGATTTTTTCGGTACCTGCCGGAATGGCGACAAAAATAGCGGCCAGTGCCGCAAGGAGCACAAAAACAGTGAACAAACGATCTGCCAACATGACGTACCCCTTTCATAGTAACTCCGGCAGCTCGTGAAGCTGCCGGAGAGATCGCATCTTATTGCGATGCCGCAATCATGCCTGACACGGTGGCCTGACCATCCACAATCATCTGTGCAGTGCCGTCTGGACCCAGATTGTTGCCTTCCATACCCATGGCGCTCAGCGCTTCACCGACACCATCGGATTCAAGTGCGGCGCTGATCGCGTCTGACATAGCATTCTTGGCGTCGTCGCTCAGACCGGCCGGGGCAGCGATATAGAAGGACGCATCGATAGACAGTGGGTATCCCATCTCCATCAGGGTCGGAACGTTGGTGTCTGCGCCATCGCGAACCGGGGCGAGACCGGCAACCAGGATCATGTCGCCGTTCTGAACGTATTCCACATGGGCACCGCCCAGGGTCGCCGCGTCAACGTGGCCGCCCAGCAGGTTCTGAATGATCTCACCGCCAGACTTGGTCGGCACAGGCTTAAAGTCGCCGCCGGTTTCTTTTGCGAGGGCCCGCACGATCAACTCCTGAGCCGGACCGTTGGTTGCAACGGTGACACCGCCGGATTTCGCTTTTTCTATCAGGTCAGCCATGGATTTCACATCACCATCAGCGGCTACCGTCATCGCCAGCCCGGCGCGGCCCATGGTCGCCAGCCAATCAAAGCTTTCCAGAGTGAACGGCAGTTGATCGCCGCGGCGCTCCAGCTGAATCCAAACAGGGATTGTGACACCAACGCCAATGTTCAATCCATCAGGATCCATGGCTTGCAACTTGGACAACATGGCGACACCGCCTGCACCGGGAAGGTTCTCGACAACCACATCCCAGCCGTTTGCATCTTCAATGGATTTTGCGATTGCGCGAGACAGGGCATCGGTGGAACCGCCTGCGCCAAATCCGACATGCATTGTAATCGCACCGTCCGGTGTCCAGTCGGCAGCGAAAGCTGCGCCAATGGACATACCCGTCGCCAAGGCGGCGCTGGTAAGTGTTTTGATCAACCTGTACATTTGCGTTTCTCCTCTGATGAACGGGTTGTTGGTTTCTTCGCCTCACGTCAGTGGGACATCAGGACTGGAATCTGCGCTGTGCTTAGAACGTCAGTTGTGACTCCGCCCACAAAGTCATGTCGAAACAACGATCGCTCAAAAGCACCCATGACCAGCAAGCGCGCATCAACGGCTTTGCATTCTGCCAAGAGAACTTCGGCCGTTGCTTTCCTGCCGGGCGTGACCACTTTGCTTTCGGCAGGAATGCCGTGGCGCAACAAAACTGTCATGACATCAATCCCGGCCAGTGGTGTCCCGAGATTTGGCCGGTCGACGGTGACAACAGTTACTTTCTCTTTGGTCTCAAGCACCGTCATCGCGCCCGAAAGTGCACGGGTCGCGATCCGGTTTCCGTCCCAAGCCAGAACTGCATGCTCGTTCATGTTTTTGACGTCGAATTGCTTGGGCACCCACAGAACCGGTCTGCCGCTTTTCAGCGTCACGTTTTCGGGGTGCAACTCCAGCTCATCAGCCTCGGCAAGTGTTTCATATTGGCCCACGACCGTGATGTCATAGAGCATCGCGTAATCCGCGATGGTCTGATCTGGATCCCCTCCGACCTCGATCCAATGCACCTTGTTCGCTGGTCGCGTTGCCGAGGCCAAGTCGTGAAACTTGCCTGCGACGATTTCCGCCTTGTGCGAAACCGCCCCCTGAATGCTCTTGGTCATTTCATTGGAAAACCAGGCCGGGATATTGCGCGATACCCGCGATACGCCATGCGCAAGAACACCCGTCAAATGTGCGTCATACTTTTGCGCCATGCCGATCGCGACACGCAGCGCTGCATCGGATGCCTCGCCGCCGTTATAGGCAACCAAAAGGTTCTTGATCGACATAACCGATTACTTTCCCAGTGAATTAAGTGACTTCGCCGCGAATTTTATATTCTTCACGATCCCATTCCTGCCCATCCAGAACGACCTTCAAATGACCGACGGCGTTGGCGACATCTGCAAAGCTCAGATACAGAGGCGCAAAGCCAAAACGCATTGTTTTTGGCGCACGGAAGTCACCCGTTACACCCCGGTCTGCCATGGCCCGCATCGCGCCATAGCCGTTCTCGTAATCAAAGGATACGTGGCTACCGCGTTTGCTTGCATCGCGCGGGCAGACCAGCGTCAAAGGATAGTCGGCGCAGACGGTCTCAACCGCTTCGATGAAGAATGACGTCATGGCGCGGGACTTAGCAAAAAGCGCATCCCGGTCAACGTCAGACCAAAGCTTCAACGCCTCATCCAGCGAAGACAGGCTCAGTACCTGCGGCGTGCCGCAGACAAATCGGCGCGCGCCATGCGCAGGCTGGTAATCTGGAGTGAAAGCGAATGGATCAAAGTGGCCCATCCATCCCGACAGGGGTTGTTGGATTTTCTCTTGCAGGCGCGGATTGATCCACGCAAAAGCTGGCGCGCCGGGACCACCGTTGAGATATTTGTATGTGCAGCCTACCGCAAAATCGCAGTCATCAGCCTTCAGGTTGATCTCCACGGCGCCCGACGTGTGTGACAGATCCCATAGCACAAGAACGCCGTTGTCATGGGCCGCCTGATTGATCGCTTTCACATCGCGGATTTCACAAGTTTTGTAGTGAACATGGCTGAGGATCAGAACAGCAACTTTTTCGTCGAGCTTTTTCGCAAGATCGTCACCGGGGTTCAGATCACGTACGGAATAACCGTCCATCATATCTGCCAGCCCGCTGGCAATATAATGGTCGGTTGGAAAGTTGTCGGCCTCGGACAGGATGACCTTGCGCCCCTCTTGAAGCTTCAAGGCGGCCGCAAGGCATTTGAACAGGTTGACCGAGGTCGAGTCACCGACAGCGATTTCCTTTTCGCCTGCCCCGACAATCGGTGCGATACGGTCCCCGACGGTCATTGGCAAATGGAACCAACCGGCACCTGACCAGCTGCTGATCAAGCCTTCGGACCACTCGTTGTGAAGCACGCCCTGAACACGAGCGGCACAGGCCTTTGGCATCAGGCCAAGCGAATTGCCGTCTAGGTAAATCTTGCCCTCGGGCACATGAAACAACTCGTGAAAGCGTGCAAGCTGATCGGCTGCGTCAAGCGCGCCGGCGCGTTGCAGAAAGGTATCCATCATAAGTGGTCCCCAATCATGTTTTGAATGGTCTGAAAGGTCTCGCTTTTTGGATCAGCGAGAACTTCGAGAATGTCGAAATGATCTCTGCCCGGCACGCTTGTGCATGAGAGGTCGGTGAGACGCTGTTGCCAAAGGTCTGCAAGAACGGCGGTCTGGACCTGAAACGCTTCAGGTTCATCGGCACCAATCACCAGGTGGACCGGGATGTCCTTTTTGGGCGCGTGCCGTGCTGGAGAAAGTCGGTCAGCTTCCTCAGGTGAAATGCGCGCCAAATCGTTAACATAGGATCTGGCGATCGGTTCGAGGTCGAAAACCCCGCTCACCATCACGGCTCCTACGAGATGCGCGGCAGCCCCTTGCCCCAAGACCTCGGCCAGAACAGAGGCCGTCAGATGCCCGCCAGCCGAATGCCCGCTCAAGACAATTTTGCCGGCATCAATGTTATACCGGTCTGCGTTTTTGCGCAGGTGATCCAGAACCTGATAGATTTCTGATGTCAACTCTGTCAGCGACACATCTGGCGTCAGCGTATAACCCACCGACACATAGGCCCAACCATGCGTCGTGAAATTGCACGCGGCAAAGCCTGACACATCTTTTGCGCCTTCTTGCCAGAAACCCCCATGAATAAACACAAGACACGGGGCTTTCGTCGCGCCGACAGGTGCAAACACGTCGATTTTCTGCCTGGGCCGCGCGCCGTAAGACACGTCGGGCATAACGACGTGTTCATCTGACGCCAAGGCTTGCGCGGTCGCATCCGCCAAAGCCGCCAAGGTGCCATCGGCATCCTTAGCGGTTCGGCTGGGAGACAGCTAATGATCCAGCGTCTCCACCGGGAGTTCCATGCAAGGTATGAGCCTGGGATGAACCATGATGCGGCTTACTTTGACTTGACCTCACCACCCATGTGGGCGGTCAGCTCATTGCGGAACTCGAAGAGTTCGGGGAAGAAATAATACCGCAGTGTCTTGGCCAGATAGTCGTCAAAGAATGTTCCACCGGTTCCAAGGGCGCGAATGCCGATCTGACGGCGGACCATCAGGATGTGGTTGTGCCGCCAGGAGTGGAAGCGCCGGTCCAGCTCGAACGCATGTTCTGCCAGCAGGAACAAATCATGCTGGTTCCAGCGGTCACCATAGACATCCAGCAGTGACAATCCACGGCGTTCAAGAAACCCAAAGAAAGCCTGGCGCAGTGTTTTTGGGTGTTCCGCGATCAAGCCGGGCCACATCTTTTCGACGCGCGCTGCATATTCCTCATCCGCGACCTCGCACAGACCCAGCATTACTTCTATTTCCCGGAACTGACGCGACTGCATGCCAGATGCACCGGTCAGGAGGCTTCGATATTCTGCAAAATCGGCTGCGGACATTGTCTCGAGTACAACCCAATGTGCCTCGGCCAAACGCATGATCTCTCCCAATCGGTTCAAGAGCCAGTTTGCCTGATTAATCTCGTCGTTGTCCAAATGCTTAATGACACGATGAAGGTCGAACACGATCTGCTTCAACCAGATCTCCAGGGAATGGTGTGTCGTTAAGAAGATGTGCTCCTCGGGGTGTAAACCCACTATTTCACCACATTTCAGGCCTGAACACCTTGCATAGTTTGTTTGATACCTCTCATTAGCAACGCTAATACAGTATGTTACAGATCATCGCAAGAACGATTTATGCGCATTGCATATATGATTTTTCCGCGCGATTCAGGGCCAAAAGTTGCATTTTCGGAAAAATGACTATGCATGTTTGTGTCTGTCCATTTTGCTATTTTGCGCTGTTCGGGACTTGCATTTGCATACAGGCACTATGAAAAGCATAGTGGTTTTTGTGTAGTGTCGCTGTTCTTGAAGGTGCTATACATATACTTTTCCTTGCTTGCATATACCGGAATCCTGCGGCGTCAGACATATCGGCCAAAAGGCAACGGGTGATAAACGCGACCGACAGTATCGCGATGCGATTGGCGGAGCGTGGGGAAGAGGATGGCTGACAGCCGCCCTTCGCCGGGGCGCGTTGCAGCCGCGACCCGGCCCGTGCGAATTGTAAAATCGCGGGATGCAAATCTGTCAGTCCTGCAATTCGTTTGCGACGCTTCTGAACTGTTCCAGTGCCGCTTCCAGGTTCTCGACAATCTCGCCTGCGATGACATCCGGCGCGGGCAAGCTGTCGATATCTTCAAGGCTGTCGTCTTTCAGCCAGAAAATATCCAGATTCAGTTTGTCGCGGGCGACCAGGTCCTCATAGGCAAAGCATCTAAAGCGCTCGGTCTCCCGGCGTTCGCGAAAACACGAGACAAAGTCATCCAGGTCTGCGCGGTCGAGTTTCTTTGTCTTCAGCGTTTTGTGAACATTGGTGCGATAGTCATAGACCCATAGCGCGCGCGTTTGGGCTTCACGTGCCGCTGCTTTTTTGTCGAAGAAAAGCACGTTGGCTTTCACGCCGGGGCTGTACCAAATCCCGGTCGGCAGACGTAGCAACGTATGGAAGTTGAAGCCTTCCAGCAGTCGTTTTCTGATGCCCTCACCGGCGCGTCCGGCCTCGAACAACACGTTGTCTGGCAGAACGACGCCCGCCCGCCCGTTCACCGCCATAATCGTCATGATGTGCTGCAGAAAGTTGACCTGCTTGTTCGAGGTTGTGAACTTGAAGTCTTCGCGCTCGTAATTCTCGCGTTCGGTCGAAACCTGACCATCCTCGCCAACAACCGTAAAACTGGACTTCTTGCCAAATGGCGGATTGGTCAGGATGACTTGATAACGCGACCCGGGATCACCCGAGAGTGCATCCCCTTGCCGAACCGGAATGGCCCCGTTTCCAACGCCATGAAGGTAAAGGTTCATGGCGCTGAGACGTACAACCTCATCGACGATATCAACCCCGGTAAAGGTCTCTTCGCGCAGTTTTCTGAGGGCATCGCGATCCTGGCTTTGTCCTTTCATGTGATCGTAGGCTGACAACAAGAAGCCGCCGGTCCCGCAAGCGGGGTCGCAGACGGTTTCGCCGATCTGCGGGTCAACGCATTCGATGATCGCTTCAATAACAGGGCGCGGCGTGAAGTACTGGCCAGCACCCGACTTCACCTCGGACGCATTGCGTTCCAGCAACCCTTCGTAGATATCGCCCTTCACGTCGACACCGATGCCAATCCATGGCCCTTCGCTGTCGATCAGTGACACAACGCGCGTCAGCTTTGCCGGATCGGTCAGTTTGTTCATCGACTTCCGGAAGATCGTTCCGATCAGCCCGTCTGCGCTGGCAAGCGCTTCAAGCGTATGCCGGTACTGCAACTCCAACTCATCGCCGGACTTTCCAGCAATCTGCGCCCAGTTCCATTCCGGCGGGATGGCTGATGGCGCGCCGAGCAACTCGACCCGCTCCTGATCCATCTTGAGAAACAAGAGGTATGTAATCTGTTCGATGTAGTCGCCGTAGGATATGCCCTGATCCCGCAACACATGCGCGTAGTTCCAGACCTTGGAGACAAGTTGTTCGTTCGTCATATCATCCGCCCTGCAATGGCCTCATAAGCAACGCCCAATAGTACTCAGCGGCACCTTCTTCGCTTAGCACTTTTTTATCTTGGTCGGACCAAAGGTGCGGCATACCCATGGGGCGAAGGAACATCTTTTGATCGTCATTTTCGACAGTGATGCGTTCGTTATAGGAGTTCAATTGGCCTTCCTCTCCTTCCGAGTATGTAATGCCGCTGCCCAGTCTCCCGCCCAACTTAATGCTACAAGCTGCAACTTTTGATCCATCATCGTAGATTTTCGCAGTGAAGCCGTTGCCGTCGACCCTACGATAACGCGCCTCAATTCCCGAATTCCTTGCCTGCAATTCTTCCAGCGAACCCTGGAAAAAGCGGCCCATGTATTCAAACGAAGTCAAAAGAAAGCGGTCCTTGTCAGCTTCAGTGAATACTTTGCGAAGGCGCAGATTTGAAGATCGTGGAAGCTCCGGTACAGGCTCCGGCTCTGCTGGTTCAGCCTCGATGTACGCGTGTCGATCTAATGGTTCACCGACGGCGTCGATTTCTTCGATTGCTCTGCGAATTGACTTTGCAACGTCCAGAAAAGCTTCGTCGCGATTAGGCCAAGTGGTGATCGGCTTACCGTCTGTCGGGGTGACGAGGAACTCAGCCAACTCAGTGTGTGTCCAATCGCATGGTCGAAGTACAACAGAGATCAGTCTTGCCGAACCTTGGCGATGCCTTTCAAGTGCACGGCCTTTTTCAATCTTGTAGCAGTAATCCGAAGCCAAGAAATCCGGGCTGATCAACAGAATGACGATGTCCGCTTCATCGAGTTCTTTGCTAATCGTCCAATCAAGGCGTTCGCCTGCGATCATCCTTCTATCGTGCCAGAACTCAATCAGGCCCTGTCTTCTTAGCATCGACAGTTGCACTTCAAGCTGATCGCGCAGTTCCTCGTCCTGATGCGAGTAGGATATGAAAACGCGTGCAGCCATCAGGACGCCTCGTACGAATGGGTGATGAATTGCTTGGCCTTTTCAAGGTCTTCGGATGATCTCAGAGTGACTTCGAGGTCCCCGGTCCCATAGTGCCCGACATTAGTTTCATCGCGGGTGAAGTCCTCTTCGTAGCCCCACATCACATCCATCACGTCGTTGGTGATCTTCAAATAAACCCGGATAACGCCGATCTGCGGCTTGACCTCGACACAGGCAAAGTTCTTGATCCGCTTGAACGCGAAATAGAACTGTAGTTCCTTCTGAACAACATCGTCACCCAGACCCAGCATAAAGGCCTCCAAATCGGAATAGAGGTTCGCAAGTTCTTCGCGCGCGACAGTAAGGTATTCGGCGGTAGTCTTGTACTTCTGTGATTTTCCAGTCTTCGTGTCTGCGACCAGAACTGGCTTTGTTGATACAGTAGTGAGAAGATCGAGCAGCAAAAGATCGTTCCCAAAACGCCGGTACCGGATCAGTTCGATATTCCAGCTCATCTGTTTGATTGCGTGCTCATCATACTTGGTGAAATCGGACGCGATGCAGATCAGACGCGGGGCGCTCCATTCGATGGCGTCGGCGGTTTGCTTGCCTAACTTGTCGCGCACCAAAAGTTCGAAATCACCGCGATGGTCCATCAGCCAGTCGAGGTAAAAGAGGCCTTGGTTGATGATGTTCTCGCTGCGCTCGCGCTTGTATTCGATGATGACCGGATAGCCGTTCTCGTCGATGCCCAGTGTGTCCATGCGCCCGCCGGTCGAGGTGACGTATTCCGAGGCAAGGAAGCGCACGCCGAGCAGCGTTTCGAGGTTTTGCTCAAAGGTTGTTTGCAGCGCCTTTTCCAGCGGGGCGGCGGAGCTTGCAATCTCGGTCAGCGCGCTGCCGCTTTGGCTGAACAGTTTGATGTCACTCATGCCCGGCCCTTTCTGCGGGTCTTCCTGGCCCGTTCCTTGTCGTTTGTCCTGGCCTCAGCGATCCGGGCGAGGAGAGCGCTGGCAGGTTCGTCGGATGGGTCTTGCGGGACAAGGCGACCGGCAAAGGCATCTTTCAGGATGGATTGCCGAAGTGAGGCCGAGCGCTTGAGTTCGGTTTGGCACCAATCTGCAAGCCTCGCAATCTTTGACTCTGCTTTCTCCAACCTCTCCAAGATAACCTGTTGTTCATCGAGAGGAGCGAGCGGTACCGCAAGCGCTTTTAGCTTTGTCCCATTTACGTTGGCCTGACCAACTTGCTGGCTCACAACGCTCTTAATCCAATTTCGCCCTAGAAGGCTGTTTATGAATGCGGCGACAAGCTCCGGTATGACTTCGATCAACCGGACTCTGATCAGATATGAAGCGTACGAGTAGTCTCTTTCCAACTCCCGAAAAACCGCAGTCTTGCCGACCAACTCCGCACTGTTGGTCCGGTTAAACAGAAGATCACCATCGGTGAGCAAGAGTCGTGGAAATTCATCGTGGTCGTTTGGAAGAAACTTGAGGTTTTCGACGTCGAGATGACCGTCAACGACGTTACCCATCCGCAAGACCGGGACGCCCCGGTCTTCGGTCGAACACTTTGCCGAACTGCCGTAGTCAACAGCGCTGGACAGTTGATCAACTGTCGCCCATGACCAGTTCGGGGGAAGCCTTATTTCAGAAGTTGCTGTGGGACTTTGAGGCTCTTTGTATTTCCCCCGACCGCTCCAAGTCTCGCGCCTGTCGTCGAGAATGCGCGTAAGCAGTGCGCCCCCCTCTTCCAACTCCCCCTCGCGCCCCGCCCGCCAATCAGCGGTAAGTTCGCCGGTGACGGCGGCTTTCAGGACGGATTGGCGATAGCGGCTCAGAAGCTTTTGCACCTCCCGCACCGCCTCTTCGCCCTTGTCGAGACAGGCAAAGAGCGTCTCGATTTTTTCGACGATGCGATGCTGTTCGGGCAGGGGGGCTACTGGGATTGGGTGACCGTTCAGAATATTCTTCGTAATCGCTCTGAAAGTGGTTCCAGTTCCTTGATCAACTAAGGCTTGGACGCTCCTCGATAACCAGTGCCGAACAAAGTCTGCATCAATCGCAGGACGGATTGCGGCTAAACCTCGTCCAATTCCACAGTGTTGGTCCGCCACATTTGTGGGCCCCACAGGCGCTCGAACAGAAATGAGAATATCGCCCTCAAGAGCCTCTCTTGTCGGTTCTGAACACCACTTGATTGCGGTCGGATTCAGGTCGCCAAATTCGGCCTTTCCCTGAAAGAAAGGCAGCCCAACACCATCTTGATTGTATGTATCAGAAGGGGGCGATTGACCAAAAACTGTGACAGAAGTCTCAGTGATGGTACTCCATGCCCACCCGAGGGGGAGTTCATATTTTTCCATCACGCAACCAACGCCCCTTGCAGGTCGTCCAACACGCCGTCGAGGTCTGTCCCGAACAACTCCCGTGCTTTCAGTATCCCGCCTTTGTCCGCCAGGCTCGGCACCTCCATGAAATCGCGCGGGCCGATCTCGGCATTGGCTGCGATGAACTTTGCTATGAGGCGCAGCCATGTCAGTTGTTCCGCCGAGTAGTCGCGCCCGGCGTTTTTCTCACGTCCGAGCCAGAGATTGAAGCGCTGTTCGACGCGTGCACCGAAAGGTTCCAGCACCGTGTCTTGACCCAGCGCATAACGCACGAGGCTGACGATCTCGGTCAGTTGCTGGTCCATCGGCGCGCCCTTCACCTTCGCCGCATCAAGGCGCTTGTAGGCCTGCCAGACATCCGCCGTGGTCAGGTAGTGCGGATGATCGCTCAGCCTTTGCGCAAGCTCCTTGATAGCTGCATAGGTCAGACGCTGACGCGCATAGGACTGGTTGTAGATGATTTGCAGGGCGGTCAGTTCGTCCTTGTTCTCTTCGATAAAGGTCTTGAACAAGGTGACGCGTTCCTCGGCGTGCTTCATGTCGAAATCCGCGCTGATCAACTCGTCGGTGGTGAATTCGTCGATGACGATATCGGTCTTTTGCTTGATGTCTTTGAGCAGGTTGCGAACCGGAGCCGCTTCGAAGGGGGCGCAGGCTTGCTCGACCAGCCCTTCGATGGCCGCACCTTCCTGTTCGCGCGTGGGTGCCGGGCCATGGGCGTCTTCAATGACGGCTTGCTGCTTGTCCGGATCGATGGCGTCAAGGAGCTTGTTGGCCAGAACGCGCAGGGATTTGCCGCCTGTGGCCTCAACGATCCTTTGGCGATCCTCGTCGCTCAACCTGCGATCCAGCGCGGCAAGCCGCCCTGCAAGGCTCGATAAAGCATCCTCATCACGCCGCCCCTGGGCAATCTGGTCGATGAGCGTGTCGAAGGACATCGATTTCTTGCGTTCGAGCGGCTGGGACGCGTTCTTCTTGGTCTCCGACACGCCTACGGCGTCGATCAGGATGAAGCGCGTCTTGGTTTGGGCATCGGGCGTGACGGCCTGAAGGTCCGAATCCGGCACCGAGCGCACACCGCGACCCTTCATCTGCTCGTAATACCCTTCTGATTTCACGTCGCGCATGAAGATCAGAACCTCGACCGGTTTGATATCTGTGCCTGTGGCGATCATGTCCACCGTCACGGCGATGCGCGGTAACGCGTCGATGCGGAAGGCGTTGATGAGCGACTTTGGGTCTTCGCTGGTCTGGTAGGTGATCTTCTTGGCGAAGTCATTGCCTTCAGAGAAGATCTCGCGGACCGCATGCACGATCTCTTCGGCCTGGTTGTCGTCCTTGGCAAAGATCAGCGTCTTGGGAAGCCATTTACCGGTGCGGTCGGGGAAGAGTTCAGTGAAGACGCGGTTCTTGTAGGTCTCAAGAACCGTGCGGATTTGATTGGGCGCGACAACCGACCGGTCGAGGTCCTTTTTGGTGTAATCAAGGTCGGCATCCAGATCGAGGTATCGCACCGCCCGGGTTCGCTTGTCTCTCACGGGAACCTGGAAACCGGCATCACCGGCCTCGACAGTTCCCCCATCCTCGCTGACGCGTGTCTTGATGCGATAGACCTCGTATCCGACATTTACGCCATCGGCGACGGAACGTTCATAGGGATACTCGGCAACGAGGTTCTGGTTGAAGAAGCCCAGCGTATGTTTGGACGGCGTAGCCGTGAGGCCAATGATCGACGCGTCGAAATATTCAAGAACCTGCCGCCAGAGGCCATAGATCGAGCGGTGACACTCATCGGTGACGATGAAGTCGAACATCTCGATGGGGATGTTGGGGTTGTATTCGATGGGCGAAGCTTCACCTTCGTCGCCCGGCCAGGCCTCAAAAGCAGAACTTTCTTCGGCCTCCTCGTCCAGTTCGTCACCGCGCAGCATGGCATAGAGACGCTGGATCGTCGTTATGACAACCTTCGCGTCAGGGTCGATCCATTTCGAATGAAGATGCTGAACAATGTAGGTGTCGGTGAAACGGTTGGCGGTTCCGGGGGGCTGGAAGTTCTGGAACTCTTTCAGCGTCTGGTCCCCGAGGTTGTTTCTGTCGACCAGGAACAGAATGCGTCTGGCACCGGCGTGCTTGATCAGGCGATATGAGAATGTGCAGGCCGTGAAAGTCTTCCCTGCACCCGTCGCAAGTTGAATGAGCGACCGTGGGCGATCTTCTGAAAGCGACGTCTCAAGCCCGTGGATCGCCTCAATCTGGCAGTCACGTAAACCCGTTTCGATGAGGGCTGGCATATCTGCCAATGCCGCCCTGAGGGTCTTTGGGCGTTTTAGCCATGCAAGCAAGGTTTCCGGGCGATGGAACGCAAAGACCTTGCGCGAACGCGGTTTCGGGTCCTGCAGGTTGCGAAAGAAGGTTTCGTCGCCGGTGCTTTCGTAGTCATAGATCAGCAGGTCGTCCCACCTGGCGACAGGCTCCGGCAAACCACCCATATAGCGGTCGGACTGCTCAGCCACCCCGCCAAGTGTGACGCCTGACTTCTTTGCCTCTATGATCCCTGCCGCTTTCCCCTCTACGAACAGCAAGTAGTCGCAAGGCCCTGAGGTAAGCTGAAACTCCCGCACTGCCACGCCGGTGCCCGCCCTTCGATTGAAATCAGCAGGGTCTTGCAACACCCAGCCCGCCGCCGAAAGCAGCAAGTCGATAGTTTCTCGCGCATTCTGCTCAGGTGTCTGCATCGCGGTTAAGTATATGCTTTTCAACTCATCTCAATAAAACATGCATTTGACTATGCTGCAATCTCAAGCCGCATAAAACGTCTCGACACGAACGCGCAACGCTTCTCATTTTCAGTCTTGCCAAGGACGCCGTCAAAATCATCGCTCCGAGAAACCAAGCTGAACAGGTCAATGTCTAAGGCTGTTGATATCAGTTCAACATACTAAGCTGGTGGAAGGCCCCGCACTGCGTTCTTTGGTGAGTTAAACTAACCCGAATTCTGGATAAGCTCGTGTCACGCTCGCGATGCTCCGAATGACGTCTGGGACGACAACTTTGCCCATTTTGACCTTCGGTTGCCCCAGAACGTAGGCGGCAACGCATGACAGAATGTGAACGAAGGCATTGATCGGGGATCGGTGTCGCGTGTGTTCCAGACCCATGTGCGATTTGAGCTTGTCGAACAGAGTTTCGATGATGAACCGTTGACCTGGTGTCCACCCCTCCTGAATCAACCTTAACGCAACTCTCCCAACACCCCTCTTAGCTCCAAGGGGGGCAAATTTGGACGCCGATAGGGGGTCATTATTCAATGCCGATTGACAGCTTCATATTCAGATGGCGGCCTTAGCCGTCATCGGACGAGAGGTCGCCAATTTTCCTTACAAATAGATTGCCTTGTTTGATCACCTTGATTGCTGGCCGCTCGGGGAGAACACGATCAACCGGGGATTTGTCATCTAATACATTAAAGCGAACCCATTGGCATAGTCTCCATATCGCGAGATGCCCGCCATAGTGGTCCCACCGCAATGGCTGCCCATCGAGATTTGATGTGTCTAATCTGATCACCTCTCCCACTTCGAATTTACGATTTTTGCAGTCATCATCGATTGAACATCTAGGGACGAGCATGTGATGCGAGAACGCATTTCTGGTCAGCCGGGCGATTTGGTAAGCGGCTGCAACGTTGGAGTTTTTGTGGTTTCTTGCGTTGGGAACATGCTCAGCGAATGCTTGGCGCATTGCCGAAGACATCACGAACGTCGAAACAAATTCGAGTGTTGGAGCGGCGTACTCAATTTGATCCTGCCGAAGTCCGAATTCTTCCCACGTGGACGTATGCTTTCCAAATGATTGTGAAACAGGAGCATCTAGCGGCAAGGTTTCTAGAGCTGCATGCACACGAACAATACATGCTAGACGAAACTGCTGCTCAGCGAGTTTCAACAAGTTGATGTGATGTTCTTTTGTAAACGCCATACAGTGTTTGTCGCTCACCTCAGGACGGAAGGAAAGCCTTACGATGCAGCATCTGGAACTTTAGATTCTCTCCCGGCCTTCGTCGCGCAAAGTACGAATGGCAGCGACCACTCAAATGGCATAGAGACTAACTTATACCTGCATTCAATCTGCTTAAGTGAGCGCCTATGGACGCATTGCCCCGGACGGGGCTGTTTTATTCAGGTTGTGGATAGTTTTCCTGATTCAATTAAGCGCGTGCACGGGGAACTGAACACCCAAATAGTCAAAACCCGCTACTCTCGTCCGAAAAGCTTCATTGTTTGCAGGGTAGGAATTGTCACAAGACACCTTTCTGGCTATTTGAGTTGGCCCCATCTCATCACCCAACTAAAGAAGGCACTGCAAAGGCAGTGAACTATGCGGGGTGCGCATCAAAACCAAAAGCGTGTAGGGTGTTGAACAAAGCGCTCAGCCAGACCACAACAGCCCGGCAATGCGCGCCCCGACCCGCTCGGCTGCGGCCTCGACGTCTTTGTCTGCGCTGTGGGCATAGCGCAGCGTCATCGTGACCTGGCTGTGACCCAGGAGCTTCGACACCACCGGCAGGGGAATACCCGCCATCACAGATTGACTGGCATAGGAATGTCGCAGGTCGTGCAGACGCACGTCCTCAATGCCGATCTCCCGTCTGATCCTGTACCAGAGCCTCAACCCTCCCGAGCCGGGCCGCGCCGGGTTGCGCGGCGAGGGGAACAGATATGCCCCGGCCCCCCTCATGCGCCTCTCAACGATGGCGCGGGCCTCGGCGCTGAGATACACAATCCTCGGACCCGTCTTGCTGTCTTCCAGCCTGAGGCGGCTGCCATCGACCTCGCTGCGCCTGAGATGGGTGATTTCCGATTTGCGGCAGCCCGTGAGCAGCAGAAGCCGGATGATGTCAGCCTGCACGCCAGTGCGCCCCGCGCTGTGCCGGTCAAGCGCCGCGTTCAGCCGCGCGATTTCATCCCGCGACAGGAACCGCGTCAGCCTGGCGCGCCGGTTCGGAAGCACAAAACCCGCCGGGTTGCTGTCGATGAGGCCGCGCTCAAGGGCAAAGTTCAGGCTCTGGCGCAAAAGTTTCAGCGCATGGTTCGCGCCGCCGGGCGCAGAGGCGCTATAGGCGGCAAACCAGTCCTCAATAATCTGTCGCGTGATCCGGTCAATCCGAAGCGCTCCGAACGCGGGCAGAAGCTGCCGCGCCAGAATGTGATCCCGCCCCCTGACCGTGGATGGCTTGCAGCGCGTGGACCATGTCTTGTGCCACATATCCAGCGCAAAGCCCCGGTAGGTGGGCAGGTCCCAGACCGGCGCGACCCCCTCGACCTGCAACCGGTGACATTCCCGGCGCGCGGCGCAGGCGGGCATCAGTTCAATCCGGCCCAGCGAGACCTTGCGTCCCGCCACCGTGCAGGTCCATGTCTTCGTCCCCGTGGGATAGACCCGAAGGCTCAGGGACGGCACCGCGCTGTCCTGCACGCAATATTCCCGCGCACACGGTCTGAACCTCCGTGCCCGCGCATCCGTCAACCGAACCTTGCTCATGGCCGGGTTCCTCCCCCTGTTCCTCTCCGCGTTCCTCCGAGAACCGCCCCCATCGCGGCGGCGGCATTCTCCACATCACTTTGCGTGTGATGGGCGTATTTGAGGGTGGTTTCGGGGCTGTTATGCCCAAGAAGCCGACCCGCTGCCAGAACGGTTTCCCCGCTCGCGATGGCCGCACTTGCATAGGAGTGCCGCAAATCATGCAGGCGCACATCTCTCAGACCGGCCTGCACGCGCAGCCTGAACCACGCCCGGGTGAGCGTCGCACCCGGCATCGGGCCCGCACCCCGGACGGACGGAAACACCCAAGGCGATGTGCGGGCAAGCGCGTCAAGGACCCTGCGCGCCGCCCTGGACAGCCACACCGTGCGCGGACCCGTCTTGCTGTCGCGCAGAAAGATATGCCCGTCGCGATACTCTGCCCAGCGAAGTGTCCTGATCTCGCTCGACCGGCATCCCGTCAGCGCCAGCAGCCGAATGAGCGGCACGGCCGGGGATGGGGCCGCGCAGCACAGCGCCGCGCCAAGGCGTCCGAACTCGGCCTCCGACAGAAACCTCTCCCTGTTCCTGCGCCGGTAGCGCCTGATCCCCTTGCAGGGGTTGGACCCTTCCGGGCGCAGCCCGTCCATCTCGGCCACCGTCATGATGACCGACAGCACTGGCATCGAGCGATCCGCCGATACCGGCGTTGCGTGCATCGCGGCAAACCAGTCCCGCACGTCCTGCCGCGTGATATCCGCAATGCGCTGCCCCGCGAAGCGCGGAAGAATGTGGTTCTTGAGATAGCTCCTGTTGACCATGAGCGTGCCCGGCTTCCACTGTCGGCCATGGCGGCGGAAGGCCTCTTCCGCAACGCTCTCAAACAGCATCTCCCCGTCGCGCTGCCCCGACCGGAGCGAGACCAGCAGGGCCTGCGCCCGCGCGCGGGCCTCGGCAACCGACATAGTGGCCGGATCGCCCACAATCTTCCAGACACGCTGCCCCTCGTGCTGGCTGTGCAAAAAGAACCGCTTTCCGCCGCCGGGCAGAACCCTGACACCAAAGCCCGCAAGGGTGGTGTCTCTGACATTGCGTGTGGTTTTTCTGGCGCGCAGGTCGCGCACGCGCGCGTCCGTCAATCTCGGCATAATATCCCTCCATCCGGTTGCAATCCCGGACAAAACCACGCAGGGTTTCGCCCGAAACCTCGACATAGAGAGGATAAAACATGCACTGTTTCAGTGATTTAGAACCGAAGGTGCGGCTCGGGGTGTGTCGTGACCGGACGCATCGCGCTTAGCAATGTCTCCAGATTCAAGTGGCCTTGATAGTTGTGCTGGTCTTTTGCATGGGCAGCAGTTGGCTGAGCGGACACTTCGATTCTCCTCTTGTTGGTTGAACCATATTTTTCATTTTCCTGTATGTCTACAATTATTTTGTATTGACTGCGCGTATAACTGCGCGATACAGGTATATCGTACAATATATTTGCCAAAAATGGAGATGCGTGGTGCTCCCTGGTTCAGAATTTCCTGTATTTACGGCAGCGGCCGTTCAGGCGAGTCCTGTGTATTTAGATGCGGACAAGACGGCTGAGCGTGCGGTGTCGCTGATCGGTGAGGCGGCTGGAAACGGGGCGCGTCTGGTGGTGTTTCCGGAAGTGTTCATTCCGGCCTATCCCTATTGGAACTGGATCACCGATCCGGTGACAGGCAGCGCGTGGTTTGACAGGCTGGTGCGGGCCTCGGTGTTTGCCGACGGGCCCGAGATCGGGAAAATCCGCGCCTCGGCCCGGGCCAATGACTGCTATGTCGTGATGGGTCTGAACGAACGCAGCCCGGTGTCGCTGGGCGCGCTGTATAACACGCTGCTCTTCATCGGCCCCGATGGAGAGGTGTTTGGCAAACACCGAAAGCTGGTGCCGACCTGGGCCGAGAAGCTGACCTGGACCGGCGGCGACGGGTCGAGCCTGAAAGTCTATGATACCGAGATCGGCCCTCTGGGCGGTCTGGCCTGCGGCGAAAACACCAACACGCTGGCGCGGTTTGCGTTGTTGGCGCAAGGGGAGCTGGTGCACACCGCCAGCTATATCGGCCTGCCGGTGGCGCCGCCTGACTATGACATGGCCGAGGCGATCAAGCTGCGGGGCATGTCGCACAGTTTCGAAGGCAAGGTGTTCACCGTCATCTCGACCTCGACCGTATCGGACGAGATCATCACCGCGATGGAGGAGATCCGCCCGGATGCGCGCGCGTTGCTGGAACGCAAGTCGGGCGCCTATTCCGGCATCATTGGCCCGGACGGGCGCGAGGTGGTGCCGGGGCTGATCGATGACGAAGGCATCGTCTATGCCGAGATCGACCTGGGCCGCTGCATCCAGCCCAAGCAGATGCATGACATCACCGGGCACTACAACCGGTTCGATGTGTTCAATTTGCAGGTCAATCAACAGAGCCAGGCGCCGGTCAATCTGGCCGGGCGCGCCAGCGGCCTTGCCGCGGAACACGACCAGGAAGAGGGCCCAGGGCCCGAAACCTCATAACTCAGAGGAGTTTGCCTCATGGCACAAACCGAGATCAAACCCGAAGACGATATTCTGGGCCGAGCGCGGGTGCGGGATACGCCCGAGCTGGAAGCCTACTACGAGGATCTGGCGAAGATCGACACCGGCGCACTGTGGACCGTGGCCAATGACATCGAACCATGGGAGCCGACGCCGAAATCGGCCCCGGTTCTGTGGCGGTGGGAAGACACGTGCCGTCAGGTTCTGCGTGCGATTGACCTAGTGCGCCCCGAGGACGCGGGTCGTCGCGTAGTGTATCTGCGCAACCCTCTGCGCAAGGATGTGAGCGCGGCCTGTGGCTGGCTGTTCTCGGGTCTTCAGACGATGAAGGCGGGCGAACGGGCGGGCGCGCACCGGCATGCGGCCTCGGCGCTGCGCTTTATCATGGAAGGCTCGGGCGCCTATACCATCGTGGACGGACACAAGGTGGAACTGGGAGCACGCGACTTTGTGTTGACGCCCAATGGCACATGGCACGAGCATGGTATTTTGGAGACTGGCACAGAGTGCATCTGGCAGGACGGGCTGGACATTCCGTTAACCAACTGCCTCGAGGCGAACTTCTACGAGGTTCACCCTAACGATTACCAGACCACCGACATCCCGATGAACGACAGCGTGATGACCTATGGCGGTCCGGCGCTGCTGCCGCAGACGGATAAGTGGGACAAGCCCTATTCGCCGCTGCTAAAATACTCGTGGGAGCCGACCTACGAGGCGCTGCTGAACTATGCCAAGGTCAGCGACGGCTCGCCCTATGACGGGCTGATCCTACGCTATACCAACCCGCAGACGGGTGGTCATCCGATGATGACGATGGGTGCCTCGATGCAGATGCTGCTACCCGGCCAACACACGAAGGCGCACCGCCATACCGGCAACGTGATTTACAACGTAGCCAAAGGGTCGGGCTATTCAATCATCGGCGGCAAGCGGTTCGACTGGACCGAGCGGGACATCTTCTGCGTTCCTGCTTGGACCTGGCACGAGCATTGCAACACCTCGGAAGGTGATGACGCATGCCTGTTCTCGTTCAATGACTTCCCTGTGATGGAAAAGCTGGGCTTCTGGGCAGAGCAGGCATTGGAGGACAATGACGGTCATCAGGTCGTCGAGAATTAAATGCGAACAGTCCCTTAGGCAGCAAACGGTAGGGGACAAAGAGAGGACGAAAACACATGAAACTTGTGACCTACCGCGACGGCGCGGCCGGAGAAGGCCGCCTTGGCGTCGTGCAAGATGGGCTGGTTATAGATGTCGAGTATCTTGGCGAGGCTGCGGGTGAAGCCCTGCCTGTGACAATGCTCGATCTGATCGATCTTGGCCCCGAGGCGCAGGCGGCGATTGCCCGTGCGTTAAAAACAACTTCCGAGGCCCGCCCGGCTGGCGTGGCCATTCCGGAAGAGAACGTGCGCCTGCTGGCGCCGATCCCGCGCCCGCGAAAGAACATTTTTGGCATTGGCTTGAACTATGTCGAGCACGTTGCCGAAAGCGCCAAGTCACTGGATACCTCCAAGGACTTGCCGAAAGAGCCTGTGGTGTTCTCCAAACCACCTACCTCGGTGATCGCCAATGGCGAGCCGATCCAGCACAACGCATCGATGACGCAGATGCTGGATTGGGAGGTCGAACTGGCCGTGATCATCGGCAAGCGCGCCACCCGCATTAGCAAGGATGACGCGATGAGCCATGTGTTCGGCTACACAGTGGTCAACGACATTTCGGCCCGCGACAACCGCCGCGCCGGTCAGTGGATCTTTTCGAAGGGTCAGGACAGCTATTGCCCGATGGGTCCGGCGATCATCACCGCTGATGACGTGACCGATCCGCATAATCTAGATCTGTGGCTGACCAAGAACGGCGAGGAAAAGCAGCGCTCGAATACCAAGCATTTGCTGTTCGATATCCCGACGCTGATCGCCGACATCTCATCGGGCATAACGCTGGATCCCGGCGATATCATCGCCACCGGCACGCCTGCGGGTGTGGGCGCGGGTCGTGATCCGCAGGAATGGATGTGGCCCGGTGACGTGATCGAATGCGGTGTCGACGGTATCGGCGTTCTGCGCAACCCGGTTGTGAAGATCGGAGACTGACATGTCCGGTATTCAAAAAAACATGCACAAGACACTTAAGATCGGCCAGATCGTTCCCTCTTCGAACCTGACGATGGAACGTGAAATCCCTGCCATGTTGCGCGCGCGAGAGACGGTTCTGCCGGAACGGTTTTCCTTCCACTCATCGCGAATGCGGATGAAGAAGGTCACCAAAGAAGAGCTGGAGGCGATGGACCGCGACAGCGACCGCTGCGCGCTGGAACTCAGCGATGCCGATGTCGATGTAATGGGCTATGCCTGCCTTGTCGCCATCATGTCGATGGGCAAAGGCTATCACCGCGAAAGTCAAAAGCGCTTGCACCAGGTTACTGTGGATAACGGCCACCCGGCACCAGTGGTCAGTTCGGCTGGTGCGCTGGTGGATGGGCTGCACCTGATGGGTGCGAAACGCATTTCGATTGTGACGCCGTATATGCGTCCTCTCACCAATCTGGTCGCCGATTATATCGAGGCCGAGGGTGTCGAGGTTTCCGATAGTATCGCGCTGGAAATCCCCGACAACCTTGAGGTCGCGGCCCAGGATCCCCTGAACCTCACCGAGATCTACAAGCAGGTGAACCTGAAAAACATCGACGCGCTGGTCCTGTCGGCCTGTGTCCAGATGCCATCTCTCGCTGCGATCCAGCGCGTCGAGGACGAATGCGGTATTCCGGTTCTTTCGGCTGCGGTCGCCACAACCCACCAGATGCTGAAAGAACTTGGTCTGGAAGCCAAAGTCCCAGGATGTGGAACTCTCCTGTCAGGAAAATACGCCTAGCGATTGCCCCTACCACGAAGCCGCCACACTCGGTTAGAATGGTCAGCGCGAAAGCAGATAGGAAAATATGCAATGAACAAACTGAGCCCTGATGCGGAGAAGGAAGAAAAGCCTCAGCGAAAAGGCATCCAATCTCTGGTTACGGGTTTTCAAGTCATTGATTTTCTTTTGAAGACCGGAAAGCCGGTGCCTTTGAGGGACATCTCCAGGGGCACTGGTCTGGCGGCCAGCAAGTTGCAGTTTTATCTGATCAGTCTGACGGAAGTCGGTGTGGTCCTTCAAGACCCGCAATCCGGTTACTATGGTCTCGGTCCGTATACACTGCAACTTGGCATTGCCGGGTTGCAGCAGTTTGACATCTTCAAGGCCATGCACCCGCGCATGGATGATTTTGCAGAACGCCACGGCCATAACATCTTTATGGGTGTCTGGGGCAATCATGGGCCGACCATCGTCCACCGTGTCAGTGGCCACAGCAATCGGTCCATTCTGGAGCTGCGATTGGGCAGCGTGCTTCCTGTTCTGCGGTCGGCAATAGGGCGTATTTTCTTTGCGCATTTGCCAGAAGAAGTCACCAAGGCGGCGGTAGACCGCGAGATGGGTGAAACATTTCACGCATCTGCCGAACAGGATCCGCAGATGCCATTTCCAACGAGTCTGCGCGCGTTAAGAGATCTGCGCGAAACCATCCAGAAACATGGGGTCAGCCGATCGCGCGGCGGGCTCATGACGGATCACACTGCGTTGTCTGCGCCGATATTCGACTACCGCGGCAAGATCATTGCAGGGGTTACTGTAATGGCACCGATCAATGCGCTGGATGATGCCTTGGACAGTGAAATCGCGCTGGAGTTAAAGCATATGGCTTCAGAGATTTCGCAGGATGCCGGACAGCACACAACCCATTATCTCAACATCTGACCAAAGACAAAGGCACGACGCTTGGCCAAGAACGTACTTTTTATCATGTGCGATCAACTGAGGTTTGACTATCTCAGCTGCTACGGACACCCGCATCTCCTGACTTCCGACCTTTTTGTTGATCTGACTGGGTTTTTGGTTTGTTTTCAGGTGTGGTTGCTCAGAGGCGCGTTGTAGTGCCCCATTATTATAAAAAGTATTGACATGGGCCTTCAGATGGCTAACCTCTTCGCCCATGTTCATCCGCACCAAACATGACGCAAAGCTCAACCGCACACGGATCCAGATCGTTGAATCCGTCCGCACCGGCTCCAAGGTACGCCAGAAGATCCTGCGCCATGTGGGTGTGGCCCATAACGACAGCGAGATTGAGGATATCAAGCGTCTGGCGGGCCGCTTGATGGAGCAATTACGCATTGATCGCTCGCCGCAAATGGAACTGTTCACGCCCACGGAATATGCCGATCTGCAGGCGCTGGTGCGCCGCGCTCCGCGGCCGGACAAGCTTGGCGTTGATCTTGCCGAGTGCCGTGAGGAGGCGCGGGTCTCTCTGGGTCTGCGGGATGTCATGGGGACGATGTATGACCAACTGGGTTGGGGGGCCCTTCTGGGGGCGGCGCGTAAAAGTGCCAATCGCATTGTGAAAGAGCTGGTTATGGCGCGGATCGCACAGCCCGAGAGCAAGCGCGCGACCGTGGAGGCGTTGGAGAACCAGGCAGGCATCACGCTCAATCTGGACGTGGTCTATCGGAGCATGGATTACATCAATACGCCGGTGATAGACGGGATTTGCAAAACCTCTCACGCGGCGGCAGAGAAGTTGCTGGGCGGGCCAGTGACCGTGCTGTTCTACGATTGCACGACCCTGGCCTTTGACACCGAGCGCGAGGACCCGGCCGAGGATGCGGACGGGGTCGAGCAGGATCATCTTCTGGCCAAGGGCTTCAGCAAGGATGGCAAGCATCACCGCGCTCAGGTCATGCTGGCGCTGATCGTCACCTCCGATGGGCTGCCTGTGGGCTATGAACTCTTCCCGGGAAACACCTGGGAAGGTCATACGCTGGAAGCTGCGCTGAAGGCGTTGGAGGGACGCTTCGACGTGGCCAGGGTCACGTTCGTGGCCGATGCCGCCATGCTCAGCAAGGACAACCAGCAGATGTTGCAGAACAAGGGTCTGCCCTACATCCTCGGCTATCGCATGAAGTCCGCCCCGGCCGCCGTGAAGGCGAACATTTTGAGCCCGGAGGGACGCCAGCCTTGGGCTGGACACGGTTCTGAAGAGGCAACCGAGAAGGGCTGGTACAAGGTGATCGACCAGGAGGGAGCGCGGGTCATTGTGACCTGGTCACCCACCCGGGCACGCAATGATGCCCACAAGCGCGACAAGGCAATCGAAAAGCTGCACAAGAAGCTCAAGCGCTCTCGCAAACCCGGCAGCTTCAGCAGCCGGGGATATGGCCGCTTCCTGGCCTTCCCCGACAGCGGGGACGTCACGCTGGATGATGCAAAGATCAAGGCAGCGGCACAATGGGACGGGCTGCATGCCATTGTTGTTCATGGTGCGGACGAACTGGAGGCACAGGACGTCATTGCCCGCTATCACCAGTTGTGGGAGATCGAAGCCTGCTTCCGCACCAACAAGCACGATCTGAAAATCCGGCCCATCTATCACTGGTCGCCGCGTCGGGTCCGGGCCCATATCGCCATCTGCTACATGGCCTTCTGCTGCCTGCAGCACCTGCGCAAGCATCTGGACCTGCTCGGACACCCGATGAGCCCGGCTCGTATCCGCAACGAGTTGAACGCATTGCAGCTCTCGATCCTGCGCCACAAAGGCACCCCTGACCGCTACGGCATGCCAAGCCATGCCACGGTCGATGCCAGACGCATCCTCACCTGCGTCGGCCTGACCTGGAACGAAGCCCCTTTCAAGATACCCCCCGGGCGCACCCGAAAAACTGGCCAGACCAAAGCCTGAGCTCCCTCAACACTCCGAAACAATCGCTGGCGAAAAAAGTCCGTGTAGTGCCTTTTGGCAACCAAGGCATAATAATATCAATAACTTATACGAAAAAATGTCGGAAGTCAGGAAGAACGTACTTTTTATCATGTGCGATCAACTGAGGTTTGACTATCTCAGCTGCTACGGACACCCGCATCTGCACACGCCGAACATCGACGCCTTGGCCGAGCGCGGCGTGCGGTTCGAAAACGCCTATGTTCAATCACCCATCTGCGGCCCGAGCCGTATGAGCTTTTATACCGGGCGCTATGTGCGCAGCCACGGCTCCACATGGAATATGTTCCCTTTGCGGGTCGGCGAACAGACCTTGGGCGATCACCTCGCGCCTTTGGGCGTCCGCACGGTGCTGTGCGGCAAAACCCATATGACGGCGGATCTGGAAGGCATGGCGCGCCTTGGTATTGACCCCAAATCCGAGATCGGGGCGCGGGTCTCGCAATGCGGGTTCGAGGTTTGGGACCGATTGGATGGATTGCACCCGACCGGCGGAAAAAAGAAACCCACCCATTACAACAACCACCTTTGGGACAAAGGCTATGAAAGCCAGAACCCGTGGGAAGAATGGGCGAACTCCGGCGAAGACGACGAGGGCAATTTGCTATCCGGCTGGCTTATGGAGAACGCTTCTGAGGCTGCGCGCGTCGAGGAACCTGATTCCGAAACCGCTTATTCCACGTCCCGCGCGATGGAGTTCATCGAAAAAAACAGTGACCAGTCCTGGTGCTTGCACCTGAGTTATATCAAACCTCATTGGCCCTATATCGCGCCCGCACCCTACAACGACATGTATGGGCCTGAACATGTGATACCGGTTCGACGGACCGAAGACGAATTGCAGGACGCCCATCCGTTGCTGGCCGCCTATCGCCAGCACCGCGTCTGCCAGGTGTTCAGCCGCCCCGGCGTGCGGGAAAAGGTCATCCCCGCCTATATGGGTCTGATCAAGCAAATTGACGACCAAATTGGACGCATGATGACATTCCTGCGCGAAAGGGAACTGGATCAAGAGACGCTTATCGTTTTCACCTCAGATCACGGGGATTATCTTGGCGACCATTGGCTGGGTGAAAAGGAACTGTTTCACGATTGCTCGGTCAAGATCCCGATGATCGTAGTGGACCCTCGCCGAGAAGCCGATGCAACACGCGGGCAAAGTTCCGACGCATTGGTAGAGGCCATCGACCTTGTCCCGAGCTTTATCGAGTACTTTGGCGGCACGGTTCCCAAGCACGTGGTCGAAGGGAAATCACTTATTGACCTGCTGCAGGGGAACAACGGCCCCATGCGCGACTGTGTCATCTCAGAATACGATTACTCGGTCCGCAAGGTGTCAATCGGCATTGAATAATGACCCCCCATCGGCGTCCAAATTTGACCCCCCTTGGAGCTAAGAGGGGCGTTGAGGGGGTCGTGTTTAGGTTGATTCAGGAGGGGGTGGACAGCAGGTCAAACCGAAAAGAGAGCGTAGCTCGACTGAAGGTTTGACCTGCTGTCTGTTTTGAATTTATTCCCCGATTTCGAGGTTAGTCGCGGTGGTTAATTCGCCAGCTTTCGTTCCCGGTTTCGATGATATCGCAATGGTGTGTCAGTCGATCCAGGAGAGCAGTGGTCATTTTGGCATCTGTGAACACACTCGGCCATTCCTGACTTCCGACCTTTTTGTTGATCTGACTGGGTTTTTGGTTTGTTTTCAGGTGTGGTTGCTCAGAGGCGCGTTGTAGTGCCCCATTATTATAAAAAGTATTGACATGGGCCTTCAGATGGCTAACCTCTTCGCCCATGTTCATCCGCACCAAACATGACGCAAAGCTCAACCGCACACGGATCCAGATCGTTGAATCCGTCCGCACCGGCTCCAAGGTACGCCAGAAGATCCTGCGCCATGTGGGTGTGGCCCATAACGACAGCGAGATTGAGGATATCAAGCGTCTGGCGGGCCGCTTGATGGAGCAATTACGCATTGATCGCTCGCCGCAAATGGAACTGTTCACGCCCACGGAATATGCCGATCTGCAGGCGCTGGTGCGCCGCGCTCCGCGGCCGGACAAGCTTGGCGTTGATCTTGCCGAGTGCCGTGAGGAGGCGCGGGTCTCTCTGGGTCTGCGGGATGTCATGGGGACGATGTATGACCAACTGGGTTGGGGGGCCCTTCTGGGGGCGGCGCGTAAAAGTGCCAATCGCATTGTGAAAGAGCTGGTTATGGCGCGGATCGCACAGCCCGAGAGCAAGCGCGCGACCGTGGAGGCGTTGGAGAACCAGGCAGGCATCACGCTCAATCTGGACGTGGTCTATCGGAGCATGGATTACATCAATACGCCGGTGATAGACGGGATTTGCAAAACCTCTCACGCGGCGGCAGAGAAGTTGCTGGGCGGGCCAGTGACCGTGCTGTTCTACGATTGCACGACCCTGGCCTTTGACACCGAGCGCGAGGACCCGGCCGAGGATGCGGACGGGGTCGAGCAGGATCATCTTCTGGCCAAGGGCTTCAGCAAGGATGGCAAGCATCACCGCGCTCAGGTCATGCTGGCGCTGATCGTCACCTCCGATGGGCTGCCTGTGGGCTATGAACTCTTCCCGGGAAACACCTGGGAAGGTCATACGCTGGAAGCTGCGCTGAAGGCGTTGGAGGGACGCTTCGACGTGGCCAGGGTCACGTTCGTGGCCGATGCCGCCATGCTCAGCAAGGACAACCAGCAGATGTTGCAGAACAAGGGTCTGCCCTACATCCTCGGCTATCGCATGAAGTCCGCCCCGGCCGCCGTGAAGGCGAACATTTTGAGCCCGGAGGGACGCCAGCCTTGGGCTGGACACGGTTCTGAAGAGGCAACCGAGAAGGGCTGGTACAAGGTGATCGACCAGGAGGGAGCGCGGGTCATTGTGACCTGGTCACCCACCCGGGCACGCAATGATGCCCACAAGCGCGACAAGGCAATCGAAAAGCTGCACAAGAAGCTCAAGCGCTCTCGCAAACCCGGCAGCTTCAGCAGCCGGGGATATGGCCGCTTCCTGGCCTTCCCCGACAGCGGGGACGTCACGCTGGATGATGCAAAGATCAAGGCAGCGGCACAATGGGACGGGCTGCATGCCATTGTTGTTCATGGTGCGGACGAACTGGAGGCACAGGACGTCATTGCCCGCTATCACCAGTTGTGGGAGATCGAAGCCTGCTTCCGCACCAACAAGCACGATCTGAAAATCCGGCCCATCTATCACTGGTCGCCGCGTCGGGTCCGGGCCCATATCGCCATCTGCTACATGGCCTTCTGCTGCCTGCAGCACCTGCGCAAGCATCTGGACCTGCTCGGACACCCGATGAGCCCGGCTCGTATCCGCAACGAGTTGAACGCATTGCAGCTCTCGATCCTGCGCCACAAAGGCACCCCTGACCGCTACGGCATGCCAAGCCATGCCACGGTCGATGCCAGACGCATCCTCACCTGCGTCGGCCTGACCTGGAACGAAGCCCCTTTCAAGATACCCCCCGGGCGCACCCGAAAAACTGGCCAGACCAAAGCCTGAGCTCCCTCAACACTCCGAAACAATCGCTGGCGAAAAAAGTCCGTGTAGTGCCTTTTGGCAACCAAGGCATAATAATATCAATGACTTATACGAAAAAATGTCGGAAGTCAGGAGAGCAGTGGTCATTTTGGCATCTGTGAACACACTCGGCCATTCAGCAAATGCGAGGTTGGTTGTTAGCAGAATAGACGTTCGCTCGTACAGTTTGCTGATGAGATGGAAGAGTAATCGTCCACCAGACTCTGCGAACGGCAGATAACCGAGTTCGTCTATAATCACGAGGTCGACGCGGATCAGCTGCTCGCTGAGCCGCCCGGCGTTGCCTTCGCGATGTTCAGCCTCCAGCTTGTTCGCGAGATCCACAGCGCTGAAGAACCTGACCCGCCGGCGGTTATTGACCGCGTGGCCCCCGATCGCTGTTGCGAGATGCGTTTTGCCCGATCCGGTTCCACCGACCAGCACGCCATTCCTGGCCTGGTCCATAAAATCGCCGTCATGAAGATTGCGCACGACTTCCTCGTTGACGGGGCTGACCGTGAAGTCGAACTCAGGTAAGGACTTGCAGACCGGGAACTTTGCGGCACCCATCTGATACCGGATCGAGCGCGCAGTCTTTTCGGCCAGTTCGGCCGTGAGGAGTTCGGCCACGACCTGTTGGGGCCGCCAGTTGTTTTTGGCTGCGGCCTGCATCACTTCGTCAAAGCAGTTGACGATGCCTGGCAACTTCAGTTGACGGGCAAGTTCGAGAATTTCCTTACGCAGTTGCATGGGAGCCTCCAAGCCTGTCATAGCGAGCGCAATCCGCGATCGGTGCCATTTTCAGCTGCAGGTGGGCAGGCGGCTCAATCGCCTTTGGCGGCGGGGGATTGGTGCGCCGAGAGACAATGTTCAGGATCGCATCGGCCTTGCGCAGGCCAGATTTTAGAGCTTCTTCGCAGGCAGCCTCGACCACATCAATGTCGTGCTGGTAAGCAGCGAAAAGAATATCGGCAAGTTGCCGGTCTCCGTCGGATGTGCCCCGCAGATGGGTCCAGATCTGCGTCATTGCCGGTGGTAGGTCCCAGTCACGGAACGGTGCTCCATTGCGCAGAGCGCCAGGCTTGCGCTTGAGGACGGGCACATAGTGCCAAGGGTTGAAGATCGTTTTTCCTCGGCCGAAGCACCGTTCGTGCTCTCCGACAATCTCACCGTCTTGGCGCAGGACAATCCGCGTGGCGTAGACCTGCAACTGGACCTGACGTCCAACAGCTCTTGCCTCAACGCTGTATTTGTTTCTTTCGAAGTTGATCAGGCAGGTTCGGCTCACGGCGACCGTCTTTTCACGGAACCCGACGAAGGGCTTCTGCAGATGCGTCAGCAGCGGCTTTTCCTGCTGGAACTCCTCCCAGACCGTCACCTCCAGGTTTTCCGGATGCCGCAGTTCTTTTGCGCGTTTGATCGCGTCTTTTTGCAGCCGGGCATTCAATTCATCGAAGTCGGCCACCTCCAGACGCGGTGTAAAACTATAGGCGCGGCTCTCCTTGACCAGATTCTCAACCTGACCCTTCTCCCAACCGGCCGCGCGCGTACAGGCGATCGGGTTCACCAGATGATGAGAACACATCCGGGAGAATGCCTTGTTGAACTTTCTTTCCTTGCCCGACAGGATCGCATCGACGGCGGTCGTCATGTTATCGTAGATCCCGTTGATGCAGCCTCCACCAAAGAATTTGAAGGCCTCGTCGTGGGCATCAAAGACCATCTCCTGCGTCTCGCGCGGATAGGCAATGGAGAATGGCATGCGGCTATGGCAAAGTTTGAAATGGGCAACCTTCACGGTCGTGAGTGCACCGTCCATCAAAACCGTCTCCACACTCCAGTCGAACTGGTACGCCTCCCCAGGATCAAAGATCAGCGGGATGAACGCCTGCGCCTGTTGTCGGCCGTGCGCAATGCGCCAATTCTTTGTGTAGCGTCGAACACTGTCATACCCGCCGCCAAAACCATCATCGGAGAGTTCCTTCCAGATTTTGGTCATCCGCTTGCGGTGTTTCTTCGGAAGCGCCTCGTTCTCCTCAAGCGTTTCATCCAGACGCGCGCGCCAAGGCCCGAGCACCGGGTATGGCTGCGATTTGCGCTCATATTTGAACTCCGTCACTCCCGATCGGATTATCTTTCGAACCGTTGCACGGCTCAAATTGAGCGAACGGCAAATTTCCTTGATGCTCTTTTTTTCGATCAGGTGTAAGCGACGCACTTTTCTAATAGTTTCCACGCAAATCATCCCGCTTGCCTCTCCATCGACTGCTCAATGAAAAGGATGTCTACAACCATAGGGAGGGGTCAAATTTGGACGCCGATTTCCCCGCTTAGGGGGTCAAAATTGCACGCTTTTCTACAGTCTATTCGGCCCCAAATCCACCAAGCTGGACTGCACAGCGGTTGTTGATGGGGTAGATAGAACAAGCAGCAATTGCGAAGCGAAAGGTACAGATGAAAAAAACTTGGGTACAGATTCAGTTGACGGTAACTTATTGAATTTTGTTATATATTTTTGCTTTCGGGCATCAGTTACATTAGGCTCAGTTGCACTTTTAGCGTCTCTACCGATAGCATCACTGCCTTTTCTTCTCGAAGCACGGTTCTAATTCTTAGCTAGCGGCAGAGCCGAAATACATCATTTCAAGCTTTAGACTTGACTGCGGCAACTGTCGCCGATTCTTCGTCGAATACATAAGGCTCCGAGATTGCGAGATCGCCTCGGTTAATGCTTCGCGACCTGACCCAAATTGATATCGGACACGGCAACGAGATGATTTGTCGACATCTGTTGTGTCGGGACATGTCAAGTCTCGCGCACGCTCAAAGTTTCGGTGTCAATTGCTTGCCGCAGCTCTCTCAGACCAGGTTCGATCAGGTTGGTGTTCACTGCCGCAAGCCCCAATCGGAACGTTGTATCGCCGTAGGGTGCGATGGAAAAACAAGGGTCAGATGGCTCAATGACCACACCTTTATCGCGCGCAATTTCCGCGATACGCGCCGCTTTCCTTCCTGCACGGCTGCGAAAAAAGAAATTGGTGCTGCCGAATTCCTGCTGCACTTCGAAATCCGGGAACAGATCATTGATCAATTCCGACGCCACCGACCATCTTTGGCCGAAAGTTTCGTGCAGCCGCGATCTCAGGCGTTCGTGATATCCAAAGCTTAGGAAGAGTGAAGCAGTGTGCTGGAGGATAAGGGGTGCGTGCCGAATCATCATACCGCGCATCGCGCGTGCTTCACGCACCAACTCCTCTTGAGCCACGAGATAGCCTAACCGCAATCCCGGTGCGAGGCTTTTGGAAAGGCTGCTGGTATAGATGACACGCCCCCGGGCGTGTCCGCTGTAGAGAGGTGGAAGGCTCTTGGGGTTAAAATCCATATCACCTTCGTAGTCATCTTCGATGATCAAAAAATCCTCACGATCAGCCACTTCGAGAAGCTCTGCCCTGCGACGTGCGGACATCGACAAGACCGTTGGTAGTTGTCGATTCGGCGTCACAAAGACCAGATCACACCCGGCAAGCTGTCTATCAACAACCAGTCCTTCTTTGTCGACAGGAATATATCGGACTTCGTCAAATGTTTGTTCAAAGATGTTGCGGGCGTCGGTATAGCCCGGATCTTCCATGGCCACGATACGGCCAAAACCCCGCAGCAGCGTGGCAATAACAAAGATCGCTTGTTGCGCCCCCATCGTGACAAGCACATTCTCGGGTTGGGCCGAGATGCCTCTCATGGGCAGCAGCCTGGTGCAAATCTGTTCCAGAAACGCCTCGGAATCCAGATATTCGTTGTCACTCGTCCAACGGCTCAGATCGCGGGAATTCATTGCCAGTCTTGTGCATTCCCTCCATTCGGACAGTGGAAATTTATTGGACGCGATCTGATTGCATACAAACGGATAGGTGTAGTTTGGCCAGTCCAAGGGTCGCGAGATACATCCCGCAGTCGATGGCAGGCGACGGCGTGTGATACGTTCTACGATGTTGGGCGAATTGATGTCGTCCTTTGCCGAGCGCGGCGGCTCCATACGGTTGACATCGAGGGCGACGAAATACCCCGACCTCTGCCTGGACAAGATCGCCCCGTCATCCATGAGCTTCGAATACGCGCCCAGTACGGAATTGATGGATACGTTAAGGTCACGGGCCAGCGCCCGGCAAGATGGCAGTTTAGCACTTTTGCGCAAAAAACCATTCGCGATCAGGTCGGCGATGCCTGCGTGGATCTGATCGCGAATGCCAAGCGGCTTTTGGCGATCCACGGAAATCGAATTTAAGATAGACGTAGTTGAGCGCTGCACGACGGTTCGACCGACCCCGTCGTGCCGGTGCGTCACGTCGGGGTCGTTTCGGCCAGAACCGCAGTCGCTATCGGCAACAGAACGTTTCAGACTATTGGTTTTCTTAACTGGTATGGGCATGGTTTCCGAAGTAAAGAAACTCCTTGGACATTCCCTTTACTTCACCGGCTTCGAGTTTCAGCGACGCACTGTCTAGCATCTTGTAGCTCTTCTGACCCTTGACCCATTCATCCGCGTCCTGGAGCGTTGTAAGCGTATAGGACGTGGTCTCACTCAGATAATGCGTTGGGATGACGATGTTGGGGTTAAGGCGTTCGACGATGTCGTTACTCTGCTGGTAATCGAGAATATGCTGCGACCCGTCAACAGGCAAAGTTAGCACGTCCACACGGCCGATCGCGTCCCAGAATTCCTGTGGCGGATTGTGCCGGTTGTCGCCCCAAATCAGGGTGCGTATTCCACCGGTCTCGACAAGATAAACGACCATGTCCATGTGACTGACATTATCCGGCGGGCAGGCATTTACGCCGAATTCGCCTAATGCATTTGTCCAGTCGTACCAACCAGGAGCACGGCACACATGCTTGTCTGCAAATCCTGTGATCTTCAGATCCGCAAACTCGAAATTGCCAACCATCCGGTCGAGGACCATTGTCGAGACAGGCCGATGAATGGCGTCGTGGTCAAAATGCGTGTGGGTGGACATGCAGATGTCTACCGGAGTTTCCGGGAATTCGTCCTTGAACCACAGGCCCCAAGCCCCCGAAGGATCGTCGCGCCATGGATCGAACAGCACGGTCGCGCCGCCGGGTGAGGTGATCTTAATGGCGCAATGCCCGTAGAAATCAACGCCAACGGCGCCATCCACTGCATGACCGGTGGTCGCTTGTAGGTCAATTACGTGGTTGTTGTTGCCCGGCTGCGTCCAGTCCGTCGACTGCGCCTTGGCCGATGTTGTGCTCATCAGGCTTGCCGCGCCACCAACACCGGCGGCGCCGGCCGCCAAAAAGAAAGAACGACGCGACAGACCGGGGGCCAGATCGTCGGTGTTTCCGTTCCTAAGAGTAGGTTGCAGGTTCAGGTCTTCTTTTCTGTCCATGGATTCCTCCCTTGCCGACACCATTTTTGGTGTTCGCAAAAAGGCTAGCATCGAAATGGAATTCCTAGGCATTGGAATACCATGGGTAAAACATGGGGGATTTTCCCATGGTGACTAGCGCAGCGCCATTAGTTCGGTGCGAAGGTTTTTGCCCGATTTCCGCAACCCCAACTTGTCTCGGATGTTGTTGCGATGAAATTCAATCGTGCTGTACCCGCGCGACAACACACGCGCAATATCCTTGGTTGAGTGCCCCTGAATTATAAGCTGCGCAACATCCTGCTCTGAAGGAGTAAGTTGCTCGAACACTGTCAGCAAATGCCCGGACATGTCTGTGGTAATTTGGCTCAGGTTGGTTTCGACCATTTGCACATAGCTTGTGGCCGTCGGGTCATCTTCTACGCGTGTGCGTAGTTTCGTCAAAGCGGGTAGCACCATACCCTTGATCTGGGCAACAAAATGCGCGTCATATTCATCGCGCGACCGTTCTACCCGGCGCAACAGGACCTTCAAAGCAGCGTTGGATTCCTCTAGGTCGCGGGTGCGATTCAACACCCGCCGTTCTGTATTTTCGAGCGTGTCTTTCAGCGCCCTCTCAAGTTGTTTGCGCCGTTCGATCTCGACAAGAAGAGACAGGTCCGCCTCAATAACGCGGGCAAATTCCTCCAGACCACGGCGAAACTTCAGCGCACGCGGATTCTTGCGACGGTCCAGCACACAGATCGTTCCGAAAATCGACTGATCAGGCCAACGCAGCGGATATCCAATGTAAAAGCTCATCCCATGTTCCAGATCGTCATTGTCAGCCCAACGCGGGTCAGCGCAGGCGTCTTCGACAACAAGCTCTCCATTTCGGATAACTGAATCGCAATAGAGCTTTTCGTTAAGGGTAAATGTAAGACCCTCTTTATACGGGTGTGTATCGGATGAATTGCGCAGATATACGGAATGCTCTGGCGCATTGGTTATCATTACAAGACTGGCAGGTACATCGGCCAGATTTGCGATGAGGTCGACGATACTTTGCCAATTCCGCCGCGTTTCGGCAGGAATTTCTGGCTTCAAGCTGCTGATGTCATAATCAGACAGTCGCATTTTCCCTCCCGATCGGTCCGGTTGACGATCTTGAACTTCGGGTATTGGTATGAATCAGTCAATTAGGATGTGTCGCAAACTTTTTAGATGGCAGAGCATCATTGGGATCAGTGGGCAGTTTAGCCTGCCAGTTGGACGAACTGCTGAACCGGACGTAGTCTGGGCGTGAATTGTCCTTCGCGGATCATGTTTACCAATTCTAAGTTCTGTCGCAATTTATTCCCACCTATCAGACTGAGTGTCGTTTTGGTAGCGCATGCTCAGATAAGAAGAGAGCAGACCGTGGCGATCTCATTTAAGGGCGTGCATTTTTCGAAAGACTTGATTTTGCACGCGTTTTCTTCTACCCGCGCTACGGTGTTTCATACCGGGATCTGGAAGAAATCATAGCAGAACACGGTGTTGACCTGGGTCACGCAACTTTAAACCGCTGGGTAAGCCAACATGCCGGTCTTTTTGCTGATGTCGCGCGCTGTAGAAAGCGTTTCGCGGACCGTTAATGGCGCATGGATGAGGGCTATGCAAAAGTGAAGGGAGAATGGGTTTATCTCTACCGGTCCATCGATAAATACGGCAAGACCCTGGACTTCATGCTATCCAAACGCCGGAACAAAGCTGCAGCTACAAAGTTCTTTGCCCGGATGCTTGAGGTCAACGGCCTTCCGAGAAAGATTGTCATTGACAAAAGCGGAGCTAACACGGCTGGCGTCAAAGCCATTAACAAGATGCTGAAGGGCTTTGGATGCCCGATCCCCATCGAGATGGTCAGGCGGAAGTATTTGAATAACATCGTGGAACAGGACCATCGCTTCATCAAGAGACGCACTCGACCGATGCTAGGGTTCAAGGCCTTTGCTTCAGCGGCGGCTACACTGGATGGAATCGAAGTTGCGCACATGATCCGCAAAGGCCAAATCACGCCCGGAATCTGCCCGTTTCGTCAATTTGCAGAACTGGCGGCATGACCCGCGGGTTCGGCGTCAACTCTTCCGTTGTCATTGTGCCCTTAATTACTGGACGCAGACACATTGCCGGACATTTAGCCCGGTTTTGTGCCCTTTATTCTCGGATATCCACAGGCTAGCCGCGGCTTTTCTCGAGGGTGCGATCCGCACATCGGAGCAACTCCGCACGGTCCGCATTCACACCGAGTTGTTCGATAGCTTTTTTCGCCGCTGTCAGAAAATCGGGGTCAGGTGTGTTGTTGGATTTTTGTGTAGGGAACCAGGCCTTCTGAATTCTACGATCATCTTTCGGCGGGCTCGGCAGGCTGACAGAAAGGTGAACCAGTTGATCCAGAAAACTACGCTGGACAGGGAATGCCATGCGCAGCCTATCTCGTGCGGTGGGATCACGATGCATCGCAATAGATACGGCCACCAATGGTCGCGTCATCAATAGGTGAACGGCAACGAGCATAGTATATCGGTCATGGCGGGATTTGGAGCAGAGCTCCGCGTGACGAAGCTCTGGCGCAAGAACCCGTACCACCTGTAGCGCCAAGTCCATTTGCCGACCAACACGCTGACTTCCGCGCCAATACAGTTGCTCCAACCACGCAGCGCCCTTTGAAGCTCGGGCTTCCAACCGTGACGTAACTTGAAACTCTTCATCTGGCGCCGTGCCGAGAGGTAATAGTCCTGTACCGCAGGAATTACAGACCATAGACCATGCGTAGCGCCAATGACGCAGAGAAATGCCAGGCACTTTTTGCGTGCAAGTCGGACAATGTTGAAAGTCTGAACAGGATACACACTCGACTGGAAATTCCGCGCGGCGGACGAGCGACATGGCCTGCACGTCACTCGACGGCAAACGAGCCAGAGCACCAAACCGTTTGATATTTGCGCCTCGCAGATCGTGACTGGTCTCCGGCGAGTGTTCGCCCGAAAATCCGATATAGCCAAGCAATTCAGGAACAGAGCAATAGTTGGCAGCAGCAAGTCGGCTGACCCAACTAGATAACAACTCGTCTTGTAGCGGTGGTGGACGCCTCGGCAACGGAGAAGGAGGCACTAAAACGCTGGAACCGGCTGTCTTCGGATGTTCCAGCTGTGCTTAGCCCAGATTGGTTGCCAGGCTTGAACAGCCTCATCCGTGATACGCTCCTCGCCTGTCTCGACAGCGTCTATCGCAAGCGCCTTGACCATCGTGAATACCCGCGAAGTAACACCGCCAGTCACACCCAGAATGGTCCGAAGCGAATACACACTGAGGCTGGATCCGCGCTCCAATTGCATCGCGGCGATCAGCGTCTGGATGAGACGAGAGAACTCGATATCGTCCTCCCAGAGAGGCAAGAAATGCTCGTCCAGTCGCCGGGCCAGTTGTTCGTCGCCGCGAATGGCGTCGACCGCTTCATTCACACCAAAGACGACGAGAGATGCACAGAGATCATTGGCGAGGAACCGCAGCATGTTCAGGAAACGCCGTTGCTCACGATAGCTGCCCGCCAGCAAGTTATGGACTTCGTCGATCATGATCATCTTCAGGTCCATGTCGCGCAAATGGCTGAGGGCACGAACCTCCAGTTCGGATACGGTATGCCGGCCCCACATGGGCGCGCCGATCGATGCCAGAATGTGCTGATAAAAGCGCCTCTCATCAGGTGCTGGTGGTGCCTGCAGTAATAGGATCGGTGTTCGGGTAACACCAATATCTGCTTCGTATTGGGTTGGGTACAGACTTTCCATACGCTTAGCGATCATGGTCTTTCCTATCCCTGAACTGCCGTAAACCATAAGGCCCGGCATCCGGGACTGTTTTGGCATCTCCATGAGAGAAGTCAGCCTGTTGAGAACAATATTTGCACGGTCGAATGCGATCCACCGGTCACTACGGACTAAATCAAGTCTTTCGTTTGTTTCCATAAATATCATCTATCGGGTAAGTAGGAAGATCCGGATTACTGGTATCGATCGCGAACATCTCGCGGGATGGATCGCGTTTGGTTTTGTCGTTAGGAAGTCGCGCTTGACGTTCACCCTCCAGCCGCACCGCCAGGGTTTTCTGCTTGGCCGCGTGCGCGATGCGCCTTTGTTCTTCAATAATCTGAAATAGCATCGACTCCGGGATCGTCCCGCCTTGGCGCTCGTGAAATATCGCGCGCGCACGCCGCGACTCCCAAAGCGAAATCCGTGGCCGCGACAGGTTCTTGTAGCGCGCTACTATGGTCCGTCCTTCGTCATTTACAGCCCAAATCTGGGACATATCGCGAGGGTCGTACTTGACAGTAACCTTCCCGACTCCACGACCGATCATTGGACCAAATGCGTCGCTCCAATAGCCGACAGAAAACAGCTTGATCCCAGTTCGAGCGAGACGCCGACGTTCGAAAGGAAGGAAGCTGATGCGAAACGCCTCGGTATCGACAACCTTTCTGCCTACGCCCGCACCACCGAGGTCTGCCCAGGCCGCCAGCGGTGCTCGCCCTAATCCGCCGTGGCGGGTGTTGTGATAGCGACATATCTCTAAGTGCAGCCAATCCTCGAACTCCTCCATTGTCATTGCCGCATTGTCCGAGCTGTCGTAATCCCTCCTGTTCTTGGAGGATGATTGCGTTGTTCCCGGGAGTACATGAATTGCGCCCATGGTTGTCCCTATCAAACGTTCGATATGGCCGCCATAATGCGCGCGACCTGGTGGCCTGTACTCGATTGAGATTCCCCAATCCGCACAGGCCGACTGGAAGGCGTCGCTGCGGAAATCCCGCCCGTTGTCAATATGAACGGCTTGCGGAATCCCAGCGGCAGGCCAATACAACTTATCCAGTATCTCTGGCGCACGGATCGACTTCGTTCGCACGCAATGGTGCAGACACAAACCGATGGACAAGACGGACGGAGTATCGAAGCTCACATGTACGCCCAGAACAACGCGGGTCGCGACATCGATTGCGAGAGTCAACCAAGGTCGCCCCAAAGGCTTACGTTCGAATTGATCGACTAGAATAATGTCAGCCAGAGTGTGATCGATTTGGACGACTTCCAAGGGGCGCTCCACGTCCAAACCCCCTACCCTCGGATCGAAAGCCTGCCTCGCCGTCTTTGCGCCTTTTCGTTTCCGCATCACCTCGCGTTGATCCATAGCGTCGACACGCGACTTGATCGTACGCCGAGTGGGAGGCCGATATCCTCTCGCCGCGCACTCTGCCCGGATCTCGTTGACGATCCTCAGAAAACTTGGCGGTTCTGGAACGAGGTAGTGTTGACGTAGTACATGCTCGATTATGCTTTCTACATCCGGTTCCAAGCGGCGTGAGCCATGCTTCGGACCACGTCGTTTGGGGAGTAAAGAGCTCGCCCGCCCATCGTTGATCTTAAGACGACGGTAAAGGTCCCATGCAGTGCATCTAGAAACGCCCATCATGTTGGCCGCTTCCAATAGCGCCGGTCCTATATCCTGCCCTGCCTCCTCAAGTTCCAAAATTGGACGCAACACGTTGGCCCGTTCAACCGCGAGCGCACTTTCTTCTGGGTTCTCTAATTCATTAGACAAGATCATCCCCACGCGACTTATCCACAGGACACACCGTCCAGGAATTAAGGGCACAGTCCGGTAATTAATGATACAGTCCAGAAATTAAAGGCACAACCAAGCACTGATTTTGTTGTCGCTAACACGCGATATGTCCGGTGTATGTAACATGCGATCTGTCCGGTTCTATTCTGTCTCTGAGAGGAGGCGTTATGAACCGAGCAGAAGTGTTACAGGAAGTTCGACTGATGAAGTTTGAAGATGTGTATTCGCGGCGAAGCGCGAACAAGCTGACGCAAGAACAGGCGGCTGAGATACTGGGTGTATCCGTGCGCACCGTCAGGCGTTGGGAGGATCGATTTGAGGCGGATGGTGCAGAAGGTCTGTACGACCGTCGGCTTGGCAAACTGGCCAACAATCGTGTTGCCACGGATAAGGTCATGGAGATGCTTGAACTGTTTGATACCAAGTACTGGGATTACACGCCGAAGCATTTCCACGAGAAGCTGGTGGCCCACCATGGTTTCACACAGAGCTACAACTGGGTGCGGCTTACACTGCAGCGCCACGGCCGGGTTCAGGCAGCACCCCGACGAGGTGCCCATCGGCGCAAGCGGCCCCGCCGTCCGATGGTTGGCATGATGTTGCATCAGGACGGCTCCAGCCATGAATGGGTTCCGGGTCAGTGGTGGGATCTGATCGTCACCATGGACGATGCCACCAACCGGGTTTATTCGGCATTCTTTGTCGAGGAAGAAGGGACGATGAGCAGTTTTCAGGGGCTGACAGAGGTGATCGAGGCGCAAGGTCTGTTTTGCTCGCTCTATGCCGATCGGGGCTCTCATTACTGGCATACGCCCGAAGCGGGCGGCAAAGTGGACAAGGACAATCTGACCCAGGTCGGGCGCGCCTTGCAGCAACTCGGCATTGAGCTGATCCCGGCCTATTCACCGCAGGCCCGTGGACGGTCTGAACGCATGTTTGGCACGTTCCAGAACCGATTGCCGCAGGAACTGCGGTCCCATGGGATCACAACCATTGAAGAGGCCAATCAGTTCCTGAAAGAGGTCTATCTTCCCGAACACAATGCCCTGTTTGCAAAGGAGCCGGAGGATACGACCTCGGCCTTCGTGCCGTTTACAGGCAATGTGCGCGACACCCTGTGTGTGCAGGAAGACCGCGTCGTCGGCAACGACAATACGGTGCGCTACAAGGGCCTGGTCATGCAGATCGCGGCAGACAGGCACCGTCATCATTTCGTCAAGGCGAAGGTCAGGGTCCACGAATACCCCGATGGTCAACTGGTCATCTTCCACGGCCCGAGATGCATTGGCCGCTACCAGCCTGACGGATCACCCATCACACAGGAGGATAGCAAACACAAAGTCGCGTGACCCGCTTCGACGTGGCGCGAACGCGGTGGCCCAAATCTACGGTCGCCTACGGCTCCCTCCGAATTGGGCCACCGCGCAATCAACTGAAGCGGACAATTGGCATGTTACCTACACCGGACAATTCAGAATGTTCTCGACACCAAGCACTGATTTTGCTCAACTTTCTAAAGTCAGCGTCCAGTAATTAACCGCACAGTGACAAGCGTCATGGCCTGCAGTTTGCGCAATGCGACCCTAGTGGTGTGCAGATCCGCAAGCTTCCTTGGCTGCGATAAAACGACGCAGTTCTGAAAGGAGTTTCTGAAGTTGTGAGCGTGTCAATTTCTGCTGAACATTAACATTGTGATTGCTATCGGTACCGCAGATGTCCTCGAAAAGGCGACAAGGCAGCTGTGACTTCGAGCGACTTCGCGGTCGTGTTGCAAGCCATCACACGGCAAGCCTAGAAAGATGCGGGCGTAGCGGATGAAATCGTGCATTGGCTGAATGAAAAGTTCCTGGATAGTACGGCCGAAAAAGTCCGTTTCTTAAGGTCAGGTTTCATAGCCAGTGGATGACACTAGCAGTAAGGTTGACTGCGGAGAAGACGGCTGTGGGGCAGCGATCATAATGTGTCACAACATGCCTGCAATCCTTGAGCTTACCAAACATGATTCAATACGTTTGCACCGTTTCCTGACTTCCGACCTTTTTGTTGATCTGACTGGGTTTTTGGTTTGTTTTCAGGTGTGGTTGCTCAGAGGCGCGTTGTAGTGCCCCATTATTATAAAAAGTATTGACATGGGCCTTCAGATGGCTAACCTCTTCGCCCATGTTCATCCGCACCAAACATGACGCAAAGCTCAACCGCACACGGATCCAGATCGTTGAATCCGTCCGCACCGGCTCCAAGGTACGCCAGAAGATCCTGCGCCATGTGGGTGTGGCCCATAACGACAGCGAGATTGAGGATATCAAGCGTCTGGCGGGCCGCTTGATGGAGCAATTACGCATTGATCGCTCGCCGCAAATGGAACTGTTCACGCCCACGGAATATGCCGATCTGCAGGCGCTGGTGCGCCGCGCTCCGCGGCCGGACAAGCTTGGCGTTGATCTTGCCGAGTGCCGTGAGGAGGCGCGGGTCTCTCTGGGTCTGCGGGATGTCATGGGGACGATGTATGACCAACTGGGTTGGGGGGCCCTTCTGGGGGCGGCGCGTAAAAGTGCCAATCGCATTGTGAAAGAGCTGGTTATGGCGCGGATCGCACAGCCCGAGAGCAAGCGCGCGACCGTGGAGGCGTTGGAGAACCAGGCAGGCATCACGCTCAATCTGGACGTGGTCTATCGGAGCATGGATTACATCAATACGCCGGTGATAGACGGGATTTGCAAAACCTCTCACGCGGCGGCAGAGAAGTTGCTGGGCGGGCCAGTGACCGTGCTGTTCTACGATTGCACGACCCTGGCCTTTGACACCGAGCGCGAGGACCCGGCCGAGGATGCGGACGGGGTCGAGCAGGATCATCTTCTGGCCAAGGGCTTCAGCAAGGATGGCAAGCATCACCGCGCTCAGGTCATGCTGGCGCTGATCGTCACCTCCGATGGGCTGCCTGTGGGCTATGAACTCTTCCCGGGAAACACCTGGGAAGGTCATACGCTGGAAGCTGCGCTGAAGGCGTTGGAGGGACGCTTCGACGTGGCCAGGGTCACGTTCGTGGCCGATGCCGCCATGCTCAGCAAGGACAACCAGCAGATGTTGCAGAACAAGGGTCTGCCCTACATCCTCGGCTATCGCATGAAGTCCGCCCCGGCCGCCGTGAAGGCGAACATTTTGAGCCCGGAGGGACGCCAGCCTTGGGCTGGACACGGTTCTGAAGAGGCAACCGAGAAGGGCTGGTACAAGGTGATCGACCAGGAGGGAGCGCGGGTCATTGTGACCTGGTCACCCACCCGGGCACGCAATGATGCCCACAAGCGCGACAAGGCAATCGAAAAGCTGCACAAGAAGCTCAAGCGCTCTCGCAAACCCGGCAGCTTCAGCAGCCGGGGATATGGCCGCTTCCTGGCCTTCCCCGACAGCGGGGACGTCACGCTGGATGATGCAAAGATCAAGGCAGCGGCACAATGGGACGGGCTGCATGCCATTGTTGTTCATGGTGCGGACGAACTGGAGGCACAGGACGTCATTGCCCGCTATCACCAGTTGTGGGAGATCGAAGCCTGCTTCCGCACCAACAAGCACGATCTGAAAATCCGGCCCATCTATCACTGGTCGCCGCGTCGGGTCCGGGCCCATATCGCCATCTGCTACATGGCCTTCTGCTGCCTGCAGCACCTGCGCAAGCATCTGGACCTGCTCGGACACCCGATGAGCCCGGCTCGTATCCGCAACGAGTTGAACGCATTGCAGCTCTCGATCCTGCGCCACAAAGGCACCCCTGACCGCTACGGCATGCCAAGCCATGCCACGGTCGATGCCAGACGCATCCTCACCTGCGTCGGCCTGACCTGGAACGAAGCCCCTTTCAAGATACCCCCCGGGCGCACCCGAAAAACTGGCCAGACCAAAGCCTGAGCTCCCTCAACACTCCGAAACAATCGCTGGCGAAAAAAGTCCGTGTAGTGCCTTTTGGCAACCAAGGCATAATAATATCAATGACTTATACGAAAAAATGTCGGAAGTCAGGAGCTTACCAAACATGATTCAATACGTTTGCACCGTTTGAAACGACGCTTGTCGTACTTCACGGTTGTCTTTCGTTGCCTTTCGACCTTGGATGTAGGCGTGTAGAAAAGCGTGCAATTTTGACCCCCTAAGCGGGGAAATCGGCGTCCAAATTTGACCCCTCCCTATGGTTGTAGACATCCTTTTCATTGAGCAGTCGATGGAGAGGCAAGCGGGATGATTTGCGTGGAAACTATTAGAAAAGTGCGTCGCTTACACCTGATCGAAAAAAAGAGCATCAAGGAAATTTGCCGTTCGCTCAATTTGAGCCGTGCAACGGTTCGAAAGATAATCCGATCGGGAGTGACGGAGTTCAAATATGAGCGCAAATCGCAGCCATACCCGGTGCTCGGGCCTTGGCGCGCGCGTCTGGATGAAACGCTTGAGGAGAACGAGGCGCTTCCGAAGAAACACCGCAAGCGGATGACCAAAATCTGGAAGGAACTCTCCGATGATGGTTTTGGCGGCGGGTATGACAGTGTTCGACGCTACACAAAGAATTGGCGCATTGCGCACGGCCGACAACAGGCGCAGGCGTTCATCCCGCTGATCTTTGATCCTGGGGAGGCGTACCAGTTCGACTGGAGTGTGGAGACGGTTTTGATGGACGGTGCACTCACGACCGTGAAGGTTGCCCATTTCAAACTTTGCCATAGCCGCATGCCATTCTCCATTGCCTATCCGCGCGAGACGCAGGAGATGGTCTTTGATGCCCACGACGAGGCCTTCAAATTCTTTGGTGGAGGCTGCATCAACGGGATCTACGATAACATGACGACCGCCGTCGATGCGATCCTGTCGGGCAAGGAAAGAAAGTTCAACAAGGCATTCTCCCGGATGTGTTCTCATCATCTGGTGAACCCGATCGCCTGTACGCGCGCGGCCGGTTGGGAGAAGGGTCAGGTTGAGAATCTGGTCAAGGAGAGCCGCGCCTATAGTTTTACACCGCGTCTGGAGGTGGCCGACTTCGATGAATTGAATGCCCGGCTGCAAAAAGACGCGATCAAACGCGCAAAAGAACTGCGGCATCCGGAAAACCTGGAGGTGACGGTCTGGGAGGAGTTCCAGCAGGAAAAGCCGCTGCTGACGCATCTGCAGAAGCCCTTCGTCGGGTTCCGTGAAAAGACGGTCGCCGTGAGCCGAACCTGCCTGATCAACTTCGAAAGAAACAAATACAGCGTTGAGGCAAGAGCTGTTGGACGTCAGGTCCAGTTGCAGGTCTACGCCACGCGGATTGTCCTGCGCCAAGACGGTGAGATTGTCGGAGAGCACGAACGGTGCTTCGGCCGAGGAAAAACGATCTTCAACCCTTGGCACTATGTGCCCGTCCTCAAGCGCAAGCCTGGCGCTCTGCGCAATGGAGCACCGTTCCGTGACTGGGACCTACCACCGGCAATGACGCAGATCTGGACCCATCTGCGGGGCACATCCGACGGAGACCGGCAACTTGCCGATATTCTTTTCGCTGCTTACCAGCACGACATTGATGTGGTCGAGGCTGCCTGCGAAGAAGCTCTAAAATCTGGCCTGCGCAAGGCCGATGCGATCCTGAACATTGTCTCTCGGCGCACCAATCCCCCGCCGCCAAAGGCGATTGAGCCGCCTGCCCACCTGCAGCTGAAAATGGCACCGATCGCGGATTGCGCTCGCTATGACAGGCTTGGAGGCTCCCATGCAACTGCGTAAGGAAATTCTCGAACTTGCCCGTCAACTGAAGTTGCCAGGCATCGTCAACTGCTTTGACGAAGTGATGCAGGCCGCAGCCAAAAACAACTGGCGGCCCCAACAGGTCGTGGCCGAACTCCTCACGGCCGAACTGGCCGAAAAGACTGCGCGCTCGATCCGGTATCAGATGGGTGCCGCAAAGTTCCCGGTCTGCAAGTCCTTACCTGAGTTCGACTTCACGGTCAGCCCCGTCAACGAGGAAGTCGTGCGCAATCTTCATGACGGCGATTTTATGGACCAGGCCAGGAATGGCGTGCTGGTCGGTGGAACCGGATCGGGCAAAACGCATCTCGCAACAGCGATCGGGGGCCACGCGGTCAATAACCGCCGGCGGGTCAGGTTCTTCAGCGCTGTGGATCTCGCGAACAAGCTGGAGGCTGAACATCGCGAAGGCAACGCCGGGCGGCTCAGCGAGCAGCTGATCCGCGTCGACCTCGTGATTATAGACGAACTCGGTTATCTGCCGTTCGCAGAGTCTGGTGGACGATTACTCTTCCATCTCATCAGCAAACTGTACGAGCGAACGTCTATTCTGCTAACAACCAACCTCGCATTTGCTGAATGGCCGAGTGTGTTCACAGATGCCAAAATGACCACTGCTCTCCTGGATCGACTGACACACCATTGCGATATCATCGAAACCGGGAACGAAAGCTGGCGAATTAACCACCGCGACTAACCTCGAAATCGGGGAATAAATTCAAAACAGACAGCAGGTCAAACCTTCAGTCGAGCTACGCTCTCTTTTCGGTTTGACCTGCTGTCCACCCCCTCCTGAATCAACCTAAACACGACCCCCTCAACGCCCCTCTTAGCTCCAAGGGGGGTCAAATTTGGACGCCGATGGGGGGTCATTATTCAATGCCGATTGACACCTGACAGCTTTGTTCGCCGACAGTGTATACATTCTGAGCGAAGGGAAGGTCTGGTCGTCAGGTACAGTGTGCGACGTTCTCAACAATGAGATGATGCAGCAGGTTTACGGTATCGGCTTACCGATCAGCACAATACCTTGGGGCGGGATGCCATTTGTTCTACCGCAGGCGATGATCTGAATTCGATGGTCCGTCCGCTTTTCAAATATACAAGATACCGTGAGCAGGATACCAATGGGTTCGGTGCGTACCCTGTTTTTCAAGATACATCCTCGGCTCAAAGCGGACATCCGACAATACGCAGGGATGCTGCTATGCGGCCCGTCGAACCAGCCATACACAGCAAGCGCAAAATCGCGTCACCTTCAGAGGTTGGCAACGCGGAGTTTGCAGCCGTCCGAATTTTTTACTCCAAAGGACCCCAGTCAGCCCAAAGCTGCCATTGGTCTAAAATGCGGACAATAAGGCTGCCGTCTCTCCTAAATTGGATTCACAAGTTTTTTGCAAACTTGGTTTTCGGGTCACATTTTATAGAGGAATTCGGTCAGGCAGGAGCCATCTTTACTTGCGTGAGTTACGGTGTCGGAAGTTTCGCCCAAAACAAAAATCTACCCTGCCTGAAAACTGAAGCCCTTGAAAATTAAAGTAGCGATCAACGGTATATCTATTGAAACGCCAGAATGAAAAAGGGTCGCCTAGGCAAAAGCGTTGTCGGGGGCTGAAGAACCGCATGACGCAACTGTGAGTTTACGCCATTTACAAAATACGCAGGGTTTATGCCTCCGAGCAACGGAGGTGCAAATGTTGACCGAATATCATGAGTTTGTGTTCACAGCCCTTTCTTTGAATCTTACTGTGATGATACGTAATCGGTAGTAGAATTAGAGCAGCCGCCGAGATGCGCGGCCTCTTCGCTATTTTCTCTTCAACAATAATTTTTGCGGATGTTCCAATTTGCTGGCAACTGGGGTTTGGGTATTACGCCCATAACCGGCCAAAGGCCCTGCAGCTACTAGGGTGCGGGTACAGGCTCAAATATCTCTTCAAACAGGATAGGCCGGGGCCGCCATGGGCACAGTATTGCTGAACTGCGAACGAAGCATTATTGGCAAATTGCGGTACAAGGCCGACCTTGCCTAAATGCATTGTTTCCCACGACCGCGGCCCTTCCTGCCAATCATTCGCTGAAAGTGCGATGCCGTCTCACCAGCGGGCCGTCGACTTTCAAAAGTCCGCAGTGAGGCTTTGTCTAATTTGATAAACCAGATCATCCCCACGCGACCGACCCATGGGACAATCCGTATTGGAAACAAGGACAAGCGACAGGAGGTTCGCGCCTGAACGAGTTTCCCACGGTTGGCTCGTGTCGAAGCACGGGACGTGACCAACACACGTGTCTCGCCTCGGTTAAAAACGCTGAATACTTGCGACAGAACCTTTGATCTGACGGTGTTCGAATTGGTCACTGAATACAATGCGAACTTCACTTTTTTGCGTTTGTCACCAAACTGAATCCAAACCGTCACAAAACCGCAATGACCCGGGTTCATCCCCTTCTCATCCAAGTGAGAGAGGATACCACCTGATGTCGTTGCGCTTTGTCTGCCTGACATCTGCCCTTGGCCTGACCGCCGGCCAGGCTTCGGCAGAAATGAATTTCAACCGAATTGCTTCTTTTCCCGTCGTTAAGAATATGGCCGAGGGAACTGATGCCGAACGTGAGACCTCACCCGAGATCATCGCTGCGACTGCAGACGGGATGACGTTGGTCTATACAGACAGCCCGTTGGGTGTAGTCGGCATGGTCGACATCACCGAACCAGCGAACCCGGCACCTCTGGGCGCGATGGAAATAGGCGGCGAGCCGACGTCAGTTGGGATCGTTGGTGCAAAGGCTTTTGTGGGCGTGAACACTTCGGAAAGCTACACCGCCCCGTCGGGCAAACTGATCTCGGTCGACATCGAAGGCAAGGCGGAAACCGGCGCCTGTGATTTGGGCGGTCAACCCGACAGCGTTGCGATTGCCCCAGATGGCAGCTTTGTCGCCGTGGCGATCGAAAACGAACGCGACGAAGACCTGAACGACGGCATCATCCCGCAACTCCCTGCCGGATCGCTGGCACTGGTGCCGCTGAAAGATGGCGCGCTGGATTGCTCTGGCATGAAGATGGCCTCGCTGATTGGTCTGGCCGAAGTTGCCCCAACTGATCCCGAGCCGGAATTCGTTGACATCAATGGTCTGGGCGAAACCGTCATCACCCTGCAGGAAAACAACCACATCGCGGTTGTTGACAAGGACGGGAACGTAGTCAGCCATTTCTCGGCTGGCGCGGTTGATCTGGAAGGCATTGACGCCACGGATGAGCGCGGCGCGCTGATCTTCACCGAAAGCCAAGAGGGTCGCCTGCGCGAGCCTGATGCGGTGAAGTGGATCGACGACAACCATTTCGCCACCGCCAACGAAGGTGATTACAAAGGCGGCTCGCGCGGCTGGACGATCTTCCACAAGGACGGCACCGTTGTTTACGAGAACGGCACCGATTTCGAGAAAGCCATCATCCAGATCGGGCACTATCCCGACAAACGCTCAGACGCAAAAGGTGTAGAACCAGAAAGCGTAACTGCAGCGACCTTTGGTGGTACGCCGATGATCTTTGTGGGCGCCGAACGCGCCTCGGTTGTGGGTGTTTACGACGCCACCGATCCGGCCAACCCGGTTCTGAAACAGCTGCTGCCCTCGGGCGTCGGGCCGGAAGGTTATGTGGCGATCCCCGAGCGGAACCTGCTGATCGCGGCCAATGAAAAAGACCTGATCGAAGATGGCGGCCCGCGTGCCCATGTGTCGATCTTTGAGTATCAGGATGCCCCCGCCACTTATCCGCATCTGACCTCGGAAGGCGCGGATGAGCTGATCGGATGGGGTGCCCTGTCCGGTCTGGTCGCAGATGAGGATGGCATGATCTACGCGGTCAATGACAGCTTCTACGGCTTCCAGCCTTCGATCTTCAAAATCGACCCCAGCCAGACCCCGGCCCGCATCGTGGACGTCATCCGCATCCACCGTCAGGACGGCAACCCGGCGCAAAAGCTGGATCTGGAAGGTATCACGCTGGATGGCAAGGGTGGCTTCTATGTCGCCTCTGAAGGCCGAACCGACCGCGTCATCCCCCACGCGATCTACCATGTCTCGGCCGAAGGCAAGATCAAGGACCGCAAGGGTGAGATCGGCCTGCCGCCGGAACTGATGGCCGTCGAAAAACGCTTCGGGTTCGAAGGCATAACCAAGGTTGGAGACACCCTGTGGATGGCAGTTCAGCGCGAATGGAAGGACGACTCCAAAAACCACGTGAAACTTGTCGCCTATAACCTTGAAACCAAGGAGTGGGGCGCAGTGCACTATCCCAAAGCTGACCCGGAAACTGGTTGGGTAGGTCTGTCGGAGATCACCGCATTCGGTGACCATGTTTATGTCATCGAACGCGACAACCAGCACGACCACCGTGCAGTCACCAAGAAAATATACCGCATCCCGCTGTCTGAAATGACCCCGGCCCCGCTGGGTGGTGAGCTGCCCGTGGTCAGTAAGGAAGAGGTCCGTGACTTGCTGCCCGACCTGACTTCGACTGGTGGCTACGTACTGGACAAGATCGAAGGTCTGGCCATCCTGCCTTCGGCCGAGGCATTCGTTATGACCGACAATGACGGCGTCGATGATGCCTCGGGCGAGACGATGTTCTGGTCGATCGGCTCGGTTTCGGCTGGGAACTAGACTAAACATCAGAAATCAAAAGGCCCCGCGCGGAGATTGCGCGGGGCTTTTGCATTCAAAGCCAGTTTTGATCCCTTTGGCCGTATCGTTTCTCATGAACTCTTACATGCAGCCTGATTGGAAAGTTGTTTTCGTCTGTCGCTTTCTTCGGGGATCTACTTCGAGTTACCACCACGCCTCGACAAAGTTGAAGAACTCCGACCTGTCATCATCGCGGCCAAAAGGGGTGATCTTGTGGTAGCGCATCCTGCCATCCCATTCGGTGCCGAACCACTTCGCATTGTGGTGGTTAATCTCACGGGCCATCAATTGTACTTGGCTCTCATACGCTAGAAAAACCGGCGACCTAGCATGTCATCTCAGGTCTGCCGAGTCGTTCGCACATGTGTGTACTTTCGCGAAGTTTGCGAAATTTTGATGGATGACAACGTTAGCAAAATCGCTGCCCGGTGCGTTAATGCTCAAAGACTAACAATGATGTCGTGAAAATTCGATAGAAGGATCGATTCACTACTCTCTGCGCTGAGTCTGAACAGACCCTTTGAGCCCCAACCAGCCTGTGCCGATTTGAGAAAAGCGGCCTTTCAGATCGCTGGCACCTAGGCAGAAATACTTCTTGTCCGACTGAGCCGAATGCGAATTCGACCAACAGGCATTCTTTAAACCTCGACTAACAGACGAAACATGTTGGTCCTGATCGAAAATGATAGTATTGACCAATCCCGACGCCAATTTAACCTAGATGGCCTTATGGCGTCTCAACCAAACAACATTCTGACACTTCTTGTCCTTGTAACGCCAAACTTCAACATGGCGGCGACAGTGGGTTTCATCGACCCGTTTCGCGCCGCAAACTATCTCGAAGGCAAGGCACGTTTTCATTGGCAGATCGCATCCCTGCACGGTGGTCCTTGCACTGCAAGCAACGGGATGACCATTGATACGATTGCACTGGCCGAGGTTCAGGAAGGGCGCAAGGATTTCGTGATCGTCTCGTCTAGTTGGGCGCCGGAAGCCTACAACTCGACCCCGCTTCATACGTCGCTATGGCGTTGGGCCGGTCAAGGGAGCACGCTGGGCGGGCTGGACACCGGGGCTTTCATCCTCGCCGAAGCTGGTTTGCTCAAGGGGCGTCGGGCCACGGTGCACTATGAGCATATCGACGCGATGAAAGAGCTCTATCCCAATGTCGAGGTCAGTGAGGAGTTGTTCGTATTCGACAAGGCCCGCATCACCTGTTGCGGCGGCGCGGCAGCCTTGGATTTTGCCTTGCATATCATCAAGGGCACAAAGGGCGACGCTCTAGCCAATGCGGCAGCACGATACGTTTTTCACCAGACCGTGCGCCCCCAAGGCGCTATGCAAAGTCCGGGACTGGCCGAGCCGATGGGTCAACTGGCCCCCACAGCGGTCAAACGGGCGATAGCGTTGATGGAGCAGAACCTGGAAACACCGCTAAGCATTCCCGAGATATGTGATTCCATAAACCTGTCACAACGCCAGTTGAATCGGCTGTTCGCGCGGCACGTCAAGAAAACTCCAACCATGTATTATCGTGACATCCGGCTGGACCGTGCACGCGGGCTGGTGACACAGACAGATATGTCTTTGCTTGAGGTTTCGGTGGCCTCGGGTTTTGCCAGCCAGGTTCATTTCAGCCGCGCATACCGCGAACGGTTTGGGCTGTCACCGCGCAATGATCGGGTGGAAGGCCGCGTTCCTTTTGAATTTCGAGCTTGGCCCATGCACCGCAAGACCGATAGGCGGGTGGCGAATAAAGTTAAGTAGACGGCGATCTGTGCACATTGGTCATGTGTGAGAGACGCGATCCTATACCTCTGACCGAGTCACTCGGCAGGGTTTTGTTCACAGGAGACGCCCGCAATGACTGAACAGCCAACGTCCCAGCAATTCGCGGATATTTCCAAGGGCTATCACGAAAACCCATCCAGTTCGTTTTCGCTGCGGGCCGAGGCCTATACGGATCCAGCCTGGCATGCTGTGGACTTGCGCGAGATCATCGCCAAGACGTGGCAATGGGTCTGCCATGTCGAAAAGCTGCGCAAACCAGGCAGCTTTGTCACGATCGAGATCGCTGGTCAGCCGGTAGCTGTGGTACGTGATCGGGAAGGCGTTCTGCGTGCGTTCTACAATGTCTGCAAACACCGCGCCCATCAGCTTTTGTCGGGCGAAGGTAATACGACCCGCATCATGTGCCCTTATCACGCCTGGGTTTACAAGTTGGATGGACAGCTGGTGCGTGCCCCGCATACCGAGAATCTGAATGGATTCGAGCCCAAAGAGATTTGTCTGGATGAGGTGCAGGTAGAGGAATTTTGTGGGTTTGTTTTTGTAAACCTTGATCGAGAGGCCTCACCCCTGTCGGAGCTGTCCGGCGATCTGGAAACCGAAATCCGCCACTGGGCGCCGGATATCGAAGAGCTGACATTTGCTCATCGACTGACCTATGACATCAAGTCCAACTGGAAGAACGTGGTCGACAATTTCCTGGAGTGCTACCACTGTCCGACCGCCCACAAGGATTTTTGCGAACTTGTCGATATGGACACCTACAAGGTGACCACGCACGGCATCTATTCCAGTCACATGGCCGACGCGGGCAACACGACCAACAGCGCTTATGACGTGTCGAATGCCACGGTGAAAACCCATGCCGTTTGGTGGCTATGGCCCAACACCTGCATCATGCGGTATCCGGGTCGGTCGTCGATGATCATCCTCAACATCATCCCTGCAGGCCCCGACCGGACGCTGGAAACCTATGACTTCTTCCTTGAGACCAAGGAGCCCAACGAGGCCGAGGTCGAAACGATCCGCTATCTGGACGAAGTGCTACAGGTTGAAGACATCAACATCGTTGAAAGCGTGCAGAAAGGGATGAACACTCCAGCCTTCGACGCGGGCCGCATCGTGAACGACCCTGATGGCTCGGGCATGTCGGAACATGCGGTGCACCATTTCCACGGTCTTGTTTTGGACGCATACAAAAGGGCCGCCAGGTGAGTCAGTTTTCCAAAAGAATGCAGTTCCAACCTCCTCCTCGCCCGTGACTGAACGCGCGCAGTCACCGCATATTGGCAGGCAGGGAGGAACAGCATCATGCCAAGAATACCAAATATCGTCGTCGTTATGGCCGACCAATTGGCACCGCAATTTTGCGGGGCCTATGGCCACCCGGTCGCCAAGACACCGCATATCGATGCGCTGGCCGCGCGCGGGATGCGGTTTGATGAGGCCTATTGCAACTCACCACTTTGCGCACCTTCCCGGTTCGCCTTCATGTCCGGCCAGTTGATCAGCCGCATCGCCGCCTACGACAATGCCTCCGAATTCCGCGCCAGCGTGCCAACATTCGCGCATTACCTGAAAACGTTGGGCTATCACACCTGCCTGTCGGGCAAGATGCACTTTGTAGGTCCCGACCAGAAACACGGGTTTCAGGACCGGGTGACCACCGACATATACCCGTCCGATTTCGCCTGGACGCCCGATTGGGAGGCCCATGATGAACGCATCGACAAGTGGTACCACAACATGCAGACGGTCAAGGAGAGCGGCGTGGCCGTCGCCACCTTCCAGACCGACTATGACGACGAGGTCGGCTTTGCCGCGCGCCGTTGGCTGATAGATCGTGGGCGCGATCGGGCGCACGGATCGGAAGCGCCTTTCTGTATGGTCGCCAGTTTCATTCACCCACATGATCCCTATGTTGCGCAGCCGGAGTGGTGGGATCTCTATGACGATGATGACATAGATGTGCCCGAGTTCACGTTGTCACCTGAAGACCAAGACCCGTTCTCGCGCCGTGTCATGGATGGGATCGAAGCCAGCTATGTACCTCTGACAGACGAAGAAGTCCGGCGCGCGCGCCGTGCCTATCTGGCCAATGTCAGCTTCTTCGACAGTCAGGTAGGCAAGATCGTCAAGACTCTCAAAGACATTGGCGAGCTGGACAACACCATCGTCATTGTCACTGCAGATCACGGCGACATGCTGGGTGAGCGCGGCCTGTGGTACAAGATGAACTTCTTCGAACACTCGGCTCGCGTGCCCTTGATCATGGCCGGGCCGGGGGTGGCCAAAGGCCGCGCGCCCAATGCCTGTTCGCTACTGGATCTGTTGCCCACCTTTGTTGATATCGGAGGCGGCACCCCGGACATGTTTGGCGAAACGGTCGACGGCCGATCACTAATGCCACTGGCGCGCGGTGAAGCCGACCCGGTGGACGAGGCGATCGGTGAATACTGCGCCGAAATGACCCCCTGGCCGGTCTTCATGATCCGACGCGGGCCACTGAAATACATCCATTGCGACATCGATCCACCACAGCTTTATGACCTGTCGGTTGACCCGTTGGAGAAGGTGAATGTCGCTGCTGATCCAGCCTATGCCGAAGCCGCTGCAGGCTTTGCCGCCGAAGTCAGAGCCCGCTGGAACAGCGACCAGCTGCGCACAGATGTGATCGCTACGCAGAAATCCCGCCGCGCGCTTCATGCGGCGATGGAAGCCGATGCTGGTGAGCATTGGGACTACAACCCACCCTCTGATGCCAGCCAGCAATATGTGCGCAATCATATGGATTGGACCGAAGCCGCAGGCCGTTATCGGTTCCCGCCACAAAAGGACGACTGATATGAAACTACAGGGAAAAATCGCCCTCGTAACTGGTGGTCGTGGAGGGATTGGTCGGGCCATCGTCGCGCGCTTTCTGCGCGAAGGTGCTATTGTCTATACCGCCGATCTGACACCACAAGGATCATTGACCAAACATGACGATGATGGCAGCCGCTTTGTTGCGATGAACGTGGCAGACGAGGCTGCGGTAAAAGCTGCGATGGCGAGGATCGAGGCTGACGGAGGCAAGCTCGATATTCTGGTGAACGCCGCCGGGATTGAGATCGAGAAGACCATCGAAGACACCACGCTTGAGGAATGGAACCAGAGCTTCGCTGTAAACTGCACCGGAACCTTCCTGACATCGAAATACGCCTTGCCCCTGATGCGCGCGGCGGCGAAAACCGGCGTTTCGGCCAGCATCATCAATTTTGGTAGCTACGACGGGTTCATCGCCGATCCCGGCCTTGCGGCTTATTGTGCCACCAAGGGCGCGGTGCATGCGCTGACCCGCGCCATGGCTTGTGACCACGGCCCTGAGGGCATCCGCGTAAACGCGATCTGCCCGGGCTATATCGACACACCAATGCTGCAAAGTTTCTTTACCGGCGACGGGTCCGGCGGCGGAGGCAAATCGATTGACGAGCTGCAACAGGCTGTGCGCGACGTACACCCGATGCGCACCTATGGCACACCCGAGGATATCGCGAACCTTGTCAACTGGCTCGCCTCGGACGAGGCCCGCTATGCGAGCGGTCAACTTTGGGTTCTGGACGGCGGACTGTCTGCGCAAGTCCAGCAGATGAGACTGTGATGTCAGAAGCGCTGCGCTCTCAAGAGCCGGAGGTCGCTGCTGGGATGCCTCTGTTCGCGTTTGGAGAGATGGCTTGGCGAAAGCCGATCTGGGGCATGCCAGAGAACCGACGCCACCTCTTCGTCGTCTCTAAGACCTTCGAGGAGCCAACCACATGACTAAGCCCGTCATCATCACCTGCGCCCCCACAGGCGGCATTCACACCCCCACCATGTCGGAGCACCTGCCGATCACTCCGAGCGAGATCGCAACCGCCAGCATCGAGGCCGCCGAGGCCGGCGCCTCGATCATCCACCTGCATGCGCGCGACCCGGAAACCGGCAAGCCCGACCCGAACCCCGACCTGTTCATGGAATTCCTGCCGCGCATCAAGCAGGCGACAGATGCGGTCATGAATGTCTCCACGGGCGGTGGGTTGGGCATGTCTCACGAAGAACGCCTGCGCGCCGCAACGGTCGCCAGCCCGGAAATGGCAAGCATGAATATCGGGTCGATGAACTTCGGTATCTTCCCGATGAAAGACAAGTATTCGAACTGGAAGCACGATTGGGAACCCGAATTCCTGGACATGACCCGCGATTTCATCTTCCGCAACACCTTCGCGGATATCGAATACTGCCTCAAGGAACTCGGTCAGAGGCACGGTACGCGTTTCGAGTTCGAATGTTATGACCTTGGCCACCTTTATAACCTGGCGTGGATCATTGATCAGGGTTGGATCGAGGGGCCGATTTTCGTGCAGATGGTATTTGGCATCTTGGGCGGGGTTGGGGCCGATCTGGACAACCTGATGCACATGCACACCATTGCCAACAAACTGTTTGGCGATGACTATGAATGGTCGGTTCTGGCCGCTGGTCGCCACCAGATGCCGTTCACCACGCAAAGCGCTTTGCTGGGGGGGAACGTGCGGGTGGGTATGGAAGACAGCCTATACATCGGACCCGGAGAGAAAGCTGTGTCCAGCGCCCAGCAGGTTCGCAAAATTCGGGAAATCGTCGAAAATTTGGGGCTTCAGGTTGCCACCCCCGCCGAGGCGCGCGCGCGTCTGGGTCTGAAAGGCGGCGATCAGGTCGCATTCTAAGGAGGGGAGCACATGCAGACAAAGATGTTGATCAATGGCGAGCTTGTTGAAGGAGGCGGGGCAGCGATCCCTGTCCTGAACCCGGCAACCGGAGAAGAGATTTGCACCATCAATGCCGCGACCTCGGAACAAGCAGACGCCGCGGCCGCCGGTGCGCATGAGGCGTTTGACACGTTCGGGCAGACCAGCCCGGCGGAACGGTCGCAACTGCTGACAAATATCGCCGATGTCCTCCAAGCCAATATCGAGGAGTTGGCCGAGTTGGAAAGTCTGGACGCAGGCAAGCCCTGGCCCTCGGCGCTGAACGATGAAACCCCACTGACGCTGGACACCTTCCGCTTTTTCGCCGGTGCCGCGCGCACTATGACCGGGGTGACGGCGGGCGAATACGTAGCTGGTCACACTAGCATGATCCGCAAAGATCCGGTTGGACCGGTGGCGGCGATTGCCCCATGGAACTACCCTTTGATGATGGCCGCCTGGAAGCTGGCTGCGCCATTGGCGGCGGGCTGTCCCGTGACGCTGAAACCCTCTCAGCTCACGCCACTTTCCACATTGAAGGCCGCCGAGCTGATTGCAGACATCGCCCCCAAAGGCGTCGTGAACGTTCTACACGGTTCGGGCCGCGAGATCGGCAGCCAGATGATCAACGACCCGCGCACCGAGGCGATTTCGATCACCGGGTCCAATGCGACCGGGGTCGAGGCGATGAAAGCGGCCTCTCGTCAGATTCGCCACGTGCATTTGGAGCTGGGCGGCAAGGCCCCCGTGATCGTCTTTGACGACGCCGATATCGACGCGGTGGCGGAAACCGTTCGCTATGGCTCGTTCTTCAACGCCGGTCAGGATTGCGCGCAACCCTGCCGCCTGCTGGTGCAGGATGCAGTCTATGACAAGGTGGTCGCCGCTGTGCTCGATCAGATTGGGCAGATCAAGGTTGGGGCGCAAAAGGCTGAGGGCACGGAAATGGGCCCGATCATCTCGGCCGGACAACGCGACACCGTGGCCGGTTTTGTCGACCGCGCGCGGGATACTTGCGAGGTTGTCGCCGGTGGTAGGATGATCGACGGCCCAGGCTTCTTCTATGAACCCACAGTGCTCGCGAATGTGCCCTATGATGCGGAAGTGTTCTGCAACGAGATCTTCGGCCCCGTCGTTACGATCTCGCGGTTCAGCGACGAGGACGAAGCGCTGCGGGTTGCCAATGCCGGGCCGTTCGGGCTGGCTTCGTCGGTTTGGACCAACAATACCGGGCGGGTGATGCGGATGTCGGCGAAACTGCGTTACGGATTTACCTGGGTAAATATCCACGGCGTCGCTACCCCGGAGATGCCCTGGGCAGCGATGAAATCTTCGGGAACAGGCTGTGATATGAGCGTCTTTGCACTCGATGCCTACACCGCCGTCAGACATGTGATGATCGCCCATGGATAATTGCGCGATTATCACCGGCGGAAGCCGGGGGATTGGCCGGGCTATTGTGGACCGGCTGTTGGCAGACGGTTTTGATGTTGTCACATGCGGACGCGGTGCCCGGCCTGAGGACATGCCGGAAGCGGTAGTTTGGGTCATGGCGGATGTGTCGAAAACCGGCGATGCGGCGATGCTGATCAAAGCCGCAAACAACGCATTCGGTCGCGTCACCTTGTTGGTCAACAACGCCGGCGTTCAGGTCGAAAAAACCGTGGCCGACAGCGATGATGACGATTGGGATCTGGTGATGAACGTGAACTGCAAAGGCGTGTTCAACATGTGCCGCTTGGCCTTGTTGGATATGGCCGAACATGGCGGCAACATCATCAATATTGGGTCAATCTCCGGCATGGTCGCGGACCCAAGCATGGCGCTTTACAATGCGTCCAAGGCATTTGTTCACGGGCTGACCCGCTCGATTGCCGTTGATCACGGGCCCAAAGTACGCTGCAACGCGATCCGCCCGGGCTGGATCATGACGGAGATGGCCGAGGACGGGTTTGCCCTGGCAAAAGACCCTGAGAAAGCCATAGCCGACGCATTGGCCCGCCACCCGGTGGGCCGGTTCGGGGAACCCGCCGACATTGCCAACATGGTAAGTTGGCTGGCCTCGGATCAGGCGGCTTACGTGTCTGGTGAATGTTTCACGGTCGATGGCGGCATGACTGCTGCCTCGCCCCTTAACCCGGGATTGTTCTGATGGAATTTGCACATACGGCCTGCCTTGGTGGTGGTGTCATCGGGGCCAGCTGGGCGGCGCTTTTCTTGGCTTCTGGACGTTCGGTTGCGGTGTTCGATCCGGCGTCGGAGGTGGAAAAGCATGTGCGCGACTATGTCGAGATGGCCTGGCCAACCCTGACCGAGCTGGGACTGACCGACAACGGCGCCCCTGACGCGATCAGCTTTCACGACAGTGCCGTCAAGGCGGTCGCCGGAGCCGCGTTCGTCCAAGAAAACGTGCCTGAACGCCTGCCCATCAAACACGCTACCTTTGCCGAGATCGAGCCAGTTCTGGACCCGCAGGCCATTGTCGCCAGTTCGGCCTCGGGCCTGATGCTGAGCCAGATGCAAGGAGGCTGGAAAGACCCCGCTCGCTTCGTGCTGGGGCACCCGTTCAATCCGCCCCACCTGATCCCGTTGGTGGAAATCCTGGGCAATGACCTGACCGACCCGGCGGCAGTGGACGGGGCCGAACGGTTTTACGAAGCAGTGGGAAAGGTTACCATCCGGGTGAACAAGGAAAAGAACGGCCACGTCGCGAACCGCCTGCAAGCCGCAATATGGCGTGAGGCGATTTCACTGGTGGTCGAAGGCGTGGCGAGCGTCGAGGACGTGGACAAGGCAGTCTGGGCAGGACCCGGCCTGCGTTGGGCCGCGATGGGGCCAACCATGCTTTTCAACCTGGGCGCGGGCGTAGGCGGGCTTCAGGCGTTTTGCGACCATTTCACCGACACTTTCAACAGCTGGTGGGATGATCTGGGACAGGTGCGTCTGGATGAGGATGTTTCGCGCACCTTGACCGAAGGCGTGCGCGACGAGGCACGCGGGCAAAGCCCCGCCGAGCTGTCAGCGAAACGCGACGCGTTGATCCTGGCGATGCAGAAAGCCACTGCAGGTTTGCGTTAGGCGATGATGTACGTTGTTGTAATTGGCGCCAGGCAGGCCAGGTTTTCGGTCTGTGCTGACCTGCGCGATCGCGGGCATGAGGAGCCGATCACACTGGTCAGAGAGGAGCACGCGCTGCCCTATCGACGCCCTCCGCTGTCAAGGTGCTTCTTCTGGGCGGGTTGGCGTACGCGCGTTTGCTTCTGCGGTCTGAAGCGTATTGCGGTGAGAATGACATCACCCTGCGTACAGGCTGCCGTGTCGTGGAAATAGACCGGGTCAACAATCAGGTGCGCACCGAAACAGACGGCTCCGTCTTCGATGATCATCTGGTGCTGCCAACTGGTTCACGCCCACCGCGCTTGCCAGATGCCTTACGGGGAGCCTGAAAAGCGAGTTGACCAAGCGCGATCTGGCAGATGCCGGGGCGTTCGCGTTCCAGGCGTAGTTGGGGAGCAATGCGCTGGTGGTCGGTCGGGGCTAATTGGGGCTTCAAGCCGCAGGGGTGCAGGTCAAGCTGGGCCTGCCCATGACCTTGTTGGAAGCGGCGGTTCGCACCTTGTCGCAGGCGACCTCGGTCCATTTCCGCGCGTTGCATCTGGCAATTCAACACTATTTGGCCGAAGCAACGATTCTCGGGCGCCGCGCATCCCATAACGCCAAGCTATGGTTCTGGTCGGGTCAGAATGCCACCAAGCTCCAAATCGTGGGCTTGTCGATGGGCCACCACGAGGTCGTGCACCGGGCTGTGTCGAGAACATTCTGAATTGTCCGGTGTAGGTAACATGCCAATTGTCCGCTTCAGTTGATTGCGCGGTGGCCCAATTCGGAGGGAGCCGTAGGCGACCGTAGATTTGGGCCACCGCGTTCGCGCCACGTCGAAGCGGGTCACGCGACTTTGTGTTTGCTATCCTCCTGTGTGATGGGTGATCCGTCAGGCTGGTAGCGGCCAATGCATCTCGGGCCGTGGAAGATGACCAGTTGACCATCGGGGTATTCGTGGACCCTGACCTTCGCCTTGACGAAATGATGACGGTGCCTGTCTGCCGCGATCTGCATGACCAGGCCCTTGTAGCGCACCGTATTGTCGTTGCCGACGACGCGGTCTTCCTGCACACACAGGGTGTCGCGCACATTGCCTGTAAACGGCACGAAGGCCGAGGTCGTATCCTCCGGCTCCTTTGCAAACAGGGCATTGTGTTCGGGAAGATAGACCTCTTTCAGGAACTGATTGGCCTCTTCAATGGTTGTGATCCCATGGGACCGCAGTTCCTGCGGCAATCGGTTCTGGAACGTGCCAAACATGCGTTCAGACCGTCCACGGGCCTGCGGTGAATAGGCCGGGATCAGCTCAATGCCGAGTTGCTGCAAGGCGCGCCCGACCTGGGTCAGATTGTCCTTGTCCACTTTGCCGCCCGCTTCGGGCGTATGCCAGTAATGAGAGCCCCGATCGGCATAGAGCGAGCAAAACAGACCTTGCGCCTCGATCACCTCTGTCAGCCCCTGAAAACTGCTCATCGTCCCTTCTTCCTCGACAAAGAATGCCGAATAAACCCGGTTGGTGGCATCGTCCATGGTGACGATCAGATCCCACCACTGACCCAGAACCCATTCATGGCTGGAGCCGTCCTGATGCAACATCATGCCAACCATCGGACGGCGGGGCCGCTTGCGCCGATGGGCACCTCGTCGGGGTGCTGCCTGAACCCGGCCGTGGCGCTGCAGTGTAAGCCGCACCCAGTTGTAGCTCTGTGTGAAACCATGGTGGGCCACCAGCTTCTCGTGGAAATGCTTCGGCGTGTAATCCCAGTACTTGGTATCAAACAGTTCAAGCATCTCCATGACCTTATCCGTGGCAACACGATTGTTGGCCAGTTTGCCAAGCCGACGGTCGTACAGACCTTCTGCACCATCCGCCTCAAATCGATCCTCCCAACGCCTGACGGTGCGCACGGATACACCCAGTATCTCAGCCGCCTGTTCTTGCGTCAGCTTGTTCGCGCTTCGCCGCGAATACACATCTTCAAACTTCATCAGTCGAACTTCCTGTAACACTTCTGCTCGGTTCATAACGCCTCCTCTCAGAGACAGAATAGAACCGGACAGATCGCATGTTACATACACCGGACATATCGCGTGTTAGCGACATCCTCCTGTGTGATGGGTGATCCGTCAGGCTGGTAGCGGCCAATGCATCTCGGGCCGTGGAAGATGACCAGTTGACCATCGGGGTATTCGTGGACCCTGACCTTCGCCTTGACGAAATGATGACGGTGCCTGTCTGCCGCGATCTGCATGACCAGGCCCTTGTAGCGCACCGTATTGTCGTTGCCGACGACGCGGTCTTCCTGCACACACAGGGTGTCGCGCACATTGCCTGTAAACGGCACGAAGGCCGAGGTCGTATCCTCCGGCTCCCTTGCAAACAGGGCATTGTGTTCGGGAAGATAGACCTCTTTCAGGAACTGATTGGCCTCTTCAATGGTTGTGATCCCATGGGACCGCAGTTCCTGCGGCAATCGGTTCTGGAACGTGCCAAACATGCGTTCAGACCGTCCACGGGCCTGCGGTGAATAGGCCGGGATCAGCTCAATGCCGAGTTGCTGCAAGGCGCGCCCGACCTGGGTCAGATTGTCCTTGTCCACTTTGCCGCCCGCTTCGGGCGTATGCCAGTAATGAGAGCCCCGATCGGCATAGAGCGAGCAAAACAGACCTTGCGCCTCGATCACCTCTGTCAGCCCCTGAAAACTGCTCATCGTCCCTTCTTCCTCGACAAAGAATGCCGAATAAACCCGGTTGGTGGCATCGTCCATGGTGACGATCAGATCCCACCACTGACCCGGAACCCATTCATGGCTGGAGCCGTCCTGATGCAACATCATGCCAACCATCGGACGGCGGGGCCGCTTGCGCCGATGGGCACCTCGTCGGGGTGCTGCCTGAACCCGGCCGTGGCGCTGCAGTGTAAGCCGCACCCAGTTGTAGCTCTGTGTGAAACCATGGTGGGCCACCAGCTTCTCGTGGAAATGCTTCGGCGTGTAATCCCAGTACTTGGTATCAAACAGTTCAAGCATCTCCATGACCTTATCCGTGGCAACACGATTGTTGGCCAGTTTGCCAAGCCGACGGTCGTACAGACCTTCTGCACCATCCGCCTCAAATCGATCCTCCCAACGCCTGACGGTGCGCACGGATACACCCAGTATCTCAGCCGCCTGTTCTTGCGTCAGCTTGTTCGCGCTTCGCCGCGAATACACATCTTCAAACTTCATCAGTCGAACTTCCTGTAACACTTCTGCTCGGTTCATAACGCCTCCTCTCAGAGACAGAATAGAACCGGACAGATCGCATGTTACATACACCGGACATATCGCGTGTTAGCGACAGATCTGCTGTTAGCAGTTGTAAGACGAGTTGCACAAAACCATAATCTTCTTCACCTACGATCGCGATGAAGCGCAAAAACTGAAAGATCACCTTGTGGTTTTGAAAGACGGCGCTGTGGTGCAACAGGGCGAGCCGCCCGTAAGCGCGAAAATTTGGGAGATCAACGTTTTTCGCAGATTCAATGAGGGTTTCGTTTTTCCTTAAATCAAACGACGACAGCTTTTTGGTACTGAATGTGGTACGGCATGAAGTAGCGCGAACTGCCACTTTCCGTCCTTCGCGACGGAAACAACACTTTGCTTCAAAGTCCGCTTTAAGGGCCTCTGGGCTTCACCACAGGCCGCTATGACAGCAGGTTAGAGACAATGCCCTGCGGTTCGTGGGGATCGTCCCAACGGCCGTTTTTGAACACGTCGATTAGTGTAAGCCATGCTCAGCAAAGACCGAAAATTTGTTGCTTGCCCTTTGCAGAGCAATTTTCGCAAAGCGTAGGTTGAAATAGTCACAGATTTGCCCGGCGATCCTGAAGCGGATCGGTTACGAAATTCTTGCGCAGGCTGCGTGTCAGGGTGGTCGAACTCGCAAAACCGCAACGCAAAGCGATTTGATCGAGTGAGAGGTCGCTATGTCTAAGCAACTCGCGGGCGCGGGCCAGGCGAAGCAGCAAGTAGTATCGCCCAGGCGTCGTCTGCAATTCTGCCCAGAACAGACGGCGCAAGGATCGTTCGGATATATGTGCCTGTTCCGCCAGGGCGGGGATAGACTGTGTTGTTTCGAGCGCTTCGGACATGAGCACAACGACACGTTTGAGCTTCGGGGACACCGCTTGCGACAATGCCTGATCGGGATATGAGGCACCGTGCCGTCTGGCGTATCGTGTATGAACATTGCACCGGCATCAAATGAGACCGAGGCGCCAAACCTCTCTCGAACGAATTTCAACATCAGATCAAACGCCGCCGCCGCGCTGCCGCATGTCCAGAACTGGCCATCCTGCACATGGCGATCAGGGAGAACCTCAACCTTAGGAAACTCCTCGGCGAATTCCTCAAGTAGCTGCCAGTGCAACGTTGCGTTCCGAGCGTTCAGGAACCCACCCCGCGCCAGAATCCAGGCACCGGTATCAGCTGCAATCACCGTGGCACCCTGCATCAGCCGCCCAAAACTGCGAGCGGAGGTCACGCCCTTGGTGTTTCGAAATTCGTCGCCGCCAATGATGATGACCAGATCAGGCTCAAGCGCGTCCGCTATTGGCATTTCCGGTGAAACGCTTAGACCGCTGGAACTGCTTACGGTACGGTCGCCATCCGTCAGGATATTCCAGCGGATATCTGCACCGGTTTGATCGCGCACCACCCGCAACGGTTCAAGCAGGCATGCAAGCACCATATTGGAAAACGCGTTGCACAGGAAAACAGAGACGTAGATGGGATGCATTGGCAGAATTGATCTCATTTTTGGCAGGATGAATATGAAACATGCCCAGACAATTTCATAGATTTGTGGGGGTAAACCGTCGGAACAGGATCCAGTAACCATGCAGAACCGCCCGCTTTCCCACATTCGTGTCCTTGATTTTGGGCATTTTCTGGCCGGGCCGTTGGTCGGGATGATGCTGGCCGATCTCGGGGCCGAGGTGATCCGCATCGATCCGCCAAGTGGCCCCAAGTGGAAGGACCCGGCTTTTGACATGTTATCGCGTGGCAAGCGTGCGCTGACGCTTGATCTCAAGACTGCCGACGGGCGCGATACAGCGCTAGATCTGGTTCGCCGCGCTGACGTGGTGATCGAGAACTTCCGTCCCGGCGTGATGGAGCGGCTGGGGCTTGGGCCGGAGGCGCTAAGGCAGGTGAACGCTGATATCGTTTAGCTGTCGCTTCCCGGCTTTGCGTCGACCGATCCCGAGCTCGCCGAGATGGCAGCCTGGGAAGCGGTGATCGCGGCGCGCACTGGGCAATTTACCGACATGGGGTTGAACCGTCGGCTGATGGGGATCAACCCTTCCTTTACCCCGCTGGGACTGGCCTCGGCCTATGGTGCCGCATTCGGCGCGATGTCGGTCCTATTTGCGTTGGCCGCGCGGCCCCGGATGGGAGGTGACCACATCGAAGTGCCGCTTGCGTCTGCCCTAATGGAGGGGCTGGTTTACAATTGCGAGCAGATCGAGGACTACCCCGACCGCTACAAATCTCCGCGTGAGTTGGAGTTGGAGCGGCGCGCGCGCGAAGGCCTGCCCAACAACCTGAGCTTCGCCGAGCTATCTGAATTTCTTGATCCGTTCTACCGCACCTATACCTGTGCCGATGGGCGCGGGTTTTACATCGTGTCTTGCTCGATCGTGAACCACCCCCAAAGGGTGCTGGAGGTTCTCGGGCTTGGCGATCTGTTGAAGGAATTGCCGGATTTTGATGTCTATGTCGATCAGGCGGATTGGCCCGCGGAATGGGCTTTGCGCAACTATCCGGTGGGGGTAGGCGATCGCAGGCGATTGGCTGATGCGATGAAAGCAGCATTCCTGACCCGTCCCGCGCATGAATGGGAAGAACTTTTCGGCGCGGCCAAGGCTCCGGCCACAGCGCAACGCAGCATGGCCGAATGGCTGGCGGACCCCCATGCGTTGGCCTCGGGGCTGGTGGTCGCGCTTGACGATCCCCGCCACGGGCAGATGCGGCAGATGGGCAACGTCGCTTGGCTGGCCGATGATCCAGGCGCAATGGATAAAGCCGCTGGGCCAAAGCGGGACGACTTTCGCGATGCGCTGAGCGGCGTTCTTGCAGAGACGCCGCGAATGCCCATGGGCGGCGACGGCAACGGCCTCTGGCTGGACGGGCTGAAGGTGCTGGATCTGACCAACGTCATTGCCGGGCCGACCATCGGGTCTACACTGGTGCGGTTCGGGGCGCAGGTCACGCTGGTACAGCCTGTACGGCCTTCGGTGGATCCATGGAATGCGGTGGTGTTCGGGCTGCATGCGCAACGAGGCAAGAAAAGCGTGTTGCTCGATCTGCGCTCGGTACAGGGGCAAGAGGCACTATGGCGAATGGTGGCGCGGGCCAATGTGATAACCACGAACGGCACCGATCAGCAACGTGATGCACTAGGCCTGAGCGAAGCGCGACTGAAGGAACTCAATCCGCGGCTCATTATGGTGCAGCTCGACGCGTGGGGCGGACCACGTCGGGGGCCAAAATCGGATCACCTTGGCTATGACGACCTAGCGCAAGCCGCGACAGGTGTGATGACGCGCTTTGGTGGCGGGCCGGAGACACCCGAAGAGCATGCTCATTTCGGCACGATCGACGCACTGACCGGGCATTGTGCCTGCGTGGCTCTCGGAGCGGCGCTGGAACGGTTAAGGGTGACCAGCAAAGGTGGTGTTGCCCGCGCCTCACTGGCCGCTGCAGGTGAAATGATCCAGGCGCAATTCATGTATGATTTCGAAGGGCGTCCAGCGTTCGACGAGCCTTCAGGACGCGAGGTGCGAGGTTGGGGGCCGTTCTATCGCTGTTATGCCGCCGCCGATGGCTGGATGTTCTTTGCTGCCCCGACAGAGCGGGAAGCGGCCCTTAAACGGGTGACTGATCTGTCCGATCTCGTCGGAAAGGATGACACCGAATTGGAAGCCGCCCTTGCCGAGCGGTTTGCGCAAAAACCGGTGACAGACTGGATGCACGTCTTTGCCGCCGGCTCGGTGGGTATCACGCCTCTTGGTTCCCTCCATGACACGCGCGACGCAGGCCTGCAGTTCGAAAGCGACGGTAGGATCGACATCTCAAAGGCGACCTTCCGCGCGGTGCGCCATGATCAGCACCCGATGGGGAAGTGGGTCGACCTTGTCGCGCCCAATGCGGTGCGGCCCGAGAAAGCCTCTATCACGATCCCCGGACCCGCTCCGAAATACGGGCAGGACACGCGCGAAATCCTCGCACGGCTAGGCTATACGAACGAGGAAATCGGGCACATGATCGAAAATGGCGCAGCTGCCGAAAGCTGGTCGGATAAGTTTTTGCCGGAGTAGACATATGACACAGGACCACCCCGGACCGGCGACCACGCCGCGTAGCCGTGCAAAGGCGCGCCATATCCTTGATAACTACTATATCGGCCCGGCGCGTGACGAGGCGGTTCTGGAAATATGGGGCTACACCCCAGAAATGAGCTATGCACCCGGGGACCGCGTTGCGCTGCACGTGTCCACCACGGCAACGGAATGGGAGCTTGAGATCGGCCGCGACGGGCAACTCTATGAGCCACTACTGACCAAGAGCGGCCTGTCGGGGGCGCATCATCCAACGCCGCGGGATTGCTCGGTCAAAGGCTGTGGTTGGCCCGAGTCCTATGCCTTCACCATCCCCGATGATTGGGCACCCGGCGGTTATCTGGTCACTTTTCGCGCCCGGAAGGGCGATGATGTGGTTGAAGAACACCATGTCATTCTAATCAGAACCGCGCCAGATGCTGCGCCACCGCCCTATGTTTTGGTTTGTGCAACGGGCACCTGGCTAGCCTATAATTGCTGGGGCGGGTCCAATCACTATGAGGGTATCACAGGGCCGAATGGCGATGCTTTTTCACCCATCGTCTCCACACAGAGGCCATGGACGCGAGGGTTCTGCAAACTGCCCGAGGGCGCACCGCGTGCGTTGCGCGAACAGCCGACCAAGCCTGACGAGATGGTGCGCTATCCCTACATGGAGTGGGCCTATGCCTATGGCTATTCCAAGAAATACGCTTCGGCGGGCTGGGCAAGCTACGAACGACATTTCGCCCGTTGGGCCGAGGCTGAGGGATATGCATTCGACATGGTCACACAGCACGATCTGCACCGCGACCCTGCTCTTCTGAACCGCTATGCCTGTGCCGTTTTCGTTGGCCACGATGAATACTGGAGCGCGGACATGCGCGATGCTGTCGATGCCTATGTCGATTCCGGGGGGCATGTCGCGCGGTTTGCCGGGAATTTCCTGTGGCAGACCCGGATCGAGGACGAAGGCCGCACACAGGTCTGCTACAAGTATATCGCAGATCAGGACCCTTTGATGGGGACTGATCAAGAGCACCTTGTCACGGGTGCGTTCGAGGTGAACCCAGTGAACCGTCCCGGCGCGTTGACCTTCGGTGTTAACGCCCTGCGCGGCGTCTATGCCGGACTTGGCAACTGTGTTGGCGGCGGTACGGGTGGCTTTACGATTTACCGGTCCGATCATTGGGCCTTTGACGGAGCCGGGCTCGGTTATGGGGACGCGCTGGGCGCGCGATCGCGGATTTTCGGCTACGAGGTTGACGGGCTGGACTACCGTTTCGAGGATGGGTTGCCCTTTCCGACCTGCACGGATGGTGCCGTGCCGGAGATCGACATCCTCGCAATGGGGCTCGCAACCAATATCGAGGCCGATCACGGTATTTGGGGTGAAACGCTCTACATCGGGTCAGCGGATGCGGCGTTCAAAGCGCAGGTGCTCTTCGGAGAGGTCACGCCCGAAACCTTGGACGCCTGCAAACGCGGCAACGGAATGATCATCTCGTGGCCGCGTGGCAAGGGCGAGATATTCACCGCTGCGACCTGCGAATGGGTCGCGGGCCTGATCCGGCAGGACGACCAAGTCGAACAGATCACACGCAACGTCTTGAACAGGTTTGGCAAATCGAGGGGGCGCTCCCTGTAGCTTCTGCGTCTGCTCGAGCAACCAGTCCTTGAAGGAGGCAACGCCCTTGTGGCTTTGCTGTTCACTGAACCAGAAAAGAGGGATGTTTCGCAAACTTTGGGGTGTAATTAACGAACATGCGTGAGCTGGCGTTTGTATCCTACCTACAGGTTTTGGCATGGTCTCATCGAAAGCTTGTCATTTCCCCAAGGATGGAGTTTTCACGCCGTATAGTTCTATCTACGGTACACAGTGTCCTATCGTGTAGAAAAGCGTGCAATTTTGACCCCCTAAGCGGGGAAATCGGCGTCCAAATTTGACCCCTCCCTATGGTTGTAGACATCCTTTTCATTGAGCAGTCGATGGAGAGGCAAGCGGGATGATTTGCGTGGAAACTATTAGAAAAGTGCGTCGCTTACACCTGATCGAAAAAAAGAGCATCAAGGAAATTTGCCGTTCGCTCAATTTGAGCCGTGCAACGGTTCGAAAGATAATCCGATCGGGAGTGACGGAGTTCAAATATGAGCGCAAATCGCAGCCATACCCGGTGCTCGGGCCTTGGCGCGCGCGTCTGGATGAAACGCTTGAGGAGAACGAGGCGCTTCCGAAGAAACACCGCAAGCGGATGACCAAAATCTGGAAGGAACTCTCCGATGATGGTTTTGGCGGCGGGTATGACAGTGTTCGACGCTACACAAAGAATTGGCGCATTGCGCACGGCCGACAACAGGCGCAGGCGTTCATCCCGCTGATCTTTGATCCTGGGGAGGCGTACCAGTTCGACTGGAGTGTGGAGACGGTTTTGATGGACGGTGCACTCACGACCGTGAAGGTTGCCCATTTCAAACTTTGCCATAGCCGCATGCCATTCTCCATTGCCTATCCGCGCGAGACGCAGGAGATGGTCTTTGATGCCCACGACGAGGCCTTCAAATTCTTTGGTGGAGGCTGCATCAACGGGATCTACGATAACATGACGACCGCCGTCGATGCGATCCTGTCGGGCAAGGAAAGAAAGTTCAACAAGGCATTCTCCCGGATGTGTTCTCATCATCTGGTGAACCCGATCGCCTGTACGCGCGCGGCCGGTTGGGAGAAGGGTCAGGTTGAGAATCTGGTCAAGGAGAGCCGCGCCTATAGTTTTACACCGCGTCTGGAGGTGGCCGACTTCGATGAATTGAATGCCCGGCTGCAAAAAGACGCGATCAAACGCGCAAAAGAACTGCGGCATCCGGAAAACCTGGAGGTGACGGTCTGGGAGGAGTTCCAGCAGGAAAAGCCGCTGCTGACGCATCTGCAGAAGCCCTTCGTCGGGTTCCGTGAAAAGACGGTCGCCGTGAGCCGAACCTGCCTGATCAACTTCGAAAGAAACAAATACAGCGTTGAGGCAAGAGCTGTTGGACGTCAGGTCCAGTTGCAGGTCTACGCCACGCGGATTGTCCTGCGCCAAGACGGTGAGATTGTCGGAGAGCACGAACGGTGCTTCGGCCGAGGAAAAACGATCTTCAACCCTTGGCACTATGTGCCCGTCCTCAAGCGCAAGCCTGGCGCTCTGCGCAATGGAGCACCGTTCCGTGACTGGGACCTACCACCGGCAATGACGCAGATCTGGACCCATCTGCGGGGCACATCCGACGGAGACCGGCAACTTGCCGATATTCTTTTCGCTGCTTACCAGCACGACATTGATGTGGTCGAGGCTGCCTGCGAAGAAGCTCTAAAATCTGGCCTGCGCAAGGCCGATGCGATCCTGAACATTGTCTCTCGGCGCACCAATCCCCCGCCGCCAAAGGCGATTGAGCCGCCTGCCCACCTGCAGCTGAAAATGGCACCGATCGCGGATTGCGCTCGCTATGACAGGCTTGGAGGCTCCCATGCAACTGCGTAAGGAAATTCTCGAACTTGCCCGTCAACTGAAGTTGCCAGGCATCGTCAACTGCTTTGACGAAGTGATGCAGGCCGCAGCCAAAAACAACTGGCGGCCCCAACAGGTCGTGGCCGAACTCCTCACGGCCGAACTGGCCGAAAAGACTGCGCGCTCGATCCGGTATCAGATGGGTGCCGCAAAGTTCCCGGTCTGCAAGTCCTTACCTGAGTTCGACTTCACGGTCAGCCCCGTCAACGAGGAAGTCGTGCGCAATCTTCATGACGGCGATTTTATGGACCAGGCCAGGAATGGCGTGCTGGTCGGTGGAACCGGATCGGGCAAAACGCATCTCGCAACAGCGATCGGGGGCCACGCGGTCAATAACCGCCGGCGGGTCAGGTTCTTCAGCGCTGTGGATCTCGCGAACAAGCTGGAGGCTGAACATCGCGAAGGCAACGCCGGGCGGCTCAGCGAGCAGCTGATCCGCGTCGACCTCGTGATTATAGACGAACTCGGTTATCTGCCGTTCGCAGAGTCTGGTGGACGATTACTCTTCCATCTCATCAGCAAACTGTACGAGCGAACGTCTATTCTGCTAACAACCAACCTCGCATTTGCTGAATGGCCGAGTGTGTTCACAGATGCCAAAATGACCACTGCTCTCCTGGATCGACTGACACACCATTGCGATATCATCGAAACCGGGAACGAAAGCTGGCGAATTAACCACCGCGACTAACCTCGAAATCGGGGAATAAATTCAAAACAGACAGCAGGTCAAACCTTCAGTCGAGCTACGCTCTCTTTTCGGTTTGACCTGCTGTCCACCCCCTCCTGAATCAACCTAAACACGACCCCCTCAACGCCCCTCTTAGCTCCAAGGGGGGTCAAATTTGGACGCCGATGGGGGGTCATTATTCAATGCCGATTGACAGTCCTATCGTGACCTCGAAGAGATCATGGCTGAACGCGGCGTGCGGATCGACCACGCCACTTTCAAAAAGTGAATTGCTAAGTATTCACCGATAATCGCAGCGCGCGCGCAATTGAAGAAGCGACTAACGCTGAGTTCCCAGCGCATGGACGAGATATATGCTCGTGTTCGCGGCAGTTAGGTTTGCCTCCATAGGACCGCCGTCGAAGCGGGAAATACCCTTGATTTCATACTGTCTGAGCAGAAGGAACGTCCAGCTGCAACAAAGTTCTTTGCCAAAGCTCTGTCTTCCAATGGGATTCCAGACAAGATCGTGATCAACAAAAGTGGAGCGAACCAGGCAGGCATTCGAAAAGTGAACAAAATCATTAGTCGGCTTAGCTGCTCAGTAAGAACCCAAACAGTCAGGTACAAGTAACTTAACAACCTGACCGAGCAGGATCGTCGCGTCATAAAGCGTTGCGTACGGCTCATGCGCGCGTTCAGATCCGCCTCGGTTGCACTGAACGGTATCGAGATCGCCTACATGATTTGGAAGTGGCAATTTTTAGCTCCACGGAGAATAGTTTTCGGCTATTTGCCAAGATCTCAGGATAGGTGTGTCCAGTGAGTCGCTGGCTCTGGCCATTCCAGAAGCTTGCGACACATCCCCAAACATCTCAAAAGTGTCACACCCGTTCATCTGGGCTAATCGTCTGCCCTGCCGCGTCAAAAAATTGCAGTTTCTCGGGTGCAAAATACAAGCCGATTTGCGCTCCGGCTTTGATCTGCGTGTCCCCGCCAAGGCGAACCGTGACCTTCTCCTCAAACCCGCAATCGACGATGATGAACATATCTGCGCCAAGATACTCGACCACCTCGACCTTTCCGTCGCTGTGACCCGAGCCAAGTTCGACCACACTGATATGTTCCGGGCGGATGCCCAGCATCGTGGCTGTACCAGTCCGATCAAACGGGCCGCCTCCACCGTTCTCCAGCTGGAACTGATCGCCGGAAACAGTGCAGGGAATGACGTTCATTTTCGGACTGCCGATGAACTGCGCCACGAACAAGTTGGCGGGGCGTTCGTATAGTTCGCGTGGGGTCCCGACCTGTGCAATCTTGCCGAATTCCAGCACCACGATACGATCAGCCAGTGTCATCGCTTCGACCTGATCATGAGTCACATAGATCATGGTGCGGTTCAGGCTCTGGTGAAGCTTGGCAATCTCATACCGCATCTCGACTCTAAGAGCGGCGTCTAGGTTGGATAGCGGTTCATCGAACAGGAATGCGGTGGGGTCACGCACAATGGACCGACCGATCGCAACGCGCTGACGCTGGCCGCCGGACAGGTCTTTAGGTTTGCGCTCCAAATAGGGTTCCAGCTTGAGCACCTCGGCGGCTTTGCCCACGCGTTCGGCAATCTCGCCCTTGGATACGCCCGCCACTTTCAGCGAAAACCCCATATTTTCGGCCACGGTCAGGTGAGGATAAAGCGCATAGGACTGGAACACCATGGTCAGCCCGCGCTTCGAAGGTGGGTTGTCGGTGACGTCATCCCCATTGATCAAAAGAGACCCGCGCGAGATGTCCTCGAGCCCACCGATCATCCGCAACAGGGTTGATTTACCACAGCCCGACGGGCCGACGAAGACGACGAACTCACCTTCTTCGATCTTTAGGTCGATGCCTTTGATCACCTGCACTTCGCCGAACCATTTTTCGACGGAATTGAGCTCTATGCTGCCCATCAGTTCCTCCCTGCCCAATGCAGCCAGACGGCAGCGGTCCATGTGAAAGAGTTGCCCCCAGCGGGACTGCCGGTAATCGGGTCATAATATTCGGCAAATCCGTGGCCAGCGATCAGACGACCGGTTTTCAGGCGTAGTGCTTCGGCCTCAACCCCGTGGCCCATATCCTTCAGACCGAACCCCGTCAGCATGTTCATGAACGCCCATGTTGGCCCACGCCAATATCGGCGTTCGTCAAACTTGGGCGATTTGTGATCATAGCTAGGGATTGGGTGCGGGACCGTGGTCAAAACAGTTTTCAAACGGTCCAACATTTGCTGAGATTCAATGCCTGCATACCAACACAGATAGCTTGCATTTGAAACGCTTTTAGCCCATTTGCCCGTATGCGCATTTCGGGAATCAAAGGTGTCCAAAGCCTCGTTCCACAGTGACTTTGCGCCGACCTCGAGCCGGTCTACGTCTTCACCGAGGCCTTCGGCACTGATCCCCAACTCCTCACTTATCGCCAGCAGATCGCGGGCGGCGCGTAGAGTTGTGAAACTCATCGTCGGATCGGCGACGCGGAACGGGTTCTTCTCCATCAATTGCTGCTGATCCCAGCCCGCTTCACGTCCAATCTGGACCAGTTTGATGTAGCGGTCATAGTCGTATTTGGTGGGCCGGTCGGCGCTGTTCACGTGGCTCGTGTCGCGACGCTGGTATTCCCCCACGTCTGAGGCGTCAATGCTCGCCATTGCGTCGTCCCAGTCCGGTGCATTGTCGCGCCCAGCCTCCCAAGGGTGGGTGGTGCAAACCGTACCGTGGTCATCGAGACGCCATGTCATAAACCACCGATGCCAGGCCAGCATAGCCGGGAACAGGGCCCGGAGGCGGGCTTCACCAGCCGCGCGGTCTTTCTCCCATACCCGCCGGGCCATGGTGCCCGCCAACGGTGGCTGCGTTACGCCAGAGGAGGCAATCGGCCCGATGCCGCCCCAGACATCCGGCCCGGGGAAATAGCCCGGATCCGTTTTGTGGAACAGGATGTGGGGAACCATTCCGTCCTCCCACTGGCCCGAGAACAGCGTCTCAAGCTCAGTCCAGGCGCGGTCGATATCGAACTCGGCAAAGCCCAGCGCGGCGATCGCGCTGTCCCAGTTCCATTGGTAGGGATAGAGCCCGCTGGTCGGGATCGTATAGCCACCCCGATCATTGGCGATCAGGATATTGCGTGCTGACTCTGTCGGCGAAGTAAAGTGGTTCATTTCTGTCATCCTTTGACCGAGCCAGCCGTCAGGCCTTTGGTCATGAAACGTTCAAGCCCCAGGAACAGGGCCATGATTGGAACAGTGGCAATCACTGCGCCAGCCATGAGGTGTTGGCGAGGGATTTCCGAGGAGTTCAGCATTGTGACGCCTCGGGTTAGAGTGAATTTCGAGGGATCGTCCAGCAGCATGAAGGCGAGAAGGAATTCGTTCCAGGCGATCATGAAGACATAGAGCGACACCGAAGCCAGAGCCGGCAGGCTGAGCGGCAGGGTGATCTTCCAGATTACCGCCAAGCGCGAGAGACCATCCATTAGACCAGCCTCCTCCACCTCGGTCGGGAGACCACGGAAATACCCCTGCAGCATGTACAGCGCGACCGGGATCGTGGTGACCGGGTAGATCATGACGATGCCAAGGATCGAGTTGCGCAGGCCGGTCAGCGAAAAGGCGATATAGATCGGCAGCGCCAGAACGATCATCGGCACCATGTAGATCAGCAGGATCGAGCGCGAGAATGCCTTTTGCCCTTTGAACCGGAACCGCGCGACCGCATAGGCCCCCGGAATGCTGAAGGCAAGCGTGATGAAGACCGTCAGCACAGAGACGTAGAAGGACGTCCACAGGTACGAGCCGAAATTGAAGTCGCGGAACAGTTCCGTATAGCTGCGGAACAGCGCCCAGCCCTGATCCAGATCCAGCGAAAAATCCAGCGGGTTCTGCAACAGCGCCTGCTGCGATTTCAGGCTGGTCATCACCATCACGTAGAAGGGGATGACCACAATGGCCGTGAAGAAGATATAGCCAAAACCAGTGCAGAACCTGATCACGGCGTCTTCGAACTCGTGACGGGTCAGTTCGCCAAAGGGCAGCTCTTTCAGGATTTCAGCCATCGACAGATGCATGACCACGGCAATCGAAACCACGGTGACCGACAACGCTAGCAGTGTTGTGTCCGAGCCTATCAGAACCGGGCCAAAACCGGTCAGGCAGGTCAGACCCAACAGGGCCGACACGCCGAGACGCGCCAGGGCATGACGAGCGGGAAAGCGGACATACGCCAGACCAGCCAACGCGCCCCAGATCAGGCTCAGCAGAACTTGGGGACGGAAGGCGGCACCCGTGGCGAAGGACATTGTGACCGCAATGGTGGTGGCGATCACCACCAGCCACAGCGCGCCCAGGATCGGGCCAGTTATATACCCTTGGCGCATCACAGACCCTCCTCACGGCTGATGAATTTGAAGAAGACAAAGCTGAAGGCGATCAGGCACATCAGGATCACCACGGCCACTGCCGCGCCCGCCCCGATGTTCGAGACCGCAAAGGCCTGTTCATAGACATTCACAGTCAGCGTTCGTGTGCCCGCGTTGCCTCCGGTCAGCAGGAAGATGTCGTCGAACTTGTTGAACGTCCAAATGAAGCGCAGCAGGAACAGGACCGACAGGATGCCCAGCAATTGCGGGATGCTCAGTAGCCAGAATTTCTGGAACGGTGACGCGCCATCCATATCCGCCGCCTCATACATGCTGCTATCGATGGACTGCATCCGCGCCAGAATGAACAGGAAGGACAGCGGGAAATAGCGCCAGATTTCAAAGACGGTGACCATGATCAACGCCAGTGGGCGTTCCCCGAAGAAGTTGATCGGCTCGCTGCTCAGCCCCATCTGCACCAGCAGCGCATTAGCCGAGCCTGAGAACGGATCAAACAGCGTGACCCAGGTAAAGGCCACGGCAATGACGGGCGCCACGTAGGGGAACAGGTAAAGACCCCGGATGAACCCCTGCCCCTGGAAGCTCTTGTTCAGCAGCAAGGCCGCGAACAGGCCCATGACCAGCGCGCCAATGGTGCCGAAGACGGTGTAGAAAAGTGTGACCCAAAGCACGCCCCAGAACTCGTCGCCGTCAAACACGCGGGCGAAGTTCTCCAGGCTGAACTCGAAGTTTGTCAGCACGCTGGGGCCGCTGCCGGTGACTGTTGGTTCAGACCCTTCAACCAGATCTTCGAAAGCGTCCGGGTCGCCATCGACCGCAACGGGAACGCGAATGCGCTCGCGTTGGCCACCTTCCAGCGTACCAAAGTCGCAGAACAGCTCTTGCCCGTTCAACACACAGGGGGCTGCAACGTCGCCGAGTGTCGTGACGCCGTCGGGTAGGACATCCCGGACTGTCACGCCATCGATCGCAATATCCTGACTAGAGTTGCGCAGGCGGTATTCGATCCGCAGATCATCACCCGATCCGCGCAGGCTTTCACGCACGACCGGTGCAGGCGGGCGCAGGTCAGACAGGGTGAAGGGCTTGAAGCTGATCCAGAAGATCGCCAGCAAAGGCAGGATCACAACCAGCGACACACTGATGATGGTCGGAGCCAGCAGCGCCCAGGCCAGACGCGCCTCGCGTTTGGCTAACGCCCCGGTTCCTGTCGGTGGGGAGGCCGAAGTCATGGGTTACCTCGAAGGGTTTAGGGGCAGCGGCGCGCACGCCGCTGCAGGTGCCGGGTGGTTACTGAACCTTGGCCAACTCTTCGTTCATCGCCGCAATGGCTGCGGCCGCGTCGATTTCGTCGTCAATATACTGGCGAACGACGCGGTTAATGGCCTGGCTGTTGATCATCTTCGACGCCAGCGCAAGTTGGCCTTCGGCCACGCCCCAGCGCTGCGCCACATCCAGACCGCCAACAATTTCGTCGATCATGGATTGTTCGTACAGATCACCCAGGGGCGCTTTGCGGTCGACACCAACAGGCAGCTCTGCCCAGGCTTCCGAGAACGCGGTCGGGTTGTCGGCATTGCCACGACGGACCGGGAACTTGCCCTCGGGTGCGATTGCCAACGTCTGGGTGTAACCGTCGTCCATGGCGAATTTCACGAACTCCATCGCCGCATCGGTATCGGCGTCGTTGGTGATGCCGAAGTACCGCACATCCCCCCATGCCGCGCCATCGGGGTTCGACGGGCCGGACAGTTTTGTCACGATGCCGGTCTTGCTCGCCAAATCGCGCGAGGTCGGATCATCGTTGATGGTTGGCGGGGCACTGTCACGCAGACCCGCGAGTTCGTCCAGAATAAAGGGCGACCAGATGATCATTGCGGCCTTGCCGTCAAAATACAGCTCGCGCGATTGCTTCCAGAAAAGCTCACCCGGAGGCGATGCCTTGGAAATAGCCTTGTAGAAATCCAGAACCTCGGTGGTTTTGGCTTCGTCCAGCGGCTGGAACCCATCGGGACCAACAGGGCTGACACCATTGGCGAGGAACACATGCTCCAGCACCTGGCTCATGAAGTTCTCGTCGACCTTGGTTGCCGAGACAAAGCCGTACATTTCCGGCGGGTTGTGCAGGGCCTCAAGCGCGGCCTGAATATCGGCAAAGCTGTCGGGGGCTTCCAGACCGGCCTCTTCGAACAGGTCCTTGCGGTAGACCACCATCTGGGTCCAGCCATCGACTGGCACCGAGGCGGTTTCGTCGTTGAACGCAGCCATCGCCAAAGCACCAGGGGCGAAAGTGTCAGCGCCTAGTTCTTCGATCACTTCAGTCGCGGCTTCGGTGTCCAGAATACCGGCCTCGGCCCAAGGCAAAGCGTATTGCAGCGTGTGATAGACAACGTCCGGCAGGTCGCCAGCCGCAAAAGCGGCAGTCGCGCGCGTGCCCAGATCGCTTTCGGTGACCGGGATCACCTCAACCGTGGTACCGGTTTCGGCTTTAAACTGGTCCGCCATCTCTTGCTGTTTTGCCAGACGTTCAGGTTGCTCCTCAGTGGTCCAAAAACGGATCGTGTCGGCCTGCACTGATAGCGCTGTCAGCGCCAGCGCAAGCGACGAGCCAAGCATCAGCTTCGCAGCTTTGGGTGTTAGTTTCATCGGTGTCCTCCCCGGTTATGTTCACGTCAGATGGTTCAGTTTACGCGCCAATTCGTGTGACGTCAGATTTGGTGGCCCGTCAGAGTCACCTTCGATCAGGTTGGCTTCGGCCAGCTCTCGCAAGTCTGCAGCCGCTTCGCCACGGATTTGCCGGATCAGTAGGGTCGCCAACCGTTCACCGGCGGCGCGGGAATCTACGGAAAATGTGGTCAGTGCGGGACGCGCGTAGCGGCATTCAGGAATGCCGTCATAGCCAATCACCGAGATGTCGCGCCCGATCTCGAACCCTTGATCCTGCGCATCCGCACAGAATCCAAGCGCGGCCAGATCGGTCGCGAAGACAATCGCCGTTGGAGGTTGATCTAAGGCCATCAGCGCCCGTCCCTGAGCCGCGCCATCTTCACGTGTGCGCGCCCCTTCCTGGATCAGATCCGGATCCAAGGGCAGACCAGCAGCGTGCAAACCTTCAGCGTATCCGTCACGGCGTAGATGCGCATAGTTGAACTTTGGATCGCTGCCGACAAAGCCTATGCGTGTATGCCCCAAATTGCTCAGTCGCAAAACGGCGTTACGCATCGCGCTTTCACCGGCAATGTCGAACCACGAAGTCTCGTCCCAGTTGTTTGGCTGTCCATAGCCGGTGCGCCCATACAGAATATGAGGCACCCCAAGACTGCGCAGAAGGCCAATACGCGCATCCTTGACCGCTGTCCGCGGGAGAATGAATCCATCGGCCTTCCGTTCCTCGTAAAGGCGGCTCAGCACCTTCAATGTGTCTTTTTCGGAGGTCGCCGTGGAAATGGTCATGGTCCAGTCGAGGCTACTTGCTGCTGCGCACGCTCCGGCCAGAAAATCCTGCAAGAAGGGATTATGCTGATCCGGCTCCTCGCTGTTGATAACCATAGCTATCGCACGAACTTGCCCGGTCCGGATCGCCTGCGCATGGCTGAGCGGTCGATATCCCAACACCCGAGCTGCTTTTTCCACCCTTGCGCGCGTCGCCGAAGAAATATCTGGATACCCGTTAAGCGCGCGCGAAACCGTGCTTTTAGACAAGCCCAGATGCGCCGCCAATTCGTCCAGTTTCACCCGGCCCGTGACGGTTGCGCTACCTGACTGGTCACGCGGTGGATATGATAGATTCGCAGTCATTGAAGCTATTTGTTCGTTCCGAAACCGGTTTCGGCAACAAAAAAGTTAAAAAAAGTGCAATCTGGCTATTTTTTGGACGTTATTTGAATTTCGTCACAACACTTAAAGAACACGCGTAAGCGCTTTGTCGTAGTGTTGGGACAAGTCGCGTTGGTGCGGCTGGGAGGTGCCTGTTCGAGGGTGGCTACATCCCAGAAAGCCCGGCATTGGTGTTCAATAGAAACTGGCGGAAAATTGGGCTGCTTGCCGCTCCAATACCGCGGGCGTTTTCTCCAACAGCTGCAGCTTCAACAACCGGAGGAATCAAACCACGTTTGTCTTGGTTGGCCAGGTAACGACGAACTCGTGAGACCAGCTCTTCCCGTATTTCAGGTGGGAACGCGCCGTCGATGAAAATCGCCTCAAAGTCTATGACCGCGCAAATAGACAGCGCAGCCTTGGCCAGTTCCTGCGCCGTGGTGCCGATCCAGGGTTCGACATAGCGAGAAATGCTGCTCCAATCCTGCGGCTTTTTCCACAAAATTACAGGATCAATACCCGCTTCGATCAGCCTGTCCTCGAGCAGAAACAGAGATGCGGTGTCAATCAGTTGCTGGCTTTCACCCAAAGGACCCGTTGTCCGCATCGCGCCCAAGGCACCGGCATTGCCTTGGTTGCCCTCGAATACGGTGCCATTCAGGGCAACGCCTCCGCCAATCATTGAGCCGATGAAGAAAAAAAAGTAGTCTCGGTACTCGGCCCCGCGGCCATAGAGATGTTCGGCGTGACACGCGGCCGTCGCGTCATTGACCACAAAAACCGGCAGGTCGCTGAACTTGGCCACTTCGGAAAAAAAGTTCACGTTTCTCCAGGATTTGAATTTCTGAGCCGCAAGCCCAGACAGGTCGTGCCACTTCCACAGCTCGAACGGCGTACCGATCCCGATCCCGCATACACGGTCGCGAAGCTTCTGGGGCTCATTGGCCAGAAGCTCTTGCAATCCTTCCTCCAAGAACCCGAACACAGCTTCGGGCAGCGGGTAGTCATAAGTCGTCGAGAGCTGTTGGCGCGGCTTACCGGTAAAGTCGATCAAAAGAAGATCAGCGCTGCGGCGACCAATCTTCATTCCCACCGACAGGATACCTTCGGGATTGAGTTCCATAGGGATCGAAGGTTTCCCAACTTTGCCCTTCAACGGCGTCCCACGTTTGAGAATCTCGTCCTTTGCGAGCTTACGCAGAATGATCGACACGGTCTGCGGGGAAAGGCCCGTCAGCCGAGCGACATCGGCCCCGGCGGCAGGTCCATGCCGTTGTAAAACCGTCAGAATCAGGCGTTCGTTGTGATCACGAACACCGCTTTGGCTTACCCCGCCGGTTAGTATTTTCAGCGCCTCTTTTTCCATTACCCTAAACATAAACACCTTGTTTTCTTATGAAAAGATGCGCAGTCAAATTAATAAATAAACTTTATTTATTTATTGACACCGAGGCTAGAATCACGGTTTCTTGAGCAGGACCTTCATTGGAGGATGGAGGCGCGCCTTGTCGCTAATTCGCGCGGGGCAACAACAATTTTCTGGGAGGAGACTAAATGAGAAATCTATTTAAGATTGCCGCATCCGCCACAGCGCTTACGTTGGCTGCAGCATCTGCGCAGGCTGCCGGGGAAACCGTCTGCCTGATTACAAAGACCGATACCAACCCCTTCTTTGTCAAGATGAAGGAAGGTGCGACCGCCAAGGCAGAAGAGCTGGGCATGACGCTCAAGGCGTTTGCCGGCAAGGTTGATGGCGACCATGAAACTCAGGTCCAGGCTATTGAGACCTGCATTCTCGATGGCGCAAAAGGCATTCTGCTGACGGCATCCGACACCAGCTCTATCGTTCCTGCGGTCAAACAGGCCCGGGATGCGGGAGTTCTGGTCATTGCTCTAGATACACCGCTGAGCCCGATTGACTCAGCGGACGCGACATTCGCGACAGACAACTACAAGGCTGGTCTGCTGATCGGTCAATGGGCAAAGGCCAAGATGGGCGATGCCGCAGCCGATGCCAAGATCGCGACGCTGGATCTGAACGTCAGTCAGCCGACAGTGGACGTTCTGCGCAATCAGGGTTTCCTCGACGGTTTCGGTGTGGAACTGGCTGACCCGAATGTCATCGGCGACGAAACCGATGCGCGTCTGGTAGGCAGTGACGTGACCGACGGCAACGAAGAAGGCGGCCGCCGCGCGATGGAAAACCTTCTGGCCAAAGATCCATCCATCAACGTTGTTCACACGATCAACGAACCAGCCGCTGCAGGCGCATATGAGGCGCTGAAATCCATCGGGCGTGAAAACGATGTGTTGATCGTTTCGGTTGACGGCGGATGCCCCGGTGTCCAAAACGTCGAAGCCGGTGTGATCGGTGCGACAAGCCAGCAGTACCCGCTGTTGATGGCCTCGCTTGGTGTTGAGGCCGTAAAGAAATGGGCCGAAGAGGGTGTGAAGCCCGAAAACACACCCGGCAAAGACTTCTATGACACGGGCGTGGCACTCATCACCGACCAGCCGGTTGATGGGGTTGAGTCGCTGTCGGTCGCAGAAGGCCTGGATCTCTGCTGGGGCTAAAGACAGCTCTATAGGTGAGGCGCGCAGCAGCGCCTCATCAATCCTTTCACCAGCAAACCGAAACTTCCTGTACACTGATTTCGTGGACGCGATGCCAGCCACGAAAAGGGGGAGAAATGTCTGAAGCAAACCAAAACGCCCAGGAATTCGAAACCGCCGCCAACGCGTCAGAAACCGTTGCGGAGTTTGAAGATCACCGGCGTGGTGTTCTGGGGAAGTTGCAGCATCTTCTCCACGTCAATCCATCCTTTGTGCCTTTGATCGTTCTGGTTGGCGCGATCGTAATTTTCGGCCTTCTGCTGGGCTCAAAGTTCTTCTCACCCTTTGCGATGACGCTGATCCTACAGCAGGTTCAGATCGTCGGCATCGTGGCCGCCGCACAAAGTCTTGTCATTTTGACTGCCGGCATCGACCTAAGCGTCGGTGCGATCATGGTGTTTTCTTCCGTCATAATGGGTCAGTTCACGTTCCGCTACGGCATCCCTGTGCCCATTGCGGTGATGTGCGGGCTGGCCATGGGGACCCTGATCGGGGCTCTAAATGGATGGCTGGTCAGTCGCGTAAAACTGCCGCCATTTATTGTCACGCTCGGCATGTGGCAGATCGTTCTCGCGACAAACTTCCTGTATTCCGCAAACGAAACAATTCGCAGTCAGGACATAGAGGCCAACGCCCCGTTCCTGCAATTCTTTGGCACAAAATTCAGCGTCGGTGGCGCGACCTTCACGGTCGGCGTGATTTTCATGCTCGTTCTGATTTTCGTGCTGGCTTACGCGCTCAAGCACACGGCCTGGGGCCGGCATGTCTATGCGGTGGGGGACGACCCCGAGGCCGCAGAGCTATCTGGTGTAAACGTGCACAAAACGCTGATGTCCGTTTATATGTTGTCCGGTCTGATCTGCGCCTTTGCGGGCTGGGCGTTGATCGGGCGCATCGGGTCGGTTTCACCAACATCCGGTCAATTGGCCAACATCGAAAGCATCACTGCGGTTGTGATTGGCGGTATCTCATTGTTCGGCGGACGAGGCTCCATTCTGGGGTCCTTGTTCGGGGCTCTGATCGTCGGCGTCTTTACTCTGGGGCTCAGGCTCCTGGGCGCGGACGCGCAGTGGACCTTCCTGCTTATCGGACTTCTCATCATCGCAGCCGTCGCAGTCGACCAGTGGATCAGAAAGGTATCGGGCTAATGTCAGACACAACTCCAGTCGTCCAAGGCCGCGGGATCGTGAAGCGCTATGGCCACGTTACCGCCATTGACCATTCCGATTTTGAACTGCGGCAAGGCGAAATCCTTGCGGTGATCGGAGACAACGGCGCAGGCAAGTCGTCCATCGTCAAGGCGATCTGCGGCGCCACGATCCCGGACGACGGCGAGATCCTCATCGAAGGCAAAAAGGTCAACTTCACCTCGCCGATTGATGCCCGGAACATGGGGATCGAGATCGTCTATCAGCAGCTTGCCATGTCCCCTGCCCTGTCGATTGCAGACAACATGTTCATGGGGCGCGAGATTCGCAAACAGGGTTTCATGGGCAAATACATGCGTCAGCTAGATCGGCCTGCGATGGAGAAGTTCGCCCGCGAAAAACTGACTGAGCTTGGGCTGATGACCGTGCAGTCAATCAATCAGGCGGTCGAGACGTTGTCCGGCGGCCAGCGCCAAGGCGTTGCCGTTGCGCGCGCAGCTGCCTTTGCGACCAAGTTCATCATCATGGACGAACCGACGGCGGCTTTGGGCGTCAAGGAAAGCCGCAAGGTGCTTGAGCTGATCCAGGACGTAAGGGCGCGTGGCATTCCGATCATCCTGATTAGCCACAACATGCCGCATGTCTTCGAAGTCGCCGATCGCATCCATGTGCACCGGTTGGGTAAACGCCTTTGCACGATCGACCCCAAGGACTACACGATGTCCGATGCGGTGGCCTTCATGACCGGCGCCAAGGAACCTCCAAAAGAGGACGCCGCGTGATCAAGCAGGATGCAAAGCAAGTTTGCGACCTGATCTCCTCCCGGAGGCAGGTTGGGGTTCGGACGATTGTTGCAATCGCCGGCCCCCCTGCATCCGGAAAGTCGACCTTAGCGGAAGCCGTTGTGCAATCGCTGAACGCGCAAAAGAGCTCGGCGGTTCCTTCAGCCACTCTTGTGCCGATGGATGGTTACCATTTGGACAATCGCGTATTGGAGACGCGCGGTTTGCGGGCAAAAAAAGGCGCACCAGAAACCTTCGATGCTTTTGGGTTTTGCAAGGCAATTAAGGCGCTGCAATCCGCGCGACATGAATCCTTTCATCCCATGTTCGACCGCCAAATGGACCTGGCCATCGCCAATGCGATTGCGGTTCATCCTGAAACTCCGATCGTGGTTGTGGAAGGAAACTACCTTTTGATGAAAAGCGACCCGTGGAGGATGTTGGAGGATGTTTTCGCCCTAACGGTTTTTGTCAGCCCCACTTTGGAAGAACTTGAAAGCAGATTGCAGCAGCGCTGGATTAAGCACGGATTTGACCCGGAAACCGCGCTGAAACGCACGAAAACCAACGATCTGCCCAACGCAGAACGTGTCATCCGCGATAGCCGAAAGGCAGATCTTACACTGAGTCAAAACTACACCGAATTCGGGATGCGCTACGCGTTCTGAACCTGTGTTCTGGTTTCAGCCAGCCCTTGAGGCAGGACCTCTGGACAGCTTCAGGTACAACCGAATCACTCAATCAGACGTCCAGAAAATGATCATGCGCGTTCGAGCGCAGTGAGAAGCAGCGCATGTAAACTCGATCGGTGCTGGAATTCCTTAAACACGTCAAAACTCTGGATTTCATGCTCTCCAAACGGCGAACTAGCCAGCCGCCACAAAACTGATTGCATGGATGCTTTAAGTGACCGGCCCACTGCGAAAGAGTATTTTCGATACAAGCAGAACTAAGTCAGCTGGAATCGAGGCGATGAACAAAATACTCAGAGGCTTTGGTTGCACCATTCCGATAGAGATGTTCAGGCGGAAAGCTCTAAACAACATCATAGAATAGGACCATCGTTCCAACTATAAACGAACTCGCACGTAGCTCGGCTTCAAGCCTTTTGCATCTGCACTCTCAACTCTTGCAGGGATAGAAGTGTAGTAGATGATCCACAAAAGTCTGTTAACGCCGAGAATTTGTCCGTTTCTACAACTCGCAGAATTCGCTGCTTAACCCGCGGGGAAATCGCGATACCTGCACTCAGCAAGGAACTTCGCAACAGAACTTACGAATGTAAGAAATTTGTTTAATCAACAAAATAATGATACTTTTTTATCATTTTTGCTTATTGCAACAGAGTTCCCAATTTCGACCATTTCTGAGGCTTTGTTGCAAAGTTCTGGATTTTGACGTGCTTTGGTTTGGCACGTGGTGGTCCTCGGTCCCACTTCGTCGAAAGCCAACTCATAACTTCCTTCGAAGTTGCGAAGTATCCACGAGGATTGATCCTATTTTCTGTCTCTTTCTGTATCCGATACGGCGTGCCGTACCATTATCTCAAACAGATTATGTCTTAGCCTAGCGTTGTAGTGAAACGCACTACGCTTAACCGGCGGGTGATAAAACATGCTAGTGAAATCGCCGACGTTGCGCGCAAACGTTCGGGACCGAGTGACCGCTCCTCGCGGGTGGATGAAGCTTAAAAGCGTGAATGGTGCGAGGATCACTCTCTACAGAGCTATGGATAAACACGGCAATACGCTGGGTTTCATGCATTCAGAGCGTCGGAACAAACCTGCCGCTCAAGAACTCGTCGCTCAATTGATTGAACGCAATGATCTTGCGCGACAGTTTGTGTCGATATTAGCGGAGCGAACACAACAGGTATGTAGAAAAGCGTGCAATTTTGACCCCCTAAGCGGGGAAATCGGCGTCCAAATTTGACCCCTCCCTATGGTTGTAGACATCCTTTTCATTGAGCAGTCGATGGAGAGGCAAGCGGGATGATTTGCGTGGAAACTATTAGAAAAGTGCGTCGCTTACACCTGATCGAAAAAAAGAGCATCAAGGAAATTTGCCGTTCGCTCAATTTGAGCCGTGCAACGGTTCGAAAGATAATCCGATCGGGAGTGACGGAGTTCAAATATGAGCGCAAATCGCAGCCATACCCGGTGCTCGGGCCTTGGCGCGCGCGTCTGGATGAAACGCTTGAGGAGAACGAGGCGCTTCCGAAGAAACACCGCAAGCGGATGACCAAAATCTGGAAGGAACTCTCCGATGATGGTTTTGGCGGCGGGTATGACAGTGTTCGACGCTACACAAAGAATTGGCGCATTGCGCACGGCCGACAACAGGCGCAGGCGTTCATCCCGCTGATCTTTGATCCTGGGGAGGCGTACCAGTTCGACTGGAGTGTGGAGACGGTTTTGATGGACGGTGCACTCACGACCGTGAAGGTTGCCCATTTCAAACTTTGCCATAGCCGCATGCCATTCTCCATTGCCTATCCGCGCGAGACGCAGGAGATGGTCTTTGATGCCCACGACGAGGCCTTCAAATTCTTTGGTGGAGGCTGCATCAACGGGATCTACGATAACATGACGACCGCCGTCGATGCGATCCTGTCGGGCAAGGAAAGAAAGTTCAACAAGGCATTCTCCCGGATGTGTTCTCATCATCTGGTGAACCCGATCGCCTGTACGCGCGCGGCCGGTTGGGAGAAGGGTCAGGTTGAGAATCTGGTCAAGGAGAGCCGCGCCTATAGTTTTACACCGCGTCTGGAGGTGGCCGACTTCGATGAATTGAATGCCCGGCTGCAAAAAGACGCGATCAAACGCGCAAAAGAACTGCGGCATCCGGAAAACCTGGAGGTGACGGTCTGGGAGGAGTTCCAGCAGGAAAAGCCGCTGCTGACGCATCTGCAGAAGCCCTTCGTCGGGTTCCGTGAAAAGACGGTCGCCGTGAGCCGAACCTGCCTGATCAACTTCGAAAGAAACAAATACAGCGTTGAGGCAAGAGCTGTTGGACGTCAGGTCCAGTTGCAGGTCTACGCCACGCGGATTGTCCTGCGCCAAGACGGTGAGATTGTCGGAGAGCACGAACGGTGCTTCGGCCGAGGAAAAACGATCTTCAACCCTTGGCACTATGTGCCCGTCCTCAAGCGCAAGCCTGGCGCTCTGCGCAATGGAGCACCGTTCCGTGACTGGGACCTACCACCGGCAATGACGCAGATCTGGACCCATCTGCGGGGCACATCCGACGGAGACCGGCAACTTGCCGATATTCTTTTCGCTGCTTACCAGCACGACATTGATGTGGTCGAGGCTGCCTGCGAAGAAGCTCTAAAATCTGGCCTGCGCAAGGCCGATGCGATCCTGAACATTGTCTCTCGGCGCACCAATCCCCCGCCGCCAAAGGCGATTGAGCCGCCTGCCCACCTGCAGCTGAAAATGGCACCGATCGCGGATTGCGCTCGCTATGACAGGCTTGGAGGCTCCCATGCAACTGCGTAAGGAAATTCTCGAACTTGCCCGTCAACTGAAGTTGCCAGGCATCGTCAACTGCTTTGACGAAGTGATGCAGGCCGCAGCCAAAAACAACTGGCGGCCCCAACAGGTCGTGGCCGAACTCCTCACGGCCGAACTGGCCGAAAAGACTGCGCGCTCGATCCGGTATCAGATGGGTGCCGCAAAGTTCCCGGTCTGCAAGTCCTTACCTGAGTTCGACTTCACGGTCAGCCCCGTCAACGAGGAAGTCGTGCGCAATCTTCATGACGGCGATTTTATGGACCAGGCCAGGAATGGCGTGCTGGTCGGTGGAACCGGATCGGGCAAAACGCATCTCGCAACAGCGATCGGGGGCCACGCGGTCAATAACCGCCGGCGGGTCAGGTTCTTCAGCGCTGTGGATCTCGCGAACAAGCTGGAGGCTGAACATCGCGAAGGCAACGCCGGGCGGCTCAGCGAGCAGCTGATCCGCGTCGACCTCGTGATTATAGACGAACTCGGTTATCTGCCGTTCGCAGAGTCTGGTGGACGATTACTCTTCCATCTCATCAGCAAACTGTACGAGCGAACGTCTATTCTGCTAACAACCAACCTCGCATTTGCTGAATGGCCGAGTGTGTTCACAGATGCCAAAATGACCACTGCTCTCCTGGATCGACTGACACACCATTGCGATATCATCGAAACCGGGAACGAAAGCTGGCGAATTAACCACCGCGACTAACCTCGAAATCGGGGAATAAATTCAAAACAGACAGCAGGTCAAACCTTCAGTCGAGCTACGCTCTCTTTTCGGTTTGACCTGCTGTCCACCCCCTCCTGAATCAACCTAAACACGACCCCCTCAACGCCCCTCTTAGCTCCAAGGGGGGTCAAATTTGGACGCCGATGGGGGGTCATTATTCAATGCCGATTGACACAACAGGTATCAAAGCCAAAGAAAATATGCTGATTGGCTTAGGCGGCCCAACCCCAATCAAGAGGGTCATGGGAAACATATGAGTGAGGTCGTGGGACAGGACCACCGGATCATCAAAAGACACACTCGACAGAATTAGGGTTCGAGATAATCACTTCAGTGACAACAACACCAGAAGGAAGCGAGGTGGTACTCATGATCTGCAAAGTTGAATTCACGTCCAGATACTTTCAATTCCGCTTGCGTGCAGTACTAAAGGCATTGGCCGCGAGTTCGGTGTCAGCTTTTCTTTCAGAAAAAACATCACAACAGAGCGTCAAACCGCGAACGCTTCTGGCTCCAGGTCCTCCCAAAATTCAAATATAGCTGTGGCGTTCAAGCCCGAACGCCAGCCATGAGATCGAAAATGCTCTCGATCTAGATCATTGTCCAAACCTGCTAAGAACAACCGCTTGTCTGCATCTCGCTGTGTAGGGTTTCGCCGCGAAACCAGGTCTTCTACGATGGCAAGCTTGCGTGCCCTTGCCTGCCTTTCGGCTGTTCGGGCAGCATATGCCTTTTCTTCTGAGGCTTTTTCCGCAACCCGTTTACGCGCTGCCTCGATGGCTTCTGGACTAGGCTCGGGTGTTGGAATGTCCTTCGGATCCTCGTAGTCATCCCGCAGAGCAGCCGACAAGTATCCGACAGTCGATTTCACACCGCCCTGCCCTTTTACGTAATCGAGCTTCTTCTGGACATAGTCTTCGCCGTGCTCCGCGATCCATTGCCGCGCTAAGCGATCTGACACACCCTGCTTCCTCAGAGTTTTGTACACGGCGAGATTGCGCACCCCATCACTATCGTCGATCTCGAACATCGCTTTTTGCGGATTACCTTTGATCAGAAAACGAATGTCAGTGACGGTTCGACCCTTCTTTTGAAACTCGGGCTCGATCAAAATATCCGAGCTTTTGTTCACCTCCGTGACTGATGGTTTGATGATCTTTGCGTTGAGGTGTTTGAAACTGGCGTAATAATCACTGCCATCAACACCCATGAGCTTTCGGAACACGTCCAGGGGCCACCAACCAGTCGACCCTGTCCGCACAAATCGGTAGCAGTTTTCATACAAAGCAAGCCCATGCCCGGAACTGAAATTTCGCTGAATCTGCACGTTGATCAGCGCATAGATCTTCGGATCGTACAGTTTTTGCGCCAGCGCGGGTGAGTATGAATACTCGCAAACTCCCCCTTTCAGTTTGGCAAAACTCAGCAGGGATGAGACGCCCCATTCCTGGCGCCCCTGCTCATCCAGCATGTCCCATTCCGCGACTGTTTCCGCCAATGCCCGCAGGCTGGCACGCAGAGTGTCAAAGTCGTTTGAATTGTACCCGACCATCATAGCAAGCGTCCGCGCATCAATCGTGTGGGTCTGCGCGGTCGTCAGTGCATCATAGGCGTTCATCAACAAAACATTCGAAAGCTTTCTCTGCAGCAGAGAAAGTTTGCCGCTGATGTGTATCGCTGCGACATTCTTCTTAACAGTCTCTCGACGCAAAGCGCCCGAAAGCTGATCCATGTTCAATTGTGTATCCGGCATGATTCTGCCCGGCTGCTCATTTTGCAAAAGCCTGACACAAAAGGTACCTTTGCTTCAATAGTTTTTGGGTACCCAAACACGGGATGAAGGCAATCCCGTATTCAGGTACCTTAAGAATCACGCACGTAAGTTATCCACAGAAATTGATTCAATCCGAGTCCGAACCCTACTTCGGCCTCGGCCAGTCGCGAGAAAAACCGTCGAATTAGTGTCTCTTTTCCAAGGATTTTGAGTATCCCGAGAATCAGTCCCCTACTTCCTGATCATTGGCCCCTGATGTCCTGTAAACGGATACCCATGATCCCGTAAAATGGTTCTTTTGGAACCGTATTTGGATACTCAAGTATATCTATTACATTGTTTTTATTACGTTCTTCCACGGTAAAGATTCTAAAACATCTAAAAAAAATAAAACGTTTTTTGTGCTGATTTCCTTTCACTATGTTTAGTTTCGCCACGAAACCGCCTCTTGCTGTAATCAACTGTGGAAAAAACACCGGAAGAGGATAGTCATCTCCAATAATGTTCGCTACATTTCCCGATATACGTCGCAAAGACGAACATTTTCTGAGGCATCGACAGTGAGTAAAACCAACCAACCTCCCCTGCCCCCATATCTGAACCTCGATCCGGAAATCGCAGCGAAGAAGTTGCCCAATCCTATCGGCACATCTCGATTCGCAAAAGCAGCGGCTTTCTGTGCAAAAGGACGCGAGGACCTTGCCCGTAGAGGCTATGCGCCGGATGGCGAAAAGCGACTGCGCCGATTTTCAATTTGGGAAATAACAAAATATCTGATTCCGGTTGCACCGGCACATCTGCGCCGTGTTTTAAAAGCGAACCCAGATTTACCGCAAGGCGAAGGTGAGGCGGGCTCCAAGTGGTTCACCCTTGAAGATGTACTAACGCTGCGCAAGCACTTTGCGGCGGAAGGTGTAAGCACCAAGGAATATCTGCCCTACCGACCCGAAGGCCTGCCGGCCAAGGTCGTGGCAGTAGCCAATTTCAAGGGAGGTGTCGGCAAGACATCCACAGCGGCGCATCTGGCAATGTCCGCAGCCCTAGATGGGTATAAGGTGTTGGTTATCGATCTTGATAGCCAAGGTTCGATGACATCAATACTTGGAGGCCAGGTTGCTGATGAGTGGCAAACCGTATTCCCTTTGGTCGCCAAAGACTATGCCCGCGCGGTGCAGGAGGAGAATCGGGTGCGTTCTGCTGCGGCTCAGCCGGAAATTCCTCTGGATGAAACCCTGCAGGAAGCTTTGAAAACCACGCCTCAGGACGTGATTCAAAAAACGCATTGGCCCAACATCGACCTGATCGGGGCGCAGCTGAACTTGTATTGGGCGGAGTTCCAAATCCCCGTCTGGCGTATGGGCCTGAGAAGCTGGCCATTGTGGGACGGTCTGACGAACTTCCTTCAGGATGAAGGCGTTTTGAATGACTATGACGTTGTCTTCCTGGATACGCCTCCTGCTCTTGGGTACCTAACGATCAATGCGTTGGCTGCGGCCGACATTTTATTGGTGCCGCTGGGGGCTTCGTTCCTGGAATTCGATTCCACCGGTCGTTTCTTCGATATGCTCTATACGACATTCGCCAGTATCGAAGATGGTGAGAACGCAGCGCAACGTGCGGCGGGTTTACCCGAACTGAAGTTCGAATGGGATGTAGTACGCGCGATCATCACGCGGTTTGACGCGAGCCAGCAGACCGATATGGCAAATGTCATTCAGGCATATTTCGGGGATTTCATGAATGCCTACAGGCAAGACTATACAGCGCTGGTAGGGCAGGCGGGTGAGCAAGTGAACGGCATTTACGAAGCGGATTATCGCGACTTCAACCGCGAGACATATGTGCGCGGACGTGAGACTTTCGACAGAACCTATGCCGAATTCAAAGAAGTTCTGATCGGTTGCTGGTGGCGCGATGCGCAGATGGGAGGACATGCAGATGGCTAAACGTAGAAGACTGATTGCACCAGATACAGAGGCGCTTGAACAACTAGAGGCCGGTTTCGCGGCGAAACCCTCGCTCAGCCCGTTTGAGACCAAATCCGCTCCGCCACCCATCGCCCAAGTCGCAGCGGAGGCAGCATCGCTTGGGGGGATGGCTGCTGTCACAGACCGCGTTGCGCTGGCTCAGGACCAGGGCGATGCTGCACGGTGGCGGGATGCACAAGAGGCCGGGTTGGTGGCCCAGATGCTGCCACTTGACCAGATTGACGCCGATTTCATCCGACGTGACCGCATGGTCGAAGATGAAGAAGCCATGGCAGAGCTCCTCGAATCCCTTCGCGTCAATGGGCTGAGAACACCGATCGAGGTGACTCCCGAAGGGAACGGCTTCGGTCTGATTTCCGGATTTCGGCGGCTTGAAGCGTTCCGACGGCTGGCGGGCACGGATCCTCGGTTCGCCGAAATCCCAGCCTTTGTTCGCAACGCGGGGACGGGTCAGGGGGCCTATGTCTCCATGGTCGAAGAGAACGAGCTGCGCGCCAATCTCACGCCGTATGAGAGAGGACGCATAGCAGTACTGGCGGCAGGGCAGGGGGTTTTCCCGTCGACCGAAGCGGCTGTTGATGTGCTGTTCGCTGCTGCGTCAAAAGCAAAGCGATCAAAGGTCCGCAGCTTTGCAATGGTTCATGAAAGCCTAGGCGATCTTCTCCAGCACCCGGTCGCCTTGTCAGAGAAGGCGGGTCTAAAGCTGGCATCGGCCATTCGAAGTGGGGCGCAAGCGGTGCTTCGCGACGCTTTGGCAGGAGTCGGTCCGCTGGATGCAAAGGCCGAATGGGGTATCCTTGAGAAAGCAATGAGTGACTCGTCGGATGCGTCTCAGAGCAAAAGCCGAGGCGGCCGTCCCACAGAAGTTCAACGCCTCGCAAAGAGACCATTGAAAGGCGGAGGAGAAGTTTGGGCAGAAGTCGCATCTGGTGAATTGCGGCTTAAAATCAAGGGGCGTGAACTGGCGCTGTCAGATGCGGAAGCCTTGGTGAACCAACTTTGTGAGCAGTTTCAATAGGCAGTGGTTAAGGTGTCTTTCGGTACATGAGGCAGGCAGAGAGGAGAGTAGAATAGCAAATTCACGGGAGTGCGCAAAATATAGAATTATTGAACATTATATTCGGCGAGGCTATTCTGACATAGCCAGCCATGATGTAATTGATGTACGAATTCCCAAGTTCAAAAGTAGGAACATGGAAGCTTCTGAAAATCACACACACTGGATCAGGACTAACAGCCAGTAGATGACAAGCGCTGTAAATGCGATGGAAGAGAGGAAGGCTTCCAGGCATTCGCATTAAACGCAATAGTAGGAAGTTGGTTGAACCGCGTATTGCTTAAGTCATCGACAGATCAAAGCTACTCTTTCGCCAGCGCGAAGTGTTGTGGCAATCGGTTTGTTTGGAATTCTCTCTAAAGAATAAGCGTAGCTTACTTTTCAGAGGGTCTTTCAATTGTCGGCCGCAATCAAACCCTTGCCTTTTCGAACTCGGCCCATGCGGTTTCGAAGGTTTCAAAATCAAACCCGGATTGGCGTGCAGCATCCAAGACGATACGCTCTGTCACCAGAAGTTTCTGGATCGCCGCTTCCAGTTGCACGATGATATCCTCTGGTATCACCAGTGCTCCGTGACGGTCAGCGTGTACCAAATCACCTGGGCTTATAGTCAGGCCGAACACGGAAACCGGCGTATCAATCTCGCGTATGTGGACGAAGCCATGGCTCGGGCCGACCGAACCGGCGACAACGGGAAATCCTTCGGGTAAGTCACCAAGATCGCGCATCACGCCATTGGTGAGGACCCCCGACATACCGAACCCTTTGTGGACCGATGTGTTGATCTCACCCCAATAGGCGCCGATACAGTCCGGGTAGTCTACATCCTCAATCACGGCCACAGATGGCTCCAGGGCTTCGGCCATATACTTGTAGTAGGCCATGCGTCGCGCCCGGATCACATCTGCTGGCTCGGTTGGCGGGTGAATGGCGGCGATTTTGGCGGTGCGGGCATAGCCGACAATTGCTGGCTCATCGGGAGCAGAGCACTGCATGGTGCCCCGGGTGAACTGATCAAATCCTCGTTTGCCCTGTGCCACCTCGATGGCGTTGCATACGGTGGGCGTGTCGACCTTGCGAAGCAGAGACAGAAGCGATGGGGTCATGAGTCCTCCAGCCAGCGGATCAGGGCCGCCGTGGTTTCTTGTGGTTGTTCCAGTGTGGGCAGGTGCCCTGCGTCTTCAATGATCGTCAGCACGCTGTTTGGCAGAAGATCGTGCATAAGTTGGTGGCGTTCGACAGGGCAAAGACCGTCGGCACGCCCGCACAGAACCAGCGTTTTGCCGGTATAGGCCGACAGGGTCGCGCGTTGGTCGATGCGATCCATCAGCGCTTGCGACTGACGTAGAAAGACGTCCGGCCCCAGATCCGTGGCCATAGCCATGCACAGGTCCAGGATAGCGCCCTGTCGTGGACCGTCCGCCAGATAGTTGGGCTTCATCTCATCGCGCATCACCTGCCGCAAGCGCCCCTCGCGCACGGCGGCCATCTGCGGCGCACGGCGCGCTTTGACCTCGGGCGTTTCTGCCAGCGGGTTGGTATCCAGCAAAGCAAGCCGTTCCACCCGATCCGGGGCCTGATGCAGCACTTCCATCGCAACAATCCCACCCATCGACAGCCCCGCCAAAGCAAAGCGCGGAGGGGCATTGTTCAGAATCTCGGCGGCCATGGCCCCGACGCTGTCCTGCTGGCTTAGCGGGAAGCTCATCAACGGCACCCTGTTTGACAGCGCGTCGATCTGCGGACCAAAGAGGCGCGCATCGCACATCATGCCGGGCAACGAGATCAAAGGCGTCATGACGCGGCCATCTTTGCCCCTGCCGACAGCGCCGCCAATTTGGCATAGGCGATCCGCGCATCAACCGCGCCGAAGCCCGCGAAGGTGCCAAAACCGCAATCGCTGCCTGCAATCACCCGATCCGCCCCTACGATGCCCGAGAAACGGTCGATGCGCTGCGCCACAAGCTCAGGGTGTTCGATGAAGTTGGTGGTGGTGTCAACAACGCCGGGCACCAGTACCTTGTCATCGGGTATTTCATCTTTCCGGTCGCGGAACACGGTCCATTCATGAGCGTGTCGCGGGTTCGAAGTTTCAAACAGCACATAGCGCGATTTGGTCGCCATCAGAGTGGAGAATACCTTGTCCATTGCGATGTCACAGCAATGCGGGCCCTCGTAATTGCCCCAACAGATATGTACGCGCACACGGTCCTGCGGGACGTTCTGCAGCGCATGATTCAGAGCCTCGACATGCATATTGGCGATCTTCACGAACGCGTCGTCCGACAGATCGGTGAACAACATATGCCGAGACAGGGCCAAATCGGGACAATCCAGTTGCAGGTCCAGACCGGCGGCCACAATGGTTTCGTATTCTTCTTTCATCGCATCGGCCAGCGCGGCCAGATACGCTTCGCGCGTAGGGTAGTGGTCATTCTGCAAAAACAGCGAAATCACCCCCGGAGAAGCGGTATTCATGAAACCTCGGTCTATCCCGTGCCGGGACATCGCCGACTTGAGGTTAGCGATGTCCTTCTGCAACTCGCCTTGCCCTTTTGAACGTACCTCGCCCGTACACATGGGGCGCGCATATTTCGGGGTGCCTCCATCATCGGCCAGACGCTGCAAAAAGCTGGGAAACATCTTCAGATCCGCAGGTGCATTGCGCGGGCTGTCACCGGAAAACCCGGTATAGCGGTCCTTGACATAGGTGGCGTAGGAAATCTTCGAGGTCTCGCCATCGCTGACGATATCCACCCCGGCTTCGACCTGTTTGCGCACCGTCTCGGAGACCGCTTCGGTCATGCAGGCATCAAAACCCGCGGCATCATAGGGCTTGCCGTTTTCACGGGCGAAGATGTAATCCACCACGTCCTGCGAGCGGGGCAGGGATCCAACATGCGTGGTCTTTACGGTCATCGGGGCCTCCTCAGATTTTGCGAGCCATCAGGATTGTGTGGCTTTGGGTTTCGGGGTCTTCGGCCAGAAACCCAGTCAATTGCAGCCCGTTCTCTTCAAGGCAAACAGCATAGCCTGCCGGAGACAGCGAAGCGTGATAGACACGTTCCGATCCAACGGTACCACTGTCCTCTCCTGCGCGGGGACCGACGGTCAGCATCAGCATTCCACCGGGCCGCAAGTGACGGGACATGCGGGCGATGCAAACCCTTTGCTCGTCAGCCGTAAGATGGAAAAAACTGTTCCAGGCAATGATGCCGTCGAAACTCTGATCCAGTTCGAAATCGCGCATATCGCCATGACGCCAATCGCCATCGGGCCAGCGGGTTCGGGCAATGGCCAGCATCGCCTCGGAGAAATCGACACCCGTGACGTCAAACCCTTCGGCCTTGAACCACCGCGCAATGGGATCGCCTGTCCCGCAACCTAGATCCAGAACGCGATCGCCTGGCTTCAGGCTGGCAGTGAAGCGCGCCAGCCAGCGCGCTTCGAACAAAGCCTTTGAACGGCGCTTGTCATAGTCGGTCGCCTGCCGTTCATAGATTGCGTGCGTGTCGTTTGGATCTGCGGTCATCCTGTCCAGGTGGCTCCTGCCGGGTCATCGGTCGCTGTAATCCGGTACAGACCCGCCTGTCCGGTCATCGACGGTTCAACGCTATAGCGTTCCCCTGGCAGAACCAAGGCAGTGTCTCCATTCGACAGAGTGGTCTCATACCCATCAATCGAGATGCGCCAGTGACCGCTGGCGGGCATTAGAACAACCGGCTTTTCAGCGATAACCGGATCAGTCACGCTTGAGCCGCGCCCGAGGAAGTCGACCTCGAACCCCGGTCTATCTTTAATCAGAGCGTTTTCGCCGATCACCGGTGCCGGTTTATTGGCCGACAACGCCATCAGATCCCAGTAACGGGCAACGTATTTGCCCACCACATCCTCAACCGGTACTTCGGGGTAGTCTTTCAACTGTTCCTCGGTCAGCAAGGGCATCGGCCGCACGTTGTGGGGCAGTTCTTGCCCTTTCTTGCTGTCATACAGCACACCATTGTCACCCAGCATCAGCCCGTGGGCCTGTGCGTCCTGAATGACTTGCGGCGCCCAGGTCACGCCACCCCCGGCATCGTCGCCGCCGAGGATCGACATGATCATCCCATAATCCTGCCCCACATTTTCGAACCCGCGAAAAATGCCGGTTGGAATGTTGAAGATGTCGCCTTCCTCGGCAATGAACTCACCTGCAGTGCCATAGCGGCCCCAAAAGAACCGCCAGCGGCCTTTGGCGACAAAGAACACCTCGGCCGTGGTATGGCTGTGCAGAGAGTTCCGGCATTTCGGAGGCTGGCCCGCAGCGCCGATGTTAAAACCAATTTTGTCGGTGATGTGGACGTGCTGGTCAGGCGATTCCGAGACGCCGCCGCCGATAATGGTGAAGTTCTCTTTCTGGTCACTGCCCGGCGTATGGGCGTCGATAAAGGCGGTTTTGCAGGGCTGCAGCTCGCCGTAGCGGACGATGCGTTGTTGGATTGTGCTCATGATGGTCTCCTTGAAAATGGGGGTGATGGGATCAATCCCGTCCCCCGGGAGGTCGATTGTTCAAACGCCGCGCGCGCAGCGACGCGCGATGCGTGTGAAAGCGCCGCGCCGCCTGACTGGCGTTCAGGGAGAGGCCCATCGCAGCCACTCAGCCCTCCTGTCCTTGCAGCAGAATCTGTTTCCAGACCGAGGTCTCGTCGAACAGGGTGTATTCCCGGCGCAGCTGCGGCTGGCCGCTGATCAACTCGCCGAACTCGCCGTGGCTGATGCCTAGAACATCGACCTGCGCACCGGTTGGCGCGCCAAAGACACCCCAGCCATCATGCTTGCCCCATAGGCTCCAGCGGATCGCGGCTCGGGGCGGCATGTTCGGGTCGTCGCGGCCAATCTGGTGTTCGATCTTAAATTCGGCGTTGGGGAAGCTGGCGCGCAAGCCCATCCAGAACCGATCCACCGAGTCCCAGCCATGGCCGGTGACCCCACCTACATACTCGGACTGTATAGCGCGATCATATTCGGTTTCGATTGTGCCCATATCGGCATTCATGATCCGGGTCAGGATGTCGGCGTAACGCTGCCCCCATTCATTGTCGTTGCCGGTGCCCTTGTAGGGGCCGGGCTGGTCGATCTCGGGAGTCAGCGGTTTGACGCAGTTCTCAGGTCCACCTTCGCGCGCGATCAGATCGGCAGCGTATTCCTTGGGGTCCCAACCCATCTGGCGCACGATCGCCCCCTGATCGCGGATCAGCCATTCGTCATTGATCTGGTTGTCGATGGCATGGCAGTCGGCGAGAATCCTATAGCGCAATTTGGTTCCGGTCGCTTTACCGTAAACACCCTCGGCCAAATGTGTCGCGGTCGAGATGATCCGGTGCGAACTCAGCATTCCCTCTTCCGGCGTACCGGACCAGATAACATCCTCGCCCAGCAATTGACGGTCGGGAAATTCGGCCAGCGTCGCCATGGTCGCGCCGATCACGTTCTGGTTGCCCAGCACCACCGAACCGGGCGAGCGCACGACGATATCCTTGCTGTAATAGTCATGCAGCGTGGCGATGCCGCGATCTTCCCAGATCTCTTTGGTGATCCCGATGATGTAGTCCGGGAAATCCCGGAATTTCGGATCAAAGCCCTTCATCTTTCAGTCCTTTGTGGTTTCCACCCCTTCGGCAAACGCGCCGAGGTCCGCACGATCAGCGGCCCGTCAATGGCCACTTTGCGCGGTTCGGCCGTGGCCGGGGTGTCGATATGGTCAAGCAATGCGGTGACGGTTTCAGCCACCATCAGATTTGCGCGCTGGCGGATGGTCGTCAGGTTATAGGCAGGCCAACCGGCGGGTGGCACGTCGTCATAGCCGATGACCGAGACATCCTCGGGCACGCGCAGGCCCAATTCGAAGCGGATCACGTCCATCACGGCCAAAGCCATGTGATCATTGGCCACAAATACCGCGTCGGGCCGTTTGCCGGGCGCCACATCAAACATCCGGCGGGCGGCGGCACGGGCGTTTTCGGTGTGGAAATCTCCGACATCATGGGCGAACACATCCTGCCCGCCTTCGGCCAATGCCGCGCGGAACCCGGCCTCGCGGTCGCGCTGGGTCGAGGCTCCCTGCCAGCCCGCGATATAGGCGATGCGCTTGTGCCCTCCGGCCAGCAGAAACTCGGCCACTTTGCGCCCGCCCGCATAGTTGTCCGAGGCCACCGTGGTGATCCCGTCTAGATCCTGCGTACGGTTGAACAATACAACCGGAACACCGGCCTGCTGGCAGCGCGTGGCAATATCCGAGGACATCGGAACCGATGCCAGAATAACCCCGTCAACCTGATAATCCAGAATCTCGTCCATCACGTCGTCAATATTCCCGGCCGAGCGTGAGGCCATGAAAATTAGCACGTGATAGCCTTGTTCTTGCAGCGCGTTGGAGAGCTTTTCTAACGCCTCGGGGTAGAAGTAATTCTCGAGATACCCCACCACCAGACCAATGATCCGGCTTTTGCCCGACACCATGGCGCGGGCCAGAACATTGGGTCTGTACCCGAGTTCGGCGGCCGCCTTGCGCACTTTGTCTTCGGTCTTCTTGCTGACCGAGGCACCGGGCGTGAACACTCGGCTGACCGCCGATTGGCTGACACCGGCCAGCTGCGCAACCTGCAGGGATGTGACTTTTTCAGCCATCAGTCCGCCGTCCACCCGCCGTCAATCAGCATCGAAGTGCCCGTCACCAGCGCCGAGGCGTCTGAGGCCAGATAGGTGACCGCGCCCATGATGTCTTCGACTTCGCCCACGCGGTCCAGCTTGATCTTGTCCATGATCCACGCGGCGCGTTCTGGGTTGTCGAAGGTGGATTGTGTCAGCGGTGTGCGGATGAAAGTCGGGCAGACCGTGTTGATGCGGATGCGCTGTTTGCCCCATTCGATCGCCATCGCTTTGACCATGCCCTCAATCCCGTGTTTGGTGGCACAATACAGCGCCCGGTCCACACCGCCCACGTGGCCCATTTGGCTTGAGATATGGATGATCGATCCTGGCCGCCCGGCCTCAAGCAGCGCCTTGGCCGCGTAGGATGACAGAAAATAGGCCGAGCGCAGGTTGATATCTGTCACCGCGTCGAAATCCTCGGGCGTGGTGTCGATTGCCGGGCTATGGCGGGCGGTTCCGGCGGAATTGACCACCACATCAAAAGGGCGGACTTCGAACAGTTGTTTCAGCGCCTGCAAGTCACCCTGATCCACCACCACAGCCTCGGCCGACCAGCCCTGCGCCTGCAGCGCGGCGACAGTCTCAGCCAGTCGATCTGCCCCGCGCGCCGCACAAACCACATGCGCCCCGGCTTCGGCAAGCGCCACGGCGCAACCCTGACCGATACCCGACGAGGCACCGGTGACCAGCGCGGTTTTACCGCTTAGCGAAAAAGAGGGGGTGCGGGGCAGGTCAGTCATCAGCTCATTCCATCCGGTAATTCAATACGGCCCATATTCCGGGCCTTGTTGAATTCCCGCAGACGGGCGAACACGTCAACGCCAAGTTGGCGATAAGCATCCAGAAGATCGACCAGAACCCAGTTTTCGCGGATGAGGCCATTCTCGAGCCGCCAGAAATCAAGGCTGCGCATGGTGATCCGCTGGCCCGAGGGCGCAATCCCCATCCAACCGTCATGGGTTACCGTTTGAATCATGTTCGGCCATCCAGTGACGGCTGCATATTCGCCATCGCCGAAGAAGTGATAGGTGATGTCATCCACATACTTCCCGCGATCCGGCATCCCGTTCAGGAACGGAATCTGATGCCAGTTGCGGAACCCGGCATAGCCGCGCCCGGTTCCGATCCCGGCGGGGCCGTACCAATTCATGCGAGGGTGCCAGAACTTCTCCATCTCCATCACCTCTGGCCCACCCTGCGAGGGGTGTTTCTTGAGGTGATCCAGCATGTATATGATGTGCTGGCATGTTTGCTGACCTTTGGCGGCATCATAGGGACCCGGTACCAGACCATCCTGCGTCGCGGGACCCGGTACATGCCATTCGTACCCAAGGCTGGGGGCCATGGGCCAGGCGTTGGCCTGCATCATCACTTCGGGGATGTCCCACAGCGCCTGCATCTCGACGATCTTGCCGTCGCTGAAGCGATAGAATTCATGGAACCGCATCGTCACCTGATGGCCGGTCGGCGGGATGTCCAGCCACGGCCCGGTGAAGGTGCCGGTATAGTAGCCGCCGCAACCGACCCAATCCGCGCCGTGTTCATCCGGCCCGGCTGTGACGATGTAGTCGCGCCGCTCCAAGTCAGGCCATGCGTCCAACAAACCTTTGTACGCGGTGTCATAAAACGCATCGCTACCGTTGCTGTCGCCGAAAGGGTGGCACAACCGAAACAGGGCATCCGGAGCGCTGACATTTGCAAGCGCTTTCCGCACACCCGTTTCCGTAAAGTCATACATAGCCGCCCTGAGAGGAGCGATCAGGGATTTGTGCTGCGTATGGACATCACTCATTCCGCAGCGTCCCGATACGGGGCCGCCTCGCCATAGGGCACGTTGATCCCGCCATAGCGCCGCACCCGGACATTGCATTGTTCGGCGTGGCCCACGAAACCTTCCAGCGTACACAGGCGCGAGCCGTATTCGCCGATCAATGTTGCGGCCTCATCTGTCAGAACCTTCTGATAGCTGTGGGTCTTCAGGTATTTACCTACCCAAAGCCCACCGGTATAGCGGCCCGCCTTTTTGGTCGGCAGCGTGTGGTTGGTGCCAATCACCTTGTCTCCGTTCGACACATTGGTGCGAGGGCCAAGGAACAGCGCACCGTAGCAGGTCATGTTCTCAAGGAACCAGTCATCGCGGTCGGTCATCACCTGTACATGCTCGGATGCGATGTCGTCGGCAACTGTCAGCATCTCGTCATAGGTGTCGCACACGATCACCTCGCCATACTCGGCCCAGGACACTTTCGCAGTGTCGGCGGTGGGCAGGATGCCCAGCAGGCGGTCGACCTCGGCTAGAGTATCCTCGGCCAGTTTACGCGAATTGGTCAGCAGCACGCAGGGGCTGTTGTAGCCATGCTCGGCCTGACCCAACAGGTCGGTTGCGCAGAGTTCCGCGTCTGCTGCGGTCTCGTCGGCGATCACCATGGTCTCGGTCGGGCCGGCAAACAGGTCGATGCCCACACGGCCAAACAGCTGGCGCTTGGCTTCGGCCACAAAGGCATTGCCGGGGCCAACGAGCATGTGGACGGGGTCAATGGTTTCGGTCCCCAGCGCCATCGCGCCGATGGCCTGAATGCCGCCCATCACATAGATCTCATGCGCGCCGCCCAGATGCATGGCTGCGATCACCGCCGGGTTCGGCTTGCCCTGAAACGGAGGTGTGCAGGCGATAATGCGCGGCACGCCCGCCACGCTGGCCGTCGCCACCGACATATGCGCCGAGGCCACCATCGGGAACTTGCCGCCGGGCACGTAACAGCCCACCGATTGCACGGGGATATTTTTGTGGCCTAAAATGACGCCGGGCAGGGTTTCAACCTCGATATCTAGCATCGAGTCCCGCTGCGCCTGTGCAAAGTTGCGCACCTGTTCCTGGGCGAATTTGATATCGTCCAGCTCGCGCACGGTGAGTTGGCCGATCAGATCGTCGATCTGCTCCTGCGACAAGCGGAACGAGGCGGGGGAATAGTTGTCGAACTTCTCGCTCAGCTCGCGCACGGCGGCGTCACCACGGGTTTCAATGTCTTTCAGCGTGGCCTCGACCACGGCGCGGGTCTTGGCGTCATCTTCGGCCCGGTCAGCGTCGGATTTGCCGCGTTTCAGATACTCGATTGCCATAATCCTGATCCTTACTTGTCGGGGCGGGGCGCGGTTTTCTCACCCCGGTCATAGGCTTCCCAGCCCTCACCGTTGAACAGATCGACCCCCAGCTGCGCGGCCACATGGGCGAAATCCACATTCACCCAGTTGTCGACGATCTTGCCATCGACCACTTTCCAGAAATCCATGTAACGGATTTCAACCCGCTTTCCGGTGGGGGCGATGCCCAGAAACTCGCCGGAATGGGTGGCCTCTTGCCGGCCGAAGGCGGCAGCCCATTCACCCATATAAAGGCGTGCCTCATCGATGCAGGTTTTGTCTGAAAACGCCGCCTGGAAGGGGCGTTGCCAGTTGTCTTGAAACTCCTTCAGGCCGGTCTTGGTGCCGCAGCCCTGATTGCCCATCCAGCGGAACCCCTTTGAGAAGAACTCGCCAATATCGTCAATACGGTGGTCGTTCAGACCGTCCACCATGGTTTCGATCACGCGGCGCGTGTCTTCGGTTTTGCTCAGATCCGTATCACGGGTCAGAACGGCTTGTTCCGGGCGGGAACCCTTCATTTCTTTATCCTTTTACTGCGCCAGCGGTCAGTCCGCTTACGATTTGGCGTTGGAAGATCATCACAAGGAAGAACAGCGGGGCGATGATCGATACCGCAGCGGCCACGGCGACCACCTGATCGGTCGTGGTTGTTTCGCGGTTGAACATGCCCGCAATGGCAGGGACCATCGTCTGGTTCTGCGCATCGAGCAGCAGCGAGGTCACAAGAAAGTCGTTATAGGCCAGCAGGAAGCTGAACAGCCCAGTCGTAATCACTCCCGGCCACATGACCGGCATGATCACGCGGCGGAAGGCCTGAAAGTGGTTGCAGCCATCAACCCGCGCCGCCTCGTCCAGTTCGGCCGGAATGTTCTGGAAGAACGAGCGCAGCATCCAGATCGTGAACGGCTGGTTGATCGCAACCAGCACCGCGATCACGGCGAAAGGCTTACCATAAAGCGTCGGTGCATTCTCACCCAGAATTGGCGCCAGCCACTCGGCTGAGTTGATGAAGACCGGCAGATAGCCCGCAACCAGAACCGAATGTGGCAGCGCGCGAAAGATCAGCGCAATCAGCAAAATCCAGAAGGCCAGTGTTGAGCCCGACCGCGCCAGACCATAACCGGCCAGCGTGCCTACGGTCAGCGATACGGTCACAACTCCGGCGGTCACGACCAGCGAGTTTTTGAAGTTGTTGGAAAAGCCCCGGTCAACCCAAACGGTTTTGTAATGCTCGGTCGTCACGCCCAGCACGTCGCGGCCCAGTGGGCCGAACAGCGGGTTCAGCACGTTCAGAACTGCGGGCAGGACTACAAAGAACACCAGTAGGAAGGCGATCAGGGCGACAAGCACTCCGACCACCCAACCGAACCACGCCTGACCCGGCGCGGTGTATTCCTTGATCTTCGCGGGCAGTACCTTTGTCACGACCATGGCCGCACCCCAGATCACCGCGATCCCGAGAATGATATCCAGAACCGACAACCCGTTCCCTGTGGCCAGCGTCGCCGGGCCAAAGATCACGTTCAGCGCGTTGCTGTCATAGGCGTCAACGGGGGATTTGACGCTCATGATCGCAATCCAGACGATCGGGAAGGCGGCGACAAGGCACCAGAACGCCAGGAAGATGTTCGAGGTCAGCCGCAGGCTGAGAGGTTGGCGAAGCGCGCGCGAGGACATATCAGTGGCCTCCTTTATGGTCGCGCCAGGTGCGGCGCAGCGGCAGGATCAGTAGAATGACGATCCCGATCATGGTCAGCATCGCGCTGGCCGAGGCCCGGCTGATCGACCGGTTGCCCGCCTGATCCGGCACGAGGAAGTCGAAAGTCAGCCATTGCAGCGAGATGACATAAGCCTGGCTGGAGAAGCCGACGATCTCTTCGAACACTCGGTAGGCGTCCATTAGGTGAATCATCGACACGAAGATGATCAGCGGCATCAGATGCGGAATGACGATGTATTTCATGCGCTGCCAGCGGGTCGCACCGTCGATCACGGCGCTTTCCAGACTGTCCTGATTGACGGTCTGCAACCCGGCATAGAACACAACGGCCGCAAACGGGGCCACGTGCCAGACGCGGTAGAACATCATCAAGATTTCTATCGTCCAGGCTTGCGCGAATAGGGCGATGTCTCGGTTCAACCACCATTCCAGCAGCGCCGTCAGGATGCCGTCCCCACGGAACAGCCAGTTGATCGACAGCGCGCCGATCACCGGCGTGATGATGAAAGGCAGCAGCGAGATAAAGATGACCGGCCCGCGGATCGACCCCGCGGCGTTATTGATGAGAACCGCGATGCCCAACCCGAACCCAATGACCAGAGGCAGTGTGATCAGCGTGAAAGTCAGCGTGAATCGCAGCGCCTTCCAAAAGTTGATGGTTGACAGCACGGACCAATTGCCCTCGGTGATCGCGCGCCAGGCCCGCTCGGGTTCCAGCACATTGCGATAGCTTTGCAGGCCGACATATTCGGTCTGGGTGATCACCTCGCCATGCTCATCCAGCTTTGGCTGCGATTTCTGCTCGGTCACACAGGTCTGGGTCAGGAAGCCAGGGGTACAGGTTTCGACCTCGACCATCTCATAGACGGGTTGGGTGATGTAAAAGCTCTGCTTGAACACGCTGACCAACGGGAAAGCGATAAAGAGAAGCATCATAAAGACAGAGGGGCCAACAAAGGCGGCAAATGTCCTGAAATTCATGGCTCTGCCTTTCTCATGGTTCTCGGGTTGGGAAATAGGGAGGGCACGGGGCCCTCCCCGGGGAGGATCAGTTGCTGATCAAACCAGCTTCTTTCGCGGCGGTGATGTAGTCCGCCTCGATATCGGCCAGCGCAGTCTGTGCGTCCTTGGCGCCGGTCAGGTAGTCGGCCAGACCGTTACCCAGGGCGCTGTGCAGAACACCCATGGCGGCGCTGGCCGGGTAGGCCCCCGCACCGTTTTCCGCCGAGGCGGCAGCGCCTGCAGCCAGTTCGCCGGGCTGGTAGGCCGCGTTCAGCCAGACGGCGGTGTCATTGTTGGCACTGACCATGTCACCGTCGATTCCTTCCATGACCAGACGGAAGGCGGCATCGGCCTCTTCATCGCTCATGTTCGAGGCCAGAACGATGCCGTCCCACCAGATTGTGGTCGAGGGGCGCTCGGATCCCATCGGAGCCGAGGCCATGGTGACCTTGCCGACCACTTGGCTTTCGGCCTCGTCATTCATGGCAGCGGCGCGGCTGGCCCACAGGTTCGCCATGGCGATCTTGCCCTGTTGGAACTGCTGCTGGACATAGGTGGAATCGGACACGAGGTATTCGGGATCCATGAACTCGGTCATGGCCTTCATCGTTTCAAGCGCTTTGACGCCCTTTTCGTTGTTGATCGCGGGCATATTGCCCTCGCCGATGAACGTGCCGCCTTCGCCCATATACATGTTGACGAATTCCTGAGCCAGGTTCCAACCGGTTTTGAAGGTGCCGCCGATGGGGTATTCCATCACGCCGGCCTCTTTGATCTTGGCGGCGGCAGCCAGAACGTCGTCATAGGTCTTGGGTTCTTCGATGCCCAGCTCGGCCAGAACATCATCGCGATACATCAGGTGCTGCGCGTTCACCATCATGGCGATCGCCATCACCTTGCCATCCACCTTGATCAACTGGTTGGGCAGCAGGTCTTGCCCGTATTTTGCAACCAGATCATCCAGCGGACGGATCGTGCCCGCGTTCAGAAGTGGGATCATGGTTTCATTCGCCACGCCGCCGATCTGATAGAGCGAGGGGTCGGCCGCAAAGGCTTCGGGCTGTTTCTCGCGGAATTCCTGGTCCAGCGAGGCGCTGAAATTACCGCATTCGGCCATCGCATCCGTCACAGCTTTCCAGGCTTCGAACCCCGCTGACAGCGATTTCAGCGGCACTTCGTTTTCATAGGAACAGGCTGCCGATGCACCGCTTGCCGCGATGGCCATGGCGCCTGCCATTAGGATCGTCTTGAGTTTCATGCATTTCTCCCTGTCAGGATGGGTCCGTCGTCGACGCCCGGACCGCTGTTATGCCCCGAAGGGCTGTTGGCGGGGTTACTCCCCGATCCGCGCACCGCTTCCAGCTTCGAAGAGGTGACAGATTTCTGTTGGCACCGAGAATGAGACATCTTCCCCGATCTCGGCGCGGAAAGATTTATCGGCCTTGACCGACACCAAAGCCCCACCGACCCGAACCGAGATCATGGTCGCGTCGCCCAAAAGTTCGAGCGTGTAGATGGGTGCGGTGATCTGGCCCGTGCCTTCGGCAAGACTGGCATCCTCGGCCCGAAAACCAAGTGTCATGGGGCCATCGGGGGCGTTGACCGGGATTTCGACATGTTCCGCACGGAATACGCCGCCCGCGACCTCACCCTCCATTAGGTTCATGGCGGGTGAGCCGATAAAGCTGGCGACAAAGGTATTCGCTGGTCGATCGTAGATTTCGGTCGGGCTGCCGACCTGCTGCACCACGCCCTGTTTCATCACCACAACGCGGTCGGCTAGTGTCATCGCCTCGATCTGGTCATGGGTCACATAGATCGTGGTCACCGCCAGCTCATGGCTGAGGTTCTTGATTTGCGCCCGGGTCGAAACCCGCAGTTTGGCATCCAGGTTCGACAGAGGTTCGTCCATCAGGAACACGTTCGGTTCCCGCACGATGGCACGGGCCAAAGCCACGCGCTGCCGCTGACCGCCCGACAGTTCGGCGGGTTTGCGATGCAGGAAATCGTCCAGCTCGACCATCGCACTGGCGCGACGAACCTTGTCGTCATGGGTCGCCGGGTCGATGCCGCGCACTTTCAGCGGAAAGCGGATGTTCTCATAGACGTTCATGTTGGGGTAGAGCGCATAGCTTTGGAACACCATCGCCACATCGCGGTCTTTGGGTTCCAGATCGTTGACGACCTTGCCGTCGATCAAAATATCGCCCTCGGTCACGTCCTCAAGCCCGGCGATCATCCGCATCGTGGTGGTCTTGCCGCAACCCGATGGACCCAGAAGCACCAGAAACTCGCGATCTGCGATGGTTAGGTCAAAATTGTGGACCCCCACAAACGAACCCCATCGTTTGCCGACGTTACGCAGTTGAATTTCCGCCATGGTGCCCCCAACTAGGATTCGTTTTGCATACGTTTGCAAAACTGTAATTCGCATATATCAAATCAGGCAAGACTTTTTTGCATACGTATGCAAGAATGTGGAAAATACCCGATTCATTCTAGCGACACAAAACGCGCAACACCCTGACACAAATGGAAAATACCGTGACCTTCCAGAAAGAGAAAAAAGTTATCTCTGACTTTCATTCCGCATTGGATTCAGCGACGCCCCAAGACGTTCCCAGCGTCATGAGCCGTTTCTGCACACCCGACTCAGTTTGGCGCGGCTTTCACCCATTCAACTTGATCAATGATGCTGAACAGTTGGCGCACCAGTTCTGGATGCCCCTGAAATCCAGTCTGATACGACTTCAAAATCGGGTGGATATCATGTTCGCCGGGCAGAATTCGCTGCGTGATGAATCAGATGTGTGGGTCGTCACTATGGGGCATTTGATGGGCCTGTTCGACCATCCTTGGTTGGGCATTCGCCCGACCGGAAAGCTGGCGTTTCTGCGCTATTGTGCCTTCTACAAGGTCGCCGACGGCAAGATCATGGAAACGGCGATGTATTTCGACATACCTCACCTGATGGTGCAGGCCGGGCAGAACCCGTTTCCCCCGCAAACAGCGGCGCATCTGGTGCAACCCGGCCCAATGCCACATGACGGTCTGCTGTCGACGGAACAGCCGGTTGCGGAGGGCAAAAAAACACTGGCATTGATCAATGCGATGATCTCGGATCTCGGCCAGTGGCAAGGCGGGTTACCGCTTGAGGAGGAGTTGGCCCGAACCTGGCATCAAGACATGATCTGGTGGGGGCCCGAGGGGATTGGCGCGACCTACACGATCGAACGCTACGCCAAGCAACACTCGGGACCGTTCCGTGCGGGTTTCAAAGACCGGACAAAGACCAAACATATCTGCCGTCTGGCCGAAGGGCATTATGGCGGCTTCTTTGGCTGGCCCAACTTCACCGCGACGCCATCAGGAGGGTTCATGGGTATGCCGGCCACTGGCAAACCGGGTGAGTTCAGGGTGATCGACATTTATCGCCGTGCCGAGGACAAACTGGCCGAAAACTGGATTTTCATAGACCTGCTGCATTTCTGGAAACAACAGGGAGTCGACGTATTGGGTCGCACTGCTGGGATCGAAACACCATGAAGATAGACGCACATCACCATCTGTGGGATCTGAACGCCGTGGAGTATCCTTGGTTGATGGAAAAGGGCGCCGTTCGGTTTTTTGGCGACCCCACGCCGATCCAGCGTGACTACTTGTTGCCAGAGTATCACGCGGATGCGTCGGCACAGGGCTTCTCGGCGTCGGTTCATATCCAGGTCGGCGCCGCCGATCCTTGGGCCGAGGCGCAGTGGGTACAATCCGTGGCCGATCAATATCCGGACTGGCCGCTGGTTCAGGTCGTGTTCTGTGATCTGACAGCCGACGATCTGGAATACCAGCTGGATCGCTTTCAATCGCTACCCTCGGTCCGGGGTGTTCGTCAGATCGTTGGGCGCGCGCCCGGCGAAGATGCCAAGACCGGCACAAACAGATTGCTTGAAAACCCGGATTTCCGGATAGGGCTGAAAACTGTGGGCGAGCGAGGCCTTTCCTTTGACCTGCAATTGCTTCCCGAACTGATGGAGCAAACTGCCGAAGTGCTTTCGCAGGCACAAGGTACGCCTGTCGCTCTTTGTCATGCTGGCTCACCACATGACCGCAGTGCTGAGGGGTTAAGTCACTGGCAAGAGGCGCTTAGTTCCCTATCCAAACTGCCGCAGGTCCATTGCAAACTCTCTGGGCTTGGCATGTTTGACCACAATTGGAGCGCCCAAAGCGTCGCGCCAATCGTTTCAACCTGCTTGTCGCAATTCGGCGCCGATCGTGGCATGTTCGGATCCAACTTTCCGGTCGACAGTCTTTCTTCGACTTACAATGAACTGGTTTCGCGCCTTCAAGAGCTGATCCCTGAAGGGCATCAGAACAGCGTGTTCCACGACACTGCAAAGAGGTTCTACCGTTTCCAGTGAGGTTGGAAATTGTACTCAAAGTTGATCGGTCCGTTGCAATTGAGGGTGCCGCGTGGGGCGATACGCTTAGATAAGTGCACGCCCAGATTCATTCGGTTTCATCATTTCAGGCAATCACAGCCCGACTTTCGACTTCAAATTAAAACCGAGCCAGGCAGATCAGGCCGCTCATGAGAACGGCCTGTTTCTCTTTTGCTGATCAACACCTCTCAAGGAGAATTTGGTGCATAGGCCAGATAGTTTTCCTGAATAGAGATCTGGTCCGCGATGAACTTTGCATCGTGCCAAACGCCCCAGATAAACGATGATCCGCGGCGGGATTGCCACGGCAGCCCTACGAAATAGAGACCTGGCACCGGAGAGACACCGCGTTGGTGGATAGGTCTGCCCCGGTCGTCCAGCGTGTCTGCCTCCAGCCAGTCGTAGTCAAACTGGAACCCTGTTGCCCAAATCACGGTGCGGATATTGTTGCGCTCAAGGTCCAGCTCGCGAATGGGGTCCGACACACAGGCGGGATCGTCCGGTATGACCCAGGCCTCGGGCTCTTCTGGCAAATCGATGCCGGTGCGCGCGACGTAGGCATCGGCGGCTTCGAGCAGGGACAACATGTTTGCGTCGCCCGCATCAAGATTGGCTTTTAGGTCATCAGCGATATGGAGAACGCCGTTTTCATATCCCGACGACATCCCCAGTAAAGTGATACCGCGCTGGGCAAGTTTCCTGAAATCTACAGTTTTGCCGCCATGCGCGCCACTGACTGCGATCGTGACATGCTCGGTGCCGGGCGCCGGAGTATCCAAATTCCAAATGCCGAGCACTCCCAGCCACCAGACATTGTCTCGCCCGCGATAGCGACGTGGAGGTCGGTCATGGGGGCCAATGGAAAAGAAAACCTCGCGCCCAGCATCATGCAATTCGGCCGCGATCTGCGATCCGGAGGAACCGCCGCCGATGACCAGAACGGCGCCCTCATGCAAAGCCTCGGGATTGCGATAAGCGGTGGAGTGCATCTGCAGAACGTCAGAAGATTCGGGGATGATTGGTGGAATCGCCGGTTTCTGAAACGGCCCTGTGGCACAGACGAGGTGGCGCGCTTCTATGGGACCTTGCGACGTTTCGATCAAAAAACCCGCGCGGTTTTCATGCGGCCGCGCACGCGTCACCGTGACGCCGGTGCGCACGGGCGCGTCGATCATTTTGGCATAGTCTTCAAAATACTGTGCCACGCATTCCTTGCGCGGAAAGGCGTCGTGGTCGCCGGAAAACTCCAAGCCCGGGAAGCGATCATGCCATGCCGGACCATTTGCAACGAGTGAATCCCACCGCTCGGATCGCCAACGTTCGGCAATGCGGCCCCGCTCCAAAAGGACGTGGTCAATGCCTTGGGCACGGAGATGCTCGCTTGTGGCAATGCCCGCCTGACCTGCGCCAATCACCACCGTGTCGAAATTTTCCATCGCGTCACCTTTTTTGCCGAGCTGGGTATCTGTTGGCCCGGCTGCTTCTTTTGCTTGTGCAACCCTAATTTTGTATCATCTTATGTCGATTAGATTTTACCTAATCACCGGTAAGATAGACTTTTGGTTTGTTTCCGGCAAAAGCCGTCTCAGTATGTGAATGCGGTGGCCGCCCGCGACTCAGGCAAAGAGGTTCGTTCATGCCCAAAGACCACGTTGATCCTATCGCAGCACTGCGCGCGAATACCTCGGTCCCATTTGAACGTGCGCGGGCCATGCCGACCGAGGTCTATACCGAGCAGAGCTTTGTCGATGCAGAGCTTGAGCACATCTTCCGCAAAGACTGGTACTGTGTGGGCCGGGCCGACGCCTTGTCGTCTGTCGGGGACTATGTCGCTTGCGAACTGGCCGGGCAGCCAATCGTTGTGTTGCGTGACAGAGACGGCGAGCTGCGCGCGATGAGCAATGTGTGCCTGCACCGCATGTCGACACTTTTGCATGGGCGCGGGAATGCCAAGACAATCGTCTGCCCCTATCACGCCTGGACCTACAACCTCGACGGCAAGCTACGCGGAGCGCCCGCGATGAAGCAGAACGAGGCGTTTTGTAAAGAAAACTACGCGTTGCCTCAGGTCCGCTGCGAAGAATGGCTAGGCTGGGTCTTTGTCTGCCTTGATCCAAATGCAGCCACCGTGGCCGAGCAACTGTCTGAAGTCGCGACCATGATCGAAGGCTACGACATGGCCAACTATTCCGAGGCGTTCTACGAAGAACACGTCTGGGATACCAACTGGAAGGTGTTGGCCGAGAATTTCATGGAAAGCTACCATTTGCCGGTGTGTCACGCGGGCACGATTGGTGGATTGTCGCGGCTGGAGGACATGATTTGCCCACCCGGCAGCGCGGCCTTCAACTACCACACGATTCTGAAGGATGAATCCTTGCGCATCGCTATGGCTCATCCCAGCAATGATCGGCTAAGAGGCGATGAACGCCGCACGACCTTTCTTCTGGCGCTTTATCCAAGCCTGATGATCACGCTGACGCCAGGGTATTTCTGGTATCTGTCCTTGCATCCCAAAGGGCCGGGTCAGGTGCATATCCGCTTTGGCGGCGGCATGTCGAATGACTTTGCGGATGACCCAGACGCGCAAGACAATTTCACCGCGCTCAAGGCGCTTCTGGATGACGTGAATGTCGAAGATCGTGGCTGTACCGAAAAAGTGTTTCGGGGGCTATGTTCAGAGGCGGCAACGCCCGGGCACCTAAGCCATCTGGAACGCCCGAACTACGACTTTGCGCAGTATCTGATGTCAAAGATCGACGCAGGAGGCGCGTCCTAAATATGGCTCACACCCGCATCCGCCCTTTCAATACTGGCGATACCTACCCTGAACAGTCGCTCGACAATGACCTGTGCCAAGCCGTCGTCACACGCGGCGGAAGTACTGTCTGGATGCGCGGGCAGTGCCCGCAGAACCTGGACGATGCCAAGAACATCGACAGCCACGACCCGGCAGAGCAGACCCACAAGGTGATGCAGAACATCAAGCAATTGATCGAAGAAGCAGGCGGCGAAATGGAGCATCTCGTCAAGGTGGTCGTATACATCACCGACGTTCGCCACCGTGAGGCTGTGTATCGGACCATGGGCGAGTACATTAAAGGCGTGCATCCTGTTTCGACCGGGCTGGTGGTGCAGGCTCTGGCACGGCCCGAATGGCTGGTGGAGATTGACGCCACCGCCGTGATCCCGGACTAGCCCCGTGACTTTCTCTCTAGTGGCCCGCTGCGCGCAGACCGGCATGTTTGGCATGGCGATCTCGTCTTCTTCTCCGGCAGTTGCAGCCCGTTGCGCCTATGCCCGTGCAGGCGTTGGCGCGGTGGCGAGCCAGAATGTCACCGATCCGAGCCTTGGTCCAAAGACGCTCGATCTGATGGAACAGGGTGCCTCGGCTGAGGCGGCGGTGCGCCAAATCACTGGTGAGGCCGCGCATATCGCGTACAGGCAACTTCTGGCAATTGACCGGAACGGAACCACAGCCATCCACTCCGGCCAAAACGTGCTGGGCAACTGGAACGAGGCGCAGGGTAGGGATGTTGCATCGGGGGGCAATCTTCTGGCCCATGATGGTGTGCCCGCTGCCATCGTTTCCGCATTCGAAGATGCGACAGGTCACTTGGGTGACCGGCTGATTGCGGCACTGCGCGCTGGGCTTGTTGCCGGGGGCGAGGCCGGGCCCGTGCATTCCGCGGGTCTGATGCTGGTCGACAAAGTCAGCTGGCCCGTGGCCGACCTGCGCTGCGACTGGACCGAGGATTGCCCCATCGAGGCGGTTGCAACCGCTTGGGACGTCTACAAACCACAACTGGACGATTACGTGCGCCGCGCACTCGATCCCTCCGCCGCGCCCTCCTATGGCGTGCCAGGGGACGCGTAAGACATAACAACAAGGGAGGCCGGGATGACCCATTTGCGAACGAAACTTCAAGACTTGGCCGCCTTGCCCGCGGATCGCCCGATGGGTATGCCCGGCGCATTCTATACCTCGCAAGAGCAATTCGACCACGAGGCGCAGACTGTGCTGCGCAGCGGGTGGCACTGTTTGGGTCGGGTCGACGAAATCCCGGAACCCGGTGATTTTTTTACCGTTCAGCTTCTGAATGAACCCTTGCTTGTCGTGCGCGGCGATGAGGGTGAAATCCGTGCCCTTGCGAATGTGTGTCGGCATCGCGGAATGCCACTGGCAGAAGGAAGCGGCAATACAAAGCGGTTTGTTTGCTCGTATCACGCTTGGGCCTACGGACGCGACGGTGCCTTGCTGCGCGCCCCACGGATGGAGAATGCGGGCTTTGACCCCAAATCCTGCAGGCTGCCGGAACACCAGGTGCAGCTTTGGAACGGGTTCATTTACGTGAACCTGACGCCAGACGCCCCGCCGTTTGAACACCCCGAGCTTGATGCCATGCTGGCACCTTATGAAACCGAGGATTTTCGCCTTGTGCATGTGGCCGAAGAAAACTGGCAGACCAACTGGAAATGCCTGGTTGAGAACTTCATGGAAGGCTACCACCTGAGTGTGGTCCATCCGCAAACCCTTCACGGCTACACCCCGTCAGGGCTGTCTCGCAAGCTGGTCAGCGGGGATGGCTACACCTCCTACGCTGCCAATTACCCGGACAATATCACGCCGCGCGGAGACGGCGCCGCGGGTCTGAGCGAGGCGGAACGAAAACGGTCGTCCCTCTTTGCGAAGTTTCCCACGCAGGTGGCCAGCCAAGCCGCCAGCCTGCTCGTATCGTTGTCTATTTTCCCGATCAACGCGAACCTGATCCGCGTCAAATGGACGATGTCCGTCTATCGCGATAACCTCGATCACGACACGATCCAGGGGCGAATCGCGCTCTGGGAAGAGGTCAACCGCGAGGATCGCGAAAAGCTTGAGCGCATGCAGGTCGCGCTGCATTCTGCCCACGCGATCGAAGGGCCGCTGGCAGGGGATGACTATGAAGGCACGATCCGCGATTTCCAGACCTGGCTGGCCCAACAGGATAGTGCCCCTGATCTGGCCTGAGAGTATGCGAGCCCTGAAAACCTCTGCCAACGTCTCAAAAATAGGAGCGTCTGCGTGCCGCGTCTGACCCTCCGGCAGTTGGAGTACCTGGTTGCGGTTGGCGAAACAGGCAGTATAGCGCGGGCCGCAGACCGGCTGAACGTCTCCTCGCCGTCGATCTCATCGGCCATCAGCCAGCTTGAAGAAGAGTTGGCGATTTCGCTGTTCGTAAGGCAGCATGCGCAGGGCCTGTCACTGACACAAGGCGGGCAAAGGGTACTTGAAAAGGCCCGCCAGGTCCTGAACGACGCAAGAGAGATTTCAAACATTGCCGCCGATATTTCGGGTACGGCGCGCGGCCCTCTCGCGGTGGGCTGCCTCCTGACCTTTGCACAACTTGTCTTACCGCGGTTGCGGCGCGGGTTCGAAACCGGGTTTCCCGATGTCAGGATCGCCCAGAAAGAACTGAATCAGGCCGAGATTTTCAACGCGTTGCAACGGTCCGAGATCGACATTGCGCTGACCTATGACATGGATATTCCAACCGACCTGAATTTCATCGGGCTGGTGCGCCTGAACCCATTTGCATTGCTGCATGCCGGGCACGAATTGGCGACACGGACATCCGTATCCATTGATGATCTGGCGGACCTGCCAATGATCCTTCTCGATTTGCCGATCAGCACCGACTATTTCCTGTCGCTGTTCACGGCATCCTCGCGCCAGCCTCGTATCGTGGAGCTGACGCGAGACATGGCCGTGATGCGTTCAATGGTTGGAAACGCCTTTGGCTATTCCATCGCCAATGTGCGCCCGCAGAGCAATACATCACCGGACGGCAATCCGCTGGTTTGTGTGCCGATCACCGGACCGGTTCGGTCCTTGAGAATGGGCCTTTTGACCACCCACGGTGCGGAAAAGTCGCGTACGGTGTCTGCGTTCATAGACTATGCGCAGGCTCAGGCCCGCGCGGGCGCCTTCCGCGCCATCGGAGGAGAAGCGCTTTCATGAGTGTCTCGCTAGAGGTTCTGGAGCGTCTGGTTGCCTTTGAAACCGTCAGTGCCCGCTCCAACCTCGATATGATCGCCTATATTGAAGACTTCCTGCGCAATCGCGGCTTTCGGGTGCAGCGCATCGCGGATCCTGACGAACCTAAGGCCGGACTTTTTGCAGAAATTGGGCCGTCTGTTGAAGGTGGGCTGTTACTTTCTGCGCATTCCGACGTGGTGCCGGTTGAGGGGCAGGATTGGAGCGTAAGCCCCTTCAAACTGACCCGTCAGGGTGACCGGTTGTTCGGACGTGGAACGACCGACATGAAAGGCTTTTTGGCTGAGATGCTGGCCCTCGCCGATGCCGTGAAGGGTCGGGAACTGGAAACGCCTTTAAAGTTCTTGGTGTCTTACGACGAAGAGATCGGCTGCGTCGGGATTTCACGTATGAAAAAGCAGCTACCGTCGCTGTTGGGCCGTCCCAGACTGGCCATTGTGGGTGAGCCGACCGAGATGCAGGTCGCCATTGGTCACAAAGGCAAGCGTGCCTACCGCGCCGACATTAGAGGAGAGGCCGGACATTCCGCGCTCGCTCCGCAATTTGTCAACGCACTCCATGTTGCTGTCGATTTCGTCGGAAAGTTGCGCCATATGCAGCAGAAGGTTCAACAATCCGGTGCCCGCAACACTGCCTACGATGTTCCCTATACGACCTTCCATGTTGGCCAGCTGTCCGGTGGCACAGCGCTGAACCTTGTACCCGACAAGGCGTCGCTTGTGTTTGAGTTCCGGCATCTGGCGGAAGATGACCCCGACAAGATTGAAGCCGAGCTTCAGCAGGCAGCAGACGCGGTTTTGGCCAAGTTTCCACCGGCTGCCCAAATCTCGCTTCGGGCGTTGGCGGGATACCCGGGGCTGTCAGTCGCCAGCTCTGACCCAGCGGTCTCACTTATCAAATCCTCTGGCGGCGGCGAAACAACCCACGTTGCATTCGGAACTGAGGCTGGTGTTTTGTCAGACCTCGGCATCGCGACGTTGGTGTGTGGCCCCGGGTCTATGGCGGACCAAGGCCACAAGCCTGATGAGTATGTTTCCGAGGAACAGTTGGTTGCTTGTTCCCTGATGCTCAGAAAAGTCGCGAATGAGGTTTTGTTTGGCCTCTAGGGCAGATGTGTTTTTTGTGAGGTCAGTTGCGAAGCTTCCGACAATTGACGCCCACACTTGATGCGTATGAATGCCGTCTGCTCCGGTAAGGGGCGGTCCTGGATTGGCGTATTGTAGTCAGCTTTAAGCGTTGTCCCTTCTAGTGGATCGGTCGCGTGTCGTCAGAGATTGTTGCGGAGTCTAATGTGCCACAACCTTGCTACAGAACGACTTTGACGCAGCGTTGGCGAGGTAGTTTGACCATTCAAATGTTTCGAATCGATTGAGAAGTGGTATGCTGCACTGCAGAAATCGAGGCGCCACGATGTTCCACCTGAATAGGTCAAAAGCTGTCGTCATCGGAGTAGCGAGCGATCGGTCGATCGCGTGGGGTTATGCACGCGCGCTGCAGTCGCAAAGCGAAGATGTCGCCAGGCCTTCTAAAAACCCGCGTCGACACCGGGATAGCCAATTTTGGTGCGCTGCAGCAAAGCATGCACCCACACATCACTTCGCGACCATCGAAGATGTCGACCTGTGCATCGTTTCTTGCAAGCAGCGAGGCGTTCAATTTGACCGGGGGCATACTCCCCATCGACGGTGAAACCAACATCGTCCGAGGAAGGATAGATCAATGGCTCGGAATTCATTCGCGAATGAAAAGGCATCGAACCTTGCAACGGGTGAAAACATAACGGCCGTGAACAGCAAATTGTTTGACGCGATTTCCAACGTGCTCGATCAATCTGGTGTTCAGTATGAAATTTTGTCTCGAGCCGCCACCATTCAGGCACAGAAAATAACTGAACACCATTCGGATCGGGTTCTGAACCTGACAAGCGATCTGCGAGATCTTGCGGTGCAATTCACGCAGACGAAATCTGTTGGCTCGGCTTGGGCGGACTACGTCAAGGATGCTGGTCAGCGCGTCGCCTTGACGATGGACGCCTTGCGTGAGCGTGGTGATGTTTTCATCGAACATGAAGCGGCCGGTTGCCCGCCAGTGCTTGCTTATGACTACGAAGTGATCGTTGACGGGGCGGAACTCGACCGGCCCTGCAACTATCAGCTATTGCGCATTGTCCCCCCGCAAGGGATTGAGGTAGACGATCACAAACGCCCCTACATCATCATTGTCAATCGGCATTGAATAATGACCCCCCATCGGCGTCCAAATTTGACCCCCCTTGGAGCTAAGAGGGGCGTTGAGGGGGTCGTGTTTAGGTTGATTCAGGAGGGGGTGGACAGCAGGTCAAACCGAAAAGAGAGCGTAGCTCGACTGAAGGTTTGACCTGCTGTCTGTTTTGAATTTATTCCCCGATTTCGAGGTTAGTCGCGGTGGTTAATTCGCCAGCTTTCGTTCCCGGTTTCGATGATATCGCAATGGTGTGTCAGTCGATCCAGGAGAGCAGTGGTCATTTTGGCATCTGTGAACACACTCGGCCATTCAGCAAATGCGAGGTTGGTTGTTAGCAGAATAGACGTTCGCTCGTACAGTTTGCTGATGAGATGGAAGAGTAATCGTCCACCAGACTCTGCGAACGGCAGATAACCGAGTTCGTCTATAATCACGAGGTCGACGCGGATCAGCTGCTCGCTGAGCCGCCCGGCGTTGCCTTCGCGATGTTCAGCCTCCAGCTTGTTCGCGAGATCCACAGCGCTGAAGAACCTGACCCGCCGGCGGTTATTGACCGCGTGGCCCCCGATCGCTGTTGCGAGATGCGTTTTGCCCGATCCGGTTCCACCGACCAGCACGCCATTCCTGGCCTGGTCCATAAAATCGCCGTCATGAAGATTGCGCACGACTTCCTCGTTGACGGGGCTGACCGTGAAGTCGAACTCAGGTAAGGACTTGCAGACCGGGAACTTTGCGGCACCCATCTGATACCGGATCGAGCGCGCAGTCTTTTCGGCCAGTTCGGCCGTGAGGAGTTCGGCCACGACCTGTTGGGGCCGCCAGTTGTTTTTGGCTGCGGCCTGCATCACTTCGTCAAAGCAGTTGACGATGCCTGGCAACTTCAGTTGACGGGCAAGTTCGAGAATTTCCTTACGCAGTTGCATGGGAGCCTCCAAGCCTGTCATAGCGAGCGCAATCCGCGATCGGTGCCATTTTCAGCTGCAGGTGGGCAGGCGGCTCAATCGCCTTTGGCGGCGGGGGATTGGTGCGCCGAGAGACAATGTTCAGGATCGCATCGGCCTTGCGCAGGCCAGATTTTAGAGCTTCTTCGCAGGCAGCCTCGACCACATCAATGTCGTGCTGGTAAGCAGCGAAAAGAATATCGGCAAGTTGCCGGTCTCCGTCGGATGTGCCCCGCAGATGGGTCCAGATCTGCGTCATTGCCGGTGGTAGGTCCCAGTCACGGAACGGTGCTCCATTGCGCAGAGCGCCAGGCTTGCGCTTGAGGACGGGCACATAGTGCCAAGGGTTGAAGATCGTTTTTCCTCGGCCGAAGCACCGTTCGTGCTCTCCGACAATCTCACCGTCTTGGCGCAGGACAATCCGCGTGGCGTAGACCTGCAACTGGACCTGACGTCCAACAGCTCTTGCCTCAACGCTGTATTTGTTTCTTTCGAAGTTGATCAGGCAGGTTCGGCTCACGGCGACCGTCTTTTCACGGAACCCGACGAAGGGCTTCTGCAGATGCGTCAGCAGCGGCTTTTCCTGCTGGAACTCCTCCCAGACCGTCACCTCCAGGTTTTCCGGATGCCGCAGTTCTTTTGCGCGTTTGATCGCGTCTTTTTGCAGCCGGGCATTCAATTCATCGAAGTCGGCCACCTCCAGACGCGGTGTAAAACTATAGGCGCGGCTCTCCTTGACCAGATTCTCAACCTGACCCTTCTCCCAACCGGCCGCGCGCGTACAGGCGATCGGGTTCACCAGATGATGAGAACACATCCGGGAGAATGCCTTGTTGAACTTTCTTTCCTTGCCCGACAGGATCGCATCGACGGCGGTCGTCATGTTATCGTAGATCCCGTTGATGCAGCCTCCACCAAAGAATTTGAAGGCCTCGTCGTGGGCATCAAAGACCATCTCCTGCGTCTCGCGCGGATAGGCAATGGAGAATGGCATGCGGCTATGGCAAAGTTTGAAATGGGCAACCTTCACGGTCGTGAGTGCACCGTCCATCAAAACCGTCTCCACACTCCAGTCGAACTGGTACGCCTCCCCAGGATCAAAGATCAGCGGGATGAACGCCTGCGCCTGTTGTCGGCCGTGCGCAATGCGCCAATTCTTTGTGTAGCGTCGAACACTGTCATACCCGCCGCCAAAACCATCATCGGAGAGTTCCTTCCAGATTTTGGTCATCCGCTTGCGGTGTTTCTTCGGAAGCGCCTCGTTCTCCTCAAGCGTTTCATCCAGACGCGCGCGCCAAGGCCCGAGCACCGGGTATGGCTGCGATTTGCGCTCATATTTGAACTCCGTCACTCCCGATCGGATTATCTTTCGAACCGTTGCACGGCTCAAATTGAGCGAACGGCAAATTTCCTTGATGCTCTTTTTTTCGATCAGGTGTAAGCGACGCACTTTTCTAATAGTTTCCACGCAAATCATCCCGCTTGCCTCTCCATCGACTGCTCAATGAAAAGGATGTCTACAACCATAGGGAGGGGTCAAATTTGGACGCCGATTTCCCCGCTTAGGGGGTCAAAATTGCACGCTTTTCTACAGGACCGGTTTGATGAGGCCTTGGCCATGGATGGTTTTCCTGACTTCCGACCTTTTTGTTGATCTGACTGGGTTTTTGGTTTGTTTTCAGGTGTGGTTGCTCAGAGGCGCGTTGTAGTGCCCCATTATTATAAAAAGTATTGCCATGGGCCTTCAGATGGCTAACCTCTTCGCCCATGTTCATCCGCACCAAACATGACGCAAAGCTCAACCGCACACGGATCCAGATCGTTGAATCCGTCCGCACCGGCTCCAAGGTACGCCAGAAGATCCTGCGCCATGTGGGTGTGGCCCATAACGACAGCGAGATTGAGGATATCAAGCGTCTGGCGGGCCGCTTGATGGAGCAATTACGCATTGATCGCTCGCCGCAAATGGAACTGTTCACGCCCACGGAATATGCCGATCTGCAGGCGCTGGTGCGCCGCGCTCCGCGGCCGGACAAGCTTGGCGTTGATCTTGCCGAGTGCCGTGAGGAGGCGCGGGTCTCTCTGGGTCTGCGGGATGTCATGGGGACGATGTATGACCAACTGGGTTGGGGGGCCCTTCTGGGGGCGGCGCGTAAAAGTGCCAATCGCATTGTGAAAGAGCTGGTTATGGCGCGGATCGCACAGCCCGAGAGCAAGCGCGCGACCGTGGAGGCGTTGGAGAACCAGGCAGGCATCACGCTCAATCTGGACGTGGTCTATCGGAGCATGGATTACATCAATACGCCGGTGATAGACGGGATTTGCAAAACCTCTCACGCGGCGGCAGAGAAGTTGCTGGGCGGGCCAGTGACCGTGCTGTTCTACGATTGCACGACCCTGGCCTTTGACACCGAGCGCGAGGACCCGGCCGAGGATGCGGACGGGGTCGAGCAGGATCATCTTCTGGCCAAGGGCTTCAGCAAGGATGGCAAGCATCACCGCGCTCAGGTCATGCTGGCGCTGATCGTCACCTCCGATGGGCTGCCTGTGGGCTATGAACTCTTCCCGGGAAACACCTGGGAAGGTCATACGCTGGAAGCTGCGCTGAAGGCGTTGGAGGGACGCTTCGACGTGGCCAGGGTCACGTTCGTGGCCGATGCCGCCATGCTCAGCAAGGACAACCAGCAGATGTTGCAGAACAAGGGTCTGCCCTACATCCTCGGCTATCGCATGAAGTCCGCCCCGGCCGCCGTGAAGGCGAACATTTTGAGCCCGGAGGGACGCCAGCCTTGGGCTGGACACGGTTCTGAAGAGGCAACCGAGAAGGGCTGGTACAAGGTGATCGACCAGGAGGGAGCGCGGGTCATTGTGACCTGGTCACCCACCCGGGCACGCAATGATGCCCACAAGCGCGACAAGGCAATCGAAAAGCTGCACAAGAAGCTCAAGCGCTCTCGCAAACCCGGCAGCTTCAGCAGCCGGGGATATGGCCGCTTCCTGGCCTTCCCCGACAGCGGGGACGTCACGCTGGATGATGCAAAGATCAAGGCAGCGGCACAATGGGACGGGCTGCATGCCATTGTTGTTCATGGTGCGGACGAACTGGAGGCACAGGACGTCATTGCCCGCTATCACCAGTTGTGGGAGATCGAAGCCTGCTTCCGCACCAACAAGCACGATCTGAAAATCCGGCCCATCTATCACTGGTCGCCGCGTCGGGTCCGGGCCCATATCGCCATCTGCTACATGGCCTTCTGCTGCCTGCAGCACCTGCGCAAGCATCTGGACCTGCTCGGACACCCGATGAGCCCGGCTCGTATCCGCAACGAGTTGAACGCATTGCAGCTCTCGATCCTGCGCCACAAAGGCACCCCTGACCGCTACGGCATGCCAAGCCATGCCACGGTCGATGCCAGACGCATCCTCACCTGCGTCGGCCTGACCTGGAACGAAGCCCCTTTCAAGATACCCCCCGGGCGCACCCGAAAAACTGGCCAGACCAAAGCCTGAGCTCCCTCAACACTCCGAAACAATCGCTGGCGAAAAAAGTCCGTGTAGTGCCTTTTGGCAACCAAGGCATAATAATATCAATGACTTATACGAAAAAATGTCGGAAGTCAGGTGAGGAGTTCGGCCACGACCTGTTGGGGCCGCCAGTTGTTTTTGGCTGCGGCCTGCATCACTTCGTCAAAGCAGTTGACGATGCCTGGCAACTTCAGTTGACGGGCAAGTTCGAGAATTTCCTTACGCAGTTGCATGGGAGCCTCCAAGCCTGTCATAGCGAGCGCAATCCGCGATCGGTGCCATTTTCAGCTGCAGGTGGGCAGGCGGCTCAATCGCCTTTGGCGGCGGGGGATTGGTGCGCCGAGAGACAATGTTCAGGATCGCATCGGCCTTGCGCAGGCCAGATTTTAGAGCTTCTTCGCAGGCAGCCTCGACCACATCAATGTCGTGCTGGTAAGCAGCGAAAAGAATATCGGCAAGTTGCCGGTCTCCGTCGGATGTGCCCCGCAGATGGGTCCAGATCTGCGTCATTGCCGGTGGTAGGTCCCAGTCACGGAACGGTGCTCCATTGCGCAGAGCGCCAGGCTTGCGCTTGAGGACGGGCACATAGTGCCAAGGGTTGAAGATCGTTTTTCCTCGGCCGAAGCACCGTTCGTGCTCTCCGACAATCTCACCGTCTTGGCGCAGGACAATCCGCGTGGCGTAGACCTGCAACTGGACCTGACGTCCAACAGCTCTTGCCTCAACGCTGTATTTGTTTCTTTCGAAGTTGATCAGGCAGGTTCGGCTCACGGCGACCGTCTTTTCACGGAACCCGACGAAGGGCTTCTGCAGATGCGTCAGCAGCGGCTTTTCCTGCTGGAACTCCTCCCAGACCGTCACCTCCAGGTTTTCCGGATGCCGCAGTTCTTTTGCGCGTTTGATCGCGTCTTTTTGCAGCCGGGCATTCAATTCATCGAAGTCGGCCACCTCCAGACGCGGTGTAAAACTATAGGCGCGGCTCTCCTTGACCAGATTCTCAACCTGACCCTTCTCCCAACCGGCCGCGCGCGTACAGGCGATCGGGTTCACCAGATGATGAGAACACATCCGGGAGAATGCCTTGTTGAACTTTCTTTCCTTGCCCGACAGGATCGCATCGACGGCGGTCGTCATGTTATCGTAGATCCCGTTGATGCAGCCTCCACCAAAGAATTTGAAGGCCTCGTCGTGGGCATCAAAGACCATCTCCTGCGTCTCGCGCGGATAGGCAATGGAGAATGGCATGCGGCTATGGCAAAGTTTGAAATGGGCAACCTTCACGGTCGTGAGTGCACCGTCCATCAAAACCGTCTCCACACTCCAGTCGAACTGGTACGCCTCCCCAGGATCAAAGATCAGCGGGATGAACGCCTGCGCCTGTTGTCGGCCGTGCGCAATGCGCCAATTCTTTGTGTAGCGTCGAACACTGTCATACCCGCCGCCAAAACCATCATCGGAGAGTTCCTTCCAGATTTTGGTCATCCGCTTGCGGTGTTTCTTCGGAAGCGCCTCGTTCTCCTCAAGCGTTTCATCCAGACGCGCGCGCCAAGGCCCGAGCACCGGGTATGGCTGCGATTTGCGCTCATATTTGAACTCCGTCACTCCCGATCGGATTATCTTTCGAACCGTTGCACGGCTCAAATTGAGCGAACGGCAAATTTCCTTGATGCTCTTTTTTTCGATCAGGTGTAAGCGACGCACTTTTCTAATAGTTTCCACGCAAATCATCCCGCTTGCCTCTCCATCGACTGCTCAATGAAAAGGATGTCTACAACCATAGGGAGGGGTCAAATTTGGACGCCGATTTCCCCGCTTAGGGGGTCAAAATTGCACGCTTTTCTACAGCCATGATCGATCCTGTAATGCGCCGCGTCCAGGGCGGTGTTGCCGCTCGCGCCTTGTTTGACCGTCACCGCCGGGGTGGCGGCGATGGCCGAGACCCCTTCGGGGCGCGCGCGGCTCACGCCCAGCTGGTACCAGACATCTTCGCGCAAGGCGGAGAGCAGCTCGCCTTCCACCACCTGCGCGGATTGCGCATCACGGCCGGTTTCGCCGAGGATGAAGAGCGCGAGGTTTTTTGCGCTCATATCCTCCAGTTCGATATCCATCCGCCGCGTCACGCTGCGGGGCTTGTGCACCAGGCGGCGGCGCACAGGCCCGTTGCTGCTTTCCACGGTGATATACTCGCTTGTCACGGTGACGGAACAGGAGGGCAGTTCGCCCAGGTACCGCTCACCGCCTTCCGGCTCGATCAGGTAGAGCCAGCCGGCCCCCACCACGATCTGGTTTTTATGGTGCTCCTCGCGCATCGCGTCTTTCCTTCCATGTGCTGTTCAGGTCTTCACCCACCAGAGCAGATCAAACCCCTCCTCCCAGACCGCGCGCGACGGGGTCAGTTCCGCCAGGCGTCCCTCGCGCCAGATGAGCGGCTCTTTGGCGCCGGGCGGGCGAAACGCCGCAAGATGTGTGCGGATCGTCTCCAGGATCGGTGTCAGCTGCAATCTGGCCCTTGATCCTCCGGGATCGTTGCGCAGCGGGATGGCCACAACCACGGCCAGGCGGGTGATGATCCGGGCGGCAGCGCTCTGCCGGTTCACCGGATCGGCGCCGCTTTCGCGCAAGGTCAGCACCGCGATCACGGGTTTGCCCTTCATCTGCGGCACTCCGCGCAGGCTCTCGCAGATCTCGACACCCTCAAGCCCGCCCACCTCGGAAAGCCGCTCCACGATGGCCCGGGGCGCCTCATGTCCCGTCACCCGGCTCATGGCAGCGCGGCCTCAAGCCAGTCCTGCATCACCCCGGCAAGGCCCAGGCGATCCTCCGCGTCGATCCCGAGAAAGGGGCGCGCGGGCAGTGTGATGCGCCGCGCGCCGATCTGCGCGATCGCAATGGGCACACTGCCCGTCTTGCGCCGGCGCGTGCTCTTGCGCGCGGCAAACCGCCCCTGCCCATCGAAGGCCAGAACCTGGGTCCGCGCGCTCTGTTCGATCTCGCCGCCGAACTGGTGAATGGCGGCGTATTCCACATTGGTGCCCACCAGCACGCCATCGGCCTCAACCGACCAGGTGATCGAGTGCTGCAAACGCCCGGTATCGGTCAGTGTCCTGCCGCCGCGCGCCCCGGCTTTTGCCCGTTCGCTTTCGACCCAGGGGGTGCCGTCGGGGTCTTGCGCGGCAATGAAGCGCCGCTGCACCCCGTCGGCCAGCAGCGCCCCGATTGCGTCATGGAGATCGGCGCGCTCGGCAGGCTCTCCAAGCCGTCCGGCCAGAGTGCCCAGCGTGGCGCGCAGCGCGCTGCCTTCCAGCGCGATCTCGATCCGCGCCCCGCTCATCGCCCGCGCTCCGGGCAGGATGTGTCGCCAAAGCCGTCCGCGACCGGGCCCTGCGGGGCCGCGATGCGCGGGGTTTGCGCCCGCCGTCTCACCGCTTTGCCGTCCGCGCGCACCAGAACGGCCTGGCCCCCGGCCAGGGCGCCAAGCTGCGCCCGCGCCCGCCGGGCGGCGTGTTTGACCGTATCGGACATCTCGTCGTCATAAAGACGCGCGCGGGCCAGATCACAGGCGATGGCGCGCAAAAGCGGGTAATCGCCCTCCGGCAGGGGCAGATCATAGAGGCGGGCAAGGCGCGCATCGATCGCCGCCGCCGCATCCGCAAGCACCGCCTCAAGCCGGCCGTCATCGGGCCGGCCGTCAGCGTCCTGATCCAGAAGCTGGTCGATCTCGTCCGCGCCAAAGCGGGCGCGCAAATCCGCTGCCGCCGCGTAGCTCATGTGGTGTCTCGCCCCGTCTCTGGCCCCGTCTCCGCCCTGCCGCCTTCTGCGGCCTGCGCGGCCTCCCAGGCCGCATCGCGCTCCGCCGCGCGGATGTCGCGCAGCCCGGTGATCTGAGCCAGCGCACGGACCTCGGGCTTGCCGCCCCGCGTCCAGTGATCGGGATGGCCCGGCTCCAGGGCGGCCATCGCGCGGATCAGGGCCTCTCTGCGCTGCGCGGGCTCTGTGCGCTCCGTGGGCTCCGGGTCGGCAGGGGGAGCAGGGGCATCCGGGCCGGGCGGGCCGGGCGGGGCATCCGGGTCAGGCAGGTCGGTGTCGGCCCCCGCGCCGGGCACCACCGCATCCCCGCCCGCGATGAGCGGCTCTGCGGCGGCGCGCGGCCAGGTCACGACCGCGCCCGCCGGGTAATGCAGCCCGTCATGTTTGACTGCGCTCAAAAGCCGGATCTCGAGATCACCTTTCTGAACGGCCGGGGCGGGATGTGCGCCTGCGTTCGCAGCTTGTGTCCGTGTCATTCGCCCCTCCTCTCACGCCACCGCGTTGCGGAAGAAATACCCCGCCAGTTTCGCAACCATCGCCTCGTCGCAACTGTCGACCACGCGCACCACATAGGTGCCGCGCACCCCGATGCGCGGATCGAACCCCACCATCACCTGGCGGCCCAGATAGGGGGCGGTGAAGCCCAGGCTGGGCGGGCCTTTATAGTCGGTGTTGGGATCGCGGCGATAAAGCAGCGCGTGCTTGCCCCAGCAGCGGGCCAGGTTGGCCGCCTGGCCGGGCCGGGCGGTGTTGACCCGGGCTGAGCCGACATGGATGCGCAGCATCAACACCCGCTCCATCGCCTCGCGGCTGGCAATGCCGGAATCCCCGTCATTGGCATGGGTGGCCTTGAGCATGCGCGGATGGGTGCGCAGGGCGGCAAAGACCTCCTCGCCCATGGCGATATCGGTGGGCTTGACGATCATGCCGGTCTGCGCCGCAACGATATCCCTGAGCGGGTTGCTGTCGGCATGGGTCCATTGCGAGCTGCCCGACAGGGTGATCTTGTTGGTGTCGGGGTAATGGGCCGGATTGAACACCAGTTCCGCCACGCGCAATTCGCGCGCGATCATCAGAAGATCGGTCAGCACCATCGACGCGCGGTCGATCGGGTTCATCGCGGTGGGGGCTGTGTTGGTCACGTCATCGGCCGGGATCGCGTCATCCAGCCCGTAATCCTCCACGGACCGGGTGTCCTCGGCCGAGCTCAGATGCACCATGGCAGGCGCGGAGCGGCGCCCCACCCGGGTGGGCGGCACCGTGAAATGCTCCTCAATGGGATAGCGGTTGAACCGGTATTCGCGGCGCATCAGGGCCGCGAGGCGCGGCGGGATCAGATCGGCGATATATTCATCATTGGCATAGCCCACGGCAATGCCCGAGCGATGAAAATCCACCGGATAGGGGCTGGGCGCGGGACCGGCGGCAAAGCGCGCGCCGGGCGGCAGGTTGCCCTGACCGGGCGGGGTCGCAAAGAGCGCGGGGCCCGGAAGGCCCCCGCCCTGAATGGGCTGCCCCTGCGCGCCCCCGGCCGCAACCGGCATCAGCTACGCCGGATCGGGATGTTGAAACTGGAACATGACTGCCTCCTATGATGATTGTCAAGCAGGGCATTGATTTTGTTTGATTTTAAATTCGGCAAAATCGTCGAAGACCCAGCCGTTCTTGAGCGTGTCATAGATGATCTTGAGCAGCTTGCGGGCCGTGGCTATGATCGCCTTGCCCGCGCCACGGCGTTCCTTGATGCGCCGATAATAACTGTTGAGATATCCCGAATAGCGGATCGCGATGAGCGTACATTGCACCAGCGTGGTGCGCATGAGCTTGTTGCCGCGCTTCGTGATCCGCCCGTGATGTTCGGTTTCGTTCGAGTTACTCACCTTGGGCACGATGCCGACATAGGCGGCCAGCTTGTCCGCGTCGGAGAAGTCTTCAACCCTGCCGATCCCCGCCAGCAGGACCGCGGCAGATCGCGCACCGATCCCCTTGATGCTGGTGAGCCCCTCAAAGCCTTTCATGGCCGAGGCGGCCTCCTCGATGGCCTTGTCGATACGGTTCAGGGTCTCGGTCAGGCCGAGCGCCTGGTCCCGCAATGCCGCCAGTTCGACCTGCTCAAGCGGTGTGAAGCGGCTGAGATCCAGGTCGCGCAGGCGCTTCTTGCTGGACAACCCTTCCTTCTTCAGCTTCATGCCGTGACGGACAAACATCGCGTGGATGCCGTTCAGCAGCATGGTGCGCTGTTTGACCAGCATGTCACGCGTCCGGGTCAGCGAGGCCAGTTCGCTTTCCTGAGTGGACTTGAGCCGGGTTTCCGGCAGCATGTCCTTCGACAGGAAGAAGGCCAAAGCGCGCGCATCGTTCTTGTCGGTCTTTTTCACCGATGTGCGGATCACTTTAAACTGGCGCGGGTTGACCACAACGATCCGGCCGACACAGGGTTCCACCTCACCGCAGAACCAGGCCGTGTTGCCGGTGGCCTCGACCGCCAGTTCGTCATCCGCATCAAGGCTCTGACAGAACCGCTCAAGCGCCTGCGCGGACAGATGAAAGGTTTGGAATGTTTCCGATCCGTCCGTCTCACGCCGACAGATCGTGAAGGAATTCGTATGAAGATCGACACCTATGTAAGCCATGGCTATACTCCCTGCTCAAGGAGGCGGAGCCCCCAATGGGGCGTGAACGGCCAAACCAAGCTCCTATGCAGGATCACCGGCCAAAACCGGGCCCTATGGGGGCTGTTCGGAAACAGGCGAAAGCTAAGCTCCTCAACAGGGTCACAATGCCCTAAGACACAATTCAGCCTGAGACCTATCCGCCTCCCCGAATCCTCTAACAGATTCAGGGCGTTTGGCCGATCACAAATCATTCATACCCCCTCCTCAGATCTGTTGCGGCACGATCAGAACCCGGATCAGGTCCCCCGGCGCGTGCGCGGCTTGCAGGGCGATGCCCACCGCATGCGCGCGGGCCTGCCAGCTCACCAGAAGCCGGTCCCCGGTGGTCGCCACCGATATGCTCAGGCCCGCATCATCCGTGAGGGTGGCCTGGCCCAGGCGGTCGGCATAGCCGTCTGCCAGTTCGATCACACCGACAAGCCTGTCAGAGGCCCCCAGACCCGGAACCGCAAGGGCTGCATTCGCCGCACCCCCGTCCACGACACGCTGATGCAGACCGCCGCGCGGGGCGCGAATGCCCCGGCCGTTCGCATCGCCGCTCACCAGGGTGCCGGCGCTGAACGCGCCCCCCGCCTCCAGCATCGCAATGCCCGCAAGATGAATGTCCACCGCCCCGCCGGCGCTTGCACCAAGATCGGCGCTGATCCCGAGCGGCAGGACAGCCGGACCGGCCGCCTGAACCGCTTCCGTGCCGGGATCGGTGATCCGGCAGACCCGGCGCGCGGCAATACCTGCCCCGGCCTTGAAGCTCTTTGTGAGCAGATACTCCATCATTGCGCCGTCTCCCCGTTTGCGGCCCGGTGGATCGCCGTGGGCAGATCAAGCGTACCGCTCTTGTCCGCCGCCATCAGCGCCCGCGCCCGGTTGGCCAGATCCTGGGTGGCCGCCGTGAACTGTGCCTCCGGTGAAACCTGTGCACCCGGCCCGCCCACCTGCGCGAATGCGGGGGCAGGGACATGCGCGGGGTGCAGGGCTGTGCCCTGCCCCAGCGGCACCCGTTGCGGCAGGGCCGAGATCAGCCCATCCAGCACCTGGGACGGGCTGAGCGCCATCGGCCGCCCGTCCACCCCCGCCATAGTGATCTGGCCGCCGCCCTGATCGAGCGCGCAGAACAGCGCCGCATAGGCCTGCGCTTCCGCCGGCAATACACGCCCGGCCTGCACATGCGCCGCCACACGCGCGCTTGCGCCCCGCTCGCGATCCATGCCTTCGCGCGCCAGGCGTTCGGCCGCGATCTGCTGGCGCTCGGCAAAAAGCAGCTGGCGTTCCGAGGCCAGCTCGGCCACTTCCGCCGCATCCCGGGTCTGGGGCCCCGTCACACCACTGGCCCCCGGCGGCAGCGCCCCGGCGGGCGGCGCGGCCGCAAAAAGCGGCGGGACCGCACCCTGCGGCTGTGAGACAGGCACAAACTGTAGAGCCGGCTGCCGGGCTTGCTGAGGGGTTTGTTGGGGGAGCTGGGCCGCCTGCACCGCAAATTGCGGCGCCACATCCTGTGAAAGGGGATGGGCCTCAAGCGCACCACCCGGCTGTGCTGGTATCTGTCCTGCGGGCTGTACTTGCATCTGTTCTGCAGGCTGGGCCGTGAACCGGGCCGCCCCCGGGTCCATCACGGGCTGCATCACGGGGCTGGGTTGCGCGTCAAGCGGCAGGGCCGCAGCCTGCGGCGGCACCCTTGCGCTGGTGAAAACGGGTTGGTTCATCACACCCTCCGGTTGGGGACAGGAAAAGACAAGCACGCCATCGGCGCGCGCGGAAAACTGCGAAGGTGACAGACCTTCAATGGCCGGGCGCGATGCGCCCAGAAAGCCCAGATGCCGCAGGCGCCAGCCCGTGGACAGGGGCGCAAGCGCCACCGAGCGCGGCCCATAACGCCCCGCCTCCACCGCCGCCCGAAACCCCGCATCCAGGCGGCTCAGACGCGCCTGCAGACGATCGCCTGTCACCCGCAACCCGCTGACCCAGCCCATGGCAGGCCCGTCCGTGTCCGGATGGCCCAGCACCACAGGGGCCGGGTCGGCCCCGGCATAATCACCCACGATCGCGGCCAGGTCCGCCTCCGTCCAGGTCGCGCGCCGCCCATGGGCATCGGTATGGGTGCCCGCCCGGAAAATATCGATCCACCCGTCCAGCGCGGAAAAGGCGGCAGAGGCAGCGGATGGGGCTGCGGCAGGGGCGGCGGAAACTCTCATGAGGCCCAGGCTATCAGCCACAGCCCTGCGCGTCAGCGGACCATGGTCCGCTGACGCAAGAGCCCAAACCGCGCTACCCTGAAGCGCAGACACATATACCCCGAGCGCGCCCGCCGACAGGCGCGACCATATCGGGGGGGGGCCGCTCGCGGCGGGGCGGCCCCTCCCTCCCATGTGACGAAAGCGCGCCATGCAACACCCGGAGCAACACCCGGAGCAGACCCCTGAGGCCATCGCCCGCGAGATCGTGGCCCGCGAGGGCGGCTATGTGGATGACCCGGACGATCCCGGCGGGCCCACCAAATGGGGCGTGACGATCCACACCATGCGCACCCTCATGCTTGATCTTGACGGCGACGGCGATGTGGATGGCGAAGATGTCAGGTGCCTCACCCAGGAGATGGCCGTCGATATCTTCCTGCGGCACTATTTTCGCGCGCCCCGCATCGACTGGCTGCCGCAGGCGCTGCACGCCAGCGTCTTCGACATGCAGGTCAACGCGGGCTCAAACGCCATCAAGATCCTCCAGCGCCTGCTGCGGCTCTGCGGCCAGGACGTCAGCGTCGATGGCGCCATCGGACCCCAGACCGCGCGGGCAGCAGACGCGCTGGCCGCACAGGGCGCGCCGCTCGCGGACGCCTATGGCATCGCCCGGCGCGATTATTACTTCCGCCTCGCCGAGCGCCGGGCGCAGTTCCGCAAATACGTGCGCCGCCGCGATGGCGGCAAGGGCGGCTGGATCCGCCGCGCGGAAGACTTCATCGCCCCGCGCTTCCATCTCTCGCAGCGCCAGTTCGAAACCCGCATTGCCACCTGGACCTGAGGAGGGGGTATGAATGATTTGTGATCGGCCAAACGCCCTGAATCTGTTAGAGGATTCGGGGAGGCGGATAGGTCTCAGGCTGAATTGTGTCTTAGGGCATTGTGACCCTGTTGAGGAGCTTAGCTTTCGCCTGTTTCCGAACAGCCCCCATAGGGCCCGGTTTTGGCCGGTGATCCTGCATAGGAGCTTGGTTTGGCCGTTCACGCCCCATTGGGGGCTCCGCCTCCTTGAGCAGGGAGTATAGCCATGGCTTACATAGGTGTCGATCTTCATACGAATTCCTTCACGATCTGTCGGCGTGAGACGGACGGATCGGAAACATTCCAAACCTTTCATCTGTCCGCGCAGGCGCTTGAGCGGTTCTGTCAGAGCCTTGATGCGGATGACGAACTGGCGGTCGAGGCCACCGGCAACACGGCCTGGTTCTGCGGTGAGGTGGAACCCTGTGTCGGCCGGATCGTTGTGGTCAACCCGCGCCAGTTTAAAGTGATCCGCACATCGGTGAAAAAGACCGACAAGAACGATGCGCGCGCTTTGGCCTTCTTCCTGTCGAAGGACATGCTGCCGGAAACCCGGCTCAAGTCCACTCAGGAAAGCGAACTGGCCTCGCTGACCCGGACGCGTGACATGCTGGTCAAACAGCGCACCATGCTGCTGAACGGCATCCACGCGATGTTTGTCCGTCACGGCATGAAGCTGAAGAAGGAAGGGTTGTCCAGCAAGAAGCGCCTGCGCGACCTGGATCTCAGCCGCTTCACACCGCTTGAGCAGGTCGAACTGGCGGCATTGCGGGACCAGGCGCTCGGCCTGACCGAGACCCTGAACCGTATCGACAAGGCCATCGAGGAGGCCGCCTCGGCCATGAAAGGCTTTGAGGGGCTCACCAGCATCAAGGGGATCGGTGCGCGATCTGCCGCGGTCCTGCTGGCGGGGATCGGCAGGGTTGAAGACTTCTCCGACGCGGACAAGCTGGCCGCCTATGTCGGCATCGTGCCCAAGGTGAGTAACTCGAACGAAACCGAACATCACGGGCGGATCACGAAGCGCGGCAACAAGCTCATGCGCACCACGCTGGTGCAATGTACGCTCATCGCGATCCGCTATTCGGGATATCTCAACAGTTATTATCGGCGCATCAAGGAACGCCGTGGCGCGGGCAAGGCGATCATAGCCACGGCCCGCAAGCTGCTCAAGATCATCTATGACACGCTCAAGAACGGCTGGGTCTTCGACGATTTTGCCGAATTTAAAATCAAACAAAATCAATGCCCTGCTTGACAATCATCATAGGAGGCCCCACATGTTCCTGCGCATCCTCTCCGGCCTCTTCGGCGGCACCCGCAATGTCGCCACCGAGGTGATCGAAACCTTCCGCCCCAATGCGGAAAGTTCCGCACAGCGCGCCGCCGATGCCAAAGCCGCCGCCCTGGCGCAGTTTGCCGCCGAGTTCGCAAGCCCGCCCGCCGGAGCCTTCGACCGCGTCGTCAACGCGCTCAACCGCCTGCCACGCCCGGTCATGGCGCTCGGCACCATCGCGCTTTTTGCCTTCGCCATGTGGGACCCCCAGGGCTTTGCCATCCGCATGACCGCGCTCGAGCTTGTTCCCGACAATCTCTGGATCATCCTGGGCATGATCATGAGCTTTTATTTCGGGGCACGCACTTTTGAGAAAATGCGCAGGTCCCGCCCGCCAAAAGACGTCGCCCGCACCCTCGAGACCATGGCCGCCATCGAAGGGCTGAGACCGGCTCAGGATCATCCATCGGGCGAAACGGCATCAGGGAAAGTGGCAGGGGAAACAGGCGCACATCACGACACCCCGGCAGAGCCCGAAGGCCACGGCACGTCAGCGGGCACTCCCGAAGCGGACAGTCGAGGCGCGACCGCCGAACCGCGCGTACCCGGCACCGGGGCAGGCACCGCCAGGCGCGAGGCCCAACAGCCCCGCAAAACCACAGGCAATGCCGCCCTTGATGAATGGCTGGCCGGAACGGCGTGAGAAGACACGATTGAGGCGGCCGACCGGTTTTGCCATCCCGGACAGATATCGGGATCATTTTGACAGAGGGCCGATTCTGTACAATGTTGAGAAAAGTGCAGTTGAGATCGCCATGGCCCCGGCAACACGGAAATTGCCTGCCCGGGCATTAAAGCGCTTGAGCCGGAGCGGGGTTCCATCAGCCGGAACCCATTGAATTTGACAGCAAGTCAAGGCAGGGACAATTGGAAGCAGAAAAAGAAAATGAATGTGAATTCAGTGCGCAGTTGAAAGAACTGGAAAGCGACGCTGATCAGGCAAGTTGGTATATCGGCTTCCTTAAAGCCACGGTTGATAATCCGGACGTTTGCGATCGTCTGAATGGGTCAATCTGCGGGCATGCGGGTGTGGTCGCGCGCGCAGGTGCAAAAAACTCGGTAATACTTTATTGCAATCGTGCATGGGATGAGGGCCATAACGTAATCTCCTTACCGAAGGTGATGAACATCCTGCCTGGATTAGAGGTTCTGGAGGCTCGCAAAAGGGATCGGCTTGATCCCGCGCTGGACGCCCAAGATAAACAGCGCCTGTCGTCATCTCTCGAATGCCTGAAAGCCAAATACGCCGCCATAAAAGCCTGCCCCGAGAAAAAGGCATTTAGGGTGTTGCGATCAGAATGGCTTGCACACAGGATTATCGGGAGCCGCGATAGGGTAAATGCCGAAAAAGCTGACCTGAATGTTGATGGTGCGACGTATGATGATCTCCTGCAATTTGCCGAAGGAACCGCAAGTTTGGTTGGTCAGCTTCGCTATTTATGGGACCAGACAGTTGACCCTTATCCTGACAAGATCAAATACGCCACCCGTATCGCCGGGGAATTTTGGCGCCTGATCCCGGTTTTGAAAGATGTGGAAGCAGGTAATTATTGAGCCTGTCGGCGTTGCGCCCGCTCTCTGAGTTTTGGGCAGAGTGCGGATGTCGAGCCACCTCCTCAACACATCCAGGCTGCACACTATGTGATTAAAAGCCGGACAAAGCCCCGCGCGGACCATGGTCCGCTGCACGGCAGCCGCTGCCCATGCTATGGACCCACGACGCCGCCCGCATCGCGCCATCCAAAAGGCCGGGACGGGGGCCGGGATGCTGACAACATCCCGAACCGGGAGATCGAGCCCTCCCACGACCAGAACAGGCCAGCACTGGCCATCCCGCCACCCTGCACAGGGCGGGATCATGATCGTGGAAGTCTTTTCCCTTGTCCATGCCCTTGTCCATGCCCTTGTCCACACCCCATAGCGACACACCCAAGACCGGGATGGCGCCGGTGAACCCGGCCGCGCCCGTGGCCCCCTGGCTGGGTGGCAAGCGCTGTCTGGCCGCCAGGATTACTGCCCGCATTGCCGCCATCCCGCATGTCACCTATGCCGAGCCCTTCGTGGGCATGGGCGGGGTGTTCCTGCGCCGCAGGATGCGCCCGCGCGCGGAGGTGATCAATGATCTCAGCCGCGATGTCAGCACGCTCTTTCGCATCCTGCAGCGCCATTACCCGCAATTCATCGAAACCCTGCGCTTCCAGCTGACCACGCGGCCCGAGTTCGAGCGCCTGGGCGCAACGGACCCCGACACCCTGACCGACCTCGAACGCGCCGCGCGCTTTCTCTACCTGCAGCGCACAAGCTTTGGCGGCAAGGTCACCGGGCGCAGCTTCGGGGTCAGCAAGGAGCGGCCCGCGCGCTTCAACCTCACAACGCTCGAGCCCCTGCTGGAAGACCTGCACACACGGCTTTCAGGGGTCGTGATCGAATGCCTGGGCTGGGAGGCCTTCATTGCCCGCTATGACGCGCCGGGCACGCTCTTCTATCTCGACCCGCCCTACCTGGGCCATGAGGGCGATTATGGCCCGCACATGTTCGCGCGCGCCGATTTTGCGCGCATGGCAGCGATGCTGCAGCACATCAAGGGAAGGTTCATCCTGTCGATCAATGACCGGGCAGAGATCCGCGAGATATTCGCATGGGCCGATTGCAAAGAGGTCGAGACACGCTATTCGGCCAATGCAAAGGCCAGCCGAAAGGTCAGGGAGTTGCTGATCGAAGGCGGCGGGTGAGGGTGAATCAAATATCTGGATTCAACGAACCCGTATTGCGGGGTTTAAGGTGGTGAGATTTTCTCAATTCTTCTTACAAAAATAGAGCGCAATGTAGGGTGGCATCGTATCGACCGGATTCCCTTCTCCAGTTTCGGCGGTTTGGCGGCGAATCTCATGGCCACTATTATCTCTGTCGCTATCACCTTTGTTGCCAAGCGCGTTAGTGAGCGCAGACGAGCGACCGCCCACCTCAGACCAATAGATGTCATTATAGCCGTGCTGGTGTTTTGGTAAGTTGGATTTGTCAAGCGTCACTCGTTCGTAGCCCCCTTCCTCACGGTAATTGTAGCTGGAGAGTTTGTTTCCCGATGATACTTGGCCAGGACCTACGCCAATAAGCACGCGGCTTTGAGCTTGCTGAAAAACGGACCAGCCATGCGGGCAGCCGTTCGGCACATCAAAGGCAACGACGGCATTTGCAGGTAACGCGCCAATGAGTTTGGCAACTCCGCCTTCGGTAAACCAATTCGCGATTAACGTGACAAAACCGATTAAAGTCGTCGCCAGGATCGCACTGGCAGCACCGATAAGAAGCTGTTTGCTCATTTCCCTGTTCCTCATTCTAAGCTTTTTCCTTTTACTCTACCCGCCAGCCACCACAACGGCCTTCTCCGGCCCGAACCAGATCACCCGGCCAAGGATGCAGTCTTCTTCTGTAACCGGGCGCGGCGGGGGGCCTTGAGCGTTGTCGCTGGTCATGACCCAGCCCTCCTGATCCCCAGAACCCTCCTGTTTGAGCCGCCTGACCACAAGACCGGTCTCGGTGCGGATCACGAAGAGCGCGCCCTCGCGTGCTTCCCGGTCGCCGTGGTCGATCACCAGGATATCGCCCGAGCGAATCGTGGGCTCCATCGTATGCCCTTCGGCGCGCAGCGCAATGGCACGCTCGGGCCTCAGACCCGGCGGTAAAGCCTCGGCGGGAATGCCCAGGCTTATCTCACTTTCCTCGAACACCTCTTCGCCCGCACCCGGGCCCGCGCGCACGTCGCCCGCAAAGGGCAGACTGATTCGGGTCTCGTCCTCGTCCGGTGCGGGCGGCAGGCGGGCGTCCAGCAGTGCCGCCAGTTCGTCCTTCAGGGAGCGCGTCTCGGACTTGAGCGTGCGCGCCACCTTCCGCTCCAGCGCCGCCACCGGCGTGGCATGGGCCGTGCCCCGGGTGGCAATCTTTGCCTCCATCGCTTTCAGCACCGCATCCGCGCTGGCGCCCTCGGGCAGGCCCAGCATATCGGTGATCGCCTTCGGCACCCGCTCCACAGGGGCGACGTTTGATCCTTCGGGTGGCGCGGCGGGGTCGGGCGCTTTCGGGTCGGGGATATATTCGGCCCCTTCCGTACCCGGCTTGCCCCGGAACACCGCCACCACCGGGTAGACCTCGCGGATGCCCGCCGGCAGCCGCTCCTCGTCAAAGCTCTGCTGCTCGCCGTCGCGTTTGGGAAGCCAGCCCCGGAGCTTGAGGGAACCGGTTTCTGTCTTTTCCACCAGACGCTTGATCGCCGCGCGCCCCTGAAAATCCAGTATCCAGACCCGGTCCCCGTCCCGCACCTCGCGGCCCGGCGAGACAAGGCACACGCAGCCGCCGTCGATGCCTTCGGGGATCATCGACTGCCCCGTGGCAGACACCCAGAAAGCGTCATCGTCCATGATATCCTCCGGTCTGGGCAGGGGGTCGCGCAGGGGCTGGCTCTTCGACCAGCCCTGCACCGAGCAGGTGGCCAGCCCCCGGTGCGGCAGGGTCGCCTCGGTGAAGGCGCTCCAGTTCGGCGCGCGCGGCGATTCGACAGGCGCACCATCGCGCGGCGGGCCGATGTAGAACTCGAGACCAAGGGCGCGGCAGAGCCCGCGCAATGTCTTTGCCGTGGGGGACTTGCCTCTTCGTAAGTGCTGGATCGGTGCAGTATCAGATCTGTCAAACGCACGAAGGGTCAACTGAGCTTGTGTCAAGCCCTGCTCGACTCGCCGCGCATCAATAACTTCGTATATCTGCGATTCATCCATCGGTGCACACGTCCACTGCCAATTTAGATGTCGTATCTAAAATTGTGCAAATGGGCACCAAATTTTACTTGCAGTGCACAAATGATCTAAAATAAAGTGCGTTTATGCACCGCAGCCACATCATAACCCTCATTGACCTTTTCCGGACGAAAGTGCCGCGCGCCGAAGCTACGATTTCAAATTGGATTCTGGGTCATGCGCGACTTTTCCTTCGCTTACGCAATCGGCAGCCGGTCACGGATGTGACCTACGAGCGAACATACCAATGGTTTTCCGACCACTGGCCTTCGGACCTGGCCTGGCCCTCTGACATCCCGCGCCCGACACCGACGCCGGGCTCGCCTGCTGCGGAGGCGGCTGCATGAGCGGGCGCTGCGATCACTGCGGCGCGCGCGATGCGGGCGTCTACGAGCTGGCGCTGATCCGGGTGGATGATCACCTGATGGAGCCGGGCGCCGTGGCCTGCGCGCGCATGACAGCACTTTGCGCACCGTGCCGCGACGCGCTGGCCACCCGCGTGGCGGGCCTCTTGCCGGTCTGGGAGGGCGGCAGCGCTATGAACAAGGACAAGACTGCATGATCACCACACTCTTCGACAGGCAACAATACATCTGTGGCGTGGATGTTCTGGCAACCCGGCAGGACCCGGTGGAACGCCTTGCGACCCGCAAGGTCATCGCCGCCTTTGCCACCGCATTTTCGGACCTTGGCGTGTTCTGGATTGAGTACGATCTCTCCGGGGCGGGTATCGAGATAAACGACTATGATCGTGCGTTCATTCGCCGGATCGCGGGTTTGCCCACTGCTCAATCGTCCCACGATCCTGATCCTCATTCCGGCCCGGGGGCAGCAGCTTAATGGCGTCATCAACAGAAATCGCGCCCGAAAGCAGGCCTGCCCTGACCACAGCCATGAGGGGGCGCATAATGCTCATGATCGTTTCAAAATCCCGATTGCCGGCCTCACTTATACGCCGGTCGATCTCCGTCATTAACATGTATTTTTCCGCATCCATTTATCTCTCCATCGGTTGGTTTGCATCTCCGATGGAACCGGCGGCGGGACCAGGCGTTACGCCCGGTCCTGCCAAAGCGGAGGGTCTGTCATGATCCGCCCGCCCGACACCCCTGCAGCAACGAGGTAACGGCCATGCATAACCATCCTACTCCGAATCTTGACGAGATTGCCGATCCGGCTGATCGGCTGATCAATGTGCTCGTCGACGAGATGGATTGCAGGGGGCCGATCGCCGCCGCGCTCAGGGTGACGTTTTCTCGCCGCCAGAAACAAGATCACGAATTTGATCAATGAGGCTGATCGTGACCCTCATCTCCAGTTCATCCCAGGCGTCTTCGGGGCTGACGCTCCGAATGGTGCGCTCCATATCGTTGAGTTTTTCCGCAAATACCTCCGCTGATAGCGCGCCGCTGTCGATCAGGGAGGCAATCAGCGCGATCAGTAAATGGTGTGTGCTTCGGGCTGAGCGGCTTGCGACCTTGGCGATTATTTCGGCGTTATCTGGATCCATCTTTTCCTCCTATGATGATTGTCAAGCATGACATTGATTTTGTTTGATTTTAAATTCGACAAAATCGTCGAAGACCCAGCCGTTCTTGAGCGTGTCATAGATGATCTTGAGCAGCTTGCGGGCAGTGGCTATGATCGCCTTGCCCGCGCCACGGCGTTCCTTGATGCGCCGATAATGGCTGTTGAGATATCCCGAATAGCGGATCGCGATGAGCGTACATTGCACCAGCGTGGTGCGCATGAGCTTGTTGCCGCGCTTCGTGATCCGCCCGTGATGTTCGGTTTCGTTTGAGTTGCTCACCTTGGGCACGATGCCGACATAGGCGGCCAGCTTGTCCGCGTCGGAGAAGTCTTCAACCCTGCCGATCCCCGCCAGCAGGACCGCGGCAGATCGCGCACCGATCCCCTTGATGCTGGTGAGCCCCTCAAAGCCTTTCATGGCCGAGGCGGCCTCCTCGATGGCCTTGTCGAGACGGCTCAGGGTTTCGGTCAGGCCGAGCGCCTGGTCCCGCAATGCCGCCAGTTCGACCTGCTCAAGCGGTGTGAAGCGGCTGAGATCCAGGTCGCGCAGGCGCTTCTTGCTGGACAACCCTTCCTTCTTCAGCTTCATGCCGTGGCGGACAAACATCGCGTGGATGCCGTTCAGCAGCATGGTGCGCTGTTTGACCAGCATGTCACGCGTCCGGGTCAGCGAGGCCAGTTCGCTTTCCTGAGTGGACTTGAGCCGGGTTTCCGGCAGCATGTCCTTCGACAGGAAAAACGCCAGGGCGCGGGCATCGTTGCGATCGGTTTTCTTCACCGATGTGCGGATCACTTTAAACTGGCGCGGGTTGACCACAACGATCCGGCCGACACAGGGTTCCACCTCACCGCAGAACCAGGCCGTGTTGCCGGTGGCCTCGACCGCCAGTTCGTCATCCGCATCAAGGCTCTGACAGAACTGCTCAAGCGCCTGCGCGGACAGTTGAAAGGTTTGGAATGTTTCCGATCCGTCCGTCTCACGCCGACAGATCGTGAAGGAATTCGTATGAAGATCGACACCTATGTAAGCCATGGCTATACTCCCTGCTCAAGGAGGCGGAGCCCCCAATGGGGCGTGAACGGCCAAACCAAGCTCCTATGCAGGATCACCGGCCAAAACCGGGCCCTATGGGGGCTGTTCGGAAACAGGCGAAGGCTAAGCTCCACTACAGGGTCACAATGCCCTACGAAAACATCCAGCCTGAGACCTATCCGCCTCCCCGAATCCTCTAACAGATTCAGGGCGTTTGGCCGATCACAAATCATTCATACCCCCTCCATCGGTTGGTTTGCATCTCCGATGGTACCGGCGGCGGGGGAGGGCGTCACGCCTGACCCGGCCGCCACCCCTGACCGGTTACTCCCTGGCTCTGCGCGCCCGCCTGTAGCGCGCAGCACCTGCCCCCACGGCCCTGTCCGTGGAGGCCTTCTTGCCCGGCTCGTCCGCGCCCTGGACGATCACTGGCTGAGCGATCTCATTGGCGCGGTCTCGCTGTTCGGGGCACTCTGGGTTCTGCTGGTGCTTGCCTGGGCGGTGAGCCCATGAGCGCCGCCTCCGATTTCCGGCAATTGCGCCGCGCCCTTGCGGAGGCGGGCCGGTCGATCGGCCCGGCCGAACCCTGCGGCCGCATGGATGCCCGCACCGCCAAAGCCACCTTGGGCGGACTGCGCAAGGCGGCGGCCCTTGGCGCAGAGCTTGAAGCCTGCGGCGCGATGGCCCGCGCAGAGGCGGCGCTCACCGGCGTGATGGCGTTTGAGACGGGCGACAGGATCGGGCGCGAGGCGGACGACAAGACCGCCCCCGAAACACTCCCCGAGATAACCCCGGAAACATCCCCTGCGACGGGGCACGCACCCGTCCCGCAAAGCGACACACCGCCCCTTTCGCGCGCGGAGCTGCGCGCCCTGCTCAGCGAGCTTGCGCCGCTGCCGCATCTGCCGGGCGGGCAGGACCGCGCGCTGGCGCGGATTGTCCTGGTGAGCGCCCATGTGGCCGGGCTGGAGGCGGATGCGCTGCGCGGGGGTTTCAAGGATCGGGAGGTTGCACAGGCGCGGCAGATGGCCATGTGCCTGTGCGCTGCCCTCACGCAAGCCACGTATGGGCGCATCGGTGCGGCCCTTGGCGGGCGCGATCATAAGGCGGTGACCCGTGGCATTGCCCGGGCGCAGGCGCGCATCGAGGCCTGTGATGGGGCGGCGCTGATGGTGGCGGAGGTGCTTGCGCATCTCAACGAGACCCCTGCGGGTGGCGGTGCGCCCTGTGGGGGAGGGCGCGCATGATGCATGCGGCGCGCCTCTCCCGCTCCCCGCGCCTGCAGCGCCTGCACGCGTTTTTGCGCGACGGGCGGGAGCACTCGACGCGCGAGATCGTGACGGGGGCGGATGTCTGCGCCGTGAATGCGGCGGTGGCGGAGTTGCGCGCCAACGGCGCGGAGATCGCCTGCCGCCAGGGTATCGATCCGATGACGATGGAGCGCATCTTTCTCTACCGGCTTGTGAGGCCGGTCCCGCCACCGGCTCAAGGGGCGGCCGAACGCGCCCCCGTGTTGCCGGAACCCGAAGATCAGCAAGGCCACACTGGAAAAGAGGACGCACAATGATTGAGCCCCGCGAACAGATAGAGGCGCGCCTTGATGCCGAATGGGAAGAGAAGGGCCTTTCGATTGTGGCGCGCGAAAGGGCGTTCGACCGTGGCCTTGACGGCATTGCCTGGGAGATGGGTGACTGGGTTGCCGAGCGCCCGACGGCCTATGGCGACATGACGCGGCTGGCGGAAAAGCTGGACGTGCCTTTGGGCACATTGAAGAACCGCGCCTCGGTGGCGCGGCGGATCGAACCGTCCCGACGCCGGGACGAACTGAGCTGGTCGCATCATGCCGAAGTGGCGGGGCTGGAGCCGGAAGAGGGCGATGCGGTTCTGGCCGAGGCCTCGCTTTACAACTGGTCCGTGGACCGGCTGCGCGGCGTGATGGCGGAGCGCTCCGCAAGGGGCCGTGCCGAGCGTGAAAACGCGCGACTGAAGGCGGAGATCGAGGCGCTGAAGGCCGAGCGGGCGGGGCCCGATGCGGCGCGGCGCGTGGTTGATGGTGTGCGCGCCGATATCGAGGCAGGCCTTGATATGGTGGAGGAAGGGTATCGCCGCATTCTCGCTGCGACGGAATCGGAAGATCTTGCGGTTGCGGTTGCAAGTCTGCACGGCAATGCACGCCGCCGCCTGGCCCCGTCACTGGAGGCCCTGATCGGACGGGCGCTGGAGGAGAGGGTTACGAAGCTGGCCGGAAAAGTCAGCGCGTCGCTCACCCGCCTGGCGACGGATGCAAACCGTCACGACGCCATGACGGTTGATGACGCCACCCCGGAACAAGCCGGCCCCTTGCCGGCAGGGATTTCAGGCCATAGCCCATGACATTCGCACCACCCAAACCCGCCATATCGCCAAACCCGCCCCCTGCAGCACCCCTGCAAGGCGCCCGCACGACCCCCTGCCTGTCCAATTCAAAACCCGCTAAAGGGGCTCTCAAGGCCCCCTCAAAGACCCGTTCAGGCACGGTGCCTTCCGCCGGTCTTCCGTCTCGTTCAGACGCACCCCCGAGCGCACCCCGCTCGTCTGCCGCACTGGCGCAGGCGCGGATGCGGCTCGATGCGGTGGCGGCCTCCGAGCGATTGATAGCCACAGGGATAGCGCGGGCGGATGCGGATGCCCGGGCCGCAAAAGGCGCCGGGGTGACAGGTGACACCGTGCGCCGCTGGCGTCTGACCTGCCAGGGCCTGGCACCCGAGGCGCGGCTGGTGGTGCTGACCGACCGGCCCGGGCGCGGGCGCTGCGGGCCGCTCAGTGACGCGCAGATGCGCGACTGCGCCCTTGCGCTGATCCATGAGCACGGGGGACACCTGACCGCCTCCCATGTGGTGCGGGTGCTGAAGGCGCGCTATGGCAAGACGCCGTCCTTGCGCGCGACACAGCGCTGGCTGAAGACCTGGCGGGGCGATGCGGAGAACGCCCGTGCGCTCTCGGCCGTCTCTGATCCTGACGGGCATCGCGCGCGGCTGGCCCCTGCGCTTGGGTGCGCGGCGGCGGAAGTGCGCGCGCCCAACGCGCTCTGGGAACTGGATTCGACGCCTGCGGATGTGATCTGCACCGACGGGCGGCATACGATCGTGGGGGCCATTGATGTCTGGGCGCGCCGGGCGAAGGTTCTGGTGGTGCCCACCAGCCGGGCAACGGCGATCTGCGCGCTCCTGCGGCGCTGCCTTGTCGACTGGGGCGTGCCGGAGGTGGCGCGCACCGATGAGGGCCGGGACTACACCTCGCGCCATCTCACCCGGGTGCTCTCGGACCTGGGCATCCAGCATGACATCTGCCCGCCCTATACGCCCGAGGCAAAACCTTATATCGAGCGCTTTTTCGGCACGATGACGCGCGATCTCTTTGCCTTCCTGCCGGGCTTTACCGGCCATGACGTGATGGACCGCAAGAAGCTTGAGGCAAAAAAGTCCATGTCCCAGAGACGCGGCACGGACGCGGCCGAGACCTTTGACATCGCGCTTTCCGGGGCGGAGCTGCAGCGCAAATGCGACATCTGGGTCGAGGCCATCTATGGGCGCCGCGCCCATGGCGGCACCGGCGAGAGCCCTTTTCAGCGCATGGCGGCCTGGCCGGGAGACCCGGACAGGCCCCTGCGCCGGATCGGTGATCCGCGCGCGCTTGATCCGCTCCTGGCCGAGCCGGTGAGCCGCTCGGGAGACGGGCCGCGCCGCACCATCTCCAAGCAGGGCCTCTCGGTGGGGGGTATCTGGTACATCGCCCCGGAGATGGGCACCCGCGTGGGTGAGCGGGTGGAGCTGCGCTATGACCCTGCTGATCCCGCGCGTCTTTTCGTGTTTTCGCCTGAGGGGCGGTTTCTCTTCATGGCCGAGGACCCCGCGCGCACCGGGGCTGATCTGACCCGGATCGCGGCGCAGGCGAAAACCCGGGCCCGCAAGGCCGACAGTGCCGCCCGCAAGGACGCCCGCGATCTGGCCCGCGCCCACAATCCCAAAGGGGCGATGGAGGATGTGCTCAGCGCGGGTGAGGCGGCGGCGGGCAAGGTGATTGCCTTTTCCAGCGTCGGGCCGCGCAGCGGGGCACGGGCGGATCAACCCCATGAGACGCCGGCACTCAAGGAGGCCGGCAAGGCGGCCGAGGCGCGTGCGGGCGCAGGCGGGTCTGCGTCCAGCGCCGCACCCAAAGCCTCCCGCCGCACCGCTGGCGGGGCCGGGGGCGCCAGCCCTGCGCTGGAGGCGGCCGCGAAACTGTTTCTGGATGAAGGCATCTGAGAGAGGAGAACCCCCGATGGAACCGGCAGAAAACATCACACCCCTTGCGCGTGAGGCGCGCGGCCCGTCTGCGAACCCCGATCCCGCCTCTGGCGTCCTCGATCCCGCCTCTGCGGCCCCCGCCCCGGCGGAGCTGCGCGCCCGGGTGGAGGCGGAAATGGCCGCCTTTGGCCTGTCGCGCGCCAGGGCTGCTGCCGAGATCGGTCCCGGGGTCAGCGCCCCCACGCTCTCAAGCTGGCTGAACGGCAGCTATGGCGGCGACAATGACGCCGTGGAGGCGCGGATCGGGCGCTGGCTTGATACCCGCGCCGAGCGCGCCGCCCATGCCTTTGGCGGGGCCCGGCTCGATGCCCATGCCGAGACCTGTGCCACGCGGGCGGTCAGCGCGGCGCTGGCCTATGCCCAGGCCGCCGGCGATCTGGCGCTGATCCATGGCCCCTCGGGGCGCGGCAAGACCTGGGCGGCCGAGACCCATTGCGCCGGCCGGGCGCAGGCGATCTGGCTGCGCGCCTCGCCGACGCTCACGACCCTGCCCCGGCTGCTTTCGCGGCTCGGCACAGCCCTTGGCGCGGGGGCACGCCCGACCCATTCCATGGAGGCCGAGCAGGCGATTGTGGCCGGCCTTGAGGGGCGCGGCGCGCTCATCGTGGTCGATGAGGCGCATCATCTGCGCGCACCCCTGCTTGATGAGCTCCGCTGCATTCGCGACATGGCCGGCTGCGGGCTGGCGCTCATCGGCGATGACACCATCCGCATGACGCTGGCGCGCTGTCCGCAGGTGACGGGGCGGATCGGCATGCGGGTCGATCTCAAGGCGCTGGCCCGCGACGATGTGGCCGCCATTGCCGCAGGACCGCTGGGACGCAAACCGGGCGCCCGCGAGATGAAGCATCTGATCGCCGCCGCTGCAGGGCCCGGCGGGCTGCACGGGTTGCGCCGCCATCTGGCGCGGGCCTGGATGATCGCGCGCGGCGCCGGGCGTGAGACCATTACGGAGGCCGATATCGAAGCGGCGGCGGGAGAGCTGTCATGAGCGTAGAGGAGCTGATCGAACGGCTCTCTGAGCTGCCCGCCCATGAGGAGGTCTGGATCGCCGACATCCTGGGCGGCTTGCATGAGATCGATGACGTCGGGCTGGAAGACGGGGTGCCGGCGATCTTCGCGCATGTGGATTTTGAGGACGCGGCCGAGGGCTGAGGACCCCGATCCGGGACCGCACCCCCGCTGCAAAAGACCCCCTGCAACAGTTCACACATCGAAAGGACATGTTATGGCACAGACAAACCCGCATCCCGACAGGGGCCCCGAGGCCCGGATCGACCAGGGCTGTGACCCGGAGAGCGAAGCCGGTCCCGTATCTCTGGGCCTGCCGCCGCTGAACTGGATCGATGCGGCCACGGTGGACATTGATGGTGCGCGCTACATGCGCGATGCACAAGGGCGCCTGACACCGCTCGAGATGGTGCGCCCGCAGGACCAGTTGCAGGACGAGATGGTGCGCCGGGTCATTCATTTTGCCGGTGATCTCTCGGGGCAGATCGGGCGGTTCCGGTCCCATTGCTTTGACGAGATCGGCGGGTTTGATGCGATCCTGGAGGCCGAATATGGCGGCCATAGCCGCCGCTCGGTCAAGGGCAACCGCACCTATATGTCCTATGACGGCACCATGAAGGTGCAGGTGCAGATCGCAGATCGCATCGCCTTCGGCCCCGAATTGCAGGTGGCGCGCGACCTGGTGGAGGAATGCCTGGCCGAATGGGCCGAGGGCAGCCGCGCCGAGATCCGCACCATCGTCTCCCACGCCTTCCAGGTCGACAAGGAGGGCGAGATCGCGCGCGCCGGCATCTACAGCCTGCTGCGGCTCGATATCGCCGACGGGCGCTGGCGCAGGGCGATGGAAGCGATCCGCGATGCGATGCGGGTGGTGGGCTCGAAAACCTATATGCGCTGTTATCGCCGCGCCACCCCCGATGCGGCCTGGGAGCCGATCAGCATCGATCTGGCCAAGGCGGGCTGAGCGGTGGCGGTCTTTGGCACCCGCATGACGCGCGCCCCGCTCTCCGCCGAGGCGCGCAGGCTCATCGACGCGGCGGTGGCGGCCGGGCGGATCAGGCATATCCCCGAGGGGGTCTCCGGTCTGCCCGTCACGCGCCTGCCGATGAAGGCGCCCGAACATAAAGCGCAGCGGATGCGGATCGCGCGGCGGCAGAAGAGGTTCGAACGCGCGGCGCGCAAAGCGCAGGGCGGGGCGGCGGTGACATGACCCGCACCCGCCGATATGCCGAAGGGGACCGCGCCCGGCTGATGCGCGCGGCGCACGGGGCCTGCCGCGCCCTCGGGCTCGATGCGGACGCACGCCATGATGTGCAACTGGCTGTGACCGGCAAGGCGTCGATGCGGGACATGTCCGCCCGCGACCTGGCCCGACTACTGGCCCATCTCAACACGCTGCAGGGTGAGGCGCGGTCCGGTGCAACCGGTCATCCGTCCAGTGGACGGATGAAGCGCCGAACGGGCGGAGCCCCGGATGGCACAGGGGGCGGCCACAGGGGCGGAGCCCCGGATGGCACAGGGGGCGGCCACAGGGGCGGAGCCCCGGATGGCACAGGGGGCGGCCACAGGGGCGGTCAGAAGGGCGCCAGCGCGGCCCACCGGGACAGCCACAGCGGCGCAAACCCCCGCCCCAAAGCCAAAAGGGGCGACGTGCGCCTCATTCACGCGCTCTGGGGCGAACTGGGGCGCCGGGGCGCGCTGAAACGCCCGGGCCGCGCCGGGCTCAACGCCTTCATCCGCGCGCGCTTCGGGGCGCATTGGGCCTTTGTGCCCATCGATGTGGATGCGCTGACCGATACGGGCTGCATCACCGATGTGATCCGGTCGCTGCGCGCGATGCTGGCCCGCGCAGAGGCGCAGGCAGATGCAGATGCGGAGGTCTCCCCATGAAGATGGCACAGATGCTTTATGGCGCCCTGCTTGCGGGGCTGACCTCCATGCCGCTTCAGGCCGGACGTGCCACACCCGCACCCCCGGGTCAGCACACGCGCCAGTATACGCGCGCCGCACCGGGCGCAGGGGTCGGGCGCGCGCAGAGGCGGTGGGTTGCAAAGCTGAAGGCCAACAGGGCCATCCCGCCTGCCTCCCGCCTCACCCGCCAGCAGCGGCGCGCGCAGACGCGGATCGAGGCAAAGCGGCTTCGCCTCACCCCTGCCGAATACGGACGCCGGAAGATGGCCGCGCGGCGCATGTCGCGCGAGACGCCAGACCGGGGGGCTGCGTAATGGATAGGTCAAGCCACTTTTCGCTGCATGTCACCGAACACGCGGTGCTGCGCTGGCTCGAGCGCAGCTGGGGTGTGGATGTGGAGGGGCTGAGGGCGCGGATTGCGGCGCAGGTGCCGGGCGCGGAGGCCGCCATGCGCACCTTTGGCGAGGGCGCGGTGATCCGGGGCGGCCTGCGGTTTCATCTGCGGCGCACGGCAGATGGCACGGTCGCACTCGTCACCATAACCAACGCCCAGGCCGGGCCGATCTCGAACCGCGCCGAACGGCTGAGCCTGCGGCACCAAAGGGGTGCCCGCCGGAGACCTGAGCATTGACCCGCCCGCATCAGACTTGCGCATCCGCGCCCCTGCCGGCCTCCCTGGCCGAGATTGCCGATCACGCCGGGCGCGAGGCAGCACTTGCCATCGCGCTGGAACATGGCGGGCAGAGCTGGCGGGTGCCCGCCATGTTCCAGCGCGATCAAAGCCCCGACGGCCAGGCCCTGATCGCCCTTCTGGGTCACGCGCCTGCACAGGCGCTCATGCAGGGCTGTGGCGGTCATGTGCTGGAGGTGCCGCTGGCGCGCCGCGCGGTGGTGCTGTGGCTGGCAGGGCGCGGCATGGGAACAGGCGAGATCGCCCGCGCCTTGCGTATTGCAACCGGCACCGTGCGGCGCTACCGGCGCGAGGCGCGCAAGCCATGAGCCGGCAGGGTGCCTTCCGCCGGCCCGGGGGGCGGGCGCAGATCGCCTTTTCCGGCGGGCGCTGTACCAGGCGGAAGCGGGAGAATGTACCTAGATGAAGGATATGGATATGGAAGAACAGGACAAAAACGCCGATCCCGGCACCACAGCCCGCGCCGCCCTTCTGGAGCGGCTTTCGAGAATGGAGGATGTGGAGACGATCACCGAGGCGGTGACCACGGCGCTCATTGAGACCGGGGCAAAGGTGGAAATCCCCCAGCTCGCCTGCGGCATCGTGGAAATACAGCTTCACGGCCTCGTCGCCCACGGGGGTGATCTGAGCGCCGCCTGTCTGGCCTGGCTGGAGGCGGCGCGGGCGGTTCACAGTGAAGACTGAACGCCGCCAGCCCTGGCTTCCGGGTTTGACACCCCCACCCCGGGTGCGCCGCGTGATGATGCATGCCGATGACCGGGGGCAGGCTCCGGGCCTGATGCCCGGCTGGCGCACCGCAAAGGGCTGGCTTTTTGACATGACCGACAGTGAAGTGCGGCGCGGTGTGCCCTGTCCGGTCTGCAACGATCCCGCACCGCCCCCGGGTATAACCAGAGCAGCGGACCATGGTCCGCTGACTGATGTGGCGCAAAGCCGCTAATGTGGGCAGGACCCTTTTGCCCGCATATCTTTCCCGGAGGCCTGCTGATGACGCCCACCCCTGAAGACTGGCAGAGCTTTGCCGCGCTCCTTGCGATCCTGGGCCTTCTGGGCGGCGCCGTGGTGGCCCTGCAGCGGCTGGGTCTTTTGCGGCGCAGCGCCTCCCCGCACCCATCCCGGTCCGGGCCCGGGGCAGATGTCACCGACCGGCTCGATCGCCACGCCGAACGGCTGACGCGGCTGGAAGGCGCGGTGGCGGGGCTGGCCAGCCGCGAGGACATTCACGCGCTGCAGCTTGCCATCGAACGCCAGGCGGGCGCGGTCTCGGAGTTGCGCACCGCCATGGAGCGCGATGCCAGGGCCGTGGGCACCCTCTCGGCCGCCATCACCCGGATCGAGGACCATCTTCTGGGAGAGAGCCGCAGATGAGCTATGCCGCAACACTGGACGCCCACCGCCGCCTGGCCATCCTCACCCATCTTTCGGCCTGTCTCGAATATGCCTCCAACTCGGAGATCCTCATGGATGTCTGCAATGGGCTGGGCATTACCACCTCGCGCGACCGGCTGGTCTCGACGCTGGCCTGGCTCAGCGAACAGGAGCTTGTGACGCTGGAGGACCATGAGGGCTTCGTTCTGGCCTCGGCCACCGCGCGCGGCGTGGATATCGCGCAAGGCCGGGCCCTCCATCCCGGCGTGAGGCGGCCCGCACCAAAGGGGCCGTGACATGCCGCGACGGCGCAAGATCGATCTTCTGCCCTCGGCCATCCGTGACTGGCTGCGCGAAGAGCTCGCCGCGCAGGGGTTTGCCGACTATGACACGATCACCGACGCGCTCAATGACCGCCTGGCCGAGAAGGGGCTGCTGGTCACGATCGGGCGCTCAACGGTGCAGCGGTTCGGCCAGGAACACCGGGAGTTCTCGCGCCTTCAGCAGGAGGCCACCGGCTGGGCGGCGGGGTGGCTGGACGAGATCGGGCTGGAAGAGGAAGCCCGCCGCCAATCGGTGCTCTTCGAGATGATCACCACCGTGGCCTTCAAGGTGATGAAAGCGCAGATGACCCGGGAGGCCGGGGAGATCGATCCGCGTGATCTGCATTTCCTGGGCCGGATGATGAAGGATGTCATGAGCTCATCGGGCTTGCGCGAGGCAATGGCCGACAAGGAACGCAAACGCCTGGCCGAGGCCGAGCGCCGCGCCGGGGGAGAACGGGCCGGGGCGGCCGCGCGCGGGGCCGGTCTCAGCCCGGATGTTGCCGCCCTGATCCGGCAGGCGGTCGAGGGTGGTGATGCATGAGGACCCTTCTGCCCTATCAATCGGCCTGGGTGGGGGACCCCGCCCCGCTGGCCGTGATCGAGAAGTCCCGCCGCATCGGGATCAGCTGGGCCGAGGCCTATCACGCGGTGATGCATGCAGGCACGGGCCGGGGCGATATCTACTATCAGAGCTACGCACGCGACATGACGCGCGGCTTCATCGACGATTGCGCGGGCTGGGCCGAGGACCTCGGCATCGCGGCCGGGGCGGCCGGCGAGGTTCTGATCCATGATGAGGGCCGCGACATCCAGGCCTTCCGGATCGCGCTGGCCTCGGGCAAACAGATCCTCGCCATGACCTCTTCCCCACGCGGGTTTCGGGGCAAGGGCCGTCCGGGCGATGTGGCGGTGATCGATGAGGCCGCCTTTGTCGACACGCTCGACGCGGTGCTGAAAGCGGCGCTTGCGTTTCTGACCTGGGGCGGCCGGGTGCGGATCATCTCCACCCATAACGGCGAGGCCAACCCGTTCAACACGCTGGTGCGCGATATCCGGGAGGCTCGCCAGCCGGGCACGCTCCACCGGGTGACACTGCGTGACGCGCTCGCTCAGGGGCTCTATGGGCGGATTGCACAGCTTACCGATCAACCGCTCACGCAGCCGGCCGAAACCGCCTGGGAGGCCGCCATCCGCGCCCAATATGGCCGCCACGGGCCGGAAGAGCTCGACTGCGTGCCTTCGGCGGGCGGCGGGGCCTGGCTGCTTTATGATCTCATCCGCGCCGCCTCACGCGACGCGCGCGCCGGAAACCCCGACCATCGCGGCTCCGGTCCCTGCTATATCGGTGTTGATGTGGCGCGCCGTCGCGACCTCTGGGTGGCCGCCGTGCTGGAAGATGATGGGGGCACGCTCTGGCTGCGCGAGATTGTCACACTGGACAACAAAACCTTTGCCGAACAGCGCGCCGAAATGCGCCGTCTTGCGCGCGCGCACCGCCCCTTGCGCATCCTGGTCGATCAGACCGGCATGGGCGAGGCGGTGGTCGAGCAGTACCAGGAAGACCATGGCGCGCTCACCGTGGAAGGGGTGCTGCTGTCGGCGGCCCGCAAGCTCGATGTGGCCGGCGCCCTGCGCGAGGCCTTCGAGGATCGCCGCATTCGCATTCCCGCCGATCCCGCGCTCTGGGATGATCTGCATTCCGTGCGCGCCGAACCCTCGGCCTCCGGGGCGCCGCGCCTTGTTGCCGACCGCAAGGACAGTGACGGGCATGCCGATCGCTTCTGGGCCCTGGCGCTCGCGGCCTTCGGAGCCGCCTCGGTGGCAGGGCCCTTCGAGATGCGGCCGGGTCCGCAACTCAGCTCCGCCGGGCTGGGCGGCGGGCCAGGCGCGGGCGCGGGCTACCGCGCCGATCCCGATCTCGACATCATCCGCTCGCCGCTGGCGGGCCCTGTTGGCTGGAGGTAAGCCATGGATCCCCGTGACAGTGATGTCCCCAAGCGCCCCGATACCGCAGAGCGGGCCGCACCGGCCCAGACCGCCCGGCTGGGCGGAACCGGCATCTGGGGTCAGACCGCAGGCTGGCTGGAAGGTCTGGGCAGCGCGCTGGCCGGCGGGCCGGGCGGCTTTGGCGGTGTCCCGGGCGATGACGCCGGACTGGACGCCGCCGAGATCGCCCTGACCGACAGCAAGGCCACCGCCGTGCTGGGCCAGCGCATCGACGGGTTGCTGGCGGCCCCCCTGGTGATCGAACCCGGCGGCACGCGCGCGCGGGACGTGGCGGCCGCCGACGATCTGCGCTTGCAGTTGGGCGGCCTCGACATGAACCGGGTCAGCCGGGCGCTTCTGCACGCGATCTGGTATGGCTATGCGATCTCCGAATGCCTTTGGGCGGTGGAGGGGCACCGCGTCCGGCTGGTCGATATCCGCAGTCGCGATCCGCGCCTCATCCGCCATGACCGGACCACGCTCGATCCGCTGCTGATCACCCGGAGCCATCCGGCCGGGATCCCGCTGCCGCCGGCAAAATACATCCTGCACCGCACCCCGCCGCGCCATGGCGGGCAACCCTTCGGGCTGGGGGCCGCGCATTGGTGCATCTGGCCGGTCTGGCTCAAGCGGCAGGTGCTGCGCATGTGGTCGGTGGCGCTGGAGAAGTTCGGGGCGCCGGTGCTGGTGGGCAAATACAGACAGGATGCGCTGCAACCGGAGATCGATGCGCTGCTGGCAATCATGGGACAGGCGGTGACAGCCAGCTGCATCGCGCTGCCCGAGGGCCAGTCGGTGGAAACGCTGGCCGCCGCCGGTTCCGGCGGTGGAGCCGGTGGTAGAGGCTCGGGGGGCGGAGACTTCCGCTCCATGCTGTCCGCTCTGGATCGCATGATCGCCGAAGCGGTGGTGGGCCAGCACGCCACCTCCGAGATCGGCCAGCATGTGGGCACAGCCAGGGTCCAGAATGAAACCCTTCAGGCCCTCATCGCCAGTGACGAACACCGGCTTTCCGAATGCCTGCACGCCAGCGTGGCCACATGGCTCACCCACTGGAACTTTCCCGGGGCTGCCGTGCCCCGGCTTTACCGCGATACCGCACCACCCGAGGACCTCGAGATCCGCGCAAATCGCGATTATTACATCACGCAGGCCTCCGGCCTGCGCCCCGCGCGCAGCTATATCGAAGAGGTCTATGGTGGGGTCTGGGAAGAGCCGGCCCCCCGGCCCGACAGGCCGCCCGACATGTCTGATCCCACCGCAGAGTTTGCCGCGCCGCCCGGCGGCGCCCCGGGTGATGCCATCACCGGGCTGGTCGGCCATCTCATCGGCCCCGATATTGCCACAGAGGCCGCCGCTGCCACGCTCATTCCCGTTCAGGGCGCACTGGATGAGGCGGAAACGCTTCAAGCGTTGCGCGACCGGCTGGCGGAACTGGCCACCCACCCAGCCGCCGAAGCGCTGGCCGGGCTTTACGCGCGCGCTGATTTTGCAGCCCAGCTCGCAGGCACCGCCGATGCGCCGGTGATGCCCGAAAGCGATCCGGAGGCGTGACCCCATGGCTGACCCGATCGATCTCACGCCACTGGCCACCGCCACAGCGCTTCAGCCCCGGGAAGCCATAGAGTTCTTTCGCGCCAAGGGCTACGCCCCGCCTGAAGGGCGCTATTCCTGGCGCGACTGGTGGGGCGCCTCCCATGCGCGCGGCTTCGTGGTCGCCAAGGCGATGCAGGACGATCTGCTGGCCACGATCCGCGAAGCCGTGGACGAGGCCATCGCCGGGGGCTGGACCATGGAGCAGTTCCGCGCGGCGCTGGAGCCAAAGCTCAAGGCCGCCGGATGGTGGGGCCGCAAGAGCATGACCGATCCGCTCACCGGCGAGACCCGCATCGTACAGCTTGGCTCGAAACGCCGCCTTGCCGTCATATTCGACACCAACCTGCGCACCGCATATGCCGCCGGACGCTGGATGCGCATCCAGCGCACCAAAGAGGTCTTTCCCTATCTCGAATATATCCAGCTCCAGCGCGCCAGCCGCCGCGCGGCGCATCAGCCTTTCCACGGGCTGGTTGTGCCGGTCGATCATATCTGGTGGGCCATGCATTTCCCGCCCAACGGCTATTTCTGCGCCTGTACCACCCGCCAGCTCTCCGCCCGCGCGCTGGAACGCCGGGGCCTGACCGTCGCCACCGAGCCACCAATGGAAACCCGCAGCCTGACCGATCCCCGCACCGGGCGCAGCCTTGAGGTTCCCAAGGGCATCACGCCGGGCTTTGAGACCAACCCCGGGGCCACATTCCTCGCCGAGCAGGGCCGCCATGATGTCATCGCCGAGGGCCTGGACCCGGTGGCGCGCGGCATCGAACTGGGGCTGATCCACGAAGCCCGCGCACGCGGCCTCAGAACCGGCAGGGAACATCTCGCCGCCATCGATCTCGACGCCGACACCCCCGTGCGTGGCGGCAATGCCGCACCCGTGGAATGGGTGGAGGGCGCGCGAGACCGGGTCGACTTGTCTCCGGAGATGCTCGACATATTGAGAGACCCGGCCCGCCGTATCGGCGTCGTGCACAATCATCCCGATTCCGCAGCCCTGTCATCTGTTGATCTTGAGCAGCTGGAAAAGCGACCCGGCCTCGTGCGCGTCGTCGCCGTGGGCCATGATGGCTCGCTCTTCCGCGCCACCGATCCCCGCCCCGGGCTTGGCCACACCGCCAATCGCCTCTGGCAACTGGCCACGCTGCGCATCAACGAGCAAGCGGCCGGTCTCGACATGAACGCCCCCGCCATGCAGCGGCTGGCCTCCCATGCCGCCGCCAGCGCACTGTCGAGAACATTCTGAATTGTCCGGTGTAGGTAACATGCCAATTGTCCGCTTCAGTTGATTGCGCGGTGGCCCAATTCGGAGGGAGCCGTAGGCGACCGTAGATTTGGGCCACCGCGTTCGCGCCACGTCGAAGCGGGTCACGCGACTTTGTGTTTGCTATCCTCCTGTGTGATGGGTGATCCGTCAGGCTGGTAGCGGCCAATGCATCTCGGGCCGTGGAAGATGACCAGTTGACCATCGGGGTATTCGTGGACCCTGACCTTCGCCTTGACGAAATGATGACGGTGCCTGTCTGCCGCGATCTGCATGACCAGGCCCTTGTAGCGCACCGTATTGTCGTTGCCGACGACGCGGTCTTCCTGCACACACAGGGTGTCGCGCACATTGCCTGTAAACGGCACGAAGGCCGAGGTCGTATCCTCCGGCTCCCTTGCAAACAGGGCATTGTGTTCGGGAAGATAGACCTCTTTCAGGAACTGATTGGCCTCTTCAATGGTTGTGATCCCATGGGACCGCAGTTCCTGCGGCAATCGGTTCTGGAACGTGCCAAACATGCGTTCAGACCGTCCACGGGCCTGCGGTGAATAGGCCGGGATCAGCTCAATGCCGAGTTGCTGCAAGGCGCGCCCGACCTGGGTCAGATTGTCCTTGTCCACTTTGCCGCCCGCTTCGGGCGTATGCCAGTAATGAGAGCCCCGATCGGCATAGAGCGAGCAAAACAGACCTTGCGCCTCGATCACCTCTGTCAGCCCCTGAAAACTGCTCATCGTCCCTTCTTCCTCGACAAAGAATGCCGAATAAACCCGGTTGGTGGCATCGTCCATGGTGACGATCAGATCCCACCACTGACCCGGAACCCATTCATGGCTGGAGCCGTCCTGATGCAACATCATGCCAACCATCGGACGGCGGGGCCGCTTGCGCCGATGGGCACCTCGTCGGGGTGCTGCCTGAACCCGGCCGTGGCGCTGCAGTGTAAGCCGCACCCAGTTGTAGCTCTGTGTGAAACCATGGTGGGCCACCAGCTTCTCGTGGAAATGCTTCGGCGTGTAATCCCAGTACTTGGTATCAAACAGTTCAAGCATCTCCATGACCTTATCCGTGGCAACACGATTGTTGGCCAGTTTGCCAAGCCGACGGTCGTACAGACCTTCTGCACCATCCGCCTCAAATCGATCCTCCCAACGCCTGACGGTGCGCACGGATACACCCAGTATCTCAGCCGCCTGTTCTTGCGTCAGCTTGTTCGCGCTTCGCCGCGAATACACATCTTCAAACTTCATCAGTCGAACTTCCTGTAACACTTCTGCTCGGTTCATAACGCCTCCTCTCAGAGACAGAATAGAACCGGACAGATCGCATGTTACATACACCGGACATATCGCGTGTTAGCGACAGCCGCCACCAGCGCACTGGACCGCGCAGGCTACGTCAACTATGCTCACGCCATCGCCGGGGGCAGCCGCGTCAACCTGATGCGCTTTGGCGAAGACCGCATGGAGCAACTGATCGCAGGACTTCTCGAATGGCTGGTTTCCTGACATGGGAAGACCTCGAAAGGCACGGTCTCACCGAGTGCGATCCACGTGATCGCGAAGATCTCGATGATCGGCTGTTCGGTGATTTCCTCTACGATCATGAGCCAGGGCAATCCGTGGACTGGCTCCGTCAAACACTCAAATCCGGCAAACCGACCTGCGGCGCCGGATTCGCCGTGGAACTGAGATGCTCCATCGGGGCTGTCAGAAACGGCCTGCGGTTCCCCTGGGGTGCGGGCCTGCCCGAACCCGCAGAGATTCACCGATTGCGGGATTGCGTCCGCGAGGCCATTGCGCAGATCACCGCATGGGTCGAGGGTCACGGTATCGACCGCCTTGATACCCCTGAGGAAGAGGCCGCAGCCCGGCATGGATGGCCTGATGCCGTGGGCAAGGCCTGGACACCGCAATGGGACATCCTCGGGATCGAACCACCCAACTGGTGGGCCCGTTCCTGAACCGCCCCAACACAGGCCCTAAACGCATCTTCAAAGCCCCGTTAAACGCCAATGCCACGCGCTCTGACCGATCGGCGCAATCCGGGTGTTCTGGCCTGCGCAGATCGTGGAAAATACGCTCGATTCCGGGCCCTGAAATGCGAAGAAAAAACCAGCGTTTTCCGGCGATCTGAACCACTGAGCGGTCGAGATTGGGCAAATCACTGTCGCAAGCCCGATTTTGAGCCCTCATCGTCACGCCTCCTCAAGCACCCGAAAAACCCCTTATTCTGCGCGGTTTAACGCCCCTCATCCCAGATAGGCCCGGATAGGCCCGGATAGGCCCGATTGAGCATTAATTCTGTCGTGGCACACAATCAGCTATTTCTGGTTCGATGAATTGCCAACGCTGGCGATCTTGCTGGGTGCGGCGCTGGTGATTGCAGGCAATGTGGTCGTAGTCTGGCGCGAACATCAGCTGGGGTTGGAGCGCGGCAAGGCGCGGTCTTTGACCGACCACAAACCGTGACTTTACCTTTCGCCAACTTCGCTTAGTTTGAGCGCAACAATCAATGAGGGCTCCGCATGAGTGACGCACAAAACCACAAGGAAAAGATGCAAAAGGTGCAGGCCAAGCACCGCAAGAAAGTTTCCGAGGCGGTCGACCCTGACCGTGGTTTGGTGCTGATCAATACCGGCAAGGGTAAGGGCAAATCCTCGGCCGCTTTTGGTGTGGTGATCCGTGCGCTTGGCTGGGGGCAGAAGGTGGCGGTCGTTCAGTTCATCAAGGGTAAATGGAAAACCGGCGAGCGGCGTTTTTTCGAAGAACGCGATCTGGTGACGTGGCACACGATGGGCGAAGGCTTTACCTGGGACACTCAGGATCGCGAGCGCGACATCGCGGCCGCCACAGCCGCGTTCGACAAGGCTTGCGACCTGATGGCCAGCGGAGACTACGATTTGGTCGTACTGGATGAGATCAACATCGCGCTGCGCTATGAATACCTGTCGGTTGAACGTGTGATTGAGGGGTTGAATGGCCGCTCCGACGAGACCAGCGTATTCCTGACGGGACGTGATGCCCCGCAAGAACTGCGGGACTATGCCGATCTGGTCACCGAGATGACCGAAGAAAAGCACCCTTTCAAGGCCGGAATCAAAGCCCAGCGCGGCGTGGACTACTAACCACGCGCCCCTTTGGGTGTTTCTTTGACAAATTCGTCCGAGGGCTGCTGGTTCAGCTCTCGGCATTTTTCTGCGTCGCAGGTCTTGCGATCCAGATAGGCCTCGACATCCGAGGCTAGTGCGTCGCAATCGCAGGACGCGCAACACGGGTCGGATAGCAGCTCTTCAAATCTGGTACGCATCGGTGCCCGCGGTCGTTCCCGGAACGGTGGCGGGCCATCACGACTGAACTTGCTGAGCCCACAGACCGCCCCGGAACCATGTGCTTGATCGGTTCATCTGGCGTTGATTTTTTCTGACTGTTTTTGTCGGTTTTTGCAAGGGAAAACGACCGGGCAAGATAGCGAGCCTGCTTTGCCCGGAAAAACAGACCCTAAAAAGGGAAAAGCCGCGCAAGATGGCGCGGCTTTGAGCAGTGAAGGATAGACTGGAATCAGGCCGCTGCGGTCTGTTCAGGCGCGCTGAGCGAGATTACAGCGACAACAGCGGCCCCGTTCAGCCAGTAGAACAGCGCGTCGATTCCCGAAAAGCCGAGCAAGCTGGGGGCCAGCAGGAAGGTCACGCCAACGGCCAGATCGACCGCGAGGTGCAGTTTGTAAGGCAACACCCGCCAGATCCCCAGGTGATGGTCGGTGAGTACAGTCAGGACGAAAGCGGCAACGCCAGTGACAACGGACAGCCAAAGCGCCAGCGGGTTGGATTGGCCCAGCCCAAGCACAAAGGGCAGCACCATCAGCGCAATGGCAACGGGATAGTCGAGATAGGCGTGAATATTGCGGGTGACAAAACGGAGGGACATCTGGATTTCCTTTCCTCAATCAGAGACAGATCAAGAATAGGAACTGACTTGAGAACGTAGCAGCCCAGATCGTTTACAAAACATTGCAGATCGTTCAGGAGTGCAGGTGGATCAGTGCATCTCGCGATAAGCAGCGGGGGACACTCCGACCTGTTTCTTGAACACCCGCGAAAACGCCGCCTCAGACGCATATCCGGCCTCGGCTGCGGCGTCGGCCACGTTCCAACGCCCCTTGGTCAGACCGTGGCAGGCGATCTGCATCCTCCAGTCCGTCAGATATTGCATCGGGGTGGTTCCCATCTTCTCGGCAAAGAGCTGAGCGAAGGCCGTGCGCGACATCGCGGCCTCATTGGCAAGGCTGGCCACGCTCCACTCCTGCGCGGGGGCTTGGTGGAACGCAGTCAAAGCGCGCGAGATCCGCGGGTCGGCAAACCCGGCCAAGGCGTCATCGTCGGGGCTTTGATGCTCCAAATAGGCCCGGATCGCCTGAGCAAACAGCACTTCGGACAGTTTCAGGGCAATCAGGTCGCCGCCAATCCGCGCGCCGGACACTTCTGAGCCGATCATGCGCAGGGTGGCCTCGATCCACGATCCCGCTTCTTCTCCGTAATTCTGGATCAGGATGTAGGGCGGCAGCCGGTCGATCAGCATATGACCGGTGCCATTCCGGCCAGCCGGTCCAGTGAAGGAAAAATGCCCGCAGATCAGTTGGGTATCGCGTTCTTCGTTCCCGCCGCCATAGACCAGAACGCCGTCACCGGTATAGCCCGCGATGTCGAGGACCTGTTCCAATGGCAGAGCGTCAAATGGCCTGACCTCATTGCACAGCAGCGTATGCTGCGCGCCATGCGGGATCACGATCAGGTCGCCCTGTTTCAGACGAACGGTCTCGCCGGTTGCCGGGATGTGGACCTTCAGCTCTCCGCGCTGGACGAAATGAAACCGGGCCACGTTTTCAAAGCCGGGCACCTGAATCCCGAAAGGCGGTGTGAAGGAGGTTCGGAAATAGAACGTACCGCGCAAGGACAGGCGGGTGAGGATATCGCTGAGTAGGTCCAACATAGGCCAAAGATACAGCGCAGCACGTCAAGGTCCATGCTGTTGAACGATCTGCAAGATACTCTGCACGATCTGCAACAAAAACCCCCGCCGAAGCGAGGGTTTCAGGTCTTATCAGGCGCGGACGAGTTTCTCGTAGTCTTCCGCGATTTCGCGGGTCAGATCGCCCACTTCAAACGTGTAGTCGCCAATCTGCCCGACCGGAGTAACTTCGGCCGCCGTTCCGGTCAGCCAGCATTGCTCGAAATCAGCCATTTCCTCGGGTTTGATGCGGCGTTCATGCACGGTAATGCCCTTGTCTTTCAGCATCTGGATGACGGTCTGGCGCGTGATGCCGTTCAGGAAGCAATCTGCCAGCGGTGTGTGGACCTCACCATCCTTGACGAAGAAGACGTTGGCACCGGTGGCCTCGGCCACGTAGCCGCGCCAATCCATGAACAGCGCATCCGAACAGCCTTTGGACTCGGCCTTATGCTTGGAGATGGTGCAGATCATGTAAAGACCCGCCGCTTTGGCGTGAACCGGAATGGTCTCAGGGCTGGGGCGTTTCCATTCGGCGATATCGAGCTTGGCACCCTGCATCTTGGCGTCACCATAGTAGGCCCCCCAAGGCCAGACGGCAACAGCCATCCGCACGGGGTTTTTGGCCGAGGCCACGCCCATATCCTCGCCCGACCCACGCCAGACCAGCGCGCGGACGTATGCGTCTTGCAGGCCGCTGGCTTTCAGGGCCTCTTCCTTGGCGGCCTCGATCTGATCCACGTCGTAGGGCATCGGCATGTCCAGCGCCTCGGCCGAGGCGATCAGGCGTTCGGAATGTTCCCGGCTCTTGAAGATCTTGCCGTTATAGGCGCGCTCGCCCTCGAACACGGACGAGGCGTAGTGCATCGCATGTGTCAGGATATGGACATTGGCCTCGCGCCATGGGACCAGCTTGCCATCCAACCAGATGGTGCCATCACGATCATCATACCCCGCCATGCGAAACCTCCTGAACCGGGTTGAATTTGCGAATGTTGCGCTAGTTAGGTCCGGAGCGGACACAATCTTGCGCAAAAACTGCGATTCGATACCTGTCTGCCCTTGGAATGTCAATAAGGCTGACTTAAACTGCAAACCGAGTAACGCATGAGGCATGATATGTCCGAAATCCGCCCCGCCCCGATCTACAGGGGTGAAAGCCTGTTATTCCTAACCGATGAGCAGTTGCGGCAGGGGATTGAGGCGATGTTTTTCGCCTATCGCGGGTTTACGGCAGATCCGGATCGTATCCTCTCGGAAATGTCTTACGGGCGGGCGCATCACCGGGCGATCCACTTCATCAACCGCGCCCCCGGCACGACGGTCAACAACCTGCTGGCCATTCTGGGCGTCACCAAACAATCCCTGAACCGGGTGCTACGGACCCTGATCGAAGACGGCATGGTCGAAAGCCGGGTTGGGACCGTCGACAAGCGCGAGCGGCATCTGTTTCTGACTGAAAAAGGCCGCGCGCTTGAGGCAACATTGTCCGACGCCCAACGCGCGCGCATGCGGGCCGCTTACAAGGATGCAGGCCCCGAGGCCGTGGCCGGTTTTCGCAAAGTACTTGAAGCAATGATGGATGCTGATATGCGTCATGCTTACAAGAAGTTGCGGGATACGACCTCATGAGCGATATGGATGCCCACCTGCTGATCGTCGACGATGACGAGCGAATTCGCGACCTGCTGAAGAAGTTTCTGATGCGGAACGGGTTTCTGGTGACCGCCGCGCGCGACGCGGCGCATGCGCGTCGGGTGCTGTCCGGGCTGGACTTCGACATGATCGTTCTGGATGTGATGATGCCCGGCGAGGATGGTGTGAGCCTGACCAAAGCGCTGCGCGAGACACACAGCACTCCGATCCTTTTGCTGACGGCGCGTGGCGAGACCGAGCATCGAATTGCGGGCCTTGAGGCCGGAGCCGATGACTACTTGGCCAAACCGTTTGAGCCGAAAGAGCTGTTGCTGCGCATCAACGCCATTCTGCGGCGGATGCCCGAAGCTCCGGCTCAGGACGCGGCGGCGAAAATCCTGACCCTTGGCCCGATCCGTTACGATATTGAGCGGGGTGAGATGTGGCAGGGTGAGGACCCGGTGCGTCTGACCGCGACGGAAAGCCAGTTGATGAAGATCTTCTCGGCCAAGCCAGGTGAGCCGATCAGCCGGGCAAAGCTGGTCGAGGATCTGGGACGCGACAAGGGGCAGGCGCAGGAGCGTGCAGTCGACGTGCAGATCACGCGGTTGCGCCGCAAAATCGAACAGGACCCCAAGCAGCCTCGATACCTGCAAACCGTTCGCGGAGCAGGTTATATGCTGGCACCGGATGTCGAGAACATTCTGAATTGTCCGGTGTAGGTAACATGCCAATTGTCCGCTTCAGTTGATTGCGCGGTGGCCCAATTCGGAGGGAGCCGTAGGCGACCGTAGATTTGGGCCACCGCGTTCGCGCCACGTCGAAGCGGGTCACGCGACTTTGTGTTTGCTATCCTCCTGTGTGATGGGTGATCCGTCAGGCTGGTAGCGGCCAATGCATCTCGGGCCGTGGAAGATGACCAGTTGACCATCGGGGTATTCGTGGACCCTGACCTTCGCCTTGACGAAATGATGACGGTGCCTGTCTGCCGCGATCTGCATGACCAGGCCCTTGTAGCGCACCGTATTGTCGTTGCCGACGACGCGGTCTTCCTGCACACACAGGGTGTCGCGCACATTGCCTGTAAACGGCACGAAGGCCGAGGTCGTATCCTCCGGCTCCTTTGCAAACAGGGCATTGTGTTCGGGAAGATAGACCTCTTTCAGGAACTGATTGGCCTCTTCAATGGTTGTGATCCCATGGGACCGCAGTTCCTGCGGCAATCGGTTCTGGAACGTGCCAAACATGCGTTCAGACCGTCCACGGGCCTGCGGTGAATAGGCCGGGATCAGCTCAATGCCGAGTTGCTGCAAGGCGCGCCCGACCTGGGTCAGATTGTCCTTGTCCACTTTGCCGCCCGCTTCGGGCGTATGCCAGTAATGAGAGCCCCGATCGGCATAGAGCGAGCAAAACAGACCTTGCGCCTCGATCACCTCTGTCAGCCCCTGAAAACTGCTCATCGTCCCTTCTTCCTCGACAAAGAATGCCGAATAAACCCGGTTGGTGGCATCGTCCATGGTGACGATCAGATCCCACCACTGACCCGGAACCCATTCATGGCTGGAGCCGTCCTGATGCAACATCATGCCAACCATCGGACGGCGGGGCCGCTTGCGCCGATGGGCACCTCGTCGGGGTGCTGCCTGAACCCGGCCGTGGCGCTGCAGTGTAAGCCGCACCCAGTTGTAGCTCTGTGTGAAACCATGGTGGGCCACCAGCTTCTCGTGGAAATGCTTCGGCGTGTAATCCCAGTACTTGGTATCAAACAGTTCAAGCATCTCCATGACCTTATCCGTGGCAACACGATTGTTGGCCAGTTTGCCAAGCCGACGGTCGTACAGACCTTCTGCACCATCCGCCTCAAATCGATCCTCCCAACGCCTGACGGTGCGCACGGATACACCCAGTATCTCAGCCGCCTGTTCTTGCGTCAGCTTGTTCGCGCTTCGCCGCGAATACACATCTTCAAACTTCATCAGTCGAACTTCCTGTAACACTTCTGCTCGGTTCATAACGCCTCCTCTCAGAGACAGAATAGAACCGGACAGATCGCATGTTACATACACCGGACATATCGCGTGTTAGCGACATTATATGCTGGCACCGGATTGACCGGGCCGCTACGCGGCGATTTTATGCCTTCGGCGAAGATATTTTTAGCCAGATGAAGAGGGGATCCCGATGAAGACGGCCTTGTTCACCCACGCAGATTGTCTGGGCCATGTGACCCCCGATGGTCACCCTGAGCGGGTGGCGCGGCTGGAGCATATTCTGCACGCGCTGGAGGCTTTGGATCTGGACCGCAGGACCGCTCCGATGGTGGCGGATGATGATTTGCTGCGGATTCACCCTGAGGACTATATCCGAGATATCCGGGCCGCGCGGCCTGCCGAAGGGTTTACGCAGATTGATGGGGATACGTTTATGTCTCCGGGGTCGGTCGATGCCGCGTATCGGGGCGCTGGGGCCGTTGTTCGGGCGGTGGATCTGGTGCTGTCCGGCGAAGTCCCGAACGCATTCTGCGCCATTCGCCCGCCGGGTCATCACGCAGAAACCGACAAGGCGATGGGATTTTGCCTGTTCGGCAATGCAGCTTTGGGTGCGAAACATGCGCTGGATCATCACGGGCTGGCCCGTGTTGCGGTGGTGGATTTCGATGTACACCACGGCAATGGCACGCAAGACCTGTTATGGGACGAGAAACGCGCGCTTGTGATCACCAGCCAGCAGATGCCCTTATGGCCAGGCTCCGGTCGACCCGATGAAACCGGGGCTTACGACACGGTTCTGAACATACCCCTGCACCTGCAAGCGGTGGGGCTGAGATGCGCGCAGCCTATGAGTCGCAGGCCTTCCCGCGCCTGAGAGCCTTCAAGCCCGAACTGATCATTATCTCGGCCGGGTTTGATGCCCATCAGGACGATCCACTGGCCAATCTCAACTGCTCCACGGGCGACTTCGCCTGGATCACGTCTGAGCTGTGCAAGATCGCCGACGAGGTTTGTGAGGGCCGTATCGTCTCGACTCTCGAAGGCGGGTATGATCTGAACGCATTGGCCGAGGCGACACGCGCCCATGTGGAAGAACTGATGAAGGCAGCACGATGACCGATACCCCCGTTGAGCAGATGACGTTTGAACAGGCGATGAAAGAGCTTGAGGCCGTAGTCGGCCAATTGGAACGCGGTGACGTGGCGCTGGATCAGTCGATTGCGCTCTATGAACGCGGCGCGGCTTTGAAAAAGCGCTGCGAAGATGAGTTAAAGCGCGCTGAGGAAAAAGTCGCCGCGATTACGCTGGACGCCAACGGGCAGCCAACCGGGACGACTCCAGTCGAAGGTCAGTAAATGTTTCGCGACAGGCTGGCGCAGGATGCGGCGCGGGTTCAGAGCCATTTTGATCTGGTTCTGGGGGAACTTGACGATCTTGATGTGACGCGGGCCATGGCCTACGCCACCGAAGGCGGAAAGCGTCTGCGGGGGTTTCTGGTTCTGGAAAGCGCGCGCTTGCATGGCGTTAGTGCCACGCAGGCGATCTGGCCCGCGACCGCGATTGAGGCGTTGCACGCTTATTCCCTCGTCCATGATGACCTGCCCTGTATGGATGACGATGACCTGCGGCGCGGGCGCCCGACGGTTCACGTGAAGTGGGACGAAGGCACTGCTGTTCTGGCCGGGGATGCCTTGCAGACCCAGGCCTTTGAGCTTTGCACGCGGCCTGACGTCGGCAAGCCCGAGATTCGCGCCGAACTGGCGATGACTCTGGCCAAGGCAAGTGGGGCGCAGGGTATGGTTCTCGGTCAGGCACTGGATATTGCGGCTGAAACGGCCTCTGCCCCTCTGTCGCTGGACGACATCACACGGCTGCAAGCAGGCAAGACGGGGGCGTTGATCGAATGGTCCGCCTGTGCGGGCGCTCGGTTGGCGCAGGCTAATCCGACCCCGTTGCGCCAATATGCCCAAGCCCTTGGGCTTGCTTTTCAAATCGCCGATGACATCTTGGATATCGAGGGCGATGCCGAAAAGGCCGGAAAACGGCTGCAAAAAGATGCAGATGCGGGCAAGGCAACCTTTGTTTCGCTTCTGGGAATGGATGCAGCCAAGGCCCGTGCAGCAGAGCTGGTGGGCGAAGCCTGCGCCGCGCTGGATGGGTACGGCGCCAAGGCTGAAACCTTGAAGGACGCTGCTCGCTTCGTTATTGCCCGGGACAGCTAAGCCAGGAACGCGCCAAATGTCTGACCGTCCGAATACGCCACTGCTGGACCTTGTGAACCGCCCTGCGGATCTGAAGCAGTTCTCGGATGCGCAACTGCATCAGGTGGCGCAGGAATTGCGGGCCGAGACGATCTCGGCCGTGTCGGTCACCGGCGGGCATCTGGGCGCAGGCCTTGGTGTGGTAGAGTTGACGACGGCGCTGCATGCGGCCTTCGACACACCGCGCGACAAGATCATCTGGGACGTGGGGCATCAGTGCTATCCGCACAAGATCCTGACCGAACGGCGCGACCGTATCCGCACCTTGCGCATGAAAGAGGGCCTCAGCGGGTTCACCAAACGCAGTGAAAGCCCCTATGACCCGTTTGGCGCGGCGCATTCCAGCACCTCGATCAGCGCCGCATTGGGCTTTGCCGTCGCGCGTGATCTGGGCGGTGTAACGCCAGAAGGGCTGGGCGATGCGATTGCGGTGATCGGTGACGGCTCGATGTCTGCGGGCATGGCGTTTGAGGCGATGAACAACGCAGGCCACCTGCGAAAGCGCCTGATCGTGATCCTGAACGACAATGAAATGAGCATCGCGCCACCCGTCGGCGCTCTGTCGACCTACTTGTCGCGCATCTACGCCGAGGAACCGTTTCACGAGCTGAAGGCCGCTGCCAAAGGCGCGGTTTCTCTGCTGCCCGAGCCATTCCGCGAAGGGGCCAAACGCGCGAAAGAGATGCTCAAAGGGATGGCTGTTGGCGGGACCTTGTTCGAAGAGCTCGGGTTCTCTTACCTCGGCCCGATTGACGGGCATGACATGGACCAGTTGCTGCCGGTTCTGCGCACCGTCAAGGCACGGGCCACGGGGCCGATCCTGATCCACGTACTGACCAAAAAGGGCAAGGGCTACGCCCCGGCCGAGCAGGCTCGCGACAAAGGCCACGCGACCGCCAAGTTCGATGTGGTCACTGGTGAACAGAAAAAAGCGCCCTCAAACGCGCCGTCCTATACCTCGGTCTTTGGCAAAACGCTGGTGGAAGAGGCCGCACGCGATGACAAGATCGTCGCCGTCACCGCCGCCATGCCCGATGGTACCGGGTTGAACCTGTTTGCGGAACGCTACCCCTCGCGCTGTTTTGACGTGGCGATTGCGGAGCAGCATGGCGTGACCTTCAGTGCCGCGCTGGCTGCAGGTGGGATGAAACCCTTCTGCGCGATGTATTCGACATTCCTGCAGCGCGGCTATGATCAGGTTGTGCATGACGTGGCAATCCAGCGCCTGCCGGTGCGCTTTGCCATCGACCGTGCCGGTCTTGTTGGCGCGGATGGCGCCACTCATGCCGGGTCCTTCGATATTGCCTATTTGGCTAATCTGCCGGGCATGGTGGTGATGGCCGCCGCAGATGAGGCCGAGCTGATGCATATGGTGGCCACCGCAGCAGCCCATGACGACGGCCCGATTGCGTTCCGTTATCCCCGGGGAGAGGGCGTTGGTGTCGACCTGCCCCAGCGGGGCGAGGTTATCGAAATCGGCAAAGGCCGGTTGATCCAGAAAGGCGCGCGCGTGGCTTTGTTGTCCTTCGGCACCCGTCTGGCCGAGGTTCAGAAAGCGGCCGAGGCCTTGTCGGCGCGCGGCATCACCCCGACTATTGCGGACGCACGTTTTGCCAAGCCGCTGGACCGCGATCTGATCCTTGAATTGGTCGAAAACCACGAGGCACTGATCACCATCGAGGAAGGCGCCATTGGCGGTTTCGGCAGCCACGTCGCGCAGCTCTTGGCCGACGAAGGCGTGTTTGATCGCGGGTTCAAATACCGCTCGATGGTCCTGCCCGACATCTTCATTGATCAGGCCAGCCCGGCGGACATGTATGCGGTGGCGGGCATGAATGCCGAACAGATCGAAGCCAAGGTTCTGGATATTCTGGGCGTTGCGACCATCGGCGAAAAACGCGCCTGATAGCCGCCCTTAACCCAGTTCCTTCAACCCCAGCCGCACGGCCCGGTTGGGGTTTTGTTTCAGGATATGCGCCCCCAGGCGACGGGCGAGGTCCTTGTGCCCTTTCTTGACCGCACGATTGAACAGCTCTCGCTGATAGCGCGGGAATTGTCTGCGGGCGCGCAGAAGGGTGTAGAACTCAGCCTCGGTCAAGGTTCCGTTCAACGCCCCCAGAATGATCGGGTGCAGGATACCCATCTGCAGCAGAGAGGACCCCAACCGATGCCCCAGCAGCGGCGCACGCAGATGCGAGACGTTGGTATTCGTGAACCGCGCGGCGTGGCCCGCATCCAGCGGCTCATAAGGGTCATAAAGGATCGACACCCGCTGCGCGGCCTGACTGACCTGCGCGGCATCGCCATAGGGGCCGGAAAAGTCCCGATCCCACACGGTTTTATATCGCGTCTCCCACGGCACGACGGACTTGTCGACCGTGCTTTGCGGTGAGATCGCAACCACATCGCAGCCCGGTGCAGCCGGAGAAAAGGCGCAGGCCGCATAGCCGCCCATCGAGGCCCCATAGAACACAACGCGCTGAAACTGCTTGAAGAACCCGCTCTGCTTCAACTCATCGAATTGGTAATAGACCCAGGGTTCGCGATACCAGGTCCACCCGCCTGCAATGGCCGACAGCATCGACCAGTTCTGCTCTTTGATGAAAGAATATCCCCATGGGCGGCGGTCTTTGCGGTTGTTCATCGCCACGTCCAGATTGTCGAAAGTCACGACGAGAGTGTCCTTGGACCGCGGCATAAAAAGCAGCGAGTGCCCGTTCTCGCCCGGCCTATACCAGCCGTCCTTTCCGGCCAAATCCGTCGCGATCCGCGCCCAGCTGCTTGCGGCATCGGTGGGTTCCGGCGGTTTGGGCAGGACCTTCACGCGGGTGATCTCGTGCCCGTCAACCTCATGCGTGGCGATCTTTTCATTGGTCCCGAAGGCCTTGAGGAAGGGAAACGCGCCCGAACCTTTGCGGATATCCATGAACAGCCGCGTGTCGGAATGCAGCATCCGGGTCAGGAATTTCTCAAGGAACGGCACCCTATAGTGATCGCCGAACCCTTGGAGATTGCACAGCACATCCACCGGTTTGAGCCGGTCCTGGGAGGTGATGATTTCGATCCGGTCCCGGTCAACCTCATGATCGGTCAGAAAGGCGACATAGTCGGCGATCCACGGCTCCTCTTCGGATTTGAACTTGCCGCGACGGTTGACGTCGACCAACTTGACGTCGCAATCGAACTTGTGATGCAGCGCAAGAACAAAGCTGCGCGCCTTGCCGGTCAGATCCGCGACCGAGCGGACCTCGGTCAGGTCGACCTCATCAATAAGCGCACCGTCAAACACCAAGTGCCCGCGCCCTTTGATCGGCGCGAGGGCGGGGTTGATGCCCGTCTCGGCCACAAGTTTAGCAAGGTAGCTGCCTTTGGGCGGCAGGCCGCCATGTTGATTGCCCAGCTGGCGCTTGTTCGAGGCCCACAAATGCAGCGCCGTGGTGTCTTCGGTCATCTGCCGCTTGGCCCGCATCACGCGACGTAAGTACGTGTTCCGCTCGGGGAATGTGACCGGGTAGAAGGCGCTGACCGGAAGGGTGTGGTTTTCCAAACCCAAGGCGTGAACAAAATGGGTCACCATCATCGGCCCCCAGACACCCCATGGTTGCTGCGAAATGTGAACCGGGTTGCCAGTTTCCGCCGCCTGCTGCATGGCGCGCTGTTTCGCCTTCGGCAGGAACGGCGCAATGGAATAGCGATCCTCGGTGAAGTCCAGCATCTGGCGCAGTAGCTCACTGTCCGAGGGCATTCCCAGCACCGCGTTGTTAATCCGAGGCGAGGCCGGCAGCTCATACCCAAAGACATAGTCGCTGTCATAGGTCATGGGACGGTGGCAGAAGACATCCGTGTCGATCCAGATCATGCCTGGGCATTTCTGAATCATGTGCAGCCGGAACCAATCGGCAAACAGCGCGAATGAGTTCTTCTGTTCGTATTTGATGAAATCGTCGGTATCTATGATCTCGCGCCCGTCACGACGGATCACGCCATCGGGGACGTTGGGGATATCCTCGTAGGAAAACAGGGTGATCTTCTGCCCTTTGTCCACAAAGGATTTCAGGCACAGCTGTTCAAGCCAACTGAGCGGGCCACCGATCCATAACGTGCCAACCTCGCGCGTGCGTGCCATCCGCGTATCCTTGTGCCTGCGTGTATTTTGGCACACGCGTCGTTTTCTTGATCCTAAGGTCTTGCGCCGCGCTTGGGTACCGCCAGATTACGCAGCAGGCGCGAATAGTTGGCGGGGCGTGACCTTGCTGCATCCCGTTTTTCGCCGCATACATAAGACCCAGGCGCCAAGGCAGGCAAGCGAGCAGACAGTCATGAGCAACGAGACTTATACAGTCGTCTCCACGATGAAAAACGAAGGCCCCTACATCATCGATTGGGTGGCGCATTACAAAACGCTGGGCTTTGACCACATTCTGGTCTGCACGAATGACTGCACTGATCCCACCGTCGAAATCCTTCTGCGCCTGCAAGAGATGGGGCTGGTCACTCAGCATAACACGATCATTCGCGGCGGCGGGATTCACCGTTCGGCCCTGCGGCAGGCCTCGCGCCGCTACGACATCGTGATGGATGCCAAATGGGTCTTTGTCTGCGATGTGGATGAGTACCTGAATATCCATATGGGCGATGGCTCGGCTCGCGCGCTGGTCGAAGGGTCTGGTGCGGATGCGGATGTGATCTCGGTCCCTTGGCGGGTCTTCGGTCCGGACCATATCGAGCGGTTCGACGATGCGCCCGTCACCCAGCAATTCACCATGGGCGAGCTTGAATGGGACGCAGAGGAACGGCCCAAAACCGGTAAATTCGTCAAGTCTCTCTACACCAACCAGCATAAATTCAAGCGGATGGGCCTGCATGCGCCAGTGTCGCTTGATGAGCATGTCTCGGACACGAAGCGTGTTCTGCCCGGCGGCGCGGACTACGTCGTTGATGGCGCCCGCACCGAGAACCCGCCCCTGTTTACCCACGCGCAGGTCAACCACTACGCGTTGCGTTCGATGGAGAGTTTTCTGATCAAACGCGCGCGCGGGCGGGCGAACCACAGCCACCACGTGCTGGGTATGGAATACTGGGACAGGTTCAACCTCAACGACGAAAAAGACACCTCGATCGAGCGCTACGCCCCCCAAAGCAACAAACTGGCGGAGGAACTGAAATCGGACCCGGTTTTGAGCGCTCTGCACGCGCGGGCGGTCGAATGGCACCGGCGCAAAGCAGCCTCAATGAAGCTGGATCCGGAAATGGATGAGCTGGTAAACGGACTGAAAGCTGCGCTTTAGGCTCTAATGTTGGGTTTCCCCGTCATGATCGACGGTAAAGAACCAATCCTTGTCGGGGTCACGTTCCAGCACGTCATCCGGAATGGATGAAGGACCTTTGAGGAACACATTCGCCCCGAAATGCCGGTGCAGACGCGCAAGCTTTTCAAGGCGCGCGCCGGTCAGTTCGGCGTAGAACGCGGCGTAGTTCGGCGTGGCCTTCAGCTCCGCGATCTTGGCCCGGTGGCGATCTACCGAATGGGCATGTGCGGCGGCGATCTCGGGATCGCTGAGCAGGCGGTCCAACTCCACCCGCATCGCAGGCACCATACGCGCGATGGAATGATCCTCGGCGTAGTTGTTGTTCATACGGAACCAGTAGGCGAGGCCCTGATCGCGCTCAACATGGTTCACCCGGCCCCGGTCACGCTTGACCAGAAAGCTCTCGGCCGAACGAACGGCGTAGTGGTTCAGTTGCACCAGATCATAGCCATAGGTGTTGATCGTGGAGCGCCAGCCATTGCGAAACATCGAACGCGGCATCGGCGCGCCGGACCCGTTGACCCAGTTGATCTCCTCCCACAATTGCGGATTGAGGCCCTTGGGGCGATGTACACCCAGCTTTCGGAACAGCCCGATATTGCGGAATAGCGTCTTGAACCCCCAGGCCTGATGCGGTTTGCGGGCGTATTCAGGGGCGCAGCGCTGGAACTGTTCGATAATGGACCTGTCTTCGAACTCGTGCGAATCGCCGTTGCCGAACAGACGCCAAGTCATCGCGATCATGTTGGCGTCAGGCACCGCGGCAAACAGCGCGTCCAGAGTGCCGTCGCCGCATTTGATGTTCACGTATTCATCCACATCAATGCAGGCGACCCACGTGGCATCCCTGACGATCTGCTCATCATCCGCGGAATGCAGGGCCGCGTGCTGCGGGCGCATGTCCATCTGACGGAACGGGTTGTCTCGGTGCTGAACCAGACCTTTGCTTTGCAGCATCTCCAGCATCGTATCGGTGCCGTCTGTGCAGTCATTGGTGTAGATCAGGAAATCATCGAACCCGATGGCACGGTGATAGGCGAGCCATTCCAGAATGAACGGACCTTCATTCTTCATCGTGGTCACGATGGCACAACGCCCGCGCCCTGTTTCCTTTGAGGTGACCTCCAGCTCGGGCATCCGCACCGGTTTGTGCCCCCAGGTCGTGGTGGACAAATGCAACAGTGGCTCATGCTCGATCAGAGAGGTCTTGGGCACGATTTTCGAGATCGAGCGTGTTGGGTGCCGCAACAGCATATGGCGGTAGAATTCCATGGTTCGGGTCGAATCCGGGCGCGCATTTCCTACCCGGACCAACCGCCAGACCGCATCTGGGGCAGATTTGGCCGGCGCGATGCACCAGCGCTGCCGACCGCCAGACGCATCGAACTGCACGCAGATATGATCGCCGAAATGCGCCTTTTGGCCCGCTCGCACGCGCCATGGATAGCAATGCCGCCCGAACAGCGCGATTAGACCGCCCTCGGCTGCGACGGCTGCGTCGAAGACGGATATATCTGTTTCGACCATCAGGTCATGTACGTCGATGTTGGCCACGGCGCGCGCCTGCGCCAGAAACCGGATGCGCAAGATTTCATAGACCGAAAACGCGCCAAGCGGGCCGTCCCATGGGCTGGGGGGCGGGACCTTCATCCGGTCCTTGCCCGGAGACTCGCTGACGCAAAACGGGTGCGCCTCGGGCGGAAGGTCGGGTTTGCCCAGCGGGACAGGGCTTTGGACCAGAACCACCTGACAGGGCAAGGCATGGCTTTCCAGGCCCTCGCGAAGCGCGGCGGCAAACCCATTCTCTGCACCGGGAGGGGCACGGTCGAGGATCACTGCAGCCTCAAGCCCCTGCGTTTCGATATGATAGGCCAGCCACTGCAACACGATCTCAGCACTTTCGCCGTTGCGTTGAGCGATAAACGCGTTCTGTCCCTCAAACAGCGCGCATTCGGAGGGCGCGCAGGTTAGATCAGAGGGCTCCCCGCAGATCGTGAACCGAGGGCGGGCGTTCAGCGGCAGGCGATATCGCAGGATGCGCGCGTCGCCCACAGCCCCCGTCTCCTCGAGCACGCCGCCCTCAGTGGAGGGGGTATGAATGATTTGTGATCGGCCAAACGCCCTGAATCTGTTAGAGGATTCGGGGAGGCGGATAGGTCTCAGGCTGGATGTTTTCGTAGGGCATTGTGACCCTGTAGTGGAGCTTAGCCTTCGCCTGTTTCCGAACAGCCCCCATAGGGCCCGGTTTTGGCCGGTGATCCTGCATAGGAGCTTGGTTTGGCCGTTCACGCCCCATTGGGGGCTCCGCCTCCTTGAGCAGGGAGTATAGCCATGGCTTACATAGGTGTCGATCTTCATACGAATTCCTTCACGATCTGTCGGCGTGAGACGGACGGATCGGAAACATTCCAAACCTTTCAACTGTCCGCGCAGGCGCTTGAGCAGTTCTGTCAGAGCCTTGATGCGGATGACGAACTGGCGGTCGAGGCCACCGGCAACACGGCCTGGTTCTGCGGTGAGGTGGAACCCTGTGTCGGCCGGATCGTTGTGGTCAACCCGCGCCAGTTTAAAGTGATCCGCACATCGGTGAAGAAAACCGATCGCAACGATGCCCGCGCCCTGGCGTTTTTCCTGTCGAAGGACATGCTGCCGGAAACCCGGCTCAAGTCCACTCAGGAAAGCGAACTGGCCTCGCTGACCCGGACGCGTGACATGCTGGTCAAACAGCGCACCATGCTGCTGAACGGCATCCACGCGATGTTTGTCCGTCACGGCATGAAGCTGAAGAAGGAAGGGTTGTCCAGCAAGAAGCGCCTGCGCGACCTGGATCTCAGCCGCTTCACACCGCTTGAGCAGGTCGAACTGGCGGCATTGCGGGACCAGGCGCTCGGCCTGACCGAGACCCTGAACCGTATCGACAAGGCCATCGAGGAGGCCGCCTCGGCCATGAAAGGCTTTGAGGGGCTCACCAGCATCAAGGGGATCGGTGCGCGATCTGCCGCGGTCCTGCTGGCGGGGATCGGCAGGGTTGAAGACTTCTCCGACGCGGACAAGCTGGCCGCCTATGTCGGCATCGTGCCCAAGGTGAGCAACTCAAACGAAACCGAACATCACGGGCGGATCACGAAGCGCGGCAACAAGCTCATGCGCACCACGCTGGTGCAATGTACGCTCATCGCGATCCGCTATTCGGGATATCTCAACAGCCATTATCGGCGCATCAAGGAACGCCGTGGCGCGGGCAAGGCGATCATAGCCACTGCCCGCAAGCTGCTCAAGATCATCTATGACACGCTCAAGAACGGCTGGGTCTTCGACGATTTTGTCGAATTTAAAATCAAACAAAATCAATGTCATGCTGTCGAGAACATTCTGAATTGTCCGGTGTAGGTAACATGCCAATTGTCCGCTTCAGTTGATTGCGCGGTGGCCCAATTCGGAGGGAGCCGTAGGCGACCGTAGATTTGGGCCACCGCGTTCGCGCCACGTCGAAGCGGGTCACGCGACTTTGTGTTTGCTATCCTCCTGTGTGATGGGTGATCCGTCAGGCTGGTAGCGGCCAATGCATCTCGGGCCGTGGAAGATGACCAGTTGACCATCGGGGTATTCGTGGACCCTGACCTTCGCCTTGACGAAATGATGACGGTGCCTGTCTGCCGCGATCTGCATGACCAGGCCCTTGTAGCGCACCGTATTGTCGTTGCCGACGACGCGGTCTTCCTGCACACACAGGGTGTCGCGCACATTGCCTGTAAACGGCACGAAGGCCGAGGTCGTATCCTCCGGCTCCCTTGCAAACAGGGCATTGTGTTCGGGAAGATAGACCTCTTTCAGGAACTGATTGGCCTCTTCAATGGTTGTGATCCCATGGGACCGCAGTTCCTGCGGCAATCGGTTCTGGAACGTGCCAAACATGCGTTCAGACCGTCCACGGGCCTGCGGTGAATAGGCCGGGATCAGCTCAATGCCGAGTTGCTGCAAGGCGCGCCCGACCTGGGTCAGATTGTCCTTGTCCACTTTGCCGCCCGCTTCGGGCGTATGCCAGTAATGAGAGCCCCGATCGGCATAGAGCGAGCAAAACAGACCTTGCGCCTCGATCACCTCTGTCAGCCCCTGAAAACTGCTCATCGTCCCTTCTTCCTCGACAAAGAATGCCGAATAAACCCGGTTGGTGGCATCGTCCATGGTGACGATCAGATCCCACCACTGACCCGGAACCCATTCATGGCTGGAGCCGTCCTGATGCAACATCATGCCAACCATCGGACGGCGGGGCCGCTTGCGCCGATGGGCACCTCGTCGGGGTGCTGCCTGAACCCGGCCGTGGCGCTGCAGTGTAAGCCGCACCCAGTTGTAGCTCTGTGTGAAACCATGGTGGGCCACCAGCTTCTCGTGGAAATGCTTCGGCGTGTAATCCCAGTACTTGGTATCAAACAGTTCAAGCATCTCCATGACCTTATCCGTGGCAACACGATTGTTGGCCAGTTTGCCAAGCCGACGGTCGTACAGACCTTCTGCACCATCCGCCTCAAATCGATCCTCCCAACGCCTGACGGTGCGCACGGATACACCCAGTATCTCAGCCGCCTGTTCTTGCGTCAGCTTGTTCGCGCTTCGCCGCGAATACACATCTTCAAACTTCATCAGTCGAACTTCCTGTAACACTTCTGCTCGGTTCATAACGCCTCCTCTCAGAGACAGAATAGAACCGGACAGATCGCATGTTACATACACCGGACATATCGCGTGTTAGCGACACAAAATCAATGTCATGCTTGACAATCATCATAGGAGATGACATCCTCGGGTGCTATCAAACGATCAAAGAACAACTTGACGATTTGCGCGCCACCATCCTGATGCACAACCGCATCGAGTAGGATCGCGACACCCAGATCCTGACCTGCAAGTTGCCGTTCGATCAGCCCCATCACTCGGCCGCCTTTGACAAAAGCGAGACCTGCCGGGCAACAAACGCAGCCCCCTCTTGAGCGGAGGGCGGGATGCTGTTGACCAGCCCTAGGCGGAACTCCAGCCGCACGGCCTCGATGTCTTGCTGCAGGGCCGCATAGCTGGCACGGTGCCAGTTCAGGCAGGCCTCATGCGCGGCGGCTACGCCGGGCAGGTCCATCAGGTCGGCATAAACAGCCCGGGTCGCATTCATCATTGCGGAAATGCTTGTCTCTTCGACCGTGTTCCAGTTGCGCTCGGCCCAATAGGTCATCCCAATCTCGCGATCCATGTGGTTCGGCAAACCGCGCACGCGTTTGACCATGAACTCTTCGCGCGAGCGCAGGGCATAGTGGTTCAGCCAGACCTGACGCGCGCCCATTGGCAGACCATAGAGCGAAATCGCGCCGTCATTCCCCGCAAAGCCCGCAGGCAAGTCCGCCCCATCCGGTCCGATCCAACGCGCAGGTTTTGACGGTTTGCTGCGGGGCCGATGCACCCCCAGCTTCTGAAACGCCGCCGGACGGTGGAGCGTCTTGAACAGGTGGCCGAGGGGAAAATGCAGATCCTCTGGCGCGGCTTGTGTAAACCTCTCGGGCGTCAAACCGCTGCCACGCTGTACTTGACCACCCGTGCCAAAGAACCGCCACGGCAGGGCAAGGGCATCGAAGAGCCCCGATGCTGCCTCGAACCGGGTCAGTAGATCGGGCAGCGAAGCGTCCTGCAGGCACAAGAATTCATCACAATCGAAAAACAACGCCCAGTCGGCCGAAGCGTAAGCCGGGTGATCCGAGGCCAGCTTCAGCGCCTGCCACTGCACGGCCTTGTTGCCCTTGGGGATGAAGGGAAGATGCTCAATCCGCGCATCCTGTGCCAGCGCCCGCAACAACGTATCCGACCCATCCGAACAATCGTGGCTCAGCACCAGAAACCGGTCGACGCCCGCCGCAAGGTGATGGGCCAGCCATTCCAGCAGAAACGGCCCGTCATCCTTCTGACATGTGATGCCCAATAGGGTCATGCATGACCTCTGACTGCTCTTGGTCTTTTCATTCACTTATAGGCGGATCGGAACAGGAAAGCCACGCGGTTGATCAGGGAACGGAGCCCTTGGGTAGCGCCAAAAAACAACGCCCCGCGCCTGGAGGAACGCGGGGCGGGTGTTGCGGCAGTCAGGGAGGAGGAGACCGCCGCAGAAGCTTAAGGCGTGTTAGTTCACGGCCTTGGCATCAACCACATCTTTTTCGATGGCCTTGCCAGAGGAGATCTGGATCCGGCGCGGTTTCAGCGCTTCGGGCACTTCGCGCTTGAGGTCGATGTTCAGCATGCTGTAGAAAAGCGTGCAATTTTGACCCCCTAAGCGGGGAAATCGGCGTCCAAATTTGACCCCTCCCTATGGTTGTAGACATCCTTTTCATTGAGCAGTCGATGGAGAGGCAAGCGGGATGATTTGCGTGGAAACTATTAGAAAAGTGCGTCGCTTACACCTGATCGAAAAAAAGAGCATCAAGGAAATTTGCCGTTCGCTCAATTTGAGCCGTGCAACGGTTCGAAAGATAATCCGATCGGGAGTGACGGAGTTCAAATATGAGCGCAAATCGCAGCCATACCCGGTGCTCGGGCCTTGGCGCGCGCGTCTGGATGAAACGCTTGAGGAGAACGAGGCGCTTCCGAAGAAACACCGCAAGCGGATGACCAAAATCTGGAAGGAACTCTCCGATGATGGTTTTGGCGGCGGGTATGACAGTGTTCGACGCTACACAAAGAATTGGCGCATTGCGCACGGCCGACAACAGGCGCAGGCGTTCATCCCGCTGATCTTTGATCCTGGGGAGGCGTACCAGTTCGACTGGAGTGTGGAGACGGTTTTGATGGACGGTGCACTCACGACCGTGAAGGTTGCCCATTTCAAACTTTGCCATAGCCGCATGCCATTCTCCATTGCCTATCCGCGCGAGACGCAGGAGATGGTCTTTGATGCCCACGACGAGGCCTTCAAATTCTTTGGTGGAGGGGGTATGAATGATTTGTGATCGGCCAAACGCCCTGAATCTGTTAGAGGATTCGGGGAGGCGGATAGGTTTCAGGCTGGATGTTTTCGTAGGGCATTGTGACCCTGTAGTGGAGCTTAGCCTTCGCCTGTTTCCGAACAGCCCCCATAGGGCCCGGTTTTGGCCGGTGATCCTGCATAGGAGCTTGGTTTGGCCGTTCACGCCCCATTGGGGGCTCCGCCTCCTTGAGCAGGGAGTATAGCCATGGCTTACATAGGTGTCGATCTTCATACGAATTCCTTCACGATCTGTCGGCGTGAGACGGACGGATCGGAAACATTCCAAACCTTTCAACTGTCCGCGCAGGCGCTTGAGCAGTTCTGTCAGAGCCTTGATGCGGATGACGAACTGGCGGTCGAGGCCACCGGCAACACGGCCTGGTTCTGCGGTGAGGTGGAACCCTGTGTCGGCCGGATCGTTGTGGTCAACCCGCGCCAGTTTAAAGTGATCCGCACATCGGTGAAGAAAACCGATCGCAACGATGCCCGCGCCCTGGCGTTTTTCCTGTCGAAGGACATGCTGCCGGAAACCCGGCTCAAGTCCACTCAGGAAAGCGAACTGGCCTCGCTGACCCGGACGCGTGACATGCTGGTCAAACAGCGCACCATGCTGCTGAACGGCATCCACGCGATGTTTGTCCGCCACGGCATGAAGCTGAAGAAGGAAGGGTTGTCCAGCAAGAAGCGCCTGCGCGACCTGGATCTCAGCCGCTTCACACCGCTTGAGCAGGTCGAACTGGCGGCATTGCGGGACCAGGCGCTCGGCCTGACCGAAACCCTGAGCCGTCTCGACAAGGCCATCGAGGAGGCCGCCTCGGCCATGAAAGGCTTTGAGGGGCTCACCAGCATCAAGGGGATCGGTGCGCGATCTGCCGCGGTCCTGCTGGCGGGGATCGGCAGGGTTGAAGACTTCTCCGACGCGGACAAGCTGGCCGCCTATGTCGGCATCGTGCCCAAGGTGAGCAACTCAAACGAAACCGAACATCACGGGCGGATCACGAAGCGCGGCAACAAGCTCATGCGCACCACGCTGGTGCAATGTACGCTCATCGCGATCCGCTATTCGGGATATCTCAACAGCCATTATCGGCGCATCAAGGAACGCCGTGGCGCGGGCAAGGCGATCATAGCCACTGCCCGCAAGCTGCTCAAGATCATCTATGACACGCTCAAGAACGGCTGGGTCTTCGACGATTTTGTCGAATTTAAAATCAAACAAAATCAATGTCATGCTTGACAATCATCATAGGAGGCTGCATCAACGGGATCTACGATAACATGACGACCGCCGTCGATGCGATCCTGTCGGGCAAGGAAAGAAAGTTCAACAAGGCATTCTCCCGGATGTGTTCTCATCATCTGGTGAACCCGATCGCCTGTACGCGCGCGGCCGGTTGGGAGAAGGGTCAGGTTGAGAATCTGGTCAAGGAGAGCCGCGCCTATAGTTTTACACCGCGTCTGGAGGTGGCCGACTTCGATGAATTGAATGCCCGGCTGCAAAAAGACGCGATCAAACGCGCAAAAGAACTGCGGCATCCGGAAAACCTGGAGGTGACGGTCTGGGAGGAGTTCCAGCAGGAAAAGCCGCTGCTGACGCATCTGCAGAAGCCCTTCGTCGGGTTCCGTGAAAAGACGGTCGCCGTGAGCCGAACCTGCCTGATCAACTTCGAAAGAAACAAATACAGCGTTGAGGCAAGAGCTGTTGGACGTCAGGTCCAGTTGCAGGTCTACGCCACGCGGATTGTCCTGCGCCAAGACGGTGAGATTGTCGGAGAGCACGAACGGTGCTTCGGCCGAGGAAAAACGATCTTCAACCCTTGGCACTATGTGCCCGTCCTCAAGCGCAAGCCTGGCGCTCTGCGCAATGGAGCACCGTTCCGTGACTGGGACCTACCACCGGCAATGACGCAGATCTGGACCCATCTGCGGGGCACATCCGACGGAGACCGGCAACTTGCCGATATTCTTTTCGCTGCTTACCAGCACGACATTGATGTGGTCGAGGCTGCCTGCGAAGAAGCTCTAAAATCTGGCCTGCGCAAGGCCGATGCGATCCTGAACATTGTCTCTCGGCGCACCAATCCCCCGCCGCCAAAGGCGATTGAGCCGCCTGCCCACCTGCAGCTGAAAATGGCACCGATCGCGGATTGCGCTCGCTATGACAGGCTTGGAGGCTCCCATGCAACTGCGTAAGGAAATTCTCGAACTTGCCCGTCAACTGAAGTTGCCAGGCATCGTCAACTGCTTTGACGAAGTGATGCAGGCCGCAGCCAAAAACAACTGGCGGCCCCAACAGGTCGTGGCCGAACTCCTCACGGCCGAACTGGCCGAAAAGACTGCGCGCTCGATCCGGTATCAGATGGGTGCCGCAAAGTTCCCGGTCTGCAAGTCCTTACCTGAGTTCGACTTCACGGTCAGCCCCGTCAACGAGGAAGTCGTGCGCAATCTTCATGACGGCGATTTTATGGACCAGGCCAGGAATGGCGTGCTGGTCGGTGGAACCGGATCGGGCAAAACGCATCTCGCAACAGCGATCGGGGGCCACGCGGTCAATAACCGCCGGCGGGTCAGGTTCTTCAGCGCTGTGGATCTCGCGAACAAGCTGGAGGCTGAACATCGCGAAGGCAACGCCGGGCGGCTCAGCGAGCAGCTGATCCGCGTCGACCTCGTGATTATAGACGAACTCGGTTATCTGCCGTTCGCAGAGTCTGGTGGACGATTACTCTTCCATCTCATCAGCAAACTGTACGAGCGAACGTCTATTCTGCTAACAACCAACCTCGCATTTGCTGAATGGCCGAGTGTGTTCACAGATGCCAAAATGACCACTGCTCTCCTGGATCGACTGACACACCATTGCGATATCATCGAAACCGGGAACGAAAGCTGGCGAATTAACCACCGCGACTAACCTCGAAATCGGGGAATAAATTCAAAACAGACAGCAGGTCAAACCTTCAGTCGAGCTACGCTCTCTTTTCGGTTTGACCTGCTGTCCACCCCCTCCTGAATCAACCTAAACACGACCCCCTCAACGCCCCTCTTAGCTCCAAGGGGGGTCAAATTTGGACGCCGATGGGGGGTCATTATTCAATGCCGATTGACAGTGGGTTTGCGTTCCCCAAGCTTGTTGCGAGATCGGGCAGAGCGGTCTGTAGGTCATCCTCTCGCAGAATCAGGTCGGGTAAGGCGATAGGCACCATCGCCTCGATCACCTTTGACTGGCTGCACCACATCGCATCAACTCGGATCGGAGTCTGGCCGTTCAGGTTGTGATGCAGGAAGGTCAGGAAAGCTGCAAACGCCGCATGGTGCTGGTCTTTCGAGTAATTCTTTTCACGCAACTGTCCGGGGATCGGCAGTTTGAATCGGTTTCGCAGCATGTGGCGGATATCGGCATAGTCCTCATGGTCCTTGGCCAGAACATAGTCGCAAAAGGCACTATGCGCGCGGGCGATTGGATGTTGCAGAACGGTGAATTTGCGGTGCCCAGGATGGGTTTGCATCCAGCTTTCGACCGCGTCTGTGGTGTCGTGCAATGCGCCCTCGTCGCACCCATCCAACCGGGTCAGCCACTGGGCAATAACAGGCTCTAATACACCGGGAATAGGTAAAAACAGAAGCGGTGTTGTCGGAGCCGCGATACATTTTGGCAGCTTTGGCGCGCGTCGTGGTTCCAGATCCGGTGTGCGGTACAAGGCGAAACGGTCCATCCCTGACACTGCGCGCGCCATCTCGTCCGGGTTGGTCACTTTGGTCACAGCGGCTGACGGGTTTTGCGGTTTGAGCGTATCGTCCAGCGCATCCAACCGCCCATCGACTCCTAGCCACCTGGCGAGACCGTTCAAAACCTCAAGATCACCCAGGTCATCATAGTTGATGTAAAAGGCCGTCTGACCGGATCTTTGCAGGTGGTTCAGCAGAGACGTCTGATAAGAGGCGAGGGCGTCGACGTAGTCCGAGAACTCAGCCGCGTCGAATTCGACTGTTTCCTCCAACCGGCGCTTGATGTTCTTCAACTGCCATTGCTTGGTTTTCCGAACGATCTTCAGCGACAGATAGCTGTCCAGCGGATTGCGGCTGAGGATGATCTTGGCGCAGAGAGGGTCGTTCACGACCTCAGGCAGGACACGCGGGTCGTGGTCCTGAAAATACCGAAAGCCGTGCAACGCGTCCGGGGCCGTGCGGATGGCTGCTAGAAGTCTGTCCGGATCGTCGTCCCTTTCGTCCAGTGTTAGACCCAGAATCTGGTCTGATTTCACCCGCCCGATGAAATGCGGGTTGAAGGCCTCGCCATGGCAGGTGAGGCCGTCGATCCGGTTCAGGTTGGCCTCTAACAGGTTTGATCCGGTGCGCATCGCACCCAGGATCACGAACGATTCAAAGAGACCGGCCATCGGGGATCACTGCACCAGATAAGGTTTGCGGAAAGGCTTGGTGCGGGTTCCAAACACATCATCGACGGGGAAATCGCCCATCAGTTGCGGATGCATGCCCTGGTTCTTGAGGTTCTGGAGAAACTGCCCAAAGCCCGCCAGATCGACCATCAGCGGGGCCTCGGTCAGGTGGCGAGCCGTCTGTGGCGCGATCTCGTCCAGAATGGTTTGAAGAGGCTCCATTGGGGCCTCAATGAAATCTGCCAGTGTCCAGCTCCGTACACGCGCCTTTGTCCAAACCGAGCTCAGCACTTCAAGCTGTTTGCTCTCGATCTGTTGCAAGCGGGCGGCTTCGCACCGGATATCGGCGAAGTTCATGTTTGACCGGAACAGCGGGATCGCCCACGCCCCGGTAATCACCGAGATCTGCGCGTTCTTGTCCCGCGCCAGAAACCAGTTGATGTCCTGCGTGTCCCGCGGGCCGAACTGAAAACATTGGCGTTGGCCGCGCGTGTTCCAGATCAGGTTCGACAGGAAAGCTTTGGGGTTATAGTCGCGCAACGTGGCACTGTCGCTAAGCGCGCCATTGGTGATCGACTCACCCTCAGCGAATTCGGCGCGGTTCGGAGCAAAAAGGTGCCCGTGGACGCGAGTGTTGGTCGTAGTCTCCAGCCAGGTTTCGAACTCCTCAAACAGGTCCGAGAAGCCCTGAAAAACCGAATACCCCGCCGCCGTCAATCCGTTCTCGCTCCCGTGGCGGGGAAAGCGGCTTTGCATATAGAGGCCATCACGCCCATGGGTGCGCCGTTCGACCGCCTTTGAGAAGACTCGGTCGATCTTGCCCGGGTTAGGCTCGGCCGGTCGTATCGCGCTGGACTGGTCGGTCAGGAAAGAGTGATAAAGTCTCTCGGCCCGGGGCCAGATTTTACGGGCAACAAAGCAGTCCGACCGGCGTAGCAATTGCAGATGATCATCGTAAAAGATGTGGGGCCGCCCCTGGTAATCGAATTTCGACAGGGTCAGTGACCGGCTTTCGATATGCGTGGAATAGAGGCGCGCGAGGGTCTGAAAATAGCTTTCATCCGGTATCCAGACATGGCGGAAATAGCGGTCATAGACCTTACGCCTGGGGTCCTGCAAAATGGCCGAGAGGGTCTGCCGGGTCAGGCACCACCATTGGCTGCCCATATGCGGAGTCAAGCCATCGGGAATGCGGCGGCGCATGCCGGTCGCCCGTTGCAGTTTTACATAGGCGTCAAACAGTTTGCGCTGATTGCGCCAGGAAAACGGGAAGCGCAGGGTAAAGCGTTCATGGTCCAGCCCACCGATCGTCCAGCTGACATCAGCGGTTGTAGCGCTTTCGATAAAATCGACGCGGGGACGGTCGGAAAGGTAGTCGATCAGCTCTTGCACCGGGCGCAGAGGCAGACAGGCGCCGGACGACAGGAAGACATGCCGCACGTCTGGGAAGGCCTCCAGCATCTGCTCGGATGCGGATTGTGAGGCGGCCACGATACCCCAACGGCCCCAATCGCAAGTACGACGATCCGAGAAACCGATCAGAGGGTTGTCCGCACAGGAGGCGACAAAGCTTGAATACGTCTTTTCGGCGACCTTGCCGTCCACGTGGATCACAACCGGGCAGCCCGCGGCGGTCCAGTGGCGGGCGACCTGCTCGGCCCGGTCCAGAGCCGTGTGGACCAGCATGACGATGCCCAGCGAACTCATGCCCAGTTGCCTTTCGACATGAGGCCCAGAATCTCAAGCTGGCGCCAATTGATGTATTGTTCCGACCAATCGCAGCGGAAAACGGGCTGCTCCTCTAACTGTTTGGCGTAGGCCTTGTACTCACCGGAACCACGATAGTGCTGATTGCGCTGCATCTCTTCGCGCGCCTTGTCGCCAAGCGTGTTGATCAGCTTGGCATGCAGCAGCGCGCCACTGGTCTTTTCCCCACCCCATTCGTCATAAACTTGGTTCAAACCCCTCGGCAGCAGCGAATGGGTCGAGCTGATATAGACATAGCGCCGATCCCACTTCACTAAGGGTATCTTGTTCAGCGCCGGAGCCTTCGAGGGGGTGTCCTGAAAGAAAACACGGGCCCTTGGGCCACCCTGAATCCATAGGTTCTTATATTCGGGATTCTTGGAAATCATGTAGTTCCCGGCATCGAACCAACGCGCGATTTCAAACGGGTCCTGACCCTCATGGTAGGGTTCGTCGTCTACGGGACCTTCGGGATACATGTCGATCAGCATGGTGCCGAAACTGCGCACCGCACAGCTGTCCAGCCAATCCGTCAGCGCGCTGATCGGGCGTGTGTCGCAAAACGGATAGATAAAGAACTCATCCGGATCGACGGTCAGAACCCAATGCCCATGCGCGTATTTGCGCAGCAGATAGTTGGACCAGTCCAACCCGAACCCCGCCTTTTTATAGCTGGTTTTCGTCTGCCAGACCGAGACATCTGGCTGCGTACGCAGAAACGCGAGACTGCCGTCGTCGCTGTCATTATCGACAAACAGAAAATGGTTCACGCCCAGCTTGCGGTAGTATTCCAGAAAGAAGGGCAGGCGGATCTTCTCGTTACGAACAACGCTCATCAGCAACACATCGTCCGGGCGGATTGCGGCGGTATTGGTGCTGATGGGCTTTAGCTCACGCCGTCTTTTGACGCAGCGCACGAGACGGCGCTTGCGCCGCAACCTCATGCGATAAGACTCCAAAAGGCCCACGCGACTGCCCAACCCTTGTTATTGACGCGAGCGTCCCCGGATTGATTGCTGAGTGTCCAACATCCGGGTTCCGCCGACTATGCCATTTTTTCATCTTGAGGGGCAATGCATTTACAACACGTTAGTAATCCTGGCCCTGCTGATCCGACCAGCCCCCTGCATTCATCAGCCCCAACTGCTGTAGTTTTAACCAGCCGGTGTAAGCCTCGGACCGCTCCGTCCACATATCCGGCTGCGCGATGATCCCATCATAGTATGTCTGGAATTGGTCGGGATCATGAAAATGCTGGCGGCGCTGTTTCTCGATTTGCGACTTTTTGGCGATCTCGGGCAAAAACTTCGTGTGCAAAAGCACGCCCGACGGCGCGGCTCCGTTCGGCCCATCATAAAGCGCATTCAGGTGACGTGGTAACGCGGAATGGGTCGAGTTTACATAGGCATAGCGCCGGGACCACTTGATCAGAGGGATCTTGTTCAAAGTTGGTGAGCGCTGGCGTGTATTGGCGAAAAACACCCGCTCACGCGCGCCGCCCTGGACCCATAGGTTGCCCATCGGGGTCTGCCGCTGCGCGCGGTAGGGGCCGGAGTCGAACCAGTTCAGGACCTCGGTCGGATCACTTTCCGGGTTATGGGTTTGCGACCCGAGCGGGCCTTTCGGGTAGAGATCCAGCATCAAGGCACCGAACCCGGCCCGGCCTTGCCCCTCCAGCCAGCGGGTGAGGTCTTGCAACGGCTGGGTGTCGTGATGCGCGTAGATCAACAGCTCATCCGCGTCGACTGTCAGGCACCAATGGCCGTGACCGTACCGGATTTGCAGCGAGGTCAGCCAATCCAGCCCAAAGCGCGCGGCGCGGTAGCTGGCCTGAGTGTGCCAGAGCGATACGTCTGGTTGCTGCGCGAGATACTCGGTCGATCCGTCGTCGCTGCCATTGTCCACGACCAGAAAATGGTCGACGCCCAAGGCGCGGTAGTGCCGGAAGAACCACGGGAGGCGCTCCAACTCGTTGCGCAGGGTGACGAAGGCCAGAATATCTCCGCGCTGGATATCCAAGGTTCTGTTCTGCAAACAGGCCAACTGGTGCCGACTGCGCCAGGATTGCCACAGCAGCCTGCGTCGTTTCCAACGCAGCCGGTATTTCTGGGCCGCGCTTATGCGAGGGAGCTCGGCGTTGACGGGGGTCAACGGCGGCTCATTTCTCGTAAGCGCCGGTTTGATGCCAGCGCCACGCGTCGGTGATCATTGTCTCTAGTGTTGAGCGTTTTGGCCTCCAGCCCAGCTCACCTTCGGCGCGGACCGAGCCTGACACAAGCTTGGTACAATCCCCTGCGCGGCGCGGTCCGATATTGTAGGGAACAGCGCGGTTGGTGACGGTTTTGGACTGCTCGATAACCTCAAGAACCGAGAACCCCGAGCCGGTGCCCAGGTTGAACACGCGGTTACCCTTTCCCTGTTGCAGCCAGTTCAGGCCCAGAATATGCGCGTCGACCAGATCGCAGACATGCACATAGTCGCGGATGCAGGTACCGTCCGGCGTGTCGTAGTCGGTGCCAAACACAGTCAGGCCATCCCGCTTGCCATCAATCGCATCCAGCATCAGCGGGATCAGATGGGTCTCAGGCCGGTGGAACTCTCCAACCTCGCCTTCGGGATCGGCACCGGCCACGTTGAAATAGCGGAAGATCACATGGCGCAGGCCATGAGCGGCCTCGAAATCCCGCAGGATATCCTCAATCGCGCGTTTCGAGGCGCCATAAGCGTTCATCGGGTGCTGAGGTGTATCCTCATCCAGCACAACATTGTCCTGATCGCCATAGGTCGCGCAGGTTGAGGAAAATACGAAATCCAGACAGCCTGCGGCCACTGCGGTCTCGATCAGATTCAGCGAGCCAGTCACATTGTTCGACCAATAGCGCGCGGGCTGTTTCATGGCCTCCCCAACTTGACTGAGCGCTGCGAAATGCATCACGGCCTCAGGTTGATACTTGGCAAAAACCTCATCCAGCCGCGCGCGGTCCAGCAAGTCGCCCTGTTCAAATGGGCCAAACTTGACCGCATCTTGCCAGCCGGTGACAAGGTTGTCGTAGGTCACCGGTACAAAACCCGCTCGCGCCAGCGCTTTACACGCGTGAGAGCCGATATAGCCTGCGCCGCCCGTGACAAGGATCGTTTTCATATCAGGTCCATTGGTCGTATTTGGGCGCTTCTACGCCAGATTCGCAGGTTTGGTCAGGGGGAAAAGGGATCACTCCAGCCCCATATCCGCCATCATCGCTTCGATCTTGGGCACGTCCTGAGGGTTGTTCAGCTCCCAGAACTGGCGGCCTTTGACTTCGACCTCGACGCATAGAACCTTGCGGCCGTTTTCCATAAAGCGCAGCTGTTCCAGACCTTCCAACCGCTCTAGCGGGCCGGTGGGCCAACTGGGATAGGCAGCCAGTGCATCTGGGCGGTAGGCGTAGACGCCGACATGGTGAAACACTGGGGTTGGATCCGCGCCTGCATAGTTGTCGGAGGTGAAGGGCACCACCTCTTTCGAGAAATACATCGCGCTGTTATCGCTTGCAAAAACGGCAGTCGTGCCGCCGACGCGCCCGTGTTTGCGATCATTGAGCAAGCTGTTCAGCGCATCCCCGTCGCAACGCAGAACGGGCGTCGCGACACCGGCCTCGGGCGCGTCGCGCAGGCCGGAGATCAGGTCCTCGACAAACCAATGCGGTGTCAGCGGCGCGTCGCCTTGCAAGTTTACGATGATCTCGTAGCCACCACCCAAAACCTCATGTGCCTCGGCACAGCGTTCGGTGCCGTTCTGGCAGGTTTCCGAGGTCATCACGACCTCGGCCCCGAACCCCTCGGCGGCGTCCCGGATGCGGTCGTCATCTGTGGCGACAACGACCTTGTCCACGCCTGACACAGACTTGGCCGCTCGCCATGAGCGCTCGATCAGTGTCATGGCTTTGCCCGTTGCGCCAGTCAGCGGCACCAAAGGCTTGCCCGGATAGCGGGATGAGGCGTAGCGGGCGGGAATGGCGATCAGAACGGACATCAGGCTTCCTTCAACTCAACACCCGGAGCGTAGGCGATGAAGAACGGGTTTGCATAGCCGTCCTTGCCATAGGTCAACGGTGTGTGGTCGTCGAACCGGACCACCTGACCACCAGCCCCCGCCAGCACAGCGTGCCCGGCGGCGGTGTCCCACTCCATCGTGCGCCCGACCCGCGGGTAGAGATCTGCCTCACCCGTTGCGACCAGACAGAACTTTAGGGACGAGCCTGCGCTCTTGCTGTCCTGCACCCGGTATTTGTTGATGTAATCCTCGGTTGCCTGATCCCGGTGCGACTTGGACGCGACGATCAAAAGGGCAGAATTGTCCGGATTAGAGACCGAAATCGGCGTGATCTCCCCCGCGTGGACTTTATCCAATGCGCCGGTTTCCTCAACCGATTGCCCATCGGCTTGGGTATAGAACATGCGACCGCGCGCAGGGGCATAGACGACACCGCGCGTCGGGGTACCGTTTTCGACCAGTGCGATATTGACGGTGAAATCTCCGCGCCGATTGATGAATTCCTTGGTGCCATCCAACGGATCAACGATCAGGAATGTTTCGCCCTTTTCGGAATGCGAGGCGGCCTGTTCTTCGGTCACCAGCAGGATGTCGGGGAAGGCGGCGCGCAGCCCTTCTGAGAGCAACGCATCGGCGGCCTCATCAGCCTCGGTCACGGGGCTTTCGTCGGATTTGACCTTCACATCGAACGTATCCGAATTGTAGATTTCCATGATCTTGTCACCGGCTTCTAGTGCCAGACGTCGGATGACGGGGATAAGGGCGTCGTAGGTCACAAAAAAGCTCCGATTTGGTGGTTTGTTGATCGAATGTGGTGACGGACTTATGATGTGCTGGTTACCGAACGGCAAGGTATTCGTGAAAGACTGAGGTCAACAGAGCAGGAAAGACCCGACACGTGTTCTATTTCAGGAATAACAAGACCCTGCTGGGTGGTGCATTCACCACGGTTGAGCTGATCTTTCATGCCGTGGTGCGCAATGTCCGGTCACAGCATTCCAACGCAGTTGTCGCCATTGTACGCAGCATCGTTCAGGTCCTTGCCTTGGTTTTGGTTTTCTATTTGATCATGTCCTTCATGGGCGCGCGGGTAGCCAAGGTCCGCGGTGACCTTGTGTTGTATCTTCTGTCGGGCGTCTATTTGTTCCTTGTTCATATCAAGTCCGTAAAGCAGGTGGCGGGTGTCGGTGTGGGCAACAACCCGATGATGTTGCATTCGCCCATGAATATGATGGTGATGATCCTCGCCACCTCATTCGGCATCCTATACACCATGCTGGTGACGCTGTTCGTCATACTGTTCCTGTACCATGTCGCTGTAGCCCCACTGGTGATAGAGGAGCCGGGTGCAGCGTTTGTCATGGTGCTGCTGTCGTGGTTCACTGGCTGTGCCGTTGGGCTAGTGTTCATGGCACTGAACCCATGGTTTCCGACGACGGCATCAATCCTCACCACCCTTTACAGGCGGCTGAACATGATCTTTTCGGGGAAGATGGTCTTGGGAAACGCGCTGGGCGGCTTCATGCTGACAATGTTTGCCTGGAACCCCTTGTTTCACATCATCGACCAATGCCGTGGATTTGTTTTTCGCAACTACTACCCGCGCAATTCAAGCTGGGAATATGCGGTTTGGGTCGGCGTCGCCGTGCTGATGATTGGTTTGCTTGCCGTGTTCTACACCAAGAAGCATGTGTCACAAAGCTGGGGTGCCCGGCGCTAGGTTGCCACCCGCATCGTCAGATTGATCCGCCCCCCTTTGGGCAACAGCCGCGATGAACCGGGCCGGATACGATCAACGCCGTGATAGGTCAATCGCGCTGGGCCGCCCATGATCACCACATCGCCTGAGTTTAACCAGATGGATTCCGTCTTGCCTCCGCGTGTTGTGTTGCCAATGCGGAACAGCGCGTCATCGCCGAGCGAGACCGACAGCACAGGCCACGAAAAATCGGCCTCATCCTTGTCCTGATGCAGGCCCATCTTCGCGTCTTTGCCATAGTAGTTGATCAGGCAGCAATCCGGTGCGCGCTCTGGGCTCACCAGATCCTGCCAGATCGCAAGCACAAGTTCGGGAATCTTGGGCCAGTTCATGCCCCCGGGATGCTGGCCCTGATAGCGGTAGCCCGCCTTATCCATCACCCATCCCAAATCCCCGGCCGAGGTCATGCGAACCGACATCACTTTGCCCGATGGTGTCACGGGGCGGAACAGGGGTGCGGATTTCAGAAGCGGGCGCAGCGCATCGATCAGCCGGCTCTGGACGGCATTGTCCAGATAGCCTTTCCTGATCTCAAATCCCCGTAAAAGCAGCCGAGTCATCCCGGATTCCCCATTCCTTACCATATCCTTGCCAAAAAAGGCCGCAGATTCCCGAAAACCTGCAATTCAGAATGCTTGCAGGCCTCTGGTCCGGCCCTTATATACGCCGAGACGCGCGATGGTGTAGTGCTGTCGCGCACATCAGATCGGGGACGGGATGCCATAACGGGTCCGGCCCTCGGGACATCGCCTTGAAGAGAAAGGGATTGAAAATATGGGTAAAGTAATCGGGATTGACCTCGGCACCACCAACTCGTGTGTTGCGATCATGGATGGTTCGCAGCCGAAGGTCATCGAAAACGCCGAAGGGGCGCGGACCACGCCCTCGATCGTCGCCTTCACCGAAGATGAGCGACTGGTCGGTCAGCCTGCAAAACGTCAGGCGGTCACCAACCCCGACAACACGATTTTTGGCGTCAAGCGTCTGATCGGTCGTCGTGTGGATGATGCCGAAGTCGAAAAAGACAAGAAAATGGTGCCCTATGCCATCGTCAATGGCGGCAACGGAGACGCATGGGTTGAAGCCCGTGGTGAAAAGTACTCCCCAAGCCAAATCTCGGCCTTCACTCTGGGCAAGATGAAGGAAACCGCAGAAAGCTATCTGGGTGAGGAAGTCACGCAAGCGGTTATCACCGTTCCAGCATACTTCAACGACGCACAGCGTCAGGCCACCAAAGACGCCGGCAAAATCGCCGGTCTGGAAGTGCTGCGGATCATCAACGAACCGACTGCGGCTGCTCTGGCCTATGGTCTGGACAAAGAAGAAACCCAAACCATCGCGGTCTATGACCTTGGTGGTGGTACCTTCGACGTGACCATCCTGGAGATCGATGACGGCCTGTTCGAGGTCAAATCGACCAACGGTGACACCTTCCTGGGTGGTGAAGACTTTGACATGCGCATCGTCAACTACCTGGCGGACGAGTTCAAAAAGGAACACGGTGTCGACCTGTCGCAAGACAAAATGGCCCTGCAGCGTCTGAAAGAAGCCGCTGAAAAAGCCAAGATCGAGCTGTCCTCGACCTCGCAGACCGAAATCAACCAGCCGTTCATCTCAATGGGGTCGAACGGTCAGCCGTTGCACATGGTCATGAAGCTGACCCGTGCCAAGCTGGAATCGCTGGTTTCCGACCTGATCAAAAAGTCGATGAAGCCTTGCGCCGCCGCTCTGAAAGACGCCGGCCTGTCGGCTGCTGACGTGGACGAAGTTGTTCTGGTCGGTGTTATGACCCGGATGCCGAAAGTGATCGAAGAGGTCACCAAATTCTTCGGTAAAGAGCCCCACAAAGGCGTGAACCCGGACGAAGTGGTTGCCATGGGCGCGGCTATCCAAGCCGGTGTTCTGCAGGGCGACGTCAAAGACGTGGTTCTGCTGGACGTGACCCCGCTGTCGCTGGGTATTGAGACGCTGGGTGGCGTGTTCACCCGCCTGATCGACCGTAACACCACGATCCCGACCAAGAAGTCTCAGGTCTTCTCGACCGCCGAGGACAACCAGAACGCCGTAACCATCCGCGTGTTCCAGGGTGAGCGTGAAATGGCTGCGGACAACAAGATCCTGGGTCAGTTCAACCTCGAAGACATCCCGCCGGCGCCGCGCGGTATGCCTCAGATCGAGGTGACTTTTGACATCGACGCCAACGGCATTGTCTCGGTTTCGGCCAAGGACAAAGGCACCGGCAAAGAGCAGAAGATCACCATCCAGGCCTCGGGCGGTCTGTCCGATGAGGACATCGAAAAGATGGTCAAGGACGCCGAAGAGAACGCGGAAGCCGACAAGGAACGCCGCGAGCTGGTCGACGCCAAGAACCAGGCGGAAAGCCTCATCCATTCGACCGAGAAGTCGATGGAAGAGCACTCCGACAAGGTCGATCCGACCACGATCGAAGCGATCGAGCTGGCAATTGCCGCGCTGAAAGACGAGTTGGAAACCGAGAACGCCGACAAGATCAAGTCTGGCATCCAGAACGTCACCGAAGCTGCTATGAAGCTGGGCGAAGCCATCTACAAGGCGCAAGCCGAAGAGGGCGAGGAAGAGCCTGCAGCAGCAGACGCAGGTCCTGCGGATGATGACATTGTCGACGCCGAGTTCGAAGATCTGGACGACGACAAGCGTAAGTAACCGGTAACCGGGCCAATCTGGGCCGGTCCGCTTGCCGGGCCGGCCCGATTACGTTGAGGCAGAAGGGAAAACTGATGTCAAAACGCGACTACTATGATGTGCTTGGTGTCACCAAAGGCGCATCTGCGGATGAGATCAAGAAAGGTTTTCGCAAGAAAGCCAAAGAATTGCATCCCGACCGCAACAAAGACAACCCGGATGCCGAGGCGCAGTTCAAAGAAGCGAACGAAGCCTATGACGTGCTGCGCGATGCTGACAAAAAAGCAGCCTACGACCGCTTTGGTCACGCCGCTTTTGAAAGGGAATTATATACTTAAGTAACATTTATGATTGACGGACTCCGACGCATTTGTTACATTTTAATAACATTCAGGAGTGTAAAAATGACAAAAGCACCGGGAAAATCAAACCGCAAGGGCCTGACCTTCCTACAGGTTGCTGCAATGTTCGGTAATGAAGAAAAGTCGCGTAAGTGGATTGAGGAACTACATTGGCCAGATGGTCCGTTTTGCCCGCATTGCGGTTCTTTCAACGTGCAGTCAGGCATCAGGCATCCAAGCATGACGCACAGGTGTCGTGAGTGCTCCAAAAAACCCATGTTTACGGTTCGGGTCGGCACGATCCTTGAGAATACCCGGCTACCATATCGCACATGGGCCATTGGTATTTACTTGTTCACAACTAACCTTAAGGGCGTATCTTCGATGAAGTTGCACCGTGAGCTTGGTGTTACGCAGAAGTCCGCGTGGTTCATGCTGCATCGTCTTCGGGCTGCAATGGAGGCAAACATGCCTTGGTTTAATGGCCCAGTCGAAGCAGATGAAACCTACATAGGCGGCAAGGAAGGCAACAAACACGCGAAGAAGAAACTCAAGGCTGGACGTGGCGCTGTTGGCAAGGCTGCTGTTGCTGGTATCAGGGATCGCGAAACGGGTCAGGTTGTTGCCAAAGTGGTAGAGAGCACAGACAAAGAGACCTTGCAGGGGTTTGTGAACGAGCATGCCGTCGAAGGAGCAACACTCTATACCGATGAGGCTAGTGCCTACAAGGGCATTGACAGGCCGCATGAGGTGGTAAAGCACTCAGTGGGTGAATATGTCCGCGATCAGGCGCACACCAACGGGCTGGAAAGCTTTTGGGCTCCTATGAAGCGGGGTTATAATGGCGTCTATCACAAGATGTCGCCCAAGCATCTGCAACGCTATGTGGACGAGTTTCAGCACCGTCACAACAACAGGCCAAAGGATACAATCGACCAAATGGGCGGCGTTGTGCATGGGATGGCTGGAAAGAACCTGCCTTACAAGAAGCTAATCGAGGATAACGGATTGAATAGCGGAGCGCGGTCATGAGCGTCGGAACTTCGCAAAGTACTGCCGGGGTATTTTCCAACACGCGCACGGTGACCGTGCCAAAGCTGGTGCTTCCCGATGTCCTTAAGCCCAACACGCGCCTTAAGATGGACGGTCTTGAGTTCCTTTCCGCTATACCTGCGGACGCAGTTCCAGTCGCATTCTTCGATCCCCAATACCGTGGCGTGCTTGAAAAGCTGGCATATGGGAACGAAGGCAAAGTTCGTGGAAAACGCCGCAGCGCCCTACAGCAAATGCCGGAGGAGGCCATCGCCAATTTTATTCGCGGAATAGATCGTACGCTTATCCCATCAGGCCATCTCTTTTTATGGGTGGATAAGTTTCACCTTTGCCAAGGTATTCACCCGTGGCTGGACGGAACGAGGCTGGACATTGTGGATCTTTTAACGTGGAACAAGGGTACATTTGGTATGGGCTATCGCACTCGGCGCAGAGGAGAATACTGCATAGTACTACAGAAACAGCCGCGTAAGGCAAAAGGCGTGTGGAAAATACATAACATTCCAGATGTAATTCAAGAACAAGTATCCCAGCGGGATCACCCACATTCCAAACCAATAGACATACAAGGTCAACTCATGGCCGCCGTGAGCCACGAAGGCGATTTTGTAATTGATCCGGCTGCCGGGTCGTTTTCGGTTCTGCAAGCGGCACGAAACCATGGCCGCACCTTCCTTGGTTGCGACTTGAACGGTTAGATTATGGCACGATTACGGGATGCCAAACCAAAGAACACATCTGGTTCTTACGCCCGGTTGTTTGGGAATGAAGCGTTAGGTGAATTGGCCAGCAAGATACAGTCAGCTGTAATCTCATCGGGGTCAGAACTGGAATCGATGATCGTGGAAGCTGTTCCCAACATCCCTAATCTGGACACCTTTTTGGAACAAGAAATCATGCCTGAGGGCGTGTTGCTTGCCCGAAAACGTGAAATTAAACGAAGTCGGACCTTGGATTTTTCGGGATCAGAGCCTGACTTTATGGTTTTCAAGCGCCGAAAAGGCGAGCAAAACTGCCATATAGTTGAGTTGAAGGACGGTCATGTGTTCGACACAAAAAAAGCTAGCGCAGAGAGGCAGTCAATGCACGGGTTCATTCAACGCAACGCCCAGCATATTCAATATCGGTTCCAGGCACACTTTTGTGCTTTCAATCAAGAAGACAAGCAAGCGATCTGGGAAGGATTCAAGAAGAGAATTTCAATCGATGAGGCAATGACAGGTCGGGAGTTTTGTGATTTGTTGGAAATTGATTACGACAGTATTGTGCGGGCGCGTCAGGCCGACGGCCCCGACAACGTAGAGTTTTTGTTGACCGAACTGGCTAAAATTGAACCAATCCAAACCCGCTTGCGAGAACTTCTCGGCTAAAACCAATGTATTCAATTTAGGAATTCGCATGACAAACCAACGTTACAATGCAGACCTGCCTGAACCCGCCGATCTGCACATCAGATCGAACAAATATCAACCGACCAAGGCTGAGTTGGAAGAAGAAATCGACATGCCTGAAATGTCATTGGATGAAATCAGGGCTGCATTCATGCGGCCAATGAGTATCAAGAAGCCTGATTAAAGAGAGCGCAGAGTGCTAAAATACCTTGCGCGGTTTTCGTTTTTATCGCGTCAATATGCGACAGTCCACTATAAAAATGTTACTTAAGTATATAATTCCCTTTTCAAACCGGAACCAGCCAATTCTGTGTCGGCTTCATTCCAACTTGTGCCCGTCGCCTGCGTTTTATGACGGATACCTCTTTCGACCAAACATGGACGATAAGCGGTAATTCGCTCAAGCCAGGGTGCAGATAACACGTGATTTCGGGCAAAATGATGGCGCAACTGGTGCGGGATTGCATCAATTTCGACGCAAATCCGACGTGTATCTCAATTTGAGACCTACATGTTGTGTTTTTCGGATTTTCACCCCCAAGAATGCGAACGGAGCCGCCTTAGCGACTCCGTTAGGTTGAGTATCAACAGATTCGTCCCCAGAATCACACCCAGGGGCGGGCCTGACCGGCGTGATCCTCGAACTTGTCGATGTGGTGGTCTTTTTCCATCGTCAGGCCGATATCGTCCAGACCGTTCAGCAGGCAGTGCTTGCGGTGTGGGTCGATGTCGAAGGTGATCTCAACACCGTCCGAGGTGGTGATCTTTTGATCTTCCAGATGCACGGTCATGCGGGCGTTTTCGCCCTTGTGCGCGTCATCCATCAGAACCGCGTGATGCTCTTCTTCGACCACGATGGGCAGGATGCCGTTCTTGAAGCAGTTGTTGAAGAAGATGTCGGCGAAGCTGGTCGAGATCACGACTTTGATGCCGAAATCCTTGATCGCCCAAGGTGCGTGTTCCCGCGACGAGCCGCAGCCGAAATTGTCTCCGGCCACCAGAATCTCGGCATCGCGATAGGCGGGTTTGTTCAGAACGAATTCTTCATTCTCCTGCCCATCATCGTGATAGCGCATCTCGTCAAACAGAACGACACCAAGGCCGGACCGTTTAATGGTCTTCAGGTGAACTTTGGGGATGATCATATCGGTGTCGATATTGATCAGCGGCATTGGGGCGGCCACCCCGTGGACTTTGTCAAACTTTTCCATGTCTACACTCCTGCGGGGTAGGGCCGCGCCCGTGCCTCGCGTTTAAGCTTCTTTCGCTTCAGTTGTTTCGTCTTTGGGTGCGTTCTTGACGAAGAACGCCATGAAGACCAATCCGAACCCGTTAAACAGCATCTCGATGCCCAGGAAGATCCCCAGAATGCTCAGCAGGGCCTGCGGTTGCTGCCCGACATAGCTCCAGATGATGCCTGCGAGGACGATCGACAAGATGCCTGAGATCATCGTGGGCCAAAAAACTGCGTTCCCTTCATCTGGAACGACAGAATGATCCGCGCGATGCCGCCTGCCATGAACAGGATCAGCATTACGTTCGCCAGCGTAAGCGTACCCTGCAACGGGTGATCCAGAAAGGACCAGCCCAGAAACAGCATGACCGCACCCATGATGAGTGACAGGATTTTGTTGCCAACGCCTTCAACTGTGAAGCCGCCAACAACCTGCAGCACGCCCGAGATCAGTAGCAACACGCCGGTTACCACCGTCACGGCGACAGATGCCACGACAGGTGCGCCCAGCACAAAGATACCGAACGCTATGGATAGGAGCCCCAGCAGGAGCCATTTGATCCAGTCACTCATTTGTTCAATCCCTCAAATATCTAGATATGAGGGGACCTTACATCAATTCACGGACGTCTGTCAGCCGTCCTGTGATTGCCGCGGCGGCAGCCATTGCCGGGCTCAGCAGGTGAGTCCTCCCACCACGCCCCTGACGACCTTCGAAATTGCGGTTCGAAGTCGCGGCACAACGCTCGCCCGGTTGCAGCTGGTCGGGATTCATCGCCAGACACATCGAGCATCCCGCCAGACGCCATTCGAAACCGGCCTCTTTGAAGATTTCGGCAAGGCCTTCTTCTTCGGCCTGAGCGCGGACAAGACCCGAACCGGGCACGACCATGGCGCGCATGCCGTCCTTGATCTTCTTGCCCTTCAGAATTTCCGCGGCGGCGCGCAGATCTTCGATACGACCGTTAGTGCAGGACCCGATAAAGACGGTGTCGACTTCGACATCGCTCAGCTTCTGACCGGCTTCCAGACCCATATATTCGATCGAACGGCGGGCCGCGTCGACTTTGCCGCCTTCAAAGTCCTCAGGGTGCGGGACGGTTGCTGTGATCGGCAGAACGTCTTCGGGGCTAGTGCCCCATGTGACGACCGGCGCAATATCTTCACCACGTAGCGTGATGACCTTGTCAAAATGCGCGCCTTCGTCGGTGTAGAGCGTTTTCCACCAGTCCAGCGCCGCTTCCCACTGAGCTCCTTTCGGAGCATGCGGGCGACCTTTGACATATTCAAACGTGGTTTCGTCCGGCGCGATCAGACCGGCACGCGCGCCACCTTCGATCGCCATGTTGCAGACGGTCATGCGACCTTCCATAGACAGATCGCGGATTGCTTCACCGCAATATTCGATGACATAGCCGGTTCCGCCAGCAGTGCCGGTCTCACCGATCACGGCCAGAGTGATATCCTTCGCGGTCACGCCCGGCTGCAATTTGCCGGTGATCTCGACCTTCATGTTCTTGGATTTCTTCTGGATCAGGGTCTGGGTGGCCAGTACGTGCTCAACCTCGGACGTACCAATGCCGTGGGCCAGTGCGCCAAACGCGCCATGGGTGGCGGTATGGCTGTCGCCGCAAACAACGGTCATGCCGGGAAGGGTCCAGCCTTGCTCGGGGCCGACAATGTGGACGATGCCCTGACGGACGTCATGCACCGGGTAGTAGTGAATGCCAAAGTCCTTGGCGTTCTTATCCAGTGCCTCGACCTGAATACGCGATTCGGGGTTTTCGATCCCGTTCACGCGGTCCGGTGTGGTCGGAACGTTGTGGTCCGGCACGGCGATGGTTTTTTCCGGCGCGCGTACCTTGCGGCCCGCCATACGCAGGCCTTCGAACGCCTGCGGGCTGGTTACTTCGTGAACCAGGTGGCGGTCGATATAAAGCAGGCAGGTACCATCATCGGCTTCATGCGCGACATGAGCATCCCAGATCTTGTCATAGAGTGTTTTGGGGGACATCGGTCCTCTCCCGTATGTAATGAGAAATAGCTGGCGAGGTGGCTTAGGCTGCCGATAGGCGGGCCAGAACCGTGCGGGCAGCCCCATAGAACCGTTCGCGTAACCGCGCGCGGTCTTCCAGATTCTGAAGTTGGGCTACATTGAGTCTCATATTCCGGTCAGATATAGACACTGGCCGAGTCTATCAAGGTCTTGTAAGGCCCCCAGATGCCATCAGGGCACATTCATGCGAGGCATCAGGCGTGCTTCATTGAAATGTCATGGGTCGCTTGCTACCTTGAATTTACCCTGCGCCGGGTTTTACGGCGCGCAGCAAAGGAGGACTATGTCCTGTCTCTACATACCCAGGCGGGTTTGCCCGCCGATGACGGGGCCAGTGTAATGGCCCACTCTCAGTCAATCAGCGACAAGCTGCTTGAGCGTATCCTTTCCTCACTTTCCGACGACAAGGCCGAAGACGTCGTGCAGATCAACCTGCAAGGTAAGTCTTCTGTTGCGGATCACATGGTGATTGCCTCGGGTCGGTCGACCCGTCAGGTCGCAGCCATGGCGGAAAAGCTGACAGATCGCATCAAGCAGGAATTCGGTTTCACCTCGAAGGTCGAAGGCAAGGATGCCGGCGACTGGGTGTTGATCGATACGGGCGACGTAATCGTCCATATCTTCCGCCCCGAAGTGCGTGAATTCTACCAGCTGGAAAAGATGTGGCAGCCTGCGGGCGGCAGCGCCTCAGCCAACTGAGGCGCCATCCCGGCCTATATTGAAGGGCCGGAGGCGAGAGAGATATGCGTATCAGCATAGTTGCGGTCGGGCGATTGCGCGCCGGACCCGAGAAGACCCTGCTTGACGACTACCTGACCCGTTTCGACCGGACCGGCCGTGGCCTGGGCCTTGGTCCTGCGCGGGTGATCGAGGTTGAAGACAAGAAAAACGCCGGCATGGGCGCCGAGGCCGGGTTGCTGCGCAAGGCGCTGCCCAAAGGCGCTTTGATCTGTACGCTGGATGAGCGCGGACGGCTGATGTCCTCACCGGATTTTGCCCAAAAGCTGGGGAATTGGCGCGATGCAGGCCGACAGGATCTGGCGCTGATCATCGGCGGAGCTGACGGAGTCGACCCGTCACTGCGCGCTGAGGCGGATTTTTCCATCTCATTCGGGTCCATGGTCTGGCCCCATATGCTGGTCCGTGTGATGCTGGCCGAGCAACTCTATCGGGCCGCAACCATCTTGTCGGGCGGCCCCTATCACCGGGTCTGAAACGGGTCTGACATGGCGCAGCTTCTGATTGTCTATCATTCGCGCACCAGCGGTGCTCGGCAAATGGCCGAAGCAGCGGCCGAGGCCGGTAGGGATGAGGCAGTTATCGTCCTGAAAACCGCAGATCAGGCCGGGCCCGACGATCTGCTGGCCGCGGACGGCTACATTTTCTGCGCCCCCGAAAACCTCGCCGCGATTTCGGGCCTGATGAAAGAGTTCTTCGATCGCAGCTATTATCCCGTTCTGGGCCGGATCGAAGGCCGCCCCTACGCCCAGATGATCTGCGCCGGGTCCGACGGAGAGAATGCCGCCCGCCAAACCGCCCGCATCGCCACCGGCTGGCGGTTGAAAGAAGTACAGCCGCCTTTGATCATTTGCACTCATGCACAATCGCCTGAGGCGATACTGGCTGAGAAGACAATCCCTGAAGACCAGCTGGATCAGTGCCGCGAGATCGGCGCGGCTATGGCGGCGGGGCTGAGCCTCGGGGTGTTCTAAAGCGTTTCGGGTTTTACCTGAATCATCAAGTGACATGAATGTCCCGAGAACGCTGAAAGCGTGGCAGGGTATTCGTGTCTCAAGTTTAACCCGAAACGCTATGATCCCTAGTTCAGGTCGATGATCGTGGTGTCTTCGCTCCAACCACCGACATTGTCGCGGGCTTGAATCTGCACCTGCGTGGTACCTTCGGGAATCGAGACGCCGCTCAGTGAGCGGGTGAAGGGCTGTTCGTCCACATGCGGGTGATGCAATACGCGCATACCAAGCTCGGCCCCGTCCATGTCCAGCACGCGCCAACCATCGGCGTAGTCATCCCATCCGGTATCCGGATGCCGGATCGTCACATCAAAACGCCACGAATCTCCGCTGCGGCTGGCCGAGACGCTCTCGATGGTCGGCGGATCGGCAAGAACGGGTGTGGCAAGGAAAGCGGTCAGAATCAGGTAGCGCATGGGCAGATCCTAAGGAATTGATTGCGAAATAGGGATCACGTCTTGGTGTCAGGTGGCAAGGTCAGAAGAACCGTTCGCGAATGTGATGCGAACTCACGCCGGTAAAGGACACCAAAGGTGATCACGGTGCCTATGATCAGCGCGATGGGGCCAAGGAACCACGCGAGCGAGGCAAGCGCGAAGTAGGTGGCTCTGAGCGCGCGGTTGAAGCTGCGGGCGGCGGTCACACAAATCTCGGCGGCTTGCGCGGCGCGCGGGTAGGCTTCCGGGTCTTCGGGATCATTCGGTACGGCGGCCATCAGAACGGCGCAGTAGCCAAACAAGCGATGCGCCCAAACATATTTTAGAAACGCGTTTGCCAGAAACAGGATCACGACGAGGATCTTGATCTCCCACACCAATGCAGGGGCGCTGCCAATGGCCAGATCGCTGGCAACGCCTGCCAGTTGCTCGGTATTGCCCAACAAGGCCAGCCCACCGCCAATTGCGATCATTGTGGTTGAGGCGAAGAAGGTGCTGCCCTGCCGCATGGCCGCAACAACTTACGCGTCGAACATGCGGGGCTGGCGGGTGACCATCTCGTGCATCCAACCGCGGCGGAAATCATCCATCATCATCGCAACGGACAGTTTGCTCGGCGATGGGTGTTCGATCTTCCAGCCGATCCCTTGCCAGGCCGCCAGCAAAAGCAGAACGGCGGCATAGTCCAGCGTCGAAAACATAAGCGCGCGATCAATCCAGGTCATGGCGCGACAGTAGGGTCAGATCATAAAACTTGCCAGACGGAGAAATTGGTAATATTATTTTACCAAATTGGAGGATCAGCCATGGAAATGCCCCAGCCAAATCCTGAAGTGCTTGCGCGAAAGCAGGCCGTTCTGGCGCGATTGCTGCAGGTTTTGCCTGAGGATGCGGTGATTCACGACCCGTCAGAGACTCGGGCCTATGAGTGTGATGCGCTGACCGCGTATCGTTGCCCGCCCATGCTGGCGGTGCTGCCATCGACCACGCAGGAGGTCTCGGACGTGCTGCGAATTTGCCATGACGAGGGCGTGCCGGTGGTCCCGCGCGGCTCGGGGACTTCGTTGGCCGGCGGGGCGCTGCCAACGGCGGATTGTGTGATCCTTGGCGTCGCGCGCATGAATGACGTGCTGGAGACCGACTATGACAACCGTTTCATCCGCGTTCAGACCGGCCGTACCAATCTCAGCGTGACCGGCGTAGTAGAAGAGGAGGATTTCTTCTACGCGCCCGACCCATCCTCCCAGTTGGCTTGCGCAATTGCGGGGAACATCGCGATGAATTCGGGCGGAGCGCATTGTCTGAAATACGGCGTGACAACCAACAACCTGTTGGGCGTGACCATGGTGATGATGGATGGCAGCGTGGTCGAGATCGGCGGCGCACATCTGGACTCCGGCGGGCTGGATCTATTGGGCGTGATCTGCGGCTCGGAAGGGCAGCTCGGCGTCGTGACCGAGGCGACGCTGCGCATCCTGCGCAAACCAGAAGGCGCGCGGCCTGTTCTGTTGGGGTTCGATGACAATGAGGTCGCCGGTCAGTGCGTATCGGACATCATCAAGTCGGGTATCTTGCCGGTCGCGATTGAGTTCATGGATACGCTCTGCATCAAGGCGTGTGAGAACTTCGCCCATGCCGGCTACCCCGATTGCCACGCACTGTTGATTGTCGAGGTTGAAGGCTCGGATGCCGAGATCGACTATCAGCTGTCGAAGATCGTCGAGATCGCGAAACGTCACAACCCGGTGGAACTGCGCGAAAGCCAGTCCGCTGAGGAAAGCGCCAAGATCTGGCTGGGTCGGAAATCGGCCTTTGGCGCGATGGGGCAGATGAACGACTACATGTGTCTGGACGGCACGATCCCGGTCTCGGCGCTGCCACAGGTTCTGCGCCGCATCGGCGAGTTGAGCGAGGACTATGGCCTGCCCGTCGGCAATGTTTTCCACGCAGGCGACGGCAATATGCACCCGCTGATCCTGTTTGATGCCAACAAGCCCGGTGATCTGGAGAAATGCGAGGCGTTTGGTGCCGATATCCTGAAGCTTTGCGTAGATGTGGGCGGCTGCCTGACCGGAGAGCACGGGGTGGGCATCGAGAAACGGGATCTGATGTCGCATCAATATAGCGCGGCCGATCTTGAAGCGCAGATGGCGGTGAAGGATGTGTTCGATCCGCAGTGGCTGTTGAATCCGGCCAAGGTGTTTCCGCTGGACGTGTCACAGGCGCGCCGGATGGCTGAGGAATAGGGGGCGCTGCCCCCGTCCCCCCGAGGTATTTTGGAACAGAAGAAGTGTCATGAGACCTGAGACAGAAACGGAGCTGGCCGAGATCGTGGCCGGGTTGCAGGGGCCGGTGCGAATTGCAGGTGGCGGGACGCGCGGGGTGGATGGTCCGGGGTCGGTTTTGAATGTGGATGGGTTGCGTGGGATATCCCTCTATGAACCCGGCGCGCTAACTTTGGTTGCGCAAGCGGGAACCCCGGTGGCTGAGATTGACGCCGCGCTGGAGGCCGAAGGTCAGCAACTGGCGTTCGAACCTGCGGACTATCGCGCGCTGCTCGGCGCCTCGGGTGAGCCGACGATTGGCGGGGTTGTTGCCGCCAACATCTCGGGGCCACGGCGGGTTCAGGCCGGGGCGTGTCGGGATTTTCTGCTGGGCGTGCGCTATGTCGATGGGCAAGCGCAGGTCGTGAAGAATGGCGGGCGGGTGATGAAGAATGTCACCGGCTATGATCTGGTCAAGCTGATGGCGGGCTCCTGGGGGACGCTGGGGGTGCTGACCGAAGTGTCTTTGAAAGTGTTGCCGAAACCCGAAGCGGTCGTGACCCTGGGCGTGCCGGTTGCCCATGCCTCGGGCGCGGTTGAGGTTCTGTCTGCCGCTTTGAGGTCACCTTATGAGGTGAGCGGGGCTGCCTTTGCCCCCGAAACAGGTCAGGCCTTGTTGCGGGTTGAGGGGTTTGCGGACTCGGTTGCGTATCGTGTTGGGCGATTGCAGGATGTGCTGTCCGGGTTCGGCGAGGTCGCCGTTGTTGAGGATTCAGATGCCACCTGGCGCGCGATCCGGGACGTGATCCCGTTCGCGGGGAAAGAGGGCGATGTCTGGCGTATCTCGGTCAAGCCCAGCGATGCGCCGGAAATCACTGCGCGGCTTGAGGCGAATAAACTCCTGCTCGATTGGGGTGGCGGTTTGATCTGGGCTTTGGTGGATGAGGGCACCGATGTTCGCGCGCGTCTTGGCGGTTTTCAGGGCCACGCCTCTATTGTGCGGGCGAAGGCCGAGACCGTTCAGGCGCTGGGCCGGTTCCAACCGGAACCCGCACCGGTTGCAGCCTTGAGCCAAGGTTTGCGGCAGCGGTTCGATCCAAAGGCCCTGTTTAATCCGGGATTGATGGGGTAGGCCGATGCAGACGACTTTCACCGAAGAACAGCTGCAGGACCCAGGCATTCAACGCGCGAACGAGATCCTGCGCAGTTGCGTCCATTGCGGGTTTTGCACCGCCACATGCCCCACCTATCAGGTGCTGGGCGATGAGTTGGACAGCCCGCGCGGCCGTATCTACCTGATCAAGGATATGCTTGAGAATGAGCGTGTACCGGACGAGAAGACGGTCAAACACATCGACCGGTGCCTGTCTTGTCTGGCCTGCATGACGACCTGCCCATCGGGCGTGCACTACATGCATCTGGTCGATCACGCCCGCGAGTATATTGAGAACAATTACAAGCGCCCATTGACCGATCGCGTGCTGCGCTGGGTTCTTGCGCAGATCTTGCCCTATCCGATGCGATTTCGCTGGGCCTTGATCGGGGCCAAGCTGGGCCGTCCGTTCCGGTTTCTGATGCCGGATGCGCGCTTGCGGGCGATGCTGGATATGGCGCCGAAACATATCCCTCCGGTCAGTCGCAATGACGACCCGCAGAGCTTTGCGCCCAAAATACCGCGCAAAAAGCGTGTGGCCTTGATGACCGGCTGTGCGCAAAAGGCTCTGAACACCGATATCAACGACGCCACGATCCGTCTGCTGACCCGGTTGGGGTGCGAGGTGGTGGTGGCCGAAGGGACCGGATGCTGCGGTGCGCTGACCCACCACATGGGCAAAAGCAAGCAGAGCCACGCGGCAGCGGCGGCCAATATTCGCGCTTGGGTGCGTGAAATGGATGGGGAGGGGCTGGACGCCATCGTCATTAACACCTCGGGCTGTGGGACGACGGTCAAGGACTATGGGCACATGTTCCGAAATGACCCTCTGGCACAGGACGCGGCACGGGTGTCGGCCCTTGCGATGGATGTCAGTGAGGTCCTGATGCAATTGGATCTGCCCGAGCAGTCGGATCAAGGGCTGACCGTGGCCTATCACGCGGCGTGTTCGCTGCAACACGGGCAGCAGATCAAGACCTACCCGAAGGAGCTGCTGAAAAGCGCTGGCTTCAAGGTTGTTGAACCCGCTGACAGCCATCTGTGTTGCGGCAGTGCGGGCACGTATAACTTGATGCAGCCCGAGATCTCGGGCCAGCTGAAACAGCGCAAGGTGCGCACGCTTGAGGCTAAAAAGCCCGACCTGATCGCTGCGGGGAATATCGGCTGCATGATGCAGATCGGATCGGGGACCGAGCTGCCGATCGTCCATACGGTCGAGTTGCTGGATTGGGCCACCGGAGGTCCGAAACCTCGTGGTTTGCAGACGGGCAGGGCGACTTCCGAGGTGCCTATTTTGCGCTAGGCAGCGATGATGCGCCTTGGCATCAGTTGAACAGGAAATTTCCGCCAACCCGACCTGCCCTATTTTCGCCTAACGCGGCCCGTAGAACAGTTGATCGGAACGGATAGCCGGAGAACCGCGTGCGCAACTGGATCAAGGCCATCGTGCTGAGTGTGCTGCCAATGGCCGCCTCGGCGCAGGATACCGGGCTGAAAAGCCTCGAGACGTCGGATTCCGGGCGGCAATGGATGGCCGTGGGGCGGCTGGATATTGATGGCACCGGGTTTTGCACCGGTGCGCTGATCTCGCCCACGCTGGTGCTGACCGCCGCGCATTGCCTGTTCGAAAAACACACCAAGAAGCGAATCGACCCGTCGCGGATCGAGTTTCTCGCGGGATGGCGACGCGGGAGCGCCTCGGCCTATCGTCCGGCACGGCAGGCGGTGATTCATCCGAAATATGTCTATAATGGCAGGGCGACCAGCGACCGTGTCCGCTATGATCTGGCGTTGATCGAACTCTGGCAGCCGGTTCGAAACACCACCGTTATTCCTCCTGACTTCCGACCTTTTTGTTGATCTGACTGGGTTTTTGGTTTGTTTTCAGGTGTGGTTGCTCAGAGGCGCGTTGTAGTGCCCCATTATTATAAAAAGTATTGACATGGGCCTTCAGATGGCTAACCTCTTCGCCCATGTTCATCCGCACCAAACATGACGCAAAGCTCAACCGCACACGGATCCAGATCGTTGAATCCGTCCGCACCGGCTCCAAGGTACGCCAGAAGATCCTGCGCCATGTGGGTGTGGCCCATAACGACAGCGAGATTGAGGATATCAAGCGTCTGGCGGGCCGCTTGATGGAGCAATTACGCATTGATCGCTCGCCGCAAATGGAACTGTTCACGCCCACGGAATATGCCGATCTGCAGGCGCTGGTGCGCCGCGCTCCGCGGCCGGACAAGCTTGGCGTTGATCTTGCCGAGTGCCGTGAGGAGGCGCGGGTCTCTCTGGGTCTGCGGGATGTCATGGGGACGATGTATGACCAACTGGGTTGGGGGGCCCTTCTGGGGGCGGCGCGTAAAAGTGCCAATCGCATTGTGAAAGAGCTGGTTATGGCGCGGATCGCACAGCCCGAGAGCAAGCGCGCGACCGTGGAGGCGTTGGAGAACCAGGCAGGCATCACGCTCAATCTGGACGTGGTCTATCGGAGCATGGATTACATCAATACGCCGGTGATAGACGGGATTTGCAAAACCTCTCACGCGGCGGCAGAGAAGTTGCTGGGCGGGCCAGTGACCGTGCTGTTCTACGATTGCACGACCCTGGCCTTTGACACCGAGCGCGAGGACCCGGCCGAGGATGCGGACGGGGTCGAGCAGGATCATCTTCTGGCCAAGGGCTTCAGCAAGGATGGCAAGCATCACCGCGCTCAGGTCATGCTGGCGCTGATCGTCACCTCCGATGGGCTGCCTGTGGGCTATGAACTCTTCCCGGGAAACACCTGGGAAGGTCATACGCTGGAAGCTGCGCTGAAGGCGTTGGAGGGACGCTTCGACGTGGCCAGGGTCACGTTCGTGGCCGATGCCGCCATGCTCAGCAAGGACAACCAGCAGATGTTGCAGAACAAGGGTCTGCCCTACATCCTCGGCTATCGCATGAAGTCCGCCCCGGCCGCCGTGAAGGCGAACATTTTGAGCCCGGAGGGACGCCAGCCTTGGGCTGGACACGGTTCTGAAGAGGCAACCGAGAAGGGCTGGTACAAGGTGATCGACCAGGAGGGAGCGCGGGTCATTGTGACCTGGTCACCCACCCGGGCACGCAATGATGCCCACAAGCGCGACAAGGCAATCGAAAAGCTGCACAAGAAGCTCAAGCGCTCTCGCAAACCCGGCAGCTTCAGCAGCCGGGGATATGGCCGCTTCCTGGCCTTCCCCGACAGCGGGGACGTCACGCTGGATGATGCAAAGATCAAGGCAGCGGCACAATGGGACGGGCTGCATGCCATTGTTGTTCATGGTGCGGACGAACTGGAGGCACAGGACGTCATTGCCCGCTATCACCAGTTGTGGGAGATCGAAGCCTGCTTCCGCACCAACAAGCACGATCTGAAAATCCGGCCCATCTATCACTGGTCGCCGCGTCGGGTCCGGGCCCATATCGCCATCTGCTACATGGCCTTCTGCTGCCTGCAGCACCTGCGCAAGCATCTGGACCTGCTCGGACACCCGATGAGCCCGGCTCGTATCCGCAACGAGTTGAACGCATTGCAGCTCTCGATCCTGCGCCACAAAGGCACCCCTGACCGCTACGGCATGCCAAGCCATGCCACGGTCGATGCCAGACGCATCCTCACCTGCGTCGGCCTGACCTGGAACGAAGCCCCTTTCAAGATACCCCCCGGGCGCACCCGAAAAACTGGCCAGACCAAAGCCTGAGCTCCCTCAACACTCCGAAACAATCGCTGGCGAAAAAAGTCCGTGTAGTGCCTTTTGGCAACCAAGGCATAATAATATCATGACTTATACGAAAAAATGTCGGAAGTCAGGAAAAACACACCAAGAAGCGAATCGACCCGTCGCGGATCGAGTTTCTCGCGGGATGGCGACGCGGGAGCGCCTCGGCCTATCGTCCGGCACGGCAGGCGGTGATTCATCCGAAATATGTCTATAATGGCAGGGCGACCAGCGACCGTGTCCGCTATGATCTGGCGTTGATCGAACTCTGGCAGCCGGTTCGAAACACCACCGTTATTCCTTTTGAGACCGGCGCACGCCCTGATCAAGGCGAGCAGGTGGGTGTGGTGTCTTACGCGCATGACCGGGCCGAGGCCCCGTCGCTGCAGCAGGTTTGCTCGGTTATGGCCGGGCATCGGGGCGTTTTGGTAATGTCCTGCGACGTCGATTTCGGGGCCTCGGGCGCGCCGATTTTCTCGCTGAGCGGTGAGCGTCCGCGTATCGTATCTGTGGTGTCGGCCAAAGCCGAGCTTAACGGGGAAAACGTGTCGCTGGGCACCGCGCTGGATGGATCGCTACAGCTGCTGCAGGCGGAACTGTCCAATGGAAATGGGTTTGGCCTGTCTTCTGGCAACACCGGGTCTGGCAAGAATGTCGGGGCAAGGTTTATCCGGCCATGATGCGCGTCTTTAGCCTTTTCATCTTGTGCGCCTCTATTGTGGCCACGGCAGCGCAGGCCCAAAGCAACAAACGCACGCTGACGGATCGCGATGACCTCTACGGGTGGGAGGCGATCGGCCGTCTGGATGTGGGCAAACGGTCTTTCTGTACGGGGACGCTGATTGCGCAGGATATGGTCCTGACAGCCGCCCATTGTGCCTTGGATAAACGCACCGGACAGGCCTATGAGCCGGGCGAGGTGACATTCCGTGCCGGGCTGAGCAATGGCGTTGCTCTGGCCGAGCGCAAGGTGGTTCAGATTGCCACGCTTCCAAGCTATGGGGCCAACGATCCTCTGTCGTCTCAGGGTGTACGCGAAGACGTGGCGCTGATGCGGCTGGATGAACCGATCCCCTATTCGATTGCCGACCCTTTTGTCCTGTATCAGGGGCCCGTCATCGGCTCCGAACTCAGTATCGCCTCTTACGGTCGAGGCCGGTCCGAGGCCATAACACGCGAAAAATCCTGTCGAATCCTGGATAGGCGAGACGGGCTGATCACCTTTGATTGCGATGTCACCTTTGGCTCATCAGGGTCGGCTGTTCTCACCAAAAACGGGTCGCGCTGGCAGATTTTGTCGGTTGTCTCTGCCATTGGCGAGAGTGGGGGGCGCAAGATCGGCTTTGGGATGGAGCTATCTCCGGTCGTCTCCGAACTCAAGGCGATCATGCGGCGCGATGCACCCCGGCCCGAAGCTAAGATCCGCAGATTGCAGGTGGGTTCGGGCAAGTCCGAGTCAGGCGCGAAATTCATCAGCTCGGGCGGGGGTTGAACTTACGCAAATCGTTACCCATGTGATTTGTATCGGATCGCCACAACGGGGTCCGGTATAACCCAACGCCCGTCCAGATCGGAGGGCTGAACATCGTAAATCGCTCTAGGATGAGGATAACGACACATGCGTAGTTTTGATTTTGCACCGCTGCACCGCGCCACCATTGGTTTCGACCAGATCGCCGACATGATGGACCGCGTTCTGACCAACGACGTGGCACAGCCCAGCTATCCCCCATACAACATCGAAAAAACCGACGCCGACACTTATCGGATTTCCGTCGCTGTCGCTGGTTTTTCCGAAGAAGACCTGTCCGTCGAAGTGAAGGAAAACGCACTTATCGTGGCAGGCAAGAAAGCCGCCGAGGACAAGGACCGCAGCTATCTGCACCGCGGGATCGCCACCCGTGCGTTTGAGCGCCGCTTTGCCCTGGCCGACCATGTCCGCGTGACAGGTGCCAGCCATGAGAACGGCATGCTTGTCAATCGGCATTGAATAATGACCCCCCATCGGCGTCCAAATTTGACCCCCCTTGGAGCTAAGAGGGGCGTTGAGGGGGTCGTGTTTAGGTTGATTCAGGAGGGGGTGGACAGCAGGTCAAACCGAAAAGAGAGCGTAGCTCGACTGAAGGTTTGACCTGCTGTCTGTTTTGAATTTATTCCCCGATTTCGAGGTTAGTCGCGGTGGTTAATTCGCCAGCTTTCGTTCCCGGTTTCGATGATATCGCAATGGTGTGTCAGTCGATCCAGGAGAGCAGTGGTCATTTTGGCATCTGTGAACACACTCGGCCATTCAGCAAATGCGAGGTTGGTTGTTAGCAGAATAGACGTTCGCTCGTACAGTTTGCTGATGAGATGGAAGAGTAATCGTCCACCAGACTCTGCGAACGGCAGATAACCGAGTTCGTCTATAATCACGAGGTCGACGCGGATCAGCTGCTCGCTGAGCCGCCCGGCGTTGCCTTCGCGATGTTCAGCCTCCAGCTTGTTCGCGAGATCCACAGCGCTGAAGAACCTGACCCGCCGGCGGTTATTGACCGCGTGGCCCCCGATCGCTGTTGCGAGATGCGTTTTGCCCGATCCGGTTCCACCGACCAGCACGCCATTCCTGGCCTGGTCCATAAAATCGCCGTCATGAAGATTGCGCACGACTTCCTCGTTGACGGGGCTGACCGTGAAGTCGAACTCAGGTAAGGACTTGCAGACCGGGAACTTTGCGGCACCCATCTGATACCGGATCGAGCGCGCAGTCTTTTCGGCCAGTTCGGCCGTGAGGAGTTCGGCCACGACCTGTTGGGGCCGCCAGTTGTTTTTGGCTGCGGCCTCCTGACTTCCGACCTTTTTGTTGATCTGACTGGGTTTTTGGTTTGTTTTCAGGTGTGGTTGCTCAGAGGCGCGTTGTAGTGCCCCATTATTATAAAAAGTATTGACATGGGCCTTCAGATGGCTAACCTCTTCGCCCATGTTCATCCGCACCAAACATGACGCAAAGCTCAACCGCACACGGATCCAGATCGTTGAATCCGTCCGCACCGGCTCCAAGGTACGCCAGAAGATCCTGCGCCATGTGGGTGTGGCCCATAACGACAGCGAGATTGAGGATATCAAGCGTCTGGCGGGCCGCTTGATGGAGCAATTACGCATTGATCGCTCGCCGCAAATGGAACTGTTCACGCCCACGGAATATGCCGATCTGCAGGCGCTGGTGCGCCGCGCTCCGCGGCCGGACAAGCTTGGCGTTGATCTTGCCGAGTGCCGTGAGGAGGCGCGGGTCTCTCTGGGTCTGCGGGATGTCATGGGGACGATGTATGACCAACTGGGTTGGGGGGCCCTTCTGGGGGCGGCGCGTAAAAGTGCCAATCGCATTGTGAAAGAGCTGGTTATGGCGCGGATCGCACAGCCCGAGAGCAAGCGCGCGACCGTGGAGGCGTTGGAGAACCAGGCAGGCATCACGCTCAATCTGGACGTGGTCTATCGGAGCATGGATTACATCAATACGCCGGTGATAGACGGGATTTGCAAAACCTCTCACGCGGCGGCAGAGAAGTTGCTGGGCGGGCCAGTGACCGTGCTGTTCTACGATTGCACGACCCTGGCCTTTGACACCGAGCGCGAGGACCCGGCCGAGGATGCGGACGGGGTCGAGCAGGATCATCTTCTGGCCAAGGGCTTCAGCAAGGATGGCAAGCATCACCGCGCTCAGGTCATGCTGGCGCTGATCGTCACCTCCGATGGGCTGCCTGTGGGCTATGAACTCTTCCCGGGAAACACCTGGGAAGGTCATACGCTGGAAGCTGCGCTGAAGGCGTTGGAGGGACGCTTCGACGTGGCCAGGGTCACGTTCGTGGCCGATGCCGCCATGCTCAGCAAGGACAACCAGCAGATGTTGCAGAACAAGGGTCTGCCCTACATCCTCGGCTATCGCATGAAGTCCGCCCCGGCCGCCGTGAAGGCGAACATTTTGAGCCCGGAGGGACGCCAGCCTTGGGCTGGACACGGTTCTGAAGAGGCAACCGAGAAGGGCTGGTACAAGGTGATCGACCAGGAGGGAGCGCGGGTCATTGTGACCTGGTCACCCACCCGGGCACGCAATGATGCCCACAAGCGCGACAAGGCAATCGAAAAGCTGCACAAGAAGCTCAAGCGCTCTCGCAAACCCGGCAGCTTCAGCAGCCGGGGATATGGCCGCTTCCTGGCCTTCCCCGACAGCGGGGACGTCACGCTGGATGATGCAAAGATCAAGGCAGCGGCACAATGGGACGGGCTGCATGCCATTGTTGTTCATGGTGCGGACGAACTGGAGGCACAGGACGTCATTGCCCGCTATCACCAGTTGTGGGAGATCGAAGCCTGCTTCCGCACCAACAAGCACGATCTGAAAATCCGGCCCATCTATCACTGGTCGCCGCGTCGGGTCCGGGCCCATATCGCCATCTGCTACATGGCCTTCTGCTGCCTGCAGCACCTGCGCAAGCATCTGGACCTGCTCGGACACCCGATGAGCCCGGCTCGTATCCGCAACGAGTTGAACGCATTGCAGCTCTCGATCCTGCGCCACAAAGGCACCCCTGACCGCTACGGCATGCCAAGCCATGCCACGGTCGATGCCAGACGCATCCTCACCTGCGTCGGCCTGACCTGGAACGAAGCCCCTTTCAAGATACCCCCCGGGCGCACCCGAAAAACTGGCCAGACCAAAGCCTGAGCTCCCTCAACACTCCGAAACAATCGCTGGCGAAAAAAGTCCGTGTAGTGCCTTTTGGCAACCAAGGCATAATAATATCAATGACTTATACGAAAAAATGTCGGAAGTCAGGAATTTATTCCCCGATTTCGAGGTTAGTCGCGGTGGTTAATTCGCCAGCTTTCGTTCCCGGTTTCGATGATATCGCAATGGTGTGTCAGTCGATCCAGGAGAGCAGTGGTCATTTTGGCATCTGTGAACACACTCGGCCATTCAGCAAATGCGAGGTTGGTTGTTAGCAGAATAGACGTTCGCTCGTACAGTTTGCTGATGAGATGGAAGAGTAATCGTCCACCAGACTCTGCGAACGGCAGATAACCGAGTTCGTCTATAATCACGAGGTCGACGCGGATCAGCTGCTCGCTGAGCCGCCCGGCGTTGCCTTCGCGATGTTCAGCCTCCAGCTTGTTCGCGAGATCCACAGCGCTGAAGAACCTGACCCGCCGGCGGTTATTGACCGCGTGGCCCCCGATCGCTGTTGCGAGATGCGTTTTGCCCGATCCGGTTCCACCGACCAGCACGCCATTCCTGGCCTGGTCCATAAAATCGCCGTCATGAAGATTGCGCACGACTTCCTCGTTGACGGGGCTGACCGTGAAGTCGAACTCAGGTAAGGACTTGCAGACCGGGAACTTTGCGGCACCCATCTGATACCGGATCGAGCGCGCAGTCTTTTCGGCCAGTTCGGCCGTGAGGAGTTCGGCCACGACCTGTTGGGGCCGCCAGTTGTTTTTGGCTGCGGCCTGCATCACTTCGTCAAAGCAGTTGACGATGCCTGGCAACTTCAGTTGACGGGCAAGTTCGAGAATTTCCTTACGCAGTTGCATGGGAGCCTCCAAGCCTGTCATAGCGAGCGCAATCCGCGATCGGTGCCATTTTCAGCTGCAGGTGGGCAGGCGGCTCAATCGCCTTTGGCGGCGGGGGATTGGTGCGCCGAGAGACAATGTTCAGGATCGCATCGGCCTTGCGCAGGCCAGATTTTAGAGCTTCTTCGCAGGCAGCCTCGACCACATCAATGTCGTGCTGGTAAGCAGCGAAAAGAATATCGGCAAGTTGCCGGTCTCCGTCGGATGTGCCCCGCAGATGGGTCCAGATCTGCGTCATTGCCGGTGGTAGGTCCCAGTCACGGAACGGTGCTCCATTGCGCAGAGCGCCAGGCTTGCGCTTGAGGACGGGCACATAGTGCCAAGGGTTGAAGATCGTTTTTCCTCGGCCGAAGCACCGTTCGTGCTCTCCGACAATCTCACCGTCTTGGCGCAGGACAATCCGCGTGGCGTAGACCTGCAACTGGACCTGACGTCCAACAGCTCTTGCCTCAACGCTGTATTTGTTTCTTTCGAAGTTGATCAGGCAGGTTCGGCTCACGGCGACCGTCTTTTCACGGAACCCGACGAAGGGCTTCTGCAGATGCGTCAGCAGCGGCTTTTCCTGCTGGAACTCCTCCCAGACCGTCACCTCCAGGTTTTCCGGATGCCGCAGTTCTTTTGCGCGTTTGATCGCGTCTTTTTGCAGCCGGGCATTCAATTCATCGAAGTCGGCCACCTCCAGACGCGGTGTAAAACTATAGGCGCGGCTCTCCTTGACCAGATTCTCAACCTGACCCTTCTCCCAACCGGCCGCGCGCGTACAGGCGATCGGGTTCACCAGATGATGAGAACACATCCGGGAGAATGCCTTGTTGAACTTTCTTTCCTTGCCCGACAGGATCGCATCGACGGCGGTCGTCATGTTATCGTAGATCCCGTTGATGCAGCCTCCACCAAAGAATTTGAAGGCCTCGTCGTGGGCATCAAAGACCATCTCCTGCGTCTCGCGCGGATAGGCAATGGAGAATGGCATGCGGCTATGGCAAAGTTTGAAATGGGCAACCTTCACGGTCGTGAGTGCACCGTCCATCAAAACCGTCTCCACACTCCAGTCGAACTGGTACGCCTCCCCAGGATCAAAGATCAGCGGGATGAACGCCTGCGCCTGTTGTCGGCCGTGCGCAATGCGCCAATTCTTTGTGTAGCGTCGAACACTGTCATACCCGCCGCCAAAACCATCATCGGAGAGTTCCTTCCAGATTTTGGTCATCCGCTTGCGGTGTTTCTTCGGAAGCGCCTCGTTCTCCTCAAGCGTTTCATCCAGACGCGCGCGCCAAGGCCCGAGCACCGGGTATGGCTGCGATTTGCGCTCATATTTGAACTCCGTCACTCCCGATCGGATTATCTTTCGAACCGTTGCACGGCTCAAATTGAGCGAACGGCAAATTTCCTTGATGCTCTTTTTTTCGATCAGGTGTAAGCGACGCACTTTTCTAATAGTTTCCACGCAAATCATCCCGCTTGCCTCTCCATCGACTGCTCAATGAAAAGGATGTCTACAACCATAGGGAGGGGTCAAATTTGGACGCCGATTTCCCCGCTTAGGGGGTCAAAATTGCACGCTTTTCTACAAACCCACCCTCGCCTGAAATCCGCGCTGCGGATACGCCCTATAGATTGGAAGAGATATACGACGCACAACTCGAGGCGCTGGCAGCGAAAGCCTACCAGCGCGACTATGCGAAATTCGGATTTGGGCCCTGGCGCTAGGGGCGCAGGGTGATCAGCGTACCTTTATTGACCATCGCATAGATCTCTTCGATCTCGTTATTCTTGACGGCGATGCAACCGGCGGTCCAGTCCGGGGTCTTCTTGGCGCGCTTCAGCTCGGACCGCAGACTGGGCTGACCGTGGATAAAGATATCACCACCCGGATCAACGCCCGCCGCCTTGGCCTGAGCTACATCCTGTGAGTTGGGATAGGAAATGCCCAAAGACAGATGATAGCGGCTTCTCGGGTTGCGCCGATCGATCAGATAGCTCCCCTCGGGCGTCCGACCATCACCACGCTTGGTTTTGGTACCATTGGGCGCAAAGCCCAGATCAACATCATATTCCCGCAAGACATGCTCATGATGCAAAAGGTACATCTTGCGCGCGCTCTTGTTGACGACCAGCGAGGTCACCTCGGGTCCATCATATGTCAGAAATCTGGGTCCGGCTGAGGCACAAGCCGAAAGGCTCAGCGTTGCCATTGCACCCAATCCAAATGCTCGACGATCCATGATTCACTGCCTGCTGCTTTTTTTTGGGTATTATGCCAAAAACTGAAAAAACTGAAATCACTTTTTGATGTTTGATTGCTCAATTAGTCGGCGTTCTATGGCTTCCAGCCGCTCTAGCACCTCATCTCGGTAGGCATCGGTCTTCACTTCGTCCTCGGCGTGGTGCGCATCCTGCATCGAATTCACGATCAGACCGACCAGCAAGTTTACAACCGCGAAGGTGGTGACCATGATGAAGGGCACAAAGAAAAGCCAGGCGTAGGGGTAAACCTCCATCACCGGGCGCACGATGCCCATGGACCAGCTTTCCAGCGTCATGATCTGGAACAAAGTATAGGCCGACAAGCCCAGATCACCGAACCAAGCCGGGAAGGAATAAGAGAACAGCTTGGTCGAGATCACCGCGCCGATATAGAACAGGATCGCCATCAGTAGAAACACGCTGGCCATGCCCGGAAGGGCCGAGATAAAGCCTTCGACCACCCGGCGCAGGCGCGGTGCAACCGAGATCACGCGCAAGACCCGCAGGATTCGCAGGGCCCGCAGCACCGACAGACCGCCCGCGCTTGGGACCAGAGCGATGCCAACGATCGTGAAATCGAACAGGTTCCAGCCGCTCTTGAAGAAGTTGCGGCCTGAGACGATCAGCTTCATCGCGATCTCAACCACGAAAACCGCAAGGCACAGTTTATCGAGAATGACGATCAGCGGCCCCGCCGCGTCCATCAGCGTCGGTGAGGTCTCCATCCCCAGCAGAATCGCGTTGAAAATGATCACAGCCGTGATGAACTGCCCGAAGAGGGGGGCTTCGATGATGCTCTGCAAGCGCTGTTTGAACGCCATGGGTTGCTGTCTCCTTAACGTGCGGGGTTCAGCACAAACCGCGCGGCCAGTTCCGTATGGGATGACCACCGAAATTGGTCAACGACCTGCACCCATTCAAGGGCGTAGCCTGCATCAACCAGCGTTTTTGCATCCCGCGCAAAGGTAATGGGGTTGCACGAGACATAGGCGATCACTGGGGGCTGCGCCTGCGCAAGTTCTGCGACCTGCGCTTCGGCCCCCGCACGCGGCGGGTCAAGGACCACGGCATCAAAGCCCTTGAACTCATCCGACATCAGCGGGCGCCGGAACAGATCACGGGCCTCACAGGTGACGCGTTTCAGCCCCGAGGCTTTGCGCCATCCCTGATCAAGTGCCTGCGTCATCGCAGATTCGCCTTCCACCGCGTGAACTTCAGCCTCTTGCGCGAGCGGGAGAGAGAAGGTTCCACTCCCGGCAAACAAGTCCACAACCCGCTTTGCACCTTGCGTTGCTTCCAAAACAGCCCGTGTTAGAGCCTGTTCTCCGTCCTTTGTGGCCTGCAGAAAGGCCCCCGGTGGCGGGATGACCCCGGCGATTCCAAAGCGCTGGACAGGCGGTTGCCGCATCGCGATCACCTCACCATCCCAGCTGAGGCGCGCCAGCCCCTGTTTCTCGGTCGCTTGTGCCAAGGCCAGCTCCAGCGGGCCGTCCAGAGGCTTGCCCCCTGACACCGCGATATCCAAACCACCCTCGGACAACGTCAGCGTAACCGCCAGTACACCTTTGCGGCTGCCACCCAGAAGCGCCAGCGCCTCGGCAACCGGGATCGCGGCGATCAGGGCCGGGTCCAGAAGATGGCAATCCGGGATTTCGGTGATCGTGTCGGATGCGCGGCCATGAAATCCGGCCAGCGTGCCTTTCTTCGTCCGCCGCACCGCAATCGTTGCCCGCCGACGAGACCGCTCGGGCGAGGTATGGATTGGCCGCATCGGGGCCTTGAGGCCTTGTGCCGACAGCGCTGCGCGCACGATTTCCACTTTCCAATCCGCTACAAAGGCGTCCGAGGCGTGCTGCAGCTGGCAGCCTCCGCACGCTTTGTAGTGGCGGCACGGGGCTTTAACCCGTTGATCTGACGGGGTTTCCACCCTCATGTCTTCCAGTAGCTGGCCGACCAGAGTTCCGCTGACCACTTCGCCCGGCAAAGTCCGAGGGATATAGACGGGGCCGTCTGCGATGCCGTCGCCCTGATGACCAAGGCGACTTATGGTGAATTGCTGCGTCATGGGGGCCTGATAGCCGGGCTTTGCCTGCAACAAAACCCTTATTCTGCGGCCTCGGCCTGAATGAAACCACCCGACTGGCGATGCCAGAACCGCGCATACAGCCCGCCCTGATCCAAAAGCGCCTCATGCGTGCCGGCCTCAACAATCCGCCCCTGATCCAGCACCACGATCCGGTCCATCTCGCTGAGGGTCGACAGGCGATGCGCGATGGCCAGCACGGTTTTACCCTCCATCACCCGGTGCAGCGCAGTTTGGATCGAGGCCTCGACCTCGGAATCGAGCGCCGAGGTCGCCTCGTCCAGCACAAGGATAGGCGCGTCCTTCAGAATGGCACGGGCCAGGGCGATCCGCTGCCGTTGTCCACCGCTGAGTTTCACGCCTCGCTCACCCAAGTGCGCGTCGTAGCCCTTCCGGCCTTGCGCGTCTTCGAGGCTCAGGATGAACTCATGCGCTTCGGCCTTCTCGGCGGCCTCGATCATCTCGGCCTCGGACGCATCAGGGCGGCCATACAGAATGTTCTCACGCGCCGAGCGGTTGAACATGGCGGTTTCCTGCGTGACCATCCCGATCTGACGGCGCAGGCTGTCTTGCGTCACTTGCGACACATCCTGCCCATCAATCAAAATCGCGCCTTTTTCCCCGTCATAGAGCCGCAACAACAGCGAAACGAGGGTGGATTTGCCCGCCCCTGACGCCCCAACGATGCCCAGTTTTTCGCCCGGCGCGATCGTCAGGTTCAGATCAGAAACGCCGCCTATATCCCGGCCATAGGCAAAGCTGACCGTCTGAAAGGCGATGCTGCCCTGAGAAATAGCAAGGTCCCTGGCTGCTGCGGCATCCTCAACCCGGTCCCGCTTGGCCAGCGTTTTCATGCCGTTTTCGATCTCGCCAACATTGGCGTATAGCCCCATGAGCGTGAAGCTAACCCAGCCCGTCATCTGGGAAATGCGGATCGCAACTGCACCCGCCGCCACGATGTCTCCGGCCGTTGCCATGCCCAGTTGCCAAAGCCAAAGCGTTGCACCCAGTAGCATCACGGGCAGGAATCCTGCCAGAACCATGAGGATGAACCGGAACGTGGCAGAGAGTTTGCCGAAATCCAGAGATCTTTCGCGCAGGTCGACCATCGCGTTTCGCGCTGTCTGATCTTCGAACGCGGAGTGTGCAAACAGTTTGACGGTCTTGATATTGGTGATGGTATCCACCACCTGCCCCGACACCATGGCCCGCGCACCGGCCCGAGCGGCCGAGCGTTTGCGGATGCGAGGAAGATACCAGCGGACTAGCATGAAGTAGACCACCAGCCAACCGGCAAAGGGCAGCATCACCAATGGATGAATCGACCCTAACAAAAGCAAAGATCCCACAAGGGAAGCTAACGCAAAGACAATCGCACTGATCGTTTCAGATACGACCGAGGCCATCGCATTCGAGGTTTGCATCTGTTTCTGGGCAATCCGACCGGCAAAATCGTCGTCGAAATAGGTGACTGACTGACCCAGTGTCCAACGGTTCAGCTTGGCCAGAACCAAGGGCGGGATGTTCGGCATGACGATGTAGTTGTTCGACACCGAGGACAGGCCGAACAGGATTGGGCGGATCACCATGAAGAACGCTGCCGCGCCGACAATCATCCAGATATTCTCAGCGGCCAGAAAACGCTCGGACCCGCCCGAGGTGGCGACGTCGATCACTCGGCCCAGAATCCAGGCGGTGGCCGCCTCCATCGCGCCAGCGATCGCCGAGAACGCCGCCGCGACAAACAGCATGGGCCAGGCGCCTGACAGACTCCAGCGAATGAACGCCCCCAGCGTTTGCGGTGGGGGCGTCTCGATGTTCTTGAACGGGTTGATGAGGTCGGCAACCCTCATTCAGCGGCCTCCGGATTCATGAAGCCGCCAGATTGCCGCGCCCAGAACTGCGCGTAAAGGCCACCCTGCGCCAAAAGATCGGCATGCGCGCCCTCTTCCACGATCCGGCCCGCATCCATCACCAGAATACGGTCCATCTGAGCGATTGTGCTGAGCCTGTGGGCAATGGCGATCACTGTTTTTCCTTGCATCATACCGTAGAGAGTTTCCTGAATGGACGCCTCAACCTCGGAATCTAGGGCGGATGTCGCCTCATCCAACAGCAAAATCGGCGCGTCTTTCAGAATGACCCGCGCCAGCGTCACCCGCTGCCGCTGACCCCCTGATAGCTTCACACCACGCTCGCCCACATGCGCGTCATACCCGGTTCTGCCCTGAGGGTCCTGCAGGTCGAGGATGAACTCATGCGCCTCGGCTTGTTTGGCGGCGGCAATCATCTGATCCTCGGTCGCGTCCGGACGGCCATAGAGGATATTGTCGCGGACTGACCGATGCAGCAAGGCGCTGTCTTGCTGGACCATGCCGATACGGCTGCGCAAACTGTCCTGCGTGACCTGCGCGATGTTCTGATCGTCGATCAGGATTGCGCCGCGCTCAACGTCGTAAAACCGCAAAAGAAGCTTTACTAGGGTCGATTTTCCAGCCCCGGAGCGCCCGATCAGGCCAATCTTCTCACCCGGTTGAATGGTCAGATTGATATGGTCCAAACCTCCGGCCTCGCGGCCATAATGGTGCGACAGATCGTTGATTTCGATCTTGCCCTTGCTCAGCTGCAATGGCTTCGCCGTCGGCGCATCCAGCAAGTCGATGGGCTGGGCAATTGTTTCCATCCCCTCAGCTACGATCCCAAGCTGGCGGAAGAAGCTGGTCAGCGCCCACATGATCCACCCGGTCATCGCGTTCAGGCGCAGGGTCAAGGCCGTCGCCGCAGCAACAACACCAACCGAAGCCGTGCCTTGCATCCACAGGGAAATCGCCCATCCCACGACGCCCACGATCAGCAGGCCGTTCAGAGTGACGAGAACCGCGTCCATGATGGTGAAAATCCGCATTTCGATCTGGAAGGTGCGGCGCGTTTCTTCAATGGCTTCGCGGGCATAGTCCAATTCTTGCCGACCATGGGCGAACATCTTGACCGAGTGGATATTGGTGTAGCTTTCCACCACACGCCCCGTCACGGTCGAGCGCGCATCGGATGCCGCCTTGGACGCCGGGCCAACACGTTGAATCGTCCAGCGAACCAAGAGTGCATACAACGCGAACCAGATCAGCAGCGGGATCAACAATCGCGGGTCCGCTGCATAAAGCAAAATCGCCGCGCCGATCAGATAAGCCAGCGAGAACGAAATCGCGTCAAAGACCTGGAACACCACCTCGCCGGCAGCAGGAGGGGTCTGCATGATCCGGTTGGCAATCCGTCCGGCAAAGTCATTCTCGAACCAGCCAACCGACTGGCGCAAAACATGTTTATGCGCCCGCCAGCGGATCAGCGTGCCAAAATTCGGCAGGATCGTATTGTTGAGCAGCAGAACGTCGATCAAATGCAGCAACGGACGCAGCAGCAGGACAAACGCAGCCATCAGCAACAGCTCTGTCCCGTGGTTCTGCCAGACCTCGGCCGGAGTGCCGCCCAGCAGGTCAACCACGCGGCCCATATAGGCGATCAACCCGATCTCAACCCCGGCAACGATGATCGAGATCAGCGCCGCCCAGGCAAACACCTGATAGAAGGGCCGCGAATAGTCCAGCATGAACGGCCACAGTTTAGTTGGTGGCGCGTCGGCTTCTTTATAGGGGCCAAAAGGGTCAACGAGGTTTTCGAAATAGCGAAACATAGAGGAGTGCTCCGATTGAGCAGAAAATTAGACATGCGAAGAAGAATGGCGCCTGAACACCACCCTATACGGGGTAAGCGTCCCGGCTTTAGCCGAACCAGATCCCATAATACATTCGCAGTCCTCCATCTATTTGACAGGCGCACGTAAGCACAAACGTTCTGATTTGTCATCCCCTTTTGAGACTTCACGCTACCCGGCCAGCAAATCCTCGCGCGTTAGGGTAAAGCCGGATGCGATCCAGCTGGCCTCAAGATCGGCCAGTTTCTTGCCCAGCGCAGGGCCAGAAAAGCTGGGGATGAGATCCGTCGCCTTGATCGGGAACTGCGCGGCGGCCCCGGAATGCAGCGCTATCCGCAGATCCTCTGACCAGGGGCGCTCCAGAAGCGCGCATCGCAGTAATGTTTCGTGCAAGCCGCCCTCGTCGCCATAACGGTAGCCCAGTTCAGCAACGCTGGTCGAGGCCTGCGCCTCCTCCCGCATCCGGGTCAGACGTTGCAGTTGGTTGCGGCTCAGGCGCAGCGTCTCCGCGTCCTCGGGCGTAGCAATGGCGGCCAACCGGCGCACTGCGTCCGGTTCGGCACCTGCGGCCTGCTCGGCCCCGACC
>NZ_CBDAQX010000014.1:0-244932 GCF_965199275.1 Ruegeria sp. | reverse complement strand
AAGATCCTGCGCCATGTGGGTGTGGCCCATAACGACAGCGAGATTGAGGATATCAAGCGTCTGGCGGGCCGCTTGATGGAGCAATTCTGGGGGCGGCGCGTAAAAGTGCCAATCGCATTGTGAAAGAGCTGGTTATGGCGCGGATCGCACAGCCCGAGAGCAAGCGCGCGACCGTGGAGGCGTTGGAGAACCAGGCAGGCATCACGCTCAATCTGGACTGTCGCTAACACGCGATATGTCCGGTGTATGTAACATGCGATCTGTCCGGTTCTATTCTGTCTCTGAGAGGAGGCGTTATGAACCGAGCAGAAGTGTTACAGGAAGTTCGACTGATGAAGTTTGAAGATGTGTATTCGCGGCGAAGCGCGAACAAGCTGACGCAAGAACAGGCGGCTGAGATACTGGGTGTATCCGTGCGCACCGTCAGGCGTTGGGAGGATCGATTTGAGGCGGATGGTGCAGAAGGTCTGTACGACCGTCGGCTTGGCAAACTGGCCAACAATCGTGTTGCCACGGATAAGGTCATGGAGATGCTTGAACTGTTTGATACCAAGTACTGGGATTACACGCCGAAGCATTTCCACGAGAAGCTGGTGGCCCACCATGGTTTCACACAGAGCTACAACTGGGTGCGGCTTACACTGCAGCGCCACGGCCGGGTTCAGGCAGCACCCCGACGAGGTGCCCATCGGCGCAAGCGGCCCCGCCGTCCGATGGTTGGCATGATGTTGCATCAGGACGGCTCCAGCCATGAATGGGTTCCGGGTCAGTGGTGGGATCTGATCGTCACCATGGACGATGCCACCAACCGGGTTTATTCGGCATTCTTTGTCGAGGAAGAAGGGACGATGAGCAGTTTTCAGGGGCTGACAGAGGTGATCGAGGCGCAAGGTCTGTTTTGCTCGCTCTATGCCGATCGGGGCTCTCATTACTGGCATACGCCCGAAGCGGGCGGCAAAGTGGACAAGGACAATCTGACCCAGGTCGGGCGCGCCTTGCAGCAACTCGGCATTGAGCTGATCCCGGCCTATTCACCGCAGGCCCGTGGACGGTCTGAACGCATGTTTGGCACGTTCCAGAACCGATTGCCGCAGGAACTGCGGTCCCATGGGATCACAACCATTGAAGAGGCCAATCAGTTCCTGAAAGAGGTCTATCTTCCCGAACACAATGCCCTGTTTGCAAGGGAGCCGGAGGATACGACCTCGGCCTTCGTGCCGTTTACAGGCAATGTGCGCGACACCCTGTGTGTGCAGGAAGACCGCGTCGTCGGCAACGACAATACGGTGCGCTACAAGGGCCTGGTCATGCAGATCGCGGCAGACAGGCACCGTCATCATTTCGTCAAGGCGAAGGTCAGGGTCCACGAATACCCCGATGGTCAACTGGTCATCTTCCACGGCCCGAGATGCATTGGCCGCTACCAGCCTGACGGATCACCCATCACACAGGAGGATAGCAAACACAAAGTCGCGTGACCCGCTTCGACGTGGCGCGAACGCGGTGGCCCAAATCTACGGTCGCCTACGGCTCCCTCCGAATTGGGCCACCGCGCAATCAACTGAAGCGGACAATTGGCATGTTACCTACACCGGACAATTCAGAATGTTCTCGACACCATCGCCCGAAGGGGCCAACACTTCGCCGTGAATGTCAGCGGACCATGGTCCGCTGCAAGACGGGCGGCGCGCGCTTTCTCTACCTGCAGCGCACAAGCTTTGGCGGCAAGGTCACCGGGCGCAGCTTCGGGGTCAGCAAGGAGCGGCCCGCGCGCTTCAACCTCACAACGCTGGAGCCCCTGCTGGAAGACCTGCACACCCGCCTGGCAGGGGTCGTGATCGAATGCCTGGACTGGGAGGCCTTCATTGCCCGCTATGACGCGCCGGGCACGCTCTTCTATCTCGACCCGCCCTACCTGGGCCATGAGGGCGATTATGGCCCGCACATGTTCGCGCGCGCCGATTTTGCGCGCATGGCGGAATTGCTGAAAGGCATCAAGGGAAGGTTCATCCTGTCGATCAATGACCGGGCAGAGATCCGCGAGATCTTCGCATGGGCCGATTGCGAAGAGGTCGAGACGCGCTATTCGGCCAATGCAAAGGCCAGCAAGCGGGTCAGCGAGTTGCTGATCTCAGGCGGCGGGTGAGGCACTGCTGGAGTTCAAGCCATTGATGAAGGCTAATTCGCGCGGCACTCAAGACGCCATTGATACTTGCAACCGCCCGCACCATCGTCTGTGTCGTCGAGAAATATCTGCGTCCACGGGCCTTTTGCAGACGATGTGCTCCACCCGCTACAAGTTTCCGCTTCCGGATATTGAGGCTTGCACTGATTTGGTGATTTAGCCACCTCCCGAAAACACACCCTGCAAGCCTCAAGCTTCGGTGCGATCTTTTTGTCGAAATCGCTGATGACCTGTTTCATCTCTCGATCAGATACCGCGCCCAGGGCTTCAGCCATTTTGCCGTTGGACAACAAATTTGCGGCGGCGGTGAGCAGCCCAATAAACACCGTTGCCAATACTGCACTTATCGCGCCGTTAATAGCGCCGTTAATAATTCGGTTGCTGTCCATATCTCCATCCTCATCACTGATTCGCCGTTTGATCCTATCATCACCCCCCCACCACAACGGCCTTCTCCGGCCCGAACCAGATCACCCGGCCCAGGATATGGTCCCCCGGCCCGACCGGGCGCGGCGGGTAGCCCTCAGGGTTGTCGCTGGTCATGATCCATTCCCCCGTGCCCCCGTGCCCCTTCTGTCTGAGCCGCTTGACCACAAGACCGGTCTCGGTGCGGATTACGAAAGCCGTGCCCTCGCGCGCCTCCCGGTCGCCGTGATCGATCACCAGGATATCGCCCGAGCGAATCGTGGGGTGCATTGATGTGCCCTCGGCGCGGAGCGCAATGGCGCGCTCGGGCTTCAGGCCCGGTGGCAGGGCCTCGCTCGGAATGCTTAAGTTCATTTCCGTTTCCTCGAACACCTCTTCGCCCGCACCCGCCGCCGCGCGCACGTCGCCGGCAAAGGGCAGACTGATTCGGGTCTCGTCCTCGTCCGGTGCGGGCGGCAGGCGGGCGGCAAGCGCATCCAGCTTGGCTTCCAGATCGTCCTTCAGGGACCGCGTCTCGGACTTGAGCGTGCGCGCCACCTTCCGCTCCAGCGCCGCCACGGGCGTGGCATGGGCCGTGCCCCGGGTGGCAATCTTTGCCTCCATCGCTTTCAGCACCGCATCCGCGCTTGCGCCCTCGGGCAGGCCCAGCATGTCGGTGATCGCCTTCGGCACCCGCTCCACAGGGGCGACATTTGATCCCTCGGGTGGCGCGGCGGGGGCAGGCGCTTTCGGGTCGGGGATATATTCGGCCCCTTCCGTACCCGGCTTGCCCCGGAACACCGCCACCACCGGGTAGACCTCGCGGATGCCCGCCGGCAGCCGCTCCTCGTCAAAGCTCTGCTGCTCGCCGTCGCGTTTGGGAAGCCAGCCCCGGAGCTTGAGGGAACCGGTTTCTGTCTTTTCCACCAGACGCTTGATCGCCGCGCGCCCCTGAAAATCCAGTATCCAGACCCGGTCCCCGTCCCGCACCTCACGGCCCGGCGAAACAAGACACACGCAGCCCCCGTCGATGCCTTCGGGGATCATCGACTGCCCCGTGGCCGAAACCCAGAAAGCGTCATCGTCCATGATATCCTCCGGTCTGGGCAGGGGGTCGCGCAAGGGCTGGCTCTTCGACCAGCCCTGCACCGAGCAGGTGGCCAGCCCCCGGTGCGGCAGGGTCGCCTCGGTGAAGGCGCTCCAGTTCGGCGCGCGCGGCAGGCCGACAGGCGCACCATCGCGCGGCGGGCCGATGTAGAACTCGAGACCAAGGGCGCGGCAGATCTCGGCAGCGCGGCCGACTTTGGGTTCGTGTCCGCTCATAACGCTTCTCAAAGCGTCATCCGGCAGCCCAAAATCTTTTGCGATTCGATAAGGATTGCTTCCCGATCTTTCGACAGCACGCTTGAGAGCGTCCGATATTTCGCTGGTTTTCATGTTCGCTATCACTAGCGAAAAGCGAGTTCGTAATAAATTCCGAAATTTCTTGACATCGGAAAGTATTCCGAAAATATATTCGGCATGAATTCCGAAATGCTCATCCGCCTAATTCACGCCTACGCGGCACACGCTGGCCTAAGCGTAAAGACGATCTCAACCTATGCTGCAGGATCAGGCGACTTTTGCGGGCGCCTGGAGCGCGGTCATGACGTAACAATCCGCCGCGCAGCAAGAGTCGCGCAATACATCGCTGACCATGCCAATTCGGAATTCGCCTGGCCCTCTGACATCCCGCGCCCCGCACCGACGCCGGGCTCGCCTGCTGCGGAGGCGGCTGCATGAGCGGGCGCTGCGATCACTGCGGCGCGCGCGATGCGGGCGTCTACGATCTGGCGCTGATCCGGGTGGATGATCACCTGATGGAGCCGGGCGCCGTGGCCTGCGCACGCATGACAGCACTTTGCGCACCCTGCCGCGATGCGCTGGCCACCCGCGTGGCGGGCCTCTTGCCGGTCTGGGAGGGCGGCGGGGACGGCACGCCCGGGCCGCAAGCGGAGGGCCTGTCATGATCTCCCCCACGCCCGCCTCCCGCTATGAACAAGGACAAGACTGCATGATCACCACACTCTTCGACAGGCAACAATACATCTGTGGCGTGGATGTTCTGGCAACCCGGAAAGACCCGGTGGAACGCCTTGCGACCCGCAAGGTCATCGCCGCCTTTGCCACCGCATCTTCGGACCTTGGCGTGTTCTGGATTGAGTACGATCTCTCCGGGGCGGGTATCGAGATAAACGACTATGATCGTGCGTTCATTCGCCGGATCGCGGGTTTGCCCACTGCTCAATCGTCCCGCGATCCTGATCCTCATTCCGGCCCGGGGGCAGCAGCTTAATGGCGTCATCAACAGAAATCGCGCCCGAAAGCAGGCCTGCCCTGACCACAGCCATGAGGGGGCGCATAATGCTCATGATCGTTTCAAAATCCCGATTGCCGGCCTCACTTATACGCCGGTCGATCTCCGTCATTAACATGTATTTTTCCGCATCCATTTATCTCTCCATCGGTTGGTTTGCATCTCCGATGGAACCGGCGGCGGGACCAGGCGTTACGCCCGGTCCTGCCAAAGCGGAGGGTCTGTCATGATCCGCCCGCCCGACACCCCTGCAGCAACGAGGTAACGGCCATGCATAACCATCCTACTCCGAATCTTGACGAGATTGCCGATCCGGCTGATCGGCTGATCAATGTGCTCGTCGACGAGATGGATTGCAGGGGGCCGATCGCCGCCGCGCTCAGGGTGACGTTTTCTCGCCGCCAGAAACAAGATCACGAATTTGATCAATGAGGCTGATCGTGACCCTCATCTCCAGTTCATCCCAGGCGTCTTCGGGGCTGACGCTCCGAATGGTGCGCTCCATATCGTTGAGTTTTTCCGCAAATACCTCCGCTGATAGCGCGCCGCTGTCGATCAGGGAGGCAATCAGCGCGATCAGTAAATGGTGTGTGCTTCGGGCTGAGCGGCTTGCGACCTTGGCGATTATTTCGGCGTTATCTGGATCCATCTTTTCCTCCTATGATGATTGTCAAGCATGACATTGATTTTGTTTGATTTTAAATTCGACAAAATCGTCGAAGACCCAGCCGTTCTTGAGCGTGTCATAGATGATCTTGAGCAGCTTGCGGGCAGTGGCTATGATCGCCTTGCCCGCGCCACGGCGTTCCTTGATGCGCCGATAATGGCTGTTGAGATATCCCGAATAGCGGATCGCGATGAGCGTACATTGCACCAGCGTGGTGCGCATGAGCTTGTTGCCGCGCTTCGTGATCCGCCCGTGATGTTCGGTTTCGTTTGAGTTGCTCACCTTGGGCACGATGCCGACATAGGCGGCCAGCTTGTCCGCGTCGGAGAAGTCTTCAACCCTGCCGATCCCCGCCAGCAGGACCGCGGCAGATCGCGCACCGATCCCCTTGATGCTGGTGAGCCCCTCAAAGCCTTTCATGGCCGAGGCGGCCTCCTCGATGGCCTTGTCGAGACGGCTCAGGGTTTCGGTCAGGCCGAGCGCCTGGTCCCGCAATGCCGCCAGTTCGACCTGCTCAAGCGGTGTGAAGCGGCTGAGATCCAGGTCGCGCAGGCGCTTCTTGCTGGACAACCCTTCCTTCTTCAGCTTCATGCCGTGGCGGACAAACATCGCGTGGATGCCGTTCAGCAGCATGGTGCGCTGTTTGACCAGCATGTCACGCGTCCGGGTCAGCGAGGCCAGTTCGCTTTCCTGAGTGGACTTGAGCCGGGTTTCCGGCAGCATGTCCTTCGACAGGAAAAACGCCAGGGCGCGGGCATCGTTGCGATCGGTTTTCTTCACCGATGTGCGGATCACTTTAAACTGGCGCGGGTTGACCACAACGATCCGGCCGACACAGGGTTCCACCTCACCGCAGAACCAGGCCGTGTTGCCGGTGGCCTCGACCGCCAGTTCGTCATCCGCATCAAGGCTCTGACAGAACTGCTCAAGCGCCTGCGCGGACAGTTGAAAGGTTTGGAATGTTTCCGATCCGTCCGTCTCACGCCGACAGATCGTGAAGGAATTCGTATGAAGATCGACACCTATGTAAGCCATGGCTATACTCCCTGCTCAAGGAGGCGGAGCCCCCAATGGGGCGTGAACGGCCAAACCAAGCTCCTATGCAGGATCACCGGCCAAAACCGGGCCCTATGGGGGCTGTTCGGAAACAGGCGAAGGCTAAGCTCCACTACAGGGTCACAATGCCCTACGAAAACATCCAGCCTGAGACCTATCCGCCTCCCCGAATCCTCTAACAGATTCAGGGCGTTTGGCCGATCACAAATCATTCATACCCCCTCCATCGGTTGGTTTGCATCTCCGATGGTACCGGCGGCGGGGGAGGGCGTCACGCCTGACCCGGCCGCCACCCCTGACCGGTTACTCCCTGGCTCTGCGCGCCCGCCTGTAGCGCGCAGCACCTGCCCCCACGGCCCTGTCCGTGGAGGCCTTCTTGCCCGGCTCGTCCGCGCCCTGGACGATCACTGGCTGAGCGATCTCATTGGCGCGGTCTCGCTGTTCGGGGCACTCTGGGTTCTGCTGGTGCTTGCCTGGGCGGTGAGCCCATGAGCGCCGCCTCCGATTTCCGGCAATTGCGCCGCGCCCTTGCGGAGGCGGGCCGGTCGATCGGCCCGGCCGAACCCTGCGGCCGCATGGATGCCCGCACCGCCAAAGCCACCTTGGGCGGACTGCGCAAGGCGGCGGCCCTTGGCGCAGAGCTTGAAGCCTGCGGCGCGATGGCCCGCGCAGAGGCGGCGCTCACCGGCGTGATGGCGTTTGAGACGGGCGACAGGATCGGGCGCGAGGCGGACGACAAGACCGCCCCCGAAACACTCCCCGAGATAACCCCGGAAACATCCCCTGCGACGGGGCACGCACCCGTCCCGCAAAGCGACACACCGCCCCTTTCGCGCGCGGAGCTGCGCGCCCTGCTCAGCGAGCTTGCGCCGCTGCCGCATCTGCCGGGCGGGCAGGACCGCGCGCTGGCGCGGATTGTCCTGGTGAGCGCCCATGTGGCCGGGCTGGAGGCGGATGCGCTGCGCGGGGGTTTCAAGGATCGGGAGGTTGCACAGGCGCGGCAGATGGCCATGTGCCTGTGCGCTGCCCTCACGCAAGCCACGTATGGGCGCATCGGTGCGGCCCTTGGCGGGCGCGATCATAAGGCGGTGACCCGTGGCATTGCCCGGGCGCAGGCGCGCATCGAGGCCTGTGATGGGGCGGCGCTGATGGTGGCGGAGGTGCTTGCGCATCTCAACGAGACCCCTGCGGGTGGCGGTGCGCCCTGTGGGGGAGGGCGCTCATGATGCATGCGGCGCGCCTCTCCCGCTCCCCGCGCCTGCAGCGCCTGCACGCGTTTTTGCGCGACGGGCGGGAGCACTCGACGCGCGAGATCGTGACGGGGGCGGATGTCTGCGCCGTGAATGCGGCCGTGGCGGAATTGCGCGCCAACGGCGCGGAGATTGCCTGCCGCCAGGGTATCGATCCGATGACGATGGAGCGCATCTTTCTCTACCGGCTTGTGAGGCCGGTCCCGCCACCGGCTCAAGGGGCGGCCGAACGCGCCCCCGTGTTGCCGGAACCCGAAGATCAGCAAGGCCACACTGGAAAAGAGGACGCACAATGATTGAGCCCCGCGAACAGATAGAGGCGCGCCTTGATGCCGAATGGGAAGAGAAGGGTCTTTCGATTGTGGCGCGCGAAAGGGCGTTCGACCGTGGCCTTGACGGCATTGCCTGGGAGATGGGTGACTGGGTTGCCGAGCGCCCGACGGCCTATGGCGACATGACGCGGCTGGCGGAAAAGCTGGACGTGCCTTTGGGCACATTGAAGAACCGCGCCTCGGTGGCGCGGCGGATCGAACCGTCCCGACGCCGGGACGAACTGAGCTGGTCGCATCATGCCGAAGTGGCGGGGCTGGAGCCGGAAGAGGGCGACGCGGTTCTGGCCGAGGCCTCGCTTTACAACTGGTCCGTGGACCGGCTGCGCGGCGTGATGGCGGAGCGCTCCGCAAGGGGCCGTGCCGAGCGTGAAAACGCGCGACTGAAGGCGGAGATCGAGGCGCTGAAGGCCGAGCGGGCGGGGCCCGATGCGGCGCGGCGCGTGGTTGATGGTGTGCGCGCCGATATCGAGGCAGGCCTTGATATGGTGGAGGAGGGTTATCGCCGCATTCTCGCTGCGACGGAATCGGAGGATCTTGCGGTCGCGGTTGCAAGTCTGCACGGCAATGCACGCCGCCGCCTGGCCCCGTCACTGGAGGCCCTGATCGGACGGGCGCTGGAGGAGAGGGTTACGAAGCTGGCCGGAAAAGTCAGCGCGTCGCTCACCCGCCTGGCGACGGATGCAAACCGTCACGACGCCATGACGGTTGATGACGCCACCCCGGAACAAGCCGGCCCCTTGCCGGCAGGGATTTCAGGCCATAGCCCATGACATTCGCACCACCCAAACCCGCCATATCGCCAAACCCGCCCCCTGCAGCACCCCTGCAAGGCGCCCGCACGACCCCCTGCCTGTCCAATTCAAAACCCGCTAAAGGGGCTCTCAAGGCCCCCTCAAAGACCCGTTCAGGCACGGTGCCTTCCGCCGGTCTTCCGTCTCGTTCAGACGCACCCCCGAGCGCACCCCGCTCGTCTGCCGCACTGGCGCAGGCGCGGATGCGGCTCGATGCGGTGGCGGCCTCCGAGCGATTGATAGCCACAGGGATAGCGCGGGCGGATGCGGATGCCCGGGCCGCAAAAGGCGCCGGGGTGACAGGTGACACCGTGCGCCGCTGGCGTCTGACCTGCCAGGGCCTGGCACCCGAGGCGCGGCTGGTGGTGCTGACCGACCGGCCCGGGCGCGGGCGCTGCGGGCCGCTCAGTGACGCGCAGATGCGCGACTGCGCCCTTGCGCTGATCCATGAGCACGGGGGACACCTGACCGCCTCCCATGTGGTGCGGGTGCTGAAGGCGCGCTATGGCAAGGCGCCGTCCTTGCGCGCGACACAGCGCTGGCTGAAGACCTGGCGGGGCGATGCGGAGAACGCCCGTGCGCTCTCGGCCGTCTCTGATCCTGACGGGCATCGCGCGCGGCTGGCCCCTGCGCTTGGGTGCGCGGCGGCGGAAGTGCGCGCGCCCAACGCGCTCTGGGAACTGGATTCGACGCCTGCGGATGTGATCTGCACCGACGGGCGGCATACGATCGTGGGGGCCATTGATGTCTGGGCGCGCCGGGCGAAGGTTCTGGTGGTGCCCACCAGCCGGGCAACGGCGATCTGCGCGCTCCTGCGGCGCTGCCTTGTCGACTGGGGCGTGCCGGAGGTGGCGCGCACCGATGAGGGCCGGGACTACACCTCGCGCCATCTCACCCGGGTGCTCTCGGACCTGGGCATCCAGCATGACATCTGCCCGCCCTATACGCCCGAGGCAAAACCTTATATCGAGCGCTTTTTCGGCACGATGACGCGCGATCTCTTTGCCTTCCTGCCGGGCTTTACCGGCCATGACGTGATGGACCGCAAGAAGCTTGAGGCAAAAAAGTCCATGTCCCAGAGACGCGGCACGGACGCGGCCGAGACCTTTGACATCGCGCTTTCCGGGGCGGAGCTGCAGCGTAAATGCGACATCTGGGTCGAGGCCATCTATGGGCGCCGCGCCCATGGCGGCACCGGCGAGAGCCCTTTTCAGCGCATGGCGGCATGGCCGGGAGACCCGGACAGGCCCCTGCGCCGGATCGGCGATCCGCGCGCGCTTGATCCGCTGCTGGCCGAGCCGGTGAGCCGCTCGGGAGACGGGCCGCGCCGCACCATTTCCAAGCACGGCCTTTCGGTGGGGGGTATCTGGTACATGGCCCCGGAGATGGGCACCCGCGTGGGTGAGCGGGTGGAGCTGCGCTATGACCCTGCCGATCCCGCGCGTCTTTTCGTGTTTTCGCCTGAGGGGCGGTTTCTCTTCATGGCCGAGGACCCCGCGCGCACCGGGGCTGATCTGGCTCGTATTGCGGCGCAGGCGAAAACCCGGGCCCGCAAGGCCGACAGTGCCGCCCGCAAGGACGCCCGCGATCTGGCCCGCGCCCACAATCCCAAAGGGGCGATGGAGGATGTGCTCAGCGCGTCTGAGGAGGCGGCGGGCAAGGTGATTGCCTTTTCCAGCACCGGGGCACGGGCGGATCAACCCCATGAGACGCCGGCACTCAAGGAGGCCGGCAAGGCGGCCGAGGCCCGTGCGGGCGCAGGCGGGTCTGCGTCCAGCGCCGCACCCAAAGCCTCCCGCCGCACCGCTGGCGGGGCCGGGGGCGCCAGCCCTGCGCTGGAGGCGGCCGCGAAACTGTTTCTGGATGAAGACATCTGAGAGAGGAGAAACCCCCGATGGAACCGGCAGAAAACATCACACCCCTTGCGCGTGAGGCGCGCGGGAAGTCTGCGAACCCCGATCCCGCCTCAGCCGCCCTCGATCCCGCCCCCGCCCCGGCGGAGCTGCGGGCGCGGGTGGAGGCGGAAATGGCCGCCTTTGGCCTGTCGCGCGCCAGGGCTGCGGCCGAGATCGGTCCCGGGGTCAGCGCCCCCACGCTCTCAAGCTGGCTGAACGGCAGCTATGGCGGCGACAATGACGCCGTGGAGGCGCGGATCGGGCGCTGGCTTGATACCCGCGCCGAGCGCGCCGCCCATGCCTTTGGCGGGGCCCGGCTCGATGCCCATGCCGAGACCTGTGCCACGCGGGCGGTCAGTGCCGCCCTGGCCTATGCCCAGGCGGCGGGCGATCTGGCGCTGATCCACGGCCCCTCGGGGCGCGGCAAGACCTGGGCGGCCGAGACCCATTGCGCGGGCCGGGCGCAGGCGATCTGGCTGCGCGCCTCGCCGACGCTCACGACCCTGCCCCGGCTGCTTTCGCGGCTCGGCACAGCCCTTGGCGCGGGGGCACGCCCGACCCATTCCATGGAGGCCGAGCAGGCGATTGTGGCCGGCCTTGAGGGGCGCGGCGCGCTCATCGTGGTCGATGAGGCGCATCATCTGCGCGCACCCCTGCTTGATGAGCTCCGCTGCATTCGCGACATGGCCGGCTGCGGGCTGGCGCTCATCGGCGATGACACCATCCGCATGACGCTGGCGCGCTGTCCGCAGGTGACGGGGCGGATCGGCATGCGGGTCGATCTCAAGGCGCTGGCACGCGGCGATGTGGCCGCCATTGCCGCAGGACCGCTGGGACGCAAACCGGGCGCCCGCGAGATGAAACATCTGATCGCCGCCGCCGCAGGCCCCGGCGGGCTGCACGGGTTGCGCCGCCATCTGGCGCGCGCCTGGATGATCGCGCGCGGCGCCGGGCGCGAGGCGATCTCCGAGGCGGATATCGAAGCGGCGGCGGGAGAGCTGTCATGAGCGTAGAGGAGCTGATCGAACGGCTCTCTGAGCTGCCCGCCCATGAGGAGGTCTGGATCGCCGACATCCTGGGCGGCCTGCATGAGATCGATGACGTCGGGCTGGAAGACGGGGTGCCGGCGATCTTCGCGCATGTGGATTTTGAGGACGCAGCCGAGGGCTGAGGGCGGATGCAAAAGACCCCCTGCAACAGTCAACACATCGAAAGGACATGTTATGGCACAGACAAACCCGCATCCCGACAGGGGCCCCGAGGCCCGGATCGACCAGGGCTGTGACCCGGAGAGCGAAGCCGGTCCCGTATCTCTGGGCCTGCCGCCGCTGAACTGGATCGATGCGGCCACGGTGGACATTGATGGTGCGCGCTACATGCGCGACGCACAAGGGCGGCTGACACCGCTCGAGATGGTGCGCCCGCAGGACCAGTTGCAGGATGAGATGGTGCGCCGGGTCATTCATTTTGCCGGTGATCTCTCGGGGCAGATCGGGCGGTTCCGGTCCCATTGCTTTGATGAGATCGGCGGGTTTGATGCGATCCTGGAGGCCGAATATGGCGGCCATAGCCGCCGCTCGGTCAAGGGCAACCGCACCTATATGTCCTATGACGGCACCATGAAGGTGCAGGTGCAGATCGCCGAGCGCGTGGCTTTTGGCCCCGAATTGCAGGTGGCGCGCGACCTGGTGGAGGAATGCCTGGCCGAATGGGCCGAGGGCAGCCGCGCCGAGATCCGCACCATCGTCTCCCACGCCTTCCAGGTCGACAAGGAGGGCGAGATCGCGCGCGCCGGCATCTACAGCCTGCTGCGGCTCGATATCGCGGACGGGCGCTGGCGCAGGGCGATGGAAGCGATCCGCGATGCGATGCGGGTGGTGGGTTCGAAAACCTATATGCGCTGTTATCGCCGCGCCACCCCCGATGCGGCCTGGGAGCCGATCAGCATCGATCTGGCCAAGGCGGGCTGAGCGGTGGCGGTCTTTGGCACCCGCATGACGCGCGACCCGCTCTCCGCCGAGGCGCGCAGGCTCATCGACGCGGCGGTGGCGGCCGGGCGGATCAGGCATATCCCCGAGGGGGTCTCCGGTCTGCCCGTCACGCGCCTGCCGATGAAGGCGCCCGAACATAAAGCGCAGCGGATGCGGATCGCGCGGCGGCAGAAGAGGTTCGAACGCGCGGCGCGCAAAGCGCAGGGCGGGGCGGCGGTGACATGACCCGCACCCGCCGATATGCCGAAGGGGACCGCGCCCGGCTGATGCGCGGGGCGCACGGGGCCTGCCGCAAGCTGGGACTCGATGAAGATGCACGCCATGACGTGCAGCTGGCTGTGACCGGCAAGGCGTCGATGCGGGACATGTCCGCCCGCGACCTGGTCCTGCTGCTGGCCCATCTCAACACGCTGCAGGGTGAGGCGCGGTCCGGTGCAACCGGTCATCCGTCCAGTGGACGGATGAAGCGCCGAACGGGCGGAGCCCCGGATGGCACAGGGGGCGGCCACAGGGGCGGAGCCCCGGATGGCACAGGGCGCGTCCACAGGGGCGGTCAGAAGGGCGCCAGCGCGGCCCACCGGGACAGCCACAGCGGCGCAAACCCCCACCCCAAAGCCAAAAGGGGTGACGTGCGCCTCATTCACGCGCTCTGGGGCGAACTGGGGCGCCGGGGCGCGCTGAAACGCCCGGGCCGCGCCGGGCTCAACGCCTTCATCCGCGCGCGCTTCGGGGCGCATTGGGCCTTTGTGCCCCTCGATGTGGATGCGCTGACCGATACGGGCTGCATCACCGATGTGATCCGGTCGCTGCGCGCGATGCTGGCCCGCTCCGGGCCCGCACCGGAGGAGGGCGCATGACCGGGTCGCTGCATGTCACCGATCACGCGGTGCTGCGCTGGCTCGAGCGCAGCTGGGGTGTGGATGTGGAGGGGCTGAGGGCGCGGATTGCGGCGCAGGTGCCGGGCGCGGAGGCCGCCATGCGCACCTTTGGCGAGGGCGCGGTGATCCGCGAGGGCCTGCGGTTTCATCTGCGGCGCACGGCAGATGGCACGGTCGCACTCGTCACCATAACCAGCGCCCAGGCCGGGCCGATCTCGAACCGCGCCGAACGGCTGAGCCTGCGGCACCAAAGGAGCGCCCACCGGAGACCTGACCATTGACCCGCCCGCATCAGACTTGCGCATCCGCGCCCCTGCCGGCCTCCCTGGCCGAGATTGCCGATCACGCCGGGCGCGAGGCAGCACTTGCCATCGCGCTGGAACATGGCGGGCGGAGCTGGCGGGTGCCCGCGCGCGATCAAAGCCCCGAGGGCCAGGCCCTGATCGCCCTTCTGGGTCACGCACCTGCACAGGCGCTCATGCAGGGCTGTGGCGGTCATGTGCTGGAGGTGCCGCTGGCGCGCCGCGCGGTGGTGCTGTGGCTGACAGGGCGCGGCCTGGGAACAGGCGAGATCGCCCGCGCCTTGCGTATTGCAACCGGCACCGTGCGGCGCTACCGGCGCGAGGCGCGCGCGCGATGAATGCCCCCGATCCCTTCCGCCTGCCTGAAGGCCCGGTGCAGATCGCCTTTTCCGGCGGCCGCTCCTCGGCCCTGATGCTGCATCATATTCTTGAAAACAATGGCGGGCTTGACCCCGACCACGTGCGGGTGATCTTCACCAACACCGGCCGCGAGAGGGAAGAGACGCTGGATTTTGTCGCGACATGCGGCACCCGCTGGGGCGTGGAGATTGTCTGGCTGGAATACCGCTATGGCAATGGTCCTCGCGCGGTCGAGGTTGATCACGCAACCGCGTCGCAAAACGGCGAGCCTTTTGAGGCGCTCATTCGCCGCAAGCGGCATCTGCCCAATGTGGCCGCGCGCTACTGCACCGCCGAGCTCAAAGTGCGCACCGCCAAGCGCTGGCTGGTGGGTCAGGGCTGGAAAAACTGGACGACGGCATTGGGTATACGAGCGGATGAACAATCGCGCTTGAAATATGATCCCAAAGAAAGATGGCAAAATTGGTATCCGCTGGCCGGGGCCGGCATTGCCCGGCGCGACGTGGCCGCGTTCTGGGCCGCGCAGCCTTTCGATCTGGCGCTGGCAGGTGAGGACGGGCGCACACCCCTGGGCAATTGCGATGGCTGCTTTCTCAAGTCAGAGGCCGTGCGCGCCGCCCTGGCCCGCGATGACCCCGACCGCTTTGCCTGGTGGATAGAGATGGAAGCGCTGGCCTCGCGCCTCAGCAACACCCCCTCAGGCGCATACTGGCGCAAGGATGGAAGCTGCGCGGAGCTGGCCGATTTCGTGGCGCGCCAGGGGGACTGGATATTTGAGACCGAAGGCGCTCTGTGCCAGGCGGAAGCGGGAGAATGTACCTAGATGAAGGATATGGATATGGAAGAACAGGACAAAAACGCCGATCCCGGCACCACAGCCCGCACCGCCCTTCTGGAGCGGCTTTCGGGGATGGAGGATGTGGAGACGATCACCGAGGCGGTAACCACGGCGCTCATCGAGACCGGGGCAAAGGTGGAAATCCCCCAGCTCGCCTGCGGCATCGTGGAAATACAGCTTTACGGCCTCGTCGCCCACGGGGGCGATCTGGGTGCGGCCTGTCTGATGTGGCTGGAGGCGGCGCGGGCGGTTCACAGTGAAGACTGAACGCCGCCAGCCCTGGCTTCCGGGTTTGACGCCCCCACCCCGGATGCGCCGCGTGATGATGCATGCCGATGACCGGGGGCAGGCTCCGGGCCTGATGCCCGGCTGGCGCACCGCAAAGGGCGGGCATTTCACATGTGGCCGCTGCGGCCATGAGGCGGGCTGGCTTTTTGACATGACCGACAGTGAAGTGCGGCGCGGTGTGCCCTGTCCGGTCTGCAACGATCCCGCACCGCCCCGGGTATAACCAGAGCAGCGGACCATGGTCCGCTGACTGATGTGGCGCAAAGCCGCTAATGTGGGCAGGACCCTTTTGCCCGCATATCTTTCCCGGAGGCCTGCTGATGATGCCCACCCCTGAAGACTGGCAGAGCTTTGCCGCGCTCCTTGCGATCCTGGGCCTTCTGGGCGGCGCCGTGGTGGCCCTGCAGCGGCTGGGTCTTTTGCGGCGCAGCGCCTCCCCGCACCCATCCCGATCCGAACCCGGGGCAGATGTCACCGACCGGCTCGACCGCCACGCCGAACGGCTGACGCGGCTGGAAGGCGCGGTGGCCGGACTGGCCAGCCGCGAGGACATTCACGCGCTGCAGCTTGCCATCGAACGCCAGGCGGGCGCGGTCTCGGAGTTGCGCACCGCCATGGAGCGCGATGCCAGGGCCGTGGGCACCCTTTCGGCCGCCATCACCCGGATCGAGGACCATCTTCTGGGAGAGAGCCGCAGATGAGCTATGCCGCAACACTGGACGCCCACCGCCGCCTGGCCATCCTCACCCATCTTTCGGCCTGTCTCGAATATGCCTCCAACTCGGAGATCCTCATGGATGTCTGCAATGGGCTGGGCATTACCACCTCGCGCGACCGGCTGGTCTCAACGCTGGCCTGGCTCAGCGAACAGGAGCTTGTGACGCTGGAGGACCATGAGGGCTTCGTTCTGGCCTCGGCCACCGCGCGCGGCGTGGATATCGCGCAAGGCCGGGCCCTCCATCCCGGCGTGAGGCGGCCCGCACCAAAGGGGCCGTGACATGCCGCGACGGCGCAAGATCGATCTTCTGCCCTCGGCCATCCGTGACTGGCTGCGCGAAGAGCTCGCCGCGCAGGGGTTTGCCGACTATGACACGATCACCGACGCGCTCAATGACCGCCTGGCCGAGAAGGGGCTGCTGGTCACGATCGGGCGCTCAACGGTGCAGCGGTTCGGCCAGGAACACCGGGAGTTCTCGCGCCTTCAGCAGGAGGCCACCGGCTGGGCGGCGGGGTGGCTGGACGAGATCGGGCTGGAAGAGGAAGCCCGCCGCCAATCGGTGCTCTTCGAGATGATCACCACCGTGGCCTTCAAGGTGATGAAAGCGCAGATGACCCGGGAGGCCGGGGAGATCGATCCGCGTGATCTGCATTTCCTGGGCCGGATGATGAAGGATGTCATGAGCTCATCGGGCTTGCGCGAGGCAATGGCCGACAAGGAACGCAAACGCCTGGCCGAGGCCGAGCGCCGCGCCGGGGGAGAACGGGCCGGGGCGGCCGCGCGCGGGGCCGGTCTCAGCCCGGATGTTGCCGCCCTGATCCGGCAGGCGGTCGAGGGTGGTGATGCATGAGGACCCTTCTGCCCTATCAATCGGCCTGGGTGGGGGACCCCGCCCCGCTGGCCGTGATCGAGAAGTCCCGCCGCATCGGGATCAGCTGGGCCGAGGCCTATCACGCGGTGATGCATGCAGGCACGGGCCGGGGCGATATCTACTATCAGAGCTACGCACGCGACATGACGCGCGGCTTCATCGACGATTGCGCGGGCTGGGCCGAGGACCTCGACATCGCGGCCGGGGCGGCCGGCGAGGTTCTGATCCATGATGAGGGCCGCGACATCCAGGCCTTCCGGATCGCGCTGGCCTCGGGCAAACAGATCCTCGCCATGACCTCTTCCCCACGCGGGTTTCGGGGCAAGGGCCGTCCGGGCGATGTGGCGGTGATCGATGAGGCCGCCTTTGTCGACACGCTCGACGCGGTGCTGAAAGCGGCGCTTGCGTTTCTGACCTGGGGCGGCCGGGTGCGGATCATCTCCACCCATAACGGCGAGGCCAACCCGTTCAACACGCTGGTGCGCGATATCCGGGAGGCTCGCCAGCCGGGCACGCTCCACCGGGTGACACTGCGTGACGCGCTCGCTCAGGGGCTCTATGGGCGGATTGCACAGCTTACCGATCAACCGCTCACGCAGCCGGCCGAAACCGCCTGGGAGGCCGCCATCCGCGCCCAATATGGCCGCCACGGGCCGGAAGAGCTCGACTGCGTGCCTTCGGCGGGCGGCGGGGCCTGGCTGCTTTATGATCTCATCCGCGCCGCCTCACGCGACGCGCGCGCCGGAAACCCCGACCATCGCGGCTCCGGTCCCTGCTATATCGGTGTTGATGTGGCGCGCCGTCGCGACCTCTGGGTGGCCGCCGTGCTGGAAGATGATGGGGGCACGCTCTGGCTGCGCGAGATTGTCACACTGGACAACAAAACCTTTGCCGAACAGCGCGCCGAAATGCGCCGTCTTGCGCGCGCGCACCGCCCCTTGCGCATCCTGGTCGATCAGACCGGCATGGGCGAGGCGGTGGTCGAGCAGTACCAGGAAGACCATGGCGCGCTCACCGTGGAAGGGGTGCTCCTGTCGGCGGCCCGCAAGCTCGATGTGGCCGGCGCCCTGCGCGAGGCCTTCGAGGATCGCCGCATTCGCATTCCCGCCGATCCCGCGCTCTGGGATGATCTGCATTCCGTGCGCGCCGAACCCTCGGCCTCCGGGGCGCCGCGCCTTGTTGCCGACCGCAAGGACAGTGACGGGCATGCCGATCGCTTCTGGGCCCTGGCGCTCGCGGCCTTCGGAGCCGCCTCGGTGGCAGGGCCCTTCGAGATGCGGCCGGGTCCGCAACTCAGCTCCGCCGGGCTGGGCGGCGGGCCAGGCGCGGGCGCGGGCTACCGCGCCGATCCCGATCTCGACATCATCCGCTCGCCGCTGGCGGGCCCTGTTGGCTGGAGGTAAGCCATGGATCCCCGTGACAGTGATGTCCCCAAGCGCCCCGATACCGCAGAGCGGGCCGCACCGGCCCAGACCGCCCGGCTGGGCGGAACCGGCATCTGGGGTCAGACCGCAGGCTGGCTGGAAGGTCTGGGCAGCGCGCTGGCCGGCGGGCCGGGCGGCTTTGGCGGTGTCCCGGGCGATGACGCCGGACTGGACGCCGCCGAGATCGCCCTGACCGACAGCAAGGCCACCGCCGTGCTGGGCCAGCGCATCGACGGGTTGCTGGCGGCCCCCCTGACAATCGAGCCCGGCGGGACGCGCGCGCGGGACGTGGCGGCCGCCGACGATCTGCGCTTGCAGTTGGGCGGCCTCGACATGAACCGGGTCAGCCGGGCGCTTCTGCACGCGATCTGGTATGGCTATGCGATCTCCGAATGCCTTTGGGCGGTGGAGGGGCACCGCGTCCGGCTGGTCGATATCCGCAGTCGCGATCCGCGCCTCATCCGCCATGACCGGACCACGCTCGAGCCGCTGCTGATCACCCGGAGCCATCCGGCCGGGATCCCGCTGCCGCCAGCAAAATACATCCTGCACCGCACCCCGCCGCGCCATGGCGGGCAACCCTTCGGGCTGGGGGCCGCGCATTGGTGCATCTGGCCGGTCTGGCTCAAGCGGCAGGTGCTGCGCATGTGGTCGGTGGCGCTGGAGAAGTTCGGGGCGCCGGTGCTGGTGGGCAAATACAGACAGGATGCGCTGCAACCGGAGATCGATGCGCTGCTGGCAATCATGGGACAGGCGGTGACAGCCAGCTGCATCGCGCTGCCCGAGGGCCAGTCGGTGGAAACGCTGGCCGCCGCCGGTTCCGGCGGTGGAGCCGGTGGTAGAGGCTCGGGGGGCGGAGACTTCCGCTCCATGCTGTCCGCTCTGGATCGCATGATCGCCGAAGCGGTGGTGGGCCAGCACGCCACCTCCGAGATCGGCCAGCATGTGGGCACAGCCAGGGTCCAGAATGAAACCCTTCAGGCCCTCATCGCCAGTGACGAACACCGGCTTTCCGAATGCCTGCACGCCAGCGTGGCCACATGGCTCACCCACTGGAACTTTCCCGGGGCTGCCGTGCCCCGGCTTTACCGCGATACCGCGCCACCCGAGGACCTCGAGATCCGCGCAAAACGCGATTATTACATCACCCAGGCCTCCGGCCTGCGCCCCGCGCGCAGCTATATCGAAGAGACCTATGGTGGGGTCTGGGAAGAGCCGGCCCCCCGGCCCGACAGGCCGCCCGACATGTCTGATCCCACCGCAGAGTTTGCCGCGCCGCCCGGCGGCGCCCCGGGTGATGCCATCACCGGGCTGGTCGGCCATCTCATCGGCCCCGATATTGCCGCAGAGGCCGCCGCTGCCACGCTCATTCCCGTTCAGGGCGCACTGGATGAGGCGGAAACGCTTCAAGCGTTGCGCGACCGGCTGGCGGAACTGGCCACCCACCCAGCCGCCGAAGCGCTGGCCGGGCTTTACGCGCGCGCTGATTTTGCAGCCCAGCTCGCAGGCACCGCCGATGCGCCGGTGATGCCCGAAAGCGATCCGGAGGCGTGACCCCATGGCTGACCCGATCGATCTCACGCCACTGGCCACCGCCACAGCGCTTCAGCCCCGGGAAGCCATAGAGTTCTTTCGCGCCAAGGGCTACGCCCCGCCTGAAGGGCGCTATTCCTGGCGCGACTGGTGGGGCGCCTCCCATGCGCGCGGCTTCGTGGTCGCCAAGGCGATGCAGGACGATCTGCTGGCCACGATCCGCGAAGCCGTGGACGAGGCCATCGCCGGGGGCTGGACCATGGAGCAGTTCCGCGCGGCGCTGGAGCCAAAGCTCAAGGCCGCCGGATGGTGGGGCCGCAAGAGCATGACCGATCCGCTCACCGGCGAGACCCGCATCGTACAGCTTGGCTCGAAACGCCGCCTTGCCGTCATATTCGACACCAACCTGCGCACCGCATATGCCGCCGGACGCTGGATGCGCATCCAGCGCACCAAAGAGGTCTTTCCCTATCTCGAATATATCCAGCTCCAGCGCGCCAGCCGCCGCGCGGCGCATCAGCCTTTCCACGGGCTGGTTGTGCCGGTCGATCATATCTGGTGGGCCGCGCATTTCCCGCCCAACGGCTATTTCTGCGCCTGTACCACCCGCCAGCTCTCCGCCCGCGCGCTGGAACGCCGGGGCCTGACCGTCGCCACCGAGCCACCAATGGAAACCCGCAGCCTGACCGATCCCCGCACCGGGCGCAGCCTTGAGGTTCCCAAGGGCATCACGCCGGGCTTTGAGACCAACCCCGGGGCCACATTCCTCGCCGAGCAGGGCCGCCATGATGCCATCGCCGAGGGCCTGGACCCGGTGGCGCGCGGCATCGAACTGGGGCTGATCCACGAAGCCCGCGCACGCGGCCTCAGAACCGGCAATGAACATCTCGCCGCCATCGATCTCGACGCCGACACCCCCGTGCGTGGCGGCAATGCCGCACCCGTGGAATGGGTGGAGGGCGCGCGAGACCGGGTCGACTTGTCTCCGGAGATGCTCGACATATTGAGAGACCCGGCCCGCCGTATCGGCGTCGTGCACAATCATCCCGATTCCGCAGCCCTGTCATCTGTTGATCTTGAGCAGCTGGAAAAGCGACCCGGCCTCGTGCGCGTCGTCGCCGTGGGCCATGATGGCTCGCTCTTCCGCGCCACCGATCCCCGCCCCGGGCTTGGCCACACCGCCAATCGCCTCTGGCAACTGGCCACGCTGCGCATCAACGAGCAAGCGGCCGGTCTCGACATGAACGCCCCCGCCATGCAGCGGCTGGCCTCCCATGCCGCCGCCAGCGCACTGGACCGCGCAGGCTACGTCAACTATGCTCACGCCATCGCCGGGGGCAGCCGCGTCAACCTGATGCGCTTTGGCGAAGACCGCATGGAGCAACTGATCGCAGGACTTCTCGAATGGCTGGTTTCCTGACATGGGAAGACCTCGAAAGGCACGGTCTCACCGAGTGCGACCCACGCGATCGCGAAGAGCTCGATGATCGGCTGTTCGGTGATTTCCTCTACGATCATGAGCCAGGGCAATCCGTGGACTGGCTCCGTCAAACACTCAAATCCGGCAAACCGACCTGCGGCGCCGGATTCGCCGTGGAACTGAGATGCTCCATCGGGGCTGTCAGAAACGGCCTGCGGTTCCCCTGGGGTGCGGGCCTGCCCGAACCCGCAGAGATTCACCGATTGCGGGATTGCGTCCGCGAGGCCATTGCGCAGATCACCGCATGGGTCGATCTGCACGGTATCGACTGCCTTGATACCCCTGAGGAAGAGGCCGCAGCCCGGCATGGATGGCCTGATGCCGAGGGCAAGGCCTGGACACCGCCATGGGACATCCTCGGGATCGAACCGCCCGACTGGTGGGGCCGTCCCTGAACCGCCCTAACACAGGCCCTAAACGCATCTTCAAAGCCCCGTTAAACGCCAATGCCACGCGCTCTGACCGATCGGCGCAATCCGGGTGTTCTGGCCTGCGCAGATCGTGGAAAATCCGCCCGATTCCGGGCCCTGAAATGCGAAGAAAAAACCAGCGTTTTCCGGCGATCTGAACCACTGAGCGGTCGAGATTGGGCAAATCACTGTCGCAAGCCCGATTTTGAGCCCTCATCGTCACGCCTCCTCAAGCACCCGAAAAACCCCTTATTCTGCGCGGTTTAACGCCCCTCATCCCAGATAGGCCCGGATAGGCCCGGATAGGCCCGATTGAGCATTAATTCTGTCGGGGCACACATGCTCTTGCGGGGTCACACCCGTGTGGATCGAAGCATAGCAACTGGCCGAAGTCGACGGCAGGACCGAGCGGAGTTTCCACACGCGGGCCTCGCCACTATCGACCCAGCCTTCGAGATTGCCGAACAACCGGCGGAAGTTGCGCCACGGGACGCCATCCAGAATGATGAGGAGGAGTTTGCGGTCCATGATCCGACCCTTTTCGAGAGTGTTTCCGGCGACCCTAGAAGATTCGTAGCACTTGGGCTGCCCATTCCCGCCCCGAATAGCAAAATCCCGACACCTGTTTTTGACACGTGCCGGGATTTCATAGTGTTGGTTGGGGCAAGGGTCAGTTCCCTGCCGCCTCCATCTTGCGGTTGGCAACGACTTTTTCCAGCCAGCCAAGTTCCATCTCGGGGACCGAGCTGAGCAGCAGGTCAGTGTAGTCGTCGAATGGCGGGCTAAGCACCTGAGACTTCGAGCCATAGCGCGCGACGCGACCCTGATACATAACCGCGATGCTGTCGCTGATTGCGCGGACCGTCGCCAGATCATGGGTGATGAACAGGTAGGCCACATCCTCGATCTTCTGCAGGTCCAGCAGCAGCTTCAGGATGCCGTCGGCCACAAGTGGATCCAGCGCCGAGGTAACCTCATCACAGATGATCATCTTGGGTTTGGCCGCCAGTGACCGCGCGATACAGACGCGCTGTTTCTGGCCACCGGAGAGTTCCGCCGGATAGCGATCGACGAACTTTTCGCCCAGTTCGATCTCATCCAGCAGCTCGACCACGCGTTTGCGTTTCTCGGCCCCGCGCATGTTGAAGTAGAACTCTAACGGGCGGCCGATGATCGTGCCGACGGTCTGACGCGGGTTCATCGCCGTGTCTGCCATCTGGTAAATCATCTGCAGCTCACGCAGGTCTTCGCGCGTGCGCCCCTTAAGATCCGAGCTCAGTTTGCGCCCGTTGAAGGTAATCTCACCCTCGCGTGCAGGCAGCAGGCCAGTGATCACACGCGCCAGCGTGGATTTACCCGAGCCGGATTCGCCCACAACCGCCAAAGTCTGCCCCGGGTGGAGCTCAACATTGACGTTGTGCAGAACGTCGAAGTTCAGACCCTTGTAGCGTGCGGTAATACCGTCGACCTGAAGAACCGGCTCCGCAGTCGGCTTTTTCTCTTCATGTTCGATAGACCGGACCGAGACCAGGGCCTTGGTATAGTCTTCCTGCGGGTTGTTGATGATCTGATCGGTATTGCCGTACTCGACGGTGTCGCCCATCCGCAGAACCATGATGTCGTCGCTAACCTGCGCCACAACCGCCAGGTCGTGGGTGATGTAAAGCGCAGCGACGCCGGTATCTGCAATGGCTTCCTTGATGGCCATCAGAACGTCGATCTGGGTGGTCACGTCCAAGGCTGTGGTGGGTTCGTCGAACACCACCAGATCAGGCTCAGGGCATAGGGCCAGTGCGGTCACGCAGCGTTGCAGCTGACCACCGGAAACCTGGTGCGGGTAGCGACTGCCGATATTGTCTGGATCGGGCAGGCCCAGCTTGGCGAAGAGTTCACGTGCACGGGCCTCGGCCTGTTTACGAGTGAATTTCTTCTGCTCGACCGCCGCTTCGACGACCTGATCCATGATCCTTTTGGCAGGGTTGAACGACGCGGCAGCGGATTGGGACACATAGGTGACCTCACCCCCGCGCAGCTTGCGGATATCCCCATGAGATGTCTTGAGGATATCGCGCCCGTTCACCCAGACCTCGCCGCCGGTGATCTTCACGCCACCCCGGCCATAGGCCATCGAGGCCAGACCGATGGTGGATTTACCGGCACCGGATTCACCGATCAGGCCCAGCACCTTGCCGCGTTCGAGGTCAAAGCTGACCCCGTGCACGATTTCGATGTCATGGGGCTTTTCGCCCGGCGGATAGACGGTCGCGCCGATTTTGAGGTCGCGGACCTTGAGAAGGATATCGTCGCTCATCCCCGGCCTCCTTTCAGCGATGTGGTGCGGTTCAGAACCCAGTCAGCCACAAGGTTGACCGAGATGGCCAGGGTCGCAATGGCGACGGCGGGCCACAGGGCAGCACCGATGCCATAGACGATACCGTCCTTGTTTTCCTTCACAATGCCGCCCCAGTCCGCCAGCGGCGGCTGCACGCCCAGGCCCAGGAAGGACAGGGTCGAGATGAACAGAACCATGAAGATGAACCGCAGCCCGAACTCGGCCACCAGAGGTGACAGAGCGTTGGGCAGGATTTCCCGGAAGATAACCCATGCGCGCCCTTCACCGCGCAGTTTCGCGGCTTCGACGTAGTCCATCACGTTGATGTCCACCGCGACCGAGCGCGACAGTCGATAGGGGCGGGTTGCGTCCAGCAGACCCATCACAAGGATCAGGATTGGAACGGTCACCGGAACGATGGCCAGAATAACCAGTGCCAGGATCAGGGTCGGGATCGACATGATCAGGTCAACAGTCCGGCTGAGTGCCTGATCTGCCCATCCGCCCAGAACGGCGGCCAGCAAACCCAGAGACGTACCGGTCAAAAAGCTGAGCAAGGTTGCGGCGGCAGCGATGAAGATCGTCGTGCGCCCGCCATAGATCATGCGGGTCAGAAGATCTCGCCCGATATTGTCCGTGCCTAGCAAATGTTCGGCGCTGGCAGGCTCCCACACATCACCGACAACTTCTGCCATTCCATAGGGCGCAATCAATGGGGCCGCGATGGCCACAAAGAAATATGCGCCAGTGAACAAGAGGCCAATCAGTGCCGAAAGAGGAATGTTCTTTATCATTTCGGATGCCTCAGTCTTGGGTTGGCAAGGATCGACACGATATCGGCAACCATATTCAGGCCGATATAGACGGCCGCGAATACAACGCCGCAGGCCAACACGACGGGCACGTCACGTTTGGTCACCGCATCCACCAGATACTGCCCCATGCCGGGATAGACGAATACAACCTCGACCACGACGACGCCGACAACCAGATAGGCCAGGTTCAGCATCACAACGTTTACGATCGGGGAAATCGCGTTGGGGAAGGCATGGCGTGCAATGACCTGAAAGGTGCTGAGCCCCTTAAGCTCGGCGGTTTCGATATAGGCCGATTGCATGAGGTTCAGAATGGCCGCGCGGGTCATGCGCATCATTTGTGCCAGAACCACCAGCGTCAGAACGAAAGCCGGCAGGGCAATTGCATTCAGCTTCTGCCCGAATGTCATGGAGTCGTTGATCATCGCCAGGGATGAGAACCAGCCCAGTTTAACTGAGATAAAGTAGATCACCACGTAGCCGATCAGAAACTCGGGAATTGAAACTGTCGTCAGCGTGATCGCCGAGATCAGCTTGTCGGGCCAGCGATTGCGGAACCGAACGGCCAGAAGGCCCAGGAAAATCGCCAGCGGAACGGAAACGATCGCAGCAACGCAAGCAAGGAACAACGTATTGCCGAGGCGTTTTCCGATGCTCTCGGAGATATCAAGTTTGTTGGTGAGGGATTGCCCTAGATCGCCTTGCGCGATGCCACCCAACCACTCGAAATAGCGGGTTAGGGCAGGGCGGTTCAGGCCCATCTCTTCTCGTAGGTTGGCAAGGGCCTCAGGGGTTGCGGACTGCCCCAGGACGGCTTGCGCGGCGTCTCCCGGAAGGGCTTCGGTCAGGCCAAAAATCAGAGCCGAAGCGCCGAGCAGCAATAGGAGTCCCAGCGCAAGGCGCTGGGAAACCAGTTTGATGATAGGATGCATTATCCGTTGCCCGAATTACACGAACCACATCTTGCGTGAGATGTTGCCGTTCATCATCTCTTGCGTCGGATCAGATTCCCAACCGTCCAGCTGGTTGCTGATGCCTTCGACAAAGTCGTTGAACATCGGGCAAATCAGGCCGCCTTCGTTGCGGACCATCTGGCCCATCTGGCTGTAGATACCCTTGCGTTTCTCGGGATCCAGTTCGGCGCGCGCTGCGAACAGCATGTCGTCGAAGGCCTGAACCTTGAAGCGCGTGTCGTTCCAGTCTGCGCTCGACAGATACGCGGTCGAGTACATCTGGTCCTGGACGGGACGACCACCCCAGTAGGAGGCACAGAACGGCTGAACGTTCCACACTTCCGACCAGTAACCGTCATTAGGTTCACGCTTGATTTCCAGCGGGATACCTGCCTGAGCTGCGGTTTGCTGGAACAGCGCCGCCGCATCCACTGCGCCTGGGAAGGCGCCATCTGCAACACGCAGAATGATCGGCGAACCATCGTGGCCGGATTTCTTGTAGTGCTCGGCTGCTTTTTCAACGCTGAACTCACGCTGTTCGATGGTTTCATCGAACAGGGGGTAGGCCGCGTTGATCGGCATGTCGTTCCCGATCGAGCCATAGCCACGTAGAACTTTGTCCACGAGATCCGCGCGGTTGATGGCGTATTTCAGAGCCGTACGCAGTTCGTTGTTGTCGAACGGAGCCGTGTCACAATGCATGATGAACACATAGTGGCCACGACCAGCGGTCGAATGAACAGTCAGGTTGGGTGCGCGGCCCAGCAGGTCGGCAACTTTGGGCTCAACGCGGTTCACGGCGTGAACCTGACCCGATTGCAGTGCAGCTGTCCGGGCAGTTGCGTCGTTGATGACAACCACTTCGACGCTGTCGAAGTTGCCGAAATCGCTGTTCCAGTGGTTTTCGTTCTTGGTGAACAGGTGGCGGACGCCGGGCTCATCAACTTCCAGCTTGTAGGGGCCTGTGCCGATACCGGCCGCCGGGTTCTCCATACCGCCATCCGGCTGAATGATCAGGTGATAGTCGGCCATCAGATAGGGCAGGTCGGCGTTGGGCTCGGAAAGGGTGACCTGGAAATTGTCGCCATCGGCCTTCATCGACTCGATGCCCTTCATGATGCCCAAAGCACCGGACTTGGAGTCTTCGTTCGAGTGGCGCTGCATGGTTTTCAGCACGTCTTCGCTGGTCATAGTCTTGCCGTTGTGGAACTCGACCCCTTGACGCAGCTTGAAGGTCCAGACTTTGGCGTCTGCACTGCCTTCGACGCTTTCGGCAAGGCGTGGTTCGATCGTGCCGTCGGGTGCAACTTCGACCAGTTGGTCGCCAAACTGTTTGCCGTTCTGGAACGGTACCGAGCTTGCATAGGTCGCCGGGTCAAGCGAGTTGGTCGATTCGCCGCCCTGTAGGCCGAATTTCAGGTCGCCACCCTTTTTCGGGCCGGCTGCACGGGCCGCGTCGGCAAACATCTTGCTGGCCATGGCTGCCGAAACGCCAAGAGCGGCGGCTTTGCCCATGAACTCGCGACGGGTCAGTTTGCCTGCCGTCACCTGTTTGGACATGTGAGTGAGTTGTTCGTTCATTCAGAAGCTCCCAGTTGGTTGTGTTCGCCCGTTTTCGGGCTTTTTATTGACGCGTGAGTCAACAATGACGCATTTCAGCGGGTCGGGCAAGTGGAATTCCGTGTCGCAAATGTGCCTTGCCTGACAATACCGTGTTTATCAAAGCCGTCATAGCGCCGTGTCTTCGCGTCCTCCGCTATGACGAAAATGATCTATTGGTTGCCTTGGTCGGTATCGGGAGAATACGTCATTCTAATCCCGAATTGCGACAATCAGGTCCATCACATTGGTTCCTGTCGGCCCGGTCACCAGCAAAGCGCCTGCGTTTTCCAGGAAGGCCCCACTATCGGCGGCAGCCAGCGCCTCGTCCGCGCCTTTGGCCCAAGTGGCGCCAGAAACAACCCCGCCTGCTGCGTTGGTCGGGCCATCCGTTCCGTCGGTTCCTCCGACCACGACCGTGATATCTTCAAGGCCGGAAATCTCGTGCGCCAGTGCCAGTGCCAGGGCCTGATTGCGCCCACCCTGTCCGGGGTTTGGGGGCAGCACAACAGTCGGCTCGCCGCCGAAAACCATCACGCCTGATCCCATCTGCCTTAGCTTCTTACCGATTGCGGTGGCGACGGCCTGATAATCGTCATGCAAGGCCTCTTCATTGGCCAGCACCGACAGACCCGCATCCTCGGCCGCTTCGGCGGCTGCCGCACGGGCATGGGCGTTCGAGGCAATGATCTGCGCTTCGGCCTCGTAAGAGACTTGTTCAGGCAGCGCACCGATGCCCGAGCCGATAACGTTCACCTGACTTCCGACCTTTTTGTTGATCTGACTGGGTTTTTGGTTTGTTTTCAGGTGTGGTTGCTCAGAGGCGCGTTGTAGTGCCCCATTATTATAAAAAGTATTGACATGGGCCTTCAGATGGCTAACCTCTTCGCCCATGTTCATCCGCACCAAACATGACGCAAAGCTCAACCGCACACGGATCCAGATCGTTGAATCCGTCCGCACCGGCTCCAAGGTACGCCAGAAGATCCTGCGCCATGTGGGTGTGGCCCATAACGACAGCGAGATTGAGGATATCAAGCGTCTGGCGGGCCGCTTGATGGAGCAATTACGCATTGATCGCTCGCCGCAAATGGAACTGTTCACGCCCACGGAATATGCCGATCTGCAGGCGCTGGTGCGCCGCGCTCCGCGGCCGGACAAGCTTGGCGTTGATCTTGCCGAGTGCCGTGAGGAGGCGCGGGTCTCTCTGGGTCTGCGGGATGTCATGGGGACGATGTATGACCAACTGGGTTGGGGGGCCCTTCTGGGGGCGGCGCGTAAAAGTGCCAATCGCATTGTGAAAGAGCTGGTTATGGCGCGGATCGCACAGCCCGAGAGCAAGCGCGCGACCGTGGAGGCGTTGGAGAACCAGGCAGGCATCACGCTCAATCTGGACGTGGTCTATCGGAGCATGGATTACATCAATACGCCGGTGATAGACGGGATTTGCAAAACCTCTCACGCGGCGGCAGAGAAGTTGCTGGGCGGGCCAGTGACCGTGCTGTTCTACGATTGCACGACCCTGGCCTTTGACACCGAGCGCGAGGACCCGGCCGAGGATGCGGACGGGGTCGAGCAGGATCATCTTCTGGCCAAGGGCTTCAGCAAGGATGGCAAGCATCACCGCGCTCAGGTCATGCTGGCGCTGATCGTCACCTCCGATGGGCTGCCTGTGGGCTATGAACTCTTCCCGGGAAACACCTGGGAAGGTCATACGCTGGAAGCTGCGCTGAAGGCGTTGGAGGGACGCTTCGACGTGGCCAGGGTCACGTTCGTGGCCGATGCCGCCATGCTCAGCAAGGACAACCAGCAGATGTTGCAGAACAAGGGTCTGCCCTACATCCTCGGCTATCGCATGAAGTCCGCCCCGGCCGCCGTGAAGGCGAACATTTTGAGCCCGGAGGGACGCCAGCCTTGGGCTGGACACGGTTCTGAAGAGGCAACCGAGAAGGGCTGGTACAAGGTGATCGACCAGGAGGGAGCGCGGGTCATTGTGACCTGGTCACCCACCCGGGCACGCAATGATGCCCACAAGCGCGACAAGGCAATCGAAAAGCTGCACAAGAAGCTCAAGCGCTCTCGCAAACCCGGCAGCTTCAGCAGCCGGGGATATGGCCGCTTCCTGGCCTTCCCCGACAGCGGGGACGTCACGCTGGATGATGCAAAGATCAAGGCAGCGGCACAATGGGACGGGCTGCATGCCATTGTTGTTCATGGTGCGGACGAACTGGAGGCACAGGACGTCATTGCCCGCTATCACCAGTTGTGGGAGATCGAAGCCTGCTTCCGCACCAACAAGCACGATCTGAAAATCCGGCCCATCTATCACTGGTCGCCGCGTCGGGTCCGGGCCCATATCGCCATCTGCTACATGGCCTTCTGCTGCCTGCAGCACCTGCGCAAGCATCTGGACCTGCTCGGACACCCGATGAGCCCGGCTCGTATCCGCAACGAGTTGAACGCATTGCAGCTCTCGATCCTGCGCCACAAAGGCACCCCTGACCGCTACGGCATGCCAAGCCATGCCACGGTCGATGCCAGACGCATCCTCACCTGCGTCGGCCTGACCTGGAACGAAGCCCCTTTCAAGATACCCCCCGGGCGCACCCGAAAAACTGGCCAGACCAAAGCCTGAGCTCCCTCAACACTCCGAAACAATCGCTGGCGAAAAAAGTCCGTGTAGTGCCTTTTGGCAACCAAGGCATAATAATATCAATGACTTATACGAAAAAATGTCGGAAGTCAGGAAATGTGCCTTGCCTGACAATACCGTGTTTATCAAAGCCGTCATAGCGCCGTGTCTTCGCGTCCTCCGCTATGACGAAAATGATCTATTGGTTGCCTTGGTCGGTATCGGGAGAATACGTCATTCTAATCCCGAATTGCGACAATCAGGTCCATCACATTGGTTCCTGTCGGCCCGGTCACCAGCAAAGCGCCTGCGTTTTCCAGGAAGGCCCCACTATCGGCGGCAGCCAGCGCCTCGTCCGCGCCTTTGGCCCAAGTGGCGCCAGAAACAACCCCGCCTGCTGCGTTGGTCGGGCCATCCGTTCCGTCGGTTCCTCCGACCACGACCGTGATATCTTCAAGGCCGGAAATCTCGTGCGCCAGTGCCAGTGCCAGGGCCTGATTGCGCCCACCCTGTCCGGGGTTTGGGGGCAGCACAACAGTCGGCTCGCCGCCGAAAACCATCACGCCTGATCCCATCTGCCTTAGCTTCTTACCGATTGCGGTGGCGACGGCCTGATAATCGTCATGCAAGGCCTCTTCATTGGCCAGCACCGACAGACCCGCATCCTCGGCCGCTTCGGCGGCTGCCGCACGGGCATGGGCGTTCGAGGCAATGATCTGCGCTTCGGCCTCGTAAGAGACTTGTTCAGGCAGCGCACCGATGCCCGAGCCGATAACGTTCAGATCATCCCCTGGCACGTCCGAGATCGCCAGAACCGTGACCTTCCGGCCTTTGAGCCGGGACAGCAATCCTCCGCCTTTGACCTGCGAAATCTTGCGTCGTTCCGCATTCATCGCCCCGATATCAAGTCCTTCGGAGAGCAGCTTTTTGTTCAACGTCTCCAGATCCTCAAGCGTTTTGCCACCTATCAAATCTTCAGCCAGCGAGGATGCGCCGCCCGACACCAACAGTAGCAAATGCGCCTCGGGTGGCATGGCCTCGACCGCAAGCCGTAGCGCCCTGCCGCCTGCCAGGCTGCGGCCGTCCGGGACGGGATGTGAGGCCTCGATCACCTCGACGCCCTCCGGCAGGTCGCGCCCATGATCGTCCTTGGTGACCACCAGCGCAGGGATGTCTCCGAAATGATCCAATGCCGCTCGGGCCATCGCCGCCGCAGGTTTGCCCACGGCCAGAATCCGATCCGGTTTTGCAACATCGGAGAGTGCTTTTCGGGTCGCCGTGTATCCGTCTACCGCAGCGACCCCTGCTTGCCAGAGTGCGATTGCCTGTTCAGCGCGGGTCATCAATTCTCCATCCAGATTGTCACTGGCCCATCATTGACCAGCTCAAAGGCCATGTCGGCCCCAAATTGCCCTGTCTCAACCGCGATCCCGCACGCGGCGAGGTTCTTGGCAAAACTTTCATAAAGGTGTTTTCCGATATCCGGCGCAGCGGCCTGCGAGAATCCGGGCCGGTTACCGCTGGCCGTATCCGCAGCAAGGGTGAACTGGCTGACAACCAGGGCCGAGCCGCCGATGTCCACAACAGACCGGTTCATTTTGCCGGCGGCATCCTTGAAGATTCGCAGCTTGGAGATTTTCGCAGCAAGTTTCGAGGCGTTCTCTTCGCTGTCGTCCTGCATCGCGCATACGAGAATCATCAGGCCCGGTCCCGATTGACCGACAACAGCGCCATCCACCGAGACTGACGCTCTAGAGATCCGTTGTACGACTGCGCGCATCGCTCTCCCCAAATCGCATGCGTTCAGCAGTCGGTTTAGCCGCCGGAGAACCACTTGTCATCCAGCGTCTTGCCCGTATTCGGGAAAACGTCTGCCTGTGTGATTTTGGTAGGCTCAACCCTGCGACGTCGCCATCACGTACCCCACGCCCGCTGCCACCAGAAGGCCGAGGACCACCGCAATGGTTATCTTGATCGCAGACCAAGGCCGTTCACCTTGCACCCGGCCAGTGCGCCCGTTGACTACAAAGCGATAGGTTTGCCCGCGATACTTATAGGCAGCCATCCAGATGGGCAGCAGGATATGCTTGAACGTCACATCGCGCACATCCGTGTCCACCGCGTGAATACGTTGCCGGTCGCCGCCGATGTCAAAGCGCACGTCACGTTCGATCACCCGCGCCATATGCGCACGCGCCTCGGAATACCCATCGGGCAACTCGACCGAATAAGCCTCGGCCCGGAACCCCGCCAGGTATTGCGGCTGGTAGGGTTCAAGTGCGGGCAGATCCCAGGGCTCCAACGCGTCTGTATATTTCTTGGGCAGAGAGCGTGACGCCAACACCAGAACGTCATCAAAGAACCGAGCGACACGACCGGATTTCGGGCTCCAGCGCACTTTGGCCACCTGTTGTTGCACCCGCTTCCCGTCGCGCATGACGGTGCGCGTTTCGTAGTAGACGGTGCCGCGTTCGCCGCGATAACTGGATTTGGTGTCCGCGTCGAAGGTCCAGTAAGGCACATAGATGCCCTGCATTTTTCGCCCCTTGCGAGCATAGTCCTTCAGCCCGTTCGGCGCGAACCAAAGCCGACCCAGCCAATCCCCCATCGCCTTATGGGCGGACCGTTCATCCAGCGCAAAAGGCAGGACGCCTTTGGGTTTGATATGCCTGTTGACGCCTGTATCCGTCACCACAGGAGTGGCACAGAACGGACATTCCGCTGCGTGGGTATTCGGGTCGAACTCGACCTGAGCGGCACAGTTCGGGCAAGACAGAACCCGCGTTTCCTCAATCTCGCTTTCCGGCAGACGGTCCGCGATGGCGGAGTCAAAATCCAGCTCGCGCAGGCTTGCGCCGCCCCATGGGCCTGAGCCAATGGGTTCGGAGTGGCCGCAATGGTCACAGGTCAATGTGCCATCGCCGGGATTGAACCGGTAATCCGCACCACATTGGTCGCAGGGAAAGCGATGTTCTTCAGTCATCCGTCCGCCTGCTACCACTTAGGCACCCGGCGGGGGCGGAGGCAGGATCGTGAATAGCTGCGCCAATTCCTGCACCTCACCCGCTTTTTTCCAGCCGTCCTGACCTGCAGTCCAAACATGTGTCTCACGTGTCAGTTCCCCGTCCGAAGCCATACGCCCCATCTTGGCCTTCGAGAACGGCCCGCTGGTCTGTCCGTCCACCGCGATATGCCATACATGCTCAACGGGCGGAGGAGGCGGCGGGGCCGCATGCGCGGATGTTTGCGGGGCAGCGGGGGCGGGCGATCCCCACGGGCCGCTCGGTTGGCCCGCTGCCATGTTCGCCATCTGATTGGCCATCGCCATGCCCATTCCCATGCCAAGACCGGCACCCATGCCGCCGCCCTGACCGGGGTTGTTGGCTGCTGCCGTCATCGCCTCGGCGGCGGAATACTGGGTGAACTTGCCCAGATCACCCGCCAGCCCCATCGAGGTGCGCTTGTCCAACGCGGCCTCTACCGCAGGTGGAAGCGAGATGTTTTCGATGTAGAACTCGGGCATCTCAAGCCCGTAGCCATCCAACACGGGCGAGACTTCGGCTGCAATCAGTTTGCCCAGATCGGCCGTATTCGCAGCCATGTCGAGAACCGGAATGCCGGATCCAGCTATCACGCGGCTGAACTCTTGCACGATGATGTTGCGGACCTGAAAGCTGATCTCGTCCATGGTAAACTCACCATCGGTTCCGACGATCTCGACCAGGAATTTCGCCGGGTCTTTAACGCGTACCGTATAGGTTCCATAGGCCCGAATGCGGGTTGGTCCGAATTCGGGATCGCGCAACATGATCGGGTTCTTGGTGCCCCATTTCAGATCATTGAACCGAGTCGTGTTGACGAAATAAATCTCGGACTTGAACGGAGACTGAAAGCCGTGATCCCAGTGCTGCAAAGTCGTTAGGATCGGCATGTTGTTGGTCTCAAGCATATAGAGGCCGGGCGTGAACACATCCGCCAGCTGTCCTTCGTGGACAAACACCGCGGCCTGACCTTCGCGCACCGTCAGCTTGGCACCATACTTGATCTCGTGCCCTTCGCGTTCGAACCGCCAGACCATGGTGTCTCGGGAGTCATCGACCCAGTGAATAACGTCGATAAACTCTCCGGTCAGAAAATCGAAAATTCCCATTTGGGTTCTCCTGTCCTTGGGGTCAGAGCGGCTGCCCCATCAATTCGCGCGCAATGATCCGCACCACGGGGCGGGCCTGATCGACCGTCACTCCGGGCGAAAGACGCGGGTCATAGAGCATTGTCAGTAGTTTCTCATCATGACTTGTCAGCAAAGCAAACTCATCATCATCGTTGAAGATCGAAGGCCGCGCGGCGGGGCTGTCATTGGACAGGCCCAGCCCTTGCGCAATCTCTTCGTGAATACAGCTGCGCCGCACCAGATCGGGCAGTTCCGACCGGATCAGCGTCACAGCACGCACGTATTTGTTTGGATCGTTGCGGGTGGCCGAAGCAAACACAAAACAGTCGAAACTCGCACGCGGGTTGGCGACTAAATCCAAAGAGGCTTGACTGATGTTGGGCACCAGTTCCTTGAGACGCGTGACAACATAGGCGCTGTCATCTTTTCCGGCAAAGAACACGTGGAAATTGGCCTTGCGACTAACGGTCGAGATCGGATGGCCGGTCAGTTTGGCAAGCCTCGCAGCATAAGATTGAACCTGATCCGCGTCACTACTGCGTGTTGCGGGCAGGACCGAGGGGCCGAACTCGGTCTGAATGCGAACGGGTCCTGACCAACGGCTGAGCTGTCCATCCGTCTGCCGAGACCCGAGCGAGACAGTGTGATCGGGATACTCGCTGTAGAAGGCGATGGCCTCGAAATTCCGGCTCAGGTCGTCGGCGTCATAGGGGGTGTCTGGTCCGCCGCCATCGGTGCGCAGCAGGCCGCGGGTCAGCAGATCCCGTTCGATCCGCTGATAGAACCGCGCGAGGTCTTGGCTGGCCGCGGATGGCGGCACATAGGCGTTCGCCGCAGGCGGCGGGGCCGATGGCCGCACCTGAGGAACGACCGAAGAGGTCAGCGCCTCTTCGCACCCCGCAAGCGCTAGAAGCCCCAGTACACCAAGGCCCGTTTTGAGACAGGTCAAAGGCCGCACGCCCAGCCCACCTTATCCCGGAACAGCCGTTCCGGCATTGTCGCCGGTCCCGTCACGCCGTGCTTTGGCGGCGGCCAGCGTGTCACGCAGTTCGGCTTCCATTTTCTGCAGTTCCTGCTCAGCGGCTGCACGTTTGGCTTTGCCTTCGTCTGCGATCGCCAGGCTTTCATTGATCGTGCCGATCAGATCAGCGTTGGCCTGTTTGACGGCTTCGATGTCGAACACGCCACGCTCCATCTCCTCGCGGATCATCTTGTTCGACTCGCGCAGGTTGGCCGCGTTCGAGGTCAGCAGCTCGTTGGTCAGATCATTGGCGTCGCGCACGGCAGCGGCGGCTTCGGCGCTGCGCTGGATGGTGACGGCCTGCGCCAGCTGGGTTTCCCACAGCGGAACCGTGTTGACCAAGGTTGAGTTGATCTTCGTCACCAGAGATTTGTCGTTTTCCTGCACCAACCGGATCGAGGGCAGCGACTGCATCGTCACCTGCCGGGTCAGTTTAAGGTCATGCACCCGGCGTTCCAGATCGTCGCGCGCGGCGCGCATGTCGCGCAGCTCCTGCGCTTTCATGACCTGCTGGTCTTCGGGCGCTGCCTGAACCTCGGCCTCTTTCTCGGGGATGTCATGGCTATCCAACTCGGTCAGCTTTTCCTCGCCCGCAGCAATATAGAGCGCCAGTTCGTCATAGAACCCCAGCGTTTTTTCATAGAGCAGGTCCAGCGATTTGATGTCTTTCAGCAGAGTGTGTTCGTGAGAAAGCAAATCGTCTGTGATACGGTCGATCTGGCCCTGAACCTCTTCGTATTGCGCGGTGAACTTGGCGAAGGGTGCGGCGCGGCCCAACAATTTCTCCCACCAGCTGCGTTCGCGCCGCACGTCCAGTTCACTGACCGAGAACCCCCGGATCGTGGTGACGATGTTGCGCAGGCTGTCCCCTGCGGGGCCAACATCCTTGTTGCGCACATCTGCAAGCATGGCCTGGCTGATCTCTTGCAATTCGGCCTGCGCGGATGAGCCGAAGGCGACGATCGAATTGGTGTTGCCCATGTCGATCTCATCCATCCGCTTGCGGATCTCGGCGCTGACGGGTTCGTCGGCCTCTTCAAGCGAGACGACCTCGGCCTGCGGTTCGGGCAGGGCCACCGCGGTGACCTCTTGCACAAGTGTTTCGGCCTCAACCGCTTTGTTCTTGATCTCGTCGGACATAGGGGAGTTCCTCGCTCAAATATAAAGGGCCGGTCAGTCCAGCCGGACGCCTTCGCGCTGCAGTCTTTCACGCAGCACGTCGATTTCGACCGTCAAGTCACTGCGGTCATCCAATAGCATTTTGCGCGTACGCGCGGCGAAATTCTGTTCCAGATCATCCAATAGGGCAGAGTAGTCTGCCAAAGCCTGTCCGTCGCGGGTGCGGGCGTAGACATCCGCGAACTTGACGGTCGCATCACGTGCGCCCTGCAGGTAGACGGTCAGATACTTCCGTGCGCCCGCCAGATCGCGAGGATCTTCTTCGACCGTGCGGAACAGATCACGGGCGGTGTCCTGAAATCGCTCGACACGCGCCTCGATCCGTCGATCTCCGGCCCGTTTGATCGCATCCGTCATCTCGGCCAGATGCTTTTCGGCGTCATCGACGACGCGGGCGACACGGTCTTGCTGGAACGTGTCGATGCCCTCCATGCCCTTGTTTTTCATGGGATCCAAGCCAAAGGACACGGAATGCAGGGTCGCGGCGGCGGCACCAAACAGGATCGGGGCTACAAGGCTTGCTTGTGCTGCGGTCTCAGCGTCCAGAAACTCCGTCCGGTAGGACGCGAGCGCAGCCCCAAGTCCGGTCAGAACGCTGGCAAAGATCTTGCGAGGGAAGGCCGGGCGACGCGCGGTTTTGCGGACGTTATAGGCGGCCTCGGCCCGTAACCCTTCGCGCAGCAAAAACGCAGCGGCGGTCAGCAGGCCAGCGGCGACAAGACCCATGGTCGTGCCAATGGCGCCATCATTCAGCGACAAAAAGACCAGAGGGATGGCGGGAATGAACAGGATATTCGCCCGCGCGCCTGCAGGTTCAACCCGAGCATTGTCAAACTGGCCGCGCGGCAGCGGGCTGTCTGGCGAGTCCTCACCCTGAGGGCTGTATTTGCCACCGAACCGTTTGGCCATGGCTACAGACCCCCAAGCAGGCCAGTGCAGACGCCAAAAAGCAGCACCAGAAGGGCCGCATAGGCCAGTTTTTGCACTCCGCTCCCGGACATTCAGCCCCCCAAATAGCAGCACTCACAGAAAATTTAGGGGATACGAGGGCTTGGCGCTAGGGGGAAGGTTGTTAAACCCGCATCACTTGCGGGGTTTCTTGCCGATCGGAGGGCGTTTTCGCTGCGGTCGCGTCGCTCGTTTCGCTGTACCTTCGGGCTTTTCGTCGCCATCCAGACCCAACTGATCGCGCATCACGCGGCGGCGGACCTCTTCAACCTCACCCGGTTTCAGGTCGCCCAGTTGGAATGGCCCGTAAGACACACGCAACAGGCGGTTCACGGTAAAGCCGATATCCTCGATCGCGCGGCGAATCTCGCGGTTTTTGCCTTCGCGCAGACCGATTGTCAGCCAGGCATTTGCGCCCTGCTGACGATCCAGCGAGACGGTCATGGGCTGAAACCGCTCGCCCTCGATCACGAGACCCTTGCGAAGGGGGGCGAAGTCTTCGTCCTTGGGGCGTCCATTCACCCGCACGCGGTATTTGCGCAGCCAACCGGTTGAGGGAAGCTCCAGCTTGCGTTTGATGCCGCCATCATTGGTCAGCAGTAACAGCCCTTCTGAATTCAGGTCCAACCGGCCAACGGACATCACCCGAGGCATGCCTTCTGGCAATTCGTCAAAGATCGTCGCGCGGCCTTTTTCGTCCTTGGTCGTGGTCACCAAACCGGTCGGCTTGTGATACAGCCAAAGCCGTGAGGGTTCGGGTTCCGACACCGGTTTGCCGTCGACGGTGATCCTGTCTTTGCCGGTCACGTTCAGGGCGGGGCTTTTGATAGCCTTGCCGTTCACACTGACGCGGCCAGCTTCGATCATGCGTTCCGCCTCGCGCCGCGAGGCAACGCCAGCACGGGCCAGGACTTTGGCGATCCGGTCGCCGGGAGGAGGGGTGTTGCTCATGGCAGGGCCATACCCCATCCCGCCCGCTTGCGAAAGGCAGGTTTCTAAGGCAGTCAGAGACATGGTGTTTAAATCGCATATGGACGAGGCACTGGCCGAGGCCCGCGCGGCCGCCGAACGGGGGGAGGTTCCTGTCGGCGCGGTGATCGTCGCGCCTGATGGCCGGGTTGTGGCCTCTGCCGGGAATCGCACGCGTGAGCTGAACGACCCGACCGCCCATGCCGAGATACTGGCTCTACGCGCCGCCTGTGCTGAGGCAGGCTCGGAAAGGCTTCCTAGTCATGACCTCTATGTGACGCTGGAGCCTTGCGCGATGTGTGCAGCGGCGTTGGCTTCGGCTCGTATCCGCCGCATCTACTACGGCGCGTCCGACCCGAAATCAGGTGGGGTCGCCCATGGCGCACGGGTTTTTGCGCACCCGCAGGCCCATCACAAGCCGGAGGTCTACGATGGCATCGCCGCCGAGGAGGCGGCCGACCTGCTCAGGTGCTTTTTCGCGAGCCAACGCGATTAGGATTTAACTACCATCTCACGCGGGATATCGGCCAGCGGTTGGCCGCCCTCCGGCGTCACCACAAAGCTCTCGGTTATCGCCAGCCCCCAGTCCGGAGTCCACAGTCCCGGCATCAGGTGAAACGTCATGTTTTCCTGCAATACCGTGGTGTCGCCGGGACGCAGGCTCATCGTGCGCTCGCCCCAATCGGGCGGGTAGCTGAGGCCGATGGGATAGCCGGTACGGTTGGCCTTTTCATATCCGGCTTGGGCGAAACTGTCGTAAACGCAGGTGGCGATTTCCTCGCATGTGGTGCCGGGACGGGCGGCTGCCAGAGTGGCTTCAATCGCCGACAGAACCGCCGCTTCGGCCCGGCGGATGTCATCCGGTGGATTACCCAGAAACAGGCTGCGACTGGCGGGGCAGTGATACCGTCGGTAGCAGCCGGAGATTTCGAAATAGGTGGCTTCTCCTCGCGCTAATGGCCTGTCATTCCAGGTGATATGCGACGCCGATGCCTCGCGCCCCGAGGGTGCGATTGGTACAATGGCAGGGTAGTCGCCCGCCAAATCGGGCAGGCCAGCAATGCCTGCGGCCTGCACTTGGGCGACAAGTTGGTTCTTGGGCAGGCCTTCGCGAAATGCCTCGCGCAGCACCCCATGCATATGCGCCGTCAATTGGCCCGCCTTGCGCATCATGTCGATCTCAGCGTCGCTTTTGACCGCACGCTGCCAGTTCACCAGACTCGTCGCGTCGATCATTTCACCGAAGGCGCGCTCAAGAATGCGGTGGCTGGCGGCGGAGTAGTAGTAATTGTCCAACTCGACACCCAGCCCTCGGGTCCAGTCCCGGTCGCGCAGCGCGAGAACCAAAGCGTCGACCGGATGGTGGTCGGGATGCTGAACGTGTTCTTCCGGCCAATCCAGCAAATCCGCCGCGTCCAGCCAGGTGGTCTGCGCGGCGCCGGCCTTGTCCTGCGTGCGCCCCCACCACAGAGGCGCCCCGTGTGCAGGCAAGATCACCATCTGCGGGACGTAGAAGCTCCAGCCGTCATACCCGGTAAGCCAGGCCATGTTGGATGGGTCGGTGACCAGCAGAGTCTCAATCCCGCGCGCGTTCATCGCCGCGCGGGTCTTGCTCAGACGATCCGCGTATTCCTGCGCGCTGAAATCTGACGCAGGCATCAGAGAGAGATCGCTTTCATGACTTCAGGCTCGATCACGTCCACACCGGGCAGACCGTCGATCAGTGTCTGCGCGGATTGCTCAAGTATGGGGAAGGTTTTGTAGTGGCAGGGAATCACCGTTTTGAAATTGAAATACCGTTTGGCGGCATAGGCGGCGGCTTTCATATCCATTGTGAAATGTCCGCCGGCGGACAGAATGCCGATATCGGGTTTGTAGTAGTCCCCCATCCAATCCATATCCGCCATGACATCGGTATCGCCCGAGACATAAAGCATGCGCCCCTCAGCTGCGATCATGAATCCGACCTCACTGCCGCCGGTGCGCAGCCCGTCCGGGGTCGAAAAGGTCGAGCTGTGCGAGGCGGGCACCATCGTGACTTTGATGCCGTTCAGATTGACCGTTCCGCCTTTGTTGAAGCCGATGGTCTCAATCCCTTCGGCCTCGGCCCAATAGCCCATGAGGTCGTACTGACCGACCACCGGCACCTTCAGGTGTTTGGCCAAAGGCAGGATGTCGACGACATGGTCGAAATGCGTGTGGGTCAGAAGGATATGCGTGGCACCTTCAACGGCCGCATCATGCTGATCCTCGGGCAGAGACGGGTTGCCGGTCAGCCACGGGTCGACCAGTAGCACCTGACCTTCGGTTTCAATGCGAAAGCTGCCATGGCCCAACCAAATGATGTTCATGAGAAATCCTCCTGCGATGCCTATTGGCATCACACTATCATCCGTTATGTAAAAGTTCATGGATTGGTTTCAGGAAATTGATGGGTATTGCGAACGCCTTACCCCCGCCTATTGGGCCGAGCCGATCAACGCGGTGACCAACGCTGCGTTTCTGATCGCGGCTTTCATCATGTGGCGCAGGGTGCGCGGGCAGGGGATGCCTCTGGCGATGCTGCTGGTTGTGATTCTCGCCGCGATCGGGATCGGCAGCTATCTGTTTCACACCCACGCGCGGGTCTGGGCTGCGATGGCCGATGTCGTGCCGATCCTTCTTTATATTCTGGTCTATATCTTCGCGATCAATCGGGACGTCTGGCAGATGCGACCGCTGCCCGCCGCGATAGTGACCGCGCTTTTCATTCCCTATGCGGCCGCAACCCTGCCGCTATTTCAACTGGTTCCGGGTTTGGGAGGGTCCGCAGCATACGCTCCGGTGCCGCTGCTGATTCTGATCTATGCGTTTTTGCTGCGCAAACGCTCGCCGGAAACGGCCCGAGGATTAGCGATTGGTGCGTTTATCCTGATCGCCTCGATCACCTTCCGCGCGTTGGATGAACCACTATGTATGCAGCTCCCGCTGGGCACGCATTTCATGTGGCACATCCTGAACGCAACCATGCTGGGCTGGATGATCGAGGTCTATCGCAGGCACATGATCCGCGCATCTCAGTCCTGAAACGCAGCAGCCAGGTTGTCGGGCAGATCGAACTCCTTCAAAACCCGCGCGCGGCCTTCGGCTGACATCTTCCGGGCGGTCTTTTCGACGATGCTCTGGATCTTTTCGGCCGAGTGTTTTGCGGCGAAGGGCGCGAAATACCATTTCAGGAACACAAAGCAGATGACATCCTCCAGCGCCTGAACCTCATCGTCGCGCTTGATGCCTTGTTTACGTAGCATGCGCCCGGTCGCGTCGACGTCGTCCGCGTCGTACCCGGCCTGCTGCATCAGGCCCATGACAACCTCGGCGTGATGGACACCCTGCGCCTTGCGCCATGCCAGATATCCGGCGCGACCTTCGGGGAATTCACTGCGCGCCAGCTTCCAGCGTTCAACATGCTGCCCACGGGCGGCAATCTGCAACATGTCCGAGGCGTCAGGGAACAACCTGTCCATCTCGGTGCTCATGCGCTGGCCATAGATCAGCTCGACCGGTTGGCCGTCTTCGATGTTGGGGTCTTGCCTGTTGGCCGCATCAATCGCGTCCAGAACAGCTTGCTTGCGCGCGCTCATCTTCTGCTCCGTTGGTTCTTGCCGAACCAACCTTACGGTTCGACGCATCGCTCGGTCTACCGTAGCGGGTCGCGTCGAAAAGAGCAGTAGTTAATTGTAGCCAGCCGGGCCGGGCATTAATCGCCCGACCCGGGGCAGGGGGTCTATCACTTGTTCGTCTTGACCTGATCCTAGCTGACAACCTCGGGGGCAGGTGTGGGGAAGGTCAGATCAGGTGTCAGGGTATTCATTGTTGGGCCAAAAGCCTGTGCTTGGGACGCGACAACAGTGGTGGCCACTACAAATGCAATCAGGAAGGGTTTCATGTCTCTACTCCGGGTTTTGGCTGTGCCGTGGAATAGAAATCAACAGTTCAGTTTAGTTTTTCAAGGGCAAAAATGAACTAACCGGTTTACTTTTTTGCATGGGAGGTATGCAAAATGGAAAAGGGGCCGCATCAGATGATGCCCGGACAGATCCTATCGCGCTCTTGCGACCCGGACCCCGGACGGGTAAACGCCCCCTAACGCATATGAGGTTTTCCGATGTCGATTGACCAAAGCACCGCCGCCAAGGTGGCCAAACTGGCCCGGATCAAGGTCGAGGATGACGCGCTGCCCGCGCTGGCGTCCGAGTTCAACACCATCCTTGGGTTCATCGAGCAACTGAACGAAGTGGATGTCGAAGGCGTCGAGCCGATGGTCTCGGTCGAGCCGATGCGCCTGAAACGTCGTGAGGATGTGGTCACCGACGGAAACCAGCAGGACAAGGTTCTGGCCAACGCCCCCGACGCCCGCGAAGGCTTTTTCGCAGTCCCCAAAGTGGTGGAGTAAGACATGAGCGATCTGAACAAACTGGGCCTGGCCGAGGCTCGCGATGCGCTGCGCAAGGGTGACGTGACCTCGGTAGAACTGACCGAATCCTGCCTGACAGCCATTGATGACGCCGACGCGCTGAACGCTTTTGTCCACAAAACGCCCGAGATCGCGCTGGAACGCGCCAAGGCTGCAGATGAGCGGATCAAAGGTGGCGACGCGCCGTCGATGTGTGGTCTGCCGATCGGCATCAAGGATCTGTTCTGCACCAAGGGCGTGCCCTCACAGGCGGCATCCAAAATTCTGGAAGGCTTCAAGCCCGAATACGAATCCACCGTATCTCAGCAACTGGCCGATGCTGGTGCTGTTATGCTGGGCAAACTGAACATGGACGAATTCGCCATGGGCTCGTCCAACGAAACCTCGGTCTACGGCAACGCAGTCAGCCCGTGGCGTCGCGGCAATGACGACGCGCAGCTGACACCGGGCGGTTCGTCGGGTGGCTCTGCGTCTGCTGTGGCCGCAGATCTGTGCCTGGCCGCGACCGGCACCGACACCGGCGGTTCGATCCGCCAGCCTGCCGCCTTTGTTGGTATCACCGGTATCAAGCCGACCTATGGCCGTTGCTCGCGCTGGGGCATCGTCGCGTTTGCCTCCTCGCTGGATCAGGCCGGTCCGATGACCAAGAATGTCCGCGACGCGGCGATCATGCTGGAAACCATGTGTGGCCATGACGCCAAGGATTCCACCAGCGCCGAACTGGCTGTCCCGAATTTCGAGGCGATGCTGACCGGTGATATCAAAGGCAAGAAGATCGGTATCCCGAAAGAGTACCGCATGGACGGCATGCCTGCCGAGATCGAAAAGCTCTGGGCGGATGGCGCCGCGATGCTGAAAGACGCGGGCGCCGAAATCGTGGATATCTCGCTGCCGCATACCAAATACGCGCTGCCAGCCTACTACGTGATTGCGCCTGCCGAGGCGTCCTCGAACCTCGCCCGCTATGATGGCGTGCGCTATGGCCGCCGCGCGCAGCTATCTCAGGGTGACGGTATCACCGAGATGTACGAGAAAACCCGCGCCGAGGGCTTCGGTCACGAGGTGCAGCGCCGCGTGATGGTCGGGACTTACGTGCTGTCGGCGGGCTTCTACGACGCCTACTACAACCGCGCCCGCAAGGTCCGCACCCTTATCAAGAAGGACTTCGAGGATGTCTTCGCTGCGGGTGTCGACGCGATTCTGACCCCGGCCACCCCGTCCGCATCCTTCGGTCTGGGCGAGATGACCGAGGCCGATCCCGTTCAAATGTACTTGAATGACGTCTTCACCGTGACTGTGAACCTTGCCGGTTTGCCGGGGATCTCGGTGCCTGCAGGGCTCGATAAACAAGGGCTGCCGCTGGGTCTGCAACTGATCGGTAGGCCCTGGGAAGAGGGCGATCTGCTCAATACCGCCTATGCGTTGGAAAACGCCGCCGGTTTTGTGGCAAAACCGTCGAAATGGTGGTAAGCCTCGGGCCTGAAAGACATCAGACACGGAGGCGCAGCATGCGCTCTTTGCCTCTCATCGCGGCGATCTCGCTGATCGCCGCCTGTGATACGGTCACACCGATTGGCGGAACCGATTTCAACACGCCCGAGTATCAGGCCCAGCGTGAGGCGCAACTGTCCGGGCAGGGGAGTGTCGTAAACCCGCTGCTTGCCCCGGTGGATGTTTCGGAGCAGGCCCTAGGTGCACCGGGTTCGGCGTCGAACCTGCCAGTTGCGACCGGTGCCAATGCCGATATTGCCAATCAGACGGCGGCGGCTTTGGCCAGCACTTCGGCGCAACCAACGGTCACTCCCGTGCCCAACAATACCGGCATCTCCGACGAACAGGATTTTGGAGCCGTGTCCGAGCGCCGCAGCATCGAATCCGACGCTGCTCGCATCGAACAGAACCGCCAGACCTACGAAGTGGTTGCCCCTACGGCCGTGCCTGAACGTGGCAGCGACGGGCAGCCCAACATCGTGCAATACGCACTCAGCACATCCAACCCGGTGGGCACCCAGCTTTACAGCCGTGCGGGGTTCAACCTGCAGGCCAAAGCACAGCGCAACTGCGCGCAATTTCCCTCGCCAGATCAGGCCCAGATCGCCTTCCTGTCAAATGGAGGGCCACAGCGCGACCGCAAAGGACTGGACCCGGATGGCGACGGCTATGCCTGCAGCTGGGACCCGAGCCCGTTCCGCAGTGCCATCAACAACTAAGCCTGCGCCGATCTGGCACGCTTCGCCGAATTTCGGCCCCCGCCGCGATGGCCTGACGCCGACGCTGATTGTCCTGCACTACACCGCGATGGATAGCGCTCAGGCGGCGCTGGAGCGCCTCTGCGACCCACAAGCCGAGGTCTCAGCACACTACTTGATCGGTTCTGACGGTACGCTCTGGCAGATGGTGCGCGAAGAGGACCGTGCATGGCACGCCGGTGCGGGCGAATGGCATGGTCAGACCGACATCAACTCGCGCTCCATCGGGATCGAGCTGGACAATACCGGGGCGCATCCTTTCTCGGATCTGCAGATGGCAGTGTTGGAAACCCTCTTGCCACAGATCATGTCGCGCTGGGCGATTCCGCCCGAGGGCGTGATCGGCCATTCCGATATGGCCCCCGGCCGAAAAAGTGACCCCGGAGCAAAGTTCGACTGGCAGCGACTCGAACGACAGGGGCTGGCCGCCGCAGGTGCAACCCAAACTACCCCGGCAGGCATCTCGTGCGAAAACTTTCGCGAACTGGCTCGCGCCGCAGGTTTCACCGCCGATGTCCCGAACGAGACGCTTCTGGCGGCCATACGTTTGCGATACCGCCCTTGGGGCACCGGTCCGCTCTCCCTAGCCGATATCAAGGCGCTCAGCTTGGCCCCAAACGCGACCTGATCCGCTCTTCATCTGGCCAAAAATATCTCGGGGATGAATTGGCCAAAGGCCAAGAAGGGGCTGGCCCCTTCCTCCACCCTATCCACTCTTGACGCGACCGGGAACACAGCATACCCACCCCTCTGCGCGGAGGGCCGGATGGCCGCTGGGGTCGCAAGACCCGAGAGGAAAGTCCGGACTCCACAAGACAACGGTGCCGGGTAACGCCCGGGCGGGGTAACCCGACGGAAAGCGCCACAGAAATCAGACCGCCTGCGGCTTTGGCCAAAGGTAAGGGTGAAACGGTGGGGTAAGAGCCCACCGCGCCGCTGGCAACAGCGACGGCACGGCAAGCCCCACCGGGAGCAATGCCAAATAGGGTCCCCGCGCGGGATGGTCGGCGTCTGCCGATACCACCGCTAAGCGCGTCTTGGCCGAGAGGGACCGGGTTGGCAGCTTGAGCCGCGCAGCAATGCGCGGCCTAGAGGAATGGTCATCGAAGGGGGCAACCCCGGAACAAGATCCGGCTTACAGGCCCTCCGCGCGTATCCTATTGTCAGTTTCCGGGTGGCGTATAGGCTCCGACCAGTTTCGCAGCCTTCTTCTGAACCGCCACGAAGTCCTTGGCTTTCCAGGCCCTTACGGTTTCAATATTGGATACAGCGCCCGAGGCGGCGACCGCCATGCCCACCGCAACTGCGTCCGTCTCATCTGGTGCTTCGCTGATGACAACCACGTCGTTATCCCCCGTCGTGATGTAGAAGGCCAAAAGCTTGGCACCGACCTTTTTCAACAGCGCTTTGACGGCGTCCGTCCGATCGGATCGTTTGCCGACCATCCCCTTCGCGCCTTTCTGTGAATAGGATGCATAGGTGATAAAAATAGGCATGGATGCCTCCTGACTGAAGTTTAGGGACCTTTGATTGGGCCGGTCCTTTGGCCTGAAATCTGATCCGAGGCGTGCGCTAAGGCACGACCACCAGCCAGACGCCAAGAACGATCAGCACCGCGCCCGTCGTGGGCACCAGCCACATGGCGCGCGGCATCAACTTCTCCAACGCGACGTAAATGGCGACGCCGACAATCCAATAGAGGTTCATTACTCCGCCTACGAACAGCAGCAGCATCAGGGCCCAGCAGCAGCCCAGACAATAGGCTCCGTGCAGCGCGCCGGTGCGGAATGCGCCATAGGCGTAGGGTCTGTTGTGATCGGCCAGAAAACGCGCCGGGCTGCGGCAATGGCGCAGACAGGCGGTTTTGAGGCTAGAAAGTTGGTACAGCCCCGCTGCGATCATAACGCATCCAGCCGCCGTCCGAGAACGGATGGTCATCATCGGGCCATCGGACAGCCCAACAACTTCCAGCAGCCATTGTGCGCCGGTTGCAAGCACGCTGAACAAGGCCCAGGCCACCAGATAGCCGGCCAGAAAAAACAGGCTCAGCCGCGCCGTATTGGCCTTATCCGGCCCGACCCGTTTCAACGCCATGAACAGCAGAACAGTAGGGGCGGCGCTGGGTGTCATCATCGCGATCATCATCACCCACCACATCAGGAAGATCAGCACGGCATAAGGCGCCGTCCAATGTACCTCGGTCGCCATCTGCATTGGGTTGCCAATCGGGCGGGCCATCCGGGTCATGTCCACAGCGGTCATGTTCATGCCAACCCCGGCAATCGTATACCACGATGCCGCCAGAATGATCAGCGCGACACAGACCAGAACAACGCCACGGTCATGCCGAAGCACCCGATCGACCAAATGGCTCGGTGGTGGGGATTCAGTCATTGGACACCCGGCCTAAGCGCCCAGAACCCCGTGTCCTGAGATGTTGAGATGCGCCAGATGCGCGTGGGTCGCATCAAAGGCTAGGCTGATCGCCGCGCCCGTGGTCTGGGCCGAGCCCGAGGCCGCCTCGGCGGTGCGATATTCGAACCCGTTGGGCAGATGGAACGCCGCGCGATGCGGGTCTCCGGTCACGATATTTGGGATCGGTCTGACTTTCACATCGAACACACCGGTCACGTTCGCATAGCCAGTCCGGTCCTCGCGGCTCCAGTCCAGTTCGATCGGAACGTAAAGAGTTTCGTGTTTCTTAGGCGCCATTGCGCTGAAGACGTACCACATGGTCGCCATTTCATCGGTGTCTTCGCCGGACATGATCGCCTGCAACGCGGCGCGCTGATCGGCAGAGGCGCTTTCGTCGATGATCAGCTGCATCTGGCCATTGCCTTCATGGATCGGGCCGGGCCAGTGATACACGCCCGCTGCCCGCACACCGGCAAGATCCGTGTCGCCATAGTGGCCGGATTCAATATCGAAGACGACGACGGCCTCGCAATTGCCATGGGTGGGTAGAACACTGAACTGGCATGGGCAGCCGAAGTTGCAGTTACAATTGGCCAGTTCTTCGGCCTGCAGTTTCCATTCTGTCATGATTAACCCCCAAACACGCATAAATGTACTCTGCCGTGATAGGGTCGCGCCTGATCTGGATGCCTCGAAGGCCGGGCTTGGCGCCGGCTTTTGGGTCTTCCGAATTGAGCGACCATATCACGAAAGCGTGATAGCGCCAAATCCGGTGCGAGTTAGTGTCGCTAACACGCGATATGTCCGGTGTATGTAACATGCGATCTGTCCGGTTCTATTCTGTCTCTGAGAGGAGGCGTTATGAACCGAGCAGAAGTGTTACAGGAAGTTCGACTGATGAAGTTTGAAGATGTGTATTCGCGGCGAAGCGCGAACAAGCTGACGCAAGAACAGGCGGCTGAGATACTGGGTGTATCCGTGCGCACCGTCAGGCGTTGGGAGGATCGATTTGAGGCGGATGGTGCAGAAGGTCTGTACGACCGTCGGCTTGGCAAACTGGCCAACAATCGTGTTGCCACGGATAAGGTCATGGAGATGCTTGAACTGTTTGATACCAAGTACTGGGATTACACGCCGAAGCATTTCCACGAGAAGCTGGTGGCCCACCATGGTTTCACACAGAGCTACAACTGGGTGCGGCTTACACTGCAGCGCCACGGCCGGGTTCAGGCAGCACCCCGACGAGGTGCCCATCGGCGCAAGCGGCCCCGCCGTCCGATGGTTGGCATGATGTTGCATCAGGACGGCTCCAGCCATGAATGGGTTCCGGGTCAGTGGTGGGATCTGATCGTCACCATGGACGATGCCACCAACCGGGTTTATTCGGCATTCTTTGTCGAGGAAGAAGGGACGATGAGCAGTTTTCAGGGGCTGACAGAGGTGATCGAGGCGCAAGGTCTGTTTTGCTCGCTCTATGCCGATCGGGGCTCTCATTACTGGCATACGCCCGAAGCGGGCGGCAAAGTGGACAAGGACAATCTGACCCAGGTCGGGCGCGCCTTGCAGCAACTCGGCATTGAGCTGATCCCGGCCTATTCACCGCAGGCCCGTGGACGGTCTGAACGCATGTTTGGCACGTTCCAGAACCGATTGCCGCAGGAACTGCGGTCCCATGGGATCACAACCATTGAAGAGGCCAATCAGTTCCTGAAAGAGGTCTATCTTCCCGAACACAATGCCCTGTTTGCAAAGGAGCCGGAGGATACGACCTCGGCCTTCGTGCCGTTTACAGGCAATGTGCGCGACACCCTGTGTGTGCAGGAAGACCGCGTCGTCGGCAACGACAATACGGTGCGCTACAAGGGCCTGGTCATGCAGATCGCGGCAGACAGGCACCGTCATCATTTCGTCAAGGCGAAGGTCAGGGTCCACGAATACCCCGATGGTCAACTGGTCATCTTCCACGGCCCGAGATGCATTGGCCGCTACCAGCCTGACGGATCACCCATCACACAGGAGGATAGCAAACACAAAGTCGCGTGACCCGCTTCGACGTGGCGCGAACGCGGTGGCCCAAATCTACGGTCGCCTACGGCTCCCTCCGAATTGGGCCACCGCGCAATCAACTGAAGCGGACAATTGGCATGTTACCTACACCGGACAATTCAGAATGTTCTCGACAATCCGGTGCGAGTTAGCAATTAAGCTTTTGTGCGCCTCACTTGCGGAATCCGGTTGACTCGGGCGCGCGACGGGGTAAAAGCGCACGCTCATAGGAATTCAACCGGAAGGCCCTGCCTTTTCGGACGCAGGAGATAACCATGGCGAAGCCGACGACAATCAAGATCCGCCTGAACTCGACCGCGGGCACGGGCCACTTCTACGTGACCAAGAAAAACGCGCGTACGATGACCGAGAAAATGACCATTCGTAAATACGACCCGGTCGTTCGGAAACATGTCGAGTACAAGGAAGGCAAGATTAAGTAATCTGCCGTTCCAATTGGACATTTTGAAAAGGGCTCTGAGTTGTCAGAGCCCTTTTTCTTTTGGACGCGTACGCTGGTGCGGCCATGCGAAGGGAACAGGTCCGTTGCAGGGACGCATCAGCGCCACGCCCCTTCGCACCTGCCGCGGCTTGCTTTTTGCATCTCGCTACCGCTACGGTTTAGCAAATCGCCACAAAATGTTGACCGTCATGAAAAAAATCTTGCTACCGACAATCGCCGTTTTGACCCTCGCGGCTTGTGAAGACCCCTTCAATCGCCAAGGTGTCGGGTTCACCGGGATTGATGGTGAACCGCGCACGGTGTCCGATGTTCCGGGAGCCGTTGCCTTCTTACCGCCAGCGACCAATGTCCCGGCCGAGCTTGCGGAATTGCCCACCGTCTCGGTCCTGTCCGACAAGGTCGGGATCGATAAGATTGCCGGTGTGGCAATCGAAAATGGCGGTCAGTCGCCTGCAAACGCGGTGGAGCTATCGGGAAGCAGCCAGAACCTGTATCTGAGCACAGTGAATGTGAACGGCACCCTGTTCGGAGTTGTTCGGACTCGCTCAAACAGCACTCGGGTCGATAACTCTGTGGGGGCGGCGTTTGGCAGAGAGACCGAACGCTTTACCGGTTGCCTGCCTGCAGGAGATGTCTATAGCAAGGGCTCATCCGATCGCAGCTCGGGCTTTGCGGTTCCGCTGAACTGCAGCTGATCCGGTCAAAGATCAGTTGACGTGAAAAAGGGCGGGGATTTACCCGCCCTGTTCATTTGCACCGATAGCTATTCGTCCCAATCAAGGCGGTGTTAGCCATCCTCAAGGATGCGGGCGAGGTCAGGCCGGCGGAAGGCCGGGCCTTTCAGCACCTTGCCATCTTCGCGAAGAACCGGTTTCCCATCGGCGCCCAACTTGGACATGTTCGAGGCGTGGACTTCCTCCATCGCCGCCTGTTTGAGGCTGTGTAGGCCGAATTCCAGAAAGGTGCCGTCCAGCACGTATTGGATGTCACACAGGGCATCTAGCACCTCGACCAGATTGCCATCCTCGACCGCTGCGCGCAGCTCCGCGACTTCCTCTTCGAGGATCGCCAACCGCATCTGCGCTCGCGCCTTGGGGATCGCTGGTGTGTCCACGACCGGCACGTCAAAGGCTTCGTGCCAGTCCCGAACGATGGTCAGAGTGTCCTTTGCCATCAGAAATCCCAATCCTCGTCCTCGGTCGCAACTGCCTTGCCGATGACATAGGAGGATCCGGAGCCCGAGAAGAAGTCGTGGTTCTCGCTATCGGGGCTGAGGGCCGCCAGAATCGCCGGATTCACTTCGGAGACTTCTGGTGGAAACAGGGCCTCGAACCCGAGGTTTTGCAGCGCCTTGTTGGCGTTGTAGTGGAGGAATACCTTCACGTCCTCGGTCAGGCCGAGCTCATCATAGAGTTCCTCGGTGTACTGGTTCTCGATCCCGTAAAGCTCGAACATCAGGCCAAAGGCATAGTCCTTCAACTCCTGCTGTTCCGCCTCGGAGAGCTTCTCGTAGCCGCGCTGAAATTTGTAGCCGATATAATAACCATGCACGGCCTCATCCCGGATGATCAGGCGGATCAGGTCGGCGGTGTTGGTCAGCTTGGCGCGGCTGGACCAGTACATTGGCAGGTAGAACCCAGAATAGAACAGGAAGCTTTCCAGAAACACCGACGCGATCTTGCGTTTCAGCGGATCGTTGCCCGGAGCGTATGTGTTCAGGATCGCCTCGGCCTTGGCCTGCAGATGCGGGTTTTCTTCGGACCAGCGGAACGCCTCGTCGATTTCTTTGGTTGAACAGAGTGTCGAGAAGATCGAGGAATAGCTGCGCGCGTGAACCGCCTCCATAAAGGCGATGTTGGTCAGCACGGCCTCTTCATGCGGAGTGAATGCATCGGGCATCAGGGCAGGGGCACCGACCGTGTTTTGGATCGTATCCAGCAGGGTCAGGCCGGTGAAGACGCGGATGGTCAGCTGCTTTTCATGGTCCGTCAGCGTCGCCCAGCTTTGGATATCGTTGGACAGCGGCACTTTCTCGGGCAGCCAGAAGTTGACCGTCAGGCGGTTCCAGACCTCAAGGTCCTTGTCATCCTCCAGCCGGTTCCAGTTGATGGCGCGGGGGATCTTGGTTTGGATCATGTCTTTCATATCGTTTCCCCTTACAGCGAGCAGGATACGCAGCCCTGCACCTCGGTCCCTTCGAGGGCCTCCTGGCGCAGACGTACGTAGTAGATGGTTTTGATGCCTTTCTTCCACGCATAGATTTGGGCGCGGTTGATGTCGCGGGTCGTCGCCTCGGCCGGGAAGAACAGGGTCAGCGACAGTCCCTGATCCACATGTTCGGTGGCCGCCGCGTAGGTGTCGATCAGCGCCTCGGGGCCGATCTCATAGGCATCGCGGTAGTATTCGAGGTTTTCATTGCTCATGAAAGCCGCCGGATAGTAGACGCGGCCGATCTTGCCCTCTTTGCGGATTTCGATCTTCGAGACGATGGGGTGGATCGAAGAGGTCGAGTTGTTGATATAGCTGATCGACCCTGTCGGCGGCACGGCCTGAAGGTTGCGGTTATAGAGGCCGTGTTTCATCACATCCACCTTCAACGCTGCCCAGTCGTCGCGTGTGGGCAGGGTCATGCCGTCGAACAGAGCTTTCACTCGCTCGCTTTCGGGTAGCCAGTCACGGGTGGTGTATTTGTCGAAAAAGGTGCCCGAGGCATAGTCTGACTTCTCGAACCCTTTGAAAGATGTCTTGCTTTCCTTTGCTAGTTCGCAAGAGGTGCGGATCGCGTGATAGGCCACGGTCGCGAAATACACGGATGTGAACTCGATACCCTCAGGCGAGCCATAGTGGATATGTTCGCGCGCGAGGAACCCGTGCAGGTTCATCTGCCCCAGACCAATCGCGTGACTTTCATCATTGCCCCGACGCACCGACGGCACCGAGTCGATTGCCGACATTTCGGACACCGCCGTCAGCGCGCGGATCGCAGCGCCAACAGTGCGGCCCAGATCACCGCCATCCATCGTCTTGGCAATATTCAGCGAGCCGAGGTTGCAGGAGATATCCGTGCCCAGATGCGAATAGCTGAGGTCATCGTTGAACTCGGATGCTTCATTGACCTGCAAAATCTCGGAACACAGGTTCGACATGTTGATCCGGCCCGCAATGGGGTTCATCCGGTTCACCGTGTCTTCGAACATAACGTAGGGGTAACCGGATTCGAACTGAATCTCTGCAACGGTCTGGAAGAACTCACGCGCATTGACCTTGGATTTGCGGATTCGCTTGTCATCGACCATCTCGTGATACTTCTCCGTCACCGAGATTTCCGAGAACGGCACGCCATAGACCTTTTCTACGTCATGAGGCGAGAACAGGTACATATCCGCGTTTTTCTTCGCCAGCTCGAACGTGATATCAGGGATCACCACGCCAAGGCTCAGCGTTTTGATACGGATTTTCTCATCCGCGTTTTCGCGCTTGGTGTCGAGGAAGCGCATGATGTCCGGGTGGTGCGCGTTCAGATACACCGCACCCGCTCCTTGCCGCGCACCAAGCTGATTGGCGTAGGAGAAGCTGTCTTCCAGCAGTTTCATCACCGGGATCACGCCGGAGGATTGGTTCTCAATGCCCTTAATCGGCGCGCCGTGCTCGCGGATGTTGGTCAGCAGCAGCGCCACACCTCCGCCGCGCTTGGACAGTTGCAGGGCCGAGTTGATGCCGCGCCCGATGCTCTCCATGTTGTCCTCAAGCCGCAGCAGGAAGCACGAGATCAGCTCGCCGCGTGAGGCTTTGCCCGCGTTCAGGAAAGTGGGCGTGGCGGGCTGGAAGCGGCCGTCGAGGATTTCCTCCATGAAGGACAGGGCCAGCGCTTCATCGCCGCGTGCCAGCGCCAGTGCGGTCATGACGACGCGGTCCTCATAGCGTTCCAGGAACCGCTGCCCGTCACGGGTTTTCAGCGTATAAGAGGTGTAATATTTGAACGCGCCCAGAAAGGTCGGGAACCGGAACTTCTTGGCATAGGCCGCATCCCAGATCTTCCGCATGAAGTTCTTGGAATACTGGTCCAGAACGGCCTCTTCATAATAGCCCTCGGACACCAGATACCCGAGCTTTTCGTCCAGCGAGTGGAAGAACACGGTGTTCTGGTTCACGTGCTGCAGGAAATACTGCCGCGCGGCCATACGATCGGCATCGAACCGGATCTTCCCCTCACCATCGTAGAGGTTCAGCATCGCGTTCAACGCGTGGTAGTCCTGCTCGTTTACGCTGCTGTCGAGCATAGGTTTCTCCCTAGTTTTTCCAGCCCGGCGCGGACGCGGGCGATGTCGGTCTCTGTTCCGGCCAGCTCAAACGTGTAGAGCAGCGGTACGTTGCATTTCTGGGCGATGATGCGACCGGCCAAAGCGTAGGTCGCACCGAAATTGCGGTTGCCTGTGCCGATCACTCCAATGATCCCGGTGCGTCTGTCCGGGTCGTTCAGAAACCGGATCACCTGTTTAGGAACCGCCCCGCGCCCTTCGCCATCGGCATAGGTGGGGCTGATCAGCACGTATGGGTGTCCGGGGTCAGGCAGCGGGTCCATCCCGTTCGGAATGCGGAAAGAACTCAGGCCCAGCCGCGAGACAAAGCGGTGGGTGTTTCCGGATTTCGATGAGAAATAGACCAGCGCCGGGATCGGCGCGGCCATGGATCAGGCCAATTGGGCGATCATGTCCGGGCGGAAACCCGACCAGTGATCACTGCCCGCCACAACGACAGGGGCCTGACGATAGCCCAGCTCGGTCACGTGGGTCATGGCGCTGTCGTCCTGGGTCAGATCGATGACGTCATAGGTGATGCCTTTTGCATCCAGCGCGCGGGTGGTGGCGGTGCATTGTACGCATGCGGGTTTGGAATATACGGTAATGCTCATGTCGTCCTCTGTCCTTTTAATGAATGCCGAGGACGCTGCGGGCAAAATGAACCCTGAACACGCCCCCGAACCCTCCGTTCGCGGTTTTCTTTCTTTGCTTACGGCAGGTCTCCTGGCTCGCGGATTGATGTTCGGACTGGCCTTCCCAAAAGCTCACTTTCAGTGGCGTATTCAGCCGAACTATCCGCTTACAGTTGCGGGGGCAGCGCCGGTTTTTCACCGGTTTCCCTCTTAGCTTTCAACAGGAATCGAAAGAACCGAAGCAACACCATATTGGGGTTGGTGGTGGCGTGTTGTCAATATATGGTGTAGCGAAGAAAATAAATTTCTTCGCTTGCACAACCTGCCGCGGGCGCTAAGGCGGTTTACTTTTTCCGCTTGGGCACTGCGTTGCCACCCTTCATCGCAGCCGCACGTGCGCGGTTTTTCTTGCTGCTTGGCTTGCCTTTGGGCGGAGGCGGGCCTTTCGGACGACGCGCAGGTTTCTTGTGCTGATCGCCCGAGGGGGCCTCATCCCGTTTGGGCCGCGCTTCGGGCTTGGGTTTCTCGGCCGGCTTCCGGCGTGGTTTTGCGGGCTGAGGCTCAGCCGCGCGGGCCGGGCGTTCAGCACGTTCGGGGCGCTTCTTGCCTTTGAAGTCGCGCTTGGGGCCTTTGCGGCCACCACCGGAAAGGGTGGGCGGTGCGTCCAGTTGCACCAGGGTCTTGGTGCCTTCGATCGTCATCTCGGGGCCAATGGCCTTCAGGAAACCTTCAACGCTGCTTTCGCGAATCTCGATATAGCTTTCGGTGTCTGCAATGCGGATCGCGCCGATATCGTCTTTGGTAATCTTGCCCGCCTTGCACAACATGGGCAGCAAATAGCGAGGCGAGGCGTTTTCGTTGTGTCCCTCCGACAGTGAAAACCACACGCTTGGGCCAAAGGGAACGTTCGGTTTTGGCGCTGCATCCGGCGTGTCGCTCAGCTCCTCCGGGGCGGAGTGTTTGCGCCCGTATTGACGCAGATAGGCCGCCGCCAGTTGCTGCGGTGAAAAGCGCGAGACCAGATCATCGACGAGCGCACTTTCGCCCTCGGTCACATCCACGGTCCAGTCGTCCGAGCTGAACATCCGCTGCATGTCCTGCGCCTGAACCTCTTCGGCCGAGGGTGCAGACCCCCAATCGGCGGTCAGCTTGGCGAATTTCAGCAGGCGCTGCGCCTTTTTGAACGACGCGGGCGGCACGATCAGCGCGCTGACGCCCTTCCGCCCGGCGCGTCCGGTTCGGCCCGAGCGGTGCAGCAGCGTTTCATGACTGTTCGGCAGTTCCGCATGGATCACCAGATCAAGGTTCGGCAGGTCGATGCCGCGCGCGGCCACATCGGTCGCCACACAGACGCGGGCGCGTCCGTCGCGCATGGCTTGCAGCGCGTTCGAACGTTCGCTTTGCGTCAGCTCTCCGGACAGGGCCACGACCGAGAATCCACGATTCGACAGTCGCGCCGTCAGGCGGCTGACCATGGCGCGGGTGTTGCAGAAGATGATGGCGTTGGGAGCCTCGTAAAAGCGCAGCACGTTGATGATTGCATTCTCACCATCGCGCGGGGCCACATTCATCGCGCGGTATTCGATATCGGCATGTTGCGTGCGCTCGCTGACGGTGCTGACACGCTCGGCATCGCGCTGGTAGCGGGCGGCGAGGGAGGCGATGGCGCGGGGAACCGTGGCGGAAAACAGCAGTGTCTGACGCTCAGACGGGGTCTGTTCCAGAATGAACTCAAGATCTTCGCGGAAGCCCAGGTCGAGCATTTCGTCGGCTTCATCCAGAACCACGGCGCGCACGGCGGTCAGGTCAATCGACTCGCGCATGATATGGTCGCGTAGGCGGCCCGGCGTTGCGACCACGATATGCGCGCCGCGGGCCAGCGCCCGCCGCTCGTCTCGCATATCCATGCCACCGACACAGGACGCGATGAACGCGCCCGCATCCGCATAAAGCCACGCCAGTTCGCGTTTGACCTGCATCGCCAATTCGCGTGTCGGTGCGATGACCAGTGCCAAAGGCGCGCCCGCCGCATCGAATACATCCGCGTCGCCCAGAACGGTCGGGGCTATGGCAAGGCCGAACCCGATGGTTTTTCCCGATCCGGTCTGCGCCGAAACCAACATGTCGCGGCCTTGCAGGTCGGGCGCGGATACGGCGGTTTGGACAGGGGTCAGCGTGTCATACCCTTTGCGATCAAGGGCGTCTTGAAGTGTTTGTTTCATGGCTCGGCTCTTTGGGGTGCTGCGGTCACCCTCAGAGCGTCTTACACGCGGATGATCGTCGAAGGGCACTCCTTACCGAGTGGGACGCCGGATGTATAGAGCGGAAAGCGGGCTGTGTGATCAAACGCTGAATGAACGCTTGATGAAGGTTCCTTAAGGTAACTTGCAACCGACCTTACCCCTCCCAATCTGTTGAACACGGCCAGAGATGGCTTCGATTTCAGGGAGAATGACACCATGACCAGATTTATGACTGCCGGAGCAGCCGCTCTGGCCACGAGCCTCGCCTTTGGCACTGCCGCTGCCGCCGAAACCACACCTGATCTGCGCGGTATTTGGACGGCCAGCCAGACTACGGTTTCGCCGTCGAATTCGGCTACCGGTGATGCGCCGCGTTTTAACCAGTCGGAATGGGTGCTCGAAATTCAGGTTCAGAACGACAACGCGTTCTGGGGGCCGAGTATGTGGCGACGCAATGCCATGGATGACTGGACGATGTACGAGGCCACCGGCTCCATCAGCCAGGATGGCTCGGGAAAGATCGGGATCGTCGAAAGCTCGGCCGAGCCGTCGATTGGCGTGAACGCCTTGATCGACGCGCGATACGAGGATGGGAGAATTTATGCGGATTTCCGTAGCCTGCGGACTGGAACAACCTACAGCACTGTTCTGGAACGTCAGGTGAACTGAAGCGTTTCCGGCCCGGCCGGACTGTAGGGGGTACAGACTGTCGCCCGATTTTGACAGCGACAGATTAGTAGGTAAACCGTCCGGGTCGGAACGCTTCTCAATATCGGAAAACTTGTCTCCACAGGGAGGAGGCGGACCAGACGGTGATTTCGCCGCTCGCGACAGGATTCAGATTATACCGGGTTTGCACGCCGTGTTCCTCGGCCCGGGTTATTCGGATCCAGCGAACCTTCAGCGCGAGGTCGCGCGCGATGAAAAATTCGCCGTCCGGTCCAAGCTCCATTTCAGGTGTATGGCATCTTGTCTGCTGTATTCGGCGGATTCTGAACCGAGGATTTGTCCAGTCGATCTTTTGCGAACATATCCGCGCCGCCTCGGCGAACGACGTCAGCGCGGTCGGCGTTTTTTAATGCGTCGGCAAGGGATCGATACTGGATGCAGGTCTCGTTCTGATATCCTTCTCGCACATATGTTCTAAAACACAGTTGAGTATGTAGGGAATTTAGCCCTGTTTCAGTCCGAACGATTCGGTTTTGCGGACGATGCAGCGTCGTCAGTTCGGGCAGTTTGCGATCAGCCAATCGTCCGTTGCCCTTTGCGCCTGCAGCAAGTCGCAATATTCCGGTCAGAATTTGGCGAAAAGAGTTTTCCGATTCTAACCCTACGTGGTTGTCGAGAAATCCCGAGTTATCCACAGTGCCCTCCCGGCAGATATCAACAACTTATCCCCGCCTGATTTCCATGCTGCAGTGCTATTTTCTTGCCTGACTAAGGGTGCAATGCAAGATTGGTATCATCGCTGGAGTTCCTCGGATCAGAAGGCGGGATGCAAAGGCCAAGGAGGGTCTGCGCAGGGAAGGTGGATCTTAGGATTGACGTTCTTTTGCAAAGGCTTACCGGTGGGTGGTGCATCGAGTTGGGGCTTCGTGCCTTGGGTCGACGGATCATCTTCTCAAATGGGCTTTGTGCGTCGCGGCGACTTTCTAGTTTGTGGCGGCGGCTGCGGTTCCTTCGGGGGCCGGGGCAACTGGATTGAAGAGGTCTTAGGACCGACTTCGTCCGGTTAAGGCGTCAGGGGTTGCCCGCAAGGGCGCATGCAAAGACCGCGTCTGCGCACCTGACGCCTTTTCCCTTGCTGGCTTCATGCAGGCTACCACCCACCCCTCGTCAGAATGGGAACGGGGCTCTTTCGCATGTGCAAAAGAGCCCCGTGCAAACGTCAGATGATGCAATGCCGCGTCTATGCACCTGTCCTTGCACAATAGCCAGTTCAGCCTACCGCATCAACAACATATTGCGTGCGTCATCCTGCGATCCGCAAGATGAAGGCGTAAATCAGAGGTTTTCCTGCACGTCCGAGGCTGCGTTTTGGATCGCATCGCCCGCTTTTTCGATGTCTTTGCCCGCGCCTTTGGCGGTTTCGCAAGCGGTTAGTGCAAACAGGCTCAGGCCAATCAGAATTGCGCGGATCATGTTTTTCTCCTTCATGCTCGATCAGGCCTTCGGTAGCAGTATCTTACTGAGGAGGCTAGCACTTTTGCGGTTTTCCGGAGGTCGCGCTGCGTCTACGCCTGCGGCCTGCCGGGCAAACTATTAGTGCCCTGTGTTTTCGCTGCAGAACAGCTCATAGACGGTTTCCAGCATCCGACGGGGCTTGTCATCGGCCAGTCGGTAATAGATCGCTTTGCCGTCGCGGCGGGGCGTCACCAGCCCTTCCAACCGCAAACGCGACAATTGCTGCGACACGGCGGCCTGGCGGGCGGACAACAGGGTCTCAAGCTCGGTAACAGATTTCTCGCCCGACGCCAGATGGCACAGGATCATAAGACGCCCTTCGTGGCTAATTGCCTTCAGAAAATTCGCCGCCCTCGCCGCGTTTTCGACCATGTGGTCAAGCTCTGCTGAAGGGGTGTCCTGGGTTACTTGGGGGAGTGCCATCTATTCTTCGTTCCTTACGATCCCGCTATGGGTGATGCCTGCCATATACTACTTGCTGTATGAGTACATCCAATTTACTGATTTTGCACTTTTGCGCCTATATGCATGCATCAAAATACTGTGATCAAAGAAGCGGTGAACAAAAAAGCGCCGTTTTCGGCCTCTGTGCAAGGTGAGCCAAAGACAAGCTCCGCTGTATCTTGCGAACAGTTTGCAAGGTCGTTCTTGCTGGCCCCCCTTGCAGCCCCCCAGTGGCGACACTAAGACTCGGGTAACTCTTGTTGGGATAATGTCCCGATCCATAGCAAAGCAGGCAGGTTCCGAATGTTCGATCCAGTAGATACCTATATGAATACGCTCGTGCCCATGGTCGTTGAGCAGACCAGCCGGGGGGAGCGCGCCTATGATATTTTCTCGCGCCTGCTCAAAGAGCGGATCATCTTCATCAACGGTCCGATTCACGACGGGATGAGCCATTTGATCGTCGCGCAGTTGCTGCATCTTGAGGCGGAAAACCCGAACAAGGAAATCTCGATCTACATCAACTCGCCCGGCGGCGTGGTGACCAGCGGTTTGTCGATTTACGACACAATGCAGTACATCAAGCCGAAATGTTCCACATTGGTCATCGGTCAGGCGGCCTCGATGGGCTCGGTTCTGCTGGCCGGCGGTGAGACAGGTATGCGCTTTTCGTTGCCCAACAGCCGGATCATGGTTCACCAGCCCAGCGGCGGATATCAGGGTCAGGCCAGCGATATCATGATCCATGCTGCCGAGACGCAGAAGCTAAAAGATCGCTTATATGACATCTACGTACGTCACACGGGTCAGACCAAGAAGGCCGTTGAAAAGGCTTTGGATCGTGACAACTTCATGAGTCCCGAAGAGGCCAAGGATTGGGGCCATATCGACGAGATCGTCGAAAACCGTGCCAAGATGGACACGGAAGAGGCCTAAGAAACGCGTCCCGCGCGCCAAGCGCGGGGCCATTTTGAGATTGTAGCCGCCAGAGCGCTGGCCTAAGCTGCACGAACATGCGCAAGCGTGCCCCACAGGTAGGGGCGCAGAGACGAAGCCCGAAAGGTAGATCATGGCGACGAATTCAGGCGGTGACGGCAAAAACACGCTCTACTGCAGCTTTTGTGGAAAAAGCCAGCATGAGGTGCGTAAGCTGATCGCAGGCCCGACCGTTCTCATCTGTGATGAATGCGTCGAGCTGTGCATGGACATTATTCGTGAGGAAACAAAGGCCAGCGGTCTGAAGTCCTCGGATGGGGTACCGACACCCAAGGATATCTGTGAGGTTCTGGACGACTATGTGATCGGTCAGGCCACAGCCAAGCGGGTTCTGTCGGTTGCGGTCCACAACCACTACAAGCGTCTGAACCACGCCCAGAAAGCCGGCAGCGATATTGAACTGGCCAAATCGAACATCCTGCTGATCGGCCCGACGGGTTGCGGCAAGACGTTGCTGGCCCAGACGCTGGCGCGTATTTTGGATGTGCCGTTCACCATGGCCGATGCGACGACGCTGACCGAAGCTGGTTATGTGGGTGAGGATGTCGAGAACATCATCCTGAAGCTGCTTCAGGCCAGCGAATATAATGTCGAACGCGCACAGCGCGGCATCGTCTATATTGACGAGGTCGACAAGATCACGCGCAAGTCCGAAAACCCGTCGATCACTCGTGACGTCTCGGGTGAGGGTGTTCAGCAGGCGCTGCTGAAACTGATGGAAGGGACTGTCGCCTCAGTTCCACCTCAGGGTGGCCGTAAACATCCGCAGCAGGAGTTCCTGCAGGTCGACACCACTAATATCCTATTCATCTGTGGCGGTGCCTTTGCCGGTCTGGATCGGATCATCGCCCAACGCGGCAAAGGCTCGGCAATGGGCTTTGGGGCTGACGTACGCGACAATGACGAGCGTGGCGTTGGTGAGATTTTCCAGGATCTCGAGCCGGAAGACCTGCTGAAATTTGGATTGATCCCGGAATTTGTCGGCCGTCTCCCGGTTCTGGCCACGCTGGAGGATCTGGATGAGGATGCGCTGGTCACCATCCTTACCAAACCCAAGAACGCTCTGGTCAAACAATACCAGCGTTTGTTCGAGTTGGAAGATGCCGAACTGTCCTTCACCGATGAGGCGCTGAAATCGATCGCCAAGAAAGCGATCGAGCGTAAAACCGGCGCTCGGGGGCTGCGTTCGATCCTCGAAGATATCTTGCTGGATACGATGTTCGAACTTCCGGGCCTCAAGAATGTGACCGAAGTGGTTGTAAACGAAGAAGCCGTGACCTCTGACTCGCAGCCCTTGACCATCTATGCGGATGCCGTGCCAGAGTCGGCGTCAGCTGGCTAAGGGGTAAGGGGGGCGCTGTCCCCGCCGCCCTTCAGGCGCCTCTCCCGAGGTATTTCCAGCCAGATGAACAGGGGATCCTTTACTTCATCTGGCCATAAATATCCCGGAGCGCGAGGCAGAGACTCGCAAAATCTCATGACATTCAAATTCTCGGAGAAATGAGCCGTGTCCGCTATCAAGCGTATCTCTTCAGGTGGTGAATTCGAGGGCAAGGTCGGCTATTGCCGCGCCGTGGTGGCCGGAGGGTGGGTTCACGTTTCCGGCACTGTTGGACAGGGTGAGAGCGTTGTCGATCAATGCAGATCAGCCTTGGACATCATCGGGAAAGCATTGGTCGAGGCTGGCGCAGGTTTCGCCGATGTTGTTCGCGTGACCTACATGCTGCCCGACCGGACCGAGTTCGAGCCTTGCTGGCCGGTGTTATCCGAGGTTTTTGGAGCCAATCCGCCGGCCGCGACGATGATTGAATGCGGTCTGATCGACCCCAAATACCGGATCGAGATCGAAGTGACCGCTTTATTGCCGCAGTGACGCAGTCACGCGGCGGGTACTGGACCTTGGCGCGCCTTTGGGTCATACCTTCTCGGGACCGAATTGCCGGAGGCGGATCATGGGCATCCTGAACACTCTTTTACGGGCCGTAACCTGGTGGAACGGGGCAACCCTGAACACGCAGATTTTCACTGCGCGTAAAGGTGTTAAAGTTGGTGAGGACAATGAAGGCAACGTCTTCTATAGAACCGCCGATGACAGCAAACGCTGGGTCATTTTCAATGGTGAGGCTGAAGCCAGCAGGGTTGATCCAGATTGGCATGGTTGGCTTCACCGCACCTGGGATGAGCCGCCGACAGACAAACCGCTGGCGCACAAGGCCTGGGAAAAACCGCATCAGGAGAACCTGACAGGCACCGCGCTTGCTTACACCCCTGCGGGGTCATTGCGCCGGGCAGAGCCTGTTGAGCGCAAAGACTACGAGGCCTGGAGCCCGGAATAAGACGAGGCGAGCAATGTCGACCCACAACTGGACCGAAGTATTCGTCGGCGGTGCCGTTTTGGCCTGCGCCGTCGCGTTTGGTGTTTATGCCAGCCAATCCACCGGCCTGTCACAAGGCAGTGCCGGATATGAGCTTGGGGCGTCCTTCCGGTCGCTGGAAGGGGTCAATGTCGGAACCGATGTGCGCCTTGCGGGTGTCAAAATCGGGACCGTTACCGACGTGACCCTGAATCCTGAGACCTACCGCGCCGATACGACCTTTTCGGTCGCGGATGGTGTCCTCGTGCCAGATGACAGCGCCATCGTGATTTCTTCCGAGGGGCTGTTGGGAGGTAATTTTGTTGAGGTTATGCCCGGGGGTTCTCCGTTCTATTTTGAGCCCGGAGATCAGATCGAAGATACGCAGGGCGCTGTCAGCCTGATCTCGTTGCTGGTGAAGTTTGTGGCCGGAGACGGCAGCGAATGATGCGCGCTCTGGCATTTGCGTTGGCGCTGGCCGCGACATCCGCGACGGCGCAGCAAACGGTTCAATCCGGACCCGGCGCGATGTTGCGCGGCTTGGATAAGGTCAACGGTCAGACCGTGGATGTTGAGCTGCAGACTGGTCAGACACAGGCCGTCTTTGGTCTGGATGTCGCTTTGGGGGATTGCCGCTATCCCGTCGACAACCCGACCGGGGATGCGTTTGCCTTCCTGACCATTTGGGAACAGGGCAAGGCGGAGCAGTTGTTTGACGGGTGGATGATCGCGACCTCTCCGGCACTGAATGCCTTAGATCATTCGCGCTACGACGTTTGGGTGATCCGCTGTATCACTCCATCGGCGGACTGAGGCACCTCAGCCGCAAAGTCGGCGCTATCACCAATCGCTTCTTCCAGCGCTTTTCTATAGTCACTCCGGGGGATTTCGATCGCGCCGAGTGAGGCCAAATGGGCGGTCAGAAACTGGGTGTCGAATAGCTGAAAACCGGTCTGTCGCAGGCGGTCCACCAGATAAGCCAGCGCGATTTTCGAGGCGTCAGTGCGACGTGAGAACATGCTCTCGCCAAAGAACGCAGCGCCCAGAGCCACTCCGAAAACGCCTCCGACAAGCTGGTCATCCTCCCATACTTCCAGAGAATGCGCTTGGCCTATGTTGTACACCTGTCGATACAGGTCGCGCAGCTCGGCGTTAATCCATGTGTCCGCACGATCGGCACACCCATCGACGACGCCTTCAAAATCCTGATTGATCGAGATGGAAAAGCCGCATCTTCGTATCCGCCTTGCAAGGCTGCGCGAGATGTGGAAACCGTCCAGCGGGAAAACCCCGCGGAATTTGGGGTCGACCCAGAACAGGTCCGGGTCATCGCGATGCTCGGCCATCGGGAAGATGCCGATCGAATAGCCATGCAGCAAAAGTTCTGGTGACAGGCTCATGAGGAACATCCAAGGGCCGGGCGGCGCATTCCAACCGGCCCTGTGGGGTTAGTCGGCCATATTCTCCGCAAGCCAATGCTCCAGCCAGTGGATATTGTAGTCGCCACTATGGATGTCCGGCTCCTGCAAGAGTGCGTGGAACAGAGGCACTGTGGTGTCGATGCCGTCAACGATCAACTCACCCAAGGCGCGTTCCAGACGGGCCAGAGCCTCGGCGCGGTCGCGGCCCTGAACGATCAGCTTGGCAATCAGCGAGTCGTAATAGGGCGGGATCGAGTAGCCATCATAGAGCGCCGAATCCATCCGCACGCCCAGGCCACCCGGTGCGTGATACGCGCTGATCTTGCCGGGGCAGGGCGAGAAGTTGGGCAGTTTTTCTGCGTTGATCCGAACCTCGATGGCGTGACCATTGATCTCCAGGTCATCCTGTCCGAACGACATCGGCAAGCCCGAGGCCACGCGGATTTGTTCGCGCACCAGATCGACGCCGAAGATACCCTCGGTCACCGGGTGTTCCACCTGTAGGCGGGTGTTCATCTCGATGAAGTAGAACTCGCCTTTTTCGTACAGGAACTCGATGGTGCCCGCGCCGATATAGTTGATCTTGGCTACCGCGTCGGCGCAGATTTTGCCGATCTTGGCGCGTTCTTCGGGGGTGATGCAGGGGCCGGGGGCCTCTTCGAACACCTTCTGGTGACGACGTTGCAACGAGCAGTCGCGTTCGCCCAGATGGACAGCGTTGCCTTTGCCGTCACCGAAGACCTGAATCTCGATATGGCGCGGTGTGGTGAGGTATTTCTCGATATAGACCTCATCGTTGCCAAAGGCAGCTTTACCTTCGGCACGTGCGGTCATGAAGGCACTTTCCATCTCATCCGCGCTCATCGCGACTTTCATGCCGCGTCCGCCGCCACCGGCGGTTGCTTTGATGATGACGGGATAGCCGAATTCCTCACCGATACGCTTTGCGTCTTCCAATGTCGGAACACCACCGTCGGAGCCAGGAACACACGGTACACCCAGCGCTTTCATCGTGTCCTTTGCGGTGATCTTGTCGCCCATCACGCGGATATGTTCGGCGGTGGGGCCGATGAAGGTGATGTCGTGGTCTTCGACGATCTGCACGAACTCGGCGTTCTCGGATAGGAAGCCATAGCCGGGGTGGATGGCCTGCGCGCCGGTGATCTCACAGGCGGAGATGATCGCGGGGACAGACAGATAGCTTTGCGGGCTGGGCGGGGGGCCGATGCAGACCGATTCGTCCGCCATGCGCACATGCATCGCGTCGCTGTCGGCGGTGGAGTGGACGGCGACCGTCTTAATCCCCATCTCGCGCGCGGCGCGGATGACGCGCAGGGCGATCTCGCCTCGGTTGGCAATCAGGATCTTGTCGAACATGGGCCCGCCTTACTCGATGATGACCAGAGGGGTGCCGAATTCCACAGCGTCGCCGTCGCCGACCAGAATGCGTTTCACGGTGCCCGATTTGGGCGCGTGGATGTGGTTCATCGTCTTCATAGCTTCGACGATCAGCAGCGTGTCTCCTTCGGAAACAGACGCACCGACCGAAACGAAAGAGGGCGCACCGGGCTCGGGTTGCATGTAAACCGTGCCGACCATAGGCGAGGTCACAGCGCCGGGATGGCTGGCCGGGTCTTCCACATCTGCGGCCGGGGCTGCGGGGGCTGCTGCAGGGGCCGGCGCGGCAGCGACAGGTGCTGCGGCTGCGGCCGGAACGGCGACCTGAACCGGAGCGGCAACAGCTTGCGTTGCGCGGCTGACGCGCACGTTCAGGCTGTCTTCCTCGCCATATTCGCGTTTGACCTGCAGCTCGGTCAGGTCATTTTCGCGCAGCAGTTCGGCCAAGGCTTTGATGAACGCCACATCCGCTTCGTGTTTGGTATCTGTCATGAGTATCCTCGAAGGTTCCCCTTTGGCCCGTCTGTGTTTGCGCGGGCTTCGATCTGATTACGCAGCGTTATAAGCCAAGCGAGCAGCCATGAAAAGCGCCGTTTAAGCCTGAAAACAGGGGGTTTGGATGGTTAATGATGGGCGGTTGCGCCTACAGCGGCATACCAGAGAGCTTTGCGACCAGTTCCGGCAGTTTGCGCGCGCCGAATTTTTCCAGCAGCCGGGCGCGGTAGGCCTCGATCGTGCGGTAGCTCAGGCCCAGTTCCATCCCGATTTCCTTAGCAGACAGGCCGCGGCAGGACAGGATCGCCACTTCGCGCTCGCGCACGGTCAGTTCCACCAGCGGCCGCTCTTCCGAGATGTCGGAAAAGCTCCAGATTCCATGGCGAAACGGATCGTCAGGGGTCAGCGAGCGTCCTCGCGCGCGGCACCAGAACAGGTCTCCGTTCCTACGGCGCATCACCCGCTCATCAGTGTAGTAGCCGGTATCGCGCATCACTTGCAGGCTGCGTTGCCCGATTCTTTCCCAATCCGCGACCGATGGGTAGAGATGCAGCAAGGGCATGTTGTTGTATTCGGCTTCATCCCCGCCAAAGGTGCGCGCAAATTGCAAGTTGCACCGTCGGATGATGCGGTTTTCCAATTCGACAAGGCCGATGGGTGCATATTCAAAAGCTGGGTCGCTCATACCCATATGGTGGCGGTAAATGCAGGAAATGAGAAGGGGCGAAGCGTGTCTGGTGATGCGGCGAAGGACCGGAAGTTGTTAATCTTGTCAATCCAATCTGAAAATTGGTGCATAACATCAAGAAAATGATAGGATAAACTGAAAACACGGCCAACCAGAGATAGCTAAACGTGACTGAGGACCTTGATCATGCGGGATTTGCTGACCGGTAGCCGGATCCGCGAACGGCGGCAGATCGCGGGTCTGAGGCAGGCGGAGCTTGCACGTCAGGTGGGGATCTCGGCCTCTTATCTGAACCTGATCGAACACAACCGCCGCCGGATCGGGGGCAAATTGCTGGTCGATATCGCCGGGGCGCTGGCGGTTGAGCCGTCCGTGTTGACGCAAGGGATCGAAGCGACCTTGATATCGGCTTTGCGCGAAGCCGCAGCCGATGCAGTTGGCCAGCAGGCCGAGATTGAAACGCTTGAGGAATTTGCAGGCCGCTTTCCCGGCTGGTCGGGCGTGTTGGCGCAGATGCATCGGCGTGTCGTGTCGCTGGAACGGACGGTTGCAACGCTTTCGGACCGGCTGACCCATGACCCGCATCTGGCAGCCTCGATGCACGAAGTGCTGTCGACCGCAGCGGCGATTCGGTCGACCGCAGCGATTCTGGCCGACCCGCAGGATATCGACGCCGAGTGGCAGGATCGGTTCCACCAGAACCTTCATCAGGATGCCGAGCGACTGGCCGACAGTTCCAAGGCGCTGGTGACCTATTTGGACGAAAGCGATACGTCTAAAGACCCGCGTGGCGCACCGCTGGAAGAGGTCGAGGTGTTTCTTGAGGCGCGCGGCTACAGTTTTCCCGAACTGGACGCCGGGCAAGGGGCAGAGGTCATTGATCTAGAGGGTCTGAATACCTCGGCTGCACGCAACCTTGCAGGGGAATGGCTTAGGCAGAGTGAGGCTGATGCCAAGGTTATGCCGCTGTATGCCCTCAAAACCACGCTGGCAGGTGGTGATCCGAACCCTTTGGAACTGGCGCAGCGATTCTCGGTCGATCTGCCGACAGTGTTCCGACGCCTCGCCAGCCTGCCCGAAGGGGTGCTGAGCCGCCCAGTAGGCCTGGTGATTTGCGACGGCTCGGGCAGTATCCTGTTTCTGAAGCCTGTCCCCGGCCTGTCACTGCCACGCCACGGCGAGGCCTGCCCGCTCTGGCCGCTGTTTTCCGCGCTGAACCGGCCTCTGGTTCCGATCAGACGGCAGGTCGCGCAGCAGGGGCGTGCCGCTGCAATGTTCGAATGCCACGCCTATGCTTGGCCGCATGGCGTGTCCGGATATGATCAGGAACCCTCGTATCGCGCGGCCATGCTGATATGGCCGCTGGTCGAGGCCGAACCGAACCCAGAGGCAACACGGGTCGGGTCAAGCTGCCGGATTTGCCCAAGCGGTGATTGCGGTTCTCGTCGCGAGCCGTCAATTCTCAGCGAAGGCTTTTGACAGGTTCCCGAACAACCGCTTAATCTGGCGATGACCGGTTCCGGGGTGGAGGCCAGTCATCGGGAGGATATACACAAATGAGCCGTAAGGTTCTGTTGATTGAGGATGAGCCCAACATCGCCGAGGCCATCCGGTTCTTGCTGACTCGTGAGGGGTGGCAGGTCGAGACACACGGCGATGGTGCGGATGCGCTTCAGGTGATCCGGGGCGCGCAGCCCGATCTGGTGATTCTGGACGTGATGCTGCCGGGCAAAAGCGGGATGGACATTCTGCGCGATCTGCGCGCCTTGGACGACATGCAGGACCTGCCGGTTCTGATGCTGACCGCGCGCGGGCAGTCCAGAGATCGTGAGATGGCCGAGAATGCGGGCGTCAGCCGCTTTATGACCAAACCGTTTTCCAACGCTGAGGTGCTGACCGCCGTGCGCGATCTGCACGCGCAGGCGACGCAGTTATGACGTCGCCCGAGGGTCAGGACCGCACGTCGCGCGGTGCGCGGCCCTCTTTGTTTCTGGAACGGCAAAGCTATCGACGGCGCAGGTTGGCGGATTCGGCTCGGTTTCTGCCCTTTCTGGGCGGAGCGCTGCTGGTACTGCCGCTGCTGTGGCCAGCTGCCGAGTCTGAATCCGGCGGTGTGCCGCTGTCGTCGGCAATCTTCTACATTTTCGCCTGCTGGATCGGTCTGATTCTGATCAGCCTGATTTTTGGCCTCATTGCCCGGCGCTCTGGCGCGGATGACAGCCACGGTTCGGACGCGGGCTGATGGCAACGCTGAACGTCCTGATTCTGGTCTGTCTGGGCTATGTCGTTCTGCTGTTCGGCGTGGCCTTTGCCGCAGACAGGATGGCGGTGGCCGGACGGGGCAAATGGCTGCGTTCTCCTTTGATCTACACGCTGTCCCTCTCGATCTACTGCACGGCCTGGACCTTTTATGGCGCGGTTGGCAATGCGGCGCGGTCGGGGTTGGAGTTCGTGACAATCTATCTCGGGCCGACGCTGGTGATGATCAGCTGGTGGTGGGGGCTGCGCAAACTGGTGCGGGTCGGGCGCAGCCAGCGCGTGACCTCGATCGCGGACCTTTTGTCCTCGCGCTATGGCAAGTCGAACACGCTGGCGGTGTGCGTCACGATTCTGGCCGTGATTGGCGGCACGCCCTATATAGCGCTGCAATTGCAGTCGATTACCCTGTCTTTCTCGATCTTTGCCGAGGCCGACCCCTCGGGCCTCTATCGCGAAGGCTCCAGCGTTTTCTGGGTGGCAGCTGGGCTGGCGATGTTTGCGATCCTGTTTGGCACCCGAAATCTGGATGCCAATGAACGCCACCACGGCGTGGTCACTGCCATTGCGGTCGAGTCGGTGGTCAAACTGTTTGCGCTGGTGGCTGTCGGCATCTTCGTCGTCTGGGGCGTTGCCGGTGGCTTTGGTCCGATGATGGAGCGGATCGACGCCTCGGAGATTGGCAAATGGCAAGTGGATGCCGGGCGCTGGACAACCTTTATTTTCCTGTCCGCCGCCGCCTTTGTCTGCTTGCCGCGCATGTTCCAGGTGATGGTGGTTGAGAATGATGACGAGGGCCATCTGCGCACCGCCGCCTGGGCCTTTCCCTTATACTTGCTGCTGATGAGCCTGTTTGTTGTCCCCATCGCCGTTGTCGGCCTCGATTTATTGCCGGAAGGGTCCAACCCGGATCTGTTCGTTCTGACCGTACCTTTATCGCAAGGCAAGGACGGGCTGGCGATGCTGTCCTTTATCGGAGGGTTCTCATCGGCGACCTCGATGGTGATCGTAACGGCAATGGCCCTGTCGACGATGGTTTCGAACCATGTCGTAATGCCGATCTGGCTGAATACGCATGAGCGCGTTGGGGCTGTGCCCGGAGACGTGCGCAACATCGTTTTGATGGCCCGGCGTATCTCGATCGCTGCGATCATGGCGCTGGGCTATTTTTACTACAGCCTGTCTGGCGGCGGCGCGGCGCTGGCTTCGATCGGGTTGGTGGCCTTTAGCGGTATTTCGCAAATCCTGCCCGCGATGGTCGGCGGATTGTTCTGGCGCGGAGCCACCAGAACCGGTGCCTTGGCGGGTTTGACCGTGGGCTTTGTTTTATGGATCTACACGCTACTTCTTCCCGGAATGGGGGCGGCGTGGATGCCCGAGAGTGTGCTGCTGAACGGACCATTTGGAATTGCATGGCTGCGACCTCAGGCCCTGTTCGGGATCGAAGGTATCGACCCAATGGTGCATTCGGTCATGTGGTCAATTTCCTTGAATGCGATTGTGTTCTGTGTTGCGTCCCTGCTGAGCTTTCCCAGCCCGTTGGAGCGGCTTCAGGGCGCGCAATTCGTCAATGTCTTTGACCACTCGGTCGCGCCGCGTGGCTGGACCGGGTCGGTTGCGCAAAGCGAAGACCTGATGATCATGACCCAGCGCATTCTGGGCACATCGCCCGCCCAGGAACTGTTCCAGCGGGAGGCCGAGCTTCAGGGCGGACGCTCGCCCTTGCCGGAGCCGACACCCGGGTTTCTGGCCCGGCTTGAGAGGGAGCTCAGCGGTTCGGTGGGGGCTGCGACGGCACATGCGATGATCGGACAGATCGTGGGCGGTGCCTCGGTTTCGGTTGAGGACCTCTTGGCCGTTGCCGACGAATCTGCGCAATTGCTGGAATATTCCAGCCAGTTGGAAGAGAAATCTGCCGAACTTAGCCGCACGGCACGCCAGTTGCGCGATGCCAACGCCAAGCTGACCCAAATATCTGAGCAGAAAGACAGCTTCCTTAGTCAGGTAAGTCATGAATTGCGCACGCCCATGACCTCGATCCGGGCGTTTTCCGAGATCATGCGCGACACCGAAGGGCTGAGCGGTGAAGAACAGACCCGCTATGCCACTATTATCCACGATGAAGCGCTGCGCCTGACGCGTCTGCTGGACGATCTGCTCGACCTCAGCGTTCTTGAGAACGGGCAGGTCAGGCTGAACCTCGGCGACGATACGTTGCGTTCGGTTCTGGATCGGTCGATCTCCAGCGCGCTGGCGGGCACGGATCAGCGGCTGGTTGTGCGGCGCAGCAAGGCATCCGAGCGTATCCCCTTGCAAACTGATCTCGACCGCTTGGGGCAGGTGTTTATCAACCTCATCTCCAATGCGCGGAAATACTGTGATGCCGATGAGCCCGTTCTGACGATCTCGGCGCATGATGTGGGCGGGCAGCTGGTTGTGGACTTCATTGACAATGGCAGCGGTGTCCCGCCCGAGGCGCGGTCGATGATCTTTGAGAAATTCGCCCGGGTCGGGGGGGATAAGGCCGGCGGTGCCGGGCTGGGTTTGGCGATCTGCCGCGAGATCATGCACCGTTTGGGCGGTGATATCACATATCTGCCGGGGCAGGGCGGTGCCGCGTTCCGGGTCAGCCTGCCTTTGGCCTACCGGCAAGCGGCACAATAGTTTGGTTTAAAGAAGTTCGTAACCTCTTCCGGGTTACACCAAGACTCACGACAAGAAATTGGATGGTACCGAAGCCATGGCACACACGGCCGGCGCCGCTCTGGCGCGCAAATTGTCATTGGGGCAGGGGGATCTGGGGGATCGACCCCGCTCGATCCTGCGGGCGTTGCGTCTGGGCTTTGCGCGGGCCGCAGGTGAGCGTTTGAATCTTCCGCTGGCTATTATTGGTGCAAAGCAGGCAGACCGGGCGCAGGCTGGCCTTGCGGCCACATTGGCCGAGGATTGGCTGCTTCTGAAATTTACGGGGCCAGAGGGGGTTGCCGCGGCCTGTCTGGATTTGAACTGCGTCTCGGCCATCGTTCAGACCCAAACAATTGGTGAGGTTACTTCGGACGCGCCCGCCGCGAGAGGCTTTACGGATACGGACGCCGCCATGGCAGCCCCGCTGGTCGAGGATGCATTGCGCCGTGCCGTCGGTCTGGTCGATGCGGCAGATCAGCAGGGTTTGACAGGGTATGAGTATACCTCACGGGCGGCGGATTTGCGTGGTCTGATCTTATCGCTGGAGGCAGACAGCTGCCGAGTTTTTGACCTGACCGTGGAACTTGGAGGCGGGTTGCGTCAGGGCCAGATCACGATCGTGCTGCCTGATCCGCTCGCGCCCGACGAAGCTGAGGTCGAGCTGGATATCGACACTGGCCCTCGGCTGGAGCAGTCATCAGGCGTCGTCCGAGCCGAGCTGAACGTCGTGGTGTGCCGGATGAGGTTGCCGTTGGCACATCTTTCCACGCTTGAGGTAGGCAGCCTGTTGCCGCTGACCGGCGCACGCTTGGACCGGACTGAGGTTCTGACGATCGAACGCACCCGCGCCTCGGTCGGGCGTCTGGGGCAGTCGGGCGGGATGCGCGCCGTTCGGCTGAACGAAAACGTACCGCTGCCCGCGCTGGATGCTTTGGAGTCCGCCGAATTCATAGAAAGCCGACCGGCCAGTGTCCGGGGCGATATGGCTGACACGGACGTAGATATCCTGTCCGACCCTCTCGATCTGGTCGCGAGCCACTCAGTTGCCGATCCGGTCGACGACGACCTGAGCCTTGTTGAACCCGATCTAATGGCTGCAGAAATCTCGCAACTGGCGGGCCTCGATGGCCCGAAGTATGGGGAGGTCTGATCTAGTCTGACGTGTTGCGCAGTTGATCCAGAGTGGGGCGCAGCTGCTCCAACTGATACCCGGCATTGGTGGTGGCAGTCAGAATCTCATCCGTACTCATCTGGTCGCATTGACCCAGAGCCCAAACAACCGAACAACGCGTGCCGGACGCGCAATATGCCAGAACCGGGCCAGAGCAACTTTCGGCCATATCCCTCTGCCGGGCGACATTCTCGGGTGTCATTGTCTGGTGGGTCAGTTCCAGCACCTCGTATTCCAGCCCTGCTGCGCGGACCGCGTCTCCGATCGCATCCGATTGCATGATCTCGGGGACCTCAGCATTGGGTCGGTTGCAGATAACCTTGACGAAGCCGGCCTCGGCAATAGCGGGCACGTCCTCGACAGTGATCTGCGGGGACACGGCGTAGCGGGGGGTTATAGGTCGAATCTCCATGCCAATTGATTAGGCCGCGTTGGCCGCCCTGTCCAGTTGCGCGCGCAGCCCCGGCGCCAACCGCATCCCCGCCGCCATCGCAACCAGAAAGACGGCGCTGCTGGTCCCGCCATAGGACAGTGCCGCCATGGCTGGGCCTGGGCATAGGCCGACCAATCCCCAGCCTGCGCCAAACAGGACTGAGCCGAGGATCAGCCCTCGGTCAAGTTCGGGCCGAGCAGGTGCGGGAAATGTGCCGCAAGTCACCGGTTGGCGGGTCTTGGTCATGCGCCACGCGACCAACATGGGCAGAATCGCGCCTCCCATGACGAAGGCAAGTGTCGGGTCCCATGCGCCGAAGATATCCAGCCAGCCTTGTACCTTTTGGGTATCCGTCATCCCCGACAGCAACAGCCCCGCGCCAAAAAGCGCGCCCGATAGCAAAGCGATCAACAACCGCATCAGATCACCCCCAAACCGTGGCGGAACAACGCCAAAACCACCGCTCCAGCAGCGATATAGATTAGGGTCGCAACAATCCAGCGTAGAGAAAACCGAGAGATGCCGCAGACCCCATGACCCGATGTGCAACCGTTGGCCAACCGCGTGCCAATGCCAACGAGCAACCCGGCGACGACCAGGAGGCCCAGATTTTCCTGACTTCCGACCTTTTTGTTGATCTGACTGGGTTTTTGGTTTGTTTTCAGGTGTGGTTGCTCAGAGGCGCGTTGTAGTGCCCCATTATTATAAAAAGTATTGACATGGGCCTTCAGATGGCTAACCTCTTCGCCCATGTTCATCCGCACCAAACATGACGCAAAGCTCAACCGCACACGGATCCAGATCGTTGAATCCGTCCGCACCGGCTCCAAGGTACGCCAGAAGATCCTGCGCCATGTGGGTGTGGCCCATAACGACAGCGAGATTGAGGATATCAAGCGTCTGGCGGGCCGCTTGATGGAGCAATTACGCATTGATCGCTCGCCGCAAATGGAACTGTTCACGCCCACGGAATATGCCGATCTGCAGGCGCTGGTGCGCCGCGCTCCGCGGCCGGACAAGCTTGGCGTTGATCTTGCCGAGTGCCGTGAGGAGGCGCGGGTCTCTCTGGGTCTGCGGGATGTCATGGGGACGATGTATGACCAACTGGGTTGGGGGGCCCTTCTGGGGGCGGCGCGTAAAAGTGCCAATCGCATTGTGAAAGAGCTGGTTATGGCGCGGATCGCACAGCCCGAGAGCAAGCGCGCGACCGTGGAGGCGTTGGAGAACCAGGCAGGCATCACGCTCAATCTGGACGTGGTCTATCGGAGCATGGATTACATCAATACGCCGGTGATAGACGGGATTTGCAAAACCTCTCACGCGGCGGCAGAGAAGTTGCTGGGCGGGCCAGTGACCGTGCTGTTCTACGATTGCACGACCCTGGCCTTTGACACCGAGCGCGAGGACCCGGCCGAGGATGCGGACGGGGTCGAGCAGGATCATCTTCTGGCCAAGGGCTTCAGCAAGGATGGCAAGCATCACCGCGCTCAGGTCATGCTGGCGCTGATCGTCACCTCCGATGGGCTGCCTGTGGGCTATGAACTCTTCCCGGGAAACACCTGGGAAGGTCATACGCTGGAAGCTGCGCTGAAGGCGTTGGAGGGACGCTTCGACGTGGCCAGGGTCACGTTCGTGGCCGATGCCGCCATGCTCAGCAAGGACAACCAGCAGATGTTGCAGAACAAGGGTCTGCCCTACATCCTCGGCTATCGCATGAAGTCCGCCCCGGCCGCCGTGAAGGCGAACATTTTGAGCCCGGAGGGACGCCAGCCTTGGGCTGGACACGGTTCTGAAGAGGCAACCGAGAAGGGCTGGTACAAGGTGATCGACCAGGAGGGAGCGCGGGTCATTGTGACCTGGTCACCCACCCGGGCACGCAATGATGCCCACAAGCGCGACAAGGCAATCGAAAAGCTGCACAAGAAGCTCAAGCGCTCTCGCAAACCCGGCAGCTTCAGCAGCCGGGGATATGGCCGCTTCCTGGCCTTCCCCGACAGCGGGGACGTCACGCTGGATGATGCAAAGATCAAGGCAGCGGCACAATGGGACGGGCTGCATGCCATTGTTGTTCATGGTGCGGACGAACTGGAGGCACAGGACGTCATTGCCCGCTATCACCAGTTGTGGGAGATCGAAGCCTGCTTCCGCACCAACAAGCACGATCTGAAAATCCGGCCCATCTATCACTGGTCGCCGCGTCGGGTCCGGGCCCATATCGCCATCTGCTACATGGCCTTCTGCTGCCTGCAGCACCTGCGCAAGCATCTGGACCTGCTCGGACACCCGATGAGCCCGGCTCGTATCCGCAACGAGTTGAACGCATTGCAGCTCTCGATCCTGCGCCACAAAGGCACCCCTGACCGCTACGGCATGCCAAGCCATGCCACGGTCGATGCCAGACGCATCCTCACCTGCGTCGGCCTGACCTGGAACGAAGCCCCTTTCAAGATACCCCCCGGGCGCACCCGAAAAACTGGCCAGACCAAAGCCTGAGCTCCCTCAACACTCCGAAACAATCGCTGGCGAAAAAAGTCCGTGTAGTGCCTTTTGGCAACCAAGGCATAATAATATCAATGACTTATACGAAAAAATGTCGGAAGTCAGGAGCCCCGGCGCCAACCGCATCCCCGCCGCCATCGCAACCAGAAAGACGGCGCTGCTGGTCCCGCCATAGGACAGTGCCGCCATGGCTGGGCCTGGGCATAGGCCGACCAATCCCCAGCCTGCGCCAAACAGGACTGAGCCGAGGATCAGCCCTCGGTCAAGTTCGGGCCGAGCAGGTGCGGGAAATGTGCCGCAAGTCACCGGTTGGCGGGTCTTGGTCATGCGCCACGCGACCAACATGGGCAGAATCGCGCCTCCCATGACGAAGGCAAGTGTCGGGTCCCATGCGCCGAAGATATCCAGCCAGCCTTGTACCTTTTGGGTATCCGTCATCCCCGACAGCAACAGCCCCGCGCCAAAAAGCGCGCCCGATAGCAAAGCGATCAACAACCGCATCAGATCACCCCCAAACCGTGGCGGAACAACGCCAAAACCACCGCTCCAGCAGCGATATAGATTAGGGTCGCAACAATCCAGCGTAGAGAAAACCGAGAGATGCCGCAGACCCCATGACCCGATGTGCAACCGTTGGCCAACCGCGTGCCAATGCCAACGAGCAACCCGGCGACGACCAGGAGGCCCAGATTTTCTGTCAGGTGAGTTTGAGGCTGTTCGCTCATCAGACGGCTCATGATCAGCGGCATACCGATCAGCCCCAAGACAAATACCAGTTTCTCGCGCCTTGCCGGGCCGTCGATTAAACCTCCCAGAATCCCACTGGCTCCCATGATTCGGCCATTGCCAAGCAGGTAAAGCGCAGCGCCGCAGCCGATCAGGATGCCGCCACAAAGGCCCCATATCCAGTCCGGGTTCATTCTATGTCCATCCTATACTGTTGGCGCGGGTCACAGCTTGTTGATCGGCAATTTCAGGAAAACATCGCCCTGTTCGTCGGCCGGGGGCATCTGACCCGCGCGCATATTGACCTGAAGCGACGGCAGAATCAGCTTGGGTTTGGAGAGGGTCGCATCGCGTGCGTCCCGCATTTCCACAAACTCTTCGATGCTGCGACCTTGCCCGATATGGATGTTCAGCGCTTTTTGCTCGCCCACCGTCGTCTCCCACGCATACTCATCCCGGCCCGGAGCTTTGTAGTCGTGCCCTACAAAAATGCGGGTCTCATCGGGCAGAGACAGGATTTTCTGGATTGAAGCAAAAAGGGTCTCGGACGAGCCGCCCGGGAAATCGCATCGTGCGGTGCCGAAGTCGGGCATGAACAAGGTGTCGCCGACAAAAGCGGCATCGCCGATCACATAGGTCAAGCAGGCCGGCGTATGACCTGGTGTGTGCAGCACATCGCCTCGCATCTGTCCGATGTGGAAACTGTCGCCCTCGCGGAAGAGGGCATCAAACTGGCTGCCATCGCGCTGGAACTCGGTCCCTTCGTTGAAGATTTTGCCAAAGGTTTCCTGCACCTCGACGATGTGATGTCCGATCCCGATTTTGCCGCCCAGTTCCTGCTGCAGATATGGCGCAGCCGAGAGGTGGTCTGCATGCACATGGCTTTCCAAAATCCACTCGGTCTTGAGGTCTTTGGCGTGTACATAAGCGATGATCTGGTCGGCAGAGCTTGTCCCCGTCCGGCCCGAGGCATGATCGAAATCCAGAACGCTATCGATAATCGCACAAGCGCGGCTGCTGTCTTCGTGGACGGCGTACGAGACCGTAAAGGTCTGGTCGTCGAAGAACGCTTTCACATTTGGCTTCATGGTTTCCTCCTATGATGATTGTCAAGCATGACATTGATTTTGTTTGATTTTAAATTCGACAAAATCGTCGAAGACCCAGCCGTTCTTGAGCGTGTCATAGATGATCTTGAGCAGCTTGCGGGCAGTGGCTATGATCGCCTTGCCCGCGCCACGGCGTTCCTTGATGCGCCGATAATGGCTGTTGAGATATCCCGAATAGCGGATCGCGATGAGCGTACATTGCACCAGCGTGGTGCGCATGAGCTTGTTGCCGCGCTTCGTGATCCGCCCGTGATGTTCGGTTTCGTTTGAGTTGCTCACCTTGGGCACGATGCCGACATAGGCGGCCAGCTTGTCCGCGTCGGAGAAGTCTTCAACCCTGCCGATCCCCGCCAGCAGGACCGCGGCAGATCGCGCACCGATCCCCTTGATGCTGGTGAGCCCCTCAAAGCCTTTCATGGCCGAGGCGGCCTCCTCGATGGCCTTGTCGAGACGGCTCAGGGTTTCGGTCAGGCCGAGCGCCTGGTCCCGCAATGCCGCCAGTTCGACCTGCTCAAGCGGTGTGAAGCGGCTGAGATCCAGGTCGCGCAGGCGCTTCTTGCTGGACAACCCTTCCTTCTTCAGCTTCATGCCGTGGCGGACAAACATCGCGTGGATGCCGTTCAGCAGCATGGTGCGCTGTTTGACCAGCATGTCACGCGTCCGGGTCAGCGAGGCCAGTTCGCTTTCCTGAGTGGACTTGAGCCGGGTTTCCGGCAGCATGTCTTTCGACAGGAAAAACGCCAGGGCGCGGGCATCGTTGCGATCGGTTTTCTTCACCGATGTGCGGATCACTTTAAACTGGCGCGGGTTGACCACAACGATCCGGCCGACACAGGGTTCCACCTCACCGCAGAACCAGGCCGTGTTGCCGGTGGCCTCGACCGCCAGTTCGTCATCCGCATCAAGGCTCTGACAGAACTGCTCAAGCGCCTGCGCGGACAGTTGAAAGGTTTGGAATGTTTCCGATCCGTCCGTCTCACGCCGACAGATCGTGAAGGAATTCGTATGAAGATCGACACCTATGTAAGCCATGGCTATACTCCCTGCTCAAGGAGGCGGAGCCCCCAATGGGGCGTGAACGGCCAAACCAAGCTCCTATGCAGGATCACCGGCCAAAACCGGGCCCTATGGGGGCTGTTCGGAAACAGGCGAAGGCTAAGCTCCACTACAGGGTCACAATGCCCTACGAAAACATCCAGCCTGAGACCTATCCGCCTCCCCGAATCCTCTAACAGATTCAGGGCGTTTGGCCGATCACAAATCATTCATACCCCCTCCACTTAGACAACATATAAGAAAAACAGAATATGATGCAAGAGCCAGTTCGGTTTTTGATGTCCGTCAAGGCACGACAGATGAAATTTGCCTAAACTTTAACCCAGACGCGCAGATTTGCCGAACAGGGTGTTTTAGCGGGCAATAAACCGCCATCGTTTCCGGTAGCATCTTAGTGTCGTATCCACGCTACCTATATCGGGGATACTGACAATTGGGAGGATCACAATGACGACAGATAACCTCTATTTCGAAGCGCAAGAGCTAGAGCAAAAACTTCAGAACGCTTGTCTGGATACCCGGTTGGCGCTGCAGCCCAGTTTCAGCAAGATCGTAGATCGCATGCGTCAGCAGGGGATGCATGTTCCGTCGCGCATGCGCCGACTGGATGCGGCCCTGTGCGAGGACGCGATGGAAGCGCGGTTTGACAATTTGCCGATCTGATTGATCGGGTTATCCCAGCGATATGCCGAGGATGACCAGCATTAGTCCCAAGACCGACAGAAACAATGCCCCAAGGTTCCAGGGCAGAACACCCTGAACAACAGCGCGTAGTTCGTCATCTGAAAGGCCTGCTTTGCGGGCCTTCATCACGCGAAGAATACACCAGACCAGACCGACAAGACCGGCCACTGACAGGGCGGCGCCGCCCCAGGTGATGATTTCGAACATGGTTGCCTGCCTCTGCTGGTGCCGTGGTTTTGCGCTTAGCGGATCAGGGGCCTGCCGACAAGCCCGCCTAGGGGATTGGGTGCTTGCGACCCGGGCAGCGGCGATGTATCCGGCACCATGCCCGATGTCTCAGCATCGCAATTCAGCCTCTGGGAGAGACCTACATGGAAGACATGACCGAAGATCAGGCCGCCGCCAACTACCGCGTGACTGCAGGCGAGCTGCGCCAGTTCATCGAACGGATCGAGCGTCTGGATGCCGAAAAGAAAGATCTGGCCGAGCAGCAAAAAGAGGTCATGGCCGAAGCGAAAGCGCGCGGCTACGACACCAAGGTCATGCGCAAATTGGTCGCTCTGCGCAAGCGCGACAAGGATGATATCGCCGAAGAAGAGGCGGTTCTCGAAATGTATAAGGAAGCTCTGGGTATGTAATGCGATGCAGCCCGTGTCAGGGCTGCAGCACCCTTACGCCCGGCATAGCGCATAGTGCCGCGAGATCCTGTTCGTAGATCTCGGAAAACGCGCTGACCACATCGGAATTCCAACCCGAAATCTCAAGCTCTTCTTCGATCTGCGCCGGGTCGGCATGTTCATCAAACAGATGGGTCAGACTATCCCGTAGCATGTCCCGATCCTGCCACGCTATTTGTTCCAACAGTTGCGTCAGCTCTGCACGACCGGCGTCTGTTAGCACCGAAGCAAGGAACGCGTATTCATGTTGCAGGGCCGCTTTGTCGGGTAGTCTGGCAAGCGTTCTGAGGATATCGCCCCAGATAAGCGGAGTGTCTTCATTGGCCCAGAGCGTGATCTGAACGTTCGGAGCTCTTTCTCGCAGGTCGTTGATCATGGTCAGCCAGTTCAGGTTGCTCAAGTCGGTATTCCCTAGAACGGCTTTCCGCCGCTCTTCGGGCAGTGACATCAGCAATTTCGAGATGAAGCTCGCCGGGTTGACCAGCGCGAAACACAGCTCGATTTGATCCGCCTCTAGAACACGGTCCAGGAACGCAATCCGCTCGGCCGCATTTGGATAAAACTGCCCGTGCAGAATCGCGGCTCGTCTGGGGCCAAAAACCTTGTCGCTGGACAGGACAACGCGATCACAAGTGGTGCGGTCGGGAAGAACCTCATTCAAGCCCATCTGGACATCTGGCAGAGGCACTCCGGTTGTCATGGAATCCGAGGCGACTTTCACAAACTGCCGCCCCTGCGCGAGGTCCAGAGGGATGACCCGCTGCTGGCTTAGAACCGCGGTGTTCGCCATTAGGGTTTCGATCAACCGGTCATTGTCGGAAAAGGCCACGCCTGCGTGGATAACAACCTGCATCTTCGTCCTGTTCTTGCCGGGCTCCTTTCTCCGGTGTTACATCCTGCGCCTTCATCGGTAAATGCCGTAACTGGAAAGCAGGTGGTTGGCTGCTGGCGTCGTTATGGAGAAATCGAGATTTGGCGCCCGTCTGCAAAAGTCAGCTTGGACCACGCCTGCTTCGAATGCGGTGCCTTCTTTTGGCAAATCCCGGCAAGATGGCCTATCCAGTCAAAACCTGCCGCTCATACATGGGGGAGGGGGCCTCGGCCAACGGATCGTCCTCGGGCGGACAGAGCAATACCGCGAAAACAATCAGCGCCGCCAACAGCGCCGTCTTCATTTCTGCCAAAGCTCTTGATTTCATCACGCGTCCCTTCGCTTTGTAAGCCTCATTACCCCTTCAACGCTTCAGCCCCGAAATTCCGTCGAAAGATTTTTGCAGGTTTCCTGACTTCCGACCTTTTTGTTGATCTGACTGGGTTTTTGGTTTGTTTTCAGGTGTGGTTGCTCAGAGGCGCGTTGTAGTGCCCCATTATTATAAAAAGTATTGACATGGGCCTTCAGATGGCTAACCTCTTCGCCCATGTTCATCCGCACCAAACATGACGCAAAGCTCAACCGCACACGGATCCAGATCGTTGAATCCGTCCGCACCGGCTCCAAGGTACGCCAGAAGATCCTGCGCCATGTGGGTGTGGCCCATAACGACAGCGAGATTGAGGATATCAAGCGTCTGGCGGGCCGCTTGATGGAGCAATTACGCATTGATCGCTCGCCGCAAATGGAACTGTTCACGCCCACGGAATATGCCGATCTGCAGGCGCTGGTGCGCCGCGCTCCGCGGCCGGACAAGCTTGGCGTTGATCTTGCCGAGTGCCGTGAGGAGGCGCGGGTCTCTCTGGGTCTGCGGGATGTCATGGGGACGATGTATGACCAACTGGGTTGGGGGGCCCTTCTGGGGGCGGCGCGTAAAAGTGCCAATCGCATTGTGAAAGAGCTGGTTATGGCGCGGATCGCACAGCCCGAGAGCAAGCGCGCGACCGTGGAGGCGTTGGAGAACCAGGCAGGCATCACGCTCAATCTGGACGTGGTCTATCGGAGCATGGATTACATCAATACGCCGGTGATAGACGGGATTTGCAAAACCTCTCACGCGGCGGCAGAGAAGTTGCTGGGCGGGCCAGTGACCGTGCTGTTCTACGATTGCACGACCCTGGCCTTTGACACCGAGCGCGAGGACCCGGCCGAGGATGCGGACGGGGTCGAGCAGGATCATCTTCTGGCCAAGGGCTTCAGCAAGGATGGCAAGCATCACCGCGCTCAGGTCATGCTGGCGCTGATCGTCACCTCCGATGGGCTGCCTGTGGGCTATGAACTCTTCCCGGGAAACACCTGGGAAGGTCATACGCTGGAAGCTGCGCTGAAGGCGTTGGAGGGACGCTTCGACGTGGCCAGGGTCACGTTCGTGGCCGATGCCGCCATGCTCAGCAAGGACAACCAGCAGATGTTGCAGAACAAGGGTCTGCCCTACATCCTCGGCTATCGCATGAAGTCCGCCCCGGCCGCCGTGAAGGCGAACATTTTGAGCCCGGAGGGACGCCAGCCTTGGGCTGGACACGGTTCTGAAGAGGCAACCGAGAAGGGCTGGTACAAGGTGATCGACCAGGAGGGAGCGCGGGTCATTGTGACCTGGTCACCCACCCGGGCACGCAATGATGCCCACAAGCGCGACAAGGCAATCGAAAAGCTGCACAAGAAGCTCAAGCGCTCTCGCAAACCCGGCAGCTTCAGCAGCCGGGGATATGGCCGCTTCCTGGCCTTCCCCGACAGCGGGGACGTCACGCTGGATGATGCAAAGATCAAGGCAGCGGCACAATGGGACGGGCTGCATGCCATTGTTGTTCATGGTGCGGACGAACTGGAGGCACAGGACGTCATTGCCCGCTATCACCAGTTGTGGGAGATCGAAGCCTGCTTCCGCACCAACAAGCACGATCTGAAAATCCGGCCCATCTATCACTGGTCGCCGCGTCGGGTCCGGGCCCATATCGCCATCTGCTACATGGCCTTCTGCTGCCTGCAGCACCTGCGCAAGCATCTGGACCTGCTCGGACACCCGATGAGCCCGGCTCGTATCCGCAACGAGTTGAACGCATTGCAGCTCTCGATCCTGCGCCACAAAGGCACCCCTGACCGCTACGGCATGCCAAGCCATGCCACGGTCGATGCCAGACGCATCCTCACCTGCGTCGGCCTGACCTGGAACGAAGCCCCTTTCAAGATACCCCCCGGGCGCACCCGAAAAACTGGCCAGACCAAAGCCTGAGCTCCCTCAACACTCCGAAACAATCGCTGGCGAAAAAAGTCCGTGTAGTGCCTTTTGGCAACCAAGGCATAATAATATCAATGACTTATACGAAAAAATGTCGGAAGTCAGGAAGCCTCATTACCCCTTCAACGCTTCAGCCCCGAAATTCCGTCGAAAGATTTTTGCAGGTTTTTGTCTTTTTCCGCTTGCAGGCTCGCGCGGGAATTTATACATCCCTCCTCACTCAACGGCGCGGGCGTAGCTCAGGGGTAGAGCATAACCTTGCCAAGGTTAGGGTCGGGCGTTCGAATCGCCTCGCCCGCTCCATTGAGTTAAGGTCTTCGGACCAAAATATGTATCTGATGCGGGCGTAGCTCAGGGGTAGAGCATAACCTTGCCAAGGTTAGGGTCGGGCGTTCGAATCGCCTCGCCCGCTCCAGACACAAAACTTCCCAAATAGTAGATCACGGTAAATATGCAGTGTCTGAGCATCTGTGTTTGGCATTGGCCCGGAGGTCTTTCGCGACCGGGCCGATTCTGCCGCATCAAGAGTGCAGGTTCAGATCAGATCGCTTTGAACGTCATCGTGGTCAAGGATCGTTCGATGTTTGGAATCACCAGCAGGTGTTCGTTGATGAAATGGCCCACATCCTCAGTCTCTGGGATATAGAGCTTCAGCAGCAGGTCGTATTCGCCGCTGGTGGAATAAAGTTCCGAGTGAATCTCGCGCAGGGCGATCTCTTCGGCGACCTTGTAGGTGGTACCGGGTTTGCAGCGGATCTGGATAAAAACGCAGGTGGACATGTGCCGGGCCTTTTGACTTGAGTTTCAGGCAGGCTGGCATGGCCCGGACCTGTGTGCAATCCCCTGCAACAGTTTGTACCGATTGCACTGCGGGCACTGGATCAACCCGCCCAACCCCGTCTATAAGCGCGCCTGTAGCAAAAGGAATTCGCCCATGCGCAGCGCAAAGATCAGCCGTCAGACCGCCGAGACCGAGATCTCGGTCGAGGTCAATCTGGACGGCACCGGCCAGTATGACAACCAGACCGGCGTTGGCTTCTTTGACCACATGCTGGATCAGTTGGCGCGTCATTCGCTGATCGACATGACGATCAGCGCCAAGGGCGACTATCACATCGACGACCACCACACGGTCGAAGACACCGGCATCGCGCTGGGTCAGGCTCTGACGCAGGCATTGGGCGACAAGAAAGGCATCCGCCGCTACGGCGAGTGTCACTTGCCCATGGATGACGCGCAGGTGCGGTGTGCGCTGGACCTGTCCGCGCGCCCGTTCCTGATCTGGAACGTGGACCTGCCGACCCAGAAGATCGGCACTTTCGACACCGAGCTGGTACGCGAGTTCTTTCAGGCGCTCAGCACCCATGGCGGCATCACGCTGCATATCGACCAGTTGCACGGTTTCAACAGCCACCACATCGCTGAGGCTGCCTTTAAGGCCGTTGCCCGCGCCCTGCGTGATGCGGTTGAGACCGACCCGCGCAAGGCGGATGCGATTCCGTCAACGAAGGGCGCGTTGTAAATGCTAACCGCGATTATCGACTACGAGAGCGGCAACCTGCACTCGGCCGAAAAAGCCTTTCAGCGTATGGCGAAAGAACTGCACGCGGGTGAGGTCGTTGTGACCTCGGACGCGGATGTAGTCGCGCGCGCGGACCGGCTGGTGCTACCCGGGGACGGAGCTTTTCCGGCCTGCGCTACCGAGCTGCGCGGTCACAAGGGCATTTATGATTCAATGGTTGAGGCGGTCGAACAGAAAGGTCGCCCCTTCCTCGGTATCTGCGTTGGGATGCAGTTGATGGCCTCAAAAGGCCATGAATACACCGAAACCGATGGTTTGGATTGGGTCGCTGGGGACGTGCTGCGGATCGAGCCTTCGGACGCTTCGCTCAAGGTGCCGCATATGGGCTGGAACGATCTTGTTCTGGATAGCGATCACCCGGTGTTTAATGGTGTCAAATCCGGCGATCATGTCTATTTCGTCCACTCCTACCATTTCCGCGTCGCGGATCCGGCGCAGCGGCTGGCTTACGTTGACTATGGGCAGGACGTCACGGCCGTAATTGGCCGCGACACGATGCTTGGGATGCAATTTCACCCCGAGAAAAGCCAGGATGTTGGCCTGCGTATGATCGGCAACTTCCTGACTTGGGCGCCGTAGGGCGTTACTGAATGCGAGTCCAGGTCTGCCCCCGGCAGACCAATCCGCCTGCGACACAGCCTTTGACCGTGAGCTGGTTCTGGCTGTCCAGTGTCATTTTGGAGTTGTAGGTCTTGTCGCGATCGGGGGCCCAGATCTTGCCGTTGTCATAGCTGCCACTGCCTTCTGCAACCATGTCCCAGATGATCTGTTTGCCCAGGTTTTCATAGTCCAGTATCTGGTCGCCATTGCCGTCAAAGGCGCTGTCGATAGTGCCGCAAATTGCGCTGCCGCATTCGCTGATCGACACGTGCAGGTACCCACCTGTGTCGCCCGGTTGTGTTTTCCAAAGCCCATCCGCCGGATCTGCCGCCATCGCGCCTGTGGCCAGCGATGCAAAAGCAATCGAAAGTGCAAGTTTCTTCATGATAACCTCCCTGATTTGGGTTCACTCTGGCCCGGTGTCGGGCTTCGGGCAAGATTGACTTTGCGTCGCTAACCCGCTTGTGCGATACGCCGCCCGTGTAACATTCAGATAAGGCCGCCCGACATGATCCTGTATCCCGCCATAGACCTGAAAGACGGCAACGCTGTTCGCCTGCTGCGCGGAGAAATGGACAAAGCCACCGTTTTCAACGAGGACCCGGCCGCGCAGGCCCGTGCCTTTGTTGATGCAGGATGTGAGTGGCTGCACCTTGTCGACCTGAACGGCGCCTTCGCGGGCGAGCCGGTCAACGCCGCTCCGGTCGAGGCGATCCTGAAGGCTTGCGACGTGCCCGCTCAGCTGGGTGGCGGTATCCGCGACATGGCTACGATCGAGACTTGGATCGAAAAGGGTTTGGCGCGTGTTATTCTGGGCACCGTTGCGGTCGAAAACCCCAATCTGGTGCGTGAGGCCGCAAAAGCCTTCCCCGGCAAGGTCGCAGTGGGTATCGACGCCCGCAATGGCATGGTTGCCACCAAAGGCTGGGCCGAGGAAACCGACGTGCAGGTCACTGATCTGGCGCGCAGTTTTGAGGACGCTGGCGTTGCGGCAATCATCTATACCGACATCAACCGCGACGGCGCGATGCAGGGCCCGAATATCGAGGCCACAGCCGCGCTGGCCCAAGCCGTCTCCATCCCGGTCATTGCCTCGGGTGGCGTCAGCTCATTGGACGATCTCATCGCCCTGCGCGATTGCGGAGTTGAGCTGAACGGCGCGATCTCGGGCCGGGCGCTGTATGATGGCGCGATTGACCTGGCCGAGGCCATTCGCGCCCTGAACTAAACGCCTTACTGCGCGGCAGCCGAGGTCAGTTTCTTCAACGCGCCGCGCATTTTCTCAATCACGGGAGAGTCTTCGACCTCGTCAAGTTCATCCATCGTCTCTTTTGGGTCTTCGTAGGCCAGCCAGACCTGCCCGTTCGCATCCTCATAGGCCTGCACTTTTAGCGGCAGGAACAGGCCTGCACGCGGGTCTATCTGCATCGCGGGTGTCCCGAGGGCTGGGTTGCCGAAGATCAGCACCTGATTGGGCGGAATCGGCGTGCCGACTTTTTCGGCACCGGCTGCGTGGTCGATGCGCGCGAAGACCGTTGCGCCTGCGTTGCCCACAGCGGCTTCGAGCGCGTCCAGCGCCTCGGGCACAGATTTTGTGGTTTCTACTTTGATGATATCGTCAGCCATTGCGGCAACTGCTCCTGTAAAAAAGGAAAGTGGTGGTCAGAATAAGGTTTCGCATCTTATTGATCTCCTGATGAATTTGGGGACAGTTTTCACAGGTTTGAGAAGGGTGACAATCACAAGTCTGGCATCGGCGGGGCTTTGCCGGTAAGGGTGCGGGCAACAAAGGAAAGCGCATGCTGAAAACCCGTATCATTCCCTGTCTGGATGTCGCCGATGGCCGCGTGGTCAAAGGTGTGAATTTCGTGGGTCTGCGCGATGCAGGCGACCCGGTGGAATCCGCCAAAGCCTATGACGCCGCCGGCGCGGATGAGATCTGTTTTCTGGACATTCATGCAACGCATGAGAACCGCGGTACCATGTTCGATGTAGTTCAGCGCACGGCCGAGCAGTGCTTTGTTCCTCTGACCGTGGGTGGCGGCGTGCGTACCAAGGATGACGTGCGTGCCCTGTTGCTGGCAGGGGCTGACAAAGTCAGCTTCAACTCGGCCGCTGTCGCCAACCCGGATGTGATTGCTGAGGCGGCAGACCAGTTCGGCAGCCAGTGCATAGTTTGCGCGATCGACGCCAAAACCGTCAGCCCCGGAAAATGGGAGATATTCACCCATGGTGGCCGCAAGCCAACCGGCATCGATGCGGTCGAGTTCGCGAAAACCGTGGTTGCCAAAGGTGCTGGAGAAATCCTGCTGACCTCGATGGATCGGGACGGAACCAAGTCAGGGTTCAACCTGCCGCTAACCCGCGCAATCAGCGACGCGGTGGATGTGCCTGTGATCGCATCGGGTGGGGTTGGCAATCTGGACCATCTGGTCGAAGGCGTCACCGAGGGCGGGGCGAGCGCCGTACTTGCAGCCTCGATCTTCCATTTTGGTGAATACACCATCCGCGAGGCCAAGGAACACATGGCCGCCGCCGGTATCCCGATGAGGCTGACATGAGCATTCTGCACGATCTGGCCGCCACAATCGAGGCGCGCAAAGGGGCGGACCCGGAGAGCAGCTGGACAGCAAAGCTTCTGGCCAAGGGCCCAGAAAAATGCGCTGAGAAATTCGGCGAGGAGGCCGTTGAGGCCATAATCGAAGCCGTCAAGAATGACAAAGACGGGCTGACGGCCGAGGCCGCCGACGTGCTGTATCACCTTCTGGTCATGCTGGCCTCGCGCGACGTTGCGCTGGACGATGTGCTGGCGGAGTTGGCGCGGCGTCAGGGCCTTAGCGGCATCGCCGAAAAGGCCGCACGCCCAAAAAGTTAAGCTCAGTCTTCCGTCCGCGCCGAAGCGGTTCTATGATCATGTTTCACGGTCTATCGGGCGAGGGACATCACAATGATCAGAGCTTTGGCCTGCGTTCTGGCCCTCGTGACTTTGGGCGCCTGTGCGGCCCCGCCACCGTCCACCGGTGATGAAGTTCAGCGTCTTGCCTCGGAAATCCAAAGCCTCGGTCCCGATATCGACCCGGCTGAGGCCAACCGGGCCGCCCGCATTGCGTATTCCTACACCGCGCAGCTGGTGCAGGAATATGAGATCACCGACCCTCCGTTGATCCACAATGCCAAGGTCAACAAGGGCTTGCGCCCGCGTGGGTTATGCTGGCACTGGGCCGAAGATATCGAGCGGCGGTTGAAGCAAGAGAACTTCCAAACGCTGGACATGCATCGCGCCATCGCCAATGCCGACAATCCACTGCGAATCGACCACAGCACAGCGATCATCAGCGCGCGGGGCGAGTCGCTCTATGATGGCGTTGTGTTGGACCCGTGGCGCTATGGCGGGGTTCTTTTCTGGTCTCCGCTGCAGGAAGACACAAGATATGACTGGGTCCCGCGTGAAGTTGTTCTGGAAAAGCGCAGGCAAGAACAGGTGGCCCGCCTCAAACCCTACCCGGCGCAGTGACGCTATAGTTTGGAAGAAATGATGCCGGTGCTGAAGCCGCCCATGCGCAATTCTCCGAACAGACGCTGATATTCGATCTTGGGGCATCGATTCATCACCACATCCACGCCACGCGCTTCAGCCTTGGCGGCAGCCTTTGCATGTTCAACACCGATTTGCATCCAGATGGTGCGTAGGGATGGGAACGCCTCCAGCGCCTCATCCACGATCGGAGGCACAGCCTCAGAGCGGCGGAAGATATCCACCATATCAACGTCTTCCGTGATATCTGACAGGGTGGAGCGCACGGTTTGACCGAAAAGCTGCTTTCCCGCATGGCCGGGATTGACTGGGACTACGGTAAAGCCTTTCAGCGACAGGTAGCGGGCCACGTAGAAACTCGGCCGCACCTCGTTCATGGACACCCCGACCACGGCAACGGTCTTGGTGCGCTTCAGAATGGATCTCAGGAGCTCATCAGAATACTCAGCCATACCGCTACCCTATGCTACGGCTGAAAAAGAAAAAAGCGCCCAAGAAACCTTGGGCGCCAGTTGTTGGAACGAGGGACAGTGAAATGACCCGCGGCAGTTCCGTTCCGCGGTCACTGTGACATTTAAGCATGTTTTGGTTAAAAAAAAGAGGGCGCGCGCATTTTTGTGATGACTTTTCACAAACGGCGAAAGATTGCCTATTCTCGATACAGAATCTCAGGCCAGTTCCCTTCGGCCTGATGGATGTATTCCAACTGATCCTCACGCCATTTCCGCTCAATTTCAGGCGAAAACGTCAAGTAGAGGCGCCCATCTACCACCTGCCAGGCCCCCGGATCGGTTCCCTTGAGGATGCCCTGTGCCATCGCATAGGAACAATACCCCCCGAACTGAGGGGCAAAAGCGCGCGGATTAGCCTCAAATAACGCGCGGTTTTCGAGGGATGCGAAATGCCATTCGGCTCCCTTCCAGGTCACCGAAATTTCGGGGCGGCCCTGCACGGGTATGTCACCCTGAAAATAGGACACTGGATCGTATCCCGCCATCGCAGCCCCCTCGGGCGCGAAATACACGGGCATGGGCTGCGCAATAGCGGCAGAAGCGAGAAGAGTGGCGCTCAGCGCGCCAAAGAGAGCGTGGCGGATCGGCATAGTTACAACGGAATCATGGACTCAGCGTCTCAATCTGCAACGTTTTGCGCTGCGAGACACCCCAGATGACGCGGTTGTGAACACCCCGAAGCGCGAGGATCAGTCAAAGATATCCTCGATCACATCCCAGGCCTCATCCATCACGCGTGAAAACAGTGTTTTCTTCTTTTTCTTGCGCTTGGATTTCGGCGGGGCGGTATGGGATACCGCATGTTTTCTGGGCGCGCTTTCGGTCACCTTGCGCTTGGGCAACATCTTGAGGTCATGCAAGGGCGCGCCGCAGCTGGAACAGCTCAGCTCATGCCGCTGCTTTCCCTTCAGGACAAGCGCCGCTCGGGTCCCGCAATAACAGCAGGTGGCGATTTTTGATGGGCCGGAAATGACGCGCTCCTATCCTGTGTACCGTGAGGCATATAGGGCGATCGCCGCCGCATTTGAGACGTTCAAAGATCCAAAACCGCCGGCTGCGTCAATTTTCACCAGCTTGTCCACGGTTTCTTTGGTCTTTTGCCGCAATCCGGGGCCTTCTGCACCCAGCACCAGCGCCACCGGACGATCACGTTGATCCCCTATGGCGGCCTCGATCGTATCCTCGGCCTCGCCATCGAGACCCAGCACCAGAAAGCCCATGCCCTGCAACTCGACAATCGCGTCGGCCAGATTGCGGACCCGTAAATAGGGCTGACGCTCTAAAGCGCCACTTGCGGTTTTGGCCAGCGCCCCAGTCTCAGGCGCGGAATGGTGCCGAGTCCCGATCACAGCGCTGGCGCCCAGTACCTCGGCCGAGCGCAGAATCGCCCCGACATTGTGCGGGTCTGTCACCCGATCCAGCAAAATCACACGTGGGTGTTCGCGCCCGATACAGTTTTCGGCCAACCCGCCCCATTCCAGCGGCTTGACCTCAAGGGCGGCACCCTGATGGACTGATCCCTGATCAATCGGAGCGTTGAACTTCCGTGGATCGACCATCTCTGCCTCGATCCCTGCAAAAGCAATGGCTTCAGCCAGCTTGACGCGGGCATTTCGGGTCACAATCAGGCGCAATTTCTGCCGTTTCGGGTTCATCAACGCATCGCGCACAGCGTGCAGACCAAATAGCCAAACCGTTTCCGCAGCCGCTGCTTTGCGCGCCTGTTCCTTTTCCACGACCCACTTGGGTTTCTTCATTTTATTGGCCTCCGGGCCGGGCGTTCGATTTCCTGCGTCAAAGCGGTATTTTCCTGTGTCGAGAACATTCTGAATTGTCCGGTGTAGGTAACATGCCAATTGTCCGCTTCAGTTGATTGCGCGGTGGCCCAATTCGGAGGGAGCCGTAGGCGACCGTAGATTTGGGCCACCGCGTTCGCGCCACGTCGAAGCGGGTCACGCGACTTTGTGTTTGCTATCCTCCTGTGTGATGGGTGATCCGTCAGGCTGGTAGCGGCCAATGCATCTCGGGCCGTGGAAGATGACCAGTTGACCATCGGGGTATTCGTGGACCCTGACCTTCGCCTTGACGAAATGATGACGGTGCCTGTCTGCCGCGATCTGCATGACCAGGCCCTTGTAGCGCACCGTATTGTCGTTGCCGACGACGCGGTCTTCCTGCACACACAGGGTGTCGCGCACATTGCCTGTAAACGGCACGAAGGCCGAGGTCGTATCCTCCGGCTCCTTTGCAAACAGGGCATTGTGTTCGGGAAGATAGACCTCTTTCAGGAACTGATTGGCCTCTTCAATGGTTGTGATCCCATGGGACCGCAGTTCCTGCGGCAATCGGTTCTGGAACGTGCCAAACATGCGTTCAGACCGTCCACGGGCCTGCGGTGAATAGGCCGGGATCAGCTCAATGCCGAGTTGCTGCAAGGCGCGCCCGACCTGGGTCAGATTGTCCTTGTCCACTTTGCCGCCCGCTTCGGGCGTATGCCAGTAATGAGAGCCCCGATCGGCATAGAGCGAGCAAAACAGACCTTGCGCCTCGATCACCTCTGTCAGCCCCTGAAAACTGCTCATCGTCCCTTCTTCCTCGACAAAGAATGCCGAATAAACCCGGTTGGTGGCATCGTCCATGGTGACGATCAGATCCCACCACTGACCCGGAACCCATTCATGGCTGGAGCCGTCCTGATGCAACATCATGCCAACCATCGGACGGCGGGGCCGCTTGCGCCGATGGGCACCTCGTCGGGGTGCTGCCTGAACCCGGCCGTGGCGCTGCAGTGTAAGCCGCACCCAGTTGTAGCTCTGTGTGAAACCATGGTGGGCCACCAGCTTCTCGTGGAAATGCTTCGGCGTGTAATCCCAGTACTTGGTATCAAACAGTTCAAGCATCTCCATGACCTTATCCGTGGCAACACGATTGTTGGCCAGTTTGCCAAGCCGACGGTCGTACAGACCTTCTGCACCATCCGCCTCAAATCGATCCTCCCAACGCCTGACGGTGCGCACGGATACACCCAGTATCTCAGCCGCCTGTTCTTGCGTCAGCTTGTTCGCGCTTCGCCGCGAATACACATCTTCAAACTTCATCAGTCGAACTTCCTGTAACACTTCTGCTCGGTTCATAACGCCTCCTCTCAGAGACAGAATAGAACCGGACAGATCGCATGTTACATACACCGGACATATCGCGTGTTAGCGACAAAAGCGGTATTTTCCTGTTGACGCTCCTTTGGTGCGCTAGTAATCACGCCTCCACGTCAGGTGCAACGCCTGACAGTGGGCGACAGGCCGCAAGGTGTGGCAGGGGACTGTAACTCCCTCGCGGAGACGCACGCCTGGTTCGATTCCAGGGTCGCCCACCACTTTCTCTAGCAGAAATTTCGCGAAATTTATCAGTGTAGGCTGAGAAGCACTTCGATGTCGCGGCGGCTCAACCGACGTAGAAGCGCCCTGTCTTCGGCCAGCAGAGACTCACCGCTTTCGATCTGTTTCTCAAGAAACGCGGCGATTTCGCTTGTGGGCTGATAGTAGAGGTCGATCTGCTGTTTACTCAGATCTTCAACCAACTTCCGGAGGAGTTGTTTCTGCTTTTCCGAGTCAAGATCTTTGCGCTTGTCTTCCAACATGGCCATTCGCTTCGTTTGTTCACACCCAAATTGTAGGACAGTGCGGGCGTTTGACAACGTCGTACCGCGCGTGTAGAAAAGCGTGCAATTTTGACCCCCTAAGCGGGGAAATCGGCGTCCAAATTTGACCCCTCCCTATGGTTGTAGACATCCTTTTCATTGAGCAGTCGATGGAGAGGCAAGCGGGATGATTTGCGTGGAAACTATTAGAAAAGTGCGTCGCTTACACCTGATCGAAAAAAAGAGCATCAAGGAAATTTGCCGTTCGCTCAATTTGAGCCGTGCAACGGTTCGAAAGATAATCCGATCGGGAGTGACGGAGTTCAAATATGAGCGCAAATCGCAGCCATACCCGGTGCTCGGGCCTTGGCGCGCGCGTCTGGATGAAACGCTTGAGGAGAACGAGGCGCTTCCGAAGAAACACCGCAAGCGGATGACCAAAATCTGGAAGGAACTCTCCGATGATGGTTTTGGCGGCGGGTATGACAGTGTTCGACGCTACACAAAGAATTGGCGCATTGCGCACGGCCGACAACAGGCGCAGGCGTTCATCCCGCTGATCTTTGATCCTGGGGAGGCGTACCAGTTCGACTGGAGTGTGGAGACGGTTTTGATGGACGGTGCACTCACGACCGTGAAGGTTGCCCATTTCAAACTTTGCCATAGCCGCATGCCATTCTCCATTGCCTATCCGCGCGAGACGCAGGAGATGGTCTTTGATGCCCACGACGAGGCCTTCAAATTCTTTGGTGGAGGCTGCATCAACGGGATCTACGATAACATGACGACCGCCGTCGATGCGATCCTGTCGGGCAAGGAAAGAAAGTTCAACAAGGCATTCTCCCGGATGTGTTCTCATCATCTGGTGAACCCGATCGCCTGTACGCGCGCGGCCGGTTGGGAGAAGGGTCAGGTTGAGAATCTGGTCAAGGAGAGCCGCGCCTATAGTTTTACACCGCGTCTGGAGGTGGCCGACTTCGATGAATTGAATGCCCGGCTGCAAAAAGACGCGATCAAACGCGCAAAAGAACTGCGGCATCCGGAAAACCTGGAGGTGACGGTCTGGGAGGAGTTCCAGCAGGAAAAGCCGCTGCTGACGCATCTGCAGAAGCCCTTCGTCGGGTTCCGTGAAAAGACGGTCGCCGTGAGCCGAACCTGCCTGATCAACTTCGAAAGAAACAAATACAGCGTTGAGGCAAGAGCTGTTGGACGTCAGGTCCAGTTGCAGGTCTACGCCACGCGGATTGTCCTGCGCCAAGACGGTGAGATTGTCGGAGAGCACGAACGGTGCTTCGGCCGAGGAAAAACGATCTTCAACCCTTGGCACTATGTGCCCGTCCTCAAGCGCAAGCCTGGCGCTCTGCGCAATGGAGCACCGTTCCGTGACTGGGACCTACCACCGGCAATGACGCAGATCTGGACCCATCTGCGGGGCACATCCGACGGAGACCGGCAACTTGCCGATATTCTTTTCGCTGCTTACCAGCACGACATTGATGTGGTCGAGGCTGCCTGCGAAGAAGCTCTAAAATCTGGCCTGCGCAAGGCCGATGCGATCCTGAACATTGTCTCTCGGCGCACCAATCCCCCGCCGCCAAAGGCGATTGAGCCGCCTGCCCACCTGCAGCTGAAAATGGCACCGATCGCGGATTGCGCTCGCTATGACAGGCTTGGAGGCTCCCATGCAACTGCGTAAGGAAATTCTCGAACTTGCCCGTCAACTGAAGTTGCCAGGCATCGTCAACTGCTTTGACGAAGTGATGCAGGCCGCAGCCAAAAACAACTGGCGGCCCCAACAGGTCGTGGCCGAACTCCTCACGGCCGAACTGGCCGAAAAGACTGCGCGCTCGATCCGGTATCAGATGGGTGCCGCAAAGTTCCCGGTCTGCAAGTCCTTACCTGAGTTCGACTTCACGGTCAGCCCCGTCAACGAGGAAGTCGTGCGCAATCTTCATGACGGCGATTTTATGGACCAGGCCAGGAATGGCGTGCTGGTCGGTGGAACCGGATCGGGCAAAACGCATCTCGCAACAGCGATCGGGGGCCACGCGGTCAATAACCGCCGGCGGGTCAGGTTCTTCAGCGCTGTGGATCTCGCGAACAAGCTGGAGGCTGAACATCGCGAAGGCAACGCCGGGCGGCTCAGCGAGCAGCTGATCCGCGTCGACCTCGTGATTATAGACGAACTCGGTTATCTGCCGTTCGCAGAGTCTGGTGGACGATTACTCTTCCATCTCATCAGCAAACTGTACGAGCGAACGTCTATTCTGCTAACAACCAACCTCGCATTTGCTGAATGGCCGAGTGTGTTCACAGATGCCAAAATGACCACTGCTCTCCTGGATCGACTGACACACCATTGCGATATCATCGAAACCGGGAACGAAAGCTGGCGAATTAACCACCGCGACTAACCTCGAAATCGGGGAATAAATTCAAAACAGACAGCAGGTCAAACCTTCAGTCGAGCTACGCTCTCTTTTCGGTTTGACCTGCTGTCCACCCCCTCCTGAATCAACCTAAACACGACCCCCTCAACGCCCCTCTTAGCTCCAAGGGGGGTCAAATTTGGACGCCGATGGGGGGTCATTATTCAATGCCGATTGACATCTGGCCGAGAAATACGGAAAGTTCCTGCCTGCGGATCCAGTAAAACGGTCCGAGGTGATGCAATGGGTTCTGTTTCAAGTCGGCCATGTAGGCCCCATGATGGGACAGGCAATGTATTTCCAACACATTGCAGCACCCAATGGCCACGAAGAGCCCTTTTCAATCCGCAGATACGTGGACGAAAGCCGCCGCGTGATGGAGGTGATGAATACACGTCTGGACGGGCGTGAATGGATCGCTGCGGACGAATACACCATTGCCGACATGATGCTGTACCCGTGGGCGCGTGCTCATGTCTGGGCACGGGTGGATGTATCGGACCTGCCATATCTAAACGCATGGTTCGACCGCATTGATGCCCGGCCCGCCGTGCAGCGGGCGTTGACCATTCCCAAGGCCAACCCTCAGTTCTGGGACGCCGCCGCAGATGCCAGCGCCTTTGCTAAGGAAAACGCAGCGCGGTTTTCGAGCGATGTGAAAGGAAGCTGAAGCGGTGAATACCGGGCATTTCCGGCATGATCACCACACGATCGGACTGGAAATTCCAGTGCGCCCTCGCTGAACAACCGTTGCAGGGTTGCAAGGCGAGGGTCTCCACGCCAACCTTCATCCTATAGAAAAACACTCAATCGGGGTGGTCGCTTGCCGACCACTACAACCTTGGAATTTTGAAGGGTCCCTAATTTATGGCACTGCATAACCACCCCATGTGGCGGAAGCCGCAACATCATCAAGACCTCGACCACACTCACGACCACGTCCACTGGGCCGAGTTGTTCTATGACCTGATCCATGTTGTGACGATCTTCCTTCTTGGGAACTACCTGTCACACCACCTCGATCTGAATGGGTTTCTTGTGTTCGCCGGTGTCTTCATCACGCTCTGGTACGCGTGGGGTGAGCTCAGTATTTTCAACTCGATCTACGTCAGCACCGATTTCTGGCATCGCCTGATCATGGCCGTGATGATCTGTACGGTGATGTTCATGGCCGCCGCCATCCCCGCCATCGACGGCAAGGGCTGGGTTTTCTTCGCGTTGGGGTTTGCCGCGAACAGAGCCATGATCGCCGCGCTATATTTCCGTGCTCAGCGAACCAATTCCTCGGGCGTTTCGATGTCGGCGGCACAGATCCGCAACTTCTCGGCCTTTGCAGTGATCTTTGCCATTACGGCGTTTCTGCCTAAACCGCTTGCCTATTGGGCGTTTGCTGCCGCGATGGTTGCCACGCAGGCGATGTACATGATCCCCGGCGTCACTGTCCTGCGCTTTGAACGGTTCGTCCCGCGCCTCGGTCATATGGCAGAGCGGTTTGCCTTGTTGACGCTGATCGTTTTGGGTGAAGGGTTCTTCAAACTGGTCGTCACACTTTCTGAGAAAGGCATCTACAAAGTTTCACCAGACGTGCTGGTCAACTTTGTAATTGGCGGCGTTTCGATGTTCGTGATGTGTTGGATCTATTTCGACTTCGTTGGCAACGCCAAACCTAAAGACAAAAAGGTTTCGACCTTGGTGATCTGGTGGCTTGCTCATCTGGTCTTGATGTTGTGTGGCGTAATGGTCGGCGTGGCCCTTGCGGCCGAGGTTAAGGTCGGGTTTTGGGAGCCTTACCCAACAGAATATGCCGCCATTGGCTGTTTCGGCCTTGCGGGCTACATCGCCATGCTTTGGGTACTTCAGAACGTCATTGAACACCGTGTGGCCTCAGATTTCGGGCGCTGGGATGTGCGGGTGTTTGGGATCGTTCTGGCAATCGCGTGTTTCTATATCGTCCCGCATGTCCCCTCCTTGGTTGGCAATCTGATTTGGGGCACGGCCTTGCTGTCTCAAATCGCGATTCCCTTGATGCGCGCAGGAGCGAAGCTTCGCCATGACTGAAGCTGTGAAACGTGCAAACTACCTGAGAAAAAGAGTGTACTGGTGGCTCGAGCGCCCAGACCGTGCTGCGACTGGCCCTTGGGTACTTGAACTCGCTCTAATCGCTCTGATCACGCTGAACGTGGCCGCTGTTATCCTTGAAACGGTCGATTCAATCTATGACCGCTGGGGGGTCGCACTCAATCTGTTTGAAGGCCTTTCATTGTTCGTTTTCGTGGTGGAATACGCGGCGAGGCTGTGGGTTGCGACAGAAAACCCAAACTACAAAACGCGCGCATCCTGGGCCGTTTCTCCAATCGCAATAATCGACCTATTGGCCATACTCCCAGCGCTGCTTTACCTACTCTTTCCGGTTGACCTGCGGCTGCTAAGAACCTTCCGTATGTTGCGCTTGCTCAAACTCACAAGGTACTCACCCGCGCTCGGCATGCTGCTTGCGGTGTTCGAGGAAGAAGCGGGCGCCTTTTTTGCGGGTTTCTTCATCCTGATGGTGATGCTGATCTTTGCTGCAAGTGGCGCTTGGCTCGCAGAGCACGAGGCGCAACCAGAAGCCTTTGGCTCAATCCCGGCGGCGATGTGGTGGGCGATGGCGACATTGACAACCGTCGGCTATGGCGACGTAACGCCCGTGACAGTTGCCGGTAAGATCTTCGGCGCTGCGATCACAGTGATTGGCATTGGTATGGCTGCATTGCCAGCAGGGATCATAGCAAGCGGTCTAAACGACCAGTTGCACCGCCGACGGGCCAGCCTGGAAAGTGAATTTCGAAAGGCGTTGGTAGACGGCGATATCTGCGAGGCCGATGAGAAAGAAATTGACGCAGTTCGCAAGCAATTGGGTCTCTCGCGCCGCGCTGCGGATCATATCCGCAACCGCGTGCATGCCGAAACGATGTCACAGGTTGATCGCTGTTCCACCTGCGGTCAGCCAAAGAACCAAAGCGACAATCCCTGATCGGTCACAACGACAAACCGGCGTCGAACGGAAAATTCTATCACAGCATGCTGCGCTGCCTCCGAGGTCCGCGATGAGCCCTTAGCCACGAATGCTGCATCGGGCATGAACTACCGTCGCGTGAGCGTTTTTCGGGATCACCGCAATCCAGAAAGCGAGATTCTCGTTATTGTCCGTCTTCTCAGCCAGATAGAGTAGCAACCAAGAATATTGTCAGCGGGGTCGGAAACATCGTCTATACTAGAAAAGCCGTGTTTCGCGGTCACACTCATTGAAGATTGGCCAGCAAAGACAAACATTTTCTTGCCGCAGGATTTTTTTGCCCAAAATGCGTTAGCCGGGCATAGACCTTAGTGGATGTCGAATGCCAATCGACTGGCATCTCTACCAAATCGCCACGCGCCAGATACGGATCAACAAAGCTTCGCCAACCCAAACCCAAACCTTGACCCAAAGCCGCGGCTTCCAAAAGATAGACATAACTGTCGAATTCTTCTGAAATCGGCCAATCAGCGTATTCTGGGTGTGCCCTCCACCAATCTATCCAATCCACCCAGCCGAAGTTTTCTTTCTGTAGCCGCAGAAGAGGCGGTGCTTCACACTTTCCCGACAAAGCGTCTAACGCTCTCCTGACCATTTCAGGCGTACCAACCGGTTTTATCTGTTCCTCACATACCAGGACATGTTCCGTATCGGGCTCTGTTTCAGAATACTCGAAGACAATATCGCCACCAGTATCCACTGCCGCTTCAATCAGATTGTATTCGGCTGTCATGATCCGCAGTTCGGCCTCATTTCCTAAGGCGTTGCGAAGATTTCCGTATCGGGGCATTAACAACAGGTGCGAGACTGAGTGCGAACAAACCAGCGTGACCCGATTGTCCACCTGTTTCAAATCTTCAATCGCATTTTCTAAAGCATTGAAGCCCTGGACAACACCGGCGTAGAACTGGCTGCCCTTGGAGGTAAGGGCTACAGGGCTCTTATCGCGATTAAAGAACGCGACACCATACCGGATTTCTAGATTGCGTATATGGCGGCTGATTGCCGGCTGCGATGTATTAAGCTCTTCGGCAGCGCGCGCAAAACCCCTTAGACGAGCAACCGCTTCGAATGCAACAAGCGAGCTTAAAGAAGGGATATTGTATCTACGATCTACTATATCATTCTTGATATGGTTATGAGCACATAAAAGCAATGGAAAACGCATGCGTCCACAGCCATCCTCACCAGCAGAACTCGTGATCTAAATCTGATTGGGCAAGCCGTGACAGACTATTCTAAGCCTCGGAAATGGGCCGACCCCAAAGTGAGACTTTTTCCCCACCAAGTGGGGTTTACCTGCCCTCCGCATGATTTTGATGCGGCCCCGTCCGATTTCCTGCGCATGGCCCCGCGCAGCGTTGGCGTGCATGGTCGAATGCTGCACGTGCCGGACTATGCCCACCGCCTGGATCAGCGCAAAAAGAACTTTGGCCTGCTGGAAGAGTACATGGAATGTATGGCCAATAACGGCGCTGACGTCTGTGGACAAGTTGGCTCGAACTGGGTGCATGCCAGCGGGCTGGGTGTCGAAGGCATCCGTCACCATTGCGAAATGCTGAGCGACAAGTACGAGACCGCGTTCCATATGGCAGGCTATGCCATGGTCGAGGCACTGCGCGATCAGAATGTCGAGAAGGTAGCGCTCAACGCCTGCTACCACAGAGACACCTGGTATCAGGGCACCGTAGGTTTTCTAAAAGAAGCCGGGTTTGATGTGGTCTGGGCTGGAAACTTTTTTGACCAAGGGTGGTTCGACAGCCAGGAAGAGGTTGACGATTGCATTTGGTGCTTTGACGAAGAGCTAATTTACAAGTCCTTCGACTATACCGCTGACAAAGCGCCCAATGTCGATGCCTATCTGATCAACGGGATGAGCAATTACCGCCGCCCGTCCGACGGAATCGCCCGTCGCCCGGTTCACTACGAAGTCGAGCTTGAAAAACGCCTCGGCAAGCCAGTCATCGGCCATGACACCGCGCTCTACTGGCGCATTTTCAAAACCTTGGGCCTGGCCCCGGAAACCCGGCAAGGCAGCCTGCTCTCCTCCCTGAAAGACTGAAGTGATGCACAAGATTTTAGCTGTTTGGGCGATTCCTCGCTCCACCTCAACCGCGTTTGAATGGATGATGCGCCAGCGCGGTGATCTGGATTGCCTTCATGAACCTTTTGGTGAGGCCTGGTACCAGGGTGAAGACCCGATGTGGCCGCGCTTCAAAGAGGGTGAAGTCACAACCCCCGGCTTGACCTTGGAAAGCGTGTGGGAAGACATCAAAGATCGTGCCGAAAAAGGTCCGGTCTTCATCAAGGATTTCCCGCATTACATCAACCACATGTGGGATCCAGAATTCCTGTCACATTTCACCCATGCGTTCCTGATCCGCGACCCCGCCAAGACGATTTCCTCAATGTACAACAAGTGGCCGGACTTTGATGAGCTTGAGGTCGGTTTTCCCGAGCAGCGCGCGCTATTTGACCTATTGACTGCGCTGAATGGCGGCAAGTCCCCCCCGGTTATCGACAGTGATGACCTTCTGGAAGACCCCAAGCACGTCACCGCAGCGTTCTGTGCTTCTGTCGGTATCCCCTTCATCGAAGACGCGCTGACCTGGGAAGTTGGTGGAGACCCATCTGAGCATAGTTGGTGGGACGGTGGATCTTTCCATGCTAATTTAGCCCAGTCTACCGGTCTGCAACCCCAGAAACGCAGGTATATCGAAGTGGCTGACGCCCCTGAACGCGTGCGCCGTGTGCACCGCCGGATGAAGCCTCACTATGATCATCTGTACAAGCACCGCATCCGTGTGTCGAAAACTGTCTGAGAAAAATGCAAAATAGAACAAACAGGTCGAAACAGCCGTGGCTCGACGCCCCGCTAGGGGAGCGCACTGTGGCCCACTTCTTGGACACTATGTGTGGTATGCCTCGACGAAAAAAACTACAAGTTGAGCTCAATGAAATTCTGCCTGGCGGCGGCTGGCGAGGCAGATGCTAATCCCCAGTATAATCCGACCTTGGACCGGACACCATTGCAAGCCACGTGGTCTTGGCTTCAGTAGGTGGCCGCGTCACCAATCCGAGCAAAGACCGTACCGCTTTTTGGGAGGATGTACTAACGAAATTGCTCCTTCATCACTTAGTGCAATTGGACCATTCTTAACCAGTAGGTATAATTCGAAAAAATGACCGCAACGGATACTAACGCGCGTTTCGAGCGGATTGTAACTGATGGGCTATGCATCGGGTGCGGGCTTCATGCTTCGCTCCTTGGTCCTGAAAAGTGAGCATAATCAAGGATGAAAATGGTGAGCTAAGGCCCAACATTCAGTCTATGTCAGGCAAGGCTGATGTTGATCTCGTTTGTGCCCGATCAAGCAATGCCGCATTTCCTGTCCGACAACGGGATTGACCGGAACCAAGTTTCCTCTTTGCGCTACCGCTGGCGCGGTAGCCCGGGACCCACCGCGATTGAAACGATGGATGGGACGCTGCGGGATTTTCACTAGCTCGACTGTTTTGGGGGGAAAACGAAAGTTGCTGATCGCCGCCGTTTCGCTGCAAGATCTGTCCGGATGGCATCAGTGAAGGTGCCGAAATCGCGGCGGCAGACACTTGGCTGGACGCTGCGCCGGACCGAGAGGACTCTGCCACAGACCCGGGCGCCAATTCGATCACGACACGTAGGCGGCGTGGGGCCGAGTTGCTGGAGGCTGCGACTGCCGCCGGTTTTTTTGAGGATGGCGTGCCGGTCGATATTGAATTCATGAACAACACCTAACCCCACCAGGCTGCTAAAAAGTGGAATATGCGCGCCCGCTTCGATGGATTGCATCGTGCCAGGCACTTGGTTCCAGAAACTTTTGGACTTCGTCTGGAGGCGCTGTATCGTGAAAACTCGGCAATTCGGAACCGGGAACAAGAAGAGGGAGCATTTGCACGGGCTAAAGAAAAACGAACTCTACGCCTGAAGGGCCGGCAAGCGCCCAGGGCACAACCAACTAGGGAGACTACAATGAAAATGAAACTACTCGCGGCCAGCGCTGCGGTCGCGCTTGGTGTTGCCGGTTCGGCGCAAGCAGATTGCGGCGAAATTTCAATAACCGAGATGGACTGGGGCTCTGCGATCATTGTAACGCAGGTTAGCAAGTTCCTGCTGGAACAGGGTTATGGCTGTTCCGTGACGATTGTTCCATCGGCAACGACGCCCGCGCTGGCATCAGTTGCGGAAACCGGTGAGCCGGACATTCTAACCGAGCTATGGACCAACGGCGCCCCGGCCTATCCTGGCTTGATCGAAAGCGGCGCCATCATCGAAAGGGCTAAGGTGCTGTCGGATGGCGGGGTCGAGGCCTGGTGGATTCCCACTTATCTGGCCGAGGCGCATCCAGAATTGACGACGATGGAAGGCATTTTGGCCAATCCGGATTTGGTGGGCGGCCGGTTCCATAATTGCCCGGTAGGCTGGACCTGTCAGCGGGTCAGCTCGAACATGGCAAAGGCGGCTGGTCTTGCGGATGCGGGGATCGAGGATTTCATCCACGGCTCGGGCGAGACGCTGGCGGCCTCTATCGCCTCGGCCTATGACTCCAAAGAGCCGTGGTTCGGCTATTACTGGGCGCCGACCTCAATCCTTGGCCGCTACCCGATGGTGCAGGTTGATGTAGGCCCGCATGTGCCGGAAGCTCACGAGTGTAACAGCCAGGAAGAATGCGCCGAACCAGTGCTGGGGGCCTTCCCTTCGAGCGACGTGACCACGGTTGTTACCAACACTTTTGCGGAGTCGCATCCTGAAGAGACGGCGCTTATGGAAAACGTCCAGTTCACAAACGAAGTCATGAACGGTCTGTTGGCTTGGCAGGAAGAGAACAACGCCTCAGGCGAAGAGGCTGCGGTGTATTTCCTGACCAACTTCCAGGACACATGGAGTGAATGGCTGAACGATGAAGCTCGCGGGAAACTGTCGGCGCTACTGAAATAACAAAAAATTCGCAAAAAGGCCCGGGCGTCCCAATTCGTCGCCCGGGTTGGCAGGGAAAGGGATTACATGGCTTTTTATGACCGCATGTTCGATGCGTTGGGACTTCGGGAATGGTGTGACGCATCAGGCAGCGGCGCCAATCTATCAATGGCGGACCTGTTGGCACAGACCAACGCAACAAACGGCGAGAATGGCCCGGCCTTTCCTTTCCCCTCGCTGGATGCACTGAACGAGGCCTGCCCGAGAATCCCTCAATCGCGGGATTTTGTCTCGGCGGTCGAGGACGGGTTCCTAGCGATCAAGGACGCGCTGAAATTCGTGCTGGATCCGCTGACGCAGCCGCTATCGTGGATGCTAGAGTGGGCGCTGATTGCAGTGGATGCGGTGCCGTGGTGGATCATGCTGCCAGCGCTGTTCGTATTAACCTGGTATGTGTCGCGCTCGGCCATCGTGACCGGGTTCGTGATCATTGTCTTCTGTTTCCTGGGCCTGATCGACCATCTGGAGCCCGCAATGCAGACGCTCTCCATTGTGCTGGTCTGTACCGGGCTCTGTATCCATTTAGGTGTGCCCATCGGGATCGCCATGGCGAAATCCGACAGTTTCCAACGCATGATCCTGCCGGTGCTAGACCTTTTGCAGACGCTGCCGACTTTCGTTTATCTGATCCCGCTGATCTTCTTGTTTAGCGTCACCGAGCCGAAGCTATATGGCATCGCCATCATCGTTTATGCCATCGTGCCGGTGATCCGATTGACCGATCTGGGCATCCGGCTGGTTGACAAGGATGTGGTCGAAGCGGCCAACGCTTTTGGTATGTCGCCGAGACAGAAACTGTGGGGAGTAGAGCTGCCGCTGGCGCTGCCCAACATCATGGCAGGTGTCAACCAGACCATCATGATGAGCCTTGCAATGGTTGTGATTGCCTCGCTGGTTTCTGCGCCCGGATTGGGTGTTCTGGTGCTGCGCGGCATCCGAAATCTGGAATTGGGCGTTGGTTTGATCGCCGGTCTGGGCATTGTGCTGCTCGCCATTGTGCTCGACCGCGTATCCAAAGCAGCCTTGGCGCGCGTCTCTGCCGCGCAGAAACACTAAGAAGGGGCGAGATATGAACGCTGAACCAAAAATCTCGATCCGCAACCTCTACAAAATCTTCGGCGCGCATCCCGAGCGCGCGATGGAACATGTGCGGCAAGGCATGGGCAAGACTGACTTGCTTGAAAAAGAGGCCCACGTGCTTGGCCTGCAAGACATCAATGTCGACATGCAGGCGGGTGAGATCACGGTGATAATGGGTCTTTCAGGGTCAGGTAAGTCGACGCTGATCCGGCACCTGAACCGGTTGATAGAACCCACAGCCGGAGAGGTGTGGGTCAATGGCAAGAACGTGTTGGAGTATGACACTCTGAAGCTGCGCGACATGCGGCTGAACACGATGTCGATGGTGTTCCAGAAGTTTGCGCTGCTGCCGCACAAGACCGTGGCCGAGAACGCAGGCATGGCTCTGGCGGTGCGTGGCAACAGCAAAGACGAAATCGTCGCAGCGGGCAGGAAATGGCTCGCCCGAGTGGGTCTTGCGGGCTACGAGGATCATTTTCCGCATCAGTTGTCCGGTGGCATGCAGCAGCGGGTGGGCATCGCCCGAGCGCTGGCCTCGGATTCCGAGATCATGCTGATGGACGAGGCGTTCTCTGCGCTCGATCCGCTGATCCGCACCGACATGCAAGACTTGCTGCTTGAGTTGCAAAAGGATCTGCACAAGACGATCATATTCATCACCCACGACCTAGACGAGGCGCTCAAACTGGCCGACCACCTTGTGATCCTCAAGGATGGCTATGTGGTGCAACAGGGTGAGCCGCAAAATATCCTGCTGAACCCGAACGACCCTTACATCGAGGACTTCGTCAGCGACATCAACCGCGCCCGCGTGCTGCGCGTGCGTTCAGTGATGGACAAGGACGGTGCCCATGAGGGCGAGTATGATGGGGATGTGGATGTAAATGACAATCTCGAACACCTGATCTCGATCTCGGGCGGCGACACCTACAAGACCTACCGGGTCATGAGCGGCAGTGAACAGGTCGGCGTTCTCAACATGAAAGACCTCGTCAAGGCCCTCGTACCAGCTCACGTCGAACAAAGGACCGTCATGTAATCGCGGTCTACTACAAAGCCATTGGCATTCTAAAAGACCGCCAATTCTAAGGCGTTTACTACCGCTCTTTGTACTGGAAGTTAGGTCATAAATGCTTCGCGAATAACTAAGAACAGCCACTTGTGCAGCCGCAGTAGAAACTCGCTTTGCCCGCAAGTCGGACGGCGGTGTCGAAAAACTCGCTGCGGTTGGGACGAACGGCAGCTTTTGCCGCTGCGTTGCGGCTATCGGCTTCAACCGTGGTGTTGCCGCAGCTGCGAAGGTCAGGGCTGTGTCACTTCTGCATCGGACTCGTAGCCGCCGTTCGCTGCAATCTGCGCAAACGACCGCGACGCGGACAAAGCCGACTTCTGAAGAACGTGGTCTAGTGACCGCTCTTTCGAAGCTTCGATTGAGGCACACGGCTTAAATCGACATGAGCCATTTCTTGAAAATCCTTACTGTGACTCGTTCTTGATCACCCGGACGACAGACGAAGTAGAGTGCGCGATCCAATGGAACACGGGTTTCATCCAGACGGATCAACCGACCAAGTTCCAAGTCCCTAGCTGGCAAAAGACGTCTCGCCAACGCCACGCCTTGCCCGTCAATCGCGGCCTCCAACAAAACAGCACTGTCGACGTACTTGATGCTCTGCGCGTTGATCCGATCAGAGCTCAAACCAACTTGCGCTGCCCAACTTTCCCATCCGACGTTAAAGGCGTCGTGCAAAAGGGGAAGACTGGCCACGTCCTCGGCGCGCATTGGCAGCCAGGTTTGATCAATAAGAGACGGCGCAGCCACGACAATCAGTTCCTCTTGCCGTATTTGCTCATGATATAGCCCGTCCCAGCCGGGTTCGCCAAAGCGCAAAGCGACATCAACTTCGGATACATCGAAATCCGCAAATACATCATTCGTGTCCAGCAACAATGAAATACCAGGATGTTCTTGTTGAAACGAGTTGAGTAGCGGCACAAACCACTTGAGCGCAAGCGATGTGGACAAAGACACTGTAATCGACTGGCGGTGATGAAGTCGTTTCACCTCCATCACGCCCAGCTGCAATGTCGAAAACGCCCCGCGAGTTGATTGATGCAGGCGTTCCCCGGCCTTGGTCAGTTCAACGCCATTTGGTCGGCGGTGAAAGAGCGTCACACCAAGATGCAGTTCCAGCAACTTGATTTGTCGACTGATCGCCCCGTGGGTGACGTTCAAAACATCCGCTGCTCTGCTCAGGCTGGAGTGGGTAGCGGTCTCGTCAAATGCCTGAAGGGCGCGAAGGTGTCTGAGGTTCTCCATGATGTGAGGAAACCTAACAGAAATGTTCAATTAACTCGATAGGATTACCTAATTCTAAGAGGGTACACTGCTATCAACGCAATAATTCTCACATACAATACATCTGAAGAAAGGGGATACCATGCCCGATACCAAAGTCGCGCTGATGACAGGCACAGGACAAGGTATTGGCCGGGGTTGCGCCATTGAAATGGCAAAGGCGGGTTACAAAGTTTCGCTGATGTCCCCGTCAAACCGGTCTGTTGAACTGGCGGAAGAGCTTGGGGGCATTGGTCGTCGTGGCTCTGTAATAGATGTCGTCGATCTCCAAAAGATGATCGACGACACCATGAGCAAATATGGAAGGATCGATGCAATCGTTAGCAATATGGGCCACGGCGGTGCGGTGCCAGAAGCGATAAAGACGGTAGGGTTTGATCCCGACTTTGACGGGCCGCTTTTGGAACTCAGCGACGCGTTGTGGCATGAAAGTCTGGATATGTACGTACTGAACGTCGTCAAGATCGCCCGCATTGTCACGCCCATATTGATCGAACAGGGCGGGGGTGCATTCGTGAACATTTCGTCCATGAACACAATCGAGCCGCGTGCGCCCTATCCCATGAGCATGCTGCGTGGCGCTCTGCACAGTTTCTCAAAGCTTTATGGGGATCGCTACGCACGGCATAATATTGTCGAGAACATTCTGAATTGTCCGGTGTAGGTAACATGCCAATTGTCCGCTTCAGTTGATTGCGCGGTGGCCCAATTCGGAGGGAGCCGTAGGCGACCGTAGATTTGGGCCACCGCGTTCGCGCCACGTCGAAGCGGGTCACGCGACTTTGTGTTTGCTATCCTCCTGTGTGATGGGTGATCCGTCAGGCTGGTAGCGGCCAATGCATCTCGGGCCGTGGAAGATGACCAGTTGACCATCGGGGTATTCGTGGACCCTGACCTTCGCCTTGACGAAATGATGACGGTGCCTGTCTGCCGCGATCTGCATGACCAGGCCCTTGTAGCGCACCGTATTGTCGTTGCCGACGACGCGGTCTTCCTGCACACACAGGGTGTCGCGCACATTGCCTGTAAACGGCACGAAGGCCGAGGTCGTATCCTCCGGCTCCTTTGCAAACAGGGCATTGTGTTCGGGAAGATAGACCTCTTTCAGGAACTGATTGGCCTCTTCAATGGTTGTGATCCCATGGGACCGCAGTTCCTGCGGCAATCGGTTCTGGAACGTGCCAAACATGCGTTCAGACCGTCCACGGGCCTGCGGTGAATAGGCCGGGATCAGCTCAATGCCGAGTTGCTGCAAGGCGCGCCCGACCTGGGTCAGATTGTCCTTGTCCACTTTGCCGCCCGCTTCGGGCGTATGCCAGTAATGAGAGCCCCGATCGGCATAGAGCGAGCAAAACAGACCTTGCGCCTCGATCACCTCTGTCAGCCCCTGAAAACTGCTCATCGTCCCTTCTTCCTCGACAAAGAATGCCGAATAAACCCGGTTGGTGGCATCGTCCATGGTGACGATCAGATCCCACCACTGACCCGGAACCCATTCATGGCTGGAGCCGTCCTGATGCAACATCATGCCAACCATCGGACGGCGGGGCCGCTTGCGCCGATGGGCACCTCGTCGGGGTGCTGCCTGAACCCGGCCGTGGCGCTGCAGTGTAAGCCGCACCCAGTTGTAGCTCTGTGTGAAACCATGGTGGGCCACCAGCTTCTCGTGGAAATGCTTCGGCGTGTAATCCCAGTACTTGGTATCAAACAGTTCAAGCATCTCCATGACCTTATCCGTGGCAACACGATTGTTGGCCAGTTTGCCAAGCCGACGGTCGTACAGACCTTCTGCACCATCCGCCTCAAATCGATCCTCCCAACGCCTGACGGTGCGCACGGATACACCCAGTATCTCAGCCGCCTGTTCTTGCGTCAGCTTGTTCGCGCTTCGCCGCGAATACACATCTTCAAACTTCATCAGTCGAACTTCCTGTAACACTTCTGCTCGGTTCATAACGCCTCCTCTCAGAGACAGAATAGAACCGGACAGATCGCATGTTACATACACCGGACATATCGCGTGTTAGCGACACATAATATACGCATGAACAACCTGCTGCCCGGGTTCTGCGAAAACGTAAATCTATCCGAACAGGCCCGTCGGGAAATCCCAGCTCAGCGGCCGGCAACGTTCGAAGAAATCGGGCAAGCCTGCGTATTTCTTGCCAGCGATGGAGCCCGGTACATTAACGGTCAGAGCATTCTATCCGATGGCGGGATGAACCGCGCGGTACGATAGCAAATAGGTGCTAAGATGATTGTTACGGAACTCAAAGATATCCTTGGCACAGATCGGGACGTTTCCGGGCCTGGTTGGAACAGCAGAAGACTGCTTCTCGCGTCGGATGGGATGGGGTTCTCGCTGACTGATACGATCATCAAAAAAGGCGCAGTACTGGAGCTGAAATATAGCCATCATCTGGAAGCGTGTTACTGCATCGAGGGCAAGGGGCAGATCAAAGCGTTTGAAGATGAAACCTGGCATTTCCTTGAACCATTTACCCTCTATGCCTTGGATCAACACGACCGACATTTGGTGCGTGCTACAGAGGCAGACCTTCGGCTTGTCTGCGTGTTCAACCCACCGCTCAGCGGGCGCGAAGTACACCGCGAAGACGGAAGTTATGCTCCAACTGTATCTGGATGAGCTCGGTGATATGATGCGCAAACCGGCCGTTGATGAAGAGCGCAGCATCTGGAAATTTGGGCTCGAAGCGGTCAATCGAAACACAGTGAGAATGAAAAATCAATGAGATCAGAACTGTCATCAAAATCGGTGAAGCTTCTTTGCGACCCGGTAGGTATTGGAGTATGCCGTGACGGACGCCTCAATGGGGTCGGCATAGCCACCGCCGATTGCCATTGAGACCGGGATGCCGCGGCCCTTGCAGGCGTACAGCACCGCCTGATCGCGTTGGATGAGGCCACTATGGGTCAGCGAAAGCCGCCCTAGCTTGTCTTCTGCCAGCGGATCAACGCCTGCCTGGTAAAGAATGAGGTCGGGGCGAAACTCGAACACAGCCGGCAAGTGGTCGGCCAAGGCGCGAAGGTAGTCCTCGTCGCCGGTACCATCCGGCAGGGCAACATCGAGATCCGCCGGAAACTTGTGGAACGGAAAATTCTTTTCGCCGTGCATCGAAAAGACGAAAACCGATGCATTGGCGGCGAAAATGGCGGCGCTACCGTGTAGAAAAGCGTGCAATTTTGACCCCCTAAGCGGGGAAATCGGCGTCCAAATTTGACCCCTCCCTATGGTTGTAGACATCCTTTTCATTGAGCAGTCGATGGAGAGGCAAGCGGGATGATTTGCGTGGAAACTATTAGAAAAGTGCGTCGCTTACACCTGATCGAAAAAAAGAGCATCAAGGAAATTTGCCGTTCGCTCAATTTGAGCCGTGCAACGGTTCGAAAGATAATCCGATCGGGAGTGACGGAGTTCAAATATGAGCGCAAATCGCAGCCATACCCGGTGCTCGGGCCTTGGCGCGCGCGTCTGGATGAAACGCTTGAGGAGAACGAGGCGCTTCCGAAGAAACACCGCAAGCGGATGACCAAAATCTGGAAGGAACTCTCCGATGATGGTTTTGGCGGCGGGTATGACAGTGTTCGACGCTACACAAAGAATTGGCGCATTGCGCACGGCCGACAACAGGCGCAGGCGTTCATCCCGCTGATCTTTGATCCTGGGGAGGCGTACCAGTTCGACTGGAGTGTGGAGACGGTTTTGATGGACGGTGCACTCACGACCGTGAAGGTTGCCCATTTCAAACTTTGCCATAGCCGCATGCCATTCTCCATTGCCTATCCGCGCGAGACGCAGGAGATGGTCTTTGATGCCCACGACGAGGCCTTCAAATTCTTTGGTGGAGGCTGCATCAACGGGATCTACGATAACATGACGACCGCCGTCGATGCGATCCTGTCGGGCAAGGAAAGAAAGTTCAACAAGGCATTCTCCCGGATGTGTTCTCATCATCTGGTGAACCCGATCGCCTGTACGCGCGCGGCCGGTTGGGAGAAGGGTCAGGTTGAGAATCTGGTCAAGGAGAGCCGCGCCTATAGTTTTACACCGCGTCTGGAGGTGGCCGACTTCGATGAATTGAATGCCCGGCTGCAAAAAGACGCGATCAAACGCGCAAAAGAACTGCGGCATCCGGAAAACCTGGAGGTGACGGTCTGGGAGGAGTTCCAGCAGGAAAAGCCGCTGCTGACGCATCTGCAGAAGCCCTTCGTCGGGTTCCGTGAAAAGACGGTCGCCGTGAGCCGAACCTGCCTGATCAACTTCGAAAGAAACAAATACAGCGTTGAGGCAAGAGCTGTTGGACGTCAGGTCCAGTTGCAGGTCTACGCCACGCGGATTGTCCTGCGCCAAGACGGTGAGATTGTCGGAGAGCACGAACGGTGCTTCGGCCGAGGAAAAACGATCTTCAACCCTTGGCACTATGTGCCCGTCCTCAAGCGCAAGCCTGGCGCTCTGCGCAATGGAGCACCGTTCCGTGACTGGGACCTACCACCGGCAATGACGCAGATCTGGACCCATCTGCGGGGCACATCCGACGGAGACCGGCAACTTGCCGATATTCTTTTCGCTGCTTACCAGCACGACATTGATGTGGTCGAGGCTGCCTGCGAAGAAGCTCTAAAATCTGGCCTGCGCAAGGCCGATGCGATCCTGAACATTGTCTCTCGGCGCACCAATCCCCCGCCGCCAAAGGCGATTGAGCCGCCTGCCCACCTGCAGCTGAAAATGGCACCGATCGCGGATTGCGCTCGCTATGACAGGCTTGGAGGCTCCCATGCAACTGCGTAAGGAAATTCTCGAACTTGCCCGTCAACTGAAGTTGCCAGGCATCGTCAACTGCTTTGACGAAGTGATGCAGGCCGCAGCCAAAAACAACTGGCGGCCCCAACAGGTCGTGGCCGAACTCCTCACGGCCGAACTGGCCGAAAAGACTGCGCGCTCGATCCGGTATCAGATGGGTGCCGCAAAGTTCCCGGTCTGCAAGTCCTTACCTGAGTTCGACTTCACGGTCAGCCCCGTCAACGAGGAAGTCGTGCGCAATCTTCATGACGGCGATTTTATGGACCAGGCCAGGAATGGCGTGCTGGTCGGTGGAACCGGATCGGGCAAAACGCATCTCGCAACAGCGATCGGGGGCCACGCGGTCAATAACCGCCGGCGGGTCAGGTTCTTCAGCGCTGTGGATCTCGCGAACAAGCTGGAGGCTGAACATCGCGAAGGCAACGCCGGGCGGCTCAGCGAGCAGCTGATCCGCGTCGACCTCGTGATTATAGACGAACTCGGTTATCTGCCGTTCGCAGAGTCTGGTGGACGATTACTCTTCCATCTCATCAGCAAACTGTACGAGCGAACGTCTATTCTGCTAACAACCAACCTCGCATTTGCTGAATGGCCGAGTGTGTTCACAGATGCCAAAATGACCACTGCTCTCCTGGATCGACTGACACACCATTGCGATATCATCGAAACCGGGAACGAAAGCTGGCGAATTAACCACCGCGACTAACCTCGAAATCGGGGAATAAATTCAAAACAGACAGCAGGTCAAACCTTCAGTCGAGCTACGCTCTCTTTTCGGTTTGACCTGCTGTCCACCCCCTCCTGAATCAACCTAAACACGACCCCCTCAACGCCCCTCTTAGCTCCAAGGGGGGTCAAATTTGGACGCCGATGGGGGGTCATTATTCAATGCCGATTGACAGGCATGGAGGAATAGTCGAAATCAACCAAGTCGATAGAGGAGCAAGCATTACGCTTAAGCTCCCCATAGCCCTGTAAGCTGTTTCTAGTTCTGCTCGGAACCCAAAAACAGGCATCTCGTGGAATTGGCTGGTCTATACGAATCGAACGACTGTAAGGCGGGATAAAACGGCTATCTGTTCCAATCCGGAAAGAAAAGTTTCCAGCTATTAGAGCTGGATAATCGCTGATACGATTGAGCGAAGCCATTCTTCTTCGATTGGGTAGTTTATGAAAGTTAATGCGCTTTTGATTTCGGCTCTCTTCGTCAGCAGCTGTATTGCCTTATGGGGTGTTGTCGACCCGCACGGCTTGGGTTCTGTCTCCTCAAGAATTGTCACAATCCAGTTCGAAAGCCGAGGCTGGTTCATTATGCTGGAAGCCAGCGCACTTTTGTTACTGGCAATTTATCTCGCAGTTTCCAAGTACGGCTCTATCCGAATTGGACCGGAAGGTTCAGAGCCCGAGTTTTCGACTACAGCTTGGATTGCAATGCTTTTCGCGGCTGGTATGGGAGTGGGCCTGCTGTTTTTTGGCGTATCAGAGCCACTTACTCACTTTTCGGTAATACGCGATTTTTCTTCCGATCCAGAAGCCGCAAGGCTCGCCATGTTCGTAACCTATTTGAACTGGGGGTTCCACGCCTGGGCCATCTACGGAGTCGTTGCACTGATAGTTGCCTATTTTGCGTTTCGACGTGAGCGCTCGTTGCTGCTCAGCGCTCCGTTGCTGGACGTTTACGGAGAGAAAGCATGGACCCGCGGGTTGGCATGGTTGTTCGATTTCTTATCGGTCGTCGCCATAGCCGTTGGCCTAGCGGGTTCGTTGGCAATGGGTGTGTTTCAAATTCAAACAGGACTGGCAGGAGTTCTTGGAATTCCAAATTCTCCTTATCTGACAGCAACTATTTTTGCCGCCATGTGCGTTGCTTTCCTTATTCCTCTGAGACGTGATCTAGGAGAAGGAATGTCAAAACTGTCAAATTTGGCCATGGCGATTGCGATCGGTCTTTTGGTTTTTTTGCTTGTTGCCGGTCCCACGTCTTTTATGATGAATTCGATCGTCTCGGGTTTTGGACGTTATGTTTACAACGTCATACCTGCCGGTTTTTCTACAACAGAATTTTTTGATCAGAGCATTTCCACCTGGTTTCAGGACTGGACGCTCAATTACATGATCTGGTGGCTTGCATGGTCTCCATTTGTAGGCATTTTCATTGCACGCATTTCGCGGGGGCGCACAATACGCGAGTTTCTGGCTGGGGTAATAATTGCGCCCACTCTATTTTCGATTTTCTGGTTTGGAGTGCTCGGCGGTGTAGGTTTTTTTGATGTTTTGGATGGAAGTGGTCATCTTCTTGAGGTCAACGAAATGAGCCTTGATGCGACGACATTCGCGCTCCTGCAACAATTTCCATTGAAGTTTATCACGCAGATCGCAACGATCACTGCCGCTTTCCTCTTTGTTGTTACGAGCGTCGTGAGCGCAGGCTTCACACTTGCAATGATTGGAACAGGCGGAGACGAAAACCCCTCGCCGAGCGTTCGAACCATTTGGGGGATGGTGCTCGGCGCTCTAGGACTGGCCATGATCCTTGTAAACGATGTTTCACTCGTCAGATCTATTATCGCACTCTCGGCCATTGCGTTTGTTTTCATCGTACCAATTCTTGTGGTCTGTCTCCTCAAGTCGCTTTCAAAAGAGGTCGCCAAATGACAGGTTCGATCGTCGATACGGTTTTGAACATATCTGTTTTTTTATACATTGGTTTTTTGATCTGGCTCGCGCTTCATCGCGATTAAAAATTTTTATTTGAAGCGACTCCGTTGAAACCAATGCTCTTGGACACTGACCGTTTCGGGCTCAGGAGGGTCATTCGCTTCATATCGCGTCAATGTCCGCTGTGCTGCCCGAATTTACCTAGAAACTTTGGCGAACTTTACCGAGCCAGTATCTATCGTATTCGATAGCGAGAGTTCTCCCAATGGGTAGATCATCATAAGTTTAACGGTTTAGTTTGGTATTGTTGTCTCACTAACACTGCTCAAGCGACATAACGGGCACGCGCAAAAGACTAAACTTCTTCATACGGCTAAGGCAATACACTGCCTACGTGCACAGGTTTACAACGGAGCGAATTCATCTGCTAGTCAGGATAAGCGATACTATCGCGTTTAGACCGCTCCAAGCTCTGTACCGTGACACATCCTGAGTACACAACAAAGCATAAACTGGTAGACCCACAGCACAGCTGCAAACGAGTGAGAGAGACAACTAGAACTCGGCAACCATCGCAGCCTCGACTGCATGTACACCTATACCTACGACAATGCCTGCAAAGATAAGCCCAACAAATGCGTTAATAACCGCCAAAGCCCGGCTCGCGGGTTTCTCCGGCTTAATGTCTCCGTAGCCAACCGTAGTTGCGTTTATGAAAGCATGGTAAAGGCTCACCTCGGTCGACCAGCCTTCGATACGACCAATTGATACCCCCAGCATGCACACCAAAACCAACAAGAATACAAGTATCGGTGACAGGTAGATCAGGTCCCAAAGGAAAACCGATAGAAACGTGCAAATGTAGCTGGCGTCGCAACCCATAGCGAAACTCTACCTCTCTGCCGGTCGGGGCCTAGTTGAATACCAATGTCTTAACAGGAAGCAGAATGGCCTGCGCACGCAAGACAATTGCATTTGCTATACCCATGCCATCCACAATCCTTGCGATGAAGGCAGACAGGCCCGTGATCTCACCAGCGTCGATCTCCTTTGCTCGGCTCGTATACGCAACGCCCACGCACGCACTACCTGGCGGGATGCTATCGAGATGCTGAGGAAAAATAGGTGCTAGAAACGCAGTAACTGTACCGGGTCGCGCTCGATCCTGCTGATCCAGAAGCGCATCACCCGGTCGGAACTGTCCCGCAGCAATCGCCCCCTGCACGTCATCCACAACCATCGGGACTATGGTCAACGGTTTAGACGCGCAGGTAATTTCCACCAGCATACCCGGCTTTAGTACGCTGGCAGAAATCTGACCAAAAGCCGCGATAAAACGCCCCTGTCCGGTAACCTCAGGCACCAAAATCCCGGCAGGGCGTAGTATTGGATTAACGATATCACCCGGCTTGAGGAGAAATTGCGTTACCGTCCCATCCACCTCGGCAAAAACGGTGGATTTTGATATCTCGTTCTCAGCCTCTCTCAAAACCGCACGCGCAGTTTCAAGCTGTGCAGGGAGAAGGGTGGTTTGGCGCAATTTGGCACCGTCTAACGAGGCAATAGCGGCTGCGCGCTGACTTTCTGCGCCGGTCACTGCGGTTTGCAAACGTTCCAGTTCCTGCTCACTAACAACGGTGTTGTTTCGTTCCGCAAGCTCCAGACGTCGCTCCAAATCGCTCGTCGCCTGAGAAAGGTCAGCTTCTGCCGCATCAACCCGAGCGGTGGCGCTCGCGACTTCCGTAGCGGTCAGGCCCAAAGCCGCCTCAATCTCTTGGATACGCCGCTGCGCCGTTTCCGCTGCCGCCTCCTGCCGCGTGGTGTCCAGTCGGAAAATCGCCTCGCCAGCCATAACGTCCTCATTATTGGCAACGTAGACTTCCGCGACCCGCCCTACGCGATCCGACAGAATGGTAACTGTGCGAAATGCAGCTGAGACATTCCGCGTTGAAGGGTGGAAATAGAAGATCACCGTGATCAGCGTCACAGCCAATATTGCACAGGCGGTCAATCCCCATCGCAACTCATACCAGACATTGAACAGGGTAATTTCCTGGCCCCACCGCTTGCCCTGCTTGTAGCGGCGATAGAGGTAGTCCGGAACGATTGTGATCAGTGCAGAGAATACCAACTCAAGCATCGTCGCTCTCCGAGATGTCTACGTCGGTCTTGAGCGGAAAGATTTCATGCAAGGGCACTGCAGCGATCAAAATAGCCGCGATCCAGAAAGCGTTGTTCAGGGTGAAGAGAGAGATCAACCCAAGCACACCAACCAACTGCATTTGCACTTTGTGAGCACCTGCTGCCATGCGGTCTGGAATGGCCTGTACAGTGAAGTAGAGCGCGCCAAAACCCAGCAGCACTATGACTAGAACCAACCCAACAACGATCAAAAAACCGTCTGTCTGCCCCGGAGGTGTTACCCAAAATGGGAGCCTTGCCATTGCCTCATCAGAAATAGAACTGTTCACCTGCCTCACCCCGCCTTCAAGTGATCACATTCAAATATAACTTATTGAAATCAAAAAGACCAATCTCGCTGCAGATAGCGAAGTGGCTTTATTACGGCTTAGTACGGCGTGAGTAAGGTAGTTGCCGAGCAGATCCGCACACAACTGTTCAACATCGTTCGCAACACTTCAAAAACGGAAGAAGCAGTAGGTCTGAACAGTAGACCAAGCAGGGCAGCAAAGAGGTTTGTATGCTTTGATGTGCACAGCTTTGCGGAAGAGGTTGTGCATATTGGAGTGTGACACTGACGTGAGACACACTGCAAACCAACACGCTACAGTAGCTTTTACTATCATTGCATTAGTCGTTCGGCGGCGTTTCCCCTAGGATCCACCAATTCTCAGATCACTATTGGTTTCTTTATGCTCTCTTGAGCAGGGATGAGCATGTCTCGCTAGCATTGACACCGACAGAAAAAAGCCTGGCCTCTCGCCTCGGTAAAAGTGCAAAACCGCTAACGGCACTACGCCTAACTAGCCCGTGTCTGACAAAATGTTGTCAGACGTTGGCTCTTTCCTGCATCGCCCTCTTGTGCCACCTTGCGCCAGAAAAAGGGGAGAGAGCTGATGGCAATCACGACCTGCGTATTTGACGCTTATGGGACATTGTTCGATGTGGCCGCTGCGGCACGCCAGGCAGCGGCTGAGCCCGGCTTTGAGGCGCTCCGCGATACATGGCCGGATCTGGCCAATCACTGGCGGCTGAAGCAATTGCAATACACATGGCAGCGCGCTGTTGCGGACGCTCATTGCGATTTCTGGGATGTCACGCAAGACGGACTGGACTGGGCGCTCGAGGCAACGGGGCTGCAGGGGGACACCAAGCTGCGTCAGCGGCTGCTGGATTTGTATTGGGAGCTGCGCGCCTATCCCGAGGTGCCCGAGATGTTGCAGGCCCTGAAACAGGGTGGGTTGCAAACGGCGATTCTGTCGAACGGGTCGCCTCCCATGTTGGATGGCGCGGTGCAATCGGCCGGTATTGGCGATGTGCTGGACGATGTGCTGTCGGTCGAAAGCGTCGGTATCTTCAAACCCCACGCCAAGGTCTATGATTTGGTGCAAGACAGGTTCGGATGTGCCCGCGATGAGGTTCTGTTCGTCAGCTCCAACGGTTGGGACGCCGCAGGGGCCAGCGGTTACGGCTTTGTCACCGCATGGGTCAATCGTGCGGGCGAACCGATGGATCGACTGCCGTGGAAACCAGCGCATGTTCTGTCAGACCTGACCTCAATCCCCGAACTGGCCGGGCTATAATGGCGGAATTCAAAACGTCTGACGGGCTTCGGCTGTACTATGAGGATAGTCGCACAGGCACTCCTCTTCTGTGTCTTGCAGGGTTGACGCGCAACGGACGCGATTTCTCGCTTCTTGCTCCGTATATAGCCGATGCCCGCCTTATCACATTGGATGCGCGGGGGCGTGGGCAGTCGGATCATGATCCGAACCACGCGAATTACAACGTCCTGCGCGAAACTCAGGATGTTGTCGAACTGCTGGACCATCTGGCCTTTGACCGAGTGGCGGTTTTGGGCACGTCGCGCGGCGGGATGGTTGCTATGACGCTCGCGACGCTGCAGCCCAACCGGCTGGCAGGCGTGATCCTCAATGACGTGGGTCCGGTGATCGAGCCCTCAGGTATCTCTCGGATCATGGACTACCTGGGCGTAGCACCCACCTCAAAGACCTATGATGAGGCCGCCGCCGTCCTGAAGGCGGTGATGGAGCCTCATTTCCCCGGCGTCCCGTTGGAAATTTGGCGCATACAGGCCGAGAACCAGTATCAGGAGACGACCGAGGGGCTGGCTTTGCGCTATGACCCAGCCCTGCGCACGGCCCTGATGGAACAAGCCGCAGCAGGCGCTGTGCCGGACCTATGGCCCTTCTTCGAGGCGCTGCAAGGCATTCCAACGGGCGTTCTGCGCGGCGCAAATTCGGACATCCTCAGCCAAGAAACACTGAAACAGATGCAGTCCCGCCATCCGGGCCTGATCACGGCTGAAATCCCGGATCGCGGCCATGTGCCCTTTCTGGACGAGCCGCAATCCCTCACCGTTATTCGCATGATTCTGGACCAAACATGAGTACACTAGAGCTGATTGAAGCCGCCGCCCATCGGCTGCAAGGGCATGTCCGCGAGACGCCCCTTTTGACCTCACCCTTTCTGGACGAAATCGCCGGGCGGCGGGTGTGGGTCAAACCCGAATGCCTGCAGCACACCGGCAGCTTCAAATTCCGCGGCGCATGGTCGGCCATCTCGGCGCTGAGCGAGGCGGAAAGGCAGCGCGGCGTGATCGCCTATTCCTCGGGCAATCATGCGCAGGGGGTGGCCTTGGCGGCGGCGAAGCACGGAACCTCCTCGGTCATCATAATGCCTTCGGACGCGCCGCAGCTGAAGATCGACAACACGCGTGCCTTGGGCGGTGAAGTTGTTCTGTACGACCGAGCCAAGGAAAGCCGCGAAGAGATTGGCAATAAACTGGCCTCAGAACGCGGCCTGACCCTGATCCGCCCCTACGACGAACCTCAAGTCATCGCGGGGCAAGGCACCGCCGGGCTTGAGATCGCGCGACAAGCCAAAGCCGCGGGCGTGAGCAATGCCGACGTTCTGGTCTGTTGCGGCGGCGGAGGTCTAACCTCGGGCATCGCGCTTGCGCTTGAGGCCCACGCCCCTAGCCTGCGTGCCCGCCCGTGTGAACCAGACGGGTTCGACGACGTCAAGCGCTCGCTGGAGGCGGGGCAGATCCAAAGCAACCCTGCAACTGCCGACAATATCTGCGACGCGATCCTTACACCGCAACCGGGTGACATTACCTTTCCGATCCTCAACCGCCTCTGCGGCCCAGGTCTATCCGTGACCGAGGACGAGGCGCTCCACGCCACTGCGCTGGCCTTTTTGCGCCTCAAGATCGTGCTGGAGCCGGGCGGTGCGGTGTCGCTGGCCTCGGCCCTGTTCCGAAAGGATCAGATCGAAGGGGATGACGTGATCGTTGTCGCCTCGGGCGGAAATGTTGATCCCGGCGTCTTTGCGCGTGCGTTGGAATTCCTGACCTGACACCCATATCGGGTTTGTGCAATCTGCACGCACAGGCCGAGCAAGGAACCAAAGCATGACGATCGCTGATCTGGGTGGCGTTCAGCTAAACTACCGGATTGATGGCGCACTAAACGGTGCGCCCATCGTGTTTGCAAACTCGCTGGGCACCAATCTGCACCTGTGGGACGATGTGCTACCACACTTGCCCGACGGGCTGCGGATCATTCGCTATGACAAGCGGGGGCACGGACAATCCTCGGTCCCGCCTGCGCCCTATGCCATGGGCGCGCTGGTCCGCGATGCCGAGGCGCTGCTGGATCACCTCGAAATCCGGGATTGCGTCTTCGTCGGCTTGTCGATTGGTGGTATGATAGGCCAAGGGCTGGCGGTGAAACGGATGGATCAGGTCCGCGCGCTGGTACTGTCGAACACCGCCGCCAAGATCGGGATGCCGAAAATCTGGCAGGACCGGATGGAGGCCGTCCGCACCGGTGGGATCGAGGCGCTGGCCGATACGACGATGGAGCGGTGGTTCTCGCGTGATTTCCGGGCCGCCAACCAGCACCTCGCATGGCGCGAGATGATGGTCAGTCAGCCGACCGAAGGGTATCTGGGCTGTTGTGCCGCCATTGCGGGCACCGATTTTTATACGCCGACCAGCGGCCTGCGCCTGCCCACACTTGGGATCGCAGGCAATGAAGACGGCTCGACACCGCCTGATCTGGTACGCGAAACGGTGGACCTGATCCCCGGCTCGCGGTTCGAATTGATGCGCCGGGTGGGCCACCTGCCCTGCGTCGAAAAACCCGCTGAATACGCTGCCCTGTTGCGGCAATTCCTGACCGAGATCGGTCACATCTGAAGGAGCGTCCCTTGGCCGAATTTCTATTGGTCCATGGATCCTGTCACGGCGCCTGGTGCTGGCGGGACCTGATACCCGAGCTTGAAGCGTTCGGCCACATCGCTCGTGCCATCGACATGCCCAGCCACGGCTCGGACCCGACGCCGATCTGCGATGTCACGCTAGAGAGCTGCCGAGACGCCGTGCTCGCGGCCTCAACACCAGACGCGATCCTTGTCGGGCATTCTTGGGGCGGCTACCCGATCAGCGCCGCAGCCGAGGCCGACCCGCACGCCATGCGCGCGCTGATCTATCTTTGCGCCTATGTCCCGCAGGGCGGATTGTCTCTGGTCGACATGCGAAGACGTGGTCCGGTGCAAACCATTGGCGATGCGGTCGACAAATCCACCGATGGGCTATCTTATACCGTGCATCCCGACCGCGTTCAGGACCTGTTCTATCATGATTGCACGCCCGAGATCCTGCCCTATGCATTCGCCCGGCTCTGCCCGCAGGCCATCAAGCCGCAAGACACACCGCTTTCAATAGGGGATCACTTTGACCAGGTCCCAAAGGCCTATATCCGCACCACCGAAGACCACACTATCCCTCCGGCCTATCAGAAAGATATGAGCGAGCGAATTCCAGCACATCTTCGGCGGGATATCGACAGCTCACACTCTCCGTTCTTCTCGCACCCGCGGCAACTTGCCCAAATACTGGATGAGCTGTCGGATAAACTTTAGCCGCCTGACGAGACGTCATCCGGGTTGGTGTCTTTGCGCCCTTCCCACATCCTGCTGGCCCCTCTAGGGTAAGCGCCGGGTCATATAGCCGGGTTTCATGCGCCTTCCATTTGTCTTTGTTCTTCTGACCGTCATGATTGACGCGATGGGTATCGGTCTAGTGATGCCGATCATGCCGCAACTGATCGTCGAGGTGCAGGGCGGAACGCTTGCCGACGCAGCACTTTGGGGAGGCGTCCTCAGCACGGCCTTTGCCGCCATGCAATTCGTGTTCGGTCCTATTCTGGGCAACCTGTCAGACGCCTATGGCCGCAGGCGGGTCTTGCTGGTCTCGTTGTTTGTGATGGCTTTGGACTATGTGGTCATGGCCATTGCAGGCAGCATCTGGTTGCTTTTGCTCGGTCGTATTGTAGGAGGGATCACAGCCGCAACCCACGCGACCGCGGCTGCCTTCATGGCAGATGTCTCGAAACCCGAAGACAAAGCAGCCAATTTTGGCCTGCTCGGCGCGGCTTTTGGCATGGGATTTGTTCTGGGTCCCGTAATGGGCGGCCTGCTTGCCGAATACGGAACGCGCGCGCCTTTCTGGGCGGCCGCAGCACTGTCCGCTCTCTCGTTCGGCCTCGGGCTGATGGTCATGCCCGAAACGGTCACAGACAAAACCCGCCGCGCCTTCAATTTGCGACGCGCCAACCCTGTCAACGCGCTCAAGGCCATCGCCGCCCTTCCCGGAGTTCGCCCCCTGTTGTGGGTCTATTTCCTCTATTCGGTGTCAATCTACGTCTACCCCGCGATCTGGTCCTATTTCACGACCGAGCGTTTCGGGTGGTCGCCGCAGATGATCGGGCTGTCTCTCGGCATCTATGGCATCGGCATGGCCGCCGTTCAGGGCGGTTTGATCAGACCCGCGACCCGTCATCTTGGGGAGCGCATGACCATTATCTGCGGCATGGGTTTTGAGGTCATCAGCTTCGCTTTGCTAGCCTTCCTGACCAATGGCACTATCGCCCTGATGCTGATCCCGATCACCGCCTTGGGCGCGGTGATCACGCCCGCGCTGCAGGCATTGACCTCGCGCGCGACGCCAGACTCGCAACAGGGTGAACTTCAGGGCGTCCTGACGTCTCTGCACGCCTTGTCCATGGTGATCTCACCCCTGTTGATGACCAGCGTGTTTCCTGACTTCCGACCTTTTTGTTGATCTGACTGGGTTTTTGGTTTGTTTTCAGGTGTGGTTGCTCAGAGGCGCGTTGTAGTGCCCCATTATTATAAAAAGTATTGACATGGGCCTTCAGATGGCTAACCTCTTCGCCCATGTTCATCCGCACCAAACATGACGCAAAGCTCAACCGCACACGGATCCAGATCGTTGAATCCGTCCGCACCGGCTCCAAGGTACGCCAGAAGATCCTGCGCCATGTGGGTGTGGCCCATAACGACAGCGAGATTGAGGATATCAAGCGTCTGGCGGGCCGCTTGATGGAGCAATTACGCATTGATCGCTCGCCGCAAATGGAACTGTTCACGCCCACGGAATATGCCGATCTGCAGGCGCTGGTGCGCCGCGCTCCGCGGCCGGACAAGCTTGGCGTTGATCTTGCCGAGTGCCGTGAGGAGGCGCGGGTCTCTCTGGGTCTGCGGGATGTCATGGGGACGATGTATGACCAACTGGGTTGGGGGGCCCTTCTGGGGGCGGCGCGTAAAAGTGCCAATCGCATTGTGAAAGAGCTGGTTATGGCGCGGATCGCACAGCCCGAGAGCAAGCGCGCGACCGTGGAGGCGTTGGAGAACCAGGCAGGCATCACGCTCAATCTGGACGTGGTCTATCGGAGCATGGATTACATCAATACGCCGGTGATAGACGGGATTTGCAAAACCTCTCACGCGGCGGCAGAGAAGTTGCTGGGCGGGCCAGTGACCGTGCTGTTCTACGATTGCACGACCCTGGCCTTTGACACCGAGCGCGAGGACCCGGCCGAGGATGCGGACGGGGTCGAGCAGGATCATCTTCTGGCCAAGGGCTTCAGCAAGGATGGCAAGCATCACCGCGCTCAGGTCATGCTGGCGCTGATCGTCACCTCCGATGGGCTGCCTGTGGGCTATGAACTCTTCCCGGGAAACACCTGGGAAGGTCATACGCTGGAAGCTGCGCTGAAGGCGTTGGAGGGACGCTTCGACGTGGCCAGGGTCACGTTCGTGGCCGATGCCGCCATGCTCAGCAAGGACAACCAGCAGATGTTGCAGAACAAGGGTCTGCCCTACATCCTCGGCTATCGCATGAAGTCCGCCCCGGCCGCCGTGAAGGCGAACATTTTGAGCCCGGAGGGACGCCAGCCTTGGGCTGGACACGGTTCTGAAGAGGCAACCGAGAAGGGCTGGTACAAGGTGATCGACCAGGAGGGAGCGCGGGTCATTGTGACCTGGTCACCCACCCGGGCACGCAATGATGCCCACAAGCGCGACAAGGCAATCGAAAAGCTGCACAAGAAGCTCAAGCGCTCTCGCAAACCCGGCAGCTTCAGCAGCCGGGGATATGGCCGCTTCCTGGCCTTCCCCGACAGCGGGGACGTCACGCTGGATGATGCAAAGATCAAGGCAGCGGCACAATGGGACGGGCTGCATGCCATTGTTGTTCATGGTGCGGACGAACTGGAGGCACAGGACGTCATTGCCCGCTATCACCAGTTGTGGGAGATCGAAGCCTGCTTCCGCACCAACAAGCACGATCTGAAAATCCGGCCCATCTATCACTGGTCGCCGCGTCGGGTCCGGGCCCATATCGCCATCTGCTACATGGCCTTCTGCTGCCTGCAGCACCTGCGCAAGCATCTGGACCTGCTCGGACACCCGATGAGCCCGGCTCGTATCCGCAACGAGTTGAACGCATTGCAGCTCTCGATCCTGCGCCACAAAGGCACCCCTGACCGCTACGGCATGCCAAGCCATGCCACGGTCGATGCCAGACGCATCCTCACCTGCGTCGGCCTGACCTGGAACGAAGCCCCTTTCAAGATACCCCCCGGGCGCACCCGAAAAACTGGCCAGACCAAAGCCTGAGCTCCCTCAACACTCCGAAACAATCGCTGGCGAAAAAAGTCCGTGTAGTGCCTTTTGGCAACCAAGGCATAATAATATCAATGACTTATACGAAAAAATGTCGGAAGTCAGGGGGCGCGGTGATCACGCCCGCGCTGCAGGCATTGACCTCGCGCGCGACGCCAGACTCGCAACAGGGTGAACTTCAGGGCGTCCTGACGTCTCTGCACGCCTTGTCCATGGTGATCTCACCCCTGTTGATGACCAGCGTGTTTGCGTGGTTCATCCGGCCTGAAACATCGCTCTACCTGCCCGGAGCGCCATTCCTCCTAGCACTGGTTCTTATGGCCGCGGGGTTCTTGCTGTTTCTGCGCGCCCGACCTGCCGTGGCGTAATACCGACATACCCGTGACGGTTTCCGTCTTGCGAGATGCCAATTCCCGCGCCACCGTAAACCAAACGAAGCGAGGGACGATATGCAAACCATCAAAGCCGCCGTATGCCGGGCGTTCGGGGAACCTCTGACGATAGAAGAGGTCCAATTGGCCGCCCCTGGCACCGGCGAAGTCGAGGTTACACTGGACGCGGTGGCCATCTGCCATTCGGACATCTCATATGCCGATGGTGCATGGGGCGGGTTCCTGCCCGCTGTCTATGGGCATGAGGCCGCCGGAGTTGTCAGCGCAGTGGGCGAGGCCGCGGGGGATTTCAAACTGGGCGACCCAGTGGTCGTGACACTGATCCGGGCGTGCGGCTCCTGCCCTTCATGTGCGGGAGGCAAACCTACGATCTGCAAAACCCCCTATGACACTGTCAAAGGTCCTTTGCGTACGAGCGACGGGGGACCTTTGGAACAGGCGATGGCCTGCGGGGCCTTCGCCGAGAAAGTCGTCGTCAGCCACCGACAGATCGTTCGGATTCCCGAAACGCTGCCCAAAGACCTCGCAAGCCTGCTCTCCTGCGGAGTGATCACCGGGGTCGGCGCGGCAGTCAACGCCGCGGGTTTGCGCCCCGGGCAAGACGTGGTGGTGATCGGCGCAGGCGGCGTGGGCCTTAACGCCATCCAAGGCGCTCGGATTGCCGGCGCGCGCCGCATCGTTGCGGTTGATATGACCGAAGAAAAGCTTGAGATCGCGAAGGAGTTCGGTGCCACCCACGGCGTCCTCGCCAGCTTGAAAGAACCATGGAAAGCAGCTTGCAAAGCCCTGGGCGGCCGTGGCGCGGATGCAGTATTGATCACCGTCGGCGCGATCCCTGCCTATGATCAGGCCCCACGGTATCTGGGTCTGGGCGGCAAAGCCGTTATGATCGGTATGCCACATTCCGGGGACGAAGCGAGCTATGAGCCGGTGATCCTCGCCGCGCTTGGTCAGGGTCTGGTGGGGTCAAAGATGGGCGACGTGGTTATCCAGCGAGACATCCCCTGGATGATCGACCTCTATGAGCAAGGACGACTGAAGCTGGATGAACTGGTCTCGGGCCGCTGGTCTCTGGATCAGATCAATGAGGCGATTGCCGATACCAAGACCGGATCCGCCAAGCGCAACGTGATCCTGTTCGACAGGTAGGCCGATGCTGCGTTTCCTGACCGATCTCTTCAAACCCGAGGCGGCGAAACCTGCGCCTTCCACTTCGGAAACGTCGATGAATTTCGATTTGGCTGAGGTACCGCCTTTCCTGACAGGCCTCGCCAACAATCCCCGGTTTGGGCTGCCCGAAGCTCTGGTCACCCAGATCGCGGAGAACCTGTCGGATTTGCCCGTGGACCAAAGCAGCCGCTGGCAGATCGAGGGCAGTTTCGACGGCAAACCAGCGCTGATCGAAATTCAGGCTTTCATGGACGACGTCGACGCCCCGGACATGGCGTTCTTTGGCAGCGCCGAGGTGGTGGCCGAGATTGATCGCGAACTCATTGCCTTTGACCAAGCACGAGAGGGCTAAGATGAAACTGCAAGACCTCGATATCATCGTCACGGCCCCGCCAGCCCCAGGATGGGGCGGTCGCTATTGGATTTTGGTCAAGCTGACTACGGATACCGGCATCACCGGCTGGGGCGAGTGCTACGCCTCCTCGGTTGGACCAGACGCTATGAGCCACATAATCCGCGACGTGTTTGACCGCCACATGCAGGGCGAGAATCCGGAAAACATCGAGTTGATGTTCCGCCGCGCCTATTCCTCGGGCTTCACGCAGCGCCCGGACCTGACTGTGATGGGAGCGTTTTCGGGGCTTGAGATCGCGTGTTGGGACGTTCTGGGCAAGGACCGCGACCGCCCGGTCTATGCGCTGTTGGGCGGCAAGATGAATGACCGCATTCGCGCCTATACCTACCTCTACCCCCTGCCCCAGCATAACCTGACCGACTTCTGGACATCGCCCGAACAGGCGGCTGAGGCTGCGACAGATGCGGTCCGTCGGGGCTATACCGCCGTCAAGTTCGACCCCGCCGGTCCCTATACGATCCGGGGCGGGCACATGCCTGCGATGTCCGATATCTCTCTGTCCGCCGCGTTTTGCAAAGCGATCCGCGAGGCGGTGGGCGACAAGGCCGATTTGCTGTTTGGGACCCATGGCCAGTTCAACACCGCAGGCGCTATCCGCTTGGGTCAGGCGTTGGAACCATACTCTCCGCTTTGGTTCGAAGAACCCACTCCTCCCGACAATATCGAGGACATGGCCCGCGTCGCCCGCAACGTCAGCATACCTGTCGCGACCGGAGAGCGCATGACCACCAAAGCCGAATTTGGCGCGGTTCTGCGCGCAGGCGCGGCCGAGATCTTGCAACCGGCGCTGGGGCGTGCAGGCGGCATCTGGGAAATGAAGAAAGTCGCTGCGATGGCCGAAGTGTTCAACGCGCAAATGGCCCCGCATCTTTATGCCGGGCCGGTGGAGTGGGCTGCGAATATCCATCTGGCGGCCTCTATCCCGAACCTGTTGCTACTGGAAACCATTGAAACGCCATTCCATGACCAGTTGATCAAGGGCTCTATCCGGGTTGAGGAGGGGTTCGTGACCCCTCCAACTACCGCCGGACTTGGGATTGAAGTGGACGAAGATTTGGCTCGCGCGCATCCTTACAAAGGCGACGGACTTCACCTTCAGATGCAGGAAGAACCGTGCGATTATGCCAATGGTAACGCCTTTCAGGGTGGGGCACCCGCATCCGAGGGGTGACATTATAACGTTTCTTAGGGCATAGTGTCAGAAGATTTAGTTGAAGAACGGTGGACGGGTGACACTGAAAGACAGCCCCATGCAAGCCCCGGCATCGGACGGATTGGCGGAAATGAAAGACAACGCAGCCCGCGCCGCCGCGTTTCTGAAAACGCTCGCGCATGAGGGCCGCCTGATATCCTGTGCCACCTCGAAGACGGCGAGAAATCGGTAGGAGAACTTGAGGCGCTTTTGCAGATCCGGCAAGCCGCCGTCAGCCAGATGCTGGCCCGTCTGCGCGAGGATGGTTTGGTCTCGACCCGGCGCGCCGGAAAAACGGTGTTTTATTCGCTTGAGGATGGCAACACGAAAGAAGTGATCGAGTTGCTCTATCAACTGTTCTGCAAGCCGAAAGACTGACAGAGGAGCGTTCCGGGGTTAACCTGGAACGGCGCTAGTTCGAGACATATCCCGCAACCACCTGCAGCAGCTTGAACGCCGTCGCCGCGTCATTTTCCACCACGGCCAGGAATTCCTCTTCCCCGATGCGCAAGCAGGAAAGATCGGTTTCGGCCACCATGCTCAACGCGCGGGGCTCTTTGCGGATCAGGCCCAGCTCCCCAACCAATGCCCCGGGACCGACGCGTAGGATCAGCTCATCCGGCGTGCCCGATTTGGGCAGGTACAACCCTGCCTCGCCTTCGAGAACAACGTAGGCACCATCCGTGGGCTGGTCATCTTTGAGGAAGATCACCTGCCCGGCAGAGGCATCAAACCACCGCGCACCAAAGGCCAGCAGGCGCAACTGTCGCCGATCAAGGCCAGAAAACAGCGGCGTCTGCTCTAGGGCGCGCAGCTTGCGGGCCAAGTCGGCCGAGGCGGCACTATCCTCTTCCACATCCCCCGGTCCTTCATCCGTGACAACCCGACCTTGCCGGATCTCGACATACATGTCGAAGACATCGGGGTTTTGGAATTGATCGTTCAGATAGATGACCGTGGTCTCGGGCAGCAGCGCGCGCAGGTTTTTGTAGACCGCGACCTGCGTCTGCATGTCATAGCTGGCCAGCGCGTTTTCCAGGATCAGGATGTCGGGTTTCTTGATCGTCGCACGGGTGAACGCCAGGGGTTCGGCAAAAACTGCGGGCAGGTTCTGCCCACCGAGCGCGACCGGCACATCATAGATCAACTCAACCACCAACGGGCGCGCGCCGTGTTCGGCCAGAACGTCGACGATCAGCTTGCGCACCTCGTCCGAGCGCGCGCCGCCGATCTCGCTGACCTGCCGAACAGCGCGTTCTCCGTCACGGTCAGGCCGGGCGCGACGGCCTCAGGGTCCAGCGGCACGAAGACGTCCATCAACGGCCGCATCAGCTTTTCCGAGTGGCTGTGGCGCAGCTCCAGAATACGATCCTTTAACTCATCCGAAAAGGCCGGGCCGATCTGTTCAGCCGAGACGACCAGAGGCACCGCCAGCAATGTTGCCAGTTGTTCGTCGTCCAACCCCTCAGCGCCTTCCTTGCGGGTGCGCTCGACCAGTTCGACGGCTGTTTCATAGGTCTGCGCCTCAAGTCCCAACTTGCGGAACAGCGGGTGATCTGTTCCATCTAGGCCAAAGATCTGGCGCAGCATGTCGATCACATCACGGGTCAGCGCGATAAGAGTCTCGTCCAACCCCAGTTCGCGCAACTGACCCAGAAAGACTCTCTGCTGTGCCAACAGCGCTTGCGTGACCGGTACACGGGGCGTGGCAAAAAGAAGGTTCTCGGCCACGGGCAAGGCCGGGTTATAGGTGGACTTGTCGAAGATCAGCGCCTGCTGCTCAAGCCCTGCCTCTTCACCGCCTGCTGCACCAACGGTCGCAGCTTGACCAGTTTCTGCGCCAGTTCCGGATGCAGTGCAGCGTCGAAAACCTGCTCGGCCCCGCGCTGGAACAAGGCCGCGCCTGACCCCATTCCATCAATCAGTTGCAGCCACCAATCTCGCAGGGCATCCGCCGATTCCAGCCCAGCGAGAGACGGGTCCAGCCATTCGGCCTTGAAGGGGTCGGCGCTGTTGCCCGCCCGCAAGGTTTCGGCAAATCCGGGATCGTCGCCCCCCTCCGACAGGGGCTTGTAGCGAATCGGCATCATCACATTATCGCCCAGCGTTCCCTGAAACATCACCGGCCGCGATGACGCATAGCCGATCCGCGCGGCGACGACGCCCTGATGCAGTTCGGCCAGATTCTGCTCGCCAATGCGGACACGCCCAGCGCTCGGCAGGATTTCACGGGTCAGCAGCTCGGCAATGGCGCGGCGGTCTTCTTCGCTAGGCGCGGCGATGCCGATTGTCTTTCCATGCGGGAAGGTCAGGTTAAGATCGTCCAGGATCTGGTTTCCGTCCATATCGCGCACCGACACCCGATCCAGAGCGATGTCGCCATCAAGATGCGGGCGGGTCTTTGGCTCACCCTCAAACAGCTCCTCATCCTGCATTCCAGCCGGCGCAAACCGTTCGATCACCACATCCCAACGCAACGACATATCCTGCGTCTGGTTGTAGTAGGTCAGCAGTTCCTTCCACGGAGAGCTGAGATCTTTATACGCAGCCAACGCCGCCACCAGCGCGCCCAGCGAGACCGAGCCTTGGAGGACCAGCAGGCCGCCCACCAGATAAAACATGAACGGTGTCAGCTGTGAGATGAAGTTGTTTATGAACTTCATAAAGAACTTCTTCTGGTAGATCTCGAACCGGATCCCGAATAGCCGTCCCAGTTGATCCGAGATCATCGCCCGGCGATACCGCCAGCCCCCATTTGCGCGCAGTGTCGAGGCCCCAGCCGCGTTCTCGCCGATCTGGGCGGCAAGGATACGCACCTCCTGGATGCGCTTTTTGTTGAGAAGGTTGATCTGGCGCTGCAGCTTGGGAATCAACCAGGCCTGCACGGGGATCAGCGCCACCGCAGCCAGACCAAACCAAACGCTTTGCAGAAACAGAAACGACAGGATGGTGATCATCTGCCCCGCTTGTAAAACCGGCTGGCTGATCGCATCCCCCATCAACCCGCCCATCGGCTCGCTTTCGGCGGTGATCATCGAGACCATCTCACCCTGGCTGACCCGCTCGAAATAGGGTTGGGGAAAACGCAGGGCGCGGCTGATCAACTGATAGCGAAAGCGGCGCAACATACGCTCGCTCAGGACACCTTTCATGGTGTTGATACGCATTTTCATCAGGCCGTGGGCCAGCACCGCCGCCAAAAACGCAAAGCACAGAATGATCAGGAAATTCGTCTGCTGCAGGCTGTAGCCCCAAACTTGAACCACGCTGCTCGAGGCACCGATCGCGTCATTGATAATGCGTTTGGGCAGCTCAAGCGTCAGGTAAAGCAGCGGAAACAACGTCGAGGTCACGGCCAGCAGGATCAACTGGTCGCGCTTGGAGTATTTCCAGATGAAGCGGAAAATCGTGCGTTCTATGGAACCTGTCCCTGCTTTTGATCAATGATCCGGTTTCGAAACGATGCACGGAAAATTAACAGTCTGAATTTACAGTAATCTTGCTTTGCTAGGCAAATAGTTTCCGACAAAGTGCCAATCTTTGCGCATGTGTGAACTAGTTCATTGTCGAGAACATTCTGAATTGTCCGGTGTAGGTAACATGCCAATTGTCCGCTTCAGTTGATTGCGCGGTGGCCCAATTCGGAGGGAGCCGTAGGCGACCGTAGATTTGGGCCACCGCGTTCGCGCCACGTCGAAGCGGGTCACGCGACTTTGTGTTTGCTATCCTCCTGTGTGATGGGTGATCCGTCAGGCTGGTAGCGGCCAATGCATCTCGGGCCGTGGAAGATGACCAGTTGACCATCGGGGTATTCGTGGACCCTGACCTTCGCCTTGACGAAATGATGACGGTGCCTGTCTGCCGCGATCTGCATGACCAGGCCCTTGTAGCGCACCGTATTGTCGTTGCCGACGACGCGGTCTTCCTGCACACACAGGGTGTCGCGCACATTGCCTGTAAACGGCACGAAGGCCGAGGTCGTATCCTCCGGCTCCTTTGCAAACAGGGCATTGTGTTCGGGAAGATAGACCTCTTTCAGGAACTGATTGGCCTCTTCAATGGTTGTGATCCCATGGGACCGCAGTTCCTGCGGCAATCGGTTCTGGAACGTGCCAAACATGCGTTCAGACCGTCCACGGGCCTGCGGTGAATAGGCCGGGATCAGCTCAATGCCGAGTTGCTGCAAGGCGCGCCCGACCTGGGTCAGATTGTCCTTGTCCACTTTGCCGCCCGCTTCGGGCGTATGCCAGTAATGAGAGCCCCGATCGGCATAGAGCGAGCAAAACAGACCTTGCGCCTCGATCACCTCTGTCAGCCCCTGAAAACTGCTCATCGTCCCTTCTTCCTCGACAAAGAATGCCGAATAAACCCGGTTGGTGGCATCGTCCATGGTGACGATCAGATCCCACCACTGACCCGGAACCCATTCATGGCTGGAGCCGTCCTGATGCAACATCATGCCAACCATCGGACGGCGGGGCCGCTTGCGCCGATGGGCACCTCGTCGGGGTGCTGCCTGAACCCGGCCGTGGCGCTGCAGTGTAAGCCGCACCCAGTTGTAGCTCTGTGTGAAACCATGGTGGGCCACCAGCTTCTCGTGGAAATGCTTCGGCGTGTAATCCCAGTACTTGGTATCAAACAGTTCAAGCATCTCCATGACCTTATCCGTGGCAACACGATTGTTGGCCAGTTTGCCAAGCCGACGGTCGTACAGACCTTCTGCACCATCCGCCTCAAATCGATCCTCCCAACGCCTGACGGTGCGCACGGATACACCCAGTATCTCAGCCGCCTGTTCTTGCGTCAGCTTGTTCGCGCTTCGCCGCGAATACACATCTTCAAACTTCATCAGTCGAACTTCCTGTAACACTTCTGCTCGGTTCATAACGCCTCCTCTCAGAGACAGAATAGAACCGGACAGATCGCATGTTACATACACCGGACATATCGCGTGTTAGCGACAATGTGTGAACTAGTTCATTTGCCTACTCGCATTTTAGCGCCTAGAGTTCCCTTTAGGACGATATCGGGAGGATACGTTTGCCCGAAAGCTATGGTGCCGTGTTGCTGTTGCTCTGCTTGTTGCAGATCAAACATATGTTCGCGGACTTCTATCTACAGACGCCCAAGATGCTGACCGGGCGTGGCGAGTATTTTCATTTGGGACGCGCGCAACATGCAGGGGTGCATGTTGTGGGCTCGGCCCTTATTTTTTTGCTGTTTGGCGCGCCGATCAGCTTTGTCCTGATCATCTCGGCCCTGGAATGGATCATCCATTTCAACATTGATTTTGCCAAGGCCAGCTATTCCGACAAAAAAAAGCTACAGCCCAATCAGGCCGCATTCTGGCGGGCAACTGGTCTGGACCAGCTGATGCACAGCCTGACCTATATTGCGATGGCTTGGGCCTGGATCACTTTCGCCGTCTAAACCCTTAGGCAACGCGGTCCATTTGCGCGATCTGGTAGGCGGACACCCAAAGGCGGTCGACTGTATCCAACTCGTCAGGATCAAACTGCTGCTCGGATTCCCAATACCGCCCGGATGGCACATAATAGCCGAGGCGCGCTTCGGCCTCCAACGCGTCCTGCGCGCCAACGGTCGACGGCATTGGTGCGTCTTCCATCCGTGACGCGCGAAACGATGGAAAGAGCAGCCTGCTTTCACCCTCCGACAAGCGCACCATACGACAACCCTGAGCGGCAGCGAACACGCCCAATCTGGCCGACTTTGCCTCAAGCGACCGCAATGATATGTCGGCACGCAGCGGATCAGCGGTTCCATTGCCATAAAAGTGCGTTTTCCCCGACCCAGGATAGACCATATCGCAGCCGAAATAGGCAATCACCGACGGAGCAAGGGCGGACAGCGCCCAATAGCCTCAATCTGGCCGACTTTGCCTCAAGCGACCGCAATGATATGTCGGCACGCAGCGGATCAGCGGTTCCATTGCCATAAAAGTGCGTTTTCCCCGACCCAGGATAGACCATATCGCAGCCGAAATAGGCAATCACCGACGGAGCAAGGGCGGACAGCGCCCAATAGCCTGCGGTAAACGCCATGGTGCCTCCCGCATAGACAAAACCGCCATAGGCGTTTTGCCGAGGCACATAGTCTTCGGCTGTCGCGATCCTTTGGCCTTTTGTTAGGGCTGTGGGTCGGTTTTCCGGCGGAAAATCCTCAGGGTGGATTAGGATGTCCCAATCCGGACGAATACGCCATGCGTTGTTGATGGCCACGATATGCGTGAACGGCGTCCGATCCCAATCCCGGGCGGCCACCGCTGACGGCGCACTGCCAAGGATCAGAACTTTGTTTGGCGTCTGAGGCATCACATATCCGCTCCTTTTCGCGTTTACGTGATGTTAGGGCCAATTGTCGGGCTGACTACCCCAGGACGGAAAAACTGCTTTCTTCGTTGATCGGGCGGTTGCGCGAATAGAAACCGACATCAATCACGCGCTTGATGTAAGGCAGTTCGAACTGGAGCGGTTCGGCATCGTGATCTGTGCCGCCCTCGCAATAGTCGATCAGAGCAGTCATCATCTTGCCCGCAATCGGCGCGTTCTTGTATTGGTTCCCGCTGGTGCCGCAGGCCATGTAGAATCCCGGCAGGCTGGATTTATCGTAGATCGGAATCCAGTCAGTCGACGCATCATAGAGGTCCACCACGCCCCGCGTTTTGGACGGAATACCAAGGCTTGGCACCCGCTGCGCATAGCGCATCGCCTGCGTCGTCCACTGGTCTGTGAAATCGCGGTTATATGTCTTGTCATCCTCGCACCATTGATGCGGATCGCATTCGGGATCCTCGGACCCCACGAGTATATGATTCCCATGCTCAGGGCGGCAGTAGCAGGCGATGTCACTGTCCGAAACGATGGTACCGTTGTTTTCGAAATCGAATCCCTCAGGCGCCGGGACATGGACCACTTCCTGCCGCAGCGGGCGGGTTTCGATGGTCATGTCGTCTAGAACGCCCGCCATGCCGTTGACAATGGCCGATCCCGGCCCGGCCACGTTTACGACGACCTTGGCGCGAATTTCTTCACCCGAGGCGAGTTTGACACCAGCCGCGCGCCCATCCTCAATCAGGATTTCAACAATCTCAGCCCCAGTGCGCAACTCGGCCCCGTTCTGGATTGCCGCATCCATCAGGTTCTGCGCCGAAAGTGCCGGGTCGGTGACGTAGCCTGCCTGAGGCCAGAATACGCCGCCCTGCATCTTGCGCCCGTTCGGTTGTCCGAACTCCGGGTCGTCCATCCGGCGGGCGGGGGCGAAGCTTTCCAAAGAATAGACCGGCAGGCGTTCCGTGACCGTCTCGGGCGACCATTCCTCGAACGGGCAATCCAGATCCGCGCTATTTTGCATGTGCTTCTCAAGCATCCCGTTGGCGTCTGTTTTCATGACCAGGCACCCGGTCTCGCGGAACTGCGCCAGATTGGCATCTGCGGGCAGGCCCAGATACTCGGCCCAATCGCGCCAATAATGGTAGCCCTCCCACGCGAAAGCCGTGCCATCGAACGTTGAATAGTGCATGCGGATGATCGCGCAGGACCCTGCGGTCGAGCCATGGCCGACCTGCGTATTGCGGTCCAGCGAAAGGGTTCTCCATCCGGCCTTGGCCATCTCGAACGCGATGGCCGCGCCAATGACGCCTGTCCCGATTATGATTGCATCTGGTTGGCTCATTCTGTCTTTCCTTCCCAAAAGCGCTTGGAATAAGCGCGAAATTCTTCAATTTCCTCGTCCCGAGGCTGAACCCCTGTGAAAGCATGCAAGTAGTGAGGCACCAACGAAAGCCGCGTTTCCATCGGCTCGTTCAGCTGCGCCAGATCATACCCGATCTGCATGTAGTAAAGGACGCGCGCCCGGGTTTCGGCCTCAATGTCCGAATAGCCAAACCGCGCAAACATCGCGTGCAGCGCCTTGAGGCGTCGTGCATCGGATTGATCCAGGGCATTGCGCACCTTGCCCGATTTGCGAGCCCAGTCCCGAATGGCAAAATCAAGTGCCGTGTCGAACAAATCCGTGTTCACCACGCATCGCTGCACGTTGCAGACCGCGCTGGTAATTGTCTCGGCCGGGGCCTCAGCCTGCGCGATCAACGCCGCCGTATTGGTCGCCTGCCACCGCGCCAGCAACGCATCCAGAAGCTCCTGCCGCGATTTGAAGTACCAGTAGAAAGACGAGCGGGACACGGCCATGCGCTCGGCCAGGTTCATGACCTTGATCTGATCCACCCCGTCCGAGATCAGCACGTCCATCGCCACATTCAGCCAGTCATCCCGCGTGACTTTGATATTTCCGACCAAAGGCTCGGCCTTGGGGTCATCGCGGTGCAGGATCGGTTTGGTGCTCATTCAACTCTCCGGCGGAGCGCCGCCTTCGGCAGTTCGCTTCGCGATGAAATCGTGCAAGGCCCCGAGCCGATCGCTATCGCCAGCGGGCGGTTTGAAATCATTCAGGATACCTTTCCAAACACCTGTTGCACGTTGATTGGCATCGACAGATCCACGCTCGGTCCAGGTGCCGAAATTGGCGTAGTCGTGAACATGAGGCTGGTAGAATTCGGTATTGTAGCGCTCCATCGTCTGGGACGAGGCAAAGAAATGCCCGCTGGGGTCAACCTCACTCAGCGCGGTGTCAAAGCCGATTTCGGCCTGTCCGGCCTGCGCACCGGCACACAGTTCAGCTACCATGTTCAATACTTCGGCGTCGCAGATCATTTTCTCAAACGACACGCTCAGCCCGCCTTCGAGCCAGCCTGCCGAGTGGATGATCACCGTCGCCCCGGCCATCAAACAGCCCCAAAGGCCAAACTGGTTCTCATTCGCGGCCTGTACATCGTTGATGTTCGAGGCCGACCCGGCCGCCGACCGCCATGGCAGGCCCAGGAACCGTGCCAGTTGGCCCGCAGCCAAAGACGCCTGGAAATGCGAGGGCGTCCCAAAGGCCGGAGCGCCGGATTTCATATCGACGTTGCTGGTGAAGGTTCCATAGCAGACCGGCGCGCCCGGGTTCGTCAATTGCGTCAGGGTCACGGCCGCCAGAGCCTCGGCATGGGAAAGCGTGATGGCCCCCGCGACCGTGATCGGGGCCATCGCCCCCATCAGGGTAAATGGCGTGACGATCGACATCTGACCATGGTGCGCAAAATCGATCAGCCCTTGCGCCATCGGGATATCCAGTGTTCGCGGACTGTTGGTGTTGATGATCGTATAGCAATGCGCGTTGCCGCGGAATTCATCATCCGAAAGCCCGCGTGCGATAGACAGCATCTCGAAACTGTCCAAAACCTGAGGGGTGCCGCGCGAGAAGAAGAAGGGGAACTTATCCGTCAACTCCATCTGCGCCTGCGTTGTGAAATAGTGGCGCAAGTGGGTCGGCACATCCTGCGGCTCGACCTGAGGCGAGATCATCTGGAAGACATCGAAGTGATGCGTCAGCTTCAGGAACTCGATGTAGTCCTGACCCGACGCCGGTCGCCTGCCCCGTTCCAAATCGGTTGCGTTCGGGGCACCTGCACCCGGTTGAAACACGAGCGAACCCAATTCCAGCGTAAAATCGCGGTCCCGCGCCCCTGCGCGACAGGCGATGGATTTTGGGGCCGAGGCCACGGCGGCCTCAACCAAATCACGCCCGATAAAGACCATTTGAGTATCTTCATCCACACGCGCACCTGCCTTAGCAAAGATGCGGCGGGCTTCGGGCAGAAGCACTTTCACCCCAAGTTCCTGCAAGACGCGCAGCGCCGTCTCGTGCATGTCCGCGATCTGATCTTCGGGGAACACCTCCATCTGCGGAAATGGGTTGCGCAGCTGGCGGTAGTTCACATCGCGCGAGGGAGGAGGGGCGGCATCTGCACCCCGCCCGCGCCGTCGCCGACCACGCTCGGATGTTTGTGAGATCACCATCAGCCCCTCATCGCCTTGCCCTGCGGATCGTAAGGAGACGGCGCAACCACGCGCGCAGGCCGTTCCACACCAACCACATGCACGGTCAGTTCCGTCCCCGGCTCGGCCTTGTCTCGATTGATCAGTGCCATCGCCAGAGACTTGCCCGTGTAGTGGCCGTAGCCGCCCGAGGTGACAAAGCCGACGCGTTCGCCATTGGACCAGATCGGCTCATACCCGCTGGCGTCGGCATCCACGGCATCGACCTCAAGCGTCACCTGAAGCTGCGCCGGGCCATTGCCATCACGCTCGGCCAAGGCGGCGTCTTTCCCGACGAAATCCTTGTCCCAGTCGATCCAACGATCCATTCCGGTCATGCCCGGCGTGTAGGCTTGGGTGAATTCAGCGGACCAAATGCCGAAACTCTTCTCCAACCGGGTTGAGAGCATGGCGTTGAACCCGCATTCGCGGATGCCTTCGTCAGCCCCTGCCTCCAACAGCATCCGGCGCAGTTTGATGTGATCGCCGTAACGGCAGTTGATCTCATAGCCCTTTTCGCCGGTTACCGACATGCGGGCGACGCGGGCGCGGACCAGACCGATATCGAAATCTCCACAACCCATGAATTTCAGGCCCGAGATATCCTGTTCCGCCAGCTTCTCAACCACCGCCTGCGATTTCGGGCCGACCACGGCAAAGCCGCAGTATTCCTCGCCCAGATCACGGACAGTCACGCCTTCCATCATGTGGTCGTCGAACCAGCGCATGTGCCACGCACGAAGGTAGTAACTGCCCATGATCCACCATGTTCCGTCACCCCAGTTCAGCACGGTCAGGTCGCCTTTGAGCCGCCCCGTCTCACCCAGCATTGGCGCCAGCTTGGCGCGCCCCGGTCCCGGCAGTTTCGAGGCCATGACCTTGTCCAGCCAGGCCTGCGCATTCGGACCCGTCACCTCGAACCGCGAAAAGCCCGAGATGTCCAACAGGCCAACCCCTTCGCGGAGCGTCTTGCATTCCTCCGCCACGATGTCATGGGCGTTCGACCGTTTGAGAGTTGGTGTTTCCTCGAACCCTTTCGGCGCAAAATAGAGTGGCACTTCCAGGTCCCAGCTGACCCCCCATTTGCAACCTGCTTCGGTCATTGCGTCATGCGCCGGGGCCATTTTCAGCGGGCGGCCAGCAGGCAGTTGCTCGTTTGGATAGGTCATCACAAACCGGCGGGAATAAAACTGACCGGTGGTTTCGCGGATGTAGCGTTTGTTCTGAGCAAAATCGCCGTAGCGCGCGACATCCATTGGCCATGCGTCTGCCTCGGGCTCGCCATGGATCATCCATTCTGCCAGCGTTTTGCCAACACCGCCACCTTGCAGGAAGCCCGCCATCACAGCACAGGCCGACCAATAGCCACGCTTGCCCGGCACTGGCCCGACCAGAGGGTTGCCGTCGGGCGAGAAGGTAAACGCGCCATTGACCCATGTCTTGATGCCCACATTCTGGATCGAAGGATAGCGCTCAAAACCCAGCGTCAGTTCGTTCTCGATGCGGTCAAGCTGCTCTTGAAACAGTTCCTCGCCATAGTTCCAAGGCGCCCCGTCCATGGCCCAGTGCTCGTGGTCGACCTCGTAGATCCCGACCAGAACGCCCTTCTGATCCTGCCGCATGTAGGTGAAACCTTCGAGGTCGACGGTCATCGGCATCTCGAACTCGGCCTCGGCAACCTCGGGGACTGTGTCAGTGATCAGGTAATGGTGTTTAAGCGGTGAGACCGGCAGCTCCACTCCGGCCATCCGTCCCACTTGCTTCGCCCAAAGGCCCGCCGCGTTCACAACATGCTCGCAAGTGATTGTGCCCTTGTCGGTCACGACCTGCCACCCATCGGCAGTCTGCGTCAGGCTCTCAACCTTGGTTTCCTCATAGTATTCCGCGCCACGCTTCCTTGCCGCCGTCGCGTAGGCCTGCACCGTGCCGGTCGTGTCAATATAGCCCTCGCAATCCGCCCACATCGCGCCCAACACGCCATCAGTGGACATGATCGGGCAGCGCCTCTGCGCCTCTTCCGGGGTCAGAAGTTCGCAATCATCGATGCCGATGGATTGGAAGATGCGGTAGTTTGCCTGCAACCATTCCCAGCGTTCAGGGGTGCCCGCCAGCGTCAAACCGCCAGTCATGTGCAAGCCGATATTCTGGCCGGATTCCTTTTCGATCTCACTGAGCAGGTCGATGGTGTAGGCCTGCAAGGACGCCATATTCGGATCCGCGTTCAACGCGTGAATACCACCCGCCGCGTGCCAGGATGACCCCGAGGCCAGCCTCCGCCGCTCCAACATGACGACGTCCGACCAGCCAAACTTGGCCAGATGATACAAGACCGAGGCCCCAACGACCCCGCCCCCAATGACCACAACGCGATACTGAGATTTCATCCTGCCCTCCGCTGCACGACTCGGGTGAAACGCTAGAGGCACTGTTCACTTCTGTCTAGACATTTCTGTACAGTGTCGAGCGCAAGCTTAATTCAGCCAATTCAGGAGCCTTTTAAAGGCTGGCGGTGGGCCGGGATTTAATCCTGTCGAACCAGGCTTGGGTCGCGGTATTTGCTTCCGGGATACGCATTTTGATCACACGAGCGAAATCGACAAAGACGAACCCGGTTATATCGGCGAGGGTAAAGTCCTCGCCCGCCATAAACGGGCTGTCCTGCAAATGGTCTTCGAGCAAATCGAAGAACGCCCCCACCCTGTCGCGGCCCCGTTGCGCAAGCTCGGGGATCTGCGGATAGTTCTCAGGTCCCGGAATGGGGCGGTCCTTGAAGGCTGGGTGACCGTTGCGTAGGGCCTCAGCAATCGGCATGCCGCCTTGCTGCTCGGCGATTGCGTTCCACATCAGAACACGGCCCTTTTCATCCGGCGTCTTGCCCATCAACGGGGGTTCCGGGCTCTGCGCCTCGAGATAGGCAGCAATCCCAAGGTTCTCGGTCAGAACCGTGCCTTCATCGGTCACCAGCACAGGGATCGTGGCCCGAGGGTTAACGGCGCGAAAAGCATCGCTCAACTGCTCTCCCTCCGCGATCGAGATTTGCCGAGTTTCGATCTCCAAGCCTTTTTCGGCAATGAACATACGCGCGCGGCGCGGGTTCGGAGCGGTGGCGCAGTCGTAAAAGATCATCCGTTTTCCCTCTATCGTGTTTAGCTCAAAGCCTTGCCGACCGCCCGCGCGATCACCCGTTCTTCGTCGGTCGGGATCACGAGCACGGGTATACCGCCATCTGATATCACCGTCGCATTTTGGGCGTTGGCCTCGGCGTCCAGATGGATGTTGAGAAATCCCATCCCATCCAGCACGCTCTGGCGAATAGGTGCAGCGTTCTCACCAATGCCGCCGCAGAACACCACCGCATCCACGCCACCCAAAACAGCCGCCATCGCACCCAGCTCCCGCCTGATCCGGAAGACATAATAGTCTATCGCCTCACGCGCGCGGGGATCATCGCTTTCCAGCAATGTGCGCATATCGTGGCTGATCTCGCTGAGGCCTAGCAGGCCACTTTTCTTGTAGAGGATATGCGTGATCGCTTCGGCAGAGTGACCTTGCTCCATCAGATAGAGCAACACACCGGGATCAAGCTGACCGCAACGGGTCCCCATCGGCAGCCCATCAAGCGCGGAAAAACCCATGGTTGAGCCGATACTCTTGCCATTGGCCACAGCGCACATAGACGCCCCGTTGCCCAGATGCGCGATAACCACCCGGCCTGCGGCCAGATCCGGGAAATCCTCAGCCATCTTGCCGGTAATGTAGTCGTAGGACAGCCCATGGAATCCATAGCGCCGAACGCCTTTTTCATAAAAGCGGCGCGGGATGGCGAAGGCATCGTTTACAAACGGATGGCCGACATGAAAAGAGGTGTCAAAACACCCAATCTGTTGCGCACCCGGGAAAGCCGTTCGCGCAGCGCGGACGGCCGCCAGATTATGGGGCTGATGCAGCGGGGCCAGTGACGAGAGCGTTTCAAGTTGGGCCAGCACGTGATCATCCAGAACCGTGGGCCCTTCGAAGGTCTGTCCGCCGTGGACAATACGGTGGCCTACACCGACAATTAGATCCGATTGAAGCAGAGGCTCGATGTTCTGCAAGATCGCCGTGACGCCGGCCGCGTGGTCAGCAGGCCCGATCTCACGTGTCTCATGAAACCCGTCGCCGTTGATTTGCAATTGGGCGACCGGCCCCAGATTGTCCACCTGCCCGTGCCACAGCAATTCGGGTTCAGCGTCGGCCTGGTAAACTCCGAATTTGATGGTCGAACTTCCCGCGTTCAGCGTCAGGATGGCCTGCATTGCGTTCCTCCGGTTTGCTTAACCTTTTGGTGGACCCGGGCGCGCCTAAGGCGTCACCGCCGGTAGATAAAACAGCGCCCCTCGACCGCGCCCTCGGGCAAGGGCAATTCAGTCAGCGCATTGAAATACATTCGATCACTGGAAACCATCAGGCCACCCGGTGCCAGAAGCGGTTCAATCAAAGGCGAAACAAACCGCGCGAAGGCGTCGTTCTTTTCGCGATTGTGCCCACCCAGATCCGCATGAATCAGGCTGGCCGTCGCGCCAAACCGATCCACAGAGGCTGGCAGAGTGTCCCGCACATCGCCCAAAATCACCCGACCCTCGGGCGGGGTAGAGTCGGGATGTGAAGCCACCGCGCGTTCGAACACAAAAACCGGGCGGTCCTGGATATACTGGATCATGTGGTGGTAGGTTCGACCGTTACCCAGGCCCAGTTCGAACACCGGCCCGGACATGCCTTTTGTCTGCTCGATTGCAAAATCAAGGCAGGCGCGCTGCGACACCATGCGGTCAATAAACAGATCAAGTCGGCTTTGGTTTTCGGACACAGGGGATTCTCTCTTTGATACACAACGCCAGCTTAAATGGTGCTGGTCACGAACTTGATGGCAAAAACTCAACTGTTTGTGTAGTTGTAGAGGCGAAAGTTTCACATTCCCGCGACATTTCAGCCTAAGAACGGGTTTGACGAGTCGGGTGAAACCGCGCGACAGTAAGTCAAAAAACGGGGAGAATAAAAAGCCGATGCTCATCTACGGCCAAACGGGTGGAAAACCCGAATGACTGCGTTGTTGTCTGTCAGAGATCTCAGCATCGGTTTCGGCACGGCGGACTCAGTCGTGCGAGACGTGAATTTCGATGTGGAGGCTGGACAGACACTTGCTTTGGTGGGTGAGTCGGGCTCGGGCAAAACAATCTCCTGCCGGGCCGTGTTGCGCATCCTGCCGCGCGTGGCGCAGATTCGCAGCGGCTCGATTATTCTGAACGATTCCAAGGGTAAGGCCGATCTGACGCAAATCAACGAGCGGGAGATGCGCAGCATTCGCGGCAACCGCGTCTCGATGATCTTTCAGGAGCCGATGCGATCTTTGTCGCCACTGCACAAGATCGGCAATCAGGTCAGCGAGGTCCTCTGGCTGCATCGCGGCGCGTCCGAGGCGCAAGCCCGTAAGGAAGTCCTGACCCAGTTTGAACGCGTGGGCTTTCCAGATCCCCAGCGGGCCTATGACTCCTATCCGTTTGAGCTGTCGGGAGGTATGCGCCAGCGCGCCATGATCGCCATGGCGATGGTGTCCAAACCCGAACTGCTGATTGCCGACGAGCCGACCACTGCGCTGGATGTAACCACACAGGCTCAGGTTTTGGGGCTGATCAAGGAACTTCAGCGCGAAACCGGGATGGCGCTGATCCTTGTTACGCACGATCTGGGCGTAGTTGCGAATATGGCCGAGCAGGTCGTCGTTATGCACAAGGGTCGCGTGATGGAGGCAGGCCCCGCCGCCCCCATCCTCACCGCCCCCGCGCATCCCTACACCAAACAGCTGTTCGATGCGGCCCCGGCCATTCCGGATCAGGACGCCGTAGGCATTCCGATGCCTGACGAGGACCTGATCCTGCATATTAAAGGGGTCTCCAAAACCTATACGATGCGCTCCAGCAAGGGCTGGCAGGCCGACAAACAGATCCATGCCTGTCGCAGCGTCGACCTGAAGCTTGCACGTGGCAAGACACTGGCGATTGTCGGCGAAAGCGGCTCTGGCAAAACCACCGCCGCCCGGATTGCCCTTGGCGCTGAACTGCCCGATCCTGGCGGAGAGGTTCTGTTCTGCACAGCCCAAAGCGAAGAACCGATCCCGGTCCACCAGATGACCCGCGCCCAGCGCACCGCGTTTCAACGCAAGGCGCAGATGGTGTTTCAGGATCCCTACAGCTCACTCAGTCCACGGATGCGCATTCAGGACGCAATGACTGAGCCACTGGAAATTCACCGTATCGGTTCGGTCTCGGAGCAACGCGACAAGGCGGCCGAGATGCTGCAACGCGTGGGGCTGAACTCGGATATGCTGAAACGCTATCCGCATGCGTTTTCCGGCGGGCAGAGGCAGCGCCTTTCTATCGCGCGCGCCATGATGCTGGACCCGCAATTGATTGTCTGTGATGAGCCGACCTCGGCACTGGATGTATCCGTTCAGGAACAAATCCTGACACTTTTGGAAAACCTGCAGGACAGCCTGAACCTGTCCTATTTCTTCATCTCTCACGACCTTGCCGTAGTCGCCCGTATCGCTGACGAAGTCGCCGTGATGCGTCGGGGGCTGATTGTCGAACAAGCCCCGCCCGAAACACTCTTCTACAATCCGCGCCATCCTTACACCAAGGCGTTGATTGCCGCTCAACCAGAACCCGACATTAACCGCCCGATTGACCTGCAAATGGTCTCTCTGGGTGCCGGCGCGCCGGACAGTTGGGATGAGGCCTTTCGTTTCTCGGACACCGTGATACCTTCGCTGGTGGAATTGGAACCGGGCCATAAGGTACGTTGCCATGTTTAAGACCACTCGCCCTTTGATCCTGGCCGCCACTCTGGCATTTGGCTGGACGCTGCCTGCACTGGCCGATGTGCCGGTCCCGCAAGAGAGCAGCTTTTGGTCGGCTGAGGTGAATGCGGGCGATCTGCCGCCGGTTTCGGAACGCCTCCCCAAAGACCCTCTAGTAGTGGATCTGGCCGCAAAGGGCCGTGAATTCGGCACACCGGGCGGCACGATGCGGACCATGGTGACCCGGTCCAAGGATATTCGCCAGATGGTCGTCTACGGTTACGCCCGGTTGGTTGGGTTTGACGGAAATTACAAAATCGTGCCCGACATTTTGGCCTCGTTCGAAAATGACGGGAACCGCAAGTTCACGCTGCATTTACGCGAAGGACATAAGTGGTCAGATGGCTCACCGTTTACGTCCGAAGATTTCCGGTACTGGTGGGAAGATGTCGCCAATAACGAATTGCTCAGCCCCTCTGGACCTCCTGATTTTCTGATCGTCGAGGGCAAGGCCCCAACCGTCTCTTTCCCGGATGAGACGACAGTGATCTACGAATGGGATGATCCGAACCCGGATTTCCTGCAAACGCTGGCACAGGCCCGTCCGCCCTTCATCTACCGCCCATCGGCCTTTCTGAAACAATATCACGAAAACTATGTTGATCCTGAGGATCTGGCCGCGCAGGTCGATGATGCCCGCGTCAAAAGCTGGGCGGCCCTGCACAACAAACTCGACAACCTCTACAAGTTCGACAACCACAAGCTGCCCACGCTTCAGCCCTGGCTGAACGCAAGCTCGGGCAAGAAAATCCGCCACAACTTCGTCCGCAATCCGTTCTACCACCGCATCGACTCCAAAGGGGTGCAACTGCCCTATATCGACGTGGTCGAGATGGAGATTGTGGCCCCCGGGCTGGTAGCCGCAAAGACCAATGCGGGCGAGACCGACCTGCAGGGGCGTGGTCTGGCGTTTCGGGATGCCTCGATCTTGAAAAAGGGTGAGGCGGTTGGCAACTACAAGACATTGCTCTGGAAGACTGGTGTCGCCTCGCAAATCGCAATCTATCCGAACCTGAACTACGCCGATGAGGTTTGGCGGGACGTTATGCGAGACGTGCGCGTGCGCCGCGCCCTGTCTTTGGGGATTGATCGCAAGACGATCAACCAGGCGCTCTATTTCAAACTGGCAAAACCGGGCGCTATGGCGGTTCTCCCCGCCTCACCCTTCTACAGCGAGGAAAACGCGCAGGCCTGGGCCCAATATGACCCCGATCTGGCGAACGCCCTGCTGGACGAGGCTGGGCTGAACGAGCGCGACAAGAACGGCATTCGCCTGCTGCCCGATGGCCGCCCGATGGAGTTAATCATCGAAACCGCTGGTGAGCGGCAGGAGGTCGAAAACGCCCTGCAGATCGTCACTGATACATGGCGCGAGATTGGCGTCGATCTGGTGATGCGCCCGTTGGATCGCGATATCCTGCGCAACCGGGTTTTTGCAGGCAACACCATGGCCTCGGTCTGGTTTGGATGGGATGACGGGCTGCCCCAAATCCACACCTCGCCTGCCTATCTGGCCCCGACGGATCAGGTGTTTCTCGCCTGGCCAAAATGGGGACAGTATTATCAGACCGGCGGCGAAGTGGGTGAGGCCCCCGACATGCCCGAGGCTGAGCGCCTGATGACTTTGGTCCATGACTGGGAGACTGCCACAACGGATGAACAGCGCGCTGCCGTCTGGACCGAGATGTTGGAAATCCACGCTGACCAGCTATACGCGATCGGCATTTTGAACGGCGCACCGCAGCCCATTGTCGTATCGAACCGTTTGCGCAATGTCCCCGAGCAGGCCATGTGGGCGTGGGAACCCGGCGCGCATTTCGGCGTCCATCGCCCGGATGAGTTCTTTTTGGTCGACTGAGCAGGAGCAGCTAAATGATCATGCTGCGCTATGCGGTCTATCGCTTCTTCACGATGCTGCTGACACTGTTGGTGGTCTCGGTTCTGATATTTGTCATCCTCAACCTGCCGCCCGGCGACTATCTGAGCAATCAGATCGCCGAGCTTCAGGCCTCAGGCCAGTCCGCCGGTGTCGCCAAGGCCGAGTTTCTGCGGGCAGAATACGCCTTGGATCGTCCCATGTGGGAGCAATACCTGATCTGGATGGGCTTCTGGCCCGGCCCCCACGGCTTCGAAGGTCTCCTGCAAGGTAATTACGGCTGGTCGTTTGAGTTCGACCGTCCCGTCTCGGATATCGTGGGTGATACGCTTTGGCTGACGGTTGTGGTCAATCTGGCCGCGATCCTGTTCGTTTACGCCGTCGCCCTACCCTTGGGCGTGATCGCCGCTGCGCGGTCGCGAACGTGGATCGACTATACCTCCGCCTTTGTCGGCTATCTGGGTCTGGCCACGCCGAACTTTTTGCTGGCGCTGATCCTGTTCTACTACGGTCATCAGTATTTCAACCTGCCCATCGGCGGCCTGATGGACCCGAAATTCGAAGGCGAACCGATGAGTTGGGACAAGCTGAAATCCATCCTTGTCCACCTGATCGTGCCGACCTTCGTCATCGGCACCTCGGGCGCGTCTGCGATGATGCAGCGCCTGCGCGCGAACATGCTGGACGAGCTGGGCAAACCCTATGTCGAGACAGCCGTTGCCAAGGGCATGGCCCCGTCGCGGATGCTGACCAAGTATCCGTTGCGCGTGGCCTTCAACCCATTCGTCGCTGACATCGGGAACCTGTTGCCCTCAATGGTGTCCGGCTCGGTTCTGGTATCGGTCGTGTTGGGCCTGCAGACGATCGGGCCAACCTTGCTGACGGCACTGAAGACGCAGGACCAGTTCCTGTCGGCGTTCATCTTGATGTTCGTGGCCCTGCTGACCCTGATCGGCACCATGATCTCGGACATCCTGCTGGTCATGCTCGACCCGCGCATTCGGTATGAGGGGCGAGACGCATGACCCAACGCCCTGATGATCGCTATGTCGATGACGAACCGTTCGACCCGCAGGCGTCGGTCCAACAGCTTGAGCGTGCCGATCTGGACGCCCCGAACTGGGTGCTGGTCTGGCGCAAGTTCCGCACGCACAAGCTGGGCCTGATCTCGGGCGTCTTCCTGCTGCTGTGCTACCTGATGCTGCCCTTTGCTGGCTTCATCGCACCTTATGGCCCCAATGACCGGAACGGAGAGCACCTCTACGCCCCGCCCCAATCGATCAACTGGTTCCACGAGGGCGAGTTCATCGGGCCCTATGTCTACCCCATCACCGCCGAGGCGGATCTTGAAACCTTCCAGTGGAAGTTCATTCCAGACACCGAGGATCCTCGTCCGATCAAGTTCTTCTGTGAAGGGTCCGAGTATCGCTTGGCAGGGTTCATCCCCTCTGACACGCATCTGTTCTGTGCCCCTGATGGCGCGACGCTGTTCCTATGTGGCTCGGACCGACTGGGCCGCGATATCTTCAGCCGCATCCTCTATGGCGCGCAGCTGTCGCTGACCGTGGGCCTGATTGGCATCTCGGTGTCGTTCTTCCTTGGTATCCTGTTCGGGTCGATGGCCGGCTATTTCGGAGGGCGCATCGACTGGACCATTAACCGCGTGATCGAAGTCCTGCGGTCCCTACCCGAACTGCCGCTCTGGCTTGCCTTATCCGCCGCTGTGCCCTCGAACTGGAGCCCCGTCGCGGTCTTCTTCATCATCTCGATCATCCTCGGCATCCTCGACTGGCCCGGCCTCGCGAGGTCCGTCCGCGCCAAATTCCTATCCCTGAGAGAGGAAGAATACGTCCGCGCGGCAGAGATGATGGGCGCAAGTTCTGGCCGGGTGATCCGCAAGCACCTGTTGCCGAACTTCATGTCTCACCTTATCGCGTCGGCCACACTTTCGATTCCCGCAATGATCCTGGGTGAAACCGCGCTGTCCTTCCTCGGCCTCGGCCTGCGTGCGCCTGCGGTAAGTTGGGGCGTGATGCTGAACGACGCGCAGAACCTCGCCTCGATCGAGATTTACCCGTGGACGGCCATTCCGATGCTTCCCATCATCGTCGTCGTTCTGGCCTTCAACTTCCTTGGCGATGGGTTGCGCGACAGTCTGGACCCCTATCAGCAATGAGCCTGCTGTCCTCTCTACCGGCGGCCGACAGCTATCGCACCACCGGCGAGGGAACCCTGCCCAGCGCCTTTGCGGTCTCCGAACTGGCAACCGCCAGTTTCGCCGCCGTCGGTCAGGAGTTGGCCCGATACATGGCCGCCGCAAACCTGTCACCAACCGCGCCAGAGGTCACGGTGGATCACCGCCTCGCTTCGCTCTGGTATCGCTATTCCTTCAAGCCCGATGGTTGGGAAATGCCTGACCTGTGGGACGCCATCGCAGGCGACTACCGCGCGTCTGACGGCTGGATCAGGCTACATACCAACTTGCCCCACCACCGCGCTGCCGCCCTCAGGGTATTGGGTACTGAAGCAGACCGGGACGCAGTCTCGCAGGTCCTACGAAGCTGGGCTATCGCTGACCTCGAAAGCGCTGTTGTAGCCGAGGGCGGCGTCGCAGCCGCCATGCGCAGCCGCGTCGAATGGCTGGACCACCCCCAAGGTCGCGCCGTCAGCCGAGACCCGTTGATCAGTTGGCAGAACCCACGTCGGATCACTCTGCGAGATCGTCCGGCTGCAAAAGCCGAACGCCCGCTTGCCGGCCTACGCGTCCTAGACCTGACCCGCGTTCTGGCGGGTCCCGTCTCAACCCGCACATTGGCCGGATTCGGCGCGGATGTGCTGCGCGTCGACCCTCCGGGCTGGGATGAGCCGGGCGTTATTCCCGACATCTCACTGGGCAAACGCTGCGCCTATCTGGACCTGAAATCAACCGAGGGCCTGACCCACCTGCAAGACCTGTTGTCACAAGCAGATGTATTCATCCACGGGTACCGCCCCGGCGCGCTTGAGGCTCTCGGGCTTAGTAAAGCAAAGCGTGACGAACTGGCCCCCAACCGGGTCGAGGTCACTCTGGACGCCTATGGCTGGCAAGGCCCTTGGGCCACACGCAGAGGTTTCGACAGCCTGGTTCAGATGAGCGCGGGTATTGCCCATGCGGGGATGGAATGGGCCAACGCCGACAAACCCACCCCGCTGCCAGTCCAGGCTTTGGACCATGCGACCGGATACCTGATGGCAGCCGCAGTTCTTTCTGCACTGGCCGAGGCAGCCTCGGGAAATTCAATCATGCACGCCCATCTATCTTTGGCGCGCACCGCCGAGTTGCTGGCCATTCTTGGCAAAACCGAAACGAGGCAAGTTCCGATAACGGCCAACCAAACCGACTATAGCGAAAAGACCGAACATTCCGGATGGGGACCCGGCCACCGCCTCAAACCCGCACTGACCGTCGGTCAGTCACAGATGAGGTGGGACTTGCCCGCCCCACAACTAGGCACCTCCAACCCAACCTGGCCCTGATGCGCCAACCGCCGCGCGGCACGCGCGGCCCGGCCCAACGCTTTGGAAGGCGTCTCGTCAGAGACGCAGCCCAAAGAGGCGGGAGAACCGCCTTAGCGGTCGTCGCCGCCCGGCCCGATATCGTCCAGATAGTCCTCGTCAATCGCGGCCTGCACCGCTCCAGTGACTGCCTCGCGCTGTTTCCTGACTTCCGACCTTTTTGTTGATCTGACTGGGTTTTTGGTTTGTTTTCAGGTGTGGTTGCTCAGAGGCGCGTTGTAGTGCCCCATTATTATAAAAAGTATTGACATGGGCCTTCAGATGGCTAACCTCTTCGCCCATGTTCATCCGCACCAAACATGACGCAAAGCTCAACCGCACACGGATCCAGATCGTTGAATCCGTCCGCACCGGCTCCAAGGTACGCCAGAAGATCCTGCGCCATGTGGGTGTGGCCCATAACGACAGCGAGATTGAGGATATCAAGCGTCTGGCGGGCCGCTTGATGGAGCAATTACGCATTGATCGCTCGCCGCAAATGGAACTGTTCACGCCCACGGAATATGCCGATCTGCAGGCGCTGGTGCGCCGCGCTCCGCGGCCGGACAAGCTTGGCGTTGATCTTGCCGAGTGCCGTGAGGAGGCGCGGGTCTCTCTGGGTCTGCGGGATGTCATGGGGACGATGTATGACCAACTGGGTTGGGGGGCCCTTCTGGGGGCGGCGCGTAAAAGTGCCAATCGCATTGTGAAAGAGCTGGTTATGGCGCGGATCGCACAGCCCGAGAGCAAGCGCGCGACCGTGGAGGCGTTGGAGAACCAGGCAGGCATCACGCTCAATCTGGACGTGGTCTATCGGAGCATGGATTACATCAATACGCCGGTGATAGACGGGATTTGCAAAACCTCTCACGCGGCGGCAGAGAAGTTGCTGGGCGGGCCAGTGACCGTGCTGTTCTACGATTGCACGACCCTGGCCTTTGACACCGAGCGCGAGGACCCGGCCGAGGATGCGGACGGGGTCGAGCAGGATCATCTTCTGGCCAAGGGCTTCAGCAAGGATGGCAAGCATCACCGCGCTCAGGTCATGCTGGCGCTGATCGTCACCTCCGATGGGCTGCCTGTGGGCTATGAACTCTTCCCGGGAAACACCTGGGAAGGTCATACGCTGGAAGCTGCGCTGAAGGCGTTGGAGGGACGCTTCGACGTGGCCAGGGTCACGTTCGTGGCCGATGCCGCCATGCTCAGCAAGGACAACCAGCAGATGTTGCAGAACAAGGGTCTGCCCTACATCCTCGGCTATCGCATGAAGTCCGCCCCGGCCGCCGTGAAGGCGAACATTTTGAGCCCGGAGGGACGCCAGCCTTGGGCTGGACACGGTTCTGAAGAGGCAACCGAGAAGGGCTGGTACAAGGTGATCGACCAGGAGGGAGCGCGGGTCATTGTGACCTGGTCACCCACCCGGGCACGCAATGATGCCCACAAGCGCGACAAGGCAATCGAAAAGCTGCACAAGAAGCTCAAGCGCTCTCGCAAACCCGGCAGCTTCAGCAGCCGGGGATATGGCCGCTTCCTGGCCTTCCCCGACAGCGGGGACGTCACGCTGGATGATGCAAAGATCAAGGCAGCGGCACAATGGGACGGGCTGCATGCCATTGTTGTTCATGGTGCGGACGAACTGGAGGCACAGGACGTCATTGCCCGCTATCACCAGTTGTGGGAGATCGAAGCCTGCTTCCGCACCAACAAGCACGATCTGAAAATCCGGCCCATCTATCACTGGTCGCCGCGTCGGGTCCGGGCCCATATCGCCATCTGCTACATGGCCTTCTGCTGCCTGCAGCACCTGCGCAAGCATCTGGACCTGCTCGGACACCCGATGAGCCCGGCTCGTATCCGCAACGAGTTGAACGCATTGCAGCTCTCGATCCTGCGCCACAAAGGCACCCCTGACCGCTACGGCATGCCAAGCCATGCCACGGTCGATGCCAGACGCATCCTCACCTGCGTCGGCCTGACCTGGAACGAAGCCCCTTTCAAGATACCCCCCGGGCGCACCCGAAAAACTGGCCAGACCAAAGCCTGAGCTCCCTCAACACTCCGAAACAATCGCTGGCGAAAAAAGTCCGTGTAGTGCCTTTTGGCAACCAAGGCATAATAATATCAATGACTTATACGAAAAAATGTCGGAAGTCAGGAGGTGGGACTTGCCCGCCCCACAACTAGGCACCTCCAACCCAACCTGGCCCTGATGCGCCAACCGCCGCGCGGCACGCGCGGCCCGGCCCAACGCTTTGGAAGGCGTCTCGTCAGAGACGCAGCCCAAAGAGGCGGGAGAACCGCCTTAGCGGTCGTCGCCGCCCGGCCCGATATCGTCCAGATAGTCCTCGTCAATCGCGGCCTGCACCGCTCCAGTGACTGCCTCGCGCTGTTTAGGTGTCAGGTCTTCGGCTTCTTTACCATCAGCTAGGCGAACGGTCACTTCACGATGGGCGAACTTGATGCCTTCGCGAGCAAATAGCTCTCGGATATCCTGATACACCTTCTTGCGCACCAGCCACTGATCGCCCGGCTTGGTCATGAACTTGACCCGGATGATCATTGCCGAATCCTGCATCTCGATCACGCCCTGAGACTTCAGGGGCTGGATGAAGTTGTCTCCGACCACTGGATCGCTCAGCAACTCCTGACCCAGTTTCTTGATCAGTTTCCGCACCTTCTCGACATCCGTGTCATAGGTCACGCGCAGAGGTAGCTTCATGATCACCCAGTCGCGCGAATAGTTGGTCAGAACCTTGATCTCCCCAAAGGGGATAGTGTTCAGCGCCCCCAGATGGTGGCGCAGTTGGAACGAGCGGACCGAGATTTTCTCGACCGTTCCCTTCACATCCCCAATGTCGATGTATTCCCCTTTGCGGAACGCATCATCCAACAGGAAGAAGGCGCCCGAGAAGATGTCGCGCACCAAGGTCTGCGACCCGAACCCGACAGCCAGACCAACCACACCGGCACCTGCGAACAGAGGGCTGACGTTGATGCCCAGCTCCATCAGTACGATCAGCACAATCGTCACGACAACGACCGCCAGGATCGCCCCGCGGAACAAAGGCAGCAAGGTGGCCAAGCGGCTCTGACCGCCTTCGCCACCTTCATCGCCCAACTCGGCCTCGGAGCCATCATCAGACTCTTCGGCGATTTTGCTGTCAATCCAGATGCGGAAAAAATTGAACAGGATGTAACCGATGAACAGGATCACCATCACGTCCAACGCGCGCCCGATCGGCAGATCCTCGCTCCAGCTGGCGTCGGGGTTCCAGATTACCACCAGCGCATAGCTGCCTACGACAAAGGCCAGAATGCCAGCCACTCGGCGGGCCAGGTCCTCATAGGTCAGAATGGCGTGCTTGCGTTGTACAGCCTCGGGCGAGGGTGCCTCTGCCTCGATCTCTGTCTCGGCGTTGATCTGTTCGATCTTGCGGTTGCGATCGAAATAGCGCTCCAGCAGGTAGTTCATCGCGCCATAGGCCACGACAACCGACATGAAGATCGCATAGCTGCTGGCAACAATCGGGACCGAGTTTTCATTCTCAAGCACCAGATCCACTGCCAGCTTCGACCAGCTGAACACGATGTACAGGATCAGCACCGGAGCCCAAGCAAATGAGATGAAGCGCAGAATCCACGAGACTTGAGACGGTGCCCGCCCGCCCCGGATCGCATTTGAAATGGCCCCGGCATTGAACAGGATCATCAGAATATTCAAGAAGGCCCCGAACAGGGTCAAGCACCCGTAGACCAAGGCGTAGACGTTGTAGTTCAGACCAAAATCCGCCACCCAGGTCGAAAACAGAACGACCGATACATCATAGGTCGCCACCGCCGATGCCCAGATATACAGCCGCTTGGCGTGGCGGTCGGAAAAGGGCGGCAAGCGATACTGGCTTAGGTAAGGTGACAGCACCATTCGCCACAGGTCCGAGATCGTGCGGGACAGGAAAAAGGCCGTGAAGATCGCGGTCACGGTAAACTGGATCGAGATATCTTCGGCCTCGCCAAAGAACAGATAGCCCACGATCAATGCCATCAACATGGCAAAGATCGTGCCGCCGATCCCCATCACGAAGCGGTACACGAGAAATGGCATCTTCTCGCGATAGCCCTGCGGGTTCTCCTTGATCCGCGCCACGACCCAGCGCTTGGCGATCCGTTTGCCATAGATCTCGGTTGAGAGCCACCGCCCCAACAGCAGGAAGAGGATGTTCCAGCCCAGAACCTCGACATAGGTCTGGATACGGCCATCTGGGCTGGTCTGACGCAGGATATACTCCACTTCGAACACCGAATAGGGCAGTGCCTCAAGGCGTGATTGGACCGATTCACGGAACTTGGTGAATCGCGCCTGTGTCCGCATCAGTTGCGAGGCCTCGGCCATGGGGTCAACCTCAGCCGATTCCGCTTCGGGCTGCTCACCCGCGGTGGAGACCAGATTGCCCGAACTATCGATGACGATAACACTGGCACCAGCCTCGGTGGCGGTGCGGATCGCGTCGGCGAGATCACTTTCGTTGGTTGCAGTCTCTTCCGTTGCGGAACCCGAGCCATAGCCCGGTATCAGCGCGGTCTGCGCTGCCACACTGGCTGGAAACGCCAACAACAGAGCCCAAAATGCCAATAGCGTCGCGGCCAGAAAGTTCGGTTTCATAGGGTCTTGCATCCAATTTCTTCACTGGCGCACACCGTACAGAACCTGTTGGACGTGTTCAAATCCTCACGCCCGGCTGATTTCGCCCTTTGAACGAAACGGCAAAGACTGGTGCAAATTGAACCCATATCCTCAATATCCTGTTGCCAAATCGCCATGTTTGGCACATTTGCAGGCGGGCGATTTCCCCTTGTCGAGAACATTCTGAATTGTCCGGTGTAGGTAACATGCCAATTGTCCGCTTCAGTTGATTGCGCGGTGGCCCAATTCGGAGGGAGCCGTAGGCGACCGTAGATTTGGGCCACCGCGTTCGCGCCACGTCGAAGCGGGTCACGCGACTTTGTGTTTGCTATCCTCCTGTGTGATGGGTGATCCGTCAGGCTGGTAGCGGCCAATGCATCTCGGGCCGTGGAAGATGACCAGTTGACCATCGGGGTATTCGTGGACCCTGACCTTCGCCTTGACGAAATGATGACGGTGCCTGTCTGCCGCGATCTGCATGACCAGGCCCTTGTAGCGCACCGTATTGTCGTTGCCGACGACGCGGTCTTCCTGCACACACAGGGTGTCGCGCACATTGCCTGTAAACGGCACGAAGGCCGAGGTCGTATCCTCCGGCTCCTTTGCAAACAGGGCATTGTGTTCGGGAAGATAGACCTCTTTCAGGAACTGATTGGCCTCTTCAATGGTTGTGATCCCATGGGACCGCAGTTCCTGCGGCAATCGGTTCTGGAACGTGCCAAACATGCGTTCAGACCGTCCACGGGCCTGCGGTGAATAGGCCGGGATCAGCTCAATGCCGAGTTGCTGCAAGGCGCGCCCGACCTGGGTCAGATTGTCCTTGTCCACTTTGCCGCCCGCTTCGGGCGTATGCCAGTAATGAGAGCCCCGATCGGCATAGAGCGAGCAAAACAGACCTTGCGCCTCGATCACCTCTGTCAGCCCCTGAAAACTGCTCATCGTCCCTTCTTCCTCGACAAAGAATGCCGAATAAACCCGGTTGGTGGCATCGTCCATGGTGACGATCAGATCCCACCACTGACCCGGAACCCATTCATGGCTGGAGCCGTCCTGATGCAACATCATGCCAACCATCGGACGGCGGGGCCGCTTGCGCCGATGGGCACCTCGTCGGGGTGCTGCCTGAACCCGGCCGTGGCGCTGCAGTGTAAGCCGCACCCAGTTGTAGCTCTGTGTGAAACCATGGTGGGCCACCAGCTTCTCGTGGAAATGCTTCGGCGTGTAATCCCAGTACTTGGTATCAAACAGTTCAAGCATCTCCATGACCTTATCCGTGGCAACACGATTGTTGGCCAGTTTGCCAAGCCGACGGTCGTACAGACCTTCTGCACCATCCGCCTCAAATCGATCCTCCCAACGCCTGACGGTGCGCACGGATACACCCAGTATCTCAGCCGCCTGTTCTTGCGTCAGCTTGTTCGCGCTTCGCCGCGAATACACATCTTCAAACTTCATCAGTCGAACTTCCTGTAACACTTCTGCTCGGTTCATAACGCCTCCTCTCAGAGACAGAATAGAACCGGACAGATCGCATGTTACATACACCGGACATATCGCGTGTTAGCGACAGCGGGCGATTTCCCCTTTGGCAAGCGCAGCATAAGGATATACGGTATCGCTTGCATACGCGCGGATGTAGTACCCAGACCAATAAGACGGGCGACCCTATGAGCCTAGGCAAAAAACAAGACAATCCGGACCGCGCGCCGCGCCTGCTATTTTACAGCCACGATACCTTTGGGTTAGGCCACTTGCGCCGTTCGCGTGCGCTGGCGGCAGCGATGACCGAAGCCGACCCAAGCGCGTCCGCCCTGATCCTGACCGGATCGCCTGTGGCCGGGCGTTTCACCTTTCCCCGCCGCGTCGACCATGTGCGCTTGCCGGGGGTAACCAAACGCTCGGACGGATCTTACGCGGCCCGCACGATTGGCATGGGCATTGATGAGGTGACCGAGCTGCGCTCGGGTCTGATCAAGACAGCCGTTCAGCAATTCGACCCCGACGTCCTGATCGTCGACAAGGAACCCACGGGCTTTCGCGGTGAACTACTGCCAACGCTTGAATTCCTCGAACAGTCCTGCGACACCAAGCTGGTTCTGGGCCTGCGCGATGTTCTGGACGAGCCCGAGGTTCTGGCCGCCGAATGGGATCGCAAGGACGCGATCGCCGCGACCGAGCGGTTCTATCACGAAATCTGGGTCTACGGGTTGCATTCGATCTACGACCCGACCGAGGGTCTGCCCCTCAGCGCAGCGGCCCGATCACGCCTACACTGGACCGGCTATCTGCGCCGCGATCTCGGCCCGGTCGGAGAGCCCCCGGAACAGCCCTATATCCTGATCACGCCCGGTGGCGGCGGCGATGGAAAGGCGATGGTCAACCTGGTCCTCTCGGCCTACGAACAGGACCCGACCCTGTCGCCCCGCGCGGTGCTGGTTTATGGACCCTTCCTGTCCGGCGAGTCACGCGATGAATTTGAAACCCGCGTGGCCGCGCTGAACGGGCGCGTGACAGCCGTTGGATTTGAATCCCAGATCGAAACGCTTTTTGCCGGGGCGGCGGGCGTCGTCTGCATGGGGGGCTACAACACCTTCTGCGAAGTCCTGTCCTTCGACAAACGCGCCGTCATCGTACCCCGCACCACGCCTCGATTGGAACAATGGATACGCGCCTCGCGCGCTGAAAACCTTGGCCTTGTCCGGATGCTGGACGAACAGCGCGACGGCTTGACGACCGACGCGATGATCCGCGCCATCCGCGAATTGCCGCGACAGCCCCTGCCCTCGCAGGCGATCAGCGACGGCTTGCTGGACGGGTTGGACTATGTAACAGGCCGCATCGATGCGCTGCTGCACCGGGAACAGGAACGAGCGACCGGATGACATCCCAAAACCCGAAACTCGCGGTGCTGGTCAAAGGATGGCCGCGCCTGTCCGAGACGTTTATTGCACAAGAACTGGTCGCCTTGCAGGAGGCTGGCCATCAGTTTGACATCTGGTCCTTGCGCCACCCAACCGACACCAAGCGCCACCCCCTGCATGACCGGTTCAAGGGGCAGGTGCGCTATCTGCCTGAATACCTCTATCAGGAGCCGCAACGCGTCTTGGCCGCACGGGCCATCGCCCAACGCCTGCCGGGCTATGCCGAGGCCTACCGCGTGTGGCGGCAAGACCTGCGCCGCGACCCGACCCACAACCGCATTCGCCGCTTTGGACAGGCCTGCGTTTTGGCGGCCGAGCTGCCAGACGCGACGCGGGCGCTCTATGCCCATTTCATGCACACGCCCTCATCGGTGGCGCGCTATGCCGCGATCATGCGCAACGTACCGTGGAGCTTTTCGGCCCACGCCAAGGATATCTGGACCTCGCCCGAATGGGAAAAACGCGAAAAGCTGCAAGCGGCGACCCATGGGGCCGCCTTTGGGGCCACCTGCACCGCTATAGGGGCCGCCCATTTGCGGGAGCTGGCGGATGACCCCGCACGCGTTGATCTCATTTACCATGGGTTGGACCTTTCCCGGTTCCCAAACCCGCCGGACCGGAAGCTGCGCGCAGCGGACGGGCCGTTTCACATGATCTCAGTCGGGCGACTGGTCGAGAAAAAGGGCTTCGATCGGCTGATTGATGCCTTGGCCTTGCTACCCGAGGCGCTGGACTGGCACTGGACCCATATCGGCGGCGGCGCTTTGGGGGACGTACTACGCGACCGCGCCACGGCAGCCGGAATCGCCGACCGGATCAGCTGGAAAGGCGCCTGCGATCAGCCCGAAGTGATCGAAGCCATGCGCGCGGCCGACCTCTTCGTCCTGCCCAGCCGCATTGCAGAGGATGGCGATCGCGACGGGTTGCCGAATGTTTTGATGGAGGCTGCTTCGCAACTCCTGCCGATCCTGTCGACGCCGGTGTCCGCAATTCCTGAGTTCATCACCTCAGGCACCCACGGCGTCCTGTCGGATGACGATCCAAAGGCACTGGCCAACGCGATGCTGGCACTTGCGAACGATCCCGAAGCCACCGCCAAAATGGCCCGGGCCGCCTATGACCGTTTGCTGGCCGAGTTCCGGATGGACCCGGGTATCGCGCGGCTTTCGGATCGGCTGAACGCTTTGTGCCTGGAAACGGTCTAATGGCGCGCGTGGCGTTTTACGCCCCCATGAAATCCCCACACAGCCCGACCCCTTCGGGCGACCGCGAGATGGCGCGGAACCTGATCACCGCCATTGCAGCCGAAGGAGACCAAGTAGATCTCGTCTCCGAGCTGCGGATCTATGACAAGCATGGAGATACCTCCAAACAGCGCGCCTTGCGCGCGGCGGCCGAAGCCGAAACGCAACGCCTGATTGCTGAGCTGCCGCAAGACACGTCGATTTGGGTGACCTACCACAACTACTACAAAGCCCCGGACCTGATCGGCCCGCAGGTCTGTGCGGCGCGACAGATCCCATATGTTCAAATGGAAAGCACACGGGCCAGCAGCCGCCTGAAGGGGCCTTGGGCCGGGTTCGCGCAATCTGCCCATGAGGCCTGCGATGCGGCCAAGGTGATTTTCTATCACACCGCAAATGACCTGATCACGTTGGAGCGCGACCGCTTTGGCACTCAGGCTCTGGTCGAATTGCCTCCGTTTCTGCCGATCAGGGATTTGCCACCTCAGGCCGCGGCCGAGGGTCCGATGCTGGCCGTCGGCATGATGCGGCACGGGGACAAGCTGGCCTCATATCAGCTGCTGGCCGAAGCTCTTATATTTCTCACTGGCGATTGGCGGTTGCAGATCGCAGGCGACGGACCGGCCCGAAGTGAAGTTGAAGCACTCATGGCCCCGTTCGGCGAAAAGGTCACGTTCCTTGGCCAACTGGACCAGGAGAGCCTGAGCCACCTCTATCAGAATTCGGGGTTTCTGGTCTGGCCCGGCGTCAACGAAGCCTACGGCATGATCTATCTTGAGGCTCAGGCCGCAGGCCTGCCAGTGGTCGCGCAAGACCGCCCCGGAGTACGCGACGTGCTTTCGCCTTCGGACTACCCCAGTGTCGAACAAGCGGCGCGAGGCCTGGCCCAGCGCATGCGGACCCTGTTGCAGATGGGCGAAGAGCGGGGACGCCTTGGGCGTGAAGCCCGCCAATACGTGGCTGATCGCCACCTGATGCCGGGTGCGACACGACGGTTCTGGCAGACCATCCGCCCCATGCTGGAGGTTTCCGCATGACCAGACTGGCCTTGCTGCGACACGGTCATACGCCCTGGAACCGCGCCGGACAGATTCAGGGGCGTAGCGACATCGCGCTGGACCCCGAAGCGCGGGCTGAACTGTCTGGCTACGCCCTGCCCGCCTCTTGGGAGCAGGCTCAGATCTGGGCCAGCCCGTTGCAGCGCGCGTTTGAGACAGCGCAGATCGTCTCAGGCCGTGTCCCGATGACCAGCGATGCGCTGATCGAGATGAATTGGGGCGATTGGGAAGGCTTGCGCGGTGTAGACCTGATTGCAGACTCTTCCAGCGGCTACAGGCATATCGAGGATTGGGGTTGGGACTATCGCCCGCCAAATGGCGAAAGCCCGGCTGAGGTTGCAGATCGTCTCGCGCCTTGGCTGGCAGAACTCCGGCAAGACGCGCTTGCTGTGTGCCACATCGGCATCATGCGGGTCATTCTGGCGCGGGCCTGGGGATGGGATTTTGAAGGCCCCGCCTCTTTCAAAATCAAGCGCAACAGGCTCTATGTCATCGACATGGAGACAATGACGCCTGAAGCGGAACCGACCCGCCTGATCAAGCGCGAGGCCACGACATGAAAGTGATGCTTGTCGTCACCCACCTGTTGGGAACCGGGCACCTAAGCCGAGCCTTGACGCTGGGGCGCGCTTTTTTGGGTGCAGGCCATGAAGTGATGGTGGTGTCTGGTGGCATGCCAGCGCCTCAGCTTGACAGCACGGGCCTGACGCTGTTTGGTCTACCGCCGCTGCGCTCGGATGGGACCAACTTTACCCGGCTGTTGGGTGAAGACGGCAAAGAGGCTGATGAAACCTATCGCAACGCGCGGACCGTGGCGTTGGTTGAGGCTGTCCGCTCGTTCCAGCCGGACGTTTTGATCACCGAGCTTTTCCCCTTTGGCCGCCGCGTATTGGCGAATGAATTCGAGGCTGCACTGACCGCCGCGCGGGCACTGCCTCACCGCCCCGTCATCCTCAGCTCAATCCGCGATATTCTGGCACCGCCGTCCAAACCCTCCAAGGCTGAACGGGCCGATGAGATTATTGACGCGTTTTATCACGGTGTTCTGGTTCACGCGGATGAACGTATCACACCGCTCAGTGTCAGCTGGCCCGTCTCGGAGCGGCTGTCCGGGTATTTGCACTATACCGGCTTTGTCGCGCCGGTTGCGCCGCAGCCCCATCCGGACGGTGTTGGTGAGGGAGAGATTCTGGTCAGCACGGGCGGTGGATCGGTAGGGCAGCCGATCTTTCGCGCGGCCATCGAGGCCGCCCGAGAGATGCCCAACAGGCGCTGGCGCCTGTTGGTGGGCGGGCGTGATGCAAAGGCACGCGTTTCTGAACTGTCCCAATTGGCCGAAGGCGCACCTGTTTTCATCGAACCCGTCCGCCCGGATTTTCGGCAAATGCTCCCTCATGCAGCGGCATCGGTGAGCATGTGCGGCTACAACACCGCGATGGACCTGCTGCAATCGGGTACTCCGGCGGTGATGGTGCCCTTTGATGACGGGAATGAAGTGGAACAAAACCTGCGCGGGCAAAGCCTGTCTGCGCTTTCTGCGATGGAGGTTCTTCTCAGCAAAGACCTTGACGCGGCCCGCCTTTCCGCGGCCCTGAAACGGGTCATTTCTGACGTGCCCCGTTCGACACAGGGCTTTGGCTTCGACGGAGCACAGCGCAGCGTTGAGATCGCTCAGAGGCTCTGGGACGCGCGCAGATGATGGTAGACTGGCACATATTGGACGAAGAACTGGCCATTTGGCGCGACCAAGGGCTGTCTTTTCCGCTGTGGTGGCGGGACGACGATGCGATTGCTCCGACCCCTCAGCTGGACCAACTCTCCGCTTTGTCTGAACGGCTTGGGATACCGGTTCATCTTGCGATCATCCCGCGTAATGCTACGAGCGAACTGGCGTCTTACATGGCGCAACGGCCGAACCTGATACCGGTTGTCCACGGCTGGGCGCACGAAAACCGCGCTCCGCCAGAGGAAAAGAAATCCGAATTTCGCCTGCACCGTCCCATGGAGACGATCTTGCAGGACGCCGAGGCCGGTATGACGCGCCTGCGGTCTCTGTTTCCGGACAGTTTGCGGCCCATGTTCGTCCCGCCGTGGAACCGTATCGCGCCCGAGATTGCCGCGCATCTGCCCGATCTCGGGTATGAAATCCTCTCGACCGCGACCCCTCGGGCATCAGCGCAGGCCACGCCGGGTTTGGAGCAGGTGAACACCCATATCGACCCGATCGACTGGCGCGGCAGCCGGAGCTTGGTGGATCCTGACGCGCTTGTCCAGAAAACCACCGCGCTGCTGCGTGACCGCCGGGAGGAGCGCGCCGACAACAGTGAACCGCTTGGCGTATTGACCCATCATCTGGTCCATGATCAAGACATCTGGGCCTTTACCGAAGCTTTGCTGAAACACCTGCTGGACGGGCCGGCGACCCTCTGGACCGCCCCCAGACACGGAAACGGAGACCCCGAATGAGCCGACTGGATTCCATGCTGCGCCGCCTGACCGCGCAACGCGACGGGCTGAACTGGGCCGCTGCGAAGATCGCTAATCAGAAAGGTGATGTGCTGGACATGGGGCTCGGCAATGGGCGCACCTATGACCACCTGCGTGAAATCCTGCCCGAGCGCCGCATCTGGGTGATGGATCGCGTTCTGCAATGCCACCCCGACAGCACTCCGCCAGAACAGGATTTCCTGCAGGGCGAGGCCGAACCTATGCTGCAAAAGCTTGCCAGCGCAGGCCACAAGATGGCGATGGCGCACTACGATTTCGGCCGAGGGATCAAAGCGGAGGACGTGGCCGAGGCGACACGCCTCAGCCCTCTGATTGCGCAGGTGATGCAGCCCGGCGGGTTGCTGATCTCGGGCCAGCCGCTGGTCGGGTTCGATCAGATCGAGGGACCTGAAACCATCGCTCCGGACCGCTACCTGTTCTACATGGCCTGATCAGGCAACGCGCCGCCCACGCGACCAGACCGCATTCAGGGCGGGAACACCTGCCCGCATGCGGAACCGGATCAGATCCGCGCGGGCGCCGGTGCGCAACACGCCCCTGTCCTCGAGCCCCACGGCCTGCGCCGGGGTCTGGGTCACGGTCCGCAGCCCGCGCGCCATGTCGTCCCACATCTGTCCCAGCCGCACAGCCGAAAGCAGCAGCGCCGAGGGCACGTAATCAGACGAGATGATGTCCAGATGGCCCAGCTCGGCCAGCTCCTGCGCCGCGACATTGCCCGAATGCGACCCGCCACGGATGATGTTCGGCGCCCCCATCATGACCTTGATCTCGTGCGAGTGGCAGGCTTGGGCAGCTTCGACCGTTGTCGGGAACTCAGCCAGACGAATGCCGTGACCTGCGGAAACCTGGACCTGCTCTTCCGTCGTATCATCGTGGCTGGCCAGAACCGCACCAAAACGGTTGGCAGCCTTAACAGTCTCAACCTCATGCTTTTCACCATTGCGGTCGCGCAACCCTTTCAGATGGGCCACGTGTTGCATGAACGTATCATCGTCCATGGCGTATTTGCCCTTCATATAGGCCTCAAGTTTCGAGAGATCGCGAAACTGCCTCTGACCCGGCGTGTGATCCATGATCGAGACAAGGCCAACACGGTCCTCAGGGCCGAATTCGTCCAGCTCCTCGACCAGTGTTTCCGAACACACCTCGGCCCGGAGATGAAGGAAGTGGCTGATCTTCAGCGCATCCTGTTCGCGCAGGTCCCAAAGCTCCTGCGACAGCCCGCGCGCGTATTTCAGATACCGGGCCGAGCCCGAGGGGATGGACCCGATCCGCATTGCGTCAAACACGGTGGTGATCCCGGTGCTTGCCAGCTCGGCATCATGGGCGAGGATCGCAGCGGCGTGGGGCCAGTCGACCTTGGGACGCGGCTGAATGTGACGCTCAAGGTTGTCAGTGTGCAGCTCGACCAGACCCGGGCTGATATAGTCGCCTTCACAATCAACCGCACCCGCAGGGACCGAAGCGCCTGTGTCGATATCCGCAATGCTGTCGCCTACGACTCGAACACGCCCCGTAACAGTTTCGTTCGGCAGAACGAGCGTGGCATTGGCAAGGATCATTTCTTCTGTCATCTGAACTTCACACAGTTTGAGCTATTGAACGGGCCACGCAATAGGAGGCCAATGTGACATTCACGCGATACGCGATCTACTATGCCCCCCCTGCCGATGCAGAGTGGACGCAATTTGCTACCAGCTGGCTGGGCTGGGACATGGAAACCGGGGTACCGGTGGCGCATCCCACCGTGGACAGCATCGACGTTGCATCCGTCACCGAAGTGCCGCGCAAATACGGGTTGCACGCGACGATGAAACCTCCGTTCCGGCTGCGCGACGGGCAGACGGTTGAGGCGCTCTACGAGGCCTGCACCACGCTGGTCGCGCGCCATGCGCCGGTCTCGCTGGACGGGCTTGAGATCGCGCGGCTGGGCCGGTTTCTGGCCCTGCGCCCGGTCGGAGAGACCCATGCCCTGAACGCCCTCGCCGCGGCCTGTGTGCAAGAGCTTGACGGGTTTCGCGCGCCTGCGTCCGAGGCCGAACTGGCCCGCCGCCGCGCGGCAAAACTGACCCTGGAGCAGGACGTCAATCTGGTGCAGTGGGGCTATCCTTACGTGCTGGAGGCCTTCCGGTTCCACATCACGCTGAGCGGTAAACTGGCCAAACCCGTGCTGGCGGAGGTCGAAGCGGCTTTGGACACGCATCTGGCCCCAAAACTGCCCACACACTTCCGGATCGAGGATCTGGCCCTGATGGGCGAGGCCCAGGATGGACGTTTTCACCTGATCCATCGTTACGCCCTTTCCGGCTGAAGCCGCGCAAGGATCGCGTTGACCGTATCGTCCAACGCGCCCGAGTTGTCGATCTCGATCACCCGGCGCAACCCTTCGGGCAGCGGCGCTTTGGCACGTCCAAGGCGCTTGGCCTGTTCTTCGGTGGTCTCGCGCCCCCGTGCCGCAAGACGCTGTTCCAAAACCTTTGCGTCAGCGGTCAAGGAAATCACAATAAGGTCCCCAAAGACCTCCTGCGCTTGCAGCAGAACCGCGCGGGAGAAATTGACCAGCACAGCCTGACATTGCTGGCGTTGTTCCGCGATCTGCACCGGCACGCCGTAGTGCAACCCATGTGCCCGCCAGTGCATCGAGAAGGCACCATCCAGCACCATCTGCTCAAACACTTCGACCGAGACCCGGTCGAAATCCTCGCCCTCTTCCCCCTCGGGCCGCGTGATCACGCGACGCAGGCGCTGAACCCCCGACGCGCGAGCCTCCAACGCGGCCATGACGCTGTCCTTGCCCACGCCTGAAGGGCCAACAACCGCTATGACGGGTGCTAGGCTCATGCTGCCTGTCCGGGCGTGAATTCCGAGACATTCACTGAACGGTCGCACACACGCTCGCGCGCCTCGACGTCGTGAAAAATCCCAACAATTGCGGCGCCGCGGGCCTTGGCCTCTTCGATCAGCGACAAAACCGTTTCCCGGTTCTGCGCGTCCAGACTGGCCGTCGGCTCATCCAGCAGCATCGCCGGGTAGTCATGCGCAAAACCGCGTGCGATGTTCACACGCTGCTGCTCACCGCCCGAAAACGTGGTCGGGCTGAGCGACCAGAGCCGTTCGGGAATGTTCAACCGCGCCAGCAACCCCGCCGCCTTGTCCAAAGCGGCTTTCCGGTCACTGCCCAGCGCCAAAAGCGGCTCGGCCACAACCTCAAGCGTAGGGACCCGAGGGACAACCCGTAGGAACTGGCTGACATAGCCCAACGTCTCACGCCGCAGCGCCAGAATCTCACGCGGTTGGGCTTTCGCCACGTCCACCCCGCCGACCAACACCGTGCCAGAGGCCGCGAGGTAGTTTCCATAAATCACCCGCATCAAGGTGGATTTGCCCGCGCCCGAGGCTCCGGTCAGGGCAACGCATTCACCGGGGGACACCTTCAGCGAGGCACCCTCCATCACCGGAATGACCACACTGCCCTGATTGTGCAGGGTAAAGCTCTTGCTGACGTCTGTAAGCTCAATCATCGATTCATCTTTTCCCAAATACTCAAACCTGCAGAACGCTGGATACAAGCAGCTGCGTATAGGCATGTTGTGGATCGTCCAGCACCTGATCGGTCAGGCCGGTTTCCACCACATGGCCGTCTTTCATCACCATCAACCGATCCGCCAACAGGCGCACAACGGCCAGATCATGGGTGACGATGATTGCGCTCAGCCCCATCTCACGCACCAATCCGCGCAACAGATCCAAAAGCCGCGCCTGAACTGAGACGTCCAGCCCTCCGGTCGGTTCATCCATGAACACCAGCCGAGGCCCCGTCACCAGATTGCGCGCGATCTGCAAGCGCTGCTGCATCCCGCCCGAGAACGCAGTCGGGCGATCATCGACCCGCGCCTCGCTGATCTCGACCCGACCCAGCCAATCGATTGCCTTGTCGCGAATGTCACCGTAATGACGATCGCCGACGGCCATCAGGCGCTCGCCGATATTGCCGCCAGCACTGACCGACATGCGCAGCCCATCACGGGCGTGTTGATGAACAAAGGCCCAGTCCGTGCGGCTTAGCATCCGCCGCTCGGGCTCGGACATGGTGACCGTATCCACCGGACCGTCTGCACGGGTGTCAAAGATCACCTGCCCCGCATCGGGTTCTAGGTGACCTGCCAGACAATTCAGCAACGTCGATTTGCCCGACCCGCTTTCGCCAACGATCCCCATCACCTCACCCGGATAGAGATCAAAACTGACATCCGTACATCCGATCCGGGCACCGTAGCTTTTTTCGATATCCTTGACTTGCAACAGCGGGGTCATGCCGCGTCCTCTCTGGTCATGGGGCCTTGGTGGCCCGCCTCACGGCGCGACCGGCAGTAGTCCGTATCCGAGCAGACAAACATCCGATTGCCCGCGTCATCCATGATGACTTCGTCCAGATAGCTGTCTTCGGCCCCGCAAAGGTCGCAGAGGTGATCGGCTTTGGAGGCCTCGAACGGGTAGTCCTCGAAATCGAGGCTGACGACCTTGGTATGGGGTGGCACCGCGTAGATCCGCTGTTCGCGCCCCGCGCCAAACAGTTGGATCGCGTCCATTTGCAGCTTCGGGTTGTCAAACTTCGGAATCGGCGACGGGTCCATCACATAGCGGTCCGACACTTTGACCGGATACGCATATGAGGTCGAGATCGCACCGTGTTGGCTGATATCTTCATAAAGCTTCACATGCATCAGCCCGTATTCCTCAAGGCTGTGCATCTTTCGCGTCTCGGTCTCGCGTGGTTCGAGAAAGCGCAAAGGCTCAGGGATCGGGACCTGATAGACGAGGATCTGATCCTCGGTCAGCTTTGCCTCGGGGATGCGGTGGCGGGTCTGGATGACGGTGGCCTTCTCAGTCTCTTCCGTGGTCGCAACACCGGCCGTGTTTTCAAAGAACTTGCGGATCGACACTGCGTTGGTCGTGTCATCTGCACCCTGATCAATCACCTTGAACGTATCGTCGGGCGTCAACGTTGCCGCCGAGACCTGAACACCGCCGGTACCCCACCCATAGGGCATCGGCATCTCGCGGCTGGCAAAGGGCACCTGATATCCCGGAACCGCCAACCCTTTGAGGATTGCCCGGCGGATCATCCGCTTGGTCTGTTCATCCAGATAGGCGAAGTTGTACTCGTTCATAGCAAACCTCTTTCAGTCAAAGCGGCATCCAAAGCCTGCGGCGAGGTGAAATGAATAGCGTCCATACCTACAGCCCTCGCGCCTTCGACATTGTGCAGGCCGTCGTCGATGAACACGCAGTCTTCGGGCGCATGGCCGGATCGCTCGCACAGGATCTCGAAAATCCGGGCGTCGGGTTTCATCACCCCCTCCTGCCCCGACACGACCAGAGTGCCAAAGACCTCGCCCAATCGCGGTTGGGCCTTAAGCCCCTCGGGCCAGGTTTCCGCCGACCAGTTGGTGATGGCGTGGACCGGCGTGCCTTGCGTCTTCAGGCGTTCCAGAACGTCCCATGTGCCGTGGATCGGTGTCTCGACCGTGCGGGCATAGAGGTCGACATAGGCTGCGAACAGTTCCTGATCGCGCGGGTCCGAAAGCTCCTGCGCCATATCGGCGAAGCGCTCTCCATTGTCGCCCCTTGCGTTGCGCGCCAGGAAATCTGTCCTTTTGATGAACGCGTGCGCGGCGTCTTCCGACCCCAGCGCCTCGACCCAGGCCAGATGCGGTTGCCAATCGACAAGCACGCCACCGATATCAAAAACCACCGCTTTCATTCTGCAGCCTCCTTGGGTGCTATGCGTTCTTCCGCCTCCCGGCGCAGCTTGCGCACGAGTTCCAGTTCGGATTGGAAATCCACGTAATGCGGCAGCTTGATGTGTTCGAGGAACCCGGTGGCCTGAATATTGTCCGCATGGCTGAGGACAAATTCCTCATCCTGCGCGGGGGCCCCCAGATTGTCTTCGCCCAGCTCTTTCCACCGCAACGCCCGGTCGACCAAAGCCACCGAGATCGCTTTGCGCTCGGACTGACCAAAGACCAGACCATAGCCGCGAGTGAACTGCGGCGGTTCCGTCTTGGAGCCTTGGAACTGGTTGACGGTTTCACATTCCGTCAGTTCGACCTCACCGATATCAATAGCGAAACCAAGCTCGGGGATATCTATCTCGACCGCGACTTTGCCGATCCGCAATTCGCCGACAAAGGCGTGGTTACGGGCGTAGCCGCGTTGGGTTGAATAGGCCATGCCCAGAACGAACCCCTCATCCCCACGGGTCAGAGCCTGCAAACGCAGCGGGCGGTTCGATGGAAACTCCATCGGCTCCCGCGTCAGGTCGCCCGGTGCGTCCTCGCTGAGCGGCTCGTCTTGAATAACACCCTCACCCTTGAGGAAGCTGGTGATATGCGGTGTCGGTTCTTGCCGGGCGTCGCCTTTGGGCGCGGGGGAAATTTCACCATCGGCGGCCAGTTTGAAATCCAACAGCCGGTGGGTGTAGTCAAAAGTGGGCCCCAGTACCTGCCCCCCCGGCGCGTCCTTGAACGTGGCCGAAACGCGACGGTCGCAGGCCATGTCGCCCGTCTTGACCGGGTTGGAATAGCCAAACCGAGGCAGCGTGGTGCGATAGGCGCGGATCAGAAAGATCGCCTCGATCAGATCCCCACGCGCCTGCTTGATCGCCAGCGCCGCGAGGTCCGGGTCGTACAGGGACCCCTCGGTCATGACCCGATTGACGGCAAGACTTAGCTGTTCGCGGATTTGCGCGATACTTAGATCGGCGATGTCAGTATCGCCCCGGCGCTCTTCGGCCAGCCAGGCATGGGCGTTTTCGATGGCCTTTTCACCACCTTTGACGGCTACATACATCGGTTATCCCTCGGCCTTGATCTGCGTGCTGCGCGGCAAGGCTGCGACCTGATCTGCGCAGGTGAAGAAGAAGTCACAGCCCAACGGATAGAGCATCGCGTTGCCCTGCAGCACCCCGATATCCGGCAGTGACAGGCGTGCCGTGGTCTTGATTCCCGGCCCGCTTAGAACCGCACCCTTCGGCGCGAGCGTATCACTCTCAACAATCAAAGTGGCCGAGCGATCGGGGTATTCGGACGTGCCGATCCGGTAGTCGCTCAGAGGCATCAGGTCAGACCAGCGGCCCACGGCGAAATCTGCTTTCGACGCCTCGACGATTGGCGCATCTGTATGAAACCTGAGCCATTGACGCATATCCGGCGTATCTGCCGCGCCCGCCAGATAAACGCCCGTATCCGCGTCACAAAGTGTTAGCAGCAGAGTGCCTGCCGCAACCGATAGCGGTGCCGGAGGTTCCGCCCCGACCAGCGTTCTGATCTCACCAGGGCGCGCCATCACCGTCATCGCGGCCCGAAACGCGTGCGCGGCATCGCGCGGGGCGTCCTGAAATCCACCTGAGAAGTGCGTTTGTGCGTTCATCAGTCCTCTCCCCGGACCAGCGTAAAGAACTCAACCTTGGTGGCCGCCGCTTTTGCCGCCCGCGCCTTGCGCTTATCTTGCATCTGGGTCTTGAGCGGCGTGATCACCAGTTCGGTCAGACGATCCGCGGCCTCGGTCTGCATCAGCGCATCGATCAGCGCGGCAGCCTCAGCCTTGGGCTTTGAGCGGCCTTGAACATAACCATGGCCCACGGTGCCATCCTCCAACGCCAATGAGCAGCGCGTGACCGTCATTTCACCCAGGTTGAACGGCGCGCCGATAGTGCCTGCACGACCGCGCACCATCACGCCGCCAATCTCGGGGCTGCGCAGCCATTTGAACGATGGACGATCCGCCACCCTGTCCCAAAGCGGCATCATCGCATCCTCGGGCGCGCGGGCCAGCAGGCCCATCCACTCCTGACGCGTGATCCCGTTGCTTTTCATCTGTTCTGTCATCGAAAGCCCTTGTCGCGGTTGTCTACTCGACCTATACAACTAGACAAATATTAACCTGCATCCGCCTTCCAGGCAATCCATGAGACCGTGAAGTTTTGATGACATGAGCAAAACACCGATCTGGAAAAGCATCGCACTCAGCCTGACCTCGGATATCGCCGAGGGGCGCTTTGGCACCGGTGACCGCCTGCCGACCGAGGCGCAACTGGCGGCAACACACGGCGTCAATCGGCACACCGTCAGGCGCGCATTGGCCGAGCTGGCGGAGCAAGGGTTGGTTCAGCCTCGACGCGGGGCGGGTGTCTTTGTCACCGCGCGACCAACGGATTATCCGATCGGCAAACGAGTTCGTTATCACAAGAGCATTTCCGCCAGCGGCAAGATACCGGGCAAGCGTATCCTGTCCCTGACCACCCGCGCTGCGGATGAGGCCGAAGCCGAGGCACTGGCTTTGCAGCCCGGCGATCCGGTTCACGTCTATGACGGATTATCTTTGGCAGATGGTCAGCCCATTGCGCTGTTTCAAAGCGTCTTTCCAGCGCTCAGACTGCCCGACATTCTCACCCACCTAACCGAAACCCAATCCGTCACCAAGGCGCTTCAGCTTTGCGGAATTGAGGATTTCATACGGACATCAACAAGGTTGACGGCCCGCGCAGCCACAGCGACACAGGCGCTGCACCTGAACCTCAACGAAGGCGCGCCGATCCTGCACTCTCTGGGGATCAACACCACCACAGAAGGGCAACCGGTCGAGTATGGAAAAACCGTTTTCGCCGGTGAGCGCGTAACCCTGACGCTGCACGAGACCTGATCCGGGGGTGCTCCCGCCCGTCTTCAGCCTCCTGTCGGAGGCCTCATCCTGTTGGGGGTCGCGCCGCGCAAAGCGCGGCGCTGGGCCTAAGGCCGCCAATGGGTATCGGCGTAGCCGATGCACTTGCGGGCGCGGGAGGTTTACTCGTATTTCTCCAGAAACGCCTCAATGTGCAACGCGCGGAAATCCGGCAGCACGTCGCGCAATCTATCGTGGCTCCAATCCCACCAGGCCAGAGCAAGTAGCCTCTCCAACACCTGCTCGGGAAAGCGCCGCCGGATCGGTTGCGCGGTCACCCCGGCAACGATCGTGTAGGGGGCGACATCCTTGGTCACGATCGCACCGGACGCTACAACCGCCCCGTGCCCGATCTTCACCTCGGGCTTGATGATCGCCGCGTGGCCGATCCAGGTGTCATGGCCAATCGACGCTTGTCGCCCGGCACGATGGGCAAACCACTCTGCATCGTCTTCCGCATCCTCCCAATAATCCGCTGAGCGATACAGGAAATGATGCAGCGAGGCTTTCTCCATCGGATGGTCCGTCGCGCCGATCCGGGTGAAGCTGGCGATATTGGCGAATTTACCGATCTCTGCGTTGGCAATGTCACAGGTTCGGTCGCAATAGGAGTAGTCACCGAACCGCGAATTGGCGACCCGTGTCCCGGCGCCGATCTCGACATAGGCTCCAAAACTGCTACCCGAGATCTGGCAATCCGGATGGATGAAAGGCTGATTATAGCGCAGGCGCGTCATACTAATCCCGATACGTTCAGGACTGCAGCTTGGCCGCACCGCGCGGCTTGCGCTTTTTACCGGCGTCGCCCTGAATCAGACGCTTGCGCAACCAGCCCGAGAACCAATCCATCAACATCACCATCAGAATGATGAGAACGATGTAATAGGCGACCTCTTCCCAGTCTTTCTGCGTGATGATCGCCTGCGTCAGCAACAGACCAATCCCGCCACCAGTGATCGCACCAATCACGGTCGCGCTGCGGGTGTTGGACTCGAGGAAATACAAAAGCTGGCTGAGCAGAACCGGAGTGATCTGCGGGATCACCCCAAAGCGATAGCGCTGCGGCGCATTGGCCCCGGTCGACTGGACGCCTTCGATCTGCTTGTTGTCGACATTCTCCAGCGCCTCGGAGAAGATCTTGCCGAAGGTTCCGGTATCGGTCACCAGAATGGCCAGGGCCCCAGTCAGCGGTCCCGGGCCAAAAGCACGCGCCAGAACCACGGTCCAAATCAACGCGTCCACGCCGCGTACAAAGTCAAACACGCGCCGCGTTGCAAAGCGGACCGAGCGCAGCGGGTTGAAGTTCCGCGTCGCAAGAAAGGCCAGAGGCAACGCAATCATGCCCGCGCCCAGCGTGCCGAGAAACGCCATCAGGATCGTCTCGAAAATCGCCCAAGCCACGTCCTGGTGCCGCCACATCTTGTTGGTCCAGAAGTCATTCACGATCGTGCCTGCCTCACCAGATGCTGCGAGGCTCACCAGCTCGGGAAAGGACTTGCCGTAATAGGGGCTGTCGAGCGTGAACCAGAACAACTCCCACCCGGTGAAGTAACGGAACACCTCGGACCGGTTGCGGGTGACGGTCAGACGGCCTGCATCAGTTTTGATGGCCAGACGGTTCTTGGAAACATTGATCCAGTCCGGAACTTCTCCGGCAGGAAGTTCGGCCTGCACACCGGCCGACCGGCTGGGGGTTGCGCGTACTGTGCCGTAGCCTGGGATGTCGTATTCGACTGTCTCAGGCCCGAAACGCACCACATGGCCGTCTTCCAGATCGATCACCGTGGTCTCACCCAGCGCGACCCAATCGGGTGCTGTGCCATCGGGATAGCTCCCTTTCCGCTCACCTTCGATCGCGGCGGAGACCTGGCCAGTGCGGTTATCGCGTTCAATATGCGTCTTGTAGCTGTAGCTGTCCGCCACCAGCGTCTTGCCGTTTTCCCAGTTGGCCCGTTCGGTCAATCCCGGAACGTCGAAGGCAAAGAAGACGTAGATTAGGTATAGGGCAACCAACCCCGGCAGCCCGAAATTCACGATGCGTTTGCGGCTGAACAGGCGGTCCGCTTCGGCCTTCAGGTCGTCAATCGACAAATCGGTGGCAAAGGTACTCATGCCGAGGCTCCTATTTCCGACCCGTGGGTCAGACGGTCGCGCAGATAGCCAGAGATCTGATCAACGACCACAATTGTAACGAAGAGAAGGATGAAGATGGCCGCGGCCTCATCGTAGCGTCCCTGCCCCCAGGACATGGCGTTGCGCAGCTCATAGCCCAGACCTCCGGCACCGACAAAGCCAAGGATGGCCGAAGCGCGGATATTGATCTCGAACCGCAGCAAAGCGTAGCTGACATAGTTCGGGCCGACCTGAGGGATCACGCCCAGATACATGCGCTGTGACCAGTTGGCACCAACCGACTGCAAACCTTCAACAGGTTTGAGAGAGGCGTTTTCATTCACCTCAGAGAACAGCTTGCCCAAAGCGCCTGCGGTGTGGATGGCAATGGCTATCATCGCGGGCACTGGCCCACCGCCCAGAATGAAAATCAGAACCAGAGCAATCACGATTTCCGGGATCGCGCGGCAGATATCCGAGATCCGACGGAACAGCGGTATCAACGCGGGCCAAAGCGCCATGCCCCGCGTCGCCATCAGGGCCAGAAACGTGCCCGCAATCGTCCCGATCAGGGTCGAGGCGGCGGCAATGTTGATCGTCTCGATCAGGGCCGGGAAGAACTCGACCAAATTGGCCGGCATCTCGGCGATCTTTTCCCACGCCTCGGACAGAACCTCGGACGGGTAGTCCAGAATCCGATGCCAGCCATCTGAAAAACTGCCTGCATTGCGGTCATCAGCCGTGCGGAAGCCTGCTGCCATCAAGGCAACGAACAGGATCAGGAGGATACCACCATAGACCCGTTTGCGCCGCGTCATCGCGGTATAGTCGTCGCGGATCTGATCGACGCTATAGGACCCTGCCGAAAGGTCAGTCATGGAATGCTCCTGAGTGGAAAACGGGGTCCGGCAAAATACCGGACCCCGCGTATTGAAGAGACAAGCTTAGTTTGACTTCAGCTTGCGCGCTTCGATGATGATTTCGTAGGCGTCGTGAGTGATAGGATCAAAGCTTTTAGCTTCGCCCGCAGCAACACCGTAGAAGCAATCGCGGTCTTTTTCCGACAGGGTGTCCCACAGCTTGGTCACTTTGGCTTTGACGTCAGCAGGCAGGGCCTTGCGGACAACGACCGGACCTTCCGGGATCGGCTCGGATTTCCAGATCTGCACCAGATCGTTCATGTCGATCAGACCGGCATCAACGGCACGGCGCAGGGCGCCCGACTGGTAGCCGTCTTCCCATTCGCCCAGACCGTCGGCCCAGGTCACACCGCCATCGACGTCGCCGTTGTTCACGGCAACGATGGTCTGCTCATGACCGCCGGTGAACTTCACTTCACCGAAATAGTCGCCCGAATCCATGGTCGCGCCGGTGGCGGCAGGGATTTCGATCGACGGGATCAGGTAGCCCGAGGTCGAGTTCGGATCGCCGAAGCCAAAGGTCTTGCCCTTCATGTCTTCCAGCGAGGTGATGCCACTGTCTTTGCGCGCAAACCCGATCGAGTGATAGCCGAAGCCGCCATCGGTGTTGACCTTGACCAAAACCGGCTCAACCGCTTCGGGGTCGGAAAGGTAGGTTTTCGCGTAACCCGACGCGCCCAGCCAGGCTACGTCAATAGTGCCGCCCAGCAGACCCTGGATCACACCGTTATAGTCGGCAGGGGCAAACAGCTTGGCCGGAACACCCAGAGCCTCTTCGGTGTAGACGCGCAGGCACTCGTTGTTGTTCAGACGGTCCTGAGCGTTCTCACCGCCCAGAATGCCGATACGCAGCTCGGAAATCTCCTGAGCCATTACAGGCGCGGCCATGGCAGTGGTCGCAACAAGGGCAGCAACTAGTTTTTTCATCTGTCTCTCTCCAGTTTGATGTTCCCGACCTCTCATCGGGCCGGGCGATGAAAGGGGTTGGGGTGGCTCAGACGGTCGCTTCAGCTTCCATCAGGGCCTTTTGCGTGGCGTCGAGGGTTTCGATCTCGGTCGAGGTCGCCTCTTCCGAGAAGCTGGCATCGGCGCCATAGATCTCGCGGGCGACACCGGTGGTTAGCTGCTCGGGCAGGCCGTCAAAGACGATACGTCCGTCGCGCATGCCCACCACGCGGTCGCAATAGCGGCGCGCAGTATCCAGCGTGTGCAGGTTGGCAATGACGGTGCGGCCGTCCTCTTCGTGGATGCGGCGCAGGGTCTGCATCACCACCTGCGCGTTCATCGGGTCCAGCGAGGCAATCGGCTCATCGGCAAGAATGATCTTGGGGTCCTGCATCAGGGCGCGGGCAATAGCCACGCGCTGCTGCTGACCGCCCGAAAGCGCCTCGGCCCGTTTGGGCGCATGTTCCGCGATGCCCAGACGATCGAGGATGTCGATAGCGCGGTGGACCTCATCCATCGGGAACAGGTTGAACATCGTAGCCAGAGTCGAGTGGCGGTTCAGCGTCCCGTGGAGCACGTTCGACACCACGTCCAGACGGGGCACGAGGTTAAACTGCTGAAAGATCATCGCACAATCGGCCTGCCAGGCACGCTTGTCGCGACCCTTCAACAGGGTCACGTCACGGCCTTGGAACAGGATCTCGCCATCGCTGGCATCCGTCAGGCGGTTGATCATGCGCAACAGCGTCGATTTACCGGCGCCCGAGCGACCGATGATGCCAATCATGCAGGGCTTGTCTACGTCCAGCGTTGCGGTATCCACCGCTACATTCTCGCCGAAGCGTTTGGTCAGTTTTTTGATGTGCAGCACGTGCCACCCCCAATTCGTGTTGGCGGGTAGCTACGGATTGCAATCAACGGATATGTGTCGGTTCAGTGAAAGTTTTGTAAACACCGCAGCCCGCACCATAGGGCCTACCCTTCAGGCTCATTCCCCGCTATACGCGCCCGCAACCCGAGTTTCCTGCATGAGGCCCGCTATGAGCTTTGACCGTTCCATCAAGATTGCTCCGTCGATCCTGTCCGCCGATTTCGCCAATTTCGGAGCCGAAATTCAGGCCATCGAGGCCCAGGGTGCCGATTGGGTCCATGTCGATGTCATGGATGGCCATTTCGTGCCAAACCTGACCTTCGGTCCTCCGGCGGTCAAAGCGTTTCGTCCCCATGTGAATACGGTCATGGATGTGCATCTGATGATCACGCCGGTCGATCCCTATATCCAGGCCTATGCCGATGCGGGTGCCGACATACTGACTGCCCATGTCGAGGCAGGCCCGCATACACATCGCACCCTGCAAGCCATCCGCGCGGCGGGCATGAAAGCCGGTGTTGCCTTGAACCCTGGCACCCCTGCCGAGGCGGTCGAACATCTGCTGGACCTCACCGATCTGGTCTGCGTCATGACCGTGAACCCAGGCTTCGGAGGCCAAAAGTTCATCGACATGACCACCAAAGTCCGCAAGCTCCGCGAGATGATCGGAGACCGCCCGGTGCATATCGAGATTGACGGCGGTGTTGACCCAAACACAGCCCCGCTGGTCGCAGCCGCAGGCGCGGATGTGCTGGTCGCGGGATCGGCCGTGTTCAAAGGTGGGTCGGTTGACCAACCTGACGTCTATGGTGCGAATATCGCTTCGGTTCGGGCGGCTGCGGAATCTGCATTGAAATAATGCTACTGGCCGCCGCTGTGTCACAGCGACATAAGGTCAGAACGAGATCTTGAAACTCAATGATCCAACAACCTGTCCTTCAGGTTGTTGGTTGAATTCTTCACTCAGATACGTTGCGCCGTAAAACAGAGTTCCGTATTTGGCCTCCCAGTTCAGACCAAGGCGCGCGCGATACCGTTCGTGTTTGAGGCTGACCTCCCCGGAATTCGGGATATATGCGCTGTCGGCCAAATAGGCTGCATCAAACCCGAACACGCCGCTGACACCCTTTGGTCCTATCCGCATAGAGCGATAGCGCTGCCCGGTGATCTTGTCGCGGATCAGTAGCTCTGACCGCCCCACCTGTCCAAAGGTCACGTCCATTCCAACGCGGGCAAGAGTTTCGTCTCCGGCCCGCACAGAAGCAAACGGGCGGAGGCGCGTGTTTCGGCCCAAATCCCACTCGCGCCCGATTTCCGCGACGACGGTGGGATAGAAATCATTGGAAATCTGATCATCTAGGATCGCCCGCGACGGTGGCGTGCTTCCGATCAGCTTATGAAATTCGGTCTGCAGGCTGTCCACGCCCGTTTGCGGCCCTACGGCCACCAATTCAGCGCCTACAGTGAACTGCGCACTACGTCTTTGAAAATGCGTATACGCACCAAGCGACAGGATTCCGGCATACTGTCTGTCTTGTGGGTTTGGCGTAACCAGGTCCTCGGGAGATATCATCTGCGTATACGCCCGAATCTCGATCACGTCCCCAAAGGTTTCGGGCAGATCGCCGCTCCAGCCGCGCGCAAGAATCCAGGACAGGTTCAGAGACGACGTCTGCCAACGGTCATGATCATCACCTATCAGATCATCCGTGAACATCCAGCCGAACCCGATCAGCTCTCGCTTTGGTGACTCTGTTGGTTGGGGCGTGGGAGACAAGGATTGCGCGAGCAGAAACTGCGGAACACACAAGAAGACAAGTGCCCAGAAAATCTTCATTGCCGTCCCCTTCCCTCTTCACGCCCTGCTGGTCATCAGGCGCGATACGTTTTCAAGGACCGTAAGAAAAGGTTTTGATTACAACAATATTTTCGTGCGCGAGTGCAGTGAGTTGCGGCCAAAAGGCAACATCTCCAACGCCCTGAGAAACATCCGGATCATAGCTGCATCAAACGAAAAAGGGCGTCCCGAAGGACGCCCTTTCCGTCTGATCATTCGCTTGCGCGACTTATTCAGTGATTTTCGACACAACGCCGGCGCCGACGGTGCGGCCGCCTTCGCGGATCGCAAAGCGCAGGCCCTGCTCCATCGCGATCGGCGCGATCAGCTCAACGCCGAACGACACGTTGTCGCCAGGCATGACCATCTCGGTGCCTTCCGCCAGGGTCACGGTGCCGGTCACGTCAGTGGTCCGGAAGTAGAACTGAGGACGGTAGTTCGCGAAGAACGGAGTGTGACGACCGCCTTCTTCCTTGGTCAGGATGTAGGCTTCGGCTTCGAACTTGGTGTGCGGTGTAACCGAACCCGGCTTACACAGAACCTGGCCACGCTCAACGCCGTCACGGTCAACACCACGCAGCAGCGCGCCGATGTTGTCGCCTGCTTCACCGCGGTCCAGCAGCTTGCGGAACATTTCAACGCCGGTGCAGGTGGTTTTCGAAGTGTCGCGGATGCCGACGATTTCGATTTCGTCACCAACGTTGATCACGCCACGCTCAACACGGCCGGTCACAACGGTACCACGACCCGAGATCGAGAACACGTCTTCGATCGGCATCAGGAACGGCTGGTCAACAGCACGCTCAGGGGTGTCGATGTACTCATCAACAGCCGCCATCAGTTCCTTGATCTTCTCTTCACCGATCTCAGGCTTGTTGCCTTCCATCGCAGCCAGAGCCGAACCTGCAACGATCGGAATATCATCGCCAGGGTATTCGTAGCTGGACAGCAGTTCGCGAACTTCCATCTCAACCAGTTCCAGCAGCTCTTCGTCGTCTACCTGGTCAACTTTGTTCAGGAACACGACCATCTTCGGGATGCCAACCTGGCGGCCCAGCAGGATGTGCTCGCGGGTCTGCGGCATCGGGCCGTCAGCGGCGTTCACAACCAGGATCGCGCCGTCCATCTGAGCGGCACCGGTGATCATGTTCTTGACGTAGTCGGCGTGGCCGGGGCAGTCAACGTGCGCGTAGTGGCGGTTCTCGGTCTCGTATTCCACGTGGGCGGTCGAGATGGTGATGCCGCGCGCTTTCTCTTCCGGCGCACCGTCAATCTGGTCATACGCTTTGAAGTCACCAAAATATTTGGTGATCGCTGCGGTCAGCGTCGTCTTGCCGTGGTCAACGTGGCCAATCGTGCCGATGTTGACGTGCGGTTTTGTACGCTCAAACTTTTCCTTTGCCATGATGGCCTCCTTTTTCGGTAATGAAGGGAGCGTGATACCCACGCTCCCTCAAATCTTTGGTTATGCGTATTTCGCCTGAATCTCGTCCGAGATGTTCTGCGGAACCGGATCGTAGTGGTCGAACTGCATAGTGAACTGGGCACGGCCCGACGACATCGAACGCAGAGTGTTGATGTAGCCGAACATGTTCGCCAGCGGAACGAACGCGTCGATCGCGATCGCGTTGCCGCGCGGCTCCTGACCAGACACCTGGCCACGCCGCGAGGTCAGGTCGCCGATGATACCGCCGGTGTATTCTTCCGGGGTGATCACTTCGACCTTCATGATCGGTTCCAGCAGTTTCGCGCCAGCTTTGCGCATGCCTTCACGCATACACATACGGGCTGCGATTTCGAACGCCAGAACACTCGAGTCAACGTCGTGGAACTTACCGTCCAGCAGGGCAACTTTGAAGTCGATCACGGGGAAGCCAGCCAGAGGGCCGCTGTCCATAACCGACTGGATGCCTTTTTCGACACCCGGGATGTATTCCTTCGGAACGGCACCACCAACGATGCGGCTCTCGAACGAGTAACCTTCGCCCGGCTCGGTCGGAGTGATCTCTAGTTTAACCTCACCGAACTGACCCGAACCACCCGACTGTTTCTTGTGGGTGTAGGTGTGCTCGACCGGCATCGAGATGGTTTCGCGATAGGCCACCTGCGGTGCACCAATGTTCGCTTCAACCTTGAACTCGCGCTTCAGACGGTCAACCAGGATGTCCAGGTGAAGTTCGCCCATGCCCTTCATGATGGTCTGACCCGATTCCAGGTCAGTTTCCACACGGAAGGACGGGTCTTCAGCGGCCAGACGGGCCAGACCCTGAGACATCTTCTCTTGGTCGCCCTTGGTTTTGGGCTCAACCGCGATCTCGATCACCGGATCGGGGAAGGTCATGGTTTCCAGAACCACCGGATCCTTCGCGTCACATAGGGTGTCACCGGTGGTGGTGTCTTTCAGACCCGCCAGCGCGATGATGTCGCCTGCAAACGCTTCCTCGATCTCTTCCCGGTTGTTCGAGTGCATCATCATCATACGACCGATGCGCTCTTTCTTACCTTTGGTCGAGTTCAGGATCGAGTCACCTTTGTTCATGGTGCCCGAGTAGATCCGAGTGAAGGTCAGCGAGCCAACGAAGGGGTCGTTCATGATTTTGAACGCCAGACCCGAGAAGGCCATTTCGTCGTCTGCACGACGGGCGATGTCACGAACTTCTTCTTCGTCGCCGGGTTTGAAGCCCATGTAGTCAACAACGTCCAGCGGGCTAGGCAGATAGTCGATCACAGCGTTGAGCAGAGGTTGAACGCCTTTGTTCTTGAACGCCGAACCACCCAGAACCGGAACGAACGCGATGTCCAGCGTACCTTTGCGCAGCAGGGCGCGCAGGGTCGGAACGTCGGGCTCATTGCCTTCCAGGTATTCCATCATCGCGTCGTCGTCCATTTCGACGGCCGCTTCGATCATCTTGCCGCGCCATTCGTCAGCCATGTCTTTCAGGCTGTCGCGGATCGGAGCTTTGATCCAGCTTGCGCCCAGATCTTCGCCCTGCCACAGCCACTCTTCCATGGTGACCAGGTCGATCAGACCTTCCAGCTCAGACTCGGCGCCGATCGGAATACCAACCGGAACAGCGCGTGCGCCGGTGCGGTCTTCGATCATGCGGACACAGTTGAAGAAGTCTGCGCCGATCTTATCCATCTTGTTGACGAAAACCATACGCGGAACTTTGTAGCGGTCAGCCTGACGCCACACGGTTTCGGTCTGGGGCTCAACACCTGCGTTTGCGTCCAGAACGCAGACGGCACCGTCGAGAACCGCCAGCGAACGCTCAACTTCGATGGTGAAGTCAACGTGGCCGGGGGTGTCGATGATGTTCAGGCGGTGCTTGGGGGTATCGGCGGTTTGACCGTCCTCGGTGCGCTCCCAGAAAGTGGTGGTCGCAGCCGAAGTGATGGTGATGCCGCGTTCCTGCTCCTGCTCCATCCAGTCCATGGTGGCTGCACCATCGTGCACCTCACCGATGTTGTGGGATTTACCAGTGTAATACAGGATACGCTCCGAGCAGGTGGTCTTACCTGCGTCGATGTGCGCCATGATACCGAAGTTACGGTATAGTTCGAGCGGATATTCGCGTGCCATTTTTGATAAGCCTCTGAATTACCAACGATAGTGGCTGAAGGCTTTGTTCGCCTCGGCCATCTTGTGGGTGTCTTCGCGCTTCTTCACGGCGGTACCGCGGGACTGTACAGCGTCCAGCAGCTCGCCGGCGAGGCGTTCTTCCATGGTGTTTTCGTTGCGGCCACGCGCAGCAGTGATCAGCCAGCGGATGGCCAGTGCTTCGCGGCGCTCGGGGCGCACTTCGACCGGAACCTGATAGGTTGCACCACCAACCCGGCGCGAGCGAACCTCAACCGACGGTTTGATGTTGTCGAGCGCCTCGTGGAACACTTCGACAGGTGCGCGCTTGATCTTGTTCTCAACGCGGTCAAAGGCGTTGTAAACGATGCGCTCTGCAACCGACTTCTTGCCGTCGATCATCAGGTTGTTCATGAATTTGGTCAGTACCTTATCGCCAAATTTGGCGTCAGGCAGGACTTCGCGTTTTTCGGCGGCGTGACGACGTGACATATCAGCCTCTCCTTCTTACTTGGGACGCTTCGCGCCGTATTTCGAACGACGTTGCTTACGATCTTTGACGCCCTGAGTATCCAGAACACCGCGCAGGATGTGGTAACGCACACCGGGAAGGTCTTTTACACGGCCGCCACGGATCAGAACAACCGAGTGTTCCTGCAGGTTGTGGCTTTCACCGGGGATGTACGAGATGACCTCGAAACCGTTGGTCAGGCGCACCTTGGCAACCTTACGCATAGCCGAGTTCGGCTTCTTCGGTGTGGTTGTATATACACGTGTGCAGACGCCGCGTTTCTGCGGGCACTGCTCCAGGTGCATGGACTTCGAGCGTTTTACTTTGGGCTGCCGCGGCTTGCGGATCAGCTGTTGAATAGTTGGCATTCCGGTTTCTTCCCCGTTTTGCAACACACATGACATGCACGCGCATTGCGTGCGGTTAAATTTGCTGCGTTCGTGCGTCCACAAGCGCAAAACCCGCGAGCGTTCCCATTCCGAGGTGAACGTCGCGGTTGGTTATCAGAGGACGCGAACTGCAAAATTGTCCGGGTCTTGACCAGTTCATTACTGAAATCGGTTTTGGGGCGGCCCCCGGTACCGAGATGACGCGCGTAATAGGGGGAGTCGGCCCAAGTGTCAACAGCACTTACCCCAGTGCGCCAAACTGGCCGGATTGCGCTGTGATATCAACGATTGCGAGCACGGGCCAGCCTCTTCTGGCGTTGCGGGTGCAGGCATCGCCCGGCATAGTGCGCGCAGAACAGATTTGCGATGGATGACAAATGCAGGTTATCGGCCTTTGCCGCTTTTCCTTTCCGGCCCTTGGCAGCTTTCAGACCGAACATGAAACCCTGGATGATCGGCGTCGTCACCTCTACAGCCCTGCCCGTCTGGAAGAGAGGTTTCGCCTATTTGAATCCTCGACCCTGCCCTGTTTTCGCGAGCACACAGACGAGGATTTCGAATTGCTGGTGGTGATCGGAGATTGCCTGCCGAAAGACGCCTTTGACCGGCTACACGACCTGACAGCAGATGTGAAACAGGTCCGGATTGTTCAGGAATCGCCTCGGGTCGACAAATCGCATCGCCATATCATGAAGGATATCCTGAACGCAGCTCGCAAAGACCCCGATCAGCCTTGCATCCAATTCCGTCATGACGATGACGACTCCGTGTCGGTAGATTTCGTTGAGCGTCTGCGTGAAGCCGTCCGCTACAGCAAAGGCCTGATGGAGCGCAACACCATTGTCGGCATTGATTTCAATCAGGGCTTCTTTGCTCGGCTGAATGCCGATGGGATTACAGCGAAACCGACGCATAAACCACTTTTGGGCGTGGGTCTTGGGATGCATATCGCAGGCGGCTGCAAACAGACGATCATCAGCTTTACCCATCATCGCATGGGCCGCTTCATGCCCATCGTCAGCTATACCGATGCACCAATGTGGGTGCGTTCGCTCAACGGGTTCAACGACTCACGCGGGGCGCGCAACTATGACCGCGAACTCTCGGCCCTCACCCCCGAACTTGAGGGAGAGTTCATCGCCCGTTTTGCCATTGATCAAACCATCGTCCGGCAGGTTCACGGCGCGCCCTGAGTTGTCCTTTCGCGGAACAGGGTAAACAAACCGGCGGCGACAACCAGCCCGGCGCCGAACAAAGTCACCGCATCGGGCCATTCGCCAAACACAACCCAGCCTAGCCCCAAGGCCCAAATCAGGCTGGAGTATCGGAAAGGGGCGATAAAACCGACCTCGCCTTCTCGCATCACCATCACGCTGCATAGATATCCGATCAGGACAAACACAGCCGCCGAGGCAACCAGAACAGCATTACCGCCGGACAGGTTGACCCAGCCCTCAAACGTCGACACCAGCCCTGCGGCGACGGAGATCGACAGAGAGGTGGCAAGGGTCACGACCAATGATGGAACCTGCGGTGACATACGCCGGGTGATCAGGTCTCGGATCGTCACCGAGACCACGGCCAACAACGCATAGATCGCATAGACGCTGAACCCGTCGGGGCCGGGCCGCACGATCAGCAGCATGCCCATGAACCCGACAACAATCGCCATGATGCGACGCCAGCCGATATGTTCCGAGAAGAACAGAACTGCCCCCAAGGTCACGGTCAGCGGCAACACCTGAAGAACCGCAGTCACATTCGCCAACGGCATGTTCTTGAGCGCAGTCAGAAAGAAAAACGTCGCAGATAGTTCGGCAACACAGCGAATTGAGACCAACCATTTGTCATGCCGCGAAAAATTCAGATGCAACGCCCCAAGATAGCGCGCCAACCCGTAAACAAGCAGAGTCGCCAAAGCCCCCCGGATCGCAACCAACTGAAACAAGGGCAATTCTCGCAGCGCGATTTTGACCAGCGTGTCATTCACTGTAAACGCGGCCATGCTGGCCATCATCAGCAGTGCGCCTTTAACATTTGGACTCATTCAAACAATACTCAGCCTTCAAACAATGGCGGTATTCACGCTTCAATCTCACGCAAAGTCAATTCGCGCGTCTCGATCCTAAAATTTTTTCACGAAGAGCAACTGTAACCGGTTGTTTTCCAATCGCTTCAGTCCGTCATCTGGGCTGATGGCGTCGATTTAGAGATCGCGATCTCCTCATCCGTCATCTCTTCTTCCACCCCTTCAAACAACGGGGTCGAAAGATACCGTTCGCCGGTATCTGGGAGCATCACCAGCATCACCGATCCGTCCGGCGCGGTCTCAGCCAGTTTCATAGCCACCGCAAATGTGGACCCGCCCGATATGCCGGTGAAAATCCCCTCTTCCGCAGCCAAACGGCGCGACCAAGCAATACCGTCTGCGCCGGGCACAGGGATCAACTCATCATAGAAGCCGTTGTCTATGGCCTCCTGCAGGACCCAAGGAATGAAATCAGGCGTCCAACCCTGGATCGGATGCGGTTCGAAATTTGGATGGCTTTCGGTCGGCTGGTGCGTGTCGTTGCGGGTATTCACATAGCCTGACGAGACAATGGCCGCATTCGCAGGTTCCGTCAGGATAATCTTTGTCTCCGGGCGTTCTTTTCTTAGAACCCGCGCCACGCCGGAGACGGTCCCGCCGGTGCCATAGCCCGTCACCCAATAGTCGAGCCTTTGCCCGTCGAAATCCGCCAGAATCTCTCGCGCGGTGGTGTTTTCATGAATGTCGGCATTGGCCGCGGTTTCAAACTGGCTGGCGAGGAACCAGCCATTCTGTTCGGCCAGTTCCTTGGCTTTGGTATACATGCCGAACCCTTTCTGGGCGCGCGGTGTCAAGACAACCTTGGCCCCCAGGAACCGCATCAGCTTGCGCCGCTCGACCGAGAAACTGTCGGCCATGGTCACAACCAATGGATAACCCTTGGCCGCGCAGACCATCGCCAACCCGATCCCGGTATTGCCCGAGGTCGCCTCAACAACTGTCTGCCCCGGTTTCAGCCGACCGTCCCGCTCGGCCGCTTCGATGATGTTCAACGCCAGGCGGTCCTTCACGGAACTGGCCGGATTGAACGCTTCGAACTTCACGTAAACCGTCACGTTTGAGGGCGCGATTTTGTTGATGTGCACGCAGGGCGTGTCTCCGACAGTGTCCAGAATGCTGTCATACAGGCGCTTGCGCCCTTGCGTTTGCCGGGTTGTCATGGCGGCCGCCTCCTCTGCTTTGCGCAACCATGCCACAAACCGGGTCACATTGATAATTTTCTTTGCGACAGCGCACTTCGGGGGGCGCAAACAAAAAGGCCCCGCGAAATCGCAGGGCCTTTTCTGTCTCTCAGATCCGAGGGTTACTCGCGGCTTTCCGGTGTTTCCACTAGGACATCCAGCTCATCCCCTACCATGTCGTCGTCAAAGCTGGGCGCGGCCAGAGCAGCGGCTGCTTCGGCCTCTTCCCGGCGGGCTTCGATGACCACGTTGTCACGCGATTGCGCAATGTGGCGGACGGCCTGAGTTGCACCACCGGTACCGGCGGGGATCAGACGACCAACGATGACGTTCTCTTTCAGGCCAACCAGCTTGTCTTTCTTGCCCTGAACCGAAGCTTCGGTCAGAACGCGCGTGGTTTCCTGGAACGACGCCGCAGAGATGAACGAACGCGTTTGCAGCGAGGCTTTGGTGATCCCCAGAAGGATCGGCTCACCCTGTGCCGGACGACCACCGCGGGCGATGGTCTTCTCGTTGGCTGCGTCGAACTCTTGCTTGTCGACATGTTCGCCTTTCAGCAGGGTGGTGTCGCCTGAATCCAGGATCTCCCACTTCTGCAGCATCTGGCGCACGATGACCTCGATGTGCTTGTCGTTGATCTTCACGCCCTGCAGACGATACACGTCCTGCACCTCGTCGATCATGTAATCCGCCAGCGCTTCGACACCCATGATAGACAGGATGTCATGCGGAGCCGGGTTACCGTCCATCAGGTATTCACCCTTCTGGATGAAGTCCCCTTCCGCGACCGGGATGTGCTTGCCCTTGGGCACCATGTACTCGATGGTCTCCATGGACTCGTCAGCCGGTTCGATGCTGATGCGGCGCTTGTTCTTGTAGTCGCGACCGAAGCGCACGTAACCATCGGCTTCTGCGATGATCGCGTGATCTTTCGGACGACGGGCTTCGAACAGTTCGGCCACACGCGGCAGACCACCGGTGATGTCCTTGGTCTTGGCACCTTCACGTGGGATACGCGCGACAACGTCACCAGCTTCGACCTTCTGACCGTCTTCGACCGAGAGGATCGCATCCACTGACATCGGATAGTGAACCGGGTTGCCCGCATCGTTGCGGACCGGCTCGCCATCTTCGCCGACCAGAATGATCTCGGGCTTGAGGTCGCTGCCCTTGGGGGCCGCGCGCCAGTCGATTACGATCTTCTGGGTCATGCCGGTTGCTTCGTCGGTCTCGTCGCGGACAGCAAGGCCCGAAACCAGGTCGACATATTTCGCAGTACCGGCTTTTTCGGCGATGATCGGCAGGGTGTAGGGATCCCATTCGAACAGCTTGTCGCCACGGGCCACCTTGGTGCCGTCCTTGACGAACAGCTTGGAGCCGTAGCCCAGTTTGAAGCTGGCCCGCTCTTCGCCGTGTTCGTCGTTGATCACCAGCTTCATGTTCCGGCCCATGACCAGGCTTTCACCTGCGGCATTGACTAGGATCTGCGGGTTCTCGAACGCAACAACGCCTTCCTGGTTGGCTTCCTGGAACGACTGCTGACCACCCTGCGCAACACCACCGATGTGGAAGGTCCGCATGGTCAGCTGTGTACCGGGTTCACCGATCGACTGCGCGGCGATGATGCCGACAGCTTCACCTGTGTTCACCATGGTACCGCGGGCCAGGTCACGACCGTAGCAGGTTGCACAGACGCCTTCCTCGGACTCACAGGTCAGAGGCGAGCGGATGCGCATCGACGCAACACCGTCTTCATCAATGGTGTCGGCCATGCGTTCGTCGATCAGCTGACCTGCTGCGACGATCACCTCATCGGTGCCCGGACGCAGAACATCGTCAGCCGCCACACGGCCCAGCACACGTTCGGCCAGCGAGGCAACAACCTCACCGTCGTTCACGGCGGCTTCGGCAGTGATCGCACGCTCGGTGCCACAGTCGATCTCACGAACGATGCAGTCTTGTGCCACGTCCACCAGACGACGGGTCAGGTAACCCGAGTTCGCCGTCTTCAGAGCGGTATCCGACAGACCCTTACGGGCACCGTGGGTCGAGTTGAAGTACTCGAGAACGGTCAGACCTTCTTTAAAGTTCGAGATGATCGGCGTCTCAATGATGTCACCGTTCGGCTTGGCCATCAGGCCGCGCATACCGCCCAGCTGTTTCATCTGAGTGACCGAGCCACGCGCGCCCGAGTGGGCCATCATGTAGACCGAGTTCGGTTCCTGCTCGGAGCCGTCCTCAGCCCGATCCGACGACGAGATCGTGCTCATCATCGCTTCGGTCACGCGGTCGTTACACTTCGACCAGGCATCGACAACCTTGTTGTACTTTTCGCCCTGAGTGATCAGGCCGTCCATGTACTGTTGTTCAAAGTCTTTCACCTGACCGCGGGTGTCATCAACGATGCCCCACTTGTCGTCCGGAATGACCATGTCGTCTTTACCGAACGAGATGCCCGCCTTGAACGCTTCTTTGAAGCCCATCGACATGATCTGGTCACAGAAGATGACCGACTCTTTCTGACCGCAGTAACGGTAGACGGTGTCGATCACCTGCTGCACTTCTTTCTTCCGCAGCAGGCGGTTGACCAGATCGAACGGCGCTTTGTTGTTCATCGGCAGCAGAGCACCTAGACGCAGACGGCCCGGAGTGGTCTCATAGCGCTTCTGAACTTCGTTGCCTTCGTCGTCGATCTGCGTGATCCGCGCGGTGATTTTCGAGTGCAGATGCACTTCGCCGGAATCCAGCGCGTGCTGAACTTCGTCGATCGACCCGAACACCTTGCCTTCGCCCGGCATGCCTTCGCGTTCCAGGGTCACATAGTAGAGACCCAGGATCATATCCTGCGACGGAACAATGATCGGCGCGCCGTTTGCAGGCGACAGAACGTTGTTCGTCGACATCATCAGAACACGGGCTTCCAACTGCGCCTCAAGGCTTAGCGGGACGTGAACGGCCATCTGGTCCCCGTCGAAGTCGGCGTTAAAGGCCGAACAGACCAGCGGGTGCAGCTGGATGGCTTTACCTTCGATCAGAACCGGCTCGAACGCCTGAATGCCAAGACGGTGCAGCGTCGGTGCACGGTTCAGCATGACAGGGTGTTCGCGGATCACCTCGTCGAGGATATCCCAAACTTCGGGACGCTCTTTCTCGACCAGTTTCTTCGCCTGTTTCACGGTCGAAGACAGACCCTTGGCTTCAAGACGCGAGTAGATGAACGGCTTGAACAGCTCCAGCGCCATCTTCTTGGGCAGACCACACTGGTGCAGCTTGAGTTCCGGACCGGTCACAATGACCGAACGGCCCGAGAAGTCGACGCGCTTACCCAGAAGGTTCTGGCGGAAGCGACCCTGCTTTCCCTTCAGCATGTCCGACAGCGATTTCAGCGGACGCTTGTTGGCACCGGTGATCACGCGGCCACGACGGCCGTTGTCGAACAGAGCATCCACGGATTCCTGCAACATCCGCTTTTCGTTGCGGACGATGATGTCAGGTGCGCGCAGTTCGATCAGACGCTTCAGACGGTTGTTCCGGTTGATGACGCGGCGATACAGATCGTTCAGATCCGAAGTCGCAAAACGGCCACCATCCAGCGGAACCAGCGGACGCAGTTCCGGCGGAATGACCGGGATCACGGTCATCACCATCCACTCAGGCCGGTTGCCCGACTCGAGGAAAGATTCGACAACCTTCAAACGCTTGATGATCTTCTTGGGCTTCAGCTCGCCGGTTGCTTCTGCCAGATCAGCGCGCAGCTGCTCTGCTTCGGCTTCCAGATCGATCTGGGCCAGCATCTCACGGATGGCTTCGGCACCGATATTCGCTGTGAACGCGTCCATGCCATAAGCATCCTGCGCATCCATGTACTCTTCTTCGGTCAGCATCTGGCCGTAGGTCAGGTCGGTCAGACCGGGCTCGATGACGACGTAGTTTTCAAAGTACAGAACGCGTTCCAGATCACGCAGCGTCATGTCCAGCATCAGACCGATGCGGGACGGCAGCGATTTCAGGAACCAGATATGCGCAACAGGCGCGGCCAGTTCGATGTGGCCCATACGCTCGCGGCGGACTTTCTGCAGGGTGACTTCCACGCCGCATTTCTCGCAGACAACGCCGCGATACTTCATCCGCTTATATTTGCCACACAGACATTCGTAGTCTTTGATCGGGCCAAAGATACGCGCGCAGTACAGACCGTCACGTTCGGGCTTGAACGTCCGGTAGTTGATGGTTTCGGGTTTCTTGATCTCGCCATAGGACCAAGACAGGATCCGCTCGGGCGACGCCAGCGAGACCTTGATCTCGTCAAAGACCTTCGGGGGCGTCAGCGGGTTGAACGGGTTGTTGGTGATTTCCTGGTTCATTTGTTACCTCAAATCTTGCGGAAGGGGGGACGGGAGAAAGGGCAGCGCCCTTACTCCTCAACCTCCGCATCCAGGAGTTCCATATTCAGGCCGAGGCCACGGACTTCTTTAACCAGAACGTTGAACGATTCCGGTACGCCCGCTTCAAAGTTATCCTCGCCCTTGACGATCGACTCGTAGACCTTGGTCCGGCCGGCGACGTCATCCGATTTCACGGTGAGCATCTCCTGCAGGGTGTAGGCGGCGCCGTAAGCTTCCAGAGCCCAGACCTCCATCTCACCAAAGCGCTGACCACCGAACTGCGCCTTACCACCCAGCGGCTGCTGGGTAACCAGGCTGTACGGACCGGTCGAACGCGCGTGGATCTTGTCGTCCACCAGGTGGTGCAGTTTCAGCAGGTACTTGATGCCCACGGTCACCGGACGCGCGAATTGCTCACCGGTACGACCGTCGAACAGAACCGACTGACCGCTTTCAGAGAAGCCCGCACGCACCAGCGCGTCGTTGACGTCAGCCTCTTTGGCGCCGTCGAAGACAGGGGTTGCGATCGGAACACCGCGGGTCACATTGCCCGCAGCCTCGATCAGGCCATCCTCGTCCAGACCGGTGATGCCTTCTTCGTAGACATTCTCGCCATAGGCCAGCTTCATCGCTTCGCGAACAGGGGTCAGATCGCCAGAGCGGCGGTATTCACCCAGAGCGTCGTCGATGTTCAGACCCAGACCGCGTGCGGCCCAACCCATGTGGGTTTCAAGGATCTGACCAACGTTCATACGCGAAGGCACACCAAGCGGGTTCAGACAGAAGTCTACCGGCGTACCATCGGCCAGGAACGGCATGTCTTCCATCGGAACAACCTTGGAGATCACACCTTTGTTCCCGTGACGACCGGCCATCTTATCGCCCGGCTGCAGCTTGCGCTTCACGGCGATAAAGACTTTGACCATCTTCATCACACCCGGCGGCAAGTCGTCACCACGGCGGACTTTCTCGACCTTGTCTTCGAAACGGGCGTCCAGAGCACGCTTTTGCACTTCGTACTGCTCGTTCAGAGCCTCAACGATCTGTGCATCCTGTTCACCTTCCAGCGCCAACTGCCACCACTGACCACGGGTCAGGGTTTCCAGCAGGTCCTCGGTGATCGCCGACCCCGGCTTGACGCCTTTCGGGCCTTTGACAGCGGTTTTACCCAGGATCAGGCCCTGCAGACGCGCATAGATGTTGCGGTCCAGGATCGCCAGCTCGTCGTCCCGGTCACGGGCCAGACGTTCGACTTCCTCACGCTCGATCTGAAGCGCACGCTCGTCTTTTTCCACACCGTGACGGTTGAAGACGCGGACCTCAACGACCGTACCGTAATCACCCGGTTTCACGCGCAGCGATGTGTCGCGCACGTCAGATGCTTTCTCACCAAAGATGGCGCGCAGCAGCTTTTCTTCCGGGGTCATCGGGCTTTCGCCCTTCGGAGTGATCTTGCCGACCAGAATATCGCCCGGCTCAACATCCGCACCGATGTAAACGATGCCCGCCTCGTCGAGGTTGCGCAGCGCTTCTTCACCGACGTTCGGGATGTCGCGGGTGATCTCTTCTGGGCCCAGCTTGGTGTCGCGGGCGGCGACTTCGAATTCCTCGATATGGACCGATGTAAAGACGTCGTCACGCGCGATACGTTCCGAGATCAGGATCGAGTCTTCGTAGTTGTAACCGTTCCACGGCATGAACGCGACGACTACGTTCTTACCAAGCGCCAGTTCACCCATATCGGTCGACGGACCATCGGCAATGACCTCGCCCTTCTGGACGGTGTCACCCACCTTGATCAGCGGACGCTGGTTGATGCAGGTGTTCTGGTTCGAACGCTGGAACTTGCGCAGACGATAGATGTCAACGCCAGCGTCGCCCAATTCCAGATCTTCGGTGGCGCGAATAACGATACGCTGGGCATCGACCTGGTCGATGATACCGGCGCGTTTCGCCTGGATCGCAGCACCCGAGTCGATCGCAACCTTTTCCTCGATCCCGGTACCGACCAGAGGCGCTTCGGCGCGCAGCAGCGGAACCGCCTGACGTTGCATGTTCGAGCCCATCAGAGCGCGGTTGGCGTCGTCATTTTCAAGGAACGGGATCAGCGATGCAGCGACCGAAACCAGCTGTTTCGGCGATACGTCGATCAGGTCAACATTCTCACGCGGGGCGAGGGTGTAGTCACCTGCCTGACGGGTCGAAACCAGATCGTTGATGAACTTGCCATCGGCGTCCAGAGTCGCGTTCGCCTGCGCCACGGTGTGACGCATTTCCTCGGTCGCGGACATGTAGTGAACCTCATCCGTCACCTCGGCGTCTTTGACGACACGGTACGGTGTTTCGATGAAGCCATACTTGTTCACGCGGGCAAAGGTGGCCAGCGAGTTGATCAGACCGATGTTCGGACCTTCCGGCGTTTCAATCGGGCACATCCGGCCATAGTGGGTCGGGTGAACGTCGCGCACCTCAAAGCCCGCGCGCTCACGTGTCAGACCGCCGGGGCCAAGCGCCGAGAGGCGGCGTTTGTGGGTGACTTCCGACAGTGGGTTGGTCTGGTCCATGAACTGCGAAAGCTGCGACGAGCCGAAGAATTCGCGAACAGCAGCCGCAGCCGGTTTCGCGTTGATCAGGTCTTGCGGCATGACGGTGTCGATCTCGACCGACGACATACGCTCTTTGATCGCGCGCTCCATGCGCAGCAGGCCAACGCGGTACTGGTTTTCCATCAATTCGCCGACCGAACGCACCCGACGGTTGCCGAGGTGGTCGATATCGTCGATGTCACCTTTGCCGTCACGCAGCTCCACCAGCGCCTTGATGCAGGCCACGATGTCTTCGCGGCGCAGGGTGCGCAGAGTGTCAGGCGCGTCCAGAGCCAGACGCATGTTCATTTTCACGCGACCAACAGCGGACAGGTCGTAACGCTCGCTGTCGAAGAACAGGGTGTCGAACAGGGCCGACGCAGCTTCGACGGTGGGCGGCTCGCCCGGACGCATGACGCGGTAAATGTCCATGAGCGCGCTTTCGCGGTTCATGTTCTTGTCCTGCGCCATGGTGTTGCGCATGTACGGGCCAACATTGACGTTGTCGATGTCCAGAACCGGAATGTCGGTGATGCCCGCGTCGATCAGCTCTTTCGCGGTGCCGCCGATCAGATCGCCGTCTTTGTCATATTCCAGCGTCAGTTCGTCACCGGCTTCGACATAGATCGCACCGGTTTCTTCGTTGATGATGTCCTTGGCGACATATTTGCCAACGATGTGATCGAACGGAACCAGCAGGTCGGTGACAGTGCCTTCGTCGATCAGCTTCTTGACCGCGCGCGGGGTGACTTTCTTGCCCGCTTCGGCAATCACTTCACCTGATTTGGCGTCAACCAGATCATAGGTCGGACGGGTGCCGCGTACACGCTCGGGGAAGAACGGCGTGACCCAGCCCTTCTTCTTGTCCAGCTTATAGGACACGGTGTTGTAATACGCGTCCATGATCGCTTCCTGATCCAGACCCAACGCATACAGCAGGGTTGTCACAGGCAATTTACGGCGACGGTCGATCCGGGCGAAAACGATGTCTTTGGCGTCGAACTCAAAGTCCAGCCAGCTGCCGCGATACGGGATGATGCGGCAGGCAAACAACAACTTGCCCGAGGAATGGGTTTTGCCCTTGTCGTGGTCAAAGAACACACCGGGCGAGCGGTGCATCTGGGACACAATCACACGCTCGGTGCCGTTCACGATGAACGTTCCGTTCGGTGTCATCAGGGGCATATCGCCCATGAACACGTCCTGTTCTTTGATGTCTTTGACCGATTTCGCGCCGGTGTCCTCATCGACATCAAACACGATCAGACGCAGAGTGACCTTCAGCGGTGCGCTGTAGGTCATGTCGCGCTGCATGCACTCTTCGACGTCGTATTTCGGTTTTTCCAGATCGTATTTCACGAACTCCAGAACGGAGGTTTCGTTGAAATCCTTGATCGGGAAAACCGACTGGAACACACCGTTGATGCCTTCGCCGTCTGTGGGCTGTTCTGCATCGCCGGAGCGCAGGAAAAGATCATAAGAAGATTTCTGTACCTCAATGAGGTTCGGCATCTCCAGCACTTCGCGGATTTTGCCGTAGTATTTACGAAGACGTTTCTGGCCAAGGAACGTTTGAGCCATGTCAGATGTCACCTTTCGATGTTCTCAGCGGGCAAAGACACCGTCGGGCCCCGGCATCTTGCACATTCGAGACGACACGCCCGGATCAATTCGTGGCCACCGTCCCGAAGGCGGCCTCCCGATCCGAAAACCGTGTCTTAGAAAACGCCCCACGACATGAGGCCCTTTCTAAGACAGGTTCGGCTGGACCCGGATTTCTCCGGACCCAGCCAAATTTTTCGGCACATCAGCGATGCGCCAGAGACTAAGCTTAGGCCAGCTCGACTTCGGCGCCAGCTGCTTCCAGCTTGGCTTTGACGTCTTCTGCTTCTGCTTTGTCTACGCCTTCTTTGATCTTGCCGCCGGCTTCGACCAGTTCCTTGGCTTCTTTCAGGCCCAGGCCGGTGATGCCGCGAACTTCTTTGATGACGTTTATTTTCGATGCGCCGGCGTTCTTCAGAACGACGTCGAATTCGGTTTTTTCTTCCTCAGCTGCACCACCGGCGTCGCCACCAGCAGCCATGACAACTGCGCCGCCTGCTGCGGGCTCGATGCCGTATTCGTCTTTGAGGATGGTTTTCAGTTCTTGTGCTTCCAGCAGGGTCAGACCCACGATGCTTTCTGCGAGTGCTTTCAGATCAGCCATTTTATCAGCTCTTTCCGTTTACAGTGTGTGTTCCAACGTCAGGGGGTATCCCCTACGCAGATCATTCAGTGCCAACCGCTTACGCAGCTTCCGCCTTCTCTTCGATGGTGGAAAGGATGCTTGCGATGTTGCTTGCAGGTGCGCCAATTGCACCGGCGATGTTCGAAGCAGGCGCGCCAAGCATACCAGCGATCGTAGCAATAAGCTCTTCACGCGACGGCATTTTCGACACGGCTGTAACACCAGCCCGGTCCAGAGCGTTCTCGCCCATTGCACCGCCAAGGATTTCGAACTTTTGGTTCTCTTTGGCGAAGTCCTCGGCCACCTTGGCTGCTGCCACAGGGTCCTCGGAATAGGTCAGAACGGTCATCCCTGTCAGCAGGTCGGCCATGCTTTCACACGGCTTACCCTCAAGGGCGATTTTGGCGAGCCTGTTCTTGGCAACACGCACGGAGCCACCCGCGTCACGAGCACGTGCGCGAAGGTCCTGCATCTCGGCAACTGTCAGACCGGCGTAGTGAGCAACCACTACGACGCCAGAGCTTTCGAAGATTTGGCCGAGTTCCTCGACCACTTTCTCTTTCTGGGCTCTATCCACAGTTCTCTCCAAGTTTGGGGCGATCACTCACCCCGGCTCATATTTGCCGAGGGGTTAACCCCGGCGTTCAGGTCCGTTGTTACGGGATTGGCCAAAATGCGCCCGAGGGTGGGACCCTCAGAATTCTTTGGTCTTACCCGTCTCAGGCAGGGAATTAAGGGGCCATATGGCACCACCCACCGTCTTGGACGAAACGAAATAAAGCGCACGACGAATCGCACGCTTTACTTCGCAGCCCTACTTAGGGCAGATGACAGGGGTTTCCAAGGGGTAAATTGCCCCTATTTGCACTTGCGGCATCAAGGCGGAATACACCCTTTGTATGCGAGACGAGCTGCCAAAGGGTCAATAGCCGCCAGCAAAATCATTGACAGTGGGTTTCAGCTACGGTCACCTCCGATATGAAAGCCAGAAAACACTCCGGGCTTGAGGCAAAATGACAGCGGTTACTCTGGAAGAATTCGACAAGGCCAGTGCCTGCGCCCAAGAGCTGGCGCAGGACTGTCTGGGCACGCCCATCACGCAGATCCGGTTTCACTGCCGATCCCATGCATTTCCCGATAGCCGTCTGGTGTGGAAGATCGAAACCTCGAACCGTTCCTACGCGCTGAAACTTGATACGATGTCGCCGGAAACGGGACGCCTGCGCAAAGAGTTCGACCTGCTGGTGCAACTCACCGAACACTTCAAAGCCTCCAAAAACAACCGGGTCGTCCGCCCAGTCTTTATGTCGCCAAACGATGCGTTCATGGTGACTGAGTTTGTCGAGCGCCCAACCGCGACGGATATCATCTACAACAGCGAAGACGACACCCAGGTGGCGCAAGTCTATCGACGGGCGGGGTCGTGGCTGCATGACCTGCACGCGGTTCAAAAAGCCAGCGATTACGCGTTTCGGCCGCGTTGGATGACCGACAGCATACGCGAGCAGTCCGCCCAAGTACCCTCGCATATCTCGGAAATCAGCCAGCCAATGGTCGAGGAGTTTCTGGCCGAAGCCGCATCCTTGAAAAACCGCCCCGACCTGCGCGTGTTTTCACATGGGGATTTTCACGGCCTGAACCTGATCATGGGTCAAGGCACAGCCATCGGGCTGGATTTCACCGAGGCCCGCGACAAGCTGGCCGTTTATGATATCGTCGACTTTCTGAAAGCGGACATCTTCCGGGACGGGGCCGAAAAGGACGTCGACCGAAGCGGCGCTCTGACCTGCAACAAAGAGATGTTCTTCCGCCAGTATCGCCACCCGATCGACACTCAGATCCTCGATTGCTGCCTGCGGGGCCGATTGCTAAAGGACTGGCTGCGCCTCTGGCAACCCGACATCACCTGCAGCGAGTTCGAACTACGCAAACGCGACCGGCTGCAAGTGCGACTGCAACAAGCCTTTCGCTAAGACAGCAAAAAACCCGAGCAGCTTGCGCCACTCGGGTTTCAAAGATTGCTACGTCTGCTTTAAGGCTTATTCGCCTGCTGCAGCCGCCACGTCCAGGGTCACACCCGGGCCCATGGTCGAGCTGAGTGCGATCTTCTTCATGTAGGTGCCTTTGGCGCCCGACGGCTTGGCTTTCGCAACAGCCGAGATGAAGGCACGGACGTTTTCAGCCAGCTTGGCTTCGTCGAAGGACGCTTTGCCAACGCCTGCGTGCACAACGCCACCTTTTTCAGCTTTGAACTGAACTTCACCGCCTTTGGCTGCTTCCACGGCCGCTTTCACGTCCATGGTCACGGTGCCAACTTTGGGGTTCGGCATCAGGTTGCGCGGGCCCAGAACTTTACCCAGACGGCCAACGATCGGCATCATGTCAGGGGTCGCGATGCAGCGATCGAACTCGATGGTGCCGCCCTGGATGGTTTCCATCAGGTCTTCTGCGCCAACGATGTCTGCACCTGCTTCTTTCGCTTCGTCTGCCTTGGGGCCACGCGCGAATACAGCAACGCGCATCGCTTTACCGGTGCCGTTCGGCAGGCCAACAACGCCACGAACCATTTGGTCTGCGTGACGAGTGTCAACGCCCAGGTTCATCGCGATTTCGATGGTCTCGTCGAATTTCGAGGTCGCGTTGCCTTTTACCAGGGCAACTGCTTCTTCAACCGACAGGTTTTCCTTGCCGGCGACAGCTTCGCGCGCAGCGCGGGTACGTTTACCGAGTTTTGCCATCTTACTTCACCTCGATGCCCATAGAGCGGGCCGAGCCCAGGATGATCTGCATTGCGCCTTCGACGTCGTTGGCGTTCAGATCTTTCATTTTGGCTTCGGCGATTTCGCGAACCTGCTTGGTGGTCACGGTGGCCACGGTCTCACGACCGGGATTTTCCGCACCACGGGGACGGTTACGCTTGCCAACCGGCTTCAGACCAGCTGCTTTTTTCAGGTAATAAGACGCAGGCGGCGTCTTGATGTCCATGGTGAAGGACTTGTCCTGATAGTAGGTGATCACGGTCGGGCAAGGAGCGCCTTGCTCCATGTCTGCGGTCTTGGCGTTAAACGCCTTGCAGAATTCCATGATGTTGATGCCGCGCTGACCCAGCGCCGGACCAACTGGAGGCGACGGGTTCGCCTGACCTGCAGGAACCTGCAGTTTCATTGTACCAGCAAGCTTTTTAGCCATTTGGTTTTCCTTTCAACGTAGGCAGGACGCGTCCCACCCGGTTTATGTTGCGTGGTCCGATCCGGGATCGCGATCCCTAAAACCTCCCACGAGAGAATCTCGCCCGAAGACGATAGAGCCGGCATCTATAGGGGAATGAGTGGGTTGGCAAGGGCATTGCGAATACCCGCTCACGTACATCCAAACCGAACTCACAGTAGGGAATTCCGGTATCGCGCCAAATCTACTTCTGATTGAAGATTGCTAATATTCAATCAAACCATTTGCAAAAGGCAGCTCTTGTTCCCTCTGAATTCACCTACCGTCTTTTCGATTGCTCTAGCAGGCGTCGCGTTGATTTCCGCCATAGCGTTTCGATTTGATTGGCGAGTTCGCGCTCCGCTCATGCTCGCTTCAATTGCCCTTCCCACGGGCTTATTGGTGTACCACCCGATGGTGGGTCAATATGCTGGGCAAGGGTACCTCATTGTCATCCTGTCTTGCCTTGCCATGTTTGCGCTCGGTGCGGGCTGGGGCAGTGTCATGAGATTGGTACAAGTTTCTCCGTTTATATCCGTTTCAGCACCGGTCATTGTCACCTGCGCATATACGGGGCACGCCCTTTGGCTTCAGTACGTGCCAAAGGATTGCCTTAAAGAAGACCTCCATGTTCGCATTGCTGGTGAAGTTGTGGTTCTACCACCGGAACTAAAACCCCGCCTCGAAATTGGGAATTCCGCAACCCATTTCGGAAGGATGGACCGCAAATCTGGTTTTTCGAAGATATGCAGACTTAGCCAAAACGGCACACGCGCTATTGATATGGACGTGGTGTGGATAACCCCCGCATCCAATCATGCGGCTCTGACTTCTCTCTGTGAGGGCAATGATGAGCCCGAGTGGTGCGGTCGCTATTCCTCGTATCCGTACCGCCACGTGGGAAAGGTGCTGTTTGCGACTGAAGATGAGCTTGGCTTTCCCAAACCGTATTGGAAAGAAGGCGGGTCGTTGAAGAAAGAACGCCAAGGCGATCTGAAAAAAGGCTCAATTTGTCTATTGTCGGACGAAGGGACAAAAACTCAATGCTGGACTTGGCAGCCGTTTGGTGAGGGGTCGCGATTGACGGTCAGCGCAAACAATCTTGACCCAATATTTGTTGACATGCCCGTTGATGAAGCTCGCAATATGGCTCTTCAAGCCCTCAACACAACTCTCTCCATAGTCCAGCCGTAGGCTACCCGTGCGACTTGCTACACAGCAACCAAACCCAAGTAGTCATTGGAAATGAAAACGCTGCAGTGTCTGTGGCGCTGCGGCGTTTGAAATTCTCCGAGAAGGTAATCAGCCCTGCTTGGTAACCTGCGTGAAGTCCAGTTCGACCGGCGTTTCCCGACCAAAGATCGAAACCGAGACCTTCAGCTTCTGGTTCTCGTCGTCCACGCCTTCGACCATGCCATCGAAATCCTCGAACGGGCCGTCGTTGACCTTGACCTTCTCGCCGACCTCGAAGCTGATCATAAGCTTCGGCGCTTCTTCACCTTCCTGAACGCGGTTCAGGATCTGGTTCACTTCGGCGTCGCGCATCGGCATCGGGCGGCCTTGGGGGCCAAGGAAACCGGTGACACGGTTGATCGAGTTGATCAGGTGATAGCCCTGATCCGACATTTCCATATGCACCAGAACGTAACCGGGCATAAAGCGGCGTTCGGTGGTGACTTTCTTGCCGCGACGGACTTCGATCACCTCTTCGGTGGGGACCAGTACTTCGTCGATATCGTCCTCAAGGCCCTGTTCAGCCACCGACGTGCGGATCTGCTCTGCGATCTTCTTTTCGAAATTCGAAAGAACGCTGACCGAGTACCACCGTTTCGCCATGAACCTGTCGTCCTTGTTTGTCTTGGGCCAAGCCCCGCATCGCGGGTTCGCCCTGTATTGAAATCCTGTCGCGGCCTGTCCGCGTGTTCCGGAATAAAAAGCGGCGCGCAGCCCGAATCGCCACACGCCCATTCCGAATAGTCCCGTGTGAACTACTCTGAGATTCCGTGCTGTGCAAGGGGGGCTGCGGTGTTTCCGCGCCTGAGAGCGGTTAGCTGAACGCGCCCAGGACCAGTTGCAAGCCGCCACGAATGCCCAAATCGACCAGGGCAAAGAAAACAGCGGTCAGAGCAGCCATGATGAACACCATGACCGTAGTCAGCAGCACCTCGCGCCGGGTCGGCCAGACGACCTTGGAAACTTCGGCTCGAACTTGCTGAATGAACTGGATCGGGTTGGTGGTGGCCATTTGGCGGGTTCTCTCTGCTTGCGGATACGCCGGACATAGCCGGGCATTGCGGCAATTTCAAGGGCGGTTGGGATCAACTGTGATTTTGCATCCTCAGCCAGCTACTGCTTGAGTTTGTCATCCCATTCATCGCTGAGGATACGGCGCGCATCGCCCTCGGGGTCTTCGTATTGGTTCGAGCGGACCGTGTAGACAAAAGCAACCAAGCCAATTCCGCCCAGAAACAGGGAAATCGGGATCAGATAGGCGAGCACTTCCATGATAGTTACCTCAGCCGCAGGGCGTTCAAAGATACGGTAATCGACGAGGTCGACATCGCCAACGCCGCGATCAAGGGCGTGGCCAGCCCGATCACCGCCAGCGGCACTGCAATCACGTTATAGACCGTAGCAACGCGGAAATTCTCGCGAATCCGTTTCGTGGCTTTGACGGCAGTGTCACATGCATCGGCGATGGGGGACAGGTCAGTTCCCAGAAGTACGATGTCAGACGCAACCCGCGCCGCATCCAAGGCCGAGGCAGGCGAGATCGACACATGCGCTGCCGCAAGGGCTGCCGTATCGTTCAGACCATCGCCCACCATCAGGACCTTGTGGCACCGTTCGCTGAAGTCCTGAATGCGCTGCGCTTTGTCCTGAGGCAACGCTTCGGCAATCCAGTTCTCGATCCCCAGCTTCTCGGCCAGAGCTTTCACGGCACCCGTCGAATCGCCTGAAATCAGGATCACCTGCTTTCCGGCCTTGGCGAAGTCCGAGACGGCCTCGGCCGCGCCTGGTCGCAGGGCATCGGTGAATCGGAAGGCCACCGGCGTGTTCGATCCAACCGACAGCCAGGCGGAGGTCTCGACCCCTTGTTCCGCACCAACCCAAGCCGCGCGTCCAAGGCGCACGCGCTGGTTTCGATACTGGGCCTCGGTGCCATAGCCCGGAACCTCGGTGATATTTCGCAGCGTCGCGGGTTTGATCCCGGCCTCACGCGCTGCTTTGGCCAGAGCGACCGACAAGGGATGCGCCGATGCCTCGGCCAGAGCCAGTGCGATTTCAAGGTCGGCCGTGCTGTGATCGCCCAGATTGGTCACCTCGGGCGCGCCGGAGGTCAGAGTGCCGGTTTTGTCGAAGACAACCGTGTCGACCTCGGCCAGACGCTCCAGCGCGGTGGCGTGTTTGATAAGCATCCCTTTGCGGAACAACCGGCCCGAGGCCGCGGTGGTCACCGCAGGAACCGCCAGCCCCAACGCGCAAGGGCAAGTTATGATCAGCACCGCTGCCGCGATATTAAGGGCCGTGCGCAGGTCGCCGGAATAGATGTACCAGCCCACAAAGCTGAGCGCCGACAGGATATGGACGCCGGGCGCGTATAGCTTGGCCGCTTTGTCCGCCAGCGAGGTGTATCTAGACCGACCGGATTCAGCGATGGCGACCAGATCGGCCATACGATGCAGGGATGTATCTTCGCCGACCGCCGTGGCGCGGATGGTCAGAGGGCCGGTCAAGTTGACCTCGCCGGCGCTCACGATCTGACCTGCCTCTGCAAACACCGGCAGGGTCTCTCCCGTCAGCAGGGAACGATCCAATTCCGACTGACCCGAGACGATTTGGCCATCCACCGGCATCCGCCCTCCGGGCCGCACAAGGATCAAGTCGCCAACGGCCAGGGTGGATACAGCAACCTCTTCTTCGGTACCGTCGATCAACCGAAGGGCGCGGGGGACCTCCAGCGCTGTTAGTTCCTCAGCCGCGGACCGCGCGGCGGCGCGGGTGCGGTAGTCTAAGTAACGACCTGCCAGCAGAAAGAAGGTCAGCGTCAGGGCGGCATCGAAATAGGCATGTTCGCCGCTCAACGCTGTTTCCCAAAGCGATGTCACCAGCGCCAGCAGGATCGCCAGAACAATCGGCACATCCATGTTTAGCCGACGCACGCGAAGGGCTGACCACGCATTGGCAAAGAAGGGTTGCGCCGAGAAGGCTATCGCAGGCAGGGCGATCGCGGCAGAGATCCAGTGGAACATGTCCCGCGTCGCATCCGTCGCCCCCGACCAGACCGATACCGACAACAGCATCACGTTCATCGAGGCGAACCCGGCCACCGCCAAGCGCATCAGCAGGTCACGCCCCGCTTTGTCGGCACTGGTGGCCGACAGGGCTCCGGCATCCAGTTCATGCGCCTCATAGCCCGCGTGCTCCAGTACCGGGATCAGATCAGCCGCGCGCATTTCAGGCGCGGCTTTGATCATCGCACGCTTCAGGGTCAAGTTGACGCGCGCGTCCTCCACCCCGGGATGGGCGTTCAAAGCCCGCTCGACATTGGCAATACAGGCCGAGCAATGAATACCGGGCAGAGACAGCGCGATCTGCACATCCTCCGGGATTGGCCGCGCAGGTTCCACCGGGGCGGCGATGCACCCCGGACAAGCCGCCGTACCTGAGGATAGCTGAGCCGTCACCGCCCTACCCTTTCACGTACAAAGGAACCCGCTGAGCGAACTCGGCCCCTGAATGATCGCGGGCGACCAGACGGATGTTCCAGTTCCCCTTGCCCAGCGTCGCAGGCGTTGCATAGGCAAGCCCGTCAAATGTGAAGTCGGGCGAGAAATCATCGCGCACATGGGTTGCACGGCCCACAACGGCCTGTAAATCGGCGACTTGCACCGGCGCGCCGGTAGCGTCTGTGATGTGCAGGATCAGCAGACCGCCAGTGTTTTCAGCGCGTACTTCCCAACCCAAAGCTTGGTGTTCCTTCAGTCGGTCATTGAACTCCTGACTGGCGACGTAGGAGTTTTTGACCTCCAGCCCCGGGAAGGTTTTGACCGCGCTGTAAGCCAGGATCAGGTTCACCGTGATGATCACACCAAAGGCACATACGAACACCGCAAGGGCGTGTTTGCCGGTGAATTTCCGCTCGGACATGATCAGTTCCCTCGTCCGTTGAAGCTTGTGTCTTTGTAGGCGCGTTCACCGCTGTCGAGGTCCTCGACCCAGATCCGAACAGCAGACGTATCCGTAAGCGCAGGCCCCGTGTCAGGCGCCGCCGTAATGTAGACCCGCACCAGTTGCGCGGTATCAGGGGCCACAGTAACAGTTTGCCCGTCAACGCCTTCGATTTCCAGTAGCATGGCCGGATCGCCGGTCAGAGACAGATTGAACGGACGTTCTTCGCCATGTTTGTTGCGCAGGCGCACATCATAGGTGTTGCGGATCGTGCCATCCGACATCGTCACAAAGGTCGGATTGCGCACAGGCGCGACCGTGAGGTCGATATCGGACCGGATGAACAGGGCAAACAGCAGCGCGAAACCGACCAGAGACCACAACGCGGTGTACATGATCGTGCGGGGACGCAGAATGTGTTTCCAGATATTCTTAGGTGGCTGACCTGCGCGTTCATGCGCCTCATCACTCAGCGCCATATAGTCGATCAAACCCCGAGGCTTGCCGATCTTGGCCATCATGTCATCGCAGGCGTCGATGCACAGGGCGCAGGTGATGCACTCCAACTGCTGACCATCGCGAATGTCGATACCAACGGGGCAGACATTCACGCAGGCCATGCAATCGATGCAATCGCCCAGCTCGGAATCGGCCGTGCGCTTACCTTTGCCGCGCGGCTCACCGCGCCATTCGCGATAGCCGACGACCAGAGTGTCCTCGTCCATCATCGCGGCCTGAATGCGTGGCCATGGACAGGCATAGATGCAGATCTGTTCGCGCGCGAAGCCACCAAAGAGGAAGGTGGTGCCGGTCAGGATCAACATGGTCGTGTAGGCAACGGGGTGTGCGTTGCCGGTCACAAGATCACGCAGAAGGGTTGGCGCGTCGGCAAAGTAGAAGACCCAGGCCCCGCCGGTTGCGAGGCCGATCAGGAACCATGCAGTCCATTTCGTCAGACGCAAACGGGCCTTGCGGAGGTCCATCTTCTCTTGCCGGTGCAGGCGTAAGCGGGCGTTGCGATCGCCCTCGATCCAGCGTTCGACCAGAATGAATAGGTCGGTCCAGACAGTCTGCGGGCAGGCATATCCGCACCACACCCGGCCCAATGCCGATGTGAACAGGAAAAGCCCGAGACCGGCCATGATCAGAAGGCCTGCAACAAAGTAGAATTCATGCGGCCAGATTTCGATCCAGAAGAAATAGAAGCGGCGGTTGGCCAGGTCCAGCAGCACAGCCTGATCCGGCAGGCTGGGCCCTCGGTCCCATCTGATCCAAGGGGTGACGTAGTAGATCCCCAAGGTCACAATCAGGATAATCCATTTCAGGTTCCGGAACGGACCTGAGACACGCCGGGGAAAGATAGGCTCTCGGGCGGCATACAAGCTGGGGGCGGGATCGGAATCGCTCACTGGCTGGCTCCAAGGATGGGTCTTATGGAAGTGTGTTCTTCCAGATCATGGACGCGCAAACATTGACATGGGTCAAAACGCGCATCGGACAAACACCTTTTACCGCGCGTCACCCGCCTGCCGCCTCAGCCAGCTGACAAAGGTCTTTACCGCCGGTCTAAGAGGCGTTTTGGCCGTCAAAACGTGGTATCCGCTGCTTTCCGGCTCAGTATGGAGCTCGACAAGACGGCCCGCCTTGATGTCCTGCTCGACGAAATGTCGCACCGTGGCTGTGACACCCTGCCCTGCCCGCAGGCCTTCAAGCAGCAAGGTCCCCGGCAGCGAGATGCGACGCCCCTGAGGCGGGTGATCAACTCCACGTCTGGCCAGCCAGGTCGAGGCCTCGGTGGTGCCGAACTCTTCCAGCCAAGGCAGCTGGCTCAACTCTTCCGGTGTCCAATCCGACCGACCGCCCAGCAGGCTGGGGGCCGCAACCACAACAAAAGGGGTTTCCAGCAGCATTTCGCAGTCCACACCGGGCCACCCTCCGGACCCGTACCTGATCGCAACATCGACGCCGCCTGGCGTGAGTTCCACCAGATGCGGAGAAGGGTCGATCGTCAGGCTGATTTCAGGGTATTTGGCCTGAAACTCCGGCAGTCGCGGCATCAACCACGAGGCGGCGAAGGTTGGCGTCAGCGACACGTGAACCGGACGGGCGCCGCCTGCGCTCATCACCTCTTCCACAGCTGCGCCGATTGAACCGAACCCAAGCTGCACGGCACGCGCAAGATGCGCGCCTTCGGGTGTCAGGGAAAGCGACTTTCCATCGCGCCGGACCAGAGCGACGCCCATGTGTTTCTCCAGCACACGCAACTGCTGGCTTATGGCAGCGTGGCTCACATTCAGCGCAGCGCCGGCCTGAACCACACCCCCCTTCTCAGCAAAGGCCGAAAAAGCGCGAAGGGACGAGAGAGGTGGCAGTTTCAACCAGTTCATATGTAATCCTAACTTACATATAGAAATAGCAATTGGCTCGCATCCTGTACAGGGAAACATCATCCTTAACGCATACAGAAAACGCGAAAGGAAAGCCCCATGCTGAGTGTTTTTGCGAAATCGTTCATGACAGCGACACGGATCAACGAGCCCCATCTCAGGGACGCACCGAAACCAACCCGCAATAAAGCGCACTGGTTGCCCGAGCATCATTGGTGGAAGAAACACCCGCGCACGGTCGATCTTGACGACCTTTGAAACGCGGCCTGTTCTGGATTGGCCATTGGCTCTATGATGGTTTTGGAAATAGGCACCGGCTGTTCAGGAAACGCGCGAACAGATGGAACAACCGGTGCCGGGACCTTGGGGCGGCAAGCCGCCCCAAGGTATTCTTTTAGCCTTACTGACCGCCACCCAGTTGGTGGACATAGGCGGTCACGGCACGGATCTGCGCCTCGGTCAGGCGGGTATCCCACGGGGGCATCACGCCAAAGCGGCTATAGGTCACCGTTTCGGTCAGAGCCTCTTCGCTGCCGCCATAGAGCCAGATGGCATCCATCAGGTTTGGCGCGCCCTGGAAGACATCGCCTTTGCCGTCCTCGCCGTGACAAGCAGCGCAATTGTCTTCGAAGACAACCTTGCCTGCCTGCGCTGCCGCATCATCGGTCTGCGCATTGGTCAGCGACATCACGTACTGAACCACCTGGGTGATCTCTTCCCGTTCGAGAATCTCGCCAAAGGCCGGCATCTCGGAGTAGCGCGCATCGTCGCTTTCCTCGTTCCGGATCCCATAGCTGACGGTGAAATGGATATCCTCCATCGTGCCGCCCCAAAGCCATGCGTCATCCAGCAGGTTCGGGAAGCCCGCCGCGCCCTGCGCGCCCGAGCCGTGACACTGCGCACACCAGGTGCGGAACACAGCGCTGCCTGCGTTGACGGCATATTGCTGCAACTCAGGGTCCGCCGAGATTTCCTCGAGCGGGGTTTCGACCAGCTTGGCGTTCCACGGAGCGTTGGCCTCTTCGAACGAGACCAGCTCCTGCTGGACTTCGGCCCGAGATGACCAACCCATGACGCCTGCCGTCGCCGACTGAACCAGTGGCCATGCGGGATACATGATCGTGTAGATCACACCCCAGAAGATCGTGGCGTAGAAGGTCCACAGCCACCAGCGAGGCATCGGGTTATCAAATTCTTCGATGCCGTCCCAGCTGTGACCGGTTGTATTCGGGTCACCCGGCTGTTTTTCAGGTGTCTTAGTCATTTCCGCGCCTCCTCGGATGTGGCGGGTTGGTCTTGCTGCGTTGCGGGTGCATCAACGTGCCGGAAAGGGATGTTGGCGGTGTCGCTGTATTCCTTGCTGGCGCCTGGGCGGAACACCCAGACAATGATGCCAACAAAGAAGGCGAACAGCAGAAGCAACATCCAGCTATCTGCGAACTGCCTCAGGAGAGTATATTCTTCCATTGCACCCTCCCTCAGCGGTTTGCGTCAGGCGTGAAGGTCGAGAAGTCGACCAGCGTGCCCAGCATTTGCAGATAGGCGATCAGTGCGTCAGCCTCGGTCAGGTCGGATTGACCATCGAAGTTGCGGACATTGACCTTGTCACCATAGCGCTCCAGCAGCCCGTCATAGTCGCTGTCGGGATCGGCCTGAGCGCGGAAGTCGGCTTGCGCGTTCTCCAGCATCTCGTCGGTGTAGGGTGTACCGACCACCGCGTTTGCCGCCATGATGTCGCCGATATACTTGCCGTCGATCTTGCGGTTTTCGAGGAAGCCATATTTCGGCATCACCGATTCCGGCACGACCGATTGCGCGTCGCGCAGGTGGCGTACATGCCAATCGTCCGAGTAGCGGCCGCCGACACGTGCCAGATCAGGCCCGGTCCGCTTGGATCCCCACTGGAACGGGTGGTCATACATCGACTCGGCCGCCAGCGAGTAATGGCCATAGCGTTCGACCTCGTCCCGCATGGGGCGGATCATCTGGCTGTGGCAGACATAGCAGCCTTCGCGGATGTAGATCTCACGGCCCGCCATCTCGAGAGGGGTGTAAGGGCGCATGCCCTCCACCTTCTCGATTGTGTTCTCAAGATAGAACAGCGGGGTGATCTGAACGATGCCACCGATGGTCACGACCAGAAAGCTGAAGATCAGCAAAAGGGTCGCGTTGGTCTCAAGCACTTTGTGTTTGTCAAGAATTGCCATTGCTCCGGCCTCCTTTATTCAGCCGGGACTGCGACGGTCAGGCTGGCCTCTTTGGCCGGTGCCTTGCGTACAGTCATCCACAGGTTGTAGCACATGATCACCGAGCCAGCGAGGAACAGAACCCCACCCAGACCGCGAACCACATACATCGGGAACTTGGCGGCAACGGTGTCAGCGAACGAGTTCACCAGGAAGCCGTTGGCATCCACTTCGCGCCACATCAGGCCTTCCATGATACCGGTGACCCACATCGATGCGGCGTAGAGAACAATGCCGATCGTGGCGAGCCAGAAGTGCCAGCTGACCATCTGTAGCGAGTACAGACGCTCACGCTTCCACAGGACAGGCACCAGATAGTAAAGCGCACCAAAGGTGATCATGCCGTTCCAGCCAAGCGCGCCCGAATGTACGTGACCAATGGTCCAGTCGGTGTAATGGCTGAGCGAGTTCACCGCACGGATCGACATCATCGGACCCTCAAAGGTGGACATGCCATAGAAACCAACCGAGATGACCATCATGCGGATAATCGGGTCGGTGCGCAGCTTGTCCCATGCGCCCGACAGGGTCATCAGACCGTTGATCATACCACCCCAGGACGGCATCCACAGAACGATCGAGAACACCATGCCCAGCGTCGAGGCCCAATCCGGCAATGCAGTATAGTGCAGGTGGTGCGGACCGGCCCAGATATACAGGAAGATCAGCGCCCAGAAGTGGATGATCGATAGCTTGTAGGAGAATACGGGACGTTCGGCCTGTTTCGGGATGAAGTAGTACATCATGCCCAGGAAGCCCGCAGTCAGGAAGAAGCCCACAGCGTTGTGGCCATACCACCACTGGATCATAGCATCCTGTACGCCCGACCAGACGATAACCGATTTCGAACCCCAGATACTGACCGGGATGGTCATGTTGTTGACCAAGTGCAGCATCGCAACGGTCACGATAAAGGCCAGGTAGAACCAGTTGGCCACATAGATATGCGGCTCTTTCCGTTTGATGATCGTACCCAGATAGACAGCCAGATAGGCGACCCAGACGATGGTCAGCCACAGGTCCACATACCATTCAGGCTCGGCATATTCCTTGGACTGCGTGCCACCCAGAACATATCCGGTCGCTGCCAGAACGATGAACAGCTGATAGCCCCAGAACACGAACCAGGCCAGGTTTCCGCCCCAAAGGCGCGCCGCGCTGGTGCGTTGGACCACGTAGAACGAGGTCGCGATCAGAGCGTTACCGCCAAAGGCAAAAATCACCGCAGAGGTGTGCAGCGGACGCAACCGCCCAAAGTTCAGATAGCCTTGCGCCCATTCGAAGTTGAGCGTCGGAAATGCCAGCTGGAACGCAATAAAAGTTCCCGCCAGGAACCCGACCACGCCCCAGAAGGCAGTTGCGATCACGCCGTAGCGGATCACGCCGTCCATGTACTCGCCGGAGCGATCGACAAGAATATCTGGCTCATCCGTGTTTCGAAGCGTCCAGATGAACAGACCACCGGCGATGATCATCACCAGTATCGCATGCACCTGATACGCCAAATCGCGTGCATAATTGGACCCGATCGCGGCAAACAGCACGACCAGACCAAGCACGATCAGCTTGATGTAATTCGACATATTGCGTCCCTTTACCCTGCCCTGCGCGATTTACGTGCCGCACAGAACCTTTTTGACTGTCCCCCGTAATGTAGAAGAACACCCTCTGCCGCTTTGATCTGAGTCAAGACAATCCGTTGTTTTCTGTGACACCCATAGTCAAGTGGAGGGGCGCTGGTCGCATTGGATCGGCTGCTCGAAAGACGAGGTCGATATGGCTTACAAATCAATTCTCACAATCATGACGGAAACTACGAATGCGCAGGCAGCGCTTTCTCAAGCGGCGGCATTGGCCGAAGCGCAGGATGGTCATGCCGAGGCCCTGTGCCTGGGCGTCGATCGCAGTCAGACAGGGTATTACTACGCCGGGGCGAACGCACTTATCCTTCAGGAAACCCTCAGCCGGGCCAATGCCGAGGCCGAAGAACTGCTAAGCTATGCCGAGGATTTTCTGGGAAAAACCGGTGTGCGGTGGTCTGCCGAAAACGGAGTCGCCCAGATCGCGGACATTGGACGCCACGTTGCCCATCGTGCACGGTTCTCGGATTTGGTTGTCCTGCCGCACCCCTATGGTGAAGGGCGCGGTGCCGAAGCGGAACCGATTGTCGAAGCCGCCATGTTCGAAGGTCACGCTCCGGTCATGGTCGTCCCGAACGCGGGGCAACCTGTTTCGAAGCCTAAAAACATCATGATCGCGTGGAACGAAAGCGTCGAGGCTATGCGCGCGGTGCGCTGCGCCCTGCCATTTCTGAAAGATGCCGATCTGGCACGTATCGTGGTGATCGACCCGCCACGGCATGGGCCCGACCGCTCTGACCCAGGTGGCATGCTGTCCCAGATGCTCGCGCGGCACGGTGTCCGGTGCGATATCGAAGTCCTCAGCAAAACCATGACGCGGGTGTCTGACATTCTGAACCGCCACGCTACGGATACGGAATCAGATATGATTGTCATGGGCGCCTACGGCCATTCCCGCTTTCGCGAAGCGATCCTTGGCGGTGCTACGCGCAACATGCTGGAACAATCCGCTGTACCGGTCTTCATGGCACACTGATCGCGTCCTGAACCAAAAAAAAGCCGCCCTGCGGGGCGGCTCGATCGCTTTGGTATGTGACTGGCGGGTGGCGTCTAAACGAGGAAACCTCCGTCCGAGTCGTCTCCGGCCTCTTCCATAAGGCGACCAAGATCGGGGATGGTCACGTGGCGCTTGCCTTCCAGCACGATAACCCCGTCCTTTTTCAGGGCCGATATCTGTCGGCTCACCGTTTCCAGCGTTAGACCCAAATAGTCCGCCATCGCCTCACGCGTCAGCGGCAGGTCAAACACGAGCGGGCCTGACAGCCCTTTCTGCGTGATCGACGCATCCCTGCGCGCGATGATCGAAAGCAGGCTGGCGATCTTCTCCCGCGCCGTCTTGCGGCCCAGAACAAGCATCCATTCCCGCGCGGCGTCCAGCTCATCCAATGTCATCTGCAAAAGACGATGCGCGATATGAGGGGTCTCACTCAACAACCCTTCGAACGGCTTCTTGCGAAAGCAGCACATCACCACATCCGTGGTGGCCTGAACGTCATATGGCGCAGAATCACGCCCCGGACGCCCAACGAAATCACTGGGCAGCAACAGACCCACCATCTGGGTCCGCCCGTCCTCCATCGTCTGGGTTAGGGACGCGATACCCGACACGACCGAGCCGACAAAGTTCATCTGATCGCCGGACCAGATGATCGTCTGACCCGCTTCGAAACTTCGATAATATTTAATCTCTTCAAGGGACTGCAGCTCGTCCGCATCGCACCGGGCGCAGACGGCCCGATGACGAATCGGGCATTCGTCACAGTTGGAATGATCAAACTTTATCTCTACTGACATTCGCTTTCCTACTTGATCTCTATCAAAGCAACCAAGACTTGGGTCCCTTAAAGGTATCTTCATGATAGATAAATCACAATTGGCAAGGCTTGGACTTTTTGACGCGAAGGTGCCTCGCTACACCAGCTACCCGACCGCCCCCCATTTCAGCAATGACGTGGGGGCTGATCTTTTTGGTGACTGGATCGCCCAGATCAAGCCGGGCAGCGCCATTTCGCTCTATGTCCATGTCCCCTTTTGTCGGCGCTTGTGCTGGTTCTGCGCCTGCCGTACGCAAGGCACGCAAACCGATAGCCCCGTGGTCGCCTATGTCGACGTACTGAAGGCCGAGTTGGACCAATTGGCCGCGCGCCTGCCCGATGGGGTGGTTCTATCCCGCCTGCATTGGGGCGGCGGCACCCCAACCCTGCTGAATGCGGACCTGATGCGCGATCTGGCGCGCTACATTCTGGATATCGTGCCGCTGGGACCGGATGCCGAATTCTCGGTCGAGATCGACCCGAATGAGATTGACGAAGCGCGTCTGGATATCCTCGCCGAAGTTGGCATGAACCGCGCCTCGATCGGGGTGCAGGATTTCGATGACGAGATCCAGAAAACCATCGGGCGCATCCAAAGCTACGATACGACGCGGGATGCGGTGGATATGATCCGCGCACGCGGGATCACCAGCCTGAATGCCGACATCCTGTTTGGCTTGCCGCATCAGACCAAGGCACGGATGACTGAAAGTGTGCAGAAGCTTCTGTCGCTCAGCCCGGATCGCGTCGCGCTTTATGGCTATGCCCATGTGCCGTGGATGGCGAAACGACAGCAACTGATCCCGTCCGAGGCGCTGCCAACGCCCGAGCAGCGTCTGGATCTTTTCGACACCGCCCGCCGCCTGTTCATGTGGGACAACTACGCCGAAATCGGAATCGACCACTTTGCGACGCAAGAAGACGGGCTGACCAAAGCATTGAAAGCGGGCCATCTGAAACGCAACTTCCAGGGCTATACGGACGATCAGGCCGAGGTTCTGATCGGCGTCGGCGCAAGCTCGATCTCGCGCTTTCCTCAGGGCTACGCACAGAACAACCCCGCGACCTCGGCCCATACCAAGGCAATTCGCGAGGGCCAGTTCTCGACCTCGCGTGGACATGCGTTCAAGGGACAGGACGTGCTGCGCGCCCGCTTGATCGAAGCTTTGATGTGCGATTTCCGGATCGACTCGGCCGAGGTCCTGCGCGGCTATGATGTATCCAGCGCAGAGCTGAACAAGATGTATGCCGAGGTGAACGCAAGATTTGACGGCCTTTTGCGTGTCACCGATGACGGGCTGTTTATCCCGCCCGAGGCACGTGCTCTGACCCGAATGATCGCTCGTAGCTTCGATGCCTATGACCTGAGCAAAGCCGGACATAGCTCTGCGATCTGACCTTGAGCAAGCGGCCCGGTTTTCGGCGGGCCCAAGCCGATCACGAACGGGGGGTTGACGCAAGGCTGGTGTTTTCTCCACACTCGGGGCGTGGGTCTTCGATCAGGTCCACAGCCCGAGGCAGGCAAATCCGCAGACAGACCATGCCAGCGCATTTGCGCAAGGCAGCCCCTTTCGTGCAGCCACTCTGCAACCTGAAAGAGGGACAGCACATATGCGCGTTTTCACCGTCCTAGGCCCCAGTCAATCGGGCAAATCCACTCTGGTCGAGGCCATCAGCCGCCTCGATGGGCGCCCGACAACATTCGACATCTCCGGAACCGTGCATTTGCACGGTTTTTCTTATTTGGACGAACCGTGGTGCGCGGTTGATGTGGATGGCGGCGGCGATGCGCTGGCCTATGTTGGACCCGCCATGGCGATCTCGGACGCTGCCGTGGTTGTCGTCCCGCCAGACCCAGATGCTGCCGTGCTATGCGCGCCATACCTGCGGCTGGTGGAAGAGGCAGGCATTCCCTGCTTCCTGTTCATCAACCGAATGGACAACCCCAATGGCCGTATCCGCGACATCATCGCAGCCTTGCAGACCTATTGCACCCATCACATCGCCTTGCGGCAGGTCCCGATCCGCGACGGCGAAACAATCATAGGCGCTGTTGATCTGATCTCGGAACGCGCGTGGAAGTACCAAGAAGGCCAGCCCTCGGCCTTGATCGAACTGCCTCAATCCGTCGAGGACCGTGAACAGGAAGCCCGCACTGAATTGTTGGAAACGCTGTCGGATTTCGACGACCATCTGCTGGAGCAGCTTATAGAGGACAAGCAGCCCCCCAGCGCCGAGATTTACGATCTGGCCGCTCAGGTTCTGCAAAATCATCAGCTGATTCCGGCCTGCCTGGGGGCTGCGCAACATGGCAATGGGCTCACACGCTTGATGAAAGCCCTGCGGCACGAAGCGCCCGAGTTCGATATCGCCGCTGGGCGGGATGAGGCCGCGGACAATGCGCGCGCGATTGCGGGCTTTGCCGATGTGAAGAAACATATCGGCAAGATCACCGTGCTGCGCGGGTTGGGCGATGGCGTCAAAGCGCATGAGGCTTTGGGAGGCGAAACGGTCGGCAATTTGACCAGCCTCGACGCCAAAACACAGATCGGCGCTTTGGAGGCCGGGCAAATCGGTCTTGCGGTCAAATCTGATCATCTCAACCCGGGATACATCTATGACAGCCGGTCGGCTACACCGCTTCCGGATTGGGCGTCTTCGCATCCGGTTGCGCACCGGCAGGTCGTCTCACCCGCGCATGAGCGCGACGACGTGCGCCTATCAAACGCTCTGAGCCGTTTGGTCGAGATCGACCCGGGGCTGCATATGGAGCAAGACGAGCTGAGCGGTCATTCCGTACTGGGTTCGCAGGGTCCGCAACATATGCGGCGCGTGACGGCCAAGCTATTGGAGGATTTCGGCATCGAGATCGAAACCGACCCCGTCGAGACCGCCTATCGCGAAACCATCCGTACGCCGGTCGAACATCGCCACCGTCATCGCAAGCAATCGGGCGGCGCCGGGCAATTCGCCGACGTTGTGATCTCGGTCGCGCCTCAACCCCGTGGCTCGGGCTTTCAATTCGAAGAGGTTGTGAAGGGCGGCGCGGTACCGAAGAACTACATCCCATCCGTTGAGCATGGGGCCAAAGACGCGTTAGTACAAGGCCCCGAAGGCTTCCCGGTCGTGGATGTCAAAATCACCCTCAGCGACGGCAAACACCACAATGTCGATAGTTCGGACTACGCGTTCCGGACGGCGGGCAAGAATGCGGTGCGCGAGGCGTTGCCGCAGGCCAAGCCCGTGGTGCTACAGCCGATTCTCACGGCCGAGATTCATCTGCCGTCAGATTTCGTCGGCGATCTGGTCCCTACGATCAGTTCTCTGCAAGGTCAGGTTTTGGGGTTCGAAGGCAATCCCAATGCCTCCGGTTGGGAAATCTTCAACGCCCAACTTCCTGCTGTAGCGCAGGATGAGCTTCACCGAACCCTCGCCAGTGCCACGCGGGGAACGGGTTGGGTCAAGCTGAGCTTCGATCACTATGAAGAGCTTCGCGGCCCTGTCCCCAAACCCGCCGATCGCGAAAAAGCAAGCGCCTGAGGGAAACGCGAGGCGGGCCTTAGCCCGCCGCCGCAATCAGTTCACGAGTGTAATCTGTTTGCGCATTTTCAAACAGATCCTCGGATGCGCCCATCTCGACCACGTCGCCGTTACGCATGACGATGACCTTATGGGACATAGCCCGCACAACTTTCAGGTCATGGCTGATGAACAGATACGCCAACCCGTATTTCCGTTGCAGATCGCGCAAAAGATCAACGATCTGAACCTGCACCGTCATGTCCAGCGCGCTTGTCGGCTCATCCAAAACCAGTAGTTTCGGACGCAGCACCATGGCCCGCGCAATTGCAATCCGCTGACGCTGCCCGCCCGAAAACTCATGCGGGTAGCGGTCCATTGAGGCCGGGTCCAAGCCCACCTCTGTCATCACTTCGGCCACTAGCTCGCGCGGGGCGCGATGGGGGTCGACATTGTGAATAGTGAGCCCCTCGGAGATGATCTGCTGGCATGTCATACGTGGGCTCAGGCTGCCGAACGGGTCCTGAAACACGATCTGCATGTCCTTGCGCAGGCGCCGCAACTCTCGCGTGGACCAACGGCGCACATCCTGATCGCGGAAGGTGATCCCACCCTCGGACGCGATCAACCGCATAATGGCCAGCGCCATCGTCGTCTTGCCCGAGCCACTTTCGCCGACAATCCCAAGGGTTTCCCCGGCCCGCACGCTGAACGTCGCATCGTTGACGGCCTTCACATAGCCGACCGTGCGTTTCAGAAAGCCGCGCTGGATCGGGAACCAGACCTTCAGGTGGTCGGTCCGGGCGACCTCTTCCGCGTCTGCGGCGACTGGGTCGGGGTGCCCCGAAGGCTCGGCCTCCAGCAGTTTGCGCGTGTAGGGGTGTTGTGGGTTGTTGAAAATCTCAGCCGTGATTCCGGTTTCGACAATCTCACCGTCTTTCATCACGCAGACCCGGTCGGCGATCCGACGCACGATGCCAAGGTCATGGGTGATGAACAGCATCCCCATGTTCTCAGATTTCTGCAGCTCGGCCAATAGTTCGAGAATTTGCGCTTGAATGGTCACATCCAAGGCGGTCGTTGGTTCATCCGCGATCAGAACATCCGGTTTGTTGGCCAGCGCCATAGCAATCATCACACGCTGCCGTTGCCCGCCCGAAAGCTGGTGCGGATAGCTGTCCAGACGATCCTCAGGGTCGCGAATGCCAACCTTGTTCAGCAACTCCACAATTCTGTCGCGCGCGGCATCCCCGGCCAGGCCCTGATGCAACACCAACGATTCCGCCATCTGCTTCTGGATCGTGTGCAGCGGGTTAAGCGAGGTCATCGGCTCCTGAAAGATGAAGCTGATATCATTGCCGCGCACCTCCATCAGCTTGTCCTCGGACGCCCCGATCATCTCGGCCCCGTCATATTTGACCGAGCCTTCGACCATGGCGCTATCGCCCAGCAGCGACACGGTCGACAATGCCGTCACCGACTTGCCCGAGCCAGACTCACCCACCAGGGCAACCGTCTCACCCCGATCCACGGTGAAGGAGACGCCTTTAACCGCAGCCGACACCTTTCCGTCCTGCCGGAATGAGACCTTGAGGTTGTTTACGTCCAAAAGGCTCATGAGAAGGTCTTTCTGGGATCAAATGCATCGCGGACGCCTTCAAAAATGAACACCAGCAGCGACAGCATGATGGCGAAGGTGAAAAAGGCGGTGAAGGCCAGCCACGGGGCCTGCAGGTTCTGTTTGGCTTGCAGAGTCAGCTCACCCAGAGACGGAGCCGAAGAGGGTAAACCGAAACCAAGGAAATCCAATGAAGCCAGCCCGCCAATCGTGCCGGTCACGATGAAGGGCATGAAGGTTAGCGTCGCAACCATCGCATTTGGCAGCATGTGACGGAACATGATCGTCATGTTGCCCACACCCAGCGCCCGCGCGGCGCGGACATATTCCAGATTGCGCGCCCGCAGGAACTCGGCCCTTACAACGCTGACCAATCCGGTCCAGCTGAACAGGATCATCAGGATCACCAGTAGCCAGAAACTTCGGCCCAGAATGGCGAACATAATGATGATGACATAGAGCGACGGAGTCGCGGACCATATCTCGATGACCCGCTGAAAAATGAGGTCGAGCCAGCCACCGAAAAAGCCTTGAATAGCTCCGGCGAAAATACCGATCAGGCTGGCCACGCCGGTCACCATCAGCGTAAACAGGATCGACAGGCGGAAGCCATAGATCACCCGCGCCAGCACGTCCCGTTTGGTATCATCTGTCCCCAGCAGGTTCTGGCCATTCGGCGGCAAGGGGGCCGCACCGGGGCGATCGACGCTGGTGTTGAAGGAATAGGGGATCAGGGGCCAGATGGCCCAGCCTCGCTCAAACCCTTCGGCCTGATAAGTCCCCGCCTCGATCTGCTCGATGATACCTTCGGGGTCGTCGAAACAGTCCTCAAGTCCGCCACTGTCGATCAGGCAGCGGACCTCGGGGTCGCGATAGATCGCCTCGGTCTGGAAATCGCCGCCAAATTCAGTTTCGGGATAGAAGTTAAAAATCGGCGTGTAGAATTGACCACGATATTGCACGAGGATCGGTTTATCGTTGGCAATGAACTCGGCGAATAGGGACAGGCCGAACAGCACCGAGAAGATGATCAGCGACCAGAAAGCCCGACCATTGCGTCGGAAATTGCGCCAACGCCGTTGGTTGAGAGGGGAAAGCGCCATTTACCCCTCCCTCTTCTCAAAATCGATGCGTGGGTCGACCAGCACGTACATCAGGTCGCTGATGATACCTACAACCAGCCCCATCAGACCAAAGATGAACAGAGTGCCAAAGATCACCGGGTAGTCCCGCGCCACGGCGGCCTCGAACCCGAGGCGACCCAGACCGTCCAAAGAGAAGATCGTCTCGATAATGATCGAGCCGCCGAAGAAGACACCAATGAACACCGCTGGGAAACCCGCAATCACGATCAGCATCGCGTTGCGGAAGACATGGCCATAGAGGACCTTGCGTTCCCCCAATCCCTTGGCGCGGGCCGTCATGACATATTGCTTTTTTATCTCATCCAGAAACGAGTTCTTGGTCAGCAGCGTCAGCGTCGCAAAGGCCGAGATCGTCAGGGCAATGATCGGCAGCGCGATGTGCCAGAAATAATCGGCGATCTTGCCCAAAAGGCTGAGGCTGTCCCAATTGTCCGAGGTCAGCCCTCGCAGCGGGAAGATCTGCCAGTAGGATCCACCCGCAAACAGCACCAGCAGCAGGATGGCAAACAGGAAGCCGGGGATCGCGTAGGCCACGATAATAGCGCCGCTCGTCACGGTATCGAACCGCGACCCGTCCTTGACTGCTTTGCGGATGCCTAGCGGAATTGAAACCAGATAGGCAATCAGCGTCGACCATAGACCCAGCGAGATCGACACGGGCATCTTTTCCAGCACCAAATCAATCACGCTGATCGACCGGAAATAGCTCTCGCCAAAATCGAGCGTCAGATAGTTGCCCATCATTCCAAGAAAACGCTCAAGCGGTGGCTTGTCGAAACCGAATTCCTTTTCCAATTCGGCAATGAACTCAGGAGGCAGGCCGCGCGCGCCCACATATTTGTCGTCGAAGACACCGCCTGCAGGCTCGGACCCGGCACCGGCGTCTCCGCCCCCAGCGAAGCCCGCAAAGACATCGCCCTGTCCTTCGATCTGAGCGATGATTTGTTCAACGGGTCCACCCGGAACAAACTGCACCAGCGTGAAGTTGACGACCATTATGCCCAGCAAGGTCGGAATGACCAAAAGCAGGCGTCTTAGAATATAGGCGCCCATTTTACCGCAGCGCGCCTTTTGCCTTCAAATCGGCTTCTTTCTCGGGGTTGATCCACCAAAGGTCCAAATGACCTAACGAATAGGGCGGCAGGTTCTCAGGGTATTCGTACATGTCGTAATAGGCTGTCCAGTAGTCCGCGATGTATCCCACGGGGATCACGAAAAACTCATACCTCAGGGCACGATCCAAAGCCATAAGTGCTGCGTCCTGATCAGCCTGATTGTCGGTTTCAAAAGACGCTTCAATAATCGCGTCGACCAACGGGCTTGCCAGGCCAGCGGGATTGAACAGGCTAAAGGCTGCCTCTTCGGACCCATACATCTGGCTCAATCCGCCGCCGGTCGACAGGAACGACCCATACCGCGTGGAATAGACCATATCGTAGTCGCGCTCTCGGCTACGCAATGTGTATTGTGCTGGTTCAACCTTTTCCGCAGTTGCATCTACACCCAGTGCCTGAAGATTCTGAACATAGGTTTCGATCATCGTCGCCGTCGATGTCGGCAAGTTCGAAGGGTATGGGATATTCACCTTCAGCGTCTGCCCTTCGGCATTTCGACGCACATTGCCTTCGCCCACGGGCCAACCCGCCTCGTCCAACATCTTTGACGCTTTGCGCAGGTTGCGACGGTCGTTTAGGCGCGCTGGGTTGGATTCATGAGCAACGACGACATTCTCGGATATGAAATCGGCTGGGACGACATCGCCAAGCGTTTCCAAGAAGGCCAGCTCTGGGCCCGCTGGGGTGCCCTGCGCTTCAAGCGGTGTGCCTTGCACAAAAGAGTTGCGAGGTGAATTCAATCCAAACAACAAGGATTCGTTTGCCCATTCGAAGTTGAATGCCAGAGCCAACGCTTTGCGGACGTTCTTATCTGCGAATTGGGGCTTGCCGAGATTGAACACAAAACCAGACGGCGTCGGCGGGCTGCCGTCCATGATTTCGTCGCGCACAACTGAGCCTTCTGTCAGCTTGGGGAAGTCATAGCTTGTCGCCCAGAGCTTGGGATCGCTCTCGATCCGCATCGTATATTCGCCCGCCTTGAAACCTTCGAACGCGGCAGTCTGGTCAGCGAAATACTCGACGCGAATAGAGTCAAAGTTGTTGCGGCCGACGTTGAACGGCAGGTCTTTGCCCCAATAGTCGTCGCGGCGCTTATAGACGATACGGCGGTTGATGTCGTAACTGTCCAGTTTGTATGGTCCCGACCCCACTGCCACTTCCAGACGAGGTTCATCCAGACGACGCGACTCGTCGGCTTCAAACCACGCTTTCGAGAAGACAGGCGTCGATCCTACGGTTTCGATCAAGCTACGGCGCGTGACTTCTGGGTTGAACGTGAACCTCACGGTGTGATCGTCTAGCGCCTCAGCCCCGGTGACCATACGCCCGACAGCCTGCGCGTAAGACGGCAGGCCCTGCTCGATAAACAAACGGTGGCTGTAAACAACGTCTTCAGCCGTTACCGGTGTTCCATCCCAGAACATGGCCTCAGGGCGCAAGTTGAAGATGACGTAGTTGCGCCCTTCGTCGTACTCGAGACTTTCCGCCAGCACTCCGTAATACTGACCGACGCTGTCATCCGCGCTTTCGAACAGGCGATCATATTGGATAGTGGTTAGCGCTCCGCTCCGACCCTTTCGTGAGTAAGGGTTCAACGAGTCAAAGGTTCCAGACGCTGCCAGTGACATCTCACCGCCCTTGGGAGCGTCGGGATTCACGTAATTCAGATGCGGATAGTCCGCCGGGTAGTCCAGATTTCCAAAATAGGAGTACCCGTGACTGGTTGTAACGTTTTCATCATTCGCTTGGGCGACCTCGGCTGATCCGAGCGTCACGGCGACCAACCCTAAGACCACCCCCCAATGCCGAATACTCATGTCGCGCGCAGCAGGCAGGAGGGGTTTCATAAGGCTCATCCTCTGGATTGTTGTCGTCATCTATGTTTGTTCCGCCAGCTAAATCGCCAGTCCTGGCTGATTCAAGTATAGAATGCGTGAACGCTTTGTGAAGATTTTCGACATAAAAAAAGCCGCTGCACAAGGCAGCGGCTTTGGGTTTTTTCACAAACGTGATGGCAATCAGTTGCCGATGGTTTGCAGATAGGCAATCAGGTCAGCGCGTTCTTGAGGCTTTTTCAGGCCAGCAAAGCTCATGGATGTACCCGAGATATATGCGTTGGGTCTTTCAACGAAGGCATCAAGCGCTTCGGGAGTCCAGTTGCCGCCATGCGCTTGCATCGCCGCCGAATAGCCGGTGAAGCCTTTGGCCGACGCAACGGGCCGGTCTACAATGCCGTACAGGTAGGGTCCGGTGCCGTTCGCACCGTCTTCCAACTTGTGGCAAGCAGTACATTTGCGGAAAACTCTGGCGCCCTTTTCAGGGTCTGCGGCGGCCAGCAAGTCTTCAAAGACCACCTCTTCGCCATCGGCGCTTTCACCCGAGCTTTCGGTCTCGATGATGTAGGCAGCCTGTGCATCCCCATGGCCCCCATGCGAATGGTACAGGATGTCACCACCCCATTTGGCAAGAAGCAGCACAAGGAACGTGCCGAACAGGCCCGCAGCGGCCTTGGTAACTGTCATCGTGTCGAACATTGATCGCTAGTCCATTTCAGCTGTCTGAAAAGGTGTCTAAGGCTTCCCCTTGCGAGAGGCAAGGTATAGACACCGCGACGAAACGCCCAATTTTGTAACTTGTTGCAGGGGACCGACCAAATGACCAAACGCATTGCCTTTCAAGGCGAACCCGGCGCCTATAGCCACGAGGCCTGCCGCAACGCGCGACCCGATATGGAGGCGCTGCCCTGCCGCACTTTCGAGGATGTTATCGAATCAGTTCGCTCCGGCGCGGCTGATCTGGCGATGCTGCCGGTCGAAAACACAACCTATGGGCGGGTGGCCGATATCCACCGGCTGTTGCCGCATAGTGGTCTGCAAATCATTGATGAGGCCTTCGTGCGCGTTCACATCAACCTGCTGGCCGTGCCCGGCGCGACGCTCGACGACATCACCGAGGCGCATTCCCATCTGGTGCTGCTGCCCCAATGCGCGGGCTTCCTGCGCCAGCACGGTATTCATGGGCGGGTCAGCCCCGACAACGCCCGCGCCGCGCGCGAGGTCTCAGAGGCGGGTGAAATCCATTCCGCCGCTCTGGCCAGCGAACTGGCCGGAGAGATCTACGGCCTGAACGTCCTCGCCCGTCATATCGAGGATCATGGCGACAACACCACGCGTTTTCTGGTCATGTCACCCAAGGCTGACCTGTCGCGTCGGGGCGAGCATGGCATGATCACCAGCTTTGTCTTTCAGGTCCGCAATATTCCAGCGGCGCTTTATAAAGCGATGGGTGGGTTTGCGACCAACGGAATCAACATGACCAAGCTGGAAAGCTACATGGTCGATGGCTCGTTCACCGCGACCCAGTTCTATGCCGATATCGTCGGGCATCCGGAAGACCGGAACGTGCAACTGGCGATGGACGAGCTTGAGCATTTCACCACCAATGTGGAAATACTTGGCGTCTACCCGGCGGCCCAGCCACGCGGCTAGGCCCGCGCTTCAGGTAAATGTGAGTTTAGGCGCCATGCCTGTGGCGCTGCTCCAGTTCTCGGGCGAATTCCGCAAGGCGCATTTGAAAGCGTTTGCGAAACCGCGCTTGGCCCAGCTTCATCGACTGCAGCAGCAACCGCGCCGGCAGGGACTTGGCGCTGAGTGACAGGTCCACACTCAAGCGGGTCCGACGCTGAGACAGGGCCATAAAGTCAACCACCGTAACCCCGGTCATGCCCTTGCCCGTCGCCTCGAATCGCATTTGCGAGGGGTGGTCGCAATCGGTCAGCAGTACGGACATCTGGCGGGGTTTGCCGCGCAGCTTGAACTCGGTTTCCCACGCCATGCCTGCAGCAGGTATAACCCCGCCAGTGGTGCGGCGCACGTCAACGCCACGGCGCATCGCCATGCGTTCGAACCGATCGAAATCGGCCACCATGTCAAAAACCGAGTGGATGGGAGCCTCGATATCTTCGCGCGCTGAAAACTGCATGTGGGCCTTTGCTGCTCGTTCTTTATTGCCAGTGTTTCTTTAGTCCAGCGTATCTGCAAGCCAGTTCTGCAGCAGGAAATGCGCAATCGCCCCCTTGCGAGCGGGCAGCAGGCGCGGATGTTCCCCCGCGAAGGCCTGCATCATCTCCGATTTGCTGACCCACATCGCCTCTTCAATCTCAACCGGGTCGATCTGGATGTCCCGAGACAGAGCCTCGCCAGCACAGCCGAACATCAGCGACGCGGGAAACGGCCAGGGCTGGCTGGACAGATAGGACACGGCGCCCACGGGAACGCCCGCCTCTTCCATCACCTCGCGCCGGACGGCGGATTCGAGTGTTTCGCCCGGCTCGACGAACCCTGCCAGCAGCGAGAACATCCCCTCCGGCCACCCCGGCGAGCGCCCCATAAGCACGCTGTCGCCATGGGTGATCAACATGATCACAACCGGATCGGTACGCGGGAAGTGCTGGCCGCCGCAAGTCGGGCAACTGCGCTGCCATCCTGCTTGCGATACGTCGCTTGGCGCACCGCAGCGAGCACAGAAGCGATGCGTCTCGTGCCAGCCGATAACCGCCTTGGCTGTCGCCGCAAGCTCGGCATCGCGGGCGGATAGGCGCGTCATGATCCGGCGCAGTTCGGCAAACACATGGCCCTCAGGCAGATCGGGATGTTGTTGCTCGGACGGGTCGATGAAATTGCCCAAGCTCGCCAGATCCAGCCCCTCGGCCTGCCATTCAGAGATATCTGCGGCAAACATCGCCACCCCGTCATCGGAGCAGCCAAGCAAGATCGGAGCCTCAACCACTCCACCTGGGCCATTCGCGACCAGAGTATGCGCCATGTTGATCAGACCCAACCGATCCAGAGCCTCGCCCTGCACCAGCACTTTTCCACGCCACAGCAACAGGCAGCGGGCGTTTGGATCTTGGGCCGCTTCGGTCAGCTTGTCCGCGTCTCCCCGCAGATGGGCCGCACGCTCAAGGCCTGAACTGCCGAATGTCACGTTTTCTGCGTTTTTCATTGGGGTCCCCTCGGGTTTTTGCGCCTAGGGCTGCCATGTCCGCGCAGGTGTTGCAATGTCAATTCACTACTGCGGCATATCGACAGGTGCCACCGAAACACCGCATGACCGCCTCGGATTTTTCACTTATTTGTCCTCTTGGTAAATTTTCTTAACTCTCATAGCGCAAAAGTAGACAACCGAACGTGACCGCAATCTCCCCGCGCATGAAAGACGCGCAGGACGCCGGCGTGCATATCCGCATTCTGGCAACCACCGATCTGCACATGACCCTGACCGGGTTCGACTATTATGCGGACAAAACGGACCCGATCGTCGGGCTGACGCGTACGGCGTCGGCGATCCGAGACGCCCGTCAACAGGCCGAAGGCGCCTTGACCCTTTTGTTGGACAATGGCGACGCGCTGCAAGGAACGCCGATTGGGGACTGGGCGGTGGAAAACGATGGCCCGCACCCGATGATGCAGGCCTTCAAGGCGCTGGAATATGACGCGATCGGCTTGGGCAATCATGATTTCGGGTTCGGGTTGGATGTACTTGAGCGCGTAATAACCCAAGCCCCTTGCCCGGTGATTTGCAGCAATCTGAACCATGTGAACGACCGGCAGCCTTGGCTGCGCAGTGTCGTTCTGACCCGGTCCATTACGCAGGAAGAAACGATCCGAATCGGCGTATTTTCAGTGCTTCCGCCTCAAACCACGATGTGGGAGGCGCATCACCTAAAAGACACGTTCATTGCCGAGGATATCCTGACCGCCGCCCGACGAACGGCTGAGGCGTTGCTCGCGCAAGGCTGTGATCTGGTCATCGCGCTGGCCCATTCGGGGTTGGAGCAATCGACGACTCAGCCGGGGCTTGAGAATGCGGTGATTCCCCTCGCCGAGATTGAGGGCATTGACGCGATTGTTGCCGGTCACACGCACCTGACACTGCCGGGCGCGGGGCATCTCGGGCTTGACGGCGTTGATGCCGAAAATGGTCTGGTCCACGGAACACCTGTGGTCATGGCCGGGTCTGCTGGGTCTTTTCTGGGTGTCATTGACCTGCACCTGACCAAGGCACCCAAGGGGCGTTGGCAGATCACCGCTCACCACTGCAACCTGGTCGCCATTGCCGATGAGGTTGAGGACAAGGGCCTGAGCGAGATGTTCAAGCCCGCTCATCTGGCCACACGCAAGATGATGGCCGAACCTGTCAGCCATACCGCGCAGAGCCTGCACAGCTACTTCAGCTTCTGCGCACCGGATCGCGGGCTTGCCCTGGTGGCGGCGGCGCAAGCGGCGGGTTTACGCCCGTTTCTGCACGGCACGGCCTTCGCTGGCGTGCCGCTTCTGTCTGCAGTGTCCCCCTACAAATTCGGCGGCCGCGCCGGGCCGAGGAACTATACGGACGTGCCTGTAGGTAAGATTTGCCTGCGTCACGTCGCTGACCTGCATGTCTTTCCCAACGAGTTGCGGGCCGTCGAAATCACTGGCGCGCAACTGCGGGATTGGCTTGAGATGTCGGCGGGTGTTTTCAACCAGATCCAGCCAGACGCCGAAGCCGAGCTAACCGATTCCCGCCGGGCGGGGCATAACTTTGACGTCGTGTTTGGCGTGACCTATCAGATCGACCTGTCCAGCCCGGCGCGGTTCGATAGCAACGGCGGCTCGACCGATCCAACCGCCCAGCGCGTCCGCGACCTGTGCTTTGGCGGGCAAATAGTCCACGACGACCAGAGCTTTGTGGTCGCCCTCAACAACTATCGCGCCAGCGGTGGTGGGCATTTCCCTTTCGTCGCAAAAGCCCGGGCCATTCCTCTGCCGTCCAGGGATATCAAAGAGATACTGCGGGACTACCTGTCAGATCGCCTGCCCGCGGACCCTCTGGATCAGGCGCCTTACCCATTCTCCTTAGCCCCGCTTTATGGTATTCGCACGATCCTAAGAACCGGCAGCGGGGCGTTGAAGTATTTGCCCGAGCTAAGCAGATACTCCCCCGAATTGCTGGGGCCTGATACCGAGGGCTTTGAAAGGATACGACTGACCTTGTGACGGGTTGTCATTTTCATATAGCTTCCCTATATCAAGCCCTGAGAGGTTGGCGCGGGCGAGCGCCTCGCCAACCTGGTCAGGTCCGGAAGGAAGCAGCCACAACGAGCCCCGCTTGGGTCGATGTCCAACCTCTCACTTTATGGAAACCATCAGCCGCAGGAGGGCTTTATGAATGTAGCAAATACCCTTCGGGCAGATCGGTTCTAAACCCAACTCTCCGATTGCCTGAACACATCACCAACGGATGCGCGCCTGCCATCCGATGGGAGTGCTATATCTGAACACAGGCAAACCAATGTCTTTTACTCTTTCGGACCTAGGATGGTCCTCTCACTTTGCTGCACAACACGCGGCGCACGCGCAGCTTACGCCTTTTCGTCTCACCGCCGTTCACCGGGACCGTCTGGTCGGGATGAACGAGGCTGGTGAAACATCTCTGTTTGCCCCTGGTCACTCTACCGGCGACTTTGCTGTCGGAGATTGGGTGCTGGCCGATGACAAGAATCGCGTTCAGCATCCGCTTGACCGGCGCAGCCTATTGCAACGCCGTGCTGCCGGAACCGGGGCCGAGGCGCAGTTGATCGCAGCCAATGTTGACGTGCTGTTCATCGTCAGCTCGTGCAATGCGGATTTCAATGTGCCCCGGCTCGAACGGTATCTGGCACTGGCGCATCAGGCGGGCTGCTATCCTGTCGTGGTCCTGACCAAAGCAGATAGCTGCTCGGACCCCGCAGCCTACGCCAAGCAGGCCGAAGCGCTGGCACCGTTTTTGACAGTCCTGACGGTCAACGCACATGACGCGTTAGACCTGCAGCAGGTTCTGGCATGGTGTCCGGCGAGTCAGACAGCGGCTTTGGTCGGGTCATCCGGGGTTGGCAAAACAACGCTCGCCAACGGAATGACCGGTCAGGATCAGGCAACTGCGGCAATCCGCGAGGATGATGCCCGAGGCCGCCACACCACGACGTCTCGCGCCTTACATCCGATGCAAAATGGCGGTTGGCTGGTCGACACCCCCGGCATGCGCGCCCTGCGGCTGCTCGATGCGCAGGACGGGGTGGACGAAGTGTTCTCAGACATTCTGGAGCTGGCCCAAGCCTGCCGGTTCTCGGATTGCCAGCATGAGGCCGAGCCAGGATGCGCTGTGCAAGCGGCAATAGAAGAAGGCCCGCTGGATGCAGAACGGCTGGACCGCTGGCGCAAGCTGCGGCGCGAGGATCAGCGCAACTCTGAGACCGTGGCCGAGGCGCGGGCGCGCGACAAGGCTTTCGGCAAGATGGTCCGATCCGCGATGCACAGACAATCCGCGCGGCGCGGCGATTGAAACACGGGCTGAAACAGGGGCGCCGCTTCGCCGGCGTCCCCCATCAAGCGATCAATCGGGGCCAGAGTGCAGCATTGCGACGGGCAAACACACCGATATGGCCGATTTCCGGAACGCCAAACTCTTCCGGTGACAACAGGTGACGGCGTGACTTCGGCCCGTAAAGATCGGCCAACCGCCAAACGGCGGCTTCGGGCACCATCTCATCATCCGTGAAGGCAAACAGGTCGACGGGAACGTCAGCATCCTGCCATTTAGCTTGCGGCAGGGTGTCTCCGATCTCGGGCAAGTAGCTGTGCGGCGCGGTGCACCATTTCCTGACTTCCGACCTTTTTGTTGATCTGACTGGGTTTTTGGTTTGTTTTCAGGTGTGGTTGCTCAGAGGCGCGTTGTAGTGCCCCATTATTATAAAAAGTATTGACATGGGCCTTCAGATGGCTAACCTCTTCGCCCATGTTCATCCGCACCAAACATGACGCAAAGCTCAACCGCACACGGATCCAGATCGTTGAATCCGTCCGCACCGGCTCCAAGGTACGCCAGAAGATCCTGCGCCATGTGGGTGTGGCCCATAACGACAGCGAGATTGAGGATATCAAGCGTCTGGCGGGCCGCTTGATGGAGCAATTACGCATTGATCGCTCGCCGCAAATGGAACTGTTCACGCCCACGGAATATGCCGATCTGCAGGCGCTGGTGCGCCGCGCTCCGCGGCCGGACAAGCTTGGCGTTGATCTTGCCGAGTGCCGTGAGGAGGCGCGGGTCTCTCTGGGTCTGCGGGATGTCATGGGGACGATGTATGACCAACTGGGTTGGGGGGCCCTTCTGGGGGCGGCGCGTAAAAGTGCCAATCGCATTGTGAAAGAGCTGGTTATGGCGCGGATCGCACAGCCCGAGAGCAAGCGCGCGACCGTGGAGGCGTTGGAGAACCAGGCAGGCATCACGCTCAATCTGGACGTGGTCTATCGGAGCATGGATTACATCAATACGCCGGTGATAGACGGGATTTGCAAAACCTCTCACGCGGCGGCAGAGAAGTTGCTGGGCGGGCCAGTGACCGTGCTGTTCTACGATTGCACGACCCTGGCCTTTGACACCGAGCGCGAGGACCCGGCCGAGGATGCGGACGGGGTCGAGCAGGATCATCTTCTGGCCAAGGGCTTCAGCAAGGATGGCAAGCATCACCGCGCTCAGGTCATGCTGGCGCTGATCGTCACCTCCGATGGGCTGCCTGTGGGCTATGAACTCTTCCCGGGAAACACCTGGGAAGGTCATACGCTGGAAGCTGCGCTGAAGGCGTTGGAGGGACGCTTCGACGTGGCCAGGGTCACGTTCGTGGCCGATGCCGCCATGCTCAGCAAGGACAACCAGCAGATGTTGCAGAACAAGGGTCTGCCCTACATCCTCGGCTATCGCATGAAGTCCGCCCCGGCCGCCGTGAAGGCGAACATTTTGAGCCCGGAGGGACGCCAGCCTTGGGCTGGACACGGTTCTGAAGAGGCAACCGAGAAGGGCTGGTACAAGGTGATCGACCAGGAGGGAGCGCGGGTCATTGTGACCTGGTCACCCACCCGGGCACGCAATGATGCCCACAAGCGCGACAAGGCAATCGAAAAGCTGCACAAGAAGCTCAAGCGCTCTCGCAAACCCGGCAGCTTCAGCAGCCGGGGATATGGCCGCTTCCTGGCCTTCCCCGACAGCGGGGACGTCACGCTGGATGATGCAAAGATCAAGGCAGCGGCACAATGGGACGGGCTGCATGCCATTGTTGTTCATGGTGCGGACGAACTGGAGGCACAGGACGTCATTGCCCGCTATCACCAGTTGTGGGAGATCGAAGCCTGCTTCCGCACCAACAAGCACGATCTGAAAATCCGGCCCATCTATCACTGGTCGCCGCGTCGGGTCCGGGCCCATATCGCCATCTGCTACATGGCCTTCTGCTGCCTGCAGCACCTGCGCAAGCATCTGGACCTGCTCGGACACCCGATGAGCCCGGCTCGTATCCGCAACGAGTTGAACGCATTGCAGCTCTCGATCCTGCGCCACAAAGGCACCCCTGACCGCTACGGCATGCCAAGCCATGCCACGGTCGATGCCAGACGCATCCTCACCTGCGTCGGCCTGACCTGGAACGAAGCCCCTTTCAAGATACCCCCCGGGCGCACCCGAAAAACTGGCCAGACCAAAGCCTGAGCTCCCTCAACACTCCGAAACAATCGCTGGCGAAAAAAGTCCGTGTAGTGCCTTTTGGCAACCAAGGCATAATAATATCAATGACTTATACGAAAAAATGTCGGAAGTCAGGGGCGTGACTTCGGCCCGTAAAGATCGGCCAACCGCCAAACGGCGGCTTCGGGCACCATCTCATCATCCGTGAAGGCAAACAGGTCGACGGGAACGTCAGCATCCTGCCATTTAGCTTGCGGCAGGGTGTCTCCGATCTCGGGCAAGTAGCTGTGCGGCGCGGTGCACCATTTGCGCCATTGCCAATAGACCTTAGGCGGTAGGTCTGTTCCAAACCCAAGTGCCTTGCCCGGCAAATACCCCATGCCGCGCACGACCAGAGGCACGTGCCCATACCAGAACAACCCTGCCAGAGCGCGGTACGGCCAAGGATGATCGCCCAGTTTCACAAGGCCGGAACAGACGCAGATCATCCGGTCAATCGTGTCGATATCCGGCTGCACTGGCCCCAGCATCCCTCCAAGCGAATGACCAACTGACCATTGCTGCGCCAGCGGGAACCGTCGGCGCATCTCGGCCCGCGCGGCGGGCATATCCTGCAACGCCCAATCGGCCATCGAAATCTTCGACCGACGCTGTGGGCCCGATTTCGAATGCCCAAATTCCCGATAGTCATAGATCAGACAGGCGATATCCCGATCCGAGGCCAACCACTGTGCGAGATGCTTGTAGTAATCGCGCGGAACCCCTGTCGCGCTGTTGACCACCACCACTGTCTCGGGCTGCGCCACGGGCCGGTAGATCCGCCCGGACAGGGCGCCATCCCCCACCGGGATCTGAACATCTTCGATCAGCACTGTTTGGTTTGAATCCAACATGGGTATCCTCGGCGGAAAACTGAACTGATGAGTTCATATTGCAACTTGACCCCAGACAGCCCATGCAAGTCAACTGCGATCCCGCTTGACCACGCGTCCACTTCGCGGATCGGCTTTCCGCAACGCAGAAGGTTCAACTTGACTCAGAATGGTAATGAACGCTAGCGATGATGCGATGGTTCTCGGCTTTCACAAGACGTCGGGATGAAAAGGGAACACGGTGCGGTTTTCCCCGGCTTGCTCGGGAAGAACCAATTCCGCGACTGCCCCCGCAACTTTAAGCGGTGAGCGATGTCGAAAAGCCACTGGCCGAAAGGCCGGGAAGGTCGGCAAAGCGATGACCCGCAAGTCAGGAGACCTGCCATCGTCAACATAACCCAAACTCGGGCGGGGTGTCCGGGCAGGCCGTGACAGACCCTATCTGCCCCACCTGATCCCAGCACCAGTCCACCGCGCGGAGGGCGCAGGATGATCTGGAAGACGAAGACACACAGGTTCTCAGCAACCATCTGCCAACATACGGGCAAGACTTGCCCTGCATTGGCACGGCTGGCGCGTTCGATGGTTGACGCGCTGGACCAAGCCGGTCCAGCAACCACATCGGGTTTCGAAATCGAAGGCAGCAGCGACCTGACCCATTGCTCGGACGGATGCCACGCCCGGTTTCGGGCCAGCCCTTCTCGGGTGCGGGTCTATTGCGGAGCGGATCCTAATGCCGACAGCGAGACCCTGTCGAGAACATTCTGAATTGTCCGGTGTAGGTAACATGCCAATTGTCCGCTTCAGTTGATTGCGCGGTGGCCCAATTCGGAGGGAGCCGTAGGCGACCGTAGATTTGGGCCACCGCGTTCGCGCCACGTCGAAGCGGGTCACGCGACTTTGTGTTTGCTATCCTCCTGTGTGATGGGTGATCCGTCAGGCTGGTAGCGGCCAATGCATCTCGGGCCGTGGAAGATGACCAGTTGACCATCGGGGTATTCGTGGACCCTGACCTTCGCCTTGACGAAATGATGACGGTGCCTGTCTGCCGCGATCTGCATGACCAGGCCCTTGTAGCGCACCGTATTGTCGTTGCCGACGACGCGGTCTTCCTGCACACACAGGGTGTCGCGCACATTGCCTGTAAACGGCACGAAGGCCGAGGTCGTATCCTCCGGCTCCCTTGCAAACAGGGCATTGTGTTCGGGAAGATAGACCTCTTTCAGGAACTGATTGGCCTCTTCAATGGTTGTGATCCCATGGGACCGCAGTTCCTGCGGCAATCGGTTCTGGAACGTGCCAAACATGCGTTCAGACCGTCCACGGGCCTGCGGTGAATAGGCCGGGATCAGCTCAATGCCGAGTTGCTGCAAGGCGCGCCCGACCTGGGTCAGATTGTCCTTGTCCACTTTGCCGCCCGCTTCGGGCGTATGCCAGTAATGAGAGCCCCGATCGGCATAGAGCGAGCAAAACAGACCTTGCGCCTCGATCACCTCTGTCAGCCCCTGAAAACTGCTCATCGTCCCTTCTTCCTCGACAAAGAATGCCGAATAAACCCGGTTGGTGGCATCGTCCATGGTGACGATCAGATCCCACCACTGACCCGGAACCCATTCATGGCTGGAGCCGTCCTGATGCAACATCATGCCAACCATCGGACGGCGGGGCCGCTTGCGCCGATGGGCACCTCGTCGGGGTGCTGCCTGAACCCGGCCGTGGCGCTGCAGTGTAAGCCGCACCCAGTTGTAGCTCTGTGTGAAACCATGGTGGGCCACCAGCTTCTCGTGGAAATGCTTCGGCGTGTAATCCCAGTACTTGGTATCAAACAGTTCAAGCATCTCCATGACCTTATCCGTGGCAACACGATTGTTGGCCAGTTTGCCAAGCCGACGGTCGTACAGACCTTCTGCACCATCCGCCTCAAATCGATCCTCCCAACGCCTGACGGTGCGCACGGATACACCCAGTATCTCAGCCGCCTGTTCTTGCGTCAGCTTGTTCGCGCTTCGCCGCGAATACACATCTTCAAACTTCATCAGTCGAACTTCCTGTAACACTTCTGCTCGGTTCATAACGCCTCCTCTCAGAGACAGAATAGAACCGGACAGATCGCATGTTACATACACCGGACATATCGCGTGTTAGCGACAATGCCGACAGCGAGACCCTTGATAGCTATGCCGATTTGATGTTCGGTACCGACACGAGCAGCCTGCCGAGCGCAGCAATGACATCCCTGCCCTGCGCCATGCTCGAGGCTTCGGTGATTGCGCCGCGTAAACCGGCACAGGCGGAACTGCAGCCGTCGGCTTAGGAGTCTGCCAAAGCTCGGGCGGGCAAGGTTGCCCAGTGCTTCTGCGCGTCAGTTTCGACCGCGCAGGGGCGCAGCTTGCGCAACCGATCCAGCGCTTGGGTTGGAAGCTCGCCGCATTCGATCATCAACCGCAACACAACCATGCCAGAGCGACCACATCCGCCCTTGCAATGGACAAGCACGCGCCCTCCGCCCGATAATGCCTGACGTGCCGCGGCGCTAACATCAGGCCATTGCGCATCAACCTCTGACGGTGGCACGCCGAAATCCTGAATCGGCAGATGCACCCAGCGGCTGGCGCGACCCTGAACGTCGCGGCCAAAATCGCGGGCTCCGAACTGGACCAGCTCGGCCTCGGTTGTCATCGACAGCACGAGGCCCGGCCTCCAATCTCCAATCGTTTCAAGGTCGCCTGCATAGTCGCCGCCCTTTCCCGGCATCGACGTCAGGGCAAGTGTGCCCCCGCCCACTTGCAAAGCATGAATGACCAAATTCGTCATGACAGCATCCCCCCGGAAGCGTTGATCCTGACTTTAGGCTTGAGTCACGATCTGCAGAGTGTACCCCTGACGCGCCGGTTTCCAAAACAAAATCGTTCTTCAACTCATGTGGACGCGGGCGGCGCGGGCCTCTACGCTGCGGTGACGTCCCGAATCCGCCAGAGTAGACATGACCGACTCAGACAGCCCCGCCTATCAGGTTCTCGCCCGCAAATATCGCCCGGAAACCTTTGCCGATCTGGTGGGTCAGGACGCGATGGTCCGCACGCTGAAAAACGCGTTCGAGGCGGATCGCATCGCGCAAGCCTTTGTCATGACAGGCATTCGCGGAACGGGTAAAACCACAACCGCACGGATCATTGCGAAAGGCATGAACTGCATCGGACCGGACGGAACTGGCGGACCCACGACCGAGCCGTGCGGCCAATGTGAACACTGCATCGCCATCATGGAAGGTCGCCATGTCGATGTGATGGAGATGGACGCCGCCAGCCGCACTGGCGTGAATGATATTCGCGAGATTATCGACAGCGTCCGATACCGCGCTGCCTCGGCCCGCTACAAGATCTACATCATCGATGAGGTCCACATGCTGTCGACCAGCGCCTTCAACGCGCTGCTCAAGACGCTCGAGGAGCCGCCGGCGCATGTGAAGTTCATCTTCGCCACAACCGAGATTCGCAAGGTTCCCGTCACAGTTCTGTCGCGCTGCCAGCGCTTCGACCTGCGTAGGATCGAGCCCGAGGATATGATCGGCCTGCTGCGCAAGATCGCCTCGGCTGAGAGCGCAGAGATTGCCGAGGATGCGCTGGCGCTGATCACCCGTGCGGCCGAGGGATCTGCTCGTGACGCCACCTCATTGCTGGATCAGGCGATCTCGCACGGGGCCGGAGAGACGACGGCAGATCAAGTGCGCGCGATGCTGGGCCTGGCGGATCGTGGCCGGGTTCTGGACCTCATGGACATGATCCTAAGTGGCGATGCAACAGGGGCACTGACCGAGCTTGGTGGCCAATATGCCGAAGGGGCTGATCCATTGGCCGTGCTGCGTGATCTGGCTGAGATCACTCATTGGGTCTCGGTCGTGAAGATCACCCCGGACGCAGCCGAAGACCCCACTGTTTCCCCGGATGAACGCGCCCGTGGCCAGCAGATGGCTGAGGCCCTCCCCATGCGGGTACTGACTCGGATGTGGCAGATGCTGTTGAAAGCGCTTGAGGAAGTTTCAGCCGCCCCCAACGCCATGATGGCTGCCGAAATGGCTGTGATCCGACTGACTCATGTGGCCGACCTGCCTAGCCCGGAAGAACTGATCAAACGGCTGCAGGATACGCCTCCTCCCCCCAGTGGCGGGCCTGGCGGTGGGATGCCCATTCAAAGCAACGGCGCGGCCCCGGTCGAAGCCCGCGCCACTACAAGCTACGCCCCTGCGCCACGCGGGTCCGGCGGCGCACCCGTCGCCGCCTTGGCGCAAGATACACAGACGGCACTGGCGCGATACCCAAGTTTCGAACATGTGGTCGAGCTGATCCGGAACAACCGAGACGTCAAGCTTCTGGTCGAGGTCGAAAACGGCGTGCGGCTGGTCTCTTACCAGCCCGGACGGATCGAATTCAACCCATCGTCGCAAGCCCCAACCGATCTTGCACCACGACTGGGATCGGCCTTGCAGCGTTGGACTGGCAACAGATGGGCGGTATCCATCGTGTCGGAGGGCGACGCTCCGACGATCGCCGAAATTCGCGATAAAGCCGAACTGGCTCTGAAAGAAGAGGCCACGGCACATCCGCTGGTTCAGGCCGTTCTGGCAAGTTTCCCCAAGGCCAAAATCACCCGTATCGAAACACCGGAACAACGCGCCGCCCAAGTCGAGACCGAAGCCCTGCCCGAGGTCGAAGATGAATGGGACCCTTTCGAAGAAGATTGATCGCACCACAAAACCAAACCCGCCCGCGCCCGCCACGGGCAATCGGCTAAAGCCGATCACCCTGAGCGGCCTTGGGCCCGGCAGCGCGCTCTGCTCTTGTGTCACCACGGTGACCCCCGTATCTAGGCACAAACCGGACTTACAGGAGAAGCAACATGCTTAAAGGACTAGGCGGCCTGGGCGATATGGCCAAGATGATGAAATCCGCGCAGGATCTTCAGACCAAGATGACCGAGATGCAGGAAGAGCTGAACAACCTTATGGTTGTAGGCGAGTCCGGCGCAGGGTTGGTCAAGGCAACCGCAACCGCCAAAGGAGAGCTGAAGGGCCTGGATATCGACCCGTCGATCTTCAATGGCGACGACAAGGAAGTGGTTGAGGACCTGATCCTGGCGGCCATCAAGGACGCACAGACCAAAGCCGCCGAGCGCTCGCAGGCCGAGATGGCCAAACTGACCGAAAGCATGGGCCTGCCCGCAGACATCAAGCTGCCGTTCTGATCTCCATCTTTTCAATAGTACTCCCGCCGGAGGCTCCCTCCGGCGTCAGACAGGATAGGCCGTGAGTTCTAACAGCGACATCGACAATCTGATCGACCTGATGGCCAAGCTTCCCGGCCTCGGCCCTCGCTCGGCCCGCCGCGCGGTGCTGCACCTGATCCGCAAACGCTCCCTGCTGCTGACGCCCCTGTCCGACGTGATGCAGCAGGTCGCCATCACCGCCCGCGAGTGCCTGAATTGCGGCAATGTTGGCACCACCGACATCTGTGACATCTGCAACGATGAGGCCCGAGCGACCGGAGAGCTTTGCGTCGTCGAGGACGTCGCCGACCTGTGGGCGATGGAGCGTGCCGGCGTGTTCAAAGGACGCTATCACGTGTTGGGCGGCACGCTTTCGGCGCTGGATGGCGTTGGCCCGGATGAGTTGCGCATTCCTCGCCTCAAGGACCGGGTTGTGGCCGAAGGCGTCACCGAGATCATTCTGGCCCTGAACGCCACCGTCGACGGCCAGACCACAGCGCACTACATCGCCGATCAGTTGGAGGGGCAGGTCCGCCTGACCTCACTGGCGCAAGGCGTGCCGATTGGAGGCGAGCTCGACTATCTGGATGACGGGACGATTACCGCAGCACTGAGGGCACGAAAAGAGCTCTGAGCATTGCAATATGACAGCAACCGGAACGCTTTCACCCCCTCCGGTTGCACACGAGACACCGCCTCGTATTTCAGGTGTAGGCGCCCGAAGAGTACGTCAATTCGTAAGAATGGCTGTAGATCTCGAAGACAATACCAAAAGGGTCTTCGACGTAGACCATTCGGTAGGGTTTCTCTCCGGGATAATAGTATCGAATCGGCATACGTTGTTTGCCACCCGCTGCAACGATTTTTTCTACCAGGCCTTCGACATCCGGGTCTTGGACGCAAAAATGGAACGTACCATTCTGGCGAAAATCGATATTGTTTTCCGGTACATAATTCCCGTCAAACTCGAAAAGCTCGAACCCGATGCGATCAGCAGTCGCGAGATGCGCAATACGTAGTTTTTTCCACTCAGGACCAAACACATCAGTGCACATGACACCAATATCCGTGTCATCCTCTACCACATCAGTCGGTGGCATGATCACGTAGAAACCAAGGACTTCGGAGTAAAACTTTACAGCCTCGTCAACGTTTGGGACGGACAATCCGATGTGAGAGAACGTTCTTGGATGTTGCGGCATGGCTCGTTCCTTGTCTTATGGGGCAAAAACTATTGTGCCACAGCCGAGTTTCAAGCGCCTCCCCGGCGAGACATAGCCGGGTTCAGCCATGCACATAGGTCTTCTTTCGCGATGATATCAGTCAAGAATGGTCTTTGCCTGCCGCACGCGGCGTGTACTATGGCTATGACCTTATCCGTTTGATTTTGGGAACTGTTATGAAACGCCTTTTTGCCCTCGCACTTGCCGCCTTTACAGCCACTGCAGCGTTTTCTCAGCAACTGATCGACAAGGGCTTTGTCGACGGCTGGAACATCATGATGGACCCCGCGTTGGGCAATGGGTGCTTGATCCAGACGGTGTATCAGGACCTCTCGGTCGTGCGGATCGGTTATGACGCGCTAGGCAATCGCGGGTATTTCGCCGTCTACAACAAGGCCTGGGGCGAAATCGAACAGGGCAAATCTTATCCGATCCGATTTGCTCTGGACGGCAAAAGCTATGACGCCACCGCCATTGGCTTCAACGAGCGTGACGTCCCCGGCGCGACAGTCTTTTTCACTGACCGGAATTTCGTCACCGCGATTGCTCAAAATAAGACGATGACGGTTTACAATCCGGCCGGCGAAGTGGTGATGGCCATCGACCTCAAAGGCACCGCCAAGGCGCTGGAATACGCGCGGGAGTGTCAGAACAAAAAGCTCTAACGAATCGGGTCGAACAGGGCGTCTTTGGCCGTGCAGTCGCGAATGACATCGCGGCCGCAGGGCACGGGATCAAGGTCGCGGGACAGGCACAGTCGGACCTCTTCGATATAGCCCTGTTTGCAGGTGATCGTGACCATGTCGCGCTCGAGCTTGGGATTGGCCTTCAGAAAGGCCTCTTCGACAATCGACGCGGGCAGTTTGACCGAGGTATCAAGCTGGCGGAACACCTCGGGCCGGGTCACGCGACCATACGCTTCGCGCGACAGATCCATGTAGCCCCGCGCCGACAGGCCCGAACAGGTGCCGTGTTTCTTCCACTGATGCCATGCAAGGCCCGCACTGCCCTGAATATCCTCCATCGCGCGGGTCATCGCGCGCGACGGCGGGGCCTCGGGCGTGCGGCAATAGGAGGGCCAGCCCTGATGGAACTGCGGCCAGAGCCCGTGCAATATCCAACCATGGTCATGCCGGGCGTCGCATTGATCTGATCCCCGCGCATCCCCTTCGCGCGCGCACCAGTTCGGAGACCAGCTGAGCGCCAGGACGTAGTAGTCGAACTCACCGGCCTTTTCGCCCTCGGCCAACGCGGCGACTGCGCTTATGGCCCACAAAACCAGCGCTAAAAACCCATGGCGCATTCGCCTCTTCCCTTCTTGCGTCGCGGCGACTATATACACCCCAAGTTCCCCGACAACGGAAACCTGCCCCAAAAACCCCGGGGCCGCCGAATTCCGGCGACGGGACAGATGTATGTATAGGAGACGGGCTGATGGCAAAACCGCTTATGGCCAAGGCAACAGCCGTATGGCTGGTGGACAACACCACGATCAGCTTTAAGCAGATCGCGGATTTCGTAGGGATGCACGAGCTTGAAGTGCAGGGCATTGCCGATGGCGATGTGGCCGCTGGCGTCAAAGGGTTCGACCCGCTTGCCAACAACCAGCTGACGCAGGAAGAGATCGATGCGGCGCAGAACAACCCGCTGCACAAGCTGAAGCTCAAGTTCAACCCGTCGGCAACGGGCGAAGAAAAGCGCCGTGGCCCGCGCTATACCCCGCTGTCCAAGCGTCAGGACCGTCCGAACTCGATCCTGTGGCTGGTCAAGTTCCACCCCGAGCTTAGTGACGGTCAGATCGCCAAGCTGGTTGGCACCACCAAGCCGACCATCCAGTCGATCCGCGAGCGCACGCACTGGAACATCGCAAACATGCAGCCCATCGACCCGGTTGCCTTGGGCCTGTGCAAACAGTCTGAACTGGACGCTGTGGTGCAGAAGGCCGCCGCGAAGAAAGCGGCTGAAGGCGGCGTAATGAGCGATGACGAGCGCCGCAAGCTGGTCTCGACCGAGCAGTCGCTGGAAATGGACGCAGCACCGAAGATCCCGACCGCGATTGAAGGTCTGGAAACCTTCTCGCTCTCTGAAGAGCCGGAAGCTGAAAAGGAAGACAGTGATCCGATCGTGGACGCCGACAGCTTCTTCAACCTTCCCAAAGGCGGTGGGGACGACGAAGAAGAAGACGATCTGCGCCCCTGATTTCTGGCCCGCCTCGGTCTAAACTGGCTGGGGCGTTTTCTTGGGACCTCTCATGCTCAGCATTCTATCTGCCATCTTTGGCCCACACCGCGCCGTTACGATCTATGCCTTCCTAAAAACCTGGGGTTTGGGTCTGGCTGCTGCTGTGGTCATGGCTTTCATCGTCGGCGGTCTTTTCCTGTTGGGGGATGACGGCGAGCATGAGCATCATTCTTTCATGACCGTCCCGGTTTTGTCGGCTACAGCGATCAACGGGGATCTCAAGAACGGGGTCATCGCCTCGGTTCGTCTGCCCGATGGGACGGCCACGTCGATCACCTCAACCGAGGCTCCAGTATCCCAATCGGTCGGCACCAGCGCTTGTGTGGAAAAACGCGTCTACGTGGAAAGCGGAGAAGCACGATACAGGTTCAAACTGCCTCGGTTCTGCGAGGCTGGTTGATCCCTAGCGAACCAGAGGAAAACGCCCGGGCACTGCGCCGGGCGTTTTCTTTTTCAGAGCATCTGGAACAAGATCCCGGCGACAATCGCGCCCCCAACCCCGAGGGTCAGATAGGTAGCGAAGACGCGCGGTTTCACCAATGACCAGACCGCAGCCATGGCGGGGATTGAGCTGACCGCCCCTGCCACCATGAAGGACATGGCCGCGCCTGCCGTCATGCCTTGCTCCATCAGTCCCGCCAGAAGCGGCGGCGCGACATAGGAGTTCAGGTAGGCGGGCATTCCGACCAGCGCGGCCACGACGATGGGCAGCACGCCTTCTCCGCCGACAACGCTTGCGATCAGGTCGGCAGGCACATAGCTGACCAGAAGCGCCTCAAGCACATAGGCCAGAGCCAGCCATTTCAGCAGGAAGAGACCGTTATGCACGAACTCAGAACGGAAACGCTGACGGCGTTCGGGTTCCTGCCAGAACGTCCAGACGGGTTTGTCATCCAGCTTGGGGCCGCACCCACAGCATCCGGCGGGTTTGTATTCCCGCAGGGGCTGAGCGAAGGCCCCGTTGCGCATCAGAAGACGCACGGCGAACCCGCCGAACAGACCCAAAGCGACTGCTGCAACGGCCTTGCCGATGGCAAAAGGCCACCCCAATGCGCCTGCGGTGATCAGCAATGTCGGCGGGTCGATGAGTGGAGAGCTAAGCCAGAAGGCCATCACCGCAGAGAGCGGCGCGCCCAGTGCCAGAAGCCCGGCGATGAATGGGATCACCTCACAGGAACAAAACGGCGCAAGCCCTCCGAACAGGGCGGCCAGAAAGATCATCCGGGTTTCTCGCCCTTCAAACGCGCGTGCTACCATGACTTCGGCGCCGGTGGCCTTGAGATAGGACAGCAGAAGGACGGCGAACAGGATATACTGGCCCGTATGCGCCAGTGCTTTGGCGGCGAAACTTACGACCTCAGCCCAGTTGCCCGGATCGAAAACTGCGACCAACGCCAGTATCGCGACGATCAAAGCCCAAGGCGTTTTGATCACATCCAGCGCGAGTTTGGCCGAGGCTTTTGGGTTTTGTGATAGTTCAGCCATCGTTTGCGGCCTTTCCGACTTCGTCTGCGCAGCATTCGCTTAGAATAAACTGCGCCAGGTTTCGCAACTCGTTGAAACAGGCGCGATTGATCGTCGTGCGCCCGATCTTTTCCTGTTCAACCACACCACCTGCAGCCAGAAACCGAAGGTGATGCGCAAGGGTGGAGGGGGCGATGCCGGTACGTGTCTGGATCTCACCCACGGTCAAACCGGCCTGCCCGGCCCTCACAAGTGTTTTCAGAACCTTCAACCGGGCCTCGGACCCCATGGCCGAAAATCCTGCTGCAGCGGTTTCCCACATCTGAATTCTCCATTAAACTATATTTCTAGTTATTTAGGTGATTCGAATTTCCTCGTCAAGCCACATCACAAATTCACTCCGAGGTATGTAAGTCCAGATTGCCACCGCCTTAAGTCCAACCTATAAGCGCTCATGGCTATCTCGGTTGACACTTTCTTTCTTGAGCTGAACGGACAGGGGACGCTGCAGGCGCAAATCCAGCAGATGATCGCCGAAGGCATTCTGTCGGGTCGGTTCCACATTGGGGAAAAGCTGCCCTCGTCCCGCAAGCTGGCAACCCATCTGGGCGTCAGTCGGATTACGGTGACACTGGCCTATACCGAACTTCTGGCCAATGACTACCTGACCGCCAAAGGGCGTTCGGGCTACTATGTATCAGAAAATGCGCCGGTCCCGCCGAAATACACGCCCGTCCCGCGCAGCGAAGAGACGGTCGACTGGGACAACGCGCTGGCCCGGCGGTTCTCGGGCGGCAATGTGCTGACCAAACCTCAGGACTGGCGCAACTACAAATACCCGTTCATCTACGGGCAGGCCGACAGGACACTGTTTGACCACGCGAATTGGCGGCTATGTGCGGTTCGGGCGCTGGGACACAAGGATTTCGAGTCCCTAACGACTGACTACGCTGATCAGGACGATCCTCTGCTGGTCGAGTTCATTGCCCGCCACACCCTGCCACGCCGAGGCATCACCGCCCGCCCCGAAGAGATCCTGATCACGCTGGGCGCGCAGAACGCGTTGTGGTTGGCCTCGCGCATTCTTCTGAAAAAAGGGCGGACAGCGGCAATTGAAGACCCCTGCTACTACGCTCTGCGTGAGCTGCTGAGCCATTCGGATTGCACCATGGCCCCGATCCGCGTGGATGGTGACGGTCTGCCGCCCGAGGCTCTGCCAGACGACACCGACGTGATCTTTACCACCCCCAGCCACCAAAGCCCGACAACAGCCACCATGCCCGTCAGCCGCAGAACCGCACTTTTGGAACGCGCGAGCGAGCTGAACGCCATGATCGTTGAGGACGACTACGAGTTCGAGATGGCCTATCTGGGCGCGCCTTCTCCCGCGCTCAAGTCGATGGATCGCGACGGGCGAGTAGTCTATGTGGGCAGCTTCTCGAAATCGCTGTTTCCGGGCTTGCGGCTGGGCTACATGGTCGGATCCGAGACCTTCATCCGCGAAGCCCGCGCGCTGCGGTCGCTCGTGTTGCGGCATCCTCCGGGGCATGTTCAGCGCACGGCAGCCTATTTCCTGTCACTCGGGCATTACGACGCTCAGATCAGGCGCATGTCGAACGCCTTGGCCCAACGGCGAGAGGCGTTGGACAAAGCCGTTCAAACCCATGCGCTACAGGTCGCAGGGCGCGGCGTGCTTGGCGGGTCGTCCATTTGGATGCAGGCCCCTTCGCATGTAGACACTGCGCAACTGGCTGCCACGTTGCAGGCGCAAGGGGTGCATATCGAACCCGGCGCGCCGTTCTTTTCGGGGCCGAGGCCGCCTCGGAATTTCTACCGTCTTGGGTATTCCTCGATTGCGCCCGACCGCATTGAGGCCGGAGTGAAGCTGATCGCGGATGCGATCCGGGCCAGTTAACCGTCGGCTGGACGTATTCCGCCGCCTCAACTGGCCCTAACGCCATCCGCACCCATACGCCAAAACCGTATCAAAGGCCGGGCTGAACCCCCCGGCCAATTCACGCATTCAGTTTTGGAGAGCCACCGATGAAAATGACCACGGAAGAAGCCTTTGTTAAGGTTCTGCAGATGCACGGAATCGAGCATGCCTTTGGCATCATCGGTTCGGCCATGATGCCGATCTCGGATATTTTCGGGAAAGCGGGCATCACGTTCTGGGATTGTGCGCATGAAGGCTCGGGCGGGATGATGGCCGACGGCTACACCCGCGCCACCGGCAAAATGTCGATGATGATCGCGCAGAACGGCCCCGGCATCACCAACTTTGTCACCGCCGTCAAAACCGCCTACTGGAACCACACTCCGCTGCTGCTGGTCACTCCTCAGGCCGCAAACAAGACTATGGGTCAGGGCGGTTTCCAGGAAATGGAACAGATGCGGATGTTCGCAGACTGCGTCTGCTATCAAGAAGAAGTGCGCGACCCGTCGCGCATGGCCGAAGTCCTCAGCCGCGTGATCACCAAAGCCAAGCGCGCCTCGGCCCCGGCACAGATCAACGTACCCCGTGACTTCTTCACTCAGGTTGTCGATATCGAGCTGCCTGCCGTGGTCGAATTCGAACTGCCTTCGGGCGGCGCCTCTGCCGTGACCGAAGCTGCCGCTCTGCTGTCCGATGCCAAGAACCCGGTCATTCTGAACGGTGCTGGCACGGTGCTGTCCGCAGGCGGCATCCAAGCGTCGAAAGAACTGGCCGAGCGTCTGGATGCCCCCGTGTGCGTTGGTTACCAGCACAACGACGCTTTCCCCGGCTCGCACCCGCTGTTTGCCGGCCCTCTGGGTTACAACGGCTCGAAAGCTGCGATGGAGCTGATCAAGGAAGCGGACGTTGTCCTGTGCCTTGGCACCCGTCTGAACCCGTTCTCGACCCTGCCCGGATACGGTATGGAATACTGGCCGACTGACGCAAAAATCATTCAGGTCGACATCAACCCAGACCGCATCGGCCTGACCAAGAAGGTCTCGGTTGGTATCGTTGGCGACGCAGCCACCGTTGCAACCAGTATCCTGGCACAGCTTTCGGGAACCGCGGGCGATGAAGGCCGCGATGCGCGTAGGGCGAAAATTGCCGAAACCAAGTCGCGTTGGGCGCAGGAGCTGACCTCGATGGACCACGAGCAGGACGACCCGGGCACCACCTGGAACGAACGCGCCCGTGCCGCCAAGCCGGACTGGATGAGCCCGCGCATGGCATGGCGAGCGATCCAATCCGCGCTGCCTAAAGAGGCGATCATCTCGTCCGACATCGGCAACAACTGCGCCATCGGCAACGCTTACCCCTCGTTCGAAGAAGGCCGTAAATACCTCGCCCCCGGTCTGTTCGGCCCCTGTGGCTATGGTCTGCCGTCAGTGATCGGCGCCAAGATCGGCTGCCCGGATGTGCCCGTTGTTGGGTTCTCGGGCGACGGAGCCTTTGGTATCGCGGTTACCGAACTGACGGCGATCGGACGTGAGGAATGGCCCGCCGTGACCCAGATCGTTTTCCGCAACTATCAGTGGGGCGCGGAAAAGCGGAACTCGACCCTGTGGTTCGACGACAACTTCGTCGGCACTGAATTGGACACGAAGGTCTCTTACGCCGGTATCGCGGAGGCCTGTGGCCTGAAAGGCGTCGTTGCACGTACGCAAGACGAACTGACAGCTGCGCTGAACCAGGCCATCGAAGATCAGAAGAACGGCATCACCACCTTGATCGAAGCCATGATCAACCAGGAACTGGGTGAGCCGTTCCGCCGCGACGCGATGAAAAAGCCGGTTGCGGTTGCGGGTATCGAAGCAGCAGACATGAAGCCGCAAGTCGAGGCCTGATCGCGGTGAAGCCCCTACATCAAATTCTCGGGGCTGCGACCAGTTCCAAAAAGATCATCGCCCTTGCTGAGGGCGATGATCCACGTGTTGTAGAAGGTGCGCTG
>NZ_CBDAQX010000013.1:0-360338 GCF_965199275.1 Ruegeria sp. | reverse complement strand
GGCAATTGCGCCACTATATGTACGGTGAACTCATGGCATTGGGTCGGATGGTTGAACATTACCGCTGGAAGTTCAGCTCCTGACTTCCGACATTTTTTCGTATAAGTCATTGATATTATTATGCCTTGGTTGCCAAAAGGCACTACACGGACTTTTTTCGCCAGCGATTGTTTCGGAGTGTTGAGGGAGCTCAGGCTTTGGTCTGGCCAGTTTTTCGGGTGCGCCCGGGGGGTATCTTGAAAGGGGCTTCGTTCCAGGTCAGGCCGACGCAGGTGAGGATGCGTCTGGCATCGACCGTGGCATGGCTTGGCATGCCGTAGCGGTCAGGGGTGCCTTTGTGGCGCAGGATCGAGAGCTGCAATGCGTTCAACTCGTTGCGGATACGAGCCGGGCTCATCGGGTGTCCGAGCAGGTCCAGATGCTTGCGCAGGTGCTGCAGGCAGCAGAAGGCCATGTAGCAGATGGCGATATGGGCCCGGACCCGACGCGGCGACCAGTGATAGATGGGCCGGATTTTCAGATCGTGCTTGTTGGTGCGGAAGCAGGCTTCGATCTCCCACAACTGGTGATAGCGGGCAATGACGTCCTGTGCCTCCAGTTCGTCCGCACCATGAACAACAATGGCATGCAGCCCGTCCCATTGTGCCGCTGCCTTGATCTTTGCATCATCCAGCGTGACGTCCCCGCTGTCGGGGAAGGCCAGGAAGCGGCCATATCCCCGGCTGCTGAAGCTGCCGGGTTTGCGAGAGCGCTTGAGCTTCTTGTGCAGCTTTTCGATTGCCTTGTCGCGCTTGTGGGCATCATTGCGTGCCCGGGTGGGTGACCAGGTCACAATGACCCGCGCTCCCTCCTGGTCGATCACCTTGTACCAGCCCTTCTCGGTTGCCTCTTCAGAACCGTGTCCAGCCCAAGGCTGGCGTCCCTCCGGGCTCAAAATGTTCGCCTTCACGGCGGCCGGGGCGGACTTCATGCGATAGCCGAGGATGTAGGGCAGACCCTTGTTCTGCAACATCTGCTGGTTGTCCTTGCTGAGCATGGCGGCATCGGCCACGAACGTGACCCTGGCCACGTCGAAGCGTCCCTCCAACGCCTTCAGCGCAGCTTCCAGCGTATGACCTTCCCAGGTGTTTCCCGGGAAGAGTTCATAGCCCACAGGCAGCCCATCGGAGGTGACGATCAGCGCCAGCATGACCTGAGCGCGGTGATGCTTGCCATCCTTGCTGAAGCCCTTGGCCAGAAGATGATCCTGCTCGACCCCGTCCGCATCCTCGGCCGGGTCCTCGCGCTCGGTGTCAAAGGCCAGGGTCGTGCAATCGTAGAACAGCACGGTCACTGGCCCGCCCAGCAACTTCTCTGCCGCCGCGTGAGAGGTTTTGCAAATCCCGTCTATCACCGGCGTATTGATGTAATCCATGCTCCGATAGACCACGTCCAGATTGAGCGTGATGCCTGCCTGGTTCTCCAACGCCTCCACGGTCGCGCGCTTGCTCTCGGGCTGTGCGATCCGCGCCATAACCAGCTCTTTCACAATGCGATTGGCACTTTTACGCGCCGCCCCCAGAAGGGCCCCCCAACCCAGTTGGTCATACATCGTCCCCATGACATCCCGCAGACCCAGAGAGACCCGCGCCTCCTCACGGCACTCGGCAAGATCAACGCCAAGCTTGTCCGGCCGCGGAGCGCGGCGCACCAGCGCCTGCAGATCGGCATATTCCGTGGGCGTGAACAGTTCCATTTGCGGCGAGCGATCAATGCGTAATTGCTCCATCAAGCGGCCCGCCAGACGCTTGATATCCTCAATCTCGCTGTCGTTATGGGCCACACCCACATGGCGCAGGATCTTCTGGCGTACCTTGGAGCCGGTGCGGACGGATTCAACGATCTGGATCCGTGTGCGGTTGAGCTTTGCGTCATGTTTGGTGCGGATGAACATGGGCGAAGAGGTTAGCCATCTGAAGGCCCATGTCAATACTTTTTATAATAATGGGGCACTACAACGCGCCTCTGAGCAACCACACCTGAAAACAAACCAAAAACCCAGTCAGATCAACAAAAAGGTCGGAAGTCAGGAAAAAATGTCGGAAGTCAGGAAACTATGAAATCGACCACATGAGAGAGTATTTCGACTTTCTCATTGCATCGTTAGAGGAGTTGGAAGAGGCTCGCCATATCCTGCAAGTTAGCAAACTAAACAAAACCAAATACTCGCAGGAGCAGATAGATGCCGCGCTTGCAGTTTATGATAGAAGCTACCCTTTTGACTTCAGTGACTACGAAGAAGTTCCACAGTGCTCGAGGAGTCCGCTAGACAAACTAAGAGAGGCGTTGGCATTCGAGCTCAACAGGCTCGATTCTGTATTCAGCAAGCGTTGGTTTGAGTTCAAAATACTGGACGAGCTAGCTGGGTTTAAAAGTTATGTTCATGATGGTTCAAGGGATAGCGAGCTGAGCAAAGCCTTAGCTGGGCAATTGCGCCACTATATGTACGGTGAACTCATGGCATTGGGTCGGATGGTTGAACATTACCGCTGGAAGTTCAGCTACGAGGATGCAGCAATAACAGGAATGCAGTCGGCCAATATTCGAAAAAAGGCAGGTGACGCAGGTGCGCGCGCGTCTCGGGAACGCAGGTTGGCCAACCTGGAAGTGCTGTTGCAAGAGATCGAGAAACTGGGAAGTGCCGTTGGTCTCATCAGCGAAGATCGCATTGTGGCTGAGGCTTTTGAACGTGCGCGCAAACAAAACCCTCAAATGCCTAAGTCCAGTAAAACGGCGGAAAACTACCTTACTACTCTGAGATCTGAAGTCCCATTCAAATCAAGGTATGATGCTGTTTTCAAGAAAAACGCCTAAGTGTTTTCTCACTTCTGGAAGACGCTTAAGCGCCGGAAAAAGTCTGGTGACACTTTGGCAAAGCTGCCCATAATTAGGAGCCATCGCAACTGATCCAAGAGGATTTCAACGATGGCAAACGTCTTCAATGACGACCGGGTCTATTTCCCAGACGACCCTGAAATGCAATTGCTGGGAAACCGTGAGAAACTGGCTCAATGGCGCCACCGCATGTGTGGTCCGGCCTTTATCCGCATCGGACGGAGGATCGCGTGTTACACGCGGATCTGAACGCCTGGCTTGCGGCGCGGCGCACCGATCCCAACAACGAGGCTGCATAATGAAAAACCCCAACTCCAAGCGCGGAGATGGGGCTTTTCCAGTGACATCAACTGCCACCCTAGCAAGTCTAGTTGATGCCACAGGATGCCCCGCGCCGACAAGACAAAACGAGCGCCGGTACTACTGGTCGCCCCTGAGCCATTCGGTTGAACGGGTGATCGTACGGAAAGGAAGGATCGAGCATGGCTGATATGTCCCTTTCCAAGTCGATCAATACCTCACACGACAGGTGGCTAGACACATGCTCGCTTCCCCGAACTGATCATCGAGAAACCGCTGACAACTACAGCGGCGAGCTCTTGCGCCATGGTGTCTACCGCATCGCCGTATGTCGGGACGGCGTCCGATGGCTGTTTCAGCGCCAGAGCCCCCAATTTCCCGCTGGGGGAGCAGCATGGGACACGCTAGGGTACTGTGTGTCCAAATCCGGCCTAACCCGGCTCGTCCGGGCGCACATCGGTTGTGACGTTCCTGAACTGAATGTATTGCCCGCGCATTTCCAGCAGAGGTGTCGCGATGAGTAGGCGTCGATCTCCTAAGGGCAAACGGTCGGTTGAGGGCCAATATGTTCCTCTGCCTGTCAATCGGCATTGAATAATGACCCCCCATCGGCGTCCAAATTTGACCCCCCTTGGAGCTAAGAGGGGCGTTGAGGGGGTCGTGTTTAGGTTGATTCAGGAGGGGGTGGACAGCAGGTCAAACCGAAAAGAGAGCGTAGCTCGACTGAAGGTTTGACCTGCTGTCTGTTTTGAATTTATTCCCCGATTTCGAGGTTAGTCGCGGTGGTTAATTCGCCAGCTTTCGTTCCCGGTTTCGATGATATCGCAATGGTGTGTCAGTCGATCCAGGAGAGCAGTGGTCATTTTGGCATCTGTGAACACACTCGGCCATTCAGCAAATGCGAGGTTGGTTGTTAGCAGAATAGACGTTCGCTCGTACAGTTTGCTGATGAGATGGAAGAGTAATCGTCCACCAGACTCTGCGAACGGCAGATAACCGAGTTCGTCTATAATCACGAGGTCGACGCGGATCAGCTGCTCGCTGAGCCGCCCGGCGTTGCCTTCGCGATGTTCAGCCTCCAGCTTGTTCGCGAGATCCACAGCGCTGAAGAACCTGACCCGCCGGCGGTTATTGACCGCGTGGCCCCCGATCGCTGTTGCGAGATGCGTTTTGCCCGATCCGGTTCCACCGACCAGCACGCCATTCCTGGCCTGGTCCATAAAATCGCCGTCATGAAGATTGCGCACGACTTCCTCGTTGACGGGGCTGACCGTGAAGTCGAACTCAGGTAAGGACTTGCAGACCGGGAACTTTGCGGCACCCATCTGATACCGGATCGAGCGCGCAGTCTTTTCGGCCAGTTCGGCCGTGAGGAGTTCGGCCACGACCTGTTGGGGCCGCCAGTTGTTTTTGGCTGCGGCCTGCATCACTTCGTCAAAGCAGTTGACGATGCCTGGCAACTTCAGTTGACGGGCAAGTTCGAGAATTTCCTTACGCAGTTGCATGGGAGCCTCCAAGCCTGTCATAGCGAGCGCAATCCGCGATCGGTGCCATTTTCAGCTGCAGGTGGGCAGGCGGCTCAATCGCCTTTGGCGGCGGGGGATTGGTGCGCCGAGAGACAATGTTCAGGATCGCATCGGCCTTGCGCAGGCCAGATTTTAGAGCTTCTTCGCAGGCAGCCTCGACCACATCAATGTCGTGCTGGTAAGCAGCGAAAAGAATATCGGCAAGTTGCCGGTCTCCGTCGGATGTGCCCCGCAGATGGGTCCAGATCTGCGTCATTGCCGGTGGTAGGTCCCAGTCACGGAACGGTGCTCCATTGCGCAGAGCGCCAGGCTTGCGCTTGAGGACGGGCACATAGTGCCAAGGGTTGAAGATCGTTTTTCCTCGGCCGAAGCACCGTTCGTGCTCTCCGACAATCTCACCGTCTTGGCGCAGGACAATCCGCGTGGCGTAGACCTGCAACTGGACCTGACGTCCAACAGCTCTTGCCTCAACGCTGTATTTGTTTCTTTCGAAGTTGATCAGGCAGGTTCGGCTCACGGCGACCGTCTTTTCACGGAACCCGACGAAGGGCTTCTGCAGATGCGTCAGCAGCGGCTTTTCCTGCTGGAACTCCTCCCAGACCGTCACCTCCAGGTTTTCCGGATGCCGCAGTTCTTTTGCGCGTTTGATCGCGTCTTTTTGCAGCCGGGCATTCAATTCATCGAAGTCGGCCACCTCCAGACGCGGTGTAAAACTATAGGCGCGGCTCTCCTTGACCAGATTCTCAACCTGACCCTTCTCCCAACCGGCCGCGCGCGTACAGGCGATCGGGTTCACCAGATGATGAGAACACATCCGGGAGAATGCCTTGTTGAACTTTCTTTCCTTGCCCGACAGGATCGCATCGACGGCGGTCGTCATGTTATCGTAGATCCCGTTGATGCAGCCTCCACCAAAGAATTTGAAGGCCTCGTCGTGGGCATCAAAGACCATCTCCTGCGTCTCGCGCGGATAGGCAATGGAGAATGGCATGCGGCTATGGCAAAGTTTGAAATGGGCAACCTTCACGGTCGTGAGTGCACCGTCCATCAAAACCGTCTCCACACTCCAGTCGAACTGGTACGCCTCCCCAGGATCAAAGATCAGCGGGATGAACGCCTGCGCCTGTTGTCGGCCGTGCGCAATGCGCCAATTCTTTGTGTAGCGTCGAACACTGTCATACCCGCCGCCAAAACCATCATCGGAGAGTTCCTTCCAGATTTTGGTCATCCGCTTGCGGTGTTTCTTCGGAAGCGCCTCGTTCTCCTCAAGCGTTTCATCCAGACGCGCGCGCCAAGGCCCGAGCACCGGGTATGGCTGCGATTTGCGCTCATATTTGAACTCCGTCACTCCCGATCGGATTATCTTTCGAACCGTTGCACGGCTCAAATTGAGCGAACGGCAAATTTCCTTGATGCTCTTTTTTTCGATCAGGTGTAAGCGACGCACTTTTCTAATAGTTTCCACGCAAATCATCCCGCTTGCCTCTCCATCGACTGCTCAATGAAAAGGATGTCTACAACCATAGGGAGGGGTCAAATTTGGACGCTTTTCTACACTTCTGGCCGCTGGGGTTTTCGCCTATTTCTTCTGGCGGTCCCGCACGTCCTCGCTGACGCGCGACTGTCGCTGGCGACAGCATCGAGACGAAGATCTGTGGGTTTGCGCCTTCTGTGGCGCGACATCAGACGGTTCAGATCGTCCTTCGAAATGTCTGCGACAAACAATCGGCAAATAGAAATCGGGCCGAGACATGCTCGGCCCGTTTCACTCTATGCTGCGTCCGGGAAGGCCGCTTGCAGTGCGATCTCGACCATGTCGCCAAAGCTGCGCTCCCGCTCAGATGAGGGCAGGGCCTCGCCCGTTAGCAGGTGATCCGAGACGGTCAGAACCGCAAGTGCCCGGCATTTGTGTCTGGCGGCGAGGATATAAAGCTCGGCCGTTTCCATCTCGACCCCCAGAATGCCGTGACGCACCATCTGTTCGTTCAGATCGGGGCGCTCATCATAGAACACATCGGACGAATAGATCCCGCCAACATGGGTTGGTGTTCCCTTGGCTGCTGCGGCATTGGCCGCGGCCTGCAAAAGATTCCAATCGGCGCAAGGGGCAAAGTTCAGTTCCTTCATGATGCCCCGGGACGGCGTGCTGAGCGTGGTCGATGTCATGGCCAGAATAACATCGCGGACATTGACGCTGTCCTGCATACCACCGCAGGAGCCGATGCGGATCAGTGTCTTCGCACCGAAATCCCGGATCAATTCGTTCACGTAAATGGAAAGTGAGGGCATCCCCATGCCGCTGCCCTGAATGGTGACAGGGTTTCCTTTCCACGTACCGGTAAACCCGAGCATACCGCGCACGTCATTGACCAACCTAACGTCGTCCAAAAACGTTTCCGCCGCCCACTTCGCCCGATAGGGATCTCCGGGCAAAAGAACGGTTTCTGCGATGTCACCTTTTTCTGCGCCAATGTGGATTGTCATTTCTGAAACGACCTCAAATTTAGATTTCCAACTCGGCGATATCGGTGCCGGAATTCAGCGCGTCATGGACCCATTGAGGCTTGCGTCCACGGCCTGTCCAGGTTTGTTCCGGTGCGTTTGGGTTGCGGTATTTCGCTTTTGATTTCTGAAGCTTGGTGCCTTTTGGCGCGGTGTCCGAAAGCTCGGATAAGGAAAACCCGAATTCGGCTGCAGCTTTTTCGGCAGCTTCCAGTGCGGCTTTACGCTCGCGCTTTTCAGCATTTACCAGGGCTTTATCGATATCGTCGCGCAATTGCAGAAGTTCATTGCGTGACATGCTTTCAAGCTCAAGTCCCATTATTTTTCCTCTTTCAGGCGTGATTGGTTACGGTTGAAAAATACAAGCCGTATTTTCACACGCCGATATATGCTATTCCCTTAATTTCGGGAATAGTCATCAAGAGTTTTTCAAAACGGGTTGTTATTCGGCGGCGATTTCCTGCGGATCCACCAAGGCGACGATGTCGCCCATGATTGCGTTTAACTCGAAATTCTTGGGCGTGTAGATTCTGGCGACGCCCATGTTCTTCAAAGCTTCTGCATCATCATCCGGAATAATCCCGCCTACAATGACAGGCACATGCGACAGGCCTGCCTGTTTCAGGCGGGTCATTACATCTTCGACCAGAGGCAGATGACTGCCAGATAGGATCGACAAACCGATCACGTGGGCATCATCCTCGGACGCGGCTGAGACGATTTCTTCTGGCGTCAGGCGAATGCCCTCATAGCTGATATCCATCCCGCAGTCGCGGGCGCGGAAGGCAATCTGCTCGGCGCCGTTCGAATGGCCATCCAAACCCGGCTTGCCGACCAGGAATTTCAAACGACGCCCCAACCGGTCACTGACTGCATCGACCGAGGCGCGCAGGTCCTCCAGCCCTTCGGTCTTGTTCGAGACCGAACCGGACACGCCGGTCGGGCCACGATAGGTGCCGTAGACCTTGCGCATTTCCTCGGCCCATTCACCCGTAGTTGCACCGGCCTTGGCCGCAGCAATCGAGGGCTCCATGACATTCGCCCCGGTTTGCGCCGCCTCGCGCAGAGCACCTAGAGCGGCAGCCACGGCTACCTCATCACGTTCGGCCCGCCATTCGTTCAGACGATTGATCTGCTCCTGCTCGACCGCAGGGTCCACGACCATGATGCCGCCATCCTCGGTTTGCAGAGGCGAGGGTTCACCATCGACCCATTTGTTCACACCGACCACAACGGTCTCGTTCCGTTCAATGCGGTTCAGGCGTTCTGCATTGGAGTCCACCAGTCGGGATTTCATGTATTCGATCGAGGCCACGGCACCGCCCATGGAGTCGAGATTGGCCAACTCAGCGCGCGCGCCTTCTTTGAGTTCTTCGACCTTGGCATCTACCGCCGGGTTCCCGTCAAACAGGTCTCCGTATTCCAGCAGGTCCGTTTCATAGGCCAGAATCTGCTGCATGCGCATCGACCACTGCTGGTCCCACGGACGGGGCAGGCCCAAAGCCTCATTCCAGGCGGGCAATTGAACGGCACGGGCGCGCGCCTTTTTCGACAGGGTCACGGCCAGCATCTCAATCAGGATGCGGTAGACGTTGTTTTCCGGCTGCTGTTCGGTCAGCCCAAGCGAGTTCACCTGAACGCCATAGCGGAATCTGCGGAACTTGGGGTTCTCAACACCATAGCGTTGTTGAAGTATTTCATCCCAAAGATCGACGAAAGCCCGCATTTTACACATTTCGGTAACAAAGCGGATACCAGCATTCACGAAGAAGGAAATGCGCCCACACAGGGCAGGGAAGTCCTCGGATGGGACGCGCGGGCGCAGCTCATCCAGCACCGCGATGGCTGTGGCGAGTGCGTAGGCCAGTTCCTGTTCCGGTGTCGCACCGGCCTCTTGTAGGTGATAGGAACACACGTTCATCGGGTTCCATTTCGGCACGTTGGTATAGCAATACTCGGCCACGTCCGCGATCATCTTCAGCGACGGCTTGGGCGGGCAGACATAGGTGCCGCGGCTGAGATACTCCTTGATCAAGTCATTCTGAACGGTGCCCTGCAGCTTTGAGACATCCGCGCCCTGTTCCTCGGCCACGGCGATGTAAAGCGCCAGCAGCCACGGGGCCGTCGCGTTGATCGTCATCGAGGTGTTCATCTGCTCCAGCGGGATCTGATCAAACAGGACCCGCATATCGCCCAGATGGCAGATCGGCACACCCACTTTGCCGACCTCACCCCGCGCCAGTGTGTGGTCGCTGTCATAGCCAGTTTGAGTCGGCAGATCGAATGCCACCGACAGGCCAGTCTGACCTTTGGCCAAATTGCCGCGATACAGCGCGTTCGAGGCTTTGGCGGTGGAATGACCGGCATAGGTTCGGATCAGCCAGGGGCGGTCTTTCTGCATCTGCGTCATGGGCGGGCCTCGTGTTTCGGTGAGCAACAAAATTACGTCTACGGGCTCTAAATCGCAATTTTCAGGCATTGTCAATTCGCTGCGTTGCGGCATATGCGAAATGTCTAGATTGTGAGCCGTCTCGTTTGGTGGCAGTGTGGCCCGATGTTGAGAACCGTGGAACTTCCGCTGTGGCTATTCCTGTTGATCGTGGTCTTTGCCATGGTCACTTTTGCCTCGCATTTTCTGTTCCCGTCTGTCCGCTGGTTCTTTCGCCGCAGGCTTGAGAGAGCGGTCTCTCGGTTGAACCAGCGCCTGCAGCGGCCGATCCAGCCGTTCAAGCTGGCGCGGCGGCACGACATGATTCAACGGCTCATCTATGATCCTCAGGTCGGGCAAGCGGTGCAGCAGCACGCCCATGAAGAAGGCATCCCCGAAGCCGTTGCGTTCGAACAAGCCCGCCGGTACGCGCGTGAGATCGTGCCCTCCTTTTCGGCTTTTGCCTATTTCAGCTTCGCCATTCGTCTGTCCCGGTTGCTGAGCAACGCGTTCTACAACGTGCATCTCAGCTACAAGGATGAAAGCGCGATCAAGGATATCGACCCCGAGGCGACAGTTGTCTTTGTGATGAACCACCGCAGCAACATGGACTATGTTCTGGTCACTTATCTGGCGGCGCAGCAATCCGCCCTGTCCTATGCCGTGGGCGAATGGGCGCGGGTTTGGCCGCTCAGCCGGTTGATCCGGGCAATGGGCGCGTATTTCATCCGGCGCAAATCAGGCAGTGAACTATATCGCCAAGTTCTAGCCAGCTATGTCCGCCACGCGACCGAAGCGGGTGTAACGCAGGCAATGTTCCCCGAAGGCGGGCTCAGCCTGACCGGGGCTTTGGGGCGACCTAAACTAGGACTACTGAAATACATTATCGACGGCACCTCGCCCGACGGGCGCGATGTCGTGTTTGTGCCGGTGGCCCTGAACTATGATCGCGTGCTCGAAGATACGATACTGACGCGTGCCGCTCTCGGAACTGATCGACGTTTTCGTGCACGGATCGGGGTGATCACAAGCTGGGTCCTCAAGCAGATCTGGCGTCGGCTGATCGGTCGCTACAAGCGGTTCGGACTGGCCGCGGTTCGCTATGGTAAGCCGATCTCACTTAAAGAATTCGAGGCGCAGTCTGGGGACGACGTGATGACTGACCTCGCGCGTGCGTTGATGAAACGGATTGGCGCGGCGATTCCCTTGGTGCCCGGACCGGCCGCCTGCTGGCTGCTGCGCGAGAACGGCCCAATGCCCGAACAGGAGGTGCGGAGCCGTATCCGTGCCCTCATGGAAGCCGATGATCTGGCGCTGGCGGAATCAGAGGGCGCCATCTCAAGCGCGGTGGATCAAATGGTCGAGCGGCGTATTCTGAGCCGCGAAGACGGGATTTTGAACCTGTCCGGGCAGCGCGAGGATCTTTTGGATTATTATGCAGAGTCAGTACCAGAACAGGTGAAATCCGCCAATGCTGCGCTCGCGAAAGATGTTTCTGCACCCGCTGGGTCATAAAATTACAAAAATGGACCAAAGATGGTTGCAATGTTGCGCAACCCCTCCTATCCCTCTGTAGGAGAGGCGGCGATTCTGCGCCGCGGCAAAGGTATTGAAAAGGAGGCCAGCATGGCTTTGGACACCGAAAGCGGTATCGCGTCGTACGAGGCACCCGAAAAGGACCTCTATGAAATGGGGGAAATCCCTCCAATGGGGTTTGTGCCCAAGCAGATGTATGCCTGGGCGATCCGCAAAGAGCGCCACGGAGAACCAAATACTGCGATGCAGCAGGAAGTGGTTGATGTTCCCGAGTTGGACAGCAACGAGGTTCTCGTCCTCGTGATGGCGGCGGGCGTCAATTATAACGGCGTCTGGGCCGCTTTGGGCCAGCCGATCAGCCCGTTTGATGGCCACAAGGCCCCGTACCACATCGCTGGTTCAGATGCGTCGGGCATCGTTTGGGCCGTGGGTGACAAGGTCAAGCGCTGGAAGGTTGGCGATGAGGTGGTGATCCACTGCAACCAAGACGATGGCGACGATGAGGAATGCAACGGCGGCGATCCAATGTACTCGCCCAGCCAGCGCATCTGGGGATATGAAACTCCGGATGGGTCGTTCAGCCAGTTCACCCGCGTGCAGGCACAACAGCTGATGCCGCGTCCCAAGCACCTGACCTGGGAGCAGGCAGCGTGCTATACCCTGACGCTCGCTACGGCCTACCGGATGCTGTTCGGGCACGAGCCCCATGACCTGAAGCCCGGCCAGAACGTTCTGGTCTGGGGTGCCTCGGGTGGTTTGGGCTCTTACGCGATCCAGTTGATCAACACGGCCGGTGCAAATGCGATCGGTGTGATCTCGGACGAAAGCAAACGGGATTTCGTGATGGGGTTGGGCGCCAAAGGCGTTCTGAACCGCAAGGACTTCAACTGCTGGGGTCAGCTGCCCACGGTCAACACACCCGAATACGCTGAGTGGTTCAAAGAGGCCCGTAAGTTCGGCAAAGCGATCTGGGATATCACCGGTAAGGGCAATAACGTTGATATGGTGTTTGAACACCCTGGCGAAAGCACCTTCCCAGTGTCGACCTTCGTGGTGAAAAAGGGCGGCATGGTCGTGATTTGTGCCGGTACCACCGGGTTCAATTGCACTTTTGACGTGCGCTACATGTGGATGCACCAGAAACGCCTACAGGGGTCGCACTTTGCACATCTGAAGCAAGCGGCAGCCGCCAGCAAGCTGATGGTCGAGCGTCGTCTGGACCCCTGTATGTCGGAAGTGTTCGCCTGGAACGATCTGCCCGAAGCGCATATGAAAATGCTGCGCAACGAGCACAAGCCGGGCAACATGTCGGTTCTGGTTCAGGCTCCGCGCACCGGCATGCGCACTTTGGAAGAGGTTTTGGACGCGCGTCCATAAGCCCATCCTGAAATATCTAAAAAAACACCCGCGAATCGGAACTCCGATACGCGGGTGTTTTGCCGTCTTGGAGGGTCCTTTTTTGTTTCAACAGGTTGGAATTTTGCCCCTCACTATTTTTGGGGAGTAGAAACCGGTGAATAGGTCAAAAAGATCGCACATGCTATGGTTGTGTTAACACTTCGTTAACTGTTTCAGAGAGACCCTAATGGCGCAAAATGAGTGGATACTGGACGTATTGTCGGACCTCAACGCGTTCGCTGTTGCGAATGGGTTGACTGCCTTGGCCGAACAGCTGGACGACACCAAGCTGATTGCCGCAGCCGAGATCGCGTCCATGACAGATAAGGCACGGGCGCCCGCAGATGGGAACAGAACTCGATTTGGGTCAGATCCTGAAGGATTTGGAAAACACCAGCACGCTTGATGAGCTTGGCTCGGTCGCCATTCGCCTGCGCGACTGTCTGAAAGTCGAACATCTGACATATCATTGGGTGGATGCCGCCGGGGATCAGTACGGCTATACCACCTATTCCGATGCCTGGGATGAACGGTATCGAGAAAAAAACTATCACCGCATCGACCCTGTGATACTGGGGTGTTTCCAACGATTTCACCCGGTTGATTGGAAATCGCTGGACTGGTCCGGCAGGGTGTCCAAAGCGTTTCTTCAGGATGCATTGGAACATGGGGTGGGCAATCAGGGGTATTCGATCCCGATCCGAGGGCCGAACGGGCAGTTTGCGCTGTTCACCGTCAATCACAGTTGTGACGACGGCACCTGGCAGGATTTCATCTCGACTTTTGGCCGAGAATTGATTCTCGTGGCGCATTACATCAACCGCAAAGCACTGGAGTTTGAAAAGGACAGGCAGCCTGAAGCGACCCGAGGTCTGTCGCCGCGTGAAATTGATGCGATGACGTTGCTTGCGCAGGGCTTCAGCCGAGCGCAGGTTGCGCATTCGCTGTCGATCTCGGAACACACTCTTAGGGTCTACATTGAAAGCGCGCGCTCGAAACTGGGTGCGCAAAATACGACGCACGCCATCGCGACCGCGCTCAGCCGTGGGTTAATAGTCGTTTAAGCAACGTACGGTCTTAGAACAGTAAATTAACCACGACTTCGTACCCCTTTCGTTCCTGCACAGGACGACAAGGGGAATTAGTCATGTTGCGTTACTTGTATGCTGATGAGCTGCATGAATTTCCAGCTTTGGCCGACGGCATGTTTCGCGATCGCGCGGATCAGTTCAAAACCCGGCTGGGATGGGACGTTTACGTCAATGAAAAAGGGGAAGAGCGGGATCAGTACGATGATCTCAACCCGCTCTACGTGATTTGGGAGGAGCCGGATGGCAGCCATGGCGGCTCAATGCGGGTTCTGCCGACCACTGGCCCGGTCATGGTGAATGAGGTGTTCGGGCATCTCAACGAGGGTGAGCCGATCTGCAGCCCTCTGATCTGGGAGGTCACGCGCTTTTGCCTGTCGCGAACAGCCAGCCCCCATACGGCCGGGGCTATCATGCTGAGCGGCGGCGAAATGATGGAGGGGTTCGGTCTGACCCATATAGCCGGCGTCTTTGATGCGCGGATGATCCGGATCTACCGCCTGATTGGATCTTCTCCGATTGTGTTAGGGTTCGAAGGGAAAGGGCGCGATCAGATCTCGGTTGGTTTGTGGCCGTATTCCGCGGATGATTGCAACCGCGTGGCCGAGCGGGCGGGCATCCCGCGCGAGCTTTCGCGTCTTTGGTTCAGAACCGCGTTCGGCCCGGCCAAACAACACCGGTTTGCGCTGTCGGCCTAGGGACTTGAAAACCCAAATCCGTATCTGGTGAAGGGTGGCGCGGCCATGTAGGGTCGCGCCATGTCTTTGCCCAATGTGACCTTCTCAGAAGATCAGGCCGCCGCCTATGACAGCATCGCCGAGATGATGCGCTCTGCCGGGGTGGACCTTGAAGATGATGCACTGCTGAAACTGCCAGGACAAGGTGAATCGGGCGTTATGGCCGTGATCGGCAAGGCCGGTTCGGGCAAGACTCTGCTGCTGGCGGAACTGTATAAGGCACTGGCCGAGACGGGCGTTCACATCGTCTCGGGCGACTATGAAAGCCGCAAGTCTCGCGACAAACGCAGTCTGGCGATTCTGGCCCCCACGAACAAAGCCGCAAGCGTTTTGCGCCTGCGCGGGGTGCCCGCGACGACCATCCACCGCATTCTCTATACGCCCGTCTATGACCCGGAATATGAACGGATTGCCGAGTGGCTTGAGGGTAATGACGAACGGCCCGAGATCGAAGGCCTGACGGATGAGGCGCTGGACCGGGCCGCTGCCTTCTATCAGAACAACAAGTCGATCCCCGGTGCGCTGGCCGCTGCCGGTTTGCGCGGGTCGGATTTCATTACCGGTTGGAAGCGCCGGGAAGAGCCGCTGGATATCGGCTTTGTCGACGAAGCCTCGATGCTGGATGACCGCCAGTTTGATGATCTGAAGGAGATCTTTCCGACGTTGCTGCTGTTCGGCGATCCGGCGCAGCTGGCACCAGTGAACCAATCCGGTAGCATGGTGTTCGAAACCCTGCCCGAGCCGCGCAAACTGACCCTACACCGCATTCACCGTCAGGATGCCGACAATCCCATCCTCGATCTGGCCCATGCGCTTGCTGACCCCGCCATGGGGTTTGAGGATTTCGAGCGTCTGGTCGAAGACACCGCGCGTCGCGATGACCGTGTGGTATGGGGGCAGCGGGTCGAGGTTGACCTGATGGCCCGTAGCCCGGTTTTGGTCTGGCGCAACGCGACGCGCATCCGTCTGATTCAGGCCTTCCGGCATGTTCATGGCGCGCCCGAAACGGAGCTGCTGGAAGGTGAGCCGCTGATCTGCGACGGGATCGAGCTGCCTCTAAAACACCGCAAGAAACGGCTGGATCTTGAGGCGCGCGGCCTGATCAAGGGTGCTCAGGTGGTTTATCTGGGGCCGGGGCGAAAACCCGGTTTCTCTCGCCTGCATGTCATGGGGGCCGAGGACCCTCAAGTCAGTGCCGCGTCGATTGTGCAGATCGAAAAGCCGGATGAAGAGGAACCGTTCATCCCCTATGCAGCGCGTATGGGCGCGACCTTTCTGCATGGGGCGGCGGTCACTATCCACAAGGCGCAGGGCTCGCAATGGGATACGGTGCAGGTCTTTGCGCCAGACATCTACGCCGCGGCCCGCATGGGCCGAACCGAGGCCGGACAACCCTTGTGGAAACGACTGGCCTATGTTGCCATCACCCGCGCGCAGGAACGGTTGATCTGGGTGGTTCGTAATCGGTTGTCCAAACCCACCCATCCTCTGCGCGTCGATGATCTGCGCGCCATACCGGCGGCGACCCTGACACTGGAGGCTGAAGAGACATGAAATCCATCCTCATAACCGGCGCGAGTTCCGGGATCGGAAAAGCCACGGCAGAGCTGTTTCTGACCGAGGGCTGGACTGTTGGTCTTCTTGCCCGCAGCGAAGACAAATTGGTGGAAATGGCCGAAGGGCATCGCAACGCGATCCCTCTGGTTGCGGATGTGACGGATCCGGTGGCGGTTGCGCGCGCCTTCCGGTCTTTCTCCAACAGGGCCGAGCGGTTGGACGTTCTGTTCAACAATGCTGGCATCTTCGCGCCCGGCGGTACGATTGATGAAATCGCACTGGAGGACTGGTACCAGAGCGTCAGCGTCAACCTCAACGGCATGTTCCTTAGCGCGCGTGAGGCGTTTCGGATCATGCGTCATCAAACCCCGCAAGGCGGGCGCATCATCAACAACGGCTCAATCGCGGCGTATGTGCCGCGCCCGAATTCGGTGCACTATTCTGCAACGAAACACGCCATCACAGGGCTGACGCGCAGCCTGTCGCTGGACGGGCGCGATTTTGGCATTGCCTGTGGCCAGATCGATATCGGGAACGCCCGCACTCAGATGGTGCAGGGGCTGGTCGATGCTGCTATTGCCGATGGTGCGACGCCCGATCCCACCATGGATGTGGAAGACGCCGCAAAGTCGGTGCTGCACATGGCCAATCTGCCGCCCGAGGCCAATGTGCAGTTCATGACCGTGATGGCCACGACCATGCCCTATATCGGCCGGGGCTAAGTGCTACTCCTGACTTCCGACATTTTTTCGTATAAGTCATTGATATTATTATGCCTTGGTTGCCAAAAGGCACTACACGGACTTTTTTCGCCAGCGATTGTTTCGGAGTGTTGAGGGAGCTCAGGCTTTGGTCTGGCCAGTTTTTCGGGTGCGCCCGGGGGGTATCTTGAAAGGGGCTTCGTTCCAGGTCAGGCCGACGCAGGTGAGGATGCGTCTGGCATCGACCGTGGCATGGCTTGGCATGCCGTAGCGGTCAGGGGTGCCTTTGTGGCGCAGGATCGAGAGCTGCAATGCGTTCAACTCGTTGCGGATACGAGCCGGGCTCATCGGGTGTCCGAGCAGGTCCAGATGCTTGCGCAGGTGCTGCAGGCAGCAGAAGGCCATGTAGCAGATGGCGATATGGGCCCGGACCCGACGCGGCGACCAGTGATAGATGGGCCGGATTTTCAGATCGTGCTTGTTGGTGCGGAAGCAGGCTTCGATCTCCCACAACTGGTGATAGCGGGCAATGACGTCCTGTGCCTCCAGTTCGTCCGCACCATGAACAACAATGGCATGCAGCCCGTCCCATTGTGCCGCTGCCTTGATCTTTGCATCATCCAGCGTGACGTCCCCGCTGTCGGGGAAGGCCAGGAAGCGGCCATATCCCCGGCTGCTGAAGCTGCCGGGTTTGCGAGAGCGCTTGAGCTTCTTGTGCAGCTTTTCGATTGCCTTGTCGCGCTTGTGGGCATCATTGCGTGCCCGGGTGGGTGACCAGGTCACAATGACCCGCGCTCCCTCCTGGTCGATCACCTTGTACCAGCCCTTCTCGGTTGCCTCTTCAGAACCGTGTCCAGCCCAAGGCTGGCGTCCCTCCGGGCTCAAAATGTTCGCCTTCACGGCGGCCGGGGCGGACTTCATGCGATAGCCGAGGATGTAGGGCAGACCCTTGTTCTGCAACATCTGCTGGTTGTCCTTGCTGAGCATGGCGGCATCGGCCACGAACGTGACCCTGGCCACGTCGAAGCGTCCCTCCAACGCCTTCAGCGCAGCTTCCAGCGTATGACCTTCCCAGGTGTTTCCCGGGAAGAGTTCATAGCCCACAGGCAGCCCATCGGAGGTGACGATCAGCGCCAGCATGACCTGAGCGCGGTGATGCTTGCCATCCTTGCTGAAGCCCTTGGCCAGAAGATGATCCTGCTCGACCCCGTCCGCATCCTCGGCCGGGTCCTCGCGCTCGGTGTCAAAGGCCAGGGTCGTGCAATCGTAGAACAGCACGGTCACTGGCCCGCCCAGCAACTTCTCTGCCGCCGCGTGAGAGGTTTTGCAAATCCCGTCTATCACCGGCGTATTGATGTAATCCATGCTCCGATAGACCACGTCCAGATTGAGCGTGATGCCTGCCTGGTTCTCCAACGCCTCCACGGTCGCGCGCTTGCTCTCGGGCTGTGCGATCCGCGCCATAACCAGCTCTTTCACAATGCGATTGGCACTTTTACGCGCCGCCCCCAGAAGGGCCCCCCAACCCAGTTGGTCATACATCGTCCCCATGACATCCCGCAGACCCAGAGAGACCCGCGCCTCCTCACGGCACTCGGCAAGATCAACGCCAAGCTTGTCCGGCCGCGGAGCGCGGCGCACCAGCGCCTGCAGATCGGCATATTCCGTGGGCGTGAACAGTTCCATTTGCGGCGAGCGATCAATGCGTAATTGCTCCATCAAGCGGCCCGCCAGACGCTTGATATCCTCAATCTCGCTGTCGTTATGGGCCACACCCACATGGCGCAGGATCTTCTGGCGTACCTTGGAGCCGGTGCGGACGGATTCAACGATCTGGATCCGTGTGCGGTTGAGCTTTGCGTCATGTTTGGTGCGGATGAACATGGGCGAAGAGGTTAGCCATCTGAAGGCCCATGTCAATACTTTTTATAATAATGGGGCACTACAACGCGCCTCTGAGCAACCACACCTGAAAACAAACCAAAAACCCAGTCAGATCAACAAAAAGGTCGGAAGTCAGGAAACACGCCATCACAGGGCTGACGCGCAGCCTGTCGCTGGACGGGCGCGATTTTGGCATTGCCTGTGGCCAGATCGATATCGGGAACGCCCGCACTCAGATGGTGCAGGGGCTGGTCGATGCTGCTATTGCCGATGGTGCGACGCCCGATCCCACCATGGATGTGGAAGACGCCGCAAAGTCGGTGCTGCACATGGCCAATCTGCCGCCCGAGGCCAATGTGCAGTTCATGACCGTGATGGCCACGACCATGCCCTATATCGGCCGGGGCTAAGTGCTACTTTTCGCGCAGCAGGCGGAAAGCTGTCGAGGCACCCCACCCAGCGGCAATAGCGATGACCAGTGACATCAGCCCGTACCAAACGGGCTGTTCGCGGGACATGTTGTAGAGAAACCGCTCCAGCCCCACTTTGCGCACGTCGATGGTGGTTTCGTATTGCGACACCACATTGCCGCCCCGTGTCAGGAAAATACGTGCGGCGTAGTCGCCTTCAGTCAAGTCGGCGGGCATGTCGATAGAGGTGCGGAACAGGGTCTGTTCATCCACCGCAACAGTGTTTTCGCGGATCGAATACAGGCTCTCGCTTTCGCGGATGCGTATCACGGCGTCGGCAAAGTCTTGAGCGGCTTCGATATGCATCGCCGCGCCGACAGAGCGGATGGCCCGTTCGATGGAAACCCGATAGCGGAGATCCTCGGTATTAGTGAGGATTTCTTTGAATGGCCCGCTGGTGGCAACAGCGTAGAAGCTGGGGGCCAGATCGACCTCGACGCTGTCGGTGTTCACCCAGATTCCCAGTTTACGTTCTTTACGGCGCACGGTCAGAGGCTCGGACGGGCCGGCAACGGTGACGATCACCTCTAGCGGAGGGCCTTCGGGGATCGGAGCTTCGCGCTTGATGGCCCCGAAGATCAGAATTTCGGACCCGTCGAACGTGGCGGTAATGGCAACGCGGTCCTGGCTGAGGCCCAGGACCACCTGCTCTTCCGCGGCAGCCGCGGGCAGGCAGAACAGGCACAGGGCGGTGATCAATGAGCGGACCATGATCAGTGCCCCCCGCTGGCGCCAAGCGAATACAGCTCGGACGGTTCCAGAAGCAGATCAAGCGCCAGCTTGCCACAGACGACCAGCACCAGCGCGGCCAGCAAAACCCGCAATTGCTCGGCTGGCATCCGGGCGCCGATCACAGTTCCGATCTGAGCTCCGATAACGCCACCGACCAGAAGAAGCACGGCCAGAACCACGTCCACGGTGTAGTTCGTGGTGGCGTGCAGCATTGTCGTGAAGGCGGTTACGAAAATGATCTGGAACAGGGACGTCCCGACCACAACCTTGGTGGGCATGCCCAGCAGATAGATCATGGCAGGCACCATGATGAAGCCGCCGCCGACGCCCATGATCGCGGACAGAACGCCTACGCAGAGGCCAACCAGAACCGGTGGAATGACCGAGATATAAAGGCCCGAGGTACGAAAGCGCATCTTGAAGGGCATCGCATGGACCCAGCCGCGCTGACGGCGCTTGGCAGGTGACGCTCCGCCTTTCTTTGCCTTGCGCAAGGCGCGCAGGCTTTCGATGAACATCAGGCTGCCGATCACGCCAAGGAAGACGACGTAACACAGGGTTACCAGCAGATCGACCTGACCCAAGCTCTTGAGGTAGTTGAACACGACGACGCCAAGCGCGGCCCCGATGAGGCCGCCGATCAACAGCACCGTGCCCATCCTGAAATCGACCGTCCTTCGCCTGAAATGCGCCAGAACGCCCGAGAAGGACGAGGCCACGATCTGGTTGGCCTCGGTCGCGACGGCAACTGCCGGAGGGATGCCGATAAAGAACAGAAGCGGCGTCATGAGGAACCCGCCGCCGACCCCGAACATGCCCGACAGAATGCCGACCATGCCTCCGAGCCCTAGCAATAGAAAGGCGTTTACGGAGACTTCGGCAATCGGAAGGTAAATTTGCATGGCATGCTCTAGTCGTATTGAGTTCGGCTGTGCAAAGCGGTGGACCCGCCGGCATCGGAAATGCGTGCAGCCTGAATATCGGGCGCTGCGGTCACAGGCCTACCACCCGTCTTTGGCAAATACGAGAGGAGGTTTGCACTCTTTTCTATCAGAGGAAACACGCACATACCCTCTTAGAGCGGTTGCGGCATGCAAAATCAACTCTGCATGCCGCTCTGCAGCGAACAGGATCCAGAATTGGCCCTGAACTGGACTTATCAGCGTTCTTTCACGTAGGGCTCGCCCCCGGCACGGGGCGGAACCGCTTTGCCGACGAAGCCTGCAAGAATCACCACGGTCAGGATATAGGGCAGGGCGTCCATGACCTGCACAGGGATCACAATGCCGCCCAGGTCGATATTCTGGAACCGCAGCGCGATAGCCTGTAGCAGGCCAAACAGCAAACAGGCCCACATCGCGTGCCAAGGCCGCCATTTTGCAAAGATCAACGCCGCCAGCGCGATGAACCCGCGACCGGCGGTCATTTCCTTGACGAACCCGGCCTGCAGCGCAGTTGCAAGATAGGCTCCGGCGATACCGCAGAGTACGCCGCAGATGGCGACAGCTGCAAAGCGCAGGCCGACGACCGAGACACCGGCTGTATCCACGGCGGCTGGGTTTTCGCCCACCGCGCGCAACCGCAACCCGAACCGGGTGCGATAAAGGATCCACCACGTCGCAGGCACCATCAGGAAGGCGATGTAGACAAGGATCGAATGGCCCGACAGCAGTTCAGAATAGATCGGGCCAATGAAGGGCACGTCGCTCAGCGCTTCGGCGAAGGGGAAGTTGATCGGCTCAAACCGGCCTTCCCCGAACAGAGACGGGGTGCGCCCGCCCTGTTGGAACCAGCTTTGCGCGATCAGAACCGTCAGGCCTGAGGCCAGGAAGTTGATCGCCACGCCTGAGATCAGCTGATTGCCCCGGAACGTGATCGACGCCACGCCATGTAGTGCCGATAAAACCAGAGACGACGCGATCCCCGCGAGCAATCCCAACCAGACCGAGCCGGTCACCGCCGCCACAGCCGCCGAGAAGAAGGCCGAGATCAGCATTTTGCCCTCAAGCCCGATGTCGAAAATCCCTGCACGTTCGGAATAGAGACCTGCCAGACAGGCCAGCAACAAAGGTGTCGCCAGTCGGACGGTGGAATCGAGAACCTGGATCAGTGTTACGAACGAATCCATCACTGAGGCTCCTTCCGCAGGGCAAGGAACAGCTTTTCAAGCGGCATCCGCACCATGTTGTCCAACGCTCCGGTAAACAGGATCACCAGCGCCTGTATGACGACGATCAGCTCACGCGGGATGGATGTCCACAAGGCCAGTTCGGCACCGCCTTGATAGAGGAAGCCGAACAGAAGCGCCGCGAGGAACACGCCGAACGGGTGCGAACGACCCATCAGGGCCACGGCGATCCCGATGAAACCCGCGCCTTCGGTCGAGTTCAGAACCAGACGCTCGGCCTCACCCATCACGTTGTTGATGGCCATCAGGCCAGCCAAGCCGCCGGAGATCAGCATGGCGATGATGGTGATGCGAACCGGCGAGATCCCGGCATAGACGGCACCGGTTTCCGAATGACCATAGGCCCGGATCTCATAGCCCAGCCGAGTACGCCAGATCAGCGCCCAGACTACGAAACAGGCGATGATCGCCACGAAGAACGAAATATTGGCAGGCGCTCCGCGGAACATTACGTTCTCGGCGGTTGAGAACATGGATTGGAAGGTCGGCAGGTGTACCGCCTCGGGGAAGCGCGCGGTTGCCGGGTCCTGCGAGCCTTGCGGGCGCATGACGTTCACGAGCATGTAGTTCAGAAAGGCAGCCGCGATAACGTTGAACATGATCGTGGTGATCACGATGTGGCTGCCACGTTTGGCCTGCAGGTAAGCTGGGATTGCGGCCCATGCCGCGCCAAATACAGCGGCCCCCAATCCTGCGGCGATCAGAGCGATGCTCCAATGCGGCCAAGGGATGTAGAGACACACCATGGCAACGCCAAGACCGCCCAGCATCGCCTGACCTTCGCCACCGATGTTAAACAGCCGCGCATGGAACGCCACGGCCACTGCGAGCCCGGTGAACATGAAGTTGGTCGCGTAGTAGAGCGTATAGCCCCAGCCATAGGTTGACCCCAGCGCGCCTGTGACCATCAGGTTCACGGCCTCAACCGGGTTCTCTCCGATGGCGAGGATCACCAGCGCCGACAGGATCGTGGCCAACACCAGGCTGATGATGGGGATCAGCACGACGTCGGCCCATTTGGGCATTTTTTCCATCTTACGCGGCCTCTCCCGCAACACCGGCCATCAGCAGGCCTAGTTCTTTTTCATCTGTCTCATGGGGCAGACGCTCGCCCATGATATGTCCGTCAAACATCACGGCGATCCGGTCCGAGAGCGAGAAGATCTCCTCCAGCTCGACCGAGACCAGCAGGATCGCCTTGCCTTGGTCGCGCAGGGCTACGATCTGTTTGTGAATGAATTCGATCGCGCCAATGTCGACGCCACGGGTCGGTTGACCGACGAGCAGCAGGTCGGGATTGCGCTCAATCTCGCGCGCGACGACGATCTTCTGCTGGTTGCCGCCCGAAAAGCTTTTGGCGGTCAGCCAGCCGTTCGGGGGACGCACATCGAATTTCTCGATCTTGGCTTCGGTGTCCGCGCGCAGGGCGGCGTTGTCCATGAACAGGCCGCGCTTGTAGGCCGGGTCACGGTGATAGCCGAAGGCAACGTTTTCCCAGGCATGGAAGTCCATGATCAGACCTTCGCGTTGACGGTCTTCGGGGACGTGGGCGATGTGCTGCGCGCGACGCGCCTGACCGTCAGACCCAGCCCCGCTGAGGGGAAGCGGCGTACCGTTCAGCTTGATCGACCCCTGACCGGGGCGCATTCCGCCCAGAACTTCCAACAGTTCCGACTGGCCGTTGCCCGCGACGCCTGCGATACCGACGATTTCACCGGCGCGGACGGTCAGGTCGATGCCTTTGACACGTTCAACGCCTGCCGCATCGAACACGCGCAGGTCTTGGACCTCAAGAATGGGTTTTCCGGGCTGCGCGGGCACCTTGTCGACCTGCAGCAGGACCTTGCGGCCCACCATCAGCTCGGCCAGATGCTCCGGGCTGGTCTCAGACGTTTTGACCGTGGCCGTCATCTCTCCGCGCCGCATGACCGAGACGGTATCGGTGTTCTCCATAATCTCACGCAGCTTATGCGTGATCACGATGATCGTCTTTCCTTCGGCCCGAAGACGGTCGAGGATGCGGAACAGCTGGTCTGCCTCCGCAGGGGTCAGAACGCCGGTGGGCTCATCAAGGATCAGGATCTCGGCCTTGCGATACAGCGCCTTGAGGATCTCGACCCGTTGCTGCATGCCCACACCGATTTCATCGATACGCTTGTCTGGGTCGACGAACAGCTCGTATTCTTCTTCCAGCGCTTTCAACTCTTTCCGGGCCTTAGCCAGAGACGGGGCCAGCAGCCCGCCATCCTCAGCACCCAAAACAATGTTTTCCAGAACGGTGAAGTTTTCGACCAGCTTGAAGTGCTGGAACACCATCCCGATTCCTGAGGCGATGGCCGCCTGACTGTCGGGAATGTCGGTCTTGGTGCCGTTGATCCAAATTTCACCTTTATCGGCTTTGTAGAAGCCGTAGAGAATGCTCATCAGCGTGGATTTGCCCGCACCGTTTTCACCGATGATCCCATGGATCGTGCCGGGGGCGACGCTGATGGAAATGTCTTTATTGGACTGAACCGGCCCAAAGGCTTTGGAAATCCCTTTGAGCTCAATGGCGGGGACTGTCATGTCTTGTCCTTGGGTTGCCGAAGGGCCGCGCGGTTCGCGGCAGAGTGGGACCGAGGCGGAGGTCTCCCCCCGCCCCGTGCGATATCAGAACTGCAGCGCCGGGCAGCTGTCGTTCTCGTAGTAGCTGACAACGGAGATGTCGCCGTTGATGATCGCTTTGCGTGCTTCGTCCACGGCGTCGTTCATACGAACCGAGACCAGCTCTTTGTTGTTCTCGTCCATGGCAACGCCAACGCCGTCCTCGGCCAGGCCCATGGCGAATACGCCGGTTTCCAGATCTTCACCCGCTTTCATCGCGTCATAGACGGCCACGTCCACGCGCTTGAGCATCGAGGTCAGAACCTTGCCCGGGTGTAGGTGGTTCTGGTTGCTATCCACGCCAATCGACAGGATGCCCTCGTCGGCTGCGGTCTGCAGCACACCAACACCGGTGCCGCCTGCAGCTGCGTAAATTACGTCAGCGCCCTGGCTGATCTGCGCTTTGGTCAGTTCGGACCCTTTAACCGGGTCGTTCCATGCGGCAGGGGTTGTGCCGGTCATGTTGGCAACAACGTTGATGTCGGGGTTCACAGCCTTGGCGCCTTGCGCATAACCGCAACCAAAGTGGCGGATCAGCGGGATATCCATACCGCCGATGAAGCCGACAGTGCCCGATTCCGATGCCATCGCAGCCATCATACCAACGAGGTACGAGCCTTCGTGCTCGGCAAAGCCGATCTGACGGATGTTCGGGGCGTCCAGCCAAGTAACGTCAACCGCGACGAACTTGGTGTCAGGATAGTCGCCGGCAACGGCAGACAGCGGGTCAGCCATGGCAAAGCCCATGGTGATCACCGGGTTCGCGCCAGCCTCGGCGAAACGGCGCAGGGCCTGTTCACGCTGTGCTTCGGACTGAAGCTCGATCTCGCGATAGGTGCCGCCGGTTTCGTTGGCCCAACGCTGCGCGCCGTTATGTGCGGCTTCGTTGAATGACTTGTCGAACTTGCCACCCAGGTCAAAGATCAGGGCCGGTTCGGCCAGTGCGGCACCAGCGGTCAGAGCGACGGCGGCGGCAGCGCCCATCAAGGATTTCATCAGGGTCATTTGGTACTCCCGTTGTTTTTGTCGGTTCGAGGTTAAACTAGCCTCGTTTACCCACCTATAGCGAGCATAACCGTTGTGATGACGGGAATTAAGGCCGTATGCAACAGGTAGGGTCAACTGATTTTTGACCACTTGGTCTAAAAAGTGGGGTGTGGGGCTACGGTAGGGGGCGTTCCATCACGATCGCGTCGCAATTTGAGGCAGAATCGCGTGTATAGTAGCCTTTACGCCTCCCGCAGGGGCTGTATCCGAAGCGTTCATAGAGCGCGATAGCAGCCCCATTGTCTGCCGCCACGTCAAGAATCGCGCGCGCTGCACCGAGGTCAGCGGCAATGGCGTGCCAGTTTTTCATGCAGGCTGCAGCCAAGCCCTGACGCCGATGCAGTGGGTGAGTCGCGATGGTCAGCAACTCGGCCTCGTCCGCGATGACCTGAAACAGAGCAAAGGAGTTGGGGTCTCCGACAACATGGGTGAAGCGGTTTTGCAGCAGGTCTTCGAACTCGGCAGCCGTCCACGGGCGCGCCTGTGTGAAGGCCGCAGCGTGGGTCAGGGCCATGTTTTCCGGGGTCATTCGTCCAGCAGCACAGGTGGGAGGTCGCGAGAAGGCGCCGCATCCGCGGGGCGAATATAAAGCGGTGCGGGTGGGTCTGTTTCCGTGCCGTATCGGCGCGCCGCGATATGGGCGATGGCCTGAACATGCGCGTTTGGGTCCGTGTCAGTGAAGAGGGGGCCAAGCCCCTCGGCCTCGGCCCGAGGCATCAGGCGTGGGCCTTCGGAGGTCTGCACATAGACCTGATCGCGCGGGGCAGAGATCGCGGGTAGGTGACCGTCGGGCATAATCTCCGCCAAGGAGTCAAAACCTGACACGCCAACGGCCGGGACGTTCAGACCCAATGCAAGCCCGCGCGCCGCTGAAACCGAGATTCGAATGCCGGTGAAGTTTCCTGGGCCGATGCCAACACCAATGGCATCCGGGTCTTTCCAGCCAAGCCCGGCATCTGACAGAACCTCCTCCAGCAGAGGCATCAGGCGTTCGGCCTGCCCGCGTGACATGGCCTCGGCCCGCGTGACGACAATTTCAGAGCCACGCAACAAAGCGGCCGCGCAATGCGCGGCCGATGTGTCAAATGCCAGAAGGGTTGGTTCAGACGGCAACGGGGCGAACCTCGGTCACTTCGGGGATATAGTGGCGCAGCAGCCTGACTTCCGACATTTTTTCGTATAAGTCATTGATATTATTATGCCTTGGTTGCCAAAAGGCACTACACGGACTTTTTTCGCCAGCGATTGTTTCGGAGTGTTGAGGGAGCTCAGGCTTTGGTCTGGCCAGTTTTTCGGGTGCGCCCGGGGGGTATCTTGAAAGGGGCTTCGTTCCAGGTCAGGCCGACGCAGGTGAGGATGCGTCTGGCATCGACCGTGGCATGGCTTGGCATGCCGTAGCGGTCAGGGGTGCCTTTGTGGCGCAGGATCGAGAGCTGCAATGCGTTCAACTCGTTGCGGATACGAGCCGGGCTCATCGGGTGTCCGAGCAGGTCCAGATGCTTGCGCAGGTGCTGCAGGCAGCAGAAGGCCATGTAGCAGATGGCGATATGGGCCCGGACCCGACGCGGCGACCAGTGATAGATGGGCCGGATTTTCAGATCGTGCTTGTTGGTGCGGAAGCAGGCTTCGATCTCCCACAACTGGTGATAGCGGGCAATGACGTCCTGTGCCTCCAGTTCGTCCGCACCATGAACAACAATGGCATGCAGCCCGTCCCATTGTGCCGCTGCCTTGATCTTTGCATCATCCAGCGTGACGTCCCCGCTGTCGGGGAAGGCCAGGAAGCGGCCATATCCCCGGCTGCTGAAGCTGCCGGGTTTGCGAGAGCGCTTGAGCTTCTTGTGCAGCTTTTCGATTGCCTTGTCGCGCTTGTGGGCATCATTGCGTGCCCGGGTGGGTGACCAGGTCACAATGACCCGCGCTCCCTCCTGGTCGATCACCTTGTACCAGCCCTTCTCGGTTGCCTCTTCAGAACCGTGTCCAGCCCAAGGCTGGCGTCCCTCCGGGCTCAAAATGTTCGCCTTCACGGCGGCCGGGGCGGACTTCATGCGATAGCCGAGGATGTAGGGCAGACCCTTGTTCTGCAACATCTGCTGGTTGTCCTTGCTGAGCATGGCGGCATCGGCCACGAACGTGACCCTGGCCACGTCGAAGCGTCCCTCCAACGCCTTCAGCGCAGCTTCCAGCGTATGACCTTCCCAGGTGTTTCCCGGGAAGAGTTCATAGCCCACAGGCAGCCCATCGGAGGTGACGATCAGCGCCAGCATGACCTGAGCGCGGTGATGCTTGCCATCCTTGCTGAAGCCCTTGGCCAGAAGATGATCCTGCTCGACCCCGTCCGCATCCTCGGCCGGGTCCTCGCGCTCGGTGTCAAAGGCCAGGGTCGTGCAATCGTAGAACAGCACGGTCACTGGCCCGCCCAGCAACTTCTCTGCCGCCGCGTGAGAGGTTTTGCAAATCCCGTCTATCACCGGCGTATTGATGTAATCCATGCTCCGATAGACCACGTCCAGATTGAGCGTGATGCCTGCCTGGTTCTCCAACGCCTCCACGGTCGCGCGCTTGCTCTCGGGCTGTGCGATCCGCGCCATAACCAGCTCTTTCACAATGCGATTGGCACTTTTACGCGCCGCCCCCAGAAGGGCCCCCCAACCCAGTTGGTCATACATCGTCCCCATGACATCCCGCAGACCCAGAGAGACCCGCGCCTCCTCACGGCACTCGGCAAGATCAACGCCAAGCTTGTCCGGCCGCGGAGCGCGGCGCACCAGCGCCTGCAGATCGGCATATTCCGTGGGCGTGAACAGTTCCATTTGCGGCGAGCGATCAATGCGTAATTGCTCCATCAAGCGGCCCGCCAGACGCTTGATATCCTCAATCTCGCTGTCGTTATGGGCCACACCCACATGGCGCAGGATCTTCTGGCGTACCTTGGAGCCGGTGCGGACGGATTCAACGATCTGGATCCGTGTGCGGTTGAGCTTTGCGTCATGTTTGGTGCGGATGAACATGGGCGAAGAGGTTAGCCATCTGAAGGCCCATGTCAATACTTTTTATAATAATGGGGCACTACAACGCGCCTCTGAGCAACCACACCTGAAAACAAACCAAAAACCCAGTCAGATCAACAAAAAGGTCGGAAGTCAGGAAACAGAGCAAAGGAGTTGGGGTCTCCGACAACATGGGTGAAGCGGTTTTGCAGCAGGTCTTCGAACTCGGCAGCCGTCCACGGGCGCGCCTGTGTGAAGGCCGCAGCGTGGGTCAGGGCCATGTTTTCCGGGGTCATTCGTCCAGCAGCACAGGTGGGAGGTCGCGAGAAGGCGCCGCATCCGCGGGGCGAATATAAAGCGGTGCGGGTGGGTCTGTTTCCGTGCCGTATCGGCGCGCCGCGATATGGGCGATGGCCTGAACATGCGCGTTTGGGTCCGTGTCAGTGAAGAGGGGGCCAAGCCCCTCGGCCTCGGCCCGAGGCATCAGGCGTGGGCCTTCGGAGGTCTGCACATAGACCTGATCGCGCGGGGCAGAGATCGCGGGTAGGTGACCGTCGGGCATAATCTCCGCCAAGGAGTCAAAACCTGACACGCCAACGGCCGGGACGTTCAGACCCAATGCAAGCCCGCGCGCCGCTGAAACCGAGATTCGAATGCCGGTGAAGTTTCCTGGGCCGATGCCAACACCAATGGCATCCGGGTCTTTCCAGCCAAGCCCGGCATCTGACAGAACCTCCTCCAGCAGAGGCATCAGGCGTTCGGCCTGCCCGCGTGACATGGCCTCGGCCCGCGTGACGACAATTTCAGAGCCACGCAACAAAGCGGCCGCGCAATGCGCGGCCGATGTGTCAAATGCCAGAAGGGTTGGTTCAGACGGCAACGGGGCGAACCTCGGTCACTTCGGGGATATAGTGGCGCAGCAGGTTCTCGATCCCCATCTTCAGCGTCAGGGTCGAGGACGGGCAGCCAGCGCAGGCCCCTTGCATATGCAGGTAGACCACGCCGCGGTCAAAGCCGTGGAAGGTGATGTCGCCACCATCCTGAGCCACAGCAGGGCGCACGCGACTGTCCAGCAGATCCTTGATCTGGTCGACGATTTCCGAATCCTCGCCAGTATGTTCGGCATGGCCGGAAGCAGGTGCCGCCTCGGCCCCCATGACGGGCTGGCCGGATTGGTAGTGCTCCATCACCGCGCCGAGGATGCTTGGCTTGATATGGTCCCAATCGACGTCATCCGCTTTGGTGACGGTGACAAAGTCATTGCCAAAGAACACGCCGGTCACGCCGCTGACCGCAAAGATGCGCTGGGCAAGCGGCGATTTTTCAGCCGCTTCGGCGGATGGGAAGTCGGCTGTGCCTGCCTCAAGCACCGTTTGGCCGGGCAGGAACTTCAAGGTTGCCGGGTTCGGGGTAGATTCGGTCTGAATGAACATGAGGCAGCTCCGTTTTCGTTGCATCTGATATGCGGGCAGCCGCCTTGGAAGTCAAGATTTGGAACCGTTCTAAATTGAGGCAGCGTGGTTTATCGCGTCAACCAACCGGTCATCACCCCAGAAAACCTCATCCCCGACGACAAAACTGGGTGCGCCGAACAGGTCTAGATCCTTGGCGCGGCTGGATTGCGCAAAGAGCGCTGCTTTGACCTGCGGGTCTTGCGATTTGTCCATAAAAACAGCGGGCAGACCTGCGGCTGCAAGACAATCGGTCAATGTCGATGCGGCTGAGATATCGCGGCCCTCGCCGAACTCGGCCGTGTAAACGGCACGGGCAAATGCGGCCCGCTGGTCCTGGGACGTGATGGCGACGGCCAGACGCGCAGCGTTCAGGGAGTTCTGCGGAAACGGATCGGGGCGTTGAAACGGCAATGCGCGCTGGGCGCATAAACGCTCCATATCGCGCCACATGTAGCGCCCCTTGGCGGGGTAGATTGTGAACGGAGACGTGTTCCAGCCTTGTTCGGCAAAGATGGGCCCCAAAAGAAAGGGCTGCCAGTCGATGGAAACGCCCTTGTCAGCGGCCAGTTGCTCGATCCGCATCGCGCTGAGGTAAGAATAGGTCGAGGCGAATTCGAACCAGAACTGAACGGGTGCTGCCATGTTGCCTCAGGTGATCTCTTCCAGTTTTTCCTTGCTCAGATCGCCCGGCACGATGGTGATCGGGATCGGCATGCTGCCTGAGTTCTTGGTCAGCTGAGTCACCAGCGGACCCGGCCCTTTCTTGTCGGTGCCGGCGCCCAGAACTAGAACCCCAATCTCGGGGTCGGACTGTACGTGTTCGATGATCTGTGCCACCGGATCGCCTTCGCGAATGGCCAATTCAGGCTCAACGCTCTGCTTGTCGCGCATCCATTTAGCGAAGACTTCGAAATGAGCGTGGATACGCTCGCGGGCCTCTTCACGCATGGTTTCGGCCACACCGATCCAGTGATTGAATTCATCCGGCGGGATCACGGACAGAATTGTCACGCCGCCGCCGGTATGCGCGGCCCGCATCGCGGCAAAACGCATGGCGTTCAGGCATTCGCGGCTGTCATCCAGAATGACGAGAAACTTGCGCATTTGGGTCCTCTTGATTTTCTGGGATCATGCCCGACCGATAGCGTGCTGGCAACTCGGGTAAATCCCTAGCGCTCGCTTGCTGCCCAATCCCAGTAGAGCGCGCGGGCGCGACGCGCGATAGGGCCAACCTGATATTGCGTGTCGTCCAGAGCGGTCACTGGCGTTACCTTGTTCATATTGCCGGACATGAACACCTCATCCGCCGCATGGAAATCATCAAAGCTGAGGACCGCTTCATGTACGGTGAAACCATCGGCGCGCAGGTTCTTGATGTGTCGCGCGCGGGTAATCCCGGCCAGAAAGGTGCCGTTTGGCATGGGGGTAAAGACCTCTCCGTCCTTGGCCAGGAAGATATTGGCCGTGGCGGTTTCGGCCACATTACCCATCGCGTCGGCGACAAGCGCGTTCGAGAACCCTTTGGAGCGCGCCTCAGTCAGCATCCGGGCGTTGTTCGGGTATAGGCACCCGGCCTTGGCATTCACGACGGCGGATTCCAGCACCGGACGGCGGAATCGGGTAGTCGTCAACGTGACCGAGGCCGTCTCGGGCGCCATTGGGATCTCTTCAAGACAGATGGCGAAACCGGTACTGTCTTTCTGTGGCACGATGGCCGTGACGTCTCCGTGGATGCCCCAATACATCGGACGGATATAGACAGCCTGATCCGGGCCATAGGATTGCAGCCCTTCGCGCACCAGATCGACCATTTGTTCCGGCGTTACGGTCGGGGTCAGCATCAGCGCCTCGGCGGATCGGTTCACGCGGGCGCAATGGGCCAGCAGGTCAGGGGCCATGCCGTCAAAGTAGCGCGCGCCATCAAAAACCGAGGAACCTAGCCACGACCCATGATCCGCCGCCCGCATGATCGGTGCGTCCCCTTCATGCCATTGGCCTTCGAAATAGGTGCGGATATTCTTGCCGACTGCCATAGCGCCCTCCCTCAGCTTTCGGCAAACCTAGGAGGGCGTCAGGCGAAGGTCCAGTGCAATCAGCGCGAGGCTGCGCCGACCATGCCCACAATCTCGTAGGTTTGTTTCAGGATCGGGGCGGCAATCGCACGCGCCTTTTCCGCACCACGGGCCAGGATCTGGTCAATCTCGGACTGCTCGCCCATCAGGCGGGCCATCTCGGACGAGATCGGAGACAGTTTTTCGACCGCCAGTTCCGCAAGCATCGGCTTGAACTCACCGAACTGCTTGCCGCCAACCTCGGCCAGCACCTGCGCGGCCGAGCTGTCGCTGAGCGCGGCGTAGATATTGACCAGATTGCGCGCCTCGGGACGATCTTCCAAACCGTCGACTTCTGAGGGCAAGGCATCCGGGTCGGTTTTGGCCTTGCGGATTTTCTTGGCGATCGTGTCGGCATCGTCGGTCATGTTGATGCGGCTCATGTCTGACGGGTCAGACTTGGACATCTTCTTGGAGCCGTCACGAAGGCTCATGACCCGTGTGGCCGCCCCTTCGATCACGGGTTCGGTGACCGGGAAGAAATCGACGCCGAAATCGTTGTTGAATTTGATCGCGATGTCGCGCGTCAGCTCAAGATGCTGTTTCTGGTCCTCACCCACCGGCACATGGGTTGCGTGATAGATCAGAATGTCCGCGGCCATCAGCGCCGGATAGGCAAACAAACCCAGCGAGGCGTTTTGAGTGTTCTTGCCCGCCTTGTCCTTCCACTGGGTCATGCGCTGCATCCAGCCCATTCGGGCAACGCAGTTGAAGATCCACGCCAATTGCGCGTGTTCGGGCACCTGGCTTTGGTTGAACAGGATAGATTGTTCTGGGTCGATGCCCGCCGCAATATAACCCGCGCACAATTCGCGCGTGTTGTGCGACAAGGCGGCGGGGTCCTGCCAGACGGTGATTGCGTGCAGGTCGACCATGCAATAGATGGTTTCGAACTCTGGCCCCTGCATATCCACAAAGCGCTTCATCGCGCCCAGATAGTTGCCCAGGGTCAGCCCGCCCGAAGGCTGGATGCCGGAAAACACGCGCGGCGTGAATTGGGTCTGGGTCATCGAAGGGAACTCCCGTCTGGAAAAATCAGCCCTCGTCGCTTACCCATGAGGCCAAGGGACGTCAACAGCCGCGAAAGGCCAGCCCAATGAGCAGTGAGCATTATACACCCGCCGTGAACCCTCTGCCGCCTGTCGTGGTGGCCTTGGTTCTGTTCATCATGGGGATCGAGCTGGCGTTTACGCTGGGCGCCCGAGGTCTGGTCGGAGGGCCGGGCGCGGTCGGATGGCGGCTGGATGCGCTGCAGAGCTACGCGTTCTCAGCCGATATCTTCGACTGGATGGTGCAGAACGGGCGCTGGCCATTCGAGCATGTCATCCGCTTTGTGACCTATCCGTTCGTCTCGGGCAGTTTTACGCAGGCGGTGTTTGTCTGCGTTTTCGTGCTGGCCATGGGCAAGATGGTGGGTGAGGTCTTTGGCGGCTTTCCGATGCTGCTGATCTTCGTTCTGTCGGGTGTTGGTGGCGCGTTCGCCTATGCGCTGTTTCTGGACCCGTCTTATCCGCTGGTCGGAGGGTTCCCACCGGTCTATGGGCTGATCGGGGCATTTACTTGGTTGCTGTGGCGCAAACTGTCTTTGGTTGGCGCCAATCAGGCGCGGGCGTTTCAGTTGATTGCGGTGCTGATGGGCATTCAGTTGCTGTTCGGATTGCTCTTCGGCGGCACAGGTGATTGGGTGGCCGATCTGGGCGGTTTTGCCACCGGGTTCGGCCTGTCCTTCTTTTTGGCGCCGGGTGGTTGGGCGCGGATCAAGGGCTGCATCCGGCGTGAGTAGTCATGACCGGCGCAGGGCCGTTTTGAACTCGGACAGTCTAAACGCCCCCAACAGGTGGCCGAATGCGAAGTAGCTGACTGCTGCAACCATGATCAGCGCAAGCAGAGCCAGATAACGCCACCCGGGCACATCCAGCGTCCAGCCGAACAGTTGGATGGCGGCAAACAACACCGCGCCCATCCCGACCGATGCCAAGATGATCCGCCCCGCGCGGCGCCGAAAGCGGTCGTCGAACCGAGTCTCATCGCCCATATTCCGCGCGCCAAAGGCCAGTAGGCCAACCATGGCCCAGCCAGCGGCAGAGGCCGCAATGGCAGGGGCAATCCATCCGAAAATCGGGTAAAGGCCAAAGGCAAGCGCCGCGTTGATGATCATTGCCACCAAAGCATAGTGGAACGGAGACCGCGTGTTCTCACGCGCGAAATACAGCGGTTGCAGCAGCTTCTGGAGCATGAACGCGGGTAGGCCGATGCCATAGATCGCAACGGCCAGGGCTGTCGCGGCTGTGTCCTCAGCGGTGAACTGGCCCCGCTGGAACAGGACCGAGACCAGCGGGTTCGGGATGATCAGGAAGGCTACGGTCGAGGGCAGGGTGAGCAGCAACATGAACTCTCCGGCCCGCGAAAACGCATTGCGCGCGCCTGCTTTGTCATCCGCGCGCAAGCGGCGAGACAGATCGGGCAGCAGCACGATTCCGATGGCAATCCCGACAACACCCAGGGGCAGCTGATAAAGGCGGTCTGCCGCAAACAACCAGCTGACAGCTTTCTCGGTCTTTGAGGCCACAAGTTGCCCTACAACCAGATTGACCTGCGTCACCCCCATGGCCAGGGCGGCGGGTACGGCGATGCGGACCATATTCCGCATCTCGGGCGTCAGACGCGGCAACCCAAAACGTATGCGGATACCGGCGCGTTCGGTGGCAAACCAGACCAACGCCAACTGCGCCACACCTGCCAAAGGGATCACGGCGATGAGCCAGCGAATGACCTCACCTCCGGATATCGCGCCAGCGATCAGGGCGGTGCAGGCGAAGATGTTTAGAAGAACCGGTGCTGCGGCGGCGGCAGCAAACCGCCCGGTCGCGTTCAGAACGCCCGAAAACAGCGCCGCCAGTGACATGAAAAGAATGTAGGGGAAGACGACATAGCCATAGTCGACCGCCAAGTCGAAGCGCTCATCGCCGTAAAACCCCTCGGCCGTCAGCCAGACGAGGCCGGGCATGAACACCATCGCCAACCCGACCAGGGCTAATACCGCAGCGACCAATAGGTTGAAAGCGTCTTGCGCGAACCCTTGCGCGTTCTCTCCGCCTTCTAGCCGCTTGGAAAACATCGGCACGAAAGCTGCGTTGAATGCGCCTTCGGCAAAGAAGCGGCGGAACATGTTGGGCAGACGGAAAGCCGCGACGAAGGCGTCCATCACCGGGCCGGGGCCGATGAACGCGGTCAGCAGGATCTCACGCAGAAAGCCCAGAATGCGACTTGCCAACGTCCAGAAGCCGACCGTGAAAAAGCCGGAAAACAGCCGGATCTGCTTCATGAGGCCGCTCGCTCGGCGCCCTCGGTTATGGCTTTGCGCAGTTTGGTCTCAAGCCCGCGCTGCTTGCTTTCCGAGTGGTATTTCAGCCCGAACATGTCCTTGACGTAGAATGTATCCACCACCTGCTCGCCATAGGTCGCGATCACGGCGTTGGCGATATAGACATTGGCCGCTGCCAGCGTGCGTGTCAGGTCATAGAGCAAGCCGGGGCGGTCGCGGGTATCAACCTCGATGATCGTGTAGATCTCGGACCCGTCATTGTCGAAGGTGATATGGGTCGGCACGTTGAAGGCGCGTTCGCGTTTCTTGATCTTGTCGCGCGATTTCAACGCCTCGCGGGCCACGACCTCGCCTTTCAGCGTTTTGTGGATCATCTGGGTCAAACGCGGCAGACGGCTGGCTTCGAACGGGTGGCCTTCAGCATCCTGTATCCAGAACGCATCCGTGACATAGCCATCCTTGGTGGTGTAGCTGCGGGCATCCACGACGTTGGCGCCGACCAAGGCCAAGGCCCCGGCGATCCGTGCGAAAATACCGGGGTGATCACCCATGGCAAAGCAGGCGCGGGTGGCGTCGCGATCCTCGTCCGGATGCAGGCGAATTTCCATCGCGCCGGGATCGCCGCTGTGCTCCAGCGCCCGTAGCATCTCGGCAAATTCTACGTGGGTCGAGAAGTTCAGGCCTTGCCAGTACGGGGCATAGTGCCGCCCGGTTTCCGTCTTCAGATCGGCCTTGGACCATTCGGCCAGTTCTGCGCGCAGCAGTTTCTTGGCCTCGGCCCCGCGATTGGCGCGGTTCAGATCCTCCATGCCCGTTTCCAAGGCACGTTTGGTTTCCGCATGCAGCGCGCGCAGCAACGTGGCTTTCCAGTTGTTCCACGTATTGGGCCCGACACCGCGAATGTCACAGACGGTGAGCACGGTCAGCAGATCCAGCCGTTTGACCGTTTGCACAGCTTTGGCAAAATCCCGCACGGTCCGAGGGTCCGAGATATCGCGTTTTTGTGCCATATCCGACATCAGAAGGTGATAGCGCACCAGCCATTCGACCGTCTCGGCATCGGATTTGTTCAGCCCAAGCCTAGGGGCCACTTTGCGCGCGATTTGCGCCCCGAGGATCGAGTGATCTTCGGGCCGCCCCTTGGCGATGTCGTGCAAAAGCAGCGCAACATAGAGGACCTTGCGGTTCACGCCCCCTTCAAGGATCGAGGACGCCAGCGGCAGCGATTCAACCAGCTCTCCGCGTTCGATCTGGGCGAGGTTGACGATGCACTGGATGATATGCTCGTCCACCGTGTAGCTGTGATACATATTGAACTGCATCATCGCCACGATGGGTTCGAACTCGGGTATGAAGGCCGATAGCACCCCAAGTTCGTTCATCCGGCGCAGGGCGCGTTCCGGGTTGCCATGTTTCAGCATCAGGTCGAGGAAGATGCGCTGGGCTTCCTTGTCGTTGCGCATATCTTCGTCGATCAGGTGCAGATTGGCCGTGACCAGCCGCATGGCATCCGGATGGATCAGCATGCCCGTGCGCAGGCCTTCCTCGAACAGGCGCAACATGTTCAGCTTGTCGGTCAGGAATGTATCCGGATCGGCAATGTCCAGACGACCATGAACCATGCTGTACCCGGCTTTGACCCGAGGACGGCGGCGGAAAATCCGCTCCAGCAGCGGGGCGCCTTTCATATGCAGGGCTTCCAGCTTGGTCAGGAAGATCCGCGTCAATTCCCCTACGCTGGTGGCATGGCGGAAATAGCGCTGCATGAACACTTCGACGGCCCGCCGCCCGGCCCGATCTTCATAGCCCATGCGCGCCGCAACCTCGACCTGCATGTCGAAGGTCAGCTGCTCGGTCGGGCGCCCTGTGACCAGATGCAGGTGTGAGCGCACGGCCCAAAGGAAGTTTTCGGCCTCGGCAAACGTCTTGAATTCATCGGGCGTGAACAGGCCCAGCGGGACCAGCTCGGCCACGTCTTGCACACCGTAGATGTATTTCGCGATCCAGTAGAGCGACTGCAGATCGCGCAGCCCGCCCTTGCCCTCTTTCACATTGGGTTCGACCACGTAGCGCTGGCCCTGCTTGAGGTGACGCTCGTCGCGTTCCTGAAGCTTTGCCTCAATGAACTCGCGCTCGGTGCCCTTGAACAGATCGGCCTTGAGGCGTTGGTCCAGTTCCTTTGCGAGGTTCGTATCACCAGCCAGATAGCGCTGTTCCAGCATCGCGGTGCGGATGGTGAAATCTTCGGTCCCCAGACGCAGGCAATCCTTGATCGTGCGTGAGGAATGGCCAACCTTCAGGCGCAAATCCCACAGGATATAGAGCATGGATTCAATCACGCTCTCGGCCCAGGCGGTGATCTTGTAGGGCGTCAGGAACAGCAGGTCGACATCCGACGCGGGTGCCATCTCACCGCGCCCATAGCCGCCGACCGCAAGAACGGCGATGCGTTCCCCCTGCGTCGGGGTGGCCAGAGGGTGGAGATGCTCGCTAGCGACCCGCATCGCAGTGCCGACCAGACAATCCGTGAGGTAGGTATAGGACCGGGTCAGAGGGCGCGCATCGAAGGGGCGGGCGGCAAACGCCTCGGCAATGGCGGCGCGCCCGGACTTTTGCGCCTCACGCAGAATGCGCACCGTTTCAGCACGCAACGCGGAATTGTCAGTACCTGCCTCGAACGCCGCAGCAAGCTGAGCGTCAACGTGGGCACCGTCGAAAATATCCTCGGGCGGGCAGATAAGTGAGTTTTCAGGCACTGCGGTCAGGTGAGGCTGGTCAGAAACCGGCCCCTGAGAAGCTTTGAGGGGCAGGGTCAATCACAACCACCTGTTTGTTCTGGATCGTGGCAACCGCCAGACCGCGTTCATTGGTACCGTCCGAGCGCAGGCGGAAAATGCCGCCAACGCCCTGGAAACCGGCGCTCTGAGTCAGCGCAGCCCCGGTCAGAGCATTCGATTTGCCTTGGCTGACAAGCGCCCCGATCGCGGCGATCCCATCATAGGCCAGCCCGCTGATCGGATGAGGCGCTTCGCCATAGGTCGCATTGTAGCGCTGACGATAGGCCTGCGCTTTTGCAGGATCAGGTAGGGCAAACCAACCGCCCTGAACACCGGGCAGTTCCAGCGTTTGGGCTGGAATGTCCCACCGTGTCAGACCGATATACTGAGAGGTCGACGGCGAAACCCCCGCTTCAGGTAGAAGCTGCGAGAACAAGGGCAGCGCGCCCGCGGTGGTTGCAGTCAGGAAGACCGAGTCCGCCCCCGTCGAATCCATGGCGGATTTGATGTTGGGTACCGCGTTGATCACGCCCTGCTGCGACCGGTCGTAGCCGACACTTCCGGCGTTGTTCATGCTGCTGCTGGCCAGCGCATTAGCAATGGCCGAGCGGCCAGCCTCTCCGGCGGCGTCATTGCTGTGTACGATGATTGCTCCTGTCTTGCCCTGTCTTCCGCCATAATTGGCCAGTCGATTGGCCGTGTTCTGGAAGGTCGGCCCCAAAACAAAGACATTCCCGCCCGCGATACTAGTGTTGTTCGAGAAGGACAGGACGTTGACGTTGTTGTTCAGCACCGCAAGACCGGCCGCGTTGGCGGCCTGTGCATAGACTGGTCCGATGATGATCTTGGCCCCATCCGCCACAGCCTGTTGCGCCACGCCCGAGGCCGTACCGGCATTGCCTGCCGTATCATAGACACGCAGGTCGATTGTAACGTTCGGCAGGTCCGACATCGCCAGACGTGCTGCATTTTCAAGGCTTTGCGCCAGCGCCGCGTCGCCGGACTGGCCCGATCCGCGCGGAACCAGAAGCGCAACGGGCACCGGTTCCGAGGTGTTGATCGAGGGGCCTCCGCCGACGCCAGTGGTTTCACATGCGGCCAGAAAAACGGCGGTGGTCAGGGCAATTGTGGTTTTGGCCAACTTGCTTACGGACTTGCAAACGGTAAACATCTAAAAGAAAACTCCCTGATCCGGCGGCTTGCGACGCTGCTATTCTATCGAGCCGCGATAATAAACGTCACGCTGTGAGGGTCCAGCTTTGAATTTCCAAAACATAAGTTTGGCTGCAGGCCTGTATTTTGTTGCCACACCGATCGGAACGGCGCGCGATATTACGCTCAGGGCGTTGGATGTGCTGGCCTCGGCCGACATGATCGCCGCAGAAGACACCCGCAGTCTGCGCCGGTTGATGGAAATCCACGGTATCCCCTTGGGCGGACGTCGCATTCAGGCGTATCACGACCACAGCGGAGCGGGCGCACGCGGCAAGATCATGGATGCTTTGGCCGCAGGGCAATCCGTTGCCTATGCGTCCGAGGCCGGTATGCCGCTAATCGCCGACCCGGGCTACGATTTAGGGCGGCAGGCGTCCGAGGCCGGGCACACCGTCACTTGCGCACCGGGCCCGTCCGCCGCGCTGACGGCGCTGACGCTGGCGGGTCTACCAACGGATGCGTTCTTTTTTGCGGGCTTTTTACCGAATGCGTCTGGCGCGCGCCGCAGCCGAATCGAGGCGCTGCGGGATATTCCCGGAACGCTGGTGTTCTACGAATCACCCAAGCGCGTGGCTGGATGCTTGTCCGATCTGTCAGACATCCTGGGCGCCGACCGGCAGGCGGCTTTGTGCCGCGAGCTGACGAAGAAGTTCGAGGAAGTCCGACGTGGCTCTTTGCAAGACCTGGCAGAAGCCTACCAAGACCAAACCCCCAAGGGTGAGGTCGTTCTGCTCGTGGATCGCAGCCATTCGCCAAGCGTTAACGAATCTGACGTAGAAGAGGCATTGAAACAGGCTTTACAAACCCATTCGGTTCGGGATGCGGCGGATTTGGTGTCAAAGATGTATGAACTTCCCAGACGTCCCATTTACCAGCAGGCCCTCAAACTGGGAAAGGGATGACATGACGCAGCGTGCGGTGCGGGGGTCGGTATCTTATCATGCAGGGCAATCTGCGGAATTGCGGGTTGCAGCCGACTATGAACGCCGCGGATTCTCGATCGCTCACAGACGCTGGCGCGGTGCCGGGGGTGAAATTGACCTGATTGCGCGGGGTGACGAAGGGCTCGTTTTCATTGAGGTCAAGAAAAGCACCAGTTTCGACAGGGCTGCGGCTCGGATCACCCCACGGCAGACTCAGCGTATCTGCGCATCAGCGGCGCAGTTTCTTGAAAATGAACCCGGCGGGCAATTGACGAATGTTCGGTTCGACGCGGCGCTGGTCGATGGCACGGGCGCTGTTCAAATCATCGAAAACGCCTTCGGACCGGTCTAAGCCCCATTGAACCCCTCGGCCTGCTGCGCCATGTATCTGGCGTGAAGTTGAGGGACATGCCATGAAAATCGCCTTTCAAATGGACCCGATCGGGGCCGTGGATATCAACGCCGACAGCTCTTTCCGCCTCGCGGAAGAGGCACAGGCCCGCGGGCATGAGCTGTTCTTCTACGGGCCGGATCAATTGGCCTATCAGGAGGCGCGGATCACCGCGCGAGGACAAGACATGCAGGTTCAGCGCGTTGCCGGAGACCCCGCGGTCCTCGGTCCCGAGCGTGAGGTTGATCTGGCTGAGTTTGACGTGGTGTGGCTACGTCAGGACCCGCCGTTCGACATGCATTACATCACCTCGACGCATCTGCTGGATCGGTTGAAGGGGCAAACTTTGGTGGTCAATGACCCGTTTTGGGTACGCAATTACCCCGAGAAACTACTGGTTCTGGATTTCCCCGAATTGACCCCTCCGACCACGATTGCGCGGGACATGCAGACCATCAAGGCCTTCAAGGACAAGCATCAGGACATCATCCTTAAACCTCTTTATGGAAATGGAGGGGCTGGGGTGTTCCGGTTGGATGCCAATGACCGCAACCTGACCTCGCTGTATGAGCTGTTCACCGGATTCTCGCGCGAGCCGTTGATTGTTCAGAAATTCCTGCCGGATGTGAAGAACGGCGACAAGCGTGTGATTCTCGTGGATGGAGAGCCTGTGGGTGCCATCAACCGCGTCCCGGCCGAAGGTGAGACGCGTTCCAATATGCATGTCGGCGGGCGACCCGAAAAGATTGGTTTGACCGAGCGGGATCTCGAAATCTGCGCGGCCATCGGCGCTCTACTAAAGGAAAAAGGCCAGATCTTTGTTGGGATCGACGTGATCGGAGACTACCTGACCGAGATCAACGTCACCTCCCCCACCGGCATTCAGGAGCTTGAGCGCTTCAACGGAGAGAACATCGCCGAAAAAATCTGGCAAGCGATCGAGGCCAAAGTCTAAGCGCAGCAGGTGTGGGGGGCGCTTAGGTGGGTGCGTACATCGGAATGGACGGGCGCACTAAAGGTCGAGTTCCTCGCTTGAACATGGCGCAAGCGGTAAGCTGCCGGACTTGTCTAGGACGACGGGCAATGATCAGTTCCGCCGTAGTTTGTATCCCAATCGGCCTCGCAACATACTGAGGGCGAACATCTAAGCCATGGCCCGTGCGCTGATCCGAAAACTTAGCGCTTCGGCCACGTGCGGTCGCCGGATATCAGCGGAGCTATCCAGGTCGGCTATGGTTCGCGCGACCCGTAGGATGCGGTGAAAGGCGCGCGCTGACAGGCCGAACCGGTCGGCGGCCTTGAGCAGCAGCTCTTTGCCCTCAGCATCTGGGGCGGCGACCTCTTCCAGTAATTTACCCTCGATATCAGCGTTTTGACGTACGCCCTTCCTGACTTCCGACATTTTTTCGTATAAGTCATTGATATTATTATGCCTTGGTTGCCAAAAGGCACTACACGGACTTTTTTCGCCAGCGATTGTTTCGGAGTGTTGAGGGAGCTCAGGCTTTGGTCTGGCCAGTTTTTCGGGTGCGCCCGGGGGGTATCTTGAAAGGGGCTTCGTTCCAGGTCAGGCCGACGCAGGTGAGGATGCGTCTGGCATCGACCGTGGCATGGCTTGGCATGCCGTAGCGGTCAGGGGTGCCTTTGTGGCGCAGGATCGAGAGCTGCAATGCGTTCAACTCGTTGCGGATACGAGCCGGGCTCATCGGGTGTCCGAGCAGGTCCAGATGCTTGCGCAGGTGCTGCAGGCAGCAGAAGGCCATGTAGCAGATGGCGATATGGGCCCGGACCCGACGCGGCGACCAGTGATAGATGGGCCGGATTTTCAGATCGTGCTTGTTGGTGCGGAAGCAGGCTTCGATCTCCCACAACTGGTGATAGCGGGCAATGACGTCCTGTGCCTCCAGTTCGTCCGCACCATGAACAACAATGGCATGCAGCCCGTCCCATTGTGCCGCTGCCTTGATCTTTGCATCATCCAGCGTGACGTCCCCGCTGTCGGGGAAGGCCAGGAAGCGGCCATATCCCCGGCTGCTGAAGCTGCCGGGTTTGCGAGAGCGCTTGAGCTTCTTGTGCAGCTTTTCGATTGCCTTGTCGCGCTTGTGGGCATCATTGCGTGCCCGGGTGGGTGACCAGGTCACAATGACCCGCGCTCCCTCCTGGTCGATCACCTTGTACCAGCCCTTCTCGGTTGCCTCTTCAGAACCGTGTCCAGCCCAAGGCTGGCGTCCCTCCGGGCTCAAAATGTTCGCCTTCACGGCGGCCGGGGCGGACTTCATGCGATAGCCGAGGATGTAGGGCAGACCCTTGTTCTGCAACATCTGCTGGTTGTCCTTGCTGAGCATGGCGGCATCGGCCACGAACGTGACCCTGGCCACGTCGAAGCGTCCCTCCAACGCCTTCAGCGCAGCTTCCAGCGTATGACCTTCCCAGGTGTTTCCCGGGAAGAGTTCATAGCCCACAGGCAGCCCATCGGAGGTGACGATCAGCGCCAGCATGACCTGAGCGCGGTGATGCTTGCCATCCTTGCTGAAGCCCTTGGCCAGAAGATGATCCTGCTCGACCCCGTCCGCATCCTCGGCCGGGTCCTCGCGCTCGGTGTCAAAGGCCAGGGTCGTGCAATCGTAGAACAGCACGGTCACTGGCCCGCCCAGCAACTTCTCTGCCGCCGCGTGAGAGGTTTTGCAAATCCCGTCTATCACCGGCGTATTGATGTAATCCATGCTCCGATAGACCACGTCCAGATTGAGCGTGATGCCTGCCTGGTTCTCCAACGCCTCCACGGTCGCGCGCTTGCTCTCGGGCTGTGCGATCCGCGCCATAACCAGCTCTTTCACAATGCGATTGGCACTTTTACGCGCCGCCCCCAGAAGGGCCCCCCAACCCAGTTGGTCATACATCGTCCCCATGACATCCCGCAGACCCAGAGAGACCCGCGCCTCCTCACGGCACTCGGCAAGATCAACGCCAAGCTTGTCCGGCCGCGGAGCGCGGCGCACCAGCGCCTGCAGATCGGCATATTCCGTGGGCGTGAACAGTTCCATTTGCGGCGAGCGATCAATGCGTAATTGCTCCATCAAGCGGCCCGCCAGACGCTTGATATCCTCAATCTCGCTGTCGTTATGGGCCACACCCACATGGCGCAGGATCTTCTGGCGTACCTTGGAGCCGGTGCGGACGGATTCAACGATCTGGATCCGTGTGCGGTTGAGCTTTGCGTCATGTTTGGTGCGGATGAACATGGGCGAAGAGGTTAGCCATCTGAAGGCCCATGTCAATACTTTTTATAATAATGGGGCACTACAACGCGCCTCTGAGCAACCACACCTGAAAACAAACCAAAAACCCAGTCAGATCAACAAAAAGGTCGGAAGTCAGGAAAGGCGCGCGCTGACAGGCCGAACCGGTCGGCGGCCTTGAGCAGCAGCTCTTTGCCCTCAGCATCTGGGGCGGCGACCTCTTCCAGTAATTTACCCTCGATATCAGCGTTTTGACGTACGCCCTTGTGACCTTCAAACCGAGCAGCCTGAACGGCGCGGGCCTGCTCCACACGCGCGGCCACGGTGGCCGAACTGTCGCCAGACGGCGGCAGATCAAGGTCGGTGAACGCTACCGGAGGCACTTCGATGCGCATATCGAACCTGTCCATCAAAGGGCCGGAGATGCGGTTCAGGTAGTCTTCGCCACAGCCCGGTGCGCGGGAACAAGCGCGGGACGGATCGGTCAGGTACCCGCATTTGCACGGGTTGGCTGCCGCGACCAGCATGAAACGGCAGGGGTACTTCACATGGGCGTTGGCGCGGGCGACCATGACCTCTCCGGTTTCGATCGGTTGGCGCAGGGTTTCCAAAACGGTGCGAGGGAATTCGGGGAACTCGTCCATGAACAACACCCCGTTATGGGCCAGAGAGATTTCTCCGGGTTTTGTACCGCGTCCGCCGCCGACAATCGCCGCCATCGAGGCGGTGTGATGCGGTTCGCGAAAGGGCCGCGTCCGGTTGATGCCGCCTTCGTCCAATAACCCACAGAGGGATTGGATCATCGACGTTTCCAGCGCCTCGACCGGGGTCAAAGGCGGCAGGATGCCGGGCAGGCGCGCGGCGAGCATGGATTTGCCCGATCCCGGCGTGCCGATCATGATCAGGTGGTGCCGTCCCGCTGCAGCGATCTCAAGCGCGCGTTTGGCGCGTTCCTGTCCTTTGACGTCTCGCAGATCGCGGGTATTGGAGGACAGGCTGACTTCGCCCGGTGTGGCCGCAGCCAGTGGGGCCTGGCCCGAGAAATGGCGCACCACGTCGCCCAGCGAACCGGCTCCTATGACCTGAGTGGCGTCCACCCAGGCAGCCTCGGCGCTTGAGGCGCGGGGGCAGAGCAGGGCGCGATCCTCGGCCGCCGCCGTCATCGCGGCGGGCAAAGCGCCCACGACCGGAACCAGCGACCCGTCCAAGGATAATTCGCCCAACGCAACAGTGCCCTCGGCCGCGTCTGCCGGGATGATCTCTAAAGCTGACAGGAGGGCGACGGCGATAGGAAGGTCGAAATGGCTGCCCTCTTTGGGCAGGTCGGCGGGGGATAGGTTGATGGTGATGCGTTTTGACGGCAAGGCGATGGCCATGGCGCCAAGTGCGCTGCGCACCCGATCTCGGGCCTCGGACACTGCTTTGTCCGGCAGGCCGACGATAGAAAAGGCGGGCAGGCCCGGAGAGACGGCGCATTGCACCTCGACCGGGCGGGCATCAACCCCTTGAAACGCAACCGTATGAGCGCGGGCAACCATGGCAATCCTGTTCTTGGTTAAAAGGACGTTGCTGCCATGGCGGCGGTTTAGGAATGGTTAACGGCTGCGCGCATCGCAGTAAATTTGGGCCAGGCGTCCGGATCTGCGACTGTTTTGTCGCGGCAGAACGTGTTGCAGAACCCCCAGCGCTGGCCGTCGAGGTCGAGGAAATCGGTAACCGGGTCGCCGGAATACGGACAGTGCGCGTTGACTGAAGGGCCTTCTTCGGCGGGTCGTGCCTCGGACGGTTCTCCAACAGGCCAGTGGGCCGAAGGGGAATATTCTGGGTAGGGATACGGATTGTATTGAACCGTCAGCCCCATCGCGCGCCATTGTCGGACCGATGTATCTGACAGCAAGCTTAGGCAATAGCTTCGATTTTCGGTTGAGATTGGCAGATCATATCCAATGATCCGCGCCGCGACAGGGGTGTAGAAGACATCGGCCAGCGAGTATGCTCCGAATAACGGCCCTTCTGACGCGCCCGAGATCGCTCGGGCATGCGCCCAAAGCGTCTCAATCCGGGCGAGGTCTTTCAAAGTGTCCGCTGATGGCTGAAAACCCTTCCAAACATGCGCCAACTGCATCGGGCATTCCCCGCGCAGTGCGGTAAAACCCGCGACCATTTCGGCGCACAGCCAACGGGCCGTTGCGCGCGCGGCGGGGTCTGAAGGCCAAAGGCCAGCTTCGGGGTGCCGTTCAGCCAATGTCTCGGCCATCGCGAGGCTTTCGCCCACAACCGCACCATCGGGCAGACGCAGAGCGGGAACCAGACGGGCCGGAGCAAGGGGTTCCATATCCGTGGCCATGGTGCCGGAATAGAGGCCAACCAAGTGGCTGCGATAGGGCAGGCTGAACTTCTCGAGCATCAACCAGCCGCGCATGGACCAGCTAGAAAACAAGCGGTCACCGATAAAGAGATCATAGGTCATGATCAAAGGATGACGGAGCCGGAAGCGCTCGTAAATCAGTGATTTGTGACCTGCCGGATCACGGAAGATGATTGATGGCACCGACGGACCATTCGCCCGCGTTATAGGCGATCTGGGTAACCGACAGGTTGTCGATCCGGTGCGAAAACGCTTGTTGCGCCTCAATATTCAAAGCGCGCTGTACTTGCGTCAGGATCACTCCGAAATGGGCAACAATGACCAGATCCGCGCCCGCATGTGTGGCCATCAGCGCATCGACGGTTTTGTCGACCCGCGCACGGACGTCGTTCCAGCTTTCTCCGTTTGGAGGGCGCACTTCGCCGGGATTGTCCCAATATGCAAAGGCAAGCTCGGGGTCTTCGGCTTCGATCTCGGCGAAACCGCGCAGTTCCCATGTGCCGAAGTTGATCTCGCGCAGGTCAGGGTGGTGGGGCAGGCGGAGGCGCTGGCCTTGGATCGCCGTTGCCGTATCCGCCGCGCGCGACAGGTCGGATGAGACAACAACCGCGTCCGCAGGGATGTGATCATGCAATCGCTGCAGCGCGGCCTGATCGCTCAGATCGGCGGGCAGATCGGACCAGCCGACCATCGTTTTGGCATGGGTGGGGCCGTGGCGGACCAGATGAAGCCGCGTCATGGCAACTGTCCCTTCAAGACCATGGGCAGCCCCGCCGTGACCTGAACCACCAGGTCGGCCTGTGCTGCTAGCGCGATGTTCAGCCGGCCCTGTGCTTCGCGGAACCGCCGGGCGAGGGCGTTTTCGGGTACGATGCCGTGACCAACCTCATTCGAGACAATTACAAGCAGCGCCGGGCAGCTGCGCAGGGCGCTCAGCAGTTGGGTCTGGGCCTGATCCAGATCGTTCTCGGCCAGCAGGTGATTGGTCAGCCACATCGTCGCGCAATCAATCAGGCAAACGTGATCTGCGCTCAGTTCTGCCAAAACCGGGACAACGTCCATCGGTGCCTCGATGGTTTCCCAGCCGGACCCGCGTTGTTCGATGTGGCGATCGATCTTTTGCCGCATCTCGCTATCAAACACTTGTGATGTCGCAAGGTAAACCCGGTTTTTCCCTGAGGATACAACCAGTTGTTCAGCATAGGCCGACTTTCCCGATGCGGCTCCTCCCAGCACAAAGGTTAAATTGGCAGTCACAATTCTTACCTTTCTGGTGATCCACTTGGTGATGATCTGCGTATCGACCCTAAGTCGGCAAGGCAAGCCCGGCTGATGCCTGCAAAAAGGGAGAGTTTCATGGCACTGGACAACGCATCCGATTTCTCGATGTCCCGCAAAGCGATGAAGGCCGAACTGCTGGACGCGGAAACCGAATTGCAACTGGCCTATGCGTGGCGTGACAACCGCGACGAACAAGCACTGCACCGACTGATCACCGCCTACATGCGTCTAGCTATTTCGATGGCGGCCAAGTTCAAGCGCTACGGCGCTCCGATGAACGACCTGATCCAAGAGGCCGGTCTTGGATTAATGAAAGCCGCAGACAAGTTTGACCCTGATCGCGGTGTGCGGTTTTCGACCTATGCGGTGTGGTGGATCAAAGCCAGCATCCAGGATTACGTGATGCGTAACTGGTCGATGGTGCGGACCGGTTCGACCTCATCCCAGAAATCTCTGTTCTTCAACATGCGCCGCGTTCAGGCACGGTTGGAACGTGAAGCCGCCACCGAGGGGCAGGAGCTGGATCGGCATCAGCTACACCAGATGATTGCAACGGAAATCGGCGTCCCCTTGCGCGATGTCGAGATGATGGAGGGGCGTCTGTCCGGCTCGGATTTTTCGCTCAACGCGGTGCAGTCAGCGGATGAAGATGGGCGTGAGTGGATTGATGCGCTGGAAGATGATCGTGAGCAGGCCGCCGAGGCGGTTGAACATCGCCACGACACTGAACAGTTGCGCGAATGGTTACTGATGGCGATGCAATCCCTCAATGACCGCGAAAGATTTATCGTGCGTGAACGCAAGCTGCGCGAACCGGCCCGAACCCTTGAAAGCTTGGGGAATGAGCTGGGGCTATCGAAGGAACGTGTACGCCAGCTTGAGGCTGCAGCCTTCACCAAGATGCGCAAGAACCTTGAAGCCCAATCGCGTGAGGTGCAACACTTCATCGCATGACAAGATTTGCGATTCTGTTGTGTGTGCTGGCGTTTACAGCCAGCGCTTTGCGCCCGGTCCAGGCCGGTGAGTTGATCCCCGAGGATGTCCTGACCGCCATGCAGGACGCAGATGTGGTGATCCTTGGTGAAATCCACGACAATCCACGTCACCACCTTGTGCAGACCGAGGCGCTGGGCGCGATCGCTCCGTCGGCTGTGGTGTGGGAAATGGTCACCGAAGAAGGCGCGCAACGTCTGGCTCAGACAGCCGCGTCCAACCCCGAGGAATTGTCTCGGATCCTGCGCTGGGCGGAGTCTGGCTGGCCCCCTTTGAGTATGTACTACCCAGTCTTTCATGCCTCGGACGCGCCGGTCTATGGCGCCATGGTTCCACGCACGGCCGCGCGCGCCGCGATGGAAAAAGGCGCGGCCACAGCCCTTGGTGCAGATGCCGCGCGGTATGGCTTGACCGTTCCGCTGTCGCCCGAAGATCAGGCCGCGCGCGAGGCGGATCAACTGGCCGCCCATTGCGATGCTCTGCCAGCCGAAATGTTGCCGCAAATGGTCTCGATTCAACGTCTGCGAGACGCGGTGCTGACCCGAGCAATCCTGCGCGCCGACGAGGAAACCGGTGGTCCGATTGCGGTGATCACCGGCAATGGCCACGCGAGAACCGACCGGGGCATCCCGACCTTTCTGTCGCGCCTGAAGCCAGGGCTGAAGGTCTTTGTACTGGGTCAGTCCGAAGGGGGAGTGATCGACGGGACCTTTGATGCGGTGATCGATAGCCCGGAAATCGAGCGTGAGGACCCTTGCAAAGCGTTTGAGACGCAGAATTAACCGCTGGAACTACCCGGTGGCCTTGCCTAATGTCAGGACCGACCGGGACGGGAAGGGCTGAACATGCTGGCATCCAAACGCATTCTGCTGATCATCGGCGGTGGCATTGCGGCCTATAAGTCGCTCGATCTGATCCGACGGCTGCAAGAGCGCGGTGCGCAAGTCACTCCCGTTTTGACCCGCGCCGCTGAGGAGTTCGTGACGCCGCTGTCGGTCTCCGCACTTGCAGGCCAGAAAGCCTATCGCGATCTCTTTGACCTGACCGATGAGGCCGAGATGGGACATATCCAGCTGTCACGCTCGGCTGACCTGATCGTGGTTGCCCCCGCTACGGCGGATATGATGGGCAAGATGGCGGCAGGATTGGCCAACGATCTGGCCTCGACCCTGCTGATGGCCACGGACACGCCGGTTCTGTGTGCGCCTGCCATGAATGTGCGCATGTGGGATCACCCGGCGACCCAGCGCAATCTGAAGCAGTTGCAGCAGGACGGCATCCGCTTTGTAGGACCCAACGAGGGCGACATGGCCTGTGGTGAATATGGCCCGGGCCGGATGTCCGAACCGCTCGAGATCGTTGCCGCCGTTGAGGCGCAATTGGCCGATGGGCCGTTGAAGGGTAAACGTATCCTCGTGACCTCCGGCCCGACGCATGAACCGATTGACCCGGTGCGCTACATCGCCAACCGCTCATCCGGGGCGCAGGGGACGGCCGTTGCCCGCGCCTTGGCGGCGCTTGGGGCTGAGGTGGTTTTTGTCACAGGCCCTGCCGACGTTCCGCCGCCCCAAGGCGTACAGGTCGTGCGGGTCGAGACCGCGCAACAGATGTCGGACGCAGTGGATGCGGCGCTTCCTGTGAGTGCAGGTGTGTTTGCCGCCGCAGTTGCCGACTGGAAAGTGGCCACCGCCTCGGATCGGAAACTGAAGAAAAGCCGCGATGGTCTGCCCTCGCTGGAGTTCGCCGAGAATCCCGACATCCTGAAACGCGTCTCGCAGATGGGCGCGGGTCGCCCTGATCTGGTTGTGGGCTTTGCAGCGGAAACCGACGATGTGATCGACAACGCAACTTCAAAGCGCGCCCGCAAGGGATGCGACTGGATCGTGGCAAATGACGTCAGTCCGGCAACCGGCATCATGGGTGGTTCTGAAAATGCAGTGGTCCTGATCTCGAATCAGGGGGCCGAGAGCTGGCCGCGTATGGGCAAAGACATGGTCGCCGCGCGTCTTGCACAAAAGATCGCCGACGCGCTGGCCGGATAAAACAGAAGGAATACAGATGGTAGCTATCAGCGTGATCCGGGAAGTGGGGGCAGATGCTTCTGTTCCCCTGCCTTCATATGAGACCTCAGGCGCGGCCGGCGCTGATGTACGTGCCAACCTGCCCGAAGGCGCGTCGATTTTCTTGGAGCCGGGGCAGCGCGCCCTTGTCCCCACTGGCCTGCGAATCGAGATCCCGGCGGGCTATGAGGTGCAGGTCCGCCCGCGCTCCGGGCTGGCATTGAAGCACGGCATCACCCTGCCCAACACGCCGGGGACCATCGACAGTGACTATCGCGGCCCGCTGGGTTTGATCGTCATGAACGCAGGGCAGGACCGGTTCGAGGTCACCCACGGAGAACGTATCGCGCAGCTGATCGTCGCGCCTGTCGTGCAGGCCACGTTCGAGTTGACCGAAACACTTGGCGAGACCGAGCGTGGCGCTGGCGGGTTCGGCTCAACCGGGCGCGGCTGATGCTGCTGGTTCTGGTCCTCGCCGCGGGTCTTTGGGGCGTCGGCTATATCGCGGGCGTGTCCCGGACGGCGCGTGTGACCTCGGTCAGTGTGCTTATGGCCGGGGTGATCCTGTCGCATTTGGTTTTGCCGAGTGGTCATCCTCTGCGCGAAGCAACCGGAGGATCGGCGGCGCTGTGGCTGATGCTGGCCGGGGCGGCCGCTCTGGTCATGGTCTATGGCAAGGGACTGAAAGCGCTGCGAAATCGGGCGCAGCCCGAAGCGGACAAGACTGAGGCCAAACCCTCGGACCGGTTCACTGAAACAGAACTGGACCGCTATGCCCGCCATATCGTTCTGCGCGAACTGGGTGGACCGGGGCAGAAACGGTTGAAAAAGGCGCGCGTGCTGGTGATTGGGGCCGGGGGTCTCGGCGCACCAGCCTTGCAGTATCTGGCTGCAGCGGGTGTGGGCACGATAGGGGTGATCGACGACGACGTGGTCGAAAACGCCAATCTCCAGCGTCAGGTCATCCACCGCGATGCCGATATCGGAATGCCCAAAGTGTTTTCGGCCCAGCAAGCGATGGAGGCACAGAACCCCAACGTCACTGTCCTGCCCTACAATCGTCGTCTGAGCGATGATATCGCGAACGACCTTTTGGGCGACTTCGACCTGATCCTAGATGGCACCGACAATTTCGAAACCCGCTATCTGGCCAATCGCACGGCCGTTGCGTTGGGCAAACCGCTGATCTCGGGCGCGTTGTCTCAATGGGAAGGACAGCTGAGCGTCTTCGATCCGGCCAATGATGCCCCCTGCTACCAGTGTATTTTCCCCGAAGCCCCCGCAGCCGGTCTGGCCCCATCCTGTTCCGAGGCAGGCGTGATCGGCCCCTTACCGGGCGTGGTTGGGTCCATGATGGCGGTTGAGGCGATCAAGGTGATCACCGGGGCCGGCCAAGCGCTGCGCGGCGAAATGCTGATCTACGACGCGCTTTATGGTGAAAGCCGAAAGATCACCCTCTCCAAGCGCTCTGACTGCCCGATTTGCGGCGCCGGTGGTGAATAAACGCGGTGTTGCTCTGGATCATCTGACCGGCCCTTCCTAGGTTGTGGGCAAAGGAGATCTGAATGACTAACCCGATCCTGTCCGACTGGACCACTCCGTTTGAACTCGCCCCTTTTGCCAAGATTTCGGATGATGATTTCGCCCCTGCTCTGGATGAGGCGCTGCAGGCGCATAGCGCGCAGATCGACGCGATCGCCACAAACACTGAGGCCCCGAGTTTCGCCAACACGATCGAAGCGCTTGAGGCGGCGGGTGAGCAACTGGACAAAGTGCTGTCGGTTTTCTTCACAGTTGCGGGCGCGGACAGCAATCCGAAACGAGAAGAGCTGCAGCGGGAATTCTCGCCAAAGCTGGCGGCGCATTTTTCGGGGATATCCTCGAACAAGGCGCTGTTCAAACGCGTGGCCAACCTGTGGGCGCGGCGAGATGATCTGGGCTTGAGCGAAGAACAGGCCCGCGTGTTGATGCTGTCTCATCGCGGTTTTGTCCGCGCCGGCGCGGCGTTGGAGGGCGAGCAGGACGCCCGGATGCAAGAGATCAAGGCGCGGCTGGCGTCACTGGGAACCTCATTCACTCAGAACCTGCTGGCGGATGAGCGCGACTGGTTCATGGACCTGTTCGAGGATGACCTGCAGGGCCTGCCGGATTTCGTTGTCGATGCCGCGCGCGCGGCGGGTCAGGAAAAGGGCGCCGCTGGTCCCGTAGTCACCCTGTCGCGGTCGATCATTGTGCCGTTCCTGCAGTTCTCCCCTCGTCGCGACCTGCGGGAAAAAGCCTATCGCGCCTGGACCGCGCGCGGGGCGAATGGTGGTGAGACCGACAACCGCGACATCGCAGCCGAAATCCTTAGCCTGCGCGAGGAACGCGCCAAGCTGTTGGGCTATGACAGCTTTGCCGACTACAAGCTGGAAACCGAAATGGCCCGCTCGCCTGACCGCGTCCGCGACCTGCTGATGCAAGTGTGGGAGCCTGCGAAGGCGCGCGCCGACGCAGATGCCGAAGTTCTGACGGCGATGATGCAGGAGGATGGCGTGAACGGCCCTCTGGCGGCGTGGGATTGGCGCTACTACGCCGAGAAACGCCGCAAGGCCGAGCATGATCTGGATGAGGCCGCGCTGAAACCCTACCTGCAACTGGACCGGATGATCGAGGCCTCGTTCGCCTGTGCCAACCGTCTGTTCGGGTTGGAGTTCAAACCGCTGGACGTGCCGCTCTACCACCCGGATTGCCGGGCGTGGGAGGTGACGCGAGACGGCAAGCACGTCGCAGTCTTCATTGGTGACTATTTCGCACGCGGGTCCAAACGGTCGGGCGCGTGGTGCAGCGCAATGCGGGGGCAGGCGAAGTTCCCCAAAGAACAGGCTCCGGTCGTGATCAACGTTTGCAACTTCGCGAAAGGCGATCCGGCGTTGTTGTCCTATGACGACGCGCGCACGCTGTTCCACGAATTCGGACATGCCCTGCATCAGATGCTGTCGAATGTGACCTATGAAAGCATCTCGGGCACGTCCGTGGCGCGCGACTTCGTCGAACTGCCAAGCCAGCTTTACGAACATTGGCTGGAGGTCCCCGAGGTTCTGGCCGAGTTTGCCACCCACGCGGACACTGGCGAGGCAATGCCGCAGGAAATGCTTGAGAAAGTACTGAAAGCCGCGAATTTCGATCAGGGGTTCCAGACGGTGGAATATGTCGCCTCGGCCTTGGTTGACTTGGCTTTCCATGAAGGCGCGGCCCCGGCGGACCCGATGGCGAAACAGGCCGAGGTCCTGGACGGCATCGGTATGCCCGCAGCCATCGGCATGCGCCACGCGACCCCACATTTCGCGCATGTTTTCGCGGGCGATGGCTATAGCTCGGGCTACTACAGCTACATGTGGTCCGAAGTGATGGATGCCGACGCGTTCGAGGCCTTTGAAGAGGCCGGAGGGGCCTTTGACCCCGAACGTGCCAAAGCTCTGGAAGATAACATCCTGTCCACCGGCGGCTCGCGCGAGGCTGAGGAGCTGTATCTGGCCTTCCGGGGCCGGATGCCGGGTGTCGAAGCTTTGCTGAAAGGGCGTGGCCTGATCGCGGCGTAAACCCTTCTCCCCGGTCCAAGGGGGGATCAATACCCTAGCTGGCGATCCACCAGATGCACGAACGGCTCGCCAGCTTCCCCGCGCCGGATATTTTCGACGATCACCTGCGCCGCTGTGACCGGTCGGGTTTCCGAAGCGATATGCGGCGTCACCGTCACGTTTGGATGCGCCCAGTAGGGGTGATCGGCGGGCAGAGGCTCAACCCGGAATACATCCAGCGTGGCATGTCCGATCTGGCCTGTGTTCAACGCCTGCAATAGCGCGTCATCGTCAATCAGAGGCCCACGCCCCGGATTGATGATCCGCGCGCCTTTGGGCATCAATGCAAGTGTTCCGGCGTTCAGAGTGTTCTCGGTCGCCAGTGTATCAGGCAGCAAAAGGACGGCGATCTCAGCCTGTGACAGAGCCTCTCGCAACCCGTCTTCGCCGCTCAGGCAGGTTACTCCGGGGATGTCTTTGGGGGTGCGGCTCCATCCGGTGACGTTGAAATTCAATGCCGCCAGCGCTTGGGCTGCGTCCTGCCCCAATACCCCAAGGCCCAGCATGCAGACGTGCCGCTGCCGTGCCAGAGGCGGCACTTCGTGGACCCAGACGCCATCCTGAACTGTGATGTGCTGGTCCATGCCCAGATGATAGCGCAGCACATGCCCCACGACCCATTCGGTCATGCCTTGGGTCAGCCCGTGATCTACCATCCGCGCCAGTGGAACGGTCAGCGTCTTGTTTCCTGCGATCTTCTCAACCCCAGCCCAGAGGCTTAGAACCGCTTTCAGCCTTTTATAGGGCGTGAAATCCAGCAGCCCGCCGCTTGGGGCGTAGACGATATAGTCCACCTCATCCTCGGGGAATTCGGTTGCCAGATTGAAGGCGACACCTGCCTCTTGCAGTCCTTCGGTCAGAAGCGGCTGGTACACCGGCCAAAGTTCGGGGCGCGCGAAGAATTGGATATTGACGGACACGCGCGTTCTCCGATCAGCGGGGGCGGTGGATATGGGCGCTTTGCACGACACCGAAGGCGGCCATCAGGACCAGCATGGCCGACCCGCCATAGCTGACCATGGGCAGAGGCACCCCGACAACCGGAGCCAGCCCCATCACCATCGACATGTTGACCGCAAAGAACAGGAAGAAGTTCAGCGCGATCCCCATGGTGACCAGCGATGAGAACCTGTCTTTGGTCGACAGGGCCGTGACCATGCAGAAGATCAGGATCAGCGCGTAAAGCAGCAACAGGGTGATGCCACCAACAAAGCCGAACTCTTCGGCCAGAGTGGTGAAAATGAAATCGGTGTGTTTTTCAGGCAAGAAGTTCAGCCGCGATTGCGTGCCCTGCATGAACCCACGCCCATTCCATCCACCCGATCCCAGGGCGATCTTGGACTGGGTGATGTGATAGCCCGCGCCCAGAGGGTCGGTAGACGGATCAAGAAACGTGTCGATCCGGCGGAACTGGTAGTCTTTGAGCAACTGCCACTCGGTTCCCCGGCTATTGAAAACAGCCGCAATCAAGCCGACCACGGCTGCGATCACCGCGGCGAAATAGGCCCAGTGGACGCCGGCCAGAAACATCAGCCCTCCGCCCGCAGCCAGCAGCAGGATCGAGGTCCCAAGGTCCGGCTGGCGCAGCACCATGAAGGTGGGGATCAGGATCAGCACGACCGGGATCAGAACCCAAAGTGGGCGTGAGGTTTTATGCGAGGGCAGCCAGTCGTAATAGGCCGCCAGCAGCATCACCAGCGCGACCTTCATCACCTCGGACGGCTGAAGGCGCATGAACCCAAGGTCGATCCAGCGCTGTGCGCCCATGCCGATGGTTCCGAAAAGCTCCACAAACACCAACAGCGCGATCGAAGCAAGATAGGCCAGTACCGACATGTTGCGCCAAAACCAGATCGGCACCAGTGCGACGATGAACATCACCGTCAGGCCCAGCCCGAAACGCTCGATCTGAGGCTCGGCCCATGGCATCCACGAGCCACCCGCCACCGAGTACAGCATCAGGAACCCGGCACTGGCCGTGCTGATCAGCAACAGCGTCAGAGGCCAATTCATATACAGGAATTTACGGAACCCCGATGGCGTGGATTTGACCGCATATTCAAGATAGCTCATGCGCGGTCCTTCTCGCTGGGGCGCGCTTTGGGGCGGCGATCGCCCTCGAGCCGTTTTTGTTGTTCCTTGATGCGCTCTCGATCTCCGGCCGGGTAAGCCTCAAGCGGCGGGGTGCCGTTGTAAAGCGCCTGAAGCATGATGTCGCGCGCGACCGGGGCCGCTGCCTTGGAACCGCCTCCGCCATGTTCGACCACAACCGCAATGGCGTACTTGGGTTTGTCGTAGGGGGCGAAGCTGACGAACAGCGCATGGTCGCGCCGTTCCCATGGCAGGTCCTCGTTGCGAATCACACCTGCGGCACGTTCCGCTTTGGTGATGTTGCGTACCTGGCTGGTACCGGTTTTACCCGCCATGCGGAGGTCATCGGCGATGATCCGGCTGCGATAGGCCGTGCCACGCCGGTCGTTTGAGACTGACCACATCGCCTCGCGGATGTAGTTCAGATTGGCTGGGCTGATCCCAAGCGGCTCACCTGCGCCGGTTGGCTGTTCGACCCCATCAATCGAGCGGACCAGACGCGGTGTCACCGCCCGCCCCGTGGCGATCCGCGCGGTCATCACGGCCAGCTGCATCGGTGACGCCAGCATGAATCCCTGCCCGATCGAGGCATTGGCCGTATCACCGATCAGCCAGTCCTCGCCATGAGTGCGTTGCTTCCATTCCTGATTGGGCGCCAGACCGGCACGCACAGCGGACATGGGAATGTCGTGCTTGATGCCCAGCCCGAGGGTCCGCGCCATCTCTGAGATTTTGTCGATGCCGACCTTGATCGCCACGTCGTAGTAGTAGACATCGCAGCTGCGCTTGAGCGATGTATTGAGGTCCACCATACCGTGTCCCCCGCGTTTCCAGCAGTGGAAGCGGCGGCTGCCGACCTTGAGGTGGCCGGGGCAGTAAACGGTGTTACCGGGGCCAACGACACCGGCCTCAAGCGCGGCCAAGGCGGTGACCATTTTGAAGGTCGATCCAGGCGGATAAGTGCCCTGAACCGTCTTGTTGGCCAGGGGGCGGTATTTGTCCTGCGTGAGGATCTGGTAATCCGCGACCGAGATACCGCGCACGAACAGGTTTGGATCGAAACTGGGGGCCGAGGCCATTGCCCGCAGATCGCCGGTTTCGCAATCAATGACAACGGCGGCGGCGCTTTCTCCGGCCAACCTCGCCTGCGCATATTGCTGCAGGTCCGCGTCGACTGAGAGTTGCAAATCGGCGCCCGGTTGGCCTTCCTGCCGGTCCAATTCGCGCATGACGCGGCCGGTGGCGTTAACCTCGACCCGCTTGGAGCCTGCTTTGCCGCGCAGGTCGATCTCTTGCTTGGCTTCCAAGCCGACCTTTCCGATCTGGAACCGGGGGATTCGCAGCACCGGCTCTGGGTCTTCGATTTGGCTGAGGTCATAGTCGCTGACCGGGCCGACATAGCCGACGATATGGGCGAAATCCTCGTAGCGCGGGTATTGTCGGGTCTGGCCGACCTCAGGCGTGACACCGGGCAGGGCCGGGGCGTTGACGGCGACCTTTGAGATATCCTCCCACGTCACCTGATCAACCAATGTAACCGGCAGGAAGGGGGCCGAGCGGCGCATTTCCGTGCGCGCCCTTTCGATCTCGTCCTCGTTCAGGGGGATCAGGTCCGAGAGTTTGGCGATCACCTTGTCGATGTCACCGGCATCCTCGCGTACAATGACGATGCGGTAGGACGGTGAGTTCTGCCCGATGACCTGCCCGTTGCGGTCATAGATGCGCCCTCGGGTCGGCGGGATCAGGCGGATATTGATGCGGTTTTCTTCTGCCAAAAGGCGGTATTCATCCGCTTGATCGACCTGCATATACCGCATGCGCGCGGCCAGGCCGCCAATGAAAACCGCCTGCAGACCGCCCAGCAGCAAGGCCCGCCGGGGCAGACGTTTATAGGCGACACCTTCGCTTTTGATTCTGCGCTGTTTCATGCACGCGCCCCCGCAGCACTTGCATCGGCGGCCGAGACGCGGCGCACGCCGAATACACTCTGAGACAGCAGTACAATGACCGGATAGGTCAGAATTGTCAGCACAAGCTGGATCATGACCGGTAACAAAGCCGCCTGATCAACAGACAGGATTGCAAGGATGACCCGGTTGCCCAGAAAGACGCCAGCAACGATTGCACTGACCGACATCCATTCAGCTACAAAGCCCGCATCCCGCATCCCCGGTGCCGCAGACCGCAAGTAAGCCGCGCCCAGCACCACTAATGCGGCCAATAGGCCCGGAGGGCGTTGCAGCAGCAGATCGGCCAGCAGCATGACCAAAGCGACCAAAACGGTCGGCACATAGTCCGGCCGCCTGAGCACCCAAGCTAAAGTAAGGACGATCAGAAAGTCCGGAAAAGGCCAGCGATCCGGCTGCGTATCCAGCGGTAGCAGATGCAGGAACAGAACGAACACCGCGAGCGCCCCGTAAAGACCGCGCATCGCCCATTTGTGAGAGGCCGGTTTATCCATCACCAGTTTCCTCAGGTGACAACGAAGCGGCGGGGCGTGAGGGGCCAACGATCTGCCCCGGATCGCGGATTGTAGGGGCCGAGTTGTAGCGAAGAACGCGCAGAAACTCCAACCGTTCGAAATCGGCGGAGAGGCGCACACGCAGGCGGCCTCCGGGGTCGGCGGCGATCTGGCCGATCAGCAGACGTGCCGGAAACACGCCGCCATCACCCGACGTCACGACCCGGTCGCCGGGGCGCACAAGCTCACGGTTTTCCAAAAACTCGACCGATGGGGCCGGGGTATTGTCGCCAGTGATCAAAGCGGTCTGGCCTGAAGGCTGGATGGTGGCGGGAATGACGCTTGAGGCGTCAGTCATCAGAATGACGCGTGCCGTATCCGGCCCAACGCCTGAGATACGGCCAACCAGGCCGATCCCGTCCATCGTGGCCCAGCCATCGACGATCCCGTCCCGCTCTCCTACATTCAACAGCACCGACTGCCGGAAGGGAGAGCCGCTATCGGCCATAACAACGCCGGTGACGTAGGTCAGGCGCGGATCGAGCCGCACATTGTTCAAATCCAGGAGCCGCGCGTTTTCCTGTTCCAACTGCAACGCGGCCTCTTTCCACGCACGCATCAGCCGCAGTTCCGAGCGAAGCTCGCGGTTCTGCTCGCTCAGGCTCTGATAGCTTTGGAAATCACGAAACAGGTTGACGGTTGCAGTGACCGGAACCATGGCCCAATCCATCGAGGGCACAACAGCATCCACAACCTGTGCGCGGAACCGTTCAACCCGAGGGCTGTCGATCCGCCAGACAATGAAGATGCCCAGCAGGCACAGCACAACGATCCCCAGTAGCAGACGCCGCAGTGGGGCGGTGTAGTCATCGCGCTGTGATCGGTCTTTTGCCACAGGTTACCTTCCCGTGCTGCTCGGGCCGAGATTACCCTATTTTCTAAAGGGTGCGCGCCTTAGCTTTCGTAGTCAATCGCGTGGCGCAACTGTTTTTCGTATTCTAGCGCTTTGCCGGTGCCCAAAGCCACACAATTCAGGCTTTCATCGGCAATCGACACGGCTAGGCCTGTCTGTTCGCGCAGAGCAAGATCCAGATCGCCCAGAAGCGCTCCGCCACCGGTCAGCATCACGCCACGATCCACGATATCCGCGGCCAAATCGGGCGGCGTCGTCTCCAGCGCGGTCATCACCGCCTCACAGATTTGCTGGACGGGCTCTGACAGCGCCTCGGCCACCTGAGCCTGGCTGATCTCGATTTCTTTCGGCACGCCGTTCAGCAGGTCGCGACCGCGGATATGCATCGACTGGCCACGGCCGTCGTCGGGCATGCGGGCGGTGCCGATGGTGGTCTTGATGCGCTCAGCGGTGGATTCGCCGACCAGAAGGTTTTGCTGGCGACGCAGGTACGAGATGATCGCCTCGTCCATACGGTCTCCACCCACGCGGACTGAGCGGGCGTACACGATATCCCCCAGCGACAGAACCGCGACCTCGGTGGTGCCGCCGCCGATGTCGACAACCATGTTGCCGGTCGGATCGGTGATTGGCATGCCTGCCCCAATCGCCGCTGCAATCGGTTCGGCAATCAGACCCGCGCGGCGCGCTCCTGCGGACAGAACCGACTGACGGATCGCGCGTTTTTCAACCGGGGTCGCGCCATGCGGGACGCAGACGATGATCTTCGGCTTCGAGAAGGTGGAACGCTTATGCACTTTGCGGATGAAATGCTTGATCATTTCCTCGGCGGTGTCGAAGTCCGCAATGACACCTTCGCGCATTGGGCGAATGGCCTCAATCGAACCCGGTGTTCGGCCCAGCATCAGCTTGGCGTCTTCGCCAACCGCCAGAACCTTTTTAACGCCATCCTTGACGTGATAGGCCACAACCGAGGGTTCAGACAGGATCACACCGCGCCCCTTGACGTAGACCAGCGTGTTTGCCGTTCCAAGGTCGATAGCCATGTCCGCTGTGAACAGGCCGCCCAGATTGCCAAAGATCCCCATGTTTCCCCTGATCCTGTATGTCGGTTTTTCTACTGCCCGCGACTCGACGGTTCCGGGACGGATGACTTATAGGGTGCCAACTCGCCCGGTAAAAGGGCTGATTCCGCAGCAATCAGCACCTTTTCGCCTCATTTGCAGGGACTGTAGAAGGCAATATGCTCTCATATCAACATATTTACCACGCCGGGAATCTGGCTGATGTGCAAAAGCACGCTTTATTGGCATGGGCGCTGTCCTATCTGACCCAAAAGGACAAACCGCTGACTTACGTCGAAACCCATTCGGGACGTGGGCTTTACAGACTAGATTCAGACGAAGCCCGCAAGACCGGAGAAGCAGCCGCCGGGATTGAGCGTGTTCAGCGTGGCGCATGGTTTGGCGATGATCATCCGCTGGCGCAAGCGATCGGGATGACACGTGCGCGTTTTGGAGAGGCCAGCTACCCCGGATCGCCCCTGATTGCAGCTAGCCTGCTGAGGTCGCAGGACAGTCTGCACCTCGCCGAATTGCATCCGCAGGAATATGCGGCATTGTCACTGGCGGTGCTGGGGGGCAATGCCCGCGTCTACAAGCAAGACGGGTATGAGCTGGCGCAGTCCCTACTGCCGCCGACGCCCAGACGGGGTATGCTGTTGATTGACCCCAGCTACGAGGTGAAGGCGGAATATGACCGCCTTCCGGGGATAATCGCCAAGCTGCATCGCAAATGGAATGTGGGCGTGATCGCTTTGTGGTACCCGATCCTGAAGGATGCCCGTCAAAAGCCGATGGTGGATGCGCTGACGTCTCAGGATTTCCCGAAGGTGTTGAAACACGAGGTGACATTCCCCGCAGCGCGCAAAGGGCATGGGATGGTCGGGTCTGGAATGTTCGTGATCAACGCGCCCTTTGGGTTGGATCAGGAAACCCACAGACTGTCTGCTTTGTTCAAAAAACTTTGAGGTCTTGGAGAGGAACAAGCAAACCTCGCGCCCCGTTTGCCTGCATCAAAGATGCCGTCAAACGCGTTGGGCCCGGCAGCGCGCCGCAGGCGCGCTGCCGGGCCCAAAACCCAAGATGGGTCGGCGAAGCCGGGTCGCCGCGGGTGCGGGAGCCCTTTGCCGTTTCTAGGTCAGGTCTTTGTAGCTGATCTCACGCATGTCTGCGCCGGGGCCTGTTTTCTCGCGACGAACGATCAGGCGGTTCAGCGCGTGGATATAGGCCTTGGCTGACGCAACAACCGTGTCTGTGTTGGCCGATTGGCCGGTTGCGATCATGCCGTCCTCGCTCAGGCGGACCGAGACTGTGGCTTGCGCGTCGGTGCCTTCGGTGACGGCATGGACCTGATACAGTTGCAACCGGGCTGTGTTGGGGTAGATCGCGCGGATCGCTTTGAAAGTTGCATCCACAGGCCCGTCGCCATGTTCGGTGGCGATGATGTCCTTGCCGTCCATCTCAAGCTCAACAGTTGCCTCGGCCTGACCACCGGTGCCGCAGGTCACTTTCATCGAGACAAGCTGCAGGTAGTCGTCATGCTCGTCCATGGTCATCAAGGCGATCAAGTCGTCGTCGAACACCTCTTTCTTGCGGTCAGCCAGATCCTTGAACCGTACGAAGATGTCCTTGAGCTGGTTGTCACCGACGTCAAATCCCAACGTCTCGAGCTTGTCGCGCAGCGCGGCGCGGCCCGAGTGTTTGCCCAAGGGCAGAGAGGTGCCGGAGAGGCCGATATCCTCAGGGCGCATGATCTCGAAGTTTTCGCGGTTCTTCAGCATGCCGTCCTGATGGATGCCGCTTTCATGCGCGAAGGCGTTCTTGCCGACGATGGCCTTGTTGAACTGCACGTTGAAGCCCGACACGGTCGCCACGCGGCGCGAGATGTGCATGATCTTTGTGGTGTCGATGCCCGTGTGCCATGGCATGATATCGTTGCGGGTGCGCAGAGCCATCACGACCTCTTCCAAAGCCGTATTGCCCGCCCGTTCGCCCAGACCGTTGATGGTGCATTCAATCTGACGCGCACCGCCTGCAACAGCGGCCAGAGAGTTCGCGGTCGCCATGCCAAGGTCGTTGTGACAGTGGGTGGCAAAGATCACCTCATCCGCGCCCGGTACAGTTTCGATCAAGCGTTTGATCAGATCGGCGCTTTCGACCGGGGCGGTGTAGCCCACCGTATCAGGGATATTGATCGTGGTTGCGCCTGCTTTGATCGCAATCTCGATTACACGGCAAAGGTAGTCCCACTCGGTCCGCGTCGCATCCATCGGTGACCACTGCACGTTTTCACATAAGTTGCGCGCATGGCTGACGGTTTCGTGGATCTTCTCGGCCATCTCGTCCATCGTCAGGTTCGGAATGGCGCGGTGCAGGGGGGATGTGCCGATGAAGGTGTGAATACGGTTCTTCTCGGCGTGTTTCACCGCCTCCCAGCAGCGGTCAATGTCGGCGAAGTTCGCACGGGCCAGACCGCAGATACGGCTGTTATTCGAACGTTGCGCGATTTCGGAAACGGCCTTGAAGTCGCCCTCGGATGCGATGGGGAAACCGGCTTCGATAATGTCGACGCCCATCTCGTCCAACAGCTCGGCAATCTCGAGCTTTTCGTCATGGGTCATGGTTGCGCCGGGGCTCTGCTCGCCGTCGCGCAAAGTAGTATCGAAGATCAAGACGCGGTCTTGGTCGGTCACGTTAGTCATGGGGTTCTCTTTCTTCTTCTGTCCTAAAGCCTCTTGGCGCGCTGGCGTCCTCCTCTGAGCGGGCGCGCCGGATGGCACGCTCAGAGGCGGATTAGGATCAGTAGGCCACGCAGCGACGCACCGCGAAGGGCGGTGTCGGCAACAAGGATATCTGCGCGGTTGATCATGAGGATGAGGTTATACCCAGCTTGCGCGGAATGAAAAGAACCAAAATGAGGGCATGTTCCTTTCTGTGCGAATTCTTGAGGACCCATCATTGATCCACCCATCGCCGCCGCTAAGTCGTGAGACATGAAAACAGCTTTGGTTATAGGCGCCTCTGGCGGAATTGGTTCGGCGCTTTGCGCGCGTCTTGAGGGGCTAGGCGTGCAGGTCACCAGCCTGTCCCGGTCGGTTGACGGGTTTGATCTGACCCAACCGGAGCAGGCTTTGCAGATGTTGGATGACCTGCCTGACCCGTTCGATCTGGTTCTGGTGGTCTCCGGCGCGTTGGAGGTCAACGGGGCGGAGCCTGAAAAGACGATCCGCGCTGTATCGGCACAGGCCATGATGGATCAGTTTGCGTTAAATGCGGTTGGTCCGGCCTTGGTCCTCAGCCGTGGGCACAGATTGCTACCACGCGACAGGCGATCCGTTTTCGGTGTCCTGTCGGCGCGTGTGGGGTCGATCGGGGATAACCGGATCGGGGGTTGGATCAGCTACCGGGCTGCGAAAGCTGCGGTGAATCAGATCGTCCGTACCTCGGCCATTGAACTGGCGCGCACACATAAACAGGCGATCTGCGTGTCTTTGCATCCCGGCACCGTCAAAACGGCCTTCACGCACCTGACTTCCGACATTTTTTCGTATAAGTCATTGATATTATTATGCCTTGGTTGCCAAAAGGCACTACACGGACTTTTTTCGCCAGCGATTGTTTCGGAGTGTTGAGGGAGCTCAGGCTTTGGTCTGGCCAGTTTTTCGGGTGCGCCCGGGGGGTATCTTGAAAGGGGCTTCGTTCCAGGTCAGGCCGACGCAGGTGAGGATGCGTCTGGCATCGACCGTGGCATGGCTTGGCATGCCGTAGCGGTCAGGGGTGCCTTTGTGGCGCAGGATCGAGAGCTGCAATGCGTTCAACTCGTTGCGGATACGAGCCGGGCTCATCGGGTGTCCGAGCAGGTCCAGATGCTTGCGCAGGTGCTGCAGGCAGCAGAAGGCCATGTAGCAGATGGCGATATGGGCCCGGACCCGACGCGGCGACCAGTGATAGATGGGCCGGATTTTCAGATCGTGCTTGTTGGTGCGGAAGCAGGCTTCGATCTCCCACAACTGGTGATAGCGGGCAATGACGTCCTGTGCCTCCAGTTCGTCCGCACCATGAACAACAATGGCATGCAGCCCGTCCCATTGTGCCGCTGCCTTGATCTTTGCATCATCCAGCGTGACGTCCCCGCTGTCGGGGAAGGCCAGGAAGCGGCCATATCCCCGGCTGCTGAAGCTGCCGGGTTTGCGAGAGCGCTTGAGCTTCTTGTGCAGCTTTTCGATTGCCTTGTCGCGCTTGTGGGCATCATTGCGTGCCCGGGTGGGTGACCAGGTCACAATGACCCGCGCTCCCTCCTGGTCGATCACCTTGTACCAGCCCTTCTCGGTTGCCTCTTCAGAACCGTGTCCAGCCCAAGGCTGGCGTCCCTCCGGGCTCAAAATGTTCGCCTTCACGGCGGCCGGGGCGGACTTCATGCGATAGCCGAGGATGTAGGGCAGACCCTTGTTCTGCAACATCTGCTGGTTGTCCTTGCTGAGCATGGCGGCATCGGCCACGAACGTGACCCTGGCCACGTCGAAGCGTCCCTCCAACGCCTTCAGCGCAGCTTCCAGCGTATGACCTTCCCAGGTGTTTCCCGGGAAGAGTTCATAGCCCACAGGCAGCCCATCGGAGGTGACGATCAGCGCCAGCATGACCTGAGCGCGGTGATGCTTGCCATCCTTGCTGAAGCCCTTGGCCAGAAGATGATCCTGCTCGACCCCGTCCGCATCCTCGGCCGGGTCCTCGCGCTCGGTGTCAAAGGCCAGGGTCGTGCAATCGTAGAACAGCACGGTCACTGGCCCGCCCAGCAACTTCTCTGCCGCCGCGTGAGAGGTTTTGCAAATCCCGTCTATCACCGGCGTATTGATGTAATCCATGCTCCGATAGACCACGTCCAGATTGAGCGTGATGCCTGCCTGGTTCTCCAACGCCTCCACGGTCGCGCGCTTGCTCTCGGGCTGTGCGATCCGCGCCATAACCAGCTCTTTCACAATGCGATTGGCACTTTTACGCGCCGCCCCCAGAAGGGCCCCCCAACCCAGTTGGTCATACATCGTCCCCATGACATCCCGCAGACCCAGAGAGACCCGCGCCTCCTCACGGCACTCGGCAAGATCAACGCCAAGCTTGTCCGGCCGCGGAGCGCGGCGCACCAGCGCCTGCAGATCGGCATATTCCGTGGGCGTGAACAGTTCCATTTGCGGCGAGCGATCAATGCGTAATTGCTCCATCAAGCGGCCCGCCAGACGCTTGATATCCTCAATCTCGCTGTCGTTATGGGCCACACCCACATGGCGCAGGATCTTCTGGCGTACCTTGGAGCCGGTGCGGACGGATTCAACGATCTGGATCCGTGTGCGGTTGAGCTTTGCGTCATGTTTGGTGCGGATGAACATGGGCGAAGAGGTTAGCCATCTGAAGGCCCATGTCAATACTTTTTATAATAATGGGGCACTACAACGCGCCTCTGAGCAACCACACCTGAAAACAAACCAAAAACCCAGTCAGATCAACAAAAAGGTCGGAAGTCAGGAAATGCGGTTGGTCCGGCCTTGGTCCTCAGCCGTGGGCACAGATTGCTACCACGCGACAGGCGATCCGTTTTCGGTGTCCTGTCGGCGCGTGTGGGGTCGATCGGGGATAACCGGATCGGGGGTTGGATCAGCTACCGGGCTGCGAAAGCTGCGGTGAATCAGATCGTCCGTACCTCGGCCATTGAACTGGCGCGCACACATAAACAGGCGATCTGCGTGTCTTTGCATCCCGGCACCGTCAAAACGGCCTTCACGCAGAAATACCTTGGGCGGCATCCGGCGGTGGAGCCTGAAGAGGCCGCTCAGAATTTGCTAAACGTGGTCAACGGCCTAACGACCGATGACACGGGTGGGTTCTTCGACTGGGCCGGAAAACCCGTTCCGTGGTAGCAAGTTAACCGTCGGAGGGTTCAGCCTCGGTTGGTTCCTCAGCGTTTTCAGCCTGAGCGGGTTCATCCTCTTGCGCGGGCGCTTCTTCTGCTGCGCTTTGCGCGGGCAGAGCGTCATTGTCCCACACGCCAGACTCCTCTTGCCCGTTGGCATAGCGCATGGTGCCTTCGCCGTGGCGTTTGTTGTCGAGGAAACCGCCTTCGTAAACATCGCCCGTGCTGTAGGTCGCAACACCTACTCCGCTTATTTTGCCGTCAACCCAATCGCCCGTGTAGGTGAACGTGCTGGGCGTTGTGATCGTGCCTTTGCCGTGGCGCTTGCCGTTCAGGAAATCTCCGTCATAGATCGTGCCGTCCGCATAGCTGGCCTTGCCTTTGCCTTGCCGCGCGCCGTCGACCCATTCGCCCTCATAGCGGTAACCGTTGGCAAAGGTGACGACGCCGGTTCCGTGGCTGACCGCATTCCGGAACTCGCCGGTATAGACGACGCCGTTTGGATATGTGGCCGTGCCCCGACCTTCGAACACACCCGCAACCCACTCACCATCATAGATGGTGCCGTCAGGATATGTGTTCTGGCCCTTGCCATGCGGCAGGTCCGCACTGAGTTCACCGATATAGGTTGAGCCATCGGGATAGGTGATCTCACCAAAACCTTCGATCTGACCACGAGACCAGTCGCCTGTATAGCTGTAGCCATCCGTTCCGGTGAAGGTGCCTTTGCCGTGGCGCTGATCGTCTTCGTAGTCGCCCTCATAGACGTTGCCGTTGGCATAGGTTTCCTTGCCCTTGCCCTGACGGCGCCCGTCCAGCAAGGCGCCCTCGTAGACATCTCCGTTGGCCAGCGTCAGCCGCCCGGTGCCTGTCATCACGTTGTTTTGCCACTGACCGTCATATTCAACACCGTCCGACTGAACAAGACGACCTTGACCATGGCGCTGACCCTGTTCGATCTCACCTTCATAGAGAGATCCATCGGCCGAAGTGATCTTGCCCATGCCCTGCTTTTCACCCTCAACCCAGTCGCCCTCGTAGGCGTATCCGTTGGGGTCGGACAGAGTGCCCTTGCCGTGATGGCGCGCGTCTTTGAACGCGCCTTCATAGCGCAGGCCATTGGCATATTGGGCCACGCCGGTTCCGTTGATGGCCCCGTTGGACCACGTCCCTTCGTAGGTGCCGCCATCGGGATAGGTGATCTTGCCCTGGCCGTCCGGCTGGCCATCGGCGAATGTGCCCTCATAGATCGCGCCATTTGCAAAGCGCGCCGTGCCTTGGCCCTGAATTTTTCCCTCGATCCATTCGCCCGAATACTCGAACCCGTTGGGTAGCCGATACGACCCGGTCCCGTGCCGCAAGCCGTTCAGGAAGGTGCCTTCATAGACGCCTCCGACCTCGTCATCCTTGACGATGACGGTTCCGTCCTGTGCAAAGGCTGCCGCTGCGATCAGGGTCATGGCCCCTGCAGCAATCGAATTGCGGATCACATCCATTGTTGTTCCTGCCTGCCCGGTCATCATTGCTTGCTTTCTTCGGCGCAAAACTAAGGGACCGTCACGGGCAGAGCAACGGCTTTTGCCGCATGGCCCTTTCACTCGCGCGGTGATCTGCTAAATGCAAAAGGACTGACGAAGGCAAGAGGGCAGCATGGCCGACCGTTTCCGCATCACTCTGGCGCAGCTTAACCCCACCGTGGGGGATATTTCCGGCAATGCCGCCAAAGCACGCGCAGCGTGGCACGAGGCCCGCGAGGCCGGGGCTGACATGGTGGCCTTCCCCGAGATGTTCATCACCGGCTACAACACGCAGGACCTTGTGATGAAGCCCGCGTTTCACCGCGCTGCCATGGCCGCGATGGAGGCGCTGGCTGTGGATTGCGCCGAGGGTCCCGCCATCGCCATCGGCGGGCCGTGGGTCGAGGACGGGCGCCTCTACAATGCTTATCTGATTCTGAATGGCGGCCGAATCACCAGCAAGTCCCTGAAACATCACTTGCCGAACGAAACCGTCTTTGATGAGGTGCGCCTGTATGATTCCGGCCCGCTGGGTGGGCCGTACTCGGTGGGCAATTTCCGCATCGGCAGCCCGATCTGCGAAGATGGCTGGCACCCGGACGTGGCCGAGACGCTCGAGGAAACCGGGGCCGAGTTTCTGTTGATCCCCAATGGCTCCCCCTATTTCCGCGACAAATACGATGTGCGGCTGAACCACATGGTAGCCCGCGTGGTCGAGACCGGCTTGCCGCTGATCTATCTGAACATGGTCGGCGGGCAGGATGATCAGGTCTTTGACGGGGCAACCTTCGGCCTGAACCCGGGTGGTGAACTTGCCTTCCGCATGCCCGTATTCGACGAAGCGATACGCCATGTCGACCTTGAGCGTGGCGATGACGGCTGGCGCATCGCCCCGGCCGAGATCGTCCCCCAGCCGGATGTGTGGGAGCAGGACTACCGTGCGATGGTCCAATCCTTGCGTGACTATATGGGCAAGACCGGTTTCAAAAAGGCGGTTCTTGGGCTGTCGGGTGGGGTCGATTCAGCCCTGGTTGCGGCCATTGCAGTTGACGCGATTGGCGCTGACAATGTGCGCTGCGTGATGCTGCCATCGGAATACACCAGCCAAGCCTCGCTGGACGATGCCGAGGCGGTCGCCAAGGCGCTGGGCGTTCACTATCAGTATGTTCCGATCTCGGACAGCCGCGCGGCGGTGACGGATACTTTGGCCCCTCTGTTCGTTGGTCGTGATGCCGACCTGACCGAAGAAAACATCCAGTCCCGCCTGCGTGGTGTACTGCTGATGGCGATCTCGAACAAGTTTGGTGAGATGCTTTTGACCACCGGCAACAAATCCGAGGTCGCCGTGGGCTATGCCACCATCTATGGCGACATGAACGGGGGCTACAACCCGATCAAAGACCTCTACAAAACCCGCGTGTTCGAGACCTGCCGCTGGCGCAACGCCAATCATCGCGACTGGATGATGGGGCTTGAGGGCGAGGTCATCCGCCCCTCGGTCATCGACAAGCCCCCAAGCGCCGAACTGCGCGAAGATCAGAAGGACAGCGACAGCCTGCCGGATTATCCGGTTCTGGATGGCATACTCGAGATCCTGGTCGATCAGGACGGCTCGATTGCCGATTGTGTTGCGGCCGGTTTCGATGAGGCCGATGCCAAACGGGTCGAGCACCTGATCTACATCAGCGAGTATAAACGGTTCCAATCCGCTCCCGGCACCCGCCTGACCAGCCGGGCCTTCTGGTTGGATCGTCGTTATCCGATCGTGAATCGTTGGCGTGATCAGGGGTAAATAAGGCGCATTGTTTCCCGTTTATGGTGTAGTGCCACTCTCAGCTCTCGCATTGTTTCCGATGCCGTGCGTGCCCCGCTAATTTTCCTAGGTGATCCGCAGGCTGTCCTTGTTTTTGCGACGTTTTTCCGCCACATTTATGCTTGGATATTGCCTCATGTGAGGCGGGTGTGACGTATTTCTGCGAGGGGCGCAGGGTCATGGCAAACTGTCTTTAGCCTGACGACGCCACATCCGGGTGGGATGTCTGAGTGAACAGTGTGGTGTTACGATGAATGAGCAATATGATAAATCGCTTCACGCGCCGCGGGCGCTGAATACGATGGAATCGCCTCCTCAGGAGTTGGACGAGGAGAAACTGGATGCGGCCATTGCGGACATGCTGAGGGAAGAAGCGGGTCAGCAGAATGTCGCGCCGATGAAGCGGCCTGAGTTCCCTGATCTTGTGCCTCAGGAAGAAGTCCGGACCGGATCAAACTCCAAGTCGACCGGGTTTTCGGCCAATCTGCGTCAGAAATGGGCTGAGCTGTCAGGCGCGGCGTAAATCGCCAGACTAAAGTCGAAGTAGGTGCGGCGTATTTCGCGGCACCTTTGGCGTGCGCGCCACAGGTCTGCACAATCCTGTTGTGATCCTCAAAAACCGGTTGCCAGTGGCGCAGTGGTCGGTCTCCATGGCGGTCCATGCGATTGTCCATGAGCGTTTGATGCCCGGTCCCAAGCCTACTGTCTTCGACTCCGATCTTTCATTGCCGAAACAAACCGATATCGTCGTGATTGGCGGCGGTATTATCGGTGTATCGACGGCCTTGGAACTGGCCGAGCGGGGCGTTTCGGTCCTGCTCTGTGAAAAGGGTCAGATCGCGGGTGAGCAGAGCTCACGCAATTGGGGATGGGTGCGTCTTGGTATGCGCGACCCGAGGGAGATCCCTCTGATGCAGGAATCGCTGCGCCTTTGGCGCGGGATGGATGAACGGATCGGACGTCAAACCGGCTATACGCAGTCGGGGATTCTGTTTGGGGCGTCAGGCCAGCGGGATGCGCGAAATCTTGAACGTTGGATGCGCCATGTCGACGGGTTGGACACTGGCGCGCGGATCGTCTCTGGGGCCGAACTGGCCGATCTGATGCCCGGGGCGCAGTCGGATATCTCAAGCGGTCTTTATATGCCGCAAGACGGTCGGGCCGAGCCGCAATGGGCCGCCCCCGCCATCGCCGAGGCCGCGCGTGATCGCGGGGCAATCGTCATGACCAATTGCGCCGTCCGTAGCGTCGATATGCAAACGGACCGCGTCGCCGGAGTTTTCACCGAACGGGGTCGCGTGGCGTGTGACCGGGTGGTTTTGGCCGGAGGGGCGTGGTCGCGCCTGTTTGCGGGAAATGCCGGGGTCGACCTGCCTCAATTGAAGGTGCTGAACACGGTCATGCGCGTGTCGCCGGTGGCCGAGGGGCCCGAGGTCGCGCTGTGGTCGGATGGGTTTGCAATCCGAAAGCGGGCCGATGGCGGCTATACCATCGCTTCGGGCCATGAAAATACGGTGGACATCGTGCCCGACAGTTTCCGGCTGGCCCTCAAGTTCCTGCCAGCATTCGCACAGGAATGGAGATCGCTGCGCTTTCGCCTGTCAGGCCGTTGGACGACCGAGGCGCGAGAGGATCGGCGCTGGTTGCCCACCGATGTGACTCCGTTCGAACATTGTCGCGTGCTGGATCCAGAGCCGTCGCAAAAGGTCATCCGTGGTGCTTGGGCGACGGCGCGCAAGAGTTACCCGGCGCTGGAGCAGGCCGAGATCGTCCAAAGCTGGGCGGGGATGATTGATGTGACACCGGACGCGATCCCGGTGATGTCCTCGGTCGATGATCTGCCGGGCCTGTTCATTGCCACCGGGTTTTCTGGCCACGGTTTCGGCATCGGTCCCGGTGCGGGCCTGCTGATGGCAGATCTGGTCATGCACAGAACGCCCTGTGTGGATCCGGCCGCGTTTCGCCTGTCTCGGTTCACCGATGGCTCAAAGGTCCGGCCGGACCCGGGGTATTGAGGGCTTAGCCCATCATTTGATAGCTGACGGGCACAAAGCGGAAGCCGTCGCCTCGGGTCTCGACATAGCCAGCGCCCGGGAAGGGCATGTGATAGCCGATCATCGGCACCTTGTCGGCGGCCAGCAGGCCCAAAATCTTGCGGCGTGATTCCGTTGCGGCAGCTTTGTCCATGTCGAACCGAACTTCCCATTCGGGGTGCGCAAAAGACCAGACATAGTGATTGGCAAGGTCCGCAGTCAGAATAAGGCGCTGGCCGTTGCTTTCCAGGTGGTAGACCATGTGACCGGGGGTATGCCCAAAGGTCGCCATTGCCGTCACGCCAGAGGCTACGTCTCCGCCATCCTCGATAAAACTCATCTTTTCGGCCAGAGGGGTGACTTTGGCGGCAACCAGATCACCGACCCGGTTCCCGGCTTCCTGAGCAGACCAGAAATCATATTCGGGTGCCGCAGTGACATAGCGCGCATTGGGGAATGTCGGCGCGTCATCGGTGGTCATGCCGCCGATATGGTCTGGATGCATGTGGGTCAGCACAACCACGTTAATCTGATCGGGCGTGACACCTGCATCTGCCAAAGCGGCCTGAATGCCGCCCTGACCAAGCCCGGTGTCGAACAGGATCAGTTCCGAGCCTGTGTTCACCAGAGTCGGCGTGAAAAAGAATTGTGCCAAGTCGGGCTGTCAATCGGCATTGAATAATGACCCCCCATCGGCGTCCAAATTTGACCCCCCTTGGAGCTAAGAGGGGCGTTGAGGGGGTCGTGTTTAGGTTGATTCAGGAGGGGGTGGACAGCAGGTCAAACCGAAAAGAGAGCGTAGCTCGACTGAAGGTTTGACCTGCTGTCTGTTTTGAATTTATTCCCCGATTTCGAGGTTAGTCGCGGTGGTTAATTCGCCAGCTTTCGTTCCCGGTTTCGATGATATCGCAATGGTGTGTCAGTCGATCCAGGAGAGCAGTGGTCATTTTGGCATCTGTGAACACACTCGGCCATTCAGCAAATGCGAGGTTGGTTGTTAGCAGAATAGACGTTCGCTCGTACAGTTTGCTGATGAGATGGAAGAGTAATCGTCCACCAGACTCTGCGAACGGCAGATAACCGAGTTCGTCTATAATCACGAGGTCGACGCGGATCAGCTGCTCGCTGAGCCGCCCGGCGTTGCCTTCGCGATGTTCAGCCTCCAGCTTGTTCGCGAGATCCACAGCGCTGAAGAACCTGACCCGCCGGCGGTTATTGACCGCGTGGCCCCCGATCGCTGTTGCGAGATGCGTTTTGCCCGATCCGGTTCCACCGACCAGCACGCCATTCCTGGCCTGGTCCATAAAATCGCCGTCATGAAGATTGCGCACGACTTCCTCGTTGACGGGGCTGACCGTGAAGTCGAACTCAGGTAAGGACTTGCAGACCGGGAACTTTGCGGCACCCATCTGATACCGGATCGAGCGCGCAGTCTTTTCGGCCAGTTCGGCCGTGAGGAGTTCGGCCACGACCTGTTGGGGCCGCCAGTTGTTTTTGGCTGCGGCCTGCATCACTTCGTCAAAGCAGTTGACGATGCCTGGCAACTTCAGTTGACGGGCAAGTTCGAGAATTTCCTTACGCAGTTGCATGGGAGCCTCCAAGCCTGTCATAGCGAGCGCAATCCGCGATCGGTGCCATTTTCAGCTGCAGGTGGGCAGGCGGCTCAATCGCCTTTGGCGGCGGGGGATTGGTGCGCCGAGAGACAATGTTCAGGATCGCATCGGCCTTGCGCAGGCCAGATTTTAGAGCTTCTTCGCAGGCAGCCTCGACCACATCAATGTCGTGCTGGTAAGCAGCGAAAAGAATATCGGCAAGTTGCCGGTCTCCGTCGGATGTGCCCCGCAGATGGGTCCAGATCTGCGTCATTGCCGGTGGTAGGTCCCAGTCACGGAACGGTGCTCCATTGCGCAGAGCGCCAGGCTTGCGCTTGAGGACGGGCACATAGTGCCAAGGGTTGAAGATCGTTTTTCCTCGGCCGAAGCACCGTTCGTGCTCTCCGACAATCTCACCGTCTTGGCGCAGGACAATCCGCGTGGCGTAGACCTGCAACTGGACCTGACGTCCAACAGCTCTTGCCTCAACGCTGTATTTGTTTCTTTCGAAGTTGATCAGGCAGGTTCGGCTCACGGCGACCGTCTTTTCACGGAACCCGACGAAGGGCTTCTGCAGATGCGTCAGCAGCGGCTTTTCCTGCTGGAACTCCTCCCAGACCGTCACCTCCAGGTTTTCCGGATGCCGCAGTTCTTTTGCGCGTTTGATCGCGTCTTTTTGCAGCCGGGCATTCAATTCATCGAAGTCGGCCACCTCCAGACGCGGTGTAAAACTATAGGCGCGGCTCTCCTTGACCAGATTCTCAACCTGACCCTTCTCCCAACCGGCCGCGCGCGTACAGGCGATCGGGTTCACCAGATGATGAGAACACATCCGGGAGAATGCCTTGTTGAACTTTCTTTCCTTGCCCGACAGGATCGCATCGACGGCGGTCGTCATGTTATCGTAGATCCCGTTGATGCAGCCTCCACCAAAGAATTTGAAGGCCTCGTCGTGGGCATCAAAGACCATCTCCTGCGTCTCGCGCGGATAGGCAATGGAGAATGGCATGCGGCTATGGCAAAGTTTGAAATGGGCAACCTTCACGGTCGTGAGTGCACCGTCCATCAAAACCGTCTCCACACTCCAGTCGAACTGGTACGCCTCCCCAGGATCAAAGATCAGCGGGATGAACGCCTGCGCCTGTTGTCGGCCGTGCGCAATGCGCCAATTCTTTGTGTAGCGTCGAACACTGTCATACCCGCCGCCAAAACCATCATCGGAGAGTTCCTTCCAGATTTTGGTCATCCGCTTGCGGTGTTTCTTCGGAAGCGCCTCGTTCTCCTCAAGCGTTTCATCCAGACGCGCGCGCCAAGGCCCGAGCACCGGGTATGGCTGCGATTTGCGCTCATATTTGAACTCCGTCACTCCCGATCGGATTATCTTTCGAACCGTTGCACGGCTCAAATTGAGCGAACGGCAAATTTCCTTGATGCTCTTTTTTTCGATCAGGTGTAAGCGACGCACTTTTCTAATAGTTTCCACGCAAATCATCCCGCTTGCCTCTCCATCGACTGCTCAATGAAAAGGATGTCTACAACCATAGGGAGGGGTCAAATTTGGACGCCGATTTCCCCGCTTAGGGGGTCAAAATTGCACGCTTTTCTACAGTCGGGCGAGATGAAGTTTTCGGCTGATACTTTGGCGAATTCCTCATCCGAGGCGCCGCCACCGAAGATTTCCTGCGCTCCGTCGCGCGGCAGGCTGCCATCCAGCAGGGTTGTGACAGTAAAGTCGCCCAGCTGGAATGATCTTGCGATGGTCGAGTTCGCCTTTGTCTCGGCTCCGGCCGCCAAAAGAGGGGTCGCTGCGGATGCAAATGGAAGGGCTGCTGCGGCGCCCAGGGCCGCTCTGCGTGTTAAATTGATGGCCATTTCTTAGTCTCCCTGTGAGAACGCCAGCGAAAAAGGTAGTTCGCTTCGGGTCGCGTGCCACCTTATACACCGGTACTTAGTCTGCGTGGATGAACATTGCGTGTTAATATTTGTTCATCTTGCGATCTGGGGTGCCTGCGGAACCTGCGGCATTTCGGGCTAAACCTGAGACACGAATACCCTGCCACGCTTTAAGAGTTCTCGGGACATTGGTGTCACCTGATGCATTAAGTGAACCCGAAACGCTTTAGGCAATCCGAAACGTCCGGCTGGACAAAAACGCGCCTTTGTGACAAGAGCCGCGCCAACAGGAGACACCCATGACAACCACCCGTTTCGCCCCGTCGCCCACCGGCTATATCCATGTGGGCAACCTGCGCACCGCTCTGATGAACTACCTGATCGCCCGCAAGGCAGGCGGTACCTTCATCCTGCGCATCGACGATACCGATCCTGAGCGCTCGAAAGAAGACTATGTCAACGCGATCAAACAGGATCTTGAGTGGTTGGGTCTTCATTGGGATCGGGTTGAGCGTCAGTCTGAACGTCTGGACCGCTACGCCGAAGCCGCTGACAAGCTGCGAGAAATGGGCCGGTTCTATGAGGCGTTCGAGACACCGACCGAGTTGGACCTCAAGCGCAAGAAGCAGCTGAACATGGGCAAGCCGCCGGTCTATGACCGAGCCGCGCTGAACCTGAGTGATGCCGAAAAAGACGCGCTGCGCGCCGAGCGCGGCAACGGCGTCTGGCGGTTCAAATTGGATCACGAGCGGATCGAGTGGAATGACGGCATTCTGGGCGACATCTCGATCGATGCGGCCTCGGTCTCCGATCCGGTGCTGATACGCGGCGACGGGCAGGTTCTCTATACGATTGCGTCTGTCGTAGACGATACCGAGATGGGCGTGACCGATGTGGTGCGTGGCTCGGACCACGTCACCAACACTGCAACGCAGATTCAGATCATCGAGGCGCTGGGTGGCACTTGCCCGCGCTTTGCCCACCATTCGCTGCTGACCGGTCCTCAGGGTGAGGCGCTGTCGAAACGTCTGGGGACGCTGGCACTGCGTGATCTGCGTGAGCAAGGCGTGCAACCGATGGCTCTGCTGAGCTTGATGGCGCGTTTGGGATCGTCTGATCCGGTTGAACTACGTTCCGAGATGGCCGAGTTGATCGACGGATTCGATATCAACCGTTTTGGAGCGGCGCCAACCAAGTTCGATGTGCAGGACCTGTTTCCGTTGACCGCGAAGCATCTGCAATCGCTGCCGCTGGCGGATGTTGCAGGCGCCGTTGCCGAGGCGGGTGTTCCTGCCGATCTGGCCGAGCCGTTTTGGGCCATGGCGCGCGAGAACATCACCACTCTGGCCGATCTCACAGGCTGGTGGGAGCTGTGCCGGGATGGGGCGGAACCTCTGATCGCCGAGGAGGATCGTGACTTTATCGCCGAGGCGATTGCGCTTTTGCCGGAAGGTCCGTTTGATGGCGAAACCTGGGGCACTTGGACCAAGGCCGTCAAAGAGGCCACGGGCCGCAAGGGCAAGGGCCTGTTCATGCCGCTGCGCAAGGCGCTGACCGGGATGGAGCGTGGGCCCGAGATGGCGGCACTCTTGCCTTTGCTGCAAGTAATCCGCGCGCGAGGCTGATTGCCGGACCTTAGAACTTGAACGAGGCAGGCAATTCGTCTGCCTCTTTCTGTTGGTGCGGTTGGATGACCCGCACCGACGCCCGGCGCAAGCGATCGTCAACAAAGTCTGTCTCGTCAGGTTTGAGCTGTTGGTGGCGCGGGTATCTTGGCTCGGCCCTGTCATTCAAGACGGGCGCGTCCCAGCCATCCGTTGTTGCGAAGAACCGGTCGACCCCGTCCGGCCCAAAAACACGCAGATATCCTTGCACAACGACGTCGATGTAGCTCAGCAGTAGCGGATGATGATCTGTCGGCGCATTGTGTCGGTCCTGCGGCACTGCATAAACAGCGATTTCAACATCCTGCTTAAGCGAATGCGTGACTGACGGCGTGGCGGGGATGCGGTCATAGGCCCACTCACGCTCATCCAGCGCGGCCCAGTCGTTTTTAGGTACGTGGGCAATCATACCTTCGATCTCGGAATCAGGATCAGGTACCGCCGTCAGGAACGCGACCGAGCGCAAGTCGGTGTGCTTCCATGCCCGCCGCCAACCTTTGAGCTTTGCAGGCCGAGGATCGGGAAAGTCATGTGTGGCCAAGTTTACGAGGCTGCCATAGCCAAAGAAATAGGGGTCTGCCATCAGCGCGAGATGTCCTTTGGGTCGATTGATGTATGTCAAACCGCTTTTTTGCCGGACATGCAATAAGATCACATCATTGATTTAGGGAGGCCCTTATGCGGATTACCAAACGGACGAATATTGCCGTGCGCCTGTTGATGTATTGCGCGGCACATCCCGACAGGCTGGTGACCAAGGCCGAGATCGCCGAGGTCTGCAACATTTCCGAAAACCATCTGGCTCAGGTGATAAACCAGTTGAGCCAGCTGAACTATCTCAGCACCCAACGGGGTCGCAATGGGGGCATGTCGCTGGCGCGCTCGGCCGATGAGATCCGGGTGGGGGCGGTGTTCCGGGATGTCGAAGGCGCGTTGCCGATTGCCGAGTGTTTTGCGGATGCCGACAACACCTGCCCTCTGACCGATGCGTGTCGATTGAAGCTGGCGCTGAAGGACGCGGCTGAGGTATTTTACGCCTCGCTTGACGAAATCACATTGGACGCGTTGGTTTGTGACAACGATCCTTTATTGAAAATCCTGCAACCCGTCGCCTGCGTGCGCTAAAGGGTCAATCGCTGGCGCGCAGGATGCGGGCTGGTCTTACCGATAGCGGACGTAGAGCGAATGCAAGCCCTGCACCCAGTGTCACGACCATTCCGGCCAATACGATGCCAACGGCTGAAGGCCAGATAACCGTATAGCCGGTGTCGAAGATATAGGTGGCGACGGCCCAGTCCCCTAGAATTCCGACCAGAAGGGCGACTCCCCCAGCGGCTGCTCCCAGCAAGACAGCACGCAGAGCAAAGCTTTGCAGGATGCGCTGCCGGTTCGCCCCGAGTGTTTTCAGCACCGCAGCTTCGTAGCGTCGCGCAGGCTCTCCGGCGGCGGCTGCGCCGATCAGGACCAGAAACCCGGTCAAAAGCGAGACACCTGCCCCGTAGGAGGTTGCCGCCGCCAACCCGGCCAGCAGGCCCGACACCCGGTCAATCGCGTCCCGCACCCGGATCGCGGTGATATTGGGGTACTGGTTGGCCAGATCGCGCAGGATCGCGGTTTCGGCCTGTTCCTCGGCATAAACGGTGGCGATGAAACTGTGTGGTGCACCGGCCAGCGCCGAGGGGTTCATCGACATTATGAAGCCCATGCCTGCCGTCGAAAAGTCAACCTCGCGCAATGAGGTCAGGCGGGCCGTGATATCTCGGCCCAAGATGTTAACCGTCAGTTCATCCCCAAGGGCCAGCCCCATCTCTGCGGCCTCTTCCGCGGCGAAGCTGACCTGCGGTTCTCCGGAATAGTCTTCGGCCCACCAATCGCCTGCTGTGACGCGGGCGTTTTCGGGCGGGCGGGTCGAGTATGTGATACCTCGGTCGCCTTCCAGAACCCAATGGTCCCCGGCAACGTCGCGCGCGGGGCGTCCGTTGATCTGGGTGACGATGCCGCGCAGCATCGGTGCGCTTTCGATGCGACTGACGGATGGGTCGGTCTCAAGACGCTCGGTGAACCCTGGCATCTGGTCCTTTTGGATATCGACAAAGAAATAGGACGGCGCAACATCCGGCAGGTTGCCCGAGATCGCGTTGCGCAAGGTCCCATCGATCTGCCCAACGGCGGCCAGAACAGACAGGCCGAGACCGAGGGACAGGACCACCGATGCCGCGCCCTCACGTGGGTCGGAAATAGCCGAGAGCGCCCATCGTAGGGCAGGGCGGCCACGTGCTGCGGGTTTGCCCGCGCGGGCGAGGCGGCCGATGGCGATGGCCGACAGGGACAGAAGTACGAGCGCGCCCACCAACCCGGCGCTGGTCCAGAGCGTCAGTCGGGCCGAGCCGCTGAACCACGCGGCGATTGCGATCAGCAGGAGCAGCCCGAAACCGGTGGCCATCACATAGATGGGTCGGGGGAGGGCGCGGGCCGTAGTCAGCGCGTCGCGGAACAGGGTGGCAGCACGCACCTCCTCGGTGCGGGCCAACGGCCAGAGGGTAAATAGGAAAGCGGTCAAAATGCCGTAGATCGCAGCCTCGGCCAGAGCTTGCGGGTAGAGGGCGAAAACCGCCGGGAGCGGCAGCAGGCTTTCGATCATTGGGGCAAGGGCCAGCGGCAGGACCCCGCCCAGTGTGACGCCGATGGCTATTCCGATCCCCGACAACAGCCCGATTTGGATCATATAGGTCTGGAAGATCGTCGCGCGGTCGGCCCCCAAGGTGCGCAAGGTGGCGATGGTTTCGGTCTTCTGTGACAGGTACGCGCGGACGGCTGCGGATACGCCTATGCCTCCGACTGCTAGCCCCGAAAGACCGACCAGAACCAGAAACGCGCTGAGTCGGGTGACGAATTCAGTGATGCCCGGTGCCCCGTTGCGGGCGTCGGTCCAGCGCATGCCGGTGCCATCGAAGGCCTCCTTGGCCTGCTGGGAGAGGTCTCCAAGATCAGTGCCTATGGGTAGATCAAGGCGGTATTTGGTCGAAAACAGCGTGCCTGGTGCCAATAGGCCGGAGGCCTGCAAGTCCACGGTTCGGACCAGTGTTCTTGGCCCAAGGGCGAACCCGTCCGCAGCACCGTCTGGCTCGTGGTTCAGGACCGCCATCAGGACAAACTCCTGTGTGCCCAAGGCAAAACGATCTCCGACCGCCAGCCCCATGCGGTCGATCAATGCGGGGGCCATAGCGGCACCGGGCAGGCCCTCTGCGCCCGCAAAAGCGTTATCCAGTGGCATCTCCGGCACCAGAGTAACCGCCCCCACCAAAGGATAAGCGCCATCCACCGCTTTGACTTGCGTCAAGGCGCGCTCGGTTCCGGTGTCTTGCGCGGCCACCGCCATCGACCGAAAATCGACAACCTCAGACACCTGTTGAGCCGTCTCGTCCATCCAGCGCCGTTCTTCGTCGCTGGCAAAGCGATAGGTGAACTCAAGCTGCGCGTCGCCGCCCAACAAGGCGGCCCCTTCCTGAGTTAACCCGGCCTGAATGGCCGAGCGGACCGAGCCGACCGCAGCAATGGCCGCAACCCCAAGGGCGAGACAGGCGAGGAAGATGCGAAAGCCGCGCAGGCCTCCGCGCAGTTCACGACGTGCCAGCCGTCCGGCCAGTCGCAGGCTCATTCCGCTGCCTCTTGCTTGGTCTCATCCGAGATGCGGCCGTCGCGCAAGCGCACAACGAGGTCGCAGCGCGCCGCCAGTGATGGGCTGTGCGTAACCAACACCAAGGTCGCGCCGTGCTTGTCCCGCAGACCGAACAGTAGATCAACGATTGCGGCACCGTTGGTTTCATCCAGATTGCCCGTCGGCTCATCCGCCAGAAGGATCTGAGGGCGCGGGGCCGAGGCGCGGGCCAGGGCAACTCGCTGCTGTTCACCCCCGGACAATTGCGCCGGATAGTGGTCGCGCCGATGGGACAGACCGACTGTGTCCAGCTCGGACTCGGCGCGGGTGAATGCGTCCTTGTGGCCGGCCAGCTCCAGTGGGGTGGCGACGTTTTCCAGTGCCGTCATGGTGGGGATCAGATGGAAATTCTGGAACACGATACCCATCGTGTCGCGCCGAAAGCGGGCCAGCGTATCCTCATCCATTGTCGTCAGATCCTGACACAAAGCCGAGACGCGACCGCCGGTCGCTTGCTCCAACCCGCCCATCAGCATCAGCAGCGAAGATTTGCCCGACCCGGATGGCCCGATCAGCCCCAAACTCTCACCCTTCATCACGGACAAAGAGATTTCATGCAGGATATCGACCCGCCCGGCATTGCCATCCAGCGACAAAGAGGCATTTTGGAGCGTAAGAACAGCTGAAGTCATCGGTCTTTCCATCGGAGGGCAGTCAATTGGGATATGGAGCGTTTGCAGCTCTGCGCAAGGTTCTGGTTTCAGGGCTGTTTGTCAGTTGGGGCTATACGGCAACAGCCGAGCCCGTGGTGATTGCCGCATTGGGGGATTCGCTGACCCAAGGCTATGGGCTGGTCGAACAGGATGGGTTCGTCCCACAGCTGGAACGCTGGCTGCAGGCGAATGGGGCTGAGGTTCGATTAATCAATGCGGGTGTCTCGGGGGATACAACGGCGGGCGGCGCGGCGCGGGTCGAGTGGACTTTGACGCCGGATGTGGACGCGATGATCGTGGCGCTGGGTGGCAACGACTTGCTGCGGGGGCTCGACCCCGACCTGTCGCGCGCCAACTTGACCGCAATCCTGAGCGCGGCTGAAACAAGCAAAGTCGACGTGTTGCTGATCGGCATGCAGGCCCCCGGCAACTATGGTCCGGACTATAAACAGGCGTTCGACACGATTTACCCGGATTTGGCTGAACAGTTTGATGTTCTCTACGCCGAAAGTTTCTTTGACGGTCTCGCGTCGGGCGGTGATCCGAACGCCGCCAGCCAATACATGCAGCCGGACGGGATTCACCCGAACACTCAAGGCGTCGCGCAGATTGTCGAGGCGCTTGGCCCATCCGTGCTGGAACTGGTCAAGATGTCGGGTGAACAGGGCTAGGGGTCATTAGACCACTGTGACAACCGTTCCGATTGGCACACGGTTGTAGAGATCCACCACATGTTCGTTCATCATCCGGATACATCCGTTGGACGCGGCCCGTCCGATCGTCTGCGGCTGCGTTGTGCCGTGGATGCGGAAATAGGTGTCGACCCCGTTCTGGAACAGATAGAGCGCCCGCGCGCCCAACGGATTGTCGCCCCCGCCGGGCTGAACATAGTCGTTATCCTTGAAACGGGCATAGGCCACCGGATCCCGCTCAATCATCTCTTGCGTGGGCCGCCAAGTGGGCCATTCCTTCTTCACGTCGATGGTCGCAGTGCCGGTGAACTCCAACCCGGCTTTGCCGACCCCACAGCCATAGCGGACCGCCTTGCGCGGTTCGGTCACGTAGTACAGGTAGAATGATCGCGGCACGACCAGCAGTTGCCCCGGCTGAAACTGCTTTTTGATCCGGACAAATTGCGGTGTGGGATCATACTCGGCAGCCTTCTTGGCGACGGCAATACCGGGGAGAAGGCTCAGGGCCGTTCCGGCCAGAAAAACACGACGTGTAAACATGTGCGCCTCTTGAATTGACCTGAAAAATCATCACTCGAATTCAAGAATGATATCTCAATTGGTCAATTATGGGGCAGATATTACGAAATTGTGATGTGAGGCCTTGCGGCCACAAAATAGGGCGAGGTTTACCCCCGCCCGTCTGAGTGGCTTATGCCAGCTCGATATTGTCCGCGCTTTCGCGACCGTCACGACCCGAGCGCAGCTCGTAGGTAACTTTCTGGTTGTCGGCCAGACCGGTCAGGCCCGAACGCTCGACAGCCGAGATGTGAACGAAGATGTCTTTGCCACCATCTTCGGGTGCGATAAAGCCGTAGCCTTTGGTGGTGTTGAACCATTTTACGGTGCCTGCAGGCATATCCGTGTCTCCTGTTTAGTGCTGCCCACGTGGATGCGGCAGCCTGGCGTCGTCGGTCTGGATCGAATGACTGAGCGCCGTAGAAGGAGACAGTGGGTCGAAATAGAAAAACGTTAGCCCTTTGGATATGGCATTGAGGTGGGGATGTGGCAAGGGAGGATTGAACAGGATGCGCTGTGAATTCAGGGCGTAACTGGTGATTTGAACGTGAACCCGCCGATGAAATTTCACCTTTGGCCCCGCCGCATTCGTCTCTCCATCGCGATATTCGTGCAAGCCGGGTTGATCCGGAGTGGAGCGGTGTGGTCACCAATGGCACGTTCGGAGAGCCGCAAAATGGGGTGAAACCCCATCCTACGCTTGCATCAACCCGCATTTGACAACTGTTTTACTCTTGTGCCAAGGACACTCAAGTGAAGAGGTAAAGAAAGTGAGTTCTTGGGCTTTTCTTGTCCGGCCTCAAAAACGACGCGGTCATCAAACCTGTCCACCAAAGATCGCCTTTCATCGGTACTCAGAGATTCGATCCAAGATGGTTTGAAGTAGATGTTCTCAGTGTATTCCAATGCAGTACGCAGTATGACGTTAGGTAAATCGTTTGGTTTGCAGGCTCGGTAAGAGTTCACAAACCGTATAGACGATGCTTTGTCTTTGTCGTCCGTCGAAGAAATTGAAACCAATGTGGTATCGTTTGCCTGCGGCATCACAGTCAGTTGAGCGTAAGAAAACTTCCGCCCGTATTCGGAGAAAGGTTGGAGTTGATTACCAAATACGTCGTTTTCTATACAAAAACAACCTGTGGCGGAGAATGGCAGCGCCGTGTCGATCAATGCGGAGTAGAAGTAGAGTTTACGCGCGCTTTTTCTTCGCTCAATGCGTTGGATAAGCTTGATTAAGTCCCAGTTGTACCTCGAGTAGTGGATCATGTGCTCAAGTTCTGATGTGAAGCTGTCTACATCTATCCAGAAATCGAAACTTGGTACCGTTTGTAGCCAGTTCAAAAATAGTGCGCCGTCAGTATGAACTACAGCTTCATAAAGTGCGCATCGAATGGCCAAAGCTAAAGACGTTCTATATCCGGGCCGTAGAAGCTTGTTCTCAATTTCGGAGAACGAGGTAGTATCATGCTCGGCGCAAAGACCGGGAAATGTAGATGCTCTTTTTGCGCTTACTCGAACAAGTTCGCGCCCATCCGAACTAGAAGGTTTTGTATTTGGACCATTGGAAAACCCGATGACGTGACCCGCTTCTGCAATCTGTTTTAGAGGACCTCTACGTTGCTGTGAATGAGAAGCTATGACAGGTTTGCCGCACTCTTGGCCTGAATAGGAAACCGGGCAAAGTCGTGCTCGATGCATGAACTTTGCCTGATCATGCTGAATTTCGATTGGCTGCTTGTATGTTTTGTTTTTGTGGCAGTCTTCGTATGGCTTTCCGCTACCACAAAAACAGGGTTGCTCAGAGAACAAGTCGCTGAAGTCGTCGGCGGTATACAAAACCTACCGCGCAAACTTCTTATGCTTCAACCGCTTGGGCTCCAGCGCATCCGGCCCCAACCGCCGTTTTTTGTCCTCTTCGTAGTCTTCGAAGTTGCCCTCGAACCACTCAACATGCGCATCGCCCTCGAACGCCAGAATATGTGTACAAATCCGGTCGAGGAAGAAGCGGTCGTGGCTGATGACCACGGCGCAGCCGGCGAAATCGACCAGCGCGTCTTCCAGGGCGCGCAGGGTTTCGACGTCGAGGTCGTTGGTCGGTTCGTCGAGCAACAGGACGTTTCCGCCCTCTTTCAGCAGGCGGGCCATGTGGACGCGGTTGCGCTCACCGCCGGACAGCAGCGAGACCTTCTTTTGCTGGTCGCCGCCCTTGAAGTTGAAGGACGAGCAATAGGCGCGGGAATTGACCTGCGCGTCACCCAATTGGATGATCTCGGCGCCGCCGGTGATCGCCTCCCACACGGTGTCGTTGTCTTTCAGGTCGTCGCGGGACTGGTCAACGTAGGACAGCTCGACCGTGTCGCCCAGCGTGATGGTGCCGCTGTCGGGCTGTTCCTGACCGGTGAGCATCTTGAACAGCGTCGATTTACCGGCACCGTTGGGGCCGATGACGCCGACGATGCCGCCCGGGGGCAGGGCGAAGTCCAGCCCCTCGATCAACTGCTTATCGCCCATGTGTTTCGACAGGCCCTCGACCTCGATCACCTTGCCACCAAGGCGCTGGCCGTTGGGGATGACGATCTGGGCGCGGGTCAGCTTTTCGCGCTCGGACTGTTCGGCCAGCTCGTTATAGGCGTTGATCCGGGCCTTGGATTTGGCCTGACGGGCCTTCTGACCCTGACGCATCCATTCCAATTCGCGCTGCAGGGTCTTTTGCTTGGACTTGTCCTCGCGGGCTTCCTGCTCCAGCCGTTTGGCCTTTTGTTCCAGCCATGCGGAGTAGTTGCCCTCGTACGGGATGCCGCGACCTCGGTCGAGTTCGAGGATCCAGCCGGTGATGTCATCCAGGAAATAGCGGTCGTGAGTGACGATCAGGATGGTGCCCTTGTAGTCGATCAGGTGCTGCTGCAGCCAGGCGATGGTCTCGGCGTCCAGGTGGTTGGTCGGTTCGTCGAGCAGCAGCATGTCGGGCGCTTCTAGCAGCAGTTTGCACAGCGCCACGCGGCGTTTTTCACCGCCCGACAGATTGGCGATATTGGCATCGTCCGGCGGGCAGCGCAGTGCCTCCATCGAGACGTCGATCTGGCTGTCGAGGTCCCACAGGTTTTCCGCGTCGATCGCGTCCTGCAGGGTGGTCATTTCCTCCATCAACTCGTCCGAGTAATTCTCGGCGATCTCCATGGCGATCTCGTTGAAGCGGTCGACCTTGGCCTTCTTCGCGGCCACGCCCAGCATGACGTTTTCGCGGACGGAAATCGATTCATCCAGCTGCGGTTCCTGTGGCAGATAGCCCACCTTGGCGCCTTCAGCCGCCCATGCCTCGCCGGTGAAGTCGGTATCGAGGCCAGCCATGATCTTCATCAGCGTCGATTTACCCGCGCCGTTGACGCCGACGACACCGATTTTCACGCCGGGCAGAAAGCTCAGGTGGATGTTTTCAAAGCACTTCTTGCCACCGGGATAAGTCTTGGAGACACCCTGCATGTGGTAGACATATTGATAGGCGGCCATGTCGCGTCCTCTGGGTCGGGGAAATTGGGTTGAAACGCTTGATATCCAAGCGGAGCGGGCGGGGCAAGCTGGTGGTTTCGTGATTTTTGCTTAGACCTTAGGCGGGCTAGAGTGGCTTCGGTTTGAGAGGCGCGTGAGATGTCAGAACTTGCGGAATTGATTGCTGGGTGGGCAAAGTCCGGTCGGGTCGATTGGATCGGAGTGCGTCCAGCCCGATGGTCGGAAATCGTCACTTTAGGCGACGCTACGATTTCCGCCGATGGTTTGGACGGAGATCGCAGTCGCGCGGGCAAACGGGCGGTGACTTTGATCCAGCAGGAGCATCTGGCAGCGATTGGCTCGTATCTAGGACAAGGGCGGATTGCGCCAGAGATATTGCGGCGCAATCTGGTGGTTTCCGGGATTAACCTCGCGGCCCTCAAGGGGCGCGAGGTGCAGGTGGGTGAGGCGGTTCTGCGCTTTACCGTGATCTGTGCGCCCTGCAGCCGGATGGAGGAAGCGCTTGGCAAAGGGGGCTATTCTGCCGTGCGTGGGCACGGCGGGTGGTGTGCGGAAGTGGTGCGCCCTGGACGCGCTCGGGTAGGCGATACAGTACAACCTGTTGATTGACAAGCTGCTTCAGTTCTGAACAACAGCAAAGGATGTTGCGCAGCCAGATACCATATGCTCGACCTGGACAGGTCATTGGGCTGTTCGGAGGCTCCTTTGATCCTCCGCATCAAGGTCATGTACATGTCACGCTTGAGGCGATGAAAGCGTTCGGCTTGGATCGTGTTTGGTGGCTGGTCTCTCCGGGTAACCCTCTGAAACAGCACGGGCCTGCGCCTTTGCCGCGTCGGTTAGAGGCCGCGCGGGCGGTGATGCAGCACCCTCGGGTGGACGTTACGGATATCGAGGCGCTGACGGGTACGCGGGCGACGGCGGATTCTCTGGTGGCCCTCCGGCGGCTTTATCCTCAAGTGCGATTTGTCTGGATCATGGGGGCTGACAATCTGGCGCAGTTTCATCAGTGGAAGGACTGGCGGCAGATCATGGACAGCGTCCCCGTGGGCGTTGTGGCGCGACCGGGGGATCGAATTTCCGCGCGGATGTCGTCAGCTGCGCGGGTCTATGCACCCTACAGGATTGACGGGCAGGCGCGGCATTTATTGGGGCGCGCGCAGGCTCCGGCATGGTGTTTCGTGAACGTGCCGATGGTCAATCTTAGTTCAACTGATCTTCGTAATCGCGGCACCTGGGCAAACGGAGTGTTGCCCGAATAGCCACATTGCCCGCATATTCTCATGCAATGGTTGTCCAAATTTCATCTCTGGGATTTTAATTGACCCATGGTTGATCGTATTTCACGCCGTTTGTTCCTGGCAGGGTTGAGTGCAGCTGCGGTCCCTGCGGCTGCCATGGCGCAGGCCCCCTTGGTGTCCTTGCGACCTCAGGCCCGTGGACCTCAGCTGACCGGGGCCGAGCGGTTCGTTCGCGCAGCCGGGCTGCGGGGCGATGTGATCTTTGCTGTGGCAGATGTTGAGACAGGCACCCAGCTTGAAGCGCTGGGGGGTGAGGCCGGGTTGCCTCCGGCGAGTGTGGGCAAGGCGCTGACCGCGCTCTATGCGTTGGACGTACTGGGTCCAGATCATCGCTTTGAGACCAAGCTTCTGGCGGATGGTCCAATTGAGAATGGCATTCTAAAGGGCGACTTGATCCTTGTTGGTGGCGGCGACCCTCTGCTGGATACGGATGCATTGGCAAGCATGGCAGCCAATCTGCGCGAGGCCGGGGTGACCGAAGTTCGCGGGGCGTTCAAAGTCTATGACGGAGCCTTGCCCTACGCGTTCAGCATCGACCCCGGGCAACCGGATCATCTGGGCTATAGCCCGGCGATCAGCGGAATTTCTTTGAACTTCAACCGCGTTCATTTCGAATGGAAGCGGGCCGGGACGAATTACAACGTCACGATGGATGCGCGCAGCGCCAAGTACCGTCCGGATGTCGATATGGCTGTGATGCGGGTGGAACCGCGCAGCCTACCGATCTACACCTATCAACCCAGCGCACGTCAGGACCGCTGGACCGTGGCCAAAGGCGCGCTGGGCAATGGCGGCGCACGTTGGTTACCCGTTCGAAAACCTGCACTTTATGCGGGCGATGTGTTTCGCACGCTTGCCCGCTCAAACGGGATTGTTCTGGGTCGGGTGCAAGTCACGCAGGAAACCCCGCAGGGCACTGCGTTGGTGGTGCATCAAAGTGACCGGTTAGAGAGCATCCTGCGCGGGATGCTGAAATACTCGACCAATCTGACGGCAGAAATGGTTGGTATGGCGGCCACTACAGCACGCGGGGTGAGGCCGAGTGATCTGGCGGACTCGGCGGCTGAGATGAACCGCTGGGCGGCGGAGACCTATGGTGCCAACCAAATCGCCATGGTGGACCATTCGGGTCTGGGAGACGCGTCCCGCATGCCTCCGGGCGATCTGGTAAAGGCGCTTGTTGCGGCGCGCAAAACCGGGGCGCTGCGGCCCCTGCTCAAGCCTTTCACGCTGACCGATAGTCAGGGTCGGGCGGTCAAGGATCATCCCATCAAGGTGAATGCAAAAACCGGAACGCTGAACTTCGTCTCAGGTCTGGGTGGGTTTCTGACTACGGCTGACGGGTCTGAACTGGCCTTTGCGATCTTTACGGCAGATGTGGACCACCGCGCCACGATCCCGCGCGAACAACGCGAGCGACCAGAAGGCGCGCGCAGTTGGAACCGCCGGTCGCGCAAGCTTCAGCGGGCTTTGATTGAGCGCTGGGGGTCTCTCTACGGCAGTTGAACCTAAATCGTGTGGCGCGCGCGGGCACCGCGTTCGATCGCGGCAGCGTGCAGGCGGTCGATGTTCAGCTCATAGCGGATTTCTTCCAGCAAACGCAGCTCGGTTTCGGCCAGTGAACCGTCTGCAGCGGCCACGTCACAGGCCAGCGCATAAGCCGTTTCGTTCAGGCGCTCGGGTAAGTTGTCTCGGATCAGGCCGAAGAGAGCATCCAACCCATCTTCCTGCTCGAACAGGTCGAACACGATTTGCGAAACCCGGCGGGTGCGGTCGATGTCATAGCCCGCAAAAACAGGCAGCATGTTCACCGCGCCTTCGATCTTGACCAGTTCGGCGGTGCGGATCGTCTCATCCGACGCCGAGATCGCGACCATGATCGCCACAAGGCAATCTTGCGGAGACATCGGGTGTGGTACTTGGTCGGTCATTGGGTCGTCCTGAGTCATTTGCTGCCGTCGCAAGATAGGAGGGCTGGCGGGCAGGTTCAACGGCTTTTGCGGGCGCGTGTCAGAGAATTGGCAGTGGTCCCCGCGTTTTGGTCTGACGCAGCACGAAGTTGCTGCGGGTGTCACGGACCAGACCTGACTTCAGAAGGCGCTGCATTATGAAAAGCTCAAGATCTTCGGGCGATTTGGCGTAGACCTTGAGGAGGAAGTCATGATCTCCGGTAATTGACGCGCATTCCACGATCTGAGGCTCGGTCTCAACCAGACGGAGGAAGGCGTTGATGCTGTCTTCCTGATGGCTCTGCAACGCGACGTGAATATAGGCAATTGCGTTCAGCCCGACGGATTTGGCACGGACCTGCGCGGTGTAGCCCGATACAACTCCGGATGCCTCAAGATCCCGTACCCGACGCCAGCATTGCGAGGCCGACAAGCCCGTGCGGTCTGCAAGCTCCTGCATCGACAATCGGCCGTCGGTTTGCAGCTGTTGCAGGATGGCTAGATCGGCAGGATGAAACGTTTGTGCCAATTTTATCCTCAATGCAAAATGATCCGTTCAACTATAAGGGATTTTCCCATCTAGAGAAACTGAATTCACCGCCTCCCTTGAATAGAATATCTGTGAAGGGGAGGAGAAGATGCCGAAATCAACGAAATACCGCGCTAAAATCGCCGATGCGCAGGGTCATATCGCATATACGGCTGAAGAGGATGCCGTTTGGGCCGATCTCTACGCGGCGCAGCAGAACACCGTACAGAAATACATGGCGCGTGACTATCTCAACGGCTTGAAACGTTTGGAGTTGCCGAAGACCCGTGTGCCTTCCTGCAAGGATATCTCGGAACGTTTGTTGGATCTGACTGGATGGCGGGTTCAGCCCGTGCCAGCGCTGATTGGGTTCGAAACCTTTTTTGGGATGCTGGCCGACAGGGTGTTTCCGGCTGCCTCCTTCATCCGTTCACGCGAGGATTTCGACTATATTGAAGAGCCGGACATTTTCCATGAGATCTTTGGGCATACGCCCTTGCTCAGTGATCCCAGATTTGCGGCGTTCAGTAGGGCCATCGGCAAGGCCGGGGTGCAGGCTGAGCCAAAGGACTATGCCTGGCTGATCCGGCTTTATTGGTTTTCGGTCGAGTTCGGGTTACGGTGGCAGGATGGTGAAATCAAAGCGCTGGGTTCGGGGCTTGCGTCCTCGCCCACTGAACTTGTTTATGCGGTCGAAAGCGACATTCCCGAACGAGACCCGTTTGACGTGCTGACGATCCTGCGTACTCCATACCGGATCGACATGCACCAAATGGGCTACTTTGTTCTGCAAGACCCCGAGGCGCTGTTCGCAGCGGCCGACAGGGACCTGTTGGCAGATGTAAAGCAGGCGCAGTCGCTTGGTCTATTGCCCAACAAGTTCCCGCCTAAAGCAACAGCAGCGGAGTGATCGAAAATGACCACAACAGGACAAACCTGCAACTTGTCAGACCGTACGTGCGTACCTTGTTCCGGCGGCATTCCGGCCCTGACGGCAGATGAGGCAAACGCTCATATGGGTGAGCTGTCATCGGAATGGACACTGAATGCCGGGTCGACCGAGCTAAGCCGCCACTTCGCGTTCAAGGGTTTTGCTAAGGCGACATATCTGGCCAATCTCTGCGCATGGCTGGCGGATCAGCAGGGGCACCACCCTGATATCTCGTTCGGCTGGGGCTATGTGGATGTCAGGCTGACGACCCACGAAATCGGCGGGCTCAACGAGAATGACTTTATCTGGGCGGCGAAACTGGACCAGTTGACCGGTTGAATCGGCTTTTGCCTTCGGAAAAACCCCGCGCTTTTATTGACTCATGCTGCACCGGCACAATAGGAGGGGCCGGTCGGTTGCAAAGGGCGACCGGCGCTGTTTTTCCCGATGGAGCAAATCTGATGTCTGAACTGCGTGAAACCGCAATGTCGTCCAAGGCCTGGCCTTTCGAAGAGGCGCGCCGGTTGCTCAAACGCTATCAGAAGAACGCTCCGGAGAAAGGGTTTGTGCTTTTTGAGACCGGCTATGGCCCCTCAGGCCTGCCGCATATCGGCACCTTTGGTGAGGTCGCGCGAACCACGATGGTCAAGCGCGCGTTCGAGGCGCTTTCGGATATCCCGACCAAGCTGATCTGTTTCTCGGACGATCTGGACGGCATGCGCAAAGTGCCCAGCAACGTGCCGAACCCGGATCAATTGCAGGACTACCTGCAATGCCCGCTGACGTCGGTGCCGGATCCGTTCGGCGAATACCCTAGCTTTGGCGAATACAACAACGCCATGCTGCGGCGGTTCCTCGATACCTTTGGGTTCGAGTATGAGTTCTATTCGGCGCGCGACTTCTACCGCTCGGGTCAGTTCGACGAGGTGCTGAAACGCGCCGTCGACAACTATGAGGCCATCATGGCCATCATGCTGAAAAGCCTGCGCGAAGAGCGCCAGCAGACTTACTCGATCTTCCTGCCGATCCACCCCGAAACCGGGCGGGTTCTGTATGTGAAGATGAAGAAGGTCTGCGCCGAGACCTACACCGTAACGTTCGACGATGAAGACGGCAAGGAATGGACCGTTCCCGTCACGGGCGGCAACGTAAAGCTGCAGTGGAAGCCGGACTTTGGCGCGCGCTGGGCTGCGCTTGGTGTCGATTTCGAGATGTACGGCAAGGAACACGCCACCAACGAAAAGATCTATGACGCGATCTGCCGTGCTTTGGGTGGCCGAGCGCCCGAGCATTTCTCGTATGAGCTGTTTTTGGATGAAAATGGTCAGAAGATCTCGAAGTCGTCCGGCAATGGTGTGTCGATTGACGAATGGTTGACCTATGCACCGACGGAAAGCCTGTCGTATTTCATGTATCAAAAGCCCAAGACGGCCAAGCGGATGCATTTCGACGTCATTCCCAAGGCCTACGATGAATACCATCAGCAGCTGCGGGCCTATCCGGGGCAGGAGCTGAAGGCGCAGCTGAACAACCCGGTCTGGCATATTCATGGCGGTGACGTGCCGGAATCGACCCTGATCGTACCGTTTGCCATGTTGCTGAACCTTGCGTCGGTTTCCGGGGCAGAAGACAAAGAGGCGCTTTGGGGCTTTATCCGCCGTTACGCGCCTGAGGCGACCGCCGAGAGCCACCCCGATCTGGATCAGGCGGCCGGTTTTGCCGTGCGCTACTTCAACGATTTCGTCAAACCAACGCGCAAGCACCGCGCCCCGACGGATCAAGAGCGCGAAGCGCTGGAGGCGCTCAAGGCCGCGCTCGAGGCCTATGACGGCCCGGCCGAGGATGAGGCTCTGCAATCGGTGGTCTATTCCATCGGGCGCGAGCGGTTTGACCCGATGCGTGGCTGGTTCACCGCCCTCTACGAGGTGCTGTTGGGGGCCTCGCAAGGCCCGCGTTTTGGCGGCTTCATTGCCCTCTATGGCGTGCCGGAAACGATTGCACTGATCGACAAGGCCTTGGCCGGAGAACTGGTCTGATTTGACCTGATCCCGCATGGGGCTACCGTTCCGACAGGAGGTAGCCCCATGCGTCGTTTACTGCTTGCCCTGTCCCTGAGCGCCGGTTTGGCCTCGGGTGCGTCTGCCCAGAGCGCCGAGATCGAGGCCAATATTGCGGCCCAGATTCAGGCCTTCAAGGCGGATGATTTCGCCACGGCCTTTACCTTTGCCAGCCCCAATATCCAGCGTCTCTTTGGAAACCCGGACAATTTCGGAGCGATGGTACGCAATGGCTATCCCATGGTCTGGCGTCCCTCTGATGTGCGGTTTCTGGAACTGCGCGAGGTCGCAGGCGCGTTGTGGCAGAAGGTCATGATCACCGATGGCGATGGCGCGGTTCACATTCTCGATTATCAGATGATCCAGCAGGAAAATGGCTGGAAGATCAACGGCGTGCAGCTATTGGGTCGCGCTGACCCTGCAGCCTGATGCAACACCACCGTCACGGTCGTATGAGTGGCGGTTAATCCCTTTTGGATACTCAGACTGTCGCGTTCGGGATGGACCTGAACACGGCGTTTGAACGTGCAGCCATTGGGCCGCGCGACGAGGAAAGGGATTTCTATGAACAAGGCAATCACCGACGGCATTGTGTTCATGCCGCCTGCTTTCGAAAACGGTCTGGGCGTGTGGTCTGCGGGCGATGGTACGCCGGGCTCACCGACCTATGATGGCTCGGGCACCGGGGCATTTGTGCCATCGGATGCGGATTTTGGCGGCTGTCTTGAGATCCTGAAGATCAACAGCCCGCAGCAGTTGCGCTACATGGGCCAGACCCCGATCCTGCCGGGGTGCTATTTGCAGATCAAGGCGCGGGTCAAGGCGATCAGTGGCCCTCTGCCCGAAGTGCGGATCGCCGCCTGGGCCGGAGCAGCGGGCGACACCCATCTGACGGGGGTCATCGAGCAAGGCCCAGCCACCCAGCTGACAAGCTATGGCGCAGTGACTGAGATCACCGCCATTGTGGGCACCGGGCGACGCCCGGGCGTGGATATGGCTTGGGGTGTCAGTGCGCTCTACGGTCATTTCGGCATTGATGTCGAGGGCGCCAATGGGGCCGTTATCCGCGTCGATGATTTGGAGGTCACCGATGTCACCGGCGTGTTCCTGCGTGAGATCGTCAGCCGTGTCGATGTGCGCGACTATGGCGCAGTGGGCGACGGCATTGCCGACGCTCGGCCGCGTTCGAGGCGGCGGATCAGGCCGCTGGAGGCCGGCGCATTTTTGTGCCCCAAGGCACCTATCGTCTGGCCGAGAATACCACCCTGTCCTCTGAGGTCGAGTTTGAGGGCACGGTCACGATGCCTGACGACAAGATGCTTCTGCTGCTGAAAAACTATGACCTGCCCGCCTATATCTCCGCGTTCGGGAATGAGGAGTTGGCCTTCAAAAAGGCATTTCAGGCGCTGCTGAACAACTCGGACCATGAATCGCTGGATCTCGGCGGCCGCAAGATCGAAGTGACGGCCCCAATCAACATGTTTGCCGCCGTTCCCAACAAGCCGGGGTTTTCGACACGTCGGGTCATCCGTAACGGTCAGTTCGATGTTAAAAACAGCTCGGCCTGGGATACCGAGACCTTCACCTCGGTCGCGACCTATGATCCAGCGGATTCGACCCGTCTGATCAATGTGGCCAATGTGGCGAATATCCCCATCGGCTCGCTGGTTCAGGGCAGCGGCGTCGGGCGCGAGATCTATGTACGTGGAAAAGATGAAAGCGCTGGTGAGTTGACGTTAAACGCGCCGATGTATGACGCGGCAGGCACTCAGACCTTCACCTTCGTGTCCTTCAAATACCTGCTTGATTTCGGCAATTTCGGAGTACTGCGCAAGTTCGGGATGGAACAGATCGAGTTCCAGTGCAACGGTCGCTGCAGCGCCATCCGTCTGGCGCCCGCGGGCAGCACATTCTCATTGTCGGATTGCTTCATCAGCCGCCCGCTGGATCGCGGAATCACCTCGATTGGGACGGGCTGTAAGGGGATGCTGATCGACAATTGCCAGTTCCTGTCCTCGGAAGAGTCGTTCATTGTAACGGACCGCAAATCGATCGCGCTGAACACCACCTCGAACGACGTGAAAATCCGCCACAACCGGGCGGTGCGCTTCAAGCACTTTGCGGTTATCGGCGGCGACAACAACATGATCCTTGGCAACCACTTTTTCCAGGGCGACAGTATTCCGCAAGGGGTGCGGACAGCAGGGCTGATCATGATCGGCACCTATAATAGCTCGACCATCGCCGAGAACTACGTGGACAATTGCTTTGTGCAGTGGACGAACGAGCGGGACACGACACCCGCCTATGTCTCGGGCTATTCCTTCAGCGCCATGAGCATCACCGACAATATCTTCTATTCCAGCGAGGCGCCGCCCTGGTTCAGCTATATCGTGATCCGTCCGCACGGTCCGGGGCATTTCCTGAACGGGCTGGCGGTGACCGGTAACAAGTTCCGCTCTAGTGGGACAGACCTAGAACGCGCCGACCGGGTGGATACGTCCTTTGCGGATCTGGATGCGGATCAGCACATCAACGTCACGTTCAGCAACAACACCTATCACGGTATTGATGCCAAGGTGGAAAACCCGCTGCGTGTGCGACACAGCCAGAGCTCGGCCTCGCAGGTCTGGACCATCGACTCGGACGGTCGGTTGCCGTTTGGTTCCAAGGCGCGTAGCTGTGATGCGGTAGCGGTTCTTGGGCCGCTCAGAACGGCGCTTGGGTCGGTGCGCTATTCCTTTCCCTATGCCGATGTCGAACAGGGCAGTAATGGCGATGCGGTCCAACTACGTTGGGCCGAAAGCCTGAGCGGTGATGTCTCGGTACAAATGCGTCTGGAAGAGTAGAGATACCAGCAAGTCGCCCCTTTAACGGGGCGACTTCGCTTTGGGCGGCAGGAAAGACAAGACGTTTGGGAATCCTGTGCTAGGCTGAGGGTAAGCCAAAGGAGGACTCAGATGCCGACCATAGCCAAAACCGCCAGCGTTCAGACCGTTATCACGACATTTGAGATGACACCCGGCACCTGTCAGGACCTGCTTGAGGCGCTGACGGATGCCTATTCCGAATTCATCTCAAAACAGCCTGGTTTTGTATCCGCCGGCCTGCATGTCAACGACGCACAGACCCGGATTGCCAATTATTCGCAATGGGAACGGCGCGAGGATTTTCTGGCCATGCTACGCACCCCGGAAATGCGCGACCGCAACCGCAAGATCAATGAGCTGTGCAAGAGTTTCGAGCCGGTCATGTATGACGTGGCTGAGACATTCAATTGACGCAGGTCCGGTGTCCCGGTGTCAGATGTCTGTAGCTTCGACGCGGTAAGCTTTGCCAAACCCGCCGTTCAGCAGCCCATCTTCAATCTCAAAGCGGACAAAGCTGAAATCGGCGAAATCTGCATAGAGTCTAGCCTTGGGGCGCAGTGACAGATACCTCTGGCGGAGGTTGTCATGATGCGCCGTTCCCCTTGCAACCAAACGAGCCGTCGCGTGCAAGGTCAGCCGAGGATGCGTCAGCGGATCCCCCTTAGGGCCTGGATCCCCGATCAGAAGGGCGCAGGCAGGGTTGTTCTGTAGCGCCCTGCTATGATCCGACAGGCTTGAAATCAACGAGATCGGCTGCCCCTTGGCGTCTGTTGCCAGCGCAATCCGCGATACTGATGGCAAAGCGGTGCTCGGTCTCAGAACGGCGAGCGCAGCATGGGTCGCCTCATCCATCAATTCGCGGATCAGGCCCCGGGCGGTTTCGTCCAGCGGTTGGTAGGGGTCTTTGGTTGGCATTTTGCCTCGCATTGGTGAGCGTGAAGGTGATCCTATACTCGCTGATCTTTGTGGGTAAGCCGCGTTCTGCCTCGGCTTCGCCACAAATCCCCTGTATCGCGATGGCATGATGTTTCGCAAATCCAAACTGGACGAACCCTTGCCGACCAAACGTCAGCGCCGGGCCGAAGCTGCCCGGCGACGCGCGCTCTCTCCGGTGCGTATTCTGCTTATGGTGCTGTGCCTGCCGCTGACCGTCGCGTTGATCTCCTTTAACATGTTCGTGCGCCTTTCGGACTATGGCCGGGATGAGGCCATGGTCCATCTGATCGCGCTGGCCGGTTGCGATGCCTCTCGGGCCGTTGGGTTCGGCACGTTTTACGAAGGCTATGCGGGTTATCATCCCCGCAACGACCCCGACGGTGACGGAGTGGCCTGTGGACCGGATGTGGCACAACGTCAAACGGCCCCCTCGCCGAGCACGACCACGCCCCGTGAAACAGCCGCCAACCAAAGGTCCTTGGGCAACGCCAAGTTCATCAAGCCCTAAAACCCTTGGGTTGAGGGCCGTTACCTCCGCGACCGCTTGGCCTGTGGCGCTGCGGGATTCTGCCAGAACATGCTATGATGCACCGCGTTGGTACCAGTTTGGTGCCTCCATCGGGCAATTTCGCCCAGCTTGGGAGGACAAAGATGTTTGCACGCGTAACTCAATTTAAAATGAAGCCCGGCACGCGCGAGGCGGCCACGGCGAAGATGAACGAATTGAAATCTGAAATCATGGGTATGCCCGGCATGCACTGTTTTACCAATGTGATGAACGAGGACGGCACCGGATACGTGATCTCGGTGGTCGAAAGCGAGGATATCTCGAACGCAAACGCTCCAAAAGTGGCCGAGCTTTGGGGGCATTTCGCTGAATTCATGGAAGCGCCGCCAACCCCGGCAGGCTTTGACGTGATTGCCCATTGGGACAAAGGCTGAACGCACGTTTGACCACAGGCCGATCCGCGCCACTCCAGGCAGTGCTACGAGAGCAGCGACGCTGCGCAGGTGCGAAACTTGCGCACCTCTGGCGCGGCACCTTCCAGTGAGAATTCAGTCAGGTCGTCTTGCGTGAAGGCATAGGCCGTTTGGTTGAACTCGAGGCCGTCCAAGACGTTGCCAAAGCCGGTGTCTGAGACGAACAAGGACATCGCATCGTCCGACAGCTTGTGTCGTGGCGTTCCGATCTCAATCGGGTTTGGGCCTTCAAATCGCATGGCAAACCAAGGCGTTTGTGTCCAGCCTTCGGCGCGGCGCGTGATTTCGAGGGTATAAAGCGGCTGCGCCGGATCGTAGGTGAGCCGGATCTCCTCTGCTTCGGTTTCGTGTGTCAATGTGCAGATCTCGCCAATCGTGGCGTTCCACGCATAGGCGGGGCTGCCGAGCAGCAGTGAGAGCAGGACAAAGCGCATAGCGAGGAACCTAGCCGCAGATTACTCTTTGGCAAGTGTGTGGCAGGCTAGCCCTTCATTGCGTTTAACAAGTCCAGCAGCCGCTTTCGGTCATCATCGTCAGCATAGTCACCGGTGGCCAGGCGCTGGGCAATGCTCAGGCGCAGGCGTTCCTGCTGGGTGCGGACATCTTCGCTGGCGGTTTCGGCCAGCGTTTTCATGATCGCCGCCACGGCCTGTTTGCGATTGGTGCTGGGGCTGGCGATGTAGTCAACAAGGCTCTGCTTGCCGGAATCGAGGATGTTTTCGGCCAGATCGCGCAGTTGCGCGCCATTGGGCAGCAGCGGGGCAGGAGCGTCTTCGGGCGGCAGGATGTCCGGTACCCTGCGCGGGGTCTCGGTCAGAGCGTTCGCACCGTCGACAAAGGCCTCGGTGATCATCCGGGTGATCCTGATCGCCCGCGGGTCCTTGAACAGGGCCGAGGCGATGGCCACGCCGTAATCCGTATAGACCCAAGGATTGACCCGCCGCCCGCCGCGGCCTTTGGGTTTTGAGATCACATTCTGTGATTGCAAATCGGCGACCTCGGCGTCGGTCAGTTGAAAGCGGTAGCCTTCAAACAGGTCTTTGTTGCGTGAGACGGCCTGATTGAAGGCGCTGACGGATTTTCCGTAGAACTGCGCCAGATCTGTAGAAAAGCGTGCAATTTTGACCCCCTAAGCGGGGAAATCGGCGTCCAAATTTGACCCCTCCCTATGGTTGTAGACATCCTTTTCATTGAGCAGTCGATGGAGAGGCAAGCGGGATGATTTGCGTGGAAACTATTAGAAAAGTGCGTCGCTTACACCTGATCGAAAAAAAGAGCATCAAGGAAATTTGCCGTTCGCTCAATTTGAGCCGTGCAACGGTTCGAAAGATAATCCGATCGGGAGTGACGGAGTTCAAATATGAGCGCAAATCGCAGCCATACCCGGTGCTCGGGCCTTGGCGCGCGCGTCTGGATGAAACGCTTGAGGAGAACGAGGCGCTTCCGAAGAAACACCGCAAGCGGATGACCAAAATCTGGAAGGAACTCTCCGATGATGGTTTTGGCGGCGGGTATGACAGTGTTCGACGCTACACAAAGAATTGGCGCATTGCGCACGGCCGACAACAGGCGCAGGCGTTCATCCCGCTGATCTTTGATCCTGGGGAGGCGTACCAGTTCGACTGGAGTGTGGAGACGGTTTTGATGGACGGTGCACTCACGACCGTGAAGGTTGCCCATTTCAAACTTTGCCATAGCCGCATGCCATTCTCCATTGCCTATCCGCGCGAGACGCAGGAGATGGTCTTTGATGCCCACGACGAGGCCTTCAAATTCTTTGGTGGAGGCTGCATCAACGGGATCTACGATAACATGACGACCGCCGTCGATGCGATCCTGTCGGGCAAGGAAAGAAAGTTCAACAAGGCATTCTCCCGGATGTGTTCTCATCATCTGGTGAACCCGATCGCCTGTACGCGCGCGGCCGGTTGGGAGAAGGGTCAGGTTGAGAATCTGGTCAAGGAGAGCCGCGCCTATAGTTTTACACCGCGTCTGGAGGTGGCCGACTTCGATGAATTGAATGCCCGGCTGCAAAAAGACGCGATCAAACGCGCAAAAGAACTGCGGCATCCGGAAAACCTGGAGGTGACGGTCTGGGAGGAGTTCCAGCAGGAAAAGCCGCTGCTGACGCATCTGCAGAAGCCCTTCGTCGGGTTCCGTGAAAAGACGGTCGCCGTGAGCCGAACCTGCCTGATCAACTTCGAAAGAAACAAATACAGCGTTGAGGCAAGAGCTGTTGGACGTCAGGTCCAGTTGCAGGTCTACGCCACGCGGATTGTCCTGCGCCAAGACGGTGAGATTGTCGGAGAGCACGAACGGTGCTTCGGCCGAGGAAAAACGATCTTCAACCCTTGGCACTATGTGCCCGTCCTCAAGCGCAAGCCTGGCGCTCTGCGCAATGGAGCACCGTTCCGTGACTGGGACCTACCACCGGCAATGACGCAGATCTGGACCCATCTGCGGGGCACATCCGACGGAGACCGGCAACTTGCCGATATTCTTTTCGCTGCTTACCAGCACGACATTGATGTGGTCGAGGCTGCCTGCGAAGAAGCTCTAAAATCTGGCCTGCGCAAGGCCGATGCGATCCTGAACATTGTCTCTCGGCGCACCAATCCCCCGCCGCCAAAGGCGATTGAGCCGCCTGCCCACCTGCAGCTGAAAATGGCACCGATCGCGGATTGCGCTCGCTATGACAGGCTTGGAGGCTCCCATGCAACTGCGTAAGGAAATTCTCGAACTTGCCCGTCAACTGAAGTTGCCAGGCATCGTCAACTGCTTTGACGAAGTGATGCAGGCCGCAGCCAAAAACAACTGGCGGCCCCAACAGGTCGTGGCCGAACTCCTCACGGCCGAACTGGCCGAAAAGACTGCGCGCTCGATCCGGTATCAGATGGGTGCCGCAAAGTTCCCGGTCTGCAAGTCCTTACCTGAGTTCGACTTCACGGTCAGCCCCGTCAACGAGGAAGTCGTGCGCAATCTTCATGACGGCGATTTTATGGACTAGGCCAGGAATGGCGTGCTGGTCGGTGGAACCGGATCGGGCAAAACGCATCTCGCAACAGCGATCGGGGGCCACGCGGTCAATAACCGCCGGCGGGTCAGGTTCTTCAGCGCTGTGGATCTCGCGAACAAGCTGGAGGCTGAACATCGCGAAGGCAACGCCGGGCGGCTCAGCGAGCAGCTGATCCGCGTCGACCTCGTGATTATAGACGAACTCGGTTATCTGCCGTTCGCAGAGTCTGGTGGACGATTACTCTTCCATCTCATCAGCAAACTGTACGAGCGAACGTCTATTCTGCTAACAACCAACCTCGCATTTGCTGAATGGCCGAGTGTGTTCACAGATGCCAAAATGACCACTGCTCTCCTGGATCGACTGACACACCATTGCGATATCATCGAAACCGGGAACGAAAGCTGGCGAATTAACCACCGCGACTAACCTCGAAATCGGGGAATAAATTCAAAACAGACAGCAGGTCAAACCTTCAGTCGAGCTACGCTCTCTTTTCGGTTTGACCTGCTGTCCACCCCCTCCTGAATCAACCTAAACACGACCCCCTCAACGCCCCTCTTAGCTCCAAGGGGGGTCAAATTTGGACGCCGATGGGGGGTCATTATTCAATGCCGATTGACACAATGGCTTTGGTTGGATCGTTCGGTGCGCGAAAGAACACTTGATAAGATCCGAGAAATGGCCGCAGCCGTTGAAGATCACCTGGGAACACATCGATCAGAGGGTCTCGTCGCCGATCCGCCTCGGTTTTGGCGAGTTGGGTGGTGTGGCGCCGCAGTTCTGCATGATCTCCCAGCAAGATATGCTCGCCCACATCGAAGAACCGGCTAATGCGGCGCAAGTTGTTTGGCGAGGGCATGCTGCGGCCGTTGAGGTACTTGGCGAATTGCTGATGGTTGATGCCAATCTCTCTGCAAACAGCCGCCACTGACGGGTAATCCGCACAAAGGTGACGCAGGTTTGCAGCTAAATCCTGGTGCATAGGTGGTTGGCCCTTGCGTCGCATAAACTCGCTAAAGAAAGCATAATGTGGCGTCATTGTTAAGCTCAAATTGGTGCGTGATCTTCCGGGCAACAGAAGAATGCTCAGGGAAGGTCAAGCAATGGATAAGTTTCAATACGTGCGGCAGATGGAACAGCGTCTGCAATTGCGTCAGGTGGATCGCCGCCAGTTCATGCGAGGTGTTTTGGCAACCGGCATGACTGTCGGTGCAGCAACGCTTTTGGCGGATCGCGCTATTGCGGCCACGCCCAAAAAGGGCGGCAGCATGATTGCCGGGATTGGTCATGGCGGGACGACCGAGCAACTCAATCCGGGGCAGATATCAGCGGGTTTCCTGATTCCGTTGAGCCTGGGCATGAACGGTTTCCTGACTGCGATCGACGCGGACAGCAACGTGCAGCCGTCGCTTGCAAAATCATGGGAGGCCTCGCCGGACGCTTCGGTCTGGACCTTCGAGATACGCGGCGGGGTCGAGTTCCACAATGGTCGTACAGTGACAGTTGAGGACGTGATTGCCTCGATCAATTTTCACCGCGGAGAAGGGTCAACCTCGACTGGGGCGCCGCTGTTGGCCGGTGTGAAGGAACTGCGTACGGACGGGCCAAACACCGTCGTTTTCGAGCTTGAGGGCGGTAACGCAGATTTCCCGGCCATCCTCAGCGACTACCGTTTTGCTATTCTGCCGGCAGAGGGTGACAGCATTGACTGGCGATCCGGTATCGGTTGCGGAGCCTATCAGTTGAAGGATTTCCAGCCAGGGATTTCGGCGGATCTGGCCCGTCACGGGAACCACTGGAACCCTGATGTCGCGCATGTGGACGAATGGAAGCTTCTGGTGCTGCTGGATACGACCGCACGGATGGCGGCGCTGTCGGCGGGGTCCGTCGACATTGCCGACAAGGTTGATCCAAAGACGGCTAAGTTTGTCTCGCGTGATCCAAATGTTACGCTGCATTCAGTTGCCGGTACGCAGCACTACTCCTTCCCAATGCTGACCAATGCCGCGCCGTTTGACGACAACAATGTGCGTCAGGCGATCAAATGGGGCATCGATCGGCAAGAGTTGGTGGACAAGATTCTGCTGGGTTACGGCGAGGTCGGCAATGATCATCCAATCGGGTCCGGTCAGAAGTATTTCAATGCTGAGCTTGAACAAAAGACTTTCGATCCGGACAAAGCAAAATACTATCTGAAACAGGCTGGTCTGGAGTCGCTGAATGTCGAACTCTCGTCCTCTGACGCTGCTTTCCCTGGCGCGGTGGACGCAGCGACGCTGATTTCGAACTCGGCCGCGAAATGCGGGATCAACGTTTCTGTCAAACGAGAGCCTAACGATGGCTATTGGTCCGAGGTCTGGACGAAGAAACCTTGGTGCGCCAGCTATTGGGCCGGACGACCGGTCGAGGATCTTATGTTCTCATTGGCGTTCCAATCCGGTGTCGCTTGGAACGAATCTCTCTGGTCGCATGAGAAATTCGACAAGATTCTGGTTGAGGCCCGGGCTGAATTGGACACCGAAAAACGTCGCCAGATGTATGGTGAAATGCAGGATATCGTCGCCAATCAGGGTGGTGTCGCGATCCCGATGTTTGCTTCATATGTTTTTGCCACGCGCCCAAGCGTTGGCACGCCCGAAAAATTCGGCTCGAATCTGGATCTGGATGGAAGCAGCTATATGGAGCGTTGGTGGAAAGCCGAATAACTCTGGTGAAATATGATTGCATCGCCAAAGATCAGAGGATGGCTCTTGCAGCCGTCCTCTGACGTGTTGGGAACAAAGAATTTATGAAACTTTTCATTGCGACACTATCTACAGAGACGAACACGTTTTGCACGATGCCGACTGCGATGTCGGGTTTTGAGGACTATTTCCTTCGGCATGGTACGGCGACCCAAGAGCCTCCAAACCTTATGACGGAGGCGCTTCATCTGTGGCGCGAAAAGGCCGAAATTCTGGGCTGGCAGGTTGTCGAAAGCCTGACCGCCATAGCCGAACCCGCCGGGCCAACCACACGCAGCTGTTATGACGCGCTGAGCGGCGCGATTTTGTCTGATCTCGCAGAATGCGGCGATGCAGATATCATTCTGTTGCAACTTCACGGCGCGATGGTGGCCGAGCATATAGAGGATTGTGAAGGTGATATTCTGACCCGCGTCCGCAGAAAGTGCCCGGATGCAACGATCGGCGTTTCGCTGGACCTGCATTCTCATCTTACAAAGAAGATGCTGAACGCCAGCGATCTGATCGTGCATTTCAGAGAATACCCTCATGACGATGCAACAGCCTGCGCCGCCGAACTGTTTGATCTGGCAAAGCGGGCACATGCGGGTGAGATCACGCCAAAGATGGCGTTTTTTGATACCCGTATGATGAACCTATACCTGACCAAAGCTGGGGCGATGAAGGATTTTGTGGCCGAGATGGCCGCAGCTCAAACCAGACCCGGAGTGTTGTCGGTTTCATTGAGTCACGGTTTTCCCTGGGCAGATGTCGAAGATGTCGGCGCGCGGATGTTGGTAATAGCAGATGGCCAGGCACAACTGGCCGCGCAACTGGCCGAGGAGTTGGGGCGGCGCTTCTTTGAGTTGCGAAACGAAGTAACCACGCGGTATCTACCGATCTCCGAGGCGCTGGATCACATTGGTACACGGTCCGGTCTATACGTTCTGGCGGACATGGGTGACAATTCAGGCGGAGGAGCGCCGGGCGACGCCACCCATTTGCTGAAAGGCATGCTGGCGCGTGGAATGACAAATTTTGCCAGCGGTTTGTTCTGGGATCCCGGAGTAGTGCGGATTTGTCAGGATGCGGGCATTGGAAGCAGATTAATGCTTCGGCTTGGTGGAAAAACCGGTGTGGTTTCAGGGGACCCGATCGACCTGACTGCAAGAGTTATGAATATCGAGACGGGCTTGGGTCAGCATCTCGGCACTGGTCTTGAACCCATGGGCACCGTGGTCTGGCTCCGCCTGGATGGAGAAATCGACTTGTTGGTCAATGATCTTCGCGTTCAGGTTTACCATCCTGAAGCCTTCGAGAAGATCGGCATCCGGCTGGCCGAGAAATCGGTGGTGGCGGTGAAATCCTTGTTCCATTTCTATGGCCCATTCAGCCAAATTTCGGATCACATCCTGCAGGTTGCCAGCCCCGGAGGAACACAGCCTGCATTCCAAGACCTCCCGCTTACAAAACGAAAACTGCCGTTCTGGCCTGCCGTTGCGCAGCCATTTTTCGATGAAAGCCTTGTGGACGCCGGATAGCAGTTTCAAGCGACAGGTCTGACGGACGGAATCCAATCGCAAACATACTAAGCATCCGGTTCTATGGCGTGGGATTTGGTCCACGCCAGATAAAACCCGTTTCGGACTATTCATGTCCTTTCTACTAGCACCGCCTGTTCGGCTTGCTGAATCAAGCTTTGGCCGTTGAGGTGTCAACTTCTGCGGGGCGTGATCTCCGTGATGCTAGCACGAGGGGCTGAACTTACGATTAGAGGATATCTGACGTTCTTCATCCGGCCAGAATGCGCTGCGCTTTCAAGCGGGAACCATCTGGCAAAATGGCCCCGGCGTCGCTGAGGTTCTCACGTGGTTGGGCATCGCCGGTCAAACGATTCATTGAACGCTATTCCGAACCTGTTCCCTCGGGCTGCGTCGCATCGCTCCAATAGGAGCCTTCTTTCCTGTCGATATGGAGTTTCAGCACTTCTAAAGCTTGTGGAACGTCACCATCCCGGACGCACTGAAGCAACTCAATGTGCTCCCGATAGGATTTAGCCATGTGATCAGGGTGATGCCCCAACCGGCTGCGCAACGCTGCCATTTTCAATGCAATCGTTTGATAAGCGTCATTAAGAAACCGGTTGTCTGCGCAGTCGAAGAGGCATTGGTGAAATAGAGTATCCAGATAAAGGTATTCTGCATCATCCGCGGCCTCACGGGCCGCTGTCATCCGATTAACGCATTTTTCAAGCGCGGCATGAAGCGCCTGCGGGTTCGCCTGCATGGCCGAGGTCAAAGCGGTCGTTTCAAGGCAGACTCGTGCATCGCAAAGTTTTGCCAGTTCTTCGGGCTCCAGGTTGAACACGAATGAGCCTCTTTGCGGTTCGACGACCAGCAGGCCTTCCATCTCAAGCCGATTGATTGCCTCTCGCACCGGGGTGCGGCTGACCTCAAGATTTTTGGCGATTCGAGCTTCAGACAGTTGCTCACCCAGTTCGAACTCGCCTTTGATGATCCGCTCGCGCAGGTTTTCGGTCACCAATTCCGTCAATGATTTCGGTCTGTTGAATGGGCTCATGTCGCTCTCCTCAGTTCGACAGTAGCAGGCCTATATCTAGCATACAATGTGTTAGTATTGACAGATTGGCATACTGTATGCCAGTTTCGATTCTCACGAGGAGACGGCATCGGGAGGGGCGTCTTTGCAAACTCTGGAAACATGGATTGTTGCGTTGAACCGGGCGCTGGTGGCTTTGGCGCTGGCTACGGTCTTTGCAATTGTCTTCGCCAATGTGGTGGGGCGGTACGGTTTTGGTACCTCCCTGGCCTGGGTTGAAGAGGTCGCCAGACACCTGATGATCCTCGGCGCGTTTTGCGGTGCCGGTCTTGCCTTGCGCGAAGGACGCTTGGTCGCGATCACCACAATTCCGGATTTGCTGCCCGACGCTCTGGCCCGCTTGCTGCGCTGGGGCATCGTCTTCGTCATGTTTGCCTTTATGGCGACGATGCTGTTGCTGGGCGTCAAATTCGTTGAATTCGGCTGGAACAAGGAAACCATGTCCACCGGCATTTCGCGCGGCATCCCCTATCTCGCCATCCCGATCGGGTGCGCGTTGTTCCTGATCCAATTGACCTTTTTCGCAAAACGTTTCGTAAGCCAAGAGTTTGAACACGGTCCCAGCGCCAAGGGTGATGAGGTGGAGGTCTGAGCCGTGGCAAAAACCCTGATCATCCTGTTTTTCGCGACGTTGTTTCTGGGTGTTCCCGTAGCCTTCACGATGGGTATCGCCGGCCTGTCCGCGATTTTTATTGACGGATCATTGAACCCACTGGTCGCAACCCAACGCATGTTCGCCGGGATCGACAGTTTCCCGCTGATGGCGGTGCCTTTCTTTATTCTCGCGTCTGAGCTGATGACGGCCTGCGGGCTAACAAACGCTTTGTTGCGCTTTGCCAACGCTCTGGTTGGGCATGTGCGTGGTGGGCTAGGGCACGTGAACATCCTTGTGTCGATGCTGTTTGCGGGGATTAGCGGTTCTGCCCTGGCGGATGCTGCAGGGCCTTCTGCCATCGTCATGCGGATGATGCGTGAGGCCGGGTATGAGAAGAACTACGCCGGTGCCCTGTCCGCTGCGACGGCCACCATCGGCCCGATCATCCCGCCGTCCATTCTGGCTGTAATTTTTGCGATTTCGACCAATGGAGTTACAGTCGCCGGACTGTTTTTGGCTGGAATTGTGCCTGGGGTTATGCTGGGCGTTGCGCTGGCCATCGCGAACCATATCGTGTCCACTCGTAACGGCTACCGCGGGCGTGAACATCGCGCCACCATGGTTGAGTTGCGCAGTGCAACCCTGGCGGCCATTCCGGCCCTGATCATGCCAGCAATCATTCTGGGCGGTATCCTTTTCGGTGTGTTCACACCCACCGAGGCGGGCGCGGTGGCCTCAGCCTACGCTCTGTTCCTTGGTTTCATCCTGCGCGCCTTCACGGTCCGCGCTCTGTACGCCGCTTTTGTGCGGGCTGCGGTGGTGACGTCCTCGGTCTTCCTGATCGTGGCGATGGCGTCGATCTTTGCCTGGCTACTGACTTACCTGCAAATTCCACAGGAATTGGCCAAGCTGATCACCCAGATCACCGACAACCGTCTGGGCATTCTGTTCATTCTGGCGGCTTTTGCCCTGATCTGCGGCTTCTTTATCGACACGCTGCCCGCGCTGATCATCCTGACTCCGATCCTAGGTCCCATTGCCTATTCCGCGGGGATCGACCCGCTGCAATTCGGGATGATGTTGGTGCTGAACCTGACTATCGGGATGATCACCCCTCCGGTTGGTCCGGTGCTGTTCGTGATCGCCACGGTCGGACAATTGAAAATCGAACGCCTGTCAAAAGCGGTTCTGCCGCTGCTGCTGGCTGAACTCGTAGTGCTTCTTCTGGTCATTCTTGTGCCAGGCGTCAGCACCTTCATCCCCAACTTCTTTGGATTTGCGAACTGACATGAAAGGGAGGAACCTCATGAAAACCATGTCGAAACTGATGACGGCAACAGCTGTTGTTGCAATGACCGCCGCCAGTGCGGCCTCGGCTAAAGAGCTGAAATACGCACATTTTCAAGCCGCTGACCTGAGCTCGCCCAAACACGCTGCCGCGCTGGCGTTTGAGGCCTGCGTCGAGGGCAAAACCTCGGGTTCGATTGATGTTCAGATCTTCCCTGCATCGCAGCTGGGAGGCGGGTCCGAGATCATGGAAGGGCTGCAGCTAGGCACCGTTCAGATGGCGGCGATCCATGACGGCCCGATCTCGGCTGTTTACAAACCGTTCTCGGTTCTGGCGATGCCCTATCTGTTCGACGATCAGGCGATGGCCTGGGCGGTGATGGACGGTGAATTCGGTGACACGCTGGCCGAAGACATGCGGGCCAAAACCGGCATCCATAGCTTTGGCGTGGCCGACAACGGGGTGCGCAATTTCACCAACAACGTGAAGCCCGTGGCCGAACCTGCCGATATGGAAGGCCTGAAAATGCGCGTAATGACCGCGCCGGTCTGGGTGACTCTGGTCGAAAGCCTCGGCGCATCGGCGACTCCCGTTCCGTGGCCGGAACTTCCCGGTGCACTGCAGCAGGGCGTTGTGGACGGTCAGGAAAACGGCGTGACGAATATCGTCAACGCGTCGCTCTACCAGCACCAGAAGTACGTCTCGCTGGATGGCCATGTGTTCAGCTGGCACGCCTATCTGATGTCGGACATGTTCTTCGAAAGCCTGACGGATGACGAGAAGAAAGCCGTCGAACAATGCGTCGAGATCTCGAAAACGATCCACCGTGGCATGACCGCCGCGCAGGACGCGAATGCGACCGCGATCCTGTCGGAAAAAGGCATGGAAGTGGTCCCTGTCAGCCCCGAGCAGAAGGCACTGTTCCGCGAAGCCACGCAGCCTGCGGTGCGTGAATACATCGTGGGTGAGATCGGCGAGGAGTGGCCCGACCGCCTCGACGCCGCCGTCGAAGCCTATAAGGCCCAATAACCCATGCCGAGAGACCGCCACATAACCCGCCAAACCATCGCTATTCTTGAACCCGGCTATGCCGCCTATGACGCCGAGGCTTCGGTGTTGGCTGAGCAGGATGTTCAGATCGCGCCGGTTGCGCCGGAAACCGAGGCGGTCCCGGCCCTGCAGGCGTTGGATCCGGTCGCCATCCTTGTGCGGGAACGCATTGTGGATGCGGCCGTGATCGATGCCTGCCCGAACCTGAAAGTCGTCGTCCGCTATGGGGTGGGCGTCGATAATATCGACCTGAACTACGCGCAATCGCGCGGCATCTATGTTGCGAATGTGCCAGACTATGGTGCGGAAACCGAAGTCAGCGAACATGCGCTGGCGTTGTATTTGGCCGTGCAGCGGCGCATTCCGTCCCGAGATGCCGAAGTGCGGCAGGGTCAATGGGGAGTAGGGCAGGCGGCGTTGATCCCCAGCCGCGAAAACGCCACCCTTGGCCTGATTGGCTGCGGAAAGATCGGCCTGCAAGCTGCACGGAAGTTCCGGGCCCTGGGGTTCGCTTCGGTTCTGGTTTTCGACCCCTACCTTAGCGACGACGCAGCCCAAGCGGCGGATGTGCAAAAGGTGGATTTGATCAACCTCTGCAAGGCGTCCGACGTCATCAGTCTGCATGCTCCTCTCACGCCCGAAACGCGGCATATTCTGAACGCCGAGCGTATCGCGCAAATGAAGCCAACCTCGATCGTGATCAACGTTTCGCGCGGCGGTTTGGTGGACGAAGCGGCATTGGCTCAGGCCCTGCACCAAGGTCGCATTTTCGGGGCAGGTATCGACGTGTTCGAACAGGAACCAGTCGATCCAGCCAACCCCCTTTTGCACAGCCCCAACACGATCGTTTCGGATCATGCTGCCTGGTACTCTGAACGCTCGGTTGCGGTGCTGCAGCGATGTGCTGCGCGTGAAGTCGCGAGAGTTCTTGGGGACGAGCAACCCGATCACTGGGTGAACAAATGGTAGATTTCGTCAGCACTTTGAGATCTGCGCAAATTGTCCCGGTGATCCGCCACAGAGACCCCGAAATCGCATTGAAGGCCTGTGACCTGCTGGCTGAGGCCGGAATCCGCGCATTGGAGATCACTACCACGGTTCCTGCTGCTGCTCTGATCTCCGAACTGCGCCAACGCCATCCTGACATTTGCACAGGCGCCGGAACTGTTCTTGACGCTGATCAGGCTGACACCGTGTTGGCAGCCGGTGCCGAATTTGTTGTCTCTCCGTGCTGGAGCGATGCTGCCGCACGCGAAGCCGGTGCTGCGAAAGTGCCCTATCTGCCTGGTGCAATGACCCCGGGCGAGGTTCACCATCATGCGGAAATCGGTGCTGCGGAGATCAAGATTTTTCCGGCCGATGCTGCCGGAGGGCCCGGCTTCCTGAAGGCCGTCAAATCCGTGTTTCCCAATCTCGCCCTGATGCCGACTGGCGGCGTGTCTCCTGACACTGCGCAAACCTATCTGAACGCCGGTGCGCTTTGCGTCGGCATGGGTGGAAATCTGCTGCCTGCCCAGGCGCTCGAGGCCGGTCACATCGACTTGGCTCGCTCACAAATCAACGCGTCTCTCACAGCCGCATCTTTTCAATCTTCCCAACGTAAGAGGATACTCTCATGAACACCCAAGAACTCGTTGCCGGGTTTCGCGACGTGGCCACCGCATCAGTCGCGGATGCCGTGGACAAGGTGTCCGGCAAGACCGGATTTCTGCCCGCCTCGATCAAACCGCGCATCAATGAAAGGAAGATCGTCGGTCCAGCCGTAACAATTCTGGAAGGACCAACTGACGAATTCCTGCCGCCGCAACACGCGCTGGACGCCATCGACGAATCCGAGGCCGGTTCGGTCATCGTGATCTCGACCAATGGCACTACCGATGTGGCGCTGTGGGGTGGTCTGATGACCGCCGGAGCCGTTGCCAACAAACACGAAGGTGCCGTTCTGGACGGTGGTGTGCGTGATCTGGTCGAGATCAAGCGCGACTATGACTTCCCGGTCTATTCCCGCTGCGTTAACCCGGGCACCACTCTGGGCCGCGTTCGTACGCTGGCTTCCAATGTAGAAGTCGACATGGGCGGTGTGATTGTACACCCCGGCGACATCATCGTTGCAGATATCGACGGTGCGGTTGTGGTCCCCCGTGAACACGCCGAAGCGATCTTGGACATGGCATGCGAGATTGATGAACGCGAAGCCGAACAGGCACGTCTGATCATCGAAAGCGGCTCGCTGCGCGAAGGTCTGGCGAAATACGGCCGTATCTAAAACAACAAACCGTCCCGCAGGTCGCTCGCAACAACCTGCGGGACACCAAAACTCAGCAAGGGAGGAATAATGCTGAAACGAATGCTCAACACGGTGGCCCTTACCGCCGTCCTGGCTACCCCGGCGCTCGCGAACGGGCTCGAGGTGGTCGCGGAATGGAACAGTCTGCCCTATGCCGTCAAGGACGAGGCGACAAAATCCGCTTGGGAAGGGAGCGAGATTTACGGCAAAGCGTTGGTTCAAGGCGCCAAGGTCGACAGCCAGAGCAACATCTATGTGTCCACCGCGCGTTGGGGTGGGGCCGAGATCCCCTCAACCGTCTCCAAGCTGGTCAAGAACGGCGACACTTGGGAACTCGAGGCGTTTCCGTCTGAAGACATGAACAGCATGTCGAACCCTGATGGCCTGAAGGCAGTGCTAGGTTTTGAGATCGACCGCAATGACGTGATGTGGATTCTCGATCAAGGCCACGTGGCTGGCCCTCCATTCGAGGATGGCGACGCCAAGCTGGTTCTGTGGGATCTGAAAGAGAACAAGGAAATTCAGCGCTATGTCTTCACGGCGGAAGAAGCGGATCGTCAGTGTTCTTTCCTGAACGATTTGGCTGTCGATAACGACACCGGCTTTGCCTATATCGCCGACAGCGGCATCTTCTGTGACCCGCTGCATGGTGGTTTGATTGTCTATGACAGCAACACCAACTCGGTGCGCCGCATTCTGGACCAGCACCGGTTCACCAATGATGAGCCGAATTTCTTCTTCAACATCGACGACCGACCTGTACTTAAGAATAGCGGCATGCGCACTGGTGCCGATGGTATCGCGTTGTCAGGCGACAAGGAAACGCTCTACTGGACCAACCTGACGGGCAATCACCTGTATAGCCTCCCGACCGAAGTGCTGCGGGACTTCGAGAGCAATGAGACAGTAATCGAAAACACGGTTGAGGTTGCCGCAGTGCTGCCTTCCAACACCGATGGGATGACGGCGGACAACGAAGGCAACATCTATATGACCGCGCTGTCGCTGGACGGGATCATGAAGTTCGATGAATCCACCCGTCAGGTCAGCCGTTTCGTCCACCACCCGGAAATGAACTGGCCGGACACGCTGGCCTGGGGTCCGGATGGCGAGATGTATGTGGTCTCGAACCACCTGCATATCTGGGTCGATGGTGACATGAACTTTGAAGACCCCAAAATCCCAAACTTCCGTATCTGGAAGATTCCGGGTGTCGGCCAAAGCTATACGACCGAATAACCCTCCCAACCTCTTTGGTCAGCCCACCGGGGCTGACCCTTTTTGGCAAAGATGAGATGACCATGACCCCCGATATTTTGTGCCTTGGCGAACCGATGCTGGAGTTCAACCAGCAGCCTGACGGGAACTACCTGCCAGGACATGGCGGTGACACCTCAAACTGCGCAATCGCCGCCGCGCGGCAGGGTGCGTCCGTTGGCTACGTGACGCATGTCGGCGCTGATACGTTCGGCAATTCCTTCATGGACCTGTGGAAGGCCGAGGGGATCGACACCTCGACCGTGCGTCAGGTCGCGGATGCTCATACCGGGGTCTATTTTGTGACGCATGGCGCGAACGGGCATGAGTTCAGTTACTTCCGCGCAGGCTCGGCCAGTAGCCGGATGGAGCCAGATGATCTGCCAATGGCGGCGTTGAAATCGGCGAAGATATTGCACGTTTCGGGGATCAGTCAGGCGATTTCGGATGTTGCCGCCGATACCGTGTTTCGGGCCATTCAGATTGTAAAGGACGGCGGAGGCCTCGTGTCCTACGACACCAATCTGCGCCTAAAGCTCTGGCCGATCGAACGCGCCCGTGCTGTGACGCACGCAGCCATGTCAAAATGCGATATTGCCCTTCCTGGTTTGGATGATGCCGAGCAACTGACAGGCCTGTCCGATCCCGATGACATCGCAGATTTTTACCTAAACCACGGGGCAAAAATTGTCGCCCTGACGTTGGGGGCCGAAGGGACCCTGGTTGCGACACCAGACAAGCGCGAACGTGTCAAAGGCCGTCGGGTCGAAGCGGTGGATGCCACGGCCGCAGGCGACACATTTGACGGTGCCTTCCTGTCTCGTATTGTTGCGGGCGATGATCCGTTTCAGGCCGCACGATATGCCAACGCCGCTGCTGCGCTTTCGACCCAAGGGTATGGAGCGGTTGCCCCGATGCCTCGTAGAGATGCGGTCGAGGCGTTTCTCGCGGAAGGAGACTGATCCATGAAACACGCCGTTGTCATTGGCGGCACCCGCGGCATAGGCGCCGGTATCGCAGGGGAACTTCGCCGTAAGGGATGGCGCATCACCGCGACCGGTGTCGGAGCTGAAGAGGTTGCGGAATATGCCGCGCAGTATCCTGACGACGTCTGTGCGCAGTTGGATGTGCGGGATACTCAGGCTGTAACCGCGTTCTTCGGTGAGATTGAAAAACTCGACGGGCTGGTCAATTGCGCAGGTATTCTGGCGCGCGGCGCGGAGTATGAGATCGACGTTTTTGAGACAGTGATCGATATCAACCTGACCGGTACCATGCGCTGCTGTCTGGCCGCGCAACCCTTGTTGGCCGAGTCAGGTGGCGCCATCGTGAACACCGCGTCGATGCTCAGTTACTTTGGTGGGCCGCTTGTTCCTGCTTATTCTGCCAGCAAGGGTGGGGTGGCGCAGTTGACCAAGGCCTTGGCCGGGAAATGGGCGGAGGATGGCGTGCGCGTCAATGCAGTTGCACCCGGATGGATCGAAACCGAAATGACCGAGGCTCTGCGCGCCGATCCGGCCCGCAACCAACCTATTCTGGGTCGGACGCCGCTGGACCGTTGGGGCAAACCATCCGAGGTTGGCGCACTGGCCACGTGGTTGCTGTCGGATGAGGCTGCTTTTGTGACCGGTGCCGTCTACCCTGTGGATGGCGGCTATTCTGCAATGTGAGGAGGGCAACTGATGCCAGTACAAGGAAACGACGACGATCCCAGGATGCCTTATCAGCTGCCCTTCCCCAAGGATGCTCAGGAGGAGATCGTCATCCCTGAAGCCGTCGCCAAAGACGAGAGGATCTGGGTGCCGCAAACCGAAAACGTCTCGTTCCGACCGCTCTGCTTGAACCGGTCTCAGGGGTACTGGATGAACCTGCTACGAGTGCGGAAATCCGGGGTTCTGTCGAGGCATCGGCATCCGCAGCCCGTTCATGGTTTTGTTCTGAAAGGCCGCTGGCATTATCTGGAACATGACTGGGTCGCGGAGGAAGGCGGCTATGTGTTCGAACCGCCGGGCGAAACCCACACTCTGATTGTACCCGATGATGTCGACGAAATGATCACCTATTTCCAGGTCAACGGCGTGATGCTTTATGTCGACCCATGGGGCAAAACCATGGGTTACGAGGACGTCTTCACTAAAATCGACATGTGCCGTAAGCACTATGAGGAAGTTGGTTTAGGAGCGGACTATGTCGAGCAATTCATCAGGTAGACCGCTGAAACTGGCCCTGGTTGCCCATGACGCCAAGAAAGACCTCATGGTCGAATGGGCCCAGTCCCATGCTGACGTCCTAAGTCAGGCGGAGTTGTTCGCCACCGGAACCACCGGTGGCCGCCTCAGGGCCGCGTTGCCTGAGCTTAATGTCACCGCGCTGCACAGCGGGCCACTAGGCGGCGACCAGCAGCTTGGGGCGATGATCTGCGAGGGCCGGCTGGACGGTCTGTTCTTTTTTATCGACCCAATGTCGCCGATGCCGCACGACGTGGATGTCAAAGCCCTGAGCAGGCTAGCAATCGTTTATGATTTGCCCTTCGCAAGCAGCCCAAGCACAGCGGATTTCGTTCTGAAAGGGCTGACCGGACTAAATTAGTTTTGGAACCTTTGGATGATGCTAGGTTCTGTCCGACCCGTAAGGTCAGGATGCATTAATTTTCGTTGCGCTGCAGGATTCACGGCTTGGAATTCGGAGCGGTGGCATTAGCGGTTTTTCTGACTAAGCGACAAGCAGATGGCGTAACGCCCCTCTTTTTCTCCAGCGCTAGCGCGGCAGGCTACGGTCTGTAGAAAAGCGTGCAATTTTGACCCCCTAAGCGGGGAAATCGGCGTCCAAATTTGACCCCTCCCTATGGTTGTAGACATCCTTTTCATTGAGCAGTCGATGGAGAGGCAAGCGGGATGATTTGCGTGGAAACTATTAGAAAAGTGCGTCGCTTACACCTGATCGAAAAAAAGAGCATCAAGGAAATTTGCCGTTCGCTCAATTTGAGCCGTGCAACGGTTCGAAAGATAATCCGATCGGGAGTGACGGAGTTCAAATATGAGCGCAAATCGCAGCCATACCCGGTGCTCGGGCCTTGGCGCGCGCGTCTGGATGAAACGCTTGAGGAGAACGAGGCGCTTCCGAAGAAACACCGCAAGCGGATGACCAAAATCTGGAAGGAACTCTCCGATGATGGTTTTGGCGGCGGGTATGACAGTGTTCGACGCTACACAAAGAATTGGCGCATTGCGCACGGCCGACAACAGGCGCAGGCGTTCATCCCGCTGATCTTTGATCCTGGGGAGGCGTACCAGTTCGACTGGAGTGTGGAGACGGTTTTGATGGACGGTGCACTCACGACCGTGAAGGTTGCCCATTTCAAACTTTGCCATAGCCGCATGCCATTCTCCATTGCCTATCCGCGCGAGACGCAGGAGATGGTCTTTGATGCCCACGACGAGGCCTTCAAATTCTTTGGTGGAGGCTGCATCAACGGGATCTACGATAACATGACGACCGCCGTCGATGCGATCCTGTCGGGCAAGGAAAGAAAGTTCAACAAGGCATTCTCCCGGATGTGTTCTCATCATCTGGTGAACCCGATCGCCTGTACGCGCGCGGCCGGTTGGGAGAAGGGTCAGGTTGAGAATCTGGTCAAGGAGAGCCGCGCCTATAGTTTTACACCGCGTCTGGAGGTGGCCGACTTCGATGAATTGAATGCCCGGCTGCAAAAAGACGCGATCAAACGCGCAAAAGAACTGCGGCATCCGGAAAACCTGGAGGTGACGGTCTGGGAGGAGTTCCAGCAGGAAAAGCCGCTGCTGACGCATCTGCAGAAGCCCTTCGTCGGGTTCCGTGAAAAGACGGTCGCCGTGAGCCGAACCTGCCTGATCAACTTCGAAAGAAACAAATACAGCGTTGAGGCAAGAGCTGTTGGACGTCAGGTCCAGTTGCAGGTCTACGCCACGCGGATTGTCCTGCGCCAAGACGGTGAGATTGTCGGAGAGCACGAACGGTGCTTCGGCCGAGGAAAAACGATCTTCAACCCTTGGCACTATGTGCCCGTCCTCAAGCGCAAGCCTGGCGCTCTGCGCAATGGAGCACCGTTCCGTGACTGGGACCTACCACCGGCAATGACGCAGATCTGGACCCCTGACTTCCGACCTTTTTGTTGATCTGACTGGGTTTTTGGTTTGTTTTCAGGTGTGGTTGCTCAGAGGCGCGTTGTAGTGCCCCATTATTATAAAAAGTATTGACATGGGCCTTCAGATGGCTAACCTCTTCGCCCATGTTCATCCGCACCAAACATGACGCAAAGCTCAACCGCACACGGATCCAGATCGTTGAATCCGTCCGCACCGGCTCCAAGGTACGCCAGAAGATCCTGCGCCATGTGGGTGTGGCCCATAACGACAGCGAGATTGAGGATATCAAGCGTCTGGCGGGCCGCTTGATGGAGCAATTACGCATTGATCGCTCGCCGCAAATGGAACTGTTCACGCCCACGGAATATGCCGATCTGCAGGCGCTGGTGCGCCGCGCTCCGCGGCCGGACAAGCTTGGCGTTGATCTTGCCGAGTGCCGTGAGGAGGCGCGGGTCTCTCTGGGTCTGCGGGATGTCATGGGGACGATGTATGACCAACTGGGTTGGGGGGCCCTTCTGGGGGCGGCGCGTAAAAGTGCCAATCGCATTGTGAAAGAGCTGGTTATGGCGCGGATCGCACAGCCCGAGAGCAAGCGCGCGACCGTGGAGGCGTTGGAGAACCAGGCAGGCATCACGCTCAATCTGGACGTGGTCTATCGGAGCATGGATTACATCAATACGCCGGTGATAGACGGGATTTGCAAAACCTCTCACGCGGCGGCAGAGAAGTTGCTGGGCGGGCCAGTGACCGTGCTGTTCTACGATTGCACGACCCTGGCCTTTGACACCGAGCGCGAGGACCCGGCCGAGGATGCGGACGGGGTCGAGCAGGATCATCTTCTGGCCAAGGGCTTCAGCAAGGATGGCAAGCATCACCGCGCTCAGGTCATGCTGGCGCTGATCGTCACCTCCGATGGGCTGCCTGTGGGCTATGAACTCTTCCCGGGAAACACCTGGGAAGGTCATACGCTGGAAGCTGCGCTGAAGGCGTTGGAGGGACGCTTCGACGTGGCCAGGGTCACGTTCGTGGCCGATGCCGCCATGCTCAGCAAGGACAACCAGCAGATGTTGCAGAACAAGGGTCTGCCCTACATCCTCGGCTATCGCATGAAGTCCGCCCCGGCCGCCGTGAAGGCGAACATTTTGAGCCCGGAGGGACGCCAGCCTTGGGCTGGACACGGTTCTGAAGAGGCAACCGAGAAGGGCTGGTACAAGGTGATCGACCAGGAGGGAGCGCGGGTCATTGTGACCTGGTCACCCACCCGGGCACGCAATGATGCCCACAAGCGCGACAAGGCAATCGAAAAGCTGCACAAGAAGCTCAAGCGCTCTCGCAAACCCGGCAGCTTCAGCAGCCGGGGATATGGCCGCTTCCTGGCCTTCCCCGACAGCGGGGACGTCACGCTGGATGATGCAAAGATCAAGGCAGCGGCACAATGGGACGGGCTGCATGCCATTGTTGTTCATGGTGCGGACGAACTGGAGGCACAGGACGTCATTGCCCGCTATCACCAGTTGTGGGAGATCGAAGCCTGCTTCCGCACCAACAAGCACGATCTGAAAATCCGGCCCATCTATCACTGGTCGCCGCGTCGGGTCCGGGCCCATATCGCCATCTGCTACATGGCCTTCTGCTGCCTGCAGCACCTGCGCAAGCATCTGGACCTGCTCGGACACCCGATGAGCCCGGCTCGTATCCGCAACGAGTTGAACGCATTGCAGCTCTCGATCCTGCGCCACAAAGGCACCCCTGACCGCTACGGCATGCCAAGCCATGCCACGGTCGATGCCAGACGCATCCTCACCTGCGTCGGCCTGACCTGGAACGAAGCCCCTTTCAAGATACCCCCCGGGCGCACCCGAAAAACTGGCCAGACCAAAGCCTGAGCTCCCTCAACACTCCGAAACAATCGCTGGCGAAAAAAGTCCGTGTAGTGCCTTTTGGCAACCAAGGCATAATAATATCAATGACTTATACGAAAAAATGTCGGAAGTCAGGAAATACAGCGTTGAGGCAAGAGCTGTTGGACGTCAGGTCCAGTTGCAGGTCTACGCCACGCGGATTGTCCTGCGCCAAGACGGTGAGATTGTCGGAGAGCACGAACGGTGCTTCGGCCGAGGAAAAACGATCTTCAACCCTTGGCACTATGTGCCCGTCCTCAAGCGCAAGCCTGGCGCTCTGCGCAATGGAGCACCGTTCCGTGACTGGGACCTACCACCGGCAATGACGCAGATCTGGACCCATCTGCGGGGCACATCCGACGGAGACCGGCAACTTGCCGATATTCTTTTCGCTGCTTACCAGCACGACATTGATGTGGTCGAGGCTGCCTGCGAAGAAGCTCTAAAATCTGGCCTGCGCAAGGCCGATGCGATCCTGAACATTGTCTCTCGGCGCACCAATCCCCCGCCGCCAAAGGCGATTGAGCCGCCTGCCCACCTGCAGCTGAAAATGGCACCGATCGCGGATTGCGCTCGCTATGACAGGCTTGGAGGCTCCCATGCAACTGCGTAAGGAAATTCTCGAACTTGCCCGTCAACTGAAGTTGCCAGGCATCGTCAACTGCTTTGACGAAGTGATGCAGGCCGCAGCCAAAAACAACTGGCGGCCCCAACAGGTCGTGGCCGAACTCCTCACGGCCGAACTGGCCGAAAAGACTGCGCGCTCGATCCGGTATCAGATGGGTGCCGCAAAGTTCCCGGTCTGCAAGTCCTTACCTGAGTTCGACTTCACGGTCAGCCCCGTCAACGAGGAAGTCGTGCGCAATCTTCATGACGGCGATTTTATGGACCAGGCCAGGAATGGCGTGCTGGTCGGTGGAACCGGATCGGGCAAAACGCATCTCGCAACAGCGATCGGGGGCCACGCGGTCAATAACCGCCGGCGGGTCAGGTTCTTCAGCGCTGTGGATCTCGCGAACAAGCTGGAGGCTGAACATCGCGAAGGCAACGCCGGGCGGCTCAGCGAGCAGCTGATCCGCGTCGACCTCGTGATTATAGACGAACTCGGTTATCTGCCGTTCGCAGAGTCTGGTGGACGATTACTCTTCCATCTCATCAGCAAACTGTACGAGCGAACGTCTATTCTGCTAACAACCAACCTCGCATTTGCTGAATGGCCGAGTGTGTTCACAGATGCCAAAATGACCACTGCTCTCCTGGATCGACTGACACACCATTGCGATATCATCGAAACCGGGAACGAAAGCTGGCGAATTAACCACCGCGACTAACCTCGAAATCGGGGAATAAATTCAAAACAGACAGCAGGTCAAACCTTCAGTCGAGCTACGCTCTCTTTTCGGTTTGACCTGCTGTCCACCCCCTCCTGAATCAACCTAAACACGACCCCCTCAACGCCCCTCTTAGCTCCAAGGGGGGTCAAATTTGGACGCCGATGGGGGGTCATTATTCAATGCCGATTGACACTACGGTCATCTATTGGTTATGAATCCTGACTCCAGAAAAAGTGTTTCCCAGATCGATTTCCGTCGAACGGCTCATTTCAGTGAATGAGTCTACAACGAAGCGCCCCAAGGGTTCATGTGCTGTTTTCTGGGTCCAAACCATTTCGCTTTCCCATTTCGGCAAATCCAATGGCGTTGGAAAGACGTCACAACCAGCGCGCCGTGCAACCGGAGTCAACGACGTTGGCACAGTTGCAATCAAGTCGGATTGAGCGACGATATCGGGTAGCAGAGCAAATTGAGCACAGGTCAAAACCACTTGCCGAGCTTTTCCAAGCTTCTTTAGTGCCTTATCTACAAAGCCGATTTTGTCATTGTTCAGTGTCATCAATGCATGGCGAGCCTCTAGGAACGACTCAAGTGTCAAACCATCTCGGGTCAAAGGGTGATCGCGGCGGGCGATACATACAAAACTGTCCGGCATAATCGTCCGTCGATGAAACCGCGCAGGAAGATGTCCAAATGTACCAATGGCCAACGTCACTGTTTCGGCATCCAATTGATCAATCAGAGTCATCTTGTTCATCGGTACGAAGATCAGGCTAAGATTTGGTGCGTGTTTTGAAAAGTAAGTGACCATCGCGGGAGCCAAACGCAGAATTGCCAAGTCCGAAGCCGCAACGGTGATTTGGCCTTGGGCATGTTTGGGATCAAACTCGGTTTGCTCCAGCATTTCTGAAACGATCGTCAGCGCGCCTTGCACTTTTGGCGCCAATTCTTCCGCGCGGCTGGTTGGTACCATTCCGCCCGGCCCCCTTTGAAAGAGTGGATCTTCGAACCTGGCGCGAAGCCGGTTCAGCGCGTTACTCATGGAGGGTTGGGCAAGGCCTATAGACGCCCCAGCGCGGCCGACATGTCGTTCTCGGTACATCGCATCGAAGGCTTTGAGGAGGTTGAGGTCGAGAGAATTTATATTCATTGGGTGAATTTATTGCATTCTATTTATCCATTTCAACAACTTCGTGCTGCGCATTAGATATCCGATCAGAAACAACAAACGCTCAGATTGCGGCGGGTCGAAAACTCCAAGGGGCACAATGGTCGCCTGGAGTATCCAACACCGGAGTTGGGCCTGGAAGAGTGATCCTCAACCAGCCAAACCAACACAGAGCTGCGATCCGGAGCGAATGCCACTGAAGGAAAGAGGAGTTGAACTGTGACAAACGTTTTTGAAACCGCGCTAAAAGGCAAACATGTCGTCATCGTTGGCGGCGGTAGCGGTATGGGCAAGGCAACAGCTGAACTTGCAGCCATTTTGGGCGCCAAGGTTACAATCTCAAGCCGCAACCAAGAGAAACTGACGGCCGTTGCGTCTGAAATCGAAGGCGACATTTCGGTGGCTTCCGTTGACACCACTGACGAAGCAGCTGTCAAAGCATGGGCCGCCAGCCTTGGCGAGGTCGATCATCTCGTCATCTCGGCGTCCAGCGCTGCGCACGGCGCGTTTGATGAACTACCGACTGACGACCTGCGGGGTATGATTGAGGCCAAATTCATTGGCCCCTACGTGACCGCTCGCGAGGTTCTGCCGTATCTGGCCGACGGCGCATCGATCACGCTGTTTTCCGGCGTGCTGAGCCGCCGCCCATCGGCCGGCGCCACCGGTCTGGGTGCGGTGAACGCGGCTGTTGAGGCTTTGACCATGGGGCTCGCGCAAGAACTGGCGGGTAAGGCCCGCGTCAACTGCGTCAGTCCCGGGATGGTTGCGACTGAAGCCTATGCAGACATGCCAGAAGAGGCCCGTGAAGGCATGTATGCACAGGTTGGAGGATCGCTCCCTGTTGGCCGCGTCGGCAGAGCCAGCGAAATCGCTCAAGCTGTCATCATGGCAATGACCAACGGTTTCCTGACAGGTTCTGTGCTGGATATCGATGGCGGGCATCTGATCAAGGCCTGACAGTTTTTGCGGGGGTGCTGGCTGCCCCCCTCTTCCTGTTCGGCTCTTGCGGAGCTTCACATGTAAAGTTACCCGTGTTTGGATTAAATTGATTTGCGCGAGCCGGTCATCTCTACCAGAAAGCCCGCCACTATGGACGATCTTGCCGATCAGCTTGGGGCTGTTGACAATTCGTCCGGCGCACCCGGTGAACGCGGCACTTTTTGATACCTCCGAGGCTTGGATTGGATCTGCAGCAGCCCCCCATGTTCAGTTGGCCGATCTACCCGAGCCGGGCTTTGACAAAACTGGTCGTACGCGCCTTTCGGTATGGCGAGGCGTCATTACCATCTGAAAAAAGATGCGGTTGATAACGCGGCCAACTCTCAGATGTTGGGGCGCCTCATACCCTTTCACCGATGAATAGATGCTGACGTATAGGATCGTTTGATCGCTCGTGCCATGTTGGTCCACCACTGGCGTCACTGGATTGCTCTGTGGGTTTTCCTGTCACTCGTCCACAACACGAAACTCGCCGGAAGGCGCGTCAGTAGGTGGCTCTGTGAACTCGTTGGAAATCAGACCCCGGCGGATGAGTTCTCGAATGGCGGCCGCTCTGGAAGGTAATCTGTTCTCGAACCGCCAATCATCAATGGCTTTAAGCTCCTCGAGGTCGAGCATCAGTTGCAGTTTTTCCGTGCGCTTTGGTGGTCGATTTTGATCAGACACTGGTATGACCTCAGTAGCTTACGTCAGTTACTCCAAGTATGTATGGCATTGGGCCTGCGTGTCTACAGCAATGTTGGCATGTTGGGCTGGATACCCAGGATCATGAAGCGCCGCATGATGCGTCGGATGCCTATAATAAGTATATGTTTTCATTTGATTAAATATTTTTCGCTCTTAGGTTTTACTCCGCAAGCAACGAAACGGAGTGAAAATGATACAGCAAGTTTTGAAGTCTGAAGTTCAGGAAGAAACCAACGACACAGGTATCGACAAGAACGCCTGGATCGCCAACGCGGTGACGGAAGTGCTGGCCGATACCATGGTTCTGATGGTGAAAACGCAAGGCATACATTGGAACGTCGTAGGCCCACTCTTCCTGCCGATCCATGAACTGACAGAGCGTCAGTATCGCGACCTGTTCGAAGCCGCGGATGATCTGGCCGAGCGTGCGCGCGCTCTGGGTCAGGTGGCCCCGATTTCGTTCACGGACATGGTTAGCCAAGCCAAGTTGACCGAAGAAGAAACAGTCAAAAACGCAGAGGGTATGATCAACCAGTTGGTTGCGGACCACGAAGCGATTGCCCGGAACCTGCGTGAGACTGCCGCGACCGCTGCCCGTTATGGCGATGGGGCTACAGAGGATTTGATGAACGCTAGGATGGCGAAGCATGAGGAAGCGGTCTGGATGCTCAAGGCAATTGTTGCGGCCTAATTGGCAGCTCCCATTGATATGAACCTAAGTTTGAGACGAAAGGAAAATTTGATGACACGCGTTGGGTACGAGAAAAAGGCGCAGCTGCAACTGGATAGCTGGAATGCTCAAATTGATGTTCTCGAAGCCAAGCTGAAACTGGCCGAAGCGGACGCCGAACTCGAGCTCGAGGAGCAGCTCAGTAAGCTCTGCAAGGCAAGGTCTGACGCAGAGGCTCAACTGAATGACTTGAAGTCGACCAGCGACGAGGCCTGGGAAGACGTCCAAGAGGGCTACGAGGCTGCATGGGGCGATATGCAGAGTGCTTTGAAAGAAGCGGCGGACCGGTTCGCACAAAGCTGAGTTTGTGAACAATGCTCGTGTCGTGAATGGGGACCGGAATGCAAACACCTAGAGAATTAGTGAGGTACTTTCGCGGGTTCCTAACCATCCATGCTGCCATAAGCCTCTCAGGGCTTTTGGTGTGTCAATCGGCATTGAATAATGACCCCCCATCGGCGTCCAAATTTGACCCCCCTTGGAGCTAAGAGGGGCGTTGAGGGGGTCGTGTTTAGGTTGATTCAGGAGGGGGTGGACAGCAGGTCAAACCGAAAAGAGAGCGTAGCTCGACTGAAGGTTTGACCTGCTGTCTGTTTTGAATTTATTCCCCGATTTCGAGGTTAGTCGCGGTGGTTAATTCGCCAGCTTTCGTTCCCGGTTTCGATGATATCGCAATGGTGTGTCAGTCGATCCAGGAGAGCAGTGGTCATTTTGGCATCTGTGAACACACTCGGCCATTCAGCAAATGCGAGGTTGGTTGTTAGCAGAATAGACGTTCGCTCGTACAGTTTGCTGATGAGATGGAAGAGTAATCGTCCACCAGACTCTGCGAACGGCAGATAACCGAGTTCGTCTATAATCACGAGGTCGACGCGGATCAGCTGCTCGCTGAGCCGCCCGGCGTTGCCTTCGCGATGTTCAGCCTCCAGCTTGTTCGCGAGATCCACAGCGCTGAAGAACCTGACCCGCCGGCGGTTATTGACCGCGTGGCCCCCGATCGCTGTTGCGAGATGCGTTTTGCCCGATCCGGTTCCACCGACCAGCACGCCATTCCTGGCCTGGTCCATAAAATCGCCGTCATGAAGATTGCGCACGACTTCCTCGTTGACGGGGCTGACCGTGAAGTCGAACTCAGGTAAGGACTTGCAGACCGGGAACTTTGCGGCACCCATCTGATACCGGATCGAGCGCGCAGTCTTTTCGGCCAGTTCGGCCGTGAGGAGTTCGGCCACGACCTGTTGGGGCCGCCAGTTGTTTTTGGCTGCGGCCTGCATCACTTCGTCAAAGCAGTTGACGATGCCTGGCAACTTCAGTTGACGGGCAAGTTCGAGAATTTCCTTACGCAGTTGCATGGGAGCCTCCAAGCCTGTCATAGCGAGCGCAATCCGCGATCGGTGCCATTTTCAGCTGCAGGTGGGCAGGCGGCTCAATCGCCTTTGGCGGCGGGGGATTGGTGCGCCGAGAGACAATGTTCAGGATCGCATCGGCCTTGCGCAGGCCAGATTTTAGAGCTTCTTCGCAGGCAGCCTCGACCACATCAATGTCGTGCTGGTAAGCAGCGAAAAGAATATCGGCAAGTTGCCGGTCTCCGTCGGATGTGCCCCGCAGATGGGTCCAGATCTGCGTCATTGCCGGTGGTAGGTCCCAGTCACGGAACGGTGCTCCATTGCGCAGAGCGCCAGGCTTGCGCTTGAGGACGGGCACATAGCGCCAAGGGTTGAAGATCGTTTTTCCTCGGCCGAAGCACCGTTCGTGCTCTCCGACAATCTCACCGTCTTGGCGCAGGACAATCCGCGTGGCGTAGACCTGCAACTGGACCTGACGTCCAACAGCTCTTGCCTCAACGCTGTATTTGTTTCTTTCGAAGTTGATCAGGCAGGTTCGGCTCACGGCGACCGTCTTTTCACGGAACCCGACGAAGGGCTTCTGCAGATGCGTCAGCAGCGGCTTTTCCTGCTGGAACTCCTCCCAGACCGTCACCTCCAGGTTTTCCGGATGCCGCAGTTCTTTTGCGCGTTTGATCGCGTCTTTTTGCAGCCGGGCATTCAATTCATCGAAGTCGGCCACCTCCAGACGCGGTGTAAAACTATAGGCGCGGCTCTCCTTGACCAGATTCTCAACCTGACCCTTCTCCCAACCGGCCGCGCGCGTACAGGCGATCGGGTTCACCAGATGATGAGAACACATCCGGGAGAATGCCTTGTTGAACTTTCTTTCCTTGCCCGACAGGATCGCATCGACGGCGGTCGTCATGTTATCGTAGATCCCGTTGATGCAGCCTCCACCAAAGAATTTGAAGGCCTCGTCGTGGGCATCAAAGACCATCTCCTGCGTCTCGCGCGGATAGGCAATGGAGAATGGCATGCGGCTATGGCAAAGTTTGAAATGGGCAACCTTCACGGTCGTGAGTGCACCGTCCATCAAAACCGTCTCCACACTCCAGTCGAACTGGTACGCCTCCCCAGGATCAAAGATCAGCGGGATGAACGCCTGCGCCTGTTGTCGGCCGTGCGCAATGCGCCAATTCTTTGTGTAGCGTCGAACACTGTCATACCCGCCGCCAAAACCATCATCGGAGAGTTCCTTCCAGATTTTGGTCATCCGCTTGCGGTGTTTCTTCGGAAGCGCCTCGTTCTCCTCAAGCGTTTCATCCAGACGCGCGCGCCAAGGCCCGAGCACCGGGTATGGCTGCGATTTGCGCTCATATTTGAACTCCGTCACTCCCGATCGGATTATCTTTCGAACCGTTGCACGGCTCAAATTGAGCGAACGGCAAATTTCCTTGATGCTCTTTTTTTCGATCAGGTGTAAGCGACGCACTTTTCTAATAGTTTCCACGCAAATCATCCCGCTTGCCTCTCCATCGACTGCTCAATGAAAAGGATGTCTACAACCATAGGGAGGGGTCAAATTTGGACGCCGATTTCCCCGCTTAGGGGGTCAAAATTGCACGCTTTTCTACACTGTGATCGACGCGCAGGGTTCTGTGCTCACTAACAAGTACGCTGAGGGCTATCCCGGTCGCCGCTACTACGGCGGTTGCGAATATGTGGATGAGGTTGAGGTTGAAGCGATCGAACGATTGAAGAGGTTGTTCGGCTGTGAGTTCGCCAACGTTCAGCCACACTCTGGCGCGCAGGCAAACGGAGCGGTGAAGCTTGCGCTGCTCAGCCCCGGTGACACGATCCTTGGCATGTCGCTTGATGCCGGTGGTCACCTGACGCACGGTGCCAAGCCTGCTCAGTCGGGCAAGTGGTTTCACCCGGTTCAGTACGGCCTGACGGACGAGGGGTTGATCGACTATGATCAAGTCGAAGCGCTGGCCAGGTCTGAAAAGCCAAAGCTGATCATCGCGGGCGCATCGGCCTATTCGCAAAAGATCGATTTCGCTCGGTTCCGGGCGATCGCAGATGAGGTCGGTGCATGGCTGCTGGCTGATATGGCGCATATCGCGGGTCTAGTTGCGACCGGGCTACACCCCTCGCCAATTGGTCATGCGCATGTGGTCACCTCGACGACCCACAAAACCCTGCGCGGTCCGCGTGGCGGGATCATTCTGACAAATGACGAGGCGTTGGCGAAGAAGATCAACTCCGCCGTGTTCCCCGGACTTCAGGGAGGTCCCTTGATGCATGTGATCGCGGGTAAGGCCGTCGCATTTGGCGAGGCGTTGAAGCCAGAGTTCAAGGAATACATGCAGCGTGTCGTCGACAGCGCCACCGCTTTGGCAAACGTCATGATGGCGCGTGGTTGTGATATCGTTTCGGGCGGCACAGAAAACCACCTTATGCTGGTCGACCTGCGGCCACTTGGTGTTACCGGCAAAGATGCAGAAGCTGCGCTCGAGCGTGCCGGGTTCACTTGCAACAAGAACAGTGTGCCGGGTGATCCGGAAAAACCGACGATCACGAGCGGTATCCGGCTGGGAACGGCCGCTGGATGTAGCCGTGGGTTTGGGCCTGAAGAGTTCACTCAGATCGGCCATTTGATCGGCGATGTTCTCGATGCGCTGCGTGAGTCTGCTGAAGGCGATGCAACCATCGAAGCTGCGACCCGCGCAAAAGTCCGCGCCCTCTGCGCCAACTATCCAATCTACTGAAAGAACACCCAATGAGCATTTACGATCTCATCGTCATCGGGGGCGGCCCCGGCGGTTATGTTGCTGCGATCCGCGCGGCTCAACTGGGTATGAAAGTGGCTTGCGTGGGGGTGCATCCCCTCCAAAGCGTTGCTGACCTCCTCGGCTAAATATGCCGTCCCAAGGGCGTGGGGCGCTGATCAGGCGGAACCTGTCTGAATGTGGAAGGTGGGCATCCCCTGCCAAAGCGTTGCTGACCTCCTCGGCTAAATATGCCGAGCTTGCACATCTCTCCTCCCATGGAGCAGAAGTGTTACAGGAAGTTCGACTGATGAAGTTTGAAGATGTGTATTCGCGGCGAAGCGCGAACAAGCTGACGCAAGAACAGGCGGCTGAGATACTGGGTGTATCGTGCGCAAGGCGTTGCTTTGAGGCGGATGGTGCAGAAGGTCTGTACGACCGTCGGCTTGGCAATGGCCATCGTGTTGCCACGGATAAGGTCGCAAGGACAAGATCGTTGGCGATCTGACCAAGGGCATCGGTCGAAGGGGCTATTCATCGACGTGCCGTCAGATGACGGCGTTGAGCGCAAGGATCGAAGGCTGGTTCCGATCGACCAAGGCATCGGTTTTCTATTCAAGAAGAACGGCGTTGAGCTGATCGAAGGCTGGGCCCGTATCCCGGCGGACGGGCAGGTGCAGGTTGGCGACGATATCTATGAAGCCAAGAATATTCTGATCGCCACGGGGTCTGAGCCGACGCCGCTGAACGGTATCGAGATCGATGAGAAGGATGTTCTCAGCTCCTATGATGATTGTCAAGCATGACATTGATTTTGTGTCGCTAACACGCGATATGTCCGGTGTATGTAACATGCGATCTGTCCGGTTCTATTCTGTCTCTGAGAGGAGGCGTTATGAACCGAGCAGAAGTGTTACAGGAAGTTCGACTGATGAAGTTTGAAGATGTGTATTCGCGGCGAAGCGCGAACAAGCTGACGCAAGAACAGGCGGCTGAGATACTGGGTGTATCCGTGCGCACCGTCAGGCGTTGGGAGGATCGATTTGAGGCGGATGGTGCAGAAGGTCTGTACGACCGTCGGCTTGGCAAACTGGCCAACAATCGTGTTGCCACGGATAAGGTCATGGAGATGCTTGAACTGTTTGATACCAAGTACTGGGATTACACGCCGAAGCATTTCCACGAGAAGCTGGTGGCCCACCATGGTTTCACACAGAGCTACAACTGGGTGCGGCTTACACTGCAGCGCCACGGCCGGGTTCAGGCAGCACCCCGACGAGGTGCCCATCGGCGCAAGCGGCCCCGCCGTCCGATGGTTGGCATGATGTTGCATCAGGACGGCTCCAGCCATGAATGGGTTCCGGGTCAGTGGTGGGATCTGATCGTCACCATGGACGATGCCACCAACCGGGTTTATTCGGCATTCTTTGTCGAGGAAGAAGGGACGATGAGCAGTTTTCAGGGGCTGACAGAGGTGATCGAGGCGCAAGGTCTGTTTTGCTCGCTCTATGCCGATCGGGGCTCTCATTACTGGCATACGCCCGAAGCGGGCGGCAAAGTGGACAAGGACAATCTGACCCAGGTCGGGCGCGCCTTGCAGCAACTCGGCATTGAGCTGATCCCGGCCTATTCACCGCAGGCCCGTGGACGGTCTGAACGCATGTTTGGCACGTTCCAGAACCGATTGCCGCAGGAACTGCGGTCCCATGGGATCACAACCATTGAAGAGGCCAATCAGTTCCTGAAAGAGGTCTATCTTCCCGAACACAATGCCCTGTTTGCAAGGGAGCCGGAGGATACGACCTCGGCCTTCGTGCCGTTTACAGGCAATGTGCGCGACACCCTGTGTGTGCAGGAAGACCGCGTCGTCGGCAACGACAATACGGTGCGCTACAAGGGCCTGGTCATGCAGATCGCGGCAGACAGGCACCGTCATCATTTCGTCAAGGCGAAGGTCAGGGTCCACGAATACCCCGATGGTCAACTGGTCATCTTCCACGGCCCGAGATGCATTGGCCGCTACCAGCCTGACGGATCACCCATCACACAGGAGGATAGCAAACACAAAGTCGCGTGACCCGCTTCGACGTGGCGCGAACGCGGTGGCCCAAATCTACGGTCGCCTACGGCTCCCTCCGAATTGGGCCACCGCGCAATCAACTGAAGCGGACAATTGGCATGTTACCTACACCGGACAATTCAGAATGTTCTCGACAGCATGACATTGATTTTGTTTGATTTTAAATTCGACAAAATCGTCGAAGACCCAGCCGTTCTTGAGCGTGTCATAGATGATCTTGAGCAGCTTGCGGGCAGTGGCTATGATCGCCTTGCCCGCGCCACGGCGTTCCTTGATGCGCCGATAATGGCTGTTGAGATATCCCGAATAGCGGATCGCGATGAGCGTACATTGCACCAGCGTGGTGCGCATGAGCTTGTTGCCGCGCTTCGTGATCCGCCCGTGATGTTCGGTTTCGTTTGAGTTGCTCACCTTGGGCACGATGCCGACATAGGCGGCCAGCTTGTCCGCGTCGGAGAAGTCTTCAACCCTGCCGATCCCCGCCAGCAGGACCGCGGCAGATCGCGCACCGATCCCCTTGATGCTGGTGAGCCCCTCAAAGCCTTTCATGGCCGAGGCGGCCTCCTCGATGGCCTTGTCGAGACGGCTCAGGGTTTCGGTCAGGCCGAGCGCCTGGTCCCGCAATGCCGCCAGTTCGACCTGCTCAAGCGGTGTGAAGCGGCTGAGATCCAGGTCGCGCAGGCGCTTCTTGCTGGACAACCCTTCCTTCTTCAGCTTCATGCCGTGGCGGACAAACATCGCGTGGATGCCGTTCAGCAGCATGGTGCGCTGTTTGACCAGCATGTCACGCGTCCGGGTCAGCGAGGCCAGTTCGCTTTCCTGAGTGGACTTGAGCCGGGTTTCCGGCAGCATGTCCTTCGACAGGAAAAACGCCAGGGCGCGGGCATCGTTGCGATCGGTTTTCTTCACCGATGTGCGGATCACTTTAAACTGGCGCGGGTTGACCACAACGATCCGGCCGACACAGGGTTCCACCTCACCGCAGAACCAGGCCGTGTTGCCGGTGGCCTCGACCGCCAGTTCGTCATCCGCATCAAGGCTCTGACAGAACCGCTCAAGCGCCTGCGCGGACAGATGAAAGGTTTGGAATGTTTCCGATCCGTCCGTCTCACGCCGACAGATCGTGAAGGAATTCGTATGAAGATCGACACCTATGTAAGCCATGGCTATACTCCCTGCTCAAGGAGGCGGAGCCCCCAATGGGGCGTGAACGGCCAAACCAAGCTCCTATGCAGGATCACCGGCCAAAACCGGGCCCTATGGGGGCTGTTCGGAAACAGGCGAAAGCTAAGCTCCTCAACAGGGTCACAATGCCCTAAGACACAATTCAGCCTGAGACCTATCCGCCTCCCCGAATCCTCTAACAGATTCAGGGCGTTTGGCCGATCACAAATCATTCATACCCCCTCCACCGGTGCCTTGGCGCTGGACACGGTGCCGGAACATCTGGTCGTCGTCGGGGCAGGGGTGATCGGGCTAGAGCTGGGTCAGGTTTGGGCGCGTCTTGGGGCCAAGGTCACAGTGGTTGAGTATCTGGACCGCGTTCTGCCTGGTATTGACGGCGAGATTGCGAAACTGGCGCAGCGCGCGCTCAGCAAACGTGGCCTGAAGTTCCAGTTGGGACGAGCACTGAAGGCCATTGAAAAGTCTGAAACCGGATTGACGCTTACTCTGGACCGGGTCGGCAAAGACAAGGAAGAGGTGATCGAGGCTGACAAGGTTCTGATCGCCGTCGGACGCCGGCCCGTCACGCGCGGGTTGGGGCTGGAAGAATTGGGGATAGCTCTTGACCCGCGCGGCTTTGTTCAAGTTGACAACAGCTTCCGCACATCGGTTCCCGGCATCTATGCGATCGGGGACTGCGTCCCCGGACCGATGCTGGCCCATAAGGCCGAAGAAGACGGCGTTGCCTGCGTTGAGATGTTGGCGGGGCAGGGCGGCCATGTCGACTACAACACCGTGCCAGGTGTCGTTTACACCGACCCTGAGGTTGCCTCGGTCGGTGTGACCGAAGAGGCGCTGAAAGAAGCCGGTGCCGAATACGCGGTCGGCAAATTCGCGTTCATGGCCAACTCGCGCGCGCGGTCGACTGGAGAAACCGACGGCGCGGTCAAGGTTTTGGCTGAACCGAACGGCAAAATACTAGGCGCGCATATTTGCGGTGCCCATGGCGGTGATCTGATCGCGGAACTCGTTCTGGCTATGACCAAAGGTGCTACCGTCGCCGAAGTCGCCTCCACCTGTCATGCACATCCAGCTATGGGCGAGGCGGTCAAAGAAGCCTGCCTCGACGCCATGGGTCGCGCGATCCACGCGTAAGAAGGAGCCGCCAGATGACCATCCAGCTTCGCCCCCGCCACCCCGAAAAGGCCAGGAAGGCAGACAGTGTCATTCCCCGCAAGCCCAAGTGGATTCGCAAGAAAAAGGGCGACAGCACCGAGTATTATGAAACCCGTCGCCTGATGCGAGAGCATAACCTCGCGACGGTCTGTGAAGAGGCCGCCTGTCCCAATATCGGCGAGTGCTGGTCCAAGCGCCACGCCACCATGATGATCATGGGAGAGGTTTGCACGCGTGGGTGTTCCTTCTGCAACGTTGCCACCGGTCGGCCGGATGCATTGGATGTGTTCGAACCGGGCCGTGTCGCGGCGGCCGTCAAGAAGCTGGGGCTTCGTCATGTGGTTATCACATCGGTTGACCGCGACGATTTGGAAGACGGTGGCGCCGAACATATCGCGCAAACCATCCGAGCGGTGCGGCACCAAAACCCTGAAACTACCGTCGAAGTTCTAACTCCGGACTTCTTGGGAAAAGGGACTTCTGCAGATCTGGTATTTGAGGCAGCGCCGGACGTTTTCAACCACAATCTGGAAACTGTGCCGCATCTTTATCCAACGGTTCGTCCCGGCGCCCGATATTATACGTCATTGCGCCTGTTGGACGATGCCAAGCGCGCAAACCCTGAGATCTTTACGAAATCTGGTCTGATGGTCGGCCTTGGCGAAAGCCTCAGTGACGTGCGCCAAGTGATGGATGACCTGCGCGCCGCAAATGTCGATTTCCTGACAGTCGGGCAATACCTGCAACCGACCCCTAAACATCACCCGATCGACCGGTTCTGGTCACCGGAAGAGTTCGCCCAGCTGGAGCAGATCGCGCGCTCCAAGGGCTTTCTGCACGTGTCAGCCACTCCGCTGACCCGTTCGTCGTTCCACGCGGACGAAGACTTTGCCGCCCTCAAGCAAGCTCGCCAACGAGCAATTGCTGCCGGGGCATAACCAGACGCACTAGGGAGGAATACCATGGAAGCGTTAAATTCAATCGTAGGAGCCATCAATGGCGTCGTGTGGGGGCCGCTGATGCTGGTTCTCATCCTTGGCGTCGGCTTCTTCCTGCAGGTCGGGCTTAAATTTATGCCGATCCTGCGCATTGGCACGGGCTTCAGCCTGTTGTTCAAAGGCCGGGAAGGTCAGGGCGAAGGGCAGATCAGCCCGTTCAACGCTCTGATGACCTCGCTGTCAGCAACCATCGGTACAGGTAACATCGCTGGTGTGGCCACTGCTGTCTTCCTGGGCGGTCCAGGCGCCTTGTTCTGGATGTGGATGACCGCCCTGGTGGGCATGGCCACCAAATACGCCGAAGCTGTCTGCGCGGTGAAATATCGTGAAAAAGACGAGCTGGGGAACTATGTTGGCGGCCCGATGTACTACATCAAGAACGGCCTCGGCGCGAAATGGGCTTGGCTGGGTGTAGCATTCGCCCTGTTCGGCGCGATCGCCGCCTTCGGCATCGGCAACGGTGTGCAGGCCAACGGTGTGGCACAGGTTCTTGAAGCGAATTTCGGTCTGAACACCTCGGTCACTGGCGTTGTTCTGATGGTTCTGACTGCAGCTGTAATCCTGGGCGGTATCACTCGCATCGGTGCGGTTGCCGGTAAGCTGGTTCCGTTCATGGCCGTTGCCTACATCATCGCAGGCCTGCTGGTTCTGCTGATCAACATCGGCAACATCGGACATGCGCTGTCGCTGGTCTTCACCTACGCGTTCACTCCGTCCGCCGCAGAAGGTGGTTTCGCAGGCGCTGCCGTTTGGGCTGCCATCCGCTTTGGTGTGGCACGTGGTGTGTTCTCGAACGAAGCCGGTCTGGGTTCCGCCCCGATTGCGCACGCCGCTGCCGAGACCAAAGGTCCAGTAAACCAGGGCCTGATCGCGATGCTGGGTACGTTCATCGATACCATCATCGTCTGCTCGATTACCGGTCTGGCAATCATCGCGTCGGGTGCGTGGACATCGGGTGAATCCGGTGCGGCTCTGACCAGCCACGCGTTCGAGCTGTCGCTGCCGGGTATCGGTGGGTATCTGATCGCCATCGCTCTGTCGATCTTCGCCTTCACCACTATCCTTGGCTGGTCCTTCTATGGTGAGAAATGCGTTGAGTTCCTGCTGGGTGTGAAATCCCTGATGCCCTACCGCGTCCTGTGGATCGTCATGATCTACTTCGGCGCAACTGCAGATCTGGGCTTTATCTGGCTGCTGGCAGACACGTTGAACGCCATGATGGCTATCCCGAACCTGATCGCCCTGGCCCTGTTGAGTCCGATCGTCTTCAAACTGACGAAAGAGTTCTTTGCCTCGGGCGGCCAGTCCGAAGAGCCGGAGGCAAAACCTGCCGAATAAGTTCGGCCCGACCAAAACGGGGGGCCAATCTGGCCCCCGCCTTTGAAACAGAATTCCATATCTCGAGGAGAGACGTGATGGCCACGAAAATCCTGCTGCCCATTGATCATACCGACGACCGTTCCTGGAAACTGGCTCTGCCGATCGCTTTGGAACAGGCGAAATTCTACGGTGCCGAACTGCATGCAGTTGCCGTCATCCCCGAGATTATCCAACTTCCGAACCTGCCCGCGAACTATGGCGCCGGAGCAAAGGATCACGTCCGCAACGCCGTTCAGGCCATTCTGGACCACGGCGATGCCTCCGATGTGGCGATCCATATCGAAGAAGGCAGCGTTTACCGTGAAATCCTGAAACTCGCCTACAAAGAGGGCTTTGATCTGATTGTCATGGCCTCCACCAAGGGCGATTTCCCGAACTATGAGATTGGCCCGAACCTCGCCCGGGTGGTGCGGAATGCGCACTGCACTGTGACGGTCGTTCGTGACCAATCCCGCTAATTGAAAGGTTAGAAAGATGACTTCACCGAATCGCACTCCACTTTACTCTCTTCATGTTGAGTTGGGTGGGAAGATGGTTGATTTTGCGGGCTGGGAGATGCCTGTTCAATATCCGTTGGGGATTATGGGGGAGCACAAGCAGTGTCGTGAGAAGGCGGCGGTGTTTGATGTGAGCCATATGGGTCAGGTGATCCTGCGCGGTGAGAATGTGGGCGAGAAGCTCGAGGCGCTTTGCCCGCAGGCCTATGCGACGCTGAAGGAAGGCAAGGCGCGGTACGGGTTCTTTACGAATGAAGACGGCGGGATCATGGATGACCTGATCGTGTCGAACGCGGGGGATCACTATTTTGTGGTGGTGAACGCGGCGCTGCGCCATCAGGACATTCCGCATATGCGCGAGCACCTCGAAGGCGTCGAAGTGACCGAGATATTCGACCGCGCGCTGGTCGCCGTGCAAGGCCCCGCAGCGGAGAACGTTGTGGGTGAGCTTTGCCCGCCCGCCCGCGATCTGAAGTTCATGGAAACCACCGTGGCCGATATCAACGGCGTCGAATGCCGTATCTCGCGCCTGGGCTATACCGGTGAGGACGGGTACGAGATCTCGATCCCAGAGGACAAGGCGATTGAGATCACCCGCGCCTTCCTGGCGCATGAGGATTGTGAAGCGGCCGGTCTGGGCGCGCGCGACAGCCTGCGGCTGGAGGCCGGGCTGTGCCTTTATGGCAATGACATCGACCAGAGCACCTCGCCGATCGAAGCCTCGCTGAGCTGGGCGATCCAGAAGCGCCGCAAGGAAGAAGGCGGGTTCCCGGGGGCCGAGCGCATCCAGAGAGAACTGGCCGAGGGCGCATCCCGCAAGCTGGTGGGCATCAAGCCCGAGGGCCGCGCGCCTGCGCGTCAGGGCGTTGAGATCCAGTGCACGGAAGGCAACACCATCGGTCAGATTACCTCGGGCGGGTTTGGCCCGACGGTCGGTGGCCCCGTTGCGATGGGCTATGTGTCCGCAGGTCATGGTGAGCCGGGCGAGACCGTCAATCTGATCATTCGGGGCAAGCCACAACCGGCCGAGATCGTGGCGCTGCCCTTCGTCACCCAGAATTACAAGCGTTGAAGTCAGGAGAGAGACAAGATGGCAACCTATTATTCCGAAGAGCACGAGTGGATCGACGTGAATGGCGACACAGCCACTCTGGGCATCACCAAACATGCCGCCGAGCAGCTGGGCGATGTGGTCTTCGTGGAACAGCAGGAAGTGGGTGATGAGTTTGAGAAAGACGGCGAGATCGGTGTGATCGAATCCGTCAAGGCGGCCTCGGAACTCTATGCCCCGGTTGATGGCGAGATCGTCGAGGTCAACGAGGCGCTGGCCGACAATCCTGGCGCGCTGAACGAAGACCCCGAAGGTGAGGCATGGATCTACAAGATCAAGATCACCGACGCGTCGCAGCTGGAAGATCTGATGGATGAGGCCGGCTACAAGGACTTCATCGGCTGATCCAGACCGGAGCCCTGAATGGGGCTCCGCCCGTTCGGGCCGGACCGGCTCGTGATGATGTATCGGAGGCCTGCGCGGTCTCCGCCCGACCTGACTTATTCATAGGAGCGCTGCAATGGCTTTCAAACTGACTGACTACGAAGCCTATGACTTTGCCAATCGCCGCCATATCGGTCCCAGCCCGACCGAGATGCGCGACATGCTCAAGGTGATCGGCTTCAAGACGCTGGACCAACTGATCGACGCCACCGTTCCGCCGGCGATCCGCCAGAAAGAGCCGCTGGACTGGGGCCCGGCGATGACCGAGCGCGATGCGCTGTTCTACATGAAAGAGGTGGCGAGCAAGAACAAGGTTCTGACCTCGCTGATCGGTCAGGGCTATTACGGTACCACCACGCCTGCGCCGATCCTGCGCAACATTCTGGAAAACCCGGCCTGGTACACCGCCTACACACCTTATCAGCCCGAGATCAGCCAGGGCCGTCTTGAGGCGCTTCTGAACTTCCAGACCATGGTCAGCGATCTGACCGGGCTGGACGTGGCCAACGCCTCGCTGCTGGACGAAGCCACAGCGGCGGCCGAAGCCATGGCGATGGCCAAGCGCGGCGGGCGTTCGAAAGCCAACAACGCGGCCTTTTTTGTCGATAAGAACTGCCACCCGCAGACCATCGCGGTGATCAAAACCCGCGCTGAGCCTCTGGGCATCGACGTGCAAGTCGCCGATCCCGACACGCTGGATGCAGGTGCTGTCTTTGGCGCGATCTTCCAATACCCCGGCACCCACGGCCATGTGCGCGACTTCACCAAGGAAATCGCAGCGCTGCATGAACACAAAGCCATTGCCATCGTGGCGGCCGACATCCTGTCGCTGGCGCTGCTGAAGTCACCGGGTGAGATGGGCGCGGATATCGCCATCGGCTCGACCCAGCGCTTTGGTGTTCCGATGGGCTATGGCGGCCCGCACGCCGCTTACATGGCGACCACCGACAAGCTGAAGCGGTCCATGCCGGGCCGGATCATCGGCGTCAGCATCGACAGCCGCGGCAACAAAGCGTATCGCCTCGCGCTGCAAACCCGCGAGCAACACATTCGCCGCGAGAAAGCGAACTCGAACGTCTGTACTGCGCAGGCGCTGCTGGCGGTGATTGCCTCGATGTATGCGGTCTATCACGGCCCCGACGGCATCAAGGCCATCGCGCAATCGGTACACCGCAAGACCTCGCGCCTGGCCGCTGGCCTGGAAGAGGCGGGCTTCTCGGTCGAACCCGAAGTGTTCTTCGACACCATCACCGTTGAGGTCGGCCATCTGCAGAAGACCGTCATGGAGGCCGCCGTAGCCCGGGGCGTCAACCTGCGCAAGGTCGGCGAGACCAAGGTTGGCATCAGCCTGGACGAACAGACCCGCCCCGAGACCATCGAAGCCGTCTGGGGGGCCTTTGGCATCGACAAGACAGACGACAGCTCGAACAAGCAGTACCGCCTGCCGGACTACGCGCTGCGCGAGACGCCCTATCTGACCCACGAGATCTTCCACAAGAACCGGGCCGAGGCCGAGATGACCCGCTATATGCGCCGTCTGGCCGACCGCGACCTGGCGCTGGACCGGGCGATGATCCCGCTGGGCTCGTGCACCATGAAGCTGAACGCCACGATCGAGATGATCCCGGTCACCTGGCCCGAGTTCGGCAATCTGCACCCGTTCTGCCCCGAAGATCAGGCGCAGGGCTATCACGAGATGATTGCCGATCTGAACGACAAGCTGTGCCAGATCACCGGCTATGACGCGATCTCCCAGCAGCCCAACTCGGGCGCGCAGGGCGAGTATGCAGGCCTGCTGACCATCCGCAACTATCACTTCGCCCGCGGCGAAGGGCACCGCAATGTCTGCCTGATCCCAACCTCGGCGCATGGGACCAACCCGGCCTCGGCGCAGATGGTGGGCTGGCAGGTTGTCCCGGTGCAGGCGGATGAGAATGGCAACATTGATCTGAACGACTTCCGCGCCAAGGCCGAGAAGCATTCCGATCATCTGGCCGGTTGCATGATCACCTACCCCTCGACCCATGGCGTGTTCGAGACCACCGTGCAGGAGGTCTGCCAGATCACCCATGATCACGGCGGTCAGGTCTATATCGACGGCGCCAACATGAACGCCATGGTGGGTCTGTCGCGTCCCGGTGACATTGGCGGCGATGTCAGCCACCTGAACCTGCACAAGACCTTCTGCATCCCGCATGGCGGCGGCGGTCCCGGCATGGGTCCAATCGGCGTCAAGGCTCACCTGACCGAACACCTGCCCGGCCATCCGGAATACGGCACCGCCGTGGGTCCGGTCTCGGCGGCGCCCTTCGGCTCGCCCTCGATTCTGCCGGTCAGCTGGGCCTATGTGCTGCTGATGGGTGGCGCGGGCCTGACCCAGGCGACCAAAGTAGCGATCCTGAACGCCAACTACATCGCGGCGCGTCTGCAGGATGCCTATCCGATCCTCTACACCTCCGAGACCGGTCGTGTGGCGCATGAATGCATCCTCGACACCCGTCCGCTGGATGAGGCGGCGCATGTGACCGTGGATGACGTCGCCAAACGTCTGGTCGACAGCGGCTTCCACGCGCCGACCATGTCCTGGCCGGTGGCGGGCACCCTGATGGTGGAACCCACCGAGTCCGAACCAAAGGACGAGCTGGACCGTTTCTGCGACGCCATGCTCTCGATCCGGGCCGAGGCGCAGGACATCATCGATGGCAAGATCGACGCGGAGAACAACCCGCTGAAAAACGCCCCCCACACGGTGCGCGATCTGGTCGGCGACTGGGACCGCCCCTACACCCGCGAACAGGCCTGCTTCCCTCCGGGCTCCATGGGCGTCGACAAATACTGGTCCCCCGTCAACCGCGTCGACAACGCATACGGTGACCGAAACCTCGTCTGCACATGCCCACCAATGGAAGCATACGAAGAAGCAGCAGAGTAGCCAAAACATGACCCCCGCTGAAAGGCGGGGGTCATCGAAGGGAACAATGCGTCCCTCACTCGACCCAATCAAACCAGTTGGTGGTTCTGATGAAGCATTATGTCATACGAAATTGTCACGCAGGTGCAGCTCAAATCGCCAACGTGGCAAAAGAACGCCCTCATCACATCGAAGTCATTCTGCGCTGCCAAGAGGATAGGGCATCAGCAGAATTGGTCGTGGAGTTTTTCGATGCGTTGAACAAATTGATCGCTAAAAAAGCCTATGTGGTGACAGCACGTGTTGTTGCTACCGACAAAGTTGGTGGACCACTTGATTGGGCTGGGCGGACTACGGTGTTCTGGGGCGACTTGGAGAGTGCATGGTGCCCGGCAGGAGACCAAAAGCTTTGGGTTTCGCAAGTGATGAATCTGTCACCCAGAGTGATTTTGGTCGGTGGCGCCGTGATGTTGCTGGCACAGATGGCAGGCTCTGAACCTAGGGCGGCTGCAGTGCATGCCACTTTTCCTGACTTCCGACCTTTTTGTTGATCTGACTGGGTTTTTGGTTTGTTTTCAGGTGTGGTTGCTCAGAGGCGCGTTGTAGTGCCCCATTATTATAAAAAGTATTGACATGGGCCTTCAGATGGCTAACCTCTTCGCCCATGTTCATCCGCACCAAACATGACGCAAAGCTCAACCGCACACGGATCCAGATCGTTGAATCCGTCCGCACCGGCTCCAAGGTACGCCAGAAGATCCTGCGCCATGTGGGTGTGGCCCATAACGACAGCGAGATTGAGGATATCAAGCGTCTGGCGGGCCGCTTGATGGAGCAATTACGCATTGATCGCTCGCCGCAAATGGAACTGTTCACGCCCACGGAATATGCCGATCTGCAGGCGCTGGTGCGCCGCGCTCCGCGGCCGGACAAGCTTGGCGTTGATCTTGCCGAGTGCCGTGAGGAGGCGCGGGTCTCTCTGGGTCTGCGGGATGTCATGGGGACGATGTATGACCAACTGGGTTGGGGGGCCCTTCTGGGGGCGGCGCGTAAAAGTGCCAATCGCATTGTGAAAGAGCTGGTTATGGCGCGGATCGCACAGCCCGAGAGCAAGCGCGCGACCGTGGAGGCGTTGGAGAACCAGGCAGGCATCACGCTCAATCTGGACGTGGTCTATCGGAGCATGGATTACATCAATACGCCGGTGATAGACGGGATTTGCAAAACCTCTCACGCGGCGGCAGAGAAGTTGCTGGGCGGGCCAGTGACCGTGCTGTTCTACGATTGCACGACCCTGGCCTTTGACACCGAGCGCGAGGACCCGGCCGAGGATGCGGACGGGGTCGAGCAGGATCATCTTCTGGCCAAGGGCTTCAGCAAGGATGGCAAGCATCACCGCGCTCAGGTCATGCTGGCGCTGATCGTCACCTCCGATGGGCTGCCTGTGGGCTATGAACTCTTCCCGGGAAACACCTGGGAAGGTCATACGCTGGAAGCTGCGCTGAAGGCGTTGGAGGGACGCTTCGACGTGGCCAGGGTCACGTTCGTGGCCGATGCCGCCATGCTCAGCAAGGACAACCAGCAGATGTTGCAGAACAAGGGTCTGCCCTACATCCTCGGCTATCGCATGAAGTCCGCCCCGGCCGCCGTGAAGGCGAACATTTTGAGCCCGGAGGGACGCCAGCCTTGGGCTGGACACGGTTCTGAAGAGGCAACCGAGAAGGGCTGGTACAAGGTGATCGACCAGGAGGGAGCGCGGGTCATTGTGACCTGGTCACCCACCCGGGCACGCAATGATGCCCACAAGCGCGACAAGGCAATCGAAAAGCTGCACAAGAAGCTCAAGCGCTCTCGCAAACCCGGCAGCTTCAGCAGCCGGGGATATGGCCGCTTCCTGGCCTTCCCCGACAGCGGGGACGTCACGCTGGATGATGCAAAGATCAAGGCAGCGGCACAATGGGACGGGCTGCATGCCATTGTTGTTCATGGTGCGGACGAACTGGAGGCACAGGACGTCATTGCCCGCTATCACCAGTTGTGGGAGATCGAAGCCTGCTTCCGCACCAACAAGCACGATCTGAAAATCCGGCCCATCTATCACTGGTCGCCGCGTCGGGTCCGGGCCCATATCGCCATCTGCTACATGGCCTTCTGCTGCCTGCAGCACCTGCGCAAGCATCTGGACCTGCTCGGACACCCGATGAGCCCGGCTCGTATCCGCAACGAGTTGAACGCATTGCAGCTCTCGATCCTGCGCCACAAAGGCACCCCTGACCGCTACGGCATGCCAAGCCATGCCACGGTCGATGCCAGACGCATCCTCACCTGCGTCGGCCTGACCTGGAACGAAGCCCCTTTCAAGATACCCCCCGGGCGCACCCGAAAAACTGGCCAGACCAAAGCCTGAGCTCCCTCAACACTCCGAAACAATCGCTGGCGAAAAAAGTCCGTGTAGTGCCTTTTGGCAACCAAGGCATAATAATATCAATGACTTATACGAAAAAATGTCGGAAGTCAGGAAGAACGCCCTCATCACATCGAAGTCATTCTGCGCTGCCAAGAGGATAGGGCATCAGCAGAATTGGTCGTGGAGTTTTTCGATGCGTTGAACAAATTGATCGCTAAAAAAGCCTATGTGGTGACAGCACGTGTTGTTGCTACCGACAAAGTTGGTGGACCACTTGATTGGGCTGGGCGGACTACGGTGTTCTGGGGCGACTTGGAGAGTGCATGGTGCCCGGCAGGAGACCAAAAGCTTTGGGTTTCGCAAGTGATGAATCTGTCACCCAGAGTGATTTTGGTCGGTGGCGCCGTGATGTTGCTGGCACAGATGGCAGGCTCTGAACCTAGGGCGGCTGCAGTGCATGCCACTTTTCCTGACTTCCGACCTTTTTGTTGATCTGACTGGGTTTTTGGTTTGTTTTCAGGTGTGGTTGCTCAGAGGCGCGTTGTAGTGCCCCATTATTATAAAAAGTATTGACATGGGCCTTCAGATGGCTAACCTCTTCGCCCATGTTCATCCGCACCAAACATGACGCAAAGCTCAACCGCACACGGATCCAGATCGTTGAATCCGTCCGCACCGGCTCCAAGGTACGCCAGAAGATCCTGCGCCATGTGGGTGTGGCCCATAACGACAGCGAGATTGAGGATATCAAGCGTCTGGCGGGCCGCTTGATGGAGCAATTACGCATTGATCGCTCGCCGCAAATGGAACTGTTCACGCCCACGGAATATGCCGATCTGCAGGCGCTGGTGCGCCGCGCTCCGCGGCCGGACAAGCTTGGCGTTGATCTTGCCGAGTGCCGTGAGGAGGCGCGGGTCTCTCTGGGTCTGCGGGATGTCATGGGGACGATGTATGACCAACTGGGTTGGGGGGCCCTTCTGGGGGCGGCGCGTAAAAGTGCCAATCGCATTGTGAAAGAGCTGGTTATGGCGCGGATCGCACAGCCCGAGAGCAAGCGCGCGACCGTGGAGGCGTTGGAGAACCAGGCAGGCATCACGCTCAATCTGGACGTGGTCTATCGGAGCATGGATTACATCAATACGCCGGTGATAGACGGGATTTGCAAAACCTCTCACGCGGCGGCAGAGAAGTTGCTGGGCGGGCCAGTGACCGTGCTGTTCTACGATTGCACGACCCTGGCCTTTGACACCGAGCGCGAGGACCCGGCCGAGGATGCGGACGGGGTCGAGCAGGATCATCTTCTGGCCAAGGGCTTCAGCAAGGATGGCAAGCATCACCGCGCTCAGGTCATGCTGGCGCTGATCGTCACCTCCGATGGGCTGCCTGTGGGCTATGAACTCTTCCCGGGAAACACCTGGGAAGGTCATACGCTGGAAGCTGCGCTGAAGGCGTTGGAGGGACGCTTCGACGTGGCCAGGGTCACGTTCGTGGCCGATGCCGCCATGCTCAGCAAGGACAACCAGCAGATGTTGCAGAACAAGGGTCTGCCCTACATCCTCGGCTATCGCATGAAGTCCGCCCCGGCCGCCGTGAAGGCGAACATTTTGAGCCCGGAGGGACGCCAGCCTTGGGCTGGACACGGTTCTGAAGAGGCAACCGAGAAGGGCTGGTACAAGGTGATCGACCAGGAGGGAGCGCGGGTCATTGTGACCTGGTCACCCACCCGGGCACGCAATGATGCCCACAAGCGCGACAAGGCAATCGAAAAGCTGCACAAGAAGCTCAAGCGCTCTCGCAAACCCGGCAGCTTCAGCAGCCGGGGATATGGCCGCTTCCTGGCCTTCCCCGACAGCGGGGACGTCACGCTGGATGATGCAAAGATCAAGGCAGCGGCACAATGGGACGGGCTGCATGCCATTGTTGTTCATGGTGCGGACGAACTGGAGGCACAGGACGTCATTGCCCGCTATCACCAGTTGTGGGAGATCGAAGCCTGCTTCCGCACCAACAAGCACGATCTGAAAATCCGGCCCATCTATCACTGGTCGCCGCGTCGGGTCCGGGCCCATATCGCCATCTGCTACATGGCCTTCTGCTGCCTGCAGCACCTGCGCAAGCATCTGGACCTGCTCGGACACCCGATGAGCCCGGCTCGTATCCGCAACGAGTTGAACGCATTGCAGCTCTCGATCCTGCGCCACAAAGGCACCCCTGACCGCTACGGCATGCCAAGCCATGCCACGGTCGATGCCAGACGCATCCTCACCTGCGTCGGCCTGACCTGGAACGAAGCCCCTTTCAAGATACCCCCCGGGCGCACCCGAAAAACTGGCCAGACCAAAGCCTGAGCTCCCTCAACACTCCGAAACAATCGCTGGCGAAAAAAGTCCGTGTAGTGCCTTTTGGCAACCAAGGCATAATAATATCAATGACTTATACGAAAAAATGTCGGAAGTCAGGATCTTCATACGAATTCCTTCACGATCTGTCGGCGTGAGACGGACGGATCGGAAACATTCCAAACCTTTCAACTGTCCGCGCAGGCGCTTGAGCAGTTCTGTCAGAGCCTTGATGCGGATGACGAACTGGCGGTCGAGGCCACCGGCAACACGGCCTGGTTCTGCGGTGAGGTGGAACCCTGTGTCGGCCGGATCGTTGTGGTCAACCCGCGCCAGTTTAAAGTGATCCGCACATCGGTGAAGAAAACCGATCGCAACGATGCCCGCGCCCTGGCGTTTTTCCTGTCGAAGGACATGCTGCCGGAAACCCGGCTCAAGTCCACTCAGGAAAGCGAACTGGCCTCGCTGACCCGGACGCGTGACATGCTGGTCAAACAGCGCACCATGCTGCTGAACGGCATCCACGCGATGTTTGTCCGCCACGGCATGAAGCTGAAGAAGGAAGGGTTGTCCAGCAAGAAGCGCCTGCGCGACCTGGATCTCAGCCGCTTCACACCGCTTGAGCAGGTCGAACTGGCGGCATTGCGGGACCAGGCGCTCGGCCTGACCGAAACCCTGAGCCGTCTCGACAAGGCCATCGAGGAGGCCGCCTCGGCCATGAAAGGCTTTGAGGGGCTCACCAGCATCAAGGGGATCGGTGCGCGATCTGCCGCGGTCCTGCTGGCGGGGATCGGCAGGGTTGAAGACTTCTCCGACGCGGACAAGCTGGCCGCCTATGTCGGCATCGTGCCCAAGGTGAGCAACTCAAACGAAACCGAACATCACGGGCGGATCACGAAGCGCGGCAACAAGCTCATGCGCACCACGCTGGTGCAATGTACGCTCATCGCGATCCGCTATTCGGGATATCTCAACAGCCATTATCGGCGCATCAAGGAACGCCGTGGCGCGGGCAAGGCGATCATAGCCACTGCCCGCAAGCTGCTCAAGATCATCTATGACACGCTCAAGAACGGCTGGGTCTTCGACGATTTTGTCGAATTTAAAATCAAACAAAATCAATGTCATGCTTGACAATCATCATAGGAGTAGCCAAAACATGACCCCCGCTGAAAGGCGGGGGTCATCGAAGGGAACAATGCGTCCCTCACTCGACCCAATCAAACCAGTTGGTGGTTCTGATGAAGCATTATGTCATACGAAATTGTCACGCAGGTGCAGCTCAAATCGCCAACGTGGCAAAAGAACGCCCTCATCACATCGAAGTCATTCTGCGCTGCCAAGAGGATAGGGCATCAGCAGAATTGGTCGTGGAGTTTTTCGATGCGTTGAACAAATTGATCGCTAAAAAAGCCTATGTGGTGACAGCACGTGTTGTTGCTACCGACAAAGTTGGTGGACCACTTGATTGGGCTGGGCGGACTACGGTGTTCTGGGGCGACTTGGAGAGTGCATGGTGCCCGGCAGGAGACCAAAAGCTTTGGGTTTCGCAAGTGATGAATCTGTCACCCAGAGTGATTTTGGTCGGTGGCGCCGTGATGTTGCTGGCACAGATGGCAGGCTCTGAACCTAGGGCGGCTGCAGTGCATGCCACTTTTGAAGCGGCTGCTTTTGAACAGGGAATTGTCAGCTGCGGGGCATCAACTTGCCTGGCGACAGATGGTCGATTGCACAGCGCCAATACACGCATCAGTGCTCTGGGATTACTTTCGGAGCTCGTTTCGGATGATCACGGTCAACATATTGCTGATGCGCTACGCAGATATGTCGGATTGAGCGAGCCCGGGAAGAGAACCGAGAGTCAAATTGCCAATCGGCTCATCGGCGAAGCCAAAGGGGACGAGGTGGTCATTCATACGCTGGCGACCATGATGAGGCATATCGAAGACCCGTTGAGCATTTCAGAACTTGCCGCGAAAGTTGGTACATCTGTCCGGCAGCTTCAGAGAAGATATCTCAGCAAAACAAATGCGAAGCTTCTGGACACTTACAAAGAGTTGCGTTTGGAGAGGGTTGGGATCTTGCTCAAATACACGGACATGCCCTTTGCAGAAGTTGCCGCCGCGACTGGGTTTTCGTCTCGTTCCGCCATGTCCCGGAGCTTCTTCAAACATTGCAAATCTACTCCCGAAGAAAGCAGGAAGCGGCGGTATCTTGGGTGTGAATAGAACGAGAGCTCTCAATTCAGCGTGCAGTTTCTGGATGCGCAAGAGCACCTAATAGCGAACAGTTTGGCGTTCAAAAACAAGGGCGTGGACGCCTGATTGGCTGCGCCAATCGTGGCGCGAAGACCAAGTAACACGACATCTGTGATAGCCAAGGGCGTCTGGTAAACCTTTTTTACTGCCGGGCACGCTAGCGACTAAATCGGCATGCGGGCCTTGCTTAGCAGCGTGTCAGATGTTGACTGGCTGATTGAAGACCATGGCTAAGACGCTGACCGGCATGTGAGATGCGTCGAAAGAAAAAGGGATACGCGCCTGTTTCTAAGGTCGAAGGCGACGCACGGAGGCTGTCAAATACGACAAAGGTCACTAAAAAGGGTGTAACCGGATCGAAATCATGCTCTATAGCCTCAAGGATTTGCGGCGTGTCGCAATCCGCTCCAACAGATGTTCCAAGGTATTTCTGTCCGCAATAGCACTTGGTTGGGGTCACGCTTTGCGATATACGAATTCTCTTTCAGGATTGGCTGACATGGCGTCCAAAACATCTTTGACCCGGCCGTGCAGAGGCGACTTTTTGCAAACGGGATCTGTGGCTTCGGCATCCTGCGCGAAGGCCATCGATTGACACCGACAACCTCCGAAGTCGATCTCTTTCCTCTCGCAGCTTTGGCAGGGTTCGGGCAACCAATCGGTTCCCCGATAGGCGTTGAAGGCGCTGCTGTGGTTCCAGATGTCCGATAATGGTTTATCGCGCACCGACTCGAATTCCAGATGGGTGATCGTCTGTGCCGCATGGCAGGGCAGGACGGTGCCGTTGGGCGTGATGTTCAGGCCCGTGGACCCCCAACCGCCCATACAGGCTTTGGGATAGTCCGAGTAATAGTCGGGCGGCACGAAGTCGATGGCCAGAACACCTCGTAAATCCTTGCTGGCGCGGACAACGGTGTCTTTCACGGCCCGGGTCTGCTCAAGCGTCGGCAGCAGTGCGGCGCGGTTCGACAGAGCCCAGCCGTGGAATTGCACACAGGCGACCTCGAGCCTGCGGGCACCCAACTCAACGGCCATTTCAATCGTGCGATCCAGATCATCCAGGTTGTGGCGATGCATGACCGCGTTCAGGGTCAGCGGGATGCCCCTGTCACCGATCTCTTTGACGATGATCATCTTTCGGTCAAAGCCGCCGCGATAGCCGCCAATGCGATCGGCCAGATCGGCATTCGTGCCCTGCAAGGACAGTTGGATGTGATCCAGCCCTGCCGCCTCGAGCCTGGCCAGCCGTTTGGCGGACAGTCCGATGCCGGAGGTGATCAGGTTGGTGTAAAGCCCGATACGGGCGGCCTGCGCGGTCAGGTCTTCGAGATCGCGGCGCGAAGCAGGTTCGCCCCCTGACAAGTGCAATTGCAGGACGCCCATTTCGAAGGCTTGCTGGAACACATCCGCCCAAGTCTGCGTGTCGAGTTCCGTTTCCTTGCGCTCAAGCTCCACAGGGTTGCTGCAATAGGGGCAGCTGAGCGGGCAGCGGTGGGTAAGTTCGGCCAAAAGCGCGATGGGGGCTGGGGCGGTCATGTCTGCACCAACACGTAAAGGCGGCTGCGCAGGGCCTGCAGGAAGTGTTGAACATCGGTTTCGACCTGATCGGTAGGGGCGCCGTAGGTGGTGGCAAGATCGGTGACGATCTGGCGAAACGAGGTCTTACCATCGACTCGTGACAGGATGGCGACACCGATATCGTCCAGTTCGATCACCTTTTCCGGGGCTTGCAGGACCATGCGGTCGCGCACAGCGTCGCGCTGAACCCGCACGCCGCGCGGCAGATAGGGGCAGTCGGTCTGGTGCAGCTCAAGCGTCATAGCAGGCCTTCCCCCGGCTTCCACGCACCGGGCGGGACTAGGCCAGGCTCTACATATCCGGACCAAAGCGCATCCAGCTGCGCCCACAACACGTTGGTTTTGAAAATCAGCGCTTCGCAGGCCATGTCTTCCTTTTCCTCTGTGTCCGCATGGTCCAAAACCCAGTTCAGGCCGAATGCCACATCCTTGGGGGCTTGGGTCAGGCGTTTTTGGAAATAGGAGAGGCTGTCGGAATTGGCGAAGTCATAGTGCTGCAACAGGCCCTCAATCCGCTGTTCGTGGATTTTAGGGGCAAACAGCTCGGTCAGAGAAGAAGCGACCGCCTGCAACAGGGGTTTTTCGCGCACGTAATGCACATAGGCGTCGACGGCGAACTGCGTTGCGGGCAGGATGCCGCGACCCGAGGCGACATAGTCGGGGTCCAGCCCTACAGCCTCGGCCAGTTTCAGCCAGCGCCGGATGCCGCCGCCCTCGGTCACGCCGCCATCGTGGTCTTCGATGCGGGATCGCCACTCGCGCCGGATATCGGGGTCGGTGCAGCGCGACATGAAGGCGGCGTCCTTCATCGGGATCGCCGCCTGATAGGCCCAGCGATTGATCACCCAGGCGCGCACCTGGTCTGGGGTACATTCCCCGCTGTGCAGCCGGTGATGAAACGGGTGTTTGTCGTGGTAGCGCTCAGCCCCGTTCTGACGCAGGCGGGCCTCAAGACTGTCGCGGCTCATATCGTGATCTCCTGCCCGTCATAGGCAATGGTCCAGCCTGCGGTTTCCACAAAGGCTCGTTCCGGGCTATCGGGTTGCAGAACAGGGTTGGTGTTGTTGATGTGGATGAAGGTTTTCGCGGCGCGGACGTCTTGCAGTCGGGCGATCGAACCCTCGGGTCCGCTGATCGAGATATGCCCCATCCGTTGCCCGGTTTTCACTCCGGTTCCGGTGCGGATCATCTCATCATCATCCCAAAGTGTACCGTCAAAGAATAGCTGGTCGGCATCCGCAATTCGGACCAACAGGTCATCGGTCACCTGCGCGCAGCCGGGAATGTAATAAGCAGTCTTGTCGGCGGCGGTCAGCCGGACGCCCACGGTCTGTTCACCCAATAGATCGGTCTGAACACTGTCGCCCTCCATGAACAGAGGGACCTTACCGGGCACCGCAAACAGCTGCGCCTGCAGCCCCTTTTGAAGGTTGAATTCATCAACTAGGGCAATCTGGCGGCGGTCCACTTTCTCGCGGTTGACCGCGTCGAAAATCCGGTTCTGGGACAGCACATCCAGAATATCGCCCGTGGCAAACAGGGTGAAAGGGGTCTGTTCACGCAAGCTGAGCAGCCCGGCGATATGGTCGATATCCCCGTTTGTCAGCAGAACCGAAGCAACAGGCGTGTCGCGCAGCGCGCGCGGGTGCATTTTGGGGCTGTCCAGCATCTGCTGGCGAATATCAGGCGAGGCGTTCAGGATGCTCCAATTCAGACCATCTGGGGACACCGCCAAAGAGGATTGGCCGGACGGCGGGATCTTGCCCTTACGGGCGTCCTCGCAATTCCGGCAACCGCAGTTCCATTGTGGCAAACCGCCACCTGCAGAAGCCCCAAGAACCAGGAAATGCACTTTGGGCCTCCGCTGCGTTTACGTGATCAGAACAGGTCGGGCTCGTACTCGCGGCCTTCGTCCTCGGACGGAGAATACATGTTGATCTCCATGCCGCAGTTCACTTCTTTCAGCTTCGGTGTGCTCCAGGTCATAGTGTCCTCCCGATGAATGACTGGCGTTGTTAAAACCTACTACCGGCACGATTTTCGGAAAATGCTCCTTTGGTCGTAGGGATGGGATGTAGTGTTGAGGGCCGAGGCGGCTGCGTCAACCGCCTTGGGGTCGTAGAGGCGGGACCTAGGACTTTCGTCGAATGTCACCGTCGCGGGGTGAAATATAGTCTCACGCTCATGCGCGCGATCCTGTTTCTTGTGTTTTTGCTCATCAGCGGCCTGTCGGTTCAGGCAGAGCCTCTGCCGCGTGAGCAGATCGAAACCTATATCCGCGCCCCGTTTTCACTCGGCGATGCGCTGAACGATGACGGGGTTTACAGCCTACTGAACTCGGGCGGCAGTGAGGCCGGATATGTGTTTGAATCCGAACCTTTAGCCCCCTTGCCGGGGTTTTCGGGCGCGCCGATCAACATGCTGGTGGTGCTGGACCTTGAGGGACGCTTTTTGGATGTCCAACTAATCGAACACAACGAGCCGATCTTTGTCTCGGGTCTGGGTGAGGCCCCGTTTCACAAGTTCTTTGAACAATATGGCGGGCTGTCGATTTCGGATTCGATTGTGGTGGGAACACCCTATGGCGATGCGGCGGCGGGTTCACAGCTTGTCTATCTGGATGGCGTCACCAAGGCGACGGCCAGTGTGCGCATTGCCCACGAATCCGTCATGGGGGCCGCGCTGGCAGTGGCCCGCGAAAAGATGCAGGGACTGGCCACCGCGCCGCCCGCCTTTCCCGACCCCGAGTACCAAGAGGACCTGACCTGGCAGGATCTTGTCGATCAGGGCATCGCCACGCGCAAGACCTACACCAACGCGCAGGTCGACGCCTTGTTCGCAGACACCTTGTGGGAGGATGACGACCCCGAGGCGCAGGAGTATCCGAATGAGCCATACTTGGATATCTGGGTCGTTGATCTGGGCCCAACTTCAATCGCCCGCGCTGCGCTGGCCGAGGACAGTTTCGACGAACTCCAGAGCTTTCTGGAAATCTCGGACAATGATGAACCGATCCTGGTGATCGAAACCGCGCGCCACGGTTTGGTCAGCGAGGACTTCGTGCGCAATACAGCTCCAGACTGGCTGTCAGCAGAACAGGACGGTTTTCCGGTTGCGCTGCGCGATGCCGATCTGTTTGTAGAGCTGGCCGATGGCCTGCCCGATGGCACAGCCATGATCTTGCGAACGGACCGTAGGCTGGGATTTGACCCTTCGCGCGATTGGGTTCTGAAGGTGCTGGCCGTGCGGGAACACGGCATGTTCCAGCCCGAAACAGGCTCGGTCACGCTTGAGGTGCCCCATATCACGCCCGAACGGTTCTTTACCCGTCCGGTTCAGGTAACGCCGGTCCCGCCATGGCTTGAGGCGCTCCGCAACCGTCAGGGTGACATGATCGTTCTTGGGCTCTTCCTGACAGGTCTCGTCGCCGCGCTCAACTTTTGCATGAATGCACTGGCGGCGCAGCCTTTGTTCACGCCCCTCCGCTTGGGCGTACTGGCCGTTGTCATCGGTTTTGTCGGATGGTGGGGGCAAGGGCAGCTGTCCATCGTCACCGTTCTTGGAACACTCAGAGCAGCAGTCGAGGGTGGCAGTTTCGCATTCCTTCTTTATGACCCGTTTTCCTTGCTGATCTGGGCGGTTTCGATCGCTGGTTTCATCGCATGGGGTAGGGGGCTGTTCTGCGGTTGGCTCTGTCCCTTTGGCGCGATGCAGGAGTTCGCGCATCACCTCGGCAAAGCCCTGCGCCTACCGCAAATTGAGCCGTCCGAGGCCTGGGACAGGCGTCTGAAATGGTTGAAATATGTCATCCTCGCGGGTCTTGTGGGCGTAGTGTTCGCCGCCCCCGATCAGGTGGACAAAGCCGCCGAGGTCGAGCCCTTCAAAACTGCGGTGACCACTTACTTTGTGCGGGAGTGGTATTACGTGGCCTATGCGGCGGGATGGCTGTTCCTTGGAATGGTGCTATTCAAGGGATTTTGCCGCTATGTCTGTCCGCTTGGCGCTTTCATGGCGATCGGCGGGCTGTTGCGCGGGCGCGATTGGATAGACCGACGCGCGGAATGTGGCTCTCCCTGCCAATTGTGCAAGGTCAAATGCAAATACGGGGCGATCGCCAAAAGTGGGCGTATCCAATATGACGAATGCTTTCAATGCCTTGACTGCGTGACGATCCATGACGACAGCACGAAATGCGTACCCCTGATTGTCGCTGCCCGACGCCAAGCCAGAGAGGTCGCCGCCGAATGATAAGCCGCCGCCGCTTCCTTGCCATCTCTGCCGCCGCGCTGGCGACCCCGGCTACGGCCCAACCCACAAAATGGCAGGGCTACGCTTTGGGTGCAGAGGTCAGTCTAACCTTTGACGCGCCTCCCCAGATTGCCGAACCCGCCATCGCCCGCATCCGAGCCGAGCTTGAACGCTTTGAGGCATTGTTCAGCCTCTACCGTCCCGAATCCGATTTGTCTCGGCTGAACCGCTCCGGTTTTCTCAATGCCCCCGCTCCCGAAATGCTAACGCTTCTGCAGGCCTGTGATCGCGCCTACCGGCAGACCGACGGGCGCTTTGATCCAACCGTTCAAACCGTGTGGCAGGCAGCGGCCCAGAACGGAGATCTTGAGGCCGCGCGCCAAGCTATCGGATGGGACCGGGTTCGAATTTCGCCCGATCACATTGCGCTGGATGCCGGTCAGGCACTGACGCTGAATGGTATTGCGCAGGGCTACGCCACGGATCTGGTCACAGAGGTGCTGCGCCAGGAGGGGTGGGGGAACGTATTGGTCAATATCGGTGAGTACTACGCCGCAGGGCGCAACTGGACCCTTGGCGTCTCCGACCCTCAACACGGGATCGTTCAGACCCGGACGCTCAAAGATCAAGCGATTGCCACCTCCAGCCCAGGTGCGTTGCGACTGGGTGGCGGTCAATTTCCTGACTTCCGACATTTTTTCGTATAAGTCATTGATATTATTATGCCTTGGTTGCCAAAAGGCACTACACGGACTTTTTTCGCCAGCGATTGTTTCGGAGTGTTGAGGGAGCTCAGGCTTTGGTCTGGCCAGTTTTTCGGGTGCGCCCGGGGGGTATCTTGAAAGGGGCTTCGTTCCAGGTCAGGCCGACGCAGGTGAGGATGCGTCTGGCATCGACCGTGGCATGGCTTGGCATGCCGTAGCGGTCAGGGGTGCCTTTGTGGCGCAGGATCGAGAGCTGCAATGCGTTCAACTCGTTGCGGATACGAGCCGGGCTCATCGGGTGTCCGAGCAGGTCCAGATGCTTGCGCAGGTGCTGCAGGCAGCAGAAGGCCATGTAGCAGATGGCGATATGGGCCCGGACCCGACGCGGCGACCAGTGATAGATGGGCCGGATTTTCAGATCGTGCTTGTTGGTGCGGAAGCAGGCTTCGATCTCCCACAACTGGTGATAGCGGGCAATGACGTCCTGTGCCTCCAGTTCGTCCGCACCATGAACAACAATGGCATGCAGCCCGTCCCATTGTGCCGCTGCCTTGATCTTTGCATCATCCAGCGTGACGTCCCCGCTGTCGGGGAAGGCCAGGAAGCGGCCATATCCCCGGCTGCTGAAGCTGCCGGGTTTGCGAGAGCGCTTGAGCTTCTTGTGCAGCTTTTCGATTGCCTTGTCGCGCTTGTGGGCATCATTGCGTGCCCGGGTGGGTGACCAGGTCACAATGACCCGCGCTCCCTCCTGGTCGATCACCTTGTACCAGCCCTTCTCGGTTGCCTCTTCAGAACCGTGTCCAGCCCAAGGCTGGCGTCCCTCCGGGCTCAAAATGTTCGCCTTCACGGCGGCCGGGGCGGACTTCATGCGATAGCCGAGGATGTAGGGCAGACCCTTGTTCTGCAACATCTGCTGGTTGTCCTTGCTGAGCATGGCGGCATCGGCCACGAACGTGACCCTGGCCACGTCGAAGCGTCCCTCCAACGCCTTCAGCGCAGCTTCCAGCGTATGACCTTCCCAGGTGTTTCCCGGGAAGAGTTCATAGCCCACAGGCAGCCCATCGGAGGTGACGATCAGCGCCAGCATGACCTGAGCGCGGTGATGCTTGCCATCCTTGCTGAAGCCCTTGGCCAGAAGATGATCCTGCTCGACCCCGTCCGCATCCTCGGCCGGGTCCTCGCGCTCGGTGTCAAAGGCCAGGGTCGTGCAATCGTAGAACAGCACGGTCACTGGCCCGCCCAGCAACTTCTCTGCCGCCGCGTGAGAGGTTTTGCAAATCCCGTCTATCACCGGCGTATTGATGTAATCCATGCTCCGATAGACCACGTCCAGATTGAGCGTGATGCCTGCCTGGTTCTCCAACGCCTCCACGGTCGCGCGCTTGCTCTCGGGCTGTGCGATCCGCGCCATAACCAGCTCTTTCACAATGCGATTGGCACTTTTACGCGCCGCCCCCAGAAGGGCCCCCCAACCCAGTTGGTCATACATCGTCCCCATGACATCCCGCAGACCCAGAGAGACCCGCGCCTCCTCACGGCACTCGGCAAGATCAACGCCAAGCTTGTCCGGCCGCGGAGCGCGGCGCACCAGCGCCTGCAGATCGGCATATTCCGTGGGCGTGAACAGTTCCATTTGCGGCGAGCGATCAATGCGTAATTGCTCCATCAAGCGGCCCGCCAGACGCTTGATATCCTCAATCTCGCTGTCGTTATGGGCCACACCCACATGGCGCAGGATCTTCTGGCGTACCTTGGAGCCGGTGCGGACGGATTCAACGATCTGGATCCGTGTGCGGTTGAGCTTTGCGTCATGTTTGGTGCGGATGAACATGGGCGAAGAGGTTAGCCATCTGAAGGCCCATGTCAATACTTTTTATAATAATGGGGCACTACAACGCGCCTCTGAGCAACCACACCTGAAAACAAACCAAAAACCCAGTCAGATCAACAAAAAGGTCGGAAGTCAGGAGACCCGGACGCTCAAAGATCAAGCGATTGCCACCTCCAGCCCAGGTGCGTTGCGACTGGGTGGCGGTCAATTTCATGTCCTGAATCCAAAAACCATGCACCCACCCCAATGGGCGACGGTCAGCGTTCAGGTTGCAGACGCGACATCGGCAGATGCATTGTCAACGGCGCTTTGCCATGCAGATGAGGGTGAGATTCAAACCATCCTGGATCGAACAACCAAGAGCACGACTGTGATTTGTGTTCACCAGAATGGTTCTGTCCGGACTTTCCAACCATAGCAAAAGCCCCGGGGTTTTGCCCGGGGCTTTTGGGTTTGTTGTTTCTGTGTTTACGCGCAGTCTTGGACGGCGCGTTTTGTCATGACGCTGACGAGATGCGCGCGGTAGGTTTTGCTGCCATGCAGGTCGGCGATCATGTTCATCGGGTTGACACTCAGCCCCATCAACGCCTCGGCGTTGAAAGATTTGTTTAAGGCCTCTTCGGCCTCTGCCCACCGGAACACACCGTCTTCGCTGGCGCCGGTCACGGCGACACGGACACCATCTGCAAAGCGCGCCACGTAGACACCGACCAGGGCAAACCGGGACGCGGGCTGTAGGAACTTCTGATAGCTCGCCGCCTGCGGCACCGGGAAGCGGACCGAGGTGATGATCTCACCCTCATCCAGCGCGGTGGCAAACATGCCCTGAAAGAAGTCATCCGCCGCGATCTGCCGCGCGTTGGTCACGATGGTTGCGCCCGAGCCCAGCACACCCGCCGGATAACAGGCCGCCGGATCATTGTTGGCCACCGACCCGCCGATGGTGCCGCGGTTGCGCACCGCCGGATCACCGATCTGACCCGCCAAGGCCGCCAGCGCCGGATACGACCCCGCCGCCTCACGCGCCACCGTGGCATGGGGCGTCGCCCCGCCAATGACGACCGAGCCGTCATCCTCGACGCAGACACCCTGCATCTCGGCAATCCCACCCATGCTGACCAGCACCGAAGGGGCCGCCAAACGCTGCTTCAGCGTCGGGATCAGCGTCTGACCCCCGCCCAATGGCTGCGCATCCTCGGCCCCCAACGCAGCAACCGCGTCGGCAATGCTCGAGGGCTTCTCAAACTCGAAACTGTACATTCCGCTTTTCCTTTCCGAAGAGCGCAAATCCGCTCTTCATCTGGCTAAAAATACCTCGGGGGTCCGGGGGCTGGCCCCCGGTCCGCCCTCTCAACTCAGCTGTTCATCGCCGCCCAAACGCGCGACGGGCTTACTGGCATGTCGATGTGATCCACCGCCTTGCCGCCCGAGTTCATCGCATCCAGAACCGCATTGACCACAGCCGGCGGAGAGCCGATCGCCCCGGCCTCACCACAGCCCTTCACACCCAGCGGGTTATGCGTACAGGGCGTCTGGCTGGAATGATCCACGCCGTAGAAGGGCACATCATCGGCGCGCGGCATGGCGTAATCCATGAAGGACGCGCTCAACAACTGGCCATTCTCATCATAGGCGCAGTTCTCCAGCAGAGCCTGGCCGATGCCCTGACCAATGCCGCCATGCACCTGACCATCCACGATCATCGGGTTGACGATGTTGCCAAAGTCATCCGCCGCGGTGAAGGCCTCGATGCTGACTTGACCGGTCTCGGGGTCCAGCTCGACCTCGCAGGCATAAGCGCCCGAGGGGAAGGTGAAGTTGGCCGGGTCGTAGAACGCGGTCTCCTCCAGCCCCGGCTCAACCTCCAGCGGGAAGTTATGCGGCACATAGGCCGTCAGGGTCACATCGCCCCAGGCCACCGACTTGTCGGTGCCTGCCACGCTGAACTGACCGTCCTTCAGCTCGATATCGGTCTCGGAGGCCTCCAGCAGGTGGGCTGCGATCTTCTTGGCCTTGTCGATCACCTTCTCGGTGGCCTTCACCATGGCTGAGCCACAGACCGCCAGCGAGCGCGAGCCATAGGTGCCCATGCCGAACGGAATCTTCGAGGTGTCGCCATGCACAATCTCGACCATCGACTCGTCGATGCCGATCATGTCGGCCACAACCTGCGGGAAGGCGGTCTCATGCCCCTGCCCGTGGCTATGCGCACCCACCATGACGCTGATCGAACCGGTGGCATTCACCCGCACGGTCGCCGCGTCATAAAGACCCGCCCGGGCCCCCAGCATGCCAACGATGTTCGAGGGCGCAATGCCGCACGCCTCGATATAGCAGTTGATGCCCAGACCGCGCAGTTTGCCCTTGGCCTCGCTGGCCGCACGGCGGGCCGCAAAGCCTGCCAGATCAGCCGCAGCCTCAAGCTTGTCCATGGTCCCGTTGTAATCCCCGGTGTCATAGGTCAGCGCGACCGGCGTGTCATAGGGGAACTGGGTGATGAAGTTCTGACGGCGCAGGGCAATCGGATCGACCCCCAGCTCGCGCGCGGCCTTGTCCACCACGCGTTCCAACTGGAACGTCGCCTCGGGCCGGCCCGCGCCGCGATAGGCATCCACCGGCACTGTGTTGGTGAACATCGCCTTCACATTCACCTGAATGACCGGCGTCTTGTAATTGCCTGCCATCAGCGTGCCGTGTAGCCATGTGGGCACGGAACTGGAGAAGGTCGACAGATACGCCCCAAGGTTCGCGTAGGTGTTGGTCCGCAACCCGATGAAGTTATTGTCTGCATCCAGCGCCAGTTCGATTTTGCTGACATGATCCCGGCCATGGGCGTCCGACATGAACGCCTCGGACCGGCTGGAAGTCCACTTCACCGGGCGGTTGCAGGCCTTGGCGGCGAAGGTACAGAACGCCTCTTCCGCATAGTGGAAGATCTTGGTGCCAAAGCCACCGCCCACATCCGGGGCCACCACGCGGACCTTATGCTCGGGCAGGCCCAGCACAAAGGCGCACATCAGCAGGCGGATCACATGCGGGTTCTGCGAGGTGGTATAGAGCGTGTACTCATCCGTGCCCCGCTTATACTCACCCACCGCCACGCGTGGTTCCATCGGGTTGGCGACCAGGCGGTTGTTGACCAGATCCAGCGTGGTCACATGGGCCGCATTGGCGAAGACCTCATTGACCTTTGCATCGTCAGTCTCGCCCAGTTGCCAGTCATAGCAGATGTTGTTCTTCAGATCGTCATGGACCAGCGTCGCGCCCTCTTGCGCTGCGGCCTTCATGTCGATCACGGCGGGCAGTTCCTCGATCTCGAGGTCAATCGCCTCGGCCGCGTCACGCGCCTGCTCCAGGCTGTCGGCCACAACGGCGGCGATGGGATCGCCCACATGGCGCACCTTGCCCTGGGCCAGAATGGGATGCGCAGGCTCCTGCATGGGCGCGCCGTGCTTGTCCGTCACCTCCCAGCCGCAGGGCATGCCGCCCACGCCTTCGAAATCCTTGCCGGTGAACACCTTGACCACGCCCGGCATGGCCTCGGCCGCCGAGGTATCAAGGCTGGTGATCCGGCCATGCGCGATATCCGAGCGCAGGAAATGAACATAGGCCTGTCCGGCCACGTTGATGTCGTCGGTGTAATTGCCTGCTCCGGTCAGAAAGCGCACGTCCTCGCGCCGCTTGGAACTGGCTCCGATGCCACTGTCTTTGGGCATTGCTTGTTCTCCTCCCTCGGGCCGCTTATTCGGCGGCGATGCTGCTGACGTCCTGGCCCGAAGCGGCCATGATCGCCTTGACGATGTTGTGATAGCCCGTGCAGCGGCACAGGTTGCCTTCCAGATACTTGCGGATCTCGGCCTCGGACGGGCGCGGATTGTCCTTCAGAAGCGCCGCCGCGCTCATCACCATGCCTGGCGTGCAGAAGCCGCATTGCAGCCCGTGGTGATCCTGAAACGCCTGCTGGATCGTATTGAGCGTCCCATCCTCGGAGGCCTGACCCTCGATCGTGCCGACCTCGGCCCCGTCGGCCTCAACCGCCAGCATGTTGCACGACTTCACGGCCTCGCCGTTCACATGCACCACACAGGCCCCGCATTGCGCCGTATCACAGCCAACATGCGTCCCCGTCAAAGACAAATGATCCCGCAAAAAACCAGACAATAACGTCCGACCCTCAACATCACCGCTCACAGACAGACCATTCACAGTCAGCGATATTTTCATCACATTTTCCTCCCTTAAATCCGTAGCTCAACCGCCCAATACGCGCTTGAGCCAGCCTTTCTTTTCGGTTGCCTCTTCCGCTTGTGGTTCGGGTTCAGCTGCCGCTTCGCTGGCGGGGGCCTCTGGCTCGACCTCGATCGCACTTTGGAAATTCTGAAAGAACTGATCCGCCATTTTCTTGGCGAACCCGTCCACGACGCGACCGCCCAGCTGGGCCAGCTTGCCGCCCACGCGCGCATCCACGTTGTAGGTCAGCAAGGTGCCTTCGGGGACATCGGACAGCGTGACATCTGCTGCGCCCTTAGCAAAACCGGCAGCGCCGCCCTTGCCTTCGCCTGACAGTTTCAGGCTTTCCTCGGACACCATGTCGGACAGGGTCACTTTCCCTTTGAACGTGGCTTTGACGGGGCCGACTTTCTGCACCACGGTGGCATCGAACCCGTCCTCGGCGGTGCCGGTCATTTCCCGGCAGCCAGGGACGCATTCGCGCAGAACATCTGCCGACAGCAGGGCATTCCAAACCTCGGACCGTGGCGCGGCTATTGTGCGGCTGTCATGTAACTCCATGTCACTCCTCCAGAGTTTTTTCCAACCTAGGGCGTCGGGGCCGCAAAGCATATGCGACCTTGGGCGTAGTCAGCGCAGTTCGGGAGGGGTGTGCGTCAGCCCGTAATCCTCGAAGATTTTGGCGATGCGGCCATCCTGAAGTGCTGCATAGATCGCGTCATCGACCGCATAGCTGAGGCCGCGATAGGCAAAATGCACGGCCACGCCGCTGGTCCAGGTGCTGACGGCAAAGCCGGGCAGCGGAGGGGTGTGGATATCCAGATCGGGGGTCAGTCCAGCCTCAAGCTGGGCGCGGGGGCCCATTGCGGCCATCGTTTCGCCTGCGGCCAAGGCCTCCATCGCCTGATCCGCGGTTGGGAACCGGCTGACATTCTGCGACAGTTGCCCGCCGGGAAAAGACGACAGGTAGAAATCAGCAATCGAATCGTTTTCAACCGCGACGGTGTCAAAACGGAAATAGGCCGGAACCGGAGGGTCTTCGGGATAGGCATCGCGGCGAAAGGCGATGGCGATTTCCTCGTCATGATACTGGCCGGTGAACACCACCTGTTCGACTCGGCAAGCAAATTCGCTGTCATAGGGAATGTGCAGCATGACATTGGCCACGCGCCCGTTGATCAGAGGACCTTTCCAGATCCAGTTGCGCAGATCGGCCTCTAGGTTTTCTCCGGCTGCGACCAGATTGAACCGGGGCTCGACCCCCAGATCCTGCGCGATCAGCTTGCCGATTTCGATGTCCACGCCCTGTATCTTGCCGTCCTTCTCAAAGGACCAGGGCGCGAAGTCTTCGTAGGCCGCGAACTCAATATAACCGCGCTCGACAATGGTATCGAGGTCAGCGCCCACGATGTCGCGGCTGGCATTCTGGGGTTTGGGTTGGGGCACATGGTCTTCACACCTGGCCAGAGCCGACCCGGCGGACAGGGCGGCGACCAACAGGGAGAAAATGAAATGGCGTCCGATCATGTGCCCCAGTCTGCCGTTCTATTGCGCGGCAGACAATCCGATAGTCAGCTGCTCCGCCGCTTGTGCAAAATCCGGGGCCTCGCCCGAGATCAGCACCGCAGCACGTAGGGCCACAGAGTCAGCCACAGGCGCGCCCGAGCCGGTTTCGATTGTACCCGCGATCTCGGTCAGTTCGGATTGCAGGGCGGCTGTGTCTCCATCCGCTCCCTCGGCCATAGCGGCCAGCTCGTCGCGGATTTCCTTCAACCGGTCCGAGTGATCGTCCAACGCCCCGTCATCGGGGCGGGTCTCAATATAGGTGCGGATGGCCCAAGCGGCCTTTTGGCCCAGCAGATCACCAAAGGCAGGCATCTTGGTGATACCGTTCTGGGTATAGCCCTCGCGGAAGCGTTCGATATACCACTCATCGCCGTATTCTTCGGCCTCGAGGTAGCGCAGGTCCGGAGCCAGGCCGCCCGATACGACGCCCAGACCGTGGCAGCGCGCGCAGTTCTGGTTGTAGCCGGAATCGCCGATTTCGATTGCAGCCTGCCAGACCTCCTCGCCCTGATCGCGATAGGGGTTTTCGATCAGCCATTCCTCGCTCACGTCGGGCAGGGCATCCGTATTTACCGGCTGGGGCGCGACATCACCATGTGCCAGCGCCATCCCCGCTGTCACCGTTGCCGCAAGCGCCGCGCTGTAAAAACCAAGACGCATCTCATCCTCCTATTGAAGCTTTCCCCGGTCATAGCGCAGGCAAATTCATCGCGACATTCGACCTTGGTTGCAGATGGGCAAAATCTGCGACTAAGGTCGAATGGCTTTCCCATTTTCGACCGGCTTTTACTTTTAGGGCCGGGGAGGAGGCGCAGAATGTTCAGATTTTCTTTTGTCCTTGCAGCCTTGGCGCTGGCATCTGGCGCTGCGCAGGCCGAGGTCGCGATTTCAGTGACCTATCTGCAGCAAGAGGTCGAGCGTCCTCCGGTGCTGTCCAACCTCGACCCGATTCCTGAAGACCTGGGCATGGCAGGGGCTGAGCTGGGTCTGGCCGACAATCTGACGACGGCGAAGTTCCTGGGTCACAAATATGATCTGACAGTGACCACGGTGCCCGAAGGTGGGGACTGGGTGCAAACCGCGCGGCAGGCCTTGGCCAATGGTCCCTTTGTCATTCTGGACGCGCCTGCGCAAGCGCAGCTTGAGGTCGCCGATCTGCCCGAAGCGGCGGGCGCGGTGCTGTTTAACGCCTCGGCCTCTGATCTGTCGCTGCGCGAGTCCGAGTGCCGTGCCAACCTGTTGCACACCTTGCCATCGGACGTGATGCGCACCGACGCTCTGGCGCAGTTCCTCGTCAAACGCCGGTGGGACGAGATCGTGCTGATCGCGGGCGAGCATCCGGGGGATCAGGCCTTTGCCGAGGCGCTGAAACGGTCGCTGCAAAAGTTCCGGTTGGAGTTGCAAGCAGAAAAGACATGGGTGTTCGATGCCGACCTGCGGCGCAACGCAGCGCAAGAGGTGCCGCTGTTTACTCAGGACTTCGGCGACTATGACGTGTTGCTTGTCGCCGATGAGCTGGACGATTTCGGCCGCTATATCCCCTTCAACACGTGGGAACCGCGCCCCGTTGCCGGGTCAGAGGGGTTGCAGCCCGTCACTTGGTCGCGCGTGGTTGAACAATGGGGCGCTGTGCAGATGCAGAACCGTTTTGCCGATCAAGCAGGGCGGGCGATGCGCCCCAAGGACTACGCCGCGTGGGCGGCCTACCGGGCCTTGGGCGAGGCGGTGACGCGTACACAATCAGATGATCCGGCGGTTCTGCGCGACTATATCCTGTCGGATGATTTCGAACTGGCCGGATTCAAAGGCCGCGCGATGAATTTCCGAGCCTGGAACGGCCAGTTGCGGCAGCCCATCCCTTTGGTCACGGATCGCGCCGTTGTGGCGATGGCCCCGCTCGAGGGGTTTCTGCATCAACGTACCGAACTGGACACGTTGGGCATTGATGAGGCCGAAAGCCAGTGTCAGTCATTTAAGGAGTAACAGCGATGAGACTAGCAGCACTTCTGGCAGCGACCGCGCTCTGCGCTCCAGCCACTGCGGATGAGATCTGGATCAGCAACGAAAAGGACGACACGCTCAGCGTGATTGACATCGAAACGCTCGAAGTGATCCGCACCATAGAGACCGGAGAACGCCCGCGCGGAATTACGTTCTCCAAGGACTACTCGGTTCTCTATATCTGCGCGTCGGATAGTGACTCGGTGCAGGTGATGGACCCGGAAACGGGCGAGATTTTGCATGACCTGCCCTCGGGCGAGGACCCCGAGCAGTTTGTGCTTCACCCCAATGACAAGCACCTCTACATCGCCAACGAAGACGACGCGATCACCACGGTGGTCGATACGGAATCGCGCACGGTGATTGCGCAAATCGACGTGGGGATCGAGCCCGAAGGGATGGCGGTTTCCCCCGATGGCAAGATTGCCATCACCACGTCCGAGACCACCAACATGGCCCATTGGATCGACACTGAGACGCAAGAGCTGTTCGCCAATACTCTGGTCGATTCCCGCCCGCGCCATACCGAATTCCTGAAGGACGGGACCGAGCTTTGGGTCAGCTCGGAAATCGGCGGCACCATCACCGTGTTCGACGTGGAAACCCAGACCGAAAAGGCCAAGATCGAGTTCGAGGTCGAAGGCGTCCACCCCGACCGGGTGCAGCCCGTGGGATTTGAGCTGTCCAACGGCGATGAGACCGCCTTTGTCGCGCTGGGGCCTTCGAACCATGTAGCGGCAGTTAATGCTGAAACCTATGAGGTTGAAGACTACATCCTCGTGGGTCGCCGCGTCTGGCACATGGATTTCAACGCCGACAAGTCGCTGCTGTTTACCACCAATGGCGTGTCTGGCGATGTGACCGTGATCGATGTGGCCAAGCGCAAACCGATCAAGACGATCAAGGTTGGGCGTTTCCCCTGGGGCGCGGCCTTCCGTCCGACCAACTGACAAGATTGAGGAGATTATAGAGATGAAGCGACTGATATGCGTGGCTGCGATGTTGGCTATGGCTTTGCCTGCAGCGGCTTTGGCTGACGATGATGATGACGACGGTTTTGGTCTGGCCGGAATTCTGTCGGCCAAGAACAAAGAAGACCTGCCTCCGATCACTCTCTCCGCTGGTGTGCCCTTGGCCGAGGCCCCATGGGAGCTTAAATCCGGCACCTATTATGAGTTCGAAATACAAGGCGACGGCAGTCAGGAACTGGCTCTGGTCGGGCCAGAGTTCTTCCGCGCGATCTGGGTGGATGAGATCGTGGTCGAAGGGTTGGAAATCCGGCCTTTGGGCGTCGACTCCGTTGAATTCGATGAGGCGGGCGAGATGGAAATAGGCTTTGTCGCGATCAAGCCGGGCAGCTACTATCTGAAAGTGCCGGGCAGCACCGGCGAAACGCAGCGGCTGGAGATTACCATTAAGTGACAGGGCTTTCGGTCCGCAATGTCAGCTACGCCTATGGCGACAAACGCACCCTTGATGACGTGAGCTTTCACGTCCCGCAGGGCGCGTTTTGCGCGTTGCTGGGGCCCAATGGCGCGGGGAAATCGACGCTGTTTTCCCTGCTGACCCGCCTGTTCACCTCCCCTCAGGGGGTGATTGAGGTGGCGGGGTTCGATATCTCGAAACAACCCCGTCAGGCTTTGGCACAGATCGGGGTTGTGTTCCAGCAGCCGACGCTGGATCTGGACCTCACGGTTCATCGCAACCTCAGCTATTTCGCGGCCTTGCACGGGCTGTCTGGTCGTACTGCCGAGACCCGCATCGCCGCCGCGCTGGAGCGTCTGGATATGGCCGAGCGTTCAAGCGAGCGCACCCGCGATCTGAATGGCGGCCACCGCAGACGGCTGGAGATTGCGCGTTGCCTGATCCATGCGCCCTCGGTCCTGTTGCTGGACGAACCGACGGTGGGGCTGGATGCTGCTGCGCGCAGCGCCATCACCCAACATGTGCATGATCTATCGGCACAGGATGGGCTGACCGTGTTGTGGGCCACCCATCTGACCGATGAGATCAACCCCGACGATCAGCTTGCCATACTGCATCGGGGGAAGATGCTGACACAAGGCACCTGCCGCGACATCACCGACGAACAGCCGCTGCAACAGGTATTCCTGTCGATGACTGGAGCCTCCGCATGACCGGCGCGCTGATCGCCCTGCGCGCGATCCTGATCCGGGAGGCACTGCGCTTTGTCCGCCAGCGAAGCCGGTTCATCGCGGCTTTGATACGCCCGCTGGTCTGGCTGATCGTCTTTGCTGCCGGGTTCCGTGCGGCCCTTGGCCTGTCGATCACGCCGCCCTATCAGACCTACATCACCTATGAGATCTACATCGTGCCGGGCCTCTGCGGCATGATCATGCTGTTCAACGGCATGCAAAGCTCGCTCAGCCTTGTCTATGACCGCGAGATGGGGTCGATGCGGTTGCTATTGACCAGCCCTCTGCCGCGATGGTGGCTGTTGTTCTGCCGTCTGCTGGCCAGCACCACGATCTCGATCCTGCAGGTCTATACGTTTCTGGCGGTGGCCGCGATCTACGGCATCGATATGCCGTGGTACGGATATCTGGGCGTCTTTCCCGCACTGATCATCGCCGGGCTGATGCTGGGCGCTCTGGGTCTGGCTTTGTCCTCGGCCATAAAGCAGCTTGAGAATTTTGCGGGAGTGATGAACTTTGTCATCTTCCCGATGTTCTTCCTGTCCTCGGCGCTCTATCCGCTGTGGAAGATGGCCGAAAGCTCGGCCCTGTTGCGTGATATCTGCGCGCTCAACCCCTTTACTCACGCAGTCGAACTGATCCGATTTGCGCTCTATGGTCAGTTCAACGGCCCGGCCCTTGGCTGGACCATCGTCGCCGGTCTGGCCTTTCTGGGCCTTGCGCTGTGGGGCTACGACCCGGCCCGCGGGATCAAACGCCCCGGTCGCTGAGCCGTCTACGACCATTGCAGAGGTGAAATGCGCCCCCCGATGCGCTATTATGCCTTTCAAACGGAGGGTTCTTTCATGATCCGTATCGCAATTGCATTGCTGTTTTTGGGCACAGCGGCCTCAGCCCAGACGGTCGAGGATGAGTACGGCACGCTCAACCCGCAGGACACGGGCTTTGGCAGCGTCATGAGCAATATTGACAATGGCGTCACCGATATGACGACCTGCGCAACCGGCTACTACATCACCAAGTCCGGCCGTCACGAGATGGCGCGCAAGCTGTTCGAAAGCTGCGCCAATGCCGGGTATACAGGCGCGATGACATGGATGGGGCAGTTGGACAATAACGGGCTGGGTGGCGACTACGATCCCGATGCCGCCGCCGCCTGGGACAAACGCGCCGCTGATCTGGGCGATCCGGTGGGCAAGTTTAACTACGGCCTCAACCTGCTGCGCGGCCACGGGGTGGCGAAAGACCCCGAGCTAGGCCGCGCTTATGTCGATGAGGCCGCAAGCGACGGCCTGAAAATCGCCAAACGTCTGCAAGATTCTGGCTATGATCCGAACGAGGTCACACCGGATGCAGATGAGTGGAAATACGCGCCCTTGTTCTGAGTTTAGTGAGGTAACGTAGTCGGGCGCTGGATAAGGCGCGAGCGCCCGATGTTGCAAGGTTTCCCAAATCGCAACCAACCTCTGATCAGTCGATCACGACCTGAGGCAACCAGTGACTGTCGGGATCGGACTCGTGGATGTCTTTCTCGGATACGGGCCTGAAATCTCCGTCTTCTGGTGGGGCCGATAGGATGCCCATATCCATTTCGTGCAGCTGTCCGACCAGACGGTCACCGTCGCGTTGCAGGCGGTAGTAGACCCCGTTCCACATATCAATGCCGTATTCTGTGGCGCCCTTGTGGATAAACAGCAGGTCGTATTCCAGATCGGTCAGATCATCGTCAGAGACCTCGCGCCGCAGAGCATAAGGGTAGGGGACATGGCACCAGTGTTTGTCCGCCCCCTCAAGGCAGCGAAATGGACGCATGGACAGGAAATGGTCTGCGAAGGGACCTGCGCTCAAGTCGATCTGATAGGCTGTGGCGTCGCCCTTGGGTTCGAAAGTCACCTTTCCGATCAATAGCTTGTTGCCTTCTCCGTCGACCAGAGAAATGGCCTTCTGCCCCGATAGAGGATCGGCCAACGTAGGCTGCGCGCAGATCAAAACCGCAGGGATAAACCAAGTGAAAAGCCGCCGCATGATAGCCTCGCGCATCAAAAAAGATGACCCAACCTAGTTGAAATCGCCCGTTTGCGCCCTACGACCAATGTGCAATTCCAACACCGGTGCCCGCCTGCGAATAATACTCTCGCCAACAATCCCGACGCGTCGGAGATTCGGCGTGGAGGAAAGACATAAGTCTAGGGAGGATACCGATGAACCGGTTTATCATGGCCGCCGCTGCGAGCATTGTCGCAACCGGCGCAGCCTATGCAGAAGTTACCGAAGACGATCTGGCCAATGACCAAACGATCACCACTCAGGTTGTGACCAATGGTATGGGTCGGCATTTGCAGCGCTACAGCCCGCTGGACATGCTGAACAAGGACAACGTCAAGAACCTGCTTCCGGCCTGGGCCTTCAGTCTTGGCGGCGAAAAGCAGCGCGGGCAGGAAACCCAGCCGCTGATTTATGACGGGATGATGTATATCACCGGGTCTTATTCGCGCCTCTATGCGATTGATCTGGAGACCGGCAAAGAGGTCTGGCAATACGATGCCCGCCTGCCCGAAGGCATTCTGCCCTGCTGTGACGTGGTCAACCGGGGTGCCGCCATTTACGGCGACAAGGTCATCTTCGGCACGCTGGACGCACGGATCGTGGCGCTGAACAAGGATACGGGCGATGTGGTCTGGCGCGACAAGATTGCCGACTACAAAGCGGGCTATTCCTATACGGCTGCCCCGCTGATCGTTGATGGTCTGGTCATCACCGGCAACTCGGGCGGTGAGTTCGGTATCGTCGGCGCGGTTCAGGCCCGGGACGTCAATACCGGCGATCTGGTTTGGGAACGCCCCGTGATCGAAGGCCACATGGGCACGCTGAATGGCGAAGAAAGCACCATGACAGGAGAGCTGAACGCGACCTGGCCCGGTGACATGTGGAAAACTGGCGGCGGCGCGACTTGGTTGGGCGGCTCTTACGATGCTGACACCGACACGCTGGTCTTTGGCGCAGGCAATCCGGCCCCGTGGAACAGCTGGCTGCGCAATGCGGGCACTCCCACCGAAGGCAACAAGGGCGACAACCTCTATGCCGCCAGCCGTATCGGAATCGACCCGAAAACCGGCGAGATCAAGTGGCATTTCCAGACCACCCCGCGCGAAGGCTGGGACTATGACGGTGTGAACGAAGTGGTTGCCTATACCGACCGCGAGGGCAACCAGCGCTACGCTACTGCAGATCGGAACGGATACTTTTATGTTCTGAACCGTGAGGATGGTGGGTTCGTCTCGGCGACACCTTTCGTCAAGGACATCACATGGGCCGACGGGATTGATGACACCGGCCGTCCGATCTTTGTCGAAAATAATCGCCCCGGTGATCCGGCCGCTGCGGCTGATGGCAACAAGGGTGAGGTCATCTTTGCCTCGCCGTCCTTCCTGGGCGGCAAGAACTGGATGCCAATGTCGTTCTCGCAGAACACCGGCAATTTCTATGTGCCTTCGAACGAATGGGGCATGGATATCTGGAACGAGCCGATCACCTACAAGAAAGGTGCCGCCTATCTGGGCGCGGGCTTTACCATCAAGCCGAACTACGAAGATCACATCGGCTCGCTCAAGGCCATCGACCCCGATACCGGCGAGTGGAAGTGGGAATATAAGAACGATGCCCCGCTGTGGTCGGGCGTGATGACCACGGCTGGTGGTCTGGTCTTCTTCGGCACCCCCGAGGGCGAGTTTATCGCGCTGGATGACGAAACCGGTGAGAAACTGTGGTCGTTCCAGACTGGCTCCGGCATCGTCGGTCAGCCTGTGACCTGGGAACAGGACGGCGAGCAATATGTCTCGATCATCTCCGGCTGGGGCGGTGCGGTTCCGCTGTGGGGCGGTGAAGTGGCCAAGAAGGTCAACTATCTGAACCAGGGCGGTACCTTGTGGACATTCCGCCTGCCGAAAGAGCTGGCCTCGGCGAACTGAGGCGGTTTCTGACCCTAAAGATCGCGCGCTCGGTATCCGGGCGCGCGTTTTCTTTGGTCTACGACCTTCCGCCAGTGTCGAGAACATTCTGAATTGTCCGGTGTAGGTAACATGCCAATTGTCCGCTTCAGTTGATTGCGCGGTGGCCCAATTCGGAGGGAGCCGTAGGCGACCGTAGATTTGGGCCACCGCGTTCGCGCCACGTCGAAGCGGGTCACGCGACTTTGTGTTTGCTATCCTCCTGTGTGATGGGTGATCCGTCAGGCTGGTAGCGGCCAATGCATCTCGGGCCGTGGAAGATGACCAGTTGACCATCGGGGTATTCGTGGACCCTGACCTTCGCCTTGACGAAATGATGACGGTGCCTGTCTGCCGCGATCTGCATGACCAGGCCCTTGTAGCGCACCGTATTGTCGTTGCCGACGACGCGGTCTTCCTGCACACACAGGGTGTCGCGCACATTGCCTGTAAACGGCACGAAGGCCGAGGTCGTATCCTCCGGCTCCCTTGCAAACAGGGCATTGTGTTCGGGAAGATAGACCTCTTTCAGGAACTGATTGGCCTCTTCAATGGTTGTGATCCCATGGGACCGCAGTTCCTGCGGCAATCGGTTCTGGAACGTGCCAAACATGCGTTCAGACCGTCCACGGGCCTGCGGTGAATAGGCCGGGATCAGCTCAATGCCGAGTTGCTGCAAGGCGCGCCCGACCTGGGTCAGATTGTCCTTGTCCACTTTGCCGCCCGCTTCGGGCGTATGCCAGTAATGAGAGCCCCGATCGGCATAGAGCGAGCAAAACAGACCTTGCGCCTCGATCACCTCTGTCAGCCCCTGAAAACTGCTCATCGTCCCTTCTTCCTCGACAAAGAATGCCGAATAAACCCGGTTGGTGGCATCGTCCATGGTGACGATCAGATCCCACCACTGACCCGGAACCCATTCATGGCTGGAGCCGTCCTGATGCAACATCATGCCAACCATCGGACGGCGGGGCCGCTTGCGCCGATGGGCACCTCGTCGGGGTGCTGCCTGAACCCGGCCGTGGCGCTGCAGTGTAAGCCGCACCCAGTTGTAGCTCTGTGTGAAACCATGGTGGGCCACCAGCTTCTCGTGGAAATGCTTCGGCGTGTAATCCCAGTACTTGGTATCAAACAGTTCAAGCATCTCCATGACCTTATCCGTGGCAACACGATTGTTGGCCAGTTTGCCAAGCCGACGGTCGTACAGACCTTCTGCACCATCCGCCTCAAATCGATCCTCCCAACGCCTGACGGTGCGCACGGATACACCCAGTATCTCAGCCGCCTGTTCTTGCGTCAGCTTGTTCGCGCTTCGCCGCGAATACACATCTTCAAACTTCATCAGTCGAACTTCCTGTAACACTTCTGCTCGGTTCATAACGCCTCCTCTCAGAGACAGAATAGAACCGGACAGATCGCATGTTACATACACCGGACATATCGCGTGTTAGCGACACTACGACCTTCCGCCAGTAGGCGTTTGCTGACGGTGTTGCTAGACTCAGAGCAAAGAGAGTTTCAATGCAAAGGCGACCTTGATGCTTGCAGAACCCGCCAGACAGACTGACTTTGAGAATGTTCTGATTGTCGACGATCACCCGCTGTTCTGCGACGCCTTGTCGATGACCCTGCGCAGCGTGGCCGAGATCGGCGAAATTCACACAGCAGACCGTCTGGAAAACGCTATGGAACTGGTGGCCAAAGGGCTGAAGCCGGATGCCGTGATGCTGGACCTAAACCTGCCGGATGTGGATGGCCTGGATGGTCTGGTGCGCTTGAAATCCGCGGCGGATGCGCCGGTTATCGTTGTATCCTCGCTGACCGACAACCGTGTGATCAGCCAGGTGATCAAGGCAGGAGCATCGGGATATGTCCCCAAGCATAGCCAGCGCGACGTGTTCCGCACCGCGTTCGAGACGGTGCATGCGGGGGGAATCTTTGTCCCCGATGGCTGCGTTCTGATCGAAGATGAGGAAGAGGATGAACATAGCGATGCGGTCAATCGGCTTGCCGCGTTGACCAATCAACAGGGCCGCATTCTGCAACTGATCTGCGAGGGTAAGTTGAACAAGCAGATCGCCTATGACCTGTCGATCGCCGAAACAACGGTTAAGGCGCATGTCACTGCAATCATGCGGAAACTTGGCGTTCAAAGCCGCACTCAGGCGGTTCTGATTGCCAAGAAAGCATCCTTTGCCAGCGTATTGCAAGAATAGGGTCAGATACTCTAACCTCTCAGCAATCGTCGGGCTTTAGGGAGGAGTCGCGATGAACCAAGCATTCGGATGGGCCAGCGCCCAGTCCGTCAGGCCAGGCATCGTAAAGACGGCATTTGCGGAATGCAGCGCCGACAGTGCAGTCAGGGAACTGTCCAAGTCGCTGGGGGATGACCCCATGGCGCTTATAATTCTGTTTGTCAGCCCCAATGCCGATGCCGCGGCGGTGATCGCCGAGGCTGAACAGGAATTTGCGCCCACGATGGTGGTCGGATGCACCACCGCCGGAGAGCTTGCCGAAGGCGGCTATAGCGAGGATCAGATCGTCGCGCTGGCCTTGCCGCGCTCACATTTTGAAACGCGCACCATTCTGGTGCCGGATCTGGATAATTTCAGCGCGCAAGACATCATTGCCGATATGATCCATAACCGAACCGCAATGATGCGCAGCTTTCCCTCTTGGGAAAACGAATTCACCTTTCTGATGATCGACGGGCTGTCCACGAAGGAAGACGAGCTGACATCCGAGCTGGCAATGGGGTTGGGGCCGGTGCCTCTGTTCGGTGGATCGGCAGGCGACGGGACCGAGTTCGGCCACACCTATGTTCTTCATGGATCACAGGCGCTGGAGAACGCAGCCATTTTGGTGCAGGTGCGAACCTCTTGCCCGATCAAGGTGTTCAAGACAGATCATCTTGTTCCGGCCGCGCAGCGTATGGTCGTGACCAAAGCCGACCCCGCCAACCGCATCGTTCAGGAAATCAACGCGGAACCCGCAGCGCGGGAATATGCGCGCATCCTTGGCAAAGACCCCGAACAGCTGAACCCCTTTACCTTCGCGGCCCATCCGGTCGTCGTCCAGATCGGAGGTCAGCATCATGTACGGGCCATTCAACAGGTCGCGGGCAATGGCGATCTGGTGTTCTTTTCGGCCATTGATGAGGGGCTGGTTCTGACCCTGGCCGAACCGCGCGACATGACGGTGCATCTGCGGGAAGAGATCGCAGCGCTGAACGAAAAGCAAAAACCCGATACGATCCTGGCCTGCGACTGTATCCTGCGGCGGCTCGAGGCGCAGGAGAAACAGAAGACGCACGAAATCTCGCGCATTCTGTCGGACAATCATGTGGTCGGATTCTCGACCTATGGTGAGCAGTTCAACTCAATCCACGTCAATCAGACGATGACCGGGGTGGCGATCTATCCGCCCGGGGACGACTAGCGGATGATCGAGCATCTGACCGACCCGCTGGATCCGATCGAACGCCAGAATGAAAAACTGCTGAAGATCGTCAAGGCGCTGATGCGCCGGGTCGAGGAATCTACCGATGCCTCGGGTGCTGCTTATGCGCAATTCCAACGCGCCGCCGTGTTGGAACAAGAGATCCGCACCCGCACGGATGATCTGGAGCGTGCTCTGGACCTTCTGAACGCATCCAACGCGCAATTGGCCAAGGCCAATGAGGAAACCGAAGCTGCTCGGGCCAATTTGGCGAATGCGATCGAGGCGGTGCAGGATGGCTTTGCCCTGTTTGGGCGTGATGAAAAACTGGTGCTGTGCAACAGCCGCTTCGGGTTACATATGCCCGATATCCAGGGCCGGCTGAAGCCAGGTCTGCGTTTTACCGAATATGTCGAGCTTGTCAGCCGGTCGAGCTCTCTGTTGCTGCCGGAAGGGGTTGCACCTGTGGACTGGGCCGAGCTTCGGCTCACGCGTCATGCGGACGACCATGTGGTGTTCAATGTGGGATTGAGCGGAAATCGCTGGATGCAGGTCTCGGAACATCGCACAAAGGACGCGGGCACAGTTATCCTGCAGACGGATGTGACCGATATCATGCGGGTCGAGCGGCTGGAGCGCGACCGCATCTTGGATGATAAATCGCGCCTGATCCGCGCCACGCTGGAACACATCGAACAGGGTGTCTGTATCTTCGACAACAAGCACCGATTGATTGGCTGGAACAACCGAGCCAGTGAGTTGCTGGCGATCCCGGTCGGGCAATTCCAGATGGGCACGCAGTTTGAAACGCTCTATGACCGGCTCGGTTCGAATATGAGTTTCCAACCGGGGATGAGCTGGGGTGATTTGTCCGACTGGACTAAGCGGGCCACCTCTCGGCGGCCCTTGCGGTTTCTGCTGCATCGGGGGCGGTCGAAAATCCTGTCTGTCTTTGCGCAGGAAATGCCCGACAAGGGCTATGTGATTTCATTCACCGATGTGACGGCGGAACGAAAATCGGCGCAGGCATTGCAGGACGCCAAGGAACTTCTGGAAAAACGCGTTGAAGCGCGCACCGTTGAATTGGCCGACGCGCTGGGCGAGGCGGAACGGGCCAATGCGTCAAAGTCCCGCTTTGTTGCCGCCGCCAGTCATGATCTGCTGCAACCTCTGTCCGCGGCCAAGCTTTATGTGGCTTCGCTGAAAAACGGGTTGGATCAGGCGGAAACGCATTATGTGGCCACAAAGGCGGAAAGTGCGCTCAATAGCGTGGAGCATATCCTTGAGGCACTCCTGGACATATCGAAATTGGATTCCGGCAGCGCGACAGTCCACCTCTCGACCGTGTCGGTTGGTGATATGTTCAAGCAGATGGAGGACGCTTTCCGCCCGGTTGCACAGGCCAAAGGATTGGAATTACGGGTGGTGCCGACCAGCGCGCTTGTGGCCAGTGATGCTAGCTACTTGAGGCGCATCCTTCAGAACCTGCTGTCCAACGCAATCCGTTATACCGACGCCGGCAAGGTTCTGGTCGGGGTGAAGCGGCGCAAAACCCGCGTGTCGATAGAGGTGCTGGATACCGGAATTGGCATCGCCGCCGATCAGCGCGACATGGTTTTTCAGGAATTCAAGCGGGTGCAATCGGACGCGAGTGCGGCCGAAGGCATGGGCCTTGGTCTTGCTATTGTCGAGCGCGCCTGCGGGTTGCTCAACCACCCGATTCATCTGCGCTCCGAGTTGGGAAAAGGAACGGTGTTCTCCGTCGAAGTCCCTGTGGTACAGGACCAAGGGCAGTTCAGCGAAGGCCGTCCCGCTGCTGCTGACAGGAAAACGGGTCAACTGGCGGATATGATCGTTCTGCTGATTGAAAATGACGCAAATCTCAGAAATGCGCTAACGCTGACGCTCGAGTCCTGGGGCGTTCACGTGCTGGAGTGTGGCAGTGAGGATCAGGCCGTGGACCTGCTGCGCGAGATCGGTATCACACCCGATGCTATCGTCGCGGACTACCAGCTGGATAACGGAAAAATCGGGACTGAGGCAGTGCGTCGGATCAGAGCGGAATTCAGCGATGTGCCCGCCTGCATCATCTCGGCCAACCGGTCTCCTGAGACAGCGGAAGAGTACCAGTCGAACGGGCTAGAGTTAATCCACAAGCCAATTGACGCCAAGGAGCTTAGACATCAGTTGGTCAGTTTGATTTCGAGTTGATCTTTGCACGGGTCTGCTCGCGGACCGTGAAAGCTAGATCTTGGCATTGATGTTGCTCAAGATCGACCCGCGCTGAACGAAGGGCAGTTGGGTTGCCGAATGCTGAGCCGGTTCGACTATGGGGAGTGATGCCTTGCTTGGCGTGAATTGGCGTTTGCTGAAATCGAGTATCCTGGCGCGTTTCTCTTTTGGTAACTTTGCCTGAATAAAATAGCGCTTAAGTTAAGGGCAATTGATTGTTTCTGAGTATCTCACTACGGTGCGCGCCATGACCCAGACAACGAAAACAATCGGCACGACCTGCTATCGCCATCTCGGCAATGAAGGGCTGGAAACCGCCCGGTTCGATGATGAAACTTTCCTGCGGGTGTCATCTGAGGCTGTCAGCAATTTGACCTCAACCGCCTTTGAAGATGTCTCGCATCTGTTGCGCCCCAGCCATCTTGCCCAGCTACGCGAGATCCTCGATGACACGGATGCTTCGGCCAACGATCACTACGTGGCGCTGGAACTGCTAAAGAACGCCGTGATCTCGGCCGAGCGAGAATTCCCAAGCTGTCAGGACACTGGAACGGCGATCATTCACGGTAAGAAGGGCCAGAACGTTCTGGTCCAGGGCGATCTGAACGCGGCGGTCGAGCAGGGGGTCAAGGACACTTGGGAAACGCGCAACTTGCGCTTTTCGCAAATGGCCCCTCTCAGTATGTACCGCGAACAGAACACCGGCACCAACCTGCCTGCGCAGATCGACATCGAGGCGCTCAGCGGGGATGCTCTGGAGTTCCTGTTCATGGCCAAAGGGGGTGGCTCGGCCAACAAGACGTTTTTGTTTCAGGAAACAAGGCGACTGCTGGAACCCGAACGGATACTGGCGTTTTTTGATGAGAAGATACGGACTTTGGGTACAACGGCTTGCCCGCCATACCATCTGGCAATTGTCATTGGGGGGCTGTCGGCTGAACATTGTCTGAAAACGGTCAAGAAAGCCTCGGCCAAGGAATTGGATGATCTAGCCACGACCGGTAGCCCCGATGGGCGTGCCTTTCGCGATCTGGAGCTTGAGGCGCAGATACTGGAGCTGACCCGCAACATGTCGCTGGGTGCCCAGTTCGGCGGAAAATATTTCTGCCATGACGTGCGCGTCATTCGTCTGCCGCGTCACGGAGGAAGCCTGCCGGTTGGCATGGGTGTCAGCTGCTCGGCGGATCGCCAGATTAAGGGGCGGATCGACCGGAATGGGATCTGGGTCGAGCAGTTGGAACATGATCCGGCTCGGTTCCTGCCCGCGCAGGATGTCGCGGCGCAATCCGCAACTCGGATCAATCTGGATCAGCCGATGGATGATATCTGTGCCGAATTGTCCAAGCTGTTCGTCTCCAGCCCGGTTTTGCTGTCTGGCACCATGATTGTCGCGCGCGATCTGGTGCATGCCGAACTGGCCCGGATGATCCGAGAGGGTCAGGAGTTGCCGGACTACATCCGCGATCACCCGGTCTACTACGCGGGCCCTGCCAAGACGCCCGAAGGGTATGCCTCAGGCTCGTTCGGGCCAACCACAGCCGCGCGGATGGACCCCTATGTGCCGGAACTGCAGGCGCTGGGCGCGTCCCGTGTGATGATCGCCAAGGGCAATCGCGCGCCCTCGGTCGTGCAAAGCTGCAAGGAGCATGGCGGGTTCTTTCTGGGCTCGGTCGGCGGGGCGGCGGCAGTTCTGGGCAAGGACGTCATCAAAAACATCGAAACGCTGGATTTTCCCAACTTCGGGATGGAGGCCGTCTTTCGCATAAAAGTCGTAGATTTCCCGGCATTTGTGATTATTGACGACAAAGGAGGAGACTTCTTTACCCGCAAACCCGCCTTCTAGCGCACAGGAGCCGCAATGCCGCCGACTTCGGACAAGATCACCCTGCGCCAGTTGCAGATATTTCTGGTGGCAATCGAAACGCGCAGCTTTGTGCGCGCGGCTGAGCGCCTGTCGCTGACCCCGCCTGCGGTGTCGATGCAGATGAGCCGGTTGAGCGAGGAATTCGGCGCGCCGCTGTTCGAGAAATCCGGCCGTTCGGTGATCCCGACTGAGGTTGCCACCGCTTTGGTGCCCTACGCTGAGCGCATGACCGAAACGCTGGCCGAGGCGGTAGATGTTGTGCAGATCATGCAGGGCAAGCTAGACCACCGGGTTCGGGTGGCCATGGTGACCACTGCGCGCAATTTCGGCCCACATCTGCTAGCGCAGTTTCAGCAGGAACACCCGGAATGCGATCTACAGTTCAAAATCGCCAACCGGCGCAGCGTGATTGAGATGCTGGATACCGATCAGATCGACCTTGCGCTCATGGGTCGCCCGCCGCGCCGGATAGAGACAACGGCGCATCAATTCGCGAAACATCCATATGTTTTGATCGGCCACCCGGATCATCCGCTGGTGCGCTCTAGACGCATCCGACGCTCGGACTTGTCGCACCATCAGTTCATCGTCCGCGAACGGGGGTCGGGCACGCGCATGGTGCATGAGTTCTTTTTCTCGGACTCTGGCCTGCCGCAGCCGAAGGCGCAGGAAATGGACAGTAATGCCAATATCAAACAGGCGGTCATGGCGAATATGGGGCTGGCCTTTATATCGGCCCACACGATTGCGCTGGAGGCGATGGCCGGAAAGCTGAAAATCCTGAACGTTGAAGGGATGCCTGAATATCGCGACTGGTTCGTTTTGCATATGCGCAACAAACCGCTGCGTCCGGCGGCGCGGTCCTTTCGGGATTTCGTGGATCAGAAAGGCCCGGCCTTCATGGATGATTTCTTCAAAGACGCCGGGATTGCAACATAGAGTGCGCCCGCGCCACGATGGGCGGATCGATCATTTTGCCACCCAGCATGACGGCACCCAGCCCCTGCTGAGTGGCCCGATCAAAGGCTTCGACCACGCGGGTTGCTTGTTCGATCTCGGAGGCGCTAGGGGTGAAGACCGCGTTGACGATTTCGACCTGTCGCGGATGGATACACAGGACAGCGTCAAAACCAATCGCACGCCCAAGGTCGACACAGGCTCGGAAACTGTCCATGTCGTGGATCTCGGCAATGCTGCCCGGTAGGCCAATGGCCTGTAGGCAACCCGCCTTGGCCGCATGGATCAAGGACTGCGCCGGGCCCTTCAGCGCCTCGACCGAGGGCGCATGGCCGCAATCGGTCGAGAAGTCCTCAGTCCCGAATGCAAGCGCGGTCAGCCGAGGGGTTGCTTTTGCGATGCTTGCGGCGTTCATCAGCCCTTGGGCTGTTTCGATCAACGCAATCAGTTTGATCTGACCCTCGGGCAGTTTGGCCTGTCGCTCCAGCATCGACAGATAGTCCGCCACCAGGCGCAGGTGATCCGCCCCGATGACCTTGGGCAGCATGATCGCGTCGACGCCGGGCAGGATGGCTGCCTCAAGATCGCGGACGCATTCGCCCAGATCTGCATTGACCCGTATCACAACCGGCACAGCGCGAGCGGTCAGCACAGAGATCGCCTCTGCCAACCCGTCCCGCGCGGCCTGTTTGCGGTCCCGCGGGACGCTGTCCTCTAGGTCCAGCAGGATCGCATCCGCGCTCCGTTCATGCGCGCGGGAAATCAGCTCGGGCCGGTGGGCCGGAGTGAACAGGTAGGACCGGATCATGCGGCAGCGGTCTCGGCGAATTCGGACCGAATGGTATCGGTATGTTCGCCAAGCGCGGGCACACGGCCGAAGCGCGGTGTTTCCGGGTCAAAGCTGTGGCGCACGGGGGCCGCGACCAGATGCGCCTCATCCCCGTTTTCCAGCGTGACCGGCGTACGGCGCAGCTGCGGGTGTTCGGCAAAGGTGCTGACCGAGTTCACGGCCCCATAGGCGATGGCTGCCGCGAACAGCTTGCCTTCCAGCTCAGACCGACTGTGACCGGCAAAGAACTCAGCGACGATGGCATCCAGTTCAGCGCGGTTGGCGACCCGTTGGGCGGCGTCACAGAACCGGGGATCGGTGGCCAACTCGGGCTGTCCGATGACATCGGCGCAGAGGCGTTTCCACTCGCGTTCGTTCTGGATCGAGATCGCCAGAACCTCATCATCCTTGGTGGTGAACCCACCATAGGGCGCGATGGACGGGTGATGCAGGCCAACTGGCTGCGGCGCTTTACCCGCATAAACCGTTTGCATCAAAGGCACGGTCATCCAATCGGCTGCAGTGTCGAACAGGGACAGCTTCACCGCGCTGCCTTTGCCGCTGATGCTGCGAGCGATCAGAGCCTTCTGTATGCCGATGATCGCGTTCATGCTGGCACCGATATCGCAGACCGAAACGCCGATCCGACCGGGATGACCGGGCGCGCCGTTGACAGAGACCAGCCCGCTTTCGCATTGCACCAGAAAGTCATAGGCCTTCATGTCGCTATACCGTCCATCCTCGCCATATCCGCTGATATCGCAGGTGATCAGGCGCGGGTTGCGTTTGCGCAGGACATCCTCACCAAACCCGGCGCGGGCAATGGCACCGGGGGCGAGGTTCTGGATGAAAACATCCGCCTCGTCCAGAATACGGTGCAGCAGAGCGGCGTCCTCGGGGTTCTTGATGTCCAGACACAGGCTTTCCTTACCATGATTGGCCCAGACGAAATAGGACGCCGAGCCTTTCACCGCGCCATCGTATTTGCGGGCGAAATCGCCGGTGTCACGCTCGATCTTGATGACGCGCGCGCCTCCCTGGGCAAAGTGGCACGACGCGAGGGGGGCAGCGACGGCCTGTTCCAAAGATACGACCAGCAGGCCTTCGTAGGGTTTGAGTTGGGTATCGGTCATGCGGCAGCTCGTGTGTTCAAAAGCGCAAGGGTGCGGTGCATTTCGTTGGCGACGATGGTCATGCCTTCGTCAAAGCCCATGCCGGGTTTGACCAGCACGCGGTCGGGCCGGGTGGCCATGGCGGCATGCAGGCAGGCGCGGGCCGAGATATCGGTCTCGTTACAGGTGCCGCCCTGATACGCCGCGACACCATTGGCTTTGCAGTAGAGCACCGCGTCGACCGTATTGTGCAACGATCCCAGATCAGGGGTCTTGATCTGAACCATGTCACAGCAATCGGCATCGACGAAATCGACAACGTCCTGATAGGTGTTGCACCATTCGTCGGCCACAATTCTGACGTTGCTGCCGAGGGCCTGTAGCGAGGTGCGAATATCGCGCAGCAAGGTGATCTGCCCGTCTTTGGACCCTGCATCGGCAGGCCCTTCGATATACAGATCGAATGGGGCGGCGCGTTGTTCCAGCGTTGCCAGATAGTTGGCAATCTTCGCCGTATCGTTGTCAAAGATCATGCCCACCGTGCCGTAGACGTCGATATGCAGCACTGGATGATAGCTCTCATCCGTGCGCAGAGCTTGAATGCGACGCGACAGCCATGTGACGTATTCAGCTAGTTTCCCGCCTGTCTGGCCCAGTTTCTGGGGGATGTTGTTGATCAGGCCATGGGGCAGGGCGTCGACCTGTTTCAGCACCATCTTGTCCACGGCCTCATAGCGGTTGTCGCCGCTTTGCCCGAACAGGCGCAGAGGGGCTGCGATGGCCTCAAGCCCCCATTCGTCGCAGATCACCTCAAACTTCATCTTGCCCGAGGCAATCGAGGCCGCCGACAGAAGCGCCTGCGACAGGCCATAGCGCACGGCGGTGTGCAGAGGCTGGCCGTCGACGACAAGCTTGTCGAAGAATTCCGCACTTTCGCGAAAGCTGCGCACATCATGCCCGATCAGCTGTGGTGTCAGATGTTCCTTCAGGAAGGGAATGACGGATGAGGCCAGAAACAGCGGATCGCGCCCGGCCGCACCGGAGTACTGTACGGCGGCGCAATCGCCCTCGGCGATCCGGCCGTTTTCCAGCTCCAGCAGTATTGAGACACTTTCCCCATATTGCCGGACGCGGGCAAAGCCGTCGGTCAGGGTCTGCCCGCAATAGACAAACCCGTCTTGCTTGGCTCCCTGTTTGATCGCTGCCTGATCGTCGAAATAGTACGAGGCCAGCCCCGGCGCGAAAACAACGTTCTTGATCTTCATGACACTCTCTGTGCGTTAGGCGGCAACCGAAGGCCGACCGATGAGTTTGCTCGCCGAGATGGCGCGGACGTCGTCGACCACCATGTCAAAGGACACCTCGCGCCCCTCGGACCGGGCGCGTTCCGCGATGCGGTCCCGGTGGAAGGCCATGATGTCCTTGGGTAGCGGTACATTTCCGGTCTCAAAGATCCGGAGCGCGCCGTGGTTGTCGCGTACCGGGGTCAGTTTGCCCGCGTTCCCGATGGCGGGGGCAAAGGGGATGTCCATGACGCCGCACTCAAAGGCCAGAACGGCTCCGCGTGCGATGTCGCCCTCGCCCAGTTTCAGAACGGCGCGCATGACGGCGTGAACTTCGGCTTCGATCACCTCGACCTCGGTCAGGATTTCGTTGCCGTCATTGCGGTTCTGGTCCGCGATCATGTTCACCATCTGGCGGGTCGCCTTGAGCCCAGCCTGGTTCGCCTCGATCGAAGGGATGCCGCTGGCCTCATGCGGCGTTTTCACGATAATCTTGGTGGCCCGCGCCTGTTTCGCGGCCATTGCACCCAGACAGATCACGGCGGTCGCCTTGGCCTCATCCTCGGGGAAGCCGCCCATCCATTGGTGGAACACGGTGGTCAGCTGGTAATCGTCATAGCCCGCGTTCTGGAAATAGTGATGCCCCAGCCGCCGAAGCGAGCGCAGCGCGGCGACGTCTTGCACCAGATTGCCCGCTTGACCATAGCCCAGCGTGATACAACGCACGCCCTGTTCCAGAGCCAGCAAGCCTTCGATGATCGCGACCACATGCGATACGAACGGCGGTACCAGCGTTCCGGTCAGAGGGCCAAAAGGTTCGCGGTTGATACGGATACCGTGTTCTTCGAACCGGCCCACCAAGCGGTCGCAATATTGCCAATGGCGGATCGACTGCTCTAGCGGAATGTTCTTTGCATAGGGGATGTTATAGGAAATCCCGCCGCCTTCGTAGGACGAAAAGCCCGAACTGAGGGTCACTTCGGCCAGAAGGCGTGCATCTGGTGTGCCGTGCCGGACCTGAATGGGTTTTGAGACGGCCTCGACCAGCCGTGTGCAGCCTTCCACACCATGATTGACCGCCGGGAACCCGTTCAGCAGCGAGGTGCCCGCCGCGCGGGAGCGGTCGATGCCATCCTGCGCCTCGTCATATCGGTTGTGACGGGTATAAGCGTCGATGGTGGTGGGCAACACGTCGCAATAGGGGGCCAGCCCCTCCATCAACGCGGTGTGTTCGCGCAACAGCGCAACGCCCGCACGGGGTTGCAACAGTGTCTTGCCGGTTTCATCCGCATCCGCCAAGGCCGCCGAGAACCGCTTTTTCGAATGCAGCGCATGCTGACGGGCAAGGCCCGCGTCAAAATCCACATCGGCACCCGTGTGCCAGGATTGCAAAACGCCCTCACGCTGTCGAGAACATTCTGAATTGTCCGGTGTAGGTAACATGCCAATTGTCCGCTTCAGTTGATTGCGCGGTGGCCCAATTCGGAGGGAGCCGTAGGCGACCGTAGATTTGGGCCACCGCGTTCGCGCCACGTCGAAGCGGGTCACGCGACTTTGTGTTTGCTATCCTCCTGTGTGATGGGTGATCCGTCAGGCTGGTAGCGGCCAATGCATCTCGGGCCGTGGAAGATGACCAGTTGACCATCGGGGTATTCGTGGACCCTGACCTTCGCCTTGACGAAATGATGACGGTGCCTGTCTGCCGCGATCTGCATGACCAGGCCCTTGTAGCGCACCGTATTGTCGTTGCCGACGACGCGGTCTTCCTGCACACACAGGGTGTCGCGCACATTGCCTGTAAACGGCACGAAGGCCGAGGTCGTATCCTCCGGCTCCTTTGCAAACAGGGCATTGTGTTCGGGAAGATAGACCTCTTTCAGGAACTGATTGGCCTCTTCAATGGTTGTGATCCCATGGGACCGCAGTTCCTGCGGCAATCGGTTCTGGAACGTGCCAAACATGCGTTCAGACCGTCCACGGGCCTGCGGTGAATAGGCCGGGATCAGCTCAATGCCGAGTTGCTGCAAGGCGCGCCCGACCTGGGTCAGATTGTCCTTGTCCACTTTGCCGCCCGCTTCGGGCGTATGCCAGTAATGAGAGCCCCGATCGGCATAGAGCGAGCAAAACAGACCTTGCGCCTCGATCACCTCTGTCAGCCCCTGAAAACTGCTCATCGTCCCTTCTTCCTCGACAAAGAATGCCGAATAAACCCGGTTGGTGGCATCGTCCATGGTGACGATCAGATCCCACCACTGACCCGGAACCCATTCATGGCTGGAGCCGTCCTGATGCAACATCATGCCAACCATCGGACGGCGGGGCCGCTTGCGCCGATGGGCACCTCGTCGGGGTGCTGCCTGAACCCGGCCGTGGCGCTGCAGTGTAAGCCGCACCCAGTTGTAGCTCTGTGTGAAACCATGGTGGGCCACCAGCTTCTCGTGGAAATGCTTCGGCGTGTAATCCCAGTACTTGGTATCAAACAGTTCAAGCATCTCCATGACCTTATCCGTGGCAACACGATTGTTGGCCAGTTTGCCAAGCCGACGGTCGTACAGACCTTCTGCACCATCCGCCTCAAATCGATCCTCCCAACGCCTGACGGTGCGCACGGATACACCCAGTATCTCAGCCGCCTGTTCTTGCGTCAGCTTGTTCGCGCTTCGCCGCGAATACACATCTTCAAACTTCATCAGTCGAACTTCCTGTAACACTTCTGCTCGGTTCATAACGCCTCCTCTCAGAGACAGAATAGAACCGGACAGATCGCATGTTACATACACCGGACATATCGCGTGTTAGCGACACAAAACGCCCTCACGCTCGGCGTCGAAAACGGAATCGGGTAGCTTGGAATTCGTTATTTCTGGCGCGCCGGTCATGTCACCATCTGCCTTTGCTAGATTGCAGCCCAATCGGCGAACCCAGATGCGAAAGCGCCCGAGTTGTGGCCGATGTTCGGAAGGCGGTTCATGTCGATGTCATCTTTCAACAACGCCAAGACCTCGTCGATGTTGGCCGAGGCCGGGAAGACGCGGTCATAGCCCATCTCCTTGAAGCGGGTGACGACGGTCGCGAAATCCTGTTTGCCGATCACGAGGTTCCCACCAACATAGAGCAAGATGTTCCCGATCCCTGCAGCCTCGCACCGGTCGCGCAGGCCCTGGCAGTCGATCTCACCGTGCCCGTAGATGGATGAGACAAGGATCGCATCGGCTTTTTCAGCAAGGGCCGCGGCGACGAATTCAGCTTGGCTGACCATGACCCCAACGTTCACGACCTCGATCCCGGCCCGGGTCAGCAGGCTGTCGAGGATCTTGTTGCCTACGGCATGGCAATCTGCACCGATCACTCCCAAAACGACTTTATGCGTGGTGCTGGCGTCGAACATGTCTCGCTCCTCCTGTGTCGCGCTTTGGGGTGTCGTAGCCGTGATTCTCAAAACGGTAAAGTTTAATGATGAACAGATAAAAAAAGATAAGAAAAAGTTACCTAATGCGCATCAGGCCGCTGCTATAGCTTGAAACGCCAAAACGGCAGCTCTCTGATGGCATCTGTCGCATCTGAGATAGCTTCTGTCCGAAATCGACACTGAAAACGGGGGCAACCCGGGTGCATAAAGTAAGCTGCAACGAATAGGAGCCTACATGCGATTCTCGGCGCTGCGACTTTTCAAAGAGGCCCTGACCGGCCACAAGGGCTGGGGTCCGCAATGGCGCGACCCTGAGCCTGCGGATGCATATGACTATGTGATCGTGGGCGGCGGCGGCCACGGTCTGGCCACAGCCTACTATCTGGCCAAGGAATTCGGTGCTGCGCGTATCGCGGTACTGGAAAAAGGTTGGATCGGCGGCGGCAATGTGGGGCGGAACACAACGATCATCCGCTCGAACTACCTGCTGGATGGGAATGAGCCGTTCTACGAGTTCTCGCTGAAGCTTTGGGAAAACCTCGAACAGGACTTCAACTATAACGCCATGGTCAGCCAGCGCGGTATTCTGAACCTGGTCCACACCGACGCACAGCGGGATGCGGCGCGGCGGCGGGGCAATGCGATGATCCTGAACGGATCCGACGCCGAGCTGCTGGATACCGCAGGCGTCCGCGCCATGTATCCGTTCCTGAATTTCGATGACGCCCGGTTCCCGATCAAAGGCGGTCTGCTGCACCGTCGCGGCGGCACCGTGCGCCACGACGCGGTGGCGTGGGGATACGCGCGAGGTGCGGACATGCGCGGCGTGGATATCATTCAGAACTGCGAGGTGACGGGTTTCCGCATTGAAAATGGCAAAGTCCTGGGTGTCGATACAACTCGCGGCTTCATTGGGGCGAAGAAGGTCGGCGTCTCTGTTGCAGGCAGTTCCAGCCGCGTGATGGAGAAGGCGGGGATGCGCCTGCCGATCGAAAGCCACGTGTTGCAGGCCTTCGTGTCCGAGGGTCTGAAGCCTTTCATCGACGGCGTCATCACCTATGGGGCGGGGCACTTCTATTGCAGCCAGTCCGACAAGGGCGGTCTGGTCTTCGGTGGTGACATCGACATGTACAACACCTACTCCCAACGGGGGAACTTGCCCGTGGTCGAGGATGTGATCGAAAGCGGTATGGCGCTGATCCCTGCACTGGGACGCGCGCGCCTGCTACGCAGTTGGGGCGGGATCATGGATATGTCGATGGATGGCTCTCCGTTCATCGACAAGACGCATATCGACGGGCTCTATTTCAATGGCGGATGGTGTTACGGCGGGTTTAAGGCCACGCCAGCCTCTGGCTATTGCTTTGCGCATCTTCTGAAAACCGACCGTCCGCATGAAACCGCCACAGCCTACCGGCTGGACCGGTTCATGACCGGTCACATGATCGACGAAAAAGGGCAGGGCGCCCAGCCGAACCTGCACTGAGGACCATCGCCATGATCAACAAGTTTGCACGCGATCTGATCGAAAACTGGCATCTTGGCTTTGTCGCCACAGCGGATGCCGAAGGGAACCCGAATGTCTCGCCCAAGGGTACGTTTGTGACCCATGATGATACCAAGATCAGCTTTGCAGAAATGCGGTCTCCGGACACTCTGGCCAATATTGCGGTGCGTCCGCAGGTCGAGGTCAACTTCATCGACATCCTGACCCGTCGGGGCGTCCTGATCCAGGGTGAGGCCTGCTATGTCCCGCGCGACGATGCGCGCTACCCGTCGCTGCGCCCGGCCTATACCAATCGCTGGCCCGAGCTAGAGCCGATGTTCTCGGGTTTTGTGGTAGTCAATGTTACGGCGTGCAAGCCTCTGGCCACGCCCGCCTATGACATGGGCGTCACCAGCGAAGAGCTGCGCGCCAAGTGGATGCAACGCGTTCGCGACTTCAACATCATTCACAAAGGGTCGGAGGTCGAAGCATGCTGATCAATCACCCCCTGCTTGGCCCGCGCGACGCGCAGGAGTTCACCTATCTGGGCGATGCTTCGCTGATCAATCGTCCTGACTGGCAGGCCGAGGACGCGGAGCAGGTGTTTCACGATTACCTCTACCTCCGTGACAACCCGGCGGGCGAGCATCGCGAGCTTTGGTATCACGAACAGGGCGACCGGTCGTGGCTGGTGGTCACGCGCAATACGCTGACCCACGAAATCCTGAAGGTCGAACTGGCCCGTGACGTGGCCAAAGCGGCAGGGAAGGCTGCAAAATGACACAGCGCAATCGACTTAATGGCGGGCTGATCAACCGGGACGCCAGCCTCAGCTTCACCTTCGACGGCAAGTCTTATCAGGGGTATGAGGGCGACACGCTGGCTTCGGCCTTGTTGGCCAATGGCGTGCGCCTGATGGGCCGGTCGTTCAAATACCATCGCCCGCGCGGCCCCCTAACTGCGGGCAGCGAAGAGCCGAACGCTCTGGTCGAGCTTCGCTCAGGTGGGCGGCAGGAGCCGAACACCCGCGCCACCGTGGCCGAGCTGTATGAAGGCCTGAACGCCAATTCCCAAAACCGCTGGCCGTCGCTGGAACGCGATTTCATGGCGATCAACGATCGGTTCTCGAACTTCCTGACCGCCGGCTTTTACTACAAGACCTTCATGTGGCCCAAGGCGTTCTGGGAAAAGCTGTATGAGCCGATCATCCGCAAGGCTGCCGGTCTGGGTAGCCTGACGGGTGAGGATGATCCCGATCTCTATGACAAGGGCTTCCTGCATTGCGATCTGCTAGTCATCGGTGCGGGTCCGACCGGTCTGGCGGCGGCGCTGACCGCAGGACGAGCGGGCGCTCAGGTCATTTTGGCGGATGAAGACTTCCGCATGGGCGGGCGTCTGATTGCCGAGACCGGCGCTTTGGCCGATATCTCCGGCGCGGCCTGGGTCGACCAGGCTCTGGCCGAGCTGGCATCGATGAACAATGTGCGGGTCATGCCGCGTACAACCGTATTCGGAGCCTATGACCATGGGATCTATGGCGCGGTTGAACGCAATGCGGATCACCTGATCGCGCCCGCGGCTGACAAACCCCGCCAAACCCTGTGGCGCATCTACTCCAAGCGCGCGCTGATCGCGACCGGGGCCATCGAACGCCCCATCGCGTTCGAAAACAACGACCGGCCTGGTATCCTGCTGGCCGGAGCGGTTCGGTCCTACGCCAACCGCTGGGCCGCAACGCCGGCGCAATCGGTTGTAGTTTTTGCCAACAATGACGACGCGCACCAGACGGCACGCGATCTAATTGCGCAGGGTATTAAGGTCCCGGCCATTGTCGACACGCGCCCAGATGCTGCGGATGTCGAGGGAACCGAAGTTCTCAAAGGGGCCGAGATCATCAACGCCTCGGGCCGCTTGGGTCTGACCTCGGTGCAGGTGCGCACCGAGAAAGGCTACACAACGGACCTCTATTGCGAGGCGCTGGCGATGTCCGGTGGCTGGAACCCGAACCTGGGCCTGACCTGCCATCAGCGCGGTCGCCCGGTCTGGAACGCGGATATCCACGCCTTTGTTCCGGGTGACGGCCTGCCCGTCGGTCAGATCGTGGCAGGTGCGGCCAAGGGTGAGATGAGAACCGAAGCGGCGCTGCACGGTGGTGCGGCGGCGGCAGTATCCACTCTGGGCGATCTCGGCATCACGGCATCCCACGTTGATCTTCCCGCTGCAGCCGATGCGCCGGTCTCGATCAGCCCCTTCTGGCACGTCAAAGGCGCAAAACGCGCATGGCTGGATTACCAGAACGACGTGACCGTCAAGGACGTCAAGCTAGCGCACCAAGAGAACTTTACCTCGGTGGAGCATCTCAAGCGTTATACCACACTGGGCATGGCGACCGATCAGGGCAAGACCTCGAACGTGGGTGCCTTGGCGGTGATGGCGGAACTAACGGGCAAGTCCATTAAGGACACCGGCACAACCATCTTCCGCCCGCCTTATACTCCGGTGGCGATGGGTGCCTTCGGTGGCCGTGCGGTGGGCAAGGATTTCCACCCGACCCGCCTGACGCCCAGCCACAAATGGGCCGAGGAACAGGGCGCCGTGTTTGTCGAGGTCGGCAACTGGCTGCGGGCCCAATGGTTCCCGCGCAAGGGCGAAACCCATTGGCGGCAATCGGTGGATCGCGAGGTACTGCAGACAAGAAACTCGGTCGGTGTGTGCGATGTGACGACGCTGGGCAAGATCGACGTGCAGGGCGCGGATGCTGCGGCTTTCCTGAACATGGTTTATTCGAACGCCTTTGCCAAACTGCCCGTGGGCAAGGTCCGCTATGGCCTGATGCTGCGCGAGGATGGCATTGCCTATGACGACGGTACCGCCGCGCGGTTTGCTGAGGACCATTTCGTCGTGACCAACACCACCGCCAACGCGGTTCTGGTCTATCGCAATATGGAGTTCGTGCGCCAATGCCTGTGCCCGGATATGGACGTGCAGCTGATCTCGACCACCGAGGCTTGGGCGCAATATGCAGTAGCCGGTCCCAACAGCCGTAAACTGCTGCAAAAGATCGTGGACCCCGAGTTTGACATCTCGAATGAGGCGTTCCCCTTCATGGGTTGTGGCGAGATTACCGTCTGCGGTGGCCTGCGCGCGCGACTGTTCCGGATCTCGTTCTCGGGCGAGCTGGCCTATGAAATCGCGGTGCCCACGCGCTATGGCGACGGGCTGATGCGCGCGCTGATGGAGGCGGGTGAAGAGTTCGACGTGATGCCTTACGGCACCGAGGCCCTGGGCGTCATGCGGATCGAAAAGGGTCATGCGACCGGCAACGAGCTGAACGGTACAACCACGGCACTGAACCTTGGCATGGCACGTATGGTCAGCGCCAAGAAGGACTGCATCGGCAATGTTCTAAGCCGTCGGGAGGGGCTGAACACCCCTGACGCATTGGCTCTGGTGGGGCTGAAACCTGTGGACGCGAATGAGACCGTTACGGCGGGCGGGCATCTGATGAACGCCACTGGCCCGGTCGATGCAGCCCACGATCAGGGCTATGTCACCTCGGCTGCTTATTCGCCAATTCTGGAAAGCTCAATCGGGCTCGGATTTGTCAAAGGTGGCTCTGACCGGATGGGTGAACAACTGCGTCTGGTGAACCCTCTGGAAGGCCAAGAGGTCATGGTCGAGATTGTCAGCGCTCATTTCGTGGACCCGGAAGGGGAGAAGCTTCGTGCATAAACTGAAACCCATCACCCCGCTGGGCGGCGACACGCCGCGTGTCGATACGGTCGGTTCGATCACGATCACAGAGGTCGTCGATCAGGCGCTGGCGTCGCTCGCGGCCCGCAACGATCAGGCTGGTGCCGCGCAAAAGGCGCTGGCCGACAAGATCGGTCTGAGCTTGCCCGAGGTTGGCCAATCCGCTCAGGCGGCACCCTATGCTGCGCTCTGGATGGGGCCGGAGCAATGGATGGTCATGGCCCCACATGACAGTCACGAATTGCTGGCCGCCGAGTTGAAGCAGATCGTCGGAGACACCGCATCGGTCTCCGAGCAGACGGATGGCTGGTGCCGGTTCGACGTGCAGGGCGCGGGTCTGTGCGATCTGTTCGAACGCCTCAGCAACGCGCCGGTCCGCACGATGGGGTCGGGCACGGCGATCCGAACCACGGCGGAACATCTGGGTGTCTTCCTTTGGCGTCTGGCCGAGGATCACATGGCCGTTCTTGGCCCGCGCTCTTCGGCGGCGTCGTTGCATCACGGCCTGTTGGCCGCCGCAAAATCTATCGCGTGAGCCTTAGCCTGAGGGTAGCACATCGTCACTGCCAACTCGCATCGAGTTCTTGGCACGCCGGTCGCTGATCGGCGTGACCCCGAACGTCTCACGATAGTGCCGCATGAAGGCGCTGGGCGTAGCGTAGCCGACCATATAGGCGACCTCGGCAATTGGGTCGTTCGTGTACAGCACCAATTGCCGCGCCTGGTTCATCCGCATCCGCCGATAATAGGTCAAAGGGCTGTGCCCCGTGGCCTTTTTGAAGCTCCGCTCCAGTGACCGCGCCGAAAGGCCTACAGCATCGGCGACTTCGCTGATCTGGATGGGGTTTTCGATATGTTCGGCAAAGTGCTGAATAGCCTTTGCGACTTGCTTGGGTAAAAGATCTTGACTTTGCGCGGTTGAGATTGCGGGCACCTTTTGCGTGACGGTCCCGCTGCGAATGAAGGGATGCTGGAACCAGCAGGCGACCTCGGCCATGACATCACCGCCCAGCCGTTTTTCGATCAGGGCCAGCATGTGGTCGAACACGGCAGAGGCGCCAGAGATTGTGCTAAAGGCCCCTTCTTCGCAGATCACTGTCCCATGGATCGGGATTTCGGGAAATTCGGCCTGAAAAGCGGCCTCGTAACACCAATGCACCGACAGAGGGTTGTCACCTGTCAGCCGGGTGCGGGCAAGGGGGAAGACGCCGCCGCTGATTGCGCCGATACGGGTTTTGTTACGCATCAGGCGCTGAAGGGCCGCGTTCGCCTTGGAGGGGGTGTCGAACACACTGTTCGGGCTTGAGGCAAACAGCAGATGCGTCAGGGATTGAGCCTCGGCCAAGGTGCTGTCGGGGAAAAAGGTCACGCCAGCCGAGGACTGGATTGGTTGGTCTTGCTCGGCAATGACATGCCAGCTGAACGCCTCCTGCCCCGAGATCTCATTCGCCGCGCGCAGCGGTTCGATACAGGATGTCAGGCATGCCATCGGGAACCCTGGAAAGATCAGGATGCCCAGCGAAATTTTCTCGACCTGATCTGTCATGAGCGTTGCTCTTTCATTAGGTCCTCGACGGTTTCGAGGATGTCATTTTCCAGTCTGCGCGCAGCAGGCGACAGTGCAGAATCAGCCTTGCGTATGAGGTGAATTTGACGCTTGGCGGTCTTATCCGCCAGAGGGCGAAAGACCAGATCGGATTGCCCGGCCGAAATTGCCGCCATCTCGGGCAATAGCGTGACTCCGATTCCAGCCCGCACCATGCCCAGAATAGAGGTGATGTTATGTGCCGAAAACCGAGAGCTCGCATGCAGTTTTTCCGCCTCGGGCCCAGGGATGCTTTCGGACAGGCTGTTGGCGATCAACTGCTCATTCACAAGCGCGTCCCAGTCGATTGGGTCAGTGTCACTGGCCAGCGGGTGGTCCGGGGTCAGCAGCACGCCAAACCAGTCGGTCAGCAAAAGCTGACTGTGCAGGCCCGACCCGTTGCCGCGCAACGTCGCGATGCCGATATCAATGCGCCCCCGCGACAGCTCGTGCAGGACGGACTTGGAATCCATGTCGCGCAGCTCCACCCTCACTTTCTCGTAAGCCTTTGTGTTTCTGGAAAAAACGCGTGGTATGATCGTGCCTGCCACCGATGGAACCGTGGCAATTCTGACATGTCCCATACTGGCATCGGCAAAGTTTTCAATGGCCCGGACCGTATTGTCGAAATGCTGTAGTTCCAGCTGCGATTGCTCGAACACGAACTCACCCAACGCTGTCAGCTTGTTCTTGCGGTCCGTCTCAAACAGCGGTTCGCCCAGATGTGTCTCAAACTGCTTGAGCATCATCGACACCGCGGAAGGGGTGCGTTTCAGGACAACGGCCGCGTCCGTCAGGTTGCCGGTGCGGGCGACCGCGACAAAGCCGCGAAGCATTTCGATCTTGAGTGTCATGTTGGAGGCTTCAATCTTGCTGAAGTAAACTTCAATAATTTTAGTTTGATTGATTGTCGAAAAAGAGTCCATACCCGCTCAGCAAATTCTATATGGGGCAAACGGCTATGGCTGACATTCAAAAGAACCTGATCGCTGGTGAGTGGGTCACCGGCGAAGGTGAGATCGAAAACCGCAACCCGTCGGACCTGAGCGACCTGGTTGGCATGTTTGCACAGGCCAGCGCCGATCAACTTGAGGCGACGCTTGATCAGGCGCGTGCCGCTCAGCGTGAGTGGGCCGCCTATGGGCTGGAGCGCAAGCAGGCTGTTCTTAACGCTATCGGCAACGAGCTGATGGCCCGCGCCGAGGAAATGGGCACGCTGCTGAGCCGCGAAGAAGGCAAGCCCCTCGCCGAAGGCAAAGGCGAAGTGTTCCGTGCCGGTCAGTTCTTCACCTACTACGCCGCTGAATGCCTGCGTCAGATCGGTGAGAACGCGGATTCCGTACGCCCCAATATTGAGGTCGATGTCCGCCGTGAGGCCGTTGGCGTTGTGGCCATCATCAGTCCGTGGAACTTCCCCACTGCGACCGCATCGTGGAAGATTGCTCCGGCGCTGTGCTATGGCAACGCGGTTGTCTGGAAACCCGCCAACATCACCCCGGCCTCGGCTGTGGCGCTGACCGAGATCATCAACCGTCAGGACATCCCCAAAGGTCTGTTTAGCCTGGTCATGGGTTCGGGCCGGTCCATCGGTCAACGTCTGGTGGAAAGCCCCAAGGTCAACGCGATTTCCTTCACCGGGTCGGTTCCGGTGGGTAAGGGTATCGCAGCTGCCGCCATCCAGAACCTGACCAAGGTTCAGATGGAAATGGGATCGAAGAACGCTCTGGCCGTCATGGACGATGCCGATCTGGATCTGGCGGTCACGCTGGCTCTGGGCGGAGCGTTCGGTGGCACCGGTCAGAAATGCACGGCCTCCTCCCGGCTCGTGGTCCACTCTGCCATTCATGACGCCTTTGTCGAAAAGCTCGTTGCGGGTGCGCAGGCGATGAAAGTGGGCCACGCGCTGGAAGCGGGCGTTCAGATGGGTCCCGTCGTCAGTCAGCAGCAGCTGAGCGAAAACCTGGCCTATGTCGATCTGGGCAAATCCGAGGGCGCAGAACTGGCCTGTGGCGGTGCGCGTCTCGAGATGCCGCATGACGGGTACTACATGTCGCCCGGCGTGTTCCTGAACACCACCAACGACATGGCGATAAACCGCGAGGAAATGTTCGCGCCGCTGACCAGCGTCATCAAGGTTGGCAGCTATGACGAAGCGCTGAGCGTGGTCAACGACACCAACTTTGGCCTGACTTCGGGCATCGTGACCAAGTCGCTGGCCCGCGCCACCCATTTCCGCCGCAATGCACGCACCGGCGTTGTCACCGTGAACCTGCCCACTGCAGGCACCGACTATCACGTGCCCTTCGGTGGTCGTGGTGACAGCTCCTACGGTCCACGTGAGCAGGGCAAGGCAGCGGCCGAATTCTACACCACGGTCAAAACCGCATATATCAGCGCAGGTCCCGTCTGATGCTGATCGATTGCCTGCAATATGTGAACTGGTCGGAAAAGGTCTTCCGCCAGTTGCGCGAGGGGGGCGTGGACGCGATCCACGTCACCATCGCCTATCATGAGAACTTTCGCGAAACGGTGCTGAATTTCGAACAGTGGAACCGCTGGTTCGAACAATACCCGGACCTGATCATGAAAGGGCAGTGGGCCAGCGACATCGACGCGGCGCGGGAAACCGGCCGGACAGCAGTGTTCTTCGGGTTCCAAAACCCAAGCCCGATGGAAGATGATATCGGCCTGATCGAGATCCTGCACACGCTGGGTGCGCGGTTCATGCAGCTGACCTATAACAACCAGTCGCTGCTGGCGACCGGCTGCTATGAGGCCGAGGATTCCGGCATCACCCGCATGGGCAAACAGGTCATCAAAGAGATGAACCGCGTGGGTCTTGTTGTCGACATGAGCCACTCGGCCGACCGCTCGACCATCGAAGCGGCCGAGATCTCGGAACGTCCCATCGCCATCACCCATGCGAACCCCTATGACTGGTCGCCCGCCCTGCGCAACAAGCGCGACGCGGTGATCCGTGCAGTGACGGAAAACGGCGGTATGCTGGGTTTCTCGGTTTACCCGCACCACCTGAAAGACAAGTCCGAGTGCACGCTGGAAAGCTTTTGCGAGATGATCGCGCGCACGGCCGAAAAATACGGTGCGCAGCATTTGGGGATCGGCACCGACCTGTGTCAGGACCAGCCCGACAGCATCGTGGAATGGATGCGCGTAGGTCGTTGGACAAAGGAAATCGACTATGGCGAAGGCTCTGCCTCGGCCCCCGGTTTCCCACCCATGCCGGGTTGGTTCAATGACAACCGTGACTTCGGCAACATCCGGGCAGGGCTGCGTGCCACCGGCATGAACGACGCTGAGGTCGACGGCATCATGGGAGGCAACTGGTACCGTTTCTTTGACGAGAACTTCAAACCGCTCGCCTGATACAGGTCAGCCAAACAACGAAGCTTTGGCCGCATTCCAGATAGAAACGGCCTGATTAATATTAACGGAGGAGAGATGTCTGAGGCATCTTTGAACACTGCCCCCACGCAGGAAAGCCGGGTCAACAAACCGCTGTTCCTGATCTCAGGCGGTTTTATCGCGCTGTTCTGCATCGCGGCGCTGGTCAATCTGGACGCGCTTTCGGGCGCTGTGGATTGGGGTTTCAATGTCGCGGCCACCTATTTTGGCCTGTACTGGCAGGCGCTGCTGCTCGCTACCTTCCTGATCGGCCTGCTGCTGTGCGTACTGCCCGGTGGGCGCGCCATCATGGGCGGCCTGGCCGCGCCCGAGTTCACCACCTTCCAGTGGGGCTCGATGGTCATGTGCACGCTGCTGGCCGGTGGCGGCGTGTTCTGGGCGGCGGGTGAGCCGATTGCCCACTTCCTGTACCCCGCGCCGCTTTATGGTGTCGAAGGTGTAACGGCCGAGGCCGTGAACCCGGCCATCGCCCAGAGCTTCATGCACTGGGGTTTCCTCGCATGGGCCATTCTGGGGTCGCTGACCACGGTCATGCTGATGCACTACCACTATGAAAAGGGCCTGCCGCTGGCACCGCGCACGCTGCTCTACCCGGTGTTCGGCGACAAGGCGATCAACGGGCCGATTGGCCTGATCGCGGATGCGTCCTCGATCATCGCTGTGGTGGCGGGCACGGTTGGTCCGATCGGCTTCCTGGGTCTGCAGGTGAGCTATGGTCTGGCCGATCTGTTCGGGTTTTCGGATACGTTTGCCCTGCAGGCGACCGTGATTGCCGGTCTTGCTGCGATCTACACGATCTCGGCCATGACAGGTCTGTCGCGTGGCATTCAGGTTCTGTCCAAGGTCAACGTGATCCTGGCGGCCTTCCTTCTGCTGTTCGTTCTGGTTGCAGGCCCGACCGGGTTCATCTTTGGCTCGTTCTTCTCGGGCTTTGGCACTTACGTTGGCAACTTCTTCCAGATGGCGTTGTACCGTGGTGAGGCCGGTCTGTTCGGCGAACCCGGCTGGTTGGGCTGGTGGACCGTGTTCTTCTGGGGCTGGTTCATGGGCTACGGCCCGCTGATGGCTATGTTCATCGCACGGGTGTCGCGTGGTCGTTCGATCCGCTCGATCATCATCATGCTGTCGGTCATCGCGCCGATCGTGACCAACTTCTGGTTCACCATCATCGGTGGCACCGGCATCTCGATGGAGCTTGAGAACCCCGGCACAATCGCCACCGCGTTCGAAGGCTTCAACCTGCCTGCCGCCCTGCTGGCAATTACCAACAACCTGCCGATGGGCTTCGTGATCTCGATCCTGTTCCTGATCCTGACCACGATTTTTGTGGCTACCACTGGCGACTCGATGAGCTACGTCATCTCTGCGACCATGAGCAACGAGAACAACCCACCCGCAGCACTGCGCGTGTTCTGGGGCATCGCGATGGGCCTTATGGCCATCATCCTGATCTCGGTCGGATCGGGCGGTGTGTCCAAACTGCAGAGCTTTATTGTGGTGACCGCTGTTCCGGTGTCTCTGATCTTGCTACCGTCGCTTTGGGATGCGCTGCGCATCACGCTGGTGAAGGGCAAAGAGAGCTAAACGATCCAAGCCGGGCCGGACCATCCGGCCCGCCAAAACGCCTGAAGGTTTCAAGAGAAGACCAGATATTAGCACCTGAGGAGGGGGTATGAATGATTTGTGATCGGCCAAACGCCCTGAATCTGTTAGAGGATTCGGGGAGGCGGATAGGTCTCAGGCTGAATTGTGTCTTAGGGCATTGTGACCCTGTTGAGGAGCTTAGCTTTCGCCTGTTTCCGAACAGCCCCCATAGGGCCCGGTTTTGGCCGGTGATCCTGCATAGGAGCTTGGTTTGGCCGTTCACGCCCCATTGGGGGCTCCGCCTCCTTGAGCAGGGAGTATAGCCATGGCTTACATAGGTGTCGATCTTCATACGAATTCCTTCACGATCTGTCGGCGTGAGACGGACGGATCGGAAACATTCCAAACCTTTCATCTGTCCGCGCAGGCGCTTGAGCGGTTCTGTCAGAGCCTTGATGCGGATGACGAACTGGCGGTCGAGGCCACCGGCAACACGGCCTGGTTCTGCGGTGAGGTGGAACCCTGTGTCGGCCGGATCGTTGTGGTCAACCCGCGCCAGTTTAAAGTGATCCGCACATCGGTGAAAAAGACCGACAAGAACGATGCGCGCGCTTTGGCCTTCTTCCTGTCGAAGGACATGCTGCCGGAAACCCGGCTCAAGTCCACTCAGGAAAGCGAACTGGCCTCGCTGACCCGGACGCGTGACATGCTGGTCAAACAGCGCACCATGCTGCTGAACGGCATCCACGCGATGTTTGTCCGTCACGGCATGAAGCTGAAGAAGGAAGGGTTGTCCAGCAAGAAGCGCCTGCGCGACCTGGATCTCAGCCGCTTCACACCGCTTGAGCAGGTCGAACTGGCGGCATTGCGGGACCAGGCGCTCGGCCTGACCGAGACCCTGAACCGTATCGACAAGGCCATCGAGGAGGCCGCCTCGGCCATGAAAGGCTTTGAGGGGCTCACCAGCATCAAGGGGATCGGTGCGCGATCTGCCGCGGTCCTGCTGGCGGGGATCGGCAGGGTTGAAGACTTCTCCGACGCGGACAAGCTGGCCGCCTATGTCGGCATCGTGCCCAAGGTGAGTAACTCGAACGAAACCGAACATCACGGGCGGATCACGAAGCGCGGCAACAAGCTCATGCGCACCACGCTGGTGCAATGTACGCTCATCGCGATCCGCTATTCGGGATATCTCAACAGTTATTATCGGCGCATCAAGGAACGCCGTGGCGCGGGCAAGGCGATCATAGCCACGGCCCGCAAGCTGCTCAAGATCATCTATGACACGCTCAAGAACGGCTGGGTCTTCGACGATTTTGCCGAATTTAAAATCAAACAAAATCAATGCCCTGCTTGACAATCATCATAGGAGGCACAACCGAATGACTGACGTTCCCCGTCGTGATCCGAACATGGTGATGCGCCTTGCCCGTCTTGGCTCCATGCATCAGTCGCGCCTTTCGTTCATGCGTATCCTGACGCGACGACTGGCTCGGGAAAACTGGCGGTTTGAAAAAACGGCGTTCGAAATTGACGGCACAGGAGTTGGCCATGCAGTCTATACCGCCCACGGGCCCGAGCGGTCCTATTCCCTGATCGCCTATGCCCATGATCTGCCGCCCGAGAAACGCTCGGACCGGGTGATCGCCGAGGCCTGGGATGCCACCTTTACTCTGTTTGACGGTGTGCCCTCCGACGCCGATATCGAGCGTCTTTCGCACAATATTCCCGTTCAGGAAGCCGGGCGCGTGACCGGGTCTGAACTGTCGGTGTCCCGCGCCAACCGCTCGGTGCGTTTGTGGGAGCATGTGGTGAGCGAATTGGCCGAGGGTCGCCAGCCCTCGACCGACAAGATTGACGCGGTGGGTTACCTTATGCGAACCACTGCGGTTTACGGGTCCGGCAAGCTGGGCGCTGCGGATCGCGAAATGATCGCCGACCGTCCTGAATTCCGTGCGCCGTTCCAGGTTGAGATGCTGTCGGTCTACCTGACCCGCTGGTTCGTGACTGATCTGGTGCAATACATGGCCGATACCCGCGCTGCGGCCAACGGCGCGCAGGCCGCGAAGCTGGATGCTGGGATCGCGCGTTCGATGGGGATAGGAAACTCAACCGGCCTGGGGATGGCGCCGTTTTTGCTGAACCATCCGGTGCTGTTCAACAACTGGATGGCCGCACGCGAAGGCGCAATTCAGGTCGTGCGTGGTGTTGAAAAGGCCAGCGATGCGGAAATCGCGGTGTTCCGTGATGTGCTGCTGCGCAATATGCAGATCGTCGAGACTTGGCAGTCCGAACATCCGATCCAGATCGAGAAACTCGCCGCTCTGCGGGACGATATTGCCAAGCTGCAGGACTATCTCTCAAGTGCGGATCTTGGCGCGGATCACCCATGGGACGCGCTTTATTCCTGGGCCGAGCAGTCGCTGACCCTTGAGGGTCAAGAATGGATCGCCTCGCTGATGCTGGAACCCTATGGGGCATTGGTTGATGCCTTTGCAGAAGGCATGGCGGCAGACAACACCGCCACGTTCCGCATCGCCGGAGCGATGAAGATTGGCGATCTGCGGGCGCTGCTCAAGGATATCTACGGCTGGGCTATTGAGACCGATTGGGCCACCCCCGCCAGCAAGGCGCGCGCCTGGTATGTCTCGGAAGAAAAGCTGGAGCCGCGTCTGGGTGAACGGTTCGAGGAACCGATTGAGGAATACGAGCAACCCTTGGCCCCCGGCCGGGATGCAGCGCAGTTGTTTCAGGCGCTGGCCCATTGGTCGGATGATGCTCAGGTCGCCGATTTCCTGTTGCGCCATCCCGAACACCGCCACGTGCTGCGCCGCGTTCAGATCGTAGGGCGCGCGCCCTATGCCGAGATCCGAGATAACACGATCTCGGACCGGGTGCTGCCTATCGACATGCTGCGCTGCAAGCTGTCCTTCTTCGGGGCGACCAAGTTCGATCCCCGCTCGGATCGCTGGGTGCGCATCTGCATGTATGGCAACGCGCCCTTGCCGCATGAGCTGACATCTGAAAACGCCGATTTCTGGGTCTTTCCGGAACTTGAAGGGGCCGCTGCATGAGCCACTCTTTGAACGAAATCGAGGCCATGAGCAAACGCGCCGCGCGCGGCGCGGGCCTGTCCTGGGGTCTGGCCGAAGAGGCTGCCAAGGGAACGCGCTGGCTGGCTGCGTTTGGGTTTTCGGGCGCCGAATTGCTGGCGGACCTGTTGGAGATGAACGATCGTATCCCGTCGATCGACGTCTCGCCCGTCTCGCTGAGCGCTGAGATCTGGCATGCGCCCACGCGCCGGATGAGCCCGCTGATCGCCGGGGCCTCGCTCAGCGACTGCGCAGTGCGTTTGATGGATCGCGGCTCGATCACCATGGAGAATGTCAGCCTACCCTTGCTGGCCGTGCCCTTCATGGGCGGTGCTGCGCTGCGGTTGGGTGTACCGGTTGCGGCCGAATGGCAGGGTGCGCGTCTGGCAACTGACGGGCGGCAGATCTGTGTGCAAGCCACGCCCGAGGCGCTTGAGACCCGCCACGCAGACAAGATGGTCTTCAGCGCGCCGGCCGAGATGACAGGCCGCCGCGAGCCGGTCCTGCGCGCCGAGGTGTCCGACGCAGATTGGAACAGGCTCAGCGCTTTTGCTCACCGCACATTCGCACCCGCGACCGAAGAAAGCCGCCTGCGCGGTGCTGGCGCGGGCCTCAGCGACAACGATTGAAACTTCGCCCCTTGCGACAAGGGGCACATACTTACGAACGGAAAAGAAGAATGACCGCCACCGAAACCCTGTCTCTGGCCGAGATCGAAGATCTGGCCTTCCGCGCCCTTGTCAAAGTCGGAACATCCGAGGAAAACGCCCGTCCTCTGGCCGTCGCGACCGCAATGACCGAAGCGGATGGCGTGGCCTCGCACGGGTTGGCCTATATCCCGATCTATGCCCAGCATGTGGAATGCGGCAAGGTTGACGGGGCCGCCAAGCCCGTAGTTGCCCAGCCACGTCCGGCAGTTGTCACCGTGGATGCGGCCACAGGGTTTGCCCACAGCGCGATTGATCTGGGGTTCGAAAAGCTGATCCCGCTGGCGTGCGAGCAGGGTGTTGCGGTTCTGGCCATTAACAACTCGTATAACTGCGGCGTTCTGGGTGTGCATACCCAGCGTCTGGCGCAGGCAGGCCTGATGGGGATCGGGTTCACCAACGCGCCGGCCTCGATCGCGCCGTCGGGTGGGGCAAAGCCGGTTGTCGGCACCAACCCGTTCTCGATCTCGGCCCCCGATGCGGATGGAAACGCGGCGCTTCTGATCGACCAGTCCGCCAGCACCATCGCCAAAAGCGAAGTCATGAAACATGCCCGCGAAGGTAAGCCTGTGCCTGAAGGCTGGGTTTTGGACGCGGACGGCCAGCCCACCACGGATCCCGAGGCGGGTCTCAAGGGATCCATGGTGCCGTCCGGCGGCTACAAAGGCGTAGGTATTGCCTTGACGGTCGAGCTTATGGCCGCTGCGATGACTGGCGCAACGCTGGGTTCTGTCGCCAGCCCGTTCTCGGGCACCGCGGGTGGCCCGCCGAAAACCGGTCAGTTCTTCATCGCGATTGATCCGCAGGCGACATCGGGCGGTGCTTTCCAAGAGAAGCTGGGTGAGCTGATTGCCTCGTTCCGCGACCAAGATGGCGCGCGCCTGCCGGGCGACGGCCGCCGCACCTGCCGCGAGCGGGCAGCAACCGAAGGTGTTGCCGTAAACGCGGCACTGCTGGAAAAAGTGCGCGCACTTCTCTGATGTTAAATCGCCGCTGAACAAGACTTGAGAGGGCAATCCCCTGACTTCCGACATTTTTTCGTATAAGTCATTGATATTATTATGCCTTGGTTGCCAAAAGGCACTACACGGACTTTTTTCGCCAGCGATTGTTTCGGAGTGTTGAGGGAGCTCAGGCTTTGGTCTGGCCAGTTTTTCGGGTGCGCCCGGGGGGTATCTTGAAAGGGGCTTCGTTCCAGGTCAGGCCGACGCAGGTGAGGATGCGTCTGGCATCGACCGTGGCATGGCTTGGCATGCCGTAGCGGTCAGGGGTGCCTTTGTGGCGCAGGATCGAGAGCTGCAATGCGTTCAACTCGTTGCGGATACGAGCCGGGCTCATCGGGTGTCCGAGCAGGTCCAGATGCTTGCGCAGGTGCTGCAGGCAGCAGAAGGCCATGTAGCAGATGGCGATATGGGCCCGGACCCGACGCGGCGACCAGTGATAGATGGGCCGGATTTTCAGATCGTGCTTGTTGGTGCGGAAGCAGGCTTCGATCTCCCACAACTGGTGATAGCGGGCAATGACGTCCTGTGCCTCCAGTTCGTCCGCACCATGAACAACAATGGCATGCAGCCCGTCCCATTGTGCCGCTGCCTTGATCTTTGCATCATCCAGCGTGACGTCCCCGCTGTCGGGGAAGGCCAGGAAGCGGCCATATCCCCGGCTGCTGAAGCTGCCGGGTTTGCGAGAGCGCTTGAGCTTCTTGTGCAGCTTTTCGATTGCCTTGTCGCGCTTGTGGGCATCATTGCGTGCCCGGGTGGGTGACCAGGTCACAATGACCCGCGCTCCCTCCTGGTCGATCACCTTGTACCAGCCCTTCTCGGTTGCCTCTTCAGAACCGTGTCCAGCCCAAGGCTGGCGTCCCTCCGGGCTCAAAATGTTCGCCTTCACGGCGGCCGGGGCGGACTTCATGCGATAGCCGAGGATGTAGGGCAGACCCTTGTTCTGCAACATCTGCTGGTTGTCCTTGCTGAGCATGGCGGCATCGGCCACGAACGTGACCCTGGCCACGTCGAAGCGTCCCTCCAACGCCTTCAGCGCAGCTTCCAGCGTATGACCTTCCCAGGTGTTTCCCGGGAAGAGTTCATAGCCCACAGGCAGCCCATCGGAGGTGACGATCAGCGCCAGCATGACCTGAGCGCGGTGATGCTTGCCATCCTTGCTGAAGCCCTTGGCCAGAAGATGATCCTGCTCGACCCCGTCCGCATCCTCGGCCGGGTCCTCGCGCTCGGTGTCAAAGGCCAGGGTCGTGCAATCGTAGAACAGCACGGTCACTGGCCCGCCCAGCAACTTCTCTGCCGCCGCGTGAGAGGTTTTGCAAATCCCGTCTATCACCGGCGTATTGATGTAATCCATGCTCCGATAGACCACGTCCAGATTGAGCGTGATGCCTGCCTGGTTCTCCAACGCCTCCACGGTCGCGCGCTTGCTCTCGGGCTGTGCGATCCGCGCCATAACCAGCTCTTTCACAATGCGATTGGCACTTTTACGCGCCGCCCCCAGAAGGGCCCCCCAACCCAGTTGGTCATACATCGTCCCCATGACATCCCGCAGACCCAGAGAGACCCGCGCCTCCTCACGGCACTCGGCAAGATCAACGCCAAGCTTGTCCGGCCGCGGAGCGCGGCGCACCAGCGCCTGCAGATCGGCATATTCCGTGGGCGTGAACAGTTCCATTTGCGGCGAGCGATCAATGCGTAATTGCTCCATCAAGCGGCCCGCCAGACGCTTGATATCCTCAATCTCGCTGTCGTTATGGGCCACACCCACATGGCGCAGGATCTTCTGGCGTACCTTGGAGCCGGTGCGGACGGATTCAACGATCTGGATCCGTGTGCGGTTGAGCTTTGCGTCATGTTTGGTGCGGATGAACATGGGCGAAGAGGTTAGCCATCTGAAGGCCCATGTCAATACTTTTTATAATAATGGGGCACTACAACGCGCCTCTGAGCAACCACACCTGAAAACAAACCAAAAACCCAGTCAGATCAACAAAAAGGTCGGAAGTCAGGAAAACCGGTCAGTTCTTCATCGCGATTGATCCGCAGGCGACATCGGGCGGTGCTTTCCAAGAGAAGCTGGGTGAGCTGATTGCCTCGTTCCGCGACCAAGATGGCGCGCGCCTGCCGGGCGACGGCCGCCGCACCTGCCGCGAGCGGGCAGCAACCGAAGGTGTTGCCGTAAACGCGGCACTGCTGGAAAAAGTGCGCGCACTTCTCTGATGTTAAATCGCCGCTGAACAAGACTTGAGAGGGCAATCCCAAGGGGACTGGACACCTATACCGCCCGCCGCAAAACGGAGATCCGCCCGAGCGCGATGTCAACAGCGCGCCCAAAGGTCAAAATTCGCGCTGTTTGGCTCAAATGCCCCGCGTCAGAGGTCTTTTAACAGGCGCAGGGCATCGTAGATCGCTGCGTGCGTGTTGCGCGCGGCGACGGCGTCTCCGATACGGAACAACTGGAAACGGCCATCTGGGTTCGCAACAAGGTTTTGCGGTAGACCGTTGCTCAACGCGTCATGATCGACCTGTCCCAGATTTGACGAGAGGGGCTTGAGGTCGAAATACAGGTCAGCATTTGGCAATGTGCCATAGTTGAGAATAATCTGGTCATAGGGCCGGTCCTGCAATTTCGTGCTGTAATCTGATCCTATCTCGGCGATCAGGCGGTTTTCGTCCCGCCGCACGCCTTTAAGGCGGCGCGCCACGGTCAGGGTCACGTCCTTGTCTTGCAGGTTGGTCAGATACGGCGTGAGGTTCAGCCCCATCACATCGGGGGCAAAGCTGCGGTCGGGGGTCATGATTTCGACCTGCGCGGTGTCAGCGGCAATTTCGGCGGCCTGCAGCCCAGCGTGATCGCCAGCCTCGTCAAAGATCAACACATCGCCCGAGGCTTTCACATCCCCCGACAGAATGTCCCACGATGTGATGACATGGGGCAGATCCTCCATCTGCTCATACAGTCGCATCTGAGGTAGCCCGCCGGTCGCCACGACGACCAGATCCGGGTTCAGGGCGGTGACGTCTTCGGCCTCGGCCCAGGTGTTGAAATGAAAACTCACGTCCTGTGCGGCACATTGGGCCATGCGCCAGTCGATGATCCCGATCATCTCGCGCCGCCTTTGGGATTGCGCGGTCAGGCGTATCTGTCCACCGGGGTCCGAGGCGGCCTCGAACACCGTCACGTCATGACCGCGGGCGGCAGCAATCCGCGCGGCCTCCAGCCCGCCGGGGCCAGTGCCGATGACCACAACCTTGCGCGGGGTCTCGGCCACCGGGATCAGATGCGGCATCGTCAGCTCGCGCCCGGTTGCGGCATTGTGGATGCACAGCGCCTCGCCACCTTCGTAAATACGATCGAGGCAGTAGGTGGCACCGACGCAGGGCCGGATATCATCCTCGCGCCCTTCAATGATCTTTTGCACCAGATGCGGGTCGGCCATATGGGCGCGCGTCATGCCCACCATGTCCAGACGTCCTTCGGCCACGGCGTGGCGGGCGGTGGCAACATCCGGAATGCGGGCGGCGTGGAAGGTGGGCAGGCCGATCTCGGCCCGCATCCGGCCCGCGAAATCCAGGTGCGGCGCAGAGGGCGACCCTTGCAGCGGGATCACTTTTGACAGTGCGGCATCACTGTCAATCCGACCGCGCGTCACGTTGAGGAAATCGACCAGCCCTTCATCCCTGAGAAGACGCGCGATGCGGAAACCTTCTTCCTCACTCACGCCGCCAGGGGTGGTTTCGTCCATCGAGAACCGAACGCCCAGAAGGAACTCATCACCCACCTTTTCGCGCATGCGGGCCAGAACCTCTCGCGCGAAACGCGTGCGGCTTTCCAGCGTTTGCGGACCAAATGGCCCCTCAAGTTCGTTCGTCAGCGGTGACCAGAACTGGTCGGGCAGGTGGCCGTAGCACTCGATTTCCAGCCCGTCCATGCCGCCCGCTTTCATGCGCTCAGCCGCATCGGCATAGTCCTGAATGACCCGCGCGATGTCCCAATCCTCCATGAGTTTGGGATTGTAGCGATGTGCGGTTTCGTGATGATGCGTCGGCGCAACCGAGGGCAGCCAGTCGCCCTTGCTCCACCCGGTACGGCGGCCCAGATGGGTCAGTTGGATCATCACTGCGCAGCCGTGATCGTGCAGCTCATCCGCGAGGTTTTTGATCCAAGGCACCACCTCGTCACGATAAGCCAAAACGTTGTTGAACGCCGGAGGGCTGTCTTTGGAAACACAGGCCGACCCGGCCGTCATCGCCAGCGCAACACCGGCCTTGGCACGTTCCGCATGATAGGCGCGGTAGCGGTCCTTGGGCATACCGTCTTCGGGATAGGCGGGTTCATGACTTGTGGTCATGATCCGGTTGCGCAGGGTGAGGTGCTTCAACTGGTATGGCTGCAGAAGTGGATCGTTGCTCATTGCGATGCTCCCACGGCAACTGGTGTATTCAGAGAAAAAGGACCGGTTCGATTAGGACAGAAAGAGACTTGGAAGACGGCACTAATGGTTACTCCTTCGCCGTATCGTCTGCGTTCAGGTTCAGATGCGCCATACCACTGCTGCCCAGATCAACGGCTGCAAATGGGCCACCGTGGTGGATGTTGGCGGGATCAAGGGGGTCAAGCGGGCCGTCCTTGGTAAAGATCTCATCGGCGAATTGCTCGGCATTGTCCTTGGGCCGGAAACCCAGATGCCGCGCCTTGGAGTTGTCGACGGGCGCGCGGTCATTGTCGGAGACGCCATAGACGATGCTGAATCCGGTGACCGGGGTTTTGATCGCCTGTTCCACCATATGGACAAGGTCATCATAGCTGAGCCACGTCCCAACCGCGCGACTGTTCGTGACCTGCGCGCAGGACAGGATGCGTAGGCAGACGGCCTCGAGCCCGCGCTTGTCCCAGTAAAGCGAGGCGAGGTCTTCGGCGAAGCATTTGGCAAGCCCATAGAACGTGTCTGGTCTGTGTGGCGCGTCGATGCCGATGAAATCGGTCTTTTTGTGCATGCCAACCGCATGGATCGACGAGGCATAGACCACCCGCCGCAGATTGTTGCGATGGGCGGCCTCCCACACGGTATAGGCGCCGTAGAAGTTCGGACCCCACAGCACATCCATCGGGGCCTCATCCGCGATGGCGCCGAAATGAACCACCATATCCGCGCCTTCCAGCAGCTCTGTCATGGCTTCAAGATCGGCAAGATCGGCCTTCACATAGCTTTCGTTCGGCGCGAGGTTGGGCACGCTGTCTGCGATGTCCGAAGAGACCAACTCGTCGCACAGTTTCGACAGCGGCCCGCGCAAGTATGATCCAAGCCGCCCCGCTGCGCCGGTGAGGACAAGTTTCTTCATGGGCGAACTCCTTTCAGATTGGCAACGGCATCAGAGATGCGGTTCAAGGCCGTGTTCAGAACGTCTTCGGACGCGGCGGTCGAAATGCGGAAAAAGGGCGACAGCTCATAGGCGCTGCCGGGAACAGCCGCCACACCGGCCGCGCTGAGCAGATAGGCGGTTACATCTGCGTCTGAGGTCAGGGTTGCACCGTCGGGCGTCGTGGCCCCGATCAGGCCAGCGCAGCCAATCAGACCGTAGAACGCCCCGCCCGGCGGGTCGAGCGTCAGGCCGGGAATGTCGCGGATGCGTTCGACCACAAGGTCGCGGCGGGCCTCGAACGCGGTACAGAAGCGGCGCACCTCATCCTGCGGGCCGTTCAACGCCGCCGCCGCTGCGGCCTGCGCGATCGAACAAGCGCCCGAGGAAATCTGGCTCTGTACCTTGGTCATCGCGGCGATCAGCTCTTTCGGGCCTGCGCCATAGCCGATGCGCCACCCGGTCATCGCATAGGCCTTGGAGACCCCGTTCACCGTCAGCGTCCGATCTTTCAGCGTCGGGCACAGGGCTGCGAAAGACCGGAAGACGCGATTGTCGAACAGGATGTGTTCGTAGATCTCATCAGACAGGATCAGGATGCGGTCCTGTTGTTCCAGAACCGCGCCGAGGGCCGCAATCTCAGCGTCCGAATAGACCGCGCCCGAGGGGTTCGACGGTTGGTTCAGCAGCAGCCAGCGTGTCTTGGATGTGATCGCGGCAGCCAGCCTGTCGGGGGTCAGGCGGAAACCCTCTTCAGCCGGGCATTCGATGGTGACGGGCGTACCGCCAAGGATCAGCACGATGTCCTTGTACTGCCCAAAGTAAGGCGCGCAGAGGAGAACTTCGTCGCCCGGCTCCAGCGTGGCCATGAAGGCGTTGAACAGCACCTGCTTGGCACCGTTCGACACGATGACTTCATCCGGTGCATAGGTCAGATCGTTCTCGCGCTGCAGCTTGTCGACAACGGCCTGCCGCATGGTGAGGGTGCCGTTGGTGGGCGGGTATTTGGTCTCACCCGCCAGAGCGGCCTGATGTGCGGCGTCCTTGATGTGGTCGGGCGTGTCGAAATCGGGCTCTCCGAGGCCCAGATCAATGACATCCTCACCCCGCGCGCGGGCCTCTTTGGCGGCCTGGCTGACCCAAGCCGAGGCCGAGGGTTTCACGGATGCAAGGCGCGAGGCGGCAAAGCTCATTTCAGGAGATCTTTCGTCTGGGCCAGAGCCGTATCCGCTGCACGCGCCAGAAGGCCGGTATCAATGGTATTGGCAACGAAGGTGAACCCTTCGTTTAAAAGCTCGGCCGCAAAGGCTGGGTCGGTGACCAGGGTGCCGACGGGCACCCCGCGAACGATCAGTTTCTGCGCGGCCTTTCTGATCTCGGACCAGACCTCGGGATGCATGGGGTCGCCGACATGACCAAGATCGGCTGCAATATCCGCCGGGCCGAAGAAGATGCCGCTGACACCATCGACAGTGCCGATAGCCTCGGCCTGTTCCAACGCAGCGCGGGATTCCACTTGTAGCAGAACTGTCAGCTCGTCTTCGCAGCGCGTTACATAGTCCTTGATCCGCCCAAAACCCGTTGCGCGGCTTGCGCCCGCCATCCCGCGAACCCCGCGCTGCGGGTAGCGCGTGGCCGCGACCGTGCGTTCGGCTTCTTCCACCGATTGGATCATCGGAAACAGAAGCCCCGGCGCGCCGAGATCAAGCAGGCGTTTGACCACAACCGCATCATTCCATTCGACACGGACAAGGGCTGTGGTCTGATATGCCGCAAAGACCTGCAGCTGAGACGACACGCTGTGATAGTCGTTCGCGCTGTGCTCCATGTCGATCAGCGCCCAGTCATAACCTGCGGTGGCTATGACTTCGGCTGCAGTGTTACTGCACAGGCTGACCCACACACCAACTTGTTTGTCGCCATTTGCGATCGCATGGGTGAAGCGGTTGGGTATTAGCTCCATCAGATCACCGCCTTTTCGATGATGGGGTGTCCGGCCGGGATACGCTCAAAGTTGAAGGGCGTCATGTCGAGCGCTCGGTATTCGCCATAGGTCAGCCACTCGGCCGTACCGCGCCCCATTGCCGGAGATTGCTGCAGACCGTGGCCCGAAAAGCCGTTCAGGAAGATGAAGTTCGACAGCTCGGTATGCGGGCCCATGATTGCGTTGTGATCGAAGGTGTTCATCGCATAGTGCCCGGCCCATTCGCTTTGCAGCTTGATCGCTTCGAATTGTGGGATACGGGTGGCGAGGACGGGCCAGATGTGGTTTTCCCAGAAGGCGTGGTCCATGTTGAAATCATCGAAATCCACCGCCGGGTCGATGTCGGTATGCCCGCCGCATTGATACGTTCCGCCTCCGACCTCGCGCACGTGAACGCCCGAGGGATCAATGGTCAACGGCAGGTCGCGGTCCAACGGCTGTTCGGCCTTGAAAATCCAGGAATAGCGTTTGCGCGGTTCAACCGGCACGTCAATCCCAGCCATCTGCGCTGTTCTGGCGGCCCGAGGGCCGGACGCATTGACCACCTGTCCGCACGCAATGACTTCACCCGAGGCGAGCGTGACGCTTTCGACCGTGGTACCTGCGGCGTTTCGGGTGATCTCGACGACTTCGTTCTGGATCCATTCGACGCCACGCTCGCGGCTTTGCCGCCGCCACCAGTGATCGAGGGCCGCGCCGTCGAAATAGCCTTCGTCAACCAGATTGATCGAGCCCAGAACGATGTCGTCGACATTGTAGAACGGGTAGGCTGCATTGATCTCATCCGCGGTCATCAGCTGCGTTGCCGCACCTGCCGCCAACTGCACCTTCTGGTTCTCGCGCAGCACGTTGGCAAAGCCTTCGTTGTCCGCCAGATACATGTAGCCAAAGGAATGGATCGAAAGCTCGGGCACCCGGTCGTCTCCATCCATATAGCCGCGCAGGTTCTTGACGAAATCGGCGGCAAATTGACTGATCCGCACGTTCAGCTCGGCCGAGAATTGCTGCCGGATACAGGAGTTCGTATGCCCAGTTGAACATGAGGCGAAGGTCATGTCGCGTTCGATCACCAGAACCGAGCCATTGAAATCGGCATTGTCCGACAGGAACCAAGCAGTCGAGGCGCCCATGATCGCGCCGCCTATGATCACCACGTTATAACTTTGCCGGGCCGGGCTTTGGTTGCTCATTCGTATTCTCCTTTTGCAACGGCACGGTGGATCTCGGAGATCTCGGATGCCGTCAAGCCATAGTCGCGCGATGCTGTTTCGTCTGAAATATAGCCGAGCGCCAGATCACGCTTCACCATCTGTTTTGACCGTTCCGACGGGTCACCGTAGCCAGCACCGCCGGGGAACGCCATCACGACTTTGCGCCCGTGTGGTACAAACTGTTTACCTTTGACCCGCATGTCGGACCCGTCGTCCTGGGCAATGGTGGTGGGCGCGCCATTTCCCCCGCCACGGCGACCGCGCGCGGGGTATTGGCCGCGGTCGAACATGGCCTGAATGTCGAACTCGTACCCCTCTTGCGCGCCGACCTCCATATACTGACCCAGCCCGCCGCGCGTTTTCCCTGCGCCTCCGCTATCGGGGCGTAGTTCTTTGCGCCAGATGATGACGGGGCCTGCGTGTTCGGTGGCCTCGATCGGCATGGTCATGACGCCCGATGGGAAGGCGGTGGCGTTCATCCCGTCGTGTTCCGGCCGCGCGCCAGAACCGCCCGAGTTGAAGGTCAGCACTTCGGACCGGCGGGCGCCTTTAGGTGCCGGAGCATCGGTGCGGGGGCGCAGGCTAACCTGAAAGTTGCACAAACATCCCGCGCCTTCGGCGGGGACAAGGCCGGGAACGATCTTGTCGAACGCGTCATAGACCGCATCGGGCACGAAATGGCCCACGATATGGCGCAGCGCGACCGGAGCCGGGTGCAGTGCATTCACGATGGTGTTCTCAGGTGCGGTGACCTCAAACGGGGCCAATGATGCCGCGTTATTAGGGATCTCGGGCGCAATCGCGACCTTGAGCGCGTAGCAGGCATAGGCTTTGGTATAGACCAGCGGGCAATTGATCCCCTTCTTGTCCACCCCCGAAGTGCCGGAGAAATCGGTCACGATCCTGTCGCCTTCAACGCTGATTCTGACCTTCAACGTGATCGGAGTATCAATCCCGTCCATCGTCATTTCACCCTCAGCGGTTTTCTGAGGTAGGGCAGCGATACGCTCCAGCGTCGCTCGGCGGGAGTTGTCGAGGATGAACGCGGCGATCCCATCGAGGGTTTCGAGGTCGAACTCCTCCATCATGTCGATCAGGCGGCGATGGCCGATCTCGTTACAGGTGGTCAGAGCGTAAATGTCTCCGATCAGCTGATCTGGCTCGCGCACATTGCCGCGGATGAGGCGTACCAGCGTTTCATCCACAATGCCGCGATCGACGAACTTCATGATAGAGATATACAGCCCCTCCTCATAAACGCTTTGCGCATCCGCCCCGAAGCCACGCCCGCCGATGTCCACGATATGCGCGGTGCAGGCAAAGAACCCGACCAGCGCGCCCTTGTGAAAAGACGGGGTGACCATGGTGATGTCATGCAGGTGGCCTGTGCCCTCCCACGGGTCATTGGTGATGTAGACGTCGCCTTCATGCATGTTCTGCCGGCCAATTCGGCGAATGAAATGCGCGACCGCATCTGCCATCGCGTTCACGTGACCCGGCGTACCGGTCACAGCCTGCGCCAGCATGTTCCCGTACGTGTCATAGACCCCCGCCGACAGGTCCCCGGCCTCGCGGACCGAGGTTGAGAACGCCGTCCGAACCAACGCCTGCGCCTGTTCTTCAACAACCGAGATCAGACGGTTCCACATGACCTGATAGGTGACTTTGGACTGCTCGTTGCTCATCACGCCGCTCCTTTTGTCACTACGTCTATGCAGCCATCGGGCTGGCAGATGGCGTCCCGGCTGGCGGGGACAACGATGGTTGTTTCATCCTCGGTTACGATTGCAGGTCCCTGCGCGCGCTGCCCGCTCTGCATGCTAGCGCGGTCGACAGTATCAGCGTCCAGATAGCGAACGGATGCAGCGTCAAAGACCTGTCGCGTGCCTTCGGATATGGCCGGGCCTATTGTGTCGGTGACGGCAATCGGCGTGACCTCTTCGGGCGGGGTGCTGGCGTTGACGGACCAGACGGTGATCTCGATATCCATGCCCGCGACCGGGCGGCCAAAAAGCTTCGTATAGCCTTCCTCGAACCGCGCCTGATAGGCGGCGGCGTTGGGGTTCATCGCCTGTTCTTCGGTCAGTTCGATCGGGATTTCCCAGCCCTGACCGGAATAGCGCATATAGGCTTTGAAATCGGTCCGGATCGGACTGGTTGCATCGCAGGTTCGCACAAAGCCCGTTGTTTCGTCCTTAAGATCGGACAATAGCTGCCTGATCCGTCCCGCATCAAAATCGCTGAGTTTCATATAGACTGAGCGGTTGGCCTCAAAACTGAAAGGCGCGCGCAGGAAGCCGATGGCCGAGCCAACCCCAGCCCCTGGCGGGACCAGCAGGCGTTCGACCCCGAGCTTTTCACATAGACGCCCGGCGTGCAGAGGGGCCGCGCCTCCAAAGGCGATCATGGTGTATTCGCTCAGGTCCTCGCCATTCTCGACGGCGTGAACGCGAGCGGCATTGGCCATGTTTTCGTCCACCACCTCGGCCACGCCAAAGGCGGCCTCAATCGGGTCCATGTCCAGCGTACTGCCAATGTGGTTGGCCAGCGCAGATTTGGAGTTGTCAGGGTGCAAAACGATCGAGCCACCGGCGAAGTTGTTCGGGTCCAGCTTACCGAGAACCAGATCAGCGTCCGTCACACCGGGGCGCGTGCCACCGCGCCCGTAGCAGGCCGGGCCTGGCTCGGATCCGGCGCTTTCCGGACCCACGCGGATCTGGCGCATCCCGTCCACATGAGCCAGGCTGCCGCCGCCCGCGCCGATCTCTACCATGTCGATCACCGGGATCGAAATCGGCATGCCCGAGCCTTTCTTGAACCGATAGGTCCGCGCGACCTCAAACACGCGGCTGGTTTTGGGCGTCTGGTTCTTGATCAGGCAGATCTTGGCAGTGGTGCCGCCCATGTCAAAGCTCAGCACTTTGTCCAAACCGTAGCGCGCCGCGATATGGGCCGCGAAAACCGCGCCCCCAGCGGGGCCGCTTTCGACCAGCCGCACCGGGAACTCCGCGGCATTCTGGATTGAGATAATGCCGCCACCCGAATGCATCAGGAAGATCCGGCATTTGACGCCTTGGGCACGCAATTGATCCTCGAGCCGACCCAGGTATGAGGCCATCAGTGGCTTGATATAGGCGTTGGCGACGACCGTGTTGAACCGCTCATATTCGCGCATCTGAGGCGAAACCTCGGACGAGATCGAAACCGAAACGTCAGGCAGTTTCTCGGCCAGAACCTCGCGCACCAAATGCTCATGCGTTGGGTTGAGGTAGGAGTGGATCAAACCTACCGCCACCGATTCAAACCCGGCTTGCGCAATCCGATCCACAACGGCTTCGACATCGGCGCGGGTCAGATCAACCAGAACTTCGCCACGGGCATCGACGCGGCCGGGAACGGTAAAGCGCATGTGGCGTGGCAGCAGCGGGTCAGGCAGTTTGAGGTTCAGATCATACTGCTCGAACCGGCTTTCGGTGCGCATTTCGATCACGTCGCGGAACCTTTCCGTCGTAATCAGCGCCGATTTCGCCCCACGGCGTTCGATCAGCGCGTTGGTCGCCAGCGTGGTGCCGTGGATGATCTGGTCAATCTGGCCCGGAGTGACCCCGGCCTTGGCACAGACCTGCTGCATCCCGTCGATGATCGCGTCTTCCGGCGCGGCATAGGTTGTCAGCACTTTTGTTGAAAATGTCTGTCCATCCTTTTCCAGAACGACATCGGTAAAGGTGCCGCCGATATCAACGCCCAGTCGGATAGAGTGTGAAGCCATGCCCGTGCCCGCTTGAAAGAGTACCTGTCAAACGCGACTAAAACCCAGCTCGGGACGAAAAATCAAATTGCTTTAATTTCTACTCCTGATCAGTTTTCTTTATCCTGCTTGCGGCCTGAGCTGTGCTGCGATTTCCGCCGCATGTTCCACAAAACGGGCGGCCCGTGTTGGATCGTAGCGGGCGAAAAACCGCAGCGGCTCGGCCGTCCAATCTGATTGAAGTTCCAACAGGGCGCCAGCGTCGATCTCGCGCTGGACCAGAGGGCGCGGCAGCAACGCGATCCCGAGACCCTCTGAGACCATCGGAACGCAGGCTGACAAAGCGTTCGAATGCACGATTTTCTGCGCGTCTAGCCCGCGTTCCTGCGCCATGGCGTGCAGGCTGTGCCCTGCAATTGTGTGGCGAGCATGGGTCAGAACGGAGAATGCGAAAAACCGGTCGACGCTGCGCCCGTCGGGTAAGCCTGAGGCGAGTGTCGTGTTGGCCACCCACACATAGTCTTCACCGGTCAGTTCCCTTGTCCCGTCCAGTTCCGTTTTGAATGGCCCGTTCTGCACCGCAAGATCTAGCTGCCCCTCCAGCAGCTTTTCATCAATCGTTCTGGACAGGTCTACCACAAGCTCAACGCTCAGATTGGGATAGTGTTGCTTGAGGCTCCGCAGAAAGTCCTGCAGCCATGTGCAGGCGACCAGTTCGGTGACGCCAAGACGCAACCGCTCCTGAATCAGATCCTGTCGGTCGGCTTCCTCCAACAGGGCTTCGGTCGCGCGGAGAACCGTTCTGGTTTTCTCCAATAGCGCCTCTCCTTTCGCTGTCAGACGCACAGAGCCTGCATCGCGATACAGCAGCTTTGTGCCCAACGCCTTTTCCAGCATGGCGATGCGTGACGAGATATTGGGCTGCGTCGTCGCAAGCGCGTTTGCCGCGGCGCGGAAGGTTCCCATGTCGACCACGAAGGTAAAGGCTTCGAGCTGTTTGAGCGTGACTTGGTTCTTTATCATTCCAACTTTTGAGCATCAGAGAAACTGATCGTCAATCGTTCAGGGCAAGAGCCCGTCCGTTCCGTCCGTATGATGTCTGGTCGGTGGAGAATTGGTTTGCGTGCGGTGGCGAATAGAGCGATCAACGGGGCGACTCGACCACTTGCCGGAAAACAGGAGGCAAACATGAGGCTTGGCTATCTTGGGTTTGGAACCTTTGCGCGGGCCTGCGCCGAAGGTTTGGTCAGCGATGGGCATGACATTGTTGTCAGCGAAAGAAGCCGGGCCAACTCATCCGAGCTGTCGGCTCGCTTCGACACTGTGACCGTGGCTAACAATCAGGGTGTATTGGATGCCAGTGACGTGGTCTTTGTCGGATCGACCGCCGAACAGGCCGAGGCTATGCTATCCGCGCTGCAGTTTCGCGAAGGCCAACGAGTGATCTCGTTCATGGTTGGCATCTCGCCGGAACAGGTTCAGGCCCTCGTTGCACCGGCCACGTTCGAGACGTTGATGATCCCGTTCCCGTCTATTGCCTCGGGCGGGTCTCCGGTTCTGGTATTTCCCGCGTCGCCAACGATTGAGGCGCTCTATGGTGGTTCGAACACCGTTATCACCATGAAGTCGGAGAGTGATTTCAACGAGTTTCTGGCCGCTCAAGCCCTGCTTTCGGTTGTAGCGAAATCGCTGGCCGTTGGGATTGACTGGCTGGGCCATAAGACTGGTAGCGCCCATGAGGCCGAGAAATTCCTGCGTCTGTTGATCGGAGGGTCGATCATGGCCGCGCCGATGGAGACCGAGAACGCGATGGCCGATCTTGTCGAATCCCTAAACACGCCGGGCGGGCTGAACCAGCAATTGCGAGAGTACATGGCCGATCGCAACACCTATGACGATCTGGTCCAAGGGATCGAGGTCTTGTCGGCCCGCCTATCCGAGGGCTGATTACCCGTACTGTACGCGCGCGCGACGACATCATGTCGCTGATGCGGGATGCGTTTATCCGTTGGGATCGCCGCGACGACCGCTATGTTAAACTTTCGCGGTTTGACATTGGCCCTTTGGTCTGGTGATACCCCTCATCGGATCAGACGCTTTTGTCGACCGAAGCTGAAAAGGGTAATCAGGTGCGCGCCAAATCTACGTTCGTGACCCCGCTTCCAACCCAATGGGTTGGGCCGATTCTGTTCAGGGGGGATCTGGTGTCCGGTGAGGTCAGCGTCCCTCTGGCAACGTTCGAGACGCCCTTATGGCCCTCCACCGCGCGCGGTGCGGGTGTTTCGCGGCATGCAGGCGGCATTCAGGTCACCCTGGTTGATGAGCGGATGACTCGCTCCATCGCTGTGCGGGCGCAGGATGCGGCCTCGGCGCATCAAGCCTAGCAACGGATCGAGGCGCAGACGGACAAGGTGGCTGAGATCATATCCTCGACCAGCCGCTTTGCCCGCCTGATCAAGCTGAATCGCCAGATCGCTGGGAACTTGCTGTTTATTCGGATCGAGTGTTCCACCGGGGATGCCTCGGGTCACAATATGGTGACCAAGGCGGCTGAGGCGGTGTTGAACTGGGTCTTGGACGACCAGCCGCATTTGGCCTACGCGTCGATCTCGGGCAATCTGTGTACCGACAAAAAGGCATCCGCTGCGAATGGGCTTTTGGGGCGGGGCAAATACGTCATTGCCGAAGTGGAAATCCCGGGCCGACTGCTGCGGCGCATGTTGCGCACAACGCCAGAGCAGATGGTTGCGCTCAATCTCGAAAAGAACCTGATTGGTGGCAATCTTGCGGGATCTCTGCGCAGCGCCAATGCGCATTTCGCAAACATTCTGCTGGCCTTCTATCTGGCCACCGGTCAGGACGCCGCGAATATCATTGAGGGCAGCCAAGGTATCGTTCATTGCGAGGCGCGCGGTGAAGATCTGTATTTCTCATGCACCTTGCCGAACCTGATTGTCGGTTCGGTCGGGGCAGGCAAAGGCAATGAGCAGGTCGAAGAAAGCCTGCGCCTGATGGGGTGCAAGGAGGAACGCGAGGCGGGTGAAAACGCCCGTCGGCTGGCTGGCATCTGTGCCGGTGCTGTGCTGTGCGGTGAGCTGTCTTTGATGGCCGCGCAAACCAATCCCGGAGAGCTGGTGCGCACCCATATGGAACTGGAACGATGACCAAGCCCAAACCCGCCGACCGCAGCGTGGCCGGGCGCAAGCTGGACCATCTGCGCGCCGTTCTGGAGGACCCCGACGTCGAACGCGGGCGCAGCGGGTTTGACGCGATCTCTCTGACCCATCGCGCCTTGCCTGAGCTGGATCTGGATGCAATCGACACCAGCACCCGGTTTCTGGAAAAGCCGCTCAGCTTTCCGCTGCTGATTTCGTCGATGACGGGTGGAACCGGTGATGAGATCGCAAGGATCAATCGCAACCTTGCAGAGGCGGCCGAGGCGACCAGGGTGGCGATGTCGGTCGGCTCACAACGCGTGTTATTCGCCGATCCTGCTTCGAAGGGTAGTTTTCAACTGCGCGATGCCGCGCCGAGCATACCTCTGATCGGCAATATCGGCGCGGTGCAGTTGAATGCGGGGCTAGATGCAAACCACTGTCTTCAGGCCGTTCAGGCGCTTGAAGCCGACGGGCTGTATCTGCACCTCAATCCGTTGCAAGAGGCCGTGCAGGTCGAAGGGGATCGCGACTTTTCCAACCTGTCTGGCAAGATCTCTGATCTGGTGTCGAAAATGTCGGTGCCTGTGCTGATCAAAGAGGTTGGTGCCGGGCTGTCCGGCCCTGATGTCGAGCTGGCCTATGACGCCGGTATACGCCATTTCGACGTGGCCGGTCGCGGGGGTACTTCCTGGAGCAGGATCGAATATCACCGCCGCGCAGACGAGCAGGACGATCTGGGGCTGGTTTTTCAGGATTGGGGCCTGACGACGGTCGAGAGTCTGCTTGAAACTCGGGACGTCTTGGTCAAAAAGACCGACCCAACAACACTCATCGCCAGCGGCGGTTTACGAGACGGTGTGGACATGGCCAAATCTATCATTCTGGGCGCAGATCTGTGCGGAATGGCCGCTCCGTTTTTGGCCGCAGCGCAGGAGTCGCGCACGCAGGTCATCCGTCAAATCGAAAAGTTACGTCGCGAATTTCAGACGGCGATGTTTCTTTTGGGCTGCGCCGACGTATCTCAGCTGAAGGCAAATGTCTCACTGATCCGATCAAGGTCAAAGTTTTGGTAATCTCTACTGGTATCAGCGCGATGAGCTTTTTTACGCCTCATCGCTATATTTCGCTGGACACTCTGGCCCAGCATCACGGCATCGACCCGGCCAAGTTCTCGCGTGGGATCGGGCAGGAAAAGATCGCCATGCCCGGGCATGACGAAGATGTTGTGACCTTGGCCGCAGAGGCCGCGAAGCCGATCATTGATCAACACGGAGCAGACGGGATCGACACCATCTTGTTTGCGACGGAAACAGGGATCGACCAATCCAAATCTGCAGGCATCTATGTGCAGAGGCTTCTGGGGCTGCCTTCGAACCTGCGCAATGTGGAGCTGAAGCAGGCCTGTTATTCTGCCACCGCCGCCCTGCAAATGGCCTGTGCCCATGTGGCACGCAAGCCGGATCGCAAGGTGCTTGTGATCGCCTCGGATATCGCGCGCTATGATCTGGACAGCTCGGGTGAAGCGACGCAAGGGGCGTCAGCCGTTGCGATGCTGGTCACGGCTGATCCGACACTGTTGGAAATCGGAACAGTCTCGGGCCTGTTTACCGAAGACATCATGGATTTTTGGCGCCCCAACCACCGGCGCACACCCTTGGTTGACGGTAAGTACTCGGCGCTGCGCTATCTGGGGGCGCTGGTGGAGTCCTGGCGCGACTATCAGGCGAATGGCGGCTTGCCCTACGATGGGTTTGCGCAGTTCTGCTATCACCTGCCATTCTCGCGTATGGGCGAGAAGGCGCATCTGCGTCTGGCGAAAGAGGCAAAAGCCGAGGCCGATATGCAGGCCGCTTTGCCGGGGATGATCTACAATCGTCAGGTCGGGAACAGCTATACTGCCTCGATGTACCTCGCGATCCTGTCAACCCTGGAGAACAGTGATAGCGATCTGGCGGGCAAATTCTTAGGGCTGTTTTCCTATGGATCCGGCGCAACGGGCGAGTTCTTTGACGCCAAAGTCGTCGAAGGCTACCAAGACCATCTGTTTGCGCCCCGCCACCGGAAAATTCTGGAGGACAGGACCGCCGTCTCATATGATGAATATGTTGCCCTCTGGCAAGCGAGGAATGGCGAGGACGGGACAGATACGCCCATGCCCGATGAGGCAAAAGGGCGCTACAGACTGGCAAGTATTGACGACAACAAGCGCATCTACGTTGACCGGACCGCATGATAAAGTCTGGGCCCACGCGCCCGGAAAGTTGATCCTGTCTGGAGAGCATTCGGTTCTGTATGGCATGCCTGCACTGGCAATTGCCGTGGCCCGCTATACCGAGGTGTCGTTTCAGCCGCTGGGTTTGGGTGAAGGCCTGAAGACCGCGTTCGAGAACCTGTCGTCGGGCGAATACTACCCTCTGAAATTGTTGTCTCAGTTCAAATCGTCACTGGATCAGCGCTTTGATCAATTCACGCGCGGCGAGTTGGATGTCCACAAGATCCTCACGCGTCCCGATGATCTGGCGGTCTATACGCTTGCCTCACTGTTGCATGACAACCTCGCAACCTCCAGATCTGCGATTCCCGGCATTGGAGCGATGAACAGCAAACTGGCCCCGGGACAGCTGGCCAGTCGGTCAGAGCTGCCGATTGGCGCGGGTATGGGGTCGTCCGCCGCTATCGTCGCGGCAACAACGGTGTTGTTTGAAAACCTGCTGGAGCGGCCCAAAACGCTTGAAGAAAGGTATGAGCGCGTCCGGTTTTGCGAGCGCCTCAAGCATGGGCGCGCGGGGCCGATAGATGCCGCCGCAGTTGTCCGAGGCGGCCTTGTGCGTGCAGGCGAAACGGGTATCGCGGCACCGGAGTTACCGTCGGATCATGGTTTGCTGACGGGTAAGGGGTGGTATTGGGTCCTGCACGGCCGGCCCGAAAGCACCACAGGCGAATGCGTCAGTGCGGTCAAGGCCGAACACGCGCGGAACGACGCCCTTTGGCAACGTTTCGGCGACTGTACGACCGCGTTTTTGACTGCGATCGCCTCGGGGCATGACCCGGACGATGCGATTTCCGAAAACCAGCGATTGCTGGAGATGATCGGTGTCGCGCCGGACCTGTGCCAAACTTTTATCAGACAGATCGAAGTCATTGGCGGCGCGGCCAAAATCTGCGGCGCGGGGTCTGTACGAGGTGATTTTGGCGGGGTGGTTCTGGTCCATTTGGAAGACCATGACAAAATGGCCCTTTTCATGTCGGGCTATCCTCAGATGCAATGGTCCGCGTTGCGTCTGGCCTCGACGGGAGCAGAAATGGGCAAGGCCCCTGACCACAGCTCAAACGGGGCCAGTTCATGATACGGGCCAGCGCACCGGGATCGGTCATGATTACCGGAGAACATGCAGTCGTTTACGGCTCCAGAGCCATCGTGGCCGCCATTGAACAAAGACTAACGGTGACGTTGCGACCACGCACCGATCAATTGGTGCGTCTATCCTCCGAGATTGCCGAAACGCAAACGGTAGATTTGGATCAGCTACAGGCAGTGGGGCCGTACAAGTTTGTCCTCGCCGCAATCGCCATGCACAGGGATGCGATTGACGTCGGAATGGATATCTCGATCTCGTCGGAGATTGACCCGACGCTTGGTCTGGGGTCATCTGCCGCCGTGACCATTGCCGCTCCGGGGGCTGTTCTGACTATCACAGGTCAGCCGTTGAACGGTATTCACTCCAAGGCCTACCAGATCATTCAGGACATTCAGGGCCGTGGTAGCGGAGCCGATCTGGCGGCCAGCTTGCAGGGCGGTATGCTGGCCTATCGCACCCCGCCAAATCCAGAGATGGTGGCACTGCCTCACCCTCCGACGATCGGCCTGCGATACTGCGGTTACAAGACGCCCACCTCGGTCGTGTTGCAAAAGGTTGCGGAACGGATGATCGGAAGAGAAGCCGAGTTCAAATCACTTTATGCGGATATGGGCGACTTGGCCGATCATGCCATCAGTGCCGCGAAGGACCGCGATTGGGTGGCCTTCGCGAACACTCTGACAAGCTATCAAGCCCGGATGGAGGATTTGGGCGTGAGCGACGAAACCTTGAACCGGATCATCACGTCGGCCCGACAGGCCGAGGGTGTCATGGCGGCCAAGATCTCGGGCTCCGGCTTGGGCGATTGCGTTCTGGCCCTGGGAGCGCCGCCTGAAGGGTTCACTCCGGTGAGACTGGCCAGCGAAGGACTGATCATACATGACTGACGCCGTTCAGACCCTCATTGACCAAGCGATGCGAGACGCGGACGAGATTCAAAGCTTCAGCGCCTATGCCCCAAGCAATATCGCGTTGTCGAAATATTGGGGCAAACGGGACAGAGCGTTAAACCTGCCGCTCAACAGTTCCTTGTCGATCTCGTTGGCGGAATGGGGGTCTCATACAACTGTCGAGCCATCCCAGAGCGGGTCGGATCAGGTCTTGCTGGACGGTCAGCCTCTGCCGCCGACCTCAGAGTTCGCGCGCAAGGCGCTTGCGTTTGCGGATTTGTTTCGCGGTGGGCGCGATGTGCCGCTGATGATCTCGACCAGAAACACAATTCCGACGGCGGCCGGTTTGGCATCGTCCGCGTCGGGCTTTGCGGCGCTGACCCGCGCGCTATGCGGCAGTTTCGGCTTGGACCTGCAAGCACAGGACATGAGCCTGATCGCCCGATTGGGCAGCGGCAGCGCAACCCGATCCCTCTGGCATGGGTTTGTGCGCTGGGACAAGGGCGTGTGCGATGACGGTGGCGACAGCCACGGCGTGCCGCTTGAGCTGGTATGGCCGGAGTTTCGCATTGCCATTGTCGAGGTGGACACAGGCCCGAAGCTGCACTCGTCCCGTGATGGAATGAACCGTACGGTCGATACCAGCCCTCTGTTTTCCAGCTGGCCCGAGATGGCTGAGCGGGACTGCAACACCATCGAGCAAGCGGTCATTGAGAGAGACTTTCAATCTCTGGGCCAAACGGCCGAGGCAAATGCGTTGGCCATGCACGCGACCATGCAAGCCGCACGCCCCGCGCTGACCTACCTTACTGATCAAAGCTGGGTGATCCTGCAGCGACTGTGGCAGGCCCGCACAGAAGGACTTGCAGCCTATGCCACGATGGATGCGGGGGCGAATATCAAGCTGGTTTTCCTGAAAAAAGCCGAGGCAGATGTCCTGCAGGCATTTCCTGACGCCCGCGTGATCTCCCCGTTCGATTGGCCAAACGCATAATAAGCCGCAGCGTATCACTGAGCGGCCGCCTCTACCGCACTGTCACGCTCTGGAAGGATAGCCCGAAACGGCCGCGCGCGATCCAATGCGCGCTCATTAGGCGTTTGAGGTTGGCAATGCCCTCAACTCTTCCTGCCCTTTGGCGGGCAATAGACTTTCGCCAAAGGCTTCGCTATCCAACTTGCAGGCTCATTGCCTCGCCGAACAGGCTCAAACACTTGTAGCAAGGGCAGTGGATATGACGGCCAACCCAAACGACAGAGCCTCTATGATGAAACTCACGCAGGATCCTCATTCGATCCGGTCTGGTGACAGGGAAAAGGTTCTGGAAGTGGCCATCGGTCGCGAGGTTCGGGCCTTTCGCAAGCAACAGAACACAACGGTCGCCGAGCTGGCGCAGGTTACCGGCCTGTCGATCGGGATGTTGTCCAAGATCGAAAACGGCAACACTTCGCCTTCGCTGACCACGCTGCAACTGCTGGCCGATGCGCTGTCGGTTCCGCTGACCAGCTTTTTTCGCCGTTTTGAAGAGCGTCGCGACGCTGTCCACACCAAGGCCGGTGAAGGCGTCGAGCTAGAGCGCGAAGGCACACGGGCGCATCACCAATACAACCTTCTCGGCCATTTAGGCGCCAATGGTTCGGGCGTGATTGTCGAACCTTATCTGATCACTCTTACCGCGGAATCGGATGTTTTCCCAACCTTCCAGCATGGCGGGATTGAAACGATCTATATGCTGGAGGGTGAGGTGGACTATCGCCATGGCGATGAGGTTTACCCATTGAAACCCGGCGATACTCTGTTCTTCGACGCGGATGCGCCGCATGGACCTGAGCGACTGGTCAGCTTGCCGGCGCGGTATCTGTCGGTCATTTCCTACCCTCAGACAAGCTGATCCGCCTTTTAGAAGAATGATATCGATCAACTAGCCTAGCCTAAAGGCGTGTTGTCCGAGCTTTCTCGGGACGGCGTATTTCTGTGCGCTCAGATATTAAGAAAAATTTGCCTTTAAGGAAAAAATATTTCCTAAAATTATTGAGGGTCGGATGTTTTGTTGCTAGCGTACATGCGCAACGAAACACGCAAGGAGAGCTGTCTGCCATGTGCGGAATTGTCGGACTATTCCTTAAGGACCAGTCACTGTCGCCCAAGCTGGGTGAGATGCTGACGGATATGCTGATCACCATGACCGATCGTGGCCCTGACAGCGCTGGTATCGCGATTTATGGCGATCCAACTCAGGGCACTACGAAAGTCACCGTCCAGTCTGCAAACCCCGAACAGGACTTTGCCAGTCTGGCGGATGAGCTGGGTCAACGGCTGAACACGTCCGTGACCCAGACGATCAACGACACCCATGCAGTACTGGATATCCCAGGCGATCAGTTCGAGGCCGCGCGTGCTGCGCTGGCCGAAATCCGCCCCTCGGTCCGGATCATGAGCCGCGGAGAAAGCCTTGAGATTTACAAGGAGGTCGGTCTGCCCAAAGATGTTGCCGCTCGTTTTGAGCTGAGCGGCATGACCGGAACGCATGGGATCGGCCACACGCGAATGGCCACTGAATCAGCGGTGACCACGATGGGTGCGCACCCGTTTAACACCGGGGATGATCAGTGTCTGGTGCATAACGGATCGCTGTCCAACCACAACTCGCTGCGGCGCAAGCTGCGCCGAGAAGGGGTGCATATCCAGACCGAGAACGACACTGAGGTGGGCGCGGCTTACCTGACGTGGAAGATGATGAACGGCGCGTCCCTGGGTGAGGCGCTGGAAAGCAGCCTTGAGGATCTGGATGGGTTCTTCACCTTTGTAGTCGGCACCAAGGACGGGTTCGGTGTGGTCCGTGACCCGATTGCCTGCAAACCGGCGGTCATGGCGGAAACCGATCAATATGTGGCCTTCGGAAGTGAATACCGAGCCTTGGTGAACCTGCCCGGCATCGAAGACGCCCGCGTCTGGGAGCCGGAGCCGGCGACGGTCTACTTCTGGTCCCACACAGACTCTCCCAACAAGAAGGCCGCGTAAGATGCAGACCTATGATCTTGAGGCCGACGGCCTGCGCGGGCTGAACGCCGCTCTGCAGGACCAGAGCAAAGAGACCAACCAGACCAGCTGGCAAGTGGTGAACCCCAAAGGCAGCCACGCCATCGCGGTCGGCTTGGACGCTCCGATCGAGGTGACGGTAAAAGGCTCGACCGGCTACTATTGCGCGGGCATGAACCAGCAGGCCACTGTGCGGGTCGAGGGCTCGGTTGGGTCAGGCGTGGCCGAGAACATGATGTCGGGTCAGGTGATCGTCGATGGCGATGCCAGCCAATATGCCGGGGCCACAGGCCATGGCGGGCTGCTGGTGATCAAGGGCAATGCCAGCTCGCGCTGCGGGATCTCGATGAAGGGGATCGACATCGTGGTGCATGGCAATATCGGCCATATGTCGGCCTTCATGGCGCAGGCGGGTAATCTGGTGGTCTGCGGCGACGCGGGCGACGCGTTGGGGGATTCCCTCTACGAGGCGCGGCTGTTTGTGCGCGGCTCAGTCAAGAGCCTCGGCGCGGATTGTATCGAGAAAGAGATGCGCCCCGAGCATCTTGAGATCCTGAAGGACCTGCTGGACCGTGCAGGCAGCGACGCCAAACCGGAAGAGTTCAAACGCTATGGCTCGGCCCGGCAACTGTACAATTTCGACGTCGACAACTCGGCCGCTTACTAAGGATGAAGGGTATGAAAGATATGGACGATCAGACCCCCCGCACCGTGCCGATCCAGTCGGCGACCTTTTCCAACCCGATCAACGCCGAGATCCGCCGCGCGGCGGCCACCGGTATCTATGACATCCGGGGTGGAGGCGCCAAACGCAAGGTGCCGCATTTCGATGACCTGTTGTTTCTGGGGGCCAGCGTGAGCCGCTATCCGCTGGAGGGCTACCGCGAACGCTGTGATACCTCGGTGACGTTGGGCACGCGCTTTGCCAAGAACCCGATCCAGCTGGATATTCCGATTACCATCGCTGGCATGAGCTTCGGCGCGTTGTCCGGCCCCGCGAAAGAGGCCCTTGGACGCGGCGCTTCGGCGGCTGGGACTTCGACCACAACCGGCGATGGCGGTATGACGCCCGAGGAACGCGGCCATTCCAGCAAGCTGGTCTATCAGTACCTGCCCTCGCGCTATGGCATGAACCCCAACGACCTGCGCAAGGCCGACGCGATCGAGATCGTGGTCGGGCAGGGCGCCAAACCCGGCGGCGGCGGCATGCTGCTGGGCCAGAAGATCAGCGACCGCGTTGCAGAAATGCGGACCTTGCCCAAGGGGATCGACCAGCGCTCGGCCTGCCGACATCCGGACTGGACCGGGCCGGATGATCTTGAGATCAAGATCCTCGAACTGCGTGAGATCACCAACTGGCAGGTGCCAATCTACGTCAAGGTCGGCGCGACTCGGCCCTATTACGACACGGCTTTGGCGGTGAAGGCCGGGGCCGATGTGGTTGTCATGGACGGGATGCAGGGCGGCACGGCGGCCACGCAGGATGTGTTCATCGAACATGTGGGTATTCCGACGCTGGCCTGTATCCGACCCGCCGTGCAGGCGCTGCAGGATCTGGGGGTGCATCGCGAGGTGCAGCTTGTGATCTCGGGCGGCATCCGCACAGGGGCAGACGTGGCCAAGGCGATGGCGCTTGGCGCGGATGCGGTGGCGATTGGCACGGCGGCCCTGGTTGCCCTTGGCGACAACGACCCGAAATGGGAAGCTGAGTATCAGAAGCTGGGCACCACAACCGGGGCCTATGACGACTGGCATGAAGGGAAGGACCCCGCGGGCATCACCACTCAGGACCCCGAGCTTGCCGCGCGTCTTGACCCGGTCGATGCCGGGCGACGGCTGCGCAACTACCTGAAGGTCATGACGCTTGAGGCGCAGACCATCGCGCGGGCCTGCGGCCACAATCACTTGCACAATCTGGAACCCGAGGACTTGTGTGCCCTGACTATGGAGGCGGCTGCGATGGCAAAAGTGCCCCTGGCAGGCACCGACTGGTATCCGGGCAAGGCCGGGTTCTGATCTGACACTCGAAAGGCGCGGTCCTACGGGGCTGCGCCTTTCTTCTATTGGGATTGATAAACAGGGAAAGGAAGGCCGACCATGACGACAGATCTGGCAGCTTTCGCCAAAGAAAAAGGCGTCAAATATTTCATGATTTCGTTCACCGACCTGTTCGGTGGACAGCGGGCCAAACTGGTTCCCGCACAAGCCATTGCCGATATGCAGGAAGAGGGCGCCGGTTTTGCCGGTTTCGCCACGTGGCTGGATATGACCCCCGCGCATCCTGACATGCTGGCGGTGCCAGACCCGTCCTCGGTGATCCAACTGCCATGGAAGCCCGAAGTCGCTTGGGTTGCCGGCAATTGTGTGATGGAGGGGCAGGACGTGGCCCAGGCCCCACGCAACGTGCTACGCCGCCTGATCGACGAAGCCGCCAAGATGGGCCTGCATGTAAAAACCGGCATAGAAGCCGAGTTCTTCCTGCTGACCCCCGATGGCGAGCAGATCAGCGATCCGTTCGATACCGCCGAAAAGCCCTGTTATGATCAGCAGGCCGTGATGCGCCGCTATGACGTGGTGCGCGAGATCTGCGACTACATGCTGGAACTGGGCTGGGGCCCGTATCAGAACGACCACGAGGACGCCAATGGCCAGTTCGAAATGAACTGGGAATTCGATGATGTTCTGAGAACCGCCGACAAGCATTCCTTCTTCAAGTTCATGACCAAATCCGTGGCCGAGAAGCATGGGCTGCGCGCCACTTTTATGCCCAAGCCGGTCGAAGGGCTGACGGGCAATGGCTGCCATGCCCATATCTCGGTTTGGGACGCGCCGGGCGCGGATGCGAAGACCAACGTGTTTGCGGGCGACGGCGACGGCCCTACCGGAGAGGTTGGGCTAGGCGAGCAGGGCAAATACTTTCTCGGCGGCATCATGAAACACGCCAGCGCGTTGGCGGCGATCACCAACCCGACGGTGAACAGCTACAAGCGTATCAACGCGCCGCGTACCATGTCAGGGGCCACGTGGGCGCCCAACACAGTGACATGGACAGGCAACAACCGCACTCATATGGTGCGCGTCCCCGGCCCGGGCCGGTTCGAACTGCGCCTGCCCGATGGGGCGGCGAACCCGTATCTGCTGCAGGCGGTGATCATCGCCGCCGGTCTGTCGGGCATCCGCAGCAAGGCTGATCCGGGACCGCGCTATGACATCGACATGTATGCCGAAGGCCACACGGTCACCGACGCGCCCAAACTGCCGCTGAACATGCTCGATGGCTTGCGCGAATTCGACAAGGATGCTGGACTGAAAGAGATGATGGGGCAGGAGTTCTCCAGCGCTTTCCTGAAGATGAAGCATCAGGAGTGGAACTCGTTTGTGTCACACTTCTCGAATTGGGAAAAACAACATACGCTGGACATCTGAGAGCAAAAAAGAGGCCGCAGCAAAAGCAGCGGCCTCGGTCTTTTTGGCCACGCCTTTAGCGCGCAGGACCACGTGCCAGATATGCTTATCGGTGTGGAGAAAATGGCGGCCTTGCAGGACCCAGAATAGGTCCTGCGCCTAAGGTTCGACGTCCTGCAAAACCGGAACCGAATGCTTGGCAAGCAATCCTGACAGTTCCGGGCGGCATGATCCACAGTTGGTACCCGCCTGCAAAAGCCTGCCGATTTCATCGACATCACCGATGTTCTGGGTGCCGATGGCCCGGACGATCGTATTGAGTCCGACCCCGAAACAGGAGCAGACAATCGGCCCGCCATCCTCCTGACTTCCGACCTTTTTGTTGATCTGACTGGGTTTTTGGTTTGTTTTCAGGTGTGGTTGCTCAGAGGCGCGTTGTAGTGCCCCATTATTATAAAAAGTATTGACATGGGCCTTCAGATGGCTAACCTCTTCGCCCATGTTCATCCGCACCAAACATGACGCAAAGCTCAACCGCACACGGATCCAGATCGTTGAATCCGTCCGCACCGGCTCCAAGGTACGCCAGAAGATCCTGCGCCATGTGGGTGTGGCCCATAACGACAGCGAGATTGAGGATATCAAGCGTCTGGCGGGCCGCTTGATGGAGCAATTACGCATTGATCGCTCGCCGCAAATGGAACTGTTCACGCCCACGGAATATGCCGATCTGCAGGCGCTGGTGCGCCGCGCTCCGCGGCCGGACAAGCTTGGCGTTGATCTTGCCGAGTGCCGTGAGGAGGCGCGGGTCTCTCTGGGTCTGCGGGATGTCATGGGGACGATGTATGACCAACTGGGTTGGGGGGCCCTTCTGGGGGCGGCGCGTAAAAGTGCCAATCGCATTGTGAAAGAGCTGGTTATGGCGCGGATCGCACAGCCCGAGAGCAAGCGCGCGACCGTGGAGGCGTTGGAGAACCAGGCAGGCATCACGCTCAATCTGGACGTGGTCTATCGGAGCATGGATTACATCAATACGCCGGTGATAGACGGGATTTGCAAAACCTCTCACGCGGCGGCAGAGAAGTTGCTGGGCGGGCCAGTGACCGTGCTGTTCTACGATTGCACGACCCTGGCCTTTGACACCGAGCGCGAGGACCCGGCCGAGGATGCGGACGGGGTCGAGCAGGATCATCTTCTGGCCAAGGGCTTCAGCAAGGATGGCAAGCATCACCGCGCTCAGGTCATGCTGGCGCTGATCGTCACCTCCGATGGGCTGCCTGTGGGCTATGAACTCTTCCCGGGAAACACCTGGGAAGGTCATACGCTGGAAGCTGCGCTGAAGGCGTTGGAGGGACGCTTCGACGTGGCCAGGGTCACGTTCGTGGCCGATGCCGCCATGCTCAGCAAGGACAACCAGCAGATGTTGCAGAACAAGGGTCTGCCCTACATCCTCGGCTATCGCATGAAGTCCGCCCCGGCCGCCGTGAAGGCGAACATTTTGAGCCCGGAGGGACGCCAGCCTTGGGCTGGACACGGTTCTGAAGAGGCAACCGAGAAGGGCTGGTACAAGGTGATCGACCAGGAGGGAGCGCGGGTCATTGTGACCTGGTCACCCACCCGGGCACGCAATGATGCCCACAAGCGCGACAAGGCAATCGAAAAGCTGCACAAGAAGCTCAAGCGCTCTCGCAAACCCGGCAGCTTCAGCAGCCGGGGATATGGCCGCTTCCTGGCCTTCCCCGACAGCGGGGACGTCACGCTGGATGATGCAAAGATCAAGGCAGCGGCACAATGGGACGGGCTGCATGCCATTGTTGTTCATGGTGCGGACGAACTGGAGGCACAGGACGTCATTGCCCGCTATCACCAGTTGTGGGAGATCGAAGCCTGCTTCCGCACCAACAAGCACGATCTGAAAATCCGGCCCATCTATCACTGGTCGCCGCGTCGGGTCCGGGCCCATATCGCCATCTGCTACATGGCCTTCTGCTGCCTGCAGCACCTGCGCAAGCATCTGGACCTGCTCGGACACCCGATGAGCCCGGCTCGTATCCGCAACGAGTTGAACGCATTGCAGCTCTCGATCCTGCGCCACAAAGGCACCCCTGACCGCTACGGCATGCCAAGCCATGCCACGGTCGATGCCAGACGCATCCTCACCTGCGTCGGCCTGACCTGGAACGAAGCCCCTTTCAAGATACCCCCCGGGCGCACCCGAAAAACTGGCCAGACCAAAGCCTGAGCTCCCTCAACACTCCGAAACAATCGCTGGCGAAAAAAGTCCGTGTAGTGCCTTTTGGCAACCAAGGCATAATAATATCAATGACTTATACGAAAAAATGTCGGAAGTCAGGAAACAGGAGCAGACAATCGGCCCGCCATCCTCGACGCCGTTTGGGGATCGTCCGGACAGGAGCTGATGAGGCTCGGCATCGGGCAGGGTTGCAAGATACTCCCTCATCAAGCTCACAGGTTCCCGAGAGACAAAGAGAACGGCAAGAACGCGCGGACCGTCTGACAGGGCGATCCTGGACGACCCGCGCTTGGGGTCTTCGACCGATGTGGACAGGGCGTCAGGCAGTTGGAACCAGTCTCGGGCCGCTTTCTCCCAGTCGGTGGGCATCTCATAGCCTGCCAGCTCTGTTCTGTAGCCCTTTTCGGTTTTCGCCGTTGCCCGATACTCTGCCGACGGTGACGGAGGTGTCGCGGAGACTGCAAAACCATACCAACCCGCCTTCATGGGGTGCAGGGACACTGCGGCGGCTTTGCTTTCGGGTTGGCCTGATACCGGGTCAGTAACGCCAGGTATCAATACATCGACACGGGCCGAGGGGGCTGTTTCGCTTGTCCAGTGGATCGGCGCGAAGACCTGTCCGGGTGCGACGGCATCGGTTGTCTTTAACCGGAAGATACATGCCCCGACCGCGCTTTTGACCTCGACCAAGATGTCGGGGTCTAGCCCGAGACGAGCCGCATCATCCGGGTGAACCTCGATGAAAGGCTCAGACAGGTGCGACGACAGGCGTGGTGACAGACCAGTGCGGGTCATGGTGTGCCATTGGTCCCGCGTGCGCCCGGTGTTCAGAAGGAAGGGATAGCGGTCCGAGGTCTTCGCTTCGGGCGGTCTGTGGCTGACCGGGACCAGGCGGGCTTTGCCGTCAGGGTGGAAGAACTGTCCGTCGCCAAAAAAACTCCCTCCGGTGCCGTCTGGCGTCACTGGCCAGCGGGTTGGCTGAAGTTCAGCATAGTCCTCGTCCGACAGGTCAGAATATCCGGAGATGTCGAAATCGCGCCCAAAGGGTTTGGCCACCAATGACAGGGCAGCGTATTCGCGGAAAATCTGCGCTGGCGAGGTATAATCGAATGCCTCTTGCCACCCCATACGGCGGCCCACTTCGGCGAGCATATCCCAATCGGCCCGCGCATTGCCCGGAGGAGTCAGGACGGCACGCTGGCGGCTGATCGTGCGGTCCGAGTTGGTAACGGTGCCGCTTTTCTCGGCCCATCCAGCTGCGGGCAACACCACATCTGCGACGCGGGCTGTGTCTGTATGTTCGGTCAGATCGCTGACAACCGTGAAGGGACAGGCTTTGATGGCGGCCTGCACCTGGTCGGCCTCGGGCATGGTGACGGCGGGGTTGGTATGGATCACCCAGAGGGCCTTGATCTGCCCGTTTTCGATCTCTCGAAACAGGTCGACGGCCTTCAACCCCGGTTTTTTCGGCATGTTTGGTGCAGCCCAGAACTTCTGAACCGCCGCGCGGTGGCTTTCGTTTTCGATGTCCAGATGACAGGCGAGCATATTGGCTAGCCCACCGACCTCTCTCCCGCCCATGGCGTTCGGCTGGCCGGTGACGGAAAACGGCCCCATACCCGGTCGCCCGATCCGGCCCGCGGCCAGATGGCAATTCAGGATCGCGTTGACCTTGTCCGTCCCGCTGGAGGATTGATTAACACCCTGGCTGAAGATCGTAACCACGCGTTCCGTCCCGATCCACATGTCACAGAAGGTGTCGAGGTCTTTCCGGTCCAAACCAGTCGCCGCCGGGTTGTCATTTTGCGCGGTGGCCAGTGTGTCCGTGAACCCTGTCGTGTGGCTCAGAAAATCCGCGTCAACCTGTCCGGTTTCATAAATTCTACCAAGTAGATGGTTGAATAGGGCCACATCGCTGCCCGGTGCCAGAGGCAGGTGCAGATCCGCCTGATCGCAACTCGCCGTTCTGCGCGGGTCGATCACAACGATCCGAGTCCCCCGTGCCTGACGTGCCGCCATGAGCCGCTGATAAAGAACTGGGTGACACCACGCGAGGTTTGACCCGACCAGAACAACCAGATCGGCTTGATCCAGATCCTCATAGGTTCCGGGCACGGTATCTGTGCCAAAAGCGCGTTTGTGCCCGGCCACGGTGGATGCCATGCAGAGCCGCGAATTGGTGTCGATATTCGCCGACCCGATGAACCCCTTCATCAGCTTGTTGGCGACATAGTAGTCCTCGGTCAGCAATTGCCCCGAGACGTAGAAGGCAACACTGTCCGGCCCGTGCGCCTTGATCGCCGATGAGAACCGATCCGCAACCAGTTCAAGGGCGTCATCCCAGCTGACATCCTCACCAAACACGCGCGGGTTTCGCAGGCGGTGATCCAAGCCGACGGTCTCGCCCAAAGCCAAGCCCTTGGAGCAGAGCCGACCATGATTGGCCGGGTGGTCCGGGTCACCGCGTACGGCCAGCCCTCCGGCCCCGTCGGGGCGCAGCAGGACGCCACAGCCGACCCCGCAATAAGCGCAGGTCGAGCGGACCTCGGGCAGGCCAGTGCCGTCCATCAGGCGGCGCTCCGGTGAGAGACTGTGCTGGCATCCAACAAGATACGCCCGCCTTCGAGACGCACCGGATAGGTGGCGATCTGCCCCTCGTCAGCGCCCTGTGCCTGGCCGTTGTTCAGGTCGAAAACCCAGTTGTGCAGGGGGCAGGTGACCGATTGCCCATGCACGATGCCCTCGGACAGCGGCCCGCCTTTGTGGGGGCAGGTGTTGGTGGCGGCGAATACCTCGGCCTCGGCGGTGCGGAAGACCGCGATACAGCCGATATGCGTTTTCACCAAACGCGCGCCGCGCAGGGGGACGTCTTCGATATGTCCGATGTCGATCCAGCTCATTCCGCGGCCTCCAGTGTGAAATCTGCGATCGGCGCATAGGTCTGCGCCTTTTCCTTGACGTGTTCCGCCCACGGGTCCTTGCGGTAGATGCTTTGGGAAAGCTCGAACCGTTCGACCAGAGCGGCGCGGTTCTCCCGGTCCTCCACGACCTGAGCCTTGACCCAGTCCATACCCACCTTTCCTAGCCATTTATACAAGCGGTCCAGATACTTACCGCCTTCGCGATAGGCCTGTGTGACGGCCATCACGACCTCGATCGCTTCGTCTTCGGTTGGGACCTGACAGAGCAATTCAGTCTCTTTGACGTCCATACCGGCGGCTCCGCCGATGCTGATCTGGTAGCCTGAGTCGACGCAGACCACACCGATATCCTTGCAGGTCGCCTCGGCGCAGTTGCGCGGGCACCCCGACACCGCCAGTTTCAACTTGTGCGGTGTCCACGACCCCCAAAGGATTTTCTCAAGCTTGATGCCGAGACCCGTGCTGTCTTGCGTACCGAACCGGCAATGGTCGGTTCCGACGCAGGTTTTGACCGTCCGCAACCCCTTGGAATAAGCGTGGCCAGAGACCAGACCAGCCTGGTTCAGATCCGACCAGATGGCGGGTAGATCTTCACCTTTCACGCCCAACAAGTCGATGCGTTGGCCGCGGGTGACTTTCACCGTGGGTACGTCGTATTTGTCCGCTGCATCCGCGATGGCACGCAATTCTTCGGGGGTGGTGATGCCTCCCCACATACGCGGCACAACGCTGAAAGTGCCATCCCTTTGGATATTGGCATGCTTGCGTTCGTTCACGAACCGGCTTTGTGGGTCGTCTTGGTATTCCATCGGCCAGTCGGCCAACAGGTAGTAGTTGATTGCAGGGCGGCAGACATGGCAGCCATTCGGCGTTGTCCAGCTTAGCTCTTGCCAAACGGCGGCCTGGCTTTTCAACTCCTGCCCCTTGATCAGACGACGTACATCTTCATGGGTCAGATCGGTGCAGCCGCAGATCGGTTGCGCCGTTGGCATTTGGAACTCATCGCCGAGAGTGACTTGCAACACCTGTTCGACCAGCCCCGTGCATGTCCCACACGAGGCGCTGGCCTTGGTGCTTGCACGCACGGCCCCCAGATCGCTGGCACCCACGTTGATCGCCTCGACAATGTTACCTTTGCATACGCCGTTGCAGCCGCAAATCTCCGCCTCAGGCGGCAATGCTGCAACGGCTGAAAGAGGGTCCGCGGTATCGCCCCCCTGATAGGCGGGCCCAAAGATCAGCGTCTCGCGCATGTCTTCGATACTGGTGCCGTCCTTGATCAGCCCGAAGAACCAGCTGCCATCGGCGGTGTCGCCATACATGACCGCGCCGACCAGGCGGTCCTCTTCGATGACCAGCCGCTTGTAGACACCGCGCGAGGGGTCGCGGAACACGATATCCTCACGCCCTGGCGCGTCTGCGAAGTCGCCCGCGCTGAACAGATCGCAGCCGGTGACTTTCAACTTGGTCGAGAGGGTTTTCTGAACAAACGCAGCTTCTTCGCCCAATAGCGCCTGCGCGGCGACTTTCGCCTGATCATAGAGCGGCGCGACAAGGCCAAAGACCGCCCCGTCATGTTCGACGCATTCGCCCACCGCGCAGACATCCGGGTCCGAGGTCAGCATCTGGTCGTCCACATGGATACCGCGCCCGGTGGCCAGACCAGCCTCTTGCGCCAGCGCGGTATTGGGGCGGATCCCCACGGCCATGACCAGCAGGTCACATGGTAATTCGGTCCCGTCGTCCAGAAGCAGCGCGCGGACTTTGCCATCTTGCCCGAGGATTTCTTTCGAGTTCGCCTGCAGGCAAATCTTGATGCCTTTGTCTTCCAGCGATTTCTTCAGCAGATAGCCTGCGGCTTCGTCCAACTGGCGTTCCATCAGATGGCCCATGATGTGAACGACGGTCACGTCGACCCCATGCGCGGCCATACCCGCGGCGGCCTCAAGCCCCAGCAGACCTCCGCCGATGATGACAACCTTGTTGCCCAAGCCCATGCCCATCATCCGCTGGGTGTCTTCGAGGTCGCGATAGGCGATCACGCCGTCCAGATCATGACCGAGTAGCGGGATGATGAACGGATTTGACCCTGTCGCAATCACCAGCTTGTCGTAGGGCACATGTCCGTTGACCCCCTCGACCACCTTCATCTCACGGTCGATCTTGGCAACCTGCTCGCCAAAGCGGCAGGAGATGCCGCGCTCGGTATACCAGGTGTCGTCATGGGTGACGATCTCTTCATAGGTTTTCTCGCCCGACAGGACCGGGCTGAGCATGATGCGGTTGTAGTTCCCGCGCGGTTCGGCATTGAACAGGGTGATGTCGAACGCATCCGGCGCGGCGTCGGTAAGATGTTCCAGCACCCGGCCCGAGGCCATCCCTGTGCCAATAACAACAAGTCTTTGCTTCATGATTTCACTCCGCTGCAATCGCCTTGGGGGCGGGTGTTTTTGGCTTGGCGCCGTGTTCATATTCTTCGAGGAAATCGAGGACCTCTTGCCGGTAGGCGTAGTAATCCGGGTGCTCCAACAGGGCCTTGCGCGTGCGCGGGCGCGGCAGATCGACCTTGGTGATCTTGCCGATCGTCGCTTGCGGGCCGTTGGTCATCATCACCACTCGGTCGGCCAGAAGGATCGCCTCATCCACGTCATGGGTGACGCAGATTGCGGTGACCTTGGTGCGGGACCAGACCTCCATCAGCACTTCCTGCAATTCCCAGCGTGTGAGGCTGTCGAGCATCCCAAACGGTTCATCCAGCAGCAGCAGCTTGGGGGACAGAGCAAAGGCTCGGGCGATGCCGACGCGTTGCTTCATACCGTTCGAGAGATCCGAGGCAGATTTGTCCATCGCGTCAGCCAGTCCGACGCGTTCCAGATAGTACTCCACCACATCCTGCCGCTCGGAGATGCTGGCCTTGGGATAGACCTTGTCGACGCCGATCGCGACATTTTCCTTAGCGCTGAGCCAAGGGAACAGGTTGGGCGATTGGAACACCACCGCGCGTTCCGGGTCGGCCCCTTCGACGTGGCGGCCATCCAGTTTGATCGCGCCTTTCGAGATGTCGTTCAGACCCGCAGCCATAGTCAAAACCGTGGACTTGCCGCAGCCGGAATGGCCGATCAGCGAGATGAACTCACCCTTGTCGATCTTCAGGTCGAAATCCTCAACGACGGTTAGAGGGCCTTTGGGCGTCGGATACACCTTGTGCAATTGCGAGAAGTCGAGGAAGCGGTTCTCGATCATCCCCTTTTGCGCCTCGGCCACCGCCGTCGGTACGCCATGGATCGGCGTGACATCCGGTAGGATACGAGAGCCTTCGACCTTGGCCTCTATCCCCACATCCATCAGGTACTTGGTGACGTCGGCGCGGAGGCGTTTGAAGGTCTCATCGTTGTTCATCGCCCCGCGTTCGCGTGGGCGTGGGATCGATACGCGGAATTCCTGCCCCAGCGTGCCATCTGGGTTCAGGGCAATGATACGGTCGGCTAGAATGATCGCCTCATCCACGTCGTTGGTGATCAGCACACAGGTCTTCTTGTCGGCCTCCCAGATGTGTTCGATCTCATCCGCCAGATTGGCGCGGGTGAGCGCGTCAAGCGCCGACAAAGGCTCATCCAGCAGTAGAACTTCGGGGTTCATCGACAAAGCGCGCGCCACGTTGACTCGCTGGCGCATCCCGCCCGACAGTTCCGCCGGGCGACGCGTCGCGGCGTGGCTAAGGCCCACCATCTTAACATAATGCGCGACCTTCTCGGCTTTTTCGGCCTTGCTGAGGCCGGGAAAGACCGTATCCACTGCCAGACCCACATTGCCGCTGACCGTCAGCCAGGGCATCAGCGAGTAGTTCTGGAAGATCACGCCACGCTCAGGGCCCGGACCCTTGATCGGAGTACCTTTGAACGTAACCTCTCCGCCGGTTGGAGAGTCCAGCCCGGCCATCAGATTGATCAGGGTCGTCTTGCCGGTGCCCGAGAAGCCGAGGATCACCAGAAACTCACCCTCTTGCACGTCAAGGTCGATACCTTTCAACACATCGGTGCGTGCGGTGCCTTCACCGAAGGATTTCGAGGCGTTCTTGAAGCTCAGAATGCTCATCTCGATCACCGGTTATTCGTGAATGTAAACAGGGATTGCAGCGCGTACATCACACGGTCCAGCAGGAAGCCGATGATACCGATGGTGAAGACTGCCACCATGATTTTGGCAAGCGAGCTGGACGAGCCGTTCTGGAACTCATCCCAGACGAACTTACCCAAACCGGGGTTCTGCGCCAGCATTTCCGCGGCGATCAGAACCATCCAGCCGACGCCCAGCGACAGACGTAGACCAGTGAAGATCAGCGGCAGGGCAGAGGGCAAAACCAGTTTGGTGATCTTGGTATAGGTATTCATTTTCAACACCTTGGAGACATTCACCAGGTCCTTGTCGATGGAGGCAACACCCAGCGACGTATTGATCAGCGTGGGCCACAGCGAACAGAGTGTCACGGTGATGGCCGAGATCAGGAAAGACTTGGCGAACCAGCCGTCATTGGTGACGTAAACGGCCGAGACGATCATGGTGACGATCGGCAGCCAAGCCAGCGGAGACACCGGTTTGAATATCTGGATCAGCGGGTTCAGCGCGGCATTGGCTGTCGGGGACAAACCAGCGGCAATGCCAAGCGGCACGGCGACCACTGTGGCGATCAGAAAGCCGAAAAACACCGTTTTGATCGAGGTCCAGATTTGCTGGTAATACGAAGGCGCCCCGGTAAAGGCGACTTCCTTCACCTTTTCGGGCTGACCGGCATCAATGAACTTCTGATTGCGCTTTTCGACCATCGCTTCGAATTTGGCGCGCTTGGCGGCCTTGGCCTGCGCATCTTCGTTCAGGCTGACCATCTCACTCCAGACTTGCGCAGGTCCGGGGACCGCACCAAGAGAGGTTTGCACCTTGGGGGCCAGCGTGGCCCAGAGCAGCAGAAAGGCACAGATCGACAGCAGGGGAACGATCAACAACCGCCAAATCTCGGTCATCTGTGCGCGTGGATTGTCGCCGGCGGCGGCCTTCAGGACTGGCGTGGCCCAGCTAAGGCCCAACACCTGAAACCATTCCTGACTTCCGACATTTTTTCGTATAAGTCATTGATATTATTATGCCTTGGTTGCCAAAAGGCACTACACGGACTTTTTTCGCCAGCGATTGTTTCGGAGTGTTGAGGGAGCTCAGGCTTTGGTCTGGCCAGTTTTTCGGGTGCGCCCGGGGGGTATCTTGAAAGGGGCTTCGTTCCAGGTCAGGCCGACGCAGGTGAGGATGCGTCTGGCATCGACCGTGGCATGGCTTGGCATGCCGTAGCGGTCAGGGGTGCCTTTGTGGCGCAGGATCGAGAGCTGCAATGCGTTCAACTCGTTGCGGATACGAGCCGGGCTCATCGGGTGTCCGAGCAGGTCCAGATGCTTGCGCAGGTGCTGCAGGCAGCAGAAGGCCATGTAGCAGATGGCGATATGGGCCCGGACCCGACGCGGCGACCAGTGATAGATGGGCCGGATTTTCAGATCGTGCTTGTTGGTGCGGAAGCAGGCTTCGATCTCCCACAACTGGTGATAGCGGGCAATGACGTCCTGTGCCTCCAGTTCGTCCGCACCATGAACAACAATGGCATGCAGCCCGTCCCATTGTGCCGCTGCCTTGATCTTTGCATCATCCAGCGTGACGTCCCCGCTGTCGGGGAAGGCCAGGAAGCGGCCATATCCCCGGCTGCTGAAGCTGCCGGGTTTGCGAGAGCGCTTGAGCTTCTTGTGCAGCTTTTCGATTGCCTTGTCGCGCTTGTGGGCATCATTGCGTGCCCGGGTGGGTGACCAGGTCACAATGACCCGCGCTCCCTCCTGGTCGATCACCTTGTACCAGCCCTTCTCGGTTGCCTCTTCAGAACCGTGTCCAGCCCAAGGCTGGCGTCCCTCCGGGCTCAAAATGTTCGCCTTCACGGCGGCCGGGGCGGACTTCATGCGATAGCCGAGGATGTAGGGCAGACCCTTGTTCTGCAACATCTGCTGGTTGTCCTTGCTGAGCATGGCGGCATCGGCCACGAACGTGACCCTGGCCACGTCGAAGCGTCCCTCCAACGCCTTCAGCGCAGCTTCCAGCGTATGACCTTCCCAGGTGTTTCCCGGGAAGAGTTCATAGCCCACAGGCAGCCCATCGGAGGTGACGATCAGCGCCAGCATGACCTGAGCGCGGTGATGCTTGCCATCCTTGCTGAAGCCCTTGGCCAGAAGATGATCCTGCTCGACCCCGTCCGCATCCTCGGCCGGGTCCTCGCGCTCGGTGTCAAAGGCCAGGGTCGTGCAATCGTAGAACAGCACGGTCACTGGCCCGCCCAGCAACTTCTCTGCCGCCGCGTGAGAGGTTTTGCAAATCCCGTCTATCACCGGCGTATTGATGTAATCCATGCTCCGATAGACCACGTCCAGATTGAGCGTGATGCCTGCCTGGTTCTCCAACGCCTCCACGGTCGCGCGCTTGCTCTCGGGCTGTGCGATCCGCGCCATAACCAGCTCTTTCACAATGCGATTGGCACTTTTACGCGCCGCCCCCAGAAGGGCCCCCCAACCCAGTTGGTCATACATCGTCCCCATGACATCCCGCAGACCCAGAGAGACCCGCGCCTCCTCACGGCACTCGGCAAGATCAACGCCAAGCTTGTCCGGCCGCGGAGCGCGGCGCACCAGCGCCTGCAGATCGGCATATTCCGTGGGCGTGAACAGTTCCATTTGCGGCGAGCGATCAATGCGTAATTGCTCCATCAAGCGGCCCGCCAGACGCTTGATATCCTCAATCTCGCTGTCGTTATGGGCCACACCCACATGGCGCAGGATCTTCTGGCGTACCTTGGAGCCGGTGCGGACGGATTCAACGATCTGGATCCGTGTGCGGTTGAGCTTTGCGTCATGTTTGGTGCGGATGAACATGGGCGAAGAGGTTAGCCATCTGAAGGCCCATGTCAATACTTTTTATAATAATGGGGCACTACAACGCGCCTCTGAGCAACCACACCTGAAAACAAACCAAAAACCCAGTCAGATCAACAAAAAGGTCGGAAGTCAGGAGAGCAGCAGAAAGGCACAGATCGACAGCAGGGGAACGATCAACAACCGCCAAATCTCGGTCATCTGTGCGCGTGGATTGTCGCCGGCGGCGGCCTTCAGGACTGGCGTGGCCCAGCTAAGGCCCAACACCTGAAACCATTTGTCGGCTGCATTGATGCGGGTGAAAAGGCGGGCGCGGCGTGCCTCTCGGGCGGCGTCTGCGTTGAATTCGGGATCGACCGTTGTCATCTGATGTGTCCTTGCGATGGCGGGGCACTTTGGGGCCGCGCCCGACGAGGGCCGGGCGCGGCGTTTGGGGATTTAGCCTTGTACGTCGGAGCCGACGATCTTCTGCTCGCCCTTCAGACCGATGGACAGGCTTTCGAGATAGGCGTTGGGAGTGCGGCCGTCATAAGCGATGCCGTCGATGATATCTTCGGCCGGCCTCCACGGTCGGGGCTTTGTAGCCGTCGCTGTCCCAGGGGAAATCAGCCTCGTTCGCCAGCCCTTCGTCAACCAACAGGCGCGCGGCCTCAAGGTAGATCTCGGGCTTGTAGACCGACTTGGCGACTTCGTCATACCAGCTGTCTTTTTATAATAATGGGCTTGGCAACTCGTCAGCAACAAAAAGGTCGGAAGTCAGACAGCAGAAAGGCACAGATCGACAGCAGGGGAACGATCAACAACCGCCAAATCTCGGTCATCTGTGCGCGTGGATTGTCGCCGGCGGCGGCCTTCAGGACTGGCGTGGCCCAGCTAAGGCCCAACACCTGAAACCATTTGTCGGCTGCATTGATGCGGGTGAAAAGGCGGGCGCGGCGTGCCTCTCGGGCGGCGTCTGCGTTGAATTCGGGATCGACCGTTGTCATCTGATGTGTCCTTGCGATGGCGGGGCACTTTGGGGCCGCGCCCGACGAGGGCCGGGCGCGGCGTTTGGGGATTTAGCCTTGTACGTCGGAGCCGACGATCTTCTGCTCGCCCTTCAGACCGATGGACAGGCTTTCGAGATAGGCGTTGGGAGTGCGGCCGTCATAAGCGATGCCGTCGATGATATCTTCGGCCGGGGTCGGGGCTTTGTAGCCGTCGCTGTCCCAGGGGAAATCAGCCTCGTTCGCCAGCCCTTCGTCAACCAACAGGCGCGCGGCCTCAAGGTAGATCTCGGGCTTGTAGACCGACTTGGCGACTTCGTCATACCAGCTGTCGGGCTTGGCCTCGGCAATCTGACCCCAACGGCGCATTTGAGTCAGGTACCAGACGGCGTCCGAGTAGAATGGGTAGGTAGCATTATAGCGGAAGAACACGTTGAAATCCGGAACCTCGCGCTTGTCGCCTTTTTCATATTCGAACGTGCCGGTCATCGAGTTGGCGATGACGTCATAATCCGCGCCCACATATTCCGGGCGGCTCAGGATCTCGACCGCCTCGGGGCGGTTGGCGTTGTCGTTTTCATCCAGCCACTGCGCCGCACGAATCAGCGCCTTGGTCACGGCCAGAGTGGTGTTCGGGTACTCTTCGGCGAACTCAGCCGTGATGCCGAAGACCTTTTCAGGGTTGTTCTTCCAAAGTTCATAGTCGGTGATGACCGGAACACCGATGCCCTTGAACACGGCCTGCTGGTTCCACGGCTCGCCCACGCAATAGCCGTAGATCGTACCGGCCTCCAACGTGGCCGGCATTTGCGGCGGAGGCGTCACAGATAGAAAGACGTCCGCACCGATCTGACCGGTCACGTTCTCGGGGCTGTAATACCCCGGATGCAGACCGCCAGCGGCCAGCCAGTAACGCAGCTCGTAGTTATGGGTCGAAACCGGGAAAACCATGCCCATGTTGAATGGCTTGCCTTCGGATTTGTACTTCTCAACGACCGGAGCCAATGCCTCGGCGCTGATCGGGTGCTGCGGGCGGCCGTCATCCATCTTTGGGATATTGGGCTTCATTTCTTCCCAAATCTCGTTCGAGACGGTGATGCCGTTGCCGTTCAGGTCCATTGAGAAGGGCGTGATGATATGGGCTTCGGTTCCGTATCCGATGGTCGCCGCCAAAGGCTGGCCCGCCAGCATATGCGCGCCGTCCAGCTGCCCGCCAATCACGCCGTCCAGCAGCACTTTCCAGTTGGCTTGGGCTTCCAGCGTCACGAACAGACCTTCGTCCAGGAAATAGCCCTGTTCGTAGGCGACGGCCAACGGCGCCATGTCTGTCAGCTTGATAAAGCCAAAGGTCAGCTCGTCTTTTTCCAGTTCCAGCTCGGCCAATGCCGGAGAGACAAGCGCGGTAGACGCAATAAGGCCCAGAAGTAGCTTTTTCATCTCGATCCCTTTCGGTTCAGCCCAATCGCTTTGGGCAAACAAAAAAGCCGCCGACACACACCGCCGGGAGGATTGGCGGGTGGTCGAGCGGCTTTGCTCTTGGTAGATGCCCTGTTCTGAGGGCGAATTCTTACGGTGGGCGTCGTTGCCTGCCGTTGACTTGATTAAGCCTTGTCGGGTTCGGGTCGTCATCCCTTTTTGGCATTTCGGAGGTTCTTTTTCTGCAATGCAGCACTGTCGAATGCTGCGCTGCAAAAAAATTAGGCAGTCTTAAGCGGTCGGCTCGAAAATGCGACGGTCGAAAAAGACATTCGGGGGCAGAATCAGGCTGCCATGGGTTGAAGCCACAGCGGTCGAGCTAGGCAATGCGCCCTCCAGCTTTTCTGAGGCGCCCGGTGATTCCACGCCAAGCCCCTGCAGTTCACGGCGATAAAGATCGCTGCGAAAGACCTTGGCGGCCTGACGCTCGGCGGTTGTGACATCCAGCCCGTTTCGCAGCGCCAATTGATGCGCCATCCATTTCGCCTGACTGCGCCATGGGAAGGTGGCGGCCCCATCAAAGAACTCTACGAACCCCTCAACATGGCGCTGTTCGCCGCGGGCGGAAATTGTGAACTCTCCCATCAGGGCGCGGTCGATCAGTTCGGGCGAGACGTTGAGGTAGGATTTGCGCGACAGCATCTCGGACGCGGTTGTGCGGCTGTTTTCACTTGATAGCCAACGCCCGGCGCGCCAGACGGCCCGCATCAGGCTACCGAGCAGATGCGGCTCGGTTTCGGCCCAGTCGTTGCGCACGGCCAGAACCTTTTCCGGCGCGCAGGTCCAGATTGCCTGACCCGATAGAAGCAGAGAGCCGACATTGTCGTCGACCGCGAAGGATCCCCAGGGCTCACCCACGCAGAAGGCGTCGATCTCTCCTCCGGCGAGGGCCTGCGCCATCAATGGCGGCGGTACGGTGCGGATTTCGACCTTTTTTGAGGCCAGCGGGGTTCCCGCCACCCAGTAGCGCAGCAGTTCGACATGCATCGAGAAAGGGAAGGGGACGCCAAAGACGAGAACGTCTCCGGCGGCTTTTGCCAATGCTGCGCCGGCTTTGGCGGCATCGGCGAAATCAAAACCATATCCCTGATGTGCTAGCCGCCCGGCCAATTGCGTGCCAATTCCAATCACGGTTCCATTCATCGACAGCACCGACACGGCCGAAAGCGGCGTTGCGATGCCGCCCAGTCCCAAGGCCATGGCAACCGGCACCGGAGACAGCAGATGCGCGGCATCGACATGTCCAAAGGCCAGCATGTCGCGCAGGGACGACCAGGATGGGGCAGGGCGCAGATCCAGCGAAACGCCCTCGGCATGGTCGAACCCCATTTCGCGCGCGACAATTAATGGGGCGGCATCGACCAGCGGCATGTAGGCCACGGGAAGGGTGACGGTCCTCATGACAGCAACCCCGAGGCCGTAACTAACGCCTCGGCGACCTCGGCCACCCTGCGGTTCTGGTTCATCGCGGTTTTGCGCAACAGAGCATAGGCCTCATCCTCGGGCACGCCTTTTGCCTTCATCAGCAATCCCTTGGCGCGGTCGATCACCTTGCGTTCTTCCAATGCGCGGCGGGTTTCAGCCAGTTCCGTCCGCATCTGGCGCAGCACCTGAAACCGGGCGATGGCCGTGTCGATCACCGGCTTGATACGCTCGGCCTGCAGGCCATCGACCACATAGGCTGAGACACCTGCCTCAACCGCAGCTTTTGCCAACCCACCGGCTGCTCCAGACACAAACATGGCGACGGGACGCTCCAGTGGGCCGGACGCGACCGTCAATTCCTCGAGCATGTCGCGCGACGGGTTGTCGATATCAATCAGGACGATATCGGGGCTGTGGGTAGCAATCTTGCGCGCCAATCCCGAGGCGTTTCCGATCACGAACACATCGACATCGCCGGACTCCTTCAGCGCATCCACGATGGCAAAGGCCCGGTCTTGGTTCTGTTCTACGACAACGACTGTCAGGTTCTGGCTCATACGGAGTCAGTTGGGCGCGCTGCATGGGGTTGGCAACAGATCGATTGCTGCGCTTGCAAAGGGATCACAAGTGTAGATCAATTTTTGGGCGAACAACGTCGGAGTGCGTATTCTTCAGGCAATCACAGGGCGCAGCTATTGGGATTGCCTAGGGGTCAGTCGCGCTCGTTCGATAAAGTCGCCGCATCAGAGTCGGGGTCAGGTACATCGGAATCTGGTAGGCCCCGATAAAGACCATGATTGGCGCAATGACCTCGGGCGGCAAAGCGACAAAGAACAGGGCAATATTGCGATTGCCTGAGATCAAAGAAATAGCCGTCGCTTGTGCTGGTGGGCCGCGCCTGCGCAATAGGATGAACATCACGGCCTGAGCGCCAAAGTTGATTACGCAGGCAAATGCGACCCAGAACAGCGCCGTGCCGGGGGCCTCCAACGCCGTCGCGCTGAGTGATGGCATCAGGCCGATGACAAAGACCGCCAGGGTGATCGCGCCCAACCCTTCAAGACTGCTGAGCGTGGACGCGGACGGGTTTCTGAGGACAGTCAGACGCAAGACGATCGCGGCGGAGGCCGCAACGGCGATGGTCAGGAACAAGCGGGCCGAGGCACCGGTGACGGCGCGAATATCCTCCAGCTCTGGCATGAGCCAGAAGACGGGCAGCGCCGTCAGGGGCAAAAGCGCGGTTCCCACCACCACAAGCCGCACTGCGTGTTCTGCCGGGTGTCCCATCATCAGGCACATGTTCGGGCTGCCGGAAATCGAGGGCGCTGCGGCGACGATGAGCAGCGACAGGAAGATCGGCGAACTCATCCATCCAGCAGTGTGTCCAATGGCCAGAAGCGTCAGCGGCAGGGCAAGTTGCAGTGCCGCAATCGTGCGGATCACGCTACGCAGATCGGATAGCGAGCCGATGAGCGTTTTTGGCTCCATTCGCAGGACCGTCACGAAAAGCAGCAACATGACGAGCGGCGGCAGCAACGGGCGCATCGGTTCGGCGAGGCTGGGCAAGAGCAGACCGGCAACAAGCCCCGCGACCAGTACAATGGGGCCGTTGCGAGCCGCCAGATGTAGCGGGTTCAAGCGGCGCTACCCGCCGGGGCTCTGACGCAGGTTCTCGGGCAGCCAAGTGGCCAGCTCAGGGAACCAGATCAGAACAAAAACCATCAGCACCATGATCAGGAACATCGGAATGGCGGCGCGGGCGATATAGCTCATCTCGTGGTTGGTCATGCCCTGCATCACGAACAGGTTGAACCCGATGGGCGGCGTGATCTGGGCCATCTCTACGACAACGACGATGAAGATACCGAACCAGATCAGATCAATCCCCGCATCGCGGATCATCGGCTCGACCACGGCCATGGTCAGTACGACCGACGAGATGCCGTCCAGAAAACACCCCAGTATGATGTAGAAGACCAGCAGCACCATAAGCAGCTCGAACCGCGTCAGCTCCCACCCTGCGATCAGGTCTGCGAGACCTCGGGGCAGGCCAGTGAAGCCCATCGACAGCGAAAGAAAGGCCGCGCCAGCAAGGATCAGGGCAATCATCGCGCTGGTCCGCGTTGCGCCCATAAGACTTTCGGTGAAGGTCTTCCAGTTGAGCGAGCCTTGACCGGCGGCGAGCAATAGCCCTCCGATCACGCCAAAGGCGGCGGCTTCAGTCGCAGTGGCATAGCCCAGATACATCGAGCCAATCACCACCGTGATCAGCAGGATCACCGGCAACAGGAAGCGAGAGTTGTGGATTTTCTCGCGGAAGCTCAGCTTGGCTTCGACGTTGGGCTGCCAGTCGTTGCCCAGTTTCGAATAGATCGCGACATAGCCCATGAACATCGCGGCCAAAACGAGGCCGGGCAGGATGCCGGCAAAGAACAGCTTGGTGATTGATTCATTGATGGTGACGCCATAGACGATCAGCGTCAGCGAGGGCGGGATCATCAGGCCCAATGTAGCCGCGCCGGTCAGGGTGCCGATGATCATTCGCTCGGGGTAATTTCGCTTACGCAGTTCCGGGATCGACATTTTGCCCACGGTGGTCAGTGTGGCAGCAGATGAGCCAGATACCGCAGCGAAGACCGTGCAGCCGACGATATTGGTATGCACCAACCCGCCGGGCAGAGGGGCCATCCAAGGCGAAAGCCCTTTGAACATATCCTCGGATAATCGCGTTCGATACAGGATTTCCCCCATCCAGATGAACATCGGCAGGGCGGTCAGGGTCCAGGACGAGGACGCGGACCAAATCGTTGTAATCATGACGTCGCCGACAGGGCGGGTCGTGAACAGCTCCATCCCGACCCAGGCGACGCCCATCAGGGCAAGGCCGACCCAAACTCCGGTGCCCAGCAGGGTGAACAGGACGAAGATGAACAGGATGATGATCGACAGGTTTTCCATACGCTTATTCCCCCTGACTTTGGTCGGCCAGATCGGGGGTGATGCGGTGATCCCCCTTGAACAGCACGTGGAGCAGATGGTCGGTCAGCGCGATGGCGAGGATCACGGCGCCGATCAGCATGGCGGATTGAGGAATCCACAGGGCGGTTCTGTCCTGCCCCTGACTGACATCGTTGAACTTCCAGCTCCAATAGACAAAGCGGTAGGCGTACCAGCAGAAATACCACATCACCGCTGTGCCGATGGCGAAACACCAGATTTCCAGAACACGCCTGAACCCGTCTGGAACAGCATTCAACAGAATGGACACACGGATATGACTGCCTCGGTTCAGCGCGTTGGCAAAGGCCAGAAAGGACGCGGCGGCCATGGCGTACCCGGCATAGTCGGGCGCGCCGGGAAAGACCTCTCCGGTCCAGCGGGCCAGCATTTGCACTACGATCAGCAGCAAAATGGCGATCAGGCTCAGTGCGGCCAGAACTCCGGCGGCCTGATAAATGAAATCCAGAACGGACCGAAGCCCACGCATAACCGCCATACTGTCCCCGCTTGGTTTGTCTTTTTTGAGATGTTGCGAGCGGCAGAAGGATCTGCCGCCCGATTTGGCGTTATTGCTGCGCGGCGTTGAACGCATCGACGATGGCTTTGCCCTCGTCGCCTGCAGCCTCAAGCCATTCGTTGGTCATGGTGACGCCGATTTCTTTCAGCTCGCCCACCATCTGGTCAGAGGCCGGGCCAACGGTCATGCCACCATCGCGCAGACCCTGCAGTGTGAAGCCGGTATATTCCTTGGCACGCCAGTTGCCGGCATATTCGGCCAGTTCCGCACAGGCTTTGATGACGTTCTTGTTGGCGTCAGACACACCCGACCAGACGTCCGAATTGACCATCACGTAGTTGCGCGGCAGCCAGGCGTCGACTTCGTAGAAGTAGTTCAGGCTTTCCCATACCTTGCGGTCATAGCCAGTCGACCCGGAGGACACCATCGAGTCCGCCACGCCCGTTGCAAAGGCCTGGCTGATCTCGGCGGCCTCAATCGTCACCGGCAGCATGCCCGTCAGCTCGGCCAGACGTGAGGTGGCGTTGTTGTAGGAGCGGAACTTGATGCCTTTCATATCGGCGACCGAGTTCACCTCATTCTTGAAATACAGCCCCTGCGGCGGCCAAGGTACGGCGTAAAGCAGCGTCAGGTTTTGCTCGGCCAGCAGGCTCTCGATCGAAGGCTTGGCGGCTTCCCACAGCTTGGCGCTGTCGTCGAAGGACGTGGCAAGGAAGGGGATCGAGTCGAAGCCGAACAGCGCGTTTTCGTTCTGGTGGCCGGACAATAGGCGCTCGCCAATCGGGGCCTGCCCGGTCTGGATCGCGCGCTTGATATCGGCGCCTTTGAACAGAGAGCCCGAGGGGTGGGTCACGATCTCGATCTCGCCGCCGGTTCCGGTTGTTACACATTTGGCGAATTCAGCACCCGTGGCCGAATGGAAATTCGAGGCCGAATAGGCCATCGGCATGTCCCATTTCTCGGCCATGGCGGGGGCGGCCGCGGCGGCGGTCAATGCGGTTGCCGCGAGAAGGCTAGTGAGTTTCTTCATGATAGTCTCCCTATTGTTATGCGTTGGACTGGCTTCTTGAGCCGAATTATTCATGTTGCGAACCGTGCTGGCGCATAGACGCTGGTATCTGTGTTTGGCGTGCGTCCTGCAATCATCTGAGCCAGCAAACGGCCGGTTTTTGGGCCGCCGGTCAGGCCGATATGGTGGTGGCCAAAGCCCATGTAGGCTCCGGAAATACCGGGAACCTCACCGATGATCGGGATCGAGTCCGCAGGGGCCGGTCGGTGCCCCATCCATTCAATTTCCTCCTTCCATGTCACGCCGGGCAAGGCTGCGCGGGCGTTCTTGCGCAGCAATTCAAAAGGCGCGCGTGAGGGCGGAGCGTCCAGCCCGCCAAATTCGACAATACCCGCCAACCGTATGCGCCCATCCATCGGTGTGGCAACAAATTTACCAGAGGCCACCATGACCGGGCTACGGGGCATGGCCGATGGCGCGACCAGTTCAAGATGGTAGCCACGCTCGCTTTCCAGCGGGACCGAGACGCCCAGCCGTTTGGCCAGAGGCCCGGACCAGACGCCCGCGCTGACGATGGCCGTGTCGCAGGAGATGGTCTCGCCGCCCGCGCGCACGCCGGTGACTTTGCCTGCTTCACGGATGACATCCTCAACCTCGGCGCGCAGAATGCGCCCGCCATTGGCCTCGACATGGGCGGCAAGGTCTTTCACATAGCGGCCCGGATCTCTGATATGGCCGTGATCCGCCAGCCGGGTCGCAAATGAGATGTCGCGACTGAAGACAGGGTCATAGTCATGCAAGGCCTGCCCTTCGAGCTCATCCCAGTGAAACCCATGCTTGCGCCGGATGCCCCACCCAAAGGCGTCCCCTTCGAAATGAGCCCGGTCGCGGTAAAGGAACAGATAGTCCGACGGGACCAGCCATTTCTCCGCCCCGGTCCCTTCGGCGAGGGCCTTGTGGTCGTTCAAACTGTCGCCAATGATCGGAGTCAGGGCGGCGGCGATCCGGTCTACCTCGTGGGCTTTTGCATGGCTCAGGTAACGGGTCAGCCAAGGCATAAGCTTAGGGAGGTAACCCCATTTCATGAACAGCGGCTCAGATGGGCTGAACAGCATGCGGGGGGCTTTGCCTAGCAGGCCCGGCACGGTCACCGGAACGATTGAGCAGGAGGCAAGTACCCCGCCATTGCCATGAGACGTCCCCTCGGCAGGTCCTGCTTTGTCAATCAGGATGACGTTATGTCCATCCCGCTGCAGCCAGACCGCGGCCGAGACGCCGACAATCCCGGCGCCTATGATGGCAATGGTTTTCTTGTCGCTCATGCTGCCCCCGATTTCGCAACCGCATAGTGGTTGAGCTTGGCTACGTCCGGCCTCCCGCCCAGTCCGGGGGCGTCTGGCACGATGACTTGACCGTCCCGGACATGGAAAGGGGCTTCGAGGATATCTTCGGTCAGGAAATAGCTGGCCTGATAGAACTCACAGCCCAAAGTGATCTCGGGCGTTGCCGCGATCATGTGGGTTCCGGCGAGATGGGCCAAGCCTGCTTCGAACATGTCGCCGCCATAGGCGCTCAGCCCATGGATGGCGGCGATGCGGGCGACTGTCTGGCCCCGCGTCAGACCACCGGATTTCATAATCTTGACCGAGACGCCGTCGCAAATCCCCTCGCGCGCGGCGCGCTCCATGTCCTCGGGGCCAAAGACGCTTTCATCGGCCAGCAGAGGGACGTCGATCATCTGCTTCAGCTGCGCCATCATGCCAAAGTGATGCGCCCGCACGGGTTGTTCGATGAAGTCAGGTTGAAACTGTGCCACGTCGCGCACCTGCGCCGTGGCGTCCTCGATGCTCAGCCCCTGATTGTAGTCCACGCGGACGGCCATTTCGGGGTGGTTCTGGGCCAGATATTCAAGCCGCATGATGTCGAACGCATGATCCTTGAACCCGGTCTTGAGTTTCACAATCCGAACGCCGTCATCGCGCAAGCGCTCCAACAGGTCGGTATCCTGCGCAAAGTCAGGATTGGCGATTGAGCAGCTCAGCGGGATCGCATCACGGCACTTGCCGCCCAACAAGGCCCAAACCGGAAGTGAGGAGATGCGCCCAGTCAGGTCCAGCAGTGCGGCCTCCAACGCGGCCTTGGCCTCGGTGCAATGGGCGACGGCATGAGCGGCCTGGGCCATGATCGCGGCTCGGTCGGACAGGCGCGTGCCTAAAACCAGCGGGCGCAGATAGCGCTCCAGCGCGGCAAACGTGGCCTCGGGCGTGCCGGTAAAAACCGACCAGGGTGAGGCCTCACCAAACCCTTGCGTGCCGTCCTCAGTGGTCAATCTGAGGATGACGACCTCGCACGCGCCCTCGACCGAGCCGATGCCGTGATCCCGACGCGATGTCACCGGCAGCGCAAGATGCCATAGATCATAGCCCGTAATTTTCTGTTGTAGATCAGACATCCCACCTCCGGTCAGGACGCAGCCTGCCTTGACCGGAATATCATTTCAAATACTATATCTTGCTTATACTATCAGAAAAAATGATGATCAGATGTCCCTCAGATTTCGTCAGTTGCAGGCTTTTCACGCGATCATGGAGACAGGGACGGTCACCGGCGCCGCGTCAGTGCTTGGCATTTCACAGCCGGGCATCAGCAACCTTCTGTCTCAGCTAGAGCGCGAGGCGCGTTTGCCCTTGTTCGAACGCACCAAGGGACGCTTGCTGCCCACGCCCGAGGCCGAGCTTCTCTATCGTGAGGTCGACACCGTGGTGCGCGGGTTGGATCACGTGGCGCAGGCCGTAACGGATTTGCAGAACAAACACCCCGGTCAGTTGCAAGTCGCCGCCCCGCATATGCTGTCCTTCGGCTTCATGCCGCGCGAGATTGCGCGATTCTCGCAATCCCGTCCCAATCTGTCTGTCAGCTTTCAATCGCAATATTCGTCGAAAATTCAGGAATGGGTGACGTCGGGCCTTTTCGAGATCGGCATCGTCGAGATGCCCATTCTGCACGACACCCTGAACGCCAAGGTTTTTCGGTTTGAAACGCTGGCGACGTTTCCCGAAAACAGCCCTCTGGCCGCGCATGAGGTCCTGACGCCGGAACTGCTTGAAAAGGAGCCCTTCATAGTGATGGGGCCGGAGCATCAAACCCACCGCCGGACGCGCGAGGTATTCCAGAAGGCCGGGTGCGATTGGCGGACCAAGATCCACACGCATTTGTCGGAAAACCTGCTCAGCTTCGTCAAGGAGGGCATGGGTGTAGCCCTAATCGACCCGTTTACCGTGTCGTTCGATGGCGAGGACGGCTATCAAACCCGGCAGTTTCAGCCGCCCGTGATGCTGGATCTTGCGGTCATCACCGCCAAAGGCCGCCCGCTCTCCGCCATCGGGCAGGCGTTTCTGGCGCAGTTGATGACCTCGATTGAGACCTTTGCCGAGGGCGCTGTACCAGACGAACGACAGACGAGCGGATAACGCTGTTGGCAAGTTACATGAGGATGTGAAACTGTCGGGCGGAATCGACGCTCAGAACGCAGGAGGAGGGGCAGATGATCGCAAAGGGGGGGAAATCCATCTACGGGGCGTCGGTGGGTATCTTGATGCTCGATGCGCGGTTTCCGCGCATTTCGGGCGACATGGGTAACGCGACGACCTGGCCGTTTCCGGTGCTGTATCGCATCGTGCGCGATGCCTCGCCTGACCTTGTTGTGCGGCGCGGCGCCGAGGGCATGTTGAGCGCGTTTGTTGATGCGGCCCGTGACCTTGTTCGCGATGGCGCGGACGGCATTACCACGAATTGTGGTTTTCTGTCCTTGTTCCAGCAAGAATTGTCTGAGGCCGTTCCGGTGCCGGTCGTGACCTCGTCGTTGATGCAGGTGGAGATGGTCAATCGCATTTTGCCAGCGGGAAAGCGTGCTGGGGTCCTGACCATCTCGGCCTCGACCCTGACCGAGGATCATTTGCGGAAAGCGCAGGTGCCCGAAGGAACGCCGATTGGGACGACGGAAGGGGGGCAGGAATTCACGCGCGCGATTCTGGGAAACGAGGAGGCTCTGGATGTCGAAAAGGCGCGCGCTGACAATGTCGAGGCGGCTCTGCGGCTGCAAAAAAACCACCCTGAGCTGGGCGCAATCGTTCTGGAATGCACCAATATGTGCCCCTATGCAGCCGATATCCAAAGCGCGACGGGATTGCCTGTTTTCTCGATTGTCAGCTTTGTGACGTGGTTCCAATCCGGTCTTTTGCCGCCAAGGTTCTGAAATCAGGATACTTCGATATGTTGGGAAAACTCAACGATAACAGAGGTTAAGGAGAAATATTTCTGCCCTCGCGTCAATTACTAAAAATTTAGTTTGACAGATGCGCGGTAAATCGCTGATGGTGGTTGCCATCCGGTTCGCGCCGGAATCCATAGTTTTTCCTGACTTCCGACCTTTTTGTTGATCTGACTGGGTTTTTGGTTTGTTTTCAGGTGTGGTTGCTCAGAGGCGCGTTGTAGTGCCCCATTATTATAAAAAGTATTGACATGGGCCTTCAGATGGCTAACCTCTTCGCCCATGTTCATCCGCACCAAACATGACGCAAAGCTCAACCGCACACGGATCCAGATCGTTGAATCCGTCCGCACCGGCTCCAAGGTACGCCAGAAGATCCTGCGCCATGTGGGTGTGGCCCATAACGACAGCGAGATTGAGGATATCAAGCGTCTGGCGGGCCGCTTGATGGAGCAATTACGCATTGATCGCTCGCCGCAAATGGAACTGTTCACGCCCACGGAATATGCCGATCTGCAGGCGCTGGTGCGCCGCGCTCCGCGGCCGGACAAGCTTGGCGTTGATCTTGCCGAGTGCCGTGAGGAGGCGCGGGTCTCTCTGGGTCTGCGGGATGTCATGGGGACGATGTATGACCAACTGGGTTGGGGGGCCCTTCTGGGGGCGGCGCGTAAAAGTGCCAATCGCATTGTGAAAGAGCTGGTTATGGCGCGGATCGCACAGCCCGAGAGCAAGCGCGCGACCGTGGAGGCGTTGGAGAACCAGGCAGGCATCACGCTCAATCTGGACGTGGTCTATCGGAGCATGGATTACATCAATACGCCGGTGATAGACGGGATTTGCAAAACCTCTCACGCGGCGGCAGAGAAGTTGCTGGGCGGGCCAGTGACCGTGCTGTTCTACGATTGCACGACCCTGGCCTTTGACACCGAGCGCGAGGACCCGGCCGAGGATGCGGACGGGGTCGAGCAGGATCATCTTCTGGCCAAGGGCTTCAGCAAGGATGGCAAGCATCACCGCGCTCAGGTCATGCTGGCGCTGATCGTCACCTCCGATGGGCTGCCTGTGGGCTATGAACTCTTCCCGGGAAACACCTGGGAAGGTCATACGCTGGAAGCTGCGCTGAAGGCGTTGGAGGGACGCTTCGACGTGGCCAGGGTCACGTTCGTGGCCGATGCCGCCATGCTCAGCAAGGACAACCAGCAGATGTTGCAGAACAAGGGTCTGCCCTACATCCTCGGCTATCGCATGAAGTCCGCCCCGGCCGCCGTGAAGGCGAACATTTTGAGCCCGGAGGGACGCCAGCCTTGGGCTGGACACGGTTCTGAAGAGGCAACCGAGAAGGGCTGGTACAAGGTGATCGACCAGGAGGGAGCGCGGGTCATTGTGACCTGGTCACCCACCCGGGCACGCAATGATGCCCACAAGCGCGACAAGGCAATCGAAAAGCTGCACAAGAAGCTCAAGCGCTCTCGCAAACCCGGCAGCTTCAGCAGCCGGGGATATGGCCGCTTCCTGGCCTTCCCCGACAGCGGGGACGTCACGCTGGATGATGCAAAGATCAAGGCAGCGGCACAATGGGACGGGCTGCATGCCATTGTTGTTCATGGTGCGGACGAACTGGAGGCACAGGACGTCATTGCCCGCTATCACCAGTTGTGGGAGATCGAAGCCTGCTTCCGCACCAACAAGCACGATCTGAAAATCCGGCCCATCTATCACTGGTCGCCGCGTCGGGTCCGGGCCCATATCGCCATCTGCTACATGGCCTTCTGCTGCCTGCAGCACCTGCGCAAGCATCTGGACCTGCTCGGACACCCGATGAGCCCGGCTCGTATCCGCAACGAGTTGAACGCATTGCAGCTCTCGATCCTGCGCCACAAAGGCACCCCTGACCGCTACGGCATGCCAAGCCATGCCACGGTCGATGCCAGACGCATCCTCACCTGCGTCGGCCTGACCTGGAACGAAGCCCCTTTCAAGATACCCCCCGGGCGCACCCGAAAAACTGGCCAGACCAAAGCCTGAGCTCCCTCAACACTCCGAAACAATCGCTGGCGAAAAAAGTCCGTGTAGTGCCTTTTGGCAACCAAGGCATAATAATATCAATGACTTATACGAAAAAATGTCGGAAGTCAGGGGACGACGGAAGGGGGGCAGGAATTCACGCGCGCGATTCTGGGAAACGAGGAGGCTCTGGATGTCGAAAAGGCGCGCGCTGACAATGTCGAGGCGGCTCTGCGGCTGCAAAAAAACCACCCTGAGCTGGGCGCAATCGTTCTGGAATGCACCAATATGTGCCCCTATGCAGCCGATATCCAAAGCGCGACGGGATTGCCTGTTTTCTCGATTGTCAGCTTTGTGACGTGGTTCCAATCCGGTCTTTTGCCGCCAAGGTTCTGAAATCAGGATACTTCGATATGTTGGGAAAACTCAACGATAACAGAGGTTAAGGAGAAATATTTCTGCCCTCGCGTCAATTACTAAAAATTTAGTTTGACAGATGCGCGGTAAATCGCTGATGGTGGTTGCCATCCGGTTCGCGCCGGAATCCATAGTTTTTGGGAGGAAACAGATGCGGAGACATCTACTTTCCGCAGTGGCGGCGGCTGCCGTCATTGCGGGGCACGGTCCCGTTTGGGCCGACGAAGCCGCAGCACAACGTTGGATCGACGACGAATTCCAGCCATCGACTCTGTCGAAAGACGAACAGATGGGCGAGATGAAGTGGTTCATCGAAGCTGCACAGCCTTATGCCGGCATGGAAATCAACGTTCTGTCAGAAGGCATTCCAACGCACTCGTATGAGTCCGAAGTGCTGACCAAGGCGTTCGAAGAGATCACCGGGATCAAGGTCAACCACCAGATCCTCGGCGAGGGCGAAGTGGTTCAGGCGGTTCAAACCCAGCTGCAGACGGGCCGGAACCTCTATGACGGTTACGTCAATGACAGCGACCTGATCGGCACTCACTCGCGCCTGCAACTGGCCTATCCGCTGACCGATATGATGGCGGGCGACTGGGCGGCGACAACTTCGCCGACGCTGGATCTGGATGACTTCATGGGCATTCAGTTCACCACCGGTCCGGATGGCAAGTTGTATCAGCTGCCCGACCAGCAGTTCGCGAACCTCTACTGGTTCCGCAAAGACTGGTTTGATGACGAAGCCAACAAGGCTGCGTTCAAGGAAAAGTACGGCTATGACCTTGGCGTTCCGGTCAACTGGTCCGCTTACGAAGACATTGCCGAGTTTTTCACCAACGACGTGAAAGAGATCGACGGCGTGACAATCTACGGTCACATGGACTACGGCAAACGCGCGCCTGACCTGGGTTGGCGTATGACCGACGCGTGGCTGTCGATGGCCGGTGCCGGTGACGTAGGTGAGCCGAACGGTATCCCCGTTGACGAATGGGGCATCCGCATGGAAGCGGGCACCTGTAACCCTGTCGGGGCCTCCGTCTCGCGCGGTGGTGCGGCCAACGGTCCGGCTGCGGTCTATGCGATCCGCAAGTGGGATGAGTGGCTGCGGGCATACGCTCCTCCAGGTGCGGCGTCTTATGACTTCTACCAGTCGCTGCCAGCGCTTAGCCAAGGCAACGTGGCCCAGCAGATCTTCTGGTACACCGCCTTTACCGCTGACATGGTGAAGCCGAAGTCCGAAGGCAACAACACCGTGGATGATGAGGGTACGCCGCTGTGGCGGATGGCGCCCAGCCCGCATGGCCCCTATTGGGAAGAAGGCCAGAAGGTCGGCTACCAAGACGTGGGTTCCTGGACGTTCCTTAAATCGACCCCCGAGGATCGTGCTCAGGCGGCTTGGCTCTATGCTCAGTTTGTGACGTCGAAGACGGTTGATGTGAAGAAATCCCATGTGGGTCTGACCTTCATTCGCGACAGCTCGGTCAACCACGAGTCGTTCACCGAACGCGCACCCAAGCTGGGTGGTCTGGTCGAGTTCTACCGCTCGCCTGACCGTGTGGCATGGTCGCCAACTGGCATCAACGTGCCGGACTATCCGAAGCTGGCCCAGATCTGGTGGCAGCAGATCGGTGACGTGAACTCGGGCGCCTTCACCCCGCAAGAGGCGATGGATCGTCTGGCTGAGGAAATGGACATCACTATGGCCCGTATGCAGGCCGCGGATGAAAGCGCCGGTGTCTACGGCGGCTGTGGTCCACGTCTGAACGAGCCGCAGGATCCTGCCTTCTGGCTGGAGAAAGAGGGTTCGCCCAAGGCCAAGCTTGAGAACGAAAAGCCGCAAGGCCAGACCGTCAACTATGACGAACTGGTTCAGCGCTGGCAGTCTCAGTAAGCGATTGAAACCGGGGGTGCCGATTGCGGCATCCCCATCCCAAGACCAAGACAGCGCATCGCGCTGCGGGATCGGAATTCACGGACATGATCGAACTTAAAGACGCGACCAAACGGGTCGGGAACGTCATCCATATCAAACCCACATCCCTGACACTGCACACCGGCCATTTCAATGTGCTGCTGGGCGCGACGGGATCGGGCAAGACCTCTCTGATCAAGATGATGGCCGGGTTGGACCCAATTGCCTCGGGCAAGGTCTTAATGGATGGGCAGGATGTGACAAAGCTGAACACGCAGAAGCGGCAGATCAGCCTGGTCCACCAGTTCTTCGTGAACTACCCGCATATGACCGTTTTCGACAACATCGCATCGCCTCTGCGCGTAGCTGGTATGGCGAAATCCGAAATCGAAGGCCGCGTGGAAGAGGCTGCCGATCTGCTTCAACTGCGCCCGATGCTGCATCGCCGCCCTCACGAGCTGTCTGGTGGTCAGCAACAACGCACCGCCTTGGCCCGCGCGATTGCGAAAGAAAGCCGCGCCGTCTTCCTGGATGAGCCGCTGGCCAACCTCGACTACAAGCTTCGTGAAGAACTGCGTGAGCAATTGCCTGATCTGTTTGCCGGGCGCGGAGCGGTAGTGGTCTACGCAACCTCGGAGCCCGAAGAGGCGCTGTTGCTAGGCGGTCATACCGCGCTGATGGAAGACGGGTATGTGACGCAGTTCGGCCCAACGGCTGATATTTACCGAAATCCCGAAAATCTGGCTGCAGCACGCGTATTCTCCGACCCCCCGATCAACGTCGCCCGCATCACGGTTTCCGGCGCACAAGCGCAGCTTGCCGGAGGCGGTGGCTGGGCGGTACAGAACATGGCCGATGGCGAATACATGGTGGCTGTGCGCCCTCATCGCGTCACACCGATCCGGACATCTGAGGCTGACGTTGAACTGACAGGCCGCGTGATCGTGACCGAACTGTCGGGATCGGACTCCAGCGCGCATTTCCGGCATGGCGCGGACGACTGGGTGTCTTTGGCCGCAGGGGTTCACCCCTATCAGGTCGGTGAGGATCACAGTTTCTACATGAACCCGGCGCATTGCCGGTATTTCGGCCAAGACGGCCAAAGGGTGGCCTGACATGGCACAGATCAAGCTTTCCAATCTGCGACACAGCTACATGCCCGCGCCGAAAGGCCCCGAGGACTATGCGCTGAAAGAAGTCGATGTCACGTGGCGCGACGGCGGTGCCTATGCGCTGCTGGGGCCGTCGGGCTGCGGCAAGTCCACTCTGCTGAATATCATCTCGGGGCTGCTGACGCCGTCTGAGGGGCAGATTCTGTTCGACGGTCAGGATGTTACAGCCTTGCCACCCGATCAGCGCAACATTGCGCAGGTCTTCCAGTTTCCTGTGATCTACTACACGATGACCGTGGGCGAAAACCTGGCCTTTCCGCTGAAGAACCGCGGCGTCGACCCCGCCAAGATCAAGCGGCGCGTCGATGAGATCGCCGAGATGCTGGACGTCACGGACATGCTGAACACCCGTGCCAGCGGCCTCAGCCCGGACAACAAGCAGAAGATCTCGATGGGGCGCGGGCTGGTGCGCGATGATGTGAACGCGGTGATGTTTGACGAGCCGCTGACCGTGATCGACCCGCATCTGAAATGGAAGCTGCGCTCGAAGCTGAAAGAGCTGCACCAGAAAGTGCAGGCAACAATGATCTACGTGACCCACGACCAGACCGAGGCGCTGACCTTCGCGGATGAGGTGGTCGTGATGCAAGACGGCGAGGTCGTTCAGATCGGTACCCCTGTTGAGCTGTTCGAGCGCCCGCAGCACACCTTCGTTGGTCACTTCATCGGCTCCCCCGGCATGAATGTTCTGCCCTGCGACGCCAAAGGCGACCGGGCTGTGTTTGAGGGCCATGAAGTGATGCTGGAAGGTCCCACCCATGGCGACGGAGGCCGGACCGATCTGGGTATTCGCCCGGAATATGTGGGCTTCGGCGATACAGGTATTCCGGCGCACGTTACCAAAGTGTCCGATATCGGCCGCCACTATGTGGTCAGCGCGATGGTCGGCAATACGGCCCTCAAGGCCGTGACCGAACATAGTGTGCCTGAACCGGGCTCACAGGTCTTCCTGCAATTCAAACCAGAACAATCCCGCGTTTACCGCGACGGCTGGATCGCAACCGAGGAGCGCAGCTGATGAGAACAGAAAACCAAAAAGCCTGGTTCTTTGTCCTGCCGGTGCTGGCGCTGGTCGCGTTCAACGCGCTGGTGCCGATGATGACGGTGGTCAACTACTCGGTGCAGGAAACCTTCGGCAACAACCAGTTCTTCTGGGAAGGGCTGGGCTGGTTCGAGCAAATCCTGCGCTCGGATCGCTTTCAGGCTGCCCTGGGACGGCAGTTCCTGTTTACCTTCCTGATCCTTCTTATCGAAGTGCCTTTGGGCATCATCGTCGCCCTGTCGATGCCGCGCAAAGGGTTCTGGGTGCCGGTCTGTCTGGTCCTGATGGCCCTGCCGATGCTGATCCCGTGGAACGTGGTCGGCTCGATGTGGAACATCTTCACTCTGCCCAAGATCGGCCTGCTTGGCTACTTTCTGAATGACGTTCTGGGCATCAACTATGACATGACGCAACAGCCTCTGTCGGCTTGGATCACGGTCGTCGTCATGGATGTTTGGCACTGGACGTCGCTGGTAGTGCTGCTGTGCTACGCGGGCCTCGTGTCGATCCCGGACGCCTATTATCAGGCGGCGAAGATCGACGGCGCCAGCCCGTGGTCGGTGTTCCGCTATATCCAACTGCCCAAGATGAAAACCGTTCTGACCATCGCCGTTCTGCTGCGCTTCATGGACAGTTTCAACATCTATACCGAGCCCTTCGTTCTGACCGGCGGTGGCCCCGGCAACTCAACAACCTTGCTATCGATCGACCTTGTGAAGATCGCGCTGGGACAGTTCGACCTTGGCCCTGCAGCTGCGATGAGCCTGATCTACTTCGCCATCACCTGACTTCCGACCTTTTTGTTGATCTGACTGGGTTTTTGGTTTGTTTTCAGGTGTGGTTGCTCAGAGGCGCGTTGTAGTGCCCCATTATTATAAAAAGTATTGACATGGGCCTTCAGATGGCTAACCTCTTCGCCCATGTTCATCCGCACCAAACATGACGCAAAGCTCAACCGCACACGGATCCAGATCGTTGAATCCGTCCGCACCGGCTCCAAGGTACGCCAGAAGATCCTGCGCCATGTGGGTGTGGCCCATAACGACAGCGAGATTGAGGATATCAAGCGTCTGGCGGGCCGCTTGATGGAGCAATTACGCATTGATCGCTCGCCGCAAATGGAACTGTTCACGCCCACGGAATATGCCGATCTGCAGGCGCTGGTGCGCCGCGCTCCGCGGCCGGACAAGCTTGGCGTTGATCTTGCCGAGTGCCGTGAGGAGGCGCGGGTCTCTCTGGGTCTGCGGGATGTCATGGGGACGATGTATGACCAACTGGGTTGGGGGGCCCTTCTGGGGGCGGCGCGTAAAAGTGCCAATCGCATTGTGAAAGAGCTGGTTATGGCGCGGATCGCACAGCCCGAGAGCAAGCGCGCGACCGTGGAGGCGTTGGAGAACCAGGCAGGCATCACGCTCAATCTGGACGTGGTCTATCGGAGCATGGATTACATCAATACGCCGGTGATAGACGGGATTTGCAAAACCTCTCACGCGGCGGCAGAGAAGTTGCTGGGCGGGCCAGTGACCGTGCTGTTCTACGATTGCACGACCCTGGCCTTTGACACCGAGCGCGAGGACCCGGCCGAGGATGCGGACGGGGTCGAGCAGGATCATCTTCTGGCCAAGGGCTTCAGCAAGGATGGCAAGCATCCTGACTTCCGACCTTTTTGTTGATCTGACTGGGTTTTTGGTTTGTTTTCAGGTGTGGTTGCTCAGAGGCGCGTTGTAGTGCCCCATTATTATAAAAAGTATTGACATGGGCCTTCAGATGGCTAACCTCTTCGCCCATGTTCATCCGCACCAAACATGACGCAAAGCTCAACCGCACACGGATCCAGATCGTTGAATCCGTCCGCACCGGCTCCAAGGTACGCCAGAAGATCCTGCGCCATGTGGGTGTGGCCCATAACGACAGCGAGATTGAGGATATCAAGCGTCTGGCGGGCCGCTTGATGGAGCAATTACGCATTGATCGCTCGCCGCAAATGGAACTGTTCACGCCCACGGAATATGCCGATCTGCAGGCGCTGGTGCGCCGCGCTCCGCGGCCGGACAAGCTTGGCGTTGATCTTGCCGAGTGCCGTGAGGAGGCGCGGGTCTCTCTGGGTCTGCGGGATGTCATGGGGACGATGTATGACCAACTGGGTTGGGGGGCCCTTCTGGGGGCGGCGCGTAAAAGTGCCAATCGCATTGTGAAAGAGCTGGTTATGGCGCGGATCGCACAGCCCGAGAGCAAGCGCGCGACCGTGGAGGCGTTGGAGAACCAGGCAGGCATCACGCTCAATCTGGACGTGGTCTATCGGAGCATGGATTACATCAATACGCCGGTGATAGACGGGATTTGCAAAACCTCTCACGCGGCGGCAGAGAAGTTGCTGGGCGGGCCAGTGACCGTGCTGTTCTACGATTGCACGACCCTGGCCTTTGACACCGAGCGCGAGGACCCGGCCGAGGATGCGGACGGGGTCGAGCAGGATCATCTTCTGGCCAAGGGCTTCAGCAAGGATGGCAAGCATCACCGCGCTCAGGTCATGCTGGCGCTGATCGTCACCTCCGATGGGCTGCCTGTGGGCTATGAACTCTTCCCGGGAAACACCTGGGAAGGTCATACGCTGGAAGCTGCGCTGAAGGCGTTGGAGGGACGCTTCGACGTGGCCAGGGTCACGTTCGTGGCCGATGCCGCCATGCTCAGCAAGGACAACCAGCAGATGTTGCAGAACAAGGGTCTGCCCTACATCCTCGGCTATCGCATGAAGTCCGCCCCGGCCGCCGTGAAGGCGAACATTTTGAGCCCGGAGGGACGCCAGCCTTGGGCTGGACACGGTTCTGAAGAGGCAACCGAGAAGGGCTGGTACAAGGTGATCGACCAGGAGGGAGCGCGGGTCATTGTGACCTGGTCACCCACCCGGGCACGCAATGATGCCCACAAGCGCGACAAGGCAATCGAAAAGCTGCACAAGAAGCTCAAGCGCTCTCGCAAACCCGGCAGCTTCAGCAGCCGGGGATATGGCCGCTTCCTGGCCTTCCCCGACAGCGGGGACGTCACGCTGGATGATGCAAAGATCAAGGCAGCGGCACAATGGGACGGGCTGCATGCCATTGTTGTTCATGGTGCGGACGAACTGGAGGCACAGGACGTCATTGCCCGCTATCACCAGTTGTGGGAGATCGAAGCCTGCTTCCGCACCAACAAGCACGATCTGAAAATCCGGCCCATCTATCACTGGTCGCCGCGTCGGGTCCGGGCCCATATCGCCATCTGCTACATGGCCTTCTGCTGCCTGCAGCACCTGCGCAAGCATCTGGACCTGCTCGGACACCCGATGAGCCCGGCTCGTATCCGCAACGAGTTGAACGCATTGCAGCTCTCGATCCTGCGCCACAAAGGCACCCCTGACCGCTACGGCATGCCAAGCCATGCCACGGTCGATGCCAGACGCATCCTCACCTGCGTCGGCCTGACCTGGAACGAAGCCCCTTTCAAGATACCCCCCGGGCGCACCCGAAAAACTGGCCAGACCAAAGCCTGAGCTCCCTCAACACTCCGAAACAATCGCTGGCGAAAAAAGTCCGTGTAGTGCCTTTTGGCAACCAAGGCATAATAATATCAATGACTTATACGAAAAAATGTCGGAAGTCAGGGAACTGTTCACGCCCACGGAATATGCCGATCTGCAGGCGCTGGTGCGCCGCGCTCCGCGGCCGGACAAGCTTGGCGTTGATCTTGCCGAGTGCCGTGAGGAGGCGCGGGTCTCTCTGGGTCTGCGGGATGTCATGGGGACGATGTATGACCAACTGGGTTGGGGGGCCCTTCTGGGGGCGGCGCGTAAAAGTGCCAATCGCATTGTGAAAGAGCTGGTTATGGCGCGGATCGCACAGCCCGAGAGCAAGCGCGCGACCGTGGAGGCGTTGGAGAACCAGGCAGGCATCACGCTCAATCTGGACGTGGTCTATCGGAGCATGGATTACATCAATACGCCGGTGATAGACGGGATTTGCAAAACCTCTCACGCGGCGGCAGAGAAGTTGCTGGGCGGGCCAGTGACCGTGCTGTTCTACGATTGCACGACCCTGGCCTTTGACACCGAGCGCGAGGACCCGGCCGAGGATGCGGACGGGGTCGAGCAGGATCATCTTCTGGCCAAGGGCTTCAGCAAGGATGGCAAGCATCACCGCGCTCAGGTCATGCTGGCGCTGATCGTCACCTCCGATGGGCTGCCTGTGGGCTATGAACTCTTCCCGGGAAACACCTGGGAAGGTCATACGCTGGAAGCTGCGCTGAAGGCGTTGGAGGGACGCTTCGACGTGGCCAGGGTCACGTTCGTGGCCGATGCCGCCATGCTCAGCAAGGACAACCAGCAGATGTTGCAGAACAAGGGTCTGCCCTACATCCTCGGCTATCGCATGAAGTCCGCCCCGGCCGCCGTGAAGGCGAACATTTTGAGCCCGGAGGGACGCCAGCCTTGGGCTGGACACGGTTCTGAAGAGGCAACCGAGAAGGGCTGGTACAAGGTGATCGACCAGGAGGGAGCGCGGGTCATTGTGACCTGGTCACCCACCCGGGCACGCAATGATGCCCACAAGCGCGACAAGGCAATCGAAAAGCTGCACAAGAAGCTCAAGCGCTCTCGCAAACCCGGCAGCTTCAGCAGCCGGGGATATGGCCGCTTCCTGGCCTTCCCCGACAGCGGGGACGTCACGCTGGATGATGCAAAGATCAAGGCAGCGGCACAATGGGACGGGCTGCATGCCATTGTTGTTCATGGTGCGGACGAACTGGAGGCACAGGACGTCATTGCCCGCTATCACCAGTTGTGGGAGATCGAAGCCTGCTTCCGCACCAACAAGCACGATCTGAAAATCCGGCCCATCTATCACTGGTCGCCGCGTCGGGTCCGGGCCCATATCGCCATCTGCTACATGGCCTTCTGCTGCCTGCAGCACCTGCGCAAGCATCTGGACCTGCTCGGACACCCGATGAGCCCGGCTCGTATCCGCAACGAGTTGAACGCATTGCAGCTCTCGATCCTGCGCCACAAAGGCACCCCTGACCGCTACGGCATGCCAAGCCATGCCACGGTCGATGCCAGACGCATCCTCACCTGCGTCGGCCTGACCTGGAACGAAGCCCCTTTCAAGATACCCCCCGGGCGCACCCGAAAAACTGGCCAGACCAAAGCCTGAGCTCCCTCAACACTCCGAAACAATCGCTGGCGAAAAAAGTCCGTGTAGTGCCTTTTGGCAACCAAGGCATAATAATATCAATGACTTATACGAAAAAATGTCGGAAGTCAGGAACTATGACATGACGCAACAGCCTCTGTCGGCTTGGATCACGGTCGTCGTCATGGATGTTTGGCACTGGACGTCGCTGGTAGTGCTGCTGTGCTACGCGGGCCTCGTGTCGATCCCGGACGCCTATTATCAGGCGGCGAAGATCGACGGCGCCAGCCCGTGGTCGGTGTTCCGCTATATCCAACTGCCCAAGATGAAAACCGTTCTGACCATCGCCGTTCTGCTGCGCTTCATGGACAGTTTCAACATCTATACCGAGCCCTTCGTTCTGACCGGCGGTGGCCCCGGCAACTCAACAACCTTGCTATCGATCGACCTTGTGAAGATCGCGCTGGGACAGTTCGACCTTGGCCCTGCAGCTGCGATGAGCCTGATCTACTTCGCCATCACTCTGCTGGTCAGCTGGGTCTTCTACACTCTGATGACAAAGGATGACGCGCAATGAAGAAGCGGTCTCTTATCCCGATCCTCTATATCGCGTTCCTGATGCTGCCGATCTATTGGCTGGTAGCGATGTCCTTCAAGACCACGAACGAGATCCTGTCGGGCTTTTCCCTGTTCCCTCAGACCTTCACGCTGGAGAACTACACCACCATCCTCACCGATCCGACGTGGTACTGGGGCTATATCAACTCGATCATCTATGTGACGATCAACACGGTGCTGTCGGTCTGTGTGGCCTTGCCTGCGGCCTATGCATTCTCACGCTATCGGTTTCTGGGCGACAAGCAGCTGTTCTTCTGGTTGCTGACCAACCGGATGGCCCCGGCTGCGGTGTTTGCTCTGCCGTTCTTCCAGCTCTATTCCTCGATCGGGCTGTTTGACACTCACCTCGCCGTGGCTTTGGCGCATACGCTGTTCAATGTGCCTTTGGCGGTGTGGATTCTGGAAGGGTTCATGCGGGGTATCCCGAAAGAGCTGGACGAGACTGCCTATGTCGACGGCTATTCCTTCCCGCGTTTCTTCGTGACGATCTTCCTGCCTAACATCAAAGCGGGTGTGGGTGTTGCAGCCTTCTTCTGCTTCATGTTCTCGTGGGTCGAGATGCTGTTGGCCAAAACGCTCACCGCGGTTGAGGCCAAACCCATCGCCGCCGTGATGACCCGTACCGCCTCGAGCGCGGGGTATGAGTTGGGTCTGCTGGCAGCCGCCGGAACCCTGACCATCATTCCCGGCGCCATTGTCATCTGGTTTGTCCGCAACTACATCGCGCGTGGTTTCGCGATGGGACGTGTATGAGGTTCGATATGCGCAAACTTCTTATCATCCTTCCCTTCCTGCCCTCTGCGGCATTTGCCCAGCAGGCGGGTTGGGGCAGCGTCGGCCAGCAAGAGGAAAAAGGCTTTTCATGGACCGATCCGCTGTGGCCTGATTTCTGGATGGCTTGGACGCCAGCCACGCTGGCTTTGTTCGTCGGCATCTTCTCGGCCATTGCACTTATCGGCGTGCTGGAAGGGTTCAAATTCCGCGATGGCATTGAACGCAAAGGCGTGCTGGGTCTGACCACAACGCTGGGCGACCGCCTGTTCATCACGCTGCTTGGCTCGGCCTATATCTTTCTGGCCTGGCTCGGTTTCGTGGGTCAACCGGTCTGGACACCGCTGTTTCTGTCCATCGGTTGGGGTTTCTTCGTTTTCTGGAAAGTTTAGGCTTTGACAAAACACGAAAGGATGCTTGTCTGACAGGCACACCAATCATGACGACACCAAGAGCAATGCGAAAGAAAAAGACGACAAATCTGCTGACCGAGGTTGAACTGGAGTTCATGAACGAACTTTGGGCCCTAGGGGAAGGCTCGGTGCGTGATGTATTGGACCGCCTGCCACCGGAACGGAATCTGGCCTATACTTCAGGTGCAACGATCCTGCGTATTCTCGACGAAAAAGGTTTTGTCGAAAGTCGCAAGGACGGGAAAACCCTGATCTACAGCCCGCTTCTGGACAAGGATCGGTACCAGGCCCGCTCGCTTCAGAATCTCTCGCGGACGTTGTTTGACAACACACCAGCCTCGCTGGTGGCGCGCTTGGTGGATGATGCGGGTCTGAGCGAGGCGGATCTTGAGGATATTCGGGCATTGGTAGAAAGGAGACTGCAAAATGACAGCGGTTAAGCCGGTTCTCGATGCCTATCTCGAACTGAATTTTGTTCTGATCCTATCGGTCGCGTTGTGGTTCGCAGCTCGATTTGTTCTGTCTCGAACCTCGATGCGACTGTCCTTTTCCGATCAGTTTCGCCTGCTCAGGGCGCTGGTGCTTTGCCTCATGCTCAGCCCGGTGCTTGCCTTTGGGGTGGCGCATCTATTCGAACTTCTTTGGCCCGGTCAGCCGATGGCCATCGGCGACGTGGCCGTTGCGGCCTATCTGAGAGGTGAGATCGCGCTGCCTGCAACCCAGTTTGAGACGCTGCTGAACACGCGCCAGCGCTGGGTCGAGGCCGCTTTGGATGGTAGCTCCGTCTGGGCGATCGCCGCACTTGCGGCTTTGGCATTGGTTTCCGCCATGCTGGTCATCCGCGTGATCTGGGCGGCGCTGCAAATTCGTCAGACGGTCCTGGACAGTTTCCTGTGGAAACGTTCGGCCAAGGTGGATGTCCGTCTGTCGGATCACATCAAAGTTCCCTTTGCCGTGCGGGGCCTGCGCCGTCGTCACGTGATCTTGCCCAGCAACCTGCTGAACGATCGCCACGAATTGCGGTTCGCAATCGCGCATGAATTCCAGCATGTCCGCAGCGGAGACGTCGAATGGGAGCTGGTGCTGGAGTTTCTGCGCCCGCTGTTCTTCTGGAATCCGGCCTATCACATCCTGCGCTATCAGTTTGAGCGGCTGCGCGAGCTTGGCTGCGATCAGGCCATTGTTGCCAGACGCAGGCTGGACACGGTGGACTATGCCAAATGCCTACTGGACTATTGCGCCCGTACTGTCTCGCGCGAGCGTCCTCAGGTCCTGAATGTTGCGCTGGTCAATGGGAACAAGGCTAAGCGGGTGTTGCGACAGCGTGTGATCGCTTTGGCAGACGGACCCAAAGGGGGGCATCCGCTGCATGCGATGGTCTGTCGAGAACATTCTGAATTGTCCGGTGTAGGTAACATGCCAATTGTCCGCTTCAGTTGATTGCGCGGTGGCCCAATTCGGAGGGAGCCGTAGGCGACCGTAGATTTGGGCCACCGCGTTCGCGCCACGTCGAAGCGGGTCACGCGACTTTGTGTTTGCTATCCTCCTGTGTGATGGGTGATCCGTCAGGCTGGTAGCGGCCAATGCATCTCGGGCCGTGGAAGATGACCAGTTGACCATCGGGGTATTCGTGGACCCTGACCTTCGCCTTGACGAAATGATGACGGTGCCTGTCTGCCGCGATCTGCATGACCAGGCCCTTGTAGCGCACCGTATTGTCGTTGCCGACGACGCGGTCTTCCTGCACACACAGGGTGTCGCGCACATTGCCTGTAAACGGCACGAAGGCCGAGGTCGTATCCTCCGGCTCCTTTGCAAACAGGGCATTGTGTTCGGGAAGATAGACCTCTTTCAGGAACTGATTGGCCTCTTCAATGGTTGTGATCCCATGGGACCGCAGTTCCTGCGGCAATCGGTTCTGGAACGTGCCAAACATGCGTTCAGACCGTCCACGGGCCTGCGGTGAATAGGCCGGGATCAGCTCAATGCCGAGTTGCTGCAAGGCGCGCCCGACCTGGGTCAGATTGTCCTTGTCCACTTTGCCGCCCGCTTCGGGCGTATGCCAGTAATGAGAGCCCCGATCGGCATAGAGCGAGCAAAACAGACCTTGCGCCTCGATCACCTCTGTCAGCCCCTGAAAACTGCTCATCGTCCCTTCTTCCTCGACAAAGAATGCCGAATAAACCCGGTTGGTGGCATCGTCCATGGTGACGATCAGATCCCACCACTGACCCGGAACCCATTCATGGCTGGAGCCGTCCTGATGCAACATCATGCCAACCATCGGACGGCGGGGCCGCTTGCGCCGATGGGCACCTCGTCGGGGTGCTGCCTGAACCCGGCCGTGGCGCTGCAGTGTAAGCCGCACCCAGTTGTAGCTCTGTGTGAAACCATGGTGGGCCACCAGCTTCTCGTGGAAATGCTTCGGCGTGTAATCCCAGTACTTGGTATCAAACAGTTCAAGCATCTCCATGACCTTATCCGTGGCAACACGATTGTTGGCCAGTTTGCCAAGCCGACGGTCGTACAGACCTTCTGCACCATCCGCCTCAAATCGATCCTCCCAACGCCTGACGGTGCGCACGGATACACCCAGTATCTCAGCCGCCTGTTCTTGCGTCAGCTTGTTCGCGCTTCGCCGCGAATACACATCTTCAAACTTCATCAGTCGAACTTCCTGTAACACTTCTGCTCGGTTCATAACGCCTCCTCTCAGAGACAGAATAGAACCGGACAGATCGCATGTTACATACACCGGACATATCGCGTGTTAGCGACACGCTGCATGCGATGGTCCTGACTTTCAGCCTGATCTTTGCGATTGTGTTGGCCTGGGGCTCGGCCAGTTTGCGCGAGACCGACGGGTGGAGCCAAGACCGGCTTATGCTTTCGACCGTGGTCAACCTTGAGCGGCTGGAACGTCGCAACAGCGGTAACTGACACGCGACGTCTCGGTCAGACCGAGACGCCTTGAAGGACTTGATCTCGTGACACATCCTGCTTGCGGCCTTCCAGCAGGATTTCGCCCCGACGCAGCACGACAAATCGGTCGGCGAGGTCGTAGGCAAAGTCGAAGTATTGCTCGACCAGCAGAATCGCCATCTGACCCTGATCTCGCAGGTGGCGGATCACTTCGCCGATCTGCTGGATGATGTTGGGCTGAATGCCCTCGGTAGGTTCGTCCAGCAGCAAGAGCCGGGGCTTTGTGATCAGTGCCCGGGCAATCGCCAACTGTTGCTGCTGGCCACCGGACAAGTCTCCTCCGCGCCGATGCTGCATCTGGGCCAGAACCGGGAACAGATCAAAGATCTCATCCGGCACGAAGTGTTCAGCCGCGGGGAGGCAGGCGAACCCGGTTTCGAGATTCTCACGCACCGTCAGAAGCGGAAAAATCTCGCGTCCTTGAGGGACATAGGCGACACTTTTCCAGGCCATCTGATGCGCAGGCAGCGGGTCAAGATCTTCGCCATCCAGTGTCAGCGATCCGCCAGAGCGGGGATGGGTGCCCGAGATCGCCTTGATCAGGCTAGTCTTGCCGACACCATTGGTGCCCATTACACATGTCACCTCACCCCTCTCGGCTTCCATTGAGATACCGTTGAGGATTTGTGAATGGCCGTAGTGCAGGGTCAAATCGTTCAGTTTCAGCATCGGTCAGCGCCCCAGATAGACGTCGATGACGTCCTGATTTGATGTCACGTGGTCCAGAGACCCCTCGGCCAGAACCGAGCCTTCGTGTAGGACGGTGACCTTGCAGTTCAGGCGGCGGACAAACTCCATATCATGTTCGACGACCACAACGGCGCGGGTCTTGGCGGCTTGAACCAGCAGATCAGTTGTGTGTTCGCGCTCCTGCGGGGTCATGCCGGCGGCAGGCTCATCAACCAGCAGAAGGCGTGGTTCCTGTGCCAGCAACATCCCGATCTCGAGCCATTGTTTTTGCCCGTGGCTGAGTTCACCGGATTTACGGTCAAGTTCGTCCTTCAGGCCGATCTCATCCGCCAGTTCCTTGACCTTTTCCAGGTCGCTGTTCGTGGGGCGATAGAATAGGACGCCCAGCCAACCGCGTTTGTTCTTGAGGGCCATCAGCAGGTTTTCTCTAACGCTCTGGTCCTCAAACACGGTAGGTTTCTGGAATTTCCGGCCGACACCGGCCTGCGCGATTTTCGCCTCGCTCATCCGCAGCAATGAGACGGATTTCTCGCCCCAGATCACGCGGCCTTCGTCTGGCCGCGTCTTGCCTGTGACGATATCCATGAAGGTCGTCTTTCCAGCCCCGTTCGGTCCGATCACGGCGCGCAGTTCGGCCTCACCGATCTGGAAGGAGAGATTGTTGATGGCGCGGAACCCATCGAAGGTGACCGAAACGCCGCTGACCTCTAGCAGAGTGCTCATTCCGTTGCCTCCTTTTCGCGCAGGGCGCTGTCGTCGGGCCCAAGCGGCGCACCATGGCGCTTCGGCGCACGGCGGTTGGTCCAGAGGTCGAACATCCCTCCGATACCCTTTGGTGCGAACAGCGTGACCAGCACGAAGGAGACGCCCAGCAGCACTTGCCACCAGTCGACCCATTTGATCGTGTAGAACCCAAGTGGGATGTCTGGCGCCTGCCCGCCGGTAAACCATGTGCTGAGCAGGCTGACGAAAGCCGCCCCGATCACCGCACCATACAGGCGACCACGCCCACCAATGGCGACCCAAACGGCCAGATAGATCGAAGCGATGGGGGCCATCTCTTCGGGGTTGATGATCCCAGCTTGTGGATAGTAGAGCGCGCCCGCGATGGCGGCGATACAAGCGGTCAGGGTGAAGACGGCCAGCTTGTAGACCTCGACAGAATAGCCAAGGAACCGCACTCGCGCCTCATTGTCGCGAATGCCACGGATGACCGAGCCGAATTTGCCCGACACGATCCACGCCGCGAGCATATAGCCCAAGCCAAGCGCGAGCGCCGAGGCCCAAAGGAACCAGATCGACACCACGTCCTGCGAGGCGGTGACACCTGGCAGATTCTGCAAGCCCGACAGGCCATTGTTGCCGCGCAAGCCGCTGTCGTTCTGGAACAGGTACAGCGCCAACGCCAAGGTCATGGCTTGGGTCAGGATCGACAGGTATACCCCCGTCACCCGGCTGCGGAAGGCCAGCCAGCCGAAGACCAGCGCCAGCAGACCGGGCACCAATACGACCAGTATCAGTTGCAGGGTCAGGCTATGGGAGAAGGCCCAGATCAGTGGAAAATCCGATGACCCGACCACGCCGAAAATCTGCGTTCCGATGGCGTCCACGACCTCGGACGGGGTAGGGGGGATTTCAGCTTGTGACAGGGACTCGACCACGATCAGGCGGGTGCGTTCGTACATCAACCACATGCCGATCATGTAGCCTCCTAGCCCGAAGAAGGCGAAATGGCCAGCGAGAGGATGCCGGTAAAGCCCCAAACCAGATCCATCGCAACGGCAATTAGGCAAAGGCACAGGGTCTTGCCCAGCGTCTTGACGAAACTGGTTGAGATCACGCCGATCCCGAACCCTTCCGACAGGACTTTCACGCCCAAGGTGAACAGTGACAGGATGGCTAGAAAGACCAGCACGGAGGGGTTCTTGGCGACAAAGCTGCGTTCCATGGCTCAATCCCCGGCCGCGCGGCCTTTGAGGGCGATGATGCCCCTTGGCCGGAACTGGATGAAAATGATGATGAAGATGATCATGTAGGTTTGGGCCGCGAGGGTGTTCGAGGGGTTCATCCACTCGATGCCCTTTTGGAGGAAGCCGATCATGCCGGCACCCGCCAGCGCGCCCCAGATATTGCCGACGCCGCCAACAACCACGGTCATGAAGCTTTGCACGATATAGTCGCTGCCCAGATCGGACGTGACCTTGGCAAACAGACCAATCGCAACCCCGGCGATTCCAGCGATGCCGGAACCAAGCCCAAAGGTCAGCATATTCACCCGCCCCGGATTGATCCCCATCGACCCCGCCATGCGCGGGTTCTGCGTCACCGCGCGCATCTCAAGCCCCAGTCGAGTGCGCTTCATGATGTAGAGAAACAGTCCCAGAAAGATCATCGCCAGAACAAAGATCGCGATGCGGATGTAGCTGATCGAGACCACATCGTTTAGCACCCACGCCCCGTCCAACCAGCCGGGCGCGGTTAGCGGTCGGGCCTGCGTACCGAAGATGTTCTTGGCCAGCTGTTGCAAAGCGATAGAGATGCCGAACGTCGCCAGCAGAGTCTCCAGCGGGCGGGCGTAGAGCCAGCGGATCACCAGCCGCTCCATCGCGACGCCCATGGCGAAGGTGACGGCAAAGGCCATCGGGATGGCGACGATGATTGAGAGCGTATGGTCGGGGATGAACTGCTGCACCACGTAGCCGGTGTATGCGCCCATCATGATGAACTCGCCATGGGCCATGTTGATTACGCCCATCACGCCAAAGGTGATGGCCAGACCGATGGCAGCCAGGAAATAGATCGACGCCAGCGAGATCGCGTCCAGCGTCAGGTCGAGGGTCTGGTTCAAGCCGACCTTCAGCTCGATCTGTTCCAGCGCTTTTTCGGCGGCGGCTGTGACTTCGGGTGAAGGTTCGGTATAGGTCTCAAAGAAGACATGCGTTTCCAACGCAGAATCGATGTCGGCCTCGGTGATCAAAGCGCGCACGAGGCCGGCTTCGGCTAAAATAGCGTAAGCCTGAGCACGCGTGGTGTCAGAGTTCAGCTGCGCGACAGGAATGCCCCCCACGCGGCCTCCGTCGATATTGGCGGCCAGTGCGGCGCGTATGTCGTCGGGCGACGTGCGCGGTGCTGCGAGGTCATTGGCGACCAAGAGATCATATGCCTCATCCCGCGACAGAGCTTCTGATCCGGGATCTAGAATGGCGGCGATATTCGCATCAGAGGGCAGATCTGTGCCCGTATGTCGATTCGTCACGACCAAAGGGTTCAGAGCCGCGCGGACGTCCACCCCCAGATCGTTGGACATGTCTTCAATCGCAGCCACACGTGCTGCGGTATCTTCGTCGTAGCCGATGGTCAGCAGCCGCTCGAGGCGTTGCTTCTGCGCTTTCAGATCGGCATCGGGCTCGTCCTCAATTGAGGCGCGCAGCGGCTCCAGCAGAGCGCCTTCGGGATCGCGTTGAATAGAAGTCAAAGCTGCCAGACGTTTCGCGCGATCCGGGTCGGTCAGTTGGAACTGCACCAAAGCCGTCCCGATCATCGCGCGGATGCCGCTATTGGGTTTCAACTGCTTCAGGTCGGATTTTTGATACGTGCCAACGACTTCTCCGGTGTCGAAATCGGTCAGCTCATACGACCGCCCCTCGGCCTTTTTGCCTGAAAAGAACAGGCCATCCGACTTGCGCATCCACACGTCTTTTGCGGCCCACGTCTCAAGCATCACCTGCGCTTGTGGTAGACCGCTGCTGGCAATCGCATCAATCGCCGGTTTGATCGTCTTGCGTGAGCTTTTGGCGATGATCTCCTGATGCTCTTGCAGGATCGATTGCAAACCGCTCTCTTGCGCATTGGCCGTCAGGCAGGCGCACAGGATTGCGAGACCCGCAAGGAATAGTCGTAACATGTGGTGAAACCCGAGGTGTCTTTAGGGCAAGGCGGGCGATGACACCCGCCTTGCGAGAATTTTAGTAGTTCGACAGGGTCTGAACACAGGTCTTGGTCTCGGTGTTGTACATACCGCAACCCAGCTCTTTCCAATCCGAGATCAGAACCGCCGATTCCGGCAGGAAATCGGTCCATGCATCACCCGGCACAACGTCGGTTTCGCTGATGATATCGAACTGGCCATCTTCCTGAATTTCACCGATCAGAACCGGCTTGGCCAGGTGGTGGTTCGGCAGCATCACTGCAGTGCCACCAGTCAGGTTCGGGAATTCCTGCCCGTACATGGCGGCGCGCACGGCATCCACTTCAGTCGATCCGGCCTCGGTCGCGGCGTTCACCCACATGTTGAAGCCGATGTAATGCGCCTCCATCGGGTCATTGGTCACGCGGTCTTCACCCATGGTGGCTTTCCACGTCTCAACGAACTCTGCGTTCACGTCGGTATCTGCCGACTGGAAGTAGTTCCACGCGGCCAGGTGACCGACCAGGTTGGTGGTATCCAGACCCGAGAGTTCTTCCTCACCGACGGAGAAGGCTACGACCGGGATGTCATCCGCCGAAACGCCCGCAGCCGCCAGCTCTTTGTAGAAACCAATGTTTGCGTCTCCATTGATGGTCGAGATCACGCCGACCTTCTTACCATCTGCACCCAGCGCGACTACGTCCGCCACGATCTTGGACCAGTCAGAATGACCAAAGGGGGTATAGTTGACGAAGATATCTTCGTCCGCGATGCCTTTACCCTTCAGGTAGCTTTCAAGAATATTGTTGGTGGTCCTGGGGTAGACATAGTCTGTGCCGAGCAGAGCGAATTTCTCGACCCCCAGTTCCTCCAGAAAATAGTCGGTCGCAGGGATTGCCTGCTGGTTCGGCGCTGCGCCGGTGTAGAAGACGTTCTTCGAGGATTCTTCGCCCTCATACTGAACCGGATAGAACAGCAGGCCGTTCAGTTCTTCGATCACGGGCAGAACCGATTTCCGGCTGACCGAGGTCCAGTTGCCAAAGATCACATCCACCTCATGTACGGTCAGCAGCTCGCGCGCTTTTTCAGCAAATAGCGGCCAGTCCGAGGCCGGGTCGACTACGACCGCTTCAAGCTGCTTGCCCAGCAGGCCGCCCTTGGCGTTTTGCTGGTCGATCAGCATCAGCATCGTGTCTTTCAGCGTCGTTTCCGAGATTGCCATCGTGCCGGACAGCGAATGCAGCACGCCAACCTTGATCGTGTCTTCAGCCGACAGTGCGGCGGTGGCCATGGCAGCAAATACCAGTGATCCGGCGAGCGTGGATTTGAGCGATTTCATGTAATCCTCCTGGGCGGGGCCGGGAGAGAGGGCTTGCACAACGGCGCGTTTCTCTTCTACCTGATCCCCGCAACTGTTGTTGCGTTATCGTGTGGCGGTTGTGTCCGAGGTCCAATTCGCGCAGCCGTCACACACCCTTCGAGATGTTTCCCCCGACGAGCACCCATACGGTTTCTGCATCGCGGCAATCTTGGCAACCTGTCGGTCAGGTAAATGCAAAAAACAGCCGTATCTGATTAATTTTTAATCCATTGCCCGACTGTGTGCCAAAAATTTGGTCACCTGCATCGGTTTTGTGTTCGATTGCGACACCCAAGAATGGTTTTCCGCCATCCGAGGCCCGAAACACGGGGCATGAACTGACGCCTCGGGGGTGCCCAATTACGCAACTTGCCCATATAACGCCCATCACGGACAAAACCCCTCCGCGTGCCAAGGGGGCCGTGTCGATCAGCACCAAACCGTTGGGCAGGCGGTCGGTTCTGGACGTATTCCGCCAATCTGGTTCTTTTAAGTGCTTGTTTCCACGCGCGGAATCGCGCGCGTTGGATGCGGTTCTGTTGAACACTGCTGGCGGCGTCACCGGTGGGGATGCGTTTCGTTTCACCGGAACAGCGGGCGAAGGTACCACTCTGACGATGACGACACAGGCGTGTGAGCGCGCTTACAAGGCGCAGCCCGGCCCCTATGGTCAGGTCGTCAATCACCTGACCGTCGCGCCCGGTGCTCGCATGAACTGGATGCCGCAAGAGACAATCCTGTTCAACGGCAGTGCTCTGGATCGTCGACTATTGGTCGAAATGGAGCCGGACGCGACTCTGCTAATGGTCGAGCCTTTAGTCTTTGGGCGCGCGGCGATGGGCGAAACCCTGACGGATATCCGTTTGCGGGACCGGATCGAAATTCGGCGCGGTGGAGCCCCTCTGTTGTTGGATACAATGCGATTTGACGGCGACCTGCACGCCCATCTTGCGAAACCTCATATCGCAGACGGGGCGGGTGCAATGGCGTTGGTCGTCTTTGCCTGCAACTTGGCCGAAGGGCAGTTGGACACGGTGCGCCAGATGCTGCCCGACACGGCGAGTGCCACGCTGATCCATAGCGATCTGCTGGTGATCCGGATGCTGGCCGAAAACAGCTTTGCCCTGCGCCGTGCGCTGATGCCGGTTCTGCGGCAGCTCAACAACAACACTCTTCCCCGATGCTGGATGATCTGAGATGAACCTGACCCCTCGTGAAAAAGACAAACTGATGGTCGCCATGGCCGCCGAAGTTGCCCGCAAGCGCCTTGCCCGAGGCGTCAGGCTGAACCACCCCGAGGCTATCGCTCTGATCACCGACGCTGTGGTCGAAGGTGCGCGCGACGGTCGCTCGGTGGCTGACATGATGCAGGCCGGAGCCGAAGTGATCACCCGGGATCAATGCATGGAGGGCGTGCCCGAGATGATCCATGAGGTTCAAGTCGAAGCCACCTTTCCCGACGGCACCAAGCTTGTGACCGTCCACAACCCCATTCGCTAACAAAGGAACCAAGACATGAATCGTATGCTTTTCCCCGCCCTGATCGTTGCCGGCCCTGCCGCCGCCCACACCGATACGCATATCCATGCGCACGGCACGGACTACGCGACCCTTGGCGTTGGTCTGGCAGTTGTCGCACTGGCCGCAATCGCGCTGATGGTGAAGTTGAACAAATGATCCCCGGAGAGCTGTTCCCGGCCGAGGGTGAGATCACCCTGAACGCAAGTGCCAAGGCGATCACTCTGATGGTCGCCAATACCGGCGACCGCCCGGTTCAGGTCGGCTCGCACTATCATTTCGCCGAAACCAACCCGGCGCTCGACTTCGATCGTGCAGCGGCACATGGGCTGCGTTTGGACATCGCCCCCGGCACCGCTGTTCGGTTCGAGCCCGGTCAGGCGCGAGAGGTTTCGCTGATCCCGATCGGCGGAGCGCGCAAGGTCTATGGGTTCAATCAAAAGGTCATGGGGTCGCTCTGATGCCAGCAACAATAAAACGTTCTGACTATGCCGCGATGTTCGGCCCCACTACTGGCGACAAGCTGCGGCTGGCGGATACCGATCTGGTCATCGAGGTCGAACGCGACCTGACCGCTGAACGTGCGGGCGCTGCCGCCACCGGAGGGACGGGCGATAATGCGCTGCTCTACGGCGAAGAGGTCAAGTTCGGCGGCGGCAAGGTGATCCGCGATGGGATGGGGCAGTCTCAGGCCACTCGGGCCGAGGGGGCCGTGGATACAGTTATCACCAATGCGCTGATCGTTGACCACTCGGGTATCTACAAGGCGGATGTGGGTCTGAAAGACGGGCGTATCGCCAAGATCGGCAAGGCCGGGAACCCCGATACCCAACCTGGCGTAGATATCATCATCGGTCCCGGCACCGAGGCCATTGCGGGCGAGGGGCGCATCCTGACCGCAGGTGGCTTCGACAGCCATATCCACTTTATCTGCCCGCAACAGATCGAGGATGCGCTGCATTCCGGCCTGACCACTATGTTGGGCGGCGGGACGGGCCCGGCGCATGGCACTCTGGCCACCACCTGCACACCGGGTCCTTGGCATATTGGACGGATGTTGCAGGCCGCCGACGCGTTTCCAATGAACCTGGCTTTTGCTGGCAAGGGAAATGCCTCTCTGCCTGCTGCGCTGGAGGAGCAGGTCAACGCAGGTGCCTGCGCTCTGAAACTGCATGAGGATTGGGGCACGACCCCCGCCGCCATCGATTGCTGCCTCTCGGTGGCCGACGCGATGGATGTGCAAGTCATGATCCATACCGACACGCTGAACGAATCCGGTTTTGTCGAGAACACCGTGGGCGCAATGAAAGGCCGCACGATCCACGCCTTTCACACCGAAGGCGCAGGCGGTGGCCACGCCCCCGATATCATCAAGATCTGCGGCGAAAACCACGTTTTGCCGTCTTCGACCAACCCCACGCGCCCCTTCACTGTGAACACGGTCGAAGAGCATCTGGATATGCTGATGGTGTGCCACCACCTCGACAAATCCATCCCCGAGGACGTGGCCTTTGCCGAAAGCCGCATCCGGCGTGAGACGATCGCGGCCGAGGACATCCTCCACGACATGGGCGCGTTCAGCATCATCGCTTCGGACAGTCAGGCGATGGGTCGGGTCGGAGAGGTTCTGATCCGTACATGGCAGACCGCCGACAAGATGAAAAAACAACGCGGCCGCCTGCCCGAGGAAACCGGCGACAATGATAACCTGCGCGTTCGTCGTTACATCGCGAAATACACTATCAACCCGGCGATTGCGCATGGCCTGAGTCATCAGATCGGCAGCATCGAGGAAGGTAAACGCGCCGATCTGGTCCTGTGGAACCCGGCTTTCTTCGGGGTGAAGCCCGAGATGGTTTTGTTGGGTGGCACCATCGCCTGCGCGCAGATGGGTGACCCGAATGCCTCGATCCCAACGCCGCAGCCGGTCTATAGCCGCCCCATGTTCGGAGCTTTCGGCCGGTCGCTTGAAAACTCGGCGATCACATTTGTCTCGGAGGCCGCGCAAGCGAGTGGGATTGGTGATAAACTGGGACTGGCGAAACAAACCGTCGCCGTGCGCAACACGCGCGATATCGGCAAGCAGGATTTGCTGCTGAATGATGCAACGCCCCAGATCGAGGTTGACCCGGAAACCTATGAGGTCCGAGCCGATGGGGAGCTGCTCACCTGTCAACCTGCCGAGGTGTTGCCGATGGCGCAGCGCTATTTCATGTTCTGATTCAAAAAGGAGGCCACGATGACCACTCCTGACTTCCGACATTTTTTCGTATAAGTCATTGATATTATTATGCCTTGGTTGCCAAAAGGCACTACACGGACTTTTTTCGCCAGCGATTGTTTCGGAGTGTTGAGGGAGCTCAGGCTTTGGTCTGGCCAGTTTTTCGGGTGCGCCCGGGGGGTATCTTGAAAGGGGCTTCGTTCCAGGTCAGGCCGACGCAGGTGAGGATGCGTCTGGCATCGACCGTGGCATGGCTTGGCATGCCGTAGCGGTCAGGGGTGCCTTTGTGGCGCAGGATCGAGAGCTGCAATGCGTTCAACTCGTTGCGGATACGAGCCGGGCTCATCGGGTGTCCGAGCAGGTCCAGATGCTTGCGCAGGTGCTGCAGGCAGCAGAAGGCCATGTAGCAGATGGCGATATGGGCCCGGACCCGACGCGGCGACCAGTGATAGATGGGCCGGATTTTCAGATCGTGCTTGTTGGTGCGGAAGCAGGCTTCGATCTCCCACAACTGGTGATAGCGGGCAATGACGTCCTGTGCCTCCAGTTCGTCCGCACCATGAACAACAATGGCATGCAGCCCGTCCCATTGTGCCGCTGCCTTGATCTTTGCATCATCCAGCGTGACGTCCCCGCTGTCGGGGAAGGCCAGGAAGCGGCCATATCCCCGGCTGCTGAAGCTGCCGGGTTTGCGAGAGCGCTTGAGCTTCTTGTGCAGCTTTTCGATTGCCTTGTCGCGCTTGTGGGCATCATTGCGTGCCCGGGTGGGTGACCAGGTCACAATGACCCGCGCTCCCTCCTGGTCGATCACCTTGTACCAGCCCTTCTCGGTTGCCTCTTCAGAACCGTGTCCAGCCCAAGGCTGGCGTCCCTCCGGGCTCAAAATGTTCGCCTTCACGGCGGCCGGGGCGGACTTCATGCGATAGCCGAGGATGTAGGGCAGACCCTTGTTCTGCAACATCTGCTGGTTGTCCTTGCTGAGCATGGCGGCATCGGCCACGAACGTGACCCTGGCCACGTCGAAGCGTCCCTCCAACGCCTTCAGCGCAGCTTCCAGCGTATGACCTTCCCAGGTGTTTCCCGGGAAGAGTTCATAGCCCACAGGCAGCCCATCGGAGGTGACGATCAGCGCCAGCATGACCTGAGCGCGGTGATGCTTGCCATCCTTGCTGAAGCCCTTGGCCAGAAGATGATCCTGCTCGACCCCGTCCGCATCCTCGGCCGGGTCCTCGCGCTCGGTGTCAAAGGCCAGGGTCGTGCAATCGTAGAACAGCACGGTCACTGGCCCGCCCAGCAACTTCTCTGCCGCCGCGTGAGAGGTTTTGCAAATCCCGTCTATCACCGGCGTATTGATGTAATCCATGCTCCGATAGACCACGTCCAGATTGAGCGTGATGCCTGCCTGGTTCTCCAACGCCTCCACGGTCGCGCGCTTGCTCTCGGGCTGTGCGATCCGCGCCATAACCAGCTCTTTCACAATGCGATTGGCACTTTTACGCGCCGCCCCCAGAAGGGCCCCCCAACCCAGTTGGTCATACATCGTCCCCATGACATCCCGCAGACCCAGAGAGACCCGCGCCTCCTCACGGCACTCGGCAAGATCAACGCCAAGCTTGTCCGGCCGCGGAGCGCGGCGCACCAGCGCCTGCAGATCGGCATATTCCGTGGGCGTGAACAGTTCCATTTGCGGCGAGCGATCAATGCGTAATTGCTCCATCAAGCGGCCCGCCAGACGCTTGATATCCTCAATCTCGCTGTCGTTATGGGCCACACCCACATGGCGCAGGATCTTCTGGCGTACCTTGGAGCCGGTGCGGACGGATTCAACGATCTGGATCCGTGTGCGGTTGAGCTTTGCGTCATGTTTGGTGCGGATGAACATGGGCGAAGAGGTTAGCCATCTGAAGGCCCATGTCAATACTTTTTATAATAATGGGGCACTACAACGCGCCTCTGAGCAACCACACCTGAAAACAAACCAAAAACCCAGTCAGATCAACAAAAAGGTCGGAAGTCAGGAAAAAGGAGGCCACGATGACCACTCCTGACTTCCGACATTTTTTCGTATAAGTCATTGATATTATTATGCCTTGGTTGCCAAAAGGCACTACACGGACTTTTTTCGCCAGCGATTGTTTCGGAGTGTTGAGGGAGCTCAGGCTTTGGTCTGGCCAGTTTTTCGGGTGCGCCCGGGGGGTATCTTGAAAGGGGCTTCGTTCCAGGTCAGGCCGACGCAGGTGAGGATGCGTCTGGCATCGACCGTGGCATGGCTTGGCATGCCGTAGCGGTCAGGGGTGCCTTTGTGGCGCAGGATCGAGAGCTGCAATGCGTTCAACTCGTTGCGGATACGAGCCGGGCTCATCGGGTGTCCGAGCAGGTCCAGATGCTTGCGCAGGTGCTGCAGGCAGCAGAAGGCCATGTAGCAGATGGCGATATGGGCCCGGACCCGACGCGGCGACCAGTGATAGATGGGCCGGATTTTCAGATCGTGCTTGTTGGTGCGGAAGCAGGCTTCGATCTCCCACAACTGGTGATAGCGGGCAATGACGTCCTGTGCCTCCAGTTCGTCCGCACCATGAACAACAATGGCATGCAGCCCGTCCCATTGTGCCGCTGCCTTGATCTTTGCATCATCCAGCGTGACGTCCCCGCTGTCGGGGAAGGCCAGGAAGCGGCCATATCCCCGGCTGCTGAAGCTGCCGGGTTTGCGAGAGCGCTTGAGCTTCTTGTGCAGCTTTTCGATTGCCTTGTCGCGCTTGTGGGCATCATTGCGTGCCCGGGTGGGTGACCAGGTCACAATGACCCGCGCTCCCTCCTGGTCGATCACCTTGTACCAGCCCTTCTCGGTTGCCTCTTCAGAACCGTGTCCAGCCCAAGGCTGGCGTCCCTCCGGGCTCAAAATGTTCGCCTTCACGGCGGCCGGGGCGGACTTCATGCGATAGCCGAGGATGTAGGGCAGACCCTTGTTCTGCAACATCTGCTGGTTGTCCTTGCTGAGCATGGCGGCATCGGCCACGAACGTGACCCTGGCCACGTCGAAGCGTCCCTCCAACGCCTTCAGCGCAGCTTCCAGCGTATGACCTTCCCAGGTGTTTCCCGGGAAGAGTTCATAGCCCACAGGCAGCCCATCGGAGGTGACGATCAGCGCCAGCATGACCTGAGCGCGGTGATGCTTGCCATCCTTGCTGAAGCCCTTGGCCAGAAGATGATCCTGCTCGACCCCGTCCGCATCCTCGGCCGGGTCCTCGCGCTCGGTGTCAAAGGCCAGGGTCGTGCAATCGTAGAACAGCACGGTCACTGGCCCGCCCAGCAACTTCTCTGCCGCCGCGTGAGAGGTTTTGCAAATCCCGTCTATCACCGGCGTATTGATGTAATCCATGCTCCGATAGACCACGTCCAGATTGAGCGTGATGCCTGCCTGGTTCTCCAACGCCTCCACGGTCGCGCGCTTGCTCTCGGGCTGTGCGATCCGCGCCATAACCAGCTCTTTCACAATGCGATTGGCACTTTTACGCGCCGCCCCCAGAAGGGCCCCCCAACCCAGTTGGTCATACATCGTCCCCATGACATCCCGCAGACCCAGAGAGACCCGCGCCTCCTCACGGCACTCGGCAAGATCAACGCCAAGCTTGTCCGGCCGCGGAGCGCGGCGCACCAGCGCCTGCAGATCGGCATATTCCGTGGGCGTGAACAGTTCCATTTGCGGCGAGCGATCAATGCGTAATTGCTCCATCAAGCGGCCCGCCAGACGCTTGATATCCTCAATCTCGCTGTCGTTATGGGCCACACCCACATGGCGCAGGATCTTCTGGCGTACCTTGGAGCCGGTGCGGACGGATTCAACGATCTGGATCCGTGTGCGGTTGAGCTTTGCGTCATGTTTGGTGCGGATGAACATGGGCGAAGAGGTTAGCCATCTGAAGGCCCATGTCAATACTTTTTATAATAATGGGGCACTACAACGCGCCTCTGAGCAACCACACCTGAAAACAAACCAAAAACCCAGTCAGATCAACAAAAAGGTCGGAAGTCAGGAAAAAACAACGCGGCCGCCTGCCCGAGGAAACCGGCGACAATGATAACCTGCGCGTTCGTCGTTACATCGCGAAATACACTATCAACCCGGCGATTGCGCATGGCCTGAGTCATCAGATCGGCAGCATCGAGGAAGGTAAACGCGCCGATCTGGTCCTGTGGAACCCGGCTTTCTTCGGGGTGAAGCCCGAGATGGTTTTGTTGGGTGGCACCATCGCCTGCGCGCAGATGGGTGACCCGAATGCCTCGATCCCAACTCCGCAGCCGGTCTATAGCCGCCCCATGTTCGGAGCTTTCGGCCGGTCGCTTGAAAACTCGGCGATCACATTTGTCTCGGAGGCCGCGCAAGCGAGTGGGATTGGTGATAAACTGGGACTGGCGAAACAAACCGTCGCCGTGCGCAACACGCGCGATATCGGCAAGCAGGATTTGCTGCTGAATGATGCAACGCCCCAGATCGAGGTTGACCCGGAAACCTATGAGGTCCGAGCCGATGGGGAGCTGCTCACCTGTCAACCTGCCGAGGTGTTGCCGATGGCGCAGCGCTATTTCATGTTCTGATTCAAAAAGGAGGCCACGATGACCACTGCGATCAAAACCGCCCGTATCTATCACGATCACCACCACGATCCGGCGCATGCTCAGGTCTCGCTGGACTATGACGGGCGTTTCATGCGCCGTAAAATGCTGGCCACCGATGATGGTGAGACCTTTTTGGTTGATCTGGCGCACACGAAATCCCTCGACCATGGTGGGGTTCTGGTGCTGGAAGATGGGCGCGAGATTGAAATCATCGCCGCACCGGAAGAGTTGCTGGAAATCAGCGGGGACAATCTGCTGCACCTTGCGTGGCATATCGGCAATCGCCACACCCCCTGTCAGATCGAAGCCGACCGGCTCCTGATACAACGCGATCATGTCATTCGCGATATGCTTTTGAAACTGGGCGCAGAAATCCAAGAGGTCGTTGAACCCTTCACCCCCGAAGGCGGCGCTTATGGTCATGGCAGGACACATGGCCACGCCCACTAATTCCGATATCCTGACCTTGGTGCAGTGGTTGTCTCCGGCCTATCCGGTTGGCGGCTTCGCATATTCTCATGGGTTGGAGGCCGCGATTGAACTCGGTTCGGTTGCTGGCGCTCAGGATGCGGGCGCCTGGGTGTCGGACGTATTGGAGCATGGCTCTGGCTGGAACGACGCGCTTTTTCTGGGGGCGGCTTACGCCGCCGAAACCCCGGTCGATTTGACTGACATCGACGCCACAGCCCGCGCGTTCAGCGCCTCATCTGAGCGGTTGATGGAAACCAGTTTGCTCGGACAGGCGTTTGGAGCCGTGACCGGGGATGTTTGGGGCTTTGACTTGCAGCATCTGACCTACCCGGTGGCGGTAGGGCGTGCGGCACGATTGCAGAATTTGCCGTTGCCATTGGTTACTGAGATGTTCCTGCAGGCGTTCCTGAGCAATCTGGTCGCCTGTGCAACGCGCCTTGTTCCCTTGGGGCAAACCGATGCGCAGCGGCTGATACGGGATCTGACTCCGCTCTGTGCAGCGATTGCTGCAAAGGCGCAGGACGCGGGTCTGGAGGACCTCAGTTCGACGACCTTCCTCCCGGATATCGCGGCAATGAAGCATGAAACACAGTATTCAAGGATTTTCCGAACATGAGCAGTACGAACGGCCCCCTTCGTGTCGGCATCGGAGGCCCCGTCGGCGCGGGCAAAACCACCCTGACCGCCGCGCTGTCTGAGGCGCTACGCGATATCTGTTCGGTGGGCGTGATCACAAACGACATCTACACCCAAGAGGACGCCGAGGCGCTGATGCGGATGCAGATCCTGCCTCAGGACAGGATCATCGGCGTTGAAACCGGCGGTTGCCCGCATACCGCGATCCGAGAGGACGCCTCGATCAACCTTGCGGCTGTGGCCGAGATGCAGTCGCGCCACCCGGAGATTGACGTCGTGCTGATCGAAAGCGGCGGCGATAACCTGTCGGCGACGTTCAGCCCTGAACTGGCAGATGTAACGCTCTACGTGATTGATGTGGCTGCGGGCGAAGAAATCCCGCGCAAGGGTGGGCCTGCGATCACGAAATCGGATCTGTTGATCATCAACAAAACCGATCTCGCCCCGCATGTGGGCGCGTCACTTGAGGTGATGCAGGAAGACGCCACGCGCATGCGCAAAGGCCGACCGTTCTTGTTCGCCTCCTTGCGTCAACGGCAGGGCGTGCCCGAAATCGTCAGCGCACTGGCTGCGATTGGTGGGCTTGAAACGGCCTGAAGGAGAGCAGTAGCCGCAGATCGGTGCGGCGACCGTCGCTTCATATTTGGAGTGTTGTGTTGTCTAGAGGCTGACCGGGGCGATCAGGCCCCGACATTCACAACCATCTTGCCGAAATTCTCACCACGCAGAAGCTGGTTTAGCGCTTCGGGTGCGGCCTCTAGCCCCTCGACCATGTGCTCGCGATATTTAACCGATCCGTCCTGAATCCAACCGGTCATATCCCGGACAAACTCCTTGTAGAGCGAGGCCGGGAAGCTGTCGAAGATGATGAACCCCTGAGCCTTCACCTTCATCCGTAGCAGCGTGCCCATGATCGCAGGCCCCATATCCGGGCCATCCGGCAAGCCGGGCAGGTTGTACCACGAGACGACGCCGCAGATCGGGATGCGCGCAAAAGTGTTCAGCAGGGGCAGGACGCCGTAAAGCACCTTGCCGCCAACATTTTCGAAGTAGACATCAATCCCATCCGGGCAGGCGGCCCGCAATTGATCAGCGAAATCGGCAGCTTTGTGGTCGATACAGGCGTCGAAGCCCAGATTTTCCACCACATGCGCGCATTTTTCGGCTCCGCCCGCAACGCCAACGACCCGGCAACCTTTGATCTTGGCGATCTGCCCGACGGTTGCGCCGACCGGGCCGGAAGCGGCGGCAACGACCACGGTTTCACCGGGCTTGGGTTCGCCGATCTGTAGCAACCCGGCATAAGCGGTGTAGCCGGGCATACCCAGAATACCCAACGCCCAGGACGGGTTTTGTGGCGCTTTCCCCATGTTTATGACCTCGGTCCCGTCCGAGATCGCATAATCCTGCCAACCGCTGCCAGACGGCACGTAGTCACCCGCCTCGAATCCATCGAGGTTCGAGGTCACAACCTGTCCCACAACCTGTCCGGTCATGACCCCGCCAATCGCCACAGGCTCGGCATAGGATTTTGCGTCATTCATCCGTCCGCGCATATACGGGTCGAGCGACAAATAGCAGGTGCGGATCAGCATCTCTCCTGCGCCCAGAGTTGGAATATCCGTCGTCTCAAGCCGCAGCGTATTGTCGTCGGGTTCCCCCTTCGGGCGTTCGTTCAGAACGATGCGGCGGTTTGTGTCTGCGGTCTGGGGCATGGTCTTCTCTCTCTACTGAGGCTGGTTTGTCGCGCCGGCACGTCACAAGGATCGGGGCGTCGGATTTTGTGATACCGTTCTGTATTTCGGGCGGCGCGTCAATCTTTTCACACCTTTGTGCCGCAGGGTTTGCTCAGCAAAACAGCAGGGTTGAAGTTTGCCGTAGGCTCTAAGTTTGCCGGCACGTTTTCCGTTTGACTGCGCCGCAAATTAATTTAAGCCTTCGCAAAGAGATAGCCCCCAATCCAGACGTTCGCATGCCATCCAGCTTAGAAATACCAGCGACGTTGGGCCGCCGACCCGGGCATCCCTATAGGAAGGCCTATGATTGGTGGCCGCCCCCATCCCAGCGCTGAGATTGAACCCGAATTTCAATTCTACGCGAAAGACTAACATGACAACTCAAACTCTCTCGAAACCGGTTCAGGTTGAACTGGCCGAAACACATGTGCGTATCACCTGGCCCGACCATATGACCGGGGATTTCCCGTTCATCTGGCTGCGCGAAAACGACCCTGCAGGGTTCCATCCGCAGACGCAGGAGCGCCTCACAGACCTCACCGCCATTGCGCTGGATATCAAACCCGTGCAGGCATTCCAGTCCGACAACAGCCTGCTTGTTGTCTGGGCCGAGGATCAGGCACCCACCGGTTTTGATCTGGACTGGCTGCGCGATCACCGCCCCGGCCAACCTGCTTTTGACCCGGCTGATACCGGTTTTGTCACATGGCGGGCCGAGCTTTCGCCCGCCGGTATCCCGCGTGCGAATGCCGATGGGGTTATGACTCAAGACAGTGCTTTGAAGGACTGGCTGATCGCAGCGCGTCAATACGGGCTGAGCATTGTGGACCATCTGGCCGATACCACCGAAGCTGGCATGGACGTCGCGCGCCGGATCGGGTTTCTGCGCGAGACCAATTTTGGTCTGACCTTCGAGGTCAAATCCAAACCCAACCCGAATAACCTAGCCTACACGCCGGTTGCGCTGCCGCTGCACACCGACCTGACCAATCAGGAACTGCCTCCGGGGTTCCAGTTCCTGCACTGTCTCGCCAACGAGGCTGAGGGCGGTGAGTCGCTGTTCTGCGATGGCTATGCGGTGGCAGAGGACCTGAAACTGGAAGATCCCGATGCCTTTGACGCCCTGTGCGACATCTCGATACCGTTCCGTTTTCATGATGGAGAAACGGATATTCGCTCGCGCAAACGGGTCATCACCTGCGATGAAAACGGCGACGTGATTGAGATCTGCTTCAACGCGCATCTGGCGGATTTCCTTGATATCGAGCCCGTTCTGATGCCGCGCTACTACCGCGCCTATCAGAAGTTCATGGCGATGACGCGCGAACCCAAATACCTGCTTCAGCTCAAGCTGAAGGGGGGCGAAATGGTGGTCTTTGACAACCGTCGTGTACTGCATGGGCGGTCGTCCTTCGATCCCAATACAGGCCACCGTCACCTGCACGGCTGCTATGTGGACCGTGGTGAATTCGAAAGCCGCTTGCGTGTTCTGTCGCGTTAAGTGCCTGACAAAAGAGCAGCGCCGTCTTGGGGCGGCGCTGTCCCTCTACACCCTGTTGCGGAAGGCCGAGGGGGTCTGCCCGAACTCGGCCTTGAAAGCACGGGTCATCGCGCTGGCGTTCTCGTAGCCCGACCGGCTGGCGATCTCGGCGATGGATTGCTCGGTCTCTTCAGTCAGCCTGCGCGCAAGGTTCAGACGCAACCGACGATAGAGCGATTGCGGTGTAGTTTTCAGGTCCGCCTGAACGCGCATTTCCAGCCGTTTCTGAGTGCAGCCCGCTTTGCGCGCGACCTGCGTGATCGACAGCGGTGTTTCAAGGTTTGCTTGCATGATGGCCAGGGCGCGATTCACCAGAGTGTCTTCGGTTTGCATCGGTAAGGCATAGTGGTCGCTCCGGCCACGGCTCATAAACAGATGGGCGACCTCCATCGACAACAGCGGGCCGTGATCCGTGCGGATAAGCGCCAGTGCAAGATCAAACGCCGCCATCGCCCCGGAACAGGTCAGACGAGCGCCATCAATGACATAACGCTCTTGTACGACGTCCACAGCGGGAAAACCTTCTTCAAATCGGGAAAGCTCATCCCAGTGAATGGTCGCGCGCTGCCCATCCAACAACCCGGCCTGCGCCATCAACCAGCTGCCGGTATCCAGCCCGGCCACCTGTTCGTGCCTTTTTGCAGCAGCCAACAGGGCGCGTAGGGTACGGGGCGTGCCCAATTGCAAGAACCCGTAGGAGGGCATCACGACCAGAACATCCCCTTTGTGGTCGGTCAAGGCGACATCCGGCGTCACCGCAAGCCCGCTGGAGCTGTGGACGGGTTCTCCGTCAACGGAACAGAACCGCCACTCATACAAAGACTGCCGGGACAGAGTGTTGGCCGCTCGCAGAGGCTCGACCATGTTGGCGAGGCAGTGGTTCGAGAATCCATCGAACAGCAGAATGTTAAATCTGTGACTCAAAATTTTACCAACTTTGCATGATAGATGGCGAAAACTGCATGCCGTGACCATGAGGAATCTCGTTTCCTGCGTCAATCACCTATCCAAGGATATCGCGCCATGCAGTTTGGTCTCACCGAAGAACAGGACATGATCGTCTCGACAGTCCGCAGCTTTGTCGAAAACGAAATCTACCCGCATGAAGCCGAGGTCGAACGCACCGGTCAGGTGCCCCATGAGCTGGGCCAAGAGATCAAACAGAAATGCATCGACCTAGGCTTTTATGCCTGCAACTTCCCCGAAGAGGTTGGCGGCGCAGGCCTTTCACATCTCGATTTTACGCTGGTAGAGCGCGAGCTTGGTCGTGGCTCGATGGCTCTGACCCATTTCTTTGGTCGACCACAAAACATTCTGATGGCCTGCAATGACGAACAACGTGAACGTTATTTGCTGCCTGCTGTGCGTGGCGAAAGGATGGATGCGCTTGCGATGACCGAACCGGATGCGGGGTCGGACGTGCGCGGGATGAAATGTCAGGCTGTAAAGGATGGTGGCGATTGGGTCATCAACGGCTCCAAACACTTCATTTCGGGCGCGGAACACGCGGATTTCTTCATCGTCTTCATTGCGACCGGCGTGGATGAAACACCAAAAGGGCCCAAAAAGCGGATCACAACCTTCCTGGTGGATCGCGGAACGCCCGGGTTTGAGGTGCGCGAGGGGTATAACTCGGTCAGCCACAAGGGCTACAAGAACTACATCCTCTATTTCGACAATTGCCGCCTGCCCGATGCGCAGGTTCTGGGCGAGGTCGATGGCGGCTTTGCGGTGATGAACGAATGGCTCTATGCCACCCGTCTGACGGTTGCGGCGTTCTCGGTTGGTCGTGCGCGCCGCTGCTTTGACTACGCGCTGAACTACGCCGCCGAACGCAAGCAGTTCGGCCAGCCCATCGGCAAGTTTCAGGGTGTCGGCTTTCAGATCGCCGACATGATCACCGAGATTGATGCCGCCGATTGGCTGACCCTGTCGGCGGCCTGGCGTCTGGACGAAAACCTGCCCTCAAACCGCGAGATCGCCTCGGCCAAGCTCTATGCTTCGGAAATGCTGGCGCGGGTCACCGACGCGACGTTGCAAATCTATGGCGGCATGGGGCTTATGGACGATTTCCCGATCGAACGCTTCTGGCGCGATGCGCGGGTTGAGCGGATCTGGGATGGCACAAGCGAAATCCAGCGTCACATCATCAGCCGTGATCTTCTGCGTCCGTTGGGCGCCTGACGATGACCAAAGACCTCACCCGGCTTTTGCGCCCGAAATCCATCGCTGTGATCGGCGGTGGTGCTTGGTGCCAGCAGGTCATTCTACAATCTGAACGTATGGGCTATGCGGGTCAGATCTGGCCTGTTCATCCCAAGGCGACCGAGATCGCCGGCCATAGGGCCTATGCCAGTCTCGAAGATCTGACTGCACCGCCAGATGCCGTTTTCATCGGCATCAACCGGCATGCCACGATTGAGGCGGTTCGCACCCTTTCCGCCACTGGCGCAGGCGGTGCAGTGTGTTTTGCGTCAGGTTTTTCCGAGGCCGTTGCCGAGGATGACACAGGCGGCGATCTGCAAGCACAATTGGTGGCGGCTGCAGGCGACATGCCCATTTTGGGACCCAATTGCTATGGTTTCATCAACGCTTTGGACGGGGCCTTGCTGTGGCCCGACCAACACGGGGCCAAGCCGGTCGAGTCGGGCGTTGCGATCCTGACGCAAAGTTCGAATATTTCGATTAACCTGACCATGCAGAAACGCGCGCTGCCCATCGCCTATATGGTGACCTGTGGGAACATGGCGCAAACCAGTCAGGCGCAGATCGCTTCGGCCTTGCTGGACGATCCGCGTGTGACTGCCGTTGGCCTGCATATCGAAGGCTTCAAGGACATCCGCGAATGGGAGGCGCTAGCGCAGAAGGCCCACTCCAAAGGTATCCCTCTGGCGGCGCTCAAGGTCGGCGCGTCCGAGCAGGCTCAGGCCGCAACCGTGTCGCATACCGCCTCTCTGGCGGGAAGCGACGCAGGTGCGCAGGCTCTGTTGGAGCGTCTCGGCATTCCACGCCTATCCGCCTTGCCTGATTTTCTGGAAACACTGAAGCTGCTGCATTGCTATGGCCCGCTTCCGGGCAGCAACATAGCCTCGATCAGCTGTTCCGGTGGTGAGGCGAGCCTGATTGCGGACATGGCCGTTGGAACTGGGTTGTCTTTCCCACGCCTAAGCGACGGTCAGAAAGCCCACCTGCGCGAAGCACTCGGACCGATGGTGGCGCTGAATAACCCGCTGGACTACCACACTTATATCTGGCGCGATGAAGCGGCGATGGCGAAGGCCTGGGCTGGGATGACGGGCGACGACATAGACCTGACGTTCTCGATCCTCGACTATCCAACCACGGATGCGAGCGACTGGGCCTATGCCTCGCGTGCAGCGATGAAAGTGCGCGCGGAGATCGGCGCGCGATTTGCCGTTGCCGCGACATTGCCCGAGTTGCTGCCCGAAGATGTGGCGCAAGAGCTTATGGACGGCGGAGTGGTGCCCTTCATGGGGCTGCGCGAAGCTCTTGCAGCAACCGAAGCGGCAGGTCAGGTTACCGCTCCCTCGGGTACACCGGTCACATTGCCCGGAACGGCTGAGGCCAAAAGGACACTCACCGAAGGCGAGTCCAAACGCGTTCTGGCCGAGTGCGGACTGCGTATCCCGCAGAACCGCACAGTCACAGGAGCTGATCAGGCGCGCGCTGCCGCTCAGGACATGGATGCGCCCTTTGCGGTCAAAGGCGTGGGGCTAGCTCATAAGTCAGAACACGCGGCCGTGCGATTGGGTGTTCTTGCCGAAGACGTGGCCGACGTCGCCGCGGATATCGGCACCCCTGAAATTCTGATCGAAGAGATGATCACCGGAACAGTAGCTGAGCTACTTGTGGGTGTGGTGCGCGACCCAGCGCACGGGTTCGTCCTGACCCTGGGCGCGGGCGGCGTGCTGACCGAGGTGCTTCGCGATACCGCCTCCTTGCTGGTGCCCAGTTCCGCTGATGACATCCGCAGCGCTTTGGGCAAATTGAAGATTGCACCGCTTCTGGGAGGCTATCGCGGTCAACCGGCGGCTGATATGGATGCCATCGTGGCCGCTGTTGAGGCCGTTCAGGCCTATGTCATGCAAAACGCCGACACGCTTGGCGAGGTCGAAATCAACCCGCTCCTCTGCACGCCCGACAAGGCGGTGGCCGTGGATGCCCTCATCAGAAAGGCCTGAGATATGGACCCGATCAAAACCCGCCGTGATGGCGCGATTCTTGAGGTCACATTGGACCGGCCCAAAGCCAATGCCATTGATCTGGCGACCAGCCGCATCATGGGTGACGTCTTTGCCGAGTTCCGCGACGACCCGGACCTGCGCGTCGCGATCCTGACAGGTGCGGGAGAGAAGTTCTTTTGCCCCGGATGGGACCTGAAAGCCGCAGCCGATGGCGATGCGGTCGATGGGGACTATGGTGTTGGCGGTTTTGGCGGTCTGCAGGAATTGCGCGACATGAACAAACCCGTCATTGCAGCCGTGAACGGCATTGCCTGCGGCGGAGGTCTGGAGCTTGCGCTGTCCGCCGACATGATCTTGGCTGCGGACCATGCGAGTTTTGCGCTGCCGGAAATCCGCTCGGGTACCGTGGCGGATGCGGCCAGTGTCAAACTGCCTAAACGCATCCCGTATCACATCGCGATGGAGTTGCTGCTGACGGGCCGCTGGTTCGACGCGGAGGAAGCCAACCGCTGGGGTTTGGTGAATGAGATTGTGACCGCGGATCAGCTGATGGATCGTGCGTGGGAACTCGCCCGCCTGTTGGCCTCGGGCCCACCGCTGGTCTATGCCGCGATCAAAGAGGTCGTGCGCGATGCCGAAGACAGCAAATTCCAAGACGCCATGAACCGTATTACCAAACGGCAGCTGCGTACCGTCGATACTCTCTATGCCAGTGAGGACCAGCTGGAAGGCGCGCGCGCGTTTGCGGAAAAGCGTGATCCTGTGTGGAAAGGCAAGTAAGCAAATTTGGGGTCTGAACCCTCTCGGCGGCTCCTTCTTTCGATGGGGCCGTAACACTTTATCAGCTGTGCCCAAGGGTTCCTTGGGCGGCCTGCTAACGGATTGCATTCGCGTGTCATATTAAACTAGGACATGCCAGCCCAACGGGGCAACAGCACTTCAAACCTGCGCCACAACCCGAACGCAGCCAAACCGAAATCCATGCCACGCAATCCGTGAATTGTTCAGCGCGCGACAGAAACTGTTGCCTGAATCTGGCTGCATGTGAACAATTAGACTTGACTATGTGTCATTTATTTTTCCTAACTAACCAGTCAATCAAAAAAACAGGGAGGCTCCAGTGAAAGCCCTAACAACCATTTCAACCCTTGCCATTCTGGCATCTGCCGGGGCGGCATTGGCCAATTGCGACGAGGTCGTATTCTCGGATGTCGGCTGGACCGATATCACGGCGACCACTGCCGCAACGACAACGATTCTTGACGCTCTGGGGTATGATACCGAGATCAAGATCCTTTCCGTTCCAGTGACTTACACCTCGATGGCCGAAGGCGATATCGACGTGTTCCTGGGCAACTGGATGCCGACCATGGAAGGCGATATCGCACCGTATCGTGAGGCGGGAACGGTTGAAACCGTGCGCGCGAACCTTGAGGGTGCAAAGTACACGCTGGCCGTCAACGCTGCTGCTGCCGAGCTGGGCATCAAGGATTTCGCTGATATTTCAACACACTCCGATGCTCTGGATGGTAAGATCTTCGGAATCGAGCCGGGCAATGACGGCAACCGTCTGATTCAATCCATGATCGATGGCGATTCGTTTGGCCTCTCTGGTTTCGAAGTCGCTGAAAGCTCCGAGCAAGGCATGCTGGCGCAGGTGGACCGCGCCTCGCGCAAGGGCGATCCTATCGTGTTCCTGGGTTGGGAACCCCATCCAATGAACGCCAATTTCGAGATGTCCTACCTGACCGGTGGCGATGAGTTCTTTGGCCCCAACTTCGGCGGCGCGACCGTGTTCACCAACACCCGCAAAGGCTATGCAGAAGAATGCCCGAATGTTGGCGCGCTGCTGAACAACCTGGAATTCTCGCTGGCGATGGAAAACGAGATCATGGCCGCGATTCTGGATGGTGGCGAAGACCCGGCAGATGCAGCCAGCGCATGGCTGAAAGCCAACCCGGATGCCTATACACCATGGCTGGACGGTGTCACGACCCGTGACGGTGGTGACGCAGTCGCCGCAGTAAGCGCAGCACTGGGTCAATAACCTTAAACGCCCTTCGCCGCGTGTCTGTGGCGGAGGGCTTTTTTGTGGCCTGATTTCAGGCCCGGAATACTCTGAAAGGCAGACAGATGGATTGGCTGACCGACAACAAGATACCCGTCGGCAAGACGGCCCGAGCGGTTTTTGAATGGCTCCAAGAAATAGGGGAGCCATTTTTCGATTGGTTGTCCTGGGTTCTTGAGGCGCTGATTGATGGCATATTGTGGGTGCTGCAAACCCCGCATCCTTTGATCGTTGTGGGCGTCTTCGTAGGCATCACGTGGCTGTTGCAGCGGAAGTGGAAAGTTTGCCTGTTTGTGGCGCTGGGGTTCCTGTTCATTCTCAATCAGGGATATTGGGAAGAAACGACGGAAAGCCTGACTCTGGTTCTATCCTCCTGTCTGGTCTGTATGGCGATTGGCGTGCCTATTGGCATCGCAGCGGCGCACAGGCCCAAGCTTTACGTGGCAATGCGGCCGGTGCTGGACCTGATGCAAACCCTGCCGACCTTCGTCTATCTGATCCCCGCGATCGTATTCTTTGGTATCGGCATGGTGCCGGGCCTGATCGCAACCGTGATCTTCGTGTTGCCCGCTCCGATCCGCCTGACCCATCTGGGTGTGTCCTCGACTCCGACCCCGCTACTTGAAGCGGCCGAGGCCTTTGGCGCGACCAAATCCCAGACCCTGTGGAAGGTCGAACTGCCTTACGCGCTGCCGCAGATAATGACAGGGCTGAACCAGACCATCATGCTGTCGCTGTCGATGGTTGTGATCGCCGCTCTGGTTGGCGCAGACGGCTTGGGTGTGCCGGTCGTGCGGGCGCTCAATCAGGTGAACACGGCCCTTGGTTTCGAATCCGGCTTTGTCATCGTTGTTGTTGCGATCATCCTCGATCGCGTCCTTAGAGTGGAGGGGGTATGAATGATTTGTGATCGGCCAAACGCCCTGAATCTGTTAGAGGATTCGGGGAGGCGGATAGGTCTCAGGCTGGATGTTTTCGTAGGGCATTGTGACCCTGTAGTGGAGCTTAGCCTTCGCCTGTTTCCGAACAGCCCCCATAGGGCCCGGTTTTGGCCGGTGATCCTGCATAGGAGCTTGGTTTGGCCGTTCACGCCCCATTGGGGGCTCCGCCTCCTTGAGCAGGGAGTATAGCCATGGCTTACATAGGTGTCGATCTTCATACGAATTCCTTCACGATCTGTCGGCGTGAGACGGACGGATCGGAAACATTCCAAACCTTTCAACTGTCCGCGCAGGCGCTTGAGCAGTTCTGTCAGAGCCTTGATGCGGATGACGAACTGGCGGTCGAGGCCACCGGCAACACGGCCTGGTTCTGCGGTGAGGTGGAACCCTGTGTCGGCCGGATCGTTGTGGTCAACCCGCGCCAGTTTAAAGTGATCCGCACATCGGTGAAGAAAACCGATCGCAACGATGCCCGCGCCCTGGCGTTTTTCCTGTCGAAGGACATGCTGCCGGAAACCCGGCTCAAGTCCACTCAGGAAAGCGAACTGGCCTCGCTGACCCGGACGCGTGACATGCTGGTCAAACAGCGCACCATGCTGCTGAACGGCATCCACGCGATGTTTGTCCGCCACGGCATGAAGCTGAAGAAGGAAGGGTTGTCCAGCAAGAAGCGCCTGCGCGACCTGGATCTCAGCCGCTTCACACCGCTTGAGCAGGTCGAACTGGCGGCATTGCGGGACCAGGCGCTCGGCCTGACCGAAACCCTGAGCCGTCTCGACAAGGCCATCGAGGAGGCCGCCTCGGCCATGAAAGGCTTTGAGGGGCTCACCAGCATCAAGGGGATCGGTGCGCGATCTGCCGCGGTCCTGCTGGCGGGGATCGGCAGGGTTGAAGACTTCTCCGACGCGGACAAGCTGGCCGCCTATGTCGGCATCGTGCCCAAGGTGAGCAACTCAAACGAAACCGAACATCACGGGCGGATCACGAAGCGCGGCAACAAGCTCATGCGCACCACGCTGGTGCAATGTACGCTCATCGCGATCCGCTATTCGGGATATCTCAACAGCCATTATCGGCGCATCAAGGAACGCCGTGGCGCGGGCAAGGCGATCATAGCCACTGCCCGCAAGCTGCTCAAGATCATCTATGACACGCTCAAGAACGGCTGGGTCTTCGACGATTTTGTCGAATTTAAAATCAAACAAAATCAATGTCATGCTTGACAATCATCATAGGAGCATTGATCCATGACCGCAGTTGAATTTGACAATGTTTCAATCGCGTTCGGCAACGACCCCAAAAGCGCGTTGCCTTTCATGGACGAAGGCAAAGACCGCGCAACGGTGAAAGAAGCCTGTGGGCAGGTGCTGGGCGTCCACAATTGCTCGCTGACTGTGCATGAGGGCGAAACGCTGGTGCTGATGGGGCTGTCTGGTTCGGGCAAATCCACGTTGCTGCGGGCGGTGAACGGGTTGAACCCGGTGATCCGCGGCGCGGTTCGGGTCTCGGACGGATCGGAGATGGTGGATGTCACCAACGCCGACGCCCGTACCCTGCGCCGGATGCGGCAGAACCATATTGCGATGGTGTTCCAGCAATTCGGCCTGCTGCCGTGGCGCACGGTGCGCGAAAACGTCTGGCTGGGGCTGGAGCTGTCTGGCATGTCCCGCACTGAGAGGTTGCAGCGCACCGATGAGCAGCTTGCTCTGGTCGGTCTGTCCGACTGGGCGGATCGTAAGGTCGGAGAGCTTTCGGGCGGTATGCAACAACGCGTCGGTCTGGCCCGCGCCTTTTCCACTCAAGCACCGATCTTGCTGATGGACGAGCCGTTCTCGGCCCTCGATCCGCTGATCCGGACCAAGCTGCAGGATGAGCTGCTCCGCCTGCAGGAAAAGCTCAAACGCACGATCATCTTCGTGTCCCATGACCTTGATGAGGCCTTCAAGATCGGCAACCGTATCGCCATCATGGAGGGCGGTCGCATCGTACAATGCGGCACCCCGTCCGAGATCTACTCGAAGCCCGAGGACGAATACGTTGCCGACTTTGTCGCGCATATGAACCCTCTGGGCGTTTTGCGCGCGCGGGACGTGATGGAGCCTGCAACTGGTACGCCGGACCGCTCTATCGACGCGGATACGGATATTCGCGACGTTATCCAGGGCTTCGACCAGAACAACGCACCGGTCGGCGTGACCGAGAACGGGGCGATCATCGGTCAGGTCACAAAAGACCGCGTGTTGAACAAGCTGGTTGATCCGATGGGGCAGTAGCCCTCTGACCTTAAACATGGGGCGGTCCGGCACTAGAACGCCGGACCGTTCGTTCTCAATTGTTTTCGTGCCATCCCATTCGAAACCTCCTAACCTGCTTCGAGAGGTGTTGAGCTAGGAGCAGGCCGTGACAGATACCTTCCAAAGAGTTGCTGATTTCACCGTTGGTATAACACCCGAGGATATCCCCGATGCAACACTGAGCGCTGCCGCGTTGATGCTGCTGGACACGCTGGGCATTACGATTGCGTCGGGTCCTATGGCTGCTGGCAGTATCGCCCGAGAAACCGCTTTTGCGCTCTATAGGGCAGGTGATCCGGCGCTCAGCGCGCGGATGTTGTTTGATGGCCGCCAGGTCAGTGCTGCCGGGTCTGCCTATGCCGCTGCGACGCAGACTGACAATCTGGATGGGCATGACGGTTACAACCCGACCAAAGGGCATATTGGTGTCGCTGTCGTGCCGGCGCTTTGCGCGCTGGCGGAAACGGTACCGGATTTCTCGGGCCCCGAAGCTCTGACCGCTGTCACCATCGGATATGAGGTCGCCGGACGCGCCGGGATTTCTCTGCATGATACGGTCAGCGACTATCACACGTCAGGGGCATGGAACGCTTTGGGCGTCGTCGCCGTCGCGGCTCGGATGCGTGGGTTGGGAGTGGACCAATTGCGGCAGGCCATGGGCATTGCCGAATATCACGGCCCCCGCAGCCAGATGATGCGCGAGATCGCGAACCCCACCATGCTGCATGACGGATCAGGCTGGGGGGCTTTGGTCGGTGTGTCTTCGGCCGTTTTGGCCAAGAAAGGCTTTACCGGCGCGCCCGCAATCACAATTGAAGCCGAAGAGGTCATGAGCCACTGGCAGGACCTTGGCCAGTTTTGGCAGATGCAGCATCAATATGTGAAACCTTACCCGATCTGCCGTTGGGCACACGCTGCGATCGACGCTGTCCGTCAGCTCATGCGCGACCATGACCTGAGCCATGAAGACATCGCCTCGGTGCAGGTCAATACCTTCCGCGAGAGCGCCTGCTTGTTTCAGGGCATGCCCGACGACACCTCAAAGGCGCAGTATTCGCTGCCATTCGCGGTGGCGGTGATGATGGCCTATGGGCGGATCGGAGTTGAGCATATCTCGGGTGCGGGTCTGTCTGATCCGTTGGTGGCGTCTTTGTTGGAACGTATCTCTGTTGCCGAAGACGAGCGCCATTCGGCTCGGTTCCCCGAGTGCCGTATCGCCGATGTCACGATCCGCTTGCACGACGGGCGAGTGCTGGAAACTGGCGATGTCCATGCGCGCGGCGGCCCCGAGGCTCCTATGGATCAGGCCGAAGTGGTCGCGAAATTCATGGAGTTTGCAACGCCTTCGCTCGGCGAAACAAGAGCCTCCACCATACGCGACGCCATACTGGGGCTGAGAGATCCGGCATCGGCTTTCTCGGATCTTGGCGCGTTGATCTATGACGCTCCGTGCGGGTCCTAGCCCCTCCTGACTTCCGACATTTTTTCGTATAAGTCATTGATATTATTATGCCTTGGTTGCCAAAAGGCACTACACGGACTTTTTTCGCCAGCGATTGTTTCGGAGTGTTGAGGGAGCTCAGGCTTTGGTCTGGCCAGTTTTTCGGGTGCGCCCGGGGGGTATCTTGAAAGGGGCTTCGTTCCAGGTCAGGCCGACGCAGGTGAGGATGCGTCTGGCATCGACCGTGGCATGGCTTGGCATGCCGTAGCGGTCAGGGGTGCCTTTGTGGCGCAGGATCGAGAGCTGCAATGCGTTCAACTCGTTGCGGATACGAGCCGGGCTCATCGGGTGTCCGAGCAGGTCCAGATGCTTGCGCAGGTGCTGCAGGCAGCAGAAGGCCATGTAGCAGATGGCGATATGGGCCCGGACCCGACGCGGCGACCAGTGATAGATGGGCCGGATTTTCAGATCGTGCTTGTTGGTGCGGAAGCAGGCTTCGATCTCCCACAACTGGTGATAGCGGGCAATGACGTCCTGTGCCTCCAGTTCGTCCGCACCATGAACAACAATGGCATGCAGCCCGTCCCATTGTGCCGCTGCCTTGATCTTTGCATCATCCAGCGTGACGTCCCCGCTGTCGGGGAAGGCCAGGAAGCGGCCATATCCCCGGCTGCTGAAGCTGCCGGGTTTGCGAGAGCGCTTGAGCTTCTTGTGCAGCTTTTCGATTGCCTTGTCGCGCTTGTGGGCATCATTGCGTGCCCGGGTGGGTGACCAGGTCACAATGACCCGCGCTCCCTCCTGGTCGATCACCTTGTACCAGCCCTTCTCGGTTGCCTCTTCAGAACCGTGTCCAGCCCAAGGCTGGCGTCCCTCCGGGCTCAAAATGTTCGCCTTCACGGCGGCCGGGGCGGACTTCATGCGATAGCCGAGGATGTAGGGCAGACCCTTGTTCTGCAACATCTGCTGGTTGTCCTTGCTGAGCATGGCGGCATCGGCCACGAACGTGACCCTGGCCACGTCGAAGCGTCCCTCCAACGCCTTCAGCGCAGCTTCCAGCGTATGACCTTCCCAGGTGTTTCCCGGGAAGAGTTCATAGCCCACAGGCAGCCCATCGGAGGTGACGATCAGCGCCAGCATGACCTGAGCGCGGTGATGCTTGCCATCCTTGCTGAAGCCCTTGGCCAGAAGATGATCCTGCTCGACCCCGTCCGCATCCTCGGCCGGGTCCTCGCGCTCGGTGTCAAAGGCCAGGGTCGTGCAATCGTAGAACAGCACGGTCACTGGCCCGCCCAGCAACTTCTCTGCCGCCGCGTGAGAGGTTTTGCAAATCCCGTCTATCACCGGCGTATTGATGTAATCCATGCTCCGATAGACCACGTCCAGATTGAGCGTGATGCCTGCCTGGTTCTCCAACGCCTCCACGGTCGCGCGCTTGCTCTCGGGCTGTGCGATCCGCGCCATAACCAGCTCTTTCACAATGCGATTGGCACTTTTACGCGCCGCCCCCAGAAGGGCCCCCCAACCCAGTTGGTCATACATCGTCCCCATGACATCCCGCAGACCCAGAGAGACCCGCGCCTCCTCACGGCACTCGGCAAGATCAACGCCAAGCTTGTCCGGCCGCGGAGCGCGGCGCACCAGCGCCTGCAGATCGGCATATTCCGTGGGCGTGAACAGTTCCATTTGCGGCGAGCGATCAATGCGTAATTGCTCCATCAAGCGGCCCGCCAGACGCTTGATATCCTCAATCTCGCTGTCGTTATGGGCCACACCCACATGGCGCAGGATCTTCTGGCGTACCTTGGAGCCGGTGCGGACGGATTCAACGATCTGGATCCGTGTGCGGTTGAGCTTTGCGTCATGTTTGGTGCGGATGAACATGGGCGAAGAGGTTAGCCATCTGAAGGCCCATGTCAATACTTTTTATAATAATGGGGCACTACAACGCGCCTCTGAGCAACCACACCTGAAAACAAACCAAAAACCCAGTCAGATCAACAAAAAGGTCGGAAGTCAGGAAACAAGAGCCTCCACCATACGCGACGCCATACTGGGGCTGAGAGATCCGGCATCGGCTTTCTCGGATCTTGGCGCGTTGATCTATGACGCTCCGTGCGGGTCCTAGCCCCTCAAATACAGTCGAACAATCGCCCCGGTAACCCCTGATGCCGTGGTAGCCCGAGTTCGCGCAGCAAGCAGAACATCATCGCCTGGTTGGACGTTACAACGGGTTTGTCTAGCGTGGATTCAATCAGTTCGATGGCCTCGACGGACCGCATATCGGTGCAACTCAGAACAATCGCCTCGGCCTGCGGGTGGTCGGCCTGGCAGGCGAGGTCGAAGACTTCGTCCGGGGTCAATTCTCCCTGACCGTAGTTGCCCAGTTCCCGGCCCACATCGGCGAATTTGACCGTTTCGACCCCATTTTGGGCCATGAACGCGATGGCCTGCGTATTGATCTCGCCCAGATAGGGCGACGAAAAGCCGACTTTGCGAGCCCCCAACGCCTGAATGCCTGCGATCAGAGCACTGGCCGCTGTGACTGATTTGGCATTGGCACCGGATTTGATCTGTTCGGCCAACTCGGCGTCGAAGGATGGGCCATGGGTCAGCGTGGCTGAGGTGCAGCCGTAAAGAACGATGTCGGGCCGCACACCGGAGATCATCCGCAAATCATGGCTGATATCCGAAGCGCCCAAACCGGCCATCTGATCTGAGCCGGGGATTTCGTCCACGTCATACCCGCCCATGCGCTGGAAATGCAGTGTGGTGTTGGGCGGGCGCATCAACGCCAGATCCGGCTCCAGATTTGTGTTGGTGAAAGGCACCAGAACGCCGATCTTGGCTGCAGTTCGGGTCTCGGTCATGACAGCACTCCTTCCAACACGTCGCGGGCGCGTTTCATGACGCCCGGCGCGCAAATCGTGGCGCGCAAGCAATCGCCAAGGCCATAGCCGCCCATCCCGCGCATCAGCAAGTTTTCTGCGCGCAAAGCGGCATCGGCCCGCTGCGCTTGATCAACTGAGGCAAAACGCAGCAAGACGAAGTTTGTGTGGCTTTGCGGGACGGTTAACCCCAGAGCGCGGCCGTTTTCGGTGAACGCGTCGCGGATGTTGGCAGTTTTTGCCACAACCTCTCGCATATGCGTCTGATCACGCATTGCAGCGGCAGCTGCAGCCTGCGAGGGGATCGAGACATTGTTTGGGTTTAACAGCTTGCGCAATTCTGCTCCGATCTCGGGTGGAGCATAGGCCCACCCGACCCGCGCGCCTGCCAGCCCATAGGCTTTGGAAAACGTCCGGGTGATGACCGTATCGCCGCGCTGAATCATAGCGAATACCTCCGCCGGATCATGTTCGGCATCCGAGAATTCGGCGTAGGCTTGATCGACGACCAGCAGAACTTTCTTGGGAAGGCTGGTCCGCAGGCGCACGATCTCAGCGTTTGGGATCACCGTTCCAGTCGGGTTGCCCGGATTGCAGACGAAGACTATGCGGGTTTTTGGGGTGACTGCGCTCAGAATGTCATCCACCGAAACAGTCAAGTCGACCTCACGCGCCTTGACATAGTCCGCCTGCACCTGCACGGCTGCCGAGGCGACAAAGGCGTAGCCGTAGTCTGTACCCAGCACGCGGTCCCCTTGCCCGGCATAGGCGCGGATTAGGCAACCGATCAGCTCCATCGATCCCGCGCCGCAAAAGATGTTGCTCGGGTCCAGCCCATGCACTTCGGCTATCGCTAAACGCAGGTCCGGCCATTCCGGATCAGGATAGAGCGGCATGTCGGCCATCGCGGCCTGTCCGGCGGCAATGGCGTTAGGGCTGGCAGGAAAAGCGCTTTCGTTTTGGGCCAGTGAAATCGTCTTAGGACCGCCAAGATCGGCCAGCGCATAGGCGGCTATAGCGCCAACATGAGGGATAGGCCGGATCATGCGGCACCTCCGTAGGATTTAGCACCCTCGGCGCTGATCAAACCGCGTTTGAGGTCCAGCGCAAGTGCGTCAGGGGCGCGATCCACGGGGTCGCCGAAGCCGCCCCCTCCGGGGGTTTCAAAGATCAGGTAGTTGCCGTCTTCAACCCGAAGCTCGCCCTTGCCGGGGATGTCAGCGTCGCTGTCGCGGAACCGAATACGCCCGGGTGCTCCGGGTTGGCCGCCCATCCGTCCAAGCGCAGGGAATTTCAGACGCTCGACCGAGAGGAAGACGATGAAGGGTGCGCCGTTGGCAGAGGTCATCTCGATCCGTTGCCCCAACCCGCCGCGGTACTTGCCCGCACCGCCCGAGTCGGGTCTCAATTCGCGCCTCCAGATTGTGACGGGGGCGACGCTTTCGGTGATCTCCACCTGGCTGCCGAACACGCCGGAAGGGTAGGCCGTTGCCGACAACCCGTCCGCATGAGGCCGCGCGCCCGTGCCGCCGTTATGCACGGGCTCAACCGCGAACTCGCGGCCTCCGTCACGGGCGACCTCGGGCGCGTGGCGCATGGGCAGGTCGAACATGCAGGATGCGCCCTCGGCCGGGACCTGATCGGGCAGGGCCTGATGTAGGCAGCCCAGTACCAAATCAGGGGTCACCTGACCCAGCGTATGACGCATCGCCACGGGCACGGGCCGCTGCGCATTCAGGATACATCCCTTGGGGCCGTCGACAGTGAATGGCTCCAGAGAGCCTGCATTGTTGGGAATGTCCGACCCGACAATGCAGCGCAGGGCAAAAACGGTATAGGCAGTGGCATAATTCAGCGGCACGTTGATGCCCTTGCGCGAACAGCCGGAGGTGCCAGTGAAATCCACATGCATCCCATCGGCGCTGACGGTCAGGGTGGCGTGCAGTTCCAACTCATTCTCGTAGCCGTCCATCTTCAGGACGTTCTTGTAGACGCCAGCAGGCACCTCGGCGATGGCGGCCAGAGTGCCCCGGCGTGAGGTCTCGATGATGTAGGCCCCCAGCGCGTCCAGATCGGCGATACCGAATTCCTCCATCATCGACACCAGCCGGTTCACTCCGGCCTCGCAGCAGGCGATCAGGGCGTAGATGTCGCCCTCATTGGCCACGGGTTCACGACTGTTGGCGCGGATGATGTCCAGCAGCAGGGCGTTCGGCGTGCCTTCCTCTACCAGTTTGCAGGGCGGTATCAGCAGGCCCTCGTCGTATATGTCCGACCCTTCGGGCCCCATGCCCACCCCACCCAGGTCAACCAGATGCGAGGTGCAGGAAGTGAAGCCGACGACCTTGCCATCCTTGAACGCGGGCATCATCAAAAGGAAGTCGTTCAAGTGACCCGAGGCGAGCCAGGGATCGTTGGTCATATAGATGTCGCCAGGTTTCATCGTCTGAACCGGGAAGGCGGTGCGCAAGTGCTGAACGGCTTCGGCCATGGTGTTGATATGGCCCGGCGTGCCGGTCACGGCCTGCGCCAGCATCCGGCCGTTCGCGTCGAAAATCCCAGCAGAGATGTCGCCGCATTCGCGTACAATCGGGCTGAAGGCAGCGCGGATCAAGGTTTGGCCCTGTTCTTCGACAACAGCCAGCAGCCGGTTCCACATCACTTGTAGTCGGGCAGAGGTCATTGCGTGCCTCCTTTCTGGTCGCGGATCAGGACGAGGTTTCCAATGGCGTCCACATGGGCCGAGAAATCGGCTGAGACGAGCGTTGTCGTCTGTGGTTCATGGATCAGCGCGGGGCCGTAGATGCGGTCGCCGGGGTTGAGATTGGCTCGGGCCACAAAACCAGCATGTTTCGTCTGCCCGTCTACATCACAAATGATTGGTCGGGTTTCTGAAGGCGTCATCGTGGTCACCGCCGGGGTGGCAAGCAGTTCGGGAACGACAGCGTCCGGGGTCGCAATCTGCACGGCCCAGTTCAGTATCTCGATCTGCATGCCCGGAACAGGGCGCGAGAATTGCTTGCGGTACTCCGTTTCAAACGCTTCGGTCAGCGGGGCGAGGTCTTCGGGGGTAAGTATGCGGTCGGGCAGCGAAATCTCAATCTCATGCCCCTGACCGCTGTAGCGCATGAAGGCTGAGCGTCGGATTTCGGTCGGTGCATCTCCGGCACCTTGGGCAACAACGGCGCTGGCCTCAGAGATCATATCGTCAAAAAGGCCGTTGATCGCCGTGAAATCCAATGTACCCAGGAGAGAATAGTGCGAGCGCACGATCTCAAACGACACGGGTGCGAACAGAAAGCCCACGGCTGAGCCAACACCGGGATTTGGAGGCACCACGATGCGGCTGACACCCGCAGATCGGGCCACACGGCCGGCATGGAGAGGGCCGTTGCCGCCAAAAGCGATCATGGTGCGAGGCCCGAGGTTCTTGCCCGACTCCACCGCGTGCATCCGCCCGGCGCTGGCCATGCTTTCATCCACGATGCGGCTGACCCCATCAGCGGCGCCTGTCGCGTTGGTTTCAAGCGCTGTGCCGATTACGCTTTGCAACGCGCCGTTTGACGCCTCAGGGTCAATCTTGATGAACCCTTCGGCAAACGTGTCGGGCACGATGTAGCCCAGAGTGATGTCACTGTCGGTCACAGTTGGCTCGGTTCCGCCGCGCCCAAAAGCCACCGGGCCAGGCTCCGAGCCTGCCGATTTTGGCCCAACGGTCAGACGGCCCAACCGGTCCACCCCGGCGATGGAACCTCCGCCGGCGCCGATTTCGATCATCTCGATCACGGGGATACGCACCGGCATGCCCGAGCCCTTGATGAACCGCGCCGCCCGCGCGATTTCAAACTGGCGCGATGTTTGGGGTCGGGCGTTGTCGATCAGGCAGAGCTTGGCAGTCGTGCCACCCATGTCGAAGGACAAAACCTGATCCAACCCGGCCCGAGCGGCGATGTGCGCGGCGAGAATAGCCCCTCCGGCAGGGCCACTTTCGACTAGCCGGATCGGGAAACGCATGGCCGTCTGCACAGTACACATCCCGCCACCTGCGGTCATCATCAGGATCGGGCAGGTGACCCCTTCGGCTTCGAATTTTTCGACGAAGCGGGTCAGATAGGTCTCCATCAACGGTTGGATATAGGCGTTGGCAACCGTAGTGCAGAGCCGGTCAAACTCGCGCGCCTCGGGGCTGACATCGGATGAGATCGACACGGTCAGATCGGGGCGTCGTTCGGCAAGAGCATCGCGCAGCCGACGCTCATGAGTGGGGTTCGCGTAGGAATGCATGAGGCAGATCGCAACCGCATCCGCCCCGCTGGCGTCGATTTCAGCCACAAGCGCGTCAATAGCGCCTTCTTCCAGTTCGATCAGAACCTCACCGGTCGCGGACGTTCGCTCGCGAACGGTCAGAGAGCGTTCACGCGGGACAAGAAGATCGGGCTTTTCTAGGTTGATATCGTATTGCGCATAGCGCCGTTCGTAGGCGATTTCGAGGATATCGCGGAACCCTTCAGTCGCGATGGTTGCCACGGTGGCCCCGCGCCGCTCGATCAGAGCGTTGGTGGCCAGTGTCGTGCCGTGGATGAAGCCAGTCACCTCGGCCAGGGACCGCCCCGCGCTTTGCACGACGCGCAGCGCCCCTTCCATCGCGCCCTCGGCCGGATTTTGGTGCGTGGTAAGGGTTTTGGTCGAGGCCAGTATCGTCTCATCGCCTGAAACGAGGACGGTATCGGTAAACGTGCCGCCAATATCTATGGCGAGGCGCAGAGCAGTTGTCATGGAGGAGTCCGTTGTCGTCTGTAACAGTTTGGGCATGGCGCCCGTTCGGCCTGTTACCGACGCGGTGCCACCAAGTTGCAGCCGGTGGCCCGGCGATCCATACGAGTTGGGATGCACTGACAAGTCATGGGGAATTGTCGGGCGGTTTTCACGTCACTGCTAGCGCATTTGCGACATCGCGGCATTCCAACGACGTAAAAACCTGAACTTAGCTGTAGAGCTTATCCCGACAGCCGCGCCAAATCCGCACTTAGCGCGCGGGCCTCGGAAATACTGCGCTGTAGGGCCTGCAATTGCGCCTCGGCAGTGGTGCCTTGGGGCTTTGCGTTCAGCACCCTGTCGATTCTGGCGGCTGTGGCGGGGTCTCCGCCGCCAATTGCATCGCGCTGTTGCAGGATTTTCAATTTCAGCTGCGCCAGTTCCGATTCCGAGGACCTGATCTGCGCGGCCAATGCGTCGTTGCGGGCCTGAGCTGTCGCCACATCGCCCTCGGCGGCTTCGATCCGGTCATCATAGGCTCCGGTCGCAATGCCGGATACTCCGGCGAAAAACCCTCCGTCCGCCGGGTCTGTCGTGGTTTGGCAGGCGGTCAAAAGAAGGCAAGGCAGAGCAATGCGTGTGATCATGTTCGGCTCTTTCACAGCGACGATGCCAGATCGCTGGCGATTCCGCGCATCTGCGAAATCTGGTTGGAAAGCGCCTGTAGATCACCGTCAATAGGCGAGGTGGTCTGGCGGCGCTTGATCGTCAGGCTGCGCGCCTCAGCAAATTCGGCCTGCCGTTTGGTTGCCCCGTCGATGGCCAGTTCCATCTGTTTCAGATTGCCATTGGCCTCGGTCAGTTCGCGTTGCAACTCGGCCTGATCCACGGTTCCCGCTGCGGCGCGGGCGTTCAGTGCGTCCAACTCAGCCTTTTGAGCCACCAGAACTTCGTTCATCACGTTCAACGTGGTCTGCATTTCGGCGGCGTTCCGGTCCAGATCGGATTTGATCTGACGCAACCGTCTTTCGCGCCCGGCATAGCTGCGCTGCACATAGGCCACATAAGTGCCTGCCAGAGCGCCAGCACCCAGTCCGAGGGCGACGCCTGTGCCTACGTCGTCAGAACCGCCCAGCCCAAAGCCGATCGCGCCACCCGCTACACCACCTGCAATCGCCCCTTGCAGGATTGTCTTTTGCAGGGCTGCCGCTTGTTTTGCCAGATCGGCCTCGGCCTGGCTTGAGCCAGCGCCTACGGATCTCAGCGTTTCCGGCTCGCTGCTGCCACCGCAGGCGGACAGAGTCAACGATGCCCCTAACGCGGCGGCGATCAGCCGGGTGGAATTAGATCTGCCAGCCATTGATAACTCCCTTTTTTACTGTCTTCTGCCTGCGCCACATGGCGCAGAAACAATGCGGCATCCTCGCTCAGGCGCGCGTGTGCTTGCCCGAGGTTACGCGAAGTCGCCGCAGCGTCAAAGAAATCTGCGCCTGGCTCGGATGGAAAGAACACCACGGCGCGTGTCAAAAGTTCATCGTAATAACTGCGGCTTTGATCCAACCGCCTTAGAATGACACCGCGTGAGCGATAGATGTCGTAGATATCATTGCGGGCCTGTTGCAGTACTGGCAGCGCGGCAGGGTCCGAGCGGGCGATCTCTTCGATCTGGCCCAAGGCATTTTCGGCAACGGCCAAAGTGCGTTCGACACTGCGCAGTGCAACGATATCGGTACGCAGGCTCTGCAATGTCGTGGCGGCCAGAAAGACCGAGACTTCGGCGGCGTCTTCAAACAGACGCTCTGGCGTTGCGGTTTCCTGCAGCGGCAAGCGACGGCGATACTGATCGAGGGCCGGTTCCAGGTTGCGGCTTGGCCCATCTGGCATCAGCCCAAGGGTGGAAAGGGCCGCGGCCAGCTTATCGGGTTCCGCGGCAGCCAGCGTTGCACTGATCGGCGCGGCTGGGGCGGTTTCGGTGTTCCTCAACAGCTCAATCCGGTCACGCGCGAAAGCGGCGAATAATCCATCGGGATAGGTTTGCAGATAGTCTTTAAAGTCAGCTTGATCGCTGCTTGCGGAAATGCTCCGCCAATGGGCCATATCGGCCTCAAAAGCGTCCGTGGGACTGGCCGAGGGCAAACCCGGCGCAAAACTATGCTCATCCAGAACGGATTCTTCGACCCATGGGATCTGACGACCTTCAGTGTCCAGAACCACTTGTTGACGCACCCGACCGAGCATCAGCCGCACATCCAGATCTGGCGTTGCAATATGATCCAGCAGGCTCGAGGTGAAGACACTGTTGTCGCCCAGCCCGTCATACGCCACGTTGCCGGGGTCAGTGGCATAGGCGATCAGTAGACCTGCACCGCCCCGGATGCGGACGAGACCCTGTTCGACCATCCCTCTCTCCGAGAACGGGTTATTGCGACAAGCGTCGAGCAGAAGGATGCCGACATCCGGCCCAGCCTTGGCAAGCACATCGCGCACGCGGTCGATGGTGATCGAACTTCGGCTGAGGGCGGTTAGGTCACTGCCCGAGAATTCGGTGCCGATCAGGTGGTTCTGACCGCCGATCTGAACCCCGTGACCGGCGTAAAAGAAGACAGCCATTTCAGCGCCTTGCGCCGCTTGCCCAAAGGCGTGGACGGCCCGATCCATCGAGGCTGCGTTCTGATCGGTGGCCTCGGTCACGGCAAAGCCAAGCTCGCGTAGCGCTGCGCCGAGGGCCTCAACATCGTTGACCGGGTTGCGCAAGGCCATATCCGGGGCGCGGTAGTCGGAATTTCCGATCAGCAAGGCCACACGATCAGCCGCCCGGGCCGAGCCTGTCGCCAGAACCAGACAGGACATTATGCAAACCAGCAAAAATCGGAACCGACTCATACCGTCACCTTAGCGCATGGGTTTTGGACTGCACAGACAGATTGGAGCTCTATAGCCTGCCCAGTCGATCCTCATCGTCCACAACGGTCAGCCGCGTATCCGGCCCGCTCCACCGCCAGAGGACGAGGTTGAGGTTTGCCGGTGTTGTCCCCGGCGCGAAGCTGCGCACAAGTAAGCCGACAAAACCGTCCTTGATTAATTGCGCGGCCAGGTCTTGCGTCGGAACTGCGCGACGGTCCAGCATGGCCGATCGCCAACCGGGATCGGCCAGCGCAGGCGCGGTCATTTCGTATTGGGCCAAGGCGGCCTCGTCTCGGGTGTCGAAGATCGGGCCTAAATCAGCGTGGTAAGACACCAGTATCGTCGGCTGCAAATCCCCGACCTGATTGGCCTCACGCAGGGCCGTGGCCGGGTCTGTCGCCGTGTAGAGCGCAGGTGTTCCCTTCGCGTTGAACCGGCCACCATATTTCTCGGCCCCACGACCCGAGAGAGGTTCGCGCGCGTAGACCGGGTTTAAGGCGCGAAAAAGCGGCCCGCGATACCAGCCCTCGTCAAGCGGCATCAGGCATAGACACCGGCATCGACGGCATCAATGTACTCCAACACCTGCTGCGCCTTGCCCTCCTGCACCAGCTGCATGGCGGTACGCCCGTCAAAGCCGGGCAGGGGTTCCGAGCGATACCAGGCATAGGCGATCAGATCCGAGCCAAAACGCGGTTGCACCTTGTTGAGAACTTCGACCAGTTCGCGCAGGCGACGTTGGGTCTTGTCCGATTGAATGCGCGTGCGGCGTTGCAGGGCATCCTTGCCCAACCCCACGGTCAAGGCGACCTCTTCGGCGGATGTACGCAGAGCCGCCGCGATTTTCCGAGGCTCAAACAGCCCCCCTTCGGCGAATTGAGCGATCTGCATGCTACCCTCCATTCCTGTTACTTTGACGGTATATAGCGTCACTATTGCTGATTTTCAAGGGTTCATACCGTTTTGCTGCGTCTCAAACCTCAGCAAACCCCTTGGCAGACGACATGATCCTCACCAACTTGGGACCACCCGTTGATTGACGACAGCCCGAGCGGCCCTTTTACCTGTTCGCAGCCTCGGGTATGAGGTCTCAAATGGTAAGAAAACAGCAGGAGCCCATCCATGTCGTTTCATCGCACCGCTTTTGCGGCATTGTTCGCGGCCGTGTTGCCAGCCGTCAGTTGGGCGCAATCAGAAAGCGCACCGTCTGAGGCGCTGTCCGTCGAATTGAACACGGCGCAGAATGTGGGCAACGCCTGCCGACTGACCTTTCTGGTGCAGAACAGAACTGGAGTCTCAATCGACAAGGCCGTGTTCGAGACCGTGATTTTCGATTCTGAAGGCGGTGTGGTTAGCCTGTCCCTGTTCGATTTCCGAGATCTTCCGGCGGATCGACCGCGCGTGCGGCAGTTTGATCTGCCTGGAAGGGATTGCGCACAGGTGGGCCGAGCCTTGATCAACGGTGCAAACACCTGCGTGGTCGACGGTGCGGATAGCACTATCTGTCGCGATAAGCTCAGCCTCAGCAGCCGGGTCAAAGTGGAGCTTTTGGGATGAACTTCTTGGGCACTTTGCGTGAAATTCTGGCGCTTGGCGGGCCGGTGGTTGGAATCTTGATTGTGATGTCGGTTCTGACGCTTTCGGTCACGCTGTATAAACTGTGGCAGTTCGCGGCTTGTGGTGTTGGTCGGCACACGGTTCTGTCCGAAGCTCTGGCCGCCTGGGATGCAGGGGATCGCGCCGCGGCGCGCACGCGGTTGAACGACAGCAGCAGCTACCTTGCGCCGATCGTTGGGGCCGCGATGGATGGGGTGGACGTCCCCGGCGTGGATGACCGTCTCGATGCCGAGGCAGGTCTTGCCCTTGCCGGGTTGGAGCGTGGCTTTCGACTGTTAGATACGGTGGCGCAGCTTGCCCCGCTGCTTGGATTGTTCGGAACGGTGCTTGGCATGATCAACGCGTTCCAGAGCCTGCAAACCGCTGGTTCCTCGGTGGACCCGTCGCTGCTGGCCGGTGGTATCTGGGTGGCCCTTGTGACAACGGCCGTAGGACTGGCGGTGGCGATGCCGACCTCGATGGTTCTGTCCTGGTTGGAAAGCCGCACATCGCGTGAGCGGGTGTTTGCGGACAAAGCGCTGCGGACCATTCTGGTGCCCGGTCACGCGCTGCAGGCAACGGCCGGGGCACAGAGCCCGCGCGCCGCCCCCGAACATGCGTAACACGGCGCCCTTTGTTAGACGCCCCTTGTCGATGACGCCGTTAATCGACGTCATCTTTCTGCTGCTGCTGTTCTTCATGCTCTCATCCACATTTTCGCGATTTGCTGAGATCGAATTAACGCAGGCCGCTGCTGGCAGTGGCGCGGGCACTGCGCCAGCAGACAGAGTGTTCTTGCAGCTTGGTCCGGATCGGTTGGTTCTGAACGGTGCCTCGATCACGTTGGATGATCTGCTGACACAAGTTGAGACCGGGCAGGTTCTGATCAGCCTCGACGCTGATACCTCGGCGCAGCGTCTTGTCGATGTATTGGTTCCTCTACGAGGTCGCGACGGGTTGACCGTCACGGTGTTGGAGTAGGCCGATGATCCGCCAGACCCCCCAACGCCGCAGACGCGACTCCACGATCCCGCTGATCAATGTGGTGTTCCTGATGCTGGTCTTCTTCCTGATCGCCGGCACCGTGGCCCCCCCTTTGGATCCCGATCTTGAGCTGGTCGACACCGCAGAGTTGGAGGGGCGCGAGCCGCCGGATGCGCTGGTCCTGCATGCGGACGGATCGCTCAGCTTTCGCGGTCAGGCCACGGATGCTGAAACCTACATGGCTGATCATTTGGGCGAAGAGGTCCGTATCGTGCCGGACCGAGCGGCCTCGGGCCCGCGTCTGATCGAGGTGACGGGTGCGCTACGGCGGGCTGGGGCGAAATCGGTCTTTCTGGTCACGCAACAGGCCATCGAATGATCCGAACCTCGGCCATCATTGCCGCCGTGGCCGTTCTGGTTTCGCTGCTGGTGCATATTTTGGGCCTGAGCATGACCACAGCCAGCTTGACCCATTCGCCAAGCGTTGTGGGCGATGACGAAGATGCGGTGACCCTCGGCACAGCCTTTGAGGATTTGGCCGAACAGGTGCCCGAGCCGATCGAGCCAGAAGAAGCGGAGGTGCCCGAACCTCCGCTCGAATCCTCGCCCGAGCCTGAAGAAGCGGAGATTCCGACAAGCGAAGCTCTGGTTGCTTCGCCCGATCCGCAAGAGCAGACCTTCGCGCCCGATACCGGCCCCTCCAATGGCGGTCAGGCCGAGGTGCCAGAGCCTGAGGTAACCGAATCCGTAGACCAGTCCGAGACGCAAACGGCAGCAAGTGATGAGGTCGACACAACGCCTCTGGCCGAGCCATCTGATGTCGTCGAAATACCGCAAGCCAGTGCCGCAGAGCCGGTCGAGCCGGTCGAAACGCTGGAGGCTGAGCAACTGGCCGCCTTGCCGCCCGTCGAGGTCGCGCCTGTGCCGCTGGAACAAGAGGCTGTTGAGCCGGAAATCGCGGTAGAGCCTGTGCCAGAGGAAGCCGAACCCGTGGAAGACAGCGAAGGAACCGAACAGGCGGTGGCAACTTCGCTTCGACCGCGCCTGCCCAATCGGACGCCCTCGGACGAGGTTAAACCTGCGCTGCCCGGTACGCGCAATTTCGACAACCTGAAATTCCCCGAACAAACCATTGAATCCCCACTGGCGGCCTATCAGCGCGAAGGGATTGACGCGTTCACCCGCAATGACCGGGGCAACCAGTCTGGCGGGCGAGGGCCGGGCAATTCCACCACGACCAACTATGCCGGCCAAGTTCTGGTGCATCTGAACCGCGCGCCACAGGTCTACGCTCCGGTTCGCGGCTATGCGCAGGTGTTCTTTCAGATCGACCCGGATGGCTCATTGGCCTGGGTCGAAGTCATCACCAGCTCGGGCTCGGACCAGGTGGATCGGGCTGCGAAGGAGCAGGTCAGGGGGGCCGCACCGTTCCCGCCGCCGCCCGGTGGCGTCAGCCGCAAACTGTCCTTTTACTACCAGAACGGCTGAGCCTAGCGCGGTCCGCGCCGTTACTGCGCACCGCCATCTTTGCGCATTGTCAGGCCAATCCGTTTGCGTGGGACGTCAACCTCGACCACACGCACTTTTACGACCTGACCGGTTTTGACCACCTCATGCGGGTCCTTGACGAACCGATCCGCCACTTGGCTGACATGGACCAACCCGTCCTGATGAACGCCGATATCAACGAAGGCCCCGAAAGCGGCTACATTGGTTACCGTTCCCTCCAGCAGCATGCCAGGTTTGAGGTCGGTGATCTCTTCTATGCCGTCCCGGAACGAGGCGGTGACGAAGCTGGGGCGCGGGTCACGGCCCGGTTTTTCAAGCTCGGCAAAGATATCGCGCACGGTTGGCAGGCCGAAGGTCTCATTGGCGAATTGTTCAGCCCGCAAGCCCTTCAGCGCCCCGTCATGTCCCATGATCTGCCGGATGTCCCGACCGCAGGCAGCGATCACGCGGCGGGCGACGTCATAGGCTTCGGGGTGGACCGATGAGGCATCCAGCGGCTCCTCTCCTTCCCTGATGCGTAGAAATCCTGCGCATTGCTCAAAGGCGCGTGGGCCAAGGCGGTCGACCTTCAGCAAGTCTTTGCGGGACTGGAACGCACCATTGTGATCCCGGTGCTGCACGATGGCCTCGGCCAAACCGGGGCCAAGGCCCGACACATGCGACAGCAGCGGGGCCGAGGCGGTGTTCAGGTCGACACCGACCGCGTTAACCACATCCTCGATCACCGAGGCCAGCGACTGGGACAGGCGATGCTGGTCCACGTCATGCTGGTATTGTCCTACCCCGATGGATTTTGGTTCGATCTTCACCAACTCAGCCAAGGGGTCTTGCAAACGGCGCGCGATTGAGACCGCGCCGCGCAGGGATACGTCCAGATCCGGGAACTCTCGCGCGGCCAGCTCCGACGCGGAATAGACCGAGGCCCCAGCCTCGGACACGACGGTTTTGGTGGGGGCTTTGACCGATTTGGGCAGCAGGCTGAGTATGTCGGCGACCATTCGTTCGGTTTCACGGCTCGCGGTGCCGTTGCCGATGGCGATCAGCTCGATCTCATGGGCCGAGATCAGGTTCAGGATCGCCGCCTGCGCCCCGCGCAGATCGTTTTTCGGCTGAAACGGATAGAGCGTATCCGTTGCCACCACCTTGCCGGTCGCATCTACCACGGCGGCCTTGACGCCGGTTCGAATGCCCGGATCCAGACCCAGCGTGGGACGTGCGCCCGCCGGGGCCGCAAACAAAACATCCTTGAGGTTGCGCGAGAACACCTGAATCGCCTCATCCTGCGCCCGGTTGCGCAGGTCGGCCATCAGTTCGACCATCATCGACAGGGACAGCTTGACCCGCCAGGTCCAGCCCGCAACCTTGCGCAACCATTTGTCGCCGGGGCCATCGCCACGGGTCTGCAGATGTGAGGCAACAATTGCCTCGGCCCGGGCCGCGCCGGCCTCGGGCTCGGGGGCGATATCCAGCGTGACAATCCCCTCTTTTGAGGCCCGCAACATGGCCAATGCCCGGTGCGAGGGGGCAGTCGCCCAAAGCTCAGCATGGTCAAAGTAGTCGCTGAACTTCGCGCCCTCTTTTTCTTTGCCCTCAACGAGTTTTGACGACAATAGCGCCTCTTGCTGCATGAATTTGCGAAGTTCACCCAGCAGAAGGGCGTTTTCCGTCAGCCGCTCGGTCACGATGTCACGGGCGCCGTTCAGTGCGTCCTTGGTCGTTTCGACAGCCTCGGACAGATAGCCCTGAGCAAGGGTTTCCGGGTCGGCATTGCGGTCGGCCAGAATAGCGTCGGCCAGCGGCTCCAGCCCGTTTTCGCGGGCGATCATCGCCTTGGTGCGCCGCTTGGGTTTGTAGGGCAGGTAGATATCTTCCAACTGCGCCTTGGTCTCGGCCCCGGCGATGGATTTCGCCAGATCATCCGACAGCTTGCCCTGATCCTTGATCGACGTCAGGATTGTCTGCCGCCGAGCCTCCAGCTCTCGCAGATAGGTCAGCCGGTCCGAGAGGGTTCGAAGCTGCGTATCGTCCAGCCCGCCCGTCGCCTCCTTGCGATAGCGGGCGACGAAGGGCACGGTCGCGCCTTCGTCCAGCAACCTTACGGCGGCTGAAACCTGATCCGCGCGCGCGTTGATTTCGGTGGCGATTGTGCGGGCGATACGGTCCAAGGGGGCCTTCTGATACTGGGTCGGAAGGACTTCTTAGACAGCGTTTTGGCAGAGGGGAAGAGGGTCAGCGCATCGGGGCAAGATTTCCTGAAACGGTCTGCCCCTTTGCCTGTGTTCGAGGCCCGGCCGCTGAGCCGGCCGGGCGTTGGCGTGCCTTAGAGGCACTCAGCCAATGTGTTTGCCATATTGCGCAGAAGTTGGGGATAGAGCGCCGCGCCGGGCTCAAGTTCGGCGCCAAGCGGGTCGATCACGGCGGTGTTGGCCTCGGACCCTTCCATCACAGTTGCGAACAGGCCGGGGTTGAACTGCGGCTCGGACAGAACGCAATCAATCCCTTCTTCTTTGATACGACCCTGAATTTCCGCAATGCGCGCTGGGCTAGGATCGGACGCATCGCTGATCGAGATCGCACCGGAGGCCGGGAAGTCGAAGTCATTTTCAAAAGGGAATTATATACTTAAGTAACATTTATGATGTCGAGAACATTCTGAATTGTCCGGTGTAGGTAACATGCCAATTGTCCGCTTCAGTTGATTGCGCGGTGGCCCAATTCGGAGGGAGCCGTAGGCGACCGTAGATTTGGGCCACCGCGTTCGCGCCACGTCGAAGCGGGTCACGCGACTTTGTGTTTGCTATCCTCCTGTGTGATGGGTGATCCGTCAGGCTGGTAGCGGCCAATGCATCTCGGGCCGTGGAAGATGACCAGTTGACCATCGGGGTATTCGTGGACCCTGACCTTCGCCTTGACGAAATGATGACGGTGCCTGTCTGCCGCGATCTGCATGACCAGGCCCTTGTAGCGCACCGTATTGTCGTTGCCGACGACGCGGTCTTCCTGCACACACAGGGTGTCGCGCACATTGCCTGTAAACGGCACGAAGGCCGAGGTCGTATCCTCCGGCTCCTTTGCAAACAGGGCATTGTGTTCGGGAAGATAGACCTCTTTCAGGAACTGATTGGCCTCTTCAATGGTTGTGATCCCATGGGACCGCAGTTCCTGCGGCAATCGGTTCTGGAACGTGCCAAACATGCGTTCAGACCGTCCACGGGCCTGCGGTGAATAGGCCGGGATCAGCTCAATGCCGAGTTGCTGCAAGGCGCGCCCGACCTGGGTCAGATTGTCCTTGTCCACTTTGCCGCCCGCTTCGGGCGTATGCCAGTAATGAGAGCCCCGATCGGCATAGAGCGAGCAAAACAGACCTTGCGCCTCGATCACCTCTGTCAGCCCCTGAAAACTGCTCATCGTCCCTTCTTCCTCGACAAAGAATGCCGAATAAACCCGGTTGGTGGCATCGTCCATGGTGACGATCAGATCCCACCACTGACCCGGAACCCATTCATGGCTGGAGCCGTCCTGATGCAACATCATGCCAACCATCGGACGGCGGGGCCGCTTGCGCCGATGGGCACCTCGTCGGGGTGCTGCCTGAACCCGGCCGTGGCGCTGCAGTGTAAGCCGCACCCAGTTGTAGCTCTGTGTGAAACCATGGTGGGCCACCAGCTTCTCGTGGAAATGCTTCGGCGTGTAATCCCAGTACTTGGTATCAAACAGTTCAAGCATCTCCATGACCTTATCCGTGGCAACACGATTGTTGGCCAGTTTGCCAAGCCGACGGTCGTACAGACCTTCTGCACCATCCGCCTCAAATCGATCCTCCCAACGCCTGACGGTGCGCACGGATACACCCAGTATCTCAGCCGCCTGTTCTTGCGTCAGCTTGTTCGCGCTTCGCCGCGAATACACATCTTCAAACTTCATCAGTCGAACTTCCTGTAACACTTCTGCTCGGTTCATAACGCCTCCTCTCAGAGACAGAATAGAACCGGACAGATCGCATGTTACATACACCGGACATATCGCGTGTTAGCGACAACTAAAATACGAGCGCTCGACAAATACAGTTGAACAGTTTGAAATAGAGATTGATATTCTTACAAGTTTCATACTCTTTTTTCCGCCTGAGGATAGTGACAGCTTTGAGTGGGCGCGTACTGGGCTCACGCACAAGGACAAGATTGATCGATTGAATGCTGACTACGCGGCTTCAGAGAAGCTGCTTTCGATCAAGGACCCTCCCGTGAGAACGCAGGACTTGTTCCCTATGAACCCCAATGCGTATGCAAGAGCTGCTCCGGTCTCACTGAGTATCACTCAAGAAATAAGATTTGCTCACTCCAGACTTCTTGATTTGGCTGAGACTCCTGAGTTTTCGCCGATCCTAGCGATGCTGAGAGAATTTCAGCGCTGCTTGAATAGCGGTGATTGCGATGGTGTTTCTCTATGCGCTCGCTTGTCTCCACTTCTCTATACTTGGCGCACGTATCAGGGACGCATTGATAGAGGTATTGACGAATGGCGTAAAAATTCTCCGCATCCAGCTCAGATTGGGATTGTAGCTCAACTGCAGGGACTTACCGAACTGTGTTCTTCCGGTCGAGCTTGACTTACACACTAGAAAATCGCTTGGGCCTAAAGAAAAACTGCGGTAATCGCAGGTTAGATTAAAGCGCAGAGAATTCAACTTTTGGACAAAGGCGATACGGCCAACGGGGTCGGTGTGGTGTTGGTGAAGGAATAGTTGGCGGTTTAGCCCTCAGACAGCCTTTCCAAATGAGAATTAATACTCGAAGCAGGCAGGTTGTCGGTCGAGGAGTTTCCTTCAGGTCTATTTGTTAAGATTTGGTTAACTCGTAGTCACACCAACTTTGAAGCCTTGTACGACAGACGACAAGGCGCCACCTACTCAGACAACCAATTCGATAGTTTGAGAGGCAATCGAGATGAAGAAGACATTGATGGCGTGCGTTCTTGGCGGCTCTCTACTCGTGGCTGCTTGCGGAGCGCCGACAACTCCAACGCAGGCCTGTCAATCGGCATTGAATAATGACCCCCCATCGGCGTCCAAATTTGACCCCCCTTGGAGCTAAGAGGGGCGTTGAGGGGGTCGTGTTTAGGTTGATTCAGGAGGGGGTGGACAGCAGGTCAAACCGAAAAGAGAGCGTAGCTCGACTGAAGGTTTGACCTGCTGTCTGTTTTGAATTTATTCCCCGATTTCGAGGTTAGTCGCGGTGGTTAATTCGCCAGCTTTCGTTCCCGGTTTCGATGATATCGCAATGGTGTGTCAGTCGATCCAGGAGAGCAGTGGTCATTTTGGCATCTGTGAACACACTCGGCCATTCAGCAAATGCGAGGTTGGTTGTTAGCAGAATAGACGTTCGCTCGTACAGTTTGCTGATGAGATGGAAGAGTAATCGTCCACCAGACTCTGCGAACGGCAGATAACCGAGTTCGTCTATAATCACGAGGTCGACGCGGATCAGCTGCTCGCTGAGCCGCCCGGCGTTGCCTTCGCGATGTTCAGCCTCCAGCTTGTTCGCGAGATCCACAGCGCTGAAGAACCTGACCCGCCGGCGGTTATTGACCGCGTGGCCCCCGATCGCTGTTGCGAGATGCGTTTTGCCCGATCCGGTTCCACCGACCAGCACGCCATTCCTGGCCTGGTCCATAAAATCGCCGTCATGAAGATTGCGCACGACTTCCTCGTTGACGGGGCTGACCGTGAAGTCGAACTCAGGTAAGGACTTGCAGACCGGGAACTTTGCGGCACCCATCTGATACCGGATCGAGCGCGCAGTCTTTTCGGCCAGTTCGGCCGTGAGGAGTTCGGCCACGACCTGTTGGGGCCGCCAGTTGTTTTTGGCTGCGGCCTGCATCACTTCGTCAAAGCAGTTGACGATGCCTGGCAACTTCAGTTGACGGGCAAGTTCGAGAATTTCCTTACGCAGTTGCATGGGAGCCTCCAAGCCTGTCATAGCGAGCGCAATCCGCGATCGGTGCCATTTTCAGCTGCAGGTGGGCAGGCGGCTCAATCGCCTTTGGCGGCGGGGGATTGGTGCGCCGAGAGACAATGTTCAGGATCGCATCGGCCTTGCGCAGGCCAGATTTTAGAGCTTCTTCGCAGGCAGCCTCGACCACATCAATGTCGTGCTGGTAAGCAGCGAAAAGAATATCGGCAAGTTGCCGGTCTCCGTCGGATGTGCCCCGCAGATGGGTCCAGATCTGCGTCATTGCCGGTGGTAGGTCCCAGTCACGGAACGGTGCTCCATTGCGCAGAGCGCCAGGCTTGCGCTTGAGGACGGGCACATAGTGCCAAGGGTTGAAGATCGTTTTTCCTCGGCCGAAGCACCGTTCGTGCTCTCCGACAATCTCACCGTCTTGGCGCAGGACAATCCGCGTGGCGTAGACCTGCAACTGGACCTGACGTCCAACAGCTCTTGCCTCAACGCTGTATTTGTTTCTTTCGAAGTTGATCAGGCAGGTTCGGCTCACGGCGACCGTCTTTTCACGGAACCCGACGAAGGGCTTCTGCAGATGCGTCAGCAGCGGCTTTTCCTGCTGGAACTCCTCCCAGACCGTCACCTCCAGGTTTTCCGGATGCCGCAGTTCTTTTGCGCGTTTGATCGCGTCTTTTTGCAGCCGGGCATTCAATTCATCGAAGTCGGCCACCTCCAGACGCGGTGTAAAACTATAGGCGCGGCTCTCCTTGACCAGATTCTCAACCTGACCCTTCTCCCAACCGGCCGCGCGCGTACAGGCGATCGGGTTCACCAGATGATGAGAACACATCCGGGAGAATGCCTTGTTGAACTTTCTTTCCTTGCCCGACAGGATCGCATCGACGGCGGTCGTCATGTTATCGTAGATCCCGTTGATGCAGCCTCCACCAAAGAATTTGAAGGCCTCGTCGTGGGCATCAAAGACCATCTCCTGCGTCTCGCGCGGATAGGCAATGGAGAATGGCATGCGGCTATGGCAAAGTTTGAAATGGGCAACCTTCACGGTCGTGAGTGCACCGTCCATCAAAACCGTCTCCACACTCCAGTCGAACTGGTACGCCTCCCCAGGATCAAAGATCAGCGGGATGAACGCCTGCGCCTGTTGTCGGCCGTGCGCAATGCGCCAATTCTTTGTGTAGCGTCGAACACTGTCATACCCGCCGCCAAAACCATCATCGGAGAGTTCCTTCCAGATTTTGGTCATCCGCTTGCGGTGTTTCTTCGGAAGCGCCTCGTTCTCCTCAAGCGTTTCATCCAGACGCGCGCGCCAAGGCCCGAGCACCGGGTATGGCTGCGATTTGCGCTCATATTTGAACTCCGTCACTCCCGATCGGATTATCTTTCGAACCGTTGCACGGCTCAAATTGAGCGAACGGCAAATTTCCTTGATGCTCTTTTTTTCGATCAGGTGTAAGCGACGCACTTTTCTAATAGTTTCCACGCAAATCATCCCGCTTGCCTCTCCATCGACTGCTCAATGAAAAGGATGTCTACAACCATAGGGAGGGGTCAAATTTGGACGCCGATTTCCCCGCTTAGGGGGTCAAAATTGCACGCTTTTCTACAGATAAACCATTTGTACATCACGGATTCCATGAAGCTCGAAAAGGCTCAGGCAAAATGCAAACGGGAGACGTCAAAAGTCTCGCTCGCCAATCTGTTCGGACAATGCGAGAGCGTCTTCAAACAGTCACAGAAAGATGTTGAAGGGCTGAAATCGAAGTTCATAAAAATGTTTAAGGAGGAAGAACTTAGAGCTGATGCTCTGATTTCAGCCCTAGAAGAAACCAAGAAGATACTAAGCGTTCAAGTCACACTGAAGTATCAACTTCTTAAAGCGCTAAGTCTCGTCGTTGATGAACTGAATGATTTGAGTAGGCAAACCTTTTGACCAGCGCTACTGGAAACTAACCCCCTTCGCGGGCTTTACTGTTCTTGTGGCAGTACCCATCTTGGCCGGTATGACAGTGGCTGACCTATCCATTTTCCAACTCTATTGCGTTGTAATGGCTACAACGGCTGTTTTTGGTTTTGGTTGCTGGGCAGTGTGGAGCGTCTTGGCCGATACAGACCGGCAACTGTCTTTGCTCGGCTATGCCTTTGTCGGTTGGGCTGCGCTTTGTGGCGTAGTAGGCCCCGCGCTGTACGGTGCCTATTTCCTTTATTCGGGCTTTAACTGAGGCCCTACGCCGTTCAACATCAGCACCCGTACTATCGCTTCCTTTACCTTAGGGCAACGTCTTTCAGCAAGTGCAACTTGTTCGCTTCTTCACTCTTGAGGCGTTCCCGTTCTTTGATGGGTCAGAGCTCTTTCGTGCAACTGCGCGCCAGTTGTCCGCTGCCTGACGGGCTTCTTCAAGAGAGACTTCTGGGTAAGAACCCAGCCCAGCCCCATTTCACGCCTGCGACCGTGGACAGTGACACGCAGAAACCGTTGCGCCCCATCATCTTCACGACGATGGAACCATAACCCGTCGCCGTCATAATACTTCCCCGTCTGTACAGATTTCAGCGTCGACGCGCTCAACTTTTGCAAAGGGCGTGACATTCGTCCACGTCTCTATCCACCCTCAAGATATAGTATGCGTTGGGGCATAGTGGAACACGGTGATACAACTAAATTATTGAAAACAGATATATTGGTAGATTCCTGGTGCGCGATGAAACGCGCTGAAACATGAATTAGATGCCCTTCTGCGGCACCAGTTTTTCTCAATATTCATCCCGGCCGAAGGGAATAGCCGAGACGCGCGAAGTGTTGAGACGCGCGCCGTGCTGACGGCCTGCCTACATCCTCGATTCTTCATTCCGTTCTAGAGAATGGAGAAATGTCAGGCGGCGTAGGCTCTGTCATGTCGGTCGCCCCACAACACGATGAGAGAGGGGCAGTCTTCCAGTTCAGACCGACAAGCAGACGTATTTCATTTCCATATAGTCTTCCATGCCGTGGTGGCTGCCTTCGCGGCCAAGGCCGGATTGCTTGACACCGCCGAATGGGCCCAGCTCGGTCGAGATGATGCCGGTGTTCACGCCGACAATTCCGTATTCCAGCGCCTCGGCCACTTTGTAGACGCGGCTCAGGTCCTTGGCATAGAAATACGAAGCCAGACCGAAGATCGTGTCATTGGCCATAGCGATGACGTCATCTTCGTCCTCGAACTTGAACAAGGGCGCTAGTGGGCCAAAGGTTTCGTCCTGTGCGACCATCATGTCCTGAGTCACACCGGTCACGATCGTGGGTTGGAAGAAAGTGCCGCCCAGATCATGAGGCAGGCCGCCGGTGAGAACCGCGCCGCCCTTGTCGGTAACGTCCTTGATATGCTCTTCGACTTTGGCCACCGCGTCGTCGTTGATCAGGGGGCCGGTGGTTGTGCCAGCGGCTAGACCATCGCCGACTTCAAGTGCCTCAACCGCGGCCTTCAGCTTGGCTGCAAAGGCATCATAGACGCCCGCCTGCACGTAAATGCGGTTGGCGCAGACACAGGTCTGGCCGTTATTGCGGAATTTGCACAGCATCGCGCCTTCGACCGCTGCATCCAGATCGGCATCGTCGAACACGATAAAGGGCGCGTTGCCGCCCAGCTCCATCGAGCATTTCATGACCTGATCGGCCGCCTGACGCAGCAGGATGCGTCCCACCTCGGTCGAGCCAGTAAAGGTCAACTTGCGCACGCCCGGGTTTTCGCAGAACTCCTTGCCGGTCTCGCTGGCCTGAGTAGACGGCACGACGTTGAAGACTCCCGCAGGTACGCCCGCCTGTTCCGCCAGCAGCGCCAGAACCAGAGCGGACAGTGGGGTCTCTGTCGCCGGGCGCGCAACAAAGGCGCAGCCCGCAGCCAGTGCCGGGCCCGCCTTGCGGGTGATCATCGCGTTGGGAAAGTTCCACGGCGTGATCGAAGCCGCCACGCCGATCGGCTGTTTCATCACCATGATCCGCTTGTCGCGCTGATGGCCGGGAATGGTCTCGCCATAGACCCGCTTGGCCTCTTCTCCAAAAAATTCGATGAAGGAGGCCCCATAGCCGATTTCGCCAACAGCCTCGGCCAGCGGCTTGCCTTGCTCGGCGGTCAGGATCTTGCCGAGATCCTCGGCGTTTTCCATCATTAGGTCGAACCAGCGGCGCAGGATGGCGGCGCGTTCCTTACCGGTCAGCTTGGCCCATTCCTTCTGCGCGGCTTCGGCCTGTGCGATGGCGCCTGCGACCTGCGCGCGGCTGACATCGGCAACTTCGGCAATCACGTCCCCGCGCGCGGGGTTGGTCACTGCGAACGTGCCGTTATCGCCATCCACCCATTGGCCGCCGATATAGGCTTTGGTCACCAGAAGGTCGGGATTCTTCAGCAGGGATTTCAGATCGGTCGTTGCGTCCAGCATGGGTCAGCCTCCGGCAATATTTGCGTTGCGCGCACCCAAGCAGGTGTCATGCGCTTTGTCTATGTCCATTGTTGCGCGGCGATGAACCCAGTTTGCCCTTTCCCACCGCGAAGCGACTTTGGCACCCTGTCGGTGCCCATATGGCTTTCATTTCTCTTGGGAGTTTGCGACAGTTTTCGAGATTTCCGAGCGATAGGGGATGTAAATGAGTGTTACATTGCCTATCTATATAGAAATATAAAGAAAAAGGGATAGCGTAGATGTCGAACCAGCAATTTGAGGCATTGATCAAAGAGACTCAGTCCAAGGTGCGTGAGTCGCAATCGCAGATCGAAGGCCTGACCTCACGGATCGAGGCCGCACGCGCCAAGATCGGTACGGCCGAGGCGGATATCGACATCGAAAATGCCACGCTTGAGGACGTGCATGCCCATACCGAGGTAATGAACGCCAATATCGCTGAGCTGATCATGGGGCTGGACGATGTCACCAGTGCGTTTTCCAAGGATTTCGATGAGATGCGCTCAAAAACCGGGTGGGAATCGTTTGTTGGCATCTTCTCGAAAGGCAAATCCGAGTCGATGCGGCAGGAGCGGATGCGCACGGCCAATATTGATGACAAACTGCAGGATCTGATCGCCAAATCCGACGTGATCGTGAAGCTGCTGGAGGGTCAACTGTCCGTGCTGGAAGAACAGCGCGTCAAGGTTGAGGACAACCTGACCGTCACGCTGGACGACCGTGAGGCGACCGTTGCAGAGCTCGAGGCGCTGCGGGCCGAGATTCAGGGCATGGACCCGACGATAATCACCTTGGAGAACAAGATCAGCGTCGAACAGGACGCCGCCGCGCGTACCCAGTTGGAAACCGAGTTGGCCGAGCTGAACAAGCAATACAACGCCAAGGTTCAGGAAGAGCAGGTCAAGCTGGCCAAGTCACAGACGCTGGAGCGCTATATCGAAAAGGGCAAGACCTGGGTCGATTCACTGCAAAATCAGGCGGCGACGCAGATGGTGCTGATCAACAAGCTACAGACAGACACGCAACAGCGCGTGGTGCTGTATGACGCCCTGACCAAGTCGCTGAAAACCGCGCAGCAGCAGGACGTGGCCCACCGCATCAACGAGATCGGCGTGCAGACGGATCAAGAGGCGCAAACCGCCATGGCCGCTATCGGTACCGCGACCAACCAGAAAATGGCCGACATGCTTGAGGCGCACGAAGACCATATGGTCTTTGCCCGCGACGTGCTGGAGAAAAAGGCCAAAGCAGATGAACGCTTTGCCCGCCGGTTCGCCTCGATTGTCGAAAAGCATGATAAGAATTTGTATGGTGGGTGAGGACTCAATCCGTTCGCCGCTAAAGATGCTAAGTTCAGCAGTGGGCGTTGCGCTCTTTGGGGCGCTTCTCATCCTATTCGGGTACCTGACCCAATTGATTCCAGCATACCTTGGTCCCGACCTGAGGTTGATGATGTTCTTCGTACCATTGGTCTTCGCGCTTGGATCCTTTGGAGTTTCAGCCGTATTTGCAGTCTGGGGCGCGCTTTGGTTGGCATTCGAGGTATTCCTTCTATTGGTCGGTAATCTAAATGAATAACCCAACCCAAGACCATGTCGGCCTGACCGACACCTTCGCCTCGCGCCGGTATTTCCGCAAATTCGAGGTGATCACCGTCCACCTCCTGCGCGTGGCCGCGACGATGGAGGCTGAGGGCGCGATCAGCAAGCAAGAGGTGCGGATCGTGTCGCGCTACCTTTCGGGGCTGCTCTACACCTTCCGGGCGCTCAGCATGAAATACCTGCTGGTCGGGCGCGAAACGGGGCGGTTCTTTGGCAGCCTCGCCATGGACAAACGCGACAGCGGGTTTCCAGTGGCGGCCGAGCTGCTAACCATGGCCAATGACGCGCAGCAGGCTCAGGTGCATCTGGCGAATATGCCCTCGGAAGATGATCTGAAAACCGAAATGGTGCGAACAATCATCGGCGATCAGGAAATCCCGACCAAGCTGCAATTTGCGCTGTCCCAAAGGCTCTATTACGAGGAATTGCTGAAAGGTCAGCTATTCTGGGCGCGCAACGATCCCGAATGCCACTGGATCGGGAATGAGGGTGAGCGGCGCAAGTTCATGATCCATTGGGCGGTCTATGACAGCCAGATCAATCTGCCGGTCATCTACCTGATGCAGTTGGAGGATAGCGGCAAGACGGCGCTGCCCAAGGATCAACGCCGCTGGCCCGAGGTGCAGGCGCATCTGATGGCGCAATCCTTAGGCGGATTGAAACTGGTGACCATCGCCAAAGGGTTCGATCAGGATTTCGACGACCTGCATCCCAAACACCTACGCCGCATTCACGTGGGGCCGATGTATTCCTCGGCCTTCACGGAACAAACCGGCCCCTTGCGGCAAGTGCTAGAGGACGCGCAGGCGCCTCAGGGGCAGGACTGGGCGCTGGCCTGGACGACTGAGGAGCTAGAAAGCGAAGAGGTGATCGAGGAGCGCGCCGGGTGGTTCTCGACCGTCGAGCGAGAAGTTTTCGCCTTGGACCCGTTTGGCGGGCAAGGGGCCGAGACCGGGGCCACGCGCACGCAGCGCTCGATCATTCTGCCTCAGCGGCCGTTTCAGGTTCTGGCAGAACGAAACCCTCCTGGTTTTGCCGATGTGCGCAAATTCGTGGTCAGCAAATCGGGGCAGGTGTTGCGCTATTAGAATTTTTGCCTCCGGCGGAGGTATTTTTGAACAGAAGAAGAATGGGCGGTTTTTGAGATGAGTTTGACGTCAGATCAGATGGAATTGCGGGAAGACGATATTCGCAAGCATTACCCGGCGGCGACGGCCTTGTTGAACGGGTTCGAACATGCGCCGCGGATTGCGAAACCCGTTGATGTGGCGGTTGAGCGGTCCTCGGGCGTGTCGACGGGGCGGCGGTTTCGGTCCACTACGCCGGGATTGGTGACACGTCGCACTGCTCGGGCCGATGGGGTGCACCTGGTTGAGCGGATCGAGGCCTCGGATGATGGCGATACGCTCGTTTCGCCCCCTCAGGCCACGGCTCAGCAGGCCATTCGGCGGGCGATCTCCATCGCTCTGGCCGTGGCCGAGGCTTATGCGGAGCAGACGCCGTTGGCCGATTTGAAGCGGGCCAATCTGGCGGGGGATTTGCCCGTTGCGCGCAAGACCGAGTTTTCGGAGTTGCTGACGGCTGAGGCACTGATCACCTCTCATGTGCTGGGCAACGCGCTGGCGTATCTGATGTCGTCCCATCTGGGCGAAACCACCGTTGATCTGGGCGAGATCGAAGAGGTTTTGACCGACAACGGCCAGCTGGCCCTGCACGGTGCCTTGTGGGAGCTGGACCAGGTGCTGACCAAACACGCCCCTGACGACGCACATCTGATCGCCGCCATTAGCGCCTATGCCGAGCAGCTGATGGACAAGGTCGCCCTGCGCGTAGGGTCCGCTGGCCATCTGGCCCCGTTCCAGAACGCGGCCTGGCATATCGAGGCCGACGACCTGACGATCCGGGGGTTTGAGCCGGCCTCGAAGGCCAAATCAACCACCCTGACCATGACGTTCAAGAAACCGAACGAGGTGGTCGGCAACCATATCGCCAAGTATCAGGCGATGAAGTTGGCCAAGATGCTGATGGCCTACGACTTCGACCGCCGCCTGAACCCGTTCGCGGAACTCGGCGGGTTCATCTTCACCTTCATGGGCGACGGTAAACCGGGTACCGGCAAGACCACTCTGATCCAGATGATGGCCGGGCTGATCAACGATTATTGCCAGAACGCGGGCTATCCGTTCCGCTATCAGAACCTCAGCACCGACAATATCGACAGCTATCAGGGTAAATCCGGTCAGAACGCCAAGGCGTTTATCAACACGATCATCGACCCCTCGGTCATCGGCTTTGGCACCATCGACGATATCGACCAATTGGCGGGCAAGCGCGGCGACCGGCAGTCCTCGGCCGGGCAGTTGGAAATCACCGCTGTTCTGATGGAGAGCTTTGCGGGTGCCAACACCGTCGTGCGCGGCAATTGCACCTTTGGCATGTTCTCGAACTACCCCGAAAACGTGGACGACGCCCTGCGTCAACGGGCGGGGGCGCGGTTTCTGGTCGACGGCCCGCAAACGCGCGAGGACTACATCGACATCCTGCATCTGTTGATGGGCCGCAACCACGACATCCCGCTGGGCGAACACGAAGCCTATGCCGCGCAGGAGATCAAAAAGGCCGTTGCCGCCAGTTTCGAAAGCCACGCCCGCCCGCATGAGGACGCCTTGCTACAGGTCTATGAACGGGTTTCTGGCGAGATCGGCCAGATGGACACAATTGCCAAGCTGGGCACCTACCTCAAGGCGATCCAGCAGGCGGATGAGCGCTTCACCGGTCGCGCGATCAAGAACATCACCGACGCGGTCAAGGTCCGCGCGATGGATTTCGAACTGCCCGATGAATGGATGGAGAACCCCGACCTGTTCCTGTTCCGCGACTACGACACCAAGAAGGCCATGATCGAGGACCTGCGCCAGCCGATCACTGTGGAAATGGTGATGCAGGAGATCAACCGCTACGCCGACAGCGAGTTCCGCTATGCCGACAAAAGCGACGAGGTCGCCATCGAAAACGCCGTCCGCGAGATGGGCCGGATGGAAGAGGCCAAGCGGCGGTATCTGGAGGGGAAGGGATAATGCTCGTCTACGCGATTGCTGGCCTTGCGTTCGTACTGGGCCTGATCTTGCCTCTGCGCTGGGGCGTGATCGGATTTCTGGCCGCTGTGGCGGTGCTGTTTCTGACCCAGTTCGGTGTCAACGCGGGCAGCGGGTTCGAGGGCACCTCATGGGAAGAGTCCCTGATCCTGTTTGAAGGCAGCGTGGTGTCTTACCTTGGGTTCAACTTGCAGATTACAGGGCGGGCGTTTGCATTGCCGCTGTTGGTGTTGGCGGTTGTGGTTGTTGCACGCTTCAAAAGGGTGGGATGAGACAAGTGGCAGGCAAGATGAAAACCCAACTCGACGGTGAGTTCCGCATAGCCGACAAGAGTGACGAGTTCGCCATCGAGAACGTCGTCCGTGAGATGGGCCGGATGGAAGAGGCCAAGCGGCGGTTTGTTGAAGGAAAGAACATTGAATAGAAGATTTGTGATTGAAGCAGAAGGCTACCCGGAGATGCCGGGCATGATGCTGGCAACTGTAGAGGCTATGAAGCAGGTGGGGGGTTCAGCAAGTATTTACGAACTGGACGAGAAGGTTGCGGAAATTGAAGGCGTCTCTGAGGAAGAACAGTCTTACATGATGACCGGAACCAATCAGGGTCAACCACGATTGAACTACTATCTCGCTTGGGCTCGAACTTTTTTGAAGAAGGGCGGAGCCCTCGAGAATTCCGCTCGCGGTATTTGGGCGCTAACTGAGTTTGGAAGCACGATTGAGACTATTGGTGATACTCAACGGATAATCGACCAGGTTAACGAAGAAGAAAAAGCTAGAGCGCGCGAAAGACGGAAAAAGAAACAGCAGAACGGAGACGAGCCCGAGTTGTTTTCATCGTCTGATCAGAGCGACAAGTCCGAAGAGACACCTGACACAGAGACGTGGAAATCCAGGTTGCTCGCGACATTAAAGCAGATGGACCCTTATGCTTTTGAACGTTTGGCACAGCGTTTGCTACGGGAAGCGGGTTTCACCAAAGTCGAAGTCCGAGGGAAGTCCGGTGATGGTGGAATTGATGGTGTTGGTGTACTTCGCGTGAACCTCGTTTCTTTTCAGGTTTTCTTTCAGTGCAGACGCTACAAAGGAAGTGTCGGGTCGTCAGAAATTCGCGATTTTAGAGGCGCGATGATGGGACGAGCTGACAAAGGGTTATTCATCACAACTGGCAACTTCACCGCGCAAGCATCGGACGAGGCCACACGAGATGGAGCTACTGCGATTGACCTCATTGATGGAGATCGCCTGTGTGATTTGCTCAAAGAAAATGATCTTGGTGTGGCGACACAAATGATTGAGGCGGTGACAATAGATGAGAAGTTTTTTGCCAGCGTATAGTATCAAACAAAGGGAAGGAAAGTTCGCTTCGTGATACGCCTCATCGAAAAAGGCCTGATGTTCGGCAACCTCGTCCACATCTCCAGCCCGGCTCTGGTCGAGCGGTATAACCGCGCGCTGCAGCATCTGGCGGGCAAAACCACGGCGCTGACGGATTTCCATGTCGATATCTCGGGCTATTCGCCGGAGGTGGGGATTGAGCTGGACGATCCGCTCTACCTCAACCCCAATGGGGTCAACCGGCAGTTCATCCTGCTGACGACCGAACAGAAACACGCGCCTTTGCTGAACGTCAAATTCTCGACCTCGCCTGATATTCTGCGTGAATTCATCGAGATGAACGAGGCGCAGCTGTTTGCCCTGACCGCCACCGATGCGGTGGCCGGAGAGCTGGTGAACTCGGTCTTCAAACTCACCACGGCCAATGATCTGCTGAACTTGCGCAAGATCGAGATTGAGGCCGATACCGCAGGCGGCACTCTGCGCAAGGCCGAGCAGCTGGCGGGTATGGTCGAACAGTTCAAAACCGCTGAGGATGCCTGGTTCGATGACGTGCTGATCGCCCGGATGATCGAAACGGCGAAAGAAACCGGAGACGTCACCCGCAACCCGGTCCACCTCCGCCACACGGCGTTTGAGCAGCGCAACTTCTGGACGGCGCATTTCGGCGGGCTGTACCTGTTCCCGGACATGGATCACCCGGCGGCGATTTGCATGGGCGAAAAGCCTGATGATCTGAAAATCAAATATACGTTTGACCCGTCTCAACGGAACCAGATTGCCAAACTCCTCGACTATAACGATCTGGTCGAACCCATAGTGAAGGCGCGCGGCGTGGATGCGGCGGCGATCCTTCAGCAAAAGATGGATTTCCTGACCGTTGCCGCCGCCGCAGATGCTGATGTTGATCTGATGGGGCTGGATCGCCGCGATATGAGGCGGTTGGCGCGAAACCACTCGGATCGCTTGCCCGAGGCATATCACGGTCTCGCCCAACTCTTGCGCTGGGCGACGGATGGGGGGCCTTGGCCGCGGATCACCTCGGACCATCCGGCGTATTTCTACACGTTGCGCGCCGCGGATACGCCGTACCGCGATTTGGTGAATAGGTTGCTGTCCGAACTGGCTCCGCTGGATCCTCGCCAGATGTTTATCTGCCACAAAGAGCTGTTCTACAAAACCTATGCCACATGGCCCGAGGCCAAGAAGGCCTATGTTGCCGAGTTTCTGGCCCGCGAGTATCAAGTGGATAAATCCGGCGCCCGTGCGGCTCTGTTCGGTCATGAACCGGATATGAGTGGAGAAGATCGTGTCAGCGATACAATTCTCGCGCGGGTCGGCCCCTGGGGCGCAGTCGGGAGGAGTTGATATGTTCGGAGCGATGCGCCTGTTTCTGGTCCTGCTGGTTCTGCAGACAATTGCCTATTTCGCGCTGTCGTTCTATTCGCGCGGCGTCCGCCGTCGCAAGCTTGAGACGTGGTGGGACGAGAAGGGCAAACAGGGAAACAAAGAGGCCTTTGTGGAACGCGGGCTGCACGTCTACGACAATTCGTTCCGGCGCAAACTGATCCTGGCGGTTTATATTGTCCCTTGGGTGGCAATCGGCGCATTGATCTACATCGTGAATTATATGTGAGGGTTACAGCATGGCCTATGTGAAATGGGCATTCATTATCATCTTCTGGGGCAGTGTCGCTGTGATCCTGCAATACTCGCTGCCGCAGCATGATGTTGTGCGCATCGTGAACACCTATGAAGAACGGCAAGATCTGAACGACTGGACCCGTATTTTCTGGTCCGAGCCCGAAGACCAATCTGCCAGCCTGTCGAACCGCGACGTGCAGTTTATCCAGGCCGTCCGTGCTAACGGGAAGCCCATCGTCTATCGGAACGAGGATACCGGCTGGGGCTGGCCGTTCTATTTCAAGTTCGACACCGCCAACCTGTACACCGAGGCCAATGACGCGATCTCGGACAAGAACAACCCCGACTGGGTTGTTGTAACCCATTATGGCTGGCGCAATGAGTTCATGTCTATCTTCCCTAACGCCGTCTTTATCAAACCGGTCGAGGGGCCGGACGTGCGGATCATCCCGTGGTTCAACATTGTCTTCCTGACGGTCTTTGCTGCCATTGTCTGGGCGCTTTGGGTACGCTGGCGCCGGTTCCGTCAGGCTCGGATCGACCCAATGCTCGAGTCGATGGAAGATGGGATCTATGCCGCAGGCGACGCTATCGATGAACGGCGCGGTCGCTTCCGCCGTTGGCTGGATAGTTGGAAATCAAAATAGGGGCCCGGCCCGTGAAGGGGGCCTCTATCGTACGATGAATTCGGCATGCAGGGCGCCCGCGGCTTTGATCGTTTTCAAAATGTCGATCATGTCGCGCGGCGAAACCCCCAGGGCGTTCAGCCCGGCCACGACCTCTGACAGGGTGGTGGCTTCGGGGATCTCGGCCAGGCCGGTGCCTTCTTCCTCTTCGATGCCTGCGAAGGTTCTGGGCACCACGACGGTCTCTCCGTCAGCGAACGGGTTGGGTTGTATGGCAATCGGAGCCTCTTCCACTGTCAAAGTCAGGTTGCCTTGAGACACCGCGACCCGAGAAATCCGAACCTCTTGCCCCATGACAATCGTGCCCGAGCGCTGATCGACCACAACGCGGGCCTTGGTTTCAGGCTCAACTAGAATGTTTTCGATCCGACCGATAGCGTGCGCTGTGGACACGGACTGAGTGGCTGCGATGTTCAGCTCAACGGTTCCGGAATCGCGCATTATGGCCACGGCACGGTTGAATTCTCGGTTGATGGCCGTTTCGATCCGGCCCGCTGTTGTAAAGTCAGGCTCACGCAGGGCCAACCGCATTTGGGTCAGGGTGGACAAATCAAAGTCGATCTCGCGCTCGACCCGCGCGCCGGATGGGATCACGCCCGAGGTCGGAACGCCCCGGACGACGGTCGCGGCCTCACCCTCAGCCGATGCGCCGCCTGCCAGAACTGTGCCTTGGGCCACGGCGTAGATCTGCCCGTCCGCTGCGTTTAGAGGGGTCATGATCAACGTACCGCCCAACAGGCTGCTCGAATCCCCGATAGCCGAGACGGTGACGTCGATCTGCCCTCCGACCCGTGAAAACGGGGGTAGGCTGGCCGTCACAAGGACGGCGGCGACATTCTTGGGGCGAAAATCCTCGCCATTCACGTTCACGCCCAACCGTTCGAGGATGTTGGACATGATCTCTTCGGTGAAGGGTGAATTCCGCAACCCGTCACCGGTTCCATTCAGGCCCACGACAAGGCCATAGCCGACCAGATCGTTGCCGCGCACCCCATCGAAATCAACCAGATCTTTCAGACGGATTGCGCCGGCGAAAGCAAGGCTGGGCATCAGAGCCAGAAGAAAAACAAGAACCCTCATCTCAGGAAATTCACCAGTGAGAGGTTCGCATTGCGAACGGTGACGGAATAGAGGCTTTCCAATTGGAACTGCACCGCCTGAAGCTTGGTGGCCGTTTCATAAGGATCGGCCTCGATCAGGGCATTGCGGGTGTATTCCAGGCTGGTGCGCGCGGCGGCATTGCGGCTTGTCGCCTGTTCGACGCGCGCTTCGGCTGCACCGACCTCGGCCCGCAAAATGACCGTGTCATCCTGCGCATTTGCCAGGGCAACGCCCAACTGCTTGAACAACCCGGTGCGCTGATCGTTCGGCACCGCCAAGGCATCGTCGGCAACCAGCGCGGCGATAGCAACATCCCTGAGCGCCGCCTTCAGCGCAGGGTCCGTCGCTGTGATATCGAGATTAATGCGTTCATTTTCGGCAATCTGCATCGATGGCAGCGCGGCGTTCGACCCTTGGTAGATGACCGCGTCAAAACCTGCGGGGTCATTGAACCAAGCCTCGGCTGCGTTGCGAATGTCGGTCACAGTCACCAAGCCCGTCAACTCAGCCTCAAGCGCGGTCAGCAAGGTCTCGGCCGAAGGCAGCGGCGAGACATCCGTCGCCGTGCCCGAAAACAGGCTGCGGCCGCCAATCCGGGTGTTCAGCGCGGACATCATCGTATCAAGCTCATTCCGGGCCTGGACCGAGGCCTGTTCATGCGTCACAGCGTGATTTGCTGTGCCAAAGGCCAGCAACGTCGCCGTCATCTCGCCAGTAGAGTCACTGAACACGCCAAGGCTTTGCTGCATCGCGTCGGAGAACAGCTTGGCCTCGGACGTGGCGATGCCATACGCATCCAAACGCGTCAGGCTACGGTCCAGATCGAGGAGGTGCGAATAGTCCCTGCCCAGATGGCCTGAGACGTCCTGCACCTTGCCGGTCGACATTTCATACGAAAGCGTTTCAATCTGTTGCTTGATCTGGGTGGACCGGGTCTGCAAGGTCAGACCTCGGGCAAGATCGCCTATGGATGTCAGCGTCATGTTCATAGCCTCAATAGGGTGTCCATCAGCTCATCCACGACCGAGATGAGACGAGCGTTGGCCGCATAGGCCTGTTCGATTTGCATCAACTGTTGCAGTTCCTGATCGGTATCAACGCCCTGTTCTGCCTCTAGCTGCTGCATCTGCTTCTGGGCACCGGTGGCGAATGTTTTGCGTTGTTCGGCGACATGGGCATCCGCGCCAACGCGCGACGTCATCGCCTCGGCAATCTCAGAAGCGCGCATGTTTCCGGTGCCAAAGATCGCCCCGGCGACCGGGCGGGCTTCGATCAGAGCGGCGCTGAACGCCTGCAACTGGGTCGAATCTCCGGGATCGTTCGGGGCAGCAGCGCCGAGACCAGCGCGCAGCCTCCAGCTGTCGCCGCCGGAATCCGGGTCAACGACCGTGTTGAGGTTGATGCGAGCGGCAAGCCCCGTCAGCATCGTCAAATCTAGACGGTTTCCGCCATCGGTAAACAAGCCCGGATCAGTGGCCAATGCGGTCGGATCCAACCCGGGTGTTTCAAACCGCTCCACTAAATCACGCGCAACCGTGTCGAGTTGGGTTTGCACCTCGGGCGCAAGCTGGTCGCGGATTTCAAATTGGGCCGCCAGAGCCCCGCCGCGGATCTCCTGACTTCCGACATTTTTTCGTATAAGTCATTGATATTATTATGCCTTGGTTGCCAAAAGGCACTACACGGACTTTTTTCGCCAGCGATTGTTTCGGAGTGTTGAGGGAGCTCAGGCTTTGGTCTGGCCAGTTTTTCGGGTGCGCCCGGGGGGTATCTTGAAAGGGGCTTCGTTCCAGGTCAGGCCGACGCAGGTGAGGATGCGTCTGGCATCGACCGTGGCATGGCTTGGCATGCCGTAGCGGTCAGGGGTGCCTTTGTGGCGCAGGATCGAGAGCTGCAATGCGTTCAACTCGTTGCGGATACGAGCCGGGCTCATCGGGTGTCCGAGCAGGTCCAGATGCTTGCGCAGGTGCTGCAGGCAGCAGAAGGCCATGTAGCAGATGGCGATATGGGCCCGGACCCGACGCGGCGACCAGTGATAGATGGGCCGGATTTTCAGATCGTGCTTGTTGGTGCGGAAGCAGGCTTCGATCTCCCACAACTGGTGATAGCGGGCAATGACGTCCTGTGCCTCCAGTTCGTCCGCACCATGAACAACAATGGCATGCAGCCCGTCCCATTGTGCCGCTGCCTTGATCTTTGCATCATCCAGCGTGACGTCCCCGCTGTCGGGGAAGGCCAGGAAGCGGCCATATCCCCGGCTGCTGAAGCTGCCGGGTTTGCGAGAGCGCTTGAGCTTCTTGTGCAGCTTTTCGATTGCCTTGTCGCGCTTGTGGGCATCATTGCGTGCCCGGGTGGGTGACCAGGTCACAATGACCCGCGCTCCCTCCTGGTCGATCACCTTGTACCAGCCCTTCTCGGTTGCCTCTTCAGAACCGTGTCCAGCCCAAGGCTGGCGTCCCTCCGGGCTCAAAATGTTCGCCTTCACGGCGGCCGGGGCGGACTTCATGCGATAGCCGAGGATGTAGGGCAGACCCTTGTTCTGCAACATCTGCTGGTTGTCCTTGCTGAGCATGGCGGCATCGGCCACGAACGTGACCCTGGCCACGTCGAAGCGTCCCTCCAACGCCTTCAGCGCAGCTTCCAGCGTATGACCTTCCCAGGTGTTTCCCGGGAAGAGTTCATAGCCCACAGGCAGCCCATCGGAGGTGACGATCAGCGCCAGCATGACCTGAGCGCGGTGATGCTTGCCATCCTTGCTGAAGCCCTTGGCCAGAAGATGATCCTGCTCGACCCCGTCCGCATCCTCGGCCGGGTCCTCGCGCTCGGTGTCAAAGGCCAGGGTCGTGCAATCGTAGAACAGCACGGTCACTGGCCCGCCCAGCAACTTCTCTGCCGCCGCGTGAGAGGTTTTGCAAATCCCGTCTATCACCGGCGTATTGATGTAATCCATGCTCCGATAGACCACGTCCAGATTGAGCGTGATGCCTGCCTGGTTCTCCAACGCCTCCACGGTCGCGCGCTTGCTCTCGGGCTGTGCGATCCGCGCCATAACCAGCTCTTTCACAATGCGATTGGCACTTTTACGCGCCGCCCCCAGAAGGGCCCCCCAACCCAGTTGGTCATACATCGTCCCCATGACATCCCGCAGACCCAGAGAGACCCGCGCCTCCTCACGGCACTCGGCAAGATCAACGCCAAGCTTGTCCGGCCGCGGAGCGCGGCGCACCAGCGCCTGCAGATCGGCATATTCCGTGGGCGTGAACAGTTCCATTTGCGGCGAGCGATCAATGCGTAATTGCTCCATCAAGCGGCCCGCCAGACGCTTGATATCCTCAATCTCGCTGTCGTTATGGGCCACACCCACATGGCGCAGGATCTTCTGGCGTACCTTGGAGCCGGTGCGGACGGATTCAACGATCTGGATCCGTGTGCGGTTGAGCTTTGCGTCATGTTTGGTGCGGATGAACATGGGCGAAGAGGTTAGCCATCTGAAGGCCCATGTCAATACTTTTTATAATAATGGGGCACTACAACGCGCCTCTGAGCAACCACACCTGAAAACAAACCAAAAACCCAGTCAGATCAACAAAAAGGTCGGAAGTCAGGAATCACGCGCAACCGTGTCGAGTTGGGTTTGCACCTCGGGCGCAAGCTGGTCGCGGATTTCAAATTGGGCCGCCAGAGCCCCGCCGCGGATCTGTGCGGTATCACCGCTGGTCCGGACCGGGTTTCCGTTCATCTCCAGCCCCGACAGCAGGCTGTTGCCAACGGTCATATGAGGTTGAATGTCGCCTGTGGTGGTGAAGGAAAACTCAGCCGCTTTGCCTTCAAGCAGGATCAGCCCGCCATCGGAGTAGAGAGAAACACGGTCATTGTCGCGCGGGACGACATTGACCGGAATCAGCTTATTGACTTGGTCGATCAGAACCTGCCGTTGATCCAGAAAGGCATTGATGTCACCGCCCGAGTTTCGGATCGCAGGGATTCTGGCGTTCAGATCTTCGATATCCTTGAGGGTCTGGTTCAGGCTTGCAACCTGCGCCCCGATTGTCCGATCAGCGTCCGAGCGCAATTGGCGCAGACCTTCGGAGGCTCGGTTCAGGCTGGCAGTTAGATCGCGTCCGCTGCGGGCCACCTGATCCAGCCGTTCGACCGAATCCGGCAGGCTGGCCGCCGTGATCAGGCTGCTTTCAAATCCGGCCAATCGGTTTGAGATCGATGTCGGGTCCTCGGGCATGCCAACAAACCCTTCGAAGCGCGTGTGAAAATCCGATTTGGCAGAGTGATGGGCCAGATCGGCGTCAGTGGCGCGGCGATTGGCCGTCAGGACAGGGTCCTGATGTCGAACGATGCCAGCAGTGCGCACCCCATTGCCCGAGATCAGGCTGGTTGTCAGTTCCAGTGAGCGTTTCGCATAGCCGGGCGTCAGGGCGTTTGCGATATTCCCGGAAACGACCGACGCACCGCGGCTGGTGGCGGTCAGGCCGCTCATGGCGTTGTTCAAAGCTGTCGACAGGTTCATCCGACGGGTCCTTTCCGAGGGTCAAAGTCAGCGTTTGATATTGGTGGTTTCCTGCAACATCTCATCAACGGTCTGGATCACCTTTGCGCTTGAGGAATAGGCGCGCTGGGTCTGGATCATCGAGGTCAGTTCGGTCGCGACATCCGTAGTGGATTCCTCGCGCGCGAAGGAGACGAGGTCGCCTGTCGGGCCCTCGCCCGCGTTCCACAGGAAGAAAGTGCCGCTTTCGCGCGACGGTGCGTAGGTCTGGCTATCCAGCGCGGTCAGGCCGTTTGGGTTTGGGACATCTGCCAGAGGGATCTGGAACATGCGACGGCTGACACCAGTGTCGTAGAAGGCGTAGACATATCCGTTTTCATCGACTTGAACGCTGGTCATCGTTCCCACCGCTGACCCGTCGCGCGTGATCGAGACGGGAGCGAAGGTGTCCGACAATTGCGTGATCCCATCCGCATCGCCGATCTGGCCGATATTGATCTCCATCGGGCCGCCCGCGACGTTCACCACCACGCTGCCGGTTGCCGGATCATACGCGCCACCTGTTACCGGAGTGACCGTGGCAAGCGTACCGCCTGCGGTCCGGCTGTCGGTGAAGGTCAGAGTGTATTCGCCGATCACCGCCCCTCCTGACGCCGAATCGCGCATGATCATGGTCCATTCATTGCTCGACCCTGCTGCCGGGACGGTTGGCACCAGCTCGATATCGACGCTTTCGGATTTGCCCAGGTTGTCGAAATATTCAACGGATAGGGGCTGCGAATCTCCTGGCGCGCCCGCATCTGTGGCAGTGGCGGGCAGGTTCATGCGCAGGTTCATCTGTGTTGTCGGAGCGCCGGACAGCTGGTTCACACTCAGCTGAATGGGTTCAAGCGCCGCGGGCGTATCCCGTGGCACAGCAGGGATCGAGCCATCCGGATTCGCACGCCATCCCAGAAGCACGAGACCCGATTCGGTGACCAGATAGCCCTGATCATTGGTGCGAAACGACCCGGTGGTGGTCAGCAACATCTCATTCGAACCGCCCGCGATTTGCGAGCTTGGTCGCACCGGCAGCATCCCGCGCCCGCGCACCGCCAGATCGGTCGAGTTATTTGTCGTGACAAGCGACCCGCGCTGATCAATCAGCCGCTGGCTTGTGGTGCGAACACCTCCGGCAGAATAGCTGCCACCCTGGCCCGAGGTGACCATGGAATGAAAATCCGTCTCCACCCGCTTGTAGCCGAAGGTCGAGGAGTTGGCGATGTTATCTGAAATTGTCGCCAACCTGTTGGCATTGGCCTTCAGCGCCGCCACACCGGCATTCAGCGAAGAGGAAATGGTCATTGGCACGCCCTTCTGTTGCGTCAATCGTTGATGCAACAGGTAACGCGCTGGGCCTTAACAGCGCGCTAACAGGTAAAATGCGACCTATCCTTTAGCGGTTGCGCAGAAAAATCACTTCGATCCGGTTGTTGCGCGGGGCCATCGGGTTCCCGTCGGACAACTCGCGATCAGCATTTCCGGTCACGCGGTCAAGCCGTTGATCCAGAACGCCTTTATCCTCAAGCATTTGACGGACCACCTGAGCGCGCGCGGTGGACAGATCCCATGCCGGATTGCGCGCCAGAACAACCGGGGACGCGCTGACATGCCCTTCGACGGCAATTTGATTTTTGACCAGATCGGATGAGCGGGCCACCAGCAGGGTAAGCGCGCGCATCACTGCGGTCGGTTTGTCGGTTCCCGATTCGAACAGGGGCTGATCTTCTGTATCAAACAGCTCGACCACCAGCCCTTCGTCTGTGACGCGGGTCACGATGTGTTTGAGGACCTTGTCCGACACCATGCTCTCGCCCGTGCGGCCCAACAGCTGCGCTTCGAGCGTCGAGAAATCCTGCGTCGTCCCCGTGCTGCCGCCGTTAGGCTCCACCCCCGTCGACCCGCGCGCCTGCTTGGCAGGGCTTGGGTGACGGGCGCTTGCGCCCGATCCGTCCATCACCATCGTTTTCTCGGAAAACATGTTGTTGCCGCCAAAGGCCCCATCGCCACCACCCGAGACCGGGTTCACCGGAATCGTTGGCGAGAAGTAATCCGCCAGCCCTTTGCGTTGTTTTTCGGTCGTTGCATTCAGCAGCCACATCAACATGAAGAAAGCCATCATGGCCGTGACGAAGTCCGCATATGCGACTTTCCACGCGCCACCGTGATGGCCATCGCCACCTGATACACGCTTCTTCTTGATGATGATTGGCGCCGCGTTGGTTTGCGCACCCATCTCCACCACCTTTTTATCACCCAGTTACAGGCGTAGCAGTGCAGGTCTTAAGGGCGGCTTAACACTTAAAATGCTTCGGATTTCGCCTCATCGTGGCAAGCCGGCCGACGCCCTGCGCAGTATCAGGGACAGCCGGTTGAAGCTGTTCTCAATGCCCTCCTGTGCCCCGACAGAATTAATGCTCAATCGGGCCTATCCGGGCCTATCCGGGCCTATCTGGGATGAGGGGCGTTAAACCGCGCAGAATAAGGGGTTTTTCGGGTGCTTGAGGAGGCGTGACGATGAGGGCTCAAAATCGGGCTTGCGACAGTGATTTGCCCAATCTCGACCGCTCAGTGGTTCAGATCGCCGGAAAACGCTGGTTTTTTCTTCGCATTTCAGGGCCCGGAATCGGGCGGATTTTCCACGATCTGCGCAGGCCAGAACACCCGGATTGCGCCGATCGGTCAGAGCGCGTGGCATTGGCGTTTAACGGGGCTTTGAAGATGCGTTTAGGGCCTGTGTTAGGGCGGTTCAGGGACGGCCCCACCAGTCGGGCGGTTCGATCCCGAGGATGTCCCATGGCGGTGTCCAGGCCTTGCCCTCGGCATCAGGCCATCCCTGCCGGGCTGCGGCCTCTTCCTCAGGGGTATCAAGGCAGTCGATACCGTGCAGATCGACCCATGCGGTGATCTGCGCAATGGCCTCGCGGACGCAATCCCGCAATCGGTGAATCTCTGCGGGTTCGGGCAGGCCCGCACCCCAGGGGAACCGCAGGCCGTTTCTGACAGCCCCGATGGAGCATCTCAGTTCCACGGCGAATCCGGCGCCGCAGGTCGGTTTGCCGGATTTGAGTGTTTGACGGAGCCAGTCCACGGATTGCCCTGGCTCATGATCGTAGAGGAAATCACCGAACAGCCGATCATCGAGCTCTTCGCGATCGCGTGGGTCGCACTCGGTGAGACCGTGCCTTTCGAGGTCTTCCCATGTCAGGAAACCAGCCATTCGAGAAGTCCTGCGATCAGTTGCTCCATGCGGTCTTCGCCAAAGCGCATCAGGTTGACGCGGCTGCCCCCGGCGATGGCGTGAGCATAGTTGACGTAGCCTGCGCGGTCCAGTGCGCTGGCGGCGGCATGGGAGGCCAGCCGCTGCATGGCGGGGGCGTTCATGTCGAGACCGGCCGCTTGCTCGTTGATGCGCAGCGTGGCCAGTTGCCAGAGGCGATTGGCGGTGTGGCCAAGCCCGGGGCGGGGATCGGTGGCGCGGAAGAGCGAGCCATCATGGCCCACGGCGACGACGCGCACGAGGCCGGGTCGCTTTTCCAGCTGCTCAAGATCAACAGATGACAGGGCTGCGGAATCGGGATGATTGTGCACGACGCCGATACGGCGGGCCGGGTCTCTCAATATGTCGAGCATCTCCGGAGACAAGTCGACCCGGTCTCGCGCGCCCTCCACCCATTCCACGGGTGCGGCATTGCCGCCACGCACGGGGGTGTCGGCGTCGAGATCGATGGCGGCGAGATGTTCATTGCCGGTTCTGAGGCCGCGTGCGCGGGCTTCGTGGATCAGCCCCAGTTCGATGCCGCGCGCCACCGGGTCCAGGCCCTCGGCGATGGCATCATGGCGGCCCTGCTCGGCGAGGAATGTGGCCCCGGGGTTGGTCTCAAAGCCCGGCGTGATGCCCTTGGGAACCTCAAGGCTGCGCCCGGTGCGGGGATCGGTCAGGCTGCGGGTTTCCATTGGTGGCTCGGTGGCGACGGTCAGGCCCCGGCGTTCCAGCGCGCGGGCGGAGAGCTGGCGGGTGGTACAGGCGCAGAAATAGCCGTTGGGCGGGAAATGCGCGGCCCACCAGATATGATCGACCGGCACAACCAGCCCGTGGAAAGGCTGATGCGCCGCGCGGCGGCTGGCGCGCTGGAGCTGGATATATTCGAGATAGGGAAAGACCTCTTTGGTGCGCTGGATGCGCATCCAGCGTCCGGCGGCATATGCGGTGCGCAGGTTGGTGTCGAATATGACGGCAAGGCGGCGTTTCGAGCCAAGCTGTACGATGCGGGTCTCGCCGGTGAGCGGATCGGTCATGCTCTTGCGGCCCCACCATCCGGCGGCCTTGAGCTTTGGCTCCAGCGCCGCGCGGAACTGCTCCATGGTCCAGCCCCCGGCGATGGCCTCGTCCACGGCTTCGCGGATCGTGGCCAGCAGATCGTCCTGCATCGCCTTGGCGACCACGAAGCCGCGCGCATGGGAGGCGCCCCACCAGTCGCGCCAGGAATAGCGCCCTTCAGGCGGGGCGTAGCCCTTGGCGCGAAAGAACTCTATGGCTTCCCGGGGCTGAAGCGCTGTGGCGGTGGCCAGTGGCGTGAGATCGATCGGGTCAGCCATGGGGTCACGCCTCCGGATCGCTTTCGGGCATCACCGGCGCATCGGCGGTGCCTGCGAGCTGGGCTGCAAAATCAGCGCGCGCGTAAAGCCCGGCCAGCGCTTCGGCGGCTGGGTGGGTGGCCAGTTCCGCCAGCCGGTCGCGCAACGCTTGAAGCGTTTCCGCCTCATCCAGTGCGCCCTGAACGGGAATGAGCGTGGCAGCGGCGGCCTCTGTGGCAATATCGGGGCCGATGAGATGGCCGACCAGCCCGGTGATGGCATCACCCGGGGCGCCGCCGGGCGGCGCGGCAAACTCTGCGGTGGGATCAGACATGTCGGGCGGCCTGTCGGGCCGGGGGGCCGGCTCTTCCCAGACCCCACCATAGGTCTCTTCGATATAGCTGCGCGCGGGGCGCAGGCCGGAGGCCTGGGTGATGTAATAATCGCGTTTTGCGCGGATCTCGAGGTCCTCGGGTGGTGCGGTATCGCGGTAAAGCCGGGGCACGGCAGCCCCGGGAAAGTTCCAGTGGGTGAGCCATGTGGCCACGCTGGCGTGCAGGCATTCGGAAAGCCGGTGTTCGTCACTGGCGATGAGGGCCTGAAGGGTTTCATTCTGGACCCTGGCTGTGCCCACATGCTGGCCGATCTCGGAGGTGGCGTGCTGGCCCACCACCGCTTCGGCGATCATGCGGTCCAGAGCGGACAGCATGGAGCGGAAGTCTCCGCCCCCCGAGCCTCTACCACCGGCTCCACCGCCGGAACCGGCGGCGGCCAGCGTTTCCACCGACTGGCCCTCGGGCAGCGCGATGCAGCTGGCTGTCACCGCCTGTCCCATGATTGCCAGCAGCGCATCGATCTCCGGTTGCAGCGCATCCTGTCTGTATTTGCCCACCAGCACCGGCGCCCCGAACTTCTCCAGCGCCACCGACCACATGCGCAGCACCTGCCGCTTGAGCCAGACCGGCCAGATGCACCAATGCGCGGCCCCCAGCCCGAAGGGTTGCCCGCCATGGCGCGGCGGGGTGCGGTGCAGGATGTATTTTGCTGGCGGCAGCGGGATCCCGGCCGGATGGCTCCGGGTGATCAGCAGCGGCTCGAGCGTGGTCCGGTCATGGCGGATGAGGCGCGGATCGCGACTGCGGATATCGACCAGCCGGACGCGGTGCCCCTCCACCGCCCAAAGGCATTCGGAGATCGCATAGCCATACCAGATCGCGTGCAGAAGCGCCCGGCTGACCCGGTTCATGTCGAGGCCGCCCAACTGCAAGCGCAGATCGTCGGCGGCCGCCACGTCCCGCGCGCGCGTGCCGCCGGGTTCGATCACCAGGGGGGCCGCCAGCAACCCGTCGATGCGCTGGCCCAGCACGGCGGTGGCCTTGCTGTCGGTCAGGGCGATCTCGGCGGCGTCCAGTCCGGCGTCATCGCCCGGGACACCGCCAAAGCCGCCCGGCCCGCCGGCCAGCGCGCTGCCCAGACCTTCCAGCCAGCCTGCGGTCTGACCCCAGATGCCGGTTCCGCCCAGCCGGGCGGTCTGGGCCGGTGCGGCCCGCTCTGCGGTATCGGGGCGCTTGGGGACATCACTGTCACGGGGATCCATGGCTTACCTCCAGCCAACAGGGCCCGCCAGCGGCGAGCGGATGATGTCGAGATCGGGATCGGCGCGGTAGCCCGCGCCCGCGCCTGGCCCGCCGCCCAGCCCGGCGGAGCTGAGTTGCGGACCCGGCCGCATCTCGAAGGGCCCTGCCACCGAGGCGGCTCCGAAGGCCGCGAGCGCCAGGGCCCAGAAGCGATCGGCATGCCCGTCACTGTCCTTGCGGTCGGCAACAAGGCGCGGCGCCCCGGAGACCGAGGGTTCGGCGCGCACGGAATGCAGATCATCCCAGAGCGCGGGATCGGCGGGAATGCGAATGCGGCGATCCTCGAAGGCCTCGCGCAGGGCGCCGGCCACATCGAGCTTGCGGGCCGCCGACAGCAGCACCCCTTCCACGGTGAGCGCGCCATGGTCTTCCTGGTACTGCTCGACCACCGCCTCGCCCATGCCGGTCTGATCGACCAGGATGCGCAAGGGGCGGTGCGCGCGCGCAAGACGGCGCATTTCGGCGCGCTGTTCGGCAAAGGTTTTGTTGTCCAGTGTGACAATCTCGCGCAGCCAGAGCGTGCCCCCATCATCTTCCAGCACGGCGGCCACCCAGAGGTCGCGACGGCGCGCCACATCAACACCGATATAGCAGGGACCGGAGCCGCGATGGTCGGGGTTTCCGGCGCGCGCGTCGCGTGAGGCGGCGCGGATGAGATCATAAAGCAGCCAGGCCCCGCCGCCCGCCGAAGGCACGCAGTCGAGCTCTTCCGGCCCGTGGCGGCCATATTGGGCGCGGATGGCGGCCTCCCAGGCGGTTTCGGCCGGCTGCGTGAGCGGTTGATCGGTAAGCTGTGCAATCCGCCCATAGAGCCCCTGAGCGAGCGCGTCACGCAGTGTCACCCGGTGGAGCGTGCCCGGCTGGCGAGCCTCCCGGATATCGCGCACCAGCGTGTTGAACGGGTTGGCCTCGCCGTTATGGGTGGAGATGATCCGCACCCGGCCGCCCCAGGTCAGAAACGCAAGCGCCGCTTTCAGCACCGCGTCGAGCGTGTCGACAAAGGCGGCCTCATCGATCACCGCCACATCGCCCGGACGGCCCTTGCCCCGAAACCCGCGTGGGGAAGAGGTCATGGCGAGGATCTGTTTGCCCGAGGCCAGCGCGATCCGGAAGGCCTGGATGTCGCGGCCCTCATCATGGATCAGAACCTCGCCGGCCGCCCCGGCCGCGATGTCGAGGTCCTCGGCCCAGCCCGCGCAATCGTCGATGAAGCCGCGCGTCATGTCGCGTGCGTAGCTCTGATAGTAGATATCGCCCCGGCCCGTGCCTGCATGCATCACCGCGTGATAGGCCTCGGCCCAGCTGATCCCGATGCGGCGGGACTTCTCGATCACGGCCAGCGGGGCGGGGTCCCCCACCCAGGCCGATTGATAGGGCAGAAGGGTCCTCATGCATCACCACCCTCGACCGCCTGCCGGATCAGGGCGGCAACATCCGGGCTGAGACCGGCCCCGCGCGCGGCCGCCCCGGCCCGTTCTCCCCCGGCGCGGCGCTCGGCCTCGGCCAGGCGTTTGCGTTCCTTGTCGGCCATTGCCTCGCGCAAGCCCGATGAGCTCATGACATCCTTCATCATCCGGCCCAGGAAATGCAGATCACGCGGATCGATCTCCCCGGCCTCCCGGGTCATCTGCGCTTTCATCACCTTGAAGGCCACGGTGGTGATCATCTCGAAGAGCACCGATTGGCGGCGGGCTTCCTCTTCCAGCCCGATCTCGTCCAGCCACCCCGCCGCCCAGCCGGTGGCCTCCTGCTGAAGGCGCGAGAACTCCCGGTGTTCCTGGCCGAACCGCTGCACCGTTGAGCGCCCGATCGTGACCAGCAGCCCCTTCTCGGCCAGGCGGTCATTGAGCGCGTCGGTGATCGTGTCATAGTCGGCAAACCCCTGCGCGGCGAGCTCTTCGCGCAGCCAGTCACGGATGGCCGAGGGCAGAAGATCGATCTTGCGCCGTCGCGGCATGTCACGGCCCCTTTGGTGCGGGCCGCCTCACGCCGGGATGGAGGGCCCGGCCTTGCGCGATATCCACGCCGCGCGCGGTGGCCGAGGCCAGAACGAAGCCCTCATGGTCCTCCAGCGTCACAAGCTCCTGTTCGCTGAGCCAGGCCAGCGTTGAGACCAGCCGGTCGCGCGAGGTGGTAATGCCCAGCCCATTGCAGACATCCATGAGGATCTCCGAGTTGGAGGCATATTCGAGACAGGCCGAAAGATGGGTGAGGATGGCCAGGCGGCGGTGGGCGTCCAGTGTTGCGGCATAGCTCATCTGCGGCTCTCTCCCAGAAGATGGTCCTCGATCCGGGTGATGGCGGCCGAAAGGGTGCCCACGGCCCTGGCATCGCGCTCCATGGCGGTGCGCAACTCCGAGACCGCGCCCGCCTGGCGTTCGATGGCAAGCTGCAGTCCGTGAATGTCCTCGCGGCTGGCCAGTCCGGCCACCGCGCCTTCCAGCCGCGTCAGCCGTTCGGCGTGGCGGTCGAGCCGGTCGGTGACATCTGCCCCGGGTTCGGATCGGGATGGGTGCGGGGAGGCGCTGCGCCGCAAAAGACCCAGCCGCTGCAGGGCCACCACGGCGCCGCCCAGAAGGCCCAGGATCGCAAGGAGCGCGGCAAAGCTCTGCCAGTCTTCAGGGGTGGGCATCATCAGCAGGCCTCCGGGAAAGATATGCGGGCAAAAGGGTCCTGCCCACATTAGCGGCTTTGCGCCACATCAGTCAGCGGACCATGGTCCGCTGCTCTGGTTATACCCGGGGCGGTGCGGGATCGTTGCAGACCGGACAGGGCACACCGCGCCGCACTTCACTGTCGGTCATGTCAAAAAGCCAGCCCGCCTCATGGCCGCAGCGGCCACATGTGAAATGCCCGCCCTTTGCGGTGCGCCAGCCGGGCATCAGGCCCGGAGCCTGCCCCCGGTCATCGGCATGCATCATCACGCGGCGCATCCGGGGTGGGGGCGTCAAACCCGGAAGCCAGGGCTGGCGGCGTTCAGTCTTCACTGTGAACCGCCCGCGCCGCCTCCAGCCACATCAGACAGGCCGCACCCAGATCGCCCCCGTGGGCGACGAGGCCGTAAAGCTGTATTTCCACGATGCCGCAGGCGAGCTGGGGGATTTCCACCTTTGCCCCGGTCTCGATGAGCGCCGTGGTTACCGCCTCGGTGATCGTCTCCACATCCTCCATCCCCGAAAGCCGCTCCAGAAGGGCGGTGCGGGCTGTGGTGCCGGGATCGGCGTTTTTGTCCTGTTCTTCCATATCCATATCCTTCATCTAGGTACATTCTCCCGCTTCCGCCTGGCACAGAGCGCCTTCGGTCTCAAATATCCAGTCCCCCTGGCGCGCCACGAAATCGGCCAGCTCCGCGCAGCTTCCATCCTTGCGCCAGTATGCGCCTGAGGGGGTGTTGCTGAGGCGCGAGGCCAGCGCTTCCATCTCTATCCACCAGGCAAAGCGGTCGGGGTCATCGCGGGCCAGGGCGGCGCGCACGGCCTCTGACTTGAGAAAGCAGCCATCGCAATTGCCCAGGGGTGTGCGCCCGTCCTCACCTGCCAGCGCCAGATCGAAAGGCTGCGCGGCCCAGAACGCGGCCACGTCGCGCCGGGCAATGCCGGCCCCGGCCAGCGGATACCAATTTTGCCATCTTTCTTTGGGATCATATTTCAAGCGCGATTGTTCATCCGCTCGTATACCCAATGCCGTCGTCCAGTTTTTCCAGCCCTGACCCACCAGCCAGCGCTTGGCGGTGCGCACTTTGAGCTCGGCGGTGCAGTAGCGCGCGGCCACATTGGGCAGATGCCGCTTGCGGCGAATGAGCGCCTCAAAAGGCTCGCCGTTTTGCGACGCGGTTGCGTGATCAACCTCGACCGCGCGAGGACCATTGCCATAGCGGTATTCCAGCCAGACAATCTCCACGCCCCAGCGGGTGCCGCATGTCGCGACAAAATCCAGCGTCTCTTCCCTCTCGCGGCCGGTGTTGGTGAAGATCACCCGCACGTGGTCGGGGTCAAGCCCGCCATTGTTTTCAAGAATATGATGCAGCATCAGGGCCGAGGAGCGGCCGCCGGAAAAGGCGATCTGCACCGGGCCTTCAGGCAGGCGGAAGGGATCGGGGGCATTCATCGCGCGCGCGCCTCGCGCCGGTAGCGCCGCACGGTGCCGGTTGCAATACGCAAGGCGCGGGCGATCTCGCCTGTTCCCAGGCCGCGCCCTGTCAGCCACAGCACCACCGCGCGGCGCGCCAGCGGCACCTCCAGCACATGACCGCCACAGCCCTGCATGAGCGCCTGTGCAGGTGCGTGACCCAGAAGGGCGATCAGGGCCTGGCCCTCGGGGCTTTGATCGCGCGCGGGCACCCGCCAGCTCCGCCCGCCATGTTCCAGCGCGATGGCAAGTGCTGCCTCGCGCCCGGCGTGATCGGCAATCTCGGCCAGGGAGGCCGGCAGGGGCGCGGATGCGCAAGTCTGATGCGGGCGGGTCAATGGTCAGGTCTCCGGTGGGCGCTCCTTTGGTGCCGCAGGCTCAGCCGTTCGGCGCGGTTCGAGATCGGCCCGGCCTGGGCGCTGGTTATGGTGACGAGTGCGACCGTGCCATCTGCCGTGCGCCGCAGATGAAACCGCAGGCCCTCGCGGATCACCGCGCCCTCGCCAAAGGTGCGCATGGCGGCCTCCGCGCCCGGCACCTGCGCCGCAATCCGCGCCCTCAGCCCCTCCACATCCACACCCCAGCTGCGCTCGAGCCAGCGCAGCACCGCGTGATCGGTGACATGCAGCGACCCGGTCATGCGCCCTCCTCCGGTGCGGGCCCGGAGCGGGCCAGCATCGCGCGCAGCGACCGGATCACATCGGTGATGCAGCCCGTATCGGTCAGCGCATCCACATCGAGGGGCACAAAGGCCCAATGCGCCCCGAAGCGCGCGCGGATGAAGGCGTTGAGCCCGGCGCGGCCCGGGCGTTTCAGCGCGCCCCGGCGCCCCAGTTCGCCCCAGAGCGCGTGAATGAGGCGCACGTCACCCCTTTTGGCTTTGGGGTGGGGGTTTGCGCCGCTGTGGCTGTCCCGGTGGGCCGCGCTGGCGCCCTTCTGACCGCCCCTGTGGACGCGCCCTGTGCCATCCGGGGCTCCGCCCCTGTGGCCGCCCCCTGTGCCATCCGGGGCTCCGCCCGTTCGGCGCTTCATCCGTCCACTGGACGGATGACCGGTTGCACCGGACCGCGCCTCACCCTGCAGCGTGTTGAGATGGGCCAGCAGCAGGACCAGGTCGCGGGCGGACATGTCCCGCATCGACGCCTTGCCGGTCACAGCCAGTTGCACATCATGGCGTGCGTCCGCATCGAGCCCGAGGGCGCGGCAGGCCCCGTGCGCCCCGCGCATCAGCCGGGCGCAGTCCCCTTCGGCATATCGGCGGGTGCGGGTCATGTCACCGCCGCCCCGCCCTGCGCTTTGCGCGCCGCGCGTTCGAACCTCTTCTGCCGCCGCGCGATCCGCATCCGCTGCGCTTTGTGTTCGGGCGCCTTCATCGGCAGGTGCGTGACGGGCAGACCGGAGACCCCCTCGGGGATATGCCTGATCCGCCCGGCCGCCACCGCCGCGTCGATGAGCCTGCGCGCCTCGGCGGAGAGCGGGTCGCGCGTCATGCGGGTGCCAAAGACCGCCACCGCTCAGCCCGCCTTGGCCAGATCGATGCTGATCGGCTCCCAGGCCGCATCGGGGGTGGCGCGGCGATAACAGCGCATATAGGTTTTCGAACCCACCACCCGCATCGCATCGCGGATCGCTTCCATCGCCCTGCGCCAGCGCCCGTCCGCGATATCGAGCCGCAGCAGGCTGTAGATGCCGGCGCGCGCGATCTCGCCCTCCTTGTCGACCTGGAAGGCGTGGGAGACGATGGTGCGGATCTCGGCGCGGCTGCCCTCGGCCCATTCGGCCAGGCATTCCTCCACCAGGTCGCGCGCCACCTGCAATTCGGGGCCGAAGGCGATGCGATCGGCGATCTGCACCTGCACCTTCATCGTGCCGTCATAGGACATATAGGTGCGGTTGCCCTTGACCGAGCGGCGGCTATGGCCGCCATATTCGGCCTCCAGGATCGCATCAAACCCGCCGATCTCATCAAAGCAATGGGACCGGAACCGCCCGATCTGCCCCGAGAGATCACCGGCAAAATGAATGACCCGGCGCACCATCTCATCCTGCAACTGGTCCTGCGGGCGCACCATCTCGAGCGGCGTCAGGCGCCCTTGTGCGTCGCGCATGTAGCGCGCACCATCAATGTCCACCGTGGCCGCATCGATCCAGTTCAGCGGCGGCAGGCCCAGAGATACGGGACCGGCTTCGCTCTCCGGGTCACAGCCCTGGTCGATCCGGGCCTCGGGGCCCCTGTCGGGATGCGGGTTTGTCTGTGCCATAACATGTCCTTTCGATGTGTTGACTGTTGCAGGGGGTCTTTTGCATCCGCCGTCAGCCCTCGGCCGCGTCCTCAAAATCCACATGCGCGAAGATCGCCGGCAGCCCGTCTTCCAGCCCGACCGCCTCGATCTCGTGAAAGCCGCCCGGGATGTCGGCGATCCAGACCTCCTCATGGGCGGGCAGCTCAGAGAGCCGTTCGATCAGCTCCTCTACGCTCATGACAGCTCTCCCGCCGCCGCTTCGATATCCGCCTCGGAGATCGCCTCGCGCCCGGCCCCGCGCGCGATCATCCAGGCCCGCGCCAGATGGCGGCGCAACCCGTGCAGCCCGCCGGGGCCTGCGGCGGCGGCGATCAGATGTTTCATCTCGCGGGCGCCCGGTTTGCGTCCCAGGGGCCCTGCGGCAATGGCGGCCACATCGTCGCGGGCCAGCGCCTTGAGATCGACCCGCATGCCGATCCGCCCCGTCACCTGCGGACAGCGCGCCAGCGTCATGCGGATGGTGTCATCGCCGATGAGCGCCAGCCCGCAGCCGGCCATGTCGCGAATGCAGCGGAGCTCATCAAGCAGGGGTGCGCGCAGATGATGCGCCTCATCGACCACGATGAGCGCGCCGCGCCCCTCAAGGCCGGCCACAATCGCCTGCTCGGCCTCCATGGAATGGGTCGGGCGTGCCCCCGCGCCAAGGGCTGTGCCGAGCCGCGAAAGCAGCCGGGGCAGGGTCGTGAGCGTCGGCGAGGCGCGCAGCCAGATCGCCTGCGCCCGGCCCGCGCAATGGGTCTCGGCCGCCCAGGTCTTGCCGCGCCCCGAGGGGCCGTGGATCAGCGCCAGATCGCCGGCGGCCTGCGCATAGGCCAGGGCGGCACTGACCGCCCGCGTGGCACAGGTCTCGGCATGGGCATCGAGCCGGGCCCCGCCAAAGGCATGGGCGGCGCGCTCGGCGCGGGTATCAAGCCAGCGCCCGATCCGCGCCTCCACGGCGTCATTGTCGCCGCCATAGCTGCCGTTCAGCCAGCTTGAGAGCGTGGGGGCGCTGACCCCGGGACCGATCTCGGCCGCAGCCCTGGCGCGCGACAGGCCAAAGGCGGCCATTTCCGCCTCCACCCGCGCCCGCAGCTCCGCCGGGGCGGGGGCGGGATCGAGGGCGGCAGAAGCGGGATCGGGGTTCGCAGACTTCCCGCGCGCCTCACGCGCAAGGGGTGTGATGTTTTCTGCCGGTTCCATCGGGGGCTTCTCCTCTCTCAGATGTCTTCATCCAGAAACAGTTTCGCGGCCCCTGACTTCCGACATTTTTTCGTATAAGTCATTGATATTATTATGCCTTGGTTGCCAAAAGGCACTACACGGACTTTTTTCGCCAGCGATTGTTTCGGAGTGTTGAGGGAGCTCAGGCTTTGGTCTGGCCAGTTTTTCGGGTGCGCCCGGGGGGTATCTTGAAAGGGGCTTCGTTCCAGGTCAGGCCGACGCAGGTGAGGATGCGTCTGGCATCGACCGTGGCATGGCTTGGCATGCCGTAGCGGTCAGGGGTGCCTTTGTGGCGCAGGATCGAGAGCTGCAATGCGTTCAACTCGTTGCGGATACGAGCCGGGCTCATCGGGTGTCCGAGCAGGTCCAGATGCTTGCGCAGGTGCTGCAGGCAGCAGAAGGCCATGTAGCAGATGGCGATATGGGCCCGGACCCGACGCGGCGACCAGTGATAGATGGGCCGGATTTTCAGATCGTGCTTGTTGGTGCGGAAGCAGGCTTCGATCTCCCACAACTGGTGATAGCGGGCAATGACGTCCTGTGCCTCCAGTTCGTCCGCACCATGAACAACAATGGCATGCAGCCCGTCCCATTGTGCCGCTGCCTTGATCTTTGCATCATCCAGCGTGACGTCCCCGCTGTCGGGGAAGGCCAGGAAGCGGCCATATCCCCGGCTGCTGAAGCTGCCGGGTTTGCGAGAGCGCTTGAGCTTCTTGTGCAGCTTTTCGATTGCCTTGTCGCGCTTGTGGGCATCATTGCGTGCCCGGGTGGGTGACCAGGTCACAATGACCCGCGCTCCCTCCTGGTCGATCACCTTGTACCAGCCCTTCTCGGTTGCCTCTTCAGAACCGTGTCCAGCCCAAGGCTGGCGTCCCTCCGGGCTCAAAATGTTCGCCTTCACGGCGGCCGGGGCGGACTTCATGCGATAGCCGAGGATGTAGGGCAGACCCTTGTTCTGCAACATCTGCTGGTTGTCCTTGCTGAGCATGGCGGCATCGGCCACGAACGTGACCCTGGCCACGTCGAAGCGTCCCTCCAACGCCTTCAGCGCAGCTTCCAGCGTATGACCTTCCCAGGTGTTTCCCGGGAAGAGTTCATAGCCCACAGGCAGCCCATCGGAGGTGACGATCAGCGCCAGCATGACCTGAGCGCGGTGATGCTTGCCATCCTTGCTGAAGCCCTTGGCCAGAAGATGATCCTGCTCGACCCCGTCCGCATCCTCGGCCGGGTCCTCGCGCTCGGTGTCAAAGGCCAGGGTCGTGCAATCGTAGAACAGCACGGTCACTGGCCCGCCCAGCAACTTCTCTGCCGCCGCGTGAGAGGTTTTGCAAATCCCGTCTATCACCGGCGTATTGATGTAATCCATGCTCCGATAGACCACGTCCAGATTGAGCGTGATGCCTGCCTGGTTCTCCAACGCCTCCACGGTCGCGCGCTTGCTCTCGGGCTGTGCGATCCGCGCCATAACCAGCTCTTTCACAATGCGATTGGCACTTTTACGCGCCGCCCCCAGAAGGGCCCCCCAACCCAGTTGGTCATACATCGTCCCCATGACATCCCGCAGACCCAGAGAGACCCGCGCCTCCTCACGGCACTCGGCAAGATCAACGCCAAGCTTGTCCGGCCGCGGAGCGCGGCGCACCAGCGCCTGCAGATCGGCATATTCCGTGGGCGTGAACAGTTCCATTTGCGGCGAGCGATCAATGCGTAATTGCTCCATCAAGCGGCCCGCCAGACGCTTGATATCCTCAATCTCGCTGTCGTTATGGGCCACACCCACATGGCGCAGGATCTTCTGGCGTACCTTGGAGCCGGTGCGGACGGATTCAACGATCTGGATCCGTGTGCGGTTGAGCTTTGCGTCATGTTTGGTGCGGATGAACATGGGCGAAGAGGTTAGCCATCTGAAGGCCCATGTCAATACTTTTTATAATAATGGGGCACTACAACGCGCCTCTGAGCAACCACACCTGAAAACAAACCAAAAACCCAGTCAGATCAACAAAAAGGTCGGAAGTCAGGAAACAGTTTCGCGGCCGCCTCCAGCGCGGGGCTGGCGCCCCCGGCCGTCCGGCGGGAGGCTTTGGGTGGGCCGCTGCCCGCAGACCCGCCTGCGCCTGCGCCATCACGCGCCTCGGCCGCCTTGCCGGCCTCCTTGAGTGCCGGCGTCTCGTGGGGTTGATCCGCCCGTGCCCCGGTGCTGGAAAAGGCGATCACCTTGCCCGCCGCCTCCTCAGACGCGCTGAGCACATCCTCCATCGCCCCCTTGGGATTGTGGGCGCGGGCCAGATCGCGGGCGTCCTTGCGGGCGGCCCTGTCGGCCTTGCGGGCCCGGGTTTTCGCCTGCGCCGCAATACGAGCCAGATCAGCCCCGGTGCGCGCGGGGTCCTCGGCCATGAAGAGAAACCGCCCCTCAGGCGAAAACACGAAAAGACGCGCGGGATCGGCAGGGTCATAGCGCAGCTCCACGCGCTCGCCCACGCGGGTGCCCATCTCCGGGGCCATGTACCAGATACCCCCCACCGAAAGGCCGTGCTTGGAAATGGTGCGGCGCGGCCCGTCTCCCGAGCGGCTCACCGGCTCGGCCAGCAGCGGATCAAGCGCGCGCGGATCGCTGATCTTTCTCAGCGGCTCCGCCCAAGCCGCCATGCGCTGAAAAGGGCTCCCGCCGGTGCCGCCATGGGCGCGGCGCCCATAGATGGCCTCGACCCAGATGTCGCATTTGCGCTGCAGCTCCGCCCCGGAAAGCGCGATGTCAAAGGTCTCGGCCGCGTCCGTGCCGCGTCTCTGGGACATGGACTTTTTTGCCTCAAGCTTCTTGCGGTCCATCACGTCATGGCCGGTAAAGCCCGGCAGGAAGGCAAAGAGATCGCGCGTCATCGTGCCGAAAAAGCGCTCGATATAAGGTTTTGCCTCGGGCGTATAGGGCGGGCAGATGTCATGCTGGATGCCCAGGTCCGAGAGCACCCGGGTGAGATGGCGCGAGGTGTAGTCCCGGCCCTCATCGGTGCGCGCCACCTCCGGCACGCCCCAGTCGACAAGGCAGCGCCGCAGGAGCGCGCAGATCGCCGTTGCCCGGCTGGTGGGCACCACCAGAACCTTCGCCCGGCGCGCCCAGACATCAATGGCCCCCACGATCGTATGCCGCCCGTCGGTGCAGATCACATCCGCAGGCGTCGAATCCAGTTCCCAGAGCGCGTTGGGCGCGCGCACTTCCGCCGCCGCGCACCCAAGCGCAGGGGCCAGCCGCGCGCGATGCCCGTCAGGATCAGAGACGGCCGAGAGCGCACGGGCGTTCTCCGCATCGCCCCGCCAGGCCTTCAGCCAGCGTTGTGTCGCGCGCAAGGACGGCGCCTTGCCATAGCGCGCCTTCAGCACCCGCTGCACATGGGAGGCGGTCAGGTGTCCCCCGTGCTCATGGATCAGCGCAAGGGCGCAGTCGCGCATCTGCGCGTCACTGAGCGGCCCGCAGCGCCCGCGCCCGGGCCGGTCGGTCAGCACCGCCAGCCGCGCCTCGGGTGCCAGGCCCTGGCAGGTCAAACGCCAGCGGCGCACGGTGTCACCTGTCACCCCGGCCTCGCGCGCGGCCCGGGCATCCGCATCCGCCCGCGCTATCCCTGTGGCTATCAATCGCTCGGAGGCCGCCACCGCATCGAGCCGCATCCGCGCCTGCGCCAGTGCGGCAGACGAGCGGGGTGCGCTCGGGGGTGCGTCTGAACGAGACGGAAGACCGGCGGAAGGCACCGTGCCTGAACGGGTCTTTGAGGGGGCCTTGAGAGCCCCTTTAGCGGGTTTTGAATTGGACAGGCAGGGGGTCGTGCGGGCGCCTTGCAGGGGTGCTGCAGGGGGCGGGTTTGGCGATATGGCGGGTTTGGGTGGTGCGAATGTCATGGGCTATGGCCTGAAATCCCTGCCGGCAAGGGGCCGGCTTGTTCCGGGGTGGCGTCATCAACCGTCATGGCGTCGTGACGGTTTGCATCCGTCGCCAGGCGGGTGAGCGACGCGCTGACTTTTCCGGCCAGCTTCGTAACCCTCTCCTCCAGCGCCCGTCCGATCAGGGCCTCCAGTGACGGGGCCAGGCGGCGGCGTGCATTGCCGTGCAGACTTGCAACCGCGACCGCAAGATCCTCCGATTCCGTCGCAGCGAGAATGCGGCGATAACCCTCCTCCACCATATCAAGGCCTGCCTCGATATCGGCGCGCACACCATCAACCACGCGCCGCGCCGCATCGGGCCCCGCCCGCTCGGCCTTCAGCGCCTCGATCTCCGCCTTCAGTCGCGCGTTTTCACGCTCGGCACGGCCCCTTGCGGAGCGCTCCGCCATCACGCCGCGCAGCCGGTCCACGGACCAGTTGTAAAGCGAGGCCTCGGCCAGAACCGCGTCGCCCTCTTCCGGCTCCAGCCCCGCCACTTCGGCATGATGCGACCAGCTCAGTTCGTCCCGGCGTCGGGACGGTTCGATCCGCCGCGCCACCGAGGCGCGGTTCTTCAATGTGCCCAAAGGCACGTCCAGCTTTTCCGCCAGCCGCGTCATGTCGCCATAGGCCGTCGGGCGCTCGGCAACCCAGTCACCCATCTCCCAGGCAATGCCGTCAAGGCCACGGTCGAACGCCCTTTCGCGCGCCACAATCGAAAGGCCCTTCTCTTCCCATTCGGCATCAAGGCGCGCCTCTATCTGTTCGCGGGGCTCAATCATTGCGCGTCCTCTTTTCCAGTGTGGCCTTGCTGATCTTCGGGTTCCGGCAACACGGGGGCGCGTTCGGGCGCCCCTTGAGCCGGTGGCGGGACCGGCCTCACAAGCCGGTAGAGAAAGATGCGCTCCATCGTCATCGGATCGATACCCTGGCGGCAGGCAATCTCCGCGCCGTTGGCGCGCAATTCCGCCACGGCCGCATTCACGGCGCAGACATCCGCCCCCGTCACGATCTCGCGCGTCGAGTGCTCCCGCCCGTCGCGCAAAAACGCGTGCAGGCGCTGCAGGCGCGGGGAGCGGGAGAGGCGCGCCGCATGCATCATGAGCGCCCTCCCCCACAGGGCGCACCGCCACCCGCAGGGGTCTCGTTGAGATGCGCAAGCACCTCCGCCACCATCAGCGCCGCCCCATCACAGGCCTCGATGCGCGCCTGCGCCCGGGCAATGCCACGGGTCACCGCCTTATGATCGCGCCCGCCAAGGGCCGCACCGATGCGCCCATACGTGGCTTGCGTGAGGGCAGCGCACAGGCACATGGCCATCTGCCGCGCCTGTGCAACCTCCCGATCCTTGAAACCCCCGCGCAGCGCATCCGCCTCCAGCCCGGCCACATGGGCGCTCACCAGGACAATCCGCGCCAGCGCGCGGTCCTGCCCGCCCGGCAGATGCGGCAGCGGCGCAAGCTCGCTGAGCAGGGCGCGCAGCTCCGCGCGCGAAAGGGGCGGTGTGTCGCTTTGCGGGACGGGTGCGTGCCCCGTCGCAGGGGATGTTTCCGGGGTTATCTCGGGGAGTGTTTCGGGGGCGGTCTTGTCGTCCGCCTCGCGCCCGATCCTGTCGCCCGTCTCAAACGCCATCACGCCGGTGAGCGCCGCCTCTGCGCGGGCCATCGCGCCGCAGGCTTCAAGCTCTGCGCCAAGGGCCGCCGCCTTGCGCAGTCCGCCCAAGGTGGCTTTGGCGGTGCGGGCATCCATGCGGCCGCAGGGTTCGGCCGGGCCGATCGACCGGCCCGCCTCCGCAAGGGCGCGGCGCAATTGCCGGAAATCGGAGGCGGCGCTCATGGGCTCACCGCCCAGGCAAGCACCAGCAGAACCCAGAGTGCCCCGAACAGCGAGACCGCGCCAATGAGATCGCTCAGCCAGTGATCGTCCAGGGCGCGGACGAGCCGGGCAAGAAGGCCTCCACGGACAGGGCCGTGGGGGCAGGTGCTGCGCGCTACAGGCGGGCGCGCAGAGCCAGGGAGTAACCGGTCAGGGGTGGCGGCCGGGTCAGGCGTGACGCCCTCCCCCGCCGCCGGTACCATCGGAGATGCAAACCAACCGATGGAGGAAAAGATGGATCCAGATAACGCCGAAATAATCGCCAAGGTCGCAAGCCGCTCAGCCCGAAGCACACACCATTTACTGATCGCGCTGATTGCCTCCCTGATCGACAGCGGCGCGCTATCAGCGGAGGTATTTGCGGAAAAACTCAACGATATGGAGCGCACCATTCGGAGCGTCAGCCCCGAAGACGCCTGGGATGAACTGGAGATGAGGGTCACGATCAGCCTCATTGATCAAATTCGTGATCTTGTTTCTGGCGGCGAGAAAACGTCACCCTGAGCGCGGCGGCGATCGGCCCCCTGCAATCCATCTCGTCGACGAGCACATTGATCAGCCGATCAGCCGGATCGGCAATCTCGTCAAGATTCGGAGTAGGATGGTTATGCATGGCCGTTACCTCGTTGCTGCAGGGGTGTCGGGCGGGCGGATCATGACAGACCCTCCGCTTTGGCAGGACCGGGCGTAACGCCTGGTCCCGCCGCCGGTTCCATCGGAGATGCAAACCAACCGATGGAGAGATAAATGGATGCGGAAAAATACATGTTAATGACGGAGATCGACCGGCGTATAAGTGAGGCCGGCAATCGGGATTTTGAAACGATCATGAGCATTATGCGCCCCCTCATGGCTGTGGTCAGGGCAGGCCTGCTTTCGGGCGCGATTTCTGTTGATGACGCCATTAAGCTGCTGCCCCCGGGCCGGAATGAGGATCAGGATCGCGGGACGATTGAGCAGTGGGCAAACCCGCGATCCGGCGAATGAACGCACGATCATAGTCGTTTATCTCGATACCCGCCCCGGAGAGATCGTACTCAATCCAGAACACGCCAAGGTCCGAAGATGCGGTGGCAAAGGCGGCGATGACCTTGCGGGTCGCAAGGCGTTCCACCGGGTCTTTCCGGGTTGCCAGAACATCCACGCCACAGATGTATTGTTGCCTGTCGAAGAGTGTGGTGATCATGCAGTCCGGTCCTTGTTCATAGCGTGAGGCGGGCGTGGGGGAGATCATGACAGGCCCTCCGCTTGCGGCCCGGGCGTGCCGTCCCCGCCGCCCTCCCAGACCGGCAAGAGGCCCGCCACGCGGGTGGCCAGCGCGTCCCGGCACGGTGCGCAAAGTGCTGTCATGCGCGCGCAGGCCACGGCGTCGGGCTCCATCAGGTGATCATCCACCCGGATCAGCGCCAGCTCGTAGACGCCCGCAGGGCCGCCGCCGCAGTGATCGCAGCGCCCGCTCATGCAGCCGCCTCCGCAGCAGGCGAGCCCGGCGTCGGTGTCGGGCGCGGGATGTCAGAGGGCCAGTCAAGGTCCGAAGGCCAGTGGTCGGAAAACCATTGGGTGACGCGGATGTGGAGACCGGTCGTACAGGTCCGCTTTCCCGAAGCGAGGTCCACGAAGAAAGAGCCCCGACCAGCAGCAAGATGCCCAGCCCGCCACAAGCCGATATTGCGGGCTTTGGCGTAGGTGCGCGCAAGGATGACGAGTTTTGCGTCTAGGACATTCATACCCCACCTAATGGGGTAAATATGTCCTTGTGTCAACTTAGATGATGACGAATAGGGTAGATATGACCTATTTGAATCCCGTATTTGAAGCACTGGCCGCGAGCGGTCGCTCTGCCCGCGATGTTTCATTAGAAGCCGTTGGTCACGATGCAGCAGTTAAAAACATAAAGCGGGGGGTTGATCCAAGAGGGCTTACGCTCATTAATCTCTGCCGCGCCCTTGGCCTCGAGTTCTACATCGGCCCGCCGCGCGATGGTGCGCCTGTCGGCCTGCCGCGCGCGCCGAACTGGAGCGCCTTCACCGAGGCGACCCTGCCGCACCGGGGGCTGGCCACCTGCTCGGTGCAGGGCTGGTCGAAGAGCCAGCCCTTGCGCGACCCCCTGCCCAGACCGGAGGATATCATGGACGATGACGCTTTCTGGGTTTCGGCCACGGGGCAGTCGATGATCCCCGAAGGCATCGACGGGGGCTGCGTGTGTCTTGTTTCGCCGGGCCGTGAGGTGCGGGACGGGGACCGGGTCTGGATACTGGATTTTCAGGGGCGCGCGGCGATCAAGCGTCTGGTGGAAAAGACAGAAACCGGTTCCCTCAAGCTCCGGGGCTGGCTTCCCAAACGCGACGGCGAGCAGCAGAGCTTTGACGAGGAGCGGCTGCCGGCGGGCATCCGCGAGGTCTACCCGGTGGTGGCGGTGTTCCGGGGCAAGCCGGGTACGGAAGGGGCCGAATATATCCCCGACCCGAAAGCGCCTGCCCCCGCCGCGCCACCCGAGGGATCAAATGTCGCCCCTGTGGAGCGGGTGCCGAAGGCGATCACCGACATGCTGGGCCTGCCCGAGGGCGCAAGCGCGGATGCGGTGCTGAAAGCGATGGAGGCAAAGATTGCCACCCGGGGCACGGCCCATGCCACGCCCGTGGCGGCGCTGGAGCGGAAGGTGGCGCGCGCGCTCAAGTCCGAGACGCGGTCCCTGAAGGACGATCTGGAAGCCAAGCTGGATGCGCTTGCCGCCCGCCTGCCGCCCGCACCGGACGAGGACGAGACCCGAATCAGTCTGCCCTTTGCCGGCGACGTGCGCGCGGCGGCGGGTGCGGGCGAAGAGGTGTTCGAGGAAACGGAAATGAACTTAAGCATTCCGAGCGAGGCCCTGCCACCGGGCCTGAAGCCCGAGCGCGCCATTGCGCTCCGCGCCGAGGGCACATCAATGCACCCCACGATTCGCTCGGGCGATATCCTGGTGATCGATCACGGCGACCGGGAGGCGCGCGAGGGCACGGCTTTCGTAATCCGCACCGAGACCGGTCTTGTGGTCAAGCGGCTCAGACAGAAGGGGCACGGGGGCACGGGGGAATGGATCATGACCAGCGACAACCCTGAGGGCTACCCGCCGCGCCCGGTCGGGCCGGGGGACCATATCCTGGGCCGGGTGATCTGGTTCGGGCCGGAGAAGGCCGTTGTGGTGGGGGGGTGATGATAGGATCAAACGGCGAATCAGTGATGAGGATGGAGATATGGACAGCAACCGAATTATTAACGGCGCTATTAACGGCGCGATAAGTGCAGTATTGGCAACGGTGTTTATTGGGCTGCTCACCGCCGCCGCAAATTTGTTGTCCAACGGCAAAATGGCTGAAGCCCTGGGCGCGGTATCTGATCGAGAGATGAAACAGGTCATCAGCGATTTCGACAAAAAGATCGCACCGAAGCTTGAGGCTTGCAGGGTGTGTTTTCGGGAGGTGGCTAAATCACCAAATCAGTGCAAGCCTCAATATCCGGAAGCGGAAACTTGTAGCGCTTGAACTCCAGCAGTGCCTCACCCGCCGCCTGAGATCAGCAACTCGCTGACCCGCTTGCTGGCCTTTGCATTGGCCGAATAGCGCGTCTCGACCTCTTCGCAATCGGCCCATGCGAAGATCTCGCGGATCTCTGCCCGGTCATTGATCGACAGGATGAACCTTCCCTTGATGCCTTTCAGCAATTCCGCCATGCGCGCAAAATCGGCGCGCGCGAACATGTGCGGGCCATAATCGCCCTCATGGCCCAGGTAGGGCGGGTCGAGATAGAAGAGCGTGCCCGGCGCGTCATAGCGGGCAATGAAGGCCTCCCAGTCCAGGCATTCGATCACGACCCCTGCCAGGCGGGTGTGCAGGTCTTCCAGCAGGGGCTCCAGCGTTGTGAGGTTGAAGCGCGCGGGCCGCTCCTTGCTGACCCCGAAGCTGCGC
>NZ_CBDAQX010000012.1:0-109746 GCF_965199275.1 Ruegeria sp. | reverse complement strand
TCGTGAGCTATCAGAATTCTATCACCTTCTGATTAGCTCACGGGACAGAAAGAGGCAACCCGAAAATGCATTTTCGGGATCGGGAGAGCTGTATCTGTCACCTGGATCGGGTGTGCGGTCGGATCTGCGACGCACCTCACCCGGGCTGATTGGGCACATGCAGCGATGACCTGCGCTCTGAACATATGGAGAGCAGAGATGCGAGATTTTACATGCAGCGGGGCCCCCGGGGTTTATGATCCTGCGCGGTCCGAAGATATTGGGGTCGATTACGGCTCAGTGATAAATCGTACGCTAAGCGCTCTGGTCTCTCTGCAATGTGCGATAGACGGTAGCCCTTGAAACGGAGAATATCTCGGCGAGATCGCTGATCGAATGGTCTCCGGTTTTGTGCATCTTGTGAAGCTCTTTCTGTTGTTTTTCAGTTAGTTTTGGCTTCTTTCCTCGCATTTTCCCCTTTGCCTTGGCGATGGCCATGCCTTCACGGGTGCGCATTTCCTGACTTCCGACCTTTTTGTTGATCTGACTGGGTTTTTGGTTTGTTTTCAGGTGTGGTTGCTCAGAGGCGCGTTGTAGTGCCCCATTATTATAAAAAGTATTGACATGGGCCTTCAGATGGCTAACCTCTTCGCCCATGTTCATCCGCACCAAACATGACGCAAAGCTCAACCGCACACGGATCCAGATCGTTGAATCCGTCCGCACCGGCTCCAAGGTACGCCAGAAGATCCTGCGCCATGTGGGTGTGGCCCATAACGACAGCGAGATTGAGGATATCAAGCGTCTGGCGGGCCGCTTGATGGAGCAATTACGCATTGATCGCTCGCCGCAAATGGAACTGTTCACGCCCACGGAATATGCCGATCTGCAGGCGCTGGTGCGCCGCGCTCCGCGGCCGGACAAGCTTGGCGTTGATCTTGCCGAGTGCCGTGAGGAGGCGCGGGTCTCTCTGGGTCTGCGGGATGTCATGGGGACGATGTATGACCAACTGGGTTGGGGGGCCCTTCTGGGGGCGGCGCGTAAAAGTGCCAATCGCATTGTGAAAGAGCTGGTTATGGCGCGGATCGCACAGCCCGAGAGCAAGCGCGCGACCGTGGAGGCGTTGGAGAACCAGGCAGGCATCACGCTCAATCTGGACGTGGTCTATCGGAGCATGGATTACATCAATACGCCGGTGATAGACGGGATTTGCAAAACCTCTCACGCGGCGGCAGAGAAGTTGCTGGGCGGGCCAGTGACCGTGCTGTTCTACGATTGCACGACCCTGGCCTTTGACACCGAGCGCGAGGACCCGGCCGAGGATGCGGACGGGGTCGAGCAGGATCATCTTCTGGCCAAGGGCTTCAGCAAGGATGGCAAGCATCACCGCGCTCAGGTCATGCTGGCGCTGATCGTCACCTCCGATGGGCTGCCTGTGGGCTATGAACTCTTCCCGGGAAACACCTGGGAAGGTCATACGCTGGAAGCTGCGCTGAAGGCGTTGGAGGGACGCTTCGACGTGGCCAGGGTCACGTTCGTGGCCGATGCCGCCATGCTCAGCAAGGACAACCAGCAGATGTTGCAGAACAAGGGTCTGCCCTACATCCTCGGCTATCGCATGAAGTCCGCCCCGGCCGCCGTGAAGGCGAACATTTTGAGCCCGGAGGGACGCCAGCCTTGGGCTGGACACGGTTCTGAAGAGGCAACCGAGAAGGGCTGGTACAAGGTGATCGACCAGGAGGGAGCGCGGGTCATTGTGACCTGGTCACCCACCCGGGCACGCAATGATGCCCACAAGCGCGACAAGGCAATCGAAAAGCTGCACAAGAAGCTCAAGCGCTCTCGCAAACCCGGCAGCTTCAGCAGCCGGGGATATGGCCGCTTCCTGGCCTTCCCCGACAGCGGGGACGTCACGCTGGATGATGCAAAGATCAAGGCAGCGGCACAATGGGACGGGCTGCATGCCATTGTTGTTCATGGTGCGGACGAACTGGAGGCACAGGACGTCATTGCCCGCTATCACCAGTTGTGGGAGATCGAAGCCTGCTTCCGCACCAACAAGCACGATCTGAAAATCCGGCCCATCTATCACTGGTCGCCGCGTCGGGTCCGGGCCCATATCGCCATCTGCTACATGGCCTTCTGCTGCCTGCAGCACCTGCGCAAGCATCTGGACCTGCTCGGACACCCGATGAGCCCGGCTCGTATCCGCAACGAGTTGAACGCATTGCAGCTCTCGATCCTGCGCCACAAAGGCACCCCTGACCGCTACGGCATGCCAAGCCATGCCACGGTCGATGCCAGACGCATCCTCACCTGCGTCGGCCTGACCTGGAACGAAGCCCCTTTCAAGATACCCCCCGGGCGCACCCGAAAAACTGGCCAGACCAAAGCCTGAGCTCCCTCAACACTCCGAAACAATCGCTGGCGAAAAAAGTCCGTGTAGTGCCTTTTGGCAACCAAGGCATAATAATATCAATGACTTATACGAAAAAATGTCGGAAGTCAGGAGCACAGGAGGAGACGGGATCCGGAACGCGATGATGTAAGGCCAAAAAAGAGTTGAGGCCAAAAAAGCAAAACGCGCAGGTCTCCCCGCGCGCCTCATTCTCGTGAGCTATCAGAATTCTATCACCTTCTGATTAGCTCACGGGACAGAAAGAGGCAACCCGAAAATGCATTTTCGGGATCGGGAGAGCTGTATCTGTCACCTGGATCGGGTGTGCGGTCGGATCTGCGACGCACCTCACCCGGGCTGATTGGGCACATGCAGCGATGACCTGCGCTCTGAACATATGGAGAGCAGAGATGCGAGATTTTACATGCAGCGGGGCCCCCGGGGTTTATGATCCTGCGCGGTCCGAAGATATTGGGGTCGATTACGGCTCAGTGATAAATCGTACGCTAAGCGCTCTGGTCTCTCTGCAATGTGCGATAGACGGTAGCCCTTGAAACGGAGAATATCTCGGCGAGATCGCTGATCGAATGGTCTCCGGTTTTGTGCATCTTGTGAAGCTCTTTCTGTTGTTTTTCAGTTAGTTTTGGCTTCTTTCCTCGCATTTTCCCCTTTGCCTTGGCGATGGCCATGCCTTCACGGGTGCGCATTTTGAGCAGATCTGCCTCGAACTCGGCGAATGTGGCGACGATGTTGAAAAACATCTTCCCCATCGGGTCACTGGGATCGTAGATAGCTGCTCCCAGGGCAAGTTTCACGCCTTTAGCTTCGAGTTGATCGCTGATGGCCCGAACATCCGGAACAGATCGGGCAAGACGATCGAGCTTCGTCACGACCAGAGTGTCGCCTTTTCGCACGGCGGCCAGCGCTTGTTCAAGTCCGGGCCGCTCCCGATTGGTGCCGGTCAATCCGTGATCCGTGTAGATGCGGTCCTTGCGAACCCCGAGGTCACTCAACGCTTGCCGCTGCGCGGTCAAGTCCTGACTGTAGGTCGAGCAGCGCGCATATCCGATTTTTTCCATTGCTCGACTGTACGTTTGAACCCCCTTCACTGCAACTTTTATCGGACGGGTTATTTGCGACACTCTGAGACCTTGTTTTCATGGGTGCGGATTCCGAGGTCTGAGTTGTGCGCTGAAGGTAGGTCTATCGAACAGGCAAAAACATAACGAAGGCCCGGGATCTGACCCTCAACACTCTCTCTGAAAAGGTAACACATGGCCCATAGAACTGTTCTGACGAAACGTCAGCGTGATACTCTCTTCGACCTGCCCACTGACCGGGCATCGCTGGAATACCACTACACGCTCGCAGACGATGACATCGCGTACATCAAAACGCGCAGGCGCGCGCAAAACCAGATCGGCTTTGCGCTCCAGCTTTGCGCGTTGCGATATCCTGGACGTCTTCTGAAACCGGGAGAGGTGATCCCGGAAGCCGTATCCAATTACATCGCAGCCCAACTCGGGCTGAAACCTGAAGATCTCTTGCCCTACGCTGTCCGCGATGTAACCCGTCGAGAACATCTCGGTGCCTTGCGCAAAATCTACGGCTACAAGCCGTTCGCTGGCAAGCGCGCGAAGCAGATGCAGTCCTGGCTCGGTCAGCAGGCCGAGGCCGCCGAAACCGGCGAAGGGCTGGTGCGGGTCTTTGTGGAGGAATGCCGAAACCGGCAGATCATTCTGCCGGGGATCACGACCATTGAGCGGCTGTGCGCCGATGCCCTTGTGGCGGCCGAGCGGCGGATTGAGGGCCGGATTGCCGCGCGCCTGGACAGCCGGATGCGCCGCCGCCTAAATGATCTGCTGGGCGCGGCGGAGAACGGCTGGCAGAGTGTGTTCTTGTGGCTGCGCGGTTTCGAGGTTGGCAAGAACACGGCCGATATGAACCGCCTGCTTGATCGGGTGGACGCCCTCAAGGCAATTGAGCTATCGCCTGACGTCCTCAATGACATCCCGCCACACCGGATCAAAATCCTGCGCCGCCAGGGCGAGCGGTACTTCACGGGCGGCCTGCAGGACATCAGCGGCAATCGTCGCCTTGCCATTCTGGCCACCTGCGTGGTGGAGTGGTCGGCCTCCATCGCAGATACCGTTGTCGACACCCATGACCGGATCGTAGTCAAGATGTGGCGGGAGGCGAAGAAACTCAGCACGCTACACTTCGAACAGGCGCAGGCAGATATCGCCAACACACTGGTCGGGTTCCAATCATTGGGAACGACCTTGCTGATGGCCCGGGGCGATGAGGCGGCTGTAGAAAAGCGTGCAATTTTGACCCCCTAAGCGGGGAAATCGGCGTCCAAATTTGACCCCTCCCTATGGTTGTAGACATCCTTTTCATTGAGCAGTCGATGGAGAGGCAAGCGGGATGATTTGCGTGGAAACTATTAGAAAAGTGCGTCGCTTACACCTGATCGAAAAAAAGAGCATCAAGGAAATTTGCCGTTCGCTCAATTTGAGCCGTGCAACGGTTCGAAAGATAATCCGATCGGGAGTGACGGAGTTCAAATATGAGCGCAAATCGCAGCCATACCCGGTGCTCGGGCCTTGGCGCGCGCGTCTGGATGAAACGCTTGAGGAGAACGAGGCGCTTCCGAAGAAACACCGCAAGCGGATGACCAAAATCTGGAAGGAACTCTCCGATGATGGTTTTGGCGGCGGGTATGACAGTGTTCGACGCTACACAAAGAATTGGCGCATTGCGCACGGCCGACAACAGGCGCAGGCGTTCATCCCGCTGATCTTTGATCCTGGGGAGGCGTACCAGTTCGACTGGAGTGTGGAGACGGTTTTGATGGACGGTGCACTCACGACCGTGAAGGTTGCCCATTTCAAACTTTGCCATAGCCGCATGCCATTCTCCATTGCCTATCCGCGCGAGACGCAGGAGATGGTCTTTGATGCCCACGACGAGGCCTTCAAATTCTTTGGTGGAGGCTGCATCAACGGGATCTACGATAACATGACGACCGCCGTCGATGCGATCCTGTCGGGCAAGGAAAGAAAGTTCAACAAGGCATTCTCCCGGATGTGTTCTCATCATCTGGTGAACCCGATCGCCTGTACGCGCGCGGCCGGTTGGGAGAAGGGTCAGGTTGAGAATCTGGTCAAGGAGAGCCGCGCCTATAGTTTTACACCGCGTCTGGAGGTGGCCGACTTCGATGAATTGAATGCCCGGCTGCAAAAAGACGCGATCAAACGCGCAAAAGAACTGCGGCATCCGGAAAACCTGGAGGTGACGGTCTGGGAGGTGTTCCAGCAGGAAAAGCCGCTGCTGACGCATCTGCAGAAGCCCTTCGTCGGGTTCCGTGAAAAGACGGTCGCCGTGAGCCGAACCTGCCTGATCAACTTCGAAAGAAACAAATACAGCGTTGAGGCAAGAGCTGTTGGACGTCAGGTCCAGTTGCAGGTCTACGCCACGCGGATTGTCCTGCGCCAAGACGGTGAGATTGTCGGAGAGCACGAACGGTGCTTCGGCCGAGGAAAAACGATCTTCAACCCTTGGCACTATGTGCCCGTCCTCAAGCGCAAGCCTGGCGCTCTGCGCAATGGAGCACCGTTCCGTGACTGGGACCTACCACCGGCAATGACGCAGATCTGGACCCATCTGCGGGGCACATCCGACGGAGACCGGCAACTTGCCGATATTCTTTTCGCTGCTTACCAGCACGACATTGATGTGGTCGAGGCTGCCTGCGAAGAAGCTCTAAAATCTGGCCTGCGCAAGGCCGATGCGATCCTGAACATTGTCTCTCGGCGCACCAATCCCCCGCCGCCAAAGGCGATTGAGCCGCCTGCCCACCTGCAGCTGAAAATGGCACCGATCGCGGATTGCGCTCGCTATGACAGGCTTGGAGGCTCCCATGCAACTGCGTAAGGAAATTCTCGAACTTGCCCGTCAACTGAAGTTGCCAGGCATCGTCAACTGCTTTGACGAAGTGATGCAGGCCGCAGCCAAAAACAACTGGCGGCCCCAACAGGTCGTGGCCGAACTCCTCACGGCCGAACTGGCCGAAAAGACTGCGCGCTCGATCCGGTATCAGATGGGTGCCGCAAAGTTCCCGGTCTGCAAGTCCTTACCTGAGTTCGACTTCACGGTCAGCCCCGTCAACGAGGAAGTCGTGCGCAATCTTCATGACGGCGATTTTATGGACCAGGCCAGGAATGGCGTGCTGGTCGGTGGAACCGGATCGGGCAAAACGCATCTCGCAACAGCGATCGGGGGCCACGCGGTCAATAACCGCCGGCGGGTCAGGTTCTTCAGCGCTGTGGATCTCGCGAACAAGCTGGAGGCTGAACATCGCGAAGGCAACGCCGGGCGGCTCAGCGAGCAGCTGATCCGCGTCGACCTCGTGATTATAGACGAACTCGGTTATCTGCCGTTCGCAGAGTCTGGTGGACGATTACTCTTCCATCTCATCAGCAAACTGTACGAGCGAACGTCTATTCTGCTAACAACCAACCTCGCATTTGCTGAATGGCCGAGTGTGTTCACAGATGCCAAAATGACCACTGCTCTCCTGGATCGACTGACACACCATTGCGATATCATCGAAACCGGGAACGAAAGCTGGCGAATTAACCACCGCGACTAACCTCGAAATCGGGGAATAAATTCAAAACAGACAGCAGGTCAAACCTTCAGTCGAGCTACGCTCTCTTTTCGGTTTGACCTGCTGTCCACCCCCTCCTGAATCAACCTAAACACGACCCCCTCAACGCCCCTCTTAGCTCCAAGGGGGGTCAAATTTGGACGCCGATGGGGGGTCATTATTCAATGCCGATTGACAGGCGGCCCTGCGCGGTGCCGTCGATGCATCCTGCTCATGGGATGGATTGGAAACACTCGTGGCGATGGCGACCCAGTTGATCAAGCCCGCCATGGCCGAGCCAATGGATCACATCGAAAAGGCTATTCACTGTTTCAAACTCTATGGCAAACGCATGTTGAGAGCGCTGGATATCAGGGGTGCCACCGTGGCCCAACCGCTGCTCGACGCTGCGACGGTCATCCGGGAAGACGCAGATATCCCGACCAAATCCCGGGCCTTTCTTCCAGCCCGCTCAAAGTGGGACAAACAGCTGCGCAAGCCGGAAACCAACGAGCAGCGGCTTTGGATCGTAGCGGTGATGTGCCGCTTGCAAGAAGCCTTCCGGTCCAACGATATCTGGCTGGATCATGCCCGCCGATATGCCGATGACAGGAAAGTCCTGGTGCCGCTGGAAGCGGCGAAGACGATGCCAGGTCTTGATCTTCCGCTGGATCCCGAGGTCTGGCTTGAGGATCGCAAGCATCGGTTGCAGGTTGGTCTGGAGCGGCTTGCGGAGGCTGTCAGGGACGGCACCCTTCCCAACGGCCTCATCGAAGCCGGTGAGTTGCGCATTGAACGCCTCAAGGCGGATGTTCCGGCGGAAGCTGCCGATCTGGTTCTCGATCTCTATCGGCGCCTGCCCCCTGCGAAAATCACCGATATCCTTCAGGACGTGGCCGAAGCCACAGGCTTCACGGACGCGTTCACCCATCTGCGCACAGGCGCACCGTGCAAGGACATCATCGGACTGCTGACCGTGCTTCTCGGTGAGGGCTTGAACGTTGGTCTGAGCAAGATGGCCGCCGCGACCGCCGACCATGAGTATTCCCAGCTCTCCCGTCTGTCGCGTTGGCATGTCGAAAGCGATGCGATCAACGAGGCGCTGGCCATCGTTCTCGACGCGCAGTCCAGGCTTCCCATGGCCCAATACTGGGGTTCGGGTCAGACCTCATCCAGCGACGGGCAGTTCTTCCCGACCACGCGCCAGGGCGAAGCAATGAATCTCATCAACGCCAAGTACGACACGCATGTTCCGGGGCTGAAAGCCTACGCCCATGTGTCCGACCTGTACGGGCCGTACTGGATCAATTCGATCCCGGCCACTGTGAACGAGGCACCATATATTCTGGACGGATTGTGCCTGAGCGAGATCGGCAAGAAGATCAAGGAGCACTACGCCGACACGGGTGGGTTCACTGATCTCGTATTCGCCGCCTGCGCGCTGCTGGGCTATCGCTTCATTCCCCGGATCCGCGATCTGAAATCCAAGCGGTTCTACGTCTTCGATCGTAAAAGCGTTCCCAAGGAACTCAAGTGCCTGGTCGGGGGCAAGGTCCGGGAACAAACCTTCATCGACAACTGGGGCGATGTGCTGAGATGCACGGCCACGATGCGGTCCGGGAAGGTACCGCCAAGCCAGCTGCTGAAGCGATTGTCAGCCCGGCCGCGCAAGAACGATTTGGCCATCGCGATGCGGGAAATCGGACAGATCGAACGGACACTGTTCATCATCGAATGGACCCTTGATATGGACATGCAGCGCCGCTCTACTGTCGGGCTCAATAAAGGCGAAGCGCACCATGCGCTGAAGAATGCCTTGTGGATCGGCCGTCGGGGCGAGATCCGCGATCGGACCACGGAAAGCCAGCATTTCCGCCTGGCTTGCCTCAATCTGCTCACGGCGATCATCATATTCTGGAATACGGACCAGATCGGCAAAGCCATCCTGCAGCGGCAAAGCGAAGGCCTGGACACGCCCGAACACCTGCTCAGGCACATATCGCCCTTGGGATGGGAGCACATTCTGCTCATAGGTCAGTACATCTGGCGAGAAATGAGGCACAAAATCGCTTAGCGTACGATTTATCACTGTCCCGTAATCGACCCCATGAGGGCCTGTTCCAGTCGCATGCATCGTGTTGAAGTAGTGGCGAATGGTGACCCCGGTCAGAAAGATGAGACTTGCAATGATCCATGAATACTCGGTGCCGAAGGCCAGCGGGTAGTGGTTCGACAGCATCAGGAACACGACCGGCAAGGTCAGATAGTTGTTATGCGTCGAACGTACCTTGGCGATCTTGCCGTATTTTGCGTCCGGGGTCCGACCGGCCTTGAGATCTGCGACTACGATGCGCTGGTTCGGCATGATCTGGAAGAACACATTGGCCGTCATGATCGTTGCAGTAAACGCCCCAAGATGCAGTAGCGCGGCCCGTCCGGTGAATATCTGGTTATAGCCCCAGGACATGATCACCAGGATTACGAACAACAACAGCATCAGAATGGTGGGATGATCGCTCAGCTTGGATTTGCACAATTGGTCATAGAGCAGCCAGCCAATGGTCAGTGACCCGCCCGAGATCAGAATTCCCTGCCACAGCGCCAGATCGACCTTGGTCGGGTCCAGCAGGAACAGCTCTCCTCCGACCCAGTAGATGATCATCAGGAGCGCAGCACCGGACAGCCATGTCGTGTAGCTTTGCCATTTGTGCCAGGTCAGATGTTCGGGCATCCGGGCGGGGGCCACGAGGTATTTTACGGTGTGGTAAAACCCGCCGCCATGGACCTCCCATTCCTCGCCATAGGCCCCATCCGGCAGCGCAGGGTTTGGCTTAAGCATCAGGTCCAATGCGATAAAGTAGAAAGATGCCCCAATCCACGCCATCGCAGTGATCACGTGCAGCCAGCGGACCGAAAAGGCGATCCACTCCCACATTACGGCCAGATCATACATGGGTTTGCTCCTAAGATTCTTTGCTTCCGCTCACTCTATGCGAGACTGCTTTGTTCTGGTATTGCTAGCAAAGACCAAGCAGTATCAAAAAATGCAAAAAAATGTCCTATCTAGATAACATCAGAACCTTTGTCCGAGTCTACGAGTTGGGCAGCATGTCCGCCGCAGGCCGTGATCTGAGGGTTTCTCCGGCTGTCACCTCAGCGCGGATATCGCAATTGGAGGAGCATCTGGGCGTGCGGCTGTTTCAACGCACGACGCGCAGCCTGACGCCGACCGAACAGGGGCAATCGTTTTATCGGGGGGCTGCTGAGATTCTCGAGGCCGTCGAAAACGCCGAGGCGCAGATCGTCAATATTACCGAGAATCTAAAAGGATCTCTCTATGCCGCTGCGCCATTGGGCGTCGGTCGCAGGCTGATCGCGCCGCAGGTGCCAAAGTTTTTGGCCGAGTACCCCGAGGTCAATGTCAGGCTGAGGCTGACAGATCGCAAAGTCGACCTGACAACAGAAGGTCTGGATCTTGCATTTTTCCTAGGGCAGCCCGAGTACAGCAACTTGCGCATTCGCAAGATCGCCGATGTTGAAAGAGTGCTGTGCGCATCCCCAAAATACATCAAAAAACGCGGAATGCCGGCAAGTGGAGACGATTTGATCGCCGACAATCACGAATGCCTCAACCTGCGCTTTCCAGGCGCGACCGAGTTTCAATGGCTTCTCAGGACTCAAACGGGGCCAAAGCGATTCCGTGTCTCTGGTCGCTATGAATCGGACGATGGTGATGTGTTGACGGATTGGGCGCTTGCGGGTCACGGGATCGCGCTTAAGCCGATCTTTGAGATTGCACAGCACCTTAAGGCCGGAAATCTGGTTCCGGTCGCAACAGAAACGCCGCCGGAACCCATTCAGATGGCGTGTCTGTTCACACACCGTCGCATGCAAGATCCCAAAACGCGGCTGTTCATGGAGTTCATCATAGAGCGTATCGGATCCTCAATCGCCGCGAACACCTAGAACGGTAGGTTCTCAGCTGCCGCGGTAGGTCGAGTATCCAAAGGGGGAGAGAAGCAACGGGACGTGATAGTGAGACTGTTCGGACATCCCGAACCGGATCGGTATCACATCCAGAAAGCGAGGTTCCTCGGGCGGCGTGCCCGACGCGTCAAGGTACGCGCCGGCATAGAAGATCAGCTCATACTCGCCCGTTGAAAACTCGGATTGCGGCAGAATTTGTTCGTCGGTTCTGCCGTCGTCATTTGTTACCAGTGCTTTCAGCAAGGTGCGGTCTGTGCCATTGATGCGGTACAGCTCGATTTTCAGTCCTTCGGCGGGACATCCCCGCGCAGTATCCAGGACATGTGTGGTAAGGTAACCGGTCATTTGTGCCACTCCTAAAGTTGCTTATTTCTTAGTCTGTTTTCTCGTCCGAGGGCAAAGCCAGACTGTCCGAAACTGCTTTTCGTATTTTTTGAAAAATTTCTTTGATTATCCGGAGTATTGAGGAACTCAAGAAGAAGGAAACAGATGTGAAGCCTTATCCACGAGATATGACCGGCTACGGCAGCGAAATGCCCAAAGCCAACTGGCCCAACGGGGCCCGGATCGCGATTCAGATCGTATTGAACTATGAGGAAGGTGGCGAAAACAACATCTTGCACGGTGACGCTGCATCCGAGGCGTTTTTGTCCGAGATCACCGGTGCAGCCCCATGGCCTGGGCAACGGCACTGGAACATGGAATCGATCTACGAATACGGCAGCCGTGCCGGGTTCTGGCGTGTTCACCACCTTTTGCAGGACCTGCCAGTGACCGTTTATGGCGTGGCAACCGCTTTGGCGCGTGCCCCGGCGCAGGTTGCGGCGATGAACAATGCTGGCTGGGAGATCGCGAGCCATGGGCTGAAATGGATCGAACACAAGGATATGGACCCGCAAGACGAGCGTGCCCAGATCCGCGAAGCCATCCAGCTGCACAAGGAAGTCACCGGTCAGCCTCCGCGCGGTTGGTACACGGGTCGGTGTTCGATGAATACAATCGGTCTTGCCGCAGAAGAGGGTGACTTTGCCTATATCGCGGACAGCTACGCCGATGATCTGCCCTATTGGATCAAGGCAGGCGGCAAGGATCAGTTGATCGTACCCTATACGATGGATTGCAACGACATGCGTTTCGCGATTCAGGCCGGATACACAAATGGTGAGCAGTTCGAAAGCTATCTGAAAGATAGTTTCGACATGCTCTATGCCGAGGGCACAGCGGGTATGCCGAAAATGCTCTCGATCGGGTTGCACTGCCGCTTGATCGGTCGTCCGGGTCGCGCCATGGCGCTGAAACGCGCGCTTGAGTACTTTAGAAAACACGACGGCGTCTGGTTCGCGACACGTGAACAGATTGCCGATCACTGGGCAAGGGAACACCCACCGATGCAACGCCTCACCCCGTCCGAAATGGACCAGCCCACCTTTGTATCCGAATTTGGCGGCGTGTTCGAACACAGCCCATGGATTGCCGAAGGCGCGTTTGACCTTGAACTGGGACCGACCCATGACAATGCGGCTGGCGTCCACAATGCGCTGGCCCGTGTTTTTCGCACCGCCACGCCCGAGCAACGCCTTGGCGTTCTGACGGCGCACCCGGATCTGGCGGGCAAGCTTGCCGCCGCCGGGCGGCTGACCAAGGAAAGCACGGCGGAACAGGCCGGGGCCGGTCTGGACATGCTGACGGATGAAGAACGCGAAACCTTTACCGCGTTGAATGAGGCCTACACGACCAAATTCGGCTTTCCTTTCATCATCGCCGTTAAGGACAACACGAAGGCCAGCATCCTGGAGGCCTTTCACCGCCGCATTATCAGTGACCGGGATACCGAGTTCGACGAAGCCTGCCGTCAGGTCGAACGGATCGCCGAGCTGCGCTTGATCGAGAAGTTCTCGGAATGACCATCGAAATTAAGCTGCAGCCCCTGACCCCCGAAGCCTTTGCGCCGTTTGGAGATGTGATCGAAGCGGCGGGTGAGGTGGACAAATACATCAATCAGGGCAAATGCGCCCGCTATCATGACCGTGCCGCGTTGGATTTCCAGGACGGCCGTGCGGGGATCAGCGTGTTCCAGTCCGAGGCTTTCAGCCTGCCGATCAGGCTGGATATGATGGAGCGTCACCCTGAGGGCAGCCAGGCGTTTCTACCATTTTCCGAAAAGCCGTTCGTTGTGGTTGTAGCTACCGATGAAGATGGAAAACCCGGCCACCCGATTGCGTTCATAACTGCGCCGGGGCAGGGGGTGAACTATCATCGCAACACTTGGCACGGGGTACTGACCCCGCTCCATGATCCGGGGCTTTTTGCGGTCGTGGATAGAATTGGAACTGGACCCAACCTACAGGAGCATTGGTTCGAGGTGCCGTTCTCGATCATTGAATAAGAAAAAGCGCCGACAAAAGGCGCAGACTATCGTCATTTCAAGGAGGGAAACACAGTGTCAGATGCATCGATCGGTACGCCCGAGCAGCTCCGAGATCCGAATTACTCACCCCCGCTCGTCAAGGCAGTGCCACTAGGAATTCAGCATGTGCTGGCGATGTTCGTATCAAACGTCACGCCAGCTATCATCGTTTGTGGTGCCGCAGGATTTGGTTTCGGATCAGACAGCCCCGATTTCCCTCAGATGATCTACATGATCCAGATGTCTATGTTCTTCGCGGGCGTCGCTACTTTATTGCAATCCATTGGCGTGGGTCCTGTTGGCGCAAGGCTACCGATCGTTCAGGGGACTTCGTTTGCCTTCATCCCAATCATGATCCCGCTGGTGGTCGGTAAAGGCGTGGATGCCATTGCGGTCCTGATGGGCGGCGTTGTAGTTGGTGGGCTATTCCACGCTTTTCTGGGGATGTTCATTGGGCGTATCCGCTTTGCCCTTCCACCTCTGGTGACTGGCCTAGTGGTAACCATGATCGGCCTGGCACTGGTGAAAGTGGGTGTCCAATACGCCGCTGGTGGTGTTCCCGCAATCGGAACTGATGAATATGGCTCGGGTTTGAACTGGTTCATGGCAGGGGTCGTCATCGTCGTGACCCTCGGACTCAAGTTTTTCGCGCGGGGGATGTTGTCGGTTTCCGCGGTACTGATCGGCCTGTTGGTCGGGTATGCCGTGGCCTTTGTTCTTGGCCAAGTGAGTTTGGGCAATGTTGGGCGTGCCGCCTCTTTCGCACTGCCCAATCCGTTGCATTTTGGGATCGAGTTCTCGGTCGCGGCCATTGTCGGCTTCTGTGCGATGTCTTTTGTGTCAGCGGTTGAAACTGTCGGGGATGTTTCCGGTATCACTAAAGGAGGTGCGGGACGTGAGGCAACCGACAGCGAAATTCAAGGTGCGACCTTCGCCGATGGGATCGGCACCGCGCTGTCTGGCCTGTTCGGAGCTTTGCCGAATACGTCATTCAGTCAGAACGTTGGTCTGATTGCCATGACCGGGGTCATGAGCAGATCGGTCGTGACGATCGGTGCGCTTTTCCTGATCGTATGCGGCCTTGTTCCGAAAATCGGTGCGATCATCTCGTCCATCCCGATCGAGGTTCTGGGCGGCGGCGTCATTGTCATGTTCGGCATGGTCGTTGCGGCGGGTGTGTCGATGCTGTCAGACGTGAACTGGAATCGCCGCAACATGGTGATCTTTGCGATTTCCTTGAGCCTGAGTCTGGGCCTGCAGCTAGAGCCGGGTGCATTGCAGCATCTTCCTGGGACCATCAAGGTTCTGGCCACATCGGGTATCCTGCCCGCCGCCGTGATCGCAATTGTCCTCAACCTTGTTCTTCCTGAGGAACTATCTGACGAAGCGACCGAGGAGGTTTCTGGCGGACTGTCTGGACATGGTCTTGGCTCGATCGGGCGTGACGATCATAAGTGAGTGTCACAGGAGTATTGAAAACGGCGTGTTAAGGCACGCCGTTTTTTGTTGAAAATCCAACTGGTCATTAGATGGGATATTGCAAAAGGCGCTGATCCCGGTAGCAGGTTTATAGGTTTGTTCCAATCTACACTGCGATGTGTATAGCGCCACGTTCTGCCAGAAAGAAGGCAACAGAACGTGGCCCAATGGCGTCAGAAATCGACCTCGATAGCGATCCCTTTTTCTACGGCAAGGTCAACCACCGCTGCGGCCACCGCAAGATCCTGCAGGCCAACGCCTGTGCCGTCGAACAATGTGATCTGATCATCTGCCGAGCGGCCCTCATGCGTTCCATTGATGACCGCGCCAAGCTGAGCGACGTCGCTTTGGCTGATCAGACCTTCTGCGACGGCGTGCTGCGCCTCGCCAATGGTGATGGATTGCGCAACCTCGTCTGTGAAGACACTCGCTTTGGCCAGCAGGGCGGGTTCGACCTCTTGCTTGCCTTTGGTGTCTGTTCCCATGCAAGCCACATGCGTTCCAGGGCCGACATGATGCGCCATCAACGACGGCGCAAAGGCTGAGGTGATCGAGATGATCACATCCGCTTCGGTCATCCCGTCAAGTTCGACCGCCTCAAATGGGACACCTGCCTCAACAGCGACTTTCTCGATATTGGGCAGCATTTCCGGGTGGTAGTTCCAGCCAATGACCTTTTCAAAGCTACGCTGTTCCAGCGCGGCGCGCAGTTGAAAGGCGGCCTGATGGCCCGCCCCTATCATGCCGATCACCTTGGCATCTGCGCGGGCCAGATGTTTGATTGACACTGACGAGGCCGCCGCTGTGCGCAGCGCCGTCAGCAGGTTGCCGCCCACCGTCGCTGAGGGTTTGCCGGTGTCGGGATCGAACAGGAAAACCGTGGATTGGTGGTTGATCAACCCGCGTTTCTCAAGATTGTTCGGCCAGTAGCCGCCAGCCTTCAGGCCCAAAGTCAGGCCGGCGCGGTCAAAACCACCCTTGAAGCCATACAGAGCGTCCTCGTGGCCGATGGCCTCTCGCACGACAGGGAAGTTATAGGCATCGCCAGCGGCCATCGCTGCAAAGACGCTTTCGACGGCGTCAAAGGCCGCTTGGCGGGTCATCAATCCGGCGATCTCACGCTCGGGTACGATCAACATGTCAGTCTCCTATGATGATTGTCAAGCATGACATTGATTTTGTTTGATTTTAAATTCGACAAAATCGTCGAAGACCCAGCCGTTCTTGAGCGTGTCATAGATGATCTTGAGCAGCTTGCGGGCAGTGGCTATGATCGCCTTGCCCGCGCCACGGCGTTCCTTGATGCGCCGATAATGGCTGTTGAGATATCCCGAATAGCGGATCGCGATGAGCGTACATTGCACCAGCGTGGTGCGCATGAGCTTGTTGCCGCGCTTCGTGATCCGCCCGTGATGTTCGGTTTCGTTTGAGTTGCTCACCTTGGGCACGATGCCGACATAGGCGGCCAGCTTGTCCGCGTCGGAGAAGTCTTCAACCCTGCCGATCCCCGCCAGCAGGACCGCGGCAGATCGCGCACCGATCCCCTTGATGCTGGTGAGCCCCTCAAAGCCTTTCATGGCCGAGGCGGCCTCCTCGATGGCCTTGTCGAGACGGCTCAGGGTTTCGGTCAGGCCGAGCGCCTGGTCCCGCAATGCCGCCAGTTCGACCTGCTCAAGCGGTGTGAAGCGGCTGAGATCCAGGTCGCGCAGGCGCTTCTTGCTGGACAACCCTTCCTTCTTCAGCTTCATGCCGTGGCGGACAAACATCGCGTGGATGCCGTTCAGCAGCATGGTGCGCTGTTTGACCAGCATGTCACGCGTCCGGGTCAGCGAGGCCAGTTCGCTTTCCTGAGTGGACTTGAGCCGGGTTTCCGGCAGCATGTCCTTCGACAGGAAAAACGCCAGGGCGCGGGCATCGTTGCGATCGGTTTTCTTCACCGATGTGCGGATCACTTTAAACTGGCGCGGGTTGACCACAACGATCCGGCCGACACAGGGTTCCACCTCACCGCAGAACCAGGCCGTGTTGCCGGTGGCCTCGACCGCCAGTTCGTCATCCGCATCAAGGCTCTGACAGAACTGCTCAAGCGCCTGCGCGGACAGTTGAAAGGTTTGGAATGTTTCCGATCCGTCCGTCTCACGCCGACAGATCGTGAAGGAATTCGTATGAAGATCGACACCTATGTAAGCCATGGCTATACTCCCTGCTCAAGGAGGCGGAGCCCCCAATGGGGCGTGAACGGCCAAACCAAGCTCCTATGCAGGATCACCGGCCAAAACCGGGCCCTATGGGGGCTGTTCGGAAACAGGCGAAGGCTAAGCTCCACTACAGGGTCACAATGCCCTACGAAAACATCCAGCCTGAGACCTATCCGCCTCCCCGAATCCTCTAACAGATTCAGGGCGTTTGGCCGATCACAAATCATTCATACCCCCTCCACTTGGAATTCGTTCGCCCGTGCGCCTGTCCCGAAGGGAGAGGAGGCACACGGGCGAGGATCAGGCTGCTTTCGAGCCAGATTTCTTTGATTGTAAGGTCTTAGTAGGCGCGGCCGCGTGCGGATACGGGCCAGACGGCCTCGACCTTGCCGTTGCGCACGCCGACATACCAATCATGTACATTGGCCGTTGGGTCGCAGTGGCCGGGCACCAGCTTGAGCTTGTCGTTGACCTTGAGAACACCATCCGTATCCATCACAACGCCATGTTCGTCCGAGCATTTGATGTACTCAACATCGTCACGCCCAAACACGACGGGTAGGCCGCTGTCTACCGATTGCGCCTTGAGGCCCGCATCGACGATCGCCTTGTCTGCCTTGGCGTGGCTCATGACGCTCGTCAGGATGAACAGAGCGTTCTCCCACTCGCCCCGGTCGATACGGTTACCGTCCTTGTCCAGAATGCGGCCGTAATCGGCATCCATGAAGGCGTAGGAGCCGCATTGAAGCTCATTGTAGACGCCCGAGTTTGACTCGAAGTAGTAAGAGCCGGTGCCGCCGCCGGAAACCAGCTCGCAATCGATGCCTTCCGCCTTAAGGCCGTCAACGGCGTCTTTGACCATCGCAATTGCGGTATCCAGCTTTTCCTTGCGCGCCTCATAGCTGTCGAGATGCTGCATCGCACCCTGATAGGCCTGAATGCCGGTGAATTTGAGGTTGTCGGCCGCCTCGACGGCTTTGGCAATTTCGATCACCTGAGGTGTTGTGGTCACCCCGCACCGTCCCGCTCCGCAGTCGATCTCGACGAAGACCTCAAGCTGAGTGCCGTGATCGACGGCTGCACTGGAAAGATCGGCGACGTTGTCTACGTCGTCGACACATACAATGATGCGGCTGCCGAGTTTTGGCAGGCTGGCCAGGCGATCGATCTTGGCGGGGTCGCGTACCTGGTTCGACACCAACACGTCCTTGATCCCACCGCGCACAAAAACTTCGGCTTCCGAGACCTTCTGACAGCACACGCCCGCGGCTCCGCCGAGGCGTTCCTGAAGTTTCGCCACATCGACGGATTTGTGCATTTTGCCGTGGACGCGGTGGCGCATACCGTGGGCCTTGGCATAGTCACCCATCTTCTTGATGTTGCGTTCAAGTGCATCGAGATCCAGCACGAGGCTGGGGGTCTGGATATCTGCTTCATCCATTCCGGGCTTGGCCGGAATGTCATAGCCTACTTCGAATGCGTCGAGATTGGTCATATCTTTCATGTCCGTATTCCTGTGTCGGGATTGATGTCTGTTGCGACTGGGTCAGGTGTTCAGCCAGGGCAGCTTGTCCAGATCGACATTGCCACCGGTGATGATCAGGCCGACCCGCTTGCCTTTGAACGCGTCGGGGTTCTTGAGGATCGTAGCCAGAGGCACGGCCGAGGACGGCTCCATCACGATCCGAAGGTGTTTCCATGTTAGCTTCATCGCGTCGATGATCTCTTGTTCCGAGGCCGTGTAGATTTCGGAAACGTGGTTCGAGACGAAGTGCCACGTTAGGTCTTTCAGAGGCACCAACAGGCCGTCAGCGATGGTCTTCGGCGCGTCATCGGCGATGATGTGGCCCGCCTTGAAGCTGCGATAAGCGTCATCCGCCTGTTCGGGTTCCGCCGCAATGATTGCGGTTTCGGGCGCCAGGGTGGACAGGGTCAGGCAAGTGCCGGACACCATGCCGCCGCCGCCGATGGGGGCAACCACCGCGTCCAGACCATCGGTCTGCTCGATGAATTCGCGCGAACAGGTGCCCTGTCCGGCTATCACCCGCGGGTCGTTGTATGGGTGGACAAAATCCCCCCCAGTGGCCGCCTGAACTTGGGCGAAGGTCGCCTCGCGCGAGGTGGTCGAGGGTTCACACTCGGTGATTTTTCCTCCGTATCGGCGCACCGTGTCTTTCTTGGCCTGAGGCGCCGTGCGCGGCATCACCACGTTGCATGGAATGCCGCGCTTCATTGCGGCGTAGGACAGGCACGACGCGTGGTTGCCCGAGGAATGGGTGGCAACACCTTTCTTCGCCTGTTCCTCGTCAAGGCCGAATACTGCGTTGGTGGCGCCGCGTACCTTGAAGGCGCCCGGTTCCTGAAAGTTCTCGCATTTGAAGAACAGTTGGGCGCCAGTTAATTCGTTCAGGTAGTCCGAGGTCCGAACCGGGGTCCGGCGGATGTAAGGCTCGATCCGTTTATGCGCTTCGAGCATGTCCTCATAGGTCGGGATATACATGGAGAGGTCCTTCATCATGCAGCGTCCTTTTGAACGGCGGCTGGATGGCCGCGATAGTATTCCTGTGCAGCCGCCACGCCCGAACCCAGTTGGATGTTGAGGCCCAGATCGACCATGCACATTTCGGCCGTCGCGATTCCCGACAGGGCCATGACATCGGTCAGGCTGCCCAGATGTCCGATCCGGAAGACCTTGCCCGCGACTTCGCCAAGGCCGACGCCAAAGGCGACGCCGTATTTCTCGGCGGCATGGGTGACGATATCGGTCGCGTTGAAACCATCCGGCGTGCGGATCGCGCTGACCGTGTCGGAATAGACCGCAGGGTTCGCGGCACAAAGCTCCAGCCCCCATGCGCCTACAGCGGCACGCACCCCTTCGGCGATGCGGGTATGGCGGGCAAAGACGTTCTCCAACCCTTCTTTCAGCAACATGTCGCAAGCTTGGTTTAGGCCATTCATCAAGCCGACGGCAGGCGTGTAGGGATAGGCGCTGTTTGCGTAGCCCTTGGCCATATCATGGACGTCAAAGAAGGTGCGGGGCAGGGTGCCGGTTTTGGTCGCCTCCATCGCCTTCTGGCTAAAGCCAACGATCACGAGACCAGCAGGCAGCATGAACCCTTTTTGCGATCCCGTGACGGCCACATCGACGCCCCACTCATCAAAGCGGAAATCCATCGACGCGATGGACGAAACACCATCAACGAACAGCAATGCAGGATGCCCTGCCGCGTTCAGAGCCTTACGCACGGCAGCGATGTTCGACTTTACGCCGGTCGCTGTTTCGTTGTGCGTGGCAAGAACGGCTTTGATCTCGCGGTTCGCATCGGCGGTCAGGATTTCTTCGTAGCGATCAGCAGGCAGGCCTTGGCCCCACGGAGTCTCGACGATCTCTACATTCAACCCGTGGCGCTGGCACATGTCGATCCAGCGATGGCTAAACATGCCGTTGCGCGCGGCCAGAACCTTGTCTCCGGCGGATAGGGTATTGGTCAAGGCTGTTTCCCAGCCGCCTGTCCCGGTCGAGGGAAAGATGAACACCTCGGCGCTGTCGCTTTTCAGAACTTTCCGAACACCTTTGCGGGCAGGGTGCAGGATTTGTCCAAACAGCGGTGACCGGTGGTCGATCGTGGGCATGTCACACGCCTTGCGTAGGCTTTCAGGGATATTGGTCGGGCCTGGAATGAAAACGGGATTTTGAAAGCTCATGGATGGTCTCCTTCCGTCGTTGGGGACATCCTAAGGCCAAGCTTCTCGATTTTAAATTTTTTTGAAAACGATTTTCAAAAACCAATAATCGTGATTTAATTTATAGTTGTCAGCACCTTATGTTTTTCATATGATGAATTAAAATTTCGAAAAAATCCGAAGGTTCTTATGGTTTCTCAAAAAAATGGCGCTGGTTCCCCTCGAAAAGCCAGGGGAAGGCCGCGGGGATGGGATGACAAAACGGCTCAGAACACGATCAAATCCCTCGATCGAGCGATGGAGGTTTTCGAGTATCTGAGCGAGGCGCAAGGCAAGTCATTGACGATGCTGTCCGATGAAATGCAGCAGTCCCCGGCCACGGTCTATCGCATCCTTGTCACGCTTGAGGGCAGGGGCCTGGTAGAGTTCGATCCCGTCGAGCAGATCTGGCATATCGGCCCCCGTGCCTTCGTAATAGGTTCGCGATTTCTTCGGCGTACCAGCCTTGTGGATCGGGCAAGACCGGTGATGCGCAAGCTGATGGAAGCTACGGGTGAGACCGCCAATTTGGGCATTCAGAAAGAAGGCTCGGTCCTGTTTCTAAGCCAAGTCGAAACGCATGCCAGCATTCGGGCCTTCTTTCCGCCCGGAACACTGTCGCCCATGCACGCATCGGGGATCGGGAAGGTCCTGCTGGCGCATATGGATGAAGACCGGTTGGACAGATTGCTGGCTTCGGTCCAGCTGCAGGCGTTCACGGACCGGTCGATCACGACTGTAGAGAGTCTGAAACAGGACCTAACTTCCATCCGTGCGCGAGGTTTTTCGATCGACAATGAGGAAAAGAACGAGGGCATGCGCTGTATCGCTGCGCCGGTGTTCGACGTGAACGGCGAAGCGGTTGCGGGGATTTCCGTCTCGGGACCCACCAGCCGGGTGCGCGAGAACGGGATCGAACAGCTCAGCCGCCCCGTGATTGAGGCGGGCCAAGCGTTGTCTCAGGCCATCGGAGGAACCGTTAGTTGACTGCTCCCTAACGCCGGTTTGCAGCCGATCCAAGGCGCAGCGGCATGTGTCGGTTTACATCCTTATAAAGCAGGTACCGGAACTTTCCCGGACCACCTGCATAACAGGCCTGTGGGCAGAATGCACGCAGCCACATGTAGTCTCCCGCCTCGACCTCGACCCAGTCATTGTTCAACCGGTACACCGCCTTTCCCTCCAGCACGTAGAGGCCGTGTTCCATGACATGGGTTTCGAGGAAAGGGATGACCGCACCGGGTTCGAACGTCACCACGGTGACATGCATGTCGTGGCGTAGGTCATTGGGGTCGACAAATCGCGTTGTTGCCCATTTGCCATCGGTGCCAGGCATTGGGGTCGGCGTGATATCGTTTTCGTTCAGCACAAGGACATCCGGGGTCCCAAGTCCTTCAACGGCCTCATAGGCTTTTCGAATCCAATGGAACTTCAAGGTGTCATCGGAGTGGTTGCGCAAGGTCCAGTCGCATCCGGGCGGCAGATAGGCATAGCCGCCTGGGGTCAGCTCATGGAGCGTTCCTTCAGCGATCAGTGTCGCGGTGCCCTCGACTACGAACAGAACGCCTTGGGCCTCAGTGTCGGTTTCGGGCCGGTCGGAGCCTCCGCCCGGCTGCACCTCCATGATGTATTGCGAGAAGGTCTCGGCAAATCCTGTCAGCGGACGTGAAATCACCCATAGGCGCGTATCGTCCCAGAACGGCAGAAAGCTCGTCACGATATCTCGCATGGTGCCCTTGGGGATCACGGCGTACGCGTCCGTAAACACGGCGCGGTCCGTCAGCAGCTGGTCTTGTCCGGGGTGTCCGCCATGGGGTGCGTAGTATTGCTTGCTCATCTGTGCTCCTGAAGAAACGCCGTGCCCGCTTACATATGCTCTGGTTATGAGGATCGGACCAGCCGTAACGAGGCGACAGCTCTCTCTGTGAAAATTTGAAAAACGCAGTAATTGTTTGGGGATTTTAGGATTCACTTGGCGCGGGACAATTTCTTTATTTGATCCACAACAAGTAGTTTAGAAGCGAGTTTGCCTTGCGACCCACATGCCTTTCGGCTTTTGTATGGACTTAAGAAGCCATTCTCTGGAAGTACTTGAGGAGGAGTTGTGGATCATAGATGAGGGGTCGACAAACAGATTTTTTCCAAGGGCCTCGTTGCTTGGCATCGTTTGGAGGAGCGGCTAGGGCATTTTTTCTGACTATGAGCAAAAATGGAACTTCGAAGCCTTTGTGCAGAGGTGATTGTCGACTACGAGGTAAGTAAGATGCGCGCTTTGCCCCGGCCGCACTATTCGAATTAATACTCGCCGTTTTGGTGATAACGTCATACTACTCTATGCCTACGTTCCTGCCTTCGATCAGGCGTCGCTTCATCATTTCCGTGACACTGGCATCATCCTTTTCGTCAAAGTCTCGATTTTCAATTGCCTGACAACGGGCAAAAATTTGCACTACACTGACAGATTCCTTGTTGGTCATGTTTTCGCTGACGCGTGTTAACTTGATTTGGGGTGTTGTCGACACCGTGCAGCCGACTCAGTTTGAAGACTTGCGAACTCCTACAGGCCGGATGTTCGCTACCGCCATTCCACTTAATTGGGTTTAGACAAAAGGGCGCAAACCACGGCTTCAATCCAAGCTACAGGCATTCCATTTAGCGCGCGTGATTTACTTTCTTTTTCACAATTCTCTCGTAGATAAGCAGATGGTTTAGACGCCTAGTAGGGCACCACGACGGAACGAGTGGGTGTCGCTTTCGCGTTGGTTAGGTGCGATGGAAAGGGCGCGAGTTGACTCAGGCAGACGCATTGCGGCGTTTGACTGTCAATCGGCATTGAATAATGACCCCCCATCGGCGTCCAAATTTGACCCCCCTTGGAGCTAAGAGGGGCGTTGAGGGGGTCGTGTTTAGGTTGATTCAGGAGGGGGTGGACAGCAGGTCAAACCGAAAAGAGAGCGTAGCTCGACTGAAGGTTTGACCTGCTGTCTGTTTTGAATTTATTCCCCGATTTCGAGGTTAGTCGCGGTGGTTAATTCGCCAGCTTTCGTTCCCGGTTTCGATGATATCGCAATGGTGTGTCAGTCGATCCAGGAGAGCAGTGGTCATTTTGGCATCTGTGAACACACTCGGCCATTCAGCAAATGCGAGGTTGGTTGTTAGCAGAATAGACGTTCGCTCGTACAGTTTGCTGATGAGATGGAAGAGTAATCGTCCACCAGACTCTGCGAACGGCAGATAACCGAGTTCGTCTATAATCACGAGGTCGACGCGGATCAGCTGCTCGCTGAGCCGCCCGGCGTTGCCTTCGCGATGTTCAGCCTCCAGCTTGTTCGCGAGATCCACAGCGCTGAAGAACCTGACCCGCCGGCGGTTATTGACCGCGTGGCCCCCGATCGCTGTTGCGAGATGCGTTTTGCCCGATCCGGTTCCACCGACCAGCACGCCATTCCTGGCCTGGTCCATAAAATCGCCGTCATGAAGATTGCGCACGACTTCCTCGTTGACGGGGCTGACCGTGAAGTCGAACTCAGGTAAGGACTTGCAGACCGGGAACTTTGCGGCACCCATCTGATACCGGATCGAGCGCGCAGTCTTTTCGGCCAGTTCGGCCGTGAGGAGTTCGGCCACGACCTGTTGGGGCCGCCAGTTGTTTTTGGCTGCGGCCTGCATCACTTCGTCAAAGCAGTTGACGATGCCTGGCAACTTCAGTTGACGGGCAAGTTCGAGAATTTCCTTACGCAGTTGCATGGGAGCCTCCAAGCCTGTCATAGCGAGCGCAATCCGCGATCGGTGCCATTTTCAGCTGCAGGTGGGCAGGCGGCTCAATCGCCTTTGGCGGCGGGGGATTGGTGCGCCGAGAGACAATGTTCAGGATCGCATCGGCCTTGCGCAGGCCAGATTTTAGAGCTTCTTCGCAGGCAGCCTCGACCACATCAATGTCGTGCTGGTAAGCAGCGAAAAGAATATCGGCAAGTTGCCGGTCTCCGTCGGATGTGCCCCGCAGATGGGTCCAGATCTGCGTCATTGCCGGTGGTAGGTCCCAGTCACGGAACGGTGCTCCATTGCGCAGAGCGCCAGGCTTGCGCTTGAGGACGGGCACATAGTGCCAAGGGTTGAAGATCGTTTTTCCTCGGCCGAAGCACCGTTCGTGCTCTCCGACAATCTCACCGTCTTGGCGCAGGACAATCCGCGTGGCGTAGACCTGCAACTGGACCTGACGTCCAACAGCTCTTGCCTCAACGCTGTATTTGTTTCTTTCGAAGTTGATCAGGCAGGTTCGGCTCACGGCGACCGTCTTTTCACGGAACCCGACGAAGGGCTTCTGCAGATGCGTCAGCAGCGGCTTTTCCTGCTGGAACTCCTCCCAGACCGTCACCTCCAGGTTTTCCGGATGCCGCAGTTCTTTTGCGCGTTTGATCGCGTCTTTTTGCAGCCGGGCATTCAATTCATCGAAGTCGGCCACCTCCAGACGCGGTGTAAAACTATAGGCGCGGCTCTCCTTGACCAGATTCTCAACCTGACCCTTCTCCCAACCGGCCGCGCGCGTACAGGCGATCGGGTTCACCAGATGATGAGAACACATCCGGGAGAATGCCTTGTTGAACTTTCTTTCCTTGCCCGACAGGATCGCATCGACGGCGGTCGTCATGTTATCGTAGATCCCGTTGATGCAGCCTCCACCAAAGAATTTGAAGGCCTCGTCGTGGGCATCAAAGACCATCTCCTGCGTCTCGCGCGGATAGGCAATGGAGAATGGCATGCGGCTATGGCAAAGTTTGAAATGGGCAACCTTCACGGTCGTGAGTGCACCGTCCATCAAAACCGTCTCCACACTCCAGTCGAACTGGTACGCCTCCCCAGGATCAAAGATCAGCGGGATGAACGCCTGCGCCTGTTGTCGGCCGTGCGCAATGCGCCAATTCTTTGTGTAGCGTCGAACACTGTCATACCCGCCGCCAAAACCATCATCGGAGAGTTCCTTCCAGATTTTGGTCATCCGCTTGCGGTGTTTCTTCGGAAGCGCCTCGTTCTCCTCAAGCGTTTCATCCAGACGCGCGCGCCAAGGCCCGAGCACCGGGTATGGCTGCGATTTGCGCTCATATTTGAACTCCGTCACTCCCGATCGGATTATCTTTCGAACCGTTGCACGGCTCAAATTGAGCGAACGGCAAATTTCCTTGATGCTCTTTTTTTCGATCAGGTGTAAGCGACGCACTTTTCTAATAGTTTCCACGCAAATCATCCCGCTTGCCTCTCCATCGACTGCTCAATGAAAAGGATGTCTACAACCATAGGGAGGGGTCAAATTTGGACGCCGATTTCCCCGCTTAGGGGGTCAAAATTGCACGCTTTTCTACACAGATCGTGCTTGTTGGTGCGGAAGCAGGCTTCGATCTCCCACAACTGGTGATAGCGGGCAATGACGTCCTGTGCCTCCAGTTCGTCCGCACCATGAACAACAATGGCATGCAGCCCGTCCCATTGTGCCGCTGCCTTGATCTTTGCATCATCCAGCGTGACGTCCCCGCTGTCGGGGAAGGCCAGGAAGCGGCCATATCCCCGGCTGCTGAAGCTGCCGGGTTTGCGAGAGCGCTTGAGCTTCTTGTGCAGCTTTTCGATTGCCTTGTCGCGCTTGTGGGCATCATTGCGTGCCCGGGTGGGTGACCAGGTCACAATGACCCGCGCTCCCTCCTGGTCGATCACCTTGTACCAGCCCTTCTCGGTTGCCTCTTCAGAACCGTGTCCAGCCCAAGGCTGGCGTCCCTCCGGGCTCAAAATGTTCGCCTTCACGGCGGCCGGGGCGGACTTCATGCGATAGCCGAGGATGTAGGGCAGACCCTTGTTCTGCAACATCTGCTGGTTGTCCTTGCTGAGCATGGCGGCATCGGCCACGAACGTGACCCTGGCCACGTCGAAGCGTCCCTCCAACGCCTTCAGCGCAGCTTCCAGCGTATGACCTTCCCAGGTGTTTCCCGGGAAGAGTTCATAGCCCACAGGCAGCCCATCGGAGGTGACGATCAGCGCCAGCATGACCTGAGCGCGGTGATGCTTGCCATCCTTGCTGAAGCCCTTGGCCAGAAGATGATCCTGCTCGACCCCGTCCGCATCCTCGGCCGGGTCCTCGCGCTCGGTGTCAAAGGCCAGGGTCGTGCAATCGTAGAACAGCACGGTCACTGGCCCGCCCAGCAACTTCTCTGCCGCCGCGTGAGAGGTTTTGCAAATCCCGTCTATCACCGGCGTATTGATGTAATCCATGCTCCGATAGACCACGTCCAGATTGAGCGTGATGCCTGCCTGGTTCTCCAACGCCTCCACGGTCGCGCGCTTGCTCTCGGGCTGTGCGATCCGCGCCATAACCAGCTCTTTCACAATGCGATTGGCACTTTTACGCGCCGCCCCCAGAAGGGCCCCCCAACCCAGTTGGTCATACATCGTCCCCATGACATCCCGCAGACCCAGAGAGACCCGCGCCTCCTCACGGCACTCGGCAAGATCAACGCCAAGCTTGTCCGGCCGCGGAGCGCGGCGCACCAGCGCCTGCAGATCGGCATATTCCGTGGGCGTGAACAGTTCCATTTGCGGCGAGCGATCAATGCGTAATTGCTCCATCAAGCGGCCCGCCAGACGCTTGATATCCTCAATCTCGCTGTCGTTATGGGCCACACCCACATGGCGCAGGATCTTCTGGCGTACCTTGGAGCCGGTGCGGACGGATTCAACGATCTGGATCCGTGTGCGGTTGAGCTTTGCGTCATGTTTGGTGCGGATGAACATGGGCGAAGAGGTTAGCCATCTGAAGGCCCATGTCAATACTTTTTATAATAATGGGGCACTACAACGCGCCTCTGAGCAACCACACCTGAAAACAAACCAAAAACCCAGTCAGATCAACAAAAAGGTCGGAAGTCAGGAGGATCGGGCGCATGACCGGGTTTGCCGGGTTGATCAGCGTGGTAAAGCAGGCGAAATCATAGAAATGGAACCCGAACTGGCAGAGCACGGTGCGCCCCGTTCCCAGGAGCCCGTGTCCGAAGGCCATGCCCTTCTGAAACACCGGGGCGGGGATGTCCCGGTCCGGCTTGAGGGCAACCAGCCCGAGGCGGTGGCCATTGATTTCTGCAAGGCCCAGTGCGGCGCAGGGTGCGGGGGCGGCGCTGAAGTCTTCCTGAAAGGGTCCTGACTTCCGACATTTTTTCGTATAAGTCATTGATATTATTATGCCTTGGTTGCCAAAAGGCACTACACGGACTTTTTTCGCCAGCGATTGTTTCGGAGTGTTGAGGGAGCTCAGGCTTTGGTCTGGCCAGTTTTTCGGGTGCGCCCGGGGGGTATCTTGAAAGGGGCTTCGTTCCAGGTCAGGCCGACGCAGGTGAGGATGCGTCTGGCATCGACCGTGGCATGGCTTGGCATGCCGTAGCGGTCAGGGGTGCCTTTGTGGCGCAGGATCGAGAGCTGCAATGCGTTCAACTCGTTGCGGATACGAGCCGGGCTCATCGGGTGTCCGAGCAGGTCCAGATGCTTGCGCAGGTGCTGCAGGCAGCAGAAGGCCATGTAGCAGATGGCGATATGGGCCCGGACCCGACGCGGCGACCAGTGATAGATGGGCCGGATTTTCAGATCGTGCTTGTTGGTGCGGAAGCAGGCTTCGATCTCCCACAACTGGTGATAGCGGGCAATGACGTCCTGTGCCTCCAGTTCGTCCGCACCATGAACAACAATGGCATGCAGCCCGTCCCATTGTGCCGCTGCCTTGATCTTTGCATCATCCAGCGTGACGTCCCCGCTGTCGGGGAAGGCCAGGAAGCGGCCATATCCCCGGCTGCTGAAGCTGCCGGGTTTGCGAGAGCGCTTGAGCTTCTTGTGCAGCTTTTCGATTGCCTTGTCGCGCTTGTGGGCATCATTGCGTGCCCGGGTGGGTGACCAGGTCACAATGACCCGCGCTCCCTCCTGGTCGATCACCTTGTACCAGCCCTTCTCGGTTGCCTCTTCAGAACCGTGTCCAGCCCAAGGCTGGCGTCCCTCCGGGCTCAAAATGTTCGCCTTCACGGCGGCCGGGGCGGACTTCATGCGATAGCCGAGGATGTAGGGCAGACCCTTGTTCTGCAACATCTGCTGGTTGTCCTTGCTGAGCATGGCGGCATCGGCCACGAACGTGACCCTGGCCACGTCGAAGCGTCCCTCCAACGCCTTCAGCGCAGCTTCCAGCGTATGACCTTCCCAGGTGTTTCCCGGGAAGAGTTCATAGCCCACAGGCAGCCCATCGGAGGTGACGATCAGCGCCAGCATGACCTGAGCGCGGTGATGCTTGCCATCCTTGCTGAAGCCCTTGGCCAGAAGATGATCCTGCTCGACCCCGTCCGCATCCTCGGCCGGGTCCTCGCGCTCGGTGTCAAAGGCCAGGGTCGTGCAATCGTAGAACAGCACGGTCACTGGCCCGCCCAGCAACTTCTCTGCCGCCGCGTGAGAGGTTTTGCAAATCCCGTCTATCACCGGCGTATTGATGTAATCCATGCTCCGATAGACCACGTCCAGATTGAGCGTGATGCCTGCCTGGTTCTCCAACGCCTCCACGGTCGCGCGCTTGCTCTCGGGCTGTGCGATCCGCGCCATAACCAGCTCTTTCACAATGCGATTGGCACTTTTACGCGCCGCCCCCAGAAGGGCCCCCCAACCCAGTTGGTCATACATCGTCCCCATGACATCCCGCAGACCCAGAGAGACCCGCGCCTCCTCACGGCACTCGGCAAGATCAACGCCAAGCTTGTCCGGCCGCGGAGCGCGGCGCACCAGCGCCTGCAGATCGGCATATTCCGTGGGCGTGAACAGTTCCATTTGCGGCGAGCGATCAATGCGTAATTGCTCCATCAAGCGGCCCGCCAGACGCTTGATATCCTCAATCTCGCTGTCGTTATGGGCCACACCCACATGGCGCAGGATCTTCTGGCGTACCTTGGAGCCGGTGCGGACGGATTCAACGATCTGGATCCGTGTGCGGTTGAGCTTTGCGTCATGTTTGGTGCGGATGAACATGGGCGAAGAGGTTAGCCATCTGAAGGCCCATGTCAATACTTTTTATAATAATGGGGCACTACAACGCGCCTCTGAGCAACCACACCTGAAAACAAACCAAAAACCCAGTCAGATCAACAAAAAGGTCGGAAGTCAGGAAACACCGGGGCGGGGATGTCCCGGTCCGGCTTGAGGGCAACCAGCCCGAGGCGGTGGCCATTGATTTCTGCAAGGCCCAGTGCGGCGCAGGGTGCGGGGGCGGCGCTGAAGTCTTCCTGAAAGGGTCTGTTCAGGATCAGGTCCGGCTGTGACATCGGGCGGTTGCTCCTTTTTGAAAGCTGTCCCGCGATAGCAGCCCCTCCCGGTGCGGTCCAGCGCCCTGTGGTAGGGCCCCCGTTATCCCCCGTTATCCCCGCGTTTTGTGTGGCACCGAGGGCTTTGCCGAATCGCACTCTGCGCTGACAGCCTTGTCTGCGCAGAGGGGATGGGTCTTGTGACATGACCGGGAGGGCGTGGCGCATCTGAGGGTGCGTTTTTCCGACGTCCTCTCCCGTCACCGCGTCCCCCCAATGGTGCGCTTGTGGTCTGCGGTGCGCATCAAAGCAAAGAGGACTTCGGGTCCGGGTGTCATTGACTGAGATGGAAGGAGACTGTGATGACATCCGAACGCCACCAGAGACAGCCCAAAGGCGAGGTCAAAGCCACCGGGACCACCGAGGTGATAATCCCCAAAGCGCCAGACTGGGCAAAGATCAATGCCAGATGGGAAGCGGAACGCGAGAAGACGCGCGAGAGGCTGAGGGTCGTGCGCGCTGAGTTGCTGGCCGCGCTGCGGGCGTTGGGTGTTCAGGAGATCGAAGGCCAATATGACGGCTATGCCGATAGCGGCAATGTGCAAGGCATCGCGGTGACGCCGGTTGGTGTGACCCTTGGCGGTCTTGAGAACCGGCTTGAGGATTTCATCTGGGGGATGGCCCATGATTTGCATCCCGGCTTCGAGATCAATGATGGCGGCGAGGGCGCACTGATCTGGAATGTGGTGGAAGACCGCATTGATGTGGCGCACGCCGAGCTCTACACCGCGCGCAATGAATACAGCCACGAGGACATCTGACATGGCCCATCCCGATCATCACTCCGAAAGCTCGGCCCGCAAGTTCGGGGGCCGGGCATCGGATTACCATGCCATTCATGACTGGATGGATGCGTCCAAGGCCCATGAGGCGCGGCCCATACACAGGGCTTTGCGGCATCATTCCTTCGGCATCTTCGAGGCGCAGCGCGTCTTTGGCCGGTCGATCATCAACAGCGATGGCCGCCCCGTTCCGGTGCGGTTCATCGCCGAGCAGCATGTGCGTGAGGACTGCCGCCGCATTCCATCGGTCTCGGACTGGTTGCGCGGCATCCCTGTGGAGCCATGGATGGTCAACGGGGTGATTCTGCCGGACGTGGAGCCTGTGAGTGTGGACCCGCAGGGCGACTGGCGCGCGGCGGTGGCGGCGGGTCAGACGGTGCTGGGGTTTCAGGACTGGCTGGCCTGCCAGGCGCAGCGGCTGGCCAGTGATATGGACCGCGACGAGAGGGACGCGATACCGGCGACTACACCGGGCTAAACATCAACTTATCGCTCTGCTCAAAAACGGGTCGCCTTTTCCGGTGAGGAGAGACGGCCCGTTGCCCTGTGATCATGACCAGGGGATTGCAGAGAAAGGATTGAGATGATGTCAGATGCGAAAACACCGATACAGCCACAGCCAAAGCTCGCGACAAGCACAGGGCCAAACGCAGGCTCGGCGCGCAGCTGGCGGGTGTCCTGGGAGATCGACATTGAGGCGGAGAGCGCTGTCGCGGCAGCGGCTCAGGCGCTGCTGATCATGCGCGACCGTGATCCTGCAAATACGGCGGTGGTCTTTGGCTGCATCGACCCGTCTGGCACGTCCCATGTTGTGGACCTGCTGGCCGAGGCCGAGACCGCCTGAACGGCCTGCGCGGATCGTCGGCAGATACGCCAGAATGGCAGTGTCGCGCCGGGCCGCGATGTCATGTCCGGGAGAAGGAGCAGGCTTCTTTTCAGGGTGATCCCATTTGAGGGATCGGAAAGCCTGAAAGGAAAACCGATGGAACTGGTTACGAAGGAACAGATGGACGTGCTGCTGGCGAACGGGCGCAGGATGATGGAAGACGACATCTCCACCAGCGTCTGGCCTGTGCTGAAGCTGTTTACCCCGGATGCGCATGCGACATGGCTTCTGGCCTGGGTGGAACCGGACGCGCCGGATATTGCCTGGGGCTTATGCGATCTGGGATATCCCGAGATCGGGGCTGTATCGTTGCACGAGATCGCTGCGGTGCGGGGTGCGTTGGGATTGCCGGTGGAGCGGGATGTGTATTTCACGGCGCACATGTCGCTGAGCGATTATGCCTCGGAGGCGCGCGAGAAGGGCCATATCGCCGCCTGACGCTGCCTGATAGGGACGGGCGCAGGTCGTCGACGGCCTGCGCCCATTGCTCTCGTTGTGATGGTTTGCCAACGAACACGCTAACGAACACCCCGGATGCCTGTCCCTGATCCCTCGCTCGATTTAACCCGTGTGTACTCTTCTCCAACCCTGTCTTATGCCGCCGCCGCTTCGACGAAAGTTTGAGTAGGCGGCTGGATTTTTGTGATCCGGGTTTGGGTGAAAGGAGTTCACTCGGGCGATCGGATCGGGACTTCATCGAAAGGAAGACCGATGACGAAGATGATCACATACACGCCTGCAGATATCCCGCTGGGCCAGCTGGCGCTGCACCCGGGTAATGTGCGGGCACACAATGAGACGGCCTATACGGAGACATCCGTTGCGGCGCTTGCGGCCAATATCTGCGCGGTGGGGCTGTTGCAGCCCTTGCTGGTGCAGAAGCTGGGGCGCGGAGAGGGAACGGCCGGTTACGGCGTACTGGCCGGAGGGCGGCGTCTGGCAGCGCTGAAGCTGCTGGCGGCGGACAAGGCCGCGAAAGGCTTTACCAACAGGACGAAGATTGCTTGTCACGTGGTGCCGGAGGATGCGCCTGCGACGGCGGCGCTGTCGCTGTCGGAAAACGAGATGGTGTTGCCGATGGGCGCGCTTGACCGCTATGAGGCGTTCGCGGCGCTCCGGGATGCGGATGGTTTGGACATTGCGGCGATTGCACGGATGTTCGGGCTGGGGGAGCGCAGCGTGCGCGAGACGCTGCGGATCGGGCAGGTCGCGGGGGATATTCGCGCCGCCCACCGGGCGGGGCAGCTGTCGCTGGAGACGCTGAGGGCCTTTGCGGCCCATCCTGACCCGGCGGTGCAGATGGATGTGTTTGCCGCCCTGTCGGGTGAGGGGGTCCGTGTTGAGCCCTGGCAGGTGAAACGCGCCCTGGGCGCGCGGGGTGTGCGCCAGGGCGATGCGCTCGGGGCGTTCGTGCTGGAGGCCTATCGCAAGGCGGACGGGGTGATTGCGCCGGACCTGATTGAGGAAGACAGCGTGCTGAGCGATCCGGGGCTGGTGCAGAAGATCCTTGCGCAGCAGCTGGACGATCTGGCGGAAGAGGAACGTGCGCGCCTGGGCTTTGCCTGGGCCGAGCATCGCATCGAGCCGGGCTGGGATGCATTTGAGGCTTATGACCGGGTCTATCCGCAGGTGGTGGATCTGGATGAGGCGGCACAGGCGCAGGTGGATGCGCTCACCGCAAAGCTGGATGAACTGGCCGAAGCCTATGAGACGGCCGAGGACTGGGACGAGAAGGACCGTCTGGAAGCCGAACGCGAGACGCTGCAGGCGCAGATAGACGGGTTGACCACGGCCTGGTCCGAAGCGGATGCGGCGCTGGCTGGCGTGATCGCGCTCTGGCAGCATGGCGGGGTGCGGATGATGCCCGGCATGGTGCGGCCCGAGGACAGGCCCGCTGAAGAGGGCCCAAAGACGCCCTCAGCAACGGGGGACAGTGCGGGTGCGGACGCTGGTCCGAAGATCTCGGGCAAGCTGGCGGATGAGATGGCGCATGTGCGGACCCGGGCCATGGGTCTGGCCCTGGCACAATACCCTGCATTGGCGCGTGATTATGCCGCGTTCCTGCTGATCCGCGGCGTCTGTGGCGGCGGTGGATATACCGCTAACAGCACCACGATCCGCGCCTCGGTGGCCAGCTATGGGCCGACGGAGGCAGACGGCAGTCTTGCGCAGATCGAGAGCGGGTTTGCGGCGGTTGCGGCGGGTCTGGAAACGGACTGGCTGGACTTGCCGGGCGCGGAGAGCTTTGCCGCGTTCCGTGGGTTGTCTGCCCCGGCCCGCGATGCGCTTCTGGCCTATGCGGTGGCGCAGACACTGGCGCCGCGCACGGTGCCGGGGTTGCAGGACGCCCTGCGCGAGACGGTCGAGCGCGCGGCGCTGCCGAATATCCGCGATGCCTGGGTGCCGGATGCGGCGTTCCTCAAGCGGCTGACCAAGCCGGACCTGCTGGACATTCTGCGCGATGTCGGGCTGGTGAGCGAGGCGAAGGTCTACCAGAGCGGCAAGAAGTCCAATCTCGTCGAGTATATGGTCAAGCTCTTTGCCGCGCCGTTTGCCACATTGACCGACAGCCAGTTGCAGGCAGTGACGAGCTGGGCACCGGATCTGATGGCGCATGCGCCTCTTGAAGATGAGGCGAAGGGCGCTGTTGCGGCGGGGCGTGACGATGACAGTGATCGCGGGGCCGCAGATAGTGCGCCGCCCGATGACCTGGCGGAGATGGTCAAGGCCGCCAATTCGGTTCCGCTTGCCGATGGCTCTGCGCGCATCGAGGTGATCAGGGTTGCCTGAAGACGTATCGTGGCGGATCACGTGGCGGATCAAGGGGTCCCCCATGAGATTGTAATGTGAGATGGTAGGGGTCGTTCCCGCGTGCGCGGGGGCGGCTTTTTCTGATGTGGCTTTGCGCGGAAGGTGAGATCGGGTAGAGCGGGTGTATGGTGTACCCGGCCCCTGATCCCTCCACCCGTTCTGAGCCGCGCCGCTTCGTGGTGAGCTTCCTGACCCCGTATGGGCGCAAGATCACGCATCTGATTTCGGCCCCGGACCAGGTGGCGGCCGAGCGCCGCCTGGCACGGGCCTATCCGGGGCAGGCCCTGACCATTCTGAGTGTCTATACCCGCCCGTGTCTTTCCCGCGCGGATTGAGGTCCCTGACCCTGTCGATCTGATCCTGTCTCTCTGGCCGCATTCGGACGCCTGCGCCTGTTCGGGCCACATCGCGGGTGTGTGTCACCTTGCTGTTTTGGCCCTGTGTTTTGGCCCTGTGTTTAGGGATGCGTCTTTTCCTGTGTCGGGACGGGGGTGGCGCAGCGGTCCTGCATATCACCGGAGGGGGTTTGCGGCGGATGGGGCGGGCCAGAAAAGAAGGAGAGGGCTGGTGTTCGGGTGAATTTTCATTCTGAACAGGAGGTCTCCGATGTCTGGCACGTTCGATCTTTACAAGGAGGTGACGCAAACGATCCTCGATCATCTTGAGGCGGGGGTGGTGCCCTGGCGCAAGCCCTGGGACGCCGGTGGCACACCCGCGCTACCCTTGCGGGTGACGGGGGAGGCTTATCGCGGCGTGAACGTGGTGCTCTTGTGGCAGAAGATGGTGGCGCAGGGCTATCGCGCGCGCACCTGGATGACCTACGCCCAGGCGACAAAGCTGGGGGGCCAGGTGCGCAAGGGTGAGAAGAGCACGCGTGTGGTGAAGATGGGCCGCCATGTGACGCAAGGCGCGGTGGATGCGCGCACCGGCGAGCGGGAAGAGGACGAGGTGCGCCGCTTCATGCGCGCATACCGCGTGTTCCATGTCGAACAGATCGACGGGCTGGACGCGTCGTTCTACGCGGCACCCACCCCGCCGCGCTCATTCGGAACACGGTCTGACCCGGCGGTGCTGGCCTGGCTGGCGCGCACGGGGATTGCGCTGGAGGTGACAGGCGAACCCCGGGCGTATTACGACATCGCCCGCGATGTGATCCATATGCCCCCGGCGGAGAATTTCGGGGATGGTGCGGGCCATGCGGGCACCTTGCTGCATGAAGCGGCCCACGCAACAGGTCATCGGACCCGGCTGAAGCGGCGTTTCGGCACGGCGTTCGGGGATGCGGATTATTGCCAGGAAGAAGTTGTGGCGGAGCTGGGCTCTGCCATGGTCGGGGCGCAGCTGGGGGTTGAGCCGCGCTTTGAGCAGAACGCGGCCTATCTTGAGGCGTGGACCCGGGTGCTGCGCTCGGATGCCCGCGCCGTGATGCGGGCGGCCTCGGCGGCGCAGGCGGCGAGCGACTGGCTGATTGCGCGGGGCGGTCTGCTGGAGGACCCGGCGCTGCTGGCCTCGTGACATCTCGACCCCCCCAAGTTGCCATCGTGACGCCGGTTCCCCATGTGCGGGGCCCGGTTGGTTGCCGGGCCACAGCGTCCCCCTGCTGCGTTTGACCCACTGGCGCTGTGGGGATTTAGGACCTAGATTGAGCTGGAAGGAGAGACGGCATGGCTGAACCGGCATTTGATACATTGACGATCGCGCGGGAGCTTGAGCGCGACTTTGGCTATGAGCCGAAGCAGGCCGAGGGCGCTGCGGTGATGATCCACCGCCACCTGGTGGGCAACGTGGCGACGAAGGAGGATCTTGCGCAGGCAAAGCAATTGCTCGGGGCCGATATCCAACGTGTTGAAGACACGCTGACGGCGAAGATCGAGGCGCTGGATACGAAGATTGATCACGTCGAAGAGACGCTGACGGCGAAGATTGATCACGTCGAAGAGACGCTGACGGCGAAGATCGAGGCGCTGGATGCAAAGGTTGAAGCGCAACTTGCGCCGATCTCGAATGATCTGAAATGGATCAAATTGATCGGCGGTGTGATTGTGGCGGTCCTTGTTCTTCCGTTACTCAGGGAGCTTGCGCAAGTCTTTGGCGGCTGAGCATTGCACGCCCGTCTTTTGAACGCCGCTCCCCCGGGGCGGCGTTTTTGCTTTGGAGGAGTTCCGGGCGGCCCTGTTCTTCTGGCGGCTGCGTTGGTCAAGCGGGGTTTCGCGCGGGGTGCGCCGTCGGTGCATGTGTCGTTCTGCCGGGCCATTGAGGCCCGTCTGAACGACGGCTCATCACGCGGGATGTCGTGTCTGCATCGATTGCACATCCTGTTGTGACTGCGTGCAGAGGGGGTCCCGGCCCGGGCATCGCGCCCTGCCCGTGACCATCGTTGCGCGGTGTTCAGGGGTATCGCGGGCCGGGACGTGTCGCGCGTCGGATGAGCGGGGGGAGTGAAAGAAAGCTTTTGGTCAGGGGTGATCCTGATCGTGGTGATCGGGATGGGTCGGTGTGGTTCGACCGTTTGCAACCAGGGAAAGGACAGCAAAGAGATGTATTGTGGTGAATTGACGAAGATGGATGGGGATGATGCCTGGACGGGTCATGTGGCCTCGGTGGACATGGATGTGGAGATCGCGCTGGTGCCCAACGGGTACAAGTCCTTGGATGCGCATCCCGATTATGTAATCGAGGCGCGCTCGCCGAAGGGGCGGGTGATCCGGGTGGGGTCGGCCTGGGCGATGCGCAGCCGGGCGGGTAACGAGTACCTGTCACTGGTGCTGAACCTGCCGAACCAGGCGCCGGTGCGGGTGAATGCGGTGGTTGACGAACGCGCCGAGCCGGGCACGTACCGGATCATTCCGCTGAGCAATGTGCAGTCGGCAGCGTGAACGACGTGGTGTGGTCCGGCCGGTGGCTGGGCCGCGCCGGGTTTGGGACATGCCCGTTCGCGCAAATCACTGGCGTGGCGGGCGGAGAATGACTAGATTGAGCTGGAAGGAGAGACGGGATGCCGATGGCCGCGTTTGACACGATGAGCGTTGCAAGGCGCTTGCAGAAAGAATTCGGGATGCCTGAGAAGCAGGCGGAAGGTGTGGCTGTGGTGTTGCACGAAAATTTCGTGGGCAATGTGGCGACGAAGGAGGATCTTGCGCAGGCAAAGCAAGTGCTCGGGGCCGATATCCAGCGTGTTGAAGACACGCTGACCGCGAAGATTGATCACGTCGAAGAGACGCTGACCGCGAAGATTGATCACGTCGAAGAGACGCTGACCGCGAAGATTGATCACGTCGAAGAGACGCTGACCGCGAAGATTGATCACGTCGAAGAGACGCTGACCGCGAAGATTGAAGCGCTTGAAGAGCGGGTCATTTTGAAGATGACGGTTCGGCTGGGTGGGATCATGGTTGCGATTTTCGCGTTCTTCGAGATTTTGAACCGGGTCTTTCCGATCGCGGGCGGGTGAGCTGTCGAAGGCGCCGCCCCCTGAAACGGACCAATACCGAACGCCGCTCCCCCGGGGGCGGCGTTTTGCTTTTGAGGGGACCCGGATCGCGCCGCCGCGGCGTCGGTGCATGTGTCGTTCTGTCGGGCCATTGAGACCCGTCTGAAGGACGGTTCATCACGAGGTATGTGTCGCGCCTGATTTTACCGGAGGGTTTTCGCTCCACCGCAAGCATTCCCGGATCAGGCATCGAGCCTGCTCCGGAAAGGTCAGGGCGCGCGGCTGTGGACAAAACGGAAACGTCCGCCGGCGTCCGTTCTCCGTTTGTGTCCAGGCGCGCGCCCTTTTCAAGCCCCGTCCCCGCCCATTGAGGGCGTTGCCGGGACTGCCCATCGTTGCAAATTGTTCCAGGGGTATCGCGGGCCGGGACGTGCCGCGCGTCGGACGAGCAGGCCTTCCCCCGTCTGTCGGTGCCGGCTTTCGCTGCGCTTGCCCGTCTTCGCCGGGCGGCCCGCTGCTGCATCCGTCCCCGTCCTCCGGTTTTGTCCTTTGCCTGTCCGCGTCGCGCGCCTCTGCGTTGGGAGCACACACACGAGGGGCGGGAAGCATAACCTGCAGTTGGCCATCCGAATCACTGCGCCTCAAGGATCACAAAATTTTGCGGGCCTCCCATGCGCTTGTGTGGAGGTGTCTGCCGTATGTGACGTGGGACATTGCTTGGCAACCGTGGCGATCCGCAAATTTTTGTGTCCGGGCAAGCCCGGCGGCTGCGCCGTCCCTGACCCGAAGAGATTCGGCTCTGGCGGGGGGGAGCCATGCTTCACGCATTGGTGCGTGTGGCGGTTCTGACAGGAGGGTTCCCCATGGGGCTGGACACATATGAGATGATCGAGATGTTTGGGTTGACGGAGCGTGCGGATGATCTGCCGATCCCGAATGATGACGTGTTGCGCGACGAGATCGTGCGGGAGGCGTTTGAGGCGCTGGTTGGCGGGCTGTCGCGGACCGGGCTGCATGGCGAGATTGAGCCGTTGGCGCATGGGTTTGCGAGTTTGTTTCATCGGCGGAGGCTGGCCACGTCTGGCGCGCTGACAAAGGTGACGGACACGCTCAAGGGTCTGATCCGTGCGGCGGACGGGTCCGAGGTGATCGAGACGGAGATCGAGGAGGCGCAGCGCCAGGCGGACCGGCTGCGGGACCTGCTGGACGGTCTGGAGGTGATGGCGGAGGCGTCCGCGCGCTGTTACGAGGTTGAGACGGGCCGGGCCTATATGCCGCCGTCGGGTGGCCGGACGGGCCGGATGGCGTCCCTGACCGGTGCGGTGTTTGAGGCGCGGGCCTGGCTTGAGGCGGATGAGCGTGCTGAGGCGGCGCGGTTCCGGATCGAGGGCCTGCCCCTGGCGGTGGCCGGTGAGCGGGACTGGATCGATCACGCGCGGGTCTGGGATATCCTGGATCGGACGCGGGTGCGGTTTCAGCAGGGTCTGGGGTCTGATCTGGTTCTCTATCACAAGGGGGACCGGAAGGGTGTTGATGCGATTGCGGCGGCCTGGGCGCGGTCGCGCGCGGTGGCGCAGGTGACGTTTCAGCCGAACTGGCGGGCGTTTGGCAAGCGGGCGGGGTTCCGTGCGATTGACCAGATGTTTGAGACGCCGAAACGCCTGGGCGGTGTTGTGATCTTCGGATCAACGGGCATCGCGCTGAATCTCGCCGAGAAGGCCGAGGCGAAGGGCATCCGGGTGCTGCGGGTCGGCACGCGCGCCTGAGGGGCACAGGGTCCCGCTTCGAGAGAGGCGGGGCCCCAAAAAAAGAGCCAGACCCGATGAGAGCCTGGCCGAGGTAGTGGTTCACTGGTTCGAGGAATTCAAAACCAGTCATCTGGAGTAGCTATAGCTACACAGACACACACCCGCTGTCAAAATTTGCGGCGCGGCCCGGATCAGTCCGGGGTGTTCACTCTCGCAAAGATGGTCTTGCCGGCCTTGAAGCGGATGTGATGTTTTTGGGGGACCTTTACCGGCTCGCCGGTGCGGGGGTTGCGCCCTTTATATGCGTCTTGCTGTTTGACGCGGAAGCTCCCGAAGCCGCGCAGTTCGATGCGCTGCCCGTCCGCCAGGCCTTGCGCGATTGTGTCGCATATTGCATCGACCACTTTGCGCGCCTGTTTCTGGGTCAAGCCGTATTCCTCGCCGAGTGCGGCGCAGAGTTCCGATCCCGTCATGCTGTCCTGTCCTTCTTCCGGTTTGGTTCCATTGAACCGGAACGCGGCGCCAATGCAAGACCGGGTGGCGTTCGGGGTGGGTGGGGTCCGGGGGTCGCTGTTGACCCATGGTCCCGGTTTCTTGTGCGACGGGGTGGTGCGCGGCGTGGCATCGCGATTCCCCTGCCGGTTGGAAAAGACGCATGGAAGTGCTGCGCGAATGCGGCTATATGTGAGAGAAAGGATGGCTGAATGGCACATGCACTGCAAATAGACACGCTGGCGTTTTCGAAGAAGCTTCGCGAAGCGGGGGCGGATGAGAAACTGGCTGAGGCGATCGTTGAGGGCCTCACGGCGGCCGATACATCCGAACTCGCCACAAAAGGCGATCTGGCTGAGGCGGAAGCAGCCATGAAGGCCGATATTGCAGAGGTCAGGAGCGACCTGAAAGCTGATGTCGCGGCGCTGCAGGCCGATATTGCAGAGGTCAGGAGCGATCTGAAGTGGATGAAAGGGATCGGGGGTGCCATCCTTGCAGTCCTGATCCTGCCCTGGCTTGCTGATCTTGCCGGGGTGGTCATCCATTGATCCACGCCGGATAAGTCCTGACCGCGCCGTCCCGGGGGGCGGCGTTTTGCTTTGATGCGGGTCGGCCCGCGCGGCTGAGGTGATATCGGCCTCGCCTCTTCGGGGCGGGGTCGCTCTTCGGATGTGGGGTCGCTCTTCGGATGCGGGGTCGCAAAAAAGAGCCAGGCCCGATGAGAGCCTGGCTGAGGTCCTTGCTGGTTGGGGGATCCAGGCCAGCGAAGGGGAGTTCAGGTTGGGTGTTACCGCGAAACGCTATCGCCGCCAAGAGCGGAATTTCGGGGTGCGCGGGCGGGGCATCGGAGCAACGGGTCGTGGTGGCTCAGGTTGTTTGAATCCCGCGCTGCGGGATCGGGCCCCGAGGGTCCCGGGTTCCATCACGGGGTTGGACCGGGGCGGGACATGTCGCGCACAACTTGCGGGTGATTTCTGTTTGTGATGGTTTTGCGGCGGTTTTTTGACGGGGCGTGTCCTGCCGGTGCGGTCTGGCGGTGTCTTTTGTGGTCCGGTCGGCAGATTGCCGGGGCGCAGGGCGACCCGGCGCGCGCCGCGTCTCGCGTGCCGGTATGCGCGGCGGTCCCGTACGCTCATTCCCGGTCGGGTCCTGTGCAGTGTCGATTATGTTCTTCGAGCAGGGTTGCGATGTTGATCTGTTTGAGCTTTGCGGTCTGGATGAGATCGAGGAGGGCTTTGAGTTCCTGAGTTTCCATGGAGGTCAGCCAGTGCAGGTCGTTTTGTGAGATGCGGGCGATGATGCGCTTCATCATGGGAAGGTGTCCGACACCGACCTTGCGCTTGTACTTGGAGGGGGCGTCGGGTGCGGGTCTGGCTTTTGGCAAGGGGAGGGTCCTTTCAAGGTATTGCGGCAGTGAGGCCGCCTGTTGTTTCTGTCAGGCGCCCGGAGTCAGTGATCCAGTCCAGATTCCACGGTCGTGAGATGGTGCCCGGGATCGTAGTCCAGAAGCATTGTTCTGCCAATTCTTAAAAACCTCTGAAACCAATAAACAGGACAAGTCTTGCCAACCTCACGAATCCGCGCCGTAAGCGCTGATCCATGAGCCGATCTGCCCCGCGATTTTGACCGGGATTCGGCGCCGATTTTTGCCACCCGAACGCTTCGCCCGGTTTTTTCGCGATTTTTTGCCGAGATTCTGACCACTCTGAAGCGGCGATCCGAGGTCCCGATCTGCCCCGAAATCACCCCCTGAGATGGATAGCGCAGCCGCATCCAGTCGCCCGGCTGGTGGTGAAAGGCGCGCAGATCAAACCCCTGAAAGACCCATAAAACATTGAGGCATAGCGCAGCTTCCCAACCCCGTCGCACCGCGCGCGTCCCGACCCGCCGGGCTATGATTGAGATGGGGCGCTTCATGAGGTGTATCCGAAAGGATTGCGGCGAGATGAGCGACAGCGAATTGAGCGAAATCTGTCAGGCACGATTATACATTAAATTGGTTTGTCCAATTTAATGTTTCCTGTATCCTGTCGCCACGCCCCCGAACCCGACCCGCAGCACCCGCCCGAATTCACCTGCCCGAATTCACCTGCCCAGCCCGCCTCGACCGACAGATTCAACCAGCCCAGACCCGCGCCATGCCCAGCCCGCATTTCAATGTGTCCATCCTCTCGCGCTCCAGCGGCGGCAGCGCGGTTGCGTCGGCCAGTTACCGGCATGCAACGCAGATGATGGATCGCGATCAGGAGAGGCGGGATTATTCCGACAAGCGCGATGAGCTGGTCCATTCGGAAGTTGCCGTGCCGGAGGCGGCGGCGGATTGGGTGGGGCAGGCTTATGGGCAGGTCGGATTTGATGCGGCGCTGCAAGAGGTGCGGGCCGAGGCCGCTGCAGAGGGCCGTCAGCTCTCAGATTTTGAGGCGGAGCGTGCGGCCTGGGCGCGGGTTTCCGAACGGCTCTGGACCAGCGTTGAGGATCATGAGGCGCGGTTCAACAAACGTTGGAAACAGGCGCAACTGGCGCGCGCGGTCACGGTTGCTCTTCCGAATGTTTTGGACCGTGTGGCGCAGATCGAGCTGATGAGGGGGTTCGTGGAGGCGCAGTTCACGTCGAGAGGTATGGTTGCGGACTGGGTGATCCACGACAAGGGCGATGGCAATCCGCACGCGCATGTGATGGTCACGTTACGCACGCTCGAAGAGGCGGGCTGGGGGTTGAAGAACCGGTCCTGGAACGCGACGTCGGCGCTTCGGTCACAGCGCAAGACCTGGGCGGATCATGCCAACCTGATGCTGGAGCGGGAGGGGTTTGCGGAGCGGATCGATCACCGCTCGCTGAGGGCGCAGGGGCTTGATCTGGAGCCGGAAGGGTACAGCGTCCATGTTTCGGACCGGGCGGGTCGGGCGGGTGAGGCGGCGCGCGAACAGCTGCGCTGCGCGGAGCTGCGTCGGCGGAACCGGGCCTATCTGCGGGCGCATCCGGATCATATCCTTGCGGTTGTGCAGGCAAGCCGTGCGGTGTTCGGGGAAAGCCATATCCGGGCGGCGTTTGCAAAGCGGCTGGGGCTTGATCTGGCAGAGGTCGGGGGCGAGCTGGACCGGTTGGTGCAGGCGGCGATGGCCGCGCCTGACCTGGTGGATGTGATCGGGCAGGAGGGCGCGCGGGGTGAGACGGGTGAACGGCTTTACATCACGGCCGCAAAGGCGCGGATGGCGCAGCGGCTGGCGCGGGATGCGGCGGCGCTGGCGGGCAGCAGACTGGAGCTGGTGCCGGCGCAGGGCCCGACGCTGGGCGATGTGGCTCAGAGACAGTTAGATATTTTGGCAGATATTTTGGAGAAGGAGAAAGGCGATGGTGTCAGTGTCCGACATGATGGCGCTGGCGAAGGACCTGGGGCGGTTGCCCGCGTTGAGCCATCGGGCGCCGCTGGAGATGGGGCGTCAGATGAGAAGCACGTTGCCGACATCGGCAACGGCGTTGGTGAAGAGTATGAGCCCGAAGGCGCGTCGAGATTTGCTCAAACTGGTGCGGGAAGGCGAGGCGGAACATCAACACAGGAGCGCGGCAAAGCGGCGCGCGGCGCGGGGCTGAGTGCGCATCCGGTTGCGGATGCGATTGAACATGGTAGTGGCCCCATTGTGATTGACCTTGAGAGATGGAAGGAGGCGGGTCATGACGACAGGCGCGGAGATGCGGCGGCTGCTGGCGGAGATGCGGGCGCGGGCAGAGGAGATGGAGGAGGACCCGGCGGACCTGCCCCGGATGACGGCAGCCCCGGCGGTGTTGCGCCTGCGGCGGCGGCGGGTGGAGCGTTTGGAAAAGGACCCTCAGCGGCCGCTGTTCGGGAGGCGCTAGAGCAGCGCAGCGAGGATCTGTTCCGTGAGGTCTTCGGCGAGCCTGTGCGACCGGGGGCTGCGGAATGGCGGGCGCGGGAGAACGCAGGCCTTGCGATGCGCATGCGGGGCCCAAAGCGCGGGCTCTGGCGGGATTATAGCGCAGGTGAGGGGGGTGATCTGCTCGATCTTGTGGCGCGTGCATTTTGCGGGCTGGGATCGGCGCGAGAAGATTTCCCGCGGGTGCTGGAAGAAGCGGCGCGGTATTGCGGGCTGGCGACAGACCGGCCTGTCGACATGACGGCGCTGGCCGTCCGGTCCGCGCAGCGCGCGCGGGATGCGCGGATTGCCGAACAGAAGGACGCGGCGCGGCGCGCGGCGCTGGTGAAGGCGCTTGCCGGTCGTGCGGTGCCGGTGGAGGGCACAGCGGCGGGGGCCTATCTGGCGTCGCGTGGGATCACGGCGTTGCCAGGCGATGCTGTCGCGTATGTGCCGCCGGTTCCGGGGGTGGGCGTGCTGAGCCCGGAGCATGCGGCGCTGGTGGTCTGGGCGAAGAATGACGCAGGTGAGATCACGGGCGGTCAGCGTATCCTGGTCACTCCGGATGGCTCGAAGGTTGAGACGGATGCGGGAACGCCCACCGCGGTTGTGGGAACGCCCACCGCGATTGTGGGAACGCCCACTGCGGTTGTCCGCAAGCCGTCTTTCGGGGCGATTGGCGGATCGGTTGCGCGGTTTGCGGCACGGGAGGGTCTGGAAGACGGCCCGCTGGTGATTGCGGAAGGGCCGGAGAGTGCGCTGAGCATCTGGCAATCGACCGGGTTTGAGACCTGGGCGGTGTTTGGGGTATCGGGGTTCAAATCCGCGCCGGCGCCGCTTGATCGGGAGGTGATCCTGGCGCCGGACCGGGATGCGCCGGACAGTCCGGCGGGTCGGGCGTTCCGCAAGGCGGTGGCGCATCACCTGGCGCGGATTGAAGGGGCCGGCCAGGGCGGCCGCCTGAGCATTGCGGTGGCCCCGGAGCCTGTTGGCTCAAAGCAAGATCTCAATGACACATTGATGCGGGAAGATGGTGGCGCGGATGCGGTGCGTGCGGCGATTGCGGGGGCGCGTGCGGTCAAGGCCTGTCTTTCACCGGGTCTCAATGCGGGGCAGCGGGCTGCGGCGGAGGCCATGCTGGATGCCGCGCGTCTGACGCTGGTGACGGGCCATGCGGGTGTGGGCAAGACCTTCACGATCCGGGAGGCGGCGCGGGCCTGGCAGGACCGGGGGGTTCCGGTGCTGGCGGGGGCGCCATCGGGCAAGGCCACGCAGGAGCTTGCGGGGATCGACGGGGTTGAGGCGGCGACGCTCTCGGCCTGGGAGGCCCGCTGGGCGCGCGGCGATCTGCCGGCCGGTGCGGGCGGGGTGAGCGATGGTGGCGCGGGTTTTGTGTTTTTCATGGACGAGGCGGGGATGGTGGGCCTGGGCCAGTGGGCGCGGCTGCAACGCCGGATTGCGGCGCTGGGGGGCAAGCTGATCGCGGTGGGCGATCCGGAGCAGCTGCAGCCGGTGAATGATCTGTCGGGCTGGGCGGTGGCGGAAGGGCAGGTGCGCGCGTCCGGGGCAACGGTACCGGTGATGGACCTGGTGATCCGGCAGCGGCGCAAGGGCGACCGGGCGGCGACGGGTCACCTGGCGGGTGGCGATGCGGCGGGCATTCGGGCCGGGCTTTTGCATTACGTGCAGACCGGGGCGCTCCGGCTGGAGGCAAATGTTCTGGCTGATCCGGTGTCTGCCATCGCGGCGGCGTATTTCGAGGCGGAGGTGGAGACGGAGACCGGGACTGGGACCGAGATGGAGGCGGGCGAGGCCGGGCTGGACATTGCGCCGCATGAACGGGGCCAGGAGGGGCAGGGCGCGGTCCTTGATCGCGGGGTGCGGTCTGGACCTGTGCCGGGCCGGGCGCTGGCGCATTATCAGGCCGGTCCGGGGCGGATTGCGCTGGGATATACGAACCGGGATGTTGCGGCCCTGAATGCGGCGATCCGGGGTGAGGCGCAAAGCCGGGGCCTGATCGACCAGAGCGCGGAACAGACGTTCGGGATCGAGCGGATCGATCAAACGGTGAAGGAGGGTGCGCCTGGCTCCATCCGCCATCGCGTGACAATTGATCTGGCCCCGGGGGACCGCATTCTGCTGACGCGGGCGCATCGCGACCTGGACCTGCCGCGCGCGGGCTTCGGGACGGTGCTGTCGGTCTCACAGACCGGGCTCAAGGTTCTGATGGATGGGCGGCAAGAGGCGGTGGAGATCGACGCAGGCGCGTTTCCTCATTTTGATTACGGCTATGCGGCGACGGTTCACAAGAGCCAGGGCATGACGGAGGACCGGGTTCTGGTGCTGCCGCACCGGTTGATGGATCGCCATGCGATGAACGTGGCGCTGAGCCGGCACCGGGAGAGCGTACGCGTCTTTGGCCGCAAGGGGCATTGCGATAGCGTGCAAGCGTTCTGCCGTCTCGGGCTGCAGCGCGGGGCGGTCTACAGCGCGCCGGCGACCGGCGACCGGCTCAGTTCCATGGTGGCGATGCCCGAAGATGCGGCCATCCTGATGCGCAAGGACTGGAGGGGGCCTGGGCGTGATGTGTCGCGGCATCGCTCCTTTACCAGCGACCGGCATCTGATGGATGTGCTCACCCGTGTGTCCGGGCTCTTGTCGGCGGATCATGCGGATACCGATCCGCTGCGCGCGCAAGAGGTGGAGGACGGGGAGGGCTATATTGCCCGGCCGCAGCGTGTGATCGATGACCTGATCGGGCAGCAGGGTGTGGTGAACGCCGATGAGGTCGCGGGCGTCTTTGCGCGGCTTGTGTCGGATCCCGAGACCTTCCAGCGGCTGTTTCGGGAGGCGATGAGCCATCCGGACCTGGTGGCGCTGCCGGGCGCAGGGGGCGCGGAGCCATGGGTCTATACGACGGAAGGTCTTCTGAAAGCGGAGCTGGCGGCGGTGGACCGGGGGCTGCGGCTGGCGCTGCGGGGGCTGGATCGCGCGGTGTCACAGGGCTCCGGGTCGCAGGGCTCAGAATTACGGGGCTCAGAATTACGGGGCTCAGAATTACAGGGTTCCGGGGACGGGGATCCTGGCCGGCTGCCGGTCAGGATGCCGGAAGACGTGCCCGCTCTGACAGCGGATCAACACGGGGCGGTGATCTCCACGCTGGCGCCGGGTGATCTCAAGATCATCCGGGGCGGAACAGGCGCGGGCAAAACCCGGGTGGCGGCGGCGGTGGCGCGGGCGCATGAGGCGCGCGGCGCTGTTGTGACGGTGATCAGCCCGACGAGGGCCGGGCTGCGGGCGCTGGCGGCGGAAGGCGTGCCTGCGCGCAGCCTGGCGGCGTTCTTCGCGGAGCCGGTTACAGCGCCTGTGCCGGGTGCCCCGGAGCGGGTTGTTATTCTGGATGATGCCCACGGGCTGGGTGCTGGCCTGAACGCGGGTGGCGGGCGTGCGGATGTGGTGCTGGCGCGGATCGAGATGATGGGGGCAAAGCTGGTGGCGCTGGTCAATCCGGACCGACGACCCGCCGAGGCTGGAGCGGTCTTCACCACCCTCGCCAACCGTATGACGGCTTCAGACCGAATGTCGGCCTCAAACCGAATGTCGGCCTCACCCCACATGGATGTTGCCGATCTCACCGGCCTGCACGGGGTTGACAGCCCTGGCTTGCAGGTGCTGGGGCAGGGGCTGAGGCCGACATTCGGTTGCAGCGGGGCGCGGGAGGGTTGCAGCCAGGCGCTGCAGCGGGCTCAGAAGGACGGGATCATCCAGGCGAGGGGTGACAGGGAGCGTGCCATCGCGGCGCTGGCGCGGGCCTATGTGGCCGATCGCAGCCCGGACAAGCTGGCGCTGGCCTGGTCCCGCGCGGAGCGCCAGGCGCTCACGGACGCCATCCGGGCACGGCTGGATCAGATCGATGGGGCGCGCGCCGCGTTCGGGGCCGCCGAACATGGGGTTTTGAAGGGGCTCAGGCCCGGGGATCGCATTCGCTTCACGTCCAGCGGTGTGTTCGGCGCTCCGGCTGAGGGCCGGGTTGAAGCGGCAACGGCGGTGGGTGTTCAGAGCGCGCGTCTGCGGCGCGGCGATCTGGCGGAGGTGCTGGGTCCGGGGGTGCAGGGAGGGCTGCGCCTGCGGGTCACGGGTGGTCCGGAGAACGCGGGTGCCGTGCGGGAAATCAGCACACGGGAGATTACAGTGGCCGCCGAGGGTCCCCTGCCGCGCTGGCAGTTTGCCTTTGCCTCCACGATCATGGCCACCGCCGGCCATCGCCATGACAGTATCCACCTGCTGGGCCGCAGCGGCATGGACCGGGCGGTTCTGAGCGCCGGGGTGCTGGCGGCGCGGCGTGCGCTGCGCGTCTTCATGCCTGTCCGGCAAGACCGGTTGGGCGATGTCATGGGCCGGATCGCGTCCCGCGTGCGCGCGCCCCGCTCCGCTCTCGATTACGGCTTTGATCCGACACAGGCCGCGCGCGCGGCGCAGGACGGGCATTCCCCGGACCTGGCGCGCCTGGCCAGGGCGTGCATCGTCGAGGCCCCGGCCCCCCTGTCTGATCCAGATGAGGCCAGTCCGGATGAGGTGCGCCTGGAGGCGACCGGTCTGGATGAGGTGGAGATCACCCGCCTGACGCAGATCCCCAAACTGTCCCTGACCGCGCGGCAGCTTCAGGCCGCCAATACGGAGTTTCTCAAGGCCCACCCGGACCAGATTCTCGCCACCCTGCAGACGGATCGGCCGGTTTTTACGGAAAGCGACGTGCTGCGGGGCTTGCGGGACCGGTTGGGCGGCGTCATGGGGGAAGGGGAGATACAGGCGCTTGGGGCGCAGGTGATGGGCTCGGAGGACCTGGTGCGTCTCGGGGCCCGTGCCCCGGACGGTGCCGTGCAATATATGACCCGCGGGCGGGCGGCTGTGATGCGGCAATGCGAGGTGGATGCGCAGCGGTTGGCCACCGGGGTGTTTGAGGCGGGGCAGATGCAGGTGCTGCGCCCGGATGCGCTGGCGGAGCTGAACCCGGGCCAGCGTGCGGCCGCAGACGCGATGCTGGGGGCGGAGCGGCTGACGCTGGTGCAGGGCCATGCGGGGGTGGGCAAGACCTTCACGCTGGGCAAGGTGGCACAGGGCTGGCAGGCGCGGGGTGTGACCGTGCTGGCCGGCGCGCCGTCGGGCAAGGCCACAGATGAGCTGGCCGCCGCTCTCAAGGGGGTGCGGACCCGCACCCTTGCGGGCTGGGAAGCGGCCTGGGCGCGCGGGGAAGTGCCCCGACAAGGCAAGTTCGTCTTCGTGATGGATGAGGCCGGCATGGTGGGCGTCGGGCAATGGGCGCGCCTGCAGCGGCAGGTTGCGGCGATGGGGGGCAAGCTGATTGCGGTGGGCGATCCGGACCAGTTCCAGCCGGTCTCGGACCTGCCGGGCTGGTCCATCGCGGAACAGGCAGTGGGTCACAGCACGGTCATGGACACGGTGCTGCGGCAAAGCGCCCTGATGGACCGGGAAGCCACCGAGGCGCTGGCGCGGGGCGGCGAAGGTGTCGGGGCGGCGCTGCGCTATTACATGGAAAAAGGCGCGCTCAAGCTGGGCCCGGAGGTCCGCGCCGATCCGGTGGGTGCCATCGCGCGGGAGTATTGGAGACGACCGGCCCGCGACAGCCGGATTGCGTTGGCGGCCACAAACCGGGATGTGGCCCGGCTCAATGATGCGATCCGGGGTGAGGCGCTGGCCCGCGGTGCACAGGAGGGCAGACAGGGGGACACACAGGGGGACACACAGGGGGACATCGATCCTGCCACGGTGCGGCACTACGGGACGATCACGCGGGTGTTTGCCGGGGTTGAGGGGCGCAAGGAACGGGTGGTGGTGCCGCTGGAATTGGGCGTGGGCGAGCGGATCATGCTGACGCAAGCCCATCGCGACCCGGACCTGCCGCGCTCCGCCCTGGGCACGGTGATTGCCACACGGGAGGCAGAGATCGATGTGCAGTTCGATGGGCGCACAGGTCCCGTCACGCTCGATCTTGATGCGTTCAGGGGTCTTGATTACGGCTATGCGGCAACGGTGCACAAGGCGCAGGGCATGGGTGCGGATCATGTGCATGTGCTGCCGCATCGGTGGATGCACCGCCATGCGATCTATGTGGCGCTGTCGCGGCATAAGGAAAGCCTGACGATTTATGGCCGCGCGGGCCATGCGGAGCGGCTGAGTGATCTCATCGCCATGGGCCAGGCGGCAGGGCATCTGGATATGGTGCCGGAAGACAGCCGGCTGGCAGAGCGCCCTGCCGGTGGGCTGGTGCCAGGTGCTGCGTCCCCTGTCGATCCATATCAGGCGCACCCGGACACCGCCCCGAACGCGGGCACCGACGGTCTCGGTCTTTCGGGGCGGGCGGACTGGCAGGCGATGGGGTCGCCCCTGACCCGCACGGGCTTTGCCGGGGATGCGGATCTGATGGCAGTCGCAGAACGTCATGTCGGATTGCTGGCCGCGCGGTACCGCAAGGGCGATCCGGTCCTGACCCCCGATCATGAGGACAGGCGGGGCTATGCCCGCTTCCCGCGCCGGGTGGTGGATGATCTGGTGGCGCGCCAGTCGGTGCTGCGGGCGGAGGATGTGGCGTCTCACCTGACGCGGTTCGTGCAGGAGCCCGAGACCTTCCTGCGGCTTTACCGGGCGGCGATGACCCATCCGGACCTGGTGATGCTCTCGCAGGGCGGGTCTGCGACAGCAGGAGCGGGAGGGAAGACACGGACCGGAGCGCGGGTCTATACCACCCGGGCCCAGCTGAAGCTGGAACTGAACACCGTCGATCTGGGCGGTCGGCTGGCCCTGTCCGCGCTGCCCAAGAGGGCACCGGAGATCCGGTTTGCGGAGCCGGGCCGCTCAGATGCTGTGCAGCGGGGTGAGGAGATGCCGTATCGGCACAAGGATGCGCTTTATTATGCCGCCGCGCCCCGGCGGCTGCGGATCATTCGCGGGCAAAGCGGCAGCGGCAAGCGGGTCGTGGCGGCACAAACCGCGCGGATGCATGCGGATGCGGGCTGGCAGGTTCTGAGCGTCTCGCCGACCGGGGCCGGGCTGGAGGCGCTGGAGCGGGAAGGGGTCAAGGCGCCCCGCAGTCTCAGGCGGTTCATGGCCGAAACAGGCGCGCAGGATGCGGGCGGGGAAAAGGTTAAAATGCCGCCCCGGGTGCAGCTTGACCCGGGCACGGTTGTGGTTCTGAGTGATGCGGGCCGTGTCGGGGCGGCGGAGATGGGCGCGCTTTTGCGCCGCATCGAGACCAGTGGCGCGAAGCTGGTGGCGTTTATGGGCGGCGAAGAAGAGATGCCAATGGAGGCGGGCGCGGTGGCTCGCGCCCTGGAGATGCGGGCGGGGTCGGCCTGGCTGGGCCGGGACCGGGCGCGCGATGCGGGAAACATGATCGTGGTGTCGGGCCTGTTGCAGGGGGGCGCCCATGCGGAGCCTGCGCTGGGGTTTCTGCAGCGCACAGGTGCGCTGCTGGCAGGGGGCACCGCGCGCCGCGCCATCGATGTTCTGGCCGACAGCTATGTGAGTGACCCCGCGCCGGACAGGATCGCGCTGACCTGGAGCCGGGCAGACGCCCAGGCCGCAACCCGGGCGATCCGGTCCCGGCTGGATCACGTTGATCCCGCGCGCGCGGCGCTCGCTGCGGATGCGCCGCTCAAACCCGGCGACCGCATCCGGTTCATGGCCGGGACGCCCTGGGTGCCGCCCGCGGCGCGCGGGGCGAGATGGGCGGCAGATCGTATCCATGCCGGGGAACGGGGTGAGGTTCTGGGTCCGGACCCTGAGACGGGTGAGTTGGCTCTGCGCCTCACGGCGCGGGACGGGGTGACGACGCGGGATATCGGTCTTTGTGAGAAGACACGCCTGCCCGATTGGGACTATGCCTTTGCGGGCACGATCCACGGGGAAGGGGCGCGGGTGCGCGACCATGTCCATCTGCTGGTCTCGCCGGGCATGAGCCGGCAGGTTCTGGCGGCGGGTGCGGCGGCGCATCTGGAAAAGCTCAGGCTGGTGGTGCCGAGCTCCGAGGCGGGCATGGAGGATATGCTCAATCGCATTCTGCAGCGGGAGGGGCGGGCCGAAAGCGTGCTGGATTACGGGTTCGATCCGGCGCTTGGCGCGCGCGAGGCGATGCGCGGGCGGAGCGTTGAAAGCGACGCGGGGGCCGCCTCCGGTTTGGAGGCAGCCATCACCCGTCTGGCGCGGCTGGCCGGGATCGACCGGGCTGCGCCTGTGGCGGCGCTGGATCCGGGGCTTGAGCGGGAGGTTCTGGCCGAGGTGATCGGGGCGGCGATCCTGCGCGCGGGCCAGGCCCCCGATGGCACGCACAGGTTGGCGCTGGAACGCTATACGCAGGCGCTGACCGCGCCGCGTGACTGGCGGCGCATCCTGCGGCAGGTGCCCGCTGATCTGCCCGCCCGCGCCGATGATCTGGCCGCCTCGAGCGCAGGCCGGGATGGCGCAGGGCGCTTGCTGCCGGCATCGCGGCTTCTGGCCCGGGGTGCGCTGGCCGCACGCTGGTTCGGGGAAGAGGATGTTGCGACACTGTTCGAAGACGGGCTGACGCTCTATGGGCAGCGCGCCGAGACAGCCCGTGTCCATGGGCGTGCAGAGGAACTCGTGCGTGAGCCGGGACAGGAGCGACCCGCGCCCGTCTATCCCGATCCATCCAACAGGCCACAGAAGCCCCAACAGCGCGCCCGGTCGGTCAGACCCCGCAGGCGGTCCCGTTCGGCGTTTAACCAGATCATGGCCGGGGTTCAGGCTTCAGACGAGCAGGTCGCGCGCATGGCGCTGGAAATCTGGGGAATATCAGACCGCCCCCGTCGCCGCGCGCGCATCAAGGCCTATGCGCAGGGGGCAGCCGCGCGGCGGGCGGAGATGAAGGTGCGCGGGATTAAACCGCAGGTGGATGCGACCGTTGATGCGGTGGCTGTGTTGGATAAGCCGGTTGCCAGGACGGCGGCGCGCTCGAAGGGGCGCAGCAAGACCGTGGATTACGCGGCACTGGCGGCGGAGCAGTTCGAGGGGTTGCGCGTCACGGCCGAGCGGATCGGGAAAAAGCTACCGATGGACCTTGAAACTCGTTTGCCGCGTTTGATGGAGCAGGTGGATGCAAAAGATGGCGCGCCGGGTCAGTCGGGCCAGCGATCCTCAGATGAGCTGATGGTGCGCATTGCTGCTTCGAAGTCTGATCTTGTTGCGGGGAACCTGTTGCTCGCCAGATTGGTTGAAGCGGTGGTGGCCGACACGACTGAAGCCGAAGGGCAAGAGGGCGTAACGAAAGATACGGTTGCGGCGGGGGCGGACTACATTGCACTGGCGGCGGAGCAGTTCGAGGGGTTGCGCGTCACGGCCGAGCGGATCGGGAAAAAGCTACCGATGGACCTTGAAACTCGTTTGCCGCGTTTGATGGAGCAGGTGGATGCAAAAGATGGCGCGCCGGGTCAGCCGGGCCAGCGATCCTCAGATGAGCTGATGGTGCGCATTGCTGCTTCGAAGTCTGATCTTGTTGCGGGGAACCTGTTGCTCGCCAGATTGGTTGAAGCGGTGGTGGCCGACACGACTGAAGCCGAAGGGCAAGAGGGCGTAAAGAAAGATACGGTTGCGGCGGAGGGCCAGAAGCAGATAGCTGAGCCCATCAAGACCTTGGATGCTGACCGATCGGCCGAGAAGGTCGCACCTGCCAAGGTTCCCGAGATGGAAGAGGGCACGCGTGTTCCGGAGCGGCTCTGGCGGCAGGTGGAAATCCCGGGCAACAGCGACCATTCCATGCGCGCGCGGCAGGAAGAGCAACAGGCGCTGGTGCTCCGCATGGCCGTTCAGATTACCCGCATCATTCCCAGAGACGATCCGATACACAAGCGTGACCTCGTTTGTGATCTCCGGGATTTGCTGGTGACTGGCGATTTGACAGGAATACACAGAGAGCAACGGGTTTCCAGTGACAAAAGCATAAGCCGTTTTCTTGCCGCAGATGACAGCTATGAGTTGCGGAAGCCGACGAAGCAGAGAGAGTTTCTCGATGAGTTGAAACGCCATGCGGTGGCGCTCTCGTCACCCTTGCCGGATCATGATGAACTGGTGCGGGAGCGGAAAGGCATATTGGACGCGCTTGTGGTCCCGGATCGGTCCGCACGGCCATCCCGCGCGTTGATCGCGCGCATGGGGGAGGTGTTCACACAATCGGAGGTCTTTGCGCTGACAGTCGCGTCGGAGGCGCTGCCCGACAGTCTGGCCAATCTGGGGGACGGCGCGCGCATCCGCATATCAGACTATCTCACAGCCGAGGTGGCGGCGCGCAAGGTAGAGCAGCACAGAAAGGAACAAGCTATGAACCAGAGAAATCAGCCAGAGACGCGCAGCACGGAGAAAATCCGCGACGACGTGTTGAACGCATTGGAGATGAGTGCTGTCGACGAGGATACGGTCAAAGACATGTTGAAAACCTTTACGCGGGCCGAGATCCGGGCGCTGAACGATCCATCGCGCGCGCTACCAGAAACGCTTTCCGACCTGACGCAGGACGAGCGCCAGCACATAGCGGCCACTTTGGCGGCATGGCGTTCACAGACAAATCAGCAGGCGAATAAAGGGGGAGGCGGTCAGCGACCGGCCCCGTTTGTGCCGGACAAGGAATATGATGGACGTGCGCTGCAACTGGCCTGCGCGATCACCGAGCGGGTGGACGCCCATGATGATGTGCACAAGCGCGATCTTGTTCTGGACATTCGCGAGCTGTTGCGGACCGCAGATCAGATGGCGGATAAACTGCCACAGGACAAGGTGGCGGAGCGCGCGCGGGCTCTGATGACGGCCCGGGTGACGCTGGATGCCAAACTGGCGCTGGCGGCAAAGTTGGATGGGGAGAAGTTCAACCAGCCCCTGTTCCTGCGCAATATCGGGCCGCGCAATCCGGATCCCGGCTATCACCACCCATTGGGGCATGCGCCTGTTCCATTAATGGAAGAGTATGACCGTGATGCGCCAAAGTGGGTTGAACGCGCTCTGGATCATAACCCGCAGCCCACACAGGCCGAGATATCGGTGGCGCGGATTGCCAGCCTGCCAAACCTGCCGGATGGACAGGCCCGGCTGGTTGCGGTGTTGCAGGATGTGTTCAGGGACGGATCGATCAGGTCGGTGGACGTGTTGATGCAGGAGCGGGAGACGCTGCTTGCCGAGATCGCCAATACAAAATCGCGACCGGAACAATCTGAACCGGTTCTGTGGCGCATGTTCAGCACGTTTACGCATAAAGAGGTCCTGGCCCTGGCCCAACCAGGCAGAAAGCTTCCGCCCATGGCGCCGGCCCTGGATGAGGCGCGTCGGCATGAAATCGCGCAGGGGATCACCACGATCCTGAGCAAATCTCCAGGCGCGCACCAACTCTATGCCTGGGGTCCGGCTGCGAAGGTGCTGGAGTTCGGATTGCATCCCGAGCGTGCGGCGCGGGCGCGCTCAAGGGGGATGGGTATGAGCATGTGAGCGGGGGGCATGTCTGAATGCAACTGACGGAAGAACAACAGGCGATTGAGGCGCGGGCGCAGGCGCTGGCCGGGTCGGAGAGCCTGAAGGTCATCGCCTATGCCGGAACCGGCAAGACAACGACGCTGCGCAGGGTTGCTGAAAGCCGCGCAGGGCAGGGCGCCTACCTGGCGTTCAACCGCAGTATTGCCCGGGAGGCGACCGGCAAGTTGCACGACACCGGGGCGCGGGTCTCGACGATGCACGCCCTGGCCTTGCGCGCGGTTCGGGATCGCTATGGCCCCATCGCGCTCACGGCCACAAATGCGAACGCTCTACGTGACGCCGGTGTGCTGCAGGGGCCAGGCCGGAGCGGGCCACCATGGAAAGGGCTCTTTCGCTGGGGGGAATACCGCTTTGCGGCTGCAGCGGCGCGCACGGTATCAGCCTTTTGCGCCTCCGCTGATGCGCATCTGACGGAGCATCACGCCCGCAAAGCGCTGATCGATGTCCTGGGCGACCCGAAGGCAATGGGCCCCGGACCACGGCGTGAGCGGGCCGAAAGCGCTCTTGGGCGACTGAGCGGACCGCTGACGCAAACAGCGACGGCCTATTTCCGGCACGCGCTCAGGGCGGGCGCGTTTGGCCATGACATCTATCTCAAGCTTGCCGACCTGTCACCGCCGCTGCGTGCGGCCATGTTTGACGCAGAAGACTATATCCTGATCGATGAAGCGCAGGACCTGTCACCGGTGCAGCGCGCCATCGTGACGGCGGCCGGTTGTCCTGTTGTTGCGGTTGGTGATCCCTACCAGCAAATCTACAGTTGGCGCGGGGCAGAGAATGCCCTGGGCCATCTTCCGGGCGAGAGCCTTTATCTCACCGGGAGCTTTCGGTTTGGACCCGACATTGCCGCGCTGGCGGGCCGGGTTCTGCACTCGCGCCCCGATCAGGGGCCAATGCATCCGCTGCGGGGCCTTGGGTCAGGGGGGTATGAGGGATGGGCCGGGGCGCATCACGCCGTGCTGTGCCGTACGAATGCGGGGGTCATTGATGCGGCCGGGCATTATCTTCGGCGCGGTTTTGCGGTCTGGGTGGACAGGTTCGATAGCGTTGTTGCCGACATGCGGGCGGCGCTGGCTCTGCAGGCGGGGCGCCGGATGGAGGGCGTGTCGGGGTCCATGGCGTCGTTTTGGACCTGGTCCGAGTTTGTGATGGAAGCCCGGCATGGGACCGATGCGGTGGTCACGCGGCTCTGCGAGATGATACAGAAAGGCGAGGCGGAGGTTGTGTTCGAGATCGATGGGGCCCGTGTCCGGACGGCCGCAGAGGCGCAGGTGGTGATCTTGACCTGCCACCGGGCCAAGGGCATGGAATGGCCTGCGGTCCAGCTTTGGGATGATTTCGGGCGCATTGACAAGCTGAACAAACGCTACAACGGTGCCGCCCGAAAATCGCAGCGCGCCGCCGAACTGGTGCTTGAGGAATGGAACATTCTCTACGTGGCCGTCACCCGCGCGGTGAACCGGGTCGCGCTCCCGGAAGATATGGAACTGCCGGAGTGATCTGGTTCGTGAGCGCGACCCGCACCCGTTTTCCGGTTTTCCGGTTTTCCGCCGCGCGGGTGGGCGACAGGGCCGGATTACCGGCTTTTATGCGCGGCAAGCTGCATGGCAATATTGAGCGCTTTGGGATCTTCGGTCTCCTTCAGCTCGTCGATGATGAGCGGGCGCAACGCGTCGTTTTGCGCGCCGTGTCGGCGCAGGAGCACAAGGATGTCCTCATCCAAAATCCCGACCAGGGCCGCTATGACCTGGCTGCCGGGCGCCCTGTCGAGCTCTTGCAATAATCCCTGTTTGGCAAAGGCATGCCCCAGCAGACCCGCAGAAATCAGCGCCGCCCGGCGCACGGACGGGTAGGGGTCCGACAGGCCTTTTTCCAGCAGATATGCCGGGGGATTGGCTTTTTGAACCAGTGTGAACCCGCAGACCCGAACTTCGGGAAGCTTGTGATCGAGCCAGTGCTCCAGCTGTCTCAATGGCACTGCCAGCCCGGCCGCAACGGCGGCCTGCAACACGCTCGGCAGCACTGTGTCGGGATGGGTGGCGCGGACAATGCGGGTCAGCGCCTCCCGTGCCGTGGCGGTTTCGATCCGGGCCAATGTGTCCAGCGCGCCGCGTTGTTCCACCAGCACGCCCTTGTCACCATAGCCTCTGAACCTGTGCCAGAGCGCGTCCAGCGCAGCAACAGCTGCGTCGCCAAGATCGCGGTTCAGGACCTCGTCACACAGATCGCCCACATTCGAAAGGTTCGCTTTCGGGATCAATGCGAGCAGGTCCGGGTCGCTCACTGTCTGCAGATTGACATCAGGGGGGCGCCATGACGGTGCGCAGACCGCTGTCGGGGTGTCCCCAAACAGGTCCATTTGCCTGGGTTTAAGTCCGTGTTTCGGGTGGGCCTGTTTCGGGCCGGGTGTCTTCGCCATCACACATCACCCATGTCCGCAAGACCAACGCCCGCAAGACCAACGCCCGCAATGACATCCGGCGACCCATTCCGGTCTGCCTGCAACAGATATGTCGATCCGGCCCGCCTCAATCCTCAAGCCTCAATGCACGCGCGTTGGGGAGGGGTCCCGCCCCGTCCAGGGCTCCATATCTGCCTCGCTCACCGTCAGAGTGTCGCTCACCTCGGCGCGCAGCGCATCCAGTTTCCGGGCCTCGCCCGGTATGAGGGTGACATGGATGTCATCATAGGCCTCGGCGACCTGCCAGAGGCAACCGCCCAGCACCAACCCGTATCGCACACTCAGGGCGACGGCCTTGGCGAATTCTGCGCGCAGCTCGGGGGTATCAGGATCGCGTCCGCACAGGCACAGGGTCAGCCCAGACGGACGAAGCTCGTCCGGATCATCCATCATCTCGCCCGTCCTCTGCGCTGGTTCACATACTGTCTTTTGCCATGCTGGCGGGCCGCATTCAAATAATTCAACCCGCAGGGCACGATTGCGCGACCCCCTACCAGCCATTGGCGTCGATCCAGCGGGAGAGCAGGCTCCTGCTGCGATAGCATTCATCCGGAATGGTGCGTCCGCGTGCACAGGCGATGCGCTCTGCATATCCGACCTGCCGGGAACTGGGCGTGTCGGGCCTGCCTTGCGCTTCGGGCTGTTTCAACTTGCCCTCATTGGCCTCGATCCATTCAGACAGCGCCTTCCGGTCCTGCTGGATGGCCCAGGGCAGGAGGAGATGGGCTGCAGCGGCGATGCGCCTGGCATAGCGCAGCTGGCGGTCCGTGGGGGGCAGAAAGGGCGTGGCGGCGGGAGCTTCCGCCTCGCGTGTGTGTTGAGGGGTCATGGCAGTGATCCTCTTCTCTCATGGTCCATGGTCTTAGAATGGAGCATTTGCGAGTTTATATCAACATCTGGTATCATTATGGATCGGAAATACAACATGTCGATTACAGGGCGGTGTGTCCCGGTTGCGGGTTTCACTCTGGAATGGGGGCTCACTTTATGGAGGCGATCATGTCAAAAATGCGGAACTTCGGTCAGGATGGCGGTTCAGTGCGTCGGGTGTAACCCATCAAAGGTGCCGAACCCATCTTCGGAGTTTATAGCCTGTAGCGAAGTCGAATGAAGCGGCAGCGACATTTATTTCAGATGGGGTGTTGCGCGATGTGCTGCTGTAATTCCGCGCGGGCAATGTTGATGATCCTGCTGCCGCGTGGCGTTGGATTTTCGCGGGCCTTGATGCGTCGCAGGAAGCTTTCGGGCCGCAGGCGGATGGATTTTTCCAGTAGCGTTCTGTCCCCGGTCGCCCCCTCTTTCGAAACGATCATGAAGTTGATTGTCTCGCAGGGCGGGTCCGTGCCGGAAATCCTGTGGCGGTAGAGTGTAAACCGGATATCGATCCAGTGTCGGGGTCGGGCTTCCAATCGGCTGTAGCGCCCGATCCGCGCCGCCTCGACCTTGCGCAAAATCGCCTTTGCTGTGTCGGATTCAGTCCGGATTATCTGTCCGTGGAGTGGCCGGGTTCGGAGGGCGCCGAACAGCAGCCATGGCGCGTTGCCCGGGGTGATTGTGGGTCTGAGATAGAGCGGGGTGTCGAAGAATGTACGAAACAAGGCCCTGATCAGCGTCAGGCTCGGCGAGATCCCGGTAACTTCGGTCACTATGCCGATCAACAGGTCTTCGTTTTCCGTGACGATCTGGCGAACGCTTCTGCCGTTAGGTGTCATGACTGCGGTTTCACAGCCATTCACCAGACCGGAACGGGCAGCCCTTTTGAACCGGGAGCAGGCCAGAATCTTTTCAAGATCATGGGTGAAGCCCTGAACGGGCTCCAGTTTGTGCCGCCCATGCGGTTCGGTACTCAGGGTTTCGAAAGGGTTTATCAGGCCCAGGGCATTGTCGCATTCCGGGCACATCCCGTAATAAAAGGCCTTGCTGCCGTCGTCGTTCTGCTGAACCCAGGGAAATTTCAGGCCGGTCATGTTTTCGATCGCCTCATAACTCACCTTCACGGGCGGTTCGGGGCCGAAGGTCAGTTTCACGGTGAGACTCATAGCGTTCATCAGGGGAATCGCACTTAAGCTTTGACAGTTGAGTCGAATTGGATTCTTGAGGTTTCATCATGCGATGGAGTTTCGAGATGCCGACATTATCCAGCTATTTCAATGAAGAAGACGATCCACGTGGAGGTAACGCGCCGCGGCATAAGTTCTGTGACCTGATGACGATCAGCCTGTTGTGTGCGCTGTCTGGCGGGGAGACTGCGGTCGATATGGAGCATTTTGGGCAGATGAAGGAGGAATTCCTTCGTGAATTTCTCGATTTGCCCCACGGCATCCCCTGCCATGATGCCTACTCGCGGCTCTTTCGCTTGATGAAGCCAACCAGCCTACAGGCCTTTTTCGACAAGTTCAGAAGCGACTTTGCTGCGGCCCATGCCGAGCATCCAGCGATCGCCATAGACGGCAAGGAGATGCGGCGCAGCTTTGACAGAGCGGCCTCCCAATCGAACCTGAACGTCGTCACTGCCTTTGCTCATGGCGCACGTCTGAGCCTTGGAGTGACGCAAAGTGCCAAGGGCGGCGGCGAGATTCTGGCTCTGCGCGAGCTGATTGAGATGCTGGACATTCGTGGCATCACCATCACGGCCGATGCCTTGCACTGCCAGCGGGAAACCTGTGACCTGATCGTGCAGGAAGGCGGTGACTATTGCATGCAGCTCAAGGGCAATCAGGGCGACATGCAAGCCGACGTGCGGGCTTTCGTGGCTGACCAGAATATTGAATACATTGATGAATACATCTCTGTAGAGGGTGACCATGGCCGGGTTGAGGAGCGGTCATATCGCGTCTACGACGTGCCAAACTATCTCGTCGACACCCATCAATGGCCGCACCTTGGCGCATTCGTTCATGTCGTTTCCAGGCGCACAGCAGGCGACACGACCAAGCAGTCCGAGCGGGTGTACCTCCTGTCAAAATGCTTCACCGCTCAGGCAGCCGCCACGCTGATCCGTGGCCACTGGGAAATCGAGGTAGTGGGTCACTTTGAAATATACCCCCTCAAAGGTTTGATTTGCACGTCTCGCGCGTAGGCCCCATATTGATGGTATGACAGACAAGCCCAAAAGACCCAGAGACGCAAACCAGCTTGCTAAGTTCATTGTGGACGCGGCGACGGGTGATGAAATAGTGTACGATAAGGACACTTCCCGGCAACGCGAGGGCGGCAAAAAGGGTGGTCAGGCGCGCGCGGCTAAGTTATCGTCCGAAAAAAGGCTAGAAATAGCAAGGGCAGCAGCAAAGGCGCGATGGGGCAATGGCGACGACTCTTCCTCTTCTGGATAAGGTCATTTTTTCTACAGTTGAAGAAGCAGAAGAGCGTGTAGAGGCCGCGCTTGAATGCGATATCCTGTATTATTATGGGGAACTCAGGACAGGTGCTGTCCCTTACTTCCGGGATATTGTCGAAATACTGAGCGACCGGCAGGGGAAGCGAAACACTCTGGGACTGTGCTTGACGACGCCTGGTGGGCAAGCGGAAGCGGTTGAGAAGATGGTCGAAATCATCCGCCATCATTACGATTACTTCTACACCATTGTCCCGAGGGCCGCGATGTCCGCAGGCACTATTCTTTCGATGGCTGCCGACAAAATTTTTATGGATTACGCTTCATCCTTGGGGCCTATCGACCCTCAAGTGCCTGATCGCGAGGATAAGTTTCTTGTTCCGGCGCTTGGTTATCTCGATAAAGTCAACGAAATGTTAAAGAAGAGCGACGATGGTAGCATAACACCTGCGGAATTTCAGATGCTACAAAACCAAGATTTGGCAATGTTGGCGTTCTATGAACAATCAAAGAACCTGTCTGAGTCACTGCTTAAAAAGTGGTTGACTGACTACAAGTTCAAAGACTGGGACACACACCGAACCACGAACCCCGGAGACCCCGTGACATACGAAGAGAAGCAGGCACGGGCGGAAGAGATAGCTGCAAAGCTTTCGAACAATCAGCTTTGGCACTCTCATGGTCGGATGATTGGAATGCAGAAACTTAGGGATGAGTTAAGGCTTGAGATTGAAGACTACGGGTCTGTTGCTGAGCAGCGAGAGGCTATTCGCCGATATTGTGACACATTGACCGGATACCTTGAGCGCCAAGGCTCGCCGTTCTATATCTTCAATCGTCACGTTCAGTAGGAGAAGCGCATGTCTATAGCAGAGGATGTGGCAACCGCTCTCAGCCAAGAGGAGCGGAGCCGGGGGGATGATTTCGAAAAACAATTAGAGGCCTACGAGAAGTTTCGTAAGAGGATGGAAGATGCGGGTGTTGCTCCAAAGAAGCAGGATTTCAGCATTCCTCTTATAGAAAGAATTGGGACCTTTAGCTTTTCAAACTGACCAATAGTCAAGTATATTGGTCAGTTTGAAATTAGTTTGGGTTTATGAGAAAGCTCGACACGAAAACCCGCGCCCTGATCATCCGCCTTCTAGTTGAAGGCAACAGTATTCGCGCCACCTCGCGGATCGCAGACGTTTCCAAGAATACAGTCAACAAGCTTCTCAATGACGCTGGTGCAGCTTGCGCCAAATATCATGACGAACACGTGCGCAACGTCAAAGCCTCGGTAATCCAGTGCGATGAAATCTGGTCGTTCACGTATGCCAAGCAAAAGAACGTAGCGACTGCAAAAGCTGCCCCAGAACACGCTGGTGACACATGGACTTGGACCGCCATCGACAGCGATAGCAAGTTGATCGTGTCTTACATGGTTGGCGGGCGCGACAGCGAATACGCAATCGAGTTTATGGACGATCTTCGCGCCCGTTTGGCAAACCGGGTGCAACTCACTACAGACGGCCACAAGGCGTATTTGGAAGCCGTAGAGGGCGCGTTTGGCGGGGATGTAGACTATGCCCAGCTTATCAAAATGTATGGTGGTGAAACTGGCTCAAAAGGTCACGAGAAGAAATACAGCCCCGCAGAATGCACCGGGATCAAGAAACGCACCGTGGAAGGTCGCCCGGACAAAGCGCTTGTCAGCACCAGCCACGTTGAACGCCAGAATCTTACTATGCGGATGCACATGCGCCGCTTTACGCGCCTGACCAATGCGTTCAGCAAGAAGGTCGAGAACCACATGCACGCGGTAGCGCTGCACTTTATGTATTACAACTTCGTCAAGGTCCACCAGACGCTTAAAGTGACGCCCGCAATGGAAGCTGGTCTGACAGATCGTCTCTGGGATATCTCCGATCTGGTGGCTATCGTGGATGCCAACGAACCTGCCCCGAAAAAGCGCGGGCCTTACAAACCTCGCAAGAAAGCAATTTCAAAGTGACTCACTACCGAAATCGAGAACAGCTTGCATTGGTCACTGGATGTTGTGATGAACGACGATCATCACCGCGCGCGGAAAGACAACGCGCCCGCAAACTTCGCCGCGTTACGACGGATCGCATTGGGCATCATCAAGACAAATACCGCGAAAGGCTCAAACCGCGTGAAGTTCAAAAAGGCAGGCTGGAGTAACGACTTTCTGCGCACTCTAATCGCAGGTGTCAATCGGCATTGAATAATGACCCCCCATCGGCGTCCAAATTTGACCCCCCTTGGAGCTAAGAGGGGCGTTGAGGGGGTCGTGTTTAGGTTGATTCAGGAGGGGGTGGACAGCAGGTCAAACCGAAAAGAGAGCGTAGCTCGACTGAAGGTTTGACCTGCTGTCTGTTTTGAATTTATTCCCCGATTTCGAGGTTAGTCGCGGTGGTTAATTCGCCAGCTTTCGTTCCCGGTTTCGATGATATCGCAATGGTGTGTCAGTCGATCCAGGAGAGCAGTGGTCATTTTGGCATCTGTGAACACACTCGGCCATTCAGCAAATGCGAGGTTGGTTGTTAGCAGAATAGACGTTCGCTCGTACAGTTTGCTGATGAGATGGAAGAGTAATCGTCCACCAGACTCTGCGAACGGCAGATAACCGAGTTCGTCTATAATCACGAGGTCGACGCGGATCAGCTGCTCGCTGAGCCGCCCGGCGTTGCCTTCGCGATGTTCAGCCTCCAGCTTGTTCGCGAGATCCACAGCGCTGAAGAACCTGACCCGCCGGCGGTTATTGACCGCGTGGCCCCCGATCGCTGTTGCGAGATGCGTTTTGCCCGATCCGGTTCCACCGACCAGCACGCCATTCCTGGCCTGGTCCATAAAATCGCCGTCATGAAGATTGCGCACGACTTCCTCGTTGACGGGGCTGACCGTGAAGTCGAACTCAGGTAAGGACTTGCAGACCGGGAACTTTGCGGCACCCATCTGATACCGGATCGAGCGCGCAGTCTTTTCGGCCAGTTCGGCCGTGAGGAGTTCGGCCACGACCTGTTGGGGCCGCCAGTTGTTTTTGGCTGCGGCCTGCATCACTTCGTCAAAGCAGTTGACGATGCCTGGCAACTTCAGTTGACGGGCAAGTTCGAGAATTTCCTTACGCAGTTGCATGGGAGCCTCCAAGCCTGTCATAGCGAGCGCAATCCGCGATCGGTGCCATTTTCAGCTGCAGGTGGGCAGGCGGCTCAATCGCCTTTGGCGGCGGGGGATTGGTGCGCCGAGAGACAATGTTCAGGATCGCATCGGCCTTGCGCAGGCCAGATTTTAGAGCTTCTTCGCAGGCAGCCTCGACCACATCAATGTCGTGCTGGTAAGCAGCGAAAAGAATATCGGCAAGTTGCCGGTCTCCGTCGGATGTGCCCCGCAGATGGGTCCAGATCTGCGTCATTGCCGGTGGTAGGTCCCAGTCACGGAACGGTGCTCCATTGCGCAGAGCGCCAGGCTTGCGCTTGAGGACGGGCACATAGTGCCAAGGGTTGAAGATCGTTTTTCCTCGGCCGAAGCACCGTTCGTGCTCTCCGACAATCTCACCGTCTTGGCGCAGGACAATCCGCGTGGCGTAGACCTGCAACTGGACCTGACGTCCAACAGCTCTTGCCTCAACGCTGTATTTGTTTCTTTCGAAGTTGATCAGGCAGGTTCGGCTCACGGCGACCGTCTTTTCACGGAACCCGACGAAGGGCTTCTGCAGATGCGTCAGCAGCGGCTTTTCCTGCTGGAACTCCTCCCAGACCGTCACCTCCAGGTTTTCCGGATGCCGCAGTTCTTTTGCGCGTTTGATCGCGTCTTTTTGCAGCCGGGCATTCAATTCATCGAAGTCGGCCACCTCCAGACGCGGTGTAAAACTATAGGCGCGGCTCTCCTTGACCAGATTCTCAACCTGACCCTTCTCCCAACCGGCCGCGCGCGTACAGGCGATCGGGTTCACCAGATGATGAGAACACATCCGGGAGAATGCCTTGTTGAACTTTCTTTCCTTGCCCGACAGGATCGCATCGACGGCGGTCGTCATGTTATCGTAGATCCCGTTGATGCAGCCTCCACCAAAGAATTTGAAGGCCTCGTCGTGGGCATCAAAGACCATCTCCTGCGTCTCGCGCGGATAGGCAATGGAGAATGGCATGCGGCTATGGCAAAGTTTGAAATGGGCAACCTTCACGGTCGTGAGTGCATCGTCCATCAAAACCGTCTCCACACTCCAGTCGAACTGGTACGCCTCCCCAGGATCAAAGATCAGCGGGATGAACGCCTGCGCCTGTTGTCGGCCGTGCGCAATGCGCCAATTCTTTGTGTAGCGTCGAACACTGTCATACCCGCCGCCAAAACCATCATCGGAGAGTTCCTTCCAGATTTTGGTCATCCGCTTGCGGTGTTTCTTCGGAAGCGCCTCGTTCTCCTCAAGCGTTTCATCCAGACGCGCGCGCCAAGGCCCGAGCACCGGGTATGGCTGCGATTTGCGCTCATATTTGAACTCCGTCACTCCCGATCGGATTATCTTTCGAACCGTTGCACGGCTCAAATTGAGCGAACGGCAAATTTCCTTGATGCTCTTTTTTTCGATCAGGTGTAAGCGACGCACTTTTCTAATAGTTTCCACGCAAATCATCCCGCTTGCCTCTCCATCGACTGCTCAATGAAAAGGATGTCTACAACCATAGGGAGGGGTCAAATTTGGACGCCGATTTCCCCGCTTAGGGGGTCAAAATTGCACGCTTTTCTACAGCGAGGGCAAGGTGTTGTATCGCGGCCACCACGTTGCGTTCGGTGATCCGATGTTCGGAAACAGGTGTGCGCAGAATGGCAAAGGCCCGTGTGCCGCAGCAGGGACACCCGAGTGCGTTTTCATGAACAGCCAGTGTCACGAATTGCGCAGGATATTGGGCGGGGTCGGCCCGTTCCTGTTCCGGTGGCAATGCCAGGGCAACCGGGGCAGGTTGCTTCAGTATCGCTTCCGGTTCGAGGTCGTCGGGGATCAGGGTGCGCCAGGTGTCTGCAACCGGCGGCAGCAGGCCCTGGAACCCGCCGTTGTCGAGCAATGCAAGAAAGGCGGCGGCCATCTCATCCGCGCCTATCGTACAGCGCAGCCCGAACCTGTCCTCGAACGTCACCCGCGCCGAGCGATCGACGTATTCGAAGGGTGGAAAAGACGGCAGGATTTGTGGAAAGTACTCCTCTTCGAGCCATCGTTCGCAGTCGTCTAACGGGCGGTTCGGGTCCGTCTCGATCTCTTTGTCGTCCGTCATGTCATGTTTCCTGTGCTGTGAAATTGTGCACGAAGCCAGCGAGCGCCTTTGGCGGTGCGTTTTTCATGCGCCGGTGGGAATTCTGGCGCATTCAGCGCGGTTCAGGTTGCGGGCTGATCCGGTTCATCCCCGTCCAGCATCTCTTTGAGCAGTGTCCTGTGGCGTTCGGGATGGGCGCCCTGATCGAGAAAGCCGGCCAGTTCCTGCGCGATGAGCCGGGCGAGGTCGTCGCGCTCTGCGCGGCGATCCAGCACCCATGATCCCAGCAGGATGAGGCGATGGGCGCGCACCCGGTGTTCGGCGCGGGGGACGGATTGCGTGTCTTCTCCCTGGATGGTGCCTGTGTCATGCGCTTCGGGGTCGGCCAGAAACCCCTCGAGCAGATCGAGATTGCGCCGGGCGACGGTTTTTGTGGGATGGTCGCTCAGAAAGGCGCGGATATCCTCGACAATTGCCGCATGCAGGTCGGGCTTGTGGCGGCATTGGGCGACCAGAAAGCCACCCAGGATGGCCTTGCGCCGCCCGTCATCCTTGCGCTGGCGGGCGTTGAGGCGTGCCTTTTTGCTGTGCAATCCGGCCAGGGTGGAATGTTTCGGCTTCAGCGTGTCGATTGTGGCATTGAACATATCGGCCAGTTGTTTGTTGCTGAGACGGAAACGGAAATAGCCTGCCTTGTCGGCGGCGGTGATGAGCCTGAGTTCCTCGCGTTTGCGCACACGGGACAGTTCCGCGTCGAGATCGGCCTGCTTTTCCTCCGGGGTTTGCGTCCTGTACGTGCGTTTGGCTTTTGGCGTGTCGCTCATGGGGTGTCTTCCTTTCGATGGCGGGGGGTGCTGCGGCTTTGTTTGCGCTGGTCTGTCCGCTCCCGCGCCCTGCGGGTTTGCGGGGGGTCGGTGTCGATGAGAATGAGGGGGCGCCACCAGCCGCGGATCTGTTCGGGCGCGAGGGGGCCGAGGATGCGGCTGTCGAGCGCCCGGGCTGTGTCGCCTGCCACGGTGAGGCGTCCCCCTTCATGTCGGGCGGCAATACGTTTGAGAATGCGCGGGGCGTCGGGGCTGCCCGGCGCGCAAAGCGTTGCATGGCTCCGGACAGTGTGGTGACGGTGTCCGAGGCAGAAGGTGACGTAGGTGGCGCGGTCGGGGTCTGCGCGCAGATAGAGCCCGCGGGGCACGGAGGGGCTGGCATTGCCGATGACCCGGCCTGTGCGGTTCAGCGTCCCGAGCGCCAGCAGCAGACAGGTCACGATCCCGACACCGACCAGAACCCGAAAGGGCATCATGGCGGGCAGGGTCCTGGTCAGTCTGCCCGCACCCTGGCGGTATCTGGTCGCGTGATCCGTCACTGTTCAGCCGCCCCTCGCGGCTTGCCTGCGAGACTGCGCCGCAGGCTCTCGAGCCGCTGGGCCGGGGATCTGTCGGTGCGGGCCGCGCAGCGCCAGGCATGGGTTTCATAGCGGGTGGCGGGATGGGAGAGGCACCAGAGCAGGCGATCCCGCAGGCGTGCACCAACGGGCGCGTCGCCTGCGTCATCGGGGTGGGCCAGAAGCCGGTTTGTCCAGGGCGCGAGATTGAGCGGAACGGGGGGCATTGGCGCGGGGTCGGGATGATGGGGGCCGAACCAGAAGAGACGCCAGAGGTGCAGCGCGCGGGTCAGGGCGGCATGGACGCGGGGTCGTCTCTCCAGCCAGCGGCTCCGGCGACGCCTGAGCGGGTGCGGGTCGGTGGCAAAGAGCAACTGCTCCGGCGCGACCCCTGCGACACAGGCCCAGAAGGCGCGCGGGTCTGTGTCGGGGTCAGGGATCGTCATCGCGGCCCCGGCGGCGGGATGGAGAGCTTGCGGCGACGCAGCCTGCGGCGGGCCAGACGCAGATGAAAGCTTTTCGCCCTGCGCAGATGTTGGCGCTTGAGGGCTTTCCGCCTGCGCAAGGCCTGGAGATGGGTGCGGGTCATGCCGCCCCGCCGGGTTTGGATCTGTCTTCGGGGTGTTCATCTTTGCTGTCCTCTTCCTTGTCTGTCGGGCCTGTCGGGTCTGGCAGGTCGTGCGGTCCCGGTGGATGCGCCGCCTCAAGCGCGGCGAGAACCGCGCCCGCGCCCTGGGTTCTCATCGTGTCGTTGAGATCGCGCTTGCTGCCTTCGGGCTCCGGTGCGCGCGCGATGCGCAAGGCACAGCCGCGCTCCATGTGACGGGCCACGGCTTTGCGAAACGCCTGTCCGGCGGGGCTGCCCGGTGCGTCCTGATCGGGGGCAAGGATGATGTCGCGGTCTGTGGGCAGCGGTGCGGTCTTCCAGTTTGAAACGCCAAAGACGGCCCAGCTTTCCCGCCCCGTGAGATGCCGGAGTGTGAGGGCGGTTTCCGGTCCTTCCGCGACAAGCAGCGGGCCGGGCTTTGGGCGGGCGGAAGGTGCCGCGCCTTCTGCAGCCGGTCGGGCGGCGAAGCGGGCGGGGGCGCCCGCGACTGTCCCGAAACAGGGTTTGGCGGTCTTGAGTTTCACCTTGCGCCCCGTTCTGGTGAGCAGGATGCGTTGGCCGCCGGTACGGGTGCCTGTTTCATCCTGCGCCCAGATGACAAGGGACGGGCGGTCTGGCGCGTGCAGGCCTTTGAGCTGCGGCTCAGGCAAAACCGTATTCAGCGCTGGCAGGAAGGCCAGTCCAGTTTCCGGCCAGTGCAAAAGAGAGCGGCTGGTCAAATAGGTCTCGGCGGGTGTTCCGCTGACATCGGTTGCTTGTTCGGACAAGGCCGATACCAGCATGTCTCTTTCTTCTGCCCTGCGCTGTTCCTCTTCTTGTGCCTTACGCTCGCGTTCCTTTTTGCGGTCTTCGCGGGCTTTGCGTTTGGCCGGTGTGTCCTGCGATGGAGAAAAGCCGGCCAACTTGGCTGCTTCTTCGAGGACACGTGGAAAATTGTCTTTTGCCTTGGTGAGACCGCATTCCTCGATGGCAATGAGGTCGAAGATGTCGCCGCTTTGTTCGGTGCCGTGATCTTTCCAGCGTCCGCGTTTCTCACCGGACATGCGCATGGAGAAGGACGGGTTGTCCTTTGCGCGCCATTCCTGTGCTCTGCGTCGGACAGGCTCACCGCAGAAATTACGGAACAAATCTTCTATGTGTGGGTCGATAGCTTCACGAATGTCATCGGCGTTGAGGGCGGCTCTGCGTTTTGAGATCGGATCGGTCGTGCTCTTCGGTTTGCGTCGGTCGGAGCGCGCGGGTTTTGAGCGATCCGATTCAGATCTATTATCTTGCGCGTCGGGCGGGTCCTTATCCTCTTCGGCGCTCGATTCTGATTCTGGCTTCTCTTGTTCAGGGTGTGCGTCCGCGATGTCGGAGGTTGTTTCCGTGTCGTCGGCTTTCGCGTGGGTATCGACGCGGCCTTCCTCATCGCGCGCGTCTTCTACGGCATCATTTTCTGTCCCTTGCGCATCCTGCTTGCTGGCCGTCCCGGATGTGTCGTCGGCCTCGGGATCAGGCTGATCGGTGCCTGGGTTGTTGCCGTCGTCTTGTCTCTGCGGATCGCTTGATGCGGTCTCCGGCGGGGTGTCCGCTGGATGATCTTCCTGAGACGGAACAGGTCCTGCCGGTTCCGACTGCGTTGAGTCTTCGGATTGAACCGTTTCACCCTGATCGGCTTCGGTTGGTTGGTCTGGCTTGGTGTCGGGTGGCTTTTCTGCGTCCGCCGCTGCGCCGCTCGTCTTTTTCCTGGCGCGCCTCTTCTTTGCCGCTGGCGGATTGTCCGTCGCAGCATCGTTCTCTGCGTCTGGGCGTTCAGGACTTTCCTTTGCAGGTTCTGGGGCGCTGTTCTTCGCAGCCTTCCCGCCGGCTTTCTTCGTCTTTGGCTTGGCGCGCTTTTTGTCTTCGGTCTTCAGGACATCCACTGCGCCGTCGATTTCAGCGTTGCGCAGGTCTTCTCCCCGGTCGCGCTGCGTCTCATATCCCATTTTCTTCAGGAGCGTCCTTGCCAGAACATCTTCCGTACGGGGACGTTCTGCCAGAAGCGACAGAATGGTTTGCACAGCCTTGCGGTCTTGTGGGTTCAGCCCATCGACTTCCGGCTCAAGAGCCAATGCCCGGTACAAGCCGCTGGCCGGATTGTCATGATCCTCCGGGGGGGGTCCCAGCAGCGCGCCCGGCTGATCCTGAGCATCCGCCTGTTGCGTATCAGCCTTGGGGCCCTGATCCTGCGCATCAGTCGGCGGCTCACTGGTTTTTACGTCCTGGTCCGCAGCATCTACATCTGTATCACTGCCCTTGATCTTCTCGCGCTCTCGTATCTCAGCCCGTGCAGCATCAAGCCGCGCCTTGATCCTGGCCTGATACTTCAGCGCGGGGTTGGGTCGTTCTGTGTTGGCGCCCGCAGTCCCTTCTGTGGCAGCTTGACGAGCAGCCGGGGAGACAGGCGCATTGGAAAGATCGCTGTCGTCTGCTTTCGTTCCAGCATCACCCTGCGGCATGTGCTGTGCCGGATCGGACCCTCCTGCCTCTGCGGGGCGTATTTCCCCGGTCTCTGGATCGACGCTCTCCTGTGGTCTGCGATTCCGCCGCAGTCCGGGCTGTGGATCGGGCAGGGTGCGCTGCTTGCGCGCGCGCATCTCGTCCAGGAGGGCCTTGCGCCGCCTGGTGGCTGCGAGCTCCCCGGCCACCGCGTCGGGTGATCTGACGCGGTCATTCATCTCCTTGCGGGTGAAGTAGATCGCCTTGGTTGCGAGGATGGGCCGGGACTTGCGGGTGAACACGATCGAGCCATGGGCGGGCAATTGCCCGAGTGCGGCGGCGGACATCAGCGACACTTCGCGGATCTGTTCCTGCTCGCTCGTTGAGACGCTCCCGCCCATCGGGACCATGACCGGGTTGGAAGAGGAAGAGCCTTGCACATGGGTGCGCAGGGTGCGCCGTCCCAGCATGGTGACGATATCATTGGCGGTGCGGGAGGCGCCGACGGCGCTGATCACCCGCGCCTCGCAACTGTCCATCCAGGCCGCGGCCCCGGCCTCGGAGCCCCAGGCTTTGACCATCTGGCCGTAGCTCTGGTAGATGAGCATCAGGTGCAGCCCGATGGAGCGGCCCGCGTCACGAATGGTGTTGAGCGCGCTCATGCCGCCCAGCACCCGGGCCTCGTCGATCAACAGGAGCCGTCTGGCGCGGGGCCGGTCGGGCTGCTCGATCAGTTCGCTTGCCACATAGATGGCGCCGATCAGCAGGCGGGGAAAGGAGGAGAAATCCTCCGCCGCCTGTGCGGGGAAGTTGATGTAGAGATCGGTGTCGGGATCAAGGGCGGACAGGTGCGCGTCGGCGCTTGCGTCGGATTGGCTATAGGCGGCGATATCGGGAAAGCGGGTGAAGGCGAGCTTGTTGGAGATGCCCTTGACCACGCCGGGGAAGGTGCGCTCGTCGAGTGCTGCCAGGCCTTCCATCTCGTCCGCAATAAAGGGGAAGTTATGGCGTTTTGCAATCTCGCGGGCCTCGTTGATCACCGCCTCGCGCTCCCGGTTGATGAACTTCGAGATGTCCTGGGCGACGTTCCTGCTGCCCCGCGCGATAAAATGTCCCATGAGGGCGGCGAAGAGCGTGGTGGACATCTCGTGGAAATACTCGGAGATGTCGGAGGCGCGTTCGTTCAGCGGCATCAGGGTGCGGGCCATGGTGAGATAGACGGAAGGGGCCTGAGGTGCCAGCGGGGCGATCATGCGGAACGGGTCAAAACCGCACCCGGCATCGATCACACGAGGTTTGAAGCCCATCGCTTCGCGGGCGTGGCGTGTGCGTGCATAGAGGTCACCCTTTGGATCGATCACCACGATGGGTTTGTTGTAATGAAGGATATTGGGGATGACGATGCCGGCGGTCTTGTAGCCTGCGGAGGCGGCGAGCACGATCACGTGACCGTTGCCCTGTTCGGGGTTCATGGTGATGAGGCGGCCCTTGCCCTGTCTCTTCCATGTGCGGGGTTTGCCCGGCTCAAAACCGGGCGTGTCCTCCAGCGGGTCGGTATGTTCTCCCAGCACGATCCCGCCCTTATGTGTGAACCTGTCGCGGATATCGGCGGCGCTGGCCCATGTGGCCTGTGGCAGGCCTTCGGCCTTTCCGCCTCCGGCGGAGCCTGAGCCTTCGCCTGTGTCCCGGCCCATCTCGCGCAGCCATGCGGTGAAGCGCAACCAGGGGCGGGCGAGGACCATGAATGTGACCATCGCCATGGTGAGCATTCCACCGAGCCTTATGAAGTTGCCCAGAGTTGCCTGTTTCCGGAATATGTTGATCAGTATATCCCCGGCCCGGAGATGTTCGTGCCAATAGAGCGCCCATCCGGGATCATTCTGCCAGGGCCGCCCCCAGTAGATCAGCACGGGCGCAACCCAGAGCAGCCACCAGAAGGCCGAGCGGTATCCCGTCATCCATGCTGTGACATGACCGATCAGGGGCGGCAGGAGCAGAACCGTGATCACGGTGGCCTCGTACCAGTCTCCGGGCAATATTCCGCGTTTGTAGAGCCCCGCATTCTGTTGAAAGCCGATCCCGATGGCCAGAAGCACCAGCATGGGGATCACTACGGGCACGCGGGTTACGTTGCCGGCAAACACGGTCAGGCCACCTCGCAGCCAGCCGGGCACACGGTTCAGAACGGTTATGGTCCAGAGTGAAATCATCTGCATGGGGGCGGTCATCCTTTCCCGTTGCGGATCAGAAGGCTGCGCCCGGTTTCCGCGAAGTGGATGTGTCGGTTTGCGAGCGCGGTCATGGCGCGGGCGGATTTGCGGCGCAGGACGTGGACCGGGGGTGGTGCGAAGGCGGGCGTGACGCGCAGAGCGGGGAGCGGGCGGAAGGCCTGATCATTGGACAGGACGATGATCGGGGGCCGCGAGGCGGGGTCAGGTGGAAATTCTGGCGCGGTCTCCACCAGCAGGCCGATCCAGGCCCATGGCAGGAAGGCTTCGAGACAGATCAGCCAGTCTATGCCGGGGGCAGGTGGGGCGGATTGGGTTGGATCTCTCCCGGCCTGCATCATGCCCCATGTGCCGGTGAGGTGGGGAATGCCGAGACCGGCCCGGTGGATCACGAAGGCTGAGGGGTGCCGTCCGACGGTATTGCAGCTGTCGGGATCGAGCCGCCAGACAGCGCCGCGCGTGCTGGATCGGTACGGTTCCGAGACACCGATATAGGCTGTGATGCCGCGCGTTGTCGCAGCATGGCACCAGAAGGCCAGAGCCTCGGTGTCCTCTTGCGCAAAGACGTTCTCGCCCAGAATGAGTGTTGCGCCGTCCGGAAACTGGTCGCGCAGCGCAATCCAGCGCCCGCGTTCGGTGATGGCGGCAGGTTCGGGGATCTCGCGCCATTCTGAGCGTGGAGCGGGGTTTCCAGCATGGGACCGCTCCGCGAGATGCGTTTGGATCAGTTCATGACCAACAGCCCATGTGATCAGACAGAAGGCGACGGTCCCGAGCAGGAGCCGCCGCAAAGGGGGTGCGTGAATAGCCTCGATGAGGGCGAGCAGAAGCATCACGGTGAACGGACCTGCCAGGCCAAGCCCGGGCATAAGGGCGGCCAGAGGCAGGACGGGCGAGGCCGGGAAGACCGGGATGAGCGTGACCAGCAAAGTGGTGGGCAGAATGCCGATCCGCGCCGCCAGCAGCCCGAGAGCCAGAACAAGCCCGACGGCAAGCGGTACGATCAGGTCTGACCTGCCCGGCTCCACGCCATAAATCCCCCAGGCGCAGAGCATCACGGGCCAGATCATGAAACTGGTCATGGCGGTAAAGCGCACGGGTCCCGTGCCGGACCACAGACCGGCAAAGAGGGGCAGCAGGGCCAGTGCGAAGGGCACATCCGGCAGGAAAAAGGCGGCCGCCGTGAGGAAGGCTCCGAGGGGAAAGAGCATCCGCCGCAGGGCATGGGCGGACCCGGACAGTCTGCCGGTTGGACCGTTGCGGCTGAATTTGAGGGGTGGCTCAGTTCTGGGCATAGGGGTCCTGTTTCCATGACCGGACCGAGGGGGTGAGCGTGCCCGCGCGCCGGGCCTTGCGCAGGGCCGTGTTGATATCATCAATGTCCACCGTGACGGTATTGGCTCCGAAGGCCAGCGCTTGCGTGTTGAGGGACCGCCCGATGCGCGCCAAAGCCCGGTCCGGATCGATGGGCGGGCGCGGTCCCCGCTTCGGGATTGCGACAGATTTCCCGGCCAGCAGGGCCAATACTGTTTCCGGTGTTGTCAGGGCCTTGTTGCCTGCCACGCCATGATAGGCTGACCTGCCTGTCCCGGCACCGTGGGTCAGGGGCAGGGCGGCCCAGATGCCTGCGAGGCAGTTGCCATAGTGCGGATGGTTGTCGGGCGATCCTTCCTCACCACATTCGGCGATCAGCAGCCTGGCAAGACGGTCCTGCAGGGGCGCGTCGAACTTTGCGCTACGGGAAATCCCGTAGGTGGTCACGAGATGGGTCAGGGTCGGATAGATGATCTGGTAGCCCCCGGCCGCGGTGGAGACCGCTCCTGAACGTCGCAGGCGAACCTGCCAGTCCAGCACGTCGCCCACGGTCATGTGGGTCAGGGGCTGTGGCGGCGCGATGCGAATGCGGCGCTCGTACTCATTATAGCCGCGCGGCGCTTCCAGCGCCCGGATGAAAGTCAGAAGATCGGCGGTGGTGCGGGGGCCGGTGTCGGACGTGTCAGCCGCAGTGTCATCAGGTCCTGAGTTCGGAGGCTCCGGGGGTTCATAAGCTGCCGAGGGGGTGGTCGTGATGCGGGGGTCCGGTTCAGCCCGAACACCTGAACACAGGAGCAAACTCCAGAGACAGAAACCTGTGAGGACCTGGAGACCCGCATCGCGGAGGGGCATGGGGGTTTTCCAGAGCAGGGGCAACAGCAAAGTGCGGGGTAGATTATGAGGCCGTGTTCGAGGGGAATTGAGGTTCATTTTCTGACCACTCCTGCAACAGATTTTGGCAGCACCCAGATCAGCGCGCAGGCGACACATTCGAGAAGCAGGATGGAGAGCGCGGCGGCTGTAATGCTGCCCTCTGCGCGGATGGACCATGCGAGATTGGTTGTTGTGGAGAGGATCATCAGGACACAGAGCAGGGCCAGACCGGCACCGATGAGATGTCGGACATAGTTCACCGGGATGGTGCGGGTTTCCTTGAGCCCTCCAAAGCCCATGGCGAAGAGACCGGCGGCACCGGTGAGTGTGAGATTGAGGGTCCAGTAGAGGATGAGGGCGATCTGAATGGCCATGGTGATGGCGAGCAGCAGGGCGATGATCTGCAAAAGGATCTGGATGGGCCGGGGGTGGTTGAAGAGGCCTTCGAGCAGGCTGAAGGCCAGCGCCGTGCGCCCGGCGGTGAAACCGGCGATGGCAAAGTCGCCGCCTGAGCCGACCTCTCCGGCCAGGCGGCGGGCGGTGGCATCAGCCGCGCCGAGCAGCGCGTCCGGAATGAGCAGCACGGCCAGACAGAGGCAGATCGTGAGCAGGCGCATGGCCAGCCCACCCATCGATCCGGCCAGATCGCCGCTGAGTATCCAATGCCCCGCACGCAGGACAAAATCGATCAGGCACAGCCCCAGCAGCAGGTTGATGGCCAATCCGGCAACGCTTCGCATGACCTGGGTGGAGGCGCGGCCCAGATCGTCCAGAAAGCGGTCCCAGGCAAAGCCGAATTGCTGGCCGGCACGGATGACAGCGGCTGTGGCCTGCACATCCCCCATATCCGCTGTGCCCGCCAGAACCCCCATCCAGGTGTCCGCATCGATCAGGGCGTGATTGCCCGCGACACCGTGATAGACCGAGCGGCCCGCGCCTGCACCGCCAACCTGTGGCAAGGCCGCCCAGACGCCCGCGATGCGATTGGCGGTTGCGACAGATGTGTCGCCATCGCGGTAGCCGGTTTCGCGGAGAAGGTGTCGCCCGAGCCGGTCCTGCGTGGCAGTATCGAAGGTCTCGGACAGGGAGACCACACCCTGATCGACCAGCCGTTGCAAGGTGGGGCGAATGATCTGATAGCCCCCGGCCGCCGAGGAGACCGATCCCTGCCGGACCGTGCTGCGCTGCCAGGCCAGCACCTCTTCCACGCTCATGGTGGTGAGGACACGCGGGGGTCTGACCGTCACTCCGCTATAGACCGTGTCATAGCCACCCGGGGCTTCCAGCCTGCGCACCAGTTCGAGAACACGCTCCTCGGTCACCGCATGGCTGACAGTAAGCGTAACGAGGTGCTCACCCATTTTTTGCCTCGCGCGCTAGCCCCTGCGCTGTCAGATTTTCCTTATCGTAACAGGGATAAGGATTTTCTCCATGGAGTCGATGACGGAGTTCCTCCGCTCGTTGGGCGTTGAGTATCAAGTTGATGGCCGTCGCCGATGGTCGCATGATGCGAAGGCATACATTGTTGCCGAGACTTTGAAGCCGGGGGCGACGGTAAAAGCTGTGGCTGGTAAATTCGGGGTCAATGCGAACCGATTGTCGGAATGGCGTTGTCTGGCAAAAGATGGGAAACTGGTGCTTCCAGCTCCGGAGCCTGATGAACATGTTGAGTTTGCGCCCGTGGTTCTTTGTGACGGTGATGAGGCAAGTGTTCAGCCGCAGGTTCGCCCGCCATCGTCACCAGCGGAAAAGGTCGAGATCGTTTTCCGCGGGGTGTCGATCAATTTGGGCACCGATACATCGGCACAGCGAATTGCCGAGATTGCCCGAGCGGTTGGGGTTGTTGAATGATTTTCCCTGCACAGAAGTTGCGCATTCTGGTCAGCACACAGCCGGTGGATTTTCGCAAGGGTCATGATGGCTTATGTGCTCTGGTGCAGTCGGTTCTGCGGGAAGACCCGTTCAGCGGGACGGTGTTCGTATTTCGCGCGAAGCGAACGGATCGGCTGAAGCTGGTTTTTTGGGATGGGTCAGGTCTGGTTATGGCTTATAAGCGTCTGGAAGATACAGACTTCGTCTGGCCTGCTATTCGCGATGGGGTGATGACGCTGAACAGAGCACAGTTTGAGGCGCTTTTTTCTGGTCTGGACTGGCGGAAGGTCAAACCTGTCGAGACGCGGCGGCCAACTGCGGCAGAGTGAATCAGGCGGTTGATTGGGCAGGATTTAGAAGTTCGGGCTGTGTATGCTCGCAGGTATGACTGCCGACTCCAATGGTTTCAATCTTGATGCTCTGCCCGCCGAACATAAAGAGGCTGTTCAGGCCTTTGTCGAGGACAATGCACGTCGGGTTGCCGAGTTGGAGGAACTGACAACCAAGCAGAGCGCCTGCATATCAGATCAGGGGGCGCACATTGCAGATCAGGCCCAGCAAATATCGGATCAAGATCGGCAGATAACGGGTCAAGACCAACAGATTGCAGAGCAAAACGCTTTGATCCTTCGTTATGAAAGCCTGATTGCGGAATTGAAGCGGGCGCTTTACGGCAAGAAATCGGAAAAACTAACTCAGGACGAGCGTAATCTCGGGGCCGAAGATCTTGAAGTTGCGCTCAGCGAGGCGGAGGCCTCAAGCGAGGCAGCCACTCAATCCTGTGACAAAGAGAAAAAGGCAAAGCCCAGGAAAGCGCCTGAGCGCAATATCGGCAATCTGCCTGAAGATCTGCCGCGGATCGAACAGGTGATCGAACCTGACAGTGTTGAATGTCCGTGCGGATGCGGCGCGATGCATAAGATTGGTGAAGATCGCAGTGAACGGCTGGACATCGTGCCCGCGCAGTTGCGTGTGATCGTAACGGTCCGTCCGAAATATGCCTGCCGGTCATGTGCTGGAGGCGTGAAACAAGCACCGGGACCATCGTGGCTGATCGAGGGCGGACTTCCGACCGAAGCGGCCATCGCGCACGTGTTGGTCAGCAAGTATGCAGACCACCTTCCTCTGTACCGTCAATCGCAGATACTTGTGCGCTCTGGCATCGACATTCATCGCGCCACGCTCGCGGGCTGGGTCGGAAAGGCCGCGTTCCACCTCAAGCCGGTTGTTGAGCGGCTGGCGGAACACCTGAAGTCTTCGACCAAACTGTTCATGGATGAAACCACGGTCCCAGTCCTCGATCCGGGAGAGGGTAAAACGAAAACCGGTTATTTCTGGACGTTGGCACGTGACGACCGATCCTGGAGGGGCGATGCACCACCAGGGGTTGTTTATTTCTATGCACCCGGTCGGGCTGGCGAAAACGCAGAGAAGTTTCTCAAGGGGTTCAACGGTGTTCTGCAGTTGGATGGGTATCAGGGGTATAATCGGTTGATGCGGCCAACGCGGAAAGGGGGCTCTCCGATCCGAGCCGCCTATTGTTGGAGCCACGCTCGCCGCAAACTGAAGGAGGTCTTTGACCGCGACAAGTCCGGGATCGCAGCAGAGGGCTTGCGTCGGATTGCCGAATTTTACGCAATTGAAACTGAAATTCGGGGCCTTCCACCCGAACAGCGCCTGTCTGCGCGCCAGACACAAACCGCGCCCTTGGTTGCCGAGTTCGGCACCTGGCTTCAGGAGCAGCGCCTGCAGGTCTCTAAAAAATCCAGACTTGGTGAAAAGCTCAACTACATTCACAAACATTGGGACGGCTTGCAGGTCTTTCTCAGTGACGGCCGGGTTGAGATCGACTCCAACAACGTCGAAAATCTCCAAAGACCAATTGCCCTTGGGCGGAAAAACGCACTGTTTGCGGGTCATGATGAAGGCGGCGCCAGTTGGGGCCGTATCGCATCTCTGATACAGACCGCGAAGTTGAACGGCGTGGAACCCAATGCATATCTGACCTCAACGCTCCAAAAAATAGCAGCCGGTCACCCCCAAAGCCGTATCGACGAGCTCCTGCCATGGAACTTTCAAAAGTCAAGCTGAAATGCCATGTGTGTGCCTCGTTACGCTTACGCTGACATGGGGCAGGCCCATCAGAAGCATCAGGATCGCCAGCGCCTGAACCAACCGAGCCCATGGGGCAGATATTCGGGCGTGGTGCATCACCTCGCGCGCCCTCTCTGCGCAGGTAATGTCAGGTCTTCTTCGACAAGGACATTCATGATGGTCCCGGCGCGCACCCGGAAGCGGGGTCCATGATCGAGCAGGTCGCCGAGATACCGGTCTGCGACACGGGAGGTCGCATTGCCTGTGGCATTGGCAAGAAGGGACGCAAGGTCGTTTTCCTGTTCGGGCTCATCGCCTGTGATGATTTGCGTGGCATTGCCCGCGAGGTCGAAGAGCACAGCCGCTCCGAAGGCTGCAAGCAGGCCGGTGCTGCGGCGGCCCTTCACGCCTGCCGCGCCATCCTGTCCCAGCGTGGAGAAGTCGGACAAGGCGACCGGGGTGCCGTCCGGCATGCGCAGATCACTCCAGGCGACGAAGAGCCTTTTCTGCCCGCTGCGCACGGTCTCACGATAGGTGCCGATGAGCTGTGCGCCGCGTGGTATGAGAATATATGCGCCGGTGAGGCTGTCATAGACATCGCGGGATACCCGGGCGCGCACCAGCCCCGGCAGGTCGGAATCCAGCGCTGTTTCCAGCACGGTCGGGATCACGCTGCCGCGCGTCAGGATATGACCTTGTGTCGGGCTGGTGGATGGGCTGACGAGGGGGCCTGTCGGCGATCCGGCTGCAGCGGCTCTGCCATCAGAGACCGCGCTTTGAGGCGCCGGTTGGTTGCCGGCCACAGCGCTGTTTCCTGACTTCCGACATTTTTTCGTATAAGTCATTGATATTATTATGCCTTGGTTGCCAAAAGGCACTACACGGACTTTTTTCGCCAGCGATTGTTTCGGAGTGTTGAGGGAGCTCAGGCTTTGGTCTGGCCAGTTTTTCGGGTGCGCCCGGGGGGTATCTTGAAAGGGGCTTCGTTCCAGGTCAGGCCGACGCAGGTGAGGATGCGTCTGGCATCGACCGTGGCATGGCTTGGCATGCCGTAGCGGTCAGGGGTGCCTTTGTGGCGCAGGATCGAGAGCTGCAATGCGTTCAACTCGTTGCGGATACGAGCCGGGCTCATCGGGTGTCCGAGCAGGTCCAGATGCTTGCGCAGGTGCTGCAGGCAGCAGAAGGCCATGTAGCAGATGGCGATATGGGCCCGGACCCGACGCGGCGACCAGTGATAGATGGGCCGGATTTTCAGATCGTGCTTGTTGGTGCGGAAGCAGGCTTCGATCTCCCACAACTGGTGATAGCGGGCAATGACGTCCTGTGCCTCCAGTTCGTCCGCACCATGAACAACAATGGCATGCAGCCCGTCCCATTGTGCCGCTGCCTTGATCTTTGCATCATCCAGCGTGACGTCCCCGCTGTCGGGGAAGGCCAGGAAGCGGCCATATCCCCGGCTGCTGAAGCTGCCGGGTTTGCGAGAGCGCTTGAGCTTCTTGTGCAGCTTTTCGATTGCCTTGTCGCGCTTGTGGGCATCATTGCGTGCCCGGGTGGGTGACCAGGTCACAATGACCCGCGCTCCCTCCTGGTCGATCACCTTGTACCAGCCCTTCTCGGTTGCCTCTTCAGAACCGTGTCCAGCCCAAGGCTGGCGTCCCTCCGGGCTCAAAATGTTCGCCTTCACGGCGGCCGGGGCGGACTTCATGCGATAGCCGAGGATGTAGGGCAGACCCTTGTTCTGCAACATCTGCTGGTTGTCCTTGCTGAGCATGGCGGCATCGGCCACGAACGTGACCCTGGCCACGTCGAAGCGTCCCTCCAACGCCTTCAGCGCAGCTTCCAGCGTATGACCTTCCCAGGTGTTTCCCGGGAAGAGTTCATAGCCCACAGGCAGCCCATCGGAGGTGACGATCAGCGCCAGCATGACCTGAGCGCGGTGATGCTTGCCATCCTTGCTGAAGCCCTTGGCCAGAAGATGATCCTGCTCGACCCCGTCCGCATCCTCGGCCGGGTCCTCGCGCTCGGTGTCAAAGGCCAGGGTCGTGCAATCGTAGAACAGCACGGTCACTGGCCCGCCCAGCAACTTCTCTGCCGCCGCGTGAGAGGTTTTGCAAATCCCGTCTATCACCGGCGTATTGATGTAATCCATGCTCCGATAGACCACGTCCAGATTGAGCGTGATGCCTGCCTGGTTCTCCAACGCCTCCACGGTCGCGCGCTTGCTCTCGGGCTGTGCGATCCGCGCCATAACCAGCTCTTTCACAATGCGATTGGCACTTTTACGCGCCGCCCCCAGAAGGGCCCCCCAACCCAGTTGGTCATACATCGTCCCCATGACATCCCGCAGACCCAGAGAGACCCGCGCCTCCTCACGGCACTCGGCAAGATCAACGCCAAGCTTGTCCGGCCGCGGAGCGCGGCGCACCAGCGCCTGCAGATCGGCATATTCCGTGGGCGTGAACAGTTCCATTTGCGGCGAGCGATCAATGCGTAATTGCTCCATCAAGCGGCCCGCCAGACGCTTGATATCCTCAATCTCGCTGTCGTTATGGGCCACACCCACATGGCGCAGGATCTTCTGGCGTACCTTGGAGCCGGTGCGGACGGATTCAACGATCTGGATCCGTGTGCGGTTGAGCTTTGCGTCATGTTTGGTGCGGATGAACATGGGCGAAGAGGTTAGCCATCTGAAGGCCCATGTCAATACTTTTTATAATAATGGGGCACTACAACGCGCCTCTGAGCAACCACACCTGAAAACAAACCAAAAACCCAGTCAGATCAACAAAAAGGTCGGAAGTCAGGGTCAGGATATGACCTTGTGTCGGGCTGGTGGATGGGCTGACGAGGGGGCCTGTCGGCGATCCGGCTGCAGCGGCTCTGCCATCAGAGACCGCGCTTTGAGGCGCCGGTTGGTTGCCGGCCACAGCGCTGTTTGGTGGTTCCGCGTCCTGTCGGGATGCGATCTGCTCTGAGATTTCGGCCACGGAGGGGGTCAGGGGGCTCTCGAAAGCCAGACGGGCGCGCTCGTCCAGGCGTTTTTCTTCCGCCGCCCGGCGTTCGAGGATGGCCCGCAGCGCCTCAGTGGCAAGAGGGTCGGAGGCGGAGTTATCGGGTTGCGCAGTGCCGTCGGGTGGTGTTTCGACGCCAGGACCCGCGCTCTGGATCGATGGTCCGGTATTCTCAGTCTGAACCGGGCTGCTGCCCGGCGGCTCTCCGGACAGGTTGGCATCGGGAACGGCCTGCCGTGTGTTGAGACCGGGGAGGTATGCGGCGACCAAAACGCCCCCGAGCACGCCCGCGAGCAGTCCGGTGATCAGCATAATGAAGGCCGCGTTCGGCGCGCGCCCGGCTTTTGCCTCTGTGTTCATTCGATCCTCCTGACATCGAATGTCTCGATCACCATCCCCATGGGGTTGAAGAGCAGGATGCGTTCATCGCGGATGCGACGCTGGCCGGTGACGAATGTGCCTTGAAAGCGCCGGGTTTCCCGGAGCGCGCCGGTGGTGCGGTCGCGCAGGGTCTCGGTCCAGTCCACGATCCATGTGCGCCCGCCCACCAGCGCGACGGCGTCCACATCGATCTCGACGGTGATCCGCTCGGCCACCCGGAAGGGGTCCGTGCTGCGATCCCCGGCCCAGCGGGCGAGCGCCTGTTCTGCGGCTGAGTTGGCTTCCACGAAATACCGGATACGGTCCAGCCGCCCGCGCATCACAACCGTGTCGATGGAGACGGACCGCCAGTCGCGCACGAAGGCGGCCAGTTCATGGCGCACGGTATCATCGGGCCAGTCGGTGATGAGCTTCGGGGCCAGAACCGGCTGGACCTGTCCCAGATCATCGACGGCGACGATATAGGGGACATAGCGGGAGGTGACCGCCGCCCAGACCGCGAGCAGGAGCGCAAGACCCGCGAGCGCCAAAGCCGAGAAACACCCCCACCGCCATCGGTCCCGTTCGATGGCGAGACTGGCATGGCGGTCCTCCCAGAGCGCCCGCGCCCGGGCAAATGGATCGACAGGGCGCGTGAGGACCGGCGGATCTGGAGGGCTGTCGGGGCCGGGATCACCGTCTGCACTCATTGCGGCTTGTCTCCGTTGGCCTTGGCCAGCCGGTCTGCCACCTTGCGCCCGAGCGCCCCCATGACATCCTTGTTCCTGGCGGTTTCACCCCAATTGAACCCGGTCGTCGCGCCCCCTATGCTTGCCGCCTTGGCAACGTCTTTCACAGCGCCCCCGGCCTTGGCCGCCCCGACGGCCCCGGCCACACCCCCTGCGACGGCTCCGGCCGCAGCGCCACCGGCAACGGCGACGCCCGTTTTTGCCGCACCGCCTGCGGTCGCGCCGATCATCTCTGCCGCGCGGCTGGCGAGACCGCCGCCGACCAGCTTTTCCAGTGAGTCCGGCAGGGTCAGGATCAGGATGGCGCTGACGATCTGCAGCACAATCATGCCCATGGCCTTGCCAATCCCGTTTCCGGCCCCGTCTGCCAGGGCGGTTGTCATCTCGCCGCTGGCGGCGACGATGATCATGAGCCCCATCAGCTTGAAGGCCTTGCCCACCAGACCGGTGATATAGTTGAGCGCCTTGTCGCGGGTCTCGGTGAGACCGGCAAACATCAAGGTGATGATCCCGGCCAGCCCCCCAAGATAAAACTCGGCATAGATGGAGATCAGCATGGCAACCGCAATGGCGAGCGCGATCAGCGAGATCCCTGAAGCCAGAATATAGAACCATGTGCCGGGATCGCGTAACCGGATCGCGTCGATCCAGCTGATGGCCCGGATCAGGCCATCGGTCACCATGCCGCCGGCCGAGACGGACGGGGCCCCCGCCGCTTGCGCGACCTCGAAGGCGATCCGGGTGAGTTCGCTGAGGATCTCCGGGATCCAGAGAATAACCCCCCATGTGAAGGCGACAAAGCCCAACTGAAAGGCAAAGCCCTTCATCAGGTCCGGGATACTCTCCCCGCCGAAGATGGCGCGCCCACCCCGCAGCACGAAATCGACCACCAGCAATGTCAGCATGGCCTGCTGCGCGAGCGTGCCAATCGAGCCGCTGGCGCGCTCAAAACTGTCCCGCATGGTTGTGACCGCGCCGTTGAGCACGGACCCGGTCGATGCCGGGTTCCGGGCGGTTTGTGCCAGAAGCGCCTCCGGGATCAGAAGCAGCGCCAGGCAGACGAGGAGCAGCAGGTGAACAGCCCCGGCGCGGCCCGCTTTGGGTACGAAGATGCGTCCAGGTGTTTGTATTCTGCCGGGTGAGCAGGACGTGAGTAAAACATGCAGAACAAACGATACGGGGTTCATGGTTGGTCTCCGAGGGGTTCGATGCCGAAGATTTGGTTGAGGGTGCGCCCGGGCGGGACGTTTTCGAGGGCCTCAAGGCTTTCGTGGATCTCGCGCTCGCTGCGCCGCCGGAGCGCTTCTTCGCGGTCCTTGTCGGCCAGCACCCGGGACCAGGCAATGGAGGTCTGTTCGGCCTGTGTGGCGGTGATGGCGCGTAATCCGTTCATCTGGCGCGCCAGCGAGGCGGAGATCTGGTTGGCGCCCTGCAGCACCTGCATCTGTCCCGCTTCCGAGCCGAAGCGCGCGGTGACGAGATCGATCAGCTCCGCTTCGCTTTTGACATCCGCCAGCGTGGCCCCGGCGGTGCCGAGCCCGGTCGCAAGGCTCGATTGCCAGCGGGCCTGCCAGTCATCATAGCGGGCCGCGACATTGGCGCGCTCCAGACCGCTGCGGTCAAAAAGCGGATCGGTGATCATCTCCGAGCGCAGGAAGCTGTCGAGTTGCTGCCCGGCCTGTGCGATGGCCCCGGCTTCGGAGGCGATCTCGCGCAGGCGCAGCACCGGGGCCATGGCCGCGCGTCGATGCTGGACGGGCAGGCTTTTGATATTGCGGGCCATGATCTCATAGGCCCTGACCTGTGTGGCCAGCTGTTCGATCTCCGTCAGCAGCTGTTCGGTCTCTGTCGAGAGAATACGCGCTTCCAGCCCCGCGATGGCGCCCAGTTCCGCATTGTTGAGCCTTTGTGTCCATTCGGTGGCGCGGCCCAGCCCGCCGGGTCCCGCAGATGCGGGCGCAGGCAGAAGCGGGGCGCTGAGCAGAAGCAATCCCGCCAGAGCGAGGGTGCGCGGGGGTCTGAAGCGGGCCCGGTTTGACAGAACACGAGAGCCGGTAGGGCGTGTCGTGGCAGTGTTTGCGTGGCACACCGCGTCCTGCCGGGCCGCCAGAGCCAGACACGCCCTATTGATAAGCGCTTCGCACAATCGTTTCATCCGAGAGGTCCTCCATCCAGTAATCCGGGTTGCGTGCTGCGCAGGCCATGGCGCGGGCGCTGTCTGCCTTGCTGGTGCGCCCCAGCAGCGACAGGCCGATCGGTCCCAGCGGCAGGGCCAGCACCCGGGAGACCTGATCCTGCACCATCAGCATCTCGCGCTTGAGGCGCAGCCCGGCAACGGTAGAGATGCCGGTCCGGTCCAGCCCGATGCTGCGATACAGTTTGGCATTCTCTTCGGTGCTTGCGGTGGGGTTGGCGAGGTAGAGATGCGTGGGGCAGCTTTCCAGCAGTTCCGCGGTGAGATCGCTGCGCGCCGCGTCCGAGACCGATTGTGTGGCCATGACGAGGGCGAGGTTCATCTTGCGGCCTTCCTTGAGCCACGACCGGATGCGCTCCACAAAGCCCTCGTGGCGGAAAAAGCGCCAGGCCTCGTCGATGATCACCAGCGTGGGGCGGCCTTGAAGACGATGGTCGACTTCCCTGAAGATGTAATCGAGCGAGAGATACTCGATATCGTCATTGGCCTCAAAGAGCGTGCCGGTCTCAAAAACCGTGAGTGCCGCGCGGTCCAGACCTTCCGCGACATCAAGGCGCTGATGATCGAAGGTGCCCGCATGAGCCCCATCCAGCCAGATCCTCAGCACCCGGCGCAATTCCTTATTCTGGACCTGATCTGCCAGCGCGCGCAGGGTGAGCGTGTCGGTCGCCATGATCTGTTTCACGGCGGAGGAGAGGTCTGCATCCTGTTCTGTGTCGAGCGCTTTTTTGAGCCCGCGTTTGACAAGGGTGTTGAGCCAGTCCAGCGCCCAGCCCTCGCCCAGGTCCCTGGCCCGCGACAGGGGCGCAATCCCTGTGTCCCCTCCGGAGCCCGGTTCCAGAAAGGTCCCCCCGAGGGCGGCGCAGGCATGCCGGATCGACCGCCCTTTATCGAAGACGATCACCTGCGCCTCCGGGTATCGGAGCCAGGCCGCCGCGATCTGGCCCAGCAGAACGGATTTACCGGTTCCGGTGGGACCAAAAAGCAGGGTATGGCCGACATCGCCCACATGCAGGTTGAGATGGAACAATTCCCCCGACCGCATCAGGGCGGGGAGCAGGGGTGGGGTGCCTTCGGGCAGCAGCGGCGAGGGGCAGGTGGGAGACCCCGCCCAGAGCCCGCGCAGCGGGCTCAGATCGGCTGTGACCTGGCAGCGCACCATGGCATCCCGTGTCGTGGGCGTGGCATGACCGGGAAGCGCCGAGAGAAGGACCGGCACCGCGCCCGTGCGTTCCACGGTCAGGGTGAAGCCTGCCAACTGCACGGGTTCGCGGATCTTCTGCAGATCGCGGCGCAATGCGCCCTGATCGGTGCTATGCTCCCCATAGAGCAGCAGGGTTGACAGATAGTCGCCATAGCCTGCGGTGCCGCTTTCGATCCCGGCCTGCGTCTCTTCCACCCGCGCGGCCATGCGGTCGGCAAAGAGAGAGCGTTTGCCTGTGCCGCTGCCTTCGATATTGGACAGCATGTTGGCCCCGGACTGGCTCCAGGTCTTCTGCTTCCATGCGGTTTTGGTCAGCGCGGTCTGCCGCGATGTGGCCCGGTGGCGGGTGATCCAGATCAGCGGCAGATCGAGATTGAGGAGGTTGTCCAGCGGGGCGGGGTGATAGGCCTCGCGCTCTCCGGCGAGGCTCATCACCGCCAGCGGGCGATCCCCGATCTGAACGGGACCACCCGCCCGGTGCTGGATGAGATCAGGGGCCAGAAGCGCATCAAGCCCAACCGGCGGCCCTGCCATATCCAGCCGGGGCGCGGGACGGTCTTCGCCGAGCAGCGCCGCCAGATGTGCAACCAGATCGCAGTTCTGCACAGAACCGGTCCCCGCCGGATCGATCCGGGACAGGGACAGGATGGGGTCGAGCCAGGATTCGAGGCTGGCGCGTTCGTCATCGAACCCCTGAAGCTCTGCCGAGAGGGAGGCGCGCTCCCGGGGCTGCCATCCGAGATAGAGGCTCAGCCTGTCCTGCCAGACCAGACCGGGGGCCGAAAACAGCGCGTTGGTCTCGTCGGCCAGGATATCGAGCGCCATCCGGCCCGTCTCCATGACCAACTGTCCGGTGCGCCGGGGTCGGCGCTGCCAGATGATCCAGAGTGTGTGGGCATCGCCGAGATGGGTGAGGCAGGTGGCGATCTGGACCCGCAGCGCTTGCACGTCGCCGGGGGGAATGCTGTCGCTGTCTATCCCGCCCACGTCCCAGCCCGCGAGATATGAGCCATCCTTGTTGAGCAGGACCCCCGGGGCCACCATCGCGTCCCAGTTTACCACATCCATGAAGCGGCGCTGGCTCATGACGCCGCTCCCGGATTGCGGCGCAGGGTATAGGTGTCGGGGGCGAGATGCTGAACGCTGACGGGGCCAGCGGCGATGACGCCTGTGTGGACGGGTTGATAGGCGCGGGTGATCCTGAGATCGGCGCCAATCCGGGCGATGGCCAGCACCGTGTCCTCCCCGGCCCGGGTCAGCGTGATATCGAAAGATGCGCCACCTGTTTGCGTCTCATCGATCCGAAAGCCCGCCTGCCGCAGATAATTGAGCGCATGGGCTTCACAGGGGCTGACGCGTTTCGGGGCCAGCAGCACGGTCTGTCGGAGCGAGACATGGGTATGGATCTGGCGTGCCATATCATAGCCGATGGCGCAGGCTTGTGCTTGCCCGAGGCGCACGGGTCCCGTGGACGTGACGTTTGAGCCATTGAGGCTTGCGCAGCCTGTGAGCAGGGGCAGCAGGGTGAGCAAAACGAAGAGGGTTTGAACGCGGCAGATCATGGGCCGCTCTTTCGGATGCGGATGCGTTTTTTGCCTGATTGCAGCCAGATGTCGGATATCACCCGGTCGGCCACCAGTCGTGTGCCCTTCTGCGTCACGCGTGTGTTCAGCGCCGCGTTTTCCTCCCCCGGCCCGGCCACGATGGCGGGCAGGGCCCCGCGATACCCGGGATGCAGATCGATATAGGTGCGACGCCCATCCGCGAAGATGCGCACGGGTCGGAACGGGGCTTTGCCGTCCATCCGGAACCCGAAGTCCAGTTGCCCGGCAGGGACAGCGGTTCGGTCCGTCTCCACTCCGGAGCGGGCGAGTTCCGCCTTGCGGGCCGCAGCAGCCTGCGCCTTGCGCTGGTCCTCGGCTGCTTTTGCCGCCGCGACCGCAGCTTCCCGTGCCGCGATATCTTCGGCTATTTTGCGCGCGGCCGTGTCGGGATAGAGGAAGGACAGGATCGGCGTGTGCACCTGCGTGTCGTTGACGAGATTGATGGTGTAGAGCCGCCGATCGGTGGGAATGACGATATTGGTGTGTCTGGCATCATCGGCGGGCTTGATCTCGATGGAGACGGTTTTGGGATCAGCGCCTTGTGTTTTGACTTCCACCTGCCAGCGCACGGTATCGCCCCAGCTCGGGGTGTCGGTGAGAACCTCACCGGGTTCAAGCTCGATGTAACAGACCATCAGCGGGGCGCAGAAGGCGGTCGGGATCGCGGACCCGAATGTGGTCACCACACGCCCGGCTTCCCCAAGGGCCACAGGGCCGGCACGGGCAAGCCAGTCTTCCGAGACCGTCCGTGTCCGGCCCGCCTGATCTGTGGGCGGGTTCTGTAGTGGTTGGACTGAAGACCCGAGTGTCTCGGCCAGCCACGCCTCATATCCCAGTGTCGTCTCCCCTGCGACAACCGCCTCGCGCCAGAACGCGCTCAGAAGCGTGCGCGCGGCTTGAACCGTTGCAGACGGGGTGTCCTCCGGTGCAGGGTCGTCGGCATTCGTGGATTGTGCCTGGCCGGTTCTCTCCTGTGCGTCCTGCTCTAATGCACTGCCCGGGCTGGTGTCTTGCGGATCCTGTGATTGCCCAATCTCGTCCAGCACATCGTCCAGAGTGGTGGGGGTCGTTGAGCCAGCCTCACCCTCTGAGAGTGTGTCAGCCGGCGCAAAGGGCGCGGGCTGCGCTTGCGCCGGGTCCAGTACGGTTGCAGCAATGCCATCACCGGGGGATTGCGCCAGCGCGGGCAGGGGTGTCACCGCGAGGAGGATCAGCAGGCTGGAAACCGGCACACACAGGTGGGTGCGATATGTGAAGCCCCGCATCAATGGTCTGGCTCCTGATCATGTGGCCCCTCTACAGGGCGTTCCGGGACGGCAGGCGGCACGGGGGTCTGGTGGTGCGGGTCACTCTGGACCGGGGCAGGCAGTTCATATCCGCCCTGTGCGCCAAAGAGCGCGCCGACCATGATATCGGCCAGGATCAGCACCGCACCGGAGACCACCACAAGCGGCGCGCGCCGGGAAAACCCGCTCATGTCCGAGCCCAGGATCAACCCGCCCAGCGTCACGATCAGCCCGACAATGACCAGCATATAGGCAAAGATGCCGGTGATGAAGGTGATGAAGCGCGTCAGCGGTGAGCGGGTGCCGAAGATCGTATCGGCCGCATGGGCCATATCCGGCAGCACCAGGGCGAGCGCCAGCAGGGCCAGGCAGGGGACCAGCAGGGCCGGTCGGCGGATCGGGCGGCGCTGTCGGACGAGCCGGCGGAACAGCAGGCAAAAAACAAAGGCTGGCGGTTTGTGTCATATCTCATAAACGGTCTCCAGTCGGGTCTCGCGGCTGCGCCCGCTTGCGCTGTCGGGCCGGGCCAGGATGGTGGTAAGCTCCGGCGCGCCCGCGCCCCGGCGCAGAAAAACGATCATGTCGGTGGCCTGCATCAGCGCGGGCGTCGGATCGGAGGCCATCACCTCGGTGCCCAGCGTCCAGAGCCGGTCCATCACCTCATGGGCGGAATTGGCATGCAAGGTGACCAGCCCGCCGGGATGGCCGGTATGCCAGGCCTTGAGCAGGGTCATCAGCACATGACCCGCCCGCACCTCGCCCAGCACGATCCGGGTGGGCGCATGGCGCAGGGTCTCGCTCAGCAGCGCATCCATGCCGGTTGTGCCCGAGGCCTGCATCTGCACCCGGTTGATCAGCCGTGTCCTGATCTCGGGGGTGTCTTCTATGCTCACCAGCCGCGTCTCGGGGGCGATATCGGCAATCTCGTCGAGGCAGGCATTCAGAAGCGTGGTCTTGCCCGACCCGGTGGCCCCGGCAATCACGATGTTGCGGCGTGCGCGCAGGGCCTTGCCCAGGATGGCGCGCGGTTCGGGGTCGGGCAGAAACGCCCCCAGCGCAATCACCCGGTCGAGATGGCGGCGGATCGTGAAACTCGGGGCCGCCACCACCGGCGGGATCAGACCCGCGACCCGATGCGCGGTGCCCGGAAGACGCGCCTTGAGACAAGGGCTGTCTTCCGTGATCGAGGTGTGATTGCGGGTGGCGCACCAGCGCAGGAAGCCTTCGGCCTCCGCCGCGGCCAGATCGCCCCAGTTGGACCAGCCCGCCCCAAACCGCTCGACAAAGACAGCCCCGTCGGGATTGACGCAGATCTCGATCACATCCGCGTCATCCAGCAGCGCCGCAAACGGGCCGGGCAGGGGGATACGAGGGCGTGCGCTGTTCATGTCCGCCCCCCAGAGCCGGGGACCGGGTTCGCCGCCTCTGCGATACCGGATGTGTCCCGACACAGCCCGGGGGCTGTGATGGGGAGTGCGGCGGGGCGTGCGGCCGGACCAGGTGGCAGGGCACAGGCCTTGCGCCCGCGCCCTGCCGTCTCCCATAGTGGTTTTGCGAACAACACGGGAGATTCGGTGATGCCACGGAAAATCGGCATCGACAGTGATGGTGTCCGGTCTACCGCTCTGCGCGGGACGGATGCCCCTGACGACGCAACCCGGGCGGATTGCCCGCCAGAGGCGCAGGCCGGCGGGGACATACCGCCCCCCGATATGGAGATCAAGGCCATGGAGCGAGAGGTGTCGCTAACACGCGATATGTCCGGTGTATGTAACATGCGATCTGTCCGGTTCTATTCTGTCTCTGAGAGGAGGCGTTATGAACCGAGCAGAAGTGTTACAGGAAGTTCGACTGATGAAGTTTGAAGATGTGTATTCGCGGCGAAGCGCGAACAAGCTGACGCAAGAACAGGCGGCTGAGATACTGGGTGTATCCGTGCGCACCGTCAGGCGTTGGGAGGATCGATTTGAGGCGGATGGTGCAGAAGGTCTGTACGACCGTCGGCTTGGCAAACTGGCCAACAATCGTGTTGCCACGGATAAGGTCATGGAGATGCTTGAACTGTTTGATACCAAGTACTGGGATTACACGCCGAAGCATTTCCACGAGAAGCTGGTGGCCCACCATGGTTTCACACAGAGCTACAACTGGGTGCGGCTTACACTGCAGCGCCACGGCCGGGTTCAGGCAGCACCCCGACGAGGTGCCCATCGGCGCAAGCGGCCCCGCCGTCCGATGGTTGGCATGATGTTGCATCAGGACGGCTCCAGCCATGAATGGGTTCCGGGTCAGTGGTGGGATCTGATCGTCACCATGGACGATGCCACCAACCGGGTTTATTCGGCATTCTTTGTCGAGGAAGAAGGGACGATGAGCAGTTTTCAGGGGCTGACAGAGGTGATCGAGGCGCAAGGTCTGTTTTGCTCGCTCTATGCCGATCGGGGCTCTCATTACTGGCATACGCCCGAAGCGGGCGGCAAAGTGGACAAGGACAATCTGACCCAGGTCGGGCGCGCCTTGCAGCAACTCGGCATTGAGCTGATCCCGGCCTATTCACCGCAGGCCCGTGGACGGTCTGAACGCATGTTTGGCACGTTCCAGAACCGATTGCCGCAGGAACTGCGGTCCCATGGGATCACAACCATTGAAGAGGCCAATCAGTTCCTGAAAGAGGTCTATCTTCCCGAACACAATGCCCTGTTTGCAAAGGAGCCGGAGGATACGACCTCGGCCTTCGTGCCGTTTACAGGCAATGTGCGCGACACCCTGTGTGTGCAGGAAGACCGCGTCGTCGGCAACGACAATACGGTGCGCTACAAGGGCCTGGTCATGCAGATCGCGGCAGACAGGCACCGTCATCATTTCGTCAAGGCGAAGGTCAGGGTCCACGAATACCCCGATGGTCAACTGGTCATCTTCCACGGCCCGAGATGCATTGGCCGCTACCAGCCTGACGGATCACCCATCACACAGGAGGATAGCAAACACAAAGTCGCGTGACCCGCTTCGACGTGGCGCGAACGCGGTGGCCCAAATCTACGGTCGCCTACGGCTCCCTCCGAATTGGGCCACCGCGCAATCAACTGAAGCGGACAATTGGCATGTTACCTACACCGGACAATTCAGAATGTTCTCGACAGACATCATCCGCTGCCCGGACTGGCAGTCGCTGGTCAGACCGGTCGCGCTGCGCGCCAGCACCGAGCGGGTCGCGCCCGGCGCGTTTGAGGCAAAGCTCACGCGCCCGGGCCGGACTGCCGCCCCGTCGCCAGATCTCGCAGATCAGCGGGACGGGGCAGGCCGCAGGCGGGCGGTCCCATTACCGTCCGCCTGCACCCATACCATCCGCGCCGGCGACACGCTGGGCCGGATCGCGGCGCGCAGCCCGAGATCGCCCGCGCCAATCCCGGGCTCGATCCCAAGCGCCTGCACATCGGGGCCCCCATCCGATTGCCCTGTGGGGCAGGGGCCGGGCAGGGGGCATCAGTGGGACAGGAGAAGTCCAGCACAATACCCGCCAGCAAGCCCGGTGCGCCGCTCAGCGGCACCGGGTTCCTGGCCGCCCTTTTTGGCACCAAAGCGCCCGCGCGCTCTATAGCCCCGGCACAGACTGACCCGGAGACAGGAGCACAGACAGGCGCGGGCAAGGCAGGGCGTTCGGGTTCGGCAGCCACGGCTCCTCTGAGCGGCGCAAAGCCTGCAAAGACGACAGCAAAGACCGCCGGTGCGGGCAAAAGGAACGAGACTGCCAGAAAAGCGACAGGGAAAAAGACAGGGACAGAAACAGCAAAGACCCCCGCGCCCGCGCCGCTGCCGGTCTGGAGCGCGCGGGCTGGCGAGGATTTCGAGGCGGTGCTCAGGCGCTGGGGCAAGGCGGCGGGATACCGGGTGGTTGTCAGCACCAGTGATGCCTGGACGCTGGGCGTCGATATTTCCCTGCGCGGGCCGTTCCGTGCGGTGCTGGGCGAACTGGTCAAGGGTCTGGCCCATGACGGCACCGCACCCCCGGTGCGCCTGTTTCCCAACAAGGTCGTGAGGGTGGGGCTGTGAGCGGTCTCCGTCTTGCATATGCCCTGCCGGCGGCGCTGCTGGTGCTGAGCGCCTGTGACGGGCAGATCCGGAGCGAGGCCCGAGAGGGTCTTGCGGACGGCCAGCGCCTGACCGCCGCGCAGCGCAGCCGGCTCGAGGCAGCGCAGCGCGGCGAGGTGATCGTCGAGACCACGCCATGGTACGGCACAAAGGTTGCGGTCAAACGCGGTAGCCGGCAAGGCAGGCCCCTGCCCAAAGCGGCGGAAGGAGCCAAGGGCCTCACGCTCGCCATCGACGGGCAGGTCGGCATCCGCACCATTGCCGGGGCCATTGAGGCGGCCAGCGATATTCCCGTTTCCATCCGCACCCGCTACATCCTGGATGGCGGCGATGTGATCGAAGTGCCCATCGGCACGAGAATGCGCGCCGCCTATACCGGCCCGCTTTCGGGGTTTCTGGACCGGCTGTCGGCGCGCATGGATGTGGCCTGGTCCTATGACGGCAAGGGGATTGCCATCGACCGCATGATCACCCGCGACTGGCGCGTGCCGTTGCCGCGGGCCAGAACCACGTTCACCGATGAGCAGCGCGCGGGCGGGATCAGCCTCTCCACCGCGCAGGAAACGGACCCCTGGGCCGAGCTCGGGGCGCGGCTTGCACCGCTTGCGCCGGCCCCGGCCCGGGTGGGGCTGTTTCCGGATACCGGGCGCGTCAGCGTCTTCGGGCCCCCTTCGGTGCAGGCCCGTGTCGGCACGGTGATTGAAGATGTCATCGCCACCGCCGCGCAACGGATCGGGCTGGAAGTGGGGATCTATTTCGTGGACAGCGACAAGGCTGATGCATTTGGCATCGCGCTGGACAATCTCGGGGCCACGATCGGACGCGCGGCCGGGCAGGGCGTCAGTCTGACCGCCCGGGCGGCGGCGCAATTGTCGCAAGGCGGCGGCAGCCTGACGCTGCGCCGGGGAGAGCGCAGCCTCAGCTTCGAGGCGCTGGCGCGCTCCGCCGCCGTGGTGGATTACCGGCGCGGCTCGACCACCACCCAGTCCGGCGTGGTGGCTCCGATTTCGCTGACCCGTACCGAAAGCTACAACCGGCAGGCGCGCACCGTCACCGCCGAGAACGGCACCTCCACGGGCGGGCAGGAAACCGTCGAGTTCGAAACCGGCATTCTCATTGCCAGCCTGCCGCGCCTGATCGATCACGACCAGTTGCAGCTTGGCCTCAGCATCACCCAGCGCGATCTGGTGCGCCGCGACGGCAACGGGTTTCCGGTCATCGACGCCCGCGCCATCCGCACCGATACCGTGCTGGCACCGGGCGAGACACTGGTGGTCACCGGCTATGAACAGACCCGCGCAGGCCAGAGCGCAGAGGGCGTTGGGCTATTGCGGGCGATCGGGCTGGGCGGACGCAATCGGGCCGAGCGCCGCCGCGTGCGCATGTATGTGCTGATCCGGCCCACGGTTCTGCCCGGCCGCACAGGCGGGAGGTCGGGCTCATGAACAACCAGGGCCTTCATATCCTCGCCCCTCCCGGAACCGGGGCTCCGGACACGCACGTGCTGGCCGGGCTGGAATGGCGGGGTGATCATGAGGCGCCCGATAAAGCGGGCGCGCCGGTCAGCGCGCATCTGCGCTGGCGCGGTTGCCGCTGCGACCTGCGCCCTCGCGATATCACGGGGCTGGCGGGGCACGGGGCAGCGCTGGCCCAGTTCTGCCTCGGTCTGGAAGCGGCCGGGCAGACGACAGACGGGCTCTGGATCTTTGTCGCACAGGTTACCGCCCCCACACACAGCCCCCATAACGTAGAGGGCAATGCAGACATGCAGGCCCCCCTTTGGTGGCTGGGCGCGACAGACCATGGCGCCCCCTCGCCGATCTTTGCCGAAGAGATCCATGACACTGCGGCTGACCTGGTGGCCGCGCTGGCCGCCATTGCCGTGCTGACCGATCTCGGCGGGATTGCCATGCGCCCGGAGGCCCGCGCGATGCTGCAGGAGGCGTTGGACAGGCACGGCCCCGACCTGCCCGAACCGGTCACACTTGTGCCTGCACCGCTTGCGGAACGCGGCCCGCGCGTGGCGGTCCGCAAGGTCCCCCGCCTGTTGCCGCGCCTGCTGGCCACCGGGATGGTGCTGGGTCTTGCCGCCACGGTCTGGCTGGGCCTGGACCCCGGGCGCGTGACCCCGCCGGAGCCGCTGCGCGTCACATGGCAGGCCCCTCTGCCGGGAGCACTGGCGGCCTCCTGCGGAAAGGGGCTGCAGACGATCTGGCCGCGCAGGGCCGGCTGGCAGTTTGAGGCGATGGGCTGCGCCCGACCCGGCGCTCTGCCGGACGGGCTGGAGGCGGCAGAGACCGCGCCGCGTGATCTGGTGATCTGGCGCCGCTACAGCCGCGAGCGCGCAGCCAATGCCGTATTGGCCGGGGCTGCCGCAGAGGCGCTGCTGGCCGAATGGCAGGGCAAGGGGCTGCAGACGGACCAGGGAGATGTCCTGCTCTGGTACAGCACGGAACTGGCCACGGAAATCATCAACCCCGACGGGGCCGCGCCGCTGGATACCATGGCGCGCCTGCTCGCGGGGGCCTGGGCCAGCACCCCCGACGCGGTGACACGGGAGACGCGCGACAGGCTGCGCGTGGATGTCGGTGATCTGCCCGCTGAGGTCTTCACCCGCCTCGAGGCGCTCAGGGGCCGGATGGCACATGGCCCGGAAATCCTCTCACTCACATGGTCGCAGGGCCGCACTACGGTGCTGCTGCGCCCCAGAACCGGGGAGATTATCTGATGCGCGAACCCTCTTGCAGATTGGCGCATTTCCTGGCCCGCCTGCATCTGAGCGGATGCTCGGCGCTGGCACTGTGTCTGGCAACACCCGTGCAGGCAGGCCCGGCGGACTGGTGGGATATCTTTGGCGGCGCGCGCGCGGCGGAAACCGCACGCCTCGAACGCCAGTCCGACACGGTGATCGCATGGGCTCATGCCAATCGGCTCGGGGTGGTGCGCGACGGGCTGCAAGCGGCCTTCCGCACCCTGGGCCAGAAGGACGCAGAGGCTCTGCGGGCGCATCTCGACAGCCCCGGCAAAGCCGACTTGTGCGCGGTCTACAAAAAGATACGACCCGCGCCGCGGACGAGCTGTGCCGCAGACTGGGAGGCCGGGCTGCGCGTGGCCCGGTGCGGCAGGCAGATTCTGGTCTGGCTCGCAGACCTGCGTTTCGGGCCTAATGACGGGCGCGATGCCGAGGCCCTGCGGCAGGTGCTGCAGGGCGATATCACCCGCAACCCGAAACTTGCTCCCTACACGATATCAGTGCCCGATCAGATCCGGGACACAGTGCCGGCCCTGATCCGCAAGAGCGGCGCGCGGATCACCCGCACGCAATATCATGACGGCACCCGGGACCTGCCCGCCTGTTTTGCAGACAGGCTCGGTGCCTTGCCCGCAGGCGGGGTGATCGGGGTTTTGGGATGGGATGCCTCACGCACAGGGCCAAACAGTGCGGGGCCGGATGGTGAGGGGCCAGACATTAAGAGGCCGGATGGGGCAGATCCGGTCGGCGCGGTCCGGATCCGGGACAGCCGCAAACAGGAAAGCAGAACACTGTCCTGCGGGCGGGGATATCGCGGATCGGCCAAACAGACCCGCAACAAGGTGACCACAACGGTCACATTCCCCGACTGGATGGTGGATGCGGGCGACGACAATCCCATGGTGCTGGTCACATATGGCAATTGGAGCAAGCCCGATCGCAGCGCCTGCAAACGGCGCCGCCCGCGCTATACGGGCAGCAGGGGCGGCGGCAGCCGGGAGGGCGTGGGCTACCGATCCTATGATGTCGGGGATCGCAGTTTCGAACATCACTCGGACGCCCGGGCCTATGCCGACCGGAGCGGCGGACGCGTACGTGGCACCAGCAATACATGCCAGGGTTGCAACGGGGAGGTTGGCGGCCAGCGCGGAAAGCGGGGCGGGCGAAGCGGTGCCAATGGCGGGGGACGTAGAGGCGGGGGATGCGGCTTTATCTGCTTTGCGACCGGCACGCCCGTGGAGATGGCCGACGGCACAACGCGCCCCGTCGAGACCCTGCGCCCCGGCGATGCGCTGCGCACCGGTGGCCGGGTGTTGCTGATCCTGCGGAGCCGGAGCGCGCAGCTCTGCGAGCTCGGGGGCACCCATGTCACGCGCGGTCACTGGGTGCGTCACAAAGGGCGCTGGATCGCCGCGACAGATCATCCCGACGCCCGCCCGGTCAGGACAGGCCCGGTGCCGGTCTGGTCGCTTCTGAGCGAACACGGCGTGATCCGCAGCGGCGGGTATCTCTATGCCGATCTTCTGACCATGCGCGACGTGATCGGAGCCGACCTGCGGCAGGGCGCCCTGGATATGACACTTACCAGCCCCCATGCTCGCCTTGAACCGCACCCCATGACAGCAGCCAGAAAGGATGTGGAGATATGCTGACAGAAAGATGTACACACCCGGGACTGCACCGTTTGGGCATCAGCCTTGCTCTTCTTCTGGGCCTTGCCACAAGTGCGACGCCGGCCCTGGCCGATGCGCCTATCCCGACACATAGCTTCCCGATTTACGAGCCCCCCGGCAATGTGAAAGCGGTCGATTACATGCCGCTCTTTGGCGGGACGGTGCAGGTGTTTTATGCCGCCGGACAACGTGCTCCGGACGACCCCCTGTCAGATGATGCGATCGAAATTGCCTATCATGGCGCGGATGGGCGCTACGAGGTCTGTCTGGGGGCCACACCTGATCTGGGCGGGTATTTTTCCGACGTTGACTGGGAATGGAAGGTCCGGCGCTACCGGGTGAAGGATGTCATCATGCCCTTCCAAGCCGCCGGGGCGGACCTGACCCCGACCACGGGCTATATCAGCAGCCCTGTCTATGACGGCGGCACCGGCGCGATCAGCTGGTATTACGAATATAAAAAACGCTGGTGGGACGAGGGCCACGGCCATCTCCAGGAGCGGCTGCCGCGTGCGGTCTGGAGCGTATGTCCGGACTTTCCCTCGGCGCGGGAACTGGGGCTTGAGGTCAACGAGGCGCAGACCGCGGTGACCTATTTCGATCTGATCAGGCAGGATCCCGGTCGCCGCATCCTGCGCCCCGATCTGGTGACCCCTGATCCCAATGAATATTGCGTGAAGGGCACCGATCAATGCGGTGTGCGCATCGATCAGGGCGTGGCGCAGGGGGGTGGGCAGTGAGACGCCCCGGTGATCTCCCCCGTGATCCCTTCTGCGATCCCTCAGGTGACCCTCTTGCGGCGGCGCGGGGGCCGCACCCCTCAGCCTGCAGGCGGCATATAGCGCAGGGCTGCGAACAGCGCCCCGTTGAGAAGGGCAACCCCGCCCAGCAGGCGCCAGCTCAGGTCGAACCTGGCCCGCTCGATCTTGGCCTCAAGCCTCTGCTCCGCGGCTTCGATCTTCTGCTCCGTGGTTTCCATCTTCGCTTCCAGCGTTTGCCGGACCGCGTCGATCTTCCTGTCCACCTGCTGCAGACCGGCCTTGAGGTCCTTTTCAACGGCCGTCAAATCCGCCCGTGTCGCCACCCCGCCGGTCACGCCGGCATGAATGGAAAGCGTGATCGCCTCGGCCTGGGCCTGCTCAAAGCCCGCATCGCGCAGACGCTGCACCTCGGCGATTGTGTTGAATGCGGCATCCGCCATGGCTGGTCCCTTTGGTCTCTCGCCGCCAAAATAGGCCAGATCCAGACCATTTACCAGAGGCGGTTCTGCTCTGTTGCCGCACCCCTGACGCTCCTGGTCGCCGCCCTGTCGAGCCCGGCGCCGGCGCAGGACATCGCGGCGATGCCGACAGAAGGTCCCATCGCCCGGTTCGAGGCCTGTCCGATCGATCTTCTGAAGGCCAGCTATGCGGCGATGCTGGCCGAAACCGTTCAGGATGTCTTTGCGGTGGAAGCCGAAGTGCTGCGGCTCTGCCGGGAGCGGCAGGAGCTTATCAACGCCTATCTGCGCGCCGATCTCGAAGCCGCCGCCCTGCTCGCCCTGCCGGTTCCGGCCCCCGGGCCGGTCTCGGAATCGGTCCCGGAACAGGCCGGAGAACAGGACGGCGATCCGATCCCGCCCGCCGCGCAGCCCAGCCCCCGGAAGACGCTGCAAAACCCGGATCAGGCCCCGGATCAGGCCCTGTCGGCCACCACACACGAGACATCCGCACACGGGGCTTTCACGCCCCCGGAAGCCGCGCCCGCCGCCGGATCGGACCCCGGCGGGGCGCCTGTCATATCGCGCGAGGCCCCGCCGGGTGCGGCGCTGCCCGCGTCTTCACCTGACGGCAACTGGACCCATCTCGTGCGCTACCGGGTGCGCCATCGCCAGGGGCCGTGGCGTGCGGAGATCGCCTCGATCCATACGCCACCACCCCCGCCGCCTGTCGAAACCCTGATCGAGGGTGGCCGGACGGTCCTGACCACCCCACCCGCACCGCCCCCGGATCCTGCGCTTTACGGGCTGTTTGTCGCGGGCGATGCCCTGCCGGATGGGCAGATCATCACCGCCATTACCGAAGCGGGCGTGTTCATCCTGCCTCAAGGCGCGCAGGGCCGCCACGCCCGCAGGCTGCGCCCCGATCCCGGCGCTCAAGGGGAAGACGGACAGGACGGGTCTGCCGGCTCTGACTGCCCGATGCAGGGCTATACGGCGCGGGATTTCCGCTATTGCCGGGTGACGGGTCAGTGAGGACGGGTCTTTATTTCCATATCCGGGCGCTCCGCCTGCGCTGGCGCCCGGACAGGACCGACCCCGGGCCTGCGTCTTTCGCGCAGCTTGCGGACCATGCCGCCCGCCTCTGCGCCCGCCTGCGCCGCCGGGCCCATCCTGCGGTCAATGTCAACGGCATCCTGGAGATCGGCGGGGAGCGCTTTCGCCGCGCGGCGGCGCTGCAGGAGGACGGCACGCTGCACATGATCCGCGAGATGAGCGCATCGGTCTCGGGTGAGTTGCGCGCCCTGAACCGCCGCTGGCACCTGCCGCGCATCACCGACCGGGTGGCGGCCACCCCGGTCAGCCTTGAGCGGCTCTATGACCGGCGCGGCGTGTCTGCCCGCGCCGAGCCCCGGGACACGATGGAACCCGGCGCGCGCCGCCTTGTCGATGTGCTGGGCGAGGCGGCCGCACTCGGGGCCAGCGATCTCAAGCTGTTCGTGCGCCGAACCCATGCGGATTTGCGCCTCAAGCTCGGTGCCGAGGAAATCACCCATGGCGCGCCCTGGTCCGTGGGCGATGCCATGGAAGCGATCGGCTATCTCTACAACAATCGCGCGCGCGGCGACGGGGCGGCGGCACAGCTTGACGCAACCGCACAGGCCTTTGCCGTCACCGAAGACAGCCCCGTGCCGCTGCCTGCGGGCGTGGCGGCCCTGCGCGGCCAGAAAAACGCCCATGGCGAGGGCCGCGACTGCATCATCATGCGCCTGCTTTATACCCGCAGTGACCATGAGGCGGGAAAGCTGGAGGATCTGGGGCTCGACGCGGATGTACTGGAGGAACTGGCCCGGGAGCGGTGCTCCGACAGCGGGCTGGTCATCATCGGCGGCTCCACGGGGGATGGCAAATCCACCACGCTGGTGCGCCAGCTTGAACGGCTCTACCGCGAGCGCGACGGCAAGGTGTCGATCTACACGATCGAGGACCCGATCGAATATCCCATCCACGGGGCGGGCATCGCGCAGTTTTCCGTCAGCCCCGCAGCGGAAGGCGCGGACCGGGACGCGGCCTGGACCGCGGCGCTGCTGCCGTTTCTGCGCTCCAACCCCGATGTGGGCATGATCTCGGAAATCCGCTCGGTCAACGACGCCCGCGCCATCCTGCAATTCGTGATCTCGGGCCACAAGATCTTCACCACCATCCATTCCTCTTCCGCCTCTTCGGTCCTGTTCCGGCTGATCTCGCTCGGCGTCGATCCCAACGAACTGGCCGAGCCGGGCGTGGTCAGCCTGGTGATGCGCCAGACGCTGGTGCCGGTGCTCTGCCCGGATTGCGCCCGCCCCGCAAGCCCGCCCGAGAGCACCTATATTGCCGGCGCACTGGGACTGGAGGGCAAAGCCGCGCGCGCCTGCACTCCGATGATGCGCAACCGGCAGGGATGTGCAACCTGCCTGGCGGGCCGGCTTGAGGGAAGCGCGGACACGGTGGCCACGGCCCGCGATGCCCTGGGCGGGATCCGCCGCAAACGCGCGGTGGCCGAATATATCCAGGTTGATGACACCTATCGCAGATATGTGGCCGCCAATGACCGGATCGGGGCCATGAGCTACTGGCTCGCCCCCAAATCCGACGGCGGTCTGGGCGGACGCAGGGTCCAGGACCGGGTCGCGGATCTCGTGGCCGCAGGACAGGTCGATTATATGGATGCCACCAACGACAAGGGGGTTCTGGGCCGCGCCCCCCTGTTGCTGCCCGGGCAGGATGTGGCATGAGCGCGCCGCGCCCCTCCACGCCCCGCATTCGGCGGACCCCCATCACACGGGGTCTCATGCCGGGCCGGCGGGCCCCGACCCATCTGCGCCTCATGCGGCGGCTGGCCTTCACCAGATCCGTGCGCGCGGAAACCTGGCAATTGCTGGCGGATGTGCTGGCAGAGGGCGGCACCGATCTGGTGGAGGCACTGGAGGCGCTGGCGGGGGCCTACAGGGCCCGGGGCAGGCCCACCATTGCCGCCGTCCTTGAGGATCTGCGCGCCAGCATTGCCCGCAACCGGTTCGAGGAGCGGCTGGCCGATTATACCGGCGCAGACGAGCAGATCGTGTTCCAGGGCTACAGGCAGGTGGAGATCGCACGGGTCATGCGCGGGGCGGCCCGCATCCTGCAGATGCAGATCGCGATCCGAACCGCGATCGTGAATGCGGTTGCGCTGCCCATCCTGCTGCTGACCGGCCTCATCGGCCTCCTGTTTCTCTTCGGCCTGCAGCTTTATCCCGCGCTCACCGGGATTGTCGATCTCGACACGCTGCCGCGTTTTCATCAACATGTCATTGCCCTTGTCAGCGGCTTTACCGCCCGACCCTGGATCCCGGTCGTGGCCCTCGCGGCAATGGCAGGCGGTCTCGCCTGGGCCCTGCCCAACTGGGCCGGGCGCGGGCGGGTTCTGGCCGACCGGATGCCCCCCTTTGCCCTGGCGCGGCTGATGGCGGGCGCGGGGTTTCTGTTTGCCACTGTCGAGGCAGGTCGGGCGGGGCAGGGCATCACCACGCGGTTCTTTCGCGATATGGCGGCGCGCTCCCGGCCCTATGCGCGCTCCCGGATCGGACGCATTGCCGATATGTTTGAACGCGGCGGGCTCAACCTGGGAACCGCCTGCCGTCTCGCGGAACAGGGCTTTCCCGCCCCCGAGCTCGGACCCATCCTGGAAATGCTGTGGAACAGGCAGGGCGGCATCGAAAAGACCGCAGGCTTTCTCGACCGCTGGCTGGCCCGCATCGAAACCACCATCAAGGTGCGCATGGTGCTCCTCAACGCCGTGCTGCTCGCGTTCATTGCCACTGCCATGCTCGTGCTGATGAGCGTGGCCCTTCCCATCGTCGATCAGATCACAAGGACACTCTACATATGAGCACGACACCCCCGGTTTCTGCCCACCCCACATCCAGGCCAGACCCACGCGGACCCGCACCCCGAAGACCCTGGCCGCACCGCGCCCGGCGCGGGCTGATTGGCGTTCTGATGTCCTTTGTGGTGGTCGTGGTGATCATCATCGGCATTTTTGCGCTCTACGCCCAATTGCAAGGCACCTCCAACGCCACCCAGACGGCACTCTTTACGCGCCAGCTCGCCCCGCAGGCCGCGCAGTTCTACCGGGGTGATTATACCGGCTTTGATGCACAAAAAGCCATCAGCCTCGGCTTTGTCCCCACCAACTGGCAAAAGAGTAACGCCAAGATCGAAGACCCGTCCGGCAATACGGTGGAAATTGCCGGGACCGGGGACGCCTTCACAATCACCTTCAACGATGTCACCGATGACACCTGCCAGGCGGTTCTCAGCACCCTGCGCGGGGACCGGCTGTTTCGAACCGCCCGAAAGAACCGCACAGAAAGGCTCACTCTGGGCGGCAATAACCCCGGCAAGGCCTATAATGCGAATCCCGCAGAAATCGCCGAGGCCTGCGCCGAGGACCTCGACTCGCTTGTGCTGACCTTCGACGGCAGCTGATGCGGCAGGTCTGTCATATCCGGTGCGCGTGGCCTGGGCGTCGCACCACACGAGGGCGCACAAAGCACCGCGCCAGGCGCGGTGCGGCAGGGCTCGCGGCGGCGCTGGGGCTGTCGATGATCCTGGCCGCAGGCTTTGCCGCCTGGGCCGGGCTTGAGGCGCGGCGGGTGCGCGATGCGCAGGTGAGCGCGCTTGAGGGGCTGATCCGGGCCGAGGCGCAGGCGCTGCATTTCTGGCTGCATGCGGCGCAGAAGGCCCCCGGTTTCACCCGCCCCGACCCCGGAACCGCGCGCGCCCTGAGCCGCTCCGAAACCACCAAGCTCAAGCAAATCTGGCGCGCGCCCTAGTGGAGCCCGGACAACCTCGGCTGGCGCATCCGCCCTCTCGTGGCCACTCCGCGCGCGCAGAACACCCCGGAAGACCGCGCCCATGGCATCGTGGTGCTGGAGCCGGAGGGCTCTGCGGGACCCGTGCGCCACGCGCAGCTTGACGCGCTTTGTGTGGCGCTCTCGGGGGCCGCAAACGCGCAGGCGGAACGTCTGGCCGGGCGTGCGGACATAACGCTCGACTTTGGCGGCGAAGGCTGTGACAGGGCGGCACCCGGGGCGGCCCTGGCCCTGTTTGCAGCCCCGCTTGCGGGCGTGGATGACCGATTTGTGCTGCGCGAGATCCGCTCCGGGTTTGCAACACCTGCACTGGAAACGGATCTGGACATGGGTGGGGGCGCAATCACCTTTGCCGCCCCGGCGCAAGGACAGGCAGGCAGGCCGCCCCGCGGGCGGATCGACCTGCCTGCCCTGACCCTGACCGCAGGGCTCGATGTGAGCGGTCAGGTGAGCGTGCGCCGCGCAGAAATATCGGGGGGTTTCGTGGCGCATGGGCCAGCGAGGACAGGCGGCAACCTGGTGATTGACGGCCCTGCCACAGTGGGCGGCTGCCTGCGGATAGAAGGCCCTCTGCGCCTCGGCAGGCTGATTGCGACCAAAGGCGCGGGGTGCAGACCATGACAGGGCACAGCAGGACAGCGCGCAGGAGGACAGGGTGCAGGGCCGTGCGCGGGCTTGGCCTGCTCGACATCATGATGGCCGTCGCGCTGCTGGTGGTTCTGGGCACAAGTGCCGGCACTCTGGCCACAGCCCTGATCGACCGGCAGGTCAGCCAGGCCGAAGCGCGTGCGCTCAGCGCATGGGCCGATGCCGGGGCGGCAAAGCTGCTGGAAGAGCCGGGGCGGATCGAGAGGGCCCGCGCGAGCCTGCAGGGGTTGAGCGGGGTTCAGCCGCCCGTCATCGGTGCAAAGCTGCAAACACCCTATCGGGGGCGCACCATCACCATGGGCTACTACCGGCCACCCGGCAGTCCGGACAAAACGGTCGTGCTGATCGCGCGCGCCGCAGGCCCCGTGGGCCCGGTCCCGGCCCCCGGAGCCGGGGACGCAATTGCAGGCGTCGGGATCGTGCGCGCCACCGGGACAGGGCGCAAGGTGACCGGGCCCGGACTGGACTACACCCTGCCGCCCGGACTTTCGGCACGCCCGGGCGATTTTGTGGCGCTGCGGCAGGTCTCGCTTGCAACGGGGCGTGATCTTTATCTGCACCGCCGCCCGGCAGGCGAACTCAACCGGATGGAAACGGACCTGCATATGGGCGGGCATGACATCACGGGGGTTGCCCGTCTCAGAGCCCCGGATACGACGGGTGCGGGCGCGCGAGCGGTTTTGAATGTAGAGGGCCCCTTTGTGGTGGAGGGCAATCTGAAGGTGGATGGCGCGCTGAGGGCAGGCAGCGCCAAAATCGGCGGTGACCTTGTTTCAAAACGCGCAACGGTCCAGACCCTGATCGTCACGAAGGGATGTTCGGGATGTTGAGGGCAGAGCAAAAGGCGGTCCCCTCGCGGCCAGGGCGGCCAACGCGGCCCAAACGGGCGGGCACAGGCCGGTCTCCCTGCTTGCGCTGCTCGCCCGGCCTTCTTGCCGCCGTCCTGCTCATCGGCACGGCCCTCCAGGACGGGGCGTCCGCCTGTGCGCAAACCCCGACCTCGTCTCCGGCGGGCGTTTCCCCGCAGCAATCGGGCCGGGCTGCCGGGCAGTTTTCCGGCCCCTCACACCTCGATGACAAAGACGTAGCTGCGCTCCGTCAGGCGCTTGAACGGGCGCTCATCCGGCTGGAGGCCGACATCGCCGAATTGCGGCACCTGCGCGACTGGCAGCGCAGGTTGATTGACGCCGCGCGCAGCGACCCCGAAGGCGCCCGCAAACAACGCCGGGAGCACGCCAGTTGCGCAAACACGGCCCTCGCCCCCTATTGCGCACGGCTCACAGGAACCTACCGGCAGGAGGCAGAAAAATGAGCCGCGCGATCCTTCAGACCCGTATGCGCCAGATCCCGCATGGCCTGCGGGACGACCGCCTTCAGGGCACCCTTCACGACACGCGCACCTGCGCAGCCGAGATCGCGCACATCGCGCAGAGTTTCAAAAACAGGAGTGCCGCCGAAAACCCCCTTGATCCGTCAAGGCCAGCCGTCCCGGCAGTCATTCTCCGCCTGACCAGATATGCTGAAGATCGGCACAACCGGTTCCTCCTGTGTTGTTTTTGTCAACTTCAGTGTGGAGGACGGCCAGGCCACGACGGTGGTTTGGCCGCGCCACAATTCGATGCGGGAGGCAGCCATGCCTGAGCACGCGCCCCGCAAACACAGCCCCGGCCGCACACCCCTGCCAGACCGCCGCCCCGGCGAGACCCGCAAGCTGACATGGGCCGGCCAGAGCGTCTTTGTCACCATCGGTTATGGGGCCGATCACATGACGCCACTCGAGATCTTTTACGACAGTGGCTACCGCTCCGGCTCGGACATGGAGGCGCTGGTCTCGGATCTGTGTATCGCGCTTTCGGTCATGCTGCAGCATGAGGGCGTGACGGCTGCAAGCCTCGCCCGCTCGATGAGCCGCGCGTTCGATCTGCGCACCGGCGCAGAGAAACCGGCCTCCATCCTGGGCCTGCTGCTGGAAGAAATCGAACGGCCCCCGGCCTGGTCGGCGGACCTGGCCAACCGGATGCGGGAGGAAAAAGCGCAGGTTTCGGACCCCGATCCGGACCACCAGGACGGGGAGGCCCCTCGCGATGTTTGACAGCGTGTCACTGGCTGGCCCGATTGAACAGGTCGTTATACTGTCTCGTCCCTGCCCCGGCAGGTTCGCACGCATGTGTCCGGACGAAACATATCCCGCCCATCCTGACGGTACCCGCGAAGGGCGGCACGGGATGTACCCACGCAACCCGGAAAGGGGCCATACACCCGTCATTCCGGGACGCAGAATGCCAACGATCAATCCGTTGCACAGCTATGACGCGCAAGCGTGCCGGGCACTCTGGCAGGCGGTGCTGGTACGCATGCTTCGTGATCTTGCCTCCGACAGCTACAGCACAGCGCGGGAACGCGGGGAGGCGGAACGCTGGGTGGGCGACTACCCCTCACGAGCGTTTCGCGATACGTGCGAACTGGCCGGTTTTGATCCGGGCCATATCCACCGGAATCTGCGCCGGTGGCTTGACGACGGAACGATCACCACACTTGATCTGACGATCAAGGGGGCGGACACATGCCCGAAATAATCCCCCTCATCTCCCCCCGGCTGGCTCTTGGCACCTGCCTGACCCTCGCTCTGCTCGCCTCGGCACGGATTTTGCTTGTGGACGTGAGGCGCTTCGAGATCGATCTCGCGGCCAGCGCCATACTGGCGCTGGCGGGCCTGACAGCGGCGGGAGTGACCGCAGGTGTGGCGGGCGTCACTGACGGTCTGAATGTCGCGCTGAGCGTCGGGGGCGTGACGGCGGGGTTTGTGTGGCTGCGGCCGGGACGGATCGGCCAGGGCGATGTGGCACTGCTTGCGACCATGGGCGCAGTCGCCGGTTCCGGGCACATGGTGCTGATGATGGCCCTGTTTCTCGCCGGATGCGTGATCACGTCTGCCCTCTACAGCATCCGGCGCGGCAAACGGCTGTTCGGCTCGGCTTTTCCTGCCGCCCTTCCAGGCATGGTGGCCGGTACGGGAACGCTCATCTGGCGCTATGGCCCGGCATTCACTTCATCGCCCGACCCCCTGCCGGTTCCCGCCGGACAGGTGCTGGTGCTGTTCAGCCTGACACTTATGTTCGCCATTGCCGCCCTTCTTGCAAGGGGGTCTGCCGCATCATGAAGAAATCGCCTTGCAGCACTGCAGATATGGTCCTATCGCTTATCCTGTTCAATCTCGCTCTGGTGATCCCGATCAGCATCGTCGAGGCGGACCACAGGCGGCTTCAGACGGGCGGTGCGCCCGTCAGTGACGATGCCCTGCAAGGGGGTAAAACACCATGACCCTTGTACTGTTCTCTTCCATGCCACATTGGGGCCTCGTGTCAGCGCCGCACGCGCCCCGGCTCGGTCGCACCTGGCCTTTACCCGCCCATGATCCCGACGAACCAGCTGAAATTCTGGGCAAGCGTGATCATGCCGAGAAAAATTGCCATTATGACAGCAAGATATCCCGCGACCCTGTATTCAATACGCACGACATATGCTTCGTGTTTGGCAACTGCGGCTTTGACCTCCGCAAGCTCTGCCGCGCTGGCCGCGCCGCCCCCGATCCCCGCATCAATGAGCCGGACAAGTTCTTCGGCAACCCCGGGATCAAGCCCCGCCTCCTCAAGCGCACGGCATGCCTGAAGTGTGTCTATGGCGGGTGGCTGTCTCATGAATATGTCCCCGTCACTACAAGGCGTATGGCTGCGGCTTTATCACACGGCCGACCCGCCCGGCCATACAAAGCCCCCGAACCCCGACAGGAGGATAAATCTCATGGACCTTACGGACAAAACATTCTGGCAACGAAACAGGCGGCATTTCTGGACCACTTTTTTCATCACATTCATCGCATTCACCGTGATCTACAGCGCGGCGCGGTTTTATTACAATTACCGGGTTTGCGGATCGCATCTGGTCTTTCCCGACGACCCGGCCTGCGCCCGCAACCCGTCGGAGACGGACGCCGCGAACTGATCCGGCAGACAGCACCACAAGCCCAGGAGGGGACGCGTAATGGGGCAGATCAACCAGGCCATGGTCCAGCACCGATTGTTTCTCAAATGCGAGCGGGTTCCGGTGATCTGCCTCATCATGCTTTGCGCACTTGGCATCGTGGTGGATTTCGACCTTGGCGTCGAAGATGTGCTGGCCGCGGTCCTTGTTTTTGCCTGGGGCTACTGGGGGTTGCGGGTTTGCGCGCATTACGACCCGCGCCTGTTTCACAATCTTGCCCGCAAGCTGCCGGAAACGTTCCGCTTCTGGCTGGGTCACCCCGGCCAGAGCGCCGGGCTCTGGACCCGGCCGGCCACGCCCCGGCTGATGTGGCGCATTCCCGGAGAAGCCCGGGCGTCCAAATGGAAATTCTGGACCTGAACGGAGGCAGGGCGCAATGAGCATGCACACAGACACGGTTCTGGCCGATATGCTGCC
>NZ_CBDAQX010000011.1:0-72441 GCF_965199275.1 Ruegeria sp. | reverse complement strand
TGTGAGAGCCAAAAACACCCCAACCCTACCCTGACCTTATTTTTTTACGAACCGGCGCTCTAAACCCCCTCTCAGGCGCTCTACGGGTCATCTGCGGGGGTAGAGCGAGGTGCGGAATGGGGTCGATTACGGGACAGTGATAAATCGTACGCTAAGCGCTCTGGTCTCTCTGCAATGTGCGATAAGCGAAGGCCTGGACACGCCCGAACACCTGCTCAGGCACATATCGCCCTTGGGATGGGAGCACATTCTGCTCATAGGTCAGTACATCTGGCGAGAAATGAGGCACAAAATCGCTTAGCGTACGATTTATCACTGTCCCGTAATCGACCCCAGCATCGTGACGCGAACGTCGCCGCCAACAACAAGGCCCTGCTGGCCGATTATCTCGGATAAGTCGTCAGGCATGAGCCCGCCGGTCTGCGAACAGGCCTAAACTGACCATAGCTGCAGAGAGGCCTCAGCGCACATGGGGCGGGGTTGGGACCATACCGCCGAAAACACGTCCGACGCCACCTGTCCGGCCACACGCCCGTTGCGAGGGGCAGACAGCGATACCCCCCCTCTCGGGCAAACACACCCGGGGTCCACAGATTTACGCCGCAGGAATGCAAACCCATGACCCAGCTACAAGATGCCCTCCGCTTGATAGAGGCCGCAGCTTATGGGCTGCTCATGGCCCCGTTCGCATGGATGACGCGCCGGAGTTTCGGGGCCATCGACAATCCCGAGACCGGTCTGGGGGAAACCGGCATACCCTGGCGGTGGGCGGCGCTGTGTATGGCGCTGGCGTTCTGCGGCCTCGTCGCGCTTTACCAGCCGCGCGCGCATAAGCGGCTGGCCTTCGCCATCGGTCTGGTCTCGATTGGCGCGGTCTGGGGCATCGGCATCAACGGGACCAGCCCCTATATGCTGCCCGGCAATTACTGGGACATCGAGGCCCTCTGGGCTCATCTGGGCAACACGCTCACCACGACCAATCCCCACTATACCCAGTTTGTGTCGATCGCGCGCCTGTCCGGCACGGGCTTGGGTCTCGCCCTTCTGGGCATGATCCTGACAATTGCATTCGGGGAATTGCCCGTCCGCGAGATCCGCGCCTCCCGGAAACATCGCGGCTCCAACCGCTACAGATCGGCGGAAACCGTCTTCGGGGATGCCCAATGGTCCAGTTGGACAGACATCCGGAACATCGTCGGCGATCCGGAAGGCATCGTTCTGGGAGAGGATTACGACCCGCGCAAGACCTCCAGGCGGTTCAACCCCGCCGACAGGGCCACATGGGGGCCGGGTGGCACGGCCGGGTTGATCACCCTCAGCACAGGCTTTGCGGGCGGGCATTCGCTGGTCTTTGCGGGCACCGGCGCGGGCAAGACCGCAGGGATTGTCTTTCCCACCGCCCTGACCTATCGCCATCCGATCATCTTCATGGACCCCCAGCACGAAATCCACGAGACCGTCGCCGCCGCGCGGGCGGCAATGGGGTTTGAGGCCCGCGTCATCGAGATCGGAAACGGGATCGATCTGATCAAACTGCTGCGCCCCTGGCTGGAAAAATCCCCCATCGCCTATATGCATCTCGCCGACAGCCTCGTGGGCAAACAGGACGGCCTCAGGAGCGAGTATTCGCAATTCTACGCCAGCGAAGGCGCCACCCTGATGTCGGGTTTGCTGCAGTGCCTGGTGGAAGGTGGGGCAAAAAATGTCTTTCAGGCGCTCTATGACATCATATCCAAACCGGAGAAAGCATTCAAAGATCACGTTACAGAAATAGTAGAGGATCAAGAGGCCAATGAGGCGGTAAAGAAGCGTCTTGGCTCCTTTGCCGAGATGGAAGAAAAACTGTTCTCGAACCTGCAAAGCAACATCAAACAGGCCCTGAACTGGGCCTCCTTCCCCGATATGTGCGCGGTGCTGGACGCAGACCCGGACGTGGGCGCAACCGGCAAAGACACCCCTGCGCCCAAAAAGGGCGCACCCGCACGAAACAGGATCGAGGCCGCAACAGGCAAGGCCGAAGACGACGGGCTGCCGGATGTGCTGGGCAAAACAACCGATGTCTATATCCGCCTCGGCATCAGCGATCTGCAGTCCTTCCCCGGCATCGTCCGCTGCATCCTCAGCGCCCTCCTCTACTGCATCAATGAAGGACAGGATGGCATAGAGCGGCTGATGATCGTGGACGAGGCCTACCAGGTCGGACGCCTGCAGGGCTTCGAGCTGCTGCGCGACACCATGCGCAAGCGCGGGCTGCATCTGATGCTGATCTTCCAGTCCACCGGCCAGCTTGAAAAACTCTATGGCAAGGAAGGCGTACGCGCCTGGAACAGCTCTGTCGCCGCGCGGGTCTACGGTCCCACCGAAGACCCCACCGATCAGGCAGAACTCTCCCGCATGATCGGCGAATACACCGTCGATATCGAAGGCAAGTCCAGATCCACCAGCCTCCGCGGCTTCGGCATCGGAACCCCGTCCTCCAATGTGACCAGGAACGTCAATCTGCAAAAGGCCAACCTCATGCGGCCCGAGCAGTTGCGCACCCTGCCCAATGACGGGCTGGTCCTGTTCTACAAAGGCCAGAACCCCCTCGTCTGTGGCATGGCCTTCAGCTTCCGACGGGAAGAATGGCAGGGGGTCACACCGTTCAGAGAAGGCACATCCACTCGGCCCTACCCGACACAAAGCGACAGGTTTGGGGCCTGGATGACATCCTTGCGAAACGGCACCGCCCCGGCAGAAAAAACCCGGGACGCAAAAAAACGACGGCCGTGATATGACAGACGAAGACGAGAGCGGGACAGGCCCGGACGCGATGCTGACGCGACCCGGGTCCGGTTGCCCTGACATTGCAGGATGTGCTGCAACACAGCCGGATGGATGAACGCCATGAGCCTCACGGATGCCAGGATGTGGTGGACGCAGAACCGGGGTCAGACCCGATGACACAAGCGCAATCCCCATACCCGCCCGCGCAGGCCGCCCCGGTGTTTATGCTGTTTTTGCTCTCCTGCGCCCTGACCGGCGCGGGGTTTCTGGTCGGGCATGCCCCCTTCGCCGTCGCCTATATTCCCTTCGCACTCGCTCTGCTGATACCGGCCCGGCCAGAGAAACACACCATCGTCACGGCCCTCATGGCCGGGCATTTCCTGTGGCCGGCGCTGATCAGCGGATGGGGATTGGCGCGTCTTGAATACAATCCGGTCCTCATTGTGTTCGGTGCGACTGTTGCCGTTCTGATCACGAGCTACAGCTTCGCAAGGCTCGGGATCGCGATCAGCACCGCGCTGCTGCTCGCCCTGCCAGCCTTTCCGGCCAGCCCGCTTCTGGTGACGGGAGCGCTGCTGCCGGGCGCAGGGGTCTTTGGCCTTGCCACGCTCCTGGTGTGGGTCGCCCTGATCGAAGCGCAGCGCGGGTTTGTTGCCCGCTGCTCTTTGCTCATGGCCCTGCTGGCAACTGCCCCCGGCCTGGATTTTGTGTTCGGCCCCTCCCTGCCCGCACGAGGCGCCACGGTCATCTATGACGAGATCGACATATCCGATGTCAAAGCGCTGACGCAGCGCGGCCACTGGACACGGATACTGGATCGCGCAGAAGCGGGCGATCAGATCATCCTCGGCGAGAACATGATCACCCATGACGATCACGCCGCCATCCACTGGTGGTGCTCTGAGGTGCAAAACCGGGATGTGGCCGTGCGCATGGGCGTCATGACCGGGACCGGGCTCGGCGCGGTCTGGCGCTTTGATCGGGATACCTGCCCGACCCCCCTGCCCCTCTACCATGCGCAAATCGGCATTCCGATGGTCAATGCGGGCTGGTGGCCGGCGGCGGACAACGCCCCGCAGCAGGGCCGCAAGGGCCAGGCCATCCCGGACCCGCACTGGCTTATCTGTTTTGAGGCCTTCAGCCTGTGGCGCTGGATCGGCCTGGGCCGATCCGGGGCGGATCACGGTGTCATTCTCGCCAATGACCGCTGGACTGATCCCTTCGCCACCGCCCTGCTGCGGCGCAAGGTTGCCGCCCGGTTTGCCGCGCTCTTGCGCATCCATATCCATCATGCCGACAGCGGGGTCTCTGCCCTGCGCACCGCGACTGGTGCCCCGGCGCGGTGAACGTGCTAGCAGGGGGGGGGGACGAACACCAACCCGCAAGGACCGCAATGACGCTTCCAGCCACGCCCCATGACGCGCTGTTTCGCGCGCTCGTCTCAAATCCCCGCCGCGCGGCTGCGCTGCTGGAAGATCACCTGCCCCCGCATGTGGCGGATTTGATCGACTTCGCGACACCCCCCGAACCGCTCGAGGGCAGTTTCGTGGACGACGACGGGGCCAGGACCCAATGCGATGCCCTGTTCCGGGTCCGCCTGAAAAGCGGACCGGCGGCGCGGGTCTTTGTGCTGCTGGAGCACAAAAGCTACGTTGACCCCGACATACCCCTGCAACTGGCCCGGTACATGCTCAGGATCTGGAAGCGGGAAAGGGAGCAGGGCGGGGCGGGGCGGAAGCTGCCGATGATTCTGCCCGTTGTCTTCTATCACGGGCGGGGTCACTGGAGCGCGCCGATGTCTTTGGCGGAGATGATCGAGACCCCCGACGGGATCGACGATCCCCTGCGGGGCTTTGCCTATGGCGTGCGGGACCTGGGCCGGATCGACCCCCGGCACCTGTCCCGGCAGCGCGACGTTCTTGCCGCCCTGCTGGCCCTGTCGCTTGCGTTCAGGGACACTGTTGCGCCGGAGCAGCTGGACCTGGTCACCGGCGGGGCGGTTGACGGCAGTGATTTCGAACGCCATCTTCTGAGATACATCGTTGAAAAATTGAAACTGACGCCGCAAACGCTTGAGCACTCGCTCCAGCGGACCCGGCCGGAACAATGGGAGAGGCTGATGGGAACCGTCGCAGAAGCCTGGGTTGAAGAAGGCAAGGCCGAAGGCAAGGCCGAAGGCAAGGCGGAAACCTTCCTGCGCCTGGCGCAGCTCAAGTTCGGGCCGCTGCCGCCGGCGCGCATCGCCCAGGTGCGGGACGCGGAGCAGGACCAGCTTGACGCCTGGCTCGATGCGCTGATCCTGGCGGAAAACCTGAACATCGTGTTTGCCACACCCAGGCGCCCGTGAGCCGCGCGCGCACTCCGCTCAAAACCCTCCGACCCTGACAGCCACGCCGGTGATGTCCTCTGCGCGCAAGGGTCCGAATATGCGCGAATCCAGGGACAGGGGGTGATCCCCGCGCACATGGATATCGCCACCTGCTTCGATCCGCGCGATGCGTTTGAGGACCGGGTAGCCTGGCCTGTCGCGGGTACAGGGCGGCACGCGGGTCTGATCGAGCGGCGGCAGATCGGCCAGGGGGACGGGCACACAGAAGATCGCATAGAGCCCCACCGCCGGGTCCTGACCCACGAGGCGATAGAGGCCCGGGGGATGAGACGCGCTGAGATTGATCCGGACCCCGGCCGCATAAAGGGCCAATGACAGGCAAACGAACAGGACGGATATGGCGGTGAGAATTTTCAGCCCGTATGATGCCCCCTGCCCGACCATGGATCACATCGACGGCCCTGAGGACGGGCCGCTCCGGCGGGGATACACCCCCGTTTCCTGACTTCCGACATTTTTTCGTATAAGTCATTGATATTATTATGCCTTGGTTGCCAAAAGGCACTACACGGACTTTTTTCGCCAGCGATTGTTTCGGAGTGTTGAGGGAGCTCAGGCTTTGGTCTGGCCAGTTTTTCGGGTGCGCCCGGGGGGTATCTTGAAAGGGGCTTCGTTCCAGGTCAGGCCGACGCAGGTGAGGATGCGTCTGGCATCGACCGTGGCATGGCTTGGCATGCCGTAGCGGTCAGGGGTGCCTTTGTGGCGCAGGATCGAGAGCTGCAATGCGTTCAACTCGTTGCGGATACGAGCCGGGCTCATCGGGTGTCCGAGCAGGTCCAGATGCTTGCGCAGGTGCTGCAGGCAGCAGAAGGCCATGTAGCAGATGGCGATATGGGCCCGGACCCGACGCGGCGACCAGTGATAGATGGGCCGGATTTTCAGATCGTGCTTGTTGGTGCGGAAGCAGGCTTCGATCTCCCACAACTGGTGATAGCGGGCAATGACGTCCTGTGCCTCCAGTTCGTCCGCACCATGAACAACAATGGCATGCAGCCCGTCCCATTGTGCCGCTGCCTTGATCTTTGCATCATCCAGCGTGACGTCCCCGCTGTCGGGGAAGGCCAGGAAGCGGCCATATCCCCGGCTGCTGAAGCTGCCGGGTTTGCGAGAGCGCTTGAGCTTCTTGTGCAGCTTTTCGATTGCCTTGTCGCGCTTGTGGGCATCATTGCGTGCCCGGGTGGGTGACCAGGTCACAATGACCCGCGCTCCCTCCTGGTCGATCACCTTGTACCAGCCCTTCTCGGTTGCCTCTTCAGAACCGTGTCCAGCCCAAGGCTGGCGTCCCTCCGGGCTCAAAATGTTCGCCTTCACGGCGGCCGGGGCGGACTTCATGCGATAGCCGAGGATGTAGGGCAGACCCTTGTTCTGCAACATCTGCTGGTTGTCCTTGCTGAGCATGGCGGCATCGGCCACGAACGTGACCCTGGCCACGTCGAAGCGTCCCTCCAACGCCTTCAGCGCAGCTTCCAGCGTATGACCTTCCCAGGTGTTTCCCGGGAAGAGTTCATAGCCCACAGGCAGCCCATCGGAGGTGACGATCAGCGCCAGCATGACCTGAGCGCGGTGATGCTTGCCATCCTTGCTGAAGCCCTTGGCCAGAAGATGATCCTGCTCGACCCCGTCCGCATCCTCGGCCGGGTCCTCGCGCTCGGTGTCAAAGGCCAGGGTCGTGCAATCGTAGAACAGCACGGTCACTGGCCCGCCCAGCAACTTCTCTGCCGCCGCGTGAGAGGTTTTGCAAATCCCGTCTATCACCGGCGTATTGATGTAATCCATGCTCCGATAGACCACGTCCAGATTGAGCGTGATGCCTGCCTGGTTCTCCAACGCCTCCACGGTCGCGCGCTTGCTCTCGGGCTGTGCGATCCGCGCCATAACCAGCTCTTTCACAATGCGATTGGCACTTTTACGCGCCGCCCCCAGAAGGGCCCCCCAACCCAGTTGGTCATACATCGTCCCCATGACATCCCGCAGACCCAGAGAGACCCGCGCCTCCTCACGGCACTCGGCAAGATCAACGCCAAGCTTGTCCGGCCGCGGAGCGCGGCGCACCAGCGCCTGCAGATCGGCATATTCCGTGGGCGTGAACAGTTCCATTTGCGGCGAGCGATCAATGCGTAATTGCTCCATCAAGCGGCCCGCCAGACGCTTGATATCCTCAATCTCGCTGTCGTTATGGGCCACACCCACATGGCGCAGGATCTTCTGGCGTACCTTGGAGCCGGTGCGGACGGATTCAACGATCTGGATCCGTGTGCGGTTGAGCTTTGCGTCATGTTTGGTGCGGATGAACATGGGCGAAGAGGTTAGCCATCTGAAGGCCCATGTCAATACTTTTTATAATAATGGGGCACTACAACGCGCCTCTGAGCAACCACACCTGAAAACAAACCAAAAACCCAGTCAGATCAACAAAAAGGTCGGAAGTCAGGAGCCCGTATGATGCCCCCTGCCCGACCATGGATCACATCGACGGCCCTGAGGACGGGCCGCTCCGGCGGGGATACACCCCCGTTTCCTGCGCCAGCACCCTGGCCGCCCTGGCCGCCTTGTTGTGGCTTGGGACGGGTGAGCCGCCTTCAAGCTTCGAGAATTGTGCAACCAATGTGGCCCTGGCATTCTGACGCTGACCCGGCTCCAGATCCGGCAGGCTGGACGGCAACGCACCTTCCGACATCAGGGCGTCGACCTCCTTATGCGTGAAGGCTGCAAACACCGCACGCGCGTATTCTTTTCCCCCGCTGAGGTTGCCTGGAACACGCCGCGCGATCATCGCGTTCAATAGCGTGTTTCTCTGCGCCTTCATCGCTTCTGCATCCATTGGTTCCCCATATGCAAGCGCTTCGGTGAGGGTATCGACCAGTTCGGGATCGGAATTTTCGCGTGTGGCGATCTCGGCAATCGCGCGCTCATATGCGTTTGCCTTAATGCCCTCCCTGGCAATGCGCTCTTCAATCGCAATCCTGGCCGCCGCCTCGTATCTCCGCGCGGCTTTCGGCACTGCCACAAATGCTTTACTTGTCTCCTGATACATGGCCTTTTCTACAAAACGCGGGAAATCCGCCTTGAGAACTTCGCGCCGCACCTCGGTCTCCAGACGCTTTCTTGCAAGGTCTTGAGCAAAGGCCTCAGCGGTTTCTCCACCCAAAGGTGCACCGGGCGGCGCTTTGATCAAATCCGCAATGCGGGTCTTCAGATCGCCTTGATGGGCAGCGGAAAACCGTGTGATATGCTCTGATACTGAGGACGCAAGGCTCAACGCCAGATCGAACGCCTGCTTGCCTTCGGGTGTCATTTCGGGTTCAGGCGTCGCCTCAATCATCGGGCCTTCAGGCGGGGCCGCCGCATCAGACGACCCCCGATGTACTGGCGGGCTTTCAATCGCCTTGTTCAAATTGCTCGCAATCATTTCGCGCATCTTGGGATCCAAGGCGGGTAAACTCTCCGGCATCTCGGCCTCGGGGTTCATCAACGCTCCGATCTCATCCAGGCTGAAGGCCGCTTTGAAGGCGGCCAGTGTCTCAGGCGTGATGTCACCCATCACCATATCCTTAACGATGTCAGATTTCTCCATCTCTTTTCCTTTCGCTACAAACTCTTCGCGATAGGTTCTCAATCGCGCGCTGATCACCTCCCGTTCCATCGCTCGCCGCGCGGGCAGGCTGTCGGGCCAGGGCGCATCGGGTTCATGAAGCGCGAAGACCTCGTTATGGGTGAACACCTTAAGCCGAGGAATGAACGCCGGCGCCGGAATGGTCCCCTCCCCGCGGTTTTCAAGATGCTGCAGCACGCTGTCGCGCTGCTTGAGCAACACCTCACGCTCCATCAACGGCCCGCGCTTCATGACAAATTTCACCACGTCACGGAGCCGGTGCTCATCGGCCCTGCTGTGGGAGACATAAGGCACAAGCCGGAAGAGCTCGGCCTCCCCAATCGGGCGGGAGACATCCTGATCGACCCCCCGCAGCATTTCTTCCAGAACAGGAACATGATCCATGCCATGGACAGGATCACCGCGCGGGACACGCGCGCTGATCGCCTGTGCCAGTTGCAACGCCATGCCCCGGTAATCGCGCTGCTCGTTACCCGCAGCGATCGGTGCAAGCGATGGCACAGCCCCGGTCGGCGCAGGCGGCACTGGCGCGTCAGGTTTCGCCGAAGACGCATTCTCTGAGGCCAGGCCTGATGCAGCCTTGCGCGTCGCATACTCCGCCTTCTGTTTCTCGATCACCTGTTTTACGGAGGCCTGCGCCGCCGCGAACCAGCGCTCAATGTCACCCTCGCCCGCGTCACGGGCAACCGCGATCCCGCGCCTGAGCACCCGGTCGACCCTCTGGTCGCGGCGGGCCACACCGGGGATATGGCCGCGCTCACTTTCCGCCTCGAACGCCCTGACGGCCCAGCCCTGGCCGACAAAGCGGCGCCAGTTCCGCCCCAGGACCAGGCGCTCGATGCGCGCCGCCATCGCCTGCTGCGCCTCAAGGGTGAGAGGCTTGCCTGTATGTTCCCGATGCGCGCCGGCAAGCTCATTCATCACCGCACCCCGCAGGCTCTCGAGCCGCCGGGTGGCCGGGGCGGGCTCCCGGACGCCCTGCACACCCCCGTCGAGACTGTCCGCCACCCAGGCCAGCGCCCGGTCCAGCCCGTCCATCAACGCGCCCGGCGCAGGCCTGTCCGCCCCCTGGTCTCCATCCCGGCCCCCGGCCCGGAGGGCGGCACGGGCCTGTTCCGTCGCATCCACCCCATAATCCAGCGCCGCCTCGACACTGTCATCCTTGCGGGTGATCGCGGCAATCGCCGAAAGCATGCGGGGTTTGGCAACCGGAACCACGATGTTGAGGCGCGCGCCGCTCAACGCCGCGCCCGTATGCAACAGGCGCCGGGTCATGCCCGGGGAGGCCAGCATATGCACCGAGGCGGTGCCGCGACCGCGCGCGCCATGGATCGTATCGGCAAAAGCAAAACTGTAGCGGAATTCCGGGTCGTCGATCCGCAGCCTGAGATGGCGCGCCTCCTCATCCGAGCCCACGCGCAACACCACATGGCGGCGGCTGCGCCGGTCCACCCGCGCCTCCGTGCCAACCCGCAGACCTGCCGGGCGATAGGCTTGCGTGAGCCGGATCCGGTCCCCCACCCGCAGGTCTCCAACAGAGCCCGGCAGCGCGCGGGCGGCGACAGGCGCCATCCGTTCGGGATAGAACAGGTCAAGCTGTGCCCGGATGGCGGTGTTGAGCGCGCCCACATCCCGGCGGGAATGGGCCAGCACGATCTTGTCCTCCATCTGGTCCCGGACATAGGCGCGGGCCAGCTTCTCGATGGCGCGACCCCGGCTCTGGCCCGCCGCAAACACGCCCAGCCCGTCCAGCTGCGCCACCGCCCTGTCCACATTGTCGCGCTCTGACAGCAGCGCAAGCGCCGCCCGCATGCGCGGATCGCCTTGGCGGCGGGTTTCCCCGAGATCGGCAGAGCCGATGCGCGCTTCCAGGGTGCGGAACACCGGCATCGCCTCGAAGGGCGCATGGGGGTCGCTGTCCTGCAAGGCGATGAGTTTTGCGCCCCTGTCCTCGAGCAGGCGCAACAGACGCTCGGCACCTTCCGCCCCCACCTGGCCTGCATTGTCCAGCACGATGACAGACCTGGCGCTCAGAGTGATCTTCTCTTGCGCCACCAGCCGCTCCAGCCCGGCCAGTGTCATGGGCCGGGACGCGCCCGCGCGGCGCAGGTGATCGACACCGCGCCCCGTCGGCGAGACGGCAATCACATCCAGCCCCTGCCGGCTGTGCAGATCCGCCACCGCCGCGGCCATGAAGGTCTTGCCCGCGCCGGGGTCCCCGCGCAGGATCATCAGCCTCTGGTCCGACCCCGCAAGACGCAATATCTCGCCCTGCCGCTCCGTCAGACCCCGCGCCCGAATGGTGGCGTTCACATGTCGCTTCGACAATTTGACCGCCCCCGCGTGTCCGGAATAGGCCAGCCGCATGGCCCGGTCCATCACCCGCCGTTCCAGATCGAGATGCGCCCGCGTGGTATAAAGCCGCCCCGAAGGGCTGTCCTCGGTCAGGCGGATCAAATCGGGGTGGGCCATCGCCTCCCGGAACATCCGCGCGAATGTATCCGGGCACCGCGCCACATGCGTCACTTCCCGCGCGATGTCTTCCGCCCCAAACGTGGCGCGACGCTGGGTGAGCGTATCAATCACACGCTGCGGGGTCTCGACATACCCGTTGGGATCCTCCCCCACCGGCGGATCCTCGGGCCTGTAGGCCGAGGCCAGCAACCCGGTGATCCGGCCCAGCACCGCGGCAAGATGCGCATCCTCTTCAAACCCGGTCCCTGCGCCAGCCTCAGCCTGCCCCCCGGACTCTGCCCAATGACGCGGCCCCCCCGCGCGGGGCGGGACGTTCTCGGTCTTCAGAGCATCCAAACCCGGACCAAAACCGGTTTTGGGCCCGGCCTGTTCTGCATCCTGAACTGTATCGCGATCAGCGTACCGCGCGAGCGTCTGCTCTGAACTGCGCTGTGCCATAACCGAGAGTGTTTCGATATCCTTCACACGCGCGCGCGGCACAAATACCTGCGTGCTGTGCACATGCCGGGACATCGCCACATAGATCAGATGCCGGTCCATCCCTCCATGCGCGAGCGTAAAGGCGTGATCGACCGTCACCCCCTGGCTGCGATGCAGCGTGGTCGCATAGCCATGATCGAGCGCCGCGATCTCATCTCCCGCCAACGCGACCTCCTGCCCATCCGACCCCCGCCCATCCGACCCGTCCAGCCGCAGGGCAAGACGGCCGGGCGCGGTGCGAATCACTGTCCCGGTCGTGTTGCGGGGAATGCCCGCCTCGGAACCGGCCTCCTCAAAAAGGACCCTGTCCCCCACACCGAAGACCAGATCGCGGGCCATGACCTTGCCCTGCACCACCTGCTCTACAGTCCCGTAGCTGCGCACGGTATGGGCGTCCACAACACCCCGGTCCAGCGCCTGTGCGCGGATCGCACTATTCAGCCGCGCCACGTCCTCGCGGGTATAGGCCAGCGCCAAGCGCGTCTCTTCCTCTGTCCCTGTGTTGTAATAAGCCTCCGCAAGCTGCCCGACCCCGGCCTCCGCCGTCTGTGTGAACTGGACCGCGCCCGCCCCGGCATAGCCTTTGAGCGCCGCACGGGCCTCGACCCCGCCTGCGGCAAAGCCTTCCGTCCATTTGCGCTCCTGCTTGCTGATCTGTCGCCGCGCCCGGTCAATCACCACACTGCCCAGTTCTGACTCCACCGCCATCCAGGCACTGGAGCTCGAGACCGGCTGCAACTGCGCCGGATCGCCCACCGCGATGAGCTTGCCGCCCAGACGCGCCACACGCTCCTGTACCCGCGCCCAGACATCCGCGCCAACCATCCCGGCCTCATCCATCACAAAGACCAGACCCTTGCCCGAGGGACGCCAGCCCTGCGCCCAGCGGGCCTCCCATGCCGCCAGGCTCGCAACCGCCATATCCTCCACACCTTCGCCAAGATCGCGCGTTACGCGCCCGCTGATCGCGCCGCCGCAGACATCAAAACCCCGGGCCTTCCAAAGCGCGGCCACCTCTTTCAACACCGTGGTCTTGCCCGCCCCGGCCACACCGCGCACCAGCACAAGCCCGCGCCCGTCCAGCATCGCTTCCCCGGCCCGGCGCTGAGAGCCCGTGAGTCTGTCGGACAGGTCCCCGGACCCCACCGCATCTGACGCTGTGCCCGCCATGGCGTCCCACTCAATCCGCTGCGCGGCCATATCACCGGCCTGCGTGACCAGCGCCTGCTCGGTGCTGATATGCGCCTTTGTGGTGAAGAGCCGGTGTCCGCGCGCACCCCAAGCCTCCAGCGCCACCAGCGCGGGACTGTCCTGAACCGCCGACCAAGCCCCGTCGATATCGCTGCCCGGTGGCAGACGCCGCTCGAACGCGCCGCGCAGCTCTTCCAATGTGAACATCGTGCGCTCCGCGCCGATCAACGTCAGGATATGCGCAGGGTGCGCCATCAGATACGCCGCGTTCTCATTCGCCCGTGTGGTAAAGAGCGCGGCTCCGTCCGGCGCTGTCTCCTGCAACCAGACAACAGTGTCTGACCCCATCGCCGCGCTGACCAACCCGTCTATATCCACATCCCCCACATTCCCTCCATCCTCCCTATTATCCCCGCGCACGCGCGCGGCGATCTCACGGCGCAGATCACCAAGCGTGAAGCGCAGATCGCGCGCCGCCATCACCGGCAGGATGCGCGCCGGGTCTTCGATCAACTCCGCTGCGCTCACGTCAGGCCCGGCAGGAGAGGTCTCCGGCAGCGCCCAGGGGCGTCCCGCACCGCGCGCATGGCGGCGCAAGGCCCGGATGTCACCGCGCACCTGCTCTTCGACCCGCATCGGATCAAGCACATGACCCGCGACCGTGCCATCCTGTTCCCGTCGCGACAGAATGCCGGACAGCATCTCCTGTGCCCCCCGCATCGGGTCGGCATCCACATCTGCGCCTTGATCGGACGGCACCACGAGGCGCAGCGTTTTGGCATGCAGGCCCATCGCCGTGCCCAGCGTGACGCGGGTCATGCCCGGATGGACCAGCGCATGCACCGAGTCAAACCCTTGACCCTTGGCCTCATACACGGTCTGCGCAAATGTGAAGCCGCAGCGGAACTCCGCATCCTCACGCCGCACCTCAACGAAACGGGCCTGATCAGGTCCGACAGACGCTGTCCCTGCGCAGCTATCCTTGCCCGGGTCGGCCTGACCGGCGGCGCCCAATCCAATCCGGACCCGCGCCTCATCCGCCTCGACCACGGTCCCGACCGTACCGGCGGGCAGGCGCGCCGGCGCATACCAGCTGTTGAGCCGAATACGATCCCCGACCGCCAGCGTCGCGGCAGATATGCTGGCCAGATCTTCCGGCCCCTCATTGTCGGACACATCCCCCTGTGTCGCACCCTGCACCGGCTCGGGAGCCGGCGCCCGATCCGGGTGCAACCGCGCGTGGATCGCCCGGTTCACGTCCAGCGCCTCCGCCTGACTGCCAACGATGACAACCCGATCCGGGGTGCTGTCCTTAAGATACCCCTCCACCAGCGCGGTGATTGCCGCCTCACGCGGACCCGTGGCCCGGACGCAGCCTGCGCTCACCAGCCGCTCTGCCAGCACCGGTCCCGTGGCGTCCTGCAAGGCTTGCGCGATCTCGCGGGCTTCCTGTGTGCGTGCGCGGGGCATGCCTTCAAGCCGGAGCGCGCCAAGCCGGTCTGCCAGATCATCGAAGACGCGTCCCGCCTGGACCGCCCCCACCTGCGCGGGATCCCAGGCGGCGATGAGCTTTGCGCCGGATTGCTGCACAAGCTCCAGCAGAGCGCCCGTGTCCCCCGCCCCCAGCATCCGCGCCTCATCCAGCACGATCACGCTCTGCGCATCCAGAGAGATGCGCCCGGCCTCCAGCGCGCGGATGAACCCGGCCACAGTTCGTGTTGAGCCGCGCGATACACCGCCGCGCGCGCCCTTTGCGGTCTCGGCAAACACCCGCGCCGCCCCGCGCGTGGCGCCAAGGCAATGCACCTGCAGCCCGGCCGCCTCATGCGCGGCGGCCAGCACCGCGAGCGCCACTGTCTTGCCGGAGCCCGATCCGCCGGTGATCAACTGCACCTGCCGCGCCTGCGCCGCGAGGTGCACCACTTCCGCAGGCCCAAACCCCGCATCCGCCTCCGTCGCGTCTTTTTTGCGCCCCTCTGTATTCTGCTGAGCTTTGCCGCGCGCATCCCACCCGGCGCGCGCAAGCGCCGCCGTCACATGACGCTCTTCGATCCCAAGCGCCGCGTCGCGATGCGCCAGTCCCAGCGTCATGCCCAGATCGAGCGCCCCAAGCTCCAGATCAACCTGACCCCTTGTCGAATAGACGCGCGGACGGGGCGAGCGGTGGGGCGCGCGGCGTGCCGGGTCGTGATCTTCACCCCCCAGCGCCAGAAGATCGGGATGCGCCATTGCCTCCCGGAAAAGCCGCACGAAGGTTTCGGGGTGCGGGGCGATGCGCGACAGCCGCGCGGCCACCTGCTCCGCCCGGATGGTGGAGCGATGGTGCATCAGATCATCGATCACCCGCGCAGGCGCTGCCGCATAGCCACGGCGGTCCTCGACGATCTCCGGATCGCCCCCTGCCCAACTGGCCGAGAGCAGCCCGGCCGTCCGACGCATCACCGCCAGAAGATGCGCATCCCGCAGGAAGCCGACCCCGGAGATGGGCTGTTCCGAGCCGAGCGCCCGGTCCGGCAACAGCGCATCCGCCCGCGCGCCAGAGTCCGTATCTCCAAAGGCCACCCCTGCAATCGCCCTGCGCCGTCGATGTTCTCCGTCCCAGCCCAGCTCGAGATAAGCGTCACGCCGCGCGCAGTCCTCAAAGCGCATATCCCGGAACCGCGATTGCGGCACATACATCTCCACGCTCTCCCGGTGCCGCGACATCATCACATAGCTGATGGGACGGCTCATGCGCGGATGGGCCAGCGCATAGGCGTGATCCACTGTCACGCCCTGCAGCTTGTGGCTGGTGGCCGCATAGCCGTAATCAAAATGATCGAACGCACTCATGTCGATGGTCACGCGACGACCCGCCTCCCCGTCCAGCACAAGATCGATCTCATGCGGGCGCGTGGCCTCGATCAAAGCGAAGCTGGACTTGGGAATATCCAGATCGCGATGCGCCTGGGTGAAGATCACCCGGTCCCCCGGCGCAAAGCGCATCGGCACGCTATAGCGTTTGGGAACAAGTCCGCGCCGGTCCACCCGGACGATATCGCCATACTGTATTTCCTGCTCCGCATCGACCCGGCCCGTCTCAACGGCCCGGGCCCGCAGCGCCGCGTTCAGCGCATCCACATCCCGCCCCGAATACCCCAGCGCCACACGTGTTGGCTCCGGCTGCACCAGCGGGACTGCAGACGGCGCCTCCCCTTGCACCATGACCGGACGCGCCGCCTCAATCGCCTTGCGCACCGCCTCCGGCCCGGCCCGTTGCAGCGTATCGTTCAGATCCGCCTTGCTGCCCGCAGGTTCCGGCGCAACCGCGATCCGCAGACGCGTCACCCCCCGCCCCAGATGATGCAGGACAGCCTTGCGGAACGCCTGCCCTGCCGGGCTGTCCGGCGCATCCCGGTCCGGGGCCAGAATGACCGGGCGGTCCTTCGGCAAATCGATACACTGCCAGTTCGACGCCCCGAACACGGCCCAGGTCTCATAGCCCGTCGCCTGCCAGATTGACAGCGCGCTCTCCGGACCTTCGGCAATCACCAGGGGCGGTTCTGCCTGCAACGCAGGCGGCACAGACCCGTCCGCGCCAGCCTGACCCGCCATCTCCTCCCCCTTCTCAGCATCCCCGCGCAGCGGGACCGGCTCCAGCGGAGCCGCACTCATAGATGCCGGCCCCGCCTGCGCCGGGAACCGCGCACAGGACCCCCGGATCGAACCGAAGGAAGGCTTGCGAACCCCTGCCTCAACTCTGGACCCATCCGGATTGACCAGAATGCGCTGACCACCGGTGATCGCGCCTTTGGCATTCCGCGCCCAGATCACCAGCGATCCCCGGTCCGGCGACCGCACCGCTTCGCCCGGGACCGGCGGCAACCACCCGGCGCTCATATTCGGGACAAAGCCCAGACCCCGGGACAGCAGATACGTGCCGGCGGCGGTGCCCATCACCGGCTGCGCGTGTTGCTCAAGGGCGTGCACAAGCGCGGCCCGGCGGGCGGCCTCTTGCCGTTCGGCCTGCTCCGCCGCGCGCTGCCGGAGGCGCTTGCGCTCTCTCAGCGCCGTCTCATCAACCGGCTGGTCGGGTGTGATCCCGCAATAGCGCGCGGCGTCTTTCATCACCCGGGGGAAGTCATCCTTCGCAGACCCCAACCCGCACCAGGCGCAGGCCACGAGATCGAGCAGATCACCGCCCTCCCCGGCGGAATAATCATGCCACAAGCCCCGTTTGGGCCCTTGCATCCGCATGACCTGCGCCGGCCTTGAGCGCGCCTGCCATTCCCTGGCCGACACACGCACCGGCTCTCCAAAAACCTGGTGGAACAGATCCTCGGCCCGCTCGATCAAAGCCTCACGCACCACGGCAACCGAGGGTCCTGTCGCGCGCGGCTTCCCTGTCCAGGCCACCGGCGGCCGGGCTGTGTCAGCCGCGGGTGCAGGCTCTTCCGGCAAGGCCAGAACAATCGGACCCGCACCCGCTTCGATCGGATCAATCGATCGGGGTGGGAACAGTTCAGGCTCAGACGGGGATGGGTAATAGGCCTCGGCCAGCGCCTGAATCGCGGCGGTCACCGTATCGGCATCCTTGATCGCGCCTTTGTCGCGATAATAGGCCAGTGCGGCATCGACCCCTTCCGCGCCTTGCGCAAAAAGCTGTGTCGCCTTGCGGTCCCCGGCGTCCTGCATCCGCCGAACCGTGTCGATCACCACGCCGCCGATCCGGTCATTGAGCCGCCCGAAGACATTCGTGTCGAGCACCGGTTGCAATTGCTCCGGATCGCCCACGGGGCGCAGCACACCCCCCATCCGCGACACCTGGTGCTGCACCCGGTCCCATGTGGCCGTGCCCACCATCCCCGCCTCATCCACGAAGAGAACAAACCTGCCATGGGTGGGCTGTTCGCCCCGCGCCCAACGGGCCTCCCAGGCCGCAAGCGACGCCACCCGCATCCCCTCGATTTGCGCCAGTGACTGGCTGGCCTTGCCGCTGATCGCGCCGCCCAGAACCTCAAAGCCCCGCGCCTTCCAGATCTGCGCTGCAGCGCCAATCACCCGCGTCTTTCCGGCCCCGGCCACACCGCTCACCAGAGCCAGACGCCGGGGCGAGACCATCTCTTCAAGCGCCGCCTGCTGCGCTTCATCAAGACCGGCAGACCGGATGATCGCCTGAAGGGCGGTTGCTTCATCAGGGGCCGCGGTGAGAGGGGCCGCGGGCGGCGTCGGCGCCTGTTGAGCGGCACTGTCAGAGGCAAGCGCAGACGGGTGTTCGAGCGGCGGCCCAGAGGTCTGCACGAGGGGGTGTTCACAGGTCTGTTCGGGGGCAATTTCTGAGCCGATGGTGACCTGTTCAGGGCGGCTGGCAGCCAGATCAACAGGCTGCGCCGATGTCGTTTCAGCACCCTGTTCAAGGCGACCTGTCACCTCAATCGAAACCTCCGACCCGGCCAGGGCCAGCGCTTCGACCATGACATTGGACTCAACGTCAATTTGTGCCCGTGTCGTGAACAGAGGGGCACCCGCAGGCGTCTCCTGCACCACCCCGATCAGGTCCATTGAGCCCATGGCCCGCTGCGTCAAATCATCGGTTGTATCCTGTCCAAATCCATTGCGGCGAAACACGTCCGCGACATCCTCCGCCGTGAACACCGTGCGCTCGGATGAGACCACCACGAGCGCATGTTCGGGGTCGGATTGCAGGTAGTCGCGATTATGTTCGAGCGCCTCTGAGGCCGTGACCTTGCGGCGCAATTCCTCGCCGCGCGCCTCAAGCGCATCAGCCAATGTGCGGTCATAGCTGGTGGCTTCAAGCTCGATACCCTGGTTCACCAGCTTGCGGTGATCGATCCGCTCGGGGCGACCCGCCTGCTCAAGCGCGATATTGGCCTCCCGCGCCCATTCCGCGCGCAACGTGCGCATCAGGGATCCCTGGTCCCAGACCCGGTTCTTCAGCCCCCAGTGTTCCCCATCACAGTGACGCAATGTCACCATCGCATGGATATGCGGGTTGGCCTCCCCTTCGTCATTGACCTCCGGTTCGTGCAACACCCAGTCCACGACCGCGCCGCGAGATGCGAGGCTGTTTTGCACGAACGCACGGGCAAGCCCGACATGTGCGTCCCTGTCCAGCTCGACCGGCAATGCAAAGATAATCTTCCCGGCCATGCGCGCAGTTCTGGCCCTGCGATTGGAGGCAAGCTCGAACTGCTCCACATCATTCCAGAGCTTCGCCGACAGCTGTGCAATGGCCTCTCGCCTGTTCGCCTCCGTCGCTTCACGCCCATCCAGCACCCGGCCCAGTGCGGCCGCGCCATAGGCCTCAACAACCCAATCAGGCGGATCGTCCGGCAGTGTCAGCTCCGTATGAACAACATCCGTTTTGTCCAGGTAGCTGTAGGTTTGGCCGTCCAGGTCGCTCTTCATCTTCGCGCCATGCCTGTAGGCTGCGGCCGCAACGGGGCTCTGTGCCTTGCCGCGACTGACGATGCTCCAGTTGAAGTAATAGACGGCCATGGGGGCCAGTGTAGCGCCGTTGCGCATTCAATGCAATTTGAATGCGGAAACGTGCTTAACCCAAAACCTGCGTTTTGTGTGTCAGATGATCTGCCGCAAAAACACCTCCGTCCCAGCGCCCGGATCGGCGGCGCGTTGAGGGATCAAAAGCCCCGGACGCGGCGGTCCGGGGCTGCCGCCACTGGCGGATTTCTGCAAGGAATGCAGAAGCTTGAAGGGATGCGCTAAAGCCGCCGGGCACGCTGCGTCACGAAGGGAAATGACCAGACCCTCAGAACCCCATCAGGCCACCGCCACCCGGCGCGGTGCAGCGGCAAACCTTGTCATCCCCTGTGTCATACCCTGTCAGAAAACCATGTCACCGCGAAAAAGGCGCAACAATAACAGCGCTTTACAACGGGTGACAAGAGTGTCTCACCAACGTGACACACTCTTGTCAGGGTGTGAGACGGGGTAAAACGCGCCCTGCGACAGCGCCGCATCTCCGAGACCTGCAAGATATTTGTGAGAGTGTTGGAATTGGGTGGTTTCAGAGATTTTTAGAAATTGGCAAAATCCGGTCCAAACGCCCCTGCGCAGATCAGAATGGCCACAAGCCAGGAATCTGGTTGAGCAAGGCCGTGTAGCTGATCTCTCCATAGCGGAGTGTTTCCGACAGCCCGTATTTGGCCCAGAACCCTGCCACATAGACGCCGGACATCACGCACCAGGCAATCGGAACCGCCATCACCACCCGTGTGATCAAGCCGGGACGCTTCGTATTCAAGGCGTGAATGCACGCGATGGAATAGCGCAGGGTCTCGTGCATCTGGTCCAGTTTGGCCAGAAGAGCGCCCTCTGACAGCCCTGATCCACATGATCCACTGCGCGCGCCTGCGTCAGTCGGGGCACCATGCACCGGTGCATCGCGCATCGGATCACCTGCCGGATCAACCGGTGCAGCGCATGATCCACTGCGCGCGCCTGCGTCAACCGGGGCACCGTGCACCGGTGCGTCGCGCATCGGATCACCTGCCGGGTCAACCGGTGCAGCACATGATCCACTGCGCGCGCCTGCGTCAACCGGTGCACCATGCACCGGTGCAGCGCGCATCGGATCACCTGCCGGGTCAACTGGTGCAGGACCTGCCGTCCTGTTTGCCCGGTCACCAAAAAAGCGTTCGATGTCTTCAGGATCAACGTAACGCTTGTTCTTCTCATCAATGGTGTACGGAATCTTGTTATTCCTGATATGCCGATTCAATGTTGAGCGGCTTACGCCTGCGCGGAACGCAGCTTCTTTCAGATCGATCCTGGCCATGCCCTACCTTCCATCATTTCTGTGTTCCTATGGTCGCAACCAACGCGCAGATCCGCTTGCTCATGTCGTGACATTCATCACTCCAAGCTTCTCCAGCCGCTTGCGGATCGCCAGCGGGCTGCGCTGCAACAGAGCCGCCATCTGATCGACGCTCTGGCCCCGCGCGTGAGCGTCGACGATCTGCGCCTCTTCTTCGCTCGTCCAGGATTGACCGCGGCGCTTTGGCGTCGCCTTGGCCGCGATATCGTCATCTGCCCTGCGCGCAGAGTCTTCCGAAACAGCCGCTTCGGGATCGGTCGGGATCGGTCGGGCCCCCTGACTTCCGACATTTTTTCGTATAAGTCATTGATATTATTATGCCTTGGTTGCCAAAAGGCACTACACGGACTTTTTTCGCCAGCGATTGTTTCGGAGTGTTGAGGGAGCTCAGGCTTTGGTCTGGCCAGTTTTTCGGGTGCGCCCGGGGGGTATCTTGAAAGGGGCTTCGTTCCAGGTCAGGCCGACGCAGGTGAGGATGCGTCTGGCATCGACCGTGGCATGGCTTGGCATGCCGTAGCGGTCAGGGGTGCCTTTGTGGCGCAGGATCGAGAGCTGCAATGCGTTCAACTCGTTGCGGATACGAGCCGGGCTCATCGGGTGTCCGAGCAGGTCCAGATGCTTGCGCAGGTGCTGCAGGCAGCAGAAGGCCATGTAGCAGATGGCGATATGGGCCCGGACCCGACGCGGCGACCAGTGATAGATGGGCCGGATTTTCAGATCGTGCTTGTTGGTGCGGAAGCAGGCTTCGATCTCCCACAACTGGTGATAGCGGGCAATGACGTCCTGTGCCTCCAGTTCGTCCGCACCATGAACAACAATGGCATGCAGCCCGTCCCATTGTGCCGCTGCCTTGATCTTTGCATCATCCAGCGTGACGTCCCCGCTGTCGGGGAAGGCCAGGAAGCGGCCATATCCCCGGCTGCTGAAGCTGCCGGGTTTGCGAGAGCGCTTGAGCTTCTTGTGCAGCTTTTCGATTGCCTTGTCGCGCTTGTGGGCATCATTGCGTGCCCGGGTGGGTGACCAGGTCACAATGACCCGCGCTCCCTCCTGGTCGATCACCTTGTACCAGCCCTTCTCGGTTGCCTCTTCAGAACCGTGTCCAGCCCAAGGCTGGCGTCCCTCCGGGCTCAAAATGTTCGCCTTCACGGCGGCCGGGGCGGACTTCATGCGATAGCCGAGGATGTAGGGCAGACCCTTGTTCTGCAACATCTGCTGGTTGTCCTTGCTGAGCATGGCGGCATCGGCCACGAACGTGACCCTGGCCACGTCGAAGCGTCCCTCCAACGCCTTCAGCGCAGCTTCCAGCGTATGACCTTCCCAGGTGTTTCCCGGGAAGAGTTCATAGCCCACAGGCAGCCCATCGGAGGTGACGATCAGCGCCAGCATGACCTGAGCGCGGTGATGCTTGCCATCCTTGCTGAAGCCCTTGGCCAGAAGATGATCCTGCTCGACCCCGTCCGCATCCTCGGCCGGGTCCTCGCGCTCGGTGTCAAAGGCCAGGGTCGTGCAATCGTAGAACAGCACGGTCACTGGCCCGCCCAGCAACTTCTCTGCCGCCGCGTGAGAGGTTTTGCAAATCCCGTCTATCACCGGCGTATTGATGTAATCCATGCTCCGATAGACCACGTCCAGATTGAGCGTGATGCCTGCCTGGTTCTCCAACGCCTCCACGGTCGCGCGCTTGCTCTCGGGCTGTGCGATCCGCGCCATAACCAGCTCTTTCACAATGCGATTGGCACTTTTACGCGCCGCCCCCAGAAGGGCCCCCCAACCCAGTTGGTCATACATCGTCCCCATGACATCCCGCAGACCCAGAGAGACCCGCGCCTCCTCACGGCACTCGGCAAGATCAACGCCAAGCTTGTCCGGCCGCGGAGCGCGGCGCACCAGCGCCTGCAGATCGGCATATTCCGTGGGCGTGAACAGTTCCATTTGCGGCGAGCGATCAATGCGTAATTGCTCCATCAAGCGGCCCGCCAGACGCTTGATATCCTCAATCTCGCTGTCGTTATGGGCCACACCCACATGGCGCAGGATCTTCTGGCGTACCTTGGAGCCGGTGCGGACGGATTCAACGATCTGGATCCGTGTGCGGTTGAGCTTTGCGTCATGTTTGGTGCGGATGAACATGGGCGAAGAGGTTAGCCATCTGAAGGCCCATGTCAATACTTTTTATAATAATGGGGCACTACAACGCGCCTCTGAGCAACCACACCTGAAAACAAACCAAAAACCCAGTCAGATCAACAAAAAGGTCGGAAGTCAGGCAAGCTTCTCCAGCCGCTTGCGGATCGCCAGCGGGCTGCGCTGCAACAGAGCCGCCATCTGATCGACGCTCTGGCCCCGCGCGTGAGCGTCGACGATCTGCGCCTCTTCTTCGCTCGTCCAGGATTGACCGCGGCGCTTTGGCGTCGCCTTGGCCGCGATATCGTCATCTGCCCTGCGCGCAGAGTCTTCCGAAACAGCCGCTTCGGGATCGGTCGGGATCGGTCGGGCCCGGCGCGGGCTTAACCGCCGCTACGACGTCCCCGGATGCCGCCACCGCCTCATCCTGTTCAATGAACTCCGCGAAGGGATCGAATGCTTCGATCCCATACCGCTGCTGCTCTTGCCATCGCTGCAATATCCCCAAAAGCGCAGGCAGCGTATCCGCCAGAAACCCGGCTTGCTCGGGCGTTAAAGAGACGATCCTGGTCTCTTGCCCGTCGGCATCAAGCCGGAGCTTGATGCGCACCTGACCGCCCTGCCCGGCCATGCGCAGGATGAGACGCGACCGCCCGAACTCCCCCTCAAAATGCCAGGCCGCATCCCGTCTATCTGTCGCCATATCTGCCCCCTGTTCGCGCACCGGGCGAAACTCTATCACACGATCCCAGGCAACCTCACTCCCGGAAAAACATCTGTCGCTAACACGCGATATGTCCGGTGTATGTAACATGCGATCTGTCCGGTTCTATTCTGTCTCTGAGAGGAGGCGTTATGAACCGAGCAGAAGTGTTACAGGAAGTTCGACTGATGAAGTTTGAAGATGTGTATTCGCGGCGAAGCGCGAACAAGCTGACGCAAGAACAGGCGGCTGAGATACTGGGTGTATCCGTGCGCACCGTCAGGCGTTGGGAGGATCGATTTGAGGCGGATGGTGCAGAAGGTCTGTACGACCGTCGGCTTGGCAAACTGGCCAACAATCGTGTTGCCACGGATAAGGTCATGGAGATGCTTGAACTGTTTGATACCAAGTACTGGGATTACACGCCGAAGCATTTCCACGAGAAGCTGGTGGCCCACCATGGTTTCACACAGAGCTACAACTGGGTGCGGCTTACACTGCAGCGCCACGGCCGGGTTCAGGCAGCACCCCGACGAGGTGCCCATCGGCGCAAGCGGCCCCGCCGTCCGATGGTTGGCATGATGTTGCATCAGGACGGCTCCAGCCATGAATGGGTTCCGGGTCAGTGGTGGGATCTGATCGTCACCATGGACGATGCCACCAACCGGGTTTATTCGGCATTCTTTGTCGAGGAAGAAGGGACGATGAGCAGTTTTCAGGGGCTGACAGAGGTGATCGAGGCGCAAGGTCTGTTTTGCTCGCTCTATGCCGATCGGGGCTCTCATTACTGGCATACGCCCGAAGCGGGCGGCAAAGTGGACAAGGACAATCTGACCCAGGTCGGGCGCGCCTTGCAGCAACTCGGCATTGAGCTGATCCCGGCCTATTCACCGCAGGCCCGTGGACGGTCTGAACGCATGTTTGGCACGTTCCAGAACCGATTGCCGCAGGAACTGCGGTCCCATGGGATCACAACCATTGAAGAGGCCAATCAGTTCCTGAAAGAGGTCTATCTTCCCGAACACAATGCCCTGTTTGCAAAGGAGCCGGAGGATACGACCTCGGCCTTCGTGCCGTTTACAGGCAATGTGCGCGACACCCTGTGTGTGCAGGAAGACCGCGTCGTCGGCAACGACAATACGGTGCGCTACAAGGGCCTGGTCATGCAGATCGCGGCAGACAGGCACCGTCATCATTTCGTCAAGGCGAAGGTCAGGGTCCACGAATACCCCGATGGTCAACTGGTCATCTTCCACGGCCCGAGATGCATTGGCCGCTACCAGCCTGACGGATCACCCATCACACAGGAGGATAGCAAACACAAAGTCGCGTGACCCGCTTCGACGTGGCGCGAACGCGGTGGCCCAAATCTACGGTCGCCTACGGCTCCCTCCGAATTGGGCCACCGCGCAATCAACTGAAGCGGACAATTGGCATGTTACCTACACCGGACAATTCAGAATGTTCTCGACACTCCCGGAAAAACATCATGTTCGGCTCAGATCGCCTGTCCGCAGCTTGCAGAAAAACGCCGCCCCGAAAGGCGGCGCTCATTTCACTGTCTTTATGCCTGTCAGTTGCCGATCCCCATCAGCGGAATGATCCGATCAATGATGAACAGCACACCGACAAGACCGCCCAGGGTATAGATCGCCCGATTGGTTGCATGTGCAATCTCTGCCTTGACCTCAGCCAATTCGATCTTGACCTCAGCGATATCGCCTTTCAGTTCATTCTTGACCTCAGCCAGTTTGCTCTCGACCACAGCAACATCGGCTTTCAATGCGCTCTCGACCGCAGCAACATCGGCTTTCAATGCGCTCTCGACCGCAGCAACATCGGCTTTCATAGCCGCTTGTACCTCAGCCAGATCTGCCTTTGTGGCGAGTTCGGACGTATCGGCCGCAGTGAGGCCCTCGACGATCGCGTCGGCCAGAGCCTCATCGGCTCCGGCTTCCTTTAGCCGCTTTGAAAACGCCAGCGTATCGATTTGCAATGCGTGAGACATAAGCTCTCCTATGATGTTTGTCCAGCGGTTTGTCTGGTATTTTTGATCTTGAAGGCTGGGAAGTCCTCGAATATCCAATTGTTTTTCAATGTGTTGTAGATGATGGTCAGGAGCTTTCGAGCGGTGGCGATGATGGCTTTTCCCGACCCGCGCCGCTCCTTGATGCGGCGGTAGAACGTGTTGAGATAGCCGGAATATCGGATGGCGCTGAGCGTGCATTGCACCAGCGTCGTACGCACCAGCTTGTTGCCCTGCTTCGTAATCCTGCCGTGTATTTCAACGCCGTTTGAGGCGGCAACACGCGGCACGATCCCCACATAAGCGGCCAGTTTGTCGGCGGTGGCAAAGTCGTTCACATCGCCAATCCCGGACAGGAAAATCGCAGCGGCCCGCGCTCCAATGCCCTTGATTGAGGTGATTTCCTCAAACCCATCAAGCGCTGCAGCGGTCTCTTCCAGCGCCTTATCCAGCCTGCGGATCGCGGCACTCAACTGCAACGCCTGATCCCGCAGCTCCGTCAGTTCGATCCGTTCGACGTCGCTGAAGCGTTCAATCTCCAAAGCGCGCAACCGTTTGTCCGAGAAACCCGCCTTCTTGAGTTTGATCCCGTGCCGATTGAACATGCCATGGATCTTGTTGAGTACCCTGGTACGCGATTTCACCAACATGTCTCGAGTCTGTGCCAGAGAGGCCAGTTCGGTTTCACCTGCACGTTTCAGGCGTGTCTCGGGGAGCATGTCTTTAGACAGGAACGTCGCCAGAGCGCGCGCATCGTTGCGGTCGGTTTTCTTCACCGATTTGCGGATCACCTGGAACTGGCGTGGGTTCACCACGACGATCCGGCCCACGCAGGGGCGAATTTCTCGGCAGAACCATGCCGAGTTGCCGGTCGCTTCTACCGCCACTTCATCCTCCGCATCCACGCTCAGGCAGAACCGCTCAAGATCAGCCGCCGCGAGTTGAAACGTCTCAAACGCCTCTGAGCCATCCCCACCAATGCGGCAGATCGTGAAGGAATTCGTATGTAAATCGACACCAATAAAGGCCATGTGCTATACTCCCATCGTTGGGAGGCGGAACCCCGGATGGGGCGTGAACGGCCAAACCAAACTCCTATTCGAGGTCAGGGCAACAGCCCACGCCTCAGGATGGTCGTTCGGAAACAGGTGAAGGGTAATCTCCTTTACAGGGTCAAACGCCCTAGATTGCTCATACATCCTGAAACCTATCCGCCTCTCCCAACTCAATAACAGAATCAGGAATTTTGACCGTTCACAGCACATTCATCCCATCTCCTTTCGCTCAACATATGATCTTTTCGGTGGTCCTTCCAGTGTAGCCGCAAAGGTAAAATGTCACCCATGAGCAAAACAGAAATGTCACTCTCTTCAAAAAATAGCTTGAGGATGAGCGGATATGGGATGGGTGATGATGAGCGAGCGCGAGTTGAACCGGATCGAAGTGTTGTCGCAGGTCGAAGATGGCCGATTGAGTGTGTCGGCGGCGGCACATCTTCTGGATCTGACAAGACGACAGGTTTTCCGATTGCTGCGCCGGTTTCGAGAAGGTGGGCCATCCGGCCTCCGGCACCGATCGCGCGGCAAAACCGCGAACAATCGCATTCACGATGCCAAACGGACTTATGGTCTTGATCTGATCCGCGAGAATTATGCGGATTTTGGCCCGACGCTGGCAGCGGAAGCTTTGGCGGAGCGGCATGAGTTCAAAGTTTCGCGCGAAACGGTTCGCAGTTGGATGATCGAGGACGGTCTCTGGCTGTCGCGCCAGCAGCGGAAGACGTTTCATCAGCCCAGATTGCGTCGGGAGTGTCTGGGCGAGCTGGTCCAGATCGACGGGTCCGATCACCAGTGGTTCGAGGATCGGGGACCGCGCTGCACTCTCCTGGTTTTCATTGATGATGCGACGAGCACTCTGATGCATCTGCGGTTTGTCGAATCTGAAAGTACGTTCAGCTATTTCGAAGCGCTGGAGGGGTGTTTGGCGGAGCACGGTCGTCCTGTGGCTTTCTATTCGGACAAGCATTCGGTTTTCAGGGTGCCGAACCAGGCCGCAAAGTCCGGTCACGGCACGACCCAGTTTGGCCGGGCCTTGAACGAGTTGAACATCGAGATCCTCTGCGCGAACAGTTCTCAGGCCAAGGGTCGTGTCGAGCGCGCAAACCGGACGCTTCAGGACCGTCTGGTCAAGGAACTTCGGCTGGCTGACATATCGGATATCGAGGCCGCGAATGCTTTTCTTCCGGGGTTCATGGGGCGCTACAACGTAAAGTTCGCCAAGGTGCCACGCCGATCTGACAACCTGCACCGGGCGCTGAATGTCGAGCCGGATCGGCTGCGGGAAATCCTGTGCAAGCGAGATGAACGCTACGTTGATCGCCAACTGGTGCTGCGCTATGACCGCAAGCGCATCATTCTTGAGGAGAACGAGGTTACGCGCGGACTGGTTGGCAAATATGTCGATAGCTACGAGTTCGCAGACGGTCGGTTGGAGTTCCGATGGAAGGGTCTTCTGCTCCCTTACTCTGCCTTCGACAAGGACCAGCGCGTGACACATGCCGCCATCACCGAGAACAAGCGCCTGAGTACGGTTCTGGAATTCGTGAAGGAAGAACAGGAGAAAGCGGCTCCCAAACCGCGGCGGGCGGGAAAGCAGAGAACACGCTACCAGCCAACAGGCCGCAGAAACGATGGTTGGAATTCCAAGCTGGCAAAGCGTGCCAAGGCACGCAGTGCAGCCAGCCAGGGCTGCGATATCTGAGGTCTCAGCCCTGGCTGGCTGCACTTTTGCCCCAACACAGGTGACATTTCTGCTTTGCAAAACCAGTGACATTTCTACTTGGTTGCAACATTCCAGCAAAACCACCGTCAGGCCCATTACGGCATCTTTCTCTGATGAACGCGGGGGAAGCCCGGTCAAGCACGCCGAAGGCGCGCGCTTGCGCGCAAGTCCCGCGCAGCGGGGCGCAGGGCTTGACCGGGCTGGGGGCGGCAGCCCCCCTGACAGGGCCTTCAATAGTCTCGATCCTTCGATCAGAGCCAAACTGACAGCCACAAGCGCCGCCGCCCGGGACCGGGTCAACCGCCCTATGCGGTTGAGGGTTCACCCCGCCCGCGCCGGCGCGGGATCTTGCGTCAAGGGGCAGGCGGCTTGCGCCGTTGACAGCAGGCTGTCAACCCCTGTGACGGACCCGCCCCGGCGCGGGCGCGCCTCACCCTGCGCGGGGCCCACTGTCGCGGACCCCGCACCCGGTCCCGAACGGCGGCGCGGCACCCTCGCGCGCTTGTGCGCGACATCGAGCCGGGCGGCGGTGGCGGGGCGCGGCACAGCCGCAGTCCCGGCAGCGCTGCCCGTCCTTTGGCGGCGTCCCGGGCAGGGTGTCCCCCTGCCCGCTGTCTTGCGCGGGTATCCTGTGCCTCAGTTGCATCCGGTATAGGCCAGGATCGGCGGCGCGTCGGTGATGACCTCCACAGCGTCCCGGTCCAGCCTGCCAAAGGCCAGAAACAGGGCGACATCTTCGCGTGTTTCAAACCGACCGAGCGGGTCGTCACTGTCGCGCAAGTAAACTGTATAGGTTGCGGGATAAACGGCATGACCGCTGCGCTTTGCATCATAATGGCGCTTGTTCTCGCGGCAGGGCGCGCAGGTCGCAAACCCGGGCGCCGAGGGCCTGCCACAATCCACGCACAGGCCCTGCGCCTTGCGGGTTTTCTTTCTGGCCCGCTCTCTCGCGCGCGCCCTGGCGTTGCAAGAGGCGCATTCGCGGCGGTTGGGGTCGGGCGGGGTTTTCCCGCATTTGGCGCAGAGACCGGCGGCCACGCGGCCCCAGTAGCGTGTCAATCGGCATTGAATAATGACCCCCCATCGGCGTCCAAATTTGACCCCCCTTGGAGCTAAGAGGGGCGTTGAGGGGGTCGTGTTTAGGTTGATTCAGGAGGGGGTGGACAGCAGGTCAAACCGAAAAGAGAGCGTAGCTCGACTGAAGGTTTGACCTGCTGTCTGTTTTGAATTTATTCCCCGATTTCGAGGTTAGTCGCGGTGGTTAATTCGCCAGCTTTCGTTCCCGGTTTCGATGATATCGCAATGGTGTGTCAGTCGATCCAGGAGAGCAGTGGTCATTTTGGCATCTGTGAACACACTCGGCCATTCAGCAAATGCGAGGTTGGTTGTTAGCAGAATAGACGTTCGCTCGTACAGTTTGCTGATGAGATGGAAGAGTAATCGTCCACCAGACTCTGCGAACGGCAGATAACCGAGTTCGTCTATAATCACGAGGTCGACGCGGATCAGCTGCTCGCTGAGCCGCCCGGCGTTGCCTTCGCGATGTTCAGCCTCCAGCTTGTTCGCGAGATCCACAGCGCTGAAGAACCTGACCCGCCGGCGGTTATTGACCGCGTGGCCCCCGATCGCTGTTGCGAGATGCGTTTTGCCCGATCCGGTTCCACCGACCAGCACGCCATTCCTGGCCTGGTCCATAAAATCGCCGTCATGAAGATTGCGCACGACTTCCTCGTTGACGGGGCTGACCGTGAAGTCGAACTCAGGTAAGGACTTGCAGACCGGGAACTTTGCGGCACCCATCTGATACCGGATCGAGCGCGCAGTCTTTTCGGCCAGTTCGGCCGTGAGGAGTTCGGCCACGACCTGTTGGGGCCGCCAGTTGTTTTTGGCTGCGGCCTGCATCACTTCGTCAAAGCAGTTGACGATGCCTGGCAACTTCAGTTGACGGGCAAGTTCGAGAATTTCCTTACGCAGTTGCATGGGAGCCTCCAAGCCTGTCATAGCGAGCGCAATCCGCGATCGGTGCCATTTTCAGCTGCAGGTGGGCAGGCGGCTCAATCGCCTTTGGCGGCGGGGGATTGGTGCGCCGAGAGACAATGTTCAGGATCGCATCGGCCTTGCGCAGGCCAGATTTTAGAGCTTCTTCGCAGGCAGCCTCGACCACATCAATGTCGTGCTGGTAAGCAGCGAAAAGAATATCGGCAAGTTGCCGGTCTCCGTCGGATGTGCCCCGCAGATGGGTCCAGATCTGCGTCATTGCCGGTGGTAGGTCCCAGTCACGGAACGGTGCTCCATTGCGCAGAGCGCCAGGCTTGCGCTTGAGGACGGGCACATAGTGCCAAGGGTTGAAGATCGTTTTTCCTCGGCCGAAGCACCGTTCGTGCTCTCCGACAATCTCACCGTCTTGGCGCAGGACAATCCGCGTGGCGTAGACCTGCAACTGGACCTGACGTCCAACAGCTCTTGCCTCAACGCTGTATTTGTTTCTTTCGAAGTTGATCAGGCAGGTTCGGCTCACGGCGACCGTCTTTTCACGGAACCCGACGAAGGGCTTCTGCAGATGCGTCAGCAGCGGCTTTTCCTGCTGGAACTCCTCCCAGACCGTCACCTCCAGGTTTTCCGGATGCCGCAGTTCTTTTGCGCGTTTGATCGCGTCTTTTTGCAGCCGGGCATTCAATTCATCGAAGTCGGCCACCTCCAGACGCGGTGTAAAACTATAGGCGCGGCTCTCCTTGACCAGATTCTCAACCTGACCCTTCTCCCAACCGGCCGCGCGCGTACAGGCGATCGGGTTCACCAGATGATGAGAACACATCCGGGAGAATGCCTTGTTGAACTTTCTTTCCTTGCCCGACAGGATCGCATCGACGGCGGTCGTCATGTTATCGTAGATCCCGTTGATGCAGCCTCCACCAAAGAATTTGAAGGCCTCGTCGTGGGCATCAAAGACCATCTCCTGCGTCTCGCGCGGATAGGCAATGGAGAATGGCATGCGGCTATGGCAAAGTTTGAAATGGGCAACCTTCACGGTCGTGAGTGCACCGTCCATCAAAACCGTCTCCACACTCCAGTCGAACTGGTACGCCTCCCCAGGATCAAAGATCAGCGGGATGAACGCCTGCGCCTGTTGTCGGCCGTGCGCAATGCGCCAATTCTTTGTGTAGCGTCGAACACTGTCATACCCGCCGCCAAAACCATCATCGGAGAGTTCCTTCCAGATTTTGGTCATCCGCTTGCGGTGTTTCTTCGGAAGCGCCTCGTTCTCCTCAAGCGTTTCATCCAGACGCGCGCGCCAAGGCCCGAGCACCGGGTATGGCTGCGATTTGCGCTCATATTTGAACTCCGTCACTCCCGATCGGATTATCTTTCGAACCGTTGCACGGCTCAAATTGAGCGAACGGCAAATTTCCTTGATGCTCTTTTTTTCGATCAGGTGTAAGCGACGCACTTTTCTAATAGTTTCCACGCAAATCATCCCGCTTGCCTCTCCATCGACTGCTCAATGAAAAGGATGTCTACAACCATAGGGAGGGGTCAAATTTGGACGCCGATTTCCCCGCTTAGGGGGTCAAAATTGCACGCTTTTCTACAAGTAGCGCTTTTTCACCTTCTCGCGCCATTTCTTGTGGTAGCCGGGGCGGGCCTTTCTTTTGTCCACGCAAGCTTGACACTCAACGCGACCCGCGCGCGGCGCTCGCCTGCCGCAATTGGTGCACAGGCCTTGCGCCTTGCGCGCGGCGTGTTTTTCGGCGGCCGTCCTGCGCGCGGTGTTGAGGCAAACAGAACAGGTTTTGCGACCGGGCGCGGGGTGCTGCCTGTTGCAAGAGGCGCAGAGCGCGGGCGCTGTCAATTCGGGGGGTGTCGTCATTGGGTGAACCTTTCGGGGGCGGGGTGGAAAGAGAACCCCGGCGGCCTGACCCGCCGGGCGGGCGGGTCAGGCCTTGCGGGCCGCGGCAAAGAACAGGCCCGAGGCGATAGAACCCCAAAGCTGGCAGCCGCTCTTGCTGTCGGCGCGGGCGGTGCAGATGATGATTTCATTGCGCGCAGGGCGCAGTTTGTGAATGGCGGCGCGGGTGAGGGTCTCGCGCTTTTTCTGCCCTGCCTCAACGGGGCGAATCTCTCCGGTCTTGCTCATGGATCGGAAGCGCTCCACGACATAGCGGGTGTCAGCTTCAAGGCCGGAGCCGAACAGATGCGTCAGAAACGTGCCCGAAGGCTTGTTGCGGATAATGGGTGCTGTGGGCATAGGTCTTTTCCTCCTGTCCTCTGCCACACGTCCCGACGGTGGGACGCGTGGGGACATGGCGGCAGGCGGGACGGCGGTGGACAGGGACGCCGAAGGCGCCGACCCGGGCGAAAAATCCGCAGACCGGAAAACCGACCCGCCCACAGATGCAAACGCCAGGCCGGGCGCGCAGAGGCAAAGCCCGCGCGCGAGCGATCCCTGAATGGGTCGGCGCGCGCGGGCTTTGTCTCTGTCAAGCGGCGGCCGGGGGCCATGCGCGGCCCTCAGACCCCAGCGCATTTGCGGATTTTTCGATCCTTGGCCACCGCCGTCCCGCCTGCCAGAGTGGCCCCACGCGGCGCGTGACAAAAATCCAAAAGAAACCCCCAAAAGACCGGATGTGACCAGGGGTGCCACAGCGATCGAGGCGGGCCCGTATTGACCAGGAACGGCACCACCGCGCGGCGCGCGCGCGCAAGCGGGGCGGGTGCGCAGAATGAGAGCGCCGCGCCCCGCGCGGCTCCGTTTCAGTTGAACGCCTGATCAGGACGGATACCCGGAACCCGGCGCAGCATCTGGCACAAAGCGCCCGCAACAAGCCCCGGTCCCGCGCCGCTGCACCAGCGGCGGCGCGGTAAACAGACCGGGTCAATCTCCTGACTTCCGACATTTTTTCGTATAAGTCATTGATATTATTATGCCTTGGTTGCCAAAAGGCACTACACGGACTTTTTTCGCCAGCGATTGTTTCGGAGTGTTGAGGGAGCTCAGGCTTTGGTCTGGCCAGTTTTTCGGGTGCGCCCGGGGGGTATCTTGAAAGGGGCTTCGTTCCAGGTCAGGCCGACGCAGGTGAGGATGCGTCTGGCATCGACCGTGGCATGGCTTGGCATGCCGTAGCGGTCAGGGGTGCCTTTGTGGCGCAGGATCGAGAGCTGCAATGCGTTCAACTCGTTGCGGATACGAGCCGGGCTCATCGGGTGTCCGAGCAGGTCCAGATGCTTGCGCAGGTGCTGCAGGCAGCAGAAGGCCATGTAGCAGATGGCGATATGGGCCCGGACCCGACGCGGCGACCAGTGATAGATGGGCCGGATTTTCAGATCGTGCTTGTTGGTGCGGAAGCAGGCTTCGATCTCCCACAACTGGTGATAGCGGGCAATGACGTCCTGTGCCTCCAGTTCGTCCGCACCATGAACAACAATGGCATGCAGCCCGTCCCATTGTGCCGCTGCCTTGATCTTTGCATCATCCAGCGTGACGTCCCCGCTGTCGGGGAAGGCCAGGAAGCGGCCATATCCCCGGCTGCTGAAGCTGCCGGGTTTGCGAGAGCGCTTGAGCTTCTTGTGCAGCTTTTCGATTGCCTTGTCGCGCTTGTGGGCATCATTGCGTGCCCGGGTGGGTGACCAGGTCACAATGACCCGCGCTCCCTCCTGGTCGATCACCTTGTACCAGCCCTTCTCGGTTGCCTCTTCAGAACCGTGTCCAGCCCAAGGCTGGCGTCCCTCCGGGCTCAAAATGTTCGCCTTCACGGCGGCCGGGGCGGACTTCATGCGATAGCCGAGGATGTAGGGCAGACCCTTGTTCTGCAACATCTGCTGGTTGTCCTTGCTGAGCATGGCGGCATCGGCCACGAACGTGACCCTGGCCACGTCGAAGCGTCCCTCCAACGCCTTCAGCGCAGCTTCCAGCGTATGACCTTCCCAGGTGTTTCCCGGGAAGAGTTCATAGCCCACAGGCAGCCCATCGGAGGTGACGATCAGCGCCAGCATGACCTGAGCGCGGTGATGCTTGCCATCCTTGCTGAAGCCCTTGGCCAGAAGATGATCCTGCTCGACCCCGTCCGCATCCTCGGCCGGGTCCTCGCGCTCGGTGTCAAAGGCCAGGGTCGTGCAATCGTAGAACAGCACGGTCACTGGCCCGCCCAGCAACTTCTCTGCCGCCGCGTGAGAGGTTTTGCAAATCCCGTCTATCACCGGCGTATTGATGTAATCCATGCTCCGATAGACCACGTCCAGATTGAGCGTGATGCCTGCCTGGTTCTCCAACGCCTCCACGGTCGCGCGCTTGCTCTCGGGCTGTGCGATCCGCGCCATAACCAGCTCTTTCACAATGCGATTGGCACTTTTACGCGCCGCCCCCAGAAGGGCCCCCCAACCCAGTTGGTCATACATCGTCCCCATGACATCCCGCAGACCCAGAGAGACCCGCGCCTCCTCACGGCACTCGGCAAGATCAACGCCAAGCTTGTCCGGCCGCGGAGCGCGGCGCACCAGCGCCTGCAGATCGGCATATTCCGTGGGCGTGAACAGTTCCATTTGCGGCGAGCGATCAATGCGTAATTGCTCCATCAAGCGGCCCGCCAGACGCTTGATATCCTCAATCTCGCTGTCGTTATGGGCCACACCCACATGGCGCAGGATCTTCTGGCGTACCTTGGAGCCGGTGCGGACGGATTCAACGATCTGGATCCGTGTGCGGTTGAGCTTTGCGTCATGTTTGGTGCGGATGAACATGGGCGAAGAGGTTAGCCATCTGAAGGCCCATGTCAATACTTTTTATAATAATGGGGCACTACAACGCGCCTCTGAGCAACCACACCTGAAAACAAACCAAAAACCCAGTCAGATCAACAAAAAGGTCGGAAGTCAGGAATGAGAGCGCCGCGCCCCGCGCGGCTCCGTTTCAGTTGAACGCCTGATCAGGACGGATACCCGGAACCCGGCGCAGCATCTGGCACAAAGCGCCCGCAACAAGCCCCGGTCCCGCGCCGCTGCACCAGCGGCGGCGCGGTAAACAGACCGGGTCAATCTCTATACCGGAGCATGGTGTGTGTGTGTGTCAGGTGCTGCGCCGGGTGCTGCGCCAATCTCTGAGCCTCATCGGGACCAGAGCACGGGCCCCGATCCTGTCCTCGGGCTCGGAACAGGCCCGACAGGGGCACACATGAGGGGCACACTGAGGGACACATATGGCGGGGGTCGTGATCTTCGTTCACACACGCGCCATACGCGCCATATCTGGCTCATCTCACAAGGGTTGTCCTGCGCACCCGCGCCGCGCCGCATTGCGAGCAGCGCAGCAGCGCGAGCGCCTCCCGCACCCGGGTCCTCGAGCCGTGGCGATCCGCGAGATCGGCCACCGATACCTTGCCTTCATGGCCGCAGGCGCAGGTGACGGTCAGCCACGACAGCCCCAGCGTTTCCAGGCGGCGACCCCCAATATCAAGCGCCAGGGCCCCGGATCCGGTCTTCACAGCCGGAAGCGGGGCCGTCTCGCGCGGCTTTGAACGTCGGAACGGTGCCATGCTCAACCCCCGGATCACACACACCCTGCATGATGGCCCCGCAACCGGGCAAGCGCAACAGGATCGATGCAGGCGGGTGCGCCCGGACCCGGTCTCCGCCGGCGCGCCATGCGGCACAAAGGCCAAATGTGGCACTTCCCCTTCCCCGGAGCAGAGTGTAGCATTCCCGCCCATGGCAGATACCGGGAACAACAGGACAGGCCAGGCAATCTTCAAGCCGATCTCCAACCGGAGCGCCATCCCCGGCACGGGGCCGGACGGTATGGGAGCGGACCGGTGAAGGCCAGCAAACCGCGCCGGCACGCCCGCCGCAGGGCAAAGCCGGGACCAGGCCCCAAACCGGCAGGGCAGCATCAATCGCCCGATATCGCAGCCTGTGCCGCGCGCCTGGGGCTTGCAGCCGTGCGCCTGGAGCCTGATGGTTGGTTTGTACTGGCCCGTGTCACGGGCGCGCAGGGCGCGGCCTATGCCTGGAGACCGGCCAGCCCTCCTGAGATGCAGCTGTTCGAAGCCGGGGCCGGGGCGCGCCTCGTGGCCGGACACTGGAGCCTGCGACAGCGCGGCCCGGGCAAGACACCAGACCCGCCTTCAGGACCAGGCGGCCCGGGATCACGCAGCGCCGGCTGAGGGATGCAGGGCTGAGGGCGCAGCCCGCAAAATCCGGGCGCATCCGTACAAAGCATCTCCGGGCCTCTCTGTGCCATCTTGCGGCGGCGCGTCAGGTGCAGTAGCAGCAGCGAACGCACGACTGTCCGGAGGCCCGATGCCCGATCTGAACACCCCCCATGACGCCTTGTTCCGGGCCGCCTTCGAAGACCCGCACCTGGCCGCGGCGTTCTTCCGGGAACACCTGCCCAACCGGATCGCCGCGCATCTCGGCGAGATCACACCGGAACGGATCGACGGCAGTTTCATCGACGAGGCCCTGGCCGGAAGCCAGAGCGATGCCCTGTTCAGGGTGCGCACAAGGACCGGCGATCCCGCCTACCTGTTCCTGCTCGAACATAAAAGCACTCCGGACCCCGGCCTGCCGCTGCAACTGGCCTCCTACATGGTGCGCATCTGGAAGCGGCACGCAAAAGAGCACGGACCCGCCGCCCTGCCCCCGATCATCCCGATGGTGCTCTATACCGGCCAGAGACGCTGGACAGTGCCGGACGGGCTCGCCCCGATGATCGCGGGCGATGCGGCCCTTTCCTTTCTGCCCGGCGCATCTTATATTCTGCGCAACATCGGCGAGATCCCAGGCGACGCGCTGGCGCGGGACGCGGCCCTAAAAGCAGTGCTGCTCACCCTCAAGCGCGAGGCGATGCAAAACCTTGCAGAGGTGCTGGAAAGCCTGCCGGACGAGTTGCGGCGACAGGTGCTGCACTACATCATGCGCGTCTATGACGATGTGGAACTGGACGGAATACGGGCGGCGCTGCGGCGCGGCAAGGCGGCGGAACTGGAGGCTTACGTGGGAACCATTGCAGAGACATTGATCGCCGAAGGCAAGGCCCGCGGCCTGGCCGAAGGACTGGCCGCCGGCGAGGCAAAAGGCTTGGCCGAAGGCGAGGCAAAAGGCCAGGCCACGGGCAAAGCCAAAGCGCTGACGCGGCTTCTGACGCGCCGCTTCGGGGTGTTGGAGGAGGCGACGCGTGCGCGGATTGCGGCGGGCTCTGTGGCCGATCTCGATCTGTGGACCGACCGCCTGCTGGAGGCGCCGACGCTGGAGGCGGTGTTTGCGCCCCGCGAACACTGAAGCCGCACCCCCTGAAACCACGCGCGCCCCCGCATCGCAAGGCCTCCCTGCGGTGCCTGTTATCGGGGCCGCGCCGGATCCGGGTCATCCCCCTTTGTTTTCGGGGCCCTTTGTTTTCTGGGGTTTTCTGTTTGGGATGCGCAAAAAGGGGGGATTGTGGCTGTTACCGGCAGGTCTGTCACAGGGCTTGCTTTACCTTTGATAAGTATCGCTTATCATGGGTGATCACCGGCCCTCAAATCTTCTCAACCGGACCGCTATATTCCAAAAGCTTTTCGTCAGATGTGATTATTTTGAAATAAACCAGCCCCCTCGGACACCTACCCTTTCCAGATCGTTCAGCGCAGTGGCATCTTTGCCAACACACCGAGACGACACTATCTTTAGTTCATTGCTATCTAATCGATCTCCAAAAAGCAGCATAGCATGAGCACTACTGTCTCGGACGGACGACCAAACTAATCCTTGCGCTTCAGGATTGTCACGCCAACATCGAAAGGCCAGCACGCGACAAACATTGTAGACCTCCGCCCGGGCTGCGAATAACTTCTCCTGATCTAGGCCCCAGGCTTTCAACTCTGGGGTAAACAGTGGCACCAATTGAAGCCTTCGGTTTGGCTGAACAATGGAGATCTTTCGATCATCCAGAAATTGGCGTGGCACAGCTTGGAATTTGTCTGGGATCCCCCGGAACACCGTCTCATAGGCTGCTCCGTCCAGCGTCGTCGCTGCGTAAAAAGTCGGAATGCAGGCCCCATCTTCATCGAAAAGATGGGTGAACCGGGTCTTATCACCCCTGCAAGGATTGAAGCTGTTCCCATTGAATCGCTCATCGTGAACCCTGTAGAGATGTGTTCCGACTTGGCAAATTTGCAGCTTAGCGGCAGTCGCAGTCGCGGGCAGTTCCATAATCATGCAGACTTTCGTTATCCTGCCACACGCTCGCAGGCGTTACGTGCTGTCTCGATAACCCGTTCATCTTTCAACCGAACCGCTTCTGCCGGGGAATTTCCATCAAGAGATTCTTTCGGGCTGACTAGCCAAAAGGCACTCTGCCATGCCGAAAAAGACTTTGGCAAAGCTGCCAAAACCGGCTCCATCAATGCCAATGGCTGACCATCGGCATCGAACTGAAACACCGGATAGGCGTTTTTACCTTGGACGGGCAACCCCAAGATCCGTCCCCTTTGCCGCCATGCATTGACCGTCTGAGATGTGTTCGTGCCCTTGAGCCCCGCCCGTTTGTGAACACCCGCACTGTCAAGAACCGGGAATTCGTTCAAAAACTCTGTGCGCATTTCCGCATTTTTACCGTCAATCCGCGCTTCGATTGGCTCAAAGCAATCAAAGTGTAGCATCACATCCATTAGCGACAGGATACGATCTTCGCTTAACTTAGCCGCCCGCTCCGAAAGCTTCATTGGTAAATCCGGCATCAACCGCAAGAAATACATGCATTGTTCAACGACGCTTTCATGAGAATAGCGGTCATGCAAAGCGTATGTCCTAACGTTTCCTTCGGTTATCAGCAGCATATGATCCTTCATTTCATGCATGGGGATAATGACATATTGTGGATCCGCCTCATCCCAAGGTCGATGCATCTGTTCGCTCTCAGTGACATGCCGCTCCTCTTCTATGGCATCAATTAGGACCCCCCGAAGGACGTTATCATACGTAAATTTCGGCAGGATACGCATCTTGCCAGCATCCATCACCGCAACCTGCAAGTCACTTTTCATGCATTTTCTCCAACTCAATGCTTACGAGCATTTCATATATTACATACAGTAATAGTTCTCATATACAATATATGATTATCAATAAAGGACGAAAGATGGTGTAAGAAGCGCAATTACGATTGTGCGTCATAACAGTCCATCAGTATTTCGAGCATGTCGTAGTAAGCACGCCGGTCATTTTTACATATTGCCTTGAAGCGTTCCAGAATATGTCGCGGGCCTTTCAGATTGAGTTGCGCGTCGGGACTAATCTCACGACTTGGGAAAGATGCACCCCGGTCCACGACGCGCTTGGCTTCTGCCGGCGTAATCGGGCTGGAGGCGCGGGGCACAAAATCTTCTAGTTCATCATGTGCGTCCAATGCCGGGATCGCCAGCTTCATACGGTTTCCTGGTCCGCTCATGCGACTGCCTCTCCTGTTTCAACTTTTCTAATCGCGCGCAACTTATGTATTACTTCATTTTTGAAATCCTCAATGTTTGCCAGCGCCTTTGAAAGCCCGTTGACTTTTGCAGGGTCCATTGTGGCAACCGTGCCGCCAATCGAGAATACAGCGGCAAAAGCGTCACGCTCGTGAATCTCGCAAGTGAAGCAATCTATGGCTGGATTATCACGGAACTGAGATGATATGTGGCGCGCAGTACGAGACTTTACTGCAGCTTTGCTTTGCGTGAAAAGCGTTACATAAGGGATTTTGCGTCTGGTAGCTTTCATGTCGCGATGAATTTCTTGGATCACATCAAGTGCTGCAACGGCATCTTGCTGCTGTTCTTTGAGCGGAATGATTACCAGATCAGCCTGGCTGATTGCATAGCTCATCAGACGGGAGGCAGTTCCCTCCAAATCAATGACCACAAAAGGGTCCCGGGCGGCGGCCTCTTCTATTTCATCGAGTATTGTTCTTTCAGACGCGTTTTTTAAAATTGTAAGCGCGGGCGGTTTCCCAGGCATATCGGCCCACGTTGAAATCGGATGGCGGGGGTCGGCATCAATTATGGTAGTTGGCTTGGTTTCAGCAAGCGCGCAAGCCAGCAAGAGTGCGCTAGTCGTCTTGCCGCTACCTCCTTTGGAATTAGCGAAAGCAATAGTGGGCATTGAATTCTCCTCTTATGGTGATTGTCAAGCAGAGCATTGGTTTTGTTGATTTTGAATTCGGCAAAATCGTCGAAGACCCAGCCGTTTCTGAGCGTGTCATAGATGATCTTTCGAGAACATTCTGAATTGTCCGGTGTAGGTAACATGCCAATTGTCCGCTTCAGTTGATTGCCGACGGCCTTCCATGATGCCCAGAATCTCCCGGCAGCCCTCTGCGGTCACGCCAATGGCCACCAAGAGCGAAACATTCCGAACCTCACCCGCCCAGCTGCGCTTCATGACGATCCCATCGAGAAAAACGTAAGGATGATCGCCTTCGATCTTCCGATGCCGCCAATCGACGATCTTGGCATAGATCTTCTTGTTGAGATTGCTCACCGTGCCGGGACTGACACGCATCCCCCAGAGCGCCTCCGTTATGTCCTCGACCCGGCGCACCGAAACACCCGCAAGATACATCTCGATCAGAGCCTCTTCGACCGAGCTTTCCCGGCGCTGATAGCGTTCGATGATGGCCGTCTCAAATGTCTGCTTCCTGAGCTTCGGCATCTTCAGTTTCACCGGCCCGGCCTTGGTGTCGAGCGACCGTTCATAGCTGCTCGCCCTGCCCGCCCGCGTGTCCTTGCGGCCCTCCGTCCGTTCATATTTGCTAGCACCGCACAACTGATCCGCCTCCGCCTCCAGCATCGCGTTCAGCGCCTCCTCAACTGTGCCCCGCACCATCTTCGCCCAGATGATCACGGATACGACCCTCGTCGATCTGGATCACTTGCCCCATCGCTTTGAGCTTTCCTTCTTCTTCCATTCTCTTGCTCCTCTCAGTCTGTCTGAAAGAAACCACCATCACCGCTAAATGTGCGAAAGATTTTGTACGTTATCACCGTACTGTAACATAGGATAGCAAACTATACCATTGGGTACCTTTTGCTACCTTACCATACGGTACTAAATTTAGCCTAATCCCACGGGTCTTCATAAATAGAGCCTTAGTTTCATCGGTAGTTTCATAAATGATTCTGCTAGACACTCAATCGTCCTGCCAATCCTCATCGAAAGTAGCCGGATCAATTGAAGGTAATCCATAAAATGCTTGCCGATGAAGGTGAATATTTACACGTGCAGCGACATTCTTCTGAGCGGAATCGATACCCAACTCTTCATTGATAGTCGTGTTCTGGATCATCTCTTCGCCCCAGATTCCCAGACCAGCATCCCATTGCGGCAAACCAACAATTGCTAGAGCTGCATCTCGAAAATCCCATTCATCATCCCTGTTGCGTGCAATGTACCACGCATTCTCGGTTGGGTAATCCACACGGTCCAAGGGCCGATTCGCAAATCCCCCCGGCTCACGCGGGCGTGTGCTACCCCAATCACCATAAATCACTCTTGCTCGGTTTGATTGCCGAGCAACTTGATCCAGAAGCTGACGATTTGAGAATGGAACAGCCGTTGGGTTTTCTGCGTTGTAGTTGCTGAACATCTTTGGAATCGATGTACAGGACAAGACTACTGGCACGGTCGCATTGATTGGATCAAGACTGCCTGATATTATTCCTTCGAACCATACCGCTAGAGACAATGGATCACGTGTCCACCCGCCTTCGAGAATGATCGCAAAGTCGGCAGCACCCCCAGCAGCAAACGCCCCGGCGATCTCTTCCATGTTGTAAGGGTATCGATCATAAACGATCCGCATGCAATACGGGCGTCCTAGATTCTGAAATTCTTCGATCTGGGTCCGTATTTGGTCTTCGGTTTGGCCGCGTGTTTGTACACATGGCCAGACACGTTCGTGATCTCTAACAAAGCTAACCCAATTCGCGAAGCAGTCCGCCGGGTCCATCAGACGGGTCAATTCCTGTTGTGGAACACTGTCCATGTTCGTGATCTGGTAGTATCGGTCGATATCCAGAAAATAGTCACGATTAGGGAACGCTCGCTCTATTCGGGTGATTGTGCGCTCTAGACTGTTTGAGCTGGCCCATGGGGCGAGTAGGAAGCATGGAGCCATCCTGTCCTTCGCCGCCCCCGGTAAGAACTCAAGCCCATTCATTTCGCTGGCTCGTATTGCCAGAGTTGGGACGTAGGCTTTGTTCTCTAGGACCATGGGTCACCTCGTGCTTATGAAAGAGTGGATAACCTGATTTCCATAGCAGCTTTAGATACTTGGAAGCTGGCTGCAAGGCTTTCTATGGTTGCGTCGGTTACCACTCTACCAAAGTCATCGTCCAGTTTCTGCTCTATCAACGCCTTCGGCATAACCAGATCGGCGGCAAGCCGATTTGCTTCGAATTCGATTTGCTCCGGTTCGCCCGATCGATACAACACGTTGTCTGTTATCCCGTCCGGCGAACTGTCGATGACATCCCGATGCAGCAGGAAATGAGCGAGTTCGTGAGCAATAGTGAACCGCTGGCGCTCGCGTGCCTCATTTCGATTGACGCGAATGATATAGTCGCCGCCCTCTTTGGTGATTTGACCAGATACGCCGGTCGGCATACTCGAAACTTTGATACCCGCGACCCCTAGTTCTCGCGCCAGCGCGCCTAGTTTCACTGGGTATGATGACATGTATCTGTCAAGAGTAGCCCCCTGTTCGGCTCTGACTTTTTTCAACTCCCCAGTAGTCATATTGGCCTCCTATCTCTCATATTTTTCATCTTCTTCTGATGGGTCTTCGCCCCACTTCACGTCCTGTTGCCGCTCCTCTTCGGCCTTCGCATACAAGTCTAGAACCATGCCTTTGACTTTCACTTCCGAAAGGCGCTCGTCAGCAACGTGCTGCGCTATTTTTTGCGCAGTAGTTCTGGCAACGCGCTGAGCTTCGTCTTTGATTTCGCGGAATGTGTATGCAGCGACGACACCTATTCCGATTGCCACTGCCGCTAGTACAACAGTGACCGCGGTCATCATCGCAGAGATAAAACTCAGGTACGTTGGGATCGCAAATACCGGCTCTTGGTCGACTCCCGGAATGCCGTCGATCTTGTCGACAACCCCAAGGGAAAACAGGATGTAGCAAAACACTGCACCGCCGATCAGGCTAGCGATAAAGAAAACACTTTTCATCCCACTAACTGCTCACAAGTTGAGGTGGCTCTGCCGCCCATGTTTTTTCCGTGCTCCCAAATCAAGATAACACGATAAAAAATGTAATTCTCCACAGCTTTACAATAATAGCCTACATCAAAGTAAACTCCGATCATTACATCCAATCGACTCGCCCTTATCCCAGCTTTAAAGTAGATTTTATGTGCGGAAGAATAACAAATACTATCCACTAATTTGGAAGCAAGAAGCCTGCGTTAAGCAAGGTTCCACAATTTTCAGGGCATTGTTCTAAGGTTCGATTTTTCCCAAAGTTTATCATCAGGTTTGCCGCGTCGGCCGGCGATATATTAGTATCAAGGGCAAAAATATGAGCCGCCAAACCCGCAACGTGCGGAACTGCCATAGATGTCCCGTTATAAAATGCATAATCATTGGCAACCATGCTTAAAATGCCATCTGGCAGCCCATTTTCATCAAAGTCGGCTTCAATATCGCCGCCTGGCGCCATAATCGAGACCAACGGACCAAAGTTTGAATAGCGACGCACCAGTGAGCCTGACATATCACTTGCAGCGACGACAAGCACCCCAGGGCAAGACGCAGGTATGAAGTCTCTCGCGTCTCTCGCATCATTGCCTGCGGCAACTACAACCAGTGTTCCGCTATCAGCAATTCTTTGAAAGTTTCGCGCCCACTCCGGTTTACAAAGACCAAGGCCACCTAGGCTCATATTAATGACGTTTGCTTTCTTGTGTACGCGGGGCAATCTCAAGTCTGAAAGCGTTTGGGTGTCAAGCAAATCAGCTGACCACAAAACAGCCGTCATTAGGTCATTGACTTCGCCCCCACATTTCCCGAGAACTCGTACTGGAATGATACTCACATTTTTGTTAATTCCTACAGCACCAACTCCGTTGTGGGCTAATGCGCCAATCGTCCCTGCAACATGTGAACCGTGCCACGAATTACTGGCCGAAGGGCCACAAGCGTCACCTGGGTCCTGCGCGTCATTGTCCCACCCGTCTCCATCATTTGCTGCAGTAATATCTGATACAAAATCATAGCCTGAAAGTACATTGGCCGCGTCTTCGTGATCATACAAGAATCCAGTATCTAACACGGCAACTACGACGTCTTCATTCCCAGGGCTAAAATCCCAAAGCAAAGACAGATCTGTACCACCGGGGAACTTCCCGTTTTCCAAATTTTCGCTATATGGAAAATAGTGCCATTGATGAGGGTAAAGTGGATCAGTAACATCTTGCGTATTGATATGGTAATTGGGAAACCAATCTTGCACTGTTTCGTCAGCATCTAGCATGCCCGCTAGAGCTGCTGCACGTTTTTGAAACAGCTCAGGCGCAGCAACACCGAACTCAGAAGCGGCAATGGGTTGTGAAGATATTTGGAGTTCGAATGAGTTGGGTGTTATTTGTGTCGTAGTTACACCCAGACTTGCTGCGGCGGCTTGGTTTTGACCGTCGGAGAAAGGATTTTCACTGGGCTCAAAGTACGAGACAACAATCGAATCATAGTTTCCGAGATCAAGATAGTCGATAGGAGAGTAATCTGCAATTATCGAGGATGCTAAATCATTCCTAGCATTGAAGGAATCAATGAGCGCATTTTTGTCACCAATTTCCGGCAGCGAAAGCTCCTGAGCATCGGCAATATGCGGACTAATGCCTATGGATAGCAAAAAGATAGTATAAAAGAATCTTGCCATGGTAAGCCCTCGCAAAAACTAGGTTTACTCTTCCTTGCCGCGCCTTAAACAGGAACTAAACTCAGAAAAGAATAGCAAAAATCAAAGGTTAATTCTACCCCTTTGTCGCTTAATGTGTCGCTGTCACGGGGCACGACACACACTTGGGCCTGTCCGCACTGCGCCCTGTTTCGCCCCTTGTCGTCCCGCGCATCATCGCGCCCCGTTTCGTCCCATCCTCACTGCAGAGTTCTGCCTTGGGGATGTGCTTTAGGCTGTTTTCCTTGTCTGTCGCGTTCCCAGATACCGAGGATAGCGCGTGTGAGGTTGAGCTCACCTGTTATGGCGCGCCGTGTACATGCGCGCAGTGTACCGCCCGGGTTTATGACGGGTGTGACGGGATGGAACCTGTTTCTGTCGATGACGAGCAGGGCGATGAAGGCGATTTCGTCACCCATGACATCTGTGGCCTCGAGCCATGCGGATATATTGATGCCGAGGTCGCGCAGCAGGTAGGGCAGGCAGTCGCGCCAGTCTTCCAGGACCTCAAGATACATGGCTGCGTCTTCGGATGCGAGATCTTTGAGTGTATTCTGGTTGAGTTTTTGCAGGATTTCGGGGTTGATCCACAGGCTGGCCTTGCGATCATTTTTTCTAAAGCAATCATTGCGCCCGTCAGGGTGCAATGCCAAGCTAACCCTGTCGCCAGCGTATGCTGGCGTCATCATTTTCGACTGCAGGTCGTTACAGGACTCAAAAGGTTTGGGTTCAGGTTGTATATGGGGCCGGACATGGGAGACCGCCGCACCGGACATATTTGTGCCATAATGCCTGTTATCCACAGAGGTTACGGGCTGGTCTGTATCCGTGCTTGCATGGGTGTTTCCATGTGTGTTTTCGGGGGCGATTGCGGCTACGTCCTGACGGACGTCACGCTCTGCGTCCTGCCGAGAAAGACCAGGGTCTGCGGATTTACTTGCCGGGGATACCCCTTCGGGCGCCAGCACGTGATCCGGTGATGCGGCACCCTCTGCTTCGGGCGTTGGGTCAGACTCAAGCTCAGGCGCTGGTTCCGGGGGGCAGGGGGCCTGCGCGAGGGGTTCAGTCTGCGGTTCAGTCTGCAGTTCGGGCCGGGGGCCTGCCTGCGCTTCAGAGTGGTCTTCTGTCCGGTCTTCTGCCTGGATGTCAGTCTGTGGCCCTGTCTGTGGCCCTGTCTGCTCTTCGGGGGCGAGCGGTGTCAGGGCGTCGCGAATGTGGTCCTCAAGCGCGATCACCTGTGCGTGAAGCAGATCCAATGCCTCCGCGTCCAGAGCGCGCAGCCGGGTCCGGGCACTGAACACGCGCAACCCCTCGTAAGCCTCTTCCGCCCAGGCCCGGGTTTCCGCATCCGCAATGCCCCTGATCAGCAAACGGACCCGCTGCTTGCCTGTGCGCACATAACCCACCACCTGCCGGCGCTGCGCTTCCTCCTCCTCGGCCTGCGCCACAAGAAAGGTGAAGGCCTGGTAATTGGCAATCGTCGGCTCCAGTGACAGGCCAAAGCGCACGCCCTCTGCGGAGCCCCGAGAGGCCCGGTAGCCGCGATAGCCATTCTCCGCCGTGGTCCGCGCAATCAGGCCAAAGCGCACCAGCCGCTCTTCGATGCGCCGAAACTGCCGCTCGCTCAATCCCAGCGCCCGCGCCATGTCACATTGCCGCCGCCAGTTCACCGGCGCATGGGTGCCGCTGTGCCAGGCCACCCGTTCGGTGCGGTCGGCAATCTCGCGATAGGCCTGCACATCCGTCGCATTGCCCCCCATCAGGATCAGAACCGCAACAGCAATATTGATCGCCGTGGCCTTGGTCACATCCCCCGGCAAGACAAAATGTTCCTCCGCCCCCGGTATAAACGCCTGGATCTGATGCGCACGCGCGGGATCATAAACCCCCGGTGCGCTGTCGCATGTAAAATCTCGCATCTCTGCTCTCCATATGTTCAGAGCGCAGGTCATCGCCGCATATACCCAATCAGCCCGGGTGAGGCGCGTCGCAGATCCGACCGCACACCCGATCCAGGGGACAGATACAGCTCTCCCGATCCCGAAAATGCATTTTCGGGTTGCCTCTTTCTGTCCCGTGAGCTAATCAGAAGGTGACTGTTTTCTGATAGCTCACGAGAATGAGGCGCGCGGGGAGACCTGCGCGTTTTGCTTTTTTGGCCTCAACTCTTTTTTGGCCTTACATCATCGCGTTCCGGATCCCGTCTCCTCCTGTGCTGGTGGGCCTCTGATCGCAACCGGCCGGTATATCGGCACCGTCGCAATATCTGGCGCGCAGCCTCGCGTACTGTCTGGCGCAATATCTGTACCGCCCGAATCGTGCGGACGCTCCATATAGTATAGAGCCGCAGCCCTCCGGCGCGCATTTACAATCTGCGCCAATAGGGGTAGGCTTGAGCGCGTCACACATGATCTGCGAGACCGCTGTAATGATTCGTCTGGACATATTTGCCAAGAAATCCCCCCCCCTCAGGGTTTGAGACGAAAGTCAAGCGATTTCTCCCGGTTTTTCCGTAAAAATCTTCACGACCTCTCACGTCAGAATCACTCACGTCAGAATCACTCGCGTCAGGATGTCTCGCGAATCGGTGTCCCGGAATGCCCCGGTCCGCTCCCGAATCACGTAACACCGTCACCGCGCCCGGCACTGACGCGCGTATATAGCGGCTGTTGCGTGCAAATCCCTGCATATCTGAGCCTGCTCAAGTCTTGTCCCGTTCTTTTTGTCCTACTCCAAAACCACGCGCGGCGTCTACTGCTATGCGCCGCGGGCGCAATTGCCGCTATATCTATGCTCGCCCCACAAGAGGGCCGGGCGCAAGACATCATCCGCTGCCCGGACTGGCAGTCGCTGGTCAGACCGGTCGCGCTGCGCGCCAGCACCGAGCGGGTCGCGCCCGGCGCGTTTGAGGCAAAGCTCACGCGCCCGGGCCGGACTGCCGCCCCGTCGCCAGATCTCGCAGATCAGCGGGACGGGGCAGGCCGCAGGCGGGCGGTCCCATTACCGTCCGCCTGCACCCATACCATCCGCGCCGGCGACACGCTGGGCCGGATCGCGGCGCGCAGCCTGGGCAGCTCACGTCGCTGGCCCGAGATCGCCCGCGCCAATCCCGGGCTCGATCCCAAGCGCCTGCGCATCGGGGCCCCCATCCGATTGCCCTGTGAGGCCGGGGCCGGGCAGGGGGCATCAGTGGGACAGGAGAAGTCCAGCGCAATACCCGCCAGCACGCCCGGCGCACCGCTCAGCGGCACCGGGTTCCTGGCCGCCCTTTTTGGCACCAAAGCGCCCGCGCCCTCCACCGCAGCGACACAGACAGGCGCAGAGAAGCGCCCACAGACAGAACCGCCGACAGAACTACAGACAGGTCCGGGCAAGGCAGGGCGGGTCGCATCCCCGGCAGATGGGGCACAGGTGTCAAAGCCTGCAAAAGGGACTAAAGCTGCAAAACCCGCCAAAGACGCCACACCGCCGCCCGCGCCGCTGCCCATCTGGAGCGCGCGGGCTGGCGAGGATTTCGAGGCGGTGCTCAGGCGCTGGGGCAGGGCGGCGGGATACCGGGTGGTTGTCAGCACCAGTGATGCCTGGATCCTGGCGGTGCCGGTCCGGCTGCAGGCCGAGTTTGAGGCCGCGTTGAACCAGCTCGTGCAGGGCCTGGGCTCTGACGGCACCGCACCCCCGGTGCGGATTTACTCCAACAGGACAATCCGGCTGGGAGGTCTGTGATGGGGCGGCGCAGATCATCCGGTCCGATCCGGCTGGGGCCGCTCCTTCTGCTTGCGCTTTGCGCCTGCGATGTCAGCGAGCAGGCCGGGCGCGATATCGAGGATGGAACACGGCTGACCCGTGAACAGCTTGATGCACAGCGCGCGGCACAGCGTGGGGAAGTCCTGCGCGTTGACCGCCCCTATTACGGCGGCGCGCTCAAAGTCACGCGCGGCTCGAGACAGGGTGATCCGCTGCCCCGACAGCTCGAGGCCGCGCGCGGCGTGAGCCTCAGGCTTCCCGGGCAGGCTGACATCCGCACCATTGCCGCCGCGATCACATCGGCCAGCGGCCTGCCGGTCAATATCCGCACGCGCTACATCCTCACGGGTGGCGATGTGGTCGAAGTGCCCATCGGCTCCCGGATGCGGATCGATTACGAAGGGCCGCTGTCGCGCCTGCTCGATCAGGTTGCGGCGCGCATGGATGTGGCCTGGACCCATGAGAAGGGCAGCCTCACCATCGATCGCATGGTCAGCAAAACCTACCGGGTGCCCCTGCCGACGACGCGCGGCAGTTTCACATCCGAGATCGGCGGCGCAGGCGGCACCGAAACCGGCTCGACGAAACTCAAACTCGAAACCACCCAGACCACCGACCAATGGGCGGAACTGGAAAGACGCCTGGCGCCGCTGACACCGCGCCCGGCCCGCCTGACGCTGCTGGCGGGCAGCGGGCGCGTTGAGGTTTTCGGGCCCCCGTCCGTCCACCACAAGGTCCGGGCCGTCATGGACGATCTGGAAGAGACCTTCGGGCAACGCGTCGGCCTGGAAATCGGCGTCTATTTCCTGGATAGCGCGGCGGCGGAGAATTTCGGGCTCAGCACCACCGGGTTCAGGATTGGCCGCACCATCGCGCGCAGCGGCAGCGCGATCATCCTGGGCGGGGCTGACCGGGGCGGCGCGGTCAGCCTGCGCGGGCAGGACGGGTCATCCATTGACCTGCAGGCCCTGGCCGAGGATCGCTCCGTGCTCGATTTTCGCATTGCATCAACAATCGGGCAGTCGGGTGTTGTCTCGCCATTGGCCGTCACCCGATCCGCAACCTATGTCAAAAGCCGCACCATCGAGACCGTCAATACCGACAATGGCGGGGTGCCGGGCCAGAAGGTGACAATCAGTCCCGGAGAGGTCGAGTTTGGCATATCGATCCACGCCCTGCCCAGAATACTGGACGCGCGCAGAATCCAGCTCTTCCTGAACGTGCTTCAAAGCGATCTGGTGGGCGATGACGTCGCCGAAATCGGCGGGGAGAACACAATCGGCGCGCCCGTCATCGACAAGCGCATCATCCAGAACCAGTCGATCCTGGAGACCGGTGAGGTCCTGGTTCTTTCGGGCTATGAACGCAACGTAGCGGCCAGCGGAAAACGCGGCATCGGGCTGTTCAAGGCCATCGGCCTGGGCGGCAATGTCAACGCCCGCAGCCGCAAGATCCGCATGGTCATCCTCGTGCGCCCCTCCATCATCCCGCAACGGGGGCGCTGATGAGGTTGCACGCCACGCTCTCCATGACCCCCCCGGACCCGCTCTGCGCGACAGCCCCGGTGCGGACGGATGCGGCCCTGCCCGCGCGGCAGGCCGCGGACGGCACCCCGCTGATCGCGGGACTGACCTGGACATGTGCCAGACCGGCGCTCTTGTCCCTGTCGCTGTCCCGCTCTTTGTCCGCCACCTCCACGCTTCACATCGGCGGGCGGTGCGCCTCGATTTCGGACACTGCAATGACCGGGGGCGAAGCCCGGCCCGCCTCGCTGCTGGTCGCCCTGGCGCGGTCCCTGATCGACGCACGCCCCGGGGTGACGGGCACCTGGGTGTTTCTCTGCGCCCTGGATGACGGCCGCCTCTGGCTTGCCATGGCGGATCTTCGGGCTGATCTTCGGGCTGATCTTCTCCCCGATGCGCGGGATCACACCCGGATCAGCCCGCGCCCGGAACCCGAAGCGCTTTTAAGCGCTGCGGACGGCACGGCGCGCGCCGCGCTCGAGGACCGCATGCTGGTCACCGACATCGCGGGCGTGGTCCTGGGGCCCGGTCTGGATACATCTTTGGTCGCGGGGCTCGGGGTACCGGTGGAGGTTCTGCATCCACGGGTTGTCGGGAGCGACCCGGGGTTTCAGCCCGGGCGGCGCATCCCGCCCGGGGCCCTGCGTGCGCTTGCTGCGGGTACGGCGGCGCTCCTGGCGGCCTCCCTTGCCCTGCCGCCTGTGATGGCCCATCTCTTTCCGCCGCCGCCACCGGCCGCCACCGTCGAGGCCATGATAGAGCCCGGCAGCTTCACCGAAGCCTGCATCTCCGGGCAGCAGGGCTGGTGGCCGCGCAGGATCGGCTGGAACCAGACCGAGGCCGGCTGTGCCCTGGAGATGGCAGACGGGATGGCAGACGGGATGGCCCTGTCGCTGCCGCGCACGGGCAGCCCGCCCGGCCGTCCACTGGTGATCTGGCGCAGCTATCATCCCGACAAGACCCGCAATCGGGTTCTGGCCGAAGAGGCCGGGGACAGAATGATCGCGGACTGGCCGCATCATCACGCGCGGATCGGTCCCGCGCTGGTGCTGTTTCAGGTGGTGCCGCTCCCCCTGGTCGCCGCCCCGGGTGACAGCATCCGGCCCGATGGCACAACCCTGTCCGGCCTGCAGCGCGCCTGGGCCGACCAGCCCGACGCCGTGACGCGCGCAGGCGGGGATTTCATCGTCACCGCCTCCGGGCGCCTCTCCGATCTCCTCACCCGCGCGGCACAGGTGAGCGAGCTGGCCCCTGTGCGGCTCATCCGCAAACCCGGGCGGGGCGGGGAGCTGACATTACGCGCGCCGCGCAGGATCACGCTCTCCGCTCCCCCTGTTCAGAAGCGAGAGACCCCATGATCCGTTTGGTATCCGCGACCTCCATTCTGGCGCTGGTGTTCGCCAACCCGGCCCTGGCACAGGGCCCGGATGGGGCCAGGGATCTCGGGATCGACTGCGACCGTCCCCGCTCTGCGGCGCAGGGCAGGCTGATCCTTGAGGCGGATAATGGCGCGCGAAAGAGGATCTGTGAAGCCGACCGCGAAACGGCGCTGACCTATTCCCGGCTTGTGGCAACAACGCGCGACCGGATTGCGCAGGCCTTGCGAACCTTGCCGCCGCCCCTGCTTTTTGAGTTCATCGCGCATCTGGAAGAGCAAAAGCCGCTCGGGGCGTGGAAGATCACAAGCCTTGAGGGCGTGCCGGGGGACCCCCGGTCGCAGAAACTTGCAAAATACTGGCAGGACAATGGCCTCTTCGGAGCCGGCAATGACCTGTTCGATCTCTTCGGGCTGGACAGCGCGGAGACCTTGAGCGCCTGGCAGGGCCATCTGCACGCCATGGCCCTGCCCGCGCGCAGCGCGCAAAACCGCGGACGCGACGTCATCGTCTGGCTCGATCCGGCCATCCTGCGCGACCGCTGGACCCCGCGGATGGTGCAGCGCACGACAAAAGCCTGGATCGAGGCCGATGACCGCGCGGGGTCCGTGATCGATCATGTCCCGGACCGGGTGCATTCAGAGGCGGGAGGCCCCGCATTGATCCGCGCGGACGGGGCGGCACGGGTCCTCGATGCGTGTTTTGTCAAGAAGGGCGACGGCCTGGACGCGAGAGCCTCTTGCAATCGCACCGCCACCTCCCCCTTCACACCGCTCCCGGACGGTGCCCTTGCCATGCAGGTGTTGCACAGCCCGCACCAAAAGGCGCAACAGCAACCGGGACCCTGCACCGAAGACGGCCGGATCGGCCACATAAGGCGCGAACGTCTCAGGATCAACGGCGTCCTTGTCAGGCCCGTTTACGATGCGGAGGGGCATGTTGCGCGCTATGACGTCCATGCGGGTGCGGAAGACGACGCCTGGTATGTGGACCCCAGCCATGGCGATCACTGCCGGCCCCCCGGGGAACAGGACTATCTGCTGATCAGGGACTGTACCGGCACGCTGGGTGGCAAGACGGTCAAGGGGGCCTGGATCGAAACCTGGCGGCTTCAGGAATACCAGCTGCCCTGGGAAGAGCCGGCGGCGGGCGCGCGGCAAAAAATTCCACCGATCGGCGTCAGGCCGCATCCCGATGACATGAACGGCGGGGTGCCGCATCCTCTCCGGGAGAGCGGGGTATTCTGCGACACCCGGCCTGTGAGTGCGCATCCCGGGACCCCGAAGCGGGAAGACAATGACCCGGCCGTCACCAGATGGACGCCGGATGATTGCGCCACGACCCATGGCGGGCGCTTCAACGAAGGGGAGCGCCGCGGCTATATGCAGCGCTATGACTATCCCGAGGGCTGGCCGGGTCCAAACCCGATCATCGTCAGGTCGCTCGAGGATCATTGTTTCCGGCCCGTGGCGCAGAGCGGCGCGCAGACAAGAACACTGCAATGTCCCGCGACCTGGCGCGGTGCCATCACCGAAACCCGGCGGTTGCGCTGGTGGAACCGGGACTGGCCGGCGCGCTCAAACCACACCCAAAGCGAAGGCGATCGCACGCGCACGCAAGCCATTGCCGCCTATACCGCAGATCCGGCACAAAGCGCGCGCCCATGGTATGACCGGGTCGTGCTCCTCTCCGACTGGTCCGTCACCTCCAACACCTGCACGCCACCCCCGCCACCGCGACCCTCCCGCGGGTCCGGATCCCGCGGCGAAAGAGCACATGGCGAAGAGGCCTTTGATGTCGATGGAGATCGGATTGCTGATTTTGACAGCTACAAAGAAGCTAGGGGCTACACCGACCAATATGGCGGGTCCATCGGCACGGTGAGCGTGGGATCAGGCGGCTGCAAATGCTCAAGCCCAAGCGGGGGTAGAGCTGATCCCGCCGGTAACGACAAAGGCGGCAGCAGTGGCGATGGCGATGGCGGCTGCTTCCTGACCACCGCAATTGTCGCGCGCCGGGGTGAGGCCGATGACGGGCCGACCCTGAGCACCCTGCGCGCCTTTCGCGACGGCTGGCTGGCAGCCCATCCCGACGGGACGGATCTGATCCGGCACTATTACGCGATCGCCCCGCAGATTGTCGCGGCGATCCCGCAGGACCACGACGACTGGCACTGGATCGGGACCCGGGTGGACCGCGCCGTGGCGCAGATCCGCGCCGGCGACGATGCGGGCGCCTTTGCCACCTATTGCGCCATGGTCCGGCGCCTGATGCAGGACTGGGTGCCCCCGGGGCGCAGCGATGCAGGACACAAGTTTGAACCGGGTGAGGAGGGGGTATGAATGATTTGTGATCGGCCAAACGCCCTGAATCTGTTAGAGGATTCGGGGAGGCGGATAGGTCTCAGGCTGAATTGTGTCTTAGGGCATTGTGACCCTGTTGAGGAGCTTAGCTTTCGCCTGTTTCCGAACAGCCCCCATAGGGCCCGGTTTTGGCCGGTGATCCTGCATAGGAGCTTGGTTTGGCCGTTCACGCCCCATTGGGGGCTCCGCCTCCTTGAGCAGGGAGTATAGCCATGGCTTACATAGGTGTCGATCTTCATACGAATTCCTTCACGATCTGTCGGCGTGAGACGGACGGATCGGAAACATTCCAAACCTTTCATCTGTCCGCGCAGGCGCTTGAGCGGTTCTGTCAGAGCCTTGATGCGGATGACGAACTGGCGGTCGAGGCCACCGGCAACACGGCCTGGTTCTGCGGTGAGGTGGAACCCTGTGTCGGCCGGATCGTTGTGGTCAACCCGCGCCAGTTTAAAGTGATCCGCACATCGGTGAAAAAGACCGACAAGAACGATGCGCGCGCTTTGGCCTTCTTCCTGTCGAAGGACATGCTGCCGGAAACCCGGCTCAAGTCCACTCAGGAAAGCGAACTGGCCTCGCTGACCCGGACGCGTGACATGCTGGTCAAACAGCGCACCATGCTGCTGAACGGCATCCACGCGATGTTTGTCCGTCACGGCATGAAGCTGAAGAAGGAAGGGTTGTCCAGCAAGAAGCGCCTGCGCGACCTGGATCTCAGCCGCTTCACACCGCTTGAGCAGGTCGAACTGGCGGCATTGCGGGACCAGGCGCTCGGCCTGACCGAGACCCTGAACCGTATCGACAAGGCCATCGAGGAGGCCGCCTCGGCCATGAAAGGCTTTGAGTGGCTCACCAGCATCAAGGGGATCGGTGCGCGATCTGCCGCGGTCCTGCTGGCGGGGATCGGCAGGGTTGAAGACTTCTCCGACGCGGACAAGCTGGCCGCCTATGTCGGCATCGTGCCCAAGGTGAGTAACTCGAACGAAACCGAACATCACGGGCGGATCACGAAGCGCGGCAACAAGCTCATGCGCACCACGCTGGTGCAATGTACGCTCATCGCGATCCGCTATTCGGGATATCTCAACAGTTATTATCGGCGCATCAAGGAACGCCGTGGCGCGGGCAAGGCGATCATAGCCACGGCCCGCAAGCTGCTCAAGATCATCTATGACACGCTCAAGAACGGCTGGGTCTTCGACGATTTTGCCGAATTTAAAATCAAACAAAATCAATGCCCTGCTTGACAATCATCATAGGAGGAGGAAACCCTATGACACAGATCGTGAGCATGATCGGCCTGGGACTGGCCTTGCTGCTGGTCCAGCCCGCTTTTGCACGGGATAAAATCCCCACGACGGTGGTTGAGGCGCGCGCGCAGCTCGATCCGTGGTTTTTCCGCAACAATGGCCGTCCACCCAAGTACAAGACCCCACCGGGCAATGTGCGGGCAGAAGACTACCACGCGCTCTTCGGCAACACCGTTATAGTCGTCGATCAAGGCCGGGCCCCTGTTGCAAATTGGAAGAAAGGCGCGCCCCATCATGCGATAAAAATCATCTGGATCGGTGCAAACGGGCGCTACATCTGGTGCGCACGCGGCGGCAAGCAACAAGGAGGTCCATCGGAGGACGGCACCGATCAACCATGGGCCGCTACCAAGGTAAAGGCCAGCGGCGGACTGACGCCCTTGTTGGACCCTGCTTTTGGCACCAAAGGCTGGGGCCTCAGCCCGCTCTATGACGGTGCAACCGGCGAGATCATCTGGTATACGAACTGGAAGCGCCATTGGTGGGCCTGGAATGTCGGGCATGTCCAGAAAAACCTGCCGCGCATGGTCTACACGCTTTGCCCCGCTTTCCCCTCCGCCGCCGCGCTTGGCACCGGCGTGAACGAAAAGCAGACGGCGATCACGTACCCCGAGTTGATTGCCCAGGATCGCGGCCAGCGCATCCTGCGGCCCGACCTGATCACCCCGAACCCGGTGGAACCGATCGAATGACCGCAGGAGAGCAGAGAGCGGGGGGCGCGGCACCGGGGCGGGCGAACACAGGGCGCTGGCCCTATGACGAGCGCGCCTATGCGCAGGGTCACGACCGCCATTACAATCTGTCGCAGATCAGTCAGCCGCATTTCCGCTTCGAATGCGGGACCGTGGAGCGGATCATCCGGGACCGGGCTGTGAGCGGGTGGTGTGATCTGGCCTGCGGGACGGCGCCGCATCTGCGCGCCGTGCGGACGCACAGACCGATCCTGCGGGTCGGCGTGGATCGCGCCGGGGCCATGCTGGATGTGGCACGGCAGCGGGCAGGGCCGGCGCGGGTGCGGTTGATCGAACAGGATGTGCGCGACCTGCCGCCGCAACCCGCCCATGATCTGGTGACGTCTTTCTGGTATGGCTACATCCACCAGGACAGCCTGGAGGAGGTGTTCCGGTTTCTCTTTGCCGCGGTTAACCAGGTCGCGCCGGGCGGAACGCTGCTGCTGGGCCTCTGCGACCCGCTCGATCTCTTCGACAGACAGGCCCGCCACACGCCCGTCCTCATGGGCGGTGATCTCGATATCGATGCCCTCATCTGGAGCTACACGGAACCCTGGAGCGGGGCGCGGTTTGCAAACTGCATCGCGCCCCATGCAGACTTGATCAGGGACCGGCTCAGCGCCGCCTTCACCGACTGCACCACGCTGCATTACCCGCCACCGGGCCACCGGCGGGCGAACTGGAACCGCAAGGCGCTCCTGTTCACGGGGCGCAGGGTTTCGGGCTGCGCGGTCTCGGGCCGTAAAGACGCCATCGCGGGGGAGGCCTGATGATGCGGGCCCTATCCGTCGCGACCTGTCTGACCCTTGCGCCTGGCCTGACCCTTGTGCCTGGCCTCTCCGGCGCGGCGCGCGCAGACCCGCCACCGGGTCCGGGAACGCCGCAGGCCTGGCTCGAGGCGATCGAACGCAGGCTGGTGGGCCAGAGCGGTCATGTGATGGAAATCCACACGGGCGATGACCCGGCCTGGGTCATCTTCTACACCCCGCTGGGGCAGGTCTGGCACCTGGACGGGCCGGAGGCGGATGCGGAGGTCCTGCGCACCGGTCTGATCAGCCGCACGCTGGCCGGCGGCGGGGCGCTCATCGCGCTGCGCTGGGAGGATGGCGGGATCGCGACATGGGTTGCGCCCGCGCCCCTGCCGGTCCTTGAGGTGCAGGAGCGGCCGCATCCGCTTGCCAGGTTTCATGACCGGTTGCTGTCCCGGCCCCTGCATCGGCCGGTTGGTGGCCTGCCGGCAGGGGCGCGGTTCCTGCCCGGCAGACCCGCCGGTGTCGTCAGGGTGCCGGACGCGCCGGAGGGGGAACAGATCCTGTGGGAAAGCCTCGGCGATCACATCACGCTCATCCATCCCGACGGCCAGGCCAGTACCCTCTTCTGGCAGGAGATACGGGACGCGCTCGGAGACCCGTCATGATCGACAGACGCCATATCACCCGGCCAATACTGGCCCTTGCCTCCCTGCTTCTGAGCCCGCCGGTGCTGGCGCAATCGGGCCCGCTCGGGGCGCATGAGCCGGCCAGCCCGCAGGCCGTGCTGGGCGAATGTCCGGTGGAGCTCCTGCGTGCGGCCTGGGGGGAACTGGATGCGGGAACGGCGGTGGCGATCGAGCAGGAAGTCCTCGATCTGTGCACCGACCGGCTGGAACGGATCGACCGGCTCATGACATTGCGCGCGCAGGTGGGGGCGCATCTTGCGATCCTCGACCCCCCCGACCCGGCAGAGGCGCCGCCCGCCTCCGGCCCGGCCCCGAACGACCTTCCGAACGACACCCCGCGCCTGGCCGAACTGCGCCGGCGGGTGGAGATGCTGGAAGAGCGGCTGGCCCGGCTGGCCGAAAGCCCGGACAATGAGGCGCTGCGCGACCAGCTCAGCGCCGCGGCAGAGGCGGCCAGAACCCGGCTGGCGGAAGAGGAACAGCTTCAGGCCCGGCTGGAGGCCGCAGAGGCCGGCCCCCCCGGTCCCTCGATCCGCGCCCGGCCAGACCCTGCCGCGACACCACAAGCCGACCCGGACATAACGGCAGGCGCGGACCCGGATGCCGCGACACCACCCGCCGGGCAGAACATCGACAGCGCCGCACCCGCGCCGGACAAAGACCGGGGGGATCCGGACATAACGGCAGGCGCGGAGGCGACCACCGCCTGGGCCGTGGACTATGTGGCGCGCGCCGCGGAGGGGCCCTGGCGGGCGCAGATCACCGGCGAGACCCGGTTTGCCGTCACCCTGCCCGGCGACGGACCCGACGATCCGCCGCGCATCAAATGGCAGACCAGCCGGGACGGGCCTTTCACCGTCGGGGTCGGGGATACGCTTTCCGATGGCGCGCGCATCCACAGCATCAGCAGCGACGCTGTGACGATCACGGAGCCCGCACGCCCCGGCGCCCCGAAGGCCCTGGACTGGTCCCGCAGCGGCGATGTGAGCGCGCCCGGCACATTGGCATGGGAGTTCACGATCACACGAATTGAGGTGAACACCCCATGACGACATATCCGCGGAATTTTGCAACCCGGGTGCGGTCGGTGATCGATGGCTGGTTCTGGCCGCAGATCACGCCCGACCTGACCCCCGGCGGCGCGTTTGACATCGGCTCGGAGGGGTTCCGCAAGGCCTGCGCGCTTCTCGAAGACGGAACCGTCTGCCTGGTAAAGACCTATAACACCGCCGCGATCAGCGCCGAACTGGCCGATCTGCGCCGCCGCCATGACCTGCCGCCCGAGACGGGCACACGTCCCGCGTCGCTCGCGGAGATTGCCGCGCTCTACGGGCAGGACGGACAAGAGACAGCCCGCTATGAGGATACGGGCGGGGCCGCCCGGTTGCGCCGGACCATTGTGGATGCCGTGGCCCTGGGGGCGTCCGATATCAAGCTGATCGACCGGATCACCCATGGCGATCTGCGCCTGAAACTCGGCGCGGGGGAGTTCACCCATGGGCCCGAATGGACCGCGCGGGATCTGGGCGATGCCATCACATGGATCTACAATTACCGCGACACCGGCAGCAGTGATCCCTCCCTGGTCAAGGGCGCACCGGCGGCCTTCTCGATCGGACAGAGCGGCAGGCTGGCGCTGCCGGAGGGGCTGGTGGCGCTGCGCGGGCAGATCGGCTGGCACGGGGACACACAGATCTTCCTCACCCTGCGCCTGATCTACCGGCAGGGCCCCGAGACCTTCGGCGATATCGGGGCGCTCGGGCTGGAACAGGATGTGCTCGACGTGCTGGAAGACGAACGCCGCTCGGAAAACGGGCTGGTCATCGTGGGCGGGTCCACCGGCGATGGCAAATCCACCACGCTCATGCGCAATCTCGAACGGCTTTACGCCGAACGCGATGGTCAGGTTTCCATCTATACGATCGAAGACCCCATCGAATACCCGATGGACCAGAAAGGCATCGCCCAGTTCCCCACAAGCGGCGGCAAGACCCCGGAGAGCCGCAGGGCGGAGTTCACCAAAATGCTGCTGACCTTCGTGCGCATCAATCCCGATATCGGCATGGTCTCGGAGATCCGCAGCAAGGACGATGTGGAGGAGGTGCTGCAATTCGTCATATCGGGGCACAAGATCTATACCTCGGTGCATGCCGCCTCCGCCAATGCGGTGCTGTTCCGCCTGATCAGCCTCGGGGTGACGCCCGGTGAGCTGTCCGGCCCGGACGTGGTCAATCTCGTCCTGCGCCAGAAGCTCGTCCCCACGCTGTGCCGCGCCTGCGCCACACCCCTGACAGGGCCCGCGCTTGCGAAGGTCAGGGACTGGCTCGGGGCGCTGGACCGGCCCGGGACCGCATGGGAAAGCACAGGGACGGACACAGGGGAAAGCACAGGGGAGGGCACAACCCTGCTGCGCCGCAACCTCAAGGGCTGTGCGCAGTGCGATGTGGGCCGGGACCATCTGACATCTGCGGCGCGGGAGACCGCGCGCAAAGCCTGGGCCGGGTATCGCGGGCGCCGCGCCACCGCGGAGTTCATCCATCTCGATGATACATATCGCCGCTTCGTCGACGCGCAGGACCCGTTGGGCGCCCGGGCGCACTGGCTGTGTCCGAAAGCGCAGGGCGGCATGGGCGGCATTCCCCTCGAGATCCGGCTCCGGCGTCTCGTGGCCCAGGGGATTGCGGATTATGAATGGGTCACCAATGACCGCCTGCCGGACAGCCCTCTTGAACTGACCTTCGATCAGGACGGAGGCGGCTCGGATGCGGCGGCGTAACCTGTTTTCCACAGCGCCCTTTACGGGCCGTCATCCGGGTCATCTGGCGGGTCATCTGGCGGGCCCGCTGGTGAGGCTCCGGCGCAGGCTGGCGATGGGCATGGGCACACGGGCCGAGCTCTGGCAGTTGCTGTCCGATATCCTGGGCAGCGGCCTGCCGCTCACCGAGGCGCTGGACACCGTGCGCGAGGGGATGCGGCGCACGCGCCAGCCTGCCCTGGCCGGTGTTCTGGAGGAGATGCGCGCCGGGGAGTTCACCGCCGATACCGCCGCGCGGCTGGCCTTTTATGTCAGCGGCCCGGAGCGGTTGATCCTTGAGGGGCTGGGGCGGCTCGAGGCAGGCGCCGTCTTCGGCGCGGCCGCGCGCCTGATGCGCAACCGGATGGCCTTGCGCAAGGCCTTCACCGACGCGATTGCCCTGCCGGTGCTGCTCGGCTTCGGCCTGATCGGCATCGTGCTGTTTTTCGGGCTGGAACTGCTGCCCGCGCTGGAAGAGGTGATCGACCCGGGCAGGATCGGGGGCGTGCAGGCCTGGATCATGCGGGCCACGCTGGCGTTTTCGTCCAACCCGGCCCTGCTGGCGCTCTGGGGCGCTCTGGGCGCTGTCGCCATCGCGCTGGCGCTGCGCTACTGGACGGGCCCGGGCCGGGTCTGGCTCGACCGGGTGCCGCCGTTTTCGATCCTGCGGCTTCAGGCGGGAACGGGATTTCTGTTCGCCGTCATCGAATATGCGCGCATGGGCGAGCCTGTGACCACCGGGTTGCTGGAGCGCATGGCGCAGGCAACAGGCCCCTACGAGGCCTCCCGCATCCGCGCGGTCTCTGCCCATCTCACCCGCGCGCGCGATGGCAACCTGGGCGAGGCAGCGCTTCTGGCGGGGCTGGGGTTTCCGGGCGACGACGTCTCGGTGGTGCTGAATGCGCTGTGGAACCGCGAGAACGGCATCGAGATGGCCGGGGCGTTCGTGGAACGGCGGCTCCTGCGCATCGAAGCCACCGTCAAGGCCCGCATGGCGGCGCTGAACGTGATCCTGATGATCGCCGTGGCCGCCACGCTTCTGGGCCTCATGTCCATCGCCCTGCCCATCGTCGATCAGATCAACCAGCAAATCGGCGGCGTCTAGCCCCGCATCAAAAGGATTACAGCAATGACACAAGTGGACATGCAGGCACCGTTCAGGTCCGGGGCGGACAAACAGGGGCCGCGTCAGGGCGCGCGGCAGGGCTCAGGACGTCCCTGGCCGCGCAGGGCCCGGCGCGGGCTGGCGAACGTCCTGCTCACGGTGGCCATCGTTGCGATTGCGCTGGTCTTCCTGATCGGCATCTACACCTCGATAAACAGCTCCATCCGCACCCAGACCGTGCAGACCGGCCTGACAAGCCTGGAATCGGAAATCCGCCGCTCCTTTGCCAATGCGCCGGAATACAGCGATGAGGCCTACCACGACTTCCTGGCACCGCGCATGCCGGAAAACCTGCAGCGCGGGGACGACGGCGATGAAGAGATCATCACACCCTGGGGCGGGGAGATCGAAGCGGGTGGTGGCACAACAGTCGGGACCGCCGAAGACAGCCCCAACCGGTTCTGGATACATGTTGCGGAGCTGCCGCGGGACACCTGCATCACCCTCGCGGAATCCTTTCTCAACCGCTCATCCGTGGTCTCGGTGCATGTGGGGGACACGGCACCGGGCACGGCGGTCGAAAACCGCGAGGCAATCGAGACCAACTGCGACGGCGGTGACAATGATGGCGTCGGGATCGTCTTCCGGGGATGAGGCAGGGCGCTGCATATCCGGGTCCGGTGCGGGCCTGTCCTGTGCGGGTCTGTTCGGGGCGGTCCCGCCGGGGCTTTGCCGCCCTGTCGATGGTCATGATGCTTGCGGCCGGCCTGACCGCGACGATCCTGTCCTGGCAGATCGCCGGGGCCCGGGACCGGATCGACGGCTATGCCCGGACGCTCTCCGTTGCCGTGGAGGCGGAAGGCTATGCGCTGCATCATTGGTGGCACGGGGCATGGCACGCCCGGCTTCGGAGCGCGGGTTTCGAAGATGTTGTGATCCATACCGCCCGCGCCCTGAGCGGGGCCGAGCGGGCCGCGCTCGCAGCGCATGGGGCGGTGCAGGGCTGGCGCCATGCGGGCACAGGCCCGGTCACGCCCTTGCGGGGATGGACCATCTCCCATCACCTGGCCCCGTCCTCACAGGACAGGATACCGGGCCGGGCGGTTCTGCGACTGGTCCCGGATCAGGCGATGCGCGCTGCACCCTGGTGGCCCGCCCTGCGCGACGCGCTCGAAGGGCGGCTGCCCGGCACATTCCCGGCGGGTGCGGATTGCACATCATCACCCGGGAGCTGCGCGATGGAGATGGATGCGTTCCACTTCGCGCGCATCGATCGCGGTGGCGTGCTGCGGACGCGCCGCGCGGGCTTTGCGCCCCCTGTCATGGCACATGATCTCGATATGGGCGGGTGCCCCGGCATGCCGGGTTGCACCATGACCCTTGCGCCCGGTGCCGCGATCCGGGCGGACACGCTTGCGGCCGATCATCTGGGCCCGTTCCCGGACGGGGGTGATGTGACCGTTGCCGGGGATATCCGGGTGGCAGCGGCGCTTCTGGTCGATGGGCTGTTCACAAGCCGCTCGGCGCTGCGTGTCCATGAAGAGGCCATATTCGCGCAAGGCCCGGGCCTTGCATCCGGTGTGAAGGTTGAGGCAAAAACGATGGATGTGCGCAAAGGTGCAACCAGTGTCACGGCACCGACACGGCCGAAAATACTGGTCTGCAAAAATCCCCGCGACGCGGGCTGCGGGGAGAGCGGCACCGATGCGGCCGGCACGCTCGATCTCACAGGCGGGCAGGGTGTGCCCGACTGGTCAGGCGGGCTGACCATCTTCGGGGACGGGCGCGCGGGCGCGCTCGATCTCACGGGCCCCGGGAGGATCACCGGCACCGCCGTCTTCGACACGCTCACCGACGCAGATCGCGGCCGGCTGGTGGTGACACCGACACCACGCGGCCGGTTCAGATGCGCAACATGCAGGTGGCTCTACCAATGACAGCACCAATGACAGCTCAATGCACCTGTCCCGCCAGGGCGCGCCGCGCGCGCCGGGGTCTCGGTCTTGTCGACACCATGCTGGCCGTGGCCCTTCTCTGCGTGCTCGCGCTCTGGGGCAGCCAGGCCACCACCCGCTGGGTGGATGACAGGGTCATGACGGGCGAGGTCCGCATGCTGGCCGGCGTGGCGCAGGCGGCTCGGCGCCTCGTGGAAGAGGATGTGAGCCATGCGATCCGCAGCGCACCGGTCGATACGTTGCAACCCGTCACATTCCGCACCCTGATCGATGCCGATCTGTGGTCCCGGGCGGCAAACACGGCCACACCCGCGCGCCGCCAGATCGACATACGGCTTTTGCGCCAGGCGAATGACCGCGTCCTCGTGCTGGTCCGGGCACGGGCGCAGACACATCGCCCCGACCGCGTGCCCTTTGCGGCAACCGGCGTGCCCGGTGTGGGCGTCCTGCTTGATGACGAAACCGATCTCAAGGGCCCCGGCCTGGCCTTCGACTTCGCGCATGTCACCCTGCCCCCGGGCTATGCGCAAAACGGGGATCTCTTCGCGCTGGATCAGATCTGGCTCAACGCCCCCTGCCAGAGCTACCTCTACCGTGAAGCGGTGAGCGGGTGCCCCGATGCCAACACCATGGCGGTCGATCTGGATATGGGCGGCAATGACATCACCGGAGCCGATGAGATCAGGGCCGGCACAATACGGCTTGAAACGCTCCAGGCGCGCGCTCCGGGCGCGCCCATCACCGTTGAGGGCGCAGAAAAGCTGGTGGTTTCCGGCAAAATGGACGTGACCGGGGACACCGAACTCGAAGACCTCACTGTCCTTGAGGCCAGCACATTCAGCAAAACCGTGACGATCGGAGATGATCTGACCGTCGAGGGGGATTTGCGGGTCGTGGGGGAACTGGCCGGGGGCGACCTCACCTTCGATGGGGACCTGGTTGTGTCCGGGACCGCGCGGTTCGGGGCTGCGCGCGCGGATGAGATCACCGCACGCGCCCTTACTGTCGAACGGCTTTCGGGCGGCACATGGGAACAGTTCGGCACGCTCTCCGCAAATGACGTAACGGTCAGCACATGTACCGGGTGCCAGTAATGCGGTGGTCCCTGGCATATCCCTGCGCCGCACTGCCCGGTCTAGTCCTGGCCTCCGGCCTGGCGGCACAGGGCCCGCAAACGCCGGACGGGCAAGGCCATGACACCCCTGCGCCCCTGCGTCTGCAGACTCTGATTGGTGCCGCAACCGAGACCCTCCGGCAGGACATCGAAACCCTCGAGCGCTTCAACCGCCGGGCGGAAACCCTCATCCGCATCGCCCGCACCGACCCTGCCGAAGCCCTGCGCCAGCGCCTGCCCCTCTCCGACTGCCGCGCCAGCGTGATGGCCCCCGTCTGCGACAGGATGACGGCCCTGTTTGTGCCGGAGCAAAGCGACGAGAGCGCAGGAGAGACCAACGACAACCGCGACACCAACGGGGGTGTGCAATGATGAGCACCGTGCAGCACCAGGCCCGCTTTGCACGCCCCGTCAGGCGCGGGCAGAAGAGGATGGGCAGGAGCATGGCAGAGACACGGGCGGAGACCAGGGCACAGCCCGGCCTGACGGTGGATCCGCGCGCGGCGGTTCTGTGCTATGGTCGCAGTGCAGAGATTTCCCCGGCACGGGCCGCAGGACAGGATGGCACGGACAGCACAACACGCCCCCGACGCACCCACATGGCGGCAGACCCGCAAGATCGGCGGCCATGTCTGGCACGTCTCGATCACATGGGATGGCGGCGACGGCCGGGATGGCGATCGTGCGCTCTGCACCTGGCGGCGCGACACGGACCCGGTGCAGGGGTTCATCCTGCGCACCACGGCCAGCCGCCGCGATGTCACGCGCCACTTCCAGAGGCTGGTGCTCGGGTTCGCGCGGCGCTGAAGACCGCCCCCGGCGCGGCGCGCAGGACCACACGCCATAGCAGTTTCCTCCTCCTGTTTGTTGGAAACTTCAGTATGGAGGACAGCGCGGTCAGGCCACGACGGTGGTTTGGCCGCGCCACAATTCGACGCGGGAGGCAGCCATGACGGACCGCATTCCCCTGCCAGACCGCCGCCCCGGCGAGACCCGCAAGCTGACATGGGCGGGAAAGACGATTTTCGTCACCATCGGTTATGGGGCCGATCACATGACGCCACTCGAGATCTTCTACGATAGCGGCTACCGCTCGGGCTCGGATATGGAGGCGCTGGTCTCGGATCTGTGTATCGCGCTGTCGGTCATGCTCCAGCATGAGGGCGTGACGGCAGCAAGCCTCGCCCGCTCGATGAGCCGCGCGTTCGATCTGCGCACCGGCGCAGAGAAACCCGCATCGATTCTGGGCCTGCTGCTGGACGAGCTGATCCGCCCGCCCGCATGGTCGGCGGAACTGGCAAACCGGTTGCGGGCCGCCGAAGACACCGCACCGGATGGACCGGGAGAGACGCCATGATCCACACGCGCATATCCTTGCCCCATATCGAAGAGACCTCCTGCCGGATGGTGTGGGTGGCGGTGCTCTTTGCGGTGGTGCGCGATCTTTGCGCCTCTGACGCCCGCGCCCGCGCGCGGCAAGAGGCCGAGCGATGGGTGGGGGCCTGGCCGGGGCGGGATTTCCGCACGGTCTGCCAGATGGCCGGGCTTGATCCGGCCCGGGTCCATCGCGCGCTCTCCGACCTCATGCGCCTGGCCCCGCGCGCGCGCCGCAAGGTGGCCGCGGACCGGCTGGGCTGCAAGAGCACACAGATCAGCACCGCGCTCACGCTGCGCGTGCAGGGCTTTGAGGCCGCGCGGCGCGATGCCCCGAAACCCGACCCAAAACCCGACCCAAAACCCGACATGGCACCCGGCCCGAAACCCCTCCGCCGCAACAATCAAGGGGACCCCATGACATGACGCTCCCGATCCTTGATACCGCCGAAGGCCCGGTTCTGCTGATGGCGCTCTGCTGCACGGGCGTGGCGCTTTTGGCCATGGCCTGCATCGCCTGGCACGATTGCCGGCGCTTCGAGATCCACTTCGAAGGGCTGGGCCTTGCCACGCTGGCCCTTGTGCCGGTCCTTCTTGTGGCGGGCGGGCGCTCCGCAGTGCCCGACGCGCTGTTGGGTGCCGGTCTGTTCGGGGGCGCCACATGGATAGCCCGGCGGCTGCACCCTGCCCGGCTCGGGCGGGGGGATATTGCCCTGATGGCTTTCCTGGGCTTTGTGGCGGGACGGGAGGGGGCCGTCCCGGTGCTTGCCGCGCTCTGTCTCTTCTCTGCCCTCACCGCCGCCCTCTACAGCATCGCGCGCGGCAAGCGGCTGTTTCGCTCGATGTTTCCCGCCGCCCTGCCCGCAATGCCTGCGGCGGCGCTGGGTCTGGGGCTGCGCCTTGCGGCTCCGGCAGAGCAGGACATACGGCTCTTTGCACCGGTGCTGGACGCCCTTGTGGATGTGGCTCTCCCCGTCACGATACTCGCCTCTACCGTCCTGGTCGGCCTGGCATTTGAGCGGCGCGGTAAATCCGCGCGCGGAGGGGGGCAATGACGGGATTGGTCGACATGCTGGACAGCCTGCCCGCCGGTCTGCTGCCGGGATTTATGGCCTTGCTCGCCTCAGGCGCAGGTTGGATCGCTCTCGCGCACCGGCGCCGGGTTGCCGCGCGGGCCGCGACGCGCGCACACACGGGCTTTGTGGCCCGCGCGATCCTGAACCGGCAGGAGGCGAAGCTTTATCGCCGCATCGAGGCACGGCTTCCAAAGGGCCTGCGGTTGATGGCGCAGGTGTGCTACGGCGAAATGCTCTGCTGCCGCGACCGGTCCCGGTTTTTGACCATCAATGCGCGCCGCGCCGATCTTGTGGTTGTGGATGCGGGCTTCAACGTGGTGGCCGTCATCGAATACCAGGGGCGCGGCCATAACGGGCCCACAAAAAGCCGCTCCAGCCGCGCGGGCCTCCGCGCGGGCCTCGGTGATCGCAGGAAGAAGGCGGCGCTGGAGGAGGCGGGCCTCACGCTGATCGCGATCCCGGCAGAGTATGACACACGCACGATCGAGCGCGCCATGGACCTGATCCTGCCCAAACGGGAGGCACGCCCATGAGCCGCCCGCGCAAAACCGCCCGCAGCGTGACAGGCGCATATGACCTCTGCCGCAGGGACGGCTGCAGGATGAGGGGCACGGGCGCAGACAGTCCAATGACCCGGAAAGCCCGCGCGTCCCTGCACGCAGCAACAGGGGGTAACAGGCGGCGGCTCATGATCTGCACACCCCCCACCGCTGTCATGATCGCCCCTGGGTTCCACAAGAAAACAGCGTGCCTGTTCGACGGTATCCGGAACGCCCTTATGGCACGTCCAGTTAACCTTGAGACGGTTTGTGCTGGCTGTCGGCGGCACCTTGGGCGCGCAGAACCGCCCATTGACCTCATTGATAACCGGAAATGCTGTAACGCCGCCTCACCGATGAGCAAAAATACGCAAGAAGCCCGGGTTTCTTCCGGAACGCGCGCAGTCTTCAAGAAACTGTCTATGCTCGTGTTGCCAATGTTCAATAAGCGGTGCCGAAGAGTACGCTCTATACAGGTCGTCAACCGTCATTTTACCCGCCCTGACGGGGTCCATGTTGAGGCGATCACCAGCAACGGTGCGCAACGTATCAAGGCCAGTCATTGGAAATCGGCCATTGAGTGCAATTCTGCATCCCATGAGTTCCAGCCAGAGTTGCTTCAAACCCAACAGTCTAAAACCAAGAAATGGCATATATCGCGCGACCCGAAGTGTGAATCGCGCATCCTGCAAGCTGTTCGTGACACCCTCACAATCAAGAGCACGGGCAAGAGAGCGGGACCCGATGGCGCGGCCAGACGTTTCGAAGTGCTCAATCTCCATTGCGCACAAAACGATCAGGTGATTTCGCATTCCCCGGTCCTGCGGCCAGTTGAATGCGAAACGGACGAATCCAACGCCAGAGAGCAGAGTGATTCCTTTCATATTTGTATTTTGGACGATCACAATATGAAGGAATGCGGGGCGCGGGGCAAAACCCCGTGCCTCGTCCAGAACATTGCCGGGGCGGGTCAGACATACCCCCTCCCACATTCATGTGCATGTGCCCCGGCTGCCCGGCCAGTGCGGGCAAAACAGGCACACACCCCAAACACAAAAGGGCACCTTTATGCAACCCGTTGGAACACCGCTCCTGAAGCTGTTGTGGATTTTCATCTCCAGATTCGGGATGGGCGTCATCATCGGCACCCTCCTGCTGCTGGCGCTCACGTTCACGCGCAACACCATCCAGTGCGGCGATCCGTTCATCTTTCCCGACCGAAGCATCTGCCAACGCACACCCACGCACACCCCGGAGGTCCCCGCAAACAGGCACGGGCCATGACCACCCGACCCCGCCGCCGGGGCGGGGGCAGGATGAGGGGCAGGGGCGCAGACAGTCCAATGACCCGGCAGGGGGCGTTTGCTTTGCACGCCCGCCTGTCAGAGCCCGGGGGCCGCCGATGACCGGGCGGCGCACCGTGAGGGACTGGCTTGTGCTGGCCCTGGCCATCCTGATGGCCGCGGGTCTGTTTGCCTCACATGAGAGGCTCGATCAGATCATGCGGGCCCTTGTTGCCCCGACCCCGGCACAGGGGACAGGTTTGCGGGGCACAGGTCTTCAGGGCGTGGCCACGGTCACAGATGGCGACACGCTGGAGATACATGGCCAGCGGATCCGGCTGCACGGCATCGACGCGCCCGAGAGCGGGCAGAGCTGCGCGGATGCAAAGGGTGCGCTCTATCGCTGCGGGCACTGCGCGGCGCGGGCCCTGGCAGACCGGATCGGAGACGGGGTGGTGCGCTGCGAGCAAACGGATATCGACCATCGCTACACGCGGGTCGTGGCGGTGTGCTCTCAGAACGGGGTCGACCTGAACCGCTGGCTGGTCGAGACCGGCCAGGCGCTGGCTTACCGTCGGTACAGTCCGGATTACGTCAAGGCCGAAGAGATCGCGCAGGCCGCGCAGCGCGGGATCTGGGCCGGGCGGTTTGTCGCGCCCTGGGACTGGCGCAAGGGCGCACGGCTGGAGAGGGAGGCTGCCCCGCAGCCCTCACCCGCGCCCGAGGGCTGTGAGAGGAGGGCGCAGCGATGAGAGTCACGCTTGAGCGGCATAATGAAGTTTATGGCAAATGTATCAGCAAGCCTGACCTGATCTCGCGCGCGGGACCCACCTCAATGCGGGGTGTTCGGGTCAAACACAGCCGACAAGGACGGCGCATCGATCGCCGCATCGAACCAGGTATCAAGCTGATCGACATCAGCGGCAGCAACCCGGTCACGCATTGCTTGGGGCACATGGCCGAACCGGCGCTCAAGCAGGCGCAGCAGGGTTTCGGCCTTGCCAACCGCCAGGCCTTTCGCCTCACCAACCGCCAGCCCCTCCGCCTTGCCAACCGCCAGGCCCTCGGCCAGGCCCACCGCCTTGCCCTCGGCATGCATCGTCTGTGCGATCGTTCCCATATGCGCCTCCATGTCATGGGCGCCCAGGCGCCGCAGTTCCGCCATGATATCGTCGCGGTCCACATCCTGGTAGACCTCGCTGATATAGGTGAAGACCTGCCTGCGCAGATCACTGCCCATTGGCAGGTCGTTCACCACATCCTCAAGATAGCGCACCGCCTCGCGCTTCATCGCGATCAGCACAGCTTTGAGCGCCGGGTCCTGCGACAGCGCGGCGGTGGGTATCTCGCCGATATTTCTCAGAATATAGGCCGCGCCGGGCAAAAACACCAGTTCCGGCGGCGCGTCGATCATCGCGCCCAGCCCGTCCGGCACGCGCCAGCGCCGTTCGCCGTTATAAAGCACCAGCGGCACGATGGCCGGGAGCCTGCCCTTCAGGGCCGGGCCGTATTCCTTCCTCAGCCGGCGCCAGATCCGGATCATGTAGCCGGCCAGTTGCAGCGGCAGGTCCGTGTCGGGAGTGCTCTTGTGCTCGACCAGCAGATAGCACCAGGCCGCGCGGCCGGACCGGGTGCGCACCCGGAAGAGCGCGTCACTCTGGCTGCCGGCCAGGGCCTCATCCACAAACGTCCCGTCCACCTTCTGCGGGCGCGACACGTCGAGACGCGCGGCAATTGCGTTGGGCAGGTGATCGCGCAGGAAGGCGCGGACCAGCTTCGGGTCCTCGAACGCGGCGCGAATGAGCGCGTCATGGGCGTTGGAAAGCTCGGCCATCTGTCCTCCGGCAGGCGCGTCTTTTGCCCCTGCTATGCGCAGAGACCGCGCGGCGCAAGGCCCGATTGCCACCTGGAAGACCCTCACCCCCCTACCCGCAAACCCAAACCCCTGAACGGAGCGAGCCGATGCACGAAGCAACACAGCTGAACATGAGGGCGCGCACAGCCCTCTCACGGAGGCCGGGGCGGGGCGCTCTCTCGGGTGCGCTTTGGGGCGAACACAGGCGCGGCGCGGGGGCGGATGGCCTGCCCGTCCGGGCCGCGCGGCATCGTCTGTGCGTCTCAGGGCACCGCCGGGGGTCTGAGATGCGGTGCCCACTCCACCCGTCACTCCGGCAGCCACTCCAGCAGGCCCTCCGGCAGATCGAGGCTGGCCGGCACCCCGGCAAGCCAGGCAAAGGCGAGCCCGGACACCAGAAGCAGCGCGAGGAGCGCGCGCCCCAATATGCCGCGCAAGGGACGCCGCGACGGGTCCGGCCCGCTTTGCGTCCCGGCCCCGGTCGTGCGGGCCAGTTCCTTGCGGATCTCCACGCGCAGTTCCGCGCCGAGCCTGTCGATGCGCCGGGCCAGATACATCTGTTCGGCGCGAATGCCGGCCAGGTCCCCCATGATCTTTTCCGTGATCTCGCCACTGTCCGCCTGCAGCGTGTCAAACCCCGCGCGCAGGGCTTCGATAGTCTCTTCGAGCCGGAGGCCCGCATCCAGCAGCTCCGCGGTCCGGCCCGCCTCCTTCGGCCGGGCAGGCAGGCCATCATCCTCTTGCATTGCTCTGCACGCTCCCCCTCAACCGCCTGTGCCCTGGATCAGCGACCAGACCCGCTCAAGCGGCGTGGCCAGCCCGAGCACAAACCCCAGCAACACGGCCAGCAGCCAGCGAATACGCCCGCGCCGGTCATGAATGTCGCGCTGCAGCATCTGCGTCTGGTCGCATATCATGTCAAACCCCTTCGACATCTCCGCGCCCAGCTTTGCCGTCTCGGAGCGGATCATGACGAGATGATCATTGGTAACCCGCTGCGCGCCGATATGCCGGTCCAGCTGTTCGCGCCTCTGCTCCAGTGCGCCCGCCACGCGCCCATCCAGCCAGCGGGTCGCCGCCGCGACATCGCCGCGCGTTGCGGGCTCACGGCTCTGCTCGAACGGGCCCGCTTCACTGGCATCGGCGGCGGTTTGCGGATCGTGCCGGTCTGTCCTGTCATCGCTCACGGGCTGACCTCCCCGGCCCCGGTATACAGCATATCGCCGCGCCGGGCAGCCCCTGACGCATATCCTGACGACACCCCTGCCGCACCTCCTGACGCAGCCCCCGGAGCGGACAGGACAGGCCATCCGCATGACAGCCCGTCACAGATGGACAAGAGCACGGATCACCAGGCCAAACAGAACCGCCGGGCCGTGCCTCACGACACCCTGTGCACCCTGTGCAGCCCGGCCCTGCGACTGACCCGGTCGCCTGAAGCGCGTTCCGGTTCAATTGAGGCGTCCTTCGCTATCTCTCACCTTCGGCCCTCTCGGGCGCTTGTCTTCACAAGCCCCTGCCGGGTGGGACGCGAACGCGCCCTCAGCCAACCGAATTTCCATGCGACCGGAAA
>NZ_CBDAQX010000010.1:0-11673 GCF_965199275.1 Ruegeria sp. | reverse complement strand
TTTTGGAGTAGGACAAAAAGAACGGGACAAGACTTGAGCAGGCTCAGATATGCAGGGATTTGCACGCAACAGCCGCTATATACGCGCGTCAGTGCCGGGCGCGGTGACGGTGTTACGTGATTCGGGAGCGGACCGGGGCATTCCGGGACACCGATTCGCGAGACATCCTGACGCGAGTGATTCTGACGTGAGTGATTCTGACGTGAGAGGTCGTGAAGATTTTTACGGAAAAACCGGGAGAAATCGCTTGACTTTCGTCTCAAACCCTGAGGGGGGGGATTTCTTGGCAAATATGTCCAGACGAATCATTACAGCGGTCTCGCAGATCATGTGTGACGCGCTCAAGCCTACCCCTATTGGCGCAGATTGTAAATGCGCGCCGGAGGGCTGCGGCTCTATACTATATGGAGCGTCCGCACGATTCGGGCGGTACAGATATTGCGCCAGACAGTACGCGAGGCTGCGCGCCAGATATTGCGACCCCACCGATATACCGGCCGGTTGCGATCAGAGGCCCACCAGCACAGGAGGAGACGGGATCCGGAACGCGATGATGTAAGGCCAACAAAGAGTTGAGGCCAAAAAAGCAAAACGCGCAGGTCTCCCCGCGCGCCTCATTCTCGTGAGCAATCAGAATTTCATCACCTTCTGATTAGCTCACGGGACAGAAAGAGGCAACCCGAAAATGCATTTTCGGGATCGGGAGAGCTATATGTGTCACCTGGATCGGGTGTGCGGTCGGATCTGCGACGCACCTCACCCGGGCTGATTGGGCACATGCAGCGATGACCTGCGCTCTGAACATATGGAGAGCAGAGATGCGAGATTTTACATGCAGCGGGGCCCCCGGGGTTTATGATCCTGCGCGTGCGCATCAGATCCAGGCGTTTATACCGGGGGCGGAGGAACATTTTGTCTTGCCGGGGGATGTGACCAAGGCCACGGCGATCAATATTGCTGTTGCGGTTCTGATCCTGATGGGGGGCAATGCGACGGATGCGCTTGTTTATCGCAAGCTTGCAGATCAGACCACGCGGAGGGCCTGGCACAGCGGGACGGAGGCGCCGGTGAACTGGCGGCGCCAGAGCGACATGGCGCGCGAGTTGGGATTGAGCGAGCGGCAGTTTCGCAATATCGAGAGCCGCCTGGAGCGGATGGGCCTGATCGCGCGGGTGACGGCGGAGAATGGCTATCGGGGCCGTCGCGCGGGCCAGGGCTATCGCGACCCGGTCCGCTGCGGTCTGTCGCTGGAGCCGACGCTTGCCAATTACCAGGCCTTCTGCATTCTTCTGGCCGAAGCGGGCGAAGAGGAAGCGCAGCGCCAGGAGCGCATCTGGCAGATCCGCACCGCAAGGCACCGGCTGCGCCGGTTGATCGCCCCGATTGAAGACGCGGAGACCCGCGCCTGGGCGCAAGAGGCCTATGCGGATTTGAAGGGGCTTTCCCCGCGGGGCGGCTTGCGGGGCCTGGAGATGGGGGTGCTGGAGCATATCCATGCGCGTCTGTTCGATCTCGAGGATCGCATCCGCGCCGCCCTGACGCCGCTGACCCCAGAACCAAAGACGGAAGCAAAGCCAGAAGACCGGGCAGAAGACCAGCCCGAATCTCAACCCGGACCCCGGCCCGAACCAAAGACAGATCACCGGACAGCAGATCATGCAGAAGACCAGGCGGGCCCCCGGCGTGACGCGCCCTGCCCCGGAGATTCAGAGCGCGCACCGGAGCGCGCGGTTGAAAATCCCGCTCACCAGCCTGCAGAAGACGAGGAAGTCCGTGATCAGATCCCCATGGAAAACATGGTTAATCAACAGGATATCTCCGCCGCACCGGAAATTCATGGCCGATGCCATATACAACCTCAATCCAAACCTTTTGAATCTTGTAACGACCTGCAGTCGAAAATGATGACGCCAGCATACGCTGGCGACAGGGTTAGCTTGGCATTGCACCCTGACGGGCGCAATGATTGCTTTAGAAACAATGATCGCAAGGCCAGCCTGTGGATCAACCCCGAAATCCTGCAAAAACTCAACCAGAATACACTCAAAGATCTCGCATCCGAAGACGCAGCCATGTATCTTGAGGTCCTGGAAGACTGGCGCGACTGCCTGCCCTACCTGCTGCGCGACCTCTCCATCAATATATCCGCATGGCTCGAGGCCACAGATGTCATGGGTGACGAAATCGCCTTCATCGCCCTGCTCGTCATCGACAGAAACAGGTTCCATCCCGTCACACCCGTCATAAACCCGGGCGGTACACTGCGCGCATGTACACGGCGCGCCATAACAGGTGAGCTCAACCTCACACGCGCTATCCTCGGTATCTGGGAACGCGACAGACAAGGCAAACAGCCAAAGGCGCAGCCCGAAGGCAGAGCACTGCAGTGAGAGGACTTGTGGGACGGGGTGCGGGGGGCGATGAGGTGTGCGGGCGGATGGAGCGGCGCGATGTGGCGGGGAAAGGGGGTGGCTTGATGTGGGGGACGGGGAAAGGGGCGCAGGGCGGGCGCTCACAGGGTCCGAAGGGGTGGAAAGGCTATCATGGGGCGCGATGATGCGTGAAACGGGTCGCGGACAGGCCCAGGCGGAGTTTGATCATAAACGACCAGAGGCTCAGGACGGCACGGATATCAGGGCGCAGAAGATGAAACCTTCGGGACAAGATGTCAATCGGCATTGAATAATGACCCCCCATCGGCGTCCAAATTTGACCCCCCTTGGAGCTAAGAGGGGCGTTGAGGGGGTCGTGTTTAGGTTGATTCAGGAGGGGGTGGACAGCAGGTCAAACCGAAAAGAGAGCGTAGCTCGACTGAAGGTTTGACCTGCTGTCTGTTTTGAATTTATTCCCCGATTTCGAGGTTAGTCGCGGTGGTTAATTCGCCAGCTTTCGTTCCCGGTTTCGATGATATCGCAATGGCAGGGGAATCGCACTTAAGCTTTGACAGTTGAGTCGAATTGGATTCTTGAGGTTTCATCATGCGATGGAGTTTCGAGATGCCGACATTATCCAGCTATTTCAGTGAAGAAGACGATCCACGTGGAGGTAACGCGCCGCGGCATAAGTTCTGTGACCTGATGACGATCAGCCTGTTGTGTGCGCTGTCTGGCGGGGAGACTGCGGTCGATATGGAGCATTTTGGGCAGATGAAGGAGGAATTCCTTCGTGAATTTCTCGATTTGCCCCACGGCATCCCCTGCCATGATGCCTACTCGCGGCTCTTTCGCTTGATGAAGCCAACCAGCCTACAGGCCTTTTTCGACAAGTTCAGAAGCGACTTTGCTGCGGCCCATGCCGAGCATCCAGCGATCGCCATAGACGGCAAGGAGATGCGGCGCAGCTTTGACAGAGCGGCCTCCCAATCGAACCTGAACGTCGTCACTGCCTTTGCTCATGGCGCACGTCTGAGCCTTGGAGTGACGCAAAGTGCCAAGGGCGGCGGCGAGATTCTGGCTCTGCGCGAGCTGATTGAGATGCTGGACATTCGTGGCATCACCATCACGGCCGATGCCTTGCACTGCCAGCGGGAAACCTGTGACCTGATCGTGCAGGAAGGCGGTGACTATTGCATGCAGCTCAAGGGCAATCAGGGCGACATGCAAGCCGACGTGCGGGCTTTCGTGGCTGACCAGAATATTGAATACATTGATGAATACATCTCTGTAGAGGGTGACCATGGCCGGGTTGAGGAGCGGTCATATCGCGTCTACGACGTGCCAAACTATCTCGTCGACACCCATCAATGGCCGCACCTTGGCGCATTCGTTCATGTCGTTTCCAGGCGCACAGCAGGCGACACGACCAAGCAGTCCGAGCGGGTGTACCTCCTGTCAAAATGCTTCACCGCTCAGGCAGCCGCCACGCTGATCCGTGGCCACTGGGAAATCGAGAACAGCTTGCATTGGTCACTGGATGTTGTGATGAACGACGATCATCACCGCGCGCGGAAAGACAACGCGCCCGCAAACTTCGCCGCGTTACGACGGATCGCATTGGGCATCATCAAGACAAATACCGCGAAAGGCTCAAACCGCGTGAAGTTCAAAAAGGCAGGCTGGAGTAACGACTTTCTGCGCACTCTAATCGCAGGGCTTTGAAGCGCGATTGCCCTGATCGCAATGGTGTGTCAGTCGATCCAGGAGAGCAGTGGTCATTTTGGCATCTGTGAACACACTCGGCCATTTAGCAAATGCGAGGTTGGTTGTTAGCAGAATAGACGTTCGCTCGTACAGTTTGCTGATGAGATGGAAGAGTAATCGTCCACCAGACTCTGCGAACGGCAGATAACCGAGTTCGTCTATAATCACGAGGTCGACGCGGATCAGCTGCTCGCTGAGCCGCCCGGCGTTGCCTTCGCGATGTTCAGCCTCCAGCTTGTTCGCGAGATCCACAGCGCTGAAGAACCTGACCCGCCGGCGGTTATTGACCGCGTGGCCCCCGATCGCTGTTGCGAGATGCGTTTTGCCCGATCCGGTTCCACCGACCAGCACGCCATTCCTGGCCTGGTCCATAAAATCGCCGTCATGAAGATTGCGCACGACTTCCTCGTTGACGGGGCTGACCGTGAAGTCGAACTCAGGTAAGGACTTGCAGACCGGGAACTTTGCGGCACCCATCTGATACCGGATCGAGCGCGCAGTCTTTTCGGCCAGTTCGGCCGTGAGGAGTTCGGCCACGACCTGTTGGGGCCGCCAGTTGTTTTTGGCTGCGGCCTGCATCACTTCGTCAAAGCAGTTGACGATGCCTGGCAACTTCAGTTGACGGGCAAGTTCGAGAATTTCCTTACGCAGTTGCATGGGAGCCTCCAAGCCTGTCATAGCGAGCGCAATCCGCGATCGGTGCCATTTTCAGCTGCAGGTGGGCAGGCGGCTCAATCGCCTTTGGCGGCGGGGGATTGGTGCGCCGAGAGACAATGTTCAGGATCGCATCGGCCTTGCGCAGGCCAGATTTTAGAGCTTCTTCGCAGGCAGCCTCGACCACATCAATGTCGTGCTGGTAAGCAGCGAAAAGAATATCGGCAAGTTGCCGGTCTCCGTCGGATGTGCCCCGCAGATGGGTCCAGATCTGCGTCATTGCCGGTGGTAGGTCCCAGTCACGGAACGGTGCTCCATTGCGCAGAGCGCCAGGCTTGCGCTTGAGGACGGGCACATAGTGCCAAGGGTTGAAGATCGTTTTTCCTCGGCCGAAGCACCGTTCGTGCTCTCCGACAATCTCACCGTCTTGGCGCAGGACAATCCGCGTGGCGTAGACCTGCAACTGGACCTGACGTCCAACAGCTCTTGCCTCAACGCTGTATTTGTTTCTTTCGAAGTTGATCAGGCAGGTTCGGCTCACGGCGACCGTCTTTTCACGGAACCCGACGAAGGGCTTCTGCAGATGCGTCAGCAGCGGCTTTTCCTGCTGGAACTCCTCCCAGACCGTCACCTCCAGGTTTTCCGGATGCCGCAGTTCTTTTGCGCGTTTGATCGCGTCTTTTTGCAGCCGGGCATTCAATTCATCGAAGTCGGCCACCTCCAGACGCGGTGTAAAACTATAGGCGCGGCTCTCCTTGACCAGATTCTCAACCTGACCCTTCTCCCAACCGGCCGCGCGCGTACAGGCGATCGGGTTCACCAGATGATGAGAACACATCCGGGAGAATGCCTTGTTGAACTTTCTTTCCTTGCCCGACAGGATCGCATCGACGGCGGTCGTCATGTTATCGTAGATCCCGTTGATGCAGCCTCCACCAAAGAATTTGAAGGCCTCGTCGTGGGCATCAAAGACCATCTCCTGCGTCTCGCGCGGATAGGCAATGGAGAATGGCATGCGGCTATGGCAAAGTTTGAAATGGGCAACCTTCACGGTCGTGAGTGCACCGTCCATCAAAACCGTCTCCACACTCCAGTCGAACTGGTACGCCTCCCCAGGATCAAAGATCAGCGGGATGAACGCCTGCGCCTGTTGTCGGCCGTGCGCAATGCGCCAATTCTTTGTGTAGCGTCGAACACTGTCATACCCGCCGCCAAAACCATCATCGGAGAGTTCCTTCCAGATTTTGGTCATCCGCTTGCGGTGTTTCTTCGGAAGCGCCTCGTTCTCCTCAAGCGTTTCATCCAGACGCGCGCGCCAAGGCCCGAGCACCGGGTATGGCTGCGATTTGCGCTCCTGACTTCCGACATTTTTTCGTATAAGTCATTGATATTATTATGCCTTGGTTGCCAAAAGGCACTACACGGACTTTTTTCGCCAGCGATTGTTTCGGAGTGTTGAGGGAGCTCAGGCTTTGGTCTGGCCAGTTTTTCGGGTGCGCCCGGGGGGTATCTTGAAAGGGGCTTCGTTCCAGGTCAGGCCGACGCAGGTGAGGATGCGTCTGGCATCGACCGTGGCATGGCTTGGCATGCCGTAGCGGTCAGGGGTGCCTTTGTGGCGCAGGATCGAGAGCTGCAATGCGTTCAACTCGTTGCGGATACGAGCCGGGCTCATCGGGTGTCCGAGCAGGTCCAGATGCTTGCGCAGGTGCTGCAGGCAGCAGAAGGCCATGTAGCAGATGGCGATATGGGCCCGGACCCGACGCGGCGACCAGTGATAGATGGGCCGGATTTTCAGATCGTGCTTGTTGGTGCGGAAGCAGGCTTCGATCTCCCACAACTGGTGATAGCGGGCAATGACGTCCTGTGCCTCCAGTTCGTCCGCACCATGAACAACAATGGCATGCAGCCCGTCCCATTGTGCCGCTGCCTTGATCTTTGCATCATCCAGCGTGACGTCCCCGCTGTCGGGGAAGGCCAGGAAGCGGCCATATCCCCGGCTGCTGAAGCTGCCGGGTTTGCGAGAGCGCTTGAGCTTCTTGTGCAGCTTTTCGATTGCCTTGTCGCGCTTGTGGGCATCATTGCGTGCCCGGGTGGGTGACCAGGTCACAATGACCCGCGCTCCCTCCTGGTCGATCACCTTGTACCAGCCCTTCTCGGTTGCCTCTTCAGAACCGTGTCCAGCCCAAGGCTGGCGTCCCTCCGGGCTCAAAATGTTCGCCTTCACGGCGGCCGGGGCGGACTTCATGCGATAGCCGAGGATGTAGGGCAGACCCTTGTTCTGCAACATCTGCTGGTTGTCCTTGCTGAGCATGGCGGCATCGGCCACGAACGTGACCCTGGCCACGTCGAAGCGTCCCTCCAACGCCTTCAGCGCAGCTTCCAGCGTATGACCTTCCCAGGTGTTTCCCGGGAAGAGTTCATAGCCCACAGGCAGCCCATCGGAGGTGACGATCAGCGCCAGCATGACCTGAGCGCGGTGATGCTTGCCATCCTTGCTGAAGCCCTTGGCCAGAAGATGATCCTGCTCGACCCCGTCCGCATCCTCGGCCGGGTCCTCGCGCTCGGTGTCAAAGGCCAGGGTCGTGCAATCGTAGAACAGCACGGTCACTGGCCCGCCCAGCAACTTCTCTGCCGCCGCGTGAGAGGTTTTGCAAATCCCGTCTATCACCGGCGTATTGATGTAATCCATGCTCCGATAGACCACGTCCAGATTGAGCGTGATGCCTGCCTGGTTCTCCAACGCCTCCACGGTCGCGCGCTTGCTCTCGGGCTGTGCGATCCGCGCCATAACCAGCTCTTTCACAATGCGATTGGCACTTTTACGCGCCGCCCCCAGAAGGGCCCCCCAACCCAGTTGGTCATACATCGTCCCCATGACATCCCGCAGACCCAGAGAGACCCGCGCCTCCTCACGGCACTCGGCAAGATCAACGCCAAGCTTGTCCGGCCGCGGAGCGCGGCGCACCAGCGCCTGCAGATCGGCATATTCCGTGGGCGTGAACAGTTCCATTTGCGGCGAGCGATCAATGCGTAATTGCTCCATCAAGCGGCCCGCCAGACGCTTGATATCCTCAATCTCGCTGTCGTTATGGGCCACACCCACATGGCGCAGGATCTTCTGGCGTACCTTGGAGCCGGTGCGGACGGATTCAACGATCTGGATCCGTGTGCGGTTGAGCTTTGCGTCATGTTTGGTGCGGATGAACATGGGCGAAGAGGTTAGCCATCTGAAGGCCCATGTCAATACTTTTTATAATAATGGGGCACTACAACGCGCCTCTGAGCAACCACACCTGAAAACAAACCAAAAACCCAGTCAGATCAACAAAAAGGTCGGAAGTCAGGAAGCGTTTCATCCAGACGCGCGCGCCAAGGCCCGAGCACCGGGTATGGCTGCGATTTGCGCTCATATTTGAACTCCGTCACTCCCGATCGGATTATCTTTCGAACCGTTGCACGGCTCAAATTGAGCGAACGGCAAATTTCCTTGATGCTCTTTTTTTCGATCAGGTGTAAGCGACGCACTTTTCTAATAGTTTCCACGCAAATCATCCCGCTTGCCTCTCCATCGACTGCTCAATGAAAAGGATGTCTACAACCATAGGGAGGGGTCAAATTTGGACGCCGATTTCCCCGCTTAGGGGGTCAAAATTGCACGCTTTTCTACAGGACAAGAGGCGGCAACCACAGTGCTGGCGCGATGGAAAGCATTGGCCGAGATCGAAAACAGCCGCGCCAAGAAAACCTGGGGTCTGTCCCGCGCAAGCTCTGATCGACCGGCAATATATGGAGACCCGGTGGAAAATGCGGCACGTGCCAAGAGGGATGCGAACATAGAGGCCTGGGCCGCAGCGGGCATGAGCGTCAAGGAGATCAGTCACCGCACCGGACTTGTCCCGACATCCGTTACAGCTTCAAGCCTTATCTCTGAAGCACATGCGACACGAATGTCCCGAGAGCGCGAAGCGTGGCAGGGTATTCGTGTCTCAAGTTTAAGGCTTGAAGCTCTAATCGCATTTTACGGCTGCGCAGGCGGCAAGCCGGTGAGGAAAACACACAGCAGCGCTGAAATACTGTCGGACAGACAGAACACCACAGGGTGACAGCAGAGGATGGCAGAATGACGGCGGAGAGGGTCGAGATGGATGAGAGGAATGAGCCTGGGCGACAGCGGCAGCACTCGGTCATCACAGCAGAAGAACGCCGCCTCATCGACGAGGCCGTCGCCAAAGGCCGGGTCACCCGTATCCCCACCGGGGCAAGTGCGTTCGAGCGAACATACATCTGGAAGCCCGGGCGCAAGAACAGCATGAAACTTGTGCTCGTGAACGACGGCGCCGAGCGCAAGCCGGGGGAGGCCTGGCGCCGACAGATCGCCGAACAAGGACGGTTGGCAAAGGCCCGGAACAGCGCGCAGGGCCGCAAACGCAAGTGACAGGAACCCGGCAGACCTCTATGATGGGGGCCGAGGAGATAGAGACCCATGACCGCACAGGACCGCAACATCCAGACACCCCGACGCAGGGCAACCTACCAGGACGTCCTCGACGCACCGCCCAACAAGGTCGCCGAAGTGCTGGCAGGAACGCTCTATACCCAGCCAAGACCCGCCATGCGACATGCATGGGCAAGTTCGGGGGTGGGAGCAAAAATCAACCCGCCATTTAACTACGGGGATGGTGGCCCCGGCGGCTGGTGGATTATTGATGAGCCGGAATTGCATCTGGGCGAGGATATCCTGGTGCCCGATCTGGCGGGCTGGCGGCGCGAGACCATGCCGGACTACCCGGATACGGCCTATTGTAGCGTCCCACCGGATTGGGCCTGCGAGGTGCTGTCGCCCTCAACGCGGCGGATCGATCGGCACGAAAAGGCCGGCATCTATGCCCGCGAAGCCGTGCAGCACCTCTGGCTTGTCGACCCCGCAGCCAAAACGCTGGAAGTCCTGGAACTGCGCGACGGCCACTGGGTGCTGCTGGTCACACTCGCCGATGATGCGCCCGTCTCACAGCCCCCCTTCGACGCCATCACCTTCCCGCTCGATGCGCTCTGGCCGGAAGGAACAAGCGAACCAGAGGGGACGGGCGAAGAAAGAAAAAAACCGCGCGATAAATAGATAATTCGGACACGGGTACCCGGAGGACGACCGATGAAGCAAGCATCACCCCCCTGCGATTATACACCATCGGAGGCTATCGTTGCGGCGGTGAAGTTGATAGTCTCGAGATTGCCATGCCCTGATGATACCGGAGTCCGTTAACTCTAGTCAGCGCTCTCTGAACTGTTGCACTAACTAAAGGAATCGAGAAATGAATATCAAGATAGGGAAAATTATACCGACCTTGGTTGCTTTAGTTGGTCTACTTGCTGCTGGCATTACGATATACCAATATCTCAAACCATCTCCAATGCCCGATCATGATATTGTTTTGATTGAAGAAAGAAAACCCAACACGATTATTAACAGTGATACGACAGTGTCAGATACATCAAATTTAATTTCAAATGAGCTATTAATTGATGGTGTCGCTCTAAATGTTGAAAATGGAAGTCTTTTGGTCGCAAATGTAATTAAAATGATTAATGGTGCGGAAATATATGGCGATCAATTTTATATTATTGCCACAAAAATCATTGGTGGAAAAATATCGGCAACAGGTTCACAGGGAAAGAACGGTGGAGATATTTTTGTCGCAAGCGCACTTATTGACGGAACCGAAATTGTCTCCAATGGCCAAAATGGAATTGATGGTAAAAACGGGCAGGACGGCCCTCAAGGATTTAATGGTCAAAATGGCAGAGATGGAGATTGTGGCCCGGGAATTTTTGGTGAATGGCGTACACCAGAACCTGGTCATAACGGCGGTGATGGTGGTGATGGTGAAAGCGGTGGAGATGGCGGAAACGGTGGGGATGCCGGGAAAATAACGGTTCTTACTTCGAATGAACTTTCATTGCTTCCTGTTTCTGAAGGTGGACTTGGGGGACGAGGTGGTCAGGGAGGTGCACCCGGACGCGGCGGCAAAGGTGGTGCCGGCGGGCGGGGATGTACCGGGCTTGGAGGAACTGTAACCAATCGTATTTCCGGAAATGACGGCCTTGATGGAAACCAGGGGAAAAGCGGAAAAAACGGATTGCCAGGAAAAAGCAATGAACCAACTGTCAAGACCATAAGTTTTGATCAAGTAAAGAAAGTTTATGAAGAATATGAAAATGATCCAAATAGTCTCATTGATCATCTCTTGAAAATTCAACCCAAAAGCTGATTCGCTGCAGAGCAATCTAGGAACATCCAGATAGTTTCGTCTCCAATAGCTGTGAGTTATAGGCGCTGCGGGATGGCAATCATCTGAATGTCTAAAATAATTGTGGTATACAAAGTGGTAAAATGATAAAGTTAAATCCCGTCCCCAAACCCCAGAAACATCCAGCCACGTATCAGGATGTGATTGATGCTGACCCAAAATTAGTGGCTCAGATCATCAACGGTACCCTGCACACTCACCCGCGACCAGCCTTCCCGCATGCAGTTGCAAGTTCGGGTCTTGGTATAGAAATTGGAAGTCCGTTCTTTCGCGACAAGGGAGGCCCCGGTGGCTGGTGGATATTGTTTGAGCAAGAGGTACATCTCGGCGGCGATGTTATCGTTCCCGATATTTCAGGCTGGCGGCGTGAAACCATGCCCGAGCCGCCGGAAACCCCCTTTGTTGCCATTGCACCGGACTGGGCGTGTGAAGTGCTGTCCCCTTCAACCCGACAGATCGATCTGGGACCCAAGCGGAATATCTATGCAAGAGAAGGTGTGGGATATCTTTGGTTTGTGGATCCGGATGGGCGAACCCTGGAGGCGTTTGAGCTGAAGGATGGAAAATGGGTTCTG
>NZ_CBDAQX010000009.1:0-292738 GCF_965199275.1 Ruegeria sp. | reverse complement strand
GGGCACGCACCCGTCCCGCAAAGCGACACACCGCCCCTTTCGCGCGCGGAGCTGCGCGCCCTGCTCAGCGAGCTTGCGCCGCTGCCGCATCTGCGGGCGGGCAGGACCGCGCGCTGGCGCGGATTGTCCTGGTGAGCGCCCATGTGGCCGGGCTGGAGGCGGATGCGCTGCGCGGGGGTTTCAAGGATCGGGAGGTTGCACAGGCGCGGCAGATGGCCATGTGCCTGTGCGCTGCCCTCACGCAAGCCACGTATGGCGCATCGGTGCGGCCCTTGGCGGGCGCGATCATAAGGCGGTGACCCGTGGCATTGCCCGGGCGCAGGCGCGCATCGAGGCCTGTGATGGGGCGGCGCTGATGGTGGCGGAGGTGCTTGCGCATCTCAACGAGACCCCTGCGGGTGGCGGTGCGCCCTGTGGGGGAGGGCGCTCATGATGCATGCGGCGCGCCTCTCCCGCTCCCCGCGCCTGCAGCGCCTGCACGCGTTTTTGCGCGACGGGCGGGAGCACTCGACGCGCGAGATCGTGACGGGGGCGGATGTCTGCGCCGTGAATGCGGCCGTGGCGGAATTGCGCGCCAACGGCGCGGAGATTGCCTGCCGCCAGGGTATCGATCCGATGACGATGGAGCGCATCTTTCTCTACCGGCTTGTGAGGCCGGTCCCGCCACCGGCTCAAGGGGCGGCCGAACGCGCCCCCGTGTTGCGGAACCCGAAGATCAGCAAGGCCACACTGGAAAAGAGGACGCACAATGATTGAGCCCCGCGAACAGATAGAGGCGCGCCTTGATGCCGAATGGGAAGAGAAGGGTCTTTCGATTGTGGCGCGCGAAAGGGCGTTCGACCGTGGCCTTGACGGCATTGCCTGGGAGATGGGTGACTGGGTTGCCGAGCGCCCGACGGCCTATGGCGACATGACGCGGCTGGCGGAAAAGCTGGACGTGCCTTTGGGCACATTGAAGAACCGCGCCTCGGTGGCGCGGCGGATCGAACCGTCCCGACGCCGGGACGAACTGAGCTGGTCGCATCATGCCGAAGTGGCGGGGCTGGAGCCGGAAGAGGGGCGACGCGGTTCTGGCGAGGCCTCGCTTTACAACTGGTCCGTGGACCGGCTGCGCGGCGTGATGGCGGAGCGCTCCGCAAGGGGCCGTGCCGAGCGTGAAAACGCGCGACTGAAGGCGGAGATCGAGGCGCTGAAGGCCGAGCGGGCGGGGCCCCGATGCGGCGCGGCGCGTGGTTGATGGTGTGCGCGCCGATATCGAGGCAGGCCTTGATATGGTGGAGGAGGGTTATCGCCGCATTCTCGCTGCGACGGAATCGGAGGATCTTGCGGTCGCGGTTGCAAGTCTGCACGGCAATGCACGCCGCCGCCTGGCCCCGTCACTGGAGGCCCTGATCGGACGGGCGCTGGAGGAGAGGGTTACGAAGCTGGCCGGAAAAGTCAGCGCGTCGCTCACCCGCCTGGCGACGGATGCAAACCGTCACGACGCCATGACGGTTGATGACGCCACCCCGGAACAAGCCGGCCCCTTGCCGGCAGGGATTTCAGGCCATAGCCATGACATTCGCACCACCCAAACCCGCCATATCGCCAAACCCGCCCCCTGCAGCACCCCTGCAAGGCGCCCGCACGACCCCCTGCCTGTCCAATTCAAAACCCGCTAAAGGGGCTCTCAAGGCCCCCTCAAAGACCCGTTCAGGCACGGTGCCTTCCGCCGGTCTTCCGTCTCGTTCAGACGCACCCCCGAGCGCACCCCGCTCGTCTGCCGCACTGGCGCAGGCGCGGATGCGGCTCGATGCGGTGGCGGCCTCCGAGCGATTGATAGCCACAGGGATAGCGCGGGCGGATGCGGATGCCCGGGCCGCGCGCGAGGCCGGGGTGACAGGTGACACCGTGCGCCGCTGGCGTTTGACCTGCCAGGGCCTGGCACCCGAGGCGCGGCTGGTGGTGCTGACCGACCGGCCCGGCGCGGGCGCTGCGGGCCGCTCAGTGACGCGCAGATGCGCGACTGCGCCCTTGCGCTGATCCATGAGCACGGGGGACACCTGACCGCCTCCCATGTGCAGCGGGTGCTGAAGGCGCGCTATGGCAAGGCGCCGTCCTTGCGCGCGACACAACGCTGGCTGAAGGCCTGGCGGGGCGATGCGGAGAACGCCCGTGCGCTCTCGGCCGTCTCTGATCCTGACGGGCATCGCGCGCGGCTGGCCCCTGCGCTTGGGTGCGCGGCGGCGGAAGTGCGCGCGCCCAACGCGCTCTGGGAACTGGATTCGACGCCTGCGGATGTGATCTGCACCGACGGGCGGCATACGATCGTGGGGGCCATTGATGTCTGGGCGCGCCGGGCGAAGGTTCTGGTGGTGCCCACCAGCCGGGCAACGGCGATCTGCGCGCTCCTGCGGCGCTGCCTTGTCGACTGGGGCGTGCCGGAGGTGGCGCGCACCGATGAGGGCCGGGACTACACCTCGCGCCATCTCACCCGGGTGCTCTCGGACCTGGGCATCCAGCATGACATCTGCCCGCCCTATACGCCCGAGGCAAAACCTTATATCGAGCGCTTTTTCGGCACGATGACGCGCGATCTCTTTGCCTTCCTGCCGGGCTTTACCGGCCATGACGTGATGGACCGCAAGAAGCTTGAGGCAAAAAAGTCCATGTCCCGGAGACGCGGCACGGACGCGGCCGAGACCTTTGACATCGCGCTTTCCGGGGCGGAGCTGCAGCGCAAATGCGACATCTGGGTCGAGGCCATCTATGGGCGCCGCGCCCATGGCGGCACCGGCGGGAGCCCTTTTCAGCGCATGGCGGCTTGGGCGGAGCCGCTGAGAAAGATCAGCGATCCGCGCGCGCTTGATCCGCTGCTGGCCGAGCCGGTGAGCCGCTCGGGAGACGGGCCGCGCCGCACCATTTCCAAGCACGGCCTTTCGGTGGGGGGGTATCTGGTACATGGCCCCGGAGATGGGCACCCGCGTGGGCGAGCGCGTGGAGCTGCGCTATGACCCTGCCGATCCCGCGCGTCTTTTCGTGTTTTCGCCTGAGGGGCGGTTTCTCTTCATGGCCGAGGACCCCGCGCGCACCGGGGCTGATCTGGCTCGTATTGCGGCGCAGGCGAAAACCCGGGCCCGCAAGGCGACAGGGCCGCCCGCAAGGACGCCCCGCGATCTGGCCCGCGCCCACATCCCAAAGGGGCGATGGAGGATGTGCTCAGCGCGTCTGAGGAGGCGGCGGGCAAGGTGATTGCCTTTTCCAGCACCGGGGCACGGGCGGATCAACCCCATGAGACGCCGGCACTCAAGGAGGCCGGCAAGGCGGCCGAGGCCCGTGCGGGCGCAGGCGCCCCGATGGAACCGGCAGAAAACATCACACCCCTTGCGCGTGAGGCGCGCGGGAAGTCTGCGAACCCCGATCCCGCTTCTGCCGCCCTCGATCCCGCCCCCGCCCCGGCGGAGCTGCGGGCGCGGGTGGAGGCGGAAATGGCCGCCTTTGGCCTGTCGCGCGCCAGGGCTGCGGCCGAGATCGGTCCCGGGGTCAGCGCCCCCACGCTCTCAAGCTGGCTGAACGGCAGCTATGGCGGCGACAATGACGCCGTGGAGGCGCGGATCGGGCGCTGGCTTGATACCCGCGCCGAGCGCGCCGCCCATGCCTTTGGCGGGGCCCGGCTCGATGCCCATGCCGAGACCTGTGCCACGCGGGCGGTCAGTGCCGCCCTGGCCTATGCGCAGGCCGCCGGCGATCTGGCGCTGATCCATGGCCCCTCGGGGCGCGGCAAGACCTGGGCGGCCGAGACCCATTGCGCGGGCCGGGCGCAGGCGATCTGGCTGCGCGCCTCGCCGACGCTCACGACCCTGCCCCGGCTGCTTTCGCGGCTCGGCACAGCCCTTGGCGCGGGGGCACGCCCGACCCATTCCATGGAGGCCGAGCAGGCGATTGTGGCCGGCCTTGAGGGGCGCGGCGCGCTCATCGTGGTCGATGAGGCGCATCATCTGCGCGCACCCCTGCTTGATGAGCTCCGCTGCATTCGCGACATGGCCGGCTGCGGGCTGGCGCTCATCGGCGATGACACCATCCGCATGACGCTGGCGCGCTGTCCGCAGGTGACGGGGCGGATCGGCATGCGGGTCGATCTCAAGGCGCTGGCCCGCGACGATGTGGCCGCCATTGCCGCAGGACCGCTGGGACGCAAACCGGGCGCCCGCGAGATGAAACATCTGATCGCCGCCGCCGCAGGCCCCGGCGGGCTGCACGGGTTGCGCCGCCATCTGGCGCGGGCCTGGATGATCGCGCGCGGGGCCGGGCGCGAGGCGATCTCCGAGGCGGATATCGAAGCGGCGGCGGGAGAGCTGTCATGAGCGTAGAGGAGCTGATCGAACGGCTCTCTGAGCTGCCCGCCCATGAGGAGGTCTGGATCGCCGACATCCCGGGCGGCTTTCACGAGATCGAGGCGGTCGGGCTGGAAGACGGGCTGCCGGCGATCTTCGCGCATGTGGATTTTGAGGACGCGGCCGAGGGCTGACGGCGGATGCAAAAGACCCCCTGCAACAGTCAACACATCGAAAGGACATGTTATGGCACAGACAAACCCGCATCCCGACAGGGGCCCCGAGGCCCGGATCGACCAGGGCTGTGACCCGGAGAGCGAAGCCGGTCCCGTATCTCTGGGCCTGCCGCCGCTGAACTGGATCGATGCGGCCACGGTGGACATTGATGGTGCGCGCTACATGCGCGACGCACAAGGGCGGCTGACGCCGCTCGAGATGGTGCGCCCGCAGGACCAGTTGCAGGATGAGATGGTGCGCCGGGTCATTCATTTTGCCGGTGATCTCTCGGGGCAGATCGGGCGGTTCCGGTCCCATTGCTTTGATGAGATCGGCGGGTTTGATGCGATCCTGGAGGCCGAATATGGCGGCCATAGCCGCCGCTCGGTCAAGGGCAACCGCACCTATATGTCCTATGACGGCACGATGAAGGTGCAGGTGCAGATCGCCGATCGCATCGCCTTCGGCCCCGAATTGCAGGTGGCGCGCGACCTGGTGGAGGAATGCCTGGCCGAATGGGCCGAGGGCAGCCGCGCCGAGATCCGCACCATCGTCTCCCACGCCTTCCAGGTCGACAAGGAGGGCGAGATCGCGCGCGCCGGCATCTACAGCCTGCTGCGGCTCGATATCGCGGACGGGCGCTGGCGCAGGGCGATGGAAGCGATCCGCGATGCGATGCGGGTGGTGGGCTCGAAAACCTATATGCGCTGTTATCGCCGCGCCACCCCCGATGCGGCCTGGGAGCCGATCAGCATCGATCTGGCCAAGGCGGGCTGAGCGGTGGCGGTCTTTGGCACCCGCATGACGCGCGACCCGCTCTCCGCCGAGGCGCGCAGGCTCATCGACGCGGCGGTGGCGGCCGGGCGGATCAGGCATATCCCCGAGGGGGTCTCCGGTCTGCCCGTCACGCACCTGCCGATGAAGGCGCCCGAACACAAAGCGCAGCGGATGCGGATCGCGCGGCGGCAGAAGAGGTTCGAACGCGCGGCGCGCAAAGCGCAGGGCGGGGCGGCGGTGACATGACCCGCACCCGCCGATATGCCGAAGGGGACTGCGCCCGGCTGATGCGCGGGGCGCACGGGGCCTGCCGCAAGCTGGGACTCGATGCGGACGCACGCCATGATGTGCAACTGGCTGTGACCGGCAAGGCGTCGATGCGGGACATGTCCGCCCGCGACCTGGTCCTGCTGCTGGCCCATCTCAACACGCTGCAGGGTGAGGCGCGGTCCGGTGCAACCGGTCATCCGTCCAGTGGACGGATGAAGCGCCGAACGGGCGGAGCCCCGGATGGCACAGGGGGCGGCCACAGGGGCGGAGCCCCGGATGGCACAGGGGGCGGCCACAGGGGCGGAGCCCCGGATGGCACAGGGCGCGTCCACAGGGGCGGTCAGAAGGGCGCCAGCGCGGCCCACCGGGACAGCCACAGCGGCGCAAACCCCCACCCCAAAGCCAAAAGGGGTGACGTGCGCCTCATTCACGCGCTCTGGGGCGAACTGGGGCGCCGGGGCGCGCTGAAACGCCCGGGCCGCGCCGGGCTCAACGCCTTCATCCGCGCGCGCTTCGGGGCGCATTGGGCCTTTGTGCCCCTCGATGTGGATGCGCTGACCGATACGGGCTGCATCACCGATGTGATCCGGTCGCTGCGCGCGATGCTGGCCCGCTCCGGGCCCGCACCGGAGGAGGGCGCATGACCGGGTCGCTGCATGTCACCGATCACGCGGTGCTGCGCTGGCTCGAGCGCAGCTGGGGTGTGGATGTGGAGGGGCTGAGGGCGCGGATTGCGGCGCAGGTGCCGGGCGCGGAGGCCGCCATGCGCACCTTTGGCGAGGGCGCGGTGATCCGCGAGGGCCTGCGGTTTCATCTGCGGCGCACGGCAGATGGCACGGTCGCACTCGTCACCATAACCAGCGCCCAGGCCGGGCCGATCTCGAACCGCGCCGAACGGCTGAGCCTGCGGCACCAAAGGAGCGCCCACCGGAGACCTGACCATTGACCCGCCCGCATCAGACTTGCGCATCCGCGCCCCTGCCGGCCTCCCTGGCCGAGATTGCCGATCACGCCGGGCGCGAGGCAGCACTTGCCATCGCGCTGGAACATGGCGGGCGGAGCTGGCGGGTGCCCGCGCGCGATCAAAGCCCCGAGGGCCAGGCCCTGATCGCCCTTCTGGGTCACGCACCTGCACAGGCGCTCATGCAGGGCTGTGGCGGTCATGTGCTGGAGGTGCCGCTGGCGCGCCGCGCGGTGGTGCTGTGGCTGACAGGGCGCGGCCTGGGAACAGGCGAGATCGCCCGCGCCTTGCGTATTGCAACCGGCACCGTGCGGCGCTACCGGCGCGAGGCGCGCGCGCGATGAATGCCCCCGATCCCTTCCGCCTGCCTGAAGGCCCGGTGCAGATCGCCTTTTCCGGCGGCCGCTCCTCGGCCCTGATGCTGCATCATATTCTTGAAAACAATGGCGGGCTTGACCCCGACCACGTGCGGGTGATCTTCACCAACACCGGCCGCGAGAGGGAAGAGACGCTGGATTTTGTCGCGACATGCGGCACCCGCTGGGGCGTGGAGATTGTCTGGCTGGAATACCGCTATGGCAATGGTCCTCGCGCGGTCGAGGTTGATCACGCAACCGCGTCGCAAAACGGCGAGCCTTTTGAGGCGCTCATTCGCCGCAAGCGGCATCTGCCCAATGTGGCCGCGCGCTACTGCACCGCCGAGCTCAAAGTGCGCACCGCCAAGCGCTGGCTGGTGGGTCAGGGCTGGAAAAACTGGACGACGGCATTGGGTATACGAGCGGATGAACAATCGCGCTTGAAATATGATCCCAAAGAAAGATGGCAAAATTGGTATCCGCTGGCCGGGGCCGGCATTGCCCGGCGCGACGTGGCCGCGTTCTGGGCCGCGCAGCCTTTCGATCTGGCGCTGGCAGGTGAGGACGGGCGCACACCCCTGGGCAATTGCGATGGCTGCTTTCTCAAGTCAGAGGCCGTGCGCGCCGCCCTGGCCCGCGATGACCCCGACCGCTTTGCCTGGTGGATAGAGATGGAAGCGCTGGCCTCGCGCCTCAGCAACACCCCCTCAGGCGCATACTGGCGCAAGGATGGAAGCTGCGCGGAGCTGGCCGATTTCGTGGCGCGCCAGGGGGACTGGATATTTGAGACCGAAGGCGCTCTGTGCCAGGCGGAAGCGGGAGAATGTACCTAGATGAAGGATATGGATATGGAAGAACAGGACAAAAACGCCGATCCCGGCACCACAGCCCGCACCGCCCTTCTGGAGCGGCTTTCGGGGATGGAGGATGTGGAGACGATCACCGAGGCGGTAACCACGGCGCTCATCGAGACCGGGGCAAAGGTGGAAATCCCCCAGCTCGCCTGCGGCATCGTGGAAATACAGCTTTACGGCCTCGTCGCCCACGGGGGCGATCTGGGTGCGGCCTGTCTGATGTGGCTGGAGGCGGCGCGGGCGGTTCACAGTGAAGACTGAACGCCGCCAGCCCTGGCTTCCGGGTTTGACGCCCCCACCCCGGATGCGCCGCGTGATGATGCATGCCGATGACCGGGGGCAGGCTCCGGGCCTGATGCCCGGCTGGCGCACCGCAAAGGGCGGGCATTTCACATGTGGCCGCTGCGGCCATGAGGCGGGCTGGCTTTTTGACATGACCGACAGTGAAGTGCGGCGCGGTGTGCCCTGTCCGGTCTGCAACGATCCCGCACCGCCCCGGGTATAACCAGAGCAGCGGACCATGGTCCGCTGACTGATGTGGCGCAAAGCCGCTAATGTGGGCAGGACCCTTTTGCCCGCATATCTTTCCCGGAGGCCTGCTGATGATGCCCACCCCTGAAGACTGGCAGAGCTTTGCCGCGCTCCTTGCGATCCTGGGCCTTCTGGGCGGCGCCGTGGTGGCCCTGCAGCGGCTGGGTCTTTTGCGGCGCAGCGCCTCCCCGCACCCATCCCGATCCGAACCCGGGGCAGATGTCACCGACCGGCTCGACCGCCACGCCGAACGGCTGACGCGGCTGGAAGGCGCGGTGGCCGGACTGGCCAGCCGCGAGGACATTCACGGACTGCAGCTTGCCATCGAACGCCAGGCGGGCGCGGTCTCGGAGTTGCGCACCGCCATGGAGCGCGATGCCAGGGCCGTGGGCACCCTTTCGGCCGCCATCACCCGGATCGAGGACCATCTTCTGGGAGAGAGCCGCAGATGAGCTATGCCGCAACACTGGACGCCCACCGCCGCCTGGCCATCCTCACCCATCTTTCGGCCTGTCTCGAATATGCCTCCAACTCGGAGATCCTCATGGATGTCTGCAATGGGCTGGGCATTACCACCTCGCGCGACCGGCTGGTCTCAACGCTGGCCTGGCTCAGCGAACAGGAGCTTGTGACGCTGGAGGACCATGAGGGCTTCGTTCTGGCCTCGGCCACCGCGCGCGGCGTGGATATCGCGCAAGGCCGGGCCCTCCATCCCGGCGTGAGGCGGCCCGCACCAAAGGGGCCGTGACATGCCGCGACGGCGCAAGATCGATCTTCTGCCCTCGGCCATCCGTGACTGGCTGCGCGAAGAGCTCGCCGCGCAGGGGTTTGCCGACTATGACACGATCACCGACGCGCTCAATGACCGCCTGGCCGAGAAGGGGCTGCTGGTCACGATCGGGCGCTCAACGGTGCAGCGGTTCGGCCAGGAACACCGGGAGTTCTCGCGCCTTCAGCAGGAGGCCACCGGCTGGGCGGCGGGGTGGCTGGACGAGATCGGGCTGGAAGAGGAAGCCCGCCGCCAATCGGTGCTCTTCGAGATGATCACCACCGTGGCCTTCAAGGTGATGAAAGCGCAGATGACCCGGGAGGCCGGGGAGATCGATCCGCGTGATCTGCATTTCCTGGGCCGGATGATGAAGGATGTCATGAGCTCATCGGGCTTGCGCGAGGCAATGGCCGACAAGGAACGCAAACGCCTGGCCGAGGCCGAGCGCCGCGCCGGGGGAGAACGGGCCGGGGCGGCCGCGCGCGGGGCCGGTCTCAGCCCGGATGTTGCCGCCCTGATCCGGCAGGCGGTCGAGGGTGGTGATGCATGAGGACCCTTCTGCCCTATCAATCGGCCTGGGTGGGGGACCCCGCCCCGCTGGCCGTGATCGAGAAGTCCCGCCGCATCGGGATCAGCTGGGCCGAGGCCTATCACGCGGTGATGCATGCAGGCACGGGCCGGGGCGATATCTACTATCAGAGCTACGCACGCGACATGACGCGCGGCTTCATCGACGATTGCGCGGGCTGGGCCGAGGACCTCGACATCGCGGCCGGGGCGGCCGGCGAGGTTCTGATCCATGATGAGGGCCGCGACATCCAGGCCTTCCGGATCGCGCTGGCCTCGGGCAAACAGATCCTCGCCATGACCTCTTCCCCACGCGGGTTTCGGGGCAAGGGCCGTCCGGGCGATGTGGCGGTGATCGATGAGGCCGCCTTTGTCGACACGCTCGACGCGGTGCTGAAAGCGGCGCTTGCGTTTCTGACCTGGGGCGGCCGGGTGCGGATCATCTCCACCCATAACGGCGAGGCCAACCCGTTCAACACGCTGGTGCGCGATATCCGGGAGGCTCGCCAGCCGGGCACGCTCCACCGGGTGACACTGCGTGACGCGCTCGCTCAGGGGCTCTATGGGCGGATTGCACAGCTTACCGATCAACCGCTCACGCAGCCGGCCGAAACCGCCTGGGAGGCCGCCATCCGCGCCCAATATGGCCGCCACGGGCCGGAAGAGCTCGACTGCGTGCCTTCGGCGGGCGGCGGGGCCTGGCTGCTTTATGATCTCATCCGCGCCGCCTCACGCGACGCGCGCGCCGGAAACCCCGACCATCGCGGCTCCGGTCCCTGCTATATCGGTGTTGATGTGGCGCGCCGTCGCGACCTCTGGGTGGCCGCCGTGCTGGAAGATGATGGGGGCACGCTCTGGCTGCGCGAGATTGTCACACTGGACAACAAAACCTTTGCCGAACAGCGCGCCGAAATGCGCCGTCTTGCGCGCGCGCACCGCCCCTTGCGCATCCTGGTCGATCAGACCGGCATGGGCGAGGCGGTGGTCGAGCAGTACCAGGAAGACCATGGCGCGCTCACCGTGGAAGGGGTGCTCCTGTCGGCGGCCCGCAAGCTCGATGTGGCCGGCGCCCTGCGCGAGGCCTTCGAGGATCGCCGCATTCGCATTCCCGCCGATCCCGCGCTCTGGGATGATCTGCATTCCGTGCGCGCCGAACCCTCGGCCTCCGGGGCGCCGCGCCTTGTTGCCGACCGCAAGGACAGTGACGGGCATGCCGATCGCTTCTGGGCCCTGGCGCTCGCGGCCTTCGGAGCCGCCTCGGTGGCAGGACCCTTCGAGATGCGGCCGGGTCCGCAACTCAGCTCCGCCGGGCTGGGCGGCGGGCCAGGCGCGGGCGCGGGCTACCGCGCCGATCCCGATCTTGACATCATCCGCTCGCCGCTGGCGGGCCCTGTTGGCTGGAGGTAAGCCATGGATCCCCGTGACAGCGATGTGCCCAAGCGCCCCGATACCGCAGAGCGGGCCGCACCGGCCCAGACCGCCCGGCTGGGCGGAACCGGCATCTGGGGTCAGACCGCAGGCTGGCTGGAAGGTCTGGGCAGCGCGCTGGCCGGCGGGCCGGGCGGCTTTGGCGCTGTCCCGGGCGATGACGCCGGACTGGACGCCGCCGAGATCGCCCTGACCGACAGCAAGGCCACCGCCGTGCTGGGCCAGCGCATCGACGGGTTGCTGGCGGCCCCCCTGACAATCGAGCCCGGCGGGACGCGCGCGCGGGACGTGGCGGCCGCCGACGATCTGCGCTTGCAGTTGGGCGGCCTCGACATGAACCGGGTCAGCCGGGCGCTTCTGCACGCGATCTGGTATGGCTATGCGATCTCCGAATGCCTTTGGGCGGTGGAGGGGCACCGCGTCCGGCTGGTCGATATCCGCAGTCGCGATCCGCGCCTCATCCGCCATGACCGGACCACGCTCGAGCCGCTGCTGATCACCCGGAGCCATCCGGCCGGGATCCCGCTGCCGCCAGCAAAATACATCCTGCACCGCACCCCGCCGCGCCATGGCGGGCAACCCTTCGGGCTGGGGGCCGCGCATTGGTGCATCTGGCCGGTCTGGCTCAAGCGGCAGGTGCTGCGCATGTGGTCGGTGGCGCTGGAGAAGTTCGGGGCGCCGGTGCTGGTGGGCAAATACAGACAGGATGCGCTGCAACCGGAGATCGATGCGCTGCTGGCAATCATGGGACAGGCGGTGACAGCCAGCTGCATCGCGCTGCCCGAGGGCCAGTCGGTGGAAACGCTGGCCGCCGCCGGTTCCGGCGGTGGAGCCGGTGGTAGAGGCTCGGGGGGCGGAGACTTCCGCTCCATGCTGTCCGCTCTGGATCGCATGATCGCCGAAGCGGTGGTGGGCCAGCACGCCACCTCCGAGATCGGCCAGCATGTGGGCACAGCCAGGGTCCAGAATGAAACCCTTCAGGCCCTCATCGCCAGTGACGAACATCGGCTTTCCGAATGCCTGCACGCCAGCGTGGCCACATGGCTCACCCACTGGAACTTTCCCGGGGCTGCCGTGCCCCGGCTTTACCGCGATACCGCGCCACCCGAGGACCTCGAGATCCGCGCAAAACGCGATTATTACATCACCCAGGCCTCCGGCCTGCGCCCCGCGCGCAGCTATATCGAAGAGACCTATGGTGGGGTCTGGGAAGAGCCGGCCCCCCGGCCCGACAGGCCGCCCGACATGTCTGATCCCACCGCAGAGTTTGCCGCGCCGCCCGGCGGCGCCCCGGGTGATGCCATCACCGGGCTGGTCGGCCATCTCATCGGCCCCGATATTGCCGCAGAGGCCGCCGCTGCCACGCTCATTCCCGTTCAGGGCGCACTGGATGAGGCGGAAACGCTTCAAGCGTTGCGCGACCGGCTGGCGGAACTGGCCACCCACCCAGCCGCCGAAGCGCTGGCCGGGCTTTACGCGCGCGCTGATTTTGCAGCCCAGCTCGCAGGCACCGCCGATGCGCCGGTGATGCCCGAAAGCGATCCGGAGGCGTGACCCCATGGCTGACCCGATCGATCTCACGCCACTGGCCACCGCCACAGCGCTTCAGCCCCGGGAAGCCATAGAGTTCTTTCGCGCCAAGGGCTACGCCCCGCCTGAAGGGCGCTATTCCTGGCGCGACTGGTGGGGCGCCTCCCATGCGCGCGGCTTCGTGGTCGCCAAGGCGATGCAGGACGATCTGCTGGCCACGATCCGCGAAGCCGTGGACGAGGCCATCGCCGGGGGCTGGACCATGGAGCAGTTCCGCGCGGCGCTGGAGCCAAAGCTCAAGGCCGCCGGATGGTGGGGCCGCAAGAGCATGACCGATCCGCTCACCGGCGAGACCCGCATCGTACAGCTTGGCTCGAAACGCCGCCTTGCCGTCATATTCGACACCAACCTGCGCACCGCATATGCCGCCGGACGCTGGATGCGCATCCAGCGCACCAAAGAGGTCTTTCCCTATCTCGAATATATCCAGCTCCAGCGCGCCAGCCGCCGCGCGGCGCATCAGCCTTTCCACGGGCTGGTTGTGCCGGTCGATCATATCTGGTGGGCCGCGCATTTCCCGCCCAACGGCTATTTCTGCGCCTGTACCACCCGCCAGCTCTCCGCCCGCGCGCTGGAACGCCGGGGCCTGACCGTCGCCACCGAGCCACCAATGGAAACCCGCAGCCTGACCGATCCCCGCACCGGGCGCAGCCTTGAGGTTCCCAAGGGCATCACGCCGGGCTTTGAGACCAACCCCGGGGCCACATTCCTCGCCGAGCAGGGCCGCCATGATGCCATCGCCGAGGGCCTGGACCCGGTGGCGCGCGGCATCGAACTGGGGCTGATCCACGAAGCCCGCGCACGCGGCCTCAGAACCGGCAATGAACATCTCGCCGCCATCGATCTCGACGCCGACACCCCCGTGCGTGGCGGCAATGCCGCACCCGTGGAATGGGTGGAGGGCGCGCGAGACCGGGTCGACTTGTCTCCGGAGATGCTCGACATATTGAGAGACCCGGCCCGCCGTATCGGCGTCGTGCACAATCATCCCGATTCCGCAGCCCTGTCATCTGTTGATCTTGAGCAGCTGGAAAAGCGACCCGGCCTCGTGCGCGTCGTCGCCGTGGGCCATGATGGCTCGCTCTTCCGCGCCACCGATCCCCGCCCCGGGCTTGGCCACACCGCCAATCGCCTCTGGCAACTGGCCACGCTGCGCATCAACGAGCAAGCGGCCGGTCTCGACATGAACGCCCCCGCCATGCAGCGGCTGGCCTCCCATGCCGCCACCAGCGCACTGGACCGCGCAGGCTACGTCAACTATGCTCACGCCATCGCCGGGGGCAGCCGCGTCAACCTGATGCGCTTTGGCGAAGACCGCATGGAGCAACTGATCGCAGGACTTCTCGAATGGCTGGTTTCCTGACATGGGAAGACCTCGAAAGGCACGGTCTCACCGAGTGCGATCCACGTGATCGCGAAGATCTCGATGATCGGATGTTCGGTGATTTCCTCTACGATCATGAGCCAGGGCAGTCCGTGGACTGGCTCCGTCAAACACTCAAATCCGGCAAACCGACCTGCGGCGCCGGATTCGCCGTGGAACTGAGATGCTCCATCGGGGCTGTCAGAAACGGCCTGCGGTTCCCCTGGGGTGCGGGCCTGCCCGAACCCGCAGAGATTCACCGATTGCGGGATTGCGTGCGCGAGGCCATTGCGCAGATCACCGCATGGGTCGAGGGTCACGGTATCGACCGCCTTGATACCCCTGAGGAAGAGGCCGCAGCCCGGCATGGATGGCCTGATGCCGTGGGCAAGGCCTGGACACCGCAATGGGACATCCTCGGGATCGAACCACCCAACTGGTGGGCCCGTTCCTGAACCGCCCCAACACAGGCCCTAAACGCATCTTCAAAGCCCCGTTAAACGCCAATGCCACGCGCTCTGACCGATCGGCGCAATCCGGGTGTTCTGGCCTGCGCAGATCGTGGAAAATACGCTCGATTCCGGGCCCTGAAATGCGAAGAAAAAACCAGCGTTTTCCGGCGATCTGAACCACTGAGCGGTCGAGATTGGGCAAATCACTGTCGCAAGCCCGATTTTGAGCCCTCATCGTCACGCCTCCTCAAGCACCCGAAAAACCCCTTATTCTGCGCGGTTTAACGCCCCTCATCCCAGATAGGCCCGGATAGGCCCGGATAGGCCCGATTGAGCATTAATTCTGTCGTGGCACACTTTACCTCTCAGCATTATCAACGGGTGCTGGCCTACGTGCAGGACCGTTTGGACCAAACGATTACCGTCGATCAACTGGCCTCTGAGGCGGGGATGAGCCCTTCGCATTTTGCACGGGTTTTCAAGGAGACGCTGGGCTCGACCCCCATGCAATATGTCATGGCTTACCGTGTCGAACAGGCGATTAAGATGATCGAAGACCCTGCGCGCCCCCTGGGTGATATTGCCTTGGCCTGTGGGTTCTCGGATCAGGCGCATTTCACGCGTAGTTTCAAACAGGTGGTAGGGCAGACCCCGCGCGCGTTTCGCGCGGCGAATGCCGTCTAAAGCAGAATCTTTCAAAAACGCGGCAGTCCGGTGCAAGTATGCCTGCCGCCGAGAGCGTATCTCAGGTGTCATCGGGCCTATGCCCATCCAGACAGATTTTGGGAGATATCGCTATGAACACCCTCGCTCTGAACACCGCCGCAGCGCTTATGGCGTCTACAGCCGCCGTCGCGCAGGTTGAAACCCGCACCGTTACCTTCGAGAACGAAGGCGCTATGCTGTCCGGCACGCTGTACCTGCCGGAAGAGCGCGGATCAGAACCGCTGCCCACAGTCGTCGTGACCGGGGCCTGGACCTCGGTTCAGGAACAGATGCCCGCAAACTATGCCCGAGAAATGGCCGAGCGCGGCTTTGCCGCCTTCACTTTTGATTTCCGCGGTTGGGGCAAATCGGGCGATCTGCCGAACAACGTGCGCTTCGTTGAAAGCCCCGAGGCCAAGACTTCGGACATCAAAGCGGCCATCGCGTTCATCGCCACGCTGCCCGAAGTAGACGCAGATCACATCAACGGCCTTGGGATCTGTGCCTCGGCCGGGTACATGGTCGATGCGGTCTCTGGCAATCCGCTGGTTCAGCGGCTCGGTCTGGTTGCACCTTGGTTGCAGAATGAAGAGATCGTCGAGGCGGTTTATGGCGGTGCAGAAGGTGTCGCCGGGCTGATCGAGGTGTCCCACGCCGCCGAGGCCGCTGGCGGTCAGATCATCCCCGCCGCAGGTCCCGAGGGTGCCGAGGGCGTTCTGATGCCGATCGGTGGTTACTACTATGAGGCCGACCGTGGTGGGATCCCCGAATATGACGACAAATGGAACAATGCAGGCTGGGAAGGCTGGCTGACCTATCACCCCGCCGACAATCCGCAGCGTTTGGACAAGCCGCTGGCCATTGTGCACTCGGAAAGCGCGGCGATCCCACAGGGCGTGCAGACCTTCCTTGCTGGTTTCGCAGGCGATGCGACCGCGCAATGGCTGGAAGATGTCACGCAGTTCGACTTCTACGACAACCCCGAGGATGTGACCCGCGCGGCCGATACCGTCGCTGACCACTTCCGCGCCGGTTCAACCAACTAATCCCTGTCTGGACGCCGAGCAATCGTTCGGCGTCCACCCTCATCTATTCGGAGCATCCTCATGCGTAGAAAACTCACATCGACCCTTGCGGCCGTCTCTATGATCGGAACCGCAGCTTTTGCTGAACAACAGGCCGATATCTCGACCGCAATCACCGATATCGCGGCCGGCGCTGACCGACACGATTGGACCCGCGTGCGCGACGCATTTTCCGATACTGTCACGACGGATTATACCAGCCTCTGGGGCGGAGACCCGGTCACACAACCCGCCGACGAGCTTGTGGCTGGATGGTCCGCCTTTCTTCCTGGTTTCGACGCGACGCACCATATGGTGACCAATCACACCATCACTTCCCTGTCCGATACATCCGCCACAGCACAGGCTGATTTCACAGCAACCCATCGTCTTGATGATGGCCTGTGGGTGCTTGGTGGCCGCTATGACTATGAGCTTGAGAAATCAGACGACCGCTGGCTTGTCACATCAATGACCATGACGGCAATCTGGGAATCCGGTGACCGTGGGCTTGTGGCTCTTGCCGGCCAGCGCGCTGCCGAGGCGAATTGAAGGAGTAACCATGACCAGTCAGCGTATCGCACTCGTGACCGGAGCCAACCGCGGTATTGGTAAAGAAGTGTCCCGACAATTGGCCCAAGACCATGGGATGAAGGTTCTGATGGGTGCGCGCGATCTGGCAAAAGGGCAGGCTGCTGCGGATGAAATCGGATATGGTGCGGAAGCCTTGCAATTGGATGTCTCTAGTCCGGATTCTGTCGCGGCTGCCTTCTTCTTGATGGTTGAATCGGCCTATGGCCGCCTTGATGTTTTGGTGAACAACGCTGGTGTGGACTACGACACCGACCAACAGGTTCACCTCGCCGATTTGGACCGGGTGCGTCGCGCCTTTGATACGAACCTTTTCGGCCCTTGGGAGACCACGATTGCGGCGGTGCCGCTGCTAAAACAAGGCACGGATGCCCGGATCGTCAACGTGTCCTCTGGGGCGGGGTCGCTGACCGGCATGTCCGCCGGAACGCCTGGCTATGGCGTATCCAAAGCGGCTCTGAACGCGTTGACCCTCAAGACCGCTGCCGCCTTGAAACCTCAGGGCATTCTTGTCAACGCCGTGTGTCCCGGTTGGGTTGCCACGGATATGGGGGGCGGGGGACGTCCGATTTCTGAGGGTGCCAGGGGCGTTGTCTGGGCAGCGACCTTACCGAAAGGTGGCCCGACCGGAGGGTTCTTCCGCGATGGCGTTGCAATTGATTGGTAGGTTCAGCCGGGTGTCATGAAATCAATCAGCTTCCTGACCCGCGCGGGCAACAGGCGGCGGCTGGGATAGACGGCGAACATGTCCCGCGTCATTGGTTGGGCATCGGTGACCTCAAGCCGTTGCAGTTCGCCGTTTACCATATCTGAAGGCAGCATCGCGACACCCAGGTTGCGACGGGCCGCCTGAGTAATGACATCAAGGTCGGTTAAACTGTGCGCGATATACTTCGGCTGCAGTGTTTCCCCGCCCTCTAGAACCCAGGGTTGACCAGCATTAAGGGCGGGCAGAGCAAGAAAGTCTGGTGTGGAAATCGACCCGTCCAACCCGCGCTCTCGAATGAAGTCCTGTCCTGCGCAAAAGCAGTAGGGAACTGACCAAAGCCGTTTCGCGACAAGGCTAGAATCCGTCAAGGGGCCGAGGCGAAAGGCCAGATCGATATTGTCGCGAAAGAAGTCCAGCATGACATTGGTTGTGGTCATCTCAAACGCCACATCCGGGTTCTCTGCTGCAAAATCCAACAACCGAGGGCCAACGGTCGTGCGTGCCGCCAGCGGGGGCGCCGTAATGCGGATGCTTTGGCGTCTGGTATCGTCGGCAAAGCCCGCGATACCCTGTAACGCCTCGATCGGGTCCTGACATCGATCCAGAAGGCGGCGGCCTTCTTCCGTTAGGCGCACCTGCCGCGTCGTTCGCTCAAACAGCTTGGTGCCAAGATGGTCCTCTAACTCTGCAATCCTTCGGCTGACACGGCTAAGCGGGATCCCCAGACGCTGCGCAGCCTTGGAAAAGCTGAGATGGTTGGCGACGACAGTAAACAGGGCAAGGTCGTTGTAGATCATTATTCTATTTTTGGGATTATTCTTTCCGATATCAACTATTATCATTAGATAGCGTGACTACTACCTTCTGCGCAACAGAAGGAGACAGATCATGCCTTTCGCTATTGAAATCACCCAGACCGGTAAACCAGGTGTTTTGCGCGAAACCAACCGTGCGACCCCGACCCCGAATGCCGGGGAAATCCTGATCCGCAACAAAGCCGCGGCAGTCAATTTCATCGACACGATCATCCGTCGAGGTGAAATGCCCGAGGGGATGATGCCCGACCTGCCTCATGTACCCGGGGTCGAGGGAGCCGGAGTGGTTGAGGCGCTGGGCGAGGGGGTCGAAGGGTTCTCTGTCGGGGACCGCATAGCGTGGATGGGGCAGATTGGTGCCGGTGGATACGGCACCCAGTCGGTGATCGCTGCGCCCTATGTCTCCCGGTTGGCCGATACTGTCGAGTTCGAAACCGCAGCCGCAATCCCCGTCAATGGGATGACCGCCTACCACATGCTGGTCAATCTGGGCGGCGCGGCAGCTGGCAAATCTGTACTGGTTCACGCTGCGGCCGGGGGTGTTGGCACCATGGCGCTACACATTGCCAAGCATCTGGGAATGACAGTGATCGCTTCGACCAGCACCGACAAGGTTGGGTATGCAAACGATCAAGGTGCCGATCACGTCATCGACTATCGCACCGAGGATGTCACCGAGCGGGTGATGGACCTCACCGAAGGGCGCGGCGTGGATCTGACGCTGAACCCGATCTCGGGTGAAACTCTGAAATCAGACCTCGACGCTCTGGCGCCTTTGGGCACTGCAGTTCTGTTCGGGTTCCTTGCCGGTCCGCCCGCAGGCAGTTTTGCCGAGGATTTGGCGAAACACTTTCAGAAGTCGGTCTCGGTCCGGGTTAGCGACATATACACATATTTCGTCAACCACCCAGATCAGTTCAGCGCAGATATGGCAGCGGTGTTTGAATTGTTGCAAGCGGGTGTTCTGCGCCCACAGGTGACCGTCCTACCCGTTGCCCAAGCCGCCGAGGCGCACCGTCGTTTGGAGGCCGGTGAAACCACCGGCAAACTGGTTCTGAGCATAGAGTGATCGAGCCCGGCAAACACGAGTCGCGGCAAGGCGGTCGAATCTAGTTGAAAAAGACCTTTAGCCCCACATAGGGCCCTTGCTGGGTGACATCATAGGCGAAGGGGCCGGTTGACGTTGAATCGCTGTAGTCGACGCTGAAATATCTGTAGCCAAAGGTGATCGCGGTGCGATCCCACGGCTGATAGTCAAAGCCGATATTTGCGCCAACCTGAAGATCGTTGCCTCCGGCCCCGAACCCGCCAAGTTCCAGCGATGCGATGGTGGTCCACCGGTCGTTGAGACGCCACATGCCCCGGGCACCCACAACGGGCTCAATCCAGCCTTCGTCACCGCCTTGGGTGGGCGGGTTCGTCGGCCCCGGAGTCGTGAACCTGATTTCCTGCCGGATCGAGTTGTAGCGAATGCCGCCCTGCAGATCGACGGTGTAGCGCTGGTTGTTGGCACCATAGGTCCCATCCGCCACGCGATAAGCACCCATGACCGCAAACCATTTTTGGCGCACATCTACATCCACTGCAGTGGCGGCCGGGCCGGGGAGGGTGGTGTCCTCTCCGATGCCGACGTAATTGGCGTCAACGATGATACCAAAGTCTCCGTTCCAGGCCTCATATCGCCCGGCCGCTGCGAAATCGAGAACATCCAGCACGTCGCCAAGATCGAGGTCAATATCGGCTGAAACGCCCGAGACGGTTGACGTTCCATGCGTGCGCAGCGGCGTAAACAGGAAAAAGCCAAGAGTGTGTCGCCAGCCGTCTTCGGTCTGACCCGGCGCAGGCAGGGACTGGGCGTATGCTGCGCTCGACAGAAAACAGGACAGGGCCGTGGCGCCTGCCATCACGGCAGCGGATCTGATAGCGATTGGTGAATCTCCTTACTTTCAAATTGCGCGACGACCTTGCTGCAAGCCGTCAGTGTCCGGATATACGATCATCTGCCAACAGAAGACTGTTTGAGCAGGAATGCCTCGACAGCAGCTTCGGTTTCAGGTCGCAGGTTTTCGATGCCTTCATAGGGAACACCACGGGCTGGTTCGATGTCCGGGTATTTCTCCTTGCGTTTCAGATGGCGCCCCAGAATACGGACGAACTCTTGCCCGCCCCAAGCCCCAACCTCGGTTGAAACCGGGTATTTATCATGCGTATCGCGGTAAACATCGAAGAAATCGGCTAGAATCGCGCTCTCTCCGGCTCCGGGAATGCGCAGCTTTAGTTGATCTTTGATGACCGCGCGGGGGGTGTGGACGGAATAGACGATCAGGTGGTCGCGCCGTCCTTTTGTCTCGCCCAACAGCAGCAGCGAGGATTGGTCGACCCCGTCCACCAGCCGATCCCGAGGAATGCCGCTTTCGGCTCCGGCGAACCGGGCGAGTGTGGTATAGAGATCCGAGACGTGGACGATATCTCCGACGATGCCATCGGCCTCAATCATGCCGGGCCAGCGGATGAAACTGTCGACCCGAATGCCGCCCTCGGACACATCACCTTTGCCACCGGCGAAAACCATCGGGGTGAACCCTGATTGCGGCGAATACTTGGTGAAATGGCCGTTGTCGCCCATCACGATGACAATGGTGTTGTCGGCCAGGCCAAGCGCCTCCATCTCGTTGAAGATATCGCCGAGCCAGCTGTCTAGCTGCTGCATCTTGTCGACATAGAGCCCTCCGTTCGGCGATTGCGGCCCCGAACGACCTGCGCGCGTGTTGTCCAGCGGAATGAGTGGCCAATATTGCAGGAAGAACGGCGCTTCCCCGCCAGCCAGCTCGCGCATTTTTTCAAGCGTCTGGTCCTGGTAGCGCTGGTTCATTTCGTCATATTTTTCGGCGGTCCAGCGCTCGCCTGCGGTCATGTCAACTTCGCGCGCAAGACCCCCGCGTTCAGCTTCAAGGCCGGTGACCATCGCGGCAGGGTCGGGGCGAAAGAAGTCGTCCAGAACGAAACGGTCATCGAAATCCGAGATTCCGACCGAGACCTGTTCCTTGATCGCATCGTCGTTGTAGATGGTCAGTTGGCCCTGCTGATGAACCGGGAACCCCGCCCAATCGAAGCCTTGGTTATGAGGCCAGGCCTCGGGGATATCGCCCATGTGCCACTTGCCCACATGCACAGTCGCATAGCCCGCATCTGACAGGATCTCGGCCAGCGTGACTTCGTCGGCTGGCAGGCCGAACCCGGCGATATCCACGGTGGTGTCGCCCATGCCCATCCGAACCGGAAGCCGCCCGGTCATCATCGCAACCCGTGTGGGTGTGCAGGAGGGTTCGGTATACATGCGCACCATGCGCATCGCTTCGTCCGAGAAGGCGTTGATATGAGGCGTCGAATACCCGCGCACCGCGTTCAGTTCTGGAATACCAAGATCGCCAAAGCCGATATCGTCAATCAGGATATTGATGATGTTGGGTGGCTTGCCGTCGTTCGAGCTTCGGAAGTCTTCTAGCAACTGGTCAACCTCGGCATTGTCAGCAGCCCATTGTTCGGCATTCTGCGCTTCGAGGATGTAGTACTCGGCATCATGGATGATCGGCGCGTCCTGAGCGGTTGAGATCGTGGCCGATAGGCAGAACAGCACCGACAGGCTGGTTAGGGTTTTCATTTCAACAATCCTCATTCGCTTTGGGCGGGGGTCTGGCGGGGGTCAGATGTGGTGTTGGGCGGGCCGGAGCGGTTGATATCCGTGCCGGGGAAGAACTCGACCCAGACATGCCAGAACATGCCTGATCGAAGGGTCTCAACGCGGGTCAGTTGGCCGCAATCCGCGTTTCCGAAGAAATCGACATGGGTGATGGGCGCGCCGCTGTCATTGTACCAGACGCCAACGCTTTCATAGATTGGGTCGTAGGAAACCACGACGTCACGCCCGCCAACCGTGGCGTTGATCAGCCCTTTATTTTCGGCCAGGAAATCATCGGTCCAGCAAACTGCGTCGTCACCGATCGTGATGCCCCAGACATAGGTTTTGTTGGGCAGACGGTTGTCGCTGTGGCTCATGTTGTCCATGACGGGCGCTTCTTCTTGGTGCTGCTTGGCGATGCCCGAGGAGAAAACGGTTTCAGTAAAGGTGTCGAACAACCTGAGAAGCGGGTTCGAGGAGGGCTTGTTCAGAAAGACCTCTCCATCTGGATAGGCCTTTTGAAATCCCCGAAAGCTCATCCGAAAGGTGGGCCATGGCTGCATTGCCGCTGTTCTCGAGGCGTCGCCGTCGAAGCGGCCATAGATCTGCTGGATCGGCTCTCCGGTGGTGTTGTCGCGCAGTATCAGGTTGTTGCCGTGCTGGGCCATCACCTCAAGATCCAGACGTTTGCCGTGGATCTCGGGTTTGTAGGCCTGCCCCAGATTGGCCATGGCACAATAGGTCATGACGATGTCATCGCCGCCCAACCCCTTATCGTTGCCGGCCAGATGAGGGCGCATCAGCTGGGCGTCCGAATGCGCCCGCGCGTGGCCGTTGTTTTCAATCACCAGAACACTTGCGGATGGGTTGATAAATTGTTGCGCTTCGGAGATCGGATAGTAGCGGGCGGTGTCTTGCTGGTTGCGCAGACCGATATGGACCCAAACCCATGGAAACACGAACAGGAATATGATCACCAGTGTGACCGCGGGTACGCCGAGGAAAAACAGCCAGCCCGGACCGCCACCAAGAAAATGCCCGACAAGCATCAGCGCAAGCCCGGTGAATCCCGCGGCAAGATAGGTGTTCTCATTCCGGATAAAGCGGATCATGTTATTGCGCTTGACCTTCAGCACCATCTGGCTGACGTCACCGAGATCACGGAAATACATGAACCCGATGGTCAACGACACGAGGAGCCCGACGTAGAAGAGAAGATTGGCCAACATTTGAATCGCCTTTTTGCGTCTTGATTAGCCCTCGGGCGGGGTCGAATGGGACGAAAGGTAAGTTTTGATTTCGTCCTCAAGCCCTCGGAGGCTGTCGATGAGATCAGAATTTCTTGGGTCGCTTGCATCGCAGGGAAGAAGAGCTGCCAGGCTTTCGAAGTCAGCGCAGATTTGCGCAAAGACCGTGTCTGAGCTGCGCAGGCGCCGGATATCATTCGCCTGATCAGGAAAGTGTATCGACAAGCAAGCCATCATAAGCCTCACGGTGTCTGAACCCAGTTGTACCCCCGCGATGAGGTCCGTTCCCCTCCTTTGCTAATCATTCTGCCCGAAATTCATTTACACATTCAGGTATCTTAACGTATGTTACGGGGTAACATGTTATTTTTCAAATACTTGAAGCCAGCCAGCGGTTAACGAAAGCGATGTCAGACGCCAGCGTAAAGTCAGATACGGCCCAAAAAACGCTCTCGGATGAAGACATTCAGCGGGCACTGAAGGCGGTCCTGGACAGTCCGGAATTCGATGGGGCCGAGCGACTGCAGTCTTTCCTCAGCTACGTTGTCGATAAGCTTCTGGCGGGCCAGTCCGAGGATATCCGCGCCAAGTCGATCGCCGAGGATGTCTACGGAAGGGCGCTGGATTCCGGGGGTGACCCTATGGCTGTTGTGCGGGTTGATGCGGGGCGTGTGCGTCGGCGATTGGCGAGCTTCTATTCGAACTCCGGCAAGGATCAGAGGCTGCGCATCCATGTGGATCCGGGCGGCTATGTCCCCCGGTTTGAGGTTTTGGACCTAAACATACCGTCGGACCGAGCGCGTCCCTCAAGGATGGTCTGGGTCTCAGTAGCAGCTTTGACTGCGTTGGCTATCGCGAGCGGCGTGATGCTCTTCTCCCGATCGCCCCAGTCACCGCCCAGCCCGGTCGCCGTCTCTACAAATGCCAATCAAGAACAAGCCATCAGAGAGGCGCTGTTCTCGACAAACCCGACCAAGCTACAAGCCGTTAATCTGGCGACTGAGGCGCGCCTGCTGATGTTCCCGGTTCTAGACCGCGACAGGCTGCAAGCCGTGCGCGGCATGTTCGAACGCGCCATGGCGCTGGATGAGACATATTTCGGCGGTTATGCCGGTTCGGCGCAGGCGATCAGCATCCTTGCCTTAACAACCCCGCCCGGAGCTGAAAAACAGGCGCTTCTGAACCTCGCCAAAAACCGAGCGCAGCGAGCATTGGAACTGGCACCGGATGAAGGCTGGAGCCATTCCGCCCTTGCCCTGGCTTCATTTTGCTCGCGCGAGCATGAGGCAGCACTTGCGCAGTCCACGCGCGCAACACGGCTTGCCCCTGATGATATCCACGTCACCAATTTTGATGCTCTGTTCGCGTTGTTTGGTGGGGATTTCCAGCGCGCTATAGCGTCCGCCAATCGGGCGCGGGGTGCCAATACGACAAACGGTAGATTTCCCTATCGCAGCGTGTTGGCCTCCTCCAGCTATCACTTGGGGGATTATCAGGCGTCGGTAGACCAGTTCAACGAGGCGGTCAGGCTGGGTGATCCGGTCAGCGCGATCTCGATCGGTTATCTGGCGGCAAGCTATCAACGGCTCGGAGACAATGAGCGCGCGCGGGCCACAATCCTGTTGTTGGACGAAGCCTGGCCCGGCTACCCTCTGGCGGCGCTGTTTCGGACTTTGTTTGCCGATCCGGATCATGCCGAAGACATCATCAGCGCGATTGACGAAATAGCGGCTTTGCAAGCCGACTAGGGTACGGGACTGGAAGAAGAGGCTATTCTCGGATTTCCGACGGATCGACGCCCCAGAGGTTGCCTTTCAGCGTCCACCCCTTGTAGCCCCCCGCCGAAATGCGACACCAATCCAGCGAACACGCGCCAAGGCGGGCGACCACTCCGGTTTCGAAATGCGCGTTGACGGTCGAGTTCGGATCGGGTCGGGCATAAACGGGCAGAATCTCGGATTCGATCAGCACCGTGCGCAGGCCGGACAGCAGGGCGTAGTGAACCCAACCTCCGGCCCCGTCGCGATCCTGTACCTTGCGCCAGTTGCCGTATTCCGCAGTGATTTGCAGCGGCATACCGCGCCGCTTGAAGACCCAATCGATTCGATGGGTCAGGGACGGACCGCGGCGCACATTGCCTTCGGCAGCCTTCATCGAGACATAGCGCGGAAGGGGCAGGTTGGTGACCGGGCCGCGCACGTCTTGGGCTGCGACCGGCGCAGAGCCGAACGCAATAAAATACGCGGATAGGATCGCCAAACAAAGGCGTTTCACCGGTAGAAGACCACTCACTGACTGCCTGCTCTTGTGCCTGTTGATCTGCTTTCGAAAAAAGGTCGACTCAATGCCTTTGGGGTTCTTGTGCCCCGCCTTATCCTGCGCCACGATGCCATGACGCAAGCGCGTTTGCAAAGCAGTGGGAGGGCGGAAGTGCCAAGAGAACGTCTGAGTGTTGTTGTTACGCGACGGTTGCCGGAAGTCGTGGAAACGCGACTGAGCGAGCTGTTTGATGTTCGCCTGCGCGACGATGACACCCCCATGACCCGTGAGGAACTGGTCGCCGCCGTGCAAGAGGCCGACGTGCTGGTGCCGACGGTGACCGACACAATTGACGGTGGTTTATTGGGGCAAGCTGGTGAAAAGCTGCGCTTGATAGCCAATTACGGGGCAGGGGTCGACAATATCGACGTCTCAACCGCGCGTCAGCGTGGCATTCTGGTCTCGAACACTCCGGGTGTTCTGACCGATGATACGGCCGACATGACCATGGCGCTGATCCTGGCGGTGACGCGTCGTTTCCCTGAAGGCGTGGCGCTGATGCAGCAAGGCGATTGGTCCGGTTGGGCGCCGACGGCTTTGCTGGGAGGTCGGATCGGAGGGCGCCGTCTAGGTATTCTGGGTATGGGCCGGATCGGTCAGGCTGTTGCGCGCCGTGCCAGTGCTTTCGGGATGCAGGTGCACTATAACAACCGCCGCCGCTTGCGGCCTGAGATTGAACAGGATCTGGAGGCCACCTATTGGGAAAGCCTCGATCAGATGGTCGCGCGGATGGATGTGATCTCGGTTCATTGCCCCTCGACCCCGTCGACTTTCCACCTGCTGAACGCGCGTCGGCTGAAGCTGCTGAAGCCCTCGGCTGTGGTCGTGAACACTTCGCGTGGTGAGGTAATCGACGAAAATGCGCTGACGAGGCTGATCCGGTCCGGCGATGTCGCGGGCGCCGGGTTGGATGTGTATGAACACGGCACGCAGGTGAACCCACGCCTTCGCAAGCTGCCCAACGTGGTGCTGCTGCCCCATATGGGATCGGCCACGCTGGAGGGGCGGATCGAGATGGGTGAGAAAGTTATTATCAATATCAAAACCTTCGAGGATGGGCACAGACCACCGGATCAGGTGGTCCCATCCATGCTTTAACCTTTTCCAGGAGCACATTATGCCTACCAATCGGATTTCAGGATTACTTCTGTCTGTCATTGCCTTTACCGCTCCGGGCTTTGCCCAGGAAACAGCGGACTCCGTGGCCCCCGAAGGCGCGAGCGAAGGTCAAGTTCAGGCTCTGACCGACGAGTTGATCGCGGCGCTTGAGGCCAAAACCAGCGGCGTGCCCGTACAGTCCGAGAATTGGATGGTCGCTGCGGCCAACCCCTTGGCAGTTGAGGCCGGGGCGAAGATTCTGCGGGTGGGTGGGTCCGCTGCGGATGCCATGGTCGCCGTTCAGGTTGTTCTGGGCCTCGTCGAACCGCAATCCTCGGGCCTTGGGGGTGGGGCGTTTCTGGTCTGGTACGACGCTGCCACCGGACAGCTTACAACACTGGACGGGCGCGAAACGGCCCCATTGGACGCGACGCCAACCTTGTTTCAGGATGAAAACGGCGAGCCCTTGCAGTTCTTTGATGCCGTCGTCGGAGGGTTGTCGATTGGAACGCCCGGCACGCCTGCCTTGCTGGAGGAGGCGCATCGCCGTTGGGGCCGTTCGCCGTGGCCCGGGCTGTTCACCGATGGTATCCGGCTGGCGGATGACGGGTTTCTGGTCTCGCCTCGTCTGGCCAGTCTGGTCGCCAACGACGCCGAGCGTCTGTCGCGTTTCCCTGCAACGGCCGCGTATTTCCTGCCCGAAGGTGAGCCACTGCAACAGGGTCAACGCCTGATGAACCCGGCTTACGCGGATACACTGCGCGCTCTGGCCGAGGACGGTGCCGCCGGGTTCTACGGCGGGCAAATCGCGTCAGATATCGTGCGAACCGTCCGCACCGCGCCGGGCAATCCGGGCGTATTATCTGGCACCGATCTGGCCCTGTATCAGGTCATTGAACGCGATCCGGTTTGCGCCGCCTACCGCGCCTATGAGGTCTGCGGTATGGGCCCGCCGTCGTCCGGGGCGCTGACCGTTGGGCAGATTCTGGGTATGCTGAACAGCTATGATCTGGCCGCGATGGGGCCTGAGAGCGTGGAGTCATGGCGCCTGATCGGCGAAGCCTCACGCCTCGCTTTCGCGGATCGGGGGCGGTACATGGCGGACAGTGATTTTGTGCCGATGCCGACCACCGGGCTGGTTGATCCGGACTATCTGGCGCAGCGCGCGGAGATTTTGAACGCCAAGGGCGCACTGACCGAGGTCGCTCCGGGCAATCCCGAGTTTGATCATGCGATGAACTGGGCTGATGACGAGTCATTGGAGCTGCCTTCGACGTCGCATATCTCGATCGTAGACAGTTACGGCAATGTCTTGTCAATGACGACGACGATTGAAAACGGCTTTGGTTCGCGCCTGATGACGAACGGGTTTTTGCTGAACAACGAACTGACTGATTTTTCGTTCCGCACCCATCGCGACGGAGTTCCCATCGCGAACCGTCTTGAACCCGGTAAACGGCCGCGCTCGTCCATGAGCCCGACCATCGTCATGCAAGACGGCGCGCCGGTTCTGGCCATCGGGTCTCCGGGAGGCAGTCGTATCATTGGCTACGTTGCCAAGTCGATCATCGCCTGGGCGGATTGGGATATGGATGTGCAGCAGGCGATCTCGCTGCCGCATCTGGTCAACCGGTTCGGGACCTATGATGTCGAGGTGGATACTGCGGCTGAAGGCTATGCAGATGCGCTGATCGAAATCGGGTTCGAGGTGAACCCCCGCGATCTGACCTCGGGCCTGCATGCGATTGAGATCAGCGAAGGTCTCAGCGGTGGTGCGGACCATCGGCGTGAAGGGATCGCGCTGGGAGAATAAAATCTAGGTCTTACCCGGCTCGGGTGGGCCTTTTCGACACATTGAGAAAGGCCCGTGCATCTGGCGGGCAGGAAAGGGGTAGCATGGTGCAGGCGACGGCTCTGCCGAGAAATGAGGCTGGGATTGGCACGGCGCTCGGCATCTTGAAGCAACAGTTTGGGGATCGTCTGCAAACCGGTGCGGCCATCCGCGAACAGCACGGCCACACCACGACCTGGATCACCAATCAAAGCCCGGACGCGGTGGTGTTTCCCCACACCACGCAGGAGGTCGCAGAGATCGTCAAGACCTGCGCCGCGCATAAGGTGCCGGTAATCGCGTTTGGCACGGGCACGTCGCTTGAAGGGCATGTGAACGCGCCTGCCGGTGGAGTGTCGGTCGATCTGACCCAAATGAACAAGGTACTGGCGGTGCATGCAGAGGATCTGGATTGCGTCGTGCAACCCGGTGTGACGCGTGAAGATCTGAACACCCATCTGCGCGATCAGGGCCTGTTCTTTCCGATTGATCCCGGTGCAAATGCCTCACTCGGCGGGATGGCTGCGACCCGCGCGTCCGGGACCAATGCGGTGCGCTATGGCACTATGCGGGACAATGTACTGAGTCTTGAGGCGGTGATGCCCGATGGGCAGATCATCCGAACCGGCAATCGCGCCAAGAAATCCTCGGCAGGGTACGATTTGGCGCGGCTTTTGATCGGCGCCGAAGGCACGTTGGGCATCATCACCGAACTGACCCTGCGCCTGCATGGCATCCCTGAGGCGATCAGCTCCGCCCGCTGCTCTTTCCCGACTGTCGATGCCGCCTGCCGGGCGGTCATGATGACGATCCAATACGGCGTGCCCGTCGCGCGGATCGAATTGCTGGATGAACTATCCGTCAAAGCCGCCAATTCATATTCCGGCCTGACCTTGCCGGAAACGCCTCTGCTGCTGTTGGAGTTCCACGGCTCGGACGCAAGCGCAGCCGAACAGGCCGAGACCTTTGGTCAGATCGCAGAAGAGTTTGGCGGCACAGACTTCGCCGCAACCTCAACCACCGAGGAACGCAACAAGCTATGGCAGGCGCGTCACGACATGTACTGGGCCAGCCTTCAGTTGCGACCGGGCGCCAAGGGGATCTCGACCGATGTCTGCGTACCAATATCCCGTCTGGCCGAGGCCGTAGGGGCCGCTCAGGACAAAGCGGCCGAGCTTGACCTACTTGCGCCTATCGTTGGGCATGTCGGCGACGGGAACTTTCACACGCTGCCCCTGATCGACATGGACGACGCCGAAGAAGTCCGCCGGGCCGATGAATTTGTCGGATGGCTAAACGATCTGGCCATCTCGATGGAGGGCACCTGCACGGGCGAGCATGGCATCGGGCAGGGCAAGCGCCCTTATCTTGAGAAAGAACTGGGGCAGGCAACGCTCTACATGGCCGCGATCAAGGCGGCGCTTGACCCCGACGATATCATGAATCCGGGAAAGATACTGGCCGATCACACCTAGCAGTTTCCGCGATCTTGTCTGCTTTGTGCCCACAAATCGTCTAGGTGATGTGGTTTCTTGCGGCGAAAGACGAACAGGTGATCGACATGAGTGCAAAATATCTGGCTGGCTTTGTCGCGGTGGCCGGGCTGGCGGTCGCGGGGCTGGACTACTACCAGAAAGCCAAAGCCTCGGGTGACGGGCTCAGCGCAAGCGACTATATCGCAGCCTTCACTGGCGGGTCCGAGCATGAACCCACAAGCGTTGACAGCACACCGGAAGCTCAGGAACCCGAAGCCGCCGAGCCGCCCGGCAAGCTGGTCTGCAAGACCGTTGGAAACACCAAACGGTGTCGCTCGGAAGGCTGACGGCTGGTTCTAAGTCGCCATTTAACGACCTGCATCTCCCGTGCGGGTCGTTTTTCTTATATCACTGGTCGGATGGCTTCCGCGATTGATTTCGGAATCAAGCCATATGGTGGCAACAGATTCCAAGGGGAGACACCCGGTTATGAAAACCCAAGTCAAAGCACTGGTCGTTGGCGGCGGCGCCGTCGGGACCTCGATTGCCTATCACCTGGCCAAAGCGGGCTGGGATGATGTGATGTTGATCGAGCGGGACGAGCTGACCTCGGGCTCGACCTGGCACGCGGCTGGCCTGCTGCCGCTGTTCAACATGTCTTACGCGACAACCCACATCCACAAGTACTCGGTCGACTTCTACAAGCAGCTTGAAGAAGAGACCGGCCTCAACGCGGGCTTCGCCGTGGTCGGCAACCTGCGCATGGCGCAGACGCAAGAGCGTATGGACGAATACATGCTCTATGCTTCAACAGCTGAGACCTGCGATGTGGCTTACGAATGGCTGACACCCGAGCAGATCAAGGAACGCTGGCCGCTGATCGAAACCGGCGACCTGAAGGGTGCGATCTATCACACCGAAGATGGCTATATTAACCCTGCTGACGTGACCCAAGCGATGGCCAAAGGTGCCCGTCAGCGCGGCGTCGACATCGTTCGCAAGATGCAGGCGGATGCCTTCCACTGGAACGGCACTCATTGGGAAGTCACCTGCACCAAGATGATCGAGCAGGGCGGCAACCTTGTTCCCTCCGATGAGCAGGTGGTGATCACCGCCGAGCATGTCGTGACCGCATCGGGCAACCACGCGCAGCGCACCGCCAAGATGCTGGGCATCAAGATGCCCGCGATCCCGGTCGAGCACACGTTCATTGTCATGGACAAAGACCCTGAGCTGGTCAAATGGCGTGAAGCCGGTAACCCCGAGCACCCCGTTGTGCGTGACGCCGACAACGAGTCTTATGCGCGTGAAGAACGCGGTGGCTGGATTCTGGGCATCTACGAACACGGCGCGCCAGCACGCTTTGAACATGGCGTGCCGGACAGCTTCCGGGCTGACCTGTTCCCGCTGGATATCGACCGGATCGCAGACCAGTACATGGCGATGGCTGAGCGCGTGCCGTCCTGCGCTGACTCGGGCCTGAAAGACGATTTCAACGGCCCGATCTGCTATACCCCCGACGGCAACCCGCTGGTTGGTCCGGCTCCGGGTCTGCGCAACATGTGGCTGGCCGAGGGCTTCAGCTTCGGGATCACCGCTGCAGGTGGCACCGGCTACTATCTGGCGCAGATGATGGTCGATGGCGAAGCCGAGATCGACATGGCCTCGCTGGACCCCAAGCGGTATTCGTCCAACTGGATGACCACCGAGTTTGCGGCCCGCAAGAACGAAGAGTGTTATGAACACGTCTACATCCTGCACCACCCGGATGAAGAACGTGAAGCTTGCCGTCCTCTGCGGACTGTCCCCGCATACGACCGTCAGAAAGCGCGCGGCGCGCAGTTCGGGTGGGTCAACGGTTGGGAACGTCCGAACTATTTCGGCCCTGTCGATGCGCCGGACAATTTCGACAAGGTAAGCCGCTCATTCCGTCGCGGTGGCTGGTGGCAATATGCCGTCGAAGAGGCCAAAGCGATCCGCGAAGGCGTTGGCCTGATCGACGCGTCGGCCTTTACCAAACATGTCGTCAAAGGCCCCGGTGCGACCCGGTTCCTGGATTGGTTCACCTGCAACAAGCTGCCCAAGGTCGGTCGTATCAATCTGACCTACGCGCTGACGTCGCACGGCACCACCCGCACCGAATACACCATCGTCCGCAACGGCGAGAACAACTACTACATCGTCTCTGCCGGTGCCTGGACCGAGTACGACGCCGACTATCTGCGTAAAGCAGCCGAGGACAAGATGGAGGAGTTCGGCTACATCGAGATCCAAGACGTGACCACTCAGTGGGGCGTCTTTGCCATCGCCGGACCCAAGTCGCGCGACGTTCTGAAAGAGGTCATCAAAGACGCCGATCCAGACACCGCGCTGTCCAACAAGCGCTTCCCCTGGCTGTCGGCCCGTCAGATCGAACTGGGCATGTGCCCGGTGAACGCGATCCGTGTGGCCTATACCGGTGAGCTGGGTTGGGAACTGCACCACCCGATCGAAATGCAGAACTACCTGTTCGACCTGCTGGAAAAGGCGGGTGAGAAGCACGGTATGAAGCTCGTCGGCGCCCGCGCCCAGAACTGGTTGCGTCAGGAGAAATCTTATCGCGCCTTCGGCACCGAATTGGGCCGCGACGCGACCCCGCTGGAAGCCGACCTGCCGCGCTTTGTCGACCTGTCGAAAGATTTCCACGGCAAGGCCAAGCTGGAAGAGACCGGTGTGCGCTTCAAGTGCTGCACGCTTCTGATCGAAGGACCGGAAGACGCCGACCCGTGGGGCCGCGAGGCGCTCTATACGCCGGAAGGCAAACGCGTGGGTCGTCTGACCTCGGGCGGCTACTCAGTGGCGTTCGAGAAATCCATCGGCATGGGCTATGTGTCGCCTGATCTCGCGGTTGAGGGCACCAAGCTGAAGGTCAAAATCCAGGACAAGCTGTGGAATGCCGTTGTCACATGCGACAGCCCCTACGACCCGAAAAACGAAACCATCCGCAAGGACGGCTGAAATCCTGGAGAACTGCGGTGGCGCGAGTGAATGCGCCGCCTGCGGCGACACATACCTCCGCCGGAGGCAAGACTGCGCCAGCAGGCTTTGATCGGCAAAACCGCTGATCAGGTTTTCGGCCTTTGAGCAACAAATGCCAGATTATTGGCAGGCATTTCCACCAGTTGGATCAGCTGCAAGCCGTAATACTGCAAACGCGCTTTGATCTCAGTGTCATTCTTGTACCCGATCTCTGGATCCTGTGAGACCAGGGCTTCGTGAAACTTTTCATCCCCAGGGCTGGTTAAGGCACCGTCTCGCATGAAGGGGCCGTAGATGATGAGGCGGCCAGTCGGACTCAGCGCCTTTGAGGCCTCGCCGAGAAACGTATCAGCTTCGGACCATGAGATCAGGTGCAGCAGGTTGATCAAAACGATCAGGTCCTGCTCTTGGAATGCCTCATGCCAGCCTGCGGAGGTTGCATCCAGATCGGTGGCGGGACGGATATTGGATATGTCCTTTGCGTAGGCGTCGATGCTGGCGCGGCGTTCGGGGTCGATTTCTGTGGGTTGCCAAACCAAGTCGGGCAGTGTCTGCGCAAAGGCGGCAACATGCTGCCCAGTGCCGCTGGCGATTTCCAATGCAAGACCTGAGGCGGGGGCCATTTTGGCCAGCAAGGCGCATAGCGCGTCCGAGTTGCGGCTTGCGGCTGGGGCGATCAGTCGGGCCCCATCGCTTTGCGTCGCGACGCTGGCATTCGAAGGCAGAACTCGTTTGGTCATTATCGCAACCTTTCCACATGCAACTGATTGACAATGTCCTGAGGCAGTTCAGACGGCGCGCACGTCACAAGGCTGGCCAGATGGGACGAGGCAGCCGGCGATGTCTAGAACCCGTATCCACCCTGACCCGCACACCAAATGAACGAGCGGTCCTGCGGGTCTGGCCCCAGCACCAACGTGCCATCCGCCACGAAACTACGCAGACCGGCCCAGTTCGCCTCGAGCCGCGTGACAGGGGTTGTCACCATCGCCTCATACCGCGCCAGACCTTCTGCAAGAACCATATCGTCGGCATAGGCGTCATGAGGCGTTGTCGGCTCGGCTTCGGAGGGCGAGACCAGATACTTCCCCGCATCAGGCTTGGCGTACCAACCTTCCCCCGGACCCATCAGCATGGGCCAGTTGGATACGTCATGCCCTCCGGGTGCGGGAATGCGCGCGATGGAGCGGCGTTTCGGCACGATGCCAATAGGCGGCAGACCAGCCATCGCGGCGACCTCATCCGCCCAAGCGCCAGCTGCATTGACCAGGTTCCGGGCCTCGAACACGTCGCCTGCCTGAACGACCCAATGGCCGGTTTTGCGAATATCGGTGACGGCCTGGCGGGTCAGGACCGCGCCGCCATTGCCTCGGATCACGCGCGCGAAGTCCTGCATCAGGCGGTCGGTATCGATGTCGAAGGCGTCCACACTGATGGCGGCATGGGCCAGAACGTCCGGGTTCAGGATCGGGACTTTGTCGATGGCTTGCTGCGGTGAAATGGAGCGTACGTTCAATTCTTCGACGTCTTTGGCAAACAAGTCAGCCTGATCGTGGCCTGCAACCAGCATGAGGCCTCGGGGGGTCAGGTAGCCTTCGTTCGCTGATCGCAGGTAATCGACCCCGGCCCGATTGAGCGCAACCACCGAGGGCGGGCCGTAGTTTTCCTCGAACATCGCAGCCGAGCGACCCGATGAGTGATAGCCCAGAGCGTCCTCGCCCTCGAGAACAGTGACAGAGCCATGAGCAGACAAACGCGCGCCCGCGCTGAGGCCCGCGATGCCGCCGCCGATGATTAGAAAGTCGATCATCGCAGGGTGACCGGGATGGATTGTGATGAAGCAGATGTCATAAGGGTCTTGGTGCTTGTTATAAGAATATGCTTGGATTTCGGGAGACTATAAGCAGGCTTGAATTTGGCGATCAACCCGGCCAAAGACGCATCATAGAAAAGAAGGAGATTAAGGTGACTGCAGCGGACCTCCATCCCATAGCCACGGGACATATCCCAAAATATGTCGTCGCAGCCGATGGGAGCGACTACCTCTTTTCGGCAATGGTCGTTTTTTTTTGTCGTTCTGGTTGTGTTGATTGGTGTCGGATATCTGACGCTGCATTCGGTGCCCGAGAAAATGGCGCATGAAAACAATCACCCTCAGTTCCAGTTGGTAGGAATTTTGGCGCTGCTGGCGCTGTTTACACATAACGGCATTTTCTGGGTTGCAGCCGTTCTGGTTGCCGGTTTCCAATTCCCAGATTTTGCGACCCCGATGCGAAACATAGCGGATGCCATTCGCTCACTTGGACAGTCTCTTGCGCCTCAGGCACCTGCTGAACCGACGCCTCCGGCACCGCAAACCTCTACGACGTCGGAGCAGTAAGTCATGATCGAAACGATGCTCTGCGCCCTGATTACGGTGCTGCCGGATTTCCTGTTCCGACGCTTTGTCCAAGGCAAGCGGATCGGGCATGAGATCACCCTTTTCACCATGTGGTATGAGCTACGCTGGGGCCTGACGACCTGCGCGATTCTGGCGCTGTCCGTGATCACCACGCTGTTCTACTTCCATCCGGCCTCCAGCACGGCGGCCTCGTATTTTCGGACGGTCACGATCCTACCGCAACTGGGCGGGCGGGTGTCTGAGGTCTATGTCAGCAACAACGATACGGTGACCGCGGGCCAGCCGATTTTCCGGATCGAGGATTTCACCCAGCAGGCGCAGGTTCAGGCCGCCCATGCACAGATCGCGCAGGTTCAAGCCTCACTGAAAGTGGCCGAGACGGACCTCGCGCAGGCGGATGCCGGGATCGCCGGTGCGCGCGCGGCTTTGGCGCAATCGGTCGAAGACCTAGAGCGTAACACCACGTTGCGCGACGAAGGCTCCAGCGCGGTGCGTCTGGCCGAGATTGAGCGGTTAGAGAACTTGGTGGCCGAGCGCGAAGCACAGGTCACCGCCGCCCAGTCGCAGCGCGCTGCCGTGGTGCAGCAGATCGAGGAGCTTATCCCAGCCCAACTGGCCAGCGCAAATGCGCAGCTGGACGCAGCCCTGACCGAGCTGGACAAGACCGTAATCAGCGCGGGCGTTACCGGTCGGATCGAACAGTTCGGCCTGCAGGTTGGTGACTATGTCAGCCCGCTTTTGCGCCCGGCGGGTATTCTGGTGCCTTCGCACTCGGGCCATGACCGGTTTCAGGCTGCGTTCAATCAGATGTCTGCTCAGGTCATCAAACCTGGAATGATTGGAGAACTGGGTTGCATGACCAAACCCTTCACCGTGATCCCGATGGTTGTGGTCGAGGTGCAGGACGTCATCCCCTCGGGCCAGATCCGACCCACGGACGAACTGCGGGACGTCCAGCACAACAAAGTGCCCGGCTCAATTCTGGTGTATATGGAGCCGCTGTATAAGGGCATGGCGGATGACATCCCTCCGGGCAGCAACTGTCTGGCCAATGTCTATACCGACAACCACCACAAGCTAGAGGATGAAAGCCTTGGGTTCTGGAACAAGGCCTTTCTGCATGTGGTCGACACGATCGGTGTGGTTCACGCGGCCGGCCTGAGGTTGCGTCTGATTCTGATGCCGGTGAACACCTTGGTGCTGACGGGGCACTGACGGTTCAAACCTTGGTCTGGGCAATGTAGCCCCAACAAAAAAGGCCCGCGATACGCGGGCCTTTGGTTTTTTGATACGTCCTTCAGCTTACTGCGGGATCTCGCCTTCCAGACCTTCGATGTAGAAGTTCATACCGGCCAGCGTTCCGTCATCTGCGACCTCACCTTCGGCCAGCCAGTCGCTGCCATCCTGCTTTTTGATCGGGCCGGTGAAGGGGTGGTATTCACCTGCGGCCATCGCCGCTTTCAGCGCCAGAGCCTCTTCTTTGACATCTGCGGGAACCGCGTCCGAGATCTCGCCGATTGCGACCATGCCTTCGCGGATGCCGTCCCATGTGTTGGCGCTTTCCCAGGTGCCGTCCATGACGGCCTTGGTCCGTGCGATGTAGTAGGGTGCCCAGTCATCGATGATCGAAGATACGCGCGGGAACGGGGCGTATTCACTCATGTCCGAGGCCTGACCGAAGGTCACGACATTGCCAGCCTCTTGCGCAGCCGCCTGAGGCGCGGTCGAGTCGGTGTGCTGCAGGATCACGTCCGCGCCCTGTTCGATCAGAACGGTAGCGGCGTCAGCCTCTTTCGCAGGGTCGAACCAAGTGTAGGCCCAGACGATCTTGAACTCGACATCCGGGTTCACCTTCTTGGCGTGCAGATAGGCCGAGTTGATGCCACGGATCACCTCAGGGATCGGGTAGGACCCGATATAGCCGATGATGTTCGACTTGGTCATGTTACCCGCGATGTGGCCCTGAACGGCACGGCCTTCATAGAAACGGGCCGAGTAAACTGAGACGTTGTCGGCAGTTTTGTAGCCGGTCGCGTGTTCGAATTTCACATTCGGGAATTTCTTCGCCAAGTTAATAGTCGGATCCATGTAGCCGAACGAGGTGGTGAAGATCAGGTCAGCGCCTTCCAGCGCCATTTGGGTCATGACGCGCTCGGCATCCGGGCCTTCGGGAACGGATTCGACAAAGACGGTTTCAACCTTGTCGCCGAACTCTTCCTCAACGGCCAGGCGGCCTTTGTTGTGTTCATAGGTCCAGCCGCCGTCGCCCACCGGGCCGACATAGACGAAGCCAACCTTGGTCTTGTCGTCGGCGGCCATGGCCCCCGAGGCCAGACCCAGTGCCATGGCGGCGCTTGTCAGAAGTGTCGTGAATTTCATGTATTACTCCCCAAGTTGGTTCAGTTGGCCCCTAGTGCGAGGCGTGGAAAATCCGGCCCAGTGAGGCAGGTGCGCTGCTCTTGTCGGCCGAAAGGATCACAAGCACAAGGATCGTGATGATGTAGGGCGACATTGCCAGATACTCGACAGGAATGGCAACGCCCGCTGCCTGCAAATTAAGCTGCAACACGGTGATGCCGCCAAACAAATAGGCACCCAGCAAGGCACGCCATGGCTTCCAGCTGGCGAACACCACCAGCGCCAGAGCGATCCAGCCGACACCGGCGGTCATACCCTCGGTCCACTGCGGGACCCGGATCAGGCTGATATAGGCGCCGCCCAGCCCGGCGCATGCCCCACCGAACAGGATCGCCATGATGCGAATTTTGATGACTTTGTAGCCCAACGCATGCGCCGCATCGTGGTTTTCACCCACCGCGCGCAGGATCAGACCGACGCGCGTGTATTTCAGTGTGGCCCAGACACCCGCTGTCAAAGCAATGCCCACATAGAGGATCGGGTCATGCTGGAAAAAGATCGGCCCGATGACGGGGATATCGCTGATCAAGGGGATATGAATATCCTCCATGCTGGGGGGTTTGATCCCCACATAGCTTTGGCCCAGAAGGGCACTGAACCCGAGGCCGAACAATGTCAGCGCAAGGCCACTGGCCACCTGATTGGCCAAAGCGACCTGAGTCAGCAGTACGAACAGCAAAGACAGCACTGCGCCACCGATCGCTGATGCGATAAAGCCCAGCCAGGGCGAGCCGGTCTCGACCGAGATTGCAAAGCCACTGATAGCGCCGACGATCATCATGCCCTCGACACCGAGGTTCAGAACGCCTGCTTTCTCGACGACCAACTCTCCGATCGCGGCCAGCAGCAAGGGGGTCGCGGCAACCATGAGCGAGGCGACCAGAAGGACGGGATTGATTTCACCAAGATCCATTACGCTACCTCGCTACGGGCCGCACGGATGCGGTAGTTTGTGAGAAGATCGAATGCCAGCAGGAAGAACAGGAGCATCCCCTGGAATACCTGAATGGCAGCGGCAGGCAGGCCCAGCTGAGACTGCGCGATTTCACCGCCGATATAAGTCAGCGCCATCAGGCCACCAGCCAGCAGGATACCCACCGGGTGCAAACGGCCAAGGAAGGCCACAATGATCGCGGTGAAGCCATAGCCCACGTTAAAGTCGATGCTGACCACGCCCGAGGGGCCTGAGACTTCGAACATCCCCGCCAGACCGGCCAGAGCGCCAGACAGGCCCAGACAGAACAGAATCAGGCGGGCCGGTTTCACACCGGCAAACTTTGCAGCGCGCGGAGCTTCACCGGTCAAACGGATGTGAAAGCCAAGCATGTGCCGGTTCAAAAGGACATAGGAAAAGATCACTGCGATCAGGGCCGTCACGACACCCCAGTGCATCCCCGATCCGGCGATCAGTTCGGCATTATGCGCGCTGTCATAGGATTGCAGGTTGCGCGACCCGGGAAAGCCGAACCCTTCAGGGTTCTTCAACAAACCAAGCGACACCGAGGCCAACATTTGCTCGGCCACGTAAACCAGCATCAGCGAGACAAGGATTTCGTTGGTGCCAAAGCGAACCTTCAGAAAGGCCGGGATCATCGCCCAGAGCCATCCTCCGAACGCACCCGCGATCACCATGATCGGAAAGATGTAGAACGCATCCAGAGGGTAGAAGGCCAGTCCGGCCCCGGCCCCAAAAATGGCGCCCATGATGTACTGCCCTTCAGCCCCGATATTCCAGATGCCGGCGCGGAAACCCAACGCCAGGCCGATCGCAATCAGCACCAATGGCGCGCCTTTCACCAGCAGTTGCGGGCGGTAGTAAAATGCAAACTCGCCGAACAAGGGCTCCCAAAAGATGGTGCCGATGGCCTCGATCGGGTTTTTGCCCAGAATGGCGAACAGGATGCCGCCAAAGACCATCGTAGCAATCACCGCCACCACTGGGGTCGCATAGGACCACGCTTTCGACGGTTGCGGCCGTTTCTCTAACACAATCATATACTTATTCCCCGCCCGTCTTCGTCTTTTTCCGATACTCTCGCCGTAGGCGACGCGATAGATCACACATGCGCCACCTCCATGCCATGGGCGCCGCCCATCATCAGGCCGATCTCGTCAACGGTCAGGCCTGTTGTCTCCCGAGGCGCACTCAGCCGCCCTTCGTTCAGGGCCGCAAAACTGTCCGAAATCTCCATCAACTCGTCCAAATCCTGGCTGATGCAGATCACCGCCGTTCCCTTGGCCGCCAGATCCAGAATGGCCTGCCGGATCGACGCAGCCGCTGCCGCATCCACACCCCAGGTCGGTTGGTTCACCACCAGCACCTCAGGGTTCTGCAAGACTTCCCGACCAATCACGAATTTCTGCAGGTTCCCGCCTGAAAGCGACCGTGCCGCGTTTTCGGGGCCGGGCGTTCTGACGTCAAACGCGCTGATAATCTTTTCAGCGAAGCTTTTGGTTTCGGACCATTTGAGGAAACCTTTGTTTTCCAAACCCTCGCGCACGGATCCTGTCAACAGAGCGTTCTCGGTCAAGCTCATATCCGGTGCAGCGGCGTGGCCCAGGCGTTCCTCGGGTGCGGTCAGTACACCCAGTTTCCGGCGGGCAGTGGGGCCGAGTTTGCCGATCTGCTGACCATTGAATTTGATCGCATCGGCAGGGGTTTGAATCTCACCGGACAGCACGCCCAGCAACTCATCCTGACCATTACCAGCGACACCGCCGATGCCAAGAACCTCGCCCTTGCGGACCGTCATGTGGACGTTCTTCAGCGCCGTTCCGAATTCCGACGGCGATGGCACCGATAGACCGCTGACATCCAACGCAACCTCGCCGAACTCGCGACCCGAGCGTTCGGGCGTTTGCAGCGTTGATCCCACCATCATTTCGGCCATGTCGCGCGCTGATGTTTCGGCCGGAATGCACTCGCCCACATTCTTGCCCAGACGCAGGATCGTAGCGTGGTCACACAGCGTGCGGATTTCTTCGAGCTTATGCGAGATATAAAGGATCGAGGTGCCTTCAGACCGCAATTTGTTCAGCGTCTCGAACAGGATTTCGACTTCTTGCGGGGTCAGCACGCTGGTTGGTTCGTCCATGATCAGCAGCTTGGGGTCTTGCAGCAGGCAACGGATGATCTCGACCCGCTGACGCTCACCGGCGGACAGATCGCCGACAGTTCGGTACGGGTCCAAAGGTAAGCCATAGGTCTCGGAAACTTCGCGAATCCGCGAGGCCAGATCGCCCATGGGCGGCGGGTTCTCCATCCCCAACGCAATATTCTCAGCCACGTTCAGCGCATCGAACAGCGAGAAGTGCTGGAACACCATCGCAATCCCATCCGCCCGCGCCGCGCGGGGTTCCGCTGGGGCGAAAGGTTGGCCGCGTAGCAACATGGTGCCGCTGTCCGGCTTCACCAGCCCATAGATCACCTTGACCAGCGTGGATTTCCCCGCGCCGTTTTCGCCCAAAAGCGCATGTACTTCGCCTTCGCCGATGTCGAACGACACCTGATCATTGGCCACGACGCCGGGATAGGCTTTGGTCAGCCCTTGCAGGCTTAAGAGTGGAGTGGTCACGCGCTCAGGTCCTTCTTCAACTCAGTCTGTCGGGCCGGACGCAGAAGCTGCGCGACGACGCCAACGGCGATCATTTGCGGGTGTTTGCCCAGAGCGGGATCGCCGATTGGACAGGTGATCCGGCTGATCTGGTCAGGCGAATGCCCAAGAGCTGCCAGACGCGACCGGAATCGCGCCCATTTCGTAGCCGAGCCGATCAGCCCCGCAAAGCGGAAATCATGCGAAAGCAGCCGGTTGCACAGCTCTAAATCCAGATTGTGTGAATAAGTCAGCACAACATGCTCGGCATCGGGTGGTGCATGACGCACCAGTTCGGCCGGTTTGGCCGCTGGAACGGTGGTTACACCATTTGGGACCAAGGCCGGGAAGCGTTCGGGTCCGGTGTCGACCCAGGTGATCGCGATGTCGGGTAGGGGGTGCAGAACATCCACGAGTGCACGGCCCACATGGCCAGCACCCCAAATCCACAGGTTTCGGGTTGGCTTGTGAACCGGCTCAACCATCCAGCCGTCGATCAGTTGAGGTTCGGGGGCAATTCCCTGACCGCGTGCAGTTGCAAGCAACCGTTTCACGAAGAGAGGCATTTCGCCTGCAGAAGCGGACCGCGCTATGACCGTGTCGTCGAGTGCTTCAACCGTCTTTATATCAAAGACCTCGCTGAACAGTGAAACTGCACCGCCGCAGCATTGGCCCAATTCGGGGCCAAGCGCGTGATGGGTTAGACGGTTGGGGAGGGATTGGGACCGCGCAGCTTCGGCAGCCTGAAACTCCAACGTGCCACCGCCGATCGTTCCGCTCTGGCCATCCCACCAGACCAACATTGCGGCGCCAACCTCGCGCGGGGACGACCCCTTGATCGCGGCGATGACCACACGAGTCACCTGTCCGTGGGTTTTGACCGCCTCCCTCAAAGCCTCCAGATCAAATCCCATCAGATGCCTCCCTTCATCCTCTGGACACCGCGCCAGACTTCTTCGGCCGTAGCGGGTGCATCCAGCGCCGGATAGCTGTCGCCGCAGGCTGCGACCGCGTTCGACAGGGCCAACCATGCCGAGATACCCAGCATGAAAGGCGGCTCACCCACCGCTTTCGAGCGATAGATCGTATCCTCGCGGTTCTCGCCATCCCAAAGTGCGACATTGAAGATGTCGGGCCGGTCCGAGCAGGCGGGGATCTTGTAGGTCGACGGCGCGTGTGTGCGCAGATTGCCCTTGCCGTCCCAGACCAATTCCTCTGTCGTTAGCCAGCCCGCGCCTTGCACGTAGCCGCCTTCGACCTGTCCGATATCGAGCGCCGGGTTCAGCGAGGCCCCTGCATCATGCAGGATATCGGTGCGCAGAATGCGGTTCTCGCCGGTCAGTGTGTCCACCGCCACCTCGGTGACGGATGCGCCATAGGCGAAGTAAAAGAACGGACGGCCCCGGCCTGCGATCCGGTCCCATTCGATCTTGGGCGTTTTGTAGAACCCGGTCGCCGACAGGCTGATGCGGCCCTGGTAGGCCAAAGCGGCGGCCTCAGAGAAGGTATAGCGTTCCGCACCCACCGAGACGTGACCGTCCGAGAAAGTAACGGTCGAAGGATCCGCCTGATGACGCTCGGCCAGATAGTCGGCCATCCTGTCTCTGATCGTGTCGCAGGCCGCTTTGACCGCCATGCCGTTCAGATCACTGCCCGAAGACGCCGCCGTGGCTGAGGTGTTCGGCACTTTGGCCGTGTCGGTGGCAGTGATCTTGACCATCTCCAGCGGAATGCCAAAGCGCGACGCTGCGACCTGCGCGACCTTCTGGAACAGGCCCTGACCCATCTCGGTACCGCCATGGTTCAGGTGGACCGAGCCGTCCTGATAAACATGCACCAACGCACCTGCTTGATTGAGGTGGGTCAGCGTGAAAGAAATCCCGAACTTGACCGGAGAGAAGGCGATGCCTTTCTTGATCACGCTGTTCTCGGCGTTCCATTTCTTAATGGCAGCCTTACGCGCGGCATAGTCGCTGGATTTCAGCAGAGCTTCGGTCATGCCATGCAGTTCGAAATCGCTGACCTCCATACCGTAGGGCGTGGTGTTTCCGCCTGCAGGCAGAGGGCGCACGGGCGCGTTGCCCGTCTCAACTGCGCCCCGGCTTGTCAGGTCTTCATGCGGATCGGGGTGTCCCAATGGTTTCTCTGCCGGTGCCGCTTCAGCTATCTTGTGGGCGGGTTCGTAGTAGTTACGACGGCGCAGCTCGACGGGGTCCAAACCCAGCGCATGCGCGGCGTGGTCCAACACGCGTTCGATCCCGACCATGCCCTGAGGGCCCCCAAACCCGCGATAGGCAGTGGCGGATTGAGTGTTCGTCTTCAGCCGGTGGCTCTCGATCCGCGCATTTGGCAGCAGGTAGGCGTTGTCGGAATGCAGCATCGCTCGGTCCGCGACGGGTAGAGACAGGTCTTGCGCCCAGCCGCAAATCGCGTGGTGTAGGAAAGAGACCCCCTGAATATGGCCGTTCTCATCGAACCCGGCTTTGTAGGAAATGCGGAACGCGTGGCGTTTGCCGGTGATGATCATGTCATCATCGCGGTCATAGCGCATCTTGCAGGCCTTGCCGGTTGTGCGCGCGGCTATCGCACAAGCCACGGCCAAAGCATTTCCTTGGCTTTCCTTGCCGCCGAACCCTCCGCCCATACGGCGGGTTTCGACCCGGACCGCGTGCATGGGAACGCCCAGCGCATCGGCCACCTTGTGTTGGATTTCGGTCGGGTGCTGGGTGGAACTGTGAACCAGTATATCCGTGCCTTCATTCGGCACGGCAAGCGCCGCCTGACCTTCGAGGTAGAAATGCTCTTGCCCGCCAAGCTCGAAGCTTCCTTCGATGATATGGGGCGCACTGGCGATCGCGGCATCCGCGTCGCCCTTGGCGTAGATGCGGGGGCCATCTTCGAACCGGCTGTCGGCGGCCAGCGCCTCTTCGATGGTCAGGATCGGGGTGTCTTCGGCATAGTCGATCTTGCCCAACCGCGCGGCCTTGCGGGCAGCGAGATGGCTGGTGGCGACGACCAAAAACACGGGCTGTCCGATATAATGAACTGTGCCATCCGACAGCAGTGGCTCATCATGGATCGAGGGAGAGACATCGTTGGCAAAAGGAAGATCCTCGGCCGTCATCACCTGCACGACGCCATCCGCAGCTTTCACGGCCGACAGGTCCATCGCGGTGATTTTGCCTTTGGCAATAGGGCTCAGACCAAAGGCCAGATGGAGGGTGCCCTTTGGCGTCGGGATGTCATCCACGTAACGTGCGGCGCCGGCCACATGCAGCGGGGCCGCGTCGTGGGGGAGGGGTTTGGTCACGCTCATGCCGTCACCTTCAGCACGTCGGTCACTTCGCCCTGATCTTCCAGGAAATACCGTTCCAGCATCGCTTTGGCGGTCTCCAGTCGATAGGTGGCCGAGGCACGCATGTCCGTGAGTGGTGAATAGTCCTCGGCAAAGCTGGGCAGCGCGGCGTCAATCACATCGCGCGTCCAGGGTTTGCCGATCAGCGCGGCCTCGACATGGGTTGCCCGTTTCGGAGTGCCGGCCATGCCGCCAAACGCGATGCGCGCCTGCGTGACGGTGCCGTCCGTAACGGTGATATTGAAACACCCGCATACGGCCGAGATATCCTGATCGAACCGTTTGCTGAGTTTGTAGGCTTTCAGGCGGTCGGGTTGACGCGGGAAACTGACGGCCTCGACAAATTCGCCGGGCGCGCGGTCTTGTTTGCCGTAGGCGATGAAGAACTCCTCCAAAGGAAGGGACCTGCGGGCGTCGCCTTTGCGAAGGTGCAGAGTTGCGCCCAAAGCGATAAGTGCAGGCGGGTTGTCCCCGATGGGCGAGCCATTGGCGATGTTGCCGCCGACGGTGGCTGCGTGGCGCACTTGGACGCTGGCATAGCGACGGATCATTTCAGCGTAGGAGGGATGGAGGTCGGCGAGAGCCTCGCCCATCCGGTTCATGTCGACCATGGCCCCAAACCGGATTTCGTCTTCGGTGATTGTGATCTGTTTTAGGTCTTCGCAGCCGTTGAGGAAGATCACCGGGTCGAGGTCGCGCAGTTGCTTGGTGACCCAGAGGCCGACATCGGTTGCACCAGCGATGAGTGTGGCGTCGGGGTGCTGGGCATAGACGTCTGCCAATTCGTCGGATGAGGTGGGGAGGAAGGGGGGCTCTGCCCCCCGGCCTGCGGCCTCCCCCCGAGGTATTTTTGAACTAGAGAAGGACTGGTCGTCGGTAATCCAATGCGGGACGGAACGCGCTTCGGCGGCTTTCGCGGCGCGGATGATCGGGGCGTAGCCGGTGCAGCGGCACAGGTTACCCGCCAGTTGGGTGTCGTGGTCGCTTGCGCCATTTGCGTGACTGGCAACCATCGACATCACAAAGCCGGGAGTGCAGAAGCCGCATTGCGAGCCATGCAGATCGACCATTGCGCTCTGGACTGGATGAGGCTCATCGTTTGGGCCGCTCGCGCCCTCGACCGTTCGGACGGCTTTGCCATGGAGTTGCGGCAGGAACAGGATGCAGGCGTTCAATGCCTTGGCGCTGCCCTCGTCGGTGACCATCACGGTGCAGGCGCCGCAATCGCCTTCGTTGCAGCCTTCTTTCGTGCCGGTCAGGCCACGCTCCTCACGCAGCCAGTCCAGCAGGGTGACCGTCGGACTGACATCCGACAGCTGCACTGTCTCTCCTTTCAGAAGAAACGTGATGTCCATTCGTGAAACCCGTCGCCTTACCCGGTTGCGCCCGTTGGGCCCTCCTTCGATGCGACGTAGAAAGAGTGGCGGGCGAAGTGCTTGCCGTCAGATGTTAGAAACAGCGCACCTTATCTGGCAAGAAAAACTGCCTATATGATGCACCATTGGACCCGCACGGCCTGTGAATGTTGCAGTTGTTTAGAAGTCAGGCACTTGTAAATAAAGGCCATTTTTGAAGCGGTGCCGAGTCTGACCCGAAGCACCTTCTAAAAAATCAGAACAATCTCTGCTGATTTTTTAAGCAGCCAACAGAGTCGGTTCCCGCTTTTTCGTCGCTGCTGACTGGGATAGCGTGCGGGGTATGAGCATTACTCCTCGATTCATTCACCTTCGCGTTCACACTGAATATTCCCTGCTGGAAGGCGCTGTGCGGCTGAAAAAGCTGCTCGGTCTTTGCGAGAAGGCCGAGATGCCTGCCGTTGCGGTGACCGACACCAATTCGATGTTCTCGGCGCTCGAGTTTTCGGTGACCGCCAGCGGGGCAGGCGTGCAGCCGATCATGGGCTGTCAGGTCGATCTGACCTATGTGCAGCCGCAACCCGGTGAGAAGCCGAAAGCGCCTGCGCCTCTGGTGCTGCTGGCGCAGTCCGAGGTTGGGTATGAGAACCTGATGAAGCTCAGTTCTTGCCTCTATGTGGACAAGGGCGGGCAGTTGCCGCAGGTCACGTTGGAGGAGTTGGCGGATCGGTCCGAGGGTCTGATCTGCCTGACTGGTGGGCCAGAGGGCCCGGTGGGGATGTTGCTGCAGCAAGGTCAACGCCCGGCGGCAGAGGCTCTCGTTGAACGGTTGGCGGGGATGTTCCCGGATCGGTTGTATATCGAACTACAACGCCATCCGGGCGAGGACGGCCAGCCTGAGGCCGAGCGCCTGACTGAGCGTGGTCATGTCGAAATGGCCTATGCCAAGAATCTGCCTCTGGTCGCCACCAATGACGTCTACTTTCCAACCTCGGATATGTATGAGGCCCATGATGCGCTGATCTGTATTGCCGAGGGGGCCTATGTCGATCAGCAAGCCGGTCGCCGCCGTCTGACCGCGCAGCATTATTTCAAGTCGCAGCAGGAAATGGTGACCCTGTTTGCAGATTTGCCTGAGGCCATCGAGAACACGGTCGAGATCGCGCGCCGTTGCGCCTTTATGGCCTATCGTCGTGATCCCATTCTGCCCAAGTTTGCCGATGATGAAGTGGCCGAACTGCGCCGCATTGCGAATGAGGGTCTGCAGAAACGTCTGGCCGTGATCCCTCATGCGGTGACGCCCGAGGAATATCAGGAACGTCTGGATTTTGAGCTGGGAATCATCGAAGGCATGGGATTCCCCGGCTACTTCCTGATCGTTGCCGACTTTATCCAATGGTCCAAGGATCACGATATTCCGGTAGGACCGGGTCGAGGCTCGGGTGCGGGGTCTCTGGTAGCCTATGCCCTAACGATCACTGACCTTGATCCGTTGCGCTACAGCTTGCTGTTCGAACGGTTCTTGAACCCCGAGCGGGTCTCGATGCCCGACTTCGACATCGATTTCTGTATGGACCGCCGGGAAGAGGTGATCCGCTACGTTCAGCAGAAATATGGGCGTGACAAGGTGGGGCAGATCATCACGTTTGGTGCGCTTTTGTCGAAGGCTGCCGTACGCGACATCGGACGCGTGTTGCAGATGCCCTATGGGCAGGTTGACCGGCTGTCCAAGATGATCCCGGTTGAGGGGGTCAAACCCGTTTCCATTGAAAAGGCGCTGAAAGACGAGCCGCGCCTGCGCGAAGAAGCGCGGAATGAAGAGGTTGTGAAGCGGTTGCTCGACTACGGCCAGCAGGTTGAAGGGCTGTTGCGAAACGCTTCGACCCACGCGGCGGGTGTGGTGATCGGCGACCGACCTTTGGATGCGTTGGTGCCGCTTTATCAGGACCCGCGCTCCGATATGCCCGCGACCCAGTTCAATATGAAATGGGTGGAGCAGGCCGGGCTGGTGAAGTTCGACTTTCTGGGTCTGAAAACACTGACCGTGATCCAGAACGCGATGGACCTGATCTTCAAATCCGGGCGGCCTCTGCATGTCGCGGCCGACGGAACGGAGCTGTATGAACCAGCCGAAGGGGCCGAGAACCAAATCAATGCCATCCCGCTGGATGATGAGGCGACATATAAGCTCTATTCCGCGGCCAAGACTGTGGCGGTGTTCCAGGTGGAATCCTCGGGCATGATGGACGCGCTCAAGCGCATGAAACCGACCTGTATCGAGGATATCGTGGCCCTCGTGGCGCTGTATCGACCCGGCCCGATGGAGAACATCCCGACCTATTGTGAGGTCAAAAACGGGTTGCGGAAAATCGAATCCGTGCATCCGCTTATCGACTACATCCTTGAGGAAACGCAGGGCATCATCGTCTATCAGGAACAGGTGATGCAAATCGCTCAGGTGATGGCCGGGTACTCCCTTGGCGGCGCTGACCTGCTGCGCCGTGCTATGGGTAAGAAGATCAAAGAGGCGATGGATGCCGAACGCCCGAAATTCGAAAAGGGCGCGGCGGAAAATGGCGTGGATGCCAAGAAAGCCTCTGAGGTGTTCGACCTGCTGGAGAAATTCGCCAACTACGGTTTCAACAAATCCCACGCGGCGGCCTATGCGGTGGTCAGCTATCAGACCGGCTGGCTGAAGGCGAACCACCCTGTTGAGTTCATGGCAGGCGTCATGAACTGCGATATCCACCTGACGGACAAGCTGGCCGTCTATTTCGAAGAGGTCCGCAAGGGGTTGGACCTGCCTTACATCCCGCCTTGTGTAAACCGCTCTCAGGCCACATTTGATGTGCACAATGGGCAACTTGTCTATGCGCTGGGCGCGTTGAAAAACGTGGGTGTCGAGGCGATGAGCCTTGTGGTTGATGGTCGGGGCGACAAACCCTTCGTCAACCTGTTCGACTTCGCCCGTCGCGTTGATCTGAAAAAGGTCGGCAAGCGCCCGTTGGAAATGCTGGCGCGGGCCGGGGCCTTTGATGAGCTGGACAAGAACCGCCGCCGGGTGTTCGAAAGCCTCGATCCGCTTGTGCAGTATTCGGCGGCGATCCACGAACAGAAGAACTCGAACCAGGTGTCATTGTTTGGCGAGGCCGGGGACGATCTGCCCGAACCGCGCCTGTCGCCGACGCCGGATTGGTTGCCTGCCGAGCGCCTCAGCGAAGAGTTCAAGGCCATCGGCTTCTACCTGTCGGGCCACCCGCTGGACGACTACATGCCTGCGCTGAAACGCAAACAGGTGCTGACCTTGGATGAGGTGATGGAAAAAGCCCGCTCTGGCCCTCTGATCGCGAAGATGGCCGGGGTTGTTGCCGGCCGGCAGGAACGGAAATCGGCCCGCGGCAACCGCTTTGCTTTTGCGCAGCTTTCGGACCCAACCGGTGCGTATGAGGTCACGCTGTTCTCGGAAACGCTGGAGAAGTCGCGCGAGTATCTTGAGACGGGCGCGCAGGTGGTTCTGACCGCCGAAGCGACGATGGAGGCCGATCAGTTGAAACTGCTGGGTCGTTCGGTTGGTCCGGTGGATTCGGTTGTGGCCGAGGCGGGCGCGACCGGCCTGCGTATATTCGTCGATCAGCCGCAGGTGTTGCCCACGGTGGCAACCGTGCTGGCAGACGCGGCCAGCGCTGCGAAAGGGGCTGCCAAGGGGCCGATCCAGCTGTGCCTGATGGACCCGAGCCTGCCGGGCGATGTCGAGATGGATTTGGGGCAGGACTTCCCGATCAACCCGCAGATCAAAGGCGCGATCAAGTCGCTGGATGGCGTTCTGTCAGTGGAAGAGGTCTGATCCCGGCTTTATTGCCACAGCGATGTCCCCCGGCTAGGCTGTAACTGCACATTCTGTGACAAATGAAACAGGAGGGTTAGGGTTTGGCACTTTCAGCTATGGGCTCCAAAGCGCTGGTATTGGCGGGGGCGATCTCGCTTTCTGTGGCGACTGCGGCATTTGCAGATGACAAAAAGAAGAAACAGACAATCGAAGGTGCATTGATCGGCGCCGGGGTTGGGGCCCTGATCGGTGACGGCAAGGGCGCGGCAATCGGCGGTGTGGCCGGTGCGATTATCGGACATAACTGGAAGTGATTGCGATGCGGATGAAAACTCTCAAGCCTGTTGTGTTGGCATCACTATTGATGGCTCCGGTCTTTGCTTTGGCCGACGAAGCCGCTCAGCAGATGGTGCAGGATGCCTTGCCTGTCATGCACTACACCTGTGCCTCAATCGCCGAAGAGGCGGACGGGGATGAGGCCTTTGTTGTCGATGTCGTGGGCAAGATGACTGCCCTGTCGCTCTATAATCGTCAGGTCAATATCGAGGACCACGCGGCGACGGATGAAGACAAAGCGCAACTGCGCGAGGCCTTCATCGCCGCTCTGTCCGAGGGCTGTGCTGCGGATAAAAACGCCCTTCTGGGCGGGGTCGTCGACAATGCGGTGAAATCGTCGCTGGGTTTGTGAACGCAATTATCCTGTCTTGCGTCCCGACGAGGGCAAATCGTGGCCGAATTTCAGTTGCTTGATCGTAGAGCCGGTAAACCCACGCCAGTGCTTTCGAACCCGCCGTCGGACGCGATCACCTGACCCGTGACGTAGCTGGCTTTGTCCGAACAAAGGAAATAGATCACCTGCGCGATCTCATCCTCCGAACCGTATCGGTTCAGTGGGATAGCGTCATGATAGGCGGCGATGATTTCGGGCGAGTGAACTGCCATCGCAAGCTTGGTACGGACCGGGCCTGGACACACGCAATTGGCGCGTATACCGAATTCTCCTAGTTCGGTGGCTTGTTGCTTGGTCAGGTGGATGACACCCGCCTTCGACGTTCCGTATGCTATGCGAAGTGTACTGGCCCTTAGTCCCGAAATCGATGCGATGTTGACGATAGCACCACGGCTTTTGCGCAGGGCTGGTATAGTCGCCTGGGATACAAGAAACACGCCATCAAGGTTGGTTTCCATAACCTTACGCCACACTGCGAAGTCGTGTTCCTCAATTGGTCCGAAATCTGCGACACCCGCGTTGTTCACCACGGCATCAATGCGATTGAATTCGGTGAGAACGGCCTTGACCACATCATCAACCTGATTCTGATCCGAAACGTCCGCGACGAACGCCACCGCACCGTCTAGATCCTTTGCGGAAAGAGAAAGCGCCTCAGAGTCACGATCGATCATCGCAACGTTCCAGCCGTTTTGTAGAAACAGTTTTGTTGTCGCCAGCCCGATACCACGCGCGGCACCTGTGACAAGAGCAAGTCTTTCGGCCATTGAACGTCTCCTGCCAGTGAACTGATATTAAAGTATTAGCCTATCAACAAGATTTCGAAAGGTAACCCTGTGACTAGTATAGGGCGTGACCAGCAAGAACCAGAAAAGCAGGCATCAACATCGAAATCTGTCTCAATAATGCGGCGGGCGTTCGTCTCCAAACACGACCCCGCCCGAGCCTTCCTGCGCCCGTTCGGCCTCGCGCTGCAGCAGCATTTCGACGCGGCGGGTCAGGCGGTCGATTTCGGATTGCTGGCTTGTGACGACGGTGTTCAGCTCTTCGACCGTGCGGGTCAGATGGGCGATCTGTTCTTCCAGATGCTGCATTGGGGTCTCCTTCAGGGACGGTCATAGCGGGCCTGCAAAGCCAAGACCAGCGAAAGCGCGCCTTGCCCCGATGCGGGCCATGGGATAGACCGCGCGCGGAACATGACCCGTGAAGGACGCCCCCGATGGCCAAGCCCAAGAAACAGCCCCGCCCCAAGGCCGTAACGCCTAAAGGGTTCCGAGACTATTTCGGCGAGGAAGTCACGCAGCGCACCGAGATGCTGCGGACGATTGCGGGCGTGTATCATCGGTATGGGTTCGACGCTTTGGAGAGCAACGCGGTCGAGACTGTCGAGGCGCTGGGCAAGTTCCTGCCCGACGTGGACCGCCCGAACGAAGGCGTCTTTGCTTGGCAGGAGTTTGACGAAGGCGGCAACGGTGACTGGATGGCCCTGCGCTATGACCTGACCGCGCCTCTGGCTCGCGTCTACGCTCAGCACCGCAACGACCTGCCGACGCCCTACCGCCGCTATGCGATGGGTCCGGTCTGGCGGAACGAAAAGCCGGGGCCGGGGCGGTATCGTCAATTCTATCAGTGCGATGCGGACACTGTCGGCACCGCCTCGATGGCTGCGGATGCCGAGATTTGCGCGATGTTGTCAGACACGCTGGAGACCGTCGGCATTCCGCGCGGCGATTACCTTGTGCGCGTGAATAACCGCAAGGTTCTGAACGGTGTGCTCGAGGCGATGGGGCTGGGCGAAGACGCCGCCGCCCGCGACAACGTTCTGCGCACCATCGACAAGTTCGACAAGGTCGGTGAGGCCGGTGTGCGAGAGCTGCTGACCAAGGGCCGTCTGGATGCATCTGGTGCGTTTATCGATGGTGTAGGGCTGAGCGATGATCAGGCCGAGCCGGTGCTTGCCTTCCTGACCTCCAAAGCTGCGGATACCGCCGGAACGCTCGCGAACCTGCGTGCGGCGGTTGGCGACAGCAAGATCGGTGCCGATGGCATTGCTGAACTGGAACAGATCGGTTCGCTGCTGGATGCGGGCGGCTACGGTTCGGACCGGATCGAGATCGACCCGTCGGTAGTTCGCGGTCTCGGCTACTACACCGGTCCGGTTTATGAAGCCGAGTTGACCTTTGAGATTTTCGACGAAAAAGGCCGCAAGCGGCAGTTCGGGTCGGTCTCGGGCGGCGGGCGCTATGACGATCTGGTCAAGCGCTTCACCGGGCAGGAGGTGCCTGCAACGGGTGTGTCGATCGGTGTTGACCGCCTGCTGGCCGCTCTGCGCGAAAAGGGTCGTCTCAGTGCGCAGGCGACAGGGCCTGTGGTTGTCACCGTGATGGATCGCGACCGTATGGCTGACTATCAGGCGATGGTGGCTGAGCTGCGCAATGCGGGTATCCGGGCCGAAGTCTACTTAGGCAATCCGAAGAACTTCGGCAATCAGCTGAAATATGCGGACAAGCGGAACTCTCCCATCGCAGTGATCGAGGGTGGTGACGAAAAGACGAATGGCATCGTTCAGATCAAAGACCTGATCCTTGGCGCCAAAATCGCCGAAAGTGCCACGCTGGAGGAATGGAAAGAACGCCCCAGCCAGTTCGAAGTGCCGCGTGGTGATCTGGTCGCCAAGGTGCGCGAAATTCTGGACAGTCAGGACTGAGCCATGGCCAACCGTTCACAGATACAGGCCCGCGCCGCCATGATGCGCGTCCGGTTCGAGGCCGCAGGCGCGCAGGTGGTCGATACGCCGCTGTTGCAACCGGCCGAGACATTGCTGGACCTCTATGGTGAAGACATCCGCGGGCGTGCTTATGTCACGTCGGACGCCTTGCGGGGCGAACAGATGCTGCGCCCGGATTTCACTCTGCCCGTGGTACAGATGCACATGAGCGACGGCGCAGAACCCGCGCGCTATACCTATTCCGGAGAGGTTTTTCGTCGGCAGGAACATGACCCCGACCGGTCGAATGAATACATCCAGGTGGGCTATGAGGTCTTTGATCGCGACGATCCATCCGGTGCGGACGCCGAGGTGTTCTCGCTGTTTGCGTTGCAGTTGCGGGGTCTGCCTTTGCGGGCGGCGACCGGGGATATCGGAATTCTGACCGCAGCCGTCGAGGGCCTTCGCACGACCGAGCGTCGCAAGACCGCCCTGATGCGGCACCTGTGGCGGCCCCGCCGGTTCCGTATTCTTCTGGATCGGTTTGCAGGTCGCAAACCCGGCCCCGAAGGGCGAGACGCGTTGCTGAATGCCGCAGACCCTTTGGACAACGGTATTCCGATGATCGGCAAGCGCCGTGCCTCCGAGATCGAGGCGCGGATCGAAGCTTTACGTGAAGATCGCGATACGCCGCCCATCTCAGACAACGAACTGGCCGGTTTGGAGACGCTGTTGAATGTACGTGAGACCATGCCATTTGCGCTGGAACAGCTGCGCGATGTTGCGGTCGACCTGCCTCAGATCACGCAGGCGCTTGATCGGCTTGAAGCCCGGATCGCAGACATGCAGGCGCGGGGCGTCGATGTTGAACGGTTGGATTTCGAGGCTGCGTATGGCCGGACCTCGATGGAGTATTACGACGGGTTTGTCTTTGGGTTCTACGCCGAAGGCCGCCCCGATCTGCCTCCGATCGCGACCGGTGGGCGCTATGATGCGCTGACCCGGCAGCTTGGCAATGGCGAAGAAATTCCGGCTGTTGGTGGCGTCATCCGCCCTGACCTGATGCTCGAGATCGAGGAGGACGCGCAATGAGCCTGAAACTGGGCGTGCCTTCGAAGGGCCGGTTGATGGAAAAGACCTTCTCGTGGTTCGAAAAGCGCGGCATCACTCTGTCCCGCAGCGGGTCGGACCGGGAATATGCGGGCAAGGTTGAGGGGATCGATGATGTCTCGCTGATCCTGCTGTCGGCGGGGGAAATCCCGCGTGAGCTGGCAGCTGGTCGTATCCACCTTGGTGTTACGGGCGTTGACCTTGTGCAGGAAAAGCTGCCGCGCTGGGAGCAACAGGTTGAAGAGGTTGCCGCGCTTGGTTTTGGCAAGGCGGACCTGATCATCGCCACGCCTGCCTGTTGGGTCGACGTGGATACGCTGGACGATCTGGATGCAGCCGCCGCCGCTTTCCGCAGAACACATGGTCACCGGCTGCGGATTGCGACCAAGTACCACCGTTTGGTTCGTGAGTTTCTGACCGATGCTGGGGTGGCCGACTATGCTCTGGTTGACAGCCAGGGCGCGACTGAAGGCACCGTGATGAACGAAACGGCCGAGGCCGTTGCCGATATCACTTCGACCGGTGAAACACTGCGGGCCAACCACCTGAAGATCCTCTCGGACGGTCTCATCCTGCAATCGCAAGCGACCCTGTGGCGCAGCCGTGTGGCGAGCTACGATGCTGGCGACAAAGCGGTTTTGTCCGAGCTGTTGGATCGCCTGCGCTGACTACAATATGCCGATTTCGGCCAGAGCGCGGTTCAGATCGTCTGGCAGGGCATCGTCCTGCTCGCGCGATTTTGGAAGATCGGCAGGGGTGTCTTCGGGTTTCAGATAACGCCAGCCCTGAAAGGGGCGTTTCAGCGCGTTCTGGGTGCGGTGCACTTCGGGGTCGAGAACAATGGCGCAGCGGCGGATGCCGTCCTCACCGCGTACTTCATCAAGGCGCAGGATGCGCTGGCGGCATTGGATCACGCCTTTGATCACCCAATAGATCGAACCTCCGTTCAGGATCTCGGCCTCGCGCTTGGGCCACGTGCGCGTCACGTGGCGCGGGCAGCCATCTGCATAAAGCGGCTTGCGGCTGTCCTGCCACGCCATCAGCGTGTCGACGCTCTCTGACCCGACCGAAAGTTTGACGAGGTTTACGAATTTATCCACAGTTTACCCACAGAGTCGCCCCAAAGGAATTGGTTAAGAAGGTAGGGTTAACGGGTTATTGCATCAAGTCATAGTAGCGCTAGTGTCGCTAACACGCGATATGTCCGGTGTATGTAACATGCGATCTGTCCGGTTCTATTCTGTCTCTGAGAGGAGGCGTTATGAACCGAGCAGAAGTGTTACAGGAAGTTCGACTGATGAAGTTTGAAGATGTGTATTCGCGGCGAAGCGCGAACAAGCTGACGCAAGAACAGGCGGCTGAGATACTGGGTGTATCCGTGCGCACCGTCAGGCGTTGGGAGGATCGATTTGAGGCGGATGGTGCAGAAGGTCTGTACGACCGTCGGCTTGGCAAACTGGCCAACAATCGTGTTGCCACGGATAAGGTCATGGAGATGCTTGAACTGTTTGATACCAAGTACTGGGATTACACGCCGAAGCATTTCCACGAGAAGCTGGTGGCCCACCATGGTTTCACACAGAGCTACAACTGGGTGCGGCTTACACTGCAGCGCCACGGCCGGGTTCAGGCAGCACCCCGACGAGGTGCCCATCGGCGCAAGCGGCCCCGCCGTCCGATGGTTGGCATGATGTTGCATCAGGACGGCTCCAGCCATGAATGGGTTCCGGGTCAGTGGTGGGATCTGATCGTCACCATGGACGATGCCACCAACCGGGTTTATTCGGCATTCTTTGTCGAGGAAGAAGGGACGATGAGCAGTTTTCAGGGGCTGACAGAGGTGATCGAGGCGCAAGGTCTGTTTTGCTCGCTCTATGCCGATCGGGGCTCTCATTACTGGCATACGCCCGAAGCGGGCGGCAAAGTGGACAAGGACAATCTGACCCAGGTCGGGCGCGCCTTGCAGCAACTCGGCATTGAGCTGATCCCGGCCTATTCACCGCAGGCCCGTGGACGGTCTGAACGCATGTTTGGCACGTTCCAGAACCGATTGCCGCAGGAACTGCGGTCCCATGGGATCACAACCATTGAAGAGGCCAATCAGTTCCTGAAAGAGGTCTATCTTCCCGAACACAATGCCCTGTTTGCAAGGGAGCCGGAGGATACGACCTCGGCCTTCGTGCCGTTTACAGGCAATGTGCGCGACACCCTGTGTGTGCAGGAAGACCGCGTCGTCGGCAACGACAATACGGTGCGCTACAAGGGCCTGGTCATGCAGATCGCGGCAGACAGGCACCGTCATCATTTCGTCAAGGCGAAGGTCAGGGTCCACGAATACCCCGATGGTCAACTGGTCATCTTCCACGGCCCGAGATGCATTGGCCGCTACCAGCCTGACGGATCACCCATCACACAGGAGGATAGCAAACACAAAGTCGCGTGACCCGCTTCGACGTGGCGCGAACGCGGTGGCCCAAATCTACGGTCGCCTACGGCTCCCTCCGAATTGGGCCACCGCGCAATCAACTGAAGCGGACAATTGGCATGTTACCTACACCGGACAATTCAGAATGTTCTCGACAGTCATAGTAGCGCTAGGTGGCCAATTTGGTCTATCTTGTATGCCTCGCAGCTGAATAGGAATCACCAATGAGCCGCTTTGCCGCCCCCATCGCCGAGCAGATCTGGGACATGAAATACCGCTTTAAACAGGCGGATGGCACGCCCATCGACCAGACGGTCGAGGACAGCTGGCGACGTATTGCGCGCGATCTGGCGCGGGTAGAGGCGGATCCGGCGCATTGGGAAGAAAAGTTCTACGCCGCGCTGGAGGATTTCAAATATCTGCCCGCCGGTCGCATCACCGCAGGCGCGGGCACCGCGCGGCAGGTGACACTGTTCAACTGCTTCGTCATGGGCACCGTGCCCGATAGCATGGGCGGCATCTTCGATATGCTGAAAGAGGCCGCGCTGACCATGCAGCAGGGTGGGGGGATTGGTTATGATTTCTCGACCATCCGTCCCCGCGGGGCGGATGTGAAAGGGAATTATATACTTAAGTAACATTTATGATTGACGGACTCCGACGCATTTGTTACATTTTAATAACATTCAGGAGTGTAAAAATGACAAAAGCACCGGGAAAATCAAACCGCAAGGGCCTGACCTTCCTACAGGTTGCTGCAATGTTCGGTAATGAAGAAAAGTCGCGTAAGTGGATTGAGGAACTACATTGGCCAGATGGTCCGTTTTGCCCGCATTGCGGTTCTTTCAACGTGCAGTCAGGCATCAGGCATCCAAGCATGACGCACAGGTGTCGTGAGTGCTCCAAAAAACCCATGTTTACGGTTCGGGTCGGCACGATCCTTGAGAATACCCGGCTACCATATCGCACATGGGCCATTGGTATTTACTTGTTCACAACTAACCTTAAGGGCGTATCTTCGATGAAGTTGCACCGTGAGCTTGGTGTTACGCAGAAGTCCGCGTGGTTCATGCTGCATCGTCTTCGGGCTGCAATGGAGGCAAACATGCCTTGGTTTAATGGCCCAGTCGAAGCAGATGAAACCTACATAGGCGGCAAGGAAGGCAACAAACACGCGAAGAAGAAACTCAAGGCTGGACGTGGCGCTGTTGGCAAGGCTGCTGTTGCTGGTATCAGGGATCGCGAAACGGGTCAGGTTGTTGCCAAAGTGGTAGAGAGCACAGACAAAGAGACCTTGCAGGGGTTTGTGAACGAGCATGCCGTCGAAGGAGCAACACTCTATACCGATGAGGCTAGTGCCTACAAGGGCATTGACAGGCCGCATGAGGTGGTAAAGCACTCAGTGGGTGAATATGTCCGCGATCAGGCGCACACCAACGGGCTGGAAAGCTTTTGGGCTCCTATGAAGCGGGGTTATAATGGCGTCTATCACAAGATGTCGCCCAAGCATCTGCAACGCTATGTGGACGAGTTTCAGCACCGTCACAACAACAGGCCAAAGGATACAATCGACCAAATGGGCGGCGTTGTGCATGGGATGGCTGGAAAGAACCTGCCTTACAAGAAGCTAATCGAGGATAACGGATTGAATAGCGGAGCGCGGTCATGAGCGTCGGAACTTCGCAAAGTACTGCCGGGGTATTTTCCAACACGCGCACGGTGACCGTGCCAAAGCTGGTGCTTCCCGATGTCCTTAAGCCCAACACGCGCCTTAAGATGGACGGTCTTGAGTTCCTTTCCGCTATACCTGCGGACGCAGTTCCAGTCGCATTCTTCGATCCCCAATACCGTGGCGTGCTTGAAAAGCTGGCATATGGGAACGAAGGCAAAGTTCGTGGAAAACGCCGCAGCGCCCTACAGCAAATGCCGGAGGAGGCCATCGCCAATTTTATTCGCGGAATAGATCGTACGCTTATCCCATCAGGCCATCTCTTTTTATGGGTGGATAAGTTTCACCTTTGCCAAGGTATTCACCCGTGGCTGGACGGAACGAGGCTGGACATTGTGGATCTTTTAACGTGGAACAAGGGTACATTTGGTATGGGCTATCGCACTCGGCGCAGAGGAGAATACTGCATAGTACTACAGAAACAGCCGCGTAAGGCAAAAGGCGTGTGGAAAATACATAACATTCCAGATGTAATTCAAGAACAAGTATCCCAGCGGGATCACCCACATTCCAAACCAATAGACATACAAGGTCAACTCATGGCCGCCGTGAGCCACGAAGGCGATTTTGTAATTGATCCGGCTGCCGGGTCGTTTTCGGTTCTGCAAGCGGCACGAAACCATGGCCGCACCTTCCTTGGTTGCGACTTGAACGGTTAGATTATGGCACGATTACGGGATGCCAAACCAAAGAACACATCTGGTTCTTACGCCCGGTTGTTTGGGAATGAAGCGTTAGGTGAATTGGCCAGCAAGATACAGTCAGCTGTAATCTCATCGGGGTCAGAACTGGAATCGATGATCGTGGAAGCTGTTCCCAACATCCCTAATCTGGACACCTTTTTGGAACAAGAAATCATGCCTGAGGGCGTGTTGCTTGCCCGAAAACGTGAAATTAAACGAAGTCGGACCTTGGATTTTTCGGGATCAGAGCCTGACTTTATGGTTTTCAAGCGCCGAAAAGGCGAGCAAAACTGCCATATAGTTGAGTTGAAGGACGGTCATGTGTTCGACACAAAAAAAGCTAGCGCAGAGAGGCAGTCAATGCACGGGTTCATTCAACGCAACGCCCAGCATATTCAATATCGGTTCCAGGCACACTTTTGTGCTTTCAATCAAGAAGACAAGCAAGCGATCTGGGAAGGATTCAAGAAGAGAATTTCAATCGATGAGGCAATGACAGGTCGGGAGTTTTGTGATTTGTTGGAAATTGATTACGACAGTATTGTGCGGGCGCGTCAGGCCGACGGCCCCGACAACGTAGAGTTTTTGTTGACCGAACTGGCTAAAATTGAACCAATCCAAACCCGCTTGCGAGAACTTCTCGGCTAAAACCAATGTATTCAATTTAGGAATTCGCATGACAAACCAACGTTACAATGCAGACCTGCCTGAACCCGCCGATCTGCACATCAGATCGAACAAATATCAACCGACCAAGGCTGAGTTGGAAGAAGAAATCGACATGCCTGAAATGTCATTGGATGAAATCAGGGCTGCATTCATGCGGCCAATGAGTATCAAGAAGCCTGATTAAAGAGAGCGCAGAGTGCTAAAATACCTTGCGCGGTTTTCGTTTTTATCGCGTCAATATGCGACAGTCCACTATAAAAATGTTACTTAAGTATATAATCCCCATGTGAAAGGGGTTGCAGCGGACGCCTCTGGTCCGCTGAGCTTTATGGACGTTTGGGACGCAATGTGCCGCACGATCATGTCCGCAGGCTCGCGCCGGGGGGCGATGATGGCGACGATGCGCTGCGATCACCCGGATATCGAACAATTCATCACGGCCAAATCCGATCCGGCCCGTTTGCGCATGTTCAACATGTCGGTGCTGGTAACCGACCCGTTCATGGAGGCCGTCAAAGCCGACGGTCCGTGGGAGCTGGTGTTCGGTGGCAAGGTCTATCACACCGTTCAGGCGCGGGACCTGTGGAACAAGATCATGCAGGCAACCTATGATTATGCTGAACCGGGCGTGATCTTCATCGACCGCATCAATGCGGCCAACAACTTGAGCTATGTAGAGACGATTGCCGCGACCAACCCCTGTGGCGAGCAACCTCTGCCACCTTATGGCGCGTGCCTGTTGGGCTCGATCAATCTGGCCCGGTTGGTGGCCGAGCCTTTCGATGACGCCGCGCATCTGGACGAGGATGCTCTGAAAGAGCTGGTCGCAACCGCTGTGCGCATGATGGACAATGTGGTGGACGCGTCGAAATTCCCTCTGCCCGAGCAGGAGGCCGAGGCGCAGGCCAAACGCCGCATCGGGCTGGGTGTGACAGGTCTGGCAGATGCGCTTTTGATGTTGGGCCTGCGCTATGGCTCTGACGAGGCGGCGCGTCAAACCGAGCGCTGGTTGCACGCGATCGCCCGCGCCGCGTATCTGGCCCCGGTGCAATTGGCGAAGGAGAAGGGGGCGTTTCCCTTGTTCGATGCCGAGAAGTTCCTCGCCAGCGGCACGATGCAGCAGATGGATGACGATGTGCGCGATGAAATCCGCGCGCATGGGATCCGTAACGCTTTGCTGACCTCGATCGCTCCAACGGGCACGATCTCTCTCTACGCTGGGAACGTGTCGTCGGGGATTGAGCCGGTCTTTGCCTATGCCTACACGCGTAAGGTGTTGCAGAAGGATGGCTCGCGCACCGAAGAAGAGGTGGTGGACTATGCCGTGCAGATGTGGCGCGACAAGTTCGGAGACAAGGACCTGCCGGAGTTTTTCGTGAATGCGCAGACGCTGTCTCCGTCGGATCATGTGAAAATGCAGGCCGCGGCGCAGAAATGGATCGACAGTTCGATTTCGAAAACGATCAACTGCCCTGAGGACATCAGTTTTGACGCGTTCAAAGATGTCTACATGCAGGCCTGGGATCAGGGGTGCAAAGGCTGCACCACCTATCGCCCCAATGACGTGACCGGATCGGTCCTTACCGTATCGGAAAGCGCCGATACGGCGCCGGGCGAAAGCGCCGCCGCCCCGCATGAGGTCGATGGTGGCGATGTCGTTTACATGTCCGAGCCGCTGGATCGCCCTCAATCCCTTGAGGGGTCGACCTACAAGTTGAAATGGCCCGACAGTGAGCATGCGATCTATCTGACGATCAACGATATTGTCATCGGAGGCCGCCGCCGTCCGTTCGAAGTGTTCATCAACTCGAAGAACATGGAGCATTACGCCTGGACGCTGGCGCTGACCCGCATGATCTCGGCTGTGTTCCGGCGAGGTGGGGATGTGTCGTTCGTGGTCGAAGAGCTCAAGGCCGTGTTCGACCCGCGCGGTGGTGCATGGGTGAAGGGCAAATATATCCCCTCGATCCTGGCAGCGATTGGCGGGGTGATCGAGCAGCACATGGTCAATATCGGCTTTCTCGAGGGAGAGGGGATGGGGCTGAAGTCCGACCCTCAGGCGCAGGTCGTCAACATGGATGCACCGCGGGGCAAGGCATGCCCCTCCTGTGGGCAGTATGACATGGTGATGATCGAAGGTTGCATGACGTGCAGAAGCTGCGGTCATTCGAAATGTGGCTGAGGTGAGGGCGCGAAACCCGTTGTGAACCGCAAGGCAATATGAACCCATCTCGTTAGTATTGTCGCCCATACGCAAGGTCATTTGCGCCCACAATCCGAAACTCTTGGGTTTCTAGCGAAGAAATGGCGCCGGGTCTTTGAACGCCTAGACCTTTATGTGCGAGTTGGGAAGTACACACCGAAATCCCGCGAGTTTTGTACCAAAAACAGAATATTGGCTAGTTGCCCGGATCGCATCTGTAGACATCATTCCCTGACGGACTAGCACGTCAACTTGCGGCAGCTTCTGAACTATTTCCTCTTGCTTGTGTCTCTTGTTCGACATTCGCGGTCCACCGTTTCTCAAACAGAACGGTGGACCAAATCAAACGAAGCACTCCATCGCGTTAATTGTTGAAGAACTCTGCCACTGCATCGGTCGACGCTTTCACGGCCTCGGGCTTGTAGTAAAAGTCTACGTGGCTGAATTCATCAAACGCCAGCTCTTTGTGGTCATTGGTCAGTTTCTCGACAAATGCGGTCGAGCAGATCGCTGTGGAGGCATTTGTGCCGTAGATGGCCAGCGAGGGCTGCACGATTTTGTCCGCATAGGCTTCACAAATTGAGAACAAAGATTGCATGGGCTGATCAGCAATGTGCATGTTGGTATAGTTGGGAACTGCAACCGGCCCCTTAGCACCATCACGGCCGTAATAGTCATAGGTTTCGCCAGCCATGTCTGGGTAGGCGGCCGCTTCCGTGAACTCTTCACGAGACATTTCGTCGTTCAAGCCGAACGGTGCAACGTAGTCTGGCGCGCCGGTTTCATATTGCTTCTGCATCGAGGCATTTGCTGCGTCGATCATCTGATTGGCCATTTCGCGGTCGGTCCACTGGAACGCGTCCGAGGCCATCATGCCTGACACCATAGCGATTTTCTTGATCCGGTGGTCTGTCACCGCTGCCGATGCGATGGTCTGACCGCCCTGACAGACGCCCAGGCCATAGATCTCGTCGACGAAGGGTAGCGTACCCAGGTACGAAACCGCGTCCCAGGTGTTTTCAATCAGGCGGAAATTGTAGCGCGATTGTTTGAATTCACCGGGTAGTGCGGGGCTATCGCCCATGCCCAGATAGTCGAAGCCGAGATAGATGAAGCCACGTGCCGCCATTTCAGGGCCGTAGGTCGCGGGTATTTGATCCTTGACCTGCGGGAACGGGCTGGCTCCCACGATGGCCTTGTAGGTCTTGGTCTCATCAAAACCTTCGGGCAGGTAGAGATCACCGGCCAAATCCACGCCAAAAGATTTAAAGGTCACTGCGTTTTTGCCAGCGATGAAATTTTCGAAGGTCATGGTTTGGGTCCTTTCGAGGTCGAGCAGGATTGCACCTTGCTAAAGTAAATCGTCTTGTTTACTTATGTTGAGAAGGCAGTGTTTGTAAACAAACTTTTTTACTTTTGAGGCGAAATCCGTGAAACGTACTGAAAAGAAAAGAGAAGATATCATCGATGCAGCCATCGATGAGTTTCGAGAACAAGGATTTCTGGGGGCGAGGACGACCTCAATCGCCCAAAAAGCAAATGTTTCGAGTCGCACGCTCTACAACCACTTCGAAAGTAAAGAGGCCCTCTTCGAAGCAATCTCAGAAATCATGTTGGAGCAGAACCGGAGTATGCAGCCGGTTGCTTATGACCCAAGTCGTGACTTCGTTGAGCAGCTGAAAGATGCTCTGTGGCGGTACATTGTGGTCATAACGGAAGAGACGGCTATCGGACTAAACCGCATGGTTCTTTCTGAGCTGATCCGCGACCTCGATCGCTCTCGGAAATTCTTCACGGAGACGGAAACGCACGACTACCCGATGACGCAGTTGATCGGCGAAGCCATGGACGCTGGCGTAATCCGAAAAGCCGATCCGGTCTTCGCGACCAACCAGCTCTTGGGGCTTGTCAAAAACTTCTTCTTCTGGCCGGAGTTTTTCCTTGGTGAGAACCCGACACCCGAGGGCGTAATGGACGATTGCCTTGCCATGTTTATGGCGCACTACAAAACGGGCAGTTGAACCGCTGGTGAGACGCTTTGCGCTGGTCGTCACAATGGCGAAAGAACCGAAGCCGAAGGTCACCTACTGAAAAGATCGCTTATGTTCTGACCTATTTTGAACGACTGACTGCTTCCGACATCGACGGAATAGCTCCGGTACTCAGGAGTTGCCGTATTCTTCAGTCCAGAACGGTCTTCGGAAAGTAGAATGAGACCGTCCAGTTCGGGATATCCACGATTTCACTGATACGCAGATCGCCGCAGACCGAGCAGAGCATGTAGGAATCAAGCGCTGACATCCCCGTCGTGGCCGAGATCCAGTCGACCATACCCGCCACCGCATCGCGGGCGGCCTGCATGAGATCCTCGCCTATGCCTGTCGTCGCCTTGTAGCCGGAGGTATCGAAATGGCGTGTGACGGGGCCGTTGGTTTCAAACCGGGGATAGGGCAGGTTTTCGCCTTTGAGAAGGACGACTTTGATGGCCACGTCCATAGGGCTTTCGATGGCCGTACCGCAAATCTCACCATCGCCTTGTGCGGCATGGGTGTCCCCCAGTGACAACATCCCACCAGCCACTTCGACCGGGAGGTAAAGCGTTGTGCCCACGCAATTGTCGCGGATGTCCAGATTGCCGCCCACACGGCGCGGAGGGACGACGGAGTGCAAGCCCGGCTCGGCCAGCGCCAGGCCGATTGTGCCGACGAACGGCTTGAGCGGTACCTTCCCGCCCGGGCCGAACAGAGCAGGGGTCATCGCGGTGGAATCATAGTTCCAGATATGAAGCGCCGCGTCGGGAAACTGATCGGTCAGCAGGCCAAAACCGGGGATGTTGGCGGTCCAACCCCAGCCCGAGGGTTTGAAATCCAGAAAGGTCACGGCAACGGTATCGCCGAGCTCGGCCCCGTTGATGTGGATCGGCCCTGTGACCGGATTGACCGCGTCGAAAGACAGCTTGCCCAGATCGGCCAGGGTCGAGGAAGCGTTCAACTGCCCGCCCGAACTGTCGATGGTTTCGACCTCAACGGTCTCGCCGGGGTCGACGCTCAGGACGGGTTCGATGGAGTTGTCCCAACCGAAATGGTGGTCGTGTTTGTGAATAGTGTGGTGTCGAGAACATTCTGAATTGTCCGGTGTAGGTAACATGCCAATTGTCCGCTTCAGTTGATTGCGCGGTGGCCCAATTCGGAGGGAGCCGTAGGCGACCGTAGATTTGGGCCACCGCGTTCGCGCCACGTCGAAGCGGGTCACGCGACTTTGTGTTTGCTATCCTCCTGTGTGATGGGTGATCCGTCAGGCTGGTAGCGGCCAATGCATCTCGGGCCGTGGAAGATGACCAGTTGACCATCGGGGTATTCGTGGACCCTGACCTTCGCCTTGACGAAATGATGACGGTGCCTGTCTGCCGCGATCTGCATGACCAGGCCCTTGTAGCGCACCGTATTGTCGTTGCCGACGACGCGGTCTTCCTGCACACACAGGGTGTCGCGCACATTGCCTGTAAACGGCACGAAGGCCGAGGTCGTATCCTCCGGCTCCTTTGCAAACAGGGCATTGTGTTCGGGAAGATAGACCTCTTTCAGGAACTGATTGGCCTCTTCAATGGTTGTGATCCCATGGGACCGCAGTTCCTGCGGCAATCGGTTCTGGAACGTGCCAAACATGCGTTCAGACCGTCCACGGGCCTGCGGTGAATAGGCCGGGATCAGCTCAATGCCGAGTTGCTGCAAGGCGCGCCCGACCTGGGTCAGATTGTCCTTGTCCACTTTGCCGCCCGCTTCGGGCGTATGCCAGTAATGAGAGCCCCGATCGGCATAGAGCGAGCAAAACAGACCTTGCGCCTCGATCACCTCTGTCAGCCCCTGAAAACTGCTCATCGTCCCTTCTTCCTCGACAAAGAATGCCGAATAAACCCGGTTGGTGGCATCGTCCATGGTGACGATCAGATCCCACCACTGACCCGGAACCCATTCATGGCTGGAGCCGTCCTGATGCAACATCATGCCAACCATCGGACGGCGGGGCCGCTTGCGCCGATGGGCACCTCGTCGGGGTGCTGCCTGAACCCGGCCGTGGCGCTGCAGTGTAAGCCGCACCCAGTTGTAGCTCTGTGTGAAACCATGGTGGGCCACCAGCTTCTCGTGGAAATGCTTCGGCGTGTAATCCCAGTACTTGGTATCAAACAGTTCAAGCATCTCCATGACCTTATCCGTGGCAACACGATTGTTGGCCAGTTTGCCAAGCCGACGGTCGTACAGACCTTCTGCACCATCCGCCTCAAATCGATCCTCCCAACGCCTGACGGTGCGCACGGATACACCCAGTATCTCAGCCGCCTGTTCTTGCGTCAGCTTGTTCGCGCTTCGCCGCGAATACACATCTTCAAACTTCATCAGTCGAACTTCCTGTAACACTTCTGCTCGGTTCATAACGCCTCCTCTCAGAGACAGAATAGAACCGGACAGATCGCATGTTACATACACCGGACATATCGCGTGTTAGCGACAGTTTGTGAATAGTGTGGTTGCAACCCATGACTTACTCCTGTTTTTTCAGAACCAGGTCTTCGATTTCTTGATCACCCATGATCCCTCCGGGGCGCAGGGCCATAGTCAGAACGATGACCGTTCCCAGTGCAATACCCGACAGGCCCAGCACTTCGGGCAGGTCGATGCCCAGCAGGACCGGGCCGGTTTCCAGCCAGCGCACGCATTCCAACCCGAACGAGATCAAAAGCGTGCCCAGAACCGCACCTGTGACTGTCCGCATTCCTCCAAGGATCAGCATGGCGAGTGTCAGAAAGACGTGGTTGAAATAGAAGGGCCGTGCGCTGATCGTGCCAAGGAAATAAGCGTAAGCAATCCCGGCGACTGCAAGCAGGATGGCTGACAGGACCCAAGCAATCAGGCGTAACCGGCGAATGTTTACACCCATTGCGGCGGCTCCGACCTCATCATCGGCGCAAGCACGCAGCTGGATGCCCCAACGGCTTTCGCGAAACAGGCGCACGATGAACACGACGAACACGGATAAGATCACGATAGACGTCAATGAAAACACCTGCGGAATGCCGAAAAACGCTTGGTTTCCTTTGAAAATATCCGTTCGGTAAAGGAATATCGAATGCACGATGACCAGGACGGCAAGGGAAAAGATGGTCACGCCAGACCCTGTCAGGCGCACGACAAACAGCCCAACGATCAGGGCCAGAACGGCGGTGATCACAATGGCAAGCAGCGCCGAACTGACCGGGTCCAGCGAGAAGGCATTCAACCCCCAAGGCGCATCCGGCAGAGAGATGGATTTGACCGTCACCGGCGTCACGCAAATCGCGGCCACATAGGCACCGATCCCCATGAAGGCACTGTGGCTAAGGTTGGTCAGGCGCGCATTGCCCATGAACACCTGCATGGCCAGAACGACCAATAAGTTCACGTAGGCGCTGTAAACCAGTCGAAGCTGATAGCGAGAGCCGAAATAGGTCACGATCAGCCCAATCGCGATCAATACGGCGGCCAGGATCGCAGCGCCCACCAGCCCGCGTTTCTGACTGGGGTTCAGGATCATATCTTGTCCCCCTTCTCGGTCGGGGGTGACAGGATGCCATCCGGCCTCCAAACCAGAACAAGGGCTATGATTCCAAAGACAAAGGCGTCTTTCATGCCGCCATATTCCTGCGGCAGAAGGACCAGCATGGCGACCTCAATCGTGCCGAGTAGAAAGCCGCCCAGCACGGCTCCGGGCAGGCTGCCAAACCCTCCAACGACGCAGGCCACAAAGGCCTTGAGGACCGGGTTGAACCCCAGATGCGGATCAACAGACCCGCGCCGCGCCATGATGAAGATACAGGCCAGCCCGGCCAGTAGGCCCGACACCATGAAGGCCACCGCAAACACTCTGTTGGATTTGACGCCGACCATGCGGACCATCTCAAAATCCAGCGAGGCTGCGCGCATGGCTAGACCCAGTGTCGTACGTTTGAGAAACAGCATCAGTCCGACGATCACGAGGACTGTCGTAACCGCCTCGAACACCTGAAGGGAAGAGACCTGAACACCCAAAAGCTGCACGGGCCAGTCGAGGAAATACAGAGACGTCACCGCCACGGGGCGTGGTGAGACCGCAAGTAGAAACACGTTCTGCAGAATGATTGAGACACCAAAGGCGGTCAGCAGGCCGGTTGTTGGGTCCGCGTATCGCACGGGTCGAAACGCCACGCGTTCAAGCAGAAGGGACATCAGGATTGCAGCGGCGATCGCTCCGCCTATGACGATAAAGGGGTTGTTCAGCGCCAACGCAGCAAAGGCCACCATCGTATAACCGCCAACTGCGATCACCTCTCCATGGGCAAAGTTCACCAGCCCCATGATCGAAAAGACAATCGCCAGGCCGAGTGCAATCAGCGCATATTCCGCACCAAAGGCGAGCGCGTTCATCATCTGCTGGGCCACATATTCCATTTCAGGCGAGCCCCGTCAGTTCCGCCATAAGCGCGCTGCTTTGGCCCAGCGTTTCCTTCGTCCCCTCGGCCATGATCCGCCCGTTGTTCAGAAGGTAGGCGTAGTCCGACAGGCGAAGCGCTTGCGTTGCGTTCTGTTCGACCAAAAGGATCGTCATTCCCTGCGCTTTCAGCTGTTCGATCATCTGGAAAATCTGGCTTACGATCTTGGGGGCCAGACCCAGGCTGGGTTCGTCCAGCAGCAGGATCTTGGGGCGTGTCATCAAGGCGCGGGAAATAGCCAGCATCTGCTGCTCACCGCCCGACAAGGTGCCAGCCGGTTGGTCTCTGCGTTCGCCAAGGATTGGAAAGGTCTCAAGCCAGTGGGCGATATCGGCGTCCTTGGCCGCGCGGTCAGAACGTGTGGCGCCGCCGAGAACCAGATTTTCCTCGACGCTCAGGTTCGAGAAGATCCGCCGCCCTTCGGGGGCCACGGACATACCCGCCTGCACGCGTGCTTCCACCGGCAGCGCCAAGATATCGGCCCCGTCAAAGGTGATCCGGCCCGAGGACTTGACCACCCCCATCAGCGCCGAGATGGTCGAGGTCTTGCCCGCGCCATTGGGCCCAAGCAAGGACACACAGCGGCCCTTCTCCACGGCGAAAGAGATGCCGTGCACGGCCTCGATCGGGCCGTGAGAAACTATCAGGTTTTCAACATTCAGCATGGGATTGGAAACGGGGGCTGGAGCCGCCCCCGTCTTTTGGCTCAGTTCCAGTCTTTCGGTGTGTTTTCGGGAATTTCGTTCGAGATCAGAACCCGCTTGCCATCTTTGTAGCCAATCACTGGGATCGTGCGCTGGGCATAGGTTTTCGTGTCCTTGAACGAAATGCTGTCGACTGTCAGCACCGGGATCGAGTCGGCTGTGCGGATCGTTTCCGCAATCACTGCCGGGTCGCTGCTGCCCGAGGTTTCGACCGCCCAGGCAACGGCCTTGACCGTATCAGCGCCGGTGGCTGGGAACAGGCCGGGCACATCGTGGCCCAACTCCTTGCAGTCGGCCATGAACTTGACTACGGCGCTTTCGTCATGGCTGGGGGCCAGCGTGGCAAAGAACACCTTGTCGAGGATTGCAGGATCGTCAGCCGCGACGGCGTCCAGCGATGGATCGTCAAACCCGTCCGAGCCGACCACCCACGCGTCAATACCTGCGCTGCGTAGCTGTCGGACCAACACACCGATATCGGGCATGATCGACGAAATATAGACGGCGTCGATCTCTTCCCCCAGTGCTTTCATGTCAGCGATCTGAGGTGACCAGTCCGATGTGCCAAAGCTGAAGTTCATCTTCGCCAGCACCTTGCCGCCGCCCTCTTCGATCACTTGTCCGAACCACAGCGGGGTACGCGCGGACCACGACCCGCCTTCGTCCGAGGTCAGTAGAACCACATTCTTGACGCCTTCGCTAAGCGCGTGGTTGGCAGCTGCCGTTGCCGTGAACGGATCAGGCGAGACGCCGGTAAAGAAATTGTCGACGATGCCCGCGTGCATCTCGACCTGCGTGGATTGCGGCTGGAAGATGGAAACGCCGTAAGGCTGGGCGATCTGCGCCACCGGGATCATCGTGTCCGAGAACGGCGTGGTGCCCAGCATCACAACCCCTTCGTCCAGAAACTTTTGCGCCAGTGAGATCGCGGCCTGCGTATCACCTGCGGAATCCTGAACCAGAACTTCGATCTTCTTGCCGCCAGCACCGCCGTCGGCGTTGATCATATCTGCCATACAGCGCGCGCCCAGGTATTCGGAATAGATGGCCAGATCACCAGTCATCGGTACGCCCAGCCCGATCTTGATTGTATTTTCAGCGACCGCGGGTAGGGCGAGGCTCATGGCGGTCAGAGTCGTAAGGGTCAACTTCTTCATACTTGTTCTCCTGTTGAAAGCCGCCTGCGTCACGCGGCACGTTCATCGGTTTCGCCAAGATAAGCGTCGATAACCTCTTGGTTCTTGGTTATTTCTTCGGGTGCGCCTTCGGCAATGATGGCGCCCATGTTCAAAACAGTGATCTTGTCGCAGAGCGACATGATGAATTTCAGATCGTGATCAATCACCAAAATCGCGCAGTCCGAATGTGTCCGCACCCATGTCAGCGACCGACCCAGAGCTTCCGTTTCCTGTTCGTTCATCCCTGCGGCGGGTTCGTCCAGCATCAGGACACGCGGGTTCAGGGCCAGCGCGCGAACGATCTCCAATCGCCGAAGCTGCCCATATGCCAACGACCCGGCATTTTGGTTTAGCTTGTCTGACAGGCCGAACTCGGGGATCGCGGCCTCGACAATTTCGGCGCCACGGCCGGAGTAACGGGCTACATCGATGTTCTGCGCGACGCTAAGGCTTGGAAAGACCCGCAGGTTCTGAAACGTTCGCGCCACACCGCGCGCCGCGCGTTCGTGGGCGCGCAGGTTGTCCAGCGGTTCGCCATCCAGCGACAAGCTGCCCGCCGAGTGGGTCAGCAGGCCAGAGATCAGATTGACCAGCGTCGTCTTGCCTGCGCCATTGGGGCCGATCAGACCGCGCACCTCGCCCGGTGCGACGGACATGGTCACATCCTCGACGGCGTGGACCCCGCCAAAGGTCTTGGTGATGCCGTTCAGATCAAGCACCGGCCAATTCCTCGACCAGTTCTTTTGTGGTGACCTGTCGGCAATAGCCTTTGATCGCGCGCAGAGAATTGTCGTGCCGGTCCTGCGTATGAGTCAGGCAGGCATCTTCGACCTGAGTGACAAGGTAGCCCAGATCACACGCGTCCCGGATGGCGCTTTCGACGCATTGATCCGTCAAAAGACCGGACAAAACAACTTGGCGAACGCCAAGGTTGCGCAGGATGTAGTCAACATGCGTGGACACAAACACCGAAGAGGACGTCTTCGGCAGCACGATCTCATCCCCTTGGGGCGCGATCTGGTCAATGACCTTTCCGTCCCAGCTGCCCTTTGGAACATGAAAACCCGTAATCTTGTAGTCCAGTGACCGGTCACGCCCGTCGAGTGTCAGACTTTCGATATTAGTATACATGACCTCGACGCCGGCGCTGCGGCAGGCGGCTTGTATGGCCTGCATGTTCGGGATCACGCGGGTGTCCAGCTGATCGAAAAACCAGCCGTATTTCTCATTGAATTCGGCCTTAGGCAGGTCTTTGAATTCGGCTCCTTCCCGGTGTGCCGAATAGTTCTGCACGTCAATGAACAACAGGGCAGATTGCGATGGGATCAGTGGAACATTTCGGGTCAAACTCACGTCTTGGTCTCCAATATCTGGGTAAAGGCCTCGGCGAGAAGCTGCGCCCAATCCTCGACGCCTTTTGCATCGCGGATCAGGTCATTGCGGATTTCGACCAGCGAATGCGCCAGTCCGCGAGGTTCCGCGAAACGAGGTATGAACCAGTCGCTTTCACTGTCGATCTGATAGGGCTGGTTCAACGCCATGTGCAGATCGGGACGCAGGGCCGAGATATGGTCGATAGCGGCTTGTCCCGTTTTGGGGTCAACGCGGGTCAGAAATCCAGCGTGCCAGGGCCGCGTCTCACCATCGACCCGTGCGGCGAAGGAGTGGATCGACACCGCAAGCACGCGCGGCGCACGGTCCAGCATATCTTCAATGGCACCGTTCAGTGGGGCCATGATCTCGCGCTGACGCGCTGTGCGATCCGCAGCGGTCAAGTTCAGATTGGCTGGGATCTGCTCTCCAAAGCTGTTTGGCGGAATTGAATCCGGGGCTTCGATCGGGCGGTTGCAATCAATCACAAGCCGGGAATAGCGCTGCAAGATCAAAGGGGCCCGTAGCCGGTCAGCCAATTGCCGGGCCACGGCCTCGGCCCCAATGTCCCAACCGCGATGGCTGGCCTGCACCTCTTCCGAGACACCCAGATCGCCCAGCTTTTGCGGGATCGCGCGCCCGGCGTGTTCGCAGAGCAGCGCGATCTTCGCATCACTGTCACGATTCACCCATTCCACCGGGGCGGGATCCCCGGCGACCAGCAGTTCTTGGGTCGCGGCTGATGTATTCATGTGGCCCACGTTAGAGAACAATTTTTTTCAGAGTCAATGAAAAATAGATTGACTGAAATTTTTATTCCATGCGATCCATTCAGATCAGGAGGTGCCGCTTGCTTGTTAGGCAGAGGATTGAAGCGAAGGCCGAAAACATGACCGCGAGCGAGCGCAAGCTGGCCGCTGCTTTGCTCAGCGACTACCCCTATGCGGGTCTGGTCACGATTCAGGAACTCGCGCGCCGGGCCGAGGTATCGGCCCCGTCGATCTCTCGGTTCGTCACCAAGATCGGACTGGGCGGGTATCAGGAATTCCAACGTGCTCTCTTGTCGGAATTGAAAGAAGGCCAACGCTCGCCCACCGATCTGCACGGCGAAGGGCGCAGTGTTGATGGAGGGTTCTTACGTGATTTCATCGCGCGCGCCTCGTCCCAGATGGCGCTGTCGGCAGAAGGCATCACCGAGGCGCAGTTTCAGCGCATATGCTCGGTACTGAGCCAGCCGAAAAGCGATGTCTATATTTTGGGCGGTCGGATCAGTGATACCATCGCGCAGCACCTGTCTTTTCACCTGCGCCAAACCCGCAGCGGCGTGTATCATCTTCCGGCCAACAATGAGGTCTGGCCGGAATACCTGCTGCGGATGAAGCCTGCGGATATCCTGTTTCTGGTCGATTTTCGTCGCTACCAACCTGCGCTGGCGCGATTGGCCGCTACTGCCGCGCGGGACCGAGGGGTTCGCGTTGTCCTCATGACAGACAAATGGCTGTCTCCCATATCCCGCCATGCGGCAGAAATCTTGCCAGTTCCGATCGAAAGCGGCACGCTCTGGGATACGTACACAGCGGCCCTTGCCGTCACCGAGGCGCTGGTGACGCGTATTGCCGAAGACAACTGGGACCAAACGAAATCCCGCATTGAAGCCTGGGATGCCATGCGATCCCACAATCAGGACCCCAATCCATGATGCCCAAAACCCCCTTGATATTTGTCGCCACCTCTGACCTTGCCGGGAAATTGCGGGGCAAGGCCTTTCCGGCGGATCAACTGAACAAGCGGTTGCAGCGTGGGGTCGGGTGGACACCAACGAATGTTCAGATCAACTGCTTTGACGGAATTGCCGAAAGCCCCTTTGGCGCGCTGGGCGATCTTCTTCTGATCCCGGACGCCACGGCCGAGGCAAAGGTCGAGTTCGGCGAAGACTCTGGTCTGCATTTTCTTATGGGCGATATCGTCACGCTGGACGGAGACCCGTGGGACTTCTGCACGCGCAGTCTCTTGAGGGCGGCGCTGGAGCGGCTGCACAAGGTCTCAGGAGCAAATCTATTGGCTGCGTTCGAGCATGAGTTCCAGCTGAAAGATCCGCCAAGCCAGGCCAACGAAGCCTATGGTCACCGGGGCTTTGGCCTGCAGCGCGATCTGTGCGAGACCTTGATCAACGCGATTTCTCAGGTCGGTCTGAAGCCGGATTCGATCATGAAGGAATATGGCCCAAACCAATATGAGGTCGTCATCAGCCCCGAGCCGGGTGTTCGCGCGGCGGACGCGGCCATCATGGTGCGCGAACTGACCTATGCGACTGCACAGGCCTATGGCGAGCGGGCCACCTATACCCCTATTCGCGATGTCGCAAGCGTTGGGAATGGGGTCCATATCCACATGAGCTTTGTGGACGACAATGGCGCACCGCTGACCTACGCCGAAGACGGGCCCTGCGGTATGTCGGACCTGACGAGTGCCTTCGCCGCCGGAGTGTTGAAATATCTTGATGCGATCCTGGCCCTGACAGCGCCTTCGGTGATCTCATATGAACGCCTAACACCGCATCGTTGGTCTGCGGCTTTCAACAATCTGGGCTTTCGCGACCGCGAGGCTTCCTTGCGGATTTGTCCTGTGACCGCAAAAGACCCCGCCTCGATCGCGGGGCAGTTCAACATCGAATACCGTGCGGCGGATGCTGCAGCTTCGCCTCATCTGGCGCTTGCGGCGGTTGTCATGGCCGGGGCGCAGGGGATCGAAGAAGGGCTACCCGCGCCCGTTCCAACCGAAGAGGATCTTTCGCTGTTGGACGTCGCAGAACTGAACCAAAGGGGGCTGGTGCGTTTGCCTCAGACCTTGGAAGATGCGCTCGACCGGTTCGTTTCCAACCCGGTCGTAACCGGCTGGTTCCCCGAAGGCTTTGCCGAGGTTTACCAAGCTCACAAGCAATCCGAGATCGCGACAACCGAACATCTGGACACAGACGCACGCTGCCGATTGTACGAAGAAACATATTGACCTGAGCGGCTCGTCTTGCCGAAGCTCACCCAATGCGACCTCTGGGGCGTCGCTTGGGTAATCTCGCGCCGTATGACGCGGCGCAGGCTGTTAAGCTCAGGATAGGGATGGATCATGAACCGTTCAGAAACCGATGCCATCTTGAATGTGCATAGACTGGCTTTTGGCGAAGCGGAAGGTGAAGAAATCGCTCAACTCGCCGAAGATCTCCTTGAGCATCCGGAAACGATTTCAATCAGTGTGAGGCGTGAGGGGCAGATCGCGGGCAATGTCATGTTCACCCCTTTTGTCTTCGAGGATCACCCGGACGTAAAATGCTATCTTCTGGCGCCCTGCGGTGTCTCACCCGAACATCAAGGCCTAGGTGTTGGCAGAGAGATGATGGAGACCAGCATCAATCACTTGAGGTCCATTGGAACAGACGCGGTCTTTGTGTTGGGCGTACCGACATTCTACCCCTTATTCGGATTTGTCCCGACCGACAAAGAGACGCCATATCCGAACCTTCTGACGATCCCCGAGGCATGGATGGTGCTTGAGTTCACTGCAAGATCGGTTGAAAAGCTGGGGGGTAAGACACGTTCGATTGCGCCCTTCATGCATGCGCATTTGTGGGACACATCGCAACACGGGTAAATTTTGTTTTTATCCTTGCTCAAACCACAGCCCTGTTTCAGGCCTCCATTTTTGCTGGCCATGTCTGTTTTGTTTCTGGAAATGTCGCAAGGCTTTCAGCCGCGAATCCTTCCCCGAGTAGGTTGCGGATGTGAGGTGCTGCTGTCTGATTCTCAGGCAGCAGAGAATTGGGAAGCCGGTGCAATTCCGGCGCTGCCCCCGCAACGGTAAGGAAGGTCAGGTTCGACAGGTAACCACTGGGACGAGGATCCCGGGAAGGTGTCGAAACCGGGCGTAAGCCCCTTTCAAGTCCGGAAACCAGCCTTGCAAATATGTCAAACCGCGGGTGGCGGTGGGGGCACAGGTTTCGGACGTGATCCTCGCACGGCTCCGGACTGGCCTCTGATGTCATCTGCCCAAGCTAAGCCGCGGGGCGCGGCAGGAGAGCCAGAAGTGAGCAACGTTCAAAGCCTGTTGGCGCGTCGAAACCCGGCCTATGCCCTTGAACAGGCGTTCTACACCGATCCAGACGTCTTTCAGGCGGATCTTGAGGCCATCCACTACCGCGACTGGCTATTTGCCATTCCGGCATGTGAACTGGTGAAAACAGGCGACTATGTGACCTACGCTGTAGGAGCATATCGCGTGATCATCGTGCGCGGCGCGGACAACCAGATCCGGGCCTTCCACAACACCTGCCGCCATCGCGGGTCGATCATCTGCAAAGCGGCCAAGGGCAACTCGCCCAAACTGGTCTGCCCCTACCACCAGTGGACCTATGAGCTTGATGGCTCATTGCTGTGGGCACGTGATATGGGCCCTGATTTCGACCCCAAACAACACGGGCTGAAAACCGTTCACTGCCGGGAATTGGCCGGGCTGGTCTATATCTGTCTTGCAGATGAAGCCCCCGATTTCGACACGTTCGCCAATAGAGCACGGCCCTATCTGGAGCCGCATGATCTAGGCAACGCCAAGGTCGCCTTTGAAAGCACGATCGTCGAAAAGGGCAACTGGAAGCTGGTTTGGGAAAACAACCGCGAGTGCTATCACTGCGGCGGCAACCACCCTTCGCTGTGCCGGACCTTCCCTGATGATCCCTCAGTAACCGGTATCGAAGGGGGTGAAACCCCGGCCTTCATGCAAGCTCACTTTGACCGTTGCGAGGCTGCGGGAATGCCGTCGCAGTTCTATCTGCATGATGACGGGCAATACCGACTGGCGCGGATGCCGCTGAAGGAAGGGGCGGAAAGCTATACTCTGGACGGCAAATCCGCGGTGCGCCGCTTTCTGGGCCGAGCGCCTTTTGCGGATGCAGGGACGTTGCTGAAGTTCCACTATCCCAGCACATGGAACCACTTCCTGGCCGATCACTCGATTGTCTTCCGCATCACTCCGGTCAGCCCGACCGAGACCGAAGTCACCACGAAATGGCTGGTCAACAAGGATGCAGTGGAAGGGGTCGATTATGACGTCAAGCGCCTGACCGAAGTTTGGATGGCCACCAATGACGAAGATCGCCGCGTGGTGGAAGACAACCAGATGGGTATCAACAGCCCTGCCTATGTGCCGGGGCCGTATTCGGTGATCCAGGAATCCGGTGTTCTGCAATTCACCGATTGGTATTGCAGCGCTTTGGCGCGTCACCTTGCACCTGACACGATGGCGGCGGAGTGACGGAGATGAAAGATCTGAACGCTGTTGCCTCGGTCTGGCAGGATGACGAGACGCTGGAATGCGTCTCGGTCGTGCCCGAGACGCCAAACACCGCCAGCTTTACGTTCCGCGCCCCTTCCGGGGCCTTGTTTGCCTACCATCCAGGTCAGTTCCTAACGCTCGAGATTCCGGCGCCGGGGCAGCCGGGAGGCGTTGTGCATCGGACCTATACGATTTCGTCATCCCCATCTCGTCCGCGATCCATTACGATCACGGCCAAGGCACAGCCGGACAGCATCGGCACTCGCTGGATGCTGGATAATCTGCAGCCGGGTATGCGGATGCGGGCGATCGGCCCGGCGGGTCTGTTCACCAATGCTGAAAGCGCAGCGCCCAAGTATCTGTTCATCTCGGCGGGGTCGGGCATCACGCCTATGATGTCGATGACGACCTGCATGTGGGACGAAGGCCGCGATCTGGATGTCGTCTTTATCAACTGCGCCAAGCGCCCCTCCGAGATCATTTTCCGCCAACGGCTCGAGCAGATGGCAAGCCGGACGCCGGGGCTGGATCTGAAGTTTGTTGTGGAGGAAGCTGACCGTTACAGCCCCTGGACCGGCTACCAGGGTCAGTTTAACCAGCTGATGCTGGGCCTGATGGCCCCAGACTATCTGGACCGTGAGGTCTATTGCTGCGGTCCGGAGCCGTTCATGCAAGCCGTCCGGGACGCTCTGTCGGGTCTTGGCTTTGACATGGACAAATATAATCAGGAAAGCTTTGGAGCACCGGTTGAGACCGAAGCAGATCAGCCCGATCTGGATGATATCGTTCCTGACGATGACAGCGCCGCCGAAATCGTGTTTGCGAGTTCGGGTGTCACCGCCAAAGTTGCCGAGACGGATACGGTTCTAGCCGCTGCACGTGCGGTTGGATTGAACATTGCCTCGGGATGTACTTTTGGCTGTAGAAAAGCGTGCAATTTTGACCCCCTAAGCGGGGAAATCGGCGTCCAAATTTGACCCCTCCCTATGGTTGTAGACATCCTTTTCATTGAGCAGTCGATGGAGAGGCAAGCGGGATGATTTGCGTGGAAACTATTAGAAAAGTGCGTCGCTTACACCTGATCGAAAAAAAGAGCATCAAGGAAATTTGCCGTTCGCTCAATTTGAGCCGTGCAACGGTTCGAAAGATAATCCGATCGGGAGTGACGGAGTTCAAATATGAGCGCAAATCGCAGCCATACCCGGTGCTCGGGCCTTGGCGCGCGCGTCTGGATGAAACGCTTGAGGAGAACGAGGCGCTTCCGAAGAAACACCGCAAGCGGATGACCAAAATCTGGAAGGAACTCTCCGATGATGGTTTTGGCGGCGGGTATGACAGTGTTCGACGCTACACAAAGAATTGGCGCATTGCGCACGGCCGACAACAGGCGCAGGCGTTCATCCCGCTGATCTTTGATCCTGGGGAGGCGTACCAGTTCGACTGGAGTGTGGAGACGGTTTTGATGGACGGTGCACTCACGACCGTGAAGGTTGCCCATTTCAAACTTTGCCATAGCCGCATGCCATTCTCCATTGCCTATCCGCGCGAGACGCAGGAGATGGTCTTTGATGCCCACGACGAGGCCTTCAAATTCTTTGGTGGAGGCTGCATCAACGGGATCTACGATAACATGACGACCGCCGTCGATGCGATCCTGTCGGGCAAGGAAAGAAAGTTCAACAAGGCATTCTCCCGGATGTGTTCTCATCATCTGGTGAACCCGATCGCCTGTACGCGCGCGGCCGGTTGGGAGAAGGGTCAGGTTGAGAATCTGGTCAAGGAGAGCCGCGCCTATAGTTTTACACCGCGTCTGGAGGTGGCCGACTTCGATGAATTGAATGCCCGGCTGCAAAAAGACGCGATCAAACGCGCAAAAGAACTGCGGCATCCGGAAAACCTGGAGGTGACGGTCTGGGAGGAGTTCCAGCAGGAAAAGCCGCTGCTGACGCATCTGCAGAAGCCCTTCGTCGGGTTCCGTGAAAAGACGGTCGCCGTGAGCCGAACCTCCTGACTTCCGACATTTTTTCGTATAAGTCATTGATATTATTATGCCTTGGTTGCCAAAAGGCACTACACGGACTTTTTTCGCCAGCGATTGTTTCGGAGTGTTGAGGGAGCTCAGGCTTTGGTCTGGCCAGTTTTTCGGGTGCGCCCGGGGGGTATCTTGAAAGGGGCTTCGTTCCAGGTCAGGCCGACGCAGGTGAGGATGCGTCTGGCATCGACCGTGGCATGGCTTGGCATGCCGTAGCGGTCAGGGGTGCCTTTGTGGCGCAGGATCGAGAGCTGCAATGCGTTCAACTCGTTGCGGATACGAGCCGGGCTCATCGGGTGTCCGAGCAGGTCCAGATGCTTGCGCAGGTGCTGCAGGCAGCAGAAGGCCATGTAGCAGATGGCGATATGGGCCCGGACCCGACGCGGCGACCAGTGATAGATGGGCCGGATTTTCAGATCGTGCTTGTTGGTGCGGAAGCAGGCTTCGATCTCCCACAACTGGTGATAGCGGGCAATGACGTCCTGTGCCTCCAGTTCGTCCGCACCATGAACAACAATGGCATGCAGCCCGTCCCATTGTGCCGCTGCCTTGATCTTTGCATCATCCAGCGTGACGTCCCCGCTGTCGGGGAAGGCCAGGAAGCGGCCATATCCCCGGCTGCTGAAGCTGCCGGGTTTGCGAGAGCGCTTGAGCTTCTTGTGCAGCTTTTCGATTGCCTTGTCGCGCTTGTGGGCATCATTGCGTGCCCGGGTGGGTGACCAGGTCACAATGACCCGCGCTCCCTCCTGGTCGATCACCTTGTACCAGCCCTTCTCGGTTGCCTCTTCAGAACCGTGTCCAGCCCAAGGCTGGCGTCCCTCCGGGCTCAAAATGTTCGCCTTCACGGCGGCCGGGGCGGACTTCATGCGATAGCCGAGGATGTAGGGCAGACCCTTGTTCTGCAACATCTGCTGGTTGTCCTTGCTGAGCATGGCGGCATCGGCCACGAACGTGACCCTGGCCACGTCGAAGCGTCCCTCCAACGCCTTCAGCGCAGCTTCCAGCGTATGACCTTCCCAGGTGTTTCCCGGGAAGAGTTCATAGCCCACAGGCAGCCCATCGGAGGTGACGATCAGCGCCAGCATGACCTGAGCGCGGTGATGCTTGCCATCCTTGCTGAAGCCCTTGGCCAGAAGATGATCCTGCTCGACCCCGTCCGCATCCTCGGCCGGGTCCTCGCGCTCGGTGTCAAAGGCCAGGGTCGTGCAATCGTAGAACAGCACGGTCACTGGCCCGCCCAGCAACTTCTCTGCCGCCGCGTGAGAGGTTTTGCAAATCCCGTCTATCACCGGCGTATTGATGTAATCCATGCTCCGATAGACCACGTCCAGATTGAGCGTGATGCCTGCCTGGTTCTCCAACGCCTCCACGGTCGCGCGCTTGCTCTCGGGCTGTGCGATCCGCGCCATAACCAGCTCTTTCACAATGCGATTGGCACTTTTACGCGCCGCCCCCAGAAGGGCCCCCCAACCCAGTTGGTCATACATCGTCCCCATGACATCCCGCAGACCCAGAGAGACCCGCGCCTCCTCACGGCACTCGGCAAGATCAACGCCAAGCTTGTCCGGCCGCGGAGCGCGGCGCACCAGCGCCTGCAGATCGGCATATTCCGTGGGCGTGAACAGTTCCATTTGCGGCGAGCGATCAATGCGTAATTGCTCCATCAAGCGGCCCGCCAGACGCTTGATATCCTCAATCTCGCTGTCGTTATGGGCCACACCCACATGGCGCAGGATCTTCTGGCGTACCTTGGAGCCGGTGCGGACGGATTCAACGATCTGGATCCGTGTGCGGTTGAGCTTTGCGTCATGTTTGGTGCGGATGAACATGGGCGAAGAGGTTAGCCATCTGAAGGCCCATGTCAATACTTTTTATAATAATGGGGCACTACAACGCGCCTCTGAGCAACCACACCTGAAAACAAACCAAAAACCCAGTCAGATCAACAAAAAGGTCGGAAGTCAGGAAAGAACTGCGGCATCCGGAAAACCTGGAGGTGACGGTCTGGGAGGAGTTCCAGCAGGAAAAGCCGCTGCTGACGCATCTGCAGAAGCCCTTCGTCGGGTTCCGTGAAAAGACGGTCGCCGTGAGCCGAACCTGCCTGATCAACTTCGAAAGAAACAAATACAGCGTTGAGGCAAGAGCTGTTGGACGTCAGGTCCAGTTGCAGGTCTACGCCACGCGGATTGTCCTGCGCCAAGACGGTGAGATTGTCGGAGAGCACGAACGGTGCTTCGGCCGAGGAAAAACGATCTTCAACCCTTGGCACTATGTGCCCGTCCTCAAGCGCAAGCCTGGCGCTCTGCGCAATGGAGCACCGTTCCGTGACTGGGACCTACCACCGGCAATGACGCAGATCTGGACCCATCTGCGGGGCACATCCGACGGAGACCGGCAACTTGCCGATATTCTTTTCGCTGCTTACCAGCACGACATTGATGTGGTCGAGGCTGCCTGCGAAGAAGCTCTAAAATCTGGCCTGCGCAAGGCCGATGCGATCCTGAACATTGTCTCTCGGCGCACCAATCCCCCGCCGCCAAAGGCGATTGAGCCGCCTGCCCACCTGCAGCTGAAAATGGCACCGATCGCGGATTGCGCTCGCTATGACAGGCTTGGAGGCTCCCATGCAACTGCGTAAGGAAATTCTCGAACTTGCCCGTCAACTGAAGTTGCCAGGCATCGTCAACTGCTTTGACGAAGTGATGCAGGCCGCAGCCAAAAACAACTGGCGGCCCCAACAGGTCGTGGCCGAACTCCTCACGGCCGAACTGGCCGAAAAGACTGCGCGCTCGATCCGGTATCAGATGGGTGCCGCAAAGTTCCCGGTCTGCAAGTCCTTACCTGAGTTCGACTTCACGGTCAGCCCCGTCAACGAGGAAGTCGTGCGCAATCTTCATGACGGCGATTTTATGGACCAGGCCAGGAATGGCGTGCTGGTCGGTGGAACCGGATCGGGCAAAACGCATCTCGCAACAGCGATCGGGGGCCACGCGGTCAATAACCGCCGGCGGGTCAGGTTCTTCAGCGCTGTGGATCTCGCGAACAAGCTGGAGGCTGAACATCGCGAAGGCAACGCCGGGCGGCTCAGCGAGCAGCTGATCCGCGTCGACCTCGTGATTATAGACGAACTCGGTTATCTGCCGTTCGCAGAGTCTGGTGGACGATTACTCTTCCATCTCATCAGCAAACTGTACGAGCGAACGTCTATTCTGCTAACAACCAACCTCGCATTTGCTGAATGGCCGAGTGTGTTCACAGATGCCAAAATGACCACTGCTCTCCTGGATCGACTGACACACCATTGCGATATCATCGAAACCGGGAACGAAAGCTGGCGAATTAACCACCGCGACTAACCTCGAAATCGGGGAATAAATTCAAAACAGACAGCAGGTCAAACCTTCAGTCGAGCTACGCTCTCTTTTCGGTTTGACCTGCTGTCCACCCCCTCCTGAATCAACCTAAACACGACCCCCTCAACGCCCCTCTTAGCTCCAAGGGGGGTCAAATTTGGACGCCGATGGGGGGTCATTATTCAATGCCGATTGACAGCCAGATCCTCGGCCAGCACCACACGGGTGCCACGCACCCGGTGAATGGCGCTATGGACCTCATGCGTGCTGGGCAGGGTGTTCGTCATGGCAACCGTTTGGAATCACAATTTGTGATTTCAAACGTGGAGGAGAGGGCGCTGGGCTGCAAGGTGGAAGTGCCCAAGTGGCGCACTAGCGAGAGATCTAAACCAAAATGCGGACGAATAAAACCGAAGTAATGATTTGGAAAGCTATTCTAGGCATTCTGATCCTGTTTCGTTGACAATCTGACACTTGGATGCGAACACTCATCAAAAAACGCGGACATCAAGTGCATGTCTTTGTTAATAAGTAACATTTTGAAATTTTCTTTGAGGTATCAATGACCAACGAATTGACTATTAAGCTGTCAAAACTAGAGGTGCCAAAGGAAGACTTAGAAAAAATGCCTGCCTCGGAATTGGCGTTTCTAAGTACTCTCGCATTTGCGATCGATGAAATATCTGTGTTCTTAAAACTAATAATTCAGACGTTCAAGCCTAGGCCATCTAGTGAAGAATTTTTGGCAGCTTATCAAATCCAGCAAAATACATTGATGAGGGTGCTCAACGCAAAGTGCTTTGAAGCGCTAAAAATCGTTGAGCAGTACAAAAAACAGATTGAGCGTGAGGGAGATAGTTCAAGATTGGAAAAGCTCTCTGAGTTGATGGTCGAATTGGATGAGCTTGCTAAGCGAGAAGAATACGAATTGGCGAAGGATATTCGGGATCATTCGACAAACCACTATCTCTCAAGCGAGACTAAAAAGAACGTCGCACATCTGTCCAGCCGGTCGACGTTCACGGCATACTTACATGAGAATTTGGGGAATTCGTTTCACCCGTTCGGGGAAGAGTATGTCTTTTTAGCGAGGATTGGACGGCACTTCTCCGAAAAGGGAGATGCTAGCTATAGCGTAGATGATATCAAGAAATGGATCGACTGGGGTTTAGCAGTCGGCGACCAGATTACAAAGATTTTCCAAAGATATCTTTTGTGGCTGTACAGCGAAAAGTTTCCTCATTGGAGGCTTGAACCTTTGTTGCTATACTTGGAGAATGAGCTAGTTGGAAAGATCGGAATTTCGAATCTTCCAATTATACTGTCGGCTGATGCGTACTTTGCGAGAAAGACCAAAACCTCTTCCTAGTTACCGCTTCCTCCGCTTCACATTCCCACCCCGCTGACCCGGCCTGCCAGCCGTTGACCGTCCGCGCGATTTCACCGCGTCCTCCGAGGCTTTCTCGACCGCCCATTGCCGCGCCATGGGGTCGTCGGCGACGGCCAGATCGACCGCTTCCAGACGTTTGATCTCATCGCGGATATTGGCGGCCTCTTCGAATTCTAGGTTCTCGGCAGCTTTGCGCATTTTCTCGCGCAGACCGTCCAGATGGGCCTCGAGGTTGGCACCGTGCATCGGCTTGTCGATGGTTGCGGTGACTCGATTCATGTCGACGTCGCCTTCGTAGAGACCGGCCAGAACGTCCTCGACATTCTTCTTCACCGTCTCCGGCGTGATGCCGTGTTCCTCGTTATAGACGATCTGCTTGGCGCGGCGGCGGTTGGTTTCGTTCAGCGCGCGCTCCATCGAGCCGGTGATCTTGTCGGCATACATGATCACCCGACCTTCGGCGTTCCGCGCAGCACGGCCGATGGTCTGGACCAGCGAGGTCTCCGAGCGCAGGAAACCTTCCTTATCCGCATCCAGAATGGCGACCAGCCCGCATTCAGGAATGTCGAGGCCTTCGCGCAGAAGGTTGATTCCGACCAGCACGTCGAACGCCCCCAGCCGCAGGTCGCGCAGGATTTCGATGCGTTCCAGCGTGTCGATATCCGAGTGCATGTAGCGGACTTTGATGCCCTGTTCGTGCAGGTATTCGGTCAGGTCCTCGGCCATGCGTTTGGTCAGCGTGGTGACCAGTGTGCGGAAACCGTTGGCGGAGACCTTGCGCACCTCTTCCAGCAGATCGTCCACCTGCATCGACACAGGGCGGATTTCGACCTCGGGGTCCAGCAGGCCGGTGGGGCGGATCACTTGTTCCGTGAAGACGCCGCCGGTCTGTTCGATCTCCCATTTCGCAGGGGTGGCCGAGACAAAGACGGATTGCGGGCGCATGGCGTCCCATTCCTCGAATTTCAGCGGGCGGTTGTCCATGCAGGAGGGCAGGCGGAACCCGTGTTCGGCAAGTGTGAATTTGCGCCGATAGTCGCCCCGGTACATGCCACCGATTTGCGGGACGCTGACATGCGACTCGTCGGCGAAGACAATCGCGTTGTCCGGGATGAATTCGAACAGGGTCGGGGGCGGCTCGCCCGGCGCGCGACCGGTCAGATAACGCGAGTAGTTCTCGATCCCGTTGCAGACACCGGTGGCCTCAAGCATTTCCAGATCGAAATTGGTACGTTGCTCCAGGCGTTGGGCTTCCAGCAGTTTGCCTTCACCTACCAGTTGGTCCAGCCGGATGCGCAGTTCCTTTTTGATCCCGATGATCGCTTGCTGCATCGTCGGTTTCGGTGTCACGTAGTGCGAGTTTGCGTAGACCCGCACCTGCTCCATCGTGGCGGCGCGTTCGCCGGTCAGCGGGTCGAATTCGGTGATCTGTTCCAGTTCCTCGCCGAAGAAAGACAGCTTCCAAGCGCGGTCCTCGAGGTGGGCGGGCCAGATCTCTAGCGAGTCACCCCGAACCCGGAAGGACCCGCGCTGAAACGCCTGATCGTTGCGGCGGTATTGCTGGGCGACCAGATCAGCCATCACCTGCCTCTGGTCATACTCATGACCCACCTTCAGGTCCTGCGTCATCGCCCCATAGGTCTCGACCGAACCGATACCGTAGATGCACGAGACCGAGGCGACGATGATCACGTCGTCACGTTCCAAAAGCGCGCGGGTGGCTGAGTGGCGCATCCGGTCGATCTGTTCGTTGATCTGGGATTCTTTTTCTATGTAGGTGTCGCTGCGCGGCACATAGGCCTCGGGCTGGTAGTAATCGTAGTAAGACACGAAATACTCGACTGAGTTTTCAGGGAAGAAGCCCTTGAACTCGCCAAATAGCTGCGCGGCCAGTGTCTTGTTGGGCGCAAGAATGATGGCGGGGCGCTGCGTTTCCTCAATCACTTTGGCCATGGTGAAGGTCTTGCCCGTTCCGGTCGCGCCCAGCAGAACCTGATCGCGCTCGCCATCCAGAACGCCGCCCGCCAGCTCTTTGATGGCCGTAGGCTGGTCCCCGGCGGGCGCAAAATCGGTGTGCATAACGAACGCCTTGCCGCCCTCGAGCTTCAAGCGGGCGCGGACGTCTTCTGAGGTCAGCTGGGTCTTGTCGGAATGAGCATAGGCCATAGAGGGGGATTCCTTTCGCGCCTGATTTTGATCTGTTTTTGTTCCGGTTCAAGGGGGCATTTCCATTGCACGCAATTGCGACAATTGCGGACTTGTCCGAATGGATGCTGTGGCGCATAAACAAAGCCAGCCAAATGAGCACGGAGAGGCGAGATGCGCGCACGGATTTACCAGCCTTCGCGGAATGCGATGACCTCGGGCATGGCCAAGACCCGAAAGTGGGTTTTGGAATATGCGCCTGCGTCCTCGCGTGAGGTTGATCCGCTGATGGGCTGGACCTCATCCGATGACACCCAAACACAGGTGCGCCTGAAATTCGATACCAAGGAAGAGGCGCTGGATTACGCCAAGGACAACGGTATCGACGTGCAGGTCAGCGAGCCGCACAAGCGCAAGCCCAATCTGCGTCCGCGCGGGTATGGCGAGAATTTCGCAACGGACCGTCGCAGCCCCTGGACGCACTGAATGATCGATATTCGACTGGCCGACCCCACGTCGGATGCCTTGCGCCCTGTGATCGAGGCGCATTTTGCCCATAGCGAGCAAGCTGGCCCGGCGGAAAGCAATCATACCATGGGACCCGACGCCTTGTCGGGTGACGGCATCCGGTTCTGGGGTCTTTTCGAAGAGGGTCGTGCACTGGGCTGCTGCGCGTTAAAGACGCTGCCCGATGGTACGGCCGAAGTGAAATCCGTGCACGTTATCGAGGCCGCCCGCGGACGCGGTCTGGCGCGGGTGATGATGGCGCATCTTGCTGATCTGGCAGCCAATGAGGGCACAGAGGCGCTTGTGCTTGAAACGGGTGCGGCGCACCTGCCAGATTATGCGGCTGCGCGTAAGCTCTATGAGGCGCTGGGTTATTCCTATTGCGGCCCGATCTATGGGTATGAAGACGATCCAAACAGCGCCTTCATGCGCTTGGCCCTTGAACCCCGCCCTTAAAACCAGCAAGAAGGGCGCAGCGGTCCCTTAGCTCAACTGGATAGAGCAGCTGACTTCTAATCAGCAGGTTGAGGGTTCGAGTCCTTCAGGGATCGCCATTTCACTCAAAAAACGCGCGGATTGTCCGATCCGTTCTTCGCTTTGGCGGGGAAGGGTCAGAAGGGCTGGCTGAGGGGGTCGCGCCAGCCCTTCTTAAGAGGGTTACTGAGTGGTAGGTAAATCAGTAACCAAAAATTAACAAATGCGCGCAGCGCGCGAAATTGGGGGATTCCCGTAGTTACTGCGCCGCAACGCGAGTTTCTGCGGTGTTCAAACGGGATAGATGCGACCTGAGAACAGCCGCTTCATGTGGCTTTAGAATAGGTGCAGCCGTCGGCCCATAGGCGTTGGGATTTCCGCGCAACTCTGGGAAAAGTGACAGTATTTCAGCACGCTGCGGGCGATCCAGCGCTCCGATCGAGGTTGGGTATACGAAAAAACTCTCGCTGAGGACGCCCTCAGATCTGACGATCTGATGCTGATCGAACATGATATGCCAATAGCTGACATGCCCGCCTTCGCGAATCGATACTCCCTCCATGCCGCATAGGAATTTGGCCGCCACCAAAGCGCGGGGTGCGCCAAACAGAAGCTCGGCTACACTTGTGTCGATCATCATCCGGTGCTGCTGCGAGACGACCAGTTCGCGCGAGTTGCCCAGCGTGTTGGGGCCGAAAACCACAGGGGCAAAGCGCCCGGTTGCCGGGACGGTTGTACTCCCGACCCACAAAACGGGCTGCAGGCCGTTGTCCCGTGTCCAGACCTTCTGACCCACATTAATCTGCTGCACGGGAACCAGGCCGTCGGCTGTTTCGATCAATGTACCCTCAGCAAAGCAAGCCACATAGTCCGAATACAGCGATGATCCTGCATTCGATCCGGCAACCTTGACGTAGGAGGCCCCATCTATCAGCCGCTCCGAGGCCGCAAAGCCCCAGACATCCGAGGTCACGCCGTTTTGCGAAAAGACATTCAGCCGGATAACAGGTCCGGTTGCTACTCCGTTTTCGTCAAGCTGCCGAATATCGATGAAGGACTCGGATTCCACAGGAGTACCATTGGCCACGATGCCACCGCCTTCGGTGACGGTATGACCAAAGGCCTGATCGTCTTCGAACACATCCGGATTGCCCGAGGTGTCATCCACGGTGATCGTGGTTCCGCCGCCCGCAGAATATTGGAAAACAGTACCGTCCGGCGTGTCCGAGTTGTTGCGGATCGGTGTGCCTACGATCCCAGCGCTGGGGCTGGACGTAACCATCATGTTTTCGCTGTCGATCGAAAAGAAACTGCGTAGAACCATCACACACCCATCATGTTTACTATTGCTTTGAGTTGCCCCAACAGACCATTCGCGACGCACCCTAGGGTGGTTCTTGGCCTCGACCAATTCACGTCATCTTGAGCGTCAGGTTTTTTGAGGCTTCGCGCATTCAATTGTGGTTGAGGTGCCGACTACATCGCCCGCAGACCTTGATCGGAGGACCAGTGATAAAACTATTGCAACCGGTTGCAAAAAAATCCATTGTTGCGCCAGATAACAGGATTCGAGGGTTTGGATGTTGAAGGTTGGATTGCTGGGCGCCGGACGGATCGGGCGGGTGCATGCGCGGGCCATATCAGCCCATCCGGGCAGTGTGCTATGCGCGGTCTCGGATGCCATGGCTCAGGCGGCAGAGGATCTGGCCAGTGACCACGGCGCTGAGGTTCGAACCTCGGACCAGATCATAGCGGACCCAGAAATTGAAGCTGTGCTGATCGCGACGCCGACCGACACGCATTCGGACCTGATCGAAGCCGCAACAGCGGCGGGTAAAGCGGTTTTGTGCGAAAAACCCGTCGATCTGGACCTCCAGCGGGCCATTTCCTGCCAGCAGTCGGTTGTCGCCCATGGTCGACCCGTGATGATCGGTTTCAACCGTCGGTTTGATCCCAGCTTTTCGGCATTGAAAGCGGCTGTGAATGCAGGCGAGATCGGCAAGGCTGAACTGTTGTCCATCACCTCGTTCGATCCCGCCCCGCCACCGGTGAGCTATGTCAAGGTTTCGGGTGGCTTGTTCCGGGACATGATGATCCACGATTTCGACATGGCGAATTTCCTGATGGGAGAGGTCCCGAAGACGATTTCTGCTGTCGGCTCGTCGATCGTCGACCCGGAAATCGGCGCGGCCGGTGACGTGGATACTGCTGTTGTCACAATGACTTACGCCGATGGTCGTATCGCGGCCATCAAGAATTCACGCCGGGCGGCCTATGGCTATGATCAGCGGGTTGAGCTACTGGGTTCCGAAGGTCTTCTGCAGGCGCAGAACATGCTGGAAAACACGGTTGTCAAATCGACCTCTGCCGGTGTTGTCGGCGCCAAACCCACCTATTTCTTTCTGGAACGCTACATGCCCGCCTACCAGGCGGAATGGGCCGCTTTTGTGGAGGCAGCGGCGTCGGGCGCGCAGGTTCCTGTGTCGCTGGAGGATGGGGTTGCAGCCCTCGCAATGGCCGAGGCAGCAACGCTGTCGGCGCAGTCCGGTAGGCCGGTTCATCTGGCTGAAGTTTTGAAACCGGTTGCAAAATGATTGAATTTCTTCAAACTGAAAACAGCTCGGATACAGACCCGGGCAATACAGATTCGGCCCAACCGATTAAATGGGGCTGATAGCCTAGGACGAAAACAGACGGTTTTATGGGAGGAAACCAAATGAACAAGTTTGTGAAACGAGTACTGATGGCCAGTGCTGTCGCGGTGGCGGCCGCAAGCGGTGCCGCGGCTGAGGGTGAAAAGTACATCCTGGTCAGCCATGCCCCTGACAGTGACAGCTGGTGGAACACGATCAAGAACGGTATCGCTTTGGCCGGTGAGCAGATGGGTGTCGAGGTAGAATATCGCAACCCGCCTACTGGTGACCTTGCGGATATGGCGCGCATCATCGATCAGGCTGCGGCCTCCGGTCCCAATGGTATCATCACCACGTTGGCTGACCCGGATATTCTCGAAGGCCCGATCAAAGCTGCTGTAGATTCCGGGATCGACGTGATCATTATGAACACTGGGACACCCGACAAGGCACGCGAAGTTGGCGCCCTGATGTATGTCGGGCAGCCCGAATACGACGCCGGCTACGCGGCTGGTCTTCGGGCGAAAGGTGACGGCATTGGCTCTTTCCTTTGTGTGAACCACTACATCGTCCAGCCATCCAGCCAAGAGCGTTGCCAGGGCTTCGCGGACGGCCTGGGTATTGAGCTTGGTGAGCAGATGATCGACGCGGGACAGGACCCTGCGGAGATTAAGAACCGCGTTCTGGCCTACCTGTCGGCTAACCCAGAGACGGACGCTGTTTTGACGCTTGGCCCGACCTCTGCCGATCCAACCATCTTGGCGCTTCAAGAGAACGGCATGGCCGGTGACATTTATTTCGGTACGTTCGATCTGGGTGGCGAGATTGTCAAAGCCATCAAGGACGGTACGATTCAATGGGGAATCGACCAGCAGCCGTTCCTGCAGGCCTACCTGCCGGTTGTTGTTCTGACTAACTACCACCGTTACGGCGTTCTGCCGGGCAACAACATCAACTCTGGCCCCGGGTTTGTGACCGCTGACGGCCTGGAGAAAATCGAAGAATTCGCGGGCGAATACCGCTGATCTTCTAAACTGAGCGGGCGTGCTAGGACGCCCGCTCAATCCTACTTCCAATTTTTCTGGATCGCCCGCGAGGGGAGGACCACAATGTCTGAATCAGCTCAATCCACGGCAGTTGAAGATGAACGGATCAAAGAGATCTCGCCGCTGCGCCGTGCTCTGATCCGCCCAGAGCTGGGTGGAATTGTCGGCACCGTCGCCGTATTTACGTTTTTTCTGTTGTTTGCCTTCGATAGTGGCATGTTCACAAGTCAAGGTGTGCTGAATTGGTCGATCGTTTCGGCGCAGTTCATGATCATTGCCGTAGGGGCGTGCCTGCTCATGATCGCAGGCGAATTTGACTTATCGGTCGGTTCGATGATCGGCTTTGCCGGGATGATGATCGCGATCTTCTCAGTCACACTCAGTTGGCCCGTGTGGATGGCTATCATTGTGACGTTTGCGCTCTGTGTGTCGATTGGGGCCTTGAACGGTTTTATCGTGGTGCGAACTGGCCTGCCCAGCTTTATCGTGACTTTGGCCTTCCTGTTTATCCTGCGCGGCTTCACCATTTATCTGCCGCAAACCATTGAGCGAAAGACGATCATCGGCGGCATCAAAGACGTCGCGGAAGGTGACTGGCTGGCATCGATCTTCGGTGGCAAAGTCGGACAAGGGTTCTTCAGTTGGCTTGGCGAAAACGGCTTGATCGAAACGTTCGAGCGTGGAACGCGCGCGGGTCAGCCTGTTGTTGACGGTATTCCCATGCTGATTGTCTGGGCCATTGGTATCATTATTTTTGGTCACGTGCTGCTTACCAAAACCAAGTTTGGCAACTGGATTTTCGCAGCGGGTGGCGACGCCGAGGCAGCGCGGAATTCAGGCGTGCCAGTGAACAAAGTCAAAATACTGATGTTCATGTTCACTGCCTTCTGCGCCACGGTCTTCGCCACCTGTCAGGTTATGGAGTTCGGCTCGGCGGGCGCGGACCGTGGATTGCTCAAGGAGTTTGAAGCGATTATTGCAGTTGTAATTGGCGGTGCGCTGCTGACCGGCGGATATGGCTCGGTTCTGGGGGCTGCTTTGGGCGCTTTGATTTTTGGCGTGGTACAGCAGGGGCTGTTCTTTGCTGGCGTTGAAAGCTCACTGTTTAGGGTCTTCTTGGGGATCATCCTGTTGGGTGCCGTGATCCTGAACACCTATATCCGCCGCATCATCACAGGAGAACACTGAGATGACTGACGATACCAAGTTCCACCATGGGGACGTGCAGGATAGCAAGCCGATCATTCGTATGGTCGACATCCAGAAACACTTCGGCTCGGTGATTGCGCTGGCCGGCGTCAGCTTTGACCTTAAACCGGGGGAATGCCACTGTCTTCTCGGCGACAATGGTGCCGGCAAGTCGACCTTCATTAAGACGATGTCGGGCGTTCACAAACCAACTTCGGGCGAGATTTTCTTCGAAGACAAACCGATGCATTTTGAAGACCCGCGCGATGCTATTTCAGCGGGGATCGCAACAGTGCATCAGCACTTGGCCATGATCCCGCTAATGAGTGTCAGCCGCAATTTCTTTATGGGCAACGAACCTACGCGCAAAATGGCTGGTATCAGCTTCTTCGATAAGAAGCTGGCTGACGAAATCACTATGGAAGAGATGCGCAAGATGGGCATCAACCTGCGTGGCCCGGATCAGGCTGTGGGCACCCTGTCTGGAGGGGAACGCCAGACGGTTGCGATTGCGCGCGCCGTTCATTTCGGCGCCAAGATCCTGATTTTGGACGAGCCGACTTCGGCCCTTGGGGTGCGGCAAACTTCGAACGTGCTGGCGACCATCGACAAGGTGCGCAGTCAAGGCGTCGGTGTGGTTTTCATCAGCCACAACGTTCGCCACGCGCTGGCCGTCGGCGACCGCTTTACCGTGCTGAACCGGGGCAAAACGCTGGGCACGGCAAAACGCGGCGAGATAACACCTGAAGAACTACAGGACCTGATGGCAGGAGGTCAGGAATTGGCCCAATTGGAAGGGTCACTTGGCGGAACGGTTTAACGCCGTTCCTGCAAAAACGGGACCATTCGGTCCGACATCCAACGAAATCGCAGAATTGGCCAAATTGGCCTTGTGTCGAAAGGGATCACAATGGGCAAGACCGTCCGACTGACCGCAGCGCAAGCTTTGGTGCGCTATCTGGGTGCCCAGATGAATGAGGCCGGAGAGCCTTTTATCGCAGGTGTCTGGGCCATTTTCGGCCACGGAAACGTGGCCGGGCTGGGTGAGGCGCTGCATGGTGTCAAAGACACGCTGCCCACCTATCGCGGCCACAATGAACAGACGATGGCGCATTGCGCGATTGCATATGCCAAACAGATGCGGCGCACACGGGCGATGGCGGTGACCTCGTCCATCGGGCCGGGCGCGACCAATATGGTCACCGCTGCTGCGCTGGCCCATGTGAACCGCCTTCCGGTTCTTCTGTTGCCGGGCGATGTCTTTGCCTCGCGCGGGCCGGACCCGGTGTTGCAACAGATCGAGAGTTTTGGCGATGGCACCATCAGCGCCAATGACTGTTTCCGCCCGGTCAGCCGCTACTATGACCGTATCTCGCGCCCCGAGCATCTGCTGACCGCTCTGCCGCGTGCTTTCCGCACGATGACGGACCCGGCGGATTGCGGACCGGTCACTTTGGCCTTCTGTCAGGATGTACAGGCCGAGGCCTATGATTACCCCGAAAGCTTCTTTGAACCGCGCGTGTGGTTCCAACGGAGTATTCGCCCGGACGAAGGCGAGCTGGCGCGCGCTGTGGCCACGATTTCAGCGGCCAAACGCCCGGTTATCGTTGCGGGCGGTGGGGTGCATTATTCGGACGCAACAGATACCCTGCAGAGCTTTGCTGAGACACACAATATCCCAATCACAGAAACGCAGGCCGGCAAATCCGCTTTGGCCTGGGATCATCCCTTGAACCTGGGTCCGATTGGTGTGACGGGCGGCGAGCCTGCCAATGACATCTGCGCCGAAGCCGATTTGGTGCTGGCCGTTGGCACACGCCTGCAGGATTTCACGACCGGCTCATGGGGTCTGTTTTCGAACCCCGCGCGCGAGATGATTTGCCTTAATACCGCCGCCTATGATGCCGAAAAACACGGCGCGATGCCGTTGCAATCCGATGCGCGCGTTGGCTTGCAGGAGCTGGGCGCCGCGCTGCAGGGCTACAATGCTGATCCTGTGGCCGACACACTCAAAGCGGATTGGTTTGGCAAGGTTGACGCGCTGACTGACGCGCCGGGTGACGGGAACGCTCTGCCCACCGACATGCAGGTGGTGGGCGCGGTTCAGCGCGCCTCGCATGACGACACGGTGGTGATGTGCGCCGCTGGCACAATGCCGGGTGAGCTGCACAAGCTGTGGAAAGCGCCGCGACCTGGGGCCTATCACATGGAATACGGGTTCAGCTGCATGGGCTATGAGATCGCAGGCGCCATGGGCATCAAAATGGCCCAGCCGTATCGCGACGTGATCTGCTTTACCGGCGACGGCACCTACATGATGGCGAACTCCGAAATGGCGACGGCGGCGATGATGGGCGTGTCCTTCACCGTTGTGATCACGGACAACCGGGGCTTTGGCTGTATCAACCGGCTGCAAATGGGCACCGGCGGGGCCGAGTTCAACAACCTGCTTGATCACACCGTCCATGAAACTGCCTCGAACATCGATTTCGCGGCACATGCGGCGGCGATGGGGGCGACCTCGGTCAAGGTCAGCTCGATTGCCGAGCTTGAGGACGCGCTGGCTAAACGCGGCGACATTACAGGGCCCTACGTAGTGGTCATCGACACCGATCCTTACCCCTCGACCGAATATGGCGGCACATGGTGGGAAGTCGCGGTGCCCGAGGTCAGCACCCGCCCCGAAGTGAATGAAAAACGCGCGGCCTATGAGGTTGCCATCAAGGAAAGAAACACGAAATGAGCGTGAAAATCGGGATCTCTCCGATCGCGTGGCAGAATGACGATCTGCCGGACCTGACCGCCGCATACACCATGGAACAAGCGCTGCAGGAGTCGCGTCAGATTGGCTACACCGGCGTCGAACGGGGCCAGCGGATGCCCAGCGATACCGAGGGGCTGCGCGCCTACCTTGAGGGCAACGATATCGCGCTCTGTGGCGGCTGGTGTTCCGGTGCGTCACTGGTCAATGACTTTGCGACGGAACGAGACGCCGTTCGCGAACAGGTAGAACAGTTTGTGGCGCTGAACAGCCCGTGTATCGTTTACGCCGAATGCTCCAACACAATTCAGGGCCAGATCGGGACGCCGGTCAATGACCGTCCGAAACTGTCGAAGGATGAGGTGCTGTCCTACGCGGCCAAGCTGACCGAACTAGCAAAATGGATGGGCGATCAGAGCATGCCAATGGCCTATCACCACCACATGGGCACGATCATCGAAAGCGAAGATGACGTGAACTGGCTGATGGAGGGCTCAGGACCCGAGGTGAAACTGTGCTTTGACACCGGCCACCTGCTGTTTGGCGGTGGCGACGTGATGGCGACCCTGAACCGCTGGGGCGACCGCGTGCATCACGTGCATTTCAAGGATATCCGCCCCGCCATCGTGCAGGACGTGCGGGAAAACAACCGCAGTTTCCTGGACGCCGTGATCGCAGGCGCGTTCACGGTGCCCAGTGACGGCTGCATTGATTTTCAGGCGGTCGCAAATGCGCTGAAAGCGATGGACTACGACGGTTGGATCGTCGTTGAGGCAGAACAGGACCCGGCCAAAGCGCCGCCCTATGAGTACTCAAAAAAAGGCTACGACCACATCGTTGACGTCTGCGGCAAGGCAGGATTGGAGATCACCGCTTAGCACACTGTCCCAAGGGGCAACACCGAAGCCATGAGAAAGGAGAAAGTCATGGTAAATCAAGAACTCAGATATGTCGGCTATTTTGACCGGGAATCCTGTGATCTGGATGAATTCAAGGTGTTGACCTCACAGGCCCTTTCGGCGGACGCGGTGCCATTTGCTGCGTCTTTGGAAAACAATTTGCCAATCTATGACATGCAGGCTTTGCGTCCGCTACTAGAGCAAGCAGACAAGCGGCAGGCCTTGCTGGCCGAATGGGCTTGGGTTCTTGCCAAATCCGCAGGCGTCATCGCCCTGAAACAGGCGTATCCGGATACAATTGTGATTGACCGGGCGACAGATGTGTTCCGCCAGATCATCGAAGATGAACGTCAGGGCGGCGGGGGTGAGGGCGACCACTTTGCGGCCTCTGGGGCCAATGATCGGATCTGGAACGCGTTACAGAAACAGTGCTTGCGCGATCCCGAGGGCTTCGCGCTCTATTTCGGAAACACCTCGATTGCCGCCGCGTGTGAGGCGTGGCTTGGCCCGAACTACCAGGTCACGGCGCAGATCAACCAGGTGCGTCCCGGCGGGCAGGCACAGCAAGCGCATCGTGACTATCATCTTGGGTTTCAGACGGCAGACAGCGCAGCACGCTATCCCGCGCATGCGCATTTTCTAACGGCAGCTCTGACATTGCAGGGCGCTGTAGCGCATTGCGATATGCCGGTAGAATCCGGCCCAACCAAACTGCTTCCGTTCTCGCAGCTTTATGCGCCCGGGTATCTTGCCTTCCACGACACGGATCACCGCGCGCATTTCGAAGAGAACTTCGTGCAGCTGCCTTTGCAAAAGGGAATTATATACTTAAGTAACATTTTTATAGTGGACTGTCGCATATTGACGCGATAAAAACGAAAACCGCGCAAGGTATTTTAGCACTCTGCGCTCTCTTTAATCAGGCTTCTTGATACTCATTGGCCGCATGAATGCAGCCCTGATTTCATCCAATGACATTTCAGGCATGTCGATTTCTTCTTCCAACTCAGCCTTGGTCGGTTGATATTTGTTCGATCTGATGTGCAGATCGGCGGGTTCAGGCAGGTCTGCATTGTAACGTTGGTTTGTCATGCGAATTCCTAAATTGAATACATTGGTTTTAGCCGAGAAGTTCTCGCAAGCGGGTTTGGATTGGTTCAATTTTAGCCAGTTCGGTCAACAAAAACTCTACGTTGTCGGGGCCGTCGGCCTGACGCGCCCGCACAATACTGTCGTAATCAATTTCCAACAAATCACAAAACTCCCGACCTGTCATTGCCTCATCGATTGAAATTCTCTTCTTGAATCCTTCCCAGATCGCTTGCTTGTCTTCTTGATTGAAAGCACAAAAGTGTGCCTGGAACCGATATTGAATATGCTGGGCGTTGCGTTGAATGAACCCGTGCATTGACTGCCTCTCTGCGCTAGCTTTTTTTGTGTCGAACACATGACCGTCCTTCAACTCAACTATATGGCAGTTTTGCTCGCCTTTTCGGCGCTTGAAAACCATAAAGTCAGGCTCTGATCCCGAAAAATCCAAGGTCCGACTTCGTTTAATTTCACGTTTTCGGGCAAGCAACACGCCCTCAGGCATGATTTCTTGTTCCAAAAAGGTGTCCAGATTAGGGATGTTGGGAACAGCTTCCACGATCATCGATTCCAGTTCTGACCCCGATGAGATTACAGCTGACTGTATCTTGCTGGCCAATTCACCTAACGCTTCATTCCCAAACAACCGGGCGTAAGAACCAGATGTGTTCTTTGGTTTGGCATCCCGTAATCGTGCCATAATCTAACCGTTCAAGTCGCAACCAAGGAAGGTGCGGCCATGGTTTCGTGCCGCTTGCAGAACCGAAAACGACCCGGCAGCCGGATCAATTACAAAATCGCCTTCGTGGCTCACGGCGGCCATGAGTTGACCTTGTATGTCTATTGGTTTGGAATGTGGGTGATCCCGCTGGGATACTTGTTCTTGAATTACATCTGGAATGTTATGTATTTTCCACACGCCTTTTGCCTTACGCGGCTGTTTCTGTAGTACTATGCAGTATTCTCCTCTGCGCCGAGTGCGATAGCCCATACCAAATGTACCCTTGTTCCACGTTAAAAGATCCACAATGTCCAGCCTCGTTCCGTCCAGCCACGGGTGAATACCTTGGCAAAGGTGAAACTTATCCACCCATAAAAAGAGATGGCCTGATGGGATAAGCGTACGATCTATTCCGCGAATAAAATTGGCGATGGCCTCCTCCGGCATTTGCTGTAGGGCGCTGCGGCGTTTTCCACGAACTTTGCCTTCGTTCCCATATGCCAGCTTTTCAAGCACGCCACGGTATTGGGGATCGAAGAATGCGACTGGAACTGCGTCCGCAGGTATAGCGGAAAGGAACTCAAGACCGTCCATCTTAAGGCGCGTGTTGGGCTTAAGGACATCGGGAAGCACCAGCTTTGGCACGGTCACCGTGCGCGTGTTGGAAAATACCCCGGCAGTACTTTGCGAAGTTCCGACGCTCATGACCGCGCTCCGCTATTCAATCCGTTATCCTCGATTAGCTTCTTGTAAGGCAGGTTCTTTCCAGCCATCCCATGCACAACGCCGCCCATTTGGTCGATTGTATCCTTTGGCCTGTTGTTGTGACGGTGCTGAAACTCGTCCACATAGCGTTGCAGATGCTTGGGCGACATCTTGTGATAGACGCCATTATAACCCCGCTTCATAGGAGCCCAAAAGCTTTCCAGCCCGTTGGTGTGCGCCTGATCGCGGACATATTCACCCACTGAGTGCTTTACCACCTCATGCGGCCTGTCAATGCCCTTGTAGGCACTAGCCTCATCGGTATAGAGTGTTGCTCCTTCGACGGCATGCTCGTTCACAAACCCCTGCAAGGTCTCTTTGTCTGTGCTCTCTACCACTTTGGCAACAACCTGACCCGTTTCGCGATCCCTGATACCAGCAACAGCAGCCTTGCCAACAGCGCCACGTCCAGCCTTGAGTTTCTTCTTCGCGTGTTTGTTGCCTTCCTTGCCGCCTATGTAGGTTTCATCTGCTTCGACTGGGCCATTAAACCAAGGCATGTTTGCCTCCATTGCAGCCCGAAGACGATGCAGCATGAACCACGCGGACTTCTGCGTAACACCAAGCTCACGGTGCAACTTCATCGAAGATACGCCCTTAAGGTTAGTTGTGAACAAGTAAATACCAATGGCCCATGTGCGATATGGTAGCCGGGTATTCTCAAGGATCGTGCCGACCCGAACCGTAAACATGGGTTTTTTGGAGCACTCACGACACCTGTGCGTCATGCTTGGATGCCTGATGCCTGACTGCACGTTGAAAGAACCGCAATGCGGGCAAAACGGACCATCTGGCCAATGTAGTTCCTCAATCCACTTACGCGACTTTTCTTCATTACCGAACATTGCAGCAACCTGTAGGAAGGTCAGGCCCTTGCGGTTTGATTTTCCCGGTGCTTTTGTCATTTTTACACTCCTGAATGTTATTAAAATGTAACAAATGCGTCGGAGTCCGTCAATCATAAATGTTACTTAAGTGTCGCTAACACGCGATATGTCCGGTGTATGTAACATGCGATCTGTCCGGTTCTATTCTGTCTCTGAGAGGAGGCGTTATGAACCGAGCAGAAGTGTTACAGGAAGTTCGACTGATGAAGTTTGAAGATGTGTATTCGCGGCGAAGCGCGAACAAGCTGACGCAAGAACAGGCGGCTGAGATACTGGGTGTATCCGTGCGCACCGTCAGGCGTTGGGAGGATCGATTTGAGGCGGATGGTGCAGAAGGTCTGTACGACCGTCGGCTTGGCAAACTGGCCAACAATCGTGTTGCCACGGATAAGGTCATGGAGATGCTTGAACTGTTTGATACCAAGTACTGGGATTACACGCCGAAGCATTTCCACGAGAAGCTGGTGGCCCACCATGGTTTCACACAGAGCTACAACTGGGTGCGGCTTACACTGCAGCGCCACGGCCGGGTTCAGGCAGCACCCCGACGAGGTGCCCATCGGCGCAAGCGGCCCCGCCGTCCGATGGTTGGCATGATGTTGCATCAGGACGGCTCCAGCCATGAATGGGTTCCGGGTCAGTGGTGGGATCTGATCGTCACCATGGACGATGCCACCAACCGGGTTTATTCGGCATTCTTTGTCGAGGAAGAAGGGACGATGAGCAGTTTTCAGGGGCTGACAGAGGTGATCGAGGCGCAAGGTCTGTTTTGCTCGCTCTATGCCGATCGGGGCTCTCATTACTGGCATACGCCCGAAGCGGGCGGCAAAGTGGACAAGGACAATCTGACCCAGGTCGGGCGCGCCTTGCAGCAACTCGGCATTGAGCTGATCCCGGCCTATTCACCGCAGGCCCGTGGACGGTCTGAACGCATGTTTGGCACGTTCCAGAACCGATTGCCGCAGGAACTGCGGTCCCATGGGATCACAACCATTGAAGAGGCCAATCAGTTCCTGAAAGAGGTCTATCTTCCCGAACACAATGCCCTGTTTGCAAAGGAGCCGGAGGATACGACCTCGGCCTTCGTGCCGTTTACAGGCAATGTGCGCGACACCCTGTGTGTGCAGGAAGACCGCGTCGTCGGCAACGACAATACGGTGCGCTACAAGGGCCTGGTCATGCAGATCGCGGCAGACAGGCACCGTCATCATTTCGTCAAGGCGAAGGTCAGGGTCCACGAATACCCCGATGGTCAACTGGTCATCTTCCACGGCCCGAGATGCATTGGCCGCTACCAGCCTGACGGATCACCCATCACACAGGAGGATAGCAAACACAAAGTCGCGTGACCCGCTTCGACGTGGCGCGAACGCGGTGGCCCAAATCTACGGTCGCCTACGGCTCCCTCCGAATTGGGCCACCGCGCAATCAACTGAAGCGGACAATTGGCATGTTACCTACACCGGACAATTCAGAATGTTCTCGACATCATAAATGTTACTTAAGTATATAATTCCCAAAAGAAAAGTCCAAAAATAAAAGATATGATGAACAGCCGTGCTCCCCAGACAGCCAGATCCTGACCCGAGAAGCTGCGGGAATGCAGGACAAACACCTCAAGAAAGGCAAAGACGACGTAGAAGGACGCGCCAAACAGCAGCGCTGTGCGGAATTGCCCGCGTGTGGATTCGAAGTACCAATCGCGGTATTGGGCCTCAAACTTCTTGTCCAGAAAGTTCTGGGTGACCGCGTTGATCGGCTCATCATATATGAAGGCGCGGAGTTTCACTGTCTTGTCACCCCCAGTCGATAGCCGACCCCGTGGACCGTCACGATGATCTTGGGACCATCGCCGCCATCCGACAGCTTCCTGCGGATCTTTGCAACTAGAGCATCAATCGTGCGCTCTCCTGCGTCATGGTCCGGTGAGAGGGCAACTGCATCCAGCAGCACCGACCGGGACAGCACCCGACCGTTCGCGTTTACGATGGCCATCAGCACGTCGAACTCGGCCCGCGTGACGGGTATGACCTCGTGCTGGGCGTTCCAGACCTGTCGACTGTCCAGATCAATCTCGATCTCTCCCAGCCGGACTTTGGTATCTTGACGGGGCATCTGAGCCTGGGGGTTTGTACGTCTGAGCACTGCGTTGATCCGGGACAAAAGCTCATCCGGGTCGAACGGCTTTGTCAGATAGTCGTCACCCCCGATGTCCAACCCGCTGATCTTGTCGCTCGCGCTATTGCGGGACGACACGAAGATGATCGGCGGATGTGCCGATTTCGCCCGCATCGAACGCGCAAGCACCAGACCGTCTTCATCCGGCAATCCGAGGTCCAGCAGCGCGATATCCACGGATTGGGACGCAAGCGTCGCGCGCGCATCCGCAACATTGGACGCCTGAAGAACATTGTAATGCGGTCGAAGGAGCGCGGACGTCAGAGCAAGCAATGACGGGTCGTCCTCTACCAACAATACGTTCAGCTTCTTCAACTCTGCGGTCCTACATGTCTGTTTCTAAACACAGCTTGGCACGTGTGAGTGTTTTCGTGCAAACCATCCCCACACTCTTTTTGGAATATGTTCAGCCACGGACACAAGCCTAGCGTGCGTAAGAACCGGGCCTGTTAACATCTGGTTAACATCTGCATCGCGGTTTGGTGACAATTTGATTTTAATCTCTGTTTCAACGTCCCGATTTGTTGGTGCAGTTATGTTGAATACATCTTTTGAAATTATTGAACCCATCGACGATCCCGAACTGTCTGAACTTCCGGCGCCATGCAGCAAGCATAGCACTCTGGCAGTCGTTGATATGGAGAGTAACGAACCGGCGGTCGTGTCAATCGGCATTGAATAATGACCCCCCATCGGCGTCCAAATTTGACCCCCCTTGGAGCTAAGAGGGGCGTTGAGGGGGTCGTGTTTAGGTTGATTCAGGAGGGGGTGGACAGCAGGTCAAACCGAAAAGAGAGCGTAGCTCGACTGAAGGTTTGACCTGCTGTCTGTTTTGAATTTATTCCCCGATTTCGAGGTTAGTCGCGGTGGTTAATTCGCCAGCTTTCGTTCCCGGTTTCGATGATATCGCAATGGTGTGTCAGTCGATCCAGGAGAGCAGTGGTCATTTTGGCATCTGTGAACACACTCGGCCATTCAGCAAATGCGAGGTTGGTTGTTAGCAGAATAGACGTTCGCTCGTACAGTTTGCTGATGAGATGGAAGAGTAATCGTCCACCAGACTCTGCGAACGGCAGATAACCGAGTTCGTCTATAATCACGAGGTCGACGCGGATCAGCTGCTCGCTGAGCCGCCCGGCGTTGCCTTCGCGATGTTCAGCCTCCAGCTTGTTCGCGAGATCCACAGCGCTGAAGAACCTGACCCGCCGGCGGTTATTGACCGCGTGGCCCCCGATCGCTGTTGCGAGATGCGTTTTGCCCGATCCGGTTCCACCGACCAGCACGCCATTCCTGGCCTGGTCCATAAAATCGCCGTCATGAAGATTGCGCACGACTTCCTCGTTGACGGGGCTGACCGTGAAGTCGAACTCAGGTAAGGACTTGCAGACCGGGAACTTTGCGGCACCCATCTGATACCGGATCGAGCGCGCAGTCTTTTCGGCCAGTTCGGCCGTGAGGAGTTCGGCCACGACCTGTTGGGGCCGCCAGTTGTTTTTGGCTGCGGCCTGCATCACTTCGTCAAAGCAGTTGACGATGCCTGGCAACTTCAGTTGACGGGCAAGTTCGAGAATTTCCTTACGCAGTTGCATGGGAGCCTCCAAGCCTGTCATAGCGAGCGCAATCCGCGATCGGTGCCATTTTCAGCTGCAGGTGGGCAGGCGGCTCAATCGCCTTTGGCGGCGGGGGATTGGTGCGCCGAGAGACAATGTTCAGGATCGCATCGGCCTTGCGCAGGCCAGATTTTAGAGCTTCTTCGCAGGCAGCCTCGACCACATCAATGTCGTGCTGGTAAGCAGCGAAAAGAATATCGGCAAGTTGCCGGTCTCCGTCGGATGTGCCCCGCAGATGGGTCCAGATCTGCGTCATTGCCGGTGGTAGGTCCCAGTCACGGAACGGTGCTCCATTGCGCAGAGCGCCAGGCTTGCGCTTGAGGACGGGCACATAGTGCCAAGGGTTGAAGATCGTTTTTCCTCGGCCGAAGCACCGTTCGTGCTCTCCGACAATCTCACCGTCTTGGCGCAGGACAATCCGCGTGGCGTAGACCTGCAACTGGACCTGACGTCCAACAGCTCTTGCCTCAACGCTGTATTTGTTTCTTTCGAAGTTGATCAGGCAGGTTCGGCTCACGGCGACCGTCTTTTCACGGAACCCGACGAAGGGCTTCTGCAGATGCGTCAGCAGCGGCTTTTCCTGCTGGAACTCCTCCCAGACCGTCACCTCCAGGTTTTCCGGATGCCGCAGTTCTTTTGCGCGTTTGATCGCGTCTTTTTGCAGCCGGGCATTCAATTCATCGAAGTCGGCCACCTCCAGACGCGGTGTAAAACTATAGGCGCGGCTCTCCTTGACCAGATTCTCAACCTGACCCTTCTCCCAACCGGCCGCGCGCGTACAGGCGATCGGGTTCACCAGATGATGAGAACACATCCGGGAGAATGCCTTGTTGAACTTTCTTTCCTTGCCCGACAGGATCGCATCGACGGCGGTCGTCATGTTATCGTAGATCCCGTTGATGCAGCCTCCACCAAAGAATTTGAAGGCCTCGTCGTGGGCATCAAAGACCATCTCCTGCGTCTCGCGCGGATAGGCAATGGAGAATGGCATGCGGCTATGGCAAAGTTTGAAATGGGCAACCTTCACGGTCGTGAGTGCACCGTCCATCAAAACCGTCTCCACACTCCAGTCGAACTGGTACGCCTCCCCAGGATCAAAGATCAGCGGGATGAACGCCTGCGCCTGTTGTCGGCCGTGCGCAATGCGCCAATTCTTTGTGTAGCGTCGAACACTGTCATACCCGCCGCCAAAACCATCATCGGAGAGTTCCTTCCAGATTTTGGTCATCCGCTTGCGGTGTTTCTTCGGAAGCGCCTCGTTCTCCTCAAGCGTTTCATCCAGACGCGCGCGCCAAGGCCCGAGCACCGGGTATGGCTGCGATTTGCGCTCATATTTGAACTCCGTCACTCCCGATCGGATTATCTTTCGAACCGTTGCACGGCTCAAATTGAGCGAACGGCAAATTTCCTTGATGCTCTTTTTTTCGATCAGGTGTAAGCGACGCACTTTTCTAATAGTTTCCACGCAAATCATCCCGCTTGCCTCTCCATCGACTGCTCAATGAAAAGGATGTCTACAACCATAGGGAGGGGTCAAATTTGGACGCCGATTTCCCCGCTTAGGGGGTCAAAATTGCACGCTTTTCTACACATTGGCGGCCGCTTCTTCACCATCGGCAACATGCAGAACACGGTAGCCTTCAAAACACCCGGACGCATCTAGACGCTTGGTTGAAAGGACGGTTTCGGCATCCATCAGTGAACAATCGGTCTTGAAATGCAACACGCCTTCAGGCGTAAACACCTCGCGCAAAGCATGGCCCCATTCATTGGCAATTTCCGTCAGCTCGCCCACGCCTGCAGCGTCGGTTCGATCCGAGCGGCCGACCAGAATTTCCTTTCCGGTCACCAGGATATCACCTCCTTCGACATGGCCGGGCCCCTTGATCTCGCGGACGTCGTCGTAACAGGCACGGATCGTCGACGATATTTCTGCCACCTCACCCAGGCGGGAGGGCGCGCCAGGTCGCATCAGGATAGCACCTTGCGGCAGGCACAGCGCGGTGTCCTCGACGAATTGGGCGTCCGGGTACGCTTCAAGCGGGTCAAGCTCGATGACTTCTGCTCCGGTGCTCCGCAGCGCGCTGACATAGGCCGAATGCGCAGCCAGCATACCCTCTAGGCTGGGATTGCCGATATCCTCGGCACGCAGGCCGTCTGCAATGGTCGAGGCAGGCTTGCGCGTTATGGCACGGGTAAATTCAAAGGTCGGGTTGCGCATGAGTCACTCCTGATCCGAGCGTCGCCCGGCAATATCAATTTCCAGAATCGCGGGGCCGTTTTGGGCAATGGCTTCTGTCAGTGCAGCGGCAACAGCTATTGGATCTTGCCGGACGCGTTTGTAGGGGACACCAAACGAGGCAGCAGTGGCCGCAAAGTCAGGTGGGGTTGGGTCGCAACCGATCACCTCGACGCCCACGCCCTCCATGGACGTGGCGATTTCGCCATAGCCATGATTGTTCCAAAGAACAAAGGTAATGCGCAGGTTTTGGTCCACTGCGGCCATGATCTCAGGCAGTGAAAATTGGGCACCTCCGTCCCCAGCGATGCAAATCACGGACGCCTCCGGGTCGGCAATCGCGGCACCGATGGCTGCCGGAATACCGTAGCCAAGCGCTCCGTATCCTGTGGCCGCATTGAACCATCCGCCGGGACGGTCGTGATCATAGTAAAGGTTGCCAGCATAAATCGGCTGAGTGGAGGGGGTATGAATGATTTGTGATCGGCCAAACGCCCTGAATCTGTTAGAGGATTCGGGGAGGCGGATAGGTCTCAGGCTGGATGTTTTCGTAGGGCATTGTGACCCTGTAGTGGAGCTTAGCCTTCGCCTGTTTCCGAACAGCCCCCATAGGGCCCGGTTTTGGCCGGTGATCCTGCATAGGAGCTTGGTTTGGCCGTTCACGCCCCATTGGGGGCTCCGCCTCCTTGAGCAGGGAGTATAGCCATGGCTTACATAGGTGTCGATCTTCATACGAATTCCTTCACGATCTGTCGGCGTGAGACGGACGGATCGGAAACATTCCAAACCTTTCAACTGTCCGCGCAGGCGCTTGAGCAGTTCTGTCAGAGCCTTGATGCGGATGACGAACTGGCGGTCGAGGCCACCGGCAACACGGCCTGGTTCTGCGGTGAGGTGGAACCCTGTGTCGGCCGGATCGTTGTGGTCAACCCGCGCCAGTTTAAAGTGATCCGCACATCGGTGAAGAAAACCGATCGCAACGATGCCCGCGCCCTGGCGTTTTTCCTGTCGAAGGACATGCTGCCGGAAACCCGGCTCAAGTCCACTCAGGAAAGCGAACTGGCCTCGCTGACCCGGACGCGTGACATGCTGGTCAAACAGCGCACCATGCTGCTGAACGGCATCCACGCGATGTTTGTCCGCCACGGCATGAAGCTGAAGAAGGAAGGGTTGTCCAGCAAGAAGCGCCTGCGCGACCTGGATCTCAGCCGCTTCACACCGCTTGAGCAGGTCGAACTGGCGGCATTGCGGGACCAGGCGCTCGGCCTGACCGAAACCCTGAGCCGTCTCGACAAGGCCATCGAGGAGGCCGCCTCGGCCATGAAAGGCTTTGAGGGGCTCACCAGCATCAAGGGGATCGGTGCGCGATCTGCCGCGGTCCTGCTGGCGGGGATCGGCAGGGTTGAAGACTTCTCCGACGCGGACAAGCTGGCCGCCTATGTCGGCATCGTGCCCAAGGTGAGCAACTCAAACGAAACCGAACATCACGGGCGGATCACGAAGCGCGGCAACAAGCTCATGCGCACCACGCTGGTGCAATGTACGCTCATCGCGATCCGCTATTCGGGATATCTCAACAGCCATTATCGGCGCATCAAGGAACGCCGTGGCGCGGGCAAGGCGATCATAGCCACTGCCCGCAAGCTGCTCAAGATCATCTATGACACGCTCAAGAACGGCTGGGTCTTCGACGATTTTGTCGAATTTAAAATCAAACAAAATCAATGTCATGCTTGACAATCATCATAGGAGTCCCCGATCATGAGCGCATTCGGGACTGCGGCGCGCATGGCCGCCAGAATCTCGACTTGGGCGCGGTAGTCAGAACCAATCTCTTCGAACGCCGCAGCGCGGGTTCTTTCAGCGCTGTCCATTCCATCTCGCTGGTTGGATTTTCCGGGCAATGCCGACAGCAAGGACGAAACAACCTGATCGGTGCGACCCTCTATGGCTATTGCGGCTTCGTGACGGGTCAGTTGATCCGGGCAAATATCCACTCGTATGAGCCCCGACATAGAGGCCATATCTCCGGTGGCATAGATGTCATAGTCCGTTGGGCCCAACTCGGTCCCCAAAGCGAGGACGCAATCGGCATCTTCGATCAAAGCCCGGACAGATTTCAAGCTTGCACTGGCGGGAACAGTCAGTGGGTGCCCATGCATCACACCGCGCGCATTTACGGTTTGCACGACAGGCGCATCGAGGCGCTCAGCGAGAGTTTGTAGATATTCTCCGGTCGTTTTCGCTCCGCCCCCCGCCAAGATGACAACTTTTCGCGCGGCAGACAGCCGGTCTGCGGCCTGTTTGATTAAGTCACTGTCCAGTGCCTGATGAGGATGATCTTTCGAAGTCAGGGCGCTTTCAGCGACCAGCCCCGCCACATCCAGCGGGATTTGGATATGGGTGGGGCCCGGTCGTCCAGCGGAATAGGGTGCAAACGTGCGATCCAAAGCAGCGCTCAGATCACCGGGCTGGGCCACATGTTCGGACACCAGCGCAACAGATTTGGCCAGCGCATGTTGGTCGGGCAGTTCATGCAAATGGCCAAGACCCTTGTGTAGCGTGCTGTTTTCGTTGACGCCGGAAACCACCAGCATCGGAACGGAATCCGCGCGGGCCTGCGCCATCGGCGTCAGCGTATTTGTCAGGCCGGGTCCTGTAATCACAAAGGCAACGCCTGGCTTGCCTGAGACACGCGCATAACCGTCAGCCATAAAACCTGCGCCTTGCTCGTGCCTTGGGGTCACATGCTGAATGCCCGAGGCGGCAAGCCCGCGATAAAGCTCAACGGTGTGCACGCCGGGAATGCCGAACACGCAGGATACGCCCCGTTGCTTCAATTCGGCGACCAGTGCCTCGCCCACTGTTTGTTTGGTCATGCAACATTCCGTTTGCTGAGGTTTGCGTGGGCGACGATGCGGTCCAGCGCCGTCGCGAATTGGCGGTCGTCGATGGTGAGGGCGACCCGAACCCAGTCCTTGAGGCTTTCACCAAAGGCCGAGCCCGGCATCACTGAAACGCCATGCTCCAGCAGATCCCAGGCATAGGTGTCACCATCCTTTCCAATGCCCGACACGTTGACCAGCGCAAACATGCCCGCATCCGGTTGGTGGACGGTCAGAGGCGTTTCACTATGAAGGCGGCGTTCCAGAACACGAGCGCGAGCCGCAAAACGAGACGCCATGCCTGCAGCGACCGAAGATCCGTCTCGCACAGCTTTTTCAGTCATGTCTGCGATAAAGGGCTGATTGCCAAACAGCATCGTTTCCGAGACCGGTAGTAACGCAGTACAGAACGCGGCTGGGCCAACGCACCAACCGCTGCGGAAGCCAGGGGCTGCGTGAGATTTGGAAATCGACGACACGGCGATGACCCTATCGGCCAGGTCCGGGTCCGAAAGCGGAGATACAAATTCCGCTCCTTCAAACACCAGATGCTCGTACACTTCGTCCGAGATGATCCAGAGGTCGTGCTTGATCGCAAGTTCGCCAATTTTCCGTACATCTTCAGCGGTCAGGATCGCGCCTGTCGGATTATGCGGAGTCGTCAGAAGTATAGCGCGGCTGCGCGGGGTGATGCGCGCGGCGATGTCTTCGGCCTGCAACCGAAAACCGTTTTCTGGGCGGAGCGGCACCGGTACGGGTTCGGCTCCTGATGCGCGGATCACGCCCTCGTATGTGGCATACATCGGGTCACCAACCAACACTTCGGAACCTGCTTCGGCGACGCCTTGCATCACTGTATAAAGCGCGGTCTGCGTGCCGGGAAAACAAAGAATGTTCTCGGGCAAATAATGCCGGCCGCAGCTTTTGGAGTACGACTCTGCCAAGGCTGCGCAAAGCCCGGCCTCTCCCCGGCCGTTGGAATAGCCGGTACGGCCCGACTGCAAAGCTAAGGCAGCGGCATCGCAAAGCTCCGGCGGCGTTGGCACGTCCGGCTCGCCGATTGTCATTTCCACCAGATCGGCGCCTGCCTCAACCATGGCGCGCGCCTTCAAGTGTACTTCCCACTTACCGCCGCCCAATCCGGCCAGCCGTTCAGTAATTGCCGTCAACCTCATAGGCGCTCGCTCTCTTGCGATAGATCCAAATCGATAATGGCGGAAACGGATTGCAGCCCGATTTCAACCAGTTCACCCTGCTCAAAGGCATCGGGTAAGGCCCCGCCTTCCAGCCACAGACCGTCGATGACCGCGTTGCAAGCGATAGCCAGCTGCCGCAATTGGACAGGCGATGCCGAGCGGTTCGCTTCTTTCAGCGAGGCCGCGATCAACCCTTCAAGTTGGTCCCGAAAATAGCCGTATGTTCGTTCGTTGGTCGCCTTCATTTGCTGGTCCTGCTGAACTTTGTTCAAAAAACTGGCCCAAAGAGCGATAGCACGGGGGTCGACAACCGGGGGCGTCAACGACGCCTTCACGAAAGCTGCCAACTTGGCTTGGGCGCTGGCTTCGACTTCGTTCGCGGGCGCGAATGTCTGATCTGTCATCGAGTTCATGTGGTGCTCATACGCCGCGACGATCAACTCCTCCTTGGAGTTGAAATAATGACGGATAAGCCCCTGCGTAACATCCGCACGGTCTGCGATTCCCCGCACTGTAGCGCCACGGACGCCCTGCTCCGCCACCAAATCAAGCGTCGCGAGAATCAGTGCGTGCTGTCGGGCTTCGGCCGACTCACGCTTAAATTTCTTGCGGTCTTCGCTCACGATTGGTCCTATTTTGCGGATGCTGTAATTATACACTTGCATAATTACTATGCTCGCGGCTTACTGCAATCAGAAAGTTGGGGTCAAAGAAAAAATGGACACAGCCGCCGCGGACGCAGTTGCTCAAGAAACGGATACGCGCCGAGAGGCGATCCGAGTTGAGGACTTGCACAAGTCTTTTGGAAATCTCGAGGTGCCAAAAGGCGTAGACCTCACTGCACATCAGGGCGATGTCGTAGCGATCATTGGTGGCTCAGGGTCTGGCAAGTCGACCATGCTGCGATGCATCAATTTCCTTGAAACGCCGACCTCCGGCAAAATCATAATCGGAGGCGAGGAAGTGGCCATGCGGGCAGATGGAAGCCCGGCCAGCCAGAAGCAGATAGAGCGCATCCGGACAAAGCTGGCGATGGTGTTCCAGCAATTCAACCTGTGGACCCACCGCACTTTGCTGGAGAATGTAATCGAGGTTCCGGTACATGTGTTGAAGGTACCAAAATCAGAGGCGATCGAACGCGCGCGCGAATTGCTGGTCAGGGTAGGCCTGGGCGGCAAAGAGGACACCTTCCCAGCATATCTATCCGGGGGCCAACAGCAGAGGGCCGCTATTGCTCGGGCATTGGCGGTTGATCCTTCCGCCATGCTTTTTGACGAGCCAACATCCGCACTGGATCCGGAACTCGTGGGCGAAGTGCTGACGGTGATCCGTGATCTGGCTGCCGAAGGGCGAACAATGTTATTGGTTACTCATGAGATGAAGTTCGCGCGCGAAGTGGCGAACCATGTCGTCTACCTCTATCAGGGGCGTATTGAAGAGCAGGGACCACCTGCCGACCTCTTTGGAAATCCGCAATCAGAGCGACTGAAGCAATTCCTCAGATCAGTCGGATAGCATCAAAACACCAAATAAAACCAACCGGGAGACTCCTAATGAAATTGAAAACACTTCTGACTGCAGCAACAGCCGCAGCCGTGCTAACTGCAGGCGCGGCAGCAGCTGAACAAGTTAAGATCGGTATCGCCGCCGAACCCTATCCCCCATTTGCGTCACCCGACAGCTCGGGCAATTGGGTCGGATGGGAGATCGAGGTGATCAATGCCGTCTGCGCCGCGGCCGAGCTTGACTGCGTGATCACACCTGTTGCCTGGGACGGTATCATTCCGTCGCTGACCGGCCAGCAGATCGACGCGATCATGGCGTCGATGTCGATCACCGAAGAGCGTCTGAAAACCATCGACTTCAGTGATGCGTATTACAACACACCCGCAGTGATCGTGGCGGACAAGTCGATGGATATCGAGCCCACCGCAGAGTCCCTCGCAGGTAAGATCATCGGGATCCAAGCCTCGACCATCCACCAGGCCTATGCGCAGGAATACTTCAAGGATGCAGAGCTGAAAGTCTATCAGACTCAGGATGAGGCCAACCAAGACCTTTTCGCGGGCCGCATCGATGCCACTCAGGCCGACAGCATTGCCATGGCAGATTTTGTGAATTCGGACAATGGCAGCTGTTGCGAAATCAAAGGCGCTGTCGCGGATGATCCGGCAATCCTGGGCCGTGGCGTCGGTGCCGGTGTGCGCAAGGGCGACACCGAACTTCTTGAAGCGCTTAACAAAGGGATCGCTGCGATCCTGGCCGATGGGACCCACGAGAAAATCACCGAGGGTTACTTCACCACCAGCATCTACTAAGGCGTAGCTGTGACCGGACTGTTAGAGACACTGGGCCTTGGCACCAGCATGGAGTTGCTGTCGCTGTCTAGTTGGGGTGGCAACCTGTTACGCGGGCTTGCCAATTCCCTGCAAATCGCTTTTGGCGCATTTGGAATGGGGCTGGTTATCGGGCTGTTCGGGGCCTACGGAAAACTCTACGGCGGGAAGGTCACGCGTGACCTTCTTGCCATCTATACGACTGTGATCAGGGCGGTGCCTGAACTGGTGCTGATCCTGATCCTTTACTATGTCGGCAGTGATATCATCAACAAGATCTCTGAGGCGGTCGGAGGCGGCAGGGTTGAGATCAACGGTGTAGCCGCCGGTATTTGGGTGCTGGGCATTGTGCAAGGGGCCTATGCCACCGAGGTGCTGCGAGGCGCGATAAAGGCGGTGCCCGTCGGCCAGATCGAGGCGGCGAAGTCCTATGGAATGCCCGCTTTCATGATCATGCGTCGGGTGACCATACCAGCAATGATGGGATTTGCTGTGCCCGGCCTGGCCAATCTGTGGCTTATCGCGACCAAAGACACGGCCTTGCTTGCAGTCGTCGGGTTCAGTGAGTTGACGCTGGAAACACGACAGGCGGCTAGCAGTACCCGTGCTTATTTCACCTTCTTTTTGGCTGCAGGCTTCTTATACCTGATGGTCACCCTTTTCTCAGGGGTCGTTTTTGCCCGTATCGAGAAATGGGCGCGGCGTGGTCAACCTTCGTTGAAGGGTGGCTCGGCATGATCACTGTGAAAGCTCTTATGCAACCGCACCGTATCGTCATGATGCTGTTATTTGCAGCATTGGTGATCTGGTGTGCGGTCTCGCTGCGTTGGGATTGGATTCCAAAATATGCCCCTTTGGCGCTGCAGGGTCTCTGGACCACAATCTGGCTTTTGGTGGTCACAACCGTACTAGGCTTTCTCATGGCTGTGCCTCTGGGATTGGCGCAGGCGGTGGGCCCGTGGTACTTGGCAACGCCCGCCCGCGTGTTCTGCACGATCATTCGAGGCACACCGCTGCTGTTGCAGATCTGGTTGCTATATTACGGGCTTGGTTCGTTATTTCCGCAGTTTCCCTGGATACGCTCGTCTGAGCTTTGGCCTTACTTGCGTCAGGCTTGGCCCTATGCCGTCCTGGCACTGACACTGTCCTTTGCGGGATATGAGGGCGAGGTCATGCGAGGCGCGTTTTCCGGCGTGGCAAAAGGCCAGTTGGAGGCTGCAAAGTCCTTCGGGATGCCACGTTTCACAATGTTCCGCCGGATCTGGCTGCCCCAAGCGGTACGCAATGTTCTGCCGACCTTGGGCGGAGAAACCATCTTGCAGCTCAAAGCAACGCCACTCGTAGCAACGATCACAGTGGTCGAGATATATGCTGTTTCTTCCCGGGTTCGAGCAGACACATTCGTGGTCTACGAGCCCCTGCTGTTGCTGGCATTGGTTTACATGGCCATCGCCGGGTTAATTGCCTTGGCCTTCCGACGATTTGAGGAAGTTTGAAGTATTGGCAGCAGTGCTTACGTATGGTCGATAGGTGTTTTGGGTCAGAAATGCTTGATGTTTGGGTCAGACATGAATGACGTGATGCAATCATTCCTTGAGGTTTTGGCCATCGATTAAGTCAAAGATCTGTGACGTTCCACAATTATTGTGATCAACCACCGCAGCCACCTGGATGGTTTCGCTCTGATTGACGTGGTGTCCGACGCCAAGTGGATCACCTTCGCCGCCAAAAAAGGAACTTTGCGACGCGGTCCTGACTTCCGACCTTTTTGTTGATCTGACTGGGTTTTTGGTTTGTTTTCAGGTGTGGTTGCTCAGAGGCGCGTTGTAGTGCCCCATTATTATAAAAAGTATTGACATGGGCCTTCAGATGGCTAACCTCTTCGCCCATGTTCATCCGCACCAAACATGACGCAAAGCTCAACCGCACACGGATCCAGATCGTTGAATCCGTCCGCACCGGCTCCAAGGTACGCCAGAAGATCCTGCGCCATGTGGGTGTGGCCCATAACGACAGCGAGATTGAGGATATCAAGCGTCTGGCGGGCCGCTTGATGGAGCAATTACGCATTGATCGCTCGCCGCAAATGGAACTGTTCACGCCCACGGAATATGCCGATCTGCAGGCGCTGGTGCGCCGCGCTCCGCGGCCGGACAAGCTTGGCGTTGATCTTGCCGAGTGCCGTGAGGAGGCGCGGGTCTCTCTGGGTCTGCGGGATGTCATGGGGACGATGTATGACCAACTGGGTTGGGGGGCCCTTCTGGGGGCGGCGCGTAAAAGTGCCAATCGCATTGTGAAAGAGCTGGTTATGGCGCGGATCGCACAGCCCGAGAGCAAGCGCGCGACCGTGGAGGCGTTGGAGAACCAGGCAGGCATCACGCTCAATCTGGACGTGGTCTATCGGAGCATGGATTACATCAATACGCCGGTGATAGACGGGATTTGCAAAACCTCTCACGCGGCGGCAGAGAAGTTGCTGGGCGGGCCAGTGACCGTGCTGTTCTACGATTGCACGACCCTGGCCTTTGACACCGAGCGCGAGGACCCGGCCGAGGATGCGGACGGGGTCGAGCAGGATCATCTTCTGGCCAAGGGCTTCAGCAAGGATGGCAAGCATCACCGCGCTCAGGTCATGCTGGCGCTGATCGTCACCTCCGATGGGCTGCCTGTGGGCTATGAACTCTTCCCGGGAAACACCTGGGAAGGTCATACGCTGGAAGCTGCGCTGAAGGCGTTGGAGGGACGCTTCGACGTGGCCAGGGTCACGTTCGTGGCCGATGCCGCCATGCTCAGCAAGGACAACCAGCAGATGTTGCAGAACAAGGGTCTGCCCTACATCCTCGGCTATCGCATGAAGTCCGCCCCGGCCGCCGTGAAGGCGAACATTTTGAGCCCGGAGGGACGCCAGCCTTGGGCTGGACACGGTTCTGAAGAGGCAACCGAGAAGGGCTGGTACAAGGTGATCGACCAGGAGGGAGCGCGGGTCATTGTGACCTGGTCACCCACCCGGGCACGCAATGATGCCCACAAGCGCGACAAGGCAATCGAAAAGCTGCACAAGAAGCTCAAGCGCTCTCGCAAACCCGGCAGCTTCAGCAGCCGGGGATATGGCCGCTTCCTGGCCTTCCCCGACAGCGGGGACGTCACGCTGGATGATGCAAAGATCAAGGCAGCGGCACAATGGGACGGGCTGCATGCCATTGTTGTTCATGGTGCGGACGAACTGGAGGCACAGGACGTCATTGCCCGCTATCACCAGTTGTGGGAGATCGAAGCCTGCTTCCGCACCAACAAGCACGATCTGAAAATCCGGCCCATCTATCACTGGTCGCCGCGTCGGGTCCGGGCCCATATCGCCATCTGCTACATGGCCTTCTGCTGCCTGCAGCACCTGCGCAAGCATCTGGACCTGCTCGGACACCCGATGAGCCCGGCTCGTATCCGCAACGAGTTGAACGCATTGCAGCTCTCGATCCTGCGCCACAAAGGCACCCCTGACCGCTACGGCATGCCAAGCCATGCCACGGTCGATGCCAGACGCATCCTCACCTGCGTCGGCCTGACCTGGAACGAAGCCCCTTTCAAGATACCCCCCGGGCGCACCCGAAAAACTGGCCAGACCAAAGCCTGAGCTCCCTCAACACTCCGAAACAATCGCTGGCGAAAAAAGTCCGTGTAGTGCCTTTTGGCAACCAAGGCATAATAATATCAATGACTTATACGAAAAAATGTCGGAAGTCAGGAAAAAGGAACTTTGCGACGCGGTTATCCAACGCCACGGAATCAAGTGTTTAGGGCCGGTGAAGATTGACTGGAAAAGTGGCAATGTGGCGATCGAAACACTCACTGCTGTCGTTCAAGCCATGCCCGCGCGCCGTTGTGTCGTGCTTTTCCCATACGGTACGCGCACTAACTCTGGAAGCCTCGGCAAGTTCAAGGCAGGAGCTATAGTAGTAGCGCGCACCAACGGCCGAACAACACGACCCGTCCTAATTCACGCATCCTACAAAAGCATGCCGCGCGACAAACACTTGCCCAAAAGCGGAACGATCCGGGTCGAGGTATTGCCGTCATTTAGATGCGATCACTCCGCTTCAGTGGACGAAGATATTGCTCACCTGCGAAGCGCAATGATGGCCGTTTTCGACGCCGGATCGTGTAGGTAGGTATGTGGTTCTTCGTTGCTCCTGCGACTCCAATAGTAAGACAAAGGTCCGCCCTGGGCTACAAGCCGACTTTCGATGCGGCCGACGCAAATGGCCGCCTTGGGCCGATTTTGATGTTAGTGCTTGGGCAATGCCAAAGGGATCGCAATCAGCGGTGATAACTTGTCGACCACAACTGAAATTGCAACTAACGAGCGGGCTAAGGGCTCTGCCCCCGCCGCCTATCGGCGTCTCCCCGGGATGTTTTAGCCAGATGAAGGGCGGATCAGGAGGCCGCTTTCATCAGGCCCTGTGCGATGATCTCGGCTTGTGTTTCGTCTAGGGACTTGTGGATGCGTACGAACATCTCGTCGATGTCCGCCGTCGTCAGGATCAGAGGCGGAGAGATGATCATCCGGTCGCCCACATGCCGCATGATCAGGTTGTTGGCAAAGCAGCGGTCGCGGCAGATATAGCCCACCGTGCCGGGGGCCGAGGCGAATTTGGCGCGGCTGGCTTTGTCGGGGGTAAGCGCGATCGACGCCATCATGCCGACGATCTTGGCCTCGCCCACCAGCGGGTGATCGGCCAGCGCCTCCCATTTCTGTTTCAGGTAGGGGGCGGCTACGTCGCGGACATGCTCGACGATCTTTTCCTCTTCGAGGATGCGCAGGTTTTCCAGAGCAACAGCAGCCGCGACCGGGTGGCCGGAATAGGTGTAGCCGTGGTTGAATTCCGTGCCGCCGATCACCTCGGCGATCTCGTCATTGACGATGGAGCCTCCGATAGGCGCGTAGCCCGAGCTGAGGCCCTTGGCGATGGTCATGATATGCGGCTTGATACCAACTGTTTGCGATCCGAACCAGTTGCCGGTACGGCCAAAGCCACAGATCACTTCATCGGCGATCAGCAGGATGTCGTATTTGTCGCAAATGCGCTGGATTTCGGGCCAGTAGGTATCGGGCGCAACGATCACGCCGCCTGCGCCTTGTACGGGCTCGGCGATGAAGGCCGCGACGCGATCTTCGCCGAGTTCCTGGATGGCGTCCTCCAACTCGCGTGCACGGGCGAGGCCGAACTCTTCGGGCGATATGTCACCGCCTTCGGCCCACCAGTTGGGTTGATTGATATGGTGGATGTTCGGGATCGGAATACCGCCCTGTGCGTGCATTCCGGCCATTCCGCCCAGCGAGGCAGAGCCCACCGACGAGCCATGATATGCATTGTGCCGGCTGATGATGATGTTCTTGTCGGGCTGGCCTTTTTCGGCCCAATAAGTGCGCACCAGACGGATGTTGGTGTCGTTCGCCTCGGACCCGCCAGCGGCGAAGAACACGTGGTTCAGATCGCCTGGGGCAAGCTCGGCCAGTTTGTTGGCCAGTGCAATTGCAGGCACGTGGGTCGTTTTGAAGAAGGTGTTGTAGTACGGAAGCTCGCGCATTTGGCGGGCGGCGGCGTCGGCCAGCTCATCGCGCCCGTAGCCGATATTCACGCACCACAGGCCGGCCATTGCGTCCAGGATCTGTTCGCCTTCGCTGTCTGTCAGATAGACGCCATTGGCGCGGGTGATAACGCGCGCGCCCTCTTTCCCCAGCGCTCCGTTGGCAGAGAACGGGTGCATGTGGTGGGCGGCATCCAGCGCCTGCAATTCAGCGGTGGGCATGTGGTTTGTGATCGTGGACATCCGAAAGACTCCTGCAACGGTGGTTGCGAGTCACAATATGATCAAATTATTTCCTGTCAATCGAATCGGTGTTTTCTAGATGTCCGAGGCAGACTCGATCATCAGTTCCATGCCTTGCTCGATATCCTGAGCGGTCGCCTTCGCCACTTTTTCCGCATCCCCGGCGCGCAGCCCTGCGATGATATCCTTATGGCGATCAGGCAGGCTTTGAGTGCCGAAGCGGCCGCAGACCACACGTAAGGATGGCCCGAATCGAAGCCACAGACGCTCGGCCAGATCGCTCAGAACGGGCGCATCGGCATGTGCATATAGCGTTTCGTGGAATCTGTGGTTGAGATGCAGGTAGCCGTGAACGTCACCATCCGCGATCATCTGGTCCAATTGCTGGTCGATAGATTCCAGTTGATCAACGTCGCTGGCGGACATTTTGGCGGTGGATCGCCTTGAAAGCTCTGATTCTATGGCAATTCTGGCGAAGATCACCTGCTCAACATCACCGCTGGACAACAACGGCACACTGACCCTGCGATTGCCCTGAAACACTAATGCGCCGTCCGAGATCAGACGTCGAATCGCCTCACGCACGGGGGTCATGCTGACGCCGAGCGATTCGGTAAGGCCCTGAATAGTGACGGGCTGACCTGGGACCAGCTCGCCGAACATGATCATGGATTTCAGGGTGTGGTAGACCTGTTCGTGCGCGGGCCGTTTCCCGGCGTCAATATTGGGCTTAGGTGCCTTATTTTTGATCAAATCCAATTGGTTTGCCTTGTCTCGATGGGTGCCGACTTGCCGGGCTGTTGACCTTTTGGAACCATAGTTCAGAAAGTCGAAAAACGCAAAACTTGATCAAATCCAAAAAAACGGGACAATACCCACCATAATCGCAGGGAGAACAAAAATGATGTTCAAGACGCTGACACTGACAGCGGTTCTCGCATTGGGGACTTCGGCGGCCTTCGCCGAAGAGGTGCGAGTCTATAACTGGTCGGACTATATCGACGAGGAGCTTCTAACGAAGTTCGAGGAAGAGACAGGGCTGACCCTGATCTACGACGTGTTCGACAGCAACGAATTGCTGGAGACCAAGATGCTGGCCGGTGGCTCTGGCTATGATGTCGTGGTGCCCTCGGGTACATTCCTTCAGCGCCAGATTCAGGCCGGAGCGTTCCGGGAACTGGATACAGCTCAGCTGTCCAATGCTGGCAACCTTTGGGATGTCATCCAGGAGCGTACTGCCGGATACGACCCGAACAATGCTTATTCGATCAACTACATGTGGGGCACCACTGGCATTGGTGTGAATGTCGGCAAGGTGAAAGAAGCGCTGGGGGATGACGTGGCGCTGAACAGCATGGATTTGGTGCTGAAGCCCGAAAACATGGAGAAACTGGCCGAGTGCGGAGTGCATTTCTTGGATGCTCCCGCCGAAATGATCCCGATGACATTGCAATATCTGGGTGAGGACCCGGATAGCCATGACCCGGACGTCATCAAAAAGGTCGAGGAAGTACTGACCGGCGTGCGCCCTTATATCCAGAAATTCCACAGCTCGGAATACATCAACGCGCTGGCCAATGGCGATATCTGCGTGGCTGTTGGCTGGTCGGGTGACATTCTGCAGGCCCGTGACCGTGCGGCCGAGGCCGACAACGGTGTTGAGATCGAATACCACCCCTTCGCCGAAGGCTCTCTGATGTGGTTCGACCAGATGGCCATTCCGGCAGATGCTCCGAACCCGGAAGGCGCGCATAAGTTCCTGAACTTCATCCTTGACGCCAACAACATGGCGGCAGCGTCGAACTATGTGTACTACGCCAACGGCAACAAGGCCTCGCAAGAGTTCCTTGAGGAAGACGTGATCGGTGATCCGGCGATCTATCCGGATGATGCGACGATGCAGAACCTCTACATCACGACGCCTTACCCGGCAAAAACGCAGCGGGTTGTGACCCGTATGTGGACCAAGATCAAATCGGGCACCTGATCCGATTTCGCGCAAGGCGGCGGGGATCGCCTTGCGCCCACTTCCAGATTGTCGAACGGGGGCCGTTTTGAACTCTGACGTCTTTGCGCCGTGGGATGACCCGCAGGCGAAACCCTTGATCCAATTCCAGAATGTTACCAAACGGTTTGGAGATTTTACGGCCATAGACAATCTGTCTCTGGACATTTTCGAGAAAGAATTCTTTGCCTTGCTCGGCCCGTCGGGCTGCGGCAAGACCACGATGATGCGGATGCTGGCGGGGTTCGAAACGCCAACCGAGGGGCACATCATTTTGGGCGGTCAGGACATTGACCCGATACCGCCAAACAAACGCGCAGTGAACATGATGTTCCAGTCCTACGCGCTGTTTCCGCATCTCAGCATCTGGGAAAACATCGCCTTCGGTTTGCGCCGGGACAACATGCCCAGGCATGACCTTGAGGACCGGGTGGAAGAGATGCTGCGCCTGACCCGGCTCGAGCAATTTGCACGCCGAAAGCCACATCAGATCTCGGGCGGTCAACGGCAACGGGTCGCGCTTGCGCGGTCACTGGCGAAGGCGCCTAAGCTGTTGCTGTTGGACGAACCTCTGGGTGCGTTGGACAAGAAACTGCGGCAGGATACGCAGTTCGAACTGATGGATATTCAAGAGAAGACCGGCACGACCTTTGTGATCGTCACCCACGATCAGGAGGAAGCCATGACCGTTGCCAGCCGCGTGGCGGTAATGGATCAAGGTCGCTTGATGCAGGTCGCCACGCCCGATCGCATCTATGAAAACCCGAACTCGGTCTATGTCGCTGACTTTATCGGCGACGTAAACATCATCGAAGGCCACGCCACCGCGAATGGTGAGGAAACCTATCGGATCGACTGGGCCGAAGGGCAGGCTCCGCTGACGGCAACCTCGGCGAACGGCTTCTCGGAGGGTCAGGCCTGCCATCTGGCGATCCGGCCCGAGAAGGTGACGATCTCAACCGACCGCCCTGCCGAGGCAATCAATGCCGTGCAGGGCAAGGTGTTGGATATCGCTTATCTGGGCAACCTCTCGACCTATCATGTCGAGCTGCCGAACGGCACGATCATCAAGGCGCAAGCGGCCAATACTCGCCGCATCTCGCGTCGGTCATTCACATGGGAAGACCCAGTCTGGCTGTCCTGGACAGCGACGGCTGCGGTCCTGTTGGCAAGCTGATGCGCCGCGCGCTGCTGATCGCAGTTCCTTATGTCTGGCTGTTGGCGCTGTTTTTGGTGCCGTTTTTCATTGTCCTGAAAATCTCGCTCTCGGACACGGAACTGGCGATCCCGCCTTACACGCCGACCTTGGACCTGTCGCAGGGTTGGGCCGGGATCAAGGATTTCTTCAGCCAGCTGGATTTTGAGAATTTCGTCTGGTTGACCGAGGATGACCTGTATTGGAAGGCCTACCTCTCCAGCCTGAAGATCGCCCTGATCTCAACCTTTCTGACGCTGCTGGTGGGATACCCGATTGCCTATGGCATGGCGCGCGCGCCGGCCGAATGGCGACCGACACTGATGATGCTGGTGATCCTTCCGTTTTGGACCTCATTTCTGATCCGCGTTTACGCGTGGATGGGGATTCTGTCGAACGAAGGGTATCTGAACCAGCTTCTGCTTTGGACGGGTATCATCTCGACCCCGCTGACCATTCTGAACACCAATACCGCAGTCTACATCGGGATCGTCTACACCTATCTGCCGTTCATGATCGCACCGATCTATTCGTCGTTGGAGCGCATGGACGAGTCGCTGATCGAAGCCGCCGAGGATCTGGGATGCTCGCGCCTTCAGGCCTTTTGGCTGGTGACAATCCCCTTGTCGCGCCCCGGCATCATCGCAGGCTGTTTCCTGGTGATGATCCCGGTGATCGGTGAGTTTGTGATCCCCTCGCTTCTGGGCGGCTCGGGCACCCTGATGATCGGTAAGGTTCTGTGGGAGGAGTTCTTCTCAAACCGTGACTGGCCGGTGGCAAGTGCTGTAGCAGTGGTACTGCTGCTGATCCTCGTAGTGCCAATTGTGCTTTTCCAGCGTAACCAGCAGAAACAGGCGGAGGCCGAGAAATGAACAGGTTAAGCTGGTTCAACACGGTTTCCCTGACGCTGGGGTTCGCGTTCCTGTACATCCCGATGATTATCCTGATCGTCTTCAGCTTCAACGAAAGCAAACTGGTGACTGTCTGGGCCGGGTTCTCAACCAAATGGTACGGAGAGCTGGCTCAGAACGAAGCGTTTCTGGACGCGGCATGGGTGACGATCCGGGTGGCGGTGTTCTCATCGACGCTGGCAACCATTCTGGGTACCGCCGCGGCCTATGTCCTGGTACGCGGAGGGCGCTTCTTTGGCCGCACCCTGTTCTCGGGAATGATCTATGCGCCGCTGGTCATGCCCGAGGTGATCACAGGTCTGTCCCTGTTGCTGCTCTTCATCGGCATCGGATTGGACCGGGGGATTCTGACCATCGTTCTGGCCCATACGACCTTTTCGATGTGCTTTGTGTCAGTGGTTGTTTCCTCGCGTCTTGTGACCTTTGACCAGTCGCTGGAAGAGGCCGCCTTGGACCTTGGCTGCTCACCCGCGCAAGCGTTTCGTCTGGTGACCCTGCCGATCATCGCGCCGGCGGTGATCTCAGGCTGGCTGTTGGCGTTTACCTTGTCGCTGGATGATCTGGTGATCGCGTCCTTTACTTCGGGTCCGTCTGCCACGACTTTGCCGATCAAAATCTTTTCGGCCGTGCGGCTTGGTGTTAGCCCTGAGATTAACGCGCTGTCGACCCTCATGATTGCTGTTGTGACCATCGGCGTCATCACTGCCTCATTGGTCACCAAGCGTGCCATGATGCGGCAAAAGCAGGATGAGATGGCCGCTATGCGCGCCGAATGAAACGGATATTTCCAGACTACACCTATGGTGATGGGCCAAGGCAGGGGTGCTGGTGGGACGAAACTATTGCCGCCCCCAATTGGCCCGAACAGCAGGGTGATTTGCAGGTTGATGTAGCCGTCATCGGCGGCGGTTTCACCGGAGCTTCAGCCGCATTGCATCTGGCGGATGCCGCCGTGTCTGTCGCAGTGTGTGAGGCCGAAACACCCGGTTGGGGGGCTTCGGGACGCAATGGTGGGTTCTGCTGTTTGGGTGGATCAAAACTCAGCTACAAGGCAATGTGTCGTCGCTATGGAGAAGTCGCGGCGCAAGCGTATTCCGAGGCTGAAAGCGACGCGGTGCAACTCGTCGAAAGCCTTCTGGACCGCTACGGGATCGACGTGGATCGGCACTCCAAAGGCGAGACGCAACTGGCCCATTCCCACCGCGCGATGGAGGCGCTGAGGCACAATGCCGAAGAGAAGGGCATACTGCATGAAGCTGCTGATCTACCCGGTCTGGGCCTGAACGGGCCGTTTCACGGTGGATACACAACTCCAGTTGGGTTCGGCCTGAATCCCCGGAAATATCTTTTTGGCCTAACCCAAGCCGCGCAGGCACAAGGCGCAGTGTTTTTTCAGAACAGCCCCGTTCTGAGCGTTAAAAAGACCGCGTCAGGTTTTGCTGTACAAACCCCAAAGGGCCAAATCCGAGCCGACAAGGTGTTGGTGTGCACCAATGGGTACTCCAGCGAAGATATCCCGGCCTGGATGTCGGCTCGTTACATGCCTGCCCAATCCACTGTGCTGGTCACTCGTCCTCTGACACCGGACGAGAAGGCGGCGCAGGGTTGGACCTCGGATCAGATGTCCTACGATACGCGCAATCTCTTGCACTATTTCCGCCTGATGCCGGATGGCCGGTTCCTGTTTGGCATGCGGGGCGGGCTGCGGTCCTCACCCAAATCCGAGGCGGCGATCCGAATGCTGGTGCAGCGCGACTTCAAGCGTATGTTCCCAGCGTGGTCCGAGGTGTACGTCACTCATATCTGGTCGGGCATGGTATGCATGTCGCGCGATCTAGTGCCCTTTGTCGGGCCGGTTCCGGGGCAGGCAGGGATGTTTGCGGGCTTTGCCTATCATGGTAACGGAGTCGCCATGGGCACCTATAGCGGCCGGGTCTTGGCGCGGTTGGCGCTGGGTCAGACCAGCGGAGTGACAAATGTCATGTCCGAGACAGCCCGACGCTTTCCTTTAGGCCGGTGGCGGCGCGCTCTGATGCCACCCGCCTATGCCGCCATGGGGCTGGCCGATCTGTAATCCGCCGCTAAAAGCCGTGCGGAAACAACCCATCGGCGCTTGAGGCCTGCGTGAAAATACTGGAACGTGTGGCAGATCCCATGAAACCCGACCGGAGGGCAGAAGATGAAAATTGGCGGCGTTCACTACCACTCGATCTGGCGCGACGCTGAAAGCGGCGAGGTCAGGATCATCGACCAGCGCTGGCTGCCGCACGATTTCCGGATCGCCACGTTGTCCTCGCTGGCCGAGTTTGAGGCTGCAATCCGCGAGATGTGGGTGCGTGGCGCGCCTCTGATCGGGGCGACCGCTGCCTATGGTATGGCGGATGCGATGTCTCGTGACCCTTCTGATCAGAACTTTGAACATTCAGCTTCGGTTCTGAACGCGACCCGGCCAACGGCGGTGAACCTGAACTGGGCGTTGCAGCGCTGCCGGGAGGCCCTGCTGCCTCTGCCAATTGATCAACGCGCCGCCGCGGCCTGGGCGCTGGCGGATGAAATCTGCGAAGAGGATATCGAGATCAATCGCCGGATCGGAGAACATGGGCTTGCTTTGATCCGCGACATCGCCGCCCGCAAACCCTCGGGTGAGCCGGTGCGCCTGCTGACCCATTGCAATGCCGGGTGGCTGGCCACCGTGGATTGGGGCACTGCGACCAGCCCAATGTATCAGGCGCATAACGCTGGTTTGCCGATCCATGTCTGGGTCGATGAAACACGACCCCGGAACCAGGGGGCCTTGACTGCGTGGGAGCTGGGCGAACATGGCATCAGCCATCAATACATCGTCGACAATGCAGGCGGTCATTTGATGCAGCATGGTCTGGTCGATCTGGTGATCACCGGGACGGATCGAACAACCTCGACCGGCGATGTCTGTAACAAGATCGGCACCTATCTGAAAGCCCTGGCCGCGCATGACAACAACGTGCCGTTCTATGTGGCCTTGCCTTCACCCACCATCGATTGGACGCTGCGGGACGGGGTTGCCGAAATCCCGATCGAGGACCGACCGGACCGCGAAATCTCGCATGTGTTCGGCATGACAGAGGACGGCATCGGAGAGGTTTGCGTGATCCCCGAAGGCTCGGATGTGGGCAACCCTGCCTTTGACGTCACGCCGAACCGTCTCGTCACCGGCTTGATCACCGAGCGGGGCGTCTGCGAAGCCAGCGCCGAAGGTCTGGCGGCCATGTTCCCTGAAAAGGTTGGCCAAGCCGCCTGAGCGCAGAAAGACAAGGATACAAAAGACATGATCGAAAACATGTACAAGGCGCAGGCCGCCGCAGACTGGCGTGCGGCTGCCGGGGCCGATCCGGCGGATCAGGAATTGGCAGAGCGGGTCTACACTTCGCGCCTCATCGGTCAGAACCCGGATCTGCTGATGCATGGCGGGGGTAATACGTCGGTCAAGCTAGAGCGCCCCGATCTGTTCGGCGAGATGCGGCCGGTTCTGCACGTCAAAGGCTCGGGCTGGGATCTGGACACGATCGAAGCGCCCGGACTGCCCGGTGTCTGGCAAGAGCCACTGTTGAAGCTACGCACACTCGATAAGTTGTCGGATGAAGACATGGTGAACTATCAGCGCTCAAGCCTGCTGAATTCGGCCTCGCCCAACCCGTCAGTGGAAACGCTGCTGCATGCCTTCCTGCCACACAAATACGTCGATCACACCCACGCGACGCCGTTTCTGATCCTCGCCGACTTGCCCAATGCCGAGGAGGTCTGTCGCGAGATTTTCGGCGACCGGCTGGGGATCGTGCCTTACATCATGCCCGGTTTTAGCCTCGCGAAGGCGGCGGCGGATGTGTACGACGCCAATCCTGATGTTGAGGGGCTGCTGCTTCTCAAACATGGTCATTTCGCCTTTGGCGCCACCGCGCAGGAAAGCTATGATAAGATCGTTCAGCATACCAATGAGGTCGCGGACTATCTCGGCCTGACCGAACTTACGCCAATTGGTGAACGTCTACCTGCAAGCGGGCTGGATATTTTGCCCGTCTTGCGCGGTGTGATCGCCGAGGTCACGGCGGATCGGGACGGTGCGATGCCTGTCTTTGATCTGAGAAATGGCCCTGTGACACATGCGTTTATGGCGCGCGGCGATGTGGATGCACTGGCAACGCGCGGCATGGCCTCACCGGATCACGTTCTGCGCACCAAGGGCTGGCCGCTGGTGCTGAAACAGGCGGATTTGGCTAACCGAGAGAGCATCAAGGCCAAGGTCGAAGCCTTCGCTGCGGATTATCGCGCCTATTTCGACCGTCAGGCCCCTGAGGCTGCGGGACCCAAGACCATGCTGACCCCTGATCCCAAACATGCGTGGATCGAAGGGATCGGTGTTCTGGGGATAGGGGTGAACGCCAAGGCGGCCTCAGCCTCGGCTGATCTGGCCGAGCAGAACATCCGCGTGCGCGCTGTCGCAGAAGATGCGGGCGGGTTCTATCCCATCGGTGAAAAGGACATGTTCGATTGCGAATATTGGTCGTTGGAGCAGGCAAAGCTGGGCAAAGGCACCCCTCCGCCGTTTCAGGGCCGGGTCGTCATGGCGACCGGAGGGGCAGGCGCGATTGGTCTGGCAACCGCCAAGGCTTTTGCCGCCAAGGGGGCGAATGTCGTTCTGGTGGATCGGGATCAAGCGGCTCTGGATGCCGCACTATCCCAGTTGGGTCGCTGGCATTCGGCCTGCGCGCTCGACATCACGCAAGCTGACGCTGCCGAAACCGCGATGACCGCTGCGGTCGCCGCTTTCGGGGGGCTGGATATTCTGGTGTCCAATGCGGGTACGGCCACAGGCGGCGCTCTGGTCGAGCTGGAGGATGCTGCCTTCCGCGCGGCTTTCGAGTTGAACTTTTTCGCGCATAAGGCCTTTGCCACCGCCGCTGCCAAGCTGATGCAGGATCAGGGGCGTGGTGGGCAGATCTTGTTCAACATCTCCAAACAGGCGGTCAATCCCGGTCGCAATCTAGGCGCCTATGGAACCCCCAAAGCCGCCACGATGTTCCTGATGCGGCAACTGGCGCTGGAACTGGCGGGGTCTGGTATTCGGGTCAACGGGGTCAATGCCGACAAGATACGTTCGGGTCTGCTGACGGATGCGTTCATCAAGGAACGCGCCGCCGCGCGGGGTGTCAGCGAAGAGGTCTATATGGGCGGTAACCTTCTGGGCCGCGAGGTCGAGGCGCATCATGTCGCCGAAGGCTTTGCCAATCTGGCCTTGATGGAGCGCACGACCGGCCACGTTATCACGGTCGATGGTGGCAATACCGAGGCCGAACTGCGCTAGCTTCGCCCCCAAAAAAACCACTGCGCGCGACCGATGAACGGCCGCGCGCAGGAAAAACGTGTCAAATGCGGCGTTAGAAATGCGCCGATTGAGTGGCCGGGTTTTTCGCAACCGGCGGGGCGAACTTGGTCAGGTCGATCCCTTCAACCGAGGCTTTGTATTCCTCGATCGTGGGCGTCCGGCCCAGAATGGCCGACAGGACAACAACCGGGGTCGAGGCCAGCAGGGACTCACCTTTCTTGTCCGGCGCATCTGCCACGACGCGGCCCTGGAACAGGCGTGTCGAGGTCGCCAGAACCGTGTCGCCCTTGGCGGCCTTTTCCTGGTTGCCCATGCAAAGGTTACAGCCGGGACGTTCGAGATACAGGATGTTCTCGTACTCGGTCCGCGCCTTTTCCTTCGGGAACAGGTCGTCGAATTCGAAGCCTGAGTACTTCTCAAGCACTTCCCAGTCGCCTTCTTCCTTCAACTCGTCGATGATGTTGTAGGTCGGGGCTGCGACGACCAGTGGGGCCTGGAACTCGACCTTGCCGGTTTCCTTTTCGAGGTTCTTCAACATCTGGGCCACGATCTTGATGTCGCCCTTGTGCACCATGCACGAGCCGACAAAGCCCAGGTCCACATGCTTTTCAGCATTGTAGTACGAGATCGGGCGGATCGTGTCGTGAGTATAGCGCTTCGATACGTCGGCGTTGTTGACATCCGGGTCTGCGATCATCGGTTCAACGATCTGGTCCAGATCAACGACTACCTCGGCGAAGTATTTCGCGTTATCATCGGGGCGCAGCGCTGGCTTTTCGCCCGACTTGATCTCGGCAATGCGTGCATCGGCGATGTTGATCAGCTTTTGCAGCATGCCGTTCTCATGCTCCATGCCCTTGTCGATCATGATCTGGATGCGGGACTTGGCCAGTTCCAGCGAACCGATCAGAGTCTCGTCATTCGAGATACAGACCGAGGCCTTGGCCTTCATCTCGGCAGTCCAGTCGGTGAAGGTAAAGGCTTGGTCGGCCAGCAGCGTGCCGATGTGAACCTCGATCACGCGGCCTTGGAACACGTTGTCGCCATGCTGTTCCAGCATCTGCGCCTGGGTGGCATGCACCACGTCGCGGAAATCCATATGCTCGGCCATCGTGCCCTTAAAGGTCACCTTGACCGATTCAGGGATAGGCATCGAGGCCTCACCTGTGGCCAGCGCCAGCGCCACGGTACCCGAGTCCGCCCCGAAGGCCACGCCTTTGGACATACGAGTGTGGCTGTCGCCGCCGATGATGACCGACCAGTCATCCACGGTGATGTCGTTCAGCACTTTGTGGATCACGTCGGTCATCGAATGATAGACGCCTTTCGGGTCACGCCCGGTGACGAGGCCGAAGTCATTCATGAACTTCATCAGGCGGGGGGTGTTGGCTTGCGCCTTAGCATCCCACACAGAGGCCGTGTGACAGCCGGACTGATACGCCCCGTCGACGATGGGCGAGACAACGGTTGCCGCCATCGACTCAAGCTCTTGCATGGTCATCAGGCCGGTTGTGTCCTGCGAGCCGACGATGTTGACCTTGACGCGCACGTCCGATCCGGCATGCAGGGTTTTGCCGGGCGTGGTGCCAACGGCGTTCTTGTTGAAGATCTTTTCAACCGCGGTCAGGCCCTGGCCCTCGTGGCTGATTTCTTTCGACGGAGCAAAGACCAGCGGTGCCGCTACACCCAGTGCTTCGGCCGCGAATGTCTGCAGTTTCTTACCGAAAACGATGGCGTAGGAACCGCCTGCCTTCATGAATTCAACTTTTTGCGGCGTGAAGGACGAGTTCACGTCGACTAGCTCTTCCCCGTCTTCGCTCAGCAGTTTGTGGTCTTTGGTGTTGATCTTCAGAACCGTGCCAGTGGCAACCGAGTACTTTTCTTCCAGGATCGGGTTGCCGTCATTGTTCAGGATTGCGTTGCCATCCTCATCCACCTTTTTGACCCAGTTCTTCAGGTCCAGTCCGATGCCGCCGGTCACGCCGACGGTGGTCAGGAAGATCGGCGAAATGCCGTTCGTGCCTGCAACGATGGGGGCGTAGTTGACGAAGGGCACATAGGGGCTGGCTTGTTTGCCGGTCCATAGGGCCACGTTGTTCACACCCGACATACGGGACGAGCCCACACCCATGGTGCCTTTTTCAGCAATCAGCATGACGCGCTTGCCGGGGTGTTTCAGCTTGAGCGCTTCGATCTCTTGTTGCGCGGTCTCGGAGATCAGGCATTTGCCGTGCAATTCGCGGTCCGCGCGCGAGTGTGCCTGATTGCCGGGCGACAGCAGGTCGGTCGAGATGTCACCCTCGGCGGCGACATAAGTGACGACTTCGATCTCTTCGTCGATGTCAGGCAGTTTGGTGAAGAACTCGGCCTTGGCGTAGCTTTCAAGGATGTCTTTCGCGACGGCATTGCCAGCATCGAGCGCAGCTTTCAGCCGGTCGGTATCCGCGTCATACAGGAAGACTTGAGTCTTCAGCACCTCAGCCGCCTTGCCCGCAATCGCTACATCGTCACCCAATGCCAGATCCAGCAGTACCTTGACCGAGGGGCCGCCCTTCATGTGAGACAGCAGCTCGAACGCGAAATCCTGCGAGATTTCTTCGACATCGGCCTGACCCAGAATGATCTCTTTCAAAAACGCCGCCTTCTCACCCGCGGCGCTGGTTGTGCCAGGCAGGGTATTGTAGATGAAGAAATGCAGCGAGTCCGCGCGGTGTTCGTTTTGAGAGTCGCGGATCTGGTCAATGATCTCTTTTGTTAGGGCACCGTCATCGACGGGTTTGGGGTTCAACCCCTGCTCTTTGCGTGTTTCAATCTCGGCAAGGTAATCAGTATACAGGCTCATGGCTATCCCGACGTATTGGCGTTAGAAGGTGCTTGAGGTCCCGGTCTCAGACATGGATCTGACGCCCGGATATGCTCTTTGTATGCGGCGGTATACTAAATCATCAGGGATTGCAAGTTGCGATACTGGGACAGGTTGCCCCAGGCGCGATGTGTTATTCCCGGAACGCCCGCGTGAAGTAGTCGGTCAGCGGCTTGGTCAGGTAGGACAGCGGAGTGCGCTCATCCGTTTTGATCATTGCCTCCACCGGCATGCCCGGCAGAAGAGTTTGCCCATTCAGGCGATCCAGCTGACCGTCATCGGGGACCAGCTCGGCCTGGTAGAAGGTAAAGCCTGTGCCCTCGTCGGTAAATGTGTCCGCTGAGACATTGATAACATGGCCATCAAGTTCCGGGGTTTCCCGCTGGTTGAAGCTGGGAAAGCGCAGGGCGACTTCTTGCCCGCGAAACAGCTGGTCCACGTGGATCGCATCAACCTTGGCTGCCACCAAAAGGGGCGTATCCTGCGGCACCACATACATCATCTGTTCAGCCGGTTGGATGACCGACTGTAGGGCGAAAACCTGACTGTCATAAACGGTTCCCGAAACGGGCGCGCGAATATCCAGACGCGAGAGGCGCTCGGTCAGCGATAGGCGCCGTTCAGCAAGCTCGGCGATGCGCGTCTGTGCGTCACGCAGCGTTGTGATCGCTTCTTCGCGGCGGGTCGCGTTCAGCTCCAATATCTGGATTTCGGTCGAGGCGATCTGCCCTTTGAGCCGGGCTATGGTCGCTTCGAGCCGCCCGATGGCGCCGGTCAGGTTGGCCTCTTCCCGTTGCAAGGCCGATACGCGGCTGGCTTGTGTGAGGCCGCGCTCCAACAGGTTTTCCTGATCCTTCAATTCTTCACTGATTAGCTCAATCTGCGCGCGCGCTGCGGTCAGTTGTGCTTGCGTGCCGTCAATCTCGCTTTCGATTTGGGTCTTTTGCCGATTTAACTGTTCTGTTTTCTGCGCCAGAGTTTCTGCGCGGGCGTCAAACAAGCGCTGTTGACCAGCGATGAGGTCGGGACTGATAGATTCCCGATCTTGAACCTCGCGCAGCTTTAACGCCAACTCCTCGGAAGTGGCGCCATCGCGTTCCGCTTCCAACCGGGCCTGACGGCTGAGCAGTTCGAACAATTGCGTCTCAACCACGGTCTTTTCCGAAGCCAGAAACGTATCATCCAGACGCAGCAGAAGTTCGCCGCTTTCCACCAGGTCCCCGTCGCGCACAAAAATCTCGCCGACGACCCCGCCATCGGGATGCTCTACCACCTGACGGTTGCTTTGCACCTCGATCACACCTTGTGAGATGATCGCACCGGCCAGTTGGGTCCGAACGCTCCAGATGCCGATGCCCACAACAAGGATGAGCAGCGCAACAAAGCCCACAGTTGCAGGGAAGGTTATGCGCCAACTGCGGCGCGCGGGAGGGTTGCTCATTTCTCACCCACTTTATTCCTGACTTCCGACATTTTTTCGTATAAGTCATTGATATTATTATGCCTTGGTTGCCAAAAGGCACTACACGGACTTTTTTCGCCAGCGATTGTTTCGGAGTGTTGAGGGAGCTCAGGCTTTGGTCTGGCCAGTTTTTCGGGTGCGCCCGGGGGGTATCTTGAAAGGGGCTTCGTTCCAGGTCAGGCCGACGCAGGTGAGGATGCGTCTGGCATCGACCGTGGCATGGCTTGGCATGCCGTAGCGGTCAGGGGTGCCTTTGTGGCGCAGGATCGAGAGCTGCAATGCGTTCAACTCGTTGCGGATACGAGCCGGGCTCATCGGGTGTCCGAGCAGGTCCAGATGCTTGCGCAGGTGCTGCAGGCAGCAGAAGGCCATGTAGCAGATGGCGATATGGGCCCGGACCCGACGCGGCGACCAGTGATAGATGGGCCGGATTTTCAGATCGTGCTTGTTGGTGCGGAAGCAGGCTTCGATCTCCCACAACTGGTGATAGCGGGCAATGACGTCCTGTGCCTCCAGTTCGTCCGCACCATGAACAACAATGGCATGCAGCCCGTCCCATTGTGCCGCTGCCTTGATCTTTGCATCATCCAGCGTGACGTCCCCGCTGTCGGGGAAGGCCAGGAAGCGGCCATATCCCCGGCTGCTGAAGCTGCCGGGTTTGCGAGAGCGCTTGAGCTTCTTGTGCAGCTTTTCGATTGCCTTGTCGCGCTTGTGGGCATCATTGCGTGCCCGGGTGGGTGACCAGGTCACAATGACCCGCGCTCCCTCCTGGTCGATCACCTTGTACCAGCCCTTCTCGGTTGCCTCTTCAGAACCGTGTCCAGCCCAAGGCTGGCGTCCCTCCGGGCTCAAAATGTTCGCCTTCACGGCGGCCGGGGCGGACTTCATGCGATAGCCGAGGATGTAGGGCAGACCCTTGTTCTGCAACATCTGCTGGTTGTCCTTGCTGAGCATGGCGGCATCGGCCACGAACGTGACCCTGGCCACGTCGAAGCGTCCCTCCAACGCCTTCAGCGCAGCTTCCAGCGTATGACCTTCCCAGGTGTTTCCCGGGAAGAGTTCATAGCCCACAGGCAGCCCATCGGAGGTGACGATCAGCGCCAGCATGACCTGAGCGCGGTGATGCTTGCCATCCTTGCTGAAGCCCTTGGCCAGAAGATGATCCTGCTCGACCCCGTCCGCATCCTCGGCCGGGTCCTCGCGCTCGGTGTCAAAGGCCAGGGTCGTGCAATCGTAGAACAGCACGGTCACTGGCCCGCCCAGCAACTTCTCTGCCGCCGCGTGAGAGGTTTTGCAAATCCCGTCTATCACCGGCGTATTGATGTAATCCATGCTCCGATAGACCACGTCCAGATTGAGCGTGATGCCTGCCTGGTTCTCCAACGCCTCCACGGTCGCGCGCTTGCTCTCGGGCTGTGCGATCCGCGCCATAACCAGCTCTTTCACAATGCGATTGGCACTTTTACGCGCCGCCCCCAGAAGGGCCCCCCAACCCAGTTGGTCATACATCGTCCCCATGACATCCCGCAGACCCAGAGAGACCCGCGCCTCCTCACGGCACTCGGCAAGATCAACGCCAAGCTTGTCCGGCCGCGGAGCGCGGCGCACCAGCGCCTGCAGATCGGCATATTCCGTGGGCGTGAACAGTTCCATTTGCGGCGAGCGATCAATGCGTAATTGCTCCATCAAGCGGCCCGCCAGACGCTTGATATCCTCAATCTCGCTGTCGTTATGGGCCACACCCACATGGCGCAGGATCTTCTGGCGTACCTTGGAGCCGGTGCGGACGGATTCAACGATCTGGATCCGTGTGCGGTTGAGCTTTGCGTCATGTTTGGTGCGGATGAACATGGGCGAAGAGGTTAGCCATCTGAAGGCCCATGTCAATACTTTTTATAATAATGGGGCACTACAACGCGCCTCTGAGCAACCACACCTGAAAACAAACCAAAAACCCAGTCAGATCAACAAAAAGGTCGGAAGTCAGGCTCTACCACCTGACGGTTGCTTTGCACCTCGATCACACCTTGTGAGATGATCGCACCGGCCAGTTGGGTCCGAACGCTCCAGATGCCGATGCCCACAACAAGGATGAGCAGCGCAACAAAGCCCACAGTTGCAGGGAAGGTTATGCGCCAACTGCGGCGCGCGGGAGGGTTGCTCATTTCTCACCCACTTTATTGAGGTGTCGTTTGATTGCACCGGCGTTCTGAACCATCGAACCCAGAACTTCGTCCCGGCTGCCTGCTTTTACGATCTGGCCTTTCTCGACCACGATCAGGTCATCACATTCGGAAATTGCCTGCGGGCGGTGTGTCATGATGATTGCGGCCTTGCCGCTTTTCTTGAGGCTGCGCACCGCGCGGTTCAACGCCTCGGTACCGTCGGCGTCCAAGGCTGAGTTCGGCTCATCCAGGATCAGCAGAACAGGATCGCCATAGAGCGCACGCGCAAGCGCGATCCGTTGTTTCTGACCGCCGGACAACTGGCTGTCATTGCCTTCCAGAAAGGTGTCATAACCCTTCTCCAAAGACATGATCAGCTCATGTGCGTTTGCCTTCTTGGCGGCGGCGACAACAGCGGCGTCATCGGGTTGTTGCGACATCCGGGCGATGTTCTCTGTCACCGTTCCGTTGAACAGCGTGACCTGCTGCGGCAAATAGCCGATGTAGTGGCCCAGATCATCTGCTGCATATTGATCTAATGTCGCGCCACCCAAGCGAATCTCGCCCGCTGCGGGGGTCAACAGACCCAAAAGCGCCTTGGCCAGAGTTGTCTTGCCCGAGCCACTTTTGCCGATCACACCCAGCGCCTTGCCGGGTTCCAATAGCAGCGAGGCATTGCGCAGGGTTGGCTTTTGAACGCCGGGCGGAATGACCGTCAGACCTTTTGCGACGAGACGCGCCTCGGGCACGGGCAGCTTGGTTTTGGTCTGCTCGGGTGGGGTTTCATCGAGGAAAGTGCCAAGACGAGACCACGCGGTTCGCGCGTTTTCGATCAGACCCCATTGGCCCACCGCCATTTCCACAGGTGCCAAAGCCCGGCCCAGCAAGATCGAACCCGCGATCATGGCCCCCGCTGTCATCTCGTTGCGCAACACCAGCCAAGCGCCAAGCGCTAGCATCGCGGATTGCAGGAACAGGCGCAGCGATTTGGTCAAAGACGTGAAACTACCGGTCCAGTCGCTGGCCGAGATGCTCTGTGACAAGGCGTTGCTGCGCTGTGACAACCAGCGCTGTGCAACGTCGCCCTGCATGCCTTGCGACCGCACAACTTCGGCGGCTTGCCGCGCTTGTTCCGCAAAGGCATTGGCCCGGCCTGAGGCAACCTGTGCTTCGGCCACCTTCTGTTTGGTCAGGATCTGGTTGAGCAAGGCAATGACGATCAGCAAGGACCCACCAGCAACCGCTAGCCAGCCGAGCAACGGGTGGAACAGGAAGATCGCGGCTAGAAATACAGGCGTCCACGGAATATCCATAACGGCGAGGAAAACAGGTGACGCGCAAAGCGACCGCACGGCCTCCAGATCCCGCAAGGCCGTTGCTGGGGCCGAGCGGATCTGTGGATACAGTGCCCGCCGAATGGTTCCGTCAAAAACCCTCTAGTCCAGTGAGGATTGGAACTTGGCTCCGAACCGTGCCACGATCCGGCCGCGCGCGTAATCCAGCATGGCCATCAGACCGTATAGTAGCCCAACCAGCAGAAACAGCGCCGTAAGCGTCTCGACCGAGCGCGAACTGAGAACCCGGTCATAGACCTGCAGCATGAACAGCGGCCCGGTCAGCATTAGCAGGTTGACGAAGATGCTGAATAGAAACGCGACACCCAGAAACGATACGCTCTGGTTGCGCACGCTCTGAAGCTCTCGCCTCGGGTTGGGCGGTTTGCGGTTTGTCTGTTTCAAATCAATGTCCCCGACACGATGTCCAGCCTGATGCGGCTACGTTTTTTTACCGCGAACCGAGTCTCGAAGAAAGAGTTAGGGTATGCAACTCGATCGTCAAAGGACCAGCGAAATCCGGCCAAACGGCCAAAATCTGGCCGGTTCCCGTCGGGTCCAGCAATCCAATTAGGCATTGCAAGTTTTAGAATGATTTGGATTATCAAGGGCACGTTGATCGCGCTTCGTCGATCACCCGCCATCCGTGCGGGTTAAAAAAAGAATTGGGGAGACTACAATGAAAGTGAAACACTTGTTGGTCGCAGCCAGTGCCATGGCCCTATTGGCTGGCACTGCCTCTGCGGAAACGCTTCGCTGGGCACGCGCAGGCGACTCGCTGACGATGGACCCGCATGCGCAAAACGAGGGTCCGACCTCAGCCATGGCGCATCAGATCATGGAAACGCTGGTGATGCGCGACCATTCCGGGGCGCTTGTGCCGTCGCTGGCGACCGAGTGGGCCCCGTCTGAGGAAAACCCTAACGTCTGGGTGTTCAAACTGCGTGAAGGCGTGACCTTCCATGATGGCGCCGAGTTCGACAGCGAAGACGTTGTCTTCTCGCTCAACCGCGCGATGACGCCGGATTCGGACTACAAAGAGCTGCTGGCCTCGGTCAAAGAAGTGCGCGCGCCGGACAAATACACGGTTGAGATCGAAACCGACGGTCCGAACCCGATCATGCCCAACAACCTGACCAACATGTTCATGATGGACAAGGCCTGGGCCGAGGCGAATAACGCCGTGAAGGTGCAGGACTATGAAGGGGGCGAGGATACATTCGCCGCCAAGAACGCAAACGGTACCGGCCCGTACAAGCTGGTCAGCCGTGAACCCGACGTGAAAACCGTTCTGACCGCGAACGAGAACTACTGGGGCAAGGATGAGTTCCCCCTGGAAGTGACCGAGATCATCTATACCCCGATCCAGAACGCCGCGACCCGGGTTGCTGCTTTGCTGTCGGGGGAGGTCGATTTCATTCAGGACGTCCCCGTTCAGGATCTGGCCCGCGTTGCGGATACCGATGGTCTGGACGTACGGACTGCGCCTCAGAACCGGGTGATCTTCTTCGGCATGAACATGGGGGATGCCGATCTGGGTTCGGACAATGTGGACGGGAAGAACCCGCTGGCAGACGTACGCGTGCGTCAGGCGATGTCCAAGGCCATTAACCGGGATGCCATCAAGCAGGTCGTTATGCGCGGCCAGTCGGCCCCTGCTGGCATGATTGCACCGCCTTTCGTGAACGGTTGGGATGAGGGCATGGACAGTTCCTCCACGACCGATATCGAAGGCGCCAAGGCGCTGATGGCCGAGGCTGGGTATCCAGATGGGTTCTCGATCACGCTGAACTGCCCCAATGACCGCTATGTCAACGACGAAGCGATATGTCAGGCTGCCGTTGGCATGCTGGCGCAGATTGGCGTTACGGTGAATCTGGATGCCAAACCCAAGGCGCAGCATTTCCCGCTGCTCTCGAACCTCGAGACCGACTTCTACATGCTGGGCTGGGGCGTTCCGACCTACGACTCCGAGTATATCTTCAACTTCCTGGTTCACACCAAGGGTGAGAAATACGGCTCGTGGAATGCGACTCGCTACAACAACCCGGATCTGGACGCCAAGATCCAGGGGCTGGCCTCTGAAACGGACCTTCCGAAGCGTAACGCGCAGATCGCCGAGATCTGGCAGGTTGTGCAGGACGATCAACTGTATATCCCGATTCACCATCAGGTGCTGAACTGGGGTATGAAGTCGAATGTCGGCACAATTGTTGAGCCGGAAGATTCGCCGAAGATCAAATACTTCACCATGAACTAAGGTTCAGGGTGCAAGACAGGGCAGGGCGCGGACCAGCGCCCTGTCATTTGGTGTTTCACGACTGTTCACCTAAAACAGAGAGGTATCGCCATGACCTTCAAGGCAACGGCCATCGGTTTGGCCTTTTTAGCCGCAAGCGCCGCTCAGGCAGCCGAGTTCAAATGGGCCTCGACCACCGATCCACAGACCATGGACCCGCACGCCGTCAACTCGGCCGCTGTTCTTGGGTTCCTCAACAATGCCTACGAAGGACTGGTCCGCCGCGGCAAGGACATGAGCGTCGAGCCCGCTTTGGCCACTAGTTGGGAATCGATCGGAGACGGCGAAGGCTGGCGGTTCACCCTGCGCGAGGGCGTGACGTTCCACGATGGCAGCACATTCGACGCGGAGGACGTTCTGTTCAGTTACCAACGCGCCTCGGATGAAGTTTCGGATACCCGCAGCTGGTTCGCACCGATCAGCGAGGTCAGGGTGGTCGATGACTACACCGTCGATTTCATGACCACAGCACCCAACCCGCTATTCCCGTCGTCCATTGCCAATTGGATGATCATGGATCAGGGCTGGGCTGAGGCGAATGATGCCGCTTTGCCCGACAAGGAAACCGGGAACTACGCGACGCTGAATGCCAACGGCACCGGTGCGTTTCAGATCACCGCACGCGAGCCCGGTCTGCGCACCGTTCTGGAACCTTTTGAAGGTTGGTGGGGTGAGGCAGAGCACAACATTACCCGCGCCGAATTCAACCCGATCCAGAACTCTGCCACCGCCGTCGCAGCCTTGCTGTCCGGCGATGTAGATATGATTGAGCCCGTTCCGATTCAGGACGTGGCGCGCCTTCAGGGCAATGATGAGGTCGAGGTCATTCAGGGGATTGAGGCCCGCGTGATCATGCTGGGCTTTGACCATCAGGCCGAGGCCCTGAAATACACCGACGATGCTGGCAAACCCAACCCGTTCCAGGATGCGCGTGTGCGTCAGGCCGTGGCGCATGCGGTGAACGTCGATGCCATACTTGCCACGATCATGCGCGGCAATGCCGAGGCGGCCTCACAACTCGTCAGCCCAGCGATGAGCGGTTACTCAGCAGCCAATGCAGAGCGCCCCGCCTATGATGTCGAGGCCGCAAAGGCCTTGTTGGCCGAAGCTGGATACGCTGACGGATTCTCGTTCGGCCTCAAATGCCCCAATGACCGCTATCTGAATGACGAGGCCGTCTGTCAGGCGATTGTCAGCATGCTCGCACAGATCGGCCTAACGGCTGAGCTGGACGCGATGCCGGTGCGCAACTACTGGCCCGAGCTGCGCGAAGACAATTATGACATGTACCTGCTGGGCTGGAGCCCGGGCACGTTCGACGCCGAACACCCCGTGCGTTTTCTGGTCGCGACCCCAAACGAAGAAAAAAAGCTGGGCAGCTGGAATTTCGGCGGCTTCTCGAACGCACGTGTCGATGAACTTCTGCCGCAGATTCAATCCGAACTGGATGAAGGCACGCGTCAGGCCATGTTGGACGAGGTCACCAGCATCATTCAGGATGAACAGGTCTATGTTCCGATGTATGTGCAGCCTCTGGTCTGGGGGACGCGCAGCAATATCGAGTTGACCCAACGGCCGGACAACTTCTTCATCCTACGGTGGGTGACCGTAAACTGACAACGCGGTTCAAGGGGCCGGGTCGTTCTGGTCCCTGTTTCGTTAGCGGTATCTTGACCATTTGGTCAGACGCGGCCTAGACAGGCCGATCAACCGGGGATTCTGAATGTTCGCATATATTGTTCGAAGGATGTTCCAATCCGTGATCGTTTTGCTGGTCGTGGGTCTGGTCGCGTTCTCGATGTTTCGTTTTGTCGGCGATCCGATCGACAACATGCTGGGTCAGGAACGCACACAGGCCGATATCGACCGGCTGAGGACGGAACTGGGCCTCGATCAGCCGTTTGTCGTGCAATACGCAAAGTTCTTGCAAGGCGCGGTTCAGGGCAACTTCGGCGTGTCCTACCGTCAGGGCCGTCCGGTCTCGACCATCATCGCCGAACGTGCGCCCGCGACGCTTGAGCTGGCCTTCGTGTCAGGCTTCCTCGCCATCACCATGGGCATCGCGTTGGGCGTCTTCACCGCGATCCGACGACAAGGGGTTGCGGCGAATATCATCATGACGGTCAGTCTGATCGGGGTCTCTCTGCCCACCTTCCTGATCGGGATATTGCTGATCTACATATTCTCGGTCGAACTTGACCTCTTACCCAGTTTCGGCAGGGGTGAGACGGTCATGATCGGGGGCTGGTCAACCGGGTTTCTGACCACCTCGGGCCTGAAGGCGCTGATCCTGCCCGCGATTACGCTGGGCCTGTATCAGATGACCCTGATCATGCGTCTGGTGCGGTCAGAGATGCTTGAGGTCCTGCGCGCCGATTACGTCCGTTTCGCCCGCGCCCGAGGGCTTTCGGACAGGGTGATCAACTTCCGCCACGCGCTGAAAAACACGCTGGTGCCGGTGATTACGATCACGGGTCTGCAATTGGGCTCGATCATCGCTTTTGCCATCATCACCGAGACGGTGTTTCAATGGCCCGGTGTCGGACTGCTGTTCATCAACGCGATCCAGTTCGTCGATATTCCCGTCATGGCCGCCTATCTGATGCTGATCTCGGTCATGTTCGTGACGATCAACCTGATCGTCGATCTTCTTTACTATGCCATTGACCCGCGCCTGCGTGTCGACGCGAGGGCCACATGACCGATACGATCGAAACCCCGCAACCCGTCTCCAAGTCGCGCTTTGCCAAAGCGTGGGACAGCGATTTTGCATGGTCCTTCCGGCATTCGCCCGTGGCTGTCATCGCCTCGGCCGTTGTGCTGATCCTTGTGTTTTGTGCCATTTTCGCGCCCTTGATCGCGCCTTACAATCCGTTCGACCCGGCGACGCTGAACCTGATGAACGGCTTCACACCGCCGGGCACACCGAATGCGTTTACGCAGGAAACCTTCCTGCTAGGCACGGACGATCAGGGCCGAGATGTGTTCTCGACCATCCTCTACGGGCTGCGCATTTCCTTGTTCGTGGGGGCTGCTGCCGTATTGCTGGCTCTGATCATCGGAGTCGTTCTGGGGCTGGTCGCAGCCTATTTTGGTGGCTGGGTCGAGACGCTGATCATGCGGGTCGCTGACGTTCAACTGACCTTTCCGGCCATTCTGGTCGCCATGCTGATCTTTGGTATCGCCAAGGGCGTGACCCCTCCGGAATATCGCGATGAGATGGCGATCTACGTGCTGATCATCGCCATCGCCTTGTCAGATTGGGTACAGTTTGCGCGCGTCGTCCGCGGCGCGGCGCTGGTCGAGAAGAACAAGGAATATGTGCAGGCTGCGCGACTGATTGGCCGTGGCTCGATCCCGATCATGTTCCGACACATCCTGCCTAATGTCCTCAGCCCGGTTCTGGTCATCGCGACGATCTCCCTGGCGCTGGCCATCATCGCCGAGGCGACGTTGAGCTTCCTTGGTGTCGGCGCGCCTCCGACCCAGCCATCTCTAGGGACGCTGATCCGTATCGGGCAGGGGTTCCTGTTCTCGGGGGAGTGGTGGATTCTGTTCTTCCCCGCCTGCACCCTTCTGGCCCTCGCCCTGTCCGTGAACCTGCTGGGCGACTGGCTGCGCGATGCGCTGAACCCTAAACTGCGGTGATTTCATGAGCCTTCTGACCATCCAAGACCTCACCGTCGAATTCCCAACACGCCGCAAGCTGTTCACTGCGGTGGATCACGCAGACCTGTCCGTCGAGCCGGGTGAAATCCACGGTTTGGTGGGCGAATCTGGCGCAGGCAAATCCACCATCGGTGCCGCCGTCATGGGGCTGCTCGAACGTCCCGGACGGATTGCCAGCGGTCAGATCAAGCTGGGCGGCGAACAGATCAGTGGCCTTGACGCCGAGGCTATGCGCGGCCTGCGCGGCAAGAAGATCTCGATGATCTTTCAGGACCCGCTGACTTCGCTGAACCCTTTGTTCACGGTGCGAGAGCAACTGACCGAAACCATCCTTGCCCATCTGGGCGGGTCCGAGGCCGAGGCCAATCAACGCGCCCGCGACCTGATTGACCGGGTGGGGATTCCGGACCCTGATACGCGTCTGAACCAATACCCGCACCAATTCTCGGGCGGGATGCGCCAACGGGTGGTGATCGCCTTAGCACTTTGTACCGAACCGGATGTGATCATCGCGGATGAGCCGACCACGGCGCTGGATGTCTCGGTTCAGGCGCAGATTCTGGATCTGATCAAGCAATTGGCGCGGGAACGGCAGGTCGGTGTTATTCTGATCACCCATGACATGGGCGTCATTGCCGATACGACCGACCGCGTGACCGTCATGTATGCAGGCAAGGTTGTCGAAACCGGGACAACCGCGCAGGTGATGGGGCAGCCCCAACACGAATACACGCGGTCGCTGATCGCAGCGGTGCCACGGCCGACGCTCAAGCTGCACCGGTTTCCTCAGATCAGCTATGGCGGGCGTGAGACGCGCTTTGCGATCGAGGATATGGCGCGCCATTGGCCGAAAGTGGACAATGACACGTCCAAGCCCGTGTTCGAAATTCGCAACCTGACCAAACGCTTCCTGCAACGGCGCGGTCTTTTGCCTTGGGACCGGACCTATTTCACCGCTGTCGATGATGTGAGCTTTGATATCCGTGCGGGCGAGGTGTTCGGCGTTGTGGGTGAATCCGGCTCGGGCAAGTCCACCGTGGCGCGGATGATTGCTGGCTTGTACCCGGTCGATGGCGGCTCGATCATGTTTGATGGGCAGTTGGTCAGTGATTTGGGCGACAAAGCCGTTCAGGATGCTTATCGCAAGAACATACAGATGATCTTTCAGGATCCCTATTCCTCGCTGAACCCCAGAATGCGCGTGGACGAGATCGTGGCAGAACCGATCCGCCATCACCGCCTTATGAGCGGCTCAGACGTCAAACGTCGGGTGGATGAGCTGTTGGATCAGGTGGGTCTGGGTTCGGAAGCGGGCTTGAAATACCCGCATGAGTTCTCGGGCGGGCAGCGTCAGCGTATCTCGATCGCACGCGCTTTGGCGACACAACCTCGGTTCCTGATCTGTGATGAACCAACCAGCGCGCTAGACGTCTCGATCCAGGCTCAAATCCTGAACATCCTGAAGGACCTGCAAGAACACCTGGGCCTGACGATGCTGTTCATCAGCCACGATCTGCCGGTCGTGCGGCAGATGTGCGACCGCGTTGCTGTGATGAAGGCAGGGCAGATGGTCGAGATCCAAGAGACCGATGCCCTGTTTGCCAACCCGCAGACGGACTACGCCAAAGAACTATTGCACCTGATGCCGCGACTGGATGATCTGTCGACAGAAGGACTGGGCGTTTAAGTCTTGGTGTTGGGGTCCACATAAGTCCAGCGATAGGCGGGCGGGGTTGGTCCCTTGTTGCGGCCACCTTGCTCCATCTGCTCCCACGCGTGAGTCAGGATACCTACCGAGCGGGACAGACAGAACAACCCGCGCGCCAAGGGTGGGGCAAAGCCCAACTCGGCATAGATCACTGCCGTCGCGCCATCGATATTCATGGGGACGGGTTTGCCTTTGCGATGGGCCAGCTCGGCCTCAATCGCCTGCCCGATCCGCATGAAATCACCGCTGCATGCCCCTTGTTCGACGGCTTCGGCGACCAGCGCCATCAGGCGCGGGGCGCGCGGATCGGTCGGGGTGTGAAAGCGATGGCCAAAGCCCGGGAGGATCTTTCCGTGAGTGGTGATCCAGTCGTCCAATGCTTCCCCCAGATTGCCCGAATGCTCTACAACAAAGTGATAGAGTTGCACCGCCTGCTCTCCGGCCCCGCCATGCACATCGCCCAGCATGTTGACCGCGCTGGCCATCGCGTTGTTCAGGGGCAGACCGCAGGTGACTGCCATGCGGGCGGCTGCGATTGAAGGCGCTTGCGGACCGTGATCGACCGCCGCAACCAAAGCTGCTTCGAACAAACTAGCTTGTGCTTCGGTCGGTTTCTCGCCGCGCAGCATGAACCAGATCATTTCGGCGAAACTCAGATTGCCGATCAAATCCTGGATTGGCTCTCCGCGCAGGTGTATCCGGCCAGGCTCCATGTCGATGATCGAGGTTTGCCACCAATCGGATACATCGCTCATATGATGCCCTCCTTTTTCAGGGCGTTGATCGCATCCTGCGACAGCCCGAGTTCAGACCAGATTTTGAAGTTGTCTGCACCCAATTCCGGCGGCGCGGTCTCAGGATGTTTGCGCGCGCCGTCCATGACAATAGGGCTGCCAGCGAGCTGTAGGTCTTCACCGTGAATGTCCAGCGTACCGATCAAACCCCGCCCAGATAATTGCGGGTCGTCGAGTGCATCGGCGACGGTCAGAACCTGCCCGGTGGGCACTCCAATATCGTTCAACTCTCGCACCCATTCCTTTGCCGGTCGCGTGGTCAGCGTGCGCTCCAATTCCGCGCGCAAGGCGTGACGGTTGGTCTTGCGATCTTCTCGTGTTGTGTAGGCTGGATCGTCCAGTAGGTCGTCTCGACCCAGATGCTGAGCAAGCGCCTGCCATTGTTCATCGCGGTTGGCGGCAATGTTGATCGGACTGTCTGCAGTAGCAAAGGTGCCCGAGGGGGCCGAGGTTGTGTTTTCGTTCCCATGCGCGGCCGGCGTGACGCCCCCGATCAGGTGGTTCGAGACGACCCAACCCATCGTAGAAATCACCGCCTCGGTCATAGCAACATCCAGAAACGCGCCACGTGGGGTCGCGTTCAGGGCGGATGAGATGGCGAATGCTGCGGTCAGGCCACCAACCGTATCAGCCAGAGGGTAGCCAACACGATAAGGGGCCGTGTCCGGCGCGCCGGTGATGGACATGACACCGCTGACCCCCTGAACGATCTGGTCATAGGCTGGATCATCGCGGCGGGGTCCGTCCTGCCCAAAGCCGCTGATCGCGCAGTAGATCAGTTGCGGGTTCTCGGCTTTCAGAATTTCAAAGCCCAGACCCAATCGATCCATAACACCGGGCCTGAAATTCTCGACCAATACATCCGCCGAGTGAACCAGACGTTTCAGCAGCGCCTTGCCCCGATCGGATTTCATGTCCAGCGTGACGGATTTCTTCGCGGCATTCTGCGCCAGAAAACTGATCCCCATGCCCGCCTTATTGCGCTCAGGATCGGCGCCCAACACCCGGGCAAGATCGCCTGAGTCAGGGCGTTCGACCTTGATCACCTCGGCGCCCATTAATGCGAGCTGATAGCAGCAATACGGGCCGGCAAGCACGTTCGTCAGATCCAGAACGCGGATGCCGGCCAGAGGGTCAGTCCCCATCCGCAATCCCCGCAGCCCGTGCCCGCGCACGGCGCGCGCGGTAGCTTGGCAGCAGCACCAGAAGGACGGCGATCACCAGCAGGCCTAGGGTCATCGGGCGTTCCCAGATGAAAGCGATACCGTCATAGAGCTGCATCGAGCGGGCAAAGTTATCTTCCATCATTCCGCCAAGGATGAACCCGATCAGAAGCGGGGCGAGGGGGTAGTCGGCGAATTTCAACGCGGTGGCGCAGATGCCGAAGCCGACGAGGAGCAGAAGCTCGGTTGCGTTGTTCTGGCCGATATAAGCGCCCATCAGGGTGAAGAACAGGATGAACGGGATCAGGAAATTGCGCGGTACGGCCAGCACTTTGGCGATGTAGGGGATCAGCGGCAGGTTCAGGATCAGCAGCACCAGATTGCCGATGAACATCGACATGATGACGGCCCAGAAAATCTGAGGCTCATCCACCATCAGGCGCGGGCCGGGTGTCACGTTCAGCGCGATCAGAGCGCCCAGCAGGATGGCCGTCGTGCCCGACCCCGGGATGCCCAGCGTTAGCAGTGGTACGAATGACCCGGTACAGGCCGCGTTGTTGGCAGATTCCGGTGCGGCCAGACCTTTGATCGAGCCTTTGCCAAACTCTTCCTGTTCCTGCTTCGGTGCAATATTGCGTTCGACCGCGTAGCCAAGGAAGCTGGCAATTGTCGCCCCAGCCCCAGGCAAGACGCCGATGAAAAAGCCCTGAACTGACTGACGGCCAATGACGGGTGCAATTGCTTTCGCTTCGTCCTTGGTGATGCGGAGGTCCTTGATTTCTCCGTCGTCGCCTTTCAGGTCTTTGGGTTTCAAGACGAGAAACAGCGCCTCGGGCAGGGCGAACATCGCCATAGCCAGCGTAATGAAGCCAAAGCCAGACTGAAGGTCCATGATCCCCATGGTGAAGCGCGGCAGGTTGAACAAAGCGCCTTCGCCCACGGTTGCCATGATCAGGCCGAGGATCGTCATGATCATGGCTTTGGCAACCTGACCCGACCCTGCGAAGGCCGCGATGGCGGACAGGCCCACGACCATAAGGGCGAAGTATTCAGCCGAATGGAACAGCAACGCGACTGAGGACAGTGCTGGCGCGAAGACCATCAACAGAATGGCGCCGAGCGTACCACCGGCGAAACTGGCGATGGCCGCGATGGTCAGCGCTTTGCCTGCCTTGCCTTGTCGCGCCATCGGGTAGCCGTCGAAACTGGAGGCCACGGTGCCTGCGACACCCGGCGCGTTCAGCAGGATGGAGGAGGTCGAGCCGCCGAAAATCGCACCGTAGTAGACGCCTGCCAGCAGGATAAGGGCCGCCGATGGATCACCCATTGAAATTGCGACGGGGATCATGATGGCGATGATCGACATCGGGCCAAGGCCCGGCAGCATGCCGATGAAGGTGCCGATAAGACAGCCGGCAATGACCATCAGCAGGTTTTGGATTGAGAATGCCGTTTGCAGGCCGATCAGAAGTCCTTCAAGCATGTCAGCCTCCGAAAATGCCCGGCAGGGGGCGCATGTAGATGCCCAGGACTTCCTGAACCAGATACCAGACCGCGCCTGTGGCGATGAAGGCGACCGGCAGCATGATGTGCCACTTGCGCTCGCCCAGAATGAAGGAGCCAAGGATCAGGAAGGCAGACGTTGAGATCAGAAAGCCGACGGGCCGCAGGCACAGGGCGTAGATCACCATCAGGGCCAACAGCATCAGGGCCTGATCCAGATGGTAGTCACCCAGACGACGGTAGTCGATATCCGCCGCTTTCGGCTCGGATTTTTCGAAGCCTAGTAGGATGATCGTGCAGGCGATGATGCCCAGAACAGACAGCACTTTGGGGAAGGTGCTTGGCCAAATAGGGTTGCGCTGCATGAAGGGGGGCAGGCTGCCATCCATCGTAAACCAGGCGGCGTAGCCATAGGCCAGACAGACCCCAAGCAAAACAAGCGCGATCCAGCGATCCAGCGCCATGACATCCCCTCCCTCGTGTTTTTTGTTGATTGTGGCAGAGCGGACGGGCCGCTCTGCCGTGAGTGGTGCTTAGAGGAAGCCCAGTTTTTTCATCAGATCGCTTATCTGCTGTTCTTGCTGCTCGAGGAAGGTCGAGAAATCGTCGCCCGAGTTGTGGATGTTTACCCAACCATTGCGCGCGCGCACTTCTTCCCACTCGGGGGTGTCATACATCTTGGCAATGGCGTCTTGGTAGGCGGCCAGCTTGTCTTCGGGTAGGCCGGGCGCTGCGAAGAAACCGCGCCAGTTGACGAAGGTGGTATCGATGCCCTGTTCCTTCATGGTCTGTGCGTCGGGCGCTGCGTCCACACGCTCATCCGCAGTCACACCGATGATTTTCACCTCGCCTGCATTGGCCAGATCAACCGCTTCCGAGAAGCCGGTGGAAAGCGCTGCGATCTCACCCGACAGCAAGGCTGCCATGGCTTTGCCGCCTGCATCATAAGGAATGTACTTGACGCCAAGCGCGTCCTTACCCGCTGCTTCCATCACCATGGCCGCAACCAGATGGTCCATTCCGCCCGGTACCGAGCCACCCCCGATAGCTGTTGCACCCGGGTCCGCGTCATAGGCGGCCAGCAGGTCCGCCATCGAATTAATCGGGCTGTCCTTACCGACAACAATGGCCGCGTAGTCGCCGATTGTGCCCGAGACCAGCGTCAGGTCGCGGAAGTTGTGCGGGAACACACCCGTCAGTGAGCGGATCACGATGGGGGTCGAGTTCACCATCAGCGTGCCATGGTTGCTGTCGGCGTTCTCGATCAGGTAGCCGATGGCCTTACCGCCGCCGCCGCCCGACATGTTCTCGTAAGACGCGGTGCCGACAAGCCCCGCTTTGGTCAGCGCTTCACCCGTACCACGGGCGGTACCGTCCCAGCCGCCGCCTGCGCCGCCGGGGATCAGGAAGTGGATGCTGTCCACGACCTCGTGGCCGTCAGCCAGAACAGGTCCCGCAAGACCAACAGCGGCCACAGCCGCGATCAGGGCGCGACGGCCCAGTTTGAAAGTTGTCATGATGTCCTCCCATTTGACAACTGGCCGCTTGGCGGCACAGATTGAGGTCAAGAAAACACATCAACCTGACATCAACCTGTCATGCGCGAAAATACTGCGAACGCCTCATGAAATTCCTGCTGGTCGAAGACAATATGGACCTCGCGAACGCTATCGGTTCGCGGATGCGACTGGACGGCCATGTCGTTGATCACGCTGCAACTTTGGACGATGCGACCGCGTTCGTCGAGGCTGAGGAATATGACCTGATCCTACTGGACATCATGCTGCCCGATGGGGATGGGCGCGATTTCCTCAAACGCCACCGTGCAAGTCATCTGGACACACCTGTCATCGTTTTGACCGCGCGCAGCCAGGTCTCGGATCGAATCGGGTCGCTGGATCTGGGGGCCGACGACTACGTCACCAAACCCTTCGATCACGCAGAGCTTGAGGCCCGCTGCCGCGCCGTTCTGCGCCGCAAATCTGGGATCGCTAAATCAACCATCGAGATCGGCGGTATCGTCTTCGACCCGGTTGCCGGTCACCTGATTGTCGGCGGTGAGACCCTGTCGCTGCGCAACCGGGAACTGCGCCTGTTGGAGTTCTTCATCAATGCGCCAGGTCAGGTGTTCTCGAAACAAAAACTGGCGGACAGGCTGTTTTCCTATGACGACGATGTCTCGGACAATGCTATCGAGGTCTACGTCGCCCGCCTGCGCAAACATCTGGAGCGATCGGAGCTGAAGATTACTACGTTGCGTGGCTTGGGCTACAGGCTGGATCATGTCAGCTAGCCCCGCGGTTTCAGGATCTCTGCGCAACCGTCTGGTGCTGACCCTGATTGGCGGTGCGGCCGTTCTGGCGTTGCTTTTGTTCTTTACAGTACGCAGCTATGCCGCTCGCGTCGCGCAGCAAGGGCAGGACAATATCCTTGGCGCCTCGGTCACCTCGATCCTCGATGCCGTTGCCCTGCGGGACGGAGAGCTTGAGGTCGACATTCCCTACGCTGCCTTCTCGATGCTCAGCACGCCGTCGGATGATCGGGTGTTCTACGCCATCTTTCAGGATGGTAAACTGCTGTCCGGTTACGACGATCTTTCAGCCACGAATGGTACGCCCAACGGCGAATGGACGTTTCAATCGGGCCAAGTGCGCGGAGAGACCATTCGCCAGGTCAGCGCCAGCCGCACTTTGGTAGGGCTAGGAACCCGGACCGAAGTCGAAGTGGCCCTTGGTCAAACGCAAGACGCATTGGCCGAAACCCTCAGGCAGATTTCACGAAACGCGGCGTATCTGGGGATCGGCTTTTTTACCTTGGTCGCCGGGTTATCATTCTGGGCAACGTCAGCCACCATCGGACAGTTGAACAAGCTGACGACGTCGGTGACTCGCCGGGGCCCACAAGACCTCAGCCCATTCAGAAAACCGGTGCCGCGGGAAATGGCCCCGCTAGTGTCGTCGCTGAACTCTTTGATGGGGCGTTTGGATCAGTCGCTCAGCCAGTCCGAGGATTTCATAGCCGAGGCGGCACACCGGGTCCGGACGCCATTGGCAACGGTTCGATCCTATGCGGATACAACCTTGCAACGTGTTGAAAAAGAAGAGAATAGAGAGGCTTTGCGTTCAATGGTTCGGGCGATTGACGAAAGCTCTCGGGCGGCGGGGCAATTGCTGGATCACGCAATGATCACTTTTCGCGCCGATCATCTGGAGCGGGAAGAGATTGATCTTGTCGCCCTCGTCCGCGATCTGGTTCAGCGCCTCACACCCATTGCCGAGATGAAGGACCTTTCCCTGACATTGGTCGGAGACCCCGTTGTGATCTATTCGGGCGATCCGATCCTGATCCAGAATGCGGTACGCAACATGGTCGACAACGCGCTAAAATATGCCCCTGCCGAAAGCGTGGTCGAGATCGAGGTCTCGCAAGGGACGCAAGCGCAGATCAGCGTGCGCGATCAGGGGCCGGGCTTTCCACCAAGCGAAATTGACACGCTCACCCGGCGGTTCGAGCGCGGTAAGAACGCGGCCGGGACCATTGGCTCGGGGCTTGGTCTGACCATCGTTCAGGATGTCGCGAAGGCCCATGGCGGCGATCTGATCCTGACCAACCGAAAAGGCAAAGGCGCATGCGTTACCTTATTGCTTTGATCCTCACACTTCTGAACTCAGTTTGCGCGGCCGAGGAGTGGGAAGACCAGCGGGTGTTCAACGCTGCCGCTGATGGTCCGCGTTTGCGCATCATCTCCAGCACCGACACCGCGCTTTTCGCGCCGTTGATAGAGGGGTTCCTGACGCAAAACCCGGACGTCTCCGTAGAGTATCTGGTGACCGGAACCGCCGATCTGAATGCGCGTGTGCGGTCAGCGCCTGAGGCGTTTGATGTTGTCATTTCCAGCGCGATGGATCTGCAGCTGAAACTTGCGAATGATGGGTTTGCAATGCCTTTGAAGGATATGCCGGGCGCGGAATGGGCCCAGTGGCATGACAGCCTGTTTGCCTTTACCCAGGAACCGGCGGCCATCGTCATCAACCGTGCGGCCTTCGCAGGGTATCCCGTTCCGCAAACCCGGCAGGAACTGATCGAGGCCCTGCGCGCGCGCCCCGAAGCCTTTCGTGGAAAGGTCGGCACCTATGATATCCGGCAATCTGGCTTGGGTTATTTGTTCGCTACGCAAGATGCTCGCGCGTCTGAGACCTTTTGGCGTCTGATGGAGGTCATGGGCGGGCTGGACCTGCGTCTGTATTGCTGCTCGGGCGACATGATTGACGATCTGACAAGTGGCTCGATCGCGGTGGCGTACAACGTACTTGGCAGCTACGCAACGGCACGGGTCGACGGCAAAGAGGTGCTCGAGGTCATTCTGCCCAGCGATTTTCAGACCACCATGATGCGAACGGCAATGGTGGTGAAAAACACGCAATATCCTGCTGTCGCCGAGGCGTTTGTCCGCCATCTGATCGTTGCAGGACCTGAGTTGGCACCTTTGCCGTTGCTCACGTCACAGCAGGCGCAAGAGAGCGCGGTAATTACGCTGGAACCTGCTTTGCTGACTTACCTCGACACGCTCAAACGCAGGAAATTCCTGACGGCCTGGGAAGACGCCGTCATTCAGAAATAGCGCGATCCTCAAGGGCCTTTAGCTCAAGCTGCAGGCCCTTTTCATAGTCTGTTGATCCGTTCTCAAACCGCCACAGGCAATAGGCTGCCATTCGCCACGCATACCACGGACGCAGCGCTTCGTAGCGGGCAACTGTTTCGGGGTCGCCATATGCGGTCAGGAACTGCGCGTTCTCATCTGGGCTCAGTGGAGCGCCGCGATAAAGATGCTGCATGGCGGGCGATAGGAACAAGGCCAGATCTTCGCAGGGATCGCCAATTGCCGGGCATTGCCAGTCGATCAGGGTTAGGTTGGAGCCGTCTACCAGAATGTTCCCGGCCACAGGGTCGCCGTGGATAAGACACGTTCTTTTTGTTGGCGGCACAGGGTCCTCGGGCCGCATCGCTGTGACGCGATCTCGCAAGCGGGAGGAACATAACGCCAAAAGCTCGGCCCCGTGGCGAGCAAGATCAGCGCTGCCGTTCCGTCCTGTAGGCAGCGGCAAGTCGACCGTCGCGCCATGCAATCTGCGCAGCAAAGAGGCGACCTGAGCCGTGTCACTTTCCCACGGGCGACCCGGCGCGTGATCGTACAGAACCCAGGCGTCGCCCTGATGCTGCCCCGTTGCCCGCAACCAGGGTACGAACCCGTCCTGCTCAAACGCGCGCAGACACAGCGCTTCGAGGTGGGCGTCATTGCGGAACATGGGGTTGCGCAGTTTGGTACGGTAAAGCTTCAATACCGTGTCGCCACTCTCGCCCAGAACCTTCCACACCATATTTGTCCGACCCCCGAACAGAGGTTCGAATTGCACGGACCCCGTGATCAGCCCGCGCGTGCGCAGCTGGTCAATCAGGTCTGGTAGAGGCGCGTTGACATGGGGCAGGGGATGTACCGCTCAGCAAGGGAATCGTGATTTGCCAAGGTTTGGACTGCCAGCCCGATCAGATCAAGCGCCTGTTCGGATCGCCGTCACCTCGTCCGAGCGGACAGTGGCCCCACTTTGCAGGGACAGATGCACCGCTCCATCAGCGATTTGCGCCTCAACCACGCGGTTGTAGCTAGCGGCCAATCGCTGCGATAACAGTTCGTCATTCTTGTAACTCTCCAACGTGGCGGAATACGTGCCCTGTCCCAGCGGATCGCCAGAAGCATCGGTGCCGGCCCAGAGGAGTTCGGTGTCTGTGTGATTGACTGGAATGCGGTCGATTACGGTACCGGTTGAATTGCGGATCACCATGATGGCTTCATCACTTGTTGCATCGGCCTGAGCAAACAGAGTGACCGGCTGGCCTTCGAATCGAAAGGCTGAAGCGGATCGAACATCAACGCCCACCCAATTGGAAAGCTCACTCAGCTTTTGCCCACCCAAGGCCGTGCTCAGGGAAGACAACAGGTCATTGGTCTGAACCTGCTGTTCGACCATCGAGAACTGGGCCAGCTGAGATGCGTATTCCGAGGAATCCATAGGCTCCAACGGGTCCTGGTTTCGCGCTTGTGCGGTGAGCATCAGCAGAAAGGTCTCAAAATCCGAGGTCAGCTTGGATGCCTGCGAGGCAGCCGAGGTCGGGGTCAGTATCGGGGTCTGAGCGGAACTTGTAGGAGTGATCATCTGTCAAAGCCTCATATCAATGCCACGACCCGAGAGATTTCGGGGAAGGATTGGAGCGTTTGGCGCATCCGGCTCGGTCGAATGGGAAGGGCCATAGTCCTTTGCCTTCGGGTTTGCGGTATCATCCTGCGCATCGTCCGATGTGCTTAGGTCAAACGAGATGTCGCCATATCCAAGGCTTTGGAATTCAGCCTCCAAAACGGCGAGATGTCGGCGCATCAGGTCCAGCGTTTCGGGGCGCTCGGCCGTTATGGTCAAAACCATCCCATCCTCGCGACCGTTGAGTGTGATGGAAACTCGCCCCAGTTCCTCGGGGCTGAGTGCAATCTCGATCGTACCGGAACCCGCGCGAACCTGAATCGCTGCCGCCATCTGCCCGGAGATGGCTCGGGTGATTTCAGCTCTGGCAGCCTGCGTTGCGGGCTGCGCAAGCGAAGCCGAGTCGCGGACGTTTTGAAGCAATGGCTCTTCGCGCGTGGCAATCACACCATCAGTTTCGAGAATCGCCGTGGCGGTTTCGGCATTTGCGTTCCGCACAGACGCCATCACCTGCATCTGGGCGAGAGTCGGCGAGGATCTGGTGGGTTGAGGCGTGCTTGGAGCCGCATTTATCTGAGGCAAAGCCGCTGTTTCAGCGGGTAGCGCCGAAGCTGAGGGTTGCGCCCGTTCAGCTGGAGCAGGCTGCACCGCAATCGGCTTTGTAGGCAAGACATGACCGTCCGACGCCTTGGCGGAAACCGGTTGGACCGAGTTGGGGTGTGGCTGAACAGGAGAACTGCGTGTGTTTTCCACCTCTGGTCGTTGCGGTGAAGCAATTGAAACCTGATGTATTGCGCCAGTGTCGGTCTTTGGTGCCTCTGTCCTATCGAGTTTCGGCGGAATAGGAACGGATTCAGACTCTTGCGGCACTTGCGTCACGCTCGGCAGGGGCAGTGCGGTCAGGTCTTCAAACACATGTTCCTCAGGAGCGTCGGGCTGGACTGGCAGATGGTCTTTCAGCACGCCTTCGGGGGCAGGATCCTCGGGCATGATGTCTTGTTCAACAGCGGTTTCATCCTCAGCCGCGACCTTGGGTTCAGGCTGCGACGTCTCTTCCTCCAGAACATCCTGAAAGCGTGTGGATGCCTCGGATGCGGCTTCGCGCGTCGCCGGTTTCGTGGCCGCAGTTTGCGTTGGTGTCATCAGCGTAAGAGGGTTGGGCATTTTGCTCCGGCTCCGTCGTGGTTGACCGTCAAACTGCCCAAAGGAAGTTACGTTTATTTTAACCGCTTTCGTCTTTGATCAAGATTGTTCGATACAATTTTCGGAGAAGCCGATGAATATTCCTCCCCTCCAGTTGATGCCGCCGCCGCCCTCAGCTCAAGACCGCCTGCAAGCCGCCGCGGTCGAGCTTGAGGCGGCGTTTCTGGCCGAAATGCTGAAATCTGCGGGCTTGGGAAAAGCACGCAATTCGTTCGGCGGCGGGGCAGGCGAGGACCAGTTCTCGTCCTTTCTTGTGCAGCAACAGGCCCGGCAAATGGCGCAATCTGGCGGTGTTGGCCTGTCTGAACTTCTGTTTCAATCCTTGATGGAGAATTCCGATGACACATGAGCCTAACCTTCTGATCAAATCACTGGAGGAGGTCCTTGATCTTGAGCGCTCCGCGCTTGTGGACGGTGATCTTGAGCGACTCAATCATATGGTCCCTGAAAAAGAGAAACTGATTGGTGCGATCAACGATCTTCAGGTGCTGAGCAACGATGATCTACTTCGCGTCCATAAAAAAGTGGAACGCAATCAAGCGCTTCTGAACAGCGCGGCCGAAGGGATTCGCGCGGTTGCCAGCCGCATGGCAGAGCTGCGCCGCGTGCGGCAGGAATTCAGCACTTATGGGGCCGACGGGCAACGCAACGGCTTTGCCGTGCGGAGCCAGGTAGAGCTTGAAAAACGCGCATAGGGCCAGAGTTAATTCAAATCCAAAATTTTGAGTCGGGCCGCTTTAGCACTCCGTTAGGGGATCGAGGTCAAAGGTGGTCCTGCACCTGAAACAGCGGGTGGCGCGATGTGTCGGACGGCGCATCGCACAGGTCAGAAAGACATCAAAGCCCGCTTGTCTAGCGGGGTGATCTTGGGCGCTGAAGCCCTAACGCAAAAGGATGGCACTATGTCCAGTATTCTGACAAACAACGGCGCGATGGTTGCGCTGCAGACTCTGAAATCGGTCAACAAAAACCTCGAGATGACACAGAATGCGATCTCGACCGGCAAGGATGTCGCAACAGCAAAAGACAACTCGGCCGTCTGGGCGATTTCCAAAGTGATGGAATCGGACGTCAAAGGCTTCAACGCGATCAAAGACAGCCTCTCGCTGGGTGAATCGACGGTCGCTGTTGCGCGGAACGCGTCTGAAACCGTGACTGACCTTCTCACCCAGATGAAAGAAAAGATAGTCGCGGCGCAGGAAGACAACGTGGACCGCGGCAAGATCAACGTGTAGAAAAGCGTGCAATTTTGACCCCCTAAGCGGGGAAATCGGCGTCCAAATTTGACCCCTCCCTATGGTTGTAGACATCCTTTTCATTGAGCAGTCGATGGAGAGGCAAGCGGGATGATTTGCGTGGAAACTATTAGAAAAGTGCGTCGCTTACACCTGATCGAAAAAAAGAGCATCAAGGAAATTTGCCGTTCGCTCAATTTGAGCCGTGCAACGGTTCGAAAGATAATCCGATCGGGAGTGACGGAGTTCAAATATGAGCGCAAATCGCAGCCATACCCGGTGCTCGGGCCTTGGCGCGCGCGTCTGGATGAAACGCTTGAGGAGAACGAGGCGCTTCCGAAGAAACACCGCAAGCGGATGACCAAAATCTGGAAGGAACTCTCCGATGATGGTTTTGGCGGCGGGTATGACAGTGTTCGACGCTACACAAAGAATTGGCGCATTGCGCACGGCCGACAACAGGCGCAGGCGTTCATCCCGCTGATCTTTGATCCTGGGGAGGCGTACCAGTTCGACTGGAGTGTGGAGACGGCTTTGATGGACGGTGCACTCACGACCGTGAAGGTTGCCCATTTCAAACTTTGCCATAGCCGCATGCCATTCTCCATTGCCTATCCGCGCGAGACGCAGGAGATGGTCTTTGATGCCCACGACGAGGCCTTCAAATTCTTTGGTGGAGGCTGCATCAACGGGATCTACGATAACATGACGACCGCCGTCGATGCGATCCTGTCGGGCAAGGAAAGAAAGTTCAACAAGGCATTCTCCCGGATGTGTTCTCATCATCTGGTGAACCCGATCGCCTGTACGCGCGCGGCCGGTTGGGAGAAGGGTCAGGTTGAGAATCTGGTCAAGGAGAGCCGCGCCTATAGTTTTACACCGCGTCTGGAGGTGGCCGACTTCGATGAATTGAATGCCCGGCTGCAAAAAGACGCGATCAAACGCGCAAAAGAACTGCGGCATCCGGAAAACCTGGAGGTGACGGTCTGGGAGGAGTTCCAGCAGGAAAAGCCGCTGCTGACGCATCTGCAGAAGCCCTTCGTCGGGTTCCGTGAAAAGACGGTCGCCGTGAGCCGAACCTGCCTGATCAACTTCGAAAGAAACAAATACAGCGTTGAGGCAAGAGCTGTTGGACGTCAGGTCCAGTTGCAGGTCTACGCCACGCGGATTGTCCTGCGCCAAGACGGTGAGATTGTCGGAGAGCACGAACGGTGCTTCGGCCGAGGAAAAACGATCTTCAACCCTTGGCACTATGTGCCCGTCCTCAAGCGCAAGCCTGGCGCTCTGCGCAATGGAGCACCGTTCCGTGACTGGGACCTACCACCGGCAATGACGCAGATCTGGACCCATCTGCGGGGCACATCCGACGGAGACCGGCAACTTGCCGATATTCTTTTCGCTGCTTACCAGCACGACATTGATGTGGTCGAGGCTGCCTGCGAAGAAGCTCTAAAATCTGGCCTGCGCAAGGCCGATGCGATCCTGAACATTGTCTCTCGGCGCACCAATCCCCCGCCGCCAAAGGCGATTGAGCCGCCTGCCCACCTGCAGCTGAAAATGGCACCGATCGCGGATTGCGCTCGCTATGACAGGCTTGGAGGCTCCCATGCAACTGCGTAAGGAAATTCTCGAACTTGCCCGTCAACTGAAGTTGCCAGGCATCGTCAACTGCTTTGACGAAGTGATGCAGGCCGCAGCCAAAAACAACTGGCGGCCCCAACAGGTCGTGGCCGAACTCCTCACGGCCGAACTGGCCGAAAAGACTGCGCGCTCGATCCGGTATCAGATGGGTGCCGCAAAGTTCCCGGTCTGCAAGTCCTTACCTGAGTTCGACTTCACGGTCAGCCCCGTCAACGAGGAAGTCGTGCGCAATCTTCATGACGGCGATTTTATGGACCAGGCCAGGAATGGCGTGCTGGTCGGTGGAACCGGATCGGGCAAAACGCATCTCGCAACAGCGATCGGGGGCCACGCGGTCAATAACCGCCGGCGGGTCAGGTTCTTCAGCGCTGTGGATCTCGCGAACAAGCTGGAGGCTGAACATCGCGAAGGCAACGCCGGGCGGCTCAGCGAGCAGCTGATCCGCGTCGACCTCGTGATTATAGACGAACTCGGTTATCTGCCGTTCGCAGAGTCTGGTGGACGATTACTCTTCCATCTCATCAGCAAACTGTACGAGCGAACGTCTATTCTGCTAACAACCAACCTCGCATTTGCTGAATGGCCGAGTGTGTTCACAGATGCCAAAATGACCACTGCTCTCCTGGATCGACTGACACACCATTGCGATATCATCGAAACCGGGAACGAAAGCTGGCGAATTAACCACCGCGACTAACCTCGAAATCGGGGAATAAATTCAAAACAGACAGCAGGTCAAACCTTCAGTCGAGCTACGCTCTCTTTTCGGTTTGACCTGCTGTCCACCCCCTCCTGAATCAACCTAAACACGACCCCCTCAACGCCCCTCTTAGCTCCAAGGGGGGTCAAATTTGGACGCCGATGGGGGGTCATTATTCAATGCCGATTGACAATCAACGATGATGTGACTGCACTGAAGAACCAGATCACTTCAGTCGTAGGGGCTGCCCAGTTCAACGGTTTGAACCTTGTTGATGGTTCGGCTGGCTCGGCGTCTATTTCCTGACTTCCGACATTTTTTCGTATAAGTCATTGATATTATTATGCCTTGGTTGCCAAAAGGCACTACACGGACTTTTTTCGCCAGCGATTGTTTCGGAGTGTTGAGGGAGCTCAGGCTTTGGTCTGGCCAGTTTTTCGGGTGCGCCCGGGGGGTATCTTGAAAGGGGCTTCGTTCCAGGTCAGGCCGACGCAGGTGAGGATGCGTCTGGCATCGACCGTGGCATGGCTTGGCATGCCGTAGCGGTCAGGGGTGCCTTTGTGGCGCAGGATCGAGAGCTGCAATGCGTTCAACTCGTTGCGGATACGAGCCGGGCTCATCGGGTGTCCGAGCAGGTCCAGATGCTTGCGCAGGTGCTGCAGGCAGCAGAAGGCCATGTAGCAGATGGCGATATGGGCCCGGACCCGACGCGGCGACCAGTGATAGATGGGCCGGATTTTCAGATCGTGCTTGTTGGTGCGGAAGCAGGCTTCGATCTCCCACAACTGGTGATAGCGGGCAATGACGTCCTGTGCCTCCAGTTCGTCCGCACCATGAACAACAATGGCATGCAGCCCGTCCCATTGTGCCGCTGCCTTGATCTTTGCATCATCCAGCGTGACGTCCCCGCTGTCGGGGAAGGCCAGGAAGCGGCCATATCCCCGGCTGCTGAAGCTGCCGGGTTTGCGAGAGCGCTTGAGCTTCTTGTGCAGCTTTTCGATTGCCTTGTCGCGCTTGTGGGCATCATTGCGTGCCCGGGTGGGTGACCAGGTCACAATGACCCGCGCTCCCTCCTGGTCGATCACCTTGTACCAGCCCTTCTCGGTTGCCTCTTCAGAACCGTGTCCAGCCCAAGGCTGGCGTCCCTCCGGGCTCAAAATGTTCGCCTTCACGGCGGCCGGGGCGGACTTCATGCGATAGCCGAGGATGTAGGGCAGACCCTTGTTCTGCAACATCTGCTGGTTGTCCTTGCTGAGCATGGCGGCATCGGCCACGAACGTGACCCTGGCCACGTCGAAGCGTCCCTCCAACGCCTTCAGCGCAGCTTCCAGCGTATGACCTTCCCAGGTGTTTCCCGGGAAGAGTTCATAGCCCACAGGCAGCCCATCGGAGGTGACGATCAGCGCCAGCATGACCTGAGCGCGGTGATGCTTGCCATCCTTGCTGAAGCCCTTGGCCAGAAGATGATCCTGCTCGACCCCGTCCGCATCCTCGGCCGGGTCCTCGCGCTCGGTGTCAAAGGCCAGGGTCGTGCAATCGTAGAACAGCACGGTCACTGGCCCGCCCAGCAACTTCTCTGCCGCCGCGTGAGAGGTTTTGCAAATCCCGTCTATCACCGGCGTATTGATGTAATCCATGCTCCGATAGACCACGTCCAGATTGAGCGTGATGCCTGCCTGGTTCTCCAACGCCTCCACGGTCGCGCGCTTGCTCTCGGGCTGTGCGATCCGCGCCATAACCAGCTCTTTCACAATGCGATTGGCACTTTTACGCGCCGCCCCCAGAAGGGCCCCCCAACCCAGTTGGTCATACATCGTCCCCATGACATCCCGCAGACCCAGAGAGACCCGCGCCTCCTCACGGCACTCGGCAAGATCAACGCCAAGCTTGTCCGGCCGCGGAGCGCGGCGCACCAGCGCCTGCAGATCGGCATATTCCGTGGGCGTGAACAGTTCCATTTGCGGCGAGCGATCAATGCGTAATTGCTCCATCAAGCGGCCCGCCAGACGCTTGATATCCTCAATCTCGCTGTCGTTATGGGCCACACCCACATGGCGCAGGATCTTCTGGCGTACCTTGGAGCCGGTGCGGACGGATTCAACGATCTGGATCCGTGTGCGGTTGAGCTTTGCGTCATGTTTGGTGCGGATGAACATGGGCGAAGAGGTTAGCCATCTGAAGGCCCATGTCAATACTTTTTATAATAATGGGGCACTACAACGCGCCTCTGAGCAACCACACCTGAAAACAAACCAAAAACCCAGTCAGATCAACAAAAAGGTCGGAAGTCAGGAGACGGTCGCCGTGAGTCGAACCTGCCTGATCAACTTCGAAAGAAACAAATACAGCGTTGAGGCAAGAGCTGTTGGACGTCAGGTCCAGTTGCAGGTCTACGCCACGCGGATTGTCCTGCGCCAAGACGGTGAGATTGTCGGAGAGCACGAACGGTGCTTCGGCCGAGGAAAAACGATCTTCAACCCTTGGCACTATGTGCCCGTCCTCAAGCGCAAGCCTGGCGCTCTGCGCAATGGAGCACCGTTCCGTGACTGGGACCTACCACCGGCAATGACGCAGATCTGGACCCATCTGCGGGGCACATCCGACGGAGACCGGCAACTTGCCGATATTCTTTTCGCTGCTTACCAGCACGACATTGATGTGGTCGAGGCTGCCTGCGAAGAAGCTCTAAAATCTGGCCTGCGCAAGGCCGATGCGATCCTGAACATTGTCTCTCGGCGCACCAATCCCCCGCCGCCAAAGGCGATTGAGCCGCCTGCCCACCTGCAGCTGAAAATGGCACCGATCGCGGATTGCGCTCGCTATGACAGGCTTGGAGGCTCCCATGCAACTGCGTAAGGAAATTCTCGAACTTGCCCGTCAACTGAAGTTGCCAGGCATCGTCAACTGCTTTGACGAAGTGATGCAGGCCGCAGCCAAAAACAACTGGCGGCCCCAACAGGTCGTGGCCGAACTCCTCACGGCCGAACTGGCCGAAAAGACTGCGCGCTCGATCCGGTATCAGATGGGTGCCGCAAAGTTCCCGGTCTGCAAGTCCTTACCTGAGTTCGACTTCACGGTCAGCCCCGTCAACGAGGAAGTCGTGCGCAATCTTCCTGACTTCCGACATTTTTTCGTATAAGTCATTGATATTATTATGCCTTGGTTGCCAAAAGGCACTACACGGACTTTTTTCGCCAGCGATTGTTTCGGAGTGTTGAGGGAGCTCAGGCTTTGGTCTGGCCAGTTTTTCGGGTGCGCCCGGGGGGTATCTTGAAAGGGGCTTCGTTCCAGGTCAGGCCGACGCAGGTGAGGATGCGTCTGGCATCGACCGTGGCATGGCTTGGCATGCCGTAGCGGTCAGGGGTGCCTTTGTGGCGCAGGATCGAGAGCTGCAATGCGTTCAACTCGTTGCGGATACGAGCCGGGCTCATCGGGTGTCCGAGCAGGTCCAGATGCTTGCGCAGGTGCTGCAGGCAGCAGAAGGCCATGTAGCAGATGGCGATATGGGCCCGGACCCGACGCGGCGACCAGTGATAGATGGGCCGGATTTTCAGATCGTGCTTGTTGGTGCGGAAGCAGGCTTCGATCTCCCACAACTGGTGATAGCGGGCAATGACGTCCTGTGCCTCCAGTTCGTCCGCACCATGAACAACAATGGCATGCAGCCCGTCCCATTGTGCCGCTGCCTTGATCTTTGCATCATCCAGCGTGACGTCCCCGCTGTCGGGGAAGGCCAGGAAGCGGCCATATCCCCGGCTGCTGAAGCTGCCGGGTTTGCGAGAGCGCTTGAGCTTCTTGTGCAGCTTTTCGATTGCCTTGTCGCGCTTGTGGGCATCATTGCGTGCCCGGGTGGGTGACCAGGTCACAATGACCCGCGCTCCCTCCTGGTCGATCACCTTGTACCAGCCCTTCTCGGTTGCCTCTTCAGAACCGTGTCCAGCCCAAGGCTGGCGTCCCTCCGGGCTCAAAATGTTCGCCTTCACGGCGGCCGGGGCGGACTTCATGCGATAGCCGAGGATGTAGGGCAGACCCTTGTTCTGCAACATCTGCTGGTTGTCCTTGCTGAGCATGGCGGCATCGGCCACGAACGTGACCCTGGCCACGTCGAAGCGTCCCTCCAACGCCTTCAGCGCAGCTTCCAGCGTATGACCTTCCCAGGTGTTTCCCGGGAAGAGTTCATAGCCCACAGGCAGCCCATCGGAGGTGACGATCAGCGCCAGCATGACCTGAGCGCGGTGATGCTTGCCATCCTTGCTGAAGCCCTTGGCCAGAAGATGATCCTGCTCGACCCCGTCCGCATCCTCGGCCGGGTCCTCGCGCTCGGTGTCAAAGGCCAGGGTCGTGCAATCGTAGAACAGCACGGTCACTGGCCCGCCCAGCAACTTCTCTGCCGCCGCGTGAGAGGTTTTGCAAATCCCGTCTATCACCGGCGTATTGATGTAATCCATGCTCCGATAGACCACGTCCAGATTGAGCGTGATGCCTGCCTGGTTCTCCAACGCCTCCACGGTCGCGCGCTTGCTCTCGGGCTGTGCGATCCGCGCCATAACCAGCTCTTTCACAATGCGATTGGCACTTTTACGCGCCGCCCCCAGAAGGGCCCCCCAACCCAGTTGGTCATACATCGTCCCCATGACATCCCGCAGACCCAGAGAGACCCGCGCCTCCTCACGGCACTCGGCAAGATCAACGCCAAGCTTGTCCGGCCGCGGAGCGCGGCGCACCAGCGCCTGCAGATCGGCATATTCCGTGGGCGTGAACAGTTCCATTTGCGGCGAGCGATCAATGCGTAATTGCTCCATCAAGCGGCCCGCCAGACGCTTGATATCCTCAATCTCGCTGTCGTTATGGGCCACACCCACATGGCGCAGGATCTTCTGGCGTACCTTGGAGCCGGTGCGGACGGATTCAACGATCTGGATCCGTGTGCGGTTGAGCTTTGCGTCATGTTTGGTGCGGATGAACATGGGCGAAGAGGTTAGCCATCTGAAGGCCCATGTCAATACTTTTTATAATAATGGGGCACTACAACGCGCCTCTGAGCAACCACACCTGAAAACAAACCAAAAACCCAGTCAGATCAACAAAAAGGTCGGAAGTCAGGAGACGGTCGCCGTGAGCCGAACCTGCCTGATCAACTTCGAAAGAAACAAATACAGCGTTGAGGCAAGAGCTGTTGGACGTCAGGTCCAGTTGCAGGTCTACGCCACGCGGATTGTCCTGCGCCAAGACGGTGAGATTGTCGGAGAGCACGAACGGTGCTTCGGCCGAGGAAAAACGATCTTCAACCCTTGGCACTATGTGCCCGTCCTCAAGCGCAAGCCTGGCGCTCTGCGCAATGGAGCACCGTTCCGTGACTGGGACCTACCACCGGCAATGACGCAGATCTGGACCCATCTGCGGGGCACATCCGACGGAGACCGGCAACTTGCCGATATTCTTTTCGCTGCTTACCAGCACGACATTGATGTGGTCGAGGCTGCCTGCGAAGAAGCTCTAAAATCTGGCCTGCGCAAGGCCGATGCGATCCTGAACATTGTCTCTCGGCGCACCAATCCCCCGCCGCCAAAGGCGATTGAGCCGCCTGCCCACCTGCAGCTGAAAATGGCACCGATCGCGGATTGCGCTCGCTATGACAGGCTTGGAGGCTCCCATGCAACTGCGTAAGGAAATTCTCGAACTTGCCCGTCAACTGAAGTTGCCAGGCATCGTCAACTGCTTTGACGAAGTGATGCAGGCCGCAGCCAAAAACAACTGGCGGCCCCAACAGGTCGTGGCCGAACTCCTCACGGCCGAACTGGCCGAAAAGACTGCGCGCTCGATCCGGTATCAGATGGGTGCCGCAAAGTTCCCGGTCTGCAAGTCCTTACCTGAGTTCGACTTCACGGTCAGCCCCGTCAACGAGGAAGTCGTGCGCAATCTTCATGACGGCGATTTTATGGACCAGGCCAGGAATGGCGTGCTGGTCGGTGGAACCGGATCGGGCAAAACGCATCTCGCAACAGCGATCGGGGGCCACGCGGTCAATAACCGCCGGCGGGTCAGGTTCTTCAGCGCTGTGGATCTCGCGAACAAGCTGGAGGCTGAACATCGCGAAGGCAACGCCGGGCGGCTCAGCGAGCAGCTGATCCGCGTCGACCTCGTGATTATAGACGAACTCGGTTATCTGCCGTTCGCAGAGTCTGGTGGACGATTACTCTTCCATCTCATCAGCAAACTGTACGAGCGAACGTCTATTCTGCTAACAACCAACCTCGCATTTGCTGAATGGCCGAGTGTGTTCACAGATGCCAAAATGACCACTGCTCTCCTGGATCGACTGACACACCATTGCGATATCATCGAAACCGGGAACGAAAGCTGGCGAATTAACCACCGCGACTAACCTCGAAATCGGGGAATAAATTCAAAACAGACAGCAGGTCAAACCTTCAGTCGAGCTACGCTCTCTTTTCGGTTTGACCTGCTGTCCACCCCCTCCTGAATCAACCTAAACACGACCCCCTCAACGCCCCTCTTAGCTCCAAGGGGGGTCAAATTTGGACGCCGATGGGGGGTCATTATTCAATGCCGATTGACAATCAACGATGATGTGACTGCACTGAAGAACCAGATCACTTCAGTCGTAGGGGCTGCCCAGTTCAACGGTTTGAACCTTGTTGATGGTTCGGCTGGCTCGGCGTCTATTTTGGCCTCTTTGGATCGGGACAACACCGGTGCTGTAACAGCTTCTTCTATCACTGTGGCCGGTCAGAACCTGTCGACAGGTGGCTATACTTCAGCGGCGGTTTTCGACGGCTCGACCGGCTCGTCGACAGCCAATGACCGCGTTGGTGCCACCATTGCCGCTGGTGCTACATCGGCAACCGTACTGGTGACCGATGAGTCCAGTGGTGCTTTCGCGGCGGGCGATAAGGTGGTTGTCGCTATTGATGATCAGGTTGTGTCCTACACCGTGTCTGCGGCAGATGCGGCAGCCACCACAACCGGTGACCTTGTTGCCGTTGGTTTGAAAGCCAAGATCGAAGAATTAGGCATAACCGGTCTGACCGTTGACTACGACTCGGGCACGGCAGGTACTCTATCTGTTACGAATGGCACGGGTTCAGATGTTTCGTTCTCTGCGCAGTACGTGAACGCAGGCTCGGGTGGTCTGGGTGCGCTGACTGGCATTGACGTGTCGACCGGTCCGGGAGCAACCGCCGCGCTGGCAGCCGTTGAATCGCTGATCGACACCTCGATCGACGCTTCGGCCGCATTCGGTTCGGCCCAGGGCCGGATCGAGACCCAGAAAGAGTTCATTTCGAACCTGACAGACTCGTTTAAATCGGGCATCGGCTCGTTGGTAGACGCCAATATGGAAGAAACCTCGGCCCGGTTGCAGGCGCTGCAGGTGCAGCAGCAGCTGGCCACCCAGTCGCTTTCGATTGCCAACCAGGCGCCGCAGTCGATCCTGTCTCTGTTCCGCTAAATCCGGAACCTGGCCGGGGCGTAAACACCGCGCCCCGGTCCTGACTGCCTGAAGACGGCCTATTGGAAGGATTTCAAGTGACACCGCAAAGCTACGCTCAACGCGCCTATGCGCAATCTGTCGCTCCGACCCGCACGCCGCGGGACACGGAGTATGAGGCGATCTCGAAGATCACGCATCGGCTCAAGGCAGCGGCAGCCCGGAAGGCAACGGATTTTTCCGAATTTGTGCAGGCATTGCATGAAAATCGGCGGTTGTGGACCGTGCTGGCGACCGGCGTGGCGGACTCAGACAACTCGCTTCCGAAGGACCTACGCGCGCGGATTTTCTACGTGGCCGAGTTTACGGAGCAGCACAGCGCACAGGTTTTAGGGAACACTGCGACGGTAGAACCTTTGCTGGAGATCAACATGGCCGTTCTGCGCGGTCTGCGACACATGAGGGCCGCCGGATGAGTGGCCTGGTTCTGAAACTTGCCCCGAAAGAGCGGGTGTTGATCAATGGTGTAGTGATCGAAAATGGAGACCGCCGCAGCCGGTTTTCGATCATGACACCACAAGCCAACGTTTTGCGACTGCGAGATGCGATCCACCCGGACGAAGTCACAACGCCTGTACGCCGCGTTTGTTACGCTGCTCCTGACTTCCGACATTTTTTCGTATAAGTCATTGATATTATTATGCCTTGGTTGCCAAAAGGCACTACACGGACTTTTTTCGCCAGCGATTGTTTCGGAGTGTTGAGGGAGCTCAGGCTTTGGTCTGGCCAGTTTTTCGGGTGCGCCCGGGGGGTATCTTGAAAGGGGCTTCGTTCCAGGTCAGGCCGACGCAGGTGAGGATGCGTCTGGCATCGACCGTGGCATGGCTTGGCATGCCGTAGCGGTCAGGGGTGCCTTTGTGGCGCAGGATCGAGAGCTGCAATGCGTTCAACTCGTTGCGGATACGAGCCGGGCTCATCGGGTGTCCGAGCAGGTCCAGATGCTTGCGCAGGTGCTGCAGGCAGCAGAAGGCCATGTAGCAGATGGCGATATGGGCCCGGACCCGACGCGGCGACCAGTGATAGATGGGCCGGATTTTCAGATCGTGCTTGTTGGTGCGGAAGCAGGCTTCGATCTCCCACAACTGGTGATAGCGGGCAATGACGTCCTGTGCCTCCAGTTCGTCCGCACCATGAACAACAATGGCATGCAGCCCGTCCCATTGTGCCGCTGCCTTGATCTTTGCATCATCCAGCGTGACGTCCCCGCTGTCGGGGAAGGCCAGGAAGCGGCCATATCCCCGGCTGCTGAAGCTGCCGGGTTTGCGAGAGCGCTTGAGCTTCTTGTGCAGCTTTTCGATTGCCTTGTCGCGCTTGTGGGCATCATTGCGTGCCCGGGTGGGTGACCAGGTCACAATGACCCGCGCTCCCTCCTGGTCGATCACCTTGTACCAGCCCTTCTCGGTTGCCTCTTCAGAACCGTGTCCAGCCCAAGGCTGGCGTCCCTCCGGGCTCAAAATGTTCGCCTTCACGGCGGCCGGGGCGGACTTCATGCGATAGCCGAGGATGTAGGGCAGACCCTTGTTCTGCAACATCTGCTGGTTGTCCTTGCTGAGCATGGCGGCATCGGCCACGAACGTGACCCTGGCCACGTCGAAGCGTCCCTCCAACGCCTTCAGCGCAGCTTCCAGCGTATGACCTTCCCAGGTGTTTCCCGGGAAGAGTTCATAGCCCACAGGCAGCCCATCGGAGGTGACGATCAGCGCCAGCATGACCTGAGCGCGGTGATGCTTGCCATCCTTGCTGAAGCCCTTGGCCAGAAGATGATCCTGCTCGACCCCGTCCGCATCCTCGGCCGGGTCCTCGCGCTCGGTGTCAAAGGCCAGGGTCGTGCAATCGTAGAACAGCACGGTCACTGGCCCGCCCAGCAACTTCTCTGCCGCCGCGTGAGAGGTTTTGCAAATCCCGTCTATCACCGGCGTATTGATGTAATCCATGCTCCGATAGACCACGTCCAGATTGAGCGTGATGCCTGCCTGGTTCTCCAACGCCTCCACGGTCGCGCGCTTGCTCTCGGGCTGTGCGATCCGCGCCATAACCAGCTCTTTCACAATGCGATTGGCACTTTTACGCGCCGCCCCCAGAAGGGCCCCCCAACCCAGTTGGTCATACATCGTCCCCATGACATCCCGCAGACCCAGAGAGACCCGCGCCTCCTCACGGCACTCGGCAAGATCAACGCCAAGCTTGTCCGGCCGCGGAGCGCGGCGCACCAGCGCCTGCAGATCGGCATATTCCGTGGGCGTGAACAGTTCCATTTGCGGCGAGCGATCAATGCGTAATTGCTCCATCAAGCGGCCCGCCAGACGCTTGATATCCTCAATCTCGCTGTCGTTATGGGCCACACCCACATGGCGCAGGATCTTCTGGCGTACCTTGGAGCCGGTGCGGACGGATTCAACGATCTGGATCCGTGTGCGGTTGAGCTTTGCGTCATGTTTGGTGCGGATGAACATGGGCGAAGAGGTTAGCCATCTGAAGGCCCATGTCAATACTTTTTATAATAATGGGGCACTACAACGCGCCTCTGAGCAACCACACCTGAAAACAAACCAAAAACCCAGTCAGATCAACAAAAAGGTCGGAAGTCAGGAATGGTGTAGTGATCGAAAATGGAGACCGCCGCAGCCGGTTTTCGATCATGACACCACAAGCCAACGTTTTGCGACTGCGAGATGCGATCCACCCGGACGAAGTCACAACGCCTGTACGCCGCGTTTGTTACGCTGCTCAATTGGTGCTGTCTGGTGATATGGAGCCTGATCAGGCGCGCCAGCAATTGCTGCGCCGGGTTGAGGAACTAAGCCAGGTGTTCACGGATTCAGACAGTCGTCGTGTTCTGAGCGAGGCGACCGAAGCTCTGGTGGCCGAGCAATACTATAAATGTCTCAAATCTCTCCGCTCTTTGCTGCCACGGGAAGAGCGGCTGATGGCGTACCAACAATGACGTTCCAGCCTGTCATACCCTCTGGAGGCATTGTCGGCTGGCGTTTTTTGCAGCGGACCTATGACGCACAGCTGGAGAGCTTTACGAACTCCAGCGTCAACCAGAGGGACAGGCAGTATTTTCTGGAAAACATAAGCAAGGTTCAATCCGCCGAAGACCTTGTGTCGGATCGTCGGTTGCTACAGGTTGCTTTGGGCGCTTTCGGGTTGGAAGAGGACATCAACAATCGGTTCTTCATCCAAAAGATATTGGAGGATGGAACCAAAGCCGATGATGCCCTGTCCAACCGATTGTCCGACAAGCGGTATCGCGAGTTTTCTCAAGCGTTCGGTTTTGGCCCCGGAGAGGTGCGCAAGACCGGTCTGATTACGAATATGGAGAAGATCGCCGAAGACAATCTGGTGTCCCGTTTCGAAGTTGCCGTGGGTGAGACGAATGGGACAATGCGGATTTCCCTCTACGCGCAACATGCACTTGGCGAATTGGCTGCCGGTGACAGCAGCGCGGATACGAAATGGTTCGATTTGATGGGCTTGCCACCCTTGCGCAGCATGATGGAGACCGCACTTGGCCTGCCATCCTCGTTCTCACAGCTCGATCTGGACAGGCAACTAGAGGTGTTCAAGGACCGTTTGACAGGCTTGACCGGGTCTGATGATCCGGCCCAATTCACCGAGCCTGAAGCTATTCAGAAACTGACGGATACCTATCTGGCGCGCAGTCAGATCGCGCAGTTGCAAAGCACAATATCACCGGCGCAGACCGCTTTGATTTTGTTGGGTGCGGGCTAGAGTTGGTGCTTATTGCACCAATCGTCAGGGTGGTGGAATGGGACCCAATCTAGACTTCGCATCATATGGTCGAACCAAATCAAGCGCAGCGAGTTTGATAATTCGCCGAGGCTAAGCTGGATCATCGACCTCAACATCTGCCGCCGTTCTCAGGGCAAAACACGTGACTGGCTGGGACACGTTGCGCAGTTTGATATCACCAAGTGGGATTGCATTGCAGCATGCGGGCTCAATATCTTGCGAGACGACAATACGGTAGCCGGTCGATTTGCTATGCTCACCCAGGCGCGCTGCGACGTTGGCGGCTTGTCCGATGACGGTGAAATCCAGCCGTTCGCGCGAGCCGACATTGCCGTAGGTCACCCGGCCATAGGACACGCCGATTGAGCAGTCGCAGTGGATATCAGGATCCGCGGAACGCAGTTCGGCGAGCTTTTCGACGATTTCTGTTGCCGCCTGTTGGGCATTCGCACGGGCCTGCGCGGGTTCCTCACCCGCTGGGAAAACGGCCAGAACGGCGTCGCCGATGAATTTCAGAACTTCGCCCCCGTTTTCATCCACGATACCCGAGACCGTCTCAAAGAACTCGTTCAGCAGATTGATATAGGCATCCCGGTCAAGGCTCTCCTCCAGGCTAGTCGAGTTTCGCAGATCGCAGAACATGATGGCCGCATCAATCTCATCTCCGTCGCCGCGTCGGATCTCTCCGCCCAGCACACGCGCGCCTGAGCGTTTGCCTACATAGGTTTCCAGCAGAACCTGTGCGTTTTCACGCTGCATAAACACCTCGTAAAAGCGGGCGATAACGGCAGAGCATTCGAACACCAGACCAAGGTTCTCCGTCGTGAAGCCGTCGGGATGATCGCAGCTGAGCGTTAGTACGTTTGTTCGACCGTCCGAGAAGGGCAGCGGCATGGCGACATAGTCCGTGGCCCCTTTGGCCCGTAGATCCTCGATGATGGGAAAGCTGTTATGCGGGTTTTCGTCATTTACCCTTTGGCGCACGCCGCCCAATCCGTTCGAGACATGGCGCAAAGGGCTGTTGATGAATGCGGGGTGGTCGTAGATTTCATAGGTGGGCGCGCGGGTCAGGATCTCATCCTCACCCTTTTCCCAAATGAAGTGTTTGCCTGCGATCAGGGGGTGCAAGGACCATGCCAGAATGCTGAGGCGCTGGATCGCTATCCCGTGTTCCAGCATCTTTTCGGCCAACGCCTTGGTGAACGCTTCTGGTGTATCCGACAGGGACGCCCCACGCATCAGCCAGTCGATCAGCGGACCGCTGATATTGGTGTTTTCGGTGTCGCGTAGTTGGTTCTTGCCCAGGTCGATATCCGTATAGGCACTGGGCATAAAACCAATATGCCCCCGAATTGCAGCACTCTCTGGCAGGGCGTCATCATAGGCCCATACCGAATTGGCCAAGCGATCTCCGGGCAGATTTATATCGTGATAGGTGGCGGTTCCTTTGAAAGGGCAAAAGGTCTGCAGGCCGGTTTCACCGCTCAGGTCGACGCAAACATCCGCACGCGGGACGTAGATCGTCGGTGGCAGCCGGGTTTCATACATCACCTTGGCATTCCGGCTTTCGGCCAACAGGATGCCATCGCGAAAAATCGCGACCCTGTCGGACAGATGTTCTACCGAGATATCATAGCCGTTGGATTTTGGTGTGGTGTGGACGTTCATCGCCATCCCTCCCTTGCCCGGGGTCTCTATAGAATGGGCGTTTTGGTCGGGCATTCCAAGAGGGGCGCGGATTCTAAACCATCTGGATGACGTCTTTTTCGATCGAAAGCATATAGCCCTTCTTGGCGATATTCTTGACCAGCAACTCACTGACCATCTGATTGCCCAATGCGTCGCGCAGCCGTTTGATACGGGTAGCGCCTGCGGCCTCGTCACAATCGGCAGCATCGCGACCCGAGATCGTCGCCTCGATCTGCGCGCCTGACAGGACCTCATCATCCAATCGGGATTCCGCCAGCACCGAGAGGGTCTCCATCGCCGCTGGGGTCAGTTTGAAATCCATGTTGTTCAGGTAGACGGTGTTCTCCTCGCGACTGATCAGCAGGGATGTCACCTGAATGCCGGTGCGTTCGATCTGTGCCATGCGCCGGTTCAGCAGTGCAAGCATCACCAGAAACACGAGGGCCGAGATCATCATTGCGCATGCAAAAACCAGCAGCACGTAAATCACCATGCGGTAGCTGGACAGCGTATCGGCAAAGGCCGTACCCGATTGGGCCAGAATCTCAAGCAACCGGATTTCGGTTTGTGAGGTCAGATCTGCCTCGACAAACAACCTTTCGACGCGGGCGTTGAATGCGTTGGCATCGGGCAGTGTCCAGAACAGGAACAGCGCGGCGGTGATCAGGATCACGACAATGGCGGCAATGCCCAGACCGACAAGGCGCACGCCCGAGCGTCGCGCCTCAGAAACGGAGATAGAATTTTCCGGCATTGGCCTTCCTTTGATCCAACCCTTCCGGCCCGAAGACGGACTGGACATTCAGCAGGGTCCACCCTGAACCGCTGAGGCGCTGGGCGACTTCACTCGTTGCCTGACCCTTGTCGCAGGACGAAACCTGCATCACGCCGTAGTGCAGGCGCAGCGGGTTGTCCTGTTTCGCCTTGTAGTCGGCATAACACTCCGCGGCCAAGACCACCGGGGCCATCGATATCAGCGCAGCTGCGACCAGAGAAGAGAAGATCTGTTTCATAAGCTGCATCCTGCGCACGGCTTGGGCTGATATTCAATGACCAAAGGGGTTTGCGGCGCCTGATATCCAATAACACGGGGCCGATATTGCTTGTCTGAGGGGGGTGGACCCAGTGTTGAGGCATCAAAGACGCGGTCCATCACGGGGTCGCCAAAATCTCGGAAAGGACAGGCATCATGCACAAGAAATTCATCGCTCTGATCATCGCGACGGCTATGGCGATTACCGGCGTATCGGCCTCAAAGGCGCGCGCCGCGGATACGGGGGATATCCTCGGGGGGCTGGCCGCGATCGCGATCATTGGCGCAGGGGTGCATTACTATAACAAGGAAAAGCGCAAGGATCGTGAGAAGGCAGCGCGGCAATACAACCACGTGCAAACTGCGCCTCAGGTCAAACACCACAAGGTGAAGCCTTTGCCTAGGCACGTGGCACGCTATGACCTGCCACAACGCTGCTTGCGCCAGCATGACAATTACGGGAAACGTCCGCTGCTGGGAACAAACTGTCTCAAGAAGCACTACAAACATGCCAACAGCCTGCCGCAAGAGTGCAAGGTCGGGTTCTGGAATGGCAACAAGGTGAAGCGGGCGTATGAACCTGCATGCCTGCGCCATCACGGATACCGCGTCGTTTACAAGTAACACGGTCGAGCAGGAGCGGTGCGAAACAGCACCGCGCTGAGAGAGGGTGCGCAAGCTGCCCTCTCTTTTTTGTTGCGGCGGCTGTGAAAACGCGGTTTTCCGAAGGGATGACAAAACCGACTTATGAACTTGAACAGGGGCTGCAGGCGCAGGGCCATATCCGGATAGCAGGCGTGGATGAGGTCGGGCGCGGCCCGTTGGCTGGACCTGTGGTTGCCGCCGCTGTGATCCTGAACCCAGACGATATTCCTGACGGGCTGAACGATTCTAAGAAGCTCTCGCTCAAGCGACGCACAGTGTTGGAGGCAGAGTTGCGGGACCGGGCCGAGATCGCCGTGGCCGAGGCCTCGGTCGCGGAGATTGATGAGCTCAATATCCTGCGCGCCTCGCATCTGGCCATGTTTCGCGCGGTGCAGGCACTGGAACCAGCGCCTGATTACCTTTTGATCGACGGGAACATGATTCCCAATGACCTGCAGATCCCGTCTGAGGCCGTGATCAAGGGGGATGGCAAATCTGTGTCGATTGCGGCGGCTTCGATCATCGCGAAAAACTGGCGCGATCAGCTGATGGTGGATTTAGCGCAACAGCATCCCGGCTACGGCTGGGAGGCAAACGCCGGATATCCGACAAAACAACACCGCGAGGCGCTGCAAAATCTTGGCGTGACCCCACATCATAGGCGTTCGTTCAAGACGGTACACAATATCTTGTATCAAGAGTAAATCGTAAGTCGCTGATTCAAAAAAGAAATTGACGGCGAATCGTCTTTGACTCATCCTTGTCTCAACCAAATGAGCGCAAAAGCGCCGTGGATACTTGAGGCAGTGATATGACAACGACCACCAAAAAGGGCGCAAAAGCGCTCCCTTTAAACACGATTCTTTCTGGGGACTGCATCGACGTGATGAACAGTCTGCCCGAGGCGTCGGTTGATCTAATCTTCGCGGATCCGCCCTACAATCTGCAGCTGAAAGGCCAGTTGCATCGCCCTGACAACAGCCAGGTGGATGCGGTCGACGATCACTGGGACCAATTCTCAAGCTTTGGTGCTTATGACCAGTTCACGCGTGAATGGCTGAAGGCGGCGCATCGTCTGCTCAAGCCGAACGGCGCGATCTGGGTGATCGGCTCGTACCACAACATCTTCCGCGTGGGCTCGGCCCTGCAGGACGCGGGATATTGGATTTTGAACGACGTCGTATGGCGCAAGTCGAACCCGATGCCGAATTTCCGCGGCAAGCGGTTCACCAATGCGCATGAGACGATGATCTGGGCCTCGAAGCGTGAAGGCGCGAAATACACGTTCAACTACGAAGCTTTGAAAGCGCTGAACGAAGGCGTGCAGATGCGCAGTGACTGGGTTCTGCCGATCTGCACCGGGCATGAGCGCCTCAAGGACGAAAATGGCGACAAGGCGCATCCGACACAGAAGCCGGAGTCTCTGCTGCACCGCGTTCTGATTGGCTCGACCAATCCGGGTGACGTGATTTTGGATCCGTTCTTTGGCACAGGTACGACTGGGGCCGTCGCCAAGATGCTGGGACGAGAGTTCATCGGTATCGAGCGCGAAGAAAGCTATCGCAAGGTGGCCGAGAAGCGGATCTCGAAGGTGCGCAAATTCGACCGCGAGGCGCTGGAAGTCAGCGCCAGCAAACGCGCCGAGCCGCGCGTTCCTTTCGGCCAGTTGGTCGAACGTGGGATGCTGCGCCCGGGCGAAGAGCTGTATTCGATGAACCAGCGTCACAAGGCGAAGGTTCGCGCGGATGGCACGCTGGTAGGCGACAACGTCAAAGGCTCGATCCATCAGGTTGGTGCCCATCTTGAGAACGCACCTTCCTGCAACGGCTGGACTTATTGGTGCTTCAAACGCGATGGCAAGACCGTGCCGATCGACGTTCTGCGCCAGCAGATCCGGGCCGAGATGCACAACTGATATCACGAAAACCGCCGGTGCCTGTGGCCTGACACAAGGCACTACGCCTTGCCCCGCCGTTCTCGGCGGGGTCTTTTGTTTTCCAGTCAGAGGTGATTGCATGGGCGCGTCGCCAGTACTGCCTCAGAGGTTCCTGTCATGAGCGAGACAACTGCCAGCCCATCCAGACTGGAACGGTTAGCCGTTACCCAGCCGGATGTTGTGGATCTGGACAACAAATACACCGAAGCCGCAATGCAACGGCACAAGCAGGAGGGTCTGGAACTGGCCGTCCGCGCCCGGTGGATCGCCATGGCTTTGACCGGGGTTTTGTTGATCTTTCTGAACCCGCAATGGGAGGTTCTTTGGTATCATTTCATCCTGCTTCTCATCTGCGCCAATGGCTGGTTGATCCGGCGCGCAGGGCGGGTTGGGCAATCGCGGACCGAGCTTTTGCTGATCTTTGTCGATCTCCTGATCATGACGCTTGGGATGATTGTGCCGAACCCATTCAGTGATGATGTGCGGCCGTTGGCGATGCAGTACCGGTTCGATAATTTTCAGTATTTTTTCATCATCCTAGCTGCCGGTACACTGGCCTATTCGTGGCGTACGGTTGTCGCGATTGGCTCCTGGACAGCACTGATTTGGACGGCGGGTTGGATCATTGCCTGGTGGGTGGCCACGCCGATACCGGGGATCAGCCAGAAGGTGGCCGCGGCTCTGCAGGGCTATCCGGACGTCGCTGAGCTGTTGGATCCCAACAGTTTCGATATCCCGCAGCGTATTCAGCAGGTGATCGTGTTCGTCATGGTTGCGGTGACGCTTGGCGTGTCGATGCGACGGCTAAATCGCTTGTTGATGAGCAATGCAGGGCTGGAGCGGGAAAGGGCGAATCTGTCGCGTTACTTCTCGCCCAATGTGGTCGATGAACTCAGCCAGAATGACGAGCCGCTAAAGCAGGTGCGCAAGGCGGATATTGCGGTGCTGTTCATCGACATTGTGGGCTTTACGAAATTTGCAGCCGGACGGGACCCCTATGAGGTGATCGAGGTGTTGCGCGGGTTTCATGCTCGGATGGAGGCTGAGGTGTTTCGCCATCATGGCACTTTGGACAAATATCTGGGTGACGGGCTAATGGCGACTTTCGGCACGCCGGTCGCAACGCCTTTGGACGCAAGCAATGCGCTGGGCTGTGCGCGCGCGATGGTTGGCGTCATCGACGATTGGAACCAGGAACGGCTTCGTGCGGGAGAGCATGATATCCACGTCGGGATCGGCGTGCATTTTGGTTCGGTCGTTCTGGGGGATATCGGGGCCAACCGGTTGGAATTTGCTGTGATTGGAGATGCGGTGAATGTCTCGGCCAAGTTGGAGGCGATGACCCGTGATTTTCACGCCCGGATCGTGATCAGTGAGGCTTTGCGGGAACAGGCATTGCGCGAGGATCCGAATGGTGGAGCGTTTATGGAAGGGTTTCAGAAACGCCAGGGTCAGACCGTTCGCGGTGTAGAAACCCCTATGGATATCTGGGTGTTGTGAACGGCTCCCGCCTGTTTGGGCAGCATCAAAGATGCAGCCCCTCCAGTTGGGTCGGGCAGCGCGCGGTGCGCGCTGCGGTCACGCCCTTGGGCCGGGGTTCAGTGCTTTGTTGTAGGGGTGCCAGTCAGTGATCTCGGGGTAGTAGCGCCGCCGCCAGGCGCGGACGCGCGGGTTCATGACGCGGCGCCACAGCGGCGGGAACATCGCGGTGACGGTCATCACCGGATAGCCGTAGGGCAGTTGTGGTGCGTCCTCTTGCGCGTGGTTTTGCAGCAGCGGGAAGCGACGATTGGGTTTGTAGTGGTGGTCTGAGTGGCGCTGCAGGTTGATCAGCAACCAGTTCGACGCTTTTTGCGAGGCGTTCCATGAATGCCGGGGCAAAACGTGTTCGTATTTGCCCTCGCCCAAGTGTTTTCGCGTCAGGCCGTAGTGTTCCACGTAGTTGACCAGCTCTAACTGCCAGATCGCGACGCCCGCTTGCAGCAGGAACAGGGCGAGGCCGGGCCAACCTCCGATCAGGGCGGCGAGGGTTAGCATTCCGGTTTGCAGTGCCCAGTAGCGCCAGAACGGGTTCGAGCGGTCGGTCCAGGGGCGATCCTTGCGGGCTAGTTTGTCTTGCTCGGCCCGAAAAGCTGAGATCAGGCATTGCAGCAGGACGCGGGGGTAGAAGCGGTGGAAACCTTCGTTGTAGCGCGCCGTCACCGGGTCGCGCGGAGTGCCGACATGGCGGTGATGGACCAGCAGATGCTCGGACCGGAAATGAGAATAGAGGACCATCGCCAGAAGGAAATCGCCCAGCCAACGCTCAGATCGGGATTTCTGGTGCATCAGCTCGTGGCTGTAGTTGATCCCGATCGTGCCTGAAGTGACCCCCATACCGAAGAACAGCCCGATTTTCGACCAGCTCGACAAGTGATCGCTATGGGTCGCGAACCAGATCAGGCCAAACAGCGTGAGGAATTGGATAGGCGCCCAGAGCTTGGTCAGAAGGATATACCAATGCAGCGCATCATCGGGGGTTTCAGGGTCGGCGTTTTGTAGGTTGAGGCCGGTCAGGCGGTCCAGAACCGCAAAGGCCCACCATGTGGAGAGCGGGATCAGTAAAACCCACCAGCCCCCTGCAAATGCCGTTGCCCAGACCAGCGGGATCAACAGGAAGGACACCCAATAGGGAAGGGCGGCTTGCCAGCGCGAGAGGGTTTGAGTCGCGATCATCCATGATGCTCCGAATAGGCAGATGCACCGTAGCCGGACGGACCGAGCTTGCCCAGCGGGCTCATTGACCCCGCCACATGTCGTAGGCTTTGCGCATCACTGTCGGCAAATCGCTAGGCTTGAAGTCATACTTGGGCAATAGGGTCAGCCCGTCGGGTTCGGTGCCCTCGGGCAGCGGTGCGGTCCAGATTTGCAGCACCAGATGGAAATGCGTGAACGTATGGCGCACCTCGCCGTTCAGCGCGCGCCACTCTGCCGAAAACGGAGGGGCCTCGGAAGGGGCCTCGGACCAGTCCGAGCCGGGCCAGCCCAACATGCCACCCAGCAGACCCTTGTCGGGGCGGCGTTCCAGCAGGAACGCTCCGTTTGGGTGTTGCGCAATGTAGACATGGCCGAATCGCGTGGGTTTCGGCTTTTTGGGCGATTTCTTCGGCAGCTCCGTCTGCGTGCCTGCAGAGCGTGCAAGGCAGGGGGTCTGCACGGGGCAGATTCCACAGGCTGGGGATTTGGGCGTGCAGATTGTGGCTCCCAGATCCATTACGGCTTGAGCGTAGTCTCCTGGGCGCAGCTCGGGTGTCAGAGCGGCGGCTTTCTCTTTCAGAACAGGTTTTGATCCGGGCAACGGGTCGTGAATATCGTAGAGCCGGGCCATCACCCTCTCGACATTGCCATCTAGCACGGTTTCGGGCTGGTCAAACGCAATGGCCGAGATCGCGGCGGCGGTGTAGGGGCCGATCCCCGGCAGCTCCAACAACGCGCAATAGGTGTCGGGGAACTGTCCGTCGTGCTTCTCCGCTACAACACGGGCGCACTTCAGCAGGTTGCGGGCGCGGGCATAGTACCCGAGGCCCGCCCATTCCCCCATGACCTGATCATCGGGGGCGGCAGCCAGCGCCTGCACGGTCGGCCAGCGCGTGGTGAAGCGGGTGAAATAGTCCCGCACAGCGGCGACGGTTGTCTGTTGCAGCATGACCTCGGACAGCCAGACCCGGTAAGGGTCCGGCACCACGCCTGCGGCGCGATCGGCAGGGCCGACACGCCATGGCATCTCGCGCGCGTGGCGGTCATACCAGTCGAGCAATTCAGCGCTCAGGTTAAATTCGGGGCTGTCACGCAAGTTTTATCTATCTCACTGTCGGGTTTCGCTGGCGCCTGCTGGCCTGCCTACTACAATAGCGGTGCAGGAGTTGGAAACCAGATGCAGCGCAGACGTTCTTCGACCCGCGGGTTCAAACGCACCGCGACATTGCTGAACGATCAGATCAGACGCGCCGGCGAAAGCCGGGGCTTTGCCGTTTCGCGCCTTCTGACCCACTGGGCCGAGATCGTGGGCCAGGACACTGCCGCCATCGCAAGACCCGTGAATGTGGGCTATGGCAGGAACGGGATGGGGGCGACCCTGACCGTGCTGACAACAGGGCCGCAGGCCCCCATGCTGGAAATGCAGAAAGAACAACTGCGCGGCAAGGTGAACGCCGTCTACGGCTACAATGCGATCAGCCGAGTGCGCATCACCCAGACCGCTCCGACCGGATTTGCCGAGGGGCAGGCCAGTTTCGACCACAAGCCGAAACAAGCGAAACCAGAGATCAAACCTGAAATCATGGCCGAAGCGGGCAGGGTCTCGCAGGATGTCCATGATGAAGATTTACGTGCGGCCCTTGAACGTTTGGGCCGCAACGTTTTATCCAAGCAGAAATGCTGAGAAAGGGCTGAGAATGAGCCGTATTGCAACCGTAATCTGTGCGGCTGTCGCCGTAGCCGCTGGTGGCTATTGGATGACAGCTTCGAACACGTCTTCCGTCAATCCTTTGGTTGGCAGCGCCATCGCGCAAGAGGCCAATCTCGACACCTCTACGATCATCGAGATGGTGCAAGGGGCCGAGGATGCGCCGGTCGAGATCATCGAATATGCCTCCTACACTTGTCCGCATTGCGCCACCTTCCATCAGGGTGCCTATAAGCAGCTGAAGAAGGACTTCATCGACACCGGCAAGGTCAAGTTCATCTATCGTGAGGTCTACTTTGACCGCTATGGCTTGTGGGCGTCGATGGTTGCGCGCTGCGCAGGGCCTGAGAAGTTTTTTGGCATTACCGATCTGATCTATCAGGGCCAGTCCGAATGGACCCAAGCAGGTGGTCCAACCGAGATCGTGGACGAGCTGCGCAAGATCGGCCGTCTGGCGGGTATCGACAATGACCAACTTGAGGCCTGCCTGCAGGACGGCACGCGCGCCCAGACTCTGGTGGCGTGGTATCAGGAAAACGCTGAGCGCGATGATGTGACGGGCACTCCGTCCTTTGTTGTGAACGGCAAGAAGGTTTCGAACCAGTCCTATGAGGATTTCAAGAAGCTGATCGAAGACGAATTGGGCAGCTAATTGCTCTTTGGTCGGCCTGTTCTCGGGCCGACCATTTCCGTCACTTAGGAGATGGGGCCGCTTTCAGGATCATCTCTTTGACCTGCTCGGGGTCGTTCACTTGCAGCCGGACGGGCAGGGTGACGACCTTGTTGCGGAAAGCTTGCGGCAGGCGCACTGCGTCTTTTTCCGTTGTAACCATCTGAGCGCCAAGCAGGCGCGCCTCGTTTTCAAGCCGGGTCATCAGCGCCGAGGTCAGTGGTTGATGATCGTCGAGCGCCTCGGCACGCAAGAGCTCGGCCCCTTGCTGGCGCAGGGTCTGAAAGAATTTCTCAGGGTGGCCGATCCCGGCAAAAGCCAGAACCCGCGATCCAGCCCAGTCCATGCCGGTTTGCAACGGCGCGACAACGCCCGTTGCATGGGGCACCGTTAGCTTGTGACCCCATCGTGCCGCGAAGTGCTCTTGCGCTTGCGTATCGCCCAATGACAGAACCAGATCGGCGCGTTTCAAGCCGACCTCTACGGGTTCGCGCAGAGGACCGGCGGGCAGGCACAGGCCGTTGCCGAATCCACGCTGGGCATCCACCACAATGATCGAGAAATCCTTAGCGACCGCGGGATTTTGAAAGCCATCATCCAGAACAATCACGCTTGCGCCCGCCTCGGCCGCGGCGCGCGCACCCGCGGCACGGTCCTTGGAGACCCAAACCTCGGCGAACATGGCCAGCAGAAGCGGCTCATCCCCGACCTGCGCGGCGCTGTGTTTGGTGGGGTCAACCCGAACAGGGCCTTCCAGCGACCCGCCATGGCCGCGCGTGACGACATGCGGCTCGTGCCAGGCATTGCGCAGCTGTTCCAGCACCCAGATCACCGTAGGGGTCTTGCCGGTTCCGCCAGCATTCAGGTTGCCGATGCAAATCACTGGCACACCCGGCTGCAGTCCAGAATTAGAGCCGACCCGTCGCGCAGTGGCCGCCGCATAAAGCCGCCCCAATGGGCTGAGCAGTCGGGCACGCAGCGCCGGGCGCGCGGGGTCCGAGTTCCAAAAGTCAGGGGCGCGCATTGTGGTTACTCCGCTGGTCCAGAAGGTCCTGCAGCATGTCGACTAACAGCTCGGCCTGAGGTGCCCCTTCGGTGATCGCCTGCCATCCCGCCAGCGCCATCCCCGCCGCGCGATCCGGGGCCAGAAGGGCGACGACCGCATCTCCAAGCTCGGTCGCGGTTTTGACCGGATGGGCGGCACCGGCCTCGGCAAGGCGAGCATAAACCGACTGATAGATATCGATATGAGGGCCATAGATAACCGCCGATCCCAGTGCGACAGCATCCAGCGGGTCCTGCCCGCCCGCGCCGCGTTCCAGCGAGCTAGCCATGAAGGACACCGGTGAAACGCGTTGCCAAAGGCCAAGATCTTCGGGCTCAGAGCTGACAATCACCTGCGTCGTGTCCTCGATAGGGCCGCCGTCATCCCAACTGGAACAGCGCAGATCCATGGTTTCAAGCCGCCGCTGCAGCGGCGCGGCCTCGGCCCGATCCGCCACGTGCAAGATCAGCGCCAATCGCGGCAGAATGCGCAGCGCTTGCCGATGGGCACTGAGGACCGAGATGAACTCTTTCGCCTGAACCCGCGCGGCCAGCCAGACCGGACGTCCGGCGAGGGCGTGGTTGGTCTCGATCAATTCGTCCTCGGGCCAGGGGTGCGGGTTCGGACTGAACTGCAGTGGGGGCGCCTTGCGCACTTTGGAGGAAGCAACCCCCATCCGCCGGATCTGGCGGGCCGTTTCGTCGGTGGTGGTGAGGATATGCTCGAAGCAATCGAACGTATATCTGCTGATATCCGGCAGCCACCGCGCATTGCGGGACAAGACGACGTCCAACTGCGCCTCGATCAGAAGCATCGGGATTTTGCGCTCTTCCGCGCGGGTAATGATGCTGGGCATCAATCCCCCTCCGACCCAAAGACCCAGATCGGGGTGCCAATGGTCCAGAAAGGCCCGCGCCGCCCCGGTTTGTTCGGCGGGTAGGTTGACCATGGGAAAGGGGCTTCCGGTCCAGCGGCTCAGGTCGATCTCTGGCGGGGTGCTCAGCAGAATCGACAGGCCGGGTCGGGCCTGTTGCAGTCTGAGGCAAAAGTCACTGATCGCACGCAAGCGGTCGCGTGTTGCGATGTGAACCCAGACAAGCTCTCCGTCCGGGCGGGGCTGATCTGGTCGGATGTTTTGCTGTGCACCCCCCCACGACAGGACCCGGTAGGCCGCAAGACTCAGAGATCGCGGTTTGCTCATGGGGCGATGCCAGGGCCGTTCGGATCAAGCCGGGACGAAAGCTGGTTGTGGATGTCCTGCGCCGCGGCCAGAACGCCGTTTAGCCGAGGCTGCGCGTTGTTGAACCGAAGGGGCTGGCCCGCGCGGTCGGTGCAGATCCCTCCTGCCTCGCGAATGATCAGGTCGCCCGCCGCAATATCCCATTCCCAACTGGGTCGCAGGGTCAACATGCCGTCAAAACGCCCCTCACCGACCAGGGCCATGCGATACGCCAGCGACGGGCGATAGGCACGGTCAAACTCCGGCACCTCGCCATCACACCAATGGTGGCTGTTCATGTTGGGCTTGGCGGCCAGAATGGTAGCGGAGCTGAGGGCTGAAGCCCCCGAGGCACGGATTGGCGCACCGTTCAGGGTCGCCCCCTGACCTTTCGCCGCCGCATAGAATAGGTCGCGCAGGGGCAGGTAGATCACAGCGGCGGTGACTTCTCCGTGCTCAGTAACGGCCAGCGAATGTGCCCAGGTGCGCGAGCCTTCGGCAAAACTGCGGGTGCCGTCAATCGGGTCGATAATGAAGGCGCGGTCCCGCGACAGGCGCTCCGGACTATCCTCGGTCTCTTCGCTGAGCCAGCCATAGTCGGGCCGCGCCGTGGGCAGCATCTGTTCCAGCATTTCGTTGACGGCCAGATCGGCCTCGGTAACCGGCCCGGCACCGTCGGGCTTGTCCCAACGCTGCGCCTGCGCCCCCGAGAAACGGGTCGCGATCTCTCCGGCCTTCCGTGCGGCGTCAATCAGCAGTGGCAGGTCAGTTGCCGGCAAGGGTCATCCCCTCGATCAGCACCGAGGGCACAACGCGCGACAGATAAGGGCGCGCATCATTGGCCGGGATGATCCGTTTCAGCATGTCGCGCAGGTTGCCCGCGATGGTGCACTCATTGACCGGATGCGTGATCTCGCCATTCTCGACCCAAAAGCCAGAGGCCCCGCGCGAGTAGTCCCCCGTATTGGGGTTAATCGTCGATCCGATCATCGAAGTGACCAGCAGCCCGGTTCCCATATCGCGCATCAGATCCGCGCGGCTTTGGGTGCCTTGGGTCAGGCTGAGATTCCAGTTGCTGGGCGAGGGCGGCCCCGAGACGCCGCGCGCTGCATTGCCTGTTGAGGTCATGCCAAGCTTGCGGGCGCTGGCCAGATCAAGCGTCCAGCCGGTCAGCACTCCGTTCTCGACAATCGCCCGGCGGCGCGTTGCCAGCCCTTCGGCGTCAAATGGGCGCGAGCCTGAGATACGTGGGCGGTGCGGGTCTTCAACCAGCGACAGATGTTCCGGCAATACCTGTTCGCCCAGACAATCCTGCAGCCACGACGCCCCACGCGCGATCGCTGCGCCGTTGCTGGCGGCCAGTAAGTGCCCGATCAACGATGATGAAATGCGCTCGTCAAACAGTACCGGAAAACTGCCCGTTGCGGGCTGGCGCGCGCCAACCTGTTCGACCGCGCGTTCCCCGGCCTTGCGTCCGATCTCCTCGGCGTCCCGCAGGTCGGCTTGGAAGGTGCGGCTGTCGCCGTCATAGTCCCGCTCCACTCCGGTGCCTTCGCCCGAAATCGCAACGCAGGATGTTGATCGGCTACTGCGCGCATACCCGCCCGAGAAGCCGTTGGTGGCGGCCAGATGCACCCGATGTGTGCCATAGCCCGCCGCCGCATCCGAGACTTGCGATACGCCGGAAACAGCCAGAGCTGCGGCCTCAGCCGACAGCGCATCTTGCATCAGCGCTTCGGCAGAGGGTTCGGGGGAGGGATCAAAGAGCTCAAGCGCGTCGAGATCCCAGCTGTTGGTCAATTCCTCGCTGGCCGCCAGACCGGTAAAAGGATCTTCGGGCGCTTCGCGCGCCATGGCGATGGCCCGTTCGGCCATGGCCGTCAGCGTTTCGGGACGGCTGTCAGAGCTTGAAACAATGGCCTGTTGCTTTCCCAGAAACACCCGAAGCCCCAGATCGGTGCCTTCTGAGCGTTCCGCATGTTCCAGCGCGCCGCCACGTACCTCGACCGATACGGAAGATCCGTCGATCACGATGGCATCTGCCGCCTCTGCCCCGGCGAGGCGTGCGGCGTCAAGCAATTGCTGGCTGATTTCTTCTGGTGTGCGGGTCATGCGGCCTCCGGATGTGTTGCCAAGGACCTAGCCTTGCACCGCGCCTCTCGCAAGACCCTGACGGTATTGTGTGGGAGGGCCGATCACTGGCGGCCCTCCCGGATAGCATTACTTAATGCGCTGACCATTGGCCTTAATCTGACCGTCTTCAGTGAATTCGATTGTCGAATTCAGCGTGTCGGGTTCATCACCCGGAACAGCCATCATGCCCATCATCATACGCGCACCCAAGGCGTCGTTGTCGGACATCAGGCCCATGCCGATCAGTTTGTCGATCAGTGCGTTGGCCCCAACCAATTGCAGGTTCGCAACGCCAGTCGGAATGGGCATGCCGAATTCGTCGAGATTCTCGTTGTCCAACGTGAAATCACCGTCCCCGGTCAAGCGCGCGCCAACCATCGAGACCAGCAATTCGTTGATTTTCAGCGAATGCAGCTCGGCTGGGACTTCTGCTTCTTCTTCAAGGGCTGCAGCCTGCTCAGGATCGAAGATGTTCAACAGAGCTTTCGCCGTGCCGGTCGTGTCCAGCGCAATGGTGGCCGGATCGCGCGGCAGGTTGCCTGCCGGGTCGAAAATGCTCCAGAGGACATCTGACATGGTGAAATCGGTCAGGTTCAGGCCGAAGGCGAAGGGCGCGGCTTCCTCCGATTCTTGCACTGGGATGTCCAGGTTCAGGCCCGCCTTCGCCATTGCGATCTCGATCGGGAAGGGCAGGTCACCGGTGGTCACCGCCAGTTTCGCGTCATTCTGTTCAAGGTCATAGGCTACATGTTCGCCATCTACGCTGGCCTCAAGTCGACCACCTTGCGACGAGCTTGCCATGGTGAATTGCTCACCTTCGCTAACGCCGCTGATGTCTGTCTTGCCCGAGCCATAGGCGACCATGCCGGAAAAGGCGAAGCCTGCGTCATACAGTGCCTGCGGGTCGGCCAGATCAAACCCAGAGGGCAGGACACTGTCGCCGCTGGATGTCAGGCCGTTCAGTACCCCATCAATCAACCCCGATTCCCCGGTTTCAGGGTCTTTGAAGCTGAACTTATAGGCCATTTGGTCGGCGTCTAGGGTCTGCGTGATCTCGCGATTTTCGCCGATCAGCATGCGCGATGTGCCTGCCATATCCTTAAATTCGATACCGCCTTCCAACGCATCTTCGGGAATTGGCTCGTCTCCGCCCTCGATCGAATCCAACACAATCCCGAGGGCTGCTGCCGAGTAGTCATAGGTCATGTCGGACGGATCACCTGACACAACCATTTCCAAATCTGTCTGGCTGTAGGTCAGGTTTGCTGTGAACTTTTCATCTTCGACGCCGCCCGAAATGACCATCGGAAAGCTACCGGGGAAGCCGACGTTGACGGTGCCATCGCCGTTTTCGGTCAACGTGACCTCGGGCATGGTCATCTGGAACTGGCCGTCCTCTTCGGGGAAGTCCATGGACAGGGTCATATCGTTGATGGTCATGACATCGCCAGCACTGCTGGGTTCGCCCTCGACCGTGTAACCTACGGACCGGAAATACTCTTGCCAGTCGTTCCAGACGTCATTTGCAGTCAGGTCGGCATATGCACCTTGAGTTGCGACGGCATAGGCCAGAGCGGCGCCACAGCTGCGGCGGATGAAAACAGACATAAGGTAACCCTTCTTGATCAATTTGCGCGCATGGTCGGGCTTGTGGCAGGCATCGTCAAGGGGGCAAGGGCTGGACCCTTTCCCCGTTTCCGCGTTACGCCTGTAGCCAAAGGTCAGCCCAAGACGTGAGGAGCGTTAAATGCAGGGAAAAACAGTACTCATAACAGGGGCCAGCCGCGGAATCGGTGCCGAGGCCGCGCGCGTGTTTGCCGCAGCGGGGGCGAATGTCGCGCTGGTGGCCCGTAGTCATGATCAGATTGACGCGCTTGCGGCCGCTTTGGGCGACAATGCGATGGCACTGGCCTGCGACGTCAGCGATTTCGGGCAGGTCGAACAGGCGGTGGCCGATTGCGTCGCGCGTTTCGGCGGTTTGGACGTTCTGATCGGCAACGCCGGTGTGATCGAGCCGATCTTTCACCTGTCAAATGCCGATGTCAGTGCGTGGAGCCAGGCCATAGATATTAACCTGAAGGGTGTTTTCTACGGAATGCGGGCCGCTCTGCCGGTGATGCGGGCGGCGGGCGGTGGGACCGTTCTGACCGTCTCCTCAGGCGCTGCCTCGAACCCGGTTGAGGCCTGGAGCCACTATTGCGCCTCGAAAGCCGGCGCGAAAATGCTGACGGAATGTCTGCATCTGGAAGAGGCTCACAACGGCATCCGCGCCATGGGTCTGTCGCCAGGAACAGTGGCAACCGATATGCAGCGCGTCATCAAGGCCAGCGGCATCAACCCCGTCAGCCAGCTGGACTGGGATGTTCACATCCCGGCGGATTGGCCCGCAAAGGCACTGCTGTGGATGTGTTCTTCGGACGCCGACGAATATTTAGGGGCCGAGATTTCCCTGCGCCAGGACGACATTCGCCAAAGGATCGGTCTGACGTGATTGAACTGACTAAGGAAGACGGGTTGTGGACCGCCACGATAAACAATCCGGGCAAGGCCAACGCACTGACAGGCGCGATGCTGACCGAACTGGCCGAAATCGCCGAGGCCGCAACCGAGGCGCGCGCCCTGATCCTGACCGGCGCTGGCAAGGTCTTCAGCGCTGGTGCTGATCTGGAGGAAGCCCGCGCGGGGCTTGCAACCTCGGACGTCTGGGAGCGGTTGTCGGGTGCAATCGCGGCGCTGCCCTGCCTGACCGTTGCGGCACTGAACGGAACGCTGGCGGGCGGTGCAAACGGCATGGCCTTGGCCTGCGATCTTCGAATCGCGGTGCCTTCGGCCAAGTTCTTCTATCCGGTGATGAAGCTTGGCTTTCTGCCGCAACCCTCCGACCCCAAACGCATGGCCGCATTGATCGGTCCGGCGCGCACCAAGTTGATTCTGATGTCGGGCCAGAAGGTCTCGGCTGAGGAGGCGTATGCGTTCGGTCTGGTGGATCGCATCGTCTCGCCGGACGAACTAATGCCGGCGGCGCGCGAGCTGGTGGCCGACAGTCTGGCGGCCAAACCAGAAATCGCAGCGGGGATTGCAAAGCTTTGTCGCTGAGGTTGTCCGCAGTCAGGCTGCGCGTCGCTGATCCGGTTCGTCTGGCCGGATTCTATCGGGATGTTTTGGGTATGTCTGTGCAGGAAGTCGGCGAATCCCGGCGTGTAGGATACGCTGGCGAAGATGCTGATCTGCTGCTGTTACCGGGGGGTAGGGGGTATTCCCACGATCAGGGGCATCGCTATTGGAAGATTGGGATCACTCTGCCCGATGTCGATCTGGCCGCCGATACGCTTCGAGCCAAAGGCTATATTGTCAGCGAGCCACGTCAGTTCCTCGATATTGGGTATATGGCGCATCTCAGCGACCCTGAAGGCTTTGTGATCGAGCTTTTGCAGCATGATTTTGAAGGCAACCGCCCGGAAAATGCTGCCGACCCTGCGGCCCCGTTCGCCGGGGCGCGAGTGGGTCAGATCACCTTGCGCACAGGAGATATCTCTGCCGAGGATACGTTCTGCCGCGCTCAGGGTATGAAGCTTCTGTCGATGCAGGATGTGGCGGCCTATGGGTTTGACCTGCATTTCTATGCTTTCACGCAAGAGGCTCCGCCCGATCCTGACCTTTGGGCGGTCGAGAATCGCGAATGGCTCTGGAAACGACCCTACACAACGCTGGAGTTCCAGCATGTGCAAGGAGCCCAATTCGCGCCTGTTCCCGATTATCAGGGGATCGAGGTCGAGGGTCTGCCCGCCGCACTATCGGATGCGTTTGGCAATTCGGTTCTGCCCGGCTGATCAGCGCCCGCGCCGTTTGCCCGGAACTTTCGAACGGAAACCGGGCGGACGTTTGCGTACCCAACCTAGGAATTTCTCGAGCCTTGGATGGGCGCGCAGGGCCTCAACCGTGTTGAAGCTACGCGCCAGCTCTGCCTCAGACAGGGTGGCGTGGACCTCTTTGTGGCAGATCTGGTGCAGCAGAACGGTTGGTCCGCCCTTGCCTCCTTTGAGTTTTGGGATCAGATGATGCAGGCTACCGCCGCCATCGGGAATGGGGCGGTCGCAAAGCGGGCAGATCGGATCACTGTTCGTCATGGTTGGGAATGATGCGCCTGCGGGCGGCGAAGGCAAGAGGGCGAAGATGGCGCAGGCAGTGGTGATCGGGGCAGGACCGGCCGGGCTGATGGCGGCCGAGCAGATTGCCCTTGCCGGTCACTCGGTTCTGGTGGCCGAGGCCAAGCCCTCAGTCGCGCGCAAGTTCCTGATGGCCGGCAAGTCGGGTTTGAACCTGACCAAGGATGAGCCCCTTGAGACACTGATCCAATCGTATGATGAAGCCGCAGACTGGCTGCGCCCGATGCTGGCCGAGTTCGACGCGCAGGCCGTGCAGGACTGGGCGTGCGCATTGGGGCAAGAGCTTTTCACCGGTTCAACAGGCCGTGTTTTTCCGACCGTTATGAAGGCCTCACCCTTGCTGCGTGCATGGCTGGCGCGTCTGGCTGATCGCGGTGTCGAGATCCGAACCCGCTGGCGCTGGACCGGGTGGGAGGGGGAAGCGCTGGTTTTTGATACCCCGGATGGTCCGCAACTGCTGCAGCCCGACGCAACCGTGCTTGGCATGGGCGGGGCCAGCTGGGCGCGGTTGGGCTCGGACGGGGCCTGGGCGCCATGGCTGGCAGATAAAGGTGTGCAGCTTGCGCCATTTGCACCCGCAAATGCTGGGCTTTTAGTCGACTGGTCGGATCACATGGCTGCGCATTTTGGCGCGCCGATCAAAGGGGTCGCGCTACAAGCCGGAACCAGGCGCACACGGGGCGAGGCGGTGATCTCGGCCCGCGGTTTGGAAGGCGGGGGCATCTACTCCATCTGTAAGCCGGCGCGAGAGGGTGCGCCTCTGACGATCGACCTGATGCCTGACTTGCCCACCTCAGAAGTGGCCGCGCGTCTGGCAAAACCGCGCGGCAAGATGAGCTTGTCTAACCATCTGCGCAAAGCTCTAAAACTGGGGCCAGTGCGAACCGCGTTGCTGATGGAGTTTGCTCGCCCCCTTCCAGACGCGCCCGACGACATGGCCGCACTGATCAAAGCCCTGCCGATACGCCACGCAGGATTGCGCCCGATGGATGAGGCGATCTCAACTGCCGGAGGCATCACACACGCTGCATTGACCGACGGATTGATGCTGACCGCGATGCCCGGTGTGTTCTGCGCCGGAGAGATGTTGGATTGGGAGGCACCCACCGGCGGCTACCTTCTCACGGCCTGTCTGGCGACGGGGCGCTGGGCAGGAAGGTCGGCGGGCGACTGGTTGAACCGCTAACGCGACCGGGCCAGCATTGCCAGCCGGATCATCGCGCGTTCGACCAAGGCCATCGCGGGGGCCGTTTGCCCGGCCGAGCGTAGCGACAGGTCGGTATCTGTCAGCACTGTCAGCGCCGTCTGCAGCTTTGGCGCGCCCCACCCTTGAGCCTGCCGTAAAATACGGTCGCGTCTTTTGCCGTAGACGGGCGGGCGCAACTTGCCAATCCCTTGCGCCGCCCCACCGGGGTCGGAAGCGCAAGCGTAAAGCGTACGGAAATGCCGGGTCGCGCCGATACACAGCGTCACCCCATTGGTGCCCTGCGCCTGCAGGCGACGGATCAGCGGCCCGATCTCTCCGGCACGGCCTTCGGCGACCACGTTCAATACATCATCCAGCGCGGCCTCGGTCGAGCGGGGCGCGCAGGCTTCGATGTCTTCGAGGCTGAGTTCGCTATCGTCGCCGCGTTTATACAGCGACAGCTTCTCGACCGTTTGGGTGAAATCACCGGGGCTGAGGCTGACCGCCAACTCTCCCAGCGCCGACATCGCGTCGCGCGGGATGTTCTGCAAGCCGGCCCGAGTCAGAATGCGTTCAACCTCGGCCCGAGAGGGCGGATCGTCGTAAATGCCCACAGCATAGGCCGCCGGGTGCGATTCGAAGGCCTTGCGGATTTTCGAGCTGGCTTTCAGCTGGCCTGCTGTCACGATGATCTGAGCATCGCCGGGGGCCCAATCCTCAAGCGCGGCGAGGATCGAGGGCGCGGCGGTATCTGTTGCCTCTTCCACGAACACCGCGCGGGCGCCGGGGAAAAATCCAACCGCTTTGATCGCATCCAGCAATAGCGCTGGGTCGCCGCGCAGATCGCCGCCGGGCATCCGGGTCAGGCGCATTTCTTCTTCGGCGTTTGCACCAAGCAGCGCGGTCAGCACCTGTTGGCGCTTCAAAGCCACGCGCATAGTGTCGGCGCCGTAGATCAGCAACCCGGTCTTGTTCGCGTCCGGTCTGGCAAAATACCCGTCAGCCTCGCGCGGGCTCAACTTCATGAGGTCAGGCCCGGCGTCGCATAGAGGCGATTGACGATCTGGTCGGACAGAATCACCATCAGGCGCTCTCGGGCGTCGCGCTCATCCGCCAGGGTCGAAACGGTGGAACCTGCCGCCGAATAGCCCACGAAATCCGTGACTTCGCCCGAGGCTAGAATCTGCCCGGTTTCATTCGATTTCAGCGTGTATTCGGCGCGCCCGTCGATGGACAAACGGTTGATTTCGTTGGTGGACGTGATCGCAGCAGCCTGGACGGCGGTCTCAACACGGACATCCAGACGGTAGGCATTGCCCGACTTCGCACTGCGCCCCAGCTTTTGTTCGAGGTTTTGAACCAGCAGGTAACTCTCGACCGTGTTCGGGGCCGATACTTCAACCCTACCAAAGAGTTCCGACCCCGCCCCACCGGGCGCATAGATCGGTTCAAACCCGCAGGCGGCCCCAAGAAAACAGGCAGCCAGCGGGGCAAACAAAAAACTTCTGCGGTTAAACGACGACATTCACGATCCGGCCCGGGACAACAATCACCTTCTTCGGCGCGGATCCCTCCAACGCCTTTTGCACAGCTTCGGTGCTGAGTGCGATTTTTTCAACCTCATCCTTGGGCATATCCTTGGGAACGCTGATTTCCGCGCGGCGTTTGCCGTTGATCTGGATCGGCAGGGTGATGGTGTCATCGACCAGCATCGCCTCATCCGCGATCGGCCAAGCAGCTGTTGCCACAAGACCCTCACCACCCAGCAGCTGCCAGAGTTCCTCGGACAGATGCGGCGTCATCGGCGACATCAACTGCGCCAAAGTCTTAGCGGCTTCGCGCTTGGCCTCGGTTCCTGCTTTCGACTTCGCCAGAGTGTTGGTGAAGGCATAAAGCTTGGCGATCGAGGCGTTGAAGCCAAAGGATTCGACTCCCCCCGAAACATCATGGATCGCCTTGTGCATCTCGCGCAGCAGGGTTTCGTCTTCTCCATTGCCCGGAACGTCCGACTCGGCGATCTCGGACGCGATGCGATGCACACGGCTAAGGTGCTTGAACGCGGCCTCGGCGCCGGAAGCTGTCCATTCCACGTCCCGCTCGGGCGGCGAATCGGACAGGACGAACCAACGGGCAGTATCTGCGCCGAAGGCCGAGATGATGCTGACTGGGTCCACGACGTTTTTCTTGGATTTCGACATCTTGGCCGAAGGGATGATCTCGACCTCGGTGCCATCGGCCAATTTGCCGTCGGTCACATCCTCGGGCAGGTGATAGACCGGGCGGCCATTGGCGTCGCGCGTTTGGTAGATCTCATGCGTGACCATGCCCTGCGTAAACAAAGCATTGAACGGCTCAATGGCCTTTTTCGGAAGATGGCCGGTGATCTGCATCGCGCGGGCGAAGAAGCGGGAATAGAGCAGGTGCAGAATCGCATGTTCAATCCCGCCGATATACTGGTCGACATTCATCCAGTACTCGGCCTCAGCCAGATCGGTCGGGGTTTCCGCGCGGGGCGCTGTGAAGCGCGCGTAGTACCAGGACGAATCGACGAACGTGTCCATTGTATCAGTTTCACGCTTGGCCGGAGCGCCACAGGACGGGCAGGGCGTATCCCGCCAGCTAGGGTGACGGTCGAGCGGATTGCCCGGGATCGAGAAGTCGGTGGCTTTGCCGTTGCCGTCATCATAGGGCAGCTCAATCGGCAGGTTCTCTTTCTTCTCGGGGACCGTGCCGCATTTTTCGCAGTGAACCACGGGAATCGGGCAGCCCCAGTAGCGCTGGCGGCTAAGACCCCAGTCGCGCAGGCGGAATTTGGTGACACCTTCGCCCCAACCGGCCTTTTCGGCAAAATCGACGGTGGCGTTGATGGCCTCTTCGCCGGTTGCCTCAGTCAGGCCCGCAAAATGGTTGACCCAGCGGACTTTCTCGGTTTTTGGCGGAACGAATGCGAGCTTGTCGACCGGAGACTCATCGTCCAGCGCAAAGAACGTATCGACCACGGGCAGGCCGTATTTGCGGCAGAAATCCAGATCGCGCTGGTCATGGGCCGGGCAGGCGAAAATCGCGCCGGTGCCGTAATCCATCAGGATGAAGTTTGCGATCCAGACCGGCAGTTCCCAGTTCGGGTCCAGAGGGTGCTTGACCTTGATGCCAGTGTCATAGCCCAGCTTCTCGGCAGTCTCGATGGCCTCTTCTGTGGTGCCACCTTTGCGGCATTCAGCAACGAATTCAGCGACTTCTGGGTTTTCAGCCTCAAGCTGTTTGGCAATCGGGTGATCTGGTGAGATACCGACAAAAGACGCGCCCAGCAGGGTGTCGGGGCGAGTCGTGTATACGGTGATCGGCTCACCTCCATCGGTGCGTTCAAAGCCAAATTGCAGGCCACGCGACTTGCCGATCCAGTTCTCCTGCATCAGGCGGACTTTAGCGGGCCAGTTCTCAAGCGTGTCCAGGGCGTCCAGCAGCTCTTCGGAATAGTCCGAGATCTTGAAGAACCATTGCGTCAGCTCGCGCCGTTCCACCAGCGCGCCCGACCGCCAGCCGCGCCCGTTTTCCACCTGTTCGTTGGCTAGGACGGTCATATCGACTGGGTCCCAGTTCACCACCGCGTTCTTTCGATAGACCAGACCGGCTTCGAGCATATCGAGGAACAGCGCCTGCTGCTGGCCATAGTATTCCGGGTCACAGGTGGCGAATTCGCGCGACCAGTCGATCGACAGGCCCAGAGGCTTCATCTGCCCGCGCATGTCGGCGATGTTGCCATAGGTCCAGTCTTTGGGATGGCCGCCGATCGCCATCGCGGCGTTTTCTGCCGGCATCCCAAACGCGTCCCACCCCATCGGGTGTAGGACGTTATGGCCGGTCGCCAGCTTGTGCCGCGCGATCACGTCACCCATCGTGTAGTTGCGCACGTGACCCATGTGGATTCGGCCAGACGGGTAGGGGAACATCTCAAGCACGTAGTATTTCGGCTTGTCCGCCTTGTGGTCGGCGGTGAAGATTCCGGCCTTGTCCCAGGCCTCTTGCCATTTTGCTTCGATTTCACTGGCCGAGTAGCGCGACATCATGCGGTCCTTCGTAACTGAAAACGCCGGGTAGGAACCCGGCGTGGTCTTTAGAGCGATTTTGAGCGGGTTGCTAGAACTTGTTGTCTGCAATCCGTAGCTGTCTTGCGCGCGAGAGGATCGCATCCTCGACCGCGCGGGTGGTTGCGGCGCTGACCGGAGAGCCCCCGCTGGACTGCAGCGCAACCGAAAGGGAGCGCGCCGCAAGCGCCGGGTCACTTATATGCACGGTGGCGCGATACTGCCGCCCACCGCCCGGAGGGGTGCCGTAACCCGTTACGATCACACCGGTAAAGGGATCAACCTCTTGCACGGGCAGGAAATTCAGAACATCCAGAGACGCCGCCCATAGGTAACGGTTCACGTTGGTAGTCTGCTCGGCATTGTTGGGGCCGAAGATATCCCAGATCGACGTGCGTTCTGGATCATTCAGCTCGCGCTCATCGGTGCGGGTGCTGTTGGAAGTAAGTAGGTCCGGGTTCGTAACGGCGCTGCGATTCTGTCCGCATGCTGCAAGAGTGGCGGTCAGAAAGATCAAACCCAAAGTCGTCGGCAAGCGCATCGTCGGTCGGTCCTGTTTCGCTATAATTGCGGTCATTGGAAGCTACTCCTAGCCAAGGACCCTTTGCGCAACAAGCCTATTCTTATCAAATCCCACTATATCCGCGTGACAGGGCGGTGATCAGGACTGTGGCATCCTTGCACCAATCCAACTTCAATGCGGCCCCGGTATTTAGGCCAACCTGTCGAGAACATTCTGAATTGTCCGGTGTAGGTAACATGCCAATTGTCCGCTTCAGTTGATTGCGCGGTGGCCCAATTCGGAGGGAGCCGTAGGCGACCGTAGATTTGGGCCACCGCGTTCGCGCCACGTCGAAGCGGGTCACGCGACTTTGTGTTTGCTATCCTCCTGTGTGATGGGTGATCCGTCAGGCTGGTAGCGGCCAATGCATCTCGGGCCGTGGAAGATGACCAGTTGACCATCGGGGTATTCGTGGACCCTGACCTTCGCCTTGACGAAATGATGACGGTGCCTGTCTGCCGCGATCTGCATGACCAGGCCCTTGTAGCGCACCGTATTGTCGTTGCCGACGACGCGGTCTTCCTGCACACACAGGGTGTCGCGCACATTGCCTGTAAACGGCACGAAGGCCGAGGTCGTATCCTCCGGCTCCTTTGCAAACAGGGCATTGTGTTCGGGAAGATAGACCTCTTTCAGGAACTGATTGGCCTCTTCAATGGTTGTGATCCCATGGGACCGCAGTTCCTGCGGCAATCGGTTCTGGAACGTGCCAAACATGCGTTCAGACCGTCCACGGGCCTGCGGTGAATAGGCCGGGATCAGCTCAATGCCGAGTTGCTGCAAGGCGCGCCCGACCTGGGTCAGATTGTCCTTGTCCACTTTGCCGCCCGCTTCGGGCGTATGCCAGTAATGAGAGCCCCGATCGGCATAGAGCGAGCAAAACAGACCTTGCGCCTCGATCACCTCTGTCAGCCCCTGAAAACTGCTCATCGTCCCTTCTTCCTCGACAAAGAATGCCGAATAAACCCGGTTGGTGGCATCGTCCATGGTGACGATCAGATCCCACCACTGACCCGGAACCCATTCATGGCTGGAGCCGTCCTGATGCAACATCATGCCAACCATCGGACGGCGGGGCCGCTTGCGCCGATGGGCACCTCGTCGGGGTGCTGCCTGAACCCGGCCGTGGCGCTGCAGTGTAAGCCGCACCCAGTTGTAGCTCTGTGTGAAACCATGGTGGGCCACCAGCTTCTCGTGGAAATGCTTCGGCGTGTAATCCCAGTACTTGGTATCAAACAGTTCAAGCATCTCCATGACCTTATCCGTGGCAACACGATTGTTGGCCAGTTTGCCAAGCCGACGGTCGTACAGACCTTCTGCACCATCCGCCTCAAATCGATCCTCCCAACGCCTGACGGTGCGCACGGATACACCCAGTATCTCAGCCGCCTGTTCTTGCGTCAGCTTGTTCGCGCTTCGCCGCGAATACACATCTTCAAACTTCATCAGTCGAACTTCCTGTAACACTTCTGCTCGGTTCATAACGCCTCCTCTCAGAGACAGAATAGAACCGGACAGATCGCATGTTACATACACCGGACATATCGCGTGTTAGCGACACGGTATTTAGGCCAACCTTGCACAAAGGGGGGGAAAAGAGCGAAACGATGACCGTGCTGAGACATATGCTTTGCATGTGTCGAGTAGATAAACTTTTTGAAACCGAGGGAAACAAGATGAAAAAAGTTCTCTTCGCAACGACGGCGCTGGTAGCGACCGCAGGCGTTGCAGCAGCTGAAGTTAACTTCAGCGGTTACGGCCGGTTCGGTCTGGGTTACCAGGAAGACCGTACGCAAACCACCACCCTTACCGATGCTGGCGCCGACGGCGTGCCGGGTACTTCCGATGATGTGTCGTATGCAGGTACGACTGAGTCTGACGACGTTATCCTGGTTTCGCGCTTCCGTCTGAACATTGACGGCATCGCAGAAACCGATGGCGGCGTTCGCTTCGAAGGTCGTATTCGTGTACAGGCTGACGACGATGGCCAAGGTGAAGCTGGTACAGCTCAGCTGAACGGCGCACGTTACTCGGTTATCTTCGGTGGTCTGCGTGTTGACGCTGGCAACATCGCCGGTTCGTTCGACAACCTTGCAAACTACTACGGCTACGAAGTTGGTCTGGAAACATTCCTGGGTCAGTACTCGGGTGTTGACTATAGCTTCGCAACCTACAGCTCGACCGGTGCAGGCGTAAACGGCGTCTTCTTCCAGTACGCTGTTGGTGACTTCGCGTTCGGCGCGTCGTATGACCAAGCTGCAACCATCACCGCAAGCAACCATGTTGCTCCGGTTCCGCCAGCAACCGTCGGTACACTTGACCTGACCGAAGAAGATGGAGACCGTTGGGACATCAGCGCGACCTACACCTTCGACAACATCACTGCCGCTCTGGCCTACGGTCGTCAGACCGACGGTGGTTCGGGTGACGACCCAAGCCTGCTCGTTTTCACCTTGGGTGCTGAGTTTGGTGACTTCGCAGGTACTCTGTTTGTTGCAGACGATAACACCGAAAACACCGAAGTAGATGCCACCGACGGCACTGCATACGGTCTGTCGGTTGCCTACAACGTTGGCGCTGCAACCACTATCCAGTTCGTCTACGGTGACGGTTCGGCTGATGGCGATACCCGCAACGTTGGTATCGGCGCTCACTACGACCTGGGTGGCGGTGTATCGCTGCGCGGTGGTATCGGCCAGATCAAAGAAGGTGAAGCAGACAGCTTTGTCCGCGCCGACTTTGGTGCCCAGTTCAACTTCTAAGTTGATCTGAACCACACGGTTCTAGGGCGGGTCTTCGGACCCGCCCTTTTCTTTTGCGCCGACATGGTGTTTGTCTCGCTGCAAACCAGATTTGAGGATCATCATGTCGCTGTCAGAGATTTCCGCCCGTATCGCAAAAGCCGAAGCCAAAGCAGGCCGGGCTGCCGGGTCGGTGAAGCTGATCGCCGTATCCAAGGTACAGCCAAATGAGCGTGTGCAGGATTTGCTAGAGCAAGGCCACCGGTGCTTTGGAGAGAACCGCGTGCAGGAAGCGGCCGGTAAATGGCCCGCGTTCAAGGAGCAATTCGAAGGCGTTGATCTTCACCTCATCGGCCCGCTGCAAACCAACAAAGCCCGTCAGGCGATGGAGCTTTGCGACGCTATCCACTCGGTCGATCGCCCGAAACTGGCCAAAACTCTGGCGCGCTTGGCGCAGGAGCTGGGGTCCTGCCCAGACCTCTTCATCCAGGTCAATACGGGGGAAGAGGAACAGAAGGCCGGTATCCTCCCCGCAGATGCGGATGGGTTCATTGCAGAATGCCGGGCGCTGGACCTGCCCATACGCGGTCTGATGTGCATCCCGCCGGTCGAGGAAGAACCCGCTCTGCATTTTGCTTTGCTGGCGAAGATTGCCGACCGCAACGGCCTCCAGGGTCTTTCGATGGGCATGAGCGGCGATTTTGAACAGGCGATAGCGCTGAGGGCTACCCACGTGCGCGTTGGCTCGGCGATCTTTGGCGAACGGGTCAGACCTCAGGAATGATCAGGCGCGTGCCGGGTGTGATCCGCTCGGCTATCCAGCGCAGGTGGTCGCGGCGGAAAGCGACACAACCCTCGGTCGGATAACCCGGTCTCCGCCATTGGTGCAGGAAGATGGCAGAGCCTTTGCCCGGCACTGCATTCGGCCAGTTCCAATCGGTCAACAGCACCAGATCATAGAGAGGGTCCGCGCGGCGCAGCCGTTCATGGCTGAACGGATAGGGGGCAGTGACCAGTTGGTTGTAGCGATTGTCGTTCGAATCGTCCGACCACAGGTCTTGCGGGCCGATCGGAATAGCCCATGACGTGGGGGCCGAGATCCGATCCGCGCGGTATAGCATGCCGACAATGCGATGAACACCGACTGGCGTGGCGCCATCGCCTTCGCGTTTAGTGCTACTTCGCCCGCCTTTCCCGATCGAGCAGGGAAAGGACCGCCCCCGGAACCGAATGCCCCGTGGGGTCAGCACCAAGTCTGCGGGCGTCACAGCAAATGCCCGGATTTCGCGGCCTTGGTCTCAAGATATCCGCGGTTATGGGCGGTCTCCCCGACTTTCAGCGGAACCCGCTCGGCGACGGCGATCCCCGTGCGCTCCATCATGGCGATCTTCGCGGGATTGTTGGTCAGCAATCGGACCGAGCTGAAGCCCAGCGATTTCAGAATATCCGACCCGAGGCGGAAATCGCGCTCATCATCTTCAAACCCAAGGCGGTGGTTGGCTTCGACCGTGTCAAAGCCCTGATCCTGCAAGAAATAAGCGCGCATCTTGTTGGCCAGCCCGATTCCGCGCCCTTCCTGATTCAGATAGAGCAAAACTCCGGCTCCCTCGGCACCCATCTGAGCTAGCGCGCCGCGCAGCTGAGGGCCGCAGTCGCATTTCAGACTGCCCATGATGTCGCCGGTAAAACAGGCCGAATGAAGCCGTGCCAAGACGGGCTTGCTGCGATCCGGTCGCCCGACCTCGACCGCGTAATGCTCTTCCCCGCCGTCTTCGGGGCGGAAAACGTGCAGCCGGCCAGCCTCGGAAACTTCCATCGGCAAGCGCGCGGCGACAACGGGGTGCAGGGCGCTGCGATCTGCCAGATGAGGCGCAGCGCGTGTGTGATCGATGCAGGTCAAGCCATGGGTTGCCACGAAATTACGGCCGTCTTCGACCGGCAGCACCACGGCGGCAGGCAGCAATCGGGCCGATTTGGCCAGCGCGATGGCAATACGGTGCAAATTGGCATTGCCCTGCCTTTCAGTCATCAGAGGCCCTTTCATCGGCGTATTCAGATCGTCCGATGGGTCCGCCACGGCTTGTACCCATGCCATGTCTGCATCCGCCGGGATCAACACCCGCGCCAGATCGCCGTCGTAAGCGCGTGCTTTCAGCGTTTCCGCCCGTCGCCCGGTGATCGCCACCACAGGTGCCCCGCCCAAACTGCGAAGATCGGCCAGTCGCTGGGGCGTGAGCGTCTCGGCCGAGATGGCCAGAACGCTGCCGCCATTGTCATCCACCAGCACGATTGGCACGCCCATCCGCAGGTCAGCCCGCGCGCGCGCCAGCAATTCGGTGATATCGGGGATGAGACTCATCTATGTTACCCTATAACGTTCGACCCTTTTCCTAGCGCTTTCGGCTGGAATTGTGAAACATTTCCGCTGCGTCTGACACGAAGGCGTGAGACGGTTGCAGTATATCTTGTTGATTGCATATTCCACGCGCAAGTGATGGGAAAGGCTTTGGAGGACCCAAGAATGGCTCAGCTCAAGAAAATCCTGTTGGTGGATGATGACGAGGACCTGCGCGAGGCGCTCAGCGAGCAACTTGTGATGACCGAGGATTTCGACGTGTTCGAAGCCTCTGACGGAGCGTCCGCGATGGAGCGTGCGCGCGAAGCGATCTATGACCTCGTGATTCTGGATGTGGGTCTTCCCGACACGGACGGTCGAGAGCTGTGCCGCCTTATGCGCAAGCAAGGCGTCAAAAGCCCGATCCTGATGCTAACGGGCCATGACAGCGATGCCGACACGATCCTGGGTCTTGATGCCGGTGCCAATGACTATGTCCCCAAACCGTTCAAATTCCCGGTTCTGCTGGCCCGCATTCGCGCCCAACTGCGCCAGCATGAACAGTCCGAAGACGCCGTATTTGTGCTTGGCCCCTACACGTTCAAGCCTGCCATGAAGATGTTGATCACTGAGGAAGACCGGAAGATCCGTCTGACTGAGAAAGAAACCAACATCCTCAAGTTCCTCTACCGCTCGACCGATGGCGTGGTGGCACGCGATGTCCTGCTGCATGAGGTCTGGGGCTACAACGCAGGCGTGACAACTCACACGCTGGAGACGCACATCTACCGTCTGCGTCAGAAAATCGAGCCTGATCCCTCAAATGCTCGCCTTTTGGTCACAGAGTCAGGTGGATATCGACTTGTATCTTGATCCGAGGTGGATTGATTTGGATCAAAGTGATACCCTGAAGTCATAATTAGGTTACTCCCAACCCGTGCATGTCCGGGTGTAGAAAAGCGTGCAATTTTGACCCCCTAAGCGGGGAAATCGGCGTCCAAATTTGACCCCTCCCTATGGTTGTAGACATCCTTTTCATTGAGCAGTCGATGGAGAGGCAAGCGGGATGATTTGCGTGGAAACTATTAGAAAAGTGCGTCGCTTACACCTGATCGAAAAAAAGAGCATCAAGGAAATTTGCCGTTCGCTCAATTTGAGCCGTGCAACGGTTCGAAAGATAATCCGATCGGGAGTGACGGAGTTCAAATATGAGCGCAAATCGCAGCCATACCCGGTGCTCGGGCCTTGGCGCGCGCGTCTGGATGAAACGCTTGAGGAGAACGAGGCGCTTCCGAAGAAACACCGCAAGCGGATGACCAAAATCTGGAAGGAACTCTCCGATGATGGTTTTGGCGGCGGGTATGACAGTGTTCGACGCTACACAAAGAATTGGCGCATTGCGCACGGCCGACAACAGGCGCAGGCGTTCATCCCGCTGATCTTTGATCCTGGGGAGGCGTACCAGTTCGACTGGAGTGTGGAGACGGTTTTGATGGACGGTGCACTCACGACCGTGAAGGTTGCCCATTTCAAACTTTGCCATAGCCGCATGCCATTCTCCATTGCCTATCCGCGCGAGACGCAGGAGATGGTCTTTGATGCCCACGACGAGGCCTTCAAATTCTTTGGTGGAGGCTGCATCAACGGGATCTACGATAACATGACGACCGCCGTCGATGCGATCCTGTCGGGCAAGGAAAGAAAGTTCAACAAGGCATTCTCCCGGATGTGTTCTCATCATCTGGTGAACCCGATCGCCTGTACGCGCGCGGCCGGTTGGGAGAAGGGTCAGGTTGAGAATCTGGTCAAGGAGAGCCGCGCCTATAGTTTTACACCGCGTCTGGAGGTGGCCGACTTCGATGAATTGAATGCCCGGCTGCAAAAAGACGCGATCAAACGCGCAAAAGAACTGCGGCATCCGGAAAACCTGGAGGTGACGGTCTGGGAGGAGTTCCAGCAGGAAAAGCCGCTGCTGACGCATCTGCAGAAGCCCTTCGTCGGGTTCCGTGAAAAGACGGTCGCCGTGAGCCGAACCTGCCTGATCAACTTCGAAAGAAACAAATACAGCGTTGAGGCAAGAGCTGTTGGACGTCAGGTCCAGTTGCAGGTCTACGCCACGCGGATTGTCCTGCGCCAAGACGGTGAGATTGTCGGAGAGCACGAACGGTGCTTCGGCCGAGGAAAAACGATCTTCAACCCTTGGCACTATGTGCCCGTCCTCAAGCGCAAGCCTGGCGCTCTGCGCAATGGAGCACCGTTCCGTGACTGGGACCTACCACCGGCAATGACGCAGATCTGGACCCATCTGCGGGGCACATCCGACGGAGACCGGCAACTTGCCGATATTCTTTTCGCTGCTTACCAGCACGACATTGATGTGGTCGAGGCTGCCTGCGAAGAAGCTCTAAAATCTGGCCTGCGCAAGGCCGATGCGATCCTGAACATTGTCTCTCGGCGCACCAATCCCCCGCCGCCAAAGGCGATTGAGCCGCCTGCCCACCTGCAGCTGAAAATGGCACCGATCGCGGATTGCGCTCGCTATGACAGGCTTGGAGGCTCCCATGCAACTGCGTAAGGAAATTCTCGAACTTGCCCGTCAACTGAAGTTGCCAGGCATCGTCAACTGCTTTGACGAAGTGATGCAGGCCGCAGCCAAAAACAACTGGCGGCCCCAACAGGTCGTGGCCGAACTCCTCACGGCCGAACTGGCCGAAAAGACTGCGCGCTCGATCCGGTATCAGATGGGTGCCGCAAAGTTCCCGGTCTGCAAGTCCTTACCTGAGTTCGACTTCACGGTCAGCCCCGTCAACGAGGAAGTCGTGCGCAATCTTCATGACGGCGATTTTATGGACCAGGCCAGGAATGGCGTGCTGGTCGGTGGAACCGGATCGGGCAAAACGCATCTCGCAACAGCGATCGGGGGCCACGCGGTCAATAACCGCCGGCGGGTCAGGTTCTTCAGCGCTGTGGATCTCGCGAACAAGCTGGAGGCTGAACATCGCGAAGGCAACGCCGGGCGGCTCAGCGAGCAGCTGATCCGCGTCGACCTCGTGATTATAGACGAACTCGGTTATCTGCCGTTCGCAGAGTCTGGTGGACGATTACTCTTCCATCTCATCAGCAAACTGTACGAGCGAACGTCTATTCTGCTAACAACCAACCTCGCATTTGCTGAATGGCCGAGTGTGTTCACAGATGCCAAAATGACCACTGCTCTCCTGGATCGACTGACACACCATTGCGATATCATCGAAACCGGGAACGAAAGCTGGCGAATTAACCACCGCGACTAACCTCGAAATCGGGGAATAAATTCAAAACAGACAGCAGGTCAAACCTTCAGTCGAGCTACGCTCTCTTTTCGGTTTGACCTGCTGTCCACCCCCTCCTGAATCAACCTAAACACGACCCCCTCAACGCCCCTCTTAGCTCCAAGGGGGGTCAAATTTGGACGCCGATGGGGGGTCATTATTCAATGCCGATTGACAGTCCAAATGACACCGATTGCATTTTGACCGATATCCGACTGCCCGACACGACCGGCGTTCAACTGGCGCGCGACCTGAAGCAGATCGCCAAGGAAACGGGACTGGACAAACCGATCACGACGATTGCAGTGACGGCCAATGTGATGCCTGAAGATCTGGATGAATACACGAACGCTGGCTTTGACGCGGTGGTCTCCAAACCTCTGGATGAGCGTGCACTGTATGGTGCCATGCGGGCCTCACTCGGGCAGCTATCGCCTGAGATATCGTACATTCCAAATACCGATGACACCAAGGAACGCCTGAGGAAATTCCTGAGCAATGAAGAGTTGGATCAGGTTTTCCTGACATTCCGAGAGTCGCTCGAAGATTGTTATGTCGAGCTTAAGAAAGCGCAGGGGCAGGGCGACAGGGACCGGATCGAGTTCCTCGTTCACCGAGTGTACGGCAGTGTGTCCAGTTTTGGTGAGACGGAATTGGCCGCCAAGGCACAATCGGTCGAGGGGCTTTTGCGCAGCGGTACCGAGAATTATAGCGCAGAGTTGGACAAGCTTATTCAATCCTGCGGAGTTGTCATTCAGGGTCTGAAGCGACAGGCCTCGTGATGCGGTTTCTCAAAGTGCGGCCTGCGCCCGTTCGATCATCACCACTGATGCCGGGTCGCCACCGCGTAGCGTGTCGGCAGATTTGAACCCATCGATGGCCTGGGCAAAACGCCCGGCCCTGAAATGGGTCAGGCCAGATTCGTAGGCCGCGATCCAAGCAGGCGGTTCAGACGTGTCAGCAGTCATCGCGATCAGTTCAAACACGACCAATTCCTCGGACCGGCCCGCGATCTCCATCGTGTCCAGTTCGCGGGCGATGATCGCGTTGCCCGCTTCGCGCCGGGTTTCGGGGCCGATCAGGATTGCTGTGCCGTAGCTTTTATTCACGCCCTCCAACCGGCTGGCGACGTTCACCACGTCGCCAATGGCGGTGTAGTTCAAGCGATGCTCGGACCCGATATTGCCAACCAGTGCTTCGCCGCTGTTCAACCCGATCCGCACATGCAAAGCCTCGTCCGACTGGCTTTGCAGTGCAGAGTTTTCAATGTCTTCTACCAGTTCCAAAGCCGCGCGGCAGGCGTGTTCCGCGTGGTTCGGATTCTGCCTTGGCGCACCCCAGAAGGCCATCACTGCGTCGCCTATGAACTTGTCGAGCGTCCCGTCATGGCGTTCGATCGTTGAGGAGGCCGCGTTGAAGAACGGCTCCATCAGTTCCACGACCTTTGGGCCATGTTTCTCGGCCAGACCGGTGAAGCCAGACACATCGCAGAACAGAACAGAAATCTGCTTGGTCTCGCCTCCGGGTTGCGATTTCACACCGGCGGCGACCAGCATTTTCACCAGATCGGTCGGCACATATTTCCGAAACGCCGAAAGCCCGGCTGCCATGCTCGCCGTCGCAGCCGAGAGGTTCTCAAGTTCTACCAAACGTGAAGGACGGCGTGAGACCTGCTCGACATCAAACCGCTCAATCCGGCTGAGGTCTTCGGCGACACGCGACAGCGGATTGGCAACGACCCGGCGCACCAGCCAGATTGCGGCTATTGTGGCCAAGGCCACCACACCCAGAAGGATGTAAACCAGATTTATCAGCGTCCGGTCGATACCTGACAGAAAGGCCGATTCCGGGATGACCGTCGCCACACGCCAGCCATAGAACCCCAGCGGTGTCAAAGCGACCGCATAGGCCACGTCGTCGTACACGACCCGTTTTGTCAGGGTGCCCGCAACAACCCCGTCTGCCTCGGCCAGCAGTTTCTGGCCAGAAAGTTTCGCCACTTCGTAGAGCTCGCCCTCGCCCATGCGGGCGGGGGTGATTTCGTCCGCGTTGGGATCGGGCACGGCAATGACCTTGCCATCGGCGCTGAGGATAAAGGCCGCGCCGAACTCACCGGGGCGCAAAGACCCCAAAAAGCGGGACAGGCGGTCGGTATCAATGGCAACCGACAGCACGCCTTGCCGCTGGCAGCGTACGTCGATTGGGCCGGAATAGGCAAACACCGTCTTGTCGCTGTTTGGCAGATCACGCACTTCGATCCAATCCGGTGTGTCGCGGTCGATGAAGTTGTCATACCATGGGTGTTCACGTGGGTCGTAATCTGTCTCGGCAAAGCTGCGTTCTTCGAACTGAATGTCGCCGGGGATGAAGATATAGCGGTCCCGGCGCAGCTTCCTGTCGTGAATGTTCTCGTCGATTTCGATCATCTCAAGCCCGCTATCCCCCAGCCGGTGGGCTGCAAAGAAATTACCGTCGGGCCAGCCAAAGGTGATCCAAGAGATATTTGGCTGAGATTGCAGCTGAGACAGAAACACAAATTCCCGTTTGTCGGCCTGACGTGTCTCGATCACGTTCTGAATGAAGATCGTCCGGACAGCTGCCCAGGCAGCTTCGGCGGATCTGAGGGTCAGACCAACCTCGATCCGGACCGTGTTCGAGATCTGGCTGTTGATCTCGGCGGCCAACATCTGGCTATTGTCACGCGCTGTTGTCCACCACAGGGAGTGCACAATGAAGGTCGACACTCCGATGGACAAAGCGACGAGCATTGACACAGCGATCCCAACGGTGACACGCATTGAAGCTCCACGACGGCCGATAGTGACTGGCGCTGCGATGCGGACAGTCAGGTTCGAGGCCAAGTCTAGGGGCTGCAACCGTCAGTTGCCAGTTGGTTTCAAACTGCGCGCTAACTTGTGTAGTTGGCGAGAGGAGCGGTTGGACAGAAAAACCGGCAGATCGACGAGCGGGTCAATCTGCCGGTGTTTTTGGTATTTTAGGTCAGCTACGACCTTTCCATGGAACCAGCACGTTCTCGGCTTTGCGCATCAGGATATCAATGCCGTAGCCGATAATGCCGATCAGCACGATGCCCATGATCACGATGTCGGTCAGCTGGAATTTCGAGGCCGCGATGATCATCATACCAGCCCCTTTCTGCGCCGCGACCAGCTCCGCCGCAACAACCGTGCCCCAGCAGACGCCCATCGCGACCCGCGCACCCGTGAAGATCTCGGGCAGAGAGTTCGGGACGATCACATGACGCATGATCTGCCATTTGGATGCACCCAGCGAATAGGCCGCGTGGATCTTGGAGATATTCACCCCCGAAACCCCCGCACGGGCGGCAATGGTCATGATCCAAAGGGCAGCAAGGAACAGCAGAACGATCTTGCCGGTCTCCCAGATTCCGAACCAGATGATGACCAGCGGGATCAGCGCCAGCGGAGGGACAGGTCGCATGAACTCGACAATCGGGTCGAACCAACCGCGGAACCAGCCCGACAAGCCCATCGCATAACCCAGCGGAATACCCACGATGGCCCCGGCGATGAAGCCTGCGATTACTCGCAGCAACGACCAGCCTAAATGCTGCCAGAGCGAGAAGTTCTGATAGCCTTCATTGGCGATCTCGAAGAAACGCGCGACGACCGTTTCCGGCGCAGGAAGCCAGATCGGGTTCATTTGCAAACCCCGTGCTGGGGTAAAGCTGATAGCGCCCTTCCCGGTCAGCGATACAGTGCCGTCGCCAACATTGACTTTTGCGTCAGGACCGATCGGATTGCCATTGATCGCGATGATCTTTGCGCCATCTGCGCGTTTGGCGTCGTCGTTCTTGTCAAACAAGATGGTCGAGGACCGCCCGGTTGGCGCAGCAAATGCATCGTCTTTGGCGAAGCCCGTACCGGGATCAACCTCGAAGTCTTCTGCATCTTCTCCGAAGGGTGGGACGCGGATGAAGACGGTGGCGTCATCAGTCGTGCCGTCTGCATTCTCGACCGTGTAGGTGAATTGGGTTTCCCCCACAAACGGCCCCGGAACATGTAGCGGGATCAGTTTCGATCCTGTGAATGCCGCCCAGATTACGAAGATAACCAGAATCGAGATGATCGAGGCTGCGCGATCCGCGCGCACAGCGCTTTCATCGCCAAAGGTCACAGTTTTCAGGCTGGTAAAGTCCTGACGGCTTTGCAGGCCCTTGCGCAGCAGGTGAACGATCAGAAACGCGCCGCCGAACAGGCCTATATAAAACAGAAGTACGATCATGATGCTTGCTCCGTCCGGCCCATGATTTCTTCTTCCATTTCCCAGATCATCGACAGGATTTCATCTCGGGTTTCAGCGAAACCTTCGGATTTTTTGACATCGCGAAGGTCGGCGTTCACGCCGCGTTCCGCGAAAGGCAGGTTGTATTCCTTGTGAATACGCCCCGGACGCGGGGCCATCACGATCAGGCGTTCGCCCAGCAACAGGGCTTCTTCGACCGAGTGGGTGATCAGGATGATGGTCTTGCCTGTCTCTTTCCAGAGTTTCAGGACCAGGCCCTGCATCTTTTCCCGGGTCAGCGCGTCCAGCGCGCCCAAAGGTTCATCCATCAGGATCACGTCCGGCTCATTCGCCAGACACCGGGCTAGGGCCACGCGCTGCTGCATACCGCCCGACAGCTCATAAACGGCCTTTTCCTTAAAATCCTGAAGGCCGACGACCTCAAGAAGATGGTCCGAGATCTTATCGCGCTCTTCCTTGGGCATGCCCTTCATGCGCGGGCCGAATTCCACGTTTTCGCGCACGTTCATCCATTCGAACAAGGCGCCTTTCTGAAACACCATGCCGCGTTCCGCGTCCGGCCCTTCGACCACGTGGCCATTTAGCTCGACCCGGCCCGAGGTGGGCGCTAGGAAGCCCGCGACGATGTTCAGCAACGTTGTCTTGCCGCATCCCGAGGGCCCGAGGACCGAGACCAACTCACCTTCTTTAAGGCTGAGCGTGACGTCCTGAAGGGCCTGTACCGAGGTGCCGTTGGGCAAGTCAAAGCGCATGGACAAATCAATGATGTCCAGTTCAGGCATTCCGTTTCCTTCCTGCTGTTGTTTCCGAAGGCCAGCCGGATGACCGGCCCCCGGAATATGTATGTTGTATTAGTTGGACGCGGCCGCCAGCGGCGCGCTGTTTACAGCGCCCTCATAGGAGTCCAGCGCCGAGTCGATGCTGCCCGCATCCACAAAGACATTGGCAACGCCGCCCATGAACTCATGCGCGCCACCACCCAGCCATTTGTCAGACAGCTGCTCTTCGGCGGAGGGGAAGGTGAAGGTCGCGATGGTCGCCTCGGCATCGGCCAGGTCCATACCTGCATCCTTTGCGATCACGGCCAGCATCTCATCCTTGGAGTCACCGGCGTTCCACTGCGCGTTTGCGTCAGCAGTCACTTTGAGGAACTTGGACAGCAGTTCAGGCTCTTCCTGAATGAACGAGGTCGGTGCACTTGTTACGTCGAACACCAGAATGCCAAGCTCTTCCTTTTCGGCGCCGGTCAACAGGATGTTGCCGTGGTCGAGCATACGACGCAGCGCGCCACCCCAGCCGCAGACCATGTCCAGGTTACCCTGAGCAAAGGCTGCCGCGCCATCGGCGGGTGCCATGTCGACGATTTCGAGCGAGCTGGTATCAACACCGAAATGGGCCATCTGAGACAGGAACCCGTAGTGCGCGGCTGTGCCGATCGGAACACCGACTTTCTTACCGTTCAACTCTCCGGCGTTGGTCTTGTCGATTTCCAGAGCTTCGGCGACGACGCAGTTGTCATTGTCCGAATAGCTAACAGCAACGTCTACGGCCTGAAGGTCCTGACCAGCTGATGTGGCCACAACGAAGGGCGGAACGCCTTGGCTCACGGCGATCTGAACGTCACCGGATGCCATAGCAGCCGACATCGCAGTCCCGGTGTCGAAGGACACCCAGTTGATCTTGACGCCCATCTCTTCTTCATAGGTGCCGTTGGCCTTGGCGTATTGGAACGGCATTGGCCATTCCAGGAAATAGGCGACGGTGATTTCATCCGCAGCCGCTGCTTGTGATGCCGAGAAGGCGGCAAGACCGGCGCAGGCCGTTGAGAGCAGATACTTTTTGATCATTGGTTTATATTCTCCCTGTTTTGATGATCATTTTTTATGTGGTCCGCCTTTTTAGCGGACCGATGCCTGAGACAATAGACCCAAGATGGTGAAACAGCGAAACAAATTGTGCTGCGGCGCTGTAAAAACCGGGGGCAGAGCTGCGAAATTGAGCGCGAATGCGCGTAAAATCCATATGGTGACCCTGCCGGGAATTGCTGTTTGTTTTCAACATGGTCTCATGGTGAGGCGCCCCTGCGCGCGGTTGTGCCAAAGACGCCTGGTCAAGCGGGCTTGCGCGGGTGCCTGTCGCGGGAATCGACACCTCTGATCGCTGTTCCAAAGCGGGCGTCATAGTAGATCCCGTTCCTCCAACACCTTGCGCGCGACGCGGAAGCATTCAAGCGATTGAGGAACACCGCAGTAGATTCCGACCACGTGAATGATCGACTGAATTTCCTCTCTGGTAACGCCGTTGTTCAGGGCGCCGTTGCAGTGGATTTCCCATTCATGCATCTTGCCCAACGCACCCAGCATGGCGAGGTTCATCATCGAGCGCGTCTTGGCGTCAATCGTGTCGTCGCCCCAACCAAAGCCCCAGCACCAGGCGGTCATCGCCTCCTGAAACGGGCGGGTAAAGTCATCCGCCGCCGCCAGGTTCTTCTCTACATATTCTGCGCCCAGGGTCGATTTGCGTTGCTTCAGCCCGGTTTCGAACAGGGTGTCATCCATAGGTCTTCCTCGTGATTATGCGACCCGTTGACTATTGGTCAGCCAATCCGGCAGACGGGTCTCCTGCCAGATGGGACTTGCCTTTATATCCAAATTCAAAAGCAATGAGTCGCACGTCAACCTGCACAGTGGCAGGTTCTACCGTACGGAATCCAAAAGCGTTTCAGGTCAGGCGGGTTTGTCTACGCCGTCCCGCATCCATTGTTGCAGCCGGGCGATGGAATGTTCGCTCATCACGCCGCATTTGGGATCCAGAACCAGTGGGCCGGGCACATAGCCCTTGGACTTGAGGCCGCGATACACGGATTCGACCAAGCGAATATCCTCGGCCACTGTGGTTTCGCGATCCTGTACGGCCAGCCCGCGGATCACATCGCTTTCATGGCCGCCTTCCGTATACCAGCCCCGCCAGACGGTGCATGTGTCCACGGTTTCGGCGCGCCAGTGATAGGTGTTCAGCACATTCCCCGGATAGCACTGGAATGAGAACATGGGCCAGAGGAACCACGATTGATAGTCTCCGGCATGAGGCACCGACAGGTCGATCGGATAGGTCATCTTTTCCAGCGCCTGACACTCGGTCGTGTGGCGCAGCACGTAGCCGCCTTGTTCGTCTGGCCGGATGTCATAGGTTTCCGGCTTCACCACGCCCTCCGCAAAGGTGGGGTGGTTCGATGGGCAGTGGTAGCACTCCGAGTAATTCTCGACCGAGACCTTCCAGTTGCAATCCTCCGGAATCTCGACCCATTCCAGCGGCGCGAGGTCATCTATATGGGGTACGAATTCGGCAATCTCTTCGCGCACGCCGGGATACCAGTCGTCCATCGGGGCGGCATCTTTGTCGAGATTGACGAAGATGAAGCCCAGAAAAATTTCGGTCCGAACCTCGGTCAGACAGATTTTTTCCCGTTCAAAGCCTGGGACCGACTTGATGTTGGGTCCTGCGCGCAGCCCGCCCGTTAGTTCATACGTCCATTGATGATAGGGGCAAACCACAACGCGAGTGTTGCCGGTTCCGGTCACCATCTCATGCGCGCGGTGTTGGCACACGTTGTAGAAGGTGCGCACCACCTCATCCCTACCGCGAATGGCAAACAGGTTCTGACCAGCAATCTGAAAGGCAAAATAGTCACCCACATTCGGGATATCGGCCGCATGTCCTGCGAATTGCCATGTCCGCGCCAGCAGCCCGTTCATCTCATCTTCGAAGACGGCGGGATCGGTGTAGTAGCGGGCCTCGAGCGAGTGGGTGAGCGGCTTGGTCATGATGGATCCTCAACTTGGAAACCGAGGGGCTTGCCTTGGGTAGCGTTCATTTGTGTCGTTATGTGTTGACCGTGGTACATTTGTTTGATTATCAAATCCACAGAAATCTGCGACTCTGGAACAGGAATCCTGCGATGTCCAAGAAAGAACTGCCCGAACGCGCAAAGGTCGTCATTGTTGGCGGCGGGGTCATGGGCTGCGGCCTAGCCTACCACCTTGGCCACGAAGGATGGGGGGAGGAGACCATCCTGCTGGAAAAGGCCGAGCTGACCAGCGGCTCGACCTGGCATGCGGCGGGCCAGATTACTCATTCCACAAGCTCTTATGGGCTGGGCAAGATGGTCGACTACAATATCGGCCTCTATTCGAAAACGCTGGAAGAAGAGACCGGTCAGGCTGTCACGTGGCACGGTTGCGGCTCGTTCCGGCTGGCCTATACCGAGGATGAGATGGACTGGCTGCGCCACACGTTGTCCGTCGGTCGCGCCCTTGGCTTCAATATTGAGCTGGTAGGGCCCGAGTTCATTGCCGAAAAGCACCCGTTCTACAATCTCGATGGAGTCCTAGGCGCGCTGTATACGCCCGATGATGGCCATGTTGACCCTTCGAACGTGACTATGGCCATGGCGGCGGGTGCGCGGCAGAAAGGTGTGAAGATCTTCCGCCACTGCCGCGCGACCAACATCACGCGGAACGATGCAGGCGAATGGGTGGTCGAGACCGAACAGGGCACGATCACCTGCGAACATGTCGTCAACGCGGGTGGCACCTATGCGCGGCAGATGGGCGAATGGTCCGATCTGCAGCTGCCCATGACCTCGATGACACACCACTATTTTGTCACCGAGAACGTGCCTGAATTTCAGGATCTGGACACGGAACTGCCGGTGATCCGCGATGACAAGATGGTCTCGGGCTATATCCGGATGGAGCAGAAGAAGGGCCTGATCGGGATCTATGAGAAAGAAAACTCGAATTCAGTGTGGCATGATGAATGTCCTTGGGAATACGAGAACTGGCTGTTTGAGGCTGACTATGACCGCGTGATGCCATGGCTTGAGAATTCGCTGGAGCGGATGCCGATCTTTGCCGAACTGGGCATCACACGTGAGGTGCACGGCGCAATCAGCCACCCGCCCGATGGCAACCCGATGGTTGGCCCGGCACCGGGCGTCAAGAACTACTGGTGCTGCTGCGGTACCCAGATCGGGATCGGATGGGGACCTGGTCTGACCCGCGAACTGGCAAAATGGATGGTTCACGGGGCCGCCGATATCAACATGCGCGACTATGACCCGCGCCGCTTTGGCAGCTACGCCAAGAAAGACTGGCAAGTCGTCAAGGCGCATGAGGACTACAAACTGCGCCATGAGATCCCCTTTCCGCATTTCAATCGTCTTGAGGGGCGTCCGATCAAACCGTCTCCGCTATATGAGATCCTCAAGGACAAAGGCGCGGTTTATGAGGAAGTCTTCGGCCACGAGCGTCCCCGTTGGTTCGCTCGCAATGGCGTGGAGCAGCGCGACCACTACTCGTTCCGCCGCAACGAAGTCTTCGAGATGGTTGCGCTGGAATGTCAGGCCGTGCGTGAGCGCGTGGGGATCATGGACGTGACCGCCTTCACCAAGGTTGAGCTCTCGGGGCCGGATGCCTATGCGCTGCTGGATCGCCTGACCGCGAACAAGATGCCTCAGAAAGACGGCTCGATCACGCTGACGCACTTTTTAAACCGCAGAGGGCGGATCGAGCTTGAGACCACGATCGTGCGCATGACCGAAGATCGCTACTATCTTGTCTGCGCCGCGTTCTTCGAGCAACGCCTTGTCGATCACCTGAACCAGAACCTCGCGGGAGAGACCGTCTCCGTCAAAACGCTCTCCGAAGATTGGTCGGCTTTGTCCCTGAACGGGCCAAAATCCCGCGAGGTGCTGGCCAAATGCACCAATGCCGACCTGTCCAATGCCGGTTTCCGGTGGCTGTCCGCACAGGAAATCACTGTCGCCGGGCACAAGGTTTGGGCCTTCCGCATGTCGTATGCGGGTGAATTGGGCTGGGAATTCCACATGCCGGATGAAGCTTGCGTTGACGTCTACAACGCGCTCTGGGCCGCGGGTGAGGCATTCGGGATCGAGAACTACGGCTCGTTCGCGATGAACAGCTTGCGGATGGAGAAAGCCTTCCCTGGCGCTGGTGAACTGACCAATGAGGTCACTTTGCCCGAGGCGAACGTGGGCCGATTCTTCAAGCTGGACAAAGAGTATCTGGGGGTTAAAGCCACCCGCGCCAGCGCCGCACAGGCCCAAGCCGGGCAAATGCCTTGGATCTGCGCTTATCTGGAAATCGAGCCGGACGGCATCGAAGATGGTCATGGGGGTGAGGCAATTCGCATCGACGGCGAGGTCGTAGGCGCGACGGCTTCGGTTGCCTATGGTCATAGCGTCGGCAAGATCCTCGCCTTTGCTTTCGTCAAGCCACATGTGAATGTCCCGGGCACCGAGGTTGAGGTCGTGATCGCCGGCAGCCCGCGCAAGGGGCGTGTCCTTGGTGAAGCGGCCTATGATCCGAAGTCCGAGCGTCCCAGAACGGACGCTCCAGCCGCTGTTCCGGCATAAATACGAAGGGGGCAGGGCGCGCGCACCTGCCCTTTCAACAAGCTCTGTGCCAAAAGGAAGTCTAAGTTGAAGATCACCCGCATTGCCGTTTGGGAAGTCCCTCTGACCAGCCATGAAACCTATTACATGGCGGATGGGAAAACCTGCGATACCACGACTTCCGTGGTTCTGCGGCTTGATACGGATACAGGCTTGCACGGCTGGGGGGAGGTCTGCCCGATCCCTCACTACCTGCCGGCCTATTCCAAGGGTGTCGTTCCGGCCGTGACCGAGTTGGCGCCGGTCCTGATCGGCGCCGATCCCGTTGGGCCCGAGGCTTTGATGGAGAAGTTGAACTCATACCTTCCAGGCCACGGCTATGCGAAATCGGCCATTGATACGGCGCTTTGGGATCTGACGGCGCAGGTTGCCGGTCTGCCTTTGCACAAACTGTTGGGTGGGCGGCAGGTCAAGGATATGCCGCTCTATCACTCGATCACGTGCGTCGCGCCGGATGAGATGGCCCGGATGGCGCGCGACGCGCATGACAAAGGTATGCGCCAGTTTCAGGTCAAGCTGGGCGCAGATGCAGACTGGCAAACGGATGTCGAACGCCTGGCCAAAGTGCGTGAGGCCGTCGGCCCCGGCCCGCTGGTCTATGGCGATTGGAACTGCGGCAGCGATGCGTTGACCGCGATCCGCGTGGGGCGTGCGGCGGCCCATCTGGATGTGATGCTGGAACAACCCTGCGCGACGCTGGAAGAATGCGCCCACGTGCAGCGCTCAACCGATCTGCCGATGAAGATTGACGAGAACGCCTTAGATATTGCCTCGGTCATTCAGGCGCATCAGTTGGGTTGTATGCAGGCCGTTGCGTTGAAACTGTCCAAGATGAGCGGCCTGTCCGCTATGCGTCAGATCCGCGACCTGTGTCTGACCGAGGGTACGCAGATGTGTATCGAGGATACCTGGGGCAGTGACATCACTACCGCTGCGCTGTTGCATTTGGCGGCCTCGACCCCGGCGCGCGGGATCATGAATACCTGTGACCTCAGCCACTATGTCGGACCCCGCCTTGCGCCGGATGGGCCCGTGCGCGAAAACGGCCGTATTGCCCCACCCGAAGGGGTTGGGCTTGGGGTGACCCCCGATACCGAAGTCTTGGGTCAGCCCGTTGCGATCCTTGACTAAGCTGACTAGCCCAGTTGTCCGGTTTCTATCTGTAAAGCGCTTGAGATCGCAATGTCCTGAGCCGCTAGCCCGGTCAGATCCGCGATGGTGATCTGATCAGCCGAATGCCGACCGGGATGCGCTTCAGACAGAATGTTCCCGAATTTGGTGACATCGGCCTCGGTCAGGCGGCCAGTCTTGGCAAGGGTCTGGAACTCTCCGTGATCCAGACATTGATCCGGTGAATCGCAGACCAGCAGATCGGCGCGGGCGACCAGATCGGCCTCAAGCTCCTGTTTGCCGGGGCAGTCGGCGCCAATGGCCGAGATATGTGTGCCGGGTTGTACCCAGTCGTTTGCGATCAGAAAGCTCTGCGCAGGTGTTGTCGTGATGATGGCTTGCGCCGTCTTGCAGGCCGAGGGCAGGTCATCGGCGCGTTCAGCCCTTAGCCCCATTGCGATCAGGTCTTCGGCTGTCGCCTTAGCCTGATCCGGGGACCGCCCCCAGATATGGAAGGACAGACGGCGATCCGCGATCAGCTGTTGCAGGCACTGCGCCTGATGACGGGCCTGCAAGCCGGTGCCGATGATCAGCACGTTCTCAAACCCTTCAACCGCAAGCGCCTGCGTTGCCAATGCTCCGCCGATACCGGTGCGGATATCGGTCAGCCAGCCTTCGTCCTGCAGAAACGCCACCGGCGCGCCGGTTTTGGTTGAAAAGACAAGGTTCATACCGTTCGAACTGGGCAAGCCTTTGGAGGGATTGTCGTAAACCCGGTCGCCATCTTGTTGACGAAGATGTCGTCCCCCTCAATATGGCCGGATTTGACGTGACAATCCCCTGCGGCCTCGGGGAAGCCCAGATAGGTGACGGGCGGGGTCTGAACCCGCCCCTGCGCGACAGCGATATAGGCCGCGCGGATCGCATCAACGGCCCTTGAAAAATCGAACCGATCCTGAATCTGCGCCTTGTCCAGCTGGATCATCTGTGCCCCTCTCAGGCGGCGCTGTGGCGGGTCAGAAAGCCCGAGAATTTCCCGAGACCCGCTACCAGATCCGCCGTGGGATTGGTGTAGCCCAGACGCAGCCAGCCCTCCATGTCCATGGCGCTGCCGGGGGTCAGCATCACGCCGTCTTCTTTCAGCAACGTCACGCACAGCTCACGCGAGGACATGGGCAGGTCGTATTTCAGCAAGGCGGTGGTGCCGGACTTTGGCTTGACCCACGAGATCAGAGGCTCCTGCGCGATCCAGTTTTCGACGATCTGCAGGTTCTCACGGGTGATCCGCTGCGCGCGATCCAGAATTTTGTCGCGGTTTTCCAGCGCCATAGCGGCCAAAAGCTCATCGACCTGACCGACCGAGATGGTGTTGTAATCACGGTGGATCATTACGTCATGCAGCATATCCTTGGGCCCCGCGATCCAGCCAACGCGCAGACCGGCCAGAGAATAGGCTTTGGACATCCCCGCTGTGCTGATCCCCTTTTCGTAAAGATCAGCGACCGCCGCGGTGAAGCCATCCCCGGTCTGATCGGTGCCGCGATAGACCTCATCACACAGCAGCCACGCACCGACGCTGCGCGCGATCTCGACGATCTGTTCCAGCATTTGGCGGTCCATCAACGCGCCCGTTGGGTTGTTGGGGTTGTTGATCGCGATCATTCGCGTGTCGGGGCGGATCATGGCGCGCAGCTCATCCAGATCGGGCAGGAACGCGTTTTCGGGCTTCAGGTGCAGCAACTCGATCTCGGCGCCGATGCTTTCGGGGATCGAGTAGTGCTGCTGATAGGTCGGGATCACCGAAATCACGTGATCCCCGCGGGCGATGAGGGTCTGATGCACCAGAGAATTCGCCCCGATGGTGCCATGGGTGGTCAGGATATTCTCGGGTGTCTGGTTTTCGTACAGGCCGCAAATCGCACCGCGCAACCGGTCCGAGCCTTCGATCGCGCCATAGGTCATCTTCATCGCCGACAGGTCGTTCAGGATGCTGTTGTGCTGGCCGGCCATCTCGAACAGCTCACCTAGAGTGATGGATTCCACGCAGGTTTCCGCAAGGTTGAGCTCGCATTTCGTCTCATACTCATTCATCCACATTTCGACGCCGAAAGGTCTGATATCCATGGGTCTCTCCTCCTGCTCTCAGTTAGGCCGAAGCCGCGTCATAGACGGCGCGGGCCATGAAGATGTCCTCTAGCCCCAACCCGATTGAGCGGAAGAAGACGGGTTTGTCGCCAGACGGCCTCCTGCAGGCCTCAACCTGCAATTCGGCCAGATCACCGCGAATGCTGCCCGGTTGCCAACCGGCCTCGGCCGCCAATTTCATCTCTCCGGCTGAACCGGGCGTGGTGGCGCGATAGTCGCAATAGACCTCGGCTGTTGTCAGGAAAGCCGGGTCGACCTCATGCGCGTTGGCGACATTGGTGCTGATCGAAGTGACCAATGTTCCAGCGGCCACTGACGCGGTGTCGAACACGGGCGTACCGGACGAGGTGCAGAGCATGACGACATCCGCTCCCTGACCGGCGGCTTCCGCGCTGTCAGCCAGTTGGACACGGCTATCTGTCGCCTGCCACTGCCCTGCCAACTCTGCGTTTTGCGCAAGGTTGGGGGAACAGACGCGAATGACGCCCCAGTCGCGCAGGGCCAGCACATGTTTCAGATGCGCTTGCGCCACCTTTCCGGAGCCGATGATCGACAGAATCTTTGCCTCGGGGCGGGCGAGGTGGTCGACGGCCAAAGCGGTTGTGGCCGCGGTGCGTTCGGTCGTCAGTTCACCGGAGTCGCACAGCATCAAGGGCTGGCCGGTTTCCATCGACATGAGAACTGTCCAAGCGGTGATCACGGGCTTACCGGGGCGCACCAGATAGGGCGAGAGTTTGGCGCCAAACAGATCGGCCCCGGTGCTTGCCCCCAGATAGGTGATGAAATCGCCCTTGTCTTCGGGGAACAGCGTCAGGGTTTGCGACGGTTGCACGGCTTGCCCGCGCCCAAGCTCGGTAAACAGAGCGCGCATCGCGGCCAGCGCGTCAACTGAGGGCAAAAGAGCGGCAACGTCTGAGGCGTTTAGCACGATTGCGGATTTGGAGGTGTCGGTCATGACGGAGTCCTTGGTCTTTCGGTGTGGGGCAATCCCCGGTGTGTCTTAGTGGGCGGGATGCTGGCAGGAAATGCCCTTTCATCCACGTGGGGGTCAGGCCCCGGTGTCTTTGAGCACCGACAGGAAAGTCGGCAAGCCTATGTTGCGGCCACTGATGACGACGATGGCGCGATTGGGGGCCATTTCACGAACTTCGGGGCTGAGCGCTGCGATCACCGCGGTGATCGAGCCGCCCTCGACGATCATCCCCTCAGTATCGGCAAACCGGGCCATTTCGGGCACCAGCGCGTTCTCGGGGATGAGAACGGCACGATCCATGAAGTCGCGAATGATCGGGAAGGTATAGCGATTGCGCAGGCCGATTGCCCCCGTGATGCTGCTGGCGAGGCTTGGGAATTCCTCGACATGAACCGGTTTGCCCGCCTCAAGACTGCGCACCATGCCCGGTTCGACCTCCATCGACGACCCGACAACGGAGATCTTGGGTGAGATCGACTTGGTGGCCAGCGCAATGCCAGACAAAAGACCGCCACCGGACAAGGGCGCGATGATCATGTCCGCATCGGGCAAGTCGGTCAGCGCCTCGAGTGCGATCGTGCCTTGCCCCGCGATCACATTCAGATCGTCAAACGGATCTGCCCAGGTATAGCCGTGCTGCTCCATCAGCCGATCCGCGTGATCCTGCGCCTCGTCCTGCGTGTCGCCATGCACGATCACCTCGGCCCCAAGGTCGCGCATCGCCTGACGTTTGTTTTCGGGACAGAGCGAGCAGACAACCACACGAGCCGTGATCCCCAGACGTTTGGACAGATAGGCGACGGCCCTGCCGTGATTGCCGCTGGACACGGCAATGATCCCACGCGCGCGTTCCTCGGCGGTCAGTTGCAGAATGCGGTTTGAGGCTCCCCTTAGTTTGAAGCTGCCTGTGGTTTGCAGGTTCTCCAGCTTCAGCCAGATTTCAAAACCCGCGCGCTCCGACAGGGCCTCAGAAAACGCCAGGGGTGTCTTACGCACGATGGGCGCGATCCGCTGCGCGGTGCGCATGATCTCTTGCAGCGAGACATTGTTGTCGGGGGTCGTCATGTCAGGGGTCCTGCCGTTTCGTTCAATGCCATCGGGACACCATGTCAGAAATCGGATGCGAGAAAATCCGTTTTTTCTGAAGTGAACTTATGGCGGTGCAAAAGTGACGGCGTTCAGGTTTGAGTTTCCGCCAGCGCGGCCAGAAACAGATCTACGCGTTTGTCCCCGTGGCCCTTGCGGGAGACCAGCTGAATATCGGTGTCATAGGCAAAGACCTGCGGTAGAACTGATTTCAGCTCACCTCGCTCTATCCATGGCTCGCAGGCGTGACGGGGCAGGTAGCCGAGGTAAAGGCCGCTAAGGACCATCGCTAGCATCGCCTCCATTGTGGCCGCAGTTGCAGTGCTGGTGAAAGGCCCAGGTGCCTGGTGTCGGTCGCGATCATCAAAGCTGCGTTTGGAATACCGCGCTTTGGTCACTGCCTTTTCGATTTCGTCTGGGTCATACAGATCATAGATCGGATTTAACCGGCCGCAGCACAACAGCTGCTGTTCGACATAGACTGTTTCGGCGCGCAGCGAGGGGGACAATTCCTGAAATGGCCCGATGGCGATGTTGAGTTCATTGTTCAGCAAGGCGCGCTCCATTTGAGGGGCGCTCATGATGGTGATGTTCAGCGAAATCTCCGGCGCTTGCGCGGCGAACCTTTGGATCACCTTGTAGATCGGGCAGGAGAGATTGGTCAGAATCGCATCGTCCATCGCAATGTTGAATTGACCCTGCATGTCGCTCGTATAGGCCTGAACCGACCTGTTGAAGGACCCGATCGCAACGCTGAGCGAGCGGAGTTCCTGATACACAAGATGCCCCCCTTCGGTCAGCTGAAACCCACCGCGTCCGCGGTCACACAGGCGAAAGCCCAGCCGCGTTTCCAGGTTCGAGATTGCGGCGCTGACGGCAGACAAGCTCATGTTCAGCCCATATTGCGCGGGGGAAAGCCCTCCGGCCTCGACGACATGGGCAAACACCTGCAAAAGCTTCATGTCCGCATCTTGCAAACGCAGTTGAACAGCGGACGTTCCGCCCTGATTAGCCGTACGCAAGTCTTGGGTCTTGTCTTTCAATTGTTACGCCCATCGCTGATCCGGTTTCACCACTATCTTTAAGTTAGGACGAACAAGAGGTGCAACTCTCAGAGCGTGTGGAACCCGGAATAGCTGAAACGCCAAAACCCTAAGAGCCGCAAGGCGGCCTTCCACTTTAAGTACATGGCGCAGAGTCCAGCATCAAAACCTGTGACCTAACACCAAGGGTCAGGAAGCAAATCCTAAAAATGACTGTCGCTGCGAGCGCGATTGCAGAAAGGAAGACTTTGGTGGCGATCATAACGTGTCGCCACGCGTATCCAATCTCTGAACCTACCAAACAGGATCTCAAATCTCCGCCTGGCGGTGCATTGCGCAGCGATGTCCCGAAAGGGGATCACCATTGTCAATTCCTCGCCATGTTCGGCAGCTGGGCCGACCATCATTCGAGTAAAGTGCTTTCCTCGCTCCTACGTTTCCATCGACTGTAGAGCGTCTTGTGCGGACCTTAGACCTCGTGCGCGGCTCGCTATCGTGTTCCACTACGATTGATGAAGAAAATCTTGCTCAGCACTCGTTCATCATCGACCCGTGGCCTGCCGTGCGACTTCGGGAAGAAATGGGAAAGCTTGGCCATCTGCTCGTCGCTCCGCCGGATCAGATCGCTCATGCCATCGCTCCGTGTTCCAAGACGTGCATGATGCAACGCATCGAAAATCAATGCATCCTGACTCTATGGCCTGACTTGCGTTCCTTTTATTCGGATAAGGCTCCCTAGACCGCCCGCACATACGCCAACCAGAATAGCAATCACGAGCTCAAGAGCTTCGATTTGCGCAAATTGAAAACCGGCAAAGACCAGTGTTTCGAACACGCCGACAAGTCCGCCCAGCGCCGCGCCAAGCCAAATTTGTCTGGTCATCATTCCCAGCGCCAACCCAAGGATGCCGGGCAGGCTGAGGATGTTTCCACCGATTGTCCCAAGTATATCTAACATCTCTGCCCCCTTCTTAATCGGCGCTGGTGTTGAGGAAGGACCGGATGTCATTGCCAGACACCGCCGCCTGTTTATGCAGCGGTTTGCCGTCAACCGCTTCGGCTATGTCCTGATAGGTCTCAAGATATCCCGGCGGCAGGCTGTGAGCGATGCCCTGGTGGCAGTCGATACAGGTCATCCCGGTGTCAATCGCACGCTGGTGCTCGCTGGCGGCGCGTGTTTCCTGCAAGGTAAAGTCCATATAGTCGAAGTTGTGACAGTTCCGGCATTCGCGGCTATCAGACTCTTTCATCTTCTTCCAAACGGCCGAGGCCATTGCCAGACGGTGATCCTCGTATTTCTCGGGGGTGCTGATTGTGCCTGCGAGCTCGTGATAGACATCTTTCACGGCCATGATCTTGGCTTTGATCTTGTGGTTCCACTCATCCGGCACGTGACAATCCGAACAAATCGCGCGCACGCCCGAGTGGTTGTTGTAGTGGATCGTCTCGCGGTATTCACCCAGGTTGGTTTCCATCGTATGGCAGGACACGCAGAACTCTTCGGTATTGGTCAGTTCAAGCGTCCAGTGAAAGCCACCCCAGAACAGGATACCCCCAAGAAAACCGGCCAAGATCAAAAACCCCGAACTGAACAGAACAGCCGGAGTCCAGAACGCGTTCCACAAGCGACCGATCCAGCCGCGTTTTTCAGGAGAGTCTGCCATCTTGGTGCTCCTATGATGTTTGTCCAGCGGTTTGTCTGGTATTTTTGATCTTGAAGGCTGGGAAGTCCTCGAATATCCAATTGTTTTTCAATGTGTTGTAGATGATGGTCAGGAGCTTTCGAGCGGTGGCGATGATGGCTTTTCCCGACCCGCGCCGCTCCTTGATGCGGCGGTAGAACGTGTTGAGATAGCCGGAATATCGGATGGCGCTGAGCGTGCATTGCACCAGCGTCGTACGCACCAGCTTGTTGCCCTGCTTCGTAATCCTGCCGTGTATTTCAACGCCGTTTGAGGCGGCAACACGCGGCACGATCCCCACATAAGCGGCCAGTTTGTCGGCGGTGGCAAAGTCGTTCACATCGCCAATCCCGGACAGGAAAATCGCAGCGGCCCGCGCTCCAATGCCCTTGATTGAGGTGATTTCCTCAAACCCATCAAGCGCTGCAGCGGTCTCTTCCAGCGCCTTATCCAGCCTGCGGATCGCGGCACTCAACTGCAACGCCTGATCCCGCAGCTCCGTCAGTTCGATCCGTTCGACGTCGCTGAAGCGTTCAATCTCCAAAGCGCGCAACCGTTTGTCCGAGAAACCCGCCTTCTTGAGTTTGATCCCGTGCCGATTGAACATGCCATGGATCTTGTTGAGTACCCTGGTACGCGATTTCACCAACATGTCTCGAGTCTGTGCCAGAGAGGCCAGTTCGGTTTCACCTGCACGTTTCAGGCGTGTCTCGGGGAGCATGTCTTTAGACAGGAACGTCGCCAGAGCGCGCGCATCGTTGCGGTCGGTTTTCTTCACCGATTTGCGGATCACCTGGAACTGGCGTGGGTTCACCACGACGATCCGGCCCACGCAGGGGCGAATTTCTCGGCAGAACCATGCCGAGTTGCCGGTCGCTTCTACCGCCACTTCATCCTCCGCATCCACGCTCAGGCAGAACCGCTCAAGATCAGCCGCCGCGAGTTGAAACGTCTCAAACGCCTCTGAGCCATCCCCACCAATGCGGCAGATCGTGAAGGAATTCGTATGTAAATCGACACCAATAAAGGCCATGTGCTATACTCCCATCGTTGGGAGGCGGAACCCCGGATGGGGCGTGAACGGCCAAACCAAACTCCTATTCGAGGTCAGGGCAACAGCCCACGCCTCAGGATGGTCGTTCGGAAACAGGTGAAGGGTAATCTCCTTTACAGGGTCAAACGCCCTAGATTGCTCATACATCCTGAAACCTATCCGCCTCTCCCAACTCAATAACAGAATCAGGAATTTTGACCGTTCACAGCACATTCATCCCATCTCCCCTGACTTCCGACATTTTTTCGTATAAGTCATTGATATTATTATGCCTTGGTTGCCAAAAGGCACTACACGGACTTTTTTCGCCAGCGATTGTTTCGGAGTGTTGAGGGAGCTCAGGCTTTGGTCTGGCCAGTTTTTCGGGTGCGCCCGGGGGGTATCTTGAAAGGGGCTTCGTTCCAGGTCAGGCCGACGCAGGTGAGGATGCGTCTGGCATCGACCGTGGCATGGCTTGGCATGCCGTAGCGGTCAGGGGTGCCTTTGTGGCGCAGGATCGAGAGCTGCAATGCGTTCAACTCGTTGCGGATACGAGCCGGGCTCATCGGGTGTCCGAGCAGGTCCAGATGCTTGCGCAGGTGCTGCAGGCAGCAGAAGGCCATGTAGCAGATGGCGATATGGGCCCGGACCCGACGCGGCGACCAGTGATAGATGGGCCGGATTTTCAGATCGTGCTTGTTGGTGCGGAAGCAGGCTTCGATCTCCCACAACTGGTGATAGCGGGCAATGACGTCCTGTGCCTCCAGTTCGTCCGCACCATGAACAACAATGGCATGCAGCCCGTCCCATTGTGCCGCTGCCTTGATCTTTGCATCATCCAGCGTGACGTCCCCGCTGTCGGGGAAGGCCAGGAAGCGGCCATATCCCCGGCTGCTGAAGCTGCCGGGTTTGCGAGAGCGCTTGAGCTTCTTGTGCAGCTTTTCGATTGCCTTGTCGCGCTTGTGGGCATCATTGCGTGCCCGGGTGGGTGACCAGGTCACAATGACCCGCGCTCCCTCCTGGTCGATCACCTTGTACCAGCCCTTCTCGGTTGCCTCTTCAGAACCGTGTCCAGCCCAAGGCTGGCGTCCCTCCGGGCTCAAAATGTTCGCCTTCACGGCGGCCGGGGCGGACTTCATGCGATAGCCGAGGATGTAGGGCAGACCCTTGTTCTGCAACATCTGCTGGTTGTCCTTGCTGAGCATGGCGGCATCGGCCACGAACGTGACCCTGGCCACGTCGAAGCGTCCCTCCAACGCCTTCAGCGCAGCTTCCAGCGTATGACCTTCCCAGGTGTTTCCCGGGAAGAGTTCATAGCCCACAGGCAGCCCATCGGAGGTGACGATCAGCGCCAGCATGACCTGAGCGCGGTGATGCTTGCCATCCTTGCTGAAGCCCTTGGCCAGAAGATGATCCTGCTCGACCCCGTCCGCATCCTCGGCCGGGTCCTCGCGCTCGGTGTCAAAGGCCAGGGTCGTGCAATCGTAGAACAGCACGGTCACTGGCCCGCCCAGCAACTTCTCTGCCGCCGCGTGAGAGGTTTTGCAAATCCCGTCTATCACCGGCGTATTGATGTAATCCATGCTCCGATAGACCACGTCCAGATTGAGCGTGATGCCTGCCTGGTTCTCCAACGCCTCCACGGTCGCGCGCTTGCTCTCGGGCTGTGCGATCCGCGCCATAACCAGCTCTTTCACAATGCGATTGGCACTTTTACGCGCCGCCCCCAGAAGGGCCCCCCAACCCAGTTGGTCATACATCGTCCCCATGACATCCCGCAGACCCAGAGAGACCCGCGCCTCCTCACGGCACTCGGCAAGATCAACGCCAAGCTTGTCCGGCCGCGGAGCGCGGCGCACCAGCGCCTGCAGATCGGCATATTCCGTGGGCGTGAACAGTTCCATTTGCGGCGAGCGATCAATGCGTAATTGCTCCATCAAGCGGCCCGCCAGACGCTTGATATCCTCAATCTCGCTGTCGTTATGGGCCACACCCACATGGCGCAGGATCTTCTGGCGTACCTTGGAGCCGGTGCGGACGGATTCAACGATCTGGATCCGTGTGCGGTTGAGCTTTGCGTCATGTTTGGTGCGGATGAACATGGGCGAAGAGGTTAGCCATCTGAAGGCCCATGTCAATACTTTTTATAATAATGGGGCACTACAACGCGCCTCTGAGCAACCACACCTGAAAACAAACCAAAAACCCAGTCAGATCAACAAAAAGGTCGGAAGTCAGGAATAACAGAATCAGGAATTTTGACCGTTCACAGCACATTCATCCCATCTCCTTTCAATCATACGTTGGATTAGTTGCTGTGGGATGGTTCAAACAGGTTATCGACCAAGGTAGGCGCATTTACCTGCGGCACGTGACACTGGTTGCAGAAATACCTGGTCCCTGCGATGTGATCCAACTCATTGCCGTCGCGATCGAGATAGTGGGTCATCGACAAGGTGGGCGCGTTGCGTTCGCCCGCAACTGTCCAGTCATGGCAGGAAAGGCACTGGTTGGTCCGCGTGTCGATCTGGTATTGTTCGATCGAATGCGGGATCAGCGGCGGCTGCTGCCGGTAGTTCCGGACAATGCGTCCTTCCATCGTTTTGTGAACGCGATCCAGCGGGACCGTTTCATCCACTTCGCCGCCTCGCAGGGTCTCAACCTGGGCGGATTGCGCAAGGGCGAACCCGCTGAGGAGTACGACTGGGATCAGGGCGGCGACGCCTGTCAGGATTGGCTTGTTCATCTGTGCACTCCCTTAGATTGGTCTAGCCGTGCCCGCATCGGACGCGGGAACGGGATCGAAAGGTGCGACGACTTGGTCGTCGAACCGGTGAGTAAATTTGAAGACATCCACGGCACATACATCGATGCAGCGGCCGCAATTCGAGCAATCAGGCGACAGGATCAGCGGCGTCGCATCCGGTTTGCCTTTCAACGCTGGCGAGATGACCTGGTTCTCCGGGCAGACGGCGTAGCAATCCATGCAGTCATTGCACGCCGTCCGGTTGGAGGCGCTGACACGCAGCAGGCTTTTACGGCCGATCAGGCCATAGAAGGCGCCGACCGGGCAGATATGGCCACACCAATCGTGACGGGCGACGACCAGATCAAAGATGAAGATCGCAGCGATCAGCGCCCAGACAAAGCCCGCGCCGAAAATCAGTCCGCGATGCAGCATGGTGATCGGATTGACCAACTCCCACGCGATGACGCCAGTCAGGCCCGAGACGATCAGGACCGTCGCCAGTATCCACAGACGGGTGGTGCGTTTGGGTTGCCAGCCTTTGGGCAGGTCCAGCTTGCGGTGCAACCAGTTGGCGGCATCAGTCACCGGGTTGATCGGACAGACCCACGAACAATAGACGCGCCCGCCGATCAGCGCATAGGCGACAAGAACGATGATCCCGCCAATAAGGGCGGTCAGTTCCGGCCAGTGCCCGGCCACAAAGCTTTGCAGCAGCACAAAGGGATCGGTTAGGGGCAAAACGCCAAGGGTCAGCGACCCCGCCAACGTCCCCTGAACGATCCAGATGCCGAACCAAGGCCCCAGCAGAAAGAGCGCTAAAAAGAACAGTTGGCTTGTCCGACGCAGCAGTAGGAATCTATGCGCACCGATCCAGCCTTTGGCCTCAATAGCCTCCCGACCAACGGAAACATGAGTGTTCGCGCTCATTGGCCTGCCCCCGGTAGGTTATAGGAGGGCGCAAAGCCGCCCGGTGCGGCCAGATTGTCAGTACCCGGCCCCGGCAGGCGGTCGGGTAGGTCGATCAATCCGTCCACAAGCGGACCGCCGTGGCTTTCTTTTTTTTCCCAGCCCTTGCGATAGTGGTCCGCGCTGCTGCCGCGCGCCAATCGGGCGGGCAGTACTTTGATCGCAGCTTCGGGTAGAACACAGCTTTTCTCGCACATACCGCAGCCGGTGCAGCGGTCGGCATGGACGGTGGGAATGAACATCGCATGGTGGCCTGAACGCGCGTTGTGCGCGGTTTCCAGTGTTATCGCCTCGTCAATAACGGGGCAGACGCGGTAACAGACATCGCAGCGCAGACCGAGGAAGTTCAGGCAGTTTTCCTGATCGACCAGAACCGCAACGCCCATGTTGGCATCATCGATATTGTCCAAACCCGGGTCCAGCGCGCCGGTGGGACAAGCGGCGACACAGGGGATGTCATCGCACATCTCACACGGCACATCGCGGGCGGTGAAATAGGGCGTACCGGTTGCAACGGCATCGACCCCAAGCTCAGCCAGTTTCAGGGTATCGTAAGGGCAGTCCCGCACGCAGAGACCGCAGCGAATACAGGCTGCCAGGAACTCTTTCTCCGACAATGCGCCAGGCGGGCGCAAGGCTTCCGCCGGGAGCGCGCGGGCGTCGCGCGCCAACCAGGCCAGCAATGACCCGGCGACTACGCAGCCACCTGCCGCGCGCGCGGTATCCTGCAGGAAGCGGCGCCGTTGCGGCGAGAGAGGAGTACCGGTCAGGGACATGGGGACAACCTTTGCGATCCTTCCCGGTTAAGCGCGCTCGACCTTGCAGGCGCATTTCTTGAAGTCGGTCTCTTTCGAGAGCGGGCAGGTTGCGTCCAGCGTCAACTTGTTGGTCAGCTGATGCTCATCGAACCAGGGCATGAAGACCAGACCGCGCGGCACCTTGTTGCGCCCACGAGTCTCGACCCGGCTGGTGACCTCGCCGCGGCGGGTGGACAGAACGATCTCTTGTCCACGGCGCAGACCCCGATCTTCGGCGTCCTGTGGGTGCATGTAGACAACCGCGTTTGGATAGGCGCGGTGCAGCTCCGGAACCCGGCGAGTCATCGAGCCCGAGTGCCAGTGCTCCAGCACGCGGCCCGTGGACAGCCACAGATCAAATTCTTCATCGGGCTCTTCGGCGGCGGGTTCGTAGGGGGCAAAGATGATGCTAGCCTTGCCATCGGGCTTACCATAGAACTTCACGCCCGCGCCTTCGGGCACGTAGGGGTCATAGCCTTCGCGGAAACGATAGAGCGTTTCCTTGCCGTCCACGACCGGCCATCGCATACCGCGCGCCTCGTGGTACATCTCGAAGGGTGCCAGATCGTGCGCATGACCGCGCCCGAAATCGGCATATTCTTCGAACAGACCTTTCTGGACATAGTAACCGAAATGTTCCGCATCGTCGTTGTGGAAGCCTTCGGCCGTCTCAGACAGCGGGAACTGGTCGATCTTGCCGTTGGCATAGAGCACGTCGTACATGGTCTTGCCGCGATGCTCGGGCATGGTGGCCAGCAGTTCTTCGCCCCAAACCTCTTCGACGGTGAAGCGTTTGGAGAATTCCATTAACTGCCAGAGGTCCGATTTCGCCTCACCCGGCGCTTGCACCTGTTGCCGCCAGAACTGGGTGCGACGCTCGGCATTGCCATAGGCGCCTTCCTTTTCGACCCACATGGCGGTGGGCAGGATCAGGTCGGCAGACACGGCTGTGACCGTCGGGTAGGGGTCGGACACGGTGATAAAGTTTTCCGGGTTGCGGTAGCCGGGAAAGCCTTCTTCGTTGATATTGGGCGCGGCCTGCATGTTGTTGTTGCACTGCACCCAATAGGCGTTCAGGTCACCATCCTTCAGTTTGCGGTGCTGCAGAACAGCGTGGAATCCGGGTTTGTCCGGGATGGTGCCAGCGGGAATGTTCCATGCGGTTTCGCAAATCTCACGATGTTTGTCGTTCGTCACCACCATGTCGGCGGGCAGACGGTGGGCGAAGGTGCCAACCTCACGTGCAGTGCCACAGGCCGACGGCTGGCCGGTCAGCGAGAACGGCGAGTTGCCCGGCTCTGAGATCTTCCCGACCAGCAGGTGCACATTATACATCAGTGAGTTCACCCAAGACCCACGTGTGTGTTGGTTAAAGCCCATGGTCCACAGGCTCATGACCTTACGGTTGGGGTCGGCATATTGCTGGGCCAGACGCTCCAGCTGATCGGCAGGTACGCCCGACAGCTCGGACGTGTATTCCAGCGTGTATTTCGAAACCGCCTCGGCATATTCCTCAAAGCTGATCGGTTCCATCTTGCCGCCATTTGGGTTCTCGGCTGCTTCCTGCAGTGGATGGTTGTCGCGCAGGCCGTAACCGATATCGGTGACGGTTTTGGTGATGTTGACGTGGTTCTTGACGAAGTCTTCGTTCACCGCGCCGTTCTGGATGATGTAATTGGCGATGTAGTTCAGGATCGCCAGATCGGTCTGAGGTGCGAACACCATCCCATTGTCGGCCAGCTCGAACGAGCGATGTTCGAAAGTGGACAGCACATGCACCTCGGAACCCGGTTTGGTCAGGCGCGTGTCGGTGAGGCGCGACCACAGGATCGGGTGCATCTCCGCCATGTTCGAGCCCCACAAAACGAAGGTGTCAGCGTGCTCAAAGTCGTCATAGCAACCCATCGGCTCGTCAATGCCGAAGGTGCGCATAAAGCCCACAACGGCCGATGCCATGCAATGCCGCGCGTTGGGGTCGATGTTGTTCGAGCGGAACCCGGCCTTCATCATCTTGGCAGCCGCATAGCCTTCCCAGACGGTCCATTGGCCAGAACCGAACATGCCAACGCTGGTCGGGCCCTTCTTGGCCAGTGCCTCTTTCCATTTCTCGGCCATGACGTCGAAGGCTTCGTCCCAGCTGACAGGTTCGAATTCACCGTTCTTGTCGTATTCGCCATTGGTCTTGCGCAGCAAAGGCGTGGTCAGACGGTCCTTGCCGTACATGATCTTGGACAGGAAGTAGCCTTTGATACAGTTCAGGCCGCGGTTCACAGGCGCGTCCGGGTCACCCTGAGTGGCCACCACGCGACCTTCCTTGGTGCCGACCAGAACCGAGCAACCCGTGCCGCAGAACCGGCACGCCGCCTTGTCCCAACGAATGTCAGACGTGCCGACTTGCGCCTGCGCTGCGCCTGTGGCCAGCGGAAGACCAGCCGCCGAAGCGGTAGCGGCGGCAGCAGTTGATTTCAGGAAGGTCCGGCGGGATTCAGAGATGGCCATGGCATGGGTCTCCGGTTTCAGGTCTGGCAGGAAGCATTAAGATGCGGACGGGTCTCCGCGAGGTCTTCGAAATGGTGATAGGTCAGGGTCAGAGAGATCACGCCCGGGATCTGGTGCAGATCCATGATCGTCTCGGAGGCCAGCTTTTCGGGCGTGTCCTCGACCACGACGACAACACGGCCATCTTCGGCAGTGGCATGGATTTCGACACCGTCAAACCCTAGCATCGCCTCCTGGGCGGTTTGCGCGACGTCGGGGGCGACATGGACAAGGCATCCGCAGATGTTCATTGCAAGCTCTCCTGGGGGAGTATTTCGTGGCGCTCAAATCGGATTGTATTCGCTGGGCACGCGCTGGCGCAGGCACCACAACCGGTGCAGGCCTCTTGGTCAACGGCTGGTTCCGACCGCCCCCCAAGTAACAGTTTGAAACCGATCGCGTTGCTGTCGCAGACGTCCTGACACACACGGCAGCTCACGCCATTCATCGAAAGACATCCTGCTGTGACATGGGCCCGCCACGGCCAATCACTCAGGTTTTCGGGTTTCAGTGCACCGGTTGTACAGGCCTCGGCGCAGGCGCCGCAGAACGTGCAGGGCGAGGCTTCAAGGCTGACAACTGGCCAGCCCTGCCGATCAAAGGTGATGATGTGTTCGGGGCAAGCCGAGATGCAATCATTGCACTGGACGCACAACTCAAAAAAGTGGTCCTGATCCGCGCCGGGCGGAATGATTGCTGTCCGGTCTTCGCGCAGCGGAGCGCCACGCAGAAAGGCACGGCGGCTGGCTAGCTTATTCATAGGCTTGCGGTCCGCTGTTGATCTCGAGACTTACCAAACTCTTTATCGAACTGTCGCAGGCCAAAAATTGACCTATGTCATGTTCAATTTGATTAATTCTTGATCGTTCTTAAAACTTTGCACATTTCACGCATAAGAAGAAGAGAATTTGTTTCTAGCCCCATTTTTCACCGGTGCATCTCAATCCAGGCGGATCATCGAGTCCCTTCGATAAACGCCTCGGTTCAGATTGTTTTAAAGCTCGCAGTGTCACATTGAGGCCAGCGAAAGCGTCTGCACTTTCAAAACCCCGCCTTGTTTATCTTTTCACAATTCAAAGTTTATACCGGCCTCTGCGGTAAAATACTGAATCCCTCGGTTTCTGGGCAAAGCAGGGAGAATTGAAAAATTGAGTTGGCTGAGCGATAGGAAAAATATGCAGAAAACACCTGCCACTCACAGCTAAGATGCGTTTTCGTTCCCTGGGGAATTCACAAAATTTCTAGCAAAATTTGTGCATAGGAAAGAAGCTGGGCGAAAAGACCCGCTGCTCGCAAACTACCGAACACTCGTGACAGTCGCCGATTGGTCTTTTGTCTTTTTCTGGCGTTGGAGAAGGCGCGAGCATGGCGGCACCAAGCGCTGCATCTGGCGCAAGATTCGTATAGGGATCTACGAGGAAACGCGTGAAGTGCGGGCAGTCGAGGTCACGACGAGCTATGCAGCCCCCTCTCGGTAGCATCCTGTGGATGTGCCTGCCGGGCAATCGATGCCCCATGTTAGTCGGAGATGATTGATCAAATCCCGGCCGATCAGACCATCGGATCTGTGACCACCAAAGCCATGCGCCACCCTGCCGCATGACCCGCTGTCGCACATCCCTTAACCCCAAAATGGCCACACCTATGTGAAGTTCAAACATGACTTCTGCAGGTGAACAATGGACGCGCTACTGCTGTCCCGTATTCAATTTGGGGCAAACATATCTTTCCATATCCTCTTCCCGACGATCACGATCGCATTGGGATGGGTGCTGCTGTTTTTCAAACTGCGCTTCAACGCAACGAAAGACACCAAATGGATGGATGCCTACCGCTTTTGGGTGAAGGTCTTCGCCCTGTCCTTTGCGATGGGTGTGGTCTCGGGCATCACCATGTCGTTTCAGTTTGGCACAAATTGGCCCGGCTTTATGGAGACCGTGGGCAATATCGCCGGGCCGTTGCTGGCTTATGAGATCCTGACGGCTTTCTTCCTCGAGGCAGTGTTCTTGGGCGTCATGCTGTTCGGCTTTTCACGCGTGCCCAACTGGCTGCACACAACCGCGACTTTCCTCGTGGCGTTCGGAACGACTATGTCTGCATTCTGGATTTTGGTCCTGAACAGCTGGATGCACACCCCTGCCGGGTTCGAAATGCGGGACGACGTTGCCTTTGCAACCGATTGGTCGGCAATTATCTTCAACCCATCAATGCCTTACCGACTGACCCACATGCTGCTGGCCAGCGGCCTGACGGTGGCATTCCTGGTGCTTGGCTTCTCGGCCTTCCGCTGGCTGCTCGGAGATCGCGGGCTGGACGTGCGGGCAACCTTTATGACCGGCGCTTGGCTGGGCGCATTGTTGATCCCGGTGCAAATCTTCATGGGAGACATGCATGGGCTGAACACTCTTGAATATCAGCCGCAGAAGGTCGCCGCGATGGAGGGCAATTGGGAGACGCAATCAAACGTACCGCTGGTGCTGTTTGCCATTCCCGACGAGACCGTGCGTGAGAACCACTATGAGGTCAGCATTCCAAACCTCGCTTCGATCATTCTGACACATAAGGTAGGGGAATTATATACTTAAGTAACATTTTTATAGTGGACTGTCGCATATTGACGCGATAAAAACGAAAACCGCGCAAGGTATTTTAGCACTCTGCGCTCTCTTTAATCAGGCTTCTTGATACTCATTGGCCGCATGAATGCAGCCCTGATTTCATCCAATGACATTTCAGGCATGTCGATTTCTTCTTCCAACTCAGCCTTGGTCGGTTGATATTTGTTCGATCTGATGTGCAGATCGGCGGGTTCAGGCAGGTCTGCATTGTAACGTTGGTTTGTCATGCGAATTCCTAAATTGAATACATTGGTTTTAGCCGAGAAGTTCTCGCAAGCGGGTTTGGATTGGTTCAATTTTAGCCAGTTCGGTCAACAAAAACTCTACGTTGTCGGGGCCGTCGGCCTGACGCGCCCGCACAATACTGTCGTAATCAATTTCCAACAAATCACAAAACTCCCGACCTGTCATTGCCTCATCGATTGAAATTCTCTTCTTGAATCCTTCCCAGATCGCTTGCTTGTCTTCTTGATTGAAAGCACAAAAGTGTGCCTGGAACCGATATTGAATATGCTGGGCGTTGCGTTGAATGAACCCGTGCATTGACTGCCTCTCTGCGCTAGCTTTTTTTGTGTCGAACACATGACCGTCCTTCAACTCAACTATATGGCAGTTTTGCTCGCCTTTTCGGCGCTTGAAAACCATAAAGTCAGGCTCTGATCCCGAAAAATCCAAGGTCCGACTTCGTTTAATTTCACGTTTTCGGGCAAGCAACACGCCCTCAGGCATGATTTCTTGTTCCAAAAAGGTGTCCAGATTAGGGATGTTGGGAACAGCTTCCACGATCATCGATTCCAGTTCTGACCCCGATGAGATTACAGCTGACTGTATCTTGCTGGCCAATTCACCTAACGCTTCATTCCCAAACAACCGGGCGTAAGAACCAGATGTGTTCTTTGGTTTGGCATCCCGTAATCGTGCCATAATCTAACCGTTCAAGTCGCAACCAAGGAAGGTGCGGCCATGGTTTCGTGCCGCTTGCAGAACCGAAAACGACCCGGCAGCCGGATCAATTACAAAATCGCCTTCGTGGCTCACGGCGGCCATGAGTTGACCTTGTATGTCTATTGGTTTGGAATGTGGGTGATCCCGCTGGGATACTTGTTCTTGAATTACATCTGGAATGTTATGTATTTTCCACACGCCTTTTGCCTTACGCGGCTGTTTCTGTAGTACTATGCAGTATTCTCCTCTGCGCCGAGTGCGATAGCCCATACCAAATGTACCCTTGTTCCACGTTAAAAGATCCACAATGTCCAGCCTCGTTCCGTCCAGCCACGGGTGAATACCTTGGCAAAGGTGAAACTTATCCACCCATAAAAAGAGATGGCCTGATGGGATAAGCGTACGATCTATTCCGCGAATAAAATTGGCGATGGCCTCCTCCGGCATTTGCTGTAGGGCGCTGCGGCGTTTTCCACGAACTTTGCCTTCGTTCCCATATGCCAGCTTTTCAAGCACGCCACGGTATTGGGGATCGAAGAATGCGACTGGAACTGCGTCCGCAGGTATAGCGGAAAGGAACTCAAGACCGTCCATCTTAAGGCGCGTGTTGGGCTTAAGGACATCGGGAAGCACCAGCTTTGGCACGGTCACCGTGCGCGTGTTGGAAAATACCCCGGCAGTACTTTGCGAAGTTCCGACGCTCATGACCGCGCTCCGCTATTCAATCCGTTATCCTCGATTAGCTTCTTGTAAGGCAGGTTCTTTCCAGCCATCCCATGCACAACGCCGCCCATTTGGTCGATTGTATCCTTTGGCCTGTTGTTGTGACGGTGCTGAAACTCGTCCACATAGCGTTGCAGATGCTTGGGCGACATCTTGTGATAGACGCCATTATAACCCCGCTTCATAGGAGCCCAAAAGCTTTCCAGCCCGTTGGTGTGCGCCTGATCGCGGACATATTCACCCACTGAGTGCTTTACCACCTCATGCGGCCTGTCAATGCCCTTGTAGGCACTAGCCTCATCGGTATAGAGTGTTGCTCCTTCGACGGCATGCTCGTTCACAAACCCCTGCAAGGTCTCTTTGTCTGTGCTCTCTACCACTTTGGCAACAACCTGACCCGTTTCGCGATCCCTGATACCAGCAACAGCAGCCTTGCCAACAGCGCCACGTCCAGCCTTGAGTTTCTTCTTCGCGTGTTTGTTGCCTTCCTTGCCGCCTATGTAGGTTTCATCTGCTTCGACTGGGCCATTAAACCAAGGCATGTTTGCCTCCATTGCAGCCCGAAGACGATGCAGCATGAACCACGCGGACTTCTGCGTAACACCAAGCTCACGGTGCAACTTCATCGAAGATACGCCCTTAAGGTTAGTTGTGAACAAGTAAATACCAATGGCCCATGTGCGATATGGTAGCCGGGTATTCTCAAGGATCGTGCCGACCCGAACCGTAAACATGGGTTTTTTGGAGCACTCACGACACCTGTGCGTCATGCTTGGATGCCTGATGCCTGACTGCACGTTGAAAGAACCGCAATGCGGGCAAAACGGACCATCTGGCCAATGTAGTTCCTCAATCCACTTACGCGACTTTTCTTCATTACCGAACATTGCAGCAACCTGTAGGAAGGTCAGGCCCTTGCGGTTTGATTTTCCCGGTGCTTTTGTCATTTTTACACTCCTGAATGTTATTAAAATGTAACAAATGCGTCGGAGTCCGTCAATCATAAATGTTACTTAAGTATATAATTCCCCAAAGTTATGGCTAGCGCCGAAGGCGTCACCATGACGGATATTGACGGGCACAAGCTTTTGGACGCTGTGGGCGGCTTGTGGAATACCAATCTGGGCTATTCCAACCAAGCGATCAAAGAGGCCATCACCAAGCAGATGGACGAGATGCCTTATCTGTCGATGTTCGGCAATTCCAGCGGGCCCGCCATCGAACTCGCCTACCAGCTGGCAGAATGGTTTGCCCCCGACGGGCTGAGCCGTGCGTTCTTTACCTCGGGTGGGTCGGACAGTGTCGAAACCGCTCTGCGGCTGGCGCGGCAATATCAGCGCCTGCGTGGATACCGGGATCGCACCAAATTCATCAGTCTCAAGAAAGGGTATCACGGCACGCATTTTGGTGGGGCGTCGGTGAACGGCAATCAGGTATTTCGCAAAGCCTATGAGCCTCTGCTACCCGGGTGCCGCCAAATTCCCGCACCTTACCTGTACCAAAATGTTTTCGGCGTCGAGGACGAGGATCGTCTGGCCGATCTATGTGCCGCCGCGCTGGAAGATGAAATTCTGTTTCAGGGCCCAGAAACGGTCGCCGCCTTTATTGTCGAGCCGGTTTTGGGGGGTGGTGGCGTCATTCCTCTACCGGGTGATTTCATGAAGCAACCGCGCGAAATCTGCAGTCGCCATGGCGTCCTGCTGATCGCGGATGAAGTCATAACGGCCTTTGGGCGTACGGGATACTGGACAGGGTCTCGACTGCACGGCATCCAGCCAGACATGATGTGCACCGCAAAAGCAATCACCAATGGGTACTTCCCCTTTGGCGCCACCATGATTTCGGATGCGGTCGCAGAAGTTTTCGAAACCTCGCCGGATGCAGACGGTATCATTGGCCACGGATACACGTATTCCGGTCATCCTGTTGGTGCTGCAGCTGCCTTAGCCACCCTTCGCGAGACGGAACGGTTGAACGTGGCCGCCAACGCCGGACAGGTGGGCGCTTACCTGAAGACCGCTCTTGAAACCCTGATGTCCACTTGCCCCCGGATTGGGGACATCCGTGGCCAAGGGTTGATGTTGGCAATTGAACTGGTAAGGGATCGGGCAACGAAAGACCCTGAAATCGCGCCTGAAATGCGCCGCATCTATCAAGAGCTCTACGACGATGGTGTTCTGGTACGGATCAATGCAAACAACATCATTCTTTCGCCGCCGCTTATCTTGACGATGCAACAGGCCGACCAGATCCTAGGATGCCTGCGTTCGGTGCTGTTAAGCGAACGGTAGACTAAAACACCAATTAATCCGAAACGAAAAAGGGTGGCCCGCAATGGCGAACCTCTTACCGGAAATGTTGTTGATCATGTGCGAACAAGGGCGTGATCGGCCACCCCTAAATCTGATTTGAGTGCTTTCGAACCCTACCGCGCAGCGAATGAATGTCGACTTCAAACCAAGGGTATCGGGAAGGTTGAAAATGCATCGTCCTGCGGCGCATATCCCAGAACCTTACAGGTTTCGGTCAAATCCAGTCGCTTAAATCGATTGTTGGATATACCATGAGCGATGAAACTCCCGTTGATCTCCGCTTGGATGGCGCGGTCAATCAGGTGAGTTGCATCACGATGACTAAGCCATGCGCTGAGATCGCGCTTGGTTTCAAGTGGCGGGCCGTCAGCAGGCTCGAACGCCCCTATCCGCAAGGAGACGCAGGACATGCCGTGCCGCGTAGAATAGAGTGAACACAATGCTTCCCCGTAACACTTGGAGACGCCGTAAAGATTGGCTGGTGCAACAGCCATCCCCGGCACAATCTGTCGGTCTACAGGGTATCCTTCAATAGTTTGCGCACTACTGGCGAAGACGAAACGATCGACCTTTGCCTTGCGAGCAGCTTCAATCAAATACGTTGTTGCCAAAACGTTGGCGGGCAAAACCTCGTCAAACCTGGCGTCTGGGTCTGGCACACCTGCGAGATGCACCACGGCATCCGCGCCTTGGCACAAAGAGTCGGCGACGCCTACATCAGCAAGATCAGATTGTTCAAAGCGATGTGGCCCCGAAACAGGGTGTTTGGGCTCCTTCAAATCTGTAAGCACAAACTTATACTGCTCTTGAAAAGCAGCAAAAAATGCCTGCCCAATCCGACCGGATGATCCGGTCAGCAAAACTTTCCGCATCTTCTTTCCTCTGAACGCTATGTGTCGGCGGCAAGTCCTAAAGAGATTACAAGCCAAAGGAAAGCTGATCTTCAGTTGACTTTGTCTTTCGGCAGCAAAGCCCGTATTGCACCGCCCCGAAACACAGTTCCCTCGCAGAAATCTGCGAGGGTGTTTTTCTGTAAGGGCCCATTGTGCCGTGCGCTATGCTTGGTCTTACGACACTTCCGGCAAGAAGCTTGACGCAATGGGCCGCCCTCTTTGGTTTCTATCACTCGCGGATCGTCAGCGCCGGGTTGTGGGCAAAGAAGTTGAACGGCATGATGTGAACCGTCTTCCACTCGGTCGACATCACAGGCCAGTCTTCCATCCGCGGGATGTGGTGGAACCCTGCGGTGAACCAGGACACAATATCCTGACCCATCAGCGGCTTGTCTTCTTTGACCCATTCCGCCAGCGTGTCCGAACCGTCGCTTTGCATCGCGTATTTACCACCCGCATAGCGCTGCTCTTGTTCATAGACAGTTGTCCAAGAGGAATACTCGATATAGGCGTTGCGCTTGAACGGCGGGTCGCTTTCAAAGTCGAACGGACCGTATGCGATCGAGCCGTGGTGGATCATCCAACCCGGAGTGTGGCCCAGATACCCTTCCGATTGCGGGTTCGAGATATGGACGTGACGCGGTTTGGAGGCGCTGAAGCGATAGCGTGCGTCCAACTCACTGTCCGGCATCACATGCTGCCAGGTCCACATCGATTTGCGCGGGCTGTCCGCAGGCACTTCGGCCGGAACGATTTCCATCAGACCCATGTGGTTGACCGGCTGGTCGATGTCAAAGTCGATCCGGAAGTTGAAGTAGTGGTCGTGGTTGGCCGCAACCAGATGCGGTGCAATCAGCGTGCCATACTTGGTGTCTTCCGCAGCGGTCGCATCATTCATCGAGGTGGAAACCACGCCTTTGACCGCGTCCAGACCGGTTGCGCCGATCTTGATGAACATCTGACCGTCCTGCTTGAAGCGGTAGTCGATCAGATAGTCATAGTTACCGACCTCTGACGCAGTACGCACAACCAATTCGGTTTCCGAGCGGCCTTCCGCAGGTACAAAGTTGTCGGGCGTCTGTGCAAAGATCTCAAAGTGGCGCCAAGCAGGGTCACCAATGTTGCGCTCGAAGATGCAGATCGCATCCGGGATTTCCAGCGGCATTCCTGCGTCATCCGCGATTACGGCAGGCAGGAAGGTTGCATATTCAGGGCAATCCACACCCGCACGCAACGGCGTCAGGAACAGACCGAACCCGTATTCGCCACTGTCCATATAGGTCCGCCAGTACCACCCCTCGGTCGGGTCCATATAGGGGACAAACACTTCGGACAGATGCGTCTGATAGATGACCGAGCGCCAATTGCCCTGATCGTTGACATCAATGTTCGAGACAACGAGGCCGGCACGCTTTTCCGCGCGCAGATTCATGCGCCAGATGTCCCATTCCAAATGATTGCCATCCAGAGTGTAGTTCGGGCCACCTTCCTGCGTCAGTAGAACCTTGTTGGTTTCCGGTCGCAGCTCGACCCGTTCGGCCACCTCTTCGGCCGTATAACCCCAGGCATCTTGCGGCAACGGGATCGCACCGGTATCGATGACCTCAACGACCTCTTGCTTGCCGATGTCGTAGATTGCGAACAATCCTTCGATCGGCTTTGCGTAGAAGTTCGAGCCCGTCGGGTTCTGATAGCAGGGCACTTTCATCAGGCGGGTGCCGTCGAATTCGGGGGTAAAGAAGTTGCCGGCAGTCAATGGCAGACAGAACGCGTCTTCATTTGTCAGGCCGCGCGCTTCGAGCCCCGCGATCATATCCGGGTGGCCCAAAGCCCCTTCCAGTGCACCGATGAATTCCGCAAACAATACCATCGGCTGACCCGAGCCTTCGATGGCAAAGTTTTCTTCAACGGTGCCTTGCGTGATGTTCACGATTGCTTCGCTGAATCCTTCGTCGGTGGTGTATTGCACCATCGCCTTGCGATCCAGTACGTCGCCTTCTTTCCAATCCAGAACTTCGGCTTTCGACGGCTCGTGAAGATCGATCAAAGGGTACAGTGTCTCGTCGGTGACGGTGCCGCTTTCTTTCAGGATCGTGTTGATTTGCTGGAGTTCGTCCGGCGTTAACCCGTCCAGGGGATGTGCCAAAGCGCTGCCGGCGAAAACGGCGCCCAGTGCAGTTGTGGCAAGGATACTTCTGATATTCATCTTTTCCTCTCCTGTCTTGTTCTTAGCTGAATACGACTTGGATATCGGTGTATTCGGCCAAACCTTCGTCCGCGAATTCGACACCGACGCCAGATGATTTGACCCCGCCGAACGGGGCGTTGGGTTGAATTGCGCCATGTTTGTTGATCCAGACCGAACCACACTCCATGCGGCTGGCAACGGCCTTGGCGGCGTCGATATCGGACGACCAAACCGAGCCACCCAACCCGTTCGGGCTGTCGTTGGCGGCCGCAATTGCGTCTTCCACTTCTGAATACTTGATGATTGGCAGCGCCGGGCCGAACTGTTCTTCATCGACCAGCGGATCGCCGTTATTCAGACCCGCAATAATCGTGGGAGGGAAGAACAGCCCATCGGCCGGCGCGCCGCCCAGCAAGACCTGGCCACGTTCTTTCGCATCGGCCACCAGGCGGCTGACCTTGTCAAACTGCATCTTGTTCTGGACCGGACCCAGGATCGCGTTGTCGTCCATGCCATCTCCCACCGGGATATTACGGGCGAAGGCCACCAGCGCGTCGCAAACCTCGTCATGAATGCTTTCGTGGACGTAAAGACGTTTCATCGCAGCGCAGGTCTGGCCGTTATTGATGAAACCACCCCAGAATAAACCTTCGGCAATCGCTTGCGGATCTGCGTCGGGCAGAACGATACCGGCATCATTGCCCCCCAATTCCAGGGTCAGGCGTTTCATGGTTTCCACGGCCGAGGCCATGACCTTCTGCCCTGTCGCACAGGACCCAGTGAAAACGATTTTGCGGATGTCCGGATGGGCCGACATGGCCCCTCCGATATTGTCGCCCTTGTCATCACTGGTGATCACGTTCACGACGCCCGCAGGCAGTACTTCGTTCATGATCTGAACAAGGCGCAGCGTTGACAGCGGGGTCAGAGGCGAGGGTTTGATAACCACCGTATTGCCGGTGCGCAGCGCTGGCATGATATGCCAGATCGCAATCATCACCGGGAAATTCCAAGGCGTGATAGAACCCACAACGCCCAGCGGTTTGCGGTGCAGTTCAACGCGGCCTTCGTTGTTATCTTGCAGCACTTTCATTGGTAGGGACAGCCCGGCAGTATATCCTGCCCAGGCCCCTGCCCCGCCCATTTCCCAGCGCGACCCAAGACCATTCAGCGGCTTTCCCTGCTCAGCTGTGATGATTTGTGCAAGCTCCTCGGAATGTTCTCCGATCTTCTGCGCAACGGCCTCGCATGCGGCCTGTAGTTCTTCGTCCGACTTGGCCGACCAGCTTTCGAAAGCAACTTTCGCAGCTTTAACAGCAGTATCCAGATCAGCGCTTGTCGCGTTGGGCGCACGCCCTGCGACTTCACCGGTTGACGGGTTCAATACGTCAAAGCTGGTGGCGGTAGATACCGGTTGACCCCCGATAGTCAGATCGTATTCGATCACGGCTTGTCCTCCCTAAATCGCGATGCCTGTGCGCGAACGCAGCAAGGCTGGGGAGCACTATTATCCGACCGGTCGGTCGAGTCTTGGGGTTTTGCGCCAAAAACTATGGCTTAGGACGACATATTTTTCCGCACCGCCCCGGGTGAGACACCAAATCGTTCCCGAAAGACCTTGTAGAAATGCGACAGGTCGTTGAAACCGGAATCATACGCAACCGCAGCGATCGTGTCGCGCCCTACGTCAGAGTTCACCTCTTTTAGCCGGGCTTTTGCTGTTTCAAGCCGCACGGACATAAGGCGTTTGCTGGCGGTTTCCCCAAGGGTTCCAAAATGACGCTGCAGCGTCCGAGGCGAAACCTGCAATGCTTCGGCCAATGCCTGCGGTCCAAATGCTGGATCCATCGCGTTCTGCTCAATCAGTTGAAGAGCGCGCGAGAGGACCGCGTTTGCTTCTCGCCCGCGTTGGTCTTCCTGATGGCTAACACAGCGGAAATACGCACCTAACAAGCTCAGAAATGCTTCGCCCAAATGAGGGGCCACAGCGGTCTCCTCGGTAAATATCTTGGCCAGCACGGCACGCATGGCGAAAAACAGGGGGTCGTTTCGATCTACCGAAATACCTCCCGTGCAGATCTCACCGAATCTGTGGACCATCTCGTCGCGTGGCAAATGGATCGAAATCTGACGCGAGTTCATCCCGTCATATACAAACTCGGAGCGTTTCGCGCTGTCGACCAGAAACATGTCGCCCGGTCCCAGCAAAACCGATGTATCATTCTGATGGATACGACAATTTCCCTTGTCCTGGATGAGAAGAAACAAGTGCTCTCCGGGGTCTTGTCGGATCATACGCTCGTCCCGAAAAACCCTTTGTGCGTCGAGTGATACGATTGCCGTCTCAAAGCGCGAGACCGGCAAGGTGGAGATGTCCCCGTCAATGCGTCCGCGCGTGGCAACACTGGATTCGACAGCAAACTGCCCGCAGATCTTTTCCAGATCCTGAGAAAACCCCTCTACAGATCGTGAACGCAAATTCGTCCGCACAAGCGGTTTAAAATATGCGCTGTCTAGCTGTGGCTTCATGGGTGACGGGCTTGCTATGACTGGATCAGCGTAAAGAGTACCCGCGATGTGAGTTTTCAGCAAAACGTTTTGTCATGTCTATGACTGGTGGATTTGGCGAGATAGGCCCGAGGCTTTGGCGTCAGTCCAGACCGAAGACCAGCCGACTTGGCCCTTGTGGCTACAAACCGGAATGATTGCAGGGATTTCGCTTGTACTCACCGGACTATATGTAACTCGGCCCAAACTGTTTGCGGTAGGACGATAACCACGGGCTGGCAAATTGGTTACGGCGCGTTCTCAGTTGTGAATAGCGAGGAGCCAAATTTTCAGCCTGTGAATTCGCATAGTCCAACTGGTCTTTGATTCCCCATTGAGCGAATTTCTGAACCCCCGGATAGTCGAGAATCTGAAGTGTTACCGAATGGCCCATTGCGATCAGTCGTCAGGCCACGTCCGACAAACCCCAGCCCTACACTGCTATTTTTCTTGTTATCCCAAGAACTTGAGCCTCGCCTCAGACTAGAGGACGGACCCAAAATCGGTCCAGTCAAGCGATTCACAAAGGCGTTTTCAGTCCCAAAGTCTTCAGCGTGTCATTCATCGTCTGGCTCCAGCGCTCTTTCAGGGAACTGTTTTTATTCCACCGCAGACCAAGAGATTTTAACAACTCGAACCGTTTCGGATCGTCGCCCCCGAAAGACACCGCGACGCGAGGCCACCAGTAGTCGACCGAGACTTGCATTTGCTCAGCTTTGCCTCGTTCGATCAACTTAATTGCGCCCTCCATAGCCAATTCGCCATGGTGTGCTTCAATCGGAGCGATTGAGCGGAAAGCCTCGGCTAAAGGTTGATAGGAAATCGTAGAATACTCAGCCAGTTGTTCGGCGACGGCGCGGCTCATGAGCAAATTCATGATCACGGCGTCCGTCCAACCCGAGAATGGATAGTTGAACACAGCCAAGCGCATATCATGTTCGGAACGCGTTGCTCCGATGTCCGCATCCCGGCTTAAACGGGCCGTCCACGGATGATGATTGGCGTAGCGTTCTGTGTCGGCTCCAAACTCTCCCATGATGTTCAGAACGCGATTTGCGTGATCCGTTTTTTCAAGCACAATTTTGGCGGCGGCGATACGTTCTTTAATTCCCGGCCCGAGGTTTATTACGTCAGCAAAACCGGCAGCGCCTGCCAATTCACTGTCAACAAAAGTTGCCATCAGTTTCAGCAGCTCAGCGCGATAGCGTGGTGGAACATTTGACGGGTTGGTCAGCACGCCGCCTGCGGCAAGATAGCTGTCGAGAGTCATAGTGTCGGTCATGTCTACCTCTCCTTTACTGATCGAAATCCACGACCACGCGGTCTGTTACTGGATAGGCTTGGCAGCTCAGCACATAGCCCTTCGCAACCTCGTAGTCCTCAAGTGCGTGATTGGCGAGCATCTCGACCTCCCCTTCCAGTACTTTGCAGCGACAGGTCGAACACACGCCGGCCTTGCAGGCATAGGGGGCGTCCATCGCATTCTCCAAAGCTGCATCGAGAATAGACAGGTCCTTGGGAACGGTCAGGGTTTGGGTAGAGCCATCCAGCGTAATGGAAGCGCTGGTCTGATTGTCCGTCCGGTTGGCATCCGCAGAACTTGCCTTACGCTTTGCACGGCCTGGCTGCGCGCTGGCGAACAGTTCGAATTTTATCTGGCTGTCGTCTAGCCCATGTTCGCGCAGGGCAGCCGCAATGCCCAGCATCATGGGTTCAGGTCCACAAATAAACGCCGTGTCGACGTTTTCGATGTCGACCCAGTGCTTGAACAACTCGGCGCATTTTTCCTGTGTCACCAATCCGGTGAACAGGTCGATTTCCTGAGAGTCCGTCTCAAGAACGTGGATAACATTGAGGCGGCCCATATAGAGGTTCTTGAGGTCCTCCAGTTCTTCGCGGAACATGATCGTATTGATGCCTTTGTTGGCATAGATCAGCGTGAACCGCGATTGGGGTTCACGTGCGAGCGTCGTTTTGAGGATCGACAGAACGGGTGTAACGCCTGAACCGCCGGCAAAACCAAGATATTGCTTTTCGGCATTTGCATCGATCGGAGCGTGGAAGCTGCCCATCGGCGGCATGGCCTGTACGATGTCTCCGACAGTCAGCTCTGTGTTTGCCCAACCAGAGAAAGCCCCGCCATCGACACGCTTGATGCCGACCTGCAAAACTCCATCGTCTTTGCCCGCACAGATCGAGTAGGACCGGCGCAGTTCTTCGCCATCAAAATCGCGCCGGAACGTCAGGTATTGACCGGCGGTAAAGTCAAATTCTTCTGCCGCGCCGTTCAAGGGCTCCAGTGTCAATACCACCGCATCGCGGATCGTTTTGTGGATATCGGTGACCTTAAGGTCGTGGAAACGTGCCATCCGGTGCTCCTCCTCAGATGCACTTGAAATAGTCAAAAGGTTCCAGACAGTCGGTACAACGCCAGTGCGCCTTGCACGGGGTCGAGCCGAACTGGCTGACCTTCTCAACCGCCTTGCTGCCACAATGCGGGCACCGCTCCGGGCCGCCTGCCGGTTGCGGCGGGGCGATGCCGTATTCTTCCAGCCGCGCACGGCCCTTGTCGCTGAGCCAATCGGTGGTCCAGGCGGGTGAAATTGTGGTTTCGATCCGGATGTCTTCGATCCCGTGATGCCGTAGCGCGGTTTCAATGTCCATGCTGATGACCGACGTTGCTGGACAGCCGGAATAGGTCGGTGTCACCGTCACCTTCAAGGTTCCGGCATCCCAGCACACATCGCGTACAATCCCCAGATCAACCACGGAAATGACTGGTATTTCAGGGTCGGGCACGGCATCCAGCCAGTCCCATATCTGATCTGTCGGCACCCGTTCCATATCGGCTTACCAGCTTGCGCCGGGATAGGCGCGTTGCAGCCATTGCATCTGAGTCAGCAGGTGCCCCAGGTGTTCGGTATGCATCTGCCCGTTGCGCCCGCCCTTATGCGCGAAATCGCTTTCCGGGATTGTGAGCGTCGCATCCGCCAAAACCCGCTGGACCAACGCATCAAACTCGGCACGCAGATCGGCGGGATTGGGCGCAATACCGGCCTTTGCCATTTCGGCGTCCACCTCGTCGGTGGCGAACATCTCACCAACATAAGGCCACAGATAGTCCAGCGCCGCCTGCATCCGGTCGTGGCTTTCAGCCGTTCCGTCGCCCAATCCGACAACCGTGTCACCCGAGCGTTCAAGATGATAGGCGACCTCTTTGCTGGCCTTGGCCGCAATTGCGGAAACACGTTCATCTGACGACTTGATCAGACGCCCCAGCATGATCGAATGCCACGCGTCAAAAAGAAACTGGCGCATCAGGGTCCGGCCGAAATCTTCGTTCGGAACCTCGACCATCAGAACGTTGCGGAAATCCCACGCATCGCGCAGGAACGCCAGGTCATCAGCACTCTTGCCGCCGTCAACCTCGCCGGCAAGGCCCAGCCACATTTGGGTTTGGCCGATCAGATCCAACGCGGTATTGGCCAGCGCGATATCTTCTTCGAGTACGGGCGCATGACCGCACCACTCGCTCACGCGGTGACCGAGGATGAGTGTGTTATCACCCATTCTAAGCAGAAACTGCAGGAAAGCTCCATCGCGGGTCATCACATCGCCCCCACTTCTTCGGGTATGTCGAAAAATGTCGGGTGACGGTACACCTTGCTTTCGCTGGGTTCGTAAAGCGGGCCTTTGTCACTGGGTGATGAGGCCGAGATATTGTTCGCTTCGACCACCCAGATCGACACGCCTTCATTGCGGCGCGTATACACATCGCGTGCGTTCTTGATTGCCATTTCCGCATCCGGTGCGTGCAGCGAACCAACATGACGGTGGCTCATACCGTGCTGACCGCGGATAAAGATTTCCCACAGGGGCCATTCGTTTTTCATAGGGTTTCCTCCTATGATGATTGTCAAGCATGACATTGATTTTGTTTGATTTTAAATTCGACAAAATCGTCGAAGACCCAGCCGTTCTTGAGCGTGTCATAGATGATCTTGAGCAGCTTGCGGGCAGTGGCTATGATCGCCTTGCCCGCGCCACGGCGTTCCTTGATGCGCCGATAATGGCTGTTGAGATATCCCGAATAGCGGATCGCGATGAGCGTACATTGCACCAGCGTGGTGCGCATGAGCTTGTTGCCGCGCTTCGTGATCCGCCCGTGATGTTCGGTTTCGTTTGAGTTGCTCACCTTGGGCACGATGCCGACATAGGCGGCCAGCTTGTCCGCGTCGGAGAAGTCTTCAACCCTGCCGATCCCCGCCAGCAGGACCGCGGCAGATCGCGCACCGATCCCCTTGATGCTGGTGAGCCCCTCAAAGCCTTTCATGGCCGAGGCGGCCTCCTCGATGGCCTTGTCGAGACGGCTCAGGGTTTCGGTCAGGCCGAGCGCCTGGTCCCGCAATGCCGCCAGTTCGACCTGCTCAAGCGGTGTGAAGCGGCTGAGATCCAGGTCGCGCAGGCGCTTCTTGCTGGACAACCCTTCCTTCTTCAGCTTCATGCCGTGGCGGACAAACATCGCGTGGATGCCGTTCAGCAGCATGGTGCGCTGTTTGACCAGCATGTCACGCGTCCGGGTCAGCGAGGCCAGTTCGCTTTCCTGAGTGGACTTGAGCCGGGTTTCCGGCAGCATGTCCTTCGACAGGAAAAACGCCAGGGCGCGGGCATCGTTGCGATCGGTTTTCTTCACCGATGTGCGGATCACTTTAAACTGGCGCGGGTTGACCACAACGATCCGGCCGACACAGGGTTCCACCTCACCGCAGAACCAGGCCGTGTTGCCGGTGGCCTCGACCGCCAGTTCGTCATCCGCATCAAGGCTCTGACAGAACCGCTCAAGCGCCTGCGCGGACAGATGAAAGGTTTGGAATGTTTCCGATCCGTCCGTCTCACGCCGACAGATCGTGAAGGAATTCGTATGAAGATCGACACCTATGTAAGCCATGGCTATACTCCCTGCTCAAGGAGGCGGAGCCCCCAATGGGGCGTGAACGGCCAAACCAAGCTCCTATGCAGGATCACCGGCCAAAACCGGGCCCTATGGGGGCTGTTCGGAAACAGGCGAAAGCTAAGCTCCTCAACAGGGTCACAATGCCCTAAGACACAATTCAGCCTGAGACCTATCCGCCTCCCCGAATCCTCTAACAGATTCAGGGCGTTTGGCCGATCACAAATCATTCATACCCCCTCCTCATTCTTGAGATGATCTTCGCGGCCCTACGCCCGCAATTTTCAACATCATATTATTTACCGTATGGTCGGTCAATAAAAGACCGAAATTTTTGCTCTTTCAGGCAGTTCAAACTTGCGCGGGCAGCTGAGCGAACCCGCGAAAGCGAATACGCCCTCCGCGTTTTGCACCATCTGCGATCTGATAGTTTGGAAAGCGGTTCAAAAACCGGCTGACCGCTATCTTGCCCTCCATCCGAGCAAGAGTCAGACCCACGCAGGTGTGCGGGCCACCGGCAAATGCGTGGTGCTTGTTGGGTCGGCGGTCCAGAAGCATGTCGTCTGGCCGGTCAAACTGCCTTGAGTCGCGGTTGGCGGCACCAATGCACAGATGAACATCCGTACCCGCCGGAATATTTTGCCCATGCAGTGTTACATCTTCGGTGGTCAGGCGATTACCAAACTGGTTAGGGCTTTCCAGACGTAAGAACTCGTCCACCGCCGTAGCAATTTGGTTAGGCCTGTTCAGCAATTCGGTCCGTTTGTCTCGATGCCGATCCAGCAAATCCAACGCATTGCCAATCAGGTTTGTCGTGGTCTCGTGCCCCGCATTCAGAATGAAGATGCAGTTCTGGTAAAGCTCAACCTCAGTCAGGCCGCCGTTCGGGTCGTCTTGCATCAACCGTGTCAGGACGTCCGTCTCCGGATTGCCGGGGTTAGCTCTTCGATCATCGACGATTTGCCCCAAGAAGGTCTTGAACTCCAAGACTGCGCGATTGCCCCAATCTTCCTGCTCAGATGTCAATTGCGGCTCCAGGGCGCCAAGAATGGCCAGAGACCAGTCTCGCAACGGTCCGCGTTCGGATCTGGGAATGCCCAACAGGTTGCCGATGACTTCAATCGGGATCGCTCCGGCAAAATCCTCGATCAACTCCACCGCTCCCTTGGCCTGCATCTGGCCCAGCAAGTCATCGACAAGCTGGATCAAACCGGGCTCCATCTGCGCCAAGGCACGCGGGTTCATCGCCCCAACCATCACCTTCCGGACGCGGGTGTGCAGGGGGGGGGTCGTTGAACACCAGACTGGTAGTGTGATGTTCATACAGCGGGCTTTCGACCCCGTACTTGGGACCAAACACCGCCTTTTTGTCCGAGATGAACCGCGCCGTATCCCGATAGACCAGATCCAGATCCTCGTACCGCGACAGGATCACAGAGCCGTCAGACTGAGGGCAAACCGGTGTATCCTCGCGTAGTGCCGCATAAGCTGGATAGGGGTTCTCGTGAAACCCGTCAGGAAGTGCGGTCAGTGAGAACATTAGTGGCCCATCGCCCCCATATGCTCGGGCAGAACCAGCACCAACCACGGCACCAAAACGATCAGGGCCAGACGGAAGATGTCGGCAATCCAAAATGGAGTAACACCCTTGAAGATCGTTGCCGTCGAAACATCCCCTACCACACCTTTCAGAATGAACACGTTCAAACCGACCGGTGGGGTGATCAGACTGATTTCCGTCACGACAACGACCACAATCCCGAACCAGATCGGGTCATATCCCAGCGACGTCACTAGCGGAAAGAAGATCGGGACAGTTAGCAAAAGCATCGATAGCGATTCAAATATACAACCCAAGATGATGTAGATACCAAGGATCATCAGGATCACCACAAAAGGTTCAACGTCGTACGCCGTGACCAAAGTGATCAGCGCCTCGGGCAGACCTGCAAGGTTAATGAAGTTCGAAAAAATCTGAGCCCCGATCAGAACCGAGAACAGGGCCGCCGCAGTATACGTAGTTTCTTTCAGCACTTCAAAAGTCGAAGCCAGGCTCAGCCCACCGCGCGACAGGGCAATCAAGAACGCCCCCATTGCGCCCATTCCTGCTGCTTCCGTTGGACTGAAGGTCAGGTTCAGCGGGTGGAAGTCAAATGCGCCGTACAGCCCGCCGATGACCAGAAAGAACAGTAACAACACCGCCCAAACTGACCGCAGAGCGGTCAACCGTTCACCCCAGCCATGTTTCTCGCCAGCCGGACCTGATTCCGGATTGCGCCAGACAGTCCAGCGGACTGCGAACAGGTACAGAAGAATGCCAAGAACACCGGGAATGATGCCAGCGACAAACAGTTTTCCGATGGATGTTTCGGTCAACAAGCCATAGATAACAAGGATCACGGACGGAGGGATCAGAATAACCAGCGTGCCACCCGCCGCAATTGAAGCAGTCGACAGCTCATCCGAATACCGGTAGCGGCGCATTTCCGGCATGGCGACCTTGGACATCGTTGCCGCCGTCGCCAAAGACGAGCCGCAAATGGCCGAAAACCCACCACAGGCGGCAACCGTAGCCATCGCGATCCCACCTTTGAAATGCCCAAGAAAAGCGTTCGAGACGGCGTAGAGTTCGCGCGCAAGCCCGCCCTTGTTCACGAACAATCCCATCAGGATAAACAGCGGAATAACCGAAAGACCGTAATCTTGTGCGGTGTCAGTGATCTGGCGACCTACCATTGACATCGCCGCCTTCAGGCCGCGTTCCGAGAGAATGCTGCCTCCGCGTTCATATGCAAAACCCAGCGTCCCGACGAGGCCCATTGCGAATACAATCGGCAAGCGCAGGAGTACGAGAATGAGAACTAGTGCAAAACCGATTAGCGCGGCAGTCATTGGGTGTGCTCCGACAAAGTATGGGGGGCAAAGATGTACAGAAGGCCTGTCGTGATCATCGCAACGGCCGTGATCGCGGTCGACGCGGCAATGAACCAGCCGACATAGAAAACGGGGATCGACAAGTACTCGGTCACGTCACCGTAGTCCCGCGCCCGTTCGGCAAGGATCCAGACCCGCTGTATGGGCCAGAAGAGCATGATGCCTGAAGTCAGATAGACAACTGCATCCCGTGCGCGGCTCAGACGTAAACGCGTAAACAATCCATCTGTCAGGTCGACCGCAATTTGACCCTTTCCAGCTGAGATCATCGGCAGAACCGAGAAAACGAGGATCACCATTAGAATACGTGTCAACTCAGTCGCCGCTTCGATCGGAGCGTTGAACACGGACCGAAGGACAACGTCGCAGAACGTCATCACCATGAGGATAAACAGCGCCCCACAAGCCATCAGCGTAGGAAAAACACTAATGCGGCGCGCGAATGTTACGAGAGATTGCATGTTAGCTCCCCGTCGGGTCGAAACGGTTGGCGGTTAGAAACCGCCAACCGGGTGATTTTATTGCGCGGCCATTTCGGTTACGATCATGTCATATGCGGCCTGAGCATCGACGCCAGTTCCGTTGACTTCGTCGATAACCTTGGTGCGCACATCAACTGCGATCGTATCGAATTTTTCCAGGTCTTCGGCGGACGCCGCGTTGATCGCGTTGCCTTCGGTGCCTTCAGTGGCTTCACGGCCGATTGCATCAATCTCATCCCAGATTTTCCCGATTTCGCGACTCAGTGGTTCTCCGAAAACCTTTTCCTCCAGTGCCTGCTGCAGTTCGGCAGGCAGATCGGCAAATGTGTCTTCATTCATGATGAAGGCGAAGGATCCGCGATACAGGCCACCGGGCAATTCGTAGACGTTCTGGGCAACTTCGGTCAGCTTGAAGCCCTTGCGGGATTCAAATGGCATCACGACACCATCGGCTGCTTTCGAAGCCAGCGTTTCGTACACTTTCGGAGCAGGCACCTGGATACCGGTTGCGCCCAGTGCTGTTCCGACATCGCCACCAACACCGCCAGGGATGCGAACCTTAAGGCCTGATACCTCGTCCAGCGTGGTAACAGGGCTGCTGGAATGCAATTGGGCTGGTCCATGCGTATGCAGCGCGATCACCTTGACGCCGCGATGTTCGTCGGCCGCCTTCAGGTGCTTGTCATAGGCGCGCCAATAGGCCACCGATGCGGCTTCGGCCGAGCCTTCATATCCGGGCAGTTCGATCATCTTGGTGGTGACAAAACGGCCGGGCTGGTAGCCGTGGAAAATGATCGAGGCATCCGCCGCCCCATCCATGATCAGGTCCATCTGAGCCGGCGGCGGTGCGATGCCAAGTTTCAGTTCGGCGGTGACTTGGCCATCGGTGGCTTCTTCAACCATTTCGACGAATTTCGGCCACATCTTGGCGTTGATGCCATGGGTTGGCGGCGCCCAGCTGGAAATAGTCAGCGTATAGTCTGCCGCCATCGCAACGGTACCCGAAATGGCAAGTGCCGCCGAAGCCAGCAAGGTGCTCAAGTTGCTGAGTTTCATGTTCTGTCTCCTCCCTGTGAAACATGCATTTTGAATGCGTTAATGGTTGCTTTTGTAACCATCAACACTTTTAAGGCGCCTTCGTTTGGGCCGCGATGGCCCAAGACGCCGGACTTTCCTCGGCCACGGTCAGCATAACCGACCGGGACACGTCACTCCCAATTTCCTTGCGATAGTTCATTGGCCCCCCTCGCCAACGCGGGAAACCATAGCCGTGGATCTGAACCATATCGACGGCTTCTGCGTTTTCGGCGATCCCTTCTTGGATGATCAAAGCGCCCTCATTCGCCATGACCGCCAGAAGGCGAGACGATATTTCCTCGGCCGTAAAGGTCCGGCGGGTAGTGCCCTGCGCAGCGGAATACCCTTCGATCAAAGCCTCAACTTCGGGGTCGCGGATCGGTTTGCGATTTCCGTCTTCGTACCGGTACCAGCCTTTGCCGGATCGCTGCCCAAACCGCTCCATCTCACATAGCTGGTCGGCAATGGTAACATAGCGTTCGTTCGGGTCGCGCGTGGCAGCGTTGCATTTTCGGTTTGCCCAGGCGATTTGCAACCCGGTCAGATCCTGCAACTCGTAGGGCCCCATCGGCATGCCGAAATCCCGCATCGCCTGATCAATTTCATGGGGCAACGCCCCGTCTGCCAGCAGATAATCCGCAGCGCGCCGATAGGCGGCCAGCATGCGGTTACCAATGAACCCGTCGCAAATGCCGGACAGAACCGAGACCTTGTGCAGCTTCTTGCCCAGCGCAAAGCCCGCGGCCACCACTTCGGGGGCGGTTTGCGGGGTGTGCACGATCTCGAGCAGTTTCATGACATGAGCCGGGCTGAAGAAATGCAACCCTATGCACCGTGTCTGGTTTTCGATGCCCGCAAAGATTTCAGCCGGGTCCAGATAAGATGTATTGGTGGCAAGAATTGCGTTTGCGTCCATGTTCTGTGCCAATTCGGTAAAGACCTGCTGTTTGACCGATAGGTCCTCGAAAACGGCTTCGATGGCCAATTCCGCGTCAGCTGCTTCGGCATAACTGTCAACGGCGCGAAATCGGGACAGGCAAGTCTGGCATTGCGCCTCGGTCATCTTTCCGCGTTTGACCGCGCCCTTCAACAGGCCTTCAACCCGATCATGGGCTGCCAATGCGGCCTCGGAGTCGCGCTCGATCAACGTGACAGACAGGCCAGCCGTAAGAGCGGCGGTTGCAATTCCGGCCCCCATCAAGCCGCCGCCCACCACAGCAATACGGCTGAAGCTGCGCGGCTGGACGTCTTTGATCATCGCAGGCTTGGAGACACTACGCTCCGCAAAGAATGCATGACGCAGCGCGCGGCTTTCCGCAGTTTGGCGAAGCACCAGATGGCGCGCCCGTTCCATCGGCTGCCCTTCGGAAAACGGCTTCTGGGACCAGGTTAACGCGGTCAGGTTCTCCAACGGCGACTGCTGTCCCTTGGCACGCTTTTTCAGCGATGCCCGAGAGGTCTCGATCAGATCCGGCGCAAAATCAGCGACACTACGTTGGCTGACAGGCACAGGACGGTCGGGCAGATCGGCCACAAAACTCTCGACCGCCGCTTCAAGATCGTCGACCACCAGGTCGACCGCCCCAAGCTGCAGCATCTCTTCCGCCTTCAGCACTTTGCCTGTGCAGGCCAGATCGATTGCCGCTTCCATCCCCACAAGGCGTGGCAGACGTTGCGTGCCGCCCGCGCCGGGGATCAATCCAACATTGACCTCTGGCAGACCAAATCCCGTCCCGTGGACAGCAATCCGCCAAGCGCAAGCCATCGCAATTTCGAGTCCGCCACCCAGAACGTTCCCGTGCATACAGGCAATAAAGGGAACCTCGCTGTCTTCGATCATTTGGACGACATCGGGCAAGTGCGGCTCGACCGGCGACTTGTCAAATTCGGACATGTCGCCTCCCGCGACAAAGGTCCGGCCAGAGCATTGCAGTACGGCCACGCGAGCGCCGTTGACCGCAGCAACTGCATCTACCAGCCCTTGCCGGACACCAGTCGAGGTCGCATTCACTGGCGGATTATCAACGGTAACCCACGCAACATCGCCCTTCAGTTCAACATTCACAAGTGACGTTTGCGACATGGCTGTGCCCTTCAAGCGATTCAGATTCGAGATGTGTTTATATATTGACCAACCGTTCGGTTAATGCAATGATAAAGTTGAAACGACATCAGGTAGGACAGTTATGAGCGATACGATTCTTGTAGAAGATCACGGGAACTGGGTGGAAATTACTCTGAATCGCCCCGACAAGCTGAACGCCTTCAATGATGAGATGCACAACGCGCTTCAGGACGCACTGAAATCCGCCAGAGATAGCGGTGCGCGCGCGATTCTGTTGACGGGTGCCGGGCGTGGCTTTTGCGCCGGACAGGATCTTGGTGACCGCGATCCATCGAAAATGGACGGCCCGCCTGATCTGAGCAAAACCGTGCGGACCTTCTATGCGCCTTTGGTGCGATTGATCCGGTCGCTGAACTTCCCGGTTATTTGTGCTGTGAACGGTGTTGCTGCCGGAGCCGGGGCAAATCTGGCACTGGCCTGCGACATGGTTTTGGCGGGTGAAAGCGCCAAGTTCATTCAGAGTTTCGCCAAGGTCGGTCTGATCCCTGATACTGGCGGCAGTTGGCACTTGCCCCGCCTGTTGGGAGAGGCCAGAGCCAAAGGACTGGCGCTTACGGCACAACCTTTACCCGCAAAACAAGCAGAAGACTGGGGCCTGATCTGGAAAGCCCTGCCCGACGACCAGTTGATGACCGAAGCCCGCGCATTGGCAAACCAATTTGCCAACGGTCCGACTGTTGGGCTGGGCAAAACGAAGCAGTGCATTCAGACCGCGGCGACCACCACCCTTTCTGATCATCTTGAAATCGAAGCGGACGCTATGAAAATCTGCGGGGAAAGCGCGGACTATGCCGAAGGCGTGTCCAGCTTCCTCGAAAAACGCGTACCAAGTTTTCAGGGCAAATGACGATGACCCCGCAAGAACGCGCCGCTAAATCTGCCGCTGCTATGTGGGCCAATGATGAGGCCAGCAAATGGTTCGGCATGGAACTCGTTAACGTCGACGAAGGCCGCGCTGTTCTGGCACTGACCGTCGCAACTCATCACTGCAACGGCCATGGCATATGCCACGGCGGCGTCACCCATGCCCTGGCAGACAGCGCCTTCGCCTTTGCCTGCAACAGTCGCAATGTGGCGACCGTCGGCCAACATACAATGATGAGCTATCTCGCACCGGGCCGCCTGGGAGACCGCCTGACCGCAACCGCAACAGAAACCGCTGTCGCAGGTCGGAGCGGTGTCTATGACGTGCGCATCACAAATCAAGATGGCATGACTATCGCCGAATTCAGGGGTATGTCCCGCGCGGTTGGTGGTCAGAATTTTGACGAATAGAAATACGCTGGAGGAGGGGGTATGAATGATTTGTGATCGGCCAAACGCCCTGAATCTGTTAGAGGATTCGGGGAGGCGGATAGGTCTCAGGCTGAATTGTGTCTTAGGGCATTGTGACCCTGTTGAGGAGCTTAGCTTTCGCCTGTTTCCGAACAGCCCCCATAGGGCCCGGTTTTGGCCGGTGATCCTGCATAGGAGCTTGGTTTGGCCGTTCACGCCCCATTGGGGGCTCCGCCTCCTTGAGCAGGGAGTATAGCCATGGCTTACATAGGTGTCGATCTTCATACGAATTCCTTCACGATCTGTCGGCGTGAGACGGACGGATCGGAAACATTCCAAACCTTTCATCTGTCCGCGCAGGCGCTTGAGCGGTTCTGTCAGAGCCTTGATGCGGATGACGAACTGGCGGTCGAGGCCACCGGCAACACGGCCTGGTTCTGCGGTGAGGTGGAACCCTGTGTCGGCCGGATCGTTGTGGTCAACCCGCGCCAGTTTAAAGTGATCCGCACATCGGTGAAAAAGACCGACAAGAACGATGCGCGCGCTTTGGCCTTCTTCCTGTCGAAGGACATGCTGCCGGAAACCCGGCTCAAGTCCACTCAGGAAAGCGAACTGGCCTCGCTGACCCGGACGCGTGACATGCTGGTCAAACAGCGCACCATGCTGCTGAACGGCATCCACGCGATGTTTGTCCGTCACGGCATGAAGCTGAAGAAGGAAGGGTTGTCCAGCAAGAAGCGCCTGCGCGACCTGGATCTCAGCCGCTTCACACCGCTTGAGCAGGTCGAACTGGCGGCATTGCGGGACCAGGCGCTCGGCCTGACCGAGACCCTGAACCGTATCGACAAGGCCATCGAGGAGGCCGCCTCGGCCATGAAAGGCTTTGAGTGGCTCACCAGCATCAAGGGGATCGGTGCGCGATCTGCCGCGGTCCTGCTGGCGGGGATCGGCAGGGTTGAAGACTTCTCCGACGCGGACAAGCTGGCCGCCTATGTCGGCATCGTGCCCAAGGTGAGTAACTCGAACGAAACCGAACATCACGGGCGGATCACGAAGCGCGGCAACAAGCTCATGCGCACCACGCTGGTGCAATGTACGCTCATCGCGATCCGCTATTCGGGATATCTCAACAGTTATTATCGGCGCATCAAGGAACGCCGTGGCGCGGGCAAGGCGATCATAGCCACGGCCCGCAAGCTGCTCAAGATCATCTATGACACGCTCAAGAACGGCTGGGTCTTCGACGATTTTGCCGAATTTAAAATCAAACAAAATCAATGCCCTGCTTGACAATCATCATAGGAGCAACGCAATGGACGCCCTGTCCCCCAACAAAGCTGAATTGGACCCGATCGAAATCGCATCGATCGACGAAATCCGTGCGACTCAGCTTGAACGCCTCAAATGGTCGGTCCGACATGCCTACGAAAACGTGGCGATGTACAAGCAGCGCTTTGATGAGGCGGGTGTCCATCCGGATGATTTGCAACAGCTTTCGGATATTTCGAAGTTCCCATTCACATATAAAAACGATCTGCGCGACAACTACCCTTTCGGCCTTTTCGCCGTCCCGCGCAGTGAGATTATCCGACTGCACGCGTCTTCCGGGACAACCGGCAAACCAACTGTGGTGGGCTATACCAAAGCTGATATCGATAACTGGGCAGATTTGGGTGCGCGTTCGTTGCGGGCGGCAGGTTTGCGCAAGGGCGATTTGGTCCACAACGCCTATGGCTATGGCCTGTTTACTGGTGGTCTGGGCGCCCACTACGGGATCGAGCGCTTAGGTGCGACCGTTGTCCCCATGAGCGGCGGGCAGACCGAGAAACAGGTCGGCTTGATAAATGATTTTCAGCCCGACGGGATCATGGTGACGCCGTCATACATGCTCAACATCCTTGAACAGTTCCACAAGTCCGGGCTCGACCCCAGAAAAAGCTCTCTCAAGGTCGGCATTTTCGGAGCAGAGCCCTGGACAGACGCAATGCGAACGGAGGTTGAATCCGCATTCGACATGCACGCGGTCGATATCTACGGCCTTTCTGAAATCATGGGCCCCGGCGTCGCGAGCGAGTGCGTCGAAACAAAAGATGGTCCCGTAATCTGGGAGGATCACTTCCTACCAGAGATCATTGACCCGGCCACAGGCGAAGTACTGCCCGACGGCGAAACCGGCGAGTTGGTGTTCACCACTTTGACCAAAGAAGGTTTGCCAATGATCCGCTACCGAACGCGCGATCTGACCTGTCTGTTGCCTGGAACGGCGCGCTCGATGCGCCGGATGGCAAAGATTACTGGCCGCAGCGACGACATGATGATCCTGAGGGGCGTGAATGTTTTCCCCAGCCAGATCGAAGAGCAGGTCATGGCGACGGGCGGTCTGGCCCCCTACTATCAAATCGAACTGTACAAATCCGGCCGAATGGACGCGATGCGGGTGTTTGTCGAAGCGTCAGCAGACTCAACCGACGAGATGTCAAAGACTGCCGCAGCCCGAATGCTGACTAAGCGCATCAAGGACGTTGTTGGCGTTTCAACGGAAATTGTTGTAGGTGATCCAGGCGACGTCGAACGCTCTCAGGGCAAGGCGAAGCGCGTCATCGACAACCGCGATAAGGAATAAGCCGTGGCCCGGACAATCGCCAAAGACCACGACCAGAAGCGGGAACAGATTCTCAAAAGAGCTGCGAAAATCTTTGCGGATCAGGGGTTCGACCGCGCCTCGATGACCTTGTTGGCAAAAGAGTGCGGGATCTCCAAGGCGAACATATACCATTATTACGACAGTAAGGATGCCATCTTGTATGACATCCTTGAGACCTATCTTCGGGATTTACGTGACCGCATTTGCAACGTTGATTTCGAAGGGCTTGAGCCAGAAGAGAAACTTCGAAAGGCTGTCCGCGAAATCTTGTTCGCCTATCAAGGTGCTGATGACGAGCACCGGGTTCAGATCAGCGGTATGAACGCCCTCGCCGACGACCAGCAAAAGAAACTGCGCGAGTACCAGCGTGATATGGTCAACTTCATCAACAATATCCTTCGGGAGCTGTCTCCGGAGACATTGGGTGATGACAAGGCCAAGCTGCGCGGAGCCACAATGTCAGTCTTCGGCATGCTGAACTGGTATTACATGTGGAACACTGGAGCCGGAACCAAGGCGCGTGAAGACTACGCTGATCTGGTCAGCACACTGACGGTCCACGGCATTCGAAAGCTGTAGGTGGGAAGCACTCTTCTTTCCTGACTTCCGACCTTTTTGTTGATCTGACTGGGTTTTTGGTTTGTTTTCAGGTGTGGTTGCTCAGAGGCGCGTTGTAGTGCCCCATTATTATAAAAAGTATTGACATGGGCCTTCAGATGGCTAACCTCTTCGCCCATGTTCATCCGCACCAAACATGACGCAAAGCTCAACCGCACACGGATCCAGATCGTTGAATCCGTCCGCACCGGCTCCAAGGTACGCCAGAAGATCCTGCGCCATGTGGGTGTGGCCCATAACGACAGCGAGATTGAGGATATCAAGCGTCTGGCGGGCCGCTTGATGGAGCAATTACGCATTGATCGCTCGCCGCAAATGGAACTGTTCACGCCCACGGAATATGCCGATCTGCAGGCGCTGGTGCGCCGCGCTCCGCGGCCGGACAAGCTTGGCGTTGATCTTGCCGAGTGCCGTGAGGAGGCGCGGGTCTCTCTGGGTCTGCGGGATGTCATGGGGACGATGTATGACCAACTGGGTTGGGGGGCCCTTCTGGGGGCGGCGCGTAAAAGTGCCAATCGCATTGTGAAAGAGCTGGTTATGGCGCGGATCGCACAGCCCGAGAGCAAGCGCGCGACCGTGGAGGCGTTGGAGAACCAGGCAGGCATCACGCTCAATCTGGACGTGGTCTATCGGAGCATGGATTACATCAATACGCCGGTGATAGACGGGATTTGCAAAACCTCTCACGCGGCGGCAGAGAAGTTGCTGGGCGGGCCAGTGACCGTGCTGTTCTACGATTGCACGACCCTGGCCTTTGACACCGAGCGCGAGGACCCGGCCGAGGATGCGGACGGGGTCGAGCAGGATCATCTTCTGGCCAAGGGCTTCAGCAAGGATGGCAAGCATCACCGCGCTCAGGTCATGCTGGCGCTGATCGTCACCTCCGATGGGCTGCCTGTGGGCTATGAACTCTTCCCGGGAAACACCTGGGAAGGTCATACGCTGGAAGCTGCGCTGAAGGCGTTGGAGGGACGCTTCGACGTGGCCAGGGTCACGTTCGTGGCCGATGCCGCCATGCTCAGCAAGGACAACCAGCAGATGTTGCAGAACAAGGGTCTGCCCTACATCCTCGGCTATCGCATGAAGTCCGCCCCGGCCGCCGTGAAGGCGAACATTTTGAGCCCGGAGGGACGCCAGCCTTGGGCTGGACACGGTTCTGAAGAGGCAACCGAGAAGGGCTGGTACAAGGTGATCGACCAGGAGGGAGCGCGGGTCATTGTGACCTGGTCACCCACCCGGGCACGCAATGATGCCCACAAGCGCGACAAGGCAATCGAAAAGCTGCACAAGAAGCTCAAGCGCTCTCGCAAACCCGGCAGCTTCAGCAGCCGGGGATATGGCCGCTTCCTGGCCTTCCCCGACAGCGGGGACGTCACGCTGGATGATGCAAAGATCAAGGCAGCGGCACAATGGGACGGGCTGCATGCCATTGTTGTTCATGGTGCGGACGAACTGGAGGCACAGGACGTCATTGCCCGCTATCACCAGTTGTGGGAGATCGAAGCCTGCTTCCGCACCAACAAGCACGATCTGAAAATCCGGCCCATCTATCACTGGTCGCCGCGTCGGGTCCGGGCCCATATCGCCATCTGCTACATGGCCTTCTGCTGCCTGCAGCACCTGCGCAAGCATCTGGACCTGCTCGGACACCCGATGAGCCCGGCTCGTATCCGCAACGAGTTGAACGCATTGCAGCTCTCGATCCTGCGCCACAAAGGCACCCCTGACCGCTACGGCATGCCAAGCCATGCCACGGTCGATGCCAGACGCATCCTCACCTGCGTCGGCCTGACCTGGAACGAAGCCCCTTTCAAGATACCCCCCGGGCGCACCCGAAAAACTGGCCAGACCAAAGCCTGAGCTCCCTCAACACTCCGAAACAATCGCTGGCGAAAAAAGTCCGTGTAGTGCCTTTTGGCAACCAAGGCATAATAATATCAATGACTTATACGAAAAAATGTCGGAAGTCAGGAAAACACTCGCAGTGGTATGCGTCGTCACACGAACTCTTGCCATGCTACCATATGCACCTCAGCCTTGGAGACGCCTCGCTCGCTAGCCGTTCAATGCCCAATATGGATTAACATTGAGAAGATTAGATGCGCATAGCGTTTAATTGGGCCGTGTCGAACAAATGGATTGGCCGTCACCATTGTTTCAACTGACCCGCTGATCCTGCGCAAAACTAGCAAGGGGCGGCCAAAACCATTACCCAAGTTCGATCCGCGGCTTCGTAGAGCGCGAATTCCCTAGCCTCGCGAGAGAGCATGTTCGCTCGATGTCCGGGTGATCGAGCCCAAGCCGACACGACTGCTTCCAACCCTTGCTGCCCCTTTGCGATGTTTTCGGCAACGAAACACCATTTGTAGCCTGACCCGAGAACCCGCCTTCCTACATCAGACCCGTTTGATCCGGTGTGCGAAAAGAAACCTCTCTTCGCCATGTCCTCTGCATGAGATTTCGCAGCTTTTTCCAGTTTTTGGCTATATTGCAAGACGTGAAGACCTTGGCTTTCGCGAAGTGAATTCAATGCGTCCGTTGCCAATTTGTTAGCCACGACGGTCGAAGGGAGCAGGTACGCCAAGACGAGCAGTACACGGAACATTTCAGTCATCCCCAGATTCTTCCAATAGTTACAACTCTGGTTTGCTACAAACGAAGATAATTGGTCGTAGGTTTTGCTACTATAAATTTGCTCCTTCAGGGACTAGATATGCGCAGGCCAAGATAATCGCGGCCTAATGGGCTCTGTTGCAAGCTTTTAGCAATTGGCGGTGTAACGGCTGCGAAGTGAATGACCTCGGGTCTTAACCATTTGAAATCCTACTCATGATTTCATTCAAAGGAGCGAAGTATCCGAAAGACGTTATCCAGTTCATGGTCTTCTTTTATGTTCGCTATGGTGTTTCCTGCCGCGATTTGGAAGAAATCATGTACGAACGAGATGTTCCGGTCGACCACAACAAGCTGAACAGTTGGGGCACGCAATTTTCCGGTGCAATCGCTGAAGCAGAACTTCGGCGGAAAGAGCCATGCGACCGCTCCTGGAGAATGAACGAGACTTACATGTAAAGGTAAAAGGAACTTGGGTCTGTCATTACCGCGCCGTAGACAAACATGGCAAAATGCTTGATTTCATGCTTTCAGAACGTCGAAACAAACTGGCAGCCACAAATTTCTTCGCCAAAATGCAGGAGCATCAACGGCCTTCTACGTAAGATTGTCATCGACAAAAGCGGCGCAAACACTGCGGGTAACAAAGCAATCAACAGAATGCTCAAAGGCTTTGGTTGCCCTATACTAATAGAGATTGTCAGGCGAAAGAACTCGAACAATATCATCGAACAAGACCACCAATCCAATAAGAGGCGAATACGACCGATGCTTGGGTCAAACGCCGTAGCATCAGCAGCTGCAACGCTGGATGGAATCGAAGTGGCTCACATGATTTGCAAAGGTCAAGTCACGCCCGTTCTCAACCGAAGATCCAACGCCTCAAAAACCCAGGTTCTGTGTTTTCACCAAGGTTGATTTTGAGCCCAAAGCAGAAACACTCGCCATCTCAGCAGCTCTTATCCGTAGAAGTGCGGTCCTTCCTCTCGAAGTAGACTAACGACCTTATCAATCGCAGGATGGCGTCTCGATCTATGTGGAAGCTCGAGGGCCAACACCCGACCCGTTCCGATACTTTCCGATGAAACTTTCTTGAGTTGCCCAGACTGAAGCGCCTGCTCAACCAGGCAGCTATGTCCCACAAGCACACCCGCACCGGACTTCGCTTCTTCTACGGCAAGGGCGTATAGCGAATATCTCGGCCCCCTTTGGGGATCACCAACTGAAACACCCGTCGCCTCTGACTGTCAATCGGCATTGAATAATGACCCCCCATCGGCGTCCAAATTTGACCCCCCTTGGAGCTAAGAGGGGCGTTGAGGGGGTCGTGTTTAGGTTGATTCAGGAGGGGGTGGACAGCAGGTCAAACCGAAAAGAGAGCGTAGCTCGACTGAAGGTTTGACCTGCTGTCTGTTTTGAATTTATTCCCCGATTTCGAGGTTAGTCGCGGTGGTTAATTCGCCAGCTTTCGTTCCCGGTTTCGATGATATCGCAATGGTGTGTCAGTCGATCCAGGAGAGCAGTGGTCATTTTGGCATCTGTGAACACACTCGGCCATTCAGCAAATGCGAGGTTGGTTGTTAGCAGAATAGACGTTCGCTCGTACAGTTTGCTGATGAGATGGAAGAGTAATCGTCCACCAGACTCTGCGAACGGCAGATAACCGAGTTCGTCTATAATCACGAGGTCGACGCGGATCAGCTGCTCGCTGAGCCGCCCGGCGTTGCCTTCGCGATGTTCAGCCTCCAGCTTGTTCGCGAGATCCACAGCGCTGAAGAACCTGACCCGCCGGCGGTTATTGACCGCGTGGCCCCCGATCGCTGTTGCGAGATGCGTTTTGCCCGATCCGGTTCCACCGACCAGCACGCCATTCCTGGCCTGGTCCATAAAATCGCCGTCATGAAGATTGCGCACGACTTCCTCGTTGACGGGGCTGACCGTGAAGTCGAACTCAGGTAAGGACTTGCAGACCGGGAACTTTGCGGCACCCATCTGATACCGGATCGAGCGCGCAGTCTTTTCGGCCAGTTCGGCCGTGAGGAGTTCGGCCACGACCTGTTGGGGCCGCCAGTTGTTTTTGGCTGCGGCCTGCATCACTTCGTCAAAGCAGTTGACGATGCCTGGCAACTTCAGTTGACGGGCAAGTTCGAGAATTTCCTTACGCAGTTGCATGGGAGCCTCCAAGCCTGTCATAGCGAGCGCAATCCGCGATCGGTGCCATTTTCAGCTGCAGGTGGGCAGGCGGCTCAATCGCCTTTGGCGGCGGGGGATTGGTGCGCCGAGAGACAATGTTCAGGATCGCATCGGCCTTGCGCAGGCCAGATTTTAGAGCTTCTTCGCAGGCAGCCTCGACCACATCAATGTCGTGCTGGTAAGCAGCGAAAAGAATATCGGCAAGTTGCCGGTCTCCGTCGGATGTGCCCCGCAGATGGGTCCAGATCTGCGTCATTGCCGGTGGTAGGTCCCAGTCACGGAACGGTGCTCCATTGCGCAGAGCGCCAGGCTTGCGCTTGAGGACGGGCACATAGTGCCAAGGGTTGAAGATCGTTTTTCCTCGGCCGAAGCACCGTTCGTGCTCTCCGACAATCTCACCGTCTTGGCGCAGGACAATCCGCGTGGCGTAGACCTGCAACTGGACCTGACGTCCAACAGCTCTTGCCTCAACGCTGTATTTGTTTCTTTCGAAGTTGATCAGGCAGGTTCGGCTCACGGCGACCGTCTTTTCACGGAACCCGACGAAGGGCTTCTGCAGATGCGTCAGCAGCGGCTTTTCCTGCTGGAACTCCTCCCAGACCGTCACCTCCAGGTTTTCCGGATGCCGCAGTTCTTTTGCGCGTTTGATCGCGTCTTTTTGCAGCCGGGCATTCAATTCATCGAAGTCGGCCACCTCCAGACGCGGTGTAAAACTATAGGCGCGGCTCTCCTTGACCAGATTCTCAACCTGACCCTTCTCCCAACCGGCCGCGCGCGTACAGGCGATCGGGTTCACCAGATGATGAGAACACATCCGGGAGAATGCCTTGTTGAACTTTCTTTCCTTGCCCGACAGGATCGCATCGACGGCGGTCGTCATGTTATCGTAGATCCCGTTGATGCAGCCTCCACCAAAGAATTTGAAGGCCTCGTCGTGGGCATCAAAGACCATCTCCTGCGTCTCGCGCGGATAGGCAATGGAGAATGGCATGCGGCTATGGCAAAGTTTGAAATGGGCAACCTTCACGGTCGTGAGTGCACCGTCCATCAAAACCGTCTCCACACTCCAGTCGAACTGGTACGCCTCCCCAGGATCAAAGATCAGCGGGATGAACGCCTGCGCCTGTTGTCGGCCGTGCGCAATGCGCCAATTCTTTGTGTAGCGTCGAACACTGTCATACCCGCCGCCAAAACCATCATCGGAGAGTTCCTTCCAGATTTTGGTCATCCGCTTGCGGTGTTTCTTCGGAAGCGCCTCGTTCTCCTCAAGCGTTTCATCCAGACGCGCGCGCCAAGGCCCGAGCACCGGGTATGGCTGCGATTTGCGCTCATATTTGAACTCCGTCACTCCCGATCGGATTATCTTTCGAACCGTTGCACGGCTCAAATTGAGCGAACGGCAAATTTCCTTGATGCTCTTTTTTTCGATCAGGTGTAAGCGACGCACTTTTCTAATAGTTTCCACGCAAATCATCCCGCTTGCCTCTCCATCGACTGCTCAATGAAAAGGATGTCTACAACCATAGGGAGGGGTCAAATTTGGACGCCGATTTCCCCGCTTAGGGGGTCAAAATTGCACGCTTTTCTACACCAAATAGGTCTTGTCACTTTCGACTGGGAACCGTCGCGCTATTCTAATCCGCGCCTATTGCTATTGCGCTTTAAGAAGAAACCTACATTTTCTCGGGTTTTCTGTGAACCTTAGGGCGGCGACACACTGTGTTCCGCGGGACTGACCTCATCTTCCCGGGCAACTCTGAACCGCAGCGAAAGTTTCCTTCCTCCGGTCGCAATACAGCGTCATCAAGCCTTAACCGTTGACAGGTTTGAGCCCAGACAGCCGTTACAAATTTTGGCTCATTGGTTTGGCGTCAGATATAGTCGAACGCCCATTCGTTGTAGCCCTGTTCTCCGCGGTACCATAGAACTTTGTCGGTTTCAGACTCACCGTGGTTCCAACGCTGCTTGATGCCTTGCCACATTGCCTTGCGAACCAGCGCACGTCGCTTCTGGCTGAGGGCTATGCTTTCCATCAACTCAGCTTCATTCCATTTTTCTGCAACTTCTTGGATGAATCCGTGGACCAATTCGCGATGGCTCTCGGCGTGTGCGAGGTTTGTGCGCTCATTCGGGTCGTCCGACAGATCAAAGAGCATGATCCCGTCATGGGACGAGGAAATGAACTTGTAGTTGCCTCGGCGGATCATGAACATCGGAACCTTGGTCGCCTCGGCCAGATACTCGGCATAGACTGCGCGTTCAGGCGGAGGATGTCGAGAACATTCTGAATTGTCCGGTGTAGGTAACATGCCAATTGTCCGCTTCAGTTGATTGCGCGGTGGCCCAATTCGGAGGGAGCCGTAGGCGACCGTAGATTTGGGCCACCGCGTTCGCGCCACGTCGAAGCGGGTCACGCGACTTTGTGTTTGCTATCCTCCTGTGTGATGGGTGATCCGTCAGGCTGGTAGCGGCCAATGCATCTCGGGCCGTGGAAGATGACCAGTTGACCATCGGGGTATTCGTGGACCCTGACCTTCGCCTTGACGAAATGATGACGGTGCCTGTCTGCCGCGATCTGCATGACCAGGCCCTTGTAGCGCACCGTATTGTCGTTGCCGACGACGCGGTCTTCCTGCACACACAGGGTGTCGCGCACATTGCCTGTAAACGGCACGAAGGCCGAGGTCGTATCCTCCGGCTCCCTTGCAAACAGGGCATTGTGTTCGGGAAGATAGACCTCTTTCAGGAACTGATTGGCCTCTTCAATGGTTGTGATCCCATGGGACCGCAGTTCCTGCGGCAATCGGTTCTGGAACGTGCCAAACATGCGTTCAGACCGTCCACGGGCCTGCGGTGAATAGGCCGGGATCAGCTCAATGCCGAGTTGCTGCAAGGCGCGCCCGACCTGGGTCAGATTGTCCTTGTCCACTTTGCCGCCCGCTTCGGGCGTATGCCAGTAATGAGAGCCCCGATCGGCATAGAGCGAGCAAAACAGACCTTGCGCCTCGATCACCTCTGTCAGCCCCTGAAAACTGCTCATCGTCCCTTCTTCCTCGACAAAGAATGCCGAATAAACCCGGTTGGTGGCATCGTCCATGGTGACGATCAGATCCCACCACTGACCCGGAACCCATTCATGGCTGGAGCCGTCCTGATGCAACATCATGCCAACCATCGGACGGCGGGGCCGCTTGCGCCGATGGGCACCTCGTCGGGGTGCTGCCTGAACCCGGCCGTGGCGCTGCAGTGTAAGCCGCACCCAGTTGTAGCTCTGTGTGAAACCATGGTGGGCCACCAGCTTCTCGTGGAAATGCTTCGGCGTGTAATCCCAGTACTTGGTATCAAACAGTTCAAGCATCTCCATGACCTTATCCGTGGCAACACGATTGTTGGCCAGTTTGCCAAGCCGACGGTCGTACAGACCTTCTGCACCATCCGCCTCAAATCGATCCTCCCAACGCCTGACGGTGCGCACGGATACACCCAGTATCTCAGCCGCCTGTTCTTGCGTCAGCTTGTTCGCGCTTCGCCGCGAATACACATCTTCAAACTTCATCAGTCGAACTTCCTGTAACACTTCTGCTCGGTTCATAACGCCTCCTCTCAGAGACAGAATAGAACCGGACAGATCGCATGTTACATACACCGGACATATCGCGTGTTAGCGACACGCGTTCAGGCGGAGGATTGCCCTTGTTCAGCAGAGACAATAGATTCATGCCCTCCAACGCCTCTACAGGCTCTTCAATTTCGGCAATGCTGTTCAGTGTGGGCAGAAGATCGACAAGAGAAGTCAATTCCTGAACCCGTTGTGGTTCGATACTTGCGCCAGAGATGATCAACGGAATGCGCAGAGATTTTTCGAAAAAATGCTTTTTGAACCACATGCCGCGTTCGCCCAGCATTTCGCCGTGATCCGAAGTGAAAACAATTACGGTGTTTTGGTCCGCGCCGGTTGCTGTCAGGGCATCCATGATCCGAGTCATCAGGCTATCGATATAGCTGATAGACCCATAGTAGGCGCGGATGGCGCGGGCCACGTCCTCATCACTGAACTGGATGCCCAACATACCAAAATCCTTGAGTAGGCGGACAGAGTGAGGATCATGCTCATTTTCCGACAATGCCCCAACAGCGGGCATGGGAATGTCTTTTCCTTCGTAGAGGTCCCAGAACTCTTTCCGGCACAGGTAGGGTTCGTGCGGATGGGTGTAAGAAACTTGCAGGAAGAACGGGCGTTTGTCGTCACTGCGCGCCATATCGAAGATGTGCTGTATCGCCTTGAAAGTGACCTCTTCATCATAGTCGATCTGGACGGACCGTTCGCAGATCCCGGCAATACGTACGGCCCGGGGATCGTTCGTATCGCGTTTGCCTTCGTTTTCCCAATTGGGGACCCATGCGAAATCACCGGGGTAGAGATCGGCCGTCAGGCGCTTTTCAAACCCGTGGAACTGATCAGGGCCGATGAAATGCATTTTGCCGGACAGGGCAGTTTGATAGCCCGCCGCACGCAGATAATGCGCGTAGGTTGGGATCTCCGCCGAAAACTCTGCTGCGTTGTCGTAAGCGCCAACTTTCGACGATAGCTGCCCTGTTGCCATTGAAAAGCGGGACGGCGCACAGAGAGGGTAGTTGCAATAGGCGTTCTCAAACACCACGCCACGCGCGGCCAAATCGTCAATGGTCGGGGAGTGGCAGATGTTGTCTCCGTAGGTTTGTAGGGCGGACGCTGTCAGCTGATCGACTTGAAAGAAGAGGATATTTGGGCGAGAGTCGGTCATGTTACCCTCGTCCCATGAGGTTGCGGACATATCCAACCGGGCCGGTTTCGTACCATTTTTTGTGACCACGCTCACGCGATGAAATGCCGAAGCTTTGCGATACACGGTCAATAACAATGGCCAGAAATACGATGCCCAACCCACCGACGGTCGCCAGACCCATGTCCAAGCGCCCGATGCCGCGCAGAACCATCTGGCCCAAGCCGGTCACGGAAATCATCGAAGACACCACAACCATGCTTAGCGCCATCATGATGGTCTGGTTCACACCGTCCATGATAGTGGGCATCGCCAAGGGCAGCTCGACCTTATACAGCGTTTGCCGGTTCGAAGCACCAAAGGCGCGCGCGGCCTCGACCATATCGCCCCGAACCTGTCGGATGCCCAGATTGGTCAGGCGCACCACCGGCGGCAAAGCGTAGATAAAGGTCACGATCACGCCCGAAACATTGCCGATCGAAAACAGCATGACGATGGGCACCAGATAGACAAAGGACGGGATCGTCTGCATCAGATCTAGCATGGGCTGTAAGACCGTCCAAAATCGATCATTCTTGGCCGAATATACACCTAGCGGAATGCCGATCAGCGAACAGAACACCACGCAAGTCAGAACAATGGACAGGGTGGTCATGCTTTCTTCCCACGCGCCCATCAGGCCGATAGCAAGCATACAAGCCGCCGAGATTGCACCTAAACGGCGACCGCCTGCCTGCCAGGCCACCAAAATGATTAATGCCAGAACCACCAAGTCTGGGGCCTGGGTCAGAGCGTCCTCCAATCCGGTCAGAACGATTTCAAACGGCACCTTGATCGCCTGAAAGATGAAGCGGAAATTGGTCACCACCCATTGCAGGAAGGATTCAACCCATGTGCCAACGGGGACCCATTCAGTGTCAAAAATGTTCCAGATATCCATGATTTCGCCCCTTACCCGCGTAATGCGGTCAACGCGTCTTTGATGGTGATCTGCCCAATGGAGGCATGATCCGGACTAACGACGGTGACCGGAGACTGATCCTCCATGAAGAGATCGATGATCTCTCCCAGCTCAGCATCGACGCGCACGGTTTTGTCGGTAGCGTCCTGCCCGTTCAGCGGTTCCATGATGGTTTCAGCCTTGACCAGCGCGACGCGGCTGATGCCTTTCACAAACTCTGCGACATAGTCGTCTTTGGGGCTGGTGACGATTTCTTCGGGTGTACCAATCTGAACGATCTCACCGTCATTCATGATGGCGATGTGATCTCCCATCCGGATGGCTTCATCTAGATCATGCGTGATGAACAGCGTGGTTTTGTGCATATGCGCCGAAAGGTTCAGAAACTGGTCCCGCAATTGGCGACGGATCAGAGGATCAAGCGCCGAGAACGGTTCGTCCATCAGCAGGATTTCTGTGTAGAAAAGCGTGCAATTTTGACCCCCTAAGCGGGGAAATCGGCGTCCAAATTTGACCCCTCCCTATGGTTGTAGACATCCTTTTCATTGAGCAGTCGATGGAGAGGCAAGCGGGATGATTTGCGTGGAAACTATTAGAAAAGTGCGTCGCTTACACCTGATCGAAAAAAAGAGCATCAAGGAAATTTGCCGTTCGCTCAATTTGAGCCGTGCAACGGTTCGAAAGATAATCCGATCGGGAGTGACGGAGTTCAAATATGAGCGCAAATCGCAGCCATACCCGGTGCTCGGGCCTTGGCGCGCGCGTCTGGATGAAACGCTTGAGGAGAACGAGGCGCTTCCGAAGAAACACCGCAAGCGGATGACCAAAATCTGGAAGGAACTCTCCGATGATGGTTTTGGCGGCGGGTATGACAGTGTTCGACGCTACACAAAGAATTGGCGCATTGCGCACGGCCGACAACAGGCGCAGGCGTTCATCCCGCTGATCTTTGATCCTGGGGAGGCGTACCAGTTCGACTGGAGTGTGGAGACGGTTTTGATGGACGGTGCACTCACGACCGTGAAGGTTGCCCATTTCAAACTTTGCCATAGCCGCATGCCATTCTCCATTGCCTATCCGCGCGAGACGCAGGAGATGGTCTTTGATGCCCACGACGAGGCCTTCAAATTCTTTGGTGGAGGCTGCATCAACGGGATCTACGATAACATGACGACCGCCGTCGATGCGATCCTGTCGGGCAAGGAAAGAAAGTTCAACAAGGCATTCTCCCGGATGTGTTCTCATCATCTGGTGAACCCGATCGCCTGTACGCGCGCGGCCGGTTGGGAGAAGGGTCAGGTTGAGAATCTGGTCAAGGAGAGCCGCGCCTATAGTTTTACACCGCGTCTGGAGGTGGCCGACTTCGATGAATTGAATGCCCGGCTGCAAAAAGACGCGATCAAACGCGCAAAAGAACTGCGGCATCCGGAAAACCTGGAGGTGACGGTCTGGGAGGAGTTCCAGCAGGAAAAGCCGCTGCTGACGCATCTGCAGAAGCCCTTCGTCGGGTTCCGTGAAAAGACGGTCGCCGTGAGCCGAACCTGCCTGATCAACTTCGAAAGAAACAAATACAGCGTTGAGGCAAGAGCTGTTGGACGTCAGGTCCAGTTGCAGGTCTACGCCACGCGGATTGTCCTGCGCCAAGACGGTGAGATTGTCGGAGAGCACGAACGGTGCTTCGGCCGAGGAAAAACGATCTTCAACCCTTGGCACTATGTGCCCGTCCTCAAGCGCAAGCCTGGCGCTCTGCGCAATGGAGCACCGTTCCGTGACTGGGACCTACCACCGGCAATGACGCAGATCTGGACCCATCTGCGGGGCACATCCGACGGAGACCGGCAACTTGCCGATATTCTTTTCGCTGCTTACCAGCACGACATTGATGTGGTCGAGGCTGCCTGCGAAGAAGCTCTAAAATCTGGCCTGCGCAAGGCCGATGCGATCCTGAACATTGTCTCTCGGCGCACCAATCCCCCGCCGCCAAAGGCGATTGAGCCGCCTGCCCACCTGCAGCTGAAAATGGCACCGATCGCGGATTGCGCTCGCTATGACAGGCTTGGAGGCTCCCATGCAACTGCGTAAGGAAATTCTCGAACTTGCCCGTCAACTGAAGTTGCCAGGCATCGTCAACTGCTTTGACGAAGTGATGCAGGCCGCAGCCAAAAACAACTGGCGGCCCCAACAGGTCGTGGCCGAACTCCTCACGGCCGAACTGGCCGAAAAGACTGCGCGCTCGATCCGGTATCAGATGGGTGCCGCAAAGTTCCCGGTCTGCAAGTCCTTACCTGAGTTCGACTTCACGGTCAGCCCCGTCAACGAGGAAGTCGTGCGCAATCTTCATGACGGCGATTTTATGGACCAGGCCAGGAATGGCGTGCTGGTCGGTGGAACCGGATCGGGCAAAACGCATCTCGCAACAGCGATCGGGGGCCACGCGGTCAATAACCGCCGGCGGGTCAGGTTCTTCAGCGCTGTGGATCTCGCGAACAAGCTGGAGGCTGAACATCGCGAAGGCAACGCCGGGCGGCTCAGCGAGCAGCTGATCCGCGTCGACCTCGTGATTATAGACGAACTCGGTTATCTGCCGTTCGCAGAGTCTGGTGGACGATTACTCTTCCATCTCATCAGCAAACTGTACGAGCGAACGTCTATTCTGCTAACAACCAACCTCGCATTTGCTGAATGGCCGAGTGTGTTCACAGATGCCAAAATGACCACTGCTCTCCTGGATCGACTGACACACCATTGCGATATCATCGAAACCGGGAACGAAAGCTGGCGAATTAACCACCGCGACTAACCTCGAAATCGGGGAATAAATTCAAAACAGACAGCAGGTCAAACCTTCAGTCGAGCTACGCTCTCTTTTCGGTTTGACCTGCTGTCCACCCCCTCCTGAATCAACCTAAACACGACCCCCTCAACGCCCCTCTTAGCTCCAAGGGGGGTCAAATTTGGACGCCGATGGGGGGTCATTATTCAATGCCGATTGACAATCACTGCGTTGACAAGCCTTGTCGGCATCAAGGCCGAAGCAACCAGAGTTGCATTGCATCGATTGCGCAAAGAGGGATGGATCGAAAGCACTCGTGTTGGACGCGCAAGCGTCCATCGACTTACGGAATATGGTCGTAATCAAAGCGCAACTGCCGCGCCGCGCATTTATGCCCGCGAAACGACCAAACCAGACATCTGGCATGTGCTGATCTCGAGCAACTCGGAAAAATCCCGAAAGGAATTGGCAGATCTGTTGCTAACTGGGGAATATATCTCTTTGAACCCGGCAACAGCGATGGCGTCGGGACCGATGCCGGACGATTTGGAAGAATTGCTGGGATTTGAAGCCAACGCGATTTCGGTTCCCGAATGGCTACGAGGATTGTTCGGGCCGGAGCCGCTGAAAACTGCGTATGACGATTTTTGGAAGTCGGTCCAAGCTATCGGCGATTTGTTGCCGCCAACTGGCGTGGATGATCCATTGAAAACGGCGGCACTGCGTGTACTCATTGTCCACAATTGGCGCCGCATCATACTGCGCCACCCGGTCTTGCCGGCGGATTTTCTGCCAGGTGACTGGAAAGGGCCTGCGTGCCGCGAGGCAGTTTCCAAGCTTTTGGATATGTTGCCTCGCCCGCAACTAGCAGCTCTGGAAGCAGAGCTGAGCACTTAGATTTTGGGCTAAATACCTTTCGAGCATCGCGAAAAAATGCAGGTTTGGCGTCTGCGGCAAGCTGATTTTTTAAATGTTACGATTTTGTCAAAAATATCTTTTTTTGGTAACATGAAGCTTGCTAAGAATCAGCGAAAACATTATAAACCGACCATACGGTCTATAATAGACGTGAAGGTACAGGAGAATTCACAGATGGATGCATTCATTTGCGACGCGACGCGCACTCCGATTGGTCGGTATGGTGGTGCACTGTCTTCAGTCCGCACGGATGATCTGGCGGCCATTCCGCTGGCCGCTTTGAAAGAGCGCAACCCACAGGTCGATTGGTCCAGCGTCGATGATGTCATCTATGGGGATGCTAACCAGGCTGGTGAAAGCAACCGGAACGTGGCGCGGATGGCGGCCTTGTTGGCCGGATTGCCGATTGAAGTTCCTGGAACCACCGTGAACCGCCTTTGCGCCAGTGGCATGGATGCAGTTGGAATGGTTGCCCGGGGCATCAAGGCGGGCGATTACGATCTGGCTATCGCGGGTGGTGTTGAAAGCATGTCCCGTGCACCCTTTGTGATGCCCAAGGCGACATCTGCATTCGCACGTAGCAATGCAGTTTACGACACGACCATCGGCTGGCGCTTTGTGAATCCGAAGATGAAGCAGGCCTACGGTATCGATTCAATGCCGCAAACCGCTGACAATGTCGCCGAAGACTATAGCATCAGCCGCGCGGATCAGGACAGTTTCGCGGCGCGCAGTCAGGCCCGGTGGGCCGCCGCGCATGAGGCGGGGCTGTTCGCAGACGAAATCACTCCGGTCTCGGTTCCACAACGCAAGGGCGACCCGATCGTGGTCGATACCGATGAACATCCCCGTCCGGGAACAACGGCCGACAAGCTGTCGGGCCTAAAGGGAGTGAACGGGCCGGACAAAACCGTTACTGCGGGCAATGCTTCTGGCGTTAACGACGGAGCCGCAGCCATTTTGATGGCGAATGAGACGGCGGCTGCGAAGAACGGCCTAACTCCGATTGCGCGGGTTGTGGGAATGTCGGTGGCTGGCGTCGCGCCGCGCATTATGGGGATTGGGCCTGTGCCGGCCAGCCGCAAAGTTTTGGCGCGGGCCGGGTTAACCATAGAACAGATGGATGTGGTAGAGTTGAACGAAGCTTTTGCGTCGCAAGGGCTGGCAACACTTCGCGAACTGGGCCTTGCTGACGACGCACCGCATGTGAATCCGAATGGCGGTGCCATTGCCATGGGGCACCCTCTGGGCATGTCCGGCGCACGGCTGGTTTTGACCGCTGCATATCAACTGCGGCGGAAAGGTGGGCGGTATGCTCTTTGCACGATGTGCGTGGGCGTCGGGCAGGGTGCAGCCCTCATCCTGGAACGGGTATAGCAAGGAGAGTGTGGTTTTGACTGACGCAATCCAGATTATCGACCACAGCGAACGGGTCGAGCGTTATTTGAACCGTATCAAGACACCATCGGAGACGATTTCAAGGCTTACCGAGGTCATGTTTATCGTGTGATTACCTACGCCATGCACTTCCTCGGCTGCGATGACACGCATCGTGCGTTGGTCGAGACGGCCTTCGTCTATCACGATATCGGGCTGTGGACAAAAAACGATCTGGCTTACCTGGAGCCATCCGAAGAATTGGCTCTTCGGGACAATGCTGAAAAAGGTTGGGGGTTGGATCCGGATTTGCTTCGCAACGCCATCCATTGGCACCACAAGGTAACACCATACCGTGGGCCGAATGCTGACGTGGTCAATGCCTGTAGAAAAGGTGACTGGATCGATGCAACGGGAGGCAAGATGCGCAAAGGACTTTCGCGCGATCAAGTCGCCCAAGTCGAGGCCGCTATTCCCAGCTACGGATTTGCAGACGTTTTGCAACGCTTGGCAACGGATCTTGGTGGCACCGCATTCAAAGGAAACATGCGGGTTTTGAGTCACGTATTCAAAATCTGATCCCATCCGATAGGAGGAAATACGATGTACGCACAAATGGTTAAGTCTGAGGCCACAAATGATGACCCCAAAAAGCTTGCCGAATTCCAGGCAAAGATTGACGCGGACATCAAGATTGAGCCGAAGGACTGGATGCCGCAGGGGTATCGCAAGACCCTGATCCGCCAAATTGGTCAGCACGCCCATTCTGAGATCGTTGGACAACTGCCCGAGGGCAACTGGATCACCCGCGCGCCCACGCTGGAACGCAAAGCGATCCTGCTGGCCAAGGTGCAGGATGAGGCCGGACACGGGCTATACCTGTATTGCGCGGCAGAAACACTGGGCGTCAGCCGGGACGAGCTGACCGAGATGCTGCTGGACGGTCGGATGAAGTATTCGTCGATCTTCAACTATCCCACCCTGAACTGGGCCGATATCGGTGCGGTTGGCTGGCTGGTCGATGGGGCCGCGATCATGAACCAGGTACCGCTGCAGCGGACATCATTCGGGCCTTATTCGCGCGCCATGATCCGTATCTGCAAGGAAGAAAGCTTTCACCAACGTCAGGGATACGATGCCATCCGCAAGATGGCCGAGGGGACGCCGGAACAGAAGAAGATGGCTCAAGATGCCCTGAACCGCTTTTGGTATCCGTCGTTGATGATGTTCGGGCCTTCGGACAAGGATTCGGTGCATTCGACCCAATCCATGGCCTGGAAAATCAAGATGAACACCAATGACGAGCTTCGCCAGAAATTCGTCGATCAGACCGTACCACAGGCCGAATTCCTCGGGCTGACCGTCCCTGATCCAGACCTGAAATGGAACGAAGAACGCGGTCACTACGATTTTTCGGAACCGAACTGGTCCGAGTTCTTCGACGTCATCCAAGGCAATGGGCCTTGCAACACCGACCGCCTGGCCGCGCGCAACAAGGCCTGGGACGACGGACAGTGGGTGCGTGATGGTTTGCTGGCCCACGCACAAAAGAAACGCACCGGTCAAGTGGCCGCTGAATAAGTCTGACCTGAGGAGGAAACCCTATGAAAAACGAATGGCCCCTGTGGGAAATCTTTATCCGCGGTCAGCACGGTATGAGCCACCGTCATGTTGGTTCGCTGCACGCACCGGATGCGGAAATGGCAATCAAGAACGCACGCGATGTGTATACGCGCCGCAATGAAGGCGTGTCGATCTGGGTGGTCGAAGCGAACAATATCTCGGCCTCATCACCCAGTGACAAAGGCCCGCTTTACGAACCCAGCGAAAGCAAGGTGTACCGTCACCCGACATTTTTCGACATACCCGAAGAAGTGGGGGCGATGTGATGACCCGCGATGGAGCTTTCCTGCAGTTTCTGCTTAGAATGGGTGATAACACACTCATCCTCGGTCACCGCGTGAGCGAGTGGTGCGGTCATGCGCCCGTACTCGAAGAAGATATCGCGCTGGCCAATACCGCGTTGGATCTGATCGGCCAAACCCAAATGTGGCTGGGCCTTGCCGGCGAGGTTGACGGCGGCAAGAGTGCTGATGACCTGGCGTTCCTGCGCGATGCGTGGGATTTCCGCAACGTTCTGATGGTCGAGGTTCCGAACGAAGATTTCGGCCGGACCCTGATGCGCCAGTTTCTTTTTGACGCGTGGCATTCGATCATGCTGGGGCGTCTGATCAAGTCGTCAGATGAACGTGTTTCCGCAATTGCGGCCAAGGCCAGCAAAGAGGTCGCCTATCATCTTGAACGCTCGGGTGACACGGTTGTCGGATTGGGCGACGGAACGGCTGAAAGCCACGACCGGATGCAGGCGGCGCTGGACTATCTGTGGCCTTATGTTGGTGAGATGTTCGCCACCGACGAGGTGGACGCCGAAATGGCAAAGGCCGGTATTGCGCCCAATCCCGCCGATCTGCGTGCCGAGTTTGATGCGTTGGTCCAGCGGGTTTTGGCGGATGCGACGCTCACAATCCCGGAAAGCGATTTCGCGCATAAGGGCGGGCGCAACGGGCAGATGCATACCGAACACCTGGGGCACCTGCTGACTCAGATGCAATGGCTGCAACGCGCCTATCCCGGCGCAAGCTGGTAAGCCGATATGGAACGGGTGCCGACAGATCAGATATGGGACTGGCTGGATGCCGTGCCCGACCCTGAAATACCAGTCATTTCCGTGGTTGATCTGGGGATTGTACGCGATGTGTGCTGGGATGCCGGAACCTTGAAGGTGACGGTGACACCGACCTATTCCGGCTGTCCAGCAACGTCGGTCATCAGCATGGACATTGAAACCGCGCTACGGCATCACGGGATCGAAGACATCCGGATCGAAACCACAATTTCACCCGCCTGGACCACCGATTGGCTCAGCGACAAGGGCCGTGCGCGGCTGGAAGAATACGGCATCGCCCCGCCGCAACCGGCAGGCGGCCCGGAGCGGTGCCCGCATTGTGGCAGCAAGGCGGTTGAGAAGGTCAGCCAGTTCGGCTCGACCCCGTGCAAGGCGCACTGGCGTTGTACCGACTGTCTGGAACCTTTTGACTATTTCAAGTGCATCTGAGGAGGAGCACCGGATGGCACGTTTCCACGACCTTAAGGTCACCGATATCCACAAAACGATCCGCGATGCGGTGGTATTGACACTGGAGCCCTTGAACGGCGCGGCAGAAGAATTTGACTTTACCGCCGGTCAATACCTGACGTTCCGGCGCGATTTTGATGGCGAAGAACTGCGCCGGTCCTACTCGATCTGTGCGGGCAAAGACGATGGAGTTTTGCAGGTCGGCATCAAGCGTGTCGATGGCGGGGCTTTCTCTGGTTGGGCAAACACAGAGCTGACTGTCGGAGACATCGTACAGGCCATGCCGCCGATGGGCAGCTTCCACGCTCCGATCGATGCAAATGCCGAAAAGCAATATCTTGGTTTTGCCGGCGGTTCAGGCGTTACACCCGTTCTGTCGATCCTCAAAACGACGCTCGCACGTGAACCCCAATCGCGGTTCACGCTGATCTATGCCAACAAAGGCATCAATACGATCATGTTCCGCGAAGAACTGGAGGACCTCAAGAACCTCTATATGGGCCGCCTCAATGTTATCCACGTTCTTGAGACGGACTCTCAGGAAATCGACCTGTTCACCGGATTGGTGACACAGGAAAAATGCGCCGAGTTGTTCAAGCACTGGGTCGACATCGAAAACGTCGACACGGCGTTTATTTGTGGACCTGAACCCATGATGCTGGGCATTGCGGCTGCCCTGCGCGAACATGGGCTAGACGACAGCCAGATAAAATTCGAACTGTTCGCCAGCGCGCAGCCAGGCCGTGCAAAGCGTAAGGCAAGTTCTGCGGATGCCAACCGGACGGACAATCAGACCAGCGCTTCCATTACGCTGGATGGCTCTACCCAAACCCTGACCGTTCCCAAGGACCTGTCTATTCTCGATGCAGCTTTGGAGAATGCGATGGACGCCCCCTATGCCTGCAAGGCCGGCGTGTGTTCGACCTGTCGCTGCAAAGTACTGGAAGGGGAGGTCGAGATGCTCGCCAATCACGCACTTGAGGACTACGAGGTTGCGAAGGGCTATGTGCTGAGCTGCCAAGCCTATCCAGTAACAGACCGCGTGGTCGTGGATTTCGATCAGTAAAGGAGAGGTAGACATGACCGACACTATGACTCTCGACAGCTATCTTGCCGCAGGCGGCGTGCTGACCAACCCGTCAAATGTTCCACCACGCTATCGCGCTGAGCTGCTGAAACTGATGGCAACTTTTGTTGACAGTGAATTGGCAGGCGCTGCCGGTTTTGCTGACGTAATAAACCTCGGGCCGGGAATTAAAGAACGTATCGCCGCCGCCAAAATTGTGCTTGAAAAAACGGATCACGCAAATCGCGTTCTGAACATCATGGGAGAGTTTGGAGCCGACACAGAACGCTACGCCAATCATCATCCGTGGACGGCCCGTTTAAGCCGGGATGCGGACATCGGAGCAACGCGTTCCGAACATGATATGCGCTTGGCTGTGTTCAACTATCCATTCTCGGGTTGGACGGACGCCGTGATCATGAATTTGCTCATGAGCCGCGCCGTCGCCGAACAACTGGCTGAGTATTCTACGATTTCCTATCAACCTTTAGCCGAGGCTTTCCGCTCAATCGCTCCGATTGAAGCACACCATGGCGAATTGGCTATGGAGGGCGCAATTAAGTTGATCGAACGAGGCAAAGCTGAGCAAATGCAAGTCTCGGTCGACTACTGGTGGCCTCGCGTCGCGGTGTCTTTCGGGGGCGACGATCCGAAACGGTTCGAGTTGTTAAAATCTCTTGGTCTGCGGCGGAATAAAAACAGTTCCCTGAAAGAGCGCTGGAGCCAGACGATGAATGACACGCTGAAGACTTTGGGACTGAAAACGCCTTTGTGAATCGCTTGACTGGACCGATTTTGGGTCCGTCCTCTAGTCTGAGGCGAGGCTCAAGTTCTTGGGATAACAAGAAAAATAGCAGTGTAGGGCTGGGGTTTGTCGGACGTGGCCTGACGACTGATCGCAATGGGCCATTCGGTAACACTTCAGATTCTCGACTATCCGGGGGTTCAGAAATTCGCTCAATGGGGAATCAAAGACCAGTTGGATTATGCGAATGCCCAAGCTGAAAACCTTGGATCCACGCTATTCACAACTGAGATTGCGCCACAACCAAATGGCCGACCTGGGGTTATCGTCTTTCCTCCCGCATTGTCCTTTGACCCACCCAAACTCCCGAGCGGGTGGCAGGATCGACTGGTGGAGCTTCACCGATCCGGTACCGTTTTGGCGTCAGTTTGCTCTGGGGCTTTCCTGCTGGCAGAGACCGGATTGCTTGATGGTCGGCGCGTAACCACGCATTGGCGTCACTCGGCTGTGTTCCATCGGACCCACCCAAGCGCAATAATAGATACGGACCGTCTCTTGGTAGATTTGGGAAGCATTGTGACAGCCGGCGGTGTAATGGCCTGGACCGATCTGACCTTGCATATGATTGAACGAATAGCGGGGCGTAAACTCATGTTGGATGTGGCCCGAATGTTCGTGCTGGACCCGCCGGACAGGGAACAAAGTTACTACGCAACCTTTACGCCAGACACCAAACACGCGGATATCCAAATTCTTGCGGTGCAGAACCAATTGCAGACCAACCTAAAGACAAGACACACAGTTGCAGACCTAGCGCAAATCGGCAGAATGTCGGAACGCAGTTTGTTGCGCCGGTTCAAAAAGGCCACGGGCATGACGCCCGTGGCCTATCTACAATTGTTGCGGATCGAAGCTGCCCGATCCCGGCTGGAACTGACGCTCGACAGTTTCGAGCGTATCAGTTGGGACGTGGGCTATGGCGATGCCGCGACCTTTAGGCGGATTTTCAAGCGTATTGTCGGTTTGACCCCCGCAGACTACCGCCGTCGTTTTGGACCAAACGCCTAAACTTCAGACTTTGGGCCGGGTTAAATAGAGGCCGGTGAGAACGAGCCAGATCATTGCAATCATTCCGGTTTGCGCCCAATACGGCCAAGTCGGCTGACCTTCGGTCAAGACCGATGCCAGAGCCTCGGACATGTTGACAGAGGTCAGACCCAGAACAGTGGCAAACAGAACAGCCAATGCTATCGGCACCACCTTGATATCGCGAGAGGCGGCGTAGAACAGGCCGACATAGCTGATCACAGCGAACGAGATGATCTTGTCCTGATACGCATAGAAAGGCGTGTCATAGTAGACGAACAGAATTGGCAGCTTGATTCCAAAGAAATGAGCTGTGGCCATTGCGATGAAGTAGGCCACACAGGCCAGCAGGCCGAGGCGTAGAAGGTTGGGCATGATGATATCCTAATCTTGGTTATGCTCCCTACATGCCCTGCAACGCACAATGAAATCAGAGGCGATATTGCCATCAATCGGGCTGATACCGCCAAACCCACCGAGCTTGCAGAATACAAAACGCTTTGCTGAAAACTCACATCGCGGGTACTCTTTACGCTGATCCAGTCATAGCAAGCCCGTCACCCATGAAGCCACAGCTAGACAGCGCATATTTTAAACCGCTTGTGCGGACGAATTTGCGTTCACGATCTGTAGAGGGGTTTTCTCAGGATCTGGAAAAGATCTGCGGGCAGTTTGCTGTCGAATCCAGTGTTGCCACGCGCGGACGCATTGACGGGGACATCTCCACCTTGCCGGTCTCGCGCTTTGAGACGGCAATCGTATCACTCGACGCACAAAGGGTTTTTCGGGACGAGCGTATGATCCGACAAGACCCCGGAGAGCACTTGTTTCTTCTCATCCAGGACAAGGGAAATTGTCGTATCCATCAGAATGATACATCGGTTTTGCTGGGACCGGGCGACATGTTTCTGGTCGACAGCGCGAAACGCTCCGAGTTTGTATATGACGGGATGAACTCGCGTCAGATTTCGATCCATTTGCCACGCGACGAGATGGTCCACAGATTCGGTGAGATCTGCACGGGAGGTATTTCGGTAGATCGAAACGACCCCCTGTTTTTCGCCATGCGTGCCGTGCTGGCCAAGATATTTACCGAGGAGACCGCTGTGGCCCCTCATTTGGGCGAAGCATTTCTGAGCTTGTTAGGTGCGTATTTCCGCTGTGTTAGCCATCAGGAAGACCAACGCGGGCGAGAAGCAAACGCGGTCCTCTCGCGCGCTCTTCAACTGATTGAGCAGAACGCGATGGATCCAGCATTTGGACCGCAGGCATTGGCCGAAGCATTGCAGGTTTCGCCTCGGACGCTGCAGCGTCATTTTGGAACCCTTGGGGAAACCGCCAGCAAACGCCTTATGTCCGTGCGGCTTGAAACAGCAAAAGCCCGGCTAAAAGAGGTGAACTCTGACGTAGGGCGCGACACGATCGCTGCGGTTGCGTATGATTCCGGTTTCAACGACCTGTCGCATTTCTACAAGGTCTTTCGGGAACGATTTGGTGTCTCACCCGGGGCGGTGCGGAAAAATATGTCGTCCTAAGCCATAGTTTTTGGCGCAAAACCCCAAGACTCGACCGACCGGTCGGATAATAGTGCTCCCCAGCCTTGCTGCGTTCGCGCACAGGCATCGCGATTTAGGGAGGACAAGCCGTGATCGAATACGATCTGACTATCGGGGGTCAACCGGTATCTACCGCCACCAGCTTTGACGTATTGAACCCGTCAACCGGTGAAGTCGCAGGGCGTGCGCCCAACGCGACAAGCGCTGATCTGGATACTGCTGTTAAAGCTGCGAAAGTTGCTTTCGAAAGCTGGTCGGCCAAGTCGGACGAAGAACTACAGGCCGCATGCGAGGCCGTTGCGCAGAAGATCGGAGAACATTCCGAGGAGCTTGCACAAATCATCACAGCTGAGCAGGGAAAGCCGCTGAATGGTCTTGGGTCGCGCTGGGAAATGGGCGGGGCAGGGGCCTGGGCAGGATATACTGCCGGGCTGTCCCTACCAATGAAAGTGCTGCAAGATAACAACGAAGGCCGCGTTGAACTGCACCGCAAACCGCTGGGCGTTGTGGGTTCTATCACGCCTTGGAATTTCCCGGTGATGATTGCGATCTGGCATATCATGCCAGCGCTGCGCACCGGCAATACGGTGGTTATCAAACCCTCGCCTCTGACCCCGCTGTCAACGCTGCGCCTTGTTCAGATCATGAACGAAGTACTGCCTGCGGGCGTCGTGAACGTGATCACCAGTGATGACAAGGGCGACAATATCGGAGGGGCCATGTCGGCCCATCCGGACATCCGCAAAATCGTTTTCACTGGGTCCTGTGCGACAGGGCAGAAGGTCATGGCCTCGGCCGTGGAAACCATGAAACGCCTGACCCTGGAATTGGGGGGCAATGATGCCGGTATCGTTCTGCCCGACGCAGATCCGCAAGCGATTGCCGAAGGTTTATTCTGGGGTGGTTTCATCAATAACGGCCAGACCTGCGCTGCGATGAAACGTCTTTACGTCCACGAAAGCATTCATGACGAGGTTTGCGACGCGCTGGTGGCCTTCGCCCGTAATATCCCGGTGGGAGATGGCATGGACGACAACGCGATCCTGGGTCCGGTCCAGAACAAGATGCAGTTTGACAAGGTCAGCCGCCTGGTGGCCGATGCGAAAGAACGTGGCCAGGTCTTGCTGGGCGGCGCGCCGGCCGATGGGCTGTTCTTCCCTCCCACGATTATTGCGGGTCTGAATAACGGCGATCCGCTGGTCGATGAAGAACAGTTCGGCCCGGCGCTGCCAATCATCAAGTATTCAGAAGTGGAAGACGCAATTGCGGCCGCCAACGACAGCCCGAACGGGTTGGGTGGCTCGGTTTGGTCGTCCGATATCGACGCCGCCAAGGCCGTTGCCAGCCGCATGGAGTGTGGTTCGGTCTGGATCAACAAACATGGCGCAATTCAACCCAACGCCCCGTTCGGCGGGGTCAAATCATCTGGCGTCGGTGTCGAATTCGCGGACGAAGGTTTGGCCGAATACACCGATATCCAAGTCGTATTCAGCTAAGAACAAGACAGGAGAGGAAAAGATGAATATCAGAAGTATCCTTGCCACAACTGCACTGGGCGCCGTTTTCGCCGGCAGCGCTTTGGCACATCCCCTGGACGGGTTAACGCCGGACGAACTCCAGCAAATCAACACGATCCTGAAAGAAAGCGGCACCGTCACCGACGAGACACTGTACCCTTTGATCGATCTTCACGAGCCGTCGAAAGCCGAAGTTCTGGATTGGAAAGAAGGCGACGTACTGGATCGCAAGGCGATGGTGCAATACACCACCGACGAAGGATTCAGCGAAGCAATCGTGAACATCACGCAAGGCACCGTTGAAGAAAACTTTGCCATCGAAGGCTCGGGTCAGCCGATGGTATTGTTTGCGGAATTCATCGGTGCACTGGAAGGGGCTTTGGGCCACCCGGATATGATCGCGGGGCTCGAAGCGCGCGGCCTGACAAATGAAGACGCGTTCTGTCTGCCATTGACTGCCGGCAACTTCTTTACCCCCGAATTCGACGGCACCCGCCTGATGAAAGTGCCCTGCTATCAGAACCCGACGGGCTCGAACTTCTACGCAAAGCCGATCGAAGGATTGTTCGCAATCTACGACATCGGCAAGCAAGAGGTCGTTGAGGTCATCGATACCGGTGCGATCCCGTTGCCGCAAGATGCCTGGGGTTATACGGCCGAAGAGGTGGCCGAACGGGTCGAGCTGCGACCGGAAACCAACAAGGTTCTACTGACGCAGGAAGGTGGCCCGAACTACACTCTGGATGGCAATCATTTGGAATGGGACATCTGGCGCATGAATCTGCGCGCGGAAAAGCGTGCCGGCCTCGTTGTCTCGAACATTGATGTCAACGATCAGGGCAATTGGCGCTCGGTCATCTATCAGACGCATCTGTCCGAAGTGTTTGTCCCCTATATGGACCCGACCGAGGGGTGGTACTGGCGGACCTATATGGACAGTGGCGAATACGGGTTCGGTCTGTTCCTGACGCCGTTGCGTGCGGGTGTGGATTGCCCTGAATATGCAACCTTCCTGCCTGCCGTAATCGCGGATGACGCAGGAATGCCGCTGGAAATCCCGGATGCGATCTGCATCTTCGAGCGCAACATTGGTGACCCTGCTTGGCGCCACTTTGAGATCTTTGCACAGACGCCCGACAACTTTGTACCTGCGGAAGGCCGTTCGGAAACCGAATTGGTTGTGCGTACTGCGTCAGAGGTCGGTAACTATGACTATCTGATCGACTACCGCTTCAAGCAGGACGGTCAGATGTTCATCAAGATCGGCGCAACCGGTCTGGACGCGGTCAAAGGCGTGGTTTCCACCTCGATGAATGATGCGACCGCTGCGGAAGACACCAAGTATGGCACGCTGATTGCACCGCATCTGGTTGCGGCCAACCACGACCACTACTTCAACTTCCGGATCGACTTTGACATCGACCAGCCGGTCAACCACATGGGTCTGATGGAAATCGTTCCGGCCGAAGTGCCTGCGGACAGCCCGCGCAAATCGATGTGGACCTGGCAGCATGTGATGCCGGACAGTGAGTTGGACGCACGCTATCGCTTCAGCGCCTCCAAACCGCGTCACGTCCATATCTCGAACCCGCAATCGGAAGGGTATCTGGGCCACACTCCGGGTTGGATGATCCACCACGGCTCGATCGCATACGGTCCGTTCGACTTTGAAAGCGACCCGCCGTTCAAGCGCAACGCCTATATCGAGTATTCCTCTTGGACAACTGTCTATGAACAAGAGCAGCGCTATGCGGGTGGTAAATACGCGATGCAAAGCGACGGTTCGGACACGCTGGCGGAATGGGTCAAAGAAGACAAGCCGCTGATGGGTCAGGATATTGTGTCCTGGTTCACCGCAGGGTTCCACCACATCCCGCGGATGGAAGACTGGCCTGTGATGTCGACCGAGTGGAAGACGGTTCACATCATGCCGTTCAATTTCTTCGCGCATAACCCGGCGTTGACGATCCGCGAGTGATTGATGGCAAATGAAATTAAAAAGGGCGGCCTGCAATAGGCCGCCCATTTATTTCTTGTTTTCTTGTTTTCTTGTTTTCCATTAGTTTTGCTGCATCGAATGCAGACCATCCAGGATCTGATCAGCCTGCTCGATCGATGTACGTTTAGGGGCGGGGGAAGGATGATGTCGTTGGCGTCGATCCGTACCCAACGCCATCATCGTATAGCTATTGATAGATGCGGCGCATTTCGGGCGCGAGTTCCGGGTCTTTCGGGGCGAAATGGTTTCGCTGGTCCCAGTACAGCCGAAAAGTCGACGGGCCGGCAACCAAGAGGTCAGTTTTCCTTCGCGGCCTTCAGTGCCTGGTTAAGTGTTTCTCGATCTCCGATGTGATTGGAGAGGATGAGAATGAGGCGCGCGTTCAGGGCTTCGCTTTCCTCATCCGACAGCCCTTCATGCACTGCGATAAGGTCTGCATAAAAATCATCCGGTGAATACAGGTTTGGTTCGGTAATCAGGGGCATCAGCTTATTCCTTTCCGCAGGCTTTAAGGACTGCTGAACGCAGAGCAGCCTCGTCGTAATCGCGCCAGCGCGCCGCGACATGCTGATCGGGGCGGACGAGGTAGACCGCCTGGCTTTCGGAGCCAAGGTAACGTTCCGCTACTGTGTCCGAAGCCGTAAGGGACACGCTTCTGACCGTGATACCGTCGATATCGAGGCTGTTCGGAACTTCGGTGTTGAGTGCCAAAATCACGAAGTCGTTTCCAAGCCGATCCAGAAGGAAGCCGTCGCCAACCGGGGCATCCTTGCATGGAGATCCCACTCTGGACGTGTCAGGACCTCCTGCGAGGTCATCCGCTCCGTTCAGGGACGAGTGATCATAGGTACAGGGCACTGACAGTCGCCCCGAATTTACCAGAGGCCGCGCAAATGTATGGCGTTCGGCCAGACTAAGCACAGCGTCTCGGAAATTCTTGCTTACCTTCGATTTTGGCGTGATGAAATCAGTTGAGCGGGTCGAATTAAGTATGTTTTCGTCCGCTCCGTAGATCCGTTCGTCATCATAGGTGTCCAGAAGGCTTTCCGGTGCCTTGCCCGAGATAACGAGGCCAAGCTTCCAACCAAGGTTGTCGACGTCCTGAAAGCCGGAATTCGCGCCGCGTGCCCCGAAGGGCGACACTTGATGCGCCGCGTCGCCAGCAAAAACAACGCGCCCGTGGCGGAATTTGTTCATACGCCGGCACTGGAAGGTGTAGATGGATGACCAGACCATTTCATATTCGACGTCATCGCCCAACATCGCATCCAGCCGCTTGCGGATGTTTTCCTCTTTCAACTCTTCCTTGCGATCGACATCCCAGCCGATCTGGAAGTCCACGCGCCACACGTCATCAGGCTGTTTGTGCAGCAAAGTCGAGGCGCCGGACTTAAAGTAGGGCTCGAACCAGAACCAGCGTTCTGTCGGGAATGTGTTGTTCTTCATCCGGATATCAGCGATCAGAAAGCTGTCCTGAAAAACCCGGCCTTCAAATCCCAGATCCAACATGTCGCGTGTTGGCGAACTTGCGCCATCGCAGGCGATCATCCAATCCGCCTCAAGCTGGTAAGGCCCGTCCGGAGTTGTGACGGACAGAACAACATGGTCGTCCTTGACGTCTACAGCTTCGACCCGGTTCTTGCCTCGGATTTCAATAGGCGCGCCGCGTTCCTGTTCCGCGCAAATCGCTTCGAAAATGAACTTTTCGAAATAAGGCTGCTGCAAGTTGATGAAGGCCGGGTTGCGATGGCCGGATTCAGGCAGAAGGTTGAACTCAAAGACCTTTCGGTCGTCCTGAAACACCTTCCCAACATTCCAGACGACCCCTTTGTCGAGCATTGGCGCGCCACAGCCATAACGGTCGGCGATTTCCAGTGTTCGCTTGGCAAAGCAGATGGCACGGCTGCCCATGCCGATCCCTTCGTGATCGTCCAGAACCAACGCCGGAATGCCCTGTCGACCAAGGTCCAGCGCGGCGGCCATTCCGATAGGACCGCCTCCGACGATGACAACCGGGTGGCGCACCACAACGGGCGCGTCTTGATCTTTTGATTTCTCATAAGGGTAAAGCTTGAAGGCGAGGGAATATCGGTCCTGAAGCATCGAAATACCTAGCTTGTTGAGTTCGGAGGAGATGAGTGGGTTCAGCCTTGCAACTGTTCCCACATTTCCAGATCACGTTTGTCAGTCCAGATGCGAGGGTGGGCGATCCCCCGAGCTTCGTCATAGGCACGGCTGACGTTGAATGGCAGGCAGTGCTCGTAGATCGCATAGTCCTTGAACTTAGGATCGCAGGCGTCGCGAACGGCATCCCAGGCGTCTTTCAGACTGCCGCCTTTCATCGCAACCCTTTTGGCGGGTTCGTAGGTTGAGTTGACGAAGTCGCGGGTGCTTTCGATGGCCCGTTCGACCGCTTCTTTGCCGATCAGCGCGCCGCCGCGACCCGGTGCGATGGCGTCGACGTCATAAGCTTTGATATTGTCCAGCGTCTGGCCCCAATCGGCAAAGTGACCATCCCCGCAATAGCAGGCCGAGTGGTCCTCGACGATGTCGCCGGTGAACATGACGTTCTGATCAGGCACATGGATCACCGCATCGCCTGCCGTATGCGCGCGGCCGATCTGTTTGATATCCACGCGGCGGTTGCCCAGATAGACCGTCATGCTGTCGCTGAAAGTGGTGGTGGGCCAGGTCAGGCCGGGGATGCTTTCATGACCTTCGAACAGGCGTGGAAAACGCTGGAACTCGCTGTCCCAGTCCTCTTGCCCGCGTTCCACGACCATCGAGCGTGCCACATCCGACATGATAACCTGCGGAGCGTTGAAGGCCGAGGCGCCCAGAACGCGCACCGCGTGATAGTGCGTGAGCACAACATGGCTGATCGGTTTGTCGGTGACTTCACGCACCTTCTCGATCACTTTGTTCGCCAGACGTGGGGTGGCCTGAGCTTCGACAATCATGACGCTGTCGTCGCCGATAATGACGCCCGAATTCGGGTCACCTTCGGCAGTAAAGGCCCATAGGCCCTCGCCGATCTCATCGAAGGTAATTTTCTTTTCTGTCATATCGCCTTGCGATGCGAATGCTTTAGCCATGGGAGTCCTCCGGTGCCCGAGAGGGCGATTTTCGTGTCAGTTACGTTTGTAAGGATCGTCGAGTGCTGCGAGGACTTGCCCCGTGCATTCGCCGAAACCGATCCGATAGCCGTCGCCCATAGCCGCGCCCGTCAGCGTTAGGGTGTCGCCGTCTTCAACAAAGCTGCGGGTCTCACCGGTGTCGAGAGCAAATGGCTCCTTGGCACCCCAGCTGAGTTCCAAAAGGGACCCGCGATTGTGTTTTTCCGGACCGGAAATTGTGCCCGAGCCCAGAAGATCGCCGGTATTCATCGGGCAACCGGACGTGGTGTGATGGGCCAATTGCTGAGCCGCCGAATAGTACATCTCATTGTAATTGGTTCGGGCAATGGTTGTCGCCGCCTTACCCTTCGGAGCCAACGTGACCGTAAGGTCGATGTCGTATAGCATCGGGCCACAATCCTTCAGGTGGTCAAGCAATTCGAATTCACGCGCAGGGGTGTTGCAGCGGAATGGCTCAAGCGCAGCTTTGGTCACGATCCAGGGGCTGATCGAGGTTGCCGTGGCCTTGGCCTGAAATGGCCCCAGCGGCTGGTATTCCCAAGCCTGAATGTCGCGGGCAGACCAGTCGTTAAGCAGTACGTAGCCAAAAATGTTGCTATCCGTTTCTTGAACCGAGATCGGACCATCCGAAGGGGTTCCAACGATGGCGCCCAACTCAAGCTCGATATCGAATCGCTGCGACGGGGCAAACCAGGGCAGGGTGTCGTTTAGACCTTTCAGCTGACCCCAAGGGCGTCGGATGTCCGTGCCCGAAACAACCACTGATGAGGCACGACCGTTGTAACCGATCGGGACGTGCAGCCAGTTCGGGGGCAACGCGTTTTCCGGCCCGCGGAACATGGTGCCAACATTGAAAGCATGGTGTCGACCCGCGTAAAAATCTGTGTATTCGCTAACGGCGAAAGGCATATGCATCTCGGCATCGTCTTGCGCGACGAGCAGGAGCTCAACTTTATGCTGTTCTTCGGCGTCTTCGGCCAACAGGCTCATCAGCCGGTCCCGCAATGCCGCCCACACAGCCGGACCCTCTTCCATCAATGGATTCCAGAAAGGCAGATCGAACAGGGGTTCGTCGCTCAGCGAAATCAGGCCTTCGGCCTCGGCGGCGGAGACGTCCAGGATCATATCGCCGATGGCCACGCCACAACGGGGTTCGTCGCCTTCGGTCGAAAAAACCCCATAGGGTAGGTTGTTCAAGGGAAAAGGATGGGCTTCATCATTGGCCGATATCACCCAGGAGTTCATCAAAGGCATTTTGTATCCAGATTTTGTCACGAGCGGATTAGTTGTTTCACTTTTTGCCGGGCGTGCCGTCGAATTTCTTTTCGATGTCCGCCCAGCAGTCAATATAGTCGTCCTGCAAGGGTGCCTCGGTTGCGGCGAAGGCGGTCAGATGCTGTGGGAAGCGGGTTTCGAACATGAAGGACATGGTGTGGTCCAACTTGTCCGGCCCCAGATTGGCGTTTGAGGCTTTTTCGAATGCTTCGCGGTCCGGGCCGTGGGGGATCATCATATTGTGCAGGCTCATGCCGCCGGGGACAAAGCCCTGAGGTTTGGCGTCATACTGGCCGTAGATATTACCCATCAGCTCGGACATGATGTTCTTGTGATACCACGGCGGGCGGAACGTGTCCTCGGCCACCATCCAACGCTCGCGGAACAGGACGAAGTCTATATTGGCCGTGCCGGGCTGGCCCGAAGGCGCTGTCAGGACGGTGAAAATCGACGGATCCGGGTGATCGAACAGGATTGCGCCGACAGGGCAGTAGGTGCCTAGGTCATATTTGTAAGGCGCATAGTTGCCGTGCCAGGCCACCACGTCCAGCGGGCTATGACCGATCTGAGTGACGTGGAATTGCCCGCACCATTTGATCGTCACAGTCGAGGGCACCTCTCGGTCCTCGAACGCGGCGACAGGTGCTTTGAAGTCGCGCGGATTGGCCATGCAATTGGCGCCAATCGGGCCGCGACCCGGCAGCTCGAATTTCTGCCCGTAGTTCTCACAGACAAATCCGCGTGCTGGACCTTCCAGCACTTCAACACGGTAGAGCAACCCGCGCGGCAGGATCGCGATTTCCTGTGGCTCCAGATCAATGATCCCCAGCTCGGTCACAAAGCGCAGGCAGCCGTCTTGCGGCACCACCAGCAGCTCGGAATCGGCCGAGAAGAAATAGTCATCCACCATCGAGTCGGTGACCAGATAGACATGGCTGGCCATGCCGACCTGCGTGTTCACATCCCCCGCCGTCGTCATGGTGCGCATGCCGGTCAGCCATGTCAAAGAGGTGTCAGAATGCGGAACCGGGTCCCAACGATACTGGCCCAGGCTGATCACATCCGGGTCGATACAGGGCGCGGATTTCCAGTAGGGCAGGTCGATTTTCTCATAGCGATGCGAATGCTTGACCGAAGGGCGAATGCGATAGCACCACGTCCGCTCGGGTGGATTCGCGGTGAAGGCCGTGCCGCTGAGCTGTTCGCCATAGAGGCCATAGTTGCAGCGCTGCGGGCTGTTCATGCCCTGCGGCAACGCGCCAGGCAAAGCCTCGGTCTCAAAGTCATTGGCCCAACCGGGCATGTAACCCTTTGAAATGGTGTTCCCATCTTCGGCAACGGTCAATCCGCTATGTTCAACGAGCACATTCATCTGAATCTCCTGCTCACTCGATTCGGCAAGACTTTGGGTTCGCAGTAAATATTTGTTGCATTTGCAACGTTGTCAATATTTTTGTTGCAGATGCAATGAAAATCTGAATTCAATAGCGCCGAAAGGAAGTCCCTGCATGAGCACCAAAAACTTGCCCGAGTTCGATTTGGAAGGGTTCTTGCCATACCGGCTTACGGTGCTGGCCGCGCGACTGAGCGCAGAAATGGCGCAGAAGTATAAACACGAGTTTGGCGTATCGAACCCGGAATGGCGCGTCCTTGTGAACGTTGGATATGCTGAAAACCCGTCGGTTCGGGACATTGAGAAACGAGTCAGTCTAGAGAAGTCAAAGGTCAGCCGTGCGGCCGCACGGCTTGAATCCCGCGGACTGATCACCAAGGTTGAAGACCCTGCCGACAGACGACTTGTCAAACTCGACCTTACGGAAAAAGGCGTGGATCTTCTCAGCCAATTGGTTCCTATTGCACTGTCGTTTCAATCCAGCCTGGAAACCAAACTTGGTGAGTCTGAGGAAGCGCTGAATGCCGCCCTCGACCTGCTTTCGGAAGAATAAATGATTAAGCTTTATGACTATTGGCGCTCTTCAGCCAGCTACCGCGTGCGGATCGCGTTGGGCCTTGCCGGGGAAAGCTGGGAAACCGTCATCGTGAACCTGCTGGAAGCTGAGCAGCAGTCCGACGCGCATCTGTCCAGAAACCCTCAGGGTCTGGTGCCGGTGTTGGAAATAGACGGGAATAGGTTCACCCAGTCGCTAGCGCAGATCGAGTATATTGACGAAACCAGAGGCCTTGGCCTTTTGCCCCCGGACCCCGTGGGCCGCACCGAGGTGCGTGCGTTGTCTTATGCTGTGGCAATGGATATCCATCCGGTTTGCAACCTTCGAGTGGTGAAATGGGCCGTAGAACACTCAGGGAACCAGATTTCGAACGAAGGCTGGATGCAGCATTTCATCGGCGAAGGTCTGGCGGCTTACGAGGAGATGACGCAGGGCGGTCCGTTTTCCTACGGTGACCGTGTAACGCTTGCCGATGTTTGCCTGATGCCTCAGCTTTACAATGCGAAAAGGTGGGGTGTTGAATTGGCGCACCTGCCCAAGATTTCTCGGATCAAGGACAGCTTGGATCAGATCCCGGCCTTTCAGAACGCCCATCCGAACAACAGCCCGCATTAACTGTTTTCGTTCTCGCGACTCTGCCCATAGTCAGCCACAGCCTTTTCAAGAGCGCGAAGTCCATCCTTAAGCTTGTCTATGTCCTCATCGCTCATGCTGTCAATCGGCATTGAATAATGACCCCCCATCGGCGTCCAAATTTGACCCCCCTTGGAGCTAAGAGGGGCGTTGAGGGGGTCGTGTTTCCTGACTTCCGACATTTTTTCGTATAAGTCATTGATATTATTATGCCTTGGTTGCCAAAAGGCACTACACGGACTTTTTTCGCCAGCGATTGTTTCGGAGTGTTGAGGGAGCTCAGGCTTTGGTCTGGCCAGTTTTTCGGGTGCGCCCGGGGGGTATCTTGAAAGGGGCTTCGTTCCAGGTCAGGCCGACGCAGGTGAGGATGCGTCTGGCATCGACCGTGGCATGGCTTGGCATGCCGTAGCGGTCAGGGGTGCCTTTGTGGCGCAGGATCGAGAGCTGCAATGCGTTCAACTCGTTGCGGATACGAGCCGGGCTCATCGGGTGTCCGAGCAGGTCCAGATGCTTGCGCAGGTGCTGCAGGCAGCAGAAGGCCATGTAGCAGATGGCGATATGGGCCCGGACCCGACGCGGCGACCAGTGATAGATGGGCCGGATTTTCAGATCGTGCTTGTTGGTGCGGAAGCAGGCTTCGATCTCCCACAACTGGTGATAGCGGGCAATGACGTCCTGTGCCTCCAGTTCGTCCGCACCATGAACAACAATGGCATGCAGCCCGTCCCATTGTGCCGCTGCCTTGATCTTTGCATCATCCAGCGTGACGTCCCCGCTGTCGGGGAAGGCCAGGAAGCGGCCATATCCCCGGCTGCTGAAGCTGCCGGGTTTGCGAGAGCGCTTGAGCTTCTTGTGCAGCTTTTCGATTGCCTTGTCGCGCTTGTGGGCATCATTGCGTGCCCGGGTGGGTGACCAGGTCACAATGACCCGCGCTCCCTCCTGGTCGATCACCTTGTACCAGCCCTTCTCGGTTGCCTCTTCAGAACCGTGTCCAGCCCAAGGCTGGCGTCCCTCCGGGCTCAAAATGTTCGCCTTCACGGCGGCCGGGGCGGACTTCATGCGATAGCCGAGGATGTAGGGCAGACCCTTGTTCTGCAACATCTGCTGGTTGTCCTTGCTGAGCATGGCGGCATCGGCCACGAACGTGACCCTGGCCACGTCGAAGCGTCCCTCCAACGCCTTCAGCGCAGCTTCCAGCGTATGACCTTCCCAGGTGTTTCCCGGGAAGAGTTCATAGCCCACAGGCAGCCCATCGGAGGTGACGATCAGCGCCAGCATGACCTGAGCGCGGTGATGCTTGCCATCCTTGCTGAAGCCCTTGGCCAGAAGATGATCCTGCTCGACCCCGTCCGCATCCTCGGCCGGGTCCTCGCGCTCGGTGTCAAAGGCCAGGGTCGTGCAATCGTAGAACAGCACGGTCACTGGCCCGCCCAGCAACTTCTCTGCCGCCGCGTGAGAGGTTTTGCAAATCCCGTCTATCACCGGCGTATTGATGTAATCCATGCTCCGATAGACCACGTCCAGATTGAGCGTGATGCCTGCCTGGTTCTCCAACGCCTCCACGGTCGCGCGCTTGCTCTCGGGCTGTGCGATCCGCGCCATAACCAGCTCTTTCACAATGCGATTGGCACTTTTACGCGCCGCCCCCAGAAGGGCCCCCCAACCCAGTTGGTCATACATCGTCCCCATGACATCCCGCAGACCCAGAGAGACCCGCGCCTCCTCACGGCACTCGGCAAGATCAACGCCAAGCTTGTCCGGCCGCGGAGCGCGGCGCACCAGCGCCTGCAGATCGGCATATTCCGTGGGCGTGAACAGTTCCATTTGCGGCGAGCGATCAATGCGTAATTGCTCCATCAAGCGGCCCGCCAGACGCTTGATATCCTCAATCTCGCTGTCGTTATGGGCCACACCCACATGGCGCAGGATCTTCTGGCGTACCTTGGAGCCGGTGCGGACGGATTCAACGATCTGGATCCGTGTGCGGTTGAGCTTTGCGTCATGTTTGGTGCGGATGAACATGGGCGAAGAGGTTAGCCATCTGAAGGCCCATGTCAATACTTTTTATAATAATGGGGCACTACAACGCGCCTCTGAGCAACCACACCTGAAAACAAACCAAAAACCCAGTCAGATCAACAAAAAGGTCGGAAGTCAGGCGGCCATTTCTCGGATCTTATCAAGTGTTCTTTCGCGCACCGAACGATCCAACCAAAGCCATTGTGTCAATCGGCATTGAATAATGACCCCCCATCGGCGTCCAAATTTGACCCCCCTTGGAGCTAAGAGGGGCGTTGAGGGGGTCGTGTTTAGGTTGATTCAGGAGGGGGTGGACAGCAGGTCAAACCGAAAAGAGAGCGTAGCTCGACTGAAGGTTTGACCTGCTGTCTGTTTTGAATTTATTCCCCGATTTCGAGGTTAGTCGCGGTGGTTAATTCGCCAGCTTTCGTTCCC
>NZ_CBDAQX010000008.1:0-695579 GCF_965199275.1 Ruegeria sp. | reverse complement strand
GGTCAGTGCCGCCCTGGCCTATGCGCAGGCCGCCGGCGATCTGGCGCTGATCCACGGCCCCTCGGGGCGCGGCAAGACCTGGGCGGCCGAGACCCATTGCGCGGGCCGGGCGCAGGCGATCTGGCTGCGCGCCTCGCCGACGCTCACGACCCTTGCTTGATGAGCTCCGCTGCATTCGCGACATGGCCGGCTGCGGGCTGGCGCTCATCGGCGATGACACCATCCGCATGACGCTGGCGCGCTGTCCGCAGGTGACGGGGCGGATCGGCATGCGGGTCGATCTCAAGGCGCTGGCCCGCGACGATGTGGCCGCCATTGCCGCAGGGCCCCTGGGACGCAAACCGGGCGCCCGCGAGATGAAACATCTGATCGCCGCCGCCGCAGGCCCCGGCGGGCTGCACGGGTTGCGCCGCCATCTGGCGCGGGCCTGGATGATCGCGCGCGGGGCCGGGCGCGAGGCGATCTCCGAGGCGGATATCGAAGCGGCGGCGGGAGAGCTGTCATGAGCGTAGAGGAGCTGATCGAACGGCTCTCTGAGCTGCCCGCCCATGAGGAGGTCTGGATCGCCGACATCCCGGGCGGCTTTCACGAGATCGAGGCGGTCGGGCTGGAAGACGGGCTGCCGGCGATCTTCGCGCATGTGGATTTTGAGGACGCGGCCGAGGGCTGACGGCGGATGCAAAAGACCCCCTGCAACAGTCAACACATCGAAAGGACATGTTATGGCACAGACAAACCCGCATCCCGACAGGGGCCCCGAGGCCCGGATCGACCAGGGCTGTGACCCGGAGAGCGAAGCCGGTCCCGTATCTCTGGGCCTGCCGCCGCTGAACTGGATCGATGCGGCCACGGTGGACATTGATGGTGCGCGCTACATGCGCGACGCACAAGGGCGCCTGACGCCGCTCGAGATGGTGCGCCCGCAGGACCAGTTGCAGGATGAGATGGTGCGCCGGGTCATTCATTTTGCCGGTGATCTCTCGGGGCAGATCGGGCGGTTCCGGTCCCATTGCTTTGATGAGATCGGCGGGTTTGATGCGATCCTGGAGGCCGAATATGGCGGCCATAGCCGCCGCTCGGTCAAGGGCAACCGCACCTATATGTCCTATGACGGCACGATGAAGGTGCAGGTGCAGATCGCCGATCGCATCGCCTTCGGCCCCGAATTGCAGGTGGCGCGCGACCTGGTGGAGGAATGCCTGGCCGAATGGGCCGAGGGCAGCCGCGCCGAGATCCGCACCATCGTCTCCCACGCCTTCCAGGTCGACAAGGAGGGCGAGATCGCGCGCGCCGGCATCTACAGCCTGCTGCGGCTCGATATCGCGGACGGGCGCTGGCGCAGGGCGATGGAAGCGATCCGCGATGCGATGCGGGTGGTGGGTTCGAAAACCTATATGCGCTGTTATCGCCGCGCCACCCCCGATGCGGCCTGGGAGCCGATCAGCATCGATCTGGCCAAGGCGGGCTGAGCGGTGGCGGTCTTTGGCACCCGCATGACGCGCGACCCGCTCTCCGCCGAGGCGCGCAGGCTCATCGACGCGGCGGTGGCGGCCGGGCGGATCAGGCATATCCCCGAGGGGGTCTCCGGTCTGCCCGTCACGCACCTGCCGATGAAGGCGCCCGAACACAAAGCGCAGCGGATGCGGATCGCGCGGCGGCAGAAGAGGTTCGAACGCGCGGCGCGCAAAGCGCAGGGCGGGGCGGCGGTGACATGACCCGCACCCGCCGATATGCCGAAGGGGACTGCGCCCGGCTGATGCGCGGGGCGCACGGGGCCTGCCGCGCCCTCGGGCTCGATGCGGACGCACGCCATGATGTGCAACTGGCTGTGACCGGCAAGGCGTCGATGCGGGACATGTCCGCCCGCGACCTGGTCCTGCTGCTGGCCCATCTCAACACGCTGCAGGGTGAGGCGCGGTCCGGTGCAACCGGTCATCCGTCCAGTGGACGGATGAAGCGCCGAACGGGCGGAGCCCCGGATGGCACAGGGGGCGGCCACAGGGGCGGAGCCCCGGATGGCACAGGGGGCGGCCACAGGGGCGGAGCCCCGGATGGCACAGGGGGCGGCCACAGGGGCGGTCAGAAGGGCGCCAGCGCGGCCCACCGGGACAGCCACAGCGGCGCAAACCCCCACCCCAAAGCCAAAAGGGGCGACGTGCGCCTCATTCACGCGCTCTGGGGCGAACTGGGGCGCCGGGGCGCGCTGAAACGCCCGGGCCGCGCCGGGCTCAACGCCTTCATCCGCGCGCGCTTCGGGGCGCATTGGGCCTTTGTGCCCCTCGATGTGGATGCGCTGACCGATACGGGCTGCATCACCGATGTGATCCGGTCGCTGCGCGCGATGCTGGCCCGCTCCGGGCCCGCACCGGAGGAGGGCGCATGACCGGGTCGCTGCATGTCACCGATCACGCGGTGCTGCGCTGGCTCGAGCGCAGCTGGGGTGTGGATGTGGAGGGGCTGAGGGCGCGGATTGCGGCGCAGGTGCCGGGCGCGGAGGCCGCCATGCGCACCTTTGGCGAGGGCGCGGTGATCCGCGAGGGCCTGCGGTTTCATCTGCGGCGCACGGCAGATGGCACGGTCGCACTCGTCACCATAACCAGCGCCCAGGCCGGGCCGATCTCGAACCGCGCCGAACGGCTGAGCCTGCGGCACCAAAGGAGCGCCCACCGGAGACCTGACCATTGACCCGCCCGCATCAGACTTGCGCATCCGCGCCCCTGCCGGCCTCCCTGGCCGAGATTGCCGATCACGCCGGGCGCGAGGCAGCACTTGCCATCGCGCTGGAACATGGCGGGCGGAGCTGGCGGGTGCCCGCGCGCGATCAAAGCCCCGAGGGCCAGGCCCTGATCGCCCTTCTGGGTCACGCACCTGCACAGGCGCTCATGCAGGGCTGTGGCGGTCATGTGCTGGAGGTGCCGCTGGCGCGCCGCGCGGTGGTGCTGTGGCTGACAGGGCGCGGCCTGGGAACAGGCGAGATCGCCCGCGCCTTGCGTATTGCAACCGGCACCGTGCGGCGCTACCGGCGCGAGGCGCGCGCGCGATGAATGCCCCCGATCCCTTCCGCCTGCCTGAAGGCCCGGTGCAGATCGCCTTTTCCGGCGGCCGCTCCTCGGCCCTGATGCTGCATCATATTCTTGAAAACAATGGCGGGCTTGACCCCGACCACGTGCGGGTGATCTTCACCAACACCGGCCGCGAGAGGGAAGAGACGCTGGATTTTGTCGCGACATGCGGCACCCGCTGGGGCGTGGAGATTGTCTGGCTGGAATACCGCTATGGCAATGGTCCTCGCGCGGTCGAGGTTGATCACGCAACCGCGTCGCAAAACGGCGAGCCTTTTGAGGCGCTCATTCGCCGCAAGCGGCATCTGCCCAATGTGGCCGCGCGCTACTGCACCGCCGAGCTCAAAGTGCGCACCGCCAAGCGCTGGCTGGTGGGTCAGGGCTGGAAAAACTGGACGACGGCATTGGGTATACGAGCGGATGAACAATCGCGCTTGAAATATGATCCCAAAGAAAGATGGCAAAATTGGTATCCGCTGGCCGGGGCCGGCATTGCCCGGCGCGACGTGGCCGCGTTCTGGGCCGCGCAGCCTTTCGATCTGGCGCTGGCAGGTGAGGACGGGCGCACACCCCTGGGCAATTGCGATGGCTGCTTTCTCAAGTCAGAGGCCGTGCGCGCCGCCCTGGCCCGCGATGACCCCGACCGCTTTGCCTGGTGGATAGAGATGGAAGCGCTGGCCTCGCGCCTCAGCAACACCCCCTCAGGCGCATACTGGCGCAAGGATGGAAGCTGCGCGGAGCTGGCCGATTTCGTGGCGCGCCAGGGGGACTGGATATTTGAGACCGAAGGCGCTCTGTGCCAGGCGGAAGCGGGAGAATGTACCTAGATGAAGGATATGGATATGGAAGAACAGGACAAAAACGCCGATCCCGGCACCACAGCCCGCACCGCCCTTCTGGAGCGGCTTTCGGGGATGGAGGATGTGGAGACGATCACCGAGGCGGTAACCACGGCGCTCATCGAGACCGGGGCAAAGGTGGAAATCCCCCAGCTCGCCTGCGGCATCGTGGAAATACAGCTTTACGGCCTCGTCGCCCACGGGGGCGATCTGGGTGCGGCCTGTCTGATGTGGCTGGAGGCGGCGCGGGCGGTTCACAGTGAAGACTGAACGCCGCCAGCCCTGGCTTCCGGGTTTGACGCCCCCACCCCGGATGCGCCGCGTGATGATGCATGCCGATGACCGGGGGCAGGCTCCGGGCCTGATGCCCGGCTGGCGCACCGCAAAGGGCGGGCATTTCACATGTGGCCGCTGCGGCCATGAGGCGGGCTGGCTTTTTGACATGACCGACAGTGAAGTGCGGCGCGGTGTGCCCTGTCCGGTCTGCAACGATCCCGCACCGCCCCGGGTATAACCAGAGCAGCGGACCATGGTCCGCTGACTGATGTGGCGCAAAGCCGCTAATGTGGGCAGGACCCTTTTGCCCGCATATCTTTCCCGGAGGCCTGCTGATGATGCCCACCCCTGAAGACTGGCAGAGCTTTGCCGCGCTCCTTGCGATCCTGGGCCTTCTGGGCGGCGCCGTGGTGGCCCTGCAGCGGCTGGGTCTTTTGCGGCGCAGCGCCTCCCCGCACCCATCCCGATCCGAACCCGGGGCAGATGTCACCGACCGGCTCGACCGCCACGCCGAACGGCTGACGCGGCTGGAAGGCGCGGTGGCCGGACTGGCCAGCCGCGAGGACATTCACGCGCTGCAGCTTGCCATCGAACGCCAGGCGGGCGCGGTCTCGGAGTTGCGCACCGCCATGGAGCGCGATGCCAGGGCCGTGGGCACCCTCTCGGCCGCCATCACCCGGATCGAGGACCATCTTCTGGGAGAGAGCCGCAGATGAGCTATGCCGCAACACTGGACGCCCACCGCCGCCTGGCCATCCTCACCCATCTTTCGGCCTGTCTCGAATATGCCTCCAACTCGGAGATCCTCATGGATGTCTGCAATTGGCTGGGCATTACCACCTCGCGCGACCGGCTGGTCTCGACGCTGGCCTGGCTCAGCGAACAGGAGCTTGTGACGCTGGAGGACCATGAGGGCTTCGTTCTGGCCTCGGCCACCGCGCGCGGCGTGGATATCGCGCAAGGCCGGGCCCTCCATCCCGGCGTGAGGCGGCCCGCACCAAAGGGGCCGTGACATGCCGCGACGGCGCAAGATCGATCTTCTGCCCTCGGCCATCCGTGACTGGCTGCGCGAAGAGCTCGCCGCGCAGGGGTTTGCCGACTATGACACGATCACCGACGCGCTCAATGACCGCCTGGCCGAGAAGGGGCTGCTGGTCACGATCGGGCGCTCAACGGTGCAGCGGTTCGGCCAGGAACACCGGGAGTTCTCGCGCCTTCAGCAGGAGGCCACCGGCTGGGCGGCGGGGTGGCTGGACGAGATCGGGCTGGAAGAGGAAGCCCGCCGCCAATCGGTGCTCTTCGAGATGATCACCACCGTGGCCTTCAAGGTGATGAAAGCGCAGATGACCCGGGAGGCCGGGGAGATCGATCCGCGTGATCTGCATTTCCTGGGCCGGATGATGAAGGATGTCATGAGCTCATCGGGCTTGCGCGAGGCAATGGCCGACAAGGAACGCAAACGCCTGGCCGAGGCCGAGCGCCGCGCCGGGGGAGAACGGGCCGGGGCGGCCGCGCGCGGGGCCGGTCTCAGCCCGGATGTTGCCGCCCTGATCCGGCAGGCGGTCGAGGGTGGTGATGCATGAGGACCCTTCTGCCCTATCAATCGGCCTGGGTGGGGGACCCCGCCCCGCTGGCCGTGATCGAGAAGTCCCGCCGCATCGGGATCAGCTGGGCCGAGGCCTATCACGCGGTGATGCATGCAGGCACGGGCCGGGGCGATATCTACTATCAGAGCTACGCACGCGACATGACGCGCGGCTTCATCGACGATTGCGCGGGCTGGGCCGAGGACCTCGACATCGCGGCCGGGGCGGCCGGCGAGGTTCTGATCCATGATGAGGGCCGCGACATCCAGGCCTTCCGGATCGCGCTGGCCTCGGGCAAACAGATCCTCGCCATGACCTCTTCCCCACGCGGGTTTCGGGGCAAGGGCCGTCCGGGCGATGTGGCGGTGATCGATGAGGCCGCCTTTGTCGACACGCTCGACGCGGTGCTGAAAGCGGCGCTTGCGTTTCTGACCTGGGGCGGCCGGGTGCGGATCATCTCCACCCATAACGGCGAGGCCAACCCGTTCAACACGCTGGTGCGCGATATCCGGGAGGCTCGCCAGCCGGGCACGCTCCACCGGGTGACACTGCGTGACGCGCTCGCTCAGGGGCTCTATGGGCGGATTGCACAGCTTACCGATCAACCGCTCACGCAGCCGGCCGAAACCGCCTGGGAGGCCGCCATCCGCGCCCAATATGGCCGCCACGGGCCGGAAGAGCTCGACTGCGTGCCTTCGGCGGGCGGCGGGGCCTGGCTGCTTTATGATCTCATCCGCGCCGCCTCACGCGACGCGCGCGCCGGAAACCCCGACCATCGCGGCTCCGGTCCCTGCTATATCGGTGTTGATGTGGCGCGCCGTCGCGACCTCTGGGTGGCCGCCGTGCTGGAAGATGATGGGGGCACGCTCTGGCTGCGCGAGATTGTCACACTGGACAACAAAACCTTTGCCGAACAGCGCGCCGAAATGCGCCGTCTTGCGCGCGCGCACCGCCCCTTGCGCATCCTGGTCGATCAGACCGGCATGGGCGAGGCGGTGGTCGAGCAGTACCAGGAAGACCATGGCGCGCTCACCGTGGAAGGGGTGCTCCTGTCGGCGGCCCGCAAGCTCGATGTGGCCGGCGCCCTGCGCGAGGCCTTCGAGGATCGCCGCATTCGCATTCCCGCCGATCCCGCGCTCTGGGATGATCTGCATTCCGTGCGCGCCGAACCCTCGGCCTCCGGGGCGCCGCGCCTTGTTGCCGACCGCAAGGACAGTGACGGGCATGCCGATCGCTTCTGGGCCCTGGCGCTCGCGGCCTTCGGAGCCGCCTCGGTGGCAGGACCCTTCGAGATGCGGCCGGGTCCGCAACTCAGCTCCGCCGGGCTGGGCGGCGGGCCAGGCGCGGGCGCGGGCTACCGCGCCGATCCCGATCTTGACATCATCCGCTCGCCGCTGGCGGGCCCTGTTGGCTGGAGGTAAGCCATGGATCCCCGTGACAGCGATGTGCCCAAGCGCCCCGATACCGCAGAGCGGGCCGCACCGGCCCAGACCGCCCGGCTGGGCGGAACCGGCATCTGGGGTCAGACCGCAGGCTGGCTGGAAGGTCTGGGCAGCGCGCTGGCCGGCGGGCCGGGCGGCTTTGGCGCTGTCCCGGGCGATGACGCCGGACTGGACGCCGCCGAGATCGCCCTGACCGACAGCAAGGCCACCGCCGTGCTGGGCCAGCGCATCGACGGGTTGCTGGCGGCCCCCCTGACAATCGAGCCCGGCGGGACGCGCGCGCGGGACGTGGCGGCCGCCGACGATCTGCGCTTGCAGTTGGGCGGCCTCGACATGAACCGGGTCAGCCGGGCGCTTCTGCACGCGATCTGGTATGGCTATGCGATCTCCGAATGCCTTTGGGCGGTGGAGGGGCACCGCGTCCGGCTGGTCGATATCCGCAGTCGCGATCCGCGCCTCATCCGCCATGACCGGACCACGCTCGAGCCGCTGCTGATCACCCGGAGCCATCCGGCCGGGATCCCGCTGCCGCCAGCAAAATACATCCTGCACCGCACCCCGCCGCGCCATGGCGGGCAACCCTTCGGGCTGGGGGCCGCGCATTGGTGCATCTGGCCGGTCTGGCTCAAGCGGCAGGTGCTGCGCATGTGGTCGGTGGCGCTGGAGAAGTTCGGGGCGCCGGTGCTGGTGGGCAAATACAGACAGGATGCGCTGCAACCGGAGATCGATGCGCTGCTGGCAATCATGGGACAGGCGGTGACAGCCAGCTGCATCGCGCTGCCCGAGGGCCAGTCGGTGGAAACGCTGGCCGCCGCCGGTTCCGGCGGTGGAGCCGGTGGTAGAGGCTCGGGGGGCGGAGACTTCCGCTCCATGCTGTCCGCTCTGGATCGCATGATCGCCGAAGCGGTGGTGGGCCAGCACGCCACCTCCGAGATCGGCCAGCATGTGGGCACAGCCAGGGTCCAGAATGAAACCCTTCAGGCCCTCATCGCCAGTGACGAACATCGGCTTTCCGAATGCCTGCACGCCAGCGTGGCCACATGGCTCACCCACTGGAACTTTCCCGGGGCTGCCGTGCCCCGGCTTTACCGCGATACCGCGCCACCCGAGGACCTCGAGATCCGCGCAAAACGCGATTATTACATCACCCAGGCCTCCGGCCTGCGCCCCGCGCGCAGCTATATCGAAGAGACCTATGGTGGGGTCTGGGAAGAGCCGGCCCCCCGGCCCGACAGGCCGCCCGACATGTCTGATCCCACCGCAGAGTTTGCCGCGCCGCCCGGCGGCGCCCCGGGTGATGCCATCACCGGGCTGGTCGGCCATCTCATCGGCCCCGATATTGCCGCAGAGGCCGCCGCTGCCACGCTCATTCCCGTTCAGGGCGCACTGGATGAGGCGGAAACGCTTCAAGCGTTGCGCGACCGGCTGGCGGAACTGGCCACCCACCCAGCCGCCGAAGCGCTGGCCGGGCTTTACGCGCGCGCTGATTTTGCAGCCCAGCTCGCAGGCACCGCCGATGCGCCGGTGATGCCCGAAAGCGATCCGGAGGCGTGACCCCATGGCTGACCCGATCGATCTCACGCCACTGGCCACCGCCACAGCGCTTCAGCCCCGGGAAGCCATAGAGTTCTTTCGCGCCAAGGGCTACGCCCCGCCTGAAGGGCGCTATTCCTGGCGCGACTGGTGGGGCGCCTCCCATGCGCGCGGCTTCGTGGTCGCCAAGGCGATGCAGGACGATCTGCTGGCCACGATCCGCGAAGCCGTGGACGAGGCCATCGCCGGGGGCTGGACCATGGAGCAGTTCCGCGCGGCGCTGGAGCCAAAGCTCAAGGCCGCCGGATGGTGGGGCCGCAAGAGCATGACCGATCCGCTCACCGGCGAGACCCGCATCGTACAGCTTGGCTCGAAACGCCGCCTTGCCGTCATATTCGACACCAACCTGCGCACCGCATATGCCGCCGGACGCTGGATGCGCATCCAGCGCACCAAAGAGGTCTTTCCCTATCTCGAATATATCCAGCTCCAGCGCGCCAGCCGCCGCGCGGCGCATCAGCCTTTCCACGGGCTGGTTGTGCCGGTCGATCATATCTGGTGGGCCGCGCATTTCCCGCCCAACGGCTATTTCTGCGCCTGTACCACCCGCCAGCTCTCCGCCCGCGCGCTGGAACGCCGGGGCCTGACCGTCGCCACCGAGCCACCAATGGAAACCCGCAGCCTGACCGATCCCCGCACCGGGCGCAGCCTTGAGGTTCCCAAGGGCATCACGCCGGGCTTTGAGACCAACCCCGGGGCCACATTCCTCGCCGAGCAGGGCCGCCATGATGCCATCGCCGAGGGCCTGGACCCGGTGGCGCGCGGCATCGAACTGGGGCTGATCCACGAAGCCCGCGCACGCGGCCTCAGAACCGGCAATGAACATCTCGCCGCCATCGATCTCGACGCCGACACCCCCGTGCGTGGCGGCAATGCCGCACCCGTGGAATGGGTGGAGGGCGCGCGAGACCGGGTCGACTTGTCTCCGGAGATGCTCGACATATTGAGAGACCCGGCCCGCCGTATCGGCGTCGTGCACAATCATCCCGATTCCGCAGCCCTGTCATCTGTTGATCTTGAGCAGCTGGAAAAGCGACCCGGCCTCGTGCGCGTCGTCGCCGTGGGCCATGATGGCTCGCTCTTCCGCGCCACCGATCCCCGCCCCGGGCTTGGCCACACCGCCAATCGCCTCTGGCAACTGGCCACGCTGCGCATCAACGAGCAAGCGGCCGGTCTCGACATGAACGCCCCCGCCATGCAGCGGCTGGCCTCCCATGCCGCCACCAGCGCACTGGACCGCGCAGGCTACGTCAACTATGCTCACGCCATCGCCGGGGGCAGCCGCGTCAACCTGATGCGCTTTGGCGAAGACCGCATGGAGCAACTGATCGCAGGACTTCTCGAATGGCTGGTTTCCTGACATGGGAAGACCTCGAAAGGCACGGTCTCACCGAGTGCGACCCACGCGATCGCGAAGAGCTCGATGATCGGCTGTTCGGTGATTTCCTCTACGATCATGAGCCAGGGCAATCCGTGGACTGGCTCCGTCAAACACTCAAATCCGGCAAACCGACCTGCGGCGCCGGATTCGCCGTGGAACTGAGATGCTCCATCGGGGCTGTCAGAAACGGCCTGCGGTTCCCCTGGGGTGCGGGCCTGCCCGAACCCGCAGAGATTCACCGATTGCGGGATTGCGTCCGCGAGGCCATTGCGCAGATCACCGCATGGGTCGAGGGTCACGGTATCGACCGCCTTGATACCCCTGAGGAAGAGGCCGCAGCCCGGCATGGATGGCCTGATGCCGTGGGCAAGGCCTGGACACCGCAATGGGACATCCTCGGGATCGAACCACCCAACTGGTGGGCCCGTTCCTGAACCGCCCCAACACAGGCCCTAAACGCATCTTCAAAGCCCCGTTAAACGCCAATGCCACGCGCTCTGACCGATCGGCGCAATCCGGGTGTTCTGGCCTGCGCAGATCGTGGAAAATACGCTCGATTCCGGGCCCTGAAATGCGAAGAAAAAACCAGCGTTTTCCGGCGATCTGAACCACTGAGCGGTCGAGATTGGGCAAATCACTGTCGCAAGCCCGATTTTGAGCCCTCATCGTCACGCCTCCTCAAGCACCCGAAAAACCCCTTATTCTGCGCGGTTTAACGCCCCTCATCCCAGATAGGCCCGGATAGGCCCGGATAGGCCCGATTGAGCATTAATTCTGTCGTGGCACACCACTGCGCAGTTCCTCGCGCAGTTGATTGGCGATCGCGCGCAGCGCATCCCGGCGGCCACGTGCGGCGAAGCGCTCGGTCGAGTTGACGCGCAGGCTGTTGCTGAACCCGTTCGCCGCATGGGCCCAGATCAGGGGGTGCAGCTCGGTCAGGTGATCGCGGATCAACCAGTTTGCAGCCTCGCAAATCTGTTTACGGGCGATGTCGGCCTTAGGGTTGCGGCCCATCCCGTTTTGCAGCGTGACCGAACAATAGGCCGCCAACAGGTTGATCGTCTGCTGGTCGGGGCGGCGTTCAACGATGTCGTGCAACCCTTCCAGAAAATACTCGACATCCACACGCGCGCAGGCTTCGTCATCCAGTGCAATGGCATCGAACTGAACCCAGGTATAGCCACCTGCGCCCCATGTTTTTTGAGTGCGCGCGGCGTTGCGTAGGGCCTGAACTTCTAGCTGGTCGTAGGTCCCGAACCTGCGTGGCAAAAGATGGCTGCCCATTGCGCGCATGTGGCGATGGTTTCGCGGGTCAAGCGTGATCAGCGCTTCGTATTTGTCCGCTACACGGGTGCGCGGGCTGATGTGGCCCGACAAAAGGGCACAATCCGCAGCGGCAATTGCTGGGCTGTTCGGCATTGTAGAGCGGCAGTCCTTCAGCAAATCCGCAGCGCGGTCGAAATGCGCGGCGCACCGGGATTGATGCAGGGCAGGCAGGTCTTTGGGGTCTGCTGTCCCACGCCATGCCCAAGCCAAATCAATATGAGCCAATGCCACCACAAGGGCGATCATAGGATCATCGGGGTGGTTCTGAATTTCACCCTCCAGTTCAGAGATGCCTGCCAGAAAGTCATAGTCCGACTGAGTTCTGCCATCCGACAAGGCATGTTCCGCAGCCAGCACAACATCTGCGCGTGCCCCAAAACCTAACAGGTCGGCAATCGGCTGGCCGCAGGGTGTTGTTTCGTGTGCGTCATCCGCGGCCCGCATCTCTTGCGAGAGTTCGACCCACATATCCTGACGCGCCAGATGGCGTCCGCGTTCGATCACCTGATGACCGGCGGTGTCATCTGTTTCCGCGATAGGGATGTTCAACTGCCCCGAGGCGACAAGCCATGCCGTTGCATCCGCAACAGACGCGGGCAAAGGCGTAGAGGTGGGATTGGAAGAGCCGAAAATACGGGCGGCAACCGCCCTGAAAGACCGAAACATGGCAAAACTCGAACTGTAACAAACGTGTAACCCCTCCAGTTTGCCAAAAACTGTGTCTATTTCAAGGAGTCGTTGCGCGCGTTGGTCCGAGGTGTGATCAATTAGTCCGTGGGCCTGGGATTGTTTCAAAAAACCCTAAAATGATGACGTTCAACGGTAAATCCCGCCTGCTGCAACACGTCTTCGAACTGTTTGTGTGGGGGCAGCGACTCATCCGGAAGGCGGACACGCTTGTCCGATTTCAGCACCGCTGAAACGCGAACCGAGAAATCCCAGCGGGTGTCAAATCGGAATCGGTCAACCTCGGACAGGTCCAGTTGACCGCTGCGTTGGCCGGTGTACCAGCGTAGTTTCCCGTCGGTCAGTTCGACCCCGGCGCTGGTGTCTTTAACAATATCCCAGACGGCCGGGAGTGTTGCCAACGCGAGCAACGCCATCAACCACCAGGCCGCGTTCAGGAAAATGATCAGGCCGATCAGCACCGCGTAGATGCAGATCAGCAAGACCACCACACGCGGGTTCCGGTTTTGCCGTGTAAAGCTGAACGAGGTCATGCGCCGAGGATGCGCGAGACCATCTCGGTCGTGTCGCGTGACAGGTCGGGCGTGTCGGCGATCCGGCGCAGCTGCGCGCGCATCAGCGCCTGACGGTCGGCGTCATATCGTTTCCACGTCTGGAACGCCGAACACATGCGCGCCGTGGTCTGCGGGTTCACCGGATCCAACCGGATCAGCCAATCGGCAAGCAGGGCATAGCCCGCTCCGTTTTCCTGATGGAAGCCCGCATGGTTCATGGCCAGCGATCCCATCAAGGCACGGAACCGGTTGGGATTTTTCCAATTGAAATCAGGATGCTCTGTCAGAGTCCGCGCGGTCTCGACCGTGCTCTGAGGGGCGGCCATCGAGACCTGCAGGCCGAACCACTTGTCGACCACCAGCCGGTCATGTTTCCACTGGTCGTAGAAGGCACACAGTTCCGCCTCACCTTTGCCCGCGCGCAGTAGGCAGGACAGGGCGGTCAGTTGCAGGGTCATATTGTCGGCCGATTGGTACGCGTCTGCGGCCTTGCTGCCGCCGTCCAGCCTCGAGGTGAGAGCGAGCGCCGCTCCGCCCAACGCACGTTTGCCTGATTGCGCCGCATCCGGTTGGTAAGGGGCGTCCACGAGTGTTTCGCTGTGCAGTTTGGGCAGCAGGTCCTGCACATGTTGCGCGGTGGCTTGACGGAGAGTCTCGACCGCAGTCCAGATGGCCATCGGGTCGGGCGTGACACCCTTGTCATGCAGGGCGGCGGCCAGTTCGGATTGGGTCGGAAGGCCCAGCATCAAGGCCCGATAGGCCGGGTCCAGTGATTCATCGCGCAGCACGGCCAGAAGGCCATCCAGATAGTCAGAATCCGGCGTCGCCTCTTCGGTGATCATGCGCAGTAGAGTGTCCTCGGCCAGCGAGCGCCCCGCTTGCCAGCGGTTGAACGGATCGGTGTCATGGGCCAGCAGAAAGGCGCGCTCGGCATTCGAAGTGTCATGTTCAAGGATCACAGGGGCCGAGAAATCGCGCAGGATCGAGGGCACGGGTTTGGCCGCAAGCCCGGTGAAGGAAAAGCTCTGCTCGGCCTCGGTCAGCTCCAGCACTTCGGTTGCGTGAACCTCGTCCCCGTTCGGGCCCAGCAAGCCGACTGCGATCGGAATGACTTGAGGCTGCTTGTCCTCCTGTCCCGGAGTCGGCTCGGTGCGTTGGCTCAGCGTCAACGTATAGGTGCCATCCGCCCAATCCTCGGCCACGGAAACGCGCGGGGTGCCGGACTGGCTGTACCAGCGTTTGAACTGGCTCAGGTCGCGGCCTGTGGTGTCCTCGAAGACTTGCAGCCAATCCTCGATCGTGCAGGCCTGCCCGTCATGGCGGTCGAAATAGAGATCCAGCGCCTTGTCATAGGCCTCATCCCCGACCAGACGTTTCAGCATCCCGATCACCTCGGCGCCTTTCTCATAGACGGTTGAGGTGTAGAAGTTGTTGATTTCCTGAAAACTCTCGGGCCGAACAGGATGCGATAGTGGGCCATTGTCCTCGGGGAACTGCCGTGCGCGCAGGTCGATGGCGTCGTGGATGCGTTTGACCGGGGCCGAGCGCATGTCCGAGGTGAACTGCGCGTCGCGGAAAACGGTCAGGCCCTCTTTGAGGCATAGCTGAAACCAGTCGCGGCAGGTGATGCGGTTGCCGGTCCAGTTGTGGAAATACTCATGCGCGATGATCGCCTCGATCCGCTCGAAATTCACATCGGTCGAGGTTTCCGGGCTGGCCAGAACGGCTGAAGAGTTGAAGATGTTCAGCCCCTTGTTCTCCATCGCGCCCATGTTGAAATCGTCCACGGCTACGATGTTGAACACGTCCAGATCGTATTCGCGGCCGTAGACGTCCTCATCCCATTTTATGGACTTCTTGAGCGCCTCCATCCCGAAGGCGCATTTGCCTTCGTCGCCGGGGCGCACCCAGAGGTTCAACTCGACATCGCGACCGGACATGGTGGTGAACTGACCCGGATGCGCGATGAGGTCTCCAGCGACCAGAGCAAACAGATAGGCGGGTTTGGGCCATGGGTCCGTCCATTCGGCCCAGCCTTCGCCCTCGCCGGACGGGTTGCCGTTGGACAGCAGCACCGGAAGGTCGCCATTGATACGCACCGTGAATGTCGACATCACGTCGGGGCGGTCCGGGTAGTAGGTGATCTTGCGGAATCCCTCGGCCTCGCACTGGGTGCAATACATGCCGTTCGACATATAGAGCCCTTCAAGCGCGGTGTTATTGCCGGGGTCGATCTCGACCACCGCCTCCCAGACAAAGGGGGCGTCGGGGGCGGCAACCGTCAGTCCTTCAGGCGTGAGGTTTGGGGACACTTCGGCACCGTCGATGGAGGCGCGGATCAGCTTCAGTTGCTCGCCATGCAGGAAAAAGGTGCGATCGCTGGCCTCAGGATTCGGACGAAAGGCGATGTGGGATGTGACGCGGGTGGCATTTGCTGCGAGATCAAATGTCAGATGCACGTTGTCCACCAGATACCCGAACGGGGTGTAGTCTTTCAGATAAATTGTGGTGGGGGAGGCGTCGCGCATCGGGGGCCTCGCATAACTTGGGTCGAGGGCGACGTTAGGGGCATCGCGGCAGGGCTGCAAGCCGCCTATATCCGCTATCAGTGACGGTGATTAGCCATTTTGGTAAGATTTTCTTACCAGAACGTAGCGGCATACGTTGCCTATCGGAAACTTTCGCTCTACATGCTGGCGGCATACAGTGGCGTACATTCGTGGGAGAGGAAGAAAATGGCCAGCAGACAGACACGCAGCGGACTTCAGGTCGATCCGGTTCTGGTCGCATTCATCGAAGGTCAAGCTTTGCCCGGAACCGGTGTCACCGCCGAGACCTTCTGGAATGGCCTGTCACGCATGGTATCCGAATTGGGGCCCAAGAACCGCGAATTGCTTGCCAAACGTCAAGAGATTCAAAGCCAACTGGACGCATGGCACCTGGAGCGCAAAGGTGAGGCTCACGACGCCGAGGCTTATCAAGCGTTCCTGCACAAGATCGGGTATCTGGTGGAAGAGGACGAAGATTTCCAGATCGAAACCGCCAATGTCGACGCCGAGATCGCCGCAACGCCCGGCCCTCAGCTGGTTGTGCCAATCACCAATGCGCGCTTTGCTCTTAACGCTGCCAACGCCCGATGGGGCAGCTTGTACGACGCGCTCTATGGCACGGATGCGATGGGCGATCTTCCTGCGGGCGGAGGCTACGATGCGGCCCGCGGCACGCGTGTCATTGCATGGGCCAAGGCGTTTCTCGACGATGCTGTGCCATTGGCCAGCGGATCCTGGTCGGATGTCACGAAACTGAGCGTTGAGGCAGGCGCTTTGGTTCCTGCTCTGGAGGACGTCTCCAGCTTTGTTGGTCACGGCGGCGCGGCTGAAAAGCCCGAATTCATCCTGTTGAAAAACAACGGTCTTCACATTCAGATCATGATCGACCCAATAAGCGCGATTGGCGCTGCTGATCCGGCCAACATCTCGGACGTGCGGCTCGAGTCCGCGTTGTCGACGATCATGGATTGCGAGGATTCCGTGGCCTGTGTGGATGCAGCCGACAAGGTTGTTGCCTATGGCAACTGGCTGGGTCTGATGAAGGGTGACCTGACCGAAGAGGTCAGCAAGTCCGGCAAGACATTTACCCGCCGGTTGGCGGCTGATCTGGACTTCACGGACGTGAAAGGCGCTGAGGGGCGCCTCAAAGGTCGCTCGCTGATGCTAGTGCGCAACGTGGGCCATCTGATGACCAACCCGGCCGTTTTGGATGCCGAGGGCAACGAGATCGGCGAGGGCCTCATGGACGCTCTCTGTACCACGTTGATCGCAATGCACGATCTGGCGCGCGAGGGCGGAAACTCAGTCACCGGGTCGGTCTATGTGGTGAAGCCGAAGATGCATGGTCCCAAAGAGGTCGCCTTCTCAGTCGAGATTTTCGACATGGTCGAAGACATCCTGGGCTTGCCGCGCAATACCGTGAAGCTGGGCATCATGGATGAGGAACGGCGCACTTCGGCCAACCTCAAGGAATGTATCCGGGCGGCGAAATCGCGCGTGGCCTTCATCAATACTGGTTTCCTTGACCGGACCGGGGACGAGATCCACACCTCGATGGAGGCAGGCCCGATGCTGCCCAAGGGCGACATCAAGAACACACCGTGGATTGCGTCCTACGAGGATCGAAACGTCGATATCGGTCTGGCCTGTGGCCTGAAAGGCAAGGCGCAGATTGGCAAAGGTATGTGGGCGATGCCCGATCGCATGGGCGATATGCTGGAGGCCAAGATCGGCCATCCGCAATCTGGTGCCACTTGCGCATGGGTTCCCTCGCCAACCGCTGCGACGCTGCACGCCACGCATTATCATAAGGTCGACGTTCTGGCCCGTCAGGATGAGCTGGCCGCCGGTGGCGCACGCGGCACGTTGGAGGATTTGCTGTCCGTTCCGCTGCTGGGCGGACGCAACCTCAGCGATGATGAGATCACCCGCGAGATCGAGAACAATGCGCAGGGTATTCTCGGATACGTGGTGCGTTGGGTCGATCAGGGTGTTGGATGCTCGAAAGTGCCGGACCTGAATGACATTGGTTTGATGGAAGATCGTGCGACCTGCCGGATTTCCAGCCAGGCGCTGGCCAACTGGTTGCACCACGGCGTCGTCAGCGAAGAACAGGTGATGGCGGCGATGCAGAAGATGGCCGCCGTTGTGGACCGTCAGAACGAAGAAGACGCTGCATATCATCCGATGGCCCCCGGCTTTGATGGCATTGCTTTCCAAGCGGCCTGCGATCTGGTGTTCAAGGGTCGTGTGCAACCGTCGGGCTATACCGAGCCGGTCCTGCATGCCCGCCGTTTGGAGTTGAAAGCCAGCTTGGGTTAAGTGGATAGGACGGGACCGAGGGGGCTGTCTGCCCCCATCGCGCCAGAGGCGCGACTCCCCCGAGGATATTTTTAGCCAGATGAAAGGGATCAGGGATGGCAATTTCCTTGCGCAAGGCGCGCACCATCATTCGTAAAGCGCTGGAAGAGGGGCGCCGGTTGGAATTGAAACCGCTTTCGGTCGTTGTGCTGGATGCAGGCGGTCATGTTATCGCGTTCGAACGCGAAGATGGCGCGGCCCCGGGTCGGTTTGGAATTGCGCAGGGCAAGGCCTATGGCTCGGTCATGTTGGGTATGGCCGGGACGGCGCAAATGCAGCGGGCCGAAGCGCAGGCCTATTTCATGGCTGCGGTGAACGGAGTTTATGGCGGTAAGGTTATTCCGGTGCCGGGTGGAGTACTGCTGCGCGACAAGAAAGGTGCCGTGATAGGCGCCGTTGGCGTGACGGGCGACACATCGGACAATGACGTGCTTGCGGCGATGGCAGGGATCGAAGCCGCGAACCTTGTTGGCGAAAGCTGATTTCCTTGAAAAAGTGGAGAGCCTGCGCTGGCTCTCTCGCCCAAATTGGACTTTTTGCATTGCACGTTTAGCGGGCAATGGGAGCCCGATTGTCACACTGTCCTATCGTTTGAATAGATGTGCGGCATTGAACACGTACTTGCGCTGACACACAGGGCCTGTGCTATTGCGCGCTGTTGTCCCTGCCGATAGCTTTTCCACACGTTTAGGAAACAAATTGGGAAAGCAGAATGTCTCGACCCGTCGTCGGTATCATCGGCAACTCTTACTTGATGAATGACAACTACCCGACGCATGCCGGTGGCACGATGAACTCGGATGCCGTTGCGAATGTTTCAGGGTGTTTGCCACTGCTGATCCCGGCTGATCCACGATACGTCTCGGTCGAGGAGTTGCTGGACGCCTGCGACGGGTTTCTTCTGACGGGCGGTCGACCGAATGTTCACCCCGAGGAATACGGTGAGCCGCCGACTGAAGCGCATGGCGATTTCGACCGGGCGCGCGATGCGATCACCTTGCCGCTGGTGCGTGCCTGTGTTGAGCGGGGCCAGCCGTTTTTTGGAATTTGCCGGGGGTTTCAGGAGGTTAACGTGGCGATGGGTGGGACGCTGTATCCCGAGATCCGCGACCTTCCGGGACGGCAAAACCACCGGATGCCTCCGGATGGAACGCTTGAGGAGAAGTTTGCCCTTCGCCACGTCGTAACTCTGAACGAAGGCGGCGTGTTCCACCGGCTGTTCGGCGCGCGCGAAGTGATGACCAATACGCTGCACGGTCAGGGGATCAAGGCCGTAGGTCAGAACGTTGTGATCGACGGCCTTGCACCGGATGGCACGCCCGAGGCGATTTATGTCAAAGATGCGCCGGGCTTCACCCTCTCGGTCCAATGGCACCCGGAATGGGATGCTGCAAATGACCCGGTCTCGCGCCCGTTGTTTGAGGCGTTTGGCGCGGCCGTCAAAGCCTGGTCCGCTGGATCAAGCACGCGGTTCCTGCAACAAACAGCTTAAGTTTAGGCACCGGTCCGGCCGGGAGGGGACGCCGGACCGGTACGTCGCGATCAAATCAGCAGGTCGAACTGATTGATCAGCGGCAGGGTTCGCGCGCGTTCTCCGGTCAGATCAAACAACGCATTACCTAAGGCCGGCATCGAGGGGGGGGTGCCGGGCTCACCTGCGCCGCCCATATGGCGGTTGGTCTCGAGAACGCGCACTTCGACCTGCGGAGCCGTGTGCATGCGAAGTGCGTCATAGTCGGGGAAGTTGAACTGTTCGACTTCGCCCTCGGCAAAGGTGATCTCGCCGTAGCAAGCGGCACTCAGCCCGTACATCATCCCGCCGAACATCTGCGCTTTGACGTTTTCAGGGTCCAACGCGAGACCCATGTCACAGGCGATCCACGCCTTGTTGATGCGGATCGTGCCGTCTTCGTCGACCACCTCGATCACCTGCGCGACCGGAGTGCCAAAGCTGTAGGTAAAAGCGACACCTCGTCCGACGCCAGCCGGGGTTTGGCCGGTCCAGCCAGACATCTCTTTCACGGCCTCAAGGCAACCTGCCGAGGGGGCGTGCTCGGTCTTCATCAGCTCCAGCCGGAATTCCAACGGGTCACGGCCTGCGGCATGGGCCATCTCATCCATGAAAGTTTCGTGGAAAAAGCCGTTATGGCTGTTGCCGACCGAGCGCCAGAAGCCAACAGGCACGTCGAGCTTCGCGATGTGGCCGCTCATCCGGTAGTTCGGAACCGCATAAGGTTGGTTGAAGAAGCCCTCGACCAGAACTTTGTCAGGGCCCGCACCGGGCATTCCGGTATAGCGCTCAACCGCTTGCTGAGTGCAGGATTGCGAGGCAACCGCGCCGTCGATCAGTACTGCTTTGCCGTCCTTCACGGCGCCACGCAGCCGAGCGATCGCGCCAGGGCGGTAATAGTCGTGGCGCATGTCCTCCTGACTTCCGACCTTTTTGTTGATCTGACTGGGTTTTTGGTTTGTTTTCAGGTGTGGTTGCTCAGAGGCGCGTTGTAGTGCCCCATTATTATAAAAAGTATTGACATGGGCCTTCAGATGGCTAACCTCTTCGCCCATGTTCATCCGCACCAAACATGACGCAAAGCTCAACCGCACACGGATCCAGATCGTTGAATCCGTCCGCACCGGCTCCAAGGTACGCCAGAAGATCCTGCGCCATGTGGGTGTGGCCCATAACGACAGCGAGATTGAGGATATCAAGCGTCTGGCGGGCCGCTTGATGGAGCAATTACGCATTGATCGCTCGCCGCAAATGGAACTGTTCACGCCCACGGAATATGCCGATCTGCAGGCGCTGGTGCGCCGCGCTCCGCGGCCGGACAAGCTTGGCGTTGATCTTGTCGAGTGCCGTGAGGAGGCGCGGGTCTCTCTGGGTCTGCGGGATGTCATGGGGACGATGTATGACCAACTGGGTTGGGGGGCCCTTCTGGGGGCGGCGCGTAAAAGTGCCAATCGCATTGTGAAAGAGCTGGTTATGGCGCGGATCGCACAGCCCGAGAGCAAGCGCGCGACCGTGGAGGCGTTGGAGAACCAGGCAGGCATCACGCTCAATCTGGACGTGGTCTATCGGAGCATGGATTACATCAATACGCCGGTGATAGACGGGATTTGCAAAACCTCTCACGCGGCGGCAGAGAAGTTGCTGGGCGGGCCAGTGACCGTGCTGTTCTACGATTGCACGACCCTGGCCTTTGACACCGAGCGCGAGGACCCGGCCGAGGATGCGGACGGGGTCGAGCAGGATCATCTTCTGGCCAAGGGCTTCAGCAAGGATGGCAAGCATCACCGCGCTCAGGTCATGCTGGCGCTGATCGTCACCTCCGATGGGCTGCCTGTGGGCTATGAACTCTTCCCGGGAAACACCTGGGAAGGTCATACGCTGGAAGCTGCGCTGAAGGCGTTGGAGGGACGCTTCGACGTGGCCAGGGTCACGTTCGTGGCCGATGCCGCCATGCTCAGCAAGGACAACCAGCAGATGTTGCAGAACAAGGGTCTGCCCTACATCCTCGGCTATCGCATGAAGTCCGCCCCGGCCGCCGTGAAGGCGAACATTTTGAGCCCGGAGGGACGCCAGCCTTGGGCTGGACACGGTTCTGAAGAGGCAACCGAGAAGGGCTGGTACAAGGTGATCGACCAGGAGGGAGCGCGGGTCATTGTGACCTGGTCACCCACCCGGGCACGCAATGATGCCCACAAGCGCGACAAGGCAATCGAAAAGCTGCACAAGAAGCTCAAGCGCTCTCGCAAACCCGGCAGCTTCAGCAGCCGGGGATATGGCCGCTTCCTGGCCTTCCCCGACAGCGGGGACGTCACGCTGGATGATGCAAAGATCAAGGCAGCGGCACAATGGGACGGGCTGCATGCCATTGTTGTTCATGGTGCGGACGAACTGGAGGCACAGGACGTCATTGCCCGCTATCACCAGTTGTGGGAGATCGAAGCCTGCTTCCGCACCAACAAGCACGATCTGAAAATCCGGCCCATCTATCACTGGTCGCCGCGTCGGGTCCGGGCCCATATCGCCATCTGCTACATGGCCTTCTGCTGCCTGCAGCACCTGCGCAAGCATCTGGACCTGCTCGGACACCCGATGAGCCCGGCTCGTATCCGCAACGAGTTGAACGCATTGCAGCTCTCGATCCTGCGCCACAAAGGCACCCCTGACCGCTACGGCATGCCAAGCCATGCCACGGTCGATGCCAGACGCATCCTCACCTGCGTCGGCCTGACCTGGAACGAAGCCCCTTTCAAGATACCCCCCGGGCGCACCCGAAAAACTGGCCAGACCAAAGCCTGAGCTCCCTCAACACTCCGAAACAATCGCTGGCGAAAAAAGTCCGTGTAGTGCCTTTTGGCAACCAAGGCATAATAATATCAATGACTTATACGAAAAAATGTCGGAAGTCAGGAAACAGCTTAAGTTTAGGCACCGGTCCGGCCGGGAGGGGACGCCGGACCGGTACGTCGCGATCAAATCAGCAGGTCGAACTGATTGATCAGCGGCAGGGTTCGCGCGCGTTCTCCGGTCAGATCAAACAACGCATTACCTAAGGCCGGCATCGAGGGGGGGGTGCCGGGCTCACCTGCGCCGCCCATATGGCGGTTGGTCTCGAGAACGCGCACTTCGACCTGCGGAGCCGTGTGCATGCGAAGTGCGTCATAGTCGGGGAAGTTGAACTGTTCGACTTCGCCCTCGGCAAAGGTGATCTCGCCGTAGCAAGCGGCACTCAGCCCGTACATCATCCCGCCGAACATCTGCGCTTTGACGTTTTCAGGGTCCAACGCGAGACCCATGTCACAGGCGATCCACGCCTTGTTGATGCGGATCGTGCCGTCTTCGTCGACCACCTCGATCACCTGCGCGACCGGAGTGCCAAAGCTGTAGGTAAAAGCGACACCTCGTCCGACGCCAGCCGGGGTTTGGCCGGTCCAGCCAGACATCTCTTTCACGGCCTCAAGGCAACCTGCCGAGGGGGCGTGCTCGGTCTTCATCAGCTCCAGCCGGAATTCCAACGGGTCACGGCCTGCGGCATGGGCCATCTCATCCATGAAAGTTTCGTGGAAAAAGCCGTTATGGCTGTTGCCGACCGAGCGCCAGAAGCCAACAGGCACGTCGAGCTTCGCGATGTGGCCGCTCATCCGGTAGTTCGGAACCGCATAAGGTTGGTTGAAGAAGCCCTCGACCAGAACTTTGTCAGGGCCCGCACCGGGCATTCCGGTATAGCGCTCAACCGCTTGCTGAGTGCAGGATTGCGAGGCAACCGCGCCGTCGATCAGTACTGCTTTGCCGTCCTTCACGGCGCCACGCAGCCGAGCGATCGCGCCAGGGCGGTAATAGTCGTGGCGCATGTCCTCTTCCCGGCTCCAGGTCGTCTGGACCGGAGTGCCAGGCATCGCCATGGCGACCTTGGTGGCGATCTCGCCGAAATCCAGTTCCCCACGACGACCAAACCCACCGCCCAGATAGGTGGTGTGGATCTGCACCGCATCCGTATCCAGACCGGCGGTATTGGCGATGCGGAATTGGATCAGAGTGGGCGCTTGATTGCCGCACCACAGTTCCAGCGCGTCTCCGGTGAAAAGCGCGGTGGCGTTCATCGGCTCCATCGTAGCGTGCGCCAGATAGGGCAGGCGGTATTCGGCGGTGATTTCGGTCGCGCCCTCGGGCGTGACGCTGACGTCGCCGTCGTCGCGCATGGTCGAGTTCGGGGAGTCGTCAAACGCCTCTGCGATCTTGGCGAAGATGCCGTCGGTTTCCGGCGGGTAGGGGGCATCGCCCCAATCCACGTCGATCGCCTCAACCGCTTGATTGGCGAGCCATGTGTTGTTGGCGATGACCGCAACGCCAGTGCCCAGATCGACGATCTGTTCGACCCCCGGCATGTCTTTTGCGGCGCTGTCGTCATAGCCTTTCATCGCGCCTCCCAGCTTGGGGTTCATTCTCACGGCTGCAAATTTCATACCGGGCAGGCGGACATCTACGCCGAATTCTGCGGTGCCAGTCGCTTTGCCAACCATGTCCAGACGTGGATGGGTCTGGCCCAGATACCGCCATTCGGACGGGTCACGCAGAGGCACCTCGACCGGCTCAAGACCGGCCGCATCCATCGCGAGGTCGGTGTAGGCGATCTTGTCGCCATTGGGCGCGATGACGTGCCCAGAGGCCGTCTGTAGTTGCGATGGATCAACCCCCAGACGGTCGGCAGCTGCCCGTTTCAGTGTCTCGCGGGCCGACGCGCCGGCCTGCCGCATCCGCTCGAACCCGTCTTTCATCGAGGTCGAGCCACCGGTAACCTGAAGGCTCAGCGCTTTGCCGAGGACACCCAGCGCCTCACCCAGATTGTGCTGGAAGTTCGAGATGTCGTAGCCCTTGTTCGGCAGTCCTTCGCCAACCAATGCGGAATTGTAATACGCCGCCGCAGCAGGGCCATGCAGCACGTTGATCTGGTCAAGATCGACATCCAACTCCTCGGCGATCAAAGCAGCCCAGGTCGTCTTAACGCCCTGTCCCATTTCGGCACGCGGGGCGAAGAGGGTGACGCCATTCTGGTCGATCAGAATGAATGGGTTCAGCGCGGCCTCACCCTCGCCAGGTTTCAGCGGGTTCGGGGCGGGACGGGTGACGTAGTAGGCACCAAAGGCCACACCGCCGACGATGGCGGCCGAGCCGATAAGGAAAGTGCGGCGCAGAATTTTCCCAACTTTGCCCATCTCTTAAGCCTCCTGCAACTTGCCAGCGGCGTCTTGGATCGCGGCGCGGATGCGGGGATAGGTGCCACAGCGGCACAGGTTGCCCTGCATCGCGTCGTCTATGTCCGCATCCGTTGGAGCGGGGTTTTCGGCCAACAAAGCCGCCGCCTGCATGATCTGACCGGACTGGCAATAACCACATTGTGCTACCTGATGATCCACCCAGGCCTGCTGGATGACGGCCATCGCTTCGGGCGAACCGATGCCTTCGATCGTAGTCACATCGCCCCAGACATCGGACAGCGACACTTGGCACGAGCGAACGGCTTCACCATCGATATGCACGGTGCAGGCGCCGCAGGCGGCCACGCCGCAGCCGAATTTGGTTCCGGTCAGGCCGACCTCATCCCGGAGGACCCAAAGCAGGGGGACGTCGTCGGGCAGGTCAACCTGATGTTGCTTGCCGTTGATCTTCAGCGCGGTTGCCATGGCACACCTCTCGTAGCTGTGGCGGTTTCTGACATAATTGTCTGAAAATGTCAGTATGTCAATTGACAAAATAAACGAAAAATGTCAGATCGGTTTCATGACGGAAAAACAGGACGATCCGCGGCAACAGGCCATTCTTGCGTCGGCGCTTGAGGCGTTCGCGGCCTATGGGTTTCGCAAAACCTCGATGGACGACATCGCCAAAGGGGCGGGCATGTCGCGCCCAGCCGTATATTTGCACTACAAGAACAAAGAGGCGATCGTGCGCAGCCTGACGCGCGCGCATTACGCCGAGAAGACCGCAAACGTATCGCAGGCCTTGTCGGGCAGTGGTAGCGTGTCCCAGCGTTTGGCGCGTGCGATTGACGGCCAGATCAAGGGGTTGGCTGAGATACTGACCTCTCCCCACGGGCGCGAGATGCTGGATACCAGCAAATCGACCGCCTCGGACATTTTGGCCGAGGGTGAGGCGGAAATGACCGCGCTTTATGCCGACTGGTTGCACCGCGAAGACAGTGCCGGACGCGTCCACCTACCCAACGGCCCGGAAGAGACAGCGAAGACCATCACCGCGACCCTGATGGGCGTCAAGATGACCGCAACCAACGCAGCTGAATTCGAGCAACGTATCTCGCAATTGGCGGAATTGCTGGGCGCCGGGCTCGAGGTCAGGTAACCCGCTGGCGGATTTTGTACTCGGGTTGGTCCCACAGGTCGTTGGTGATGATGTCCGCCAGAATATCTGCGGCCTGTTCCACGTCGTTCTCGTCAACATAAAGCGGCGTGAAGCCAAAGCGCATGATGTCCGGCGCGCGGAAATCTCCGATCACGCCGCGGGCAATCAGCGCCTGCATGGCCGCATATCCTTCGGCAAAGTGGAATGAGACCTGACTGCCACGCTGCGCCGGATCGCGTGGGCTGGCGAGGGTTATGCCGGGGCAAGTGGCCTCGACCTTTGCAATGAACAACTCGGTCAGTGCGATGGATTTCGCCCGGACATCGGCCATCTCGGCCATGTCCCAGACATCCATCGCCGCAGAAAGCGCCGCCATTTGCAAGATCGGAGGGGTGCCGACCCGCATCCTCTCGATCCCCGAACCGGGACGATAGTCGAGATCGAAGGCAAAAGGTGCTTCGTGCCCCAACCATCCCGAAAGCGCGGGGCGGACACGGTCGGTCAGGCGCGGGGCGACGTAGATGAACGCGGGCGCGCCGGGGCCGCCGTTGAGGTATTTGTATGTGCATCCGACCGCGAAATCGGCATTGCACCCGGCCAGATCGACCGGAATTGTACCGGCAGAATGGGCCAGATCCCAAACCGTCACCACACCGTTGGCATGGGCCAACTCGGTCAGAGCTTTCATGTCGTGCATACGGCCGGTGCGATAGTCGACCTCGGTCAGCATCAGAACGGCGACGTCTTCTGTGATGTTTTCAGCGACCTCTTCCGGGGCGACGACGCGCAATTCGTACTCCGCGCCCAGCGAGCGCAGCAATCCGTCCGCCATATACAGATCGGATGGGAAATTGCCGTTGTCCGACAGCACAACCTTGCGGTTCGGGTTCAGCTCCAACGCCGAAGCAACGGCCTGATAGACTTTGATCGACAGCGTGTCACCCACCACAACGCTGCCTGCCTCTGCCCCGATCAGGCATCCGATCCGATCCCCCAGACCCGTGGGCAATCCCATCCATCCGGCCTTGTTCCAACCGGTAATCAGCATCTGCCCCCATTCCTGCGTCGCCGTCTGGTGCAGACGCGCATCAACCGCCTTTGGCAACGGACCCAGAGAGTTGCCGTCAAGATAGAGAATGCCTTCGGGCAGTTCGAACATGGCTTTGGTTGCTTTGAAGTCGGTCATTCCGGCTGGGCCCTGTTGTTTATTTTGGTTATATCCGTTGGCTATCGGATGCGCTAAGCGCTGTCTACCGACGCATATCTTCGAAATAAATTGCCGCGACCTTTTGATGTTTTGATCTTAAGGTCGGAAAGCGGTAGACAAACTGTCGAAAACGACACTTTCTTTGAGAGATATCGACAGGTAATCAGCGCGAATGCAGAAAATCGACATCCCTCCGATCTGGTTGCTGGGGGCGGCTTGCCTCGCGTGGTTTCAAGCGCAACACCTGTCCTTTGGACTGTCCCTTGAAGGGTGGTTGACTGATCTTGCCAGCGGCGTGCTAATCGGGGGCGGTATTCTTTTGGCTGTTCTGGCGGTCGTCGAATTCCGCCGCCATCAGACGACGGTAATGCCACACCAGACCCCATCCAGCATGGTGCAAAGCGGAATTTTCAAACGCAGCCGGAACCCAATCTATTTGGGGGACGTCCTTATCCTGACCGGTTTGATCCTGCGTTTCGATGCGGTGCTGTCGCTGGTTCTGGTGCCGATTTTCGTCTGGATCCTGGAACGCCGCTTTATCGAGCCGGAAGAGGACCGCTTGCGCCGCAAATTTCGCGCTGACTTCGCCCGTTATGCGCAAAAGACGCGACGCTGGATTTGAAGGTGTACTGCCAATGACACAACGTAACGAATGCTGCAGTTGCGAAATAATCTTTCGCAATGTAGGTGGGGATTGAACAAAAGATGCAAAGAACTCGCGCGAACATATCTAAAGTAAAGGAGGCTCTCCGTTGAAGATAGGAACGCCAAAAGAAGTTTTTGACGGTGAGAACCGGGTGGCGATGACGCCGGACTCGGCGCGCCAGCTGCAAAAACTGGGCTATGACTGCCTGATCGAAAAGGGTGCCGGTGCTGCGGCGGGCTTTTCTGATGCGGCTTACGAAGAGGCCGGTGTCGAGGTTATGAAAACCGCGGCGTCGCTTTGGAAAGCTGCAGATATCGTTGCCAAGGTGCGCCAGCCGAATGAGACCGAGCTGAAGCGTCTGACCAAAGGCAAGACGCTGATCTCATTCTTCAACCCGGCCGGGAACGAAGAAGGGATGGAGGCTGCCAAGTCCAAAGGCGCGAATGTAATTGCGATGGAGATGGTTCCGCGTATTTCCCGTGCGCAGAAAATGGACGCGCTGTCCTCGATGGCGAACATCGCCGGGTATCGCGCGGTGATAGAGGCGGGTAACAACTTTGGCCGTTTCTTCACGGGTCAGGTGACGGCGGCCGGAAAGGTACCGCCTGCGAAGGTGCTGATCGTGGGTGCCGGTGTTGCCGGTCTGGCGGCGATTGGTACCTCTACGTCGCTGGGTGCGATCACTTATGCGTTCGACGTGCGCCCCGAAGTGGCCGAACAGGTCGAGTCGATGGGGGCCGAGTTTGTCTATCTGGACTTTGAAGAAGACCAGCAGGACGGCGCGGCCACCGGCGGCTATGCCTCGGTTCAGTCGGAGGAGTTCCGCGAAGCGCAGTTGGCCAAGTTCCGTGAGTTGGCGCCCGAGATGGACATCGTGATCACCACCGCGCTGATCCCGAACCGTGAAGCGCCCGAGCTTTGGACCAAGGATATGGTCGAAGCGATGAAGCCGGGCTCGGTCATCGTCGATTTGGCAGCGGAAAAGGGCGGCAACTGTAAGCTGACCGTTGCGGATGAGAAGATCGTAACCGACAATGGCGTGACCATCATCGGTTACACCGACTTCCCCAGCCGGATGGCGGCGCAGGCGTCGTCTCTGTACGCGACCAACATCCGTCACATGATGGCAGACCTGACGCCCGAGAAGGACGGTCAGATCAATCACGATATGGAAGATGACGTTATCCGCGGTGCAACCGTGACCCATGAGGGGGAGATAACCTTCCCGCCGCCACCGCCCAAGGTGCAGGCGATTGCGGCGCAAAAGAAACCCGAGGTCAAGGAACTGACCCCGGAAGAGAAAAAGGCGCAGGAAATCGCAGCCTTCAAGGCACAGACCAAGCAGCAGTTCACCCTGCTGGGTGTTGGTGGCGCGCTGATGTTGCTGGTGGGGCTGATCGCTCCGGCAAGCTTCATGCAGCACTTTATCGTCTTTGTTTTGGCGATCTTTGTGGGCTTCCAGGTGATCTGGGGCGTTGCGCACAGCTTGCACACACCGCTGATGGCGATCACCAACGCGATCTCGTCGATCATTATCGTCGGGGCTTTGATGCAGATCGGGTCCGGGTCGTTCCTGGTTATTCTGCTGGCGGCACTGTCCGTGTTCATGGCCGGGATCAATATCTTCGGTGGCTTCCTCGTAACCCGGCGCATGCTCGCCATGTTCCAGAAATCCTAAGGAGGTCGGGCATATGATTGGCTTCACTTCTGCCGCCTATGTTGTTGCGGCTGTCCTTTTCATCCTGTCGCTCGGCGGCCTTTCGAACCAGGAAAGCGCCAAACGCGCTGTCTGGTATGGTATCGTCGGTATGGCGCTGGCGGTCTTCGCCACGCTTGTCGGTCCGGGTTCGGGCCTCTGGCTGCTGTCCATTCTGCTGATCATCGGTGGTGGTCTGATCGGTCAATACGTGGCGCAGCGCGTCCAAATGACCGAGATGCCGCAGCTGGTGGCCGCAATGCACTCGCTGGTTGGTCTGGCGGCTGTGTTTGTTGGCTTCAACGCGCATTTTGAGATCGGAAACGTGGCTCAGGTCATGGCGATCAAGGATAGCGCGGGTCAGGCAGATCTGTCCGACCTTGGTGCGTTCGCAAAGCTGATTGCCAAGAAGACCCCGGCGGAATTGGCGATCCTGCATGTTGAGCTGTTCCTGGGCATCTTCATCGGTGCGATCACCTTTACTGGCTCGGTCGTGGCCTATGGCAAGCTGGCGGGCAAAGTGACGAGCGCCGCGACCAAACTGCCCGGTGGTCATATGCTGAATGCGGCGGCTGCGGGTCTCTCGCTGATCTGTCTGATTTGGTACACCAGCTCAGGGAGTCTGTTCCCGCTGTTCCTGATGACACTGGCGGCACTGTTCATCGGCTATCACCTGATCATGGGGATCGGTGGTGCTGACATGCCCGTGGTTGTGTCGATGCTGAACTCGTATTCGGGTTGGGCGGCTGCGGCGATCGGTTTCAGCCTTGGTAACGACCTGCTGATTGTCGTCGGCGCTCTGGTCGGCTCGTCGGGTGCGATCCTGTCTTACATCATGTGCAAGGCGATGAACCGTCACTTTGTCAGCGTGATCCTGGGCGGCTTCGGTGGCCCTCAGGGTGAGCAGATGGCCGTCGAAGGCGAACAGATCGCAATTGAGGCGGACGGTGTGGCGGCTGCGCTGAACGATGCGGACAGCATTGTCATCATCCCGGGTTACGGCATGGCTGTTGCTCAGGCACAGCAGTCGGTGTCCGAGTTGGTCCGCAAGCTGCGCGCCAAGGGCAAAGAGGTGCGCTTTGCGATCCACCCCGTTGCCGGACGTCTGCCGGGCCACATGAACGTTCTGCTGGCCGAGGCGAAAGTGCCGTATGACATCGTGCTTGAGATGGATGAGATCAATGATGATTTCCCGGACACGGACGTGGCAATCGTCATCGGCTCGAACGACATCGTGAACCCTGCGGCTCAGGAGGATCCCAACAGCCCCATCGCCGGAATGCCGGTTCTGGAATGCTGGAAGGCCAAGCAGGTCTTTGTCTCAAAACGCGGTCAAGGCACTGGCTATTCGGGCATCGAGAACCCGCTGTTCTTCAAAGAGAACACGCGCATGTTCTATGGCGATGCCAAGCAGTCGCTGGACAAGCTGCTGCCGATGATTGAGTGATCAAAACGCACAATTCAATTGCAAAGGGCGCCTGCGGGCGCCCTTTTCTTTTCTACTTTGAAGCGGGGTTGGCCTTCGCGCCTCCAGAGTATTGCAGCCAGATGAAGCGGCGTGATGTGCTATTTTATGTGTGACGGCACATTGTGGGAGCTAGGTCATGGAGAAAGTAAACGGAATCGGCGGGGTGTTTTTTCGCGCAAAGAACCCCAAGGCCCTGAGCGAATGGTATGAAAAGCACCTGGGGGTAAATCACTATGATCCGGTCCCTTGGAAGCAGGCTGAAGGCTATACCGTTTTTGCGCCCTTTGCGCAGGATACCGCGTATTTTGGCCGAAGCGAGCAGCAGTGGATGATCAATTTCCGGGTTGATGATCTGGCGGCTTTGACACGCCAGCTACAAGACGCAGGGATCACCGTCGAAACCAATCCGGATTGGGATAGCGAGGTAGGCAAATTTGCCCGTATTCACGATCCCGAGGGCAATCCCATCGAGCTATGGCAGCCAAATCAATGAATTGGCTGGAATGTATACCGTTGCATTCTTGTAAGTATCTGAAATAAAATGGGAATTGATGTATTTTGGGTCTGCCGTATAGTGTGTCGGATGAATCGGAGCCCCGCATGACGCCAATCGATGACCACCCTTTACGCTATCGGCTTGCCAATGAACTGCACGCCCGACCTTTTCCGGTGGCGCAGGTTCCATGCACGGTTGCCTTTCTGGCGATCAAGAAGCCCGGCCCGTCGCAAGGTGGGGACCGGCAGGACGACATAGCGCATTTGATCAATCTGCTGGATCGCCACGGCGCGCCGCACCCTCAGCCGGACGCGACCCACTATGCGGGGCAGATCGGACGCTATTGGCTCAAGTGGGAGCAACACACTGAGTTCGTAACCTTTACGGCGATCTCTCAGAACGTGAGTGAGCGGGCGTTCAACCCCGCCGACTTCGAAGTCTTCCCCCCGGATTGGATGATGGCCAGTCCCGGCCAAAGGATCACGTCCGCGTTGCTACGGGTTATTCCGCGCCCAGAGGATGACGTCGTCCAGAACCTGCTACCGGATTGGTTCGAACCCGAAAGCCTTGCTGTGTCCCGCGTTTTGGACGATGCCGCGATCTGCGCCAGCGATTTTCGTATCGACCCGGCCGGACATATGCGGTTTGCGCTGTTCGTCTCGGATGGAACCGGAGAGCGCCGGGTTGGACGGATCATCCAGCGCCTGTGCGAGATCGAGACCTACAAGGCCATGTCCATGCTGGGGTTTGCACGGGTCAAATCGCTGACCCCGCGCATCGGCGAATTGGATCAGAAGCTGACCGCGCTGATGGGCGAGATGACCGATGGCGGCAAACATCCCGATGATATGCTACCGCAACTGCTGAAAACCTCGACCGAGTTGGAGACGATCTCGGCACGCTGTTCCTTTCGGTTTGGGGCCACGGGCGCCTATGAAGCCATCGTTAACCAGCGTGTCAAAGTCTTGCGGGAAGAGCGGTTCATGGGGGGGCAGACCTTTGCCGATTTCATGATGCGCCGCTATGACCCAGCGATGCGGACTGTGAAATCGACGGAACTGCGTCTGCAGGCCTTGTCTGATCGGGCCATCCGCGCCGGAGATCTGCTGCGAACACGTGTGGACGTGGAACGCAGCGCGCAGAATCAGGCCTTGCTGGAAAGTATGGATCGCCGCGCCGATCAGGCCCTGCGCCTGCAGCGCACGGTCGAGGGGTTGTCGGTGGTTGCCATCAGCTACTACGCCGTCTCGCTGGTCAGCTATCTGCTGTATCCTCTGACGTCGGCGGGGATCAGCAAGGGAATGTTGACGGCTTTGGTCACGGTTCCGGTCATTCTGGCCGTTTGGGTGGGCGTCCGCAGAATTCGGCGTCGGCTAGAGTGAGCGGCGCTTGCCTCTGTTTGGTAGCGTTGTACTAGTAACCGGCGAAGCGCATCAAACAAGCGGAGCTTTAATATGATCAGTGTCGTTGCTGCATGGCGCGCCGTCACCGCGATGTTCGCGCTGAACGGCGCTCTGTTCGGTATCTTGGCCTCCCGCATTCCGGCGGTGCGCGATCACCTGTCAATCGGCATTGAATAATGACCCCCCATCGGCGTCCAAATTTGACCCCCCTTGGAGCTAAGAGGGGCGTTGAGGGGGTCGTGTTTAGGTTGATTCAGGAGGGGGTGGACAGCAGGTCAAACCGAAAAGAGAGCGTAGCTCGACTGAAGGTTTGACCTGCTGTCTGTTTTGAATTTATTCCCCGATTTCGAGGTTAGTCGCGGTGGTTAATTCGCCAGCTTTCGTTCCCGGTTTCGATGATATCGCAATGGTGTGTCAGTCGATCCAGGAGAGCAGTGGTCATTTTGGCATCTGTGAACACACTCGGCCATTCAGCAAATGCGAGGTTGGTTGTTAGCAGAATAGACGTTCGCTCGTACAGTTTGCTGATGAGATGGAAGAGTAATCGTCCACCAGACTCTGCGAACGGCAGATAACCGAGTTCGTCTATAATCACGAGGTCGACGCGGATCAGCTGCTCGCTGAGCCGCCCGGCGTTGCCTTCGCGATGTTCAGCCTCCAGCTTGTTCGCGAGATCCACAGCGCTGAAGAACCTGACCCGCCGGCGGTTATTGACCGCGTGGCCCCCGATCGCTGTTGCGAGATGCGTTTTGCCCGATCCGGTTCCACCGACCAGCACGCCATTCCTGGCCTGGTCCATAAAATCGCCGTCATGAAGATTGCGCACGACTTCCTCGTTGACGGGGCTGACCGTGAAGTCGAACTCAGGTAAGGACTTGCAGACCGGGAACTTTGCGGCACCCATCTGATACCGGATCGAGCGCGCAGTCTTTTCGGCCAGTTCGGCCGTGAGGAGTTCGGCCACGACCTGTTGGGGCCGCCAGTTGTTTTTGGCTGCGGCCTGCATCACTTCGTCAAAGCAGTTGACGATGCCTGGCAACTTCAGTTGACGGGCAAGTTCGAGAATTTCCTTACGCAGTTGCATGGGAGCCTCCAAGCCTGTCATAGCGAGCGCAATCCGCGATCGGTGCCATTTTCAGCTGCAGGTGGGCAGGCGGCTCAATCGCCTTTGGCGGCGGGGGATTGGTGCGCCGAGAGACAATGTTCAGGATCGCATCGGCCTTGCGCAGGCCAGATTTTAGAGCTTCTTCGCAGGCAGCCTCGACCACATCAATGTCGTGCTGGTAAGCAGCGAAAAGAATGGGAATTATATACTTAAGTAACATTTATGATTGACGGACTCCGACGCATTTGTTACATTTTAATAACATTCAGGAGTGTAAAAATGACAAAAGCACCGGGAAAATCAAACCGCAAGGGCCTGACCTTCCTACAGGTTGCTGCAATGTTCGGTAATGAAGAAAAGTCGCGTAAGTGGATTGAGGAACTACATTGGCCAGATGGTCCGTTTTGCCCGCATTGCGGTTCTTTCAACGTGCAGTCAGGCATCAGGCATCCAAGCATGACGCACAGGTGTCGTGAGTGCTCCAAAAAACCCATGTTTACGGTTCGGGTCGGCACGATCCTTGAGAATACCCGGCTACCATATCGCACATGGGCCATTGGTATTTACTTGTTCACAACTAACCTTAAGGGCGTATCTTCGATGAAGTTGCACCGTGAGCTTGGTGTTACGCAGAAGTCCGCGTGGTTCATGCTGCATCGTCTTCGGGCTGCAATGGAGGCAAACATGCCTTGGTTTAATGGCCCAGTCGAAGCAGATGAAACCTACATAGGCGGCAAGGAAGGCAACAAACACGCGAAGAAGAAACTCAAGGCTGGACGTGGCGCTGTTGGCAAGGCTGCTGTTGCTGGTATCAGGGATCGCGAAACGGGTCAGGTTGTTGCCAAAGTGGTAGAGAGCACAGACAAAGAGACCTTGCAGGGGTTTGTGAACGAGCATGCCGTCGAAGGAGCAACACTCTATACCGATGAGGCTAGTGCCTACAAGGGCATTGACAGGCCGCATGAGGTGGTAAAGCACTCAGTGGGTGAATATGTCCGCGATCAGGCGCACACCAACGGGCTGGAAAGCTTTTGGGCTCCTATGAAGCGGGGTTATAATGGCGTCTATCACAAGATGTCGCCCAAGCATCTGCAACGCTATGTGGACGAGTTTCAGCACCGTCACAACAACAGGCCAAAGGATACAATCGACCAAATGGGCGGCGTTGTGCATGGGATGGCTGGAAAGAACCTGCCTTACAAGAAGCTAATCGAGGATAACGGATTGAATAGCGGAGCGCGGTCATGAGCGTCGGAACTTCGCAAAGTACTGCCGGGGTATTTTCCAACACGCGCACGGTGACCGTGCCAAAGCTGGTGCTTCCCGATGTCCTTAAGCCCAACACGCGCCTTAAGATGGACGGTCTTGAGTTCCTTTCCGCTATACCTGCGGACGCAGTTCCAGTCGCATTCTTCGATCCCCAATACCGTGGCGTGCTTGAAAAGCTGGCATATGGGAACGAAGGCAAAGTTCGTGGAAAACGCCGCAGCGCCCTACAGCAAATGCCGGAGGAGGCCATCGCCAATTTTATTCGCGGAATAGATCGTACGCTTATCCCATCAGGCCATCTCTTTTTATGGGTGGATAAGTTTCACCTTTGCCAAGGTATTCACCCGTGGCTGGACGGAACGAGGCTGGACATTGTGGATCTTTTAACGTGGAACAAGGGTACATTTGGTATGGGCTATCGCACTCGGCGCAGAGGAGAATACTGCATAGTACTACAGAAACAGCCGCGTAAGGCAAAAGGCGTGTGGAAAATACATAACATTCCAGATGTAATTCAAGAACAAGTATCCCAGCGGGATCACCCACATTCCAAACCAATAGACATACAAGGTCAACTCATGGCCGCCGTGAGCCACGAAGGCGATTTTGTAATTGATCCGGCTGCCGGGTCGTTTTCGGTTCTGCAAGCGGCACGAAACCATGGCCGCACCTTCCTTGGTTGCGACTTGAACGGTTAGATTATGGCACGATTACGGGATGCCAAACCAAAGAACACATCTGGTTCTTACGCCCGGTTGTTTGGGAATGAAGCGTTAGGTGAATTGGCCAGCAAGATACAGTCAGCTGTAATCTCATCGGGGTCAGAACTGGAATCGATGATCGTGGAAGCTGTTCCCAACATCCCTAATCTGGACACCTTTTTGGAACAAGAAATCATGCCTGAGGGCGTGTTGCTTGCCCGAAAACGTGAAATTAAACGAAGTCGGACCTTGGATTTTTCGGGATCAGAGCCTGACTTTATGGTTTTCAAGCGCCGAAAAGGCGAGCAAAACTGCCATATAGTTGAGTTGAAGGACGGTCATGTGTTCGACACAAAAAAAGCTAGCGCAGAGAGGCAGTCAATGCACGGGTTCATTCAACGCAACGCCCAGCATATTCAATATCGGTTCCAGGCACACTTTTGTGCTTTCAATCAAGAAGACAAGCAAGCGATCTGGGAAGGATTCAAGAAGAGAATTTCAATCGATGAGGCAATGACAGGTCGGGAGTTTTGTGATTTGTTGGAAATTGATTACGACAGTATTGTGCGGGCGCGTCAGGCCGACGGCCCCGACAACGTAGAGTTTTTGTTGACCGAACTGGCTAAAATTGAACCAATCCAAACCCGCTTGCGAGAACTTCTCGGCTAAAACCAATGTATTCAATTTAGGAATTCGCATGACAAACCAACGTTACAATGCAGACCTGCCTGAACCCGCCGATCTGCACATCAGATCGAACAAATATCAACCGACCAAGGCTGAGTTGGAAGAAGAAATCGACATGCCTGAAATGTCATTGGATGAAATCAGGGCTGCATTCATGCGGCCAATGAGTATCAAGAAGCCTGATTAAAGAGAGCGCAGAGTGCTAAAATACCTTGCGCGGTTTTCGTTTTTATCGCGTCAATATGCGACAGTCCACTATAAAAATGTTACTTAAGTATATAATTCCCAAAAGAATATCGGCAAGTTGCCGGTCTCCGTCGGATGTGCCCCGCAGATGGGTCCAGATCTGCGTCATTGCCGGTGGTAGGTCCCAGTCACGGAACGGTGCTCCATTGCGCAGAGCGCCAGGCTTGCGCTTGAGGACGGGCACATAGTGCCAAGGGTTGAAGATCGTTTTTCCTCGGCCGAAGCACCGTTCGTGCTCTCCGACAATCTCACCGTCTTGGCGCAGGACAATCCGCGTGGCGTAGACCTGCAACTGGACCTGACGTCCAACAGCTCTTGCCTCAACGCTGTATTTGTTTCTTTCGAAGTTGATCAGGCAGGTTCGGCTCACGGCGACCGTCTTTTCACGGAACCCGACGAAGGGCTTCTGCAGATGCGTCAGCAGCGGCTTTTCCTGCTGGAACTCCTCCCAGACCGTCACCTCCAGGTTTTCCGGATGCCGCAGTTCTTTTGCGCGTTTGATCGCGTCTTTTTGCAGCCGGGCATTCAATTCATCGAAGTCGGCCACCTCCAGACGCGGTGTAAAACTATAGGCGCGGCTCTCCTTGACCAGATTCTCAACCTGACCCTTCTCCCAACCGGCCGCGCGCGTACAGGCGATCGGGTTCACCAGATGATGAGAACACATCCGGGAGAATGCCTTGTTGAACTTTCTTTCCTTGCCCGACAGGATCGCATCGACGGCGGTCGTCATGTTATCGTAGATCCCGTTGATGCAGCCTCCACCAAAGAATTTGAAGGCCTCGTCGTGGGCATCAAAGACCATCTCCTGCGTCTCGCGCGGATAGGCAATGGAGAATGGCATGCGGCTATGGCAAAGTTTGAAATGGGCAACCTTCACGGTCGTGAGTGCACCGTCCATCAAAACCGTCTCCACACTCCAGTCGAACTGGTACGCCTCCCCAGGATCAAAGATCAGCGGGATGAACGCCTGCGCCTGTTGTCGGCCGTGCGCAATGCGCCAATTCTTTGTGTAGCGTCGAACACTGTCATACCCGCCGCCAAAACCATCATCGGAGAGTTCCTTCCAGATTTTGGTCATCCGCTTGCGGTGTTTCTTCGGAAGCGCCTCGTTCTCCTCAAGCGTTTCATCCAGACGCGCGCGCCAAGGCCCGAGCACCGGGTATGGCTGCGATTTGCGCTCATATTTGAACTCCGTCACTCCCGATCGGATTATCTTTCGAACCGTTGCACGGCTCAAATTGAGCGAACGGCAAATTTCCTTGATGCTCTTTTTTTCGATCAGGTGTAAGCGACGCACTTTTCTAATAGTTTCCACGCAAATCATCCCGCTTGCCTCTCCATCGACTGCTCAATGAAAAGGATGTCTACAACCATAGGGAGGGGTCAAATTTGGACGCCGATTTCCCCGCTTAGGGGGTCAAAATTGCACGCTTTTCTACAGCGATCACCTGAACCTTAGCCATGAAGAGCTTGGCTATGGCCTTTTATTCATGGCTGCGGGCGCTGTCTGTTCCTTTCCGGTGACCGGACGATTGACCGACCGGTTTGGAGCCGTGTCGATCACGCGGATCATCGCGGTTCTGTACACCTTTTCGCTCGTTTTGCTGGCGCTGGCCGACAGCTTCACCATGCTCGCCGCGTTCCTATTTCTGTTCGGTGCCTTTCATGGCTCGATGGACGTGGCGATGAACGCATGGGCTGCCGAGGTAGAGCAGGCTTACGAAAAACCGCTCATGTCCTCGTTTCATGCGATGTGGAGCCTTGGTGCCGGCCTTGGGGCGGTCAGTGGATTTGTAGCTGTTCAGTGGGATGCGACTGTTCTGCAGCATTTCCTGGTTGCGGGGGGTGTTGTTGTCGCCTTGGCTTTGGCGATGTCCTGGGTGCAATGGACTTCGCGCCGCGCGGAACAGTCTCAAGGTGCCGTGTTTGCATTCCCGTCCGGGGTGTTGGTCCTCGTTGGTTTCACCGCGCTATGCGGTGCGTTGGGGGAAGGTGCGGTCGCAGATTGGAGCGCCCTTTTCCTGCGCGACGTTACTGGGGCCGCTGAGAGTGTCGCAGCCTTGGGTTATGCGGTTTTTTCGGTCGCGATGGTGGTGTGTCGTTTGGTTGGCGGCTTCCTCATCGCGCGCGTCGGCCCGGTCGCAGCAGCGAGGGGCGGCGGTGTCTTTGCTGCGATAGGGGTGTTCTGCGTGGTGTCCGCCGGTGCTGCGCCATTGGCGTTGGTCGGGTTCACGCTGATGGGGGTCGGTTATGCGGTGATCATGCCCTTGGCGTTCAGCCGCGCAGCGAACGACCCAAACACCCCACCGGGACAGGCCATCGCCAGTGTCGCGACGCTCGGATATGGGGGGCTGTTGATCGGACCGCCGCTGATCGGGTTTCTGGCCGAATTGTTGTCGCTTCGGATGGCGTTTGGTGTCTTGCTGCCGCTGGCGGTGCTGATTGTGGTCTGTGCCGGCGCGCTAAAGCGCGCCGACTGAGCTTTATCACCGGCCGCGAATGCGCGGATCCAGCGCGTCACGCAAGCCATCGCCCAGGTAGTTCACGCTGAGTACAGTCAGCGAGATCGCTAGGCCGGGCCAGAACACACGCTCGGGGTATTGCTGCAGGTAGTCGACACCATCAAACAGCAGGCGGCCCCAGGTTGGGAAATCCGGCGGGAAGCCGAGCCCGAGGAAGGACAGCGCGCTTTCGGTGATGATCGCCGTGGCAATCCCCAGCGTCGCGGACACCATGATCGGAGACAGCACGTTCGGCAGGATGTGCCGCGTGATGATCTGCCGGTTGCTGGTGCCTATGGAGCGTGCAGCCAGAACGAACTCACGCTCTTTGATAGCCAGCACGTCGCCGCGCACGATCCGCGCTGTGGGCATCCATGAGGTGATGCCGATGGCGCAGACGATCAGGATGAAAATCCCACGCTCCAGCCCGAATGCGGCGGATAGAGGCTCGCGGAACAGCAGCATCATGACCAGCAGCAGCGGTAACAGGGGGAGTGCGAGGAACAGGTCGGTCAGTCGCATCAACGGCCCGTCGAGGCGTTTGAAGAAGCCTGCGATCACACCAATGAAGGACCCCAGAAACAGCGCCAGCAACATAGCGGTGATGCCCACCGAGACCGAGGTCTGACCACCCGACATCATCCGCGCAAGAATATCCCGGCCCAGCTGATCGGTACCGAAAGGATGCGCCCAGCTGGGGCCCTGATTACGCGAACGGATGTCGATTTGGGTTGGGTCGATGCTCCAGAGGTAAGGCCCCAGATACACACCTGCGACGATGAAGATGAACAGGATCGCCCCTATCATCGCGCCTTTGTGCGTTTTGAACTGATCCCTCACATCGCGCCACTGGCTACGCGGCGGGGTGGCCAGGTCATCCATCACGCCAGCGGTCGGCAGCGCGGTTGAGGCAGGGGCCAGTCCTTCGTCGGGGACCAGCGTGTCTGATTTGTCAGTATCAGTCATAGCGAATCCTCGGGTCCAGAATGCCGTACAGAACGTCAGCGATCAGGTTGAACAGAACGATCAACACGGCAAAGATGAAGGTCAGCGTCTGCACCATCGGCAGGTCATTGGCTTGAATCGCGCCGATCAGCAACTGGCCGATACCGTTCACCTTGAAAACCTGCTCGGTGATGATTGCGCCGCCGAAGATGGCCGGAATACCCAGCGCAATAACAGTGACCACAGGGATCATCGAGTTGCGCAGGACATGGACCATCACAACCGTGTATTCGCTCAGTCCTTTTGCGCGGGCGGTACGAACGTAGTCTTGGTTGAGGTTGTCCAGCATCGAGGCGCGCATGAAGCGGCTCAGCTGTGCCGTAATTTGAAGCGCCAGAACCATCACCGGCATGATCATCTGCTTGAGCTGCACGACGAAGCTATCCCAGCTATTCACCACGTGAGTCGTGTCATAGATTGATGGGAACCAGCCCAGCTGGACCGAGAAGATCACGATCACCAGCACGCCCGAGAAGAAGGGCGGGACCGAGAAGCCGACCATCGAGACGAATGTGCCCATCTGGTCGAACCAGGAATACTGGCGGTATGCGGAATAGATGCCGATGGGCAGGGCGATCAGGATGGCGACCACGTAGGCGGTGCCGACAACCCACAGAGTCTGCGGGATACGCTGAACGACGATGTCCATAACGGGCGAGCGGGTCTGCCACGAAATCACACGCAGGTCACCTTCTGAGAAGGTGGTGCCGAACATATGGTCGATCAGAACCTGCGGCTCGATCCAGAAGAACTGCACGATCCATTTCCAGAACCGGATATGCATCGGCTGGCCAAGGCCAAGCGCCTCTCGCATCTTCTCTTTGACTTCGGGGGGAACGGTGAGGGGAACCTGTGCCATCGGGTCGCCTGGGGCAAGCTCGAGCAGCAGGAAAATGACGAGGCTGATGAACAGCAGCGTGGGTACGGCCAGCACCAGTCGTCTGATGGTAAAGTTGAGCATTCAAAGGCGCCTTTGTTGATGCGTCTTTTTGTTGGAGTGGTCTGCAAATGACCGCGCCCCGATAGAGATCGGGGCGCGATATTGCAAGATTAAAGCTTAGGAACCGGTCTTGCGGTACCAGTCCGCAATGTTCCACAGCTCGCTGTCCCAAACGTTTAGGACAACACCACCCAGGGTGTTTGCATGCGCCGACAGACGGCCACGGTGCACCAGCGGGATCATGCCGCCGTTTTGAACCATGATGTCGTTCAGCTGCTTGGCGATTTCCGCACGGGCTTCCAGACCTGCGGTTTCAGCCAGTTTGGCGTGCAAGGCGTCAAACTCTTCGTTGCAGAAGCGGCTGATGTTCTCACCCTGCCACTGCGATTCTGGCTTCGGTGCCTTGTCGCACAGACCGTTGCCCAGATAGGACTGCGGGTCGGTGCCGTTGAAGGTGTTGGCGTACATCTCAACGTCGGCATAGAACTTCTGGAAGGTGTCAGGCGAACCCGGGTCACCGCCGAAGAAGACCGATGCGTTGATATTGCGCAGTTCGGATTCGATGCCGATCTGGCTCCACCATTCCTTGATCAGCGCCTGGAAGTCCTGACGCACAGCGTTGGTCGAGGTCTGGTAGACGATTTTCAGAGGCACACCGTCTTTTTCACGAATGCCGTCGCCATCGGTATCAACGATGCCTGCGTCATCCAGCAGCTTCTTAGCGCCTTCGATATCCTGCGTGTCACAGCTCATCGAGGTCGAGCTAAACGCAGCCGGGGCCGGAACCCAGTTACAGGTCACCTTGCCAGCTTGGCCATAGCCGATTTCCACCAGCAGCGGGCGGTCGATGGCCATGGACATGGCTTTGTAAACGGCCGGATCCTGCAGGAATGGGTGCGGATGCGCGGCTGTCGAGCGCTCGCCTTCCGGCAGGTCGGGCGACGGGTTGGTCTGGTTCAGCATGATACGCTCGACCAGCGGGCCAAAGCCTGCAACCGGAGTACCTTTGCCACCTTCCTGCATCTGCGCGATGACCTCTGGGGCCAGCTGCAGGTTCCAGGCATAGTCAAACTCGCCGGTTTCCATAACCGCACGGCCAGCAGCAGTTGCGTCGCCGCCACCTTTGAAGGTCACGCTGGCAAATGCCGGCTTGGCCGGGTCACGGTAGTTGTCGTTGGCGGCAAATGTGATCACGTCGTTCGGCTTGAACTCGGTGACGACAAACGGGCCAGTGCCGATTGGGTTGAAGTTCTGATCTGTACATTCAGGGGCTTTTGCGCCCATGCAGTCAGCGAACTGAGCGGCCTGAATGATCGGGCTTTCACCACCCACAAACGGTCCGTAAGGGAAGGGGGTTGGTGCGTCGAACGTTACCTTAACGGTTAGGTCATCGACAGCTTCGACGTCGGTGACGCCCTCAAACTTGGTCACCTGTGCACAACCGCCTTCGGGGTCCATGCAGTAGTTTGCGGTAAACACCACGTCAGCCGAGGTGAACGGTGTACCATCCGACCATGTGAGGCCAGGCGCAATCTTCCAGGTGATGGTGGTCAGGTCTTCGCTGACGCCGCCATTTTCAACGGTCGGGATTTCAGCGGCCAGATAAGGCACCATGTTCCCGTCTTGGTCGTAGCGTGCAAGTGGTTCAATAACCAGCGAGGCTGCCTCAACATCTTTTGTGCCACCCGATAGAAACGGGTTCATAATTGACGGAGCCTGCCAATAAATGATGCTGACATTGCCGTCCGATCCGCGCTCGGCAAAAGCCGCTGGGGCCATCGCCGTGCTTGCAATCGCACCAAGCAAAAGGGTTTTGATCTTCATAAGTCACTCCCGAATTGGACACTTGCGTGTCTCGATTATCTCCGCAATGCCTGCGGATTTGGCGTTGCCGACTATTGGCTAAGGCATTGTTAGAAATAGCAATTGCATTTCGCGCAACGCGATTTCTGCCTTCGCTGGTTGTCGGTTACGCGGGTATCGAAACAGAACTTAGGAAAATTGCAAGCCTTGCCGTCACGAAATCGTGCATTGCGTTTGACTTTTCCTGGCTCGCCGCCTTAGCGTTCGGCATCCATAAAAACAAAACGACCCAAAAGGGAGCGCGCGCGTGCTGGATCAACCAATTGCCCAGATCAAAAAACTGAGGGTGGAGTTTCAGACGAAAGACGGCCCGGTCGTGGGCGTTGAGGACGTCTCGTTCGAGGTAAATCCGGGCGAAACGGTTTGTATTGTTGGCGAATCGGGCTCGGGCAAGTCGGTTTCATCGCTGTCTCTGATGCGTCTTGTCGAGTTCGGCGGAGGCGAAATCGCCGGAGGCGAGCTTCTGTTTGACCGCCGCGACGGGGCCGAGATGGACCTGGCCGATGCCGATCAGGATCTGATGAAACAGATTCGCGGCAATGAGATCGGAATGATCTTTCAGGAGCCGATGACCGCCCTGAACCCAGTTTTCACCGTTGGTCGGCAACTGACCGAAGGACTGCGCATTCACAAGGACATGTCCAAGGCGCAGGCTGAAGAGCGGGCTTTGGAGCTGCTGCGTCAGGTGCGAATCCCCGAACCCGAGCGCCGGTTGAAGCAGTACCCGCACGAGCTTTCAGGGGGCATGCGCCAGCGCGTGGTGATCGCAATGGCGATGGCGTGCGAGCCACGTCTGCTGATCGCGGACGAACCGACGACCGCATTGGACGTGACCATTCAGGCTGAGATTCTGGCCCTCATGGACCGTTTGAAACGCGAAACGGGCACTGCGGTTATGTTCATCACCCATGACATGGCCGTGGTGGCACAGATGGCCGACCGCGTTGTCGTCATGTTCCGTGGCAACAAGGTCGAAGAGGGCCCGGTCACCGAAATTTTCGAAAATCCGCAACATGACTACACTAAGGCCCTTCTGGCCGCGGTGCCGAAACTGGGTGAGATGCAGGGGAAGGCCGCGCCGGAACCGATGAAACTGTTGGGTGTCGAAGGGCAGAATATAGCTCCGATTCCCGGCACGGAAGAAACACTGCTGACGGTCAAGAACCTGACCACGCGTTTCCCTGTCAAAGGCGGCTTGCTGCGCCGGACGATCTCAAACGTTCACGCCGTCGAAGATGTCTCGTTCACGCTGAACAAAGGCCAGACGCTCAGCCTTGTGGGCGAGTCGGGTTGCGGCAAGTCCTCGGCCGGGCGCTCGATCCTGCGATTGGTCGAGCCGATGGCGGGTGAGGTCAATCTGGACGGCGTCGATATCATGAAGCTGGACCAATCCGGTCTGCGCAAGGCGCGGCTGGATATGCAGATGATCTTTCAGGACCCGTTTGCCTCGCTCAATCCGCAGATGCAGTTGATCGACCAAGTGGCCGAACCGATGCGCAACTACGGCGTGGCCTCGGGGTCGGAGCTGCAAGATCGCGTTGCGCAGCTGTTCGACAAGGTGCAACTGCCGCGCAGCTTCATGCGCCGTTTCCCACATGAGATGTCCGGCGGTCAGCGTCAGCGTATAGCCATCGCCCGCGCCTTGGCGTTGAACCCGAAACTGATCATCGCGGATGAGGCGGTCTCGGCGCTGGACGTGTCGGTGCAGGCGCAGGTTTTGAACCTGATGATGGAGCTGCAATCCGAGCTAAGCCTGTCTTACCTGTTCATCAGTCACGACATGGCCGTTGTCGAGCGGGTCAGCCACCATGTGGGCGTGATGTATCTGGGCCGGATTGTTGAACTTGGACCGCGCGCGCGGGTGTTCGAGAATCCGCAGCACCCTTATACACAGGCGCTGATGAAGGCGGTTCCAATCGCGGATCCGAACAAGCGGAAATCGGAAAAAGACTTGAATTTCAAGCCGATCCCGTCGCCCATTCATCCAATCGGATACGCGCCAGAACCGTCGAAGTACAAAGAGGTTGAGCCGGGCCATTTCATCCTGACTACGGATAGCGGGTACTAACAAATATGCCACAGCGTCTGACGCCGCTTGAGATCATGACCAAGTTGATCTCATTCCCGACCGTAAGCCGTGACACAAACCTGCCGCTGGTGGACTGGGTCGAAGGTTACCTGAACGAACAAGGTATCGAAGCCCATCGCTGGCCGGACCCGGATCAGCCGCACAAGGCGGCGATCTTTGCCCATGTCGGCCCGTGGGAAGAGGGGGGCGTTGTCCTCTCGGGTCACACCGATGTCGTTCCGGTTGACGGGCAGCCCTGGGATACGGATCCTTTCACTGTCACTGAGAAGGACGGCAAGTATTACGGACGCGGCACCTGCGACATGAAGGGCTTTGACGCACTGGCGATCTGGGCGCTGGTCGAGGCGCGCGATGCAGGCCTAAAGCGCCCCTTGCAACTGGCGCTGAGCTTCGATGAAGAGGTCGGGTGCACGGGCGCTCCGCCGATGATCGAGGCGATGAGCAAAGTGCTGCCCAAAGGCTCGGCCGTGATCGTGGGCGAGCCTTCGACAATGCAGGCTGTCACCGGCCACAAGGGTGGTTTTGGCTATGACACGCATATGGTAGGGTTCGAGGTTCATAGCTCGATCATGCACACAGGCGTGAATGCCATCATGGAGGCCGCGCCGCTGATCAATTGGGCGAACGAACAGAACGCCCGCAATCAGGCGGCCAAGCCCAGCGAAACGGCAGCGGTGTTCGATCCGCCCTGGACCACGGTCCATGTAGGCATGATCGAAGGCGGCACCGCGCATAATATCACAGCCAAGGATTGCCACTTCATGCTGGATTTCCGCACGGTGCCGGATGAAGGCAAAGCCGCGTGGCGCGATGCCTATTTCGAACAGGTGCGCGCGGTTGAGGCGCGGATGCAAGCCGTTCACCCCGAAGCGCGGATCGAAATCTCCGAGAATTTCTCGATCCCTGGTCTGGTCCCCGAACAGGACGGCGAGGCCGAAGCTCTGGTACGCGCCCTGACCGGTGACAACGCAAGTCATGTGGTCAGCTATGGCACCGAGGCCGGGCAGTTTCAAGAAGCAGGTTATTCAGCGGTCATTTGCGGCCCGGGCGACATCGCGCAGGCGCATCAACCGAACGAGTTCATCTCAGTCGCGCAGTTCGAAGCGGGCCATGCGTTCATGCAGCGATTGGTCGATAAACTGTCCACCTGAACCCAAGGAGGTCCAAAATGCCGGTGAAAAACAGACTTGCTGAAATGCAGGCAGAGATCACCAAATGGCGCCGACATCTGCATGCGCATCCCGAACTGATGTATGACGTTTACGAGACCGCCGGTTTTGTTGTTGAACGGTTGAAGGCCTTCGGTGTCGATGAAATCACCGAAGGTGTCGGCAAGACAGGTGTTGTGGCTGTAATCAAGGGCCGCTCGGATACCAAGGGTCGGGTGATCGGATTGCGGGCAGATATGGACGCCCTGCCGATCGAAGAGGCGACGGGTCTGGACTATGCCTCGACCGTGCCGGGCAAGATGCATGCCTGTGGGCATGACGGGCATACCTCGATGCTGCTGGGCGCTGCGCAGTACTTGGCCGAGACGCGGAATTTCGATGGCACCGCCGTGCTGATCTTTCAACCGGCCGAGGAGGGCGGCGCCGGAGGTCTCGCTATGTGTCAGGACGGGTTGATGGAGCGCTGGGGCATTCAGGAAGTTTACGGCATGCACAACATGCCCGGCCTGCCGGTTGGTGAATTTGCGATCCGGCCCGGAGCCCTGCTGGCCTCGTCGGACGAGTTCGAAATTACCGTCACCGGCAAGGGTGGCCACGCGGCAGCCCCGCATGAGGCGGTGGATACAACGCTTGTCGCCTCGCATATTGTTGTGTCTTTGCAATCCGTTGTGGCCCGCACCGTCGATCCGATCAAACGGGTTGTTCTGACGGTGGGTACGTTCGAGACGGACAGCGTGGCCTCAAACGTGATTGCGCATACAGTCCGTCTGAAAGGCACGGTACGAACGCTTGACCCCGAGTACCGCGCGATCGCGGAACAGCGTGTTCGCCGAATTGCAGAAGATACAGCCTCGGCCTTTGACGCGTCCGCGAAGGTAGAATGGACGCCGGGCTATCCGGTGACGGTAAACTCCGAGGCCGAGACTAGCTATGCCGCCGAGGCCGCCGCAGCCGTGGCCGGAAAGGTAAACGATGGCACCGACCCGATCATGCCGTCGGAAGATTTCGCTTACATGCTTGAAGAACGGCCCGGAGCCTACATCTTTCTAGGGAACGGAGACACTGCAATGTGTCACCACCCAGAATACAATTTCGATGATGACGCCATACCCGTCGGCTGCAGCTGGTTCGCTGAAATGGTCGAACGCCGGATGCCGGCTGAATGATTTAGGAGAGACAAGATATGCCAGTCAAAAACCGCTTTGCGGAATTGCAGGACGAGATCACAACGTGGCGACGCGACCTGCACGAAAACCCCGAAATCCTGTTTGAAACCCACCGCACCAGCGCTTTGGTGGCCGAAAAGTTGACAGAGTTCGGCTGCGATGAGGTTGTCACCGGTATTGGCCGCACCGGCGTTGTCGGTGTGATCAAGGGCAAGTCGGACAGCAAAGGCAAGGTGATCGGTTTGCGCGCGGATATGGACGCTCTGCCGATCCTTGAGGCGACGGGGCTGGACTATGCTTCGAAAATACCGGGCGCAATGCATGCGTGCGGGCATGACGGTCATACCGCGATGTTGTTGGGCGCGGCAAAGTACCTGTCGGAAACTCGCAATTTCGATGGCACTGTCGTAGTGATCTTCCAGCCCGCCGAAGAAGGAGGCGGCGGTGGTCGCGAGATGTGTGAAGACGGCATGATGGACCGCTGGAACATTCAGGAGGTCTACGGGATGCACAACTGGCCGGGTAAACCGGTCGGCAGCTTCTCGATCCGTCCAGGGTCGTTCTTTGCGGCCACGGACCAGTTCGACATCACGTTTGAAGGGCGCGGCGGCCATGCGGCGAAACCGCAGGAGACGGTCGATACCACTGTGATGACGGCGCAGGCGGTGCTGGCGCTGCAAACGATAGCGTCCCGCAATGCGGACCCGGTTGATCAAGTGGTTGTGTCTGTGACGTCGTTCGAGACCTCGTCGAAGGCCTTCAACGTGATCCCGCAATCGGTTCAGATCAAAGGCACTGTGCGCACCATGAGCAAGGAGATGCGTGATCTGGCCGAGAAGCGGATCAACGAGATCTGCAACGGCGTGGCGGCGACCTTTGGTGGCAAGGCAGACGTGACCTATATCCGGGGCTATCCGGTTATGGTGAACAGCGACGAGCAGACCGAGTTTGCGGCTGATGTCGCGCGGTCGGTATCTGGTGCTTGCGAAGAGGCCCCTCTGGTCATGGGCGGCGAGGATTTTGCCTTTATGCTGGAAGAACGTCCGGGCGCTTATATCCTCGTGGGCAATGGCGACACGGCCATGGTTCATCACCCCGAGTACAATTTCAACGATGAGGCCATTCCTGCCGGGTGCAGCTGGTGGGCCGAGATTGTCGAACAGCGGATGCCCGCGGCGTGATGGAGAGGGTGGGGGCTCTGCCCCCACACCCCCGGGATATTTTCAGCCAGATGAAGAAGGATCCTTCGACTCAAGGTTGAGTGTGGTGCAGAGCGTTTCGATCACGTTTTGCAGAGCATCTTTTTGGGTTGAGACGCAGGTGCGGGCGGCCGCGCGGGCTTGGGTCAGGGCCGCCTCGTTGGACAGCCAATTGTTGACGGCTTTCTCCAGATCTTTTGCGGTTTCGACCTGAACGGCCCCGCCGGTTTCGATCAAGGGTGCGAAGGTTTCGGCGAAGTTGAAGTAGCCTGGACCGGTTATAACGGCAGCCCCGGCTTGGGCGGGTTCGAATGGGTTGTGGCCGCCGATCTCTTTCAAGGACCCGCCGAGAAAGACAATCGGGCAAAGCGCGTACCATGTGCCGGTTTCGCCTAGGGTATCGGCCACGTAGACCTGAGTCTCATCGGTGATCGGGTCGCTTTTGGTTCGGAAGGCCGATGTGAGTTTGGCTTTGGTCAGGAGGGTCGCGACCTCCTCGCGCCGTTCCGGGTGGCGAGGTATCAGCAGTAACAGCAAGTCCGGGCGCTGCTTTAGCAAAGCGTTATGGGCGGCCAGAACTGTTTCCTCCTCGCCTGCATGGGTCGAGCTGGCGATCCAGACGGGTCGATCGCCGATCTGGCCTTGGACATCTGCCAGCGTGGTGTGATCCACCGGCAGAGGGTCGGACATTGCCTTGAGGTTGGTGCCGGGTTGGACGCGCTGTGGGTCCGCTCCGATGGCGATCAGTTTCTTGGCCGTTTTGTCGTTCTGCGTCAGAAATAGCGCGAAGCGGTCCAGAATGAAGCGCGCAGTTTCTGGGCGTTTTTGCCACCCCGCCACGGATTTGTCGGACAAGCGTGCGTTCAGAAGGCATAGAGGTGTGCCGCGTTCTGCTGTCTCGACGATCAGGCGGGGCCAGATCTCGCTTTCGACGAAAATTGCGGCATCTGGGGCCCAATGGTCCAGAAACCGTCGCACAGGCCCGGCGCTGTCTAAGGGCGGAAACTGATGTCGGGTGCGAGGGGGCAGTCGCTTGGCAATCAGCGCGGCTGAGGTGGGCGTGCCGGAGGTGATCAGGAACTCGGCTTGTGGCAGGCGCTCGCCAAGCCGGTGGATTAGGCTGAGCACCGAGAGGCTTTCGCCGACGCTGGCGGCGTGAAACCAGATCAATTGTCCCGCGGGGCGGTCGAGGCTGGTATAGCCCAACCGCTCCTGCTGGCGCTGGTTCGAGACTTCGGCCGCCTGAAGCTTTTTGCGCACGGTCCGCCAGGCCAAAGGCTGCACGAGTGAGGTGACGCCGCAGTACAGCTTGTACAGCAGCGTCGGACGAACGTCAGAGCCGGGCATGTCAGCCGCCTGTGTGGCTCATGTGGCGGCTCATCTGGCCATCGACGGCCTGACGGGAATAGTCGAAGTCATGGCCTTTGGGCTTGAGGTTGATCGCGGCGCGGATCGCCTCTTCCAAGGGTTTTTCCGTGTCCGGGTGATCGCGCAACGGCGCGCGCAGGTCGGCCATGTCCTCCTGACCCAGGCACATGTAAAGCTCACCGGTGCAGGTAAGGCGCACGCGGTTGCAGCTTTCGCAGAAATTATGGGAAAGCGGGGTGATAAAGCCGATCTTCTGGCCAGTTTCCTCAAGCCGGACATAACGCGCAGGCCCTCCGGAGCGTTCGGCAAGATCGGTCACGCTGTAGTGGTTTTCGTATTCCTTGCGCACATCTTTCAGCGACCAGTACTGGTCCAACCGGTCCTCATTGCCGATATCGCCCATCGGCATGACCTCGATCCAGGTCAGGTCCATGTCGCGCTCGGCGCACCATTCGGTGATCTGGGGCAATTCGGGTTCGTTGAAGCCTTTGAGGGCCACTGCGTTAATCTTGACCCGCAGGCCCGCCTTTTGCGCGGCATCAATCCCGTTCAGAACCTGTTTCAGACGTCCCCATCGCGTAACGGCTGCGAATTTATCCTCATCCAGCGTGTCCAGCGAGATATTCACCCGTCGCACACCCGCCGCGTAGAGGTCATAGGCAAATCGCGAAAGCTGCGAGCCATTGGTTGTCAGCGTCAGTTCTTTCAGCGCGCCGCTTTCCAGATGACGGGTCATGGAGTTGAAGAACGTCATGATATTGCGACGCACGAGCGGCTCACCACCGGTGATGCGCAGTTTCTCAACGCCCATATTCACGAAGGTGGAACACATGCGGTCCAGCTCTTCCAGCGTCAGCAGCTCTTTCTTGGGCAGAAAGGTCATGTTCTCGGACATGCAATAGACACAGCGAAAGTCGCAGCGGTCGGTTACCGAGACGCGCAGATAGGTGATGGCACGGGCGAAAGGATCAATCAGCGGAGCAGTCATGCGGTATAGGTAAAGCTGGAACAGGCCCACGACAAGAGTGAACTGTGCTTTGGTCTGGTACAGCTGCCTGAGGGGTAGTAGGTTCGGAGTATGAGAGAACTGCTTGTGATATCCTGCGTTTTACTGGTCGGGTGCGATACCGTGCGTTCGACAACGGATCGTTTGTTGGGGCGCGATGAAGCGGCGGCAGAGGCAACGCCTGCTGCGGTGGAGACCGCACCTGCCGAGGCGGAAAGCTCAGCCTATATCCAGCCTGCAACTGCGACAGCGAACTGGACCGGCGCTAAGACCACTATTGCCGGGTTGGGCGATCCGTCGACTCCGGGCCGCTGGATGCAGACGCCCTTGGTCGATTCCGAGGTGACCGCGCGGGTGGTTGTGCCGAAAACTGGGGCGCAGGCTTACATCACACTGGTTCCGGCCTCGGGGCCCGAGACAGGCGGCAGCCGTTTGTCGCTGGATGCCATGCGGGCGTTGCTGGTGCCGTTCGATCAGTTGGTCGAGGTCGAGGTCTACGCGAACTAACTCTTCAGGTATTTTCCGGCCTCGCGCCGGGCAAAGGGTTTCATCGCGTCGCCATGGGCGCCCAGAAAAGCCACGACCCGGTCGGAATCATGTTTTGAGAGTTCCCGCAGCCACCACGCGATGGATTTCTGGATGAACCAGTTCCGATCGGGCACATAGCCTGCGGCCCAACCGAGGATGCGATCTCGGCGCGCCAGATCTTCGGGCTTGGGGTGGTTCTGTTTGGTCCAAGGCAGGGTCGAAACCAGAGCAGCGCGGCGGGTCCACATGTGGTCTGATCCCGTCCATGTTTCGACCTGATTCAGCCGCGCGGGATCGGAACTCAGGCGTTTCTGGATGGCGGTACAGGCGTGATCGGCGATGGCCCATGCGTCGAAATCGGGCACCCAGCTTTGCAACAAGGTCCAGACATCCTCATCCGGGCGAATCCGCGCCTGGGTCAGTAGTTTGGAGGCCGCAACGCGCGCCTCATGGATGTTGGTCTGCCAGAGCGCATCTGCGAGGGTGATGCGCTCAGCAACCGACAGTTCCCTGCGCCAGGCTTTGGTCAGATCGTTGAGAATAGGGACGGCGACGCCAAGATAAGGACGCTCGGCCTTGTGATAGGCTGCGACCTGTTCCGCGCGCTCGGCATCGGCATGCGCCTTGATCTGATCCAGATAGGGGGCAAGCATGGTCTAAACCGGAACGCCGGTGGGTTTGCCGTCAATCGTCTGCTGGTTCTTCTCGACCCAATAAGCGCGGATATCATCGTCCGATTTGCCGTCGACCCATCTTTGCATCGTGTCGCGATCCGACTGGAACTCCATGAACGGAACAGCATAGCCGCAGGAGGTCTGCACCAGATCAATGCTGAGGTCATAGATCTGCCGCGCGCTGCGGTGGTTGGGGAAGTGACCTGCCAGTTCGTTCCAACCGTCATCCCCCGCATGCAGGGTCTTCGCGGTGCCATAGGTGCGCAGGATCAGCGGGCGCGTGGTGAAGGAGCACCACATCAGAGTCATCCGGTTGACCTCAAGCAGATGCCCGGCGGTTTCATTCCCGCTGCCGGTCAGGTTCATCCAAGCAATCCGGTTTGGCCCCAGAATACGCAGTGAATCCATGCCCTTGGGTGAGATATTGACCCGCCCCTCAACCCCGGCGCTACCCACGAAAAACATGTGCTGGTCGTTGATGAATTTCTGATGCGCTTCGTCCAGATGGGGGAATTGCTTGGCCATGTCTTACTCCACAGTCACAGATTTCGCGAGGTTGCGCGGCTGATCCACATCCGTCCCCTTGGCGACAGCCGTGTGATAGGCCAGCAACTGCGCGGGAACCGAATAGAGGATCGGGGTCAGGTTCGTGTGAACATGGGGCATGCGGATTGTGCTCCAGACATCATCGCCAGCCTCAACGATGCCGTCATCGTCCGACACGAGTATCACTTTGCCCTTGCGGGCCATGACCTCTTGCATGTTCGAGACGGTCTTGTCGAAAACGGCGTCGCGCGGGGCCATGACCACCACGGGCATGTGTTTGTCGATCAGCGCGATGGGGCCGTGTTTCAACTCGCCCGACGCGTAGCCTTCGGCGTGAATATAGCTGATTTCCTTGAGTTTCAGCGCGCCTTCCATCGCAAGCGGATACATCAGGCCACGGCCGAGGAACAGCACGTCGCGGGCTTCGGACAGGCGCTGGGCGGATTTGCGGATGGCGCGGTTCTGATCCAAAGCCGCGTTCAGGACCGAAGGCAAGCCGCGTAGGGCAGCGGCGTGATCGGCCAATTCTTCATCGCTCAGGGTGCCCCGATCAGCGGCGGCCTTGAGCGCAAGCATCAGCAACACGCTCAGCTGGCAGGTAAAGGCCTTGGTCGAGGCAACGCCGATCTCAACCCCTGCGTGGATGGGCAGGGCGATATCGCTTTCCCGCGCGATCGAGCTTTCGGGAACATTGACGACAGAAACAATCTTGTCGGCCTTACCCTCGCAATAGCGCAACGCGGCCAGCGTATCGGCGGTTTCGCCCGACTGGCTGACGAACAAGGCCAGCGTGCGGTCGGTGATCGGAGGTTCGCGATAGCGGAATTCGCTGGCGATATCGACCTCGACCGGCATTTTCGCCAGTTGCTCGAACCAATATTTCGCTGTCAGGCAGGCATAGAAGGCCGTGCCGCAGGCGACCATGCTCAGGCGGTCCAGCTTGGTGAAATCCAGATCGGTCTCAGGCAGAACTACGCGGTCTCCACCGGTGGGCAGGTACGAGCGGATCGCCTCGGCCACGACAACCGGTTGCTCGGCGATTTCCTTGGCCATAAAGTGCTTGTGTTCTCCTTTGTCGGCGCGGGCCGTATCCAGCTTGATCTTGCGCATCTCGCGATTGGCCAGTTCCCCGGCCTCGGTGCGTATTTCCAGCGAGGTGCGGGTTAGAACGGCGCGGTCGCCTTCCTCAAGATAGGTGATCTTGTTGGTCAGCGGAGCCAAGGCAATTGCGTCCGAGCCCACATACATCTCACCCTCTCCATGGCCGATTGCCAAAGGAGAGCCCTTGCGTGCGGCCACGATCAGGTCGTCCTGACCGTCGAACAGGAAGGCCAGCGCAAATGCACCTTCCAGCTGGTCGATGGTCTTGAAGGCCGCTTCGACTGGGGACAGGCCGGTATTCAGGTAATACGCGGCCATCAGGGCCACGGTTTCGGTGTCCGTCTCGGTCACGAAATCCACACCATGTTCGGCCAGTTCGGCGCGCAGCTCGCGGTAATTCTCGACAATGCCGTTATGGACGACTGCGACAGGCCCCGCTTTGTGCGGATGCGCGTTGGTGACAGAGGGCGCTCCGTGCGTCGCCCAGCGGGTGTGTCCGATCCCGGATTTGCCAGGCAGGGGATCGTGGACCAGAAGGTCGCTCAGATTCACCAGCTTGCCCACGGCCCGTCGGCGCCCCAAAGCGCCATCGTTGACAGTCGCAATCCCGGCGCTGTCATAGCCGCGATATTCCAGCCGTTTCAGGGCTTCGACCAAAATGGGGGCGGCCTCATGCTGTCCCAATACACCTACAATTCCACACATATACTCAGGCCTCTTTATCGCGGCGAGCCTTCTTCGCCTTCAACATATCAAACAATTTGCGTGCATAGCCGGGCTTGTTTTCCTGTTTGGCGCGCGCGACGGCCAGTGCCTCGGATTCCACGTTTTTCGTCACGACTGTACCGGTTGCCGTCATTGCGCCATCGCCTACGCTAACGGGGGCTACGAGCATGGTGTTGGAGCCAATAAAGACACCCTCACCAATCGTGGTCTTGTGCTTCATCACGCCGTCATAATTACAGGTGATCGTGCCTGCCCCGATATTCGAACCCGCCCCGACCGAGGCATCCCCGATATAGCTGAGGTGATTGACCTTCGCGCCCTCGGCGATCTCGGCATTCTTGATCTCGACGAAATTGCCGATGCGCGCGTTTTCTGCCAGTTCCGCGCCGGGGCGCAAGCGGGCATATGGGCCGATGATGGCCCCTCGGCTGACATGGCAGCCTTCCAGATGCGAAAACGCCCGGATCGTTGCGCCGCTTTCGACGGTCACGCCGGGACCGAAGACCACATTTGGTTCGATCACCGTATCGCGCCCGATCACTGTATCGGCGGCAAGATAGACGGTTTCCGGGGCCATCAGCGTGACGCCCAAATCTAACAGTTCGGCCCGTGCTTGGGTCTGAAACACCGCATCCGCCGCGGCCAGATCTGCGCGAGAATTCACGCCCAACGTCTGCGCCTCATCGCAGGCGACCGCGGTCACGCTCAGATCGCGGGAGCGGGCGATTTCGACCACATCCGTCAGGTAGTATTCACTAGAGGCGTTGTCATTGCCGACCGCGTCAATCAGGGACATCAGGGTGGCCGCGTTGCAGGCCAACAGGCCGGAATTGCAGAAGGTGATCGCGCGTTCTTCGTCCGAGGCGTCTTTGAACTCGACGATCCGCTCCAACGTGTCGCCATTCATCACCAGGCGGCCATAGCGCGCTGGGTCGGCGGCTTCAAAGCCTAGAATCACCAGATCATTCTGCGCGCGCGCTTCGATCATCCGCTCGAGTGTGTCCGGCTGCAGAAACGGCGTGTCGCCGTAAAGGACCACGACATCGCCATCAAACCCCTCCAGCGCATCACGGGACCGCGCGACGGCATGGGCGGTTCCCAGTTGCTCCTCTTGCACGGCAATCTGCGCGGTCTCGTCCTCGGCCTGTGCGACCTTGGCGACGGCCTCGGCCCCGTGGCCTGTAACGATCACGGTGCGCTCAGGCGACAGCACCGAACCGGCGCGCATAGCGTGAACCAGCATCGGAATCTGAGCGATCGGGTGCAGGACTTTGGGGATGTCCGAATTCATCCTGGTGCCTTTCCCGGCGGCAAGGATGACAAGGGCAGTGGTCATGAAATCGTTTTCTCTTTGTGTTTTGTTGCCGTCCGTTTTATCCGCTGAGGGCAAAGGCGCAAGCCGTTCGGCCATCAAACTAGATTGCCGATTGCAACAGGACATGGCGGAAACCTGCCGAGCAAGGAGGCGCAATGCGCACGGTCATCTTCGATCTGGACGGCACTTTGGCGGATACATCGGGCGATTTGCTGGCCGCTGCAAACCATTGTTTTCGCGAGATGGGGCATGGGGATGTTCTGGTTCACGGGCAGGATGCGGGTATCGCCGTACGTGGCGGGCGGATGATGTTGACGCACGGATTGAAGCGCGTCGGGGCCTATGATGCAGGCACGATTGACGCGTATTACCCGGTTTTGCTTGAAGCCTATGCGCAGGACATCGACACCCACACGCAGTTCTATCCCGGTGCTTTGGAGGCGGTCGAGGCCCTGAAAACCGCAGGTTATGGCGTTGGGATATGCACCAACAAGCCTGAACGTCTGGCGCATCAATTGCTCAGCCAAATGGGGGTTCTGGATCACTTCGCCTCCTTGGTCGGCGCGGACACTCTAGCGGTGCGCAAACCTGACCCCGAGCCTCTGCGCGAGGCCGCGCGGCGTGCGGGTGGGCATCCGGATCTGTGCGTTCTGATCGGGGATTCCGATACCGACCGCAATACCGCGAAAGCGGCCGGGGTGCCTTCGGTTCTGGTTACTTTCGGGCCCTCTGGCGACGATATGGCCGCTTTGGAGCCCGAGGCGCTGCTGCATCATTTCGACGATCTGCCCGATCTTGTGGCTGAGTTAATCGGTGCGGCGGCTTGATCCCTTGACCCGGACCGGATGGAGCCCCAGAACTAGCCTATGACAGAGACATTCACCGGCAGCTTCACCCAACAAGAACCCATCCCGGACGAGGCGGTCGAGGCCGCTCTGGCCGTTCTGCGGCACGGGCGTCTTCATCGCTACAACGTCGTGCCTGGCGAATTGGGCGAGGCCGCGCTGCTGGAGCAGGAATTCGCGGCCCAGATGGGGGCGAAATATTGCCTTGCCGTTTCGTCGGGTGGCTACGCTTTGGCGACTGCCTTGCGGGCCGTGGGTGTGCAGCCAGGCGATCCGGTGCTGACAAACGCGTTTACTCTGGCCCCTGTACCGGGAGCGATTGCCTCAGTCGGGGCCAAACCGGTTTTTGTTGGCGTGACCGAAAACCTGACCATTGATCTGGAGGATCTGGAGGCCAAGTTGGATCAGGCGCGGGTTCTGATGCTCAGCCATATGCGTGGCCATCTGTGCGACATGGATCGGTTGATGCAGCTCTGCGATGCGGCAGGCGTTGTTGTGATCGAGGATTGCGCCCATACGATGGGGGCCGCATGGTGCGGGCGCCTCTCGGGTCGGCAAGGAGCCATTGGGTGTTATTCGTGCCAGACCTATAAGCATGTAAACTCGGGCGAGGGTGGTCTGCTGGTTACCGATGATGAGGAACTTGCGGCCAAAGCCACGATGCTGTCGGGGTCCTACATGCTCTACGAGCGGCATCTGGCTGCACCGGGGCCAGAGGTGTTCGAGCGGATTAAATACACCACGCCGAACGTTTCAGGCCGTATGGATAATTTGCGCGCTGCGATTTTGCGCCCTCAGCTACGGGATCTGGATCGTCAGGTTGGCCGCTGGAACGAACGGTATCAGGCCATTGAAGGCGGTCTGCGGGGAACGCCTGGCCTGACGATGGTCGAGCGTCCCGAGGCAGAGACTTATGTGGGGTCGTCGATCCAGTTCCTGTTGCTCGATTGGCTGCCTGAAAGGATCGCCGAGGTGATCAGCCGCTGCGCGGGCCGTGGAGTGGAGTTGAAATGGTTTGGCGGTGCCGAGCCCACCGGGTTTACCTCACGCTATGACAGTTGGCGCTATGCCGAGAGTGAGCGGATGCCTGCCTCGGACCGGGTTTTGGCGGGCATCATGGATATGCGCGTGCCTCTGACCTTTTCGCTGGAAGACTGCCAGCTGATCGCCCGTATCATCCGGGCCGAAGTCGGAGCCGTCTACCAATCGTGATCCAATTGAGTGCGCCTGCAGCGCACACTTGATTTTTGGAAAACGCCGCCCCGGTTCGGGCGGCGTTTTGCGTGTTGGGACCGGCGTGCCCGGAATGATTGACCCGCCGCAGATTCGCTGGTATCCAGTTATTGAACACTTGTTCATTAATGCTGAGAGGAGAGCGTCAATGTTCATGGCGAGTATGCAATTCGATCTGGGCGAGGACGTGAATGCGCTGCGCGAGATGGTGCATCGTTGGGCGCAGGAGCGGGTCAAGCCGATGGCCGCCGAGGTCGATGCATCGAACGCTTTCCCCAATGAGCTTTGGACCGAGATGGGTGCGCTTGGCCTTTTGGGCGTGACCGTGCCAGAGGAATATGGCGGCGCAGGCATGTCCTATCTTGCGCACACAATCGCGATTGAAGAGATCGCACGGGCCTCGGCCTCGGTTTCGCTGTCCTATGGCGCGCATTCGAACCTCTGCGTGAACCAGATCAAGCTAAACGGCACGGAAGAGCAAAAGCAGAAATACCTGCCCCGCCTGATCTCGGGCGAGCATGTGGGCGCGTTGGCGATGTCTGAACCCTCGGCAGGATCGGATGTGGTTTCGATGAAGTTGCGCGCCGAGAAGCGCAATGATCACTACCGCCTGAACGGGAACAAGTATTGGATCACCAACGGGCCGGACGCGGATACTCTGGTCGTTTATGCCAAGACCGACCCGGATGCGGGATCGAAAGGAATCACCGCGTTTCTGATCGAGAAAGAGATGACGGGATTCTCGACCTCGCCCCATTTCGACAAGCTTGGGATGCGTGGGTCCAACACCGCAGAACTGATCTTTGAAGACGTAGAAGTACCGTTTGAGAATGTTCTGGGCGAAGAGGGCAAGGGTGTTGCCGTTCTGATGTCCGGGCTCGACTATGAACGTGTTGTGCTGGCCGGGATCGGAACCGGCATCATGGCCGCATGTCTGGATGAAATCATGCCCTATCTGGCCGAGCGCAAGCAGTTCGGCAAACCCATCGGCATGTTCCAACTGATGCAGGGTAAGATCGCGGATATGTACACCGCGATGAACTCGGCCCGTGCTTACGTGTATGAGGTCGCCAAGGCCTGCGACCGGGGGGATGTGACTCGCCAGGACGCTGCGGCGTGCTGTCTCTATGCCTCTGAAGCGGCGATGACGCAGGCGCATCAGGCCGTACAGGCGATGGGAGGGGCGGGGTTCTTATCAGACGCTCCGGTCAGTCGGATCTTCCGGGATGCCAAGCTGATGGAGATCGGGGCCGGGACCAGCGAAATCCGCCGCATGCTGATCGGTCGTGAATTGATGGGCGAAATGCTGGGATAAGAAATCGCCCCGCAGCCGAGGGAACTGCGGGGCGTTTCGATCAAAGGATCAGAAGCGATGGACGTAGGATACGCCGACCAGCCAAGGATCGATTTCCGCGGTACCGATATCGGCACCGTTCAGTTTGACGTCCGAGTCGATATCGAACCAACGCACGTTCAAACGGACAGCGCCTTGTTCAGTGATCTGATAGTCCAAACCAGCCTGAAGCGACAAACCGAACGAGTTGTCCAGTTCCAGGTCGCCCAGCGGAGAGCTTTCTTCAAAGAAGATAGTGTAGTTGAGGCCTGCGCCGACATAGGGCTTCCAAGCGCTGTTGGTCGGGAAGTGGTAGTTCAGCGACAAGGTGGGGGGCAGGTGCTTGGTGCTGCCAGCGTCGGTGCTGCCACCCAAGGTGATATCGTGTTCGAACGGCGTGGAGGCCAGCAATTCGATACCCAGGTTGTCTCGGATGAAGTATTCGACGGTAAAGATCGGACGGGTGTCGTCGTCGACCTCGGCGTCAAAACCGGCCAGCGTTCCGTTGTCAGATTTAGGGTCCAGGTAGCCGACACCGAAACCAACGGTCCAGTCACCTTGCGATTGGGCGAGTGCGGGGCCAGCCAGCGCGACCAGCGCGGTGGAGAGGGTCAAAGCGGCGAGTTTATTAGTCATTGTTCTGCCTTTGGTTCAGTTGATGACCGCTGTTTTGCACGGGCGCTGCCTGCGCTCTCTGATCTGAGTCAAATTTGCGTGAGCGCGCCCGGCAAGTGTGACATAACTGCAGGCCCTGAAAATAAAGGAAAATTTTGATGTCAGGCGATCTGCGCATACCGGGTTTGCGCTCGGCGGGTGGCTGGGATGTCCCTGATCGGCTGAATATGGCGCGCCAGTGTCTGAACCATCCACCCGAACAGGTTGCCTTGGTCGATCTGACCGAGGGCGAGGAGCGGCCGGTAACTTACGGTCAACTGCACGAGATGGCCGATGGGCTTGCGCGGGCGCTCTTGCCCAAGGTCCAGACCGGTAACCGGGTTGGTGTTTTGCTCAGCCAGTCTCGGTGGTGTGCGGCAGCGCATCTGGCGATCTGGAAGATCGGCGCGATCTCGGTGCCTCTGTTCAAGCTGTTCAAACAGGACGCGCTGCGCTCCCGCGTGGCGGATGCCGGGGCAGGGATCGTTCTGACGGATGCTGAGGGCGCCGAGCTGCTGGGTGATCTGGCCGAGCCTATGATCGCCGCTGAGGTTGCCCATCCCGGCCCAGAGCTGCCATTTGCGGATACCGGCCCCGAAGACGCCGCCGTGCTGATCTATACTTCGGGCACGACCGGCAGCCCTAAGGGTGCTCTGCACGGGCACCGTGTGCTGACCGGCCATCTACCCGGCGTTTCGATCAGCCATAATCACCTGCGCGCGGGGGATTGCCTCTGGACTCCGGCGGATTGGGCCTGGATCGGAGGGCTGTTCGATGTGCTGATGCCGGGCCTCGCGCTGGGCATCCCCGTGGTGGCCTCACGGCTGGACAAATTCACCCCCGAAGCCTGCGCCGATGTGATCGCGCGCGGCGGCGTGCGCAACGTGTTCTTCCCTCCGACCGCGCTGCGGATGCTGAAAGCGGAGGATCAGAGCATCCCCGGACTGCGTTCGGTCGCGTCAGGGGGCGAGCCTCTGGGCGCCGAGATGCTGGCGTGGGGGCAAAACGCCTTTGGACTGACGATCAACGAGTTCTACGGCCAGACCGAATGCAATATGGTCGTCTCTTCCTGCGCCGAGGATTTCCCGGTGCGTCCCGGCTGTATCGGCAAACCGGTTCCGGGCCATGAGGTTGCGGTGATTGATGAGGATGGCACGCCCACGAGGGACGAGGGCGATGTGGCCATCCGGCGCGGCTCGGCCTCGATGCTGCTTGAATACTGGAACCGGCCCGAGGCCACGGCTGAGAAGTTCCGGGGGGATTGGCTGATCACCGGAGACCGAGGTGTGTGGGAGGGCGACTACCTGCGCTTCGTCGGGCGCGATGATGACGTGATCACCTCCGCCGGGTACCGCATCGGCCCCGCCGAGATTGAAGATTGCTTGCTGACCCACCCTGCTGTGGCAACGGTCGGCGTGGTCGGCAAACCCGACCCACTGCGGACCGAGATCGTGAAGGCCTATGTGGTGTTGAAACCCGGGGCCGAGGCCTCAGGGCCGGAGTTGCAGGAGTGGGTCAAGGACCGTCTGGCGCAGTATTCCTATCCGCGGGAGGTGACGTTTTTGGAGGAGCTTCCGATGACCGTGACGGGGAAGGTCATCCGGAAGGAACTGAAGGCGCGGGCCGCTGGGGAGGTCCCATTATGAAAAACTTAATCTGCGCACTTTCCTTAGTTTTGTCTAGCGTTTGCACTGCGCATGCAGAAAGTACGGACAAACCGATTAGTGTTTTGAAATGGTTCAACGGGTGTGCATTTTTAAGTCAACCCGAGAACGGTATGACGATGGACACCAATTGTGTGAGCACTGCAGTCGAATACTGCACAATCGGACGCGTTGAAGAAGATCGAGTTCAATGTTTGGTAGAGCTTTCTGAACATGTCAGTGGAATCTGGAAAGAGATAGAATCCAATTTGCCGGAAAGCATTGGAGGGTCCGGCTGGGTAGCTCGAAACTATGAACGCAAGTACCTCCGGTTAGTCCAAGAGGAGTTCGATGTTTGCGATGCATCTCCTAGAGAAGAAATTCCCTCGGATACGTGGTGCAAGATGTATTTGAATGCAGGACGTTGGGTGGAGTGGCGGCACCTGCAAAGACTAGCCGATGAGGTAGCCAAATGAAACTAACGTCCAAAGCCATGCCCGCCTCCGAGGGCTTCAATGCAAACCGCTCCGCCCATCTCGAAGCGTTGGCGCAAATTTCAACTGCCGCAGAAGCCGCTCGAATGGGCGGTGGCGAGAAATCTCGTGCGCGGCACGTCTCTCGGGGCAAGATGCTTCCCAGACGCAGGGTGGCGAACCTGCTTGATCCGGGGTCTCCGTTTCTGGAGATCGGCGCGACGGCGGCGCATGGGATGTATGGCGATGCCGCGCCTTGTGCCGGGGTGATCGCGGGCATTGGCCGAGTACGGGGGCGCGAGGTCATGGTGGTTTGCAACGACGCCACGGTGAAGGGCGGCACGTACTATCCGATGACCGTCAAAAAACACCTCCGCGCGCAGGAGATTGCCGAGGAAAACCATCTGCCCTGCATCTATCTGGTCGATAGTGGCGGCGCGAACCTACCTAATCAGGATGAGGTCTTCCCTGACCGCGACCACTTTGGTCGTATCTTCTATAATCAGGCGCGGATGAGCGCGAAGGGGATCGCTCAGATCGCAGTGGTGATGGGCTCGTGTACGGCGGGCGGAGCCTATGTGCCCGCAATGTCGGACGTGACCATCATTGTGAAAGAACAAGGCACGATCTTTCTGGCCGGACCGCCTTTGGTGAAAGCGGCGACAGGCGAGGTTGTGAGTTCTGAAGATCTGGGCGGCGGCGATGTCCATACGCGCCTATCCGGCGTGGCGGATTATCTGGCCGAGGATGACGCCCACGCACTGGCTTTGGCGCGTCGGGCGGTTGGGTCGCTGAACCTGCGCAAGCCGCAGACGGTCGATTGGGTCAGCCCCGAGGACCCGGCCTATGACCCCGAGGAAATCCTCGGCGTTGTTCCGGCTGACCTGCGCACGCCCTATGATATCCGCGAGGTGATTGCGCGTCTGGTCGATGGCTCTCGGTTCGATGAGTTCAAGCCGCGCTTTGGCGAGACGCTGGTAACTGGCTTTGCCCATGTCAAAGGCTGCCCGGTTGGAATCATCGCCAATAACGGCGTGCTGTTTTCCGAGGCCGCGCAGAAGGGGGCGCATTTTGTTGAGCTATGTTCTCAGCGTCGCATCCCGCTGGTGTTCCTGCAGAATATCACCGGCTTTATGGTCGGCCGTAAGTACGAGAACGAGGGCATCGCTCGGCACGGGGCCAAGATGGTGACGGCGGTGGCGACAACCTCGGTGCCGAAGATCACGATGCTGGTCGGAGGGTCCTTCGGGGCTGGAAACTATGGCATGGCTGGTCGGGCCTATCAGCCTCGGTTCCTGTGGACCTGGCCGAACTCACGGATTTCCGTGATGGGCGGAGAGCAGGCGGCGGGCGTTCTGGCTACCGTCAAGCGCGACGGAATCGAGCGGCAGGGCGGGACATGGTCCGCCGAGGAAGAGGCCGAATTCAAACGCCCGACCTTGGATATGTTCGAGGAGCAGTCCCATCCGCTCTATGCCTCGGCTCGGTTATGGGATGACGGGATCATCGACCCGCGCAAATCGCGCGATGTCCTGGCATTGTCGTTGAGCGCCGCTCTGAACGCCCCGATCGAGGAAACACGTTTCGGCGTGTTCAGGATGTGACGATGGCGTTTTCTGCTACGATTGAGGATGTGTTCTCCATTTCAGGGAAGGGAACCGTATTGTGGCTAACGGCTGTGGCCGGAGAACCCGAGGAAGGCGATCGGTTTGAAACAGATATTGGTGAGGCGACAGTTCTTGCAATCGGCAAGCCGGGGATTCGCAGTCGCGCTTGCCTCACTGGCAAAGAGGTCCCTCCGTACGGAGGCATTCTGACTGATTTTCCGATGCCCGAGGCAAAGTCGCTCCGCAAAACAACTATTGAAACCGTTGAGGGCGAAGTATGAATCACAATCTAAAGCAAGTGATCGCCCGCTACCCCGGCGCGCAGACCTTCAAGTTTGGGGACAATGCTATGTTGAGTGCCCAACTGCTGTCGTTAGTGCGCGCGGGACGGAAAACCGCAACCTGCGGTGCGTTGCGAGACTATCCCGAAGGCAGTGCGGACACTCCTGTCGTGGGGCGACGAGATATCGCTTTGGACTGGGATGATCGTCCGGCACTGGTGATCGAAACGGTTGAGGTTTCGATCTGCCGTTTTTGCGACGTGACCGAAGACTTCGCGCTGGCCGAGGGTGAGAATGAGACGCTTGAGGGATGGCGCGAAAAACATCACCACTACTTTGAGCGCAATGGTGGGTTTGATCCCGAGATGGAATTGCTCTGCGAGCGGTTCCGACTGATCGAAGATCTGGCGGTTGAGGGGTAAGCCATGTTCAACAAAATCCTGATTGCCAACAGGGGTGAGATCGCCTGTCGCGTGATCGAGACCGCTCAGAAGATGGGTGTGTCCTGTGTGGCTGTCTATTCGGATGCGGATGCTTCGGCGAAGCATGTGCAGATGGCAGATGAGGCGGTTCATATCGGCGGGGCTGCTCCGGCTGAAAGCTATCTGAAGGGGGATGTGATCATTCAGGCGGCGCTTGAGACCGGGGCGCAGGCGATCCATCCCGGCTATGGGTTTCTGTCCGAGAACCCCGATTTTGTGGATGCAGTTGACGCCGCTGGGCTGACCTTTATCGGACCATCGGCGGATGCGATCCGCAAGATGGGCCTCAAGGATGCAGCCAAGGCTTTGATGGAGGACGCAGGCGTTCCCGTTGTGCCCGGATATCACGGTGACAATCAGGACCCCGCTCATCTGGCCGAGGCAGCCGCGGCCATTGGCTACCCCGTTTTGATCAAGGCGGTTGCGGGCGGCGGCGGCAAGGGCATGCGGCTGGTCGAGACGCCCGAAGCGTTCTCGGACGCTCTGGACAGCGCGCGCGGTGAGGCAAAGACGGCCTTTGGCAATGATGCGGTTCTGGTCGAGAAATTCGTCTCCAAGCCTCGACATATCGAAGTTCAGGTTTTCGGCGACGGTACCCATGCGGTGCATCTGTTTGAACGGGACTGCTCGCTTCAACGGCGGCACCAGAAGGTGATCGAAGAGGCGCCGGCCCCAGGCATGACCGCTGAGATGCGCGCCGCGATGGGGCAGGCGGGCGTGCGTGCGGCTGAGGCCATCGGGTATAAAGGCGCGGGAACGGTTGAGTTCATCGTCGATGCCTCGGACGGGCTGCGCCCGGATCGGTTCTGGTTCATGGAGATGAACACGCGCCTGCAGGTTGAACATCCGGTGACCGAGGCGATCACGGGAATCGATCTGGTCGAATGGCAGCTACGCGTGGCGGCGGGGGAGAACCTACCGAAACAGCAAAGCGATCTGTCGATCAATGGTCACGCGTTTGAGGCGCGGCTCTATGCCGAGGATGTGCCCAAGGGCTTTTTGCCCGCAACGGGAACTCTGACCCATCTGCGGTTTCCGCCTGAGTGCCGCGCGGATAGTGGCGTGCGGGCGGGGGATACGATCAGCCCCTGGTATGATCCGATGATCGCCAAGGTCGTCGTGCATGGTCCGACCCGCGCGGTCGCACTTGAGAGCCTGCATCGTGCTCTGCGCCAGACCGAAGTTGCCGGGACGGTGACCAATCTGGCCTTCCTTGGCGCTCTGACTCGCCATGGGGGTTTTGCCTCGGGCGACGTGGATACGGGTCTGATCGGGCGCGATCTGGAGGATTTGTTAAGGACGTCAGGGACGACCAATGCCTCGGTTGTGGCCGCGGCGATGATAGCGCTGGGTCTGACAGAGACGACCTCAGAGACTGGCTTCACCCTGTGGGGGCCGTTGCACCGGGCCGTGCAGCTGTTGCGCGACGGTGAGGTCCTTGATCTGGATGTTCAGGTCGAAAGCCCGTACCGGCAGGTCTGGACGGTGAATGGCGCGCAGGTGATCGCGCAGCACAATGGTGGTTGGGTCATTGATGGACAGCGCATGCCCCATGTCGCCGTCGCTGGGCCTCGGATCACGGTGTTTGATGACTATGGGCGGGCGTTTGAAATAGTCGACCCCTTGGATCGCGATTCCAGCGCTGCAGGAGATACCAATGTAATCGAGGCGCCGATGCCGGGACTGGTCAAGGCCGTCTTCGCCTCGGCGGGGCAGGCGGTGAAAGAGGGTGATCGGCTGGCGATTCTGGAAGCCATGAAAATGGAACATTCTCTGCTTGCGGCGCGCGACGGTGTGGTGGCCGAGGTGTTGGCCGACGCAGGCGCACAGGTAGAGGCTGGGGCGGCACTGGTTCGATTGGCTGAGGATTGATCTGTTCGGGCCGTGCATTGCGTGGCACAGTCGGGCCATCCGAATGTAAAACGAAAAGAAGCCGGGGAGGGATGCGCTGATGAAAGAACGGGTCGAGATATTCGAGGTCGGGCCAAGGGACGGGCTTCAGAACGAAAAGCGCGAGATTCCGGTGGCCGAGAAGATGGCGCTGGTCGATTGCCTGAGCCGCGCGGGGTTCAATCGAATTGAGGTGGCCAGTTTCGTATCTCCCAAATGGGTGCCGCAAATGGCAGGAAGCGGCGCGGTTCTGGCTGGGATCAAACGGGCCGAGGACGTGCGTTATGCGGCGTTGACGCCGAACTTGCGCGGCTATGAAGACGCGCTGGCGGCCAAAGCGGATGAGATCGCGGTATTTGCATCAGCCTCCGAGGGGTTCTCGAAAGCCAATATTAACGCAACCATCGCAGAATCCATTGAACGGTTTGCGCCGATCCTTGAGGCTGCGCGCCATATCGACCTGCCGGTCCGGGGCTATGTCTCATGCGTGACCGATTGCCCGTATGACGGTCCGACCCCACCCGAAAAAGTGGCAGAGGTCGCGGACGCTCTGTTCGCGCATGGGTGCTATGAGATTTCGCTGGGCGACACGATCGGGCAGGGAACTCCGGACAAGATTGCGCATATGCTGCTGGCGGTGCGCGACAGGGTGCCCGTCACCCGGCTTGCGGGCCATTTCCACAACACCAACGGGCGGGCGATGGACAATATTGATGCCTCGTTGGCGCTGGGCGTGCGGGTGTTTGACTCTGCGGTCGGTGGCTTGGGCGGATGTCCTTATGCACCCGGCGCAGCCGGCAATGTCGCGACCGAAGCAGTTGCCGCCCATCTGGAGCGGCTGGGATATGAGACCGGTCTGGACGCAGCAGTTTTGGACGAAGCCGCGCAGATGGCGCAGGCAATGAGAGGCTGACATGTTTGAAACGATTGCGGTCGTCACAGATGACCGGGGTGTTGCGACACTGACTCTGTCGCGCGCCGAAAAGCACAATGCCATGTCGGCGCTGATGATCAGCGAATTGACTCAGGCCGCGGCGCAGCTCGGGCGCGACGAGGCGGTGCGCGTTGTTGTGTTGACCGGGTCTGGCAAGAGCTTCTGTGCCGGGGGCGATCTGGGGTGGATGCGTGATCAGATGGCTGCGGATGCCGAGACCCGATTTACCGAGGCGCGCAAGCTGGCGGAAATGCTGAAGGCGCTGAACGAGATGCCCAAACCTCTGATTGGTGCCTTGCAGGGCAACGCGTTTGGCGGCGGCGTCGGGCTGACCTCGGTCTGCGACGTTGCGGTTGGCGTTGACACCCTTAAAATGGGCCTTACCGAGACCCGGCTGGGCCTGATCCCAGCGACGATTGGGCCTTACGTGATCGCGCGGATGGGTGAGGCCCGCGCGCGGCGTGTTTTCATGTCGGCGCGTTTGTTTGACGCGGCAGAAGCCGTGGAGCTTGGTCTTTTGGCAAAAGCAGTGCCAGCCGATCAACTGATGCGTGCCGTCGAAGATGAAATCACCCCCTACCTGTCCTGTGCGCCGGGGGCTGTGGCGTCGGCTAAGGCATTGGTTCAAAACCTCGGTCCGCGTCTTGACGACAGTGTGATTGACCATACCATCCAGGCGTTGGTCGCCCGATGGGAGACGCCTGAAGCACGCGAAGGCATCGAAGCTTTCTTTGAAAAACGTAACCCCAAGTGGAACAACAAAGTTTAACTTGGGGCGTCTATTGTCCGCTGATGCGAAATCCGGGTGATTCCCGAAGGTCTGTCAAGGGGATGAATGACGTGGTGCGCGCTTGTGTTCGGTTGACCCTCTGACCGCGTGGGGCTAGAGAAAGTCGAGTCAACACGCCAATTGACGGCGCCCTCCGAAAGGGGACGCGCAGGAAAGGAGCTAGACGTGGAAGACCTGCTGCGGGAGTATCTCCCTATTCTGGTGTTTCTGGCCGTAGCCATCGGCCTGGGAATTGTCCTGATTCTGGCAGCTGTCGTTCTGGCAGTTCGCAACCCCGATCCCGAAAAAGTCAGCGCCTATGAATGCGGCTTCAACGCGTTTGATGACGCTCGGATGAAGTTCGATGTGCGCTTCTATCTGGTTTCGATCCTCTTCATCATTTTCGACCTCGAAATTGCTTTCCTGTTCCCTTGGGCCGTGGGCTTCAAGGACATCATCGATGTGGGTTTCTGGTCGATGATGGTGTTCCTAGGCGTTTTGACCATCGGCTTTGCCTATGAATGGAAGAAGGGGGCCTTGGAATGGGAGTGATGACGGGTGCAAATACCGCCGGCGTCGACAAAGAAGTCGCCACCCAAGCCCTCAATGCCGAGTTGCAGGACAAAGGTTTCCTGCTGACCTCGACCGAAGACATCGTCAATTGGGCGCGGACGGGCAGCTTGCATTGGATGACCTTCGGTTTGGCCTGTTGCGCGGTTGAGATGATGCACACCTCGATGCCGCGCTATGACGCGGAACGGTTTGGCATCGCGCCGCGTGCCTCGCCGCGCCAGTCTGATGTGATGATCGTGGCCGGTACGCTGACCAACAAGATGGCCCCTGCGCTGCGTAAGGTCTACGACCAGATGCCAGAGCCGCGCTACGTGATCTCGATGGGGTCCTGCGCCAATGGTGGCGGCTACTACCACTATTCTTATTCGGTTGTTCGCGGCTGTGACCGTATCGTTCCGGTGGATATCTACGTCCCCGGCTGCCCTCCGACCGCCGAGGCGCTGCTGTACGGCTTGATGCAGTTGCAGCGCAAAATCCGCCGTACCGGCACGATCGTGCGCTAAGGGAGAGGACGGATGAGCGAAGCACTCAAGGAACTCGGTACGCATCTGGAGCTGAAACGGTCCGACTGTGTGTTGTCCTGGGATGTCACCCATGGTGAGCTGAATGTGGATGTGGCGCCGTCGAACCTCGTCGAATTCATCGAATTCCTCAAAAGCGACCGATCCTGCCAGTTCTCGACGCTGATCGATATCACGGGCGTTGATTACCCCGAACGCGCCAAGCGGTTCGACGTGGTTTATCACTTCTTGTCGATGTACCAGAACCAGCGCATTCGCCTGCGGGTTTCGATCCGCGAAGAAGACATGGTGCCCTCGATCGTCGATACCCATCCCTCGGCCAATTGGTTCGAGCGTGAGGTTTTCGACATGTTCGGCATCCTGTTCTCGGGCCATCCGGACCTGCGGCGCATCCTGACCGATTACGGGTTCCGCGGCTATCCGCTGCGTAAGGATTTCCCGACCACCGGCTACACCGAGGTTCGCTATGACGAGGCGCAGAAACGCGTGTTTTATGAGCCCGTCAGCCTCGTGCAGGAATACCGTCAGTTTGATTTCATGTCCCCATGGGAAGGTGCCAACTACATTCTTCCGGGGGATGAAAAACAGGAGTCGTAAGCCATGGAGTTCCTGATCTGGATCGCTTTCACGATTGCCACGATCATCCCGATGCTGAAACTGCTGCCGCATTTCGGGATCGAGAAGTTCTGGGCGTTTGCCTGCGTCATCCCGATTGGAACGCTGATCCTTTTGTGGATCATGGCCATGAAGCTGCAAGAGATGGAGCGTCGCTGAGATGCTGGGGGAACTGATCATTTTGGGCGCTCTTGGGGTGCTGCTTGCCGGCGCCGCGGCCAAGGCGGCGGAGGCCGAGAAGGTCCGGGTGCGTGCGGACGCGAAGAAAAAGCGGGGGCGGTGATGGACGGCTCAAGATATGATGACGGCAGCACGGACGCGCTGAGCGGTGAGCAGAAAATCCGCAATTTCAACATCAACTTCGGCCCGCAACACCCTGCGGCGCATGGTGTTTTGCGCTTGGTGCTTGAGCTGGACGGAGAGATCGTCGAGCGCTGCGATCCGCATATCGGTCTGCTGCACCGTGGCACCGAAAAGCTGATGGAAAGCCGGACGTATCTGCAGAACCTACCGTATTTCGACCGTCTGGATTACGTGGCGCCGATGAACCAGGAACATGCCTGGTGTCTGGCGATTGAAAAACTGACCGGTGTCGAAGTACCGCGCCGGGGTTCGCTGATCCGGGTTCTGTATTCCGAGATCGGGCGCATCCTGAACCACCTGCTGAACGTGACCACACAGGCGATGGACGTGGGCGCTCTGACCCCGCCGCTGTGGGGTTTTGAAGAACGCGAAAAGCTGATGGTGTTCTATGAGCGTGCCTGCGGTGCTCGCCTACACGCCGCCTATTTCCGCCCCGGGGGCGTTCATCAGGACCTGCCGCCCGAGTTGCTGGATGATATCGAGGCGTGGAGCCACGAATTCCCCTCGGTTCTCGATGATATCGACGGGCTGCTGACCGAAAACCGCATCTTCAAACAGCGCAACGCCGATATCGGCGTCGTGACCGAGGATGACATTCAGAAATACGGCTTTTCGGGCGTTATGGTCCGTGGCTCGGGACTCGCATGGGACCTACGCCGTGCGCAGCCGTACGAATGCTACGACGAGTTCGAGTTCCAGATCCCTGTCGGCAAGAATGGCGACTGCTATGACCGTTATCTCTGCCGCATGGAAGAGATGCGCCAATCCCTGCTGATCATCCGTCAGGCCATCGCCAAAATCCGCGAATGCCCGGGCGATGTTTTGGCCCGCGGTAAAATCACCCCGCCAAAACGCTCGGACATGAAGACATCGATGGAAAGCCTGATCCATCACTTCAAGCTTTACACCGAGGGCTTCCACGTTCCTGCGGGCGAGGTCTATGCCGCCGTCGAGGCGCCAAAGGGCGAATTCGGTGTCTATCTGGTCGCCGACGGCACCAACAAACCCTATCGCGCCAAACTCCGCGCACCGGGTTTCCTGCATCTGCAAGCCATGGATCACGTCGCCAAAGGCCACCAACTGGCTGACGTCGCCGCCATCATCGGCACCATGGACGTCGTATTTGGAGAGATTGACCGCTAATGCTCCGCCGTCTTCATCCCGAACAACCCAAAAGCTTTGCCTTCACCGCTGCCAACCAGCAATGGGCCGAAGCGCAGATCACGAAATACCCCGAGGGTCGCCAAGCCAGTGCGGTGATCCCTCTGCTGTGGCGCGCGCAAGAGCAGGAGGGCTGGCTGTCCCGACCAGCGATTGAATCCGTCGCCGACATGCTGGGCATGGCCTATATCCGCGTGCTTGAGGTCGCCTCGTTCTACTTCATGTTCCAACTGCAGCCGGTTGGGTCGGTGGCGCATATTCAGGTCTGTGGCACGACCTCCTGCATGATTTGCGGGGCCGAGGATCTGATTGCGGTCTGCAAGGACAAGATCGCCGCCAAACCGCATGAGCTATCCGCTGATTGCAAGCTGAGCTGGGAAGAGGTGGAATGCCTTGGGTCCTGTACGAATGCTCCGATGGCGCAGATCGGCAAGGATTACTACGAAGACCTGACCGCCGAGAGCTTTGGAAAGATCATTGACGATCTAGCGGCGGGGAAGGTGCCCATGCCTGGCCCTCAGAACGGGCGATATGCGGCCGAGCCTTTGAAAGGCCTCAGCAGCCTGACGGAACATGAGGCTGGAAAGCCGGAACACAATGCCAGCGTGGCCTTGGCGGCAGAGCTTGGCGATACGGTCAAGCGGATCGACGGGACCGAGGTTCCGATCCTCACACCTTGGCTGGGCAAAGACGGCAAGCAGGCCGGAGCGTCGGCGGCGGCGAAACCGCCCAAAGCGCCCGAGCCACCGAAGCCTGCCGTCAAACAGGCGGCTGAGGCCAAAGCGAAAGAGGTCGAGGAAGATAAACCCCGAACGCTAACTGAGGCGCGTGGGGGTCTGCCGGATGACCTCAAGATGCTCAAAGGTGTGGGGCCGAAGCTGGAAAAGACGCTGAACGAGCTGGGCTTTTTCCACTATGATCAGATCGCAGCCTGGACGCCCGAGCACGTGGCCTGGGTGGATGCGCGCCTGAAGTTCAAGGGCCGGATCGAACGCGATGGCTGGATTGAACAAGCGGCCAAGCTGGCTGTTGGGGATCAGACCGAATTCGCCAAACGTGCCAAGGAAGACGGCACTTACGAAGACTAAACGCCCCTGCAAGGGCTCAAGGACGAGATGGATAAGGACAAAGAGCAAGCCATAGCCCGCAAGGGCCGACATATAGGCATCGTCATCGCCGTGACGATGGTGGTTTGGCTTGGCATGACTTTGTTCATCGGCCCCGCGATTGGAATGCCGGGGCGCTATGCGCTGCTATTTGATTTCGCTGCTTTGGCCGGCTTCATCTATGCAGGCGTCAACATATTTCAACTCTGGCGCATGCGTCAGGACAGCTGAGGGTAACACGCGATGCTGAAGGATCAGGACCGGATCTTTACCAACATCTACGGGATGCACGAGCGTACTCTGCGCGGCGCGCAGGCCCGAGGGCATTGGGATGGCACCGCTGGTCTGATCGAAAAGGGCCGGAATTGGATCATCCAGACGATGAAAGACTCGGGCCTACGTGGGCGCGGTGGCGCGGGCTTCCCAACCGGTCTGAAATGGTCGTTCATGCCCAAGGAAAGCGATGGCCGCCCGTCTTATCTGGTTGTGAATGCGGATGAATCCGAGCCGGGCACCTGCAAAGACCGTGAGATCATGCGCCACGATCCGCATACGCTGATCGAAGGCTGCCTGATTGCCTCTTTCGCGATGAATGCGCACACCTGCTATATCTACCTGCGCGGCGAATACATCCGCGAACGCGAGGCGCTACAGGCCGCAATTGATGAGGCCTATGACGCTGGGCTGTTGGGCAAGAACGCGGCCGGCTCGGGATGGGATTTCGACATCTTCCTGCATCACGGCGCGGGTGCCTATATCTGTGGCGAAGAAACTGCGCTGATCGAAAGCCTTGAGGGCAAAAAGGGTATGCCGCGCATGAAGCCGCCATTCCCGGCTGGCGCGGGCCTCTATGGCTGCCCGACCACGGTGAATAACGTGGAGTCCATCGCCGTTGTGCCGACCATCCTGCGCCGGGGCGCGGACTGGTTCGCAGGCTTTGGCCGTCAGAACAACGCAGGCACCAAGCTGTTTGCGATCTCGGGCCATGTGAACAACCCTTGCGTCGTCGAAGAGGCGATGTCGATCCCGTTCGAGCAACTGATCGAAACCCATTGCGGTGGCATTCGCGGCGGCTGGGACAACCTGCTCGCGGTCATTCCAGGTGGATCGTCCGTTCCGTGCGTGCGCGGTGAAAACATGCGTGATGCGATCATGGATTTCGACTATCTTCGCGGTGAACTGGGCTCGGGTCTTGGCACGGCGGCGGTGATCGTGATGGACAAATCCACCGACATCATCAAAGCGATCTGGCGGCTGTCGAAATTCTACAAGCATGAAAGCTGCGGCCAGTGTACGCCTTGCCGCGAAGGCACTGGCTGGATGATGCGGGTAATGGACCGCCTTGTGCGCGGTGAGGCCGAGTTGGAAGAGATCGACATGCTGTTTGACGTGACCAAACAGGTCGAAGGCCACACGATCTGCGCCTTGGGCGATGCCGCGGCCTGGCCGATCCAGGGCCTGATCCGCAACTTCCGCGAAGAGATCGAGGACCGCATCAAAGCGCAGAAATCAGGCCGCATGGGGGCAATGGCAGCGGAATGATCAGGCAGCCCGACGGATATCATCTGGCCGAACTGAATATTGGCCGCCTGCTGGCCCCGACGGATGACCCTCGGGTGGCTGAGTTCATGGCCAATCTCGACAAGGTCAACGGCTTGGGCAAGCGGATGCCGGGCTTTGTGTGGATGATGGAAGGATCGGGCGAGCCGGGAACCGGAAATACGGAAAACGCGATTGGGGACGATCCTCAATTTGTTGCCAACCTGACGGTCTGGGAAGATGTCGCGAGCCTTGAAACATTTGTCTGGGACACCATACACAAACAGTTTTACGACCGCCGTCAGGAGTGGTTTGAACTGCTGGGGGATCAGCATTTCGTCATGTGGTGGGTGCCCGCAGGGCACCAGCCGGATTTGGATGAAGCCATGGCGCGGCTAGAGTGTCTGCGCCAGGAAGGTCCAAGTGAACACGCTTTTGGATGGGCGAATTTGAAACAAGCAAGCAAGTGGCGCGACAATCGTTGCGCTCAGGTCGCAGCGGAGTGAGCGGGATGACACACCATTCTGATCGCGCGCGCAGCCACCCAGATGCCAGCCATCTGACAGGAATAAACAAAGTGAAGACTATGAAATTTTCAACCTTGGCTGGCCTTGCAGGGCTTGTGCTGGTCTCGGCCTGCACCGTCTCCTCGTCCAAGGACCGTGTGCTGTTTGATGGCCAGTTTTTCCGTGCCAAGGCCAAATCGGTCGACAAACGCAATACGCCGACCGAGTTCACCGTTGTCGTGAACAACGTGTCAGCCTCGCTTGACGGCGCTCGAGAGGCAGGCCGGTTCGAAGGCACCAAATTCTGCATCCAGAACTTCGGCTCGTCGCGTATCGTGTGGAAGGTTGGCCCGGATACCGAACCGCAGAACCTGCGCATCAGCGACGACAAACTGACTTTTGCGGGAACCTGCCAAAGACCATGAGGCTGTTTTCCGCATATCACGGCAGGGCCAGCGGTCTGTTATTGCATAGCAGACAGGGCGACACCCATCTTGGTCGATCCAAGAAGGAAGGACCTGTCATGTCTTATGCGAAAACACTTGCCATCGGTCTTGCGCTGATGATCCCAGCGATCGCCGAGGCCAAGCCACCTCTGCGTGAGGTCAAACAGATCGACAATGAGCTGTATTACATCGCTGTTGCGAAAGAGATTTCGGACTATTGCCCCTCGATCAGCGGGCGGAAGCTGAAAGCGATCAACGTGATGTGGGGGCTGCGGTCCGAGGCGAACAGCCTTGGCTACTCGGACCAAGAGATCCGGGCCTATGTCGAATCCGACGCCGAAAAAGACCGGATGCGCGCCAAAGGCGAGGCCTATCTGGCCTCCAACGGCGTGACCTACGAGAACCCGAATTCCTTCTGCACTTTGGGGCGGAAGGAGATCGACAGAAACAGCGCCATCGGCGTTTATTTGAGGGCGAACTGACGATGTCTGACCTCCGCAAGATCAATATCGACGGGCAGGAAATCGAAGTCGATGGTGCCATGACCCTAATCCAGGCCTGTGAAGAGGCCGGGGTCGAGGTGCCGCGCTTCTGCTATCACGAACGTCTTTCGATTGCGGGGAACTGCCGGATGTGTCTGGTTGAGGTCGTGGGCGGCCCTCCGAAACCTGCGGCCTCTTGCGCGATGCAGGTGCGGGATCTGCGTCCGGGGCCGGAAGGGCAGCCGCCTCAGGTCAAGACGAACTCACCCATGGTCAAAAAGGCCCGCGAAGGGGTGATGGAGTTTTTGCTGATCAACCACCCTCTGGATTGCCCGATCTGCGATCAGGGGGGTGAGTGCGACCTGCAGGATCAGGCGATGGCCTATGGTGTTTCGGGTTCGCGTTTTAAGGAAGCCAAGCGCGCGGTGGATGATCTTGATCTGGGACCGTTGGTTGGCACCGCGATGACCCGTTGCATCAGCTGCACCCGCTGCGTGCGCTTCACGACCGAGGTCGCGGGGATCGCCCAGATGGGTCAGACGGGGCGAGGCGAGGACGCTGAGATCACCTCATACCTCAACCAGACGCTGCACTCGAACCTGCAGGGTAACATCATTGATCTGTGCCCCGTGGGAGCGCTGACCTCGAAGCCCTACGCCTTTACAGCGCGCCCGTGGGAGCTGACCAAGACCGAGAGCATCGACGTGATGGATGCTTTGGGGTCGAACATCCGCGTGGATACCAAAGGACGTGAAGTGATGCGGTTCCTGCCGCGCAACCATGATGGCGTGAACGAGGAATGGATCAGCGACAAAACCCGGTTCGTCTGGGATGGTCTGCGCCGTCAACGTCTGGATCGCCCGTATGTGCGCGAAAACGGCAAGCTGCGTCCGGCCTCGTGGCCCGAGGCGCTGACCAAAGCCGCTGAAGCGCTGAAAGGGGCCGAAAAACCGGCGGGTCTCGTTGGCGATCTTGCCCCGGTTGAGGCGATCTTTGCGCTGAAACAGATGATCGAAGGCCAGGGCGGCGTTGTCGAATGCCGTACGGACGGGGCCAAGCTGCCCGCGGGCAACCGTGGGGCTTATGCTGGGACCGCCGCAATCGAAGATATCGACATGGCTGAGCGTATTCTGCTGATCGGCACCAATCCACGCGATGAGGCTCCGGTTCTGAATGCCCGCATCCGCAAGGCCTGGGCGCATGGGGCCGAGGTGGCTCTGGTCGGCCCGGCATCCGATCTGACCTATGAATACCACCACATGGGCGATGACCGCGCCGCGTTGCAAAAGGTCGTCGACTTGGGCGGCGATGATGAGATCAAAGCAAAACGCTCTTTGGTCATTGTAGGGCAAGGCGCGCTGCAAGAGGCAGATGGCGCCGCTGTTTTGGCCGCCGCGCAAGCCATTGCAAGCAATACCGAAAGTGGCCTGATCGTGCTGCACACCGCCGCCGCGCGGGTCGGTGCGATGGATTTGGATGCCACCAACGACGGTGGTATGGATGCCGTCAGCGCGGCGGACGTGATCTATAACCTCGGCGCAGATGAAGTCGAAATCGGAGACGGCGCATTCGTCATCTATCAGGGCAGCCATGGCGACCGTGGCGCGCACCGCGCTGATGTGATCCTGCCTGCCGCCGCCTATACCGAGGAAAACGGGTTGTTCGTCAACACCGAAGGCCGCCCTCAGCTGGCCATGCGTGCGGGTTTCGCACCGGGTGAGGCCAAGGAAAACTGGGCGATCCTGCGTGCACTCTCGGCCGAGTTAGGGGCAACTCTGCCCTTCGACTCTTTGGCGCAATTGCGATCCGCGTTGATCGAGGCGGTACCGCATCTGGCGCATATCGACGAAGTGATCGCGAACGAGGTGCAACCGCTTGAGGCTGGTACACTGGGCAAGGCGAGTTTCCGCAATGCGGTCAAGGATTTCTACCTGACCAACCCGATCGCGCGCGCCTCGCAACTGATGGCCGAGCTGTCGGCGCAGGCGAAAAACACAGACAGGATGGCCGCAGAATGATCCGTCCCGCAGAGATATCCCCGACGACCCACGGTGTGAGGACCAATGGCTGATTTCTTTAACACACCGGGCGGCATCGCCCTGATCGTCCTGGCGCAGGTGCTCGCCGTTGTGGCCTTTGTGATGATCTCGCTATTGTTCCTTGTCTATGGTGACCGCAAGATCTGGGCGGCTGTTCAGATGCGCCGGGGCCCCAATGTGGTGGGTGCTTACGGTCTATTGCAAACAGTGGCCGACGCGCTGAAATATGTGGTCAAAGAGGTCGTCATCCCGGCAGGCGCGGACCGTACCGTGTTCATCTTGGCGCCGCTGACTTCTTTCGTACTGGCAATGATCGCTTGGGCCGTGATCCCATTCAACGACGGCTGGGTGCTGTCAGATCTGAACGTGGCGATCCTCTATGTCTTCGCCGTATCCTCTTTAGAGGTTTATGGCGTGATTATGGGCGGTTGGGCGTCGAACTCAAAGTACCCTTTCCTCGGCTCGTTGCGCTCTGCGGCGCAGATGATCTCTTATGAAGTGTCGATCGGCCTGATCATCATCGGCGTGATCATCTCGACTGGGTCGATGAATTTCGGCAATATCGTCGAGGCGCAGGATGGCTCGTTTGGCTTCTTCAGTTGGTACTGGCTGCCGCACTTCCCGATGGTATTCCTGTTCTTCATCTCGGCTCTGGCGGAAACCAACCGACCCCCGTTTGACCTGCCCGAGGCGGAATCGGAACTGGTCGCAGGCTATCAGGTCGAATACTCGGCCACGCCCTTCCTGCTGTTCATGGCGGGCGAGTACATCGCCATCTTCCTGATGTGCGCGCTGACCACGCTGCTGTTCTTCGGCGGCTGGCTGTCGCCGATCCCGGGCCTGCCGGATGGAGTGCTATGGATGGTCGCGAAGATGGCGTTTTTCTTCTTCCTCTTCGCGATGGTCAAGGCAATCACACCCCGCTACCGCTATGACCAGTTGATGCGTCTGGGCTGGAAAGTGTTCCTTCCGTTCTCGCTGGCTTGGGTGGTGTTCGTAGCCTTCGCTGCAAAATTCGACTGGTTCTGGGGCGCGTTTGCGCGTTGGAGCGTAGGAGGCTGATATGACTCAAATCGACTACACCCGCGCTGCCAAGTACTTCCTGTTGCAGGACTTCTGGGTCGGCATGAAGCTTGGGCTAAAATACTTCTTCGCGCCCAAGGCCACCGTGAATTATCCGCATGAAAAGGGCCCTCTGTCGCCTCGGTTCCGCGGCGAGCACGCCTTGCGCCGATATCCTAACGGCGAGGAACGCTGCATCGCCTGTAAGCTCTGCGAGGCGATTTGCCCGGCGCAAGCCATCACCATCGACGCCGAACCGCGCGAAGACGGCAGCCGTCGCACCACGCGCTACGACATCGACATGACCAAGTGCATCTATTGCGGTTTCTGCCAAGAAGCCTGCCCGGTCGATGCCATCGTCGAAGGCCCGAACTTCGAATTCGCCACGGAAACCCGCGAAGAGCTGTTCTACGACAAGGAAAAGCTGCTCGACAACGGTGAACGCTGGGAAGCCGAAATCGCCCGCAATCTGGAAATGGACGCGCCGTACAGATGAGTGACACGCCGACAAACCCATTTGAGCTGATGATGAAGCAGGCGCAGGACATGGCCAAGGCGATGAATCCGGCGATGGAGAATTTCTCGCCCAAAGGGTTCGAGAACCTATGGCCGACCATGCCTAAAGAGGTCATGGAGATGATGTTCGGCAACACCGTCAACAAGGACGGGCTGGATGCCAAGACGCGTCTACTGCTGACGTTGGCTGGGCTGACCTGTCAGGGCGCTCAGGCGGATTCGGCCGTACGGCAGACCGTGCGCCATGCGCTTGAGGCGGGCGCAAAGAAACAAGAGATCGTGGAAACGATCGGTCAGATGTCGGTCTTTGCTGGCATCCCGGCCATGACACGCGCGCTGGATCTGGCGCAAGAGGTCATGGGCGAAAACGAGGATGAGGATCAATGACCGTCTTTGCCTTCTACCTGTTTGCCATCAGCACCATCACCGGCGGGCTGTTCACGGTGATCAGCCGTCAGCCGGTGCATTCGGTGCTGTGGCTTATCCTGTCTTTCCTGTCCTCGGCTGGGCTGTTCGTACTGCTGGGGGCCGAGTTCGTGGCGATGCTGCTGATCATCGTCTACGTGGGTGCGGTCGCGGTGCTGTTCCTGTTCGTGGTGATGATGCTGGACGTGGACTTTGCCGAGCTCAAGGCCGAGATGGCGCGGTACATGCCTCTGGCCCTGCTGATAGGTCTGGTCATTCTGATGCAGTTCATCATGGCCTTTGGGGCTTGGGACAGCGCCCAAGGCATTGAGGTCAATCTGGCCCAACCGGTCCCGGCGGACCGCCACAACACCGAGGCGCTGGGTGTAATCCTTTACGATCAATACTTCCTTCTGTTCCAACTTGCGGGTCTGATCCTGCTGGTGGCCATGATCGGCGCCATCGTGCTGACTTTGCGCCACCGTCAGGACATCAAGCGTCAGGACATCGTCGGCCAGATGATGCGCGACCCGGCCAAGGCGATGGAGTTGAAGGACGTGAAACCGGGGCAGGGACTTTGAGAAGATGATCGGACTTGAACACTATCTTACAGTCGCGGCGACGCTGTTCGTCATCGGCATCTTTGGTCTCTTCCTGAACCGCAAGAATGTCATCATCCTGCTCATGAGCATCGAATTGATGCTGCTGGCGGTGAATATCAACCTTGTGGCGTTTTCCAGCTTCCTCGGCGATCTGGTCGGGCAGGTGTTCACGCTGTTCGTGCTGACCGTTGCGGCGGCAGAGGCGGCGATTGGTCTGGCCATTCTGGTCTGCTTCTTCCGCAACCGTGGCACCATCGCGGTTGAAGACGTCAATATGATGAAGGGCTAAGAGAACTATGGAAACCACCATCCTCTTTGCCCCGCTCGTGGGCGCTCTGATCTGCGGGTTCGGCTGGCGGTTCATCGGTGAGAAAGCCGCCATGTGGACCGCGACGGGCCTGTTGTTTCTGGCCTGTCTGCTGTCGTGGATCGTGTTCCTGGCCTTTGACGGTCAGACCCAACAGATCGAAATCCTGCGCTGGATCGAGAGCGGCTCACTCTCGACAAGCTGGGCTATTCGTCTGGACCGCCTGACCGCGATTATGCTGATCGTGGTGACGACGGTTTCGGCGCTCGTGCACCTCTATTCATTCGGCTACATGGATCACGACCCGCAATGGCGCGAGGGCGAAAGCTATAAGCCGCGCTTCTTTGCCTATCTGTCCTTCTTCACCTTCGCGATGCTGATGCTGGTGACTGCCGACAATCTGGTACAGATGTTCTTCGGCTGGGAGGGCGTGGGCGTCGCCTCGTATCTGCTGATTGGCTTTTATTACCGCAAATCCAGTGCCAATGCGGCGGCTATGAAGGCGTTTATCGTCAACCGGGTTGGCGATTTCGGCTTTGCGCTGGGGATTTTCGCGATCTTCCTGCTGACTGACAGCATCAACTTCTCGGATATCTTTGCCTCGGCCTCTGACCTGTCGGAAATGCAACTCAGCTTCCTCTGGGGTGAGTGGAACGCGGTTGAGGTGATCTGTGTCCTTCTGTTCATCGGCGCGATGGGTAAATCGGCACAGTTGATCCTGCACACCTGGCTGCCCGACGCGATGGAAGGCCCGACGCCTGTATCGGCCCTGATCCACGCCGCGACGATGGTAACGGCGGGTGTCTTCCTTGTCTGCCGCATGTCGCCGCTGATGGAGTTCGCACCGGGTGCGACCGGGTTTATCACCTTCCTTGGGGCCTCGACTGCGTTTTTTGCAGCGACCGTGGGGTTGGTTCAGACCGATATCAAGCGCGTCATCGCCTATTCAACCTGTTCACAGCTGGGCTACATGTTCGTGGCCGCAGGCGTTGGCATGTATTCGGCGGCGATGTTCCACCTGCTGACGCACGCTTTCTTCAAGGCGCTTCTGTTCCTTGGGGCCGGTTCGGTGATCCATGCGATGCATCACGAGCAGGAAATGACCGAGTACGGCGGGCTGCGGAATAAGATCCCCTATACGTTCTGGGCAATGATGATCGGAACGCTGGCCATCACGGGTGTTGGTATCCCGCTGACCACCTTCGGCTTTGCCGGGTTCCTGTCCAAGGATGCGATCATTGAAAGCGCCTTTGCGGGCGGCACGGGCTATGCCTTCTGGATGCTGGTGATCGCGGCTGTTTTCACCTCGTTCTACAGCTGGCGTTTGATTTTCCTGACCTTCTACGGCACACCGCGCGGTGACAAGCATACGCATGATCACGCCCATGAAAGCCCGAAAGTGATGCTGATCCCTCTGGGTGTTCTGTCTCTGGGCGCGGTCTTTGCGGGGATGATCTGGTACAGCAACTTCTTCGGTCACACGGACAAGGTCGGCAAGTTCTACGGGATTCCGGTTGCCGAGGCCTCGGCGCATGCTGAAAGTCATGACGAGGCGACCCATGCCGAGCATGTCGCCGATGGTACCGCCGAAGAGCATCACGGTGACGATCATGCCGATGCCCACTCGGATGAGGCGCACGGGGATGACCATGGGGATGAGGCGCATGGCAAGAAAGACGGCCACGGAGATCATCACTACGTCTTCGCGGGCGAACCGGGTGAGGGCGCTTTGTACATCGCGCCGGACAATACTGTGCTGGATGACGCCCATGCTGTCCCGAAATGGGTCAAGTTCTCGCCTTTCGTGGCGATGCTGCTTGGGTTTGTCGTGGCCTACTGGTTCTACATCGTGAACACGTCGCTGCCCGCGCGTCTGGCTGCAAACCAGCGTCCGCTTTACCTGTTCCTGCTGAACAAATGGTACTTTGACGAGATTTATGACGTGATCTTCGTCAAACCCACTCTGGCCCTTGGCCGCCTCCTGTGGAAGCGCGGCGATGGCAACACAATTGATGGCTTCCTGAACGGAGTAGCAATGGGCGTTGTTCCCTTCTTCACCCGCCTCGCAGGCAAGGCGCAGACCGGGTACATCTTTACCTACGCCTTCTGGATGGTGCTGGGCATCGCGGCCCTTGTGACCTGGATGTCGATCGGCGGAGGGGCGCAGTAATGGACAATATCCTCTCGATCGTGACCTTCATCCCGGCCATTGCTGCGGGTATTCTGGCGCTGTTTCTGCACGGAAATGATGCGGCTGCGCAGCGAAATGCCAAATGGGTGGCGCTGTTGGCGACCACGGTCACCTTCCTTGTGTCGATTGGTATCTACACGGGCTTTGACCCCTCGAACACCGGCTTCCAGATGGTGGAAGAGGGCGAGTGGTTGATGGGTCTGAAATACAAGATGGGCGTCGATGGCATCAGCGTGCTGTTCGTATTGCTAACCACCTTCATCATGCCTCTGACCATTCTGGCCAGCTGGAACGTGACCGAACGGGTCAAGGAATACATGATCGCCTTCCTGCTGCTGGAAACGCTGATGCTGGGCGTGTTCATGGCGTTGGATCTGGTGCTGTTCTACCTGTTCTTTGAGGCAGGCCTGATCCCGATGTTCCTGATTATCGGCATCTGGGGCGGCAAGGATCGCATCTACGCCAGCTTCAAGTTCTTTCTCTATACCTTCCTCGGCTCGGTGCTGATGCTGGTGGCGATGGTGGCAATGTATGCGGATGCTGGCACTACGGATATCGAGGCGCTGATGACCCATCAGTTCTCTTCTGAGAGCTTCAGTGTTCTGGGCATCTACGTCGTCGGCGGGATGCAGACGCTGATGTTCTTGGCCTTCTTTGCCTCCTTCGCTGTGAAAATGCCGATGTGGCCGGTGCATACTTGGCTACCGGATGCACACGTTCAGGCCCCGACGGCGGGCTCGGTCGTGCTGGCGGCGATCCTGTTGAAAATGGGTGGCTATGGCTTCCTGCGGTTCAGCCTGCCGATGTTCCCGGTTGGCTCGGCTGTGATGACCGATCTGGTGCTGTGGATGTCGGCGATTGCCGTTGTTTACACCTCGCTTGTGGCGCTGGTGCAGGAGGATATGAAGAAGCTGATCGCCTATTCCTCGGTCGCGCATATGGGCTTTGTGACCATGGGTATCTTTGCGGCGAACCAGCAGGGTATTGATGGCGCGATCTTCCAGATGCTCAGCCACGGGTTTATCTCGGCCGCGCTGTTCTTGTGCGTCGGCGTAATCTACGACCGGATGCACACCCGTGATATCGACGCGTACGGAGGTCTTGTTATCCGGATGCCCGCCTATGCGCTGGTCTTCATGCTGTTCACCATGGCGAATGTCGGCCTGCCGGGTACCTCAGGGTTCATCGGTGAATTCCTCACCCTGATGGGCGCGTTCCAGGTCAACACCTGGGTAACGGCCGTGGCCGCGACCGGCGTGATCTTCTCGGCTGGCTACGCGCTGTGGCTCTACCGCCGGGTGGTCTTCGGCGATCTTATCAAGGAAAGCCTGAAGGCGATGACCGACATGAGCTCGCGTGAGCGGCTGATCTTTGCGCCGCTCATCGTGATGACCATCCTGCTGGGCGTCTATCCTTCGTTGGTGACCGATGTGATCGGCAACTCGACGGCTGCGCTGATTTCGAACTATGACACGGCTCTGGCCGCAGCTGAGGCTGCGACCCAGACGGCCGCTTCGCATTAAGGGAGCTTTGGAGACATGATCCAAGCTGATCTGACGATAATCCTGCCAGAGATCGTTCTGGCCGTGTATGCGATGGCTGCTCTGATCGGGGCCGTTTACACAAAGAAGGACGAGCTGGCTCCGGCATTGGTCTGGTCCACGGCAGGTCTGATGGCGCTTCTGGCGATTTGGATCTCGAGCAACGGTGACGGGACCAATGTGGCGTTCAATGGAATGTTCGTGGATGACGGCTTTGCGCGGTTTTCCAAGGTTGCCATCCTGCTTTCCGCCGCTGCCGTTCTGGTCATGAGCCAGGACTACATGGCCCGCCGCAACCTGCTGCGGTTTGAATACCCTGTGCTGGTCGCATTGGCTGCAGTCGGGATGATGATGATGGTCAGCGCGGGCGATCTGATGTCGCTTTACATGGGGTTGGAGCTTCAATCCTTGTCGCTCTATGTCGTGGCGGCGCTGCGCCGGGACAGTGCGAAATCCACAGAAGCGGGTCTGAAGTATTTTGTTCTGGGTGCGCTTAGCTCGGGCCTGCTGCTCTATGGCGCGTCGTTGGTTTACGGGTTTACCGGCACCACGCTGTTCTCAGGCATCATCGCCACCGTTCAGGCCGGTGACGTCTCGATCGGTCTGCTCTTTGGTCTGATCTTCCTGATCTCGGGTCTGGCCTTCAAGGTTTCGGCCGTGCCCTTCCACATGTGGACCCCGGATGTGTACGAAGGATCTCCAACCCCGATCACAGCCTTCTTTGCGACCGCTCCGAAAGTGGCTGCGATGGCGTTGTTTGCACGGCTTCTGCACGATGCGTTTGGAGGCATCGTTAAGGATTGGCAGCAGGTGATCGTGTTGCTGTCGGTTCTGTCCATGCTGCTCGGCGCGGTTGCCGCCATTGGCCAGCGTGACATCAAACGTCTGATGGCGTTTTCCTCGATTGCCCATATGGGCTATGCGCTGATCGGTCTGGCTGCGGGAACCGAGCTGGGCGTGAAAGCCATGCTGATGTATCTAGCGATCTACGTGACGATGAACATCGGCACCTTCGCCTTCATCCTGATGATGGAGCGCGACGGCAAACCGGTCACCGACATCGACGCCTTACGGCAGTATTCCAAGCGCGATCCTGGAAAGGCTCTGGCCGTTCTTATCCTGATGTTCAGCCTGGCGGGCGTGCCGCCCATGCTTGGGTTCTTTGCCAAGTTCGGCGTTTGGCAGGCGGGTGTCAGCGCGGGTCTGACCGGGTTGGTGATCGTGTCGGCCATCGCCTCGGTCATCGGTGCGTTCTACTATCTGCGGATCGTCTTCTACATGTATTTCGGCGCCGAGAACGAAGAGCCCATCGAAACGCGTTCAAACCCTGTATTGTGGGTTGCCTTGATGGGATCGGCGGTTTTGATGCTGATCGGTGTGTTCTACCAGTTTGGTGTCGAGGGTGCAGCAGCAGCTGCCGCAGCCACGCTTGTGAATTAATGAAAGCCGCCAACACGATGCAGCTCCGCATCCACGCAAGCGGGCCTTTCTGACATGAGCAGTTGGCCCGACGGGTACGGGTTGCACATCTTGCAAGAGGTGGACAGCACGCTGAACGAAGCCGCGCGTCTTGCACCCACGGCGCAAGGCCCCGTGTGGATCATGGCACATCACCAGACCGCAGCGCGCGGCAGGCGAGGGCGGGCTTGGGCCAATCCCAAGGGCAATCTGGCCTCGACCCTTCTTATGCGCCCTCAAGGTGACCCGGAGAGCGCGGCTCTGCGCAGCTTCGTAGCAGCTTTGGCCTTGTTCGATGCCTGTGTCGCTGTGACCGGCAGAGCGTCAGGTTTGTCGCTAAAGTGGCCCAATGATGTGTTGCTAAACGGCGGCAAGCTTGCGGGTATTCTTCTGGAGAGCACAGGGCAGGGGCGCGGAGTGTCTCATCTGTCGATCGGGATCGGTGTAAATCTGACTGAAGCCCCCGGTGCAGACGCGGTTGAGCTGGGCGCGGTTCGCCCAGTCTCTTTGCTGTCGGAAACCGGCGCGCATGTCACGCCCGAGGATTTTCTGACCGAACTCGCCATCGCCTATGCCCGGTATGAAACCCAATTCGTCACTTACGGGTATGAACCGATCCGTACAGCGTGGCTGTCCCGCGCAGCGCGGCTGGGTGAGGTCATTACCGCCCGTACCGCTACGTCGGAAACGGTTGGTACCTTCGAAACGGTAGACGCGGGGGGCAACCTTGTCCTAAACACCGCCAAAGGCCGTGTGAGCATTCCTGCGGCGGACGTGTTTTTCTGAAGGGGGCTCAGATGCTTCTGGCCATCGACTGCGGCAATACCAATACCGTTTTCTCGATCTGGGACGGCGAGACATTTATGTGTACCCTGCGCACCTCGACCCATCATTCGCGCACGGCGGATGCCTATTTCACCTGGTATTCCACGCTGGTGAAACACTACGGGATCGAGGCTGACATTACGGACGTGATCATCGCCTCGACCGTGCCGCGCGTGGTTTTCAACCTTCGCATCTTTGCGGATCGGTTTTTTGGCTGCCGTCCGCTGGTTGTCGGCAAACCGGACTGCCTGCTGCCCGTCGCCCCGCGCATTGACGAAGGCACGGTGCCGGGGCCTGATCGCCTCGCCAATGCAGTGGGGGCATTTGACCGACATGGCGGAGACGTTGTGGTTGTCGATTTCGGGACCGCGACAAACTTTGACGTCGTCGCCTCAGATGGGGCCTATGTCGGAGGCATCATCGCGCCGGGCATAAACCTGAGCCTTGAGGCCCTGCACCAAGGGGCCGCTGCTCTGCCACATATCGACATAACCCGCCCGGAAAAGGTGATTGGTACGAATACGGTTGGCTGTATCCAATCGGGCGTGTATTGGGGCTATTCCGGTCTGATCGAGGGGCTGATCGCCCGCATCAAGACCGAATACGGAATGCCGATGAAAGTCGTTGGAACCGGAGGGCTCGCACCCTTGTTCGATCAGGCCGACGTGGGGTTCGACGCAATCGAAGATGATCTGACGATGCACGGGCTGACCGTGATCCATCGCTATAACAAGGAAAATGGCTCAAAATGAGCAGCGAAAGACTGATCTACCTGCCACTGGGCGGGGCCGGTGAAATCGGCATGAATGCGTATGTGTATGGCTACGGCGCGCCGGGCAAGGAACGTCTGATCCTCGTCGATCTGGGTGTGACCTTCCCTGACATGGACACGACGCCGGGTGTAGACCTCATCCATGCCGATATCTCATGGCTGCAGGAACGCGCTGACCGGCTTGAGGCGGTTTTTGTCACCCACGCGCACGAAGACCACGTGGGGGCCGTGGCGCATTGCTACGAGGCACTGGGTGCTCCGATCTATGCGCGCGCTTTCACCGCCAATATCGCCCGTCGGAAGATGGAAGAACATGGCCACCCTGAAGATGCTGTGCGTACTGCCTCGGCTTGGCCCGAGCAGGTCTCGGCCGGGCCTTTCACCGTTGGCTTCCTGCCAGTATCACACTCGATCCCCGAAAGCGCCGCGCTGGTGATCGACACGCCCGAAGGGCGGATCGTCCATTCGGGGGATTTCAAACTGGACACAAACCCGGTGGTGGGCGAACCGTTTGATCCCGATCTCTGGGCCGATGTCGCCAAATCCGGCGTGAAGGCTTTGGTCTGTGACAGCACAAATGTGTTCTCAAGCCACCCCGGACGCTCAGAGTCCGAGGTCGGACCCGAGATCACCAAGCTCGTCGAAAGCGCCGAGGGTATGGTTGTGGCGACTACATTCGCCTCGAACGTCGCGCGGGTGAAGACCTTGGCTGAGGCTGGCCAAAGGGCCGGGCGCTCGGTCGTGCTGTTGGGTAGGGCCATGCGCCGGATGATCGAAGCTGCAACGGAAACCGGCATCCTGTCGGATTTCCCCAAAGTGATAAGCGCCGAAGAGGCCGTAGAGCTTCCGCGTCAGAACTTGATGCTGATTGTGACCGGTAGTCAGGGCGAACGCCGCGCCGCCAGCGCGCAGCTGGCCCGTGGCAAATACCGCGGCATCGAGTTGAAAGAGGGCGATCTGTTCCTGTTCTCCTCAAAAACCATTCCCGGCAACGAGCGCGGCGTGATTTTCATCATCAACCAGCTCAGCGAAAAGGGCGTGGATGTGGTGGATGACAGCTCGGGCCTCTACCACGTGTCGGGCCATGCTAACCGGCCGGATCTAGAGAAGGTGCATGGGGTGATCGACCCACAGATGGTGATCCCGATGCATGGCGAACATCGCCACCTGCGCGAACATGCCAAACTGGCTGAGGCTGGCGGACGCACGGGTATTCTGGCCGTCAACGGCACCATGCTGGACCTGACCGGCAATGCGCCGAAGGTTGTCGACTATGTGGAAACCGGGCGGACCTATCTGGATGGCACGGTAAAGGTCGGGGCGCTGGACGGGGTTGTACGCGACCGTATCCGCATGGCGCTGAACGGCCACGTGACTGTGACCGTCATTCTGGATGAAGAGGACGAGCCTCTGGGTGAGCCATGGTGCGATACGATGGGCCTACCGGAGATCGGAACCTCTCGCGCGGCACTGGTTGAGGTGCTTGAGGAAGACCTGAACCAGTTCCTGATGCGGGCCGAGGCCAAGACCCTGCGCGACGATGACAAGCTGGAAGAGGCCATGCGCCGGATCGTGCGTCAGACGGCCAAGGCAGAGATCGGTAAAAAGCCCGAAGTCACGGTTGTGATCAGCCGCATGAAGTAAGGTTGGGGTCAGTCAACCTCGGGCATGGGGTAACCCCTGAGCCTTTGGAACAGGCTGGCCTCATCATTGTTTAGAAAAAACGGAACAGAGGTTGGCGGTGTCGGGTCGGTGACCCGGGCTGTGATCTCGGCCAGCACGACCTCGGTGATGAAGGGAAGGTCGAAGTTGCGGACCTCGTCCAGTTTGACCCATTGCAGGTGCGACAGCTCATCCGAGGCGCGGCTGAAATCGTCCAGATCGCCGTGAATCGCCTGTGCATCGACCAGAAAGAATCGCGCATCAAACCGTCTGGGCCGACCTGGTGGGGTAACGGCGCGGAACACGAACTGCAGCGCCTCGGCCGAGGGTTTGAAGCCCAAAGCCGCAAAGCTGACCCAATCCGACGGAGCATCGCCGTCCCATTCACCGGGCTGGCCGAGGACCATCCCGGTTTCCTCCCACAACTCTCGAATGGCTGCGACGGCAAGCGCCTGCTGCAGTTCAGCTTCGGCCTGCTCGGCCAAGCGATCATAGCAGAGTTGGGGCAGCGGGGCGGCTAGTGGGATGCTCGCATCCTCGGGGTCGACCGCGCCGCCGGGAAACACGAATTTGTTCGGCATGAACGCCGCTTTGGCCCCGCGTTGCCCCATCAGGATTGAGGGCGCGGTAAAACGGTCCCGCAAGACGATGACGGTGGCAGCGTTGCGGATGGCGGTTTTGTCGACGCTCATGCTGGTGCCTGATACGGTCACGCGGCTTTCTCAAACCCATGCATGCGCCGCGCCCATTGATAAGCCACGACAGCCCCCTTCAGGCGAGGCAGCAGAAACAGCGACAGCGCTATGCAGCCGACAGAAAACCCGATGGCCATGGTCCACGGGTCCGGACGCCAATGTACGTATGAGACGTGCAGAGCAGGGGCCAGCAGGTGCCCGACCAGCAGAATCGTCAAATAGGCGGGACCGTCATCTGCGCGGTGGTGAAACAACTCTTGCCCGCAATTTGAGCAGCTGTCGTTGACCTTCAGGTAGCTGTGTAACAGCTTGCCTTCACCACATTTCGGGCATTTGCAACGAAAGCCTTTGACCAAAGCAGGCCATGTTTCGCGCTCTTCTTCCACTGCGGGGGTGATCGTTTGATCCATGATAATGTAACTCGCGCATCTATCTTTGGCGGATAATGGGCCTGTTTGTCGGAATAAAAAAGGGGGGTGCGTCGCTTTGCATCGCCCGGTCGGGGCAAGAGTTCGTGACCTGCTGATCCTTCGCTAAACTTTTTTCGACGGAAACCCGATGATGCCGCGTTTGAATGGATATGAGCAGCGGCAATCAGGTCGCGCCAATATGGGGAAACCGATATGAAGAACTCAAAATTCATCCCGGCCATCGTTCTGTCGGCAGTGGCGATCACAGGCACATCGGCCCTGGCAGCAGGCCCAAAGGATCGTGAGCCTGTCTCGTTTCAGGAGCTAGACGCCAATGCGGATGGTCAGATCACGAAGGAAGAGATGCAGGCTCATCGCGCACAGCGCTTCACAAAGGCTGATACTAACGGCGATGGACAGTTGAGCGTCGAGGAGATGCAGGCTGCGGCCCAGCAGAAGGCCAATGATCGCGTGACCAAGATGTTCGAGAAACATGACGCGAATGGCGATGGGGTTCTCAGCACCGATGAGTTGCCCAAACCGCGCCGGGCTGACAAGATGTTTGATCGGATCGACGCGGATAGCAGCGGCGGTATCTCGGAACAGGAATTTGCAGATGCAAAAGACAAGATGGGCAAGCATCACAAGAAGCGCCAGAAATCGGACGCTGACGATAGCTGATGCAGGATGGAGGATCTGACCTCCCACCCTCAAGACGTTCGCGGTGCGGTGTGCACCGCGGACGACCTTGGTGACGATAGGTTGCTGAGGATGTTTGCCGATGGCGATGCCGGGGCGGCGCGGATCCTGACGGACCGGCTGGGCCCGCGTTGCTACTCGGTCTCTCTGCGCATGCTGGGGAATCGGGCCGAGGCCGAGGATGTGACACAGGATGCCATGATGCGGCTGTGGCAGATGGCACCCAAATGGGTGCCGGGCACGGCCAAAGTGTCAACTTGGCTCTATCGGGTGACGCTGAACCTGTGTCTGGACCGCAAGCGCAAAAAGACGCTCGAGCAGCTACCCGAAGAGGCTGAGCCGCCCGACAACGCGGCCAGCGTGGTTGAGAAAATGCAGGATACGGCGCGCCGTGATGCGTTGCAGGTCGCGCTTTTGCAACTGCCCGACCGACAGCGACAGGCCGTCGTGTTGAGGCATATTGAGGAACTGTCCAACCCCGAGATTGCCGGGGTCATGGGCCTATCGGTAGAAGCGGTCGAGAGCTTGACCGCGCGTGGAAAGCGGGCTTTGTCGGCCATATTGGCCGGACGGCGGGAAGAACTGGGGTACGACGATGGCTGATGACGACATGGAACTGGAAAGCCTGTTTGCTCAGGCGCGCAATGACCGACCCGGCCTACCGGATGATCTTGTCGTGCGTATCCAGACAGACGCTGAGACCACTCGGCTAGGGCGGTTGGCGAAACACGCGCGCCCTGAACGGTCCCTGTGGTCACGCCTTCTGGACAATATCGGTGGATGGCAGGGCTTTAGCGGTCTGGCTGCCGCGAGCGTCACCGGGATTTTCATTGGGTTTTTTGCACCTGCCGTTCTGCCGGATACGGTCGGCCTGTTCGGCACAACGGATGGCAGCGTTCTGGCGGCCGACCTTGGATTTGACACCAGTTTTCTGGAGAGTACGGAATGAGCACTGATCCAAAACCGAAGCGCCGTTGGATGCCGATCGTTCTGACGCTCTCTCTGGCGATCAACCTGTTGATCATCGGGGTCGCTCTCGGCAGCGTATTGCGGCTGAAGAATAGCGATCACGCCAAGGCACCGCCGGGGTTTGGGCCCGCATTGTACCGTGCCTTGCCAAAAGAGGACCGCAAATCCCTGAGGGGAGAGCTATCCGGCCTGCACGGCAAAGGGGCCAAGGGGCGATCTCAGGACTTCATGGTTGTGACTGAGGCGTTGCGGGCTGTTCCCTTTGATCCCGAAACCGTCACACTATTGCTGCAGCAGCAGGCGCAGGCGACTGCGGACTTGCAGGCTGCGCTGCAAGAAAAATGGTTGGTTCTGGTCACACAGATGAGCGACGAAGAACGCCAGACTTACGCGACCCGTTTGGAAGAGGTCGTGAAACGCGGCCCGCGCGGTCACAAGAAAAAGCACTGAGGCGATCAGGCAGCGCTCTGCCTGATCTGCACTTGGTTGCGTCCCGCCTGTTTGGCCGCATAGAGCGCTTTGTCTGCGGATTTGATCAACTGCTCGACGGGTTCGGCCTCGTCTTGTGACAGATAGGCCGGAGCAGACATTTTCAGGCCCACACTTATGGTTACGGCAATCGGTGTGCGCTGATTGGGCAGGCGGAAAGGTACTGCGCAGATCGCCTCGCACAGGGTGCTTGCCATCGTCAGCGCCTTGGCGCGCGAGATGTTGGGAACAGCGATCATGAATTCCTCTCCGCCGATGCGCGCGACGAATCCGGCCTTACCAACGACCTGTTGCATCCGCGCCGCCGTTTGAGTTAGCACGCAATCGCCACTGGCGTGACCGTATTCGTCATTGATCGCCTTGAAATGATCCAGATCGGCCAGCATCAGGGCAAAACCCCGCCGGGTCTGCGCAGATTGCTGTGCGATCTGCTGGACGGCGCGCATGGCATAGCGGCGGTTCTGCAACCCGGTAAGCGGGTCGATCCACGATTCGGCGATCCCCTTCTTAAGCGAATCCCGCATCTGATCCATTCGGCTTTTGCGGGCAATCTGGTTGTCCAGCCGCAAGACGATCTCGTCAGCGCAGAACCCGCCGAGACAGACGGCATCTGCCCCTCTGTCCAGCGCCTCGGACGCGCGTGTGGCGTTGTTGTCATTAAGCACGCCGATCAGGACCGTATGTCGTGTGGCTCCGCGTGATCTTAGGTCGGCCAAGATGTTCAGCGCGGATCGGTCTGCATCCAACTCGACCACGATTGCATCCGGGATCGGGCCTGAGAGCAAGGCCTGAAGATCCGATTGGTGGTGCGAGTTCAGAGCGTAGCGGGACTGCACGGAAAGGGCTTTTTGCCAAAGCGCGCCGTTGTGCGGGGTTTGCGCCAGAACCGCGACGCGGGCCCGTTTAGGGGCTGCAACGTGCGGGGTCTCCGGCTCGGCCAGGCCAAGAGACTGGGGGTCCTCGCGGAATTGCAGGTCCTGCGTGTCAGCCCGTGCGCGCAACAGGCTGCGAATGCGGGCCAGCAGCAGCGTATCTTTGAACGGGTGGGTCAGGACATCATCCAGACCATCCGCCAAGGCCCGCAGCCTTGCCTGTTTGTCATTCTGAGCGGTCAGCGCCACGACGGGCACGTCGCCCAAGGCCGGATTTTTTGCAATCAGGCTTTTGACATCCGCCGCCGTGCCATCAGGCAGCGTTTGCGCGGTCAGTACGAGATCAGGCCGCACACGCCGCAAGAGTGTGGCGAGCCCTTCCAATTTCTCACCTTGCACCACGTGGTACCACGCCGCTGTCAGCTGAACCTTCAGCATGATGCGGTTTGTAGATACCCCATCTAAAACAAGGATCGTTCCCTGCACGGACATAGTTGCTCACCATTGATTGCATGCGTGAACAAAGTGTTTATGAGTCTGGTTAACAAACCCTTTCCAAGACAAGGGACCGAGGCCATTTTATGTCGATTTCCGAAGACTCTGCCCAAACTCTTGCCCTGAACGCCCTCGGGTGGTTGGTTGGGAATGAGGAGCTTTTGCCCATTTTCCTGGGCTCGACCGGCGCCGCAGCGAATGATCTGCGCGACAGGGCAGGTGAGACCGATTTTCTAGCCTCGGTTCTGGATTTCCTGATGCTTGACGATTCGTGGATCATGGCATTTTGTGACGCGGCGGCGGTGCCGTATGACCAACCCGCTCAGGCGCAATCGGTGTTGTCGGGTGGTTCCGACGTTCACTGGACCTGACTCTGCAGGAGCTTTTCATGCCAATAGATGCGATCGTGTTCGACAAGGACGGCACGCTGTTTGACTTCGCCAACACCTGGGGCACGTTCGGACGGACAATGTTGTTGCGCGTGGCTGAGAATGACGCGGACCGTGCGGCGGAACTGGGTCGGATCATTGGCTTCGACCTTGAGACTGAGACCTATTCCCCCGATAGTGTTGTGATTGCGGGAACCGTTGAGGAAATCGCAGAAGCCCTGTTGCCGCATGTCGATGGCTTGCCGCGTAACGCCTTGATCGAGTTGATGAATGCCGAGGCCGCAGCCGCGCCGCAAGCTCAGGCGGTGCCTTTGGGGCCGTTCCTGGATGCGTTGAAACAGGCCGGCCTCAAGCTGGGGGTCGCCACAAACGACAGCGAACACCCGGCGCTTCAGCATCTGGAGTCGGTGGGCGTCAAAGACCATTTCGACTTTATTGCCGGTTATGACAGTGGACATGGCTTCAAACCCGGCCCTGGCCAGTTGCTGGCATTCGCCGCGCATATTGGCGTGCAGCCGGATCGCATCGCCATGGTCGGCGACAGCCTGCACGACTTGCAGGCCGGGCGGGCGGCAGGGATGACTACGATCGGAGTCCTCACCGGTCTCGCCAAAGCCGACGTTCTGGCGCCGATGGCAGATGTTGTCTTGCCCGACATAGGTCATATCCCGGCTTGGTTGGCGGACAACTAGATATGCAGAATCCGTTTCCGGCGGTTCAAAGCTTGTAAACGACAAAATCTGTCGCAGATGGAACGGCCTGTTACCGCTTTCCTAGGCTTGCTTGAAATCAGGCAACTGGCAGGGAGGCGAACATGGCCGGAACCAAATCGCGCAGACGTCGTAGCGGAGGGCGCGCTGGCGCTGCCGAGCGCAGGGGAAGTGCGGCTATTGATCAGATGCCGTGGAACCCACCGGTCAATATTGATGCACCGACCGAGCCTCTGGATCAGGGCGGGATCGAGGCAATCCACGACGGCGCCATGCGAATTCTCGAAGAGATCGGGGTCGAGTTCTATAACGAAGAAGCCATCGGCATCCTGCGTGAGGCGGGCTGTACGATAGACGGTGACAACGTACGGATGGGCCGTGATTTCGTGATGGAGATGGTGGCAAAAGCCCCGAGCCGTTTCACGATCACTCCGCGCAATCCCGACCGGACGATTGAGATTGGTGGGCGGAACATCCTGTTCGGCAACGTCTCCTCGCCTCCGAACTACTGGGATATGGAGATCGGAACCAAAGTTCCCGGCAATCGTGAGATGTGCCGAAATCTGCTGAAATTAACCCAGTATTTCAACTGCATTCATTTTGCCGGTGGTTACCCGGTTGAGCCGGTCGATATTCACGCCAGCATCCGCCATCTGGATGTGCTTTATGACAAGCTGACCCTGACGGATAAGGCGATGCACGCCTACTCGCTGGGTAAAGAGCGGGTCGAGGATGTGATGGATATGGTCCGCATCGCGGGCGGGCTGAGTCATGAAGAGTTCGAGGCCACGCCGCGGATGTACACTAACATCAACTCGACCTCACCGCTGAAGCACGACCACCCGATGATTGATGGTTGCCTGCGTCTGGCACGGCGCGGTCAGGCGATCGTTGTCACGCCATTTACCTTGGCTGGAGCGATGGCCCCTGTCACCATCGCTGGCGCGGTGGCGCAATCTCTGGCCGAAGCGCTCTGTGCTATCGCTCTGTTCCAATATGTGCGCCCGGGGATTCCCTGCGTGATTGGAACCTTTACCTCGAACGTGGATATGAAATCCGGGGCCCCGGCTTTTGGGACGCCTGAGTATATGCGGGCCACTCAGATGACGGGCCAGATGGCGCGCTTCTATGGTCTGCCGATGCGATCGTCAGGCGTCTGTGCGGCGAATGTGCCGGATGGGCAGTCGGTGTGGGAGACGTCAAACTCGCTCTGGGCGTCGGTGCAGTCGGGGACCAACATGGTCTATCACGCGGCGGGCTGGCTTGAGGGCGGGCTGATTGCAAGCCCTGAAAAGTTCATCATGGATTGCGAAATCCTTCAGCAAATTCAGAGGTATATGAAACCTGATCTCACCGCGACCGGCCCGGATGAGATCGCCCTGGACGCGATCCGTGCGGTCGGGAATGACGGGCATTTCTTTGGCATTCAGCACACTCAGGACCGCTACACGACCGCCTTCTATCAACCGTTTCTGAGCGACTGGAAGAACTACGAAGGCTGGGAGATCGCGGGCGGTATTTGGACCGCGGAACGCGCGCATCACATGTTCAAAGAGATCATCGGAAGCTTCGAGGCCCCCCCTCTGGACGAGGGTATTCGCGAGGAACTGGCGGAGTTCGTCGCCCGCCGCAAAGCCGAAGGTGGGGCACCGACGGATTTTTGATATCGGTTTGATACTAAGGGGTCTTTCCGCTGATCAGCAGCGGTTCTTGGCTATTTGTTAAGGATTGTCAGGCCACAGTACGGATGCAACCAATCTGAGGCATCTGATGCATGGTCTGATCAATCGGGCGATACAGTCGTTTGTATGCGCAACCTACGGGCGGCCGTGTTGGCAGCGCGTAACAGATACGGCCGGATTGGGGTTTTCCGAGTTTGAGGCCATGTTGACCTACGATGACGCGATCACGGCCTCTCTGCTGGATGCGCTCAGTACGGAGCTCGCCCGGCCGCGACCCGAGATTCTTGAAGACGTAGGAACCTATCTGGTCTCACATCCCAATACAGAAGGGCTGCGCCGCCTGTTGCGATTTGGCGGCGTGACTTATGTCGAATTCCTCCATTCCCTTGATGATCTGGCGGATCGGGTGCGACTGGCTGTGTCCGACCTGTCTCTGCCGGCCCTCGAATTGCAAGAGCTTTCGCAGACCGAATTTCAGCTCATTTGTGGGCCTGGGCTGCCCGGCTATGCTAGCGCAATGGTTGGTGTTTTGCGTGCGATGGCAGATGATTACGGTGCTTTGGTGATGTTGTCGCATGACGGGCAGAAGGGCGAGGCTGAGGTGATCTCGATCCTGCTTGTCGAAAGCTCGTTTGCCGAGGGACGGCAATTCGATGTCAATCGGCATTGAATAATGACCCCCCATCGGCGTCCAAATTTGACCCCCCTTGGAGCTAAGAGGGGCGTTGAGGGGGTCGTGTTTAGGTTGATTCAGGAGGGGGTGGACAGCAGGTCAAACCGAAAAGAGAGCGTAGCTCGACTGAAGGTTTGACCTGCTGTCTGTTTTGAATTTATTCCCCGATTTCGAGGTTAGTCGCGGTGGTTAATTCGCCAGCTTTCGTTCCCGGTTTCGATGATATCGCAATGGTGTGTCAGTCGATCCAGGAGAGCAGTGGTCATTTTGGCATCTGTGAACACACTCGGCCATTCAGCAAATGCGAGGTTGGTTGTTAGCAGAATAGACGTTCGCTCGTACAGTTTGCTGATGAGATGGAAGAGTAATCGTCCACCAGACTCTGCGAACGGCAGATAACCGAGTTCGTCTATAATCACGAGGTCGACGCGGATCAGCTGCTCGCTGAGCCGCCCGGCGTTGCCTTCGCGATGTTCAGCCTCCAGCTTGTTCGCGAGATCCACAGCGCTGAAGAACCTGACCCGCCGGCGGTTATTGACCGCGTGGCCCCCGATCGCTGTTGCGAGATGCGTTTTGCCCGATCCGGTTCCACCGACCAGCACGCCATTCCTGGCCTGGTCCATAAAATCGCCGTCATGAAGATTGCGCACGACTTCCTCGTTGACGGGGCTGACCGTGAAGTCGAACTCAGGTAAGGACTTGCAGACCGGGAACTTTGCGGCACCCATCTGATACCGGATCGAGCGCGCAGTCTTTTCGGCCAGTTCGGCCGTGAGGAGTTCGGCCACGACCTGTTGGGGCCGCCAGTTGTTTTTGGCTGCGGCCTGCATCACTTCGTCAAAGCAGTTGACGATGCCTGGCAACTTCAGTTGACGGGCAAGTTCGAGAATTTCCTTACGCAGTTGCATGGGAGCCTCCAAGCCTGTCATAGCGAGCGCAATCCGCGATCGGTGCCATTTTCAGCTGCAGGTGGGCAGGCGGCTCAATCGCCTTTGGCGGCGGGGGATTGGTGCGCCGAGAGACAATGTTCAGGATCGCATCGGCCTTGCGCAGGCCAGATTTTAGAGCTTCTTCGCAGGCAGCCTCGACCACATCAATGTCGTGCTGGTAAGCAGCGAAAAGAATATCGGCAAGTTGCCGGTCTCCGTCGGATGTGCCCCGCAGATGGGTCCAGATCTGCGTCATTGCCGGTGGTAGGTCCCAGTCACGGAACGGTGCTCCATTGCGCAGAGCGCCAGGCTTGCGCTTGAGGACGGGCACATAGTGCCAAGGGTTGAAGATCGTTTTTCCTCGGCCGAAGCACCGTTCGTGCTCTCCGACAATCTCACCGTCTTGGCGCAGGACAATCCGCGTGGCGTAGACCTGCAACTGGACCTGACGTCCAACAGCTCTTGCCTCAACGCTGTATTTGTTTCTTTCGAAGTTGATCAGGCAGGTTCGGCTCACGGCGACCGTCTTTTCACGGAACCCGACGAAGGGCTTCTGCAGATGCGTCAGCAGCGGCTTTTCCTGCTGGAACTCCTCCCAGACCGTCACCTCCAGGTTTTCCGGATGCCGCAGTTCTTTTGCGCGTTTGATCGCGTCTTTTTGCAGCCGGGCATTCAATTCATCGAAGTCGGCCACCTCCAGACGCGGTGTAAAACTATAGGCGCGGCTCTCCTTGACCAGATTCTCAACCTGACCCTTCTCCCAACCGGCCGCGCGCGTACAGGCGATCGGGTTCACCAGATGATGAGAACACATCCGGGAGAATGCCTTGTTGAACTTTCTTTCCTTGCCCGACAGGATCGCATCGACGGCGGTCGTCATGTTATCGTAGATCCCGTTGATGCAGCCTCCACCAAAGAATTTGAAGGCCTCGTCGTGGGCATCAAAGACCATCTCCTGCGTCTCGCGCGGATAGGCAATGGAGAATGGCATGCGGCTATGGCAAAGTTTGAAATGGGCAACCTTCACGGTCGTGAGTGCACCGTCCATCAAAACCGTCTCCACACTCCAGTCGAACTGGTACGCCTCCCCAGGATCAAAGATCAGCGGGATGAACGCCTGCGCCTGTTGTCGGCCGTGCGCAATGCGCCAATTCTTTGTGTAGCGTCGAACACTGTCATACCCGCCGCCAAAACCATCATCGGAGAGTTCCTTCCAGATTTTGGTCATCCGCTTGCGGTGTTTCTTCGGAAGCGCCTCGTTCTCCTCAAGCGTTTCATCCAGACGCGCGCGCCAAGGCCCGAGCACCGGGTATGGCTGCGATTTGCGCTCATATTTGAACTCCGTCACTCCCGATCGGATTATCTTTCGAACCGTTGCACGGCTCAAATTGAGCGAACGGCAAATTTCCTTGATGCTCTTTTTTTCGATCAGGTGTAAGCGACGCACTTTTCTAATAGTTTCCACGCAAATCATCCCGCTTGCCTCTCCATCGACTGCTCAATGAAAAGGATGTCTACAACCATAGGGAGGGGTCAAATTTGGACGCCGATTTCCCCGCTTAGGGGGTCAAAATTGCACGCTTTTCTACACAATTCGATTTGGGGGCGCGGGGCGCATGACGCGGATGGATGATCTGGCAGAACTGCTGAAAACCCTGTGTCCGATGTTTCTTCTGGTTGACCAAGAGGGTCGCATCCTGCGCGTCGGTCCGACATTGCAGAAGTTACGCCCGGACTGCGTGATGGAGGGGCAAAGTTTCCTGGATGTTTTCGAAATGGTTCGCCCCCGCACGGTGACAACGATACCGGCACTTATGGCCATGGCCGGGGCGAATCTGCACCTCAGGTTTCATAATGAGCCGCGCACAGCCCTCAAGGGGCTGGTCGCCCCGCTGCCGGGCGGGGAAGGGGCGGTTATCAACCTGTCCTTCGGTATCTCGATCCTCGACGCAGTGCGCGACTATGCCCTGACCAGCGCTGATTTTTCCGGCACTGATCTGGCGATCGAGCTGCTCTATCTGGTTGAGGCGAAATCGGCCGCGATGGATGCGTCGCGGTCGCTGAACCTCAGATTGCAGGGCGCAATGCTCGCAGCCGAGGAGCAGGCCTATACCGACACCTTGACCGGAGTGAAAAACCGGCGCGCCATGGACAGCCTTCTAGGACAGATGATCGCGTCTAACGCGCCGTTTGCGGTGATGCATATTGATCTGGACTATTTCAAATCCGTGAATGACCGTCTGGGACATGCTGCTGGGGATTTTGTCTTGCAGCAGGCCGCCCGGATCATGATCGAAGAGACCCGAGATGACGACACGGTGGCGCGAATCGGTGGGGACGAGTTCGTTATCATCTTCCAAGGCCTGTCCAGCACCGACCGGCTTTCGGCGATTGCAGACCGGCTGATCGAAAGATTAAACCAACCGATGAGCTTTCAGGAAAAGGATTGCCGAATTTCCGCAAGTATCGGCACTGCCTTGTCCACGCATTTTGACAATCCGAGGGCCGAAGATGTTCTGCAGGCCTCGGACCTCGCGCTGTATCAAGCCAAGCGAGAGGGTCGATCCTGCCACCGGCTCTATTCCAGGCTGCTCAAGGCGCAATCCTGAGATCAGGCTGCGGAAAACGCCGCTTGAAGAGTGTCTGCGATTTGGCGCTGTATCGGGGGCAATTCGCCGATCACTGGCAGAACGATGCCTCGGAAATGCGCCTTGTCCAACTCTTCTGGGACATCTTCCAGCACGTGTCCTCCGCGACAGGCGAAGAACGGCAGGCAAAGCGACTGTTCTGACACTCCATCGGCAGCATCGGAAATCGACGGAGGTTCCTCGACAAACCCGACGCGGATCGAGCTGAACGTCATTCTCTGCGACAGCTGCTCGGCAAAGTCTTTTGCAACGGCCGAAGGGTTTCTACTGCGGCCCGAACCGTGCGCGGCGATGATCAGATCGGACGCAGCTGCGCTCCAGTCGTTTTCCTTCAGGACCGATTTCAACGCGTCGCCGACAAGATCGGGAAGCATGGGGTCGGTGCCCAACGGGTCCAGAATTCGCAAGTTGCGATCCCCGATGCGTTCGGGCAAGGCGCTGGTCACAAACCAGCCTTTGGCCATGAAAAGGGGGTAAATCACGGTGTCGTGGGGCAGGCTGTCCATCACTTCTTCAAGTGCGCCGGGATTGGCCAGCGTTGCAGAATGGACCGACACATCAGCCGCGAGGGCGTTCACCTCAGCGGCGAACGTGGCAAGAGAGGCCTCAGCTGGCTCCGGGTCTGAGGGCTGACCGTGGGCAACGATGATGGCGTGCGGCATTCCGGGCTCCTGTTCCTGAGCGGTAAGTGTGTCGCCGGTTCTCTATGTCAAGGCGGGTGTTAGCCCAAAACTGTCAGCCAAAGCCAGACGGTTAGGATCGAGGCGGCGGTTCCGATCAGCACTGACGAGGCCGCGACCCGTTTGGCGCGCCCGTACATGTTGGCGAAAATATAGGCGTTGAAACCTGGGGCCATCGCTGCGTTCAGCACTCCGGAGCGGAAAAGGTCCTGCGGCAGCCCTGTGGATGTTCCGAACAGCCACACTACGCTTGGGTGCAACATCAGAGAAATCCCGCAAACGTAGGCGATCGTGCGCAGATCTCCTTCGGGTTTGTATTTCACAAGCACGCCGCCCAGCGCGAACAAGGCACCGGGCAGGGCGGCGCGGGTAACGAGTTCCAGCGCCTCATCCACCACTTGCGGAATGACCAGTCCGGATAGATTGACGACAAAGCCCAGCGCGATGCCAAGGATCAGGGCGTTCTTGAACATCGCAGACAGAACTGAGCGCACCATCTTTGTGCCGCCATGGCCGCGATTGCGCACGATCTCCATCACCGTGATCCCAACGCCGTAGCAGAAGGGCGAGTGGAAGGCGATGATCGCGTAGTTGCCCGTCAGGCTTTCGGGGCCATAGGCGCGTTCGGTAATGGGCAGGCCCAGAAGGACAGAGTTCGAGAACAGGCAGCAAAAGCCGATGGCGACGCAGTCCTCCCAATCACGACCAAAAATCAGCCGTGCCCCGAACAACCCTGCTGTAAAGCATAGCGCGGCTGCGGAATAGAAACTGACCAGAAGCCGAGGGTCGAAACTGGCACTGAGATCCAGATGGGCAATGGCGAGAAACAGAAGGCAGGGAATAGCAAAGCCCTGCGTGAAGCGCATCAACCCGTCGACATGCACCTCTTTGAAATAGCCCGAACGGGTCGCAGCATAGCCTGCGCCAATCACCAGAAAGACCGGCAGGATAACGTCAATCAGGCTTTGAAGCATATCGCCCCCGGTTCTGGCGATATGTGTGCCACAAACGGCAGGGCCTTACAGCGCTTGCTCGATCACCATCCCGTCATAGGCGGGGGTGATTTGATCGGCGGTTTCGGCCTCGACCGTCGCATAATCCAGGTCGATATGCATATTGGTCAGGACGGCGCGTTTGGGCTGCAGTTTCTCAATCCACCCCAGGGTTTTTTCCAGATGCGCATGGGTAGGATGCGGCGCGCGGCGCAGGGCGTCGATGACCAGACAATCCAGCCCTTCCATCTCGGTCCATGAATCGTCATAGATTTCGGCGACATCTGGCAGATAGGCTAGCTTGCCCATCCGAAACCCCAGCGAGTCGATTGACCCATGGTTCACGCGGAACGGGCGCAGGGGGATCGGACCTCCGGGACCGTCGATCTCGAAAGGGCCGTCAATAGATTTCAGCTCCAGAATCGGTGGGTACGGAGAGCCCTCGGGCTGGATGAACGCATATCCGAACCGTCCGAGCAGGGCATTCTGGGTGTCGCCATCCGCCCAGACCGGCACACGGGTCTTCATGTTGAAGACGATCATTCTCAGATCATCAAGGCCGTGCACATGATCGGCGTGAGAATGAGTATAGACCACCCCGTCGAGCCGCCCGGTTCCGGTATCCAGAAGCTGGCTGCGCATATCCGGCGAGGTGTCGATCAGGACCGAGGTCGTACCCTCCGGCCCGTCTCTTTCGACCAGCATCGAGCAGCGGCGGCGGATATTTTTTGGGTTCTCGGGGTCGCAATCGCCCCAATGCCCACCAAGGCGCGGTACGCCGCCCGAGGACCCGCAGCCGAGAATGGTGCAGCGCAGCTGTGTCATGCGGCTGCCTTATACTGTGCCGCTTTTGAGAACAGGCGGTCAAAGTTTACCTGTGTCTGGGCGGCGAAATCTGCGTAGTCCATGCCGAATACCTCGGCCGCTTTGCGGGCAGTGTGAGCGGTATAGGCGGGTTCATTGCGTTTGCCCCTGTATGGGGGCGGCGCAAGATAGGGGGCGTCGGTTTCGACCAGAATGCGATCTACCGGAGCGATTGCGAAGATATCGCGCAGCTCCTGACTTTTGGGGAATGCAGCGATCCCGGACATCGACAGATAGAACCCAAGGTCCAAGGCAGCCTTTGCCAGCTCGGCCGATGATGAGAAACAGTGCATCACGCAGGAATAGGGCGCGTTGCGGTATTCCTCAGTCAGAATGCGCGCCATATCGTCATCGGCTGCGCGGGCGTGAATGATCAGAGGCAGACCGGTGCGTTGGGCCGCCTCGATATGAATGCGCAGAGACTGCTTTTGCACCTCGGCGCTGTCGGCAGTGTAGTGATAGTCCAGCCCGGTCTCACCGATGCCCACGAATTTAGGGTGCTGCGCCAGTGCGACCAGTTCATCGACCGTCGCCATCGGCTCGTCAGCCGCGCTCATCGGGTGGGTACCGGCGGCATAGAACACCGGCGCATGAGCCTCGGCGATGGCGCGCACGCTGGGTTCATTGCGCAGGCGGGTGCAAATGGTGACCATGCGGGTCACACCGGCCTCGGCCGCATTGGCGATGATCTGGTTCAGCTGCCCTTCGAAATCGGGGAAGTCCAGATGGCAATGGCTATCGGTGATCTGGGGGATGTTGCTCATCTGCTCTGACCGGAGGTTTCTTGTATCTTGAACATCGTATCTAGGACCAACGCGGCAGGGTCAAGGTTCACCGCCTGACCTTGACGTGCGCGGGCAGTGATCGTTGCCGCCACCTCGGCCCAGTTGCGGGCCTGATGGGGGGAGGCTGAAAGCCGTGTCAGAATTTCCGCCTCGTTGGGGGCGGCTTCAGGCAAGGGGGCTGCGCCTGTCGCGCCAGTCATTGCCAGACGGGAGAGTGCCACGTCGATCAGGGTCAGCAACAGCTCGAACCGTTCGGCTGCGCCGCGCTGGGCGGCGGCTTCGGCCAGCTTGAGGGCGCGCTGGCGGTCCATGCGGGGCAGGGTGCCCAGAATGGCGATCAACTCGGCATAGATCTCAAGCCCGCCCAGATTGATCAGGCGAACCGCATCACCCACCGACCCGGCGGCCAAGGCGGCCAGATGTTCCGCCTGCGCAGGCAGTTCCGCTCCGGTCTGTACCAAAGCGGCCTGCATATCCTCAGGACCCAGCGGTGAGAGGCGCAAGGTGCGGCAACGGGACCGGATAGTCGGCAACAGGCGGGAGGGTTGGTGCGAGATTAGCAGTAACGTGGTGCGCGCCGGTGGTTCCTCCAGCATTTTCAGAAGGGCATTCGCGGCGCTGACGTTCATCTCATCAGCCGCGTCTACAATGACGACGCGTCGCCCGCCATCTGCCGCGGATAGGCCGAAGAACTTGCCCAACTTGCGTATGTCATCCACCACGATCTCACTCCGGAGACGACCCTGATCGTTCAACGACCGGGTGATCGCGGCCAGCCCCGGTTCTGCGCCAGCAGATATGCGATGCGAAACCGGGTGGTCCGGGTCGATCTCCAGCGTTTGCGGGGGCGGAAGCGCACCAAACAACCCTCCGTCATCCGCCGGAGGGGTGGCGAGCAGAAACCGCGCGATCCGCCATGCCAGCGTGGCCTTGCCGACCCCGCGCGGGCCAGTCAGAAGCCAGCCATGGTGAAGCCGGTTCGAGTTGTACGCGCGCAGAAACGCTTGCTCGGCCGTGTCCTGCCCGAACAGCTGCGCGGTCTCACGCGGATGCGGCGCTCCGGGCGCTTGATCTGGGGTTGGGGTGTCGTCGCTCATCGTCTATCGCAAGGCTGCCTCGACGATATCTCTCACATCCTGTGCGACACTGTCCATGTCGCGATTGCCATCGATGACGCGAAACCGGTCGGAAAACTCATCCGCCAGCGCCAGAAACCCGGCGCGCATCTGTTTTTGCAGAGCAGGGCCGAAATCTTCGAACCGCTCCTCAGTGCCCTGTCGCCCCTTGGCGCGGGACAGGCCGGTGTCCGGGTCCATGTCGATCAGCAGGGTCATGTCTGGCTCGCGCCCGATCATCAGGTCATGGAGCTGATCGACAACCGCCCGTAGGTTCCCACGAGACAGGCCCTGATACATCCTTGTGCTGTCGGCAAAGCGGTCGCAGATCACCACCTTTCCCGCATCCAAGGCCGGTTCGATCGTCCGTTCCAGATGATCGCGGCGGGCGGCGGCGAACAGCAACAGCTCGGTTTCCGCCGACCACCGGTCAGGGTCGCCTTCCAGTACGAGGCGGCGGATTTCTTCTGCCCCCGGCGACCCGCCGGGTTCGCGCGTCAGCACAACCTGATGGCCCGCATTGCGGAGGGACTCGGCCAGCATCCGGGCCTGAGTTGATTTGCCTGATCCGTCTATGCCTTCAAAGGTCAGGAATAACCCGCGTTGCGTCACATCGACTCCAGCGGGTTATTGATAACGTCTTTCAGAACGATGCCACCGACCGTCATCATGCGCACCATGAAACCGCCCGGCGGGACATCCTCGGCCGCGAACAGAGGGCGTCGGATTTCGGGCAGACCTTCGGGCTTGATCACCAGCTCGGCCAGTAGCTGGCCTTTGGCAACAGGTGCGTTGATGGGGCCGTCATAGACAACCTCAGCTTCGATATTCTGGGTGCCCAGAACCGGGAACAAAACATTCAGGTCGCCGTCGGGCACCAGACCCACGGTCTTTTTCTCACCCATCCAAAGCTTGGCTTCGGCTATTGGCGCTTCTTCGGTGGCAACTGTCCTCTCGACAAAATTTCGAAACGACCAGTTAACCACGGACTCAGCCTCCTCTGCCCGCTGAGCGGTACTGTCTAGGCCAGTGAGAACGAAGATCACCCGGCGGTCGCCTTGTTTGGCCGATCCGACAAGGCCGTAGCCGGCCTCTTGCGTGTGGCCTGTTTTCAGGCCGTCGGCCCCAATGTTCAGCCGTAGAAGCGGGTTGCGGTTGCGCTTGTTCGAAGGCGCGCGCCCGTCAAACTCGAATTCTTCTTCAGCGAACAGAGGGTAATATTCGGGGAAATCCGTGATCAGCCTATCCGCGAGGACGGCGAGATCATGCACGGACATCATATGCCCGGCAGCAGGCCAGCCGTTGGAGTTGGCAAAGTTCGAGTTGTTCATACCCATTTGCTGCGCGCGCTGGGTCATATAGCGGGCAAATCCGGCCTCGGTCCCATCGGGGCTGAGCGCCTCGGCGATCACCACGCAGGCGTCGTTGCCGGACAGCACGATGATGCCGCGTATCAGATCCTCAACGGTCACTCGGTCCTGTGTGTTCAGGAACATGGTTGAGCCGCCATAGCTCATGGCATGTTCCGAGACAGGCAGGGTCTCCTGGAGCGTCAGACGCCCATCACGTAGCGCTTCGAAGGCGACATAAAGCGTCATGAGCTTGGACATGGATGCGGGCGGAAGCGGCTGATCGGCGTCTTTGGAAAGAAGCACGGTGCCTGTGGTTTGATCCATCACATATGCCGCACGCGCCGAGGTGTCGAACGCGTGGGCGGGCAGGGCCAGAACAGCCATTCCAAAGGTGAAAACGGATGTTCGCAATGCGGATAGCATGAGGTGCCTCCTGTTGTCAGTTGGCCACGGTGAACGCGTCGCCAAAGCCCAGATCTTTCACGTCGTTCTGGATGGCCTTGCGCTCGGCGCGGGTGGCGGCGGGTCCGACCAGCACGCGCCAGACGGTGTTGCCTTCGGTCTTTAACTCTCGCACCTCGGCCGACATGCCGTTTCTGCGGATCTTGGCGGCGGCGCTGTTTGCATTGGACTGAACACCAAACGTACCAACCTGAACAAAGGGTTTCGAAAGAGAAGATGTCGTGGCGGCCGTCGCGGCGACAGGCGTCGGCTCTGCGGCGTCGATAGCGGCTGCGGCCCCTTCGATCGGGTCAAGCGTAGTTTCGGTGATCGCGTTGGGATCTTTTTTCTGCCACCACTTGCGCTTGGTCGGTTTTTCCGCAGGCGCAACCACCGGTGCATCGGTCAAAGCCGGAGACGTGCTGGCCGCCGATACCTCTGCGGTGGCCTCGACGGCGGCCTCGGCGCCATCCACGGCTGCGTCCGAGGCAACAGCGGCTGCGCCTAAAGCGCCTGCGGTCGCCGCGGCGGTGGGTTCTTTCTTCTGCCACCATTTGCGCTTGGCCGGTTTTTCCGTCTCGGAGGTAGCTTCGGGCGCATCAACTTCGGCCACGTCACTAGTTATGGCGGCCTCGGCCCCATCTTCGGCTGCGTCTGAGGCAACAGCGGCTGCGCCCACAACGCCTGCAGTCGCCGCTGCGGCAGGGGCTTTCTTCTGCCACCATTTGCGCTTAGCCGGTTTTTCCGCACCAGAGGTGGCTTCGGATGCATCAACCTCGGCCACGTCACTGGCGGCGGCGGTCTCGGTGCTTGCTTCCGGAGCGGTCTCGGCCTCAGCGACCTCGGGTTCGGGCGCGACCTCTACGGTTTCGCGCCGCAAGGCCACCACGTTTATCTTGGTCGGCGCGCCAGCAAGGATACCCAGCTGTTCCGCCGCTGCAGAAGATACCTGCAAGGCGGGGCCGGGCAGATTGCGTTCCCGCCGGAATAAAGCGCCGGTCACGGATTTATTGTTCGAGGCGTTTTTTATGATCACCCGTTCGGGCTGAGTCACATCCGGATGAGCCACCCAGATCCCGCCCAGCGAGGGACGACCGTCCCATAATCCGGCCTCGGTCAATTGGAACACGTCCGGTGCTTCGACATCGCGCTGTGTGTCGCCGGAGGATTGCGGGAAAAGTTCGTTCTTGCTGGTATTTTCGTCGGGTTTTTCTGCGGTTGCCAGCGTTTCCTCGCAACCCGACAGCACCACCAAGGCTACAGCCAAGCACGCCAGCCGTTTTGGCCCTGGGCGGATCTCAGTCGCTCGCTTCATCTTGTCATCCCTTGCCTGAAGGGGCCTCGTTCCCCGAGCCCCACCGTCAGCCAGCCGGTTCTTCGCGCCAGTCTGCTGCGGTCTTTCATGCGGATCATAACGTGGGTGTGGTTCTATGGAAAGTCCGCTGCTTGGGCTTCGGCAAGATTTCCCGATTTTGACTTGCCTCTGATTTCAGTTAGCCTTAGACCCTGCCTTCGACGGGGAGGTGGCAGAGTGGTCGAATGCGGCGGTCTTGAAAACCGTTGGGCGTGAGAGCGTCCCCAGGGTTCGAATCCCTGTCTCCCCGCCACTCATACCTGTCTCACTTCAGTTGTGTTTTCTGACTCGGAATTGTGCCGCAATTCCCGAGCGTTGGCGCATGCGCTTTCAATCAGAGACAGAGCAGACTGTACATTCAGAGGACGGTCTTGTCAGAAGAACTTTGCTTGAGCGGGGCAGTGGTGTTGCGTAGCTTTTGTCCACGACCAGACCTGCCGCTTTCAAGTACTTCAAAACCAGTCCCAAGATCATCCACCTTGCAGTGATGTAGTAAATCCGTTTCCCGCCTTCGCTTCGGAATGTCGAAGATCTGCTTCACGAGCGAGGCATCGATGTGAGCCACGAAACTGTCCGATATTGGTGGAACAGGTTTGGCCCTATGTTTGCTGCTGAGATCCGAAGAAAGCGTGTCCAGCACCTGCGCGCGTTCTCCAAATGGAAGTGGCACGTTGACGAGGTTTTCGTGAAGGTGAATGGCAAGCGGCATTATCTTTGGCGGGCTGTTGATCACGAAGGTGAGGTGTTAGAAGCCGTTGTCACCAAACGCCGAAACAAAGCTGCAGCACTGAAATTCCTCAAGAAATTGATGAAGCGACACGGTTGCGTCGAAGAGATCGTCACAGATCGCTTCGCTTCCTACAAGCCAGCGCTCAGAGAAATGGGCGCGCTCGATAAACAACAGACGGGCAGGTGGCTCAACAACCGCGTCGAGAATTCGCACCTGCCGTTTCGACGACGCGAACGCGCGATGCAGCGTTTCAGGCGCATGCGAAGTCTACAGAAATTCACCTCCGTCCACTCGTCTTTCTACAACCACTTCAATCAGGAAAGATCGCTAGCCAGTCGAGATACCTTCAAGCTGACACGCTCCGCCGCTCTTAGCGAGTGGCGTCAACTTCGTTCAGGATAGGTTCACGGTTTCCGCAGCAAACTGAGACTGGTTCGAATTCGTCAGACAGCACCTTAGGTGCATAAGTCGTCATCATTAAATTGTACCAACCTCAGAGCGCAGCTTTGAATAGCTGACATCCGCCAGTTCACATGGAAACTGTCCCGGCGAGGCGCATACTAAAACCTTGTGCGCGATGGGATCAAAATCGGCTCGGAAGTGCACTGTGCTTTTGACACATAGTATCTTTGCGTCTTCCGGCTCCAGATTGAACAAACGTATCTGCGCCAGATCCAGACATTGATTTCGAATGCTAGTGACAAGGACATGGATCTGCGTTCCGGTTATTTGCAATGCGACCGACGGGCCGAGCGTTGCAACGCCGCCGCCATACATTTCGCCGGTATAGCGGCATTGGCCGTCACTCAGGTGATGCACCCGGACGTGTGCCGTAAAGGGAGCGTCACCGGGGACACGACCGCCAATCGTGGCCTCGAATTTCGCGCCTCCGCCCAACTCGTGGGCCTTAGAAGCCAACTGAGGGTCATGCAGCAACCCGAGAATGGCAGAAGGGGCGTTCCGTTTAACAAGCTCACGCAGCAATCCTGTTGTATCGGCCGACGCACCAGCACCAGGATTATCCTGCACATCTGCGATGACAACAGGCCTCTTGCCGTTTGCATGCATTGCAGTTGTAACAGCAACTTCTGGGCTTAGAAGAGTGGTATCGAACTGCGATTCCGCGGCCTGCAGATTTGCGAATATCTGCGTTGCCATTGCGTCAGCCTCAGACTGAGACGAGTTGTAGGCCAATACAGACGGCCCGCAATCGGCCGTGTCCGCTGCAGTAAATCCCATGGCGAGTTCAACCAGACGCGCGCCCGGTCCGTCGAAGGCATCCAGTGCCTTGTAAAGCGTTTTCGCAGGTGCCACTTCTGTATACTGGCTGTGCAGCGGGATCAGATACTCACCTTGACGCCACGTCTTTGCGGGCGGACCGTTTGTGCAGATGTCGCGCATCACCCGAAAAGCCCGCGCGCCTGTTTCCGCCATGTCCAGATGCGGATAGGTGCGGAAAATAGTCATTGCGTCGGACAGTCCCACCATTCTCCCAGAGATGTTGGCGTGCATATCGAGGCTTGCAACAAGCGGCAGATCCGGCCCGATCATCCGCCTGATCCGCGACAACAGCTCTCCCTCGCCATCATCCCAGGACTCTGTGACCATGGCCCCATGCAAGTCGAAGTAGACTCCATCAAGCTGCGTCATTTTCGAGAGCGCATTGGTGATACGTCCGGAAATAGCGTCAAAGGCCTGATCCGTGACCTTGCCTCCTGGTTCCGCCGCGCACCACAAGATAGGTAGCAATTCGACCCCGTCCGCCAACGCAGCATTTGCAAAACCTGCGATGGGCAGGTTCATGCCGCGGGTCACGGCCAAAACGTCTTGGTCACAAAGCAATTCCGGCCAGCTGTCGGCCTGTTCAAAGTCGCTCAGCTGTGTCGGTGTGTCGACGAAGGTGTTGGTCTCGTGCTGAAATCCTGCGATTGCAATTCTCATCTGACCCTTCAACCGTTTATTGCTGCACCAATTCGACGGTCAAGATCTCACGCAGTTTTGCCGCCACGATATCCGGTTTGTGTCGGGTCATCGAAACATGACCAAGGCCGGGAATTTCGTGGAACACGCCGTTGGGCGCAAGATCAGAAACCACCTTGCACATGACCGGAGCGGTTTGAACATCCTCGGAGAAGGCGATTACATGCATCGGAACCAAGCAGGTTTTTAGCTCCTCGCGGCAGTCGAAGTCCAGACAGGCTTCCCACTGATCAATTGTTGCCTGCGGGTCGCGATCCCGAAAACGCTCGGTGTAGGAGGCTTTGATCTGCTCCCAAAGTTCGGCCTCGTGCAGTGCTTTGGCCGGAAATGCGTAAACTGCATAGTGCGGCGCCAGGAAATATTCAGGCAGGGTGATGCCATCCTTGCGCAGGTCGATCTCGGCCTGCATCCAGTCGCGGGTGAACCCGTCGATATAAGCCGAGGTGCCCATCGGAATGGCTAGTCGCACCTTGTCTGGGAAGTCGATTGCGGTTTGCTGCGTGACCAGTCCACCCAGCGACAGGCCACATACAGTAGCTTGCCCGCTGGCAAAAGCGTCAATCACCGCCGCGCAATCCGCCGCGTAATCATGCATCGTCCACGGGGGAGGGGGTGATTGCGTATCACCTGCGCCGCGTGGATCATAGGTGATGCATTTATAACTGTCGGACAGACGCGAGAATTGCTCGGAATAGGCCTCGGCCGTCTGATCGCCGCCGGGGACGAACACGATTGGCGGCCCATCCCCTTCGATCAATACCCGCATGGTGACGCCGCTGACGGTCAATTGATGTGTCTCGGCTCTCGGCCCAAATTCGGGGAAGGCTGACATTGGAGTGCTCCTCTGCCACAAGGGCAAAATATAATGTGTTTCTTCACATTCCGTTGCGGGGAATGATGTGCGTTTCTTCTTCTTCGAAAATGAGTTCTTCGCCCGACCAGGCCTTGAGGCGTGAGGTCAAGTGAAACTCGGTCGCCGTTGCCCGTTGCTCGGAATAGGTCCAGATCTTTGCGGACCAGTCTTCCCGGTCGAAACCGGCCGTTTGCTCCATGGTGGCGACGGCGGACAAGGGATCGCTGGGGTGGATCGTGTAGCGCCGGTCTGACACGTCGCTCAATACCGTTCCGATGTCATCGAGGCGGAAATCCCCGATCGGGCCAAATACACCGCCATCCAGAAAGAAACGGTGGGTCATCTCGCCATTCGTCAGGTCGGTGTGGACCGAGCGTTCCATGGACCCATCGCGCACATGCGTTTTTCGGGGGGGGACGTCCGGGGTGGTAGGTTCCGGCAGCGGACGCGGCTCGGGCGCGTCGATTGGTGAAGTTCGGACCGGCAGGTTTAGTCGTGACGTACCGGGTTGAACCGTCAGCGTCACAGGCTGGGGCGCAGGCCACAGGACGGGCCAATAAGCCGAGGCGATTTGCAACGTGATGCGGTGACACTTCGGAACGCAGTAACCGGTTCCGTACATCGGAACTGTAACAGTCATCTCTTCGCCAGGTGTGATTGGCGTGGGTTGAGTGTCGCTGTCGCGATGGTTGAGGTTGCAAAACCCCCGCGCGATCAATGTTTGCGCGCCGTCCGGGGCTTCATCCACCAGCAACGCGGCGACAAATCCCTCTGGCTGATCAGCCGACACCGTCAGGTCAACACTAGGCTGGCCCAACAGGTTCATCGGTTCGGTCAGGGGCGCCCCTTTGAACTGCAAGGCACCCCCGGCGTCGATCCGGCAATCCGCAGCCATATCACCGGGGATCGCGAACGAGCACATATCGCCCGCAGCCGACCCGAATGTTTGTGGTGAGCATATCGACATCGCGGGCCCGGTCTGTGCCGTTTCGTCCAGAGTCTGGTCGTTCAGCCAGAGCGTCTGCTCGGACACATTGGGCGACGGCCAAGAGGGTTCTTGGACCCAGCGCCCCGTGCGTTGTAGGTGAGTGCCCGAAGGGGCCGCGCTGTCCTGCAGAAAAAACCGCAACGGGGGTTCATCCATCAGTCCCGTGTCTTTCCCCTTGAGCCAATGATCCCAAAAACGGATCACCTCACCGACAAAATCGGCCTTTGGTCCAGGGATGCCTTCATGCGGGTAAAGATGCGCCCAAGGTCCCATCAGGATTTTAACGGTGCCCTTGAGGTGCTCGGCAATGCGGAAAGGCGTATCTCGGTACAGGTCCATCCAGCCGCCGAAGAAATACACCGGAGCCTCAACATCCGCGTAGTTCTCGCAAATCGATCCGCGCCGCCACATTTCGTCATGAGTTTGGTGTTCCAGCCACATGGCAGGCCAGAATTTCGCGCCTGTAAGCCGCTCGCGCCACATGTCGATCCAGTGATCCGCACCCACAATTTCGGGATCGGGGGGCATCGCATTGTAGAGCTGCATGATTGAGCCCCACCAGAAATTGTCATTGGCCAGACAGCCGCCGTAGAAGTGAATGTCCTCGCGCCAGCGGTCATCCGTGCCCATCACCGGCGCAATGGCTTTCAGCGCTGGAGGTCGCGTCGCAGCGACCTGGAACGCGCTATAGGCCCCCCAGCTTTTGCCGAACATTCCGACATTCCCATCGCACCACTCCTGAGCGGCAATCCATTGAATGATGTCATGGCCGTCTTGGATTTCCTGATGCGAGTATTCGTCCTCGGTCACGCCCTCACTGTCGCCGTACCCGCGGATATCAACTCGGATAGAGGCGTACGCTGCGGCTGCAAAATGAGGATGCATGCTCTCGTCGCGCATGCGCGTGCGATCTCGACGCCGGTAGGGGATGTATTCCAGAATACAGGGCATTGGTGAGGTTCTGGCCGTTTCAGGCAGCCAAAGCCGTGCGGCGAGTTTTGTCCCGTCGGGCATGGGAATCCAGACGGTTTCAATGACCTCGATTTCACTCATGATGCGGCCTGTTCTTCCATTTCCGGTGGGCGGGCGCCGGGTTCAAGGGGGAAATGACAGGCAACTGCGCGTCCGTCTGTGGCCTGCCGTTCCGGCGCATCCACGCTGCATCTTGATTGCGCCCATGGGCAGCGGGTGTGGAACTCGCATCCAGCGGGTCGCGCCAACAGCGAGGGAACTTCGGCAGGAAGGGTGATCCGGTCATGGGTTTTGTCCGGGTCGGGCTCAGGATTGGCCGACAGAAGCGCCGCCGTGTAGGGGTGTTGAGGTGCACTGAACACCTGTTCGGTGTCGCCTGCCTCGACAAAACGGCCGAGATACATGACCGCAGTTCGATCCGCCACGTGGTGCACCACGTGCAGGTTGTGCGTGATGATCACCATCGCCAGGCCCAACCGCTCGCGAAGGTCGTTTAGCAGGTTGAGGACTTCGCCTTGTACCGACACATCCAGACCAGCAGTGGGTTCGTCGGCGATGATCAGCGCCGGGTCTAGCGCAATGGCCCGCGCCACGCCGACCCGTCGGGCCTGCCCACCAGACAACTGATGCGGAAAGCGCGAAGCGAAACTGGTCGGCAACCCTACCAAAGTCAGCAGACGCGCGGCTTCTTCCCGCAAGTTGCGGCCTTCGATGCCGTGGATGCGGAACGGTTCCGTCACCAGATCGCCCACGGTCATACGGGGCGAGAGGGAGCCCACTGGGTCCTGAAACATCATCGACATACGTTTGCGTATGGGTTTCATCGCTTTTCGGTCCAGTTCGTCGATGCGCTGGTCCTCAAAAGTGATGGCACCGGCGCTAATCTCCTGCAAACCGTTCACGGCGCGCGCAAGCGTCGTTTTGCCAGACCCGCTTTCGCCGACCAGGGCAAAGGTTTCGCCCCGGTTGACCTCAAAGCTGACCCCGGCCACGCCAAAGATTGCACTTTTGCGTCCCAGCCCCCCGACCGGAAAAGAGACCTGAACATTTTCGACCTTGAGAATGGGATCGCTGCTCATGCCGTCACTCCGGTTTCAGCTGGTGTATCTGCGACAAAGCAGCGGGCGACATGGCCGTCGCCGATATCCTTGTCTGGTGGCGGTGCCAAGCAAGCGTCACTCACGCGGTCGCAGCGGTTGGCAAAAATACAGCCAGTGGGCCGCGCGCGCAGATCGGGGATTTCTCCGGGGATAGTCGGCAGATGCCGGGTGCGCTCGCTTTGCCGTGCCGGGTCGCATTCCAGCAGTCGCGCCGTATAGGGGTGGCGCGGGTCCTGGAAAATCTGCCGAACGGTGCCGCGCTCCACGACTTCGCCCGCATACATGACCACCACGTCATCGCAAAGCTCGGCGATGACACCCAGATGGTGCGAAATGAACATAACCGAACAGCCGATTTTTTGCTGCAGGTCTTTGAGCAGCTCGATCGTTGTCACTTCAAGCGTCGCATCCAGCGCGGTTGTAGGTTCGTCCGCGATGAGCAGGGCAGGCTCCATCATCAAGGCCATGGCGATAGCTATCCGTTGTTTCATCCCGCCCGAGAACTGATGCGGATAGCGTGCCAAGGCAGCACGTGCGTCGGGAATACGCACTAATTCCAGCATCTCGACCGCACGGTTCAGCTTTTCCTCTTTTGACAAGGACGAGCGATACTGGATATTCAGCATCTGCTTGCCGACCGATATCACGGGGTTCAGCGCGCCCATCGGGTCCTGAAACACAGTTGCGATCCGCGGACCACGCAAATCTCGCATGCGTGATGGGGGCAAAGTGGTCAGTTCATCCTGCCCTTCGAACAATATCGAGCCACCGTCGATGCTGCCATTGTCAGCCAGCAGCCCCAGAATGGCGTTGATCAACGTTGACTTGCCGCAGCCAGATTCGCCCACGATGCCAACGATCCGATTTTCGGGCACATCGAAGCTGACGTTTTTCAAGGCGTGCAGCGGCCCGGCCTCGGTTGAGAAGCTGACATTCAGATTGTCTATGCGCAGCGTGGTCATCAGCGTCCTTTCAGCCGAGGATCGAACACGTCCCGCAGCGTCTCACCCAGGAAAGTAAAGCCCAGCGTTGTGATGATGATCGGCACACCGCCTGCAATAGCGATCCAGGCGGTGTCTCGTATATTGGTGAAACCGTCATTCAGGATCGAGCCCCAGCTTGGGGTCGGAGGCCGCACGCCGAGGCCCAGAAAGCTCATACCTGCTTCGATGCCGATGACGACAGGGATGTCCATCGATGCGAGAATGACCAACGGGCCGATCACGTTTGGCAGAATGTGCACCCGCAGGATACGCGCCGAAGACGCCCCCATGCTTTGCGCAGCGGTGACATATTCCGAGGTTTTCAGTGCAATGGTCTGGGTTCGGATAATTCGCGCATAACCGGGTACAGTGACCAGAACGACAACAACCATCACGGCGGTCAGCGACGGGCCCATTAGCGTCACCAGCGCAAGGGCCAGCATCACGGTCGGAAAGCTTTTCATTGCGTCGAAGAGCAGGATCATCAGGTTGTCCAGCCAACGTGGCCCGTAGCCCGCGATCAAGCCCAGCACGATACCGATCACCAGCGACACAGCGGTGGAGACCAGAGCTACAAACAGCGCGATCCGCCCGCCATGCAGCACCCTGGCAAACAGGTCTCGGCCCAGTTGATCTGTGCCCATCAGATGCTGTGTGCTTGGGCCTTGGAACCGGTCACGCGGGTTGATCTTGGTCGGGTCCCAACTGGTGAGCAGATCGGCAAAGACAGCGCCAAAGATCACGAACAACACAAGGAACAATCCTAATGCGCCCAGAGGCTCTCGCAGGATTTTGCGGATCGGGCGCCACAGCTCGGCCATGCGCCCGGGGGCGGGATTAGAAACTGCTTCTGACACGGGGATCCAAAGCTCCGATAATGAGGTCTGCCAGCAGGTTGAGCAGAACGAACAGGACGGTGGTGATCAGAACGGTGCCTGTCACGATGGGGAAGTTGCGGGTCAGGATGGCGTCATAGACCAGCTTGCCGACACCGGGGCGGGCGAAGACGATCTCGGCAAAGACCGCCGATGAGAGCATCTGACCGATACCCACGCCCAGCAACGTGACCGTGGGCAGGATCGCAATCGACAGAGCGTAGCGGTAGGTGATCGTTCGATCGGGCAAGCCAAACGCACGTGCGGTGCGGATATGGCTGGCCTCAAGTACTTCGAGCATCGAGGCGCGCACCATGCGGGCGATGTAACCGACCCAACCTAGACCAACGGCCAGAGACGGAAGAATCAGATGGGTAAGTTGATCGCCGAGATTGCCGGGTTCACCAGCGCCAATGGCTGGCAGCCAGCGCAGTTCGACGGCAAAGATCAGCAGCGCATAGATCGCGATCACAAAGGAGGGCACCGCGATCACGGCCACAGACAGGATGCCAACGATCCGGTCAGCCCAGCTGCCGCGGCTGACCGCAGCCCAGCAACCCAGCGGAATGCCAAGAGCCACCGACCACGTGATGCCGCCGACGATCAGGGCCAGCGTATAGGGCAGTTGCTCGAACACGACCGTGGTGACAGGACGGCCTGACAGAACCTCGTCGCCCAGATCACCTGTCCATGCCCCGATGTAGAAGTTCCAGAACTGAACCAGAACCGGCTGGTTCAACCCCATTTTCTCGCGCAGGGCAGCGCGCATTTCCTCGGTCGCCCGAGGCCCCAATGCGACCGAGGCCGGGTCGCCGGGGATCAGGTAGATCATGCAAAACAGCAGGAACATGGCGACCGACACGATCGCAGCAGCCAGTCCAAGCCGTTTGACAAAATAGCTCAGCATACGCGCCCCCTATAGGCGTGCGGGCGGCAGTGCGCCGCCCGTTTGCGTGGATCAGGCGGGTTTGAACAGCGGTAGAAGTGGCTCGCCATTCGGCTTGAGGCCCGGATTAACCGTATCCTTGTGGATCAGGCCAACAACCTCATGCGTCAGGAAGACGTAGCAGCCGCTTTCATCCATGAGTCCCTGCATCTTCTTGTAGATCTCATCGCGCTTGGCCGGATCGCTTTCGACCAGGCCTTCTTCGTGCAGGGCCTTGTATTCTTCGTTGTTGAAGCGCTCCCAGTTCCAGACGCCAACCTGTTCCGGTGTGAACCAGACGGTCGCCCAGCTTGGGTCAGGGTTCATCGAGAACCGGCTGAGCACAAGCTGAAGGTTCATGAAATAGTCGCCGTCCTTCGAGCCCAGCGTCCAGAATGTACCACTGTCATTCTGCTTGATCTCGCAGGCGATGCCGACCTCAGCCAGATTAGCCTGAATGACCTGCGCCGCCGTCAGACGCTCGGACTGGTTCAGGATGTCCAGCGTGACGGTCATGCCTTCCGCACCGGCTTCGGCCAGCAACTCACGGGCTTTGTCGGGGTCGTAGTCATAAGTCACGCTGTCCCGGCTGCCGGGCAAACCGGGGGCGATGATGCCGTTGCCCACGGCCGCTGCGCCGAAATAGGCCGCGTCAACCACAGTCTGCCGGTCAATCGCGTGCTGGATGGCACGGCGGATGCGCACGTCTTTCAGCGCTTCGTTGTCCTGGTTCATGCCCAGCCAGACATAAGCCAGCGAGGGTTTTTCCTCGACAACCGATCCCGCAGGCGGGTTTTCTTTGAGACGCGGCAGCGAGGATACCGACGTCCAGGTGTAGTCCAGATCGCCCGCTTCAAAACCTAGCTCGGCGGTCGAGGGGTCCTCGATGGGCAAAATGTGGATTTCTTCGTATCCGCCCGGCTCATAGGCCCAGTCCGGGTTACGCTTCAGAACGGTTTTCTGTTTGGGGACCCATTCGGTCAGGATGTACTGACCGGATTGTGCCACCGGCTCAGAACCAATCTTGCCGCCGATTTCTTCGACCGCCTTTCGCGAAACGATACAAGAGGCTGGCGTCGGCAGTGTGGTCGTCCAAAGCGGCACGAACTTGTTTTTTAGGTGGATCAGACCCGAGAGATTGTCTTTGACTTCAACCTCTTTCAAAGCGCTCCAATCGCCAGCATAAGGGCTTTCGTTGGCCGGATCCGCGATACGCTCAATCGAGAATTTGACGTCATCGGCGGTCATCTGTCCGAAGCCGTCCGTGAAACCGATATTGTCGCGCAGTTTGAATGCAATGGTCAGGTCGTCCAACTGTTCGATGCTTTCGACAGCGACCGGCCGCCAGTTCCATTCATCGCCTTGTTGGTTTGACACCAGCGGGGCATAGATCGACCGCATGATGTCGGCCTCGGGCAGCGCGAGCCAGAAGGCTGGGTCCAGCACCTGTAGATCGCTATAGGACCGGATGGTCAGGACCGAACCATCGGCACTGACAGCCATATGCGGAAATGCGAGGCTGGCCGCGCCCAATGCACCAGCACCGGCCAGAACGGAGCGTCGGGAAACGTCCCCTTTGAAAATCGAACTCATTTGCTTACTCCCTGTTTGTCTTCGTGTCCGGGCATCTGTCCGGTTTGGTTGCTTGCGGGCAGGCGCGCCCGCGACTTCAGGTGCCAGCAGGCGTTATCCGTTCTTTTTCTTGTTTGTCTGTGGCAGTTGCTCATCAGCGCCAAGCGCTGAGAATCTTGGGATGATGACGGGTGAGTTCACCCAGATCATGCGCGCGGGTTGATCGGTTACGTTGCGCAGGACGTGCAGAATTTCTCCGGGAAAGCTGAAACTGTCCCCAGTGCGCAAGGTGACGGTTTCGTCCTCAAGCACCAGTTCCAGCTCACCATCCAGAACGACACCATGCATCTCACCATCGCGCGAGAAGTACTGGTCTACGACCTGTTCGGAATAGGGGCGGTAATCTGAGACGCCCAAACAAAACCCACCGCCAATTGAACTGGATAGCAACTGATCCGCATAGCCAGATTGCTCGATCGGTTCGTCATACAGCAGGTTCAGATTTCTACGGTTGGATTGACGCACGACATAGGCGCGCTCTAGCGGGCCAGAGCCGGGGCGGTGGTTGAAAAACCATTCCTCAGGAACACCAAGGGCATCGGCGATGCTTGAAATCTTGTTGAGCGAGGCGCTGACGGTGCCGCGCTCAATCGCGCTGAGATGGCTGATCGAAACACCGCTGCTGTTTGCAAGCTCGGCAAGTGTCATCTGGCGGCCTTTGCGCAGCTGACGCACCTCGGCACCGAAGGCTGCAAGGCCCTCTTCGCTGGCTGTGCGGGTGTGTTTTTTCGATGCGCCCTGGCTCACGAATCCTCCTCACGCTCGCTGGGTATTTCGGAAATGCTACGTTAGTTTTTCTTCTTCGCAAGAAAAATTATAAAAAATTCTCGTATTGGCATTGCCTTTCTGCGCTTGCTACCATCGGATGCCCATACGCAGGGCGTCGTAGATTGATGCGTGAATGTTGCGCGCCGATACGGCGTCACCAATGCGATACAGGTCAAATTCCGCATTGGGATTGGGTTGCGGAAACAGGTCGCCTGTGCCGGAGACAAGCGCACCCTGATCCACCGCCCCACGATTGCGCGACAGAGGTATGAGATCAAAATAGAGATCGTCCAGAGGCTGCGTGCCTTGATTGACAACCACCTGATCATATTCCCTTTTTTCGACCAGATCAGAATAGTCGGTGCCGATATGGGCTTGCAGATGATTGCCTGCTTTTTCGATCACTTGCAGGGTTCGGGTGACAGTGAACACGGCTCCGGTTTTCTGCAGGGACCGCATGTAGGGCACCAGGTTCATTGCCATAACCTCGGGCGCAAAGCTGCGGTCACGGGTCATGATTTCAACCCGTGCACCGGAGGCGGCGATGACCTCGGCGGCCATCAGGGCCGGGTGATCTCCTGCATCGTCATAGATCAGCACGTTTTCGCCCGGCTGCACGTCGCCGGACAGGATATCCCAGGCGGACACCGCCAGCTCATTACCCGAATCGAGGATCGTTGTATTCGGCAGGCCCCCGGTCGCAATCACGACCGTATCCGGTGACAGCGCGGTCACGTCACTGGCTTCGGCATACGTGTTGAACTGAAACTGAACGTCCTGCGCAGCACATTGCGCCATGCGCCAGTCGATGATCCCGATCATCTCGGCGCGGCGCTTGGATTGCGAGGTCAGGCGCACTTGCCCGCCGGGTTCGGGGGCGGCCTCCAGAACGGTGACGTTATGTCCACGCTCAGCGGCGACACGCGCCGCCTCCAGCCCGCCGGGGCCTGCGCCGACGATGACCGCATTCCGACGCGTTTCAGCGGCAGGGATGACATGCGGCATCGACAATTCACGCCCGGTAGCGGGGTTATGGATGCACAATGCTTCGCCTGCCTGATAGATGCGGTCGAGGCAGTAGGTGGCCCCGACACAAGGCCGTATGTCATCTTCTTGTCCAGCTTGGATCTTGGATACGATCATCGGGTCGGCCATGTGCGCGCGGGTCATCCCCACCATATCCAAAAGCCCCGAGGACACCGCATGTCTCGCCGTCGCCACGTCAGGGATGCGCGAAGCATGGAAGGTCGGCATGCCCGTTTCGGCCCGCACCCGCCCGGCGAAATCCAGATGCGGCGCGCTTTTCATGCCCTGCACAGGGATCACGTCCGTCATGGCAGGATCGGTGTGAATGCGCCCGCGAATGACATTCAGGAAATCCACCTGACCGCTGTCGCGCAGCCTGCGCGCGATCTGGAGCCCTTCTTCCTCGGTGATGCCGCCTTTTTCGACCTCATCAGTGGTGTACCGAACACCGACGATGAATTCGGGACCGACGCGGTCACGGATCGCATCCAAAACCAGAGAGCCAAAGCGAAGTCGGTTTTCGAGGTCACCTCCGAATGGCGCGTCCATCGTGTTGGTCAGCGGCGACCAGAATTGATCGAGCAAGTGCCCGTAAGCCTGCAACTCGATCCCGTCCAAACCGGCGGCCTGCATGCGTTCGGCCGCATCGGCATAGTCTGTCACGATCCGCTCGATATCGAAATCTTCCATTTTCTTCGGAAAGGCCCGATGCGCGGGTTCCCGGTAGTGCGATGGAGAAACTGACGGTAACCAGTCACCTTTGTTCCAACCGGTACGCCGCCCCAGATGGGTCAGCTGGATCATCACCGCGCAGCCATGGGCGTGGCAGGCGTCGGTCAGTTCGCCCATCCAGTGCACGACCTCATCCTTGTAGGCGAGGATGTTGTTGAACACCGGCGGACTGTCACGGCTGACGGTGGCAGAACCCGCAGTCATTGTCATCGCAACACCCGCTTTTGCTCGCATTTCGTGATAGGCGCGATAGCGTTCTTTGGGCATACCGTCTTCTGGGTAGGCGGGCTCCTGACTTCCGACCTTTTTGTTGATCTGACTGGGTTTTTGGTTTGTTTTCAGGTGTGGTTGCTCAGAGGCGCGTTGTAGTGCCCCATTATTATAAAAAGTATTGACATGGGCCTTCAGATGGCTAACCTCTTCGCCCATGTTCATCCGCACCAAACATGACGCAAAGCTCAACCGCACACGGATCCAGATCGTTGAATCCGTCCGCACCGGCTCCAAGGTACGCCAGAAGATCCTGCGCCATGTGGGTGTGGCCCATAACGACAGCGAGATTGAGGATATCAAGCGTCTGGCGGGCCGCTTGATGGAGCAATTACGCATTGATCGCTCGCCGCAAATGGAACTGTTCACGCCCACGGAATATGCCGATCTGCAGGCGCTGGTGCGCCGCGCTCCGCGGCCGGACAAGCTTGGCGTTGATCTTGCCGAGTGCCGTGAGGAGGCGCGGGTCTCTCTGGGTCTGCGGGATGTCATGGGGACGATGTATGACCAACTGGGTTGGGGGGCCCTTCTGGGGGCGGCGCGTAAAAGTGCCAATCGCATTGTGAAAGAGCTGGTTATGGCGCGGATCGCACAGCCCGAGAGCAAGCGCGCGACCGTGGAGGCGTTGGAGAACCAGGCAGGCATCACGCTCAATCTGGACGTGGTCTATCGGAGCATGGATTACATCAATACGCCGGTGATAGACGGGATTTGCAAAACCTCTCACGCGGCGGCAGAGAAGTTGCTGGGCGGGCCAGTGACCGTGCTGTTCTACGATTGCACGACCCTGGCCTTTGACACCGAGCGCGAGGACCCGGCCGAGGATGCGGACGGGGTCGAGCAGGATCATCTTCTGGCCAAGGGCTTCAGCAAGGATGGCAAGCATCACCGCGCTCAGGTCATGCTGGCGCTGATCGTCACCTCCGATGGGCTGCCTGTGGGCTATGAACTCTTCCCGGGAAACACCTGGGAAGGTCATACGCTGGAAGCTGCGCTGAAGGCGTTGGAGGGACGCTTCGACGTGGCCAGGGTCACGTTCGTGGCCGATGCCGCCATGCTCAGCAAGGACAACCAGCAGATGTTGCAGAACAAGGGTCTGCCCTACATCCTCGGCTATCGCATGAAGTCCGCCCCGGCCGCCGTGAAGGCGAACATTTTGAGCCCGGAGGGACGCCAGCCTTGGGCTGGACACGGTTCTGAAGAGGCAACCGAGAAGGGCTGGTACAAGGTGATCGACCAGGAGGGAGCGCGGGTCATTGTGACCTGGTCACCCACCCGGGCACGCAATGATGCCCACAAGCGCGACAAGGCAATCGAAAAGCTGCACAAGAAGCTCAAGCGCTCTCGCAAACCCGGCAGCTTCAGCAGCCGGGGATATGGCCGCTTCCTGGCCTTCCCCGACAGCGGGGACGTCACGCTGGATGATGCAAAGATCAAGGCAGCGGCACAATGGGACGGGCTGCATGCCATTGTTGTTCATGGTGCGGACGAACTGGAGGCACAGGACGTCATTGCCCGCTATCACCAGTTGTGGGAGATCGAAGCCTGCTTCCGCACCAACAAGCACGATCTGAAAATCCGGCCCATCTATCACTGGTCGCCGCGTCGGGTCCGGGCCCATATCGCCATCTGCTACATGGCCTTCTGCTGCCTGCAGCACCTGCGCAAGCATCTGGACCTGCTCGGACACCCGATGAGCCCGGCTCGTATCCGCAACGAGTTGAACGCATTGCAGCTCTCGATCCTGCGCCACAAAGGCACCCCTGACCGCTACGGCATGCCAAGCCATGCCACGGTCGATGCCAGACGCATCCTCACCTGCGTCGGCCTGACCTGGAACGAAGCCCCTTTCAAGATACCCCCCGGGCGCACCCGAAAAACTGGCCAGACCAAAGCCTGAGCTCCCTCAACACTCCGAAACAATCGCTGGCGAAAAAAGTCCGTGTAGTGCCTTTTGGCAACCAAGGCATAATAATATCAATGACTTATACGAAAAAATGTCGGAAGTCAGGAAATCTTCCATTTTCTTCGGAAAGGCCCGATGCGCGGGTTCCCGGTAGTGCGATGGAGAAACTGACGGTAACCAGTCACCTTTGTTCCAACCGGTACGCCGCCCCAGATGGGTCAGCTGGATCATCACCGCGCAGCCATGGGCGTGGCAGGCGTCGGTCAGTTCGCCCATCCAGTGCACGACCTCATCCTTGTAGGCGAGGATGTTGTTGAACACCGGCGGACTGTCACGGCTGACGGTGGCAGAACCCGCAGTCATTGTCATCGCAACACCCGCTTTTGCTCGCATTTCGTGATAGGCGCGATAGCGTTCTTTGGGCATACCGTCTTCTGGGTAGGCGGGCTCATGACTTGTGGTCATGATCCTGTTTTTCAGAGTCAGGTGCTTGAGTTGATAAGGCTGCAACAGAGCGTCGCGGCTCATGACGAGGTTTCCCGGTCAGACGCCTGCGGTTCAACGACATCTTTTGGAATGACGACCGGTGAGACAGCCCAAATCAACCAGCATACCTGATCGGTGCGGTTGCGGGCATGGTGCGGGATACGTGCGTCAAAGCTGTAGCTGTCCCCGGCGCGCAGGGTAATGAACTCATCCCCGATCTGCATTTCCAGCTCGCCCTCCAGAACCAGCCCGTGCTCTTCGCCTTCGTGCTTTTGCAAAGGGTCTTCGGGGCGTTCCGAATGCGGTGCATAGACCGCCATGCCCATATAGAACTGCCCGCCAATTGAGCTGGACAGCAGGTGATCGGTATAGCCCAACTCAGCCGCGTCCTGACCGTAGAGCGTATTCAGCGCCCGACGATTCTGGGCACGTACCACAAAGGCCTGTTCCATCGGCCCGGCTCCGGCGCGGCGAGCAAAGAACCAATCCGGCGTGACGCTGAGCGCGCTGGCGATGGCCTGTAATACATCGACCGAAGGCTTAGAAACACCGCGCTCAATCGCCGACACGTGGCTGAGCGAGATGCCCGCCTCTTCGCTCAGCTGTTTGAGCGTGAGCTGGCGGGCTTTGCGCAGCTGCCGAACCTCACTGCCCAGCGAGGATATTGCAGAAGGCAAAGCGACGACGTTGTCAGATGGCATGCGGCTCTCCGAAAATGACTTGAGCTTCCAAACTCTACAAAATTCAAACCAGACTAGAATTTTAAAGTCAAATTCTATTTTAATCTGAATTTTATGAAACTGTTGCAAGTTCGATCTGGATTTGCAGAAGTGGGAAAAACACCAAACGCATGCGGCAGATCACTATGACAGACCAGCCAGAATACCCATTCGACGTCTCAGAGACGGATCATCTGTGGATCGAAATGCCCGATGGCGTGCGGCTGGCCGCACGGTTGTGGCGCCCTGTGACTCAAGCGCCTGTGCCCGCCATTCTGGAGTATATTCCCTATCGCAAGACCGACATGGTTCGCGCGCGGGATGAGAGGAACCATCCCTATTTTGCCGCCCATGGTTATGCCTGTATTCGGGTGGATATGCGGGGATCAGGGGATAGCGAAGGGCACATGCCGGATATGTACGCTCCGGCGGAACTGAACGACGCGCGGCAAGTGATCGAATGGCTGGCTGCGCAACCCTGGTGCAATGGCCGCGTGGGCATGTTTGGCACGTCTTGGGGCGGGACGGCATCCCTTCAGGCAAGTGTCAATGCGCCAGCGCCCTTGAAGGCCACAATAGCCGTCTGCGCCACGCATGACCGGTTCGAGGACGATATCCACTATATGGGCGGTTGCGTTCTTTCGGATACCTTCGAATGGGGCGCGACGCTGCCCTCTATCCTGGCGTCTCCGCCGTCGCTGAATGTCGGACCGGAATGGAAAGTGATTTGGAAAGAGCGGATCGACACCCTGACATTTCCCTTGGAAAACTGGCTGCGCGAGGAGGGGCGCGGTGACTATTGGCGCCACGGCTCGGTTGTTCATACCGCTGACGCCCTTTCGGTTCCGATCCTGTCAGTCGGCGGATGGAGCGATCGCTATTCCAATTCTGTCATGTCATTGGTTGATGCTCGCCCCGATCTGGTCTGGGGGGTCGTTGGTCCATGGGGGCATCATTATCCCGACCACGGGAGCCCGGGGCCTGCCATCGGCTTTCAAAAGCTGGCGCTGGAGTGGTGGGATCATTGGTTGAAATCGGATCAGCCCCACACGCCGGAATGGCCGCGCTTGAGGGTCTGGATGCGCGAATTCGATACACCGGGCGACAGTTTGGCCCAAAGATCCGGGGCATGGGTGCAAAGCGGGCCAGCCTCGCAGGAGAGCGAGCCGCAGGACTGGGACTTGTCCACGCTTAAATCCAGCGATGGCCCTGCACCATGGAGTGTTCCCGCAGACCCGACCGTCGGGCAAACCGCCGGGGACACGGGGTATTTTGGCCGCCCCAGCGGGCTGCCACTTGACCAAACCGGAGACGATGCCAGGTCATTGGTGTTCGAAACGGCGCCTTTGGCCCAAGACGTCATTATCTATGGTTCGGTTACACTGACTCTGCGCGGCGAGACCGGCGACAATCCGGGGCAGATCATCGCCAGACTTAGCGATGTGGCCCCGGATGGGGTCGCTGCACGTGTAAGCTATGGGGTTCGAAACCTCGCGCTTGATGAGAATTTGGATCGCACCCCGTCAGCGGCGAAAACAGGCGAATTCAATGCGGGCATCCGGCTTCATTCGACGGCCTATCGCGTGCGCAAGGGACACAGCCTGCGACTGGCTTTGTCCTCCTCTTACTGGCCTCTCATTCACGCGAAATCATCGGCCTTGGATATACAGATAAACCAGGCATCGCTGCGTTTGCCTGTTTTACCCGATACGCCCGCTGACCTGTCCAAGCCACTGCCCACAGCCCAAGACCTGCCCGTGCAGAAGCGGCATTCCAATCATGCGCCTGCCGCTTTGACACGATGGACGCAGACCAAAGGGAACTGCATCGAGATGGGCTGGCATCAGCCGCTTCTGAAGACGACCTTTGCCCAGACAGAAACCGTTTTCAGCTATGAAACCAGCATGAAGCACAGTCTGGACACTTCAGATGGCGTCGAGCAACAGACAAGCATATGTCACAGGATGGTTTTCGAGCGACCTGACGGAATTGCTGAGGTTTCGGTCGCATTGACTGCCAGAACCACAGACGACCGCACCACGGCGAATGCCGAGCTGAATGCGACATGGAACAATCAGCCCTTCGCAACGCGGCAATGGCGCATTTAGTAACAATTCTCTGTTCAATTCATTCTCGGGTTGAGCACTTTCGTTTTGTTGGATTGGCATTCACGCTCAATGACGCGGACATGCTACGCGCAGTGACCGCGTTTTCCGGTGGCGGCCCGGCCTATGTTTTCGTGATGACAGAGTATTGACGAACGCCGGGAGAGAAATGGGCTGGTCGAAAGAAGCTGCCGCAAAACTGGCTCGAGAATTGATCTCTGTGAGCGGCGATCTTCTGCGATACAGCCCTGTCACCTGCCAACCTCCGAAATGAAGTTACATCCCCAAATGGGACAACGGAGGCGGGGTTGCAGGAGTTGATGTCACTCGAGCAACGGATGTTCACTCCAAGGACTGAGATGCCCTGTACATCTAACAGATCCACCGGTCGGTTGAGCTTGCGGACCTCTGCTAGCATCCGCGCTATGCACTCGCAACGACGATCCGGTATTAAGGGCCGCGCAGAAACATTTTGATTTTACTTTGACCGCAGGTTCGGGCCGTACTCACCATAAGCAATGGCGGGAATGACGTGGTTCGCGCCCGTTCTTGCGTCGCACAACATCGGGCACTTTGGGCTCGAAGCAGTCTTCGCCGCAGTTGGTACGAACGACTGCTATGCTTAACGGAGCGGACATTCGTCTTGTGCCGCAAGGGGTCTTACCATTGTCACAATGATCAAGGCCAACACCCGGCCGCATTTGCTGCTTCCGCAAATTGTCGGAAGCTTCTGGGTTCGTGGCCCAATGAGCGCTGAAGGCCGTCAGAAGTGCTAGCGTTTTTCCCATCGAGTATTTGCGCAACAAGCTCGGCAACAAATTCAGCATCCGAATTCGGAAACCCAGCGGCGATCAGCGTTGCTTCAAACTCCTTGGGTGTGATTGTTTTGTACGTAATGTCTTGCCCGGTCACGGCCGCAATTTCCGCCACCGCTTCGTCCCAAGTGAGCAAGTCAGCCCCGGTGATTTCATACACTTGTCCGGCGTGACCCTCCTCCAATAGGGCTGCAATGGCTACGTCCGCTACGTCTTCCAGATCAACCCACGGTTCCTTTGCACCGGAGTCGGGGGCCGAGACCTCGCCAGCGAGAACGCTTTCAAGGAACCCGCCTTCGCTGAAGTTTTGCATGAACCAACTGGGTTGAAGGATTGTCCATTCAAGAGAAGAGTCCTTGATCAATTGCTCGCACGCCTGAGCGCGCGCCTCGTTGCGCTCTGACAGCATGACGACACGGTGAAGCCCGGCCTCTTCCGCGGCTTTGACAAACGCTGCAATTACGCCGTGGGCGGAGGGCACGGCGAGGTCTGGAGAATAGGCGACGTAAGCCGATTTTATTCCTGCTAAAGATGCCCGCCATGTTTCAGGGTTTTCCCAATCAAACGGAATAGCGCTTCGTCGTGTTCCGTATCTTACGGCCAAACCGCGCGCCTCTAGTCGCTTCGCGACCCTTTTCCCTGTTTTACCGGTGGCACCGATAACGAGGATTTCATTGCTCATGGAACTCTCCAGCATTTCGAATTCGTTTTTTTTCACGGTGCAAAGTCAGGTCTTGTTTAGACCAAAATGGGTCAAGGCGCGTTCAGCGATCAAAGGCCCTGCCGCTTCTTGCACGAAGTGCCCACCCTCAAGAATTTCCAGAGGGTCTGGACAGCCCTTGATGAACGTGCGCAGGTGGTTCATCACGTTTGGGCCGAGCATTTCATCCTTCATGCCGATAGCCATGAAGCTCTCGCCTTCCCACTCAGACGACCAAAACTGGGCCGCTTTTTGCGAAGTATCCACGCCGGGCGTTTCTATGGTGCGTGCGATCAGGTGGGGGAACTTTCGAACACCGGCTTTGTAGGTTGCATCCGGGAAAGGTGCTGCATAGGCAGCCGCTCCGGCCACCGAGATGCTGGGTTCGTTCTTTTGCATGATGAACTCTATAGGAACGTCCGGATCAGAGTCGATGTCCGCCTGCCATGCGTCGAAGGCCGGCATATCGACCGGGCCTGCCATGAGCCCCGTGTTCATGATCAAAAGCCGCTTGAACCGCTCGGGCATTTCCATAGGCAGCGTAAGGCCAAGCACACCACCCCAGTCTTGCACTACGAGTGTAATGTTGCGCAGATCAAGACGCTCGATCAGCGCCAGCATGTAGTTGCGATGGAAGTGGAATGAGTAGATCTCATCATCAATGGGCTTGTCGGACTTACCAAAACCCAGCCAGTCCGGTGCAATGACACGCGCTCCTGCGTCGACAAAAACCGGAATGTCAATCGGCATTGAATAATGACCCCCCATCGGCGTCCAAATTTGACCCCCCTTGGAGCTAAGAGGGGCGTTGAGGGGGTCGTGTTTAGGTTGATTCAGGAGGGGGTGGACAGCAGGTCAAACCGAAAAGAGAGCGTAGCTCGACTGAAGGTTTGACCTGCTGTCTGTTTTGAATTTATTCCCCGATTTCGAGGTTAGTCGCGGTGGTTAATTCGCCAGCTTTCGTTCCCGGTTTCGATGATATCGCAATGGTGTGTCAGTCGATCCAGGAGAGCAGTGGTCATTTTGGCATCTGTGAACACACTCGGCCATTCAGCAAATGCGAGGTTGGTTGTTAGCAGAATAGACGTTCGCTCGTACAGTTTGCTGATGAGATGGAAGAGTAATCGTCCACCAGACTCTGCGAACGGCAGATAACCGAGTTCGTCTATAATCACGAGGTCGACGCGGATCAGCTGCTCGCTGAGCCGCCCGGCGTTGCCTTCGCGATGTTCAGCCTCCAGCTTGTTCGCGAGATCCACAGCGCTGAAGAACCTGACCCGCCGGCGGTTATTGACCGCGTGGCCCCCGATCGCTGTTGCGAGATGCGTTTTGCCCGATCCGGTTCCACCGACCAGCACGCCATTCCTGGCCTGGTCCATAAAATCGCCGTCATGAAGATTGCGCACGACTTCCTCGTTGACGGGGCTGACCGTGAAGTCGAACTCAGGTAAGGACTTGCAGACCGGGAACTTTGCGGCACCCATCTGATACCGGATCGAGCGCGCAGTCTTTTCGGCCAGTTCGGCCGTGAGGAGTTCGGCCACGACCTGTTGGGGCCGCCAGTTGTTTTTGGCTGCGGCCTGCATCACTTCGTCAAAGCAGTTGACGATGCCTGGCAACTTCAGTTGACGGGCAAGTTCGAGAATTTCCTTACGCAGTTGCATGGGAGCCTCCAAGCCTGTCATAGCGAGCGCAATCCGCGATCGGTGCCATTTTCAGCTGCAGGTGGGCAGGCGGCTCAATCGCCTTTGGCGGCGGGGGATTGGTGCGCCGAGAGACAATGTTCAGGATCGCATCGGCCTTGCGCAGGCCAGATTTTAGAGCTTCTTCGCAGGCAGCCTCGACCACATCAATGTCGTGCTGGTAAGCAGCGAAAAGAATATCGGCAAGTTGCCGGTCTCCGTCGGATGTGCCCCGCAGATGGGTCCAGATCTGCGTCATTGCCGGTGGTAGGTCCCAGTCACGGAACGGTGCTCCATTGCGCAGAGCGCCAGGCTTGCGCTTGAGGACGGGCACATAGTGCCAAGGGTTGAAGATCGTTTTTCCTCGGCCGAAGCACCGTTCGTGCTCTCCGACAATCTCACCGTCTTGGCGCAGGACAATCCGCGTGGCGTAGACCTGCAACTGGACCTGACGTCCAACAGCTCTTGCCTCAACGCTGTATTTGTTTCTTTCGAAGTTGATCAGGCAGGTTCGGCTCACGGCGACCGTCTTTTCACGGAACCCGACGAAGGGCTTCTGCAGATGCGTCAGCAGCGGCTTTTCCTGCTGGAACTCCTCCCAGACCGTCACCTCCAGGTTTTCCGGATGCCGCAGTTCTTTTGCGCGTTTGATCGCGTCTTTTTGCAGCCGGGCATTCAATTCATCGAAGTCGGCCACCTCCAGACGCGGTGTAAAACTATAGGCGCGGCTCTCCTTGACCAGATTCTCAACCTGACCCTTCTCCCAACCGGCCGCGCGCGTACAGGCGATCGGGTTCACCAGATGATGAGAACACATCCGGGAGAATGCCTTGTTGAACTTTCTTTCCTTGCCCGACAGGATCGCATCGACGGCGGTCGTCATGTTATCGTAGATCCCGTTGATGCAGCCTCCACCAAAGAATTTGAAGGCCTCGTCGTGGGCATCAAAGACCATCTCCTGCGTCTCGCGCGGATAGGCAATGGAGAATGGCATGCGGCTATGGCAAAGTTTGAAATGGGCAACCTTCACGGTCGTGAGTGCACCGTCCATCAAAACCGTCTCCACACTCCAGTCGAACTGGTACGCCTCCCCAGGATCAAAGATCAGCGGGATGAACGCCTGCGCCTGTTGTCGGCCGTGCGCAATGCGCCAATTCTTTGTGTAGCGTCGAACACTGTCATACCCGCCGCCAAAACCATCATCGGAGAGTTCCTTCCAGATTTTGGTCATCCGCTTGCGGTGTTTCTTCGGAAGCGCCTCGTTCTCCTCAAGCGTTTCATCCAGACGCGCGCGCCAAGGCCCGAGCACCGGGTATGGCTGCGATTTGCGCTCATATTTGAACTCCGTCACTCCCGATCGGATTATCTTTCGAACCGTTGCACGGCTCAAATTGAGCGAACGGCAAATTTCCTTGATGCTCTTTTTTTCGATCAGGTGTAAGCGACGCACTTTTCTAATAGTTTCCACGCAAATCATCCCGCTTGCCTCTCCATCGACTGCTCAATGAAAAGGATGTCTACAACCATAGGGAGGGGTCAAATTTGGACGCCGATTTCCCCGCTTAGGGGGTCAAAATTGCACGCTTTTCTACATCGACACCTTTTACCGGGGCGGTAACAGGCGCGGTCACGACAGCTGCGATCCAGTCTTCCAGCGCGACGACTGTCGCGGCCGTCGGATTTGTCGCGTCTGGCCTTCTCACCTTTCCCCAAGCGCTTGGGATCATCTTCGGGGCCAATATCGGAACGACCATGACAGGTTGGCTCGTCGCGCTCTTGGGGTTCAAGCTGGACCTTGGGCAAGTGATGTTGCCCGTTGTTTTTGCTGGGGCTTTGCTGGCGCTTTCAGGAAAAAAAGCGGTTGCCGGCATTGGGCTGGCGTTGGCCGGCTTCAGCTTGATTTTCATTGGGATCGAGCAGCTCAAGTCCGGGCTGGACGCCTTTCGCGGCGTAGTTACCCCTGCCGATTTTCCACCAGATACACTACTGGGCAGGCTGAAGCTTGTATTGATCGGTGTCGTTATCACGATGGTGACGCAGTCTTCGAGCGCTGGCGTTGCAACGGCATTGGCTGCGTTGAGCGCGGGTGCTGTGAACTTCCCTCAAGCAGCAGCTCTCGTCATTGGAATGGACGTGGGGACAACTTTCACCGCTGTTCTAGCCACCTTGGGTGGGGGCACGATGGCGCGTCGAACCGGTTTTGCGCATGTGATCTACAACGTGATGACAGGAGCAATGGCATTTTTTCTACTCGGGCCGTTTACTTCGGTCTTTGTAAGTGGGACGGGGGCCGGAAACTCACTGACTGCGCTTGTCGCGTTCCATAGCTTCTTCAACGCCATAGGCGTAGCGCTGATCTTGCCGTTCGCGAAACCCTTCGCCAGATTTATCGAGGCGCTCGTACCCGACAGGGGCGCTGAGTTAACGCGATCTCTGGATCCGCTGGTTCTTGGGGTGCCGGAAATAGCGGTGGATGCAGCAAAAGCTTCAGTCGAACAAATTGTAAGGGCCGAAGTGGGGCACCTTCGGTCATGTATGGGGGCATCTCTGCCAAGCGGACCCGGCTATGGGCGGGACAACATTGAGACAGCTGTTTCTGAGGCGCGCTCGTACCTAGACAAGATTGAACTGCCCAGCAGGTCCGAGGCAGAGATATCCAGCATCAAGGGTATGTACCATGTCCTCGACCATCTTGACCGGCTGCTTTACCGGTGTAGCCAAGATGATCGGATAAGTGAGCTACCAAAAGACCGGCGTTTGAAGCGGCTTGCTTCGGTGTTGATTTCAGAAACTGACGGCTATTTAGAGATCGACGATCCGGTGCAGTGTGAAAACACGCTGAACCGCCTTCGCCGTTTTCTGCGGCGACAGAGGAAACTTCGCAGAGACTTGCTCATCTCCGACGCTGCAACTGACAATCTGCCGGACGACGTGGTTTGGGCTCGGCTGGATGCCCTCAGATGGTTACATCGCGTGTCTTATCACCTCTGGCGCATTCGTTGGCATTTGAACGCATTGGAAGGAGCGCCGTCTGGGCGCAGGGGTGGTGAGGTCAATGACGAACTGGCGTAGTTGGAGGCTAGCCTGGATTAGATTCGGCACTAGCTCAAACGTTCTTCGGCTGAAACGGCAATCTTCGTGCTTAAGCGTGCAACATGAGCAAGGTCAAAGAAGTTTCTTAAGGATGCGGTTTAATAAGATCTGCATCCGGGGCAGCAAATTGGAGGAGCATATGAAGATTGTTCGCGGGGTTTTACTGGCACTGTTCGTCACGGGACCTGCACTGGCGCAGGACGTCAGCGTCGACGAAGGGCGTGATTTGTACCGGACGTATTGCTGGCAATGTCACGGTTTCGAAGCGACCGGAGACGGGCCGATGGCGGAAATGATGGCTATTCGAACGCCCGACCTTACCAAATTAGCGGGCCAAAACGACAGTGTTTTTCCGACAGATCGCATAGCTGAACAGATTGATGGTCGATCCCAATTGCTCGCGCATGGGGGCGAAATGCCGATCTTTGGCGCGGTGTTTGAAACAGACCAACAAATCGCGGTGGCTTTGCCCAACGGGCAACGAATGATGGTTGGCCTGCCGTTAGCGAATTTGCTCGCTTTTCTTGAATCGCTTCAGGCTGACTAGTCACGGCCAACCTGCTAGTCCGTATCAGCCGTGCGTCTGATTGACATGAGAGTCAGTGGCGGCCCCAACACTTCGAAGGCCACAGTGCCGGCAAGAGTAAACGCCATGATGGACGATGCCCAGTTCGGAAATTGCTCTCCGGCAACGAGGGCCATTCCTACCGCGACACCAGCCTGTGGCAACAAAGCGGGGCCGTACCAGCGGGTCTGATGGCGAGGCAGGCCGCCCAATCTCGCTCCACAATAACCCCCGACAAGGCGGGCCGCGGCGCGCAGGATCAGGAAAAGTGCACCAGCCCAACCCATCAAGCCGAAGGCTTCGATATCCAATGTGGCGCCAGCCAACAGGAAGAACAGGATCATGAATGGCCACTGAATGTGCTCGATCTCATGAAAAGCACGGTCGTGATGGCGGGCAAGATTCCCTATGACGGCCCCTGCGACCATGCCTGCTACCAAGAATGAAACCTCCAGCCAAAGCGCGAGGCCGGCTGTAAGAAAGACTATGCCCACTGCTTCTGCCTGCATTGGTTCTCCCGGTTTCAAGCGGCCGGTCAGGTAAGCGGATGGCACGCCTAGTGCGATACCCAACAGTATCGCCCCTCCGAAATCCAACATCGCTGTGGTCGTGACAGTTGCCCAACCATCCGAATGACCGGCCAGAACCAGGGCGAAACTGAATACGATCAGACCCCAAGCGTCATCAATTGCGACGACGCCCTTTAATGTCTCAGTGAAGCTGTTGGACACTCCAGATTGCTTGATCACGTCTGTCATTGCGGCCGGAGCTGTAGCCGTGGCAATTGCCGCCAGCACCAATGCCAGCCCGAAGGGTACACCGATTGCGGTCAATCCAGCAGACACGATAACAAGAGTTGCAACCACGATTGAAATCGAAATCGTCAGAATGGCCCGGCCATGTCGAACCAGGTTCTCGCGGGTCAAAGATCCTCCAAGAAGGAACGCGACCATCGTCAAGGCCACAATGGAAATCTCGTCGAACCACATTGCAACGTCGAGTGGGATCAGCCCCATTCCGGCGTTCCCGGCGATCAGACCGAGGAAAAGTAAGGTTGTAACACGAGGAAGATGCGTGGCCCGGCCTAGTTGGTCGGCCGCCAATCCGGCAAGAAAGAGGACACCAAGGGTAATCAGAAAGCCGGCAATGTGCATAGAAAACCAAGCATTTAGTTCTTGTCTAAACTACTCTAACTCCAACACTGCCTTCTAGGAACCGATGTCGGTGAGAATGCGGGGTCCCGTCGCAGCTTAGGCCGAAGACCTGAAAAATAAGGGATATTGATCTGTATTAAGGCGAAAGCGTGCCGCAAGTGGCACAATAACTCATTCAGGAAATGAGGAGGAACTTTCGATGCCGACAAAGAAAACTAAAACAAACAGCCCGACCTCACTGTTGGATGTTATCAAGCAAATGCAGCCACCCGTTTCTGGCAATCCGGCCTTCGGGGCCCAGATTGAACAATTTTGGGACGCGCAAGAAAAATTACTCGAAGAAACTGAGGCCTTTGCGCAGCATTGGTTTGAACGGCGTCATGAGGCGGTCCGGACGGCTCTACAAGCTGCACGCAAAGTGTCTTCCGCGAACCCGTCCGATCCATCGAAAGCCTTTCAGAGCATGGCGGAATGGCAGCGCCATTCGGCTGAACGGTTGGTTGCTGACGCGCAGGAATGGTTCGAAACCGTGTCCCGTTGTGCATCTTATGTCGCTGAAACCGAAGCTGAAGCTGTCGAGAAAACAGTTGGTGATGTTGCAGCCGCTACAAAGAGTGCGGGGAAATCTTCGAAGTCTGAGCCTGTGTAGGTTTCCTGCTGCCGAAATACCAAACTGAAGTCATCTGAGCAGTAGATAGGAGGTCAAATGTACAAGAATATCCTGATCCCGGTTGCTCTGGACAAAGAACACGATACCCAAGCGTCGCTTGGGGCCGCGCGCCAATTGGCTGACGCTGACGCTATTTTCACCGTTGTGCACGTCCAGGAGCCTATTCCGGCGTATGTAGGGTCTCAGATTCCAAGCGAAGTGCTTGCAAACACGCGGCATGAGATACTGGAGAGCCTGCATCAGACTGCCTCTGAAATTCCAGACGCGAAGGTACAGCTCATCTCTGGGCACGCGGGTAGGGCTATCGTCGACTTCGCAAATCAGAAAGACGTTGATTGCATCGTCTTAGCGTCACACAAACCAGGATTCGAGGACATATTTCTAGGTTCCACTGCGAACAGAGTCGTGCATCATGCCAAGTGTTCGGTTCACGTAATTCGGTGATCCAAAGCTCGCGATGCAAGATATTTATGGAATGGCCCTTTCTTGCTGACTCAAAATAAAGGTCTTGTCAGAGGAACTTGTCTTGAGTCGGGTAGGGGGCTTTCGTTGCCTCTGCTCGTGAAAAGACGAGTTACCTTCAAGTGCTTTAAAACCAGCTCAGAGATCAATCGCTTGGCGGTGATGTTATGCGTTTGGTTTCCTCGGTCGCTTCTAAATGTGAGAGACCTGATGCATAAGCATGGCATCGAAGTCAGCCACAAGACCGTGCGGTCGTGGCGGAACTGGTTTAGCCCGATTTTCGCATCGGAAATTCGGATAAAACGGATCCAGCAGTTGCGGGCATACCCAAAATTGAAATGGCATGTCGACGAAGTGTTTGTTTAGATCAATGGAAAGCGGCTAGACCTGCGGAGCGTCGTTGATCACGAAAGAGAGGTGTTCGAAGCTGTCGTTACCAATCGCCGAACCAGGCGGAAAGCATAGAAATTAATAGAGAAATTTTGGATACGCTACGGTGTTGCGAAGAATGTGGTCACGGATCGTTTCGTATCATTTCGGACAGTTCTCTGGGAACTTGGTGCCAAGGGAAAACAACAAACGAGCAGGTGGCTCCACAACCGCGTTGAGAATTCGCACCTTCCTTTCCGACGACAATAGTCCGATTGCCGTTACTTAAACTTGTCAGCTTGCGCTGGGTTGGGTTTCCAGGCGCGCCTGATCAAAAGCGGTAAGGGACAGCGCGTGTTTTCGATCTCGAGCAATCGCGGAAAGCGTGTCATGTCCACCCCCCCAGCGATGCGCGTAATAGAGCTGGGGGACAAGGCAGATATCGGCGAGGGTTGGGGTGTCTGCGAAACTGAAGTAGGTGTTTTGCGGCAACAGCGCCCGGTAGGCGGCAAATCCTTCGGTCATCCAACGGTCGAACCAAGCGGTCTGCCCGGCGGAGTCCATTCCAATTTGAGATTTGAGGTAGGTCATAACCCTCAGGTTATTCACCGGGTGGATGTCCATCGCGATGGTGTACGCAGCGGCTTGGACTCGTGCGCGCAACAGGGGTTGGGCGGGCAGCAGCTGAGGTTCTGGGGCGATGGCCTCCAGATAGTCGATGATCGCAAGCGACTGGGTCAGGGCCGTGCCGTCTTCGAGAACCAGAGTTGGAACACCCTTGCCGGGGTTGAGCGCGGTATATGAGACCGAGCCTTGCTCTCCGGCGACCAGATCGACCGGGCAGTAGTCGTAGCTGAGGCCCTTGAGATTCAAGGCGATGCGAACTCGGAACGAAGTCGTTGAGCGCCAGTAGGAATAGAGTTTCATGATATTGTCCCGTCGTTGCTGCAGCATTGTTACATTTGTAACGAAATTCAACCTGAAAAACCGTGACGTGAACCTGGCGTTTGCTTGAGGCCGGGTTCAGTGTCCGTCTGAATACTCGATGTTGACAAAATCAGGGTGTTGCTGTGACAAGCAGAGGGGGCATGTGTGAACTTGAAGTTGTGCCCTTATGTAACCGTAGCGCATACTAAAACTTCGGGCTGCGGCCCGCCCGCGATACCATCCGTCAAGCCGATTGAGGGGTCTTGAGTAATGAACATAGCCTGCTGGTCTGGCCCCAGAAATCTGTCCACTGCGATGATGTATGCCTTTGGCGCGCGCGCCGATTGCGCCGTCTGGGATGAGCCGTTCTACGCGGCCTATCTGGCTGAGACCGGGCTGCATCATCCGATGGGAGATCGGATCATCGCCGAGGGCGAAACGGACCCCCTTCAGGTCGGGCGGGGTTGTGCAGCTCAGCCGCCCGAAGGTAAGGCGCATATCTACCAGAAACACATGACCCAGCATATGGTTTGGGGCTTGGATCAGCCCTGGATGGATGGGCTGAAACATATCTTTCTGATCCGCCACCCCGCGCGTGTGCTGGCCAGCTATGCCGCAAAACGCGAAAACCCGACGCTTGAGGATATCGGCTTTGTGCAACAGGCCGAGATCTACAATCTGATCCGCGCGCGAACCGGAGCAGGCGTGGTCGTCGACAGCTATGATATCCGTCAGGCGCCCGAACAGATGTTGCGGAAACTATGTGCGGCAATTGATCTGCCCTTTGACCCGGCCATGTTGTCGTGGCCTGTGGGCGGCCATCCGTCGGACGGTGTGTGGGCCAGCCACTGGTACGGGGCCGTGCATGCCTCAACCGGGTTTGCGGGCGCTGAGGGGGAGTTACCGACCTTGCCGCCTGTGCTGCAATCCGTTTGCGATGCGGCGATGCCATATTATGAGCGGCTCAAGGCGGATGCACTTGTTCGGGAAGGTGATGCATGACAACTGAACTCTCAACCCACGACGCGGAATACGATGCCCGCAACGAGGACCTGAAAATCTGGGTTGATGGCGCGCTGGTTCACAAGGATGAGGCCAAGGTCTCGGTCTATGATTCCGGCTTCATGCTGGGCGACGGCATGTGGGAGGGGCTGAGGCTCTATGATGGATGCTGGGCCTTCTTTGACGAACATATGGACCGGCTGTTTGACAGCTGTAAAGCCGTGTCGCTGGACATAGGAAAAACGCGTGACGAAATTCGCGAGATTCTGGACACCACCGCCGCCGCCAATGGCGCGACAACCGATGCCCACGCGCGGCTGATGATCACGCGCGGACGCAAGGCCAAGCCGTTTCAGCATCCCAAGCTGTCTCGCTGGGGACCGACCATCGTGGCCATCGTCGAACACTCCAAACCCGCCGAGGCGTTGACTGAGCGAGGTATCCGTCTGGCGACCGTGCCCCAGGTGCGGGGGTTGCCGACCAGCCAGGATGCGAAGTTCAACAGCCACTCCAAACTGAACTGTGTCATTGCCTGTTTGCAGGCCGAACAGGCAGGCGCGGATGAGGGGCTGATGCTGGACCCTCATGGCTTTGTGAACACCACCAACGCTTGTAATTTCTTCATCGTGCGCAAGGGCGAGGTTTGGACCTCGACAGGGGACTATTGCATGAACGGGGTGACCCGGCAGAAAGTGATCGACCTGTGCCGCGCCAATGACATCCCGGTTTTAGAAAAGGACTACTCACTCTACGAGGCCTACGGTGCGGATGAGGCGTTTCTGACCGGCACCTTCGGCGCGCAAACCCCAGTGGCCGAGATCGACGGCAAACAGATCGGAGAGGGCAAGGCGGGTTCGATGACATTGCGTATCCGCGCCTTGTACAAGGATTTGGTCGCCCGGAACGTGGCCGCGCAAACTTGATCCTTGGCCAACAAGCGGGGTCGTGATCACGCTTGTTGGGTTGTTCTGTCTCTAGGAAAAAAGAGCCATGAAGTGCGGGTGAAGAACACTTTTCATCTGGTTAGGCGTTTGACAATATTTATGATAGCGCTAACCATCGAGGCGAGTAGTCGCCATGCAGGCGCGGGTCTCACGGCATTCGAAACCTTGGGTGGAATTGGGGCCTGTTCGGGGTCTTATGAGCGCAGTAACTCGGGTTGGTCTTCAAGGCTGCCTTTTGACAGAGGGACAGGTGTCGCCGCACTGCGCGACACGATAGGGAAAATGGTGGCGGATTTGCAGATCGAACAGGTGCGGTTGCTAGACAGAAATATGTCCGTCAGCCTTTTGAACTACGGCGCAATCACCCAAGGGTGGTGGATAGATAGTACGCCGTTGATCCTAGGATATGACGGTCCTGAGGCTTATCTGGAAGATCGCTTCTATCACGGGGCGATTGTTGGGCGCGTGGCAAACCGGATCACGGGTGCGAGCTTTGACCTCGCGGGTGCGCGATACCGGCTGGACCCGAACGAGGGCGCCAACACACTGCATGGCGGGGCCGAGGGCCTGTCCCGCCAAATCTGGACACTGCAGAAGCTTTCGGATCGTGAGGCGGTGATGACCTATCTCTCCCACGATGGCGAAGGCGGCTTTCCGGGCGAGGTCAGGTTTCAGTTGCACGTCTCGCTCAGTTTTCCCAATCTGACCTATACCATCACGGCCCAGCCGGACCGGCCAACGGCAATTAGCATCGCGCAACATAACTACTATACCCTTGGCAGTCCTATGGGCGTTGAAGATTTCACCCTGCAGGTGAATGCCGGGCATGTGCTGGAGACCGATGCGCATGGTGTGCCAACCGGCAACCTGCAAGACGTACAAAACACGGCTCTGGATTTCAGGACGCCGGGTCGCCCGGGCAAAAACATCGATCATTTCTACGTGTTCGACAACGACCGCGACGCGCAGCAGCCAATCTCCACGATTGACGCCGCAAATGGGCTGGGATTGCAGGTATTCTCCGATCAGGCCGGGGCGCAGGTCTATTCTGCCGGTTCATTGGGAGCACCGTTTCACGCCGGCGCTGGTCTATGTATTGAACCATCAGGCTATCCCAACGCGCCAAACGTCAACGCGTTTCCCAGCATGGTTTTTTCACCTGAGCGGCCCTATCATCAGACACTTACACTCAAACTCACAGGGACTTAGGCATGAGGGTAGTTTCGGCGATTGGAATGATGGGATTGGCCTCGGCCGCACAGGCGCTGGACCTTGGCCCTCCTCCCGAATTCGCGGAACCCGATTTGGCCGTTGTCGAACTGGGGCATTTGCTGTTTTACGATCCCATCCTGTCTGGCAACCGAAATATCAGCTGCGGGTCCTGTCACCATCCGCGTCTGGGCACGTCCGACGGGTTGTCTCTGGGTGTGGGTGAGGGCGGCATCGGGCTGGGAGTGACACGTGCGTTGGACCCCGAAAACCGCCCGGAACAGCGCATTCCCCGCAACTCTCCGGCCTTGTGGAACCTCGGCGCGGAGGAATTCACGGTCTTCTTCCATGACGGGCGGCTTGAGGCTGACCCAAGCCGTCCCAACGGCATCCGCACTCCGCTGGGAACGCATATGCGATCGGGGTTCAAATCCGCCCTCGCGGCGCAGGCCATGTTCCCGGTGCTGTCGCCGGACGAGATGGCCGGGCATTACTCCGAGAATGAAATAAGTAAAGCGGTGCGTCTGGGTCTGCTGACGCAAGAGGGTGGGGCCTGGGACCTAATCGCCGCGCGTGTCGCAGCCATTCCCGAATATCAGAAACGGTTCGAAGACGTTCTGCCGGGCGAGGAGATCACCTTTACGACGATTGCCAACGTGCTTGCCGATTTCATCGCCTTCGAATGGCGGGCCGACAACAGCCTTTTTGATCAGGCGATGCGCGGAGAAGCCGAGCTGCCGCCCGAGGCACAGGCCGGGTTGGATCTGTTTTACGGCGAGGCGGGGTGTAGTTCCTGCCATTCGGGATGGCTCCAGACGGACCATAGCTTCCACGCCATCGCGATGCCTCAGATCGGGCCGGGCAAAGGCGCGCGGTTTGAAAGTCACGCCCGTGACGATGGTCGCATGCGGGTGACTGGCGAGGCCGACGACGCGTTTGCCTTCCGTACACCGTCGCTGCGCAATGTGACCCTGACCGCCCCTTATGGCCACAGCGGCGCCTATGCCGAGTTGGAGGGTGTGGTGCGCCACCACCTTGATCCCGTGGGGTCGTTGCAGCGGTATTCGCTGGAACAAGCACGTCTGCCCGCGTTTCCGGGTGCAGATGATCAGAGGGCTTTAGGCGAAACGACCGAAGCTATCGCTGCAGCCAATAGCCTGGATCCGGTTGCGTTAAGCGATGATGAGGTTAACGCGATCCTCAGTTTTCTGAACACCCTTGAAGACCCGGCCCTAAGGCTTGGTGTTCCCGAAACCGTTCCCAGCGGGCTGCATGTGGATCAGTGATGGAGGAGGATGATCTGGTTGGCGTCATACGCCTGCCAGTCGCTTGTGGAACCATCCGGCCAAATCATCCGCAGCTCGGCTGCGTCAGCCGATCCCAAGCCGAAATGATGCAGGCCTGAGGTCCCTCCAGCATGGCCTCCGCCAATGGTGATCTCGCGGGTCTGTAAGCCGGAGGGCGTTCGCATCTCGATAAACCCGCCCACCGCAGCACGGTTGAAGCTGTTCTGAGAGACATCGACCAACACCCAATTTCCGGCGTTGCTTGTATTCTGGTGAACCTCCAGCGGCGCGCCCCGGTTGACGACCACAAGATCCAAGTGGCCATCATTGTTCAGATCGACCAAGGCGCCGCCGCGCGACTTGGCCATCGAAGCCACGCCCGCCTCGGCAGCGGCTTCGACAAAGGAGCCATCAGGCTGTTGCAGCATCAGGTTATTTGGGTCGTTTAAAGCCGCGACAGGCATCTGTTCGACATTGCCTTTGGTCACAAAAATATCGTCTAGCCCGTCGTTGTTGGCGTCTCCGAATTGCGCATGCCATCCGGTCGAAGGTCGCCCATCGCCGCCGACATGCGGTCTGTGCGCGGTGGTGCCTTTCTCATAGGTCGCATCGCGCCAGGTCGGGCTGTCGTCGGAGGGGTCAAACACCTGAAACTTCTGGTCGCCCATCGACGTCAGGTAGACATCGGAGAACCCGTCCCCCGTGAGATCGCGCGAGGCGATCCCCATTCCCCAGATCGAATAGGGCAGCCATCCGTCATCTTCGGTGTAGAGGCGCGGTGCAGCCTCCATCGCCCAGAGCTGCTCCTGCCCGCCGCGCACGTAGTAGTGGCGATCATTGCTGACCCGCAGGTCCGCCCGACCTGTTCGCGCCCAGTCGGAAAACAGGATCGATAATGAACAATAGCCTGGCTCTAGCAGTGACGGTGCCCCGTATCCCGATCCTTCAGGACGGTAGAGGAGCGTCGGACCGCAGGTCTCGAACGGCCCTTCAGGGTCAAAACGGTCGACATAGGTTCCAAAGGCCAGCGTTGGCAGCGTCTCGCCGTCCTCCCACGTGGCCGAGAAGCCAGTGGTCCAATGATCATCCGATTGAAAGTTGACATCGGAAAAGGGCGCAAACTGGCAGTCGGGCAGGCCTTGCAGCAAAAGGTCCTCACCAACCCTCAGAACCGCCAGATCCTGAAAGCCGTCGCCGTCGACGTCCAAAGGATAGGCCCCGGTCACACCGGTCAGGGACAGGGCCTGGGGCGTGTCGACACGGAAAGACAGGTCGCCGTCCGAGGTGTTGCGGAACAGTTGAGACGGGTTTGACCCACCAGCGGTGAAGAAATCGGGGAGGCTGTCGCCATTGCAGTCGAACACCGCAACGCCTCCGCCCACGAAGTGTTCCCAACCGCCGTCATAGACATGTTCGGCAACCACGATCTGCTGAAAGCTTGGTACGGGCTGATCGGCCGCAACAACTGTGGTGCTTGCCAGTAGGAGGACGCATTCACGATGCATGGGCCGGCATCTCGCGAATCTTCAAGGTTGAGACCTGCTCGATGGCAAAGGCAATGGCGCCTTTGGCCCACATGGTGTCATCCCACTGGTTGACCTTGATGTCGGGCAAGGGGGCATCGACGTGAACGACCCCCTTACGTATCCGCTCCATCACGCTGTCGGAATAGAGATGCTGAAAGCTGACCTGACTGCCCGAGATGATGATACATTCGGGATCGAATAGATTAATCAGGTTCGAAACGCCCATGCCGAATATCTGACCGGCCCGATCTAGCACGGACAAGGCGTGTTGATCACCGGACTGCGCGTTGTCAAGCAGATCGGCAATGGTGATCTGGTCGCGATCCTGACCAGCAATAGAGGCCTCTCGGATCAGGGCATATTCCCCGACATAGGCTTCAAGACACCCGCGCTGTCCACATTGGCAGAGCGCCCCATCCAGTTGCACCTTGGTATGTCCAAATTCAGCCCCGCATCCGCGCTCACCCCGGTAGAGCTTGCCGCCCAGCACGATCCCTAGGCCGACTCCGTGTTCTATCGTAATGACAAGGAAGTTCCGCAAACCTTTGCCGAGCCCGAACAATTGTTCCGCCTTTGCAACGAGATTGGCGTCGTTTTCAATGAATACTGGGCAATCAACCTCTTGCTGCAGAAGCGGGCCAAGTGGCACGTTCCGTTCCGAGATCGAGGAGGACCAATGGACAAAGTTATGCTCGGCATCAATCAGGCCCGCGATCCCGATCGAGACTCCGGCGATGTCCGACATCGAAATGGACGCCGCCGCGCAGGCGCTTTCCAGCGCTTTGCGGATGGTTTGGGCAAAGTCGAGCGGGGTCATGCAGGCCTCGGTCAGCGGGTATTTGATCGACGTGCGCTCGGTCCCTTCGAAATCTGCGATAAGTACGGATACATAGTGGCGTGTGACCTTGAACCCCGCGATCAGCAATGATCCCCCGTTCAGCTTGAGCAATACACGGGGCCGTCCGCGCCGTGGGGACCCGGACTGAGGGTCGCCTTCAACCTCATGGATCAGCCCTGCAGACAACAGATCCGCAGTTGCGGTGGTAACGGTAGCGGGGCTGGTCTGCAACGCACCCGCAATATCAATGCGCGAGATCGCCCCCTTGCGGCGGATATGCTCCAGCACGCGCAGCCGCGTTACGTTCCGCTGCTCGGTAGAGATAGAAGAGGCTTTGTTTTTCAGCATCTTGCCCTCGCGAATCTCATCTTGGCATTCACCTTAGTCAGATTTTCATGTTAGCGATAGCATAAATATTTTGCCGACTGAAATAAATGTGCTACTCAGGTAGGTGAAGTCCTCGAATCACTTCGAAGGGACTCGAACAACCGGGAGGAAAGCATGAAGAAATTCCTAAGCATTTCAGTCGCAGCGGCTCTGATGGGCACGGCTGCTTTTGCTGAAACCGTCGTCGGCGTCAGCTGGTCGAACTTTCAGGAAGAGCGTTGGAAGACCGACGAAGCCGCGATCAAATCCGCGCTTGAGGCGGGTGGGGCTGATTATATCTCTGCCGACGCGCAGTCGTCTTCTGCCAAGCAGTTGTCGGACATTGAAAGCCTGATCGCGCAGGGCGTGGACGCTCTGATCATCCTCGCGCAGGACTCGCAGGCGATTGGCCCGGCTGTTCAGGCCGCCGCAGACGAGGGTATCCCGGTTATCGCATATGACCGTCTGATCGAAGATGATCGCGCCTTCTACCTGACCTTCGACAATGTCGAAGTAGGCCGCATGCAGGCCCGCGCAGTGTTCGACGCGATGCCCAAGGGCAACTACGTCATGATCAAGGGCTCTCCGACCGACCCGAATGCGGACTTCCTGCGTGGCGGTCAGCAAGAGATCATTCAGGCCGCTGTCGACAGCGGTGATGTTGTGATCGTCGGCGAAGCTTACACCGATGGCTGGCTGCCCGCGAACGCACAGCGCAACGTGGAGCAGATCCTGACGGCGAACGAAAACAACGTGGACGCCGTGGTTGCCTCGAATGATGGTACGGCCGGTGGTGTTGTTGCCGCGCTGACGGCGCAGGGCATGGAAGGTATCCCGGTCTCGGGTCAGGACGGTGACCATGCCGCGCTGAACCGCGTCGCGCTGGGCACTCAAACCGTATCCGTTTGGAAAGACGCGCGTGAGCTGGGCAAAGCCGCAGGCGAGATCGCGGTCGCGCTGAGCGGCGGCACCGCTGCAGGAGACGTTGAAGGCGCGGTCAGCTGGACATCGCCCGGCGGCACCGAGATGACCTCGGTCTTCCTGGCGCCGGTTCCGATCACAAAAGACAACCTCTCGGTTGTTGTAGATGCAGGCTGGATTCCGTTGGAAGACCTGTGCCAGGGCGTGGAAAACGGCCCAGCCCCCTGTAACTAAACTAATACAATTCCCGGCCTGCGTAGGCGGGCCGGGATCCCAATCGCTGAACATGAAAGATCGGATATGACCGAAACTTCGTCTCAGCCGGTACCCCAGAAAAGCAAGCAAAACTTGTTCCAGCAGCTTGAGCTGGATATGCGGCTATTGGGTATGATCGGCGCGTTTATCATCCTTTGCATCGGGTTCAATATCGTCACTGATGGGCGTTTTCTGACCCCTCGCAACCTGTTCAACCTGTCCATTCAGACCGTGTCGGTTGCGATCATGGCCTGTGGCATGGTGTTCATCATCGTGATGCGCCACATCGACCTGTCTGTCGGCGCCTTGCTGGCAACGACATCCGCCGTGATGGCCATGACCCAAACCGAGCTGTTGCCGAACATGCTGGGCATGGGCCTGAACAACCCGGCCACATGGGCGATCACTCTGGTCGTTGGGCTTGCGGTTGGAACCCTGATCGGGGCCTTTCAAGGCTGGATGATCGGGTACCTAACAATTCCCGCCTTCATCGTGACCCTCGGTGGGTTTCTGGTTTGGCGCAACGTCGCCTGGTACATGACCGATGGCCAGACCATTGGCCCGCTGGATAGCACATTCCTGATGTTCGGCGGCACCAACGGAACGCTTGGCACCACGGCCAGTCTTTTGTTCGGCCTTGCCGCCACAGCCGCCGCGATCTGGGCGCTCTGGAGTGCGCGCCGGTCCAAGGCCGCACATGGTTTCCCGGTCAAACCCGTCTGGGCTGAAACAACGCTGGCCGGCATCATCGGCATCGCGATCATGGGCTATGTCTTCATCGTCAACAGCTACGCCATCCCGACCCGTCGACTCGAGCGTATGTTCGAAGCGCGTGGTGAGATCATGCCCGAGGGTCTGGTCGTCGGCTACGGCATCCCGATCTCGGTTCTGATCCTGATCCTGGTGGCCGTCACACTGACCGTCGTGGCCCGCAAGACCCGGTTTGGTCGCTATATCTTTGCAACCGGCGGCAACCCTGACGCGGCAGAGCTTTCGGGTATCAACACCCGTATGATGACCGTCAAGATCTTTGCCTTGATGGGCTTCCTGTGCGCGCTGTCCGCTGTTGTGGCTTCGGCCCGTCTGGCCAACCACTCGAACGACATTGGTACGCTGGATGAGCTTCGTGTTATTGCTGCAGCCGTGATCGGCGGGACAGCCCTGTCCGGTGGTCTGGGGACGATCTATGGCGCGATCCTTGGTGCCCTGATCATGCAGGCGCTGCAATCGGGGATGGCGATGGTAGGTGTGGATGCACCGTTCCAGAACATCGTCGTCGGTGCTGTGCTCGTCCTGGCTGTCTATATCGACATCGTCTATCGCAAACGTCTGGGAGCGAAATGATGCAAGCTGAAGAAACGCAGAACACAAATTCGGGTCGCGGTTCAGGCCAGCCACCTCTGGTCGAAATGAACGACATCTCGATTTCCTTCGGGGGCATCAAGGCGGTGGATCACGTGTCGGTCGACCTCTACCCCGGCGAAGTTGTGGGCCTGCTGGGCCACAACGGGGCAGGGAAGTCCACGCTGATCAAGGTCCTGTCCGGTGCGTACCAGATGGACAGCGGCGAGATCCGGATCGACGGTGAAAAGGTCGAGATCAACAACCCTCGGGACGCGCGGGCCAACAATATCGAGACGATCTATCAGACGCTCGCTTTGGCCGACAACCTAGACGCCAGCTCGAACCTGTTTCTAGGGCGCGAGATGGTGACACCGATGGGCCTAGTCAACGACGCCGCGATGGAGGCCGAGTGCCGCAAGATCATGGGTCAGCTGAACCCGAACTTTCAGAAGTTCAATGACCCGGTCTCTGCCCTGTCTGGCGGTCAGCGCCAGTCGGTGGCGATTGCCAGGGCGGTGTATTTCAACGCGCGCATCCTGATCATGGACGAACCCACAGCCGCATTGGGCCCACATGAGACCCAGATGGTTGCGGAATTGATCCAGAAGCTCAAGGCGCAGGGGATCGGGATTTTCCTAATCGACCATGATGTGCATGCTGTGATGGAACTGTGCGATCGGGCTTCGGTCATGAAGAACGGTCAATTGGTCGGAACCGTCGACATCCCCGATGTCACCGATGATGACCTGCTGTCGATGATTATTCTGGGCAAAAAGCCCGGCGAAAAGACTGAGTGAGGGAAGACAATGGCGAGTGGTTTCTTTCAAGAGATCGAAAAGATCCGGTACGAGGGCGAAGACAGCAAGAACCCGCTCGCCTTCCGTCACTACAATCCGGATGAAGTCATCATGGGCAAACGCATGGAGGATCACCTGCGTTTCGCCGTCGCGTGGTGGCACTCGTTCGCGTGGGAGGGGGGCGACCCGTTTGGTGGCCCGACGCTTGAGCGCCCCTGGCATCCGCAGGATGATATGGGCCGGGCCAAGATGAAAGCCGACATCGCGTTCGAGATGTTCGACATTCTCGGGCAGCCCTATTTCTGCTGGCACGATGCGGATATCCGGCCCGAACAGGGCAACTATGCGGATAACCTGAGAACTCTGGAAGAGATCACCGACTATATCGGTGAGAAGATGCAAGTTTCGGGCACCAAGCTGCTTTGGGGAACTGCCAATATGTTCAGCCATCGCCGCTGGATGGGTGGGGCGAGCACGAACCCTGATCCGGACGTGTTTGCCTTTGCGGCTGCAACGGTGAAATCCTGTATCGACGCGACCCATAAGCTGGGGGGCGAGAACTACGTGCTGTGGGGTGGGCGTGAAGGCTATGAGACGCTGCTCAACACCGATATGGGGGCCGAGCTTGATCATATGGGTCGGTTCCTGAACATGGTGGTCGAGTACAAGCACAAGATCGGCTTCAAGGGCGCCATTCTGGTCGAACCCAAGCCGCAGGAGCCGTCCAAGCATCAGTATGACTATGATGCAGCCACTTGCATCGGTTTCCTTCGCAAGTATGGCCTTGAAGATGAGGTCAAGCTGAATCTCGAACAGGGGCACGCCATTCTGGCCGGTCATAGCTTTGAGCATGAGATCGCAACTGCCACAGCCGAAGGCATGCTGGGTTCCATAGATATGAACCGCAACGACTATCAGTCGGGTTGGGATACGGACCAGTTCCCCAACAACACGCCCGAGGTCGCCTTGGCCTATTATCACATCCTCAAGGCCGGAGGCTTCACCACGGGCGGCACCAATTTCGACGCGAAAATCCGGCGTCAGTCGATCGACGCCGAGGATCTGATCGCCGCACATGTGGGTGGTATGGATATCTGCGCGCGCGGTTTGAAAGCGGCCGCCGCCATGATCGAAGATGGCGGGTTAGAGGCCGCGCTGGCGGACAGATACGCGGGCTGGTCGACGGAAGCCGCGCAATCCATGCTTTCTTCTGGTCTGGATGAGATCACGGCCCGTGTATTGGCCGAGGAAATCAACCCGCAGCCTCGCTCCGGTCGTCAGGAAATTCTCGAGAACTACGTCAACAGGTTCGTCTGAACCGCCACGCTTGGGCGGGTTTCCCGCCCAACAACTCTTTCAAAGGCCCGCCGCACGACCTGAGTGCGCGGGCCTTTTTTGGCTAGTCGCCTTGATCGACCTGTTGATGCACTTCGATCACGTTGCCCTCCGGGTCTTGAAAGAAGACCTGGTGCCATTCTTTCGCGAAGGTGGTGCCGTAGTCGGAATAGGGGATGCCGCGCTCGTCCAGCAGCTTCAGGAACGCAGGCAGGTCATCGGTGCGAAATGCGATATGGCCGCGTTCCACCGGGTTGATCACTTGGCCGTTCTTGAAGGCGACGTCAAAGGCGCGTTCGGCCAGATGCATCTGCATGTGGCCCTCGGTTGCAAAGCGAATCTTGCCGTCATAGCCGCTTTCCTCATCGGCCTCGGTCCGTGGGAAATTGTCCTGTGGGATGTCATCTAGCCCCAGCACGTTGGTGTAGAAATCGTGCATGCGATCAACATCATCGGCGACGAAGTTGATGTGGTAGAATTCCAGTTTCATGCTCTGCCCTTGCCCTGAACCTTCGGTGTCTTGGGACCTCTAGCATGTCGGTTGGTTTCTGTGGATGACAAATTGGCAAGGCGACCCCTTTGCGCGGGGTCGCCCGTTTCTTTATTCGAAGTTATAGGGCACGCCAGCCTGATTGATGACGCTGTTATACTCTTGGAAGATGCCGATGATCTTCTGGTGGACTTCGCCTTCCTGAGCAATCTCGTCCCAGAACTCCTTGGCCGCGTTCTCAACCTCGGCCCATTCGCCGGGTGGAACCGAGCGCAACTCCAGCTTGTCACCATTGGCCCGCAACGCCGCTTCGCCACCCCAGTACCACTGGTTCCGATAGGTGTGCCCGGCTTCGATCCCGGCCATCACTACGGATTTCAGGTGATCCGGCAGCTCGTTCCAACGCTCTTGGTTGGCGAACCACGATCCGATCCACGCGCCCGAGATGTTGTTTGTCAGGAAGTAGTCGGTCACATCAGCCCAGCCGACCGTGTAATCCTCGGTGATACCAGACCATGCCATGCCATCCAACTCACCCGTCTGAACGGCCACTTCGGCGTCTTCATAGGGGATGTTCACCGGAACCACGCCGAACTTGGCAAGGAAGCGACCAGCGGTCGGGAAGGTATAGAGCTTCAGCCCATCCAGGTCAGCAACCGAGGTGATCTCCTTCTTGGTGTTGAAGTTGCACGGGTCCTGACCTGCGGCGGACAGCCATTGCACCCCGACCTTGGCGTATTCGTCGCGCCAGATATCAGCCAGACCGTACTGGTTAAACAGGACAGGAACGTCGAGGATGTGCTTGGTTGCGAAAGGGAAATACCCTCCGAACACGCGCAGCGGCGTGGGCGAGGCCATCGAGTCATCGTCCGAATGCACCCCGTCGATGGTGCCGCGCTGAAGCGCCTGGAACAGCTCTCCAGTGGGGACGATCTGGTCGGCGTAGAATAGCTCGATCTCAAGCTCGCCATTGGCGTTGGCGTTGATGTAGTCGATGGCCGGTTTGGTCACATGCTCACCCAACGCACCCCCTGCGTAGGTCTGAAAGCGCCATTTGATCGGGGCCTGCGCTTTGACGATTGCGGGCGCTGCCAATGTCGCAGGCGCGGCCAAAGCTGCAGTGCGTAAAAATCTGCGTCTTGTTGTGGTCATAGTCTTCCTCTCCTGTGCTTTTTGTTGAAATTGAACCGGTTTTTCCGGCTTCTCTTTCTTATGTGCTCAGTTTCCGTAGACGACGCCCGGAAGCCACAATGCAATGTCAGGGAAGGCCATCACCAATCCCAGTGCCACAGCCATCACGCAGACAAACGGGATGATGGAGCGGTAAATGTCTTTGATCGTCACCTCAGGCGGGGCCATGGCCCTCATCAGGAACAGGTTATACCCGAAAGGTGGTGTCATATAAGCAATTTGGCAGGTGATCGTGTAGAGCACGCCATACCAGATCAGGTCAAACCCAAGCGCGCCGACCAGCGGCACGTAAAGGGGCGCGACGATGACCAGCATGGCCGTGTCATCAAGGAATGTTCCCATGAGCAGAAAGCTCAGTTGCATCAAGATCAGGATGATCCACGGGTTCAGACCGAGTTGAACGGTAAACAGGTTCTCAATTGCTTTGACCGCGCCCAGACCGTCGAAGACGGCCCCAAAGGCAAGTGCGGCGAGGATGATCCACATGAACATGCAGGTGATGCCCAGCGTCTGCTTGATCGAGGTTTCAAAGACCTGCCATGTCATGCGACGTTTCAGAACGGCCGCCAGAAAGGCGGCAATTGCGCCAAGGGCTGAGCTTTCCACCAGGGAGGTCCAGCCGTTGACAAAGGGCACCATCATCACGGCGAAGATGCCCAGCGGCAGAAGGCCAGCGCCCAGCAGACGCATCTTTTCCCCCCATGTGACCTCTGCGCGCTCCTCCGCGCTCATCACGGGGCCAAGCGCCGGATTTATGCGGCAGCGGATGGCGATGTAGATGATGAACATCGTGGCCATCATCAGGCCGGGGATCACGCCGGCCAGCCAGAGTTGCCCGACCGGCTGGCGCGCGATCATGGCGTAAAGGACCAGCACGACTGAGGGTGGCACCAGAATGCCCAGTGATGATCCGGCCTGTATCACGCCGGTGACCATCAGCTTGTCATAGTTACGGCGTAACAGCTCGGGCAGGGCGATGGTGGCTCCGATCGCCATACCAGCCACAGACAGTCCGTTCATGGCCGAGATCAGAACCATGAGGCCGATGGTGCCAATGGCGAGGCCTCCGGATAGGCCGCCCATCCAGACGTGGAACATTCGATAGAGGTCATCGGCAATCCGGGACTCGGACAGGATGTACCCCATGAAAATGAACATCGGCAGCGTCAGAAGGGGATACCATCGCATCACCTTGATCGCCGCCGCAAAACCGAGATCGTATCCTCCGCGATCGCCCCATAGGAAGAATGCTGCAACCACAGCGACAAAGCCAATCGCACCAAAGACCCGCTGACCGGTCAGCAGCATCAGCATCATGGTCGAGAACATGAGCGCGGCAATCAGTTCATAGCTCACCCGCGATGCCCTCCTTCAAGGTCTTCGGGGGCCATGTGGACGGGCTCATCATCCTTTTTGCCCATGTCAAAGCCTTTGAGGCGCAGGATGTCCTTGCAGAGTTCCGATATCGCCTGAAGCAGCATCAGAAAAATGCCGATGACCATGATGGTCTTGATCGGCCAGATATAGGGCCGCCAGGCCGAGGACGAACGCTCACCACCATACTGGAACGAATACATCAGGCTGTCCCAGCCACCCCACAGCAGAAAGCCGAGGTATGTAATCAGAAACAAAACAGTCAGCGCATCGATCTGGCTTTTCTTACGGTCCGTCCATTCACCATAGAGCAGATCCATCCGGACGTTCGCGCCCATCTGCATCGCGTAAGGCCCGCCCAGCATGTAATAGGCCACCATCGCGAACTGCGCCATTTCCAGCGTCCAGAGGGACGGCACGAAGAACGTCTTGGAGACCGAGGAATACAGCAAAATCGCCATCATCACGAAGATGCCATACATGATCACGCGACCCAGCATCCGGTTGGCGCGGTCGATGAACCGCACATAAGTCATCATGGGTCCTGTCACGAGAGGCAGACTTTCAGGCGTTTGGGGTCATCAGACCGAACGCAACCATGCCGAGAGCGATGCTGACAGCAGCGCGTGATCCGGGCAATGCATTGGTTTGATTCAGTGTTTTTGCTCACGCTGGTATCAGAACGAGATGGTTGGATTCTGTCAAGCGCGGCTTCGGCTCAGGGCTTGCAAAACCCGACTCAGCGGTGATTGCCCGAAAATGGCCCGCCTTTTGGGCGAAATGAAACTGTTGACGCTGCGCTGCCATCTGAGAAGGTGACTGAACTCAAACGCCGTCGCAGAGCAGGTAGAACATGGCCAATCAATCCCAAGGCGAAGCCGTTTTCCTGAGTGGCAGCCTGATGCGACATGTCACGCGCATGTCTCTGACAACCAGTATCGGTCTGATGGCGATCTTTGCGGTCGATTTCGTCGACATGGTGTTTATCTCGATGCTTGGCAATGACGCGTTGGCCGCCGCCGTGGGATATGCCGGAACGTTGCTGTTTTTCACCAATGCAATCAATATTGGCTTGTCGATCTCGGCCGGAGCGTTAACAGCACGGGCCTTGGGGGCGGGGCGGCCGGAGGAGGCGCGGAAATATGCCTCCAGCGTGGCAACGCTGGGTCTGTGCGTTGGGCTGGTAACCCCGGTTCTGGTGCTTTGGAACCTCAGCGCACTGTTGTCGTTATTGGGGGCTGAGGGCGAGGTGTTGAGGCTCGCCACACGCTATGTTTCGATCATTCTGCCGACCATGTGGGTGATGGCGATTGCGATGGTGGCTATGGCGGTTCTGCGGGCGCATGGGGATGCGCGGCGATCCATGATGGCCACGATCTATGGCGGCGTGGTGAATGCGGTTCTCGACCCGATCCTGATCTTCGGGGTTGGTTTGGGGCTCGACGGTGCGGCCATCGCATCGGTGCTGGCACGGACCTGCATGTTGGCCGCTGCGATTTGGCCCGCCCTGCGCGTTCACCGAGGCTTTGCCCGCCCATCGCTGCGGCAAGTCGCATCCGATCTGAAACCGGTCCGGGCCATCGCGATCCCGGCCGTGCTGACCAATGTGGCAACGCCGATCGGAAATGCCATCGTCGTGCGTGAGATCGCCGAGTATGGAACGGATGCGGTGGCCGGAATGGCCGTGATCGGGCGGCTTTTGCCCGTGGCGTTCTCGGTCATCTTCGCGCTGTCTGGGGCAATTGGCCCAATCATCGGCCAGAACTTCGGGGCCGAGCAGTTCACCCGCGTACGCGAAGCCTTTCTGGCCGGTATCAAATTCACGGCGGTCTACGTTCTCGGGATGGCGGCAGTTCTGTTCCTTCTGCGCGCGCCAATCGCGGATCTGTTCGCGGCCGAGGGCGAGACCCGCGTGCTGATCTATCTGTTCTGCGGGCCTCTGGCGCTGGCGTCATTCTTCAACGGAGTCATCTTCGTCGCCAATGCCAGTTTCAATAACCTGGGCCACCCGGTCTATTCCACTTGGATCAACTGGGGCCGCCACACCGTCGGCACATGGGTGTTTGCCTCAATCGGATCGGCGCTGGCAGGGGCGTCCGGCGTTCTGTTGGGGCAGGCTTTCGGAGGCATCATCTTCGCCGCGATCAGTTGGAATTTGGTCGGCCGTGTTGTGTCTAGCTTAGAACGCGCGCAGGAGATCGACCCGTTTGCAGGTCAGAACCGCTTGCATTCTCTGTTTGGCCGTCGCGGCTGGTAGCACGAGGCAGGTGCCGGTGAACCATGGCTCTGCGACTGCCATAGGTTCAATGATCAGTTTGTTGTCGAAACGGTCGAAGGGCGTAACACGCTGGCGGAGGTTTGGGGTTCTGGAACGAAAGGTTGCCTTAGTGTTCCGCACGAAAAAACCTGTGGCAGCCACAACTGAAAAAGCGCCGATAGAAATCAAAGAGAGAAGCATCAAAGAGAAAGCAGCTTAAGACTGAAGCCAGACTTCTGGTTTTCTTCTAGATATCGAATGCTGGTGAAGTGGCAGCCCGTAGGGGAATCGAACCCCTCTTTCCAGGTTGAAAACCTGGCGTCCTAACCGATAGACGAACGGGCCACTGAGCCTTGGCTCACAAGCAAAAATGGCAGCCCGTAGGGGAATCGAACCCCTCTTTCCAGGTTGAAAACCTGGCGTCCTAACCGATAGACGAACGGGCCACGCTAGCTTGTGGAGGGCCTTTTACGGTTTCACCCCGACCCCCGCAAGCCGAAAAATGCAGGGATGCGAAAGTTTTTTGACCTGTCCTGCTGTTGCCTTGAAACTGGTCATTTCGCCTCGGCCGCGTCCTCAAGACGTAGCTGTACGTTTTGGCGACCACCCCATGTGTTCACCTCAAGCCGACCGGCGAAATGAAAGCGCGCTCCGCCGTGATTTGAAAGCTTTTCACCCATCGGCCCGTCGAAGGCTCCGAATGCGATCGCGTCCAGCCCGCCGCCAAGACCATCCGCAAGCGAGAGCTTTAGATGCGCCTCGCCCACCCGTTTGGCAAACCGCACCTGTAGGTTGGGCAGGGCGTAGCGCGGAGCAGGGGCGCTGGCCCCAAAAGGCCCGGCTTTCTCAATTTCTTCAATCAGATCCACTGTCGCGGCGCCGGGCATCAACGCCCCGTCGAGCTTCATGTCCGCCGGACCACCTTGCCCTGCGCCTTGTTTTTCCAGCAGTTCTGACAGGCGCTTCATGGCCGGTTCCAACTGGTCGCGCATCACGGTCAGCCCCGCCGCCATCTTGTGACCGCCGCCTTTGACCAACAACCCCTCAGCCGCCAGTCGCTGGATCGAGGCCCCCAGATCAACGCCCGACACCGACCTCCCTGATCCTTTGCCTTCATCCCCGTCAAAGCCGATCACAATCGCCGGGCGGTTGGCGTTTTCCTTCAGGCGCGAGGCGACGATACCGACAACGCCCGGATGCCAACCTTCGCCAGCAGCCCAGACCAAGGGCGCGTCCAAACCGCGCTCCTCAGCTTGTTCAAGCGCAGCAGCTCTCACTGCGTTTTCAATATCGCGCCGTTCAGAGTTCAGCGCGTCCAGCCGCTCGGACAGGGCCTGCGCTTCGTGCAAAGAGTCGGTGCTGAGCAGCCGCGCTCCAAGGTCGGCCTGACCGATACGCCCGCCCGCGTTGACACGTGGTCCCAACAGAAACCCAAGGTGATAGCTGTTTGGCGCCGCATCCATCCGAGCGACATCCGACAGGGCCACAAGGCCGGGTCGCTGACGGCCTGCCATGACCTTCAAGCCTTGCCGAACCAAAGCGCGGTTCGCCTCGATCAACGGGGCAACGTCGGCGACAGTCGCCAGTGCGACCAAATCCAGCAGAGGCACCAGATCCGGCCCTTTGGCCCCAGCCTCACGCATTTGCCTCCCAGCCTCGACCAGCATCAAGAAGACAACGCCTGCCGCACAGAGATAGCCCAGATCGCCGCTTTCATCCTGCCGGTTTGGGTTCACCACGGCCACACAATCCGGCAAGGTCTCACCGCCCAGATGGTGATCCAGCACGATCACATCCGCGCCTTGCGCTGCAGCGATCGGGTCACGGCTCAGCGTGCCGCAATCCACGCAGATGATCAGGTCATGCGCCGCTGCCAGCGATTGCATCGCAGGCACGTTCGGCCCATAGCCTTCGTCGATGCGGTCCGGCACATAGAGTGTCGCCTGCAGACCCATCTGACGCAGCCAGACCAGCAGCAACGCCGCCGAACTGCCTCCATCCACATCATAATCCGCAAAGACTGCGATCCGCTGCTTTTCGCGCACCGCTTTCAGAAACCGGGTCGCAGCGGTTTCCATGTCTTTCATGCTGCGTGGATCAGGCAAAAGCTCTTTCAGCTTTGGTTCCAGAAAACCGGCAGCCTCCATCGGAGGGACGCCCCGCCGCGCCAGTACTTGGCAAACGGCACGCGGCAAACCGGCCTGCTGCACCAGCATTTCAGTCGCGCGCTCAACTTCGGGCGAGGGCCCCACCCAGCGCCGACCTGTCAAAGATTGCTCAACCCCAAGAAAACTCATCGCGCCTCTCATGTGCCAAGGCCGGACCCATTTGGACCCGGCCTCTTCATCTTTTCACAGATACTCTCGCCGAAGGTATCGGCGCAAGCCGCTTAGGCTTCGTCGTGCGACCACATCGGCGTGCGGTAGGACATGCGGCGAACCGACCCGGTTTTCGAGCGCATCAGAAGGGTGGTGGTTTCAACCCAGCCCGGCTCACGCTTGATGCGCGGCAGTAGAGAGCCACCTGTTACGCCAGTTGCTGCAAAGATCACATCCGCCGTCACCATCTCGTCACGTGCATAGACACGGTCAAGATCGGTGATGCCTGCCTTGGCGGCGCGACCACGTTCGTCATCGTTGCGGAACAGAAGGCGGCCGAAGATCTGACCGCCCATGCATTTCAGAGCAGCAGCGGCCAGAACACCCTCCGGCGCGCCACCTTGACCCATATACATGTCGATGCCGGTGGTTTCGCTTTCGGCGCAATGCATAACACCTGCCACATCGCCGTCAGTGATCAGGCGGATCGAGGCACCGGTTTCTCGCACCTCGGCAATCATCGCTTCATGGCGCGGACGTTCCAGAATGCAAACGGTAATATCTGCTGCCTCACAGCCTTTGGCTTTGGCCAGTGCCTCAACACGTTCACGCGGGCTCATGTCGAGCGAGACAACGCCCTCAGGATAGCCGGGGCCAACCGCCAGCTTGTCCATGTAGACATCCGGCGCATGTAGCATCGAGCCACGCGGGCCCATGGCGATCACGGTCAGTGCGTTTGGCATGTCCTTCGCGGTCAGCGTGGTGCCTTCCAGCGGGTCCAGAGCGATATCCACGCCGGGGCCTTCGCCGGTGCCAACCTCTTCGCCGATATAGAGCATCGGCGCTTCGTCACGCTCGCCTTCGCCGATGACCACAACGCCTGCGATATCCAGCAGGTTCAACTGCTCGCGCATCGCGTTCACGGCGGCCTGGTCGGCGGCTTTCTCATCACCACGCCCCACCAGCGAGGCCGAGGCAAGCGCGGCCTGTTCCGCAACCCGCGCAAGGCCCAAGGACAGCAGGCGGTCGTTAAAGTCGATTTTGGCAGCGTTCATGCGTTGTATTCCTTTGGCAGGCAATGGCGTTTCGTCTGGCATAGCCTGCGGATGGCGCAGGCTGCAAGGGTTCAGACCTGTTCAATCCGAAGCGCGACAGGCTCACCCGCGACAACATCAGTTGTGCGGAACCCGTCCAGCGCCACGTCCAGAGTGGCCCGAGTGGTCTTGTGCGTGACAATCAGGACGGGGGCTGTGCTGTCGCTGTGGCCGTACTGGCGCATCCGGTCAATCGACACGCCCGCGTCCCCCAGAATGGCCGCAACCTTGGCCAGCGCTCCGGGTTTGTCCAGCAAGCCCAGACGCAGGTAATAGGGCGCAGGCAGGCCTGTGATGGCTGGGGTGGCGTCTTCAAGGCTGGACGCAGGGCGCCCGAAGGTCGAGATTTTCAGACCCCGTGCCAGATCGCAAACATCGCCCATCACCGCGCTTGCAGTTGGTCCTTCGCCCGCTCCGGGGCCGCGTAGTACGACCTGTTCAACCGCGTCACCTTCGATCACCACCATATTGGTGCCGCCTTCGAGCTGACCAAGCGGCGAGTCGCTAGGCACGAGGCAGGGCTGCATACGCTGCTCCAGGCCGCGCGCAGTACGCTGCGCCAGACCCAGCAGCTTGATCCGGTAACCCATGTCGTGGGCCTGATGAATGTCGTCGAGGCTGATTTGCTGGATACCTTCAATCTCGATCCCGTCGAAATTCGGTTTCGTGCCAAACGCGATCGATGACAGCAGGGCCAGTTTATGCGCCGCGTCAATGCCGCCCACATCCAGGTTCGGATCCGCTTCGAGGTAGCCCAGTTCGGCGCATTCGTCGAACAGCGCGTTATAGCCTTTTTCCTGCGATTGCATGCGGGTCAGGATGTAGTTGCAGGTGCCGTTCATCACGCCCATCACGCGGGTGATCTCGTTTCCAGCCAGACCTTCGGTGAGGGATTTGATCACCGGGATGCCTCCGGCGACGGCGGCCTCGAACCGGATCACGCGGCCTGCGGCTTCGGCCTTCTCGGCCAGTTCCTGACCATGGATTGCCAGCAGGGCCTTGTTGGCCGTGACAACATCCTTGCCGCTGGCCAGCGCCGCCTCGACCGAGGCTTTGGCTGGGCCGTTTTCACCGCCCATCAACTCGACAAATACGTCCACGTCATCGCGTTTTGCCAAGGCTACGGGATCGGTTTCCCAAGCATAGTCCGACAGGTTCACGCCCCGGTCTTTGCTTGAATCGCGGGCCGACACGGCGACGATTTCAATCGGGCGTCCGGTGCGTGCCTGCAGTAGATCGGCATGACGCCGGACAATCCGGACAACACCCACGCCAACAGTTCCCAAGCCCGCAATTCCAAGCCGCAGCGCCTGTGTCATCCCGTGGGTTCCTTTCGCTCGTACCAGTCTGATTTCGGGCCTTTTGCCCGCTCAGCGCTGCCTTAGCCGGTTCAGGGCACGGGCGCAATCCGTCACGCGTTGGCCGGGGCTGGGAAAAGCCGATCTTTAGTCGATCTGCGCATTTTGCAGCGCTTCGGCTTTCTTCGCCAAAGCCTCGCTCCGGGCAGTCAGGTCCTGCTCAACGGCAGAGGCTTCGCTGACCGGATCGGCAGGCGCGCCCAGAACGTTAGGTAGAGGCAAAAGCTTGGGGTAAGGCGCTGTCTTGACCGCGCGGGATTCGCTGCCTTCCAACTCGGGGAAGTTTGTGCATCCGGCAAGGGTCAGGATCAGAACCAGAACGGGCATGCGCTTCATAACGGGTGCTTTCACAAAGGACTGGTCTTGTGATGCCTCTTTTACCCGATCTGTTCAAGCGGGGTTCTATCTGAACGTGCGTTCAGATAGTGTCGGTCCATGGCTCGTACACAGGGATCACATTCGGACATAACCGGCCCGCGCATCCGCAAGGCAGCGTTGGGTCTTTTTGCCCGCCATGGCTACGCCGCAGTTTCGATGCGCCAGATCGCCAAGGAGGTCGGCGTTCAGGCCGGGGCGCTGTATAACTACACGCCCGACAAGCAAAGCCTGTTGTTCCGCCTGATGCGCGACCACATGCAGGAGTTGCAGCAAGCCTATGATGCGCTTGGTGAAACTGGCGACGCGCAAGAGGCTCTGCGCCGCTTTGTCGGGTTCCACATCCGGTTTCATCTGGAACGCCCCGACGAGGTTTTCATCGCCTATATGGAGTTGCGCAACTTGACGCCGGACAACTTCGCAGAGATCGAGGATCTGCGCCGCGCATACGAAGATTCTCTGGAGCGGATATTGAGTGAGGGCCAGCAAGCCGGTCACTTCGCGATCTCGGACACAAAGATCGCCACGCTGGCGGTGATAGCGATGCTGAATGGTGTGATGACCTGGTATCGCTCGGGTGGGCGATTGTCGTTGGACGAAGTCGAGCAGATTTATTGGGACATGGTTCGCCGCGCAGTGATGGCCTGACCCATAATCGGGTCAGGCTTAGCCTTAGTGGGCAGGGCGAATGAAGGTTCCGTTGCGCAGCTCACGAAACGCCTGTTCCAGTTCGGCACGCGTGTTCATGACGATGGGTCCGTGCCACGCTACAGGCTCGTCAATCGGAGCGCCCGAGATCAGCAGAAAGCGAACGCCTTCAGGCCCGGCCTGAACCGTGATCTCATCCCCGGTGCCGAACCGTACTAGAGTGCGGTCTCCGGACATGTCGCGGATATTGACCTCTTGCCCGGCGACTTCCTTTTCCAGCAAAACTCCGGTCGGCTGGGACGCATCGGCAAAGGCCGCCTGACCTTGGAACACATAGGCAAAGGCGCGGCGGTAGGTGTCGATTTTGAAGGTCTTTTTGACACCGGCCGGGATCTGAACGTCCAGATATTGGGGATCTGCAGCGATACCGTCCACCGGGCCGGTTTTGCCCCAGAACTCACCCACGATAACGCGCACTGTGGTACCGTCATCGTCGATGACCTCGGGGATCTCGTTGGCCTGAACGTCCTGATAGCGCGGAGCGGTCATTTTCTGATCCGAGGGCAGGTTGCCCCAGAGCTGAAACCCGTGCATCTGGCCCGAGGCATTCCCGTGCGGCATTTCCTGATGCAGAATGCCCGACCCCGCCGTCATCCATTGTACATCACCGGCACCGAGCGTCCCGCTATTGCCCAACGAATCCGAATGCTCGACCGTGCCGGACAGCACATAGGTGATCGTCTCGATCCCGCGATGAGGATGCCAGGGAAATCCGGCCTGGTAGTCCTGCGGGCGCTCGTTCCGAAAGTCGTCGAACAACAGAAACGGGTCCAATTCGGACGGGTCCTGAAACCCGAAGGCGCGATGCAGCTTGACGCCTGCACCTTCCATCGTCGGTACGGCCTTGCGTGTTTCCAATGTGGGTCTGAGGGACATGGCAACCTCCTTCATTTGTTTGCAAGATGTATGCCCGGCCGGGGACTGGTCAATTTGCGCAGAGGCACCATGAATGTGCGCAAATGTAGGGCAGGGGAGGGCCTGTTTATTTCTGCGCAAAGCGGATACACGAGACAGCAGAAAGACAGGAGGCAGTCATGCAGGACGAAGTGCTGGCAACGATCGAGGCATCATCCCCAAGACGGGTGGCCGGTGTTGCTATGCTGGGCAGCGTAGGTGTTTTGGTGATTTACGTGGCGCTGGCTTCTCCGCCTGAACTCGTCTGGCAGGTGTTTTTATTGGCGGTTGGCGCGTCGTCCTTGTGGTTGGCCTATCGCGTTTGGATGGCCACTCAGGACAGGATCGAGCTGACTGCATCAGAGCTGCGCACCGGATCGGGGCAGGTGATTGCGCGTGTCGAAGAGATTGAAGCCGTGGATCGAGGTGTTTTCGCGTTCAAACCGTCTAATGGGTTTCTGGTGCGAACGCGCGAAAAGGCCGGTAACGTCTGGGCGCCTGGCCTGTGGTGGCGGCTAGGCCGCCGGGTTGGCGTCGGCGGCATGACAGCATCCGCCGAGGCCAAGTTCATGTCCGAGATACTCTCGGCTATGGTGTTACAGCGTTGACGGCTCCACGGTGGTGTTATCTTCCGGAGTACTGTCGTCATGTCCGCTATCAACAGTGCCGTCGTCCACGTTGTTGGCGTCCTTGCAAGAGTCTGGCCCTTGGATGAAGGTGTATCCGCGGGGTTGCGTGAAGATGAATTTGTCGATGAAGAACTCGTTGCTACCGAATCCGATTTTGAACGGACGCACGTAGTGATGCCGTGTCTCGACCAAGATCATCGTGGCGTTATCTGCCATTATTGGAATGCGATCCGAGACTTGATCAACTGTTTCGTTGGACCACCGTGTCAACCCTTCACCGCGTGTGCAGGACCATTCGACAAAGTGACGATCATCTGTGTCTGTGCTTTCATCGCCAGTGTCCCATCGTACGAAAGAGATCCGCAACGACAATCCGTTGCCTTCACTGATCATGTATCTTTGTAGATCATACATGGATGTGATGTACTGGTCCGTTACCGTGTCTTTCTCTCGGGAAAGAATATCAGCGACAGCGTAGGCCGCTTTCAGGTTGCTAGCACCCTGACGATATCCGTCGAAATAGGTATACGCCGTCCAGACCGACCAGAACAGTAGGGGAAACGTCATAATGGCTTCGATGCTAACGACACCATCTTCTCTCTTTAGAAAGCGTGATGTCACACCGGCCAAGTGTTTTTGAATGAAAGATCTAAGGTTCATGTACAAACACCGTCGTTGCATGAAGTTCGTATTGTCCATCGGGATCTTGCCGAGCAAGCCGACCAAGCGTTGTACCGAAGAACAAAGGAGTGATTTCTACGCACGCGCGTATGATCATTAGTTCGTTGGCCGTTCCGGGTGTAAAAATCTGATCGTCTTTGCCTCGAATCTCTTCTGGCGTATCAACGCAAAATGGCCGATCAAAGTTGCCAGTAAGAATTGCACTGCTGTCGAAATGATTGACCCTTGTCATCTCGACAGCCAGATTTTGCTGACAATCTGGAATGGCGCCGGCCTCTTCGCAGATGATCCGCTTTAACAGGTCGTGCGTCCAGGCTGTTTCGCCTTCATAAAGATCAATTCGATTCATGCGGACATCCTGGATCGTCGCATCTAGGGCGCGCTCTAGGTTGGCATGGTTCCACGCCACAATCCCGATCTCGATACCGGAATAGGTGGTTATCATGAAGATCGGAAACCACATCACAAATTCGATTGTGGCCATTCCCTTTTCTTCGCGGCGAAACCTTCGCAGCACTTTTTTCAGATGTCGGATCATTGGGTCAGCCTCAGATTCTGGATGCTCGCCGCAATATCGTCGAAGACTTCGCCAATCTCGGATCCTGTTGGTGCGAAATATGCGTTTTCATCCGATTTGCAGTACCACAGGAGGTTTCGACCATTGGTGGTGGCCTCGTAGGCGACCGAGAAGATCAGAATGTTTCTTGCGCCGGATTTCGCATAATCGCACATCGCTTCGACCTGATCGTCTTTTTTGGAACGGTTTTCGGTCTCGGTCGCCGCATAATACCAGTTGTATGCATCGCTCGAACCGACGGAATCATACAGCAACTGATAGATTTCGTACCGCGAGGTACGCTCCCACAAGGCGGGCCATGTCAGAGACAGGGCGCTCCCATCTTCATCGAGCTGGCGAACTTCGCCCCTGTCAAGGTTGTCGCAATAGCCGCTGCTGTAGTAATTTCCTCTGCAAAGGTAGACATTGAAAGTGTCGTTTCCGTACGCGTGGTCCTGAAACTCGTCGCGCACCCAGTATCTGCCGCGACTGCTGTCCCAGTATGCCCTGTCCACACCCAGCCACGCATATCTGAAGCTATCGTCGTCTTCGTCATAGTGGTTCACATTGACGGAATAGACTTCTTCGTCTCCATTCCACCAAATACCCGATTGACCATCATTGTATGGCGGTTTCACCCATGTGCGAGAAGTGTTCTCGCCATCGGTCATCAGAACGATAACTTTCATGGTGTCACTACCGACGCTGTCGGCGGGGCGACCCGCAAAATCTGCCGGTATCTGGCCGTTTGCGATCATGTTGGTGACAACGGGGCGGAAGTTTTCGTCCAACAGCGTCAGTGCCCATTTCATGCCGACATTTATCGACGTGTTGTCGCGCGCATAAAACGAGTCAATGTAAGTGTGCAGGTTCGTTTCGTTGTTCTGGTGAACAACAAGCTGACGGCTGGCCTCAGAACGGCACCGTTCGTCGATGCGCGGTGAACTGAACCCACCTGACGGGCGCTGATCCCCACCGTAGCGAGAATAGTACAACGATTGATTGTACGTCTTTGAAAGATCGAATGTCCCTGCTGCCAGATCTGAGGTTTCAAAGTCGATACAGTTGGCGAATCTGTTGGAGCCAGCGGTCGTAAGCTGGTTCATGACGGCAGAAGGGACACCCACCTGCGTTGCGTAAGGAATGATCGAGATCGAGAGTTTGTCAGAACTCGTGTTCTCATACATTTTGGTGACAAAGCTCTTGGCCGCACCTTTCAGGTTGGTCAGGCGCGACCCTCTCATGGAGCCCGAAACATCCAGAACCATAGCGATTTCGACGTTGCCGATGGACTCTTCTGCGACGCTGACGACGTTCACGTCAATCGAGTCGACGTCCCACCATTGCATGAAATGCATACCGACCGGCATCGTTGCTCTCGCTTCGACGCGGCGCTGTCCGACGATCAACTTGTTGCCGTCATCATCGCAAGACCTCGGGGTGACTATGACTTCGCCATCCAGAAACTGGTCCAAATTTTCTTTGACCAAGTAGTCCTGTACAACGTCTTTTGGGCAAAGGTTCTGTTGGAGGTCTGCAGCGGCCAAAACGGCGCGGTCCAACGAATACTGAAGGCGCGCTCTTTCATGGTCATAGCGCATCATGTCGACGGCAAATCCACCCACAGTGAAGATGACAAGGATTAGGCCCAACGACAGGATGGTCATGGTCCCGCGCTCCGAGCGTAAGAACGGCGCAGCGCCTTTGTCGGAGCAGCTGGAATGCTCAGTTCGTTTGGATTCAGAATTCCTAAACACTTTTTTCATATCTAGTCCCTGCAGGTAATCCGGCGCACGGAAGGCGGGTCATATCAACTTTAAGAATTTAGTCGGCGAACGTGGCGAGATTTGGGCGACTTTGCCACTATGCTGCTGGGATTGAACGGCAAACTGCCGCATTTAACGGGGTGGCGAGGGTTTTGTTTCTGTTGTGTTGACAATTAGCGCCGCAAAAATTTCCGAGGCGACTCAGTAAGGGGTTTTTGTCGCCCGTTCATGAAGTGATGAATTTTTCATCATAAAAGATTGCAGCTTTGCGCCAGTGGTGCGACAAAACGCCATAACGTTCGTCATTCACCGGTACGGAGGGATTAATGACCAGCACCAAGGAACCGAGCTTTCGTGAAAGTGTGGATCTGATGTTCAACAGGGCGGCATCCCTGATGGATCTGCCGCCCGGTCTTGAGCAGAAAATCCGGGTCTGCAATGCCACCTACACGGTTCGTTTCGGGGTGCGTCTGCGCGGTGAGATTCATACTTTCACCGGCTACCGTTCCGTCCATTCCGAGCATATGGAGCCGGTCAAGGGCGGGATTCGTTATGCCTTGGCGGTGAACCAGGACGAGGTTGAGGCGCTTGCTGCGCTGATGACCTACAAATGCGCCCTGGTTGAGACGCCGTTTGGCGGCTCGAAAGGCGGGCTGTGTATTGATCCGCGCAAATACGAAGAACACGAGATGGAGCAGATCACCCGACGCTTTGCCTATGAGCTGGCCAAACGCGATCTGATAAACCCCTCGCAAAACGTTCCGGCGCCTGACATGGGCACAGGTGAACGTGAGATGGCCTGGATGGCTGACCAATACGCAAGGATGAATACCACCGACATTAACGCACGCGCTTGTGTGACGGGTAAACCATTGAACGCAGGCGGTATCGCCGGGCGGGTCGAGGCGACGGGGCGCGGTATCCAATACGCGCTGCGCGAGTTCTTCCGCCACCCTGAAGACATTGCCAAGGCCGGTTTGTCCGGCGAGTTGGACGGCAAGCGCGTCGTTGTACAGGGATTGGGTAACGTGGGCTACCACGCGGCCAAGTTCCTCGCTGAGGAAGATGGATCGCGCATTATAGGGATCATCGAATGGGACGGTGCGCTTTATAACCCGGACGGTATCGACGTTGAGGCGGTGCGCAACTGGATCGTCAAACATGGTGGCGTAAAGGATTTCCCGGACGCGACTCATTCAACCGACGGTGCCTCGGTGCTAGAGGCAGATTGCGACATCCTGATCCCCGCGGCTCTGGAAGGCGTGATCAATCTGGACAATGCCGACAGGATCAAGGCTCCGCTGATCATCGAGGCCGCGAATGGTCCGGTGACCGCAGGTGCGGATGAAATTCTGCGCAAGAAGGGCACCGTCATCATTCCTGATATGTATGCTAATGCGGGCGGTGTGACGGTCTCGTATTTCGAATGGGTGAAGAACCTCAGCCACATTCGATTTGGTCGCATGCAGCGCCGTCAAGAAGAGGCACGGCATGAGTTGATCGTAAGCGAGCTTGAACGGCTGGATCGTTATCTGGGCGATGCCTGGTCAATGTCGCCGGATTTCAAGGCCAAGTACCTCAAAGGCGCGGATGAGTTGGAGTTGGTACGCTCGGGCCTCGATGACACGATGCGGATTGCCTACCAGTCCATGCGCGAGGTTTGGCACAGCCGCGACGATGTCGAGGATCTGCGCACGGCGGCCTATATCGTTGCGATTGATCGCGTGGCCAAAAGCTACAGGGCCAAAGGCCTATGACACTTGGCGCACGGGGTGGCTTTTCTGCCCCGTGCGCAAACTGAATGCTGCGCGTCGATGTCGAGAACATTCTGAATTGTCCGGTGTAGGTAACATGCCAATTGTCCGCTTCAGTTGATTGCGCGGTGGCCCAATTCGGAGGGAGCCGTAGGCGACCGTAGATTTGGGCCACCGCGTTCGCGCCACGTCGAAGCGGGTCACGCGACTTTGTGTTTGCTATCCTCCTGTGTGATGGGTGATCCGTCAGGCTGGTAGCGGCCAATGCATCTCGGGCCGTGGAAGATGACCAGTTGACCATCGGGGTATTCGTGGACCCTGACCTTCGCCTTGACGAAATGATGACGGTGCCTGTCTGCCGCGATCTGCATGACCAGGCCCTTGTAGCGCACCGTATTGTCGTTGCCGACGACGCGGTCTTCCTGCACACACAGGGTGTCGCGCACATTGCCTGTAAACGGCACGAAGGCCGAGGTCGTATCCTCCGGCTCCTTTGCAAACAGGGCATTGTGTTCGGGAAGATAGACCTCTTTCAGGAACTGATTGGCCTCTTCAATGGTTGTGATCCCATGGGACCGCAGTTCCTGCGGCAATCGGTTCTGGAACGTGCCAAACATGCGTTCAGACCGTCCACGGGCCTGCGGTGAATAGGCCGGGATCAGCTCAATGCCGAGTTGCTGCAAGGCGCGCCCGACCTGGGTCAGATTGTCCTTGTCCACTTTGCCGCCCGCTTCGGGCGTATGCCAGTAATGAGAGCCCCGATCGGCATAGAGCGAGCAAAACAGACCTTGCGCCTCGATCACCTCTGTCAGCCCCTGAAAACTGCTCATCGTCCCTTCTTCCTCGACAAAGAATGCCGAATAAACCCGGTTGGTGGCATCGTCCATGGTGACGATCAGATCCCACCACTGACCCGGAACCCATTCATGGCTGGAGCCGTCCTGATGCAACATCATGCCAACCATCGGACGGCGGGGCCGCTTGCGCCGATGGGCACCTCGTCGGGGTGCTGCCTGAACCCGGCCGTGGCGCTGCAGTGTAAGCCGCACCCAGTTGTAGCTCTGTGTGAAACCATGGTGGGCCACCAGCTTCTCGTGGAAATGCTTCGGCGTGTAATCCCAGTACTTGGTATCAAACAGTTCAAGCATCTCCATGACCTTATCCGTGGCAACACGATTGTTGGCCAGTTTGCCAAGCCGACGGTCGTACAGACCTTCTGCACCATCCGCCTCAAATCGATCCTCCCAACGCCTGACGGTGCGCACGGATACACCCAGTATCTCAGCCGCCTGTTCTTGCGTCAGCTTGTTCGCGCTTCGCCGCGAATACACATCTTCAAACTTCATCAGTCGAACTTCCTGTAACACTTCTGCTCGGTTCATAACGCCTCCTCTCAGAGACAGAATAGAACCGGACAGATCGCATGTTACATACACCGGACATATCGCGTGTTAGCGACACTGAATGCTGCGCGTCGATTGCGAAAACGGTGCTGGCGGGTAAGCTGCGTCCAGACAAACGAATCCGGGAGACCTCAATGTTGCGTATCGCCATCGCTGCAGCCTTGCTTGCAACGCCTCTGGCCGCCGCCGAAACCAAGGAACAAAGCTGCCAGTATCAGGCCGATGTCGTGGCCGCGATCCAGAAAGCGCGTCTGGACAAGGTGAAAGAGCGCGACGTTGTGGAGGCCGTGGCTGAAACCAGCCCCACATGGCCCGAGAACTATAACGCGGCGATCCCATTGATCACGCCCTGGGTTTATGAGCAAAAGATGCGCGACGTTCGCAAAAAGGATCTGGGTGCGGCTTGGCTTGAGCTGTGTTTGCAGCAATAATCCACAGCTCAGCAATTTCCCTGTGGACAACCGCGCGTCATCCCCTTGGCGCGCGTTTTCATTTCTGGCAGGTTTGAGCCATGTCATTGCCCCCCGGATTTCTCGATGAGCTGCGCACCCGGCTGAGCCTGTCTCAGGTTGTTGGGCGTAAAGTTATGTGGGATCAGCGAAAATCCAATCAGGGCAAGGGGGACATGTGGGCGCCGTGCCCGTTTCACCACGAAAAAACGGCGTCTTTTCATGTGGATGACCAAAAGGGCTTCTACTACTGCTTTGGCTGTCATGCCAAAGGGGACGCGATCACCTTCGTGAAAGAGACCGAGAATGTCTCGTTCATCGAGGCCGTTGAAATTCTGGCGCGTGAAGCTGGCATGCCGATGCCCGCGCGCGACCCGAAAGCGCAAGAAAAACAAGACCGCCGCACGCAACTGGCCGAAGTGATGGAGCAGGCGGTTCAGTTCTTTCGCCTGCAACTCAAGACCGGGGCGGGCAGTGCGGCGCGCGACTATCTGGCCCGTAGGGGTTTGGACGCCAAAGCGTTGGAGCGATGGGAGATCGGTTTTGCCCCGGACGGCTGGCAGGCTTTGTGGGATCATCTGACCGGAAAGAACGTAGCCGAAGATCTGATCCTCGGGGCGGGTCTGGCCAAGCCGTCGAACAAGGGCAAGAAACCATATGACACGTTCCGCAACCGGATCATGTTCCCGATCCGTGATCCGCGCGGTCGGTGTATTGCATTCGGCGGTCGGGCGATGGACCCGAATGATAATGCCAAATACCTGAACTCACCCGAAACCGAGTTGTTCGATAAGGGCCGTAGCCTGTACAACCACGGGCCTGCGCGGCAGGCGGCCGGGAAGGGGCAGCCGCTGATCGTGGCCGAGGGCTATATGGACGTTATCGCGCTGGCCGAGGCTGGGTTCGGCGCGTCGGTTGCTCCGCTTGGGACGGCAATTACCGAACATCAGTTGCAGCTGCTCTGGCGGATTTCGAATGAGCCGATCATTGCGCTGGATGGCGACACGGCCGGCCTGCGGGCGGCGATGCGAGCGGTCGATCTGGCCTTGCCGCTGCTTGAGGCCGGAAAGTCCCTGCGCTTTGCGCTGATGCCCGAAGGAAAAGACCCGGATGATCTGCTACGGGCCGACGGGGCAGGGGCTGTTCAGGCCGTATTGGACGGGGCCATCCCAATGGTCAAGCTCCTGTGGCAGCGCGAGACCGAGGGCAAGGTTTTTGACAGCCCTGAACGCAAAGCTGGGCTCGATAAGGTGCTACGCGACAAGATCAAGCTGATCCGTGACCCCTCGATCCGATCGCATTACGGGCAAGAGATCAAAGATCTGCGCTGGCAATTGTTTCGCCCGCAGAGACAGTCACAAAACCGTGCGTGGCAACCAAAAGGGAAGTGGCAACCGCAGAAACAGCCCGCGACCGCGGGTGCGCGGGCCTCGTTTCTGGCGTCATCGGACAATGCGGACATCCATCTGCGTGAAGCCGCGATTCTGGCCATCGCGATTCTGAACCCTCAGGTCGTGGTCCAGTTTGAGGCGCAGTTGGAAGAGATGGATTGCCATGATCCTGAACATGCTGCTCTGCGTCATGCCATTTTGCGCCATGCGATTGATGATCCTGAAAACCTTCGGGACCATATTGTTGAAACTTTGGGGGCCGAACCCCTTGAAAATCTGCTGAGCCTTCGCCATGTCGCAGTGATCCCCTGTGTGTTCAAACCAGGCGACGTTGAAAAGGCTGAGATGACACTGGCCGAGGAACTCGCGAAAATAAAAGCGCTCCGGGGGTTGGATGCTGAGATTGCCGAAGCCGCAGAGGAACTTTCTGATCTGGCCGACGAGGCGTTGACATATCGGCTGGCGCAAGCCGCCGAAGAGCGTAACCGTACAAGCCGCAGTCAGAATGAAGACAGAGCCGTTTTCGACATTGCCGACAATGGCGCGCGAATCAATCGCGACGAAAAGGATGCGTTCAAGGCAATCATGTCCGGGATCAATTTCGAACGGAAACGTCGCTGAAGTGATGTTTTCGTAAAGCACTGGAAAAGAAAAACAGGTAAACGGGTGGCCGAATCAGTTTCACGCGCTAATGATTCGGATCAAACGAATCACCCATCCCTGCAGGAGCATTGAATGGCCGCCAAAGACACGTCAGAAGATCGCAAGTCAGACGAGCAGGAACAGGAAATCTCGCTGGACATGAGCCAGGCCCAGGTCAAGAAGATGATCGCCGAAGCCCGCGAGAAAGGTTACATCACTTACGACCAGCTCAATCAGGTTCTGCCGCCTGATCAGGTCAGTTCGGAGCAGATCGAGGACGTTATGTCGATGCTGTCCGAGATGGGCATCAACATCATCGAAGATGAAGAGGCCGAGGAAGAAGAAAACAAAGGCTCCACCGAACTGACCACCACGGACAACAACCGTGAGGTGGCTCTGGCCGGTGCTGCGACTGAAAAACTGGACCGCACCGACGACCCCGTCCGCATGTATCTGCGTGAGATGGGCTCGGTCGAACTGCTGAGCCGTGAGGGCGAGATCGCCATCGCCAAGCGGATCGAAGCGGGCCGGAACACGATGATTGCGGGTCTGTGCGAAAGCCCTCTGACCTTCCAGGCGATCACCATCTGGCATGACGAACTTCTGTCCGAAGACATTCTTCTGCGCGACGTCATTGATCTGGAGACCACTTTTGGCAACCAGATGGACGAAGATGGTGACGTGCAAGAGCCGGTCGTCGACACCTCGGCCGTGCAATCGGCCAAACCTGCCAAAGACACCGGGCCCGAACTGGATGCTGATGGCAACCCGCTAAGCAATGACGATGATGATGACGAGGACGATCAGGCCAACATGTCGCTGGCCGCGATGGAAGCCGCCCTCAAGGATCAGGTTCTGACCACGCTGGAGCGTATCTCGACCGACTTCTCGATGCTGTCGGAAATGCAGGATAGCCGGATTTCAGCCACTTTGAACGAGGATGGCTCGTTCAGTGAAAAAGACGAAGAGACCTATCAGAAGCTGCGGGCCGAGATTGTTGAACTGGTGAACGGGCTTCACCTGCACAACAACCGGATCGAGGCGCTGATCGACCAGCTCTATGGCATCAACCGCCGCGTCATGTCTCTGGACAGCTCGATGGTGAAACTGGCCGACCAGGCCAGGATCAACCGTCGGGAGTTCATTGACGCCTATCGCGGGCGTGAACTGGACCCGAACTGGCTATCCGAGATGGCGGAAAAGCCGGGCCGGGGCTGGCAGATGTTCATCGAACGCTCGACCGACAAGGTTGAGGAACTGCGCAGCGATATGGCTCAGGTCGGTCAATATGTCGGTCTGGATATCAGCGAATTCCGCCGCATCGTGCAGCAGGTTCAAAAGGGCGAGAAAGAGGCCCGGCAAGCCAAGAAGGAAATGGTCGAGGCCAACCTGCGTCTGGTGATCTCGATTGCTAAAAAGTACACGAACCGTGGCCTGCAATTCCTTGATCTTATTCAAGAAGGTAACATCGGCCTGATGAAGGCGGTGGACAAGTTCGAATACCGTCGCGGCTACAAGTTCTCGACTTATGCGACCTGGTGGATCCGTCAAGCGATCACACGCTCGATCGCGGATCAGGCGCGGACCATCCGTATTCCGGTCCACATGATCGAGACGATCAACAAGCTGGTTCGGACCGGTCGTCAGATGTTGCACGAAATCGGCCGCGAGCCGACGCCCGAGGAACTAGCCGAGAAGCTGCAGATGCCGCTTGAGAAAGTGCGCAAGGTAATGAAAATCGCCAAAGAGCCGATCAGCCTTGAGACGCCAATCGGCGACGAGGAAGACAGCCAACTGGGTGATTTCATTGAGGACAAGAATGCCGTGCTGCCGCTGGACAGTGCCATTCAGGAAAACCTCAAGGAAACGACAACCCGGGTTCTGGCCTCCCTCACCCCGCGTGAGGAGCGGGTTCTTCGGATGCGTTTTGGCATCGGCATGAACACCGACCACACTCTGGAAGAGGTCGGCCAACAGTTCAGCGTGACCCGCGAACGTATCCGTCAGATCGAGGCGAAAGCCCTGCGGAAGCTTAAACACCCAAGCAGATCGCGGAAACTTCGCTCCTTCTTGGATCAGTGAGATCAAAGGCGCCCCGGACGGAGGCGCCTTTTTTCGTTTCACCGTTCACATTGGCAGATTTGCCAAACACATTGGCGCGACTTCACACGTGTTGTGGCGTGCCCGTTTCTATATCTGCTTGGTCCACTCATGGGGCGGGCCGGGGCGAGGCGGTTAAGCTGATGACCCCCGGTTCCCGAAGTCCAGAGGATGTTCAACCCGCGTTTTAAAGGTACTCGGGGGCTGACCTGTCCAACGTTTGAACGCTGTGGAAAACGCGGATTGATCGGCGTATCCCAGAGAATAAGCGATCTCGGATAGGTTCATTCCATTGGTGATGAAGGTCTGGGCCAGATCGCAGCGCAAATCCTCGGTGATGTCGCGGTAGCTGGTGCCTTCGCTTTGCAACCGTCGGGCAAAGGTGCGGGCGCTCATTCCGAGTTTTGCCGCGACATCATCTGCGCTGAGGATTTTGCCCGGCAGCGAGCGAGTGATCAGCCCTTCGACTTTGGCGCGAGTCAATTGCTTCGGCAAGCGACGCTCGGCTAGAACGCGTTCCCCGTATTCTAGTAGGTGGGCGCGCAAGCTGGGGTCGTAGGTCGGGACGGGCAGGTTCAGCGAGGACGGGGACAGGACGATTTCGAGGCTTTCAGAGCCGAAAACAACCGGAAAACCTGCCAGTTGCTGGAAGGCATGGATATGATCCCCAACCTCATGCTGAAACCGTATTTCAATAGGGTGGAAATCGGTATGTGTCAGGTTGCGCATTCGGGCGACGGCGGCAAACATCAAGAACTCAGTTCGGCGGTGATAGCGAGCAAAGCTGGCGTCTTTCCACCGGGCCTCTAACGCGGCGAAATTCCCCGAAACCCGCAGGTTGAAGGCGATAGCAGGGTCGATCATGTCGTGGAAATGAGACGTGTTTTCAATCACCTGCTCCAGGTCTCGTGAGTATTTGCTGATGTAGGCCGTCAAGGTCGATGAGGACGTGACGCCAAGCCCGACACTTGCCGCAAAGGTGATATCGTTCAGAGCGTCGCAGGCATAGCGGACAAACAGCGCCTCTTTGTGGGCGCAAAAGGAGGTCGCATCCTCCGGCAGATCCCGCGGGCCAAGTCCGCTACGATCCAGCACCTCCAAGGTGTTGCGTTTTTCCAATCGCGCGTCGAGCGCATCGCGCAGAAAGTGAAGGCGGTCAATATCCACATTCATCGCAGCGAAGCCTTCCTTTCTCTGGACCGGGGCCGTTCCAGCATACTGCTTTTCTGTCAGAAATTCGAATGGATTTGGCAGCTGGCAACAAGCCTGGTCAAACGTTCCTGCCTATATCCTTTTCGTTGCCGGGTTAGTACCTTGTTGGGGATGAGGTCAGAGCCACCGCCGGTCTTACCAACCGGTCACCGGGTTCCCCGGCACACTTCTCCTTCTTGCCGCATTGTCCACCTGGTGGCCCTATGCCACGCTGTTTGTGCAAGCTTGGGTAGGTAGCGGCGCCATGGCAGGGATTGACACAACCGATCTGTTCGACGGACGCAACCTGATCGTCTTTGACGGAGAATGCGTTCTGCGTTCAGGCTTTTTCCGGTTCATGCTGAAACGCGACAAAACCCGACGCTTTGAATTTGCAACGGCGCAGTCTCCGCTTGGGCAAAGGATGTACATGGCGCTGAATCTGCCCGTTGTGGATTATGAGACCAACCTCGTGATCGTAGATGGTAAGGTTTTTCAACGGCTTGATGCCTTTGCGGCGGCTGTGCGCGCGCTGCCGGGGGTGCGGCCTTTCTATCGCTGGTACGGTTTCTGCCGAGCGCTGTGAAAGACCCGCTGTATTTCTCGATCGCCCGCAATCGGTATGCTCTGTTCGGTCGGTACGATACCTGTATGATGCCGGATGCTGCTCTCCTCGAGCGTTTTGCCGAGCAGGGGTTTGACGCGTGACGGATCCGTTTCTTCAGGCTTTGGCGGACCCAAGTGTTCTGCCCCAATCCGTGCGAGACCTGCATCACAGCCCAGGTGAATATGTCGGCGAATGCGATATCGAACGTGGTCGGGGCATTCTCGTTCAACTCGCGCTTAAATTGGGGCGGTTTCCCCCTGCGGGCCGGCATGTGCCCGTTCGACTGGTGACCCAAACTCAGGATAAAGACCACAGCTGGCTGCGAGACTTCGGGGGGCACGAAACAACGTCAGAGCTGAGGTTCGATGCAAAAACGGGCTATGTTAATGAGCGTTTCGGGCCGCTTTCGATCCGGCTAAAGCCGGTTGCGTCGAAACGAGGGCTGGAGGTTCATGTCCATCGCCTGACGGTTTTCGGCGTGTCGCTCCCTCAGTTTTTAATGCCGCAATCGTCAACGAGTGAATGGCAGGATGATTTGGGGCGCTTTCGGTTTGATGTAGCGTCCTCGATGCCGGGATTGGGATTGCTGATCCGCTACCACGGCTGGCTCACGCCGCTTCACAGTAGGGCGCAAGTTGGTTGAAATGATTGTGAGACCTGCTTTCCGCGGGCGCGATGACCTCTAAACTAAGGGGAGCAGCAAGTGAGGAAAGAGTATTATGAAACAGTTACAATATTGCGCCGCTTTGGCGGTGTTTGCCCTGAGTGTTCCGGCAACGGCGGACGCGGCACGTTTGGGTTTTCAAGCCAATGCAATCAATAGCACCGACTTTGAAGTCATTCCCCGTACACGGGATGACACAGACGGGTATTGGTGCGAGGCGGCAGATTTCGCGCGCCGCAGTCTCGGGGCAGGTTGGCAGGACCCCATCTATGTGTTGCGCGGCTATGGACCTAGTGTAACAACTGGGCGTGTAACCGCGGTTCAGTTTTCGCTGAAACCGCCTCCGGCTGATGCTCCAACACAATCTGGTGGTGTAACGGGGCCCTTCGTTGTCGGCTCCAGCATTTCCGTGCAGGGTGCAAATGCGCGGTGCGGTCGCCGGCAGATTTTTTGACAACTAGAACAAAGGCCAAGACGCAATGCAGACGGAATTCGCGCTCCAGACCGATGGGCCCGGCTTGTACGAATTCACATCCCAGGTTGCAGGTTGGCTTAGTTCCTTTGATCGGGATGGTGTCCTGACGTTGTTCGTCAGGCACACCTCCTGTTCTTTGCTGGTGCAAGAGAACGCAGACCCCGAGGTGCAGACGGATTTGCATGCGTTTTTTGAGCGTCTTGTGCCTCCGTCTGATCATCCCTCAATGTCTTACCTGCGCCATACCTATGAAGGGCCGGATGACATGCCTGCCCATATCAAAGCAGCGATGATGCCGGTATCCTTGTCCATTCCTGTCCGTCAGGGGCGGATGGTTTTAGGCACATGGCAGGGGATTTACCTGTTTCCTGACTTCCGACCTTTTTGTTGATCTGACTGGGTTTTTGGTTTGTTTTCAGGTGTGGTTGCTCAGAGGCGCGTTGTAGTGCCCCATTATTATAAAAAGTATTGACATGGGCCTTCAGATGGCTAACCTCTTCGCCCATGTTCATCCGCACCAAACATGACGCAAAGCTCAACCGCACACGGATCCAGATCGTTGAATCCGTCCGCACCGGCTCCAAGGTACGCCAGAAGATCCTGCGCCATGTGGGTGTGGCCCATAACGACAGCGAGATTGAGGATATCAAGCGTCTGGCGGGCCGCTTGATGGAGCAATTACGCATTGATCGCTCGCCGCAAATGGAACTGTTCACGCCCACGGAATATGCCGATCTGCAGGCGCTGGTGCGCCGCGCTCCGCGGCCGGACAAGCTTGGCGTTGATCTTGCCGAGTGCCGTGAGGAGGCGCGGGTCTCTCTGGGTCTGCGGGATGTCATGGGGACGATGTATGACCAACTGGGTTGGGGGGCCCTTCTGGGGGCGGCGCGTAAAAGTGCCAATCGCATTGTGAAAGAGCTGGTTATGGCGCGGATCGCACAGCCCGAGAGCAAGCGCGCGACCGTGGAGGCGTTGGAGAACCAGGCAGGCATCACGCTCAATCTGGACGTGGTCTATCGGAGCATGGATTACATCAATACGCCGGTGATAGACGGGATTTGCAAAACCTCTCACGCGGCGGCAGAGAAGTTGCTGGGCGGGCCAGTGACCGTGCTGTTCTACGATTGCACGACCCTGGCCTTTGACACCGAGCGCGAGGACCCGGCCGAGGATGCGGACGGGGTCGAGCAGGATCATCTTCTGGCCAAGGGCTTCAGCAAGGATGGCAAGCATCACCGCGCTCAGGTCATGCTGGCGCTGATCGTCACCTCCGATGGGCTGCCTGTGGGCTATGAACTCTTCCCGGGAAACACCTGGGAAGGTCATACGCTGGAAGCTGCGCTGAAGGCGTTGGAGGGACGCTTCGACGTGGCCAGGGTCACGTTCGTGGCCGATGCCGCCATGCTCAGCAAGGACAACCAGCAGATGTTGCAGAACAAGGGTCTGCCCTACATCCTCGGCTATCGCATGAAGTCCGCCCCGGCCGCCGTGAAGGCGAACATTTTGAGCCCGGAGGGACGCCAGCCTTGGGCTGGACACGGTTCTGAAGAGGCAACCGAGAAGGGCTGGTACAAGGTGATCGACCAGGAGGGAGCGCGGGTCATTGTGACCTGGTCACCCACCCGGGCACGCAATGATGCCCACAAGCGCGACAAGGCAATCGAAAAGCTGCACAAGAAGCTCAAGCGCTCTCGCAAACCCGGCAGCTTCAGCAGCCGGGGATATGGCCGCTTCCTGGCCTTCCCCGACAGCGGGGACGTCACGCTGGATGATGCAAAGATCAAGGCAGCGGCACAATGGGACGGGCTGCATGCCATTGTTGTTCATGGTGCGGACGAACTGGAGGCACAGGACGTCATTGCCCGCTATCACCAGTTGTGGGAGATCGAAGCCTGCTTCCGCACCAACAAGCACGATCTGAAAATCCGGCCCATCTATCACTGGTCGCCGCGTCGGGTCCGGGCCCATATCGCCATCTGCTACATGGCCTTCTGCTGCCTGCAGCACCTGCGCAAGCATCTGGACCTGCTCGGACACCCGATGAGCCCGGCTCGTATCCGCAACGAGTTGAACGCATTGCAGCTCTCGATCCTGCGCCACAAAGGCACCCCTGACCGCTACGGCATGCCAAGCCATGCCACGGTCGATGCCAGACGCATCCTCACCTGCGTCGGCCTGACCTGGAACGAAGCCCCTTTCAAGATACCCCCCGGGCGCACCCGAAAAACTGGCCAGACCAAAGCCTGAGCTCCCTCAACACTCCGAAACAATCGCTGGCGAAAAAAGTCCGTGTAGTGCCTTTTGGCAACCAAGGCATAATAATATCAATGACTTATACGAAAAAATGTCGGAAGTCAGGAGGCACATGGCAGGGGATTTACCTGTTTGAACACCGCCGCGCCCCGCATCAGCGGCTGGTCGCGGCACATCTGTCCTGACCCTTTATTTTGGGGTGCGAAATTCCGACTACCCAAATCCTAGCGGCTGCCCTATAGTTGTGGATAAGTAAGCCAAAGTGCTTACAAAAGAGGCCAGCTAGGGACGAGGAGACGGCGGATGCGCTGCCCGTTTTGCGGAAATATCGACACTCAGGTGAAAGATTCACGCCCGGCAGAGGATCACGTTGCAATACGCCGACGTCGCTTTTGCCCGGCCTGTGGAGGGCGTTTCACGACCTATGAACGGGTTCAGTTGCGCGATCTGGTTGTGATCAAAACCAACGGAAAACGCGAGGACTTCGACCGTGATAAGCTGGAACGCTCGATCCGTATTTCGATGCAGAAACGCCCGGTTGATCCTGAGCGGATTGATCAGATGATCTCGGGGATTGTGCGGCGTCTGGAAAGCATGGGCGACACCGATATTCCGTCCAACAGAATTGGTGAGATCGTCATGGAAGCTCTGGCGCGGATCGACACCGTCGCCTATGTTCGCTTTGCGAGTGTGTACAAGAATTTCCAGGCGGCCGATGATTTCGAGGAGTTTGTTCACGAACTGCGCCCGCCGCAGCCTTCGACGGACGAGTGAGCGAAACAGATAAGCGATTTATGGCGCTGGCCTTGTCTTTGGGTCGGCGCGGTCAAGGGTCGTGTTGGCCCAACCCGGCCGTCGGGTGCGTGATCGTGCGCGACGGCAGGATTGTTGGCCGAGGGTGGACTCAACCCGGCGGGCGTCCCCACGCAGAGCCTGAGGCTTTGGCGCAAGCGGGCGCGCGGGCTAAAGGGGCCACGGCTTATGTCTCGCTGGAGCCATGCGCCCACTACGGCAAGACACCGCCCTGTGCCGAGGCGTTGATCTCGGCCGGTGTGGCCCGCGTTGTTGCAGCGATTGAAGATAGCGATCCTCGCGTTTCCGGGCAGGGCTTTGCCATGCTGCGCGAGGCCGGGATCGAGGTTGAAACTGGTGTGCTGGCGCAAGAGGCCGAGCGTGATCTGGCCGGGTTCTTTCTGAAAACCGAACAGGGCCGTCCGTTTGTGACATTGAAACTGGCCAACAGCTTTGACGGGCGGATTGCCACGTCCACCGGACATAGCCAGTGGATCACCGGACAAACCGCGCGACGCGAGGTTCACGCGATGCGCGCCCGACACGATGCCGTCATGGTCGGCGCTGGCACGGCGCGCGCGGATGATCCCTCGCTTACGGTTCGGGATCTGGGGATAGAGCGTCAGCCGGTGCGCGTGGTTGTCTCGCGCCATTTGGATTTACCCTTAATGGGTCAACTGGCGCGCACGGCCACAAAAACGCCCGTTTGGCTATGTCATGGCCCGCATCCCGACGCCGAGCGCGCTCGCACGTGGGAGGGGTTGGGCGCGCGGTTGTTGCCCTGCGCGTTGCACGACCATCAGGTTAATGCGCGCGACTTGCTGCAACAGCTGGGCCACGAAGGTCTGACAAGTGTTTTCTGCGAAGGCGGTTCGGCTTTGGCGGCGTCGTTGCTGGCGCAGGATTTGGTCGATGAGCTTGTCGGTTTCACCGCCGGTTTGACCATCGGTGCCGAAGGCCTTTCGGCGATTGGCGCTTTGGGTCTGGAAAAACTAGACAGCGCCCCTCGGTTCGAGTTGATCGAGGCGCGCCCGGTCGGTGGCGACGTATTGCACCGTTGGGCGCGAACGACGCATTAACGTCGCCAGAGATGGGCATGGGTGGAAAAAGCACCCTGTAGCTTTGACAAGGCGCGATTGAGCGGCCCGCGTTTGGCGGGCTGACCTTGGGCCAGCCGTTCAACGGCGACTTCAACGGGGCAGGGTGCGCCGGTTGAAGGGTCCAGATAGCGGGGATAGTCGATCAGGCTGGCATGCACCAACCCCAGCAAGGATGGGCGTGCGCCGCGACGGGCCGGAACACTTCCAAGATCCGTGGTCAGGCCCCAACCAGCGTAGAAAGGCGCGCCAAAGGTGGTTACCGGAATTCCGCGCAAAAGCGCCTCGAACCCCATTAGCGAGGTCATGGTCCAGACCTCCTGCACCTTGGACAGCAAGGCCGATGGGTCGGTTTCAGTCGCGATCACATCCGCCAAGCCCTCGGTGTCAATCCGGCCCGAGCGCAGGCCAGCCTCGACATCAGGATGGGGTTTGTAGATCACCACGGCATCGGGATTGGCGGACCGAACTTTGCGCAGCAGGTCCAGATTGGTGCGGATGGCGCTGGTGCCCAGCAGGATGGAGGCGTCATCCTCGACCTGTCCGGGTACCAGAATGCGATGACCTTTGGGCAGAGGCGGCGCAGCGCCGCCGGTGTTGCATTTGCTCAACCCCTCGGACACGAGGGCTGAGATCACCCGCTCGGCCCGGTATTCCTGATCCGGACGCAGGGTCTCGCGCTTAGAAATCCACTCTTCCAAGCGGCTGGTTTGGGTCGGGTCGTAATAGATACCCAGATCATCCGTAACCAGCGACAGCGGAGGCACTAGGTCGGCCCCCAATCCGCGGGAGCGGAGAAAGCCATCCTCGATACGGGTGACGCCCTCGGCTTCGCGGGATTGATTCCTGACTTCCGACCTTTTTGTTGATCTGACTGGGTTTTTGGTTTGTTTTCAGGTGTGGTTGCTCAGAGGCGCGTTGTAGTGCCCCATTATTATAAAAAGTATTGACATGGGCCTTCAGATGGCTAACCTCTTCGCCCATGTTCATCCGCACCAAACATGACGCAAAGCTCAACCGCACACGGATCCAGATCGTTGAATCCGTCCGCACCGGCTCCAAGGTACGCCAGAAGATCCTGCGCCATGTGGGTGTGGCCCATAACGACAGCGAGATTGAGGATATCAAGCGTCTGGCGGGCCGCTTGATGGAGCAATTACGCATTGATCGCTCGCCGCAAATGGAACTGTTCACGCCCACGGAATATGCCGATCTGCAGGCGCTGGTGCGCCGCGCTCCGCGGCCGGACAAGCTTGGCGTTGATCTTGCCGAGTGCCGTGAGGAGGCGCGGGTCTCTCTGGGTCTGCGGGATGTCATGGGGACGATGTATGACCAACTGGGTTGGGGGGCCCTTCTGGGGGCGGCGCGTAAAAGTGCCAATCGCATTGTGAAAGAGCTGGTTATGGCGCGGATCGCACAGCCCGAGAGCAAGCGCGCGACCGTGGAGGCGTTGGAGAACCAGGCAGGCATCACGCTCAATCTGGACGTGGTCTATCGGAGCATGGATTACATCAATACGCCGGTGATAGACGGGATTTGCAAAACCTCTCACGCGGCGGCAGAGAAGTTGCTGGGCGGGCCAGTGACCGTGCTGTTCTACGATTGCACGACCCTGGCCTTTGACACCGAGCGCGAGGACCCGGCCGAGGATGCGGACGGGGTCGAGCAGGATCATCTTCTGGCCAAGGGCTTCAGCAAGGATGGCAAGCATCACCGCGCTCAGGTCATGCTGGCGCTGATCGTCACCTCCGATGGGCTGCCTGTGGGCTATGAACTCTTCCCGGGAAACACCTGGGAAGGTCATACGCTGGAAGCTGCGCTGAAGGCGTTGGAGGGACGCTTCGACGTGGCCAGGGTCACGTTCGTGGCCGATGCCGCCATGCTCAGCAAGGACAACCAGCAGATGTTGCAGAACAAGGGTCTGCCCTACATCCTCGGCTATCGCATGAAGTCCGCCCCGGCCGCCGTGAAGGCGAACATTTTGAGCCCGGAGGGACGCCAGCCTTGGGCTGGACACGGTTCTGAAGAGGCAACCGAGAAGGGCTGGTACAAGGTGATCGACCAGGAGGGAGCGCGGGTCATTGTGACCTGGTCACCCACCCGGGCACGCAATGATGCCCACAAGCGCGACAAGGCAATCGAAAAGCTGCACAAGAAGCTCAAGCGCTCTCGCAAACCCGGCAGCTTCAGCAGCCGGGGATATGGCCGCTTCCTGGCCTTCCCCGACAGCGGGGACGTCACGCTGGATGATGCAAAGATCAAGGCAGCGGCACAATGGGACGGGCTGCATGCCATTGTTGTTCATGGTGCGGACGAACTGGAGGCACAGGACGTCATTGCCCGCTATCACCAGTTGTGGGAGATCGAAGCCTGCTTCCGCACCAACAAGCACGATCTGAAAATCCGGCCCATCTATCACTGGTCGCCGCGTCGGGTCCGGGCCCATATCGCCATCTGCTACATGGCCTTCTGCTGCCTGCAGCACCTGCGCAAGCATCTGGACCTGCTCGGACACCCGATGAGCCCGGCTCGTATCCGCAACGAGTTGAACGCATTGCAGCTCTCGATCCTGCGCCACAAAGGCACCCCTGACCGCTACGGCATGCCAAGCCATGCCACGGTCGATGCCAGACGCATCCTCACCTGCGTCGGCCTGACCTGGAACGAAGCCCCTTTCAAGATACCCCCCGGGCGCACCCGAAAAACTGGCCAGACCAAAGCCTGAGCTCCCTCAACACTCCGAAACAATCGCTGGCGAAAAAAGTCCGTGTAGTGCCTTTTGGCAACCAAGGCATAATAATATCAATGACTTATACGAAAAAATGTCGGAAGTCAGGATCCGTAACCAGCGACAGCGGAGGCACTAGGTCGGCCCCCAATCCGCGGGAGCGGAGAAAGCCATCCTCGATACGGGTGACGCCCTCGGCTTCGCGGGATTGATTGGCCCAGACCATGTGGGGACGGGTGGATGAGGCCGGAGGCGACGGCAAAAACCGTATTTTCCGGTGCTGGCCAAACATGGCCTGCAGATGCTTGCGCTTCCACATCCGCATGCTCGACGCGGTCCATCCCAAACGGTCCTGCCGCCACGCGCGGGTCTGGGCCTCGAGCGTGTCCAGCACGACTTCTAGCTCACACAATTGGTCCCGATAGGGATCATACCAAACGGGATAGAGCATCATTGTTGCAGCAAAGAGCTGCGCGCGCGTTAGATTGCGTTGCCTGCGTTGAACGGGGTTTTCGTCCTGCGTCAAACCCCATCCGGCATAGAATGGCTGCCCGAAGACGCGGGGTTTGTGACCGGAGAGAATGGCCTCGAACCCCATTTGCGACGAGAGCGTATAGACACTGACCGCTCCGTCCAACAGCGACCATGGGCTGATGTTATCCGCAACGAAGGAAACGCGTTCCAAGAGGTCTTGCTCGGTGTAGTGCCCGGTGCGGTGACCAGCCAGTGTTTCGGGATGGGTCTTGATCAGAACCTGCATCCCGGGGTTTTCTTCCTGCGCGATCACCAGCATCTCAAGAAACCGCGCGCGGTCCCCTCGGCTGGCCGTGACCGAGGCATCGCCGACCGTCTGATCAACCACCAGCACATAACCGGGGTCGGGGATCGGCGCGTCGGGGTCATAGGCGGAATATTTGCTGAGGTTCAGTTCCTTCAGGCGCTCAATCGCGCCACGCGCCCGGTTCAGAAGCGCGGTATCATCCAGCGGATGTGTCGCTAGAAGCGTTTCCAGATCTGACGGTTGGGCCGGATCAAAGTGTAAGCCCGAGCGATCCAGAAGCAGGCCTAAAGGCGGCTCGCCCTGGCGACCGGGGCGGAGAGATCTTAGAAAGGCGTCCTCGACCCGCAGCAAAGGGGTACCCCGGTCGTTAGCGATGCGTCGCCCGCGATGGGCGGTAGGGCTGTTGCCCCAAATGGCGACGGTGTCTTCGGGTCGGGGCAGGCCCAGTCGGATGTCATATCCCGAAAGGGATAGAATGCGCCGGAGGCGCCGGTTGGTCAGAAACCCGCCATTGTAGACAAATGCCCGGGACCGCGCCGCGCCAGTTGCGGTGGGGTCCCCATGGGTCATGGTTTAGTTGCCGGTCAAGGTGGCGACATTCGCAACCGGCGTCAGGCCCCCTGCGATCAGAGAGATCGACTTTGTCCACTGCGCGTACGGTGCCTCGGTCACGTAGATTGTGTCATCGTCGCGGATCACGAAATCACGCGCGATGAACAGGCCATTGGGCGCGGTCAGGTTCAAAAGATAGATCATGCGCTGATCGCCCTGCAGGTCGGAACGGCCCATCACCTGGCGGGCGATGTCCTGGCGTTCGCGGCGCAGGACAAAAATACCAGTTGGATCGGATGAGATGGATACCAGGCCGCCAACCTGTGCCAGTGCCTCAAGCGCGGACAGGTCCTGACTGTCGAAGGCGACGCGCGATTGTCCTCCGGTTGCGCCGAGCGCGATATAGGAACGGCTGTCTCCCTCGACCAGAATGCGGTCACCGCTGCGCAGCGCGACATCCAGTTTAGGATTGCGGAACAGGTCATTGTACCAGACTGTCCCACGTTGGTCGCCACGGATCAGCGTGACCAGCGCAATATCGGACTCAACCGAAACCCCCCCGGCCTGCGACAGCATGCCGAGCAGGGTACGGGTGGGGCGTTCTATCGGGTAAATTCCCGGGGCGCCGATAGTACCGCTTAGCGAAACAGTAGAGCCGTCACCGGCCAGGCGTCGTACTTCGACTTGAGGGTCGGGGGTTTGTTCCTTCAACTCGTCCGTGATCAACCCTCGGAGCTCTTCCGGAGTGTTGCCAGCGGCGCGTAGACGGCCTGCATAGGGGACGAAAATGAAGCCCTCGCTGTCGACCTGAACCTCGTTCAACGCAGTCGAAGAACCTGCATCGCCCGCAAGCAGCCCATCATCGACGTTCTCCCAGATCGTTAGGCCCAAAACATCTCCGGGGCGTACGGTATCAGCGGTCAGAGATGGGGCAGAGGTAAAGGAGGAAGAGAACCCAAACTGCGGCACTGATGACGTGGCCCGTGACACGCGGTCATCGACTTCCACCACAAACGCATTGCCGCCATTATTGACTGAGCCGGCCAGAATCTCGTTCTTGTTTGGGCCCGCTTTGGGCAACTGGCATGCACTCAGCATGACGAGTGAGGTCACAAGGGCGACCCCCCGTACCCAACGGATTGGAAAGCGATGCACTGCCGATAACCTCAGTTCTACTTGTTTTTCGGCAAACTACTCTTTTATCGCTACAACTTCCAGAGAAGGATGGCCGGGTCTACTCAACGATTTTCAACTGTGGCTCTGGGGTCGCGTCGACGGACAGCAGGGCCTGATAGGGATCATCAGCCCTCAGCATCATGTCGACAGTGCGGCGCAGCAATTGCCGACGTCCGCGTCTGGAGTAGTAGCCGCCCGGAACCTGACTGGTTTCCAGCAGAAACCGTCGATACAACTGGTAGGCCTCGATGTCGGGTAATTCAGGGTCGGCGAAGAAACAGCTAACCTCCTGTTGTGACACAAGTTCCGGTTTTTCATAGACCGCACGACCAAAAATCCGAAGGGGGATACCGCGCCACAGAACTTGCTGCCCGGCAGTCGAGTTGATGGTCACGGCCGAGTTGGCGTCGTCCAGCAGTTTCGCCAGTTTGCCGCCGGGAACGTAGTGAACCCGTCCCTTGATCCCGAAACTAAGCGCCAAATCCCGAACACGTCGGCGGAGGGGTTCGCGGTGGTTCTAAAGCGGATGCTCCTTGATGACAAGGTGGTGATGCGTGGGAGCGCCTTTCGCGAAGCCCTCCATCATTTGTTCTAAAAAAGCGCACATTCCCGAATAGTCTGAATGGGATTGGACCGAGCTGTCATGTCCCAGTTGCAACAGCACAAGGTGATAAGGAAAAGCCCTGCTACGTACCCGCGCCGTGGCCAGACTGCGTTGCAGCCGATGGATGGGCATCAGCATCAGGCGCTTGAAATACAGGCGAAACTCTTTCGAGACTGGCAGCGCACGGTGGGGTTTGAAATTTCGATAGCGCCCGTTCAGAAACAGTACAAACCAGTGATAGAGCGCGCCGTAGAAAATGTGTTGTCGCATGTCTCCCCAATGGGACGGCGGCGGCGGCGCGTGCCCGCCCGAATGCGACAAGGCCTGTGCCATCTGGTCCAGATCCAGAGACATAAGCCGCGAGTTGCCGTTTGAGCCGCCCCGCTCATAGGTGACCCACCATGGGCGCAGGTAGCCTTCCTCGAACACATGCACAGTTATGCCTCGTGTTTTGGCGATCCTGACGGCGTTGGCGTGAATCGGGCGGGTGTCACCGTATAGAACGATGTCTGTCACTTGTTTCTCGGCGATCAGCGCCTGCAGCACCTCGGGCCAGTGTTCTGGCGCGTCGCGATAGGAGATGTAACTTTTCCTGTCGAACCAGAAAGCCTGATCGCCCGCGTTGAAGCCGACACGCCATGTCTGCGCCCCCGAGGCCCGCAACATCCGGCCCAACGCGTTGAAAAACGGGCCATGCGGGCCTTGCAGGAACAGAAAGACCCGAGGGTCAGCGTTTGGGTCTGGGTGGTGCATCTGCGCGATTTAGCTAATATTCTTGTCGAAACTATGCCCGCCTGAGGGTTTCTCGGCAAGGTTGGGCTTGCCGGGCGGCGCGGATCAGCTTACCTCGGCCCTGATAGTCTGAGACAGGGTAGAACGCGAGGGTTGACGGAATGTTTACAGGGATCGTGACCGATATTGGAACAGTGACCGAGCTGGACCAGCAAGGCGACCTGCGTGCGCGTATCCAGACGAGCTATGACACGGCCTCGATTGATATTGGCGCCTCGATTGCAAGCGATGGTGTCTGTTTAACTGTGATCGCGCTGGGCGATGACTGGTACGATGTTCAGATCAGCGCCGAGACCGTCTCAAAAACCAACCTGAACAGCTGGGCGCTGGGCAAGCGCGTCAACCTTGAGCGTGCGCTGAAGGTTGGCGACGAACTCGGCGGTCACATCGTGTCGGGCCATGTGGATGGCGTCGCCGAAGTTGTCGATCTGCGCGACGAAGGTGACAGCACCCGCGTGACCTTGCGCGCGCCCAAGGATTTGGCGCGTTTCGTTGCGCCCAAAGGCTCGGTAGCGTTGAACGGGACGTCTCTGACCGTGAATGATGTAGAGGGCTGCGATTTCGGCATCAACTTCATCCCCCACACGAAAGAGGTCACCACATGGGGTGATGTCGCCGTCGGGGATCGGGTGAATCTGGAAATCGACACTCTGGCTCGCTACGTCGCCCGACTGGCCGAGACCGTCTGAGCGTTAGAATACGTCGCGTCTGAGCCCGCTCAGGCCGTTTGTGCTCTGGCTTTTGGATGCGGGGTGGTCTATCCCGCCTTGCAGAAATGCTCTTGTGAAAGGCTGCCCCATGAGCTTTGAAACCCCCGGCCCGGTCGAGGCCCAGCTGCGCGATGCGATCAGCCCGATTGAGGACATCATCGAAGAGGCCCGCGCAGGCCGGATGTATATCCTCGTCGATCATGAAGATCGCGAGAACGAGGGCGATCTGGTCATTGCCGCAGAATTTGCCGATGCCGAGGCGATCAACTTCATGGCAACCCATGGACGCGGGTTGATCTGCCTGCCGATGACGGCTGAACGGGTCGAGGCGCTGGCGCTTCCGATGATGGCGGTGAACAACTCGTCCCGCCACGAGACGGCGTTTACGGTATCGATCGAAGCACGTGAGGGCGTGTCGACCGGTATTTCAGCCGCTGATCGCGCGCTGACCGTGGCGACGGCGATCAATGAACAGAACACGATGGCCCATATCGCAACACCAGGTCACATCTTCCCCTTGCGCGCCAAGCGGGGTGGGGTGCTGGTCCGCGCAGGCCACACTGAGGCTGCCGTGGATATCTCGCGCCTGGCCGGGTTGAACCCCTCGGGCGTGATCTGTGAGATCATGAAGCCCGACGGCACCATGGCCCGTCTGCCCGATCTGGTCGAGTTCGCCAAAACCCATGACATGAAGATTGGTACGATCAGCGACTTGATCACCTACCGCTCGCGCAATGATAACCTCGTGGTCGAAACCTCGCGCGAGATGGTTTCGTCGGAATACGGCGGCGAATGGGAAATGCGCCTGTTCACCGATCAGCTTCACGGCATCGAACATGTCGTCATGATCAAAGGCGACATCACCACGCCCGAGCCTGTCCTAACCCGCACCCACGCGCTGCACGAAGCGCCGGATATCTTGGGCCTCGGTCCGAAGTCCTCTCGCGAATTGCCACGCGCGATGGAGAAGATCGCGGAAGAGGGCCGGGGGGTCGTCTGTCTGTTCCGCCAGCCGCGCAACTCTCTCTATGCAGCCGAAGATGAAGGCCCGCGGACCATCAAGCAAACCGGTCTGGGATCTCAGATCCTGTCCAAACTGGGCATTCAAGAGCTAGTCCTGCTGACTGACTCGCCCGAAACCGTATATCTGGGGCTGGACGCATTTGGGCTGTCCATCGTTGGCACCCGCCCGATCCTGAAGGAAGACTGATCATGGCTGAACAAGACAAACATGGCATTCTGCCGACACCTAGCTTCGACAAACCGGTGAAGCTGCTGATCGTCGCGGCGCCTTTCTACCGCGCGATTGCCGACAATCTGATTGCGGGCGCGAAGGCCGAGATCGAAGCGGCGGGCGGCACCTGTGAGGTTGTCGAAGTACCCGGCGCGCTTGAGATCCCAACCGCTATCGCGATGGCTGATCGTCAATGCGACTTCGACGGCTATGTCGCGCTGGGCTGCGTCATTCGCGGCGAGACCACGCATTATGAAACCGTCTGCAACGACTCCAGCCGTGCGATCCAATTGATGGGCCTGCAGGGGCTTTGCATCGGCAACGGCATCCTGACCGTCGAGAATGACGATCAGGCCGAAGTCCGCGCAAATCCCGAAAAGAAGAATAAAGGTGGCGGAGCAGCCGCTGCGGCCTTGCATCTGATCGCGCTCAGCCGTAAGTGGGGCTCTTCCAAAAAGGGCGTGGGCTTCAAGCCGCCGTCCGAGTCCATCCTTGTGGCGGGCGACAGCAACGGATCCACGACAGCATGACCCAGACAGACGCGCCGAAACCGGCCAACCAGAAACGCCTGATGAAATCCGCCGCCCGGCTTTACGCCGTGCAGGCACTGTTCCAGATGGAGCAATCGGGGCAGACGACTGAAGCGGTCGTGAATGAGTTTCTGGATCACCGGTTCGGTGCCGTCTACGAGGGTGAGGAAATGCTGGACGGCAACATCAGCGTCTTCCGGTCGCTGGTCGATAATGCGGTGAACTATCAGGCGCCGATCGACCAGATGACCGACCGCGCTCTGGTCGCCAAATGGCCGATCTCACGCATCGACCCAACCTTGCGCGCGTTGTTCCGCGCCGCCGGGGCCGAGCTGACCCAAAGCGAGACGCCGCCAAAAGTGGTTATCACCGAGTTCGTCGACGTCGCGCGTGCCTTCTTCCCTGAAGGCAAAGAGCCGAAATTCGTCAACGCCGTGCTGGATCACATGGCCCGTGAGGCTCAGCCCGAGGCATTCTGACGCCTTTACTCGAGCCAAACATGCGCTAACCTGAATGTCATAGCGCAATGAGGTTCGCCATGCCCAAACTGATCCGCCTGTATATCACGCAAGTCGCTTGGGGTTTCGTTATCTCGGCCGTGTTTGTAGGGGTGCTTCTAGCATTTAACGTGGCAAACCTCCGTCATTTGATCACCAGTTCGGAAATCGGTCTGGTCGCGCTTGCGATGATCTGGTTCATGAACGGGATCGTGTTTGCCGGTGTCCAGTTCGGTTACAAGATCATGAGCATGGCAGAAAAACCCGGAGGCCCACGTCGCGGCTCGCCCGTGGTCGACAGCTTCAAGCCGGCATTGGCCAAGCAGGAAGCCCGCGCAGAGCGCTGATTTTCAGGGGAAATGTGGCGGGACCACCAGTCAACCGTGCGGTGTGATTCCCGAGGACCTGTATGTACAGGTGGGCGCCAGGTAATCAGGCCAGGACCTGAACAGAGCCAGCCCCCTCGGAATTGCTTAAGGCCACCAGAATGCTACCAGTCACAAGAAGGGCAGAACCCGCCAAGCGCCTACGTAGGGCGTCCGGCGGATTTACACAAGGGGTCAGGCATCAACAGTTTCGTGCAGCGCCGTGCGCATCTTGCCGAAATGCTCGTCCCAGCCATTGTCGAGCGCAAGGATCAGGCCGAACGCATCCGCACCCTGGGGCAAACCTTCATGTTGAAGGCTAAGCTTTGTACCTCCTGCGACGGGGGTCAGAGTCCATCTGACTAGACTGACCGCGTCTCCCATCGGCTTCACAGCGAATGTGTACTCAAGATATTCAGGGGCACGTGCTTCCCGTACCTCGCCCCAGATCAGCAGGTCGCCGCTGGTGGTCCCGAACATTTGCAGTTTGCTTCCTTTGGTCAACGTGCAATCCGGTTTGTGAAACCACTCTGCCAGCCGTTCGGGCTCGGTCAGATAGGCCCAGACAGTATCTCGATCGGCCCGTAGAAAAATCGTCTTTTGCAATACAGCATTCGTCATTCTTTTTTCCTTTCAATAGCTTCCTTAAGAGAGTTGAGGCGTTCATCCCAGAACTGGTCAAAGTAGCTGAGCCAATCCAAGACCGGGGCCATGCCCTGTGGTTCAATGCGGTTGATGCGTTCTCTGCCGCGAGCTTCCACCGTAATAAGCCCGCCATCAGACAAGACCGTCAGGTGCTTTTTGACGGCAGCCCTCGTCATGTCGAACCGGTTCGTCAGCTGCCCGATCGTCATGTCCTGAGAGGCCAGCAGTTTGATGATGTCCCGACGGGTTGGGTCTGCAAGCGCACGGAACGCGTTTTGGGTAAGGGTTTGCATTTGTCGCCTCGGTAAAGATACCGTTTGGTATTATATTAATGTGATACCATATGGTACCATGTCAAGCGTTGAGTGAAGACTTTACTTTTGTTCACTAATTGTTCACATTCTCGGTATGACACTGGATTTACAGCCTGGACAGAAACTTGCGCGCGGCGTCGCGCGCCATCTCACCGCCCACGGTTTTGTTTCCGTTGAAGAATTTGTGCCGACGCGCGGGCTGCGCGTTGATGTGATGGGGCTAGGTCCAAAGGGCGAGCTTTGGGTGATCGAGTGCAAATCCAGCCGTGCTGACTATCAGTCAGATTCGAAGTGGCAAGGCTATCTGGAGTGGTGCGATCGATTTTTTTGGGCTGTCGATACTGAGTTCCCAACGGACCTGTTACCGCAGGAAACCGGTCTGATCATTGCCGATGCTTATGATGCCGAAATCATTCGCATGGCACCCGAGGATAAGCTGCCTCCGGCCCGGCGTAAAAAGATGATCCAGAAATTCGCGACCGATGCAGCGCGTCGATTGCAGGCGCTGCGCGATCCGCGGCTGTGACGCAGTTCAGCCTTTGACGGCCAGGGCAGCCTGTGCGGCGGCACGCAGCTCGTCTGCGATCTCTTCGGCTTCCTCGGGATCGAAATCCATCGGAATCTCAAGGCCATCTGCCTCGATAAACAGACGTACCATACCCTGATCTGTGGGGCCGATCTGAAGGTTGGCCTGAATGTCGCGTTCGGTGTTGATACCCATACTCGCCTCCGGGGACTGAGCGTTCCTGCTAGCGCGCACGGGGTTGAGAATCAAGCGGCCTTTGCGCTCTGATACGGTATGCAGAATGTAAGCATCAGATCCTTTCAGCCCCAGGATGCGCCTTGGTTGGTTGAGCGTCACGGAACCCTCTATGCCCGCGATGAGGGGTTTGATGACAGCTTCGCCCCGCTGGTCGCACGCATACTGGATGGTTTTGTTGCCGATCATGACCCAGCGTGTGAGAAGGGCTGGATCGCCGAGGCAGAAGGCCAAAGACTGGGGAGTATCTTTTGCGTCAAACTGGACACGCAGACCGCAAAACTGCGCCTTTTTCTTCTTGTGCCAGAGGCGCGTGGTCTGGGGCTGGGAAAGCGGCTTCTGAGTACCTGTATGGGCTTTGCCAAGGCGGCTGGGTACCATCAAATGCAGCTATGGACGCATGAAAGCCACAAGGCCGCCTGCGCCTTGTACCAGTCCACCGGATGGCAGCTGGTGGACAGCAAGCCGGTGCATTCTTTCGGCGTCGACCTTGTCGAACAAAGCTGGAAAATTAGGCTTTAATCCTCTTGCATTCCCGTGGCGTGTTCGGTAAATCGCCCCTCACAAGTGCCGCCTTAGCTCAGTTGGTTAGAGCGCTGGATTGTGGATCCAGAGGTCCCCTGTTCAAGCCAGGGAGGCGGTACCATTTCCCAAATTTTCGAACAAAAAACCGCGCTGTAAGCGCGGCGTAGAGTGTTTGATTTTGATGCTCAGGCGCGCTGGAGATCAGCGCGCCAGGTTCAGGCGCAACTTCATTTTGCTTTTCCGGGCGGCGGGCAGGTGCCTGTTCAGTCGCTTGTTGACCAGTCCAAAGCCCCAGATGATGACCAGCGTCAGCAGGATGAAATAGAAGGCCAGAATCGGATAGGGGATGAACGGGTTGAAGGTCTTGTCTGCGAAATAGCTGGCGTAATACAGGGCGTCTCCGCGTTGCTGCCAGGCCGGGAAGGCTGAGAAAAAGACCAGCGTTGTCGCGTGGAACAGAAAGATCGCCTCGTTAGTGTAGGCGGGCCAAGCCAGTCGCAGCATGGTCGGCCAGACAATCCGGCGGAAGCGGGCCCAGCCGGTCATGCCATAGGCATCTGCGGCCTCGATATCACCCTGTCGAGAACATTCTGAATTGTCCGGTGTAGGTAACATGCCAATTGTCCGCTTCAGTTGATTGCGCGGTGGCCCAATTCGGAGGGAGCCGTAGGCGACCGTAGATTTGGGCCACCGCGTTCGCGCCACGTCGAAGCGGGTCACGCGACTTTGTGTTTGCTATCCTCCTGTGTGATGGGTGATCCGTCAGGCTGGTAGCGGCCAATGCATCTCGGGCCGTGGAAGATGACCAGTTGACCATCGGGGTATTCGTGGACCCTGACCTTCGCCTTGACGAAATGATGACGGTGCCTGTCTGCCGCGATCTGCATGACCAGGCCCTTGTAGCGCACCGTATTGTCGTTGCCGACGACGCGGTCTTCCTGCACACACAGGGTGTCGCGCACATTGCCTGTAAACGGCACGAAGGCCGAGGTCGTATCCTCCGGCTCCTTTGCAAACAGGGCATTGTGTTCGGGAAGATAGACCTCTTTCAGGAACTGATTGGCCTCTTCAATGGTTGTGATCCCATGGGACCGCAGTTCCTGCGGCAATCGGTTCTGGAACGTGCCAAACATGCGTTCAGACCGTCCACGGGCCTGCGGTGAATAGGCCGGGATCAGCTCAATGCCGAGTTGCTGCAAGGCGCGCCCGACCTGGGTCAGATTGTCCTTGTCCACTTTGCCGCCCGCTTCGGGCGTATGCCAGTAATGAGAGCCCCGATCGGCATAGAGCGAGCAAAACAGACCTTGCGCCTCGATCACCTCTGTCAGCCCCTGAAAACTGCTCATCGTCCCTTCTTCCTCGACAAAGAATGCCGAATAAACCCGGTTGGTGGCATCGTCCATGGTGACGATCAGATCCCACCACTGACCCGGAACCCATTCATGGCTGGAGCCGTCCTGATGCAACATCATGCCAACCATCGGACGGCGGGGCCGCTTGCGCCGATGGGCACCTCGTCGGGGTGCTGCCTGAACCCGGCCGTGGCGCTGCAGTGTAAGCCGCACCCAGTTGTAGCTCTGTGTGAAACCATGGTGGGCCACCAGCTTCTCGTGGAAATGCTTCGGCGTGTAATCCCAGTACTTGGTATCAAACAGTTCAAGCATCTCCATGACCTTATCCGTGGCAACACGATTGTTGGCCAGTTTGCCAAGCCGACGGTCGTACAGACCTTCTGCACCATCCGCCTCAAATCGATCCTCCCAACGCCTGACGGTGCGCACGGATACACCCAGTATCTCAGCCGCCTGTTCTTGCGTCAGCTTGTTCGCGCTTCGCCGCGAATACACATCTTCAAACTTCATCAGTCGAACTTCCTGTAACACTTCTGCTCGGTTCATAACGCCTCCTCTCAGAGACAGAATAGAACCGGACAGATCGCATGTTACATACACCGGACATATCGCGTGTTAGCGACACGGCCTCGATATCACCCTTGGGGATCGAGCGAAGGGCGCCATAGAATATCTCGCCCGTGTACGCGGCTGTGTTGAGGAACAGCACGATCAATGCCCCCAACCAGGCCGACGTCAGGGCGTCGAACATCGGATAGGGCTTCTTCAGCGACAGGAAGAAGAAATAAGCAAAGAAGAACTGGATGAACAGTGGAGAACCTCGGAACAGAAAGATGAACCATTCCGAAGGTTTACGCAGCCATTTGTTCGGAGATGCCTTGCCGACGGCCAGCGCGGTGGCCAAAAAGAAGCCAGTCGCCAGGGCCATGATGCCGAAATAGACATTCCAGATCATACCCGATCCGATCAGCGTGAACTGTTCGCATAGGGTGAAGTCTGATTTGGGTAACAGGCGTTCGCCAAGCCCGACAGAGCGCAGGGCGTAGTCCTGGATCGTCTGGATGCAGCTCATGCCGTCGTCTCCTTGCGCAACAGCTCTCCACCGGATGTGGCCTGACCGTGGGACAGGCGGCGCATCAGCTTTTCAAGCACAATTTCCGAGACGCGGGTCATGCCGAGGTAGAAGATCAGCAGGAACAGGAAATACCACATGCGCCAGTCGCCATGGGGGTAGTCGGTGAAGCGCGACGTTTTGGTGCCGCCCAACTCACGCGCCCAATAGACGATGTCTTCGATGCCCAGCAGGAAAAGAAGCGGGGTGGCCTTGATCAGCACCATCCACAGGTTGGACAGGCCGGGCAGGGCATAGACCCACATCTGCGGTACCAGAATTCGCCAGAATGTCTGGCGGCGGGTCATGCCATAGGCCTCGGCCGTTTCAAGCTGAGCATGTGGCACGGCGCGCATACCGCCGAACAGAACGTTGGCCGCAAACGCGCCAAAAACGATGGAAAAGGTGACAACGGCCAGGAAGAACCCATAGGTCTCGTGGACCCATTCTGGGGCGCTGCCCAAGGGCAGTTTGGCGGCCTGACAGACGATGAAGTCATTGCCTTGACGGACCGGATCTGTCCATTCGGGACACATGACCTGGTGGCGTGTCCACTCAAAGGCCTGATCCAGGGCGATGACAAAAAACAAGAAAAACGCGATGTCCGGGACGCCGCGCACGATGGCGATGTACCCTTTGCCCAGCCAACTGAGCGGCGCGACATGTGACCTGGCTGCCATCGCGCCCGCAAAGCCAAAGCTCAGCGCGACCGGGGCGGTCACGGCCAACAAGCCAAGCACCTTGAGGAAGGACAGGTAGAACGACCAATGTACGCCGTTGGTCAAATAGCACGAAAACCAGCGGAACGTGCCCAGCGTGTCGGGATCAGCGCAATAGGAAAACATGTGGCGTCTTTCGAACGTCAATTCCGGCGCGAGGCCGGGATAGGTTCGGCGCAATCAAGACGCCGAACCTGTTAGTGCAGATCAGTTGGAAACGACAGAGCCGTCAGCGTTGTAGGTCGGAACGCCTTCGCCGAACCATTTGACGATCAGTTCGTTCAGCGAACCATCCGCTTTCATCGAGGTGATCGCTTCGTCGAACTTGCCGCGCAGTTCGCCGTCGGATTCACGGATACCCAGGCCGATACCGCCGCCCAGCGGGACGTCATCCCCTACGAATACCAGCTCACCGCCCGATTCTTCGACGATCGGCACAAGGAAGTCTTTGTCGGCGAACACGGCGTCTGCTTCGCCGTTGCGCACGGCTGCGATGGTTTCTTCGGGGGTCGCGAATTCGACCAGAGTCGCGCCGGATTCAGCCACGTGACCCGCCTGAATGGTTGCTGTCTGTGCTGCAACGATACCGCCGCCTACGTCAACTCCGTCCGATGCGCCAACATAGGCCGACGCCGCAGGAGGGAAGTAGTTTTGAGTGAAATCAATCACTTCATCACGCTCGTCGGTGATCGACATGCCTGCAATGATGGTGTCGTAGTTACCCGAGACCAGGTTCGGAATGATCGAGTCCCAGTCATTCTTGACCCACTCGCATTCCAGGTTTGCGCGCTTGCACAGCTCGTCGCCCACTTCACGCTCGAACCCGTCGATTTCGCCGGCATCATTGATGAAGTTGTACGGAGGGTAGGCGCCCTCGGTCCCCATGCGGACGGTGTCGGCCATGGCGATACCGGCGATCAGCGCAAGTGCTGCGGTAGACAGAATCAGGTTTTTCCTGACTTCCGACCTTTTTGTTGATCTGACTGGGTTTTTGGTTTGTTTTCAGGTGTGGTTGCTCAGAGGCGCGTTGTAGTGCCCCATTATTATAAAAAGTATTGACATGGGCCTTCAGATGGCTAACCTCTTCGCCCATGTTCATCCGCACCAAACATGACGCAAAGCTCAACCGCACACGGATCCAGATCGTTGAATCCGTCCGCACCGGCTCCAAGGTACGCCAGAAGATCCTGCGCCATGTGGGTGTGGCCCATAACGACAGCGAGATTGAGGATATCAAGCGTCTGGCGGGCCGCTTGATGGAGCAATTACGCATTGATCGCTCGCCGCAAATGGAACTGTTCACGCCCACGGAATATGCCGATCTGCAGGCGCTGGTGCGCCGCGCTCCGCGGCCGGACAAGCTTGGCGTTGATCTTGCCGAGTGCCGTGAGGAGGCGCGGGTCTCTCTGGGTCTGCGGGATGTCATGGGGACGATGTATGACCAACTGGGTTGGGGGGCCCTTCTGGGGGCGGCGCGTAAAAGTGCCAATCGCATTGTGAAAGAGCTGGTTATGGCGCGGATCGCACAGCCCGAGAGCAAGCGCGCGACCGTGGAGGCGTTGGAGAACCAGGCAGGCATCACGCTCAATCTGGACGTGGTCTATCGGAGCATGGATTACATCAATACGCCGGTGATAGACGGGATTTGCAAAACCTCTCACGCGGCGGCAGAGAAGTTGCTGGGCGGGCCAGTGACCGTGCTGTTCTACGATTGCACGACCCTGGCCTTTGACACCGAGCGCGAGGACCCGGCCGAGGATGCGGACGGGGTCGAGCAGGATCATCTTCTGGCCAAGGGCTTCAGCAAGGATGGCAAGCATCACCGCGCTCAGGTCATGCTGGCGCTGATCGTCACCTCCGATGGGCTGCCTGTGGGCTATGAACTCTTCCCGGGAAACACCTGGGAAGGTCATACGCTGGAAGCTGCGCTGAAGGCGTTGGAGGGACGCTTCGACGTGGCCAGGGTCACGTTCGTGGCCGATGCCGCCATGCTCAGCAAGGACAACCAGCAGATGTTGCAGAACAAGGGTCTGCCCTACATCCTCGGCTATCGCATGAAGTCCGCCCCGGCCGCCGTGAAGGCGAACATTTTGAGCCCGGAGGGACGCCAGCCTTGGGCTGGACACGGTTCTGAAGAGGCAACCGAGAAGGGCTGGTACAAGGTGATCGACCAGGAGGGAGCGCGGGTCATTGTGACCTGGTCACCCACCCGGGCACGCAATGATGCCCACAAGCGCGACAAGGCAATCGAAAAGCTGCACAAGAAGCTCAAGCGCTCTCGCAAACCCGGCAGCTTCAGCAGCCGGGGATATGGCCGCTTCCTGGCCTTCCCCGACAGCGGGGACGTCACGCTGGATGATGCAAAGATCAAGGCAGCGGCACAATGGGACGGGCTGCATGCCATTGTTGTTCATGGTGCGGACGAACTGGAGGCACAGGACGTCATTGCCCGCTATCACCAGTTGTGGGAGATCGAAGCCTGCTTCCGCACCAACAAGCACGATCTGAAAATCCGGCCCATCTATCACTGGTCGCCGCGTCGGGTCCGGGCCCATATCGCCATCTGCTACATGGCCTTCTGCTGCCTGCAGCACCTGCGCAAGCATCTGGACCTGCTCGGACACCCGATGAGCCCGGCTCGTATCCGCAACGAGTTGAACGCATTGCAGCTCTCGATCCTGCGCCACAAAGGCACCCCTGACCGCTACGGCATGCCAAGCCATGCCACGGTCGATGCCAGACGCATCCTCACCTGCGTCGGCCTGACCTGGAACGAAGCCCCTTTCAAGATACCCCCCGGGCGCACCCGAAAAACTGGCCAGACCAAAGCCTGAGCTCCCTCAACACTCCGAAACAATCGCTGGCGAAAAAAGTCCGTGTAGTGCCTTTTGGCAACCAAGGCATAATAATATCAATGACTTATACGAAAAAATGTCGGAAGTCAGGATACCGGCGATCAGCGCAAGTGCTGCGGTAGACAGAATCAGGTTTTTCATTGGTTACTCCCCAGTTTGGTTCTGTTTTTGAAACTTATGCCGCCTGAGTGGCGGAAAGAAAGCCCCGAAGCCGTTCGGATTCAGGCGCTGTAAAGATATCTTCGGCCCTGCCTTCCTCTTCGATCCGGCCCTGATGCAGGAACACCACGTGGCTTGAGATATCGGCGGCCATCTTCATGTCATGGGTCACGATGATCATCGTCCGGCCTTCGGCGGCGAGATCCTTGATCACCTTGATCACTTCCTGCTCCAGCTCGGGGTCGAGTGCCGAGGTGGGTTCGTCGAACAGCAGCGCTTCGGGTTCCATGCACAAGCCGCGCGCGATGGCCGCGCGCTGTTGCTGACCACCTGACAGTTGCGCAGGGTAGACATCGCATTTGTCGCCGATGCCGACCTTTTTCAAATATTTGCGCGCGCTGTCTTCCACTTCGGCCTTGTCACGGCCCAAAACGGTCACTGGGGCCTCCATGACATTTTGCAAAATGGTCATGTGTGCCCACAAATTGAATTGCTGGAACACCATGGACAGATTGGTACGAATGCGCAGGACCTGTTTGGGATCGGCGGGACGGCGGGCGCTGCCCGAGCCGCTCCATTTCACAGGCTCACCCTTGAACGTGATCTCACCCTGTTGGCTGTCTTCCAGAAGGTTGCAGCACCGAAGCAAAGTGGATTTCCCCGAGCCAGAGGACCCGATAAGCGAGACCACATCGCCGCGTTTCGCGGTGATATCCACGCCCTTGAGCACCTCGAGATTACCGAAGCTTTTGTGAAGGTCCTTGATCTCGATTACGGCAGAGGCGTCTGTCACGGAAGCTCCAGTCATGAGTGGCGTTGGTGCGGTAATAGGGCGGAAAATCCGGCGCAATGCAATGCGCAAAACACAGAATCGAGCGGGGAATCAATCAAAATGACCAAAGGTCGTGATCAAATTGGTTAGCTGCTGCGCAACTGTGCTTTGGGCGAAGGCGCAGTTGGAATAGCGAGGTACGCGCTTGCGGGAATATTGATCAACCCACGGATGCGCAGATTACCTCGATCCTCATCCGTCAGAGCATCAATGGCGGCCTGAACCGCGCGTGCGATCCGAAGCGCATCCTGCGATTTCGAAGTGATGTAGGGCAGCCCTGGGGTCGGTTCCGTTTCGGCAACGTCGCGCAATGCGTCTCCCAGATCGGTATGCTCCTTAAGAAGCTCTCAGGTCAGCGCGTCGAGCGCGGCGAAATCGCTCATGCCCTCGGCCACGGATTGGGCCGAATTGGCATGCGCTCCGGTCTGCTGCAGGTGCTTCGGTGCAAGCCCCATCTGGGACAAATGCGTGATCGGAGCGGACCAGCCGGATTGAGACAGCGCTTCGTTATAGACAAAGACACCGTCCGTCAGCTCCGCCAGACTGCGCGGATCATCGGCGCGGGCGACAAAGACGGATCTGTAGTAACCCTTTGGACATCCTATAAGACCATAGTCCGGTGTGCCGACCAGTTGCACCGCATCATGAAGCTGCGTTCGGTAGGGCATACCGCAGGTTTGGGCAAAGATCAGATCTGTATCGCGCCAAATGTCCCAGAAATCGCGCGACCGATCCAGATTGGCGGGACCGAACCCCAAATGCGTCCTGATCAGATCCCAGAAGCGATCGTTGGAGGCGCGCAGGGCGGGCATGTCATACATGCCCAGCATCGCTGTCACGCTTTGGCGGCCTTCTGACGGGCGAGGGCTGAATCCACGTCGCTGACACCCAGCAGGCTGACCACAAGGCGCAGCAGCGAATCCTCCTCACCGGTCCTTTGCCCATCGGCAAGGGCGACCGACCACATGGCCTGCACAACGGCCAGCCGATCCTCGTAGGCGACGGCCTCTTTAATGGCGCGGGTGAAGCGGACGGTGTCGGGGGCCTCGGCCTCAAGGTCTTCGGCGCGGGCGCGCAGGCCTGCAGCTTCGAAAGGCGACAAGCCGTAGCGTTCGACCGAGACTTTGTCGATTCGGGCCATTTCCGAGTCGGCGTAGTCATTGTCGGACCGGGCGATGCGTACCAACAATGCCGTCAGCGCCAGTCGGGCATCATCTTCGGCCAGAGGGTCGGGGTCAGGCTGTGTCAGCCGGGACAGAAAATCACGAAACATGAAATAGATATAGAGCCAGGTTAGTGAGCTTCCAAGCGGCTTTGCACCCGTTCACGGGCGGATTTGCTGTCATTGAAGCTGAGGCCCATCGCAACACGGGCCTCCTCGACGATCTTGACCTCACCCTCATCCGTGTCGCCATCGGCCAGCACGACCTCCCACAACGCGTCCAGCGCGGCGAGGCGTTCGTTCAGGTCGGTGGTTTCGCGGATCAGCTTGCCGAACGTGTCGGTGTCCGGTGCCGCCGCATGAAGTTTCTCGCAGGTGGCGCGGACCTTGGCGGCCTCGATCGCGTTGTGCTGATAGAGGCGGGCCAGAATGCGATCAATCAGGCTGATCTCTTCCAGTTTGTAGTCCCGGTCCGCTTGCGCAACACGCACCATCAATGCACCCAGCGCCAGTTCGGCGTCGGGGTCGGGCAGGTGTTCTGTCTGTGGCGGTCGAAACGCTTGGAAGAATTTTTTCAACATGAGGCCAATCTAATCCATATTTTGTGGCGCGCCAAGTTGAGACTACCCGTCATAGCCCTCAATGATCACAAGATCGCCGAGCGAGACAGGATCGCGCAGCGCTTTGGCCTTTTGGTAGCCTTCGCTTTCGTAACAGGCGAGGGCCTGTTCGTAGCTGGGAAACTCGATCACGACCGTTCTTGCCCGTGCTGCGCCCTCTCTGACCTCGCGCGAACCGCCGCGCACCAGAAAGCGGGCGCCATAGGCGGAGAAAGGCTCAGCGTTCGCTGCGATGTAGTTCTTGTATGTCTCCATATCGTCGACATCGACATGGGCCACCCAGTAGCCTTTGCTCATGGAACTCTCCCGTTTTGGTTTAGGGCAGGGTGCGAAGTTTGCCTCAAAATTGCAAGCTGCGCTTACCCGGTGTAGTCGATAGCCTGACGCGCCTGTTCGGTTAGCCACGCGATCATCTGACGATAGGGCACCGGGCCGTAGCTGACCCGGGCCACGCCCAGCTTGGCGAGAGTCGCTGAGTCTGGTGTTCCCGGCAGAGCGATGATGTTGACCGGCAACTCGGTGGCCTCACAGAGCTGTCGGATCATCGTCTCGTCTTTCAGGCCGGGGGCAAAAAAGCCGCTAGCGCCTGCGGATTGGAAGGCCGAAGCGCGAGCAATAGCGTCTTCCAGCATCGCAGAATCATGCGTGTCTGCCGGTGCTTTCAGGAAGATATCTGTGCGGGCGTTGATATAGGCGGGAATACCGGCCGCGTCGCAGGCTTTGCGCATCGCCTCGATTCGCGCGGCTTGATCGGGAATGGTGTGAAGGCCGTCTCCGCCGACGATCTGATCCTCAAAATTGAAGCCAACAACACCGCAATCCAACGCCCGTGCCGTATTGTCGGTAATGCCAGCAGGATCGACGGCATAAGCCCCTTCAAAGTCCAGCGTGACGGGCAGATCAACGGCACTGACGATGCACTTTGCGTTGTCCAGCGCGGCCTCCAGCGGGATGTGCTGCCCGTCTGCATAGCCTTGCGCCATCGCGACCGGAGCGCTGCCTGTTGCGATCGCCTGCGCGCCTGCGTCGCGCACGGCGGCGGCGCTGCCAGCGTCCCAGATGTTGAACAGGATGACCGGGTCGCCTTTGACATGCAGGCGCGTGAAGGTTTCAGCACGTTGGGCTTGGGTCGTCATGGGGTATCTCCTGTCGAAACTCGTTCAACAGTTAATCCCATGACGCCGGAATCCTAAGCGCTTAATTGTGTCGGTACATCACGTTGCAGCGACCGGATCAGACCAGTCGAGAGCTGTCCTTAGCCGCGCGCACGAAGTCGCGGAACAGGGGATGCGGATCGAACGGCTTGGATTTCAGCTCGGGGTGATACTGAACGCCGATGAACCACGGGTGATCCGACCATTCGACAATCTCGGGCAAGCGGCCATCGGGGGACATGCCCGAGAAGTTCAGGCCCGCTTTTTCAAGCTGCTCGCGATATTTAATGTCGACCTCATAGCGATGGCGGTGGCGTTCCTCGATCTGGGTGCCGCCATAGACATTCGCAACTTTCGAGCCTTCGGCGAGAACTGCGTTATAGGCGCCAAGGCGCATGGTGCCGCCCTTGTCGTCGCCCACTTTGCGTTCGACCTTGTGATTGCCCTGAACCCATTCCTTTAGGTGGTATACCACCGGTTCAAACCGTTTCTTGCCAGCCTCGTGATCGAACTCTTCCGAGCCCGCCTCGGCGATACCAGCTGCATTACGCGCGGCTTCGATCACAGCCATCTGCATGCCGAGACAGATGCCCAGATAGGGCACCTTATGCTCGCGCGCGTATTGCGCCGCCTTGATCTTGCCCTCGGTGCCACGTTCGCCAAAGCCGCCGGGGACGAGGATGGCGTGGTAACCTTCCAGATAAGGGGCGGCATCCTCGTGGTCGAACACCTCGGCATCGACCCATTCGATCTTGACCCTGACGCGGTTCGCCATGCCGCCATGGGTCAGCGCCTCGGCAATCGACTTATAGGCGTCTTCCAACTGTGTGTATTTACCTACAATCGCGACCTTCACCTCGCCTTCGGCGTTGTGGATGCGGTCGCTGACGTCCTCCCATTTGGCCAGATCGGGCTTGGGGGCGGGGCTGATCTGGAATGCGTCCAGAACCGCCTGATCCAAACCTTCCTTATGATAGGCCAGAGGCGCGTCGTAGATGGCGGACAGGTCCTGCGCCGCGATCACGCTATCGGGGCGCGCATTGCAGAACAGGGCCAGCTTTTCGCGCTCTTTCGTGGGGATCGGCCCCTCGGACCGGCAAACCAGAATGTCGGGGGCCAGGCCGATCGAGCGCAGCTCTTTCACCGAGTGCTGGGTCGGCTTGGTTTTCAGCTCACCCGAGGCTTTGATGTAGGGCAGCAGAGTCAAGTGCATAAAGATGCACTGACCGCGCGGCTTGTCTTGGCTGAATTGACGAATAGCCTCAAAGAAGGGCAGGCCTTCGATATCGCCCACGGTACCGCCGATCTCACACAGCATGAAATCGACCTCATCCTCGCCGATGGCGATGAAATCCTTGATCTCATTGGTGACGTGCGGGATCACCTGAATAGTCTTGCCGAGGTAATCCCCGCGGCGTTCTTTCTCCAACACGTTGGAATAAATCCGCCCCGAGCTGACCGAGTCGGTCTTGCGCGCGGCCACACCGGTGAAGCGTTCATAGTGACCAAGGTCCAGATCGGTTTCGGCGCCATCATCGGTGACGAAAACTTCACCATGCTCGAAAGGCGACATGGTGCCGGGGTCAACGTTCAGATAGGGGTCCAGCTTGCGCAGACGCACCGAGTATCCCCGCGCCTGCAACAGCGATCCCAGAGCCGCCGAAGCCAGTCCTTTACCCAAGGACGAAACCACACCACCAGTGATGAAAATAAAACGCGCCATGTTTTTTCGGCTGCTCCCGTGAGACGTCAAAATCAGCTGCCCGACGGTTCCGAAAAACCGCTGCATCACGGGACTTCACGTATAAAGGATTCGCGCCAATAGCGCAAGAGAACCGCAAGATGCTGTGTCGCTAACACGCGATATGTCCGGTGTATGTAACATGCGATCTGTCCGGTTCTATTCTGTCTCTGAGAGGAGGCGTTATGAACCGAGCAGAAGTGTTACAGGAAGTTCGACTGATGAAGTTTGAAGATGTGTATTCGCGGCGAAGCGCGAACAAGCTGACGCAAGAACAGGCGGCTGAGATACTGGGTGTATCCGTGCGCACCGTCAGGCGTTGGGAGGATCGATTTGAGGCGGATGGTGCAGAAGGTCTGTACGACCGTCGGCTTGGCAAACTGGCCAACAATCGTGTTGCCACGGATAAGGTCATGGAGATGCTTGAACTGTTTCCTGACTTCCGACATTTTTTCGTATAAGTCATTGATATTATTATGCCTTGGTTGCCAAAAGGCACTACACGGACTTTTTTCGCCAGCGATTGTTTCGGAGTGTTGAGGGAGCTCAGGCTTTGGTCTGGCCAGTTTTTCGGGTGCGCCCGGGGGGTATCTTGAAAGGGGCTTCGTTCCAGGTCAGGCCGACGCAGGTGAGGATGCGTCTGGCATCGACCGTGGCATGGCTTGGCATGCCGTAGCGGTCAGGGGTGCCTTTGTGGCGCAGGATCGAGAGCTGCAATGCGTTCAACTCGTTGCGGATACGAGCCGGGCTCATCGGGTGTCCGAGCAGGTCCAGATGCTTGCGCAGGTGCTGCAGGCAGCAGAAGGCCATGTAGCAGATGGCGATATGGGCCCGGACCCGACGCGGCGACCAGTGATAGATGGGCCGGATTTTCAGATCGTGCTTGTTGGTGCGGAAGCAGGCTTCGATCTCCCACAACTGGTGATAGCGGGCAATGACGTCCTGTGCCTCCAGTTCGTCCGCACCATGAACAACAATGGCATGCAGCCCGTCCCATTGTGCCGCTGCCTTGATCTTTGCATCATCCAGCGTGACGTCCCCGCTGTCGGGGAAGGCCAGGAAGCGGCCATATCCCCGGCTGCTGAAGCTGCCGGGTTTGCGAGAGCGCTTGAGCTTCTTGTGCAGCTTTTCGATTGCCTTGTCGCGCTTGTGGGCATCATTGCGTGCCCGGGTGGGTAACCAGGTCACAATGACCCGCGCTCCCTCCTGGTCGATCACCTTGTACCAGCCCTTCTCGGTTGCCTCTTCAGAACCGTGTCCAGCCCAAGGCTGGCGTCCCTCCGGGCTCAAAATGTTCGCCTTCACGGCGGCCGGGGCGGACTTCATGCGATAGCCGAGGATGTAGGGCAGACCCTTGTTCTGCAACATCTGCTGGTTGTCCTTGCTGAGCATGGCGGCATCGGCCACGAACGTGACCCTGGCCACGTCGAAGCGTCCCTCCAACGCCTTCAGCGCAGCTTCCAGCGTATGACCTTCCCAGGTGTTTCCCGGGAAGAGTTCATAGCCCACAGGCAGCCCATCGGAGGTGACGATCAGCGCCAGCATGACCTGAGCGCGGTGATGCTTGCCATCCTTGCTGAAGCCCTTGGCCAGAAGATGATCCTGCTCGACCCCGTCCGCATCCTCGGCCGGGTCCTCGCGCTCGGTGTCAAAGGCCAGGGTCGTGCAATCGTAGAACAGCACGGTCACTGGCCCGCCCAGCAACTTCTCTGCCGCCGCGTGAGAGGTTTTGCAAATCCCGTCTATCACCGGCGTATTGATGTAATCCATGCTCCGATAGACCACGTCCAGATTGAGCGTGATGCCTGCCTGGTTCTCCAACGCCTCCACGGTCGCGCGCTTGCTCTCGGGCTGTGCGATCCGCGCCATAACCAGCTCTTTCACAATGCGATTGGCACTTTTACGCGCCGCCCCCAGAAGGGCCCCCCAACCCAGTTGGTCATACATCGTCCCCATGACATCCCGCAGACCCAGAGAGACCCGCGCCTCCTCACGGCACTCGGCAAGATCAACGCCAAGCTTGTCCGGCCGCGGAGCGCGGCGCACCAGCGCCTGCAGATCGGCATATTCCGTGGGCGTGAACAGTTCCATTTGCGGCGAGCGATCAATGCGTAATTGCTCCATCAAGCGGCCCGCCAGACGCTTGATATCCTCAATCTCGCTGTCGTTATGGGCCACACCCACATGGCGCAGGATCTTCTGGCGTACCTTGGAGCCGGTGCGGACGGATTCAACGATCTGGATCCGTGTGCGGTTGAGCTTTGCGTCATGTTTGGTGCGGATGAACATGGGCGAAGAGGTTAGCCATCTGAAGGCCCATGTCAATACTTTTTATAATAATGGGGCACTACAACGCGCCTCTGAGCAACCACACCTGAAAACAAACCAAAAACCCAGTCAGATCAACAAAAAGGTCGGAAGTCAGGAGCCAGTCCTTTACCCAAGGACGAAACCACACCACCAGTGATGAAAATAAAACGCGCCATGTTTTTTCGGCTGCTCCCGTGAGACGTCAAAATCAGCTGCCCGACGGTTCCGAAAAACCGCTGCATCACGGGACTTCACGTATAAAGGATTCGCGCCAATAGCGCAAGAGAACCGCAAGATGCTGTGTCGCTAACACGCGATATGTCCGGTGTATGTAACATGCGATCTGTCCGGTTCTATTCTGTCTCTGAGAGGAGGCGTTATGAACCGAGCAGAAGTGTTACAGGAAGTTCGACTGATGAAGTTTGAAGATGTGTATTCGCGGCGAAGCGCGAACAAGCTGACGCAAGAACAGGCGGCTGAGATACTGGGTGTATCCGTGCGCACCGTCAGGCGTTGGGAGGATCGATTTGAGGCGGATGGTGCAGAAGGTCTGTACGACCGTCGGCTTGGCAAACTGGCCAACAATCGTGTTGCCACGGATAAGGTCATGGAGATGCTTGAACTGTTTGATACCAAGTACTGGGATTACACGCCGAAGCATTTCCACGAGAAGCTGGTGGCCCACCATGGTTTCACACAGAGCTACAACTGGGTGCGGCTTACACTGCAGCGCCACGGCCGGGTTCAGGCAGCACCCCGACGAGGTGCCCATCGGCGCAAGCGGCCCCGCCGTCCGATGGTTGGCATGATGTTGCATCAGGACGGCTCCAGCCATGAATGGGTTCCGGGTCAGTGGTGGGATCTGATCGTCACCATGGACGATGCCACCAACCGGGTTTATTCGGCATTCTTTGTCGAGGAAGAAGGGACGATGAGCAGTTTTCAGGGGCTGACAGAGGTGATCGAGGCGCAAGGTCTGTTTTGCTCGCTCTATGCCGATCGGGGCTCTCATTACTGGCATACGCCCGAAGCGGGCGGCAAAGTGGACAAGGACAATCTGACCCAGGTCGGGCGCGCCTTGCAGCAACTCGGCATTGAGCTGATCCCGGCCTATTCACCGCAGGCCCGTGGACGGTCTGAACGCATGTTTGGCACGTTCCAGAACCGATTGCCGCAGGAACTGCGGTCCCATGGGATCACAACCATTGAAGAGGCCAATCAGTTCCTGAAAGAGGTCTATCTTCCCGAACACAATGCCCTGTTTGCAAGGGAGCCGGAGGATACGACCTCGGCCTTCGTGCCGTTTACAGGCAATGTGCGCGACACCCTGTGTGTGCAGGAAGACCGCGTCGTCGGCAACGACAATACGGTGCGCTACAAGGGCCTGGTCATGCAGATCGCGGCAGACAGGCACCGTCATCATTTCGTCAAGGCGAAGGTCAGGGTCCACGAATACCCCGATGGTCAACTGGTCATCTTCCACGGCCCGAGATGCATTGGCCGCTACCAGCCTGACGGATCACCCATCACACAGGAGGATAGCAAACACAAAGTCGCGTGACCCGCTTCGACGTGGCGCGAACGCGGTGGCCCAAATCTACGGTCGCCTACGGCTCCCTCCGAATTGGGCCACCGCGCAATCAACTGAAGCGGACAATTGGCATGTTACCTACACCGGACAATTCAGAATGTTCTCGACAGAGAACCGCAAGATGCTGTTGCAGTTCTCTTTCAGGTTTCTAGGTTTTGTGGCTTAGTCGGCCTGCGGGATCAGCGGAGCGTTGTCGCCCTGTGCCGGAGGCAGCAGGTCATCTGCAGACGGAACTGCAGGTGCGCTTTCTTCAGTCGCGGCCGGAGCCGGAACGCCCAAACGGTCGATGACCGAGCTGCCCGAGGACTTCTGCGCTGCCAGAATCGTTAAGGTGATCGAGGTGACGATAAAGCAGGCAGCCAGGATCCATGTCACTTTGCCCAGGGCCGTTGCAGCTGCGCGGCCTGTCATGGCGCCGCCGCCACCGCCACCCATGCCAAGACCGCCGCCCTCGGACCGCTGCATCAAAACGACGGCGATCAGGCCCAAAGCCAGAAGAAGATGGATGATGAGAACGACGTTTTCCATGGTGGTCCTGTACAGCGTGGCGTGTATCGCGTGGTACTTATGCAAGTTTGGTTCTGGGGGCAAGTCACGAGTTGGCATCACAGTTGATGATGTTGCACATCACGCCAAAGGGACTGGACAGATCGGTCAAGCTTGGCGCACCCTGCGGCCATGCCTCATGATCATTCTGACCACCCGCACGCCTTGTTGCCCCCCGAACCCGCGCTGCGCGTCAAAGCGCTTGAAACGATTCTGACCCAGAAGGGGTTGATCGACCCGGCGGCGCTGGATGAAATCATCGACACGTACCAGAACAAGATCGGCCCGCAGAACGGCGCGCGCGTTGTCGCGAAGGCCTGGAGCGATCCTGCGTTCAAGGCCGCATTGCTTGAAGATGCAACGCCAGTCGTGGCCGAGCTTGGCTACTATGGTCGTCAGGGCGAACATATGGTGGTGGTCGAAAACACGCCGGAGCAGCACAACATGGTCGTTTGTACGCTGTGCAGTTGCTATCCGTGGCCGCTGCTTGGTATTCCTCCCGGCTGGTATAAATCGGACGCTTACCGCGCCCGCGCCGTGCGCGAGCCACGCAAGGTTCTGGCCGAGTTTGGTGTGACGCTGGCCGAGGACGCAGCTGTACGCGTCTGGGACTCCACGGCCGAGATTCGCTATCTTGTGTTGCCCATGCGTCCCGAGGGGACTGAAGGGTTGGGCGAAGAGGAACTCGCGGCTTTGGTCACGCGCGACAGCATGATCGGCACGGGCCTGCCCAAGGAGGCATCATGACGCGCGTTCACGATATGGGAGGGCGGTTTGGAGACGGCCCGATCAACCCGGAAGCTGAAGACGCTCCCATCTTTGCCGAAGACTGGCACGCGCGGGCCTTGGCCGTAACGCTGGCCTCGGGCTTTTTGGGGCAATGGAACATTGACACATCGCGCCACGCGCGTGAGCAGCTGTCGCCGAAGGACTACACCCGGTTTTCCTACTATGAGAAATGGATCTCTGGGCTGGCCGATCTGTTGGTCGCCAAAGGGGTGTTGAGCCTAGAAGACTTGCGCGGAGAAATCTTGGTCGAGGATCATCCACTGGCAGACCGAATGCTGAAAGCGCAAGCTGTGGCAGTTGCATTGTCCAAAGGCGGCCCTGCTGATCGCAATTCGAACATCGCAGCGCAATTCGAGGTCGGGCAGATGGTGAAAACAGCGCGACCCGCCGCGAACCGTTTGGTGGATGGTGGGCACACACGTTTGCCGAACTATGCCGCTGGGGCCAAAGGGCGGATCGTTCGCCTGCACGGAACGCATGTTCTACCCGATTCCAATGCCCACGGTTTGGGAGAGGCACCAGAACCTCTCTATGCCGTATCTTTCCTTGCGTCCGAGCTATGGGCCGATCCGGAACACCCCAAGGACGAAGTGGTGCTGGACCTTTGGCAATCTTATCTGGAGCCTGCATGAGCAACTGCATCACAGCCTCCGCGCCAGAGCCTGTGTTCTCAGAACCCTGGCATGCGCAGGTCTTTGCAGTCACCGTCGCGCTGAACGAGGCTGGGCGTTTTGACTGGTCCGACTGGGCCGCCCGGTTTTCGAACACGTTGAAGCGGAACGGTCTGAACAAAGAACTGGATGGCGGGGACGACTACTTCCACGCATGGCTTGAAACCCTTGAGGCCTTGTTGGCTGAACAAGGAGATGCCCGCTCAGATGAGGTCACCTTGCTGCAGGGCGCTTGGGAAAGGGCTTACATGACCACGCCGCATGGTAAACTGGTCCGTTTGCCGTAAAGCGAGTTGGGGGCGCTGCCCCCGCCGCCTTTGGCGACTCCCCCGAGATATTTTCGGCCAGATGAAGCAGGGGATCCGTTCTTCATCTGGCTAAAAATATCCCCGCCGGAGGCATTGCGCGCCGCGCGATTTTCAGATGCGGCGAAATATCGGTTTCCCTACCGTCTGAGCCTCGTTATATCAGCCGAGTTTGATATCTTTTCGCGAAAAGGACCGGATATGGCCAACGTGGTTGTTGTCGGCGCCCAATGGGGTGACGAAGGAAAAGGCAAGATCGTCGACTGGCTCAGCGAGCGAGCAGACGTGATCGCGCGTTTTCAGGGCGGGCACAATGCTGGCCACACTCTGGTCATTGATGGCGAGGTCTACAAACTGCACGCGTTGCCCTCGGGCGTTGTACGCGGCGGTAAGCTCAGCGTGATCGGCAATGGCGTGGTTCTGGACCCGTGGCATCTGGTCAAAGAAATCGCGACTGTGCGCGCTCAGGGCGTTGAGATCACGCCTAAGACGCTGATGATTGCCGAGAACACCCCTCTGATTCTGCCGATCCACGGCGAGCTGGACCGCGCGCGCGAGGAAGCCGCGAGCAAGGGAACCAAGATTGGTACCACGGGGCGCGGGATTGGCCCGGCTTATGAAGACAAGGTCGGACGCCGTTCGGTGCGTGTTGCCGATCTTGCCGATGAGGCGACCTTGGAAGCTCGTGTTGATCGTGCACTGCAGCACCACGACCCATTGCGCAAGGGTTTGGGTATTGAACCTGTCGACCGGGATGCTCTCTTGGCGCAACTGAAAGAAATTGCAGCGGAAATTCTGCCTTTTGCGGCTCCGGTCTGGAAGGTTCTCAACGAAAAGCGCAAGGCGGGCAAACGTATCCTGTTCGAAGGCGCGCAGGGTGCGCTGCTGGATATCGACTTTGGAACCTATCCTTTCGTGACGTCCTCAAACGTGATTGCCGGTCAAGCGGCGACAGGCGTGGGGATCGGGCCGGGCTCGATCGACTTCGTGCTGGGGATCGTCAAAGCCTACACCACCCGTGTAGGAGAGGGGCCGTTCCCGACCGAGCTCGAGGATGCTGATGGTCAGCGACTGGGCGAGCGTGGCCACGAATTCGGCACGACCACCGGTCGTCAGCGCCGCTGCGGCTGGTTCGATGCCTGTCTGGTGCGCCAGACCTGCGCGACGAGCGGTGTGAACGGGATCTCTCTCACCAAGTTGGATGTGTTGGACGGGTTCGAAACGCTCAAGATCTGCACCGGCTATGAGTTGGATGGCGACCGTCTGGACTATCTGCCGACCGCAGCCGATCAGCAGGCGCGCTGCACGCCCATCTACGAAGAGATGCCCGGTTGGAGCGAATCCACCGAAGGCGCGCGCAGCTGGGCGGATCTTCCCGCAAACGCGATCAAATATGTGCGCCGGGTCGAAGAGTTGATCGAATGCCCTGTGGCCTTGCTTTCCACCAGCCCGGAGCGGGACGACACCATTCTGGTGACCGACCCGTTTGCAGACTGATGTCTGACGACAAGACACCCGGGCTCAGCTACAAGGCGCGCAGGCGTTGGTCTCTGTTCATTCTGGTGATCGGCCTGCCTGTCTATATTGTCGCCGTAGTCACGGTGGTGAACTGGCTGGATCGTCCCCCGATCTGGCTGGAGTTGCTGGTTTACGTGGCGCTGGGCATTCTGTGGGCTTTGCCCTTCAAGTTCGTGTTTAAGGGCGTGGGGAAAGAGGACCCTGACCAAAAGCCCGACTGATCAGTATCTGTGATTGGATAACAGGCTCGCGTCATTTCCCTGCGCAACACCCAGACAGTGAGATGAGGGCAAGTCCGAAGTTTCAGCTTCGGGCTGTCCGCTTCTACGAGTGCCGTAGGTCGTCATAGGCGCTGCGCGTCTATGTCTGTTCTTAGCCGGTTCGTCGATCGTTTCCCGACCAACTTAGGATCGCTCGGGCCATGGCATGATACTCGCCCGAGATTTCTTCGGCGACACTGAAGGGGGTGGGCCAGGGCGCTGTCAGGGTCGCCTCGATCTGTCCTGTCGTCAGTTTAAGCTCGGCCTCGTGTTTTGCAGCCAGACGGCGCATTTTTTGATTGGTGGCAAGGCACAACATGTGGACTTCGCGAAATCCACGATTGCGGGCTGCAGTGACTATCCGCGACAGCAGTGCATCGCCGATCCCTAGGTCCTGCCAGACTGTTTCAACGGTAAAGGCCAGTTCGGCCACATGGTTGTGGCTGTCAGGAACAGCCCGCAACTCTCCGACACCACGCAGGCAGGAATCGGGGAATGCGCCAAATACCAGCGCAGAATTTTTGAATATGCCTGAGAGATAATTCTCAACAAAGGCCGGGCTGACCGGTACGCCAAATCGAGATGTCAGTGCTTCTGCATCGAGACTCTTGAAATGGCTTTCTATTTTGGGTTTGTCGAATGCTCTGAGGCGTCGAATAGGTAGTTCATACATGGCGGAGCCTTGATTTGAACACGAACTGAAAGATCTTTTACCTTTACTCAGACGATATCATTTTTCTGCAATGCAGCATAGCGACATCATGTCCGCATCGAGATTCCGTAGGGTAAGTGCAAAAAGAAAATGGGTCGAAGAAATCTCCGACCCACTCTAGATAGCGAAATAGAGGATATCAGCCTACGGCGCGTTCGCCTTCTGGGCGAAAACCGATGTCACTGGAAGCCGCAAAGCGCCCTCCGCCAGCTTTTTCGATTTTGCCGTCGCGCAGAAGCTGTCCGAAGGACTTCAGGCTTTCTTCGCGATTGAACTCATCCTGTTTCAGCGAGCGAACCTTGTTCATCAATTGCGGGCGCGAGAACTGTTCCTGCCCTTCGATGAAGGACAAATACGCCGCAGCCGCTTCGAGAAGGTCGGACAGAGACTGCGCGCCCTGATCCTGTGCAAATTGTGCAAAGCCGCTTTCTTCTGACGCGTCCTCAGACTGATCCGAGGTGACACGGCGGGGGGTCACCGGGCCTGTATCCGCGTTGGGCGCGTCAATACGCTGCTCGGCGACCAGCTTCAGAGGGGCCGCCATGTCTGCATCAGGGCGTTTGCTGGTGACCTGAACATCGTCTGGGCGGCGAGGGCTGACGACCGAGGCCAAATCGCCACGATACTCTTCATCAGTCGCGGCCTGCTTGGCCACATCTTCCGCCGAGGTTGCAGCAACGGCCGTACGCAGATGTGAATAGGCCTCACGCGTGCCGCTAGTGGCCGGGTCGTCCATCTGCTCATCTGCTTTTGCCATCAGGCGCGAGACATCCTGATCCAGATCCGAGGAAGCCGTGGTCGCTTGCGCATCCATTTCCTCTTCGATCTCGTCAATCTCGATGAACAGGCTTTCTTCATCCTCAGCGGTCAGAACACCTTGCTGGTCGTCTTCTGCTTCGTCTGCTGGGCTAAGGATATTCTCAACCTCATCGCCGTCATCGGTCGCCGTCTCGGTGTCTTCGTCGAAGATCACCTCGGGGGCCTCTTCTTCCTCTGAGTCTTTAAACTCGATTTGCATTGGGGTCTCATCTTGCAAATCGAGCGGCGCCGATTCCATGGCTGGCGCATCCGGCAGTTCCGGCGCGTATGCCTCTTCAACGGCTTCGACGGCAGGTGCCTCGGTAGGGGCCGGGGCCTGAGGGGCCAGATCTTCGGGGCTCAGCGAACCTGCTGCAAAGGCGGCTGAGACAGCGTCCATCGGCGCGGGGGCGTCGGCCGTTAGGGGGGCGACCTCTTCCTCGGCATAGTTGTCCGTATCCACATCCGAATGGGAAACTACCGCGCGGATGCGTTGCAGCTTGGCGGCCAAGCTATCGGGCGCCGGGTCCGCGTCGGCATCGACCGGCGCAGCTTCGGAAAAGAAAGATGCGGCGGTTTCTGTTTCAGCTGTCGCAGAGGGGGTCGGCTGGACAACATTCAGATCGGGCGATTGGGGCATGGCGTTATCCTGTGGCAGGGTCGCTTCAGGGGCGGGGGGCGTTTCAGTACGGGGGGGTGTTTCCGTGGCGCGCAGAAGCAGGCCGGTATCGCTTGGGCGCGCTTCTACCTTTTGCGCGTTGTCGCGCTGTGCAATCCGCGTCAGCATTTCGGCGTCAGGTGGCGGGGGTTCAGATCCAAAGTATCTGTCTTCTGCCGCAAGATCGCGGAAGTATTCGGCTATGGCTTTCATAGTCTCGAAAGAGTCGTCGAACCCTTCCAAAGTGCACGAGAAAGTCCCATAGGAAACGGTCAATACCTTGTTGTTCTGTACCATCAGACATGCGTCCTTTACAAACTAACTGAGCCGATCCGCCCGGACAGGGGCAACCCGATCGACTCGGAACTAACTGCATGAACCTATCATTTTGTGGTCTCAATGTGTCCAAATCCGGGAAAAATGATCAATCTTAGAAAAAATGGGGCAATTGTACGTTCAAATGGCCCAATCGGGTTGTTTGGAGGGGGGCAGATCGGCCCAGAAGACCTGAATTTGGTGCTGAATAGCGTCATAATTGCAGTCGCAGCAGACGGCGGAGCCTCGGTGCTGGTCGATTCGGGGCGGATTCCGGATGCCGTGATTGGTGATTTCGATTCGTTGTCCCCCGAAATCAGAGCTCGTATTCCCCAGGATCGCCTTTTTCCGATTGCGGAACAGGACAGCACGGATTTCGACAAGGCGCTGCGGAACGTAGAGGCCCCCTTGGTGTTGGGGGCAGGGTTTTTGGGCGACCGGCTGGACCATCAATTGGCGGTCTTGAACACTCTGGTCCGGTATCCGGACAAAGCTTGTATTCTGATCGGCGCGCATGAGGTTGTGTTCCACGTACCGCCAAGCATCGTGTTGGATCTGACACTGGGGGCGGTTGTTTCTCTCTTTCCTCTGAAACAAGTCACGGGGCGCAGCCGCGGGTTGGAGTGGCCGATCGAGGGACTTCAATTTGATCCGAGCGGGCAGGTAGGCACCTCGAACCGTGTCATTTCAAGGCTTGAGCTTCAGATGGACGGCCCGGGAATGTTGGTGATGTTGCCTCGTAGCGCTCTGGATCAGGTCATGCAGGCGTTTCTGTCGGGGCAGAGCGCGCCGTGGCCCTCTCACGCAGAATAACATAGAGCCCTGCGGCGATCGTGATCAGGATGCCAAGCGCAGCCAGACCGTTCGGCAGGTCGTGAAAGATCAGCCAGCCGATCAGGGTGGCGACGGGGATCTCAAGATACTGCATCGGTGCCAGCGTGGCCGAGGGCGCATAGCGCAGCGACCACGTCATCAGCAGATGAGCGACGGTGCCCAATATCCCGATGGACAGAAGCAGCCAGTGTTCGCTGCCCGAGGGGAGGGTGAATGACAGCTCCCAGATTTCGGACTGCGTTCCCCAGATTAGAAGGGGCAGTAGCAGGATCGTGGCAAACACGCCCGAGACAGCCTGCAGCGACATCGGGTCGGTCTCTTTGGCGATCTGGCGCGTGACCAGCATGAACAATGCAAAGACAACTGCGACGATCAGGGGCAAAAGCGCGGGTAGACCGACTTCGGCAAAGCTGGGCTGAATCACCAGAAGCGTTCCGGCGAAGCCGACGATACATGCTGCAAGGCGGCGGTGCCCGACCTCTTCGTTCAGTATGTATTTCCCGAGCAGCAGCATGATGAAGGGCATCACGAAGGCGATGGCGACCGCGTCCGCCAAGGGCAGGAATTGCAACGCCGAGAACATCGCGGTGATGCCCGCGATGTGCAAAAGCGTGCGGATCACGGTCAGCCGCAGAACACGGCCCCGCATGCGCCACGGCCTGCCGGTCATCGCGACCAAGGGCACAAGGATCGCCGCCTGAATGGCAAAACGCGCGAAAACCAACAGTGCCAGTGGCGTTGTTTCCCCCAAAAGCTTTGCCAGCGCATCCCCCATCGGGGCAAGCACGCAGAAACCAAGCATCAACACGATGCCGAATACGGGACGATCCTGAGTCATGGGCGCGACGCTAGCGGTTTCCCAAGGCCGAGAAAAGCTCTGTTCTCAAGCCTTCGGAAGGGGTTGAACCTTGGTGTAGTCCGGGCCGATGCATGTGGGCAAATCATCGCCCAGTTTCAGCCAGGTCAGCTTCTCTTCGTGTGACACATGAAGAGTTGGCTCTAAGGCTTCGGGGCTCTCTAGCGTCGCGACATAGAGGTGAAGAACGTCCGACATCTTGGTCGACCGAAATGAGATCGGTGTTCCGCAATGTGGGCAGAAGCTCCGCTCGACCCCAGGCGAAGAGTTGAAGTGCTTCGGTTCTTCTCCGGTCCAGCGCCATTCGCCGTCGCGCACCCCGAAATAGGTCGTCATAGGGGCGGCACACTGGCGGCGGCAACTGTCGCAATGACAGGAGACACAGGACAAGACCGGAGGATCAACTTCATACGCGACCTTGCCACACAAACAATGTCCTCGCATTTCGTTACCTCCTGTCTCACCTCAGCAGTTCGGGACGTTTACGGCCAAACCACCCAATGAGGTTTCCTTGTACTTCTCATGCATATCATGGCCGGTCTGACGCATGGTCTCGATCACCGCATCTAGGGGCACAAAATGCTGCCCATCTCCGCGCAAAGCAAGTGACGCGGCCGAAACCGCCTTGATCGCGCCAAGGCCGTTGCGCTCGATGCACGGCACCTGAACCAGCCCTGCAACCGGATCGCAGGTCATACCCAGATGATGCTCCAGCGCGATTTCGGCGGCGTTTTCCACCTGCTCGGGCGTGCCACCCATGACGGCGCAGAGACCAGCCGCGGCCATCGCTGAGGCGCTGCCCACTTCGGCCTGACATCCAGCCTCAGCCCCCGAGATCGAGGCGTTGAATTTCACCAGCCCCCCAATGGCGGCTGCGGTTAGAAGGAAATCCTCAATATGGCTTTCCGATGCGCCAGGCACGTGGTCGAGGTAATAACGCAGCACTGCAGGCAGAACGCCCGCCGCGCCGTTGGTTGGAGCGGTGACCACCTGGCCTCCGGCCGCGTTTTCTTCGTTCACGGCCATGGCATAGACGCTCATCCAATCGTTGATAGTGTGCGGCGCGGTCAGGTTCATGCCACGCTCGGCCATCAGTGCATCATAGATACCCTTGGCGCGGCGGCGCACGCTGAGGCCGCCGGGCAGGATGCCATCTGTGGTCAGACCACGCTCGATACAGTCGTTCATCACCTGCCACAGCCGGGCAGAGCCTTTGGCAAAGCTATCCGCGCAGCCACGTGCGATTTCGTTGGCACGCTTCATTTCGGCAATGGATTTGCCGCTGGACTTGGCCATCTCCAACATCTCGACAGCCGATTTGAAGGGGAAGGGCACTGGGGCGCCTTCGTCGGTGGCCTTGCCAGCGGCCAGTTCCTCTTCGGTCAGAACAAAGCCGCCGCCGATCGAGTAGAAAACCTGCCGCAGGATCACATCGCCCTGCGCGTCGGTTGCCATCAGGATCATACCGTTGGCGTGGCCGGGCAGATTGTGGTCGTAGTCAAAGACCAGATCGGTCTTGGGGTTGAAGGTCAGCGTCGGTAGCCCTTCGGGCGTTACCTTGTGCGTCTCAGCAATCGCGGCCAGCGCGGCCTCGGCCTTGTCGTTGTCATAGGTGTCCGGCACGAATCCGGCGAGGCCAAGGATGGTGGCGCGATCGGTGGCATGACCCACCCCGGTAAAGGCCAGCGAGCCGTGTAGTGAGCCGCGCAGCCCAGCAAATTCAAAAGGCGATGCGCGCATCATGTCCAGAAAACGTGCGGCGGCGACCATGGGACCCATGGTGTGAGATGAGGACGGGCCGATGCCCACTTTGAACATATCGAAGACAGAGAGGAACATGTCAGATAGCTGAGCCTTCAAGAGGGTTGGCATAGATGGGTGAGGTGAACGGCGTGGCCCCAAGACCTTCGGCGGCTATTGCCGTTCGCGTTGCGGGACGCATCTCTAGCTGTGTCAGGATGCGCTGAAGATAGGGCGTATCGGCCAGTTGGTACCAGCTGCGGTCCGCATTGGATGGGTAAAGCGCCATCCAACGCATCATGCACGCGATATAGTATGTCAGAACTGACGGCCGATCAGCGCTCAGCCATTCCGGTGCCTGCGCAGCGACCGCGTCCAGATTTTTAAGATGGGTGCGCAGCCTTGGACGTATCCCGGCCCGCAGGGTCTCGGCCTGTTCTGGGTCTATGTATTTCTCGGCATAGAACAGGATGCGCAGATCGGCATGGAGCGTGTTTGACGCGAAAAATAGCCATTTCAGAAAGGCGGCCCGGTCAGGGCTGGTCGACGCGGGTGCAAGTTGCCCATGGCTGTCGGCCAGCCACAGCAGAATGGCTGCGGTCTCGAATATCGGCCCCTGAGGAGTTTCGAGAACCGGGATCAGCCCGTTCGGGTTCAACGCTCGGTAGGCTGCACTGTCTTGCGCGTTCTGACTACGATCAACCAGCACGGTCTCATAGGGCTGGCTCATTTCGTCCAGTACCAGCCGGATCACCAGCGAGGCGTTATCAGGGGCATAGTGCAGGCGATAGGGCGTCATCATACGGACTAGATATACAGCAACCGAAACCTGAAAAGCCTTGTTTGCGACGTTTCCGATAGGAAACGCGCAATTGAGCGACATCTTTCGCATCCGGGCGACGTGAATTGGGTCTCGAAGTTGGGTGGAGCATTGCATATAAGTCTTGCAGACTATTTGGGGAAGACTGCCAATGACCGCGGATTTGTCGCCAATCGACACAGCCAAATACGTTGCGGCGTACCGCGCGGCTGACATGGTCAAAGACGGAATGCGGGTGGGGCTGGGCACCGGCTCGACCGCCGCCTGGCTTGTTCGCCGTTTGGGCGAGCGTGTCCAGCAAGAAGGCCTGCGTATCAAGGGCGTACCCACCTCAACCCGAACCGCGCAATTGGCGCGTGAAGTCGGGATCGAGGTCGTGTCGCTGGATCAAGCGGGGTGGCTGGACCTGACGATTGACGGCGCGGATGAGTTCGACGGTGATCTGAACCTGATCAAGGGCGGTGGCGGTGCGCATCTGCAGGAAAAAATCGTGGCAACGGCCAGCGACCAGATGGTGGTGATCGCTGATGCCGGGAAAGAGGTCGAAACGCTCGGCGCATTCCCGCTGCCGGTCGAGGTGATCCCATTTGGCTGGCAGACCACTCGAACGCTGATCGAAGAAGTTCTGGATACGATGGATGTGCTTGGCACCAATTCAGCCCTTCGCATGAATGGTGAGGCCCCATTTGTGACCGATGAGGGTAACCATATCCTCGACCTGCATCTGCAGCGGATCGGCAATGCCCGGCAGATGGCGCTGGTTTTGAACCAGGTGCCGGGTGTCGTCGAGAACGGGCTGTTCATAGATATCTGCGACAAGGTCGTTGTGGGCTACGGCGATGGTCGGGTCGAGTTGCGCGATATCAATGCCGGAACCGTTGAGTTGGACCAGTTCCTTGATGGCGCCAAGGACAACCTGTTTTCGGATTTTTCGGACTGAGTGGAAGGCGCCATCCCAAGGACGTGTTGGAATATACTGGAAATTTACGCCTTTGGGGGTTGGCAGGGCGGTTTTTGCGCCCAGATATCCAAAGAATTTTGCAAGCTGAATGAAGGAACCCAGCATGAGCTTTGACTATGACCTCTTCGTAATCGGCGGAGGCTCGGGTGGGGTCCGCGCGGCGCGCGTAGCGGCGGGCGAAAACGGTGCCAAAGTGGCTCTGGCGGAAGAGGATCGGTACGGCGGCACTTGCGTTATCCGCGGCTGCGTTCCAAAGAAACTTATGGTCTTCGCCAGCGAATATTCGGGTATGGTCGGTGACGCACAGGCTTATGGTTGGGACATTCAGCCCGGAGCGTTCAACTGGAACACCTTCCACGGCAAGCTGGTGACGGAACTGGATCGTTTGGAAGGTATTTACCGCAACATCCTGAAAAACAACGGTGTCGAGAGTTTCGATCAGCGCGCCAAAGTGGTCGACCCGCATACGGTTGAACTTGCCGATGGCACACGCAAAACTGCCAAACATATCCTGATTGCAACGGGTGGCCGTCCGGTTGTGCCGGACTTCCCCGGCTCGGATCTGGCGATCACCTCGAATGAAATCTTCCACCTTGAGAAGCTGCCCGAAAGCATCCTGATCGTCGGTGGCGGCTATATCGCCAGTGAATTTGCCGGGATCATGAACGGGCTGGGCGTCAAGACCACTCAGTTCTACCGCGGTGCGCAGATCCTGCGTGGCTTTGACGAAGAAGCGCGTGGCCTGATCTGTGAAGAGATGCGCCAGAACGGTATCGACGTGCGTCTGGGCACCAATGTGCTTGAGATGACGAAAGAGGGCGACAAGATTCGCGTCAAAGCCACCGACGGGACCGAGGATCCTTTCGACGTGGTCATGTATGCCACCGGGCGCACTCCGAACGCGGACAATCTGGGGCTAGAGGACGTGGGAGTCGCACGTGGCCGCAAGGGTGAGATCGTCGTGGATGAATACAGCCAGACCGGCGTGCCCTCGATCTATGCGATTGGTGATGTGACCGACCGCGTGAATCTGACCCCGGTTGCGATCCGCGAAGGCATGGCCTTTGTAGAGACCGTCTTCAAAGGCAACCCGACCCCAGTGGATCATGAGCTGATCCCGACCGCGATTTTCACCCAGCCCGAATTCGGAACCGTAGGCCTCAGCGAGGAAGAGGCGGCCGCGCAGGAACCGATTGAGGTCTATGCGACTTCGTTCAAGCCGATGCAGAAATCCTTTGCCGGTGGTACTCAGCGGGTTCTGATGAAGCTGATCGTTTCTCAGGCGACGCGCAAGGTGTTGGGTTGCCACATCGTGGCGCCTGGCGCGGGTGAGATGATCCAGCTGGCGGGCATTGCCGTCAAAATGGGCGCGACCAAGGAAGATTTCGACCGCACGGTTGCAGTTCACCCGGTCATGGCCGAAGAACTGGTGACAATGCGGCAACCTGTACGCACGGCTTGATTTGCAACTGCGCGCAACCAAGTTACAAGGAACACCGTGATCACACGGTCAAACACAAGGGAATAGACACATATGGCGGGCAACAGCGGTGGCCCCTGGGGGGGCGGAGGCTCTTCTGGTGGCGGAGGAAATCGGGGTAATAGCGGTGACGGGCGCAAGCCTCCCGAAGGGGAGAGCCCGCAGATCCCCGAGATCGATGAGCTGATGAAAAAAGGGCAAGAGCAGCTGCGCGTCCTCATGGGCGGTCGCGGCGGCGGCGGCCGTGGCAGCAACGGTTCAGGCGGTGGCGGCGGTGGCCCGATCTTTACCAAAGGCACCGTGGCAATTGGCGCATTGGTCGCGATCGGCCTCTGGGCTGCGGCCAGCTTTTACACCGTTAAGCCCGAAGAACAGTCGGTTGAACTGTTCCTTGGCGAATTCTCGGCTGTTGGAAATCCCGGTCTGAACTTTGCGCCATGGCCGTTTGTAACTGCCGAGGTCATTCCTGTTACGCGGGAACAGAACGAAGACATGGGCGGCGCTCGTGGCAGCGATGATGGTCTGATGCTGACCGGTGACGAAAACGTGGTCGATATCGACTATCAAGTCGTTTGGAATATCAACGACCCCGCCAAATTCCTCTTCAACCTGCGTGACCCCCGCCAAACGATTCAGGCGGTGTCGGAATCGGCGATGCGTGAGATTATTGCGCAAAGCGAACTTGCTCCGATCCTGAACAGAGATCGCGGCATTATCGCAGAACGTCTGCAAGAGCTGATTCAGGCGACAATGGACAGCTACGATTCGGGCGTGAACATCGTCCGCGTGAACTTCGACAAGGCTGACCCGCCTCAGGACGTGATTGCCGCGTTCCGTGACGTTCAGGCCGCTGCGCAGGAACGGGACCGTCTGCAGAACGTCGCGGATGCCTATGCTAACCGTGTTCTCGCGGAAGCGCGCGGTGAAGCTGCTCAGGTTCTGGAAGAGGCCGAAGCCTACCGCGCCCAACAGATCAATAGCGCTCAAGGTGAGGCCAGCCGTTTCAGCGCGGTTCTGGAGGAATACTCCAAAGCACCAGATGTGACCCGCAAGCGTCTGTATCTGGAGCGCATGGAGCAGGTTCTGGGTGACGTGGACAAGATCATCCTGGACGAAAACACCGGTGGCTCGGGGCAGGGCGTTGTGCCGTACCTGCCGTTGAACGAACTGCGTCGTACCCCTGCAGCGGAGAGCAACTGATGCGTAAAACGACATTTATCCTTCCCGTCGTCTTCCTCGCGATTGTCGGTGTTCTGTCCTCGATCTTCATCGTGGATGAGCGTGAACGCGCTCTGGTTCTGCAGTTTGGTCGCGTTGTTGCGGTCAAGGAAGAGCCCGGATTGGCGTTTAAAATCCCTCTGATTCAAGAGGTTGTGCGCTATGATGACCGCATCCTGTCGATCGATGTTCAACCGCTTGAAGTCACGCCTTTGGATGACCGCCGTCTGGTGGTTGACGCCTTCGCGCGTTACAGGATTTCGGATCTGGAGCAGTTCCGTCAGGCCGTTGGTGTTGGCGGTATTCCGGTGGCCGAGGACCGTCTGGACCGTATCCTTCGTGCGGAAACTCGGGAAGTTCTGGGTTCGGTCTCCTCGCGGGATATCCTCAGCTCTGACCGTGCGGCCCTCATGCTGCGGATCCGCAACAGCGCAATTGCGGAAGCGCGGGCGCTGGGCGTCAATGTCATCGACGTGCGCCTTAAAGCCACTGACCTGCCGCAGGCGAACCTTGAAGCGACCTTTGACCGGATGAAAGCCGAACGGGAACGTGAGGCGACCGACGAACGCGCCCGTGGTAACGAAGCTGCGCAGCGTGTCCGCGCGCAGGCCGACCGGACCGTGGTTGAACTGGTTTCGGACGCCAACCGCGAGGCCGAGATCATCCGCGGTGAGGCAGACGCCGAACGCAACGCGATCTTCGCTGAAGCGTTTGGACAAGACCCAGAGTTCTTTGAATTCTACCGTTCACTGTCAGCTTATGAACGCGCTTTGCAGGGCGGGAACAGCTCGATGGTCCTCAGCCCGGATTCGGAGTTCTTCAACTACCTGAAATCGCCCACCGGGCAGGCGACCCAGTAATGGGTATGATCCTTCTGGCCTTCGTGCTGGTGCTGATTGTCGAGGGGCTGGCCTACGCGCTGGCCCCTTCGCTTATTGAACGTATGTTAGAGGCGCTGCGCACGCTGCCGGAACAGGCGCGGCGTTTGGCAGGGCTGCTCTGTGTCGTCAGCGGTCTTGTGCTGCTTTGGGGCGCCTATCAGCTGGGGTTTTGACGCCCTGACCTCACTTGCCGGTGATTTCCCCGCGATCCTCAGTTGCGAGCGTGATCAAACCGACTACATTGGGTGGAAAGATAGTCTGCCTTAGGGCGGTCTGTAAGAGATTGACGACAAGGAGTTCCCAAGTGCAGGCACAAGCGCGCAGTATTTCCGTCCGGCGGGACGATGGTGTTGGTTTCATGCGACTGATGTGGCTGGCCTTCGGATCGATGGTTCTGATCGCAGCACAAACTGTTGCGGCGTATGCGCGTGGGGAAAGCCTTGCGCCGCTGGCGGAACAGATCAGCCCGGCGGTGGTCAATATCACCACATCGACCCTGATCGAAGGCCAGACCGGGCCGCAGGGGATCGTGCCCGAGGGCTCTCCGTTCGAAGATTTCTTCCGCGAGTTTCAGGATCGCAACGGCGACAATGGCGACCGCCCGCGCCGCAGCAACGCGTTGGGGTCGGGTTTCGTGATCTCGGAAGACGGCTTTATCGTCACCAATAACCACGTGATCGCCGAGGCCGATGAGATCCTGATCGAGTTCTTCCCTGGCGATGGTCAGCCCGTGAAGGAACTGCCTGCAAAGGTGATCGGCACGGATGAGAAAACCGATATCGCGCTGCTCAAGGTCGAGGCCTCTGGGCCTCTGCAATACGTTCAGTTCGGCGACAGCGACACGGCGCGTGTTGGCGACTGGGTGATTGCCATGGGAAACCCGCTAGGGCAGGGGTTCTCGGTGTCGGCGGGGATCGTCTCGGCCCGTAACCGCGCGCTGAGCGGGTCCTATGACGACTACATTCAGACCGATGCGGCGATCAACCGGGGTAACTCGGGTGGTCCTCTGTTCAACATGGATGGTCAGGTCATCGGCGTGAACACCGCGATTCTGTCGCCCAACGGCGGCTCGATCGGTATCGGTTTTTCGATGGCCTCCAATGTCGTAACCAAGGTCGTCGACCAGCTGCGTGAGTTCGGCGAAACTCGCCGGGGTTGGCTGGGCGTGCGCATTCAGGACGTGACCGAAGACATGGCCGAGGCGATGGGGCTGGATAAACCCGGCGGCGCACTGATCAGCGATGTGCCAGAGGGTCCCGCGAAAGAGGCTGGTCTGAAAGCAGGGGACGTGATCCTCAGCTTTGACGGGGTCGAGGTCGAAGACACGCGCGGTCTGGTGCGTCAGGTCGGCGAGACGACCGTAGGCAAATCGGTTCGTGTGGTCGTACATCGCGACGGTGGCACTCAGACTATTCTGGTCACACTCGGGCGCCGTGAGGATGCGGAGCGTGCCGAAATGAGTGAAGAAGACACTTCGGACGCGCCAAGTGATGAAAACGCCGACATTCTCGGCCTGACCATTGCACCGCTTACAGATACGCTGCGTGAAGACTTGGGCCTGGACGCTGAGGCGGACGGTCTGGTCGTGACCGAGGTTGATGAAGCCTCGGAGGCCTTTGCGAAAGGTCTGCGCTCAGGTGACCTGATCACCGAAGCCGGACAGCAGAAAGTCGAATCCATCAGCGACCTTGAGGCGCGTATTGAAGAAGCTACCGAAGCCGGGCGCAAATCGCTGCTGCTGCTGGTACGCCGTGGCGGCGACCCTCGTTTCGTCGCGCTGAGCCTTGAGAACTAAGCTCATCACATAGCTACCGAAAAGGGCCGGGGATTTCCCCGGCCTTTTTCATGTCCTTTTAGGCCCGGCAGAAAGAAAATAAGCCATATGCCTTTTGGGCATATGGCTTAGGTACAGGGAGAGATCAGTGGACAGATATCGGGGATGATTACTGACCTCCTACGGTAACAGGTTTACCCTAGGGCACTGTCTTCCGAGTCGTCTGTGAACAAGATCACAAAAGGTTAGATCAGGTCCGATTCAGCCAAAGCGCGCAAAGCTTCGATGTCGTGGATCAGCAATCCGCCCCGCGATGCCTCGACCACATTGTCCCGTTTCCAGATCGAAATGGTTTTCGAGACGGCCTCACGCGTGGCCCCAACGAATTCGGCCAATTCACTTTGCGACAGGGTAATGCGTTCGGTGGGATCGTCCTGCAGAGACGACAGGTGCAGCAGTTTGCGCGCCAGTCGAATCGGCATCGGCAGAAAGACCTGCTCGTTCAACTGTGAACTCATCGACCGCATCCGCAATCCAGCCAAACGGACCATATCAACCGCAAGATCGGGGTGCTGACGGATTTGCTCCATCACGTCCCTGCGACGCACGCGCAGAACCCGAGAAGGTTCAGCAGCCGCAACAGTGGCAGTGCGAGGGCCGCTGTCGAACAAGGCAATCTCACCGAAGACCTCGCCCGGACGCATGAGCGTCAGCGCTAGCTTTCGGCCGCTCATCGCCAGGAACGACACTTCGAGCGTCCCTTCGACGATGGCATAAAGTGCATCGCCTTCATCGTCTGTCAATCGGCATTGAATAATGACCCCCCATCGGCGTCCAAATTTGACCCCCCTTGGAGCTAAGAGGGGCGTTGAGGGGGTCGTGTTTAGGTTGATTCAGGAGGGGGTGGACAGCAGGTCAAACCGAAAAGAGAGCGTAGCTCGACTGAAGGTTTGACCTGCTGTCTGTTTTGAATTTATTCCCCGATTTCGAGGTTAGTCGCGGTGGTTAATTCGCCAGCTTTCGTTCCCGGTTTCGATGATATCGCAATGGTGTGTCAGTCGATCCAGGAGAGCAGTGGTCATTTTGGCATCTGTGAACACACTCGGCCATTCAGCAAATGCGAGGTTGGTTGTTAGCAGAATAGACGTTCGCTCGTACAGTTTGCTGATGAGATGGAAGAGTAATCGTCCACCAGACTCTGCGAACGGCAGATAACCGAGTTCGTCTATAATCACGAGGTCGACGCGGATCAGCTGCTCGCTGAGCCGCCCGGCGTTGCCTTCGCGATGTTCAGCCTCCAGCTTGTTCGCGAGATCCACAGCGCTGAAGAACCTGACCCGCCGGCGGTTATTGACCGCGTGGCCCCCGATCGCTGTTGCGAGATGCGTTTTGCCCGATCCGGTTCCACCGACCAGCACGCCATTCCTGGCCTGGTCCATAAAATCGCCGTCATGAAGATTGCGCACGACTTCCTCGTTGACGGGGCTGACCGTGAAGTCGAACTCAGGTAAGGACTTGCAGACCGGGAACTTTGCGGCACCCATCTGATACCGGATCGAGCGCGCAGTCTTTTCGGCCAGTTCGGCCGTGAGGAGTTCGGCCACGACCTGTTGGGGCCGCCAGTTGTTTTTGGCTGCGGCCTGCATCACTTCGTCAAAGCAGTTGACGATGCCTGGCAACTTCAGTTGACGGGCAAGTTCGAGAATTTCCTTACGCAGTTGCATGGGAGCCTCCAAGCCTGTCATAGCGAGCGCAATCCGCGATCGGTGCCATTTTCAGCTGCAGGTGGGCAGGCGGCTCAATCGCCTTTGGCGGCGGGGGATTGGTGCGCCGAGAGACAATGTTCAGGATCGCATCGGCCTTGCGCAGGCCAGATTTTAGAGCTTCTTCGCAGGCAGCCTCGACCACATCAATGTCGTGCTGGTAAGCAGCGAAAAGAATATCGGCAAGTTGCCGGTCTCCGTCGGATGTGCCCCGCAGATGGGTCCAGATCTGCGTCATTGCCGGTGGTAGGTCCCAGTCACGGAACGGTGCTCCATTGCGCAGAGCGCCAGGCTTGCGCTTGAGGACGGGCACATAGTGCCAAGGGTTGAAGATCGTTTTTCCTCGGCCGAAGCACCGTTCGTGCTCTCCGACAATCTCACCGTCTTGGCGCAGGACAATCCGCGTGGCGTAGACCTGCAACTGGACCTGACGTCCAACAGCTCTTGCCTCAACGCTGTATTTGTTTCTTTCGAAGTTGATCAGGCAGGTTCGGCTCACGGCGACCGTCTTTTCACGGAACCCGACGAAGGGCTTCTGCAGATGCGTCAGCAGCGGCTTTTCCTGCTGGAACTCCTCCCAGACCGTCACCTCCAGGTTTTCCGGATGCCGCAGTTCTTTTGCGCGTTTGATCGCGTCTTTTTGCAGCCGGGCATTCAATTCATCGAAGTCGGCCACCTCCAGACGCGGTGTAAAACTATAGGCGCGGCTCTCCTTGACCAGATTCTCAACCTGACCCTTCTCCCAACCGGCCGCGCGCGTACAGGCGATCGGGTTCACCAGATGATGAGAACACATCCGGGAGAATGCCTTGTTGAACTTTCTTTCCTTGCCCGACAGGATCGCATCGACGGCGGTCGTCATGTTATCGTAGATCCCGTTGATGCAGCCTCCACCAAAGAATTTGAAGGCCTCGTCGTGGGCATCAAAGACCATCTCCTGCGTCTCGCGCGGATAGGCAATGGAGAATGGCATGCGGCTATGGCAAAGTTTGAAATGGGCAACCTTCACGGTCGTGAGTGCACCGTCCATCAAAACCGTCTCCACACTCCAGTCGAACTGGTACGCCTCCCCAGGATCAAAGATCAGCGGGATGAACGCCTGCGCCTGTTGTCGGCCGTGCGCAATGCGCCAATTCTTTGTGTAGCGTCGAACACTGTCATACCCGCCGCCAAAACCATCATCGGAGAGTTCCTTCCAGATTTTGGTCATCCGCTTGCGGTGTTTCTTCGGAAGCGCCTCGTTCTCCTCAAGCGTTTCATCCAGACGCGCGCGCCAAGGCCCGAGCACCGGGTATGGCTGCGATTTGCGCTCATATTTGAACTCCGTCACTCCCGATCGGATTATCTTTCGAACCGTTGCACGGCTCAAATTGAGCGAACGGCAAATTTCCTTGATGCTCTTTTTTTCGATCAGGTGTAAGCGACGCACTTTTCTAATAGTTTCCACGCAAATCATCCCGCTTGCCTCTCCATCGACTGCTCAATGAAAAGGATGTCTACAACCATAGGGAGGGGTCAAATTTGGACGCCGATTTCCCCGCTTAGGGGGTCAAAATTGCACGCTTTTCTACACATCGTCCTGATCGAACAGGGTTTCGTTTTTATCCAAAGAGATTTCCGTCGCCAGCGCCGAGAGCATCTCGCGCAGGCCTTCGGATGCATCGGACAGGAAGCCGCTATTTGGGAATACCGCCATTCGGGTACTAATCTCCGGAGTAGGATGGTGAGTGGTTACTCAATTATTCACAGCAAGGTCAACAAGCCAAGTGGTTTCCTGTCGCTAACACGCGATATGTCCGGTGTATGTAACATGCGATCTGTCCGGTTCTATTCTGTCTCTGAGAGGAGGCGTTATGAACCGAGCAGAAGTGTTACAGGAAGTTCGACTGATGAAGTTTGAAGATGTGTATTCGCGGCGAAGCGCGAACAAGCTGACGCAAGAACAGGCGGCTGAGATACTGGGTGTATCCGTGCGCACCGTCAGGCGTTGGGAGGATCGATTTGAGGCGGATGGTGCAGAAGGTCTGTACGACCGTCGGCTTGGCAAACTGGCCAACAATCGTGTTGCCACGGATAAGGTCATGGAGATGCTTGAACTGTTTGATACCAAGTACTGGGATTACACGCCGAAGCATTTCCACGAGAAGCTGGTGGCCCACCATGGTTTCACACAGAGCTACAACTGGGTGCGGCTTACACTGCAGCGCCACGGCCGGGTTCAGGCAGCACCCCGACGAGGTGCCCATCGGCGCAAGCGGCCCCGCCGTCCGATGGTTGGCATGATGTTGCATCAGGACGGCTCCAGCCATGAATGGGTTCCGGGTCAGTGGTGGGATCTGATCGTCACCATGGACGATGCCACCAACCGGGTTTATTCGGCATTCTTTGTCGAGGAAGAAGGGACGATGAGCAGTTTTCAGGGGCTGACAGAGGTGATCGAGGCGCAAGGTCTGTTTTGCTCGCTCTATGCCGATCGGGGCTCTCATTACTGGCATACGCCCGAAGCGGGCGGCAAAGTGGACAAGGACAATCTGACCCAGGTCGGGCGCGCCTTGCAGCAACTCGGCATTGAGCTGATCCCGGCCTATTCACCGCAGGCCCGTGGACGGTCTGAACGCATGTTTGGCACGTTCCAGAACCGATTGCCGCAGGAACTGCGGTCCCATGGGATCACAACCATTGAAGAGGCCAATCAGTTCCTGAAAGAGGTCTATCTTCCCGAACACAATGCCCTGTTTGCAAAGGAGCCGGAGGATACGACCTCGGCCTTCGTGCCGTTTACAGGCAATGTGCGCGACACCCTGTGTGTGCAGGAAGACCGCGTCGTCGGCAACGACAATACGGTGCGCTACAAGGGCCTGGTCATGCAGATCGCGGCAGACAGGCACCGTCATCATTTCGTCAAGGCGAAGGTCAGGGTCCACGAATACCCCGATGGTCAACTGGTCATCTTCCACGGCCCGAGATGCATTGGCCGCTACCAGCCTGACGGATCACCCATCACACAGGAGGATAGCAAACACAAAGTCGCGTGACCCGCTTCGACGTGGCGCGAACGCGGTGGCCCAAATCTACGGTCGCCTACGGCTCCCTCCGAATTGGGCCACCGCGCAATCAACTGAAGCGGACAATTGGCATGTTACCTACACCGGACAATTCAGAATGTTCTCGACAGTGGTTTCCTTGGATGAGTGTCAAACTGATACTAAAGGGGCTTTGGGTCGACTATTGGCGATCGGGGTCTTCCAGATAGCTTTGCAGGCGGTGGAACTGGTACATCAGGAAGGCCATTAGCGCGATTGGAAAGGCGAAGGTTTCGATCTTGACCCACAGATCGGTGGACATCGTGCGCCAGACAATCTCATTGGCGATGGCCAGAACTGCAAAGCAGGCACAGAGGCGCCGCGTCAGGATCATCCAACCTTCGTGCTTCATCGGCAGCATCTCGTCTAGAACGTAGGCGAGGTAGGACTTGCCCTGCAACAACCCGATCCCGAGGATGACCGAGAAGAACCCGTAGACCAGCGTGGTTTTCATCTTGAAGAACCGCTCATCATTGAACCAGGCGGTCAGGCCACCAAAGAAGATCACCATAAAGGCGGTAAATATCTGCATCCGGCTGAGCTTGCCTGTCAGAAACCACAAGATGCCCATTGCCGCCAGCATCAGCGGGACAAAGAGGATGGTTGCGATAATGAAGCCTGAATACTCGATGCCGCCGATCAGAAAGCTGTCATCTCGCAGTCGCAGGTAGATAAAGAAGAAGGCCAGCGGGGGCCCCAACTCCAGCACCTGTTTCAGAAACGGGTTGATCTCTTTTTTGCCTGTCATCGTGGTGTCCTGCTGTTCATCCGCCCATTTCAACGATTACAGCGCCCAATGCAATCAGTGCCATCAGGGCGATGCGTCTTGGGCCAACGGTTTCTTTCAAAACAAGCCAGCCGATCAAGGCTGCAAATACAGTTGATGTTTCGCGCAGTACAGCGGCTTCTCCGACTTTGTCCAATCGGGTGGCCAGCATAATGGCTCCGAATGACAGTGGTGCGATCAAGCCGCCTGCGAGCCCGCGCAGCATCAGCGGACCTAGGGAAGGGCGGTTGATCATAGCGCGCCACCTGAGGAACGCGTAGATCGGCATGGCGAATCCGTCGATCATGAAGAACCAAGCCAGAAAGGTGAACGGATCGGCGGTGGCGCGGATGCCATAGGCGTCATAGGTCGTATAGAGCGCCACGAAGAGACCGGTGGCAATCGCCAGGGTGAGAGCGATGCCTAGAGTCTCACGATTGGTTTCCAGAAACCGGAAGTTATAGGCAGCCAGCCCGAAGATACCGGCCAAAAGGACGGCCACACCGAACCATTGCGTGGCTGTGAAGGTTTCTCCGAACAGAAGGTAGGCTCCGATCACGGTGAACAGCGGGCCGGTACCACGAACAACCGGGTAGACCACCGTGTAGGAGCCTTTGGTATAGGCCAAGGCCTGAAGGATCTTGTAGGTGATGTGGATCAGCCAGACGATGCCGAAGATGGGCCACATATAGGGTTCGGGCCACGGCACGACGAATAGAGCAAAGGGGATGGCCATCAGGCAATAGCAGGCGTCGATGGCCCCGCGGGACAGCCACGGATCGTGGCGCCCTTTTGCAGTGCTCCGAAGACTGCGTGCAGGAAGGCGGCCATCAACGCCAGGCCAAGGGCGAGGGTGTGGCCCGCTTCGGTGCCTTCGAGTGAGATCAGCCAGTCGCTCAATTGTCAGAACTTGTTTGGTGTGACGAGGCTGGGGGCCGTCTGCCCCCAGACCCCCGAGGATATTTTCAGCCAGATGAAGAGGCGGATCAGTTTTGGTCGAGACCTGTTAGCGCGGCCGCGAATTCTTCGGGGTCGAACGGGGCGAGGTCGTCTATTTGCTCTCCGACGCCGATGGCGTGGATGGGCAGGCCGAACTTGTCGGCAAGCGCGACCAGCACGCCGCCTTTGGCTGTGCCGTCCAGTTTGGTCATCACAAGGCCCGACACGTCGGCGAGTTTGCGGAAGGTTTCCACCTGGCTGAGGGCGTTCTGGCCCGTGGTCGCATCCAGCACAAGCAGCGTGTTGTGCGGCGCGGTCTCATCGACTTTGCGGATCACGCGGACGATCTTGGCCAGTTCCTCCATTAGGTCGGCACGATTTTGCAGGCGGCCTGCAGTGTCGATCATCAGAAGGTCGGCACCGTCCTGTTGCGCTTTGGTCAGGGCGTCAAAGGCAAGGCTAGCGGGGTCCGAGCCTTCGGGCGCGGTCAGAACCGGGACGCCAGCGCGGTCACCCCAGACCTGCAGTTGCTCCACGGCGGCGGCGCGAAAGGTATCTCCGGCGGCGATCACGACTTTCTTGCCAGCGGATTTGAACTGGCTGGCCAGTTTGCCGATGGTCGTGGTCTTGCCCGACCCGTTGACGCCTACCACCAGCACCACTTGCGGGCGTTTGGGGTAGATTGGCAGGGGGCGGGCGACCGGCTCCATCACGCGGGCCACTTCCTGCGCCAGCAGTTGCTTGATCTCTCGGGACGAGAGTTTACGGCCAAATCGCCCCTCGGCCATGTTCGAGGTAACGCGCAGGGCGGTGTCGACGCCCATATCCGAGGCGATCAGCAACTCCTCGAGCTGTTCCAGCATATCGTCATCCAGCGTCCGGCGGATTTCGGCCTTGGTTTCCGTGCGGCTGAACAGGCGACCCAGCAATCCGCTGGATGCGGTCTGATTTTCTTGCAAAGTCTCTGGTAGCGGCGCAGCTTCCTGCGGCTGCGGCTGCGGCTGCGGCTGCGGCTGCGGCTGCGGCTGCGGGGCGGGTTCGGGCGTATGCGCCACCGGCTCTGGTGCGGTGGCTTCTTCGCCTCCGTCTTCGACAATGGCGTCCAGCCCTTCCTCAAGACGAGATGAGGATTTGAACAGCTTGTCCTTCAGCTTTGAAAAAAACGCCATTTTCGGTCTCCGCAGGTGTTCCCCTCCACCTAATGTGGATTTGCCTGAGTTGCAAAGGGTCAGGTGAAAGCGATCAGCAATCCAGCCTGCGCAGCCCAATAAAGCGGCCAGACCAGATAGGGCGTCAGCTTCAGTGTTGGGTGGTCTTGGAGCAGCAGAAACTTCTCGGTCGCAAGCACGAGGTCCGATGCGATGAAGGCCAGTGCTGCAGGCAAGGCCCAACGCAGCATTCCGGTCTCGGGCAAAGATAGAACTGCGACGCCCATGCCGAGGATGATCGGGATGTACATCAGAACCGGGAGTTTTAGCTCTCCAGCGCGCGGGGCTAGCAAAGTGGCGGCAACGATCCCCAGAATGAGAAGCGACCAGAAATATCCCGGCCGTTCCAGAATGAGGTCAAAGTTGCTGCCAGGGTGCGTCAGGAACAATGCGATATAAGCGATATGCCCCGCGGCGAACGCGCCGATACCCGCGATGAAGGTGGTGTCGGACTCTCGAGACAGCAGAGCATCCCCAACCGAGCAGAGGCCGAAGGCGACAACGAGCAAGGTCGCGCCTCCGCTGAGGAGGGCGACGAGGGCCAGCACAGCAACCGACGCGGTTTTCAGAACCGTGCGGAGTATGCCTGCCGGGCGCGAGGACAGCGGCAAATAGGCCAAGGCGCAAGCGGCGGCGAGCCAGAATAGCAGGTATGTCACATCGGTCCCCTTTGTCGTGTTCGGGACCACTGTTCTTTGCGGTGGCACGCGGCACAATAATGACGTGGGGGCAGGCGAATACCGGCGTGGTGATTGGCCATGCCCGCCCGCATCTGACACTATGGCCTAATGTTGAGGCATCTTGTGATTCTATTGGCGCTGTCGGCGCAGACGGCGGACGCGCAAACGGCGCTGTCCGGCGCCGAGTTCGACGAGTACACGCAGGGCAAAACCCTGTTTTATGGCTTTGAAGGGCAGGTTTACGGAGTCGAGCGGTATCTGCCCAATCGCCGGGTGATCTGGTCGTTTTTGGATGGCCAGTGCAAAGAAGGCGTATGGTACCAGCGTGAGGATCAGATCTGTTTCGTCTACGAGGACCGGTTGGACCCGCAATGCTGGGTATTCACCCGCTCGGGCGGTGGGCTAATCGCACAGTTCGAAGGCGACCCACAGGCCACTGAACTCTATGAGGCGGAAGACCTCGGGGAAGAGATGGTGTGCCTGGGTCCCGAGGTCGGAGTTTAACCTCTAGAACAGCGATCCCTGATCCGGCGCGTCGGGTTTGGATTTTTTCGCAGCAGGGCGGCCAGAAGGACCAGTCATCAGGCGGCCGTCCGAGAATTCGATCTCAAGCGCCGCGTGTTTGCCAGCCTGAGCCTTGGTGGTCACGACATCGCCCTCGGCGCGCACAACAGCATAGCCCCGCGCCAGCGTTGCCTTGTAGCTGAGCGTTTCACGCAGGCGGTCGGTTGCGCTCAGTTGCTGGCGCAGGCGCTCAAGTCGGACGGTTTGGGCCGCGTCCAGCCGCTCAGCCAGTCGGGTGGTGGCCTGGCGCTGTTGTTCAATCTCGCGCTGGATCGGGCGGAGGGAGAGGCGCGACGACAGGTTACGCAGGTGTTCCTGACGGGAGGAGACGACGCTTCGCAAAGTCGATGGGCGCAGATGAGCCGACATCTCGACCAGTTGCAGGCGGCGGTTTTGCACCCCGCGATTCAATGCCGGTGTCAGGCGTTCCGCAATTAGATCAAGGCGTTGTCGTGGGGAGTTCAACAAGCTTTCCGGGCGTGGCAACGCGCGCGAGACGTCACGCAGGCGTTGCGCGCGGCGTTGAACCGCATCGCTCGCGGCCCGCGACAGGCGCGCGCCTTGTTCGTTGGTCCAGGCCATCAACTCCATCCGCACGGGGACGGCCAATTCGGCTGCGGCTGTTGGGGTGGGCGCGCGGCGGTCGGAGACAAAGTCGATCAGCGTCGTGTCTGTCTCATGCCCCACGGCCGAGATCAACGGGATCTCTGATGCAGCAGCCGCGCGGGCCACGCTTTCTTCGTTAAACCCCCATAGGTCTTCGATTGAGCCGCCTCCGCGTGCAACGATGATCAGATCGGGGCGCGGCAGTGCGCCACCGGGCGTCAGCGCGTTGAAACCTTCGATGGCGCGGGTCACCTCGGGGGCACAATTTGCACCTTGCACCGCGACGGGCCAGATCAGAACCTTGCGGGGAAACCGGTCCCGCAGGCGATGCAGAATATCGCGGATCACCGCCCCGGATGGAGAGGTCACGACACCGATGATCTGGGGCAGGTAGGGCAGTGGTTTCTTGCGCTCGGGCGCGAACAGCCCTTCGGCTTCCAGCTGCTTTTTGCGCTTTTCCAGCAGTGCCATAAGCGCGCCTTGGCCGGCGACTGCGACCTCATCAACATTCATGTTGTATTTAGATTGCGCTCCGAATGCGGTCAGGCGGCCGGTGACGACGACCTCCAACCCTTCTTCGGGCACAACGGACAGGCCGGAAATCTGACCTTTCCAGGTGGTACAGGCCAGAACGTTCCGGTCGTCCTTGATGTCATAATACAAATGACCCGAGCGCGCCTTGAACACGCGGCCGACCTCGCCGCGTACACGGATTCGCCCGAACGAGCCCTCTAGCGTGCGCTTCACCTCGCCAGAAATCTCGGAAACTGAGTATTCGGGAGTGTTTTGGCCGGGAATTGGGTCGTCAAGCAGGTCGGACATTTCAGCGCCTTGTGTCAAATGCCGTGCCAGCTTAGAATGCCGCGCAGGCGAGGCCAAGCAGATCGGAGACGACCTTATGAACATTCTTATTCTCGGCAGCGGTGGGCGTGAACACAGCCTCGCTTGGGCGGTGATGCAGAACCCCAAATGCGACCGTCTGATCGTTGCGCCAGGCAATGCCGGGATCGCCCAGATCGCCGAATGCGCGTCGCTGGATATCGAGAATGGCGGTGCGGTTGTCAATTTCGCCGAGGCCAACGCGATTGACTTCGTGATTGTTGGCCCCGAGGCGCCTTTGGCCGCTGGCGTGGCCGACCGCTTGCGTGAAGCCGGTGTGCTGGTGTTTGGCCCCTCTGCCGAAGCGGCCCGATTGGAAGCCTCGAAAAGTTTCACCAAGGAGATTTGCGATGCCTCGGGCGCGCCTACCGCCGCCTATGCAAGGTTCACCGAAGCCGCGCCCGCCAAGGCCTACATCCAAGAGCAGGGCGCTCCGATCGTGGTCAAGGCTGATGGTCTGGCGGCGGGCAAGGGCGTGATTGTGGCGATGGACGAGCAGACCGCTCTGGACGCAATTGACGACATGTTTGGCGGGGCCTTCGGTGGGGCGGGTGCCGAGGTTGTCATCGAAGAGTTTATGGACGGAGAAGAAGCCTCACTGTTCGTTCTCTGCGACGGAGAGAACATCCTGTCCATCGGCACCGCGCAGGATCACAAGCGCGTGGGCGAGGGGGATACAGGTCTGAACACCGGTGGGATGGGGGCCTATTCCCCGGCTCCGGTTCTGAGCGCCGAGATTGAGGCGCGAGCGATGGATGAAATCATCCGCCCAACCATGGCCGAGATGAAGCGCCGGGGCGCGCCGTTCCAAGGGGTTCTCTACGCTGGTCTGATGATCAAGGACGGGCAGCCGCGTTTGGTGGAATACAACGTCCGGTTTGGTGATCCCGAATGTCAGGTTTTGATGATGCGTCTTGGCGCGCAAGCGATGGACCTGATGCATGCCGCAGCCGAAGGACGCTTGGACGAGACGCGCGTGAACTGGGCCGATGATCATGCGATGACCGTTGTTATGGCAGCCAACGGGTATCCGGGTGCTTATGAGAAAGGCTCGGTTATCAAAGGTTTGGACAAACTTCCTGAAGACAGCAGCAACATGGTGTTCCACGCTGGTACAAAGGCGGTTGAGGGACAAATTCAAGCTGTTGGCGGCCGTGTTCTGAATGTCACCGCCCGAGGTGCGACGTTGCAAGAGGCGCGGGATCGGGCCTATGCCATGGTTGACGGGGTGGATTGGCCCGAGGGCTTTTATCGCCGAGATATTGGCTGGCGGGCGCTTTGACTTTGATGTGGGTCAGGGGGCTTTGCCCCTCTGTCTGCGGCCTCCCGGCACTTTGTGCGCTCGCAGCCCAAATCGTCCACTGGACGATTTCGTTCGGGCTGCTCGCCCCCCAGGATATTTTTAGCCAGATGAAGAGCGGATCAGCACTCTAAGGCTTGGTTCAGGCTTTGGCGGCCAGTGAAGGGGCCGAGGTCTGACGTGGTCCATCCTCTGTTGTAAGTGACGCTGATGATGCGTGACCAGTCGGCGCTGGCTGTGATCAGTTCTGGCGTCTCGCCGCAGTCACGCAGGCCGCCAGAGATGTAGTCTTCACCAATGCGATGGTTGGTCAGACTGGGCAAAGAGGCGATCTCGGCCAACGCGCCCTCTTTGTAGCGCCAGATGCGCAGGGTTTTGGCGAGGTGGGGGCGGTCGATATAAGCGATCTCGGTATAGCCATCACCATCCAGGTCGGCAGCTCCGATCGGGGCAAGCCAGCGGAAGCGGGTTCCGATATGCGGGGTGGCAGCGATCTTTGTGCCGCTTGCGTCGTAGATTGCAAGTTGTGCGCCAAGTTGAGCGTGGGACTCGACCACGGCTACTTCGGGCTTTCCGTCCGAGTCCATGTCCACCAGTCGCGGAGAAAGGTCTTCGAAAACCCGATCTCGGGGCAGGCGTATCGTCCGCAACGTTTGCGCGCTGTCTGCACCGCGCGTTTCGACCCGGAGTTCCAATGCGCCGTATTCCACGTCGTCACCCAATACGCCATGGGCATAGCGTGTTGTGGGTTCGGTAAATCGGGCGTCGATGATTTCCTCTGATGCCGCGGCAGAGCCCACGCCGGCCAGCCACAGGCACAACATCAGTGTCGCGCCGCGTGCCCGACGGTGCCAGGGGCAGGCGGGGAGACGCGGCGCTTTGGAGGGCATCAGATCTGTTTTTCTGGCATTTGCACGACCAGACCGTCCAGTGCTTCCGTGACCTTTATCTGGCAGGTCAGGCGCGAGCGGGCGGGGTCGGGCTCATAGGCAAAGTCCAGCATGTCCTCTTCCATGTCATCCTTGGCGGGGATTTTCTCGACCCAGTCGGGGTGGATATAGACGTGGCAGGTCGAGCAGGCGCAAGCGCCGCCGCAATCGGCCTCGATGCCGGGAATGTTGTTGTCTCGGGCCCCTTCCATAACGGTCAGCCCATTGGCGACGTCGACTGTATGTTCAGTACCGCTATGCTCGACATAGGTGATCTTTGCCATGGCTTGCGTCTTCCTTTTGCGATGTTCGAATTCTTCCTTAATCAAGGCATTTAGGTCTTTCTAGCCTCATTTGCGACTCTGTGCGCCGCGTCTGGACTTTCTGTGCGATTGTTCTATTTTTGTTCTCATGCTTGTTGCCGCGACTTGTCCTGATGTTTCAAACCGAACCTGGCCCCGCCCACCTGCCTGTTTGCCTGCCAACCGGCTGGATCAGCCCCCCGAAGGCGCGCGGGTGGCGGTGGCGGGTCTGGTGATCCTGCGACAGCGGCCCGGAACCGCCAAAGGGGTGATCTTTTTGACGCTTGAGGATGAGACGGGGATCGTGAACATCGTGGTTTGGCGCAAGATCTACGAGCAATTCCGTCGCGCGGTGATATCGGGACGGTTGCTGAGGGTCACGGGCCGAATGCAGAAGGCCGACGCCGTGATCCATGTAATTGCGGAAGAGATCGAGGATATCTCGGGAATGCTGGATGTGCTGGTGCGGGGAGAGGGGGCGTTGGCCTGAAAATTCCAATTCTTATATGCTTGCCATTCGACCGCCACTAGTCGCGCTCAAAGAAAACGTAAGGTCTTAGTTTCGCCCAATTCCCTGACTACGCGGCAGCTATGAGTTCATTTATTTTCCACACGCATCGTTTGTTGTTGAGATTTGCCGTAGTGATCACTCTGATTGTGATCGCCCTGTCCATTTCGTTTTTCATGCAGCAGCTTGATAGAAACATCAGAACTGATTTGGACGTTCAGGCCTATTTTCCCGTTGCGGGTCTGACATTCATTCTGGCATTTTTAGCCGTGCCGAGACTGATGGAGCACGTGGTTGCGCCCGGTACAGTTGGATATGTTCCTGACTTCCGACATTTTTTCGTATAAGTCATTGATATTATTATGCCTTGGTTGCCAAAAGGCACTACACGGACTTTTTTCGCCAGCGATTGTTTCGGAGTGTTGAGGGAGCTCAGGCTTTGGTCTGGCCAGTTTTTCGGGTGCGCCCGGGGGGTATCTTGAAAGGGGCTTCGTTCCAGGTCAGGCCGACGCAGGTGAGGATGCGTCTGGCATCGACCGTGGCATGGCTTGGCATGCCGTAGCGGTCAGGGGTGCCTTTCCTGACTTCCGACATTTTTTCGTATAAGTCATTGATATTATTATGCCTTGGTTGCCAAAAGGCACTACACGGACTTTTTTCGCCAGCGATTGTTTCGGAGTGTTGAGGGAGCTCAGGCTTTGGTCTGGCCAGTTTTTCGGGTGCGCCCGGGGGGTATCTTGAAAGGGGCTTCGTTCCAGGTCAGGCCGACGCAGGTGAGGATGCGTCTGGCATCGACCGTGGCATGGCTTGGCATGCCGTAGCGGTCAGGGGTGCCTTTGTGGCGCAGGATCGAGAGCTGCAATGCGTTCAACTCGTTGCGGATACGAGCCGGGCTCATCGGGTGTCCGAGCAGGTCCAGATGCTTGCGCAGGTGCTGCAGGCAGCAGAAGGCCATGTAGCAGATGGCGATATGGGCCCGGACCCGACGCGGCGACCAGTGATAGATGGGCCGGATTTTCAGATCGTGCTTGTTGGTGCGGAAGCAGGCTTCGATCTCCCACAACTGGTGATAGCGGGCAATGACGTCCTGTGCCTCCAGTTCGTCCGCACCATGAACAACAATGGCATGCAGCCCGTCCCATTGTGCCGCTGCCTTGATCTTTGCATCATCCAGCGTGACGTCCCCGCTGTCGGGGAAGGCCAGGAAGCGGCCATATCCCCGGCTGCTGAAGCTGCCGGGTTTGCGAGAGCGCTTGAGCTTCTTGTGCAGCTTTTCGATTGCCTTGTCGCGCTTGTGGGCATCATTGCGTGCCCGGGTGGGTGACCAGGTCACAATGACCCGCGCTCCCTCCTGGTCGATCACCTTGTACCAGCCCTTCTCGGTTGCCTCTTCAGAACCGTGTCCAGCCCAAGGCTGGCGTCCCTCCGGGCTCAAAATGTTCGCCTTCACGGCGGCCGGGGCGGACTTCATGCGATAGCCGAGGATGTAGGGCAGACCCTTGTTCTGCAACATCTGCTGGTTGTCCTTGCTGAGCATGGCGGCATCGGCCACGAACGTGACCCTGGCCACGTCGAAGCGTCCCTCCAACGCCTTCAGCGCAGCTTCCAGCGTATGACCTTCCCAGGTGTTTCCCGGGAAGAGTTCATAGCCCACAGGCAGCCCATCGGAGGTGACGATCAGCGCCAGCATGACCTGAGCGCGGTGATGCTTGCCATCCTTGCTGAAGCCCTTGGCCAGAAGATGATCCTGCTCGACCCCGTCCGCATCCTCGGCCGGGTCCTCGCGCTCGGTGTCAAAGGCCAGGGTCGTGCAATCGTAGAACAGCACGGTCACTGGCCCGCCCAGCAACTTCTCTGCCGCCGCGTGAGAGGTTTTGCAAATCCCGTCTATCACCGGCGTATTGATGTAATCCATGCTCCGATAGACCACGTCCAGATTGAGCGTGATGCCTGCCTGGTTCTCCAACGCCTCCACGGTCGCGCGCTTGCTCTCGGGCTGTGCGATCCGCGCCATAACCAGCTCTTTCACAATGCGATTGGCACTTTTACGCGCCGCCCCCAGAAGGGCCCCCCAACCCAGTTGGTCATACATCGTCCCCATGACATCCCGCAGACCCAGAGAGACCCGCGCCTCCTCACGGCACTCGGCAAGATCAACGCCAAGCTTGTCCGGCCGCGGAGCGCGGCGCACCAGCGCCTGCAGATCGGCATATTCCGTGGGCGTGAACAGTTCCATTTGCGGCGAGCGATCAATGCGTAATTGCTCCATCAAGCGGCCCGCCAGACGCTTGATATCCTCAATCTCGCTGTCGTTATGGGCCACACCCACATGGCGCAGGATCTTCTGGCGTACCTTGGAGCCGGTGCGGACGGATTCAACGATCTGGATCCGTGTGCGGTTGAGCTTTGCGTCATGTTTGGTGCGGATGAACATGGGCGAAGAGGTTAGCCATCTGAAGGCCCATGTCAATACTTTTTATAATAATAGGGCACTACAACGCGCCTCTGAGCAACCACACCTGAAAACAAACCAAAAACCCAGTCAGATCAACAAAAAGGTCGGAAGTCAGGAGATCGAGGATATCTCGGGAATGCTGGATGTGCTGGTGCGGGGAGAGGGGGCGTTGGCCTGAAAATTCCAATTCTTATATGCTTGCCATTCGACCGCCACTAGTCGCGCTCAAAGAAAACGTAAGGTCTTAGTTTCGCCCAATTCCCTGACTACGCGGCAGCTATGAGTTCATTTATTTTCCACACGCATCGTTTGTTGTTGAGATTTGCCGTAGTGATCACTCTGATTGTGATCGCCCTGTCCATTTCGTTTTTCATGCAGCAGCTTGATAGAAACATCAGAACTGATTTGGACGTTCAGGCCTATTTTCCCGTTGCGGGTCTGACATTCATTCTGGCATTTTTAGCCGTGCCGAGACTGATGGAGCACGTGGTTGCGCCCGGTACAGTTGGATATGTTCCTGACTTCCGACATTTTTTCGTATAAGTCATTGATATTATTATGCCTTGGTTGCCAAAAGGCACTACACGGACTTTTTTCGCCAGCGATTGTTTCGGAGTGTTGAGGGAGCTCAGGCTTTGGTCTGGCCAGTTTTTCGGGTGCGCCCGGGGGGTATCTTGAAAGGGGCTTCGTTCCAGGTCAGGCCGACGCAGGTGAGGATGCGTCTGGCATCGACCGTGGCATGGCTTGGCATGCCGTAGCGGTCAGGGGTGCCTTTGTGGCGCAGGATCGAGAGCTGCAATGCGTTCAACTCGTTGCGGATACGAGCCGGGCTCATCGGGTGTCCGAGCAGGTCCAGATGCTTGCGCAGGTGCTGCAGGCAGCAGAAGGCCATGTAGCAGATGGCGATATGGGCCCGGACCCGACGCGGCGACCAGTGATAGATGGGCCGGATTTTCAGATCGTGCTTGTTGGTGCGGAAGCAGGCTTCGATCTCCCACAACTGGTGATAGCGGGCAATGACGTCCTGTGCCTCCAGTTCGTCCGCACCATGAACAACAATGGCATGCAGCCCGTCCCATTGTGCCGCTGCCTTGATCTTTGCATCATCCAGCGTGACGTCCCCGCTGTCGGGGAAGGCCAGGAAGCGGCCATATCCCCGGCTGCTGAAGCTGCCGGGTTTGCGAGAGCGCTTGAGCTTCTTGTGCAGCTTTTCGATTGCCTTGTCGCGCTTGTGGGCATCATTGCGTGCCCGGGTGGGTGACCAGGTCACAATGACCCGCGCTCCCTCCTGGTCGATCACCTTGTACCAGCCCTTCTCGGTTGCCTCTTCAGAACCGTGTCCAGCCCAAGGCTGGCGTCCCTCCGGGCTCAAAATGTTCGCCTTCACGGCGGCCGGGGCGGACTTCATGCGATAGCCGAGGATGTAGGGCAGACCCTTGTTCTGCAACATCTGCTGGTTGTCCTTGCTGAGCATGGCGGCATCGGCCACGAACGTGACCCTGGCCACGTCGAAGCGTCCCTCCAACGCCTTCAGCGCAGCTTCCAGCGTATGACCTTCCCAGGTGTTTCCCGGGAAGAGTTCATAGCCCACAGGCAGCCCATCGGAGGTGACGATCAGCGCCAGCATGACCTGAGCGCGGTGATGCTTGCCATCCTTGCTGAAGCCCTTGGCCAGAAGATGATCCTGCTCGACCCCGTCCGCATCCTCGGCCGGGTCCTCGCGCTCGGTGTCAAAGGCCAGGGTCGTGCAATCGTAGAACAGCACGGTCACTGGCCCGCCCAGCAACTTCTCTGCCGCCGCGTGAGAGGTTTTGCAAATCCCGTCTATCACCGGCGTATTGATGTAATCCATGCTCCGATAGACCACGTCCAGATTGAGCGTGATGCCTGCCTGGTTCTCCAACGCCTCCACGGTCGCGCGCTTGCTCTCGGGCTGTGCGATCCGCGCCATAACCAGCTCTTTCACAATGCGATTGGCACTTTTACGCGCCGCCCCCAGAAGGGCCCCCCAACCCAGTTGGTCATACATCGTCCCCATGACATCCCGCAGACCCAGAGAGACCCGCGCCTCCTCACGGCACTCGGCAAGATCAACGCCAAGCTTGTCCGGCCGCGGAGCGCGGCGCACCAGCGCCTGCAGATCGGCATATTCCGTGGGCGTGAACAGTTCCATTTGCGGCGAGCGATCAATGCGTAATTGCTCCATCAAGCGGCCCGCCAGACGCTTGATATCCTCAATCTCGCTGTCGTTATGGGCCACACCCACATGGCGCAGGATCTTCTGGCGTACCTTGGAGCCGGTGCGGACGGATTCAACGATCTGGATCCGTGTGCGGTTGAGCTTTGCGTCATGTTTGGTGCGGATGAACATGGGCGAAGAGGTTAGCCATCTGAAGGCCCATGTCAATACTTTTTATAATAATGGGGCACTACAACGCGCCTCTGAGCAACCACACCTGAAAACAAACCAAAAACCCAGTCAGATCAACAAAAAGGTCGGAAGTCAGGAGATTTGCCGTAGTGATCACTCTGATTGTGATCGCCCTGTCCATTTCGTTTTTCATGCAGCAGCTTGATAGAAACATCAGAACTGATTTGGACGTTCAGGCCTATTTTCCCGTTGCGGGTCTGACATTCATTCTGGCATTTTTAGCCGTGCCGAGACTGATGGAGCACGTGGTTGCGCCCGGTACAGTTGGATATGTTCTGTTTCACGCCGTGATATGCCTGTGCGGCGCCGCTCTGGTCATATTGAGTGGATTTATCGTCCTTGATGCCCCGTTGATCTCTTGGGTCGCGCCCAACGACGTCGCGCCGTTTTTCATTTTGGGGTGTGCCGCTTCGTACTGTTGCCTTGCTGTATTGGGGGCCTTTCGTGCAATTTGGCCAGAGGGTGATGAAGATCCTTGGGGTCAGTTCAGAACGCTGCGAAAAGTGCACTATTCCGCCCGGCTGATTGCGTGTTCATTTGCCTTTGTCATCGCTGGCGCAATTCTGGGGTCTGTCATATTCCTCAATAGTCCGACGACGACCACCACGGTCGGAGTTTGTATCGTAATGTGGATATTCGCGACTCTGCTTGGCACATCGAAACTCAGCGTGAGGAACTTCGAAAAGCCGATCAGTCTTTGGAACATCGCATTGCAGTTCTGCGTCGCTATGTCCGCGCTTTTTGCCACCAAGCTCACAACTCGGGCCTTTTTGTTTCACACTCGTCTGTTCGAGGACTTGTCAGAGCGGGATTCAGTTTACCCGTGGGTTGAAAACGTTTTGATGGCGCCGTTCATTGTGTTTGGCCTGACAAGTATCGCTCTTATAGTGGCGCGTCAGAAACCGGTTGTTCGCAACATGGCCGACGTTTTCGCGTAGGCTTCGAATGTTGGCGAACTGGCCTCAGCTATCGCTTGAACAGAACACTCTGCGCTTGCTTGCTGCTGTGATCCCCGCGCAGTTCTGCATACAAGGCGCGTCCGGCTTGCACGCCCGGGCGGGCGCTCACAGCCTCTAGCCAGCGGGCGAAGTGAGGCTTATCGTCCAGAACCTGCTGCTGACCTTCCCAAAGGCTCGCCCAACCCCAGATCGACATATCCGCGATCGAGTAAAAATCACCCGCGACATACTCGCTCTCGGCCAGACGCCGATCCAGCACGCCGTAAAGCCGGGCGACTTCGGTCCGGTAGCGGTCTTTCGCATAGGGCAGGTCCTGCGGAGGCTCCAGATTTGGGGCGTATTTCAGGAAGTGATGCGCCTGACCCGCCATCGGACCAACGCCGCCCATCTGCCACATCAGCCACTCTTCTACCGCAACCCTGTCCCGTTCGGTCGTGCCATAAAACCGGCCGGTCTTGCGCGCCAGATACATCAGGATCGCGCCGCTTTCGAAAACCGTGATCGGCGCACCATCGGGGCCGTCCGGATCGACGATAGCGGGCATGCGGTTATTGGGCGAGATCTTAAGGAACTCCGGTTCGAACTGGTCACCCTTGCCGATATTGATCAGATGCGTGTTGTAGGGCAGCTCCATCTCTTCCAGGGCGATGGAGGCTTTCCAACCGTTTGGGGTTGGCCAGAAATACAGGTCGATCATGATGTCTCCTATGATGATTGTCAAGCAGGGCATTGATTTTGTTTGATTTTAAATTCGGCAAAATCGTCGAAGACCCAGCCGTTCTTGAGCGTGTCATAGATGATCTGTCGAGAACATTCTGAATTGTCCGGTGTAGGTAACATGCCAATTGTCCGCTTCAGTTGATTGCGCGGTGGCCCAATTCGGAGGGAGCCGTAGGCGACCGTAGATTTGGGCCACCGCGTTCGCGCCACGTCGAAGCGGGTCACGCGACTTTGTGTTTGCTATCCTCCTGTGTGATGGGTGATCCGTCAGGCTGGTAGCGGCCAATGCATCTCGGGCCGTGGAAGATGACCAGTTGACCATCGGGGTATTCGTGGACCCTGACCTTCGCCTTGACGAAATGATGACGGTGCCTGTCTGCCGCGATCTGCATGACCAGGCCCTTGTAGCGCACCGTATTGTCGTTGCCGACGACGCGGTCTTCCTGCACACACAGGGTGTCGCGCACATTGCCTGTAAACGGCACGAAGGCCGAGGTCGTATCCTCCGGCTCCTTTGCAAACAGGGCATTGTGTTCGGGAAGATAGACCTCTTTCAGGAACTGATTGGCCTCTTCAATGGTTGTGATCCCATGGGACCGCAGTTCCTGCGGCAATCGGTTCTGGAACGTGCCAAACATGCGTTCAGACCGTCCACGGGCCTGCGGTGAATAGGCCGGGATCAGCTCAATGCCGAGTTGCTGCAAGGCGCGCCCGACCTGGGTCAGATTGTCCTTGTCCACTTTGCCGCCCGCTTCGGGCGTATGCCAGTAATGAGAGCCCCGATCGGCATAGAGCGAGCAAAACAGACCTTGCGCCTCGATCACCTCTGTCAGCCCCTGAAAACTGCTCATCGTCCCTTCTTCCTCGACAAAGAATGCCGAATAAACCCGGTTGGTGGCATCGTCCATGGTGACGATCAGATCCCACCACTGACCCGGAACCCATTCATGGCTGGAGCCGTCCTGATGCAACATCATGCCAACCATCGGACGGCGGGGCCGCTTGCGCCGATGGGCACCTCGTCGGGGTGCTGCCTGAACCCGGCCGTGGCGCTGCAGTGTAAGCCGCACCCAGTTGTAGCTCTGTGTGAAACCATGGTGGGCCACCAGCTTCTCGTGGAAATGCTTCGGCGTGTAATCCCAGTACTTGGTATCAAACAGTTCAAGCATCTCCATGACCTTATCCGTGGCAACACGATTGTTGGCCAGTTTGCCAAGCCGACGGTCGTACAGACCTTCTGCACCATCCGCCTCAAATCGATCCTCCCAACGCCTGACGGTGCGCACGGATACACCCAGTATCTCAGCCGCCTGTTCTTGCGTCAGCTTGTTCGCGCTTCGCCGCGAATACACATCTTCAAACTTCATCAGTCGAACTTCCTGTAACACTTCTGCTCGGTTCATAACGCCTCCTCTCAGAGACAGAATAGAACCGGACAGATCGCATGTTACATACACCGGACATATCGCGTGTTAGCGACAGCCCTTGTAGCGCACCGTATTGTCGTTGCCGACGACGCGGTCTTCCTGCACACACAGGGTGTCGCGCACATTGCCTGTAAACGGCACGAAGGCCGAGGTCGTATCCTCCGGCTCCTTTGCAAACAGGGCATTGTGTTCGGGAAGATAGACCTCTTTCAGGAACTGATTGGCCTCTTCAATGGTTGTGATCCCATGGGACCGCAGTTCCTGCGGCAATCGGTTCTGGAACGTGCCAAACATGCGTTCAGACCGTCCACGGGCCTGCGGTGAATAGGCCGGGATCAGCTCAATGCCGAGTTGCTGCAAGGCGCGCCCGACCTGGGTCAGATTGTCCTTGTCCACTTTGCCGCCCGCTTCGGGCGTATGCCAGTAATGAGAGCCCCGATCGGCATAGAGCGAGCAAAACAGACCTTGCGCCTCGATCACCTCTGTCAGCCCCTGAAAACTGCTCATCGTCCCTTCTTCCTCGACAAAGAATGCCGAATAAACCCGGTTGGTGGCATCGTCCATGGTGACGATCAGATCCCACCACTGACCCGGAACCCATTCATGGCTGGAGCCGTCCTGATGCAACATCATGCCAACCATCGGACGGCGGGGCCGCTTGCGCCGATGGGCACCTCGTCGGGGTGCTGCCTGAACCCGGCCGTGGCGCTGCAGTGTAAGCCGCACCCAGTTGTAGCTCTGTGTGAAACCATGGTGGGCCACCAGCTTCTCGTGGAAATGCTTCGGCGTGTAATCCCAGTACTTGGTATCAAACAGTTCAAGCATCTCCATGACCTTATCCGTGGCAACACGATTGTTGGCCAGTTTGCCAAGCCGACGGTCGTACAGACCTTCTGCACCATCCGCCTCAAATCGATCCTCCCAACGCCTGACGGTGCGCACGGATACACCCAGTATCTCAGCCGCCTGTTCTTGCGTCAGCTTGTTCGCGCTTCGCCGCGAATACACATCTTCAAACTTCATCAGTCGAACTTCCTGTAACACTTCTGCTCGGTTCATAACGCCTCCTCTCAGAGACAGAATAGAACCGGACAGATCGCATGTTACATACACCGGACATATCGCGTGTTAGCGACAGCCCTTGTAGCGCACCGTATTGTCGTTGCCGACGACGCGGTCTTCCTGCACACACAGGGTGTCGCGCACATTGCCTGTAAACGGCACGAAGGCCGAGGTCGTATCCTCCGGCTCCTTTGCAAACAGGGCATTGTGTTCGGGAAGATAGACCTCTTTCAGGAACTGATTGGCCTCTTCAATGGTTGTGATCCCATGGGACCGCAGTTCCTGCGGCAATCGGTTCTGGAACGTGCCAAACATGCGTTCAGACCGTCCACGGGCCTGCGGTGAATAGGCCGGGATCAGCTCAATGCCGAGTTGCTGCAAGGCGCGCCCGACCTGGGTCAGATTGTCCTTGTCCACTTTGCCGCCCGCTTCGGGCGTATGCCAGTAATGAGAGCCCCGATCGGCATAGAGCGAGCAAAACAGACCTTGCGCCTCGATCACCTCTGTCAGCCCCTGAAAACTGCTCATCGTCCCTTCTTCCTCGACAAAGAATGCCGAATAAACCCGGTTGGTGGCATCGTCCATGGTGACGATCAGATCCCACCACTGACCCGGAACCCATTCATGGCTGGAGCCGTCCTGATGCAACATCATGCCAACCATCGGACGGCGGGGCCGCTTGCGCCGATGGGCACCTCGTCGGGGTGCTGCCTGAACCCGGCCGTGGCGCTGCAGTGTAAGCCGCACCCAGTTGTAGCTCTGTGTGAAACCATGGTGGGCCACCAGCTTCTCGTGGAAATGCTTCGGCGTGTAATCCCAGTACTTGGTATCAAACAGTTCAAGCATCTCCATGACCTTATCCGTGGCAACACGATTGTTGGCCAGTTTGCCAAGCCGACGGTCGTACAGACCTTCTGCACCATCCGCCTCAAATCGATCCTCCCAACGCCTGACGGTGCGCACGGATACACCCAGTATCTCAGCCGCCTGTTCTTGCGTCAGCTTGTTCGCGCTTCGCCGCGAATACACATCTTCAAACTTCATCAGTCGAACTTCCTGTAACACTTCTGCTCGGTTCATAACGCCTCCTCTCAGAGACAGAATAGAACCGGACAGATCGCATGTTACATACACCGGACATATCGCGTGTTAGCGACATTAACCTCACGCTAAAGTGTGCAACGTGTTTGCCGCGTGTTAAGCTTACGCTAACAAAATAAGTGGACGAATCGTTATGGGGACGATTCGCCATTAGCGTGAAACACGCGACAGGCAAAATGGGGCGGCAGGAATGATTGGGCGCAGATCACAGCGCGATTCCGAAGAAGGAGTAGAAGTCAGACCAAAGGGGTTTGACGACTACGAAGTACGGCTTGGTGATCAGATGCGCGGCGAACGCGCCACCATGGGCAAATCCCTTCTGGATGTTCAGCGCGAGCTGCGGATCAAAGCCAACTACATCGCTGCTATCGAAAACGCCGATCCTGATGCGTTCGATACACCCGGCTTCATCGCCGGGTATGTGCGTTCTTACGCCCGGTATCTAGGCATGAACCCGGATGAGACCTTTGCCGCCTTCTGCAAGGAAAGCGGCTTTGAGGTCGCGCATGGCATGTCAGCCGAAGCATCCGTTGTTCGCAAACCGACCGGAGATCTTCCGGCCCGCGGCCCGATGGGGCGGGATCCGTTTGTGTCTCCGAACACGCCTTATATCCCTGGTAAAGAATCCTTCGTCAGTCAGGTTGAACCACGCGCGATTGGCTCGTCCCTAGTGTTGCTGGCCGTTATCGGCGGTATTGGCTATGGCGGCTGGGCCGTGCTGAACAAGATCCAGCAGGTGCAGGTCAGCCCGGTTGAGCAAGCACCTGTTGTTCTGTCGGACCTCGACCCCCTTGATGCGGCACGTAGCGCAGAAACTGTCGAGACTGCTTCAACCGAAGCACTGGATCGCCTCTATCGCCCGCAAGCGCTGGATGTTCCGGTGATGGTCGCACGGGATGCTCCGATTTCCACGCTTGATCCACGGACTGTCGGCGCATTCCGTCCGCCGGAACTGCCTGAGGTTCAGGTGGCCGAACTGCATACGGTTGAACGACCGGCCTTGCCGCAGGTGGTCGAGCAGTTGGATACGACGTTGAAAATTGTCGCCGTGAACCCTGCGTGGATGCGCGTCACGGCCGCCGATGGCAGTGTGATCTTCGAAGGCACGCTGGGCACGGTTGAACAGGGCAGTGTTTTCGAAGTGCCGCTGACCGAAGAACCCCCGCTGTTGCGGGCCGGGGCATCGGGTTCGGTGTTCTTCTCGATGAACGGTGAACATTTTGGTCCGGTTGGTGCGCCGGGCACTGTGGCGAAAGGCGTCGTCCTGTCCAAGGACGCAGTGGCTGAGACCTATGCCGTCGCCGATCTCGAGGCGGAGCAGAACAGCGCCCTCAAGCAATTGGTGGCCGAGCTTCAGACGCAAGCAGCGGACGAGCCTGCCGAATAGTCTTGCCATTGCTCAACTGCGGTTGCCGAACTATCTATGAGGCAACCTAGGCTAGATGCGGACCACTCTTCATGTCGCTCAACCACGTACGTCCCTGGCGCGATATCTACCGCCGTAAATCCCGCCAGATCATGGTCGGCAACGTGCCGGTCGGAGGCGATGCTCCGATTACCGTTCAGACCATGACCAACACCCTGACCACTGATGTGGCGGCGACGGTCGCGCAGGTTCAGGCGGCGGCTGAGGCTGGTGCCGATATCGTGCGGGTTTCCGTTCCGGACGAGGACTCGGCCAAGGCGCTGAAAGAGATCGTGCGCGAAAGCCCGGTTCCCATCGTGGCTGACATTCACTTTCACTATCGCCGTGGCATCGAAGCGGCCGAAGCCGGCGCCGCTTGCCTGCGGATCAACCCGGGCAATATCGGCAACGAACAACGTGTGAAAGAGGTCATCAAGGCCGCAAGGGACCACAACTGTTCGATCCGGATCGGGGTGAATGCAGGCTCGCTAGAGCGACACCTGCTTGAGAAATACGGCGAGCCCTGTCCCGAGGCGATGGTCGAGAGCGGGTTGGAACATATCCGCATTCTGCAGGATAATGATTTCCACGAATTCAAGATCAGCGTGAAGGCCAGCGACGTGTTCCTGTCGGCGGCGGCCTATCAGGGCATTGCCGAGGCTACCGATGCACCAATCCATCTGGGCATCACCGAGTCCGGCGGGCTAGTCAGCGGCACCATCAAATCCGCCATCGGTCTGGGCAACCTGCTGTGGATGGGGATCGGAGATACGATCCGCGTCAGCCTGTCCGCCGACCCGGTCGAAGAGGTCAAGGTCGGTTTTGAAATCCTTAAATCGTTGGGCCTGCGCCATCGCGGCGTCAACATCATTTCCTGTCCGTCCTGCGCGCGTCAGGGATTTGACGTGATCAAAACCGTCGAGGCGCTGGAGCACCGCCTGGAACACATCAAAACGCCGATGTCCCTGTCGATTATCGGTTGCGTCGTCAACGGCCCAGGCGAGGCACTGATGACCGATGTCGGCTTCACTGGCGGTGGAGCAGGGTCGGGCATGGTCTATCTGGCGGGCAAGGCTAGCCACAAGATGTCGAACGATCAGATGATCGATCATATCGTGGAAGAGGTCGAGAAAAAGGCCTCTGAACTGGATGCGGCAGAGGAGGCTGCAGAGTAGCTATACTGCGGGCATTTGCTGCGTCGCACAATGAATGCCTCCGCCCAGTTCGCCCAACGTGTCGACATTCAATGAAACGACCTCGCGCCCGGGGTAGTGACGCCCAAGGGCATTGCGCGCAATTTTGTCCGTTTCACTATCTCCGAACTCGGCAATCAACACTGCACCGTTGCAGACATAGTAGTTTGCATATGAGGCTACGAATTCCGGGTCATGAACACGTCGTTCGAAAGGTTCGGGGATGACGTCGATCTGCAAGCCTTCGTCCGCAAGCCGATCGTGAGTGTCCAGTGCAGCAAGGTGAAACGGATCACCCATGTCCGGTTCATCTGGAAGGTTGATGAGAACGCGCCCCGGCCCTGTAAAGCGGGCTAGGCTATCAATATGGTAGTCGGTGATGTCTTGTCCCAAGACACCCTCGGACCAAATGATGCGGTCAGCGCCATAAGCTGCCAGCAGACGGCTTTCGATTTCGGCGTGTGCCATGCCAGGATTGCGGTTTTCATTCACCCAAGAGCTTTCATGCGCCATGAGCAGCCCATGCCCATCCTGCTCGACCCCACCAGCCTCGCCTTGCAAACCGGTGGGTCGCAGAGTTAGGCCCAGCCGATCCGCGACCCTGCTGGCTACTTTTGCATCGAGGGCGTGGAGTTGCTTTTGCCCCCAGCCATTGAATTGGATTTGGCTGATGGCCAGTTTGCCTTGTCCGTCTACGACAAAAACCGGACCGGAGTCTCGGCACCAAAGGTCTTCGGTAGGGATGTCCCAAAACTCGACCTGCGAAGAAAGCCTCCTGCGGGCGGCGCCTGACTTCCGACCTTTTTGTTGATCTGACTGGGTTTTTGGTTTGTTTTCAGGTGTGGTTGCTCAGAGGCGCGTTGTAGTGCCCCATTATTATAAAAAGTATTGACATGGGCCTTCAGATGGCTAACCTCTTCGCCCATGTTCATCCGCACCAAACATGACGCAAAGCTCAACCGCACACGGATCCAGATCGTTGAATCCGTCCGCACCGGCTCCAAGGTACGCCAGAAGATCCTGCGCCATGTGGGTGTGGCCCATAACGACAGCGAGATTGAGGATATCAAGCGTCTGGCGGGCCGCTTGATGGAGCAATTACGCATTGATCGCTCGCCGCAAATGGAACTGTTCACGCCCACGGAATATGCCGATCTGCAGGCGCTGGTGCGCCGCGCTCCGCGGCCGGACAAGCTTGGCGTTGATCTTGCCGAGTGCCGTGAGGAGGCGCGGGTCTCTCTGGGTCTGCGGGATGTCATGGGGACGATGTATGACCAACTGGGTTGGGGGGCCCTTCTGGGGGCGGCGCGTAAAAGTGCCAATCGCATTGTGAAAGAGCTGGTTATGGCGCGGATCGCACAGCCCGAGAGCAAGCGCGCGACCGTGGAGGCGTTGGAGAACCAGGCAGGCATCACGCTCAATCTGGACGTGGTCTATCGGAGCATGGATTACATCAATACGCCGGTGATAGACGGGATTTGCAAAACCTCTCACGCGGCGGCAGAGAAGTTGCTGGGCGGGCCAGTGACCGTGCTGTTCTACGATTGCACGACCCTGGCCTTTGACACCGAGCGCGAGGACCCGGCCGAGGATGCGGACGGGGTCGAGCAGGATCATCTTCTGGCCAAGGGCTTCAGCAAGGATGGCAAGCATCACCGCGCTCAGGTCATGCTGGCGCTGATCGTCACCTCCGATGGGCTGCCTGTGGGCTATGAACTCTTCCCGGGAAACACCTGGGAAGGTCATACGCTGGAAGCTGCGCTGAAGGCGTTGGAGGGACGCTTCGACGTGGCCAGGGTCACGTTCGTGGCCGATGCCGCCATGCTCAGCAAGGACAACCAGCAGATGTTGCAGAACAAGGGTCTGCCCTACATCCTCGGCTATCGCATGAAGTCCGCCCCGGCCGCCGTGAAGGCGAACATTTTGAGCCCGGAGGGACGCCAGCCTTGGGCTGGACACGGTTCTGAAGAGGCAACCGAGAAGGGCTGGTACAAGGTGATCGACCAGGAGGGAGCGCGGGTCATTGTGACCTGGTCACCCACCCGGGCACGCAATGATGCCCACAAGCGCGACAAGGCAATCGAAAAGCTGCACAAGAAGCTCAAGCGCTCTCGCAAACCCGGCAGCTTCAGCAGCCGGGGATATGGCCGCTTCCTGGCCTTCCCCGACAGCGGGGACGTCACGCTGGATGATGCAAAGATCAAGGCAGCGGCACAATGGGACGGGCTGCATGCCATTGTTGTTCATGGTGCGGACGAACTGGAGGCACAGGACGTCATTGCCCGCTATCACCAGTTGTGGGAGATCGAAGCCTGCTTCCGCACCAACAAGCACGATCTGAAAATCCGGCCCATCTATCACTGGTCGCCGCGTCGGGTCCGGGCCCATATCGCCATCTGCTACATGGCCTTCTGCTGCCTGCAGCACCTGCGCAAGCATCTGGACCTGCTCGGACACCCGATGAGCCCGGCTCGTATCCGCAACGAGTTGAACGCATTGCAGCTCTCGATCCTGCGCCACAAAGGCACCCCTGACCGCTACGGCATGCCAAGCCATGCCACGGTCGATGCCAGACGCATCCTCACCTGCGTCGGCCTGACCTGGAACGAAGCCCCTTTCAAGATACCCCCCGGGCGCACCCGAAAAACTGGCCAGACCAAAGCCTGAGCTCCCTCAACACTCCGAAACAATCGCTGGCGAAAAAAGTCCGTGTAGTGCCTTTTGGCAACCAAGGCATAATAATATCAATGACTTATACGAAAAAATGTCGGAAGTCAGGAACACTGCACCGTTGCAGACATAGTAGTTTGCATATGAGGCTACGAATTCCGGGTCATGAACACGTCGTTCGAAAGGTTCGGGGATGACGTCGATCTGCAAGCCTTCGTCCGCAAGCCGATCGTGAGTGTCCAGTGCAGCAAGGTGAAACGGATCACCCATGTCCGGTTCATCTGGAAGGTTGATGAGAACGCGCCCCGGCCCTGTAAAGCGGGCTAGGCTATCAATATGGTAGTCGGTGATGTCTTGTCCCAAGACACCCTCGGACCAAATGATGCGGTCAGCGCCATAAGCTGCCAGCAGACGGCTTTCGATTTCGGCGTGTGCCATGCCAGGATTGCGGTTTTCATTCACCCAAGAGCTTTCATGCGCCATGAGCAGCCCATGCCCATCCTGCTCGACCCCACCAGCCTCGCCTTGCAAACCGGTGGGTCGCAGAGTTAGGCCCAGCCGATCCGCGACCCTGCTGGCTACTTTTGCATCGAGGGCGTGGAGTTGCTTTTGCCCCCAGCCATTGAATTGGATTTGGCTGATGGCCAGTTTGCCTTGTCCGTCTACGACAAAAACCGGACCGGAGTCTCGGCACCAAAGGTCTTCGGTAGGGATGTCCCAAAACTCGACCTGCGAAGAAAGCCTCCTGCGGGCGGCGTTTTGATGTTCTGCCGCAGCCAACATCGTTACAGGCTCAAATGCCGCGATCGCGTTGGCAATGTCCGCAATTGTCTGTTGTACCAAGTCTAGAAATATCTGGTCGCGATAGACTTTTCTACTGCTGGGCCATTGCATGAAAGTGCGCTGATGACGCATTTCCTCGGCCGGTACGTAGTAGCCAGAACGAGGCTGGGTTGAGGATTGACTTGGCAAACCCATAGCTCCCAGCGCCCCTCCGGCAATCAAAAGCTGTCGACGATTCACTTCGGGAGTCTACCCTTGTTCAGCCCGCACTCCGTCTGCGATCTGCTTCATCTGATCCGCTGGTAGGAAGCCGCGCAGCATTTCGGTGCCCAGCACAAACGAGGGCGTGCCGGTGATCTGCATCCGTTGTGCCAGTTCTCGGGTGCGGGTGATCTCTTCGGTGACCTGGTTGCTGTCCATCGCGGCGATGATGGCGTCGCTGTCCAGGCCAAGCCCGTTTGAGATACGGCGCAGGGTCACTTCGCTGGGTTCTCCGCTGAATTCCATCAGGGCGTCGTGGACCTGTTTATAGGCGTCATCCCCGGCGACATGTTTGGTCGCCACGGCGAAGCGTGAGGACAGAACCGAGGCATCGCCCAGAATCGGGAACTCTCTGATCACAAGGCGGATATTGCCGTCCTCTGCCAGCAGGCTGGCCACCTCGGGCACGGCACGGCGGCAATAGCCGCAACGGTAGTCCATGAACTCGACCAAGGTGATGTCGCCCTCCGGGTTGCCGCCCACCCAGCTATAGCCATCATTGAACAGCTCATCCGCGTTCGAGGCGACCAGATCACGGTCGGCTTGTTCTTGGGTCGCTGCGTTGCGCTCCTCCAGAATGGTGATCGCTTCGATGATCACTTCGGGGTTTTCCAGCAGATACTCGCGCACCTGTGCTCCGAACTCGGCCTTTTCGGCATCGCTCAGCGCGTTGAGGTCCAGCGCCTGCGCCGAAGTCGATATCAGGGAAAGCCCCAAAAGGGCGGGGGCTGCATGTTTCAGGATCATTTGCGTTTCCTTTTCGCTTTCTCTGCGCGTTTTGAGGCAATCAACACATCTTGTGCCCTTTGCCAACCCGGTGAGCCTTCGGGAAGTTGCCCGATGGCCCGTCTTGCGTGAATGCCTGCATCGGCCAGTCGGCCCTGTAAGGCGTATCGTTCTGCGGTGACGGTCGAAGCCATCCCGTTATTGCCAACCTTGGAATAGGCCACTCCCAAATCTCGCATCAGCCGCGCGTTGCGGTAGTCGCGGGCGCGGGCTTTCTCAAGCGCTTCCAACGCCGTGTCGGTCTGGCCTTGTAGCAGCAGCGCTCGTCCGTATCCTGCAAGGATCAACGCATCGTGCGGCGCCATTTCAACCGCTTGGGCATATGCATTAACAGCATCGGATAATTGCCTGTTTTCCAGAAGGATTTGCCCTTTCAGTTCATAGTAGAAGGGATCCTGGGGCCGAATTTTCAAGGCTTCATCTATCGCTGCGCGCGCACGGGCCAGATCGCGGTTCTGGTGATGGGCCGACGCCTCGCGCATCATTCTGATATCGTACGCCGTTTCCTCTTTCGCGCGGCGCATTGTCCAGCTTGGAGAGCGCAGAAAGGCCGAGAGCTTGCCCTTCACCCGTGCAAACCAATAGTCGGCGGTTTCATTGGGTTGGGTCTGATCGCCAAACTCGTCCAGAAACGCCTCAGCCGCGCGCAAGCGGTCCCGGCTGGTGGGGTGCGAGCGCATATAGGGGTCTTGATTGGCCGTGCTCAGCAACTCCTGACCTGCGAATTTCCGGTGGATCGCGACCATCCCCTTGGGTGAGATTCCAGCCCACCGCAGATAGCTGGCCGCGCTGCGATCGGCCGAGGCTTCCTCGGCCCGTGTGTGCCCCAGAAAGCTGCGAATGGCCGCGCCCTGCGTGCCGGCTGCAATCCCGGCAGCAGCTTCCCCTCCGCCCGCAGCGGCTGCGATCAAGGCAAGCGCCGTACCGAGGCTCGCCTTGCGCTGCGCGTCCTGCAGGTTCTGGTGACGGCGGGCCAGATGACCGTTGGCGATATGGGCGGCCTCATGGGCGATGACGGCTTGCAGCATTTCGGGGCTGTCGACCGACAGGATCAGGCCGTAGTTCAGGTAGATCGCGTTGTAGTCGATCACGAAGGCGTTGAAGGTGTTGTCGTTGACCACCAGAATACGCACCTGATTGGTGCTTAGCCCGGCGGCACGCAGCACCGGAAAGGCCAGTTCACGCAGGCCAAACTCGATATCGGGATCGCGGATCAGGCTTTGGGCGTGGCTCTGCGCTGCCGCCGTCAGCCAGAGGACAGCCGCAAGTATCAGGGCTGGGATTGACGCCAGCCGGGATACGCGTTCAAAAGCCATGGCTGCAACATGGGAGATGGGCATGAGAAACTCAACCCGGTCCGGGGTCGATCCGTTTATTGTGATGGACGTGATGGAGGCCGCGCGCAAAGCCGAAGAGGCCGGACGCCACATCATTCATATGGAGGTCGGCCAGCCCGGAACCGGCGCCCCGAAAGGAGCGACCGAAGCCCTCGCAAAGGCAATGGAGCAAGGCCCGTTAGGCTATACCGTCGCGCTTGGACTGCCCGCTCTGCGCCAGCGGATCGCGCAGATGTATGGCGAGTGGTACAATGTCGATCTGAACCCCGAACGGGTGGTGGTGACGCCGGGGTCTTCCGGCGGGTTCTTGCTTGCCTTTACCGCGCTGTTCGACAGCGGGGATCGCGTGGGGATCGGTGCGCCAGGCTATCCGTCCTACCGTCAGATCCTCAAGGCGCTTGGGCTGGTGCCCGTCGACCTGCCGACCTTGCCCGAGAATCGGCTGCAACCGGTGCCTTCGGATTTTGCCGGACTTGATCTTCAGGGCCTGATGGTCGCGTCACCCGCCAATCCGACCGGCACTATGTTGGATCATGCCTCGATGGGCGCGTTGATCGACGCCGCGCAGGGGCAGGGTGCCTCTTTCATCAGCGACGAGATCTACCACGGGCTGGAATATGAGGCCAAAGCCGTCACTGCGCTGGAGCTGACGGATGAGTGCTACGTGATCAACTCGTTCTCGAAGTATTTCTCGATGACCGGTTGGCGCGTCGGTTGGATGGTCGTTCCCGCGGATCAGGTCCGAGTGGTTGAGCGGATCGCCCAGAACATGTTCATCTGCGCGCCCCATGCCAGCCAGGTGGCCGCCTTGGCCGCGATGGATTGCGATGAGGAGCTGCAGGCCAATCTCGATGTTTACCGCCGCAACCGCGAGCTGATGCTCGAAGGCCTACCCAAGGCCGGTTTTACGAATATCGCGCCACCAGACGGGGCGTTCTACGTCTATGCCGATGTCTCTGACCTGACAGATGACAGCCGCGCCTTTGCCGCCGAGATTCTTGAACAGGCCGGTGTCGCTGTCACGCCCGGTTTGGATTTCGATCCTGAGCGCGGGCATACGACCCTGCGATTCTCCTACGCGCGGGCCACGGCGGATATTCAGGACGGGTTAGAGCGTCTGCGCAGCTTCATGGCCGAACGCGGCGCGTTGCAGCCGGTGTAAAGCGTTCACAAGAGGGGGCGGATGCGCTAGGGTCGCGCTCAAACGATCTCGGGAAAACTTGAGGCCATGAGCAGGATTTTCTATTGCATCGCGCTGATCTGGGCGCTGTCCGGTGCCGCATTGGCGCAGGACTTTACTGCGTTGGCGCGCGTGCAGCCGGACCAAAGCCGCATCATCGATTCTGGTCGCACAGCGGTTCAGGTCGATCTTGGCGTCAGTCAGGGGGTGCCTTACCGGATCTTCACGCTGCGCGATCCCTACCGCATGGTTCTCGACTTTCAGGAGGTCGACTGGACTGGCCTCAATGCCGGAGAATTTCCGCAAACCGACCGGATCAGCGGCGTGCAGTTCGGGGCCTATGTCCCCGGCTGGTCCCGTATGGTGCTGGAACTGGGCGCACCGATGGCGGTGGACACGGCCGAGTTGCGTTTGGATGAGGCCTCGGGGGCGGCGCTGTTGACCCTTCAATTGGTCGGTACCGATTTTGACACGTTCAACGCGTCCGCTGGCGTGCCGCAGAACCACGGCTGGGATCTTCCAGAACCCGCCGTCACCACGTCCGAGGTCCCGCGCAATGTGGCGCAGGTCATGCGGGTGATGCTGGACCCCGGCCATGGCGGTATCGACCCGGGCGCCGAGTTTGGCGGCATTGACGAGAAAACCATGATGCTGACCTTCGCGCGCGAACTGCGCGAATTACTTTTGCGGTCAGGTGGTTACGAGGTAGTACTGACCCGGGTCGAGGATCAGTTCGTCTCACTAGAGCGTCGTATCGCTCTGGCACACAGGGCGGGTGCAGATGTGTTTATCTCGCTGCATGCCGATTCCCTCTCCGACGGGCAGGCCCACGGCGCGGCGGTCTATACCTTGTCCGAGGATGCCTCGGACGTGGCCAGCGTCAAACTGGCAGAGCGTCATGATCGGGGCGATCTTTTGTCCGGGGTCGATCTGAACGGGGCAGATGATCAAGTAACTGATGTGCTGCTGGATATGGCGCGGCAGGAGACCAAACCCCGCACCACATCGCTTGCGGGCGCGATTGCCAATGGCATGGCGCAACAGGGCGGGCCGATGAATCGCAAACCGCTGCGCACAGCCTCATTCTCGGTGCTGAAGGCGGCGGATATCCCATCCGTTCTGGTCGAGCTTGGGTTTCTTTCCAGCCCCAGAGACTTGAAAAACATCAAAAATCCCGAATGGCGCGCCAAAATGGCGCTGGGGATTTATCAGGGGCTCGAGGACTGGCGGCAGCAAGATGTGATCAGACGGTCCATGATTGGACAGTGACCTGACGACGCAAAACGGCTAGAATGCGCTTGTGGTTTTGACCCTCGGGCTTGGCATCCCTATATAGGCGGCAGCGCGAAAAAAAGGCAGTGACGTGATCCGGTTCATTCTATCGATTTTCGGGGCAGTTTTCAGCCTCGTGACTTTGGGTATCTTCATGGTTGCGCTGGTGATCGGCGCGGTCTTCTGGATGTATGGCCGCGATCTGCCCAGCCACGAGTCGCTGGCCCAGTACAAGCCGCCCACGATCAGCCGGATCTATTCCGGCGAAGGTCAGTTGATCGACGAATTTGCCCAGGAACGCCGTCTGTTCACCCCGTCCGAGGAAATCCCCGATCTGGTGAAACAGGCCTTCATCTCGGCGGAAGACAAGAATTTCTACACCCATCAGGGCTATGACCCGCGCGGCATCATCGCTGCTGGTGTCGAAGCTGTACGCACCAAAGGTGAAACTGTTCGCGGGGCCTCAACCATCACACAGCAGGTGATGAAGAACTTTCTGTTGTCGGGCGACCGCCGGGCCGAGCGTAAGATCAAGGAAATCATCCTCGCCACCCGGCTTGAGGACACGCTCGACAAGGAACAGATCCTCGAGCTTTACATGAACGAGATCTTTCTGGGTCAGAACTCCTATGGTGTGACCGCTGCGGCGCAGACCTATTTCAACAAGACCCTGCAGGAACTGGCTCCGCATGAGGCAGCGATGCTGGCCGCGATGCCTAAAGCGCCGTCGGACTACCACCCAGTCCGCCAGAAGGAACGTCTGCTGGCCCGCCGCAACTACGTTTTGCGCGAGATGAACCAGAACGGTTACATTGATCAGGCGACTTATGAGACAGAGGTCGAGATGCCACTGCGTTCGGTCCAGAACGGGGATTTCGAAAGCTTCCGGACTGCGTTGCCGCCGCGCGATTACTTCACTGATGAAATCCGCCGTCAGCTGAGCGAAGACTTCGGCGAGGGTGAGTTCTTTACCGGCGGTTTCACCGTGCGCGCTTCGGTCGACGAAGAGATGCAGGTCGAGGCCGCGCGTGCGCTGCGTGAGGCATTGCAGAAATACGACCTGTCACGTGGCAGATGGCGTGGCACGGGCGAGGTGATCGCCGAAGAACAGCTGGGGGATGAAGCCCAATGGCGCGATGCATTGGCGCAGATGGAGATTCCCCGTGACGTCGTCCTGCCGACCCAATGGTATCCCGCTGTTGTGCTGGATGTGGCCGAGCAACAATTGACCGTAGGCATCGAGGATGGCCCCGCCGATGGCACCATTCCTCGCTCTGACATCAAATGGATGCAGGGCAACTTCTTCGACAATTTCAAACGCGGCGATGTGATCCTTGTCATGGCCGGGGAAGGGGGGCAGTGGTCCGCCCGTCAGGTGCCAGAAGTGCAGGGTGGCTTTGTCGCGATGGACGTGAACTCGGGCCGCGTTCTGGCGATGCAGGGCGGGTTCTCGTATCAGGATACCGTGTTCAACCGCGCCACGCAGGCGCAGCGTCAGCCGGGCTCCTCGTTCAAGCCGTTCGTTTACGCGGCCGCGCTCGACAGTGGCTATAGCCCCGCAACAATCGTTGTGGACGCTCCGATTGAGGTGAATACCCCTCAGGGCCTGTGGCGCCCCAAAAACTCGTCGAACAAATTCTACGGCCCGACGCCACTGCGCACCGGGATCGAACAGTCGCGGAACCTGATGACCATCCGTCTGGCGCAAGAGGTCACGATGCCCGTCGTCGCGGGTTATGCGGAACGGTTTGGGGTGTATGACCGAATGGGTGCGTTCCTGGCCAACTCGCTGGGATCCGAAGAAACCACGCTGTATAAAATGGTTGCGGCCTACGCGATGTTCGCCAATGGCGGTGAGCGGGTCGAACCTACTCTGGTCGACCGGATTCAGGACCGCTTTGGTAAGACGATCTATCGCCATGACGATCGCCAGTGCCTCGATTGCAACTCGACCTGGCTCGAGCCAAACGAGTCGCCGACCATTGAAACCAATCGCTCTCAGGTCATGGATGCGATTACCGCCTATCAGCTGACCTCGATGATGAAGGGAGTTGTGGATCGCGGAACGGCGTCGCGCTATGTCAACCTTCCGGTGCCGACGGCGGGCAAGACCGGAACCACCAACGACTCCAAGGATGCGTGGTTCATCGGCTTCACCTCGAACATCGTGGCCGGTTGCTATATCGGCTATGACCGCCCGCGTCCGATGGGCCGGGGGGCCTATGGTGGTACCATGTGCGGGCCGGTCTTTCAGAGCTTCATGGAAAAAGCCGTTGAGAAATACGGCGGTGGTCCGTTCGAGGTGCCCGAGGGTGGTCACTTCATCAAGATCGACCGTTTCAGCGGTGCGCGCCTGCCTGCGGATGCATCCGGCGAATATGTCGTGGCCGAGTTCTTCCGGGATGGTGTGGATGGGTTTATCGACCGCGTTTATGACGGCGGCTTTGCCATCGGATCGGACCTTCCGCTGTTCGAAGAGGCGCAACGCGCAGGCGTTCAGGTCCAAACCTCGACCGGTAGCACTGTCACTGTTGGTCCCAAAGCCTCGCAAGGGGATTTGAGCACTGGCGGCCTTTACTGATCGCTTTGTAAAATCTCTAGCGGCCAGACGTGTAATCCCGTCTGGCCCGTCTTGTGGTGGCCTTCCGCTCTTGCTATCACGCAGTCCTGTTTGACCAAGTTGGGGCAAGACCATGCGCGCCGAAACCCAGAATATCGTGGCGGAAATCGAAAAGTCGCTAGAGCTGCTGGCACAGCGCATGGACTACGAAACCGCGCCCCATCGGCTTGAGGAGTTCAATGCGCGAGTCGAGGATCCGAACCTATGGGACAGCCCCGAGAACGCACAGAAACTGATGCGCGAACGGCAGATGCTGGTCGACGCGATCGAGACCTACGAGTCCATCAAAACCGATCTCAGCGACAATATCGAGCTGATCGAGCTGGGCGAGATGGAAGAGGATGAAGAGGTTGTTCAGGACGCCGAAGCCTCGATCAAGTCTCTGAAGGACAAAGCCGCCAAGAAAGAGCTGGAGGCTCTGCTCGATGGCGAGGCTGACAGCAACGATACCTTCCTCGAGATCAACTCGGGCGCGGGCGGGACCGAGAGCTGCGACTGGGCCTCGATGCTGGCGCGGATGTATGTGCGTTGGGCGGAGAAGAAGGGCTATACGGTCGAGCTGCAATCTGAGACCGCGGGCGAGGAAGCCGGGATCAAGTCGGCAGCCTACAAGATTTCCGGTCACAATGCCTATGGCTGGCTGAAATCGGAAAGCGGCGTGCATCGTCTGGTACGAATCTCGCCTTATGACTCGGCGGCCAAGCGGCATACATCGTTCAGTTCGGTCTGGGTCTACCCCGTGGTCGATGACAATATCGAGATTGAGGTGAACCCGGCCGATATTCGGATTGATACCTATCGGTCCTCGGGTGCGGGTGGTCAGCACGTGAACACCACGGACTCGGCCGTGCGGATCACGCACATCCCGACCGGGATCGTTGTGACGTCGTCCGAGAAGTCGCAGCACCAGAACCGCGATATCGCCATGAAGGCGCTGAAATCGCGCCTCTACCAGCAAGAGCTGGACCGCCGGAACGCCGACATCAACGCGGCGCATGAAGCCAAAGGGGATGCGGGCTGGGGCAACCAGATCCGATCCTACGTCTTGCAGCCTTATCAGATGGTGAAGGATCTGCGGACCAATCATGAGACCTCGGACACCAAAGGTGTGTTGGACGGGGATCTGGATGGGTTCATGGCGGCGACCCTGGCGTTGAACGTGGCCGGTAAAAGCCGGTCCGAGGCGCAAGGCGACTAAGGTTGGGCAGGGGGCGCTGCCCCCGCCGCGGCAAGCCGCAACTCCCCCGAGATATTTTTAGCCAGATGAAGGAGATCCGGGTGGTGCTTGGCCATTCGGGAAAAGATGTATTTAAACAATGGGTTTTATTGGTCGGGGTGCGCGGCTAGGCTGGATCTGAACCAAAAAGATCGAGGCGATTGAAACACGGATGGATGTCACTCAGCTTTCCGCAAAGACGCTTGTCAATCAGCTGTCATCTGGTGCTGTTTCAGCGGTCGAGGTGATGGCTGCGACGCTGGAGCGGATCGAGGCCGTGAATGGAACAGTCAACGCGATTGTGGCGTTGCGCGACGCGGATGATCTGATGGCCGAGGCGGTGGCACTGGATGCGGGCACCAATCGGGGGCCACTGTATGGGTTGCCGATTGCAGTGAAGGATCTGGTCAATGTCGCTGGGATAGTGTCGTCGCAGGGATCGCCGCTGTTTCGCGATTTTGTGCCCGAACAGGACGATCTGATTGCAGCGCGGATGCGCGCGGCGGGGGCAATCTTGATTGGTAAGACCAACACGCCCGAGTTCGGACTTGGCTCGCACACGTTCAACCCGGTCTATGGCGCGACCCGGAACCCCTATGACGGCGCGCGTACCTGTGGCGGGTCGTCTGGCGGCGCGGCGGTTGCGTTGGCGACTGGGATGGTCGCGTTGGCCGATGGCTCGGATATGATGGGAAGCCTTCGAAATCCGGCCGCGTGGAATAACGTCTATGGATTTCGCCCAAGCTGGGGGCGGGTACCTTCGGAACCCGTTGGAGATGGGTTTCTGCATCAGTTGTCGACTCTGGGGCCAATGGCGCGCAGCCCTGAGGATTTGGGGCTATTGCTCGACGTGATCTCGGGCGCTGATCCCCGGTCACCTTTGGTCACGGATGCCGGGCATGTGAGCCCCGTTCAAGCCGCTGATCTTCGCGGGGTTCGGATTGGCTGGTTGGGAGATTGGGGCGGCGCGTTTCCGGTTGAGAACGGCATTCTGGACCTTTGCCGCGATGCCCTAAGCGTTTTCGTAGACCAAGGCGCAGTGGTCGAAGATGTGTCTCCGCCCTTCGATGCGGAAAAGATGTGGGACAGTTGGGTTACCCTGCGGTCTTGGTCGGTGGCAGCGGGACTGCAGCCGTTGCTGGGCAAATCAGAGGCCTTGAAGGACAGCGCGCAGTGGGAGTTGGAGCGTGGCCTGACGCTATCCGCGATGCAAGTACATGAGGCCAGCGTTGCTCGGTCGGAGTGGTTCCGGCGGGCGGCTGAGCTGTTTCAGGACTACGATGCTCTGGTTTTGCCGGCCGCACAGGTCTGGCCGTTCGATATTGAGACGCCGTATCCGAGCGAGATCAAAGGACGGGCGATGGATACCTATCACCGTTGGATGCAGGTGACGGTACCAGTCAGCCTGATTGGTTTGCCCTGTCTGGCTGCGCCTGCCGGGTTCAGAGCGGAAGGCCTGCCAATGGGCTTTCAGCTGTTTGGGCCCAAAGGGTCGGACGCCCGGCTATTGTCCATGGGTGCGGCGTATCACGAGGCAACGACATGTCCGCAGAAAAGGCCCGCGATGAGATAGGGCCAGACGGGGAGGAGAAATAGATGGAAAGACCTTTCGGAGCGCCTCAGATGCGCCCTGTTGACAGTGGGATGCTGAAACAGGCGATGCGGCGGGCGTGGGTTGACCTCCGCAGGGCGCCGCTGTTCGGCTTGATATTTGCGGGGTTTTATGTGCTGGCGGGCTGGGCGATCGCCTGGGTGACCCTTCGGACGGGAACAAGCTATTGGCTGGTCCTCGCCGCGATCGGGTTCCCTCTGATCGGACCGTTTGCGGCGGTCGGGCTTTATGAGGTCTCACGTCGCTTGGAGGCGGGGGAGGAGCTTGATTTCAAGGCGATATTCGGAGTCGTTTTACAACAGAGCCGCCGCCAGTTGCCCTCAATCTCCGCGATCATCGTGGTGATGTTTCTGTTCTGGTTCTTTCTGGGTCATATGATCTTTGCCCTGTTCATGGGGCTGTCGACGCTGACGAACGTGTCTTCGTCGCTCGAGGTATATCTGACGTCGAACGGGTTGATGATGCTGGCCGTAGGGTCGGCCGTCGGGGCGGTCTTTGCCACCATCCTCTACATGATCACCGTGCTGTCCATCCCGATGCTGCTGGACCGCGAGCTGGATTTCGTGACGGCAATGATCGAGAGCTTCTCTTACGTGAAGGCCAACTTTCCGGTCATGATCGGGTGGGGCATTTTCATCGCCGTGCTGACGTTTGTCGCGATGGTGCCGTGGTTCCTGGGATTGCTGCTGGTGCTGCCGCTTTTAGGTCACGCAAGCTGGCACCTGTATCGCCTGATCTGCGAGGATGACCCGAGCTAGCGCTAGTCGGGCCTGTGGGCCTTTATCAGCTTGCGCGCGGCGCCGAGCGCATCTGTTGCATCCTGCCCCAGCCGGGTTAGGGTCACGGGGCGCGCGTCGTCTTTGTCCGGGCGCGTGTAGCTTGTACCTTGCCAGAGGGTATCTTTCTTGCTGACCACATAGACCCGGCTGTTTTGGCCGTTACGACCGGAAATCAGCATGTAGACATAATCGCCGGAACAGCTCGCTATACCGCGCACCTCTCGTGCCATGGATGGGCTGCCGGGCATCACGCTGCGCGGTGTGAAGCCACGGATCAACGTGCATTGTGGCAGCCGTTTGGCGTGCAAAACAATGGACGTCCGGGTGTCCGTCGCCGCATAAAACCCTGGCGGAAAGGTGCAGTCGTGGGTGGCCTGAGCGCCCGAGCCGAGGAATTGCGTCAGAGTGGCGTTCACATGATGCGTATTGGCATCCGGGATGTCGTCAAGCGGGGTCAGAACGATACGGGCATCCACATCAAAGAAGCGGCATATCCGGTCCAGAACATCCGCGCGCGGAAAGCTCTCGCCCGCAAGATACCTGTTGAACTGCGTTCGGTTGATGCCTAGTTCGCGGCACAATGCAGAAATCGAAGGGTAGTTTCGCGCCAAGCGTCTGAGGTTCGCGCCGAACATGGCGCGAAGTTCGTCCGGGCTGCGCGTATCCTCTGGCATCGGTTCCCCCTGCATCGGCGGTTTCAGTCGTGAAAACAGCGGTGCAGATCGGCAGACCGGATGTGTGACCGAAATCGTAAAGATGACCCCAAAGCAACGTTTCCCCACGCCGCGTTGCACCAGAGATGCTAATCCGACGTTGGGTAAAGGCAATAGGTATTTGTCTACTGGGGGTGACCTTTACAGTTTATTTGCAGGCTTTTTTGCGCGAAGTATCAAATAGACATTTGCCGAAAAAAGCGAAGGGTCCCGGCGATGCCCTGCCGGGACCTTGCAGTTGTCAGTCGCCGCGCAACAGGGCAGCAACGCCAGTTCTGGCGATTTCGACGAGCCCCAACGGGCGCATGAGGTCAGCAAAAGCATCGATCTTGTCGGGAGCGCCCGTGATCTCAAATATGAACGAGTTCAACGTGCTGTCGACCACATTGGCGCGGAAGATATCGGCCAGACGCAGCGCCTCGACCCGCTTGTCGCCTTCGCCAACGACCTTGATGATCGCCAGTTCCCGCTCGACCGAGGGGCCTTCGACAGTCAGGTCATGGACCTCGTGAACCGGCACGATACGGCCCAGCTGTGTTTTGATCTGTTCGATCACCTGCGGGGTGCCGGTGGTCACGATGGTGATGCGGCTAAGGTGCCCAGTGTGGTCGACCTCGGCCACGGTCAGGCTTTCGATGTTGTAGCCACGGCCCGAGAACAGGCCTATCACGCGGGCTAGAACGCCCGGCTCGTTCTCAACCAGAACCGCAATCGTATGGCGCTCCTGCACGTCCGAAAAGGTCGGGCGTAGGTTGTAGGCCGAGTGGCGGGTAGAGCCTTTTTTGATATGTAGGGCAGACATTTACGTCCCTTTCATCATCTTGCGAAAACCGGGCGTCGGGCGCCCGGTCAATTCCGACGAATGTTGTTAAACCAGAACCGAACCTTTGGAATCGATCACGCCCTGCGTTTCGGCCTCGCCCAGCAGCATCTCGTTATGGGCTTTGCCCGACGGGATCATGGGGAAGCAGTTCTCGTGCTTTTCAACAAGGCAGTCAAAGATCACCGGACCGTCGTAGTTGATCATCTCCATGATCGCGTCGTCCAGATCGGCGGGGTCGGAACACAGGATGCCCTTGGCCCCGAAGGCCTCGGCGAGTTTGACGAAATCGGGCAGGGCCTCGGACCACGAATGCGAGTAACGCTCACCATGGAGCAGCTCCTGCCATTGGCGGACCATGCCGAGGCGTTCGTTGTTCAGGATGAACTGTTTCACGGGCAGGCGGTACTGAACGGCGGTGCCCATTTCCTGCATGTTCATCAACCACGAGGCCTCACCTGCGACGTTGATCACCAGGGCGTCGGGATGCGCCATCTGCACACCGATCGAAGCCGGAGTGCCGTAGCCCATCGTGCCCAGACCGCCTGAGGTCATCCAGCGGTTGGGGTCTTCGAACCCAAGGTACTGCGCGGCCCACATCTGGTGCTGACCAACTTCGGTCGTGATGTAGCGATCGTGGTTTTTCGTCAGCTCTTCAAGGCGTTGCAGCGCGTATTGCGGTTTGATCGTTTTTTCGCTGTTCGTGTAGGCGAGGCAGTTGACCTTGCGCCAGTCGGCAATTTGCTCCTGCCATTTGGCGACCGAAGCCACGTCGGTCTTGCGGCCGCGCGATTTCCAGACCTTCAGGATATCTTCCAGGACATGCGCAACGTCGCCGACGATCGGGATGTCGACGCGGATCACCTTGTTGATCGACGAAGGATCGATGTCGATATGCGCCTTTTTCGAGTTCGGCGAGAACGCGTCGATACGGCCGGTAATCCGGTCGTCGAACCGCGCGCCGATGTTGATCATCAGGTCACAGTCATGCATCGCCAAGTTGGCCTCGTAGAGACCATGCATACCCAGCATGCCCAGCCAGTTCTCACCTGACGCCGGATAAGCGCCAAGGCCCATCAGGGTCGAGGTGATCGGGAAACCAGTGGCATCCACCAGTTCACGCAGCAATTGGCTGGCTGCGGGGCCCGAGTTGATGACGCCGCCGCCGGTGTAGAAAACGGGTTTCTTGGCGGTTTCGATCGCGGCGACCAGTTCGGTGATTTCTTCCAGATCGCCCTTCAGAACAGGCTGATAGCGAGAGGTCGAGGTCTTGGGGCCGGTATAGTCACCCGATGCAAACTGCACGTCCTTCGGAATGTCGATCAGCACCGGACCCGGACGGCCCGAGGTGGCAACATGGAACGCCTCGTGCATGGTTTCAGCCAGCGAATCCGTGTCCTTCACCAGCCAGTTATGCTTGGTGCAGGGGCGGGTGATGCCAACGGTGTCGGCCTCTTGGAACGCGTCCGAGCCGATCATGAAGGTCGGGACCTGACCGGTCAGAACAACAATCGGGATCGAGTCCAGCAGCGCATCCGTCAAACCTGTGACCGCGTTGGTCGCGCCGGGGCCGGATGTCACCAGCGCAACGCCGGGTTTACCCGTCGAGCGGGCGTAGCCTTCGGCGGCGTGGACTGCGCCTTGCTCATGCCGCACCAGGACGTGGCGAATGTCGTTTTGCAGAAAGATCTCGTCATAGATCGGTAGGACGGCGCCACCGGGGTATCCGAATACTGTGTCCACGCCCTGATCCTTGAGGGCCTGAACCACCATCTTTGCGCCGGTCATCTCACGTGTCATCTGCTTTGCTCCGTTCGCGACATGTGTCTTGCGTTTGCCAAAAAAAAGCCCCCGAGGTTTTCGGAGGCGCATGGGTTCGATTGTGGTTTTCCGTTACCGGCCCATACGCATGTTTCCTACGATTACGACTAGCGTGTTCATCGCCAGAGGCTCCTTATCAGCTTGCAGGGGACATTATGTTCGGCACGAAGGAGCGTCAACAGTCAATCGTATGAATTTCATGACCGGATTGATGAAATTTGCGACATTTTGTTGCGCAAAATGACGCATGTCGGGAATTTCCGGCAAAATAGAGTGGCTCGCGTGGTGTTTTGACGGATTTCCGACTTGTCTAAATCCGCCAACACGATGTCTGAAATGAACCAGAAGCGCGCCAGGTGCTGCGGCAGGCTGCCTTGTATGAGGGGCAAACAGGGGGGTCGGCCTTGCTGCAGGAACTCGTGGATTTGGGACGCTATCCGATTGATCGTCCGGACTCGAGCGCGTACCGCCAGTTGATCGGTGATCTGCGCCGAGAGCTGGAACATGACGGTTGCGCGGTTCTGCCGGGCTTTGTGCACGAGGCCGGGTTGGAGCAATTACTGGCAGAGGCAGATGCCGTCGCGCCCAAGGCTCACCGGTCCTTCAACCGTACGAATGTCTATTTCACCAAGGATGACCCCAGCTATGGGATCGGGCATCCGGTGCGTCGGTTCTATGATAGGTCGAATGCGTTTGTACCTGCGGATAATTTCCCCGGATCAGGGCCTTTGCGGCGCATCTACGAGTTCGACGGTTTTTTGCCCTTCATTCGCGATGCGCTGGATGAGCCTGAGGATCGGTTCTTTCGCTATGATGATCCGTTGGCGGATGTCATCATCAATGTCGTGGAAGAGGGGCAGGGATTTCCCTGGCATTTCGACACCAACAACTACACGGTGACTCTGGCCATTCAGAACGCCGAGACAGGCGGTGCGTTTGAATATGCCCCGGATCTGCGCAGTTCAGACGACGAGAATTTTTCGGCGGTAAGGGCTGTTTTGGATGGCAATATGCAGGCCGTTCGCAGGATCGACTTGCAGCCCGGTGATCTGCAAATATTCCAAGGTCGCTATGCCCTGCACCGAGTTGCGCCGGTTGAAGGCGCGCGCAAGCGCTATGTTGGCATCTTCTCGTTTGTGGATACCGAAGGCATGTGCGGCGGGGTTGAGAGGACGCGGCAGCTCTATGGCCGGGTTTTACCGCATCACTACGCGCGTGAGGGCCGCCGGGCCGATGAATTGTTGGACTGAGTTGCCGGCAAAGGTAGGCTAGGGCCCATTCAGAGAGGGCTTTGGCATGGCAAGTATATTGCAACTCACTCCGTTTGTTTTGTGTTCGTCGTTGCAGAACCAGATTGATTTCTATTGCGACCGTTTGGGATTCAGCTGCGGGTTTCAACAGGACAATTATGCTTTTCTTTCGCGCGGACCGGTGGCTATTCGGCTGCTGGAATGCCCGCCGCGAGACGATGGCAAGCTGCTGGGTGAAGAGCAGTCCTTTTACATAGATGTCGAGGGGGTTGATGCGCTGTATGACAGCCTCAAACCGGGTTTGGAAGATCTGCCCGACGGACGTGTGCGCCCTCCGTTTCCTGACTTCCGACATTTTTTCGTATAAGTCATTGATATTATTATGCCTTGGTTGCCAAAAGGCACTACACGGACTTTTTTCGCCAGCGATTGTTTCGGAGTGTTGAGGGAGCTCAGGCTTTGGTCTGGCCAGTTTTTCGGGTGCGCCCGGGGGGTATCTTGAAAGGGGCTTCGTTCCAGGTCAGGCCGACGCAGGTGAGGATGCGTCTGGCATCGACCGTGGCATGGCTTGGCATGCCGTAGCGGTCAGGGGTGCCTTTGTGGCGCAGGATCGAGAGCTGCAATGCGTTCAACTCGTTGCGGATACGAGCCGGGCTCATCGGGTGTCCGAGCAGGTCCAGATGCTTGCGCAGGTGCTGCAGGCAGCAGAAGGCCATGTAGCAGATGGCGATATGGGCCCGGACCCGACGCGGCGACCAGTGATAGATGGGCCGGATTTTCAGATCGTGCTTGTTGGTGCGGAAGCAGGCTTCGATCTCCCACAACTGGTGATAGCGGGCAATGACGTCCTGTGCCTCCAGTTCGTCCGCACCATGAACAACAATGGCATGCAGCCCGTCCCATTGTGCCGCTGCCTTGATCTTTGCATCATCCAGCGTGACGTCCCCGCTGTCGGGGAAGGCCAGGAAGCGGCCATATCCCCGGCTGCTGAAGCTGCCGGGTTTGCGAGAGCGCTTGAGCTTCTTGTGCAGCTTTTCGATTGCCTTGTCGCGCTTGTGGGCATCATTGCGTGCCCGGGTGGGTGACCAGGTCACAATGACCCGCGCTCCCTCCTGGTCGATCACCTTGTACCAGCCCTTCTCGGTTGCCTCTTCAGAACCGTGTCCAGCCCAAGGCTGGCGTCCCTCCGGGCTCAAAATGTTCGCCTTCACGGCGGCCGGGGCGGACTTCATGCGATAGCCGAGGATGTAGGGCAGACCCTTGTTCTGCAACATCTGCTGGTTGTCCTTGCTGAGCATGGCGGCATCGGCCACGAACGTGACCCTGGCCACGTCGAAGCGTCCCTCCAACGCCTTCAGCGCAGCTTCCAGCGTATGACCTTCCCAGGTGTTTCCCGGGAAGAGTTCATAGCCCACAGGCAGCCCATCGGAGGTGACGATCAGCGCCAGCATGACCTGAGCGCGGTGATGCTTGCCATCCTTGCTGAAGCCCTTGGCCAGAAGATGATCCTGCTCGACCCCGTCCGCATCCTCGGCCGGGTCCTCGCGCTCGGTGTCAAAGGCCAGGGTCGTGCAATCGTAGAACAGCACGGTCACTGGCCCGCCCAGCAACTTCTCTGCCGCCGCGTGAGAGGTTTTGCAAATCCCGTCTATCACCGGCGTATTGATGTAATCCATGCTCCGATAGACCACGTCCAGATTGAGCGTGATGCCTGCCTGGTTCTCCAACGCCTCCACGGTCGCGCGCTTGCTCTCGGGCTGTGCGATCCGCGCCATAACCAGCTCTTTCACAATGCGATTGGCACTTTTACGCGCCGCCCCCAGAAGGGCCCCCCAACCCAGTTGGTCATACATCGTCCCCATGACATCCCGCAGACCCAGAGAGACCCGCGCCTCCTCACGGCACTCGGCAAGATCAACGCCAAGCTTGTCCGGCCGCGGAGCGCGGCGCACCAGCGCCTGCAGATCGGCATATTCCGTGGGCGTGAACAGTTCCATTTGCGGCGAGCGATCAATGCGTAATTGCTCCATCAAGCGGCCCGCCAGACGCTTGATATCCTCAATCTCGCTGTCGTTATGGGCCACACCCACATGGCGCAGGATCTTCTGGCGTACCTTGGAGCCGGTGCGGACGGATTCAACGATCTGGATCCGTGTGCGGTTGAGCTTTGCGTCATGTTTGGTGCGGATGAACATGGGCGAAGAGGTTAGCCATCTGAAGGCCCATGTCAATACTTTTTATAATAATGGGGCACTACAACGCGCCTCTGAGCAACCACACCTGAAAACAAACCAAAAACCCAGTCAGATCAACAAAAAGGTCGGAAGTCAGGTGCAAATATTCCAAGGTCGCTATGCCCTGCACCGAGTTGCGCCGGTTGAAGGCGCGCGCAAGCGCTATGTTGGCATCTTCTCGTTTGTGGATACCGAAGGCATGTGCGGCGGGGTTGAGAGGACGCGGCAGCTCTATGGCCGGGTTTTACCGCATCACTACGCGCGTGAGGGCCGCCGGGCCGATGAATTGTTGGACTGAGTTGCCGGCAAAGGTAGGCTAGGGCCCATTCAGAGAGGGCTTTGGCATGGCAAGTATATTGCAACTCACTCCGTTTGTTTTGTGTTCGTCGTTGCAGAACCAGATTGATTTCTATTGCGACCGTTTGGGATTCAGCTGCGGGTTTCAACAGGACAATTATGCTTTTCTTTCGCGCGGACCGGTGGCTATTCGGCTGCTGGAATGCCCGCCGCGAGACGATGGCAAGCTGCTGGGTGAAGAGCAGTCCTTTTACATAGATGTCGAGGGGGTTGATGCGCTGTATGACAGCCTCAAACCGGGTTTGGAAGATCTGCCCGACGGACGTGTGCGCCCTCCGTTTGATCAGCCCTATCAGCAACGCGAGTTTCACGTCATTGACGAGGATGGGACATTGATCTTTTTCGGTGAGGATATCAGGCCGCGCGGGTAACCCTCCCGCCCATCGTCAAAGCGCCTGCGGCGCGCCTCCTCTGGTTGGGCCGGGCAGCGCGTGCCGCGCTGCGGGTGGCTCAGAAGCCGACGCCGGTACCCTGTAACACGCCATGTTCCAGCGCATAGCGGGTCAGGCCCGCTGTTGAGGAGATGCCCAGTTTGCGTTTGATGTTTTTGCGGTGGGTTTCGACCGTCCGGACCGAGATATCGAGCGCCTGAGCGACTTCCTTATTGGATTTGCCCTGCGCCAGTTCCAAAAGGATGGTCTGTTCGCGCCCGGTAAGGGCTTCGCGGGCGCTGTCGCCTTTGGGCTTCAAGGACCCGCTGGCGCCGGTGCATAGATATTGCTCGCCCTTCATCACGGCATCAATCGCCTCTTTGATCTCATCCGTGGGGACGTCTTTCAGCACATATCCTTTGGCCCCGTGGCTGAGCGCAGTCGAGATGTATTCGGGGCTGTCATGCATCGACAAGATCAGAATGCGGGTCTCGGGCAGGCGTTCGAGGATCAGTTCGGTCGCGCTCAGGCCGCCGAGGCCGGGCATGTTGAGGTCCATGAGGATCACGTCGGGCCTCAACTCGGCCGCGTGATCAACGGCGGCTTGACCGCTGCCCAGAGTGCCGACGACCTCGATCTCATCATAGCTTTCGAGGATCGACTGGATGCCCTCGGCTACCATGGGGTGATCGTCAACGATGAGGACTCGGATGGTCATGTCCCGGCCTTTCGGTTCGGTGTTGCGTCTTCCTGCGGCGGCAGCAGGTGGCTGAGGGGCAGGCTGACTTCGATCACCGTGCCCCCGTGCGGACCGCGTGATGACAGAATACGCAACGTGCCGTCAAGCTGTTCGATCCGTTCCTGCATGTTGCGTAGCCCGATGCCGGTGCCGATCTGATCTGGTTCAGAGCGCAGACCGCGCCCGTCATCAGTGATCCGCATAGTCGCGCCTTTCTTGTGCCCGCGCAGGTCGATTGTAACATGCGAGGCGTCTGCGTGGCGCTCAATATTGGTCAAAGCTTCTTGAGCGATGCGGTAGAGGGCGATCTTGCTGTCCTGATCGAGCCGGTTGCGGAAGACAACGGTCGAAAACTCGGTTTCGATCCCGGTGCGCTCGCGGAAGTCATCGGTCAGCGCCTTGAGAGCCGGGCCGAGGCCCAGATCATCCAGCACGCCAGGGCGCAGGTCGCGGCTGATGCGGCGCACTTCGGTGATCGCCGTGCCAAGGTGATCAATGCCCTTGTCCAATGGGGCCTGCGCGCCGGCGTCGTCGCCTCGGGACAAGCGCCTTCGCGCATTGTCTAGCGCATAGCGGACACCGACAAGAATCTGGCTGATCCCGTCATGCAGCTCGCGCGCGACGCGGCCGCGTTCTTCTTCTTGGGCGTCGAAGACCCGCTGGGTTAGCTCTTTCAGCTTGGCATCTGCAAGCCGACGCTCGCGTATGTTCAGCAACATGCCCGAGGCGAAGACAATCAGAACCGAGGCCACAACGATGGCGCCGATATACATGAAGGTGCGCTGGACCCGGTCCTCGACCTCGGCGCGGGCATTGGCGACGGTGGCCAATATGTCGTCGATGAAGACACCGGTGCCCACGGCCCAACGCCAATCCTGCAGGCCCACAACATAGGCGATCATCTGCGCCTCTTCCCCGGTCGAAGGCTTTTCCCACATGAAACTGTGCCAGCCTGCGCCTTGGCGTGCGAGACGGATGAACTCATCCACGACCGGAGTACCGTCGCTGTCGGTCAGACCGTCCCAATTGCGGTTGATGAACTGGGTCTGGCGGGGGCTGACCAGGTTCGTGCCGTCGTAATCATAGACGAAGAAGAACCCGTCCTGCCCGTAGATCATCGCCGAAAGGATCTGTGTGACCAGAGTTTTGGCGACATCATCATCGGGTTCGGCACGCCCGTAGATATAGGCAAACCCGTTGCGCGCCTGTGTGACATAGTTCTTCAGCTCTTCCTTCTTGGCCTCGATCAGGCGCAGCTCCAGCGCCTGAATTTCGCGCTCGGATGTCGCACGGGCCTGATAGGCAACCAGAAAGGCAATGGCCGCGACGGCAACGACCAAAGGGATGGCCGCAACCAAAGACAGTTTCTGCGCAAAAGTCAGCGAAACCAGATGTCGGAGTCTTTGCATGGTCGAATCGATACGCAAGCGGCGGCGAAAATGCAAAAAGATTGAGCGTTTCTGGGGATAAATGCCCTCGGGAACATGGGATGGCTGGCTTTTTTGCCGATTTTATCTGCGAAAAACGAGCAGAAATTCGGGTTTCTACGCAGTAGTAGGTATTCCCTTTCATATCCCTGCCTCTAGGCTCCGATCCATTGAAAGCGACAGGCCCGGACACCTCCGGGTGATGACTTATGAAGGGGAGGAACACTCATATGGATCGTCGTTCATTTCTGAAGAAATCTGCTCTGGGCGGCTCGGCAGCTGCGGCAACCGCACTGGCGGCACCGGCTTATGCGCAGGGTCAGCGGACCCTGACCATGGTGACCTCGTGGGGTCGTGGTCTGGCCGGCGTGTTCGACAGCGCGCAGCGCTGCGCCGACAGCATCAACGCGATGTCGGATGGCAGCCTGAATGTTGAAATCAAAGCAGCAGGCGAGCTGGTTGGCGCGTTCGAAGTTTTCGACGCCGTTTCGTCCGGTCAGGCCGACATGTACCACGCGGCAGACTACTACTTTGTGGGTCAGCACCCGGGCTATGCCTTCTTCACCGCTGTTCCGTTCGGCATGACCGCGCAGGAACTGGTGAACTGGTACTACCACGACGGCGGTATGGAGCTGCATGACGAGCTGGGCTCGATCTTCGGCCTGAAATCCTTCCTGGCCGGTAACACCGGCGCGCAGGCAGGCGGCTGGTACTCGAAAGAGATCAACGGCCCCGAGGATTTCCAGGGTCTGAAGTTCCGTATGCCGGGTCTGGGTGGACAGGCGCTGGGCAAACTGGGCGCATCGGTTCAGAACATTCCGGGTTCGGAAGTGTATCAGGCGCTGTCCTCGGGTGCGATTGACGGCACCGAGTGGATTGGGCCCTGGGCGGACGAAAAAGCGGGCTTCCAGGAAATCACCAAGACCTACTACACCGCGGGCTTCCACGAGCCGGGCGCAGGTCTGTCGCTGGCAACCAACCGCGACGTGTTCGACGAACTGACACCGGCCCAGCAGAAGATCATCGAGATCGCAGCTGCCGAAGCGCACCAGTGGAACCTGGCGCAGTTCCTGGCCAACAACGGCGCAGCCCTGCAGCGTCTGCAGTCGGGTGGCGTGAAGGTCATGGAATTCCCAGACAGCGTTTGGGATGCGTTCGGTCAGGCTTCGCAGGAGGTTCTGGACGAGAACATGGGCGACGAGCTGTTCAAGAAGATCCACGACAGCGCAATGGCGTCGATGGCATCGTCCTCGGGCTGGCTGAACCTGTCGTCGGGTGCCTACACCGCTCAGCGCGACCGCGTTCGCGGCTAATCCCAAGTGAACTGACCAAACGGTTTCCCCGCAATCGCGGGGGAGCCTTTCTTGTTGCATATGCGCGGACCCATCATGCCGCTATAATTTGCAGTGCAACTGACGTGACCCGGGGACAACATGCAGGACGATAACGGTATCTCGTTTTTCGGCGCCCTGTGGAATGGACTGATCTGGTTCATTCAGAACATTGCCGAAGCCTTCTATAATTTTGGATATGCGATCGCGCATCCGCAGCTGTGGCTGGATTGGTCCGACAAAGAATCCATCATGCGCTTTGTCTACTACGGAGGCTCGGTCGAGTTCTTCTTCGTGGTGTTCACGCTGTTTCTGGTTCTTACGGCCATCGGCCTCTACTACCGAAACGTGATGTGGGGCATGGTGCGCGGACTGGAGGCTTTCGCCAACACAACCGGGCGTTTCTTTGCTTGGGCGGGTTTGCTGATGGTCATCCAGCAGATCGTTATCGTGTTCATGCAGCGTGTCTTTGCCCGGCCCGATATGTCTTTTGGTCTGGGTATCCCCTTCAATCAGGACATCAGCTGGTTTGCCGAAGAGCTGAAGCTCTATAACGCGATGGTCGTTTGTCTGTGCTGCACCTACACCTTCGTGCAGGGCGGGCATGTGCGGGTTGACCTGATCTATGCTGGTATCAGCCACCGCGCCAAGCGGGTGGTCGATATGTGTGGAGCGGTGTTGTTCATGATGCCAATGGCCGTACTGACCTGGATGTATGGCTGGTACTTCATGTGGCGGCACCTGATCGTACCGAAACCCTCGGCTAGTGACACGCTGGACAGGCTGGTCGCCAAGTCGCGCGCCCTGCGCTGGAACGTGGAAACCATCGGCTTCAGCCCGAACGGGTTCAACGCGTATTTCCTGTTCAAAATCCTGCTCGTGATCTTTGCGGGCATGGTGTTCCTGCACGCGGTTGCCTTTCTGTGGCGGTCGTATCTGGAATACGTGGAAGGGCCGGAAAGCGCGGGAAAATACCTCGACAAGGATAGCCTTGGTGAGGGTGAAGAAGCCTACGAAGGCGCACATTAAGGACGGAGACCAAGACAATGCTATTCGGACTTGATGGCGTCGAGATAGGCCTCATTATCGTATTCTTTTGCCTTTTCGGAGGCATTCTTTCAGGCTTCCCGGTGGCCTTCGCCATCGGTGGGGCAGGTGTGATCTCCTTCGGGATCATCGCCGCGCTGGACAGCGCTGGACTGCTTATCCACCAGGCGATTGACACTGGCTCACAAGCTTATCGAGACCTAGTGAATTCCGGGGTGAAACCCGATACGGTCTCGGTTTTCCGATACCCGGACCTACCAAGGATAGGCGAGCCGGTCTTCCCCTCAGGTTGGGAAACCGCGCTGGACCGGAATGTTTCCTTCATCGTGAACCGCATGAACGAACGGGTTCTGGCCGGTCAGTCGATTGAAACCCTTCTGGCCGTGTTGATGTTCGTTCTGATGGGAATCACGCTGGAGCGTTCCAAGATCGCCAATGACCTGCTGACAACGATGGCCCGTGTCTTTGGCCCGCTGCCCGGTGGTCTGGCCGTGTCGATTGTTGTCGTGGGTGCGTTTCTGGCCGCCTCGACCGGGATTGTTGGTGCGACCGTGGTGACCATGGGCCTTTTGGCGCTGCCGACTATGTTGCGAAACAACTACTCGCCCGAGTTGGCGACAGGTGTGATCGCGGCCTCGGGGACACTTGGGCAAATCATCCCACCCTCGATCGTGATTGTTCTTCTGGGTACGCTGGCGGGTGACCTTTATTCGACGGCACAGGAAGAGCGTGCGGTCGAGGCGGGCTGTACCGATGCGCTGACCTTTTTGGGGGAACCTGCGGTGGTCTCGGTTGGAACCTTGTTCCAAGCGGCTTTGTTACCGGGGATCATGCTGGCGCTGCTCTACGCGCTTTATGCCTTCGGTTATGCACTGCTGAACCCGGACAAAGCTCCGGCGGTTGAGCTGTCGGGTGGCTCTGGTGAGACGATCACCCGCTCTGAGGGTCTGACCTGGCTGCTGGGTGCGCCGGTTGCGATCATCGTGGGTGCGGTGCTTTTGGGCAGCGCGGGTGTGATCGGTAGCCAGAACATCTCGGTCTCGGCCTTCTCGGATGTGGGGCAGGGTGCGTCTTTGCGCACGAATGTCTCGGCTGAGTGTCAGGCCTCGATGATCGATCTGCATGGCCAATCCGCCTGGGATCAGGCCGTGGCCGAGCAAGAGGCAATCGACGCCGCCGGTGGTGTTGCCAGCGCCGAGCGCCTGAGCGAGGAAGAACTCGCCGCCGCCCGTGACGCCAAGATCGCAAATGCGGCTCCGATCGGAACTGGCGTTTCGATTGTGGTGGTGCTGCTGGCGCTGACCTTGGTTCTGGGTCGTGGCATCGCGCCGTCGCGCTCGCCGCAACCTCTGATCGTTGGGGCGATTGGCCTGTTGTTGATGCTGTTGGTGGATATTCTCTTCATCCAGCCAACAACCTCATCCGGGGCGACATTCGTGTTGCTGGCGATTCCCTTCGCCATCGCGATCTACGGCTGTAAGGAGGCTGCCGCGCGTTGTGCCACCAACGATCTGATCCGAGTTGTGTTCCCGCCGCTGGTTCTGATCATCGCGGTGCTGGGTTCGATCCTTGGCGGTGTTACCAATCCGACACCTGCTGCGGCACTGGGTGCCGGTGGTGCGATCATGTTGGCTGCGTACCGCAAGCTGCAGGATCAGGGCCGGTCCGGGAGTGTGATCATCTGGTCGACCTTTGCCGTCATCATCTGTTTGCTGATGGGGGTGAATTTCGATCTGCGTATCAATCAGGGCAATGTCCCGGTTGAGACCTGGATCGCCTTCATTCTGGCTTATGCGACGTATCTCTACGCGTTGTTCGGTCTGTTGTTCGGCTGCTGGGTCCTTTTCTCCAGCGGGGTTCTGACGCCCGTGGTGCGCGAGACGGCGAAGGTGACCTCGATGGTGTTTACCATCCTGATCGGGTCGCAGTTGCTGAACCTTGTGGTGATCTCCTTCGGGGGTGAGCATTACATCCAGCAGTTCCTGCGCAGCTTCGACAACGAGTTCACGGTCTTCCTGATCGTGATGCTGGTGCTGTTCATTCTGGGCTTTGTGCTGGACTTCCTTGAGATCATCTACATCGTGATCCCGATTGTTGGGCCTGTGATCTATGGCGGGTCGTTCGATCCGAAATGGGTGACCATCATGGTGGCGGTGAACCTGCAGACCTCGTTCCTGACGCCGCCCTTCGGGTTCGCCTTGTTCTACCTGCGAGGGGTCGCCCCGAAAGAGGTGACGACGGGCCATATCTATCGTGGCGTCGTACCGTTCGTGATCATTCAGGTCGTCGGTATTGCGATCCTATGGTTCTTCCCGACCATTGTGACCATCGTGCCGGATCTGATTCCGAACTGATCACTGAGTGTAGTCCAAATGAAAAAGGGGGCCTGGAAGGCCCCCTTTTACTTTCTTATTTTAGGTTTAAGGCGAAGAGCTTGCGCGGACTTTAAAAGAGTTATCTTCGGCCGGATGAACGGGATCATGCGTAAGCGTAACGAGGTGCTCACCCATTTTTTGCCTCGCGCGCTAGCCCCTGCGCTGTCAGATTTTCCTTATCGTAACAGGGATAAGGATTTTCTCCATGGAGTCGATGACGGAGTTCCTCCGCTCGTTGGGCGTTGAGTATCAAGTTGATGGCCGTCGCCGATGGTCGCATGATGCGAAGGCATACATTGTTGCCGAGACTTTGAAGCCGGGGGCGACGGTAAAAGCTGTGGCTGGTAAATTCGGGGTCAATGCGAACCGATTGTCGGAATGGCGTTGTCTGGCAAAAGATGGGAAACTGGTGCTTCCAGCTCCGGAGCCTGATGAACATGTTGAGTTTGCGCCCGTGGTTCTTTGTGACGGTGATGAGGCAAGTGTTCAGCCGCAGGTTCGCCCGCCATCGTCACCAGCGGAAAAGGTCGAGATCGTTTTCCGCGGGGTGTCGATCAATTTGGGCACCGATACATCGGCACAGCGAATTGCCGAGATTGCCCGAGCGGTTGGGGTTGTTGAATGATTTTCCCTGCACAGAAGTTGCGCATTCTGGTCAGCACACAGCCGGTGGATTTTCGCAAGGGTCATGATGGCTTATGTGCTCTGGTGCAGTCGGTTCTGCGGGAAGACCCGTTCAGCGGGACGGTGTTCGTATTTCGCGCGAAGCGAACGGATCGGCTGAAGCTGGTTTTTTGGGATGGGTCAGGTCTGGTTATGGCTTATAAGCGTCTGGAAGATACAGACTTCGTCTGGCCTGCTATTCGCGATGGGGTGATGACGCTGAACAGAGCACAGTTTGAGGCGCTTTTTTCTGGTCTGGACTGGCGGAAGGTCAAACCTGTCGAGACGCGGCGGCCAACTGCGGCAGAGTGAATCAGGCGGTTGATTGGGCAGGATTTAGAAGTTCGGGCTGTGTATGCTCGCAGGTATGACTGCCGACTCCAATGGTTTCAATCTTGATGCTCTGCCCGCCGAACATAAAGAGGCTGTTCAGGCCTTTGTCGAGGACAATGCACGTCGGGTTGCCGAGTTGGAGGAACTGACAACCAAGCAGAGCGCCTGCATATCAGATCAGGGGGCGCACATTGCAGATCAGGCCCAGCAAATATCGGATCAAGATCGGCAGATAACGGGTCAAGACCAACAGATTGCAGAGCAAAACGCTTTGATCCTTCGTTATGAAAGCCTGATTGCGGAATTGAAGCGGGCGCTTTACGGCAAGAAATCGGAAAAACTAACTCAGGACGAGCGTAATCTCGGGGCCGAAGATCTTGAAGTTGCGCTCAGCGAGGCGGAGGCCTCAAGCGAGGCAGCCACTCAATCCTGTGACAAAGAGAAAAAGGCAAAGCCCAGGAAAGCGCCTGAGCGCAATATCGGCAATCTGCCTGAAGATCTGCCGCGGATCGAACAGGTGATCGAACCTGACAGTGTTGAATGTCCGTGCGGATGCGGCGCGATGCATAAGATTGGTGAAGATCGCAGTTGTCAATCGGCATTGAATAATGACCCCCCATCGGCGTCCAAATTTGACCCCCCTTGGAGCTAAGAGGGGCGTTGAGGGGGTCGTGTTTAGGTTGATTCAGGAGGGGGTGGACAGCAGGTCAAACCGAAAAGAGAGCGTAGCTCGACTGAAGGTTTGACCTGCTGTCTGTTTTGAATTTATTCCCCGATTTCGAGGTTAGTCGCGGTGGTTAATTCGCCAGCTTTCGTTCCCGGTTTCGATGATATCGCAATGGTGTGTCAGTCGATCCAGGAGAGCAGTGGTCATTTTGGCATCTGTGAACACACTCGGCCATTCAGCAAATGCGAGGTTGGTTGTTAGCAGAATAGACGTTCGCTCGTACAGTTTGCTGATGAGATGGAAGAGTAATCGTCCACCAGACTCTGCGAACGGCAGATAACCGAGTTCGTCTATAATCACGAGGTCGACGCGGATCAGCTGCTCGCTGAGCCGCCCGGCGTTGCCTTCGCGATGTTCAGCCTCCAGCTTGTTCGCGAGATCCACAGCGCTGAAGAACCTGACCCGCCGGCGGTTATTGACCGCGTGGCCCCCGATCGCTGTTGCGAGATGCGTTTTGCCCGATCCGGTTCCACCGACCAGCACGCCATTCCTGGCCTGGTCCATAAAATCGCCGTCATGAAGATTGCGCACGACCTGACTTCCGACCTTTTTGTTGATCTGACTGGGTTTTTGGTTTGTTTTCAGGTGTGGTTGCTCAGAGGCGCGTTGTAGTGCCCCATTATTATAAAAAGTATTGACATGGGCCTTCAGATGGCTAACCTCTTCGCCCATGTTCATCCGCACCAAACATGACGCAAAGCTCAACCGCACACGGATCCAGATCGTTGAATCCGTCCGCACCGGCTCCAAGGTACGCCAGAAGATCCTGCGCCATGTGGGTGTGGCCCATAACGACAGCGAGATTGAGGATATCAAGCGTCTGGCGGGCCGCTTGATGGAGCAATTACGCATTGATCGCTCGCCGCAAATGGAACTGTTCACGCCCACGGAATATGCCGATCTGCAGGCGCTGGTGCGCCGCGCTCCGCGGCCGGACAAGCTTGGCGTTGATCTTGCCGAGTGCCGTGAGGAGGCGCGGGTCTCTCTGGGTCTGCGGGATGTCATGGGGACGATGTATGACCAACTGGGTTGGGGGGCCCTTCTGGGGGCGGCGCGTAAAAGTGCCAATCGCATTGTGAAAGAGCTGGTTATGGCGCGGATCGCACAGCCCGAGAGCAAGCGCGCGACCGTGGAGGCGTTGGAGAACCAGGCAGGCATCACGCTCAATCTGGACGTGGTCTATCGGAGCATGGATTACATCAATACGCCGGTGATAGACGGGATTTGCAAAACCTCTCACGCGGCGGCAGAGAAGTTGCTGGGCGGGCCAGTGACCGTGCTGTTCTACGATTGCACGACCCTGGCCTTTGACACCGAGCGCGAGGACCCGGCCGAGGATGCGGACGGGGTCGAGCAGGATCATCTTCTGGCCAAGGGCTTCAGCAAGGATGGCAAGCATCACCGCGCTCAGGTCATGCTGGCGCTGATCGTCACCTCCGATGGGCTGCCTGTGGGCTATGAACTCTTCCCGGGAAACACCTGGGAAGGTCATACGCTGGAAGCTGCGCTGAAGGCGTTGGAGGGACGCTTCGACGTGGCCAGGGTCACGTTCGTGGCCGATGCCGCCATGCTCAGCAAGGACAACCAGCAGATGTTGCAGAACAAGGGTCTGCCCTACATCCTCGGCTATCGCATGAAGTCCGCCCCGGCCGCCGTGAAGGCGAACATTTTGAGCCCGGAGGGACGCCAGCCTTGGGCTGGACACGGTTCTGAAGAGGCAACCGAGAAGGGCTGGTACAAGGTGATCGACCAGGAGGGAGCGCGGGTCATTGTGACCTGGTCACCCACCCGGGCACGCAATGATGCCCACAAGCGCGACAAGGCAATCGAAAAGCTGCACAAGAAGCTCAAGCGCTCTCGCAAACCCGGCAGCTTCAGCAGCCGGGGATATGGCCGCTTCCTGGCCTTCCCCGACAGCGGGGACGTCACGCTGGATGATGCAAAGATCAAGGCAGCGGCACAATGGGACGGGCTGCATGCCATTGTTGTTCATGGTGCGGACGAACTGGAGGCACAGGACGTCATTGCCCGCTATCACCAGTTGTGGGAGATCGAAGCCTGCTTCCGCACCAACAAGCACGATCTGAAAATCCGGCCCATCTATCACTGGTCGCCGCGTCGGGTCCGGGCCCATATCGCCATCTGCTACATGGCCTTCTGCTGCCTGCAGCACCTGCGCAAGCATCTGGACCTGCTCGGACACCCGATGAGCCCGGCTCGTATCCGCAACGAGTTGAACGCATTGCAGCTCTCGATCCTGCGCCACAAAGGCACCCCTGACCGCTACGGCATGCCAAGCCATGCCACGGTCGATGCCAGACGCATCCTCACCTGCGTCGGCCTGACCTGGAACGAAGCCCCTTTCAAGATACCCCCCGGGCGCACCCGAAAAACTGGCCAGACCAAAGCCTGAGCTCCCTCAACACTCCGAAACAATCGCTGGCGAAAAAAGTCCGTGTAGTGCCTTTTGGCAACCAAGGCATAATAATATCAATGACTTATACGAAAAAATGTCGGAAGTCAGGAGATGGAAGAGTAATCGTCCACCAGACTCTGCGAACGGCAGATAACCGAGTTCGTCTATAATCACGAGGTCGACGCGGATCAGCTGCTCGCTGAGCCGCCCGGCGTTGCCTTCGCGATGTTCAGCCTCCAGCTTGTTCGCGAGATCCACAGCGCTGAAGAACCTGACCCGCCGGCGGTTATTGACCGCGTGGCCCCCGATCGCTGTTGCGAGATGCGTTTTGCCCGATCCGGTTCCACCGACCAGCACGCCATTCCTGGCCTGGTCCATAAAATCGCCGTCATGAAGATTGCGCACGACTTCCTCGTTGACGGGGCTGACCGTGAAGTCGAACTCAGGTAAGGACTTGCAGACCGGGAACTTTGCGGCACCCATCTGATACCGGATCGAGCGCGCAGTCTTTTCGGCCAGTTCGGCCGTGAGGAGTTCGGCCACGACCTGTTGGGGCCGCCAGTTGTTTTTGGCTGCGGCCTGCATCACTTCGTCAAAGCAGTTGACGATGCCTGGCAACTTCAGTTGACGGGCAAGTTCGAGAATTTCCTTACGCAGTTGCATGGGAGCCTCCAAGCCTGTCATAGCGAGCGCAATCCGCGATCGGTGCCATTTTCAGCTGCAGGTGGGCAGGCGGCTCAATCGCCTTTGGCGGCGGGGGATTGGTGCGCCGAGAGACAATGTTCAGGATCGCATCGGCCTTGCGCAGGCCAGATTTTAGAGCTTCTTCGCAGGCAGCCTCGACCACATCAATGTCGTGCTGGTAAGCAGCGAAAAGAATATCGGCAAGTTGCCGGTCTCCGTCGGATGTGCCCCGCAGATGGGTCCAGATCTGCGTCATTGCCGGTGGTAGGTCCCAGTCACGGAACGGTGCTCCATTGCGCAGAGCGCCAGGCTTGCGCTTGAGGACGGGCACATAGTGCCAAGGGTTGAAGATCGTTTTTCCTCGGCCGAAGCACCGTTCGTGCTCTCCGACAATCTCACCGTCTTGGCGCAGGACAATCCGCGTGGCGTAGACCTGCAACTGGACCTGACGTCCAACAGCTCTTGCCTCAACGCTGTATTTGTTTCTTTCGAAGTTGATCAGGCAGGTTCGGCTCACGGCGACCGTCTTTTCACGGAACCCGACGAAGGGCTTCTGCAGATGCGTCAGCAGCGGCTTTTCCTGCTGGAACTCCTCCCAGACCGTCACCTCCAGGTTTTCCGGATGCCGCAGTTCTTTTGCGCGTTTGATCGCGTCTTTTTGCAGCCGGGCATTCAATTCATCGAAGTCGGCCACCTCCAGACGCGGTGTAAAACTATAGGCGCGGCTCTCCTTGACCAGATTCTCAACCTGACCCTTCTCCCAACCGGCCGCGCGCGTACAGGCGATCGGGTTCACCAGATGATGAGAACACATCCGGGAGAATGCCTTGTTGAACTTTCTTTCCTTGCCCGACAGGATCGCATCGACGGCGGTCGTCATGTTATCGTAGATCCCGTTGATGCAGCCTCCACCAAAGAATTTGAAGGCCTCGTCGTGGGCATCAAAGACCATCTCCTGCGTCTCGCGCGGATAGGCAATGGAGAATGGCATGCGGCTATGGCAAAGTTTGAAATGGGCAACCTTCACGGTCGTGAGTGCACCGTCCATCAAAACCGTCTCCACACTCCAGTCGAACTGGTACGCCTCCCCAGGATCAAAGATCAGCGGGATGAACGCCTGCGCCTGTTGTCGGCCGTGCGCAATGCGCCAATTCTTTGTGTAGCGTCGAACACTGTCATACCCGCCGCCAAAACCATCATCGGAGAGTTCCTTCCAGATTTTGGTCATCCGCTTGCGGTGTTTCTTCGGAAGCGCCTCGTTCTCCTCAAGCGTTTCATCCAGACGCGCGCGCCAAGGCCCGAGCACCGGGTATGGCTGCGATTTGCGCTCATATTTGAACTCCGTCACTCCCGATCGGATTATCTTTCGAACCGTTGCACGGCTCAAATTGAGCGAACGGCAAATTTCCTTGATGCTCTTTTTTTCGATCAGGTGTAAGCGACGCACTTTTCTAATAGTTTCCACGCAAATCATCCCGCTTGCCTCTCCATCGACTGCTCAATGAAAAGGATGTCTACAACCATAGGGAGGGGTCAAATTTGGACGCCGATTTCCCCGCTTAGGGGGTCAAAATTGCACGCTTTTCTACACGTTGGAAGTCATCTGTTTGCAGAAAGAACCCAACACGCCCCCCGGTTTGGTTGCCGATAGCAGTTTCTTGTTCAAGACCGTCGGCTTTGGCCAGCAGTAAGGAGGCCTCTCCTAAACCCGGCGGCGTGACGAGGACCCAGCGTTTTCCGCCTCCCAGATCAATATCTTTGGAAAGAGTGAAGTCTAGCTTTTCGGTGTAGAAATTGATCGCAGCATCGTAGTCAGGCACCACAAGGGTGACAGCGTGCAGGCTCTGTTTCATGAAAGGATCAGCCTTTAGTGGGGTGGCGGTCAGGCAGTTGGATGTTTGCCACTTGCTCGGCTATAGGGGCCGAGGCGAGAGGGTGGTGCGAGGCATCTGCGAAAGCCTCGGGGTTGGAGATTTTCTCCCAGCGCCCCCGAACATAGGCCTCTAGCCCGGAAAACTTGGCTTTGTAGCCCATTTTCGGACTGCCCGGGACCCAGTAGCCTAAGTAGATATAGGGCAGGCCGGCCTCACGCGCGATCTCGATATGGTCGAGGATCATGTAGGTGCCCAAAGAGTTTTGAGGCTGGTTTGGGTCGTAGAAAGAATAAACCATGCTGAGGCCGTCATCCAGAACATCGGTCAGACTGACGGCGATCAGGTTTCCGGTCTCGGGGTCGGCATATTCCACAACGCGGCTGCGGATCGGGGTTTCCTCGATCATCGCGGCGAATTCGAAAACGTCCATATCGGCCATGCCGCCATCGGCGTGGCGGGTATCGAGGTAGCGACGGAACAGCTCGTACTGGTCGTCGGTGGCCCAGGGCGAGGTTGCGCGGCGTTCAAGGTAGCCATTGCGTTTGGCTGCGCGTTTCTGGCTTTTGGTCGGGCGGAAGGCCGAGACGTCGATCCGGGCGGAAAGGCACGCAGCGCAATCGGTGCAGGATGGGCGATAGAGAACGTTTTGCGATCGGCGAAACCCTTGTTGGGACAGTGAATTGTTCAACTGATCCGCGCCTGCGCCTTGCAGAGCGGTAAAGAGTTTGCGCTCCATCCTGCCCTCAAGATAAGGGCAGGGCTGGGGGGCCGTCACATAGAATTGTGGCGCAATTGGCAGCGTGTGTCGCATGAAGGTCCCATGTAGCCTCGGACCGGATGATAGCAACGGATTTTCAAGCCGCCAAGTGATTCAAGTGTGTTGCGTTCAGGCCCGCTGGTTGATCATGACTATGCCAAGGAATGCATCCGTCAGGCCCTGGCACCGCGCGCTGGTCAGCATCATGATGACAGACACGATCTGAACCACGAAGAACGCCATGCTGAGGAAGTATCCGGCCGTGTGGGCCACCGCTTTGCCCATATCCATCCGTTCGCCGAATGCGTCGCGCAGCTCGATCCCCATGAACCGCATGCCAAGCGTGGCAGACCCGTTCGAGATCGTGATGACCCGGTAGACAAAGCTGATCACGGCATAGATCAGCGGCAAAAAGAACAGTCCGGCCCCGAGCGTCAGGAAGACGGGGACGATGCACAGAAGTGAGATAAAAGCGATGTCGAACAACCATGCGACAAAGCGCTTGGTTGCAACGGATTGGTAGAACTCGGGTTGAGTATCGGGATCGGGCAGGTGGTTCATGGTCTGGTTTCCGAAAGGGTAGGTCGTGTTACCCTGTCCCGAATGGTCAGGACAGGGCAAGTCAATTCAGGCCGGTTCGCCTTTGGCGTCGTCTTCGTGGTTTTCACGGGCGCGTTCATCCATGAACTGGTCGAACTCGGCTTTGTCCTTGGCTTCGCGCAGGCGGCGCAGGAAGGCTTCGAAATCCTGCTGTTCACGCTCCAGACGGGCTAGGGTGTCGGCCTTGTAGGCGTCGAAGGCGCTGTTGCCTGATGGCTTCATTGCGCTCATGTGACTGTGCCAGGATTTGCGGCGGGTGCAGGACTTGCTGAACATGCGTTTGCTCCAGATCATATAGGCCAGAAGGGCGAGGCCCACGGGCCAGAAGAAGATGAACCCAAGAACCATGGCGGCGATCCAGGCGCCTTTGCCTTTGTCGTCCATCCAAGCCTCGGCACGATAGAGCCACCCCGGATTTGCGGGTGCGGCGGGTTCGGACAATGCGGTCATGTGGTCTCTCCTGGGGTTGATGTAAATTCCTTTCACATGATCTAGATGGGGAGCGCTTTCGGGGTTGCAAGGGGTCGATATGAAAAAGATTTACATTTTCGGATTTGGTTGACGGCGCAGGCCTCGGGCAGCAGGGTGATGGCATGATGACTGAGAACATAAATGCGCCGACGCTTGCAGAGATCTTGGAGCTGGAAAAGCAGGTATGGTCTGCTTTGGTGACAGGCGACGCCCGCGCTGACAGGGCGCTTCTGAGCGCTGATTTCCTGGGTGTCTACCCCTCGGGCTTTGCAAATCGGGACGACCATGTCGGGCAGTTCGCTGAGGCTCCGACAATGGCCGATTTCAAGTTGAGCGAAGAGCGCCCGCGGATTTTGACCCCGGATATCGTATTGCTGTCCTATCGGGCTGATTATGTGCGACCAGGCGCAGACGAGTGGGAGGCGATGCTCATATCCTCCCTTTGGGAACGTCGGGCAGGCGCTTGGATCAACAGTTTCAGTCAGGACACTCCGGTCGAACAGGAATAATGCGTTTGCCGCATTGACCTTGCCGCCCAGCGGTGCGCAGGGTCCGGTTATGACAGAGAGTTTGACCATCAACCGTCTGCCGCGCGCGTTCGACCAATCCTTGGGCGATGAAACCCGCGCTTTGCTTGCCGATCTGACGACTGAGCAAGGCGATTTGATCGCCGGAACGGCAGGCTCCAGCCCATATCTGAAGGGCCTGATCGAGCAAGAGAGAGAGTGGCTGCCGCAGGCCTTGCATCAGCCTGACCACGCCTTGGCAGAGGTGATGGAGGCCGCGCGCGCCTTGGCACCAGATCAGCTCAAGCCGGGGTTAAGGCTGGCCAAGCGGCGGATGGCGGTACTGACCGCTTTGGCCGATATCGCAGGCTTTTGGCCGCTGGAAAAGGTCACAGCAGCGCTGACTGATTTTGGCGCACTGGCGGCGGATGTGGCCGCAAAGGCCGAGATTGCCGCCCTGATCCGCCGAAAGAAGCTGCCCGGAATGACCGAGGATGATGTCGAAACCGCTGCCGGGATGGTCATTCTCGCGATGGGCAAGATGGGCGCGCATGAGCTGAACTACAGTTCGGATATCGACCTGATCGTTCTGTTTGATGAAACGCGCTTTGAACCGGATGACTTCTACGAAGCCCGGCACGGGATGGTGCGGGCCACGCGCAATTTTTGCGCCACGCTCAGCGACAAGACCGCCGATGGCTATGTCTTCCGCACTGATCTGCGCCTGCGGCCCGACCCGGCGGTGACCCCGGTCTGCATGGCGATGGAGGCGGCAGAGCGGTACTATGAAAGCCTCGGCCGCACATGGGAGAGGGCCGCCTATATCAAAGCGCGCGCCTGCGCGGGGGATATTGCGGCCGGAGAGCGGTTTCTGGACACCCTGAAACCCTTTGTCTGGCGTCGGCATCTGGACTTTGCCGCCATTCAGGACGCCCATGACATGCGCCTGCGCATACGTGAAAACAAAGGGACCGGCGGTAGTCTCTCGATCCCCGGCCATGATATGAAACTGGGGCAGGGCGGTATTCGCGAGATCGAGTTTTTCACCCAGACCCGGCAGTTGATTGCAGGGGGGCGCGACCCCGATCTGCGCGTGCGCGGCACGGTGCCCGGGCTGGCGGCTCTGGCGCAAAAGGGCTGGGTGCCGGAAGAGGTTGCAGAAAAGCTGACCGATCACTATCGCGCGCATCGCGAGGTCGAACATCGCATTCAGATGATCCATGACGCTCAGACCCATAAGGTCCCTCAATCAGACGATGGGATCGAACGGGTCGCCTGTCTGATTGGGCTTAGTAGCGATGATCTGACCACGGACCTGACCCGTCGCCTGACCGAGGTGCATGAGCTGACCGAGGGCTTCTTTGCACCGGGCGCTGGGCCAGCGCCGACGCCCACGCCTGAGGTGACGTTCGACCAGAATATCCTCGCCCGCTGGGCCACATATCCGGCCCTGAGGTCCCAGCGCGCGCGGCGCATCTTCGACCGATTGAAGCCCGAGCTCCTATCGCGCCTTGCCAAAACCTCGCAACCCGATGAGGCCCTGTTAGCGTTGGATGGCTTTCTCGCAGGCCTGCCTGCGGGTGTTCAGTTGTTCTCGCTCTTTGAGGCCAACCCACATCTGATCGACCTGTTGATCGACATCGTCGGCACCTCGCATGCGCTGGCGTCACACCTTTCGCGCAACGCTTCCGTTTTTGACGCGGTGATCGGAGGCAGTTTCTTCAGCGATTGGCCCGGTTTGGAGGTTTTGCAAGCCGAGTTGGTGGAGGCACTGGCGCAGGAAGCCGACTATGAAACGCAACTCGATCTGGCGCGACGCTGGTGCAAGGAATGGCATTTCCGCATTGGCGTTCACCACCTGCGCGGTCTGATCGACGGGGCGCAGGCAGGCCGACAATATGCAGAGCTGGCGCAAGCCGTTATCGCCGCGATACTACCCTATGTGACCGACGCCTTCGCCCGCAAACACGGCCCAGCACCGGGGCGTGGAGCGGCCATTCTGAGCATGGGGTCGCTGGGGGCAGGGCGGATCAACTCGCAATCTGATCTGGATATGATTGTGATTTACGATCCGCTTGATCAGGACATGTCTGACGGTCCCCGCCCGCTGGCCACGCGCACCTATTACGCTCGGTTCACGCAGGCGCTGATCACGGCGCTGTCGGCTCCGATGTCTCAGGGGCGGCTCTATGAGGTCGACATGCGCTTGCGCCCCTCTGGCAATCAGGGGCCGGTGGCCACCAGTTGGGCAAGTTTCACGCATTACCAGCAGGAAGAGGCCTGGGTGTGGGAACATCTCGCCCTGACACGCGCTCATGTCGTCGCCGGAGACGCGGGCTTGGCTCAGGACATCGAGACCTTCCGAACCGAGCTGTTGTCGCGCCCTCGGGAGGCAGACAAAGTTCTGAGCGAAGTGGCCGAAATGCGGGCGCGCCTGGCTGCGGCCAAAGCCCCGGCAGGCGTTTGGGATGCCAAAAACGGCCCGGGCCGGATGATGGATATCGAGTTGATGGCCGAGACCGGAGCGCTGATGGCAGGCCTCGCAAACCGGGATGTGAAGTCTGGCCTCGACGGGGCGGTCGCTGCCGGTTTGTTGGATGTCGCGCAGGCACAAACATTGAAGGACAGCTACGATTTATGCTGGTCGGTACAATGCGCAGCGCGGCTGCTTTCGGGCAAGGTGATCGAGGCGGATAAGATCGGCGAGGGCGGAGCGGCCTTCCTGTGCCGCGCCACCGGGTTCGAACAGGTCGAAGCGCTGCAATCGGCATTGCAGGACAGCTATTCCACCGCCGCCGAAATCATCGGCAGCGTTATCAAAGAGGATGAAGATGGCGCGCAGCACTGATCCGAACGACCCCAAGGGCCTGATCCGCGAGGCGTATAACATCGACGGCATCGCCATGCCCGAATGCCGCAGCATCTTTCTGGACTGGGCGCTCAGCCTGTCTGACGGGGTAGACCAGAAACAAGCTCTGGCCGAGTTGCATGCGGCCTATTCCGCGCAGGAGCCCGAACATCCCATGACGCAGGTGATGACCGAAGGGCTGCAGGCCGCCCAAGCGCCAAAGCGGCGCGGCGGCTGGCGCTCTCGGCCGCGCTAGGGGGTTTTCCTTCGGACTGTTCGCGACTATGAGGCGGTCATGACCCAAGCCGTAGACCGCCCCCGTATCCGCCTGAAACCCAAAGCCAATGCGCGCGGGCTGCGCCATGGTTTCCCATGGGTCTATGCCAATGACATCGTCACTGACCGGCGCACGCGCAAAATCCCCGCCGGGGCACTGGCCGTGCTTGAGGATGACAAACGCGCGCCGATCGCTCTGGTCGCGGTCAACCCCGAGTCGAAGATCATATGTCGCGTTCTGGATCGCGATATTGAGGCCGATCTGAACGCGGACTGGTTCGAATCCCGCCTGCAGCGCGCGCTTGAGATGCGCGAGTGCCTGTTCGACGCGCCATACTACCGCCTGATCCACGCCGAGGCCGATGGCTTTCCCGGCGTGATCATTGACCGTTTCGGCGATGCCTGCGCAATCCAGCCTAACGCCGCCGGGGCTGAGGCGCATCTGGAGGTGCTAACCGACGCGCTGGTCAAGGTGACCGGCGTGACAACCGTTCTGAAGAACGCCTCGGGCCGGACCCGCGGGTTGGAGGGGTTGGACGACGTGAACCAAACCCTGCGGGGAACCGAGCCCGACGCGGCTCTGCCCGTTCCCATGAACGGCGCGACCTACATGGCCGACCTAGCAGGCGGCCAGAAAACCGGCCTGTTCTACGATCAGCGTCCCAACCATGCTTTTGCGGCGCGTTTGGTGCATCTCGATGCTCAGGTGCTGGACGTGTTCAGCCATGTGGGCGGCTTCGGCCTCGCCATGCTGGCTGGAGGGGCGGCACGGGCCCTATCCGTCGATGGGTCTGCCGCTGCATTGGATCTTGCCACCAAAGGGGCCGAGGCAAGCGGATGTGCTGACAGGTTCCAGACCCGCCAAGGCGACGCTTTCGATGTGCTGACACAACTGGGCGAAGAGGGCGCACAGTTCGACGTCGTCATCTGCGACCCGCCCGCCTTTGCACCTTCGAAACAAGCCCTCGACGCCGGCCTGCGCGCCTATGAACGCATCGCCCGCCTCGCTGCTCCACTGGTCAAACCCGGTGGCTATCTGGGCCTCTGCTCCTGCTCCCATGCCGCAGATCTGGGCCGCTTCCGCGACGCCTCATCCCGCGGGATAGGGCGAGCCGGGCGGCAGGCGCAACTGATCCACACCGGCTTTGCCGGACCCGATCACCCGCAACTGCCTCAACTGGCCGAAAGCGGGTACCTCAAAGCCGTTTTCTACCGGCTGTGATTGCGGTACTGGATACCTGCGTCATCTACCCGACGGTGATGCGAGAGATGCTGTTGGGCGCGGCTAATCTGGGCCACTTCACCCCTATCTGGTCCGCGCGTATCCTTGAAGAATGGGCCCGCGCCGCCCGCAAACTGGGCCCCGAAGGCGAAGCACAGGCCCGCGCCGAGATCGCTCTGGCCCAAGCGCAATGGCCTAAAGCCGAACGCAAGGTCGCATCGGGTATAGAGCAACGTCTTTGGCTGCCCGACAAGGCCGATATCCACGTTCTGGCAACGGCCATTGAGGCCTCGGCGGATGTCATCGTCACCGTCAACGCCAAGGACTTCCCCAGAAACATCCTGTCCGAAGAAGGCCTTGAGCGCCGCGACCCAGACAGCCTGCTCCACAGCTTCTGGCAAACCGACCCCACAAGTATGACGGAGGCCGCCAACGCGGTCCTGTCCGAAGCCAACCGCCTGTCCGGCGATCAATGGACCCTGCGCGCGCTCATGAAAAAGGCCCGCCTGCCGCGCCTTGGCAAAGCCCTGACCACCTAAGCAGGGTCCCCCTTCATCTGGCTGAAAATACCTCGGAGAGCGCGAGAGGCTGGCCTCTCGCTGCGCACCCTCAGCCACGCGCCCAACGCTGCTCCAGAGCTTCCAATGCCGCAATCCGCTCATCCGTCTTTGGATGGCTCATCAGCCACGCAGGCAGCATCCCTGCGCGCTGCTGCGTCAGGTCTTCCAACTTGTGGAACAGAGATTTCTGCGGTGCGATCCCAATCCCGGCTTTGGTCAGCAAGGCCGCAGCATATTCATCCGCCTCATACTCATCCTGCCGAGACAAACGCGAGGCCAGCAACGACGTCAACGCATTCGCAATCATGGCCCCTATGAAGGGAATGAACCGGTTCAACACCATGATCAACGCGGTCCGCATTGCGTTCTGACCCGAGAAATCAATCATCCGCCGCTTCGCATGCCCCAAGGCCACATGACCCAGCTCATGGGCAATCACGCTTGCCATCTCCTCGGCCGAGACCTCACCGTTGCGAAACTCGCGATAAAACCCACGCGTGATGAAGATCCGCCCGTCCGGAGCCGCCAACCCGTTCACCGGATCAATCTCGTAGATATAAACCGGCACCCGCGCGATCTCTAACGCGGCGGCAAGCCTGTCCGTCATCCGTTTGAGGGCAGGGTCCGCCAGTTCAGTCGACTTCTGATCCAATTCACGATGGGTGCGCCAGATGGAAATCCGGTACATCACAAGCCCATAGGCGATCGCCAAAAGGATCGGAGTTAAGCGAAGCATGACATAGATATGGGCGGCTCACCCAGTCTAGGCAAGCCGCAATTGCAGTTAAGTCCTAGGTCAAAACATGCCCCGAATGCTGAACCTACCTACCCGGCAGAGGAAGCTGCAAGTTGGAATGGAATTCAGAGAGAGACTGTTTCGTTAACGTGGCACCTTTTGAAGCCTCGAAAAAGGCATGTTCTGCCTCCTTCTCCGCGACCAGTGCATCCACTCTCAAGTCCCTGACATCCGCGCGCAGGTCGTCACGCGCCTCTTCATAGGTTTCGGCGTCACGCAGTTCATCCTCAAGCGCGTTCAGGTCGTCTTGGTAGTTGGGGTCTGAAGGATCAAGCGCGGCAATGTCGTCCGCAATGTCGCCGCTGCTGCGGCCGTCATAGCTTTCGTTCAGATCACGCAGCTCGCGCCGTGCGTCATAGAGGTCTCCGCGCAGGTCATAGTAAGCTTCCGCAGCGGCCTGATAGGTCGCGATCTTGCCGACATTGCTGTTGGGAGACGCGTTGCGAAACGCCGGAGCTGCCGCTTTCGATGCGTTCAGATTGCGCAACTTGTCCGAGCCATAGGGGTCGGTAATCGCAGCCACAAGCGGATCGCGGTAGTAGCGATACCGATCCTTCTTTTGATGCGAATAGGTGTCATAAACATCCCGCCGATCATCCCACTGTTCGTAGGTCGCATCGTCTTTGGTGTATCTGTAACGATCAGGATCGTAGGGCACGGGCTGGATTGTTACTCCATCTTTGTAGCGATGCCGCGGCTGCGGCAGATCCAAGTAGCCGTGGAACTGAGACAAAGTGCCTTTGGTCACTGTCCGGCCTTTGGACGCGTCAAAGAAGGCGGTCTCTGCGTCTTGCAGGGCGTCGCGCGTTTCGTGGCGCAAATCCCTTACATCTGCGCGCAGGTCGTCACGCGCCTCTTCATAGGTTTCTGCGTCGCGCAGTTCGTCTTCAAGCGCGTTCAGGTCGTCTTGGTAGTTGGGGGCCGAGGGATCAAGCGCGGCGATGTCGTCGGCAATGTCGTCGCTGCTACGACCGTCATAGCTTTCGTTCAGGTCCCGCAGCTCGCGCCGTGCGTCATAGAGGTCTCCGCGCAGGTCATAGTAAGCTTCCGCAGCGGCTTGATAGGTCGCGATCTTGCCGACATTGCTGTTGGGAGACGCGTTGCGAAACGCCGGAGCTGCCGCTTTCGATGCGTTCAGATTGCGCAACTTGTCCGAGCCATAGGGGTCGGTAATCGCACCCACAAGCGGATCGCGGTAGTAGCGATACCGATCCTTCTTTTGATGCGAATAGGTGTCATATACATCCCGCCGATCATCCCACTGTTCGTACGTCGCATCGTCTTTGGTGTATCTGTAACGATCAGGATCGTAGGGCACGGGCTGGATTGTTACTCCATCCTTGTAGCGATGCCGCGGCTGCGGCAGATCCAAGTAGCCGTGGAACTGAGACAAAGTGCCTTTGGTCACTGTCCGGCCTTTGGACGCGTCAAAGAAGGCGGTCTCTGCGTCTTGCAGGGCGTCGCGCGTTTCGTGGCGCAAATCCCTTACATCTGCGCGCAAGTCGTCACGTGTCTCTTCATAGGTTTCTGCGTCGCGCAGTTCGTCTTCAAGCGCGTTCAGGTCGTCTTGGTAGTTGGGGGCCGAGGGATCAAGCGCGGCGATGTCGTCGGCAATGTCGTCGCTGCTACGACCGTCATAGCTTTCGTTCAGGTCCCGCAACTCGCGCCGTGCGTCATAGAGATCCCCGCGCAGGTCATAATAGGCTTCCGCAGCGGCCTGATAGGTCGCGATCTTGCCGACATTGCTGTTGGGAGACGCGTTGCGAAACGCCGGAGCTGCCGCTTTCGATGCGTTCAGATTGCGCAACTTGTCCGAGCCATAGGGGTCGGTAATCGCACCCACAAGCGGATCGCGGTATCTTCGCTTGTCCGGGTTTTGTTCGTCGTATCGCTTGGTGCGATAGTCCGAGCGAGCAACCGGTCGCGGGGAGTATTCGACCGGAGCAATGGACGCTTTGCGGTAGGCTTTGTTTACGCGTTTTCCGCTGGCCTTGGGTTTCACGCGTGAGCGTTTGCCGAACAGTTCTTCCACATCGCGTTTGAACTCTCGCCCAACGTTCGCAAGTGTTGTTTTCTGAACTTTGCCGCTTCGCGACTTGTTGTTGGAAGGTTTTTGGGACTTCGCTTTCTGCTTGTTGCCAGTTCCGAATATGTTGCGAGAGCGTTGAGTTGTGGACTTGGCTTTTTGCTTTTTGCCATTTCCAAATAGGTTGCCAGAGCGTTGGGTTTTGGACTTCACTTTCTGCTTATTGCTACTTCCGAATAGATTTCGAGAACTCTGGGTTTTGGATTTGGCTTTTCCATGATCCTTACCGGCATTTTTTGCGCCGTTGCTTTTGCCAGATTTTCCCTTTTCGCCGCTCTTGCCTCCGTCTTTTCCTCCCTTACCGGAATTCCCCTTGCCACCTCCGTTGCCCCTTCCGTTCCCCTTGCATTTGCCGTTGCCTTTATCGTTTTTTGCGTAAGCCGCATCCGGCGCAAAGGCAAAAGTCGCAACGGCACCGGACGCCAGCACCAATGCAGAAATGGTCAAAAAAGATGTCAGGTAATTGCGAAGTTTAGATTTGGTCATCTCAGCCCCCCAGCATCGATCCATCTGGGTTATACCACGAATCTCAAAAATGTGGGGAGTATCGCTTCGATTGTTTCCTGACTTCCGACATTTTTTCGTATAAGTCATTGATATTATTATGCCTTGGTTGCCAAAAGGCACTACACGGACTTTTTTCGCCAGCGATTGTTTCGGAGTGTTGAGGGAGCTCAGGCTTTGGTCTGGCCAGTTTTTCGGGTGCGCCCGGGGGGTATCTTGAAAGGGGCTTCGTTCCAGGTCAGGCCGACGCAGGTGAGGATGCGTCTGGCATCGACCGTGGCATGGCTTGGCATGCCGTAGCGGTCAGGGGTGCCTTTGTGGCGCAGGATCGAGAGCTGCAATGCGTTCAACTCGTTGCGGATACGAGCCGGGCTCATCGGGTGTCCGAGCAGGTCCAGATGCTTGCGCAGGTGCTGCAGGCAGCAGAAGGCCATGTAGCAGATGGCGATATGGGCCCGGACCCGACGCGGCGACCAGTGATAGATGGGCCGGATTTTCAGATCGTGCTTGTTGGTGCGGAAGCAGGCTTCGATCTCCCACAACTGGTGATAGCGGGCAATGACGTCCTGTGCCTCCAGTTCGTCCGCACCATGAACAACAATGGCATGCAGCCCGTCCCATTGTGCCGCTGCCTTGATCTTTGCATCATCCAGCGTGACGTCCCCGCTGTCGGGGAAGGCCAGGAAGCGGCCATATCCCCGGCTGCTGAAGCTGCCGGGTTTGCGAGAGCGCTTGAGCTTCTTGTGCAGCTTTTCGATTGCCTTGTCGCGCTTGTGGGCATCATTGCGTGCCCGGGTGGGTGACCAGGTCACAATGACCCGCGCTCCCTCCTGGTCGATCACCTTGTACCAGCCCTTCTCGGTTGCCTCTTCAGAACCGTGTCCAGCCCAAGGCTGGCGTCCCTCCGGGCTCAAAATGTTCGCCTTCACGGCGGCCGGGGCGGACTTCATGCGATAGCCGAGGATGTAGGGCAGACCCTTGTTCTGCAACATCTGCTGGTTGTCCTTGCTGAGCATGGCGGCATCGGCCACGAACGTGACCCTGGCCACGTCGAAGCGTCCCTCCAACGCCTTCAGCGCAGCTTCCAGCGTATGACCTTCCCAGGTGTTTCCCGGGAAGAGTTCATAGCCCACAGGCAGCCCATCGGAGGTGACGATCAGCGCCAGCATGACCTGAGCGCGGTGATGCTTGCCATCCTTGCTGAAGCCCTTGGCCAGAAGATGATCCTGCTCGACCCCGTCCGCATCCTCGGCCGGGTCCTCGCGCTCGGTGTCAAAGGCCAGGGTCGTGCAATCGTAGAACAGCACGGTCACTGGCCCGCCCAGCAACTTCTCTGCCGCCGCGTGAGAGGTTTTGCAAATCCCGTCTATCACCGGCGTATTGATGTAATCCATGCTCCGATAGACCACGTCCAGATTGAGCGTGATGCCTGCCTGGTTCTCCAACGCCTCCACGGTCGCGCGCTTGCTCTCGGGCTGTGCGATCCGCGCCATAACCAGCTCTTTCACAATGCGATTGGCACTTTTACGCGCCGCCCCCAGAAGGGCCCCCCAACCCAGTTGGTCATACATCGTCCCCATGACATCCCGCAGACCCAGAGAGACCCGCGCCTCCTCACGGCACTCGGCAAGATCAACGCCAAGCTTGTCCGGCCGCGGAGCGCGGCGCACCAGCGCCTGCAGATCGGCATATTCCGTGGGCGTGAACAGTTCCATTTGCGGCGAGCGATCAATGCGTAATTGCTCCATCAAGCGGCCCGCCAGACGCTTGATATCCTCAATCTCGCTGTCGTTATGGGCCACACCCACATGGCGCAGGATCTTCTGGCGTACCTTGGAGCCGGTGCGGACGGATTCAACGATCTGGATCCGTGTGCGGTTGAGCTTTGCGTCATGTTTGGTGCGGATGAACATGGGCGAAGAGGTTAGCCATCTGAAGGCCCATGTCAATACTTTTTATAATAATGGGGCACTACAACGCGCCTCTGAGCAACCACACCTGAAAACAAACCAAAAACCCAGTCAGATCAACAAAAAGGTCGGAAGTCAGGAAGATGTCAGGTAATTGCGAAGTTTAGATTTGGTCATCTCAGCCCCCCAGCATCGATCCATCTGGGTTATACCACGAATCTCAAAAATGTGGGGAGTATCGCTTCGATTGTTTCCTCTGAAGCTATTTCGAGGGGAAAATCTAAGACTTTGTCTTGTTTTTAGCAGCGTTGATCTACTTCGGCGCGCAGTGACGACTAGCGAGTCAACTCTCGCATGCCTTGTTCCAACCCAGCCAGCGTCATTGGCACCATGCGGTCCTCGAAAATCTCTTGGATCATGCCGATGGAGTGGGTGTAGCCCCAGTATTTCTCGGGCACCGGGTTGATCCAAAGGTTTGACGTCCACTGCTCGCGCGCGCGTTGCAGCCAGACTTGGCCTGCTTCTTGGTTCCAGTGCTCGTTAGCGCCGCCGGGATAGGCGATCTCGTAGGGACTCATCGAGGCGTCGCCCACGAAGATGCATTTGTAGTCGCCGCCATAGGTGCGCAGCACCTCGTGAGTTGGGATCTGTTGGTCCCAACGGCGGCGATTATCGCGCCAGACGCCTTCATAGAGGCAATTGTGGAAGTAGTAGTATTCGAGATGCTTGAATTCGGTCCGTGCGGCCGAGAACAGCTCTTCAACAACCTTGATATGCGGGTCCATGGAACCGCCGACGTCGAGAAACAGCAGGACCTTGACCGCGTTATGCCGCTCAGGCCGGGTTTTGACGTCGAGATAGCCATGTTCGGCAGTGGCGCGGATGGTGCCGTCCAGGTCCAGCTCCTCTGCCGCGCCCTCGCGGACCCAGCGGCGCAGACGCTTCAAGGCGACCTTGATGTTGCGCGTTCCCAGTTCAACAGTATCGTCTAAGTTCTTGAATTCGCGCTTGTCCCAGACCTTCACCGCACGCTGGTGGCGGCTTTCCTTCTGGCCGATCCGCACGCCTTCGGGGTTGTAGCCATAGGCCCCGAACGGAGAGGTCCCGGCCGTGCCGATCCACTTGTTCCCCCCTTGGTGACGGCCTTGCTGCTCTTTCAGGCGTTCGCGCAAAGTGTCCATCAGCTTGTCAAAGCCGCCAAGTGCTTCGATCTCGGCCTTTTCCTCGTCCGAGAGGTGTTTTTCGGCCATCTTGGCCAGCCAGTCTGCGGGGATGTCCACCGCCTCCAGCACCTGATCAAAACTGATCTCACCCAGCCCCTCAAAACTGGCGGCAAAAGCGCGGTCGAACTTGTCGATATTGCGCTCATCCTTGACCATCGAGACACGGGCGAGGTAGTAGAACGCTTCGACATCATAGGTGGCCAGGCCCTTTTTCATCCCCTCCAGAAAGGTCAGATATTCCCGCAGTGAGACGGGGATGCCTGCTTTTCTAAGGTTTTCGAAAAAGGGCAGGAACATGGGCTACACCAAGAACCGCACAAGGATTAGCGACAGGATCAGGCCCAAAAGCGCAAAGGCTATGCCGTAACCGGCCGCGTATTGCGCCATGTCGGCCCGGTTGCCGTTGCGCTTGCGCGCGGCCATTACGCCCAGGATCGCACCCAAAACAGCCATTCCCACTACTACGAGCATTCGTCTGTCATCCGCCTGTATTGTTTCTCGACGTTCCAGCGTCGCCTTCGGCCAGAGACCGGGCCACCAGATCCGAGCCAAACCCGTATCGCGCCCATCCGATACTGTCCAGCCTGACGGCACGTGCCTGCTGCTCTTGTCCGGCTTGTTTCAGGGCCTCGGATTTCAACAACAGCAACGTCGCCAGAAGCGAGGCGTTCTCGGCCCGTGTTATCACGTCAATTGCGGAGTTCAGATCGGGCAGGATTTCGGGCCCTCTGTCCTGAGCCAGCGCAAAAGAGGCGGTTTGGGCCGTGACATGCGCGCGGTGAACCTCGGTTCCGGGGGTGGCATTCAGGAATTGCAGCGCGATCTGGTAGTTCCGCAAGGCGGCGGCGGGGTCGCGAAACTGGATCATGCGGCCCATCAGGTAGTGCGGATAGGCACGGCGGTGGTCGGTCCAGCCCTGCTGCCGTCCGATCTCGGCTGCACGTTTTGCTGCGCGCAGCTGTCTGGGGGATCCGGGACCGGGGCCGAGGGCTTTATTGATTGCGTCGACCCATTCGCGCGGGGTTTCGGTCAGCGGTTGCAACGGCAGCCGGTCGCCGCGCGGGTTGAGGCGGCTGAGCAGGCCGGGGATCACGGTCTCGACCTGTTCACGGGTCATGCCCGAGCGCAGTTCTGGCGAATAGGCCGCCCGCAGGATCAACATATCGAACCCAGTCAGAACGGTGTGGATATTGTCATCGTTGAACACGGAATCGGGCAGATGATAAAGGTCGTTGAGCGGCCCCAGCGCCTGCGCCAGTTCCTCATGCAGGCAATCGCGAATTTCCTGCGGGCTGACATCTGCAGGGATGAAAATGCCCAGACGCTCGCGCCGTTGCAACTCGGTCCAGCTGCTTTTGGGCTTGCGGCGGTCGCGGCGGTATTCTTCTAGGCTCGACGAATTGGGGACCACGAAACAGGCGGCATTGGGCAGGATGCGTTGAATATCGCGCTGGGTGACGGCCTCAATGGTGATGTTGGCCTGACCTTCGGGAATTTGCCGAATGTCGATCCTGGCCTCGCGTCGAATGCGGGTAAGCAGGCTGGTCAGGTCGCGCTGCATGCTGGCCGTAGGGGCGCCGGTCAGGCGCACGGTGACGGGCGTTTCGAACCGGGTGAAAACCGGCAGTTCCACGCCGCTTTCCAGCGCAAAATGCAGGTCCAGGAAATCGGCGGCAATGTTCGTATTGGACCGCGCAGGGGGCGTTGGCCGCGACGCCGAGAACGACTTGGTGGGGGCAGGGATTGCTCAACGACCTTGACGTTGTCCGGCAATTCGATCCGTTCGACCGTTGTACAGGCTGACAGCGCCAACACTGCAACGAAGGCGACATACCGCTTCATGCGCGGTTGTACTTTATGAACGGCGTCACGGTGCCAATCCGATCATAGAGCTGGCGTGCGGTGTGATTGAACTCCTGCGTGAGCCAATAGACTGACGGAGCGCCTTGGCGATCGGCCTCATCATAGACCGCCTGAATCAGGGCGCGCCCGACGCCGGTTCCGCGCGCCTCGGGGCGGGCGAACAGGTCCTGGAGATAGCAGACATTCTCCACCTTCCAGCCATGACGGTGAAACAGGAAGTGCGTCAATCCGACCAGCTTGCCGTCCTGTTCGGCAACAAAGCCCGAGAAATCCTGCGGGTCATCGCCCAGTAGACGTTCGAATGTCGTCTCGTAGATGGCGTCGGGCAGGGTGGTTTCGTAGAATGCAAGATAATCACGCCACATCTCGGCCCATTGGGCCTTGTCCTCGGCGGTCAGTGGGCGGATTTTGAGGTCTTTGGCCAAGCGATGCGTCCTGCTTATTTGGTTTCTGGGATGCTGACACCCGGACTGCCAAGAAGCAAGCCGCGCTCACATCCTGTTCAACGTCGACTGCGCGCCATAAAGGCCAATCGCTCAAACAAATGCACGTCTTGTTCATTTTTCAGCAGCGCGCCGTGCAGTTTAGGAAGCGCGTTAGCCCCGTCGCGTTTGAGGTCTTCGGCACTCAGATCCTCGGCGAGCAGCAATTTCAACCAGTCCAGAACCTCGGAGGTTGAGGGTTTCTTCTTGAGGCCCTGGGTGTCGCGAATTTCGTAGAATTGCGTGAGCGCGGTGGTCAGCAGCGCGTCCTTGATACCAGGATGATGGACTTCGACAATGCGGCGCATCGTGGCCTCATCCGGGAAGCGGATATAGTGAAAGAAGCAACGGCGCAGGAAAGCGTCGGGCAGCTCTTTTTCGTTGTTCGAAGTGATGATCACGATCGGGCGATTCTTGGCCTTGATCGTCTCGCCGGTCTCGTAGACGTGGAACTCCATTTTGTCGAGTTCCTGCAGAAGGTCATTGGGAAACTCGATATCCGCCTTGTCGATCTCATCAATCAGCAGAACGACCTTTTCGTCGGCCTCAAACGCTTGCCAGAGCTTGCCCTTGCGGATGTAGTTCGAGACGTCATGCACACGCTCTTCGCCCAGCTGGCTGTCCCGCAACCGGCTGACGGCGTCGTATTCGTAAAGGCCCTGCTGCGCGCGCGTTGTGGATTTCACATTCCACTCGATCATGCGCAGACCCAACGCGCCAGCGACCTGTTTTGCCAATTCGGTCTTGCCAGTGCCGGGTTCCCCTTTGACCAGTAAGGGGCGCTCCAGCGTGACGGCGGCGTTCACGGCGATGGTCAGATCATCGGTGGCGACATATTCGGCTGTGCCTTGAAAACGTGCGGTCATCGGGTCCTCTTGCTGTTTCCGGCGAAACTGTGGTGTCCGGGTTACAGAGCGATGGGGAATTTGACAAGCCGGGCCGCTGCGTCGGTGAATCAAATTTACCAGCGAGTCCAACCGCTTTTGCATGATTCGCGGGCAGGTGCCTTTCTCGAGGGTTGAACAATGCCCTGAAATTGCCTGTCGATTTTCACAGAAAAACAAGGATTTGTTGTTTTAAGTCTCATATTTAGATGAAGGCTTGCGACGGGGCGTCCGTTCTACGTTTGTGTAGTGACATTCCAGTGCCCGTCGGCTAAACGCTGCGCAGAAGGGAGAGCCAAATGTCTGGTGAAGCAACCGTGACCGACGTTACAGGCCATACCGAGGGAGCAAATATGAAGCAGGAAGTTTTTCTGCCGGAGGACTACCGTCCGGCCGAAGATGAGCCTTTCATGAATGATCTGCAGCTTGAGTATTTTCGCCGCAAGCTGCTGGACTGGAAGACAGAACTACTCGCAGGCAGCCGCGACACGATCGAAGGGCTGCAGGACAACACCCGCAACATTCCGGACGTCGCCGACCGCGCCAGTGAGGAAACCGACCGCGCGCTTGAACTGCGCACTCGGGATCGTCAGCGCAAACTGGTGGCGAAGATCGACTCGGCCCTGCGCCGGATCGACGAAGGCGAATACGGGTATTGCGAAAAAACAGGTGACCCAATCTCGCTGAAGCGTCTGGATGCGCGCCCGATCGCGACCATGACGCTTGAGGCACAGGAACGGCACGAACGTCGCGAAAAGGTCCATCGCGACGATTGATCGTCCTGAAATGTGAAGAATTCAAACGCCGGGGCCTGTCGCTCCGGCGTTTTTGCGTTAAGGCAAAGCCATGAAGATCAACGGTTTGAAGTTTTGCGTGGTTGGCGGCGGCATTGGCGGCCTTGCGTTGGCGTTGGCCCTGCGCCAGCGCGGGGCGCAGGTGACCGTGTTAGAGCAGGCCCCAGCGCTGATCGAGGTCGGAGCAGGCCTTCAAATCAGCGCAAACGGAATGTCCGTTCTGCGCGCCTTGGGGGTTGCGGGGGATCAGCCTGAAGCCGCGCAATTCTCGCACGGAACACTTCTGCGCGACTATCGCAAGGGCCGGGTGATCAGTCGTATTCCAGCCCCGGCGGCGGGCTCGACATTCTACTATCACCGCGCCGATTTGCTTGAATTGTTGCGACGGGCATCAGAGGACGCAGGTGTCGACATACGCCTTGGCGCGCGAGTGCAGACGGTTCGCAAACACCCGTCCGAGGCCGAGATTGTGCTGGATGATGGACAGCGCCTTCGCGCCGAATGTGTCATTGCGGCAGATGGTGGACGCAGCGCCCTTCGCCCGATCCTGAATGGCCCTGAGGCTCCTGCCTTTACCCACCAGATCGCCTGGCGTGCAACGGTGCCTTGGGAGGACCGGGTCGAGAGACCGCAAGCCTCACTGACTATGGGGCCGGGGCGCCACGTGGTCACCTATCCGCTGCGCGACCAACGCCTGATGAACATCGTCGCAATTGAAGAACGCTCGGACTGGCAGCAGGAAAGCTGGCGCGTTAAGGGCGATCCCGACGACTTGCGCGCGCGGTTTGCCGATTTTGGCGGGCCGGTGAGGGATATTCTGACAAAGGTCGAAGAAACGCATCTGTGGGCGCTGTTCCAGCGCCCGGTGGCCGAGAGATGGCAGAACGGTCGCTTGGCCCTGTTGGGCGATGCGGCACATCCGACGTTGCCCTTCATGGCGCAAGGGGCGTGTCTGGCGCTTGAGGATGCTTGGGTTCTGGCGCGCTCTTTCGACAGCCAATCGGGTGTGAGGCAGGCTCTTGCAGCCTACGAATCCGCGCGCCAGCGCCGCGCGCAGCACGTGGTCGCTGCGGCTTCCGCTAACGCGCGCAACTTCCATCTGCGGGGTCCGATGCGCCTGGCCGCTCAAGCGGTTCTGGCAGCAATAGGTCCGCGACTGACGCGTAAATACGACTGGATCTACAACTACGATCCGACCGTCTGATCTCAGGTGTCCAGATCGACCCAGACCGGCACGTGATCCGAGGGTTTTTCGTGCCCACGCACCTCTTTGTCGATCTGACAGTCCCGCATCAGATCTGCGGCCTGTGGGGTCAGTAGAAAATGGTCGATGCGAATGCCGTCATCCTTGTTCCAGGCTCCGGCCTGATAGTCCCAGAAGGAATAGTGGCCCGCACCTTGCACGCGGGCACGGAACGCTTCGGTGAACCCAAGGTTCAGGATCTTGCGGAACGCGGCCCGGCTTTCGGGCCGAAACAAGGCGTCCTCGCGCCATGCATCGGGGCGCTTTGCATCTTCTGCTTGGGGAATGATGTTGTAGTCGCCCGCCATTAACGCAGGCTCTTCGCTGGCCAACAGGGCACGGGCGCGATCATACAGACGCTCCATCCACGCCAGTTTGTAGTCGTATTTTGGCCCGGGCGTTGGGTTTCCGTTCGGTAGATAAAGGCCACAGACCCGCAGCGCCTGCTTGCCGACAACAGTTGCTTCGATCCAACGCGCTTGTTCATCTTCATCGTCACCGGGCAAACCGCGCGTTACATCCTCCAAAGGTAGCTTCGAGAGGATTGCGACGCCGTTAAAGCTCTTTTGGCCATGTGTCTCGACATTGTACCCGCGTTCTTCGAAAATTTCGCGGGGGAAGTTCTCGTCGACAGATTTGATTTCCTGCAAAAGAACCACGTCTGGCTGGGCGTCATCCAACCAACGTGGCAAGGCTTCGGCCCGCGCTTTTATGCCATTGATGTTGAACGTGGCGATTTTCATGCGCGATCCTCCGAAGCTGTTGGCAACCTATCGCCCAGAATGATCCCAGCGGCAAGGTGGTGGGTGGGGTTGCGAGGCTCTGCCTCGCGCTCCGAGGTATTTTTGGCCAGATGAAGAAACGGATCCTTAACCAATTTGGTTGTAGCAATGAGATGCGGTACACGCGGAGGCGCCGATGACCGCGCCAGGTGAAGCTCTCCGGCGTTCAGGTCGGAGAGTGGATCCCTGCTTCATCTGGCTGAAAATACCTTGGGGGTTTGGGCGCAAAGCCCCCACGTGGTTTACATGGAAAACGACGTGCCGCATCCGCAGGAGGACGTCGCGTTGGGGTTTTCGATCACGAACCGCGCGCCGATCAGTTCCTGGGTAAAATCAATGACCGCATTTTCCAGAAAGGGCAGGGAGATCGAGTCGACAATCACCTTTTGGCCTTTGCCTTCCAGCACAAGGTCGTCCTCTTTTGGTTCGTCCAACGCGATTTCGTATTGAAAACCGGAACATCCGCCGCCTTCAACGGCGACTCGAAGGGCCTGACCTTGATTGGCGGCACCGATTTCAGCAAGGCGCTCAAACGCTCGTTCTGTGACTGTCGGAGGCAGATTCATGCCGGACTCCAAAGGTTTATTTCCCAACCAACGTACAATATATGAAACCTATCGACAGGCGACAAGGACCAGACTTTTGGACAGAGCGGGTTTTGCCTCGGATCCAGGCCGTGCACGGGGGCGGTTGGTGCTTGAGGAGGAAAGCAGTTTCCGGTCATGCTTTCAGCGTGATCGGGATCGCATCATTCATGCCAGCGCGTTCCGGCGGCTTAAGCACAAGACGCAGGTTTTTGTCGAACATGAAGGCGATAGCTACCGCACCCGCCTGACGCATTCGATCGAGGTGGCTCAGGTTGCGCGGACCATTGCGGGTGCGTTAGACCTGAACCCGGAACTAACCGAGGCCATCGCGCTTGCGCATGATTTGGGTCACACGCCTTTTGGTCACACGGGTGAGGACGCGCTGCATGCGTTGATGGTGCCCTATGGTGGTTTTGACCACAACGCGCAGGCCATCCGCATCGTCACAAAGTTGGAGCGCCACTATGCCGAGTTCGACGGCTGCAATCTAACTTGGGAATGTCTGGAAGGGATCGCAAAGCACAACGGACCGGTGACCGGAGAGCTTCCTTGGGCTCTGGCCGAATGCAACGGCGGGTTCGATTTGGAACTGCACACCCATGCTAGTGCCGAAGCGCAGGTGGCGGCCTTGTCGGACGATATTGCCTATAACAACCACGATCTGTTGGATGGGCTTCGGGCCAGCCTGTTCTCTGACGAGGAAATCCAGCTACTCCCGATTGTGGGAGAGTGCTATGCGGCAGTTGATCGGGCCTATCCCGAGCTTGATCCGTATCGCCGTCGGCATGAGGCGTTGCGGCGGGTTTTTGGCGTCATGGTCGCGGATGTGATTGATACATCGCGAGAGCTTATTGCCGGATCGGGGGCGCGGTCGGTTGAGGATATCAGGCACTATGGCGCTCCGGTCATTCAGTTTTCTGAAGGGCTTCGGGCGCAACTCAAGGAGATACGCTCTTTCCTTTTCGCGCGGATGTATCGCGCGCCCACTGTGATGGAAGTGCGGGAAAAAGTGGCTCGTGTGGTTGAAGATCTGTTCCCGATCTACCTGAATGATCCCAAGCAGATGCCGAACCGCTGGCACGACGATATCGAAGCGGCGCAAGATGAGACTGCGTTGGCGCGGATCGTTTCAGACTACATTGCGGGCATGACTGATCGGTTTGCGCTGCAGGATTACAAGCGCCTGACCGGCCAATAACTATTCGATCACTATATAGGCCAGCGCCCAGACTTGCTGACCGGCCTGTTCCGCAGCCAGATCAGCGTCGTCGGTTGGCGGGAAGACGATCATGGTTGGGCCGTAGCCACCAATGCCCATTGGGCCGCCGTCCGCGTGGGTCGCGACAATTGGGTTGTGGGCCTCGATACTGCTCCAGGAAATTTCGGCCTAATAGCCGTCCAGCGCCATGGGTTTCGCGGTTTTCCCTTCGGCCCCGGCCATGGTCATAACCGCCGACAGAAGAGGGCCAGAGAACGTGATCTCGCGTTTGTTGCCTTCGGGGCCATAGGGGATCGTGATTTCGGTCTGATCAAGCGCGTCCAGCATCGCGGTGTCGAAACCGGCTGCTCCGTTATGCGTGATCTCCAGATATCCAAGCAGACCGCCGTCATTCTCACCGCGTGCGGGCAGGTTGGTCTCAGAGACTGCGCCACCCAATGTCAGCAGAACGTGCCCCTTGGGCGCGGGCATCTCCGCCCATACGGGCGTCGCTAGGGCAAGGACAAGGGGCAGGACTAGGCGCATGGGTCGTCTCCGGTTTTGCAATCCTGCACAAATTAGCGGTGTTCGGGGACAAACCAAGCCCAAACTGATGCCTTCCATTGACCTTGACGCATTGCGTGGTAAACCGCCGGGCAAGCAAAAGGACATCCGAAATGAACCTGTTTTCCGAGATCCGCGGCCTTGTACTGGACGCGTTGGCGCAGATGCAGTCCGAAGGCGCTCTGCCCGAGGGGTTGAGCTTTGACAACGTGGCGGTCGAGCCGCCGCGCGATGCCGCGCATGGCGATATGGCGACCAATGCGGCGATGGTGCTGGCGAAGCCCGCGAAGATGAAGCCGCGCGACATCGCGGATGCTTTGGCGGTCAAGCTGGCCGCCGATGACCGGATCACCAGCGCCGAGGTTGCGGGGCCGGGCTTCCTGAACCTGCGTCTGGCCGCAACGGTCTGGCAGGGTGTTCTGGCGCGCGTGTTGGAGATGGGCACGGACTACGGCCGCTCGACCATGGGACAGGGGCAGAAGGTCAACGTGGAATATGTCTCGGCCAACCCGACCGGTCCGCTGCATGTAGGCCATACGCGGGGCGCGGTGTTCGGGGATGCTTTGGCGAGTTTGCTGGCCTATTCCGGCCACGACGTGACGCGTGAATACTATATCAACGACGGTGGCGCGCAGGTGGATGTTTTGGCGCGCTCGGCCTATGAACGCTACCGCGAAGCCAACGGTCTGAGCCCCGAAATCGCCGAGGGTCTCTATCCCGGCGACTACCTGATCCCGATCGGCGAGGCGCTAAAAGAGAAATACGGCGACAGCCTGATCGACAAGCCCGAGGGCGAATGGCTGGAAGACCTGCGCAACTTTGCCACCGACGCGATGATGGATCTCATCCGCGCCGACCTGAAGGCGCTGGGCGTTGAAATGGATGTGTTCTTCTCGGAGAAATCCCTCTATGGCACGGGCCGGATTGAGGCTGCGCTGCAGTCGCTGACCAACAAGGGACTGATCTATGAGGGCGTGCTGGAGCCGCCCAAAGGCAAAAAGCCTGAGGATTGGGAGCCGCGCGAGCAGACCCTGTTCAAATCGACCGAACATGGCGATGACGTCGACCGACCGGTCAAGAAATCGGATGGTGCATGGACCTATTTCGCCCCGGATATTGCCTATCACTATGACAAAGTCAGCCGTGGTTTTGACGCGCTGATCGACGTGTTTGGCGCGGATCACGGTGGCTATGTCAAACGGATGAAGGCCGCTGTTTCGGCTCTGTCTGACGGCAAGGTGCCACTGGATATCAAGCTGACCCAGTTGGTGAAGCTGTGGAAGAATGGTGAGCCGTTCAAGATGTCCAAGCGGGCCGGGAACTTTGTCACCCTGCGCGATGTGGTCGATCAGGTGGGCCCGGATGTGACCCGTTTCGTAATGCTGACCCGCAAGAACGACGCGCCGCTGGATTTCGATTTCGACAAGGTGCTGGAGCAAAGCCGTGAGAACCCCGTGTTCTACGTGCAATACGCCCATGCCCGCGTCATGAGCGTGCTGCGCCGCGCGGCCGAGGCCGAGATTGCTGCCGACGATGCGACCCTTGTGGGCGCAGATCTGGGCAAGATCGACCATACCTCTGAGCTGGCTGTGGCCAAGAAACTGGCCGAATGGCCACGCTTGGTTGAGATCGCGGCCCGCACCAACGAGCCACACCGCGTCGCCTTCTATCTGTATGAATTGGCAGGGGATTTTCACGCTCTGTGGAATAAGGGCAACGAAGAAACTCAGTTGCGTTTCATCCAGGATGGCGATGTTGCCACAAGCCAGTCGAAAATCGCCTTGGCTCGTGCCGTTTCTGTTGTGATTTCAGCAGGCTTGGGTATTCTTGGCGTTACTCCGGCGCAGGAGATGCGGTAACCAATACCGCCCGAACCGCCGGTCTGAGGCAGACAAGAAATGACCCGCGCGCCTTAATTTCAGGCGCAATCGGGCGGTGAGGCGGACATGACGAGTTACGATTACTCGGGGCATCAAAGCCCCGGTCAGATGCATTACCCGAATCAATCCTATGCCGATGATGGGTATGACTACCCAGACGAAATGGCCGACCATGCCGCGCCGCGCAGCGGTTTTGGCGTTGGCAAGGCGATGAATGTGCTGGGGGCGGTTGCCTCTCTGGCGCTGGTCGCCGGGATCGGGATCTGGAGCTACAAGCTGGTGATGCGCGATGTCAGCGGCGTGCCTGTTGTCCGAGCTGCCGAAGGTCCAATGCGCATTCAGCCGGAAAATCCGGGTGGACGCCCCGCAGATCATCAGGGTCTGGCCGTGAATGCCGTTGCTGCTGAAGGCTCGGCTGCGGCCCCTGCGGATCGTCTGATCCTGGCCCCGCGTCCGGTCTCGCTGACGGACGAGGATCTGCCCGCTGGGGAACTGAAGCCCACCAAAGCTGTTCATGTCGTCGAAGAGCCGATTTCGAACGAAGAGGCCGCGGCCCTGCGGCAGAACGCAGTGGACGCTCTGGTCGCCGAACTCGCGGGCGAGGCGGCTCGTGCCAATGATCAACAGACTGAGGATGGCTTGCAGCTGGCCTCTCTGGTGACGCCCGAGGAAGAGCCGGCGATTGACCCGGCGGATTTCGCCGCGGCCCTGCCGGATCCGGCCATTGCCGAGCTTCCGGGTGTGCGCCGTTCGTTGCGCCCGCAAACCCGTCCGGCCCGCCGTGCGGTGGTCACCGAAACGTCTGAGGCGGCGATCAACGCCGCCGTCAAAACTGCCGTTGGGTTGGATGTAGACCCTGACACGCTGAGCAAAGGTACTCGTCTGGCGCAGCTTGGCGCTTTTGAGAGCGCGGATGTCGCCAAGTCCGAATGGGCACGTCTGAACGGTCAGTTCGGTGAGTATATGGATGGAAAACAGCGCGTTATCCAGAAAACCTCAAGCGGTGGCCGCACCTTTTACCGATTGCGCGTGCTTGGCTTTGATGACCTGAGCGACTCGCGCCAGTTCTGTGCGGCATTGGTGGCCCAGGGGGCCGATTGTATCCCGGTGGCCGTCAGGTGACGTTCGGCGCCGCGATTTCTGACGCAGAAGCGCTGCGGTTGACCGATGACGAAAGGGCCCTGTTCCGTGATATGAACCCGTTTGGGTTCATCTTGTTCGCGCGCAACATCGAAAGTGCCGATCAGGTCCGGGCCCTGTGCGATGACTTTCGCGAGGCCGTAGGGCGGAATTGTCCCATAACGATTGATCAGGAGGGAGGCCGTGTTCAACGTCTGCGCGCCCCTCTGGCGCGCGAATGGATGCCGCCGCTCGATCATGCTGAACTGGCCGGAGAGCATGCGGAACGCGCCATGTACCTGCGCTATCGCCTGATTGCGCATGAGCTCTTTGAGCTGGGGATCGACAGCAACTGCGCGCCGATGGTGGATGTCGCGCGCCCGGAAACCCACGCCTTTCTACGTAACCGCTGCTACGGCAGCGATGCAGATAGCATCGCTCAACTGGGGCGCGCGGTTGCGCAGGGGCATTTGGATGGCGGGGTATTGCCTGTCGTCAAGCACATGCCCGGTCACGGTCGGGCCACGCTGGACACACATTTCGACCTGCCGCGCGTCGACCTGCCGCTCGAAGAGCTGACACAAACCGATTTCGCCCCGTTCAAGGCTCTGAACGACCTGCCAATGGCGATGACCGCTCATTTGGTGTTCGAGCAGATCGATCCGACTCCGGCCACGATCTCGGCCCCGATGATGAAGGTCATCCGCGAGGTGATCGGCTTTGGTGGGCTGGTCATGACCGATGACATCACCATGAAGGCGCTCAGCGGGTCTGTGCCCGAGCGCGCGGAACAGGCTTTGTTGGCGGGTTGTGATGTCGTTTTGCACTGCAACGGCAGCTTCGCTGAGCGTCGTGATGTGCTTGAAGCCGCAGGCCAGATGACTGAGGCGGCGCAGGCCCGCGCAGATCGGGCCTTGGCCATGCGCAAAAAGCCCGCCGAACTTGACATCGAGGCCACTGAGGCTGAACTATCTGCCCTAATGGGCGGGCAGGTATATGAACGATAGTCTTTTCAGCGAAGATCCGGTCTCGGTCGCCGACCGGCTGGCAGCCGAAGCGCTGATCGTTGACGTCGACGGGTTCGAGGGCCCGTTGGATGTGCTGCTGACCCTATCGCGGACGCAAAAGGTCGACCTGCGCAAAATCTCGGTTCTGGCGCTGGCGCAGCAATATCTGGCTTTTGTCGAAAAGGCCCGCGCGCTGCGGATCGAACTGGCCGCCGACTATCTGGTGATGGCCGCTTGGCTGGCCTTTCTCAAATCCCGCCTCCTGCTGCCGCCTGACCCGGATGACGAGGGGCCCTCGGGTGAGGAACTTGCAGCCCACTTGGCGTTTCAGCTCGAACGCCTGCAGGCCATGCGTGACGCCGCTGCCCGGCTGATGGCGCGGGACCAGCTCGGGCGTGATTTCTTCAAGCGCGGGCAGGCCGAGGATGTCACTCGCATTCGCACCGTTACCTATTCCGCCACGCTGTTGGACTTGATGCAGGGCTATGCGCGCATCCGTACCCGGGATGAATTCCGTCCCTTTGTGATGGACCGAGACTCGGTGTTCACGATGGAGCAGGCGCTGGAACGTATGCGCCCTCTGATCGGGTTTGCCGGCGCCTGGACCGATATGGAGACCTATTTGCCCGACGGATGGGACGGTGATCCGGTGCGGCGACGCTCGGCTACGGCGGCAACCTTTGCGGCCTCGCTGGAGCTGGTGAAAGAAGGACATATGGAGATCAAGCAAAGCGACACCTTTGCCCCGATCCATCTGCGCAAGAGGACCGAGACCCGTGACTGATGCCCCCGAAGAAACCGGCACCCTGTTCGAAGCGCCCCCTCTGGCCGAGCAGGAGCGGATGGTCGAGGCGGTGCTGTTTGCCAGCGCCGCACCGGTGACAAATGCCGATCTTGAGGCGCGGATGCCGCATGGTAGCAATGCCGCGCAAGCCGTTGAGTTGCTTCAGAAACGTTACGAGGGCCGCGGTGTACGCGTGGTCAAGGTCGGTGAGGCATGGGCGATTCGGACCGCCCCTGACCTTGGCTTTCTGATGCAGAAAGAAACGGTTGAGACTCGCAAACTGAGCCGCGCGGCGATCGAAACACTTGCCATCGTGGCCTATCACCAGCCTTGCACGCGGGCTGAGATCGAAGAGATTCGCGGTGTCTCCGTCTCACGCGGGACAATCGACCAACTGCTCGAGATGGAGTGGATTCGGCTGGGCCGTCGCCGCATGACGCCGGGCCGCCCGGTGACCTTTGTCGTCACACCCGAGTTTCTGGATCATTTCGGGTTGGAAAACGCCCGCGACCTGCCGGGCCTCAAGGAATTGCGCGCCGCTGGCTTGTTGGAAAACCGCCCGCCGCCGGGTGCAATCCCGCTGGGTGAAGGGCGCGAAGACGAAGTTGACGAAGATCAGACCGAACTCTTCGAGGAAGAGTGATCAGACAGCCCTTTTGCCGCCGTATATATACCCTATCTTTAGGCGCAGGAAACGGAGTTGAGCAATGAATGCAAATCGGATCATCGACATGATCGTCCGCCAGATCACGCGCCGACTTGTCAACAAAGGTATCGACAAGGCAGGGCTATTTACCAGACGTCAAAAAGCGCTTGCAAATCATTTGATTGAGTGAATCTATTCTATGGATGTGAGGTACAGGAGGTTTCAGCGATGGTATCGGTTCGTTCAGTATTGCGTCAAATTCCCGACCCGCGCGGTAAAAAGGGCCGTCAACACCCACTTGAAGCGCTGGTCGGGTTGATGCTTCTCTCCATGCTCAGTGGGCGCAAGGGTATGATGGCGGCGTTCCGCCTTGGTCGTACGCTCACGCCGCGTCAACTCATGCGCTTGGGGTTCCGTCGCGGGCGCGCGTCACCCTGCCATGCAACGCTAACGGAAACGCTACGTATCCTCGACCCGGCTACCCTGGCGCAGGCGTTTGGGCGGCTTACGGCACCAGCACAAGATGATGAAGCTCACCATCAGATCGCCATTGATGGCAAAACTCTACGCGGCAGCAAGGACGCGGCAGGCAAGGCGGAACATGTGTTGTCGGGGTTCTGCGCGACGCTTGAACAATCCGTCGGACACACATCATCGCGTGGCAAGGGCATGGAAATACCTGATGCCCTGCGGCTGCTGAACCAGATTGACCTTGCGGGACAGATCGTCACCGGGGATGCCATTTTCTGCCAAAAAACAGTCACTTCCAAAGTTGTGGAGAGGGGTGGCGATTACGTGTTCCCTGTAAAGAACAATCAGAAAGACCTGCGGGGAGAAATCGAAACGGCGTTCAAGACGCCGGTTTTTCCCCCTGTTGGAATGGCGGGAGACGCCGCAATCGGGGCACGGCAGAATCGACCAGCGTTGCATCGAACTCCTTCCCGTCGAGGCATTGAGTGAGCACATGCGCAAGCAGTGGCCAACGATCCGCAGTATCGCCTGCATCAGCCGAACCCGCGAGCATATCCGCGCCGGGCAGATTACCAGAACACAGGCCGAGACAGTGTATCTCATCACCAGCCTGACGCGGCCCAAACCCAAAGACATCCTGCGCCTGAACCGTAACCATTGGCGCATCGAGACCATGCACCGCGACAAGGATGTCACTCTGGGAGAGGATCGCTACACCAACCGATCTGACAACGCGCCACGCAATATCTTTACCCTTGTCAGCGCGACCAGAACCTTGCTCAAGCGCATATCGAAATCACCAACAAAGGCTATCGAAATGATGCAGGACAACCGCGCAAGGGCTATCAGAATCGTCACAGATCAACCCAAAAACACCTTTCTCTGAATCGCCCTGTCGACAAGGGGTTTAATATGGCCAGCCGTAAGGGCGGTTCGTCGGAAGCGGACAGTAGCCAACCAAAAGGGAAACCGGCGCCTGCCCAGTCGCAGAATATCAAACAGGCCAAGCAGATGACCCGTCAGATGCGCCGGTTCATGCGGTTTTAGGTAGCTGCCTTGAAGTGTTTGGACAGTTTCAGCCCCTGTCCCTGATAGTTCGAGGCAATACCCGCGCCATATAGCTGCGTGGGCATTTCGGATATCTTCTCATAGACCAAGCGCCCGACGACCTGACCGTGTTCCAGCACGAACGGGGCCTCGTGGCAGCGGACCTCAAGCACGCCGCGCGATCCTGCACCCCCTGCGGCGGCGTGGCCAAAGCCGGGGTCAAAAAAGCCCGCATAATGAACACGGAACTCGCCGACCATGGCCAGATAGGGGGCCATTTCCGCTGCGTACATGGGCGGGATATGCACCGCCTCCCGGCTGACGAGGATATAGAACGCGCCGGGATCGAGGATGATGCAGCCATCACTCGTGCGCACCTCTTCCCAATAGTCCTGCGGGTCGTATGCGCCAATCCGGTCCAGATCAATCACGCCGGTATGCGGCTTAGCGCGATAGCCGACCAGATCGGTGTCAGGCAATTGCAGGTCAACCGAAAAGCCCAGACCGTCCTGAATGACGGCAGGTCCATCGACCAGCGGGGATTCGGTGTGTAGAGCGGTCAATTCGGCGTCGGTCAGAACGGCTTGACCCTGACGGAAGCGAATCTGGTTCAGCCGCATGCCGGGCCGTACAAGAACCGAGAAGGAGCGCGGGCAGATCTCAGCATAGAGTGGACCGGTATAGCCTGCGGGCACCCGGTCGAACTCGGTGCCGCCATCGGTGATTGTTCGCGTCAGCAGGTCCAGCCGCCCGGTTGAGCTTTTGGCATTCGCCACCGCGCTGGTCTCAACGGGCAGGGCGAGCGATTCCATCAACGGCACGAGATAGACGCAGCCTTTCTCGAGCACGGCTCCGTCGGTGATATCGATCCGGTGCATCTCAAACTCGGCCAAACGGTCGGCGACCGATCGCCCTTCGCCCGCAAGAAATGAAGCGCGGACGCGGTAAGCCACTGTTCCCAAACGAAGATCAAGGCTGGCGGGTTGCACCTGTGCCGGGATCACGTCCGGGCTGGCACTGATCTCACCCCGTGTGATCATCGCTTCGATCTGCTGGTTTGGGCATACACCTGTCATTTCGATCCCCCCTGATGCCAGAGCGGGATCTGGCCTGTCTGCCATAAACGTCGGTGTGATTTGGTCGGGCTAGCAGGACTCGAACCTGCGACCTTCCGTCCCCCAGACGGACGCGCTACCAGGCTGCGCCATAGCCCGACGTTGGAGTGTTCATAACGGTTTTCCCGGCAGGGGCAAGAGGAAAACATTGCCTTTTTTCTATCCTGCCGCCCGTGTTTCCACCCGGTTCAACCATGCGCGCAAATCCTTGGCCAAGGGCGCGATACGGCTGAGTAGTTCATCGTCGAATTCGGACCGATTCCATGCCAGTGAAGCGATGCCTCCAACCAAAGGCGCGGCATCCAACTCGGCTGGTTCGGCGCTTTCCTCTGATGCCTCAGCCTCTTTCGGTGCGTCGAGGTCCATTGGGATTTGTTCCGTCTGCGGGGCAGGTTTGGCGGAAAACGGAACAACGGTGCTGTCCGTTTCCACGACCGCAGGCTCATCCAGAGACGGTGAGAGCGCGGCGACATGGGCAACACCCTGTTCGCGCAAAATCCGCTGTACGCCCTTGATGGTGATCCCATCCTCGTGCAGCAGCTTTTTGATACCGCCGAGCAAGCGCATATCGTTGGGGCGGTAGTACCGGCGCCCTCCGGCCCGTTTCACGGGTTTGACCAGGGTAAACCGGCTTTCCCAAAAGCGCAGGACATGGGCCTGTACTCCGAGCCAATCCGCAACTTCACTTATGGTGCGAAATGCGTCGGGAGATTTACTCATGTCCGCGAGGTCCTAGGATTACTTGCGATTCCCGGCGGCGACGCGATCCTTCATCAGGTGCGACGGACGGAAAGTCAGCACGCGGCGGGGTTGAATGGGAACCTCTTCGCCGGTCTTGGGGTTGCGACCGATACGAGCGGTTTTGTCCCGAACGCTGAACGTGCCGAATGAGGAAATCTTAACCTGTTCACCGCGAACTAGCGCGTCGGACATGTGGTTCAGAACGCTTTCCACCAGCTGCGCGCTTTCGTTGCGTGATAGGCCAACTTCACGAAAGACGGCTTCGCTTAGATCCATTCGGGTCAGTGTTTTGTCGCTCATACCTTTTCCCCTGTTGCTGTCAAAGCATAGGGCGGGGGCAAATTCACTGTCAATATCAATGAATTGCAGGTGGGGACGTAAGCTGAATTGCGCCGGTTACCAGCGCAGAACAACAGCGCCCCAAGCCAGCCCGCCGCCGATGGCTTCGGTCACGATCAGATCGCCTTGCTTGATTTGCCCACGCTGTTTGCCAACCGACAGGGCCAGAGGGATCGACGCGGCCGAGGTGTTGCCGTGATCCTGTACGGTCACCACCACATTCTCCATCGGCAGGCCCATCTTCTTGGCTGTGCCTTGAATGATGCGGATATTAGCCTGATGCGGTACGATCCAGTCTACATCTGAAGCCCCCAACCCGGCACGATCCAGTGCGGTATTGGCAGTTTTTGAAAGCTTTTCAACGGCATGGCGGAAAACCTGATTGCCTTGCATCCGCAAATGACCGGTAGATTGCGTTGACACGCCACCATCCACATAAAGCAGGTCCTGATACCGGCCGTCCGAGTTCAAATCGGTTGCCAGAACGCCTCGGTCGTCCGAGGTGCCGGCGCTTTCCTGTTCCTCAAGGATCAGGGCACCTGCGCCGTCGCCGAACAACACGCAGGTCGAACGGTCGGTCCAGTCCATGATTCGGGAAAACGTTTCGGCCCCGATCACCAGAACGCGTTTGGCCTGACCCGAGAGGATCAGCGCGTTTGCGTTGCTCAGCGCGAAAACGAATCCGGCACATACGGCTTGCACATCGAAGGCAAAGCCGCGGGTCATGCCAAGGCGGGCCTGAACCATGGTCGCCGCTGAAGGAAAGGTCAGATCAGCGGTCGAGGTCGCAAGGACGATGGCGTCGATGTCGTCAGCTTCCAGCCCCGCGTCTGCAAGGGCGGCTTTTGCGGCATTGGTCGCCAGATCCGAGGTGGTTTCGCCTTCGGCAGCAAAGTGGCGGCGTTCGATCCCCGACCGGGTTCGGATCCATTCATCCGTCGTATCCAAAGTCTGTTCAAACTCGGAATTCGGGACAACACGTTCGGGCAAATAATGTCCGACACCTACAACGACTGAACGGCCTGCCATGTTTGAGGTACTGCCTTCTTTGTTATTTTTCCGCCTGCGGCGCGGCATGCGCGGCATCTTGTGCAAGCTGGGCCGTTGATGCAACCCGTGCTGCCAATTTTTCGGCAAAACCTGATTGGGCCAGCGTGAAGGCCAGCTTGACTGCGGCTGACACTCCGGTCGCGTCAGCGCCGCCGTGGGATTTCACCACGGTTCCGTTCAGCCCAAGGAAAACGCCTCCGTTCACGCGGCGCGGATCGATGCGCTTTTTCAGACGATTCAGCGACGTGATCGCCAGCACCGACGCAAGCCGCGAGAGGGGGGTGTATTTGAAGGCTTCGCGCAGAAGATCGCCGATCAGGCTGGCTGTGCCTTCGCCGGTTTTGATCGCAACGTTGCCGGTAAACCCATCGGTCACAATGACATCAGCCTTGTCGCCGGGAATATCGCTGCCTTCGACAAAGCCCACGAAATCGAAATTCGCGGATTCGGCGAAGTCGGTGATCATGGCATGCGCTTCTTTCAGCTCTGCCCGACCTTTGTGTTCCTCGGTACCGACATTCAGAAGCCCGATCCGAGGGCGTTGCAGCGCCATGCCGTTGCGGGCGTAGGAGGCGCCCATCAGCGCATATTGCAGCAGATCCTTGGCGTCGGCGCGCACATCGGCGCCTACATCCAACATCACGTTGAAACCCTGAGGGTTGCGTGAGGGCCACAGAATCGCAATCGCCGGGCGGCTGACACCTGGCAGTTTGCGCAGACGCATCATCGACAGCGCCATCAGCGCGCCGGTGTTGCCACAAGATACCGCACCATGGGCATCACCCTGACGCACGGCCTCAAGCGTGGACCACATCGAGGTCTGTTTGCCGTTGCGCACAACCTGGCTGGGCTTGTCCTCCATCGTGACGACGTCGGGACAATCACGAAAATCGACGCGCCCATCAAGGACGCGCCGTTTCGCTACGAGCTTGCGCAGCTTGTCTTCGGGACCGTGCAGCAGAAACCCGATATCGGGGTTCTTCTTCGCCGATTGCGCCAAACCTGCAACAACAGCTACGGGACCATCGTCCCCCCCCATGGCATCAACGGAAATGATGATCCGTCCGGCGTGCGTGGGTTGTTCCGTCATGCGAAGGCTTGCGCTCGATCAGGCTTAGGCTGCGTCTTCGTCCAGGTCGATTTCGTCGGCCTGAGCGACGACTTCGCGGTCGTCATAGTGGCCGCAGGATGCGCAAACGTGGTGCGGGCGCTTCAGCTCGCCGCAGTTCGGGCATTCGTTCGGGTTTGCAGCAACCAGAGCGTCGTGTGCGCGGCGGTTGTTGCGACGCGACTTGGAAACTTTGTTCTGTTGGACGGCCATGGTCTCAACCTTTGTCTACTGAGGGTCAGCAGAATCGCCGCCGACCGGGTTTCATATTTCGTTTATCGTGGTTTGGCGCGCGTTTAGGGTACATGCCCCACGTTGTCCAACCCTAAATCCGATGAGCGCGCGAAAATACAGCGATTCTCGACATGTTCAAGCGATTTTTCTGACCGCTTGCTATGACAGGAAATCTCTGCCCTGTCACTCGTCTTTTTTCAGCGCATCGCGCAAACCTGCCAGTCCGGCGAAGGGTTTGGCATCTTCGTCCGTCATCGCCTGTTTACCCGGCTCGGTATAGTCGGCCTGCTCCAGTTCGGCACCCTCTTTGCGTGGATAGAGGGGGAGGGCCAACGACAGCGCCTCGATCATCACCTGGGTGGGGTCAATTTCGGCGCCCAGAGCCTCGGTTTCGTCGCCTTCGGGGATTTCGAACTCTTCATCCTCAGGGTCCGCCCATTCGGCCAGAAAGGTGCGGGTGACAGGGACGTCGATGCGCGTGGTCACCGGTTCCAGCGTCACGACGCAGGGTTGTACGACCGTTGCGCCCAGTTTGGCGGTCAGAACCCAATCCTTCTTTCCTTCGGCCTCAACTTTGCCGAAAAAGCTGAGCTTGCGAAGACCCAGCAGGTCAAGCGCGGCTTTGATGTCGTCCAGTTCCGTCGCGTTTGGGCGCAATTCGAAGGATGTTGGCGTGTTTTGGGGCAGGTCGGCCACCCGCAGAGATGTCGTGTTGCTCATTCGTGACCCTTTCCTGTGTTGAACCGGGGCATCGGTTTCTGTAAGCGGATAGGGGCCGTTACGGATCAAGGCAAGAGGGTGTATATGGTGATGGGTGTAAACAAGGTGAAACGAGCAGCGAAATCGCTCGTCTTTATTGCCTGTCTGGCTGCGGTTGCGGCCTGTACGCCGACCTTCAAGAATCACGGCTATATTCCGCCTGCCGAAGATCTGGCCGAGATCAAAGTGGGTGTCGATACCCGCGACACCGTGGCCGAAGCCATCGGGGCGCCCGGCATTTCCGGCGTTGTGCAAGATTCGGGCTATTACTACGTCGCCTCTCGTGTGCGCTTCTATGGCCCCAAACGGCCCGAGGTCGTCTCGCGCGAATTGGTTGCCATCAGCTTTGACCAGCGCGGCGTCGTCCGCAATATCGAGAGGTTCGGTCTGGAGGACGGAGTCGTCGTGACCCTTGAACGGCGCGTGACGGAATCCAGTATCCAGAACAACGGCTTCCTGCGTCAGCTGCTGGGCAATATCGGCAACTTCAACCCAGCCAACATTCCGGGCGCCACAAACTAAGTCACAGGACTGTCGTGTCGTCTTCACAAGGCGGTCACATCTGCCGTGATAGCAGAGCCATAAGGTTGAAATCCGGTCGGCAAGGGCGGAGGATGCGGTCATGGCGGTGTTGTTGAGCAAAGGGCGCTTTCGGGCGCGTCTGGCGCAGAGTGACAAAGATCTGGCGGCGGCGCAGGCGCTTCGAACGCGGGCGTTTGGCACCGGCTCATTGGATGCTGACGCGTTCGATCTGGTTTGCGCCCATGTTCTGGTCGAAGACCTGCAGGACGAGGGCGATCTGGTCTGTTGTTTCCGCATGCTGAACATGGATAGCGGGACTGAGGTCGGGCGTAGCTACTCGGCGCAGTTTTACGATCTGTCCAGCCTCGAAGGATTCTCGGGCCGTATGGTCGAGATGGGGCGGTTCTGTATCCACCCCGACCGGACAGACCCGGATATCCTGCGCGTCGCGTGGGGTGCGATGACGGCCTATGTGGACCGGAATGGAATCGAGATGCTGTTTGGATGTTCCTCATTCGCAGGGACCGAGACGGCCGAGTATCTGGACGCGTTCGCGATGCTCAAACACCGTTATTTGGCCCCGAAACGCTGGCTGCCGCGGGTGAAGGCTCCGGATGTGTTTCGGTTTGCGTCCAAGCTGCGTCGCAGGCCGGACGCCAAGAAAGCGATGCTGCGGATGCCTCCATTGCTGCGCACCTATCTGATGATGGGCGGCTGGGTTAGCGATCATGCGGTGGTGGATCGGCACATGAACACGTTGCACGTTTTCACCGGGTTGGAGATTGGGGCGATTCCCCCGGCCCGCAAACGGTTGCTGCGGGCGGTGGCTCGGTAACTCCGGATTTTCGACGAGAAGAAGGTGTGGGCGTTGACGCGCCAGCGCTGCCGGTTTAGCTGGCGGGCATGGCGAGAATTCCTTTGTTGCAGATGTCCGGCATTTCCCTGACTTTCGGGGGTGATCCGGTGTTTTCCGGTTTGGATCTGGTGGTCCAGCCGGGTGATCGAGTTGCGCTTGTAGGGCGCAACGGCTCGGGTAAGTCCACCCTGATGAAGGTGATGGCGGGGTTGGTTGAGGCCGATCAGGGCGAGATCGTTGTGCCGCCCGGTAAATCCGTTGGGTATATGGAGCAGGACCCGGGGATGGAGGGGTTCGCGACGCTGGGCGACTATGCCTCAAGCGGGTTGGAACCGGGCGAGCTGTATAAGGTCGAACGCGCCGGTGAGGGGCTGAAATTCGATCCCTCACGCCCCGTTGAGACCGCCTCAGGCGGGGAACGGCGGCGGGCCGCATTGGCCAAACTGATGGCCGAAGCGCCGGACCTGATGTTGCTGGACGAGCCGACCAACCATCTGAACATCGAAGCCATCGCTTGGCTTGAGCGCGAATTGGGCGCGACGCGGGCCGCCTATGTGCTGATCTCGCACGACCGCGCATTCCTGCGGGCATTGACCCGTGCAACCCTGTGGATTGATCGCGGCATGGTGCGGCGGCAGGAGCAGGGGTTTGAGGCGTTCGAGACTTGGCGCGACAAGGTCTGGGAAGAGGAAGATCAGCAGCGGCACAAATTGAACCGTCTGATCAAGTCCGAGGCGAAATGGGCGGTCGAAGGGATCAGCGCGCGACGTAAGCGCAACCAAGGGCGGGTGCGCGCGTTGCAGGCCTTGAGGGCCGAGAAGGCGGCGCAGATCAAACGTCAGGGCTCGGCGGCTATGTCACTCGAAGCGGGCCCGAAGTCCGGTCGCAAGGTGATCGAGGCCAAGGCTTTGTCGAAAGCCTATGGCGACAAGCAGATCGTACGCGGCTTTGATCTGTTGGCGCAGCGTGGCGATCGGGTTGCTTTTGTTGGGCCGAACGGGGTTGGCAAAACCACTCTGTTGAAGATGCTGCTGGGGCAGGAGGCCCCGGATGAAGGCTCTGTGACGCTGGGAACCAACCTCGAAATCGCGATGTTTGACCAGACCCGCGCGCAGTTGGACCCTGAAATGAGCCTCTGGGACAGCCTGACCGGCGACCCAGAGATGCGCGTGTCGGGCAAGGCCGATCAGGTCATGGTTGGCGGGCAGCCCAAGCATGTTGTGGGTTACCTCAAAGAGTTCCTGTTCGATGAACGCCAGGCAAGAGCGGCTGTTAAGTCCCTTTCCGGCGGGGAAAAAGCGCGTTTGCTGCTGGCGAAGTTAATGGCGAAACCGTCGAATCTACTGGTGCTGGACGAACCGACCAACGATCTGGATGTGGAAACTCTGGACCTGCTGCAAGAGCTGTTGGACGACTATGACGGCACGGTTCTGCTGGTCAGCCACGACCGGGACTTTCTGGACCGTGTGGCCACCACAACCATCGCGATGGAGGGCAATGGCCGTGCTACCGTTTATGCGGGCGGGTGGTCGGACTATATCGCTCAGCGGGGTGATCTTGCCCCTAAGAAAGAAGAGAAAACAAAAGCTTCCAAGCCCAAGGTGAAGCAAGAGGCCAAGCCGAAACTAGGCCTGTCCTTCTCGGAAAAGCACCGGTTGGAGAAGCTCCCGGCCGAGATCGCGCGGCTGGAGGCCGAGATTGCCAAACTGGAAGAGCTGATGGCGGACCCGGATTTGTTCACGCGTGAGCCGGTCAAGTTCCAAAAAGCCACCGAGGCGTTGGTCGAACGGCAGGAAAAACTGTCGGCCTCCGAGGAAGAGTGGCTGATGCTGGAGGAAAAGGCCGAAGGCGGTTAGCAAAAGACCCGAAACTCAGTTTCCTCAGGTTTTCAAGGTCGTCTTATGCGCGTCCCCGGATCGGGCGTGCTGGGTTGCCAACGATGGTTTCATCGGGTGCGGCAGATTTGGTCACGACACTGCCCGCGCCTACAATGGCCCGGTCGCCGATTGAGACACCAGGCAGGATTATAGCGCCGCCGCCAATCCAGACATTCTCGCCGATCGTGACGGGATGCGCTATTTCAAGACCGTCTGCGCGTAGGGCGGGGTCCTTTGCGTGTTCGGCGCAGTAGATCTGGACGTTAGGGCCCAGCATTGTGTCGCTGCCGATCCTTACCGGCGCGGTATCCAATACGGTACAGCCCGCGTTAAAATAGACGCGATCGCCCAGAGAGAGGTTGAATCCATAGGCGCAATGAAACGGGGCTTCGATGAAGCACATATGCCCAGTTTCGGCGAAAAGCGCGTTCAGCTCGGGCGCGATGGGGCCGCGATCATCCGGTTGGCATGTGTTGTGGGCGTAAACGGCGCGACGGGCGGTCTGGCGCAAGTCTTCCAGTTCCGGATCTAGGCAGGTGTACCACTCACCCGCCGCCATTTTCTGCCGTTCGCTCATGTCCTTAGGGTTAGCGCATCCTTAGGGCGCCGTCGATGCGGATGACCTCTCCGTTCAGATATCCCATCTCGACGATGAAGGCGGCGAGGCGTCCGTATTCCTTCGGGTCCCCCAAGCGGGGTGGGTTCGGGACGTCGGCGGCTAATTGCGCCTGCACTTCTTCTGGCAGACCGGCCAGCATCGGCGTCATGAAGATGCCGGGGGCGATGGTCATTACGCGGATACCGGTTGAGGCCAGGTCGCGCGCCATGGGTAGGGTCATGCCGACAACGCCGCCTTTTGAGGCCGCATACGCCGCCTGACCCTTTTGCCCGTCGAACGCCGCGATAGATGCGGTGTTGATGATGACTCCGCGGGCCCCGTCTGTGTCGGGGTCATTCAAGGCCATTTGGGCCGCGGCCAGACGGGCCACGTTGAAACTGCCCACCAGATTGATGTCGATGGTGCGCTGGAACGCGTCCAGAGGGTGCGGGCCGTCACGTCCAACGGTTTTGATACCGTCCGCAATACCGGCGCAATTCACGGCAGCAGTGATCTTACCCATTTTGTCCGTGGCCAGCCCAACCGCTGCTGCGACCGAGGCTTCTTGGGCTACATCGGTCTCAGTGAAATGCCCTCCGATCTCGGCGGCGACCTTCGCGCCTCGGTCGGCATCGCAATCCAGTAGCGTGACCTGAGCGCCTTGCGCGGCAAAGTACCTGGCGGTGGCTTCGCCCAAACCGGACGCACCGCCGGTGATGATGGCTGCGGTATCGGACAGGTTCATGATGGGCCTCCTCGCGGGTTAATGAACATATGTTCAATAAATAGTTTGGCCGCGTCCTGTCTATAGGTTTGGCTTTGGACCCCGCGTTGCGTTCTGAAGAAATCCTCAGAAAGTTTTCAGATCGGCTTCACGGAAGATCGCCAATTCGTGAATGAACAACCTGACGCGGTCGGGTGTTTTTTTGTCAGGAGGTGCTGAAATGTTAAAGAGTACAAAGCAAAAACTTGGCGCGCTTGCGATTGCGCCGTTTGTCGGGGTGTTCATGGTCGGAAGCGCAGCAGCCGCGCCTGAAACCTGTAACTGGAAAACAGCGCGTGATCTCGCCAATGCCGGAGACTACGCGGGTTTGTGCGATTGCGCTCAGGTTACGCCGAGCTTTCTGGAGCGACTGCAGAGTCGCGCCGATTTCGAGACCACTCTGAGCGTAACAGGTGCGCAGTGTCCGGGATTGGCCACGTTGCTGACCGATTTGCCCACGGCGAGTGTGCAGACGGCATCAAACCAAGGCGAGAACAGATCGTCTGACGGCTCGGGTAATGGCGGTGGAGGTGGTTCGGCTGGCAGCGGTGACGCAGGTGGTGACGACGGCCCTGGTGATGGCGGTGACGGCCCGGGTGATGGCGGTGACGGTCCTGGTGACGGCGGTGACGGCCCCGGCAAGGGCGGTGATGGCCCTGGTAAGGGCGGTGGAAAAGGTGGCGGCAAGGGCGGCGACGGCAAAGGCGGTGGCGGTAAAGGCGGCGACGGTAAAGGCGGTGGCGGCAAAGGCGGTGGCAAGGGCGGCGACGGCAAAGGTGGGGGCAAAGGCGGCGGAGGAAAGGGCAAGAAGTAGCCCATCGTGGCGCAGTCCCTGAAATTTTTGTAGGTCTCCACATCCGGCGACCTACACCAACATAAAACCCCGGATACAACTAGCGCCATCTCGGCAATTTACAGCGCCAGCGGGTATGTGACCGGTTTAGCGCCAGTCGCTTTAGGCATCTTCTTTGCTGCCGATGCCGGTAATTTCGACTTTGCGATCCGCTCGCCTGGTTTGCCGTCTTTGAAAAAACTGTCGACCCGCCAGCTTGCTTTCAGGGTTCTTGGCAGTTTGCTCAACATGCGCGAGGTTTCCTTTGACGCACTGCTCCACCAGGGTTTCATGCCGCCGCTGCACTTTGCATGAAACCGGATGCGGACCCGATAGCCCGAGGCTTTCTCTTCTTTTCTGAAGTCCTGCAAGCTCTTGATCAGCTTGGATTCAAAGGCGCTGTAGTAGGTCGAGTTCGAGCTGGCCGACATGGGCGTCAGATTGACATTGGTGCCGGGCCCGCCAAGTTTTTCGCTTAGGATGTGGCCTTTGATGTATGTCTGAGCCTGCAGTTCCGAGTAGTCGGACAGCATCTGAATTTCTGTCAGCGCCAGAAGCTCCAAAATCTTATCGACCGAATTTGCCTTGGCAAGCTTTTGGAGCGTCGACTTGCTGGACAGGGCCTTCTGCACGGCAGCCAGATCAATCAGGTCTTTTACATCCCAGCGCGAGTTGAACCGTTCGACAATCGCGCAATGGCCGGTAGCTGGAGAGCTGCCCTTTTGCTTCAAGCTGTCGGTTGTCAGGATGCAGGTGACCTCATCCGCGCCAGTTGAGAATTTTTCGCCTTCAAAGACAACGTCGGCGCGGCGGGAAGATGTGAATTTGTTCGCAACTACCATGTTCAAATCATACTAAAACGCTTCAATAGTCAGCAGTTTAGCATAGATTTCGGCATCAACGAAATAAGGCGCTCCGGGCGCAGGTGTTTGCGCCCGGAAACGAGAAAGATCAGCCCAGCTGAACCAGAGCGTGTCGTTTCTTGCCTGCGCTCAGTTTGATCGGAGAGGAAAGCGCGCCTGCGTCAATCATCAGGCCTGCGTCCGTCAGCGGCGCGTCGTCCAGCTTGGCGCCGTTTTCCGAGATCAGGCGCTTGGCTTCTTTGCCGGACTTGGCCAGACCGGATTTCACGATCAACTGCACGATCGACATGCTATCGCCCAGCTCATCCGCGCTGAGCGTGAGGGTCGGAAGGTCTCCACCCACGCCCCCCTTTTCGAACACCTCGCGCGCGGTGGCCTCGGCTGTGGCAGCGGCTTCAGCACCATGCAGAAGGGTCGTTACCTCATTGGCGAGGCGGATTTTGGCCTCATTGATCTCGGACCCTTGCAACGCGCCCATGCGGTCGCATTCCTCGACCGGAAGCTCGGTGAAAATCTTCAGGAAGCGACCCACATCGGCGTCGGTGGTGTTGCGCCAGAACTGCCAGAACTCATAGGGCGAAAGCATATCGCCGTTCAGCCAGATCGCACCGCCCTGCGATTTGCCCATCTTGCGGCCGTCGCTGGTGGTCAGCAGAGGCGTCGTCAGGCCGTAGATTTCCTGATCCAAAACGCGGCGGGTCAGGTCGATACCGTTGACGATGTTGCCCCACTGATCTGAGCCGCCCATTTGCAGAACGCAGCCATAGCGGCGGTTCAGCTCAAGGAAGTCGTAGGCCTGCAGGATCATGTAGTTGAATTCCAGGAAGCTCAGCGATTGTTCGCGGTCCAGCCGGGATTTCACCGACTCGAAGGACAGCATTCGGTTGACCGAGAAATGCCGCCCGATATCGCGCAGGAAATCGAGGTAGTTCAGGCTGTCGAGCCACTCGGCATTGTTCAACATCAACGCGCCGGTGTCGCTGTCGTCATAGGACAGGTACTTGGCGAAAACCTTCTGCATCCCGGCGATATTGGCATCGATCTGTTCTGGGCCGAGCAGGGGGCGTTCGTCCGACCGGAAGGACGGATCACCCACCTTGGTGGTGCCGCCGCCCATCAGGGTAATCGGCTTGTGGCCGGTCTTTTGCAGCCAACGCAGCACCATGATGTTCATCAGGTGGCCCACATGCAGCGACTGCGCAGTGGCGTCATAGCCGATATAAGCCGTCTGCACCCCGTCGATCAGCGCGTCGTCAAGGCCTTGATAATCGGTGCAGTCGGCGAGAAAGCCGCGCTCGATCATCGTGGCGATGAAATCCGATTTGGGGTGGTAGGTCATATCGTGCCCTCGGGGTTACTGTTGCGGGGCACTGTATAGGCGGCGGCGTGGGGAAGGGGAAGGTGCCTTTTGTGCTGAAAAACACCGCAGGCCAGCGTCACATCCAGGGCGCTTGGGGCAGAATTCTTTGCAGCTTGGGCGCAAGGCGCTTGCCTTGTCTGCCATAGGCGGGGCAGGTTGGCGCCGTTGCACGCTCTGATTGTTCAGAAGGCAAGTGTGGCGTCTGATACAGGCAGGAGGCAGCCGTGCGGCAGTCCAACAACAAACAAGGGCCAATCCGTGCGCTTGGGGCGATGTCCGGAACGTCGATGGATGGCGTGGATGCCGCCGTGGTCGAAACCGATGGTCATCGGATCTTCAGCTTTGGTGAAACCGACTATCGCGCCTATTCCGAGGCCGAACGTGCGGTGATCCGCGCAGCCTTGGGGCAATGGCAAGGGCCCGATGTCGAGGTCGCGGCCGAGCTGGTGACCGTGGCCCATGCCGAGGCCCTGTCGGAATTCGAAGAGGTGGATTTGATCGGCTTTCACGGCCAGACCCTTGCGCATGAGCCGCGTGGGCGCGGCACCTTGCAAGTGGGCGATGGCGTCGGTCTGGCGCAGGCGCTGGGTTTGCCGGTTGTCTGGGATTTCCGCAGTGACGATGTGGCTTTGGGGGGCGAAGGCGCGCCTCTGGCCCCGTTCTTCCATTTCGCTTGTGCCAAATGGATCGATGCGCAGGAGCCGCTGTGTTTCCTGAACCTCGGCGGTGTCGGCAACCTGACCTATGTGGACCCGTCCTTTGATGGCCCCGAAGCGCCCGGGGCTTTGTTGGCGTTTGATACTGGCCCGGCAAATGCGCCTGTCGATGATCTGATGCAGGCCCGTCTGGGCCAGCCGATGGATCGCGACGGTGCAGTGGCCCGAGGCGGCACCGTGGAAACTGGTGCGCTTGAGCTGTTTCTGGCTGAACCCTTCTTTGCACGCATACCGCCCAAATCCCTGGATCGAAACGACTTTGCCGAGATGGTACGGTTGGTGCAGGAGTTGAGCGATGCGGACGCGGTCGCCACTCTGACCGCGATGTGTGCGGCAGGTGTGGCGCAGGGTATGCAGCATTGCCCGAAACCACCTGCGCGAGTGCTGGTAACCGGCGGCGGGCGGCATAACCCCGTTCTGATGGAGATGCTGCGCGTCTCGTTGGATTGCCCGGTTGAGCCGGTCGAGGCCGTAGGGCTGGACGGCGATATGCTGGAAGCTCAGGCCTTTGCCTATCTGGCGGTCCGCGTGGCGCGGGGCTTGCCGACCTCATGCCCTGGAACGACGGGGGTGCAGGCCCTGGTGGGCGGTGGCATTGTCAGCCGTGTCTCGGTGGACCAGGCCAGCTAAGCTGGGAACTCGGACCAAGTGGTTCAAAAGCGGGCATAAGTGTGCGACGCTTGTGTAAACGTGTTTCAACAAAGGTCTTGTTTCATGGCGACAAAAGCGGAACTGGAAGCCGAACTTGAGGCGTTGCGCGCGCGCAACGCGAAGTTGGAGGAGAGCGCTGAGGCGGGCGCGGAAGAGAAGACCTCAACCAAAACGAGCGATGAGATTCGGCGATTGCTGAAGGAGCATGGCGTTGATCTATCCGGAGCCGAGGCCATGGGTGAGGAGGTCGTTGCCGAGTTTGGCCGTTTGCAGAAGGATTATCCGATTACAGTTCTGCTGATTGCGTTCTCGCTTGGGTATGTGGTCGGTCGGGCCAGCAGATAGAGAGGGTTAGATGAGCAGACTTAGCAGAAATCTTGTAACGATCTATCGCACGGAGCGCCTAATCGCGCGTCGTCGTCTTGCGGTCATGCAGCAACAGACGATCCTGATGGTGCTGGCAGGTATCGCGGCACTGGCCGGTCTGGTTGCCCTGAATGTTGCCATCTTTTTTGCGTTGGACGCGTTGATGTCTTCCGCCGGTGCAGCAGCGGTGCTGGCGGCCGGGAACCTAGTTTTGGCGGCGCTACTGGTTCTGTTTGCGCGGCGGACCAGTGTCGAGGATGAAATCGCCCCGGCGGTGGAAGTGCGCGACATGGCAATCGTGGACGTTGAAGACGAGATGGAGGAGATGGCCACTGAGGCGCGTGAGGTGGTTCAGGCGGTCAAGAGCATTGGCGCAAATCCGCTGGGATCTTTGCCGGCGTTGCTGGTGCCCTTGTTGACCGCGCTTTTGAAGAACCGGGCCGAGAAATAGGTGGGTGCGGGGTTGGGGGCGCTTCCAAGCCGTCGATTGCATTTTGGTTGGTACTCGTTCGCACTTGTCAATTGTGGCTAAATGCCTTGGCGCTCCCGCGCCTAGCTGAGTGCTGAGGCGATAACCGCGCTATCAAGCCAATGTGTTCCGGATAATTGGATGGCGCGGATGGCTCCATAGCCGCCATCCATCGATACGACGAATTGCTGCGTTCGCATTCCGCCTTGCAGGCATTCGAATTGCGTCAGATTATCCGAGGCGATGGTTCCTGAAACACAGCAAAAAAATGTAGCATTTTATCAGAATACTTTTACCATGTGGTCAAATTTGGGGGAAGATGAATGCTAGACATCATCATTAGACAAGCCCAACTGCCGGATGGCCGAGGGCCGGTGGATATTGCGATCAAGGGCGACCGCGTCGCAAAGATTGCCCCCAAGATCGAGGCTGAAGCAGGCGAAGACATTGACGCGGCTGGGCGCTTGGTTTCGCCCCCGTTTACCGACCCGCACTTCCATATGGACGCGACCCTGAGCCTTGGAACGCCTCGCATGAATGTCTCGGGTACATTATTGGAAGGCATCGCGCTTTGGGGCGAATTGAAGCCCCTGCTGACACCAGAAGCAGTAATTGAACGCGCCATGCGATATTGCGACCTTGCTGTATCGCAGGGATTGCTGGCAATCCGATCGCATGTGGACGTTTCATCCACACCTTTGGTTGGCGTTGAAGCACTGTTGGAGGTCCGCAAGCAGGTCACCCCCTATATTGATCTGCAACTGGTGGCATTCCCTCAAGATGGCCTTTACCGCGCAGAAAATGCGGAAAAAAACTTGATCCAAGCTCTTGATATGGGTGTCGATGTCGTGGGCGGCATCCCGCATTTTGAGCGTACGATGTCGGAAGGTTCCCGGTCGGTCAGAAGACTGGCCGAGATAGCGGCGGACCGAGGCCTGATGCTGGATTTACATTGCGATGAAAGCGACGATCCAATGTCGCGCCACGTGGAAACCTTAGCCTATGAGACCACGCGCCTTGGGCTTGGCGGGCGGGTAACGGCAAGTCATGTCACCGCGATGCACTCGTATGACAACTACTATGCATCGAAGCTCATACCGCTAATCGCAGAAAGTGGCATGAATGTAGTGCCCAATCCTCTCATCAATATCACGCTGCAAGGCCGTTCAGATACCTATCCGCGTCGTCGGGGGCTGACCCGAGTGCCAGAGCTGCGCGCAGCAGGTGTGAATGTCGCCTTCGGACAGGATTGCACGATGGACCCATGGTACTCGCTTGGCTCCGCCGACATGTTGGAAGTGGCTCACATGGGCGTGCATGCCGTGCCGATGACATCCCGCGAGGCGATGGAGTGGGCGTTTAGGTCCGTTACTCAGAATGGTGCCAAAGCAATGGGCTTGCCCGACCCGACGATCCGCGAAGGCGGCCCTGCCAATATGATTGTGCTGCAAGCGCAGGACCCGATTGAAGCAGTTCGCATGAAAGCCACCCGGCTTGCCGTTATCAAAAACGGAAAGGTGCTAGCCCGCACAGAACCACGAATGGCCGCGCTTTCTTTGCCTGACCGTCCCACGACCCTGGATCCCGCAGATTACGCGTCCAGGCCAAATACTTAGGAAGCTCAATAACAAGAAGAATTGTAACCAACAGAAGAGGATCTACCAATGAAACTCACCACAACCCGCCGGCAACTGATGGTCGGCGCTGCGGCCACGCTGGCCCTGCCGGCTTATATCCGTCGCGTGAATGCGCAATCTGCGATCCGCGTCGCCGGCGTGCACATGTCTCCGGTCGAAAATGCGTGGAACAGCCGCATTCACCTGGCGATGCAGGAAGCCGCCGGCGCTGGCCTTATAGAGTATGAGTTTTCAGAAGGAGTAGCTCCGACCGACTATCCCCGCGCGATGCGCGAATATGCCGAAGGAGGTGCGCAAATCATCTGGGGTGAATCTTACGCTGTGGAGCGTGAAGCACGCGAAGTGGCGGGTGACTACCCCGACACTGCGTTTCTGATGGGGTCTTCCGGTGGGCCAGAAGGTGACAATTTCGGTGTCTTTGGCACACGCAACCACGAGGCAGCCTATCTGGCCGGTATGCTCGCGGGTCAAATGTCCGAAAGCAATGTCTATGGCTCGGTCGGTGGTTATCCGATCCCCGAGGTGAACCTGTTGATCAATGCTTTCCGCATGGGCGTAAGCGAAGTGAACCCAGACGCCACCTTCGTTAACGGTTTTATCGGTGCATGGTTCGATCCGGCCCGCGCGCAGGAAGCTGCGATTGCCCAGATCGATGCGGGCGCGGACATATTGTTTGGTGAGCGCATTGGCACTGCGGATGCGGCCCAAGCGCGAGGTGTAAAGGCCATCGGTTCGCTCATCGACTATACTCCACGCTACCCGGGCACGGTCTTTGCCAATGCAATCTGGAATTACGGTCCGACCATCCAGGCCATCGTGGCGGATGTTCAGGCCGGTAATCCAACAGGTCGTAACTACACCGAATATTCCTTTATGGCGCATGGCGGCAATGAGTTGATCTATGTCGCCGATGAAGTGCCCGCCGACGCCATCCCGGGGATGGAGGCCAAACAAGCCGCGATTCAATCCGGTGAATGGGACGTTCCGATTGATGAAAGCGAGCCCTCCTGATCCAGAGGGTCTCGACGTGACCGATGCCACGGCTCTTGCAGCTGCCATCACGGCAGGGCAGATTTCTGCCTGCGAACTGATTGAATCCAGCCTTGCCGCCTGCCACGCACGGGTGGATTTGGGGGCCGTGGTATATCTGGACGAAGAAATGGCCCGCGATGGGGCAAAGGTGGCAGACGCATTGCCACCAGACCAGCGCGGGCCATTTCATGGGGTTCCCTTTTTGGTGAAAGACCTAGGTGGTTCCGCAAAAGGGTTGCCGGCGACGGCAGGATCTGCGGCAATCCGTGCGCGATGTCGTAGACCCGAAAGCGACAGCCACCTGCTACACCGTCTTCGCCGAACCGGCCTGATCCCTTTCGGCTTGACCGCAACACCGCCGTTTGGCCTTTCACTGACATGCGAACCCGATGGCGCGGCTGTGACCCGTAATCCATGGAACCCTGCACTGACACCCGGTGGCTCATCCGGCGGCGCCGCAGCCGCGGTTGCAGCTGGTATTGTTGCAATTGCTCATGCCACGGATGCAGCCGGGTCAATCAGGGTTCCGGCTGCGTGCTGCGGCTTGACCGGACTCAAGCCTTCTCGTGGCGCGGTGCCCGGAGGCCCTGATTTTGCCAATTACCTGATGGGCATAGCGTCTGAGTTGGTCCTTGCGCGGTCTGTCCGCGATGTAAAGACCGCCTTTGAAGCGGTAGCCCAGCCCATGGCCCCGGTATATCTGTCAGAACGCCCCCGTGTCGCATTGGCATTGCCGGCGCGTTGCGGTGCCGACCAGTGCAAGGCCGCTGAAAGTGCTGCCGACGCGCTACGCGATGCAGGTTGTGAGGTGCGCGATATTCGTGCTCCCGACCAATTGGGGGATGAGGCTCACGCAATCGCCCGAACCATACTAGCTGTTTCGTTGGCCGAGTGGCTGACTGCGCTCAAGATACATGATGATGAGGTTCCACCACTTGCTGCGGCCATGGCTGCCGAGGGCCGTGCGACGTCGGCCACAGCGCTTTTTGCTACCTCACGACAGCTCGCACATCTGAAAAAACGATCTCGCAAGCTTTTCAAGTCTGCCGATGCTGTCCTGATGCCGATTCTCTCGTCTGCGCCGCCCGTTGTAGGCGCTTTGGATCTGTCCGGCTCCTCCCCAGACGATCACATGGCGCGGCTTGAGGCTTTTGCCCCGAACGCAGCACTTGCAAATGTAGCGGGCTTATCAGCTTTGGCGCTGCCTTTTGGCCTGGCAAATGGTCTTCCAATCGGCGTTCATCTGATTGGTCCCCCCGGCTCGGATTTTGCGCTGCTGAAACTTGGCGCACTTATCGAAGCCCGCGCGCCCGCAATCCCTTTTCCACACCCAATCGCAGGCCTGACCACATGAACAAGGTTCTGGAACTAAACGGCATAACCAAGCATTTCGGAACACTCACCGCCAATGATGATGTGACCCTCACACTAGAAAAAGGTGAAATTCTTGCTCTTCTGGGCGAAAATGGTGCGGGTAAGACTACGCTAATGAATATCCTGTTCGGCCATTACGCAGCCGACGAAGGCACGGTCAGGGTATTTGGAAAAGAGCTGCCCCCGGGCCTGCCGCGCGCAGCGATCGAGGTGGGAGTGGGGATGGTACACCAGCACTTCACGCTTGCGGGCAACCTTACGGTTCTGGAAAACGTTATGCTTGGTTCCGAACCCCTGACGCGCGTGCGTTCTGCTCGTGGAGAGGCGCGCAAGAAACTGTTGCAGATCTCAGAGCGGTTCGGCCTGCCTGTAAATCCAGAGGCCAAGGTTCGGACGCTTTCCGTTGGCGAACGTCAAAGGGTCGAGATTCTGAAAGCGCTCTATCGCGACGCGCGCATACTGATCTTGGATGAACCTACTGCCGTTCTGGCCCGGCCCGAGGCGATGCGCCTGTTCGAGACGCTGCGAGATATGACGAAAGAAGGCCTCTCGCTTATTTTCATCAGCCACAAGCTGCACGAGGTCATGGCAGCCTCTGACCGCGTGGCGGTGCTTCGTGGCGGCAGGATGGTCGCGGAACGCAAAACATCCGAAACCACACCAGAAGAGTTGGCGGAACTGATGGTTGGCCGCAAGGTTGAACGCCCCGTACGTCTAGACCATGAGATTGGAGCGCCAGTCCTGATCGCAAAGGATGTGAGCGTAAAGGAAGACGGTGAGTTGCGGCTGGATGATGTGTCGTTCGCCGTCAATGCCGGTGAAATCCTTGGTATCGTTGGCGTTTCAGGCAATGGTCAGTCCTCCCTCGGAGCGCTGCTGTCAGGATTGGCACACCCGAGTGCGGGTCAGTTAACACTTTTGGACGAAGATATCGGCCATCTGGGTCCGCGCGGCATGATCCGCGCGGGGGCAGGCAGGGTGCCTGAAGATCGGCATGCAGAAGGCGTTGTGGGCGAATTGAGTTTGTGGGAAAATGCGGTGCTTGAGCGCTTGCGCACACCTGAATTTTCGCACCGCGGCTTTGTTCGACAACGCGCCGCCCGGGATTACACTGCGGCGCTGATCGAACGCTTTGATATCCGCGGCGCCAGCCCCGACACGCGAACAAGGCTGCTGTCCGGCGGCAATATGCAAAAGCTGATCCTTGGCCGGGTTCTGACCAATGGGCCGCGCTTTGTGCTCGCAAACCAGCCAACGCGTGGTCTTGATGAAGGGGCAATTGCTTCGGTTCATGCCGAGCTTTTGGCAGCGCGGGCGGAAGGTGCCGCAATCCTGCTCATCTCAGAAGAATTGGAAGAAGCTGTAGCCCTGTCAGACCGAATACAGGCCATCGTAAAAGGGCGCTTGTCAGAACCGATATCGGCCGATGAAGCCGACCCACAACGCCTTGGCCTGATGATGGCAGGTGTTTGGAAGGAAAATGATGATGCGGCTTGAACGACGCTCACATGTGCCGCTGCACCTCGCGATCATTGCACCACTGGCCGCGATCTTTGCTGCATTGCTTTTGGCCGCAGGTCTCATCGCAGCTGCTGATGTAAATCCGCTATCGGCTTATGGCGAAATGGTGAATGGCGCATTCGGCTCGCGCCTTTCCATCGCCGAGATGCTGACCCGCGCCACTCCGCTTATCTTTACGGGGCTTGCCGCAGCTGTCGCCTTCCGAGCGCGGCTTTGGAACATCGGGGGCGAGGGACAGTTCTTTGTTGGGGCGCTAATCACCGCTTGGATCGGTCATTCCCTCGGGGTTCCAGGGTGGATAGGTATTCCGATCTTGATGTTGGCAGGCATGGCGGCAGGCGCGGCCCTGTTGGCAGGGCCTGCCTTTCTACGCTTGCGTTTCGGCGTAGATGAGGTGGTGACAACCCTGCTGCTCAACTTCATCGTGATCCTTTTCGTTGGTCTCATGATTGAGGGTCCTATGCGCGATCCGCTGGCCTTTGGGTGGCCCTCTTCGGTGCCCGTAGACGGGGATTACCGCCTTCCGGATCTGATCCCCCGCACACGTCTCCATATCGGGTTGCTTGCTGCCATCGCTGCAGCTGGTGCTGTTTGGCTGATCCTTGCGCGCACTGTTTTTGGTGCTGAAACACGCGCCGCAGGTTTAAATACCAGCGCTGCCGCTTTTGCCGGAGTCTCCCTGCCTAAGACGATCATGGAGGTGGCCCTGCTTTCGGGCGCGCTGGCTGGGCTTGCCGGGTCTGTCGAAGTCATGGGGGTCACTGCGGGGGTTACCACCACTATGAGCCCCGGATTTGGTTATGCAGGCATTGTCGTCGCCATGCTCGCCGCTTTGCATCCGGCCGGAGTGGTCGCTGCCGCTGTTTTCGTCGACACCGTCTTTGTCGGGGCCGACGCCATGAGCCGTGCGACGGGTGTTCCCAGTTTCATTGCCGATGTGATTGTGGCGCTTTGCCTACTCACCATGATCGTGGCCCTTCTTTTCACAACCTACCGGGTGCGCAGATGAGTGATGCAATTGACCTGCTGCTGAATACCAGTCTTTGGGCTTCCGTGCTGCGTATTGCGACACCGCTCATATTTGGTGTTCTGGGTGCGTTGCTTTGCGAACGTTCGGGCGTGCTTAATCTGGGAATCGAGGGGATCATGACCATGGGGGCGATGAGCGGTTGGCTTGTCGTCTACATGGGAGCACCATTGCTTGCAGGCCTCATTTTTGCAGCGTTTTGCGGCGCGGTGATGGGATTGCTTCATGCCATGCTGACAGTTCCACTAGGGCTTTCCCAACACGTCTCAGGGCTGGGCATAACGCTTTTTGCATCCGCTTTAGCCTATTACTTGTACAGGTTGCTTGTTGAGGTGGGAGATTTGCCCCCTACGATCGAGGCTTTTAAGCCGCTCGATATTCCGGTCCTGTCAGATCTTCCCGTTTTGGGACCGATCCTTTTTAACCAAGCTTTGCCGACCTATCTGGCGCTCGCTGCGGTGGTTGTGATGGCCTATGTTCTTGCCCGCACGCCCTTGGGGTTGGCTATTCGTATGACCGGAGAGAACCCTCATGCGGTTGAGGCGCAGGGGCTGAACCCGATCCGTATCCGTATCGGCGCAGTTGTTGTCGGGTCGGCCTTGATGGCGGTCGGCGGAGCCTTCCTGACCACAACGGCGTTCAACAGCTTTTTCCCGGGCATGGTGCAAGGGCGCGGTTGGATCTGCATCGCATTGGTAGTTTTCGCTAGCTGGCGGCCCAGCAAGGCTTTGATTGGCGCGATGTTGTTCGCTTTCTTCGATGCCTACCAACTGCGATTACAGACAACGGTTGAGGGTGTGCCATATCAATTGTTCCTTATGGCGCCGTATGTACTTTCGATCGTTGCGCTCGTCCTTGTCGCCCGCAGAGCCGAAGTCCCCGCGGCATTGATGGCACCCTACCGACGCGGCGAACGTTAGTGGCATAGTTTCAAACATATTGGCTAGAAAACGAAAAAATCATCAAAATAGCCATCTACTCGACCAGCTAACGAAGCGCTGCGCACAAGACCAAAATCACAATCCGGAATTCTCTGCACAATATCTATTTTTTCACATTCCGGTGTCATTCAGTCGCGCAGATCGAAATCCGGACTAAAGATCACTTGAATGCCTGCCTCCGATTGTTCTACCTGACAAGCTCGCGCACGCGGCGAATGGCCGGTTTCCGCCCTTTTTGATGAACGCTGCGCTGATCGCATTGGTCGCTTTAGGGTTCGAACCAAACCTTCTATGCAGCTGACGCAAATGGCTGCCTTGGGCCGATTTTTACGTTCGCGCTTGGCCCATGCCCGAGAGATCACAATCAGGAGTGATAGCTTCTCGAGTAAAACTGAAAGTAAAGCTATAGAAGGGGCTAAGGGCTCTGCCCCCGCCGCGCTTTGCGCGCCTCCCCCGGGATATTTTTAGCCAGATGAAGTTTGGATCCTTCGTTCTATCGGCTGCGAGGGATGTCGAAACCATGGGCGGCGAGGTCGAAGCCTTCGAATTCGAAACCGGGAGAGACGGTGCAGCTGACCAGAGTATAGTCTCCGGTCGTTCGGGCGGCTTGCCAGTGGTTATCAGGAACGATCAGTTGCGGCGCGCCTTTGGACAGGTCGGGGCTGAGAAGGTGGTCGGTGGCGGGGCCTTGGTCGGTTTCGCTGATCGACAAGATCAAAGGGGCGCCTGCATGGTAAAGCCAGATCTCGGTCGCATCGACACGGTGCCAGTGGCTGGATTCCTCGGCCTCTAGCAGGAAATAGATGCAGGTGCCCGTGGCGCGGCCCTCGTTTTGGGCCCGCCAAGTCTCGCGGTACCAGCCGCCTTCAGGGTGTTTTTGTAGGTTCAAGTGGTCAATGATCTCTTGCGCGGTCATGTTTGTCCTTTTGGGTTTTTGCACGATTATGCATGGGTTCGCGCGATCCGCTATGGCAATCATCGCGTCAGGTCATATGTTTGCGCCATGACCTTTACGATCCCCTTTGATAACTCCTACGCCCGTTTGCCGGATGCCTTTTACACGCGGCAGTCTCCGGTCCCTGTGAAAGAGCCTCAGTTGATTGCGTTCAACAAGGGGTTGGCGCGGATTTTGCGCATCTCACCTGGAGATGTCACGGAGATGGCGCAGGCTTTTGCAGGGAATACGGTGCCCGACGGAGCAGAGCCTTTGGCGCAGCTGTATTCAGGGCACCAGTTCGGGACTTATAATCCTCAGCTCGGGGACGGGCGCGCGGTTTTGCTGGGAGAGACTGTGGGCGAAGACGGGATACGCCGTGACATTCAACTAAAGGGCTCGGGCCGGACACCTTATTCGCGGCAAGGCGATGGGCGGGCATGGCTGGGGCCGGTGTTGCGAGAGTATGTGGTCTCGGAAGCGATGCATGCGCTGGGCATTCCGACCACGCGGGCTTTGGCCGCTGTTGAAACAGGCGAAGCCGTTTACCGCGAAGGGCCGATGCCCGGGGCAGTTCTGACCCGTGTGGCGCAGAGCCATTTGCGCGTTGGAACATTTCAGGTCTTTGCCGGGCGCAGGCAGGTCGAAAGTCTGAAGCAATTGACCGACTATGCCATCCAGCGCCACTACCCCGAGGCTGAAGGGCCTATGGGGCTGTTGCGGGCGGTTCGTGATGCGCAGGTAAAGCTGATCGCGGCGTGGATGAGCGTTGGGTTCATTCACGGGGTGATGAATACGGACAATTCCTCGATCGCAGGGGAGACCATCGACTATGGTCCTTGCGCCTTTATGGACAGCTATCATCCGAATACGGTCTTCAGCTCGATCGACCGGATGGGGCGTTATGCCTATTCCAACCAGCCCGAAATCGCGGTGTGGAATCTTGCGCAACTGGCAACGGCCTTGATCCAGCAATACGATGACCCTCAGAACGGTGTCGAAAAGGCGACTGAGATCGTACACGCCATGCCCGATCTGCTGCAGCAGGAGTGGTTGAGCCACTTTCGTGCCAAGCTGGGTTTGACGCGTGAGGAGGAGGGCGATCTTGAGCTGATCACCGACCTGTTGAAGCGTATGGCGGAGGAGCAGGCGGATTTCACCAACACGTTCCGGGCGCTGGGCGGTGAGACCGCGCGGGATCAGTTCACGAATCCAGAGGCCTTTGATGGCTGGGCTGAGGGTTGGCAGGACCGCATGTCGCGCGAAGCGGACCCGGAAGGGGTGATGGCAGCGGCGAACCCAGCGTTCATTCCGCGCAACCACCGCATTGAGCAAATGATCGAAGCTGCGGTGAAGGGGGATTATGCGCCATTCCATCGTTTGAACGATGTGTTGTCACGCCCCTTTGCGGATCAGCCCGAGAATGTCGACCTAACACGGCCCCCCAGTGCAAATGAAGTGGTTCACGCCACGTTCTGCGGAACCTGATTGCGGCCTAGCAGCTCGAATTGAAGGCAGGTCTCGGACATGTCGATGGGAAGGGTCGGTGAGATCAGACCGCTATCGGCCAGCATGACCGATTCCCGTTTCAGTTGGATTTCGCGCCCGGATTCTGATTTCACGTAGGTCCCCGAGGTGCTGCGATCTGTCAGGATCAGCTTGCCGGCTTTCATGGCAAGGACCGCATGCAAGCGCGAGATCCAGGGCTGCGGCAGGACCACATCGCAGTCAGGTGCACGGCCAATCTTGAACTCTCCGTTGCCGAGACAGCGCCAGACGCGGTCCTCATGGCGCAGGATCAGGGTCAGACCTTCGCGGGGCTGCCAGTTCTCTTCCGTGCGGCCAAAACTCTGTGGCAGCCTCGTCTGCGAGATCGAGTCGGATTCGGGATGGATCAAGGAATAGGCCGTCTGAGGCTCGGTCAGCCCCTTTAGGCTGAGTTGGCCCAGAGGTGTCAGCGTGCGCCGAAGATCGGCAGGCAGCAAGACAGCGATCCCCTGGCTGAAGCAGGCCTCGCCCGGGTTGGCTGCGGTTGCAAAACGGGCGGTCACGTTGACGGCCTCGCCATAGATGCCACGCTTGCCGATCACGATGGGGCCGCAATGTACGCCGACATGGACCGACAGCGGCGTATGGGTTGAAGGCTCGATCAGCTTCAGGGCAGCGTTGTAGGCCGCGCTTGGGTTCTCGAAATAACTGAGAACATCGTCGCCCTTCTGCCCGACCGGAATGCCACCAAATTCCTGCAGGACCGAGCGCAGCCGGTCGATCTCGAGCTGGATCAAGCGCTGGGCTTCGTCATCGCCCACCGCCTTGTAGAGCGGCGTACTGCCCACGATATCGGCAATGATCATCGTGGCGAATGTGGATTCAACGTCCAAGGGCGAGTTTCCTTTTTGCGGCAGTTTAACCCCGCTTGATTTCGTGTAAACTTATTTAATGTAATGCTCATAAACCTTTGAGGGAACGCGCTGAGAATTGCAACACCGCGCCCATTCCAAAGGTTCCAAATCGGTGCCGTTGACCCTGAAAAGCGATATGAAAATACCCTCGGTTCTGCGGCTTGCCAGCTACAATATCCAGAAATGTGTCGGCCTTGATCTTAGGCGTCAGCCACAGCGTATCCTTCAGGTTCTCGAAGGAATGCGCGCCGATATCGTCGTGTTGCAGGAGGCTGACAAACGCTTGCCGCCACGGCCTGCAGCGCTGCCTCAGTTCATGTTGGATGAGGCGGGATGGCAGATCGTCGATCTCGGCGGGGCAGGCAGTTTGGGATGGCATGGAAATGCGGTGATCTGGCGGGGCGATGCGATCTCGGTCCGTCAAACCGGCCATCACGAATTGCCGGGGTTCGAGCCGCGCGGCGCGGTGCGGGTTGAGTTCGATACTCCCATTGGGCCGCTTCGGGTGATGGGCATGCATCTTGGGTTGCTGTCCGCTTCGCGTCGCCGGCAGATCACTCACATCCGCCAGTTCGGCGCGGATCTGGAGGATATGCCGACGGTCTGGGCCGGGGATTTCAACGAATGGTCGCGCTCACCGGTGTTGGTGTCAATCGGCATTGAATAATGACCCCCCATCGGCGTCCAAATTTGACCCCCCTTGGAGCTAAGAGGGGCGTTGAGGGGGTCGTGTTTAGGTTGATTCAGGAGGGGGTGGACAGCAGGTCAAACCGAAAAGAGAGCGTAGCTCGACTGAAGGTTTGACCTGCTGTCTGTTTTGAATTTATTCCCCGATTTCGAGGTTAGTCGCGGTGGTTAATTCGCCAGCTTTCGTTCCCGGTTTCGATGATATCGCAATGGTGTGTCAGTCGATCCAGGAGAGCAGTGGTCATTTTGGCATCTGTGAACACACTCGGCCATTCAGCAAATGCGAGGTTGGTTGTTAGCAGAATAGACGTTCGCTCGTACAGTTTGCTGATGAGATGGAAGAGTAATCGTCCACCAGACTCTGCGAACGGCAGATAACCGAGTTCGTCTATAATCACGAGGTCGACGCGGATCAGCTGCTCGCTGAGCCGCCCGGCGTTGCCTTCGCGATGTTCAGCCTCCAGCTTGTTCGCGAGATCCACAGCGCTGAAGAACCTGACCCGCCGGCGGTTATTGACCGCGTGGCCCCCGATCGCTGTTGCGAGATGCGTTTTGCCCGATCCGGTTCCACCGACCAGCACGCCATTCCTGGCCTGGTCCATAAAATCGCCGTCATGAAGATTGCGCACGACTTCCTCGTTGACGGGGCTGACCGTGAAGTCGAACTCAGGTAAGGACTTGCAGACCGGGAACTTTGCGGCACCCATCTGATACCGGATCGAGCGCGCAGTCTTTTCGGCCAGTTCGGCCGTGAGGAGTTCGGCCACGACCTGTTGGGGCCGCCAGTTGTTTTTGGCTGCGGCCTGCATCACTTCGTCAAAGCAGTTGACGATGCCTGGCAACTTCAGTTGACGGGCAAGTTCGAGAATTTCCTTACGCAGTTGCATGGGAGCCTCCAAGCCTGTCATAGCGAGCGCAATCCGCGATCGGTGCCATTTTCAGCTGCAGGTGGGCAGGCGGCTCAATCGCCTTTGGCGGCGGGGGATTGGTGCGCCGAGAGACAATGTTCAGGATCGCATCGGCCTTGCGCAGGCCAGATTTTAGAGCTTCTTCGCAGGCAGCCTCGACCACATCAATGTCGTGCTGGTAAGCAGCGAAAAGAATATCGGCAAGTTGCCGGTCTCCGTCGGATGTGCCCCGCAGATGGGTCCAGATCTGCGTCATTGCCGGTGGTAGGTCCCAGTCACGGAACGGTGCTCCATTGCGCAGAGCGCCAGGCTTGCGCTTGAGGACGGGCACATAGTGCCAAGGGTTGAAGATCGTTTTTCCTCGGCCGAAGCACCGTTCGTGCTCTCCGACAATCTCACCGTCTTGGCGCAGGACAATCCGCGTGGCGTAGACCTGCAACTGGACCTGACGTCCAACAGCTCTTGCCTCAACGCTGTATTTGTTTCTTTCGAAGTTGATCAGGCAGGTTCGGCTCACGGCGACCGTCTTTTCACGGAACCCGACGAAGGGCTTCTGCAGATGCGTCAGCAGCGGCTTTTCCTGCTGGAACTCCTCCCAGACCGTCACCTCCAGGTTTTCCGGATGCCGCAGTTCTTTTGCGCGTTTGATCGCGTCTTTTTGCAGCCGGGCATTCAATTCATCGAAGTCGGCCACCTCCAGACGCGGTGTAAAACTATAGGCGCGGCTCTCCTTGACCAGATTCTCAACCTGACCCTTCTCCCAACCGGCCGCGCGCGTACAGGCGATCGGGTTCACCAGATGATGAGAACACATCCGGGAGAATGCCTTGTTGAACTTTCTTTCCTTGCCCGACAGGATCGCATCGACGGCGGTCGTCATGTTATCGTAGATCCCGTTGATGCAGCCTCCACCAAAGAATTTGAAGGCCTCGTCGTGGGCATCAAAGACCATCTCCTGCGTCTCGCGCGGATAGGCAATGGAGAATGGCATGCGGCTATGGCAAAGTTTGAAATGGGCAACCTTCACGGTCGTGAGTGCACCGTCCATCAAAACCGTCTCCACACTCCAGTCGAACTGGTACGCCTCCCCAGGATCAAAGATCAGCGGGATGAACGCCTGCGCCTGTTGTCGGCCGTGCGCAATGCGCCAATTCTTTGTGTAGCGTCGAACACTGTCATACCCGCCGCCAAAACCATCATCGGAGAGTTCCTTCCAGATTTTGGTCATCCGCTTGCGGTGTTTCTTCGGAAGCGCCTCGTTCTCCTCAAGCGTTTCATCCAGACGCGCGCGCCAAGGCCCGAGCACCGGGTATGGCTGCGATTTGCGCTCATATTTGAACTCCGTCACTCCCGATCGGATTATCTTTCGAACCGTTGCACGGCTCAAATTGAGCGAACGGCAAATTTCCTTGATGCTCTTTTTTTCGATCAGGTGTAAGCGACGCACTTTTCTAATAGTTTCCACGCAAATCATCCCGCTTGCCTCTCCATCGACTGCTCAATGAAAAGGATGTCTACAACCATAGGGAGGGGTCAAATTTGGACGCCGATTTACCCGCTTAGGGGGTCAAAATTGCACGCTTTTCTACAGGTGTTGGACAACCTCGTGCCCGAGATGCGGTTTCTGCCTCCGATACCCAGCTTTCCCGCCGCCCAGCCCTTGGGCGCTTTGGACCGGATTGCCCTGGGGCAGGGGGTCGAGGTGCATGCGCATGGCGTGCACGAGGATCGCCCGGCCCATATCGCCTCGGACCATTTGCCTATCTGGGCCGATCTGCGCCTTGAAGGATGATCTGCGCAGGCATGTCGAATTCTTGTGGCGCGGCGCGTGCGGACATACTAAGACAGACACCCGAGTAGTTTCTGAGGGGCATCATGCCGGATACGATCATTTCGCGTTGTGAAGCCAAGGGCCTTCGCATGACCGGCCAGCGGCGCACCATTGCGCAGGTTCTCGAGGAGAGCGCGGACCACCCGGATGTCGAAGAACTCTACGCCCGCGCGTCCGCTTTGGATTCGGGTATCTCGATCGCAACGGTCTACCGCACGGTGAAACTATTCGAAGAGGCTGGCATTCTGGAGCGTCTGGAATTCGGCGATGGCCGCGCCCGTTATGAAGATGCCGAGAGAGATCACCATGATCACCTGATCGACATGCAATCGGGGGAAGTGATCGAATTCGTCGACCCCGAGATCGAAGCCCTGCAGGAAAAGATCGCGGAAAAGTTGGGCTATCGCCTGAAGGGGCACCGGCTGGAGCTGTATGGCGTTCCCATCAAGCCTGAGTGATCCATCACCAAACGCGATGGGTGGCAACAAGACAATTCATCGCCCGCGATGTGATAGGTCTTGATTTAACGCAATACATACGGTTTTGCTGAAGCGAGAAGGCGGCAATTGGTGCCGCCCATTTCTTTACGGACAGACCCATGAACAACGTCAACGGCATTTTGCTGGTCATTGCGTCTATGGCGGCTTTCACGCTTGAGGATGTGTTCATCAAGCAGCTGACGTCATCCATCATGCCTGGCCAGATTCTTGTTATGCTGGGGCTGGTCTGCTCTGTCGTATTTCTGGTCATGGCCATCGCAACCCGCAAACGGATTTTTGTGCCCGAGGCGTGGCAGCTTTTGCCGATGATCCGCGCTATGTCCGAGGCCGTCGCTGCGGTGGCCTTTGTGACGGCGCTGGCCCGTGTGGACCTTTCGACCGTCGCGGCCGTGTTTCCTGACTTCCGACATTTTTTCGTATAAGTCATTGATATTATTATGCCTTGGTTGCCAAAAGGCACTACACGGACTTTTTTCGCCAGCGATTGTTTCGGAGTGTTGAGGGAGCTCAGGCTTTGGTCTGGCCAGTTTTTCGGGTGCGCCCGGGGGGTATCTTGAAAGGGGCTTCGTTCCAGGTCAGGCCGACGCAGGTGAGGATGCGTCTGGCATCGACCGTGGCATGGCTTGGCATGCCGTAGCGGTCAGGGGTGCCTTTGTGGCGCAGGATCGAGAGCTGCAATGCGTTCAACTCGTTGCGGATACGAGCCGGGCTCATCGGGTGTCCGAGCAGGTCCAGATGCTTGCGCAGGTGCTGCAGGCAGCAGAAGGCCATGTAGCAGATGGCGATATGGGCCCGGACCCGACGCGGCGACCAGTGATAGATGGGCCGGATTTTCAGATCGTGCTTGTTGGTGCGGAAGCAGGCTTCGATCTCCCACAACTGGTGATAGCGGGCAATGACGTCCTGTGCCTCCAGTTCGTCCGCACCATGAACAACAATGGCATGCAGCCCGTCCCATTGTGCCGCTGCCTTGATCTTTGCATCATCCAGCGTGACGTCCCCGCTGTCGGGGAAGGCCAGGAAGCGGCCATATCCCCGGCTGCTGAAGCTGCCGGGTTTGCGAGAGCGCTTGAGCTTCTTGTGCAGCTTTTCGATTGCCTTGTCGCGCTTGTGGGCATCATTGCGTGCCCGGGTGGGTGACCAGGTCACAATGACCCGCGCTCCCTCCTGGTCGATCACCTTGTACCAGCCCTTCTCGGTTGCCTCTTCAGAACCGTGTCCAGCCCAAGGCTGGCGTCCCTCCGGGCTCAAAATGTTCGCCTTCACGGCGGCCGGGGCGGACTTCATGCGATAGCCGAGGATGTAGGGCAGACCCTTGTTCTGCAACATCTGCTGGTTGTCCTTGCTGAGCATGGCGGCATCGGCCACGAACGTGACCCTGGCCACGTCGAAGCGTCCCTCCAACGCCTTCAGCGCAGCTTCCAGCGTATGACCTTCCCAGGTGTTTCCCGGGAAGAGTTCATAGCCCACAGGCAGCCCATCGGAGGTGACGATCAGCGCCAGCATGACCTGAGCGCGGTGATGCTTGCCATCCTTGCTGAAGCCCTTGGCCAGAAGATGATCCTGCTCGACCCCGTCCGCATCCTCGGCCGGGTCCTCGCGCTCGGTGTCAAAGGCCAGGGTCGTGCAATCGTAGAACAGCACGGTCACTGGCCCGCCCAGCAACTTCTCTGCCGCCGCGTGAGAGGTTTTGCAAATCCCGTCTATCACCGGCGTATTGATGTAATCCATGCTCCGATAGACCACGTCCAGATTGAGCGTGATGCCTGCCTGGTTCTCCAACGCCTCCACGGTCGCGCGCTTGCTCTCGGGCTGTGCGATCCGCGCCATAACCAGCTCTTTCACAATGCGATTGGCACTTTTACGCGCCGCCCCCAGAAGGGCCCCCCAACCCAGTTGGTCATACATCGTCCCCATGACATCCCGCAGACCCAGAGAGACCCGCGCCTCCTCACGGCACTCGGCAAGATCAACGCCAAGCTTGTCCGGCCGCGGAGCGCGGCGCACCAGCGCCTGCAGATCGGCATATTCCGTGGGCGTGAACAGTTCCATTTGCGGCGAGCGATCAATGCGTAATTGCTCCATCAAGCGGCCCGCCAGACGCTTGATATCCTCAATCTCGCTGTCGTTATGGGCCACACCCACATGGCGCAGGATCTTCTGGCGTACCTTGGAGCCGGTGCGGACGGATTCAACGATCTGGATCCGTGTGCGGTTGAGCTTTGCGTCATGTTTGGTGCGGATGAACATGGGCGAAGAGGTTAGCCATCTGAAGGCCCATGTCAATACTTTTTATAATAATGGGGCACTACAACGCGCCTCTGAGCAACCACACCTGAAAACAAACCAAAAACCCAGTCAGATCAACAAAAAGGTCGGAAGTCAGGTGGGGCTGGTCTGCTCTGTCGTATTTCTGGTCATGGCCATCGCAACCCGCAAACGGATTTTTGTGCCCGAGGCGTGGCAGCTTTTGCCGATGATCCGCGCTATGTCCGAGGCCGTCGCTGCGGTGGCCTTTGTGACGGCGCTGGCCCGTGTGGACCTTTCGACCGTCGCGGCCGTGTTTCAGGCAATGCCACTAGCGGTCACCATGGGGGCAGCGCTGTTTCTGGGTGAACAGGTCGGCTGGCGACGCTGGAGCGCGATTGGCGTTGGCTTTATCGGCGTGCTGATGATCATCCGGCCCGGGCTTGAAGGGTTCCGCCCGGAATCCCTCTATGTGGTGGCTGCGGTGATCGGCGTGGCGGCGCGTGATCTGATTACGCGGCGGTTGGACAGCAAGGTCTCGTCAGCGGTGGTGTCGTTACAGGCTTATCTGGCTTTGGCTGTCGGCGGTGCAGCCTTGATGATCATGAGCGGCCATCCACTGGAAGCCATGCAAAGCGCTGAGATATGGCCTTTTGCTGGAGCGGCCTTTTTCGGTGTTCTGGGCTACTATGCGATCGTGATCGCAATGCGCGTCGGCGAAGCCTCGGCCGTCACGCCGTTTCGCTACACGCGGCTGTTGTTCTCGATCCTTGCGGGTGTCCTGGTCTTTGGCGAACGTCCGGACCTGATGACACTGGCCGGGGCGTCCCTGATCATCGGCTCGGGCCTGTATACCTTTCTACGCGAACGCAAGTTGGCGCGCGAAATGGCATTGGCCGCCGCGTAGCCCTGTTGGCGCAAACATGACGCTGTTAGCCCTAAAGGGCCGGGAATGTACGTGTTAGCGATAACGGAAATGGTTTACTTTTAGTTCCGTGCTGCTATGACGCGTGCAACGGAATGCAGCCACAGGGACCGCCCTCATGAGTACCATCATCGACATTCACGCACGCGAAATCCTGGACAGCCGGGGCAACCCGACGGTTGAGGTCGACGTGATTCTGGAAGACGGCACAATGGGCCGCGCGGCTGTGCCCTCGGGTGCCTCCACCGGCGCCTATGAGGCGGTTGAAAAACGCGACGGTGACAAGGCGCGTTACATGGGCAAGGGCGTGCTCGAGGCCGTTGCTGCCGTCAACGGTGAGATCGCTGAGGAACTGGTGGGTTTTGACGCGACCGAACAGGTCGCCATCGACCAGGCTATGATTGAACTAGACGGCACCGAGAACAAGGGTCGTCTGGGCGCAAACGCCATTCTGGGTGTTTCGCTTGCAGCGGCCAAGGCGGCAGCGGATTTCACCACGCAGCCTCTGTACCGCTATGTCGGCGGTACCTCGGCCCGCGTTTTGCCGGTTCCGATGATGAACATCATCAATGGCGGCGAACACGCCGACAACCCAATCGACATTCAGGAATTCATGATCATGCCGACCTCGGCTGCGAATATTCGCGAGGCGGTCCGCATGGGCTCCGAGGTGTTCCACACGCTTAAGCGCGAGCTGTCGGCTGCCGGTCTGGCCACCGGAGTGGGCGACGAAGGCGGCTTTGCCCCCAACATCGCATCGACCCGTGAGGCATTGGATTTCATCCTGCAGGCGGTCGAAAAAGCGGGCTACAAGCCGGGTGAGGAAATTCACCTCGCCCTGGATTGCGCCGCGACCGAATACTTCAAGGACGGTAAATATGTGCTGGCGGGTGAAAATATCTCGCTAACCTCAGAGGAAAACGCCGAGTATCTAGCGACCTTGGTCAAAGACTATCCGATCATCTCGATCGAGGACGGCATGTCCGAAGACGACTGGGATGGCTGGAAAGCACTGACCGACGCGATTGGCGACAAGGTTCAGCTGGTCGGCGACGACCTCTTCGTGACCAACCCAGCACGTCTGGCTGAAGGGATCGAACGTGGCTGCGCCAACTCGATGCTGGTCAAGGTGAACCAGATCGGATCGCTGACCGAGACACTACGCGCCGTCGATATGGCCCACCGCGCGCGCTATACCAACGTGATGTCGCACCGCTCGGGCGAGACCGAAGATGCCACCATCGCCGACCTGGCCGTGGCGACCAATTGTGGACAGATCAAAACCGGCTCGCTGGCGCGTTCGGACCGGTTGGCCAAGTATAACCAACTGATCCGTATTGAAGAATCTCTGGGTGAAGTTGCGGAATATGCCGGAGCATCGATCCTGAAACGTTGATTTCAAACCCGGTTCTGAGCACTGCCGGAGGCCCTCTTCCTGACTTCCGACCTTTTTGTTGATCTGACTGGGTTTTTGGTTTGTTTTCAGGTGTGGTTGCTCAGAGGCGCGTTGTAGTGCCCCATTATTATAAAAAGTATTGACATGGGCCTTCAGATGGCTAACCTCTTCGCCCATGTTCATCCGCACCAAACATGACGCAAAGCTCAACCGCACACGGATCCAGATCGTTGAATCCGTCCGCACCGGCTCCAAGGTACGCCAGAAGATCCTGCGCCATGTGGGTGTGGCCCATAACGACAGCGAGATTGAGGATATCAAGCGTCTGGCGGGCCGCTTGATGGAGCAATTACGCATTGATCGCTCGCCGCAAATGGAACTGTTCACGCCCACGGAATATGCCGATCTGCAGGCGCTGGTGCGCCGCGCTCCGCGGCCGGACAAGCTTGGCGTTGATCTTGCCGAGTGCCGTGAGGAGGCGCGGGTCTCTCTGGGTCTGCGGGATGTCATGGGGACGATGTATGACCAACTGGGTTGGGGGGCCCTTCTGGGGGCGGCGCGTAAAAGTGCCAATCGCATTGTGAAAGAGCTGGTTATGGCGCGGATCGCACAGCCCGAGAGCAAGCGCGCGACCGTGGAGGCGTTGGAGAACCAGGCAGGCATCACGCTCAATCTGGACGTGGTCTATCGGAGCATGGATTACATCAATACGCCGGTGATAGACGGGATTTGCAAAACCTCTCACGCGGCGGCAGAGAAGTTGCTGGGCGGGCCAGTGACCGTGCTGTTCTACGATTGCACGACCCTGGCCTTTGACACCGAGCGCGAGGACCCGGCCGAGGATGCGGACGGGGTCGAGCAGGATCATCTTCTGGCCAAGGGCTTCAGCAAGGATGGCAAGCATCACCGCGCTCAGGTCATGCTGGCGCTGATCGTCACCTCCGATGGGCTGCCTGTGGGCTATGAACTCTTCCCGGGAAACACCTGGGAAGGTCATACGCTGGAAGCTGCGCTGAAGGCGTTGGAGGGACGCTTCGACGTGGCCAGGGTCACGTTCGTGGCCGATGCCGCCATGCTCAGCAAGGACAACCAGCAGATGTTGCAGAACAAGGGTCTGCCCTACATCCTCGGCTATCGCATGAAGTCCGCCCCGGCCGCCGTGAAGGCGAACATTTTGAGCCCGGAGGGACGCCAGCCTTGGGCTGGACACGGTTCTGAAGAGGCAACCGAGAAGGGCTGGTACAAGGTGATCGACCAGGAGGGAGCGCGGGTCATTGTGACCTGGTCACCCACCCGGGCACGCAATGATGCCCACAAGCGCGACAAGGCAATCGAAAAGCTGCACAAGAAGCTCAAGCGCTCTCGCAAACCCGGCAGCTTCAGCAGCCGGGGATATGGCCGCTTCCTGGCCTTCCCCGACAGCGGGGACGTCACGCTGGATGATGCAAAGATCAAGGCAGCGGCACAATGGGACGGGCTGCATGCCATTGTTGTTCATGGTGCGGACGAACTGGAGGCACAGGACGTCATTGCCCGCTATCACCAGTTGTGGGAGATCGAAGCCTGCTTCCGCACCAACAAGCACGATCTGAAAATCCGGCCCATCTATCACTGGTCGCCGCGTCGGGTCCGGGCCCATATCGCCATCTGCTACATGGCCTTCTGCTGCCTGCAGCACCTGCGCAAGCATCTGGACCTGCTCGGACACCCGATGAGCCCGGCTCGTATCCGCAACGAGTTGAACGCATTGCAGCTCTCGATCCTGCGCCACAAAGGCACCCCTGACCGCTACGGCATGCCAAGCCATGCCACGGTCGATGCCAGACGCATCCTCACCTGCGTCGGCCTGACCTGGAACGAAGCCCCTTTCAAGATACCCCCCGGGCGCACCCGAAAAACTGGCCAGACCAAAGCCTGAGCTCCCTCAACACTCCGAAACAATCGCTGGCGAAAAAAGTCCGTGTAGTGCCTTTTGGCAACCAAGGCATAATAATATCAATGACTTATACGAAAAAATGTCGGAAGTCAGGCGGAATATGCCGGAGCATCGATCCTGAAACGTTGATTTCAAACCCGGTTCTGAGCACTGCCGGAGGCCCTCTTTTCCCGGAAAGAGGGCCTTTTTGATGGTAAAAGGACGGCTGCGACTGTGAATTCCTTCGGCTAAGAGAATTCGTCTTATCTGCAGGTGTTTAGCGGGTTAACGGATCTTATGTGTGAACTTAATCACACAGAGCTCACGGTTTCGTGTTCTATACTGAAGTCATTACAGAAAGGAGCACACCATGACTGGTTCGAAATTCCTTCTCGTAGCGACAGTTCTCAGCACTGTATTTCTGGCGGCCTGTGCGGGGCCGGGGACCTATCCGATCACTGGGCAAAAGGTCTCCTCCGACGATCCGGTGCAGGAGATGTACTATAACCCGAATGTGGTTTTCCGGGGCGAGTCGCGCTAGAGCGCTTTGCTCATCAGCATGTAGCGCTCGCGTGGTTTGAAGCCGGTGCGCAGATATAGTTTCTGCGTCGCCTCATGCGTGCGTTCAACTTCTAGGTGCAGGGCCGTCAGCCCGGCCTCGGCCAAGGCTTTAGGCAATTCAAGTAGGACCTCGGTTGCGATACCTCGGCCACGAACGGCGGGGCGGATGTAGATTTCGTCCACGAACCCATCCATGCCTCCGAATTCAACCGACCAGCCGAAGGTCAGGATGATATAGCCCAAAGGCGCGCGACCTGGGCCGATCAGGTAGATGCAGCCATGGGGGATGCCCTCAAGCAAAGGCATCAGTGCCTCGCGCCGTTGGTCGGCGTCCTGTGCGATCCCTTGTTCGGCATGGAACGCAGAGACCAGCCCCATCAGGCGGTCCAGATCTTCGGGGCGAGCCAGTCTTAAAGCGGCGGTCATAGGCGGGCCAGCCTTTCCGTGAGGAGGGTGAAGAATCCTTGGGCGTCTACGTCGCCCATGAACATAGCATTCGGTTTTCGGTCTGTTACACGCCACCAGTCAGCGACTGTCATGCCCAGCGTCAATTCTGACTTGGTTTCGATCTCAACATTAATGTGGCGACCCGAGAACAGTTCTGGCTGAATCAAATAGGCGGTAACGCAGGGATCGTGCAATGGTGCGCCTTCTGAGCCGTACTTTTCCTTGTCAAAGCGCTCGAAGAAATCGGTCATTTCAGCGACGGCATGACCGACCTTACTATCCAGCGATCTGAATGCGTCATTGCGATGCGGTGTAACCAAAGCGTCATGGGTCACATCAAGAGGCATGACGACAATATGAGCGCCAGATTTAAACACGATATCAGCAGCTTCGGGGTCGACATAAATGTTGAACTCCGCGGCTGGTGTGATGTTCCCGACCTCGAAATAGGCACCGCCCATCAGCACGATTTCCTGCACCCGGTCGACGATATCGGGGGCCTTCTGGAAGGCGGTCGCGATGTTTGTCAGTGGCCCCAGCGGGCAGAGCGTGACTGTCCCGGGTTCCTGCGTGCGCAGGGTTTCGATGATGAAATCGACCGCGTGGCCCTCGGTCAAAGGCATTTCGGGATCGGGAAGCACAGGCCCGTCGAGCCCAGTTTTGCCGTGCACATGTTCAGCCGTGATAAGAGGGCGTTTAAGCGGCCGGTCGCATCCGGCATAGACCGGCACCTCGGTATGGCCCGCCAACTCACAGACAATACGCGCGTTCTTGGCGGTCAGTTCAAGCGGCACATTCCCGGCGACGGCAGTAATACCCAGCACCTCGATCTCTTCGGGGCTGGCGAGCGCTAAAAGAATGGCGACGGCGTCGTCCTGACCGGGGTCGGTGTCGATGATGATCTTGCGGGGCATTGGAGTCTCCGGGGGGGCGTGAAGGTCGGACAGTCGCAAGTGTCACGCGACTTGTCCACCTGATTCAGGCCCCAACTGGCGGGAGTTTGCCATTGGCGCGATGTTCCTCAGTCTTCACCTCATCCCACAGCGCGTCCATCTCGGCCAGATCGCTTTGCGCAGGGGTCTTGCCTCGCGCGGCCAGACGAGCCTCGACCTGTTCAAAGCGGCGGGTGAACTTGGCGTTGGTGCGGCGCAGAGCGGCCTCGGGTTCGATCCCCAGATGCCGCCCGAGATTGACCATCACGAACAACAGATCGCCGAATTCATCTTCCAGCGCGTCGGCGTCCTTGGCGTTGCGCGCTTCTTCCAACTCGGCGGCCTCTTCGGTGATCTTGGCGAGGACATGACTGGCATCGGGCCAGTCGAATCCCACACGCGCCGCCCGTTTCTGCAGCTTATGCGCCCGCAGTAGGGCGGGCAGGTTCGCGGCTACACCATCCAGCGCACCTTTTTGTTCTTTGCCCTCGCGTTCGGCGGCTTTGATGGTCTCCCAGTCCTTGGTTTGCTGGTCGGCGGACTTTTCACGAGATTCGTCGCCGAACACATGCGGGTGCCGATTGACCATCTTGTCCGACATGGTGCGGACTACGTCCTGAAAGGTGAAATGCCCGGCTTCCTCAGCCATTTGCGCGTGGAAGACGGATTGGAAGAGAAGGTCGCCCAGCTCTCCCTTCAGCTCATCATAGGCCTGCCGTTCGATGGCGTCGGCGACCTCATAGGCTTCCTCGATCGTGTAGGGGGCGATGGTGGCGAAATCCTGTTCGATGTCCCACGGACAACCGCTTTGCGGGTCGCGCAAACGGCGCATGATTTCCAGCAGGCGCTCGATACCCGCATCGCTGTCATGGATCAGAGGATTTTCAGCCATTGCGAACCCTTTCGTTCCGGTGTGAGATGCATCCATTCCGCAGTCACGATCAGGAGTCCACCCCAGATGCCCGTCGTCAACCGAATTGCCGATTTTGCCGCCGATATGGCCAAGTGGCGCCAGCACTTGCATACGATCCCTGAACTGGAGTTCGAATGCTACGAGACAGCCGCTTTCGTGGCCGAGCGTCTGAGGGAGTTCGGCGTGGATGAGTTGCACGAAGGCATTGCCAAGACCGGGATGGTGGCGATCATCAACGGACAGGGCGACGGCCCGACCATCGGGTTGCGGGCCGATATGGACGCGCTGCCGATCCCCGAGGAGACGGGCGTTGAATACGCCTCGAAAAACCCCGGCAAGATGCATGCCTGCGGGCATGACGGCCATACCACGATGCTGTTGGGGGCTGCACGCTATCTGGCCGAGACGCGGAATTTCGCGGGCCGCGTGGCGCTGATCTTTCAACCGGCCGAAGAAGAAGGCGGTGGCGCGGATGTGATGGTGCAGGAAGGCATTATGGACCGGTTCGATATCTCTCAGGTATATGGCATTCACAATGATCCGGGAAACCCCGAGGGCGCCTTCTACACGACCGCCGGGCCTCTGATGGCCGCCGTGGACACGTTCGAGATCCACGTGCAAGGGCAGGGCGGCCACGGAGCTTTGCCACACCAGACAAAGGACCCGGTCATGGCGGCCTGCGGGATTGCGCAGGCGATCCAGACGATTGTCAGCCGGAACCACTATGCGGTGCAGGATCTGGTGATTTCCGTCACGCAGATTCACGCCGGAACGGTGAACAATGTGATTCCGGACACGGCTTACCTGAACGGCACCGTGCGCACGTTTGACCCAACTGTTCAGAAGATGGTGATGGAGCGGATGGAGCAGGTCGTGGCAGGGCAAGCGGCCTCATACGGGGTTGAGGCGAGGTTGGACTATCAGATCGGCTATCCGGCGACGATCAATGACGCCGAGAAAACGGCCTTTGCCGCAGATGTGGCGCGCGAGGTCTCAGGCGAGGACCGCGTTGTCGACAATATGGGCCGTGACATGGGGGCCGAGGATTTCTCATACATGTTGCAGGCGCGTCCAGGGGCTTATCTGTTTCTGGGTCAGGGTGAGGGCGCCGGGCTGCACCACCCGAAATACAACTTCAACGATGATATAGCACCGGTCGGGGCCTCGTTCTTTGCCCGGATCGTGGAAAAGGCGCAGCCGCTGGGCTGAGGGGACAAGACATGGCACTGGAAGACGCAAAACATCAGGTCGATGAGGCCTTTACCAACCCCGACCTCAAGGGCCTGTCCTATGAGAACACCTTCGGCGGCGCGACCTCGTTCCTGCGGCGGCTTTACACTAAGGACCTGAAGGGCGTGGATATCGCCGTCACCGGCGTGCCCTTCGATCAGGCGGTGACGAACCGCCCCGGCACAAGGCTCGGCCCCCGTGCGATCCGCGAGGCGAGCGCCCTGCAATCCCCCGATGCACCATACGGTTGGCCCTTTGACGCGCTGAGCGAACTGGCGATCGTCGACTATGGCGATATGGCCTATGACTACGCCAATATCCCGGCCTTTCCGGACACGCTGACCGATCATATCCGCACGATTCTGGCGGCTGACGTGGCCTCGGTCACCTTGGGCGGAGATCACTATATCAGCTTTCCGATCCTGAAAGCTTATGCCGAGAAATACGGCCCGATATCCTTGCTGCAGTTCGATGCGCATACGGATACCTGGGCGGACGATGATATGTCCCGCGTCGATCACGGGACCATGTTTTACAAGGCCGTGAAATCGGGGATCGTGGACCCGAAACGCTCGGTTCAGGTGGGTATTCGCACCAGCAACGAGGACACGTTGGGCGTCAACATTATCGACGCGCGTGAAGTTTACGAATCCGGCCCCGCTGCCGTGGCGCAGAAGATCAAATCCATACTCGGCGACCGCCCCGTCTATCTGAGCTTCGATATCGACGGCCTGGATCCCGCATTTGCGCCGGGGACCGGGACGCCAGTTTGGGGCGGTTTGTCCTCGATTCAGGCGCAAATCATTCTGCGCGACATCGCCGGGATCAACATCAAAGGCGGGGATGTGGTCGAGGTCTCTCCGCCCTATGACACCTCCGGGGCGACTGCCATTGCGGGCGCTCATGTGGCCACGCAGATCATCTGCCTGCTGGGGTGGAACCGGCTTATGGCCGAGAAAATGTAAACGGGGATCGAAGCGCGTTAACCAATGGTTAGCCAAGTTTCCGGTATGTGCTGAGAAACATGATCTGATGGGATGGGAACCAACCGCAAATGACTGAATTTAATCAACCGATCAGCGGAAATGATCTGGCGCGGTTCTCCGGGCCGAACACGTTCATGCGGCTGCCGCAGGCGACCTCGCTGGCCGGGCTGGATGTGGCGTTGTTGGGGATACCGATGGATATCGGCACCTCGTGGCGGTCGGGCACACGGTTCGGCCCCAAGCAAATCCGCAGCGAAAGCGCGATGATCCGGCCCTACAATATGGCTACATCCGCAGCCCCGTTTGATACGTTGCAGATTGCGGATATCGGCGATCTGGCGATCAATACGTTCTCGCTGTCGGAAAGCCTCAAGATCATCAAAGACAGCTATGACGGTATCCTTGCGCAGAATGTGATCCCGGTGGCGATGGGCGGAGATCACTCCATCACCCTGCCGATCCTGCGCGCGATTGCCGCAAAACACGGGCCGGTCGCCCTTGTGCATGTGGATGCCCATGCAGATGTAAACGACGAGATGTTTGGCGAGCGTGAGACCCACGGCACCGTCTTCCGCCGCGCCCACGAGGAAAAGCTGATCGTCCCCGACAAGACCTTTCAGATCGGCATTCGCGGTTCGGGCTATGCCTCAACCGATTTTACCGAGGCGCAGGGCTGGGGCTTCCAGCAATTTCCCGCGTGGGAGTTGTGGCAGCAGAACCTCACGCAGATCGGCTCGCAAATCCGCAAGACGGTCGGCGATCACCCGGTCTATATCACCTATGACATCGACAGTCTGGACCCGGCCTACGCCCCCGGTACGGGCACGCCCGAGATCGGAGGGCTGACGACCCCGCAAGCGATGCAGCTGATCCACGCGCTGCAAGGCGTGAACGTGGTGGGCTGCGATCTGGTGGAGGTGTCTCCGCCCTACGACCCGTCGGGGAACACGGCCCTTACGGCCGCCAATCTTCTGTTCGAACTTCTGTGCATTCTGCCCGGTGTGACGTCACGGTAGCTAGCCGGGTTCGCCTTGAAACGGCATCTGTTCCGCATAGGGTTCAGGAAAAGGACAGAGACGGAATGAAACGCATGCTGATTTTGGGTGTTGTTGGTGTGGTGATCGCACTGGGAGCCTACATCCGGCTTGCGCCCTCCGATCCGGCGGACTGGCACATTGCCCCTAGGGCCGAGACCAACCAGGATCTGCAAGGTGGCGTATTGCGCGTGGTCGAAACAGGGCCAGAGGGGTTGGCGAGGCTGGATGCCATTGCCCGCAACGCGCCCCGCACAATCGTTTTGGCCGGTTCGGTGGACGAAGGGCGGATCACCTATATCACCCGCACCAAGATTATCGGCTTTCCCGACTACACCACAGTCGAGCAGGACGGAGACCTGCTGCGCATCCATGGCCGCTTGCGCTTTGGCCGCAAGGATTTCGGGGTGAACAAGGCCCGCGTTGATGGGTGGCTGGCGCAGATGTAGGCAGCGTTCAGGACGCGGATGTCTTGAGGGTCTGATCCAGATCGGGCCAGTCCAAATCTGACGACAAACACCCTTCCTGCACCTCACGCCACATCGGCACATTCAATGACATCTGGCATTGCGCGGTGAAAATCCGGCCATCAACCTGCAAGCAGATCATTTGCCCCAACTCGATCCGCGAGCCTGACTTGTCGGTGCAGTAGCAATCGCGAACCTTGCCATCCGGCCCAACATAGTCGGCCATGGCGGGGAGTGCGAACAGCGATAAAATGAAAACCAACCCCTTCATGCCGGGAACCTTAGCACAAGGCTGGCCCTTGACCAAAGCCCCAGATTGAGAGACACCCGCCGGATGATCCCCGAAGAACGCCTTGAGCAGATAACCCAGCGATTCCAATACCTCGAAGCCGCCATGGCTGATGGCGCCTCGGGCGGGGATATAGCGACCCTGGCCAAAGAGTATTCTGACCTCAAACCGGTGGTCGATCAGATCCTGTCCTGGCGTCAGCTGGTCTCGGATTTGGCTGAGGCCGAGGCGATGCTGGCGGACCCGGATATGAAGGAACTTGCTGAAGAGGAAATCCCCCAGCTTCAGTCCCGTATCCCCGAGGCCGAACATGCGCTGCAACTGGCGCTGCTGCCCAAGGACGCAGCGGATGCGCGACCGGCCATGCTGGAAATCCGTCCGGGGACCGGCGGGGATGAGGCGGCGTTGTTCGCCGGGGACCTGCTGCGCATGTACCAACGCTATGCCGAGGCGCGGGGATGGCGGTTCGAGATCATCGAAGAACAGGCCTCGGACCTTGGCGGCATCAAAGAGGTCGTTGCCCATATCAAAGGCGACAATGTCTTTGCGCGGATGAAATACGAATCCGGCGTGCATAGGGTGCAACGCGTGCCCGAAACCGAAAGCGGTGGGCGTATTCATACCTCGGCGGCGACGGTTGCGGTTCTGCCCGAGGCCGAGGATGTCGACATCCAGATCGACGCCAATGACATTCGCATTGATACGATGCGGTCGTCCGGAGCCGGGGGGCAGCACGTGAACACCACCGACTCGGCGGTGCGGATTACCCACTTGCCGACCGGTCTCGTGGTGACCAGCTCCGAGAAATCGCAGCACCGCAACCGCGAGATCGCGATGCAGGTGCTGAAAACACGCCTCTATGATCTGGAGCGTCAGCGGATCGACAGTGAACGCTCGGCGGATCGGGCCAGTCAGGTCGGCTCGGGCGATCGGTCCGAGCGGATCCGGACCTATAACTTCCCGCAAGGCCGGATGACGGATCATCGCATCAACCTGACGCTCTACAAGCTGGATCAGGTCATGCAGGGCGATCTGGATGAGGTGATCGACGCCCTGACCGCAGATGATCAGGCCCGGCTGCTGGCCGAGATGGCGCAATGATTGCGGCCCTGACCGCCGCCAAGGCGATGGCTGCCGCAACAGCCCGCCTGCGCGCTGCCGGTGTCAATGACCCGGCACGTGACGCGCGAGTTCTGTTGGCGCACGCGGCCCGAATCGAGGCCAGCCGCGTCACTCTGATCGCACCCGAGGAACTGTCGCCCGACATTGCCGAACGCTATGAGCAACTGGTGTCGCTGCGCGCGATCCGGGTGCCTGTGTCGCATCTGTTGGGAGAGCGGGAGTTCTACGGTCGCAATTTCCGCGTCAGCCGCGATGTGCTGGACCCGCGCCCCGAGACAGAAACGCTGATCGAAGCCGCGTTGAGCGAGCCGTTTGACCATGTTCTGGACCTTGGGGTCGGCTCGGGCTGTATTCTGGTGACGCTGCTGGCCGAGCGCGCCAGTGCTACGGGCCTGGGGGCAGATCTGAGCGAAGCGGCCTGTTTGCAGGCCAGCGCCAACGCGGTTGAGCATAATGTGCAGGACCGGGCCGAGATTGTGCGCTCGGATTGGTTCGATCGGATTGAGGGGCAGTTTGACCTCATCGTCTCGAACCCGCCCTATATCGCGCTGTCAGAAATGCAGGACCTGTCGCCCGAAGTGCGCGAGCATGAACCTCGCATGGCTTTGACCGATGAAGGGGACGGGCTGGACGCCTATCGCCGGATCGCGGCGGGTGCACCTGATTTCTTGATGGCGGGCGGGCGCTTGCTGGTAGAAATCGGACCGACACAGGCCAAGGACGTGTCGGCTTTGTTCGGTGCCGCTGGCTTGTCGGATATCCGCGTCATCCCCGATCTGGACGGGCGAGACCGTGTTGTTTTGGGCAGAATCCCGGGTTGAACGCAGCGTTAGAGGCCGAAAAGCGCCGGTCTTTGCAAAAAAGCTGCGAAATATCCCAGAAACCTCTTGTCTGAGGCGGCAGGACATGTTTACTCAGGAATGGTCGGAGAGGTTGACGCTGCTTCAGCGCGCCCCTGACGCCAAGCCCAAAAAAGCCGATGACACGTTACGGGACAGGCCTCTGAGCAGCGTAAGGTACGGGTTGATCGGCAGCGAATTGATAAGGCTGACGTAAAGTAAGATGAGATCTTCCAAATCCCGCTCGCGGGCCAAAAATAACCGCAATCGTCCTTCTGGCGGCAACGTCGTCAACCGTGTGTTCGACAGCTCGGGCCCCGAGGGTAAGGTGCGTGGCACACCGCAGCAGATCATTGACAAATACAACCAGCTTGCGCGCGACGCACAGCTGTCCAACGACCGTGTCGCGGCTGAGAACTTTCAGCAGCATGCCGAACACTATCTGCGGATGCTGAGCGAGGCGCAGCGCGAGATTGAAGCGCGCCGCGAAGAGCAGGAGCGCCAGAACCGCGAACGTCAGGCCGAGCGCGACCGTGAACGCGCCGAACGTCAGGAGCGTGAAGCCGCCCGTCAGGCCGACCCGGCCGAGGCGCCCCAGCCTGATGTGATGGATTTCAGCGCGCCTGAACCTGCGCCGGAAAGCGGGTTGGTCGAGACCCCTGAGAGCAAAGACAAAGGTACTCAGGCCCCTGAGAAGAAAGAAAAGCCCGCGCGCAAACCGCGTGCGCCGCGCAAGCCCAAAGCTGCACCTACGGCTGAGGAAGCGCCAAAAACCGATGGGGACGCGCCCGAAGCGGCGGAGTAAGCCGGACACTGATACGAAGAAAGCCCCGGTTTTATCCGGGGCTTTTTCGTTGGGCCTAGGTTTTTTTAACTTCGCGGGCGAGGGCGCAGAAGGCCTCAAGCGGGACCTGCTCGGCCCGATCGGTGGGCTTGATGCCGGCTGCGATCAGGCGATCTTCGATATCAGGCGCCACACCTTTCAATGAGGCACGCAGCATTTTGCGGCGTTGATTGAAGGCGGCGGCAACGACGCGCGATAGGGTGCTGGCGTCGGCTGGATAGCGCGGCTCGGGCAGGGCGGTCAGGTGAACCACTGCGCTGGAGACTTTGGGCGGCGGGGTAAACGCTCCGGGGGGCAGAGACATGGCGATACGTGCTTCGGCGCGCCATTGAGCCAGAATCGCAAGGCGACCATAGGCTTTGCTTCCGGGTTGGGCGACGATCCGCTCGGCCACTTCGCGCTGGAACATGAGCGTCAGGCTTTGCCAGAAGGGCGGCCATTCCGGCGGGGTCAGCCAGCGCACCAGCAACTCGGTGCCGACGTTATAGGGCAGGTTGGCCGCGACTCGGATGGGCGGGGTCAGGTGTTCCAGCGGATTGATTTCCAGCGCGTCGCCGTTGATCACCTCCAACTGGCCCGGATAGGCGGTGGCGATGTCATTTAGGGCAGCGATACAGCGGGTGTCTTTTTCCACCGCTACGACCTTGCGCGCGCCCTCAGATAGCAGCCCACGGGTCAGCCCTCCGGGGCCGATTTCCAGAACGTCACAGGTGCTGAGGTCTCCTGCCTGGCGCGCGATCTTGGCGGTCAGGTTCAGGTCCAGCAGAAAGTTCTGGCCCAGCGATTTGCGGGCGGACAGCTGGTGGGTCGCGATGACTTCGCGCAGCGGAGGGAGGGTGTCGATAGCGCTCATGATCCGGTTACCGTGACGCGTTTGGGGTGGTTAGCGCCAGAGATTTTTTGCCTCCGGCGGGGATATTTCCAGCCAGGTGAAGGATCAAGCGCTTTGTGTCATCTTCTGCGCGAGTTTCAGCGCTTCGATCAGGCTGGTTGGGTTGGCGATGCCTTGCCCTGCGATATCCAGCGCGGTGCCGTGATCTGGCGAGGTGCGGATGAAGGGCAGGCCGAGGGTGACATTCACGCCCCGGTCGAAATCCAGCGTTTTGATCGGGATCAGGGCTTGATCGTGATACATCGCGATGGCCGCATCATAGCGGCTGCGCGCGGCGGCGTGGAACATGGTGTCGGCGGGATGCGGGCCGGTGACGCTGTAGCCCTCGGGCTGCAGGTTCGCCAGCATCGGGGCGATCCAGTCCAGTTCCTCGGTTCCCATTTTGCCGCCTTCGCCGGCATGAGGGTTCAGGCCAGCCACGGCGATGCGCGGGGCCTCAATGCCGAACTGAGAGTGCAGGCCGGTGGCGGTGATCTCGATCGTGTCGTGCAGCAGGGCCGGGGTCAGCTCTTGCGGGACACGGGAGAGGGGGATGTGAATGGTCGCGGGCACGACGCGCAGTTGATCGCTGGCCAGCATCATCACCACCCGTTCACGGCCCGCCAGCGCCGCAAGAAATTCGGTATGGCCGGGGTAAGAGAAACCCGCCCCGTCGATGAGCGCCTTTTTGTGGATTGGAGCCGTACACAGGGCCGAGGCCGCGCCGGATTGCACAAGGGAAACGCCCTGTTCGATGGCGTCAATAACCGACGGCGCATTGTCCGGGTCGGGTTGGCCGGGCGTGTTGGGGGCTGGGAAGTTCAGCTGCAAAACCGGCAGCGCCGTTTGGGAAACCGAGTTGGCCTCGGCCGGGTCGCTGATCTGTTGGGCCGGTTTGTCTGCGGGGAGGTGCGCGGCGTCGCCGATATAGAAAAAGGGACAGGTGTCGCGCAATTCCGCCCACGCTTTTGCGGCGATCTCGGGACCTATGCCGGCCGGATCGCCGCAGCTGAGCGCGATGGGGGCGCTCATTGTTCGATGATGCTGGCGTCGGCGCGCAATTGTTCCAACAGGCTGTCAGCAATGGCTTGCAGGCGCTGTTGCGTCAGCGCATTCGCGACGTCCGCGCGCGAGGTATTTTCGCCCAGATTGCGGGTGCGGTTGCACAGCATAAGGAACATCAGCGTTTGGCCGTTGTTGCGTGTCAGCGTGGTCGAGACGTCGTTCGGATCCAGCTTTGCCAGCTCGACCGCGATGTCGCGCGGGATCTCGGAAGGGGCAGCGTCGACACGTTCCAGCACTTCGGCCGGTTGCTCCTGCGCGATACCGTAAAGGTCATCACAGGTGTCGATCTCTTCGCGCAGTTTTGCAGCGGCGGCCAGTGTCTCGGCGCTACGGCCGCCGGCCATGTAGTAAATGGCGTAGTCGATCTTGGAATAAGAGGGCGTGCCGGTTGAAACTTCACGCAGGCCGCGCATCTGGAACAAAGCGAAGGCGTTTGGCAGGGCGATCGGGCTGGTGATCTCACCATTCTTCAAGCCCAGAACCACGGGCTGTAGCGCTGGGGGCAGACCGGACAGGTTCAGCCAGTCGAGGCGGCCGCCATTGCTGCGGGTTTCTGCAGCCGAGTATTGCGCCGCCGCTGCCGAAAACGCGTCAAACCCTTCGAGATTGGCGATTTCTTCAGCGAGAAGCTCGGTCTGGGCGAGGGTCTGCTGGTTTACAGGAATGATGATTTCAGACAACAAGACCTGAAGTCCGCCACCGCCGCCCTGACCCAGAGCGCGGTTGATCTCTTCCTCGGAGGGGTTGGCCTGAGACAGAAAACGCGCGCTGATATAGTTGCGCCATGTTAGCTGATCGGCGACGAAATCGCGGACTGTTTCCGGATCGACGCCTTCGTTGGCCAGCAGTTGCAGGAACTGTTCGGTGCTGAGGCGCCCTCGGGCCGCAAATTCATCGACGCCGGCCTGAATCGCTTCGGGCGGGACCTCGATCCCGGCTTCGCGCACGGCTTGTTTGCGCAAGCGGTCATCAATCAGTGCTTGCCGGACTTCGGCCTCGGACCCGCCAGAGATTCCGAGTGCGTTTATGAATTGCTGACGTTGCTCCAACTCATACCAAGTGACCACGTCCTGATTGACCCGGATCGCTGGCGAAAACAGGCTTTGCGCAAACGTATGTGGCGCGGTGAAGGTAAGAGTCGTAGCGGCCAGGGCCGGAAGCACCAGCCGGATCGAAGCGGAACGAAGAAACCGTGAGAAAGTTGATATCAACTGCATGTTCTCTTGTAAGTGTTACCAGCGCCTTCGAGGGCGTATCCTGTCAACGATACGGTAAAGCCGAATTCGGTCGAAGGCTCAATAGTTGATGTTGAAGTAAAGCGCCGCCTTACGGACATGTTAACCCGAACGCATTCGTTCTGGTAGGTCACGCCGAGGCCCAGGCGAATGGGTTCGGATTCGTTCAGGTCGTAGCGAGCCTCGGCCCGGGTCAGCCAGTTCTGGTCAACCTGATAGCGCCCGCGCAGCCAGACCTCGGAGACCGCCTCTTCGATGTTTTCAGCCGGGTCGGGTTCCAGCCAGATATAGCTGCCGGTGAAGGCTGAACCTTCTTTCGCCCACTCTCCACGCAGCTCGGCCTTGGCAAAGCTCAGGTCACCGTTGAGAATTCCGCGCCCGGCCAAAGACCAGCCATTGGCGGTTTTGAGCTGACCGGCCAGCAGGATATCGGACGATGTGCCCTGCAGTCCCGAAGTCAGAGTGAAATCCGGATCGGCATCCGCACGAAAGACTTGGCCCACCGTGGCAAGCGCCTGCCAGCCTCCGCGACCATAGCGCGCCCAGTTGACGCCGACAGCGGCGGTTGCGCCATCCTCGCGGCGATCCTCTGCCGGAAAGCGCGACAGAGACAGCAGGTTGCCCTCGTCGAATTCCTGAAACGTGCTTTCGTCGATAGGCACGTCATTGTCAGAGACATCCGTCCAGCCGAACTGAACGATGGGTTCCAGAAATTGCGTCGCGCCGGATTTTTCGCGGCGTGTCATCGGATAGCGCAAGGTCAGGGCGGCCCGAGGGGTCGTCCGGGTAGCCTGCGTGGGGAAATTGCTGTCGTGGCGGATGTTGAACGCGTCAATGGAGGCACCGAACAACGCATCTGCCCGCAATCCGATGGCAAAGGTCCAGCTGCGCAGCCATTCTGCGTCAAAGGTAGTGCGCGCCACGTCGCGTCCGACCACGTCCTCATCGCTGGTGCGCTCATGCGCGTGGGCGATGACGTTCACCCGAACTTCTCCGCCGACGGAGGTTGGGAAATAGCGCTTTTGGAAGTTCAGATCGAAAATGCGCGAGGGGATTTCATCCTGATCTTCGCTGTCACGCAGCGTTTTGTAGTGAATAAAGCTGGTCCGGAACGCCGTGTCGCGCTTGATCCGTTCCAGCGCAACTTCGCTGCGGAGGCGGTCCAAATCGGGCAGACCGTAGTCGGCCAGATAGGAATCATCCGAGGTCGTCTGCAGATCGAAGGTAAAGCGATAGTCATTTTTAAAGTCGAACCAGCCTTCGGCGAACAGATAACCGCGATCCTGATCCGGTTGAATGTCGTCCCGGGTCTGCGCGCCGTTGATCTCGATCCGGCCATTCACGAAAGCCTGTCGATAGCGATAGCCAAGCGTCGTGGTTTTGGACGAGAGATAGGGCGTAAGGGTCAGGTCCTTGTGGTCGCCAATTTTGAAGAAATACGGCACCTGCACCCCGGTTCCAAGCTGAGAGGTGGTGCGAATCGACGGCACCAGAAAACCGGTCGCACGCTCCAGAGTCGGGTCGGGCAGGCGCAGATAGGGGAAGTAGAAAACGGGAACGTCCAGTACCCGCAGCTGCGCTCCTTCAAAGTAAAGCTGCCGCTCTAACGAGTCATGCGTGACCTTGCGCGCCCGGATCTGCCACAGAGGCGGACGGCCATCGGTGCAGACATGGCACGAGGTTGCGGCGATCTTGCTGAACTGCGTATAGCGCCCTCCGGCGCGGCGGGCCTGAACGGATGCGATTTGCACCTGCTGCTCGAACACCATCCGCGCGCCCACCAGCAGGCCATTCTGAAGCCCGTTGTCCAGCTGCGCCGACTCCGCCAGTACAGTCGTCTGCCCACCCTGATCAATGCGGACGGGGCCATCCAGCGTCAGCTCTCCAGTTTCGCGGTCGTAAACGATACGATTGGCGCTGAGTTTGACGTTGCCCTGAAACGCCTCGACATTGCCTTCGGCCACAAGTTTGCGTTCGGGCGTGATAAAGATTTTGTCGGCAACAAGCAGCGCTGGTTCTTCCTCTTGCGCCGGGCTTTGGGTGACGGTCGGATCGGACAGATTCTGCGCGGCCAGGCCAAGGGGTAGGGTCAGAGCCAGCAGGCTGGTCGCTGCAAACGGCATAAAACGTCGCATCAGCCGTCCTCCGCGTGCAGCAACAGGCCAAGCGAGAGTAGGATCGCCGCAAAGGGCGGTGCCCAGGCGGCGACGTAGATCGGAAGCTGGCCGTTTTCGCCCAAAATCTGCGCGAAGTTGCGCACGAAATAGATCGCAAAGCCCAGCAGAACAGCCGTCAGCACCGCCACACCGGTTCCACCAAAGCGCACATGGCGCATGGTGAAGGCGGCTCCGATCAGGACCATGGCGACCAGAAACAGCGGCCGGGCAAGTTGGACATGCAGCCAGACCTCATATTGCTTGGTCGAAAACCCGGCCTCACCCAAATCTCGGATCAGCTTGGGCAGATCATAGACCGAGACCGAGTCTTGCTTACCCAGCGTGTCCAGAATGCGTTCCCGCGTCAGTGTGGTCGGCAGCTCAAGACGTTCATGCGAAACAGCGTTTGTTTCAGGGTTGAGGTCGTCCCGCAGCGGCCAGAGTTTGGCGTCGGTCAAAACCCAGGTTCCGTTGGTTAGCTCCGCGCGTTCGGCCACGATCTGCTGGTTTGGCTTTCCGCCGCCCGAAAAGGTGATGATGGTCACATCGTCAAGACGCAGAGTATCCCCGTTCGATGTACCCCTGGCGTGGATCACGGATTGGCCATTGTCCGAGCTTTGACGCAACCACAGCCCCTCGCGGCTGATCGACAGGGCAGAGCTGCCATCGTCACGGTAGGCGTCCGATAAGCGCTCGAACTCTTCCGAGGTCGCAGCGGCGATCGGGTTCAGCAAAGCAACGGCCAGAATGCCAATCATCAGGGCCAGGGTGACGGGGGCTACCAGCGCCCGCAGGCCCGAGCGACCGGTGGCGCGGGTCACCACCAGTTCTGAGGTGCGCGCCAGCCCAACGAACAGCGCGATGGTGGACAGGATAACCAGCAGGGGCAGCATCTCGCTGATCGCGGCAGGGGTGTTCAGCAGTGTCAAACCCAGCAGTTGGCCGACGGACAGGTCATAGTCGTCAAAGCGGCGCAGCTGTTCGATCAGGTCGATCAGAATCATCAGGGTCAGAAAGATGCCGCCGATGACCACAAAGCTTTGAAGAAAGCGGCGCGCGAAATAGCGGTCGAGGATCACGAAAAGACCCTCTCAGGGCTTGAAACGCAGGGGTTCACGCCCGGATCGCCAAAGCATGTCATCATGCGCGACAGCGAATGCCTGCCGTTTGGTGCCACTTATATCTCCCCCGAGCCTGCCGTTTATTTTTGCAGGACCTTAATGCAAATGGCAGGCGGGGAAAACTGCTATCTGGTCAAGCCGCGCAGCGCGGGCTAGGTCTTGGAGAACAGATTTTGAGGAGTTTGCGATGAGCAGTCTGGTACCAATCCGTTTTGAGGCTTTTGACGTGGATGCCATGGCGCAGGCAGAAGGGCGCGTGGCAATCATCATTCCCGCGGATGGCAAGATGAGCCCCGCCGCGCGTCGTGCCAACAAACTGACCCGTGGTGCGGTTTCTCGGTTGGTGGAAAGCGACCGTTTCGAAGAGGTGAAAACCGGGGATGTGATCTCTCTGGCGTGGCCGGTTGGTATGGCCGCGCAAGCGTTGGATATCGTGGTCCTGCCGCGCCGCCCCGAAGCGGATGAGGCGCGCAAAGCGGGCGCGGCATTGGCAAAACTGGCCGGTGGCAAAGACCTGTTGGTGATGGCGGGCAATCAGGTGCGTGTGGAAGATCTGGCGATGGGCATCGCTCTGCGCAGCTACGATTTCGACGTCCACAAGACCAAGGAGAGCGATGCGACAGGTTCGGTCGCGATCAGTCACAGCAAGCATGACGAGGCCGAGGCGGCCTTTGCACCGATGTATGCGGTTGCCGACGGTGTGCGGATGACCCGCGACTTGACGAATGAGCCTGCGAACATCCTGACCACTACCGAATTCGCCGACCGTCTGGACGAGATGAAATCGCTGGGCCTCGAGGTCGAGGTGCTAGAGGAAGACAAGCTGGCCGAACTGGGCATGAGCACGCTGCTGAGCGTTGGACAAGGCTCGGTTAGCCCGTCGAAAGTTGTGGTGATGCAGTGGAACGGGGGCGACAAAGACGATGCGCCTCTGGCTCTGGTCGGCAAGGGCGTTGTGTTCGACACCGGGGGGATCTCGTTGAAACCTGCGGGTGGCATGGAAGACATGACCATGGACATGGGCGGCGCAGGCGTTGTGGCCGGCACCATGCGCGCTCTAGCCAAGCGCAAGGCTAAGGCCAATGTGGTCGGTCTTGTGGGGCTGGTCGAAAACATGCCCTCGGGCAATGCGACCCGTCCGGGCGACGTTGTGAAGTCAATGAAGGGTGACACGGTCGAGATCATCAACACCGATGCCGAGGGCCGTTTGGTTCTGTGCGACGTGATGTGGTACGCGCAGGAGAGGTTCTCTCCGGTCGGTATGATCGACTTGGCGACCCTGACCGGTGCGGTCATCATCGGACTTGGCCATGAGAATGCGGGTGTGTTTTCGAACAATGACACCTTCTGTGATGCCTTCCTGAAATCGGCTAAGGCCGAGGACGAAGGCGCATGGCGGCTGCCTTTGGGCGCGGCCTATGACAAGCAGCTGAAATCGCGCATCGCCGATATGAAGAATGTGGGCGGACGGCCTGCAGGCTCGATCACCGCGGCGCAGTTCCTGCAACGCTTCGTGAAAGAAGAAACGCCTTGGATTCACCTCGACATCGCCGGTGTTGCCTCGGTCGCGGCTGAGACATCCTATGCCCCCAAAGGCGCAACAGGCTGGGGTGTGCGCGCGCTGAGCCGCTTTGTGCAGGACAATTTCGAGTAAACCCATGGGGGCCGTCTATTTCTATCACCTGACCCGTCAGCCGCTGGAGCATACTTTGCCAGTCCTGCTGGACAAGGCGCGTCAGGCCGGGTGGAAGATCGCCGTGCGGGGGACTGATCCTGCGCGGCTGGACTGGCTTGATGAAAAACTGTGGTTGGGACCCGAGGACGGGTTCCTGCCGCATGGACGGGCCGGTGGGCCGCATGATGCGATGCAACCGATCCTGCTGACCTCGGACATGCAGGCCGCAAACGATGCCAGCTGCGTGATGGCGGTGGACGGGGCCACGGTTGACCCGGATGAGGTCGCCGCTTTGGACCGGGTTTGCATTCTGTTCGACGGCAATGACATGGAGGCCGTTCAACATGCGCGTGGCCAATGGAAAGCGCTGACCGGCGCGGGATGTTCAGCGCAATACTGGTCCGAGGAATCGGGCCGTTGGGAAAAGAAAGCCGAAGCCTAGCGCGCGGCTGTTGCGGAAATCAGGAGAGCGACAAATGGAAATGAAGCCTTTGGGCCGCACCGGGATCATGGTGTCTGATCTGTGTCTCGGGACGATGACATTCGGATCGCAAACCTCGGAAGCGGACGCGCATACGCAGATGGACGTGGCGCTGGCGGCCGGGATCAATTTTGTCGATGCCGCCGAGATGTACCCGGTCAATCCGGTCGCCAAAGAGACGATTGGCCGGACCGAGGAAATCCTTGGCAACTTGAATGCTGCCAATACCGCGCGTAGGGGGGATTATGTTCTGGCCACCAAGCATTCCGGTGAGGGGCTTCGCTTTGTCCGCGATGGCGCGCCGATCACCGCTCAGACAATCCCCGAGGCCATCGAGGGCTCACTGAAGCGTTTGAAGACCGACTATATCGACCTCTATCAGTTTCACTGGCCCAATCGCGGCAGCTATATGTTCCGGCAGAACTGGACGTTCTCCCCGAAGGGGCACAACACCGATGAAGTGCTGGAGAATATGCAGGAGTGTCTGGAGGCGCTTCAGGTTCAGGTCGACAAGGGCAACATCCGGGCCTTTGGATTATCCAATGAAAGTGCCTGGGGGACAGCGCAATGGCTGCGTTTGTCCGAGCAGATGGGTGCACCGAGGGTGGCGTCGGTTCAAAACGAATACTCGCTGCTGTGCCGGCTGTTTGATACGGACATGGCCGAGTTGAGCGTTCATGAAGATGTAGGCCTGATGGCGTTCTCGCCTTTGGGGACGGGTTTGCTGACCGGCAAATATCAGGGCGGCGCCATTCCCGAAGCCTCGCGCATGTCACTGACGCCTGAACTGGGGGGGCGCAAGTCCGAGCGGGTTTTTGATGCCGTTGACGTCTATTTGCAGATCGCTGCGCGGCATGGGCTGGACCCGACGCACATGGCGCTGGCTTGGTGCCGGACCCGGCCGTTCCTGATGTCAGCCATCTTTGGCGCAACGACAGTGGCGCAGTTGGAGCATATCCTGTCTGGCGTTGATCTGCGCTTGTCGGATGAAGTTCTGTCCGAGATCGAGGCGGCGCACAAAGCGCATCCGATGCCGTATTGAGACGTTTCGGGTTTTACCTAGATCGCCAAGTGACAAGAATTTCCCGAGAACGCGGAAAGCGTGGCGGGTATTCGTGTCGCAGGCTTAACCCGAAGCGATCTAGGGGGCGCTGCCCCCGCCGCGCGTGCCGCGCGCCTCCCCCGAGGTATTTCTGGCCAGATGGAGTGGATCCGGTCAGTGATGGGTGGGGTAGGCACTATCCTGTCTGAGGTCACGGGCCGACAAACCGTGGGCTGTGCGGAAGGCGCGGGCAAAGCTGGATTGCGAGGTGAACCCGGTGGCCTGAGCCACGTCCATCAGCGACATGTCGGTATCGGTCACCAGTCGGCGGGCCTCGGCCATGCGCAGTTGCAAGTAGTGGTCCTGCGGCGTGGTGTTGAGGCGCAGGCGAAACTGCTGTTGCAGAGTGCGGGGGCTGGTGCCCAGCCGGTCGGCGATATGGGCCAGTGGCAGCGGATCGTCGAGGGCGGCCTCCATCAGGCTATTGGCCTTGGACGTCAGCGCGGAGTGGTGGTTCGCCTTGGGGGCGTCTGTTTTGGTTTGGGCCGGAGCGCCTTCGCATAGGAATTGGTTTGAGACACGTGCAGCAAAGCTTGCGCCATGACGTGCCGCGATGATGTGCAGTATCATCTCGACCGCGGGGATCGCGCCGCCCGAGGTCAGACGGTTTTCGGAGATTGCGAAGCGGTTTGCTTGAACATCGACCTTGGGAAAGCGGCTCGCGAAACTGTCAAAATCGTCCCAATGGGTGGTCGCGGTGTGACCATCGAGCAGACCAGCCTCGGCCAGCAGCCAGGGCCCTCCGTCTATGCCGGCCATGGTGGCACCCGTGGCCGCGATACGCCGCAATCCCGCGAGAAGGCTGGGTGTTGCTTGGCGGGCCATTTGAAATCCGGCAACCACAATCATCAGGTCGCAGCTTTGCAGACGGGCCAGCGGGATACCGGTAACGGCGAGCGCACTGGTCAGCATGACCGGCGCGTCCGTCGGGGTCACATAGTCCCAATCAAAGGCCGGGCGATCGGCCAAACGATTGGCCGCGCGCATCGGGTCCACGGCCGAGGCGAAGCTGAGCGTGCTGCATTCATTCAGAACCAACAGCGCCGTTTTCAGGGCACGATGTTCCGGTTGCAGTATGTTTTTTGCGGATTTCATCAAGTTCGATTCGCATTCTGGCAAGTGTTTCCACAAGGCTGCGCCAGAGGCGGCGGTTGCGCAAATCGGAATCCGGGGAGAAGCCTAGGGAAAACATTGGTCAAAACTGGGTATAACTTGGGGAAAACGTTTTCGCCCGGAAAACGGCAGGTATTCCATTGTTAGGAGCCCGCCCATCAGACAGGGCCGGGCACCGTGTTTCGATCTGCTGGCCAGCCGAATTGGCCCGCGAACCGGATGGGCGGAGCGTGTTGTTTTTGAGGGCGCGACAAGCGCGTGGAGCTAGGTGTCAGCCTTGATTCGGACCTCGGATCTGGCGGATTGTGCGGCGGACGGCCTGCCAGTCTTTGGCCTCTTGTGTGTTTCCGGCGGCCTCACATTCGCGCATCTTCTGAGCGGCTTCTGCCTCGGCCCGGTCGCCGTGCGCGGAATATAGGGCGCGTGCATATTGAGCTGTTTGTAGTGCGTCCATTCTGATCATCCTCCGTAGAGTGTCTGCGCGTTCGCGGTGTCACTATACTACAGGAACCGGAAAACCGCACGTTTGAGGCGTCAGCCCTTTGCAATCTCGTCCCGCAATCCGCGCAGATATTCCGGGAATCGGCGGGCGGTCATCTCAGCCTCGCGGATCAGAGTATCGAAATGCCGGCTGAACACCTCGATCCGGTCGCGGTCGCGGAAGGCCATATAGTGGCTGCCCGCATAGAAGACGCAAAGAAGGGGCCCGAAGATCGTGACAGGTGCGGAGTACAGGCGTTTGGCATCGAACAGATAGATGCGCAGGCGGGGATAGTGCTGCTCGCTGAGGTCCAGAAGGTGGTCGATCTGTTCCAGACGGACTAGCAAAGGCAGCCCCTCGTAGTAGCCGGTACCGAGGGCAAAGCTTCGGATCTCATATAGGGGCATGGCAATCTCATAATCCGACTGGGCGCTGCGCATCCAGGACAGGCGATCCTCGGACGCGCCAATTGCTTGATCTGCTGTGCGGCCCAAATGCGGGGCGTATTCCCATTCGAGTATCGCGCGGGTCTTGAGCATATCGGGCAGGGTGGCGGGTACGTAGCGGATTTTGTAGCCTGCAGCCTCTTGATGCCATTGGAAAATACGCTCATCGACAAGGGCGCGTGGGGCCTCGGTCATGGTCAGGGAACTGGCCAGAAGCTCGGCGGCGCTTTCGGGTCGGTCCGACAGGCTTAGCAGCCAATCCGCGGAAACGCCCAAAGCAGAGGCACAACTGCCGACCACATGAGCGTTGGGCAAGCGGGCGCCTTCATCGGTCAGCAGCTGTGATACGGTCGAGCGGTCGACACCGATATGTCGGGCGAGGGCGCTTTGGCTGACACCGGTGTCCTCCATCGCGCGGGAAAGTCGCTGGCGAAACTGAGCAGCGCGGACTCGTTTGTCGATTTTCTCTATCATAGGGAGATAAATATCACTTCTGATGATTTTTGTTAATCATATTCAGAATTCCCAACACGCCGCCCGTTGAGTAACGCTTTTATGATAACAACAAAAAACGGGGTCCGGAATGGAAACGCGACGAAGATCTGTCGTGAAAGCACTCATTTGGAATGTGATGGGGTTGGTGATGATGACTCTGGTGGGCCTGATCGCCACCGGGTCGGTTGCCTTGGGCGGCGTGGTGGCGCTGGTCAACACCGCTATCGGTCTGACGCTTTACATTGTCTATGAGCGGGTCTGGGCGGGGATCTCGTGGGGGCGTCATGGGGAAAGCTGAAACGCCTGAATGGGGCACATTGGCCCTGATCGCTGCATGTTACGCCGCCTGGTTGATTGCCACTTTCTACGTGGCGGGTTGGAGCCTTTGGCTTGCTATCCCGACGATGGGCGCGGTTACCGCCCTTCATTCCTCGCTGACGCATGAGGCGTTGCACGGACATCCGTTTCGCACGAAATGGTTGAACGAGGCACTGATGGCCCTGCCATTGACCCTGTTCATTCCGTTTAACCGGTTTCGCGACCTACATCTTGCGCATCATCAGGATTCGAACCTGACAGATCCCTATGACGACCCCGAAAGCAACTACCATGACCCAAAGGTCTGGGCGCAGCTGTCTGGATGGCAAAAGAGGCTGCTTGCCACCAACAACACCCTGCTCGGGCGCATGGTGTTGGGGCCTGCGATTGGGCAGGTCATGTTTCTGCGGGATGAATGGAGCAGCCTGATCCGTGGAGACCGTTCGGTCGCCCTTGCATGGGTGCTGCATATCCCCGGAGTTGCGGTGGTTCTGTGGGTCGTCGCGCACTCCTCCATGCCGATTTGGGCCTATGTCATGTCGGCCTATATCGGTTTGGGTCTTGTGAAGATCCGCACCTTCCTTGAACACCGCGCGCATGAGAAATCACGCGCTCGCACGGTGATCGTTGAAGACCGCGGAATTTTGGCTTTCTTGTTTCTGAACAACAACCTGCACGTGGTTCATCACATGAATCCATCGGCCCCATGGTACGAATTACCCGCGCTCTATCAATCGGGCAAAGAGCGGTATCAGGACTGCAACGAGGCCTATGTCTACGCATCCTATGCCGAGATCTTCAGGGCGTATTTCTGGCGCGCGAAGGACCCGGTGCCGCATCCGCTCTGGCCAAAACCCTGATTAAAAGACAGAACGGAGTTCATGAGTTTATGGATTCCAATTACCATCGCCGCCGCCGGTTTTCAGACGGTCCGGTTTATGCTGCAAAAATCGCTGAGCAGCGTGAAACTGTCTGCGGCGGGGGCGACCTTTGCGCGCTTTGTCTATTCCTTGCCGTTGGCCCTGCTGGGGCTGGTCGTGGCCATTCAGGTCACCGGATTGAGCCTGCCCGATTTGTCCGCGCGGTTCTGGGTGTTTGCGATCATCGGCGGCACCTCGCAGATCCTTGCGACGATCTGTGTTGTCGCCCTGTTTAAGCAGCGCAATTTTGCCGTCGGTATCACGTTCAAGAAAACCGAAGTCATCCAAACCGCGATCGTTGGATTTGTCGTGCTGGGCGATCAGGTCTCGACCGGAGCATTGGGGGCGATTGTCGTGGGACTGCTGGCGGTGCTGCTTTTGTCCAAAACCCCCGGAGGGGACGGGGCGTGGTGGCAGCATCTGACCAATCGCGCCTCGCGATTGGGGCTGGGCTCGGGGGTATTGTTCGCCTTCTCCTCGGTCAGCTATCGCGGAGCCTCGCTTGAGCTGGGCGATATCGACGCGTGGTTTCGCGCGTTGGTCACGCTGGCCGCAGTGGTCACGTTTCAGTTCGTCAGCATGGGGATCTGGCTACTGTGGCGCGACCGGGCCGAGCTGCGCGCAGTGTGGAACACGCGCCGAACCGGCGTGTTCGTTGGCCTGACCAGCCTGTGCGGATCGTTCTGCTGGTTCTTCGCCTTCACCTTGCAGAACGCGGCCTATGTCAAAGCACTGGGGCAGGTTGAGCTATTGCTCAGCCTGCTTGCCTCGACCCTGTTCCTGACTTCCGACATTTTTTCGTATAAGTCATTGATATTATTATGCCTTGGTTGCCAAAAGGCACTACACGGACTTTTTTCGCCAGCGATTGTTTCGGAGTGTTGAGGGAGCTCAGGCTTTGGTCTGGCCAGTTTTTCGGGTGCGCCCGGGGGGTATCTTGAAAGGGGCTTCGTTCCAGGTCAGGCCGACGCAGGTGAGGATGCGTCTGGCATCGACCGTGGCATGGCTTGGCATGCCGTAGCGGTCAGGGGTGCCTTTGTGGCGCAGGATCGAGAGCTGCAATGCGTTCAACTCGTTGCGGATACGAGCCGGGCTCATCGGGTGTCCGAGCAGGTCCAGATGCTTGCGCAGGTGCTGCAGGCAGCAGAAGGCCATGTAGCAGATGGCGATATGGGCCCGGACCCGACGCGGCGACCAGTGATAGATGGGCCGGATTTTCAGATCGTGCTTGTTGGTGCGGAAGCAGGCTTCGATCTCCCACAACTGGTGATAGCGGGCAATGACGTCCTGTGCCTCCAGTTCGTCCGCACCATGAACAACAATGGCATGCAGCCCGTCCCATTGTGCCGCTGCCTTGATCTTTGCATCATCCAGCGTGACGTCCCCGCTGTCGGGGAAGGCCAGGAAGCGGCCATATCCCCGGCTGCTGAAGCTGCCGGGTTTGCGAGAGCGCTTGAGCTTCTTGTGCAGCTTTTCGATTGCCTTGTCGCGCTTGTGGGCATCATTGCGTGCCCGGGTGGGTGACCAGGTCACAATGACCCGCGCTCCCTCCTGGTCGATCACCTTGTACCAGCCCTTCTCGGTTGCCTCTTCAGAACCGTGTCCAGCCCAAGGCTGGCGTCCCTCCGGGCTCAAAATGTTCGCCTTCACGGCGGCCGGGGCGGACTTCATGCGATAGCCGAGGATGTAGGGCAGACCCTTGTTCTGCAACATCTGCTGGTTGTCCTTGCTGAGCATGGCGGCATCGGCCACGAACGTGACCCTGGCCACGTCGAAGCGTCCCTCCAACGCCTTCAGCGCAGCTTCCAGCGTATGACCTTCCCAGGTGTTTCCCGGGAAGAGTTCATAGCCCACAGGCAGCCCATCGGAGGTGACGATCAGCGCCAGCATGACCTGAGCGCGGTGATGCTTGCCATCCTTGCTGAAGCCCTTGGCCAGAAGATGATCCTGCTCGACCCCGTCCGCATCCTCGGCCGGGTCCTCGCGCTCGGTGTCAAAGGCCAGGGTCGTGCAATCGTAGAACAGCACGGTCACTGGCCCGCCCAGCAACTTCTCTGCCGCCGCGTGAGAGGTTTTGCAAATCCCGTCTATCACCGGCGTATTGATGTAATCCATGCTCCGATAGACCACGTCCAGATTGAGCGTGATGCCTGCCTGGTTCTCCAACGCCTCCACGGTCGCGCGCTTGCTCTCGGGCTGTGCGATCCGCGCCATAACCAGCTCTTTCACAATGCGATTGGCACTTTTACGCGCCGCCCCCAGAAGGGCCCCCCAACCCAGTTGGTCATACATCGTCCCCATGACATCCCGCAGACCCAGAGAGACCCGCGCCTCCTCACGGCACTCGGCAAGATCAACGCCAAGCTTGTCCGGCCGCGGAGCGCGGCGCACCAGCGCCTGCAGATCGGCATATTCCGTGGGCGTGAACAGTTCCATTTGCGGCGAGCGATCAATGCGTAATTGCTCCATCAAGCGGCCCGCCAGACGCTTGATATCCTCAATCTCGCTGTCGTTATGGGCCACACCCACATGGCGCAGGATCTTCTGGCGTACCTTGGAGCCGGTGCGGACGGATTCAACGATCTGGATCCGTGTGCGGTTGAGCTTTGCGTCATGTTTGGTGCGGATGAACATGGGCGAAGAGGTTAGCCATCTGAAGGCCCATGTCAATACTTTTTATAATAATGGGGCACTACAACGCGCCTCTGAGCAACCACACCTGAAAACAAACCAAAAACCCAGTCAGATCAACAAAAAGGTCGGAAGTCAGGAGGTCTCGACCGGAGCATTGGGGGCGATTGTCGTGGGACTGCTGGCGGTGCTGCTTTTGTCCAAAACCCCCGGAGGGGACGGGGCGTGGTGGCAGCATCTGACCAATCGCGCCTCGCGATTGGGGCTGGGCTCGGGGGTATTGTTCGCCTTCTCCTCGGTCAGCTATCGCGGAGCCTCGCTTGAGCTGGGCGATATCGACGCGTGGTTTCGCGCGTTGGTCACGCTGGCCGCAGTGGTCACGTTTCAGTTCGTCAGCATGGGGATCTGGCTACTGTGGCGCGACCGGGCCGAGCTGCGCGCAGTGTGGAACACGCGCCGAACCGGCGTGTTCGTTGGCCTGACCAGCCTGTGCGGATCGTTCTGCTGGTTCTTCGCCTTCACCTTGCAGAACGCGGCCTATGTCAAAGCACTGGGGCAGGTTGAGCTATTGCTCAGCCTGCTTGCCTCGACCCTGTTTTTCCGTGAGATAATCACCCGGCGCGAGATCGCCGGGATGCTGTTGCTGGGTGCGTCGATTCTGGCGCTGGTGCTGTCGATCTAAGCGTCTTGGCGATTAACCCGCGCGACGTTCATCAAAGCTAAGGGCGATGAAGCTGGGCAGGTGATCGCCCATGCCGACAACGGCCGGGCCATGATCGTCCTTGCGGCCACGACCGCGACCTTTGGGTTCGCGGGGCTCGCGTTCTTTCTTGCCTTCGCTGCGCTTGCCTTCCGCTGCTTTGGCGGGCTTCTCGGCTTTCGGCTTCTCGGGCTTGGGTTCGTCCTTAACCGGATTGTCGAGGCGCGGAATTTCCTTCTGGATCAGCTTTTCAATCGCATCCAGAGCCTTTTCGTCACGACCCGAGCAGATCGTCACGGCCTTGCCTTCACGTCCGGCACGGCCCGTGCGGCCGATGCGGTGCACATAGTCCTCGGCATGGCCGGGGACGTCGAAGTTGAACACATGGCTAACCGACGGGATATCGAGACCACGCGCCGCCACGTCCGAGGCAACCAGCAGGCGCAGTGATCCATCGCGGAACCCGTCCAGCGTTTTCATCCGCTGCGACTGATCCAGATCGCCATGGATCGCGGCGGCATTGTAGCCATGTTTCTTCAGCGATTTCGCGCAGATATCCACATCTGTCTTGCGGTTGCAGAAGATGATCGCGTTCGTGCATTTCTCACCTTCGGCGTCGATCAGCGCGCGCAGAACTTTGCGTTTTCCGCTGGCCTCACGGTCACGACGACCGCCTTTGAACATCACCACGCCCTGTTCAATCGTCTCGGACGCGGTGGCCTGACGGGCGACCTCAATCCGCGCAGGGGCGGACAGGAAGGTGTCGGTGATCCGCTCAATCTCCGAGGCCATGGTAGCCGAGAAGAACAGCGTCTGACGCGTGAAGGGAGTTAGCGAGAAGATGCGTTCGATATCGGGGATGAAGCCCATATCCAGCATCCGGTCGGCCTCATCCACGACCATGATCTGCACGCCGGTCAGCAACAGCTTACCGCGTTCGAAATGGTCCAGAAGACGCCCCGGCGTGGCAATCAAGACGTCTACGCCCCGGTCGATCAGGGCCTCTTGCTCTTTAAAGCTGACACCGCCGATCAGAAGGGCCTTGGTCAGTTTCAGATGTTTGGAATAGGTGTCGAAATTCTCGGCGACCTGCGCGGCCAATTCCCGTGTCGGGCACAGCACCAGCGAGCGTGGCATCCGCGCACGGGCGCGACCGCGGGCCAGCAGGGTGATCATCGGCAGCGTGAAGCTTGCGGTTTTCCCGGTGCCGGTCTGGGCAATGCCCAATACGTCGCGCCCTTCAAGCGCTGGGGGAATCGCGCCTTCCTGGATCGGAGTGGGGGTTTCGTATCCGGCTTCCTCAATGGCTTTGAGGACCTTCGGGTTCAGGTTCAGTTCGGTAAACTTTGTCATATATGTCCGATTATTGCGGACACTTGACCTGGCCCGCGCGTCTGCGTCATGCCGGGTCAATCTGACCATGCGCACCATGCGCGTTTCGGCTTGAGGCGGGACATAACAAAAACGTGGGGCGGGGTCAAATGAACTGAAATCCCGACGGCGTCAACCGGCTGGAAATGGCATTTTTTGCAACAATTCAGCAGCTTCCGGGAAAGTGTTTCGCCACTTTTTCATCCAGATGCAACGGGCGGTGCCGGATCTGATCATGTGCCTCAAGCCGAGCACGGACGTCCGGGTCAGCGGCGCTGAGTTCATCGTAAAACGCCCGCAGCCCATCAAGGCCGCTGGAAGACTCGATCTGGCTGAATAGCTCGTTCTTGTTCAGACCGCCCTGATCGCGAGGCAGGTTCGGTGACATGCCGGGTTTGTACGAGCCACGCTCCATCCGGAAACGGTAGTGTTTGAACCAATGTTCCCAACTCAGGGCGTGATGGTGGCAGAGCTCCAGCCCCGGCAGCTCGAACTTGCAGGGCAGGAGGGTCTTGTCCTGAAACAGATTGTGGATGCGAAAACTCAGCTTTTTCAGGCCCGTGCGCACGATCAGTTTGCCCTGCACATGGCTGAGGAACCCTCCAAGCACATGGGCGCCATAGGTGGGATAGAGCGCCTGCACCAAAGCCTCGCGATCCGGGCTTTTGGGGATATGCGCTTTGTACAGGTCCTCGGCCCCCGCAATGGCCTCGATCGGTCGGACCCGAACGGCTGGGATGTCTGCGGGCACGGTATCCAGCCGCTCCGGGATGGGAGCGTCCGCCCACAGGAACTCATCCACATCAATATGCGCCAACCAATCCAGATCGGTTTTGCGATAGGTATAGCTGGCATGGGTGGATTGGCGCACTTGATGCTTGCCCGGCCGCGTCCGGTTCCGGCTTAGCCAGAAGGCGTCATCGCAGAGTGTCACCTGTACCTTCGGGTGCTGCTCCAACTGGTGCTGCGCCTCAGGGTTAGGTTCATCTAGATAGAGGTATAGCCGGTCGGCCCCCAGATCGAGGTGATGGGCCGCAAACCGCAGGATATCCAGCGCGGGTCCTCGCACCATGGAGACGACACCCCATGTGGTCATCGGCGCTGCATCCGGGCGAGACGGCGTTCGCGCATCTTTTTCAGGCGGCGAAAGACGGTTCCGGGGTCTTTCCTGACTTCCGACCTTTTTGTTGATCTGACTGGGTTTTTGGTTTGTTTTCAGGTGTGGTTGCTCAGAGGCGCGTTGTAGTGCCCCATTATTATAAAAAGTATTGACATGGGCCTTCAGATGGCTAACCTCTTCGCCCATGTTCATCCGCACCAAACATGACGCAAAGCTCAACCGCACACGGATCCAGATCGTTGAATCCGTCCGCACCGGCTCCAAGGTACGCCAGAAGATCCTGCGCCATGTGGGTGTGGCCCATAACGACAGCGAGATTGAGGATATCAAGCGTCTGGCGGGCCGCTTGATGGAGCAATTACGCATTGATCGCTCGCCGCAAATGGAACTGTTCACGCCCACGGAATATGCCGATCTGCAGGCGCTGGTGCGCCGCGCTCCGCGGCCGGACAAGCTTGGCGTTGATCTTGCCGAGTGCCGTGAGGAGGCGCGGGTCTCTCTGGGTCTGCGGGATGTCATGGGGACGATGTATGACCAACTGGGTTGGGGGGCCCTTCTGGGGGCGGCGCGTAAAAGTGCCAATCGCATTGTGAAAGAGCTGGTTATGGCGCGGATCGCACAGCCCGAGAGCAAGCGCGCGACCGTGGAGGCGTTGGAGAACCAGGCAGGCATCACGCTCAATCTGGACGTGGTCTATCGGAGCATGGATTACATCAATACGCCGGTGATAGACGGGATTTGCAAAACCTCTCACGCGGCGGCAGAGAAGTTGCTGGGCGGGCCAGTGACCGTGCTGTTCTACGATTGCACGACCCTGGCCTTTGACACCGAGCGCGAGGACCCGGCCGAGGATGCGGACGGGGTCGAGCAGGATCATCTTCTGGCCAAGGGCTTCAGCAAGGATGGCAAGCATCACCGCGCTCAGGTCATGCTGGCGCTGATCGTCACCTCCGATGGGCTGCCTGTGGGCTATGAACTCTTCCCGGGAAACACCTGGGAAGGTCATACGCTGGAAGCTGCGCTGAAGGCGTTGGAGGGACGCTTCGACGTGGCCAGGGTCACGTTCGTGGCCGATGCCGCCATGCTCAGCAAGGACAACCAGCAGATGTTGCAGAACAAGGGTCTGCCCTACATCCTCGGCTATCGCATGAAGTCCGCCCCGGCCGCCGTGAAGGCGAACATTTTGAGCCCGGAGGGACGCCAGCCTTGGGCTGGACACGGTTCTGAAGAGGCAACCGAGAAGGGCTGGTACAAGGTGATCGACCAGGAGGGAGCGCGGGTCATTGTGACCTGGTCACCCACCCGGGCACGCAATGATGCCCACAAGCGCGACAAGGCAATCGAAAAGCTGCACAAGAAGCTCAAGCGCTCTCGCAAACCCGGCAGCTTCAGCAGCCGGGGATATGGCCGCTTCCTGGCCTTCCCCGACAGCGGGGACGTCACGCTGGATGATGCAAAGATCAAGGCAGCGGCACAATGGGACGGGCTGCATGCCATTGTTGTTCATGGTGCGGACGAACTGGAGGCACAGGACGTCATTGCCCGCTATCACCAGTTGTGGGAGATCGAAGCCTGCTTCCGCACCAACAAGCACGATCTGAAAATCCGGCCCATCTATCACTGGTCGCCGCGTCGGGTCCGGGCCCATATCGCCATCTGCTACATGGCCTTCTGCTGCCTGCAGCACCTGCGCAAGCATCTGGACCTGCTCGGACACCCGATGAGCCCGGCTCGTATCCGCAACGAGTTGAACGCATTGCAGCTCTCGATCCTGCGCCACAAAGGCACCCCTGACCGCTACGGCATGCCAAGCCATGCCACGGTCGATGCCAGACGCATCCTCACCTGCGTCGGCCTGACCTGGAACGAAGCCCCTTTCAAGATACCCCCCGGGCGCACCCGAAAAACTGGCCAGACCAAAGCCTGAGCTCCCTCAACACTCCGAAACAATCGCTGGCGAAAAAAGTCCGTGTAGTGCCTTTTGGCAACCAAGGCATAATAATATCAATGACTTATACGAAAAAATGTCGGAAGTCAGGAGACGGCGTTCGCGCATCTTTTTCAGGCGGCGAAAGACGGTTCCGGGGTCTTTGTTCAGCTCTGTCATCAGGTGATCCGCCAGCGGGGCGATGGTGGGATCGGTCAGCGCCTTGGTCCAGATCGGCGCGATCAGCGACACGGCCAGCCCGCCGCGCTCCAGTGAGAAAGACTGCATTTGCAACGGCAGCGGGGCGGTGCTTTTGCCGCGAAACCAATGGGTTTCCTCCGGCCCGCGTTTGGAGAACAACCGTTCGAACTCATAGAGCTTCATCAGCCCGAACAGCATCCGCAGCGCATGACCAACCTCGCGTTGGGTCGGGGTGTCGCCGTGATCGGCAAAGGTTTGCACCGAGGAGACGAGCCAGCGCAGATCAAGCGCCTCAAGCAGATGCGGGGATTGCTCGGCCCAGAGCCGCCGGAACAAAGCGGGCGTGTGACGCGGGTAGGAGCGTTTGCGCAGATTGGCTATCAGCTGGGCGTTCAGGAAAGCCAATTCCGAATTGCCCACGAACTCGGTGGCGATCTTGGCACGCTTCTGGTCCCACGCCGTGGCATCTTCTCTTTCGGGGGCGAGGGTCGCGCGTTCCGGCACGATCTGCTGCGCCAGTGCATCCAGATCGACGTCCAAATCGGGTAGAGGGCGGGCGCCGAACGCAAAAGGCGCGCGCCTGTTTTCCAGGATCTCCAGCATGTCGGGCAGGCCGCCGGGAAAGGTCAGGTCGTCATCGCTCATGCGGGCAGAATTGCACAGCCGGGATTGGCTGTGCAATCAGGCAGTTGGATCACACCATCATCTCTTTGGTGGCCGTCAGGTTCAGTGCCGGATAGTCGCGCACGACCCGGTCGATATCCCATTGCAGACGGGTCAGATAGACTATGTCGCCATCATGGTCATGAGCGATGTGCTGTTTGTTGGCGTTGACGAATTTCTCGACCTCGGCCTTCTCACCGCTGACCCAACGGGCCGAGGTGAATTGAGACGCCTCGAACCGAACCGGCAGGCCGTATTCCATCTCGATCCGGCTGGCGAGCACTTCGAATTGCAGCGCGCCGACGACGCCCACGATAAAGCCCGAGCCGATCGAGGGTTTGAACACTTTGGCCGCGCCTTCTTCGGCAAACTGCATGAGCGCCTTTTCCAAATGCTTAGCCTTCATCGGATCGCCCGGACGGACGGTCTGCAGCAGTTCCGGTGCAAAGGACGGGATGCCGGTCACGCGGATCGCTTCGCCCTCGGTAAGCGTATCGCCAATGCGCAGCTGGCCGTGGTTTGGGATGCCGATGATATCGCCGGCCCAAGCTTCCTCGGCCAGTTCCCGGTCGGAGGCCAAAAACAGAACCGGGTTCGAAATCGCCATCGGCTTTTTCGACCGCACGTGGGTCAGCTTCATGCCGCGTTTGAAATGCCCCGAGGCCATACGCACAAAGGCCACTCGGTCGCGGTGCTTGGGGTCCATATTGGCCTGCACCTTGAAGACAAAACCGGCGACCTTCTTTTCGTCCGGGGAGATCTGGCGGGGCTCAGCCGATTGGATCTGCGGCTGCGGGCCATAGGCGCCGATGCCCTCCATCAGCTCTTTCACGCCAAATGAGTTGATTGCTGAGCCGAACCAGATCGGGGTCATATGCCCCTCAAGCACGGCTTGAGGGTCGAGCGCGGGTAGAAGCTCGCGCGCCATTTCGACCTCTTCCAGCAGCTTCTCCAGCAGGTGTTCGGGCACGTGTTCGGCCAGTTTGGGATCGTCCAAACCGTCGATCTGGATGCTTTCGGCCACTTTGTTGCGGTCGGCGCGGTCCATCAGTTCCAGCCGGTCACGCAGCATGTCATAACAGCCGATGAAATCGCGGCCCACGCCGATGGGCCATGCGGCAGGCGTGACGTCAATGGCCAGCATTTCCTGAATTTCGTCGATGATCTCGAACGTATCGCGGCTTTCGCGGTCCATCTTGTTACAGAAGGTCAGGATCGGCAGATCGCGCAGGCGGCAGACCTCGAACAGCTTTTGCGTCTGACTTTCGACACCTTTCGCACCGTCGATCACCATCACAGCGGCATCTACAGCGGTCAGTGTGCGATAAGTATCTTCCGAGAAATCGCTGTGGCCGGGAGTGTCGACAAGGTTGAACCGGAAGTCCCCATAGTCGAACGACATCGCCGAGGCGGAAACCGAGATACCGCGATCCTTCTCCATCTGCATGAAGTCCGATCGCGTACGCCGCGCCTCACCCTTGGCGCGCACCTGACCAGCCATCTGGATCGCACCCCCATACAGAAGGAACTTCTCGGTCAGCGTCGTTTTACCCGCATCCGGGTGCGAGATGATGGCGAATGTCCGACGACGAGCGATCTCGGGCGGCAATACGGGTTGGTTCGAGGCGGTATCAAGCATGAGCGCGCGTATAGGCGGGGAAACTCGCCGAAGCAAGACAAACGGGCTGGTTCGAATCGGTAAGCTGTGGCAAAGAGAACATATAGTGAACAAATTATGGGAGTGAACCAATGGAATTGAAAGAGATTGCGAACGAGCTTGTGGCCGGTTGCCGCGAAAACCGGACCGCCGAAAATCTGGGTAAACTCTACGCCGCAGATGCTGTCTCGGCCGAGGCGGTGGATGACGTTGGCATGGGGCGCGAGGTTCAGGGTCTTGATGCTATTCGCGGCAAACATGAATGGTGGGACAGCGCGACAGAGGTCAGCCATGTCTCGGTCAGCGATCCGATGCTGCATGGCGACGACCGCTTTGCTGTGATTTTCGAGATCAAAGGCAAGTTCATAGAAAGCGGTGAGAATTTCGATATGAGCGAAGTGGGTGTGTACCACGTGGCCGATGGCAAAATTGTGAGGGAAGAGTTCTTCTACTAGGGCCTGTTGAATTCTGGTCTTCTCTGTCTGGCTGGTGCTAGACATGCGCGTAACAACAGACAGAGGGGATCAGAATGGATCTTGGAATTCGCGGCAAGCGTGCGTTGGTGTGTGCCAGCAGCAAAGGGCTTGGGCTGGGCTGTGCCGAGGCGTTGGCTGAAGCAGGTGTGGATCTGGTGATGAATGCGCGTGGTGCTGAGGCGCTTGAAGCTGAAGCGGCGCGGTTGCGTGCGGACCATGGCGTCGCGGTTGAGACGGTGCCCTGCGATGTGACCTCAACCGAAGGTCAGGCGCAAGTGATCGAGGCGGCGCAAAGTGTTGATATTCTAGTCACAAATGCGGGCGGGCCGCCTCCGGGTTTGTGGTCGGACTGGGATCGTGAGGATTTCATCAAGGCACTGGATTCCAACATGCTGACGCCGATCGCTTTCATGAAAGCGCTGCTGCCAGGGATGATGGACAAAGGTTGGGGGCGGGTGGTGAATATCACCTCGCAATCCGTGCGCGCGCCGATCCCGGCTCTGGGGCTGTCTAACGCCGCGCGCACCGGGCTGACCGGCTATGTGGCCGGAACGGCGCGTCAGGTCGCCCCGCAAGGTGTGACGATCAACAACCTGCTTCCGGGTATCCATGACACCGACCGGGCCTTGTCGCTGGATACCGGTGTTTCCAACCAACAGGGGATTTCGCTGGATGAGGCCCGCGCGGCCCGGTCCGCCACGATCCCGGCGCGTCGCTACGGCACGCGTCAGGAGTTCGGCGCGGCCTGCGCTTTCCTGTGTTCTCAACATGCGGGCTTTATCGTTGGGCAGAACATACTGCTGGATGGCGGCGCAACCAATTTGACAATGTAGGAATGGCACAGAATTTCTCTCTGAAGGACCAATTGTTCAACATGGAAAAGACCCGCTATCTGGCGGGTTTGTTCCAGTCGGCGGACCCGGATTTCGACGCCGAGGCGTTCGAAGCGCAGGTCATGTCGCGCCTGTTGGACTTGGAACTGAAAGAGAGAATGGCATGGATCGCTGATTGCCTCCAGCAGTCCTTTCCGGGCGATCTGCCAGCGGTTGCGCCGGTGATCCTGCGCGCCTTGCCGCCGCCACTAGACCCCGGCAAGACGGATGATGATTTCGGCGATTTCATCTTTGCGCCTCTTGGGGATTGGGTTGTCGCAGTTGGGGCCGAGCATCCCGAGCTGGCGTTGGATATTCTGGAGGAACTCACACAGCGCTTTTCGATGGAATGGGCGATCCGCCCATTCCTGAACAGCCATCCCGATCTGGTCTTGGCGCGGATGCAACTTTGGAGCAAGCACGACAGCTATCATGTGCGCCGTCTGGTCAGCGAGGGCACACGGCCCCGTTTGCCATGGGGGCAGGCGGTGGGTCTTGCGCTGACCGATCCCTTGCTTTTGCTGGATGGTCTGCATCGGGACAAAACACGCTATGTGACGCGCTCGGTTGCGAACCATCTGAACGATATTACCAAAAAGAACCCGGATCTGGTTTTGGAATGCCTGCAGCGCTGGCGCGAGGCGGGTGAGCAAGAAGAGATAGAGCTTGAGTGGATGATCTCTCATACCCTACGCGGTCTTGTGAAGGCCGGGCATCCGGGGGCGATGAAGATGCTGGGCTATGACCCGGACGCGGACGTCACTGCAGACATTTCAGTGGACGGCGAGGCCCGGATCAATGGCGCGTTGGCGTTCTCGGTCGAGTTGAATGGGCCCGCTGATCAACCCGTTTTGGTGGATTATATCATTCACTTTCAACGCCCTAACGGAAAAACCTCAGTCAAGGTTCACAAGCTGAAACAGGCCGCGCTGAAGAACGGCGCGTTGCGTCTGGACAAACGCCACAAGCTCAAAGGCAATGCGACCACGTTCAAACTGGTGCCGGGAGCGCATCGGCTTGAGGTTCAGGTGAACGGAAAAATCCGCGCTGGTGTCGATTTCGAGCTGCTTGCGGAATAGCTGATCCCTTGCGCCGGACGGGCGGGGTTGCTATCCCCGCTCACGCCCGATGGAATTGATCGGGAAAGGCAACAGGACCCATCTGTGACAGGCAACACGACTCCTCCTCGCTTGGAAATTCGCAATATGATCCGCCGGTTCGAAGGCCGGGTTGTGGTGGATGACGTCTCGCTGACGGTCGAGGCTGGGCGGGTGACCTGCCTGCTTGGGCCGTCCGGGTGCGGCAAATCCACGACCTTGCGTATGATCGCCGGGGTCGAGATGCAGGATACAGGTGAGATCTATGTCGACGGCAAACTGATCTGCGATACGGTGTTCCGTGTCCCACCAGAACGTCGCGAGATTGGCTTGATGTTTCAGGACTTTGCCCTGTTCCCGCATCTCAGCGTGGCCGACAACGTGAGTTTCGGCCTGAAAGGTAGCAAGGATCTGAAACGTGCCCGGGTTGAGGAACTGCTGACCAAAGTCGATCTGATGCGGTTCATCGACGGGTTCCCGCATCAACTGTCCGGCGGCGAACAGCAACGGGTGGCTTTGGCGCGCGCTCTGGCCCCGCGTCCCCGGATCATGCTGATGGACGAGCCGTTCTCGGGCCTCGACAACCGTTTGCGCGACGGTATCCGGGACGAAACGCTGGCTATCTTGAAAGAGGAAGACGCCGCCGTTCTGCTAGTCACCCATGAGCCGGAAGAGGCCATGCGCATGGCCGACGAGATCGCCCTCATGCGGGGCGGCAAGATCGTGCAACAAGGCGCGCCGTACAATGTCTACACGCGGCCAGCGGACAAGGCGGCCGTCGCATTCTTCAGTGATGTCAACGTGTTGCAGGCGCAAGTGAATGGTGCCTTGGCCGAGACCCCGTTCGGACAGTTCCTGGCACCGGGCTTTCCGGACGGTACCGATGTCGAGATCGTTTTCCGCCCCCAGCACGTAAGGTTGGATTTCGACCGAAACGGCAAAGGGCCTTTGCCCACGGCCACAGACGGCGTCGCCGCGCGGGGCGTGGTTGAGCGCGCCAGGTTCCTGGGCAATGAAAGCCTGGTCGAGTTTCGGATGGACTATGACGGCTCGATCCTCAAGGCGACCGTTCCGAACGTGTTTGTCCCCGCGCCTGGGCGGGCGATGTGGCTGACCATCCGACGCGACCGCTGTTTCGTTTTCCCTAGATAGAGCGCAATTTCCCCGCAAGTGGTGCGCGAAAGCCGCAGATTGCGGGCCTGCATTGCTTGCCGCAACGCGGGGTCGGGTCTATCAAGGGCGAAACGCGGGGGTGGGACTGTCATGCGTATTCTGATTACCAATGATGACGGCATCAATGCGCCGGGGCTGATCACGCTTCAGGCGATTGCAAAGGATCTGTCCGGACCTGACGGTGAGGTCTGGGTCGTGGCCCCAGCATTCGAGCAATCCGGTGTCGGCCACTGCATAAGCTACACCCATCCCATGATGGTCGCCAAACTGGATGAGCGGCGATTTGCGGCCGAGGGCTCTCCGGCGGATTGTGTTTTGGCGGGCCTGCATGACGTGATGAAGGATTGCCCGCCCGATTTGGTGTTATCTGGTGTGAACCGGGGCAACAACTCGGCTGAAAATACGCTTTATTCCGGGACCGTTGGCGGCGCGATGGAGGCTGCTTTGCAGGGCGTGCCGGCCATTGCCTTGTCACAATATTTCGGCCCGCGCAATCTGGGGCTCGAGGATCCGTTCGAGGCCGCCAGTCGCTTTGGCGCCGATCTGGTGCGCCGGATTCTGGACGCGACCCCTGCAGATCAAGGCGACTACCGGCTGTTCTACAATGTGAATTTCCCGCCCGTTCCCGCCGACGAAGTTCTGGGCACCCGCGTTGCCCCGCAAGGGTTCCGCCGTGATACGCATTTCTCGGTTGAGCCACACAGCTCGCCCTCGGGGCGGCGGTTTCTGTGGATCAAGGGCGGATACCAGCACAACCCGACCGCGCCCGGCACGGACGCGGCGGTCAATCTGGAAGGCTATATCTCGGTCACGCCGATGCGCGCGGATCTGACCGCGCATGACACGCTAGAGGCATTGAAGTCGATCGAATGAGTGGACTGGACCCAGAAACCGTCATGCAGTTCCTGTTCGCCCTGCGTAAGCGAGGCGTGACCGATGCGCGTGTTCTGGCCGCGATGGAGGCGGTCGACCGGGGGCGCTTCGTCACCGGCCTGTTCGCCGACCGCGCCTATGAGGATATGCCGCTGCCTATCGCCTGCGGTCAGACGATCAGCCAGCCGTCGGTGGTGGGGTTGATGACACAGGCACTGGATGTGCGTCCGCGTGACACTGTTCTCGAGATCGGGACCGGGTCGGGATATCAGGCGGCGATCCTCGCGAAATTGGCGCGTCGCGTTTACACGGTTGAACGGCACAGGCGGCTTGTTAGCGAGACCGGCAAGCTGTTTGCCGAACTGGGGCTGACCAATGTCACGTCGATGCTGTCGGATGGCTCGTTCGGTTTGCCGGAACAGGCACCCTTTGATCGAATCATCGTGACCGCCGCGGCCGAGGACCCGCCAGGCCCGCTCTTGGCGCAGCTGAAAATCGGGGGTATCATGGTGCTACCCGTCGGGCAGTCGGATGCGGTGCAGCAGTTGATTAAGGTGACGCGCACCGAGACCGGTTTGGACTATGATGAATTGACGTCGGTTCGGTTCGTGCCGTTGCTTGAAGGGCTTGGCAAGGACGAGACGTAACAGGTTTTTTGGAATGGATCGCCGGAACCCCGGATAACAGGGGCAGGTGTTGAGGACAAAAGTCATGAGAGCAGTTACCAAATCAACGATGCGCCGTTGTGCGACAGGAGTTGCGGCTCTGGCCATTCTGGCCGGGTGCGAGGGGCCGTTGGATTACGACCTGCGCGGACAACTCGGCGGGTTTTCCACCACGGATGCCGCGCAATCCGCCACCACCAGCCGCCCTACGCCCGACGCGCGCGGGGTGATCACCTATCCGAACTATCAGGTCGCCGTGGCACGCCGGGGCGATACAGTGCGCGACGTGGCGGCCCGGGTCGGCTTGCCCGAAGGTGAGTTATCGCGGTTCAACGGTTTGCAGACAACCGACACGCTGCGCGAGGGCGAGGTTCTGGCCCTACCGCGATCTGTTGGCGCGTCAAGCGGCGTGGATATTGCCTCAATCGCTGGAAACGCCATTGATCAGGCCCCGGATACGGGCGGCGTGCAGACGACGGTGCTGAAGCCAGTCGAACCTGCGCCAACACCTGCGCCGGTCGCTTCTGGTCCGGAGCCGGTGCGTCACAAGGTGAAGCGGGGCGAGACGGCCTTTACCATCTCGCGCCTCTATCAGGTGCCGGTTGAGGCTTTGGGAGAGTGGAACGGGTTGGGCCCGGATTTCGCCATTCGTGAAGGGCAGTACCTGTTGATTCCGGTCAAGAACCAGGCCGCTCCGCGTCAGGCGGCGGCAGCGGCTCCGGTCGCTGCGACCGAGGTGACGCAGCCGGGGCAGGGTTCTCCGACACCGACACCGCCGAGTGCGACCCAGCCGCTACCGGATGAACAGGTCGCGCCGCTGGCCGAGGCGCCCGAGGCGCCGGATGTCACAGCCGAAGCGCCCACCAGAAGTTCCGGCAATTCCGCGCTATCCTTGCCGGTCGCGGGCAACATTATCAGAACCTATGATAAGGGTAAGAACGAAGGCATCGACATCGCAGCCGCACCGGGTACGTCGGTCACTGCAGCCGAGGCAGGTACCGTAGCTGCGATTACCGCAGATGCCGATCAGGTGCCGATCATTGTTGTTAAGCATAACAATGACTTGCTGACGGTATATGCCAATGTTGAGGATATCACCGTCAAGAAAGGTGATCGCGTGCGGCGGGGGCAGAAACTGGCGGAACTGCGCGGCGGCGACAATGCTTATGTGCATTTCGAAGTTCGCAAAGGCTTTGAGTCGGTTGATCCTGAACCTTATCTGCGGTGACCAGAATGACCCGTTCCGGGCCATGCCTCCGGCGGGGATATTTGTGGCCAGATGAAGGGTGGATCACCCGTGTGGATCGAAGTCGCTCAGGCGTTTTCCCGGCTCGTCTGTGAAAAGCTCGGGCAGGGGGGTGACGGTTTCGATCAGGTCGATGCGAAAGACGCGAAAGCCGTTGCGCAGTTCGCACCATGCAGTGAGGGTCCAGACACGGCCCCAATACTCCATATGGAGGGGGCGGATGGTGCGTTCAGTCAGGGCGCCGTCGATGCGGCGGTAGGACAGGTGCAGTTTCTGGCGGGTTTTGATGGCGGCGCGGAGCGGGGCCATATGTGCCAATCCGCGCGCGGCATCGGCGAAGGGGTAGACCGCAAATTTCCAAGTATCGGCCTCGGCTACGACCTGCATGGGCAGGACGGCGTCGATCTTTTCCGCCAGTGACTCGGCTGCGGCTTTAAGGTCTGGGTCAGCCGCCTCGGAGACGATGGCCATCCCGAGGTTCAGCGCCTCAAGCTCGGCCGTGGTCAGGTTGAGTGGGGGCAGGGTGATCTGCTCTCGCACCATGTAACCCACGCCTCGTTCGCCTTCGACGGGAACGCCCGAGGCGACCAATGTGTCCATATCGCGATAGATCGTGCGGACCGACACCTCGAGCCGGTCCGCGATGTCCTGCGCGCGGTGTAGTCTGCCGTCGCGCAGGATTTGAATGATGTCGAACAGGCGATCAGTGCGGCGCATGATACGCCGTTCCGACCTGCGTCAAGTCATGTTCCATAGCACTGCCTCATGCCGCATCTGCAGGCTTTCCGGGTTGATGGCCGCCATCAGGGCCGGCGCAAACTCCTGCTGCGGAAATTCTGCGGCGGCCGTCTGAGCAGCGTTCATATCTTGCCAAACGACATAGTCCGTCCAGCGGCCGTCTTCCCCTTGGCTGAGGTGGCGGTGGGCAAAGCCGGGTGCTGCGCGCACGAAGCTCTCGGTCGATTGGCTGAGTTTGACGAAGGCCTCGGGTGAGGTGCCCTCGGCCAGGGTGAAGGTGACGATTTCGGCGACATGGGTCATGTGTTTCTCCGTTGACCAGGTTGCAATACCGCTGTCCTAGCCTGTTACAACTGACATAAACCTGTCAGTTGAGAAAAGCGAGAGCCATGAATCCGCAAGATCACATCAAATTTGCCGCCCGAATTGGCTCGGCCACCTTTTGAGAACGCGGCTTGCCGCGTAAACACGGGGTCAGACAAGGGTTCAGGCGCAGTGCGCCTTTGAGAAGGAGAATAAACATGCTCAACAATATCGGACTTCCCGGCCTGCTGCTGATCGCTGTTGTGGTGCTGGTGCTGTTTGGCCGCGGCAAGATTAGCTCGCTTATGGGTGAAGTGGGCAAGGGCATCACCTCGTTCAAGAAAGGCGTCAAGGAAGGCGCGGACGAGCTGGAGCAGGACGCAGCGGAAGTGGCCAAGGACGTCACGCCCGAAACCGAGAAAGACAAGGTCTAAACCCAGATGTTTGATCTGGGCTGGACCGAGCTTCTGGTCATCGGCATCGTTGCCCTGATTGTGGTGGGGCCAAAAGACCTGCCCGTGCTGTTTCGCAATGTCGGGCGGTTTGTCGGCAAGGCTCGCGGGATGGCGCGTGAATTTACCAGCGCTATGAACGAGGCCGCGGATCAGGCCGGTGTGAACGAGATCAAGAAGGGTCTGAACGCGGCCACGAATCCCGTAAACAGCGCGATGGACGGTGTGAAAAAGGCCGCTCAGGATCTGAGCAGCAGCATCGACCCCACCAAGTTCGATCCTGAAAGCGAAACGGGCAAGCTGGCGGCTGAGCGGGCTGAACAGGCCAAGAAGATTCAAGCCACCTCCGCCCGCGCCACAGCCGAGCGCAAGGCCAAAGAAGCCGCTGATGCGCTGGCCAAAGCCGAAGAGGCCGAAGCCGCGCTGAACACTGAGAACAAGACATGAGCAAGACCGACGAAATCGAAGACAGCTCGGCCCCGCTGATCGAGCATCTGGCCGAATTGCGGACACGGCTCATTCACTGCGTCGTGGCGTTTCTGATCGGTATGATCATCTGTTTCACGGTTGCGACGCCTCTTTTCAACTTCCTGACGCATCCTTTGTGTGAGGTGTTGAATGAGCGTGGGCAGGATTGCGGGCTGATCTTCATCTCGCCGCAGGAAGGCTTCTTTGTTGCGATCAAGGTGTCGCTGCTAGGGGGCTTCATTCTAGCGTTCCCCTACATCGGGATGCAGATGTGGCGCTTCGTTGCTCCGGGGCTATATAGGTCCGAGAAGAACGCTTTCTTGCCGTTCATGTTGGCCTCGCCCTTCATGTTTCTTTTAGGGGCAAGCTTCGCCTTCTACGTTGTCACACCTTTGGCCTATGACTTTTTCCTCGGGTTCCAGCAGTTCGGCGCTGAAGGTGAGGCCGTCGTGGATGGCGCCACCGCCGCACCGCTTAGTGTGGTGTTCCAAGGCTCCGCTCAGGAATACCTGAACCTGACAATCAAGTTCATCGTGGCCTTCGGGTTGTGTTTCCAACTGCCCGTGTTGCTTACGCTGATGGGCAAGGCGGGGCTGGTCACGGCTGAGGGGCTGGGTAGTGTCCGTAAATACGCGGTAGTCGCCATTCTGGTGCTTGCTGCGCTCGTGACGCCTCCCGACGTGATCACACAGATCATTCTGTTCGTAGTGGTCTACGGCCTTTATGAGGTGTCGATCTTCCTTGTGGCGCGGGTTGAGAAGAAACGCGAAGAACAACTCCGCGCGGATGGCTACTATGATGACGAGGCCGAAGCGGATGAGGACCTGATGCAGGAAGAAGACGGGAAGTAATCTCTTGCTGTTCCCAAGACAGGCGCGCCATGACTGGCGCGCCTTTTTCGTTGGAACCCCTTGTTGCCAAAAGCCGAACGTGGTTTGACACCGTTGGAATATGACCCCGGAGGCCACCATGGATACCCAAGCCCTGAACCGTATCGCCGACGCTTTAGAGCGGATGGCTCCGGCTCCTCTGGCTGCTCCGGACTTCAATGCCGCGCCGGCCTTCGTCTGGCAGGTTGAGCCTGACCGGCTTGAGCCTGTCCCTCAGGTCAACCGCGTTGATCTGGACCTGCTGGTCGGCATAAACCGTTCACGCGATACGCTGTTGGACAACACAAGGCGCTTTGCGGCGGGGTACAAGGCCAACAACGCACTGCTTTGGGGCGCGCGAGGGATGGGCAAATCCAGCCTCGTAAAGGCCGTCCATGGCACGCTGCAAACCGAGCACGCAAACCTGAAACTGGTCGAGCTTCAGCGCGAAGACATGAGTTCGGTCGCGCGGCTGTTGAACCACCTGCGCGCCGCACCGCACCGGTTCATCCTGTTCTGTGATGACCTGTCGTTCAGCCATGACGACCAGCACTACAAATCGCTCAAGGCTGTGCTGGACGGCGGCATTGAAGGCCGCCCAGAAAACGTGGTGTTTTACGCCACCTCGAACCGCCGCCACCTGATGCCCCGGGACATGATCGAGAACGAACGCTCCAGCGCCATCAACCCGTCGGAAGCCGTCGAAGAAAAGGTCTCTCTCTCCGACCGTTTTGGGTTGTGGCTGGGCTTCCACCCCTGTGACCAGGACGAATACCTGGCCATGATCGACCGCTACTGCGCCGCCTACAATGTGTCGGTCGACCCGGACACCCTGCGCGCGGATGCTATCGAATGGCAGGCGACGCGCGGGTCACGCTCGGGCCGTGTTGCGTGGCAATTCTTCGTCGATCTCGCCGGGCGCAACGGCGTCCATATCGCGTGATACCAGCTTCATCTGGCTAAAAATACCTCCGCCGGAGGCATGGTCCAAAGGACCATTCCCTACAACCGCGCAAGAATCCGAGCCGCCTCATCCGCTGTGCTGGACAGCACATCGCGATCCTCACCGGGGTGAAACCGCGCGCGCACGGCTGTAGGCATCGGGGCAGGCTCCAAAATCGACACTTTGGGTCCTGTCCTTTCCGTCTCAACCTGCCAACTGCGCGCCAGAGCCATCTGGGCGGCCTTGGTGGCGCCGTAGATACCATAGAACTTTTCGCCCGCTTTGGGATCATCAAAGAACACGGCATGCCCGGCCTCACCCAATAGAGGCGTCACATAAGGGATCAGAACCGAAGTGGCATTGGCGTTGGTGTTCATCGCCTTTGCCCACTCTTTGGGATCAACGAAATGCGCCGGTGTGAGGGCCGAGGTGTGGACGGCCGTGTGCAGCCACAAATCCACTTTGCCCCAGCGGTCATGAATGCCCCGGCACAGGGTGGCCATCGCGTTTGGATCGGTAATGTCCATGGGCGCAAGGGTAGCCGAACCGCCCTTGGCCTTGATCCGGTCGTCTAGCTCTTCCAGCCCGCCGGTGGTGCGGGCGACGGCGACGATGTGATACTCGGGGGCCAGTGCTTCGGCCAGGGCAGCGCCCAACCCGCGAGAGGCCCCGGTGACAAGGGCAATTTTGGTGGCAATTTTGGTCTGATCGGTCATGGCAGCGGTTTGAACGCCCACGCTCGGGTCGTCAAGAGGGCGCTAGCCCCCCGGAATTCCAATCCGGCGAGTCTGGCCGCTTTGTCGCAGCATGATCCCGTGTTCATCAATAGCTACGACCGTCCCCGAGGCCACGCGGCTGCCTGGCTTGACCTCTTTTACACGTCCCGAAGACAGGCGCATCAACGCGCGCAGGTCGGCTTTCGGGCCAAAGACACCCAGAACCGAGACCGAATTTCTTTTTAACGCGCCCCGCTGCGTGGCCGCGCTTTTGACATTGGCATTTGGCATTTTCTGCGGCTCGAACCCGGTTCGAACCCCTTGTGTGAGTGGTGGTGAAGAGCTGCTTACCAAACCGCAAAGTAAATCAAAAGATCACCCCGCTCGCACGAGATCACGGCGGGGTGAGGCGGCCAGAAGTCTTTGCAATCAGGCCATTCCTATCGGCAAAATCCAGCCCAAGCCGTGGCGATGCCCATGGCCTGCGTTGTTTTCTGATTCGCGTTGTCTCTTTAGCCCGACGCCAGTTTCGCCGCGTTCCACGACCCGCCAACAACCTGCATGTCTTCGCGCTTTTTGCTGACGCGGGTGCTGTTTTCGAGACTGTCGAGATAGTCACCGCTGACACTGCCGGTGATGTAATTTCCGTCAAAGCAGGAACAGTCGAACGCCTCGATCTCGGGGTTGCCTTCTTTGGCGGCCCAGATCAGATCGTCGAGGTTCTGATAGAACAGAGCATCCGCACCCAGTTCTTCGCGAATCTCTTCGATCTCTTTTCCGTTGGCGATCAACTCATGCTTAGTAGGCATGTCGATGCCATAGACATTGGGGTATTTCACCGGGGGCGAGGCGCTGGCGATGTAGACCTTCTTGGCCCCGGCCTCACGACACATCTGAACAATCTTCTTTATCGTATTTCCGCGCACGATCGAGTCGTCGATCAGCAGGACATTGTGGTCCTTGAACTCCAGCGGAATGGCGTTCAGCTTGCGGCGCACGGATTTCTGCCGCTCTTCCTGACCGGGCATGATGAAGGTCCGGCCGACATAGCGGTTCTTTACCAGACCTTCGCGATAGGGGATGCCGGTGATCTTGGCAGCCTCAAGTGCCACGGGGCGGGCGCTGTCGGGGACGGGAATGATGCGGTCGATCTGAAGACCCGAGTCCTGGATCTGGTTGGCCAGCGTTTGCCCCATACGCATCTGGGTTTTGTAGACCGAGACGCCGTCCAGCAGGGAGTCCGGACGGGCGAGGTAGACATATTCGAAGATACAGGGCGTCAGCTTGCCTTCGACGGCCTGAAACTCGTGCATGTTGCCGTCCAGATCAATCAGGATGGCCTCGCCCGGGTTCAGGTCACGGATCTTGGTAAAGCCGTTGATGCCAAAGGCCACATCCTCAGAGGCGAAGGCGTAGTCATTGCCATCGCCCTCGGTCTCGCGGATTGCGACCGAAAGCGGACGAATGCCGTGCGGGTCGCGGAAGGCCAGCATGCCCACACCTGCAACAAGGCAGATGACCGAGTAGGCACCCTGTACACGCTCCATCGTCATCTTCACGCCGGCAAAGATGTTGCGAATGGGTTCGGCATTGCCATTCACCTTGATCGCGTCGGCCACCTTGTCGGCCAGAACGTTCAGCAGGATCTCGGAATCTGACGTGGTGCGCAGGTGACGGCTGTACTTTCCGGTGACTTTTTCGCGTTGCTCGGCGGTGTTGGTGATGTTGCCGTTATGGACCAGATAAATCCCGTAGGGCGCGTTGACGAAGAATGGCTGCGCCTCGGACGCGCTGAGCGACCCAGCAGTGGGATAGCGCACATGGCCCATTCCAACCTTGCCCAGAAGCGTTTCGGCATCCGTCGCGTTGAACACGTCCTTGACCAGACCGTTGGCTTTTTTCTCGCGAAAGAACTCACCGTTGTATGTGACGATCCCCGAGGCATCCTGACCCCGGTGCTGCAGCATCAGCAGCCCGTCATAGATTTCCGCAAACACATCATGTGTCCGGCTTGCGATCCCCAAAATCCCACACATTTACGGGCTCCAATTACTATGACGTTTTGACGAGAGGGTTGAGTGACGGCCGGATAGGGAGGGGTCTTACCGTTCGTATCTTGCAGGCCAGACGGTGCATTATCACCGCATTGCAGGCAGATGAACATTGAAAGGACAAACCCGACAGCTCCGATTCCGTGGCAGTTTGGCCTCCACATACTGCCTTAGAACGCGGCTGTCATCAAAGGATCACATTTCTATAGGCCGCAGTTCCGGTTTCTTCAGTTGCGGCGTGGTGACATATGAATTCATTTGTGCTGACATATGCATAATTTCATCGCGGATCTTTTCGGGGTGGGGGCCAGAATGTGGCAGGAACGCTCACCATACAAGAAAGATGAGCCGCCCAAAAGGCGCTGCCATCGGTGCCGCGGCATGGGGCGTGCGCCGTGCCCGATCTGCAATGGGGCAGGTGAAATGGTCAAAATCCGTGATATTCTGGGTAAACCGATTTCCAGCCGCTGTGATGGCTGTTTCCTGACTTCCGACCTTTTTGTTGATCTGACTGGGTTTTTGGTTTGTTTTCAGGTGTGGTTGCTCAGAGGCGCGTTGTAGTGCCCCATTATTATAAAAAGTATTGACATGGGCCTTCAGATGGCTAACCTCTTCGCCCATGTTCATCCGCACCAAACATGACGCAAAGCTCAACCGCACACGGATCCAGATCGTTGAATCCGTCCGCACCGGCTCCAAGGTACGCCAGAAGATCCTGCGCCATGTGGGTGTGGCCCATAACGACAGCGAGATTGAGGATATCAAGCGTCTGGCGGGCCGCTTGATGGAGCAATTACGCATTGATCGCTCGCCGCAAATGGAACTGTTCACGCCCACGGAATATGCCGATCTGCAGGCGCTGGTGCGCCGCGCTCCGCGGCCGGACAAGCTTGGCGTTGATCTTGCCGAGTGCCGTGAGGAGGCGCGGGTCTCTCTGGGTCTGCGGGATGTCATGGGGACGATGTATGACCAACTGGGTTGGGGGGCCCTTCTGGGGGCGGCGCGTAAAAGTGCCAATCGCATTGTGAAAGAGCTGGTTATGGCGCGGATCGCACAGCCCGAGAGCAAGCGCGCGACCGTGGAGGCGTTGGAGAACCAGGCAGGCATCACGCTCAATCTGGACGTGGTCTATCGGAGCATGGATTACATCAATACGCCGGTGATAGACGGGATTTGCAAAACCTCTCACGCGGCGGCAGAGAAGTTGCTGGGCGGGCCAGTGACCGTGCTGTTCTACGATTGCACGACCCTGGCCTTTGACACCGAGCGCGAGGACCCGGCCGAGGATGCGGACGGGGTCGAGCAGGATCATCTTCTGGCCAAGGGCTTCAGCAAGGATGGCAAGCATCACCGCGCTCAGGTCATGCTGGCGCTGATCGTCACCTCCGATGGGCTGCCTGTGGGCTATGAACTCTTCCCGGGAAACACCTGGGAAGGTCATACGCTGGAAGCTGCGCTGAAGGCGTTGGAGGGACGCTTCGACGTGGCCAGGGTCACGTTCGTGGCCGATGCCGCCATGCTCAGCAAGGACAACCAGCAGATGTTGCAGAACAAGGGTCTGCCCTACATCCTCGGCTATCGCATGAAGTCCGCCCCGGCCGCCGTGAAGGCGAACATTTTGAGCCCGGAGGGACGCCAGCCTTGGGCTGGACACGGTTCTGAAGAGGCAACCGAGAAGGGCTGGTACAAGGTGATCGACCAGGAGGGAGCGCGGGTCATTGTGACCTGGTCACCCACCCGGGCACGCAATGATGCCCACAAGCGCGACAAGGCAATCGAAAAGCTGCACAAGAAGCTCAAGCGCTCTCGCAAACCCGGCAGCTTCAGCAGCCGGGGATATGGCCGCTTCCTGGCCTTCCCCGACAGCGGGGACGTCACGCTGGATGATGCAAAGATCAAGGCAGCGGCACAATGGGACGGGCTGCATGCCATTGTTGTTCATGGTGCGGACGAACTGGAGGCACAGGACGTCATTGCCCGCTATCACCAGTTGTGGGAGATCGAAGCCTGCTTCCGCACCAACAAGCACGATCTGAAAATCCGGCCCATCTATCACTGGTCGCCGCGTCGGGTCCGGGCCCATATCGCCATCTGCTACATGGCCTTCTGCTGCCTGCAGCACCTGCGCAAGCATCTGGACCTGCTCGGACACCCGATGAGCCCGGCTCGTATCCGCAACGAGTTGAACGCATTGCAGCTCTCGATCCTGCGCCACAAAGGCACCCCTGACCGCTACGGCATGCCAAGCCATGCCACGGTCGATGCCAGACGCATCCTCACCTGCGTCGGCCTGACCTGGAACGAAGCCCCTTTCAAGATACCCCCCGGGCGCACCCGAAAAACTGGCCAGACCAAAGCCTGAGCTCCCTCAACACTCCGAAACAATCGCTGGCGAAAAAAGTCCGTGTAGTGCCTTTTGGCAACCAAGGCATAATAATATCAATGACTTATACGAAAAAATGTCGGAAGTCAGGAGTTTGGCCTCCACATACTGCCTTAGAACGCGGCTGTCATCAAAGGATCACATTTCTATAGGCCGCAGTTCCGGTTTCTTCAGTTGCGGCGTGGTGACATATGAATTCATTTGTGCTGACATATGCATAATTTCATCGCGGATCTTTTCGGGGTGGGGGCCAGAATGTGGCAGGAACGCTCACCATACAAGAAAGATGAGCCGCCCAAAAGGCGCTGCCATCGGTGCCGCGGCATGGGGCGTGCGCCGTGCCCGATCTGCAATGGGGCAGGTGAAATGGTCAAAATCCGTGATATTCTGGGTAAACCGATTTCCAGCCGCTGTGATGGCTGTTTCGGTTTGAAAACCACTCGCTGTACGGTCTGCGGGGGTGAGGGGTTCGTTCAATGAAAAAAGCCCGGCGCTAGGCCGGGCCTTTCGAATAACATTCTGTATGAATTAGCTGTCGGTGGTTTCCGCAGCAGGGGCCGCGTCGCCTGCGGTGCAGCTGGCCACCAGCTCTTCGTATTGTGCCGTGACCCAACCCAGCGCTGCCTCGGGGTTTTGTTCTTCGATCTGGGTGCTGAACTGTTCGAACACCTTGGCCGAGCGGCTTTCGTCTACAAGCGTGTAGGACTGGCCGGTCATCACGGTGTCGTAGACAAAGAACGCGATAGCGACCAGCAGGATGCCCCGCGCTATGCCGAAGAAGAAGCCAAGCGCCTGATCCAGACCGCCCAGTGCCGACCGTTGCACCAGCGATGAAAATAGCGGCGTGAAGATGCTGACGATGATCAGGGCGATTGCAAACACGGCTGCAAAGCCGGTGATTACCGATAATTCGCAGCTGTCACGCAGGAAGTCTCCGACCACCGGGATTTCTTTGACCAGCGGCACGGCCTGCGGTGCGAAGATGAATGCGAGGACAGCTGCTGCCACCCAACCCGCGATGGCAAGAACCTCGCGCATGAAACCGCGCGAATAGGCCAGAATGCCTGACAGCACGATGATCAGGGCCACAACCCCGTCAATAATTGTAAAACCTTCCATGGCCCTCGCCTGTTCTTTTTCTGCCCCTCAGGGCCGGACTTTAACCTGCTCCGAAGGTTTCGCCAACAAACCCAACCAAATCAGAGGGTCGGGTGAGTGTCAGACCTGCCACAGTACCGGTTTTGCCGCCCGCCGGAGCGATTGCCGATGTGAAACCAAGTTTTTGTGCTTCTTTCAACCTGTTTTCGGTCTCCTGACTTCCGACCTTTTTGTTGATCTGACTGGGTTTTTGGTTTGTTTTCAGGTGTGGTTGCTCAGAGGCGCGTTGTAGTGCCCCATTATTATAAAAAGTATTGACATGGGCCTTCAGATGGCTAACCTCTTCGCCCATGTTCATCCGCACCAAACATGACGCAAAGCTCAACCGCACACGGATCCAGATCGTTGAATCCGTCCGCACCGGCTCCAAGGTACGCCAGAAGATCCTGCGCCATGTGGGTGTGGCCCATAACGACAGCGAGATTGAGGATATCAAGCGTCTGGCGGGCCGCTTGATGGAGCAATTACGCATTGATCGCTCGCCGCAAATGGAACTGTTCACGCCCACGGAATATGCCGATCTGCAGGCGCTGGTGCGCCGCGCTCCGCGGCCGGACAAGCTTGGCGTTGATCTTGCCGAGTGCCGTGAGGAGGCGCGGGTCTCTCTGGGTCTGCGGGATGTCATGGGGACGATGTATGACCAACTGGGTTGGGGGGCCCTTCTGGGGGCGGCGCGTAAAAGTGCCAATCGCATTGTGAAAGAGCTGGTTATGGCGCGGATCGCACAGCCCGAGAGCAAGCGCGCGACCGTGGAGGCGTTGGAGAACCAGGCAGGCATCACGCTCAATCTGGACGTGGTCTATCGGAGCATGGATTACATCAATACGCCGGTGATAGACGGGATTTGCAAAACCTCTCACGCGGCGGCAGAGAAGTTGCTGGGCGGGCCAGTGACCGTGCTGTTCTACGATTGCACGACCCTGGCCTTTGACACCGAGCGCGAGGACCCGGCCGAGGATGCGGACGGGGTCGAGCAGGATCATCTTCTGGCCAAGGGCTTCAGCAAGGATGGCAAGCATCACCGCGCTCAGGTCATGCTGGCGCTGATCGTCACCTCCGATGGGCTGCCTGTGGGCTATGAACTCTTCCCGGGAAACACCTGGGAAGGTCATACGCTGGAAGCTGCGCTGAAGGCGTTGGAGGGACGCTTCGACGTGGCCAGGGTCACGTTCGTGGCCGATGCCGCCATGCTCAGCAAGGACAACCAGCAGATGTTGCAGAACAAGGGTCTGCCCTACATCCTCGGCTATCGCATGAAGTCCGCCCCGGCCGCCGTGAAGGCGAACATTTTGAGCCCGGAGGGACGCCAGCCTTGGGCTGGACACGGTTCTGAAGAGGCAACCGAGAAGGGCTGGTACAAGGTGATCGACCAGGAGGGAGCGCGGGTCATTGTGACCTGGTCACCCACCCGGGCACGCAATGATGCCCACAAGCGCGACAAGGCAATCGAAAAGCTGCACAAGAAGCTCAAGCGCTCTCGCAAACCCGGCAGCTTCAGCAGCCGGGGATATGGCCGCTTCCTGGCCTTCCCCGACAGCGGGGACGTCACGCTGGATGATGCAAAGATCAAGGCAGCGGCACAATGGGACGGGCTGCATGCCATTGTTGTTCATGGTGCGGACGAACTGGAGGCACAGGACGTCATTGCCCGCTATCACCAGTTGTGGGAGATCGAAGCCTGCTTCCGCACCAACAAGCACGATCTGAAAATCCGGCCCATCTATCACTGGTCGCCGCGTCGGGTCCGGGCCCATATCGCCATCTGCTACATGGCCTTCTGCTGCCTGCAGCACCTGCGCAAGCATCTGGACCTGCTCGGACACCCGATGAGCCCGGCTCGTATCCGCAACGAGTTGAACGCATTGCAGCTCTCGATCCTGCGCCACAAAGGCACCCCTGACCGCTACGGCATGCCAAGCCATGCCACGGTCGATGCCAGACGCATCCTCACCTGCGTCGGCCTGACCTGGAACGAAGCCCCTTTCAAGATACCCCCCGGGCGCACCCGAAAAACTGGCCAGACCAAAGCCTGAGCTCCCTCAACACTCCGAAACAATCGCTGGCGAAAAAAGTCCGTGTAGTGCCTTTTGGCAACCAAGGCATAATAATATCAATGACTTATACGAAAAAATGTCGGAAGTCAGGAAAAAAGCCCGGCGCTAGGCCGGGCCTTTCGAATAACATTCTGTATGAATTAGCTGTCGGTGGTTTCCGCAGCAGGGGCCGCGTCGCCTGCGGTGCAGCTGGCCACCAGCTCTTCGTATTGTGCCGTGACCCAACCCAGCGCTGCCTCGGGGTTTTGTTCTTCGATCTGGGTGCTGAACTGTTCGAACACCTTGGCCGAGCGGCTTTCGTCTACAAGCGTGTAGGACTGGCCGGTCATCACGGTGTCGTAGACAAAGAACGCGATAGCGACCAGCAGGATGCCCCGCGCTATGCCGAAGAAGAAGCCAAGCGCCTGATCCAGACCGCCCAGTGCCGACCGTTGCACCAGCGATGAAAATAGCGGCGTGAAGATGCTGACGATGATCAGGGCGATTGCAAACACGGCTGCAAAGCCGGTGATTACCGATAATTCGCAGCTGTCACGCAGGAAGTCTCCGACCACCGGGATTTCTTTGACCAGCGGCACGGCCTGCGGTGCGAAGATGAATGCGAGGACAGCTGCTGCCACCCAACCCGCGATGGCAAGAACCTCGCGCATGAAACCGCGCGAATAGGCCAGAATGCCTGACAGCACGATGATCAGGGCCACAACCCCGTCAATAATTGTAAAACCTTCCATGGCCCTCGCCTGTTCTTTTTCTGCCCCTCAGGGCCGGACTTTAACCTGCTCCGAAGGTTTCGCCAACAAACCCAACCAAATCAGAGGGTCGGGTGAGTGTCAGACCTGCCACAGTACCGGTTTTGCCGCCCGCCGGAGCGATTGCCGATGTGAAACCAAGTTTTTGTGCTTCTTTCAACCTGTTTTCGGTCTGAGGGGCCGGTCTAAGTGCCCCAGAAAGCGAGATTTCTCCGAAAACGACCGTATCAGCGGGCAGGGCGCTGTCTTCTCGTGCACTTAGTAACGCTGCGGCAACAGCCAGATCGGCGGCGGGTTCACTGACCTTCAGCCCTCCGGCGACGTTCAGATAGACGTCGAGACCCGCGAAGGGGATGCCGCAGCGGGCTTCGAGCACGGCGAGGATCATCGCCAGCCGCCCGCTGTCCCAGCCGACGACGGTACGACGGGGTTGCGAATGCGGTGACGGGGCGACGAGTGCCTGCAATTCCACCAAAACAGGGCGAGTACCCTCGATCCCGGCAAAGACGGCCGAGCCGGGGCTCGGCGTGCCGCGTTCGGACAGGAACAGGGCCGAGGGGTTGGTGACCTGCGCCAACCCTTTGCCCGTCATCTCGAACACGCCGATCTCGTCTGCGGGGCCAAAACGGTTCTTGACCGCGCGCAGGATGCGGAACTGGTGGCCGCGTTCGCCCTCGAAGTAGAGAACGGTGTCGACCATATGTTCGACAACGCGCGGGCCTGCGATCTGGCCTTCTTTGGTGACATGGCCGACCATTACGATCGACACACCGTGTCGTTTCGCAAACGTGGTCAATTCATGCGCTGCAGCCCGGACTTGTGACACCGAGCCGGGCGCGCTGTCCACATTGTCGGCCCACATGGTCTGAATCGAGTCGATGATGGCGAGGCCAGGTCTTTCGGCCTCCAGCGTTGTCAGGATGTTGCGCAGATTGGTTTCCGCCGCCAGTTGCACCGGCGCGTCCTCGAGCCCCAGACGGCGGGCACGCATACGGACCTGCGCGCTGGCTTCCTCGCCCGAGACATAGATCGTTTTGACACCCGCGCGCGCGAACCGAGCGGCGGCTTGCAGCAGAAGGGTGGATTTGCCGATACCGGGGTCTCCGCCCACCAGCAGGGCCGAGGCGGGGACGAGGCCGCCGCCCAGAACGCGGTCAAGTTCATCCACCCCGCTGAGTGTACGGGGTGGTGGGGTCTCCTCGGTCGACAAGTCCGTGAGTGCAATGGACTGGCCCCGCTTGCCGCCGAGGGATTTCTTGGCTGGACCAGCCGACAGGGGCACGTCCTGGGTGATCGTGTTCCATTCGCCGCAGGCGTCGCACCGCCCGGACCACCGAGTATGTGTCGCACCGCAGGCCGAACAGGAGAAAGAAGTCGTCTTTGCCATGAGGCCTTTGGTGCCCGAGGACGGGCGGTTCTTCAAGCCCTTGCAGGCTTTCATCTCCGCCGGTGGCGCGCCGCGTCCTCAGGCCCTGCGGGCCATCGGGTGCGCCGGGCGCTGCCGCGCCTATTCCGCGGCGCGAGGGGGCGACATTGCGACCACGCTGGAGGCGCTTGGGTCGCTGCCGTCGGGTGGTGTCTGCAATTGTGCCGAAAGCTCAGGTAGAAGTTCGAACAGTTCATCCCGCAAGCGCGACAGTTGGGATTTGGCGATGGATTCCTCGATCTCGATATCGCGGGTCCATTGGCTGAGTTCGTGCAGGATGGTCTGGGCGTCCTCGATCCGTTGCTGGAACAGTTCGACCTCTTCCTGCCGCTGTTTCAGGAACATCCGGGCGCGTTCGACCCGGTCGTTGCCATAGGTTTCGGCCAGTTCGTGGCTGATCTGGCTCATCTGAGCAGCGGTTTCCAGGATCTCAGGTTCCAACGCCTGAAGGTCGGGATGGTCGCGCAGAAACGCCATACGCTCTTTGACCGCATCGAACTCCGAGGCCAGAGCGAAAACGCCGCTGCGGTCGGCAGCATGGGCGATCTGGTAGGCCTCGACGATATCCTGCATGTTCAGCGAAAACTTCCTGTGTGCGTTCTCGAGTGCCATCATTCGGGCGCTTGAAGGCAGGTAGAAGCCCAGCATGAGAATCAGGCAGGTCAGGCCGATCTGAACAAAAATACCAGCGTCGATCACGCCGGTCTGGCCGAATCCGGCCTGAAGGGACAGCCAGGGCAAAACCCCCAGCGCCGAAAGTGAGGTTGCAACCACCGCGCCGAGGGCTGCGACGCAGATCATGAAAAAAGTCAGTCTTAAAAAGGCATTCTGAAATTGAAATGTAATGTTGTTGAGGGCGGGCATGGTCGTCCATCTCCTTCTCAAACCTATACAAATCGGGCCGAAGCGGAGGACATATCAAACACGCAAGGTGATCCTCTGCGGACCCGTACACGACTAGAACTTTGCTGCTCGAAATATAGAGATGATACTTAGAAATGTGTTTTCAATCAACACGGTCTGTCGCTAACTGTCGCTAACACGCGATATGTCCGGTGTATGTAACATGCGATCTGTCCGGTTCTATTCTGTCTCTGAGAGGAGGCGTTATGAACCGAGCAGAAGTGTTACAGGAAGTTCGACTGATGAAGTTTGAAGATGTGTATTCGCGGCGAAGCGCGAACAAGCTGACGCAAGAACAGGCGGCTGAGATACTGGGTGTATCCGTGCGCACCGTCAGGCGTTGGGAGGATCGATTTGAGGCGGATGGTGCAGAAGGTCTGTACGACCGTCGGCTTGGCAAACTGGCCAACAATCGTGTTGCCACGGATAAGGTCATGGAGATGCTTGAACTGTTTGATACCAAGTACTGGGATTACACGCCGAAGCATTTCCACGAGAAGCTGGTGGCCCACCATGGTTTCACACAGAGCTACAACTGGGTGCGGCTTACACTGCAGCGCCACGGCCGGGTTCAGGCAGCACCCCGACGAGGTGCCCATCGGCGCAAGCGGCCCCGCCGTCCGATGGTTGGCATGATGTTGCATCAGGACGGCTCCAGCCATGAATGGGTTCCGGGTCAGTGGTGGGATCTGATCGTCACCATGGACGATGCCACCAACCGGGTTTATTCGGCATTCTTTGTCGAGGAAGAAGGGACGATGAGCAGTTTTCAGGGGCTGACAGAGGTGATCGAGGCGCAAGGTCTGTTTTGCTCGCTCTATGCCGATCGGGGCTCTCATTACTGGACGCCCGAAGCGGGCGGCAAAGTGGACAAGGACAATCTGACCCAGGTCGGGCGCGCCTTGCAGCAACTCGGCATTGAGCTGATCCCGGCCTATTCACCGCAGGCCCGTGGACGGTCTGAACGCATGTTTGGCACGTTCCAGAACCGATTGCCGCAGGAACTGCGGTCCCATGGGATCACAACCATTGAAGAGGCCAATCAGTTCCTGAAAGAGGTCTATCTTCCCGAACACAATGCCCTGTTTGCAAGGGAGCCGGAGGATACGACCTCGGCCTTCGTGCCGTTTACAGGCAATGTGCGCGACACCCTGTGTGTGCAGGAAGACCGCGTCGTCGGCAACGACAATACGGTGCGCTACAAGGGCCTGGTCATGCAGATCGCGGCAGACAGGCACCGTCATCATTTCGTCAAGGCGAAGGTCAGGGTCCACGAATACCCCGATGGTCAACTGGTCATCTTCCACGGCCCGAGATGCATTGGCCGCTACCAGCCTGACGGCATCACACAGGAGGATAGCAAACACAAAGTCGCGTGACCCGCTTCGACGTGGCGCGAACGCGGTGGCCCAAATCTACGGTCGCCTACGGCTCCCTCCGAATTGGGCCACCGCGCAATCAACTGAAGCGGACAATTGGCATGTTACCTACACCGGACAATTCAGAATGTTCTCGACACACGGTCTGTCGCTAACTGTCGCTAACACGCGATATGTCCGGTGTATGTAACATGCGATCTGTCCGGTTCTATTCTGTCTCTGAGAGGAGGCGTTATGAACCGAGCAGAAGTGTTACAGGAAGTTCGACTGATGAAGTTTGAAGATGTGTATTCGCGGCGAAGCGCGAACAAGCTGACGCAAGAACAGGCGGCTGAGATACTGGGTGTATCCGTGCGCACCGTCAGGCGTTGGGAGGATCGATTTGAGGCGGATGGTGCAGAAGGTCTGTACGACCGTCGGCTTGGCAAACTGGCCAACAATCGTGTTGCCACGGATAAGGTCATGGAGATGCTTGAACTGTTTGATACCAAGTACTGGGATTACACGCCGAAGCATTTCCACGAGAAGCTGGTGGCCCACCATGGTTTCACACAGAGCTACAACTGGGTGCGGCTTACACTGCAGCGCCACGGCCGGGTTCAGGCAGCACCCCGACGAGGTGCCCATCGGCGCAAGCGGCCCCGCCGTCCGATGGTTGGCATGATGTTGCATCAGGACGGCTCCAGCCATGAATGGGTTCCGGGTCAGTGGTGGGATCTGATCGTCACCATGGACGATGCCACCAACCGGGTTTATTCGGCATTCTTTGTCGAGGAAGAAGGGACGATGAGCAGTTTTCAGGGGCTGACAGAGGTGATCGAGGCGCAAGGTCTGTTTTGCTCGCTCTATGCCGATCGGGGCTCTCATTACTGGCATACGCCCGAAGCGGGCGGCAAAGTGGACAAGGACAATCTGACCCAGGTCGGGCGCGCCTTGCAGCAACTCGGCATTGAGCTGATCCCGGCCTATTCACCGCAGGCCCGTGGACGGTCTGAACGCATGTTTGGCACGTTCCAGAACCGATTGCCGCAGGAACTGCGGTCCCATGGGATCACAACCATTGAAGAGGCCAATCAGTTCCTGAAAGAGGTCTATCTTCCCGAACACAATGCCCTGTTTGCAAAGGAGCCGGAGGATACGACCTCGGCCTTCGTGCCGTTTACAGGCAATGTGCGCGACACCCTGTGTGTGCAGGAAGACCGCGTCGTCGGCAACGACAATACGGTGCGCTACAAGGGCCTGGTCATGCAGATCGCGGCAGACAGGCACCGTCATCATTTCGTCAAGGCGAAGGTCAGGGTCCACGAATACCCCGATGGTCAACTGGTCATCTTCCACGGCCCGAGATGCATTGGCCGCTACCAGCCTGACGGATCACCCATCACACAGGAGGATAGCAAACACAAAGTCGCGTGACCCGCTTCGACGTGGCGCGAACGCGGTGGCCCAAATCTACGGTCGCCTACGGCTCCCTCCGAATTGGGCCACCGCGCAATCAACTGAAGCGGACAATTGGCATGTTACCTACACCGGACAATTCAGAATGTTCTCGACACACGGTCTAAGCTTTTCGTGAAGTGGATGTCATCTCGGTAATATATCCCAGCGCGATCGAGGCCAGAATGCAGCCGGTGAACAGGTAGAGGCCCCAGGCCGTCTCGATGGTCGCGTAAGAGATCCCCTTGGCCAGCGTGATGTAGAGCGCGATCAGGAAAATATCCGCCATGGCGAGCTTGCCTAGGATGTTCAGCGCGGGTTGGACGCGGGCATCCAGCAGGTCCCATTGGATCAGCGCTGTGCCGATGGTTTTGATGTAGGGGGCGAAAAGGGCAAAGACTGTGACGACGAGCGCGAGGAAGATGTCGGATTTCCAAAGAGATTGGAGGCCGGTGATGACGCTGATTTCGGAAAGTCCGAAGATCGGCAGCAGGCCCGCGCGCATCAGCGGGGCGAACCACGCGATCGGGTAGAGGATCAGGAGGGAGAGGGTGGCGAGGCGGAGGGTCATTGGCTGTGCGTCTCGTCGAGATTTCAGATTTTGCGGCGATGTTTTGTTATGGTTAACTTAAACCGGTACTCGCCACTGAGTTATTTTTAGACGGGGAGGAACGATGTCGGGTTTTGTGGCCTACAAGTCAATTGTTGATCCATCGGACTGTGACTTTCTGGGGCATATGAATGTGTCCAAGTATTTTGCGGCATGCTCGGATTCCGTTTTTGCGTTGCAGGCAGAGCTGGGGCTTACGGCCGAAGACATGCGTTCGGGGCGAAAGCTATCCTTTGCGGTGGTCCATGCAGACAGCAATTTCCTTTCGGAATTGAGTGCCGGCGAAGCGATCCAGATGGAAAGCGAAATCCTTGAGGTAGGAACGAAATCCATGACCTTCAGCCACAAACTAATTCGAGTTGCGGACAGTAAAACGACATTTTCCACTGTTTTCAAATGCGTCTTGCTCAACCTGCAGACAAGGCGAGCAGAAGCTATTCCGCAGGACGTTATCGAACGTTCGACTAGGTGGATGGCAAAGAGCGAAGATTAACGCACCGCCTCAATCGGCCCTTCCGCGCTTCCGCTGATGAACTGCTCCAGATACGGATCGCCCGAGGCATCCATCTGACCCACAGGCCCGGTCCACTGGATCACCCCGTCATGCAGCATTGCCACATTGTCGGCAATTGCGCGGACGGATGTCATGTCGTGGGTGATGGTCATCGCGGTTGCGCCCATCTCGGTCACGATCTCACGGATCAGGTCGTTGATGACGCCGGACATGATCGGGTCCAACCCGGTTGTGGGTTCGTCGAAAAAGATGATCTCGGGCTCGGCGGCGATAGCGCGGGCTAGGCCCACGCGTTTCTGCATCCCGCCCGACAGCTCGGACGGAAAGCGGTCAGCGACGTTGGATTTCAGACCCACACGGCGGAGTTTCTCGATGGCGATCTCGCGCGCCTCATCCGTGGGGCGTTTCAGTGAGCCGCGTAGCAGGCGGAAGGCGACGTTCTGCCAGACGGTTAGCGAGTCAAACAGGGCCGCGCCCTGAAACAACATGCCAAAGCGTGCCAGAAACGCGTCTCGGTCGCCCTTGCTGGCGTCCTTGCCGTCGACATAGATCATGCCGCTGTCGGGCTTGATTAGGCCGAGGATACATTTCAGCGCGACCGATTTGCCCGTGCCGGACCCACCGATGATCACCATCGAGGTGCCCTTGGGGATCTCAAGGTTCATGCCCTGCAGCACGTGGTTGTCATCAAAGGACTTTTTGACGTTCTCCATCCGGATCATAGCGAGAAGAACACTCCTGTCAGAACGAAGTTGGCGGCGAGGATCAGCACGGCGGCGGCCTCGACCGAGCCTTTGGTGGCGCGACCCACGCCCTGGGCGCCCCGGCCCGAGTTCATGCCGTAGTAGCAGCCCATGATGGCCGCGATCAGGCCGAAGGCTGCGCCTTTGACAAGGGATGAGACGATGTCGCGGGCCTCAAGAAAGTTGACCGTGTTTTGCAGATAGGCGGCCGGGTTGAACCCGAGGTTCTGTGTCGCCACAGTATAGCCGCCCATGATGCCGATGATGTCTCCGATACCGACAAGGATCGGCACCGTGATCAGTGCCGCCAGTACGCGCGGAGCGGTGAGGTATTTCATCGGATGGGTCGACAGGGTGACCAGCGCGTCAATCTGTTCGGTCACTTTCATCGTGGCGATTTCGGCTGCGATGGAGGAGGTCACGCGGGCGGCGATCATCAGGCCGACCAGCACCGGGCCAAGCTCTCGCACCATGCCGATGGCGACGATCTGAGGGACCACGGCCTCGGCATTGAACCGCGCGCCGCCTGCGTAGATCTGCAGGGCCAGCGCGCCTCCGGTAAAGATGGCGGTCAGGCCGACCACGGGCAGCGACAGCCAGCCGATATTCAACAACGCCATCGCGATCTCGCGCGGGTAGTAGGGCGGGCGCAGGATGTGCGACAGCGAGTCCAGAGCGAACAGGGTCACGCGCCCAAACGCGGCCAGCAGGGTCAGAACTGTGCGGCCCAACCCACCCAGCAGAGACAGCGGGTTCATTCCACGTACCCTCGTGAATAACGGCGGCCCATAGAGGTAAGGATTTCATAGCCGATCGTGCCGGCGGCCTCGGCCAGATCATCGACGGTCTGATGTCCGTTGAGGATGCGCAGTTTCTCGGGCTCAAAGCCCAGATCGGTGACGTCGATGGTGATCAGGTCCATCGAGATCCGACCGACGACCGGGCAGGGTTGGTTGCCCGCGAAGGCGTCAATACCGCCGCCAATGGCGCGGTGCAGGCCGTCGGCGTATCCGGCGGTGACGGTGGCGATCTTCGACGGTCGGCGTGCCGTCCAGCTGTTGCCGTAGCCCACGGTTTCTCCGACCGCGACGTCGCGCACCTGCACGACCGGCAGATCGACGGTGACGACGGGCTTGGCTTCGGCAAAGGGCATTCCGCCGTAAAGGCCGATGCCGGGGCGGCAGAAGTCGAAGTGAAATTCAGGCCCCAGCAAGGTGCCTCCGGTGGCTGCCAGAGACCGGGGGGCCGTCATACCGTCTGTCATGCCGCGAAACGCGGTCAGCTGTTGCTGGTTCATGGGGTGATCCGGCTCGTCCGCGCAGGCCAGATGAGACATCACAACCGCCGGGTTCAACGCCTCGGCCTTGGGGCGCAATTCGGCCCAGTCGGGGGCCTCGAGCCCCAGACGGTTCATGCCGGTGTCAAGCTGGATGCCAAAGCTGTGGCCGGGCAGGGCCTGCTGGTGGCGCTGGAATTGCGCGCCCGAGTTCAGCAGCGGCGTCAGGTCGTGATCGCGCAGCAGCTCGGTATCCCCGTCCATATGACCTGAGAATACAGCGATCATCGGGCCGGGCCCGACCGCCTCGCGAACGTCTGCGCCTTCTTCGGCGACGGCGACAAAAAACTTGCGGACACCTTCCTCGGCCAATGACCAGGCGACAGGTTCGGCCCCAAGACCATAGGCGTCGGCCTTAACTACGGCGCCGGTTTCGACATCCGTTTTTGCATCGAGCGCCCGCCAGTTACTGGCGAGCGCCTGAAGATTGATCGTCAAACGTGCGGTACTCATGGAGTTGTTCATGACACGGGAACGCGGCAGGTCAAGAGGGGATCGTACACAACCTGTCAGGAAAATCCGCAAGATAGGCGGCATACGGCCATCTGACGCAGGAATTTGGGTAGGTTTGAGGGGCTGTTGACTGGCAGTGATGCGCGTACCGGGACTGTGCAGCGATACAAGTCAAAGGTCTTTTGAGCGGCGGATCGTTCAGAGCGACCCACGCAGGAGGCCCGTCTTATCGCCGCTCGTCAAGCAGCGGCTTGTTGTTGTTAAGATGCCGGGTCACCAATTTGCGCTGGCGCTTTTTGCTTGGAATGTAGCGCGCGGGCTGCGGGGCGGCAAAGAGTGCAAGCTGCGGGAACAGCAGCATCAACTCTTCGCGTGAGGCGTCATCCATGGATTGCAGCGCCTGCGGGCCGGTAAATAGACTTTCACTGGGCGCGTCTTCGGCAAACAGCACCACGTGGCGGTCGAACACAAGGTGGTGATAGGTCACCTGCGAGACAATGGTGTCGACGAATACACCGGGCATTCGGGTCAATTGAATGGCCGAGACCAAAACGGATTCGGTCCCGAACATGCGTTGCGCAATCGGAGATCGGATCAGCATCCGATGCTGGCGCGAGACCATAAGATCACGTTTCGGCAGCGACTGCCCAAGCGCTCCAGCGACGATGCGAACCGGAAACAGTTGCGGGGTCTTTATCAACTCGGCCCGGTTGAGGCTGCGGGACAGGGTCATACGCAGGGTCTCCGGCGGGCCATCTTCGAGTAGAACTTGATCTCCGGCGCGGAGTGCCTCAACAGGAACCTTGCCACGCGGCGTGCCGATCAGAGTGCCGGCTGTGAAGCATGGCGCGCCGGGACTTGGGTTGGGGTTCTCGACGAAATTCACCCCGTCGGTCGAGGTAAGGGACGAGGTGTCATCTGTTCCGTTGCTGCCGATCTGGGTAGAGGTCTGCCCGCTGGCGGCGCCTTGTGTTGCGGTGACCTCATTGTCGAAGGACACAAAGCTCAGCACCGTGCCATTGTCGTCAAGCGACACAGCGCCCAGCCGGTTGATACGTGCCGAGACCACATAATAGTCGAAACCGTTGACCGTGTTCACCGGCGCTGTATCGACATCTGTGGAGCTTCGTACTGTTCCGTTGGCATTGTAAACTTGAACCCTCAGGTCCGAGACATCCGTACCGGTCGGAACGCGGATTTCGATGAAATCGCCGTCTGGCGCAAAATTTGGCCCGTTTCTGTATCGTATTTCCGAAATGATCGCGGGCAATGACGTAGGCCTTGCTAAAATCCGGCAGTACGTGCCGTCATTCAGTACACACTAACACACGACGATTGGCATTCAAAATCGGCTTTTTGGATATTTAAGGTGACTTTTAGTAACCCTCAATCTCGCCGCCTTGTTGCCAGGGTTTGACCAGATTGCCAAAGCGGGTGAACTGCGCCTCAAACGATAGCTCGACCGTGCCGATGGGGCCGTGGCGCTGCTTGCCGACGATGACCTCGGCCTTGCCATGCAGGCGCTCCATGGCCTGCTTCCACTCTTCCATCTTTTCCAGCTCGTGATCGCCGGGCTTTTCGCGTTCCTTGTAGTATTCCTCGCGAAACACGAACATCACAACGTCGGCGTCCTGCTCGATCGAGCCCGATTCCCGCAGGTCAGACAGTTGCGGGCGCTTGTCGTCGCGGCTTTCGACCTGACGGGACAGCTGAGACAGAGCGATCACAGGGATATTCAGTTCTTTGGCAATGGCCTTCATGCCCATCGATATCTCGGCGATCTCATTGACACGGTTGTCGGACATGCCCCGGCACAGCTGCAGATAGTCGATCACCAGCAGGTCCAGCCCGTGCGTACGCTTCAACCGCCGTGCGCGGGCGGCCAGCTGCGAGATCGGTAGCGCAGGCGTGTCGTCAATGAATAGGGGGCAGGCCTCCAATTCCTTGGCGGCATCGACGAAGCGGCGGAACTCGGCCTCGGTCATGTCACCTTGACGGATCTTGTGGCTGGAGATTTCAGAGGCTTCGGCCAGAACACGACCTGCCAGCTGTTCGGCGCTCATCTCGAGCGAGAAGAATCCCACGACGCCGCCATCAATCGCGCCTTCGCTGCCATCGGGTTTAAGCCCGCGCTTGTAAGCCTTGGCCACGTTGAACGCCACGTTGGTCGCGAGCGAGGTTTTACCCATCGACGGACGACCCGCGAGAATGATCAGGTCCGATGGGTGCAACCCGCCCAATTGTTTATCCAAGTCGGCCAGACCGGTGGAAATCCCCGCCATGCCGCCACCGCGCTGGTACGCCTCATTGGTAACGTTAACGGCTTCTGTGACCGCCTTAAGGAAGGATTGGAAACCCTGTTCGGTCTGGCCCTGCTCGGAAAGCTGATAGAGCTGTTGCTCGGCCTCAACGATTTGCTCTTTTGGTTCACTGGACACATCGACCCGCGCCGCCTTGTCCGAGATGTCACGGCCGAGCCGGATCAGCTCGCGCCGGATTGCGAGGTCATAGATCATCTGGGCATAGTCATGCACCGCGAAGGCACTGATTGAAGCCCCAGCGAGTTTGACAAGATAGGCGGGTCCGCCCAACTCCTTCAGGCCCTCGTCATCCGCCATGAAGGATTTCAGAGTCACAGGCGAAGCCAGCGCATTCTTGGCGATGCGCGTGGCCGCGACCTCGTAAATCCGTGAGTGAACCGGGTCGTAGAAATGCTCGGCCCCGATGATCGAGGCGACCCGGTCATAAAGATCGTTGTTGGTCAGGATCGCGCCCAGAAGCTGCTGCTCGGCCTCGATGGAATGCGGCATGGTCTCGGCGTTTTGAATCTGCGCCGCTGCCTGCTCGATACTGCTGATCTCGTTCATCTTGTCCCCGCTGCCCGTTCCGAGGTTCTACACGCCAAGCCCCGGTTCAAGCTATCTGCAAATGAATGGGGGTAAGTTGGGATAACCGCCCCCGGCTTCGGGATAACTGCCCATCTGAATGGGGATAACTTCCGCCCAGTTTTGCACGGGACGAAAGCTATCGCAACATTTGGTGTGATGGGCGCGAAATTCGACTAGATAGGCGCGCTTTGGATCGATTCGAAAATCAACTATCCCCAGCTTACCCACAGGCCGAATCTTACGATTTTTTCGCGTCCTGCCACCCACGCGGGTCGTTCAGGAAGGCTTCGACACCGCTAAGGGTCTCTTCGTCAAAGGCCTTTTGCGCCTTGGCCTCGGCCAGAACGTCCCACCAGGTGCACAGCGAATGCAGCTTCACACCGTGATCGCCCAGGGTCTTCTCGGTCTCGGGGAAGATGCCATAGTAAAAAATCACCGCGGTATGGCCACAGGTCGCGCCGGTTTCACGGATCGCGTCCACGAAGGACAGTTTCGAGCCGCCATCGGTGGCCAGATCCTCGACCAGCAGCACGCGTTCCCCTTCGCTCATTGCGCCTTCAATGCGGGCGTTGCGGCCGTAGCCTTTGGGCTTTTTGCGCACATAGGTCATGGGCAGGGCCATCCGCTCGGCGACCATGGCGGCAAAGGGGATGCCGGCTGTCTCACCGCCCGCGATATTGTCAAACGCCTCGAACCCCGCCTCGCGCATCACGGTGACGGTCAGGAAGTCCATCAGGGTCGAGCGGATGCGTGGGTATGAGATCAGCTTTCGGCAATCGATATAGGTGGGGCTGGGCAGGCCGCTGGCCAGCGTGAACGGCTCACGCGAGTTGAAGTGAACGGCCTTGATCTCCAGCAGCATCCGCGCGGTCAGGCGGGCAATTTCAGAGCTGTCGGGAAATGAACTGGGGATCATGGCGCAAACCTCGGGGCTGAAAGAGTGTTGCGGGCTGATAGCCTGTCCATCGGCCCGGAGTCGAGAGGGCCGAACAAAGAAAAAGCGGACCCGCGACAGGTCCGCTTTTGCCCTTGCGGGCGATGGGCAACCAAGGTGGGCTTAGCTGCTCATGTCATAGGCGCGCTCGCCGTGTACCGACAGGTCGAGGCCGTTTGTCTCGGTCTCGGCGTCTACGCGAAGCGGGGTGATGGCTGCAACCACCTTGATCAGCACAAAGGTGACAACTGCCGTAAAGGCACCCACAATCACAAGGCCTCCAAGCTGCGCTGTCCATGTGCCCAGACCGAACAGCGCAATCATCAGGGTGCCAAAGATGCCTCCGACACCGTGCACGGCAAAGACGTCCAGCGTGTCGTCAATGTTCAGCTTGTTGCGGATGACAAAGACGGCCTCCTGACACAGTACACCTGCAACGGCCCCGATGATCAGCGCCTGCACCGGACCCACAAAGCCCGAGGCCGGAGTGATCGAGGCCAGACCCGCAATGGTGCCGGTGACCAGACCGACCATCGACGCTTTGCCAAAGCGGATCTTCTCCCACAGCGCCCAGGTCAGAGATGCGGTCGCGGCGGACAGATGTGTGACGGTCATGGCCATCGCGGCGCTGCCGTCAGCGGCCAGTTGCGAACCGCCGTTGAAGCCGAACCAGCCGACCCACAACATCGCGGCACCGATCATGACAAAGCCCGGATTGTGCGGAGGCGTTGTGCGATTGCGGCGTGGGCCGAGGATCACGGCGATGATCAGCGCGGCCAGACCGGCGGTTTCGTGAACAACGATGCCGCCAGCAAAGTCGCGCACACCGATCTCACCCAGAATGCCGCCATCAGACAGCATCCCGCCGCCCCAGATCCAGTGGACCACCGGCGCATAGCACAGCAGCATCCACAGGCCCGAGAATGTGAGGACAAAGCCAAAGCCGACCCGCTCGACATAGGCGCCGACGATTAGGGCGGGGGTGATGATCGCGAAGGTCATCTGAAAGGCAAAGAACAGGATTTCGGGCAGGGTGCCCGCCAGGCTGTCGGCATCAACACCATTCAGAAACGCTTTGCCCAAGCCACCCCACAAACCGCTTTCACCGGGTCCGAAGGCGATGGAATAGCCCGCGACCAGCCAAAGGATGCTCATTAAACAGGCAATCGAGAAGCAGTGCATAAACACGCTGAGGACATTTCGGGCACGTACAAGCCCGCCATAGAACAGGGCAAGGCCCGGCAATGTCATGAACAGGACCAGTGCAGTTGCCACAATGATCCAGGCTGTATCGGCTCCGTTCATGGGCCGGTCTCCTTTTTTGCCGTTTGGGCGTCGGCCGGGCAAACCGCCACGGCCGACACCTCGTGAGTGGTGTGCGGCGGGTTGAAGCCGAGCTGGATCGGGGAAAAAAGAGGCAGAGGTGCAAAAAGACGCCTATTTAGGTGGCTTTTTGTCAACTGACGCTTAATTTTGCGTCAATGCGGTGTCGTTGCTTTAAATTTAAGCGGTTTGCGAAAGGCCGAAATAAAGCATTTCCAGCGCATGGTCCCGCGCCGCCTGACGGACCTTGTCGCGGCCCAGAGCGCCGAACTCGACAGTTTCGGTGCGCGTGGGTTGCCCGTCGACGGCAAGGCCAAAGCACACGCGGCCTTCGGGTTTGAATTCTGACCCTCCGGGGCCTGCGATGCCGGTGATCGACACGGCCAGTTGCGCGCTCGACTGCCTCAGCGCGCCATCGGCCATTTCTCGTGCGACTTGCTCTGAGACCGCGCCATAGGCGTCCAGCGTCTCGCCGCGCACGCCTAGCATCTGCTGCTTGGCCTCGTTGGTGTAGGTAACGAACCCCCGATCCACCACGGCCGAGCTGCCGGGGATGTCGGTCAAAGCAGCGGCCACCATGCCACCCGTGCAGCTTTCTGCCGTCGCGATCATGATGCCTTGTGCTTTTGCACGGTCCAGAAGCTCGGAGACAGTCATAGGCCCAACACTCCATGTGCGATCCCGGCCAGAACCATCACGCCGATGGCGGCAAAGGCACCGGCGATCACATCGTCCAGCATCACGCCTAATGCGTCTCCTTTGCGATCGGCCCAGCCGACCGGGCCGGGCTTGGTGATGTCGAACAGCCGGAACAGCAGGAACCCCGCGACCCAACCGGGCCAGAGCGCGGTGATCTCGATCCCATGCGCCCAGCTGGGGTAGGAAATGGCCCAGAGCGCGATGAACTGGCCTGCGACCTCGTCGACGACGATCTCGGACGGGTCGTGATCCTCTTGCCCGGCGGTCATCACCTTTGTGGCCCAAAGGCCCGCGATGAACACGACGAGCGTCGCAAGCACGAGCAGGGGGAAGCCGCCCAAAACATGCAGCACCCAGACCAGAGGCAGAGCCGCAAGCGATCCCCATGTGCCGGGGGCAGGGCGCAGATATCCGACGCCGCAGACGGTTCCGATCAGACGCGCGATGTTCATGCTTTCACCAGACAGGCTGTGGCGAGCGACGCGATGCCCTCGCTACGACCGGTAAAGCCCAGACGCTCGGACGTAGTTGCCTTGACCGAGACTTGATCGGTGCGCAATCCCATGATATTCGACATTTCTTCTTTCATTTTCGGGGCATGAGGGCCGATCTTGGGGTATTCGCAGACCAGCGTACAATCGACGTTCGAGATGCGGTAGCCCATCGCCTCGGCCAACTCGACCGCATGGCGCAGGAAGATCTCGCTGGCTGCGCCTTTCCATTGCTGGTCCGAAGGGGGGAAGTGCTGGCCGATATCCCCTTGTGCTAGCGCGCCGTAAATCGCGTCGGTGACCGCGTGCATCCCGACATCCGCGTCGGAATGCCCTTGCAGCCCGCGTTCATGCGGGACTTTCACACCGCAGAGCATCACGTGATCGCCATCGCCAAAACGATGCACGTCATAGCCGTTGCCCAGCCTCACATCCATAGTCGTTCCCATTATGCTTTCCGCCCGTTCGAAATCCTCGGGGCGGGTGATTTTCAGATTGTCCGCGTCGCCCGGCACAATGCAAACCTCAAGACCTGCGGCCCGTGCGACCTCTACATCATCCGCGGCTCCGCCGGGATGCGCGGCGTGCGCCTTGACGATGGCATCGTAGTCAAATCCCTGAGGGGTCTGCGCAGCGAACAGGTTGCTACGGTCCTGCGTCCCAGAAACCGAGCCATCATGCCCGATCCAAAGCGCATCCGTAACAGGCAAACCGGGGGCGGCGGCCTGATGCGTGTCCAGCGCGCTCAGGACGTTTTGAATGAGATGAGCCGAGACACAGGGCCGCGCCACGTCATGGATCAGCACGCGGGTCACTTGGTGATTTTCCAATGTCTGCAATCCGTTACGAACCGAACTTGCCCGATCTGTACCGCCTTTGGCCAGTATTAAGTCGGTGTCACGAAACTCCTCCCAAGCCCGGGCGTCTTCGTCCGACAAGACCAATACGATGTGGTCGACAACGCCACGGAACCGGTCGATCGTCCAATCCGCCACGCGTCGACCGGCCAGCGTGCGCCATTGCTTGGGCGTGCCGCCTCCGGCGCGCAATCCACGCCCTGCGGCAACGATTATGGCGGCTGTGGTCATGGTCGGGTTTCTCCGGAATGCTGCGCTTTGTTTAGGGGGCGGTGAATGCAGAGGCAATCACCCATGGTAATGTGATTAAAAAATAGGCAAGTGATGATTTTGCAGGCTTGATGACCGTGGTTTTGTTGTTCATATGCTTCGAATTCGATATCAAATCCGCAATTGCCCAAGGATTAAGCACGTTGACGCTGCACCTCGCTGACAAAACCGTATCTCCGCCTGTGTTGCTGGCCCCGATGGCTGGAATCACGGATCGCCCGTTTCGCGATCTGGTGATGCGTTTTGGCGCGGGCATGGTGGTCAGTGAAATGGTCGCCAGTCAGGAAATGGTACAGGCCAAACCCGGCGTGCGCGAGCGGGCCGAGCTGTCAGCCGATGTGGAAAACACTGCCGTTCAACTTGCCGGGCGTGAGGCGCATTGGATGGCCGAAGCTGCCCGTCAGGTGGCTGATCGCGGCGCGCGCGTGATCGACATCAACATGGGCTGTCCGGCCAAGAAAGTGACCAACGGCTATTCCGGCTCGGCCTTGCTGAAGACACCGGATCACGCCCTGAGTTTGATCGAGGCTGTGGTTGAGGCCGTCGATGTCCCCGTGACGCTGAAAACGCGGCTTGGATGGGATGACGCGTTGCTGAATGCGCCTGACGTGGCGCGCCGGGCTGAAGGGGCGGGAATTCAGATGGTTACGATCCACGGACGGACGCGCTGCCAGTTTTACAAAGGCCGCGCCGATTGGCAGGCGATCCGAGCGGTGAAAGAGGCGGTCTCGATCCCCGTCATTGCCAATGGGGACATCGTGGATACGCGTGCGGCCCGCGCAGCGCTGAAGCAATCGGACGCGGATGGTGTCATGGTTGGCCGAGGGGCGCAGGGTAAGCCATGGCTGCTGGCGCAGATCTGCCATGAGGTCTACGGCACCGATGCACCGGAGATCCCCGAAAGCGCGGATCTGATCGACATGGTGCGCGCGCATTATCAGGCGATGTTGAGCTTTTACGGCACGGACCTTGGCCTCCGCGTCGCCCGCAAGCATCTGGGCTGGTACATGGATGAGGCCGGAACGCCCGCGCCTCTGCGTCGCGCGGTTCTGACCTCGCGCGATACGGATGAGGTGCTGCGCCTGTTGGGTGATGCGCTGGAGTGGCAGCAGGGAGTGGCAGCATGACTTCGGATCAGAGCATCTGGAACTCGCTGCCGGTTCCGGCTTTCATTATCGACCAGGACGACCGGATTGCGGATGTGAATTCCTCGGGCGAGGGGTTTCTGAACGCCTCGCGCAAGTCGGTGATCGGCCACCCCGTCTGGGATCAGATCGCCGTTGATGCGCCGCTAGAGGAAGCCTTTGACCGCGCGCGTGCTCAGGGAACGCCTTTGTTCGTCAACGATGTGGATGCGGGGTCGGGCAATCGCGCACCGCTGCAATGCGCCTTGCAGATTGCACCGCTGGTTGGGCATCCCGGCTCGATGATCATGATCATATCTCCGCGCGAATTGGCGGGGCGTATGACGCGGGGCAATACGGTCAAATCCGCAGCGCAATCCGCCATCGGAATGGCAGAAATGCTGGCGCATGAGATCAAGAACCCACTTGCGGGGATCACCGGCGCCGCGCAATTGTTGAGCATGAATATCGCACCGCAAGACCTTGAACTCACAGATCTAATCGTTGCCGAAAGCCGTCGGATCGTAAAGCTGTTGGAGCAGGTCGAGCAGTTCGGAAACCTGCAGCAACCCGACTTCAAGCCGGTCAACATCCACGATGTTTTAGACCGCGCCCGCCGTTCGGCCTTGTTGGGTTTTGGCGCGGATATGGCCATTGTCGAGGATTATGACCCTTCGCTGCCACTGGCCTTTGGCGACCCGGACCAACTTCTGCAAGTTGTCCTGAACCTTTTGAAAAACGCCTCCGAGGCGGCTGGTCCGCAGGGCGGTACAATCCGCCTGCGCACTTATTTCGAACATTCCTTCCGCCTGCGCCGCAGTGATGGATCGGGACATTCGCTGCCGCTGCAGATAGAGATCATTGATGACGGGCCGGGCCTGCCGGAGAAAATCCGCAGTGACATCTTTGACCCCTTTGTCTCAGGCAAGGAAAACGGGACAGGGCTGGGGCTGGCCTTGGTCAGCAAGATCATCTCGGACCATGACGGCTGGATTTCCGTTGATTCTGTTCCGGGGCGGACCGTTTTCAAACTGTCGCTGCGCCGTGCGCCGGCTGAAAATAAAAAACCGAAAGAGGAGAGTATCTGATGGATGGCACCGTTCTGGTCGCGGATGACGACCGCACGATCCGCACCGTTCTGACACAGGCTCTGACGCGCGCCGGATGTAAGGTGCATGCCACATCCTCGCTGACCACGCTGATGCGTTGGGTTGGCGAAGGCAAAGGGGACGTGGTGATCTCGGACGTAGTCATGCCGGACGGTAACGGCTTGGAAATGCTTCCAAAGATCGCCGAGGACCGTCCTGGCTTGCCGGTGATCGTGATCTCGGCTCAGAACACGATAATGACAGCGATCCAGGCGGCCGAGGCGGATGCTTACGATTACCTGCCCAAGCCGTTTGACCTGCCAGACCTGATGAAGCGGACGGCGCGTGCCTTGGAGCAGAAGCAACGCTTGCAGAGCGACCCTGAACCCCAGGAGAATGAGCGCCCGGATGAGCTGCCTCTGGTCGGGCGTACCCCGGTGATGCAGTCGCTTTATCGTCTGGTGGCGCGGGTGATGAACACCGATCTCTCGGTCATGATTTCTGGTGAAAGTGGGACCGGTAAGTCTCTGATTGCGCGAGCTATCCATGACTTCTCGGATCGTCGGACGCTTCCGTTTGTGACGGCAACGGCGGCAGATCTGCGTGACCTCGAAGGCCCCGCACGCGTTATGGCGCGGGTGCGTGGCGGGACGCTGTTGATTGATGAGATCGCCGATATCGACGACGAGATTCAGGCGCGGATCGTGCGGATGATGGATACGCCTGGTGATCACGTGCCGCGCTTCATGGCCACCAGCCAATCGGATCTGACCGCCGGGATGGAGGGCGGGCGTATCCGTCAGGACCTCTACTACCGCCTCTGCGGCGCAACCATCCATGTCCCGGCTCTGCGTGAGCGGGTGGATGATATTACCCTATTGGCCGAGCATTTTCTGGCCCGCGAGGAAAAAGACCTTGGGTCCAAACGCTGGCTCAGCGCTGATGCGGTTGAGCTGGTCCGGCGCTATTCCTGGCCGGGCAATGTGCGGCAGTTGGAGAATGCGATCCGCAGGCTCAGCCTGACCAGCCGATCCGACGAGATCTCTAAGGCCGAGGTAGAGATGGTTCTGGGCAGCCAACCCGAAGCCGAGCCCGTTCTGGGCGGAGGAGAGCGTGAGAAGCTGGCAACCTCGGTTGAACGCCATCTGCGCCGCTATTTCGATCTGCACGGCAATATGCTGCCACCTCCGGGCCTGTATCAGCGCATTTTGCGGGAAGTTGAGGCCCCGTTGATCGAAATCGCACTGGAAGCCACCGGCGGAAACCAGGCAAAATGCGCGGATTTACTTGGGATTAACCGAAATACGCTGCGGAAAAAGATCACGGACCTCGATATTCAGGTGACACGCCGTCGCAAACTGATGTAATATCGCCACACAAAGCGTGGCATTCGGGTATCGCCCGGGAATAGACCACGAGATATGGCGGTTCGCTGCGAAAGCAGCACATCAGGATGAGGGCAGACGGTGGCAACCCGGGCACAGAGCGGGATTCTCCCATCGGTTAACCGGTGGCGCAGATCCCGGAAACTGCGCAATTACAGCACCTTCGGGCTGGTTCTTCTGGGGCCGGTCTTGGCGCTTGCGACATATCTTGTCATTGGTCCTTTCGATCTGGGCGCAACTGCCCCGACGTTGCGCCTGATTCTGCTGGCCGACCTCGTTTACGTGCTGGTCGTTGCGGCTCTGGTGATGAGTCAGCTGGGCAGTCTGATCGCGGCGCGGAGGGCCAAATCAGCGGGATCGCGCCTGCATTTGCGTTTGATTGGCGCGTTTACACTGCTGGCACTGGTGCCGACGGTGACGGTCGCGATCTTTGCCGGGCTGACGGTGAATATCGGCCTTGAAGGCTGGTTCTCGGACCGGGTTCGGCAGGTTGTGGGGTCGTCGCTGACGGCAGCCGAGGCTTATGAGCTTGAGCATCGGCAGGGTCTGACACAAGACGCCGCCGTTCTGGCGCTTTTCCTCGACAATGCACGCGCGCGGGATTTCTACATCTCGGATGCGGAATTGCGCGAGGTTCTGGCGCAGGGGCAGGCTCAGATCCAGCGTGGCCTGCGTGAGGCCTACGTAATTGACGGCGACGGTGAAATCCGGTCGCGCGGTGATCGCTCTTACCTGTTCAACTACGAAGCGCCGACCCCCGAGCAGATGGCCGCAGCCACAGAAAGTGGCCTTCTGATCATCGCGGACTGGCAGAACAACGAGTTCCGCGCGCTAGTGCCGTTGCAGGCATATCTGGATCGGTACCTCTATGTCAGTCGTGAGGTCGACGGCCAATTGCTGACCCTGCTGGATGACACCAAGGAAACAGCGCAATTCTATCAGCAGCTTGAAAGCGAACGCGGGCGGGTGCTGTTCGAGTTCGGTCTTCTTTATCTGGGCTTTGCGCTAATCCTGATACTTGCAGCGATGTCGCTGGGGATGTGGTTCGCGGAACGCCTCTCGCGGCCCGTGGGGCGCCTGACTACAGCGGCGCAGAGGGTCGGTGCGGGCGACCTAAGCGTGCAAGTGATCGAAGAGGCCAGCGATGACGAAATTGCCATGCTGGGTCGGTACTTCAACCAGATGACACGGCAGTTGAAAGGCCAGCGGGACACGCTGCTCGAGAATACTCAGCAGATCGAAAGCCGCCGACGCCTGTTCGACTCGGTGCTGAGTTCGGTAACCTCGGGCGTGGTCGGCGTGGACCCGGAAGGGTGCGTGACCTTCGTAAACCGCTCGGCCGAGCGGCTGCTGGATTGGTCCCGGGGCGAGGAGCATCTGGCCATCGGCATCGCGGTGCCCGAATTTCTGCCGTTGTTCGAAAGCTTGAAAGACAGCGGACAAGAGGCCGTGCAAGGTGAGATCAAGGTCACCCGCAAAGGCCAGTTGGAAAACCTGCTGGTGCGGATGGCCACGCGGCGGGGCGAGGATGGCGGGCTCGAGGGCTATGTCGTGGCCTTTGATGACGTCACCGATCTGGTCAGCGCGCAGCGTATGGCCGCGTGGGGCGATGTGGCCCGGCGGATTGCACACGAGATCAAGAACCCTCTGACCCCGATTCAGTTGAGCGCTGAGCGGATCAAGCGGAAATTCTCACGTAAGCTGGATGAAGAGGATTGCGATATCCTCGTCTCCATGACCGACGTGATCGTGCGTCAAACCAATGACTTGCGCCGGATCGTGGATGAGTTCTCGAAATTCGCGCGCATGCCCGAGCCTGAACGGAGCGAAGAGGATGTCGTTGCGCTGGTGCGCGAGGCGGTGCTGTTACAACAGGCTGGTCAACCCGAGGTGCAGATTGATGCGGATCTTCCGGACCAACCAATCCCGGTGGATGTGGACGCGACCATGCTGAATCAGGCGTTTACCAACTTGATCAAGAATGCCGGGGAAGCCATTGAAACCTTGAAGGAAAAGGGCGCTCCTGAAAACCTGAAGCCGCAGATCAAGGTAGCGGTCTCCAGCGACGATGCTGGGACGATCATCACCATTGCGGATAACGGGATCGGGCTGCCGGAAGACCGTGCGCGGTTGTTCGAGCCCTACGTAACCACACGCGACGAAGGGACCGGGCTGGGCCTGCCTATCGTCAAGAAAATCATCGAAGAACACGGCGGAGCGCTGACGCTAGAAGACGCGCCCACCTTTGACGGACAGGACCATTTCGGCGCAATGGCCGTGATCCGTTTACCGGGGGCGAACCTCCCATCCAATTCAGCGCCACAGAAGCAGGCGATTAAAACCAACATAATGAAAGCAGGCCAAAGATGAGCGACATTCTGATCGTAGATGACGAACGCGATATTCGCGAACTGGTGTCCGACATTCTGGAGGACGAAGGCTATTCAACCCGGCTAGCGGCGAACTCGGATGAGTGCATGTCGTCGATCAATGCTGAGCCGCCGGGGCTGTTGATCCTGGATATCTGGCTGAAAGACAGCCGCATGGATGGGATTGATATTCTTAAGGCGGTGAAACGCGACAACCCGGATGTGCCGGTGGTGATTATTTCGGGTCACGGCAATATCGAAATCGCCGTCGCCGCAATCAAACAGGGCGCGTATGACTTTATCGAAAAGCCCTTCAATATCGACCAGTTGATGGTCGTGATCCGCCGCGCGATGGAGACCTCACGCTTGCGTCGAGAGAATGCTTCGCTGAAACGCAAAGAGGTCAGCTGCTCGGATATGATCGGCAAATCGGCCTCGTTCCGGGCGATGCAAGGCCAGTTGGACAAGGTCACCAAGTCGAACGGCCGTGTGATGCTGAGCGGACCGGCGGGTTCGGGCAAGGAAATCGCGGCGCGCTATATCCACGCGCATTCCAACCGGGCCAATGCGCCCTTCGTGACGGTCAATTGCGCTGGAATCGAGCCAGAGCGGGTCGAAGAGGTTCTGTTCGGGCGCGAAAGCAGCGAACGCGGTGTGGAGCCGGGCCTGCTGGAAGAGGCCCACGGCGGTGTGATCTATTTTGACGAAGTGGCTGATATGCCCTTGGGCACCCAGTCCAAGATCCTGCGTGTACTGGTTGATCAGCAATTCCAACGCGTTGGCGGCTCGGACAAGGTGCGGGTCGATCTGCGCGTGATTTCCTCGACCAATAAGAACCTCGATGATGAGATTGTGGCCGAGCGGTTCCGGGAGGAACTTTATCACCGTCTGAACGTTGTCCCGATTGACGTCCCTTCGCTGGAGGACCGTCGTGAGGATATCCCGGTTCTGGCGCAGCATTTCATCGAAATGTGCAATGAAACTCGGGGTTTGCCGGTTCGGGAACTGTCCGAGGAAGCGGTTGCGCTGCTGCAGACCATGACATGGCCGGGCAACGTCCGTCAGTTGAAGAACCTGATCGAGCGTGTCCTGATCCTCGGCGATGGCACAGGCCCGATTGAGGCGCGCGAGCTGCCGAGCGATGAGGACAAGGCCGAGGATTCGGGTCGTGTCGTCCTGTCCGGTGCGCTGGCCACTCTGCCCCTGCGCGAGGCGCGCGAGGCGTTTGAGCGGGAGTATCTGCTGACCCAGATCAACCGGTTTGGCGGCAATATCAGCCGCACCGCCAGCTTCGTCGGGATGGAGCGCAGCGCGCTGCACCGCAAGCTGAAATCGCTGGGTGTTGTGACCTCGAACAAATCGGGCGCGCGCGTTGCCCAAATTGATGAGCCGGAACCGGCAGAGTAATCTGCTGGGAAGGTCACGATGGGCATCGGCGCGCCAACCACGGGCAAGCGGCTTGAGACTCGGGGCTATCCGGGCTTCGGCAAACGCCTGAAACGGTTGCGCCGGTCCGTCGGGTACAAACAGGCCTATCTGGCCGAGCTGCTGGAGGTGGATCAGGCCACCATCTCACGTTGGGAGAGAGGCGGGCAAACGCCGCCTCCGGACACGCAACAAGCGGTCTTTGCCGTGCTTGGTCCAAAGCGTTCCGATGACAGTGCGTTGCGGCGCTTGGTGATGAATTCCTCCGATTGCCTTCATCTGGTCGAAGAGGCGAGCCATAAATGCCTTGCCTATTCCGCCAGTCGGGCAAGGGACTGGAAAACCAGCCAGAACGCGCTTTTGGGCGTGTCGCTCTGGCAGTTTGCGACCGAAGAAATCCAGAAGGCCGAGGCCGAGTTGGAAGCCGAAGGGTGGTGGGATATGCACACGCCCGCGCCCAAGGCTTTCCAGACTTCCGAGGCCATTCACGACCGTATTCGGATCAGTGCCGGACAAATCTTCTGGGAACGTCTCTACCTGTCTGACGGCACGCCGGTTCGTCTGGTCAGCGGGACGAAAGCAGGCGCATAATTTATGCGTTCCGTGGGCTGAGTAGGCGCTGTAAAAGCGCCCCATGATGCAAGCATTTCAGGTTCTTCTCCTCTGGCTGGCCGGTCTGGGTGCGGCCACGCAATTTGCCAAGATTGCCGTGCCGTTTCCCGAGCTTGTGCTGCTTTACCCCGATCATGCCGAGAGTATGGGGTGGCTGTTGTCGATCATCAGTCTTCTGGGCGCGGTTCTGGGTGCGGTGTCCGGTGCCGTCGTGGGGCGCGTCGGGGCGTTGAAACTGCTCTTTGGCGGGTTGTGTCTGGGCGGCGCGCTGTCGATCTTTCAGGCGAGCCTTCCCGGGTTTAACACAATGCTGGCCACCCGGTTTGTCGAGGGGGTCTCGCACCTCGCCATCGTCGTCGCTGCGCCCACGCTGATCGCTCAGATTACCAGTGGCAAGGCGCGCAATATCTCGATGGTGTTGTGGAGCACATTCTTCGGCGTGGCCTTTGCACTGAACGCCTGGATCGGCCTGCCGGTCGTTGAGCATTTCGGGTTGCCCTTTTTCTTCGCTCTGCACGGGGGCTTGATGATCGCCATCGCGGGTCTGATCCTGCTTTGTGGACTGCACGTTCAACCATCTCAGGATGTTGCGCCTTGGCGTTGGAGCGAACTCCTTGACGTGCATCTGCGCACTTACCGGTCGCCCTTTATATCGGCTCCGGCCATAGGCTGGTTCTTCTACACCTTAACCTTCGTCTCTTTGCTGGCCATCCTGCCCGGTCGGCTGCCCGATGGGCTGGCCGCTACGGTCGCAGGCTTTATGCCCTTGGCAGGCATTGTTCTGAGCTGGCTTGCGGTTCCGATCCTGTTGTCTCGCACGTCCTGCGTTGCGGTCGTAAACTTGGGGTTTGCGCTTGGCATGATGGCTATCGCAGGGGTGTTTCTTGGCGTGCCGCTCGAACTTGTTTGTATATTTCTGTTTGCGGTGCTGGGCCTCGTGCAAGGGGGTAGCTTTGCTGCCGTGCCGATCCTGAACCAAACGCCCGAGACGCAGGCCCTCAGCTACGGCGCCATGGCGCAGATGGGCAATGCGGGGAACCTGTTGGGTACGCCTGTTCTGTTGGCCGTCCTTGGGCGGACGGGCGAGGCCGGTATGTTGATGACAGTGATCGGAATCTACGCGGTGGCGATCCTTGCGCATGTCGCATTGGCGCGAAAACGAGCGCTCCGTCAGCCGGCCTGACCGGGCGTGATGATCTGAAACGACCCGTCATCGAATTTGACGAAGCAGGATTCCGTATTCAGCGGAGGCAGGGTCGTTGTACGGGTTGCCGGAACGCGGGATTTCACCCCGGATTTGCAGGGCGGCAGGCTGACAGGGCGAAACCCTTTCTGCGCCATGCACTGTGCCTCAACCGTGTTGCGAAGGGGTTGGTTGACGTCGACCGTGTATATGCGCCCCGGCTCCCACCAACCGCCCGACCGATAGCACCGTCCGCTTCCGTCGCAATAGGTGCGGCCCGGCCAATAGGTCGGCGGGCCCTGACGGACCTGGTTGGCAACCGGTGCCTGTTCAAGCGCCTGTACCTTACACTGAGTGGTTTGTTCCTGCATCTTCGATACGCTTTCCCCCTCGCGATAGTATATGGAAAGCGGGCCGCAGGCAGTCAGCAGCATCACTGGAACAAGCAGGTGAACGAGTGTTTTCATATGCTTATTCTGCCCGAAAAGGTCGGGTATGACAATTCAATTGACCCTCTCAGGACCATCTGTCATTCAAAGATTTCAGGCAGAAGGGCCAGAAACATGAAGGTCATCATTTGCGGTGCGGGTCAGGTTGGCTGGCAGATCGCACGGCATCTATCGGGCGAGCTGAACGACGTCACGGTGGTGGACAACAACCCTGATCTTGTGCGCCGCGCGACGGAAACGCTCGACGTGCAGGGGATCGCGGGCTTCGCCAGCTATCCGGATGTGCTGGAACGGGCGGGGGCGCGCGATGCCGACATGATCATCGCCGCAACCCATTCGGACGAGGTGAATATGGTCACCTGCCAGATGGCCCATTCGGTTTTCGCCATCCAGCGCAAGATCGCGCGTTTGCGGTCGCAATCCTACCTTCAGGCGATCCACTCGGACCTCTATCGCCGCGATCACTTGCCAATTGATGTGGTGATCAGCCCCGAGCGTGAGGTCGCCGCCGCCGCTATGCGCCGCTTGTCGGCCCCGTCCGCCTTTGACACCGAGATGTTCATGAACGGCAAGGCCCAGCTGCTGGGCATTCGGATCGACGAAGATTGCCCGATCGTGAACACGCCTCTGCGGCAATTGACCGATTTGTTCTCGACCCTCAGCTCCATCGTGGTCGGGGTCCGGCGCGAGGGCAGCCTTTTCGCACCTGAATCAGAAGATCAGCTGTTCGTGGGCGATGAATGTTATGTCTTCACCAGCGTGAAGGATGTCGACCGAACGATGGAGGTGTTCGGCAAAGCGCAAAAAAGGCAGGACCGTGTTGTGATCGTCGGCGGTGGCAATGTCGGGCTCGAAGTCGCGCGAACACTTGAAGAACGCGAAAGCCGCGTGCGGGCAAAGATAATTGAACGAGACCGGGAATGCGCCGAAAAAGCCGCCGAAGCGCTGGAGCGGACCATCGTCCTGCATGGCGACGGGCTGGACTCGGCTTTGCTGAACGAGGCAGGCATCGACCGTGCCGACGCGATGCTTGCCGTCACAGATGATGACCGCACCAACATGCTGGCAGCCGTGCGCGCCAAGGCCGAAGGCTGTGCGCTGGCGATTGCGCTGATCAACGATCCCAGCATGGTGGCGTTGATGGGGCCTCTGGGGATCGATGCTTATATCAACCCGCGAGCGACCACCGTCAGCTCGATCCTGCGCCATATCCGGCATGGGCGGGTGCGGCAGGTTTACTCCATCGGCGACGCCGAAGCCGAAGTGATTGAGGCTGAGGTGCTTTCAACCTCGCCCATGGCCGGGCAGAAACTGCGCGATATCGACTTCCCCGAGGGTGTTCTGGTTGGCGCTGTTCTAAAAGGCGACGAACTGTTGCGCCCAACGGGCAGTCTGCGGATTGACGAAAAGGACGTGCTGTCGATCTTTGCCATGGCTAAGGACGTCCCCGAGGTCGAACGGCTGCTGCAGGTCTCGATTGATTTCTTCTGATGGCGCGTGTGGTCACAGCTCGGATCGGGGTATTGCGGCGCTTGCCGCTGTTTCTGCTGATCTGGGGGATTTCGGCGCTATCGATGTGGGTGCCGGCGGGTTATGCGCTGGCGCTGGATGATCACGATACCTCGCGGTCTTTTCTCTATTCCGGGCTGCTTGGGTTGTTTCTGGTATCCGCGATCGCGCTGGCGGCCTCGAACCGGGTGCCGCGGCGGGGGACGCTTGGGCAGTTGGCGGTGCTGCTGGGCTGTTTCACCATTCTTCCGATCTTTCTGGCCATCCCGTTCCACGACGCGCTCGGCAATACCACCTTTCTGAACGCCTATTTCGATATGGTCAGTGCCCTGACCACGACCGGAGCAGATTTGTTTCCCGACCCTGGTCGCCTCAGCGCACCGTTGCATCTTTGGCGTGCACTGGTGGGTTGGATGGGCGGATTGCTGATGTGGATTGCCGCTGCCGCGATCTTGGCGCCGCTGTCACTGGGCGGGTTCGAGGTCACAGCGCGGGGCCAGCCTGGTCGGCCGGTATCGGGCGTGGCACAAAGCGAGCAGGTCGATCCGCGTGGCCGCTTGCTGCGCGTGACCCGAACCCTGACGCCGATCTATGCGGGCCTGACCGCCGTGGTCTGCATCCTGCTGTTGATCGCCGGAGAACAAGGCCTGGCCGCAATTTGCCATGCGATGTCGGTGATGGCGACCTCGGGTATCTCTCCTGTTGGTGGGCTGGAGGGCGCGCAGGCGGGCATTACGGGGGAAATGATCCTGTTTCTCTTCCTGCTTTTCGCCCTGTCGCGCCTGACCTTTTCAACCGACACGGCTGCCAGCGGCTTTGCGAGGCTGGACAAAGACCCGGAGTTTCGTATCGGGCTGTTCATCGTGTTGGCGGTCGCGTTGCTGCTGTTCTTCCGCGTTTGGGCAGGGGTCAATGAAATTGGAGGCCAGCTGCAGCCGTTGCAAGCCCTACACGTGATCTGGGGAATGCTGTTCACCGGCCTTGCGTTCCTGACCACAGCTGGGTTCGAGAGTGCGAATTGGAACGATGCCCAGCAGCTTTCGGGTCTGGGGACTCCAGGCTTGGTTCTGATGGGGCTGGCGCTGGTTGGTGGCGGTGTCGCGACTACGGCAGGTGGGGTCAAATTGCTGCGGGTCTTTGCGCTTTACCTTAACGGCGCGCGCGAGATTGACCGGCTGATCCACCCATCCTCGGTCAGTGGTACCGGCGGCGGCAACCGCCGCATTCAAAGCGACGGAGCCTTCATCGCGTGGATCTTCCTGATGATGTTCGCGCTGACCCTTGCCCTGTTTAACCTGCTGCTGGCCCTGATGGGGTCGGGGTTCGAACAGGCCATGGTGCTGAGTGTCGCCGCCCTCAGCACAACCGGGCCGCTGATCGAGCTTGCGACGGATGTCCCGATCCGCCTGGTTGACCTGTCGGGCGGGGCCAAACTGACGCTCTGCGCGGCGATGGTGATCGGTCGGCTTGAGACGCTGGCAATCATCGCGCTGATCACGCCGACCCTGTGGCGGGATTGAACCACTGCGCGTGCCCGGCGTTACTGCCTGATTTTTCGTCTGGAATATCTGTGCGCGTCACTCCATACTCTGCCAGAGGGAGCGCGTTGGTCCGCAGCGCGTAGCAAGAACAATGGCGAGTTAATAAAATATGGCTTCGGACAGACAGAATCTGCAGGACGCGTTCCTGAACAATGTACGGAAAGCAAAAGTCCCGGTCACGATTTTCCTGATCAATGGCGTGAAATTGCAGGGTGTGATCACTTGGTTCGACAATTTCTGCGTATTGTTGCGCCGCGACGGACAGTCGCAGTTGGTCTACAAACACGCGATTTCAACCATCATGCCATCGCAGCCGATCAACCTGTATGAGGGCGAAGACGCCTCTTGATGGAACATGAAAGGAAGCGCACCCGAGCTTGGGTGCTGCATCCTGAAATCAAATCAGATGAACAGCGCCGCGTCCCCGGACCCGCGCTGGAAGAGGCAGTGGCACTGGCTGCCGCATTGCCCGATCTGGATGTGATCGGGTCCGAGATCGTGCGCCTGCCGCGCGCCCAACCGGGGCTTCTGTTTGGCAGCGGCAAGATCGACGAGCTGGCTGAACGGTTGCACGATAGCGAGGTCGAACTGGTTCTGATCGACGGCCCCGTGACACCGGTTCAGCAGCGCAATCTTGAGAAAGCCTGGAAGGTCAAGATCCTCGACCGGACGGGTTTGATCCTTGAAATTTTCAGCGACCGCGCCCGCACCCGCGAAGGTGTTTTGCAGGTCGAGATGGCCGCGCTCAGCTATCAGCGCACGCGGCTTGTCCGGGCCTGGACCCACCTGGAACGCCAGCGGGGCGGTTTGGGCTTTGTTGGCGGCCCGGGTGAAACTCAGATCGAGGCCGACCGCCGCGCCATTGACGAGCAACTGGTGCGTTTGCGTCGGCAGCTGCAAAAGGTGGTCAAGACGCGCACGCTGCATAGGGCTGCACGGGCCAAGGTGCCGTATCCGATTGTTGCCCTGGTGGGCTATACCAACGCGGGCAAATCAACCCTGTTCAACCGCCTGACCGGGGCTGAGGTGATGGCCAAGGACATGCTGTTTGCCACGTTGGACCCGACCATGCGCCGCGTTGTTCTTCCCGACGGCCCCGAGGTGATCCTGTCGGACACGGTGGGTTTCATCTCGAACCTACCGACCGAGCTGGTCGCTGCGTTCCGGGCAACGCTTGAGGAAGTTCTGGGCGCGGACCTGATCGTGCATGTGCGCGACATCAGCCATGATGAATCGCAAGCGCAGGCCGATGACGTTCAGGCTATTCTCACCTCACTGGGTGTGGATGATGAGCGGCCCATGCTCGAGGTTTGGAACAAGACCGATCTGCTGGACGCGGATGAGCGTGAGGCGGTTTTGGCGCGTGCTGACCGGGATCCTTCGATCTTTGCGATCTCGGCCGTGACCGGGGATGGGATCGCGCCTCTGTTGGCTGATATCGCGACAAAACTGCAGGGGGTCCGGCGCGAAACCACTCTCTCGCTGAGCTTCGCCGAAGGGAACAAGCGCGCGTGGCTGTTCCGACAGGATGTCGTTCGATCCGAAGAGCAGACGGAAAACGGGTTTGAGATTACGGTACTTTGGACCGACAAACAGGCAGCGCAGTTTGCAGGGCTTTGAAGGCTAGCTACCGGCGATCTGCCTGTGAAAATCCTCCATATCGAACCAGCCCACAGAGGATTTGACCGTGTATTCGGGTGTCAGCTCCCACTCTTCCCATCCACGAACCACCACCTGATTACCTGTTTCGGAATGATGCCCTTCCATCGTTTTCACGAAGATCGCGTGTGATCCAGCCCAGCGAAACATATCGCATCGCACTTCGAGGTTGGAAAATTCAGCGTGAAAACCATGCACCATTTCTACGATGGCGTCCCGGCCTTTGTGCGGGTCGCCTCGGTTGATGATGATCTGCCCATCGGGCGCGAAAAAACGTGCGACATCCTCTGCGTCACCGGAGCTCCAGGCGATGGCGTAGTCGCGCGCTAGATTGTTCAGGATGTCCCGAATGCTTGCCATGATCGTCCCCCACGGATCCCACATCACCTGGTCGGTGATCCTAGGTTAAAATGGGAAGGCTTGCCACGACACCTCGGAAATCGGGGCGAGGAGTCGCCGAATGGGCGGATTATTGCGGGGTGAGCGTGGTAACACCCACCGCAGCGGCCCGGGCCAGATCAATGTCGAGGGACATCGGGATGTATTCTCCGCGCCGCCACAACTGCGCCTGATCGTCATAGTAGCGTGACAGGAAATGCCCGGACTGCCCGGTTGCGGTGATAAAGACGGAACTGTCGGGATCGGCGAAATCGTAGACTCCGCGATAGCCTGCGCCATGCACGTTCAGGAAGGGATCGGGGCCTTCGCCTAATGTCCGTCCACGCAGCAGCGTGTTGTCGCCTCCGCTAGTAGATTGGCGAATGTTTACGAAGTAGCGCAGGACAGGAACATTCCCCAGGACCGGATGATCATGGGTGGCCTGATGGGCATCGCCCCAGCGCAGGGATTCCAGTGTGGTGCCGTAGGTCTCGGCGATCCAGATCAGCGCGTCGTCCAACGCCAGCTCTGCCATGTCCGAGCAGGTCTCGACCGGGGCGCTTTGGCGCACGTCACACCAGACCGACGCGCCATCAATGTCGCGGTAAACCCGTTCGATGAACAGAGGTTCTACATGTTTGAACTCGCTGGCCAGCGGGCCGAGTTCATCCCCGATAAGGCGGATCTGCAAGGCGCGTAGCCAAGCGGCATAGATCAGAGGTTCGGGTAGATGTTCGTTCATTTCGCCATTCCATTCCGCCAGCAGGGACAGGGCGATCTGGCGCTGGCGCTCGGGCGTGCCTTCGGGGGCCGAGGCACCGGTGAACCACAGATCAGCTCCGATCAGCGGTAGCAGCGAGCGCGCGGTGAAACTGACAGTGTCCAGTTGCGCCTCGATAAAGCTGTCGCGGGTATGGACTTCGCGTGATTGCATCAGCCGTTCCCAGCGGTGAACGCGCTGCGTGTCACCCCACTCGAACGAGACATGGTTGGGAAACGGACGGTCGATGATCTTGTTGTTGGTGTTGCCCAGCAGACCACCGGCGGGTGAGGTGAACTCGGGGTTGGTGGCGTAGGGCATCCGGCCTTGCCACCGGTTTTCCGCAATCCAGCCGGGCGTTGGAATGCGCCCTTTGCTTTGGTTGAGGCGGTCGCGCTGAGGGACTGCTCCGATCAGTTTCAGGCCAATCGTTTCGGTGTCGACCAGAGACAAGTTCTGGGACGGTGCGATGAACTTCTCTGCGACGTCAATGGCTTCGCGCACGGTATCGGCGTTCATCAGGGCCATTGAGGCGCTCATCGACGTGTCATTCGGGCTGAGGGCGGTCCAGGACAGTGACGCGACATGCCCGGGTGGCGTGATCGTCTCAAGATCATAGTGGCTGCCGGGCAGAACCGGGCCATTTTCCGTCCAGCGCAGGGTCAGAGTGATGGGGGCTTCGTCCTTGATTTCGATGATCGAAGGGCGACTCTGGAATTCCTTGAACCCGTCCGGGGTCAGGTATTCCTCGGGATTGTCAGGGTTGAGCTGCTCGATATGCAGGTCCTGATCGTCCAGATAGGAGGAGGTCAGGCCCCAGCCCAAACGGTCGCTGCGGCCGCTCATCACGGCGGGAATGCCGGGAATTGTTGCGCCGATCACGCCGCCCTTGGCAAGGTTCAGATGGGCCAGATACCACACGCCGGGCGCAGTGAAACCCAGATGCGGGTCGTTGGCCAGCAGGGTTCCGCCACTGGCCGATCGCGAAGGCGCGGCAACCCATGCGTTTGACGCTCCGGCTAAACCACGTTTGGGGAACGGCGACAGCGGCGTATCCGGCATAGGCGTCCCAGTGGCATAGCGCGGCAGGCCGGGAAACAACTGGGCATATTCGGGCAGGGCGGCGATACCGGCGCCGGGCACATCTGGCAGAATGTCGACCAGCCGTGCCGGATCGTCCAGTATCAGCGAGGTTCTGGCGCGCAGGACCTCATCCTTCAGATGGCCTGACAGCTGTAACCCCATAAGCTTGATCACGGCGAGGCTGTCACCGGGTTGCCAGGGTGAGACCGGGGCGTTGAATAGAAACATCTCGGGCGCGCCGCGGCCTAAAGCCTCTTCGTTGATCTGTGTGAGGCGGGCATTGACCCCCGCGGAATAGGCGCGCAGCGCAGCCTTTGTGTAGTCGTCCTGCGCCTCGACCGAGCGATGGGCCAGGCCATAGAGGTCAAGCCGACGCAACAGCTTGTCGATGGTAACGGTGCGCGCGCCAAAAACCTCGGATAGACGGCCCTGTGCGGTGCGGCGCATGACTGTCATCTGCCACAAACGATCCTGTGCATGTGCGTAGCCCAAGCCAAAGAACACATCCGGATCTGTTTCGCCAAGGATATGGGGCACATTCGCTGTATCGCGAATGATCTCAACCGGGGCGGTGACACCCTGTACCTCAAGGGTTTGATTGTATTCGGGCAGCGACTGGCTGGCCAGAAAATAGACCAGTCCGATGGCGGCAAGAACCAGCAGGACAAGACCCGTGGTGATGCGTATCAACCAGCGAAAGACAAGAGCCATGGACGTCCCACTTTTATTCGTTCTTCACTTGGCGAGAGGTTACTTCAAGGTCGCCCCAATCGAAAGAGGAACACTGCGGAAACCTGCCTTGAAGTGGCAATGAAAAAGACCCCGCCCCAAGAGGGGGCGAGGTCTTTCAGAGAGGGGCGTGGTAGTGCAAAATCAGGGGACGATGCGGGTGTATTTGATGCCTTCGACGGTCGCGCCGATCTGCAGGCCCGCCTGGCCGAAGATGGCCGCCAAGACCGGGCTGAGCAGGGTGGTCGTATCGGTCGACAACTGGTCGCCTTGATCGCTGACCACATAGCCGATATCGGCACCGGCCGTCCATCCGCTGGAGCGACGGAAGTCGTTGAGCGCGTCCTCGGTCATGAAGAACAGAACGTGCGCATATTGCTGCGCGCCGATCTGCAGACCCGCGGTGCCTTTGACGGCCGAGTAATAGTCAACCGTCGCTCCATTGATGCGCAGTGCGCCCTGACCATACCCGCCGCCGAACATGAACCCGGCCTCTGTGATCAGGGGCATGACGAGCATGCCGTTGGCTTTTTCTGCGATCTCGACCGTGTTGGGGTAGCGGGCAAACATCTCGGTCAGGGTCGCGTCGACACGGGCATCAAGGGTGGCCGCGTTCGAGTTGCCGACGCCGTTGCCGCAGGCTGCGGTCAGGGTCAGACCTGCCATGCCCAAGGCAAAGCCGCGACGATTCAGTCGGGGAAGGGTGGAACTGCTCATGGTTTTTGTCTCTGTAACTGTGCCTGATATGTCGGGTGTTCCCGATCTTATGTGCAAGAATACGCCGATTGGCCCTGCATGTCACGACAAAGCTGCCGCGGCCCGCGAAACAATCGGCGAAAAATCGCGAGGTGCCGGGGTTTTAGCCTTGAAGAACCCGTGCGACTAGCGGCGCGAAATAGGTCAGTATTCCGTCGCAACCCGCGCGTTTGAACGCCAGCAGACTCTCCAGCATCACCTTGTCGCCATCGATCCACCCGTTCTGCGCCGCCGCCTGGATCATCGCGTATTCGCCCGAGACCTGATAAGCATAGGTGGGCGCACCAAACGTGTCTTTCACACGGCGGCAGATATCTAGATAGGGCATGCCCGGCTTGATCATCACCATATCGGCCCCTTCGGTCAGATCGCGCTCGATCAGGCGCAGGGCCTCGTTCGAATTCCCTGGGTCCATCTGATAGGTTTTCTTGTCGCCGGTCAGGGCGCCAGAGGCACCAACCGCATCGCGGAACGGGCCGTAAAAGGCGCTGGCATATTTCGCGGCATAGCTGAGGATCATCACGTTGTGATGACCCGCCGCCTCAAGCGCCGAGCGCATCGCGCCGATCCGGCCGTCCATCATGTCTGACGGACCGATGATATCGGCCCCGGCCTCGGCCTGCGCAAGGGTCATCTTGACCAGCGCCTCAACGGTCTGGTCGTTCACGATCTCGCCATCCACCACATAGCCGTCATGACCATTTATGTTGTACGGATCCAACGCCACGTCGGTCATGACCGCGATATCCGGCGCCGCGGCCTTGATCGCGCGGATCGCGCGGTTCGAGAGGTTGTCAGGACTCCAGGCCTCAGCGCAATCCTCGGTCTTGAGTGAAGCATCGGTATAGGGAAAGATGCAGATCGCGGGGATTCCAAGGGCTTGCGCCTCGACCGCTGCTTTGGCGATCAGGTCGACCGACCGCCGCATCACGCCGGGCATCGAGGGCACCGGCTCTTCAATACCTTCGCCGTCGCGCACGAAAACCGGCCAGATCAGATCATCGGTGGTCAGCGTATGCTCGCGCACCAGCCCGCGGATCGCATCGGTCTGACGCGCCCGGCGAAAACGGGTCTGAGGGTAAGGGGCGATGGTCGGTTTCATAGCGCGTCCTCCTTGAACATTGCCGCATTGGGTGGCATGAATCCGCCAAGGGCTCAAGGGCATCAATGGACGCGCCATTGCGACAGAACCCTCTGAGGATTGTGAATAAAGGGCTGCGTTTGGACTGGTACTCTAAGATTTTCGAACTCATCGACATGCGCAGCTTTTCGAATCTGTGGTTCTGGATTGTGCTGGCGGTGATCTGGTCTTCGGCCAGTCACTGGTCAATGGGGGTACCCTACGACATGGTAGTCCGCGCCCGCCGCGTCGGCGGCCAGCTTGAGGTCGACCTGCTGGACATCGTGCGCATCAACACAAACCGCATGCTCTACTATGTCGAGGTGTCGGGCATGGTGATGCTGGCAATGGCGTGTTTCGTCTTTACGGCGTTGGCGACACTTGGCTTTTTCTATTGGGTTGAATTCGCACAGGCCGTGTTCCTACTGTTGTTTCCCCTGGTGATCGTGACTTTCATCAACATCTTTCACGCACGCCGTTTGCGGCGGCACGAGCTGACTTTGGAGCGAGTCTCCAAGACGCTGTCACGATGCCGCCTGTACACGCAGATCATCGGCATGATCTCGATACTGGTCACTTCGATGTGGGGCATGTATCAGAACCTTTCAATCGGCGTTCTGGGATAGCGAAATCTGAAAGGGTCAGGGATGAAGGCTCCGAACCACGTGACAGTCGGCGGCGCCCCCGAAGGGTATGACGCACAGCTTGTCCTGAACGAAATCGCGCACTCGGGCGGGCCGGTTTGCCATGTCGCGCGCGATGACAAGCGGTTGGAGGGGATGCGGGCAGCACTCGCGTTCTTTGCCCCCGATATGCCGGTTTTCGTTTTCCCCGGTTGGGATTGTCTGCCCTATGACCGGGTCTCGCCCAACGCGGATATTGCCGCGGCACGGGTGGCAACGCTGGCCGCACTGGTCCACCAGATGCCTGAGCGTTTCGTGCTGCTGACTACGCTGAATGCCGCGACCCAGCGTGTTCCCGCGCGCGAGGTTCTGCGCGAGGCAGCCTTTACCGCTCGCGTCAACCAACGCGTGGACGAAGACGCCCTGCGCAAGTTCCTGGTGCGGATGGGGTTCACCCAAAGCCCCACCGTGATGGAGCCCGGAGACTACGCGATCCGGGGCGGGATCATCGACATTTTCCCTCCGGGCGAATCCGGCCCCGTCCGGCTGGACCTGTTCGGAGACGTTCTGGACGGCGCGCGCCGCTTTGATCCGGTCTCGCAACGGACTACTGAAAAGCTGGAGGTTGTGGAACTGGCCCCGGTCTCCGAGGTCATTCTGGACGAGGCCGCCATCACCCGATTCCGCCAGAACTATCGCATCGAATTCGGCGCGGCGGGTACGGATGATCCGCTCTATGAGGCCGTGAGCGCGGGCCGAAAACACCAGGGCATTGAACATTGGTTGCCTTTCTTCCACGAAAAGCTGGAAACCCTGTTCGACTATCTTCCAGAAGCAACGATTTCTCTGGACGATCAGGTCTCACCCGCGCGTCTGGCGCGGTGGGATACGATTGCTGATCAGTATGAGACGCGGCGGCTGGCGCTGGAAAACCGCTCGCGCATGGATACGGTCTACAAGCCGACACCGCCCGGTTTGCTCTATCTCGATGACGCCGCGTGGGATCAGACCGTGGGCGATCGGCGGGTGTTGCAATTCAGCCCTCTGCCGCAGGCCAGCGGACCCGGCGTGATCGACGCGGGCGGGCGGATCGGGCGGAACTTTGCGCCTGAGCGTCAGCAGGAAAGCATCAGCCTGTTTGGCGCTTTGGCGGACCACATCAAGGGCAAACTGGACAAGGGGCCGGTGCTGATCGCGTCCTATTCCGAAGGCGCGCGCGAACGTCTGACCGGCTTGATCGAAGACGAAGGTCTGGCCGAGGCGATCCCGGTCACCGACGGCACGCGTATCGGCAAAAGGGGCCTCCATCTGGCGGTTTGGGCGTTGGAGCATGGGTTCGAGACGGCGGACCTGACCGTGATCGCCGAACAAGACGTTCTGGGCGACCGCCTGATCCGTCAGCCCAAGAAACGCCGCAAGGCCGAGAACTTCCTGACCGAGACCCAATCCCTTAGCCCGGGTGACCTTGTGGTGCATGTTGACCACGGCATAGGCCGCTACATGGGCATGGAGGTCGTCACAGCCGCCGGTGCGGCGCATGAATGCCTGCTGCTGGAATATGCCGAAGCGGCCAAGCTGTACCTGCCGGTCGAGAATATCGAGCTGCTGTCGAAATACGGACATGACGAAGGGCTGTTGGACCGTCTGGGCGGCGGCGCCTGGCAGGCAAAGAAAGCCAAGCTGAAAGAGCGCATCCGCGAGATGGCGGACAAGCTGATCCGCATTGCCGCTGAACGCGCCCTGCGCAAAGCCCCCGTGATGGACCCACCACCCCACGCGTGGGAGGAGTTCAGCGCGCGCTTCCCCTATCAGGAAACGGACGATCAGTTGCGGGCCATCTCGGAAGTCATGGAGGACATGCATTCCGGCGCGCCAATGGATCGTCTGATCTGTGGCGATGTGGGATTTGGCAAGACCGAAGTCGCCATGCGCGCGGCCTTTGTCGCCGCAATGTCGGGCGTGCAGGTAGCCGTCGTCGCGCCGACCACTCTGCTGGCTCGTCAACACGCGGCCTCGTTCAAGGAACGCTTCCGAGGCTTCCCTCTGGAGGTCCGGCAGCTATCGCGTTTTGTTTCGGCGAAAGAGGCGCAACAGACTCGAGACGGGCTGGCGCGCGGGACAGTCGATATTGTGATCGGCACCCATGCTCTGCTGGCGAAAGGTATCCGTTTCAACAATCTCGGCCTGCTGATCATCGACGAGGAACAGCATTTCGGCGTCGGCCACAAAGAGCGCCTGAAACAGCTGCGCTCGGATATCCACGTCCTGACCCTGACCGCAACTCCGATCCCTCGGACGCTGCAACTGTCGCTGACGGGTGTGCGCGACCTGTCAATCATCGGCACGCCGCCCATCGACCGTCTGGCCATCCGCACCTATGTCAGCGAGTTCGACGCGGTCACGATCCGCGAGGCCCTGCTGCGCGAACACTATCGCGGTGGGCAAAGCTTCTATGTGGTACCACGCATATCGGACCTGCCCGAGATCGAAGAGTTCCTGAAAGAACAGCTGCCAGAGCTGACCTATGTGGTTGCCCATGGTCAGATGGCGGCAGGTGAACTCGACGACCGAATGAACGCATTCTACGACGGCAAGTATGACGTGCTTCTGGCGACGACGATTGTTGAGAGCGGTTTGGATATCCCAACTGCGAATACGATGGTTGTGCATCGGGCGGATATGTTTGGCCTCGCGCAGCTCTATCAGATCCGAGGCCGGGTCGGGCGGTCGAAAACCCGTGCCTATGCCTACCTTACCACTAAACCGCGCCAGAAACTGACAGGCACCGCCGAAAAGCGCCTGCGTGTTTTGGGGTCGCTTGATACGCTGGGGGCCGGGTTCACACTGGCCAGTCAGGACCTCGATATTCGTGGGGCCGGAAATCTGTTGGGCGAAGAACAATCCGGCCAGATGCGCGATGTGGGTTATGAACTCTACCAGTCGATGCTGGAAGAGGCGATTGCCAAGATCAAAGCCGGTGAGATGGAAGGGCTGTCGGACGCCGATGACCAATGGGCGCCTCAGATCAATCTGGGCGTTCCGGTCCTGATTCCCGAAGATTACGTTCCCGACCTGGATGTGCGTTTGGGCCTCTATCGCCGCCTGTCGTCGCTCTCGACCAAGGTGGAACTCGAAGGGTTCGCCGCGGAACTGATTGACCGGTTCGGTGCCTTGCCGAAAGAGGTGAACACCCTGATGCTGGTCGTCCGCATCAAGGCCATGTGTAAGCGTGCAGGTATTGCAAAACTGGATGGCGGGCCGAAAGGCGCGACGATCCAGTTTCACAATGATAAATTCGCCTCGCCGCAAGGGTTGGTCGAATTCATCCAGAACCAGCGCGGCATGGCGAAGGTCAAAGACAACAAAATCGTTGTGCGGCGCGACTGGAAGAAAGACAGCGACAAGATCAAAGGCGCTTTTGCGATTGCGCGTGACCTTGCTGAGAAAGTCGTGGCAGAAAGAAAAAAGGCCAAAACAGGCGGATAGTTAGGAAGGGGGGCGCTGCCCCCGCCGCGGCAAGCCGCGACTCCCCCGGGATATTTCCGGCCAGATGAAGCATTGGATCCGGACTTCATCTGGCTAAAAATACCTCCGCCGGAGGCATCGCGCGTAGCGCGATTCAGGTCTGCATAGCGGACTGGGCGCAGAAACAGGATGCGGCGACTGCGCGGTCGGCCCTTGCCAGGGCCAAGTCCAGCCTCTGTTTGATCTGAGGTAGCTCAATCGTATCACCGCGGGCTTTCAGGCAATCGTGCAGGCCCTTCAAACTCCAGATATTGTCCGGATGGATCGAGGCGCGACTGAGAGTTCCACCAAGGCCCAGATCTTCTCGGTAAACGGTTTCCGCCTCGGTCAAATAGCCTTGTTCGAAGAGCAGCGCGCCCAACGCGTGGCGGGTGGGTTGCATCCATCCCCAAGGCTCGTCGTAGGGCAACGTGTCGTCCAATTCGACAGATCGGCGCAGGTGGGCGAAGGCGAGATCGAAGTTTTCCTTTCGGTATTCGATCTCACCGCGCAGCATTTCGGTTGCGATCTCCAGCAGGTCGATGACGCGGTTGTTGTGCAATCGCCGAGCCTCGGGCACTCGGGCTTTGGCGTTGAGGAACAGCTGCTCTTCGGCCTCGGCGCAGGGCACATCGCCGGTCGCGGCGAAAGCAAGCGCGCGGGCGTAGTGGGTGGTTGCCGTCAGCGTGCGGTACAGGTCGGGGTCGTCGGGTAGCACCAGCGCTTTTGCCTCCTCCCATCGCCCAAAGCGGATCAAAATGTGAGGCCCCATGGACATGTAACTTTCGAAGAAATCCGCCATGGGCGGGCTCTCGATGCGCAACATCTCTTCGGGGGTCGTGTCCCAGATACCTTGGTTGGCCCGCAGGGCTGGTTCGATCTGGCCCAGAAACATCGCGCCATAGATTGTGAAATGATAGTCGTGCTGGCGGTAGCCTGTGTAGATGTTGAACGCTCCTTCACGCTCATAGTATTTCAGGTCCGCTTCCGAGGCTTTCTGGTTCCAATGCACCACGTTATGATAGTGGCCGCAGAGGATATCTATGTGCGTCGGCATATGAACAAGGTGGCCCGCATCGGGGACCAGAGTGCGTAGGATATCGCCCGCTTTGAGGGCCTTTTCGGGGGTTGGGGACATCTCCATCAGGTGGACATAAAGGTGCAGAAGGCCGGGGTGAGACATGGCGTCGGGGTCGTTCTGCATGGCCCATTCCAGCGCCTCTTGCGCCTCAAGCGTGGCGGCACCTTCGGCGGGTTGACCAGTTGACAGGTCCCACATTTGCCACGGCGTCAGGTTGAGCAGCGCCTCAACATAGATTGTACGCAAGTCTAGGTGATCTGGCTGAGCCTTGAAGGCCGCGCGCATCGCGTCGGCAAAATCATAGTCCCACTCATGCATGCCCTCGGTCGTGTCGCGCTGCGGATAGCGGGACGGCAGGGCGAGGATCAGAGCCTTTTCAACCTCGGTACAGCTATCGGCTAGGCTCAGCGCCTTTTGTAAGCGTAACGAGGTGCTCACCCATTTTTTGCCTCGCGCGCTAGCCCCTGCGCTGTCAGATTTTCCTTATCGTAACAGGGATAAGGATTTTCTCCATGGAGTCGATGACGGAGTTCCTCCGCTCGTTGGGCGTTGAGTATCAAGTTGATGGCCGTCGCCGATGGTCGCATGATGCGAAGGCATACATTGTTGCCGAGACTTTGAAGCCGGGGGCGACGGTAAAAGCTGTGGCTGGTAAATTCGGGGTCAATGCGAACCGATTGTCGGAATGGCGTTGTCTGGCAAAAGATGGGAAACTGGTGCTTCCAGCTCCGGAGCCTGATGAACATGTTGAGTTTGCGCCCGTGGTTCTTTGTGACGGTGATGAGGCAAGTGTTCAGCCGCAGGTTCGCCCGCCATCGTCACCAGCGGAAAAGGTCGAGATCGTTTTCCGCGGGGTGTCGATCAATTTGGGCACCGATACATCGGCACAGCGAATTGCCGAGATTGCCCGAGCGGTTGGGGTTGTTGAATGATTTTCCCTGCACAGAAGTTGCGCATTCTGGTCAGCACACAGCCGGTGGATTTTCGCAAGGGTCATGATGGCTTATGTGCTCTGGTGCAGTCGGTTCTGCGGGAAGACCCGTTCAGCGGGACGGTGTTCGTATTTCGCGCGAAGCGAACGGATCGGCTGAAGCTGGTTTTTTGGGATGGGTCAGGTCTGGTTATGGCTTATAAGCGTCTGGAAGATACAGACTTCGTCTGGCCTGCTATTCGCGATGGGGTGATGACGCTGAACAGAGCACAGTTTGAGGCGCTTTTTTCTGGTCTGGACTGGCGGAAGGTCAAACCTGTCGAGACGCGGCGGCCAACTGCGGCAGAGTGAATCAGGCGGTTGATTGGGCAGGATTTAGAAGTTCGGGCTGTGTATGCTCGCAGGTATGACTGCCGACTCCAATGGTTTCAATCTTGATGCTCTGCCCGCCGAACATAAAGAGGCTGTTCAGGCCTTTGTCGAGGACAATGCACGTCGGGTTGCCGAGTTGGAGGAACTGACAACCAAGCAGAGCGCCTGCATATCAGATCAGGGGGCGCACATTGCAGATCAGGCCCAGCAAATATCGGATCAAGATCGGCAGATAACGGGTCAAGACCAACAGATTGCAGAGCAAAACGCTTTGATCCTTCGTTATGAAAGCCTGATTGCGGAATTGAAGCGGGCGCTTTACGGCAAGAAATCGGAAAAACTAACTCAGGACGAGCGTAATCTCGGGGCCGAAGATCTTGAAGTTGCGCTCAGCGAGGCGGAGGCCTCAAGCGAGGCAGCCACTCAATCCTGTGACAAAGAGAAAAAGGCAAAGCCCAGGAAAGCGCCTGAGCGCAATATCGGCAATCTGCCTGAAGATCTGCCGCGGATCGAACAGGTGATCGAACCTGACAGTGTTGAATGTCCGTGCGGATGCGGCGCGATGCATAAGATTGGTGAAGATCGCAGTGAACGGCTGGACATCGTGCCCGCGCAGTTGCGTGTGATCGTAACGGTCCGTCCGAAATATGCCTGCCGGTCATGTGCTGGAGGCGTGAAACAAGCACCGGGACCATCGTGGCTGATCGAGGGCGGACTTCCGACCGAAGCGGCCATCGCGCACGTGTTGGTCAGCAAGTATGCAGACCACCTTCCTCTGTACCGTCAATCGCAGATACTTGTGCGCTCTGGCATCGACATTCATCGCGCCACGCTCGCGGGCTGGGTCGGAAAGGCCGCGTTCCACCTCAAGCCGGTTGTTGAGCGGCTGGCGGAACACCTGAAGTCTTCGACCAAACTGTTCATGGATGAAACCACGGTCCCAGTCCTCGATCCGGGAGAGGGTAAAACGAAAACCGGTTATTTCTGGACGTTGGCACGTGACGACCGATCCTGGAGGGGCGATGCACCACCAGGGGTTGTTTATTTCTATGCACCCGGTCGGGCTGGCGAAAACGCAGAGAAGTTTCTCAAGGGGTTCAACGGTGTTCTGCAGTTGGATGGGTATCAGGGGTATAATCGGTTGATGCGGCCAACGCGGAAAGGGGGCTCTCCGATCCGAGCCGCCTATTGTTGGAGCCACGCTCGCCGCAAACTGAAGGAGGTCTTTGACCGCGACAAGTCCGGGATCGCAGCAGAGGGCTTGCGTCGGATTGCCGAATTTTACGCAATTGAAACTGAAATTCGGGGCCTTCCACCCGAACAGCGCCTGTCTGCGCGCCAGACACAAACCGCGCCCTTGGTTGCCGAGTTCGGCACCTGGCTTCAGGAGCAGCGCCTGCAGGTCTCTAAAAAATCCAGACTTGGTGAAAAGCTCAACTACATTCACAAACATTGGGACGGCTTGCAGGTCTTTCTCAGTGACGGCCGGGTTGAGATCGACTCCAACAACGTCGAAAATCTCCAAAGACCAATTGCCCTTGGGCGGAAAAACGCACTGTTTGCGGGTCATGATGAAGGCGGCGCCAGTTGGGGCCGTATCGCATCTCTGATACAGACCGCGAAGTTGAACGGCGTGGAACCCAATGCATATCTGACCTCAACGCTCCAAAAAATAGCAGCCGGTCACCCCCAAAGCCGTATCGACGAGCTCCTGCCATGGAACTTTCAAAAGTCAAGCTGAAATGCCATGTGTGTGCCTCGTTACGCTTACCGCCTTTTGCGTGGCTTCAAAGGCCTTTGTCAGTGCTTTCTGCCGTCCCCGGTCGTCTTGCAAGTCCCACGGCAGGTTGTAGTTCGGGCCGGCTGCGTAGGCGACGCCCCAATGCGCCATGGCGCAGTTTGGGTCATGTTCGACTGCTTTTTCAAAGCAGGCGACGGCCTCATCATGATTGTAGCCGTAGGTCCAGACGAGCCCTCGGTCGAACCAGAGTTGGGCTTCAGCTGATGCTATCGAAACAGGGCAGGAATAGGTGCCCAGATCGTAGTACTCACTCATAACTGACCCTCCGCCATGTTGGTCGAGACAGCGTAGCGCGTTTGATCCGGTCTGAAAATCCTCAGGCGAGCAGTCTGTTTTCGATGCGGCCCATATGGATCATCAGGCTGAAGGCCAGGATACACATGGTCAGAATGCCGGTAGTCAAAGGCAAGATCGAGCCGTCAAATAGCAGCCCGACTGGGGCTGCAATGGCCGCGGCCAGCACTGTCGAGACCGAGCCGATGACAGAGGCCGCCATTCCGGCAATATGCCCCATCGGCTCCATCGCGATGGCGTTCAGGTTGCCCATGGTGACACCCGCCATGAAGAACACGGTGGTTTGCCAGGCCACGAACAGGCCAAACGAGGCGTCGGGCGACAGCGGGAAGGAATTGGTCACGATAACCAACGCGGTGATACCGATCTGCGCCCCCAGCGCCCAAGTCACCATGCGGCGCATGCCAACGCGCACCACAAGGGCTGCATTCAACACACTGGCCGATCCCGACATCAGTGCGACGAACCCGAACCAGAACGGAAAACTCTCGGCCCGGTCATGTATCACGTCATAGACGGGCTGAACCATGGTCAGCATGGTGAACAAAATCCCCATGCACAGGGTTTGCACCATGATCGACAGGCGCACGGTCGGATGGGCGAACATCTCTTTGGTCGCGGCGACCATCAGCGGCAGGCGGAAGGGGCGACGGTTCTCGACTGCCAGCGTCTCGGGCAGGCGGGCTCCCATCCAGACGCAGACGATCAGGGCGAACAGGATGAACGATACAAAGATACCGCGCCAGCCAAACAGGGCAATTACTCCGGCCCCCAATAAGGGCGCGACGGCAGGCACGAGTGTAAACAGCAGCATGGCGATTGAGACGATACGCGCCATGATCCGGCCCGAGTACAAATCTCGGATGACCGCCATGGCCACAACGCGCGGACCCGCAGCACCAAGGCCCTGCGCCACACGGGCCGCCAGAACCAGCTCGAGCGAGGAACTGGCCCAAGCCACGGCCGAGGCCGCAATATAAAGCGCGACACCACCATAGATGACCGGTTTACGGCCAAACGCATCCGACAGGGGGCCGGTAAAGAACGTGCCAATCCCCATCCCAAGCACGAAAGACGTCAGGATCAACTGCGCGCGATTGACGTCATCCGGGCTGAGCTGCGCGCCGATCTCGGGTAGGGCAGGCAGCATCGAATCGATCGAAAAGGCGATGGTCGAGAACATCATTGCGATCAGCGCAATGAACTCTCCACGAGACATGCGGTTGGTCATGGGGACTCCTTACCTGATCGCGCTATCACGACGGATCAGGTTGCGCCAGACCGGAATTTCGCACAGACCTCTGTGCTTTTACGCAGAGGAGGCCTCAAGTTGAGACATGATTTCCCCAATCACTTTCTCCCACATTTCAGGAGGTTGCGCGCCCGGAACGGCATGTTGATTGGCAACAATGAAGGTCGGGACCGAGCTGACGCCCATCTCACGTGAGTGGGTGTCGCGGTTGCGGATATCCTCGCGGTCGGCGTCGGATTTCAGAAGTTTCATCACCACCGCCGCGTCCATGCCCGCGCTGTCGGCGATGTCGGACAGTACCTCCGGGTCGCCGATATCGCGGGCCTGAACGAAATAGGCGTCGAACAGAGCATCGACGACGGCGTTCTGCTTGCCCTCGATCCCGGCCCAGTGGATCAGGCGATGCGCGTCCAAGGTGTTTGGTGTGCGCTTCATCCCCTCAAAGTCGATCTTGAGGCCCGCATTCTCGGCATGTTCGACCACGGGCGCATAGGCGCGCACCGCACCGTCCTTGCCGCCGAATTTCCGTTCCAGATATTCGCGCCGATCCATGCCTGCATCCGGCATGTCGGGGTTCAGCTGGAACGGGTGCCACTCGATCACAAAAGGATGATCCGGCAGTTTTGCCAAGGCTTTGTCCAGATGGGTTTTGCCGATGTAGCACCAAGGGCAGATCGGATCGGAAAGGATATCAAGTTTGACGGTCTGGGTGTCTGTTTGGCTCATGGGGTGGACGCCTTGAAATAGGCCGGCAACGCGCGGCGCAGGAGTTTGCCGTTGCCGCCGGTTGGCAACTCGGGAAGGTGAACAAAGGCGCGCGGCTGTTTGTAGCGCGCCAGATTGGCTTGGACATAGGCGTGCAGAGCGTCTTCGTCCAGTCTATCGGGGCCGGAGTAGAAGGCCGCTATCACGAATGTGTCCTGTTTGACCTCGACGGCTGCGGCCCCGACCTGAGTGATGCCGGGGTAGCGGGACAGGACGGATTCGACCTCAACTGGCGAGACGCGGTAGCCGCCCGCGTTCATCATGTCATCGTCACGCCCCAGATAGGTGATCTGCCCATCGACGGCCATGGCGCCCTGATCGCCGGTCAGGAACCAGTCACCTTGTAGTCGGGCGGCGGCCTCGTCGGGGGCGTTCAGATAGGTCAGCATCAGGCCGGGATCTGAGCGGTGAATGGCGATGGTCCCTTCGCTCCCTTGCGGCACAGGCCCCTCTGGCCCGAGGATCGCGACTCGGCGGCCCGGTTGCGGCTGTCCGAGGGCATCCCCACGCGCAGGATGGTTTGGGCTGGATGAAATAAAGGTCGAACATTCGGACATGCCGAACGCTTCGTATAGTTCTGTTCCGGTGGCCGTTTCCCACTGGGCGTGCAGGGACCGAGACAGCTTTTCCCCGGCGCACAAACCGTGGCGCAAATCGGGTAGCTCGATCCGATCCATACCGGACAGCATCTTGCGGAAAACACCCGGTGCTGCAGCAAAGATCGTCGCGCGGTTTTGGCGCAGCATTTGCGGCAGCTGAGACATATCGGTGCCGGGTTCGGGGATCAGGGCCGAGGCTCCGATCGTCCACGGATCCATAAGCCCGGTGCCCAGCGCATAAGTCCAATTGAACGCACCCGCGTGGCACAGGCGGTCGTGTTCCGTCAGGCCATACCAGCCGTCGACCATCATTTGGCGCGCCCAAATCGCTCTGTGAGCATGGGCGACTGCGCGGGGCTTGCCTGAGGTGCCCGAGGTATAGACCACATAGGCCAGACGCTCGGGGTCGCCCATGTCGAACTGCGCAGGTGGCAGGTCATGCATGGTGATCAGGTCGTGCAGGTGGATCTGATTGGGGTGCTCGGGACAAGCCACAGAGGGGTCGTGCAAGATGGCGGCGGGGAAAGCTCCGCAATGATCCGCGCGGTTTCCGGTTCGGTCAGTTGCGATGAGGTCGGAACAGGAACGATGCCGACGGCGATGGCCCCAAGATAGGCGATCGGAAACTCGACGGTGTTTCCAAGACGCATCAGCACGATATCACCGGGGTGCAGTCCGGCCTGCAACAGGCCCTGACCTGTTCCCAGAACGGCGGCTTTCAATGCGCTATAGCTCCAGTCTTCGGACCCGTTTCTGCGCAACACGGACAGGGCGGTTTTGTTGGCCAACCCATCTGCTTTGCCAAGCACGTGAGCGGCCAGATTGAACGGGGTCGGACAGGGCGTCGGTGGCCCCTGATCGAAGATTGAAAGCATGGCAACTGGCTAACCCGGCCCATGGCGCGTTGCAAGCGCGGCTTGTGCGCCCTATAGACGAAGTCATGAGTACCCAAGATCCCAAATCCCTGATCCGCATTGCCCGCGACGCAGGCGAACACACGGAACCCGAGCCTTTGGACCTGGGCGCCCGCGTGCGCGAGTTGCGCAAGGCGCGCAACTGGACGCTGGAGCAGGCAGCCTCGCAGGCCGGTCTGGCGCGTTCGACGCTCAGCAAGATCGAAAATGGTCAGATGTCACCCACCTACGATGCGCTGAAAAAGCTGGCCATCGGGTTGGAGATCTCGGTGCCTCAGCTCTTCACCCCGCCGCAGCGTGAGCAGGTGATTGGTCGTATGGCCGTGACCCGGTCCGGCGAGGGGGCTGCACATGCCACTGCCACCTATGAGCATGAGTTGCTGGCTGAAACCCTGACGAAAAAGCAGATGCTCCCCTATCGCGCCCGCGTCCGCGCCCGCTCGATGGATGAGTTCGAAGGTTGGGTGCGCCATGACGGGGAGGAGTTCATGTACGTCCTGACCGGCGTCGTGCGGTTGTATACCGAGTTCTACGAACCGGCGGAGATGCGCCGGGGCGACAGCGCCTATTACGACGGCAGCATGGGGCATAATGTGATTTCGGTCAGCGATGAGGATGCGACCATCCTCTGGGTGACATCACTCGCCTAGGATCAGTTCAATTCGCGGTTCAAAGACTCCGTGAACAGAAAATCCTCGACCTCTTCGTGGGCTTCATTAACAGTTAGGTGATGGCGTTCGGCCAGATAGGCTTCGAACTGTTTGCGATCCTTGCCGACACGCGGCATGTCCTTGTCCCTCAGGTTGGGAAAACGGCGTTTCGCGCGGGCGTAGCACGCGTTCCAGTCTTGTGTCAGATCGGTCCAGTTCAGCATCTGCGAGCTTTCCTTCTTCAGGTTTCAGGACGGCTCTCCCCTATGAACAGCGTACGGACGAGTTGACGCAGCGGAAGACATGACAAGATGTCGCACCCCTGGCCTGATCAGAATTATGCCGATCAGAGTCAGGTTTGCGCGGCGGGTTTGGCGCAAAATCCGGTGAAACGCCCATATATAGGGGCGCTTTGCGCTATGAGCTCATGATTTTGTTCATCGCGGAATGTGCCAGTTTTTGCCGATCCGCGTTTGCCCTGGATGGCAGGTCCAAACCTGCACACCCTAAGCGCGCGGTCTTAGTCCGCGTACCACCAGACCTCGGGCATGTATTGCGGGCCATCGCCGTAGATGGGCAGGGTTTCAGGGTATTTCAGCGCACTGACATGGGCGATGCGACCGACGTCGAAGCTCCAGATCGGGATCACGTATCGGCCCGCTGTCAGAACCCGGTCGAGGGCGCGGGTGGCGGCCACGAAATCCTCGCGACTTTCCGAAGCCAGCATGGCGTCGATCATTCCGTCCACAGCCGGTGAGGCGACGCCCATCAGGTTGCGCGTGCCCGTTGCATCGGCGGACTCGCTGCCCCAATAAAGGCGCTGTTCATTACCCGGCGACAGTGACAAGGCACGGCGGAACGGGGTCATATCGAAATCCAGCTCAGACACCCGTCCGGTGTATTGGGCATTGTCGACACGTTCGGTCGTGACCTGAATGCCCAGACGCTCCAGCGCGCGCGTGTAAATCTCGACCGCTGTCTGCATCTCACCATCGCCCTGTTGCAACAGAACGGTGATCTGGAACGGCTCGCCCGCTGCATTGCGCAGCACGCCGTCCTGAATGGTCCAGCCAGCCTCGGCCAACAGTTTTGCCGCCTTACGCAGGTTCGCGCGGTTTCGGGCTGAACCGTCGCCCTCGGGTGGGGCGTAGCCTTCAAGCGTTCCAGGGATCAGGTCTGCGCTATATGGCTTCAACAGCTCCGCAACGCGCCCCGTCGCGGGGCCTGGTTGCATAGCCAGGTCAGAGCCAGAGAAATAAGATGAAATCCGCGACTGCGCACCGCCGGTGATCGTGTCGTTGATGAATTCGAAATTGAAGGCCAGCATCAGGGCCTCACGCACGCGCCAGTCGTCGAACGGAGCTTTGCGGGTGTTCATCACCAGCCCGGTCATGCCCGAAGGCTTGCCATGCGGGATCTCGGTCTTGATTACATCGCCGCGCTGAACAGCGGGGAAACTGTACTGCGTGTCCCATTTGTCGGCGTTGAACTCGCGCACGGCCGAAAGCTCTCCGGCTTTGAAGGCTTCGAACAGAACGGTGGCATCGCCGTAGAATTCGATCCGGATGTCATCGAAATTCATCGTGCCACGGCGAAACGGAACATCCGCGCCCCAATAGTCCGGATTTCGACGCAGGTTCACATAGCGCCCGGCCTCGTAATCGTCGATCACATAGGGTCCGCTTCCAACAGGAACGTCGTGCAACTGCGCGTCCGCAAAATCCTTACCTTCCCATTGGGCTTTCTGAAGGATCGGGCGCAGCCCTACGATCAATGCAAGTTCGCGGTCAGCCTCGTTAAAGCTGATCCGGACCGAGCGCGGGCCGGTCTGTTCGATACTGTCGATCTTGGACCATAGACCGCGATAGCGCAGATGCCCTTCGGTCCCGAGGGTCTGGAAAGACCAGATCACATCGTCAACTGTGACCGGGGTGCCATTGGAGAATCGAGCCTCTTCCCGGAGGGTGAATTCCACCCATGACCGGTCTGGCGCAGTCTCAACCGATTCGGCTAACAGCCCGTAAAGAGTGAAAGGTTCGTCCCAGGAGCGGCCCATCAGGCTCTCGTGGGTCCAAAATCTTAACTGCCACGGAGTGGTGCCTTTTTGCACAAACGGGTTCAAACTGTTAAAGCCGCCCGTATTTCCGAAAACGACTTTGCCGCCTTTGGGCGCCTCTGGGTTCGCATAGGGTAGAGACACAAAATCCGGTGGTAAGGCCGGGTCGCCATACATAGCTATGCCATGAGTCGATTCTGCCTGTGCCAGTGAGGACGCAAAAAGCAGGGCGATTCCCGCTGCCAAACCACGAAGCGGGTGTGAAAAATACGGGCTCATTTTGGAAACAATCCTGCTCTGGCCTTATTTTGTTGGGATTCATCGTAGCGATGATTTTTCTTGTTTTCAAACTTTTAGCTTGGACGAAAGCGCAGAATTGCTTATAAAGATTTCACTGCTCGATAGGTTTCTTGCCTGTATGAAACCTGCCTCAATAACTTAACGCCCGCTTCGTGCGGGCGTTTTTTTTCGCAGATTTGCAGCCACTCATTCTGCAGTTCCCAGTTTTCTTTGCAGGTGCAGCATGGCACTCTGCGTTCCAGGTGAACTCAGAGGGAATGCAGTCATGAGCCTTTCGGGAAAAACGGCAATCATCACGGGATCAAATTCGGGCATCGGTCTGGGCATCGCGCGCGAGCTGGCGAAGGCTGGGGCGGATGTGATTCTGAACTCGTTCACAGATCGGGATGAAGATCACGCGTTGGCCGCGGAGATTTCGAAAGAGACCGGTACGAGCGCGCGCTACATTCAGGCCGATATGTCCAAGGGCGACGAAAGTCGCGCCCTGATCGAGAAGGCGGGCTCCTGCGATATTCTGGTGAACAATGCGGGTATTCAGCATGTGTCCCCGATTGACCAGTTCCCGATCGACAAGTGGGACGCGATCATTGCGATCAACATGAACTCGGCCTTCCACACGACCGCCGCCGCCTTGCCGTTGATGCGCGCGCGTGGGTGGGGGCGCGTCGTGAACATCGCCTCAGCCCATGGTTTGACGGCCTCTCCGTTTAAAGCGGCCTATGTGGCGGCCAAGCATGGTGTTGTTGGCATGACCAAAGCCGTTGCATTGGAAACCGCGCAAGAGCCGATCACCTGCAATGCGGTTTGTCCGGGCTATGTGCTGACCCCTCTGGTCGAAGCGCAGATCCCCGACACTATGAAGGAATACAACATGAGTCGTGAGGACGTGATCAAGAACGTCATGCTGGAGCGGCAACCGTCCAAGGAGTTCGCCACGGTCGAGCAATTGGGCGGGACGGTTCAGTTCCTCTGCTCGGATGCGGCGGCGCAGATCACCGGCACGACGATCTCGGTCGATGGTGGCTGGACGGCCTTGTGAGCTTTCACGGGGGCTCTGCCCCCAAACCCCCGGGATATTTTTGGCCAGATGAAGAGGCGAAACCATGAAACGGATCAATCTGGCTTTGCAGGGTGGTGGGGCGCATGGGGCGTTCACTTGGGGTGTCCTCGACCGCCTCCTCGATGAAGAGGATATTGAGGTTGCGGCGATCACCGGAACCTCAGCCGGGGCATTGAACGGGGCTGCGTTCAAGTCGGGCATGGTTGCAAATGGGCGCGAGGGCGCGCGGGCGCGGCTGGACGGGTTGTGGAAACGCATGGGGGCTCTTGGCGATATGCGTATTGCCAACTGGTTCAGGGGGCTTGAACCTGCGAGCATTGCGCAGGCGATGGAGTATTCGCTGCCTTACTCCATTGGCGATGCGTGGTCCCGGATGGTGTCCCCCTATGCCTATGGTCCCTTCTATTCGAACCCACTGGAAACCGTGGTGGATCGGTTCAACTTTGATGAGGTCTGCGCCGATCAGGGGCCACGTCTGTTTGTGTGCGCCACTTGCGTGCGCAGTGGCAAGATCCGTGTGTTCACGGGCGATGAGATCTCGACAAATGCGATTTTGGCCTCGGCCTGCTTGCCTACGCTGTTCAAAGCGGTTGAGATTTACGACCCCGAAACCGACAGGACGGAGGCCTATTGGGATGGCGGCTATACCGGCAACCCGGCGCTGTATCCTTTGTTCGAGGGTGAACTGCCCGATGATGTGGTGATCGTGAATATCAACCCTTTGGAGCGGGACGAGTTGCCGGTTACGCCGCAGCAAATCCAGAACCGGATCAATGAGATCAGCTTTAACTCATCCCTGTTCCGCGAGCTGCGGGCGATCAATTTTGTTCAGCGGCTGCTGGAAGAAGGCAAGCTGAAAGCCGGTGAGATGAGCCGCGTTTTGGTCCACATGATTGCGGATAATGAGCTGATGAACAGCTTGTCTGTGGCGACCAAAACGGTGCCCAATCCGGTGATCTTGCACAAGTTGAAGCACGCGGGCCGCGACGCGGCAGATGGGTTTCTGGCACGTCACAAGGATGACCTTGGGCGGCACAGTACCGTCGATCTGCCCGCAATGTTTGGCTGATTACTCGGGGGGCTGCGTCGGGTCTTTTTCGTTGGGATAGACCAGGCCGGCCGAGATTACGAGCTTTGCGGCCTCTTCAATCGACATGTCCAGCAGGATCACATCCTCTTCAGGGAAGAACAGCAAAAAGCCGGAGGTCGGGTTGGGCGTTGTCGGTATGAAGATGCTCAGGAGGTTGCCGCCGGTTTCGGCGCGATTGCTAACCTCACCCCTTGCTGTGGTCGATACGAACCCGATGGCCCAGATGCCACGCCGCGGATATTGCACGAGGCAGGCTTTCTCGAAAGAGCGCTCGGTCTGCGCGAACACCGTCTCCGAGATCTGTTTGATCCCGGAATAGATCGAACGGACAATCGGCATCCGATCGACGAGGCTCTCGGTGAATGAGATGAATGACCGGCCCAAGATGCCTTTGGCGACCCAGCCGACCAGAATGGTGAACACCAGGAAGATGATGACCCCGACGCCGCGCAGGTTGATGCCCACATATTCTTCGGGGCGGAACTGCTGTGGCACCAGCGGCAGAACGGCGCTGTCGATCCAGCCCACGACGGACCAGATCAGCCAGATTGTCAGCCAGACAGGCGCAATGACAACAATACCCGTCAGAAAAGACCCGCGCAGGCGCGAGAACAGGCCGGGGCGGCGATGGGGCTCTTCGTCAAACGGTGTGTTCATTACAGGTCCGAGTGGTTTGCAAAACTACCTAAGCAGTCCGATGCGCCGGTGCAATAGGGCAGGTTTACGCGCCGTTTACCAGTGCCTTAGCAATATTCGCCGCCAATTGTGCGTTGTTGCGCACCAAGGCGATGTTCGCGGTGAGTGAGCGGCCCTCGGTCTTTTCAAAAATCCGTTGCAGCAGATAGGGTGTGACGGCCTTGCCGGTGATCCGATGAGCATCTGCATCCGCCTGGGCAGCGGCGATGATCGGGGCCAGCTCCTCGGCCGGGATCTGGTCTGCGGCCGGGATCGGGTTCGCGACCAGCTGACCGCCCGGTAGGCCCAGCGCGCGGCGCGTCGCATGAGCTTTTGCGATGGCCTCGGCACTGTCCATGCGCAGCGGTGCGGCATATGGGGATTGTGCGGACCAGAAGGCGGGAAAGGCATCCTGACCATAGGCGATGACCGGAACGCCCAGCGTTTCAAGAACCTCAAGCGTTTTAGCTAGATCGAGGATCGCTTTGGCACCCGCCGCCACAACCGTCACTGGGGTTTGACCCAGCTCATGCAGGTCGGCTGAGATATCAAACGTGGTCTCGGCCCCCTGATGGACGCCTCCGATCCCGCCGGTGGCAAAGACCTCAATCCCCGCATATTGCGCGGCGATCATGGTTGCGGCCACTGTTGTGGCTCCGGTCCCGCCGGTCGAGATACAGGCGGCCATGTCCGCGCGTGAGATTTTCGCGACGCCCTGAGCCTGGCCCAAGGCCTGCAGCTGGTCGGGTTCAAGGCCCACATGCAGCACGCCTTCGATCACAGCCATGGTCGCTGGCACAGCTCCTGCATCGCGGATGTCCTGTTCCACCTGCGCGGCGACCTCAACGTTTTGAGGGTAGGGCATGCCGTGAGTAATGATGGTGCTTTCAAGCGCCACGATGGGGTGGCCTGCGTCTTTCGCGGCGCGGACCTCGGCAGAGTAGTGGATAGGGATCACAGCGGAGTTTCTCCTGAAACGTAGGTTGCAGCGGCGTGGAGCGCGCGGGTCAATGCCGTTTGCGCATCGGCGCCGTCTGATTCTGAAGCGATATGAGCGGCCATGAATGTATCGCCCGCGCCGGTCACGCGAGTTACAAGCACAGACGGAGGTGTCTGGGTCAGAACGCCCGAGGCCGAGCCAACGGTGGCCGAATTGCCGCCATCGGTGACGAGGACGCGCAGCGCTCCCCGGTCCAGCAGGCCTTTGGCGGCGGATTCGGAATCGGTGAACTCGCGCTGACACAGCAGGCCAGCCTCCTCGAGGTTCACATAGAGCGTCGCGCGGGCATGTTTTAGGAAGGGCAGCAGTCGCTCGGCTTTGCCGGGTGAGGCGGGTGCAACCCGTAGGTCCGCCTTGGCGAAGGCGGGGCTTTGGGCGATTTCTTCCAAAAGGTCCAGCGTTAGGTTGCCGTCCAGTGCTATGGGTCCTTCAAACGGCGTGTTCTCATAGCCCAGCGGCCCGTGCATCAACGGGCGCAGGATTTTCGCCCCCGAAGCCTCAAGCGAGTGGGCGTCAGCGATGGCCGCGATCAGACCGTTGGCCCCTTCGACCGCCATGTAGCGATCGGTCGGCAGGTCTTGCGAGCGGTAGATATGGTCGGTGACCATGCCGAGCCGGGCGCAAGCGTGGACCAGCTCGTCACCCTCCGGGTCGCGGCCAATGGCGGTCAGTAGGGTAGGGGTCATGCCAAACCGCACCAGCGTCATGGCGATGTTCATGGCGACGCCGCCGGGCAGGCGGGTGATCCGCCCCGGCACGTCCGATCCTTGCCGCATGGCACTGGCCGAGCGTCCGATCACGTCCCACAGGACCGAGCCGATACACAGGATTTCACTGTTCTGAGTCATGGTGCTGTCATGCCGCAGCGCTGAGGGCCGTGCAAGCCAGAACGTCAGCGATAACAGAGATAAGGCCTCTGTGATCTCGCCCGCCGTCGTTTCGACTTGCGATCCGATGCGTTCGGCGGGACACTCGACCTGTATGATTGATGGTTTTATTGATGAGCGTCGCAGATGAACGGTATTTTCCGTTTTCTCCTGATTTTGCCTGTCTTTCTGGTGCTTTCGACGTGGTCCGCGAAGGCTCAGACCACTCCGACGATTGTCGAGTTCTGGACGAAGGAAGACACTCTGTTCCTAGAGGTCACGCTGAATGCCGAGATGTTCCTGTCCGGGATCGACCCCGAAACCCGCCCGGATTTTGCCGATGACGCGCGGTACAGAGAGTTGCGCCGACGGGTCTCCTCAGAGCTGGAGCCTGAGGTCCGGTCGTTTGTCAAAGACTGGTCCGGGACGCTGAGGGTCGAACTCGCAGGCCCGACCCGCCTGTCCTATGAGGGCGTGCGCATTCCCATCGTCGGTGATCCCAATACTTCTCGTCTGTCAAAGCTGCTGCTGGCCGCGCCGCTGCCGGAAGGCGCGTCCAGTCTGCGCCTGACATGGCCGGAGGGGCACGGGCCTGCCGTCGTTAAACAACAGCGTGTCGACGCACCCTACACGGGCTATCTGGTCGCCGGAGAGGTCAGCCCTCTGATCCCGTTGCAAGGCGGTGCCGCGCTCGACCCGCAACAGGTGCTGCAGGTGTTTCCTGACTTCCGACCTTTTTGTTGATCTGACTGGGTTTTTGGTTTGTTTTCAGGTGTGGTTGCTCAGAGGCGCGTTGTAGTGCCCCATTATTATAAAAAGTATTGACATGGGCCTTCAGATGGCTAACCTCTTCGCCCATGTTCATCCGCACCAAACATGACGCAAAGCTCAACCGCACACGGATCCAGATCGTTGAATCCGTCCGCACCGGCTCCAAGGTACGCCAGAAGATCCTGCGCCATGTGGGTGTGGCCCATAACGACAGCGAGATTGAGGATATCAAGCGTCTGGCGGGCCGCTTGATGGAGCAATTACGCATTGATCGCTCGCCGCAAATGGAACTGTTCACGCCCACGGAATATGCCGATCTGCAGGCGCTGGTGCGCCGCGCTCCGCGGCCGGACAAGCTTGGCGTTGATCTTGTCGAGTGCCGTGAGGAGGCGCGGGTCTCTCTGGGTCTGCGGGATGTCATGGGGACGATGTATGACCAACTGGGTTGGGGGGCCCTTCTGGGGGCGGCGCGTAAAAGTGCCAATCGCATTGTGAAAGAGCTGGTTATGGCGCGGATCGCACAGCCCGAGAGCAAGCGCGCGACCGTGGAGGCGTTGGAGAACCAGGCAGGCATCACGCTCAATCTGGACGTGGTCTATCGGAGCATGGATTACATCAATACGCCGGTGATAGACGGGATTTGCAAAACCTCTCACGCGGCGGCAGAGAAGTTGCTGGGCGGGCCAGTGACCGTGCTGTTCTACGATTGCACGACCCTGGCCTTTGACACCGAGCGCGAGGACCCGGCCGAGGATGCGGACGGGGTCGAGCAGGATCATCTTCTGGCCAAGGGCTTCAGCAAGGATGGCAAGCATCACCGCGCTCAGGTCATGCTGGCGCTGATCGTCACCTCCGATGGGCTGCCTGTGGGCTATGAACTCTTCCCGGGAAACACCTGGGAAGGTCATACGCTGGAAGCTGCGCTGAAGGCGTTGGAGGGACGCTTCGACGTGGCCAGGGTCACGTTCGTGGCCGATGCCGCCATGCTCAGCAAGGACAACCAGCAGATGTTGCAGAACAAGGGTCTGCCCTACATCCTCGGCTATCGCATGAAGTCCGCCCCGGCCGCCGTGAAGGCGAACATTTTGAGCCCGGAGGGACGCCAGCCTTGGGCTGGACACGGTTCTGAAGAGGCAACCGAGAAGGGCTGGTACAAGGTGATCGACCAGGAGGGAGCGCGGGTCATTGTGACCTGGTCACCCACCCGGGCACGCAATGATGCCCACAAGCGCGACAAGGCAATCGAAAAGCTGCACAAGAAGCTCAAGCGCTCTCGCAAACCCGGCAGCTTCAGCAGCCGGGGATATGGCCGCTTCCTGGCCTTCCCCGACAGCGGGGACGTCACGCTGGATGATGCAAAGATCAAGGCAGCGGCACAATGGGACGGGCTGCATGCCATTGTTGTTCATGGTGCGGACGAACTGGAGGCACAGGACGTCATTGCCCGCTATCACCAGTTGTGGGAGATCGAAGCCTGCTTCCGCACCAACAAGCACGATCTGAAAATCCGGCCCATCTATCACTGGTCGCCGCGTCGGGTCCGGGCCCATATCGCCATCTGCTACATGGCCTTCTGCTGCCTGCAGCACCTGCGCAAGCATCTGGACCTGCTCGGACACCCGATGAGCCCGGCTCGTATCCGCAACGAGTTGAACGCATTGCAGCTCTCGATCCTGCGCCACAAAGGCACCCCTGACCGCTACGGCATGCCAAGCCATGCCACGGTCGATGCCAGACGCATCCTCACCTGCGTCGGCCTGACCTGGAACGAAGCCCCTTTCAAGATACCCCCCGGGCGCACCCGAAAAACTGGCCAGACCAAAGCCTGAGCTCCCTCAACACTCCGAAACAATCGCTGGCGAAAAAAGTCCGTGTAGTGCCTTTTGGCAACCAAGGCATAATAATATCAATGACTTATACGAAAAAATGTCGGAAGTCAGGAGGGTCGAACTCGCAGGCCCGACCCGCCTGTCCTATGAGGGCGTGCGCATTCCCATCGTCGGTGATCCCAATACTTCTCGTCTGTCAAAGCTGCTGCTGGCCGCGCCGCTGCCGGAAGGCGCGTCCAGTCTGCGCCTGACATGGCCGGAGGGGCACGGGCCTGCCGTCGTTAAACAACAGCGTGTCGACGCACCCTACACGGGCTATCTGGTCGCCGGAGAGGTCAGCCCTCTGATCCCGTTGCAAGGCGGTGCCGCGCTCGACCCGCAACAGGTGCTGCAGGTGTTTCTGCCCAAGGGGCTGACCCGCATCCTTCCGCATGGCTACCACGAGATCGCCCTTGTGCTGTCGCTGGTCTTTTTGACTCTCAGCCTGCGTCCGCTGTTGGCGCAGATGTTGTTTGTGTCCCTAGGACTGATCTTCGGTCTGGCGCTTTCGGTCTATGGCGCGGTTGCGTTGCCCTCTGCGGTGGCCTCTCAGGCGCTTGCGGCTGCAACCCTCGTTGTGGCGCTGTGGAATTTGGTTCTCAGGCGTCTGACCGTTTTCCGCTTGCTCGCTGTTTTTGGTGCCGGATTGTTGTGTGGGATAGCGCTCAGCACCTCGCTGGCGAGAATTGGGGTGCCACCGGATCATTTGCCGCCCGCGATATTCGGCTATGCGGGCGGAGTACTGGTAGCGCTCTACGCCATAGCTGCCGTAAGTTTTGTGATCTCGGCGCTGATTTCCGGCGCTTCCGAGCGAATGCGAGGCCGGATATCGGTTCTGGCCTCGATCCTGATTGCGGGAATTGCCGTCTATTGGTTGGCCGAGCCCCTGATACTTAGCTAGCCATTTGGGACAACAGGTCGTTCAGAGCGGCCGAAGGGTCCTCGGCCGACCAGATTTCATCGCCGATGCCGAAGAAATCCGTATGCGGGGACAGGCTGCGGATCAAGTCTGGGGTCAGGCCGCCCTCCGCCACGACCGGGACCTCGATCATTTCCGACCACCATTGGAACAGATCCTTTTCGGCAAGAGTGCCGTCGCCCAGAGAAGACGCTCCGACCGGACCGAAGGCGACATAGTCGACGCCGGCTTCGCCAGCCATCATGCCGTCATGGCTGGAGGACCCACAAAAACTGCCGACAATCGCATCTGCGCCAAGCTCCTTTCGTGCAGCCCGAACCGAGCGCGCCGCATCGTCCAGATGCACACCGTCCAACCCCAGCCGTTGCGCCAGCAGAACGTGGTTGGAGATCACGATGGCCACGTCGCGCGCATGGGCAACCTCGCGGCAGGCATCTGCGGCGCGGGCAATCGTGTCCTCGTCATTTCCGGCCAAGGCCAGCCGGATGCAGGCGATCTCGGTCCCGTCCAGAACCCGCGCCAACTGGTCGGGGAAGGTGCTGAGCGTGATGGTCGGCGGTGTGATCAGATAGATCTGCGGCTGCTCGGGGGTGTCCATTAGCGCGTCCTTCGCTTTCATTCTTTGGCGCGGTTTAGCGGATTGAGCGGGGGAAGCAAACTTTTATGCCTGCCGAGCGGGTATTTGGAAACAGAAGAAGAGGATCGGGTGTCGAGAACATTCTGAATTGTCCGGTGTAGGTAACATGCCAATTGTCCGCTTCAGTTGATTGCGCGGTGGCCCAATTCGGAGGGAGCCGTAGGCGACCGTAGATTTGGGCCACCGCGTTCGCGCCACGTCGAAGCGGGTCACGCGACTTTGTGTTTGCTATCCTCCTGTGTGATGGGTGATCCGTCAGGCTGGTAGCGGCCAATGCATCTCGGGCCGTGGAAGATGACCAGTTGACCATCGGGGTATTCGTGGACCCTGACCTTCGCCTTGACGAAATGATGACGGTGCCTGTCTGCCGCGATCTGCATGACCAGGCCCTTGTAGCGCACCGTATTGTCGTTGCCGACGACGCGGTCTTCCTGCACACACAGGGTGTCGCGCACATTGCCTGTAAACGGCACGAAGGCCGAGGTCGTATCCTCCGGCTCCTTTGCAAACAGGGCATTGTGTTCGGGAAGATAGACCTCTTTCAGGAACTGATTGGCCTCTTCAATGGTTGTGATCCCATGGGACCGCAGTTCCTGCGGCAATCGGTTCTGGAACGTGCCAAACATGCGTTCAGACCGTCCACGGGCCTGCGGTGAATAGGCCGGGATCAGCTCAATGCCGAGTTGCTGCAAGGCGCGCCCGACCTGGGTCAGATTGTCCTTGTCCACTTTGCCGCCCGCTTCGGGCGTATGCCAGTAATGAGAGCCCCGATCGGCATAGAGCGAGCAAAACAGACCTTGCGCCTCGATCACCTCTGTCAGCCCCTGAAAACTGCTCATCGTCCCTTCTTCCTCGACAAAGAATGCCGAATAAACCCGGTTGGTGGCATCGTCCATGGTGACGATCAGATCCCACCACTGACCCGGAACCCATTCATGGCTGGAGCCGTCCTGATGCAACATCATGCCAACCATCGGACGGCGGGGCCGCTTGCGCCGATGGGCACCTCGTCGGGGTGCTGCCTGAACCCGGCCGTGGCGCTGCAGTGTAAGCCGCACCCAGTTGTAGCTCTGTGTGAAACCATGGTGGGCCACCAGCTTCTCGTGGAAATGCTTCGGCGTGTAATCCCAGTACTTGGTATCAAACAGTTCAAGCATCTCCATGACCTTATCCGTGGCAACACGATTGTTGGCCAGTTTGCCAAGCCGACGGTCGTACAGACCTTCTGCACCATCCGCCTCAAATCGATCCTCCCAACGCCTGACGGTGCGCACGGATACACCCAGTATCTCAGCCGCCTGTTCTTGCGTCAGCTTGTTCGCGCTTCGCCGCGAATACACATCTTCAAACTTCATCAGTCGAACTTCCTGTAACACTTCTGCTCGGTTCATAACGCCTCCTCTCAGAGACAGAATAGAACCGGACAGATCGCATGTTACATACACCGGACATATCGCGTGTTAGCGACAAGAAGAAGAGGATCGGGTTGCCCTGATGGGGCTGGGTGATTAGAGCAGGCGGAACTTACGGAGACAGCCATGCCTAGTGACACCTCTCAGCCTTCCTTTGTGCTCGTGCGCCCGCAAATGGGCGAAAACATCGGTGCCGCCGCGCGGGCGATGTGGAATTTCGGGCTGGACCGGATGCGGATCGTGGCTCCTCGGGACGGGTGGCCGAACCCTAAGGCGGTGGCGATGTCCAGCGGTGCCGGTCGACTTCTGGATGAGGCGCAATTGTTTGACGATCTGGCGGGGTCGCTGTCTGACACCACCTTTGTGTTTGCGACCACCGCACGGCAACGCGGGTTGACCAAGCCGGTCTACAGCCCGGAACGCGCCATGCATATCGCGGCTGCAAAGGTCGCCGCAGGTGAAAAGGTCGCCGTTCTGTTTGGCCCCGAACGTGCGGGGCTTGAGAATGAAGATATCGCCAAGGCCAATGCCATCATCTCGGTGCCTGTGAACCCGGAATATGCCTCGCTCAACCTTGGACAATGCGTGCTGCTGACAGCCTATGAGTGGATGCGTCAGACCGGTGATGTGGTGCATGAGGCCACCGATCTGGGCAAGGGCGACTGGGCGACCGGCATCGAGGTCGAGAAGCTGGTCGAACACTATGAAGACAGGCTGGAAGAGGCGGGTTTCTTCTACCCGCCGGAAAAGGCCGAGGGCATGAAGACCAATCTGCGCAACCTGTGGTCGCGGATGCGGATGACGCGGGCGGATGTGCAGATGATGCACGGAGTCATGCGTCAGATGGTCCGTTGGAAAGACAAAGGGTAAGGCTGGACCTTGCCCCTCACTGGCCCTAGCTTGCGACGAAATCCAGGACATATGAGGACAGCATGAGCGCCAAGCGCAGCATCTTCGAAGAAGTCTCAGACACCGAAAAACAACAAGCCGTTCAACCCGGTATGATCGACAAGGGCCGGGGCGGGGCACGCAAGGCGATCCGGGCGTGGCTGATGATCCTGTTCGCTCTGGTCGTTGTTATGATCGCCGTTGGGGGCCTGACCCGCCTGACCGATAGTGGGTTGTCGATCACCGAATGGCGTCCGATCACTGGGGCCATTCCGCCGATGACCGAGGCAGACTGGCAATCCGAATTCGACAAATACAAGGAAATCGACCAGTGGCGCATCCAGAACCAGTGGATGGAGCTGAGTGATTTCAAATTCATCTACTGGTGGGAATGGGGCCACCGCCAACTGGGCCGCGTGATCGGTCTTGTCTGGGCGATTGGCTTCTTTGGCTTCCTGATCGCGCGCAAAATCCCCACGGGTTGGACCGGCAAACTGCTGATCCCCGGCGCCTTGGGTGGCATTCAGGGCGCGGTCGGCTGGTGGATGGTTGCCTCGGGCGTGACGCAGGGCGAGGGGATGACGGCCGTTGCCAGCTATCGTCTGGCGACACATCTCGGTTTGGCCTTTGTGATCCTTGGGTTCCTTGCGTGGTATATCTTTGAGCTGGGTCGGGACGAGCGTGATCTGATGCAGGCGCGCCGCGCGAAAGAGGCGAAACTGTTCTCGCTATCTACCGGTTTGCTGCATTTCACCTTTTTGCAAATCCTCATCGGTGCGCTGGTCGCCGGGATCGACGCTGGACGGTCTTACACTGATTGGCCCCTGATCGGTGGGCAGCTTTTGCCGCCAGATGCCACCATGCTGGAACCGGTGTGGCGCAACTTCTTCGAAAGCCCCGGTCTGGTGCAGTTCATCCACCGTTGCGCGGGCTATCTGCTGTTCATCTTCGCCATCATCGTCTGGCGTCGGGGGCAGGGCAGCGCCCATCCACAGACCCGTTTCGCCTTCAACGCAGCCTTTGCGGCCCTGTCGCTGCAGGTGGTGGTTGGTATCGTCACCGTCGTTTACGCAGCCCCTTGGCAGATCGCCATTTTCCACCAGTTCATGGCCGTCGTGGTCTGGACCCTGATCCTGCGCGCGCGCTTCCTGAGCGGCTTTCCCATTGCAACCTCAATCCGTGGAGCGTGACCCGATGAGCGCCTTTGACGACCTGATGGCCTTTCAACGTGAAACCTCGGCCCTTGGTCAGATTGCCGGCCGGCTCGGCTGGGATCAGGAAACCATGATGCCACGCGGAGCTGCCCCACAAAGGGCCGAGGAAATGGCCGCGATCGAGGCCGTTTTGCACGCGCGCAAGTCCGACCCGCGCGTGGCCGAGTGGCTGGACCAGGCCGACGCGAGTGATGCTTCGGGCAAGGCCCAGTTGCGTGAGATCCGCCGGTCTTATGAACGCACCATCAAAGTCCCCGCCGATCTGGCCAAGGCGCTTGCTCGGGTCACATCTGCCGCGCAAGGCAAATGGGCGCAGGCGCGCGCGGATGAGGATGTCTCGGCCTTCCTGCCCGTGCTGGAGGAGGTCGTCGCGCTGAAACGCGAGGAAGGGGCCGCGCTGGCGCAGGGCGGTGACGTCTATGACGCCATGGTCGAGGATTATGAGCCCTATACGACCGGAGCCCAGATTGCTGAGATCTTCGATCAGATGCGCCCCCGCTTGGTGGCACTGCGGGCGGCGGTTCTGGATCGACCCTCCCCAAAGGCGCTGGACGGCTCGTTCGACGAAACCGAACAGATGCGCCTGTCTCAAAAGCTGGCGCGTGCCTTCGGTTATGACCTGAACCGGGGCCGCGTCGACAAGGCGGTGCATCCGTTCAGCTCGGGCAGTGGCTCGGACGTGCGGATCACGACCCGGACCAGCGCGACTGACCCGTTCAACTGCTTCTACTCAACCATTCATGAGGTCGGGCACGCCGCCTATGAACAAGGTATCAACCCCGACTACGCGCTGACGCCTCTGGGTCAGGGCGTGTCGATGGGTGTGCATGAAAGCCAAAGCCGGATTTATGAAAACCAGCTTGGCCGCTCGCGCGCCTTCACCGGATGGCTCTTCACCCAGATGCGCGACGCGTTCGGAGATTTCGGGATCGCGGATGCCGACGCCTTCTACGCGACTGTGAACCACGTCCAGAACGGCTATATCCGGACCGAGGCGGATGAGGTGCAATACAACCTGCACATCATGCTGCGCTTTGATCTGGAGCGCGCATTGATGGCCGGAGACCTGCAGGTCTCGGACCTCGAAGCCGCGTGGAATGACCGCTTCAAGGCAGATTTTGGCTATGCGGTCGACAAGCCCTCGAACGGGTGTTTGCAGGATGTGCATTGGTCCGTGGGGCTGTTCGGCTATTTCCCGACTTATTCGCTGGGCAACGTCTATGCCGGGTGCCTCTACCAAGCGTTGCGCAGCGCTGTACCGGGGTTGGATGGCCAATTGGCCGAAGGTGATACCTCGGGCGCGACCACGTGGCTGCGCGAGAATGTGCAGCAATATGGCGGGCTCTACGCCCCGCGTGAGGTCATCGCGCGTGCAAGTGGTGTTGAACCGGGGCCGGACCCGCTGCTGAGTTATCTGGAGCAGAAATTCGGCGCGCTCTACGGGCTGTAACCCGGACCACTCACGTTGCCGTGTGCCCGCGTGGTATTCCGCGTGGGAGTGGCTAGGGTAGGGCATCTGACCCCGGCGGAGACGACTGTGCCCTTTACATCATTGGTAAAACCCCGGCTGGCCGAGATCATCACCAGCCGAGGTCTGCAAAACGCGCGTCGAGGCCTGCACGAACTTGGTCGTAGGGCGCGTGGTGCGCGACACGAAGTTCACTATTTTCACGATGCGTCAGACCCGTATTGCGCACTGACCGCGCAGGTTTTGCCGGCATTTGAGGCGCGCTATGACATTGCGCTGCGCCCGCATTTGATCTCAGGCCCGCCAGCAGAGGCGGTTCCTGATCCGAAAGCGCATCGTGAGAACGCCATCAAAGACGCGACGCGCTTGGCGCAAAAGCTGGGTTTGGACGCGCCGAAGGCGGATGGTGTGACGCCAGAGGTCAATGCTCGTCTGGCCGCACAGCTCGGAGAGCCGGATTTCGCGCAACACCTTAAAACCATCAGCGCCGCCCAATGGGCTGGGCGGGATTTACCTGCGGGGAAACAGAGTGATCCCGCCGCTGCTACAAGCGCCGGAGACCTGAAGTTGCGGGCCATGGGGCACTACCTCGGCGGCACGTTTTACTATGGCGGCGAATGGTACTGGGGCGTGGACCGGCTGCACTATCTTGAAGACAGGTTTCAGAGCGCTGGCCTGGGCACCGGCCCCCTTCTAGTGCCGCCCCCAGAATTGGCATTCGACAGCCAAGACGCTACCCCGAAAACTCTGGAGTTCTTTTTCTCCTTCCGCAGCCCGTATTCCTATCTGGCTTTCGACCGGGTTCAGCACTTGGCGGATCAATGCAATGCCGAACTGATCCTGCGTCCGGTGTTGCCGATGCTGATGCGCGGCTTGCCGGTGCCTAAGGCGAAATCCCGATACATCCTGCAAGATTGCATGCGCGAGGCGCGGCGACTGGGTATCCCGTTTGGCCGCATCTGCGACCCTTTGGGGAGCGGGATCGAGCGCGGCTATGCCTTGTTCGACTACGCTGAATCCGAAGGTCGGATGGGAGCGTTTTGCTCTACCTTCATGCGCTCAGTCTGGTCGGTAGGCGTAGACGCAGCCAGCGACAAGGGCCTCTCTCAAATCGTCAAAGCCGCCGGTTTGAATTGGCCCACGGCGCGCGATCAGCTGAAATCACAGACTTGGCGTCGGCGGGTTGAGCAGAACCAAAACAGGCTGCAAGACGTTGGCCTTTGGGGTGTTCCCAGCTTCCACGTCGACGGTCAGAGCATTTGGGGTCAGGATCGGCTCTGGGCTGTGGCTGATCTATTGGGCACTGAATCAAAACAGGCGCTGCCCGGGTTCGGATAGCGCCTGTTTCATGTTCCATGGCCGAAAGACTATTCTTCGGCCTCGTCCTCATCGCCCTGATCGGCGATCCAGGCGACGCTGACGACCTCTTCTCCTTTGCCGGTGTTGAATACCCGCACGCCACCGGCGCTGCGGGACCGGAAGGAAATGCCATCGACCGGCACTCGGATCGACTGACCTTTGGAGGTGGCCAGCATGATCTGGTCATCAATCTCGACCGGGAAGGAAGCCACAAGCTCTCCGCCGCGCATTGCTTTGTCCATTGCGGCAACGCCCATGCCGCCACGTCCGCGGACGGGGTAGTCGTGGCTGGAACTCCTGACTTCCGACCTTTTTGTTGATCTGACTGGGTTTTTGGTTTGTTTTCAGGTGTGGTTGCTCAGAGGCGCGTTGTAGTGCCCCATTATTATAAAAAGTATTGACATGGGCCTTCAGATGGCTAACCTCTTCGCCCATGTTCATCCGCACCAAACATGACGCAAAGCTCAACCGCACACGGATCCAGATCGTTGAATCCGTCCGCACCGGCTCCAAGGTACGCCAGAAGATCCTGCGCCATGTGGGTGTGGCCCATAACGACAGCGAGATTGAGGATATCAAGCGTCTGGCGGGCCGCTTGATGGAGCAATTACGCATTGATCGCTCGCCGCAAATGGAACTGTTCACGCCCACGGAATATGCCGATCTGCAGGCGCTGGTGCGCCGCGCTCCGCGGCCGGACAAGCTTGGCGTTGATCTTGCCGAGTGCCGTGAGGAGGCGCGGGTCTCTCTGGGTCTGCGGGATGTCATGGGGACGATGTATGACCAACTGGGTTGGGGGGCCCTTCTGGGGGCGGCGCGTAAAAGTGCCAATCGCATTGTGAAAGAGCTGGTTATGGCGCGGATCGCACAGCCCGAGAGCAAGCGCGCGACCGTGGAGGCGTTGGAGAACCAGGCAGGCATCACGCTCAATCTGGACGTGGTCTATCGGAGCATGGATTACATCAATACGCCGGTGATAGACGGGATTTGCAAAACCTCTCACGCGGCGGCAGAGAAGTTGCTGGGCGGGCCAGTGACCGTGCTGTTCTACGATTGCACGACCCTGGCCTTTGACACCGAGCGCGAGGACCCGGCCGAGGATGCGGACGGGGTCGAGCAGGATCATCTTCTGGCCAAGGGCTTCAGCAAGGATGGCAAGCATCACCGCGCTCAGGTCATGCTGGCGCTGATCGTCACCTCCGATGGGCTGCCTGTGGGCTATGAACTCTTCCCGGGAAACACCTGGGAAGGTCATACGCTGGAAGCTGCGCTGAAGGCGTTGGAGGGACGCTTCGACGTGGCCAGGGTCACGTTCGTGGCCGATGCCGCCATGCTCAGCAAGGACAACCAGCAGATGTTGCAGAACAAGGGTCTGCCCTACATCCTCGGCTATCGCATGAAGTCCGCCCCGGCCGCCGTGAAGGCGAACATTTTGAGCCCGGAGGGACGCCAGCCTTGGGCTGGACACGGTTCTGAAGAGGCAACCGAGAAGGGCTGGTACAAGGTGATCGACCAGGAGGGAGCGCGGGTCATTGTGACCTGGTCACCCACCCGGGCACGCAATGATGCCCACAAGCGCGACAAGGCAATCGAAAAGCTGCACAAGAAGCTCAAGCGCTCTCGCAAACCCGGCAGCTTCAGCAGCCGGGGATATGGCCGCTTCCTGGCCTTCCCCGACAGCGGGGACGTCACGCTGGATGATGCAAAGATCAAGGCAGCGGCACAATGGGACGGGCTGCATGCCATTGTTGTTCATGGTGCGGACGAACTGGAGGCACAGGACGTCATTGCCCGCTATCACCAGTTGTGGGAGATCGAAGCCTGCTTCCGCACCAACAAGCACGATCTGAAAATCCGGCCCATCTATCACTGGTCGCCGCGTCGGGTCCGGGCCCATATCGCCATCTGCTACATGGCCTTCTGCTGCCTGCAGCACCTGCGCAAGCATCTGGACCTGCTCGGACACCCGATGAGCCCGGCTCGTATCCGCAACGAGTTGAACGCATTGCAGCTCTCGATCCTGCGCCACAAAGGCACCCCTGACCGCTACGGCATGCCAAGCCATGCCACGGTCGATGCCAGACGCATCCTCACCTGCGTCGGCCTGACCTGGAACGAAGCCCCTTTCAAGATACCCCCCGGGCGCACCCGAAAAACTGGCCAGACCAAAGCCTGAGCTCCCTCAACACTCCGAAACAATCGCTGGCGAAAAAAGTCCGTGTAGTGCCTTTTGGCAACCAAGGCATAATAATATCAATGACTTATACGAAAAAATGTCGGAAGTCAGGAAACAGGCTGCAAGACGTTGGCCTTTGGGGTGTTCCCAGCTTCCACGTCGACGGTCAGAGCATTTGGGGTCAGGATCGGCTCTGGGCTGTGGCTGATCTATTGGGCACTGAATCAAAACAGGCGCTGCCCGGGTTCGGATAGCGCCTGTTTCATGTTCCATGGCCGAAAGACTATTCTTCGGCCTCGTCCTCATCGCCCTGATCGGCGATCCAGGCGACGCTGACGACCTCTTCTCCTTTGCCGGTGTTGAATACCCGCACGCCACCGGCGCTGCGGGACCGGAAGGAAATGCCATCGACCGGCACTCGGATCGACTGACCTTTGGAGGTGGCCAGCATGATCTGGTCATCAATCTCGACCGGGAAGGAAGCCACAAGCTCTCCGCCGCGCATTGCTTTGTCCATTGCGGCAACGCCCATGCCGCCACGTCCGCGGACGGGGTAGTCGTGGCTGGAACTCAGCTTGCCTGCACCGCCCGCTGTAATGGTCAGGATCAGGTTCTCCGCGGCCGACATCTCGGCATAACGTTCCTGAGGCAAGACGCTGTCGGCATTGCCTTCTTCCTCATCGCCCTCGGCCTCATCGGTGACGCCCGCCATCAGACGGCGCATCTTGAGATAGGCGGCCCGCTCATCCGAGGTGGCATCGAAATGGCGGATGACGGACATCGAAACCACTTCATCATTGCCGGAGAGGCGCACACCGCGCACACCGACCGAAGAGCGGCTGTTAAACACCCGCACGTCCGTCGTCGGGAAGCGGATTGCGCGGCCGGATTTGGTGACCAGCATCACATCATCCTCTTCCGAGCAGATGCGCGCGTTTATCAGTTTCGTTTCGGCGTGCTCATCCTCGAACTTCATGGCGATCTTGCCGTTGCGCTTCACATTGGTGAAGTCCGACAGGCGGTTACGCCGTACGGTGCCCGCGCTTGTGGCGAAGACGACCTGAAGGTTTTCCCATTCCTCGTCAGGGACGTCGACCGGCATGATCGCCGCGATGGAGACTCCGGTCGGGATCGGCAGGATGTTGACGATCGCCTTGCCCTTGCCGGTACGCCCCGATTGCGGCAGGCGCCAAGTCTTCAGCTTGTAGACCATCCCGTCGGTCGTGAAGAACAGCAGCTGCGTATGGGTGTTGGCCACGAAGAGGGTGGTGACCACGTCCTCTTCCTTGGTCTGCATCCCCGACAGGCCCTTGCCACCACGCTTTTGCGCCCGGAAATCGGCCAGCGGAGTACGTTTGATATAGCCGCCCGAGGTGACGGTCACGACCATGTCTTCCCGCTCGATCAGGTCCTCGTCTTCCATGTCGCCGGACCAGTCGACGATCTCGGTGCGACGAGGCACGGCGAACTGTTCGCGCACTTCGCGCAGCTCATCGCCGATGATCGACATGATGCGTTCGCGCGAGGACAGAATATCGAGGTATTCCTTGATCTTGGCAGCCAGTTGCTCCAGCTCGTCCGTGACCTCTTTGACGCCCAGTTGGGTCAGGCGCTGCAGGCGCAACTCGAGGATCGCACGGGCCTGAACCTCGGTCAGGTTATAGGTGCCATCATCGTTCATCTTGGACAGCGGGTCGTCGATCAGGCGCAGATAGCCTTCGATCTCGGCCGCAGGCCAACGGCGGGTCATCAGTTTCTCGCGTGCCTCAGCCGCGTCTGCCGACGAACGGATGGTGGCAACCACTTCGTCCACGTTCGAGACGGCCACAGCCAAACCACACAAGATATGGCTACGCTCGCGCGCTTTACGCAGATCGTATGCGGTTCGGCGGGCTACAATATCCTCGCGGAAGTCGATGAAGGATGTTAGGAACCGGCGCAGGGTCAGTTGCTCGGGCCGACCACCATTCAGGGCCAGCATGTTGCAGCCAAACGACGTCTGCATTGGCGAGAAACGATAAAGCTGGTTCAGCACCACTTCGGGCGTTGCGTCGCGCTTCAGCTCAACCACGACACGCACGCCGTTGCGGTCGGATTCGTCCTGCACATGCGCTACGCCTTCGATGCGCTTTTCGCGCACCGCTTCGGCGATCTTTTCGATCATCGAAGCTTTGTTCACCTGATAGGGGATCTCATCCACGACAATGGCGTAGCGATCCTTGCGCAGTTCCTCGACTCGGGTCTTAGCGCGGATGATGACGCTGCCGCGGCCTTCCAGATAAGCTTTGCGCGCACCGGAGCGGCCCAACATGACGCCGCCGGTTGGGAAATCGGGGCCGGGGACGTATTCTATCAGTTGTTCGGAGGTCAGATCCGGATCGTCGATCAGAGCCAGCGTGGCGTCGACCACTTCGCCCAGATTGTGCGGCGGGATATTCGTGGCCATACCAACGGCGATACCACCGGCACCATTGACCAGCATGTTCGGGAAGCGGGCGGGCAGGACGGTCGGCTCTTTATCTTTGCCGTCGTAGTTGTCCTGAAAATCAACCGTTTCTTTTTCGATATCGGCCAGCAGGGCTGCGGCAGGTTTGTCCATCCGAACTTCGGTGTAACGCATGGCCGCTGGGTTATCGCCGTCCGATCGAAACCAAAGTTGCCCTGACCGTCCAGCAACGGCAGCGACATCGAGAAATCCTGCGCCATCCGCACCAGCGCATCATAGATCGCGCTATCGCCATGCGGGTGGTATTTACCCATCACATCGCCGACCGGACGGGCCGATTTGCGATAGGCCTTGTCATGCGTGTTACCGGTCTCGTGCATGGCGTACAAAATCCGCCGATGCACGGGTTTCAGGCCATCGCGCAGATCGGGGATCGCGCGGGAAACGATGACCGACATGGCATAGTCCAGATAGGACGTGCGCATCTCGGATTCGATGGAGACCGTCGGGCCGTCATAGACAGGGCGCTCGGGCGGGGTTTTATCCATGTTTTCAGGTGTTTCTGGCGTATCGCTCACGTAAACTGCTCGTTTCTTGTGCAGACTCTATATTTTGTGGTTCTACTCTATCAGACCCAGCACATAAGGTGCAAGCAAGCAACGAATCCGCGCGTGAAAATCCAAAGTAACACTCGGGTAACATCTTGTTATCCAAATGTTAGGTGGTTTTGCTGCTATCATAGAGAGACCCTGAATGAAATGAAAACAAACCAAAAACCCAGGAGGTCTGAATGCAGCAAAGCGAAACCGAATTGATGCTGAGGGGATACGGTCTGACGACGGCGGAATTCTTCTACCATATGCCTGACTATATCCATGTTCTGAATACGTTTATCTGGCAGGAATATGATCTCGCGCCAGATCATCCAAAACTGTTCGAATTCATCGATTTTTGGCAGCGTGAGATCGAGGGGCCTTTGCACTCGGTCAAGTTCACGCACCGCAAGATGATTGCGCCGGGGGAGTGGCGCAATATGGTGGGTGAGTTCCGCGTGAACTGACGCCTTATCCCGCCCGCCACGCGTAGACCGAACATCCGGTTGAGCCCGAGCTGGTGAAGCTGTTGCCATCTTCAGCCAGACGACCGCGCCATTGAACCGTGATGCCGGGGAAATAGTCGGTGCCGCTGATCTGTTGGTCATTCACATAGATCACCGTGTTGGCTTTTTGACCCAGCGAGTCGGTGAGGCTTCCGGTGTATTTGTTGCCACCGGCATGAGAGTAGCGCACTGTTCCGGTCACTTTGACGACCACCGCGCAAGTGGCCTTGAACTGCCAGGTGCCAGCCATCGTCACACTTGCCGACACAGGCGGCGCAGGGGCCGGTGTGGGGGACGGTGCAGCGACGACCTTGCAGATCGTGCCGCTTTTACCCTGCAACTCCTCCAGCGCGTGCTGAGTTCCCAAATCATCTGCCCCCAATTGCGACGCGCTCGCGTCGCGGTAGCGTGCAAAGGCCTGTCTTGTGCGTGGTCCGGCGACACCATCTGCGCCTCCGGCACTGCAGCCCAGTGCGTTCAAGGCCGATTGCGTGGCGCGCATCACTTCGCGCGAATCTGAAATGACCGGGGTGTCTGAGGCTTCGGGGGCTGGAGTGCGCTCTGTCTCGATTGGCAATTCGACCGAGGCTAGGCTGTCGCGCAATTGCAGAGCTACCTCGTAGGAGTAGTTCTCGGACTGTTCCTCATACTTCTCAAGAAAGGCGTCCAGCGCGGTCACCGTCCCGACCGAGCGGGCAAGCTCTAGATCTGCGCGCATGTCATCTGTCGGGGGCGTTGGTGTGATCCGTGGTACCGTCGCGACAGCTGGGGTGAAATAGAACTCTCCCAATAGCTCATCGTAGTAGGCCGGGATCTGCGTATGCTGAACGGTGCGGGACAGATCGCGCACCTCGCGCCGCAGGTCCGAGACCATACTGCGCAGCTCAAGCCCCGGTTCCGACAGGCGCGGCAGCAATGCGCGGGTGAAGACTGAGTTCTGCGCGGGTTCATCATCGCTCAGGCGGTCCAGCGCCATCTGGCCAGCCCCGGCTGAGAAGATCACGAACATACCCTCAGGCGCGTTGATGCGGCCCAGCCCGCGGGTGCGCCCGACACTGCGCCCCGATACGCTTTCGAACGGATTGTCGCGGCAGGCGTCTATGATCGCGATGGAGGTGCGCGCGCCGGTGGCGCGGACGCGGTCCAGCAGGTTCGACAGGGCGATGGATTCGGATTTCACGAAATCGGTCTCACCGGACGAGGGCGCAACAATATCGATGGGCAGCAGGTAATTCTCTCCGTCGATCTCAACCCCGTGACCGGCAAAGAACACAAAAGCGGTATCGCCAGCCTCAAGCCGAGCGGTGAAGTCCGCGATTTTCTGGTTCATACCACGCCGGTCGAGGTTGAGGCCTTGGATGGTTTCAAAGCCCAGGTTTTCCAGCTTGTTGGAAACCGCCTCGGCGTCGGCGACAGCTTTCTTCAGGTCAACGACCGAGTTGTACTGATCATTGCCGATCACCAGCGCCAAACGCTCTTGCGCCCAAAGCGGGGCGGCGAAACATGCAAATAGAAAAAACAGAAACTTGTTCATCTCAACAACCCAAACTGGAATGATCCTGTTACATCTATAGCGGAAAACCGCCGCGTCCCTCAGTGATTTGGATTACTTTGGCTGAACCCATCGAATACGACGCGGTTTTCGGGTCATGCGACGGAAAAAAGACGCAACATGATTGCGCTAACATTGGACATGACCTTAGGGGCAGGTTAAGGACAACTCATGGTTTCACGCGTCATTCCCGTCGATCCGTTCGATCTGGTCATTTTCGGCGGCACCGGAGATCTTGCGCAGCGCAAGATTCTACCTGCTTTGTTTCGCAGGTTCTGCGCGGGGCAATGGCCCGAAAGCGCGCGCATAATTGCGGCTGCGCGCAGTGAGCTTTCGACGGATGCGTTCCGGAAACTCGTGGCCGAGTCGTTGCGGAGCTATGCGCCCAGACGGTCGGGCGAGGTTGAGAATCTGCAAGGATTTCTGCAGCGCCTCGACTACGTCCAGTTGGATGCGCTCTCAACCGGCGGGTGGGATGAGCTGGCAGGCAAACTGACCCCGGACCGCGTGCGGGCGTTCTATTTCTCGGTTGGTCCCAGCCTGTTTGCCCCTCTGGCCGAACGTATCCGCGCGCATGCGCTTGCGACTAAGGATACAAGGATCGTGGTGGAGAAACCCTTTGGCCACGATCTGGAAAGTGCGCGGGATTTGAACGCAACGCTGGCGGCGCATTTCTACGAAGGGCAGATCTATCGGATCGACCACTATCTGGGGAAAGAAACCGTCCAGAACCTGATGGCCGTGCGATTTGGCAACATGCTGTTCGAGCCGCTTTGGAACAGTCAATACGTGGATCACATCCAGATCACTGTGGCCGAAACGGTCGGTGTAAAAGGGCGCGAAGACTATTACGAGCGCGCCGGAGCCATGCGCGACATGGTGCAGAACCACCTGATGCAACTGCTCTGCCTCATCGCGATGGAGCCGCCCGCCAAGTTCGATCCGGACGCTGTACGCGACGAAAAGCTCAAGGTCATCCGCGCGCTCGATCCGGTTGAGCCGCACCACATTGTACGCGGGCAGTTCGCTGCCGAGGCTGATGGGTCGGGCTATCGTGAGGTTGTCGGCAATCCCCGCTCGACCACGGAAAGTTACGTGGCCTTGAAGGCGCATATCAGCAATTGGCGATGGGCCGGGACGCCGTTCTACCTACGCACCGGCAAGCAGCTGGTGGCGCGCTCCTCGGTGATCAACGTGCAGTTTAAGGATGCGCCGCATTCGATCTTTGGCGAGGCAGCAGGGCGACACGCCAATGCCTTGTCCATCCGGTTGCAGCCGAATGAGGGGATCACCCTCAAGGTGACCATCAAAGAGCCGGGGCAGGGTGGAATGCGTCTGATTGACGTGCCGCTCGACATGAGCTTTGCCGAGGCGCTCGGTCCGGAAAATCAGGACCCGCCTGATGCCTATGAACGGCTGATCATGGACGTGATCCGGGGCAACCAGACCCTGTTCATGCGTGGTGATGAGGTTGAGGCCGCTTGGGCCTGGACCGATCCGATCATTGCCGGATGGCAGGCGCGGGGCGATGTCCCCAAACCCTATGACAGTGGCAGCACAGGGCCGGGCGACGCCGAGCTGCTGATGAAACGAGACGGTCGCCACTGGTAAGGAATCAAGCCATGAATATTCAGGAATATGCCGACCGCGACATGTTGGCGATCGACGTGGCCAACGCATTGGCCGGAGAATTAGAGGCCGCTTTGTTGCATGACGACACGGTGGCCCTTGCGGTGCCGGGCGGAACGACTCCGGGGCCGGTTTTCGATGTCCTCTGTGCCGCAGATCTGGACTGGGCGCGGATACGCGTGCTGCCGACCGACGAACGCTGTGTGCCTGCGGACAGTGACCGCTCGAACGAGCGTCTGATCCGCGAACGCCTTCTGACCAACCGCGCCTCGGTGGCGCAATACGTGCCGCTCTACGTCCCGGGGGCCGCACCCGAGGACGCTCTGCCTGAGATCGAGTCATTGATCGCACCGGTTCTGCCTTTGTCGGTACTGGTGTTGGGGATGGGAGGCGATATGCACACAGCCTCACTGTTTCCAGGAATGCAGGGGCTGGCTGACGCGCTGGACAGCAACGCGCCGACACTGGCCGTGGCGCGGACGGATGTGCAACCGGAACCGCGCATCACCCTGACGGCTCCGGTCCTAGATGGGGCCTTGTCGAAACACCTGATCATTTTCGGCGCCGAGAAGCGGGAAGCGCTGGAGAAGGCCATGTCTCTGCCGCCCGAAGAGGCGCCGATCGCGGCCGTTCTGGGCGGCATGACCGTGCATTGGGCGGAGTGAACCATGCAACTGGATAGATTGAAAGCACTGGCGGCATCACAGCAGGCGCGCATTCTCGACCTGTTCGAAGCGGACGCAGTTCGGGCACAGGATTTCTCCGCCTCAACCGGCGATATGCTGTTCGACTACTCAAAAACGCAGCTCGACGGCGAGATTCGGGACGCTCTGATCCAACTATGTGACCAAGCCGATCTGGCCGCGCGCCGTGAGGCGATGTTTTCTGGCCAGAAAATCAACGAGACCGAAGATCGCGCGGTGTTGCACACGGCGTTGCGAAACCTGGACGGCGACGCGGTGCAGGTCGATGGTCAGGATGTGATGCCGGACGTTTTGGACACCTTGCAGCGGATGCGTGTCTTCGCCGAGGAGGTGCGCGGAGGCACGGCAGCCGGGGCAGGGGGCAGCTTTACCGATGTGGTGAATATCGGTATCGGAGGCTCGGATCTGGGGCCAGTGATGGCGACCCATGCGCTGTCGCCCTACCATGATGGGCCGCGTTTGCACTATGTCTCGAACGTCGATGGCGCGCATATCGCGGATACGTTGCGCCAGTTGGACCCGACCCGGACATTGGTGATCGTGGCCTCGAAAACCTTCACGACGATTGAAACCATGACCAACGCCCGCACTGCAAGGGCCTGGATGAGCGAGGGCGGAGGCGACCCTGCAAGGCAGTTTGCCGCCGTCTCAAGCGCGTTGGACAAAACGCAGGCCTTCGGCATCCCCGAGGACCGCGTATTCGGTTTTGCCGATTGGGTCGGCGGGCGGTACTCCGTCTGGGGTCCTGTCGGTTTGCCGGTGATGATCGCGATCGGCTCGAACGCGTTCGATGCGTTCCTGCGGGGCGGGCAGGCTATGGACCTGCATTTCCGCTCGGCCGACTGGACCGAGAACGTTCCGGTTATGCTGGCCTTGGTCGGGATCTGGCATCGCCAGGTGCTGGGCCATGCCAGCCGCGCGGTGTTGCCCTACGACCAGAGGCTGCTGCGCTTGCCGGCTTATTTCCAGCAGCTTGAGATGGAATCGAACGGCAAAACGGTCGCAATGGATGGCAGCGCGCTGTCGGTGCCATCGGGGCCTGTTGTCTGGGGTGAGCCGGGCACCAATGGCCAGCATGCCTTCTACCAGTTGATCCATCAGGGCACCGACGTGAACCCTTGCGAATTCATGGTCGCCGCCGAAGGGCATGAGCCTGAACTGGCCCATCACCACCGCTTACTTCTGGCCAACTGCCTCGCGCAGTCCGAGGCTTTGATGCGTGGGCGATCTCTTGACGAAGCCAGCGCCCGTATGGCTGCCAAAGGCCTGCAGGGCGAAGAACTCGACCGTCAGGCACGGCATCGGGTGTTTCCGGGCAACCGGCCTTCGACTACCTTGATCTATCCCAAACTGACGCCCTTTGTGCTGGGGCAGATCATTGCGCTTTATGAACATCGGGTGTTCGTCGAAGGCGTTCTTCTGGGCATCAATTCCTTCGATCAATGGGGCGTTGAATTGGGCAAAGAACTTGCCACCTCACTCGGGCCGATCGTGGACGGAGAAGAAAGCGCCGACGACAAGGATGGCTCGACTGCGGCCTTGGTCGCCTATGCCCTGCGTCACCGCAATTGACGTGGTGAATTGCGGCCCGGGGCAACCTCGGGCTGCAATCTTTTTATTGTCAGACAAATAATTGCTTGGCAGGGTTCTTCCCAATGAACCGTCATGATTGATCGCCCGGCCACAGGCCCGCGTATCACTCAAAGCACGGAATGGCCGCGGTCAGCGTGGCCTGAACAAAAAAGGGAGGATGTCCATGCTGGGACAGATGATGACGCAGCCCTTGCTGATCTCGTCACTGATTGATCACGCCGAGCGCTACCACGGTCAGACGGAAATCGTGTCGGTTGAAACAGACGGCACCGTAACGCAGACCAATTGGTCCGAAGTGGCACGCAACGCTCGCCGGTTGGGATCGGCATTAACCAAGCTTGGACTGGAACCACAAGACCGCATCGGCACCCTGGCCTGGAACAACCGCCGCCACCTTGAGATCTACTATGCGACCTCGGGTGCCGGTTTCGTATGTCACACGATCAATCCGCGCCTTTTCCCCGAACAGCTGACCTACATCATCAACCACGCCCAGGATCGCGTTCTGTTCTTTGATGCAACCTTCATCCCTCTGGTCGCCGCGTTGCAAGAAGGGCTGGGGGAGGTTCATCACTTTGTGCTGATGGGGCCCCGTGATGAGGAAGCGGCGGCGCAGATCGACGGGCTGCAATTCTATGATGAACTGATCGAGACGGGCGATACCGATTTCGCATGGCCGGACTTGGATGAAAACACGGCCTCCGGCCTGTGTTACACTTCAGGCACGACGGGCCATCCCAAGGGGGTGCTGTACTCGCATCGCTCGACCGTATTGCATGGCTTTGCCTCGAATGCGCGAGACGTCATTGGCTATTCGGCGATGGATGTGGTGATGCCCGTGGTGCCGATGTTCCATGTAAATGCCTGGGGGTCGCCCTATGGCTGTGCTATGTCCGGGTCGCGCATGGTTCTGCCGGGGCCGGGACTGCATGGTGAGGCGCTGGTCAACTTGATTGACACTTATGGCGTGACGGTCGCGATGGGCGTTCCCACGATCTGGCAGGGTCTTCTAGCCCATGCCGGGCAATCCGACAGCAAACTCGCCAGTCTTGAGCGCACCGTGATCGGAGGCGCCGCTTGTCCGCCCTCGATGATCGAGACCTTCCGTGAGGTCTACGACGTCGATACCGTCCACGCCTGGGGTATGAGTGAAATGAGCCCGCTGGGCTCAACCAATGTCCCGATTGCCAAACATCGCGACCTGCCGATCGATGAGCAGCACCGCCTGCGCGAAAGCCAGGGGCGGCCTCCCTATGGGGTTGAGCTGAAGATCGTGGATGACGACGGCAATGACTTGCCCCATGACGGCGAAACCCAGGGCGACCTGATGGTGCGCGGCCCGTGGGTGCTGGACAGCTATTTCCAGATGCAGGACGAGACGCTTTTGCAGGACGGCTGGTTCGCCACCGGGGATGTCGCAACATTGGATGCCGACGGCTACATGACGATCCGCGACCGCTCCAAGGACATCATCAAATCAGGCGGCGAATGGATCAGCTCGGTCGAGTTGGAAAACATCGCGGTTGCCCATCCAAAACTCGCCACAGCCGCCGTTGTTGGTGTGGCGCACCCCAAATGGGATGAGCGCCCAATTCTGGTCGCCGTGAAGGCCGAGGGAGAGGAGCCGTCAGAGGAAGAACTGCTGTCCTTCTTCGATGGCAAGATCGCCAAATGGCAGGTGCCGGATAAGGTTGTGTTCATCGACGCTCTGCCGTTGAACGCCACGGGTAAGGTGCTGAAACGGACTTTGCGCACGCAGTTTGCCGACGCATTGATGGGGTGATCTGGGGGAATTGGCTCCGGCGGTAGGGATCGAACCTACGACCAATTGATTAACAGTCAACTGCTCTACCGCTGAGCTACGCCGGAACGGTTCGCGCCGTATAGCAAGCTGTTTTCATGGCGTCTAGATCATCTTGTGGGATTTTGAGTAAAATTATCAAACAGGCCGCTCCTCCTCGGTACTGATCTCGTCAGACTTCGGTTCAACCCCCGGTTCGTTTGCCGCGAGAGCGAATTGCAATTTGCTATCGTCGTTCGAAAAAGGCGCAAGAAGTACGCAAAATACGGCACTCGTCGGCAAAAAACGCAACAGCCGTTTCGAGACAGTGTTTGTCAGGCTTGAACACTGGTGTCGCGAAGTAGAGCGATGCGACCGATGACTCAAAAACCTCGTTCTAGACCATCGCCCTGGCTTTGACACTCATTTAGCTGCAAAAGAACTCAATGAGTTCAACACCCAAAGGCCGCTGCGCGTATATTTGCACGCTTGACCTTGATTTCCTGACTTCCGACATTTTTTCGTATAAGTCATTGATATTATTATGCCTTGGTTGCCAAAAGGCACTACACGGACTTTTTTCGCCAGCGATTGTTTCGGAGTGTTGAGGGAGCTCAGGCTTTGGTCTGGCCAGTTTTTCGGGTGCGCCCGGGGGGTATCTTGAAAGGGGCTTCGTTCCAGGTCAGGCCGACGCAGGTGAGGATGCGTCTGGCATCGACCGTGGCATGGCTTGGCATGCCGTAGCGGTCAGGGGTGCCTTTGTGGCGCAGGATCGAGAGCTGCAATGCGTTCAACTCGTTGCGGATACGAGCCGGGCTCATCGGGTGTCCGAGCAGGTCCAGATGCTTGCGCAGGTGCTGCAGGCAGCAGAAGGCCATGTAGCAGATGGCGATATGGGCCCGGACCCGACGCGGCGACCAGTGATAGATGGGCCGGATTTTCAGATCGTGCTTGTTGGTGCGGAAGCAGGCTTCGATCTCCCACAACTGGTGATAGCGGGCAATGACGTCCTGTGCCTCCAGTTCGTCCGCACCATGAACAACAATGGCATGCAGCCCGTCCCATTGTGCCGCTGCCTTGATCTTTGCATCATCCAGCGTGACGTCCCCGCTGTCGGGGAAGGCCAGGAAGCGGCCATATCCCCGGCTGCTGAAGCTGCCGGGTTTGCGAGAGCGCTTGAGCTTCTTGTGCAGCTTTTCGATTGCCTTGTCGCGCTTGTGGGCATCATTGCGTGCCCGGGTGGGTGACCAGGTCACAATGACCCGCGCTCCCTCCTGGTCGATCACCTTGTACCAGCCCTTCTCGGTTGCCTCTTCAGAACCGTGTCCAGCCCAAGGCTGGCGTCCCTCCGGGCTCAAAATGTTCGCCTTCACGGCGGCCGGGGCGGACTTCATGCGATAGCCGAGGATGTAGGGCAGACCCTTGTTCTGCAACATCTGCTGGTTGTCCTTGCTGAGCATGGCGGCATCGGCCACGAACGTGACCCTGGCCACGTCGAAGCGTCCCTCCAACGCCTTCAGCGCAGCTTCCAGCGTATGACCTTCCCAGGTGTTTCCCGGGAAGAGTTCATAGCCCACAGGCAGCCCATCGGAGGTGACGATCAGCGCCAGCATGACCTGAGCGCGGTGATGCTTGCCATCCTTGCTGAAGCCCTTGGCCAGAAGATGATCCTGCTCGACCCCGTCCGCATCCTCGGCCGGGTCCTCGCGCTCGGTGTCAAAGGCCAGGGTCGTGCAATCGTAGAACAGCACGGTCACTGGCCCGCCCAGCAACTTCTCTGCCGCCGCGTGAGAGGTTTTGCAAATCCCGTCTATCACCGGCGTATTGATGTAATCCATGCTCCGATAGACCACGTCCAGATTGAGCGTGATGCCTGCCTGGTTCTCCAACGCCTCCACGGTCGCGCGCTTGCTCTCGGGCTGTGCGATCCGCGCCATAACCAGCTCTTTCACAATGCGATTGGCACTTTTACGCGCCGCCCCCAGAAGGGCCCCCCAACCCAGTTGGTCATACATCGTCCCCATGACATCCCGCAGACCCAGAGAGACCCGCGCCTCCTCACGGCACTCGGCAAGATCAACGCCAAGCTTGTCCGGCCGCGGAGCGCGGCGCACCAGCGCCTGCAGATCGGCATATTCCGTGGGCGTGAACAGTTCCATTTGCGGCGAGCGATCAATGCGTAATTGCTCCATCAAGCGGCCCGCCAGACGCTTGATATCCTCAATCTCGCTGTCGTTATGGGCCACACCCACATGGCGCAGGATCTTCTGGCGTACCTTGGAGCCGGTGCGGACGGATTCAACGATCTGGATCCGTGTGCGGTTGAGCTTTGCGTCATGTTTGGTGCGGATGAACATGGGCGAAGAGGTTAGCCATCTGAAGGCCCATGTCAATACTTTTTATAATAATGGGGCACTACAACGCGCCTCTGAGCAACCACACCTGAAAACAAACCAAAAACCCAGTCAGATCAACAAAAAGGTCGGAAGTCAGGAGACTTCGGTTCAACCCCCGGTTCGTTTGCCGCGAGAGCGAATTGCAATTTGCTATCGTCGTTCGAAAAAGGCGCAAGAAGTACGCAAAATACGGCACTCGTCGGCAAAAAACGCAACAGCCGTTTCGAGACAGTGTTTGTCAGGCTTGAACACTGGTGTCGCGAAGTAGAGCGATGCGACCGATGACTCAAAAACCTCGTTCTAGACCATCGCCCTGGCTTTGACACTCATTTAGCTGCAAAAGAACTCAATGAGTTCAACACCCAAAGGCCGCTGCGCGTATATTTGCACGCTTGACCTTGATTTAGTTTTCTTTTGTTTGTCAGCTGCGGAGCGCAGTATCTGGTTCAAATCACTGTCGTTCGTGATACTTTTCTTTTGAGGTCAGTTAGATGCATTGCAACAGCTTGGAGACCGAATTGAACACAGCTCAGCTCAAGAAACCAGTTCTGACTATGCCTAATGACGTGCAGGAAGTACTGCGCGAGTACTATCAAAAATCTTCTGTCATTCTGGGGGATCCATGTATTAGCGGGGGGACTGGAGAACAAAAAAGTCTATAGTGTGGAAAGCGATCAATACTGGGCTCAAATGATGCAGCGGTGGTTCCAGGAAAATCCACCCAAGGCGGGTACCGAAGTCAATATTTCATGGGTGAAAATTGGGAAAACAAAGAAATGGGGTTTCCCGGTAAATAGCAAGGAATCAAACCGGTTTCCCGGATAGCCATTGTCAATTTGGCAAAGCGATGGTTTTCAGCATCCTGACGTTGTCCTGGTGGATGGAAGGTTTCGCGTCGGCTGTGCCCTGGCGACGGCTTTTAACATCAAGCGACCGGTGACACTTTTGTTTGATGATTACCTTCATCGTCCGCGTATGCGCGCTGCCGAAGAGTTTCTTAAAGCTCCGAAATTTGTCGGTCGGATGGCGATTTTTGACGTAGAGCCTTTGGAGATTCCAGTAGATCGACTGGTTCGCGTTATTCGTTTTTTTGACAACAGCTTAGTTGAATCCTTCACCCCCATGTTGTGTGGCTCTTTGGGAGCTATGCTTAATTTTGAGGTGTGAGACTACTGTGGGTTCTACCAAACGGAGGAGGTGGACTCTTTTGTACGAATAATACCCGACATAGCTCTAACCCTATTTGCCGGTTTCCTCACCAAGACCTGCGAAGGTTCTACGCAGAGGAAAACTAACCAACTTGCTGAGAAGATTGGCTCCGGCGGTAGGGATCGAACCTACGACCAATTGATTAACAGTCAACTGCTCTACCGCTGAGCTACGCCGGAACTGAGGGGCGTATAACAACCCCGATTTTTGACGTCCAGAGGGGAAGCGCGAGAAAACTGAATTTTTTCGCACGCTCATGAAAGTCGCCGGAAAACCGCGCCTGACGCAATCGGGCCATCGTAGGTGACTTTGGATTTTCCTGCCAAATCAATCAAATGCGCCAGGACGTTACGCTCGGCTGCGGGCAGCAGAGCTTTTGGGGTGTCGGTGTAAATACGCTCAGCCAATTGCCTGGCCGAGCCTTGCCGATCTGCCAGCGCCGCCAGGATTTGCGCTTCTCGTCCTAGCCTATGCTGAATCAACCACTCCAACCGCTCGGCAGGATTTTCGATCGGCGCGCCGTGACCCGCGTGAAAGACGGACCAGTCGCGCTGTTGCAGCCGGTGGCAGGCCGCCATGAAATCGGTGAGATCTCCGTCAGGGGGAGAGACGAGCGAGCTGGCCCAACCCATCACGTGATCCGCCGTAAAGCACACATCGCCCCAGGCCAGCGCGATATGATTGCCAAGATGACCGGGGGCGTGGATGACCTCAAGCTGCCAGTCGTCGCCTGTGATGAGTTCTCCGTCCGCCAATTCGATATCCGGTCGGAAAGCGGTGTCGATGCCTTCTCCGCCTTGCACCATGCCACTTTTGGCGAGGTCGGTCATGACCGCACTGCGCCCGGCCTCGGGGCCTCCAAAGGCCAGAATAGGGGCACCGGTGCGGGCCGAGAGTGGGGCGGCTAGAGGCGAATGATCCAGATGGGTGTGGGTCACGAGGATATGGCTGATTCTCTGATCGGGTGTCAGTGCGTCCAGAATCGCCTCCAAATGCGCGTCGCACAGCGGTCCGGGGTCGATCACCGCCAGATCCCGCGTCCCCAGAAGATAGGTGTTTGTGCCCCGATACGTCATCGGCGAAGGATTTGGAGCCAAAATGCGCCGCAAACCCGGATCCAACTCCTGGGCCACGCCAGCCGGCGGGTTGAATTCCTCAGGTGCCTGCATTCTGTCCTCTTTCTCTTGTCCGGGCAGCCCGCTAGGTTTAGCGCATGTCCACGCAATGGCTCAAACCCTATATGCCGCGCGGCCTGTATGTCCGGGCTGCGCTGATTCTTGTCCTGCCGGTGGTGGCCTTGCTGCTAGTGGTGGGCATTGCGTTCCTGCAAAAGCATCTGGAGGACGTGACCGCGCAAATGACGCAAGCCGCCGCGCGTGAGGTCCGACTGATCACTCAGACCATGGCCGAATCTGAGACTCGGCAACAGGCGCTGGCCGCCGTGCGTCCCGATCTAAGCGCTTTGTCCATGAAGATGCAGTTCCTCGATGCGGATGAAATGCCGGAAATCGGTCGGCGCCGGTGGTATGACTTTATTGCGCCACAGGTTGAGGCAGATCTCATGGCAGAATTGCCCGACCTTGCGGCGGTTGCCCTGCCCAGCGGGCAAGAGGCACGCCTGTATATGCCCACTCATCTGGGCCTGTTGCAGCTGACCTTTGATCGACGGCGTCTGTCCCCTGCAGCGCCGCATCAGTTGATTGTGACGATGGTTTTCTTTGCCATCATCATGACCTCGATCTCGTTTCTATACATGCGCAATCAGCTGCGGCCCATTACGCGGCTTGCGGATGCTGCGCAGGCTTTTGGTCGCGGACGGGTGGTGCCGTATTCCCCCGGCGGTGCGGTCGAGGTTCGGGCCGCGGGCAACGCTTTTCTCGACATGCGGGCGAGGATCGAGCGGCAGATGGAGCAGCGGACAATGATGCTGTCGGGTGTCAGCCATGACCTGCGTACGCCGCTGACACGGCTTAAGCTTGGCCTATCAATGCTGCCCGAAGAAGAGGCTGCGCCGTTGCAGCAGGACGTGACCGAGATGCAGTCGCTTCTGGATGCGTTCCTCGACTTTTCACGCGGTGCCGCAGAAGGCGCGCCCGAAGAGGTCGATCCCGAAGCCTTGCTTGCGCAGATTGTCAGCGACGCAAAACGGGCAGGCCATCAAGCGGAACTGGTAGCAGTCGACGGGCAGGGGACCGTGATGTTGCGGCCATCGGCCATGCGCCGGGCGGTTGAGAACCTGATCGGCAACGCCGTGCGCTATGGCAGCAAAGCGGATGTCAGCCTGACGCTTACGCCCAAATCCCTGCGTATCCGGGTCGAGGATGATGGACCGGGCATCCCGCCCGAACAGCGGACCGAGGCCGTTAAGCCTTTTTCCCGGCTGGACCCTGCACGCAATCAGAACCAAGGCAGCGGTGTTGGTCTGGGCCTTGCCATCGTAGCTGACATCGCCCGTGCCCATGGCGGCGTCTTGCGCCTAGGCAAAAGCGAGCGACTGGGCGGGCTTTGCGCCGACATCATCGTAGGGCGCTAGAGGCGCGGCGTTCTTATGAAAACGGCGGAATTTGGTAGGCCCGGCAGGACTTGAACCCGCAACCAAAGCGTTATGAGCGCTCTGCTCTAACCAATTGAGCTACAGGCCCGCCTGAGCGCTTTGAGTACCACGGTGGTCGCCCGCGTCAAGCCTGACCGTTGCATCAAAGCGCACAATCGACTAACCCGCCCGCAAACCATTCATGAGGGATAGGCCATGACAGCGGGCAAGAACGGAATCACCTACGCCGACGCGGGTGTGGATATTGATGCAGGCAATGCTCTGGTCGACCGCATCAAGCCTGCCGCCAAACGCACCAATCGCCCTGGTGTCATGAGCGGCCTGGGCGGGTTCGGCGCTCTGTTTGACCTCAAGGCCGCTGGCTACAAAGACCCCATTCTGGTTGGAGCAACTGACGGCGTTGGCACCAAGCTGCGGATCGCGATTGATACCGGTGTTGTCGATGGCGTCGGCATTGATCTGGTCGCAATGTGCGTCAACGACCTGATCTGCCAGGGCGCTGAGCCATTGTTCTTTCTCGATTATTTCGCCACTGGCAAGCTGGACACCGATACCGCCGCGCGGATCATCGAAGGGATTGCCGAAGGCTGCGCTCAGTCGGGTTGCGCCCTGATCGGTGGTGAAACCGCCGAGATGCCGGGCATGTATCCCGATGGTGATTTCGATCTGGCCGGGTTCTCGGTCGGCGCGATGGAGCGTGGTGCCGATCTGCCCGACGGCGTAGCGGCGGGCGACGTTCTGTTGGGATTGGCCTCCAACGGGGTGCATTCCAACGGCTACTCCTTGGTGCGCAAACTGGTCGAGATTTCCGGGCTGGGCTGGGAGGCCGACTCGCCCTTTAGCGGCGGCACACTGGGCGAGTCGCTGCTGACGCCGACGCGGCTTTATGTGAAGCCTGCTCTGTCTGCAATCCGGGCCGGGGGTGTGCATGCGCTGGCCCATATCACCGGCGGCGGTCTGACCGAAAACCTGCCGCGTGTTCTGCCCGAAGGCCTGGGCGCGCAGATCGATTTGGACGCATGGGATTTGCCGCCTGTCTTCGGTTGGATGGCCGAAACTGGCGGGATTGCCGAAGCTGAGATGTTGAAGACTTTCAATTGCGGCATCGGCATGATCGTGGTCTGCGCCGAAGATCAGGCCGACGCGCTGACGGCTTTGCTGGCTAAGGCGGGTGAGACCGTGTCGCGCATCGGCACCGTAACTGACAAGGCTGGCGTGGCCTATTCGGGCAAACTGCTGTGAGCCACAAGCGCGTCGCGATCCTGATTTCCGGCGGCGGGTCAAACATGGTTTCTCTGGTCGACAGCATGACCGGAGACCACCCTGCGCGCCCATGTCTGGTTCTGTCCAACGACGCGCAGGCCGGTGGTCTGGCAAAGGCGCGGGATCGCGGCATTGAAACGGCTGTGGTTGATCACCGCCCCTTTAAAGGGGATCGAGCGGCGTTTGAGGCGGAACTGCTGAAACCGCTTGAGGCTGCGCAACCCGATATTGTCTGTCTGGCCGGGTTCATGCGGGTCCTGACCGGCGATTTCGTCTCGCGCTTTCAAGGGCGGATGCTTAACATTCACCCCTCGCTTCTGCCGAAATACAAGGGCCTGCATACCCACGCCCGCGCGATCGAAGCCGGTGACGCCGAACACGGCTGCACCGTGCATGAGGTCACCGCGGCGTTGGATGATGGCCCAATTCTGGGGCAGGCGCGGGTCGCCATTGCGCCCGAGGACACCCCCGACAGCCTGGCCGCCAAAGTGTTGGTTTATGAGCATCAGCTCTACCCGCCGGTGCTGCGGCGGTATGCGGAAGGCAACAGGTCCGTTCTTATGCTGCCCTGATCGCCCTTGGGTGATTTACACCCGGCGGAAATTCGTCCTATGGTCGCCGATAACGCTCGGGACGGTAGAAAAACGGGCAGTCACACAAAGAACAAGAATAGTACGGCGCATGAGAACTCTGACAACGACGCAAGAGCTGGCTGATTTCTGCTCGGCTGCTGCTGCCTTTCCCTATGTCACTGTAGATACCGAATTTCTGCGCGAGCGGTCCTACTATTCAAAACTGTGTCTGGTGCAGCTTGCCGTCCCTTCTGAGGATGAAGACAGCGCCGTTCTGGTCGACCCGCTGGCCGATGGTATCTCGCTTGAGCCGCTCTATGAGCTGTTCCGGAATGAGGGCGTGGTCAAGGTGTTCCACGCCGCGCGTCAGGATCTGGAAATCTTCTGGGTCGATGCGCATGTGTTCCCGACGCCGCTGTTTGACACGCAGGTTGCTGCGATGGTTTGCGGCTTTGGAGAACAGGTCGGCTATGAGACGCTGGTGCGCAAGATCTGCAAGCAGGGGGTGGATAAAACCTCGCGCTTTACTGACTGGTCGCGGCGCCCTTTGACAGATGCGCAAAAGACCTATGCGCTGGCCGATGTGACCCATCTGCGCAAGATTTACGAACATCTCGCGGCCGAGCTTGAGAAAACCAAGCGCAGCCATTGGGTGTCCGAGGAGTTGCGCATCCTGACCCAGCCCGGCACCTATGACATCCGGCCCGAGGATGCTTGGAAGCGTGTTAAAACGCGGACGAATTCGGCCAAGTTTCTGGCGGTTGTGCGGGAGCTGGCACATTTCCGCGAATCCCATGCGCAGGACAACAACATCCCGCGCAACCGCGTGTTCAAGGATGACGCGCTGATCGAGCTGGCCTCGACCAAACCCAAAACGCCATCGGACCTTGGCGGCTCGCGCCTATTACTGCGAGAGGCGCGCAAAGGGGCGATTGCAGAAGGCATTCTGACGGCCGTCAAAAAGGGTGTGAACTGTCCGCCTGAACAATTGCCCAAGGTCGACACGAGCCGCGACAAGCTAAAGGTGAACCCGGCGTTGGCGGATCTGTTGCGGGTGCTGTTGAAATCGAAAACCGAAAGCTCGGGCGTGGCGGCAAAGCTGATCGCCACCAGCGCCGAACTGGACCAGATCGCAGCGGGCGAGCGGGGTCTTCCCTCCATGACTGGCTGGAGGTTCGAGGTATTCGGTGAGGATGCTCTGAAGCTGTGCGAAGGCAAGATCGCACTGGCGGCAAAGGGACAAAGCGTGAAGGTCGTGCCCCTCTGACCGTTTAGCGGCGGCGCGACTCCAAGGCGTTTTGCTGTCCAACCACACGGACCAGTCGAATGCCTTCAAGCTCTTGCCGGGAGACGTTGATGGCGTCTGAGACCATGCGCGAACGCTCTGTACCCTGCGCCGTCTGCGCCTTGGGGTAGTTCACCCGGAAGGTAAACTCCATCACGCCGTTCTTCTGGTTTTCTTCCGAATCCACGGGAACCAGACGGGCGTTGAACGCGCCTTGGCGTTGCGCCGTGCCCGAGGAATAGACGATCGCTCCGGTGGGCGTTGCGTCGATGCGCAGTTCGTCGATTTTTGCGATCGGAACGCTGGTGTCTTCTTCTATGGGACGGTCAAACAAGCCGATGCCATCGCTTTGTCTCGGCACCAGGGCATACGCCTCGTCTACCGGAGCGGTTTCGACCGGGGCGGGCTGGCTGGATCCGAACCAGTTCGACGGGTTCGCCCGTGAATTGCGCCAGCTATTGCAGGCAGACAGGGTCAACGCGGCGATGATAAGAAGAGACAGTGATTTTTGCATGGACCCACGGCTTTAACAGTCATTCACGCAATGGGTTAGCGCAATTTCCTTGCCTTGAAAAGCCACGGCGAGGGCTGGACAGGGGGCTATCGTCGGCATAGGTCACAATTGTGAATGAAACAGAAGGACCGCCGCGCCATGGCAACGCCCGCCTTTGAAGAAATTGTCGAAGATTTCGAGTTCCTTGAGGATTGGGAGGACCGCTATCGCCATGTGATCGAACAGGGCAAAGCGATGGAGCCGCTGGACGATGCGCTGAAAGTTCCAGCCACCAAAGTGGACGGCTGCGCCAGCCAGGTGTGGCTGCACCCGATGATCGACGGTGGTGTGTTTCGGTTCGATGGGGATAGCGACGCGTTGATCGTTCGTGGTCTAATCGCGGTTTTACGTTTGCTTTACAACGACTTGCCAGTGGCCGAAGTGATCAAGGTCGATGCCGGCGGAGAGCTGGCGCGGTTGGGCCTGAATGACCACCTGTCCGCGCAGCGGTCGAACGGTCTGAGGGCGATGATCGAACGCATCCGCGAGGTTGCGCAGGAAAAAGCGTAGCGTCAGCGCGTTCTGGTCGCCCAATCGGTCAACGTGGTTTCCAGATCGCCATAGCCGGTCAAGCGGCGCTCAAAATCCAGACCCATACGCTCAGCACATTCCTGTGCGCGTGCCGTCAGCGCGGGATCATCTGTTTGGGCCTGATAGACCAGTTTGGTGTAGTTCCCGAAATACATGTCTCGTAGCTGAGGATGACGATCCAGCCCCAGCGGTTTCCAGACGAATGCATCGAACTGCCGGGCCAGAAAATCGGTCAGGTAGAATGCGGTTGTCTCGTCCTCGCTTTGCGCGGCAAAGGCCTCATTCCCTTCGAAGAACGAATAGCAATGCGGGCCTTTGACCATCTCGACACCCAGCTGGTCACACGCCTGTTGCAGCAGGCCACCGGTGCCGCAATCCGCGTAGACAACGAAGACCTGATCGTAGCGCTCACGATGCTTGGCAATCGCGTCCTCTACGGCCTGAGTGATCTTTTCGGGGTGGACATGAAGGATCGCGGGCAGGCAGGTCAGGTCCATATGGTCCCAGCCGTTGCGGGTCTTGAGGTCCAGAATCTCGCGCGCCAAGGCCCCGCAGGCCAGCAACAGAATACGTCCCTTGCCGGTTTCTTCATATCCATCGGTCGTCAGACTAGCGTCATCGGGATGTTGGCTCTTTGACATTCCTAGGTCCTCTGGCTGGCTGGTCCGGGTGATTTTGCCCGAAAACGCGGCTTGAAACAAAAAAGGGCCGCCCGAAATCGAGCGGCCCTTTCAGAACAGAAACGGTGTTCTTATCCCGCCAGCTGGTTGTGCTTGCGCGAGACGAAGTCCTTGGCTGTCTCAACAGCCACAGCCGCGTCACGGCAATATGCATCAGCGCCGATGGCTTTGCCGAACTCTTCGTTCAGTGGCGCGCCGCCGACCAGAACGATGTAGTCATCGCGAACGCCTTGCTCGACCAGCGTGTCGATCACGACTTTCATGTAAGGCATGGTCGTGGTCAGCAGGGCCGACATGCCCAGGATGTCGGGCTGTTCGTTTTCCAGCGCTTCCAGGTAGTTTTCGACCGGGTTGTTGATGCCGATGTCGACAACTTCGAAGCCAGCGCCTTCCATCATCATCGAAACAAGGTTCTTGCCGATGTCATGGATGTCGCCCTTTACGGTGCCGATGACCATCTTGCCAACGCGCGGTGCACCTGTTTCAGCCAGCAGAGGCTTCAGGATCGCCATACCGCCTTTCATGGCGTTGGCGGCCAGCAGAACCTCTGGCACAAACAGGATGCCGTCGCGGAAGTCGTGGCCAACCACGGTCATGCCGCCGACCAGAGCTTTGGTCAGAATGTCGTAGGGGGTCCAGCCGCGCTCGAGAAGGATGTTGGTGCCTTCTTCAATCTCTTCTTTCAGGCCGTCGTAGAGATCGTCGAACATCTGTTCAACAAGCTCTTCGTCGTTCAGTTCGGACAGGATGATGTCTTCTTCGTCGGACATGGGGTGTTTTCCTGAGCTGTGCGGACCCTTGGTCCGAGGTGGCATTTTTTTCGTTTTGGCCAAAACGTCGCAGATTTACTGTGACGATTGCGACCTCGGCGGTTTCGGGACCGACGTTTATGTCAAAAATCGGCATCGGGCGACAGAATAATATGCATGATCATCCTGTGTCTGGCTCAGGTTAGCAAAAACAGGGGGTGGTTGCCTCGCGTTCAGTATTCGCTTACCTATGAGGTGAGAACATAAGGTGAACACATGCAACCTCAACCCAATATCCGCGCTCGGGGGACCGCATCTAATGACGCGGGTCGCTTTGAAAAACTTGCCACGGTCCAGACGGATGACGGTTGGGACATCGAAGAAGACCAACCGCTTCTGAGAACCGAGGTCCGGGACGAGGTGGCGCGCAGTGTGATCACCTATAATCGCTCGCCAGACCTGCCGTTCGACCGCTCGATAAACCCGTATCGGGGGTGCGAGCATGGCTGTGTCTATTGCTTTGCGCGGCCCAGTCACGCCTATCTGGGGCTGTCTGCAGGGTTGGATTTTGAGACCCGTTTGACCGCGCGTGGCAATGCGGCCGAAGTGCTGCGCAGGGAATTGTCCGCGCGCTCCTACAAAGTCGCGCCAATTGCCTTGGGCACCAACACTGACCCTTATCAACCTGTTGAAAAAGAACGCAGGATCACACGGGCCTGTCTTGAGGTTCTGAGGGATTTCAACCACCCTATAGCGATCGTGACCAAAGGGACATTGATCGAGAGGGATATGGATATTCTTGCCCCCATGGCCGCGCGGGGGCTGGTCCGCGTCGGGATATCCCTGACAACTATGGACGCGGGCCTGTCCCGCCGGATGGAGCCGCGCGCGCCGTCTCCCAAACGGCGGCTGGAGGTCATTCGACGTCTCACCGGGGCAGGGGTGCCGGTGCGGGTAATGACCTCGCCCGTTGTGCCCGGGCTAACCGATCATGAACTGGAGACTCTGCTGGAGGCCGGGCATGAGGCCGGTGCCGACACCGCGAGCTGGATCATGCTGCGCCTACCCCGAGAGGTGTCGGTGCTGTGGCAGGACTGGCTGGCCGAACATGAACCCGCGCGGGCCGAAAAGGTCACGACGCGGCTGCGCGAAATGCATGGTGGTCGCGACTATGACCCGCGCTGGGGTCACCGGATGCGGGGAGAAGGTGAGTATGCCGAATTGATCGCAAAGCGCTTCAAGGTGGCCGTTAAACGTTTAGGCCTGAAGGTGAAGTCCGACGACCTGCGTCGCGATCTTTTCGCAAAACCTGCGCAGCCGGGCGATCAAATGAGCCTGTTTTAGGCCGCGCGTCAGAAACTGATACCGATCCCGGCTGTGAACCCGTTGACCGTGTCGCTGCCATAGTAACGAACCATGATCCGGGTTGTGCTTACCCATGGAACCCAGGTGTCAGACAGATCGACCTCAATCCCGCCGCCAACTCGGGCCAGCCAATCTGTGCCCAGAACAATCGACTGATCCCCGACCAGGTAAGAGATAGACAGATCCCCGACCCAACGCACCGGTCGGCCAAACATCCGACCGCCTGTCGGAAACCGGTACCGTGACCAAAGCACTGCATTTGCAGCCGTCGATTGCACGAGGAGGTCTTCGTCGTCACCAATGGGCCAGTATTCGATATGCGTGTAGCGAAGGCTCATCTCGAACTCTCGGTCATTGGTCAGAGGGCGTGCGTAATCCAGCGTCAGCGAACCGCCCGCACCTCCGGCCCAGAGACCGCCGCTTTCAAGGAAATCGGCTTCTATGCCAAGCCGCTCTGCTATCACTTGGGCGGCGACTGACGTGTCAGATTGGGTGCGCCCGATCGAGATATGCGCCATGGGCGTCAGTTTCCAGCGCTCTCCCAGGTCGAACTGGTATCCGATACCGCCTGTTACAGCGGCGCTCGTCCATTTGAGCGGCAACGTGGTGGTCTCGCCGGAGCCAGAGAAGAACAGGACCGGGTCATAGCGCGCATAGCCGATATAGCCTTCAAGGTAGATGGGTACGCCTTCGCTCAGCCGAAAGCCCCCGCCCAATTGCGCGGATTTGAAGTCGTACTCGCGGTTTCCCGTGTTCGATTGCAGCGAGATCGCACTGGCTGAGTCATCAGGGATGCCAGCAAGGCCTAAAATCGCCAGAGAACCCGCCGCGTTTTCGCGCTGGATCTGTTTGAAAATGTCCTCAAGAATCCCTTGCGCCAAACCAGACGCCGGAAATGCAAAGAACACCAGAAAGGCTATTTGAAGGAACCGACATACCATCGCAACACAGGGTTTCTACAATTTCACGAGACCATATCCATGGTCTTAGGCTGAGAGAAGCAGGCGCAAAAACCGCCGGGGCAAGTGACGCAGCGCTACAACAACTCAGGATCAAAAAAAGGCCCCGGAGAACGTCCGGAGCCTTGATTTCTTAACTTAACGCGCGGTTCAGCGCTTTTCGATATCCACGTAGTCGCGGAGTGTTTCGCCCAGATACAGCTGACGCGGGCGGCCAATCTTGTTCTGAGGATCGGCGATCATCTCTTTCCACTGGCTGACCCAGCCAACTGTGCGCGACAGGGCGAAGATAGGTGTGAACATCGAGGTTGGGAAGCCCATCGCCTCGAGGATGATGCCCGAATAGAAGTCCACGTTCGGGAACAGTTTCTTCTCGGCGAAATACGGATCTTCCAGCGCCTGTTTTTCCAGCGCTTTGGCGACCTGAAGCTTGGGGTTGTTTTCGACACCCAGCAGATCCAGCACTTCGTCAGCCGATTGCTTCATCACCTTCGCACGCGGATCGAAGTTTTTGTAAACCCGGTGACCGAAGCCCATCAGACGGAACGGATCGTTCTTGTCCTTAGCGCGGGCGATGTATTCGGGGATACGATCAACGGTGCCTATCTCTTCCAGCATCTCAAGGCAGGCCTGGTTCGCACCACCATGCGCCGGGCCCCAGAGGCAGGCGATACCAGCAGCGATACACGCAAACGGGTTCGCGCCCGAGGACGACGCCAAACGCACGGTCGAGGTTGAGGCGTTCTGTTCGTGATCCGCGTGCAAGGTAAAGATGCGATCCATCGCACGGCTGAGGATCGGGTTCACCTCATACTCTTCGGCCGGAACGCTGAAGCACATGCGCAGGAAGTTCGACGCATAGTCCAGATCGTTGCGCGGATACACGAAGGGCTGGCCTGTGTGGTACTTGTAGGCCCAAGCCGCAATCGTTGGCATCTTGGCGATCAGGCGGTGCGAGGCGACCTCGCGCTGATGCGGGTCCGAGATATCGGTCGAATCGTGATAGAAGGCCGACATCGCGCCGACAACACCAACCATAATGGCCATCGGGTGCGCGTCGCGACGGAAGCCGCGGTAAAAATACTGCATCTGCTCGTGCAGCATGGTGTGACGCGTGATCGTGGATTCGAATGTTTCGAGATCTTTTGCGACCGGCAGCTCTCCGTAAAGAAGCAGGTAGCAGACTTCGAGGAAGTGGGACTTTTCGGCCAGCTGATCAATCGGGTAGCCGCGGTGCAGCAACTCACCTTTGTCGCCGTCGATATAGGTAATGGTGCTGTCGCAGCTGGCGGTCGAGGTAAAGCCGGGGTCGTAGGTGAACACACCTGCCTGACCGTAAAGCTTGCGAATATCGACAACATCAGGCCCAGCAGTTGGAGAGTGAACGGGCAACTCATACTCTTTGCCATGTACGGTCAGAGTTGCTGTCTTATTGCTATCAGTCATGGTTGTCCCTTCTTCATTTGTGCGCAGGTCAGTTCATTGCCCTGACCTGCGGGCAATGGCTGCGCGCGGGCGCGCAGCCCGGGTGTGTTAGCGGTGCAGCGTTACCCGAATATGAAGATTGGGTTTAATCCGCTGCTTCAGAAAGCCGCGCCAGGGTTTCATCGCGCCCCAGCACAAGCATCATGTCAAAAACCGAAGGAGTGACTGCCCGACCCGCCAATGCCGCCCGAAGCGGACCTGCCAGCTTACCGAACTTGACCTCCTTTGCTTCTGCAAAGGAATTCAGAGCCTCCTCCAGCTCGTTCCGGGACCAGCTAACATTTTGCAGCTGCGGCGTCAATTCAGTCAGTATACCATCGGATACAGATGAGAGCGCCTTTTGGGCTTTCTCATCGCACTCGATGGGGCGCGAGGTCAGTACAAAATGCGCTTTTTCAAGCAGTTCCGGGAAAGTCCGAGCGCGGTCCTTGAGACAATACATCGCGCTTTCCAGATCACTGGATTGTGTCTCCGAGAGAGGTGGCAGGTCGGCCGCCGCCAAGTAGGCTTCGATTTCACGCCGCAGTGCAGCATCATTTGAGATCGCAATATGCTGGCCACACAGGTTCTCGAGCTTTTTCAGATCGAACCGCGCCGGGCTTTTGCCGATTCCGCCCAGATCGAACCATTCTTTGGCCTGTTCATCGGTAAAGAACTCGTCGTCGCCGTGGCTCCAGCCGAGGCGGGCCAGATAGTTGCGCATCCCTGCGGCGGGGTAGCCCATAGCCTGATATTCCTGCGCGCCGAGGGCCCCGTGACGTTTCGACAGCTTTTTGCCGTCGGGCCCGTGAATCAGCGGGATATGGGCCCAGACCGGAACATTCCAGCCCATCGCCTCGTAGATCATCATCTGGCGCGCGGCGTTGTTCAGGTGATCGTCGCCCCGGATCACATGGGTTACACCCATGTAGTGGTCGTCCACCACAACCGCGAGCATGTAGACCGGTGTCCCGTCTGAGCGCAGCAGAATCATGTCGTCCAACTGGTCGTTCCGGATGGTCACGTCACCCTGTACTTGGTCTCGGATCACGGTGGCACCGTCTTGCGGGGCCTTGATGCGGATCGCGAAGGGCATATCCGGGTGGCTAGTCGGATCAGCATCGCGCCACGGGCTGCGGAACAGGGTCGATTTACCCTCGGCCCGGGCTTGCTCACGAAAAGCCGCGATTTCGTCCTGGGTCGAGAAACACTTGTAGGCTTTGCCCTCGGCCAGAAGCTGATGCGCCACTTCGGCATGACGCGCAGCCCCTTCGAATTGGCTGATGACATCTCCGTCATGATCCAGACCCAGCCACTCCATCCCTTGCAGGATGGCCGCCGTAGCCTCAGGGGTCGAGCGTTCCCGGTCCGTGTCCTCGATCCGCAACAGGAACTTGCCGCCGCGTCCCCGTGCATAGAGCCAGTTGAACAGCGCAGTGCGCGCGCCGCCAATGTGAAGAAAACCGGTAGGCGAAGGGGCAAAACGGGTGACGACCTGATCGGACATTGTGTTGATTAACCTTTTGGTAACCGCGATGGGCTTAGCTTGGCGCCTGTCTAACGAGCCTCAAGGACGGGGGCAACCATGCGTGTTCTCGCACAGGTCCGGTTGGCGCTGCTGAACCAGATCGGGTTTTTGTTTCCGTGGTCTCCGGTGTGTTTGGCCCTTGGGATCGGTCTCTATTTCGGATTGCGGTTCGAACCTGAGGGGCCTTTCTACCTGGGTCTGGCCGTCGCAGGATTGGCTTTGATCGGCTTGGGTCGTGTGTTGCCCGCCGGATGGGGCGCGTTGGCAATCGGGGGGGCGCTGGTGGCGGCGGGCTTTCTGCTGGCAGGTGCCCGTGCCCATATGGTAGCGGAACCGGTTCTGTCGTGGCGATATTATGGCCCTGTCGAGGGGAGGGTCGTCGCCATGGACCGCTCCGCCTCGGATGCGCTGCGATTGACGTTGGATCAGGTGCGGGTAGGGGACGTGCCAGAGCACCGACGTCCGCAGCGCATCCGCCTTTCTGTTCATTCCGAGGTTGGGTCCATCGCGCCGGGACAACGGATCATGACCACGGCGCATCTGTCCCCGCCGCAAGGCCCTGTCGAGCCCGGAGGGTTCGATTTCCGCCGCCACGCCTGGTTTAAGGGGCTAGGGGGTGTGGGCTATACGCGGGTTCCAGTGATGACCATCGCGCCGCCGCAGGACGCGGTGCAGGGCGTTCGGGTCACTGCTATTCGCATGGCAATCTCAGACCACGTGCGCGCCCATCTTCCGGGCGAGGTCGGAGGGTTCGCAGCCGCTGTTACAACAGGCGACCGCAGCGGCATGGGGCAGGACACGCTCGATGCGCTGCGCGCGTCAAACCTGGCGCATCTGTTGGCGATATCAGGCCTGCATATGGGGCTGCTGACCGGGTTTGTTTTCATGATTTGCCGCGTTGGGTTGTCTGCGATCCCCGCGCTAGCCCTCCGTTTGCCCGTCCGCAAACTTGCCGCTGGATGTGCGCTGGTCGCGGCTGTGATCTATCTGATGCTGTCCGGCGGCAATGTCGCGACAGAGCGGTCCTTTGTCATGGTCAGCGTCATGTTCGGAGCAGTTCTGATCGACCGTCGCGCCATTTCACTCAGGGCCGTCGCGGTGGCCGCATTGATCGTTTTGACCCTGCGCCCCGAAACCTTGCTCAGCCCCGGTTTCCAAATGTCGTTCGCGGCGACCACCGCCTTGGTCGCTGTGTTCGGAGCGCTGCGTGATTTCGGGCCCATGCCCGGGCAGAAATGGTCTAAAGCCGCTATTGGCCTTCTGATGTCATCAGCCATCGCTGGCCTTGCGACCGCACCAATCGGAGCGGCGCATTTCAATACGATGTCGCACTACGGTCTACTTGCGAATCTGCTTTCTGTACCGGTCATGGGGTCCGTCGTCGTCCCCGCGGCCGTTGTCGCGGCGCTGTTGTCGCCTTTCGGACTGGAGTGGATCGCGCTTGACGTTATGGGACTGGGACTGCGTTGGATTTTGATGATCGCGGAGTGGGTGTCCGGGTTGGACGGATCTCAGGGCTATGTGGTTGCGCCGCCATGGTTTGTCCTGCCCATGATCGCGTTAGGGGCGCTCTGGCTGGCTTTGTGGCAGGGCGGAGCGCGGTGGGTCGGGGTGGCTCCGCTGTTCCTCGCCTTTGTGCTTTGGACCTCGGGCAGCCGACCTGAGGTTCTGATCGCCGAATCCGGTGGGCTGGTCGGTGTTATGACTAGTGAGGGCCGCGCGCTCAGCAAAGAAAAAGGCAGCGGATTCGTGGCCACGGTCTGGCTTGAGAATGACGGAGACGATCTGACGCAGGGGCAGGCTGCCAGTCGATGGCCGGGCCATGCGGATCGTGTGCAAAGGATTGCTCTGACCGGGGCGGAGGTGATCCACCTCACGGGTAAACGCGCGGCGCTTGAGTTTGACGAATGCAAAACCGGTCAGATTATAGTGTCTTCGGTCGATCTGAGGCTCAGCGGAGACTGTACCATTTTCGACCCGGACCGGCTATATGAAACCGGAAGCCTGTCGATCTCAGGTGGCAAAATCACCTCAAGCGCCGAGATGATCGGCGATCGGCTGTGGTCCCCGAAATCCACGGGGACCCGCGCGAAAACGGGCAATCAGTAGGTCCGGATCAATCCGACTAGACGGCCCTGAACCTTGACCTTTTCCTGCGGCAGAACGCGGGTTTCATAGGCGGGGTTTGCAGCCTCCAGCGCGATGGCTTTGCCACGGCGGAAGAACCTTTTCAGTGTCGCCTCCTGATCCTCGACCAGAGCAACAACAATATCGCCATTGTCTGCGGTTGAAGTTTCGCGTATCACCACAACATCGCCGTCGTTGATCCCGGCGTCGATCATCGAATCTCCACGTACTTCAAGTGCATAGTGCGACCCTTGGCCCGAGACCATCGGGCCGGGCACCGCCACGTGGTGTGAGACATGGCTGATCGCCTCAATCGGAACACCGGCTGCGATCCGGCCCATGACTGGCAGCTCCATCGCGTCGACCGAGACCGGCTCGAAATTCGCAGGGCGCGGGCCTTCGGGCTTGTCGCCCTCGATCACGCGGGGGGTGAAGCCCGCCGTGGGCTCTCCGCCTAAGCTCTCTGGAAGTTTGACAATCTCAATCGCGCGGGCGCGGTGCGCCAGACGCCGGATAAAGCCGCGTTCTTCAAGCGCGGTGATCAGACGGTGAATGCCGGATTTGGATCGAAGGTCCAACGCCGCCTTCATTTCGTCAAAGCTGGGCGGAACGCCGTCCGCTTGTACGCGTTTGTGGATGAATTCCAGCAAATCCAGCTGCTTCTTGGTCAGCATCGCTCATACCTCGTCGCTTATGCGTTTGCATTTGTTCTACGCATGTTCACGTTTTGTGTCAACGATTTTGAGGATGTTTGTCGCTAACACGCGATATGTCCGGTGTATGTAACATGCGATCTGTCCGGTTCTATTCTGTCTCTGAGAGGAGGCGTTATGAACCGAGCAGAAGTGTTACAGGAAGTTCGACTGATGAAGTTTGAAGATGTGTATTCGCGGCGAAGCGCGAACAAGCTGACGCAAGAACAGGCGGCTGAGATACTGGGTGTATCCGTGCGCACCGTCAGGCGTTGGGAGGATCGATTTGAGGCGGATGGTGCAGAAGGTCTGTACGACCGTCGGCTTGGCAAACTGGCCAACAATCGTGTTGCCACGGATAAGGTCATGGAGATGCTTGAACTGTTTGATACCAAGTACTGGGATTACACGCCGAAGCATTTCCACGAGAAGCTGGTGGCCCACCATGGTTTCACACAGAGCTACAACTGGGTGCGGCTTACACTGCAGCGCCACGGCCGGGTTCAGGCAGCACCCCGACGAGGTGCCCATCGGCGCAAGCGGCCCCGCCGTCCGATGGTTGGCATGATGTTGCATCAGGACGGCTCCAGCCATGAATGGGTTCCGGGTCAGTGGTGGGATCTGATCGTCACCATGGACGATGCCACCAACCGGGTTTATTCGGCATTCTTTGTCGAGGAAGAAGGGACGATGAGCAGTTTTCAGGGGCTGACAGAGGTGATCGAGGCGCAAGGTCTGTTTTGCTCGCTCTATGCCGATCGGGGCTCTCATTACTGGCATACGCCCGAAGCGGGCGGCAAAGTGGACAAGGACAATCTGACCCAGGTCGGGCGCGCCTTGCAGCAACTCGGCATTGAGCTGATCCCGGCCTATTCACCGCAGGCCCGTGGACGGTCTGAACGCATGTTTGGCACGTTCCAGAACCGATTGCCGCAGGAACTGCGGTCCCATGGGATCACAACCATTGAAGAGGCCAATCAGTTCCTGAAAGAGGTCTATCTTCCCGAACACAATGCCCTGTTTGCAAAGGAGCCGGAGGATACGACCTCGGCCTTCGTGCCGTTTACAGGCAATGTGCGCGACACCCTGTGTGTGCAGGAAGACCGCGTCGTCGGCAACGACAATACGGTGCGCTACAAGGGCCTGGTCATGCAGATCGCGGCAGACAGGCACCGTCATCATTTCGTCAAGGCGAAGGTCAGGGTCCACGAATACCCCGATGGTCAACTGGTCATCTTCCACGGCCCGAGATGCATTGGCCGCTACCAGCCTGACGGATCACCCATCACACAGGAGGATAGCAAACACAAAGTCGCGTGACCCGCTTCGACGTGGCGCGAACGCGGTGGCCCAAATCTACGGTCGCCTACGGCTCCCTCCGAATTGGGCCACCGCGCAATCAACTGAAGCGGACAATTGGCATGTTACCTACACCGGACAATTCAGAATGTTCTCGACACGATTTTGAGGATGTTCTACAGCAGCAGGTACTGAACTTGGGCCCCTGCGGGCCAGGCCGGATCCTTGGGCGGGCGCATCAGCAAAGCATTCGCATCGGCCAGAACGCTCAGCAAGGAACTGTCCTGATCCGCGCAGGCCCGAATGCCGTTTTCATCGACGATAGCGCGCATGTAATGCTCTCGCGGACCATTGGCTGCAAGCGGTTCGGTCAGTACGGCTGTTTTGAACGGGTTGAGAATGGCCTCCAGCCCCAGCATTCGTCGGACTAAAGGAACAAGGAACAAATAGCCGCAAACCATTGCACTCACAGGGTTTCCAGGCAACCCGACCATCGCTGCATCCCCCATGCGACCGGCCATCAGAGGTTTTCCGGGCCTCATACGGATTTTGTAGAAGGAACGATCCATGCCTAACGCCTCGGAGACCTCGGAGACAAGATCATAGTCGCCGACAGATGCCCCTCCGATCGTGACCACCAGATCCGCTCCCTTGGCCAGTCCAAACGCGGTTTCCAGCGAAGACGCGGTATCTCGCGCGATGGGCAGAATGCGAACATGCGCGCCTTTACGCTCCAACAACGCCTTCAAACCGAACGTATTCGACGCGATGATCTGATCCGGACCCGGAACCTCTCCGGGCATCACCAGTTCATCCCCGGTCGAGATCAACGCGATCTGAGGTTTCCGCGCAACCGGGACCTGAGGGATATTCATAGCCGCCATGAGCGCCATATCCTCAGGGCGGATCACGCGCGGGGCGCTGATTGTGGTGCCCTTTGTGAAGTCAATGCCCGCCGGTCGGATGTTGGTCTTTTGGCCGGGATCGTCGCTGATGGTGATCAGGTCACCCTTACGGTCGACATCTTCCTGAATCACAACGAAATCAGCACCTTCCGGCACTGGCGCGCCGGTGAATATACGCACGGCCTGACCCGGACCCACCACGCCGTCAAAGCGGTTTCCGGCGGCCGATTCACCCACCAGCTTGAACATGGCGTGCAATTCGACCTCGGCCGCTTTGACTGCATAGCCATCCATGGATGAGGCCGCGAAAGGCGGTTGATCGCGCGTAGCGCTCACGTCTTGCGACAGCACACGACCTGCGGCCTCGGCCAAAGGGACGGTTTCTACGGGAAGGGTCTCAACCAGATCAAAAAGCAGCGCGCGGGCGTCTTCGACAGTTATCATGTCGCCTCGTAACGCCCTGATTTACCGCCGTCTTTCAGTAATACGCGAATACCGCCGATCTCCATCGCTTTGTCGACCGCCTTGGTCATGTCATAAACGGTCAGCGCTGCGGTCGAGACGGCAGTCAAGGCCTCCATTTCAACGCCGGTTTGGCCCGACGTCTTGACGGTGGCCTCGATCTGAACACCAGGCAGGTCGGGGTCCAGCGTCAACTCGACTGCGACCTTGGTCACCGGCAGAGGGTGACAAAGCGGGATCAGGTCCGGGGTTTTCTTGGCCCCCATGATCCCCGCAAGACGTGCGATACCCAGAACGTCACCTTTCTTGGCGCGACCTTCTGAAATCAAATCAAAGGTTTCCAAGGCCATCTTGATGTGACCAGCGGCTACGACCACGCGGTCAGTCACCTCTTTATCCGAGACATCGACCATATGAGCCTGCCCCTGCGCATCAAAATGGGTGAGAGGCATCACATCACCCCGGGGATCAGGGGGTTGGAGAGGATGTGGCGGGTGGCCGAAGTTACATCATCCTGCCGCATCAGGCTTTCGCCGATCAGGAAGCACCGCGCGCCGTAGCGGGCAATGTCCGCTAGATCCTCGGGTGTGCTCAAGCCGCTTTCACATACGATGGTGCGATCCCCGGGCACCAGCTTGGACAGGCGGCGCGTTGTATCCAGAGTGGTCTCGAAGGTCTTGAGATTGCGGTTATTTATCCCGATCAGCGGGCTCTTGAGTTCTGTTGCGCGCTCCAATTCTTCCTGATCGTGAACCTCGATCAGGACGTCCATACCCCAGTCGAACGCTGTCTGTTCCAACTCGGCGGCCTGACTGTCCTCGACCGAGGCCATTATGATCAGGATGCAGTCGGCGCCCAAGGCACGCGCCTCGACGACCTGATAGGGGTCATACATGAAATCCTTGCGCAGCGCGGGCAGGTTGGTCGCGGCACGTGCGGCGGTCAGATATTCTTTCGAACCCTGGAAACTGGGTGTATCGGTCAAAACCGACAAACAGGCCGCACCGCCTTCTTCATAGGCTTTCGCCAGAAGCGGCGGATCAAAGTCGGGACGGATCAAACCTTTGGACGGGCTGGCCTTTTTCACCTCGGCAATCAGGCCATAGCCAGACCGGGCGGCTTTACGCAGAGCTTCGGCAAAGCCGCGAACCTCGGGCGCGCTCCTGGCTTCGCTTTCAAGCTCATCCAGGGATTTTTGCGCCTTGTCCGCTTCGATTTCTTCCAGCTTGTAGGCTTTGATTTTGTCCAGAACGGTCTCGGTCATGCAGCTTCCTGTGTGATCCGCGCCAGCGCGGTAACTTTTTCTTTTGCTTTGCCACTGTCGATGCTTTCAGCAGCCATTTCAACACCTTCGCGCAGATCTGACGCGGCATCAGCCACGACCAGAGCGGCCGCCGCGTTCAACAGCGTCGCATCGCGATAGGCCGAGGGCGCGCCGTCGAGTAGAGCGCGGAACGCGACGGCGTTGTCTTCGGGTGTGCCGCCGACGATGTCTTCGAACGGATGGACGGGCAGTCCAGCGTCTTCGGGGTGCAGTTCGACCTCCTTGATGCGGTCGTCTTCCAAAGCGGCGACCCAGCTTATGCCCGTGATCGTCAGTTCATCCGTGCCGTCCGAGCCATGTACAAGCCACGCGCGCTCGGACCCCAGCAGGCCCAGCGTTTTGGCCATAGGTCGGATCAGCTCGCGCGTGAAGGCACCGGTGAGCTGGCGTTTGACGCCCGCAGGGTTGGTCAACGGCCCGAGAATGTTGAAGATCGTACGGGTTCCAAGCTCTTGCCGTGAGGGCATGACATGGGCAATCGCAGGGTGATGCATTGGGGCCATCATGAAGCAGATACCGGCCTCATTCAGCGCTTTTTCAACCACTTGAGGCCCAACCATTACATTGATCCCCATCTGTGACTGCAGATCAGCGGTGCCCGATTTCGAGCTGAGGTTGCGGTTGCCGTGTTTGGCGACCGTTACACCGGCTCCGGCAGTCACAAAGGCCGTCGCGGTGGAGATATTGAGGGTGTGCTTGCCATCACCGCCCGTTCCGACGATGTCCATTGCACCGTCGGGTGCGTTAACCGCGTTGCATTTGGCGCGCATCACGGCGGCGGCGGCGGCGTATTCATCGACCGTTTCACCGCGCGTGCGCATTGCCATCAACAGACCGCCAATCTGGCTGGGCGTGGCTTCGCCGTCGAAGAGGATGGCAAAGGCCTGCTCTGCCTCGGCACGGGTCAAAGGGCGGTCGGCTGACGCTCCGATCAGCGGTTTCAGGGCGTCGCTCATGCGGGGACTTTCAACTCTTGCAGGAAGTTCTTGAGGAGGGCGTGGCCATGCTCGGATGCGATCGACTCCGGGTGGAACTGGACACCGTGGATGGGCAGCTCTTTGTGTTGCAGCCCCATGATAGTGCCGTCTTCCAGCTCGGCCGTGATCTCGAGGCAGTCTGGCAGGCTCTCGCGTTCAACCACCAGCGAGTGATAACGCGTGGCCTCAAAGGGCGAAGGAAGCCCGGCGAAAACACCTTTGCCGGTGTGGTTCATGGTGCCCATCTTGCCATGCACGATCTCATGGCAGCGCACGACCTTACCGCCGAAAGACTGCCCAATTGTCTGGTGCCCCAGGCACACGCCCAAAAGCGGAGTTTTGGTTTCGGCTGCAGCTTCAGTCAGGGCAAGGCAGATGCCCGCCTGATCCGGGTCGCAGGGTCCGGGGCTCAGCAGAATTCCGGCGGGATTCATCGCCATGGCCTCTTGCACATCCAGCGCATCATTTCGGCGAATGACCATTTCGGCCCCAAGTTCGCCCAGATAATGCACCAGGTTGTAGGTAAACGAGTCGTAGTTGTCGATCAGCAGCAGCATTTGGCACTTGTCTTCGCTTGGGCATTTCAGGCTGGCGATGCAGCCCCGGGCCACGGTATAATGTCGGGACATACATGCTCAGGCTTGTGAGGCAGCGTCAAGAGGACATCCCGTTCTTGACCCGCCATCAGGTCGAGCGCCGCAGAAGATGGCGCAGAATGGGCGAGGCAAGACTAAAGGCGAGAGGCACGAGCAATGCGTGGATTTTTCGGAGGAATGATCGTCGGGGCGGTCGTTGTTTTGATCGTGGGGGTGATGTTATCGCTCAACACGCCGCTGGCCAATAAGCCGGTGGTCAAGACCCAGGCTCCCGAACCGGTGGATGTGGAAACACCCGAAGCACCGGAACAAATCGCCGAGACCCCGTCGGACGCGGATCTTGTCGAATTGCCGCCTGCTGGGCCGAAACCCGCCGAAGCGCCGGATGAGGCGCTTGATCTGTCCGATCTGGAAACGGTGCCCGACGAACAGCCCGTCGTGGCTGAGGCCGAGGACGCGTTGCAGGAACCTAAGGCCGAAGATCAAACCAGCGTGACCGTCATGACCGACGCGCCGGCTGCTCCGCAGGCACCTAGTACCGCCCCCGCCTTGCCGGAAACAGACGCGGCGCCGGTTGTTGTGGATGAAGCCCCAGAACCCTCTGCCGAGCCAGAAGATGTGGCGACGCTTTTGCCCGAACTGCCATCGCAGCTTGCGCCTGAAGAGGCTGAGCTGGATGAAGAGAATCCTTTTGAAAACAGCCCAATCGCTGTGGAAGGGGATGAGGATACTCTGCCCCGCAATCTGCCCAAACTGGCCGCACTCCCCCAGATTGGCGGAGAGGACACGACCTCGACCAACACACTGGTCGGCACGCGCGTTGTCCCCTTGACCGAACGGGACGATGCCCCGGTTGAAACCGATGAAACAGTCGTAGATGAGATGACCGGAAAGCCGATCGAGGATTACGCTGCCAGCTTTGAAAACCCCGAAGCCAAGCCGCTGATGTCGATTATCCTGATCGATGATGAGGGCTCTTTCGGAGCCGAAGCGTTGCAGGACTTCCCGTATCCCGTCAGCTTCGCGATCAGCCCATCCGACCCCGACGCCGCCGAGAAAATGGCCCGCCACCGCGCCGCCGGGTTTGAGGTTCTGGCCATGGCCGATCTGCACGAATCCGCCAGCGCGCAGGATGCCGAGGTGTCGATGGCCGTATGGTTGGACACGCTGCACGAGACAGTTGGTATTCTGGAAGGAGTCGAAAGCGGAATTCAGGGCAATCGGAAACTGGCGGATCAGGTTGCGTCGATTGCGGCGGCCACCGGTCGTGGGTTGATCACGCAGGATAACGGGCTGAACACGGTCCAGAAACTGGCCGCGCGAAACGGCATCCCCTCGGGCGTCGTGTTCCGCGACATTGATGGCGCACGGCAGGACCCGAAAATCATGCGCCGTTTCCTTGATCAAGCAGCGTTCCGTGCCGGGCAGGAGGGGACGGTTGTGATGCTGGGTCGTGTGCGCCCCGAGACGATTTCAGCCCTGCTGCTGTGGGGTCTTGAGGATCGCGGCAACCGCGTTGCCATGGCGCCGATCTCGGCGGTTATGAAACGCGAAATCCAGTAACCTTTCCGCAGAAAAGAGGAGGGCGGTTGATCCTGCAATCAGCCGCCCTTTCTTTATGAGTTGCGGTTGCGCGTGAAGCGGGCCGCATCCGCTGCTGCCCGTCGTATGGCGTTGGATTTATGGACCGTTTCCATATATTCCGCCTCGGGGTCGCTGTCGTAGACAACGCCGCCACCGGCTTGAATATAAAGCTTGTGATCCTTCACGATGGCCGTGCGCAGGGCGATACACATATCCATGTCACCACCGGCGCTGAAATACCCAACACCGCCGCCATAAACGCCGCGCTTTTCTGGCTCCAGCTCATCAATGATCTCCATCGCGCGGACCTTGGGCGCGCCCGAGACGGTGCCCGCAGGCATCCCGGCAAAGAACGCATCCAGCGCGTCTTTGTCTTCGGCCAGTTCTCCGACCACGTTCGAGACGATATGCATCACGTGGCTGTAGCGCTCGATGATGAACTCTTCGGTCGGGCGAACGGTGCCGATCTTGGCGACGCGGCCGGTGTCGTTGCGACCCAGATCCAGCAGCATCAGGTGCTCGGCCAGTTCCTTTTTATCGGCCAGCAGGTCAAGTTCATTTGCCTTGTCCTCTTCCGGGGTCGCGCCACGCGGGCGCGTTCCGGCGATCGGGCGGATCGTCACTTCGCTGCCGAAGACGCGCACCAGAATCTCGGGGCTGGCGCCCACGACCTGAAAGCCTCCGAAATTGAAGTAGAACATAAAGGGCGACGGGTTCGTGCGGCGCAGCGATCGGTAGAGCGCAAAAGGCGGCAGCGGGAAGTCCTGAGTCCAGCGTTGGGCTGGGACGACCTGAAAGATATCGCCTGCGCGGATGTACTCCTTGGCCTTTTCGACCGCCTCCATATAGCCGGATTTGGTGAAATTCGACACCGGAGGCGCAACCTCATGCGCTTCGCCTAGATCGCGTGTTTCAGCAGGCATGGCGCGTTCCAGATCACGCACCGCGTCCATCACACGCTCGGCGGCCTGCGCATAGGCGGCCTTGGCCGATTGGCCGTCGGTGACCCATGCAGGGGACACGACGGTCACTTCGCCCTTCACGCCGTCCAGCACCGCAATGACCGAGGGGCGTTGCATGATGGCGTCTGGCAAGCCCAGCGGGTCAGGATTCACGTCGGGCAGATATTCGACCAGACGGACCATGTCATAGCCCAGATAGCCGAACAGCCCAGCCGCTGCCTGAGGCAGATCATCGGGCAGGTCGATACGGCTTTCGGCCAGAAGCGCGCGCAGATTGTCCATCGGATTGCCTTCTTGCGGCGTGAAGGCTTCGCCATCGAACCGGGCCGAGCGATTCAGCTCGGACTCCTCGCCCCGGCAACGCCAGATCAAATCGGGCTTCATACCGATGATCGAGTAGCGCCCGCGCACCTCGCCTCCGGTAACCGATTCCAGCACAAACGCATCCTTCTGCGCCCCTGTCAGTTTCAGCATCAGCGAGACAGGTGTGTCGAGATCGGCTGCAAGGCGCGTATAGACGACCTGGTTTTCGCCCGCTTCATAGGCGCGCGCGAAGCTTTCATATTCGGGTGTCAGGGCCATTGGGGTCTCGTTTAATAACTCGCCTGCACGGCGTTCAGGGCCTGCTGGTCGACAACCGGGCGCGCGCGGGTTTGGGCGTCGCGCACATAGGCGTCAAAGATGTTCTGCGCCAGAGCCTGATTCATTTGCGCGGCCAATGCGTCGCTCAGTTGACGCAGCTCATCGCTTTCTGCTGGTGGCAGAACCTCGTCCAGACGGACGATCAGGGCAGTTCTTTCGCCGCCAATGACGCGCAGGTCGCCCGGCTCCATCTCGAAAACTTCGTTCATGAAGATTGCGGGGACGTCATCCAGAAACGCAGTCCGCGTCAGGGCGTTTTCCACCCGGAACGGCAGACCGGTGGCAGTGAAATCGCCATCCGTTGCCAGGGTGGTGACAACAGAATTGGCCTGCTCTTGCAGTGCTTTGGCGGTCTCGGCGGCAACCCATGCAGCGGCGACGCGGTCACGGGCGCTGTCCAGAGGCTCCGGGCGTGGCGCCAGTTCTTCGTTCAGACGCAGCGCGAAAATTGAGCCGTCTTCGAGGAAGTCTATCTCGGGGAAGTCGCCGTCGCGTACTGCCTCAGCCGCGCTGCGGAAGCCGTCATAAGCGGCAACTTCATCCACACTGTCGCGGGTCCAGTCGATTTGGCCAAGCTCCATATCGGTTTCCTGTGCCAGCTCTTCGAGCGTGGCGCCACCGGCGAGCATATCGTTGATGTCTTCGGATTGTGCTTCGATCAAACGACGCGCGCGGTCCGAGGCCAGTTCTTCCCGCAAAGCAGGCTCGGCATCCTCGAACGGGACGTTGTTGGCCGCCAGTGAGCCGTTGATGCGGAACAGCGCCGGGCCGAACACGGAAGGCAGAGGGCCAACGACCGAGTCCAGCTCCGCTGCAAAGACCTCATCCGCGGCCTCGCCCAGATCGTCGCGGGTTACGTCGCCCAGATCAATGTCGCTCAGCTCAAGCTCGCGTTCGCGTACGAGTTGCTCGAAGGTTGTGCCGCCGACCTCAAGCTGGGCTTTGGCGTTGTTCGCAGAGTCCTCATCCGGGAAGTTCAGGCGTTCGACCAAGCGGCGCTCAGGCTGCTGGTATTCATCGGCGCGCTCATCATAGAGGCGGCGCAGCGTGTCCTCATCCACTTCGACCGTATCCAGCAGCATTTCTGGCGACAGGATCGCATAGGTCAGACGCTTGGTGCGGGGCAGGGTGAATTGGTCGGTGTTCTCGTCGTAGTAATCTTGGATTTGCGCATCGGTCGCATCGCCCACTGGGGTTTCCAGCGCGTCCGTGCCCAAAGTCGCCACGGTAAAGCTACGGCGCGCGCCGATGTAATTTGTCAGAGTGTCGGTCAGCGTCGCAGGCATTTCGACGCCACCAATGATCGCGCCCTGTACGATCGTGCGCGAGGATTCCTTTCGCAGGTCCGATTCGAACTCGGTATCGGTCATCCCGATCTGTTCCAGCTGAAAGCGATAGGCTTCGCGGTCGAACGTGCCGTTCACGCCTTGAAAGGCCGGGATCGAGACGATCTCGTCTTGCAAGTTCTCGTCGCCAATGGACAGGCCCAGTTGACCAACCTCGTTATCAAGCGCGGCCAGAGCGGTCAGGCGGGACAGGGCGAGCTGTTCCAGACCCAGCTCACGCGCCTGAGACATCTGCAGGGCTTGGCCGGTCTGCGCCTCAACCGCGCGGATTTCGCGTTGAAGTTCGCGGACATAGGCGTCGACCGAGATACTCTCATCCCCGACCTGCGCAACCGTGCGGATGGTGCCGGTCAGGCTGGTGGCGCCAAACCCTGCGAGGCCTACGAACAGAAGGCCCATCAGAATCCAGACAAAGGTTTTCGAGATGCTGTTCTTGCCTGCGGCCATGATGCCCTCTTACTGCTTGCCCTGTTGGTTGCGGCCCTGAATACGACGGGCACCGCCGGGGGGCAAGCTTAGAAGGACAGAGCCTGCAACCGGTCGAACAATTGGGCGATCCCGGCGCGGTCTAGATTGGCGAACGCGATGCGCACCTGACGTTTTCCAGCCGGGTCATGATCAGGCATAAACATGGTGCCGGGCAGCAGCAGGATACCGGCCTCAGGCACCAGTCTTTGCGCCAGCTCGTCCGACGGGAGGTCGAAAGGGTGTTCGAGATAGGCGAAATAGGCACCAAGACCCAGCAGGCGCCACCCTTTGGCCTCAAGCTGAGGCACGCCCTCAGCAATCGCGGCGCGGCGGTCGAGGATTTCGTCCCGCTCTCCGGCAAGCCATTGCGACAGGTTCTGCATGCCCCACAGGGCGGCAAACTGGCCGATCTGACCGGGGCAGATGGCGACGGTGTCGAGAAACTTCTCGGCCTCGGCCAGCAGGCTTGTACTGGTTGCAACCGCGCCGACGCGATGTCCGGTCAGGCGGTAGGCTTTGGAGAAGGAATAGAGATGCACCAGTGTCTCATCCCAGCCGGGCCTTTGGAACAGGTCATGCGGAGGGCCACTGCGGCTGTCAAAATCGCGGTAGGTTTCGTCGACCAGCAGACGAATGCCTGCCTCACGCGCGAGATCGTAGAAGGCGCTGACCAGTTCAGCCGGGTATTCGACGCCGCCCGGATTGTTTGGGGTTACCAGAGAAATGGCGCGGGTTTTTTCGGTGACCAAAGCACGCGCCGCCTCTGGGTCGGGGAGCAAATCGTCGCCCGTGGGCAGGTCAATTGCCCGCACGCCTGCCATGTCCAACCACATTTTATGGTTGAAATACCATGGGGTTGGGAGGATGACCTCATCCCCTTCGTCGGTCAGTGCCGAAATCACGGCAGAGAATGCCTGATTGCAACCCGACGTTATGGCGATCTGATCCGGCGAAACCTGTCCCGCATAGTGATTGCTGATTTGCGCGGCCAATTCGGTGCGCAGATCGTTATTACCGAGCACAGGTCCGTAGAGATGGGCGCTGTCTTCGTTTACAGCGAACTCTGCTATGGCCTCCCGCATGGATAGCGGCGGAGGGTCAACCGGCGCGGCTTGACTGACATTGATCAGAGGCTGGCCGTCATGAAACACGACTCCGTCCAACCAACGCCGCGCCTCCATCACTGGTGGCGGGAAGGTGGACCGAGTTCGTGTTTGGGACATGGCAGAATCTTCGCGAGGCTCTGCCTCGCGCTCCGAGGTATTTTTGAACAGAAGAAGCTAGTCGGTGCCGCGATAAGGCTCGACATATTGCAGGGCCATATCCCAGGGGAAGAAGATCCACGTGTCCTGGCTGACTTCGGTGATGAACGTGTCCACCATGGGGCGGCCTTTGGGCTTGGCATAGACGGTGGCGAAATGCGCCTTAGGGTACATCGCGCGCACCAGTTCCAGCGTTTTGCCGCTATCGACCAGATCGTCGATGATCAGAACGCCTTCACCATCGCCCATCAGATTTGCATCTGGTGCCTTCAAAACTTCGGCTTCGCCTTGTTCCTGATGGTGATACGAGCGGACGCTGATTGTGTCGACGGTGCGGATGTCCAACTCGCGGCTGACGATCATGGCAGGGGCCATGCCGCCGCGGGTGATCGCAACAACAGCGCGCCATGCGCCATCATCCGGGCCTTGACCATCCAGCCGCCACGCCAGAGCGCGCGAGTCGCGGTGAATTTGATCCCAACTGATGTGGAAGCCTTTTTCGTGGGGCAGGCGGTCTTTGGCGCTCATGTTGTCTTAACCCTTTTCAACGTCCGGGGCATCGACGGCTTTCATGCCAACGATGTGATACCCCGAATCCACGTGCAGATTCTCTCCGGTGACGCCGCTGCTGAGGTCGGACAGCAGATACAGGGCCGAGTTGCCCACGTCGTCGATCGTCACGTTGCGGCGCAGGGGCGAGTTGTATTCGTTCCACTTCATGATGTAGCGGAAGTCTCCGATGCCGCTGGCGGCCAGTGTTTTGATCGGGCCGGCGGAAATCGAGTTAACGCGGATACCGTCCTTGCCCAGATCTTCGGCGAGATACTTGACCGACGCTTCGAGCGCGGCTTTAGCGACACCCATCACATTATAATGGGGCATTACCTGCTCGGCGCCGTAATACGTCAGAGTAATGGCGCTGCTGTCCTCGGACATCATCTTTTCGGCCCGCTGCATCACGGCGGTGAAGGAATAGACGGACACATCCATAGTTAGTTTGAAGTTTGCTCGGCTGGTGTCGACATAGCGGCCGCGCAGCTCGTTTTTGTCCGAGAAACCAATGGCGTGGACAACGAAATCCAGTTTGCCCCATTTCTCTTCCAGTGAAGTAAACAGAGCGTCGATCGACGCCTCGTCACTGACATCACATGGCAGCACGATTTCACTACCGAGTTGCGCTGCCAGAGGGTCGACACGTTTTTTCAGAGCATCGCCCTGATAAGAAAAGGCCAGCTCGGCCCCGGCGTTGGACAAGGCGCGGGCGATTCCCCATGCGATTGATTTGTCATTGGCCAGTCCCATGATGAGGCCGCGTTTTCCGGCCATCAACTGATTTGACATGATTGGTTCTCCGCCTGTCGTCGCGTTATGTTGCGATGGGTTTATGCCATTGACTGCCCTGCTTCAAGGCCGTGTGGTCTTGCCCGCGGCGGGTAATCGCCCTAGGCTTCCGACAAATACTTTCCAGGGGATGGAAATGACCGAGCGTGATGGCATTTTTGCTGGCTCCGATCCGTTTGAAATAGCGGCGCGGTGGTTGGGTGAGGCCGAACAGAATGAACCGAATGACCCGAACGCGATTGCGCTGGCGACCGTTGACAAAGACGGCATGCCGAACGCGCGCATGGTACTTTTGAAAGACATCGAGCCGGAGGCCTTTGTTTTCTATACCAACTATGAAAGTGCCAAGGCGGCTGAGTTGGATCAGGCTGAAAAAGCCGCTTTTGTCATGCATTGGAAATCTTTGCGGCGTCAGATTCGTGTTCGTGGTATAGTCAGTCGGGAAAGCGGGCCCAAGGCGGATGAATATTATGCGTCACGGTCGCTGAAAAGTCGGCTGGGTGCTTGGGCGTCTAAGCAGTCGCAACCCCTTAGCAGCCGAACGGCCCTGATGGCCGAGGTTGCCAAGGTGACGGCAAAACTTGGATCCAATCCGCCACGCCCTCCATTTTGGGGAGGATACCGGTTGGTTCCGACTGAAATTGAATTCTGGGCCGACGGCGCATTTCGCCTGCATGATCGGTTTAGATGGCGGAGGGCTGATCCGGGTTCCGCTTGGGATGTGCAGAGGTTAAATCCATGACGTTCACGTATCGCGAAATGCAACAGACCGAAATCAAAGGTTTTTTTCAGCTTGTATTTGCCTGCCATTGCCATAAAAATCGAAACCTTAACGCACTACTAAATCATTCGATGGGAACACCGTGCCTGAAGACCTGAACAACATGTACCGCGTTCGTGGACACGTAAAATGGTTCGATCCCGCAAAGGGATACGGGTTCGTTGTGTCTGATGAAGGCGGCCCGGATATTCTGTTGCATGTGAACGTGTTGCGGAATTTCGGGCAGAGCTCGGTCGCCGATGGGGCAGGCATCGAGATCATGACCCATCGTACGGATCGCGGTGTTCAGGCGGTCGAAGTTGTTGCTGTCGATCCTCCGGTGCGCGCCGACTCAATGATGTTCGCCGACTTTGCCGAGCTGGATCCGGCGGCGATTGCGGCCGCGCCGTTGGAAGCTGCACGGGTGAAATGGTTCGACAAAGGCAAGGGATTCGGTTTCGCCAATGTGTTCGGCCGGGATGAGGATGTGTTTTTGCATATCGAGGTTCTCCGCCGTTCCGGTCTTGCCGATCTGCAGCCGGGCGAAGCGCTTGCCATGCGGGTGATTGATGGCAAACGGGGCCGCATGGCGGCTCAGGTCTTGGCTTGGGAAGCGGCGCTGGATCACTAACACCATGATGCGGTTTTGGGCTTCTCTGGCAGTATGCGTGACATTTCTGGCAGAAAGCGTGGCCGCAGAATGTCGTCCTGACCGGGTAGAGTTGCGCAACGATCAGACTCATGTCCGATTTGATGTTGAACTGGCCGTGACCGGTCCCGAGAAATCGCGCGGGCTGATGTTCCGCGAGCACTTGCCGAACCGGTCTGGCATGCTCTTCGTCTACGACCCACCGCAACAGGTGGCGTTCTGGATGAAGAATACGCTGATTCCTCTGGACATGATTTTCGTCGATCACTCGGGCGTTGTGACCCGCCTGCATGAAGGTGCGATTCCCGGTGATCTAACTCCGATTGAAGGGGGCGGCGACATCTTTGCCGTGCTTGAAATCAACGCCGGTTTGTCCGCGCGTTACGGCATTCAGCCCGGCACCCAGATGCGGCACGAAATTTTTTCACAAGCGAGTGCGATTTGGCCCTGTTAGGGCTTTTCAAATCAGATCAGCATCGTTAGGAACGGCGCACGGTTCGGGGCGTGGCGCAGTCTGGTAGCGCACCTGTTTTGGGTACAGGGGGTCGTAGGTTCGAATCCTGCCGCCCCGACCACTTCTTCACTTATGTTGGTGAACCACCCATCGCTTGGTAGAGCGCGCTCAGCGCTTTATCCAGCGTTTTGCTTTCAACGGGAACTTCGACGGTTGCGCCGCTTTTCTGCGGCACTTGAAAGAACAGCCGCGCATCCACGCGGTACCCGCCAGAGGTTTTGGTTGAGGTCATGCGCATGATACTCTGCGGCAGATCCTCGGGCGAGCCATCATAGCTGAGAATCAAAAAGGCTGTGGTATCCGGTGGTAGAAACTCGCGGCACTCATAAGTGTCAATCGGCATTGAATAATGACCCCCCATCGGCGTCCAAATTTGACCCCCCTTGGAGCTAAGAGGGGCGTTGAGGGGGTCGTGTTTAGGTTGATTCAGGAGGGGGTGGACAGCAGGTCAAACCGAAAAGAGAGCGTAGCTCGACTGAAGGTTTGACCTGCTGTCTGTTTTGAATTTATTCCCCGATTTCGAGGTTAGTCGCGGTGGTTAATTCGCCAGCTTTCGTTCCCGGTTTCGATGATATCGCAATGGTGTGTCAGTCGATCCAGGAGAGCAGTGGTCATTTTGGCATCTGTGAACACACTCGGCCATTCAGCAAATGCGAGGTTGGTTGTTAGCAGAATAGACGTTCGCTCGTACAGTTTGCTGATGAGATGGAAGAGTAATCGTCCACCAGACTCTGCGAACGGCAGATAACCGAGTTCGTCTATAATCACGAGGTCGACGCGGATCAGCTGCTCGCTGAGCCGCCCGGCGTTGCCTTCGCGATGTTCAGCCTCCAGCTTGTTCGCGAGATCCACAGCGCTGAAGAACCTGACCCGCCGGCGGTTATTGACCGCGTGGCCCCCGATCGCTGTTGCGAGATGCGTTTTGCCCGATCCGGTTCCACCGACCAGCACGCCATTCCTGGCCTGGTCCATAAAATCGCCGTCATGAAGATTGCGCACGACTTCCTCGTTGACGGGGCTGACCGTGAAGTCGAACTCAGGTAAGGACTTGCAGACCGGGAACTTTGCGGCACCCATCTGATACCGGATCGAGCGCGCAGTCTTTTCGGCCAGTTCGGCCGTGAGGAGTTCGGCCACGACCTGTTGGGGCCGCCAGTTGTTTTTGGCTGCGGCCTGCATCACTTCGTCAAAGCAGTTGACGATGCCTGGCAACTTCAGTTGACGGGCAAGTTCGAGAATTTCCTTACGCAGTTGCATGGGAGCCTCCAAGCCTGTCATAGCGAGCGCAATCCGCGATCGGTGCCATTTTCAGCTGCAGGTGGGCAGGCGGCTCAATCGCCTTTGGCGGCGGGGGATTGGTGCGCCGAGAGACAATGTTCAGGATCGCATCGGCCTTGCGCAGGCCAGATTTTAGAGCTTCTTCGCAGGCAGCCTCGACCACATCAATGTCGTGCTGGTAAGCAGCGAAAAGAATATCGGCAAGTTGCCGGTCTCCGTCGGATGTGCCCCGCAGATGGGTCCAGATCTGCGTCATTGCCGGTGGTAGGTCCCAGTCACGGAACGGTGCTCCATTGCGCAGAGCGCCAGGCTTGCGCTTGAGGACGGGCACATAGTGCCAAGGGTTGAAGATCGTTTTTCCTCGGCCGAAGCACCGTTCGTGCTCTCCGACAATCTCACCGTCTTGGCGCAGGACAATCCGCGTGGCGTAGACCTGCAACTGGACCTGACGTCCAACAGCTCTTGCCTCAACGCTGTATTTGTTTCTTTCGAAGTTGATCAGGCAGGTTCGGCTCACGGCGACCGTCTTTTCACGGAACCCGACGAAGGGCTTCTGCAGATGCGTCAGCAGCGGCTTTTCCTGCTGGAACTCCTCCCAGACCGTCACCTCCAGGTTTTCCGGATGCCGCAGTTCTTTTGCGCGTTTGATCGCGTCTTTTTGCAGCCGGGCATTCAATTCATCGAAGTCGGCCACCTCCAGACGCGGTGTAAAACTATAGGCGCGGCTCTCCTTGACCAGATTCTCAACCTGACCCTTCTCCCAACCGGCCGCGCGCGTACAGGCGATCGGGTTCACCAGATGATGAGAACACATCCGGGAGAATGCCTTGTTGAACTTTCTTTCCTTGCCCGACAGGATCGCATCGACGGCGGTCGTCATGTTATCGTAGATCCCGTTGATGCAGCCTCCACCAAAGAATTTGAAGGCCTCGTCGTGGGCATCAAAGACCATCTCCTGCGTCTCGCGCGGATAGGCAATGGAGAATGGCATGCGGCTATGGCAAAGTTTGAAATGGGCAACCTTCACGGTCGTGAGTGCACCGTCCATCAAAACCGTCTCCACACTCCAGTCGAACTGGTACGCCTCCCCAGGATCAAAGATCAGCGGGATGAACGCCTGCGCCTGTTGTCGGCCGTGCGCAATGCGCCAATTCTTTGTGTAGCGTCGAACACTGTCATACCCGCCGCCAAAACCATCATCGGAGAGTTCCTTCCAGATTTTGGTCATCCGCTTGCGGTGTTTCTTCGGAAGCGCCTCGTTCTCCTCAAGCGTTTCATCCAGACGCGCGCGCCAAGGCCCGAGCACCGGGTATGGCTGCGATTTGCGCTCATATTTGAACTCCGTCACTCCCGATCGGATTATCTTTCGAACCGTTGCACGGCTCAAATTGAGCGAACGGCAAATTTCCTTGATGCTCTTTTTTTCGATCAGGTGTAAGCGACGCACTTTTCTAATAGTTTCCACGCAAATCATCCCGCTTGCCTCTCCATCGACTGCTCAATGAAAAGGATGTCTACAACCATAGGGAGGGGTCAAATTTGGACGCCGATTTCCCCGCTTAGGGGGTCAAAATTGCACGCTTTTCTACACTCATAAGAATTGGCGTCGATTTTCTGGAAGGTTTCGCCGGGGCCGTCGCAACTGGTCTGGAAGGTTTCGAACAACCTGTCGGGGTAGGCGCTGAATTGAGCGCTACGCGACGCCGTTGGCAATTCTTGTGCTGTGCAGGCCGCGATCAGGGCGCCTATCGGGGCGAGTTGAAGCAACTTCATCGTTTTGCCTGCTCTTTGTTCAATGGGTTGACGCGAGGATATGGCCGAAAGGCCACAACGTGATTCCCTGCCAGCTTAGCCAGCACAGGACTGGATGATCAAACCCGGATAACCATGCTGGTAAAAAAGGCAATTTCATCTGGCCGGTTTTGCGATCGGCGCCGTCCCGCCGTGGATCATTCTGTGGAGGAATCAGATCGCCCAGCACCCGACAAACAGGTCAACACAAAAGATTTCAAAAATGACTTAAAAAGGTCGTTGACCTGATATGCAAAGATACGCCAGATTGTATGGGCCGAATATGACGCCACTACATCTGGTATGAAAGCCGGAGAGGACGCAGGGCAGGGACGGAACGCACACGAGTACATTTGTGCAACCGCAGCGGCGGTATCGCGCTCATACGGGCAGCGGTTGGTCCTTTGCGTCTGTCAGGTTCGGCATTGCTGGTGGCTTTGCATTTCCCAAGCCGCAGCGAGGGTTGACGGACAATAAAAGGCGGCGGACATGAAGATTGAAAGAAAATTTACCAAATCAGGGCAGGATGCGTATGCGGAGCTCGATTTCGTCTCGGCAACCTCCGAGATTCGAAACCCTGACGGCACAATTGTCTTTCGTCTGGACAATATCCAAGTCCCCTCAAGCTGGAGCCAGGTGGCCAGCGATGTCATCGCGCAGAAATACTTCCGCAAGGCTGGCGTTCCCAGCAAGCTGAAGAAGGTCAAAGAAAAGGATGTTCCTGAATTCCTGTGGCGCTCGGTCCCGACTGACGATGCCGAGTTCGAAGGTGAGACATCTTCGAAACAGGTGTTTGACCGTTTGGCAGGCGCTTGGGCCTATTGGGGCTGGAAGGGTGGCTATTTCTCAACCGAGGAAGACGCGCGCGCCTATTTTGACGAAATGCGCTACATGCTAGCGACCCAGCGCGCCGCGCCGAACTCGCCGCAATGGTTCAACACCGGTCTGCACTGGGCTTACGGGATCGACGGCCCGGCACAGGGACATCACTATGTCGACTATAAAACCGGCAAACTGACCAAGTCGAAATCCGCTTACGAGCATCCGCAGCCGCATGCTTGCTTCATCCAGTCCGTCGATGATGATCTGGTGAACGAAGGCGGCATTATGGATCTGTGGGTGCGCGAGGCGCGCCTGTTCAAATATGGCTCGGGAACCGGCACCAATTTCAGCCATCTGCGCGCAGAAGGCGAAGCGTTGTCGGGTGGCGGTAAATCCTCAGGCCTCATGGGCTTTCTCAAGATCGGCGACCGCGCCGCTGGCGCGATCAAATCAGGCGGGACAACCCGTCGAGCAGCAAAGATGGTGATCGTCGATGCGGATCACCCGGACATCGAGCAATTCATCGAATGGAAGGTGATCGAAGAGCAGAAGGTGGCCTCGATCGTTGCCGGATCGAAGATGCACGAGAAGATGCTGAACGGCATTTTCGAGGCCATCCGCAGCTGGGACGGCGCGCAGGACGATGCGTATGATCCCAACAAGAATGATAGTTTGAAGAAAGCGGTGCGTGAGGCCAAAAAGGTCGCGATCCCCGAGACTTACATCAAGCGCGTGCTGGACTATGCGCGGCAGGGTCACGACAGCATCGAATTCCCCACCTATGACACGGACTGGGATTCGGAAGCCTACAGCTCGGTCTCGGGTCAGAACTCGAATAACTCGATCCGCGTGACCAACGCGTTTCTGACCGCTGTTGAGAAAGACGCCGATTGGGAGTTGATCAACCGCACCGACGGCAAGGTCGCCAAGACCGTAAAGGCACGCGATCTGTGGGAGAAAGTCGGCCACGCAGCATGGGCTTGCGCTGATCCGGGCATCCAGTTCCATGACACGGTCAACGAATGGCACACATGCCCAGAAGATGGTGAGATTCGCGGCTCGAACCCGTGTTCGGAATATATGTTCCTGGACGACACGGCCTGTAACCTGGCGTCCATGAACCTGCTGACCTTCCTGAAGGATGGTGAGTTCCAGGCGGCCGATTACATGCATGCGGCGCGCCTGTGGACCCTGACTCTGGAAATCTCTGTGACCATGGCGCAGTTCCCGTCGAAGGAAATCGCCAAACTCTCCTATGATTTCCGTACCTTGGGTCTGGGCTATGCGAACATCGGCGGCCTCCTGATGAACATGGGCTACAGCTACGACTCGGACGAGGGTCGGTCGATCTGTGGCGCGCTTACTGCAATCATGACCGGTGTGGCCTATGCGACCTCTGCCGAGATCGCCGGAGAGCTGGGTCCGTTCAAGGGTTATGAGCGCAACGCGGACCACATGCTGCGCGTCATTTGCAACCACCGCCGTGCAGCGCAAGGCGTGACCAATGGATATGAGAAACTGGCCGTAAAGCCGGTGCCTCTGGACCACAGCAACTGCCCGGACAAACGTCTGGTCGATCTGGCCATGTCGGCATGGGACGAGGCACTGAGCCTTGGTGAACAAAACGGCTATCGCAACGCGCAGGCCACCGTGATCGCGCCCACCGGCACCATCGGTCTGGTAATGGATTGTGACACTACAGGGATCGAGCCGGATTTTGCTCTGGTAAAGTTCAAGAAGCTCGCGGGCGGCGGTTACTTCAAGATCATCAACCGCTCGGTGCCGTCGGCGCTGGAGAAGCTGGGCTATTCCTCGTCTCAGATCGAAGAGATCGTGGGCTACGCGGTTGGCCACGGCACGATCGGCAACGCGCCGGGGATCAACCACACCTCGCTGACAGGTCATGGATTTGGCCCGAATGAGCTGGCCAAAGTGGATGCCGCGCTGGAAAGCGCCTTCGACATCCGGTTCGTCTTCAACCAGTGGACACTGGGTGAGGATTTCTGCACCGGCGTTCTGGGCATCCCGGCCACCAAGCTGAATGATCCGACCTTCGATCTGCTGCGCCATCTGGGCTTCACCAAGGCAGATATCGACGCAGCCAACGATCATGTCTGCGGAACCATGACGCTGGAAGGCGCTCCGCATCTGAAGGAAGAGCATTATTCGATCTTCGACTGCGCCAACCCGTGCGGCAAGAAAGGCAAGCGTTTCCTTGGGGTTGATAGCCACATCACCATGATGGCTGCTGCCCAAAGCTTCATCTCGGGCGCGATCTCGAAGACGATCAACATGCCGAATGATGCGACCATCGAGGATTGCCAGAAGGCTTACGAACTGTCGTGGTCGCTGGGTGTGAAAGCCAACGCGCTCTATCGTGACGGCTCGAAGCTTTCGCAGCCTCTGGCCGCAGCGCTGGTTGAGGATGACGACGAGGCGGCGGAAGTTCTGGAGAGCGGCTCGACGCAGGAAAAAGCTGTCGTTCTGGCCGAAAAGGTCATCGAGAAGGTTGTAGTCAAGGAGATGATCCGCAGCCATCGCGAGAAACTGCCGCATCGCCGCAAGGGCTATACCCAAAAGGCGATCGTTGGCGGCCACAAGGTCTATCTGCGCACCGGTGAGTTCGAAGACGGCAAGCTGGGCGAGATTTTCATCGACATGCATAAGGAAGGCGCTGGCTTCCGGGCGATGATGAACAACTTTGCCATCGCGGTCTCGGTCGGCCTGCAATACGGCGTGCCGCTGGAAGAGTTCGTCGACGCCTTCACCTTCACCAAGTTCGAACCGGCTGGGATGGTGCAGGGCAACGACTCGATCAAAAACGCGACGTCGATCCTGGACTACATTTTCCGCGAACTGGCCGTGTCCTATCTGGATCGCACCGACTTGGCCCATGTGAAACCCGAAGGCGCGAGCTTCGATGATCTGGGTCGCGGTGAGGAAGAGGGCGTTTCGAACGTTTCTGAGATCAGTGACACTGCAGCGTCCAAGTCCTTGGAAGTGTTGAAGCAAATCAGTTCGACAGGCTATCTGCGGAAACGCTTGCCGCAGGATCTGGCGATGTTCAATCCGCAAGCCGAGCTCAACGGAATGTCCGAACCGGCAGCCGCGTTTGAAGCGTCGGCAGAAACGGCCGTGGCGACCGGCATGGACGCACGGACCAAAGCCAAAATGCAGGGCTATGAAGGGGACCCTTGCGGCGAATGCGGAAACTACACGCTGGTGCGCAACGGCACCTGCATGAAGTGCAACACCTGCGGCGCGACAAGCGGGTGTAGCTGAGTTTAGCACCCTGGCAACCCGGGGTGCAGGGGTCGGTCGCTGCGTTATGTACCGGCCCCGACGAATACGGAGCATGGCGCTGAGACTTACCATCAAAGCCATGTTCCACTCGGCCGACATGCCCGTGTTGGCCGGGAACAGGGTGGGGCGGAATATTGCTCCCTCCCACTCTTTCACGGGGCGGGTGCGCTCGCCCCATGCGCAGTCCAGGCCGCAGGCAAAAAAATACCGGGCGGTCAACGAAATGAGCCTGGAAGGCGAAACTGACAGGGGGCTTCGGCCCCCTTTCTTTTTGTCCAACGACCGGCTGCTAAGCTGAGTTTTGCCAGATCACCTCAAAACCGTCGGGCAAGTTCTGCCGAGGCGCGATGGGGGATTTTTGCCCGGCAACAAGTCGCAGAGGCGACTCGGTCAAACACGCGGAGATTGGCGCGAAGCAGGCGTGATCTCGTTATGCGGGTGACGCTGGCCCGGTCCTGAGGTTTCTTGCGCTCGTCCGGACGCAAAACCCAAATATTCACTCAGGAGGCAAACTTATGACACCGAAATATCTGACCGCTCTCGCGGCTGTAGTACTTGCAATGCCCACTCTGGCCGCTGCGCAATCGGCTGCAGACGCAAATGGAGACGGCGTGCTGACCATCGAAGAGGTTCAAGCCGTCGTGCCCGAGGTTAACGCTGATACGTTTTCGGCCATGGATGCAAATGGGGATGGCGCATTGGATGCGGATGAAATCGCCATCGCGCAAGAAGCCGGTTTGCTGCCCCCAAGCAACGGCTGATTGCTGAGATAATTTAGCGGCCCGAGTAAAATCGGGCTGCTTTTCAACTTGTTACAACGGTAAGTGGATGTTGAATTTGGCGCGAATTTCCGCGTCCAGCAGAGGGTCGAAATTCGCTGCAGACGGGCTGGAGAGTATTTCGTTTTTCCGCGCGATTGCCTTTTCGATCAGGTCAGGCTTGTCCAATTCGGCCCATTCTTTGGGTGAGGTGCGGTCGCCGAACGTTGGATACACATAATCCGCCTGCATCCGGCTGAGCGTCGCATCCGTGCCCAAATAGTGGCCAGGGCCGCCCAGGCAAACCTCGGCGATCTGATCCAGCGCCAGAGTTTCGTCTGAAACTTCGATCCCACGCACGCAACGCTGCGCTTGTCCGATCAGGTCGTCGCCCAGGATCAGGCTTTCAAGACAGAACCCCAGAAGGGACGCATGCATACCGGCGGCCTCATAGATCATGTTGGCACCAGACAGGCCGGTCATGACGTTCGAACACATCTGCTCCCATCCGGCTTGCATGTCGGGTAGTTTCGAATCTGACGCTCCGGCTGCGGTTCCGCCCGGAAGGTTGTAGAAGTTGTGCATCTGGGCGCATCCTGCGCTCAGCAGCGCCTGTTCGCCCGATCCCACGGACATCGCCCCGGTGCGCAGGTCCAGACCGAACGGCCATGTGCCAAAGATGGCGGGCGCGCCGGGCACCACGGCGTTTACGTAGACCAGACCGGCCAGGCATTCCGCGGTCGCTTGAGTGATTGCCCCTGCGATGGTCGACGGTGCAGTTGCTCCGGCCATGCCAGCAGACAGCAACAGGACCGGCATCCCGGCTTTGATGACCGCTTCCATGACTTCGCAGCTTTCGGTTGCGAATTTCATGGGCGGCACAACAAAGCAGTTCGAATTCGAGATAAACGGACGTTCGCGCCATTTATCTTCTCCGCCAGCGATCATGTGGATCATTTCCATCGCCGGGGCGACGTGGCTGGGTTCTGTAAAGGATGTGCCGATATGTTTGAACGTACCTGCGCATGCCGCGTAGATCGTGTTCAGGTCCATCTCGAGGTTGTCGGCGATGTCACGACACACCATGGGGCGCTGAACGAAGTGGATATTGTCGAGCTGCTCGCAGATGCGAGAAGCATCGTGCAGGTCCTGCACGGTCGAGTCGCGGTAATTCCGCCCATCCACATCGACCATGCTGACCGCGGCACCCGCCGTGCCGTAGTGAACCTTTGTCCCGCTCAGCTCCAGATCCGTCTTGCCGTTTCGACTATACAGAGTGACCGAGCGGTTTGCCTTTGCGATCGTGTCCTCGACCAGTGCGCGAGGGAAACGAATGCGCCCATCGTCGCCTAGAGTGCAGCCAGCGCCCACCAGATAGTCGATCCCGCTTTGCGGAGCGTCCGCCAGCCCTATGGTTTCCAAAGCCTGAAGCGCCGCTTCGTGAATACGCTCCATCTGCGCTTGGGTCAGAGGCTTGTAGGTGCCGCCCTCCATCCCCGGGCGGACCGGGCGCAGGTGGTCGGGCAGGGCTGCGGCGCGGGCGGCACGACGCGCTGCGCGTCCGCCAGTTCTTGCAGAGCTGCGAGTTTGTTCGTTCATTTTAGGTATCCGATTATTCAGGTGATTGAGATTGCGATCAAAATCAGACCTGTGCTGGGCGTCCCCGTGCCGCACGCCCACGATCCGCGCCAATGGTGCGGCTGATCAGACGTATTTTCCAAACTTCGTTGTGCATTCAGTTCCTCGGACTTTCAGCCCTATCCTGAGCAGCGGTAGATTTAAGTCTGTTCTGTTTGCGACCTCACTGTCAATTATGTTGCTTTCTCGGTCACATGACGTTTGCCCATTGTCTTTTCCACAGGACTGCTTTTATTGTGTCCGAACGGGCTTGGCGATTTTGACGCCCATAAGTCCCGCTTTTTTGAGTTTCGCTGCTGTGCCGCATGTGATGATCGATCTTTCACGGCACGGCAGGCCGATTGTGCCCCCATCGGGGCAATGGAGTGCCTGAGCCCGGAAAATTCTGGGCGAAAGGAATAAATGGGCAGGCAGCGACCAAGATCGCGCCTGTCGGAGAAGAACCGCGATGACGCGCGCGCAACGTTTGAGAGACCGGGCAGGGGGCCACAGCGCCAGACCCTGCCGCGCGCCGTCTGATATCGCCCGTACAAGACACCTCCCCAAAAGTGCCTGTCCGCCTGGATGGGTCAGGACAACGCGTTTGGCGCGGTGCATCAAGGACACATGGCTAAGAAAATGCTTATCGATGCCACCCACGCCGAGGAAACTCGGGTTGTGGTGGTTGACGGAAACAAGGTCGAGGAGTTCGATTTTGAATCCGAAAACAAACGCCAGCTTGCTGGCAATATCTATCTAGCAAAAGTTACCCGGGTCGAACCGTCTCTGCAGGCGGCGTTCGTGGACTATGGCGGCAATCGCCATGGTTTCCTGGCGTTTTCTGAAATTCACCCCGACTATTATCAGATCCCCGTCGCCGACCGTGAGGCACTGATGGAGGAAGAGCGCGCCTATGCCGAGGCGATGAAGGCGCGTGATGAGGCCGAGGAAGCCAAGCCCAAAAAACGCCGCTCGCGGTCGCGCAGCAAGGCGGTGGATGTCAAGTCGAACGACCCGGTCGAGACCTTGGATGTCTCGTCCGAACCAACGGGTATGGAGACCATTGATCTCGACGACAGCGAAGAGAGTGATGATCTGACAGTGCCCGAGGGGACCTCTCCGATGGAGACGGTCGCCGAGACGCCGGTGGAAGAACCTGCTGAGGATGAAGCGTCTGAGGCCACTGACGCTCCGGCTGCCGAGGAAGAGACTGCTGAGGTTGAGGCGGTTGAGGTCGAAACCGTTGAGGCGACCTCTGATGAGCAGGCCGAAACCGAGGCGGAAGATCAGCGCGAAGCGGCAGTTGAATCGGAAGAAGCCGAGGCTGACGCTGAGGAAGCCGCGCAGGCGGAGTCTGAGGCAGAAACCACTGAGACAGAGCCTGCCGAAGGCGACGACTCCGACGACGAAGATAAAAAGTCTGATGCGACCGCCAAGGATGATTCGATTGAATCGGTTGCGGACGAAGACGACAGCGAGGACATTCGCCCTCCGCGCAAGCCGCGCCCGCGTCGTTACAAGATCCAGGAAGTGATCAAAGTGCGCCAGGTTCTGCTGGTGCAGGTCGTCAAGGAAGAGCGGGGCAACAAGGGTGCCGCGCTGACCACCTATCTGTCGCTGGCCGGTCGCTACTGCGTCCTGATGCCCAACACCGCACGTGGCGGCGGCATCAGCCGCAAGATCACCAATGCGCCCGACCGCAAGAAGCTGAAGGAAATCGCAGCCGAGATCGACGTGCCAACTGGCGCGGGCCTGATCATCCGGACCGCAGGCGCCAAACGCACGAAATCCGAAATTAAGCGCGACTATGAGTACCTGCAGCGCATGTGGGAGCAGATTCGCGAGCTGACGCTGAAGTCTATCGCGCCCGCAAAAATCTATGAGGAAGGCGACCTGATTAAACGGTCGATCCGTGACCTCTATAACCGCGACATCGACGAGGTCTTGGTCGAAGGCGAGGGCGGTTACCGCATCGCCAAGGACTTCATGAAGATGATCATGCCGTCGCACGCAAAGAACGTGAAACGGTATGAGGACGCGTTGCCTCTGTTCGCGCGCTATCAGGTGGAAACCTATCTGGCCGGGATGTTCAACCCGACCGTGCAGCTGAAATCCGGTGGCTATATCGTGATTGGCGTGACCGAAGCGCTGGTGGCGATCGACGTGAACTCGGGCCGGGCGACCAAGGAAGGCTCGATCGAAGAAACCGCGCTCAAGACCAACCTTGAGGCGGCCGAGGAAGTGGCGCGCCAGTTGCGTCTACGGGACCTTGCCGGTCTGATCGTCATCGACTTCATCGATATGGACGAGCGCAAGAACAACACGGCGGTCGAAAAACGCCTGAAGGACAAGCTGAAAACCGACCGCGCGCGTATTCAGGTGGGTCGTATCTCGGGCTTTGGCCTGTTGGAGATGAGCCGCCAGCGCCTGCGCCCCGGTATGCTCGAGGCGACGACGCAGCCATGCCCGGCCTGTCATGGCACCGGTCTAATCCGCTCGGATGACAACATGGCTCTGTCGATCCTGCGCCAGATCGAAGAGGAAGGCACCCGGCGCCGCTCACGCGAGGTTCTGGTGCGCTGCCCGGTCAGCATTGCCAACTTCCTGATGAACCAGAAACGCGAACATATCGCCCAGATCGAGGCGCGCTATGGTCTGTCCGTGCGCGTCGAGGGCGACATGCATCTGGTCAGCCCCGATTTCTCGCTAGAGAAGTTCAAGACCGCCAGCCGGATCGTGCCCGAAGCGACCGCTCCGGTCGTCTCGGTCGATGCGTCACTGATGGATCTGGTTGACGCAACCGAAGAGGAAGAGGCCGAAGAAGAGGCGGTTCAGGCCGAAGAAGAAGCCAAGCCCAAGCGCAAGCGTCGTCGTCGTCGCCGCAAGAAGGGTGGCAACGATCAGCAAGAGGCTGAGGCATCGGAAGCGGCTGAAGATAGGGCTGCCGAGGCTCCCTCGGAAGACGCTCCTGAGGCATCGGACGAGGACGAAAAGCCTGCCAAGCCCAAGCGTCGCCGTGCGCCGCGTCGCAAGAAGAAAGACGTGGAAGCCGAAGCGCAGGATGCCCCCGAACAGGTGGCTGAGGCCCAGGAAGACGCCCCGGTGGAAACGGCCGATGTGGTTGCTGAAACTGAGACGGCTCCGGAACAGGCCGAAGAGGCTCCGGCGGACGTCGCTGAGGTTGCCGAAGCCACACCGGAACCAGCTCAAGACGCCGCAGAACCTGCTGAGGCGGTTGAAGCGGCAGCGCCTGCCGAGGCGGTGGAAGCAGAAGAACTGGTCGAAGCTCAACCGGCTGAGGAGCCCGCTCCAGTCGAAGAACCTGTTCCGGTCGAAGAGGTTGCCGAGGTTGAAGCCGCACCCGTAGTTGAGGAAACCCCAGCCGAACCCGTTCTGGAAACGGTTGCGGAAGAGCCGGAACAACCGGCGGAGCCGCCCAAGCCTAAACGGCGCGGCTGGTGGTCGCTCGGAAGCTAAAATGAGAAGCTAAAAAAGAAAAGGCGGGCTTGAGGCCCGCCTTTTTCGATTCGATTGCTTGCGACTTAGCCCGCTTTTTGGATCAGATACACCTGATGGCCGTTCTCTTCGCCTTGCGACAGTAGGGTGTGGCCGCTCTCCGAACAAAAATGCGGGACATCAACAATCGCCGCAGGATCATCCGCCAGCACGCGCAATACTGCTCCACCGGGCAAGGACTTCAACCTTTTGCGCGCTTTCAACACAGGCAAGGGGCACAACAGGCCCAGGGCATCGAGGGTTTCAGTAGGATTAGACATAAGGCTCAGATATTTCGCCCAAGGCGCAGTGTCCAGCGCGCAACCACGATGATGTGACTTAATAGCCCCGTGACGAAGCCGCCTTCTTACCATATGTGCTGAAACATGTTCGGAATAGATATCATCGACGCGGGTCTGCTGCCTGCCATGTTCATCGCCCTGATCGGCGGTTTGATCAGCTTTCTGTCGCCTTGCGTGCTGCCTATCGTGCCGCCGTACCTGGCGTATATGAGCGGCGTCAGCATTAACGAAATGCAAGATCAGGCCCGCGCCCGGCGCAAGGCGACTTTGACCGCCTTGTTCTTCGTTCTGGGTCTGTCGACCGTATTCCTGCTGCTTGGCTTTACAGCCTCGGCCTTTGGGGCGTTTGTTCTGAAAAATCAGGTTCTTTTCGCCAAGCTCTCGGGTGCGGTGGTGATTGTCTTTGGTCTGCACTTTCTGAACGTGTTCCGTATCCCTCTACTGGATCGCGAGGCGCGGGTGGAAACCGGAGACTCCGGCGGCTCGGTCTTTGGCGCCTATATTCTGGGTCTCGCATTTGCCTTTGGCTGGACGCCGTGCATTGGCCCTCAGCTAGGCGCGATCCTGTCGCTGGCCGCATCTGAGGCATCAGTCGCACGGGGTACTTTGTTGCTCGGCGTCTATGCGGCGGGTTTGGGTATTCCGTTCCTGTTGGCTGCGATGTTCCTGAATCGCTCGATGGGCGTCATGAACCGGATAAAACCCTATATGGGCACGATCGAGAAGGTCATGGGCGGGCTTCTTCTGTTCGTGGGCATCATGCTGATCACGGGCCTCTTCACCGAATTCAGCTGGTGGCTGCTGGAAACCTTCCCGGCGCTGGCGGTTCTGGGCTGATCCACCTTACCTTGGCCGCAATGCTGCGTTAACCTGCGCAGCAGAAGGTAAGGCCATGAGCAGTCAGATAAATCAGCCACAGCTGCGCAGGCGGCATGTGTTTTACATTCCCGGCTACGACCCGATCCCCGCGCGGCGCTATCGCGAGCTGTACCGGACCGAGTCGCAAGCGCAGGCTGAGATTTCGGGATATCAGGTCGCGCTTGCGCCAAGGACGGGCGATGGCCCATTTGGCTGGCATGTTTCATCCGTTCAGGACGGGGTTGAGGTTCAAGCGGATATCGAGGTTCTGGTCTGGTCCGATATCGTTCAGGACAGCATGTCGGGCTCGATTCTGGCGACCTATCGGCAGCTTGGTCAGACGGCATGGACCTATATCTCAACGGGTACGTTAAAACGGCTGCGGCAACTCAGGAAGGGCCCGGTGATAGCGGCGCTCTATCCGGTGGGGATGCTGCAGCTGCAACTTCTCGCCGCCGTGTTGGTCGTGATCCTTGCGGTCACTCTAGTTGGATGGTGGGGGTTGCTGCCGGGTTTGGCTATGGCCTACGGCCTACTGCGCTGGTTCCGCAAAATCGACAATCGGCTTTTCGCCTATTACCTGATGCATGATTACGCATACTCGGCGCAATTTCAGGGGGAGGTTCCGGGCAAACTGCAACACCGCCTGGATGAGTTCGCGGATTTGATTGCGGCTGCGCTAAAGACCGATGTGGATGAGGTTCTGGTCGTCGGCCATAGCTCGGGCGCGCATCTTGGCGTTTCAGTTCTGGCGGATGTTTTGCGCAGACAGACCGCAGGTGGGCCAGCACTGTCGTTTCTGACACTCGGGCAAGTGGTGCCAATGGTCTCGTTCCTGCCCAAGGCACAGAAACTCAGGTCGGATCTTCAGTTCCTGTCTACGCAAGCGACTTTGACATGGGTGGATGTCTCAGCACCGGGGGATGGCTGTTCTTTCGCCCTATGTGATCCGGTCGCCGTTAGCGGTGTCGCGGGTCCCGCCAAGAAATGGCCTTTGGTCCTGTCCGCCGCCTTTACACAGACGCTCTCGCCCGAGCGATGGAAAGCCCTGCGGTGGAAGTTCTTCCGGCTGCATTTTCAATACCTCTGCGCCTTTGATCGACCGGGAACCTATGATTATTTTCGCATCACGGCGGGACCTCTGACACTGGCGGAACGGTTTAAGGACCGCGCGCCGTCGAACAGCCGGATCGAGACGCCTGTTTCCAAACACACGGATACGAGCCGATGAAGCCGCCCAAGCCGCAGTCTCGCCCGGATCGAGTCTCTCTCTGGCGCTATCTAAAATTGTTTCGGCAGGACCTGTTGTCGGCGCAGCCTCAACGCCTCTATCGCGCGTGGATGGCCGAGTTTCGCACGCCGTTCTTCCGGTCCTACATGATCAATCAACCGGATTTGGTGGATGAGGTCCTCAAGAAACGCCCGGATGATTTTCCGAAATCCCATCGTATCAGTGAAGGGCTGCGGCCATTGCTGGGGGAGTCCGTGTTTCTGACCAACGGCGCGGTATGGAAACGTCAGCGCCGTATTATTGACCCCGCATTTGAGGGCGGACGGCTCAAGGATACATTCCCTGCCATGCGCGCGGCCGCTGATGCTTGTGTGGATCGGCTGCGCCCTTTGACGGGATCGCAAGTCGAGTGCGAACAGATAACCAGCCATGCTGCCGCCGATGTGATTTTCCGAACTCTGTTTTCCGTGCCTATCGAACACGAAATCGCCGCACAGGTATTTGACAGGTTCCGAGCGTATCAGCGCGAGCAGCCTTTGTTGAACCTAGCCGCTTTTGTGCCGCTCCCGCGTTGGTTGCCCCGGTTTCATTCTCGAAAGACGCGTGGGACAGCGCTAGAGATCCGCGCCCTGATTGCCAAACTTACGAAAGATCGGGCTGCGGCGATTGCTGCGGATCGCGCGCCTGATGATCTGGCAACCAAGATCATGACGACACCTGACCCGGAAACCGGCAAGTGTTTTGAGCCGGAGGAGATGGTCGATCAGGTTGCGATCTTCTTTCTGGCCGGACACGAAACCAGCGCCTCGGCTTTGGCTTGGACGCTCTACCTGATGGCGCTGTACCCCGAGTGGCAGGAGAGACTGGCGAAAGAAGCTGAAGCGCTTGAGGATCGGTCTTTCGCAGTGATGTCCAAGCTGAAACTCAGCCGGGATGTGTTCCGTGAGGCCCTGAGGCTCTACCCGCCGGTGCCGATGATGGTCCGGCAGGCCAGTTGCCCCGCGAGGTTTCGCAAAAGAGACGTTCCAAAAGGGTCACAGATCGTCATCAGCCCGTGGCATCTGCACCGGCAGGAGCGGCTGTGGGACAACCCGGATGAGTTCGATCCCAATCGCTGGGGCACGGAAAACGGCAAATCCTGTCAGCGCGAGGCCTATATACCCTTCTCGACAGGCCCTCGCGTTTGTCCTGGGGCCGGGTTTGCGATGGTCGAGGGGCCCTTGATCCTGTCCACATTGCTGCGCCATTTCAGATTCGAAACAATCCTGGAAAAAACGCCTGTTCCGGTGGCTCATCTGACGGTCAGATCGCGGGATGGCATATGGTTGCGCGTGGTTGAGCGCTAACAAACTACCATCACCCATAACTGTGCTGTATGCGGTGAAGGAAATCGGAATCAGTCTTGAACGGGAAAATACTATGTCCAAAGCAGAACAGCGCGCGCAGATGTCAGATGGAGCAGGCTTTATTGCAGCACTGGATCAAAGCGGCGGATCAACCCCGAAAGCTCTGGCACTCTACGGTGTGGATGCCGCGCAATACGCCTCGGAAGAGGAGATGTTCGGCGAAATCCAGAACATGCGCGCGCGGATCATCCTGGCGGATGACTTCACCAGGGACAAAGTGATCGGTGCAATCCTGTTCGAACGCACCCTTGGCGAAGAGATCGATGGCCGCAAGGTGGCCGCTTACCTGTGGTCCGTCAAAGGGATCGTTCCGTTCCTGAAAATCGACAAGGGTCTGGAAGAGACTGCAAACGGTGTGCAGATGATGAAGCCGATCCCGGGGCTGGCCGAGACTCTGGCCCAAGCGGAAGGCGTGTTTGGCACCAAGGAACGCTCGGTCATTCATGAGGCCAACGCCGAAGGCATCGCCGCCGTTGTTGCCCAGCAATTCGACGTGGCCCGCGTTGTGACCGGCGCTGGTATGGTGCCGATTGTCGAGCCTGAGGTGAACATCAACTCGGAAACCAAGGCCGAGGCCGAAGATATTCTGAAAGCCGAAATCCTGAAAAATCTCGACCAACTGGCCGAGGGGCAGGAGGTCATGCTGAAGCTGACCATCCCAAGCTCTGCGAACCTCTATGACGAGGTGGCCGATCACCCGCGCGTTCTGCGCGTAGTGGCCTTGTCAGGTGGTTACTCGACCGAGCAGGCCTGTGATCTGCTGGGGCAAAACGGCAAAATGATCGCGTCCTTCTCGCGCGCGCTGACCGAGGGGCTTTCGAAACAGCAATCGGATGCGGAATTCAACGCCGCCCTCGGCAGCAATATCGACAAGATTTTCAAAGCGTCGGCCTAACGCTTAAACCGGTTTGACGAAATCGCGGCGCATCTGTTCCGCTTTTTCTCGGCTGACGCAGCCTATCGCGTGATCATTGATCAGCCCCATCGCCTGCATGAAGGCAAAAACGGTGGTGGGGCCGACAAACTTCCATCCCCGCTTCTTCAGGTCTTTCGACATCGCGACCGACTCGGCTGAGGTACTGGCGGTTTGTGGCTCTGGCGGTGAGGTCGGTTCATACCGCCAGACATACGCCGAGAGGGAACCCTCCTCCGCCACCAACTCCTGCGCGCGACGGGCGTTGTTGATCACGGCTTCGATCTTGCCGCGATGGCGGATGATACCGGCATCTTGTAGAAGGCGTTCGCTATCTGTGTCAGAAAACTCGGCCATCTTGTTGAAATCAAAGTCGCAAAAGGCCCGGCGAAAATTCTCGCGCTTGTTCAGGATCGTGCGCCAGCTGAGGCCGGACTGAAAACTCTCAAGACACAGTTTTTCGAACAGTCGTCGATCATCGGACACCGGGTAACCCCATTCCGTGTCATGATAGTCGAAGAACTCAGGCGCCGCTTGGCACCATGCGCACCGGGCGAGGCCATCAGGACCCAAAACGGTTTTGCTCATGAGTGTACCTATTTTGTTCTCAATCACGCTACACTCAAAACACAAGCTCTGACAAGCGTCAAAGCTTGTCGCTGTCGCTAACACGCGATATGTCCGGTGTATGTAACATGCGATCTGTCCGGTTCTATTCTGTCTCTGAGAGGAGGCGTTATGAACCGAGCAGAAGTGTTACAGGAAGTTCGACTGATGAAGTTTGAAGATGTGTATTCGCGGCGAAGCGCGAACAAGCTGACGCAAGAACAGGCGGCTGAGATACTGGGTGTATCCGTGCGCACCGTCAGGCGTTGGGAGGATCGATTTGAGGCGGATGGTGCAGAAGGTCTGTACGACCGTCGGCTTGGCAAACTGGCCAACAATCGTGTTGCCACGGATAAGGTCATGGAGATGCTTGAACTGTTTGATACCAAGTACTGGGATTACACGCCGAAGCATTTCCACGAGAAGCTGGTGGCCCACCATGGTTTCACACAGAGCTACAACTGGGTGCGGCTTACACTGCAGCGCCACGGCCGGGTTCAGGCAGCACCCCGACGAGGTGCCCATCGGCGCAAGCGGCCCCGCCGTCCGATGGTTGGCATGATGTTGCATCAGGACGGCTCCAGCCATGAATGGGTTCCGGGTCAGTGGTGGGATCTGATCGTCACCATGGACGATGCCACCAACCGGGTTTATTCGGCATTCTTTGTCGAGGAAGAAGGGACGATGAGCAGTTTTCAGGGGCTGACAGAGGTGATCGAGGCGCAAGGTCTGTTTTGCTCGCTCTATGCCGATCGGGGCTCTCATTACTGGCATACGCCCGAAGCGGGCGGCAAAGTGGACAAGGACAATCTGACCCAGGTCGGGCGCGCCTTGCAGCAACTCGGCATTGAGCTGATCCCGGCCTATTCACCGCAGGCCCGTGGACGGTCTGAACGCATGTTTGGCACGTTCCAGAACCGATTGCCGCAGGAACTGCGGTCCCATGGGATCACAACCATTGAAGAGGCCAATCAGTTCCTGAAAGAGGTCTATCTTCCCGAACACAATGCCCTGTTTGCAAGGGAGCCGGAGGATACGACCTCGGCCTTCGTGCCGTTTACAGGCAATGTGCGCGACACCCTGTGTGTGCAGGAAGACCGCGTCGTCGGCAACGACAATACGGTGCGCTACAAGGGCCTGGTCATGCAGATCGCGGCAGACAGGCACCGTCATCATTTCGTCAAGGCGAAGGTCAGGGTCCACGAATACCCCGATGGTCAACTGGTCATCTTCCACGGCCCGAGATGCATTGGCCGCTACCAGCCTGACGGATCACCCATCACACAGGAGGATAGCAAACACAAAGTCGCGTGACCCGCTTCGACGTGGCGCGAACGCGGTGGCCCAAATCTACGGTCGCCTACGGCTCCCTCCGAATTGGGCCACCGCGCAATCAACTGAAGCGGACAATTGGCATGTTACCTACACCGGACAATTCAGAATGTTCTCGACAGCGTCAAAGCTTGTCGCGGTACCAGTTCAGAACGAAAACCCGAATGGCCGATGCCAACCCTGTTTCAGGGTCCCGTGCAACATCAATATCTGCAGCCAAAGCATTGATGGGTTGTTGTTTTTCTTCGGCAATATCGCGAAACGCACGCCAGAATTCATCCTCAAGCGAGACTGACGTTCGGTGCCCCTTAAGGGTCAGAGAGCGTTTGACCGGAGGGCCGCTCATTCATCCAGCTCGTGATTGTCCAGATCGCGGCTCTGCTTGTCTTTTTGCAGCTTCACGACCTGTTTTTCGGCCTGGCTGCGCCCGTAGGCGACCGCATTTTGATCCGCGCGGGCCTTTTTTTCGGCCCGCGCTTTCTGTTTCCGATACCGGTTCAAGTTGACCGGCTTACCCATCAGTCTTTCGGGCCGATCATCTTTTCGGGGCGCACAACGGCGTCAAAGGTTTCTTCATCGACAAAGCCCAGCGCGATGGCCTCTTCCTTGAGGGTCGTGCCGTTCTTATGCGCCGTTTTGGCAACCGTGGTGGCGTTGTCATAGCCAATGGTGGGTGCCAGAGCGGTCACCAGCATCAGAGATTCCTTCATCAGCTTGTCGATGCGCGGCTCGTTGGCTTGAATGCCCGACAGCATCCGTTCAGTGAAGCTGTCGGTGGCGTCGCCCAGCAGTTGGATCGACTGCAGCAAGTTGTAGGACATCATAGGGTTATAGACATTCAGCTGGAAATGACCCTGAGAGCCCGCAAACTTGATCGCAGCATCATTGCCCATGACATGTGCGGCAACCTGAGTGAGCGCTTCAGCCTGTGTCGGGTTCACTTTACCGGGCATAATAGACGATCCTGGCTCGTTTTCAGGCAGAATCAGCTCGCCCAGACCCGAGCGGGGGCCGGAACCTAGCAGGCGAATGTCGTTAGCAATCTTGTAGCAAGACCCGGCGATGGTCGCCAATGCACCCGACAAGAAGACCATGGCGTCATGCGCGGCTAGGGCTTCAAATTTGTTCGGAGCGGTTACAAAGGGCAGGCCAGTAATTTCAGCCATGTTGGCGGCGACGGCTTCGTCCCATCCACCATGGGTGTTCAACCCGGTTCCAACGGCGGTGCCACCCTGCGCCAGCTCGTAGATCCCGGGCATTGCAGCCTCAACGCGGGTAATGCCCTGACGGATCTGATGGGCGTAGGCTCCGAATTCCTGTTCCAGCGTCAGCGGAGTCGCATCCTGCGTATGAGTGCGACCGATCTTGATGATACCCGCGAATTCAGCCGCCTTTTTCTCAAGCGTTTCGGCAAATTTGGTAAGACCGGGCAGCAGCACGTCGCGTACGCTGACCGCAGTTGCGATATGCATGGCGGTCGGGAATGTGTCGTTCGACGATTGGCCCATGTTGCAGTGATCATTGGGGTGAACTGGGTCTTTCGAGCCGATGACACCGCCCAAAATCTCGATCGCACGGTTTGCGATCACTTCATTCGAGTTCATGTTGGACTGCGTGCCCGAGCCGGTCTGCCATACGACCAGAGGGAAGTTGTCGTCGAACTTGCCCTCAATCACCTCACCGGCGGCCTGAATGATCGCGTCGGCGATCTTAGCGTCCAGCTTGCCGGTCGCTTTGTTCTCCATTGCGCAGGCTTTTTTGATCACGCCCAGAGCGCGCACGATGGCCACGGGTTGCTTCTCCCAGCCGATGGGGAAGTTCATAATCGAGCGCTGCGTCTGCGCCCCCCAGTACTTGTCAGCGGGAACCTCGAGCGGGCCAAAGCTGTCGGATTCGGTGCGGGTCTGAGACATCGGGTACTCCGTCTGGTATGCAGTTGTATGCCGTTTAGCCAAGGCAGCGACGCAACGCAATTGGCCAGTTGCGCGCAGCTTAAACTCAACAAAACCCAAGGTATAGGCGCAAGGCGGGTGAAATTGTTCCAATCGCGCGCGCAAGCCCCATTGTGCGCGCCTGCCGCTGAGCTACAATATATAAATGGCCATGGTGGAGGATGAAATGCCAATGTCAGCTCGGATGATCCCGTTGAAAACCATGCTTTTGGCCATAGGGCTGATCCTGCTTGGTACGCTGGCGAACGCCTCTAGCGTCGCGCCGTTCGTTGGGGACTATACCGGGTCAGCCAATGTGGTTGATGAGGATGGCACTGCGACGCCTCGGGACATGAGCGTGTCGATCCATGAGACCCGCAACGGGTTCAATGTCAGTTGGACCACAACGACCTACAAGCTGGACGGGCGGGTCAAGCAGCAGAAATTCTCGGTGGATTTTGTGCCCTCGGACCGGCCCGATGTGTTTTCGGCTGCCATGCAACGGAATGTGTTCGGCCACGAGGTACCTCTGGACCCGATGAAAGGTGAACCTTTTGTCTGGGGCCGGATTGAGGGGGACACAATGACCGTGTTTTCCCTGTTTATTGATGCGCAGGGCGGCTACGAGTTGCAGCAATATGATCGCACGATAGCCGAGGGCGGTTTGAACCTGTCTTTCTCGCGCTTCATCAACGGAGACAAATCCCGCGCGGTCGAGACCTTTTTGCAAAAACAATAAACCCCGCGACGGGCGCGGGGTTTGATGGATTACTTGCGGAAGCTGTCCAATGAGACGACGTCGGCGTCGTGATGAACCTCGGGTTCTTCGACCTCAATTGTCTCTTCTACGAAATCCTCTTCCGTGTCGTCATCCTCGGGACCTTCAAAGCGCAGGCCGAATTCGACGGACGGGTCTACGAAGGTTTTGATAGCCGTGTAGGGGATATAGAGCGGTTCCGGCGCGTCGCCGAAATTCAACGTAATCGCAAAGCCGTTTTCGCCGACCTCGAGGTTTTCGAACCAATGTTGCATCACGATCGTCATCTCTTCGGGATAGCGGTCACGCAGCCAGTCCGCGATGTCGACGCCGTCTTCTCTTGTATCGAACGTGATGAAGAAATGGTGCGCGCCTGGTAGCCCGGTTTCAGAGACACCGGTCAGAACGGTTTTGATCAGCCCGCGCATGGCGGTGTGCATCAGGTTTCCATAGTCGATGTCTTGCGACATGTGTCATCCTCGAAAGTGGTTGTATCCAGCATAGGCGTTTTAGCTGGAAACGAAAGGGCGGGTATCGCCGGATTGATCATAATAGCTGGATAGCGATGCCAGCGACGGACATCAGTGCCAGAACCGTTGCCATCCCTAATTTTGCCAGAAAAATCAATACCCCAGCGGCGACAGTGAGCGCAGCCGCAGTGAGGTTTAGCGAGTCCCACCCAGGCAAGGGTATCGAGACAGGCCCCCAACTGTACTGCGTGAGCGCACCGAATAGAACGTTCAAGGCGAACCACACGGAGAGGTTGAGAATCACACCTACGACGGCTGCCGTTATGCCATGCAAAGCGGCAGAGAGCCGAGGGCGGGTCGCCAGTTTGTCCAAGTACGGAGCGGCGAGAAAGATCCAAAGGAAACACGGAACGAACGTCGCCCATAGCGCAACCGCACCTGCGGCGAAGGCCAGCGAGACCCCTCCGTTGATTTGTCCGGTCAGCATCGCGACGAATTGCGTGACTAGAATCAACGGCCCGGGGGTGGTTTCCGCAAGGCCCAGCGCGTCGATCATCTGACCGGTGCTGATCCATTGATATTGATTGACCACCGTCTGCGTCATGTAGGCCAAAACAGCGTACGCTCCGCCAAAGGTCACCACGGCTAGACGGGCGAAGAACCATCCCAAGTCGCTGAGCAATTGATGACCGGACAGGGACAGGAGGACCAATGGTCCGAGCCAGAGCGGCACCCAAATGGCAACCGTGCGTAGGGTGCCGGAAAAACTTGCGCGTGGGGAGGTGTCTTGCTGCGCAACGGGTCCTTTGAACGACACGTAGCCCCACAGAGCGGCGGCCAAAATGATCAGTGGAAAGGGCAGGTTGAACAGGAAGATACCCAGGAATCCGATCCCCGCGAGGAGGCGGTGTTCCATGTCGGTCAATGCTTTTCGTGACAGCTTCAGGAGCGCTTGAAGGACGATCACGATGACCGTGGCCTTGATCCCCAGAAAACCGGCTTGCACAAGGGGCAGGGTGCCGAAGCTCGCATAGAGCAGAACCAGCGCAGAGATGACTATTGCCCCCGGCAGAACAAAAAGGGTGCCTGCAATCAACCCTCCGGTCACGCCCCGAAGACGCCAGCCGGCATAAGTGGCCAGCTGCATCGCCTCTGGCCCCGGCAGCAACATACAAAGAGACAAGGCGCGCAAATAGGTTTCCTCGGACAGCCAAGCGCGACGGTCCACCAACTCCTGATGCATCAAGGATATCTGCGCCGCAGGTCCGCCGAAGGACAAAAGGCCAATTCTGCCGAAGACCAGAACAAGTTCGCGCACTGAAGGCGTCATGTCACGTTAGCCCAACGGTCAAAATGCGCTCGGACAGCTGGTTTTTTCGATCACGAAGCATGACCCATTTCCCCGCAATGGCGGCCGTGCGCCGAATGCGCGCGGCACGTATGGCCTTAGCTATCGCTTCAGAAACTTGGGGGTCAAGGCGGCTTAAGTGTTCAGCTCCAATCCAGTCGCTGACCGGTCATGCAGACGGGCAGGGTATCCTGCGGAAACTGACCAAGCTGTTCAAAAAACGATATGAAATCGAACTGGTTGTAGGCCTCGACCATCTTGTCGCCTTTGAAGCGGGCCATGACTTGGCCCGTCACCTCCAGCGGGGCACCATTGTCAGCGCGGAAGGTTTTGACGTGCAGAATGCCGGACACCCAGTCCCCGCTTTCGATGATCTTTGGCAGCTCGACCGAGATGTCACCCAGAATATGCCGGAAGGCCATCACCAGATCGCGAAAATCATCGGCCCCGACCTGCATTTCGGGGATCAGCCCCTCGGCCATGGTGTCCGGTGCAAAATATTGATCAATCGCATCGGTATTCCCTTGTTCCCAAACTTCGGCATACCACGCTTTCAAGATATCTGAGTGGGTCATCCCGGCCCTCCTGTCTGTCTGAGATGACTTTGGACAAAAGGAATGAATAAACTCTGAATCTACGCTGAAAGAGAAAAATAAATACAGACATAAAGATGTGGGGGAAATGCAGGTTTCTGTTGCCAGGTACCTGCGAACCCCGCCTTACGCGGCTAGGCGCAAGGGCTTAAGTTTCGGTCTTGTTACTGCTTACGCAGCAACTGCAACCGGAGCACGATTGTCGTTTGCAATTGTACTAGTTTCGCCGATAACGGTGGCAGACAGCCGAGACAAAGCTAACCCCTTTAGACGTTCGTCGATCCTATTTCGGCCCCAAAATCCTCAAACGAAGGATGGTTGGTGGAGCCGCCGGGTACCGCCCCCGGGTCCGATCCGCTTATTACGAGCGCGTTTATGTCCATAGTCCCGAAGGACAGACCTTATATAGGTGAGGAGATTTCGGGATGCAAACCCGGAAACGCCTGTAGAGCATTGTAAATCACGGAGTGCGGTTCAGGTTTGCAGCGATCAGCCAGACGGCCAGGACCAGCTCAATTCCTCCGAAAATCATGGCCTTGGCAAGCGGTGGATTGTCCAGCAGCACCGACACGAACCGCCCCAAAGCCGCCCCGGCATAGGCGACGCCCAGCATGGCATAGGCCATGGGGTGGTTCAGCCAGATCACGGCAATGCCGGTGACGACAAACAACCCTCCGACCGAGGCGCGCATCTCGCTCAGGCCCATGGTGCTGTTCGTCGGGGCCAGATCCAGCGCCGTCGCGGTGTGCAAAGGCGCGAGAAAGCCGAACAGGCCAAAGCCGATGGTCAGCAGGGCCGCGATGACGTTGAGGATATGTACCATGATCGTGCCTTTATCCGGTTACACCGCATAGGCGGCGTCAAAGAAGTCTTTCTCCAGCTCGACCGCCCGGTGGAACAGCCTTGTCACCTCGGCTTGCGCGTCAGGCGTCAAGGTGGGCCACGTCTTGTCGAGCTGCCCGCGCAGATACTCGACCACGCTTTCAAAGCCTTCTCCGGCATGTAGCGTGATCCATTCCGCGAACCAGAAGGGTAAATCGGGTTTCGGCGGATTTTCCGGGCTGGCCCAGCTGAGATAGACCCATTCGGCGACAACCAGCACTGCAAGCATGTTCTCATACCGGCCCGAGGCCGCAGCCTCCGCCATCAGGTCCTGAAACGCCTTAGTGGCGGGGGCAGCGTCGGTGCTGGGTTGTGTGCCCAGAGCCTCGAGCGAGCGCAGGAAGTAGGTGTTTTCAGGACCGGTAATCACCGCTAGAAATTGCGCGGCCAGAACGCTGTCGGCCAAGGTGGGCGCGTGTGCGATGGCGCTGGCCAGCAGGCGGACGAAGCCGTCGACGAACTGATAGTCCTGTTGCAGATACCAGCGCATCTTGTCCTCGGGCAGGGTGCCGTCTGACAGCTCGCGCGTGAAGGCATGGGTTGTTGCCGCCTGCCAGTCGGCAGCTTTGCCCTGGCGCAGCATTTCCGTGGGGCGCGTGTTCTGGGACACTTCGAAAACTCCTAACTTCTTTCAAAGCAGGACAAAGCGGTTTTTCGGAACATGTGCAAGGTGTTCACGCGGCGACTAGATTGCGGACCAAAGCCCCAGCACGCCGACCAAAATCAGGCTGAGTGCCCAGATGAGTTCAAGGTTGAACCAGGTGCGTGAGAGGAATTGCAGCCCAAGCCAGCGATAGACGCCATAGGCCAGAAGACCGCCTCCTAGGATCATTGCCGCCGTGTGGAGCGCGGCCACGGCCAGAACCAGCAGGGTGTTCGTTGTCATGATCTGAGAGATGGCCTGATGCCCGGCGTCCAGCTCATCCAAATTGCACAGGCCCAAATAAATCGGAACCAGCATCAAGGCTGCGCCATGTGCCAGCGCGACCAAAAAGGACCACAGCGCGAGTTTACTGGGCGGCACGCGTGACAAAAACCGAGGGTGGTTGCGCGTGACGGCAATATACAGCCCCATCGCAATGACAATCAGCGCGGCCCCGATGCGGATTTCACGTTGGTAGTCGATCAACACAGCCATCATCGCAAACGGCAACAAGACACCCAGCATCGCCAGGAAATGACCGCCCGCAAGGGCCGCCAACGCGCGCCAGAGCGCCGATTGGCGCTGCTCCATCAACGCGGAAGAGACAGCAAGCGGCCAGCCCATGCCGGGATTCAGCCCGTGATAGGCACCGCTGAGAACAACGGCCAGCCAGAGGCCAGCCGTTGATGTCATTAGAAAATCCAACTCAGACCGAGGGGTAGCAGAAACTGTCGGTCGAACAGTCTCCACCCTCCAGCCGGATCTGGTGGCTGCGATAGCCTTCGGGGAACTCGACCCAGAACTTGGAGTCCAGCGTCAAGCCACCGTTCTCGCCGACATCCGCCTTTACCATGGCTGCACCGCGTTCGCCGGGATAGAATTGGTCGTCCCATGTAGAATAGAGCGAGTTGGTCCAGTAGACCCGTTTCCCGTCGCGGCTGATTTCAACCATCTGCGGGCCATAGCCAAAGTCCTGACCGTTCGGATGTTTGGTCTTTTTGACGATCCCGCCAATTTCGACCTTACCTGCCAGTGTCGGGTTCATCGGGTCCGAGACGTCATATTGGTGCATCTCACCGGTGCCCCAGCAGGCGACATAGAGGTACTTGTCGTCGAGGCTCAGATCGATATCCGTCACCAGCGGCGGAACGGCCGAGAAACCTTTCAGCAAGTCTGGCAGGTCATCCGGGTCGGCGGGTTGTGGGTCGATGGTAATTGTCTTCTTGGCCTCAAACGTGCCGTCGTCGTTTCGCCACCATGTGAAGATCGCGCCTTGCAGGTTGGTTGTGTCCACAACGACGCCGCAAAACCCGTACTGCTTGACCGGATCGTGTGCGGGCCGAATCTCCAACGCCATTTGGTGGTTTTCCCCCAGATCAATGGTTTGGATATTGGTGCGGCTGCGCAGGTTCCAGAAATGGATGCTGTGACCGTATTTGTTCGATAGCAGGTCCTCGGCCACGATTCCGTTTTCGAACTGTGGCGGCAGCCCCCATTCGGAACTGACCATGTAGTCACGCGGTAGGTTCCACCAGAAATCATAGTGCTTGTCCTGCACGCCGCGCTCGATCTCATACCGTCCGATGATCTCGAAACTTTCGCAATCCATGATGAAGATACCCGGAGGGCCGTCGGTCCCGTCCGCGCCGCCACCGCCCAAGGTGCTGACATAGATGCCCTCAGGCCCGCAATGAATGGTGTGAGGGCGAGAATAACCTGTCTTTGCAAAGACTTCTTCGGGTTCGATGATCTTGTGGATCTTGGCCTCTAGCGGGTTCTTCACATCGATCACATAGATCCGGCTGGAGCGGATGCCTGGAATGATCAGATAACGCCGCTCCAGAAACGCGTGGCCCGTCAGCGGTGACAGCGCCGAAGAGCAAGCATTCCAGCCAAAGTGATGAAACTCATCACCTTTTTCCGGCATCATCACCTTGTGCACGATCTTGCCGAAATCGTCAGAAGTTGGATCGACATTCACAACCGCCAGTCCGTCAGGTTGCGAAAAATCCGGGCTGAGCATCAGCGTAAAAGCAAGCGTCTCAGTGGGGCCCTCCATCGCCAGCTTGGCAGATGGGTAAAAGGTTGGGTCCGGTCTTGTGTTCATAACATCCTCCCGTAAGTCATTGATCTTCAATTCGTTCTGAGAGTTCCGGTCTTGGCGCCGGGTGACATCCTGCCTGCTCGTGCTTCCTTTCTGCCTGTTGGTCTGCGTCAGATTTCGGGCCTGAGTGTCAGGCGGTTTTACGTTTGCGCTCGGCCACGTGTCGGGCCAGTTGGCGTGTATAGGTTTCAAGTTCTATCAGCGTCGCGTCTACGGATGGGGCATCGCGCGCCTCAAGCGCGTCGGCGATCTTGGTGTGCAGCGCAATGATCTCTTCGCGCGAGCGCGCGGTGAAGGTGATCATGTTCATCAGAGGCTGCATGGCCTCGACCGCACCCGCCAGTTGATAGGACAGCACTGGATTGTCCGCGCCATCGACCAGCGCGCGGTGAAAGGCGACGTCCGAGGCGCAGAAAGCCTCATCGGTCAGACCTGGCTGAGCCTGACGAAAGATCTCGGCCCGCATCGTTGCCAGTTGATCCGCAGTGCGACGTTGGGCCGACAAAGCCGCGCAGGCGCGCTCCAGCGCATACCTCGCCTCGCACGCTGTGTCGAAACTAACGGCGTTCATCGACAGCAGCAGGGTCGAGGTGGTAATTTGCTGCGAATAGGCGTCCTCAAAGCTGATCCGGTTCACAAAGGCCCCGCCGGTTGCACCGCGTTGGGTTCGGATCAGGGACTGCGCTGCCAAGCGCTTCAGGGCCTCGCGTACCGTAGGTCGCGACACCTGGAACTGATCCGCAAGCTCTGATTCGGAGGGCAGGCGCTCATCCACGATCAATTCGCCGGACACAATCGCGTTCCGAATGGCCTGTGCGATCTGGGCAGAGAGGTCTGCGGGATTGGCGGGGTCTATTTTCATTTGTGGCCAGTCTGAAAATTTTATTTGTCTGACATTTAAAAGTCTGACATTTGAAAAGCAAGAGAGTTGAGTCGGAGGATCACATGAGTCGCGCATTATTCCGCAGCGGAATGTGGCTGGCGTTCTATGCTGTGATCCTGTGGGCGTGGTGGGTCATGTTCTCGATGAGCCGAGACATGGATCTGGACTTCATTGGCCGGCCAGGGCCGATGGGACAGGCCATGGCGGCGATGGATCCGCGCATGGATATGTATATGCCCATGGCGGAGTTCGGACCTTTGTTCTGGATGTGGGCGATCATGATGGCGGCGATGATGTTGCCGACGCTGGTGCCGACGCTCCGCAGCTATGACGACCTGATCCGCAGCGCCAATGGTACGCGGGCTGGATGGCTGGGCGTTCTGGCCGGGTATTTCATCGTCTGGGTGGGATTTGCGGCGCTTATCGCGGGCGTTCAGCTTGCCCTGCTGTTCGGTGGGTTTGTCGACATGCTGGGCATCGCCAAGTCCAATTGGGTGGCCGGAAGGCTGCTGATCGTGGTCGGCGCCTTCCAGTTCACTCGCGCGAAAGAGGTTTGCCACGGCGTCTGTCACGCCCCAATGACGTATTTTTTAAGCCATTGGAAAACCGGCTTTGCGGGCGGTGTGAGAATGGGGCTGGGCCTGGGCGCGTACTGCGTCGGTTGCTGCTGGGGCTTCATGGCGCTCGGCTTTGTCGGCGGCGTCATGAGCCTTTTGTGGATGGGTCTGGCGACCCTGTTCATGGTTTTGGAAAAACTCCCCCAGATCGGGCATGCTGTGACCCGACCCATGGGGTTCATACTGATCGCAGGCGGTGTTGTGCTGCTGATCTATCCCTTTGCTTACGGAGGATAAGCTGATGGCGAAAAACAGAAAACCCGAGGCCGACCGGCTTCCGATTAGTCAGCGGATCGACAGCCGTATGCCCAACCCCAAACGGCGTGAGATGAGCCCAACGGACTGGTCCATCAAGGGCGAGCTGATCCTGAACTGCTCATGCGATGTGTTCTGCCCCTGCGTGGTCTCGTTGGGCGCGCACCCTCCGACCGAGGGTCATTGTCACGCCTGGATGGGTGTGATCATCGACGAAGGGCACTACGAGGGCGAGGATCTGTCGGGCCTGAATGTTGGACTTCTGGTGGATATTCCGGGTCGCATGGGCGAGGGGCAGTGGAAAGTCGCCGCCTATGTCGATGAACGCGCCAGCGGCAAGGCCTATAACGGGTTGCTGCAGATTTTCAGCGGTCAGGCAGGCGGCACCACGGGCCTGTTCACGATGCTGGTGAGTGAGATCATTGGGGCCGAGCGTGCTCCGGTCCAGATCGAACGGGACGGCAACAAGCGCAGGATCGCGATCGGTCGTAAAATCCAAGGTGAGATCGAGATGCTGGGCGGTAAAGACCCTGGGCATCCGGTGATGGTGTCGAACTCCAAATACTGGATGGGGCCGGACATCATCGTGGCGCGCGGAAACAAATCGAAAGTGCGCGATTATGGGCGCGTTTGGGATTTCGGTGGTAAATCAGCAGAGATTTGCCCGATCGACTGGCATGGACCTAAGTGATGATCACCGGAGCCTATGCAAGGGAAATGGCACGCTACAACCACTGGCAAAACAGCCAGTTGGCGGAATTTTTTCAAGCGCTCTCACCCGAGGAACTGATGCAGGAACGCGGTGCGTTTTTCGGCTCGATCATGGGCACGGCGAACCATTTGCTGTGGGGTGACTGGATCTGGATGTCACGCTTTGACAAAGGGCCGGGACCAGAAAGCAACATCCACCGACCCGGAGGCGGCATCCACGAAAGCGTGCATCTCTGCCCCGATCTCGACAGCTGGCTGGCTTTGCGCGTGGCTATGGATGATCGGATCTCGGACTGGTCGGATACGCTTGGCGATGAGGTCCTGTCGGGTCCATTCACATGGTACTCAGCCGCGAAAGAGGCTGATGTTACTTTGCCTTACGCGCAATGCGTGTTGCATTTCTTCAACCATCAAACCCATCATCGTGGACAACTCCACAAAATGCTGACCGAAGCCGGTTCCGAGGCCCCGGTCAGCGATCTTTGCTTCATGCCAAAGGAGGGCTGAATGCCGCAAATATCCCTGTCTCGTCGCCTGCGTCGTACGCCGTTTTCCGAAGGCGTCGAAGCCGCTGGTGTCAAAGGCTACACGGTGTACAACCGGATGTTGTTGCCGACGGTCTTTGAAAGTGTCGAGGCCGACTACCATCACCTGAAAAAGAACGTTCAGGTCTGGGACGTCTCCTGTGAGCGTCAGGTTGAGCTGCGCGGGCCGGATGCTGCCCGTCTGATGCAGATGCTGACACCGCGTGACCTGCGTGGCATGCTTCCCGGGCAGTGTTTCTATGTGCCGATTGTGGACGAAACCGGCGGGATGCTGAACGATCCCGTGGCCGTTAAGCTGTCGGAGGACCGCTGGTGGATTTCCATCGCAGACAGCGATTTGTTGTTGTGGGTCAAAGGGTTGGCCAACGGATATCGTCTGGATGTGCTGGTTGACGAACCGGACGTGTCGCCCTTGGGCGTTCAGGGGCCAAAAGCAGATGAGCTGATGGCGCGCGTATTCGGAGACCGTGTGCGCGATATCCGGTTCTTCAAGTTCGACATGTTCGAATTCGAAGGGCGCGACCTTGCAGTTGCTCGTTCGGGATATTCCAAGCAAGGCGGGTTCGAGATCTATGTTGAGGGCAGCGACATCGGCATGCCTCTGTGGAACGCTCTGTTCGCTGCGGGCGAAGACCTGAACGTGCGGGCCGGGTGCCCCAACCTGATAGAGCGCATCGAGGGTGGCCTACTGTCCTACGGCAATGACATGACCGACGACAACACGCCGCATGAATGCGGGCTGGGCAAGTTCTGCAATACGCATACCGCCATTGGCTGTGTGGGCCGGGATGCGTTGTTGCGTGTGGCCAAAGAAGGTCCAGTGCAGCAGATACGTCCGATCGCGATTGACGGAGATGCAGTGCCGCCTTGTGTCCAGCCGTGGCCTGTTCTTGCGGACGGAAAGCAGGTGGGTCAGGTGACGTCTGCGGCCTGGTCTCCGGATTTCTCGACCAATGTTTCGATAGGTATGGTCAAATTGAGCCATTGGGACGCCGGAACCAAGGTCGAAGTTGAAACGCCTGATGGAATGCGGAGCGCGACGGTGCAGGGGCAGTTTTGGATCTAGCGGAAGCTGGGGGCTCTGCCCCCGTCGCTGCGCGACTCCCCCGGGATATTTTGGGCCAGGTGAAGGATTGGGCTGGCCGCTGAAAATGAAAGGATAGCAATATGTTCAATGCTTTGGTTATGGAAAAGGATGAAGAAAGCGGTCTGGCAAGCCCCTCGGTCAAACAACTCTCGCTGGAGGATCTCCCTGACGGAGAGGTGACGGTTGCTGTTGAGTATTCGACTGTGAACTACAAGGACGGACTGTGCTTGTCCGCCAAGGGCGGCGGCCTGGTGCGGAACTACCCGCACATCCCCGGTATCGACTATGCAGGAACGGTCGAGGCGTCCTCGGACGACCGTTACAAGCCAGGTGACAAGGTGGTTCTGACCGGCTGGCGTGTGGGTGAGGCCCATTGGGGTGGGTATTCTCAGAAGGCTAACGCTCGGGCCGATTGGTTGGTACCCTTGCCGGACGGGCTGGACGCGCGGCAGGCGATGGCCGTTGGAACAGCCGGGTTTACGGCCATGTTGGCGGTCATGGCGCTGGAGGATCACGGGCTGACGCCGGATCGTGGGCCTGTGGTGGTGACTGGTGCTGCAGGCGGCGTTGGTTCAGTGGCCACGGCTATTCTGGGCAAGCTGGGCTACGAGGTAGCTGCTGTGACCGGACGCCCCGAGACCGGAGATTACCTGAAATCGCTCGGTGCCACGACCATCGTGCCGCGTGAAGAGCTGAATGAGACCACGAAGCGCCCGCTTGAAAGTGAAACCTGGGCGGGCTGTGTTGACGCCGTTGGCGGTGACATGCTGGCGCGTGTGCTAGGGCAGATGAAGTACGGATGCTCAGTCGCCGCCGTTGGACTTGCTGGCGGTGCGGGGTTGCCTGCAACAGTGATTCCCTTCCTACTGCGCGGTGTGAACCTTTTGGGGATCGACAGCGTGATGCAGCCTTATGACAACCGCTTGCGAGCTTGGCAGCGCATCGCGACCGACCTGCCGATGGACAAGCTGGAGGCCATGGTGCATCCGGCAGCTCTGTCCGATTTGCCGCAACTGGGTGCGGATATTCTGAAAGGTCAGGTCAAGGGCCGCGTTGTCGTCGACGTAAACGCCTGATCCAAGAAAATAGCCGGGGCAGAACTGCCCTGGCTTAACCTTCTGGGCGGCAAAAGGACCGAAACAGTTCTGGTCATCGCCACAATTCATGCTCATGATTGCTATACATCCCAAATGCGATGGCTTAAGACCCATCCAAACAGCACTTGAAGACGGGGAGTGAGCAGCATGTCTGACGACTTCGAACTGGACACCGACGATCTGAAACGCCGCATGGACGGCGCGATGTCCAATCTCAAAACTGAATTTGCCTCTCTGCGCACCGGGCGGGCCTCGGCCTCGATGCTGGAGCCGGTGATGGTGGATGCCTATGGCTCGATGACACCGATCAACCAGGTTGGCACGGTCAATGTGCCTGAACCTCGGATGGTGACGGTGAATGTCTGGGATAAGGGCCTTGTGGGCAAGGTGGAAAAGGCGATCCGTGAAAGCGGGCTGGGTATCAATCCACAGCTGAACGGCACAATCATCATGCTGCCGATCCCGGAACTGAACGAAGAGCGCCGCCGCGAGTTGGGCAAAGTTGCCGGGCAATATGCCGAAAGCGCGCGGGTTTCGATCCGCAACGTGCGCCGGGACGGTATGGATCAGATCAAGAAAGCGAAATCGGACGGAATGTCCGAGGATGACCAGAAGTTCTGGGAGAGCGAAGTTCAGGATCTGACCGACACGATGATCAAAGCTGTTGATGCCGCGCTTGAGACCAAGCAGTCGGAAATCATGCAGGTCTGAGCCGGTACTGATGCCCAAGGATCCCCATACGGACGTGCAGGCTGGCCCAAAGCATGTCGCAATTATCATGGATGGCAATGGTCGGTGGGCGCAGGCGCGTGGCCGGCCTCGGCTTTTTGGTCACCACGCAGGTGCGCGGCGCGTACGTGAGGTGGTCGAGGCCTGTCCGGGGTTGGGCATTAAATACCTAACTGTCTTTGCGTTTTCGACGGAAAACTGGAAGCGAACTCAGGTCGAAGTTGCTGGCCTCATGAGCCTGTTTCGGCGCTACATCATCAAGGAAACGCGCACTCTGGCCGAGAACGGCATTCGCGTGCGCTTTATCGGTGATCGGGTCCGCTTGGATGCCAAGCTGATCGACCTGATGGATTCGCTGGAAGAGGCAACGAAGGACAACGATTTGGTCCATTTGACCGTCGCGTTGAACTATGGCGGCCGGGATGAGGTGGCGCGGGCCACAAAACGTCTTGCACGGGATGTGGCCGAAGGGCGGCTGAAGCCCGAGGATGTGGATGAAGAAACCCTGCCCAAGTATCTGGATACACGCGTTCTTCCCGATCCCGATCTGGTCATTCGCACCAGCGGAGAGGCGCGGATCTCAAATTTTCTCCTCTGGCAGTCGGCCTATTCCGAATACGAATTTATTGACACGCTCTGGCCGGATTTCACTGCGGCCGAATTGGAGCGTCTGTGCCGCAACTACGGCTCGCGCGAGCGGCGTTTCGGAGCGGTTCTGGCATGAGCGAAGGCCGATGGTCTGATCTGACCGCACGGATTCTGTCCGCAGTCGTTTTGGTCGCAATTGGCGCAGTTGAGGTCTGGCTGGGCGGCTTGTGGTTCGAAAGCTTCATCGCGGTTGCCTGCGGTTTGATGACCTGGGAACTGGTACGCATGATCGAACCGCAGCGCAGCGGCATGGCCGTGCAACTCGGTATCCTGACTGGGGTTGCGGTGATTATCAGCTATCACGTGCCGCCGCTCTATAAGTTGCCGTTTCTGGTTGCTCCGGCGCTGGTCGGGGCAGGGCAGGTCACCCGTTCGCGCGGGTTGTACTTTCTGTTTGCCTTGTGGATCGCGGGCGCTGGTCTGGGGTTCATTTCCATTCGTGAAAACATGGGCTTCGGTTGGATGGTCTGGCTGATCGCGGTCGTCGTGGCCACGGATGTTGCCGGGTATTTCGTGGGCAAGGCCATTGGTGGCCCGAAATTCTGGCCCAAGGTCAGCCCCAAGAAAACATGGTCGGGCACGGCAGGTGGGTGGTTCGCGGCGGGCCTCGTTGGCGCGGGTTTCGCAATGCATGGCGGGTTCGGGGTACCGTTTGTTCTGGTCTCGGTTCTGGCGTCTATGGCCAGCCAGGCGGGCGACATCGTTGAAAGCGCGGTCAAACGGAAATTCGGCGTCAAAGACAGTTCGAACCTCATACCGGGGCATGGCGGTTTTCTCGACCGGTTTGACGGCATGATGGGTGCAGCGTTGTTCGTGCTGATCGCAGGGCTGGTTTACGCACCCGGAGCGATGTGATGCGCAAAGTCTCGATCCTTGGGGCGACCGGATCCATTGGTCAGAATGCGATTGACCTCATTGCGCGCGATATCGAAGCCTATGACGTGGTCGCGCTGACAGGTGGAGCGAATATCCGACAACTGGCCGAGGATGCCCGGCGGCTTGGCGCGCGACTCGCCGTCACCGCGTTTGAGGACCGATTGCAGGACCTACGCGATGCGTTGCAGGGCAGCGGGATCGAGGTGGCGGCAGGTCAGAGCGCCATCATCGAAGCCGCCGCGCGCCCCGCAGATTGGGTGCTGTCCGCGATCGTTGGCGCTGCGGGTCTGGCCCCCGGAATTGAGGCGTTGAAACAGGGCGCAACGCTGGCGCTTGCCAATAAAGAGACTCTGGTCTGTGCAGGCGCCCTTGTTCTGCAGACGGCCCGCGATAACGATGCGCGTGTACTGCCCGTCGACAGTGAGCATTCAGCGGTGTTTCAGGCATTGGTCGGTGAGGATATGGACGCGGTCGAACGCGTTATCATCACTGCAAGCGGCGGAGCGTTCCGGGATTGGCCGCTTGAGGATTTGGCGTCCGCGACCGTAGCACAGGCCTCAAGCCATCCGAACTGGAACATGGGGCAGCGGATCACGATTGATAGCGCATCCATGTTCAACAAGGCGCTTGAAGTCATTGAAACTCGGGAATTCTTTGGCGTCAACCCGGACCAGATCGAGGTCTTGGTACATCCCGAATCTATAGTGCATGCGATGGTCGGGTTTCGGGACGGGGCGCTGATGGCACATCTGGGCCCGCCGGATATGCGGCATGCAATCGGTTATGCTCTGCACTGGCCCGAACGGCGCGATCTGCCGGTTGCGAGACTGGATCTGGCCCAGCTCAGCCAGCTGCGCTTTTCTCATCCCGACCTGAACCGCTATCCCGCGCTGAAACTGGCCAGAGACGTGATGGCGCGCGGCGGCCTTTCGGGGGCCGTTTTCAACGCCGCGAAAGAGCGTGCGTTGGATCACTTCATCGCGGGCCGGGTCGGTTTCACGACCATGGCGGAGGTCGTCTCACGCGTTCTAGACCGTTTTGATGCCGAGGATGGCCTTATTAACGCCCCTTTGACCCTTGATAACGTACAGCAAACGGACCATCTCGCACGGCAGTGGGCGGATGAAGCCGTGATCAAACGAGCAGGATAGAGTTTTGGACGTACTTTCGCTGATCCCTCAGTTCGGAAATTTGCTCTGGACGATTGTGGCTTTTGTGATTGCCTTGTCCGCGATCGTCGCGGTTCACGAATATGGGCACTACATCGTCGGTCGCTGGTCCGGCATTCATGCCGAGGTGTTCTCGATTGGGTTTGGCCCTGTTCTATGGAGCCGCGTGGATAAACGCGGCACGCGATGGCAGATCGCGCTGTTGCCGTTTGGCGGATATGTAAAGTTCCTTGGGGATGCCAATGCAGCCTCAGGCAAAGATGAAGACGCGATGGATGACATCGCGCAGCAGCAGCCGGAATACCTGCGCCACACCATGCACGGAGCGCCCCTGTGGGCGAGAACCGCCACTGTGGCGGCGGGGCCGGTGTTCAACTTCGTTATGTCCATTCTGGTCTTTGGCCTGATCTTCTGGTCTCAGGGTGTCACGCGTGAGCCGCTGACGGTTGGCGAACTGAAACCGCTGCCGGGAACAGAGCAGGGGCTGCGCGAAGGCGATGAGATTCTGGCCATTGCCGGGATTGAAGTCCCTGATTTCGATGAAGAAGGCGCGTGGAGCGATTTCACCGACGCGCTGCCGGTCGAGCCGGTGCTGGACTATACGGTTCTGCGCGATGGCGAAACGTTGGATGTCTCAGCCCCTTGGCTGTTTCCGCCGCTGATTCAGCAGGTCACACCGCGCAGTGCGGCGTTTGATATCCAGCTGGAAGGGGGCGACGTCATTACTTCGGTCGATGGAGATCCGATCTTTGCCTTCGAGCAGCTGAAAGAACATGTCGAAGGCTCGGACGGTCGGGTGTTGTTGCTGAACGTCTGGCGTGACGGGGCCGAGCTTGAATTCGCGCTCGCTCCGCGTCGGACTGATGAACCGAAGCCAGATGGCGGTTTTGTCACCCATTGGCGGATCGGGATTGTCGGCGGCATGATGCTGCAACCCGCGACCGAGCCTGCGGGGCTTTGGGATTCGCTGGTTGGCGGCGTGGGTCAGACCGGGCGTATCATCGAAGGTTCTCTTTCCGGCATGTGGCACATGATTACCGGCGCGATCAGCACCTGTAACATCTCGGGTCCGATCGGAATTGCCGAGACTTCGGGTGCCATGGCCAGCCAGGGCGCGCAGAACTTCATCTTCTTCATCGCGGTGCTGTCAACGGCCGTGGGTCTTTTGAACCTTTTCCCGATCCCGGCCTTGGACGGAGGGCACCTCGTGTTCTACGCCTATGAGGCCGTCTCGGGCAAACCGCCCAGCGACAAGGCCCTGCGGATTTTGATGACCCTCGGGATTGCGGTCGTTCTCAGCCTCATGGTTTTCTCTGTCAGCAACGATCTGTTCTGCTGATTGTGGCGCAAGCGGCGCAATCGCGCCGCATTGATGCCTCATTTCGGAAGTAAAAAAATAGCCGCTGAAAATGAGGCGGCCATGACCAAAGCTATTCAAAAATCCTATCAGAGTGTCAGCGTCCTGTTTGTTCTGAACTGGGATGTGCTTTTGTGCTTTGGTCTGACGGCGCTGGCGCTTGCTGGCGGCGCTTATCTCGCCGGGCTCTGATTCCCCAAAACCCCATAAGAATGCGTGTCAGGTGACCTATCGTCGCCCCGATGGTTTTGGAGTTTTGACAAGCGCATTCAATCTCGTTACTCAGCATTAAGTCCTAAATTTTTGGGTAGAGAAAAAATGGCTGACGGGCGAGGCGCGGGTATATCCTGCGGAGGGCAGATGACAACAAACAAGATTTTGTGGCGCACACGATCATTTCTTTTTCTTACTGCGGCAATGGGTTTACTGGCTTTGCCGCATGCAGCGCAGGCGCAAAACTTTACCATCAACTCCTTCGAGGTTGAGGGGAACCGGCGCATCGAGACCGGCACAATCATCCAACGGACGGGAATCGAACCCGGGCAGACTGTTTCGGCCGGTCAGTTGAACGACGCCTATCAGCGTGTGCTTGACAGTGGTGTTTTTGAAACAGTCGAATTGACACCTCGTGGCACGACTCTGGTGATCGAGGTGCAGGAATACCCGACGATCAACCAGATCAGCATCGAAGGGAATCGCCGCGTCAAAGATGACCTTCTGCTGGATGTGATCTCGTCCGAGCCGCGCCGTGTTTTCACTCCGCAGGCAGCCGAGGCGGACGCCGATCTGATTGCCGAAGTCTATTCCGCCCAAGGCCGGGTATCGGCAACTGTGATCCCACGCGTCATCCGCCGAAACGACAACCGCGTCGATCTGGTGTTTGAAGTTGCAGAAGGCACCACGATTGAGGTTGAACGCGTCAGTTTCGTCGGCAACCGTGCCTTCTCGGACCGTCGTTTGCGTCGCGTGCTTGAGACCAAACAGGCGACCTTCCTGCGGACGTTCTTCCGCAACGATACGTTCATCGGGGACCGGATCGAATTCGACAAGCAGGTCATTCGGGATTTCTACCTGTCGCGCGGGTTTGTCGATTTCCGTGTGAACAGTGCCAATGTGGAATTCACCCGCGAGCGGGACGCTTTCTTCCTCGTCATGAACATCACCGAAGGACAGAGGTTCTCTTTCGGGAAAATCACAACGGTCAGTGAGATCCCGGGTGTAGACCCTGCGATCTATCAAGACGCGCTCAAGATCAGGCCCGGCGTGACCTATTCGCCGACCCTGATCGAGAACTCAATTGCCCGTCAGGAACGGCTGGGTGTGAAGCAGGGCGTGGATTTCCTGCGGGTCGAGCCGCGTGTCACACGCAACCCGCGTGATCTGACGCTGGATGTGGAATTCGTCCTCAGCCGTGGGCCGCGGATTTTCGTGGAGCGTATTGATATTGAGGGCAACACAACCACACTGGATCGGGTGATCCGTCGTCAGTTCGACACCGTGGAAGGCGACCCGTTCAACCCACGCGAAATTCGCCAAGCGGCTGAGCGGATCAACGCACTAGGCTTCTTTGCCAACGCCGAGGTCGAGCCGCGCGAAGGATCCTCGCCCAGCCAGGTGATCCTGGATGTGGATGTCGAGGAACAACCCACTGGCTCACTGAGCCTTGGTGGTAGCTACTCGGTTTCTGATGGCTTCGGTGTCGCCATCGGCCTGAATGAATCGAACTTTCTGGGCCGGGGCCAGAACCTTGGTTTGACGATCTCGACCGCTCAAGACTCCGAACAATACTCGCTGAGCTTTACTGAGCCGTACCTGTTGGGCCGCAAACTGCGTTTTGACCTGGGTCTTGGTGTCGCGACGACGAACTCTAGCTTTGCCAGCTATGATACGGATCGGTTGTTCTTTAACCCACAGCTGACCTATTCGATCGGCGAACTGTCGGCCCTGCGTGTGCGCTATGGCTGGGAACGCTCGGAAATGACCCAGCAGGACAACGAGACGAACGGTGCGGTCATCACATCGGAAATCGCGCAAGGTGAGCGGGTCAACAGCAGCTTTGGCCTGACCTATGTCTATGACAGCCGTATCGGCGGCCTGAACCCCAATGCGGGTGTTCTGTTCGAACTTGGCTTCGATGCAGCCGGTCTGGGTGGCGATAACAAGTACTTCAAGACCACGGCGCGCACGATCGCGCAAACCCGTGTTTGGAACGAAGAAGTCGTTCTGCGCGCAACGCTCGAGGCCGGCGCGCTGCATTGGTCGGGGAATGACTTCAGCCGTACCATCGACCGTTTCGTTCTGGGGCCGAACACCTTCCGCGGATTTGAGCCGGCCGGTCTTGGCCCGCGTGATCTGTCCAACGGGCAGGACGACGCCATCGGCGGCAACTACTACTGGGTGGCGCGGTTCGAAAGTGACTTCCCATTAGGGCTGCCGGAAGAACTGGGCCTACGGGGCGGTTTGTTCTACGACGTCGGCAACCTTTACAACATCAATGACGTAAATACCGCAGGTGCAAATATTGTGGGTGCGGATGGCTCCATTCGTCACGTCATCGGTGTGTCGGTTCTGTGGGAAACACCGTTCGGCCCGCTGCGTTTCAACTTCTCGAAAGCGTTGAAGAAGGAAGACTTCGACAAGGAACAGAATTTCGACCTGACCGTTCAGGCTCGGTTCTGATCCGGCATGCGGTTGCGAATATCCAGACGCGCATGGGGCCCGGTTCGGGCCCTTTGCCTTTTGCTGGGCCTTGTGCTTGCGTCCCAAGCGTTAGCGCAGCAATTGGGCGTGCGTGATCCGCTGGTCCTGACCATCTCAAGCGACCGATTGTTTGCGGATTCGGCGTTCGGCCAGCGCGTGTTACGCGAGATCGAATCCGAGGGTGCTCAGCTCGCGGAAGAGAATGAGCGGATCGTTGCGGAACTCAGCAGCGAAGAGAAAGACCTGACTCAGAAACGCGCCGAGCTGGCCCCAGAGGATTTCCGCCCTCTTGCGCAGGCCTTCGACGAAAAGGTGCAATCGCATCGCGAAGGCCAGCGCGCCAAACTGGACGCTTTGGCCCGGCGTAGCGAAGAAAGCCGCCAAACGTTTTACGCCTTGGCGCAGCCCGTTCTAATCGAACTGATGCGCGAAACAGGGGCCGCCGTCGTGCTGGAACGCGCAAATGTATTCCTTAGCGCCGACACCTCCGACATCACGGATGATGCGATTGCCCGCATCAATGCCGCAATTGGCGATGGAACCGGCCTGCAGGACGGCACAGGCAAATAGGTTCGCTTGCCCTCAGGGGCGGGTATTGCTAACCACGCGGAAACTGACACATCCAAATAACGGGACGAGTGAACGATGACGACGGAAACCAAAAGCGCCGACATTCAGCTGATTCAGCGGATATTGCCGCATCGCTATCCGTTTCTGCTGGTCGACAAGGTGGTCGACATCGACGGCTATCAATCGGCCCGTGGCATCAAGAATGTCACCATGAACGAGCCTCATTTCCAAGGCCACTTCCCCGGAACGCCGATCATGCCGGGTGTCACCATTGTTGAGGCGATGGCACAGACCTCGGGCGTGATGCTGGGCGTCGGCATGGATGTCATTGATACCGAGCTGCTGATCTATTTCATGAGCATCGATAAATGCAAATTCCGTCGCAAAGTGGTGCCGGGTGACGTGCTGGAGATGCATGTCGAAACACTGCGCGGCAAGAAGGGCGGCAAGCTGTTCAAGTTCAATGGACGCGCCACCGTTGACGGTGAGGTCGCAGCCGAGGCCGAATTCTCGGCCTACGTCGACTGGGACATGGAAAAAACAACATGAGCGGCATTCACCCAAGCGCAATCATCGAAGACGGTGCGCAGATCGGTCAGGACTGCGTGATTGGTCCGTTCTGCTACGTGGGTCCTCAGGTCAAACTGGGCGATCGGGTCGAGCTGAAGACGCATGTGGTCGTGACAGGTGATACTACGGTTGGCGGCGATACTGTGATCTTCAATTTCTCGGTGATCGGTGAGATTCCGCAGGATCTGAAATTCGGGGGCGAGAATACGCGGCTTGAGATCGGCCAACGCAACCGCATCCGCGAGCATGTGACGATCAACACCGGCACCGAAGGCGGTGGTGGTGTGACTCGGATCGGTGATGATTGCCTGTTCATGGCCGGAGTTCACGTGGCCCATGACGTTCAGATCGGCAACCGTGTGATCATGGTGAACCATGCGGGCGCGGCGGGACACTGTATCGTCGAAGATGACGTAATCGTTGGCGGTATCTCGGGTCTGCACCAGTGGGTGCGTGTCGGTCGTGGTGCCATCATCGGCGCGCTGACCATGGTGCCGAATGACGTCATTCCCTATGGTCAGGTTCAAGCGCCGCGTGGCGAGTTGGACGGGTTGAACCTTGTCGGTCTTAAACGGCGCGGTGTATCGCGTGAGGATATCTCGGCACTGCGGGCGGCGTTCAAGGAACTGTCCGGCGGCGAGGGGACCTTTCAGGAACGCGCCCATCGCGCAGGCAAGGACACCGACAGCGAATATGTTCAACGCATTGTCGAGTTCGTCACCGGCCAATCAGATCGCTCGTTCCTGACGCCGAGGAAATAACCAAATGCTGGCTTTGATCGCAGGAACGGGTGTTCTGCCGGACGCTGTCGTGGACGCTCTGCCAGACCGTCCGTTGGTCTGCGCGATGGAGGGGTTCGAACCTGAGAGCCTGTCTGTAGACGTCGTTTTCCGTCTGGAGCAGCTCGGCAGCTTTCTCGCAGATCTCAAGGTGCGTGGCGTGACGCAGATCTGCATGGCGGGTGCGGTGCAGCGGCCCAAAGTCGATCCCGCGCGGATTGATGCCGCAACGATACCTTTGGTGCCGATCATTCAAAAGGCGATGATGTCGGGTGATGATGGCGCTTTACGCGCTGTGATCGGTATCTTTGAGGATGCGGGCCTGGCCGTCAAAGCCGCGCATGAGATTGCACCTGATCTACTGCCTCCGCTGGGATGTCTGACCGAGGCGCACCCGTCCGAGGGTGATCTGGCAGATGCCGACCGCGCCGCAGGTATTCTGCGCGCGATGGGCAGCGCCGATATCGGTCAGGCCTGTGCTGTCTCCAAAGGCCAGGCTCTGGCGGTTGAGAGCATTTTTGGCACAGCCTGGATGTTGCAATCCCTAACCCAGCGCCCGGATGCGGGCGGCGGGGTTCTGTTCAAAGGTCCGAAACCCGATCAGGATCAGCGCGTTGATCTGCCTGCCATTGGCCCGGAATCCGTCACCGATGCGGTGGCCGCCGGTCTGACGGGTATTGTGATCGAAAAAGGCGGCGTGATGGTGCTGCGGCGGGATCATGTCATCGCCGAGTGCAACCGCCTTGGCCTGTTCCTCTATGTGCGCGAGCGGGCCGTCTGATGCGCGTTTTTCTGGTCGCCGGAGAACCTTCGGGCGACCGGCTGGGCGGCGCTTTGATGGAGGGTCTAAAGGCGCTGGTCCCTGACGTCGCGTTTGACGGGGTAGGCGGGCCGTTGATGCAGGCGCAGGGTCTGAACAGCCGCTTTCCCATGTCCGAACTCAGCGTCATGGGCCTGGTTGAGGTGCTGCCCAAGTTCTTCCACCTCAAACGCCGGATATCTGAGACGGCACAGGCTGTGCTGGAGACAAAGCCGGATGTTTTGATCACCATCGACAGTCCGGATTTCTCGTTGCGTGTTGCCAAACTGGTCAAGGCGAGCAGTGACATTCGCACTGTTCACTATGTCGCCCCCAGCGTCTGGGCCTGGCGTCCGGGTCGAGCGGACAAGATGGCCAAGGTGATCGATCACGTTCTAGCGCTGCTTCCTTTCGAGCCGCCCTACATGGATCGCGCAGGGATGGAGTGCGATTTTGTCGGCCACCCGGTGGCAAGCGAACCGCAGGCGACGGAGGCGGATATCAAGGCCTTCCGTGATGCCTACGATCTGGTGGATGCTCCGCTCTTGCTGGCCTTGCCGGGTTCGCGTCGGGGCGAGGTCGACCGCCTTGCTCCTGTCTTTGGCGAGGCGCTTTCCCTTTATCTGAAAACCCGCCCCGAAACGCGGGTTGTTGTGCCAGCGGTCGCACACATGGTCGACACCGTGACGGATCATCTGCGCAGCTGGCCCGGATCGCCTGTGGTGGTTGATCCACGTGATCTGCCCTCGGATCAGGCGGTGGCGCAAAAGCGGGCGGCCTTTGCGGCGGCGGATATAGCTTTGGCCGCGTCAGGGACTGTGTCACTGGAACTGGCCGCTCAGGCCACACCGATGGTGATTGCCTACAACCTCAACTGGCTGACAACTATGATCGCCAAGCGGATAGTGCATCTCGACACGGTGACGCTGGTCAATCTGGTCTCGGACACGCGGACAGTGCCCGAGTGTCTGCTGGACGATTGTCAGCCCAACCAGATCGCCGAAGCTCTGGCACAGGTCGCCGCGCAGCCGGAGGCCCAGCGTGAGGCCATGACGCTCACGATGGATCGTCTGGGCCGCGGCGGAGAGGCACCGGGCCTGCGCGCCGCTAAGGCCGTTTTGGCGCGGATGACCAAAGCTGATGCTTGAGTATCTGCTCTTTTCGATGTCGGCCGGGGTTGTGATGGTGTCGACCAATCTCGATAATCTGGCCGTGTTGTTGGGGCTGATGCTGGTGATGGATCACCGCCGCTCGTTGATGGGGTTTGCCGTCGCGCATGGGCTTGTCCTGTGCCTGTCCTTGGCCGTCGCAACAGGCCTGAGCCAGAGCGGCCTGCCAGAGTGGATTGGGTATCTTGGGATCGTTCCGTTGGCACTTGGCCTGCGCGGAATCTGGCACCAGATTTCCGGCGTCGAGCAGACAGACGACACGCCAAATGGCGCGGTGACCTCGGTCGTGACGCTGTTTCTCAGCCTTTCGGTTGATACATTCGCCGTGATGACCCCCTTGCTGGCCGATTCTAGCCCCGCGTTCCGGCTGGCGGCCCTTATCGGTGCGGGATGTGCCTCGGCAAGTCTGGCAGCGATTGCTGCCTGGGGTGCGCCTCATGCGCAGAAACTAGGCCCGCGCGTCACTCGGCTCGAGAGGATCGCACCCTATATCATGGTCTGCGTCGGGCTCTATATTCTGCTGAACTCGCCGACCGATATACTCTGATCTGTGTCGGTGTTGTGAATGAAGCGGCGTTGCAGTTGGACCTGCGGCTTGCGATACCCTGCGGCAGAAGGAGAGCCCTGATGACCCGTATTCCCGCCTTGACCGACGATGACATGACACCGGCCGCGCGCGCGGCGCATGCGGAATTGGGCGCATATGGGCCGTTCGACAATTGGGCGCGAGTGGCGGCGCATTGCCCTCCGGTTCTGGAACATGTCAGCGGGATGCTCACCACCTTACGCGCGCAGGCAACCCTTCCGCGCCGTGCGTTGGAGCTGGCGATGGTCACGGTTTCCAAACTGAATGCCTGTGACTATTGCGTGTCGCATCACACGCCCTTGCTGACTGTGGCAGGTCTCAGCGCAGAAGGCGTGGCGCGGCTGCCGGAGGTCAAAGATCACCCCGAACTGGATTCCTGTGACAAGGCAGTGGTCCGCTATGCCGAAGCGGTAACCACCCGGTCAGGCCGGATGCGCGATGCTGAGGTCGCAGGCCTGAAAGAGTGGTTCACTGACGCGCAGATCGTTGAGCTGACATGGCGCATTGCCCTGTGCGGGGCCTTCAACCGGTTCAACGATGCCCTTCAGATCCAGATCGAACCTGAGGTTACGCCGGTCTCGGCCTAGTAGCCGCGCCAAATCCAGCCGCCGCCAAAAATGCGGCTGCTGTTTGGATCGTAGAACACGCAGGCCTGACCGGGTGAGATCCCTTCCTCAGGTGTCAGCAATTCGACCTCGGCTGTGGTGTCAGACAATGGTCGAATGATCGCCTCACGCGGGGGGCGGGTCGAGCGCACCTTGACCGACACATGCCATTCGTCGCGTGACGTGAAGGGTTCATCGCCCAGCCAGTTGATCTCGCGCACGGGAACGGTTCGCGTGGCCAGCATCTCTTTCCTGACTTCCGACATTTTTTCGTATAAGTCATTGATATTATTATGCCTTGGTTGCCAAAAGGCACTACACGGACTTTTTTCGCCAGCGATTGTTTCGGAGTGTTGAGGGAGCTCAGGCTTTGGTCTGGCCAGTTTTTCGGGTGCGCCCGGGGGGTATCTTGAAAGGGGCTTCGTTCCAGGTCAGGCCGACGCAGGTGAGGATGCGTCTGGCATCGACCGTGGCATGGCTTGGCATGCCGTAGCGGTCAGGGGTGCCTTTGTGGCGCAGGATCGAGAGCTGCAATGCGTTCAACTCGTTGCGGATACGAGCCGGGCTCATCGGGTGTCCGAGCAGGTCCAGATGCTTGCGCAGGTGCTGCAGGCAGCAGAAGGCCATGTAGCAGATGGCGATATGGGCCCGGACCCGACGCGGCGACCAGTGATAGATGGGCCGGATTTTCAGATCGTGCTTGTTGGTGCGGAAGCAGGCTTCGATCTCCCACAACTGGTGATAGCGGGCAATGACGTCCTGTGCCTCCAGTTCGTCCGCACCATGAACAACAATGGCATGCAGCCCGTCCCATTGTGCCGCTGCCTTGATCTTTGCATCATCCAGCGTGACGTCCCCGCTGTCGGGGAAGGCCAGGAAGCGGCCATATCCCCGGCTGCTGAAGCTGCCGGGTTTGCGAGAGCGCTTGAGCTTCTTGTGCAGCTTTTCGATTGCCTTGTCGCGCTTGTGGGCATCATTGCGTGCCCGGGTGGGTGACCAGGTCACAATGACCCGCGCTCCCTCCTGGTCGATCACCTTGTACCAGCCCTTCTCGGTTGCCTCTTCAGAACCGTGTCCAGCCCAAGGCTGGCGTCCCTCCGGGCTCAAAATGTTCGCCTTCACGGCGGCCGGGGCGGACTTCATGCGATAGCCGAGGATGTAGGGCAGACCCTTGTTCTGCAACATCTGCTGGTTGTCCTTGCTGAGCATGGCGGCATCGGCCACGAACGTGACCCTGGCCACGTCGAAGCGTCCCTCCAACGCCTTCAGCGCAGCTTCCAGCGTATGACCTTCCCAGGTGTTTCCCGGGAAGAGTTCATAGCCCACAGGCAGCCCATCGGAGGTGACGATCAGCGCCAGCATGACCTGAGCGCGGTGATGCTTGCCATCCTTGCTGAAGCCCTTGGCCAGAAGATGATCCTGCTCGACCCCGTCCGCATCCTCGGCCGGGTCCTCGCGCTCGGTGTCAAAGGCCAGGGTCGTGCAATCGTAGAACAGCACGGTCACTGGCCCGCCCAGCAACTTCTCTGCCGCCGCGTGAGAGGTTTTGCAAATCCCGTCTATCACCGGCGTATTGATGTAATCCATGCTCCGATAGACCACGTCCAGATTGAGCGTGATGCCTGCCTGGTTCTCCAACGCCTCCACGGTCGCGCGCTTGCTCTCGGGCTGTGCGATCCGCGCCATAACCAGCTCTTTCACAATGCGATTGGCACTTTTACGCGCCGCCCCCAGAAGGGCCCCCCAACCCAGTTGGTCATACATCGTCCCCATGACATCCCGCAGACCCAGAGAGACCCGCGCCTCCTCACGGCACTCGGCAAGATCAACGCCAAGCTTGTCCGGCCGCGGAGCGCGGCGCACCAGCGCCTGCAGATCGGCATATTCCGTGGGCGTGAACAGTTCCATTTGCGGCGAGCGATCAATGCGTAATTGCTCCATCAAGCGGCCCGCCAGACGCTTGATATCCTCAATCTCGCTGTCGTTATGGGCCACACCCACATGGCGCAGGATCTTCTGGCGTACCTTGGAGCCGGTGCGGACGGATTCAACGATCTGGATCCGTGTGCGGTTGAGCTTTGCGTCATGTTTGGTGCGGATGAACATGGGCGAAGAGGTTAGCCATCTGAAGGCCCATGTCAATACTTTTTATAATAATGGGGCACTACAACGCGCCTCTGAGCAACCACACCTGAAAACAAACCAAAAACCCAGTCAGATCAACAAAAAGGTCGGAAGTCAGGAGGATCGCACCCTATATCATGGTCTGCGTCGGGCTCTATATTCTGCTGAACTCGCCGACCGATATACTCTGATCTGTGTCGGTGTTGTGAATGAAGCGGCGTTGCAGTTGGACCTGCGGCTTGCGATACCCTGCGGCAGAAGGAGAGCCCTGATGACCCGTATTCCCGCCTTGACCGACGATGACATGACACCGGCCGCGCGCGCGGCGCATGCGGAATTGGGCGCATATGGGCCGTTCGACAATTGGGCGCGAGTGGCGGCGCATTGCCCTCCGGTTCTGGAACATGTCAGCGGGATGCTCACCACCTTACGCGCGCAGGCAACCCTTCCGCGCCGTGCGTTGGAGCTGGCGATGGTCACGGTTTCCAAACTGAATGCCTGTGACTATTGCGTGTCGCATCACACGCCCTTGCTGACTGTGGCAGGTCTCAGCGCAGAAGGCGTGGCGCGGCTGCCGGAGGTCAAAGATCACCCCGAACTGGATTCCTGTGACAAGGCAGTGGTCCGCTATGCCGAAGCGGTAACCACCCGGTCAGGCCGGATGCGCGATGCTGAGGTCGCAGGCCTGAAAGAGTGGTTCACTGACGCGCAGATCGTTGAGCTGACATGGCGCATTGCCCTGTGCGGGGCCTTCAACCGGTTCAACGATGCCCTTCAGATCCAGATCGAACCTGAGGTTACGCCGGTCTCGGCCTAGTAGCCGCGCCAAATCCAGCCGCCGCCAAAAATGCGGCTGCTGTTTGGATCGTAGAACACGCAGGCCTGACCGGGTGAGATCCCTTCCTCAGGTGTCAGCAATTCGACCTCGGCTGTGGTGTCAGACAATGGTCGAATGATCGCCTCACGCGGGGGGCGGGTCGAGCGCACCTTGACCGACACATGCCATTCGTCGCGTGACGTGAAGGGTTCATCGCCCAGCCAGTTGATCTCGCGCACGGGAACGGTTCGCGTGGCCAGCATCTCTTTCGGGCCGACAACGACCTGCTTCTTGTCGACATCCAGTTTCACCACGTAAAGCGGCTCGCTCAGGCCTCCGATACCCAACCCGCGGCGCTGTCCGATCGTGTAGTGGATCACGCCGTTATGCTGCGCCAGAACGCGGCCATCAGCATGGACGATCTCACCGGGTTCGGCAGCACCGGGGCGCAGCTTTTCGATAACGCTGGCATAGTTACCATTGGGCACGAAACAGATGTCCTGACTGTCGGGCTTGTCCGCCACGGCCAGCCCGTATTGCGCCGCCATTTCGCGGGTCGCATCCTTCGAGGGCAGGTGGCCCAGAGGGAAACGCAGGAAATCCAGCTGCTCGGGCGTGGTCGAGAACAGGAAGTAGGACTGATCGCGGTTCGCATCCTCGGCGCTGTGCAGCTCGGGCCCGTTCGGCCCCATCTTGCGCTGGATGTAGTGGCCGGTCGCCATGCAATCAGCTTCCAGGTCTTTGGCGGTTTCCAGCAGGTCTTTGAACTTCACCCGCTCATTGCAGCGAATGCAGGGCACCGGGGTCGCGCCCGCCAGATAGCTGTCGGCGAATTCATCAATCACAGCGTCCTTGAAGATATTCTCATAGTCCAGAACGTAATGCGGGAAACCACGCTCTTCGGCCACCCGGCGCGCGTCGTGGATATCGATCCCAGCACAGCACGCGCCTTTTTTGGCCAGCGCCGCACCGTGGTCATACAGCTGCAACGTGACGCCCACGACATCATAGCCCTGATCCGCCAGATACGCGGCCACGACCGAGCTGTCGACGCCGCCCGACATAGCAACCACCACCCGCGTTTCCGAGGGCGGTTTGGCGAAGCCAAGCGAATTGAGTTGGGTCTCGGCGGCGAGGGCCATGGCGATTCCAGTCCGGGTTAAGAAAGACCGGCAGAATATATGAAAATTCTAGACACTCTCAAGGGGCGGTTTCACGCAGCATTAAGTAGGCTGGTGTCAGCTTTGTCGCAGCAGAAAAGGGTTGAGAGATGTATTTGCACAAAGTTGAAGGTCCGCGGTCTGTAACCCTGCCGGATGGCACGATTTTGTCGCAGGCCGATCTGCCGCCGCCGGACACGCGGCGTTGGGTGGCGTCGCGCAAGATCCTGGTCGTGCGCGGGGTGTTGTATGGCCTGATCACCTTGTCCGAGGCCAAGAAACGCTACGGCATCAGCGATGAGGAATTCAACATCTGGGTCTCTGCCGTGGCAGAGCATGGCGTTGATGCTCTGAAAGTTACCGCGCTAAAAAAATTATCGACAACCTAAAGGCGAAAGTGAATAAATGATTCAACGGTAACGCAAGATTAACCATTCTTGGTCAGGTGTATTTTAATTGGAAGTTTTGACCCGAATTGGAGCAGTGAAATGAGAATACTTCTTGTAGAGGATGATCCTACCACGTCCAAAAGCATTGAATTGATGCTGACGCATGCCAATCTGAATGTGTATGCGACGGACCTTGGGGAAGAAGGGATCGACCTAGCGAAACTCTATGATTACGATCTCATTCTCTTGGACCTGAACCTGCCGGATATGAACGGCCATGAGGTTTTGCGCCAACTGCGTATCGCTCGGGTGGAAACGCCGATTTTGATCCTGTCCGGTGCCGATGACACCGAAAGCAAAATCAAGGGATTCGGGTTTGGGGCAGACGATTATCTGACCAAACCGTTCCACCGCGAAGAACTTGTGGCCCGTATTCACGCCATCATTCGCCGCTCAAAGGGCCATTCGCAATCAGTGATTCATACCGGTCGGGTGGCGGTCAATCTGGATGCGAAAACTGTCGAGGTTGATGGTCAGACGGTGCATCTGACCGGCAAGGAATACCAGATGCTCGAACTGTTGAGCTTGCGAAAGGGCACAACCCTTACGAAAGAGATGTTCCTCAACCACCTCTATGGCGGCATGGACGAACCTGAATTGAAGATCATCGACGTGTTTATTTGCAAGCTGCGCAAGAAGCTGAGCAACGCGACAGGCGGTGACAACTACATCGAAACCGTATGGGGACGCGGCTATGTGTTGCGGGACCCGCAAAGCAACTCCCTCGATGAGACGCGGATGGCGGTCAACGCCTGACGTTCGAAGACACTTGCCCCCTATGGTCCAGAGGGTCGCATTTCCACTCACGGCTCAGCACGTCTGTCGAGAACATTCTGAATTGTCCGGTGTAGGTAACATGCCAATTGTCCGCTTCAGTTGATTGCGCGGTGGCCCAATTCGGAGGGAGCCGTAGGCGACCGTAGATTTGGGCCACCGCGTTCGCGCCACGTCGAAGCGGGTCACGCGACTTTGTGTTTGCTATCCTCCTGTGTGATGGGTGATCCGTCAGGCTGGTAGCGGCCAATGCATCTCGGGCCGTGGAAGATGACCAGTTGACCATCGGGGTATTCGTGGACCCTGACCTTCGCCTTGACGAAATGATGACGGTGCCTGTCTGCCGCGATCTGCATGACCAGGCCCTTGTAGCGCACCGTATTGTCGTTGCCGACGACGCGGTCTTCCTGCACACACAGGGTGTCGCGCACATTGCCTGTAAACGGCACGAAGGCCGAGGTCGTATCCTCCGGCTCCTTTGCAAACAGGGCATTGTGTTCGGGAAGATAGACCTCTTTCAGGAACTGATTGGCCTCTTCAATGGTTGTGATCCCATGGGACCGCAGTTCCTGCGGCAATCGGTTCTGGAACGTGCCAAACATGCGTTCAGACCGTCCACGGGCCTGCGGTGAATAGGCCGGGATCAGCTCAATGCCGAGTTGCTGCAAGGCGCGCCCGACCTGGGTCAGATTGTCCTTGTCCACTTTGCCGCCCGCTTCGGGCGTATGCCAGTAATGAGAGCCCCGATCGGCATAGAGCGAGCAAAACAGACCTTGCGCCTCGATCACCTCTGTCAGCCCCTGAAAACTGCTCATCGTCCCTTCTTCCTCGACAAAGAATGCCGAATAAACCCGGTTGGTGGCATCGTCCATGGTGACGATCAGATCCCACCACTGACCCGGAACCCATTCATGGCTGGAGCCGTCCTGATGCAACATCATGCCAACCATCGGACGGCGGGGCCGCTTGCGCCGATGGGCACCTCGTCGGGGTGCTGCCTGAACCCGGCCGTGGCGCTGCAGTGTAAGCCGCACCCAGTTGTAGCTCTGTGTGAAACCATGGTGGGCCACCAGCTTCTCGTGGAAATGCTTCGGCGTGTAATCCCAGTACTTGGTATCAAACAGTTCAAGCATCTCCATGACCTTATCCGTGGCAACACGATTGTTGGCCAGTTTGCCAAGCCGACGGTCGTACAGACCTTCTGCACCATCCGCCTCAAATCGATCCTCCCAACGCCTGACGGTGCGCACGGATACACCCAGTATCTCAGCCGCCTGTTCTTGCGTCAGCTTGTTCGCGCTTCGCCGCGAATACACATCTTCAAACTTCATCAGTCGAACTTCCTGTAACACTTCTGCTCGGTTCATAACGCCTCCTCTCAGAGACAGAATAGAACCGGACAGATCGCATGTTACATACACCGGACATATCGCGTGTTAGCGACATCACGGCTCAGCACGTCTGGACCTAGCCGTGACCTCGCCCTATCACTGAGGTCCAGAATAAAGCGACAGGGCGAGGCCATGAGCAATTCCATCTCGATAGCAGACCTGACAGAGGATGAGGCACGCGCCGAACTCGCGCGTCTTGCAGACCTGCTGTCGCGGGCCAACAGGCTGTATCACGGGGAAGACGCGCCCGAGATTTCGGATGCCGAATACGATGCGCTGAAACGGCGAAATGTCGAAATAGAAGAGAAGTTTCCGTATCTAAAACGCTCCGACAGTCCAAGTGATCAAGTTGGCGCGCGGCCAGCGGACGGGTTCTCCAAAGTCACGCATGCACAGCGCATGATGTCTTTGGGCAATGCCTTTGACGATGAGGATGTCGCGGATTTTGACCGCTCGATTCGGAAGTATTTGGGCCTGTCTGCAGATGCGCCTTTGGCCTATACAGCTGAGCCCAAGATCGATGGGCTTTCATTGTCCCTGCGGTATGAGCAGGGAAAACTGGTCCAAGCCGCCACACGGGGCGATGGAGAAGTGGGAGAGAACGTGACGGCGAATGCCCGAACGATCTCTGATATTCCGCACACAATCGAAGGAGCCCCCGATATTCTAGAAGTGCGTGGTGAGGTCTACATGTCTCACGCGGATTTCGAAGCGCTTAATGAACGTCAGGCCCAAGCTGGTGGCAAACCCTTTGCCAACCCCAGAAACGCTGCGGCCGGTTCGTTGCGACAGCTGGATGCCGAAATCACCCGCGCGCGACCGCTGAAGTTCTTTGCCTACGCGTGGGGAGAGCTGTCAGCCCCTCTGGCTGAGACGCAAGATGGGGCGATTGAGCGTCTGAAAAGCTATGGGTTCTCGACCAATCCGCTGACACGTTTGTGCAAGACAACTCAGGACATGTTGGCGCATTACCGGTCGATCGAAGAACAACGCGCGACGCTGGGCTATGAAATCGACGGCGTGGTTTACAAGGTGGATGATCTTAGGCTGCAAGCCCGTCTCGGGTTTCGATCAACGACGCCCAGATGGGCCATCGCGCATAAATTCCCTGCCGAGTTTGCCTGGACCCGGCTTGAAGCGATTGACATTCAGGTCGGTCGCACCGGCGCGCTCAGCCCTGTTGCGCGTTTGCATCCGGTCACAGTTGGCGGAGTTGTGGTTTCGAATGCAACGCTGCACAACGAAGACTATATCGCCGGGCGCGATGCCAAGGGGGGCACCATCCGGGATGGCAAGGACATCCGCGAGGGGGATTGGGTACAGGTCTACCGCGCCGGGGATGTGATCCCCAAAATCGCCGATGTCGACCTGTCGAAACGGCCTGAAGATGCGGTTCCTTATGAGTTCCCGCGCACGTGTGGGAAGTGTGGAAGTGCGGCGGTGCGCGAAGAAGGTGACGCGGTGCGGCGCTGTACGGGCGGTATGATCTGCCCGGCGCAAGCCGTTGAGAAGTTAAAGCATTTCGTGTCTCGTAAAGCCTTCGATATCGAAGGCTTGGGCGCAAAACAGATCGAGATGTTCTATGAAGATCCCGTCCTGCCGATCAAAACTCCTGCCGATATCTTCAATCTGCAAGAGCGGGACTCAAGTGCTCTGTCCCGTTTGAAAAATCGCGAAGGATGGGGGGACACCTCGGCCAGTAATCTGTTTGCAGCCATTGATGAGAAACGGACCATTCCCTTTGCGCGCTTGCTGTTTGGCCTTGGCATCCGCCATGTCGGTGAGGTCGTCGCGCGTGATCTTGCGCTACATTACCGCGACTGGGAGGCAATGTCCCAAGCTGTCGATACCGCGAGACCGGCGGCGCTTGCGTATCGCGCCGCGGATCAAGCGGAAGAGGCTGAACGGTTGGCCGCTGCCTCAGACGGGCGTCGGGCGCGGATCAAGGAAAGCCGCACCGCCGCCATCGCGGAATTGTCCGTGCCCGAGGAGGCCTCGGCCGCGTGGACGGATCTGATTGCGGTTGACGGGATCGGTGCGACTGTTGGTTTGGCTCTGTCCGACGCCTTCGCCAATGTTGAGGAACGACAGGCCTTTGATGCGCTCAAGGCGCATTTGACTGTTGTTCCACCTGATGCACCAGCCGCAGAAAGTCCGGTGGCGGGCAAGACCGTGGTTTTCACCGGCACGCTGGAAAAGATGACACTTGCCGAAGCCAAGGCGCGGGCCGAGGCGTTGGGGGCCAAAGTTTCAGGCTCGGTCAGTAAGAAGACCGATATACTGGTTGCAGGGCCGGGCGCTGGTTCGAAGGCCAAAAAGGCGGCAGAGCTGGGGATCGAAACCCTGGATGAGGATGGCTGGTTGCAGCTGATCGACGGCGCATGAGCGGACGGCCAGAATCCTTGTTTCCCCTGTTTGCTGGGGTCGAAACCTTGGAGGGCGTCGGCCCGAAGACTGCTCAGGCGATGGCGCAGGCCGGGATGGAAAGCCCGCGCGACGTTCTTTTCGGCTTGCCCTATGCCGTGATTGATCAACGCAGGCGCGACACGATCCAAGGGGTTGATCTGCCGTCGACGTTGACGGTTGAGGTGACGGTCGGCCCGCATCGCCCATCTCGGAACAGGGGCGGCGCGTATCGGGTCCATGTCGAGGACAGTCAGGCCGATTTCCAACTGGTGTTCTTTCACGCGCGTGGCGACTACCTGAAGAAAGTCCTGCCGGAGGGATCGCGCCGTGTGATCTCGGGCAAGTTGGAGCTGTTCGACGGCATGGCGCAGATGGTGCATCCCGATCATATGCTGCCGGTAGAACAAGCCTCGGAAATACCGGAGTTTGAACCAGTCTATCATTTGACGCAGGGGATCACGCAAAAGACCATGTTTAAGGCCGTCCGTAGCGCTTTGACGCGTGCACCAGACCTGGCCGAATGGGCTGATCCGGCGCAGATCAGCAGTCAGAACTGGCCCTCATGGCACGCGGCAATTCAGGCCGCACACAACCCTCAAGGCGCGGATGACGTGGCCTCATTCGCCCCGGCGCGCGAGCGTTTGGCCTATGATGAGCTGCTGGCGCATCAGTTGACGCTGGCTCTGGCGCGGCAACGGGAACGCAAAGCACGCGGGATTGTCAGCGTTGGCACGGGCGCGTTGCAATCAAAGGTTCTGGCGAGCCTGCCGTACCGGCCAACTGGTGCGCAGACACGGGCGATAGATGAAATCGCGGGCGATATGGCCTCGGAATCGCGCATGAACCGGCTGCTTCAGGGTGACGTGGGCGCAGGCAAAACTCTGGTGGCGTTTATGGCTCTGCTAGTCGCGGTCGAGGCCGGAGGGCAGGGGGTCATGATGGCTCCGACGGAGATTCTGGCGCGCCAGCATCTCGAGGGGTTACGCCCTTTGGCGGAAGAGGCTGGCGTTGTGTTGGAAATCCTGACCGGACGCGACAAGGGGGCAGAGCGGCGGACCAAGCTTGCCGCTTTGGAGGCTGGCGATATCCAGATACTCGTGGGCACCCATGCGGTGTTCCAAAGTGATGTGGTGTTTAAGGCTTTGCGTCTGGCGATTGTCGACGAACAGCATCGCTTTGGCGTGCGCCAGCGGATGGAGCTGTCGGAAAAAGGGCAGGGTGCCGATGTTCTGGTCATGACGGCCACGCCGATCCCGCGCAGTCTCGCTCTGGCGCAATATGGCGATATGGATGTTTCGGTTTTGGACGAAAAGCCGCCGGGGCGAAAACCGATCAAGACAGCGATTGTCAGCACGGGGCGGATGGAAGAAGTCGTCGCCCATCTGCGCCGCGCCATTGAGGAAGGGCGACAGTGCTACTGGGTCTGTCCGCTGGTCGACGAATCGGAGGTCTCCGACCTGACAGCGGCGGAAGAGCGGTTCAAACGGCTGCGCGCTATCTTGGGCGAGGGCACTGTTGGTTTGGTCCACGGGCAAATGCCACCTGCCGAAAAAGATGCCGCCATGACCGCGTTTCAGACGGGTGAAACCAAGGTCCTGGTAGCGACGACAGTGATCGAAGTGGGCGTGAACGTCCCCAATGCCTCGATCATGGTGATCGAACGGGCCGAGATTTTTGGTCTGGCTCAACTACACCAGTTGCGTGGACGCGTTGGCCGAGGGGACGCGGATTCGACCTGTCTTCTGATGTATCAAGCACCTCTCAGTGAGGGCGGCCGCAAACGGTTGGAGGTCCTGCGTGAGACCGAAGATGGCTTTCGCATCTCTGAGACCGATCTACAGATGCGCGGTGCGGGAGATCTGATTGGAACCGCCCAGTCGGGCCTGCCGAAGTTTCGTATTGCGGATCTGGAACGGCAGGCAGGATTGATGGCCGTGGCCCAGACCGATGCGCGGGCCTTGCTGAATACCGATCCCAAACTGACCTCGGACCGGGGAAAGGCCGCGCGTGTTCTGCTTTGGCTGATGAAACAGGATCAGGCGATCCGTTTGATTTCAGTAGGTTAGTAAAGAAGTATCCATAAAGTTCGCAAATGTTCTCAAAAAGTTCTTTACCGACTCGGAGAAATATGAGAACAAAAGGTCAACAAAGGATTAAATCCCTGACCCGGAGGTGACCCATGCTGACCCAGATCAAGACCGTATTCACGCGCTCGCACTCGACCATCCTGCAAGATGCAGCGGGTGTTGCGTCTCTGGTCGTTATGCTGATGGTGGCTCTTCACCTTCCGGTTGGTTTCTAACCCTTTTCCTGACTTCCGACCTTTTTGTTGATCTGACTGGGTTTTTGGTTTGTTTTCAGGTGTGGTTGCTCAGAGGCGCGTTGTAGTGCCCCATTATTATAAAAAGTATTGACATGGGCCTTCAGATGGCTAACCTCTTCGCCCATGTTCATCCGCACCAAACATGACGCAAAGCTCAACCGCACACGGATCCAGATCGTTGAATCCGTCCGCACCGGCTCCAAGGTACGCCAGAAGATCCTGCGCCATGTGGGTGTGGCCCATAACGACAGCGAGATTGAGGATATCAAGCGTCTGGCGGGCCGCTTGATGGAGCAATTACGCATTGATCGCTCGCCGCAAATGGAACTGTTCACGCCCACGGAATATGCCGATCTGCAGGCGCTGGTGCGCCGCGCTCCGCGGCCGGACAAGCTTGGCGTTGATCTTGCCGAGTGCCGTGAGGAGGCGCGGGTCTCTCTGGGTCTGCGGGATGTCATGGGGACGATGTATGACCAACTGGGTTGGGGGGCCCTTCTGGGGGCGGCGCGTAAAAGTGCCAATCGCATTGTGAAAGAGCTGGTTATGGCGCGGATCGCACAGCCCGAGAGCAAGCGCGCGACCGTGGAGGCGTTGGAGAACCAGGCAGGCATCACGCTCAATCTGGACGTGGTCTATCGGAGCATGGATTACATCAATACGCCGGTGATAGACGGGATTTGCAAAACCTCTCACGCGGCGGCAGAGAAGTTGCTGGGCGGGCCAGTGACCGTGCTGTTCTACGATTGCACGACCCTGGCCTTTGACACCGAGCGCGAGGACCCGGCCGAGGATGCGGACGGGGTCGAGCAGGATCATCTTCTGGCCAAGGGCTTCAGCAAGGATGGCAAGCATCACCGCGCTCAGGTCATGCTGGCGCTGATCGTCACCTCCGATGGGCTGCCTGTGGGCTATGAACTCTTCCCGGGAAACACCTGGGAAGGTCATACGCTGGAAGCTGCGCTGAAGGCGTTGGAGGGACGCTTCGACGTGGCCAGGGTCACGTTCGTGGCCGATGCCGCCATGCTCAGCAAGGACAACCAGCAGATGTTGCAGAACAAGGGTCTGCCCTACATCCTCGGCTATCGCATGAAGTCCGCCCCGGCCGCCGTGAAGGCGAACATTTTGAGCCCGGAGGGACGCCAGCCTTGGGCTGGACACGGTTCTGAAGAGGCAACCGAGAAGGGCTGGTACAAGGTGATCGACCAGGAGGGAGCGCGGGTCATTGTGACCTGGTCACCCACCCGGGCACGCAATGATGCCCACAAGCGCGACAAGGCAATCGAAAAGCTGCACAAGAAGCTCAAGCGCTCTCGCAAACCCGGCAGCTTCAGCAGCCGGGGATATGGCCGCTTCCTGGCCTTCCCCGACAGCGGGGACGTCACGCTGGATGATGCAAAGATCAAGGCAGCGGCACAATGGGACGGGCTGCATGCCATTGTTGTTCATGGTGCGGACGAACTGGAGGCACAGGACGTCATTGCCCGCTATCACCAGTTGTGGGAGATCGAAGCCTGCTTCCGCACCAACAAGCACGATCTGAAAATCCGGCCCATCTATCACTGGTCGCCGCGTCGGGTCCGGGCCCATATCGCCATCTGCTACATGGCCTTCTGCTGCCTGCAGCACCTGCGCAAGCATCTGGACCTGCTCGGACACCCGATGAGCCCGGCTCGTATCCGCAACGAGTTGAACGCATTGCAGCTCTCGATCCTGCGCCACAAAGGCACCCCTGACCGCTACGGCATGCCAAGCCATGCCACGGTCGATGCCAGACGCATCCTCACCTGCGTCGGCCTGACCTGGAACGAAGCCCCTTTCAAGATACCCCCCGGGCGCACCCGAAAAACTGGCCAGACCAAAGCCTGAGCTCCCTCAACACTCCGAAACAATCGCTGGCGAAAAAAGTCCGTGTAGTGCCTTTTGGCAACCAAGGCATAATAATATCAATGACTTATACGAAAAAATGTCGGAAGTCAGGGGAGCCGCCCAGTCGGGCCTGCCGAAGTTTCGTATTGCGGATCTGGAACGGCAGGCAGGATTGATGGCCGTGGCCCAGACCGATGCGCGGGCCTTGCTGAATACCGATCCCAAACTGACCTCGGACCGGGGAAAGGCCGCGCGTGTTCTGCTTTGGCTGATGAAACAGGATCAGGCGATCCGTTTGATTTCAGTAGGTTAGTAAAGAAGTATCCATAAAGTTCGCAAATGTTCTCAAAAAGTTCTTTACCGACTCGGAGAAATATGAGAACAAAAGGTCAACAAAGGATTAAATCCCTGACCCGGAGGTGACCCATGCTGACCCAGATCAAGACCGTATTCACGCGCTCGCACTCGACCATCCTGCAAGATGCAGCGGGTGTTGCGTCTCTGGTCGTTATGCTGATGGTGGCTCTTCACCTTCCGGTTGGTTTCTAACCCTTTTTTGCCTGCGATCTCGTGCCGAATAGCCCGCGCCTGTCATCCCCAGTGAATTCAAGGGTGACCTGCCTGTCCCAAACCCCTTGAGGGGCCATGCCTCGGCCCCGCGCGGTGTCCCGGACCCCACACGAGAAACGCATTGCCTGCCGCCGCCCTTCCCGCCCGGAAGGAGCGGCGGTTTTTTTATAGCTGGCCGGTTTTGATGATTTCCAACATGGCCGACAGAACGGAATTCACCGCGACCGAGGCTAGGATCATTCCCATCACACGGCTGATGATTGCCGCGCCGGAGTGACCGATCAGGCGTATGATCGGCTCGGCCAGAAGCATCAGAACAAAGGCGATCACCAGAACCGAAATGTAGAAAAGCGTGCAATTTTGACCCCCTAAGCGGGGAAATCGGCGTCCAAATTTGACCCCTCCCTATGGTTGTAGACATCCTTTTCATTGAGCAGTCGATGGAGAGGCAAGCGGGATGATTTGCGTGGAAACTATTAGAAAAGTGCGTCGCTTACACCTGATCGAAAAAAAGAGCATCAAGGAAATTTGCCGTTCGCTCAATTTGAGCCGTGCAACGGTTCGAAAGATAATCCGATCGGGAGTGACGGAGTTCAAATATGAGCGCAAATCGCAGCCATACCCGGTGCTCGGGCCTTGGCGCGCGCGTCTGGATGAAACGCTTGAGGAGAACGAGGCGCTTCCGAAGAAACACCGCAAGCGGATGACCAAAATCTGGAAGGAACTCTCCGATGATGGTTTTGGCGGCGGGTATGACAGTGTTCGACGCTACACAAAGAATTGGCGCATTGCGCACGGCCGACAACAGGCGCAGGCGTTCATCCCGCTGATCTTTGATCCTGGGGAGGCGTACCAGTTCGACTGGAGTGTGGAGACGGTTTTGATGGACGATGCACTCACGACCGTGAAGGTTGCCCATTTCAAACTTTGCCATAGCCGCATGCCATTCTCCATTGCCTATCCGCGCGAGACGCAGGAGATGGTCTTTGATGCCCACGACGAGGCCTTCAAATTCTTTGGTGGAGGCTGCATCAACGGGATCTACGATAACATGACGACCGCCGTCGATGCGATCCTGTCGGGCAAGGAAAGAAAGTTCAACAAGGCATTCTCCCGGATGTGTTCTCATCATCTGGTGAACCCGATCGCCTGTACGCGCGCGGCCGGTTGGGAGAAGGGTCAGGTTGAGAATCTGGTCAAGGAGAGCCGCGCCTATAGTTTTACACCGCGTCTGGAGGTGGCCGACTTCGATGAATTGAATGCCCGGCTGCAAAAAGACGCGATCAAACGCGCAAAAGAACTGCGGCATCCGGAAAACCTGGAGGTGACGGTCTGGGAGGAGTTCCAGCAGGAAAAGCCGCTGCTGACGCATCTGCAGAAGCCCTTCGTCGGGTTCCGTGAAAAGACGGTCGCCGTGAGCCGAACCTGCCTGATCAACTTCGAAAGAAACAAATACAGCGTTGAGGCAAGAGCTGTTGGACGTCAGGTCCAGTTGCAGGTCTACGCCACGCGGATTGTCCTGCGCCAAGACGGTGAGATTGTCGGAGAGCACGAACGGTGCTTCGGCCGAGGAAAAACGATCTTCAACCCTTGGCACTATGTGCCCGTCCTCAAGCGCAAGCCTGGCGCTCTGCGCAATGGAGCACCGTTCCGTGACTGGGACCTACCACCGGCAATGACGCAGATCTGGACCCATCTGCGGGGCACATCCGACGGAGACCGGCAACTTGCCGATATTCTTTTCGCTGCTTACCAGCACGACATTGATGTGGTCGAGGCTGCCTGCGAAGAAGCTCTAAAATCTGGCCTGCGCAAGGCCGATGCGATCCTGAACATTGTCTCTCGGCGCACCAATCCCCCGCCGCCAAAGGCGATTGAGCCGCCTGCCCACCTGCAGCTGAAAATGGCACCGATCGCGGATTGCGCTCGCTATGACAGGCTTGGAGGCTCCCATGCAACTGCGTAAGGAAATTCTCGAACTTGCCCGTCAACTGAAGTTGCCAGGCATCGTCAACTGCTTTGACGAAGTGATGCAGGCCGCAGTCAAAAACAACTGGCGGCCCCAACAGGTCGTGGCCGAACTCCTCACGGCCGAACTGGCCGAAAAGACTGCGCGCTCGATCCGGTATCAGATGGGTGCCGCAAAGTTCCCGGTCTGCAAGTCCTTACCTGAGTTCGACTTCACGGTCAGCCCCGTCAACGAGGAAGTCGTGCGCAATCTTCATGACGGCGATTTTATGGACCAGGCCAGGAATGGCGTGCTGGTCGGTGGAACCGGATCGGGCAAAACGCATCTCGCAACAGCGATCGGGGGCCACGCGGTCAATAACCGCCGGCGGGTCAGGTTCTTCAGCGCTGTGGATCTCGCGAACAAGCTGGAGGCTGAACATCGCGAAGGCAACGCCGGGCGGCTCAGCGAGCAGCTGATCCGCGTCGACCTCGTGATTATAGACGAACTCGGTTATCTGCCGTTCGCAGAGTCTGGTGGACGATTACTCTTCCATCTCATCAGCAAACTGTACGAGCGAACGTCTATTCTGCTAACAACCAACCTCGCATTTGCTGAATGGCCGAGTGTGTTCACAGATGCCAAAATGACCACTGCTCTCCTGGATCGACTGACACACCATTGCGATATCATCGAAACCGGGAACGAAAGCTGGCGAATTAACCACCGCGACTAACCTCGAAATCGGGGAATAAATTCAAAACAGACAGCAGGTCAAACCTTCAGTCGAGCTACGCTCTCTTTTCGGTTTGACCTGCTGTCCACCCCCTCCTGAATCAACCTAAACACGACCCCCTCAACGCCCCTCTTAGCTCCAAGGGGGGTCAAATTTGGACGCCGATGGGGGGTCATTATTCAATGCCGATTGACAAACCGAAAGCATGACCAGCGCAGTAATCCCCTGGTCGGCGGCGCTGTAGCGGTGGTTGTCGGTCAGGATCACGATTGCCAGCATCGCACCGGGTGAGGCCAGCGATGGCACGGCCAGGGGAAAGATCGCCGGGTTGTGCGTATGGATCTTGTCTTCCTTGTCGTCTTCGGCGGCGCGCTGTTCGATCTCTTGTTTGCTTTCGCCAAAGATCATCGTCAGCGCGAACAGGAACAGGATGATCCCTCCGGCAACCTGGAATGAGTTCAACCCGATATCCAGCGCCTCGATCAGCAATTGTCCGAAGACGAGGAAAAACAGCAGCACGCCGGCACTGATCAACGACGCGAGCATCGCCGTCTTGCGCCGTGCTGCGGCTCTGAGGCCCGCGGTAACGGCGATGAAAACAGGGATTGTTCCGATCGGGTCAATGACAACCCACAACGTCACGAAATGTTCGAGCAGGTTGTTCAAGCCCATTCCTCCACCGAAGTTTGGGTGAAATTAAACAGGTTTAGGCCAAAACACCAAGCTTAGGCGCAGTTCGACTGTTCGGCCTGTTCCATTGCCTCGGCCGTTGCCTCAAGCGCCAGCATGATCGAGGCATGGCGGTTTTTATATTCACGGGCGGGTATCAGAACCTCAAGCCCGTCAAACGGGGCATCCGGGGCAGGGCCGTCCTTTTTCAGCATGGCCTTCAGCTGATCTCGGGCGGTTTCAACTTGCGCACGCGTGGCACCAACCACCGCGTCGCCAACTACCGAAGCGGCCGCTTGACCGAGGGCGCAGGCTTTGACGTCTTGTCCGAAATCGCTGACGCGCCCATCTTTCATCGTCACGTCGACAGTTACGGTCGACCCGCAAAGGGGCGAGCGTTTCTTGACCGTCGCATCGGGTTGATCCAGCCGATCCAGATGCGGGATATCAGCCGCCAGCGCCAGAATGCGCCCGGAGTACAGCTTTATCAGGTCGTTCTCGCCGCTCATGGCTTTCCCTCGTTCCGTGTTCCCCATACATAGTGGTCAGTCCTCGGGATGCAAAAGGTTTTTGTCATGTCTGACATAGTCACGTTCGATCCATCTGATCTGAAATATAACGAAGCCGGGTTGATCCCCGCAATTGCGCAGGATCACGCCTCGGGTGAGGTGTTGATGATGGCCTGGATGAACCAGCAAGCGGTTGAGCGCACGTTGGAGACGCGGCGCGTAACCTACTGGTCGCGCTCGCGCCAGGCGTTCTGGATTAAGGGCGAGACGTCCGGGCATATTCAGGAACTGGTCGATTTCCGCTTTGATTGCGACCGGGATTGCATCTTGGTCGTGATCCGTCAGACCGGCGCGGCGTGTCACACCAACCGCCGGACGTGCTTCTACACGTCCGTGCGCGACGGTGAAGAAGTCGAGTTGATGAAACCGATGGAGTGAGTGGCGCAGATGTCGCTACCTTCGGTTTGAGTATTTTTGAAACGACAAAGCGGGGTCAAAGGCCGACCATGGCGCGGATGTCCTGAGGGGTTGCGCCTTCGACCCTGTATTTTGCGATGGCGCGAGCGTCGTCTCGTTTGGCAAGGCGTTTGCCGTTCGGGTCGCGGATCAAGCGGTGATGCAAGTATTCGGGCGTGGGTAGGCGCAGCAGAGCCTGCAACAGGACGTGAATACGCGTTGCCTCAAACAGGTCCTGACCGCGAATGACATGGGTCACACCCTGCGCCGCATCGTCGAGGACGACGGACAGGTGGTAGGAGGTGCCCATACCTCGGCGGGATAGAACGACATCACCGATCGTTGTTTCCAGTTCGGCTTTGTCGAAGGAAATCCGTCCCGTTTCCCTATTTGGTCCAGTGCCTAGCTCGAGAAAACTGCTCTGATGTAACAGAACGGATCGTGCCGCCATAGCCATATCAAGTCTCAGCGGTGTGTCTTTAGGCCGTTCTACGCTGTTTCGGCTGGCTTTATGCCGACAGGTTCCGGGATAGATGATCCCATCCGGCCCGTGCAGAGGTGCCCCTTCCTGAGGGGCGCTGGCCGCTGCGGCGATATCCTTGCGGTTGCAGGTGCAAGGGTACAAAAGACCTTTCAACCACAGGGTATCGAGGGCCTGTTCATAGATTTGGATGCGCTCAGATTGCCTCAGAACCGGTGTCGGCCAGCTGAGGCCCAGCCATTCGAGATCTGCATAGATCTGATCCTCCCACTTCGATCGCGCGCGGGATTGGTCGATATCCTCGATCCGCAGCAGGAATGTGCCGCCTTCGGAGGCAGCCATGTCACTGGCCAGCATCGCCGCATAAGCGTGGCCAAGATGCAAGGGACCTGTAGGGGAAGGCGCGAAGCGAGTCGTAAAAGTCACGTCTTTTCGAGTATGTACACGTCAGATTTCATGTTCATTCCGGGCAGATGAGGCCCGTATTCCTTGAACAGCAAGCGCGCAGCCCCCAAGTCCAGCCAGTCGTTCAGGCGTGAGGTATAAGAGTAGTCCGCAAGTGCATGATCGTTATAGGAAAATGCCAGTAGACCATCTTTGGGCAGCGCGTGCATGAGGAGGTCCAGAGTTTCAGGCGGTGCTGCTCCGGCACCGATCACTCCGATGGCTGTGATGGTTGAGTAAGCGCCGTGTTCAACGGGTTCGGGATCCGATATGTCAAAGCCGATCAGCGATCGATAGACGTTCTTCGCTTTGGCCTCCTCAAGCATATTGGGCGTGGGGTCCATTCCGTCGATCACTTCAAACCCGACTAAGCGCAGCGCAACACCGGACAACCCCGTTCCACAGCCATAGTCGAGGATGGGCGTTTGTGCCTCAGGCCTCTTGGACCATAGCGCTTTGGCAACCCGACCCGGCGTGGCATATCCCTGTTCCGCGACAGAATCCTCATAGGTTGCTGCCCATTTCTGGTAGTGCGCTTGGGTGTCCTGCGGAGATTTCGATCCGTATGTGTCCTTGAAAAACTTGTCGCTCATAACCGCATGTTAAGCCGCTGGGTCCGTCATCGTCCAGTCAGCTTTGCGCGAGCCACTCCGTCCATTCAGCCTTGGCGCGGTCGGTATAGGCCTTGTAGCGGTCTTTGCGTCCCCGGCGGCCACCTTTCAGGCCATCTACAGGGCGGAACAGGCCGAAATTGACGTTCATGGGCTGAAACGTCTTGGCCTCCGCACCGCCGGTGATGTGATGGATCAACGCGCCCATTGCGCTGTCCTGCGGTACCTCGGGCAGGGTAAGGCTCATAATTTCAGCTGCCGCCAGTCGACCTGCCAAAAGCCCCATAGCCGCGCTTTCGACATAGCCTTCGACACCGGTGATCTGACCGGCGAACCGGATATTCGGCTTTGATTTCAAACGCATCTGCGCGTCCAGCAAGGTCGGAGAGTTGATAAACGTGTTGCGATGTATCCCGCCAAGGCGTGCGAAACTGGCGTTCTCCAGACCGGGGATCATACGGAACACCTCGGTCTGGGCGCCGTATTTCATCTTGGTTTGGAACCCCACGATGTTGAACAGCGTGCCAAGCGCATTGTCGCGGCGCAGCTGCACAACGGCATGAGGTTTCACGTCCGGCTGATGGGGGTTGGTCAGGCCGACGGGCTTCATCGGGCCGTGGCGCAGGGTTTCACGACCCCGTTCAGACATCACCTCGATCGGCAGGCAGCCATCAAAGTAGCCCGCGGTCTCGCCTTCGTGGAATTCGGTTTTATCTGCTGCCAGAAGGGCGTCGATGAAAGCCTCGTATTGATCGCGATCCATGGGGCAGTTCAGATAGGCGGTGCGCTCTTCTTCGGTCTCGCCTTTATCATAGCGGGACTGCATCCAGGCTTTGCTCATGTCGATGCTGTCGGCATAGACAATCGGCGCGATGGCATCAAAAAACGCCAGCGCGTCTGAACCGGTTTCGGTTTGGATGGCTTCACCCAGCTTGGCCGAGGTAAGAGGACCGGTGGCAAAGATCCACTGACCGTCGTCGGGTAGAGAGGTAACCTCTTCATCCGTCACCGTGATCCGGGGATGCGCGTGCAGTTTAGCAGTGACCGCCTCGGCAAACGGATCGCGGTCAACAGCCAGCGCCCCGCCTGCGGGCAGGCGGTGGGCATCGGCAGTCGTCATGATGAGGCCATTGGCGGCGCGCATTTCCCAATGCAACAGGCCCACGGCGTTCTGTTCATCATCGTCCGAGCGGAACGAGTTGGAACACACCATCTCGGCCAGATTACCGGTCTGGTGCGCAAAGGTACCTACTGTGGGGCGCATTTCGTGGATCACAACATCCACGCCCATTTCCGCCGCTTGCCATGCGGCCTCCGACCCGGCCATGCCGCCGCCCACGATATGCAATGCTTGTGTCATGCGCTGCCACATAGGGCAGAGCCCAAGCAGGCGCAACTGAGCAACCGTCAAATGATTCAGATTTTAGGGGAGGTCTTGGGGTCGCCGCTGCGGGAATGTCAACGCCAGTGAGAGAAACCAGCTTGGAGGGACCTTCCGCCCACGGCGACCCAAAAGTGTAGCTGAGGCCTTAGCCTCGTCCCAGCATTGCCACAGTGTTGCCCTTTTGAAAAGTGCAAAAATGATGACAGTGATGAAAAATGTTCGGAATAATTGTCTTATTCAGACCAATTCGGGGGGCGTTTTTCGATAAACGCAGAAATGCCTTCTTCGGTATCGCGATGCAGCATATTCTGCACCATTACCTCTCCGGTATAGGCATAGGCTTGATCCAGCGGCATCTGAAGCTGTTGATAAAACGCCTCTTTCCCGATTTTGACGGCGACGCCCAGCTTGCCTGCGATCTGTTCGGCCAAAGCGAGGGCTTGGTCGTTGAGTTGAGTTTCAGGGACAACCCGATTGATCAACCCTAGTTCCTGCGCACGCTCGGCTGAGATGAAACCTCCAGTGGTCAACATCTCAAATGCCTGTTTTCTGGGGATGTTGCGGCTGAGCGCGACCATGGGGGTTGAGCAGAACAGGCCGATATTCACTCCGTTCACCCCAAAGCGCGTGCCTTCGGCGGCGACGGCCAGATCACAGGTGGCAACCAATTGGCAACCCGCAGCTGTGGCAATGCCGTGGACCTGAGCAATAACGGGCTGGGGCAGGGACTGGATTGACATCATCATCCGCGCACAACGGTTAAAGAGGTCCTGAAAATAGGCCTTGCCGCCATCCTCAGATTGGCGACCGGCTGTCATCTGCTTCAGGTCATGCCCGGCGCAGAAGGCCTTGCCTTCGCCCGACAGCACAACGGCACGGATCGAGCGGTCATCGCGCAGCGTATCGAACTCGGCCTGCAGGGCGGCCAGCATCTCATCGCTCAGCGCGTTCAGCCTTTCGGGTGCGTTCATGTGCAGCCGCGCGATGGCACCTGTGTCGTTACGTTCCAAAATTGCCATCTTGCTCTCCCGCTGGCTGTTGGGCCAACTCTAGGGCGAGACGTTAAGGAGGGGAAGCATGGGATTGGCGTTAAGCAAAGACGAGCTGTCGCAGTACCTTAAAGAGGTATTCCCGCAGGTTCATCGCGATTTCGTGGTTGAGGACCTGACCGAGGAGACGATCACCATGCGCCTCGTGGTCGAGGACCGTCATTTACGCCCCGGCGGTACGGTCTCAGGCCCGTCGATGTTCGGTCTGGCGGATGTTTGTGTCTATGCCATGGTGTTGGCGCGCAAGGGGCGTCAGTCCTTGGCGGTGACGACCAACAGCTCTCTGGACTTTTTGCGCAAACCTGGAGGTGGCAAAGATCTGATAGCTGAATGTCGCCTACTGAAATTGGGGCGCACTTTGGCGGTTGGGGACGTGTTGATTTACTCGGTCGGGTCAGATCAGCCGGTTGCGCGGGCCAGTATGACCTATTCCATCCCACCTGCCGGGTCTTCGGCCGCAAAATTCGGATAAAAAGGGCCGGGGCGAACCCCGGCCAGGGAAGAGGTCCCAAATGAATTTGGGACTGGGGATGGGTTAAAACTGCCAGAAATAGCGCTTGATTTCGCGGTCGGCTTGCAGACGGGTCAGGCCTACGTCCTTGAGCAACCTGTCATCCAGCTTTCCCAGATTGACGCGACTGCGACGACGGCGTTCCCATTGAGTGACCGCCGCCGCAAACTGCACGGCCAGCACAGCGATCAGCGGCAGCCGGGGGCTGGCGTTCAGCAGTGTAAGGGCGGGAGTGTGCATTGTGCGTGTCATCTCAGTATTCCTTTCAAATTGTATTGACACAAAGTAGCAATGTTCGGTACTTGTGTTTGATACATTCGCAATTGTGTCAAAAGCAAAGGAAGAATTGTAATGGATACAATTTGGCCGGAGACGTTGCCAAAATCCAAAGGGCCCAAGTACACCCTGGTGGCTGATACAATACGAAAAGCAATTGAAAGTAAGGCGTTAGATATCGGGGTCAAACTGCCCCCAGTGCGTGAACTCGCGTATCGCCTGCAGATCACTCCGGGAACCGTTGCGCGGGCCTATACGATTCTGACCGAAGAGGGTTTGCTACAAGCTGAGGTCGGGCGTGGTACATTTGTCGCCCCTCCGAAATCTCCGATTCTGGACGATGTCTGGTCCCGGCAGCTTCATCTGGCTGAGGCTCAGAATGACAATCACGTCAGCCTGTTCAGCCCGCGGCTTGCGGATATGGGGCAGGTGTCTCTGATCCGCGAGTGTCTGCAGAAAGTCGCGCAGTCGGATCCGGCCTTGTTCATGAACTACCCGACACGCGATGCGTATAAACCTATGCGTCAGGCGGTGGTTGAATGGTTGTCGGACCTGCCGCTTGGCAAATTGAGCGACGATGACATTGTACTGACACACGGCGGTCAGAACGGCCTTTGCCTTGTGTTCCAGACCATTCTGCAGGGTCCCAAACCAATCGTGATGGTCGAAGACCTCTCCTATGCCGGGTTCCGTCGCGCGGCAGAGTTGATGCGGGCCGATGTGGTTGGCATTAGAATGGATAAGTGGGGCATCGACCCGGCAGCGATGGAGTATGTCTTGCGACAGACGCCAGCGCAGGCAGTCTGTGTTTCGCCCGAGGTTCAGAACCCGACCGGGCTGCACACCCCTTTGGAGCGGCGCAAGGAAATCGTTGAAATCGCACGGAAATACGATGTGCAGATTGTCGAGGATGACTGTTACCGGATGGGAGACGCAAAAGAACCCAGTTTCCGCGCGTTGGCACCTGAGCGGGGATGGCACGTGTCTTCGATCTCGAAAGTGCTGACACCGTCCCTACGTGTCGGCTTTGCCATTGCGCCCAGGGACCGAAGCGTGGATCTGCGCCGTTCAGCTGAATATGGGTATTTTGGCCTGGCACAGCCATTGGCCGAGCTGACCCGGCTGTTGCTCTCTGACCCTCGGACGCGTCAAATCGCGCAGGATGTGCGCTCGCGGATGGGAGAGTATGTGCGGGTGACCGTGAATGCCTTGGGCGGGTTCGATCTGAACTGGGCGCCTGATGTGCCGTTTGTTTGGCTGCATTTGCCGTCGGGTTGGCGGGCTGCTGCGTTCAGCCGTGCGGCAGAGCGAGAAGGGATTCAGCTGCGGTCTGCAGATGAGTTCGCGCTACGCGACGGGCGCGCACCGAATGCGGTGCGCATTGCTATGAACGGGCATGTGTCCCTGCAGAGGTTCGAGGACGCGATGCTCCGCCTTCGGGCTTTGCTGGACAATCCGCCTGAACAAATCAGCGTTTAGAGTGGGGTAAAATAATACCTATTTTATAAGCACATGAAAAAGCTACATAAAAACTTGATTGCGTGTGTTGACGTGCATTCTTAGCAGGTCTAAACCCCCTCCATCGAATTCGGACCGCTCTGTCTTGGGGCGGTCTTTCACATCAAACAGGACTATCCTGCCATGAAAACCTTTTCTGCAACACCTGCAGACATCGACAAGAAATGGATCCTGATCGACGCCGAGGGCGTTGTTCTGGGCCGTCTTGCTTCGATCGTCGCCATGCGCCTGCGTGGCAAGCACAAAGCGTCGTTCACCCCGAACATGGACATGGGCGACAACGTCATTGTGATCAACGCTGACAAAATCCAGATGACCGGCAAGAAGCGCGAAGAGAACTTCTACTGGCACACTGGCCACCCGGGCGGCATCAAGTCGCGCACCAAACAGCAGATCTTGGAAGGTGCGCATCCTGAGCGCGTTGTCGTTCAGGCCGTCAAGCGCATGCTGCCGGGCAACCGTCTGGCGCGTCAGCAAATGACCAACCTGCGCGTTTATGCCGGTGCCGAGCACCCGCATGAGGCCCAGGCCCCCGAAGTTCTGGACGTTAAGTCCATGAACAAGAAAAACACCCGGAGCTAATGACCGATGGCTGATCAGATCAATACTCTCGAAGAGCTGAGCGCCGTCGCAGGCGTTGAAACCGTGGCCGAAGAAGTCATCGTACGTGAACCCGTACGCGACGAGCTGGGCCGCTCCTACGCTACCGGCAAGCGTAAAGACGCTGTTGCGCGTGTTTGGATCAAGCCGGGTTCCGGCAAGGTCACCGTGAACGGCAAAGACCAGGACAAGTACTTCGCGCGTCCGGTTCTGCAGCTGATCCTGCGCCAGCCGTTCCAGGTTGCCGGTGTGGAAGGTGAATTCGACGTTGTTGCAACCGTCAAGGGCGGTGGCCTGACCGGTCAGGCCGGTGCGGTTAAGCACGGCATCTCGAAAGCGCTGCAGCTGTACGATCCGTCGCTGCGTGGTGCTCTGAAAGCCGCTGGGTTCCTGACCCGCGACAGCCGCGTTGTGGAACGTAAGAAATACGGTAAGCGCAAAGCGCGTCGTTCGTTCCAGTTCTCGAAGCGTTAATCGCTGCGGACACCGAATTTGAAAGGGCTCGCATGTGCGGGCCCTTTTTTCATGGGGTCAGGGCGTGATGATCACCTTCCCGTCGTTTGTTTTCAAAGCGTCCGCCAGGTTAGAGATCAGGTTGCCCAGTGCCAGACGCTTGGACACATCCGTTTTCCAGCGCCCGTCTGCGAAACGCGCCTGAACCTCGGTCACAACGCGCATCTGATCGGCCGGAGGTGTGGTCATCATCCAGTTGGTCAGCCAGAACCCCTCGATCCGTTTGCCCATAAAGATCAGTTGCCCGGTTTCCTGACTTCCGACATTTTTTCGTATAAGTCATTGATATTATTATGCCTTGGTTGCCAAAAGGCACTACACGGACTTTTTTCGCCAGCGATTGTTTCGGAGTGTTGAGGGAGCTCAGGCTTTGGTCTGGCCAGTTTTTCGGGTGCGCCCGGGGGGTATCTTGAAAGGGGCTTCGTTCCAGGTCAGGCCGACGCAGGTGAGGATGCGTCTGGCATCGACCGTGGCATGGCTTGGCATGCCGTAGCGGTCAGGGGTGCCTTTGTGGCGCAGGATCGAGAGCTGCAATGCGTTCAACTCGTTGCGGATACGAGCCGGGCTCATCGGGTGTCCGAGCAGGTCCAGATGCTTGCGCAGGTGCTGCAGGCAGCAGAAGGCCATGTAGCAGATGGCGATATGGGCCCGGACCCGACGCGGCGACCAGTGATAGATGGGCCGGATTTTCAGATCGTGCTTGTTGGTGCGGAAGCAGGCTTCGATCTCCCACAACTGGTGATAGCGGGCAATGACGTCCTGTGCCTCCAGTTCGTCCGCACCATGAACAACAATGGCATGCAGCCCGTCCCATTGTGCCGCTGCCTTGATCTTTGCATCATCCAGCGTGACGTCCCCGCTGTCGGGGAAGGCCAGGAAGCGGCCATATCCCCGGCTGCTGAAGCTGCCGGGTTTGCGAGAGCGCTTGAGCTTCTTGTGCAGCTTTTCGATTGCCTTGTCGCGCTTGTGGGCATCATTGCGTGCCCGGGTGGGTGACCAGGTCACAATGACCCGCGCTCCCTCCTGGTCGATCACCTTGTACCAGCCCTTCTCGGTTGCCTCTTCAGAACCGTGTCCAGCCCAAGGCTGGCGTCCCTCCGGGCTCAAAATGTTCGCCTTCACGGCGGCCGGGGCGGACTTCATGCGATAGCCGAGGATGTAGGGCAGACCCTTGTTCTGCAACATCTGCTGGTTGTCCTTGCTGAGCATGGCGGCATCGGCCACGAACGTGACCCTGGCCACGTCGAAGCGTCCCTCCAACGCCTTCAGCGCAGCTTCCAGCGTATGACCTTCCCAGGTGTTTCCCGGGAAGAGTTCATAGCCCACAGGCAGCCCATCGGAGGTGACGATCAGCGCCAGCATGACCTGAGCGCGGTGATGCTTGCCATCCTTGCTGAAGCCCTTGGCCAGAAGATGATCCTGCTCGACCCCGTCCGCATCCTCGGCCGGGTCCTCGCGCTCGGTGTCAAAGGCCAGGGTCGTGCAATCGTAGAACAGCACGGTCACTGGCCCGCCCAGCAACTTCTCTGCCGCCGCGTGAGAGGTTTTGCAAATCCCGTCTATCACCGGCGTATTGATGTAATCCATGCTCCGATAGACCACGTCCAGATTGAGCGTGATGCCTGCCTGGTTCTCCAACGCCTCCACGGTCGCGCGCTTGCTCTCGGGCTGTGCGATCCGCGCCATAACCAGCTCTTTCACAATGCGATTGGCACTTTTACGCGCCGCCCCCAGAAGGGCCCCCCAACCCAGTTGGTCATACATCGTCCCCATGACATCCCGCAGACCCAGAGAGACCCGCGCCTCCTCACGGCACTCGGCAAGATCAACGCCAAGCTTGTCCGGCCGCGGAGCGCGGCGCACCAGCGCCTGCAGATCGGCATATTCCGTGGGCGTGAACAGTTCCATTTGCGGCGAGCGATCAATGCGTAATTGCTCCATCAAGCGGCCCGCCAGACGCTTGATATCCTCAATCTCGCTGTCGTTATGGGCCACACCCACATGGCGCAGGATCTTCTGGCGTACCTTGGAGCCGGTGCGGACGGATTCAACGATCTGGATCCGTGTGCGGTTGAGCTTTGCGTCATGTTTGGTGCGGATGAACATGGGCGAAGAGGTTAGCCATCTGAAGGCCCATGTCAATACTTTTTATAATAATGGGGCACTACAACGCGCCTCTGAGCAACCACACCTGAAAACAAACCAAAAACCCAGTCAGATCAACAAAAAGGTCGGAAGTCAGGAGTTGGTCAGCCAGAACCCCTCGATCCGTTTGCCCATAAAGATCAGTTGCCCGGTTTGGGTCAGGGTCGGGGCGTCGCTGCCGAGTTTGCCATAGCAAATCCAGCGCGCACGATTGGGCATGGCGCAGAAAATCTGCTCGGACAGAGGGTCCATGACAGCGTCGAGAAAGACGCGGGGCTTCAGCCTGGCGCTCAGTTCGGCAAATTGGTGCGCAACGTCAGGGTCCGTTGTGACCAGAACTTCCGCAGCACCAAGCTCTTTCAGCATCGGAGCAGCCTCAGCGCGCCGCACCATGGCGATGGGCTTCAAGCCCTGATCCCGCCCAAGGCTGCACATCAGCTTGCCCAATTGGCTGGTTGCGGCTGAAACAACAAACGCATCGCCGTCTTCCTTAGCCATATCGACCATGGCCATCGCGGTCAGCGGATTGACGATCTGCGCAGCCCCGTCATCGTCCGAGATGTCGGGGCGCAGAGGGATGCACATTTGCATCTGGGTCACGACATATTCCGCCCAAGCCCCCGATCCGGCGGCGACAAAGGCGACGCGCAGGCCTTGTAGACCTTCCGCACCCTTGCCCGTTGCCACAACATCTCCGCACCCTTCAAAGCCCGCAGCAGCGCCTTTGACACGGGGTTGGCCGTATTCGCCTTTGATGAAGTGAATGTCCGACGGATTGACCGAAGCGGTGCGCAGCCGGATCAGAACCTGTCCGGGGCCGGGGGTAGGGACGGGCAATTCGGCGTCTGCCAACCATTCAGACGCGTCTTCGATCGTGGGGCCTGTCATGGTGCCGGAATAGCCGTCATGTTTCAGGACAACGGTGCGCATCGTAGAGGGCAAGTCGGTCATTGGTCAGTCCTTCAGTTGCGCCGGGCCCACCGGATCAGGCGTCAGCCTGACGGCAAAGAAAAACGGCGCGGGGTTCTTGTTGGGTCAAGCCAAACAAAAGCCCCGCGCCGCGTCAATTCTGCCGTGCTCTAACGTCACGGCATGTGGAAAAGGCCGCCGGTGGACGGCCTGGCACTTATTGGCTCATCGCTTTTTGCAGGTCCTGAAGCTTGGTCAGAACCGCCTCGGGCGAGGCTTTGATCTCATCCAGGATCTTGATCACCTGATCTTTGACACCCTGTGCCATCTCGCTGTTTTGGACTGAGGCGACCATGGCGTCATAGTCGAAGTTCTGAGCTGTCAGCATGCCCTCTTCAACCCAGGAGTTGAACAGCTCCTGACCTTGATCTGCCAGAGATGCAACCTGATCACCGGCTTGATCTGCCGCCTCGGACGCCTGATCCGCGATCGAATTGGCTGCCTCAGTGGCCTGATCCGCAACAGATGACGCGGCCTCAGAGGCCTGTTCGGTCAGAGATGACGCCGCTTCGCTGGCTTGTTCTGTGGCCGATTCCAGTGCTTCGCTTGCGGCGTCCTGCACGGCTGAGGCCGCTTCGCTAACCGCATCGCTCGCATCCTCGGCTGCGGCTTCAAGTCTTTCGGCCGGCGTCGGTTCAGGTTGGTTGAGATAGAAATACCCGCCTGCGCCAAGACCGACGAGGACGATGATGATAAGAAGAGTACGCGACATTATGTGTCTCCTTTGGAAATTTGTGCCGCTGGGATGATCCAAATCTAGGACGACTCAAAGGGGAATTCTTGTGATTTCTCAGCAGAATACGGGTTTGGGCCAAGCTACGCTGATTGGGCGGCTTGATCCGGCGACAAAGCGCCCACCGCTTTGCGCTTTGCATTGAATTTCGATGATATCGCAGGACCGCGTTGAGCCCGACGGTTGAGGAATAGGCGTTGCACGAGAACGTGGTGCCGAGCGAAACCTGCGACGATGCTCGCACTTTACTGCTCGGTCGAATTTTTGGTCTTATGTGAAGGACTTCACTGCCTTTGACCCAAAAATGACCGACACTGCAGTCAGACGGGGTAAAAGAGACATTGTGGGGGTCGCGCTCGGGTACGTTTCCCAAGTTAACGAGTAACGTCTTTTGTTTGAATAGGCCTATTGGGCCAATAGGGGCACTGATCTCTCACTTTGTGGTTGAATGTGAGGGGCGGTGTGAGGGGGGCTGGATGAGGGGGTCTTGGCCAGCCCCTCTCTTTGCGCATCAGGACAGACCTGTCGGTCTGTGAAAGCAAAGAAACCATTTGGAAATTATGGCGGAGAGACAGGGATTCGAACCCTGGGTGGGCTTGCACCCACAACGGTTTTCGAGACCGCCCCGTTCGACCACTCCGGCACCTCTCCGCGGGGGTCTGTGAGGGGGGGATTTAGTGAGGAACGCGCAGGGGTGCAAGCAGAAAATTCCCAGAATTCACATTCCTTGGATTTTCCATTGCCTGCCGCAACAAAACACCTAGGCTTGTAGAAAAGCGTGCAATTTTGACCCCCTAAGCGGGGAAATCGGCGTCCAAATTTGACCCCTCCCTATGGTTGTAGACATCCTTTTCATTGAGCAGTCGATGGAGAGGCAAGCGGGATGATTTGCGTGGAAACTATTAGAAAAGTGCGTCGCTTACACCTGATCGAAAAAAAGAGCATCAAGGAAATTTGCCGTTCGCTCAATTTGAGCCGTGCAACGGTTCGAAAGATAATCCGATCGGGAGTGACGGAGTTCAAATATGAGCGCAAATCGCAGCCATACCCGGTGCTCGGGCCTTGGCGCGCGCGTCTGGATGAAACGCTTGAGGAGAACGAGGCGCTTCCGAAGAAACACCGCAAGCGGATGACCAAAATCTGGAAGGAACTCTCCGATGATGGTTTTGGCGGCGGGTATGACAGTGTTCGACGCTACACAAAGAATTGGCGCATTGCGCACGGCCGACAACAGGCGCAGGCGTTCATCCCGCTGATCTTTGATCCTGGGGAGGCGTACCAGTTCGACTGGAGTGTGGAGACGGTTTTGATGGACGGTGCACTCACGACCGTGAAGGTTGCCCATTTCAAACTTTGCCATAGCCGCATGCCATTCTCCATTGCCTATCCGCGCGAGACGCAGGAGATGGTCTTTGATGCCCACGACGAGGCCTTCAAATTCTTTGGTGGAGGCTGCATCAACGGGATCTACGATAACATGACGACCGCCGTCGATGCGATCCTGTCGGGCAAGGAAAGAAAGTTCAACAAGGCATTCTCCCGGATGTGTTCTCATCATCTGGTGAACCCGATCGCCTGTACGCGCGCGGCCGGTTGGGAGAAGGGTCAGGTTGAGAATCTGGTCAAGGAGAGCCGCGCCTATAGTTTTACACCGCGTCTGGAGGTGGCCGACTTCGATGAATTGAATGCCCGGCTGCAAAAAGACGCGATCAAACGCGCAAAAGAACTGCGGCATCCGGAAAACCTGGAGGTGACGGTCTGGGAGGAGTTCCAGCAGGAAAAGCCGCTGCTGACGCATCTGCAGAAGCCCTTCGTCGGGTTCCGTGAAAAGACGGTCGCCGTGAGCCGAACCTGCCTGATCAACTTCGAAAGAAACAAATACAGCGTTGAGGCAAGAGCTGTTGGACGTCAGGTCCAGTTGCAGGTCTACGCCACGCGGATTGTCCTGCGCCAAGACGGTGAGATTGTCGGAGAGCACGAACGGTGCTTCGGCCGAGGAAAAACGATCTTCAACCCTTGGCACTATGTGCCCGTCCTCAAGCGCAAGCCTGGCGCTCTGCGCAATGGAGCACCGTTCCGTGACTGGGACCTACCACCGGCAATGACGCAGATCTGGACCCATCTGCGGGGCACATCCGACGGAGACCGGCAACTTGCCGATATTCTTTTCGCTGCTTACCAGCACGACATTGATGTGGTCGAGGCTGCCTGCGAAGAAGCTCTAAAATCTGGCCTGCGCAAGGCCGATGCGATCCTGAACATTGTCTCTCGGCGCACCAATCCCCCGCCGCCAAAGGCGATTGAGCCGCCTGCCCACCTGCAGCTGAAAATGGCACCGATCGCGGATTGCGCTCGCTATGACAGGCTTGGAGGCTCCCATGCAACTGCGTAAGGAAATTCTCGAACTTGCCCGTCAACTGAAGTTGCCAGGCATCGTCAACTGCTTTGACGAAGTGATGCAGGCCGCAGCCAAAAACAACTGGCGGCCCCAACAGGTCGTGGCCGAACTCCTCACGGCCGAACTGGCCGAAAAGACTGCGCGCTCGATCCGGTATCAGATGGGTGCCGCAAAGTTCCCGGTCTGCAAGTCCTTACCTGAGTTCGACTTCACGGTCAGCCCCGTCAACGAGGAAGTCGTGCGCAATCTTCATGACGGCGATTTTATGGACCAGGCCAGGAATGGCGTGCTGGTCGGTGGAACCGGATCGGGCAAAACGCATCTCGCAACAGCGATCGGGGGCCACGCGGTCAATAACCGCCGGCGGGTCAGGTTCTTCAGCGCTGTGGATCTCGCGAACAAGCTGGAGGCTGAACATCGCGAAGGCAACGCCGGGCGGCTCAGCGAGCAGCTGATCCGCGTCGACCTCGTGATTATAGACGAACTCGGTTATCTGCCGTTCGCAGAGTCTGGTGGACGATTACTCTTCCATCTCCTGACTTCCGACATTTTTTCGTATAAGTCATTGATATTATTATGCCTTGGTTGCCAAAAGGCACTACACGGACTTTTTTCGCCAGCGATTGTTTCGGAGTGTTGAGGGAGCTCAGGCTTTGGTCTGGCCAGTTTTTCGGGTGCGCCCGGGGGGTATCTTGAAAGGGGCTTCGTTCCAGGTCAGGCCGACGCAGGTGAGGATGCGTCTGGCATCGACCGTGGCATGGCTTGGCATGCCGTAGCGGTCAGGGGTGCCTTTGTGGCGCAGGATCGAGAGCTGCAATGCGTTCAACTCGTTGCGGATACGAGCCGGGCTCATCGGGTGTCCGAGCAGGTCCAGATGCTTGCGCAGGTGCTGCAGGCAGCAGAAGGCCATGTAGCAGATGGCGATATGGGCCCGGACCCGACGCGGCGACCAGTGATAGATGGGCCGGATTTTCAGATCGTGCTTGTTGGTGCGGAAGCAGGCTTCGATCTCCCACAACTGGTGATAGCGGGCAATGACGTCCTGTGCCTCCAGTTCGTCCGCACCATGAACAACAATGGCATGCAGCCCGTCCCATTGTGCCGCTGCCTTGATCTTTGCATCATCCAGCGTGACGTCCCCGCTGTCGGGGAAGGCCAGGAAGCGGCCATATCCCCGGCTGCTGAAGCTGCCGGGTTTGCGAGAGCGCTTGAGCTTCTTGTGCAGCTTTTCGATTGCCTTGTCGCGCTTGTGGGCATCATTGCGTGCCCGGGTGGGTGACCAGGTCACAATGACCCGCGCTCCCTCCTGGTCGATCACCTTGTACCAGCCCTTCTCGGTTGCCTCTTCAGAACCGTGTCCAGCCCAAGGCTGGCGTCCCTCCGGGCTCAAAATGTTCGCCTTCACGGCGGCCGGGGCGGACTTCATGCGATAGCCGAGGATGTAGGGCAGACCCTTGTTCTGCAACATCTGCTGGTTGTCCTTGCTGAGCATGGCGGCATCGGCCACGAACGTGACCCTGGCCACGTCGAAGCGTCCCTCCAACGCCTTCAGCGCAGCTTCCAGCGTATGACCTTCCCAGGTGTTTCCCGGGAAGAGTTCATAGCCCACAGGCAGCCCATCGGAGGTGACGATCAGCGCCAGCATGACCTGAGCGCGGTGATGCTTGCCATCCTTGCTGAAGCCCTTGGCCAGAAGATGATCCTGCTCGACCCCGTCCGCATCCTCGGCCGGGTCCTCGCGCTCGGTGTCAAAGGCCAGGGTCGTGCAATCGTAGAACAGCACGGTCACTGGCCCGCCCAGCAACTTCTCTGCCGCCGCGTGAGAGGTTTTGCAAATCCCGTCTATCACCGGCGTATTGATGTAATCCATGCTCCGATAGACCACGTCCAGATTGAGCGTGATGCCTGCCTGGTTCTCCAACGCCTCCACGGTCGCGCGCTTGCTCTCGGGCTGTGCGATCCGCGCCATAACCAGCTCTTTCACAATGCGATTGGCACTTTTACGCGCCGCCCCCAGAAGGGCCCCCCAACCCAGTTGGTCATACATCGTCCCCATGACATCCCGCAGACCCAGAGAGACCCGCGCCTCCTCACGGCACTCGGCAAGATCAACGCCAAGCTTGTCCGGCCGCGGAGCGCGGCGCACCAGCGCCTGCAGATCGGCATATTCCGTGGGCGTGAACAGTTCCATTTGCGGCGAGCGATCAATGCGTAATTGCTCCATCAAGCGGCCCGCCAGACGCTTGATATCCTCAATCTCGCTGTCGTTATGGGCCACACCCACATGGCGCAGGATCTTCTGGCGTACCTTGGAGCCGGTGCGGACGGATTCAACGATCTGGATCCGTGTGCGGTTGAGCTTTGCGTCATGTTTGGTGCGGATGAACATGGGCGAAGAGGTTAGCCATCTGAAGGCCCATGTCAATACTTTTTATAATAATGGGGCACTACAACGCGCCTCTGAGCAACCACACCTGAAAACAAACCAAAAACCCAGTCAGATCAACAAAAAGGTCGGAAGTCAGGAATAACCGCCGGCGGGTCAGGTTCTTCAGCGCTGTGGATCTCGCGAACAAGCTGGAGGCTGAACATCGCGAAGGCAACGCCGGGCGGCTCAGCGAGCAGCTGATCCGCGTCGACCTCGTGATTATAGACGAACTCGGTTATCTGCCGTTCGCAGAGTCTGGTGGACGATTACTCTTCCATCTCATCAGCAAACTGTACGAGCGAACGTCTATTCTGCTAACAACCAACCTCGCATTTGCTGAATGGCCGAGTGTGTTCACAGATGCCAAAATGACCACTGCTCTCCTGGATCGACTGACACACCATTGCGATATCATCGAAACCGGGAACGAAAGCTGGCGAATTAACCACCGCGACTAACCTCGAAATCGGGGAATAAATTCAAAACAGACAGCAGGTCAAACCTTCAGTCGAGCTACGCTCTCTTTTCGGTTTGACCTGCTGTCCACCCCCTCCTGAATCAACCTAAACACGACCCCCTCAACGCCCCTCTTAGCTCCAAGGGGGGTCAAATTTGGACGCCGATGGGGGGTCATTATTCAATGCCGATTGACAGGCAGGCCCTGAACGCGGCCCTGTTCAAAGGGTTTGACGAGATGTTTGACGGGATCTCGTACCGTCTGGGCGCGGCAGTGGCGCAGGTGTGGCAATCCTCTGATCTCTGACCAGTCTTGGGTGTTGACTTTGCCTTTCATTATGTGGATAAGCGCGCATCCCGGCCGGTTCTCCGCGCCGGGTGTCGTTATTATATGACCCTATGATACCTCACGGGGTCTTCCACACAGCCCAAACAGGGCGCGCTGTTCGAGGTGGCTTTCAAGCCAAAAACGCCCGGTAGGGGACCACAGAACGCGGGTTAGAAAAGGAAAGACGCATGTTTGCGGTCCTCAAGACTGGCGGCAAGCAGTACAAGGTTCAGGCGGGCGACGTGCTCCGCGTTGAAAAACTGGCTGCCGACGCAGGTGAAAAAGTTCAATTCAACGATGTTCTGATGCTGGGCGGCGACGCTCCGGTTGTTGGCGCACCTTTCGTTGAAGGCGCAGGCGTACAGGCCGAAGTGATCGAACAGATCAAAGGTGACAAGGTCATCAAATTCGTCAAGCGCCGTCGTAAGCACAGCTCGAAGCGTACCGTTGGCCACCGTCAGAAGCTGACTCTGGTCAAAATCACCGACATCCTGTCGTCGGGCGCTGACAAGTCGGGCATCAAGGCTGCAACCGGATCTGCTCCGGCTGGCGAAGCGGCGCCCGCTGCAAAGCCTGCCAAGAAAGCAGAAGCCAAAGCGGAGGCACCCGCCGCTGCTGCCGCTGACGATCTGACCAAGCTGAACGGTGTTGGCCCTGCCGCTGCCAAAAAGCTGGTTGAAGCCGGTATCGAAAGCTTTGCCGCTCTGGCCGCCTTGTCGGACGAGCAGATTGCTGCTATCGACACCATCAAAGTGAAGCCCGAATGGGTTGAGCAAGCCAAAGAGCTGGCTCAAGGCTAAGGAGAGAGAGAATGGCACATAAAAAAGCTGGCGGTTCCTCCCGTAACGGTCGCGACTCAGCTGGTCGCCGCCTTGGCGTGAAACTGTATGGTGGCCAGGCGGCCATCGCAGGCAACATCATCGTACGTCAGCGCGGCACCAAGTTCTGGCCGGGCGAAGGCGTAGGCATGGGCAAAGACCACACAATCTTTGCAACAACCGATGGCGCCGTAAAGTTCCACAAGGGACTCAAAAACCGCACCTTCATTTCGGTCCTGCCAGTGGCGGAGGCCGCAGAGTAAGCCGAAACCCAGAAGGTTTAATAAAAAATTCATGGGGGACCGGCAGAAAATGCCGGTCCCTTTTTCGTTTTAACGCAGTCGTGATCCAGAACAGCAATGCCCGTCGCAACCACCAGCTTTCTTATCTTTGCCGCCTCACAGGTTGGCACGCCGGGACCGGCCAATATGGTCCTGATGGGAACAGGTGCGCGCTACGGCTTTCGCGCCGCATTGCCCTTTGTGGCCGGGGTCGTTTTGGGCAAGCAATTGATCATCTGGCCCGTAGGCTTTGGCCTGATGCAGGTTGCCGATCAGGCTCCGCTGGCGTTTGAGGTGCTGAAATACGCGTCTGCCGCCTACATTTGCTGGCTGGCCTGGAAGATCGCCAATCTAAGGCTGTCTCGTGCAACTGCAGATGGGAAAGCACCGGGCTTTTTGTCTGGGCTCATAGTTCATCCGCTGAACCCCAAGGCCTGGGCAATGATCATTGCAGGGTTCACGGGGTTTGTTGCGGCGGGGACGTCCAGTTTTGAGGCGACGCTCACGATCGCTCTTTGTTTGTTGTTCTGCCAGGTCGTTTTGCACCCGATCTGGACATTTGCAGGGGACCGGATCGCCCATGTGGTTGAAGGTCGGCCTGCGGAAAAATATCTGATGTGGACGCTCGCCAGTCTGACTGTTGCGTCCGTACTTTTTGTGTTGTTCGGAGGAGGAACGCACTCATGAAACTTGAAGCAATCATAAATCAGCCGGTCATCGAAACCGAGCGGTTCGATCTGCGCCCTCTGCGTCGGTCGGATATGGGGCTTATCGAACATTACGCAGGTGATGAGCGTGTGGCGCGGATGACCACGTCGATCCCGCACCCGTTGCCGCCAGGATCGATTGAGGCCTTCGTGACCCGCTCAATGGCGGAAGACCGGGACGAGGACGTCTGGGCGATGGACGCCACCAAGGACGGCGGGCCCGAGCTGATCGGCCTGATCTCATTACAGCGGCTTGATCGCAACCAGTCCGAGGTTGGCTATTGGGTCGCGCCTGTCTATTGGAACACGGGCATTGCCTCGATGGCTGTTGAGGCCCTGGTCGGTGCCAACCCCCTTGAGAACGCCAATATGTTCGCCAGCGTGTTTCAGGACAACACAGCCTCGGCGCGGGTACTGACCCATTGCGGGTTCCAGTATCTGGGCGATGCAGAAAGCTATTCGGTGGCGCGCGACGCGAATGTGCCCACCTGGACCTATACAAAGAAACTCTGACTTGTGGCCGATGGGGCCTTTGCAGTAGGGGACAGACCATGAAATTTCTCGATCTAGCAAAGGTCTACATCCGGTCCGGGGCCGGAGGTAGCGGCTGCGTCAGCTTCCGACGCGAAAAGTACATTGAATACGGCGGCCCTGATGGCGGGGACGGCGGCAAGGGCGGGTCCGTCTGGGCCGAGGTCGTGGACGGACTGAACACCCTGATCGACTTCCGCTATCAGCAGCACTTCTTTGCCAAGAACGGCCAACCGGGTCGCGGTCAGCAACGCACCGGCAAGGATGGTGACGACATCATCCTGCGCGTTCCCGTCGGGACTGAGATTCTGGATGAGGACGAAGAGACCGTGATCTGCGACCTGACCGAGGTTGGGCAGCGGGTTCTGCTGGCCAAAGGCGGCAATGGCGGTTTTGGTAACCTCCACTTCAAATCTGCAACCAACCAGGCGCCGCGTCGGGCCAATCCGGGGCAGGCGGGCATTGATCGCACCATCTGGCTGCGGCTGAAACTGATCGCGGATGTCGGCCTCTTGGGTATGCCCAATGCAGGCAAGTCGACCTTTCTGGCCGCAACTTCGAACGCGCGGCCTAAAATCGCCGACTATCCGTTTACCACTCTGCACCCCAATCTGGGCGTGGTCGGTGTAGACAATGTGGAGTTTGTGGTGGCCGACATTCCCGGCCTGATCGAAGGGGCTCATGAAGGGCGCGGGATCGGAGATCGGTTCCTCGGCCACGTTGAACGCTGCGCGGTGTTGCTGCATTTGGTCGATGGCACTTCGGAAACCGTGGCAGACGACTACCGCACCATCATCCATGAGCTTGAGGCTTATGGCGGAGAACTGGCCGAGAAACCTCGGATCACGGTCCTGAACAAGATCGATGCGCTGGACGATGAGGAACGCGAATTGGTTAAGGCCGAACTGGAGGAGGCCGTTGGAGGCCCCGTCATGACCATGTCCGGCGTGGCGCATCTGGGCGTAACCGAGGTGCTGCGCGCCCTGCGTGCTCAGATCGACGAAAACCGCCTGCGCCAGAAACCCGCCGAGGAGGCCGCGCCGTGGCAACCCTGACCGCAGCCCGTCGGCTGGTGGTCAAGATCGGGTCCGCTTTGCTGGTGGATCGGAACACGGGACAGCTACGCTCTGATTGGCTGAAATCACTGGCTCAGGACGTGGCCTGGCTGAAAGGGCAGGGCACGGATGTGATTCTGGTGTCTTCTGGCTCAATCGCTTTGGGTCGGGGTGTTTTGGGCCTGCCTGCGGCGGCGTTGGCTCTGGAGCAATCTCAAGCCGCAGCTGCTGTTGGTCAGATCCGTCTGGCGCGTGCTTATGAAGAGGCGCTGACCCCGCACCAGATCACCACGGCCCAAGTGCTGGTGACGCTTGAGGATAGCGAAGATCGTCGCCGTTATTTGAACTCACGCGCGACACTTGAGACGCTTTTGGGCCTTGGCGTTGTTCCCATTGTCAACGAAAACGATACAGTCGCTACGGATGAAATCCGCTATGGCGACAATGACCGGCTGGCCGCGCAGATCGCAGTGACCGTGGGTGCGGACCAGTTGATCCTTCTGTCGGATGTGGACGGGTTCTATACCGGCAATCCGAACGAGGATGCTTCGGCCACGCGCTACGACACGATCGACCAGATCACGCCCGAGATTGAGGCGATGGCCGGAGACGCCGGTTCAGGCCTCTCCAAGGGCGGCATGAAGACCAAGCTAATGGCTGCCAAAATGGCCACGGCTGCAGGTTGCGATATGGCGATCACAGAAGGTTCGACGCTCAATCCTTTGCAATCGCTTGAGAATGGCGCAAACAGCACGTGGTTCACGGCAACGCTTGATCCGCATGCAGCGCGCAAGCGCTGGATATCGGCTATGAAACCGCGCGGAGAGATTACGATCGACGATGGCGCCGCAAAGGCGCTTTCGAATGGCAAAAGCCTGTTGCCTGCAGGTATCGTCGAAGTGACCGGTGATTTCGGACGCGGCGATCCGGTTGCCATTCTTGATCTGCAAGAGCGTCGACTGGCGCAGGGCATCAGCCGCTATACCGCGCAAGAGGCTGACGCAATCAAAGGACGAAAATCCTCAGAGATTGAGGCAACGCTGGGCTATCCTGGTCGCGCAGCGTTAATCCACAGGGACGATTTGGCGCTATAAAGGCGCAGAAAGGCTAAGGTTATGAAGGATCTCGACAATATTCCCGCTCTGATGGCCGATCTGGGTAAACGCGCCAAAGATGCCGCGCGCGAGCTGGCCTTTGCAACGGCCGAGCGCAAACATGCAGCCCTGATCGCAGCGGCTGAGGCCGTCTGGGCCAATCGCGCTCAGATCATCGAAGCCAACAAGAAGGATCTGGAGTTCGGACGCGAAAAGGGCCTGAGCCCTGCGATGATGGACCGTCTGATGCTGGATGAGGGCCGCATTCAGGGCATGGTTGATGGGTTGCGCACGGTGGCTGATCAGACCGATCCGGTGGGCGAGGTGATGACCGAGTGGGATATGCCCTCGGGCCTGAATATCCAGCGCGTGCGCACGCCGTTGGGTGTCATCGGGGTGATTTACGAAAGCCGCCCCAACGTGACCGCCGATGCTGGCGCTTTGTGCCTGAAGTCCGGCAACGCCGTCATCTTGCGCGGTGGCTCCGAGAGTTTTCACTCCTCAACCGCCATCCACGCCTGTCTGGTCGAGGGTTTGAAGGCCGCGAACCTACCCGAGGATTCTGTTCAACTCGTGCCGACACGTGACCGCGCGGCGGTGCAGGAATTGCTGACCATGACCGACTATGTTGACGTCATCGTTCCCCGTGGCGGTAAAGGACTGGTCGGACTGGTTCAGCGTGAGGCGCGCGTGCCGGTCTTCGCCCATCTTGAAGGCATCGTGCATATCTACATCGACAAGGCCGCCGACCCGCAGAAAACGCTGGATGTTGTGCTGAACGCCAAGACCCGTCGTACTGGTATTTGCGGCGCGGCAGAGTGTTTGCTGATCCATCAGGACGTGGCCGAAACCCTCGGGCGCGACGTCATTACCGCGCTCATGGCCGCCGGGGTCGAGGTTCATGCCGAAGGTGTTCTGGCAATTGATGGAACCACCTCAGCCACCTCTGAGGATTGGGGCAAAGAGTTTCTGGACAGCATCATTGCCGCCAAACCTGTTGCCGACATTGACGCCGCCATTGCGCATATCCAGCAATATGGCTCGAACCACACAGATTGCATCATGACCGAGGATGACACGGCTGCGACCCGCTTCTTTGAGCGGCTGGACAGCGCCATCCTGATGCACAACGCCTCAACCCAGTTTGCTGATGGAGGTGAGTTCGGAATGGGCGCTGAGATTGGGATTGCCACGGGCAAAATGCATGCACGTGGTCCTGTCGGTGCAGCACAACTGACCAGTTTTCAATATCTGGTGCGCGGGAACGGTACGACCCGAGCCTAGAACCTCAGGGTGACGCGGGTTGTGCCGGTCTCGACCGCAACCCGCCGCCCCATGGCCGCCGCCGTTTCCGGCAGCAAGGCAAACTGAACCTGCGCAGGGGTGAGTTTGTTGGCGAAGTTGCCCGTGGCAGAATTCTTCCACAAGTCATTGTCAATGTTCAGTTTATCGGCCGTCCCAGTCACCTGCCAACTGGTGTCAGAGGTCGAGATATCGACCTGCCCACCAAACGGCATCGCGCTCTCGCAGCACATAAGGGCCAGAAAGGCCAGTTTGACCTGATTGCGTGGCACAGCCTCGGTCAGGTTCCAGTTGACCCGCACACGACCTGCTCGTTCCACGTCTTTTAGCAACTCGGCGACCTCGCTGCGCCCCAATGGCTGGTCGCTGGCCGAGCCAAAGGCCACGCGAAAAAACCGAATGCGCGCGCCAGCACTGCCGACACTGCCCGAGATCAGCTCCATCTCGGGGCCTTGCACCGCGCCAACCATATCCAACAGCTCTAGCCCGTTGGTGATGGCCCCGATCGGGCTGATCAGATCGTGACAAATGCGCGAGCCAATCAGCTCGGCCAGGTTGACGTCTGTGGCGCCCATGCGTACCTCCTGCTGTATCTGCCACCGGACCGGAGCCCCCATGACAGACCTCAATGCCATTCTTGCACCGGGCATGTTCGTCCGCCACCCCGATTTCCCCGATTGGGGCGTTGGACAGGTGCAGTCCAATATCGGGGGCAAGATTACCGTGAACTTCCGCGAGCAGGGGAAAGTGGTAATCGACGGATCGCGTATCGCCTTGATGCCGGTCTTTGATCCGTGAAACTGGTTTAGGAAAGGTTAACGCCAGACGCCAGATGGGACCTGTATTGCCTTTGGGGGAACAGCTGCGCTATCAGCCGGAGGCAACTTCAAGGAACGACATGCCGGATTCAGGCCCTTCTTTCACCATCCGACTCGCTGAAACCGAACAGGACCTGCGCGCCGCGCAGCGCCTGCGCTACGACGTGTTTGTACGCGAACTAGGTGGTGGCGGAGAGATGGTCGATCACGATGCTGGACTGGAGCAGGACAAGTTCGATCCGTATTTCGATCACATGCTGGCGATCGACGATCAAACCGGGGAGACTGTGGGCGTTTACAGGCTGTTACCGGGCGAACGTGCAGCAGAGTTGGGCCAGTTTTACTCCGAAGACGAATACGATCTGACCGTTCTGAAGCAGAGCGGTCGCAAGCTGCTGGAGCTTGGCCGATCCTGCCTGCATCCGGACTATCGCGGCGGCACGGCCATGTATCACCTGTGGAATGGTTTGGCGGCCTATGTCACCGAGCGTGAGATCGAGGTTCTGTTCGGTGTTGCCAGCTTTCACGGCACCGATGTCACCGCGCTCGCCCAACCCTTGTCGATGCTGTATCACAACCATCTAGCGCCCGAAGATCTGCGGGTGCGTGCGCAGCCGGATGTGTATCAATCCATGAACCTCGTGGCACCTGAAGACCTCGACCGCCGGGCAGCCATGGTGCAGGTTCCCGCGCTGATCAAAGCCTATCTGCGTTTGGGCGGGTTTGTGGGCGAGGGGGCCTTTATCGATCACAGCTTTAACACCACCGATGTCTGTTTGATCCTAGATACCGCGCGCATGAACGAGCGGCAAAAGCGTATCTATGGCGGAGCCTAAACCCGTGAGTGATCCGCTTTGGAACAGTGACGACGCGCCCGATGCGGTTCACCTTGGCCCTCTGGGGTGGGTACTGGTTTTCTTGCGCGGCGTACCTTTGGCGCTGTTGGTCTTTGGAGGCTTGATCATCTTGCTAGCGATACGCCTGATCGAGCTCCCCTTATTCGGTATTCCCCGACCAATAACTCCGTTCATCACCCAATTTGTTTGCCGCAACGCCTTTCGCATTCTGGGTATAGGTTTCCGAACTTCCGGAGATCTGATGGCTGAGCGTGGTGCAGTGGTGGCCAACCACACCTCTTGGTTGGATATCTTTGCGCTGAACGCCCGCAAACGGGTGTATTTCGTATCCAAGGCCGAGGTGGCGAAATGGCCAGGTATTGGTTGGTTGGCGCGTGCGACCGGAACTGTCTTTATCGAGCGCGACAGGAAGAAGGCAAAAGAACAAACGCTTGTGTTCGAAACTCGCCTGAAAGCGGGGCATAAGCTGCTGTTTTTCCCGGAGGGAACCTCGACCGATGGCCTCAGGGTTTTGTCATTTAAAACAACGCTCTTTGCCGCGTTCTTCGCAGATGAGCTGCGAGATTTCATGTATGTTCAGCCGGTCTCGGTGGTGTTTCATGCACCTGTGGGTGAACCGGACCGGTTTTACGGTTGGTGGGGTGACATGGAGTTCGGCCCGCATCTGCTGAAGACACTCGGCGCGCGCAGGCAGGGGGCGGTCGAGCTGATTTATCATGCGCCAGCCAAGGTCAGTGACTTTGAAAACCGCAAAGCGCTGGCGGCGCATTGCGAAGAGGCCGTCCGTCATGCGCATAGCTTGGCGCGGCTTGAAAAATAGGGCGATTGGCACTTGCGCTGCATCCAAACCTGCCGTATACGCGCGCCATTCAAACCCGCAGGCGGGGTTTGGGCTTTTTGAGGGAGACATCCTCATAAAGACCGCCGGTTGGAGCATCCGCTTCTTTCACCCCCGCCAAGGCGCAAACCGGAAAAGGAAAATAGCATGGCTCTTCCCGAGTTCTCCATGCGTCAGCTGCTGGAAGCTGGCGTTCACTTTGGTCATCAGACACAGCGTTGGAATCCCCGCATGGGCCCGTTCATCTACGGCTCGCGCAATGGCATCCACATCATGGACCTGACCCAGACCGTTCCGATGCTGGACCAGGCTCTGCAGGCTGTTCGTGACACCGTCGCAAAAGGTGGCCGCGTTCTGTTCGTTGGTACAAAGCGTCAGGCTGCTGGCCCGATCGCTGAAGCGGCTGAAAAGTCGGCTCAGTACTACATGAACCACCGCTGGCTGGGCGGCACTCTGACCAACTGGAAAACCGTTTCCCAGTCGATCAACCGTCTGAACCAGATCGACGAAGCCATGGAAGCGGGCGCAGAAGGTCTGACCAAGAAAGAGCGTTTGGGCATGGAGCGTGACCAGCAGAAGCTGCAGGCTTCGCTGGGCGGTATCCGCGAGATGGGCGGTGTTCCTGACCTGCTGTTCGTCATCGACGTCAAAAAAGAAGCACTGGCCATCGCAGAAGCCAACAAGCTGGGTATCCCGGTTGTGGCTGTTGTCGACACCAACTGCTCGCCCGACGGCGTTGACTACATCATCCCTGGCAACGACGACGCAGCCCGCGCGATCTCGCTGTACTGTGACCTGGCCGCACGTGCCGCTCTGGACGGTATGACTGCTCAGATGGGCGCTGCAGGCGTTGACCTGGGTGCCTTCGAAGAAGCACCGGTTGAAGAAGTCGTTGCAGAAGAAGCCGCTGAAGCTCCAGCCGAAGCGTAAGCTGCCCGTCACGTAATTGACACATGGGGCAGGGTATGACCTGCCCCAATTCCGTTTGAATTGAGGAGAGCCAAAAGATGGCAATCACAGCAGCAATGGTTAAAGAACTGCGCGACGCAACCGGCGCAGGCATGATGGACGCGAAAAAAGCCCTGACCGAAACCGGCGGCAACATGGACGAGGCCGTTGACTGGTTGCGCACCAAAGGCCTGGCCAAAGCGGCTAAGAAATCGGGCCGTACCGCAGCAGAAGGTCTGGTTGCTGTTCACGTCAACGGTGGCAACGGTGTTGCTGTCGAAGTGAACTCGGAAACCGACTTCGTTGCGAAGAACGCTGAGTTCCAGGAAATGGTCGGCAAGATCACCTACGCTGCTGAAGGCGTCGACAATGTCGAAGCTCTGTTGGCTGCTGATCTGGGCGGAAAGTCCGTTGCAGACACGATCACTGACAAGATCGCCACCATCGGTGAAAACATGTCGGTGCGCCGCATGTCGAAACTGTCGGGCGACACCGTTGTGTCTTACGTGCACAACGCAGCCACAAACGGCATGGGCAAAATCGGTGTTCTGGTTGCTCTGACCGGTGGCGACGAAGCGATCGGCAAGCAGGTTGCGATGCACATCGCAGCTGTGAACCCGGCAGCTCTGTCCGAGGCCGACATGGATCCGGCTGTTGTCGAGAAAGAAAAGCAGGTTCAGATGGACATCGCCCGCGAATCCGGCAAGCCGGAACAGGTGATCGAGAAGATGATCGAAGGCCGCATGAAGAAATTCGTGGCTGAGTCGACTCTGCTCAACCAGTCCTTCGTTGTGAACCCTGACCTGACTGTTGAAGCAGCGGCCAAAGAAGCAGGCGCAACCATCACCGGCTTCATCCGTCTGGAAGTTGGCGAAGGCATCGTGGTCGAAAAAGAAGACTTTGCTGCGGAAGTTGCCAAAGCGGCACAAGGCTGAGTCTTTGCTCTAGGCCCCGGTTGCGGGGCCTGACGACATTCAGAACCGGTCACGTCGAACGTGGCCGGTTTTTTCGTGTCAGGGATAGATTTGTCTGTTCAAGCAGAAGGTGAATGGAGGGCCCCGCATGATGGGGATGGTCGGGACCCTCCAAAATTCCGACGTCGGTACGCGGACGAATAGGCGCTCCAAAAGTCAGAGTGATTGGAGAGCTCTGGTATTGCAAAGATCCAATCGAATGTTCCTTGGCTAAAGCCACCACTCACGGAACGGTATCAATCTGCAATTTTCCCGTGAAGATGGGAAGTCATGATTTCCTTACCTAAGGTAAATTGACGCGGTTTGGCGTCAATCTCTTGTGGTCAGGCTTCCATAACATACATCTGGTTGTGTAGGGCGGCTTTCAGAACGGCCTGGGCCGTCGTCTCGACCGAAAGCGATTCGCGTGCCAGCCTCAGGTGTTTTTCTACTGTCGCCGCCGTCAGCCCCATCAGCAGGGCTATATCCTGAGTCGTTTTGCCATCACCGACCCATTGCAGCGCCTCTCGCTGGCGTTTGGTGAGCGAACGATTCGGAGGTGTGTAGGGAAGCGTCAGGATCTTGAGATGAGCGATGTTGTTCATCAGAAGAATATCCTCGCCATGCTCTTCCCACATGGCGTCAATCTCGTCCTGGTTGCGGTTTTCTTCGGCCGATAGCGAGATCGCTCCCTTGGACCGCACCGAGACCGAGTTGAAGCTGACAGTATATCCAGCAAGCACGTTGTGCGACTTGTTGAAATCCACAACTTTCTGCTGCTCGGGCGTGAGTTCCCCATTCGAGGCCAAATCCTGAATCAACCCCCAGCTTGCCGCGCCATCGTTGTTCAAAGCCCATTGCAGCATCGGAGCGTTGGAATACCTGCTGTCATCGAGAAAGCCGTCAACATATTCACGCCGATGATTGCTGAGGATGACAAAATCCTCAGAGTCGCCCAAGGACGTGGCAGTACGATATTGAGTGTAGCCATAAATTAGCCGGTCAAAACCGTATATAGCCATCTGTCGGCAATGGGCATCCCAAAGCTCTTCCAAGGTTCTGGAATAGCTGACAAAGCGAAGATATTCCTTCAGCTTCATGCAACGTCCCCTGATTTCAGATGAGCCGCCAAGGCATCCAGCGCCAAGACATAGCTCTGCGCACCAAAACCGCAGATCTGCCCAAGGGCAACCGACGCGATGTAGGACTTGTGGCGGAAGCTTTCCCGCGCGTGGATGTTGGACAGGTGAACCTCGACCAAAGGCAGCTCTACCGAGGCAATCGCATCCATCAGGGCAATCGACGTATGGGTATAGGCGCCTGCGTTCAGAACCAAACCGTTCTGCGTGCCACGGGCCTGATGGATGGCGTCTATCAGCGCACCTTCGTGATTGGACTGAAATGTCGAAACCTCAAGCCCGATAGACGTGCCATGAGCAACGCATTGTTCCTCCACCATTTTCAAGGTGGTGCTGCCGTAAACCTCAGGCTGTCGGGTGCCCAAAAGATTGAGGTTCGGGCCATTCAACACAAGAATTTTATTCATAAATCTCCGTCCCCATATTCGTTTCTTAAACGGCATTTGGTGGGGATGTCTACCGGACAGGGCGATTCAGAGAAAGGTGTTTTTGGGTTGATCTGTGACGATTCTGATAGCCCTTGCGCGGTTGTCCTGCATCATTTCGATAGCCTTTGTTGGTGATTTCGATATGCGCTTGAGCAAGGTTCTGGTCGCGCTGACAAGGGTAAAGATATTGCGTGGCGCGTTGTCAGATCGGTTGGTGTAGCGATCCTCTCCCAGAGTGACATCCTTGTCGCGGTGCATGGTCTCGATGCGCCAATGGTTACGGTTCAGGCGCAGGATGTCTTTGGGTTTGGGCCGCGTCAGGCTGGTGATGAGATACACTGTCTCGGCCTGTGTTCTGGTAATCTGCCCGGCGCGGATATGCTCGCGGGTTCGGCTGATGCAGGCGATACTGCGGATCGTTGGCCACTGCTTGCGCATGTGCTCACTCAATGCCTCGACGGGAAGGAGTTCGATGCAACGCTGGTCGATTCTGCCGTGCCCCGATTGCGGCGTCTCCCGCCATTCCAACAGGGGGAAAAACCGGCGTCTTGAACGCCGTTTCGATTTCTCCCCGCAGGTCTTTCTGATTGTTCTTTACAGGGAACACGTAATCGCCACCCCTCTCCACAACTTTGGAAGTGACTGTTTTTTGGCAGAAAATGGCATCCCCGGTGACGATCTGTCCCGCAAGGTCAATCTGGTTCAGCAGCCGCAGGGCATCAGGTATTTCCATGCCCTTGCCACGCGATGATGTGTGTCCGACGGATTGTTCAAGCGTCGCGCAGAACCCCGACAACACATGTTCCGCCTTGCCTGCCGCGTCCTTGCTGCCGCGTAGAGTTTTGCCATCAATGGCGATCTGATGGTGAGCTTCATCATCTTGTGCTGGTGCCGTAAGCCGCCCAAACGCCTGCGCCAGGGTAGCCGGGTCGAGGATACGTAGCGTTTCCGTTAGCGTTGCATGGCAGGGTGACGCGCGCCCGCGACGGAACCCCAAGCGCATGAGTTGACGCGGCGTGAGCGTACGACCAAGGCGGAACGCCGCCATCATACCCTTGCGCCCACTGAGCATGGAGAGAAGCATCAACCCGACCAGCGCTTCAAGTGGGTGTTGACGGCCCTTTTTACCGCGCGGGTCGGGAATTTGACGCAATACTGAACGAACCGATACCATCGCTGAAACCTCCTGTACCTCACATCCATAGAATAGATTCACTCAATCAAATGATTTGCAAGCGCTTTTTGACGTCTGGTAAATAGCCCTGTCTACCGGACAATGCTCCAATGAGGCGAGTGGGCTGACAAAGATGCCTTTGATGCAACCCGCTCCAGTTAGGTATCGTCCATTGTGACCACAACCTTTCCGAGAACGAAGCGCTGAGAAAGCAGCTCGATTGCCGCCGCGCCCTCGGAAAGGGGGAAGCGCGCCGTGATGCGGGGTTTGACTTTACCTGCGGCGTATAAGTCAAACAATTCGCTTAGATTTTCGGCGTGAGCGTCAGGCTCCCGAAAAACGGAGGCCCCCCAGAAGACGCCAACGATCTGGCACCCTTTCAGCAGCGCGAGATTGAGCGGTACGCTGGGGATGCCAGCCGGAAACCCGACAACCAGATATCGCCCCTTCCATGCAATGCTTCGCAACGCGGGTTCCGCATAGGCTCCGCCCACTGCATCATAGATGACATCGACACCCTCGGCGCCCGCCAGTGCCTTGATATCTTTCGAGAACGCCTTTTGAGCGTCTTTGTCAGGATCCTTGGGGTACAGGATCGTCTCATCCGCACCGATCGAGCGGCAGAATTCAGCTTTGTCCGGCGCGGAAACCGCTGCAATGACTCGCGCGCCGATGGCTTTGCCCAACTCGATCGCCGCCGATCCGACACCACCTGCAGCTCCCAGAACCAACAGCGTCTCACCCGGTTGGAGGGCCGCCCGATCCTTGAGAGCGTGGTAAGAGGTGCCATAGGTGAAGATAAAACACGCCGCCTCATCAAAGGGCATGGTATCGGGAAACTTGATTACGTCCTTGGCTTTTGTCGCAAGATGCGTGGCAAAGCCGCCATGACCGGTCAGCGCCAGAACGCGATCTCCGATCTCGAACCCTTTGACACCGTCGCCAAGCGCAAGCACCTCACCTGCGATTTCGCCGCCAGGGGCAAAGGGCCGCGGTGGCTTCATCTGATAGAGGTCGCGGATCATCAGCGTATCGGGAAAGTTCACCCCGGCGGCTTTTATTCCAACCAGTATCTCTCCGCGGCCCGGGGTCGGATCGGGCAGGGTGGTCAGTTCCAGAGTCTCCGGTCCACCCGCTGCGACGCTGAGTAATGCTTGCATGTTGCCCTCATTGTTCCTGTTATTCTTGCAGATAGAATTTTGGGGCGGGATCGCGCGCTGTCAACGGCGCACCCCCTTTCCCCTACGACAAGCGAGGAGTGCGGCATGACCCCGGAAACCCTGTTTTCTTTGGATGGAAAGGTGGCTCTGGTCACGGGCGGTGCCACCGGAATTGGCCGCATGGCCGCCGAAGCGCTTGTTCGGGCCGGAGCGCATGTGCTGATCGCCTCCCGTAAAGGTGACGCCTGTGAGGCCGTCGCCGCGGAACTGAACGCGCTGGATGCCCCCGGTAGCGCCGAGGGGTTTGCTGGGGATCTGGGCAGCAAAGACGGAATCGACGAGGTCGTTACTGAGATCAATAAACGGACGGAACGCCTTGATATTTTGATGAATAATTCGGGCGTGTCTTGGGGTGCGCCTTTAGGTCAATTTCCTCATGATGCGTGGGACAAAGTGATGTCCGTCAACGTCGCGGGCGTGTTTGAGCTGACGCAGAAATTACTGCCATTGCTCATGAAATCCGGCACTGCCGAGGACCCGGCGCGGGTGGTCAACGTGGGCCCGGTCATGGGTGAGGTTCCGATGGGCGACGGGGCATACAGCTATTCGGCCTCCAAGGCAGCCGTCCTGCATCTGACCAAAATCCTGGCCAAGGAATTGTCGCCTTGCCACGTCACCGTCAACGCTCTGGCACCCGGCCCGTTCGTCTCGCGCATGACCGCTTTTGCAACTGCGGATGAGACAACGCGCGAGAAGGTGGGCAAATCGGTTCCTCTGGGCCGAGTTGGGCGTGACGATGACATCGCAGGCTGTATGCTGTTTCTCTGCGGGCGAGGGGGCAGCTACGTGACCGGAGCCGTCATCCCCGTGTCTGGAGGCATCAACGTAGTTACAGCAGGCAACATCTTTGCCGAAGCGTTTTGACGATGAATACGAACAACCCATTGGATCTGGACGCGGTCGATACCTACCTTGCCGCAAACCTCTCAGGGTATCGCGGCCCTCTGAAGGCCCACAAGTTCGATATCGGGCAATCCAACCCGACTTTCGCACTTGAGACACCGGATCGGACTTACGTTTTACGCCGTAAACCTATGGGAAAGCTTCTTAAATCTGCGCATGCAGTGGAGCGAGAGTTTCGTGTGCAACAGGCGCTTGCAGGCAGTGATGTCCCTGTGCCCGAGATGTTTCTTCTATGCGAAGACACTTCAGTCATAGGGTCCTCTTTCTACGTGATGGAACACCTAAAGGGTCGTGTCTTCTTGGAACCAACCCTGACCGGTGAAAGCAATGAGACGCGCACCGCCATCATGGATGAAATGAACCGGGTGCTGGCCGCGCTGCATTCCGTCGATATCGATGCAGTAGGCCTCGCCGACTATGGCCCGAGCGGCAATTACTTCGAACGTCAGATCGCGCGCTGGACGAAGCAGTACCACGCGTCCGAGACAAACAAGATTGCTCAAATGGATGCGCTGATCACAGGGTTGGAGGATGCTTTGCCGGAAGACGATGGTCAGCGCAGTCTTGTGCATGGCGACTATCGGATCGACAACTTGATGTTTGAACGCAACGGCACCCGGTGTATCGGCGTGCTGGATTGGGAGTTGTCGACGATCGGCCACCCTTATGCCGACCTTGCTGCGGTGATCATGCAGTGGCAGCTGCCTCCGGGGCCAGAAGGGCGGGGGCTGGCCGGGATTGACCGCAAAACCATCGGATTGCCCAGTGATAGAGTCTATATCGACCAATATTGCGCGCGGCGCGGGCTGCCGGAAATAAAGGGTTTTGGCTTCTATCTGGCCTTTAACTTCTTTCGAATGGCCGCCATTCTGCAGGGCGTCTACAAACGCGCGCTGGACGGCAACGCCTCGGACCCGGGCCGGGCGAAATTGTTCGGTGACTACGTGCCGCTCTTTGCACAGCATGGTTTGTCGGCATTGGACGCTTAGGGCGGAGGGATCTTTGGAATGCCGGTAATGTTGGATCAAGACAGGTTGAATCGCATTCGCCCGTGGATGCAACGCTATGTAGATCAACGAAAATATCCCGGTAGTTCGGTTCTTTTGAAACAAAAAGGGCAGGAGGTCTTTTTCCACGCCTGCGGCCAGCGCAATATCGAAGCCGAACTGCCGTTCGAGCGTGACACGCTGGTCCGTATCTATTCGATGACCAAACCGATCACATCAGTTGCGGTGATGATGCTGGTCGAGCGCGGATTGATCCACCTTGGCGCACCTTTGTCCGCGTATCTGCCCGAATTTGCCGCGCCTCAGGCGTTGGTTCCCAATGCCGAGCGGTTGGATCAGACCGAAGCCGCGCCGCCGCCGGCTCTGCACCAGCTTCTGACCCACACGAGCGGGTTCAGCTACCCATTCAATCCTGGTCTTCTGCCATCGGCGATGGAAGAGCGGGATATGATCTTCAAGCCTAATCAAGGGCTTCTGAAGGATAGAGTAAGCGATCTCGCCGCGCTGCCTCTGGCGTTTCAACCGGGCAGCCGGTGGGAGTATTCGGTCAGCACCGACGTCCTAGGTCGCGTTGTTGAGGTCGTCTCAGGAAAGACGTTGGACCAGTTCTTCCAACAGGAGATCTTTGAGCCGCTCGGCATGCAAGAGACTGGCTTTGTGGTTCCCAAAGGCGCTGGTGATAGATTTGCGTCGCTCTATACGCCTCTGGCCGGTGACGCGATGGATCTCAACTCGGCCGAACAGTCTGAGGATACGCTCAGGCTAGTGGATCAAGCGGAATCTTCCCCTTTTGAAGCCACCACCACTTTCTCGGGCGGTGGCGGCTTAGTCGGAACAATAGATGACTATAGCCGGTTTGCTGAAATGCTGCGGAACCGAGGGCAGGCTGCGGGCGAACGGCTGTTGGGTCCGAAGACAGTAGATTTCATGATGATCAATCACTTACCCGGCGATATTGCCTCAATGGGCCCCAGTAGTTTTGCGGAACAACCGATGGAAGGTATGGGGTTCGGATTGGGCGGCTCTGTCGTGCTGAATCCGGGTCGTACCGGAGTGCCGGGATCTGTCGGAGATTTCAGTTGGGGCGGTATGGCCTCGACCTATTTCTGGATTGACTGGTCCTTGGATTTGACGGCTGTGTTCTTCACTCAATTGTCGCCGTCCAGCTCTTATCCATCGCGCGCCGAACTCAAGGCTCTGGTCTTGGGTGCGGTGATTGATTGATGTCGCGGGTGTTGGTACCTCATCCCCAAAATGAACAAGATCGAGCAACCCATGACCGAAGCTGAGCACATTCTCCTGGACCTTCTAAACATCGAACGGCTTGAGGTTGACCTGTTTCGGGGCACTGGATCCGGTGGTGAGACACCGACACGTATTTTCGGTGGCCAGGTCATCGCGCAGGCACTGGCAGCGGCTTACAGAACGGTCGATGACAGGCTCTGCCATTCCTTGCATGCTTATTTCATCCGTCCGGGTGACCCCAGTATTCCCGTTGTTTATCAAGTGGATCGGGCCAGAGACGGAGGGTCTTTTACCACGCGGCGCGTTGTTGCGATCCAGCATGGCAAGCAGATCCTCAATATGTCTGCATCCTTTCATGTTGAGGATGAGGGGTGGTCTCATCAGCATCCAATGCCGTCTTCTGAGAGCCCAGAAACCCATCCATCGCGCAGCGAACTACGCCACAAGTATGTGGACCAAGTTCCTGAAAAGATGAAGAAAGAGCTGTTGCGCGAGCGGCCAATCGAAGTGCGCGAAGTGGATCATCTGGACCCATTTCCTGACTTCCGACCTTTTTGTTGATCTGACTGGGTTTTTGGTTTGTTTTCAGGTGTGGTTGCTCAGAGGCGCGTTGTAGTGCCCCATTATTATAAAAAGTATTGACATGGGCCTTCAGATGGCTAACCTCTTCGCCCATGTTCATCCGCACCAAACATGACGCAAAGCTCAACCGCACACGGATCCAGATCGTTGAATCCGTCCGCACCGGCTCCAAGGTACGCCAGAAGATCCTGCGCCATGTGGGTGTGGCCCATAACGACAGCGAGATTGAGGATATCAAGCGTCTGGCGGGCCGCTTGATGGAGCAATTACGCATTGATCGCTCGCCGCAAATGGAACTGTTCACGCCCACGGAATATGCCGATCTGCAGGCGCTGGTGCGCCGCGCTCCGCGGCCGGACAAGCTTGGCGTTGATCTTGCCGAGTGCCGTGAGGAGGCGCGGGTCTCTCTGGGTCTGCGGGATGTCATGGGGACGATGTATGACCAACTGGGTTGGGGGGCCCTTCTGGGGGCGGCGCGTAAAAGTGCCAATCGCATTGTGAAAGAGCTGGTTATGGCGCGGATCGCACAGCCCGAGAGCAAGCGCGCGACCGTGGAGGCGTTGGAGAACCAGGCAGGCATCACGCTCAATCTGGACGTGGTCTATCGGAGCATGGATTACATCAATACGCCGGTGATAGACGGGATTTGCAAAACCTCTCACGCGGCGGCAGAGAAGTTGCTGGGCGGGCCAGTGACCGTGCTGTTCTACGATTGCACGACCCTGGCCTTTGACACCGAGCGCGAGGACCCGGCCGAGGATGCGGACGGGGTCGAGCAGGATCATCTTCTGGCCAAGGGCTTCAGCAAGGATGGCAAGCATCACCGCGCTCAGGTCATGCTGGCGCTGATCGTCACCTCCGATGGGCTGCCTGTGGGCTATGAACTCTTCCCGGGAAACACCTGGGAAGGTCATACGCTGGAAGCTGCGCTGAAGGCGTTGGAGGGACGCTTCGACGTGGCCAGGGTCACGTTCGTGGCCGATGCCGCCATGCTCAGCAAGGACAACCAGCAGATGTTGCAGAACAAGGGTCTGCCCTACATCCTCGGCTATCGCATGAAGTCCGCCCCGGCCGCCGTGAAGGCGAACATTTTGAGCCCGGAGGGACGCCAGCCTTGGGCTGGACACGGTTCTGAAGAGGCAACCGAGAAGGGCTGGTACAAGGTGATCGACCAGGAGGGAGCGCGGGTCATTGTGACCTGGTCACCCACCCGGGCACGCAATGATGCCCACAAGCGCGACAAGGCAATCGAAAAGCTGCACAAGAAGCTCAAGCGCTCTCGCAAACCCGGCAGCTTCAGCAGCCGGGGATATGGCCGCTTCCTGGCCTTCCCCGACAGCGGGGACGTCACGCTGGATGATGCAAAGATCAAGGCAGCGGCACAATGGGACGGGCTGCATGCCATTGTTGTTCATGGTGCGGACGAACTGGAGGCACAGGACGTCATTGCCCGCTATCACCAGTTGTGGGAGATCGAAGCCTGCTTCCGCACCAACAAGCACGATCTGAAAATCCGGCCCATCTATCACTGGTCGCCGCGTCGGGTCCGGGCCCATATCGCCATCTGCTACATGGCCTTCTGCTGCCTGCAGCACCTGCGCAAGCATCTGGACCTGCTCGGACACCCGATGAGCCCGGCTCGTATCCGCAACGAGTTGAACGCATTGCAGCTCTCGATCCTGCGCCACAAAGGCACCCCTGACCGCTACGGCATGCCAAGCCATGCCACGGTCGATGCCAGACGCATCCTCACCTGCGTCGGCCTGACCTGGAACGAAGCCCCTTTCAAGATACCCCCCGGGCGCACCCGAAAAACTGGCCAGACCAAAGCCTGAGCTCCCTCAACACTCCGAAACAATCGCTGGCGAAAAAAGTCCGTGTAGTGCCTTTTGGCAACCAAGGCATAATAATATCAATGACTTATACGAAAAAATGTCGGAAGTCAGGAGAAAGAGCTGTTGCGCGAGCGGCCAATCGAAGTGCGCGAAGTGGATCATCTGGACCCATTTCGACCTAAGATTTCCGGTGATCAGAACAAGATCTGGTTCCGAATGCCCGGAGCGGCGTCAACGGATGCCCGTACACAGCATCTGATACTGGCTTATGCCTCGGACATGAGCCTGATGAGTTCTGTAGCGCGACAGAATTATTGCTCAATCCGCGACAGTTTCGCGCCCAATCGATGTGATTTTCGCGTTGATTTCCGGTGCGACAGTTTCGTGCTCAATCGGGATTTTGTGCGGCAGTATTGTTGTCACACACCGGATGCGCACTGCTGACAGTGCAGTACAGCAGGACTCTAGGGCGCGGGGGGTGTTCCAAAGAAACTCTGCAGGAGTGACATAACAATCCACCCGACGGCGGCAACTCCAGCGGCACCCAAAATCCAGCCGATGACCTTTAGCCAAGGCTTGGCATCATTCACAATCTGCCGAATTTCATGTACATCGGAGGTCAGGATTTTCAGGTTACTGGCAAGGTTTTTGACCGAGTGATCAAGCGTTTCAACGTTGTCAATAACATCAGCAAGGTTCCGGCTGCGCATTCTCATCATAAATTCGACATCTTGTGACGGAAAGTCCTTTTGCCCTTGATATGGCCCGGTATATCCGTGCTCGTCCTCTGATGATAGCTCATAGAAAATGACCGACATGATCACCTGGCCGTATTGCAAAATAATCGGCTCCAGCGTCGGATTATATAGGGAAACAAAAATTTTTCCCTTATAGCCGGGATCGATTTGAGGACCCCCAAACGCGATGACACCCCTCCTCGCAAGACCAGAGCGGATGCCGTATGACGCGCAAATGCTGTTGGGCAGTTCAAAAAACTCTTCCGAGGATACAGACGCCCAAGAGTTGCTTTCGAGAATGAACTCATCGCCCTCTCCCCAGACATGACGACCGGCACCGGCGGCAAGAACATCGCCTATTCGACAATCGTAGCTCGCGGGCTCGATTTTAGTCTTGTCAAACGGCTCGATTTTGATCGCGCCCGTTGCGATTCTGTCACCGATATCTTTTCGTCCAAGGATTGCCATGCCTGCGCCTTTTCCTGCCTTGCAGAAAGATTAACATTCCCGACCGCACAATGGAATCCCGCGCGTTGATTTTCGCCGCGACAGTTTCGCGCCCAATCGGGTTGTTGTTTTGCCATTTTTGCTTTTGATCAGCCTCATTACTTCAGCGCAGAAAACGGCTCGGTGAGAGCGCGGCAGAAGTCGCCGGACCAGTTCGGGTTGTGGTTCTGAAGGTGTGCTGGCGCGATATCATCAAGGTGCAGGCGGTTTTGCGTTCTGAGGAACCTGATGGTCTCGCAGAGTTCCCTGATCACGGGTGATACAAGGCGTTCGGCTTCTGCATATGGCCCGCTGCCGTTGTGAAAGCTGCGTGTGGTTGCGGTATTCTGGAACCATGTCGCGATGCCTTCCTCCATGACACTGGCAACGCCCTGTGCGGGATCAATGAGGTGGACGCATTCGTGAGCAAGCTGCCAGCGCGCCCTTGCCCCGTCCTGCATTGCGGACCGGTTCAAGTGCACAATGACATGCTTGCCATGAGGATGGGTGTCCGGGAACCATGTCTTGGGCATTTCATGGCATGTATCGACAAACTCGATGCCGAGGACAGTGAAGGCGGGATCTCTGGGCCCCAGCATGGCTTCGATGTCGGACAGGAACACGCCGAGCCATCGCGTGAAGGTGCGGGGCTCAAATCTGCTGGTCGCGCCCTCCTGCATGACAAGCCGTGTGACGAACTGCCCGTCAGCGGCCATTGAGGAGGATCTCTGAAAGGGCCAGATCGGCGGCTTCATTTGGCAGGCGACGGCCGAAAGCCTCAAGCAGGGTCTTGTGGAGCGCCTCGAGCGCCTCGAGTTCCTTGCGCTTGTCGTCGATTCTGGCGGCGAGATATTCCATTGAGGACGGTGTGTACTGGCTCATGTCCGATCTCCGTTGTACGTGTTTTAGCATATCCGCGCGGGCGCGTCATTGGGGCTGGGTGGCGTGCTCCGGCCATCCTTGTGCGACGTTTATGGCAAGGATTGCCTCTGCGGTTGTGGCGGCGGTGATGGCATCCTTGAGTGTGCGGGCGTGGATGCGGCGGGCGCTCTGCCAGGCCGAGAGGGCTTTGGCGAGGGCTGTGATGTCCTCTGCGCGCATGGGGACGCGGGTGTTTGCGGCATCGATCCAGACGAAGTCTTTGGGCCAGTTGGGTTCTGCGGCGGCGCGCAGGGCGGCGGCGGTGATGGCTGCGGCGCTTTTGGTATCGCCCTGCCAGGTGCGGGCGTTGTGGGTGAAGGTGGTGCGGCGTGCAAGCTCTGCGGCCAGTTGGGCGTGCTTGTGCTGCCGGGCCTCTTCGCAGGCCTGGTGCACGGCGTGCCGGGTGAGGCTGTCCCATGCGGGCTTGTCGCCGGCCTTTGCATCTTCGCGGCCATAGGGGTCGGGCTGTGTGGCGGCGGCGAATTGCGGCGGGTTCCATGTGTAGCGGTCCCACATGGTTTTGGTGATGGTCTCCGGGGGCTCGGCCTCTTCGGGGAAAGCGGTCCATGGCAGGATGTCGTGAGGCAGGGCAAGACCTGTCTCGGTGAGGGCCAGGAGCGCCTGTGCGAAGGCGTCGTAGGAGAGCGTTTGTGGCGCGGGGTCTTGTGCGGTGGGGTCTTGTGTCACTGGGCTTTGTGTCACTGGGCTTTGTGTCATGGGTCATATCCTGGGTCAGGCGACGGGATCAGGCGAAGGGGCGGGTTTCTCGTGCGGTGAGGGTGAGATATGCGGCAGCACTCCATGCGACCCGTGTGCTGCCGCCTCTGATACCCGCGACGCTCGCGCCCCCGGTGCGTACGGTTCCTGTTGCGCGCAGGGTGAGCCTTTTCTGCCGGCCGACCGGGGTGAGCCGGGCGGGCAGCACCCCGCTGAGAACGGCACGGCCTGCGGCGCCGGTGGTGACGCTGATGCTGAGGGTCCGGATGACGACATTGTCGAGCCGGACCTCGAGCCGGACGTTGAAGGTTGCGCTGTTGTATCTTGTGCCCACGGCCGATTCTGAACCCTCGCTGTTGCGGCTATGTTCGTACCAATAGGACGAGGAAGGCGGGGTGAACCCGCCGCCCGAGACCTCGACCGCGTAGCGGATGATCTCGTCGGCACTGTCCCTGCGCACCACGATATCGGAGCCGCCATCACTGCGGCGCGTGGAGAAGCGCTGGTTTTTTCCTGACTTCCGACCTTTTTGTTGATCTGACTGGGTTTTTGGTTTGTTTTCAGGTGTGGTTGCTCAGAGGCGCGTTGTAGTGCCCCATTATTATAAAAAGTATTGACATGGGCCTTCAGATGGCTAACCTCTTCGCCCATGTTCATCCGCACCAAACATGACGCAAAGCTCAACCGCACACGGATCCAGATCGTTGAATCCGTCCGCACCGGCTCCAAGGTACGCCAGAAGATCCTGCGCCATGTGGGTGTGGCCCATAACGACAGCGAGATTGAGGATATCAAGCGTCTGGCGGGCCGCTTGATGGAGCAATTACGCATTGATCGCTCGCCGCAAATGGAACTGTTCACGCCCACGGAATATGCCGATCTGCAGGCGCTGGTGCGCCGCGCTCCGCGGCCGGACAAGCTTGGCGTTGATCTTGCCGAGTGCCGTGAGGAGGCGCGGGTCTCTCTGGGTCTGCGGGATGTCATGGGGACGATGTATGACCAACTGGGTTGGGGGGCCCTTCTGGGGGCGGCGCGTAAAAGTGCCAATCGCATTGTGAAAGAGCTGGTTATGGCGCGGATCGCACAGCCCGAGAGCAAGCGCGCGACCGTGGAGGCGTTGGAGAACCAGGCAGGCATCACGCTCAATCTGGACGTGGTCTATCGGAGCATGGATTACATCAATACGCCGGTGATAGACGGGATTTGCAAAACCTCTCACGCGGCGGCAGAGAAGTTGCTGGGCGGGCCAGTGACCGTGCTGTTCTACGATTGCACGACCCTGGCCTTTGACACCGAGCGCGAGGACCCGGCCGAGGATGCGGACGGGGTCGAGCAGGATCATCTTCTGGCCAAGGGCTTCAGCAAGGATGGCAAGCATCACCGCGCTCAGGTCATGCTGGCGCTGATCGTCACCTCCGATGGGCTGCCTGTGGGCTATGAACTCTTCCCGGGAAACACCTGGGAAGGTCATACGCTGGAAGCTGCGCTGAAGGCGTTGGAGGGACGCTTCGACGTGGCCAGGGTCACGTTCGTGGCCGATGCCGCCATGCTCAGCAAGGACAACCAGCAGATGTTGCAGAACAAGGGTCTGCCCTACATCCTCGGCTATCGCATGAAGTCCGCCCCGGCCGCCGTGAAGGCGAACATTTTGAGCCCGGAGGGACGCCAGCCTTGGGCTGGACACGGTTCTGAAGAGGCAACCGAGAAGGGCTGGTACAAGGTGATCGACCAGGAGGGAGCGCGGGTCATTGTGACCTGGTCACCCACCCGGGCACGCAATGATGCCCACAAGCGCGACAAGGCAATCGAAAAGCTGCACAAGAAGCTCAAGCGCTCTCGCAAACCCGGCAGCTTCAGCAGCCGGGGATATGGCCGCTTCCTGGCCTTCCCCGACAGCGGGGACGTCACGCTGGATGATGCAAAGATCAAGGCAGCGGCACAATGGGACGGGCTGCATGCCATTGTTGTTCATGGTGCGGACGAACTGGAGGCACAGGACGTCATTGCCCGCTATCACCAGTTGTGGGAGATCGAAGCCTGCTTCCGCACCAACAAGCACGATCTGAAAATCCGGCCCATCTATCACTGGTCGCCGCGTCGGGTCCGGGCCCATATCGCCATCTGCTACATGGCCTTCTGCTGCCTGCAGCACCTGCGCAAGCATCTGGACCTGCTCGGACACCCGATGAGCCCGGCTCGTATCCGCAACGAGTTGAACGCATTGCAGCTCTCGATCCTGCGCCACAAAGGCACCCCTGACCGCTACGGCATGCCAAGCCATGCCACGGTCGATGCCAGACGCATCCTCACCTGCGTCGGCCTGACCTGGAACGAAGCCCCTTTCAAGATACCCCCCGGGCGCACCCGAAAAACTGGCCAGACCAAAGCCTGAGCTCCCTCAACACTCCGAAACAATCGCTGGCGAAAAAAGTCCGTGTAGTGCCTTTTGGCAACCAAGGCATAATAATATCAATGACTTATACGAAAAAATGTCGGAAGTCAGGAGGAAGGCGGGGTGAACCCGCCGCCCGAGACCTCGACCGCGTAGCGGATGATCTCGTCGGCACTGTCCCTGCGCACCACGATATCGGAGCCGCCATCACTGCGGCGCGTGGAGAAGCGCTGGTTTTTTCTTGTGCGCGCCCTGCCCGACGCGTCCAATCGCCAGCGCGCGCCCCGGGCCACATCGCCGATGAGGCTGTCATCGAGATGGGTGAGGGTGATGAGGCCGGGGCCGATCTGGACGCCGCCGGTGATGAGCGCGGTGTCGGCGCGCAGATGGGTGCCGTCGATCTGGCCGGCGGCGAGGGCCTCGGCCAGCAGCGTGCCGGGGATGACGGTATTGCCGTTGATGACATGGGTGACGGGGAGCCATGCGGTGCCGGTCCAGGCGCGGGTTTCGGCCCAGCCTCCGGCGCTGTCGGTGAGGGTGACCACATCGCCGGTGACATTGGCGCCGGGGGTTGCGCGATCGGCGATGCTGTTCACCCAGCCGCGCGCGCTGACGCGCCGGGCATAGCTGCCCGCCCCGCGCGCGCCATTGCTGCCATCACGCCCGTTGATGCCGTTGCGCCCGTCACGCCCGTTGCGGCCGGGGTCTCCCTTGTCCCCCCTGTCTCCCTTGTCCCCCCTGTCTCCCTTGTACCCCCTGTCCCCCTTGCCGCCGGTATCGCCTTTCCTGCCCGGCCGCCCCGGGGCGCCGTCGCGTGCATATCTGGTCCATTGCACCGGTCGGGAAAACGCCCCCCAGTTGCCGGAGGAGCCTTTGCGCTGGCTGGCCCAGAGATAGGGTCTGGCGGCGCTGACGTCAGGGGCATCATCAACCCAGCCCTCGGGCACATGATCGTCGAGGCGCCGCTGGGTGGCTGTTGTGCGCGGGGTGGCGGGGCGGATCGGGGTGCTGGTGGCGCGAAAGATGAACTCGACACCCGGACCATCAAGGCCCGGTCGCCCCTGCCGGCCGGTATCGCCGGTATCGCCCTTCCTGCCCGGTCGCCCCGGGGCGCCGTCGCGTGCATAGCGGGCCCAAAGCTCGGGTGGCGAAAACGCGCCCCAGTTGCCCGAAGAGCCGGTGCGGCGACTGGCCCAGAGATAGGGCGCGTCGCGCGTGATCCCGACGGGATCATCGGACCAGCCGGGGGGCACATGATCATTTGCCCTGGACTGCGCGGGCGTTGTCTGCGGTCTTGCGGGCGCCCGGCGGGTGGCGGTGCGCCGGAAGATCATCTCGACCCCAGCGCCATCCTGCCCGTCACGCCCATCCTGCCCGTCGCGTCCCGGCTGCCCGTCCTGGCCCGGGTCCCCGTCGGTGCCGTCGCGTCCCGGCTGACCGGCGGCCCCCGGGATGCCGTCGCGTGCATATCTGCCCAGGAGCGCGGGGCGCGAAAACGCCCCCCAGAGCCCCGCGCGCCCGCGCCGCTCGCTGATCCATTCATATGGCTGCTCCACGGTGACACCCAGGGGCGTGGCGGACCAGGGCGGGGGCGTGTAGCCGGGCATCTGGGCCGGATCTGTTGCCGCCCCTGTTGCCGCCTCACCCGTTTGCGCGGGCGGGGTGAGGCTGAGGGTCATGGCGGTGACGGTGTCGCGGGAGCGCAGATTGTAGAAAAGCAGCCGGAAGGTGAAGCGCTCGCCGGCCCTCAGCGTGATGTCGAGATGATCATCTGCACCGCGGCGCGCGGCATTGCCCTTGGCGCTGAAGATGGCCCAGTCGGTGCCCTGGTCGGGGGCGCCGTCCATGGTGATGCGCCAGGTGCCGGCGCGTCCCCGGGGTGCGGTGAAGCGGAACCATGTGGCGGTCCAGGCCGGGCCCGGCGGGTCGAGGCCCTTGAGGAGGGGGTATGAATGATTTGTGATCGGCCAAACGCCCTGAATCTGTTAGAGGATTCGGGGAGGCGGATAGGTCTCAGGCTGAATTGTGTCTTAGGGCATTGTGACCCTGTTGAGGAGCTTAGCTTTCGCCTGTTTCCGAACAGCCCCCATAGGGCCCGGTTTTGGCCGGTGATCCTGCATAGGAGCTTGGTTTGGCCGTTCACGCCCCATTGGGGGCTCCGCCTCCTTGAGCAGGGAGTATAGCCATGGCTTACATAGGTGTCGATCTTCATACGAATTCCTTCACGATCTGTCGGCGTGAGACGGACGGATCGGAAACATTCCAAACCTTTCATCTGTCCGCGCAGGCGCTTGAGCGGTTCTGTCAGAGCCTTGATGCGGATGACGAACTGGCGGTCGAGGCCACCGGCAACACGGCCTGGTTCTGCGGTGAGGTGGAACCCTGTGTCGGCCGGATCGTTGTGGTCAACCCGCGCCAGTTTAAAGTGATCCGCACATCGGTGAAAAAGACCGACAAGAACGATGCGCGCGCTTTGGCCTTCTTCCTGTCGAAGGACATGCTGCCGGAAACCCGGCTCAAGTCCACTCAGGAAAGCGAACTGGCCTCGCTGACCCGGACGCGTGACATGCTGGTCAAACAGCGCACCATGCTGCTGAACGGCATCCACGCGATGTTTGTCCGTCACGGCATGAAGCTGAAGAAGGAAGGGTTGTCCAGCAAGAAGCGCCTGCGCGACCTGGATCTCAGCCGCTTCACACCGCTTGAGCAGGTCGAACTGGCGGCATTGCGGGACCAGGCGCTCGGCCTGACCGAGACCCTGAACCGTATCGACAAGGCCATCGAGGAGGCCGCCTCGGCCATGAAAGGCTTTGAGGGGCTCACCAGCATCAAGGGGATCGGTGCGCGATCTGCCGCGGTCCTGCTGGCGGGGATCGGCAGGGTTGAAGACTTCTCCGACGCGGACAAGCTGGCCGCCTATGTCGGCATCGTGCCCAAGGTGAGTAACTCGAACGAAACCGAACATCACGGGCGGATCACGAAGCGCGGCAACAAGCTCATGCGCACCACGCTGGTGCAATGTACGCTCATCGCGATCCGCTATTCGGGATATCTCAACAGTTATTATCGGCGCATCAAGGAACGCCGTGGCGCGGGCAAGGCGATCATAGCCACGGCCCGCAAGCTGCTCAAGATCATCTATGACACGCTCAAGAACGGCTGGGTCTTCGACGATTTTGCCGAATTTAAAATCAAACAAAATCAATGCCCTGCTTGACAATCATCATAGGAGGGGGAAGATATCGAGCGCGCGGATGCCGAGCGGGGTGGTCAGGACATGGGGGTCCTCTTGCGTGCCTGAGCCGGTCAGTCCCGGCGGCGGTGGCGCGGTGGCATGGGCGGTGCGGGTGAAGAGCCGCTCGACGCTGGCGCCGTCCTGTCCATCCTGCCCGTCCTGTCCGTCCTGTCCGGGCCGGCCCTGCGCGCCCAGGGAGGACCAGAGCGCGGGGCTGCTCCAGCGGGTCCAGGGCCCGCCGCCGGTGCGGCCCTTGCGTTCGGTGATCCACTGGAAGGGGGCCTTGGATGTGAGGCTGACCGGTATGCGCTGCCATCCTGCGGGCAGATGGGTATCGCTGTCGCTGCCGCCAGGCCCCGGGCGGGCGGGTGGCGCGTTCTGCGTGGCGCTGGCGCGGAACGCATATTGGGTGACGGGCAGTTTGACCGCATCCGCCAGATCGACGGGGCCGGTGAAGGCGGCCTCTCCGGGCACGCCATCCCTGTTCAGGGCGGCGAGCGCAAAGCGCCAGCGCCCGGCGGGTGGCAGGCGTGTCTCGAGCGGCAGGGCGGTGATCCGGCCATGCAGGAGCGGGGTGAGCGCCTCCCATGTGGCCGCAGCGCGCGCGGGCCCGTAGCGCAGGGCGTAGCCGGCGACGCGCCCGTCAGGGGGCGGGGTGGCGGTAAAGCGGCGGGCGCCATCGCCCAGCATCTCGACCCCGAAGCCTTCGGGGGCGGCGATGGGGACGGTTTTGTCGCCGATGAGGGTATGGGTGGTGGTGAAGACGGGCCCGAGGGGGGCGGCGCGGGAGCCGGGGGTGATCTCGATGTCGATCTCGCGGCCGGAGGCATCATCGGTTGAGAAGATATATGTGGTGACGGCCTGCCGGTCGTCTGCCACGACGCGCCAGCCATGGCTGTCGCGGGCGCGGATGGTCGCGCCCTGCCAGGGGCCGGATGTGGTGAGCCGCAGGGTCACTTCGGTGGTTCCGTCGGCGCGCGCCCGATCGGTGATCGCGGCATCGAGCACGGCCGGGCTTTGGGGAGCGGGCAGCGGCAGGGGCGCGCTGAGATCGGCGGTGGCGGCGTTGTGATAGGCGGCCACCTCGTCGATGGCCTCGAGCCGGATGCGCGTGGCCGAGACCGGTTCAAAGCCCACGATGCGCAGGGGCGCGGGCGGGGCGTCACCGGGATAGACGCGCCAGAGCACATCCGACACCTCCGTCTCTTCGTGCTGCCAGTCATCGGGCAGGGCGCTGGCGGGGCGCACCAGGGCTCCGTCGGCGGTGATCGCGCGGGTGATGAGGCGACCATCGCCCAGGCGCAGCATCGCATACCAGCTCTCGTCTTGCGCGATCTCGAAGCTCTGGCCCAGGTCCCAGCGTTCGGGAAGGTTTCTGGCGGCGTCAGCCGGCAGGACCGTGACGAGCCGTCCGGTCTGGCCGCCATCGATGAGGGAATGGGTGAGGCGCACCACGTCGCCCCGGGCGATGGAGAGCCCTTCGGCGGCCATCTCCCATGTGAGACGGCGGCGGTGATAGAGCTGGCGGGCGGCCTGCAGATTGGCTTCGGTGGCGGCCTGAGCGGGCGTGGTGACGCCCGGCAGCGTGAGGGTTGCGGTGCGTTTGGGCGTGGTGACGCCCGGCATGGTGCGGCGCAGGGTCTGGAATTGCCAGTCGGCGTCCGGGTCGAGATAGCGCACGGCGATCTCATCGGCGGGTTTTTCGCCGGACCAGGTGATCTCGAGGCTGCCCGCTATGATATTGCCGGGGGTGATGAGCGCGGTGGCGGGGGTTGCGGGGTCGTCCCACACCACGCCCAGCTTGCCGCTGGCCCATGTGGGGCTGGCCCGCCCGCATTGGCAGATGGTGCGGATGATCCGGGCCGAGGGAACGGGGCGGTCGAGGCTGAGATTGCAGGTGAGGTTCTGCCTCTCGCACCAGGCGGCCCAGGCGGTGAAGGAGGGCAGGTCGATGCGCCGGTCAGCCAGTCCCAGCCCCCAGGCAAGGCGGCCCGAGACAAAGCCGCCGCGCAGGAAGGCGAGCAGGATCCAGGCCGGGTTGGAGGTGGCGCGGGGTTTGGCGCGGCGCGAGACCGAGCGGGGCAGTAGATGCCGGGTGATGGCGTGGATGGCGGGCAATTGGCCGGAGGCCTGGGCCGAGGCGGGCAGGCGCAGCCGCAGCCGGGTCTGGCCGCTATAGTCGGCGGTATCGGGCTGGAAGGAGCGCAGCGCGGCCCAGGCCAGCGCGTCGATCTCGTTATCCGCGCCCGAGGGCGCGGTGCGGCGGCGCACGCGGACCTCCCACTGCGCGGTCGCCCCGGGGTGGATGCGGATGGTGCGGCGCAGCCCGTCGCGGGGGCTGTCGCCATTTGCGCGCAGCGTGACGCGGCGGCGGGTCCAGCCCTCGCGCACGCCCACCCTGCGATAGCTGATCACGATCTCGCGGGAGAGAGCGTAGGGTTTGCCGGAGCGTTTGCGCAGACCGAAGAGCTGCCCGGTGATGTCGAGATCGAAGCGGTTGGTGCCGGGGCTTGTACGGCGCGAGATCAGGCGGCGGCCTTCGAGCTCTGCGCCCTGGATGGTGTCGACATTGGCAGGCCATGTGGGATCGGGCCCGCGCAGGATCTGCGCCTGTGCGCCTGGAAAGTCCGACAGCGGCTGGTTGCCGATGCGCAGGTCGGCGCGCTCCAGATGCAGGTTGCCCAGGCCGAATGTGAGGCTGAGATTAAGGAACTGCGCGTCATCCTCGAACTCGGTCCAGGGTTTTGCGCCGAGATCGGGAAAGACGCGGTGGCGTCCGAAGGTGAGCAGGAGCGGCGCGTAGGGCCGGGCCCGGTTGGCACCGCCGCTCAGCGAATAATCGCGGCGGGCGGGCGCGTCCTGGTCCAGCCCGTCCGCGTCGCGCACGGGCACCAGCGCGTTGATGATCAGCCCGCCGGCGGTGGAGATGGCGGCCCCGGCCAGGGCGCCGGCAACCTGTGCCCCCAGGCTGCCGGCCCCAAAACCAAGCGCGCCGCTTGAGGCGATGGCGGAGGCGGCCCAGCCGCCGATGGCGATGGTGGCGATGGTCAGGATGGCCGCAAGCGGGTTGGAATCATCGCCCTGAAGGGCTGCGCGCAATGTGAGGCGCTGGCCGGGGCGCAGGGCCGTGTGCGCCCAGGCCCCGGGCGGCAGGGCGATCCCGTCAAGGCTTACGTTTACCGGCAGGGACCCCCGCGCGGGCCAGGCGAGATCCAGCGCCTGGGCCACGCTCAAGGGTTCAGGTGGGGCGTCATGGGTGCGCGCGGGCAGGGGCAGGATGATCTCCGGCACCCGGGCCTGCGCGGTCAGCGGGTGCGGCCACAGATCGGCGCTTGCAAAGCCGACCTGAGAGGCCGTCACAGGGGGTTTGAAGGGCGTTTGCGAGGGTGTTTTTGAGGGTGTTTTTGAGGGTGTTTTTGAGGTCATGATCCTGTCTCCCAGCGATAGAGCCCGACCACCACAAGCCCGCGTGCGGGCAATATGCGCAACCGGTGCAGCACCGTGCCCAGCCCCGGTTGCCAGTGCAGGCAGGCCGGCTCGGTCATGTCGGCATAAAGCCCGATGTGATGGCCCAGCCCCGCGCGGCGTCCGCGCGCCCGCATCAGCACCCCGTCCCCGTCGCACGCCCTCTCGCGCGCACCCAGGCGCCGGGCGATCCCGCCTTCGGTTGCGCGCCCGGTTGCGCATCCGGTTTTGCGCCCGGCTTCACACATGAGCGCGTCCCGGATGGCCGCGTCATTGGCGCGGATGCCGCCCGGCGCGGCGGGCAGGGCGATGTCGGACCCGAACTCGACGCGCAGCACATGCGAGACCAGCGCGGCGCAATCTTCCGCCCGATGCCCGATCCAGCGCTCTGTCCAGTGCGTCTCCATCAGCTGAGCTTCCATCAGAACAGCCCCATCAGAACAGGCCGGGAGAGGTGGCGGGATCGTGGCGCAGGGTTACACCCGCGCGGCCCAGGAGCGGATCAAAGCCCAGCCGGGCGGTCACCGTGCGGCTGGTGGCGGTGATCTGCAGCACATCCATGGTGACGTCATAATCGGGGGTGGCAACGGGGGTATCCGCGCGCGCGGTGACGATCATGACCCGCACGGTGATGCCATGGATGCCGCTGGCGGTGGCGCGCGCCCCATCGATCCAGGCGGTGAGCTCGCGGCCCACATTGTCAATCGCCAGTTCCGCCGCCGGCACCCGGTCGGGTGCGTCCGTGGCGATGCGGGCCTCAAAGCCCAGGGCGATATATTTGCGCCCCCCGACCACCCGGTCGCGGCTCTGGCCGTCATTGATGATGCGCACCCGGGCGGAAAGCTCCGGGTGGGCAATCTCCAGCGCCGCCAACTGGCTGTCTTTCGGGCTTGCGGCAATGCGCGCGCGGGCGCGCGCGGCGTTTTCGGCTTTGCTCATGTGGTTTCCAGCTCCATCTCAAGTTCCCAGCTGCGCCGCCCGGCGGGCGCGACATGCGCGCGGTAGCTGATGCCGCCATCCCCGCCCACCACGCGCATCATGACCCGCGCCCCGGTCTCGTCGGGAAAGCGAAACGGGCGATGGGCATTGGCCCCGGCCCAGGCGCGGAACCGGATGAGGTCTTCATCGGGGCTGCGCGTGATACCTGCCTCCCGGCTGCCCAGGAGCCAGGCGCGGATCCGGCGGCGGGCGGGGGTGGCGGTAAAGCGGCGCACCTGGCGTATCGCGCCATCGTCGAACCCGGTGCGCTCGACCACGGTGACGGGCAGGATCTGCCGGGCCGGGTCGATCCGTGCATAGGCGGGCCATGCGGGCCTTGTGGGAGAGAGGGGGGCGGACATCAGTAGGGGCTCTCCCCGGTGGTGGTGCGGACGGCCTGGCCGATGGGGCCGTTTGTGAGGATGTCCTCGACGACGAGGCCGATCACCCAGCGATCGGGGCTGAAACTGGCGTGCGCCTCCACCGCCCGCTGCGCGGTGCCGCGATTGTCGATCGAGATATCAACGCGCGGTCCCGGCCCGGCCCCTGATGCCTCTGAACCGCTGCGCCCCGGCAGGCGCAGGCTGGGGATATCGTGGCCGCGCAGCCCCGGCACGCCCGGCACACCGGCCACGCCGCCGGCATGATAGCGCGCCGCCTCGCGCAGGATCGCCTGGGCCCGGGCCTGATCGGGGCTGTCCGCGCGCCCCGCCAGCAGGGCCCGCGATTGCGCCGAGGTCAGCACCGCCTCGCCTTCCATCAGCACGGTATGGACCTCGCCCGGCTTGAGTGCAGGGGCAAAAGCGACCGGGGCAGGATTACGCTCCACTTTCGGGACACCGCCGTCATGAAACGGGCGCGCGCGGGGGCGCGGGGAGCTGCGGGGGGCTGCACCTGACCCGAACACCCCGCCCAGGGCATCGGCCAGCGGCCCGGTGATATTCTGGCGAATGGCGATCCGCGCCAGATCGGCGATGATGGAATTGGCCAGATCGCCAAAAGACGCCTTGCCGGTGGTGACAAAGCGGGTGAGGGCGTCTTCCAGCCCCTTAAACCCCGCACCCCAGGCCTGCGCCACCTCGTCGCGGCTCTCGATGGCATCGCGCGCATAAGTGCCCAGCGTCCGCGCCAGCGCGGTTTCCAGCTTGCGCGCCTCTTGCCGCGCCTTTTCCATCTCGCGGCGCAGTCTTGCCGCTTTGCGACCCGCTCCGGCGGCGCCCGCCCCCGCCCTCTCTGGGCGGATTGGTCGAGCGCACGCAACTCTGCGCCCAGCCGCGCGGTCTCGGCTGCCGCCTCCGCCGTGGCCGCCGCCGTCTCGCGCAGGCCCCTTGTGCGGGCGCGTGCTTCCTCGGCCGTGAGGCCACCTGCCACATAGCCCTGTTCAACAGGCGCGATCTCGCGTTCTGATCTTTGCAGGCTGAGCGCGCGCGCCAGCGCCACCGGATCGTGCGCGTGCGCGCGTCGCAGCCTGGCCTCGTCCAGGCGCGCATCGGCCGATCTGCCAAAGCGCTCCATCTCGCTTGCCGCCTGCCGCAACCGCTCGGCCAGGCGGTCGGCCACGAGAACCCCGCTTTCCAGCCCCGGCGCGATCTGCGCGCCGGCACCGGCCAGCGCGAGCACCTGGTCCTCGGCCTCCAGCACCTTGCGGATAAAGGCCTCAAGGGCGGCGCGCTGGGTCTCGCTCTGGCTCCGCACTGTCGCCCCCGTGGTGACGAGCGCTGCGCGCAGCGCCTCAAGACCCGCGCGCCGCGCCTCTTCCCCCTCACCCGCCCGCAAGCCCCGGAAGGCCTCGATCACCCGGGCGGCGGCCTCTTCGGTGAGACCGAAGGCCCGGGCCAGCTCTGTCTGTGCCGCGCGCGCCCGCGCGCCCAGATCGTCAATGTCGCGCGAGGCCCGCGCAAACGCCTCCGGTTGCGCCTGAAGGGCAATCTCCTCCAGCAACGCCTCCACCGTGACGCCAAAGCGGCGCCTGTACGCATGAATGGAACGGTGAGGGGTCATAAGACTTTGCAAAACTACCGTTCGGAATTAGGGTTTCTGAGAGGGCGCAATTCTCCGGTGGCAATGTTGTCCGGCAGGTCGAATGCGTGCCTGCCGAGGAAATTGATATGTTTGTGTCCAAGGGGCGATATTCTGGCAATGTCATTGGGGCTGACATTCCAGCCTTCTGTTTCGAGTTGGTCGAGTACGCGCTGCATGTAGGTTGCGTTCCAGTAAGCGATAGCATTGAGGGTGAACCCGAGCGCTCCAAGTTGTTCTTCCTGCCCTTGCCTATAGGGTTTGCGAATTTCCCCCCTTTCACCGTAACAGACGCGCCTGGCCAGGCTGTGGCGAAGCTCCTGACGGTTAAGTTGGATCAGAATACGCCGCCGCGTTTCCTCGTCAGTGATGAATCTGAGGATATGCAGCGACTTGATGATCTTGCCCAATTCTCCAAGGGCTTTGGCGAGTGCCGTGGTGCGTTCGCGCACCTGAAGTGTACGCATGACTGCGCCTGCATTGATGTGTCCAAGCTTCAGCGATCCGGTCAGACGCAACAGCCCACCGTCTTCCCAATTTTCTATAATGAGGCGGACATTGATCTTGTTGCGCGTGAGCGAATCAAGCGGACCATAGTCTGCTTTGCGGTCGATGCGCCAAAGTCGGGTCTGACCGATATCCGCGAGCCGAGGACTGAACTGATAGCCAAGCAACCAAAAGAGTCCAAAGACGATATCGGAGTAGGCCGCCGTGTCGGTCATGATTTCTACGGGTTCGAGATCGGTTTCCTGGTCGAGCAAAAGCGCAAGGATGAACATGCTGTCGCGCAGTGTTCCGGGCACAACAAGGGCATTGAGGCCAGTGAACTGGTCGGAGACAAGGTTATAAAGCGTGATACCGCGGCCAGTCTTGAAGTATTTCGGGTTAGGGCCGGCATGGATGACCGTGGGTGGAGCGGAAAAGCGAATTCCGTCTGCGGAGGCAACATCACCAGAACCCCAATGTTGGACGATCGGCAGTTCATTGTGGGCGGCAACGATGCGAGCGTTTGCTGCCGTGATTGTCTCGGAGCGGATGAAGTTCTGGCTGATCCAGGAAAGCCTGTCGCGCCGAAGTGGCGGAAAGCTCGCCTGCGTGATCGGCTCGAAGCCAATGTTGCAGGCCTCGGCGAGCAATACGGCACACAGGCTTGTCTGGAAGCCATCGACGCGCGCGCGCCGCTCAGTGACATGGGTGAAATCCTGCGCAAAACCGGTTCGGTTGGCGACTTCGAGAAGCACATCCGAGAGATCGACTTTTGGCAATCTGGTCCGCATCGCGAACTTCAGTTTCTTCAGGCTGTCGGATTCTTCGATGCGGTCGAGTGGCGTGATGACGAGCTGTGGCTTGCCCTTCTTGATTTCAGTTCGAATTGCCGGATTTACTTCGAAGGTTTCCGCCGCCCGCCGATAGGCTTGGTCAAGTTGGTCAGCAAGAACGGCGAGTTCCGTTTCTCCATTTGGCGAACGTTCAAGTGTGCGGCATATAGTTGGCTTCACCGCCTGCCACGCTTCGCCGCTCAGCAAGCCACGTCTGGGATCATCAAACCTCATGCCAGCGGGCACGAAGATGTCTCGGGTCTTAAGTGCCCCCTGCCAAGCCTCGCATACAGCAAAAACATAAGCTTTATTGTCGGAGACTTTTCCATTGGTATCGAGCGCGTATTTGCGCCAGACTCCACGCAGGATTTCAGTCGGCGCATCGTTCATATCAGCTTTTGCCCAGTTCTCGATGCCGCGAAGAAAATCGATCGCCGCTTTGATAGGCTGGCCCTTGGGCGAAGCTTCAAATTCTATTCGTTCGAGGAGGTTGCGAAACAGTGTGTGCGTCGTGCGCCACTTTACGATCAGTTCTTCCAGCGGCTTGTCTTCTGGTGGTTTGGCCAAGACATCGACACGGTCAGTGGCTTCAACGAGGGCGGCATAATTCAATTCGTCGTAGATGGCATCGCGCCAGGACCGGAAAGTCATATCTGTATCATCGTCGCCATCGGTCATGACGCGCCGGGCCAGGTCACGCAAGGTCAGAGCAGCAGCGTCCAGATCGCCCAAGCTTCGCAATCTCTTTCGCTTGCGAGCTGCCTTGGCTTCTCGAAACGTATCCGCCAGCAAGGCACTAAAAAGCTCGACCGCATCGTCGATGGCAACGGCCTCCAACGTGTGAAACAGCGCGGCGATAATCGCGGTTCGGCGCGGCTCCTTGGCAACCGCGATTGCAGATGGCCGCATGGTTCTAGCTATCTTGGCCAGGCGCTGGATGAGTGCATTCGGAACCGTTTCAGGCGAATGCGGGGCCAGTTCGTAGGCGCGAATGTCATCAAGGCGATGAAAGTGGCGCAGCAGTTCTGTCATAGACCGTCTTGTGGGAGCCGCCCGCAACGAATCCAGCCTGCGCAGCGACCCGCCTTCGCCCTCAAGCAAGGCGGTGATCTTCTGCCGCTGCATATCCGACAACGCATCGGACAGATGCATCCACAACTGCCGATGCGCACGATCCCGAATGCGGGCAACAAGGCGCTCCAAAGTGCTGATACCAGGCAGCAGTATCTTGCGCGCCAACATCCACGCCGTGGCCCGGTCAATCAGCAGGCTCGGCCGATCATCGCCAGACCAACACAGAGTGTAAAGCCAGCGCGTCAAACGAAAGCGAGCGCTGGCATCATCGGCCAGGTCTCGGAAGCCGTAGGTTTTCCGGATCAAGGCCGCATGGCGCTTCTTTGGGCGCCCAACAGCATAGGCGGTCAAAGACGGCATCGTGGTCAGTCCGAGCTGTGCGACCACCGCTTCAACCACGACATCGGGAATATCCTCGAACCTTGTCGGAAGTACGCCAAGGAACCGAGCGATACCGAGTTGAAGCGCAAAGCCCAGACGATTATGGCTGCCACGCAACTGATTGATAATGTCCCGATCAGTCGCATCAAGGTGGAAATATCGCGCGATCTGCGTTCGACTGGGAACCCCGTCGAAGCGTCCGTATCGCGCCCGCTGCGCGTCACTCAAAAACCGCGTCGGCATTCGCAAATCTCTCAAGTTTCGCGAGACCGAATCCGGCCACGAAGAATCAATGGTTTATCTATCGCAAAATACAGATGCGAAAGAAACGGTTTTTGCGACAACTTTTGCGACACTTCGGAAGGGGCGGCATGAAATTTGGTTACGCGCGCGTCTCAACGAACGCCCAGGAACTTGATTTGCAACGGGCCGAACTGGAAGCGACCGGATGCGAGACGGTGCTCGAGGAAAAGGGTTCCGGTGCACGCATAAAGAGGCCTGAACTGCAAAGGTTGCTAAACCAACTCAGAAAAGGGGATACGGTTGTCGTGACGCGTCTTGATCGCTTGGCGCGTTCAACGTCTGAACTTTTACGCGTCGCAGAAGTTATCGGAGAAAAAGACGCGGGACTTCAATCGCTTGCCGAACCCTGGGCCAATACATCCTCGCCCTCAGGCCGCATGATCCTGACCGTGTTTGCTGGCATTGCAGAGTTCGAACGTGAACTTATACGAGGTCGAACCGAAAACGGTCGAAAGGCTGCATTGCAACGTGGCGTCATATTTGGACGCCCTCCTAAATTGGGGAGTGAACAACGCGACACAGTCCGTCAACTTCTCGAAAATGGAAAATCCGTCAAAGAGGTCGCCAGAGCATTCAAAGTCCATCCTGCAACCATTTACCGATGTCTCAACGAAAAAAATGCCTTATGACCCCTCACCGTTCCATTCATGCGTACAGGCCAAGCGCCGCGCCGCCGCGTTGAGCTCGTCTCCCTCAAAGATCTGCGCCAGTTCCGCCTGCGCCGCCTCCCTTGTCTCGGTGACCTGGCTAACCAGGTCCTCAAGCGGGCCGGAAAACGCCGCCCGGGCCCGGGCGGCCAGATCTGCCAGCAGCGTCTCTTCATCGGCTCGTGTCCGGCGCGTGGCCGCAAGAGAGGCCGGGCCAGCCGCATCCTCCAGCTCTCCGATCACCTCCGCAACGGCCCGCGCCGCATCGCGCCGCGCCAGTGCCTCCTGGGCGGCAATCAATCCGCGCGCCTGGTCGGCGGCGGCCCCGTATCTTTCCGCCAGCGCCTCGACGTCGCGCGCCAGGGCGCGCAGGGACCGCAGCCGCTCGGCGGCCTCCGCCAGCCGCTCGGAGGCCTCACCCGCCTCACCCGCCTCTTCGCCCAGGTCAAAAAGCGCTCCCGCCAGCGGCAGGCCCACCGCGACCACGGCCCCCAGAACCGCCCCCAGGGCGCCAAAGCCGCCCAAAAGCTGCGGCAGGTTCTGCGCCAGCGCCACGCTGGCGGCTGTCCCGGCGGCGGTCTGCACCGCGAAATCCTGTACCTGGAAAGCCAGGTTCTGTATCGCCGCGCGGCTGGAGCGGCCTGCGCCCGCAAGCGCGCGGTTGGCATTGGCCGCGCGGCTGGCAGATGCGGCCTGCATGTCCATCGCGCCCGCCGCACGGGCCGCGGCGCGCGCCGCCGCGAGCGTGGCACCTGCGGCCTGAACATTCGCGCGGGCTGTGCGCAGGGCGGCGCGGGCCAGCCGGTCCTTTGCGCGCGCGTCCTCCAGCGCTGTGCGCGCGGCGTCGGAGTGTTCGCGTCCAACTTCTGCCTGGGCGCGTTCCAGTTCATGCGCGGCGCGCGCCGCCTCACCCGCCGATTGCGCAGCGACCGCATTGGCGCGCGCCACCTCCCGGCTTGAGCGTTTGATCACCCCGCCCAGCCGTTGCACTTCTGTCGCGGCCGCTTTTGTATCCGCCGTGATGCGCAGGGCCAGCTCAAGCGTGTTATCCGCCATCTCCGCTCTCTCCTCCGCTCTCTCCTCCGCTCTCTCCTCCGCCCCCGCCCATGAGCGCCGCCGCCATCATCCTCTCAAGCCCGCGCATCCGCTGCCGCTCGGCGGCGCGCCCGTAAAGCACCATCTGCCGCCAGGTGAGGGTCGCCATCAGCTCGTCGGGGCGTCCATGTCCTGCGCTGGCAAGAAGGCTGAGGAGCTCAGCGAGGCCCAATATGCGCTCATCGTCTCCCGGCCCAGGTGCTGGCCCAGAAGACGCGCGGTAAAAAAATCGGTGTTGACCTGCCAGACCGCCATCGTGAGCATCCCCGCCCAGGGCTCGCGCAGCGCCGCGATCCAGCCCGTCTCGCGACCCGTCGAGATCGCACAGATATCCGCCCAGAGATCGGCATGTGTGCCCAGAACTTCCGCCACCCGCGCCGGCGTCATGCCCTCGGGCTCCCCCAGAAGCGCGGCCAGGTCCTCGATGAGCCCCCGCGCGCGGGCCTGCACGTTCAGCCCGTCCATAAAGCGGAACTCGCGCACGGTTACGCTCACCTCCGCGCCGGTTTCGGGGTCCTGCAGCATCAGATCCATGTCCGGGAGCAGAACCGCCGCCTCACACTGGCGCGGATCGGGGGTCCCGGGTTCCGCTGTCCCGGGATCTGTCTCTGCGGTATGTTTGCGGGTTTTGCGCATCGGATCAGCCCTCCGGTCCGTAGATCACCAGCGCCGCGCCCGCATCTGGTTCGAGAATTTCCACCTGCAGCGGGATGCGCTGCGCCTGGGTCGGGTTTTTCAGGGCCATCTGCCCGTTGGGCGACACCGTGCAGCGCGGCGCAAAAAGGCGCTTGCCCACGCCCTCCACCGCATCCTCGATATAGCGCAGGCCGAACTCGCGCAGCTGTGCCTCCGAGGAGGTCGCGCGGGCCAGGGTCTGTGCCACCGGGGTGTAGCTCACGCGCACCGCCTTGGAGGCGCCGCTGATGGGCTCGAGATCGGTGAAGAGGATCCGGGCCCTGCCATGATCGATCCTGTAATGCGCCGCGTCCAGGGCGGTGTTGCCGCTCGCGCCTTTCCTGACCGTCACCGCCGGGGTGGCGGCGATGGCCGAGACCCCTTCGGGGCGCGCGCGGCTCACGCCCAGCTGGTACCAGACATCTTCGCGCAAGGCGGAGAGCAGCTCGCCTTCCACCACCTGCGCGGATTGCGCATCACGGCCGGTTTCGCCGAGGATGAAGAGCGCGAGGTTTTTTGCGCTCATATCCTCCAGTTCGATATCCATCCGCCGCGTCACGCTGCGGGGCTTGTGCACCAGGCGGCGGCGCACAGGCCCGTTGCTGCTTTCCACGGTGATATACTCGCTTGTCACGGTGACGGAACAGGAGGGCAGTTCGCCCAGGTACCGCTCACCGCCTTCCGGCTCGATCAGGTAGAGCCAGCCGGCCCCCACCACGATCTGGTTTTTATGGTGCTCCTCGCGCATCGCGTCTTTCCTTCCATGTGCTGTTCAGGTCTTCACCCACCAGAGCAGATCAAACCCCTCCTCCCAGACCGCGCGCGACGGGGTCAGTTCCGCCAGGCGTCCCTCGCGCCAGATGAGCGGCTCTTTGGCGCCGGGCGGGCGAAACGCCGCAAGATGTGTGCGGATCGTCTCCAGGATCGGTGTCAGCTGCAATCTGGCCCTTGATCCTCCGGGATCGTTGCGCAGCGGGATGGCCACAACCACGGCCAGGCGGGTGATGATCCGGGCGGCAGCGCTCTGCCGGTTCACCGGATCGGCGCCGCTTTCGCGCAAGGTCAGCACCGCGATCACGGGTTTGCCCTTCATCTGCGGCACTCCGCGCAGGCTCTCGCAGATCTCGACACCCTCAAGCCCGCCCACCTCGGAAAGCCGCTCCACGATGGCCCGGGGCGCCTCATGTCCCGTCACCCGGCTCATGGCAGCGCGGCCTCAAGCCAGTCCTGCATCACCCCGGCAAGGCCCAGGCGATCCTCCGCGTCGATCCCGAGAAAGGGGCGCGCGGGCAGTGTGATGCGCCGCGCGCCGATCTGCGCGATCGCAATGGGCACACTGCCCGTCTTGCGCCGGCGCGTGCTCTTGCGCGCGGCAAACCGCCCCTGCCCATCGAAGGCCAGAACCTGGGTCCGCGCGCTCTGTTCGATCTCGCCGCCGAACTGGTGAATGGCGGCGTATTCCACATTGGTGCCCACCAGCACGCCATCGGCCTCAACCGACCAGGTGATCGAGTGCTGCAAACGCCCGGTATCGGTCAGTGTCCTGCCGCCGCGCGCCCCGGCTTTTGCCCGTTCGCTTTCGACCCAGGGGGTGCCGTCGGGGTCTTGCGCGGCAATGAAGCGCCGCTGCACCCCGTCGGCCAGCAGCGCCCCGATTGCGTCATGGAGATCGGCGCGCTCGGCAGGCTCTCCAAGCCGTCCGGCCAGAGTGCCCAGCGTGGCGCGCAGCGCGCTGCCTTCCAGCGCGATCTCGATCCGCGCCCCGCTCATCGCCCGCGCTCCGGGCAGGATGTGTCGCCAAAGCCGTCCGCGACCGGGCCCTGCGGGGCCGCGATGCGCGGGGTTTGCGCCCGCCGTCTCACCGCTTTGCCGTCCGCGCGCACCAGAACGGCCTGGCCCCCGGCCAGGGCGCCAAGCTGCGCCCGCGCCCGCCGGGCGGCGTGTTTGACCGTATCGGACATCTCGTCGTCATAAAGACGCGCGCGGGCCAGATCACAGGCGATGGCGCGCAAAAGCGGGTAATCGCCCTCCGGCAGGGGCAGATCATAGAGGCGGGCAAGGCGCGCATCGATCGCCGCCGCCGCATCCGCCAGCACCGCCTCAAGCCGGCCGTCATCGGGCCGGCCGTCAGCGTCCTGATCCAGAAGCTGGTCGATCTCGTCCGCGCCAAAGCGGGCGCGCAGATCCGCTGCCGCCGCGTAGCTCATGTGGTGTCTCGCCCCGTCTCTCGCCCTGTCTCTGCCCCCGTCTCCGCCCTGCCGCCTTCTGCGGCCTGCGCGGCCTCCCAGGCCGCATCGCGCTCCGCCGCGCGGATGTCGCGCAGCCCGGTGATCTGAGCCAGCGCGCGGACCTCGGGCTTGCCGCCCCGCGTCCAGTGATCGGGATGGCCCGGCTCCAGGGCGGCCATCGCGCGGATCAGGGCCGCCCTGCGCTGCGCGGGCTCTGTGCGCTCCGTGCGCTCCGGGTCGGCAGGGGGAGCAGGGGCATCCGGGCCGGGCGGGCCGGGCGGGGCATCCGGGTCAGGCAGGTCGGTGTCGGCCCCCGCGCCGGGCTCCACCGCATCCCCGCCCGCGATGAGCAGCTCTGCGGCCGCGCGCGGCCAGGTCACGACCGCGCCCGCCGGGTAATGCAGCCCGTCATGTTTGACCGCGCTCAAAAGCCGGATCTCGAGATCACCTTTCTGAACGGCCGGGGTGGGATGTGCGCCTGCGTGTTTGGTCTGTGTCATGCGCCCCTCCTCTCACGCCACCGCGTTGCGGAAGAAATACCCCGCCAGTTTCGCAACCATCGCCTCGTCGCAACTGTCGACCACGCGCACCACATAGGTGCCGCGCACCCCGATGCGCGGATCGAACCCCACCATCACCTGGCGGCCCAGATAGGGGGCGGTGAAGCCCAGGCTGGGCGGGCCTTTATAGTCGGTGTTGGGATCGCGGCGATAAAGCAGCGCGTGCTTGCCCCAGCAGCGGGCCAGGTTGGCCGCCTGGCCGGGCCGGGCGGTGTTGACCCGGGCTGAGCCGACATGGATGCGCAGCATCAACACCCGCTCCATCGCCTCGCGGCTGGCAATGCCGGAATCCCCGTCATTGGCATGGGTGGCCTTGAGCATGCGCGGATGGGTGCGCAGGGCGGCAAAGACCTCCTCGCCCATGGCGATATCGGTGGGCTTGACGATCATGCCGGTCTGCGCCGCAACGATATCCCTGAGCGGGTTGCTGTCGGCATGGGTCCATTGCGAGCTGCCCGACAGGGTGATCTTGTTGGTGTCGGGGTAATGGGCCGGATTGAACACCAGTTCCGCCACGCGCAATTCGCGCGCGATCATCAGAAGATCGGTCAGCACCATCGACGCGCGGTCGATCGGGTTCATCGCGGTGGGGGCTGTGTTGGTCACGTCATCGGCCGGGATCGCGTCATCCAGCCCGTAATCCTCCACGGACCGGGTGTCCTCGGCCGAGCTCAGATGCACCATGGCAGGCGCGGAGCGGCGCCCCACCCGGGTGGGCGGCACCGTGAAATGCTCCTCAATGGGATAGCGGTTGAACCGGTATTCGCGGCGCATCAGGGCCGCGAGGCGCGGCAGGATCAGATCGGCGATATATTCATCATTGGCATAGCCCACGGCAATGCCCGAGCGATGAAAATCCACCGGATAGGGGCTGGGCGCGGGACCGGCGGCAAAGCGCGCGCCGGGCGGCAGGTTGCCCTGACCGGGCGGGGTCGCAAAGAGCGCGGGGCCCGGAAGGCCCCCGCCCTGAATGGGCTGCCCCTGCGCGCCCCCGGCCGCAACCGGCATCAGCTACGCCGGATCGGGATGTTGAAACTGGAACATGACTGCCTCCTCAGATCTGTTGCGGCACGATCAGAACCCGGATCAGGTCCCCCGGCGCGTGCGCGGCTTGCAGGGCGATGCCCACCGCATGCGCGCGGGCCTGCCAGCTCACCAGAAGCCGGTCCCCGGTGGTCGCCACCGATAGGGTCAGGCCCGCATCATCCGTGAGGGTGGCCTGGCCCAGGCGGTCGGCATAGCCGTCTGCCAGTTCGATCACACCGACAAGCCTGTCAGAGGCCCCCAGACCCGGGACCGCAAGGGCTGCATTCGCCGCACCCCCGTCCACGACACGCTGATGCAGACCGCCGCGCGGGGCGCGAATGCCCCGGCCTTTCGCATCGCCGCTCACCAGGGTGCCGGCGCTGAACGCGCCCCCCGCCTCCAGCATCGCAATGCCCGCAAGATGAATGTCCACCGCCCCGCCGGTCCTGGCGCCAAGATCGGCGCTGATCCCGAGCGGCAGGAAGCCCGGACCTGCCGCCTGAACCGCTTCCGCGTCGGGATCGGTGATCCGGCAGACCCGGCGCGCGGCAACACCGGCACCGGCCTTGAAGCTCTTTGTGAGCAGATACTCCATCATTGCGCCGTCTCCCCGTTTGCGGCCCGGTGGATCGCTGTGGGCAGATCAAGCGCACCGCTCTTGTCCGCCGCCATCAGCGCCCGCGCCCGGTTGGCCAGATCCTGGGTGGCCGCCGTGAACTGTGCCTCCGGTGAAACCTGTGCACCCGGCCCGCCCACCTGCGCGAATGCGGGGGCAGGGACATGCGCGGGGTGCAGGGCTGTGCCCTGCCCCAGCGGCACCCGTTGCGGCAGGGCCGAGATCAGCCCATCCAGCACCTGGGACGGGCTGAGCGCCATCGGCCGCCCGTCCACACCCGCCATAGTGATCTGGCCGCCGCCCTGATCGAGCGCGCAGAACAGCGCCGCATAGGCCTGCGCTTCCGCCGGCAATACACGCCCGGCCTGCACATGCGCCGCCACACGCGCGCTTGCGCCCCGCTCGCGATCCATGCCTTCGCGCGCCAGGCGTTCGGCCGCGATCTGCTGGCGCTCGGCAAAAAGCAGCTGGCGTTCCGAGGCCAGCTCGGCCACTTCCGCCGCATCCCGGGTCTGGGGCCCCGTCACACCACTGGCCCCCGGCGGCAGCGCCCCGGCGGGCGGCGCGGCCGCAAAAAGCGGCTGGACCGCACCCTGCGGCTGTGAGACAGGCACAAACTGTAGAGCCGGCTGCCGGGCTTGCTGAGGGGTTTGTTGGGGGAGCTGGGCCGCCTGCACCGCAAATTGCGGCGCCACATCCTGTGAAAGGGGATGGGCCTCAAGCGCACCACCCGGCTGTGCTGGCATCTGTCCTGCGGGCTGTACTTGCATCTGTTCTGCAGGCTGGGCCGTGAACCGGGCCGCCCCCGGGTCCATCACGGGCTGCATCACGGGGCTGGGTTGCGCGTCAAGCGGCAGGGCCGCAGCCTGCGGCGGCACCCTTACGCTGGTGAAAACGGGTTGGTTCATCACACCCTCCGGTTGGGGACAGGAAAAGACAAGCACGCCATCGGCGCGCGCGGAAAACTGCGAAGGTGACAGACCTTCAATGGCCGGGCGCGATGCGCCCAGAAAGCCCAGATGCCGCAGGCGCCAGCCCGTGGACAGGGGCGCAAGCGCCACCGAGCGCGGCCCATAACGCCCCGCCTCCACCGCCGCCCGAAACCCCGCATCCAGGCGGCTCAGACGCGCCTGCAGACGATCGCCTGTCACCCGCAACCCGCTGACCCAGCCCATGGCAGGCCCGTCCGTGTCCGGATGGCCCAGCACCACAGGGGCCGGGTCGGCCCCGGCATAATCACCCACGATCGCGGCCAGATCGCCTTGCGTCCAGGTCGCGCGCCGCCCATGGGCATCGGTATGGGTGCCCGCCCGGAAAATATCGATCCACCCGTCCAGCGCGGAAAAGGCGGCAGAGGCAGCGGATGGGGCTGCGGCAGGGGCGGCGGAAACTCTCATGAGGCCCAGGCTATCAGCCACAGCCCTGCGCGTCAGCGGACCATGGTCCGCTGACGCAAGAGCCCAAACCGCGCTACCCTGAAGCGCAGACACATATACCCCGAGCGCGCCCGCCGACAGGCGCGACCATATCGGGGGGGGGGCCGCTCGCGGCGGGGCGGCCCCTCCCTCCCATGTGACGAAAGCGCGCCATGCAACACCCGGAGCAACACCCGGAGCAGACCACAGAGCAGACCCCGGAGGCCATCGCCCGCGAGATCGTGGCCCGCGAGGGCGGCTATGTGGATGACCCGGACGATCCCGGCGGGCCCACCAAATGGGGCGTGACGATCCACACCATGCGCACCCTCATGCTTGATCTTGACGGCGACGGCGATGTGGATGGCGAAGATGTCAGGTGCCTCACCCAGGAGATGGCCGTCGATATCTTCCTGCGGCACTATTTTCGCGCGCCCCGCATCGACTGGCTGCCGCAGGCGCTGCACGCCAGCGTCTTCGACATGCAGGTCAACGCGGGCTCAAACGCCATCAAGATCCTCCAGCGCCTGCTGCGGCTCTGCGGCCAGGACGTCAGCGTCGATGGCGCCATCGGACCCCAGACCGCGCGGGCAGCAGACGCGCTGGCCGCACAGGGCGCGCCGCTCGCGGACGCCTATGGCATCGCCCGGCGCGATTATTACTTCCGCCTCGCCGAGCGCCGGGCGCAGTTCCGCAAATACGTGCGCCGCCGCGATGGCGGCAAGGGCGGCTGGATCCGCCGCGCGGAAGACTTCATCGCCCCGCGCTTCCATCTCTCGCAGCGCCAGTTCGAAACCCGCATTGCCACCTGGACCTGAGGAGGGGGTATGAATGATTTGTGATCGGCCAAACGCCCTGAATCTGTTAGAGGATTCGGGGAGGCGGATAGGTCTCAGGCTGAATTGTGTCTTAGGGCATTGTGACCCTGTTGAGGAGCTTAGCTTTCGCCTGTTTCCGAACAGCCCCCATAGGGCCCGGTTTTGGCCGGTGATCCTGCATAGGAGCTTGGTTTGGCCGTTCACGCCCCATTGGGGGCTCCGCCTCCTTGAGCAGGGAGTATAGCCATGGCTTACATAGGTGTCGATCTTCATACGAATTCCTTCACGATCTGTCGGCGTGAGACGGACGGATCGGAAACATTCCAAACCTTTCATCTGTCCGCGCAGGCGCTTGAGCGGTTCTGTCAGAGCCTTGATGCGGATGACGAACTGGCGGTCGAGGCCACCGGCAACACGGCCTGGTTCTGCGGTGAGGTGGAACCCTGTGTCGGCCGGATCGTTGTGGTCAACCCGCGCCAGTTTAAAGTGATCCGCACATCGGTGAAAAAGACCGACAAGAACGATGCGCGCGCTTTGGCCTTCTTCCTGTCGAAGGACATGCTGCCGGAAACCCGGCTCAAGTCCACTCAGGAAAGCGAACTGGCCTCGCTGACCCGGACGCGTGACATGCTGGTCAAACAGCGCACCATGCTGCTGAACGGCATCCACGCGATGTTTGTCCGTCACGGCATGAAGCTGAAGAAGGAAGGGTTGTCCAGCAAGAAGCGCCTGCGCGACCTGGATCTCAGCCGCTTCACACCGCTTGAGCAGGTCGAACTGGCGGCATTGCGGGACCAGGCGCTCGGCCTGACCGAGACCCTGAACCGTATCGACAAGGCCATCGAGGAGGCCGCCTCGGCCATGAAAGGCTTTGAGTGGCTCACCAGCATCAAGGGGATCGGTGCGCGATCTGCCGCGGTCCTGCTGGCGGGGATCGGCAGGGTTGAAGACTTCTCCGACGCGGACAAGCTGGCCGCCTATGTCGGCATCGTGCCCAAGGTGAGTAACTCGAACGAAACCGAACATCACGGGCGGATCACGAAGCGCGGCAACAAGCTCATGCGCACCACGCTGGTGCAATGTACGCTCATCGCGATCCGCTATTCGGGATATCTCAACAGTTATTATCGGCGCATCAAGGAACGCCGTGGCGCGGGCAAGGCGATCATAGCCACGGCCCGCAAGCTGCTCAAGATCATCTATGACACGCTCAAGAACGGCTGGGTCTTCGACGATTTTGCCGAATTTAAAATCAAACAAAATCAATGCCCTGCTTGACAATCATCATAGGAGGCCCCACATGTTCCTGCGCATCCTCTCCGGCCTCTTCGGCGGCACCCGCAATGTCGCCACCGAGGTGATCGAAACCTTCCGCCCCAATGCGGAAAGTTCCGCACAGCGCGCCGCCGATGCCAAAGCCGCCGCCCTGGCGCAGTTTGCCGCCGAGTTCGCAAGCCCGCCCGCCGGAGCCTTCGACCGCGTCGTCAACGCGCTCAACCGCCTGCCACGCCCGGTCATGGCGCTCGGCACCATCGCGCTTTTTGCCTTCGCCATGTGGGACCCCCAGGGCTTTGCCATCCGCATGACCGCGCTCGAGCTTGTTCCCGACAATCTCTGGATCATCCTGGGCATGATCATGAGCTTTTATTTCGGGGCACGCACTTTTGAGAAAATGCGCAGGTCCCGCCCGCCAAAAGACGTCGCCCGCACCCTCAAGACCATGGCCGCCATCGAAGGGCTGAGACCGGCTCAGGATCGTCCATCGGGCGAAACGGCACCAAAGGAAGTGGCATCAGGGGAAGTGGCAGGGGAAACAGGCGCGCATCACGGCACCCCGGCAGAGCCCGAAGGCCACGACATGTCAGCGGGCGCGGCCGCCGAACCGCGCGTACCCGGCACCGGGGCAGGCACCGCCAGGCGCGAGGCCCGACAGCCCCGCAAAACCACAGGCAATGCCGCCCTTGATGAATGGCTGGCCGGAACGGCGTGAGAAGACACGATTGAGGTGGCCGACCGGTTTTGCCATCCCGGACAGATATCGGGATCATTTTGACAGAGGGCCGATTCTGTACAATGTTGAGAAAAGTGCAGTTGAGATCGCCATGGCCCCGGCAACACGGAAATTGCCTGCCCGGGCATTAAAGCGCTTGAGCCGGAGCGGGGTTCCATCAGCCGGAACCCATTGAATTTGACAGCAAGTCAAGGCAGGGACAATTGGAAGCAGAAAAAGAAAATGAATGTGAATTCAGTGCGCAGTTGAAAGAACTGGAAAGCGACGCTGATCAGGCAAGTTGGTATATCGGCTTCCTTAAAGCCACGGTTGATAATCCGGACGTTTGCGATCGTCTGAATGGGTCAATCTGCGGGCATGCGGGTGTGGTCGCGCGCGCAGGCGCAAAAAACTCGGTCATTCTCTACTGCAATCGTGCATGGGATGAGGGCCATGACGTAATCTCCTTACCGAAGGTGATGAAAATCCTGCCTGGATTAGAGGTTCTGGAGGCTCGCAAAAGGGATCGGCTTGATCGCGCGCTGGACGCCGAAGATAAACAGTGCCTGTCGTCATCTCTCGAATGCCTGAAAGCCAAATACGTCGCCATAAGTGCCTGCCCCGAGAGAGCGGCATTTAGGGTGTTGCGATCAGAATGGCTCGCACACAGGATTATCGGGAGCCGCGATAGGGTAAATGCCGAAAAAGCTGACCTGAATGTTGACGGTGCGACGTATGATGATCTCCTGCGATTTGCCGAAGGAACCGCTAGTTTGGTTGGTCAGCTTCGCTATTTGTGGGACCAGAAAGTTGACCCTTATCCTGACAAGATTGAATACGCCACCTGTATCGCCCGGGAATTTTGGCGCCTGATCCCGGTTTTGAAAGATGTGGAAGCAGGTAATTATTGAGCCTGTCGGCGTTGCGCCCGCTCTCTGAGTTTTGGGCAGAGTGCGGATGTCGAGCCACCTCCTCAACACATCCAGGCTGCACACTATGTGATTAAAAACCGGACAAAGCCCCGCACGGACCATGGTCCGCTGCACGGCACCCGCTGCCCATGCTATGGACCCCCCGACGCCGCCCGCATCGCGCCATCCAAAAGGCCGGGACGGGGGCCGGGATGCGCAAACATCCCGAACCGGGAGAACGAGGCCTCCCACGACCAGAACAGGCCAGCACTGGCCATCCCGCCACCCTGCACAGGGCGGGATCATGATCGTGGAAGTCCTTTCCCATGTCCATGCCCTTGTCCACACCCGACAGGGCAATCGCGCTTCAAAGCCCTGCGATTAGAGTGCGCAGAAAGTCGTTACTCCAGCCTGCCTTTTTGAACTTCACGCGGTTTGAGCCTTTCGCGGTATTTGTCTTGATGATGCCCAATGCGATCCGTCGTAACGCGGCGAAGTTTGCGGGCGCGTTGTCTTTCCGCGCGCGGTGATGATCGTCGTTCATCACAACATCCAGTGACCAATGCAAGCTGTTCTCGATTTCCCAGTGGCCACGGATCAGCGTGGCGGCTGCCTGAGCGGTGAAGCATTTTGACAGGAGGTACACCCGCTCGGACTGCTTGGTCGTGTCGCCTGCTGTGCGCCTGGAAACGACATGAACGAATGCGCCAAGGTGCGGCCATTGATGGGTGTCGACGAGATAGTTTGGCACGTCGTAGACGCGATATGACCGCTCCTCAACCCGGCCATGGTCACCCTCTACAGAGATGTATTCATCAATGTATTCAATATTCTGGTCAGCCACGAAAGCCCGCACGTCGGCTTGCATGTCGCCCTGATTGCCCTTGAGCTGCATGCAATAGTCACCGCCTTCCTGCACGATCAGGTCACAGGTTTCCCGCTGGCAGTGCAAGGCATCGGCCGTGATGGTGATGCCACGAATGTCCAGCATCTCAATCAGCTCGCGCAGAGCCAGAATCTCGCCGCCGCCCTTGGCACTTTGCGTCACTCCAAGGCTCAGACGTGCGCCATGAGCAAAGGCAGTGACGACGTTCAGGTTCGATTGGGAGGCCGCTCTGTCAAAGCTGCGCCGCATCTCCTTGCCGTCTATGGCGATCGCTGGATGCTCGGCATGGGCCGCAGCAAAGTCGCTTCTGAACTTGTCGAAAAAGGCCTGTAGGCTGGTTGGCTTCATCAAGCGAAAGAGCCGCGAGTAGGCATCATGGCAGGGGATGCCGTGGGGCAAATCGAGAAATTCACGAAGGAATTCCTCCTTCATCTGCCCAAAATGCTCCATATCGACCGCAGTCTCCCCGCCAGACAGCGCACACAACAGGCTGATCGTCATCAGGTCACAGAACTTATGCCGCGGCGCGTTACCTCCACGTGGATCGTCTTCTTCATTGAAATAGCTGGATAATGTCGGCATCTCGAAACTCCATCGCATGATGAAACCTCAAGAATCCAATTCGACTCAACTGTCAAAGCTTAAGTGCGATTCCCCTGCCACACCCGATCGCTACACGCCCAAGACCGGAATGGCGCCGGTGGAGCCGGCCGCGCCCGTGGCCCCCTGACTGGGCGGCAAGCGCTGTCTGGCCGCGCGCATCGCCGCGCGGATCGCCGCCATCCCGCATGTCACCTATGCCGAGCCCTTCGTGGGCATGGGCGGGGTGTTCCTGCGCCGCGAGATGCGCCCGCGCGCGGAGGTGATCAATGATCTCAGCCGCGATGTCAGCACGCTTTTTCGCATCCTGCAGCGCCATTACCCGCAATTCATCGAAACCCTGCGCTTCCAGCTGACCACGCGGCCCGAGTTCGAGCGCCTGGGTGCAACGGACCCCGACACGCTCACGGACCTCGAACGCGCCGCGCGCTTTCTTTCCTGACTTCCGACATTTTTTCGTATAAGTCATTGATATTATTATGCCTTGGTTGCCAAAAGGCACTACACGGACTTTTTTCGCCAGCGATTGTTTCGGAGTGTTGAGGGAGCTCAGGCTTTGGTCTGGCCAGTTTTTCGGGTGCGCCCGGGGGGTATCTTGAAAGGGGCTTCGTTCCAGGTCAGGCCGACGCAGGTGAGGATGCGTCTGGCATCGACCGTGGCATGGCTTGGCATGCCGTAGCGGTCAGGGGTGCCTTTGTGGCGCAGGATCGAGAGCTGCAATGCGTTCAACTCGTTGCGGATACGAGCCGGGCTCATCGGGTGTCCGAGCAGGTCCAGATGCTTGCGCAGGTGCTGCAGGCAGCAGAAGGCCATGTAGCAGATGGCGATATGGGCCCGGACCCGACGCGGCGACCAGTGATAGATGGGCCGGATTTTCAGATCGTGCTTGTTGGTGCGGAAGCAGGCTTCGATCTCCCACAACTGGTGATAGCGGGCAATGACGTCCTGTGCCTCCAGTTCGTCCGCACCATGAACAACAATGGCATGCAGCCCGTCCCATTGTGCCGCTGCCTTGATCTTTGCATCATCCAGCGTGACGTCCCCGCTGTCGGGGAAGGCCAGGAAGCGGCCATATCCCCGGCTGCTGAAGCTGCCGGGTTTGCGAGAGCGCTTGAGCTTCCTGACTTCCGACATTTTTTCGTATAAGTCATTGATATTATTATGCCTTGGTTGCCAAAAGGCACTACACGGACTTTTTTCGCCAGCGATTGTTTCGGAGTGTTGAGGGAGCTCAGGCTTTGGTCTGGCCAGTTTTTCGGGTGCGCCCGGGGGGTATCTTGAAAGGGGCTTCGTTCCAGGTCAGGCCGACGCAGGTGAGGATGCGTCTGGCATCGACCGTGGCATGGCTTGGCATGCCGTAGCGGTCAGGGGTGCCTTTGTGGCGCAGGATCGAGAGCTGCAATGCGTTCAACTCGTTGCGGATACGAGCCGGGCTCATCGGGTGTCCGAGCAGGTCCAGATGCTTGCGCAGGTGCTGCAGGCAGCAGAAGGCCATGTAGCAGATGGCGATATGGGCCCGGACCCGACGCGGCGACCAGTGATAGATGGGCCGGATTTTCAGATCGTGCTTGTTGGTGCGGAAGCAGGCTTCGATCTCCCACAACTGGTGATAGCGGGCAATGACGTCCTGTGCCTCCAGTTCGTCCGCACCATGAACAACAATGGCATGCAGCCCGTCCCATTGTGCCGCTGCCTTGATCTTTGCATCATCCATCGTGACGTCCCCGCTGTCGGGGAAGGCCAGGAAGCGGCCATATCCCCGGCTGCTGAAGCTGCCGGGTTTGCGAGAGCGCTTGAGCTTCTTGTGCAGCTTTTCGATTGCCTTGTCGCGCTTGTGGGCATCATTGCGTGCCCGGGTGGGTGACCAGGTCACAATGACCCGCGCTCCCTCCTGGTCGATCACCTTGTACCAGCCCTTCTCGGTTGCCTCTTCAGAACCGTGTCCAGCCCAAGGCTGGCGTCCCTCCGGGCTCAAAATGTTCGCCTTCACGGCGGCCGGGGCGGACTTCATGCGATAGCCGAGGATGTAGGGCAGACCCTTGTTCTGCAACATCTGCTGGTTGTCCTTGCTGAGCATGGCGGCATCGGCCACGAACGTGACCCTGGCCACGTCGAAGCGTCCCTCCAACGCCTTCAGCGCAGCTTCCAGCGTATGACCTTCCCAGGTGTTTCCCGGGAAGAGTTCATAGCCCACAGGCAGCCCATCGGAGGTGACGATCAGCGCCAGCATGACCTGAGCGCGGTGATGCTTGCCATCCTTGCTGAAGCCCTTGGCCAGAAGATGATCCTGCTCGACCCCGTCCGCATCCTCGGCCGGGTCCTCGCGCTCGGTGTCAAAGGCCAGGGTCGTGCAATCGTAGAACAGCACGGTCACTGGCCCGCCCAGCAACTTCTCTGCCGCCGCGTGAGAGGTTTTGCAAATCCCGTCTATCACCGGCGTATTGATGTAATCCATGCTCCGATAGACCACGTCCAGATTGAGCGTGATGCCTGCCTGGTTCTCCAACGCCTCCACGGTCGCGCGCTTGCTCTCGGGCTGTGCGATCCGCGCCATAACCAGCTCTTTCACAATGCGATTGGCACTTTTACGCGCCGCCCCCAGAAGGGCCCCCCAACCCAGTTGGTCATACATCGTCCCCATGACATCCCGCAGACCCAGAGAGACCCGCGCCTCCTCACGGCACTCGGCAAGATCAACGCCAAGCTTGTCCGGCCGCGGAGCGCGGCGCACCAGCGCCTGCAGATCGGCATATTCCGTGGGCGTGAACAGTTCCATTTGCGGCGAGCGATCAATGCGTAATTGCTCCATCAAGCGGCCCGCCAGACGCTTGATATCCTCAATCTCGCTGTCGTTATGGGCCACACCCACATGGCGCAGGATCTTCTGGCGTACCTTGGAGCCGGTGCGGACGGATTCAACGATCTGGATCCGTGTGCGGTTGAGCTTTGCGTCATGTTTGGTGCGGATGAACATGGGCGAAGAGGTTAGCCATCTGAAGGCCCATGTCAATACTTTTTATAATAATGGGGCACTACAACGCGCCTCTGAGCAACCACACCTGAAAACAAACCAAAAACCCAGTCAGATCAACAAAAAGGTCGGAAGTCAGGAGCGCTTGAGCTTCTTGTGCAGCTTTTCGATTGCCTTGTCGCGCTTGTGGGCATCATTGCGTGCCCGGGTGGGTAACCAGGTCACAATGACCCGCGCTCCCTCCTGGTCGATCACCTTGTACCAGCCCTTCTCGGTTGCCTCTTCAGAACCGTGTCCAGCCCAAGGCTGGCGTCCCTCCGGGCTCAAAATGTTCGCCTTCACGGCGGCCGGGGCGGACTTCATGCGATAGCCGAGGATGTAGGGCAGACCCTTGTTCTGCAACATCTGCTGGTTGTCCTTGCTGAGCATGGCGGCATCGGCCACGAACGTGACCCTGGCCACGTCGAAGCGTCCCTCCAACGCCTTCAGCGCAGCTTCCAGCGTATGACCTTCCCAGGTGTTTCCCGGGAAGAGTTCATAGCCCACAGGCAGCCCATCGGAGGTGACGATCAGCGCCAGCATGACCTGAGCGCGGTGATGCTTGCCATCCTTGCTGAAGCCCTTGGCCAGAAGATGATCCTGCTCGACCCCGTCCGCATCCTCGGCCGGGTCCTCGCGCTCGGTGTCAAAGGCCAGGGTCGTGCAATCGTAGAACAGCACGGTCACTGGCCCGCCCAGCAACTTCTCTGCCGCCGCGTGAGAGGTTTTGCAAATCCCGTCTATCACCGGCGTATTGATGTAATCCATGCTCCGATAGACCACGTCCAGATTGAGCGTGATGCCTGCCTGGTTCTCCAACGCCTCCACGGTCGCGCGCTTGCTCTCGGGCTGTGCGATCCGCGCCATAACCAGCTCTTTCACAATGCGATTGGCACTTTTACGCGCCGCCCCCAGAAGGGCCCCCCAACCCAGTTGGTCATACATCGTCCCCATGACATCCCGCAGACCCAGAGAGACCCGCGCCTCCTCACGGCACTCGGCAAGATCAACGCCAAGCTTGTCCGGCCGCGGAGCGCGGCGCACCAGCGCCTGCAGATCGGCATATTCCGTGGGCGTGAACAGTTCCATTTGCGGCGAGCGATCAATGCGTAATTGCTCCATCAAGCGGCCCGCCAGACGCTTGATATCCTCAATCTCGCTGTCGTTATGGGCCACACCCACATGGCGCAGGATCTTCTGGCGTACCTTGGAGCCGGTGCGGACGGATTCAACGATCTGGATCCGTGTGCGGTTGAGCTTTGCGTCATGTTTGGTGCGGATGAACATGGGCGAAGAGGTTAGCCATCTGAAGGCCCATGTCAATACTTTTTATAATAATGGGGCACTACAACGCACCTCTGAGCAACCACACCTGAAAACAAACCAAAAACCCAGTCAGATCAACAAAAAGGTCGGAAGTCAGGATCTCAGCCGCGATGTCAGCACGCTTTTTCGCATCCTGCAGCGCCATTACCCGCAATTCATCGAAACCCTGCGCTTCCAGCTGACCACGCGGCCCGAGTTCGAGCGCCTGGGTGCAACGGACCCCGACACGCTCACGGACCTCGAACGCGCCGCGCGCTTTCTTTACCTGCAGCGCACAAGCTTTGGCGGCAAGGTCACCGGGCGCAGCTTCGGGGTCAGCAAGGCGCGGCCTGCGCGCTTCAACCTCACAACGCTCGAGCCGCTGCTGGAAGACCTGCACACCCGCCTGGCAGGGGTCGTGATCGAATGCCTGGGCTGGGAGGCCTTCATTGCCCGCTATGACGCGCCGGGTACGCTGTTCTATCTCGACCCGCCCTACCTGGGCCATGAGGGCGATTATGGCCCGCACATGTTCGCACGCGCCGATTTTGCGCGCATGGCTCAGATCCTGAAAGGCATCAAGGGAAGGTTCATCCTGTCGATCAATGACCGGGCAGAGATTCGCGAGATCTTCGCATGGGCCGATTGCGAAGAGGTCGAGACGCGCTATTCGGCCAATGCAAAGGCCAGCAAGCGGGTCAGCGAGTTGCTGATCTCAGGCGGCGGGTGAGGCACTGCTGGAGTTCAAGCCATTGATGAAGGCTAATTCGCGCGGCACTCAAGACGCCATTGATACTTGCAACCGCCCGCACCATCGTCTGTGTCGTCGAGAAATATCTGCGTCCACGGGCCTTTTGCAGACGATGTGCTCCACCCGCTACAAGTTTCCGCTTCCGGATATTGAGGCTTGCACTGATTTGGTGATTTAGCCACCTCCCGAAAACACACCCTGCAAGCCTCAAGCTTCGGTGCGATCTTTTTGTCGAAATCGCTGATGACCTGTTTCATCTCTCGATCAGATACCGCGCCCAGGGCTTCAGCCATTTTGCCGTTGGACAATAAATTTGCGGCGGCGGTGAGCAGCCCAAAAAACACCGTTGCCAATACTGCACTTATCGCGCCGTTAATAGCGCCGTTAATAATTCGGTTGCTGTCCATATCCCCATCCTCATCACTGATTCGCCGTTTGATCCTATCATCACCCCCCCACCACAACGGCCTTCTCCGGCCCGAACCAGATCACCCGGCCCAGGATGTGATCCCCCGGCCCGACCGGGCGCGGCGGGTAGCCCTCAGGGTTGTCGCTGGTCATGATCCATTCCCCCGTGCCCCCGTGCCCCTTCTGTCTGAGCCGCTTGACCACAAGACCGGTCCCGGTGCGGATTACGAAAGCCGTGCCCTCGCGCGCCTCCCGGTCGCCGTGATCGATCACCAGGATATCGCCCGAGCGAATCGTGGGGTGCATTGATGTGCCCTCGGCGCGCAGCGCAATGGCCCGCTCGGGCTTCAGGCCCGGTGGCAGGGCCTCGCTCGGAATGCTTAAGTTCATTTCCGTTTCCTCGAACACCTCTTCGCCCGCACGCGGGTCCGCGCGCAGATCGCCCGCAAAGGGCAGACTGATTCGGGTCTCGTCCTCGTCCGCTGCGGGCGGCAGGCGGGCGGCAAGCGCGTCCAGCTTGGCTTCCAGATCATCCTTCAGGGACCGCGTCTCGGACTTGAGCGTGCGCGCCACCTTCCGCTCCAGCGCCGCCACCGGCGTGGCATGGGCCGTGCCCCGGGTGGCAATCTTTGCCTCCATCGCTTTCAGCACCGCATCCGCGCTTGCGCCCTCGGGCAGGCCCAGCATGTCGGTGATCGCCTTCGGCACCCGCTCGACAGGGGCGACGTTTGAGGATTCGGGCTGCGCGGCGGGGGCAGGCGCTTTCGGGTCGGGGATATATTCGGCCCCTTCCGCACCCGGCTTGCCCCGGAACACCGCCACCACCGGGTAGACCTCGCGGATGCCCGCCGGCAGCCGTTCCTCGTCAAAGCTCTGCTGCTCGCCATCGCGTTTGGGAAGCCACCCCCGGAGCTTGAGGGAGCCGGTTTCTGTCTTTTCCACCAGGCGTTTGATTGCCGCGCGCCCCTGAAAATCCAGTATCCAGACCCGGTCCCCGTCCCGCACCTCACGGCCCGGCGAAACAAGACACACGCAGCCCCCGTCGATGCCTTCGGGGATCATCGACTGCCCCGTGGCCGAAACCCAGAAAGCGTCATCGTCCATGATATCCTCCGGTCTGGGCAGGGGGTCGCGCAAGGGCTGGCTCTTCGACCAGCCCTGCACCGAGCAGGTGGCCAGCCCCCGGTGCGGCAGGGTCGCCTCGGTGAAGGCGCTCCAGTTCGGCGCGCGCGGCAGGCCGACAGGCGCACCATCGCGCGGCGGGCCGATGTAGAACTCGAGACCAAGGGCGCGGCAGAGAGCGCTAAGCGTTTCAGCCGTAGGCGAACTTCCCCGTCGCATTGCTTGGATTGGTGTTTTTTTTCGGCTCCCAAAGGCTAATTCGCTGACGCGCGCTTGCGAAATGCCGAGGTCAATACGTCTGTTATCAAATAACTTGTGTAATTCTGCGGTTTGCATTGCTGTAAAATTACACAAGTTATGCGCGTTGCAAATATACATTGAATGATTACTGCAATTATGCAATGCTGCTTTTATGCAGCGATCTGAACTCATAGCCCTTGTAGACACTTTCCGAACCAGAGTTGACCGTAGCGAAGCGACAATTTCCGGTTGGGCTGTCGGCCATGCCCGGCTTTTCAGCCGCATTCGACAAGGGCTCGGGTTTACGGATCGAACTTACAGTCGCGCGCTGCAATGGTTTTCCGACCACTGGCCTTTGGACCTTGCCTGGCCTTCTGACATCCCGCGCCCGACCCCGACGCCGGGCTCGCCTGCTGCGGAGGCGGCTGCATGAGCGGGCGCTGCGATCACTGCGGCGGCCGCGATGCGGGCGTCTACGAGCTGGCGCTGATCCGGGTGGATGATCACCTGATGGAGCCGGACGCCGTGGCCTGCGCACGCATGACAGCACTTTGCGCACCCTGCCGCGATGCGCTGGCCACCCGCGTGGCGGGCCTCTTGCCGGTCTGGGAGGGCGATCCCGCTATGAACAAGGACCGGACTGCATGATCACCACACTCTTCGACAGGCAACAATACATCTGTGGCGTGGATGTTCTGGCAACCCGGAAAGACCCGGTGTGTCGCTAACACGCGATATGTCCGGTGTATGTAACATGCGATCTGTCCGGTTCTATTCTGTCTCTGAGAGGAGGCGTTATGAACCGAGCAGAAGTGTTACAGGAAGTTCGACTGATGAAGTTTGAAGATGTGTATTCGCGGCGAAGCGCGAACAAGCTGACGCAAGAACAGGCGGCTGAGATACTGGGTGTATCCGTGCGCACCGTCAGGCGTTGGGAGGATCGATTTGAGGCGGATGGTGCAGAAGGTCTGTACGACCGTCGGCTTGGCAAACTGGCCAACAATCGTGTTGCCACGGATAAGGTCATGGAGATGCTTGAACTGTTTGATACCAAGTACTGGGATTACACGCCGAAGCATTTCCACGAGAAGCTGGTGGCCCACCATGGTTTCACACAGAGCTACAACTGGGTGCGGCTTACACTGCAGCGCCACGGCCGGGTTCAGGCAGCACCCCGACGAGGTGCCCATCGGCGCAAGCGGCCCCGCCGTCCGATGGTTGGCATGATGTTGCATCAGGACGGCTCCAGCCATGAATGGGTTCCGGGTCAGTGGTGGGATCTGATCGTCACCATGGACGATGCCACCAACCGGGTTTATTCGGCATTCTTTGTCGAGGAAGAAGGGACGATGAGCAGTTTTCAGGGGCTGACAGAGGTGATCGAGGCGCAAGGTCTGTTTTGCTCGCTCTATGCCGATCGGGGCTCTCATTACTGGCATACGCCCGAAGCGGGCGGCAAAGTGGACAAGGACAATCTGACCCAGGTCGGGCGCGCCTTGCAGCAACTCGGCATTGAGCTGATCCCGGCCTATTCACCGCAGGCCCGTGGACGGTCTGAACGCATGTTTGGCACGTTCCAGAACCGATTGCCGCAGGAACTGCGGTCCCATGGGATCACAACCATTGAAGAGGCCAATCAGTTCCTGAAAGAGGTCTATCTTCCCGAACACAATGCCCTGTTTGCAAAGGAGCCGGAGGATACGACCTCGGCCTTCGTGCCGTTTACAGGCAATGTGCGCGACACCCTGTGTGTGCAGGAAGACCGCGTCGTCGGCAACGACAATACGGTGCGCTACAAGGGCCTGGTCATGCAGATCGCGGCAGACAGGCACCGTCATCATTTCGTCAAGGCGAAGGTCAGGGTCCACGAATACCCCGATGGTCAACTGGTCATCTTCCACGGCCCGAGATGCATTGGCCGCTACCAGCCTGACGGATCACCCATCACACAGGAGGATAGCAAACACAAAGTCGCGTGACCCGCTTCGACGTGGCGCGAACGCGGTGGCCCAAATCTACGGTCGCCTACGGCTCCCTCCGAATTGGGCCACCGCGCAATCAACTGAAGCGGACAATTGGCATGTTACCTACACCGGACAATTCAGAATGTTCTCGACACCCGGAAAGACCCGGTGGAACGCCTTGCGACCCGCAAGGTCATCGCCGCCTTTGCCACCGCATCTTCGGACCTTGGCGTGTTCTGGATTGAGTACGATCTCTCCGGGGCGGGTATCGAGATAAACGACTATGATCGTGCGTTCATTCGCCGGATCGCGGGTTTGCCCACTGCTCAATCGTCCCGCGATCCTGATCCTCATTCCGGCCCGGGGGCAGCAGCTTAATGGCGTCATCAACAGAAATCGCGCCCGAAAGCAGGCCTGCCCTGACCACAGCCATGAGGGGGCGCATAATGCTCATGATCGTTTCAAAATCCCGATTGCCGGCCTCACTTATACGCCGGTCGATCTCCGTCATTAACATGTATTTTTCCGCATCCATTTATCTCTCCATCGGTTGGTTTGCATCTCCGATGGAACCGGCGGCGGGACCAGGCGTTACGCCCGGTCCTGCCAAAGCGGAGGGTCTGTCATGATCCGCCCGCCCGACACCCCTGCAGCAACGAGGTAACGGCCATGCATAACCATCCTACTCCGAATCTTGACGAGATTGCCGATCCGGCTGATCGGCTGATCAATGTGCTCGTCGACGAGATGGATTGCAGGGGGCCGATCGCCGCCGCGCTCAGGGTGACGTTTTCTCGCCGCCAGAAACAAGATCACGAATTTGATCAATGAGGCTGATCGTGACCCTCATCTCCAGTTCATCCCAGGCGTCTTCGGGGCTGACGCTCCGAATGGTGCGCTCCATATCGTTGAGTTTTTCCGCAAATACCTCCGCTGATAGCGCGCCGCTGTCGATCAGGGAGGCAATCAGCGCGATCAGTAAATGGTGTGTGCTTCGGGCTGAGCGGCTTGCGACCTTGGCGATTATTTCGGCGTTATCTGGATCCATCTTTTCCTCCATCGGTTGGTTTGCATCTCCGATGGTACCGGCGGCGGGGGAGGGCGTCACGCCTGACCCGGCCGCCACCCCTGACCGGTTACTCCCTGGCTCTGCGCGCCCGCCTGTAGCGCGCAGCACCTGCCCCCACGGCCCTGTCCGTGGGGGCCTTCTTGCCCGGCTCGTCCGCGCCCTGGACGATCACTGGCTGAGCGATCTCATTGGCGCGGTCTCGCTGTTCGGGGCACTCTGGGTTCTGCTGGTGCTTGCCTGGGCGGTGAGCCCATGAGCGCCGCCTCCGATTTCCGGCAATTGCGCCGCGCCCTTGCGGAGGCGGGCCGGTCGATCGGCCCGGCCGAACCCTGCGGCCGCATGGATGCCCGCACCGCCAAAGCCACCTTGGGCGAACTGCGCAAGGCGGCGGCCCTTGGCGCAGAGCTTGAAGCCTGCGGCGCGATGGCCCGCGCAGAGGCGGCGCTCACCGGCGTGATGGCGTTTGAGACGGGCGACAGGATCGGGCGCGAGGCGGACGACAAGACCGCCCCCGAAACACCCCCCGAGATAACCCCGGAAACATCCCCTGCGACGGGGCGCGCACCCGTCCCGCAAAGCGACACACCGCCCCTTTCGCGCGCGGAGCTGCGCGCCCTGCTCAGCGAGCTTGCGCCGCTGCCGCATCTGCCGGGCGGGCAGGACCGCGCGCTGGCGCGGATTGTCCTGGTGAGCGCCCATGTGGCCGGGCTGGAGGCGGATGCGCTGCGCGGGGGTTTCAAGGATCGGGAGGTTGCACAGGCGCGGCAGATGGCCATGTGCCTGTGCGCTGCCCTCACGCAAGCCACGTATGGGCGCATCGGGGCCGCCCTTGGCGGGCGCGATCATAAGGCGGTGACCCGTGGCATCGCCCGGGCGGTGGCACGGATCGAGGCCTGTGATGGGGCGGCGCTGATGGTGGCGGAGGTGCTCGCGCATCTCAACGAGACCCCTGCGGGTGGCGGTGCGCCCTGTGGGGGAGGGCGCGCATGATGCATGCAGCGCGCCTCTCCCGCTCCCCGCGCCTGCAGCGCCTGCACGCGTTTTTGCGCGACGGGCGGGAACACTCGACGCGCGAGATCGTGACGGGGGCGGATGTCTGCGCGGTCAATGCGGCCGTGGCGGAGCTCAGGGCCAACGGCGCGGAGATTGCCTGCCGCCAGGGTATCGATCCGATGACGATGGAGCGCATCTTTCTCTACCGGCTTGTGCGGCCGGTCCCGTCACCGGCTCAAGGGGCGGCCGAACGCGCCCCGTGTCGCCGGAACCCGAAGATCAGCAAGGCCACACTGGAAAAGAGGACGCGCAATGATTGAGCCCCGCGAACAGATAGAGGCGCGCCTTGATGCCGAATGGGAAGAGAAGGGTCTTTCGATTGTGGCGCGCGAAAGGGCGTTCGACCGTGGCCTTGACGGCATTGCCTGGGAGATGGGTGACTGGGTTGCCGAGCGCCCGACGGCCTATGGCGACATGACGCGGCTGGCGGAAAAGCTGGACGTGCCTTTGGGCACATTGAAGAACCGCGCCTCGGTGGCGCGGCGGATCGAACCGTCCCGACGCCGGGACGAACTGAGCTGGTCGCATCATGCCGAAGTGGCGGGGCTGGAGCCGGAAGAGGGCGACGCGGTTCTGGCCGAGGCCTCGCTTTACAACTGGTCCGTGGACCGGCTGCGCGGCGTGATGGCGGAGCGCTCCGCAAGGGGCCGTGCCGAGCGTGAAAACGCGCGACTGAAGGCGGAGATCGAGGCGCTGAAGGCCGAGCGGGCGGGGCCCGATGCGGCGCGGCGCGTGGTTGATGGTGTGCGCGCCGATATCGAGGCAGGCCTTGATATGGTGGAGGAGGGTTATCGCCGCATTCTCGCTGCGACGGAATCGGAGGATCTTGCGGTCGCGGTTGCAAGTCTGCACGGCAATGCACGCCGCCGCCTGGCCCCGTCACTGGAGGCCCTGATCGGACGGGCGCTGGAGGAGAGGGTTACGAAGCTGGCCGGAAAAGTCAGCGCGTCGCTCACCCGCCTAGCGACGGATGCAAACCGTCACGACGCCATGACGATTGATGACGCCACCCCGGAACAAACCGGCCCCTTGCCGGCAGGGATTTCAGGCCATAGCCCATGACATTCGCACCACCCAAACCCGCCATATCGCCAAGCCCGCCCCCTGCAGCGCCCCTGCAAGGCCCCTCCACGCCCCCAGGCCTGTCAAATGCAAACCCCCTCAAGGCCCCCTCAAAGACCCGTTCAGGCGCAACGCCTTCCGCCGGTCTTCCGTCTCGTTCAGACGCACCCCCGAGCGCACCCCGCTCGTCTGCCGCACTGGCGCAGGCGCGGATGCGGCTGGATGCGGTGGCGGCCTCCGAGCGATTGATAGCCACAGGGATAGCGCGGGCGGATGCGGATGCCCGGGCCGCAAAAGGCGCCGGGGTGACAGGTGACACCGTGCGCCGCTGGCGTCTGACCTGCCAGGGCCTGGCACCCGAGGCGCGGCTGGTGGTGCTGACCGACCGGCCCGGGCGCGGGCGCTGCGGGCCGCTCAGTGACGCGCAGATGCGCGACTGCGCCCTTGCGCTGATCCATGAGCACGGGGGACACCTGACCGCCTCCCATGTGGTGCGGGTGCTGAAGGCGCGCTATGGCAAGACGCCGTCCTTGCGCGCGACACAGCGCTGGCTGAAGACCTGGCGGGGCGATGCGGAGAACGCCCGTGCGCTCTCGGCCGTCTCTGATCCTGACGGGCATCGCGCGCGGCTGGCCCCTGCGCTTGGGTGCGCGGCGGCGGAAGTGCGCGCGCCCAACGCGCTCTGGGAACTGGATTCGACGCCTGCGGATGTGATCTGCACCGACGGGCGGCATACGATCGTGGGGGCCATTGATGTCTGGGCGCGCCGGGCGAAGGTTCTGGTGGTACCCACCAGCCGGGCAACGGCGATCTGCGCGCTCCTGCGGCGCTGCCTTGTCGACTGGGGCGTGCCGGAGGTGGCGCGCACCGATGAGGGCCGGGACTACACCTCGCGCCATCTCACCCGGGTGCTCTCGGACCTGGGCATCCAGCATGACATCTGCCCGCCCTATACGCCCGAGGCAAAACCTTATATCGAGCGCTTCTTCGGCACGATGACGCGCGATCTCTTTGCCTTCCTGCCGGGCTTTACCGGCCATGACGTGATGGACCGCAAGAAGCTTGAGGCAAAAAAGTCCATGTCCCGGAGACGCGGCACGGACGCGGCCGAGACCTTTGACATCGCGCTTTCCGGGGCGGAGCTGCAGCGCAAATGCGACATCTGGGTCGAGGCCATCTATGGGCGCCGCGCCCATGGCGGCACCGGCGAGAGCCCTTTTCAGCGCATGGCGGCCTGGCCGGGAGACCCGGACAGGCCCCTGCGCCGGATCGGTGATCCGCGCGCGCTTGATCCGCTCCTGGCCGAGCCGGTGAGCCGCTCGGGAGACGGGCCGCGCCGCACCATCTCCAAGCAGGGCCTCTCGGTGGGGGGTATCTGGTACATCGCCCCGGAGATGGGCACCCGCGTGGGTGAGCGGGTGGAGCTGCGCTATGACCCTGCTGATCCCGCGCGTCTTTTCGTGTTTTCGCCTGAGGGGCGGTTTCTCTTCATGGCCGAGGACCCCGCGCGCACCGGGGCTGATCTGACCCGGATCGCGGCGCAGGCGAAAACCCGGGCCCGCAAGGCCGACAGTGCCGCCCGCAAGGACGCCCGCGATCTGGCCCGCGCCCACAATCCCAAGGGGGCGATGGAGGATGTGCTCAGCGCGTCTGAGGAGGCGGCGGGCAAGGTGATCGCCTTTTCCAGCGTCGGGCCGCGCAGCGGGGCACGGGCGGATCAACCCCATGAGACGCCGGCACTCAAGGAGGCCGGCAAGGCGGCCGAGGCGCGTGCGGGCGCAGGCGGGTCTGCGTCCAGCGCCGCACCCAAAGCCTCCCGCCGCACCGCTGGCGGGGCCGGGGGCGCCAGCCCTGCGCTGGAGGCGGCCGCGAAACTGTTTCCTGACTTCCGACATTTTTTCGTATAAGTCATTGATATTATTATGCCTTGGTTGCCAAAAGGCACTACACGGACTTTTTTCGCCAGCGATTGTTTCGGAGTGTTGAGGGAGCTCAGGCTTTGGTCTGGCCAGTTTTTCGGGTGCGCCCGGGGGGTATCTTGAAAGGGGCTTCGTTCCAGGTCAGGCCGACGCAGGTGAGGATGCGTCTGGCATCGACCGTGGCATGGCTTGGCATGCCGTAGCGGTCAGGGGTGCCTTTGTGGCGCAGGATCGAGAGCTGCAATGCGTTCAACTCGTTGCGGATACGAGCCGGGCTCATCGGGTGTCCGAGCAGGTCCAGATGCTTGCGCAGGTGCTGCAGGCAGCAGAAGGCCATGTAGCAGATGGCGATATGGGCCCGGACCCGACGCGGCGACCAGTGATAGATGGGCCGGATTTTCAGATCGTGCTTGTTGGTGCGGAAGCAGGCTTCGATCTCCCACAACTGGTGATAGCGGGCAATGACGTCCTGTGCCTCCAGTTCGTCCGCACCATGAACAACAATGGCATGCAGCCCGTCCCATTGTGCCGCTGCCTTGATCTTTGCATCATCCAGCGTGACGTCCCCGCTGTCGGGGAAGGCCAGGAAGCGGCCATATCCCCGGCTGCTGAAGCTGCCGGGTTTGCGAGAGCGCTTGAGCTTCTTGTGCAGCTTTTCGATTGCCTTGTCGCGCTTGTGGGCATCATTGCGTGCCCGGGTGGGTGACCAGGTCACAATGACCCGCGCTCCCTCCTGGTCGATCACCTTGTACCAGCCCTTCTCGGTTGCCTCTTCAGAACCGTGTCCAGCCCAAGGCTGGCGTCCCTCCGGGCTCAAAATGTTCGCCTTCACGGCGGCCGGGGCGGACTTCATGCGATAGCCGAGGATGTAGGGCAGACCCTTGTTCTGCAACATCTGCTGGTTGTCCTTGCTGAGCATGGCGGCATCGGCCACGAACGTGACCCTGGCCACGTCGAAGCGTCCCTCCAACGCCTTCAGCGCAGCTTCCAGCGTATGACCTTCCCAGGTGTTTCCCGGGAAGAGTTCATAGCCCACAGGCAGCCCATCGGAGGTGACGATCAGCGCCAGCATGACCTGAGCGCGGTGATGCTTGCCATCCTTGCTGAAGCCCTTGGCCAGAAGATGATCCTGCTCGACCCCGTCCGCATCCTCGGCCGGGTCCTCGCGCTCGGTGTCAAAGGCCAGGGTCGTGCAATCGTAGAACAGCACGGTCACTGGCCCGCCCAGCAACTTCTCTGCCGCCGCGTGAGAGGTTTTGCAAATCCCGTCTATCACCGGCGTATTGATGTAATCCATGCTCCGATAGACCACGTCCAGATTGAGCGTGATGCCTGCCTGGTTCTCCAACGCCTCCACGGTCGCGCGCTTGCTCTCGGGCTGTGCGATCCGCGCCATAACCAGCTCTTTCACAATGCGATTGGCACTTTTACGCGCCGCCCCCAGAAGGGCCCCCCAACCCAGTTGGTCATACATCGTCCCCATGACATCCCGCAGACCCAGAGAGACCCGCGCCTCCTCACGGCACTCGGCAAGATCAACGCCAAGCTTGTCCGGCCGCGGAGCGCGGCGCACCAGCGCCTGCAGATCGGCATATTCCGTGGGCGTGAACAGTTCCATTTGCGGCGAGCGATCAATGCGTAATTGCTCCATCAAGCGGCCCGCCAGACGCTTGATATCCTCAATCTCGCTGTCGTTATGGGCCACACCCACATGGCGCAGGATCTTCTGGCGTACCTTGGAGCCGGTGCGGACGGATTCAACGATCTGGATCCGTGTGCGGTTGAGCTTTGCGTCATGTTTGGTGCGGATGAACATGGGCGAAGAGGTTAGCCATCTGAAGGCCCATGTCAATACTTTTTATAATAATGGGGCACTACAACGCGCCTCTGAGCAACCACACCTGAAAACAAACCAAAAACCCAGTCAGATCAACAAAAAGGTCGGAAGTCAGGGGCAAGGCGGCCGAGGCGCGTGCGGGCGCAGGCGGGTCTGCGTCCAGCGCCGCACCCAAAGCCTCCCGCCGCACCGCTGGCGGGGCCGGGGGCGCCAGCCCTGCGCTGGAGGCGGCCGCGAAACTGTTTCTGGATGAAGGCATCTGAGAGAGGAGAACCCCCGATGGAACCGGCAGAAAACATCACACCCCTTGCGCGTGAGGCGCGCGGCCCGTCTGCGAACCCCGATCCCGCCTCTGGCGTCCTCGATCCCGCCTCTGCGGCCCCCGCCCCGGCGGAGCTGCGCGCCCGGGTGGAGGCGGAAATGGCCGCCTTTGGCCTGTCGCGCGCCAGGGCTGCTGCCGAGATCGGTCCCGGGGTCAGCGCCCCCACGCTCTCAAGCTGGCTGAACGGCAGCTATGGCGGCGACAATGACGCCGTGGAGGCGCGGATCGGGCGCTGGCTTGATACCCGCGCCGAGCGCGCCGCCCATGCCTTTGGCGGGGCCCGGCTCGATGCCCATGCCGAGACCTGTGCCACGCGGGCGGTCAGCGCGGCGCTGGCCTATGCCCAGGCCGCCGGCGATCTGGCGCTGATCCATGGCCCCTCGGGGCGCGGCAAGACCTGGGCGGCCGAGACCCATTGCGCCGGCCGCGCCCAGGCGATCTGGCTGCGCGCCTCGCCGACGCTCACGACCCTGCCCCGGCTGCTTTCGCGGCTCGGCACAGCCCTTGGCGCGGGGGCACGCCCGACCCATTCCATGGAGGCCGAGCAGGCGATTGTGGCCGGCCTTGAGGGGCGCGGCGCGCTCATCGTGGTCGATGAGGCGCATCATCTGCGCGCACCCCTGCTTGATGAGCTCCGCTGCATTCGCGACATGGCCGGCTGCGGGCTGGCGCTCATCGGCGATGACACCATCCGCATGACGCTGGCGCGCTGTCCGCAGGTGACGGGGCGGATCGGCATGCGGGTCGATCTCAAGGCGCTGGCCCGCGACGATGTGGCCGCCATTGCCGCAGGACCGCTGGGACGCAAACCGGGCGCCCGCGAGATGAAGCATCTGATCGCCGCCGCTGCAGGGCCCGGCGGGCTGCACGGGTTGCGCCGCCATCTGGCGCGGGCCTGGATGATCGCGCGCGGCGCCGGGCGTGAGACCATTACGGAGGCCGATATCGAAGCGGCGGCGGGAGAGCTGTCATGAGCGTAGAGGAGCTGATCGAACGGCTCTCGGAGCTGTCGGCCCATGAGGAGGTCTGGATCGCCGACATCCTGGGCGGCTTGCATGAGATCGATGACGTCGGGCTGGAAGACGGGGTGCCGGCGATCTTCGCGCATGTGGATTTTGAGGACGCGGCCGAGGGCTGAGGACCCCGATCCGGGACCGCACCCCCGCTGCAAAAGACCCCCTGCAACAGTTCACACATCGAAAGGACATGTTATGGCACAGACAAACCCGCATCCCGACAGGGGCCCCGAGGCCCGGATCGACCAGGGCTGTGACCCGGAGAGCGAAGCCGGTCCCGTATCTCTGGGCCTGCCGCCGCTGAACTGGATCGATGCGGCCACGGTGGACATTGATGGTGCGCGCTACATGCGCGATGCACAAGGGCGCCTGACACCGCTCGAGATGGTGCGCCCGCAGGACCAGTTGCAGGACGAGATGGTGCGCCGGGTCATTCATTTTGCCGGTGATCTCTCGGGGCAGATCGGGCGGTTCCGGTCCCATTGCTTTGACGAGATCGGCGGGTTTGATGCGATCCTGGAGGCCGAATATGGCGGCCATAGCCGCCGCTCGGTCAAGGGCAACCGCACCTATATGTCCTATGACGGCACCATGAAGGTGCAGGTGCAGATCGCAGATCGCATCGCCTTCGGCCCCGAATTGCAGGTGGCGCGCGACCTGGTGGAGGAATGCCTGGCCGAATGGGCCGAGGGCAGCCGCGCCGAGATCCGCACCATCGTCTCCCACGCCTTCCAGGTCGACAAGGAGGGCGAGATCGCGCGCGCCGGCATCTACAGCCTGCTGCGGCTCGATATCGCCGACGGGCGCTGGCGCAGGGCGATGGAAGCGATCCGCGATGCGATGCGGGTGGTGGGCTCGAAAACCTATATGCGCTGTTATCGCCGCGCCACCCCCGATGCGGCCTGGGAGCCGATCAGCATCGATCTGGCCAAGGCGGGCTGAGCGGTGGCGGTCTTTGGCACCCGCATGACGCGCGCCCCGCTCTCCGCCGAGGCGCGCAGGCTCATCGACGCGGCGGTGGCGGCCGGGCGGATCAGGCATATCCCCGAGGGGGTCTCCGGTCTGCCCGTCACGCGCCTGCCGATGAAGGCGCCCGAACATAAAGCGCAGCGGATGCGGATCGCGCGGCGGCAGAAGAGGTTCGAACGCGCGGCGCGCAAAGCGCAGGGCGGGGCGGCGGTGACATGACCCGCACCCGCCGATATGCCGAAGGGGACCGCGCCCGGCTGATGCGCGCGGCGCACGGGGCCTGCCGCGCCCTCGGGCTCGATGCGGACGCACGCCATGATGTGCAACTGGCTGTGACCGGCAAGGCGTCGATGCGGGACATGTCCGCCCGCGACCTGGCCCGACTACTGGCCCATCTCAACACGCTGCAGGGTGAGGCGCGGTCCGGTGCAACCGGTCATCCGTCCAGTGGACGGATGAAGCGCCGAACGGGCGGAGCCCCGGATGGCACAGGGGGCGGCCACAGGGGCGGAGCCCCGGATGGCACAGGGGGCGGCCACAGGGGCGGAGCCCCGGATGGCACAGGGGGCGGCCACAGGGGCGGTCAGAAGGGCGCCAGCGCGGCCCACCGGGACAGCCACAGCGGCGCAAACCCCCGCCCCAAAGCCAAAAGGGGCGACGTGCGCCTCATTCACGCGCTCTGGGGCGAACTGGGGCGCCGGGGCGCGCTGAAACGCCCGGGCCGCGCCGGGCTCAACGCCTTCATCCGCGCGCGCTTCGGGGCGCATTGGGCCTTTGTGCCCATCGATGTGGATGCGCTGACCGATACGGGCTGCATCACCGATGTGATCCGGTCGCTGCGCGCGATGCTGGCCCGCGCAGAGGCGCAGGCAGATGCAGATGCGGAGGTCTCCCCATGAAGATGGCACAGATGCTTTATGGCGCCCTGCTTGCGGGGCTGACCTCCATGCCGCTTCAGGCCGGACGTGCCACACCCGCACCCCCGGGTCAGCACACGCGCCAGTATACGCGCGCCGCACCGGGCGCAGGGGTCGGGCGCGCGCAGAGGCGGTGGGTTGCAAAGCTGAAGGCCAACAGGGCCATCCCGCCTGCCTCCCGCCTCACCCGCCAGCAGCGGCGCGCGCAGACGCGGATCGAGGCAAAGCGGCTTCGCCTCACCCCTGCCGAATACGGACGCCGGAAGATGGCCGCGCGGCGCATGTCGCGCGAGACGCCAGACCGGGGGGCTGCGTAATGGATAGGTCAAGCCACTTTTCGCTGCATGTCACCGAACACGCGGTGCTGCGCTGGCTCGAGCGCAGCTGGGGTGTGGATGTGGAGGGGCTGAGGGCGCGGATTGCGGCGCAGGTGCCGGGCGCGGAGGCCGCCATGCGCACCTTTGGCGAGGGCGCGGTGATCCGGGGCGGCCTGCGGTTTCATCTGCGGCGCACGGCAGATGGCACGGTCGCACTCGTCACCATAACCAACGCCCAGGCCGGGCCGATCTCGAACCGCGCCGAACGGCTGAGCCTGCGGCACCAAAGGGGTGCCCGCCGGAGACCTGAGCATTGACCCGCCCGCATCAGACTTGCGCATCCGCGCCCCTGCCGGCCTCCCTGGCCGAGATTGCCGATCACGCCGGGCGCGAGGCAGCACTTGCCATCGCGCTGGAACATGGCGGGCAGAGCTGGCGGGTGCCCGCCATGTTCCAGCGCGATCAAAGCCCCGACGGCCAGGCCCTGATCGCCCTTCTGGGTCACGCGCCTGCACAGGCGCTCATGCAGGGCTGTGGCGGTCATGTGCTGGAGGTGCCGCTGGCGCGCCGCGCGGTGGTGCTGTGGCTGGCAGGGCGCGGCATGGGAACAGGCGAGATCGCCCGCGCCTTGCGTATTGCAACCGGCACCGTGCGGCGCTACCGGCGCGAGGCGCGCAAGCCATGAGCCGGCAGGGTGCCTTCCGCCGGCCCGGGGGGCGGGCGCAGATCGCCTTTTCCGGCGGGCGCTGTACCAGGCGGAAGCGGGAGAATGTACCTAGATGAAGGATATGGATATGGAAGAACAGGACAAAAACGCCGATCCCGGCACCACAGCCCGCGCCGCCCTTCTGGAGCGGCTTTCGAGAATGGAGGATGTGGAGACGATCACCGAGGCGGTAACCACGGCGCTCATCGAGACCGGGGCAAAGGTGGAAATCCCCCAGCTCGCCTGCGGCATCGTGGAAATACAGCTTCACGGCCTCGTCGCCCACGGGGGTGATCTGAGCGCCGCCTGTCTGGCCTGGCTGGAGGCGGCGCGGGCGGTTCACAGTGAAGACTGAACGCCGCCAGCCCTGGCTTCCGGGTTTGACGCCCCCACCCCGGATGCGCCGCGTGATGATGCATGCCGATGACCGGGGGCAGGCTCCGGGCCTGATGCCCGGCTGGCGCACCGCAAAGGGCTGGCTTTTTGACATGACCGACAGTGAAGTGCGGCGCGGTGTGCCCTGTCCGGTCTGCAACGTGAAGTGCGGCGCGGTGTGCCCTGTCCGGTCTGCAACGATCCCGCACCGCCCCCGGGTATAACCAGAGCAGCGGACCATGGTCCGCTGACTGATGTGGCGCAAAGCCGCTAATGTGGGCAGGACCCTTTTGCCCGCATATCTTTCCCGGAGGCCTGCTGATGACGCCCACCCCTGAAGACTGGCAGAGCTTTGCCGCGCTCCTTGCGATCCTGGGCCTTCTGGGCGGCGCCGTGGTGGCCCTGCAGCGGCTGGGTCTTTTGCGGCGCAGCGCCTCCCCGCACCCATCCCGGTCCGGGCCCGGGGCAGATGTCACCGACCGGCTCGATCGCCACGCCGAACGGCTGACGCGGCTGGAAGGCGCGGTGGCGGGGCTGGCCAGCCGCGAGGACATTCACGCGCTGCAGCTTGCCATCGAACGCCAGGCGGGCGCGGTCTCGGAGTTGCGCACCGCCATGGAGCGCGATGCCAGGGCCGTGGGCACCCTCTCGGCCGCCATCACCCGGATCGAGGACCATCTTCTGGGAGAGAGCCGCAGATGAGCTATGCCGCAACACTGGACGCCCACCGCCGCCTGGCCATCCTCACCCATCTTTCGGCCTGTCTCGAATATGCCTCCAACTCGGAGATCCTCATGGATGTCTGCAATGGGCTGGGCATTACCACCTCGCGCGACCGGCTGGTCTCGACGCTGGCCTGGCTCAGCGAACAGGAGCTTGTGACGCTGGAGGACCATGAGGGCTTCGTTCTGGCCTCGGCCACCGCGCGCGGCGTGGATATCGCGCAAGGCCGGGCCCTCCATCCCGGCGTGAGGCGGCCCGCACCAAAGGGGCCGTGACATGCCGCGACGGCGCAAGATCGATCTTCTGCCCTCGGCCATCCGTGACTGGCTGCGCGAAGAGCTCGCCGCGCAGGGGTTTGCCGACTATGACACGATCACCGACGCGCTCAATGACCGCCTGGCCGAGAAGGGGCTGCTGGTCACGATCGGGCGCTCAACGGTGCAGCGGTTCGGCCAGGAACACCGGGAGTTCTCGCGCCTTCAGCAGGAGGCCACCGGCTGGGCGGCGGGGTGGCTGGACGAGATCGGGCTGGAAGAGGAAGCCCGCCGCCAATCGGTGCTCTTCGAGATGATCACCACCGTGGCCTTCAAGGTGATGAAAGCGCAGATGACCCGGGAGGCCGGGGAGATCGATCCGCGTGATCTGCATTTCCTGGGCCGGATGATGAAGGATGTCATGAGCTCATCGGGCTTGCGCGAGGCAATGGCCGACAAGGAACGCAAACGCCTGGCCGAGGCCGAGCGCCGCGCCGGGGGAGAACGGGCCGGGGCGGCCGCGCGCGGGGCCGGTCTCAGCCCGGATGTTGCCGCCCTGATCCGGCAGGCGGTCGAGGGTGGTGATGCATGAGGACCCTTCTGCCCTATCAATCGGCCTGGGTGGGGGACCCCGCCCCGCTGGCCGTGATCGAGAAGTCCCGCCGCATCGGGATCAGCTGGGCCGAGGCCTATCACGCGGTGATGCATGCAGGCACGGGCCGGGGCGATATCTACTATCAGAGCTACGCACGCGACATGACGCGCGGCTTCATCGACGATTGCGCGGGCTGGGCCGAGGACCTCGGCATCGCGGCCGGGGCGGCCGGCGAGGTTCTGATCCATGATGAGGGCCGCGACATCCAGGCCTTCCGGATCGCGCTGGCCTCGGGCAAACAGATCCTCGCCATGACCTCTTCCCCACGCGGGTTTCGGGGCAAGGGCCGTCCGGGCGATGTGGCGGTGATCGATGAGGCCGCCTTTGTCGACACGCTCGACGCGGTGCTGAAAGCGGCGCTTGCGTTTCTGACCTGGGGCGGCCGGGTGCGGATCATCTCCACCCATAACGGCGAGGCCAACCCGTTCAACACGCTGGTGCGCGATATCCGGGAGGCTCGCCAGCCGGGCACGCTCCACCGGGTGACACTGCGTGACGCGCTCGCTCAGGGGCTCTATGGGCGGATTGCACAGCTTACCGATCAACCGCTCACGCAGCCGGCCGAAACCGCCTGGGAGGCCGCCATCCGCGCCCAATATGGCCGCCACGGGCCGGAAGAGCTCGACTGCGTGCCTTCGGCGGGCGGCGGGGCCTGGCTGCTTTATGATCTCATCCGCGCCGCCTCACGCGACGCGCGCGCCGGAAACCCCGACCATCGCGGCTCCGGTCCCTGCTATATCGGTGTTGATGTGGCGCGCCGTCGCGACCTCTGGGTGGCCGCCGTGCTGGAAGATGATGGGGGCACGCTCTGGCTGCGCGAGATTGTCACACTGGACAACAAAACCTTTGCCGAACAGCGCGCCGAAATGCGCCGTCTTGCGCGCGCGCACCGCCCCTTGCGCATCCTGGTCGATCAGACCGGCATGGGCGAGGCGGTGGTCGAGCAGTACCAGGAAGACCATGGCGCGCTCACCGTGGAAGGGGTGCTCCTGTCGGCGGCCCGCAAGCTCGATGTGGCCGGCGCCCTGCGCGAGGCCTTCGAGGATCGCCGCATTCGCATTCCCGCCGATCCCGCGCTCTGGGATGATCTGCATTCCGTGCGCGCCGAACCCTCGGTCTCCGGGGCGCCGCGCCTTGTTGCCGACCGCAAGGACAGTGACGGGCATGCCGATCGCTTCTGGGCCCTGGCGCTCGCGGCCTTCGGAGCCGCCTCGGTGGCAGGGCCCTTCGAGATGCGGCCGGGTCCGCAACTCAGCTCCGCCGGGCTGGGCGGCGGGCCAGGCGCGGGCGCGGGCTACCGCGCCGATCCCGATCTTGACATCATCCGCTCGCCGCTGGCGGGCCCTGTTGGCTGGAGGTAAGCCATGGATCCCCGTGACAGCGATGTGCCCAAGCGCCCCGATACCGCAGAGCGGGCCGCACCGGCCCAGACCGCCCGGCTGGGCGGAACCGGCATCTGGGGTCAGACCGCAGGCTGGCTGGAAGGTCTGGGCAGCGCGCTGGCCGGCGGGCCGGGCGGCTTTGGCGCTGTCCCGGGCGATGACGCCGGACTGGACGCCGCCGAGATCGCCCTGACCGACAGCAAGGCCACCGCCGTGCTGGGCCAGCGCATCGACGGGTTGCTGGCGGCCCCCCTGACAATCGAGCCCGGCGGGACGCGCGCGCGGGACGTGGCGGCCGCCGACGATCTGCGCTTGCAGTTGGGCGGCCTCGACATGAACCGGGTCAGCCGGGCGCTTCTGCACGCGATCTGGTATGGCTATGCGATCTCCGAATGCCTTTGGGCGGTGGAGGGGCACCGCGTCCGGCTGGTCGATATCCGCAGTCGCGATCCGCGCCTCATCCGCCATGACCGGACCACGCTCGAGCCGCTGCTGATCACCCGGAGCCATCCGGCCGGGATCCCGCTGCCGCCAGCAAAATACATCCTGCACCGCACCCCGCCGCGCCATGGCGGGCAACCCTTCGGGCTGGGGGCCGCGCATTGGTGCATCTGGCCGGTCTGGCTCAAGCGGCAGGTGCTGCGCATGTGGTCGGTGGCGCTGGAGAAGTTCGGGGCGCCGGTGCTGGTGGGCAAATACAGACAGGATGCGCTGCAACCGGAGATCGATGCGCTGCTGGCAATCATGGGACAGGCGGTGACAGCCAGCTGCATCGCGCTGCCCGAGGGCCAGTCGGTGGAAACGCTGGCCGCCGCCGGTTCCGGCGGTGGAGCCGGTGGTAGAGGCTCGGGGGGCGGAGACTTCCGCTCCATGCTGTCCGCTCTGGATCGCATGATCGCCGAAGCGGTGGTGGGCCAGCACGCCACCTCCGAGATCGGCCAGCATGTGGGCACAGCCAGGGTCCAGAATGAAACCCTTCAGGCCCTCATCGCCAGTGACGAACATCGGCTTTCCGAATGCCTGCACGCCAGCGTGGCCACATGGCTCACCCACTGGAACTTTCCCGGGGCTGCCGTGCCCCGGCTTTACCGCGATACCGCGCCACCCGAGGACCTCGAGATCCGCGCAAAACGCGATTATTACATCACCCAGGCCTCCGGCCTGCGCCCCGCGCGCAGCTATATCGAAGAGACCTATGGTGGGGTCTGGGAAGAGCCGGCCCCCCGGCCCGACAGGCCGCCCGACATGTCTGATCCCACCGCAGAGTTTGCCGCGCCGCCCGGCGGCGCCCCGGGTGATGCCATCACCGGGCTGGTCGGCCATCTCATCGGCCCCGATATTGCCGCAGAGGCCGCCGCTGCCACGCTCATTCCCGTTCAGGGCGCACTGGATGAGGCGGAAACGCTTCAAGCGTTGCGCGACCGGCTGGCGGAACTGGCCACCCACCCAGCCGCCGAAGCGCTGGCCGGGCTTTACGCGCGCGCTGATTTTGCAGCCCAGCTCGCAGGCACCGCCGATGCGCCGGTGATGCCCGAAAGCGATCCGGAGGCGTGACCCCATGGCTGACCCGATCGATCTCACGCCACTGGCCACCGCCACAGCGCTTCAGCCCCGGGAAGCCATAGAGTTCTTTCGCGCCAAGGGCTACGCCCCGCCTGAAGGGCGCTATTCCTGGCGCGACTGGTGGGGCGCCTCCCATGCGCGCGGCTTCGTGGTCGCCAAGGCGATGCAGGACGATCTGCTGGCCACGATCCGCGAAGCCGTGGACGAGGCCATCGCCGGGGGCTGGACCATGGAGCAGTTCCGCGCGGCGCTGGAGCCAAAGCTCAAGGCCGCCGGATGGTGGGGCCGCAAGAGCATGACCGATCCGCTCACCGGCGAGACCCGCATCGTACAGCTTGGCTCGAAACGCCGCCTTGCCGTCATATTCGACACCAACCTGCGCACCGCATATGCCGCCGGACGCTGGATGCGCATCCAGCGCACCAAAGAGGTCTTTCCCTATCTCGAATATATCCAGCTCCAGCGCGCCAGCCGCCGCGCGGCGCATCAGCCTTTCCACGGGCTGGTTGTGCCGGTCGATCATATCTGGTGGGCCATGCATTTCCCGCCCAACGGCTATTTCTGCGCCTGTACCACCCGCCAGCTCTCCGCCCGCGCGCTGGAACGCCGGGGCCTGACCGTCGCCACCGAGCCACCAATGGAAACCCGCAGCCTGACCGATCCCCGCACCGGGCGCAGCCTTGAGGTTCCCAAGGGCATCACGCCGGGCTTTGAGACCAACCCCGGGGCCACATTCCTCGCCGAGCAGGGCCGCCATGATGCCATCGCCGAGGGCCTGGACCCGGTGGCGCGCGGCATCGAACTGGGGCTGATCCACGAAGCCCGCGCACGCGGCCTCAGAACCGGCAATGAACATCTCGCCGCCATCGATCTCGACGCCGACACCCCCGTGCGTGGCGGCAATGCCGCACCCGTGGAATGGGTGGAGGGCGCGCGAGACCGGGTCGACTTGTCTCCGGAGATGCTCGACATATTGAGAGACCCGGCCCGCCGTATCGGCGTCGTGCACAATCATCCCGATTCCGCAGCCCTGTCATCTGTTGATCTTGAGCAGCTGGAAAAGCGACCCGGCCTCGTGCGCGTCGTCGCCGTGGGCCATGATGGCTCGCTCTTCCGCGCCACCGATCCCCGCCCCGGGCTTGGCCACACCGCCAATCGCCTCTGGCAACTGGCCACGCTGCGCATCAACGAGCAAGCGGCCGGTCTCGACATGAACGCCCCCGCCATGCAGCGGCTGGCCTCCCATGCCGCCGCCAGCGCACTGGACCGCGCAGGCTACGTCAACTATGCTCACGCCATCGCCGGGGGCAGCCGCGTCAACCTGATGCGCTTTGGCGAAGACCGCATGGAGCAACTGATCGCAGGACTTCTCGAATGGCTGGTTTCCTGACATGGGAAGACCTCGAAAGGCACGGTCTCACCGAGTGCGATCCACGTGATCGCGAAGATCTCGATGATCGGCTGTTCGGTGATTTCCTCTACGATCATGAGCCAGGGCAATCCGTGGACTGGCTCCGTCAAACACTCAAATCCGGCAAACCGACCTGCGGCGCCGGATTCGCCGTGGAACTGAGATGCTCCATCGGGGCTGTCAGAAACGGCCTGCTGTTCCCCTGGGGTGCGGGCCTGCCCGAACCCGCAGAGATTCACCGATTGCGGGATTGCGTGCGCGAGGCCATTGCGCAGATCACCGCATGGGTCGAGGGTCACGGTATCGACCGCCTTGATACCCCTGAGGAAGAGGCCGCAGCCCGGCATGGATGGCCTGATGCCGTGGGCAAGGCCTGGACACCGCAATGGGACATCCTCGGGATCGAACCACCCAACTGGTGGGCCCGTTCCTGAACCGCCCCAACACAGGCCCTAAACGCATCTTCAAAGCCCCGTTAAACGCCAATGCCACGCGCTCTGACCGATCGGCGCAATCCGGGTGTTCTGGCCTGCGCAGATCGTGGAAAATCCGCCCGATTCCGGGCCCTGAAATGCGAAGAAAAAACCAGCGTTTTCCGGCGATCTGAACCACTGAGCGGTCGAGATTGGGCAAATCACTGTCGCAAGCCCGATTTTGAGCCCTCATCGTCACGCCTCCTCAAGCACCCGAAAAACCCCTTATTCTGCGCGGTTTAACGCCCCTCATCCCAGATAGGCCCGGATAGGCCCGGATAGGCCCGATTGAGCATTAATTCTGTCGGGGCACAGAAATGGGACCTCTACTGTTGTCGCGCCTTATGGAACTGAGCGAAGCGCAGGAGGGGATTCTCAACATCGCGTTCCGGGTCGCCGATGAAGAGGGTATGCCGTTGCTGGATCTCAAGGACCTTCAGGCGCTTCTGGTGTGGATTGGTGAGAACAGGGCGCAGCTGTCTCTGCGCTATGGCAATGTCTCAACGGCCTCTATCGGAGCCATTCAACGCCGTCTTTTGGTGTTGGAAAACCAAGGCGGCACTAAATTGTTTGGAGAACCCGCTCTGGATCTGGCCGATCTGATGCGAACGGATGAAAACGGGCAGGGGATGGTGAACATACTGGCCTCAGACAAGCTGATGGGGGCGCCTCGGCTTTATGCCACGTTCCTGTTGTGGCTGCTGAGTGAGCTGTTCGAGGAACTGCCCGAGGTCGGAGATCCGGAGAAGCCGAAGCTGGTGTTCTTTTTCGACGAAGCGCATCTGTTGTTTGATGATGCGCCCAAGGTACTGGTCGACAAGGTCGAGCAGGTCGCGCGCCTCATCCGCTCCAAGGGTGTTGGGGTGTATTTCATCACGCAGAACCCCGCTGACATTCCCGAGGATATTCTGGGGCAGTTGGGCAACCGGGTACAACACGCGCTACGCGCCTTTACCGCGCGGGACCGAAAGAACCTTCGTATGGCGGCGGAAACCTACCGCGAGAATCCCGCCTTCGATACCGAGGCCGCGATCCGAGAGGTGGGCGTTGGTGAGGCCGTGACCTCGATGCTGCAGAAGAAAGGCGTGCCGGGGATTGTCGAGCGGACTTTGATTCGCCCACCGGGATCGCAGCTTGGGCCGATTTCGGGATCTGAGCGTCAGGGTATCCTGCAAGCCTCACCGATGGCGGCGAAATATGACACGCCCGTCGATCGGAAATCGGCCTTTGAAATCCTGCAAGCCCGTGCGGAGGCTGCCGCCAAAGAGGCCGAGGCCGCAGAGGCGGAAGAGATCATCGAACAACAATCCCCGATGGAGCGCGAATACAGCTCGGCCCGCCGGTATTCAGGTGCCCGGGTTGGGCGTTCAACGTCTCGGGTAGTGCGTAAGAAAGATACTTTTGCGACGGCTATGAGTGAAGCCGTCATCAAAGAGCTGAAGGGAACAACCGGCCGTCGCATCGTGCGGGGAATTCTAGGCGGGTTGTTCCGAAATCGCTGATCGGAGGCGCCCAGCACAAGGCGCCAACCGGCTTACTTCAGGCGGCGCTGTCCTTCCTGACGGCAATAGGCATCAGCTTGTTTGACCGACATCTTTGTGGCCGGGAAATCAATTGCTCGGTCCCAGGTCACACGATCATGTCGGTAAAGCTGACAGGTTACGACGCCCTGCGGAGTGTTAACCTGAACAGGAGTGGTCTCAAGGTCTTCGGGCGACGGTATACAAGCCGTCAGCGCGGCCAGAACCGGCAGCATGACAACGGCTTTGGTGATAAGTGTTTTTGTCAATCGGCATTGAATAATGACCCCCCATCGGCGTCCAAATTTGACCCCCCTTGGAGCTAAGAGGGGCGTTGAGGGGGTCGTGTTTAGGTTGATTCAGGAGGGGGTGGACAGCAGGTCAAACCGAAAAGAGAGCGTAGCTCGACTGAAGGTTTGACCTGCTGTCTGTTTTGAATTTATTCCCCGATTTCGAGGTTAGTCGCGGTGGTTAATTCGCCAGCTTTCGTTCCCGGTTTCGATGATATCGCAATGGTGTGTCAGTCGATCCAGGAGAGCAGTGGTCATTTTGGCATCTGTGAACACACTCGGCCATTCAGCAAATGCGAGGTTGGTTGTTAGCAGAATAGACGTTCGCTCGTACAGTTTGCTGATGAGATGGAAGAGTAATCGTCCACCAGACTCTGCGAACGGCAGATAACCGAGTTCGTCTATAATCACGAGGTCGACGCGGATCAGCTGCTCGCTGAGCCGCCCGGCGTTGCCTTCGCGATGTTCAGCCTCCAGCTTGTTCGCGAGATCCACAGCGCTGAAGAACCTGACCCGCCGGCGGTTATTGACCGCGTGGCCCCCGATCGCTGTTGCGAGATGCGTTTTGCCCGATCCGGTTCCACCGACCAGCACGCCATTCCTGGCCTGGTCCATAAAATCGCCGTCATGAAGATTGCGCACGACTTCCTCGTTGACGGGGCTGACCGTGAAGTCGAACTCAGGTAAGGACTTGCAGACCGGGAACTTTGCGGCACCCATCTGATACCGGATCGAGCGCGCAGTCTTTTCGGCCAGTTCGGCCGTGAGGAGTTCGGCCACGACCTGTTGGGGCCGCCAGTTGTTTTTGGCTGCGGCCTGCATCACTTCGTCAAAGCAGTTGACGATGCCTGGCAACTTCAGTTGACGGGCAAGTTCGAGAATTTCCTTACGCAGTTGCATGGGAGCCTCCAAGCCTGTCATAGCGAGCGCAATCCGCGATCGGTGCCATTTTCAGCTGCAGGTGGGCAGGCGGCTCAATCGCCTTTGGCGGCGGGGGATTGGTGCGCCGAGAGACAATGTTCAGGATCGCATCGGCCTTGCGCAGGCCAGATTTTAGAGCTTCTTCGCAGGCAGCCTCGACCACATCAATGTCGTGCTGGTAAGCAGCGAAAAGAATATCGGCAAGTTGCCGGTCTCCGTCGGATGTGCCCCGCAGATGGGTCCAGATCTGCGTCATTGCCGGTGGTAGGTCCCAGTCACGGAACGGTGCTCCATTGCGCAGAGCGCCAGGCTTGCGCTTGAGGACGGGCACATAGTGCCAAGGGTTGAAGATCGTTTTTCCTCGGCCGAAGCACCGTTCGTGCTCTCCGACAATCTCACCGTCTTGGCGCAGGACAATCCGCGTGGCGTAGACCTGCAACTGGACCTGACGTCCAACAGCTCTTGCCTCAACGCTGTATTTGTTTCTTTCGAAGTTGATCAGGCAGGTTCGGCTCACGGCGACCGTCTTTTCACGGAACCCGACGAAGGGCTTCTGCAGATGCGTCAGCAGCGGCTTTTCCTGCTGGAACTCCTCCCAGACCGTCACCTCCAGGTTTTCCGGATGCCGCAGTTCTTTTGCGCGTTTGATCGCGTCTTTTTGCAGCCGGGCATTCAATTCATCGAAGTCGGCCACCTCCAGACGCGGTGTAAAACTATAGGCGCGGCTCTCCTTGACCAGATTCTCAACCTGACCCTTCTCCCAACCGGCCGCGCGCGTACAGGCGATCGGGTTCACCAGATGATGAGAACACATCCGGGAGAATGCCTTGTTGAACTTTCTTTCCTTGCCCGACAGGATCGCATCGACGGCGGTCGTCATGTTATCGTAGATCCCGTTGATGCAGCCTCCACCAAAGAATTTGAAGGCCTCGTCGTGGGCATCAAAGACCATCTCCTGCGTCTCGCGCGGATAGGCAATGGAGAATGGCATGCGGCTATGGCAAAGTTTGAAATGGGCAACCTTCACGGTCGTGAGTGCACCGTCCATCAAAACCGTCTCCACACTCCAGTCGAACTGGTACGCCTCCCCAGGATCAAAGATCAGCGGGATGAACGCCTGCGCCTGTTGTCGGCCGTGCGCAATGCGCCAATTCTTTGTGTAGCGTCGAACACTGTCATACCCGCCGCCAAAACCATCATCGGAGAGTTCCTTCCAGATTTTGGTCATCCGCTTGCGGTGTTTCTTCGGAAGCGCCTCGTTCTCCTCAAGCGTTTCATCCAGACGCGCGCGCCAAGGCCCGAGCACCGGGTATGGCTGCGATTTGCGCTCATATTTGAACTCCGTCACTCCCGATCGGATTATCTTTCGAACCGTTGCACGGCTCAAATTGAGCGAACGGCAAATTTCCTTGATGCTCTTTTTTTCGATCAGGTGTAAGCGACGCACTTTTCTAATAGTTTCCACGCAAATCATCCCGCTTGCCTCTCCATCGACTGCTCAATGAAAAGGATGTCTACAACCATAGGGAGGGGTCAAATTTGGACGCCGATTTCCCCGCTTAGGGGGTCAAAATTGCACGCTTTTCCTGACTTCCGACATTTTTTCGTATAAGTCATTGATATTATTATGCCTTGGTTGCCAAAAGGCACTACACGGACTTTTTTCGCCAGCGATTGTTTCGGAGTGTTGAGGGAGCTCAGGCTTTGGTCTGGCCAGTTTTTCGGGTGCGCCCGGGGGGTATCTTGAAAGGGGCTTCGTTCCAGGTCAGGCCGACGCAGGTGAGGATGCGTCTGGCATCGACCGTGGCATGGCTTGGCATGCCGTAGCGGTCAGGGGTGCCTTTGTGGCGCAGGATCGAGAGCTGCAATGCGTTCAACTCGTTGCGGATACGAGCCGGGCTCATCGGGTGTCCGAGCAGGTCCAGATGCTTGCGCAGGTGCTGCAGGCAGCAGAAGGCCATGTAGCAGATGGCGATATGGGCCCGGACCCGACGCGGCGACCAGTGATAGATGGGCCGGATTTTCAGATCGTGCTTGTTGGTGCGGAAGCAGGCTTCGATCTCCCACAACTGGTGATAGCGGGCAATGACGTCCTGTGCCTCCAGTTCGTCCGCACCATGAACAACAATGGCATGCAGCCCGTCCCATTGTGCCGCTGCCTTGATCTTTGCATCATCCAGCGTGACGTCCCCGCTGTCGGGGAAGGCCAGGAAGCGGCCATATCCCCGGCTGCTGAAGCTGCCGGGTTTGCGAGAGCGCTTGAGCTTCTTGTGCAGCTTTTCGATTGCCTTGTCGCGCTTGTGGGCATCATTGCGTGCCCGGGTGGGTGACCAGGTCACAATGACCCGCGCTCCCTCCTGGTCGATCACCTTGTACCAGCCCTTCTCGGTTGCCTCTTCAGAACCGTGTCCAGCCCAAGGCTGGCGTCCCTCCGGGCTCAAAATGTTCGCCTTCACGGCGGCCGGGGCGGACTTCATGCGATAGCCGAGGATGTAGGGCAGACCCTTGTTCTGCAACATCTGCTGGTTGTCCTTGCTGAGCATGGCGGCATCGGCCACGAACGTGACCCTGGCCACGTCGAAGCGTCCCTCCAACGCCTTCAGCGCAGCTTCCAGCGTATGACCTTCCCAGGTGTTTCCCGGGAAGAGTTCATAGCCCACAGGCAGCCCATCGGAGGTGACGATCAGCGCCAGCATGACCTGAGCGCGGTGATGCTTGCCATCCTTGCTGAAGCCCTTGGCCAGAAGATGATCCTGCTCGACCCCGTCCGCATCCTCGGCCGGGTCCTCGCGCTCGGTGTCAAAGGCTAGGGTCGTGCAATCGTAGAACAGCACGGTCACTGGCCCGCCCAGCAACTTCTCTGCCGCCGCGTGAGAGGTTTTGCAAATCCCGTCTATCACCGGCGTATTGATGTAATCCATGCTCCGATAGACCACGTCCAGATTGAGCGTGATGCCTGCCTGGTTCTCCAACGCCTCCACGGTCGCGCGCTTGCTCTCGGGCTGTGCGATCCGCGCCATAACCAGCTCTTTCACAATGCGATTGGCACTTTTACGCGCCGCCCCCAGAAGGGCCCCCCAACCCAGTTGGTCATACATCGTCCCCATGACATCCCGCAGACCCAGAGAGACCCGCGCCTCCTCACGGCACTCGGCAAGATCAACGCCAAGCTTGTCCGGCCGCGGAGCGCGGCGCACCAGCGCCTGCAGATCGGCATATTCCGTGGGCGTGAACAGTTCCATTTGCGGCGAGCGATCAATGCGTAATTGCTCCATCAAGCGGCCCGCCAGACGCTTGATATCCTCAATCTCGCTGTCGTTATGGGCCACACCCACATGGCGCAGGATCTTCTGGCGTACCTTGGAGCCGGTGCGGACGGATTCAACGATCTGGATCCGTGTGCGGTTGAGCTTTGCGTCATGTTTGGTGCGGATGAACATGGGCGAAGAGGTTAGCCATCTGAAGGCCCATGTCAATACTTTTTATAATAATGGGGCACTACAACGCGCCTCTGAGCAACCACACCTGAAAACAAACCAAAAACCCAGTCAGATCAACAAAAAGGTCGGAAGTCAGGAGGGCTTCTGCAGATGCGTCAGCAGCGGCTTTTCCTGCTGGAACTCCTCCCAGACCGTCACCTCCAGGTTTTCCGGATGCCGCAGTTCTTTTGCGCGTTTGATCGCGTCTTTTTGCAGCCGGGCATTCAATTCATCGAAGTCGGCCACCTCCAGACGCGGTGTAAAACTATAGGCGCGGCTCTCCTTGACCAGATTCTCAACCTGACCCTTCTCCCAACCGGCCGCGCGCGTACAGGCGATCGGGTTCACCAGATGATGAGAACACATCCGGGAGAATGCCTTGTTGAACTTTCTTTCCTTGCCCGACAGGATCGCATCGACGGCGGTCGTCATGTTATCGTAGATCCCGTTGATGCAGCCTCCACCAAAGAATTTGAAGGCCTCGTCGTGGGCATCAAAGACCATCTCCTGCGTCTCGCGCGGATAGGCAATGGAGAATGGCATGCGGCTATGGCAAAGTTTGAAATGGGCAACCTTCACGGTCGTGAGTGCACCGTCCATCAAAACCGTCTCCACACTCCAGTCGAACTGGTACGCCTCCCCAGGATCAAAGATCAGCGGGATGAACGCCTGCGCCTGTTGTCGGCCGTGCGCAATGCGCCAATTCTTTGTGTAGCGTCGAACACTGTCATACCCGCCGCCAAAACCATCATCGGAGAGTTCCTTCCAGATTTTGGTCATCCGCTTGCGGTGTTTCTTCGGAAGCGCCTCGTTCTCCTCAAGCGTTTCATCCAGACGCGCGCGCCAAGGCCCGAGCACCGGGTATGGCTGCGATTTGCGCTCATATTTGAACTCCGTCACTCCCGATCGGATTATCTTTCGAACCGTTGCACGGCTCAAATTGAGCGAACGGCAAATTTCCTTGATGCTCTTTTTTTCGATCAGGTGTAAGCGACGCACTTTTCTAATAGTTTCCACGCAAATCATCCCGCTTGCCTCTCCATCGACTGCTCAATGAAAAGGATGTCTACAACCATAGGGAGGGGTCAAATTTGGACGCCGATTTCCCCGCTTAGGGGGTCAAAATTGCACGCTTTTCTACAGTGTTTTCTTGGTCAAGTCTGATACTCTCATCAATTGAGTGCGAATGATCGTAGAGATCGGTCGGGTTTCTTCTGAGCATAGGCCGGACCCCAAAAGTCCGAACAACGAGCGGTAGTCTCGTGTACTCAGAAACCTCTTTAAAAATCAAGAAGCCGCGCCGGTTGAGGGGCGCGGCTTCCGTATTGTGATCGCGATGCGACTATTTCTCGGGGATCAGCCCTCGGGGGCTGAATCTGAGAACAATCAGCAAGACCAGACCCATGGTGAACAACCGCATATGCGCCGCGCTTTCGATCAGATGCGCCTTCAGCGCGCTGCCATCCGGCATGCCCGAGGTAATTAGGTTCATCAGCCACAGGCCCATCGGCTCGACCTGCACCCACAGGAACCAGATCAGGAACGCCCCCAGCACGGCGCCAAAATTATTGCCCGACCCACCGACGATCACCATCACCCAGACAAGGAAGGTGAACCGCAATGGGTTGTAGGTACCCGGCGTCAGCTGACCGTCCAGCGTAGTCATCATCGCGCCCGCGATACCGCAGATGGCAGAGCCAAGCACAAAGATCTGCAGGTGGCGGCGGGTGACGTCCTTGCCCATCGCCTCAGCCGCGACCTCATTGTCGCGAATGGCGCGCATCATCCGGCCCCAAGGGCTTTTGAGCGCCATCTGCGCCATCCACAGCAGCACCAGCAGAACGATCAGGAACAGCAGCGAATAGCCCAGCTTGACCGAAAGGGTCGAGGCGATCACCGGATCAAGCCCCAACCAATCCGCCCGCGCAAGGAACGAAGGGTCTTGCTGCAGCTCAACCTCATAGCCCACCACGGGCGAGGGGCGCGGGATGCCATAGACGTTCTTGACGCCACGGGCCAGCCAGTCCTCGTTCTTCATGACGGCAATAATGATCTCGGCAATACCAAGGGTCGCAATCGCCAGATAATCCGAGCGCAAACCCAGAGCCGTCTTGCCGATCAGCCACGCGGCCCCTGCGGCCAGTAACCCTCCGGCAGGCCAGGCGAGCAAGACCGGCAGGTTCAGACCACCAATATTGCCGGCAACAGCCGGATCAATCGCTTCAATCGCGGCGACGTTCGGATCAAAGATCGCGCGGTAGACAAAGAACCCAACGATGAGGATTCCGACGATGGCCAGCGTCCGCGCGCGCCCTTTAGGCATCTTCTGCGCGACCATGACGGTCGCAACAACGGTCGCGGCCCCAAGAAGAAGCGCCAGAATGACGCCATAGCCGCCCTCTGACCAGGCTCCGGGAGTTGGCGGTGTGGACACAAGGACAACTGCCAGCCCGCCTAAAGCCACAAAGCCCATGACGCCGACGTTGAAGAGACCAGCAAAGCCCCATTGCAGGTTTACCCCGATCGACATGATGGCCGAGATCAGCCCCATGTTCAGGATCAGGATCGCGGCGTTCCAACTTTGCGTGAAGCCGGTCAAAAGGATCAGCGCGCCAACTGTGACGAAAAGCAGGGTGTTCTTGGTAACCTCGCTCATACCGATTTTCCTTTGAACAGGCCCGTGGGCTTAAACAGAAGCACGATCAGCAGGATGGCAAAGCTGACGGCGAATTTGTAATCGGTAGAGAGGAACTGAACCAATCCCGACGGTTCCAGATTTTCCGGAGCCAGATATGTCAGCACCTTCTTCCAGGCGTATGTGATGGTCACCTCGGAAAACGCGATGATGAACCCACCCGCGATGGCGCCCAGAGGGTTGCCCAAACCTCCGACAATGGCCGAGGCAAAGATCGGCAGCAGAAGCTGGAAATAGACGAAGGGCTTGAAGCTCTTGTCGAGGCCATAAAGCACGCCCGCAGTGGTCGCCAGTGCGGCCACGATGATCCAGGTGATCATCACCACACGTTCGGGGTTGATGCCAGACAGCAGCGCCAGATCCTCGTTATCCGAATAGGCGCGCATCGACTTACCGGTGCGGGTTTTGTTCAAAAACCAGAACAGGGCGGCCACGGCGATCACCGCCACAACGACCGTGATGGCCTGAGAGGTCTTGATCGCAAGCCCTTCGTTCAGTCCGGTCCAGGCCTTGAAGTCTCGTGCCTTGATCAAAAACCGCGCGCCGTCCGAGAACCTCTGATCATCCGGCCCGATGATAAACCGGACGATGCCGTTCATGATGAACATCACGCCCATGGACACGATCACCAGAATGACCGGTTTTGCCTTTTGTTCCCGGTAGAAGCGATAGACCAGCCGGTCGGTGATCAGCACCAGAACGATACAGCCCAGAATGGCAAAGGGCAGGGCAAGCAGAGCCGTCGGCAACGGCCCGAAACTGACCCCTGCGGCTTGCAAGCCCCACGTGACAAGAACCGCGATCATCGCGCCAAAGGCCATCGTATCGCCATGCGCAAAGTTCGAGAACCGCAGGATGCCGTAGATCAGCGTTACCCCCAAAGCACCAAGCGCCAACTGGCTGCCATAGGCGATTGCGGGAACAAGAACGAAGTTGGAGAGCGCCACAAGGGCGTTGAGGAAGTCCATTAAAACTCCTGCTCGCATTTTCCAGAGAAAGTGCGTCGTCCATTGTTAGCTTTCGCATAATCGACATAACGCAATGGTTGGGTGAGCAATGTCACGCTTAGTTCGGTGGTCGAAGTCTTGGTCACATACATATGCTCGTGTCTGTCGTCTTCGGTTCGGGACGCCACCAACAAGTCGCTTTTTGAAACGGCAGTCCACTCTTGCCCATCAGACAAGCGAATTTTGGAGGTGATATCACCGGCCTTGGCGACCTGATCGACTGAAAAGTCACCAAAATTACTTTCTATACGCTCGGGCGGGGTGCCTAACAGCTCAAGCATGAGTTCGCCACCTTCACAGTTTTGCACGTCTGCGCAGGCCTCTTGTAGGATGCAAGGCGCCGACCAAGCCGTACTGCACATTGAGGCAAATGCGATCGTAATTGCGAACCTCACCTCACCCCCCCAAGAAACTCTTGCGCACTTCGGGATCGGCCAGCAGTTCCTTGCCCGTGCCGGTATAGGCGTTCCGCCCCTGAACTAGCACATATCCCTTATCCGCGATCTCCAAGGCCTGACGGGCGTTCTGTTCGACCATCAGGATCGGCAACCCGGTGCGCGAGACCTCGATGATCCGGTCAAACAACTCATCCATAACGATGGGCGATACACCGGCAGTCGGTTCATCCAGCATCAGCACTTTCGGCTGAGTCATCAACGCGCGGCCCACGGCCACCTGCTGGCGCTGGCCACCAGAAAGTTCGCCGGCCGCCTGATGGCGTTTGTCGCGGAGGATGGGGAACAACTCATAGACCTGCTCCATCGTGTCTGAGAAATCATCCCGGCGGATAAAGGCACCCATCTCAAGGTTCTCTTCCACCGTCATCGAGGTAAAAATATTCGAGGTCTGCGGGACAAAACCCATACCACGCATCACCCGATCCTGCGGCGTAAGCGCGGTGATATCCTCGCCGTCCAACCGAACGGCGCCCGAGCGCACATCCAGCATTCCGAAAACGGCCTTCATCGCAGTGGACTTGCCCGCGCCGTTGGGCCCGACGATGACCGCGATCTCGCCCCGATCGACGGCGATGGTGCAGTCGTGCAGAATGTCCGGCCCTTTGCCGTAGCCACCTGTCATCGTGTCGCCGATCAGAAACGGCCCACCATCGACCTTTAGTGTTGCGCCGCTCTTGCGATGGGCCGGGGTCATGGTGCCGACGCCATGCGTGTTCGTGATAGACGCGTCCTTGTTGCCTTTGTCGTCGTGATAAGGATTGTCGCTCACGCCCCGGTCTCCAGCTTGTCTTTGTTTTTAAGGCCGGTGCCCAGATAGGCCTCGATCACGTGTTCAGTGGCTTTGATCTCGTCCAGGGTTCCCTCGGCCAGCACCTTGCCCTCGGCCATACAAATGACGGGGTCACAGATCTTGCCGATGAAATCCATGTCATGCTCGATGACGACGAAAGTATAGCCACGTTCCTTGTTCAGACGCAGGATCGTGTCGCCAATGGTCATCAGCAGGGTCCGGTTCACACCCGCGCCGACCTCGTCCAGAAACACGATCTTGGCATCGACCATCATGGTGCGGCCAAGTTCCAGCAGCTTCTTCTGCCCGCCCGAGACCTGACCCGCCTTGTGATCGGCCAGATGCTCGATGGTCAGGAACTCCAGCACCTCATCAGCCTTGGCCCGCAGCGCACGTTCCTCATCAGCAATCCGTTTGCGACCGAACCATGTGTTCCAAAGCGATTCCCCGGATTGAGCACCGGGCACCATCATCAGGTTCTCGCGGCAGGTCATCGACGAGAACTCATGCGCGATCTGGAAGGTACGCAGCAGGCCCTTGTGAAACAGCTCATGTGGGGGCAGGCCGGTGATATCTTCACCATCCATCACCACCTTGCCGCTGGTTGGAGGCAAAACACCCGCGATCACGTTGAACAAAGTGGTTTTTCCGGCCCCGTTCGGTCCGATCAGACCGGTGATCGAGCCCTTTTGGATTTCCAGCGATGCCCCGTCCACCGCATGAAACCCGCCGAAATGCTTATGCACGTCTTCGACGACGATCATTTTTTCCCCTAGCCGCCGTTTTCCGGCGTTGTTGCCACATCCCTGTGCGAATGGTGCGGGCTTTTGTCATTGAAACAGCCCGGACACAAGGCCCGGGCTGCTTGTTTTTATGACTGTTTACCTAGGATCAACGGAAGTTGACGGTTGTGTTCTCGCCGTCGGTGACTTCGATCTCACGGTAAGAACCCGCGCTTTCGCCGGGGCCGATCAGCTCAACACCGGAGGCACCGACATAGTCGATCTCCTGACCGGCAGCGAGCAGTTCCAGACCCTTGGCCAGCTCACCCGGATAAATCTTCTCACCAGGTTCGTTGGCGACGTCCATGATCTTGGAACCATAGTCCGCCGGGTTGGTGGAACCTGCGGCCTGCATGGCCAGCATGAACAGGGCAGCAGCGTCATAGGATTCAGGCGAGTAGGGCGACGAGCCGTCGAAACCCGCCGCTTCGGCCATGGCAAAGTACTTCTCAGCACCTTCACCACCCGAACCGGCGATCTGACCGAACGAACCATTCAGGTCCGGACCGACGTTGGCAGGAAGCGAGTCACCGATCATGCCGCCGGGCAGACCGAACGTGTCAAACGCACCGCTGTCTAGAGCCGACTGGATAATGCCCAGACCGCCTTGGTCGAGATAACCCGCAACGACCAGAATGTCGCCACCGGCCGAGGCCAACGCGCCAACTTCAGCCGAGTAGTCGGCTTTGCCGTCTTCGTGCGCTGCGACGATGGTCACTTCGCCACCCGACGCCTCGAACGAGGACTGGATCGCGTCCGCGAGACCCTTGCCGTAGTCGTTATTGGTATAGGTCAGAGCAATCGAGCTGATGCCGCGATCGTTCAGGATGTCCGCCATCACCTGACCTTCACGCGCATCCGACGGCGCGGTGCGGAAGAACAGGCCGTTGTCTTCCATGGTTGACAGACCGGGCGAGGTGGCCGATGGCGAGATCATCACCATGCCGTTCGGGATCGCGACGTTCTGCAGGATCGCGCCAGTCACGCCCGAACAGTCACCGCCGATGATGCCAGCAACGCCGTCAGCGATCATGCGCTCGCCGTTCGACGTGGACAGACCGTTGTCGATACAGCCGGTATCTGCGCGAGTTGCGGTCACGGTTGCTCCGTCCAGCAGCTTGCCGGATTCGGTGACTTCGGCCATCGCCATCTCGGCGCCGGAACCCATAGCAGGCGCCAGCGATTCAATCGGGCCTGTAAAGCCGAACAGAACGCCCAGCTTGACGTCTTCGGCCATTGCGGTACCCGCCAGCAGAGCGGAGGCTGCAGTTGCAGTCAGCAGCTTTTTCATATGGTTACTCCCTATTGTGAACGTATTCGTTCTGCGCATGACCCTAGGCAAGCAATCCGGAAAAGAAAAGTCCTAACGCAATCGTGTTTTTGCGCTCCATAATCCTATTTGTTCTCATGGTGATAACGCTGTCAGTCCGAAAGGAAGACCCATGACGCACAGAGCCTTTGCGATTCTTGCCTTGATGATCAGCGCAGGTCTTGCCTGCGCTGAGGAGCTTGAGACATCCCAAGGTCCGGTTCAGATCGAGCCGATGATTGAGGGACTGGATGCGCCCTGGGCTGTAGGCATCCTACCCGATGGATCGTTTTTGGTGACCGAACGGGATGGCGATGTGCTTTATGTGTCGGACGGGAAACCTCAAAAAGTGAAGGGGGTTCCGAAAGTGGCCGCCAGAGGGCAGGGCGGCTTGCTGGACGTGACCATCGCGAGGGATTTCCCACAGACGCGTGAGGTCTTCCTGACCTTCTCGAAACCTCAGAGCACTGGGGCTGGCACCGCGCTGGCCGTCGCGCGCCTGTCGGAGAACGGCAAACGCCTGACCAACACGCGTATCCTGTTCGAGGCCACGCCCGGAGGCTCGGGCGGGCGTCACTTTGGCTCCCGGGTGGTTGAGGCGGAAGACGGCAGTTTGTTTGTCACCATCGGGGATCGGGGGGATCGGCCGCAGGCTCAGGACCGCTCAAACCCAATCGGGTCGATTATCCGCATCAATCGGGATGGCTCGGTTCCTGCCGACAACCCCTTTGTCGGGCAGGCGAATATTCGGCCCGAGATCTGGTCCTACGGGCACCGCAACCCTCAGGGCGCCGATCTGGATGCTCAGGGGCGCCTTTGGACATCCGAGCATGGCGCGCGCGGAGGGGATGAGGTCAACCTCGTGCAACCGGGGCTGAACTACGGCTGGCCCGTCATTTCCTATGGCAAGCACTACTCGGGCAAGACGATAGGCGAAGGCACTTCCAAAGATGGGATGGAGCAGCCACGCCACTATTGGGACCCTTCAATCGCGCCGTCGGGGTTGATGGTCTATTCAGGTGCGCTCTGGCCGGAATGGAAAGGCGACATCTTCGTGGGATCGCTCAAGTTTGATTACATCGCCCGGCTGGACGGCAACCCACTGCGCGAGGTCGAACAGATCAGAGGCCCCGAAACAGAGCGGGTCCGGGATATCGTTGAGGCCCCGGATGGGTCGATCTGGTTCATTTCCGTAGGCAATGGGGCAGTTTTCCGGCTTTCCCCGGATAGATAGATCAGTGCTCGCCCTCCTTGACTGTTGCCGAGTAACCGAGCTTGATCCTGTATCAAGAAACCATCTGAGGGTACGGTCCATTGCGCGACTTTTCGATTGAAATGTGTGACACGCTGCCAGATCAGGATGAGTTGAACGGCATCCTGTCCCAATATTATGCGTTGATCGTTGAGCGCATGACGGCCATGGGGTTTGAAATCGATCCGGCTGCGCCGCAAAGCGCGCTGGCTGAGTTTTGGGCACACTCAGAAGACTATCTGCCGCCAAACGGGTGCCTGGTTCTGGCACGAGACAGCGCGGCTAAGATCATCGGCTGTGGCATGATGAAACGGCTGGATCAGGACACTGGCGAATTGAAACGCGTGTTCGTGACCGAAGCCGCGCGCGGCACGGGTGCGGGGCGAGCCATGATACAAGCCCGAGAGGAGGCGGCCCGCGTACTGGGGTTAAAGCGCCTTGTGGCCGATACGCTTACGCCAAATGTCGAAATGCGGGACCTCTATCCGAAACTGGGATTTGTCGAACTGTCCGAACCCATTGAGACGACGACTTATCTGGATCAGCCGATGCTGAGACCCCATCTGCACTATTTTGAAAAGACCCTTTAGTCCGCGTCAGACGGACAGCCGCCCCGACTGTGCCCCACGCTCTCGATAGGGCGTCGTGTTGTAGTGCGCGCGGTAGCATTTCGAAAAATGGCTGGGCGAGGCAAAGCCACAGGCCAGAGCCACGTTGATTACGCTCATATCCGTTTGCATCAGCAGGTTGCGGGCTTTGTGCAGTCGCAATTCCATATAATAGCGCTTGGGGGAACGGCTTAGGTAACGGCGGAACAGACGCTCCAGCTGTCGGGTCGACATGCCGACATCCTTGGCCAGAATCGAAGGCGAGATTGGCTCTTCGATGTTCTTTTCCATCATCAGAATAACCTGGCTCAGCTTCGGATGCCGGACCCCAATTCGGGTGGGCGTAGACAAGCGCTGCGTGTCCTGATCTGTGCGGATCGAAGAATAGATCATCTGATCGGCTACGGCGCTGGCTAGACCCTCGCCATAGTCATTCGCGATCAGCTTCAGCATAAGATCAATGGATGAGGTGCCACCCGCGGTGGTCATCCGGTTGCCGTCGACCTGAAACACGGATTTGGTCAGTTCCACATTGTCGAACTCTTCAATGAAGCTGTCCGAGTTTTCCCAGTGGATGGTCGCTCGCTTACCCTCCAGCAGCCCCGCCTTGGCAAGCGAATAGGCGGCCGTACACAAGCCACCGATCCGCAGCCCTTTGCGGGCCTCGCGCCGCATCCAGTTCAAGATCTTCTTGGTGGTTGCGGTTTTTACCTCGACCCCGCCACAGATCAGAACGATGTCATCGCGCTGCAGCTCAATCAGGTCCTGATCCAGCTTGAAAGTCGTGCCTGCCGAGCAGGTAATTGTATCGCCACCTTCACCGATCAAAGACCATGCATAGACTGGTTTGTCGGCCATCCGATTGGCAATGCGCAGGCTGTCCAGAGCCGACGCAAAGGACAAAAGCGAAAATCCATCCAATAAGACGAATACAAAATTGATCGGCTTGTCGACGTTACCGTCGACTTTGACAACTTGGCGTTGTTCTTGCATGGGTTTTTGTCCTTGATTCGGTGGCCGATGCGCCTTGGGCGCGCATGATTTGACAGATACCATGATCAAAGCTTGTTTACGACGTCAAGAGCCGCAAATCGGATATGGTCTCTCTTCCCGGCTTTTTGTATAGAGACCACCTGAATACTATCAGCGGAGATCAAGGCTATGACCGAATGGCAAAAATCGAACTGGCGCAACAAGCCCCGGGTTCAGATGCCAGACTATACCGACGCGGCCGCGCTGGCCAAAGTCGAGGCGCAGCTTTCGCAGTATCCCCCGCTGGTCTTTGCCGGTGAGGCGCGGCGTCTCAAGCAACATTTGGGTGCCGCCGGTCGCGGCGAGGCTTTCCTGTTGCAGGGAGGGGATTGTGCTGAAAGCTTTGAACAATTCAGCGCGGACGCGATCCGTGACACGTTCAAAGTGATGCTGCAAATGGCGATGGTTCTGACCTATGGCGCCAAAGTGCCGGTGGTCAAAGTGGGCCGCATGGCAGGGCAGTTTGCCAAACCACGCAGCGCGCCAACCGAGGTTGTGGATGGCGTCGAACTGCCCAGCTACCGCGGTGACATCATCAACGAACTGGACTTCACACCCGAGGCGCGGATTCCGAATCCGCCCAAGATGCTGCAAGCCTACACGCAGGCCGCCGCCACGCTGAACCTGCTGCGTGCGTTCTCGACCGGTGGTTTCGCCGACATGAGCCGCGTGCATTCCTGGACGCTGGGCTTCACGGATGAACAGGACGTTCAGAAATACTCCGAGATCGCCGACCGCATTCAGGACACGATCGACTTCATGGGTGCCGCGGGCATCACGGCTGAGACAACGCATGAGTTCTCGACCGTTGAGTTCTACACCAGCCACGAAGGGCTGCTGCTGGAATATGAAGAGGCGTTGACCCGTCTGGATTCGACCTCTGGCAACTGGCTGGCAGGTTCGGGTCATATGATCTGGATCGGTGACCGCACCCGTCAGCCTGACGGCGCGCATGTGGAATTCTGCCGTGGCGTGCAGAACCCGATCGGTCTGAAATGTGGCCCGACCACAACGGCCGAGGACCTCAAGGTTCTGATGTCCAAGCTGAACCCCGAAAACGAAGAGGGTCGTCTGACGCTGATCGCCCGCTTCGGCGCAGGCAAGGCGGGCGAGCATTTGCCGCGTCTGGTCAAAGCGGTCAAGGAAGAGGGTGCCAAGGTCACTTGGGTCTGCGACCCGATGCACGGCAACACGATCAAATCGGCCACTGGGTACAAAACCCGCCCGTTCGATTCGGTCCTGCACGAAGTGCGCGACTTCTTTGGCGTGCATCAGGCCGAAGGTACCATACCCGGCGGTGTGCATTTCGAGATGACCGGTCTGGACGTCACTGAATGCACCGGCGGCGTGCGTGCCGTGACCGAAGAGGACCTCTCGGACCGGTACCACACCGCTTGCGACCCGCGCCTGAACGCGTCGCAATCGCTGGAGCTGGCCTTTCTGGTCGCCGAAGAACTGACCAACCTGCGCCGCGATCGTACCAAGCGCGAAGCAAGCTAAGGTCTGAACGATCAATGAAAACGGCGGGTCCTTGGCCCGCCGTTTTTCTTTGGATCAATCGTCTCGCGATGC
>NZ_CBDAQX010000007.1:0-24710 GCF_965199275.1 Ruegeria sp. | reverse complement strand
TCGAAGTCTCCGACTTCGACATTCGCACCAACTTTTCGCCCGAGGTCCCCGACCCCGGCTCCGGCCGAACCTCCGCCGGAGGCCCTCGACCCCGACTCCGGCCTTTGCACCGTCTCTCGCCCGAAGTGTCCGACTTCGGCATTCGCACCAACTCTTCGCCCGAGGTCCTCGACCCCAGGTCCGGCCGTCTCCTTGCCGTAGGTCCTCGACCTCGGTCCCGGCCTTTGCACCGACTCTTTTTCGAAGTCTCGGACTTCGGCATTCGCACCAACTCTTCGCCGGAGGTCCTCCACCCCAGGTCCGGCCGTCTCTCTGCCGTAGGTCCTCGACCCCGACTCCGGCCTTTGCGCCGTCTCTTTTTCGAAGTCTCCGACTTCGGCATTCGCACCAACTTTTTGCCCGAGGTCCTCGACCTCGGTCCGGCTTTTGCACCGACTTCTTTTCGAAGTCTCCGACTTCGGCATTCGCGCCAACTTTTTGCCCGAGGTCCTCAACCTCAGGTCCGGCCGTCTTCTTGCCGGAGGTCCTCGACCCCGGCTCCGGCCTTTGCACCGTCTCTCTTTCGAAGTGTCCGACTTCGGCATTCGCACCAACTCTTTGCCCGAGGTCCTCGACCCCAGGACCGGCCGTCTCCTTGCCGGAGGTCCTCGACCTCGGCTCCGGCCTTTGCACCGACTTTTTTTCGAAGTCTCCGACTTCGGCATTCGCACCAACTCTTCGCCGGAGGTCCTCCACCCCAGGTCCGGCCGTCTCTCTGCCGTAGGTCCTCGACCCCGACTCCGGCCTTTGCGCCGTCTCTTTTTCGAAGTCTCCGACTTCGGCATTCGCACCAACTTTTTGCCCGAGGTCCTCGACCTCGGCTCCGGCCTTTGCACCGACTTCTTTTCGAAGTCTCCGACTTCGGCATTCGCACCAACTTTTTGCCCGAGGTCCTCGACCTCAGGTCCGGCCGTCTTCTTGCCGGAGGTCCTCGACCCCGGCTCCGGCCTTTGCGCCGTCTCTCTTTCGAAGTGTCCGACTTCGGCATTCGCACCAACTCTTTGCCCGAGGTCCTCGACCCCAGGACCGGCCGTCTCCTTGCCGGAGGTCCTCGACCTCGGCTCCGGCCTTTGCACCGACTTTTCTCCGAAGTCTCCGACTTCGGATTTCGCACCAACTTTTCGCCCGAGGTCCCCGACCTCAGGTCCGGCCGTCTCTCTGCCGTAGGTCCTCGACCTCGGCTCCGGCCTTTGCACCGACTATTCTCCGAAGTCTCCGACTTCGGCATTCGCACCAACTTTTCGCCCGAGGTCCTCGACCCCAGGACCGGCCGTTACCTCGCCGGAGGTCCTCGACCTCGGCTCCGGCTTTTCTCCGAAGTCTCCGACTTCGGCATTCGCACCAACTCTTCGCCCGAGGTCCTCCACCTCGGCTCCGGCCTTTGCACCGTCTTTCTTTCGAAGTTTCCGACTTCGAGCTTCGCGCCGGTTCTCACTCGACGTGTCCGACCTCGGTTTTTGTTTTCTGTCCGCCGTGAGTTTGCGGCTTCGACTGCGGCCTTCGGACCGTCTTTTTTCCCGAAGTTTCCGACCTCGGTCGCATGACGCTTTGTGACGCCGACCGTTGTCAACCGAAAGTCGGCGTCCGTCGTTTTTTGTCCCGATCGTCTGTTGCGACCGAAAATCGCCTCGAGGTCCATTGGGACCCACTTCGTTTTTCGTGCAAGCAATTCGCGACGACGCAGGTCGCGGCCCAGCGTCGGACTTCGATGTCGATCGCAACTCGGGCTCTTGCCTTTCGTCTGCCCGAAGTCACCTCGCTCGTCGGCTCCGGCCTTTGCTCCGTTTTCTACTTCGGCTCTTGCCGTTCGCACTGTCTCTGTTTGCCCGAAGCTTCCGACCTCGGCTCCGGCCATCGCACCGTCTCTCTGCCCGAAGTCTCCGACCTCGGCTCCGGCCTTCGCACCGTCTCTTTGCCCGAAGTCTCCCACCTCGGCTCCGGCCTTCGCACCGTTTCTCTGCCCGAAGTCTCCGACCTCGGCTCCGGCCTTCGCACCGTCTCTTTGCCCGAGATCTCCGACCTTTGCACCGTCTTTCGACCGAAGTCTCCGACTTTGGCTCTCGCCTTCGCGCTGTCTCTTTCGCCGAAGTCTCCGACCCCGGCTTTCGCCTTCTTTCTTGCCGAAGCTTCCGACCTCGGCTCCGGCCTTTGCCTTTTCTCTCTGCCCGAGATCTCCGACCTCGGCTCCGGCCTTCGCACCGTCTCTTTGCCCGAGATCTCCGACCTCGGCTCCCGCCTTCGCACCGTCTCTCTGCCTGAAGTCTCCGACCTCGGCTCCGGCCTTCGCACCGTCTCTTTGCCCGAGATCTCCGACCTCGGCTCCGGCCTTCGCACCGTCTCTTTGCCCGAAGTCTCCGACCTCGGGTCCGGCCTTCGCACCGTCTCTTTGCCCGAAGTCTCCCACCTCGGCTCCCGCCTTCGCACCGTCTCTTTGCCCGAAGTCTCCGACCTCGGCTCCGACCTTCGCACCGTCTCTTTGCCCGAAGTCTCCGACCTCGGCTCCGGCCTTCGCACCGTCTCTTTGCCCGAAGTCTCCGACCTCGGCTCCGGCCTTCGCACCGTCTCTTTGCCCGAGATCTCCGACCTCGGCTCCGACCTTCGCACCGTCTTTCGACCGAAGTCTCGGCGTTCTCACCGTCTCTTTCGACCGAAGTCTCCGACCTCGGCTCCGGCTCCTTGTCCGAGGTCTCTCGACCTCGGTTCGCTTCTCTTTTTTTCGCGGGACTTCGCGTCGTGGCAGCGGCGGCTTTTTTGATCGCCTCTGCGCGCTCCGCCGCTGCCGAAACCGTCGAAGTGCGCGCTCGAGAGGCGCGATCGTGTGAGACCTTCGGGGCTCTCTCAACGCTTCGCGATCGCTATGCCGCTCAGGCGAGAACGAGACCCCGGCCTCCTCGCCGCTCGTCTGGCGGCGATCTTCTTGTCTGTCGATATTCAGTCCACGATTCGAGAATCGAGCTGTCCGGCCGCTCGCCTGATGGCCGACGGCCGTCGCGGGCCGCCGACCGGCACCGAGCCGGACGTGAGTGGTTCGAGCACCGACGTCCGCAGGACGCCGGCTATCTGTCGCCCCGTCGGGGACAAGCGACCGACATTCCGCGAGGTCGAGGATCGCACTTTTTCGGTTCGGATTCCGACTTAGAGGCGTTCAGCCGTAATCCGACAGACGGTAGCTTCGCGCCATCGGCCCGTCGACCGAGCACGCGTACCAAACGTTTGAGGCTGTGGTTCCTCTCGTACTGAACAGCATTGCCGTCACCATCCTCGACGGAGTTGCCGACGCGCGAGCCGAAACCCGCGCGCCGCAGCGACTTCGCGCTTCGTTAGCACCAGTGTGGTCTTTGCCGATTGAATCGGTAGGGTAAAACTAACCTGTCTCACGACGGTCTAAACCCAGCTCACGTTCCCTGTTAGCGGGTGAACAATCCGACGCTTGGCGAATTCTGCTTCGCAATGATAGGAAGAGCCGACATCGAAGGATCAAAAAGCAACGTCGCTTCGGACGCTTGGCTGCCACAAGCCAGTTATCCCCACGGTAGTTTTTCGAACACCTCTCGCCGTTGCGCCCGACGATGAGCCCCGCCGCTTTGTGGCCCGGCGAAGAGACACGCGCGAGCCGGCAAACGGGGCTTCATAAACTTTCCAGCACGAAAGGATCGTTAGGCCGTGCTTTCGCAGTCGTTATTTGCACTGAAGATTTCGATCGACCGGGCTTTTGCCCTTATGTTCTGCACGAGATTTCCGTTCGCGATGAGCCCGACTTGGGATGCCTGCGTTATTCTTTGACAGATGTACCGCCCCAGTCAAACTCCCGTTCCGGGAGTGTCCGTCGCGTCGGAGACGAGCCGCTCGACCGGCCGCGCCCCGCCAGGGAGACGCGACCGCGCGGCCCGCTTGCGCGCTTTCATCGTACGTTCGTTTGCCTTCGACGTTAGCAGAGAGGTGCGATCGGAGTAGTGGTGTTGCACTGCGACTGACGTCTCCCACTTACTCTTTACCTCCGTCGCACCTTCACAGTCTCGCGTGACTAGAGTCAAATTCAACAGGGTCTTCTTTCCCCGCCGATCCGCCCAAGCCCGTTCCCTTGGCTGTGGGTTCGCTAGAGAGCAGCCAGGGACAGTGGGAATCTCGTTCATCCATTCATGCACGTCACTAATCAGATGACGAGGCATTTGGCTACATCAGAACTCGAGGATGTCATCATTAGCCCGGCGAGCGAGATGAGTCACCCGGCCGACTAACTCTCAGATCCGAGTCCGTTTTCCGATGAAGGGCATCGGTAGACCCATTCGAACTATGGCCGTTCCGGCCGCCAACCGCATCTGTCAATCCGACCTCAGGTCGACCGATGGATTTTCGGCCGACCTTTTACCGTATCTTTTCCAACACCAATCCTTGTCCTTCTTCGGGGCCAATCCCTTCAGCCTAGCAGTTCATGAAGGTAGTGAAACACTTCCACGATCCTTCGATGGCTCGAATCTGCATTAGGCGGATTGCCTGTGAGCTAAGACCGAGTACCAGAAGTTGGTCTCTCATCTTCCTTGAAATAGCACCTCTCGCACCGACCACGATACCATCGAACTGCAAGTCCGAGAGCCCCACAGTTCTCTCAAAGTCAGTCCGGAAGGCCGCATACTTCTCCGACTTCTCCGTCCTCGCACGGTCGAGACACTCCACCGAGTACTCATACGGAATATGCGCGTCCAGGATCCAAGCCTGCCGCCCACGCGTAGCGACAAGGTCTGGTCTGAGCACGCGTCTACCACTCTCCGTTACAATCCTCGGCTCAGTCTGTACAACAAAGCCTTCAGTTCTGAGTCTCCTCTTTACAACATCGAGGGTTCTATTATGCCGCTCGATCCGGACCTTCAGCGTAACTGGACAACGTTGAAGGATATGGACGATGGTCTCGGGTCCGTTCCCACAGTGTCGGCACCGGGGTATATCCTTTCCACGTCCTCTTACCATGGTTTCACCACATGGCAAGGTCTGCGTTCTGAGCATCGCTCCGAAGGTGAGGAAACCACCTTTCTCTCGACTCTGGAGACCACAGCCGCGTAGCCAAAAACTATTCGCAATGCCGACAAAGGCTTCAGCACCTTTACCTTGCACAGAGGTCCGCCAAGCGTCCCACCTGTACTGCCGGAGTGAGGTAGAGGGCTTGTCAGGGTCGAGGCCTCTTGTCCGGGTTAAGCACGCAGAAAGAGTGCTCAACTCCCCACCCCAGAGTCCAGCTTCACCGACGTGACGTACTGCTGCATCGACGTTATCTCTCAGCACGCCCAAAATCCTCTTCTTACTCAAATAGACCATCTCGAGGGGGTCGGGGATGCCGAGACCTCCCTTTCCCAACTCAAGGTGAATCCACTCTTTCGAAAGATTCTTCGGAGCATGCAGGATCAAGCGCACCGTATTTCGTAGTCTCTTGCCCAGCAACCGCAGCTGTGAAATTGTACATCGGGATAGTGACAGCCTGAACGCCCACCGGGGAATCACGTACGTCCGAAGACATTCGATCTTCTGAACCGGCTTCAGTCCAGTCGCACTAATTCGTTTCAGATCCGCTTCGAGCTCCTGCGTAACAAGTCTACTGATTCCTCTCTCTCCGATCTGGATACCCAGGTACCGCGTCGTATCACCTGGCCCCAGAATCGGAACCACCTGGCTGCCGACAAAGAGAAACGGTTCGACCAACGTACGCACTCGCTTCCTCTTCCCGTCCTTTTCGAGACCCAATGACGCCGACTTCCGAACGTTAACGGACAGACCTCGGACATCCAAAAACGTCATGGCCGTTGCCAATAGAGCTCTAATCCCGACACTGGATTCCGATAACAGCACAAGATCGTCTGCGAACGCTAAGGTCGAGATAGCTCCACCATTCGATAGTCTGAAGCCGAAGGAGGGGTCGAGTTCGTCCACCAACTCGTCCATCACCATGTTAAATAGTAACGGGGAGAGAGGGCAGCCTTGCTTAACTCCACTTCGGATCACAATTTCTTCGGTCAGCGCTATGCCGTTCGAAACTCTCGTGATCGGGCCGTCATAAAGATCCCGTACTACCTCGATAAAGTGTTCCGGGATCCCCTGACGACGCAGCCCCCGAACCAGGAGGGCGTGATTAACCGAGTCAAAAGCTTTCGCTAGGTCCAAGAACACCACGTAGATATTCTTTTTCCTCAGCTTGGCTTCCCGAATTGCACCATGAAGTAGAGCGAGATGTTCAGAACACCCGTCCACTTCCCGAAACGCCTTCTGGAGCGGATTTAGCTTAACCGTCTCTTGAAGCCGCGAGGCCAGGATCTTCGTGTAAAGGCGAAGAAGATGGGGACCAATGGTGATAGGCCTCCAACTACTCACCTCGCGCGAATCACCAGAACCCTTTGGGATCAGAGTGGTCCGGTTTCGCTTCGTCCACCGAGGTGTCCGACGAGTCATGAGCCAACAGCTCAGCACGGTTGACAGGGCATGAATGCCGACCGAACTGACATCCATCACAGACCAACCATCGGGTCCACTCGCCGAACGTTGCTTGAGGGTCTTCAAGACAACCTTTACCTCGTCAGGCATGATAGGTCTTAGCAGGGCTCGTTCCATGTCCACCTGGACATCCTGCTTTATGGAGCTCAGTGGCTCGACTGCCAAATCCCTTGGCACCGAAAATCGATCAACGTAGACCTTTTCAACATGACTGATATCAGGAGGGCGTGCATTGATTGGATGGTCATCCAACACTACTTTCATCAGGAGACTCCGATTAATACGCCACAGCAACTGGCTCGTTGCATACCGAATACGTTTTTGCTCTCTTCGGGTCAGCTGAGGTTGTCGCCAATCTTCGAAGGACTGCTGTTTTAAAGTAGAATTCCGCCTTTGATCATCGAGACTCTCGAATAGCGCCGGACGGAATCGCCGTAGGGCTGCATCGAACTCCTCTACCGTCGTGGACGGCCAGCCTTCTGCCTTCCTCTGTTCATACAGAGCGAGGAGGCCGAGACACTCTTGGGGAAAAGTGATCTCACCAAAGGATGTTTGAGGTGAGGGCGACTGACCTACGCTACGAATTGTCAGTTGCTCAGCTCGCGTTCGAGCAGTCCGTAACTCGTCTATAAGAGACTTATAGGCGACAGTCCGTCTCATCTTTTTGATTTGCTCAGCTGTCCTCTCAACCAAATCCAGATCACGTAATGCCAAATTCACAAACCTCGTCGACAATGGTAATTCGACCTCTGCCCGCGCTAAGAGAGCTATCTCCGCCTGCTCATAGCTTCTTCGCTTGGGTTGCGGTTTGTGACTCGCGAGCCTCCGTTGATACTCTACGGGATGCCGATGACGCTGATGTTGACTTAACCCGCGTCTACTCGCGCATGCGAAACGACACAAATCGCATGTGACATTAGTGGTACCATCCTCAGCCGCGTCCAGGGGTAACTGGCTCTGTTCCACCTGTTGAGCTTCAGGTACTTCTACTGCCCGGGTCGATGCACTACCATCATCGCCCTCAATTACCATTGGGTCAGTAGCATCTGGATTAGAGCGATTACCAACTACGTTCTTTCGCTCTTGCGAAGTCTGCCCAGTCTCAGACTCCATCGCTTCGATTGTGTCAATGAAATCGGATTCGTTTCTGACCGAAGTCTTTTCAGAACCTTTGCAGGATTGAGAGAACCGCTCCCTCAATTCCCTTCCAATCACGCACCGACGTTTTTTCTGTCGTCTGGGAAGCTCGAGAGAACGCTTCCTTCCTTGTCTACCACTCCGGGCGTCGGTCCCACCTCGCGTATTGGTACTGAAGTTTGCTTTGCTTGCTCGTGAATCATCCGAAGGGTCCGAAGCCAGCCTCTCGGTCCCCACAGAATCACTCGTTGCTGGGTTCCCCTCAGCAGATTCACTCACCGGGAGATCCTCTACATCAAGGTTCCTCGCGCTGCTAACTCTCGACACTTCACACCCTCCACTTGGGCTGGGAGTGTTTCCGATTGAAAGTAAAGCAGAACCATTCGCCGAACTAAATCCGCAATCCAAAATCACATCATTGGGCGGTCCAGGGACGTCAACAGGAAAACCAGCCGTCTTTTCAATACCCTGATTTGTAGCAATAGGCGATTCTTTTCCCCAGCTCGGGCTGCCAACCCTCCTGGGGAGCACCAGGTGACAATTTCGGTCACACCCGGAAGGACCTATTCGACCAATTGGCTTCCCTCTTTTGTCTCACCAAATATAAGAAGACTTACAAGAACTTGAGAGAAAGTATCATGTTCTCACACAGAGGTACTAGGCTCTTCCACCCAAGACGTACCGATGATTACCTGCTAGCAACTTGCAGAACGTCCGTCATACTTATCGAGGGGTCGACAACTGGAAGATAATTCGGCTTTCACTATCGAGATAGTGTGAACACACCTCCCGAGGGTTGCCGGCTGTGTTCGGAGGGGAACTTTGCTTCGCCCTTTAACCCTATGCAAAGACCCAAAATCAAGCCAGCCTCCCTTCTACTATTGGCCAAAGTCTGGCCATGCATAGGACATCCCTCTCGTAGAGTAAATTCTTTCATGCTTTGCAACGGAGGTCACCTTGAAGACCGCAGTGGCCCCACGGCTTTAGCCACATCAAGATCTTTCCAACTGTTAGGGAGACAGTCACTGTCTCACGTACGGTCATTCAAGTCACGATCAATCCGATACAAGCAACAACCACCAGTTATAACTGACGCATTAACCTTCGGGTAATAATCCGACGATTGGGGATCGGAGGTCACCTCGACAACCGCAGCGGCCCCACGGCGTAAGCCACATACAAGATGTTCCCATTCTCTTGAGGTCTAGCTCATACCTCACGTACGGTTCGGTCGAGTCACGATCAATCCGATCCCCACACTCGTTCAATCAGAATCGGTAATTAGTCCTTTCACCTTCGGGTAATAATAAAGCACACTCTTTGAGGTGACTATGATCAGAAGCCCGGCATATTGGTCGACGAGCTGTCTGAAGTGGCCCCAGGGTTTAACCACTCCAGATGTTATCCAACTCGAGAGGTCCCACGCTAACCTCACTGTCAGACAGCTCACACAGGGGTACTGATACTCTCGCGCCGGACTCGTACCGATGATTACTCTCAGGGTCACCACTTCCTGAGAAACGTCCGAGCCACTCGTTAAGGCGTCCCCTTGTTAGTTACGCACGTATCTCCTCCATTACCCGTACTCTATCAGTCGCTACCTTGCGGACTGAGTACTGGGAAGAGACCACTGACGAGGCATTTGGCTACCTTAAGAGAGTCATAGTTACTCCCGCCGTTTACCCGCGCTTGTTCGAACTTCTTCACTTTGACATTCAGAGCACTGGGCAGAAATCACGTTGCGTCAACACCGGCCGACGGCCGTCGCATTGCTCTGTTTTAATTAAACAGTCGGATTCCCCTTGTCCGTTTTCAGTTCTTGATCGATACTTGTTGCACGATGCACCGCCGATCTTCCCTCGCGCTCGCTTGCCGCTTTCGCCGTCCGCTCGCCGCTCGTGCAAAACCGCCTCGGTCCCCGCGAAGGGACTTCGAACGATAATGCGCTCGCGATCTCGCCTTCGGCGTCCGGGCGCACGAGCCGAAAGTCAGGCTCGATCAGTGCGTATCTCGAGAGCCAATCCTTTTTCCGAAGTTACGGATCGATTTTGCCGACTTCCCTTGTCTGCATTGTTCGTTATCGGCCAGAGGCTACTCGCCTCGGAGACCTGCTGCGGTCGATCGGTACGCGCTCGCACGAGATTCAACTGCACTTGCCCGGATTTTCACGGGACGGCTCGGAGGCACCGGACGACGCCCAGCACGGACGTCGCTTTTCGGCCGCGCCGCCCACCGCTTCTCCGCTCGACGCGATTCCGCGGTCGACGTACTTCTGGCGACCTTACCAAGAAAAGAGAGCTCTTCCCGGGCTCCTGAGTCATCGTCTCCGGGGGTGTTTGCGTCGCCGCCAGGCCCCGGACCGCGCGAACGGCCCGAAGGCAAATCTCCGTGTCGAGGCTCGGGAATCGATGCCCGATTCCCTTTCGGTCGGCCAGGGACGCGCGCGCGCGCACCGAGTCGCGCTCGCCGTCCCCGCTGTGTCGCGGCACCTCGCCGCCACCCTCAGGCGCGGCTACACCACGATCGATCGACGTTCGCGTGGAACCCTTCTCCACTTCGGCCTTCGAGGGTTTCGCTTGAATGTTTGCTACTACCACCAAGATCTGCACCGCCGACCGCTCCGGCCGAGCTCGCGCCCCGGCCTTCGACGCGATCGGCGCGCCCGCCTACTCGAACGGGCGTGCGTCGCACGTTCGCTGTCGTGTCTCGTCGTGCACGCGTTCGACGGAGCACGGGCCCGACGCTCCAGCGCCATCCATTTTCAGGGCCGATCGATTCGGCAGGTGAGTCGTTACACATTCCTTAGCGGTTGCCGACTTCCATGGCCACCGACCTGCTGTCTCTATCGATCGACACCTTTTGTGGGCTCTGATGAGCGTCGCGTCGGGCGCCTTGTCTCCGCGTTCGGTTCATCCCGCATCGCCAGTCCTGCTTACCAAGAGTGGCCCACTCGGCAAAAGAAATCGTCGTCCGCCGGCGGCCTTTTTCCGGCTTCGCGAAGGCGCTCGGCCGTTCACGAATTGCGCAACGCTTCTGCTTTTTGCGCGCCTTCCCGTCGCTTGCCAATTGAAAGTTCGAGAATAGGTCGAGGACTTTTCGTCCCCGATCGATTGGCTTCTGCTTCGTTTTCCGAGCAACTGAGCTCAACCTCTAATCGTTCGCTTTACCAGACACGATTTCGCGTTCCCTTGCCGGCTATCCTGAGGGAAACTTCGGCGGGAACCAGCTATTAGAAGGTTCGATTGGTCTTTCGCCCCTACGCTTAGGTCGGACGATCGATTTGCACGTCAGAATCGCGGCGGCCTTCCACCGGACTTTCGTCCGGCTTCGGCCTGCCCGAGCGTAGTTCACCATCTTTCGGGTCCTTGCAAATGCACTTCGGTTAGAGCCGCGCTTTGTCGCGCCTCCGAAGAGACGCGGTACGCGACCCCACTTTCGATCCGGCCCGCTGCCGACGTCGGCCGGCCAGCGGCTTCTCGTTTGCTCGCCTTCGCTTCGCATCGAGGCTTTTCGTCTCGTTCGTTTCTCTTTGCTTGCGCATGCGTTAGACTCCTCGGTCCGTGTTTCAAGACGGGTCGCCAGGGCCGCAGCCGAATGAGCCGCGGACTGAGCGTCGTTCAGAGACGCCGATCCTCTCTCCCAGACCCGAGCGAGACTTCGGAAGCTCGCGTCGCCGAACGCCGCGCGAAGGCGACAGACGGTTTCGTGACGGAGCGACTTCGGTCCCGAGCACCTCGAGCCGGTCGCGGCCTTCTTCGGCGACGGTCAACGACGGCCGCAAAGCAAAAAGCTTCGCGGCCGAGCGACCGGGCCGAACGCCGGCTCGCCCTCGCGGTTTCTTTTCCTTCGGACGGTTTCGCGTTCTCTTTGACTCTCTCTTCAGAGTCCTTTTCAACTTTCCCTCGCGGTACTTGTTCGCTGTCGGTCTCGCGGTCGGTGTCGAGCCTCGGATGGGGCGAACCACCCGGCTTCGGGCTGCGTTCTCAAACGACCCGACTCTCGAACCGACGCGCCGTTTCGACCTCGCGGCTCGCGCGCGATGCGGGCCCGACACCCTCGCTGGGCCGGATCCGATCGGGGAGAGTTGCGCGCGCTCGCCTCTCGGCCTACTTCGACTGCCGCCGGTCCTTGCGCCACATGTCGACGGCCGTCCTCTCGGTCGGCCGGATTCGGCGCTAGGCTCTGTTCGCTTTTCCACGATCGTCGTTTCGCTTCACTCGCCGTTACTGAGAAAACCCCAGTTGGTTTCTTTTTCCACCGCTTAGTAATATGCTTAAATTCGGCGGGTAGTCCCGCCCGACCTCAGGTCTCGTTTTTCGGCAGGCAGATTTCAGCTCACTTGTTCCCTCTTCGAGTCGAGTCGGCACATTTCGTTTCCTGTTTACCATCGCTGTCGCCGCTCGCTCTCTCGCACGGTTTCATGTATATAATCTCGAGCCCGATCGCTTAAAACACGTCGCGCTTCCGTGCTCTGCCGCATCTCGCATGCTCGGATCGGTGCGCTGCACCACGGCGACCGCCGGCATTTTGTTACTTCACGATTCTGTAGAGACCCTGAGGCGGACGAGGCCCCGTGATTATCGTAAGGCGAAGCCGTAATGCACGTTCAGATTGTCGACGATCAATGTACTTTGCAAATCACACCACTTCTCGCAGCTTGCTGCGTCCTTCATCGACCCGCGAGCCGAGTGGTCCACCGTCAGAAGTGATCGAGTCTTTTCTTTTCGGTTCTGCCGTCTTTCGAGTGTTTGCTACTTTTCGTGTTTCGACCGACCGCGTGCTCGCCCCGAGCCCCGCGGTCCTTTCCCCAACGACATGGCGGTCGTGCGCAGCTTTTTTTGACGTTACCCGGCTTTTTCTTCGGGGTCGACTCGACGCCACCGAAGGCGTCGTGCCGCCCGCTGCGCGGGGATTCTGTTCCACCATCTTTCGGATGTTAGCAGCATTCTTTCGGCGACTCGGCGTCAGGAACGCCGTGCCACACTCGCTTCTCGATGATCTCGCCGTCTGCCGCCTGCTGCATTGATCGAATCTTCGGCGAGCATCGCGTGTGAACAATCAATCCTGTTTTCGGTAAGCGACGTTCTTTTTGCGACTTGCGCCGCTTCATTGGAGCTCGTCGACCGCCGCGAACCGTCCGTCAATTCGCCGACGAGCTCCGTGAGCAACCATCTTTCGGGTGTTAGCAGCATTCTTTTCGATCTCGATGATCTCGCCGTCCGCCGCCGCCTGCTGCATCGATCGTATCTTCGGCGAGCATCGCGCGTGAACAATCCGACTTCGAGGTGAACGGCGTTCTCTTTGCGACTCTCGCCGCTTTTCCGAGCTCGTCGGCCGCCGCGCACCGTCCGTCAATTCGCCGACGAGCTTCTTTCGTTCGCAGTGTTCCTTTCGATCGCCGCGCCGCGTGCTCGCCCCGAGCCCCGCGCGCTCTCGATTCGCCTTCCGTCCGTCCGTCCGTCCGTCCCCTGCGACACGGCGGTCGCGCGCGCAGCCATCTCTCTGCGCGGGGACTTTCTTTTCGAGTCTCGTTCGCAGTGTTCTTTTCGATCGTCGCGCAGCGTGCTCGCCCCGAGCCCCGCCTTTCGCGCGTGTGAGTCTCGTTCGTTCTTTTTGGCTCGCTCGCCTCGAGCGCAGCACCACCTCGGTATCTCGGTAATGATCCTTCCGCAGGTTCACCTACGGAAACCTTGTTACGACTTTTACTTCCTCTAAGCGCTCGAGTTCGATCGCCTTTTCGGCCGGCGCCGACCCGCGGGCTCGCGCCCGCGGAAGTGCGGCGGTCGATCGATCGGACGACCTCGCTAGAACGCTCGATCGGTAGTAGCGACGGGCGGTGTGTACAAAGGGCAGGGACGCAGTCGGCGCGAGATGATGACTCGCGCCTACTGGGAATTCCTGGTTCGAGAGAAATACTTTCAAGCCTCTGTCCCGACTACGATCGGGTTTCGTTTGGTTTCACGAGCCTCTCGGCCCGCGGACCATCTCGCGACGGACGCGCGCGAACGCGCCCGCGCACGAGACCGACGGCGCTGCGTCGTTCCGGTCCTCTTGCTGCTCCGACCATTGTAGCACGCGTGCGGCCCCGAACATCGAAGGGCATCACAGACCTGTTATCGCTCGATCTCGTGCGGCTTAACCGCCGCCGGTCCTTCTGAGAATACTTTAGCGTCCGCGCACGGAGTCCGTGCGGCCGGACGCGACCCGATCGCAGTCTGGCGACGCGCGGCGCTGACGACCCCCGCGAAGGAGCCGCCGCAAGACCCGCGAGTCGCGCAGCATCGGGCTCGCATACATGAGTAAATTCGAGTCTCGTTCGTTATCGGAATCAACCAGACGAATCGTTCCACGAACTAAGAACGGCCATGCACCACCATCCGCTAAATCGAGAAAGAGCTTTCAATCTGTCAATCCTCGTAACGTCCGGGCCGGGTGAGTTTCCCCGCGTTGAGTCAAATTAAGCCGCAGGCTCCACTCCTGGTGGTGCCCTTCCGTCAATTCCTTCAAGTTTCAGCTTTGCAACCATACTTCCCCCGGAACCCGAAGACTCCGGTTTCCCTCCCGGCACGGCCACCCCGACATGCCCGATCCCTCGGCCGGCGTGCGACGCGCGGACTCGCAAGACCGCCTCCGCGACGGGAGACGCGCGAGCGCCGGCGTGCAGCGCGCGACCGGACGAGATCTTTGAATACGTGGGCGACCATGCGGTCGGCATCGTTTACGGTCGGAACTACGACGGTATCTGATCGTCTTCGAACCTCCGACTTTCGCTCTTGATTAAGGAAAACGTCCTTGGCAGACGCCTTCGCTTCTGTTCGTCTTGCGCCGATCCACGGATTTCACCCCTCCCGGCACAGTACGAATGCCCCCGTCCGTCCCTCTTGATCATTGCCACGCGCACATATCTCGACGCCGGCGGCGGAGCCGCGGCCGTCTTCCGTTGTACCATGCACGACTGTTCTCGGTCGACTTCGAACCTCGCGGCCCGAGTCTTTGCTTATCGTCGACCTGCCCTGATCGCTTCAATTTCTTCAGGGCAACCTGCGAACGACTCTCGACGTGCAACTTCCATCGAGATGGGAGCCACGCCGGCCGTCCGCGCTCGGGCTCGCGCGAACGCGCCCTCTCGGAACGCGCCCGCCGAGCGCACCGTCTTTCGTTTCGTTCGCGACGCGCGGCCTTTCGGCCGGCGCGCGAGCGGCGAAAAGCTTAATTCCAACTACGAGCTTTTCAACCGCAACAACATGAGCATACGCTTTCGGAGCTGGAATTACCGCGGCTGCTGGCACCAGACTTGCCCTCCGATCGATACTCGCACGACACGCGCCCAAGCGGCCGAACGCCTCTCGACGCCCGACCGTTGAACGGAACGACTTCAGTGTTTTGAGCTGCGCTCATTTCGATTGTCGGCGCCCGTCGAGGCCCGGCATCGGTATTTCTCGTCACTACCTCTCAGAGTCTGAAATGGGTAATTTGCGCGCCTGCTGCCTTCCTTGGAAGTGGCAGCCGTTTCTCAGGCTCCCTCTCCGGAATCGAACCCTGATTCCCCGTCACCCGTGAGAACCTCGGTAGGCCGAGACCTTACCGACAACAGTTGATAGGTCAGACGCTCGAGTGGTTCGTCGCCCGATCTCCAACGGACCGGCGATCAGCACGAAAAGTTATCCAGAGTCACCACGATCGACGGACGCCGGCCGACGCACCGGGCCGCGAAGCCCGGGGACGCCGACGCCCGGCCGACGTGCGGTCTGATAAATGCACGCCTCCCGAAGTCGGCGCTCGCTTGCATGTATTAGCTCTAGCTTTTCCACGGTTATCCACCTTTGACGACTCTCGTCGCCGCACGACCACGTAGACCACGACTGATTTAATGAGCCTTTCGCAGTGTCGTCGCGTCGAAGCGCGCGACTCGTACTTGCACTTGCATGGCTTAGTCTTTGAGACGAGCATATACTCCTGGCAGGATCAACCAGGTAAATTAGCCTCGTTTTCGGGCTTTTTCGCTGCTCCGTTCTCGCGGCGATTCGCTCGCCGCCGAGACCTTACGCCGCGGACTCTTCCCCCTCCAAGAGCCGGGCGCTCGCCTTCGGTGCCGCGCCTGCGCGCGCGCGCTCGTTTTTCCGCTGCTCGGACGACTGGCGACGGGCCGCCTGCGAGCTGTTGTTCGAACCAGCTTGTATCTCGATTTTCTCCCGGCGTTCGTTCGTCCGGCCGCTCGATGCGACATCCTTGCTCGGGGTTTCGCAATCTGATCGGCCATCCGCCGCTCACATAAGTCTCTTTTCCGGCCGGCGTTCGTCCGGCCGCTCGATGCAACATCCTTGTGTGGGCTTTCGCAATCCGATCGGCCATCCGCCGCTCACATTGGTCTCTTTTCCGGCCGGCGTTCGTCCGGCCGCTCGCTCTGTTCGTTACACATTATCCTTCTCGCGAGCTTTTCGCAATCCGATCCGCCGTGCGTCGCACGGCCATCCGCCTCACTCGGTCGTCACGTTTCGAGCCGGCGTTCGTCCGGCCGCTCGCTCTGTTCGTTACACTTTATCCTTCTCGCGAGCTTTTCGCAATCCGATCCGCCGTGCGTCGCACGGCCATCCGCCTCACTCGGTCGTCACGTTTCGAGCCGGTGTTCGTCCGGCCGCTCGCTCTGTTCGTTACACATTATCCTTCCCGCGAGCTTTTCGCAATCCGATCCGCCGTGCGTCGCACGGCCATCCGCCTCACTCGGTCGTCACGTTTCGGGCCGGCGTTCGTCCGGCCGCTCGCTCTGTTCGTTACACATTATCCTTCTCGCGAGCTTTTCGCAATCCGATCCGCCGTGCGTCGCACGGCCATCCGCCTCACTCGGTCGTCACGTTTCGGGCCGGCGTTCGTCCGGCCGCTCGCTCTGTTCGTTACACATTATCCTTCTCGCGAGCTTTTCGCAATCCGATCCGCCGTGCGTCGCACGGCCATCCGCCGCACACGGTCGTCTCGTTTCGGGCCGGCGTTTGCCTCGTCGCCCGGTCGTTCGCTAGCTCGTTCGTTCGTTCGTTCGAACGCTGTCCGGCTGCTATTGCCTGTTTTTGCCTCGCTTCTCGACGCCTTGTCCGGTTGAAAACCGTCCGTTTTTTCGATCCTGGCTCGAAGCCAACGAACCTTTTCTCGTGAGCCGCACGTCGCCGTCGAATGCCGGCCGGCTCTCGTCACATTGAAAAATCGATCGGCGATCGCGGTCGGATTGCCGTACGCGCACGGACAACTCTCCCCAGAGCCCGGTGCGCACGCCGTACCGTTTGCCGCATTGCCGATCTGCCGTCGTCTGCACCTGCCTTCCGAAGGATCACATTCATTGCTTTGCGGTGCGCATCAGGTCGCATCGCCACGCTCTGGCGCCGGACGGTCTGCCAATCCGCCGGTGGCACGACATACGACGGGTCGCCAATCCGTCCGTGCGATTCTCGAGCCAATCCGTTGACGTTCGTACGATCTTTTGTCGTATTGCACTGCCGTCGTACGGGTGGCCAACCCGTTTCGCGATGCGCACCATACAGATCGCATCGCCACGCTCGGGCGCCGGACGGTCGGCCAATCCGCCGGTAGCACGACATACGACGGGTCGCCACCCCGCCTTCGTGATCGCCGTTCGAACGGGTCGCCACTCCGTTCTGACGATCTCTCGTTGGACTGCGATGCTCGTAAGTTGGCATCGCGACGCGCGTCGCCGAAGCCGCCGATCGACTGCCGAATCTATCGATGTCGGACGGTGCACCAAGTCGTCCGACCCACACAGTTGAAAGATGTGCTTGAGATGCCGGTCGGTTGGTCAGACCGCCGCATGCACTTCTGATTCGGCCCGGCTGCGATTCCCCTATCGCATTTGCACGTCAACTTTTTAGGGGCCCCCCTATATATGTGTACGGAGTCGGAATGCGAGTAAGTGAACACTTTAGGGGAAAAACAAGACAAAAAAAATTATGCCTGGTTGTTAACTGGCAAAGCCCCGGCCTATTGTCGGCAAAAGCGAAACGACGCTGCCGCGCTCCTGTTGCCGGCTGCCGCACGCTCCAAATCGGACTGCACCTTCGAGGATGCACCTGGACTCCAGCCGGACACCGTCTGTGCCATGCCGAGTTCGGCAAACCGGCCACGAGGCCGAAATCCGACTTCGACCCTCTCAAGCTCCAGTTGGCCGGAAATTTGACTCCGGATCCCGGCCGAACTTCGGACGCTTGCCGATGCCAAACCGAGGTGGCTGGGGGTCTGATTTTCGCACCGCGCGTCGGACGGTGCATCTCGAACACGGCCGACCGCTTTTTGCAACCAGCCGACCTCAGCAACGGCCGCTTATCGCCTTCGAGTTACTTCGACTCTTGCCGGCCTATGCCCGCCGGGATCCGAAGCTCAAAACCCGCTTGAAATTTTCTCGATCCTGTTCGGACATTGGACTTTGACTTTTTCTTTCTAATCACTTCGACTTTTTTCGGTTGTTTTTCGCCGGCTTTTCGACGCTCGATTCCGGCCGAACTTCGCACGTCCGCCGACGCCGAACCGAGGTCGCTGGGGGTCTGAATTTCGCACCGAGCCTCGGGCCGTGCACCCCGAGCACGGCCGACCGTTCCGCGCGCCGAGCCGACCTTCGCAGCTGGTGCGCATCGCCTCCGAAGCACTTCGACTTTTCTTGAACGTTTTTTGCCGGATTTTCGACGCTCGATTCCGGCCGAACTTCGCACGTCCGCCGACGGCGAACCGAGGTCGCTGGGGGTCTGATTTTCGCACCGAGCCTCGGGCCGTGCACCCCGAGCACGGCCGACCGTTCCGCGCGCCGAGCCGACCTCCGCATCCGGTGCGCATCGCCGCCAAAACACTTCGACTTATCTTGAACGTTTTTCGCCGGCTTTTCGACGCTCGATTCCGGCCGAACTTCGCACGTCCGCCGACGGCGAACCGAGGTCGCTGGGGGTCTGAATTTCGCACCGCACGTCGGGGGGTGCGTCTCGAACACGGCCGACCGTTCCGCGCGCCGAGCCAACCACACCAACGGCCGCTTATCGCCTTCGAGTCACTTCGACTCTTGCCGGCCTATGCCCGCCAAAAAACGAAGCTTGAAACCCGGCCGAACTTTTCTCGATCCTGTCCGGACTTTGGACTTTGACTTTTTCTTTCGAATCACTTCGACTCTTTCTGGCCGTTTTTCGCCGGCTTTTCGACGCTCGATTCCGGCCGAACTTCGCACGTCCGCCGACGGCGAACCGAGGTCGCTGGGGGTCTGAATTTCGCACCGAGCCTCGGGCCGTGCACCCCGAGCACGGCCGACCGTTCCGCGCGCCGAGCCGACCTTCGCATTTGGTGCGCATCGCCGCCAAAACACTTCGACTTATCTTGAACGTTTTTCGCCGGCTTTTCGACTCTCGATTCCGGCCGAACTTCGCACGTCCGCCGACGGCGAACCGAGGTCGCTGGGGGTCTGAATTTCGCACCGAGCCTCGGGCCGTGCACCCCGAGCACGGCCGACCGTTCCGCGCGCCGAGCCGACCTTCGCAGCTGGTGCGCATCGCCTCCGAAGCACTTCGACTTTTCTTGAACGTTTTTTGCCGGATTTTCGACGCTCGATTCCGGCCGAACTTCGCACGTCCGCCGACGGCGAACCGAGGTCGCTGGGGGTCTGATTTTCGCACCGAGCCTCGGGCCGTGCACCCCGAGCACGGCCGACCGTTCCGCGCGCCGAGCCGACCTCCGCATCCGGTGCGCATCGCCGCCAAAACACTTCGACTTATCTTGAACGTTTTTCGCCGGCTTTTCGACGCTCGATTCCGGCCGAACTTCGCACGTCCGCCGACGGCGAACCGAGGTCGCTGGGGGTCTGAATTTCGCACCGAGCTTCGGGCCGTGCATCCCGAGCACGGCCGACCGTTCCGCGCGCCGAGCCGACCTCCGCAGCTGGTGCGCATCGCCTCCGAAACACTTCGACTTTTTTCGGCCGTTTTTCGCCGGCTTTTCGACGCTCGATTCCGGCCGAACTTCGCACGTCCGCCGACGGCGAACCGAGGTCGCCGGGGGTCTGAATTTCGCACCGAGCCTCGGGCCGTGCACCCCGAGCACGGCCGACCGTTCCGCGCGCCGAGCCGACCTCCGCAGCTGGTGCGCATCGCCTCCGAAACACTTCGACTTTTCTTGAACGTTTTTTGCCGGCTTTTCGACGCTCGATTCCGGCCGAACTTCGCACGTCCGCCGACGGCGAACCGAGGTCGCTGGGGGTCTGAATTTCGCACCGCACGTCGGGGGGTGCGTCTCGAACACGGCCGACCGTTCCGCGCGCCGAGCCAACCACACCAACGGCCGCTTATCGCCTTCGAGTCACTTCGACTCTTGCCGGCCTATGCCCGCCAAAAAACGAAGCTTGAAACCCGGCCGAACTTTTCTCGATCCTGTCCGGACTTTGGACTTTGACTTTTTCTTTCGAATCACTTCGACTCTTTCTGGCCGTTTTTCGCCGGCTTTTCGACGCTCGATTCCGGCCGAACTTCGCACGTCCGCCGACGGCGAACCGAGGTCGCTGGGGGTCTGAATTTCGCACCGAGCCTCGGGCCGTGCACCCCGAGCACGGCCGACCGTTCCGCCGCCGAGCCGACCTTCGCATTTGGTGCGCATCGCCGCCAAAACACTTCGACTTATCTTGAACGTTTTTCGCCGGCTTTTCGACTCTCGATTCCGGCCGAACTTCGCACGTCCGCCGACGGCGAACCGAGGTCGCTGGGGGTCTGAATTTCGCACCGAGCCTCGGGCCGTGCACCCCGAGCACGGCCGACCGTTCCGCGCGCCGAGCCGACCTCAAATCGCCTCCGAAGCACTTCGACTTATCTTGAACGTTTTTCGCCGGATTTTCGACTCTCGATTCCGGCCGAACTTCGCACGTCCGCCGACGGCGAACCGAGGTCGCTGGGGGTCTGAATTTCGCACCGAGCCTCGGGCCGTGCACCCCGAGCACGGCCGACCGTTCCGCGCGCCGAGCCGACCTCCGCAGCTGGTGCGCATCGCCTCCGAAACACTTCGACATTTTTTCGGCCGTTTTTCGCCGGCTTTTCGACGCTCGATTCCGGCCGAACTTCGCACGTCCGCCGACGGCGAACCGAGGTCGCTGGGGGTCTGAATTTCGCACCGAGCTTCGGGCCGTCGTCCCGAGCACGCCGTGCACCCCGAGCACGGCCGACCGCTCCGCGCGCCGAGCCGACCTTCGCATTTGGTGCGCATCGCCGCCAAAACACTTCGACTTATCTTGAACGTTTTTCGCCGGATTTTCGACTATCGATTCCGGCCGAACTTCGCACGTCCGCCGACGGCGAACCGAGGTCGCTGGGGGTCTGAATTTCGCACCGAGCCTCGGGCCGTGCACCCCGAGCACGGCCGACCGTTCCGCGCGCCGAGCCGACATCCGCAGCTGGTGCGCATCGCCTCCGAAGCACTTCGACTTTTCTTGAACGTTTTTTGCCGGATTTTCGACGCTCGATTCCGGCCGAACTTCGCACGTCCGCCGACGGCGAACCGAGGTCGCTGGGAGTCTGAATTTCGCACCGAGCTTCGGGCCGTGCACCCCGAGCACGGCCGACCGTTCCGCGCGCCGAGCCGACCTCCGCATCCGGTGCGAATCGCCGCCAAAACACTTCGACTTATCTTGAACGTTTTTTGCCGGATTTTCGACGCTCGATTCCGGCCGAACTTCGCACGTCCGCCGACGGCGAACCGAGGTCGCTGGGGGCTGAATTTCGCACCGCACGTCGGGGGGTGCATCTCGAACACGGCCGACCAATCATCGCGCCGAGCCGACCTCCGCAGCTGGTGCGCATCGCCTCCGAAGCACTTCGACTTTTTTCGGTTGTCTTTCGCCGGATTTTCGACTCTCGATTCCGGCCGAACTTCGCACGTCCGCCGACGGCGAACCGAGGTCGCTGGGGGTCTGAATTTCGCACCGAGCTTCGGGCCGTGCGTCCCGAGCACGGTCGACCGTTCCGCGCGCCGAGCCGACCTCCGCAGCTGGTGCGCATCGCCTCCGAAACACTTCGACTTTTTTCGGCCGTTTTTCGCCGGCTTTTCGACGCTCGATTCCGCCGAACTTCGCACGTCCGCCGACGGCGAACCGAGGTCGCTGGGGGTCTGAATTTCGCACCGAGCCTCGGCCCGTGCACCCCGAGCACGGCCGACCGTTCCGCGCGCCGAGCCGACCTCCGCAGCTGGTGCGCATCGCCTCCGAAACACTTCGACTTTTTTCGGCCGTTTTTCGCCGGCTTTTCGACGCTCGATTCCGGCCGAACTTCGCACGTCCGCCGACGGCGAACCGAGGTCGCTGGGGGTCTGAATTTCGCACCGAGCTTCGGGCCGTGCGTCCCGAGCACGGCCGACCGTTCCGCGCGCCGAGCCGACCTCCGCAGCTGGTGCGCATCGCCTCCGAAACACTTCGACTTTTTTCGGCCGTTTTTTGCCGGCTTTTCGACGCTCGAATCCGGCCGAACTTCGCACGTCCGCCGACGGCGAACCGAGGTCGCTGAGGGTCTGAAATTCGCACCGAGCCTCGGGCCGTGCACCCCGAGCACGGCCAACCGATTTTCGCGCCGAGCCAACCACACCAACGGCCGCTTATCGCCTTCGAGTCACTTCGACTTTTGCCAACAACTGTCTGCCTGTTGGTCAGAACCGAAAGCCGGCATCCGTTGCCTTTTTTTCTCGATCGTCGTTTTAATCGAAAATCTGCTCAAGTGCCATTGGGACCCGGTCCGTTTTGCGCACTAGCAATCCGCGTTTTTTGCAAGCAAAGGCCCAGCGTTGCTAAGCGAATACGAACTTTACGACCTCGGCTCAGGCGTTCGCACCGACTTTTTTTCGAAGTCTCCGACTTCGACATTCGCACCAACTTTTCGCCCGAAGTCCCCAACCCCGGGTCCTGCCGTCTCTCTGCCGGAGGTGCTCGACCCCGGCTCCGGCCTTTGCACCGTTTCTCTTTCGAAGTCTCCGATTTCGGCGTTCGCACCAACTTTTCGCCCGAGATCTCCGACCCCAGGTCCGGCCGTTTCTTTGCCGGAGGTCCTCGACCTCGGCTCCGGCCTTTGCACTGACTTTTTTTCGAAGTCTCCGACTTCGGCGTTCGCACCAACTTTTCGACCGAGGTCCCTGACCCCAGGTCCGGCCGTTTCTTTGCCGAAAGTCCTCGACCCCGGCTCCGGCCTTTGCACTGTCTCTTTCTCAAAGTGTTCGACTTCGGCATTCGCACCAACTCTTTGCCCGAGTTCCTGGACCCCGGCTCCGGCCGAACCTCCGCCGGAGGTCCTCGACCTCGGCTCCGGCCTTTGCACCGACTATTTTTCGAAGTCTCCGACTTCGGCATTCGCACCAACTCTTCGCCCGAGGTCGTCGACCCCAGGTCCGGCCGTTTCTTTGCCGGAGGTCCTCGACCCCTACTCCGGCCTTTGCACCGTCTCTCGCCCGAAGTCTCCGACTTCGGCACTCGCACCAACTCTTCGCCGGAGGTCCTCGACCCCAGGTCCGGCCGTCTCTTTGCCGTAGGTCCTCGACCTCGGCTCCGGCCTTTGCACCGACTTTTCTCCGAAGTCTCCGACTTCGGCATTCGCACCAACTCTTCGCCGGAGGTCCTCCACCCCAGGTCCGGCCGTCTCTCTGCCGTAGGTCCTCGACCCCGACTCCGGCCTTTGCGCCGTCTCTTTTTCGAAGTCTCCGACTTCGGCATTCGCACCAACTTTTTGCCCGAGGTCCTCGACTCCGGCCTTTGCACCGACTTTTTTTCGAAGTCTCCGACTTCGGCATTCGCGCCAACTTTTTGCCCGAGGTCCTCGACCTCAGGTCCGGCCGTCTTCTTGCCGGAGGTGCTCGACCCCGGCTCCGGCCTTTGCACCGTCTCTCGCCCGAAGTGTCCGACTTCGGCATTCGCACCAACTCTTCGCCGGAGGTCCTCGACCCCAGGTCCGGCCGTCTTTTTGCCGGAGGTCCCCGACCTCGGTCCCGGCCTTTGCACCGACTTTTTTTCGAAGTCTCCGACTTCGGCATTCGCACCAACTCTTCGCCCGAGGTCCCCGACCTCAGGTCCGGCCGTCTCTTGCCGGAGGTCCCCGACCTCGGCTCCGGCCTTTGCACCGACTTTTTTTCGAAGTCTCCGACTTCGGCATTCGCACCAACTCTTCGCCGGAGGTCCTCGACCCCAGGTCCGGCCGTCTCTCTGCCGTGGGTCCTCGACCCCGGTCTCCGGCCTTTGCGCCGTCTCTTTTTCGAAGTCTTCGACTTCGGCATTCGCACCAACTCTTTGCCCGAGGTCCTGGACCCCGGCTCCGGCCGAACCTCCGCCGTAGGTCCTCGACCTCGGTCCGGCCTTTGCACCGACTTTTTTTCGAAGTGTCCGACTTCGGCATTCGCACCAACTTTTCGCCCGAGGTCCCCGACCTCAGGTCCGGCCGTCTCTCTGCCGTAGGTCCTCGACCTCGACTCCGGCCTTTGCACCGTCTCTCTTTCGAAGTGTCCGACTTCGGCATTCGCACCAACTCTTCGCCGGAGGTCCTCGACCCCAGGTCCGGCCGTCTCTTTGCCGGAGGTCCCCGACCTCGGTCCCGGCCTTTGCACCGACTTTTTTTCGAAGTCTCCGACTTCGGCATTCGCACCAACTCTTCGCCCGAGGTCCCCGACCTCCGGCTCCGGCCGAACCTTCGCCGGAGGCCCTCGACCCCGACTCCGGCCTTTGCACCGTCTCTCGCCCGAAGTCTCCGACTTCGGCATTCGCACCAACTCTTTGCCCGAGGTCCTCGACCTCAGGACCGGCCGTCTCCTTGCCGGAGGTTTTCGACCTCGGCTCCGGCCTTTGCACCGACTTTTTTCCGAAGTCTCCGACTTCGGCATTCGCACCAACTCTTCGCCCGAGGTCCCCGACCCCGGCTCCGGCCGAACCTTCGCCGGAGGCCCTCGACCTCGGCTCCGGCCTTTGCGCCGTCTTTTTTTCGAAGTCTCCGACTTCGGCATTCGCACCAACTCTTCGCCCGAGGTCGTCGACCCCAGGTCCGGCCGTCTCTTTGCCGGAGGTCCCCGAC
>NZ_CBDAQX010000006.1:0-43049 GCF_965199275.1 Ruegeria sp. | reverse complement strand
TCATTGGCAACCTGAATCGTCTTTTTCATGGGGAGAAAATATAAAGAGTGAAACTCCCTATTTCAACATCCTATATCGTCCCCATTTCTCCCTTTTGCGTCCCCATTTCTCCCTTTTGCGTCCCCATTTCTCCCTTTTGCGTCCCCATTTCTCCCTTTTGCGTCCCCATTTCTCCCTTTTAGCCGTGCAAGCAATTGGAATCATGCGCAAATTCGGCCCTAGAACTATAGAACTTATAGAACAAGAGAGTCGCGGGGCGACTTTTGCCTGTGGATAAGTCCCGAAAAAGGACCAGGCGGCGTGTTTTTGGCAATTGAGGGAAAATTTGCTGAGAAGAGGATCGAGGGTGGCGAAGGGGGTGCCAGGAAGTCCGATCTCTGCGCTTGGGGAGAGGGTGGAGATTTTTTGTCTCAAGGCGGTGGGTTTCAAGATCCCGGATCCGCATCAGGGCGGGCAATCACTGGACGTCTTCGGGTGGCGCTGCTATCGCGGAGGTCATGACTGACGAGATTGCCAGACCGGATGAGGCCAATTGCGGCTTGTATTCAAGCACAGTGGCACATAAGCTCCATTTCGATGGAACTGTAGCTCAAAGCTTGCGGAATCCGGGTATCAGGCGGGCAAAAATTATTGCGACTCGGCCATCATTGGAGTGAGGGCGTAGTCCGAAGGGAATTGGTGCCGGGTGTTGCACTTCAGACTGGAAGCGGGCCAGATAATCCATGCTAATATTTTGCAAAACCAGAATAATTGTCATCGTTGTCGGCCTAGCCGCGTTGTCAGCCTGCGGCACTACATACCAGGTCACAGAGCTTTCAGAAGCGTATCGGGCTGAAGCAAAGGCGATATTCGCTCAGGAACGTAACCCTCAAACTGCCACGACCGGCAAACGGTTGTCTCCAAAACAGGCTTTCCACCAATTCAACAGGGTGGTTCGCCGGGTAGAGCCCGTTGCGGAGAATTTCTGCCGCCAGAATTCTCAAGATCGCAAAGCGTTCGATTGTGATGTTTTGATCCGGGTCGACACAAAGGCAGAAGAACGCAATGCCTTCCAGACTTACAACAAAGAGGGTAAGCCGCTTATCGTGTTCACGCTACCAATGATAGCCGATGCCCGTAATGAAGATGAGCTGGCTTTTGTCATGGGGCACGAAGTTGGTCATCACCTTGCTCAGCATATTGAAAAGCAACAACAGCAAGCGTTTGCTGGCGCGCTTATACTTGGAGCCTTGGCTGCTGCCGAGTCGAGCCCTTATGTGGATTCGAGCATCAATCAGAGGAATATTGAAAACGCAGTCAATCTAGGCATGAAAGTCGGCAACAAGGCCTTCAGCCAGACCTATGAGCTCGAGTCCGATGTCATTGGAACGTATATCGCCAAAACCGCGGGTTATGATCCGGTGAAGGGTGCCAAGTATTTTGCACGCCCAGAGAGCCCGAAGACAGCAGATGGACAGCTGAGCTTTTGGGGTACGCATCCGCCAAACGAAAAGCGAATCGCTGTGGTTCTGGCCACTGTAGACAAGATGGAGAACTCCGGCTCAAAGACTCTTGATCGTGTCGAGCGCAAAAAGCCCACGTCACCAGATTAACTTCTTCTTTGTTTGCGCCATGATTTTTTTACTAATCGACCCCAGTGTCGGGCTTAAAAGCTAAAGGTTGGGAGGGTTTGAGATAAATATTGCCCGCACTGCCTTCAACCAGCACAAACAGGAGCCATCCCTAAATGCCTGAAAACGTCACTAACGAACTTCTGCTTGAGCATCTGAAATCTATTCAGGGCAAGCTGGCTGAACATGATCGCCGATTTGATCGCCTCGAGCACCGCTTGTCGGATGTGGAGGCCCACCTCTCGACGATGAAAGCAGATTTGGCTACCGTTGTCGGAAGCATTTCGCACGCTCAAGCTGATTTCGATGCCTTAGCCCGCCGCGTCGATCGCCTCGAGCGCCGCCTTGATCTGGCGGACACTCCCGCCGAATAGTGGGTTCTTCTGCATAAAGGAACGTGTCGTCCCACAGCGGATCGAATAACGGGTCCATCGGCATAAAGGTACGCCTGGTCCCACAGGATTTGAGACAGAAGTCGGACCCTTTCGCCCACAGAAATCTACAAAGTCGCTGAGCATTCTGGGTTAAAAATGGCCTTTGAGAGGCCATGAAGCCAGCGCGTCCACCAAAGGAACTTCTGACGGACAACCGGAGCCCTACCCGCCTGGGGATTATTCCTCGCTCTCCCCGAAGTGCAGCGAGCACTCCCGTTGGCCTTCGGGGCGGGCGATCCTGGCAGACCCCGCGATGTGAAGTAATCAACCCTATTTCTTGCCACCTTCGCCGCCACCTTCGCCGCCACTTCGATACTGGGGGCACACAGGGGGCGAAATCGACCCCGAAATTGGCCTAAACGGACCATAGCTGCATATATGGACATCTGAACGAACATATGGGGAACAAAAACGCCTTGACGCAGGAGTACAGCTGTTCTGAGATCAAGCATCTTTTCCGATGGGAGCGCGTATGTCTGATCGATCATTCCTGGAGTGCTGGAGTCTGAATTTCAACGACATGGAGTTCGTTGAGGCATTCAATTTAGCCAGCCGGTTCCGGGTTGCCTTCCAGCTGCGATTTTTCCAGACGCATGGGCGTTTCCCTTCGCGTGAGCAAGATCTCAGTTCCGAAGGACTGGAGTATTTGGCCCAGCAACTGGACGTGAAGGTTCCCGTTGATCAGGAGCCATTCGATTACCGCCACGTCAATGCCCGCCGCCACCGTGTTGCCATCCTGAAACATCTTGGGGTTCGGCGAGCCACAGATCGGGATCGCCTGGCTTTGCGCTCATGGATTTTTGAGGACTGCCGCAGGTCGTCGGCTCCGACTGTGGAAGACCAAGTTGCATCGGCATATGCGTGGTGCCTCAGCAATTCGATCTACATCTCATCTGACAAGATCATGGAGCGGTTGGTTCGTAGTGCCAGGCACGATTTTCTTAAGGATTTGTTGGCATCCACTGCCCGCATTCTTCCAGCCAACACGCGGGACCAACTGGAAAAAAGCCTTTCGGAACCAAGAGGCCCTGGTGGATTTCACCTTATGAAAAACGGGGTTGGCGCGGCCACTCTCGCCAACGTTCTTGGGGCATGTGATCGCCTGACTTTTCTTGCGGCCCTCAATTTGTCCTCTGAGCATTTGGCTGGCATTGACCCTGCCTGGATCTCCATGTTGTGTCGCCGGGTTGAACGGGAGAATGCCTCAGAAATGCGACGGCATAGCGATGACCGGCGGATCGGTCTCTACGCCCTGTATCTCATGGACCGTCAGAGAAAGCTGACGGATGATCTGGTTGATCTGTTTCTGGAAATTACGCATCGCCTTCAAACCCGCTCGCGACGAAGGGTAATTGCCAAGATAGCCAGCGACATCGAGCGGGTTTACGGCAAGGATCGACTGTTGTGTGCCATGGCAGAAGCGGCGATCGAGGAACCGGAGGGGCGGGTGATCGATGTGATCTATCCGGTCGCCAGTGTTGCAAAGTTGAAGGCAGTGATTGAAGAATATCGCGCCAGCGGCACACTGGACAAGCGCATCCAGACTGTCATGCGCGGCTCCTATGCCAATCATTACCGCAGGATGATGCCAGCACTCTTGTCCGTCCTGCACTTCCGGTCGAACAATGCTGTGTGGCGTCCAATACTTGATGCCCTTGAGCGGATCATTGAATGGCGGGAAGAAGGCCGCAGGACAGTGCCTGTCGGGGACGCACCTGCCGGCTCCATTCCTGCAGGCTGGAAGGAATTTGTCGTTGACGATACGGGTCGTTTGAACGTGATTTCCTATGAAATCTGTATACTTGGCCAACTTCGTTCCAGTATCCGCGCGCGTGAAATCTGGGTTGAAGGTGCCGATCGCTACCGGAATCCGGACCACGACTTGCCCGCAGATTTTGACGAGCGTCGCGCGTCTTACTACGCTGGTCTTGGCCTGCCTCAGGACGCTCAGGCCTTCGTGGCAAATATTCGCAGCGAACTTGAGGACGAGTTGCGGTTGTTGAACGAGACACTGCCGAAAAACGACAAAGTCCGATTACGGACAACAGGGGATAACCGCATCTGTATCACGCCTTTCGAGCGCCAACCGGAGCCAGCCGGTTTGATCAACTTGAAAAACGAGATCGGACGAACCTGGCCAATGACAAGCCTTCTCGATGTCCTAAAGGAAACCGCTTTGGATACCGGGTTTCTGGATTGTTTCGAGAGTTCGGCCAGTCGGGAGGTGTTGACGGAAGATGTCCGCAACCGGCGTCTGCTCCTTACGCTTTACGGGGTTGGCACAAATGCCGGTCTCAACCGGATTGCCACTGGAACCGAGGGTGTCAGCATTGATGAGCTCGCCCACGTTTACAGGCGCTATGTCAACGCCACCGCGTTGAGGGCGGCTTGCGCCAAGGTGGCCAATGCCACGCTGGCAATTCGCGATCCGGATATATGGGGTTCGGTTGGGACGGCCTGCGCGGCAGACTCCACAAAATTTGGGGCTTGGGACCGTAACCTCATGACGGAATGGCACGCCCGCTATGGCGGTCGGGGCGTCATGATTTACTGGCATGTCGAGCGTCGGGCGACCTGTATTTATTCGCAGTTGAAGCGATGTTCATCCTCTGAAGTGGCGGCTATGATCGAAGGAGTGCTGCGCCATTGTACGGACATGGAAATCCAGCGTCAGTATGTAGATTCTCATGGGCAGAGCGTCGTTGGCTTCGCTTTTGCGCATCTTTTCGACTTCGAACTGGCTCCCCGGCTCAAGGCGATTGCAAGTCAAAAATTGGTGCTGGCCTCTGCTGACCAGCGGGCCAGCCTAACAAACCTCACCCCTATTCTTGCGGGCGTCGTGGACTGGGGCGAGATTGCGCGTCAATACGACGAGATGGTCAAGTACGCTGCAGCGATGCAACATGGCACTGCCGATCCGGAGTCGATCTTGCGGCGCTTTTCCAAGGGCGATGTGATGCATCCTACCTACAAGGCGCTAGCGGAGCTCGGTCGAGCTGTGAAAACAATCTTCCTTTGCCGCTATCTCCGGCTTGAGAGCTATCGCCGCGAGATCAACGAAGGCCTGAACGTGGTCGAGAACTGGAACAGCGCAAACGGATTTGTGTTCTTCGGCAAGGGCGGCGAGATATCAACCAACCGGGTCAACGAGCAGGAGATCGCGGCGCTGTCGCTTCAACTCGTTCAGGCCTCGCTTGTCTACGTCAATACGCGCATGGTGCAGTCAATCCTGTCCGACCGGAGTTGGGCAGAACGGATGACGCCGGAAGACATGCGCGGGCTTTCACCGTTGTTCTACAAGTACGTCAATCCCTACGGTCACTTCGAGGTGGACTTGGAGCAGCGCATCGAATTCGATAGAAGTTTGCTGGCTGCATGAGTGTTATTATGGGTGTACCCTTAATGACACCTCTGATGAACACTTATCCGTCACGTTTTTTCGTTCATTTTGGGTGGTTTTCGATATAATGAACAAATCGCCTGGGGGGCATACCCAAAATGAACACTTCTACCGCCCGGATCGGGTATGCCAGAGTATCAACCGCTCATCAGAATATTGATGCTCAGATCGCCGCGCTGAGGGCGGCTGGATGCACCATGATCAGGACTGAAACCGGCAGCGGCTCAACCCTCGAAAGTCGGCCCGAGCTCGGTACCATCCTCACCTTCATCCACCCCAACGAGACATTGGTGGTCACACGCATTGACCGTCTGGCAAGATCACTCCGAGATCTGCAAATCATAGTCGAAAAGATCAAGGAAAAGGGCGCTCATCTGGTAGCCACAGAACAGCCCGTCGACACTTCAAGCGCTACTGGAAAGGCATTTTTTGACATGCTGGGTGTCTTCGCCGAATTCGAAACAAATCTCCGCCAGGAACGCCAGGCTGAAGGAATTGCCGCCGCAAAGCTCCGTGGCATCTACAAAGGGCGGTCTCCAAAAATTGACACGCAGGAGATCCAGAGCCGCCTTTCCAACGGCCAGTCTCCGACAAAAATTGCCCGAGAAATGGGAGTATCGCGCGGGACCGTGTACAAGGTGAAAAGTGGAAAGGCCGAGCATGAGGGAAACGGCGAAAACCGACCAGAAACTGAGAATGATTAGGCCACTCTAAGTGTTCACTAAGCCCGCCGTTTGTTCCCCATCCGTTCGTTCAGATGTCCATATATGCAGCTATGGTCCGTTTAGGCCAAAGAGCGCGCGCAGCGTGGCGCGGGAATGGTTGCGCATCCCCGCGACGCTCTTGATGTCGGCCAGGCGCAGCTCGTGGCGCACATCATCGGCCATTCGCCCCCCGGCGGTGCCGATCAGCAGATGCATCAGCTTGAGGGCCTCGGCACTGGGCGGATTTTCGACATAGACCCCCCGCGCAACCTCGGCGGGCAGGATCGACTTGGTGCGGTCATAGGCGCGGTCCGATGCAACCTGAATCGTCTTTTTCATGTGACAAATAGTGATGACTTTTTATCACTTTTAAAAGCGTAAAATCGTCCCCATATGTCACCGTATCGTCCCCATATGTCACCGTATCGTCCCCATATGTCACCGTATCGTCCCCATATGTCACCGATAGCGCTGTAACATATTGATATTAAAGGCGGATTTTCGCCTGAACTTATAGAACTTATAGAACAAGAGAGTCGCGGGGCGACTTTTGCCTGTGGATAAGTCCCGAAAAAGGACCAGGCGGCGTGTTTTTGGCGAACGGGGGAAAATTTGCTGAGAAGAGGATCGGGGGTGGCGAAGGGGGTGCCTGGAAGTCCGATCTCTGCGCTTGGGGAGAGGGTAGAGATTTTTTGTCTCAAGGCGACGGGTTTCAAGATCCCGGATCCGGGGGGAGTCAGATCCGCAGCGGGTTGAGAGTTCAGGGCGGGCAATCACTGGACGTCTTCGGGTGGCGCTGCTATCGCGGGGGTCATGACTGACGAGATTGCCAGACCGGATGAGGCCGCGCCTGCGTTCACCACCGCGCGGAGCCAGGAGGCGCAGCGCCCGCATGACGCGCTGTTCCGGGCGGTGTTCTCCGATTCGGTCCAGGCACGGGCGCTCTTGCGGGACCATCTGCCCAATGCGGTTGCGGGGCTGCTGGCCGACACGCCGCCCAGGATCGTCGAGGGCAGCTTCATCGATGAGGCGTTGCGCCAGAGCCAGGCCGATCTGTTGCTGGAGGTTGATCTGGCCGGGGGCGGGACCGCCTTCGCCTACGTGCTGGTGGAGCACAAGAGCTATCCCGATGCCGAGGTGGTGTTGCAGGTGCTGGGCTACATGGTGCGCATCTGGCGGGACTATGTGCGCAAGGGCGAAGGCCGGGACGGCCGCGCCGCGCGGGCCAGGGGCCTGCCGCCGATCATTCCGCTTCTGGGCTATTCCGGCGCTGCGCCCTGGACGGGTCCGACCGATCTGGCGGATATGCTCGCCACAGACACGCCGGAGTTGGTCTTCCTGCGGGGTCCGGGCCTGATCCTGCGGCAGTGGGCGCAGATGGAGCCGGAGGAGCTGTCCGGCGATCCGGTGTCGCAAGCGGGGCTGATCGCGCTCACCGGGCGGGGGCCGGCCCATCTGGACGCGCTCGAGGCGGCGCTGCTGGACAATCCGGCTTTGCAGGAGCGGTTTGCGGTGTATATTCGGCAGACAGCCAGGGGCGCGGCGCTTGAGGAACTGGAGCAAAAGCTCGACGCCGCCCGCACCGGACAGACGGAGGGTATCTTGGGACGGATCATCGAAGAACTCAGAGCCGAAGGCGAGGCAAGAGGGCGGGCTGAAGGCGAGGCATTTGGCCGGAAGCGCGACCTGATCCGTCTGCTTGAGCGTCGGTTTGGGTCGCTGCCCGCTGCGGATCGGGCGCGGATCGAAGGGGCCGATATGGACCAGCTCGATGCGTGGATCGACCGGGTGCTGGATGCCCCCGGTTTGGCGGCCCTGTTCGGGGATGGGTGAGCAAAACAACGGACCGACCGATCAAACCCGGTTCGACAGGGCGCCGCCCCAAGCCCCGAACCGAGGGGATCGGATGCCTGAGGCGGCAGGGTATCGTGCTGAGGGACACCCAGCATTTTTCTAGGTTCGGATGTGCGCAAATGCAACGCAATTGCGGCGATCGTCGCCAAAATTAAACGAAAGTCTTGTCTGATTGCCCGAAACGCGGAAAAGAGTACACAGAGCCGTGATATGCGGCTCTGTGTCGAAACAAGCTGGGGGGAACCCATGAAAAAAATTCTTTTTGCTGCAACCGCCTTCATCGCCATTGCCGGGATGGCAGCGGCAGAGGTGGACGTCACCATCAAGGGCTACGGGCGCTTTGGTGTCGGATACCACGAAGATCGCGCTACTAACGTCGATGGTGCTGCTCCGGATGTTTCGGACACCATTTTGGTCTCGCGTTTCCGCTTGAACATTGATGGTATTACCGAGACTGACAGCGGGGTCAAATTTGAGGCTCGTGTCCGTTTGCAGGCCGACGGAGATAATAAGACCGGAGAGGCCAAAAAAGCGGGCTTCAACGGTGCCCGCTTTTCAGTAAGTTACGGCGGCTTTCGTACGGACGTAGGCAATGTCGGGGATGCATTCACCAACCTTGCAAACTTTTACGGCACCGAGCCTGGCCTTGAAAACTTTGCCGCCCAATATTCAGGCGTTGACTACGGGGTTCAGCACTATTCTTCGGGTGGCGCAGGGTCGAACGCCTTGTATTTTAGCTATGGTGTTGGCGGGTTCTCATTTGCCGGTGCTTACGATCAGCAATCTTTTGATGCCGACAAACCTAATGAAAGCACCCCCGGCGACAGCTGGAGCTTCAATGTGGCCTATAAATTCAACAACATCACTCTGGCGGTTGCTCATGGGCAGACCGACAAGAGTATCGGTGACGATGACAATCTGACCGTTCTGACGCTGGGTGGTGAATGGGACGGTTTCTCCGGAAGCCTGTTTGTTGCAGAAGATGATGTGAACACTGCATCCGGTAAAGCAGGTGGCAATGGCACCGCATACGGCGTGTCAGGCGCGTTCGAGGTCGGAACGGCAACGAGCCTGAAATTTGCCTATGGAGACGGTTCGGCGCAGGCTGATGCGCGCCACTTAGGCGTCGGGTTTGTCCATGACCTTGGCGGCGGCGCATCACTGCGAGGTGGTGTTGGTCAAATCAAGGCAGGTGACGCAGACAGCATCATAAAATCCGACTTTGGTGTGCAGTTTAACTTCTGATTTGATTTTGAAGAAAAGATTTTGGGCAGGCCGCGAGGCCTGCCCTTTTTTGTGACAATCCGGAACTCTCCGTGAAAAATGCCCAGCGGCGACGGGATGGTGGGTTTTCCGGCGATTGCGCCCTTTCGCTGTCGCTCAATGCCTCAAACACCGGCCTGCGGATGCAAGCCGGCACCGCTTGCGAAGCCATCCCAACAGCTGAACTGGAAAGCCCCTCGAAGCGCCATTGAGCATCAAAGCAATTTTGATGCGGAAACATGCTTGAGCCGATTTCTGAAAAATCGACTTGCAGATCGGGCCCCGCCGGGGCGGCACCTACGGGATTTCCCGTAGCCGGATCGAGCCGGGGCAAACGTTCAGTTGCGATCTGCAAGGGCGGGGAAGGCTCTCAGGCGCTCACAGGGCCGCTCAGGGACTGGACGCGCCCGCCAGGATCGGGCAGGATCGGGCAGGATCGGGCAGGATCGGGCAGGATCGGGCAGGATCGGGCAGGATCGGGCAGGATTTTCACGGGCAGGCTGGTCTCGTCTGAAGGCAGATTCTGACCAGCTGGTAAAACCCCGCTTCCAGTCAATTCCCGAATTGATTTTTATTCCAGGCTTCGAAGAGAGCGCCTGAGCGGCCCTGTGAGAGCCAAAAACACCCCAACCCTACCCTGACCTTATTTTTTTACGAACCGGCGCTCTAAACCCCCTCTCAGGCGCTCTACGGGTCATCTGCGGGGGTAGAGCGAGGTGCGGAATGGGGTCGATTACGGGACAGTGATAAATCGTACGCTAAGCGCTCTGGTCTCTCTGCAATGTGCGATAAGCGAAGGCCTGGACACGCCCGAACACCTGCTCAGGCACATATCGCCCTTGGGATGGGAGCACATTCTGCTCATAGGTCAGTACATCTGGCGAGAAATGAGGCACAAAATCGCTTAGCGTACGATTTATCACTGTCCCGTAATCGACCCCAGTGTAGCCGCAAAGGTAAAATGTCACCCATGAGCAAAACAGAAATGTCACTCTCTTCAAAAAATAGCTTGAGGATGAGCGGATATGGGATGGGTGATGATGAGCGAGCGCGAGTTGAACCGGATCGAAGTGTTGTCGCAGGTCGAAGATGGCCGATTGAGTGTGTCGGCGGCGGCACATCTTCTGGATCTGACAAGACGACAGGTTTTCCGATTGCTGCGCCGGTTTCGAGAAGGTGGGCCATCCGGCCTCCGGCACCGATCGCGCGGCAAAACCGCGAACAATCGCATTCACGATGCCAAACGGACTTATGGTCTTGATCTGATCCGCGAGAATTATGCGGATTTTGGCCCGACGCTGGCAGCGGAAGCTTTGGCGGAGCGGCATGAGTTCAAAGTTTCGCGCGAAACGGTTCGCAGTTGGATGATCGAGGACGGTCTCTGGCTGTCGCGCCAGCAGCGGAAGACGTTTCATCAGCCCAGATTGCGTCGGGAGTGTCTGGGCGAGCTGGTCCAGATCGACGGGTCCGATCACCAGTGGTTCGAGGATCGGGGACCGCGCTGCACTCTCCTGGTTTTCATTGATGATGCGACGAGCACTCTGATGCATCTGCGGTTTGTCGAATCTGAAAGTACGTTCAGCTATTTCGAAGCGCTGGAGGGGTGTTTGGCGGAGCACGGTCGTCCTGTGGCTTTCTATTCGGACAAGCATTCGGTTTTCAGGGTGCCGAACCAGGCCGCAAAGTCCGGTCACGGCACGACCCAGTTTGGCCGGGCCTTGAACGAGTTGAACATCGAGATCCTCTGCGCGAACAGTTCTCAGGCCAAGGGTCGTGTCGAGCGCGCAAACCGGACGCTTCAGGACCGTCTGGTCAAGGAACTTCGGCTGGCTGACATATCGGATATCGAGGCCGCGAATGCTTTTCTTCCGGGGTTCATGGGGCGCTACAACGTAAAGTTCGCCAAGGTGCCACGCCGATCTGACAACCTGCACCGGGCGCTGAATGTCGAGCCGGATCGGCTGCGGGAAATCCTGTGCAAGCGAGATGAACGCTACGTTGATCGCCAACTGGTGCTGCGCTATGACCGCAAGCGCATCATTCTTGAGGAGAACGAGGTTACGCGCGGACTGGTTGGCAAATATGTCGATAGCTACGAGTTCGCAGACGGTCGGTTGGAGTTCCGATGGAAGGGTCTTCTGCTCCCTTACTCTGCCTTCGACAAGGACCAGCGCGTGACACATGCCGCCATCACCGAGAACAAGCGCCTGAGTACGGTTCTGGAATTCGTGAAGGAAGAACAGGAGAAAGCGGCTCCCAAACCGCGGCGGGCGGGAAAGCAGAGAACACGCTACCAGCCAACAGGCCGCAGAAACGATGGTTGGAATTCCAAGCTGGCAAAGCGTGCCAAGGCACGCAGTGCAGCCAGCCAGGGCTGCGATATCTGAGGTCTCAGCCCTGGCTGGCTGCACTTTTGCCCCAACACAGGTGACATTTCTGCTTTGCAAAACCAGTGACATTTCTACTTGGTTGCAACATTCCAGCAAAACCACCGTCAGGCCCATTACGGCATCTTTCTCTGATGAACGCGGGGGAAGCCCGGTCAAGCACGCCGAAGGCGCGCGCTTGCGCGCAAGTCCCGCGCAGCGGGGCGCAGGGCTTGACCGGGCTGGGGGCGGCAGCCCCCCTGACAGGGCCTTCAATAGTCTCGATCCTTCGATCAGAGCCAAACTGACAGCCACAAGCGCCGCCGCCCGGGACCGGGTCAACCGCCCTATGCGGTTGAGGGTTCACCCCGCCCGCGCCGGCGCGGGATCTTGCGTCAAGGGGCAGGCGGCTTGCGCCGTTGACAGCAGGCTGTCAACCCCTGTGACGGACCCGCCCCGGCGCGGGCGCGCCTCACCCTGCGCGGGGCCCACTGTCGCGGACCCCGCACCCGGTCCCGAACGGCGGCGCGGCACCCTCGCGCGCTTGTGCGCGACATCGAGCCGGGCGGCGGTGGCGGGGCGCGGCACAGCCGCAGTCCCGGCAGCGCTGCCCGTCCTTTGGCGGCGTCCCGGGCAGGGTGTCCCCCTGCCCGCTGTCTTGCGCGGGTATCCTGTGCCTCAGTTGCATCCGGTATAGGCCAGGATCGGCGGCGCGTCGGTGATGACCTCCACAGCGTCCCGGTCCAGCCTGCCAAAGGCCAGAAACAGGGCGACATCTTCGCGTGTTTCAAACCGACCGAGCGGGTCGTCACTGTCGCGCAAGTAAACTGTATAGGTTGCGGGATAAACGGCATGACCGCTGCGCTTTGCATCATAATGGCGCTTGTTCTCGCGGCAGGGCGCGCAGGTCGCAAACCCGGGCGCCGAGGGCCTGCCACAATCCACGCACAGGCCCTGCGCCTTGCGGGTTTTCTTTCTGGCCCGCTCTCTCGCGCGCGCCCTGGCGTTGCAAGAGGCGCATTCGCGGCGGTTGGGGTCGGGCGGGGTTTTCCCGCATTTGGCGCAGAGACCGGCGGCCACGCGGCCCCAGTAGCGCTTTTTCACCTTCTCGCGCCATTTCTTGTGGTAGCCGGGGCGGGCCTTTCTTTTGTCCACGCAAGCTTGACACTCAACGCGACCCGCGCGCGGCGCTCGCCTGCCGCAATTGGTGCACAGGCCTTGCGCCTTGCGCGCGGCGTGTTTTTCGGCGGCCGTCCTGCGCGCGGTGTTGAGGCAAACAGAACAGGTTTTGCGACCGGGCGCGGGGTGCTGCCTGTTGCAAGAGGCGCAGAGCGCGGGCGCTGTCAATTCGGGGGGTGTCGTCATTGGGTGAACCTTTCGGGGGCGGGGTGGAAAGAGAACCCCGGCGGCCTGACCCGCCGGGCGGGCGGGTCAGGCCTTGCGGGCCGCGGCAAAGAACAGGCCCGAGGCGATAGAACCCCAAAGCTGGCAGCCGCTCTTGCTGTCGGCGCGGGCGGTGCAGATGATGATTTCATTGCGCGCAGGGCGCAGTTTGTGAATGGCGGCGCGGGTGAGGGTCTCGCGCTTTTTCTGCCCTGCCTCAACGGGGCGAATCTCTCCGGTCTTGCTCATGGATCGGAAGCGCTCCACGACATAGCGGGTGTCAGCTTCAAGGCCGGAGCCGAACAGATGCGTCAGAAACGTGCCCGAAGGCTTGTTGCGGATAATGGGTGCTGTGGGCATAGGTCTTTTCCTCCTGTCCTCTGCCACACGTCCCGACGGTGGGACGCGTGGGGACATGGCGGCAGGCGGGACGGCGGTGGCCCCACGCGGCGCGTGACAAAAATCCAAAAGAAACCCCCAAAAGACCGGATGTGACCAGGGGTGCCACAGCGATCGAGGCGGGCCCGTATTGACCAGGAACGGCACCACCGCGCGGCGCGCGCGCGCAAGCGGGGCGGGTGCGCAGAATGAGAGCGCCGCGCCCCGCGCGGCTCCGTTTCAGTTGAACGCCTGATCAGGACGGATACCCGGAACCCGGCGCAGCATCTGGCACAAAGCGCCCGCAACAAGCCCCGGTCCCGCGCCGCTGCACCAGCGGCGGCGCGGTAAACAGACCGGGTCAATCTCTATACCGGAGCATGGTGTGTGTGTGTGTCAGGTGCTGCGCCGGGTGCTGCGCCAATCTCTGAGCCTCATCGGGACCAGAGCACGGGCCCCGATCCTGTCCTCGGGCTCGGAACAGGCCCGACAGGGGCACACATGAGGGGCACACTGAGGGACACATATGGCGGGGGTCGTGATCTTCGTTCACACACGCGCCATACGCGCCATATCTGGCTCATCTCACAAGGGTTGTCCTGCGCACCCGCGCCGCGCCGCATTGCGAGCAGCGCAGCAGCGCGAGCGCCTCCCGCACCCGGGTCCTCGAGCCGTGGCGATCCGCGAGATCGGCCACCGATACCTTGCCTTCATGGCCGCAGGCGCAGGTGACGGTCAGCCACGACAGCCCCAGCGTTTCCAGGCGGCGACCCCCAATATCAAGCGCCAGGGCCCCGGATCCGGTCTTCACAGCCGGAAGCGGGGCCGTCTCGCGCGGCTTTGAACGTCGGAACGGTGCCATGCTCAACCCCCGGATCACACACACCCTGCATGATGGCCCCGCAACCGGGCAAGCGCAACAGGATCGATGCAGGCGGGTGCGCCCGGACCCGGTCTCCGCCGGCGCGCCATGCGGCACAAAGGCCAAATGTGGCACTTCCCCTTCCCCGGAGCAGAGTGTAGCATTCCCGCCCATGGCAGATACCGGGAACAACAGGACAGGCCAGGCAATCTTCAAGCCGATCTCCAACCGGAGCGCCATCCCCGGCACGGGGCCGGACGGTATGGGAGCGGACCGGTGAAGGCCAGCAAACCGCGCCGGCACGCCCGCCGCAGGGCAAAGCCGGGACCAGGCCCCAAACCGGCAGGGCAGCATCAATCGCCCGATATCGCAGCCTGTGCCGCGCGCCTGGGGCTTGCAGCCGTGCGCCTGGAGCCTGATGGTTGGTTTGTACTGGCCCGTGTCACGGGCGCGCAGGGCGCGGCCTATGCCTGGAGACCGGCCAGCCCTCCTGAGATGCAGCTGTTCGAAGCCGGGGCCGGGGCGCGCCTCGTGGCCGGACACTGGAGCCTGCGACAGCGCGGCCCGGGCAAGACACCAGACCCGCCTTCAGGACCAGGCGGCCCGGGATCACGCAGCGCCGGCTGAGGGATGCAGGGCTGAGGGCGCAGCCCGCAAAATCCGGGCGCATCCGTACAAAGCATCTCCGGGCCTCTCTGTGCCATCTTGCGGCGGCGCGTCAGGTGCAGTAGCAGCAGCGAACGCACGACTGTCCGGAGGCCCGATGCCCGATCTGAACACCCCCCATGACGCCTTGTTCCGGGCCGCCTTCGAAGACCCGCACCTGGCCGCGGCGTTCTTCCGGGAACACCTGCCCAACCGGATCGCCGCGCATCTCGGCGAGATCACACCGGAACGGATCGACGGCAGTTTCATCGACGAGGCCCTGGCCGGAAGCCAGAGCGATGCCCTGTTCAGGGTGCGCACAAGGACCGGCGATCCCGCCTACCTGTTCCTGCTCGAACATAAAAGCACTCCGGACCCCGGCCTGCCGCTGCAACTGGCCTCCTACATGGTGCGCATCTGGAAGCGGCACGCAAAAGAGCACGGACCCGCCGCCCTGCCCCCGATCATCCCGATGGTGCTCTATACCGGCCAGAGACGCTGGACAGTGCCGGACGGGCTCGCCCCGATGATCGCGGGCGATGCGGCCCTTTCCTTTCTGCCCGGCGCATCTTATATTCTGCGCAACATCGGCGAGATCCCAGGCGACGCGCTGGCGCGGGACGCGGCCCTAAAAGCAGTGCTGCTCACCCTCAAGCGCGAGGCGATGCAAAACCTTGCAGAGGTGCTGGAAAGCCTGCCGGACGAGTTGCGGCGACAGGTGCTGCACTACATCATGCGCGTCTATGACGATGTGGAACTGGACGGAATACGGGCGGCGCTGCGGCGCGGCAAGGCGGCGGAACTGGAGGCTTACGTGGGAACCATTGCAGAGACATTGATCGCCGAAGGCAAGGCCCGCGGCCTGGCCGAAGGACTGGCCGCCGGCGAGGCAAAAGGCTTGGCCGAAGGCGAGGCAAAAGGCCAGGCCACGGGCAAAGCCAAAGCGCTGACGCGGCTTCTGACGCGCCGCTTCGGGGTGTTGGAGGAGGCGACGCGTGCGCGGATTGCGGCGGGCTCTGTGGCCGATCTCGATCTGTGGACCGACCGCCTGCTGGAGGCGCCGACGCTGGAGGCGGTGTTTGCGCCCCGCGAACACTGAAGCCGCACCCCCTGAAACCACGCGCGCCCCCGCATCGCAAGGCCTCCCTGCGGTGCCTGTTATCGGGGCCGCGCCGGATCCGGGTCATCCCCCTTTGTTTTCGGGGCCCTTTGTTTTCTGGGGTTTTCTGTTTGGGATGCGCAAAAAGGGGGGATTGTGGCTGTTACCGGCAGGTCTGTCACAGGGCTTGCTTTACCTTTGATAAGTATCGCTTATCAAAGGTGATAAGTTTGCCCGAAAATCGGCAAAAAATTTGCTCAGACAGCTGACCGCTTGCTTGGTCGCCCTCCTTTGCGGCCATTCTGGCGAGATGCGGCTGCCTTCTTTGGTGATCTGGTTTGTCCCGCAATCCGTGCCAGATAGGCTTTTGTCCCAAACAGACCTGCAAGTAGTCCAGGCACCGAAAAATCCACATCCAGAGCCTCCCAATGCAAGCCATATCCTTTACCAACAAGTTCAACCTCGGCTAATTCCGTATGCGTGGCTGAACCCAGCCCTTGCACTATGCGCGGTGGGAAGGCAAATATGCAGTCATTGGACAACTCGACAATAATATGTCCAGCCTTCCGATCATAACGCACTGAGGTGGCACGAGACTCGGACTGTTTTTTTACGCGCCCATGTTCAAGAGCCGCATTAATTTCAACATCAGTCAAGTCACCCATGAATCTCTCTCCATTTTGCGAGAAACTGTTGCTGCCGAACCTGAACCTCGCGCATAGCCCGGCGTAAATCATTCGCTTTCATATCGTCGGCCCACACAAGTTCAGGGAACCCGTCTGACCCCATCAGATTTATCTTTGCATGCCCGGCACCAAACACATGCACATGAGCCGGCTCGTGATCATCTGTGAAAATTATGATGCGCAAACCATGCGCACGGTGGATTGTAACCATAACGAAAGCTAACCTATCAGGATGGGTTTTTCAAGTTCACCAAAAGCAGGTCAAAATAACTCACCTTCAATGTAGATACCATTCACCAGCGATAGCGCTTAACATGGCGAAGGGTTCCCGTAATCTCCAAAGTAGTTTTTATTATCCGGTATTTTATGTTACCGGATTTTTTAATCTGTATCTAGGCCATTTTCTGCGCAATAGAGCGCCCAAGCTTCCTCTATCAACACGCCTTGCTGGACGCCACGGCGCTTGGCTTCCTCGGAAACCTCGGCGGGGATATGCGGCAATACCTTAGCATGGACCTGTCCCGTGCGGGGGCTAGGCGGCCGACCGCGTTTCTTTTTTGGGTTGCGATCGACAAACCCATGTGCTTCCCCTGCCCTATCGACCTTCTCGACAGCTTGCCGTGTCTGGTCTTTGGCTCGACTTTTCAAGCTGCCCACGTCGATACTGAATGCTGGTACATCGCTCATGCAACCACCTCTTGCACACTTAGGCGCCGATAAACAGCTTGCGCAAAGGCGCTAGCGTTTTCAAGCGCACCATCCATGCGTCCTTGTGCAGGCATAGTACGCAGATCGCCTCCAAACTCAAAGAAGGCTGAGAAAGCCGCGCGCTCCATCAAAGACGGCTTGATGACATCGACACCTTGATTTTTCAGGGATTGTTTGATGCCTTTATGCTGCTTGGAGCGGATAGCGCGGGTCATAGTGAAGACCACTGCGTGTGGGATTGTGCGGTTCAGCGCCTCTTCCTCTTCGGCAATGAGTGATAACGCCCGCACGCCGATGGTCGCGTCCAATGTGGTTGCACGCATGGGCGTGATAACCAGATCAGCCTGCGATATGGCACGCGAGACCAGACGGGATGCGACCCCTTCCAGATCGACAATAACAACACTGCCATCCTGATCGTGGCGACGAATGGTCTTGATGACGTCTGCTTCTTCGACATTAGTGATCATGCTGATACGCTTCGGCAGATCAGCCCGTTCAGCCCAAAGGGTTAAAGACCTATTGGGGTCACAATCCAGAAAGGTGACGTTGGCTCCGGCGTAGGCAAGTTCGGTACCCAAGAGCACGGCGGTGGTAGATTTCCCGGCTCCGCCTTTAGGCGATGCAATGACGATGACTGGCATAGGCTGCTCGGCTTGTTGTTGTCGATTATCACTCTAACCTGATTTCTCAAAAATCCAATATTTATTTTTATCGGATAAACTATAATACCGGATAACTTTTAATATCAGGTAATTGGAAACTGACTCAAAACGGGGAGGTTTTAGCTACGCTATGACAACTTTTTATTCGTATCCAGAACATACGCCTCCTTGTGTTTGGTCCGTGAATAGTGGGTTCATATTCCAACTTCAGTTATTGCATCCCGAAATTTCTGAAAGCTATTTGAATTACAGACAGTGGGGTCAAAGTAGGTTCCAATACTGGTGGCCACCTCCACTTTTCGAAGTCCCCGCTTGAAATACCCATTCCTTTGTAGAATGCGTTCGAGAGCTTCCCAAGTGTTTGAAATTGCATCAGGGTCACGGTATTTTCTCTGCTGTGGGATATTCGTTGACACGCGGGGATAGGCCTTGCATACCGCTGACCAATCTCCAAAATACCATGCCTCCAGTTCTTCGATAGCAATTCTGGTTACGACCTGCCAGTTAGATGTGTCGGAAGCTTGCCGTGACAAAAGGTTGGAAGCGGCACATGCGTCTTCCATCCTGACTTTCAATTCTGTACAGTCGTCGCGATCCTGATCCACCACCACAACAATTCGATAATTTTCTGTCATCCATTTAGAATATGCGCTGAGGCGAGCACGGAGCTTTCGCATCAGGTTCTGCTTACCCTGAAAAGGATGAATTTTGAAGACAATACCGTCTCGTACAATACGAGGCAGAATTGCGTTCAAAAAAGCCTCCATAGACGGTTCTTCCACAAGAACCTCAATATGCGTAGTTGCCATATCAACTTCCACCTTCGCTTCTTGATGCAACACCCATTCTTGTTAATGGGTCCCCAACGCCAAAATAACCCTCCATCCAAAGATCACCCAAACTTGCTCCCGCATCCAAAAATGATCTGATTTCGGTCTTGTCGCTGAGAGATTGGCATTTCGTGTAACCCGTTTCGTCGCGCCAAAAGACACGAACCTCTTCTTGCTTCAACGCATTAAGAAAAAAGGGGGAATGGGTCGTCACGAGTATCTGTGTATTATCGGCCGCCGCCCTGCATTCTTCTGCCAGGCTATATAGTATTCTTGGATGCAGAAAGTTCTCCGGCTCTTCAATACCAATGAATGGAGGAGGGTTAGGATCGTGAAGCAAAATCAGGTAGCAGAGCATTTTAAGTGTGCCGTCTGATGCGAAACGAGCCAAAACAGGCTCGGCAAACGGAGCATCCATAATTTTTAAAAGTAGCCTTCCATCTTGCATAGGATGTGCTGTCACCTCCTGAATTACAGGGATTCTAAGTCTCAGTTTTTGGAAAATTTCTTCAAGGTGCTCGGGATGTTCTTCGGACAAATACTGAATCACGTTAGCTAGGTTATCCCCACTCTTATTCAAACGCTCCTGCGGACCAGACTCCGGTTGCCCTCTAGCATCGTCAGATGAAAGATAAGACACGTGCCACCCCATAATGAAGTTACGCAGGGCAACAACGCGCGGATTCTCTGCCAATTGTCCAAGTGCATTAACTGCCAGTGTATCTGAAGAACTCAATGGAACTTCGATTCTTTTGTCCTCATCGTCTGGGAGTTCTCCTGAGACAACTTGACCCTGCCCGCCTGAATATTCGAGAAACTTGAACGGTCGGCCTGCTTTTCCGCTACGTGTCCACCGAAGCCACTCTCCACACACGACCGGTCGATAATTTTGCTCGTCGATTTCCAAGTGGTAAGTGATCAAGGGACTCTTTTTTGGATTATGTTGCTCGCGGTAAGCAATTTCAATAACAATCGGTCCTTTACTGTCGCGAGACTTCAACTCCTTTGCGCGCCCACGCTTGTCCCAAGCACGGCGCAAACCGCTTTCAAAACATTCGGCCAAGAAAGCAAAGACATCGAATAGTGTGGATTTACCACTTCCATTTGGACCCAATAATACAGTCAATGGTGTAACTTTTTTGATTTCCACATCTCGAAGCGCTCGAAAATTTTTAACCTTAATTCGCTCTATTCTTGGAGTTGTTTCAGCATGATCATTTGTATGATTCGCCATTGTCCAACCTATATGTTTTCAATTTCGCCCGTCTCTGGTTCGCTTGCCCCTTCCGGCCAGAGCGCATCGAGCGGGAAGGTGATGGCGTCGAAGGGAGGCTGTGAGACGGGTGCATCATCGGCGAGTGTGACCAGCAGCACCCAGTGGCCGTCGCGCAGTTCCAGCACTTCCAGCGTTTTGGCTGCGGGGTCGACAAGCCAGAGGTGCTGCACGGCTTCGCGGGCATAGATGCCGGCCTTTTCGTGCCGATCGATCCGCCGCGTTGAGGGCGACAGCACCTCGCAGGCCCAATCCGGTGGGACGCTACAATAGGCCGCATCCGGATAGGTTGGCATGGTCTCGCGCCGCCAGCCTGCCAGATCGGGCACCAGGATATCCTCGCCCAGATGCAGTTCCGGCTCATCAATAATCCACCAGCCGCCAGGGCCGCCATCGCCAAACTGGAAGGATGTTCCGATTTTCATGCCCATCCCAGAACTTGCCCAGGCATGTCGCATGGCGGGTCTTGGCTGGGTATAGAGCGTTCCTGCCAGCACTTCGGCGACCTTGTTGGGGGGTGCGTCGAGGACGTCCTGGTAGGTTGCCCTGCGTCGGGGTGTCTGGATGTTGCGGTCCTGTGCGGTCATTGCATTCATCTCCTGTTGCCCCCATCATAGAGGTCTGCTTGGTTCCTGCCCCACACTTTGCGGTACTCTCGGTCTTGCCAAAAGGGCATTCTCGTTACGTTCCAGTTGATTATTCGATCCGCTGTGGGACGACACGTTCCTTTATCCAAACGAGCCCTTAGACCCAAATATGCCCCACGCTTTACGGTGCTCTCCACCAATCAATCCGTGGGGTATATTTCGACACGACCAATAAAACTCACCCCAAAATCTGGAAATGCACGTGACGTCGCAACAAATTCATATTTAACATTTGTTCGTTCATCAAATATCCTACACAAGTGATCAAGAGTTGAATTTTCAGATACTGTTGCCGTGAAAAACTTTTTCTCTTGATTGTCATTACTATTATTTTCACTTTCGCTTTTTTTCAAAAAGCTCACGCGACCTAAATCAAATTTTAATTTTTCTTTTCCCTCTCGCTTACAAACTTCAGATTCCTCTAAAGGACTATATTCATACAAATAATCTGGCCATGTATCGAAAGCATTAACAGGGCTAAAAATCATTCTTAAATTTCCGGCGATTACATCCGCCGTGGTGAGTTCGGCTTCCGCTGCTGTCCAATTCTCAGTTTGGCTAGGTTCCTCAGCTGTAGCCGTCAAACAAGACATCGCCGAAACGAAGCAAATAGCCATAATGGTTGCCATGATGGTTTTAAGTTTGCATCCAGTCATTGAGGTCCCAATGTAAAATTGATGATCGCCCAAGTGGCAGCTGGCAACGAAAAGCCCAATAGATACATTCGAACCAGCGTTGTTTTCTGATTTTTATTAGGTGAATAACCGACCAATATTGCGTAAATTACTGCATACACCGGGATCAAAACCCATACATCTCGATTCAACAAAGGATCAACAGATGTTTCAAAAACAATATTATTATCTAAATTGTATAAGAACCAAGCTATGCAATATGTCATTGAGCCAAAAAAGGCAGCAAAAATTCGTATTATGGATTTTAACTCATACGCTTCTTCATTCGGAAAAAATGCCTGCAGTAAGTTGATTTTATTCCTGCTGCTAGAACATTCGCAATGTGTTGTTTTGTTTTTGTTCATCTTTACCACGTTATCTTGGTATTTTGGATCATAACCAGTTCTTGTTTTCCATCAACTCTTTTGAAGACAGGGCGATTCAGAGAAAGGTGTTTTTGGGTTGATCTGTGACGATTCTGATAGCCCTTGCGCGGTTGTCCTGCATCATTTCGATAGCCTTTGTTGGTGATTTCGATATGCGCTTGAGCAAGGTTCTGGTCGCGCTGACAAGGGTAAAGATATTGCGTGGCGCGTTGTCAGATCGGTTGGTGTAGCGATCCTCTCCCAGAGTGACATCCTTGTCGCGGTGCATGGTCTCGATGCGCCAATGGTTACGGTTCAGGCGCAGGATGTCTTTGGGTTTGGGCCGCGTCAGGCTGGTGATGAGATACACTGTCTCGGCCTGTGTTCTGGTAATCTGCCCGGCGCGGATATGCTCGCGGGTTCGGCTGATGCAGGCGATACTGCGGATCGTTGGCCACTGCTTGCGCATGTGCTCACTCAATGCCTCGACGGGAAGGAGTTCGATGCAACGCTGGTCGATTCTGCCGTGCCCCGATTGCGGCGTCTCCCGCCATTCCAACAGGGGGAAAAACCGGCGTCTTGAACGCCGTTTCGATTTCTCCCCGCAGGTCTTTCTGATTGTTCTTTACAGGGAACACGTAATCGCCACCCCTCTCCACAACTTTGGAAGTGACTGTTTTTTGGCAGAAAATGGCATCCCCGGTGACGATCTGTCCCGCAAGGTCAATCTGGTTCAGCAGCCGCAGGGCATCAGGTATTTCCATGCCCTTGCCACGCGATGATGTGTGTCCGACGGATTGTTCAAGCGTCGCGCAGAACCCCGACAACACATGTTCCGCCTTGCCTGCCGCGTCCTTGCTGCCGCGTAGAGTTTTGCCATCAATGGCGATCTGATGGTGAGCTTCATCATCTTGTGCTGGTGCCGTAAGCCGCCCAAACGCCTGCGCCAGGGTAGCCGGGTCGAGGATACGTAGCGTTTCCGTTAGCGTTGCATGGCAGGGTGACGCGCGCCCGCGACGGAACCCCAAGCGCATGAGTTGACGCGGCGTGAGCGTACGACCAAGGCGGAACGCCGCCATCATACCCTTGCGCCCACTGAGCATGGAGAGAAGCATCAACCCGACCAGCGCTTCAAGTGGGTGTTGACGGCCCTTTTTACCGCGCGGGTCGGGAATTTGACGCAATACTGAACGAACCGATACCATCGCTGAAACCTCCTGTACCTCACATCCATAGAATAGATTCACTCAATCAAATGATTTGCAAGCGCTTTTTGACGTCTGGTAAATAGCCCTGTTTTGAAGACAAGTGGATTTTTATTTACCCGGCACGTCAGTCACTACTAGTCCCCCATTTCTTTTTTCCCTCATCAACCGCCCCCTTCCGGCCAGAGCGCATCGAGCGGGAAGGTGATGGCGTCGAAGGGGGGCTGTGAGACGGGTGCATCATCGGCCAGTGTGACCAGCAGCACCCAATGGCCGTCGCGCAGTTCCAGGACTTCCAGAGTTTTGGCTGCGGGGTCGACAAGCCAGAGGTGCTGCACGGCTTCGCGAGCATAGATGCCGGCCTTTTCGTGCCGATCGATCCGCCGCGTTGAGGGCGACAGCACCTCGCAGGCCCAATCCGGTGGGACGCTACAATAGGCCGCATCCGGATAGTCCGGCATGGTTTCGCGTCGCCAGCCCGCCAGATCGGGCACCAGGATATCCTCGCCCAGATGCAATTCCGGCTCAAAAACGATCCACCAGCCACCGGGGCCGCCGCGACCTCGACCAAAGGGACTGCCCACTTCCATACCCAGGATGGAACTTGCCCATGCATGTCGCATGGCGGGTCTTGGCTGGGTATAGAGCGTTCCTGCCAGCACTTCGGCGACCTTGTTGGGGGGCGCGTCGAGGACGTCCTGGTAGGTTGCCCTGCGTCGGGGTGTCTGGATGCTGCGGTCCTGTGCGGTCATTGCATTCATCTCCTGTTGCCCGGCATCATAGAGGTCTGCTTGGTTCCTGTCACTTGCGTTTGCGGCCCTGCGCGCTGTTCCGGGCCTTTGCCAACCGTCCTTGTTCGGCGATCTGTCGGCGCCAGGCCTCCCCCGGCTTGCGCTCGGTGCCGTCGTCCACGAGCACAAGTTTCATGCTGTTCTTGCGCCCGGGCTTCCAGATGTATGTTCGCTCGAACGCACTTGCCCCGGTGGGGATACGGGTGACCCGGCCTTTGGCGACGGCCTCGTCGATGAGGCGGCGTTCTTCTGCTGTGATGACCGAGTGCTGCCGCTGTCGCCCAGGCTCATTCCTCTCATCCATCTCGACCCTCTCCGCCGTCATTCTGCCATCCTCTGCTGTCACCCTGTGGTGTTCTGTCTGTCCGACAGTATTTCCTGACTTCCGACCTTTTTGTTGATCTGACTGGGTTTTTGGTTTGTTTTCAGGTGTGGTTGCTCAGAGGCGCGTTGTAGTGCCCCATTATTATAAAAAGTATTGACATGGGCCTTCAGATGGCTAACCTCTTCGCCCATGTTCATCCGCACCAAACATGACGCAAAGCTCAACCGCACACGGATCCAGATCGTTGAATCCGTCCGCACCGGCTCCAAGGTACGCCAGAAGATCCTGCGCCATGTGGGTGTGGCCCATAACGACAGCGAGATTGAGGATATCAAGCGTCTGGCGGGCCGCTTGATGGAGCAATTACGCATTGATCGCTCGCCGCAAATGGAACTGTTCACGCCCACGGAATATGCCGATCTGCAGGCGCTGGTGCGCCGCGCTCCGCGGCCGGACAAGCTTGGCGTTGATCTTGCCGAGTGCCGTGAGGAGGCGCGGGTCTCTCTGGGTCTGCGGGATGTCATGGGGACGATGTATGACCAACTGGGTTGGGGGGCCCTTCTGGGGGCGGCGCGTAAAAGTGCCAATCGCATTGTGAAAGAGCTGGTTATGGCGCGGATCGCACAGCCCGAGAGCAAGCGCGCGACCGTGGAGGCGTTGGAGAACCAGGCAGGCATCACGCTCAATCTGGACGTGGTCTATCGGAGCATGGATTACATCAATACGCCGGTGATAGACGGGATTTGCAAAACCTCTCACGCGGCGGCAGAGAAGTTGCTGGGCGGGCCAGTGACCGTGCTGTTCTACGATTGCACGACCCTGGCCTTTGACACCGAGCGCGAGGACCCGGCCGAGGATGCGGACGGGGTCGAGCAGGATCATCTTCTGGCCAAGGGCTTCAGCAAGGATGGCAAGCATCACCGCGCTCAGGTCATGCTGGCGCTGATCGTCACCTCCGATGGGCTGCCTGTGGGCTATGAACTCTTCCCGGGAAACACCTGGGAAGGTCATACGCTGGAAGCTGCGCTGAAGGCGTTGGAGGGACGCTTCGACGTGGCCAGGGTCACGTTCGTGGCCGATGCCGCCATGCTCAGCAAGGACAACCAGCAGATGTTGCAGAACAAGGGTCTGCCCTACATCCTCGGCTATCGCATGAAGTCCGCCCCGGCCGCCGTGAAGGCGAACATTTTGAGCCCGGAGGGACGCCAGCCTTGGGCTGGACACGGTTCTGAAGAGGCAACCGAGAAGGGCTGGTACAAGGTGATCGACCAGGAGGGAGCGCGGGTCATTGTGACCTGGTCACCCACCCGGGCACGCAATGATGCCCACAAGCGCGACAAGGCAATCGAAAAGCTGCACAAGAAGCTCAAGCGCTCTCGCAAACCCGGCAGCTTCAGCAGCCGGGGATATGGCCGCTTCCTGGCCTTCCCCGACAGCGGGGACGTCACGCTGGATGATGCAAAGATCAAGGCAGCGGCACAATGGGACGGGCTGCATGCCATTGTTGTTCATGGTGCGGACGAACTGGAGGCACAGGACGTCATTGCCCGCTATCACCAGTTGTGGGAGATCGAAGCCTGCTTCCGCACCAACAAGCACGATCTGAAAATCCGGCCCATCTATCACTGGTCGCCGCGTCGGGTCCGGGCCCATATCGCCATCTGCTACATGGCCTTCTGCTGCCTGCAGCACCTGCGCAAGCATCTGGACCTGCTCGGACACCCGATGAGCCCGGCTCGTATCCGCAACGAGTTGAACGCATTGCAGCTCTCGATCCTGCGCCACAAAGGCACCCCTGACCGCTACGGCATGCCAAGCCATGCCACGGTCGATGCCAGACGCATCCTCACCTGCGTCGGCCTGACCTGGAACGAAGCCCCTTTCAAGATACCCCCCGGGCGCACCCGAAAAACTGGCCAGACCAAAGCCTGAGCTCCCTCAACACTCCGAAACAATCGCTGGCGAAAAAAGTCCGTGTAGTGCCTTTTGGCAACCAAGGCATAATAATATCAATGACTTATACGAAAAAATGTCGGAAGTCAGGACCGAGTGCTGCCGCTGTCGCCCAGGCTCATTCCTCTCATCCATCTCGACCCTCTCCGCCGTCATTCTGCCATCCTCTGCTGTCACCCTGTGGTGTTCTGTCTGTCCGACAGTATTTCAGCGCTGCTGTGTGTTTTCCTCACCGGCTTGCCGCCTGCGCAGCCGTAAAATGCGATTAGAGCTTCAAGCCTTAAACTTGAGACACGAATACCCTGCCACGCTTCGCGCTCTCGGGACATTCGTGTCGCATGTGCTTCAGAGATAAGGCTTGAAGCTGTAACGGATGTCGGGACAAGTCCGGTGCGGTGACTGATCTCCTTGACGCTCATGCCCGCTGCGGCCCAGGCCTCTATGTTCGCATCCCTCTTGGCACGTGCCGCATTTTCCACCGGGTCTCCATATATTGCCGGTCGCTCAGAGCTTGCGCGGGACAGACCCCAGGTTTTCTTGGCGCGGCTGTTTTCGATCTCGGCCAATGCTTTCCATCGCGCCAGCACTGTGGTTGCCGCCTCTTGTCCCGAAGGTTTCATCTTCTGTCCCCTGACATCCGAGCCGTCCTGAGCCTCTGGTCGTTTATGATCAAACTCCGCCTGGGCCTGTCCGCGACCCGTTTCACGCATCATCGCGCCCCATGATAGCCTTTCCACCCCTTCGGACCCTGTGAGCGCCCGCCCTGCGCCCCTTTCCCCGTCCCCCACATCAAGCCACCCCCTTTCCCCGCCACATCGCGCCGCTCCATCCGCCCGCACACCTCATCGCCCCCCGCACCCCGTCCCACAAGTCCTCTCACTGCAGTGCTCTGCCTTCGGGCTGCGCCTTTGGCTGTTTGCCTTGTCTGTCGCGTTCCCAGATACCGAGGATAGCGCGTGTGAGGTTGAGCTCACCTGTTATGGCGCGCCGTGTACATGCGCGCAGTGTACCGCCCGGGTTTATGACGGGTGTGACGGGATGGAACCTGTTTCTGTCGATGACGAGCAGGGCGATGAAGGCGATTTCGTCACCCATGACATCTGTGGCCTCGAGCCATGCGGATATATTGATGCCGAGGTCGCGCAGCAGGTAGGGCAGGCAGTCGCGCCAGTCTTCCAGGACCTCAAGATACATGGCTGCGTCTTCGGATGCGAGATCTTTGAGTGTATTCTGGTTGAGTTTTTGCAGGATTTCGGGGTTGATCCACAGGCTGGCCTTGCGATCATTTTTTCTAAAGCAATCATTGCGCCCGTCAGGGTGCAATGCCAAGCTAACCCTGTCGCCAGCGTATGCTGGCGTCATCATTTTCGACTGCAGGTCGTTACAGGACTCAAAAGGTTTGGGTTCAGGTTGTATATGGGGCCGGACATGGGAGACCGCCGCACCGGACATATTTGTGCCATAATGCCTGTTATCCACAGAGGTTACGGGCTGGTCTGTATCCGTGCTTGCATGGGTGTTTCCATGTGTGTTTTCGGGGGCGATTGCGGCTACGTCCTGACGGACGTCACGCTCTGCGTCCTGCCGAGAAAGACCAGGGTCTGCGGATTTACTTGCCGGGGATACCCCTTCGGGCGCCAGCACGTGATCCGGTGATGCGGCACCCTCTGCTTCGGGCGTTGGGTCAGACTCAAGCTCAGGCGCTGGTTCCGGGGGGCAGGGGGCCTGCGCGAGGGGTTCAGTCTGCGGTTCAGTCTGCAGTTCGGGCCGGGGGCCGGCCTGCGCTTCAGAGTGGTCTTCTGTCCGGTCTTCTGCCTGGATGTCAGTCTGTGGCCCTGTCTGTGGCCCTGTCTGCTCTTCGGGGGCGAGCGGTGTCAGGGCGTCGCGAATGTGGTCCTCAAGCGCGATCACCTGTGCGTGAAGCAGATCCAATGCCTCCGCGTCCAGAGCGCGCAGCCGGGTCCGGGCACTGAACACGCGCAACCCCTCGTAAGCCTCTTCCGCCCAGGCCCGGGTTTCCGCATCCGCAATGCCCCTGATCAGCAAACGGACCCGCTGCTTGCCTGTGCGCACATAACCCACCACCTGCCGGCGCTGCGCTTCCTCCTCCTCGGCCTGCGCCACAAGAAAGGTGAAGGCCTGGTAATTGGCAATCGTCGGCTCCAGCGACAGGCCAAAGCGCACGCCCTCTGCGGAGCCCTGGCCCGCCCGGTAGCCGCGATAGCCATTCTCCGCCGTGGTCCGCGCAATCAGGCCAAAGCGCACCAGCCGCTCTTCGATGCGCCGAAACTGCCGCTCGCTCAATCCCAGCGCCCGCGCCATGTCACATTGCCGCCGCCAGTTCACCGGCGCATGGGTGCCGCTGTGCCAGGCCACCCGTTCGGTGCGGTCGGCAATCTCGCGATAGGCCTGCACATCCGTCGCATTGCCCCCCATCAGGATCAGAACCGCAACAGCAATATTGATCGCCGTGGCCTTGGTCACATCCCCCGGCAAGACAAAATGTTCCTCCGCCCCCGGTATAAACGCCTGGATCTGATGCGCACGCGCGGGATCATAAACCCCCGGTGCGCTGTCGCATGTAAAATCTCGCATCTCTGCTCTCCATATGTTCAGAGCGCAGGTCATCGCCGCATATACCCAATGAGCCCGGGTGAGGCGCGTCGCAGATCCGACCGCACACCCGATCCAGGGGACACATATAGCTCTCCCGATCCCGAAAATGCATTTTCGGGTTGCCTCTTTCTGTCCCGTGAGCTAATCAGAAGGTGATGAAATTCTGATAGCTCACGAGAATGAGGCGCGCGGGGAGACCTGCGCGTTTTGCTTTTTTGGCCTCAACTCTTTTTTGGCCTTACATCATCGCGTTCCGGATCCCGTCTCCTCCTGTGCTGGTGGGCCTCTGATCGCAACCGGCCGGTATATCGGCACCGTCGCAATATCTGGCGCGCAGCCTCGCGTACTGTCTGGCGCAATATCTGTACCGCCCGAATCGTGCGGACGCTCCATATAGTATAGAGCCGCAGCCCTCCGGCGCGCATTTACAATCTGCGCCAATAGGGGTAGGCTTGAGCGCGTCACACATGATCTGCGAGACCGCTGTAATGATTCGTCTGGACATATTTGCCAAGAAATCCCCCCCCTCAGGGTTTGAGACGAAAGTCAAGCGATTTCTCCCGGTTTTTCCGTAAAAATCTTCACGACCTCTCACGTCAGAATCACTCACGTCAGAATCACTCGCGTCAGGATGTCTCGCGAATCGGTGTCCCGGAATGCCCCGGTCCGCTCCCGAATCACGTAACACCGTCACCGCGCCCGGCACTGACGCGCGTATATAGCGGCTGTTGCGTGCAAATCCCTGCATATCTGAGCCTGCTCAAGTCTTGTCCCGTTCTTTTTGTCCTACTCCAAAACCACGCGCGGCGTCTACTGCTATGCGCCGCGGGCGCAATTGCCGCTATATCTATGCTCGCCCCACAAGAGGGCCGGGCGCAAGACATCATCCGCTGCCCGGACTGGCAGTCGCTGGTCAGACCGGTCGCGCTGCGCGCCAGCACCGAGCGGGTCGCGCCCGGCGCGTTTGAGGCAAAGCTCACGCGCCCGGGCCGGACTGCCGCCCCGTCGCCAGATCTCGCAGATCAGCGGGACGGGGCAGGCCGCAGGCGGGCGGTCCCATTACCGTCCGCCTGCACCCATACCATCCGCGCCGGCGACACGCTGGGCCGGATCGCGGCGCGCAGCCTGGGCAGCTCACGTCGCTGGCCCGAGATCGCCCGCGCCAATCCCGGGCTCGATCCCAAGCGCCTGCGCATCGGGGCCCCCATCCGATTGCCCTGTGAGGCCGGGGCCGGGCAGGGGGCATCAGTGGGACAGGAGAAGTCCAGCGCAATACCCGCCAGCACGCCCGGCGCACCGCTCAGCGGCACCGGGTTCCTGGCCGCCCTTTTTGGCACCAAAGCGCCCGCGCCCTCCACCGCAGCGACACAGACAGGCGCAGAGAAGCGCCCACAGACAGAACCGCCGACAGAACTACAGACAGGTCCGGGCAAGGCAGGGCGGGTCGCATCCCCGGCAGATGGGGCACAGGTGTCAAAGCCTGCAAAAGGGACTAAAGCTGCAAAACCCGCCAAAGACGCCACACCGCCGCCCGCGCCGCTGCCCATCTGGAGCGCGCGGGCTGGCGAGGATTTCGAGGCGGTGCTCAGGCGCTGGGGCAGGGCGGCGGGATACCGGGTGGTTGTCAGCACCAGTGATGCCTGGATCCTGGCGGTGCCGGTCCGGCTGCAGGCCGAGTTTGAGGCCGCGTTGAACCAGCTCGTGCAGGGCCTGGGCTCTGACGGCACCGCACCCCCGGTGCGGATTTACTCCAACAGGACAATCCGGCTGGGAGGTCTGTGATGGGGCGGCGCAGATCATCCGGTCCGATCCGGCTGGGGCCGCTCCTTCTGCTTGCGCTTTGCGCCTGCGATGTCAGCGAGCAGGCCGGGCGCGATATCGAGGATGGAACACGGCTGACCCGTGAACAGCTTGATGCACAGCGCGCGGCACAGCGTGGGGAAGTCCTGCGCGTTGACCGCCCCTATTACGGCGGCGCGCTCAAAGTCACGCGCGGCTCGAGACAGGGTGATCCGCTGCCCCGACAGCTCGAGGCCGCGCGCGGCGTGAGCCTCAGGCTTCCCGGGCAGGCTGACATCCGCACCATTGCCGCCGCGATCACATCGGCCAGCGGCCTGCCGGTCAATATCCGCACGCGCTACATCCTCACGGGTGGCGATGTGGTCGAAGTGCCCATCGGCACGAGAATGCGCGCCGCCTATACCGGCCCGCTTTCGGGGTTTCTGGACCGGCTGTCGACGCGCATGGATGTGGCCTGGTCCTATGACGGCAAGGGGATTGCCATCGACCGCATGATCACCCGCGACTGGCGCGTGCCGTTGCCGCGGGCCAGAACCACGTTCACCGATGAGCAGCGCGCGGGCGGGATCGGCCTCTCCACCGCGCAGGAAACGGACCCCTGGGCCGAGCTCGGGGCGCGGCTTGCACCGCTTGCGCCGGCCCCGGCCCGGGTGGGGCTGTTTCCGGATACCGGGCGCGTCAGCGTCTTCGGGCCGCCTTCGGTGCAGGCCCGTGTCGGCACGGTGATTGAAGATGTCATCGCCACCGCCGCGCAACGGATCGGGCTGGAAGTGGGGATCTATTTCGTGGACAGCGACAAGGCCGATGCATTTGGCATCGCGCTGGACAATCTCGGGGCCACGATCGGACGCGCGGCCGGGCAGGGCCTAAACGGACCATAGCTGCATATATGGACATCTGAACGAACGGATGGGGAACAAACGGCGGGCTTAGTGAACACTTAGAGTGGCCTAATCATTCTCAGTTTCTGGTCGGTTTTCGCCGTTTCCCTCATGCTCGGCCTTTCCACTTTTCACCTTGTACACGGTCCCGCGCGATACTCCCATTTCTCGGGCAATTTTTGTCGGAGACTGGCCGTTGGAAAGGCGGCTCTGGATCTCCTGCGTGTCAATTTTTGGAGACCGCCCTTTGTAGATGCCACGGAGCTTTGCGGCGGCAATTCCTTCAGCCTGGCGTTCCTGGCGGAGATTTGTTTCGAATTCGGCGAAGACACCCAGCATGTCAAAAAATGCCTTTCCAGTAGCGCTTGAAGTGTCGACGGGCTGTTCTGTGGCTACCAGATGAGCGCCCTTTTCCTTGATCTTTTCGACTATGATTTGCAGATCTCGGAGTGATCTTGCCAGACGGTCAATGCGTGTGACCACCAATGTCTCGTTGGGGTGGATGAAGGTGAGGATGGTACCGAGCTCGGGCCGACTTTCGAGGGTTGAGCCGCTGCCGGTTTCAGTCCTGATCATGGTGCATCCAGCCGCCCTCAGCGCGGCGATCTGAGCATCAATATTCTGATGAGCGGTTGATACTCTGGCATACCCGATCCGGGCGGTAGAAGTGTTCATTTTGGGTATGCCCCCCAGGCGATTTGTTCATTATATCGAAAACCACCCAAAATGAACGAAAAAACGTGACGGATAAGTGTTCATCAGAGGTGTCATTAAGGGTACACCCATAATAACACTCATGCAGCCAGCAAACTTCTATCGAATTCGATGCGCTGCTCCAAGTCCACCTCGAAGTGACCGTAGGGATTGACGTACTTGTAGAACAACGGTGAAAGCCCGCGCATGTCTTCCGGCGTCATCCGTTCTGCCCAACTCCGGTCGGACAGGATTGACTGCACCATGCGCGTATTGACGTAGACAAGCGAGGCCTGAACGAGTTGAAGCGACAGCGCCGCGATCTCCTGCTCGTTGACCCGGTTGGTTGATATCTCGCCGCCCTTGCCGAAGAACACAAATCCGTTTGCGCTGTTCCAGTTCTCGACCACGTTCAGGCCTTCGTTGATCTCGCGGCGATAGCTCTCAAGCCGGAGATAGCGGCAAAGGAAGATTGTTTTCACAGCTCGACCGAGCTCCGCTAGCGCCTTGTAGGTAGGATGCATCACATCGCCCTTGGAAAAGCGCCGCAAGATCGACTCCGGATCGGCAGTGCCATGTTGCATCGCTGCAGCGTACTTGACCATCTCGTCGTATTGACGCGCAATCTCGCCCCAGTCCACGACGCCCGCAAGAATAGGGGTGAGGTTTGTTAGGCTGGCCCGCTGGTCAGCAGAGGCCAGCACCAATTTTTGACTTGCAATCGCCTTGAGCCGGGGAGCCAGTTCGAAGTCGAAAAGATGCGCAAAAGCGAAGCCAACGACGCTCTGCCCATGAGAATCTACATACTGACGCTGGATTTCCATGTCCGTACAATGGCGCAGCACTCCTTCGATCATAGCCGCCACTTCAGAGGATGAACATCGCTTCAACTGCGAATAAATACAGGTCGCCCGACGCTCGACATGCCAGTAAATCATGACGCCCCGACCGCCATATCGGGCGTGCCATTCCGTCATGAGGTTACGGTCCCAAGCCCCAAATTTTGTGGAGTCTGCCGCGCAGGCCGTCCCAACCGAACCCCATATATCCGGATCGCGAATTGCCAGCGTGGCATTGGCCACCTTGGCGCAAGCCGCCCTCAACGCGGTGGCGTTGACATAGCGCCTGTAAACGTGGGCGAGCTCATCAATGCTGACACCCTCGGTTCCAGTGGCAATCCGGTTGAGACCGGCATTTGTGCCAACCCCGTAAAGCGTAAGGAGCAGACGCCGGTTGCGGACATCTTCCGTCAACACCTCCCGACTGGCCGAACTCTCGAAACAATCCAGAAACCCGGTATCCAAAGCGGTTTCCTTTAGGACATCGAGAAGGCTTGTCATTGGCCAGGTTCGTCCGATCTCGTTTTTCAAGTTGATCAAACCGGCTGGCTCCGGTTGGCGCTCGAAAGGCGTGATACAGATGCGGTTATCCCCTGTTGTCCGTAATCGGACTTTGTCGTTTTTCGGCAGTGTCTCGTTCAACAACCGCAACTCGTCCTCAAGTTCGCTGCGAATATTTGCCACGAAGGCCTGAGCGTCCTGAGGCAGGCCAAGACCAGCGTAGTAAGACGCGCGACGCTCGTCAAAATCTGCGGGCAAGTCGTGGTCCGGATTCCGGTAGCGATCGGCACCTTCAACCCAGATTTCACGCGCGCGGATACTGGAACGAAGTTGGCCAAGTATACAGATTTCATAGGAAATCACGTTCAAACGACCCGTATCGTCAACGACAAATTCCTTCCAGCCTGCAGGAATGGAGCCGGCAGGTGCGTCCCCGACAGGCACTGTCCTGCGGCCTTCTTCCCGCCATTCAATGATCCGCTCAAGGGCATCAAGTATTGGACGCCACACAGCATTGTTCGACCGGAAGTGCAGGACGGACAAGAGTGCTGGCATCATCCTGCGGTAATGATTGGCATAGGAGCCGCGCATGACAGTCTGGATGCGCTTGTCCAGTGTGCCGCTGGCGCGATATTCTTCAATCACTGCCTTCAACTTTGCAACACTGGCGACCGGATAGATCACATCGATCACCCGCCCCTCCGGTTCCTCGATCGCCGCTTCTGCCATGGCACACAACAGTCGATCCTTGCCGTAAACCCGCTCGATGTCGCTGGCTATCTTGGCAATTACCCTTCGTCGCGAGCGGGTTTGAAGGCGATGCGTAATTTCCAGAAACAGATCAACCAGATCATCCGTCAGCTTTCTCTGACGGTCCATGAGATACAGGGCGTAGAGACCGATCCGCCGGTCATCGCTATGCCGTCGCATTTCTGAGGCATTCTCCCGTTCAACCCGGCGACACAACATGGAGATCCAGGCAGGGTCAATGCCAGCCAAATGCTCAGAGGACAAATTGAGGGCCGCAAGAAAAGTCAGGCGATCACATGCCCCAAGAACGTTGGCGAGAGTGGCCGCGCCAACCCCGTTTTTCATAAGGTGAAATCCACCAGGGCCTCTTGGTTCCGAAAGGCTTTTTTCCAGTTGGTCCCGCGTGTTGGCTGGAAGAATGCGGGCAGTGGATGCCAACAAATCCTTAAGAAAATCGTGCCTGGCACTACGAACCAACCGCTCCATGATCTTGTCAGATGAGATGTAGATCGAATTGCTGAGGCACCACGCATATGCCGATGCAACTTGGTCTTCCACAGTCGGAGCCGACGACCTGCGGCAGTCCTCAAAAATCCATGAGCGCAAAGCCAGGCGATCCCGATCTGTGGCTCGCCGAACCCCAAGATGTTTCAGGATGGCAACACGGTGGCGGCGGGCATTGACGTGGCGGTAATCGAATGGCTCCTGATCAACGGGAACCTTCACGTCCAGTTGCTGGGCCAAATACTCCAGTCCTTCGGAACTGAGATCTTGCTCACGCGAAGGGAAACGCCCATGCGTCTGGAAAAATCGCAGCTGGAAGGCAACCCGGAACCGGCTGGCTAAATTGAATGCCTCAACGAACTCCATGTCGTTGAAATTCAGACTCCAGCACTCCAGGAATGATCGATCAGACATACGCGCTCCCATCGGAAAAGATGCTTGATCTCAGAACAGCTGTACTCCTGCGTCAAGGCGTTTTTGTTCCCCATATGTTCGTTCAGATGTCCATATATGCAGCTATGGTCCGTTTAGGCCAAACCGTCGCGCCGGACGCCCCGCCCCGCGGTTTCCCGGCTTCCGGATCGATCAGGGGCGATGCGGTCTGGGACCCTCTGGCGCGGGAACATGTCAACCGCCTCCAGGGGGGCCATGTGCCCGATCTGCGCATCCTGGCCGAGAGCTTCCGAAGCTGGTGTGCCGCCAAGGATATCCCCCTCAACGCCCGTACCATCGACAAGACATTCATCGGCTTCTGCAGAAGCTACAAACCGCCGGAATAAGGCTGGCCTGCCCCTCAATCCAGCCAAAAGTTCCTGCCCTTGCCGGTAGGAGACAGAAAACATAAAAACGCAAATCGTTTTGATGTATAATCGTGCCTTCCAGATTTTGCTCAATTCGCTGCCGCTCATCTCGCGGTAATCCCTGCGGATGCAAGCCGATATTGCCCGCGCAGCTTACGAGGAAGCGGAAAATGCCTGAGAACGTCACAAACGAACTGATCCTTGAGCACCTCAAAAGGATTCAATCCAAGTTAGCGGAACACGATCTTCGGTTTAGCCGGATTGAAGGTGAACTTCGCGCAATAAAGGCGCATGTGGGCGGTCTTGTGCAAAGTGATTTGACCCGTGACAGCGGTCAAGCTGCCATACAAGAACGCCTCGATCGCATAGAGCGCCGCCTCGATCTGGTGGACGCACCGGCTGAATGACACACGCGGAAGCTATAGCCGCTGCCGCCGATCTGAACGAGTTAGCCGCGGCTCTGAACGCTGCTGAAGCAGATTTCCTCGCCTTGCATCGGAGCGGCCTGAACGGCGTTCCGATGGACGAATATTACTACATCGACCTCACGAACCTGCCCAGATGGGGGACGCCACCCAAAGGAATGGAAGGGCTGTTTTCGTGGGACGAGAAAGGCCGGGTTCTGGAACGCGCTGGCAATCGTTGGCGCGTGGTCATGTCGGTCGAATAGCCGACCCCAATTCCACACAACACCTAACGCGAACTCGCCCTCATTGTCGCTGTGCCTGGCTGCGTCGACCTGCCCTGATCCGGGCCAGCTGCGCCTCTGCCTGGACCGGATCGGCGGGGCGGACGTGCCGATAGGAGACAGGGAACATCAAAACGCAAATCGTTTTGATGTGTAATCGTGCCTTTGGAAAAGTTAGTACTAACTTTTCCAACCGGATAAACCGGCTCAGGGGATGCCAGCGATCCCGCTTGCAAAACCATCCCAACAGCTGAACCGGAAAACCCCTCGAAGCGCCGTTGAGCATTCAACCTGGTTTGAATGCGGAAACGTGCTTGAGCCGATTTCTGAAAAATCGACTTGCAGATCACGACCCGCCGGGGCGGCACCTACGGGATTTCCCGTAGCCGGATCGAGCCGGGGAAGCCTCTCAGACGCGCTCAGGGCCGCTCTGAGCCTCTCAGACGCGCTCAGGGCCGCTCTGAGCCTGGACGCCCCCGCCAGGATCGGGCAAAGCGCGGGGCGGGGATGATCTTCTGGCCTGGAGATTGTTCCTGCCCGCCCCGGGTTGTGTCGCCAGTTCGCAGGCGTTCGGGGCGGGACCCATCCGGGGGACGCACCGGGAACCGGGTGCCTGCGCCCTGAAGGCCGATCCTGTCCAACTGGTAAAATCACGGGTTCGCATCGGATCCGAACCAGATCCCGGATTTTGTGCTACGAGGGGATCTGGGGCGCTCCGGCTTACCGCTCGCGCCCCTGCCGCTCCCTGTCGAGTGCGGGGAGGGATTCCGGGGAGCGGCACAGCCTCTTTGAAACTGCTTCCCGGTCCTCCTCTGGTGATGGAATTTTCCAGCCTCTCCGCAGGCGCTGTTCCCGGGGTCTTTTGCGCAACCTCTCGACCCGGCCCTCTCTCAGAAAATTTCCGACCTCTCGACAGGGCGATTCCGGGGCCATTTTTTTGGGGGATAGGGGGTAAAATACATAGGATATATGGATACCGAAGTGCAAAAACGCGGTTTTAGCCATAAAAAAAGGGTGATTTCGAATCTTGACACTTAGTCAGAACACTAACTATTCGATTCTTGAGGTGCAAAAAACCATGGCCCGAATTTCCATCCGTGACCTGAAGAAAATTCATGGCATATCACAGACCGATATCGACCTTGCCAGAGAGACCCAGAAAGCGCAAAAACGGGCAGACGCTCCGGTGCTGCCAATCGCGGTTCTGGTCGGGGTCCAGGAACGCCGCAGGAAGGCCGAAACCAACGTCACGGACCCGGACACCCTGCTGGAGCGGCAACTGCGCAAACGGGGTGTTTACGACCGGGTGGCGCTTGTGCTGGACCGGGAAGCTCTTGTCGAAAGAAGTCCTGAACGTGCTATGAAGGCCCGAGAGCTGGCGCAGGGCGCGAAAGGCATGAGCGCCACCGTGCAACTTGAATTCGACTTCCTCGGGGGTGGCAACGTGTCTATCGCATTCCAGTATCAGGACGCCGTGACAGAGCGGCTTTTTGAGGCGGCTCCAACAACGACAAAAGCCAAGGAAGCCATGTCGATCCTCTGGACGATTTGCCGGCACCTTGGCTGGCAAAGCTACGAGTGCACCAAGACCGCCAGTCAGCTTTGCGAGATTATGCGCACACACGAAGTAAACATGTCTCAATCCCTTAAATTACTTGAAGAAGTTGGCGCAATACAGCGGATCAAGAGAGGTCGTGTGAAGGTCATTACGGTGACGCCGGAGGGGGCTTTCCGGGGCAACATCAACGACCACGGAAAGGCGGTTGAACGCTACAAACTGGACGTGATCGAGGGCGGCGCAACCGATGACTGAAATCACCTTCGACACCATGGCGGCGGTGCGCCGCTTGCGCGATAGCGGCATAAGCGAGGAACAGGCTGAGGCAATCACCCAGACGGTGCGCGATGGCGTCACCGGCGGCGTTGCCACAAAAGCCGATCTGGCCGAACTCAAAGCCGAAATGAAAATCGATATTGGCAAGCTGGAAACAGAACTCAAGTGGATCAAGCTGATCGGCGGCGCGATCCTCGCGGTGCTGATCCTGCCATGGTTGGCCGAGATCGTCGCCGCCACTATGGGCCTGTACGCATGAATGGAACGGTGAGGGGTCATAAGACTTTGCAAAACTACCGTTCGGAATTAGGGTTTCTGAGAGGGCGCAATTCTCCGGTGGCAATGTTGTCCGGCAGGTCGAATGCGTGCCTGCCGAGGAAATTGATATGTTTGTGTCCAAGGGGCGATATTCTGGCAATGTCATTGGGGCTGACATTCCAGCCTTCTGTTTCGAGTTGGTCGAGTACGCGCTGCATGTAGGTTGCGTTCCAGTAAGCGATAGCATTGAGGGTGAACCCGAGCGCTCCAAGTTGTTCTTCCTGCCCTTGCCTATAGGGTTTGCGAATTTCCCCCCTTTCACCGTAACAGACGCGCCTGGCCAGGCTGTGGCGAAGCTCCTGACGGTTAAGTTGGATCAGAATACGCCGCCGCGTTTCCTCGTCAGTGATGAATCTGAGGATATGCAGCGACTTGATGATCTTGCCCAATTCTCCAAGGGCTTTGGCGAGTGCCGTGGTGCGTTCGCGCACCTGAAGTGTACGCATGACTGCGCCTGCATTGATGTGTCCAAGCTTCAGCGATCCGGTCAGACGCAACAGGTCTTCCCAATTTTCTATAATGAGGCGGACATTGATCTTGTTGCGCGTGAGCGAATCAAGCGGACCATAGTCTGCTTTGCGGTCGATGCGCCAAAGTCGGGTCTGACCGATATCCGCGAGCCGAGGACTGAACTGATAGCCAAGCAACCAAAAGAGTCCAAAGACGATATCGGAGTAGGCCGCCGTGTCGGTCATGATTTCTACGGGTTCGAGATCGGTTTCCTGGTCGAGCAAAAGCGCAAGGATGAACATGCTGTCGCGCAGTGTTCCGGGCACAACAAGGGCATTGAGGCCAGTGAACTGGTCGGAGACAAGGTTATAAAGCGTGATACCGCGGCCAGTCTTGAAGTATTTCGGGTTAGGGCCGGCATGGATGACCGTGGGTGGAGCGGAAAAGCGAATTCCGTCTGCGGAGGCAACATCACCAGAACCCCAATGTTGGACGATCGGCAGTTCATTGTGGGCGGCAACGATGCGAGCGTTTGCTGCCGTGATTGTCTCGGAGCGGATGAAGTTCTGGCTGATCCAGGAAAGCCTGTCGCGCCGAAGTGGCGGAAAGCTCGCCTGCGTGATCGGCTCGAAGCCAATGTTGCAGGCCTCGGCGAGCAATACGGCACACAGGCTTGTCTGGAAGCCATCGACGCGCGCGCGCCGCTCAGTGACATGGGTGAAATCCTGCGCAAAACCGGTTCGGTTGGCGACTTCGAGAAGCACATCCGAGAGATCGACTTTTGGCAATCTGGTCCGCATCGCGAACTTCAGTTTCTTCAGGCTGTCGGATTCTTCGATGCGGTCGAGTGGCGTGATGACGAGCTGTGGCTTGCCCTTCTTGATTTCAGTTCGAATTGCCGGATTTACTTCGAAGGTTTCCGCCGCCCGCCGATAGGCTTGGTCAAGTTGGTCAGCAAGAACGGCGAGTTCCGTTTCTCCATTTGGCGAACGTTCAAGTGTGCGGCATATAGTTGGCTTCACCGCCTGCCACGCTTCGCCGCTCAGCAAGCCACGTCTGGGATCATCAAACCTCATGCCAGCGGGCACGAAGATGTCTCGGGTCTTAAGTGCCCCCTGCCAAGCCTCGCATACAGCAAAAACATAAGCTTTATTGTCGGAGACTTTTCCATTGGTATCGAGCGCGTATTTGCGCCAGACTCCACGCAGGATTTCAGTCGGCGCATCGTTCATATCAGCTTTTGCCCAGTTCTCGATGCCGCGAAGAAAATCGATCGCCGCTTTGATAGGCTGGCCCTTGGGCGAAGCTTCAAATTCTATTCGTTCGAGGAGGTTGCGAAACAGTGTGTGCGTCGTGCGCCACTTTACGATCAGTTCTTCCAGCGGCTTGTCTTCTGGTGGTTTGGCCAAGACATCGACACGGTCAGTGGCTTCAACGAGGGCGGCATAATTCAATTCGTCGTAGATGGCATCGCGCCAGGACCGGAAAGTCATATCTGTATCATCGTCGCCATCGGTCATGACGCGCCGGGCCAGGTCACGCAAGGTCAGAGCAGCAGCGTCCAGATCGCCCAAGCTTCGCAATCTCTTTCGCTTGCGAGCTGCCTTGGCTTCTCGAAACGTATCCGCCAGCAAGGCACTAAAAAGCTCGACCGCATCGTCGATGGCAACGGCCTCCAACGTGTGAAACAGCGCGGCGATAATCGCGGTTCGGCGCGGCTCCTTGGCAACCGCGATTGCAGATGGCCGCATGGTTCTAGCTATCTTGGCCAGGCGCTGGATGAGTGCATTCGGAACCGTTTCAGGCGAATGCGGGGCCAGTTCGTAGGCGCGAATGTCATCAAGGCGATGAAAGTGGCGCAGCAGTTCTGTCATAGACCGTCTTGTGGGAGCCGCCCGCAACGAATCCAGCCTGCGCAGCGACCCGCCTTCGCCCTCAAGCAAGGCGGTGATCTTCTGCCGCTGCATATCCGACAACGCATCGGACAGATGCATCCACAACTGCCGATGCGCACGATCCCGAATGCGGGCAACAAGGCGCTCCAAAGTGCTGATACCAGGCAGCAGTATCTTGCGCGCCAACATCCACGCCGTGGCCCGGTCAATCAGCAGGCTCGGCCGATCATCGCCAGACCAACACAGAGTGTAAAGCCAGCGCGTCAAACGAAAGCGAGCGCTGGCATCATCGGCCAGGTCTCGGAAGCCGTAGGTTTTCCGGATCAAGGCCGCATGGCGCTTCTTTGGGCGCCCAACAGCATAGGCGGTCAAAGACGGCATCGTGGTCAGTCCGAGCTGTGCGACCACCGCTTCAACCACGACATCGGGAATATCCTCGAACCTTGTCGGAAGTACGCCAAGGAACCGAGCGATACCGAGTTGAAGCGCAAAGCCCAGACGATTATGGCTGCCACGCAACTGATTGATAATGTCCCGATCAGTCGCATCAAGGTGGAAATATCGCGCGATCTGCGTTCGACTGGGAACCCCGTCGAAGCGTCCGTATCGCGCCCGCTGCGCGTCACTCAAAAACCGCGTCGGCATTCGCAAATCTCTCAAGTTTCGCGAGACCGAATCCGGCCACGAAGAATCAATGGTTTATCTATCGCAAAATACAGATGCGAAAGAAACGGTTTTTGCGACAACTTTTGCGACACTTCGGAAGGGGCGGCATGAAATTTGGTTACGCGCGCGTCTCAACGAACGCCCAGGAACTTGATTTGCAACGGGCCGAACTGGAAGCGACCGGATGCGAGACGGTGCTCGAGGAAAAGGGTTCCGGTGCACGCATAAAGAGGCCTGAACTGCAAAGGTTGCTAAACCAACTCAGAAAAGGGGATACGGTTGTCGTGACGCGTCTTGATCGCTTGGCGCGTTCAACGTCTGAACTTTTACGCGTCGCAGAAGTTATCGGAGAAAAAGACGCGGGACTTCAATCGCTTGCCGAACCCTGGGCCAATACATCCTCGCCCTCAGGCCGCATGATCCTGACCGTGTTTGCTGGCATTGCAGAGTTCGAACGTGAACTTATACGAGGTCGAACCGAAAACGGTCGAAAGGCTGCATTGCAACGTGGCGTCATATTTGGACGCCCTCCTAAATTGGGGAGTGAACAACGCGACACAGTCCGTCAACTTCTCGAAAATGGAAAATCCGTCAAAGAGGTCGCCAGAGCATTCAAAGTCCATCCTGCAACCATTTACCGATGTCTCAACGAAAAAAATGCCTTATGACCCCTCACCGTTCCATTCATGCGTACAGGCCTTTGTAGCGGCGGCAGAACCCGATGAAGGTCTTGTCTATGGCGCGGGCGTTGAGGGGGATATCCTTGGCGGCACACCAGCTCCGGAAGCTCTCGGCCAGGATGCGCAGATCGGGCACATGGCCACCCTGGAGGCGGTTGACATGTTCCCGCGCCAGAGGGTCCCAGAACCTGTCACCCTTGACCGAACCGGAGGACGGGAAGGATAGTACCGGTGTTTCGGCGCTGCCGTCACGTCGCGCCTTGCGGCCGATCTTCGGCCGGTCCAGTTCCTGCCGGGTCTCGCGCCGCTGGTCCAGTTCCTTCTCCTGCCAGGTGATCGTGATCTCGGCCACAGTGCGACCAACCTTCTTCGGGGTCGCGGTCAGGTGCAGGCGAGAAAGCTGGTTAATCTCAGCAATAGCGGGCTTAAGGGCAAAACGGTTTACATCATTCCATCGCTGCATTTTACCATCTGGAACACCAAGTACAGCGCGTAGTTCGAGGACCGTGAATGTCTTGCGGGCGATCTGACTTAGGTTGGCCAGTGAAGATATATGTTGAAACAACAGGATCGAATATTTCGAGGACAGGGTAAACACGGTCTGCCGGTCCATGATTGCCCAGTGACAGGACTTTTCGGCCATCGCCCGGAAAGTTCTGCCGAACCACCATGCAATCAGAAGATCGTCGCTGATCTCGTGTCGATAGTCGAGGCTGGCCTGGTCCAGAAACCCGCCAATCATCTCGCACTGGGCTTCGGTATCGTCGAAGATCATCACCGCGCCGCGCAGTTCCGCGAACAGCTTTCGAAGCGTGGCGCGGCTGTGGTTCCGCATCCCCTCAATGGCCTTGATGTCGGCCAGGCGTAAATCATGGCGCACATCATCGGCCATCCTGCCCCCGGCCTTGCCAATCAGCAGGTGCATCAGTTTGAGCGCCTCCGCGCTCGGCGGGTTCTCAATGTAAATGCCGCGCGCGACCTCGGAAGGGAAAACGGATTTTGACTGGTCGAAAG
>NZ_CBDAQX010000005.1:0-41623 GCF_965199275.1 Ruegeria sp. | reverse complement strand
GGAGCTTGCTGAGAACCCGACAAACGCTCAGCGAAAAGAGAAACTGTTCCAGTTGACTGGAGTGTGGGCAGAAGCGCTTGGGAAATCTGCAAATAACTATCAGTCCGTTGCTCCGGTAACCGAACGGATTCAGGCGATGGACGTCGATTTGTCGCATCTTAGAAAACCTCTTTCCGTCTGCCCTTAAGATTGTAGCGGTCGCCTTGGTGGCCGTTGTTCCGCTTCGACATGACTCAGAACGATATGGACACTGGGACTTCGGGTTTTCTGCTAAGCTACTCAGCATTCCTTGAATACTTAGAAGGTTCCAAAAACTGGAAATTGTGGAAACACGATCAGCCAGTTGACCGTGAACATACAGCCTTCATATCAGTTTACACCTACGGACTAATTCAGTTTAAAAACCGATCGTCGGAGTTTAGATCAAAACCAAATATAAAAAACGCGTTCGCTCTACTAAGGCGTTCCACGCACAATTCACGCCTGATCGATGTAGACGCGACAATTTTGGACTTGGCGGCGCAAGCATATATCGCCGCGTTCGAAGAAGAAAAATTCAAGGGATCGAGAGACATATCTCCGTTCATCGAGTTCGCCACAGCTGCTCACTGGAACCTGAATCTTGTCATTACCAACCATCCAGATGACCATTTCAATGGTTTGGCAGACCACATCGACTACCCGATTACCACGATGAAAGTGGCAAGATGATATCGCTGCCTCGCAGAGAGCTTTTTCAGTTATTGAGTCTCTCGGGCGGCGGCTACAAAGGCGTTTTCACACTTGAAGTCTTGAAAGCCATAGAGAAAAAAAGATTTTGCTTCGAGGGCCCGAGTAGACTAGACCACGGGCGAATACAAGACTGTTGCGATGGCTTTGTTGGCACCTCTGTTGGAGCGATAATTTCTGCAGGGCTGGCCATCGGTAAATCCCCATCCGAGCTTCTGGAAATTTTTCATGAACATGGAGATAAGATATTTCCCGGCATCCCTGGTCCTGGCTACATCTCGAGCCGGTATTCGAAGAAACATCTGGAAGGTCTTTTGCGAGAAATCTTCGGGGATCGCACATTTAGCGAACTGAAAAAACCTTGCTACGTGTCTGCGGTGGACGCCGAGACGGGCAACACACTCCTAATCGGTGGCTATAAAAGCAGCAGCCTCCACTATGAGAACACCAAAATCTGGCAGGCAGTACAAGCGTCAGTTTCCGCACCCACATATTTTCCATTTCAGAAGTATGGGTTCACTCAAGGCGACAAGGAAAACGAAGGTTCGTCGGGTTGGCTGGTCGATGGAGGAATTTCTGCCAATGCCCCGGAGTTGCTAGCTGTAGCTGATCTAAGTAAGAACTTCGGTGTTTCGCTTTCCGACTTTTTTGTGCTGTCGGTCGGCACAACAGATCACGCTGTCGATCTGGAAGCGCCATCAAAAATCAGGACGCGGGAAGGTCACGTTCCGCCGCGTGTGCAAAGGCTGGCGAGATGGGGGCGTGACATATACCTTCGCACCCTAAAGAGTAAAGACTCTACTAGATGGGGGGCCATAGCATGGTTCATCAACGGGCGCATTAATTTGGTTGAGTTGATCCTCCGGAGCCAAGTGAATGTTGCGGTCAGAATTTGCGAAAACCTCATCCCTCACAAACAGTATGTTCGAATCGATCTGAGCTTGCCGTTGTCGGATCGCGTGGAATTTGACGACCCGACTAAACATAAAACCCTTTGCCAACTCGGCCAAAAAATGGCCGGAGACTTGTTTGCGCGGCGCAGTACACAAGCATACAGAGTCGGATTGTTCGTCAATAGGAAGAACACATCGCATAGTTCCCTCGATGTCAATCGGCATTGAATATGGACCCGCTATTCGCGGACCAAACACAAGGAGCCAGCGTTGCCTGAAATCAAATGTGCGAAAGATAATTGACAGTATCGAAGTTCAGATAACCATGCTCTGTCCTCCATTGACGTCCAACGAGGCACCATTGACGAAACCAGCCTCTTCGGATGCCAAATAGGCGACGGCAGCAGCTATATCCTCGACAGTCCCGTGGCGACGAACAGGGATTGATTGCAGGACCCGTTTCCTTTCATCCACGGTCTGACGTTTTTCTAACAGCCCCCTGACGCGCGCTGTTAGAACGGCGCCGGGGCAGATCGTATTGCAGGTGATGCCTTGCGGGCCAAACTCCTGTGCGATCTGCAAGGTGAAGGCCTGCATTGCGCCTTTGGACGCTGTGTAGTTGGCCCCGGCAAACAGGCTGCCAAACCGGCCCGCTTTCGACCCCATATTGATGACCCTGCCATACCCGCTTTCGACCATATGGGGCAGAACGGCACGGGTGGTGCGTACGCAGGCCGTGACGTTGACCGATATGACCCGCTCCCAATCTTCGTCGCTTTGCTCCAGAAAACGAAACGGTGTGTGCAGTGACCCACCGATATTGTTGACCAAAACGTCAATTCGGCCATCGGCGGCAATCATGCTTTTCACGGCAGCCGCGATGGCTCCGCTATCGGTCATGTCGAGCGCGCGGGGGGTTATCGCCAAACCCTCCGCTTGCGCCGCCTCAGCTGCCTGATGCAGCACCGCCTCGTCCCGATCCCAGATGGTAGCGCGGGCGCCCTCGCGGGCCAGTCGTCGCGCCATTCCCCAGCCCAGCCCCGATCCGGCGGCGGTGATCAGCGCGGTGCGATCCTCAAAGCGGCGCAACATCACAGGCCTCCGCATGGCCAGCATCCGGGTCGACCTTGACGTCGACCACAACCGGTCCACCCATCTTATGCGCTTCTTCCAGGGCGTCGCGGATATCGCCGGGGCGATAGACGGTCAGCCCCTTCGCACCCATGCCCTCAGAGACCTTGGCAAAGTCGACATCGTTGAAATCGACCGCGATCCGCTTTTCACCGAGATTGTCGCGCACCATGCCGAGGCCCGCATTGTTGGAGACGAGATAGACAATATCGAGTTCCTGTTGAACGGCAGTGGGGATGGTTTGAACCGTCATCATGAAGCCACCGTCACCTGAAAGGCTGGTCACGCGTTTCTCCGGTCGCACGATCTTGGCTGCAGTGGCCGCCGGCGGGCTCCACCCCATGACACCCGTGCCTCCGGGCACCAGGAGTTGCCCAGGATAGGGCATGCGCAGACCGAAAGTGCTCCAGATCCGCTGCGCCCCGGCGTCCAATGTCAGCAGATCGTCAGGGCCGAGGAAGTCCTGCAGTCCTCGCACCACGTCGGTATGATGCACCGTGCCCTGCGCGGCGGGAAGATCGGGCAAATCGAAATAGCGATACCGCGTCTTTGTCTCCATCCCGGCCTCGATGCGGGCCTCCGCGTTGATCTTTGACAGACCGATCTCTCCCAGCATATCCAGAACGTCGCTAACATCGCCGGTCACAGCCAGATCAACCGGATAGACCCAGCCGGCATTGCGAGGGTCGATATCGACCTGTGCCAGTTTCTGGTCACTGGGGCGAATGAGGCCCGGATCTCGGAATCGCGTGTAATCAGGCCCCATCGAGGCCCCGAGCATCAGCACGAAATCAGCCCGAGCCAGAACCCGGTTGGCGGCCTTGTGCCCCCATGTACCGAGCATACCACCACAGACTGCGGATGTCTCGGCGATTACCCCTTTGCCATTATAGCTGGTCACCACCATGATGCCTGCCTTTTCGGCCAGCGCCTGCAGCTTCTCTCCGGCTCCAGCAGCATTCACGCCGTTGCCTGCAACAATTACCGGGCGCTTCGCCTCATTGATCATGCTGGCCAAAGTGGCAATGGCGGAAAGGTCGGGGCGTGCCGGCGTGTAGGCGAGGTATCCTTCAGTCGGGTAAAGCCCGGGCTTGGGCTCGTCGTTCATCTCGGCGCGAATGATCGGCGTCTTCATTATTACGGCGGCGGGTCCCATACGCGGCAGAGATGCATGCTTGACCGCCATTTGTGTACCAAACACGGCCTCTTCGGGGGTGGTTGCATAGGTGGAGTACTTTGTGATCTGCTGGAGCGAGGCCAACGCGTTGGCCCCGCCAAAGTCCCCGGTCATGGTTTGGTAGACACCCATCTGTCCATAGCCGTCGTAGTCAGAGGTTTCAGTCAGAACCACCATCGGGGTACCTGCAAAATGTGCTTCCTGAATGCCAACGCCGCCCATGGTGGATATCCAAGGGCCTTGTCCCATCAGACACGAGGGCTTGCCCGTTAGGCGCCCGGCAGCCTGCGCCATGATCGACGCGATCCATTCGTTGCGGCACAGAACGACGTCGAATTCATTCCTTGCGTCGTAGAAAGCCGGTAGCGACCAGGTCACCCCCAATCCGGGCAAGGTAAATCCGCGGGTGACGCCCGAATCGATCAGGGTCCGAACGACTATTTCGCTGGTTTGGGCCATTTTGACTGTCCCTTCTACTGTGTGCAGTGTTTGCTTTTCGCCCTGTTCCGCCTTTGCAAGCCGGGGGCTTTCGGACTCCTTCTAGCTCGGAATGAAAAAAATGAAAATAAATTCCAAAAAATTTAAAAATGTATTTAAAATATAGCAGAGAATGAACTATTGTCCCCGGAGTCTATGTTGCTGAGGACGCAAATGGCACTGCCAAACCCATGTGGTGCGGCCTGAATCCAGGGAGGAAGACCTATGAAAATGATTCGTTCATCCATTGCAGCTCTCGGGGCTGCAGCCGGGGTTGCTAGCGCTGCATTTGCGGCAGACTATCCGGCAAAACCCGTTACGATCATTGTGCCATTCAGCGCCGGCGGTGGCACCGACATTACAACCCGCACGCTGGCAGGCCCGATGGCTGAAGTCCTGGGTGTTGAGATCGTCGTCAAGAACACCGCTGGTGCGGGCGGAACGATTGGTACCGCAGAAACCGCTCGCTCCAAGGCTGATGGCTATACGATCGGCATGATGCCGGTCGGACCGATGACCACTCAGCCTCACCTGCGCGAGTTGCCGTATGATCCCGTCAGTTTTGACTATATCTGCCAGGCATATTCGGCGCCTTCATCGCTGGTCGTCCGCAAGGACAGCCCATTCAATTCGTTGCAGGAGATGCTGGAGCATGCCAAGGCAAACCCGGGCGAACTGAACTATGGTGTGCAGGCGGTAGGGTCGATTCCGCATGTCGCCGGTCTGGGCTTGGCGGCTGCATCGGGGGCGGAATTCACTTTTATCCCCTACAAAGGATCGGCGCCGACATTCAAAGCTATTCTGGATGGATCGACCGACATGTTTGTTGCGCATATTTCGTTCCTGACCAAAAACTCGGATCAGGTCAAATCGCTGGCGATGCTGACATCCGAGCGGGTCTCGACTGCTCAGGATTTGCCCACTGCGAACGATCAGGGTGTTCCGATGCACTTCCCAATCTGGGGTGGTCTGGTGGCCCCCAAGGGTATTCCCGCCGAAGCCAAGGCGGCACTTGAAGCCGCCTGCGAGGCCGGCATGAATTCGGACGCATTCAGCAGCCGTATGGCCGATCTCCGCATGCCGGTCGCCTTCATGAACAGCGCGGATTTCGAAGCCTTCGTTGCTTTAGAATTCGCGAAGAACGATGAGGTTCTGACCGCTGCCGGCCTGAAGAAGTAACTCCCTGGGCGCCTTTTCATATTTTTTGCGGGGCGGTCATGGCGAAACCATCCTTTTCGAGTATCGTGGGCGGGCTGATCCTTTTGGCGACAGTCTACCTGTTCTACCATACTTTTGATGCAGCGTATCAGACGTCGATCCTGACGGCGGGCCGTGGCCCCGTCTTCTTCCCGCGAATTGTTTTGGGTGCGATGGCGGTGTTTTCCCTGGTCGTCATCGCCGAGGGTTTTGCCGAAGAAAGCGACGGGCTTGGTCGGAATGCCCTTGTCGTCGTTGCGGTGGCAATTGCCATCACTGGCGGTTACATCTTTTCAATCAACTGGGCCGGATTTGTTATTCCCACGCTGATCTTCACCTTCGTACTCCCCTTCGTCCTGGGCTACAGGAACTGGAAGATCACCTTGGTCATCTCGATCATCTACACGTTTTCGGTCTGGTACATCTTTGAAAAAGTGTTCCTGATCATCCTCCCTTCGTCTCCCTGGTTCGAGGTTATCTGATGGACGTTTTTTTGCTCGGGCTTGAGCACATCCTGACCTTCTCTGCCCTGTTGTCGATCCTTGCCGGCACCATCCTAGGTGTCGCCGTGGGGGTTCTGCCAGGACTCGGATCTGTGATTGGCATCACTATGATCCTGCCCTTCACCTTTTCTATGGACCAGATTCCGGCGCTGGCGTTGATGCTGGGGATCTATTGCGGTTCGGTTTATGGCGGATCGATCTCTGCTATCGTTATCAACACGCCGGGCACGCCGCAGGCCGCCGCAACCGCGCTGGACGGGTTTCCCATGGCGCAACGGGGCGATGCCGATCTGGCCATCGGATGGGCCACGGTGGCCTCGGTGCTTGGCGGTCTTTTTTCGGTGCTCGTATTGATCATCGCCGCACCACAACTGGCGGCGTTTTCGCTGAACTTCACCGCAATCGAGTATTTCGCCCTTGGTATCTTTGCCCTGATTTGTATTGCCAACGTGTCCCGAGGTGCCATGGCCAAGGGGTTGCTCTCCGGGGCGATCGGGCTTTTTCTTGCCACGATCGGCGTCGACCACGTGACCGGAGACATGCGCTTTACCTTCGGCAATTTCGAAATGACCGCAGGTATCTCGCTCATCCCGGCCATCGTCGGGCTGTTTGCCCTCTCGGAAGTGTTCATCCGCGCCTCGGAATCGACCCAGGTAAAAGAGGTGATTACACACAAGGTTGGCTTTCGCCTGCCTGCACTGTCGGAGTGGACGCCGCGCCTTTGGCTGCTATTGAAATCCTGCACCATCGGGTCCTTTGTTGGCACGCTGCCAGGTACCGGCGCGGCAACTGCGGCCTTTATCGCTTATGGAGAAGCCAAGCGCTCGGCACCCAACAAGGAAAAGCTGGGCATCGGAGAACCCGACGGACTTGTCTCTGCTGAAAGCGCCAACAACGCTGTGACTGGCTCGGCAATGGTACCGACACTTGCCCTGGGAATTCCGGGGGACCCGGTGACGGCCTTGATGCTGGGAACCTTCATCGTGCATGGGTTGACCCCCGGACCACGGCTTTTCACCGAGAACCTTGATCTGGTTTATGCGGTCTTCCTGATCCTGGTGCTGGTCAACGTGCTGATGTTTTTTGTTGGTGCCCTAGGCGCGCAGCTTTTCACGCGCGCTCTGCGGGTGCCAGAACCGCTGCTGATGGCCATGGTTACGGTGATCGCCATCGTCGGCGCCTATGGCGTGCGCGGTAACCCTCTTGATCTGGCAACCGCATTTCTTGCTGGTGTCGGCGGGTTCGTCTTGCGCAAGGCTGGGTTCCCGCTTGCACCGCTTGTGATCGGTATGGTGCTCAGCCAGATGATCGAGAATTCGCTCAGGCAGGGCCTGCTGCTCACCCGTGGATCGTTCCTTGCCTTTTTTGAACGGCCGATCGCCCTCACTCTGTTCATGGTGACGGCGGCGATGCTGCTTTGGCCGTTGGTTCGTTATGTGCGGGAACGCGAGCAGAAAGAAGGAAAGTCATGAAACCAAGCGAAGACCGTATCCTGATCACCGGGGCGACTGGGTTCCTGGGATCGTGGATCATTTCCGTCCTGATTGATCAGGGGGTTCCTGTCATTGCAACCGATATCACCGATAATCACCACCGCCTGCGAGAGCTGCGCCCGGAACTGCCGGAGGGCCTGGTTGATCTGAGGATTTGTGACGTCACCGACAGCGGAGCGGTGGAAAATCTGATAGCCGAAACCCGTCCGACCGGAATCATTCACCTTGCCGCGCTGCAAATTCCTGTCTGCCGCGAAAAGCCGGCAGCCGGGGCGACCGTAAACATTGTCGGACATATCAATATTTTCGAAATGGCCCGCAAATACGGCATCCGGCGGATCATCTACACCAGTTCTATTGCCGCCAAACCACGTGGTCCTGATAATGCGCCATCAAACCTTTACGGTGTGTTCAAAAAAACGGATGAAGAGATTGCACGAATCTACTGGCAGGATCACGATCTGCCTAGCTTGGGGCTGAGGCCATATATTATCTATGGCGTCGGGCGCGACGATGGCGAAACCTCGGCCATCACCCGGGCGATTCAGGCTGCTGCCTTGGGAGAATCCTATAAAATCCCGTTCGCAACACGTAGTTGCTTTCAATATGTCGGCGATGTGGCCAGGGTCATTGCCAAGGCGGTTCAGTCAGACTGGGAAGGGGCACTGCTGTCCGATATCACAGAGCGGGTCGATTCGATCGACGATGTCCTGGCTGCTATCCACGCAGTGGTGCCCGGTGCCAAGGTGACAAGAGCCGACAATGAGCGGGTCTCGCCTGCAGCCGGATTTGATACCGGAACGTTGCAAAAGGTAATTGGGGATTGGCAGGAAACACCCCTGAGGGAAGGCGTGCGCGAAACGGTAAAACTCTACCAGGAGATTACCGAAATCCAGTCCGCCTAGAGCATGCCTCGTGCGAAATGTTCGATCTGCTTGGCCACACCTAGTACACGAGGGCCCAGGTCGGCTTCGAGCCGCTCGGTCGTCACGACCGAGCGCAAGCCCCCCACGTTCAGGGCATAGACCGGACCTCCGTCGGCACGGCGCACGACTGCGCCGGCGGAATTGGCCTCGGCCACCCAATCCCCATGGCTGAGGGCAAAGCCGCGTTCTTGGGCCTGCGAGATTTCACGGCGCATTTTCGCTTCGACCTCGGGCCAGTCTTCGCCATAACCTTGGGCAATCTGAGTGATCAAAGCTTCGCGTTCTGCGTCGGGTAATGCAGCCAGGTAGGCACGCCCCATGCCGGTGGTGGACATCGGAATGCGAGACCCCACCCCAAGGCGGATCGCCATGGAACCGGGCGTCCGGCAGGCTTCCACATAGATGAACTCGGTCTCGTTTGGTGCCCCCAGATAGATCGACGCATCGGCATAATTTGCCAGTTCCTGCATGTAGGGTCTCGCGATATCCCGGATCTCCATTTGCGCCATGACATCATATCCGAGAGTAAGAACCGCTGGCCCCAATGAATAGCGTCCGATGTCCTCATCGTATTTCAGATAGCCCAACTCGGTCAGAGTGTATGTCAGCCTCGAAATTGTCGCCTTGGGTAAGCCAACTCTGCTGGCGATTTCGGCGTTTCCGATGGGCCTGTTGTCAGGACTAAAAGCCTTCAGAATCGCCAGCCCCCGCGACAATGACGTGTTGATCCTATAGTCTTTTTCGCTACTGCTGGACGGAAGAGGATCTTTTCTGCGTGCCAAGTTTGGACCTTCTTTGTACTATCGGTGTTTTTTCCGATTACTTGGTTTTATAAGGCTTTGCGGTGCTCTCGACAATTCAGAATGTTCTCGACAAGGGTGCGATTCCCTGCCGGGGTGTGGTTCTCGCCAAGCCTTGAGAGCCTGCCACGGAACCCCGCGTCTGAACGTCTAGTCGTCGTCAGGCCAAACAGGAACCCTGGATGTGAGGGCAATGTTGTATTCCAGCGTGGAAATGTGGCTTGATAAAGCTACGGCATTGCCGTAGATGTATAAGCATGCACACAGTTTGCTGGACACCGACGTTTTTGACGCAGGCAAATCGTCATGGGCTTTCTGAAGAGCAGATGGGAAACATCGTTAATACGCTGGCTGATGATCCATTGGCTGGCGACGTTATACCAGCTACTGGCGGAGCGCGAAAGTTGCGTCATCCGGGGCACGGTGGCGGCAAGAGTGGTGGTTACAGAACCATTCATTATTTTGGTGGTGCTGACGTACCGGTCTTTCTTTTGGCTGTTTACGGTAAGGGTACAAAAGCAAACCTGACCAAAGCAGAAAAGAATGAGTTGGCCAGTGTGCTGCCGACAATCGCTGATGCTTACCGTGCCAATGCAACGCTCCTGACGGGCAAACGGCGTGGAAAGAAGTGAAGGAGACTGATATGAGTTTTGGTACTGAATTAATCCACAGTGCGGAAGAAGCTCTTGCGATCGCAAAGGGTGAAATGGAACCTGCCGGGGCATTCATTCCTGAAACAGTGGATGTAGCGGCAGTCCGTAAGAAACAGAAACTTTCTCAGACGGATTTTGCTGAACGGTATGGCTTGCCAGTTGCGACGTTGCGCGATTGGGAGCAAAAACGACGCCTGCCGGATCGAGCTGCGATGGTTCTTATTGCGCTGATCGAGCGCAAACCAAAGATGGTAGCTGATACCTTGGCGGCCTCCTGAATGTGGGATGGAGAGTACCGCAAAAGGTGGGGCAGTTGCTATTTTTGATCATTCTGTTGCCGCTGAACTCAGCGCGGGATGGGGCCATAATCATGCTCAGCTAGAATTGAGGGAACGGGGTACAATGCGCGTTCTTGTGTATAACGAATTGGTCCCGGAGCGGATACCTAATTTTGACAGGGTTGTTTGCGCCTTGAGAGAAGGTGATTTTGCGCGCGCCGATGTGCGTAAGATCACCGACACGCTATATCGGGCGCGCCTCAACAGGTCCGATCGGCTGCTCTTCGCGTTCTATCGGGTGCAGGACGAGATCTGCTGCCTGATCCTCGAACACATCCGTCATCACGCCTATGAGAAGTCGCGCTTTCTCCGTCGTGGCGCTGAGATCGACGACGACAGAATTCCCCTGATTGCCGCCGACACCGTCACGCCCGCCGGTGACCTCCCCCTGTTGAACCCAAATAAGCCGCGTTTCAACATCCTTGACAAAATTCTGACCTTTGATGACGAGCAAGAGGCAATTCACGCGCTATCGCCACCTGTCATCGTGATCGGGTCTGCGGGCAGCGGAAAGACTGTGCTGACCCTGGAGAAAATGAAGCAAATGGTCGGTGACGTGCTGTATGTAAGCCTGTCGCCGTATCTGGTTCGCAATGCGCGGGACTTATATTTCGCCCAGAATTACACAAATGACGATCAGGATATCGATTTTCTTTCGTTTCAGGAATTTCTGGAGAGCATTCGCGTCCCCGCTGGCCGCGAAGTCACCCCGCGCGACTTCCAGACCTGGTTTGCGCGCCAGTCAGTGTCACGGTCTCTGCGCGATGCCCACAAAGTGTTTGAGGAAATCCGGGGTGTCATCACCGGACCCGTCGGGAAAGAGGGCTGGTTGCGTCGGGAGGATTATCTAAATCTGGGGGTTCGGCAATCGATTTTCAGCGCAGAAGAGCGACCGGAGGTTTATGGTCTTTTTGAGAAGTACCGCAGGTTCCTGAAGGAATCAGACCTGTATGATCCCAATATCCTGAGTCACGAGTATCTGGGGGCTGTGGCTCCGCGATATGATTTTCTGGTCGTCGATGAAGTTCAGGACATTACCAATATCCAGCTCTTTCTGATCCTGAAATCGCTCCGAACCGCAGGAGCGTTCATTCTGACGGGCGATTCCAACCAGATTGTTCACCCAAACTTCTTTTCATGGGCGCATATCAAGTCGCTGTTTTTTGAAGACCGGGGACTTGCCGGGTCGGATGCTGATGAGATTGCGCGTATTCTGCACACCAATTATCGCAACACCTTGACCGTTACGGAACTGGCCAACCGAATCCTGAAACTGAAGCACGCCCGGTTTGGATCCGTGGATCGGGAAAGCAACTACCTGGTCCGCAGCGTAACGCGCGAGACCGGTCAGCTTCAGTTGCTGCCCCACACCGCAGAGGTCTTGCGCGACCTTGATGACCGTACCCGGCGGTCCACGCGCGTGGCGGTGCTGGTGTTGCACCCGAACCAGAAAGAGCAGGCGCGACGCTGGTTCAACACCCCTTTGGTGTTCTCGATACAGGAAGCCAAGGGGCTTGAATATGACAGCATCATTCTGTTCAACGTGGTCAGCGACGAGACCAGAGCGTTTCGCGAGGTGGCCCGGGATGTCAATCCGGCGGATCTGGAGGCCGATACGCTTGCATATGCCCGGGCGCGCGACAAAAGCGACAAGTCGCTGGAGGTCTACAAGTTTTATATCAATTCCCTATTCGTCGCGGTGACGCGCGCGGTACGCAATCTGTATTGGGTAGAAGCCGATCATGGTCACGCTCTCATGAACCTGTTGCGGATGGATCGCTTCTCTGAGGTCACTGTGTCAGCAGAGCGGGAAGATTCCAGCCTTGAGCAGTGGCAGCGCGAGGCGCGCCGCCTCGAGATGCAGGGCAAGACGGAGCAAGCGGAAGACATTCGGGACCGGATACTGGGGCAAAAGCCAGTGCCATGGGGGGTGGTGGACCATGCCGCCTTCGAGGCACAGTGCGAGACCGCGTTTGCTTCAGGCAAGCGCAAACAGCTTCTGCCCGTTTTTGATTATGCCCTGCTGCACTGTTACCGACCGGTGCTGAACCGGTTGGCTCTTGATGGGTTCAAGCCTGCTCAGGATCCGGAAGAGAAAGCTATCAGACTTCTGCACCAGAAGCACTTCGAAGCATATGAGTTCAAAAACCCCGGCAAAGTTCTTCAGGATGTGGAGCGCTACGGAATCGACCACCGCTTGTCCTTCAACCTGACCCCACTTATGGCCGCTGCCCGGGTCGGCAATCTGCCTGTTGCAAAAGCGCTGATCGAGCGGGGTGCCGACCCCACGCTGACCGCGAGCCACGGTTTCACGGCCGTGGAGTTCGCTCTTGAGCGCGGCCTGGTGGATGAGCATTTTGCGCAGCATAAACTGCCTGACCTGTTCGACATCCTGGCCCCGGCCAGCTTTGACATTCAGGCACAAGGCCGCCTGATCAAGCTCGATCGCCGTTCGATGGAGTATATCTTGCTGCGCATTTTGGGAGCGTTGTTTTATCGTCGCCTGGGTCCCTGGATTGCGTTGTGGCGCTACGGCTTCACCGCCCAGGACCTTTCCGTGACCGTCTCCGAGCTGCCAGAGATTGTGCTACCGGAGCGACGTAAAAGGCGGGATTACATTTCCGGTATCCTGTCCAAGAACGAAGTTGACGGAAAGTCACCTTACAATCGCTACTTGTTTCGTCGGGTCAGGCGCGGACACTACATCGTTGATCCAAACCTGCAAATCCGCGTGGGCTCAGAATGGGTCCCTTACTACAAATTGTTCCAAACCGAAGCCTGGGGGCCTGATATCAAGACGCTATATGAAACAATGTTGAGATACACCAGTAACGCAAATGTCAATGAGGTTCTAAATAAATCTGTCGAAACCGGCATGCAGCGATTGGCCAATTTTTGCGCCACGCAATTGTCTGAACCTCCTCGGACCTAGCGGCACGCCCAGATGATCATGGATACGCCGGCCGTCGATCTGGATCACGTGCTTCACGTTTTGCGGTGCTCCATCAAGGAGCGACGCGGGTCGGGAAAAGCCATCATTGCCACCGCTCGAAAGCTCCTGACCATCATCTACAACACATTGAAAAACAATTGGATATTCGAGGACTTCCCAGCCTTCAAGATCAAAAATACCAGCTACCAGCCAAACATCATAGGAGGTTTCATGCTGACTTCAATCATTGGAAAAAGCGTCATTGTAACAGGAGGTTCAAAAGGTATCGGCCGAGGGATCGTGTCTGTGTTTGCTCGACACGGCGCGAACATCACCATTGCTGCGCGTGGCGAGGAAACAATGAAACAGGTGGCCGCGGAAATTGAAGGCAATGTGCGCTACGTCGTCTGTGACGTATCTGATTGGCAGAGCGTCAATGCGATGATCAATCTCACAGCAGAAACGCAAGGCGGGATAGATGTGGTTTGCGCCAATGCTGGCACCTTCCCACAGACCAAAATCATCGACATGGAACCCGATGAATGGGATGAGGTCATGGCCACAAATCTCCGGTCGTCTTTTCTTTGCGTTAAAGCCGCTATTCCGCATTTCAAAAAGGCTGGTAAGGGGCGTGTGGTGTTAACTTCATCTATCACTGGTCCTATCACAGGATTTCCCGGCTGGTCCCATTACGGCGCGTCAAAGGCCGGGCAACTGGGTTTCCTCAAGACGGCGGCGATGGAGTTATCGCGCTACAACACGACGATCAACGCTGTCATGCCCGGCAACATCTACACGGAGGGGCTGCAGGATTTGGGCCAAGAATATTTGGATACGATGACGACCTCAATTCCGTTGAAGCGATTGGGTGATGTCGAAGATATAGGCCACGCTGCTCTGTTTTTTGCATCTGAAGAGGCTGCTTACATCACCGGCCAGCAGATCGTCGTTGATGGTGGGCAGATTATTCCGGAATCACTCGAGGCAATCGAGGAAATTTAGAAAGCTAAATGGTTTCCACATATTCATGAGGCATATCCGGCGGCTTGGAAAAAGTTCCAACATTGAGTCTAGCACAACAAAGGTACTGAACCCAAACCCCGGGTGGTCTTAAGACACCCAAAATCAGCCAGGATACTGAACCCATGGCCAAAACAGCAACTGTGACCGCAAAGAACAAACACCCTGCCACCTATCAGGACGTCATCGATGCTCCATCCAATATGGTCGCGCAGATCCTGGGCGGAACGCTGCATACCCACCCGCGACCAGCCTTTCCACACGCCGTTGCGGCATCTTCGATAGGCGGAAAGCTGATGGATCCTTTTAATCACGGAACCGGCGGACCCGGTGGTTGGTGGATACTGGACGAACCGGAAGTTCACCTCGGCGACGACGTGGTCGTCCCTGACCTTGCCGGTTGGCGGCGTGAGATCATGCCGGACCCGCCCGAAACCCCTTTTGTTTCTATTGCGCCGAACTGGGTGTGTGAAGTGCTTTCGCCCTCGACCCGACAGATCGACCTTGGACCCAAGCGGGCCATCTATGCCCGTGACGGCGTAGGTCATCTTTGGCTTGTTGACCCGGATGGGCGAACCCTAGAGGCGTTTGAGCTGAAGGATGGACAATGGGTTCTGATCGCCTCGCTGGCGAACGCAGACACCGTGTCGGTCCCACCCTTCGACGCGATCAGCTTTGCGCTTTCCAATCTCTGGCCGTGATGAGTTCCAGTTGGGTCGCGTGTATAAATTCGGAGAGATGAAACGCTCTGGATGGCAAGACAAATTCATGCTCGAACTCAACCGCGCCGCCACCAAAACGCAAAAGCGATTACCTTTTGGTGAGTATTGCACTTCAGCTTTGAAGCCAGGGGAATCGCACTTAAGCTTTGACAGTTGAGTCGAATTGGATTCTTGAGGTTTCATCATGCGATGGAGTTTCGAGATGCCGACATTATCCAGCTATTTGTAGAAAAGCGTGCAATTTTGACCCCCTAAGCGGGGAAATCGGCGTCCAAATTTGACCCCTCCCTATGGTTGTAGACATCCTTTTCATTGAGCAGTCGATGGAGAGGCAAGCGGGATGATTTGCGTGGAAACTATTAGAAAAGTGCGTCGCTTACACCTGATCGAAAAAAAGAGCATCAGGGCGATTCAGAGAAAGGTGTTTTTGGGTTGATCTGTGACGATTCTGATAGCCCTTGCGCGGTTGTCCTGCATCATTTCGATAGCCTTTGTTGGTGATTTCGATATGCGCTTGAGCAAGGTTCTGGTCGCGCTGACAAGGGTAAAGATATTGCGTGGCGCGTTGTCAGATCGGTTGGTGTAGCGATCCTCTCCCAGAGTGACATCCTTGTCGCGGTGCATGGTCTCGATGCGCCAATGGTTACGGTTCAGGCGCAGGATGTCTTTGGGTTTGGGCCGCGTCAGGCTGGTGATGAGATACACTGTCTCGGCCTCCTGACTTCCGACCTTTTTGTTGATCTGACTGGGTTTTTGGTTTGTTTTCAGGTGTGGTTGCTCAGAGGCGCGTTGTAGTGCCCCATTATTATAAAAAGTATTGACATGGGCCTTCAGATGGCTAACCTCTTCGCCCATGTTCATCCGCACCAAACATGACGCAAAGCTCAACCGCACACGGATCCAGATCGTTGAATCCGTCCGCACCGGCTCCAAGGTACGCCAGAAGATCCTGCGCCATGTGGGTGTGGCCCATAACGACAGCGAGATTGAGGATATCAAGCGTCTGGCGGGCCGCTTGATGGAGCAATTACGCATTGATCGCTCGCCGCAAATGGAACTGTTCACGCCCACGGAATATGCCGATCTGCAGGCGCTGGTGCGCCGCGCTCCGCGGCCGGACAAGCTTGGCGTTGATCTTGCCGAGTGCCGTGAGGAGGCGCGGGTCTCTCTGGGTCTGCGGGATGTCATGGGGACGATGTATGACCAACTGGGTTGGGGGGCCCTTCTGGGGGCGGCGCGTAAAAGTGCCAATCGCATTGTGAAAGAGCTGGTTATGGCGCGGATCGCACAGCCCGAGAGCAAGCGCGCGACCGTGGAGGCGTTGGAGAACCAGGCAGGCATCACGCTCAATCTGGACGTGGTCTATCGGAGCATGGATTACATCAATACGCCGGTGATAGACGGGATTTGCAAAACCTCTCACGCGGCGGCAGAGAAGTTGCTGGGCGGGCCAGTGACCGTGCTGTTCTACGATTGCACGACCCTGGCCTTTGACACCGAGCGCGAGGACCCGGCCGAGGATGCGGACGGGGTCGAGCAGGATCATCTTCTGGCCAAGGGCTTCAGCAAGGATGGCAAGCATCACCGCGCTCAGGTCATGCTGGCGCTGATCGTCACCTCCGATGGGCTGCCTGTGGGCTATGAACTCTTCCCGGGAAACACCTGGGAAGGTCATACGCTGGAAGCTGCGCTGAAGGCGTTGGAGGGACGCTTCGACGTGGCCAGGGTCACGTTCGTGGCCGATGCCGCCATGCTCAGCAAGGACAACCAGCAGATGTTGCAGAACAAGGGTCTGCCCTACATCCTCGGCTATCGCATGAAGTCCGCCCCGGCCGCCGTGAAGGCGAACATTTTGAGCCCGGAGGGACGCCAGCCTTGGGCTGGACACGGTTCTGAAGAGGCAACCGAGAAGGGCTGGTACAAGGTGATCGACCAGGAGGGAGCGCGGGTCATTGTGACCTGGTCACCCACCCGGGCACGCAATGATGCCCACAAGCGCGACAAGGCAATCGAAAAGCTGCACAAGAAGCTCAAGCGCTCTCGCAAACCCGGCAGCTTCAGCAGCCGGGGATATGGCCGCTTCCTGGCCTTCCCCGACAGCGGGGACGTCACGCTGGATGATGCAAAGATCAAGGCAGCGGCACAATGGGACGGGCTGCATGCCATTGTTGTTCATGGTGCGGACGAACTGGAGGCACAGGACGTCATTGCCCGCTATCACCAGTTGTGGGAGATCGAAGCCTGCTTCCGCACCAACAAGCACGATCTGAAAATCCGGCCCATCTATCACTGGTCGCCGCGTCGGGTCCGGGCCCATATCGCCATCTGCTACATGGCCTTCTGCTGCCTGCAGCACCTGCGCAAGCATCTGGACCTGCTCGGACACCCGATGAGCCCGGCTCGTATCCGCAACGAGTTGAACGCATTGCAGCTCTCGATCCTGCGCCACAAAGGCACCCCTGACCGCTACGGCATGCCAAGCCATGCCACGGTCGATGCCAGACGCATCCTCACCTGCGTCGGCCTGACCTGGAACGAAGCCCCTTTCAAGATACCCCCCGGGCGCACCCGAAAAACTGGCCAGACCAAAGCCTGAGCTCCCTCAACACTCCGAAACAATCGCTGGCGAAAAAAGTCCGTGTAGTGCCTTTTGGCAACCAAGGCATAATAATATCAATGACTTATACGAAAAAATGTCGGAAGTCAGGAAAGAGCATCAGGGCGATTCAGAGAAAGGTGTTTTTGGGTTGATCTGTGACGATTCTGATAGCCCTTGCGCGGTTGTCCTGCATCATTTCGATAGCCTTTGTTGGTGATTTCGATATGCGCTTGAGCAAGGTTCTGGTCGCGCTGACAAGGGTAAAGATATTGCGTGGCGCGTTGTCAGATCGGTTGGTGTAGCGATCCTCTCCCAGAGTGACATCCTTGTCGCGGTGCATGGTCTCGATGCGCCAATGGTTACGGTTCAGGCGCAGGATGTCTTTGGGTTTGGGCCGCGTCAGGCTGGTGATGAGATACACTGTCTCGGCCTGTGTTCTGGTAATCTGCCCGGCGCGGATATGCTCGCGGGTTCGGCTGATGCAGGCGATACTGCGGATCGTTGGCCACTGCTTGCGCATGTGCTCACTCAATGCCTCGACGGGAAGGATCTCGATGCGGCGCTGGTCGATTCTGCCGTGCCCCGATTGCGGCGTCTCCCGCCATTCCAACAGGGGGAAAAACCGGCGTCTTGAACGCCGTTTCGATTTCTCCCCGCAGGTCTTTCTGATTGTTCTTTACAGGGAACACGTAATCGCCACCCCTTTCCACAACTTTGGAAGTGACTGTTTTTTGGCAGAAAATGGCATCCCCGGTGACGATCTGTCCCGCAAGGTCAATCTGGTTCAGCAGCCGCAGGGCATCAGGTATTTCCATGCCCTTGCCGCGCGATGATGTGTGTCCGACGGATTGTTCAAGCGTCGCGCAGAACCCCGACAACACATGTTCCGCCTTGCCTGCCGCGTCCTTGCTGCCACGTAGAGTTTTGCCATCAATAGCGATCTGATGGTGATCTTCATCATCTTGTGCTGGTGCCGTAAGCCGCCCAAAGGCCTGCGCCAGGGTGGCCGGGTCGAGAATACGTAGCGTTTCCGTTAGCGTTGCATGGCAGGGTGACGCGCGCCCGCGACGGAACCCCAAGCGCATGAGTTGACGCGGCGTGAGCGTACGACCAAGGCGGAACGCCGCCATCATACCCTTGCGCCCACTGAGCATGGAGAGAAGCATCAACCCGACCAGCGCTTCAAGTGGGTGTTGACGGCCCTTTTTGCCGCGCGGGTCGGGAATTTGACGCAATACTGAACGAACCGATACCATCGCTGAAACCTCCTGTACCTGACATCCATAGAATGGATTCACTCAATCAAATGATTTGCAAGCGCTTTTTGACGTCTGGTAAATAGCCCTGAAAGAGCATCAAGGAAATTTGCCGTTCGCTCAATTTGAGCCGTGCAACGGTTCGAAAGATAATCCGATCGGGAGTGACGGAGTTCAAATATGAGCGCAAATCGCAGCCATACCCGGTGCTCGGGCCTTGGCGCGCGCGTCTGGATGAAACGCTTGAGGAGAACGAGGCGCTTCCGAAGAAACACCGCAAGCGGATGACCAAAATCTGGAAGGAACTCTCCGATGATGGTTTTGGCGGCGGGTATGACAGTGTTCGACGCTACACAAAGAATTGGCGCATTGCGCACGGCCGACAACAGGCGCAGGCGTTCATCCCGCTGATCTTTGATCCTGGGGAGGCGTACCAGTTCGACTGGAGTGTGGAGACGGTTTTGATGGACGGTGCACTCACGACCGTGAAGGTTGCCCATTTCAAACTTTGCCATAGCCGCATGCCATTCTCCATTGCCTATCCGCGCGAGACGCAGGAGATGGTCTTTGATGCCCACGACGAGGCCTTCAAATTCTTTGGTGGAGGCTGCATCAACGGGATCTACGATAACATGACGACCGCCGTCGATGCGATCCTGTCGGGCAAGGAAAGAAAGTTCAACAAGGCATTCTCCCGGATGTGTTCTCATCATCTGGTGAACCCGATCGCCTGTACGCGCGCGGCCGGTTGGGTGTAGAAAAGCGTGCAATTTTGACCCCCTAAGCGGGGAAATCGGCGTCCAAATTTGACCCCTCCCTATGGTTGTAGACATCCTTTTCATTGAGCAGTCGATGGAGAGGCAAGCGGGATGATTGGAAATTCTGGCGCACTTGACGGCGATTCTGGAAACACTGGGGTCGATTACGGGACAGTGATAAATCGTACGCTAAGCGATTTTGTGCCTCATTTCTCGCCAGATGTACTGACCTATGAGCAGAATGTGCTCCCATCCCAAGGGCGATATGTGCCTGAGCAGGTGTTCGGGCGTGTCCAGGCCTTCGCTTTGCCGCTGCAGGATGGCTTTGCCGATCTGGTCCGTATTCCAGAATATGATGATCGCCGTGAGCAGATTGAGGCAAGCCAGGCGGAAATGCTGGCTTTCCGTGGTCCGATCGCGGATCTCGCCCCGACGGCCGATCCACAAGGCATTCTTCAGCGCATGGTGCGCTTCGCCTTTATTGAGCCCGACAGTAGAGCGGCGCTGCATGTCCATATCAAGGGTCCATTCGATGATGAACAGTGTCCGTTCGATCTGTCCGATTTCCCGCATCGCGATGGCCAAATCGTTCTTGCGCGGCCGGGCTGACAATCGCTTCAGCAGCTGGCTTGGCGGTACCTTCCCGGACCGCATCGTGGCCGTGCATCTCAGCACATCGCCCCAGTTGTCGATGAAGGTTTGTTCCCGGACCTTGCCCCCGACCAGGCACTTGAGTTCCTTGGGAACGCTTTTACGATCGAAGACGTAGAACCGCTTGGATTTCAGATCGCGGATCCGGGGAATGAAGCGATAGCCCAGCAGCGCGCAGGCGGCGAATACGAGATCAGTGAACCCACCCGTGTCGGCGTAGTGCTCCTTGATCTTCTTGCCGATCTCGCTCAGGCACAATCCGTCCAGAATATATGGTGCCTCGTTCACAGTGGCCGGGATCGAATTGATCCAGTACGGCCCGTACAGGTCGGACACATGGGCGTAGGCTTTCAGCCCCGGAACATGCGTGTCGTACTTGGCGTTGATGAGATTCCTGACTTCCGACATTTTTTCGTATAAGTCATTGATATTATTATGCCTTGGTTGCCAAAAGGCACTACACGGACTTTTTTCGCCAGCGATTGTTTCGGAGTGTTGAGGGAGCTCAGGCTTTGGTCTGGCCAGTTTTTCGGGTGCGCCCGGGGGGTATCTTGAAAGGGGCTTCGTTCCAGGTCAGGCCGACGCAGGTGAGGATGCGTCTGGCATCGACCGTGGCATGGCTTGGCATGCCGTAGCGGTCAGGGGTGCCTTTGTGGCGCAGGATCGAGAGCTGCAATGCGTTCAACTCGTTGCGGATACGAGCCGGGCTCATCGGGTGTCCGAGCAGGTCCAGATGCTTGCGCAGGTGCTGCAGGCAGCAGAAGGCCATGTAGCAGATGGCGATATGGGCCCGGACCCGACGCGGCGACCAGTGATAGATGGGCCGGATTTTCAGATCGTGCTTGTTGGTGCGGAAGCAGGCTTCGATCTCCCACAACTGGTGATAGCGGGCAATGACGTCCTGTGCCTCCAGTTCGTCCGCACCATGAACAACAATGGCATGCAGCCCGTCCCATTGTGCCGCTGCCTTGATCTTTGCATCATCCAGCGTGACGTCCCCGCTGTCGGGGAAGGCCAGGAAGCGGCCATATCCCCGGCTGCTGAAGCTGCCGGGTTTGCGAGAGCGCTTGAGCTTCTTGTGCAGCTTTTCGATTGCCTTGTCGCGCTTGTGGGCATCATTGCGTGCCCGGGTGGGTGACCAGGTCACAATGACCCGCGCTCCCTCCTGGTCGATCACCTTGTACCAGCCCTTCTCGGTTGCCTCTTCAGAACCGTGTCCAGCCCAAGGCTGGCGTCCCTCCGGGCTCAAAATGTTCGCCTTCACGGCGGCCGGGGCGGACTTCATGCGATAGCCGAGGATGTAGGGCAGACCCTTGTTCTGCAACATCTGCTGGTTGTCCTTGCTGAGCATGGCGGCATCGGCCACGAACGTGACCCTGGCCACGTCGAAGCGTCCCTCCAACGCCTTCAGCGCAGCTTCCAGCGTATGACCTTCCCAGGTGTTTCCCGGGAAGAGTTCATAGCCCACAGGCAGCCCATCGGAGGTGACGATCAGCGCCAGCATGACCTGAGCGCGGTGATGCTTGCCATCCTTGCTGAAGCCCTTGGCCAGAAGATGATCCTGCTCGACCCCGTCCGCATCCTCGGCCGGGTCCTCGCGCTCGGTGTCAAAGGCCAGGGTCGTGCAATCGTAGAACAGCACGGTCACTGGCCCGCCCAGCAACTTCTCTGCCGCCGCGTGAGAGGTTTTGCAAATCCCGTCTATCACCGGCGTATTGATGTAATCCATGCTCCGATAGACCACGTCCAGATTGAGCGTGATGCCTGCCTGGTTCTCCAACGCCTCCACGGTCGCGCGCTTGCTCTCGGGCTGTGCGATCCGCGCCATAACCAGCTCTTTCACAATGCGATTGGCACTTTTACGCGCCGCCCCCAGAAGGGCCCCCCAACCCAGTTGGTCATACATCGTCCCCATGACATCCCGCAGACCCAGAGAGACCCGCGCCTCCTCACGGCACTCGGCAAGATCAACGCCAAGCTTGTCCGGCCGCGGAGCGCGGCGCACCAGCGCCTGCAGATCGGCATATTCCGTGGGCGTGAACAGTTCCATTTGCGGCGAGCGATCAATGCGTAATTGCTCCATCAAGCGGCCCGCCAGACGCTTGATATCCTCAATCTCGCTGTCGTTATGGGCCACACCCACATGGCGCAGGATCTTCTGGCGTACCTTGGAGCCGGTGCGGACGGATTCAACGATCTGGATCCGTGTGCGGTTGAGCTTTGCGTCATGTTTGGTGCGGATGAACATGGGCGAAGAGGTTAGCCATCTGAAGGCCCATGTCAATACTTTTTATAATAATAGGGCACTACAACGCGCCTCTGAGCAACCACACCTGAAAACAAACCAAAAACCCAGTCAGATCAACAAAAAGGTCGGAAGTCAGGAGGCTTTCAGCCCCGGAACATGCGTGTCGTACTTGGCGTTGATGAGATTCATTGCTTCGCCCTAGCGCGTGGTCGGGAAGAACTGCCCGTCGCTGGATGAGGTCTGACCCGAACCCCAGTATTGGGCCATGGGAAGCCTGGACTGCGCGTCGAGAACGATGGCCAGCGCCTCGTTGATCGCATCGCTTTCGACATGCCAACGCGACAGACGTGTCAATCGGCATTGAATAATGACCCCCCATCGGCGTCCAAATTTGACCCCCCTTGGAGCTAAGAGGGGCGTTGAGGGGGTCGTGTTTAGGTTGATTCAGGAGGGGGTGGACAGCAGGTCAAACCGAAAAGAGAGCGTAGCTCGACTGAAGGTTTGACCTGCTGTCTGTTTTGAATTTATTCCCCGATTTCGAGGTTAGTCGCGGTGGTTAATTCGCCAGCTTTCGTTCCCGGTTTCGATGATATCGCAATGGTGTGTCAGTCGATCCAGGAGAGCAGTGGTCATTTTGGCATCTGTGAACACACTCGGCCATTCAGCAAATGCGAGGTTGGTTGTTAGCAGAATAGACGTTCGCTCGTACAGTTTGCTGATGAGATGGAAGAGTAATCGTCCACCAGACTCTGCGAACGGCAGATAACCGAGTTCGTCTATAATCACGAGGTCGACGCGGATCAGCTGCTCGCTGAGCCGCCCGGCGTTGCCTTCGCGATGTTCAGCCTCCAGCTTGTTCGCGAGATCCACAGCGCTGAAGAACCTGACCCGCCGGCGGTTATTGACCGCGTGGCCCCCGATCGCTGTTGCGAGATGCGTTTTGCCCGATCCGGTTCCACCGACCAGCACGCCATTCCTGGCCTGGTCCATAAAATCGCCGTCATGAAGATTGCGCACGACTTCCTCGTTGACGGGGCTGACCGTGAAGTCGAACTCAGGTAAGGACTTGCAGACCGGGAACTTTGCGGCACCCATCTGATACCGGATCGAGCGCGCAGTCTTTTCGGCCAGTTCGGCCGTGAGGAGTTCGGCCACGACCTGTTGGGGCCGCCAGTTGTTTTTGGCTGCGGCCTGCATCACTTCGTCAAAGCAGTTGACGATGCCTGGCAACTTCAGTTGACGGGCAAGTTCGAGAATTTCCTTACGCAGTTGCATGGGAGCCTCCAAGCCTGTCATAGCGAGCGCAATCCGCGATCGGTGCCATTTTCAGCTGCAGGTGGGCAGGCGGCTCAATCGCCTTTGGCGGCGGGGGATTGGTGCGCCGAGAGACAATGTTCAGGATCGCATCGGCCTTGCGCAGGCCAGATTTTAGAGCTTCTTCGCAGGCAGCCTCGACCACATCAATGTCGTGCTGGTAAGCAGCGAAAAGAATATCGGCAAGTTGCCGGTCTCCGTCGGATGTGCCCCGCAGATGGGTCCAGATCTGCGTCATTGCCGGTGGTAGGTCCCAGTCACGGAACGGTGCTCCATTGCGCAGAGCGCCAGGCTTGCGCTTGAGGACGGGCACATAGTGCCAAGGGTTGAAGATCGTTTTTCCTCGGCCGAAGCACCGTTCGTGCTCTCCGACAATCTCACCGTCTTGGCGCAGGACAATCCGCGTGGCGTAGACCTGCAACTGGACCTGACGTCCAACAGCTCTTGCCTCAACGCTGTATTTGTTTCTTTCGAAGTTGATCAGGCAGGTTCGGCTCACGGCGACCGTCTTTTCACGGAACCCGACGAAGGGCTTCTGCAGATGCGTCAGCAGCGGCTTTTCCTGCTGGAACTCCTCCCAGACCGTCACCTCCAGGTTTTCCGGATGCCGCAGTTCTTTTGCGCGTTTGATCGCGTCTTTTTGCAGCCGGGCATTCAATTCATCGAAGTCGGCCACCTCCAGACGCGGTGTAAAACTATAGGCGCGGCTCTCCTTGACCAGATTCTCAACCTGACCCTTCTCCCAACCGGCCGCGCGCGTACAGGCGATCGGGTTCACCAGATGATGAGAACACATCCGGGAGAATGCCTTGTTGAACTTTCTTTCCTTGCCCGACAGGATCGCATCGACGGCGGTCGTCATGTTATCGTAGATCCCGTTGATGCAGCCTCCACCAAAGAATTTGAAGGCCTCGTCGTGGGCATCAAAGACCATCTCCTGCGTCTCGCGCGGATAGGCAATGGAGAATGGCATGCGGCTATGGCAAAGTTTGAAATGGGCAACCTTCACGGTCGTGAGTGCACCGTCCATCAAAACCGTCTCCACACTCCAGTCGAACTGGTACGCCTCCCCAGGATCAAAGATCAGCGGGATGAACGCCTGCGCCTGTTGTCGGCCGTGCGCAATGCGCCAATTCTTTGTGTAGCGTCGAACACTGTCATACCCGCCGCCAAAACCATCATCGGAGAGTTCCTTCCAGATTTTGGTCATCCGCTTGCGGTGTTTCTTCGGAAGCGCCTCGTTCTCCTCAAGCGTTTCATCCAGACGCGCGCGCCAAGGCCCGAGCACCGGGTATGGCTGCGATTTGCGCTCATATTTGAACTCCGTCACTCCCGATCGGATTATCTTTCGAACCGTTGCACGGCTCAAATTGAGCGAACGGCAAATTTCCTTGATGCTCTTTTTTTCGATCAGGTGTAAGCGACGCACTTTTCTAATAGTTTCCACGCAAATCATCCCGCTTGCCTCTCCATCGACTGCTCAATGAAAAGGATGTCTACAACCATAGGGAGGGGTCAAATTTGGACGCCGATTTCCCCGCTTAGGGGGTCAAAATTGCACGCTTTTCTACAAATAGGGGTGAGGTTTGTTAGGCTGGCCCGCTGGTCAGCAGAGGCCAGCACCAATTTTTGACTTGCAATCGCCTTGAGCCGGGGAGCCAGTTCGAAGTCGAAAAGATGCGCAAAAGCGAAGCCAACGACGCTCTGCCCATGAGAATCTACATACTGACGCTGGATTTCCATGTCCGTACAATGGCGCAGCACTCCTTCGATCATAGCCGCCACTTCAGAGGATGAACATCGCTTCAACTGCGAATAAATACAGGTCGCCCGACGCTCGACATGCCAGTAAATCATGACGCCCCGACCGCCATAGCGGGCGTGCCATTCCGTCATGAGGTTACGGTCCCAAGCCCCAAATTTTGTGGAGTCTGCCGCGCAGGCCGTCCCAACCGAACCCCATATATCCGGATCGCGAATTGCCAGCGTGGCATTGGCCACCTTGGCGCAAGCCGCCCTCAACGCGGTGGCGTTGACATAGCGCCTGTAAACGTGGGCGAGCTCATCAATGCTGACACCCTCGGTTCCAGTGGCAATCCGGTTGAGACCGGCATTTGTGCCAACCCCGTAAAGCGTAAGGAGCAGACGCCGGTTGCGGACATCTTCCGTCAACACCTCCCGACTGGCCGAACTCTCGAAACAATCCAGAAACCCGGTATCCAAAGCGGTTTCCTTTAGGACATCGAGAAGGCTTGTCATTGGCCAGGTTCGTCCGATCTCGTTTTTCAAGTTGATCAAACCGGCTGGCTCCGGTTGGCGCTCGAAAGGCGTGATACAGATGCGGTTATCCCCTGTTGTCCGTAATCGGACTTTGTCGTTTTTCGGCAGTGTCTCGTTCAACAACCGCAACTCGTCCTCAAGTTCGCTGCGAATATTTGCCACGAAGGCCTGAGCGTCCTGAGGCAGGCCAAGACCAGCGTAGTAAGACGCGCGACGCTCGTCAAAATCTGCGGGCAAGTCGTGGTCCGGATTCCGGTAGCGATCGGCACCTTCAACCCAGATTTCACGCGCGCGGATACTGGAACGAAGTTGGCCAAGTATACAGATTTCATAGGAAATCACGTTCAAACGACCCGTATCGTCAACGACAAATTCCTTCCAGCCTGCAGGAATGGAGCCGGCAGGTGCGTCCCCGACAGGCACTGTCCTGCGGCCTTCTTCCCGCCATTCAATGATCCGCTCAAGGGCATCAAGTATTGGACGCCACACAGCATTGTTCGACCGGAAGTGCAGGACGGACAAGAGTGCTGGCATCATCCTGCGGTAATGATTGGCATAGGAGCCGCGCATGACAGTCTGGATGCGCTTGTCCAGTGTGCCGCTGGCGCGATATTCTTCAATCACTGCCTTCAACTTTGCAACACTGGCGACCGGATAGATCACATCGATCACCCGCCCCTCCGGTTCCTCGATCGCCGCTTCTGCCATGGCACACAACAGTCGATCCTTGCCGTAAACCCGCTCGATGTCGCTGGCTATCTTGGCAATTACCCTTCGTCGCGAGCGGGTTTGAAGGCGATGCGTAATTTCCAGAAACAGATCAACCAGATCATCCGTCAGCTTTCTCTGACGGTCCATGAGATACAGGGCGTAGAGACCGATCCGCCGGTCATCGCTATGCCGTCGCATTTCTGAGGCATTCTCCCGTTCAACCCGGCGACACAACATGGAGATCCAGGCAGGGTCAATGCCAGCCAAATGCTCAGAGGACAAATTGAGGGCCGCAAGAAAAGTCAGGCGATCACATGCCCCAAGAACGTTGGCGAGAGTGGCCGCGCCAACCCCGTTTTTCATAAGGTGAAATCCACCAGGGCCTCTTGGCTCCGAAAGGCTTTTTTCCAGTTGGTGCCGCGTGTTGGCTGGAAGAATGCGGGCAGTGGATGCCAACAAATCCTCAAGAAAATCGTGCCTGGCACTACGAACCAACCGCTCCATGATCTTGTCAGATGAGATGTAGATCGAATTGCTGAGGCACCACGCATATGCCGATGCAACTTGCTCTTCCACAGTCGGAGCCGACGACCTGCGGCAGTCCTCAAAAAGCCATGAGCGCAAAGCCAGGCGATCCCGATCTGTGGCTCGCCGAACCCCAAGATGTTTCAGGATGGCAACACGGTGGCGGCGGGCATTGACGTGGCGGTAATCGAATGGCTCCTGATCAACGGGAACCTTCACGTCCAGTTGCTGGGCCAAATACTCCAGTCCTTCGGAACTGAGATCTTGCTCACGCGAAGGGAAACGCCCATGCGTCTGGAAAAATCGCAGCTGGAAGGCAACCCGGAACCGGCTGGCTAAATTGAATGCCTCAACGAACTCCATGTCGTTGAAATTCAGGCTCCAGCACTCCAGGAATGATCGATCAGACATACGCGCTCCCATCGGAAAAGATGCCTGATCTCAGAACAGCTGTACTCCTGCGTCAAGGCGTTTTTGTTCCCCATATGTTCGTTCAGATGTCCATATATGCAGCTATGGTCCGTTTAGGCCCAGTTGCAGGTCTACGCCACGCGGATTGTCCTGCGCCAAGACGGTGAGATTGTCGGAGAGCACGAACGGTGCTTCGGCCGAGGAAAAACGATCTTCAACCCTTGGCACTATGTGCCCGTCCTCAAGCGCAAGCCTGGCGCTCTGCGCAATGGAGCACCGTTCCGTGACTGGGACCTACCACCGGCAATGACGCAGATCTGGACCCATCTGCGGGGCACATCCGACGGAGACCGGCAACTTGCCGATATTCTTTTCGCTGCTTACCAGCACGACATTGATGTGGTCGAGGCTGCCTGCGAAGAAGCTCTAAAATCTGGCCTGCGCAAGGCCGATGCGATCCTGAACATTGTCTCTCGGCGCACCAATCCCCCGCCGCCAAAGGCGATTGAGCCGCCTGCCCACCTGCAGCTAAAAATGGCACCGATCGCGGATTGCGCTCGCTATGACAGGCTTGGAGGCTCCCATGCAACTGCGTAAGGAAATTCTCGAACTTGCCCGTCAACTGAAGTTGCCAGGCATCGTCAACTGCTTTGACGAAGTGATGCAGGCCGCAGCCAAAAACAACTGGCGGCCCCAACAGGTCGTGGCCGAACTCCTCACGGCCGAACTGGCCGAAAAGACTGCGCGCTCGATCCGGTATCAGATGGGTGCCGCAAAGTTCCCGGTCTGCAAGTCCTTACCTGAGTTCGACTTCACGGTCAGCCCCGTCAACGAGGAAGTCGTGCGCAATCTTCATGACGGCGATTTTATGGACCAGGCCAGGAATGGCGTGCTGGTCGGTGGAACCGGATCGGGCAAAACGCATCTCGCAACAGCGATCGGGGGCCACGCGGTCAATAACCGCCGGCGGGTCAGGTTCTTCAGCGCTGTGGATCTCGCGAACAAGCTGGAGGCTGAACATCGCGAAGGCAACGCCGGGCGGCTCAGCGAGCAGCTGATCCGCGTCGACCTCGTGATTATAGACGAACTCGGTTATCTGCCGTTCGCAGAGTCTGGTGGACGATTACTCTTCCATCTCATCAGCAAACTGTACGAGCGAACGTCTATTCTGCTAACAACCAACCTCGCATTTGCTGAATGGCCGAGTGTGTTCACAGATGCCAAAATGACCACTGCTCTCCTGGATCGACTGACACACCATTGCGATATCATCGAAACCGGGAACGAAAGCTGGCGAATTAACCACCGCGACTAACCTCGAAATCGGGGAATAAATTCAAAACAGACAGCAGGTCAAACCTTCAGTCGAGCTACGCTCTCTTTTCGGTTTGACCTGCTGTCCACCCCCTCCTGAATCAACCTAAACACGACCCCCTCAACGCCCCTCTTAGCTCCAAGGGGGGTCAAATTTGGACGCCGATGGGGGGTCATTATTCAATGCCGATTGACAGACTTGTCGCGGATGAAAGCCTCTTCAATCGCTGAGGCAAATGCTTCGTTTACGCGGCAGGGATGCAGCCAGTTCGAATGGTAAAAACGACCTCTGAGTGAGGGGATTACCAAAATTGCCAATTGGCAATTTTCTTAGAAAGACCGACGTTGCAGGGAAATTGCCAATTGGCAATTTCCAATTTCGCTTCAGTAGATCAGTCTCGATCTGTGTCAAAATGCCTGTCCAAGAAGATCAAAAAGACCTCTTGCAGTTCATCTTTGCGTACGTCGGTCGGAAATTCTAACACGACCTTTTTGCCTTTGCGTTTGTATGTCATCGCAGGCTTTTCGGGTGACGATTGAAAAGTCACTGTATCTGCTTTCGTCGAAGCAGGAGGTTTCAACGCTGCCTTGAAAACATTCATGACCTGCACGCCGTCACGGCTGACTCCATCAGTTGCCATCTGCCTCGCAGTTTCTAACAGTTTCTTTCGATCTTCGGGCCGACCCAGAAACGGTTTTAGCGTACGGGCGTGCAGTTCTTTGATCTCTCGGATCGAAGGGAATGCCTCAACGATCTCGTTCGGCAATTTGGCCAGTTGCAGATAACGTGAAAGCCAAGCCTCACTGACCTCTAGCCGTACGGCCATCGCCTTTTGCTTACCACCGTAGTAACGAGTCACAGCGTCTGCATAGTCACGAGCACGCTCATAGTCGGAGATATCTTCTCTGTCGCGGTTCTCGATATCGCCCAATCGAAAAGCTTCTTCATCGGTAAGCTCTCGAACATCCACCAAGTAGCGAAACTGTGGATAATTGTTTGCGCGTAGCCAGTTGATTGCAAAATGTCGCCTTGCACCACAAATCACTTCATACGGCTGATTTGGATCGCTTGTCTTGCGCACGATAGCTGGAAACTCTTGCCGACCCTGGCTGCGGATTCCGTCAATCAAATCTCGACAGTTGTCCTCCGATAGTAGGTCATACGCACGGTTATGTCGCTCCCACATACGGCATTCTCCGGGATCAACCCACCTCAGGGACTTCTCCTCGATATCCCCCGACATCCGTTCCGCAACTCTGTTAGAGCGGTTTAGAAAGCGAGCACCAGCGCGTTCAGCTTTGGGGGCAGGGCCGCTATCGAGACCGCTTAGAACGTCATCGAAAATTGCGTCATGTTTCTTGCTCATAACACTCCCTCCTTGCGCAATGCAGCATGGTGACTGGGCCAGGTTTTGCGCATCAAAACCTCAACCTCGCGTCCCACCGCGTCCAGATATGCCCGACAGCGTTTGTGGGTTTCTGTGCGAGCTGCTGGTCCCGTAATTTCGTACACCGTCCCCAAGTTCGCTGTGGCGTTATCAATCTCGGCGCTGTCTTTCAGAACACTAGCCAACATGTCTTGGGGAAAAACCGCGTCCATCATTCGTTTGATGGCTGCATGCGCAGATTTGTTGTCGTTCATCTTGGTGGCCAGAATCTTGACGAATGAATAATCACGAGCTCCGCCATGTTGAGCTAGTTCATTTAACGTTGCACCCATCATCTTCAAAAAATGAGCAGTAGATCCAAAGTCAATATTATTCGGCGGGGCAGGGATCACCATCGCGTTTGCTGCTCGAAGCACTGAAAGAGAAATCATTCCTAGCGCAGGCGGCGGGTCCAGAAGGATTACGTCAAATTGATCGGCTATGGTGCTGATCCCATCTCGCAAACGGTCCAACACGAAAACTTGATCCCTGGCCATCCGAGCTGCGAATTCATACTCAGCGTCATAGAGACCGAGGTTTGCAGGGATGAGCGCAATGCCAGGCCAATACGTAGCGCGTAAAGCATAATGAAGTGTCTGCGGCCCACCATGCTGAAAGAATGGGTAAAGCGTATCTTCAGTCTCATCCACGTCAATGTCAGGATTAAGGCCAAAAATCGAAGTCGTTGAAGCTTGGCTGTCGCAATCGATAACGCAAACTCTATAGCCTTTAAGCGCGAGGAACTGGGCAAGGTGGGTCGTTACCGTCGACTTTCCAACGCCACCTTTGAATGACTGAACTGACAAAACCAATGTTGGATCATCTGTTGCACGATGAGGTAGTGTACCGAAAACTTCCCGCATCCGGTTTATGTCAGACAGTGAGTACCCGGTCCTTCTTCCAGTGACCGGGTCTTTTTCCGGCTCAGGCAAGCGGCCGTCGGCCTCAGCATCACGGATTAACTTCTCTGATCGACCTACCATCTCGGCTGCGGAGCGGACATTGAAATTTAGGTTTAGCGTTTTCTCAGTGTCAGGGGAGAATACTCGATCGCGCAATCGCTCCATCACGGTACTTGCACGATCAGATAGTTGCTCAATCTCTTCCAGCCCAACAGGGGGCAAGGGGGAGGTGGTCATAGGTTTTGTCCTGTAGAAATCTGCCTTTCGTGAATCATGCCCGGAATGGTGAATCGGCTCAAGTGTGGTTTTTGAGGCAGATCACGTAAAAAATGGGAAATTCGAAGGCAAAGGCCACAGGAGCGGAAATTGGGGGTAACCGAAGGTCATTAGTAACAACATTCTAACTCAGAACATCTAATACGGGTGAAGTTGATGTCTGACGATGTTGCCTGGTACCAATCCCCCAAAAAACCAAATATAAAAAACAATCTTGTTCAAGATTCTTGGATTCAATTGTTCATACGAGTGTTATTGCTTTAAAATCAATGCTTTGTGCTATGTTTCCCTTACATATCGGGCGCAAATCCTTACAGATTGGGGTGCTTTGCCTTACGTTTCGGATTGTTAAAGCTTACATTTCGGGACGGGCCTAAATCCTACTTTTGGGGACGGGTGAGGTGATTCGAAAAACCCTTGTTTTATTGGGGTTTGTGAGACTTCCTTCGAATCACGCGAGACTCGATGCTGATTCGAAAAATTACAGATTGGGTGCTGGACCGAGACAACAGTGATGTCTATGCTTACATCATACGCCATACAAAAGTAATAATTAGGTGTTGGGCAGTACATGTCAAAAAAACCATACCGCACTTTGGACGCACGGCCAAATTCTGAAAGCCTGGTCAAGCCTGGTGAGCTTGTAGACGTGATTGAGGTAACACCGCTGACGCTTAACGATCGGCGGATCTACAATCAGCTTTTGGAAAACGCTTGGGATGCGATCGACAAGCCTGTCAGCCATGTTATCCAGAAATCCATGCTGCGTGGGTCGCATAATTCGAACGACAGGGTAGGGGAGTCTATTGAGCGATTGATGTCCGCCATTGTGAAAGTGGAAGTTGTATGGGATGGCGAACCTGCGGTCGAGCGGGTCCAGTTGTTGGGTGGCAACGTAGAAACAGTGCGAAGCGACGGGCTAATTGAATACGAGATCCCAGCGCGGTTGCGCAAAATTATTTCCAATTCGACAGTTTTTGCCCGTTTACAGCGCGAGATCATGTTCGCACTGAGTTCGAAATATGCGCTGACGTTGTATGAGATCGTACAGAAGCGCGGCAATCTGCGCTGGCGCTCATCCGAGAATTTTTCCGTCGATGATCTGCGCGGCATTCTAGGTGTACCAAAGGGTAAGCTAACCAACTGGAGCAACCTGAAGCTACGCGCGATCGAACCTGCAATTGCTGAAGTCAATGCGCTGTCGGATTACATGGTGGCGATCGATCCAATAAAGACCGGGCGCCGTGTGACTCACGTCGAATTGCGCTGGTGGAAAAAGGACGGAGAAGGGCAGGGGGCTGCGGAACGTGCTCTAAAATTTTCGTCCGTTGGACGTAAGGCAAAAGCACAAGAACAGGAAGAAAACGTTCAAGTGCCTGTTGCTCCAAGCATCAAGCCGCGTCCGGCCTGGCTAGAAAAAAGAGGTGACGCCTTAAAGACCGAAACCTACGAAACTGCTCGTCTGCGCCATCCGGGGTATGACATCTACTACATTGAGGGCCAATGGCGTGACTGGTCTGCAGGAATGGAACCACCCAAAGATCCCGACCGTGCATTTCTCGCGTACATTCGGAAATTCGCTGAAGCCAACCCAATTTGACTTCCTTACGGCTTACCTACCAATTGACGATTCTTGACCTGATGACAGGTGGCTCCCATAACGGAGAAGAATGAGCCTCCTGAATCGTAATGGGATGTTCGAATTTCTCGGCATTATACGCAGTGACAATAAGCGGCGCGGAAATGTCCCCGCGCTTTCAATTGGTCGGACTCTGAATTTAAATCAGTCGAAGAGGCGACCTAGGAGTTTCTCGAGTTCTTCCCTTTGCTCGACGTGCTTTTTCGGGTTGTCCCGGATCAGGCGCTCCAGATTGAGAAGCTTCCAACGCACGGCGGGAAGATTGGCGGCTTGCGGTCGATCTATTACGGCGAAATCCGGCGCGCCATCCTGCAGACTGAGCAAGAATTGCCTGGTGGGTTTGTCGAAGCGAGATTGGATATCCGCAATCAGTTGGTTGCGCGTCGTCAGTAGGTCATCCAGGCCGACGGCTGACTTAGTCATGCCCTCGAACTCACGCACATAAGGTTGATCTAGGGCGATCAGGTTGGGATTCAGCAATTCGTGTGCCGGACGTGCCGAACTGGCGATGTAGATCAGGAAAGTCCGGAACAGATCATCCGTCAGTCTTTCGTGTTCGTAGAGCAGCTTTACATCATAAAGATCGCGTGGATGCTGGCGATCCACGGCTGCGTGGAGCTTACCGCCGAACAAATCTTCGAATGAGACGATCTGCATTTCTGCATAGCCAAACGCGTCTGCTACGGCGTCGGAGACCGCCCGGGTTTCGGGGTCATGAACAACGCCGCGTGTGACAGGCGAGGTCTCGATTTTGACTTCTGCACCTTCCAGACGCGCAAGCACGCGAGTGGCGCCGCCCCCACCTCCTTTTATTCTTTGAGCCTTCGCCCCGCTGATACCCTTTTCGATCGACTTAGCGATACGATCCATGGCTTCGTTGATCTCGGCGAGGCTCTGTTCACGCTCTTTGATCGGCAGATATGTCAGGTCGATATCAACCGAGAGTCGCGGTAGATCGCGATAGAAGAGGTTGATGGCTGTCCCGCCCTTGAGCGCGAATATCTCTTCCTTCGCGACGTAAGGCAATACACGCACGAGCAGGGCGACCTGGGATTCATAATTCCTACGCGCCATTTTCTGCCCCTGTCGTGACGAACTCTTCGGGTACCATGATGCGATATCGCGGATGTATCCGACCCCCTTCGACCAATGCTCGATCCCCCGTCCCGAGGTTGAAGGCGGCAGCATCAAGTCGTTTGCGCCAGGGGTGATTGTGGCGATCTGCAAAAACGAAGAAGAGGCGCTTGACCTTTATTTTTTTGCAGCTCAGCAAAAGTGCCGAGAGCAACTTAGGTCGTAGCGTCGTCAAGCCCTCGAACACCATGTCGAGGTTGTGAAAACTCTCATGGTCCGGCAATTCGTCCATGGCTTCCATGACCGCCCGCTCGGGGGACGACATGCGCAGTTGCCAATCCCACGGGAGGGAGTTTTCAGATTTTATGTCGTCATTTGTAACGCCAAGCGCCTGGTCAGCGAACAGCGACGTATTGCGCGTTTCTATAGGTGCATTGAGTGGCAGCTTCGTGAGCCAGTTGGGTATTTTGTAGCCATAGATCCAGACGGGGGCGGTATTGGCCAAACGCAGGTAGTGGTCGTAACCCTGTTGTGAGAGAGCGGTTTTGCCGCCGACATGAATATCATAGCCCATGATATGTTGCACCGAGAGCAGGCAGGCCTTCCAGTCAACGGTGTTTGATGCGGGTGGGTTGGGAGCAGGTCGGCGGAAAACACCGCGGTGAACGCGCTCGAGCCAGCCCCGTTTTACATAGTCGCGAAAGGTTTCGTAGGCTATGCCATGGGCGGTGAGCCAGTTGGCATCGACGAGATATCCCGCGGGCACCGAGTTGAGAACTTTCTTCAGATTTTGCGATCTTCCAGCGCTCATGACGCCCTAAATGATACTATTTCAAAGAGAAGGCAAGAGAAACTCTTTGAGAAGTATATATTTAAAGCGTCTATAGCGCTGAAAATAACACATTATTAAAAACACAGCGCCACGCGGAAACCCATCGGAATACCCGGGATAAATGGAAGATTCCGGCGCAAAGGGCGGAAACTGGCCATTCGTTGCGCGAGCAGCATTTTTGGGATGTCAGCGCCAAAGCTGACGTTAACGGGAGACTCGGTTGAATTGATCGACGGTGTCCCAATCACTTGGGTCTTCGTCGGTGGTCAAGAACGGTGTTGCCTGAAACTGCAAAATCGAAATTGAAATATCTAGAAACTCAGACCGAAGGGTTAGCTCTTGCAGAGTCTCTGAACCCCGGCTGAAAAACCACACACCCTTTGGACGTTCTACGGGTGTGTCAGACAGAAAACCTCGGCTCGAGCTATCGATTTCGCGGGTAACTAACTCTGGTAGAGCCATACCGGATCGCACAAATATCCCGCTTTTATATGCAGATTTGCTCGCGCGCCCCCAAAGCGCAAATCCGTCTCGTGAAACCACCATTGCAGCTCGAGTATCCGTAAATTCAATCCATTTTAGCGCTGCAGCAGTGAGCGACACACCGTATCTGTCGGTCACATGGTCAAGCATCTCCGCTGACATGTTTTGACCAGAGACTTGCGCGCGGTAGTCATCAATCGGCATCAACAGAAAGGAAGCAAAGGTATCGGCTTCTTCCTCTCTTTGTTGCTCAGATTCCCTCCACGCGTTGCTCTGCATCGGCTTGCATTGGAAAAGCGTATCGGTATCCAGTGCCCCAGACCTGTAGTTTTGTTCCGTAAGAACTGGTCGGTGCAGTTGATAGTGTCCAAGCTCGTGGGCCATCGTGAAACGGTTACGTCCATCGTACCTGGGATCGTCGTTGTAAACGATATGCCATGCAGGTCTTTTTGAATGAGGCCTAAGCATTCCTTCAAACCCGGCCTAAACGGACCATAGCTGCATATATGGACATCTGAACGAACATATGGGGAACAAAAACGCCTTGACGCAGGAGTACAGCTGTTCTGAGATCAAGCATCTTTTCCGATGGGAGCGCGTATGTCTGATCGATCATTCCTGGAGTGCTGGAGTCTGAATTTCAACGACATGGAGTTCGTTGAGGCATTCAATTTAGCCAGCCGGTTCCGGGTTGCCTTCCAGCTGCGATTTTTCCAGACGCATGGGCGTTTCCCTTCGCGTGAGCAAGATCTCAGTTCCGAAGGACTGGAGTATTTGGCCCAGCAACTGGACGTGAAGGTTCCCGTTGATCAGGAGCCATTCGATTACCGCCACGTCAATGCCCGCCGCCACCGTGTTGCCATCCTGAAACATCTTGGGGTTCGGCGAGCCACAGATCGGGATCGCCTGGCTTTGCGCTCATGGATTTTTGAGGACTGCCGCAGGTCGTCGGCTCCGACTGTGGAAGACCAAGTTGCATCGGCATATGCGTGGTGCCTCAGCAATTCGATCTACATCTCATCTGACAAGATCATGGAGCGGTTGGTTCGTAGTGCCAGGCACGATTTTCTTAAGGATTTGTTGGCATCCACTGCCCGCATTCTTCCAGCCAACACGCGGGACCAACTGGAAAAAAGCCTTTCGGAACCAAGAGGCCCTGGTGGATTTCACCTTATGAAAAACGGGGTTGGCGCGGCCACTCTCGCCAACGTTCTTGGGGCATGTGATCGCCTGACTTTTCTTGCGGCCCTCAATTTGTCCTCTGAGCATTTGGCTGGCATTGACCCTGCCTGGATCTCCATGTTGTGTCGCCGGGTTGAACGGGAGAATGCCTCAGAAATGCGACGGCATAGCGATGACCGGCGGATCGGTCTCTACGCCCTGTATCTCATGGACCGTCAGAGAAAGCTGACGGATGATCTGGTTGATCTGTTTCTGGAAATTACGCATCGCCTTCAAACCCGCTCGCGACGAAGGGTAATTGCCAAGATAGCCAGCGACATCGAGCGGGTTTACGGCAAGGATCGACTGTTGTGTGCCATGGCAGAAGCGGCGATCGAGGAACCGGAGGGGCGGGTGATCGATGTGATCTATCCGGTCGCCAGTGTTGCAAAGTTGAAGGCAGTGATTGAAGAATATCGCGCCAGCGGCACACTGGACAAGCGCATCCAGACTGTCATGCGCGGCTCCTATGCCAATCATTACCGCAGGATGATGCCAGCACTCTTGTCCGTCCTGCACTTCCGGTCGAACAATGCTGTGTGGCGTCCAATACTTGATGCCCTTGAGCGGATCATTGAATGGCGGGAAGAAGGCCGCAGGACAGTGCCTGTCGGGGACGCACCTGCCGGCTCCATTCCTGCAGGCTGGAAGGAATTTGTCGTTGACGATACGGGTCGTTTGAACGTGATTTCCTATGAAATCTGTATACTTGGCCAACTTCGTTCCAGTATCCGCGCGCGTGAAATCTGGGTTGAAGGTGCCGATCGCTACCGGAATCCGGACCACGACTTGCCCGCAGATTTTGACGAGCGTCGCGCGTCTTACTACGCTGGTCTTGGCCTGCCTCAGGACGCTCAGGCCTTCGTGGCAAATATTCGCAGCGAACTTGAGGACGAGTTGCGGTTGTTGAACGAGACACTGCCGAAAAACGACAAAGTCCGATTACGGACAACAGGGGATAACCGCATCTGTATCACGCCTTTCGAGCGCCAACCGGAGCCAGCCGGTTTGATCAACTTGAAAAACGAGATCGGACGAACCTGGCCAATGACAAGCCTTCTCGATGTCCTAAAGGAAACCGCTTTGGATACCGGGTTTCTGGATTGTTTCGAGAGTTCGGCCAGTCGGGAGGTGTTGACGGAAGATGTCCGCAACCGGCGTCTGCTCCTTACGCTTTACGGGGTTGGCACAAATGCCGGTCTCAACCGGATTGCCACTGGAACCGAGGGTGTCAGCATTGATGAGCTCGCCCACGTTTACAGGCGCTATGTCAACGCCACCGCGTTGAGGGCGGCTTGCGCCAAGGTGGCCAATGCCACGCTGGCAATTCGCGATCCGGATATATGGGGTTCGGTTGGGACGGCCTGCGCGGCAGACTCCACAAAATTTGGGGCTTGGGACCGTAACCTCATGACGGAATGGCACGCCCGCTATGGCGGTCGGGGCGTCATGATTTACTGGCATGTCGAGCGTCGGGCGACCTGTATTTATTCGCAGTTGAAGCGATGTTCATCCTCTGAAGTGGCGGCTATGATCGAAGGAGTGCTGCGCCATTGTACGGACATGGAAATCCAGCGTCAGTATGTAGATTCTCATGGGCAGAGCGTCGTTGGCTTCGCTTTTGCGCATCTTTTCGACTTCGAACTGGCTCCCCGGCTCAAGGCGATTGCAAGTCAAAAATTGGTGCTGGCCTCTGCTGACCAGCGGGCCAGCCTAACAAACCTCACCCCTATTCTTGCGGGCGTCGTGGACTGGGGCGAGATTGCGCGTCAATACGACGAGATGGTCAAGTACGCTGCAGCGATGCAACATGGCACTGCCGATCCGGAGTCGATCTTGCGGCGCTTTTCCAAGGGCGATGTGATGCATCCTACCTACAAGGCGCTAGCGGAGCTCGGTCGAGCTGTGAAAACAATCTTCCTTTGCCGCTATCTCCGGCTTGAGAGCTATCGCCGCGAGATCAACGAAGGCCTGAACGTGGTCGAGAACTGGAACAGCGCAAACGGATTTGTGTTCTTCGGCAAGGGCGGCGAGATATCAACCAACCGGGTCAACGAGCAGGAGATCGCGGCGCTGTCGCTTCAACTCGTTCAGGCCTCGCTTGTCTACGTCAATACGCGCATGGTGCAGTCAATCCTGTCCGACCGGAGTTGGGCAGAACGGATGACGCCGGAAGACATGCGCGGGCTTTCACCGTTGTTCTACAAGTACGTCAATCCCTACGGTCACTTCGAGGTGGACTTGGAGCAGCGCATCGAATTCGATAGAAGTTTGCTGGCTGCATGAGTGTTATTATGGGTGTACCCTTAATGACACCTCTGATGAACACTTATCCGTCACGTTTTTTCGTTCATTTTGGGTGGTTTTCGATATAATGAACAAATCGCCTGGGGGGCATACCCAAAATGAACACTTCTACCGCCCGGATCGGGTATGCCAGAGTATCAACCGCTCATCAGAATATTGATGCTCAGATCGCCGCGCTGAGGGCGGCTGGATGCACCATGATCAGGACTGAAACCGGCAGCGGCTCAACCCTCGAAAGTCGGCCCGAGCTCGGTACCATCCTCACCTTCATCCACCCCAACGAGACATTGGTGGTCACACGCATTGACCGTCTGGCAAGATCACTCCGAGATCTGCAAATCATAGTCGAAAAGATCAAGGAAAAGGGCGCTCATCTGGTAGCCACAGAACAGCCCGTCGACACTTCAAGCGCTACTGGAAAGGCATTTTTTGACATGCTGGGTGTCTTCGCCGAATTCGAAACAAATCTCCGCCAGGAACGCCAGGCTGAAGGAATTGCCGCCGCAAAGCTCCGTGGCATCTACAAAGGGCGGTCTCCAAAAATTGACACGCAGGAGATCCAGAGCCGCCTTTCCAACGGCCAGTCTCCGACAAAAATTGCCCGAGAAATGGGAGTATCGCGCGGGACCGTGTACAAGGTGAAAAGTGGAAAGGCCGAGCATGAGGGAAACGGCGAAAACCGACCAGAAACTGAGAATGATTAGGCCACTCTAAGTGTTCACTAAGCCCGCCGTTTGTTCCCCATCCGTTCGTTCAGATGTCCATATATGCAGCTATGGTCCGTTTAGGCCAACTGGACCTGACGTCCAACAGCTCTTGCCTCAACGCTGTATTTGTTTCTTTCGAAGTTGATCAGGCAGGTTCGGCTCACGGCGACCGTCTTTTCACGGAACCCGACGAAGGGCTTCTGCAGATGCGTCAGCAGCGGCTTTTCCTGCTGGAACTCCTCCCAGACCGTCACCTCCAGGTTTTCCGGATGCCGCAGTTCTTTTGCGCGTTTGATCGCGTCTTTTTGCAGCCGGGCATTCAATTCATCGAAGTCGGCCACCTCCAGACGCGGTGTAAAACTATAGGCGCGGCTCTCCTTGACCAGATTCTCAACCTGACCCTTCTCCCAACCGGCCGCGCGCGTACAGGCGATCGGGTTCACCAGATGATGAGAACACATCCGGGAGAATGCCTTGTTGAACTTTCTTTCCTTGCCCGACAGGATCGCATCGACGGCGGTCGTCATGTTATCGTAGATCCCGTTGATGCAGCCTCCACCAAAGAATTTGAAGGCCTCGTCGTGGGCATCAAAGACCATCTCCTGCGTCTCGCGCGGATAGGCAATGGAGAATGGCATGCGGCTATGGCAAAGTTTGAAATGGGCAACCTTCACGGTCGTGAGTGCACCGTCCATCAAAACCGTCTCCACACTCCAGTCGAACTGGTACGCCTCCCCAGGATCAAAGATCAGCGGGATGAACGCCTGCGCCTGTTGTCGGCCGTGCGCAATGCGCCAATTCTTTGTGTAGCGTCGAACACTGTCATACCCGCCGCCAAAACCATCATCGGAGAGTTCCTTCCAGATTTTGGTCATCCGCTTGCGGTGTTTCTTCGGAAGCGCCTCGTTCTCCTCAAGCGTTTCATCCAGACGCGCGCGCCAAGGCCCGAGCACCGGGTATGGCTGCGATTTGCGCTCATATTTGAACTCCGTCACTCCCGATCGGATTATCTTTCGAACCGTTGCACGGCTCAAATTGAGCGAACGGCAAATTTCCTTGATGCTCTTTTTTTCGATCAGGTGTAAGCGACGCACTTTTCTAATAGTTTCCACGCAAATCATCCCGCTTGCCTCTCCATCGACTGCTCAATGAAAAGGATGTCTACAACCATAGGGAGGGGTCAAATTTGGACGCCGATTTCCCCGCTTAGGGGGTCAAAATTGCACGCTTTTCTACACGACAAGTCCAATAGCTGAAGAGTGGAATTTGATCTGCGTAACTTAATTGGAATCCAGATGAGCGATCTCGCTTCAGAAACGAATCCAACTAATGCGCAATCGAATTCTTGCTGGCGAATATTCGGGTTCGGGACTGTTGGCAGGGGTAGGGCGGCCTTACGGTGCGAGTTGGCTTTTTGGCAAACGGTTACCCCAACAAGTCCGTCGCCGGGTTTTCGGCGATATCGACGTCGTCATAGTACTTCTGCGCCTGGGCCATGGAACGGTGTAGTGAGAGGCGCATGGCAGCTTGGATTGGTTCGCCGTCCAGTGCGGCTTGGGTTAGGAACCCAGAACGCAGACCGTGCGGCGAGGCGAAGTCCTCCGGTAACCCCGCCAACTGGAGGCGATGTTTGACGATCTGATAGATAGCGTCCGGCGAAAGCCGACGTTTCAGCACACGATCCGCTTTTGAGACTG
>NZ_CBDAQX010000004.1:0-13242 GCF_965199275.1 Ruegeria sp. | reverse complement strand
GAGCTTGGATCACGCGCTGTGGTTTCATGCGCCGGTGCGTTTTGAAAACTGGCATCTATACGCGATGGAATCGCCGTGGACGGGGCAGGGGCGGTCTTTCAATCGCGGCTCCATCTATTCCGAGGATGGCGTTCTGGTGGCGTCAGTTGCGCAAGAGGGATTGATGCGGCGGCCAAATGGGCGCTCCTAAGTGTCGCCTATAAACTGTTGATTTAACTTGTTCATGCCGATCAGCCATCGGTCATAGTCAGCCGTTTTGTGACGCATGTATTCAAGGACTTCAGGATGCGGCAGGATCAGGAATTGCTCGGCTCGAATACCGTCCACACAGGCCTGTGCGACATCCTCCGGCTCGAGCATTCCGTCAATGGCTGCGACCGAGGTTTCGTGACCGCGTGTCATCTCGGATCTGACAGCTTGCGGGCATAGGGCCGAAACCTTCAAACCTTTATGGCCGTAGGTCAACGCCAACCATTCGGCAAAACCGATGGCCGCGTGTTTGGTGACGCCATACGGCGCCGCGCCGGGTTGGTTCAAAAGCCCGGCAGCCGACGCTGTGATCATGATGTAGCCACGGCCGCGCTCGACGAACCGTGGAACGAGGTGACGCGCCATCCAGACATGGGACATCACGTTGATGTCCCAAATACGGTTCCAGTCTTCATCTGGCACGTCCAAACCGCCGAGTGTTAGAATTCCGGCATTTGCACAAAACAGGTCGATCGGAGCAATCTCGTCTTCGACATGCTCGACCAGGGATTTGATCTGCGCTTCGCTGGAGACGTCACACGGAAATGCGTGTCCGCCGATTTCCTCCGCCAGGGCTTGCGCAGTTGCTCCGTCGATGTCGGAACAGACAACGTTGGCGCCATCTGCAGAGAACCTCTCGGCGAGACCTTTGCCAATACCGCCAGCAGCACCGGTTATGACAACTGTCTTTCCGCTCAGTTCCAAATCGTTATCCTTGGAGGTTAGGTTTGATTAGCGGTCCAAATATTTACCATAATACCAATTACACGTATTAAGAATTAGTGTCGCCCTAGATCAAACCCTACACCTAACCGCCTTTAAGGCCTAGAAAAAAGCCTGCAGCCCAGTTTGCGCACGTCCAAGGATAAGAGCGTGAACGTCATGCGTGCCCTCATAGGTGTTCACAGTCTCCAGATTGACCATGTGGCGGATAACCTGGAACTCCAGCGAGATACCGTTGCCGCCGTGCATGTCGCGGGCCATGCGTGCGATGTCCAGCGCTTTGCCGCAGTTGTTGCGTTTGACGATCGAGACCATTTCGGGCGCGGCTTCGGCCTGATCCATCAGGCGACCGACGCGCAGGCTTGCTTGTAGAGCCAAGGCAATTTCAGTCTGCATGTCGGCCAGTTTGCGTTGGTACAGCTGCGTTTGCGCAAGCGGTTTGTTGAACTGCTTACGATCCAAACCGTATTGCAGCGCTGCATGCCAGCAATGTTCGGCTGCACCCATCACGCCCCAGCTAATTCCATACCGCGCGCGGTTCAGACAACCGAACGGGCCTTTCAGACCTTGTACATGAGACAGCAAAGCGCCCTCGTCCACCTCGACGCCATCCAGCACGATTTCCCCGGTGATCGAGGCCCGCAGGCTGAGTTTGTTTTCGATTTTCGGTGCAGAAAGGCCGGGCTGACCCTTGTCCAGAACGAACCCGCGGATCTTACCGTCATGTGCGTCAGACTTGGCCCAGACCACGAAGACATCCGCAATTGGCGCGTTCGAGATCCACATCTTGGTACCAGTCAGGCGGTATCCGCCGTCGATCTTTTCGGCCCGTGTTTTCATGCCTGCGGGGTCAGAACCGGCGTCAGCTTCGGTCAGGCCGAAACAGCCGATCCATTCGCCCGAAGCCAGTTTCGGCAGGTATTTGCGGCGCTGTTCCTCGGACCCGTAAGCGTAAATCGGGTACATCACCAGCGAGCTTTGCACCGACATCATCGAGCGATAACCGGAGTCCACGCGCTCAACCTCACGCGCGACCAGGCCGTAGGAAACGTAGCCGCTGCCGAGACCGCCATATTCTTCTGGGATCGTGGTGCCCAGAAGGCCCATCTCGCCCATTTCGCGGAAAATCTCGGGGTCGGTTTCTTCATTCTGAAACGCGGCGGTCACACGCGGCTGCAGCTTTTCCTGCGCGTAAGCGCGCGCGCTGTCAGCGATCATGCGCTCGTCTTCTGACAACTGGTCGGACAGACGGAACGGATCGTCCCAGGCAAACTTACCCAGATCCGGCGCATCTTTTGCGCGCAAAGTCGGTTTGGTGGCAGGGGCGTTCATCGGGTGTCTCCGGTTTGTCTGAAGTCGCTCGCACAGTAACGTGGCACTTCACGGAAAAACAGCAAGAGTTTGACACCCTACTATGAGTAAATGTCATGGGTCAGGGGGCAAGCACCCCCTTCCCTTTTTATCCCAAGGCGTACCCTGCCCCGCGCACGGTCCGCACCGGATCATTACCGCCATGCTGAGTCAGCGCTTTGCGCAAACGGCCGATATGCACATCAACCGTTCGGGTGTCGACATAGATGTCGCGCCCCCAGACCCGGTCCAGCAATTGCTCACGGCTCCAAACCCGGCCAGGTTTTTCCATGAAGGTGCTGAGAAGACGGAATTCGGTCGGACCTAGTTTCAGCGAATGACTGCCACGGCTGACCTTGTGGGTCTCGGAATCTAGTATGATATCGTCGAATTCCAGGCGAATACCCACGGTGGCCGGACGCACGCGGCGCAATTGGGTCCGCACCCGAGCCATGAGTTCCACGACTGAGTACGGCTTGACCACATAGTCATCTGCGCCGGTCTCAAGGCCACGCACTTTGTCGACCTCTTCCGACCGCGCCGAGAGCATGATGATCGGAATAGAACGGGTGTCGGGCCGTGTTTTCAGGCGTCGGCAGACCTCGATCCCGCTGAGGTTGGGCATCATCCAGTCCAGAACGATGATGTCGGGGCTGTCTTCGTCCACCAGCAACAGCGCCTCGTCACCGCTGGCCGCCTTCGAGACGCGAAAGCCTTCGGCTTCGAGGTTGTAGGCCAGCACTTCACGCTGGGCGAGCTCATCTTCGACCACCAGAACTGTTGGTTGATCTGCAGACATAAGAGGCGTCTCCTAGACGGTTTGCGACGTTGTGTCGGCCTTGGGGCGCGACTCGGTCGGGCGCTCGCCGGTGACAAGGTACACCACCTGCTCGGCAATCGCGGTCACGTGGTCGCCCATGCGCTCGATGTTCTTGGCGATGAAATGCAGGTGCATGCAGGACGAAATGCTGCGCGGATCCTCGGCCATGAAGGTCAGGAATTCGCGGAACAGACCATTATACATCTGGTCCACCTCTTCATCTCGGTCGATGACATCGGCGGCCAGTTCGGCATCCCGTTGAATATAGGCGTCCAAAGCGTCGCGCAGCATGACCTCAACCTCGCGCGCCATCCGGCGCAGCGCCGAGGCACTACCGTTGATCTCGCCCGAGTTCACAAGCACCGTGGTCCGCTTGGCGATATTCTTGGAATAGTCGCCAATCCGTTCCAGGTTGGCTGAGACCTTCAGCACCGAAAGCACCAACCGCAGGTCGCTTGCCGTGGGTGCGCGCAGGGCGATCAGGCGGGCGGTTTCTTCGTTGATGATGTCCTCGAGCGCGTCGATGGCTTTGTCGCCCTGACGCACCTGCTGTGCCAGTTCCTCGTCCCGCGTCTCTAGCGAGCGGGCGGCACCCATGATCGCGGCTTCGACCAGACCGCCCATCTTCATGATATGTGCCTGGATCGCTTCGAGATCGCGGTCGAAGACAGAGGCAATATGTTGTTCTGAATCGTTCATGTCGGAATACCTGTGCTCAGCCGATCCGGCCGGTGATGTAGCTTTCGGTGCGCGGGTCCACCGGGTTGGTGAAAATCTGTCCTGTTTCGCCGAACTCGACGAGGTTACCTAAGTGGAAAAAGGCTGTTTTCTGGCTGACACGCGCGGCCTGCTGCATTGAGTGGGTCACGATGACCACCGAATACTGAGCACGAAGTTCGTCAATCAACTCTTCGACCTGGGCAGTCGCAATCGGGTCCAGCGCCGAGCAAGGCTCGTCCATCAGCAGAACTTCGGGTTCTGTCGCCACGGCGCGGGCAATGCACAAGCGCTGCTGCTGACCGCCGGACAGGCCAGTGCCCGGAGCGTCCAGACGATCCTTGACCTCTTCCCAGATCGCACCGCGACGCAGGGATTTCTCGACGATCTCATCCAGTTCCGCTTTGTTCTTGGCAAGACCGTGAATGCGCGGGCCATAGGCCACATTGTCATAGATCGACTTCGGGAACGGGTTGGGTTTCTGGAACACCATCCCGACCTTGGCGCGCAGTTGAACCGGATCAACGCGTTTGTCGTAGATGTCTTCGCCGTCCAGTTTAAAGCTGCCTTCAACCCGCGCAACATCAATTGTGTCGTTCATCCGGTTCAGACAGCGCAGGAACGTGGATTTACCGCAGCCCGACGGACCGATGAAGGCTGTGACAGTCTTGTCTTCGATATCGACATTCACATCTTTGATGGCGTGAGTGTCACCGTAAAAGACTTGGCAGTCTCGGCACTCCAGCTTGATTTCATTGGTATCCACTTGTCCCTCCTATGATGATTGTCAAGCATGACATTGATTTTGTTTGATTTTAAATTCGACAAAATCGTCGAAGACCCAGCCGTTCTTGAGCGTGTCATAGATGATCTTGAGCAGCTTGCGGGCAGTGGCTATGATCGCCTTGCCCGCGCCACGGCGTTCCTTGATGCGCCGATAATGGCTGTTGAGATATCCCGAATAGCGGATCGCGATGAGCGTACATTGCACCAGCGTGGTGCGCATGAGCTTGTTGCCGCGCTTCGTGATCCGCCCGTGATGTTCGGTTTCGTTTGAGTTGCTCACCTTGGGCACGATGCCGACATAGGCGGCCAGCTTGTCCGCGTCGGAGAAGTCTTCAACCCTGCCGATCCCCGCCAGCAGGACCGCGGCAGATCGCGCACCGATCCCCTTGATGCTGGTGAGCCCCTCAAAGCCTTTCATGGCCGAGGCGGCCTCCTCGATGGCCTTGTCGAGACGGCTCAGGGTTTCGGTCAGGCCGAGCGCCTGGTCCCGCAATGCCGCCAGTTCGACCTGCTCAAGCGGTGTGAAGCGGCTGAGATCCAGGTCGCGCAGGCGCTTCTTGCTGGACAACCCTTCCTTCTTCAGCTTCATGCCGTGGCGGACAAACATCGCGTGGATGCCGTTCAGCAGCATGGTGCGCTGTTTGACCAGCATGTCACGCGTCCGGGTCAGCGAGGCCAGTTCGCTTTCCTGAGTGGACTTGAGCCGGGTTTCCGGCAGCATGTCCTTCGACAGGAAAAACGCCAGGGCGCGGGCATCGTTGCGATCGGTTTTCTTCACCGATGTGCGGATCACTTTAAACTGGCGCGGGTTGACCACAACGATCCGGCCGACACAGGGTTCCACCTCACCGCAGAACCAGGCCGTGTTGCCGGTGGCCTCGACCGCCAGTTCGTCATCCGCATCAAGGCTCTGACAGAACTGCTCAAGCGCCTGCGCGGACAGTTGAAAGGTTTGGAATGTTTCCGATCCGTCCGTCTCACGCCGACAGATCGTGAAGGAATTCGTATGAAGATCGACACCTATGTAAGCCATGGCTATACTCCCTGCTCAAGGAGGCGGAGCCCCCAATGGGGCGTGAACGGCCAAACCAAGCTCCTATGCAGGATCACCGGCCAAAACCGGGCCCTATGGGGGCTGTTCGGAAACAGGCGAAGGCTAAGCTCCACTACAGGGTCACAATGCCCTACGAAAACATCCAGCCTGAGACCTATCCGCCTCCCCGAATCCTCTAACAGATTCAGGGCGTTTGGCCGATCACAAATCATTCATACCCCCTCCACTCGTGACATGTCGTTCATGGGTCTGCCCTTTTTACCAGCGGCGTTCAAAGCGGCGGCGCAGAATGATTGCGATGATGTTCATTGTCAGCAGGAAAATCAAAAGGATGATGATCCCGCCCCAAGCTTTTTCGTAGAACCCAACGTCTGCGCGCGCAGCCCAAGTGTAGATTTGGGCGGGCATGGCTGAGTTTGGTTCGGTGAACCCGGCAAGGAATCCGTCTGGGTAGCCACGGGCAACAAAGCCCACCATCCCGATCAGCAACAGCGGAGCGGTTTCCCCCAGCGCCTGCGCCAGACCAATAATGGTACCGGTCAGGATGCCTGGCGCGGCCAGCGGCAGAACGTGATGGAACACCGCCTGCATTTTGGAAGCCCCTACCCCAAGCGCGGCATCACGGATCGACGGCGGAACTGCTTTCAGCGACGCCCGGGTCGAGATAATGATCGTCGGCAAGGTCATTAAGGTCAGCACCAGACCACCGACCAGCGGGGCCGATTGCGGCAGGTGCATGAACTGAATGAAGACAGCCAGACCAAGGATACCAAACACGATCGAAGGAACCGCAGCCAGGTTCGAGATATTCACCTCAATCAGATCGGTAAATCTATTTTGCGGCGCGAATTCTTCCAGATAGATCGACGCGGCTACGCCAATTGGCAGCGAAAGCGCCAGAACCACCAGCATCATGAAGAACGATCCGACAACCGAAGCACCAATGCCGGCGCCGCCAGGGTTGTCGACGCCCGAGTCTGCCCCGGTGATGAACGGCCAGTTAAAGACCTGTTTGATGATACCCGCTTCCTTAAGTGCATCGACCAAATCCAGATCACTTTTCTGGAGGAAACGACTACCCTGTATGGTGTCACGCGACACCCGGCCCTTAAAGTATCCATCGACGCGGCTTGAGGCCGCCAGATCAAACTCGATAGGTTCGCCTAGTTTGTCTGGGTTGTCTGCATAGAAGGTCCGGATGGTTCCGCCAACTTTACCCAGCAGACGCTCGATTGCAGCTTCGTCGAAATCGACTTGGAGACCGCTTTCATCAAGCTCCTTGTTCAGAGCAGCAATGAACAGGTCCGAATAGGCCTTGGTCTTGAACAGTGTGCTTTCGGCCTCTTCCTGTTCTTGTTGGGTCAGAGTGAACTCTACGCTGACAACGGTCCGGGTGAAGGCCGGAATACCCTCGGACAGGATCGAGGCGAACAGGACGATCAGGAAGAACAGCCCGGTCGCGATGGCAACGATACCATAGGCACGGAAGCGTTTTTCCGCCTTGGCGCGTTTGCGGGTCCGCGCATCATACGCAGTCAGGGAAACAGCTTGGCGACCCGTTTCTGGGTTTTGCATGCTTGCGTCGGTCATTCGTACTGCTCCCGGTACTTGCGCACGATGTAAAGGGCAAAGACGTTCAGGCCCAGCGTGACAACGAACAGTGTCATGCCAAGCGCAAAGGCAACCAGCGCTTCTGGCGAGGCAAAGTCTGCGTCGCCGGTCAGCTGGCTTACGATTTTTGCGGTGACGGTTGTCATCGCCTCAAACGGGTTCAGGCTAAGCCGAGCGGCTGCCCCTGCACCCAGAACCACGATCATGGTCTCGCCAATAGCACGAGAGGCTGCCAGCAGGATCGCACCAACGATACCCGGTAGCGCGGCAGGCAGAACCACCTGACGAATGGTCTCGGACTGCGTAGCGCCCAGGCCATAGGACCCGTCACGCATCGCTTGTGGCACGGCGTTGATGATATCGTCTGACAGCGACGACACAAAGGGGATCAGCATGATGCCCATCACCAGACCGGCTGTCATCACGGCCGTACCCGCCTTCATCCAGCCCAATCCGTTGTCACCAAAGACGTCCAACAAAAGAGGACCGACGGTCAGCAGGGCGAACAAGCCGTATACGATGGTTGGAATGCCCGCCAGAACCTCCAGCAACGGCTTGGCAACAGAGCGCACGGCGGGCGATGCATATTCGCTGAGGTAAATCGCGGCAAACAGCCCAATCGGCACAGCCACCAGCAGAGCAACGATAGAGATATAGAGCGTTCCCCAAAGCAGCGGGATGATCCCAAGTTCCGATAACCCGCCCCGGCCCGAAAAGCTGGGCGACCAGGTCAGGCCAAAAAAGAACTCTGGCGCGGGGTAAAGCTTGAAAAACTCCCATGTATTGAAAACCAGTGACAGAACAATGCCAACGGTGGTCAGAATAGCAATCGAGGCCGCTGCCAGGAGCAGAAAGCGCACACCCTGCTCAACAACGTTGCTGGCGCGATAGTCCGCCTTGGTTTGCATCCAGCCTGCCCCGGCGCCAATCAGCGCCACCACCAGAACCACGACGGTCATGATTCCATATCCGGTTGCATTTAACGCGCGATGGCTCTGTGCTGCGTTCAGCACCGGTTGGGTGATATCGGATGTAACCACCTGACCCGCATCTTTCAGATTCTGAGTCACTTCGGTCAGATCGGCTTGGGGGTCACTAGCGGCTGCTTCGGTCATATTCCCCTGCGACACGGCGGCTTGAAGTCCGCTTGCTGTGCGACGCACCTCGGCCATGACCAAACTTAGGGAGGAACCCTCTTTGACGCTTGTATCGGGGATCATGCCCGAGACCTTGGAGTTCACATACAACGGCTGAACAAGCAGCCAGATAATGAGAAGGCCAAAAGCCGGGACAATCGTCTTCAAAAGAACATTTGCGCCGTAATAAGCTGGCAGCGAATGCAAGTCTCGCGGTTCGCCTCCTGCGCTTTGAATTGCGCGGGCCCTTCCAAGAACATAGCCGAGCACAGCGATCGCCAACACGATCAGAACAAGCCAAAATATCGGCATCATACCCCCACAATTCCTGACTGGGCTATAGTCGCAGAAAGGGACGGCGAGATACGCCGCCCCAAACATTCATCCATAGATCGGCTTAGCTGCCCGAACCCATGGTCACTTCGTTGTTGATCGCTTCCTGAGTTTTTGCCAGCTCAGGGTCGGCAACCAGACCATAGTTGGCGAGCGGGCTCGAGGGGCCAGCGATCTCGTCAGCGACGAAGAACTGAGCGTATTCTTTAAGGCCAGGGATCACGCCGATATGAGCTTTCTTCACGTAGAAGAACAGCGGACGCGATACAGGGTATTCACCGGTCGAGATGGTCTCGGTCGATGGTGCGATACCCGACATGGTCGCAACTTTCAGCTTGTCGGTGTTGTTCTCGTAGAACGCCAGACCGAAGACGCCGATGCCGTTCGGGTTGGTGTCGATACGGGCCAGGGTCTCGGTGTAGTCACCGTCGATGTCGACTGATTTGCCATCGGTACGAACAGCCAAGCATGCATCTTCCGCGTCATCTTCGCTCATGCCGCCAGCGATCATCGCTTCCATGGCGCCAGTTGCTTCACAGCCGATCAGCAGAACTTTCTCTTCGAACACTTCACGGGTGCCGTGCTTGGTGCCGGGGATGAAGCCCGCGATTTCAACGTCAGGCAGGTCGCCGTTGAACTCGGCCCAAGTGTTGTATGGGTTGTCGACGATCTCGCCATCTTTCAGAACCTTCGCGCCCAGAGCGTTGAAGATGTCCGAAGGCTCAAACGCGTTGAAGGCAGGACCAGACTGCTGGCTTGCAAAGACGATGCCGTCGTAGCCGATACGGACTTCCATGATGTCAGTCACGCCGTTTTCGGCACAGGCTTTGATTTCTTTCTCACGGATAGCGCGCGACGCGTTTGCAACGTCGATGGTGTTCTCGCCAACGCCTTCGCAGAAACGTTTCAGGCCAGCCGACGAACCGCCGGATTCAACAACAGGTGTCGGGAAGTCGGTGTTTTCACCAAACAGTTCCGCAACGATCGAGGCATAAGGCAGAACGGTCGACGAACCGGCAACCTGAACGTTGTCACGCGCAGCAGCAGCAGTGGCCGAGACAGCAGCGATAGCCAGCGCAGAAGCCGACAGTTTTACAAAGGACATTTCAGTCTCCCTGAGGATTGGGTTTTCGATCACCCCCATGATGATCTTGCGCGAACCACTAGGCCCCGTGCGTAAGGCTTTTGTGACAGGTACGTAACAGTTTTATGACAGGCCGGGTTTTTCTTGCGTCTTGATGTCATAAATCTTTTGGCACGGCCATGTTGGCTTTGCGGAAACCCGCTCTCTAGCGCGGTAAAATCACCGTAAAAACAGTGCCTTTTCCTAAATCGCTTTCCACCCGAAGGCGCCCGCGGTGACGGTTGACGATATGCTTCACAATCGCGAGTCCAAGCCCCGTACCGCCCAATTGGCGCGATCTGTGACTGTCGGCGCGATAGAACCGTTCGGTGAGTCGCGGCAGGTGAACGGAATCAATGCCAGGCCCCCGGTCGATGATTTGAACCCGAACTGCCGGACCGCGCATGGCTGTGTCCCTCTCTGAGGTGGTCACGCGCAATTCGACACTGCCGCCGCTGCCGCCATATTTGATGCCGTTCTCGACCAGGTTGGTAAACACCTGACGCAACTGATCGCTGTCACCGGTCATGGTCACCGGATCCTCAGGCGCATCAAGCGTCAGCACCACCTCAGCATCATCGGCCAGAGGGCGCAAAGAGTTCAGGGTGGATTGCAGCAGGCCCGTTAGTTCCACTTCCTCTTTCGGGCGCACGCGTTCTTCGCTTTCGACCCGGTTGAGCGACAGCAGATCTCCGACAAGGCGGTTCATTCGGTTTGCCTCATCCGTCATGATCTGCAGAAATCGCTCACGCGCGGCGTCGTCATCTCGGGCCGGACCACGCAGGGTTTCGATGAAACCCATCAAAGCGGTCAGAGGGGTGCGCAGTTCATGACTGACATTGGCGACGAAATCGCGACGCATCTGGCTGGCTTGTTCCAGATGCGTGATATCCTGAAAGATCGTCAGCACCGCCCCGCCCGACACCGCGCCGATGCCGTTCATATAGCGGCAGATCACCTCGAAGGTCGTATCCTGCGCGCCATCATTTGAAAGGTGCCGCGTTTTTGCAGGACCCTTGCTGCGGAGGCTTTGTTCAATCGCTTCAATGACCTGAGGCTGCCTGAGAATCGTTGCAAAGTGACGGCCCGTGATGTTTTGGCTCAGCAGGGTTTTGGCGTCGGTATTGGCGGCGATGATCCGCTCGGTCTGGTCGACCAGAAGCGCGGGCATCGGAATGGCCGACACATATTCTTCCAGAAGGTTTTCAGCCATATCCGATTGATTTCCTGCCGCTTAAGCCAACGGTTTCAGGGTGTCCCTGAATTTTCGCATGTTCTGCTGATAGTGCAGCGCGCTGAGCGTGATCCGCTGGGCTGCGGCCTCATCCAACTGACGCACCACCTTACCCGGAGACCCCATGACCAGCGAGTTGTCGGGGATCTCTTTGTTTTCCGTGATCAGCGCCCCTGCCCCGATCAGGCAGTTCTTGCCGATCTTCGCACCGTTCAGAATGATCGCCCCCATCCCTATCAGAGAGTTCTCACCGATCGTGCAACCATGCAGCATGACCCTGTGACCGATGGTGCAATTCGCCCCGATGGTCAGCGGAAAGCCCGCGTCGATATGCATGACGCAGTTCTCTTGCACATTGCTGCCCGCGCCGACGCGGATTTCTTCGTGATCCGCCCGGATCGTGCAGCCAAACCAGACCGAGGCGCCCTCTTCCAGCACCACCTTGCCGATCAGATTGGCGTCCGACGCGACCCAGGTGTCTTCGTGGATTTGGGGCGTGTGATCTCCCAGCGCGTAGATCGTCATGACTGCTCCTCGAATTCCATCTGCAGGGTGCGGACGTGGTTTTGCAGTTTCGGTTGCTGAATACGACGCATACGTTCGGCGCTGACGATTGTTTTCAGCTTTTCCTCTGTCGAATCCAGATCGTCATTCACCAGCACATAGTCGTAGTAGCCCCAGTGGCTGATCTCATCCCAGCTTTTCAGCATGCGCTTGCCGATCACATCGGCGCTGTCCTGAGCCCGGCTTTCCAACCGGCGGCGCAGTTCAGGGATTGAGGGCGGCAGGATGAAGATCGACAGCGCGTGTTTGCCGAGGTCTGAGTTGCGGATCTGCACCTCGCCCTGCCAGTCCACGTCGAACAGGACATCCTTGCCGGATTCGATGGACTCGCGGACAGGTCCGGCGGGCGAGCCATAGAAGTTGCCGAAGACATGCGCGTGTTCCAGCATTTGCCCATCGGCCACCTGCTGTTTGAACTCGTCTTCCGACAAGAAGTAGTATTCGCGGCCGTGTTCCTCGCCCGGACGTGGTTCACGGGTTGTGGCCGAGATCGAGAATTCGAGTTCGGTATCCCAGGCCATCAATCTGCGGGCCAAGGTGGATTTGCCCGCGCCCGAGGGGGATGACAGGATGATAAGGAGGCCGCGGCGATCTGCCATGTCAGTTCTTCCCACTGTTATTCAACGTTTTGTACCTGCTCACGCATCTGATCGATCACCGCCTTCAATTCCAGCCCGACCGAGGTCAGATCGGCGCTTTGCGCCTTGGAGCAGAGAGTGTTGGCCTCCCGGTTGAACTCCTGCATAAGGAAATCCAACTTGCGACCAACCGCGCCATCCTGCGCCAGAAGGTCCCGCGCGGCGGTGACATGGGCGCTGAGGCGGTCAATTTCTTCGGTTATATCGGCCTTGACGGCGATCAGGGCGAGTTCCTGCGCCACTCTCTCAGGTTCGACCCCTTGGGCGTTGTCCAGCACGCGGGCGAGGTTTTCGCGTAGCGCCTCTGCCATCTTGTCCTTACGTTGCTCGGCCAGTTCGGCGGCCTTCGCGGTCAACTCCGCAACCTGATCCAGCTGAGACGCCAGGATCGCTGCTAGAGCCTCGCCTTCGGTCTGACGCATGTCGAGAAACGCCGCCAGAAGTGGAGTGAATTCGGTGGTCATCTGCGCGACCAGCGGGGCCGGATCGTCGGCCTCGGCCCCTGCATCCAGCATCCCCTTTAGGGTCAGCAGATCACTCGCCTTGGAGGGGGCCAGTGCAATCCCCCTTGCCTCGGCCAGGACCCGTGTCTGTTGCAAGGCATCCAAGGCCGCCGACATCGCAACCGAATTTAACGCCAGATCCGGCTGAGATTCGTCCCGGCTGATCCGCAGCGACAGGGTCACATTGCCCCGGCTCAACGATTTGGACAGAACACCCCGCAACGCGGCCTCAAGCCCGGTCAGCCAATCGGGGACGCGGATGCGCATGTCCAGCCCTTTGCCGTTCACGCTGCGCAGCTCCCATGTCCAGCTATGGGGGCCGAACTCTCCCTTGCCCGAGGCGAACCCGGTCATGGATTTGATCATCACTGCCCTTTCCATCGCTGTCAGTCTTCGTGTCT
>NZ_CBDAQX010000003.1:0-121721 GCF_965199275.1 Ruegeria sp. | reverse complement strand
CGCCCAAGACCGGAATGGCGCCGGTGGAGCCGGCCGCGCCCGTGGCCCCCTGACTGGGCGGCAAGCGCTGTCTGGCCGCGCGCATCGCCGCGCGGATCGCCGCCATCCCGCATGTCACCTATGCCGAGCCCTTCGTGGGCATGGGCGGGGTGTTCCTGCGCCGCGAGATGCGCCCGCGCGCGGAGGTGATCAATGATCTCAGCCGCGATGTCAGCACGCTTTTTCGCATCCTGCAGCGCCATTACCCGCAATTCATCGAAACCCTGCGCTTCCAGCTGACCACGCGGCCCGAGTTCGAGCGCCTGGGTGCAACGGACCCCGACACGCTCACGGACCTCGAACGCGCCGCGCGCTTTCTTTACCTGCAGCGCACAAGCTTTGGCGGCAAGGTCACCGGGCGCAGCTTCGGGGTCAGCAAGGCGCGGCCTGCGCGCTTCAACCTCACAACGCTCGAGCCGCTGCTGGAAGACCTGCACACCCGCCTGGCAGGGGTCGTGATCGAATGCCTGGGCTGGGAGGCCTTCATTGCCCGCTATGACGCGCCGGGTACGCTGTTCTATCTCGACCCGCCCTACCTGGGCCATGAGGGCGATTATGGCCCGCACATGTTCGCACGCGCCGATTTTGCGCGCATGGCTCAGATCCTGAAAGGCATCAAGGGAAGGTTCATCCTGTCGATCAATGACCGGGCAGAGATTCGCGAGATCTTCGCATGGGCCGATTGCGAAGAGGTCGAGACGCGCTATTCGGCCAATGCAAAGGCCAGCAAGCGGGTCAGCGAGTTGCTGATCTCAGGCGGCGGGTGAGGCACTGCTGGAGTTCAAGCCATTGATGAAGGCTAATTCGCGCGGCACTCAAGACGCCATTGATACTTGCAACCGCCCGCACCATCGTCTGTGTCGTCGAGAAATATCTGCGTCCACGGGCCTTTTGCAGACGATGTGCTCCACCCGCTACAAGTTTCCGCTTCCGGATATTGAGGCTTGCACTGATTTGGTGATTTAGCCACCTCCCGAAAACACACCCTGCAAGCCTCAAGCTTCGGTGCGATCTTTTTGTCGAAATCGCTGATGACCTGTTTCATCTCTCGATCAGATACCGCGCCCAGGGCTTCAGCCATTTTGCCGTTGGACAATAAATTTGCGGCGGCGGTGAGCAGCCCAAAAAACACCGTTGCCAATACTGCACTTATCGCGCCGTTAATAGCGCCGTTAATAATTCGGTTGCTGTCCATATCCCCATCCTCATCACTGATTCGCCGTTTGATCCTATCATCACCCCCCCACCACAACGGCCTTCTCCGGCCCGAACCAGATCACCCGGCCCAGGATGTGATCCCCCGGCCCGACCGGGCGCGGCGGGTAGCCCTCAGGGTTGTCGCTGGTCATGATCCATTCCCCCGTGCCCCCGTGCCCCTTCTGTCTGAGCCGCTTGACCACAAGACCGGTCCCGGTGCGGATTACGAAAGCCGTGCCCTCGCGCGCCTCCCGGTCGCCGTGATCGATCACCAGGATATCGCCCGAGCGAATCGTGGGGTGCATTGATGTGCCCTCGGCGCGCAGCGCAATGGCCCGCTCGGGCTTCAGGCCCGGTGGCAGGGCCTCGCTCGGAATGCTTAAGTTCATTTCCGTTTCCTCGAACACCTCTTCGCCCGCACGCGGGTCCGCGCGCAGATCGCCCGCAAAGGGCAGACTGATTCGGGTCTCGTCCTCGTCCGCTGCGGGCGGCAGGCGGGCGGCAAGCGCGTCCAGCTTGGCTTCCAGATCATCCTTCAGGGACCGCGTCTCGGACTTGAGCGTGCGCGCCACCTTCCGCTCCAGCGCCGCCACCGGCGTGGCATGGGCCGTGCCCCGGCCGGCAATCTTTGCCTCCATCGCTTTCAGCACCGCATCCGCGCTTGCGCCCTCGGGCAGGCCCAGCATGTCGGTGATCGCCTTCGGCACCCGCTCGACAGGGGCGACGTTTGAGGATTCGGGCTGCGCGGCGGGGGCAGGCGCTTTCGGGTCGGGGATATATTCGGCCCCTTCCGCACCCGGCTTGCCCCGGAACACCGCCACCACCGGGTAGACCTCGCGGATGCCCGCCGGCAGCCGTTCCTCGTCAAAGCTCTGCTGCTCGCCATCGCGTTTGGGAAGCCACCCCCGGAGCTTGAGGGAGCCGGTTTCTGTCTTTTCCACCAGGCGTTTGATTGCCGCGCGCCCCTGAAAATCCAGTATCCAGACCCGGTCCCCGTCCCGCACCTCACGGCCCGGCGAAACAAGACACACGCAGCCCCCGTCGATGCCTTCGGGGATCATCGACTGCCCCGTGGCCGAAACCCAGAAAGCGTCATCGTCCATGATATCCTCCGGTCTGGGCAGGGGGTCGCGCAAGGGCTGGCTCTTCGACCAGCCCTGCACCGAGCAGGTGGCCAGCCCCCGGTGCGGCAGGGTCGCCTCGGTGAAGCGCTCCCAGTTCGGCGCGCGCGGCGATTCGACAGGTACGCCATCGCGCGGCGGGCCGATGTAGAACTCGAGACCAAGGGCGCGGCAGAGAGCGCTAAGCGTTTCAGCCGTAGGCGAACTTCCCCGTCGCATTGCTTGGATTGGTGTTTTTTTTCGGCTCCCAAAGGCTAATTCGCTGACGCGCGCTTGCGAAATGCCGAGGTCAATACGTCTGTTATCAAATAACTTGTGTAATTCTGCGGTTTGCATTGCTGTAAAATTACACAAGTTATGCGCGTTGCAAATATACATTGAATGATTACTGCAATTATGCAATGCTGCTTTTATGCAGCGATCTGAACTCATAGCCCTTGTAGACACTTTCCGAACCAGAGTTGACCGTAGCGAAGCGACAATTTCCGGTTGGGCTGTCGGCCATGCCCGGCTTTTCAGCCGCATTCGACAAGGGCTCGGGTTTACGGATCGAACTTACAGTCGCGCGCTGCAATGGTTTTCCGACCACTGGCCTTTGGACCTTGCCTGGCCTTCTGACATCCCGCGCCCGACCCCGACGCCGGGCTCGCCTGCTGCGGAGGCGGCTGCATGAGCGGGCGCTGCGATCACTGCGGCGGCCGCGATGCGGGCGTCTACGAGCTGGCGCTGATCCGGGTGGATGATCACCTGATGGAGCCGGACGCCGTGGCCTGCGCACGCATGACAGCACTTTGCGCACCCTGCCGCGATGCGCGGGCCACCCGCGTGGCGGGCCTCTTGCCGGTCTGGGAGGGCGATCCCGCTATGAACAAGGACCGGACTGCATGATCACCACACTCTTCGACAGGCAACAATACATCTGTGGCGTGGATGTTCTGGCAACCCGGAAAGACCCGGTGGAACGCCTTGCGACCCGCAAGGTCATCGCCGCCTTTGCCACCGCATCTTCGGACCTTGGCGTGTTCTGGATTGAGTACGATCTCTCCGGGGCGGGTATCGAGATAAACGACTATGATCGTGCGTTCATTCGCCGGATCGCGGGTTTGCCCACTGCTCAATCGTCCCGCGATCCTGATCCTCATTCCGGCCCGGGGGCAGCAGCTTAATGGCGTCATCAACAGAAATCGCGCCCGAAAGCAGGCCTGCCCTGACCACAGCCATGAGGGGGCGCATAATGCTCATGATCGTTTCAAAATCCCGATTGCCGGCCTCACTTATACGCCGGTCGATCTCCGTCATTAACATGTATTCCTGACTTCCGACCTTTTTGTTGATCTGACTGGGTTTTTGGTTTGTTTTCAGGTGTGGTTGCTCAGAGGCGCGTTGTAGTGCCCCATTATTATAAAAAGTATTGACATGGGCCTTCAGATGGCTAACCTCTTCGCCCATGTTCATCCGCACCAAACATGACGCAAAGCTCAACCGCACACGGATCCAGATCGTTGAATCCGTCCGCACCGGCTCCAAGGTACGCCAGAAGATCCTGCGCCATGTGGGTGTGGCCCATAACGACAGCGAGATTGAGGATATCAAGCGTCTGGCGGGCCGCTTGATGGAGCAATTACGCATTGATCGCTCGCCGCAAATGGAACTGTTCACGCCCACGGAATATGCCGATCTGCAGGCGCTGGTGCGCCGCGCTCCGCGGCCGGACAAGCTTGGCGTTGATCTTGCCGAGTGCCGTGAGGAGGCGCGGGTCTCTCTGGGTCTGCGGGATGTCATGGGGACGATGTATGACCAACTGGGTTGGGGGGCCCTTCTGGGGGCGGCGCGTAAAAGTGCCAATCGCATTGTGAAAGAGCTGGTTATGGCGCGGATCGCACAGCCCGAGAGCAAGCGCGCGACCGTGGAGGCGTTGGAGAACCAGGCAGGCATCACGCTCAATCTGGACGTGGTCTATCGGAGCATGGATTACATCAATACGCCGGTGATAGACGGGATTTGCAAAACCTCTCACGCGGCGGCAGAGAAGTTGCTGGGCGGGCCAGTGACCGTGCTGTTCTACGATTGCACGACCCTGGCCTTTGACACCGAGCGCGAGGACCCGGCCGAGGATGCGGACGGGGTCGAGCAGGATCATCTTCTGGCCAAGGGCTTCAGCAAGGATGGCAAGCATCACCGCGCTCAGGTCATGCTGGCGCTGATCGTCACCTCCGATGGGCTGCCTGTGGGCTATGAACTCTTCCCGGGAAACACCTGGGAAGGTCATACGCTGGAAGCTGCGCTGAAGGCGTTGGAGGGACGCTTCGACGTGGCCAGGGTCACGTTCGTGGCCGATGCCGCCATGCTCAGCAAGGACAACCAGCAGATGTTGCAGAACAAGGGTCTGCCCTACATCCTCGGCTATCGCATGAAGTCCGCCCCGGCCGCCGTGAAGGCGAACATTTTGAGCCCGGAGGGACGCCAGCCTTGGGCTGGACACGGTTCTGAAGAGGCAACCGAGAAGGGCTGGTACAAGGTGATCGACCAGGAGGGAGCGCGGGTCATTGTGACCTGGTCACCCACCCGGGCACGCAATGATGCCCACAAGCGCGACAAGGCAATCGAAAAGCTGCACAAGAAGCTCAAGCGCTCTCGCAAACCCGGCAGCTTCAGCAGCCGGGGATATGGCCGCTTCCTGGCCTTCCCCGACAGCGGGGACGTCACGCTGGATGATGCAAAGATCAAGGCAGCGGCACAATGGGACGGGCTGCATGCCATTGTTGTTCATGGTGCGGACGAACTGGAGGCACAGGACGTCATTGCCCGCTATCACCAGTTGTGGGAGATCGAAGCCTGCTTCCGCACCAACAAGCACGATCTGAAAATCCGGCCCATCTATCACTGGTCGCCGCGTCGGGTCCGGGCCCATATCGCCATCTGCTACATGGCCTTCTGCTGCCTGCAGCACCTGCGCAAGCATCTGGACCTGCTCGGACACCCGATGAGCCCGGCTCGTATCCGCAACGAGTTGAACGCATTGCAGCTCTCGATCCTGCGCCACAAAGGCACCCCTGACCGCTACGGCATGCCAAGCCATGCCACGGTCGATGCCAGACGCATCCTCACCTGCGTCGGCCTGACCTGGAACGAAGCCCCTTTCAAGATACCCCCCGGGCGCACCCGAAAAACTGGCCAGACCAAAGCCTGAGCTCCCTCAACACTCCGAAACAATCGCTGGCGAAAAAAGTCCGTGTAGTGCCTTTTGGCAACCAAGGCATAATAATATCAATGACTTATACGAAAAAATGTCGGAAGTCAGGAGATAAACGACTATGATCGTGCGTTCATTCGCCGGATCGCGGGTTTGCCCACTGCTCAATCGTCCCGCGATCCTGATCCTCATTCCGGCCCGGGGGCAGCAGCTTAATGGCGTCATCAACAGAAATCGCGCCCGAAAGCAGGCCTGCCCTGACCACAGCCATGAGGGGGCGCATAATGCTCATGATCGTTTCAAAATCCCGATTGCCGGCCTCACTTATACGCCGGTCGATCTCCGTCATTAACATGTATTTTTCCGCATCCATTTATCTCTCCATCGGTTGGTTTGCATCTCCGATGGAACCGGCGGCGGGACCAGGCGTTACGCCCGGTCCTGCCAAAGCGGAGGGTCTGTCATGATCCGCCCGCCCGACACCCCTGCAGCAACGAGGTAACGGCCATGCATAACCATCCTACTCCGAATCTTGACGAGATTGCCGATCCGGCTGATCGGCTGATCAATGTGCTCGTCGACGAGATGGATTGCAGGGGGCCGATCGCCGCCGCGCTCAGGGTGACGTTTTCTCGCCGCCAGAAACAAGATCACGAATTTGATCAATGAGGCTGATCGTGACCCTCATCTCCAGTTCATCCCAGGCGTCTTCGGGGCTGACGCTCCGAATGGTGCGCTCCATATCGTTGAGTTTTTCCGCAAATACCTCCGCTGATAGCGCGCCGCTGTCGATCAGGGAGGCAATCAGCGCGATCAGTAAATGGTGTGTGCTTCGGGCTGAGCGGCTTGCGACCTTGGCGATTATTTCGGCGTTATCTGGATCCATCTTTTCCTCCATCGGTTGGTTTGCATCTCCGATGGTACCGGCGGCGGGGGAGGGCGTCACGCCTGACCCGGCCGCCACCCCTGACCGGTTACTCCCTGGCTCTGCGCGCCCGCCTGTAGCGCGCAGCACCTGCCCCCACGGCCCTGTCCGTGGAGGCCTTCTTGCCCGGCTCGTCCGCGCCCTGGACGATCACTGGCTGAGCGATCTCATTGGCGCGGTCTCGCTGTTCGGGGCACTCTGGGTTCTGCTGGTGCTTGCCTGGGCGGTGAGCCCATGAGCGCCGCCTCCGATTTCCGGCAATTGCGCCGCGCCCTTGCGGAGGCGGGCCGGTCGATCGGCCCGGCCGAACCCTGCGGCCGCATGGATGCCCGCACCGCCAAAGCCACCTTGGGCGGACTGCGCAAGGCGGCGGCCCTTGGCGCAGAGCTTGAAGCCTGCGGCGCGATGGCCCGCGCAGAGGCGGCGCTCACCGGCGTGATGGCGTTTGAGACGGGCGACAGGATCGGGCGCGAGGCGGACGACAAGACCGCCCCCGAAACACTCCCCGAGATAACCCCGGAAACATCCCCTGCGACGGGGCACGCACCCGTCCCGCAAAGCGACACACCGCCCCTTTCGCGCGCGGAGCTGCGCGCCCTGCTCAGCGAGCTTGCGCCGCTGCCGCATCTGCCGGGCGGGCAGGACCGCGCGCTGGCGCGGATTGTCCTGGTGAGCGCCCATGTGGCCGGGCTGGAGGCGGATGCGCTGCGCGGGGGTTTCAAGGATCGGGAGGTTGCACAGGCGCGGCAGATGGCCATGTGCCTGTGCGCTGCCCTCACGCAAGCCACGTATGGGCGCATCGGTGCGGCCCTTGGCGGGCGCGATCATAAGGCGGTGACCCGTGGCATTGCCCGGGCGCAGGCGCGCATCGAGGCCTGTGATGGGGCGGCGCTGATGGTGGCGGAGGTGCTTGCGCATCTCAACGAGACCCCTGCGGGTGGCGGTGCGCCCTGTGGGGGAGGGCGCTCATGATGCATGCGGCGCGCCTCTCCCGCTCCCCGCGCCTGCAGCGCCTGCACGCGTTTTTGCGCGACGGGCGGGAGCACTCGACGCGCGAGATCGTGACGGGGGCGGATGTCTGCGCCGTGAATGCGGCCGTGGCGGAATTGCGCGCCAACGGCGCGGAGATTGCCTGCCGCCAGGGTATCGATCCGATGACGATGGAGCGCATCTTTCTCTACCGGCTTGTGAGGCCGGTCCCGCCACCGGCTCAAGGGGCGCCCGAACGCGCCCCCGTGTTGCCGGAACCCGAAGATCAGCAAGGCCACACTGGAAAAGAGGACGCGCAATGATTGAGCCCCGCGAACAGATAGAGGCGCGCCTTGATGCCGAATGGGAAGAGAAGGGTCTTTCGATTGTGGCGCGCGAAAGGGCGTTCGACCGTGGCCTTGACGGCATTGCCTGGGAGATGGGTGACTGGGTTGCCGAGCGCCCGACGGCCTATGGCGACATGACGCGGCTGGCGGAAAAGCTGGACGTGCCTTTGGGCACATTGAAGAACCGCGCCTCGGTGGCGCGGCGGATCGAACCGTCCCGACGCCGGGACGAACTGAGCTGGTCGCATCATGCCGAAGTGGCGGGGCTGGAGCCGGAAGAGGGCGACGCGGTTCTGGCCGAGGCCTCGCTTTACAACTGGTCCGTGGACCGGCTGCGCGGCGTGATGGCGGAGCGCTCCGCAAGGGGCCGTGCCGAGCGTGAAAACGCGCGACTGAAGGCGGAGATCGAGGCGCTGAAGGCCGAGCGGGCGGGGCCCGATGCGGCGCGGCGCGTGGTTGATGGTGTGCGCGCCGATATCGAGGCAGGCCTTGATATGGTGGAGGAGGGTTATCGCCGCATTCTCGCTGCGACGGAATCGGAGGATCTTGCGGTCGCGGTTGCAAGTCTGCACGGCAATGCACGCCGCCGCCTGGCCCCGTCACTGGAGGCCCTGATCGGACGGGCGCTGGAGGAGAGGGTTACGAAGCTGGCCGGAAAAGTCAGCGCGTCGCTCACCCGCCTGGCGACGGATGCAAACCGTCACGACGCCATGACGGTTGATGACGCCACCCCGGAACAAGCCGGCCCCTTGCCGGCAGGGATTTCAGGCCATAGCCCATGACATTCGCACCACCCAAACCCGCCATATCGCCAAACCCGCCCCCTGCAGCACCCCTGCAAGGCGCCCGCACGACCCCCTGCCTGTCCAATTCAAAACCCGCTAAAGGGGCTCTCAAGGCCCCCTCAAAGACCCGTTCAGGCACGGTGCCTTCCGCCGGTCTTCCGTCTCGTTCAGACGCACCCCCGAGCGCACCCCGCTCGTCTGCCGCACTGGCGCAGGCGCGGATGCGGCTCGATGCGGTGGCGGCCTCCGAGCGATTGATAGCCACAGGGATAGCGCGGGCGGATGCGGATGCCCGGGCCGCAAAAGGCGCCGGGGTGACAGGTGACACCGTGCGCCGCTGGCGTCTGACCTGCCAGGGCCTGGCACCCGAGGCGCGGCTGGTGGTGCTGACCGACCGGCCCGGGCGCGGGCGCTGCGGGCCGCTCAGTGACGCGCAGATGCGCGACTGCGCCCTTGCGCTGATCCATGAGCACGGGGGACACCTGACCGCCTCCCATGTGGTGCGGGTGCTGAAGGCGCGCTATGGCAAGGCGCCGTCCTTGCGCGCGACACAGCGCTGGCTGAAGACCTGGCGGGGCGATGCGGAGAACGCCCGTGCGCTCTCGGCCGTCTCTGATCCTGACGGGCATCGCGCGCGGCTGGCCCCTGCGCTTGGGTGCGCGGCGGCGGAAGTGCGCGCGCCCAACGCGCTCTGGGAACTGGATTCGACGCCTGCGGATGTGATCTGCACCGACGGGCGGCATACGATCGTGGGGGCCATTGATGTCTGGGCGCGCCGGGCGAAGGTTCTGGTGGTGCCCACCAGCCGGGCAACGGCGATCTGCGCGCTCCTGCGGCGCTGCCTTGTCGACTGGGGCGTGCCGGAGGTGGCGCGCACCGATGAGGGCCGGGACTACACCTCGCGCCATCTCACCCGGGTGCTCTCGGACCTGGGCATCCAGCATGACATCTGCCCGCCCTATACGCCCGAGGCAAAACCTTATATCGAGCGCTTTTTCGGCACGATGACGCGCGATCTCTTTGCCTTCCTGCCGGGCTTTACCGGCCATGACGTGATGGACCGCAAGAAGCTTGAGGCAAAAAAGTCCATGTCCCAGAGACGCGGCACGGACGCGGCCGAGACCTTTGACATCGCGCTTTCCGGGGCGGAGCTGCAGCGCAAATGCGACATCTGGGTCGAGGCCATCTATGGGCGCCGCGCCCATGGCGGCACCGGCGAGAGCCCTTTTCAGCGCATGGCGGCTTGGGCGGAGCCGCTGAGAAAGATCAGCGATCCGCGCGCGCTTGATCCGCTGCTGGCCGAGCCGGTGAGCCGCTCGGGAGACGGGCCGCGCCGCACCATTTCCAAGCAGGGCCTCTCGGTGGGGGGTATCTGGTACATCGCCCCGGAGATGGGCACCCGCGTGGGTGAGCGGGTGGAGCTGCGCTATGACCCTGCTGATCCCGCGCGTCTTTTCGTGTTTTCGCCTGAGGGGCGGTTTCTCTTCATGGCCGAGGACCCCGCGCGCACCGGGGCTGATCTGGCTCGTATTGCGGCGCAGGCGAAAACCCGGGCCCGCAAGGCCGACAGTGCCGCCCGCAAGGACGCCCGCGATCTGGCCCGCGCCCACAATCCCAAAGGGGCGATGGAGGATGTGCTCAGCGCGTCTGAGGAGGCGGCGGGCAAGGTGATCGCCTTTTCCAGCGTCGGGCCGCGCAGCGGGGCACGGGCGGATCAACCCCATGAGACGCCGGCACTCAAGGAGGCCGGCAAGGCGGCCGAGGCGCGTGCGGGCGCAGGCGGGTCTGCGTCCAGCGCCGCACCCAAAGCCTCCCGCCGCACCGCTGGCGGGGCCGGGGGCGCCAGCCCTGCGCTGGAGGCGGCCGCGAAACTGTTTCTGGATGAAGGCATCTGAGAGAGGAGAACCCCCGATGGAACCGGCAGAAAACATCACACCCCTTGCGCGTGAGGCGCGCGGCCCGTCTGCGAACCCCGATCCCGCCTCTGGCGTCCTCGATCCCGCCTCTGCGGCCCCCGCCCCGGCGGAGCTGCGCGCCCGGGTGGAGGCGGAAATGGCCGCCTTTGGCCTGTCGCGCGCCAGGGCTGCTGCCGAGATCGGTCCCGGGGTCAGCGCCCCCACGCTCTCAAGCTGGCTGAACGGCAGCTATGGCGGCGACAATGACGCCGTGGAGGCGCGGATCGGGCGCTGGCTTGATACCCGCGCCGAGCGCGCCGCCCATGCCTTTGGCGGGGCCCGGCTCGATGCCCATGCCGAGACCTGTGCCACGCGGGCGGTCAGTGCCGCCCTGGCCTATGCCCAGGCCGCCGGCGATCTGGCGCTGATCCACGGCCCCTCGGGGCGCGGCAAGACCTGGGCGGCCGAGACCCATTGCGCGGGCCGGGCGCAGGCGATCTGGCTGCGCGCCTCGCCGACGCTCACGACCCTGCCCCGGCTGCTTTCGCGGCTCGGCACAGCCCTTGGCGCGGGGGCACGCCCGACCCATTCCATGGAGGCCGAGCAGGCGATTGTGGCCGGCCTTGAGGGGCGCGGCGCGCTCATCGTGGTCGATGAGGCGCATCATCTGCGCGCACCCCTGCTTGATGAGCTCCGCTGCATTCGCGACATGGCCGGCTGCGGGCTGGCGCTCATCGGCGATGACACCATCCGCATGACGCTGGCGCGCTGTCCGCAGGTGACGGGGCGGATCGGCATGCGGGTCGATCTCAAGGCGCTGGCCCGCGACGATGTGGCCGCCATTGCCGCAGGGCCCCTGGGACGCAAACCGGGCGCCCGCGAGATGACGAGATGAAACATCTGATCGCCGCCGCCGCAGGCCCCGGCGGGCTGCACGGGTTGCGCCGCCATCTGGCGCGGGCCTGGATGATCGCGCGCGGGGCCGGGCGCGAGGCGATCTCCGAGGCGGATATCGAAGCGGCGGCGGGAGAGCTGTCATGAGCGTAGAGGAGCTGATCGAACGGCTCTCTGAGCTGCCCGCCCATGAGGAGGTCTGGATCGCCGACATCCCGGGCGGCTTTCACGAGATCGAGGCGGTCGGGCTGGAAGACGGGCTGCCGGCGATCTTCGCGCATGTGGATTTTGAGGACGCGGCCGAGGGCTGACGGCGGATGCAAAAGACCCCCTGCAACAGTCAACACATCGAAAGGACATGTTATGGCACAGACAAACCCGCATCCCGACAGGGGCCCCGAGGCCCGGATCGACCAGGGCTGTGACCCGGAGAGCGAAGCCGGTCCCGTATCTCTGGGCCTGCCGCCGCTGAACTGGATCGATGCGGCCACGGTGGACATTGATGGTGCGCGCTACATGCGCGACGCACAAGGGCGCCTGACGCCGCTCGAGATGGTGCGCCCGCAGGACCAGTTGCAGGATGAGATGGTGCGCCGGGTCATTCATTTTGCCGGTGATCTCTCGGGGCAGATCGGGCGGTTCCGGTCCCATTGCTTTGATGAGATCGGCGGGTTTGATGCGATCCTGGAGGCCGAATATGGCGGCCATAGCCGCCGCTCGGTCAAGGGCAACCGCACCTATATGTCCTATGACGGCACGATGAAGGTGCAGGTGCAGATCGCCGATCGCATCGCCTTCGGCCCCGAATTGCAGGTGGCGCGCGACCTGGTGGAGGAATGCCTGGCCGAATGGGCCGAGGGCAGCCGCGCCGAGATCCGCACCATCGTCTCCCACGCCTTCCAGGTCGACAAGGAGGGCGAGATCGCGCGCGCCGGCATCTACAGCCTGCTGCGGCTCGATATCGCGGACGGGCGCTGGCGCAGGGCGATGGAAGCGATCCGCGATGCGATGCGGGTGGTGGGTTCGAAAACCTATATGCGCTGTTATCGCCGCGCCACCCCCGATGCGGCCTGGGAGCCGATCAGCATCGATCTGGCCAAGGCGGGCTGAGCGGTGGCGGTCTTTGGCACCCGCATGACGCGCGCCCCGCTCTCCGCCGAGGCGCGCAGGCTCATCGACGCGGCGGTGGCGGCCGGGCGGATCAGGCATATCCCCGAGGGGGTCTCCGGTCTGCCCGTCACGCGCCTGCCGATGAAGGCGCCCGAACATAAAGCGCAGCGGATGCGGATCGCGCGGCGGCAGAAGAGGTTCGAACGCGCGGCGCGCAAAGCGCAGGGCGGGGCGGCGGTGACATGACCCGCACCCGCCGATATGCCGAAGGGGACCGCGCCCGGCTGATGCGCGCGGCGCACGGGGCCTGCCGCGCCCTCGGGCTCGATGCGGACGCACGCCATGATGTGCAACTGGCTGTGACCGGCAAGGCGTCGATGCGGGACATGTCCGCCCGCGACCTGGCCCGACTACTGGCCCATCTCAACACGCTGCAGGGTGAGGCGCGGTCCGGTGCAACCGGTCATCCGTCCAGTGGACGGATGAAGCGCCGAACGGGCGGAGCCCCGGATGGCACAGGGGGCGGCCACAGGGGCGGAGCCCCGGATGGCACAGGGGGCGGCCACAGGGGCGGAGCCCCGGATGGCACAGGGGGCGGCCACAGGGGCGGAGCCCCGGATGGCACAGGGGGCGGCCACAGGGGCGGTCAGAAGGGCGCCAGCGCGGCCCACCGGGACAGCCACAGCGGCGCAAACCCCCGCCCCAAAGCCAAAAGGGGCGACGTGCGCCTCATTCACGCGCTCTGGGGCGAACTGGGGCGCCGGGGCGCGCTGAAACGCCCGGGCCGCGCCGGGCTCAACGCCTTCATCCGCGCGCGCTTCGGGGCGCATTGGGCCTTTGTGCCCATCGATGTGGATGCGCTGACCGATACGGGCTGCATCACCGATGTGATCCGGTCGCTGCGCGCGATGCTGGCCCGCGCAGAGGCGCAGGCAGATGCAGATGCGGAGGTCTCCCCATGAAGATGGCACAGATGCTTTATGGCGCCCTGCTTGCGGGGCTGACCTCCATGCCGCTTCAGGCCGGACGTGCCACACCCGCACCCCCGGGTCAGCACACGCGCCAGTATACGCGCGCCGCACCGGGCGCAGGGGTCGGGCGCGCGCAGAGGCGGTGGGTTGCAAAGCTGAAGGCCAACAGGGCCATCCCGCCTGCCTCCCGCCTCACCCGCCAGCAGCGGCGCGCGCAGACGCGGATCGAGGCAAAGCGGCTTCGCCTCACCCCTGCCGAATACGGACGCCGGAAGATGGCCGCGCGGCGCATGTCGCGCGAGACGCCAGACCGGGGGGCTGCGTAATGGATAGGTCAAGCCACTTTTCGCTGCATGTCACCGAACACGCGGTGCTGCGCTGGCTCGAGCGCAGCTGGGGTGTGGATGTGGAGGGGCTGAGGGCGCGGATTGCGGCGCAGGTGCCGGGCGCGGAGGCCGCCATGCGCACCTTTGGCGAGGGCGCGGTGATCCGGGGCGGCCTGCGGTTTCATCTGCGGCGCACGGCAGATGGCACGGTCGCACTCGTCACCATAACCAACGCCCAGGCCGGGCCGATCTCGAACCGCGCCGAACGGCTGAGCCTGCGGCACCAAAGGGGTGCCCGCCGGAGACCTGAGCATTGACCCGCCCGCATCAGACTTGCGCATCCGCGCCCCTGCCGGCCTCCCTGGCCGAGATTGCCGATCACGCCGGGCGCGAGGCAGCACTTGCCATCGCGCTGGAACATGGCGGGCAGAGCTGGCGGGTGCCCGCGCGCGATCAAAGCCCCGACGGCCAGGCCCTGATCGCCCTTCTGGGTCACGCGCCTGCACAGGCGCTCATGCAGGGCTGTGGCGGTCATGTGCTGGAGGTGCCGCTGGCGCGCCGCGCGGTGGTGCTGTGGCTGGCAGGGCGCGGCATGGGAACAGGCGAGATCGCCCGCGCCTTGCGTATTGCAACCGGCACCGTGCGGCGCTACCGGCGCGAGGCGCGCAAGCCATGAGCCGGCAGGGTGCCTTCCGCCGGCCCGGGGGGCGGGCGCAGATCGCCTTTTCCGGCGGGCGCTGTACCAGGCGGAAGCGGGAGAATGTACCTAGATGAAGGATATGGATATGGAAGAACAGGACAAAAACGCCGATCCCGGCACCACAGCCCGCGCCGCCCTTCTGGAGCGGCTTTCGAGAATGGAGGATGTGGAGACGATCACCGAGGCGGTAACCACGGCGCTCATCGAGACCGGGGCAAAGGTGGAAATCCCCCAGCTCGCCTGCGGCATCGTGGAAATACAGCTTCACGGCCTCGTCGCCCACGGGGGTGATCTGAGCGCCGCCTGTCTGGCCTGGCTGGAGGCGGCGCGGGCGGTTCACAGTGAAGACTGAACGCCGCCAGCCCTGGCTTCCGGGTTTGACGCCCCCACCCCGGATGCGCCGCGTGATGATGCATGCCGATGACCGGGGGCAGGCTCCGGGCCTGATGCCCGGCTGGCGCACCGCAAAGGGCTGGCTTTTTGACATGACCGACAGTGAAGTGCGGCGCGGTGTGCCCTGTCCGGTCTGCAACGATCCCGCACCGCCCCCGGGTATAACCAGAGCAGCGGACCATGGTCCGCTGACTGATGTGGCGCAAAGCCGCTAATGTGGGCAGGACCCTTTTGCCCGCATATCTTTCCCGGAGGCCTGCTGATGACGCCCACCCCTGAAGACTGGCAGAGCTTTGCCGCGCTCCTTGCGATCCTGGGCCTTCTGGGCGGCGCCGTGGTGGCCCTGCAGCGGCTGGGTCTTTTGCGGCGCAGCGCCTCCCCGCACCCATCCCGGTCCGGGCCCGGGGCAGATGTCACCGACCGGCTCGATCGCCACGCCGAACGGCTGACGCGGCTGGAAGGCGCGGTGGCGGGGCTGGCCAGCCGCGAGGACATTCACGCGCTGCAGCTTGCCATCGAACGCCAGGCGGGCGCGGTCTCGGAGTTGCGCACCGCCATGGAGCGCGATGCCAGGGCCGTGGGCACCCTCTCGGCCGCCATCACCCGGATCGAGGACCATCTTCTGGGAGAGAGCCGCAGATGAGCTATGCCGCAACACTGGACGCCCACCGCCGCCTGGCCATCCTCACCCATCTTTCGGCCTGTCTCGAATATGCCTCCAACTCGGAGATCCTCATGGATGTCTGCAATGGGCTGGGCATTACCACCTCGCGCGACCGGCTGGTCTCGACGCTGGCCTGGCTCAGCGAACAGGAGCTTGTGACGCTGGAGGACCATGAGGGCTTCGTTCTGGCCTCGGCCACCGCGCGCGGCGTGGATATCGCGCAAGGCCGGGCCCTCCATCCCGGCGTGAGGCGGCCCGCACCAAAGGGGCCGTGACATGCCGCGACGGCGCAAGATCGATCTTCTGCCCTCGGCCATCCGTGACTGGCTGCGCGAAGAGCTCGCCGCGCAGGGGTTTGCCGACTATGACACGATCACCGACGCGCTCAATGACCGCCTGGCCGAGAAGGGGCTGCTGGTCACGATCGGGCGCTCAACGGTGCAGCGGTTCGGCCAGGAACACCGGGAGTTCTCGCGCCTTCAGCAGGAGGCCACCGGCTGGGCGGCGGGGTGGCTGGACGAGATCGGGCTGGAAGAGGAAGCCCGCCGCCAATCGGTGCTCTTCGAGATGATCACCACCGTGGCCTTCAAGGTGATGAAAGCGCAGATGACCCGGGAGGCCGGGGAGATCGATCCGCGTGATCTGCATTTCCTGGGCCGGATGATGAAGGATGTCATGAGCTCATCGGGCTTGCGCGAGGCAATGGCCGACAAGGAACGCAAACGCCTGGCCGAGGCCGAGCGCCGCGCCGGGGGAGAACGGGCCGGGGCGGCCGCGCGCGGGGCCGGTCTCAGCCCGGATGTTGCCGCCCTGATCCGGCAGGCGGTCGAGGGTGGTGATGCATGAGGACCCTTCTGCCCTATCAATCGGCCTGGGTGGGGGACCCCGCCCCGCTGGCCGTGATCGAGAAGTCCCGCCGCATCGGGATCAGCTGGGCCGAGGCCTATCACGCGGTGATGCATGCAGGCACGGGCCGGGGCGATATCTACTATCAGAGCTACGCACGCGACATGACGCGCGGCTTCATCGACGATTGCGCGGGCTGGGCCGAGGACCTCGGCATCGCGGCCGGGGCGGCCGGCGAGGTTCTGATCCATGATGAGGGCCGCGACATCCAGGCCTTCCGGATCGCGCTGGCCTCGGGCAAACAGATCCTCGCCATGACCTCTTCCCCACGCGGGTTTCGGGGCAAGGGCCGTCCGGGCGATGTGGCGGTGATCGATGAGGCCGCCTTTGTCGACACGCTCGACGCGGTGCTGAAAGCGGCGCTTGCGTTTCTGACCTGGGGCGGCCGGGTGCGGATCATCTCCACCCATAACGGCGAGGCCAACCCGTTCAACACGCTGGTGCGCGATATCCGGGAGGCTCGCCAGCCGGGCACGCTCCACCGGGTGACACTGCGTGACGCGCTCGCTCAGGGGCTCTATGGGCGGATTGCACAGCTTACCGATCAACCGCTCACGCAGCCGGCCGAAACCGCCTGGGAGGCCGCCATCCGCGCCCAATATGGCCGCCACGGGCCGGAAGAGCTCGACTGCGTGCCTTCGGCGGGCGGCGGGGCCTGGCTGCTTTATGATCTCATCCGCGCCGCCTCACGCGACGCGCGCGCCGGAAACCCCGACCATCGCGGCTCCGGTCCCTGCTATATCGGTGTTGATGTGGCGCGCCGTCGCGACCTCTGGGTGGCCGCCGTGCTGGAAGATGATGGGGGCACGCTCTGGCTGCGCGAGATTGTCACACTGGACAACAAAACCTTTGCCGAACAGCGCGCCGAAATGCGCCGTCTTGCGCGCGCGCACCGCCCCTTGCGCATCCTGGTCGATCAGACCGGCATGGGCGAGGCGGTGGTCGAGCAGTACCAGGAAGACCATGGCGCGCTCACCGTGGAAGGGGTGCTGCTGTCGGCGGCCCGCAAGCTCGATGTGGCCGGCGCCCTGCGCGAGGCGTTCGAGGATCGCCGCATTCGCATTCCCGCCGATCCCGCGCTCTGGGATGATCTGCATTCCGTGCGCGCCGAACCCTCGGTCTCCGGGGCGCCGCGCCTTGTTGCCGACCGCAAGGACAGTGACGGGCATGCCGATCGCTTCTGGGCCCTGGCGCTCGCGGCCTTCGGAGCCGCCTCGGTGGCAGGACCCTTCGAGATGCGGCCGGGTCCGCAACTCAGCTCCGCCGGGCTGGGCGGCGGGCCAGGCGCGGGCGCGGGCTACCGCGCCGATCCCGATCTCGACATCATCCGCTCGCCGCTGGCGGGCCCTGTTGGCTGGAGGTAAGCCATGGATCCCCGTGACAGTGATGTCCCCAAGCGCCCCGATACCGCAGAGCGGGCCGCACCGGCCCAGACCGCCCGGCTGGGCGGAACCGGCATCTGGGGTCAGACCGCAGGCTGGCTGGAAGGTCTGGGCAGCGCGCTGGCCGGCGGGCCGGGCGGCTTTGGCGGTGTCCCGGGCGATGACGCCGGACTGGACGCCGCCGAGATCGCCCTGACCGACAGCAAGGCCACCGCCGTGCTGGGCCAGCGCATCGACGGGTTGCTGGCGGCCCCCCTGGTGATCGAACCCGGCGGCACGCGCGCGCGGGACGTGGCGGCCGCCGACGATCTGCGCTTGCAGTTGGGCGGCCTCGACATGAACCGGGTCAGCCGGGCGCTTCTGCACGCGATCTGGTATGGCTATGCGATCTCCGAATGCCTTTGGGCGGTGGAGGGGCACCGCGTCCGGCTGGTCGATATCCGCAGTCGCGATCCGCGCCTCATCCGCCATGACCGGACCACGCTCGATCCGCTGCTGATCACCCGGAGCCATCCTGCCGGGATCCCGCTGCCGCCGGCAAAATACATCCTGCACCGCACCCCGCCGCGCCATGGCGGGCAACCCTTCGGGCTGGGGGCCGCGCATTGGTGCATCTGGCCGGTCTGGCTCAAGCGGCAGGTGCTGCGCATGTGGTCGGTGGCGCTGGAGAAGTTCGGGGCGCCGGTGCTGGTGGGCAAATACAGACAGGATGCACTGCAACCGGAGATCGATGCGCTGCTGGCAATCATGGGACAGGCGGTGACAGCCAGTTGCATCGCGCTGCCCGAGGGCCAGTCGGTGGAAACGCTGGCCGCCGCCGGTTCCGGCGGTGGAGCCGGTGGTAGAGGCTCGGGGGGCGGAGACTTCCGCTCCATGCTGTCCGCTCTGGATCGCATGATCGCCGAAGCGGTGGTGGGCCAGCACGCCACCTCCGAGATCGGCCAGCATGTGGGCACAGCCAGGGTCCAGAATGAAACCCTTCAGGCCCTCATCGCCAGTGACGAACACCGGCTTTCCGAATGCCTGCACGCCAGCGTGGCCACATGGCTCACCCACTGGAACTTTCCCGGGGCTGCCGTGCCCCGGCTTTACCGCGATACCGCGCCACCCGAGGACCTCGAGATCCGCGCAAAACGCGATTATTACATCACCCAGGCCTCCGGCCTGCGCCCCGCGCGCAGCTATATCGAAGAGACCTATGGTGGGGTCTGGGAAGAGCCGGCCCCCCGGCCCGACAGGCCGCCCGACATGTCTGATCCCACCGCAGAGTTTGCCGCGCCGCCCGGCGGCGCCCCGGGTGATGCCATCACCGGGCTGGTCGGCCATCTCATCGGCCCCGATATTGCCGCAGAGGCCGCCGCTGCCACGCTCATTCCCGTTCAGGGCGCACTGGATGAGGCGGAAACGCTTCAAGCGTTGCGCGACCGGCTGGCGGAACTGGCCACCCACCCAGCCGCCGAAGCGCTGGCCGGGCTTTACGCGCGCGCTGATTTTGCAGCCCAGCTCGCAGGCACCGCCGATGCGCCGGTGATGCCCGAAAGCGATCCGGAGGCGTGACCCCATGGCTGACCCGATCGATCTCACGCCACTGGCCACCGCCACAGCGCTTCAGCCCCGGGAAGCCATAGAGTTCTTTCGCGCCAAGGGCTACGCCCCGCCTGAAGGGCGCTATTCCTGGCGCGACTGGTGGGGCGCCTCCCATGCGCGCGGCTTCGTGGTCGCCAAGGCGATGCAGGACGATCTGCTGGCCACGATCCGCGAAGCCGTGGACGAGGCCATCGCCGGGGGCTGGACCATGGAGCAGTTCCGCGCGGCGCTGGAGCCAAAGCTCAAGGCCGCCGGATGGTGGGGCCGCAAGAGCATGACCGATCCGCTCACCGGCGAGACCCGCATCGTACAGCTTGGCTCGAAACGCCGCCTTGCCGTCATATTCGACACCAACCTGCGCACCGCATATGCCGCCGGACGCTGGATGCGCATCCAGCGCACCAAAGAGGTCTTTCCCTATCTCGAATATATCCAGCTCCAGCGCGCCAGCCGCCGCGCGGCGCATCAGCCTTTCCACGGGCTGGTTGTGCCGGTCGATCATATCTGGTGGGCCGCGCATTTCCCGCCCAACGGCTATTTCTGCGCCTGTACCACCCGCCAGCTCTCCGCCCGCGCGCTGGAACGCCGGGGCCTGACCGTCGCCACCGAGCCACCAATGGAAACCCGCAGCCTGACCGATCCCCGCACCGGGCGCAGCCTTGAGGTTCCCAAGGGCATCACGCCGGGCTTTGAGACCAACCCCGGGGCCACATTCCTCGCCGAGCAGGGCCGCCATGATGCCATCGCCGAGGGCCTGGACCCGGTGGCGCGCGGCATCGAACTGGGGCTGATCCACGAAGCCCGCGCACGCGGCCTCAGAACCGGCAATGAACATCTCGCCGCCATCGATCTCGACGCCGACACCCCCGTGCGTGGCGGCAATGCCGCACCCGTGGAATGGGTGGAGGGCGCGCGAGACCGGGTCGACTTGTCTCCGGAGATGCTCGACATATTGAGAGACCCGGCCCGCCGTATCGGCGTCGTGCACAATCATCCCGATTCCGCAGCCCTGTCATCTGTTGATCTTGAGCAGCTGGAAAAGCGACCCGGCCTCGTGCGCGTCGTCGCCGTGGGCCATGATGGCTCGCTCTTCCGCGCCACCGATCCCCGCCCCGGGCTTGGCCACACCGCCAATCGCCTCTGGCAACTGGCCACGCTGCGCATCAACGAGCAAGCGGCCGGTCTCGACATGAACGCCCCCGCCATGCAGCGGCTGGCCTCCCATGCCGCCACCAGCGCACTGTCGAGAACATTCTGAATTGTCCGGTGTAGGTAACATGCCAATTGTCCGCTTCAGTTGATTGCGCGGTGGCCCAATTCGGAGGGAGCCGTAGGCGACCGTAGATTTGGGCCACCGCGTTCGCGCCACGTCGAAGCGGGTCACGCGACTTTGTGTTTGCTATCCTCCTGTGTGATGGGTGATCCGTCAGGCTGGTAGCGGCCAATGCATCTCGGGCCGTGGAAGATGACCAGTTGACCATCGGGGTATTCGTGGACCCTGACCTTCGCCTTGACGAAATGATGACGGTGCCTGTCTGCCGCGATCTGCATGACCAGGCCCTTGTAGCGCACCGTATTGTCGTTGCCGACGACGCGGTCTTCCTGCACACACAGGGTGTCGCGCACATTGCCTGTAAACGGCACGAAGGCCGAGGTCGTATCCTCCGGCTCCTTTGCAAACAGGGCATTGTGTTCGGGAAGATAGACCTCTTTCAGGAACTGATTGGCCTCTTCAATGGTTGTGATCCCATGGGACCGCAGTTCCTGCGGCAATCGGTTCTGGAACGTGCCAAACATGCGTTCAGACCGTCCACGGGCCTGCGGTGAATAGGCCGGGATCAGCTCAATGCCGAGTTGCTGCAAGGCGCGCCCGACCTGGGTCAGATTGTCCTTGTCCACTTTGCCGCCCGCTTCGGGCGTATGCCAGTAATGAGAGCCCCGATCGGCATAGAGCGAGCAAAACAGACCTTGCGCCTCGATCACCTCTGTCAGCCCCTCCTGACTTCCGACATTTTTTCGTATAAGTCATTGATATTATTATGCCTTGGTTGCCAAAAGGCACTACACGGACTTTTTTCGCCAGCGATTGTTTCGGAGTGTTGAGGGAGCTCAGGCTTTGGTCTGGCCAGTTTTTCGGGTGCGCCCGGGGGGTATCTTGAAAGGGGCTTCGTTCCAGGTCAGGCCGACGCAGGTGAGGATGCGTCTGGCATCGACCGTGGCATGGCTTGGCATGCCGTAGCGGTCAGGGGTGCCTTTGTGGCGCAGGATCGAGAGCTGCAATGCGTTCAACTCGTTGCGGATACGAGCCGGGCTCATCGGGTGTCCGAGCAGGTCCAGATGCTTGCGCAGGTGCTGCAGGCAGCAGAAGGCCATGTAGCAGATGGCGATATGGGCCCGGACCCGACGCGGCGACCAGTGATAGATGGGCCGGATTTTCAGATCGTGCTTGTTGGTGCGGAAGCAGGCTTCGATCTCCCACAACTGGTGATAGCGGGCAATGACGTCCTGTGCCTCCAGTTCGTCCGCACCATGAACAACAATGGCATGCAGCCCGTCCCATTGTGCCGCTGCCTTGATCTTTGCATCATCCAGCGTGACGTCCCCGCTGTCGGGGAAGGCCAGGAAGCGGCCATATCCCCGGCTGCTGAAGCTGCCGGGTTTGCGAGAGCGCTTGAGCTTCTTGTGCAGCTTTTCGATTGCCTTGTCGCGCTTGTGGGCATCATTGCGTGCCCGGGTGGGTGACCAGGTCACAATGACCCGCGCTCCCTCCTGGTCGATCACCTTGTACCAGCCCTTCTCGGTTGCCTCTTCAGAACCGTGTCCAGCCCAAGGCTGGCGTCCCTCCGGGCTCAAAATGTTCGCCTTCACGGCGGCCGGGGCGGACTTCATGCGATAGCCGAGGATGTAGGGCAGACCCTTGTTCTGCAACATCTGCTGGTTGTCCTTGCTGAGCATGGCGGCATCGGCCACGAACGTGACCCTGGCCACGTCGAAGCGTCCCTCCAACGCCTTCAGCGCAGCTTCCAGCGTATGACCTTCCCAGGTGTTTCCCGGGAAGAGTTCATAGCCCACAGGCAGCCCATCGGAGGTGACGATCAGCGCCAGCATGACCTGAGCGCGGTGATGCTTGCCATCCTTGCTGAAGCCCTTGGCCAGAAGATGATCCTGCTCGACCCCGTCCGCATCCTCGGCCGGGTCCTCGCGCTCGGTGTCAAAGGCCAGGGTCGTGCAATCGTAGAACAGCACGGTCACTGGCCCGCCCAGCAACTTCTCTGCCGCCGCGTGAGAGGTTTTGCAAATCCCGTCTATCACCGGCGTATTGATGTAATCCATGCTCCGATAGACCACGTCCAGATTGAGCGTGATGCCTGCCTGGTTCTCCAACGCCTCCACGGTCGCGCGCTTGCTCTCGGGCTGTGCGATCCGCGCCATAACCAGCTCTTTCACAATGCGATTGGCACTTTTACGCGCCGCCCCCAGAAGGGCCCCCCAACCCAGTTGGTCATACATCGTCCCCATGACATCCCGCAGACCCAGAGAGACCCGCGCCTCCTCACGGCACTCGGCAAGATCAACGCCAAGCTTGTCCGGCCGCGGAGCGCGGCGCACCAGCGCCTGCAGATCGGCATATTCCGTGGGCGTGAACAGTTCCATTTGCGGCGAGCGATCAATGCGTAATTGCTCCATCAAGCGGCCCGCCAGACGCTTGATATCCTCAATCTCGCTGTCGTTATGGGCCACACCCACATGGCGCAGGATCTTCTGGCGTACCTTGGAGCCGGTGCGGACGGATTCAACGATCTGGATCCGTGTGCGGTTGAGCTTTGCGTCATGTTTGGTGCGGATGAACATGGGCGAAGAGGTTAGCCATCTGAAGGCCCATGTCAATACTTTTTATAATAATGGGGCACTACAACGCGCCTCTGAGCAACCACACCTGAAAACAAACCAAAAACCCAGTCAGATCAACAAAAAGGTCGGAAGTCAGGAAATGATGACGGTGCCTGTCTGCCGCGATCTGCATGACCAGGCCCTTGTAGCGCACCGTATTGTCGTTGCCGACGACGCGGTCTTCCTGCACACACAGGGTGTCGCGCACATTGCCTGTAAACGGCACGAAGGCCGAGGTCGTATCCTCCGGCTCCTTTGCAAACAGGGCATTGTGTTCGGGAAGATAGACCTCTTTCAGGAACTGATTGGCCTCTTCAATGGTTGTGATCCCATGGGACCGCAGTTCCTGCGGCAATCGGTTCTGGAACGTGCCAAACATGCGTTCAGACCGTCCACGGGCCTGCGGTGAATAGGCCGGGATCAGCTCAATGCCGAGTTGCTGCAAGGCGCGCCCGACCTGGGTCAGATTGTCCTTGTCCACTTTGCCGCCCGCTTCGGGCGTATGCCAGTAATGAGAGCCCCGATCGGCATAGAGCGAGCAAAACAGACCTTGCGCCTCGATCACCTCTGTCAGCCCCTGAAAACTGCTCATCGTCCCTTCTTCCTCGACAAAGAATGCCGAATAAACCCGGTTGGTGGCATCGTCCATGGTGACGATCAGATCCCACCACTGACCCGGAACCCATTCATGGCTGGAGCCGTCCTGATGCAACATCATGCCAACCATCGGACGGCGGGGCCGCTTGCGCCGATGGGCACCTCGTCGGGGTGCTGCCTGAACCCGGCCGTGGCGCTGCAGTGTAAGCCGCACCCAGTTGTAGCTCTGTGTGAAACCATGGTGGGCCACCAGCTTCTCGTGGAAATGCTTCGGCGTGTAATCCCAGTACTTGGTATCAAACAGTTCAAGCATCTCCATGACCTTATCCGTGGCAACACGATTGTTGGCCAGTTTGCCAAGCCGACGGTCGTACAGACCTTCTGCACCATCCGCCTCAAATCGATCCTCCCAACGCCTGACGGTGCGCACGGATACACCCAGTATCTCAGCCGCCTGTTCTTGCGTCAGCTTGTTCGCGCTTCGCCGCGAATACACATCTTCAAACTTCATCAGTCGAACTTCCTGTAACACTTCTGCTCGGTTCATAACGCCTCCTCTCAGAGACAGAATAGAACCGGACAGATCGCATGTTACATACACCGGACATATCGCGTGTTAGCGACAGCCGCCACCAGCGCACTGGACCGCGCAGGCTACGTCAACTATGCTCACGCCATCGCCGGGGGCAGCCGCGTCAACCTGATGCGCTTTGGCGAAGACCGCATGGAGCAACTGATCGCAGGACTTCTCGAATGGCTGGTTTCCTGACATGGGAAGACCTCGAAAGGCACGGTCTCACCGAGTGCGATCCACGTGATCGCGAAGATCTCGATGATCGGATGTTCGGTGATTTCCTCTACGATCATGAGCCAGGGCAGTCCGTGGACTGGCTCCGTCAAACACTCAAATCCGGCAAACCGACCTGCGGCGCCGGATTCGCCGTGGAACTGAGATGCTCCATCGGGGCTGTCAGAAACGGCCTGCGGTTCCCCTGGGGTGCGGGCCTGCCCGAACCCGCAGAGATTCACCGATTGCGGGATTGCGTGCGCGAGGCCATTGCGCAGATCACCGCATGGGTCGAGGGTCACGGTATCGACCGCCTTGATACCCCTGAGGAAGAGGCCGCAGCCCGGCATGGATGGCCTGATGCCGTGGGCAAGGCCTGGACACCGCAATGGGACATCCTCGGGATCGAACCACCCAACTGGTGGGCCCGTTCCTGAACCGCCCCAACACAGGCCCTAAACGCATCTTCAAAGCCCCGTTAAACGCCAATGCCACGCGCTCTGACCGATCGGCGCAATCCGGGTGTTCTGGCCTGCGCAGATCGTGGAAAATACGCTCGATTCCGGGCCCTGAAATGCGAAGAAAAAACCAGCGTTTTCCGGCGATCTGAACCACTGAGCGGTCGAGATTGGGCAAATCACTGTCGCAAGCCCGATTTTGAGCCCTCATCGTCACGCCTCCTCAAGCACCCGAAAAACCCCTTATTCTGCGCGGTTTAACGCCCCTCATCCCAGATAGGCCCGGATAGGCCCGATTGAGCATTAATTCTGTCGTGGCACAGCTGCTCGGCAAGCCGGACGTCGAACCGCTTACGCTCGCGGTTAAACTCACTGATATCACAGTCGACTTCCTGGTCGTCGTCACTAAGGATGGCAGATCGCATGTCTTCCAGATCCTTGCTGTGAAGGATTTGCGTTCCATAGTTCAAGAATTCAAAACCTAACATGATTTCCTCCTGATTGCCTCAGCGGATCGGCCTGCGCACGCCCCGCTTTTTGTTTCAGATCACATGTGGGTTTCCTGTCTTTGGGTGAGGTGGAGTTTGGATTAAGAAACCTCAATCCGTTTTGCCCTTAGCGACGGCGAACTTTCCAAGCGTCATCTCGGTTCGAACACGTTTAGGCCCACCTCGGAACCGTATAGCTCAAACGAAAAAGGGCGTCCCGAAGGACGCCCTTTCCGTCTGATCATTCGCTTGCGCGACTTATTCAGTGATTTTCGACACAACGCCGGCGCCGACGGTGCGGCCGCCTTCGCGGATCGCAAAGCGCAGGCCCTGCTCCATCGCGATCGGCGCGATCAGCTCAACGCCGAACGACACGTTGTCGCCAGGCATGACCATCTCGGTGCCTTCCGCCAGGGTCACGGTGCCGGTCACGTCAGTGGTCCGGAAGTAGAACTGAGGACGGTAGTTCGCGAAGAACGGAGTGTGACGACCGCCTTCTTCCTTGGTCAGGATGTAGGCTTCGGCTTCGAACTTGGTGTGCGGTGTAACCGAACCCGGCTTACACAGAACCTGGCCACGCTCAACGCCGTCACGGTCAACACCACGCAGCAGCGCGCCGATGTTGTCGCCTGCTTCACCGCGGTCCAGCAGCTTGCGGAACATTTCAACGCCGGTGCAGGTGGTTTTCGAAGTGTCGCGGATGCCGACGATTTCGATTTCGTCACCAACGTTGATCACGCCACGCTCAACACGGCCGGTCACAACGGTACCACGACCCGAGATCGAGAACACGTCTTCGATCGGCATCAGGAACGGCTGGTCAACAGCACGCTCAGGGGTGTCGATGTACTCATCAACAGCCGCCATCAGTTCCTTGATCTTCTCTTCACCGATCTCAGGCTTGTTGCCTTCCATCGCAGCCAGAGCCGAACCTGCAACGATCGGAATATCATCGCCAGGGTATTCGTAGCTGGACAGCAGTTCGCGAACTTCCATCTCAACCAGTTCCAGCAGCTCTTCGTCATCTACCTGGTCAACTTTGTTCAGGAACACGACCATCTTCGGGATGCCAACCTGGCGGCCCAGCAGGATGTGCTCGCGGGTCTGCGGCATCGGGCCGTCAGCGGCGTTCACAACCAGGATCGCGCCGTCCATCTGAGCGGCACCGGTGATCATGTTCTTGACGTAGTCGGCGTGGCCGGGGCAGTCAACGTGCGCGTAGTGGCGGTTCTCGGTCTCGTATTCCACGTGGGCGGTCGAGATGGTGATGCCGCGCGCTTTCTCTTCCGGCGCACCGTCAATCTGGTCATACGCTTTGAAGTCACCAAAATATTTGGTGATCGCTGCGGTCAGCGTCGTCTTGCCGTGGTCAACGTGGCCAATCGTGCCGATGTTGACGTGCGGTTTTGTACGCTCAAACTTTTCCTTTGCCATTCCTCAGGCGCCCTTTTGCGATTTGGGGGACCCTTGGTCCCGTGGTTACATCTGCGCGCGCGAGTTATTTTTTTCAAAGGGGAAAATCAAGCACATCCTGAGGGAAATGCGCCGATCACGCCGGATTTTGCGTGAGCTCGCTCGTTTCCAGCGGCTGGATCAGGTCCGGACGCCGATCAAACCAACCATTGTCCTTATGTTCTTCGGCCAGCCACTCTTCGACTCGGTCGGCAACTTTCAGGGCAAGGCCGCTCATCTGCTCTTCTTTTGTGCGGGTATTTCCCGAGCCTGTCAGAGCGCTCTCTCCGGTCGTGTCTTCCAGCACTTGGAATTGCTTACCCTTGGCGAGGAATTCTTTCTTCTTCACATCGTAGACATTGACCAGAACAATCGCCGTGCTTTTGGGATTGTAGATGACGGGAATGCCCGGAGGCGCCAGCATGTATCCTTCGAGGCTGATACCGATGTCGTATTCCTGAGCGCCTTCATAGCGGCCGAGACGGATATCAACCGCGTTCTGAATGGCGTTTTCCCATTCTTTTGGTGTCGCATCGCGCGAGACCGGTCCTTGGCGGGCTTTCTCAGCGAAGGCGTAGTTTACGCGTAGCTTGAATTCCCCCAACGACTCAGGTTCTTCATATACTTGCGTTTGCGTGCAGGCGCCCATCAGGGCAAGTCCAGTAATCAGGGTCAAAATGCGCAGCATGATCTCGTCTCGATAGGCCTGTTTTTCTTTGATCTAGCGCACCGATACGGCATGTGCCAAGCCGTATCGGCGGATTTCACTCGAAACCCACGTCAGATCACGAGAATTTATAGTCACGCGGGAAGCCATATGGCGGCTTTTTCCCGACGCTGGCGCGCTTGGCCAACCATTGGGACATGTCCGATTCATGTCGGGTTTTGTCGCCCCCCATGGACCATTTCAATCCCTCTTCCCAGTTGAAGGTGGTGATGTCGGACAGGCCGCCATCCAACTCCAACGTTCCCTGCCGTCCGCGCGCCATATTGTATTTCTGCAAACGCACGCCTTTGCCTCGGGTCATCTCTGGCAGCTCTTCGGTCGGGAAGACGAGGAACTTGCCATTCTGCGACACCACTGCGACGTGGTCGCCTGCGACTGGTTTACAGATCATCGCCGTCTCGTCGCCTTTGACGTTGAGTACCTGTTTCCCGTTGCGGGTCTGCGCCAGCACGTCATCCTCGGGCACCATGAAACCGTTGCCAGCGTCCGAGGCCACCAGCAGCTTGCGCCCCGGTTTGTGGATCAGGATGTCGATGATCTGCGCCTCGTTCGGCAGATCCACCATCAGGCGGAGCGGCTCGCCCATGCCCCGCCCGCCGGGCAGGTTCGCGGCGCTGACCGTATAGAACCGCCCGTTCGACGCGAACACCAGCAACCGATCCGTAGTTTCCGCATGGAAGATGAACCGGGGGCCGTCGCCATCTTTGAACTTCAATTCGCGCTTGAGGTCGATGTGACCGGTCATGGCCCGAATCCAACCCATCTGAGAGCAGACCACCGTGATCGGCTCCTTGTCGATCATCGCCTCAAGCGGCACTTCCTCGACCTGTCCGGCCTCAGCAAACTGCGTCCGGCGCGCGCCACCTTCATAGTCTTTGCCGAAGGTCTTCTTGGTCTCTTTCAACTGCTCAGCGATCTTGGCCCATTGCAGGGCGGGATCGGCCAGCAGGTCTTCGAGATTGGCGCGTTCCAGCATCAACTCGTCGCGTTCGCGAACCAATTCCATCTCTTCCAGACGGCGCAAACTGCGCAGGCGCATGTTGAGGATTGCATCGACCTGAACTTCCGACAGCTCCCCCTCGCCCGGTTTGGGCGAGACATAGTCGGCTTCGTCGGTCGCGCGGACATGGTCTATGCTCCAGTCCTCGCGCATCAGCGCGGCTTTGGGGTCGTCGTCGTAACGGATGATGTCGATCACACGGTCGAGATTGAGGAAGGCGACGATAAAGCCCTCCAATACCTCCAGCCGATGGTCGATCTTCGCCATGCGGTGGCGAGAGCGGCGCAGCAGAACCTCCTGCCGGTGATCGAGGAAGGCGCGTAGCACCTCCTTCATCGAGCAGACCTTGGGCGTCACCCCGTCTATCAGCACGTTCATGTTCAGGCTGAACCGCACCTCAAGGTCAGAGTTGCGATAAAGCATGCCCATCAGTACCTCGGGGTCCACGTTCTTGGACCGTGGTTCCAGGATCAGGCGGATGTCATCGGCGGATTCGTCGCGCACATCCGCGAGGATTGGAATTTTCTTGGTCTGGATCAATTCCGCGATCTTTTCGATCAGCTTGGACTTCTGAACCTGATAGGGGATCTCGGTGACCACGATCTGCCATTGGCCGCGGCCCAGATCCTCGACCTCGAATTTACAGCGCAGCCGGAAAGATCCGCGCCCGGTGCGATAGGCTTGCGCGATATTCTCGGGCGGCTCAACGATGACGCCGCCGGTCGGGAAATCCGGGCCGGGCACATAGTTCAACAGCGTATCGTCACGCGCATCCGGCGTTTTGATCAGATGCAGACAGGCGTCACATAGCTCAGAGATATTGTGCGGCGGTATGTTCGTCGCCATGCCCACCGCTATGCCGCTGGCACCGTTCGCCAGCAGGTTCGGGAACTGAGCGGGCAGCACGACCGGCTCGGTCAACGTCCCATCATAGTTGTCGCGGAAATCAACGGCGTCTTCGTTCAGACCTTCCAGCAGCGCCTCGGCCACGATGGTCATCCGCGCTTCGGTGTATCGCGAAGCCGCGGGGTTATCGCCGTCGATATTGCCGAAATTCCCCTGCCCGTCGACCAACGGGTAGCGCACGTTGAAATCCTGCGCCAGACGCGCCATCGCGTCGTAAATCGCGGCGTCACCGTGGGGGTGATAGTTACCCATCACATCGCCCGAGATCTTCGCGGACTTCCGGAAACCTCCGGTTGCACTGAGTCGCAGTTCCCTCATCGCATAGAGGATTCGCCTGTGAACCGGTTTCAAACCATCACGCGCATCCGGCAGCGCCCGGTGCATGATGGTGGACAGCGCATAGGTCAGATAGCGCTCACCAATTGCGCGGCGTAGCGGTTCGGCTACCTCGCCCCCATTGTCAGGGGCCTCCATGTTGGGGTCGTCGATCGTATCGTTCATATATGATGTGATACGACGCAAGCGCGGCTTGGTAAAGCAACCAAGACTTATTTTACTGGGGACAAGTCGCGCTTTTTGCAACAGGGGGAGGCAACCCCCGGATTTCCCCCATTTTTCGACTCCCACCTCGAAATATGCTATGCTCTCATGAATTAAACTGCTGCCAATTCTTGTATTTACGATTTCTTCGGGGGGAAGCGTTATGACGCGCCTGATACTTGTTACTTTTGCCGCCCTTGGCTGGGCCTTCTACGTCATGAGTGGAGGCCCCGACTTTGAACCGCGCGGCCTGCGCAGTGACAACCCGCAGCGCATGGCGGCCACGTTCGAACCTGCACCCAAGGCTGCGCCTCCGGTTGAGGAATTGGTGACCCGCGCTGCAGTTCAACCCATCCCCGTTATTGAGTTTATTGCAGAACCCGAACCTGTTCTGGGTGAGGAAGAAACCAAGGCGTTGCTCTCTCAGGTTGCAGCCGGATTGCAGGCGAATCCGTCTCTGTTCGAAGATCAGGATGTGACGCTGACGCTGGCCTCGCTGGAAGGCGGCGTGACGGCGATGCAGCAAGTCACAACCGACGCGGAACCCGCGGTTGCCCCTGTCCCAGAACCCGAAAAGGACATCCGCGAAATCTCTGGCACCCGCGTGAACATGCGTGACGGTCCGGGCACGATCTACCCCATCATCGGCAAGGCGACGATCGGGCAGCGGGTTGAGGTCCTGAGCGATTCCGGTACCGGTTGGTTGCGTACACGCGTGCTTCCCGGGCAACAGGTCGGATGGATTTCGGCATCTCTGGTCCGCAAAACCACGAACTGACGTCCGGGCGTCATTGCCCTGTTTCCTCTCGCAGCCTAGGTGTTGGGGACGTTGAGGTTCGGGGCCATCATGCAGAAATCAATTCTTATTACCGGCTGCTCGTCCGGCATCGGTCTGGATGCAGCACACGGTATGCGTGCACGCGGTTGGCGCGTCTTTGCCTCGTGCCGCCAGCAGCGTGATTGCGACAGGCTGCGCGCGCAGGGATTTGAAAGCCCACGAATCGACTATCAGGACACAGACAGCATCACCGCCGGACTGGCCGAGGTTCTTGAGGCCACCGGAGGCACCTTGGACGCATTGTTCAACAATGGGGCGCACGGGCTGCCCGGCGCGGTCGAAGATGTGCCGACCGACGGTTTGCGGTTCATCTTCGAATCGAATGTCTTCGGCTGGCACGAGCTGACGCGGCGGGTCATTCCCGTCATGCGCGAACAGGGTCATGGGCGCATTGTCCAGAACTCCTCAGTTCTTGGGCTGGTCGCATTCCCGTGGCGCGGCGCCTATGTCGCCACCAAATATGCGATCGAAGGTCTGACCGACACGATGCGCCTGGAACTGCGCGGCAGCGGCGTCAAGGTCATCCTGATCGAACCCGGTCCGATCACGTCAAAAATCCGCGAAAAGGCGATCCCGGTGTTCGAGCGCTTCGTGGATTGGGAGAACTCGGTCTTGCGTGACAGGTATGAGGCATCTTTGCTGAAACGGCTCTACGAAGGCTCTGGCCCAGACGCGTTCGAGCTACCTGCCTCGGCGGTCACCAACAAGCTGGCCCATGCGGTCGAAGCGAAACGGCCCAAGGCGCGCTATTACGTGACGACCCCGACCTATATTGCGGGCTATTTGCGGCGAATTCTGCCAACAAAAGCCATCGACCGCATCCTGTCAGACATCTGAGGCAATATTTCTCGTTCGCTTTTGGCCCCGCATGCGCTAGATCAGGCGCACCCAAAGAAAAAGCGGACGGTGACTGACGATGGACCCTTTGATGGTCGTTTTGCTCTTGGCGATGGCGGCGGTTGTCGTCGTGCTGACCCTTGGCATCGCAAATTTCGGTAAAAGCGGCATGGACGCCGCCAAGAAAAGCAACAAAATGATGCGCCTGCGCATCCTCTTTCAATTCATTGCCGTATTGCTAATTGTGCTTTACGTCTTCTTGCGCGGACAAGGAGTTTGAAGATGGTCGTTCTGAACAAAATCTACACGCGCACAGGCGACGACGGAAAAACCGCTTTGGGCAATGGCGAACGGGTTGCGAAATACTCGGGCCGCGTGGCCGCATATGGCACGGTTGATGAGTTGAACGCCTTTGTCGGCGTCGCCCGGACAGAAGCCGAGGGTGAAACCGACGCCGCCTTGGCCCGCATACAGAATGACCTGTTCGATCTGGGGGCTGATTTCTGCCGGCCCGACATGGAAAAAGATGCCGAGGCCGACTACCCGCCGCTGCGCATCGCGCCTGCTCAGATCGACCGGCTCGAGGCTGAAATCGACGCGATGAATACCGATCTTGAACCACTGCGCAGCTTCATCCTGCCCGGCGGCTCGGCTTTGGCAGCGCATCTGCACGTCTGCCGCACCGTCTCGCGCCGGGCCGAGCGTCTAGCTGTTGAACTGACCAACATGGAGCCTGTCAACGAGGTCGCGGTCAAATACCTGAACCGTCTGAGTGATTGGTTCTTCGTCGCCGCCCGCTGCGCCAACAATAGCGGCAAGGATGATGTCTTGTGGGTTCCGGGCGCGAACCGCTGAAAGCGTCGGGACGTCCAGTGGACGTCCAGACGGCCGGAAGGGTGGAGCCCCAGCCCGAAGGGTGGGCGTAAAGCGTTGTATACTCGGCGCACCGCTAACCAAAACAATCAGTCTTCTTGGTTCAGTTGGACGGGTTGGCCACCGGCAACCAAATCCCACCATCGTCGGCCAACCGTCAAAAAATCTCCGCTCCCTATTCGTCAAAAAACACAAAACGCGACGTCTCAAGCCCATGACGTGACGATTTTGCTCTGTTGTCGATGAGATTGAGTCGCTATCTAGTCCCGCGAGAGCATTGGTGGAGTCGCGACGCGGCTTGCCGTTTTTGTAAGGAGCGAACGCAAAAATGAAGGTACTTGTGCCTGTCAAGCGCGTGATTGACTACAACGTTAAGGTCCGTGTTAAGGCGGATGGTAGCGGTGTTGATCTCGCCAATGTAAAAATGTCGATGAACCCGTTCGACGAGATTGCAGTTGAAGAGGCGATCCGCCTGAAAGAAGCGGGCAAGGCTGACGAAGTCGTTGCTGTTTCGATCGGTGTGAAGCAGGCGCAGGAGACGCTGCGGACTGCTCTGGCCATGGGTGCGGACCGCGCGATTCTGGTTGTGGCTGCGGATGACGTCCACACGGATATCGAGCCTCTGGCCGTTGCGAAAATCCTGGCCAAAGTGGTCGAGGAAGAGCAGCCGGGCATCGTTCTGGCGGGCAAGCAGGCGATCGACAATGACATGAACGCCACCGGCCAGATGCTGTCGGCCCTACTGGGCTGGAGCCAGGGCACCTTCGCCTCCGAGCTGGACATCGAAGGCGACACCGCCAAAATCACCCGTGAGGTTGACGGCGGTCTGCAGACCATCAACGTCAAGATGCCGACTATCGTGACCGTTGACCTCCGCCTGAACGAGCCGCGCTATGCGTCGCTGCCGAACATCATGAAGGCGAAGAAAAAGCCGCTGGACGAGAAAACCGCCGCCGATTACGGCGTCGACGTCACTCCGCGTCTGGAAATCGTCAAAACCGATGAGCCGCCGGCCCGTGCCGCTGGTATCGTCGTCGGCTCGGTTGATGAGCTGGTCTCGAAACTCAAAGAAGCGGGGGCTGTGTAATGGCTGTACTTCTGCTTGCCGAAGTCAACAACGGCGAACTGTCGCTGGACGCCACTGCCAAGGCCGTGTCCGCTGCGAAATCGCTGGGTGATGTGACCGTTCTGGCCGCGGGCGGTTCTGCCGCTGCTGCCGGTGAGGCTGCTGCCAAGATCGACGGCGTGTCCAAGGTTCTGGTTGCTGAAGACGAGTCGCTGGGCCACCGCCTGGCGGAATCGACCGCAGCGTTGATCGTGGGTCTCGCCGATGGCTATGAGCACATCGTTGCCCCTGCCACCACCGACGCCAAGAACGTCATGCCGCGCGTTGCTGCGTTGCTGGACGTGATGGTGATCTCGGATGCGTCTGGCGTGGTTGACGGCTCGACTTTTGAGCGTCCGATCTATGCAGGCAACGCGATCCAGACCGTCAAATCGAACGACGCCAAGAAAGTCGTCACCTTCCGCACCGCTTCCTTTGATGCGGCAGGCGAAGGCGGTTCGGCTGCGGTTGAGACCATCTCGGTTGGCGAAAACCCCGGCCTGTCGTCCTGGGTTGAGGACAAGGTTGCCGAGAGCGATCGTCCCGAGTTGACCTCGGCTGGTGTTGTTGTTTCGGGCGGCCGTGGTGTCGGCTCGGAAGAAGACTTCAAATTGATCGAGACTCTGGCTGACAAGCTCGGCGCCGCTGTTGGCGCGTCGCGTGCCGCCGTGGACTCGGGCTATGCCCCGAACGATTGGCAGGTGGGTCAGACCGGTAAGGTTGTTGCACCGGACCTGTATGTCGCCGTCGGCATCTCGGGCGCGATCCAGCACTTGGCTGGTATGAAGGACTCGAAGGTCATCGTTGCGATCAACAAAGACGAAGAAGCACCGATCTTCCAGGTTGCTGACTTCGGTCTGGTTGCTGACCTGTTCCAGGCCGTACCCGAACTGACCGAGAAACTCGGCTGATCGAACCAAGCGGTTGCTTGGAAAACCATTGTAAGGCCCGCCCCCTCGGCGGGCCTTTTTCAATGCAAATCACGGATCGATCGGGAAAGCGCTTCTGCGATCCGACGATGGGTCGCCGGGCCGATCATATGTTCGGCCATAGGCTGCTGAAGGGTCCCGAACAGCATATCCTCCAACTCATCCGATTCGCCGGAGATCCGGACTGACATCGAAACGACATCCGCACCGAACGGACGCAGTGCGTCCAACATCTCGGTATCCACAAAGACCGGTTCACAGCCCAGCGGTCCGGCGACCTCATGGGCGATCTCGCCATCGACCTGCAGGTTCAGCAAAACGACCGGAGGCCGGATCTCCTGTAGAAAAGCGCCAAGCGTCTCGACCCACTTTTTGCGCAACTCGTGGGTGACGATTTCGAAGCGTGCGTCCGAATAGGAATGCAACAGCCCCAGCAAGCGACGCACAAAATGGACGTCCGTAAAATCCACCTCAGGGTAAAGCGTCAGCAGGTCCGGTGTAGGAGACAGAAACCGGTCATTGCGGCGCGGATGCACCCGGTAAAAGCGATTCGATTGCCCCAGCGCCCCCGGCAATTGCAGCACGCAAAGATCGGAATCATTCGCCAGCTCAACCAAGGTGGAATCGCCGCACAGCGCCTCAACGCCACAAAGAAGACTGCCAAAGTTGACGCATTTGCGGTCCAGCAAGCCTTCGAGAATCGCGGCATAGGGGTGCTCAACGAACCTCCCAAAGGTCTCATCCCCTCCGATACATGCCAGATAGGAGCCGTCCAATGCGCGCGACGGCCCCCGGAACCGTAGTTTTGACTCCCCATACTGACAGATGCTGTCTTCGGGCACTGCTGCGCCCGTTTGATGATAGCTCATATCACTCACCCAATTTTTCACCCGGTTGCCATCTTGCCGTCGCAAGTCTTGCGAAATTGCTAATGCGCGGATTTGAGGCAAGTTTGACCGGTCCGCAGACCTCTGATGCCTCTTGCCGCCCGCCCCAAACTGCCGGTAATGTCGCGGCGAGCTGAGAGCAGAGGCACCAGAGCATGGAAATCAAATCGGTCGGAGTAATTGGCGCAGGCCAGATGGGCAACGGGATCGCGCATGTTCTGGCCTTGGCCGGCTATGACGTTCTGGTCAATGACGTCAACAAGGACGCCCTGGACAATGCCGTTAAGACGATTGAGGGCAATCTGGCGCGTCAGGCTTCACGCGGGAAGATCTCGGACGAGGCTGTGCAAGCCGCTTTGGGGCGGATCACCACCACGCTGGAATTGCCACGTCTGGGCCAGACCGATCTGGTGATCGAGGCCGCGACCGAGCGTGAGACGATAAAACAGGCGATCTTTGAGGATCTGCAACCGCATTTGCTGCCGCATACAATCCTGACCTCGAATACGTCTTCGATCTCGATCACACGTCTGGCCAGCCGGACCGACCGACCAGAGCGGTTCATGGGGTTCCACTTCATGAACCCGGTGCCCGTCATGCAACTGGTCGAGCTGATCCGAGGGATTGCCACAGACGAAGAGACCTATAACGCCTGCAAGGCCGTGGTCGACAAGCTTGGCAAAACCGCTGCTAGCGCCGAGGATTTCCCGGCCTTTATCGTGAACCGTATTCTGATGCCGATGATCAACGAGGCGGTCTATACGCTCTATGAAGGTGTGGGGAGCGTTCAATCCATCGACCAATCGATGAAGCTGGGCGCCAATCACCCGATGGGGCCGCTGGAACTGGCCGACTTCATTGGGCTCGACACCTGTCTGGCCATCATGAACGTGCTGCATGATGGGCTGGCGGATACCAAGTATCGCCCCTGCCCGCTGCTGACGAAATATGTCGAGGCCGGTTGGCTGGGGCGTAAGACCCAGCGTGGATTCTACGACTATCGCGGCGACGTGCCGGTTCCGACGCGCTAAAAAGGGGGCCAGCCCCCTCGCCCGGATTTCATCCGGTCTCGCCCCCGGGATATTTTAGCCAGATAAAGGAGCGGATCAGCGCTTTGCTATGCCGCCCAAAGACATCGTGTGGTTTCGCAGCCACGCCATGAAACCGCGCGGGTCGCGTTCAAGCAGTTGCATGTCTTCATCCGAGATCGGCTCTCCGATCACCGGGGACTGGGGCTTGTTGCAAGAGCGGACGATCTCATGCAGCAACAGGCCCTGCCGTAAGATCGGCGAGAGTTTGTTGGCGATCTGATAGGCACGCGAGTTGCGGCCGGGGAAGTAGATCGGCACCACGGTCGCGCCTGAACGGCGGATCATCTTGGCGGTGAAGACGTTCCATTCGCGTTCAATCGCCGGCCCGAACCAATCATCCGAGGACATCACCACGCCCGAAGGGAACAGGGCGACCACGCCACCCTCTTTTAGGTGGTCCATCGCCTTGGTCCGCATTTCCAGCATTTTGGTTTGCGCTTCAGGATCATGCGGGAAGGGAACGGGGATCATGAACGAGGTCGCAGCCTCATCCAAACCAGTCAGAACCGAGCGGGTCAGGATACGGTAGTCGCTACGGACACGTCCAATCAGTTCAGCGAAAATCATGCCGTCCACCATGCCATGAGGATGGTTGGCGACAACGACAACGGGGCCGGTTTTAGGAATACGTGCAATCTGTTCTTCGGGCGTGGTGAGGGTAATCCCCATCGTCTTGAGCGCCCCACCCCAGAACCGCTGGCCACGATACTGCTCGTTTTTCTTTTCGAATTTATTGACCATCCGAAGAATGGTCAGCTTGCCAGTACACCATTCGATGGCGCGGATTGCCGTCGCGGTCCAGGCATCGTCGAACGAATTGGCATAGGTTAGGGTTCTACGATCGTAGACCTCGCCCTGATCTTCGGTCCCGTCTACAACGGGGCCTGTCTTGGTGTCGTGCGTTGTTTCCGCCAATTCCTGGTCTTCCCGTTCTTCCTGTCCCGGCGGGGTGGCTTTAGAACCCCTCGCCGAACTTGTCGTTCACAAGCGTTTCCAAGGCTTCTGCCAATGCCTCAGCATCCGGCCCGGAAGTCTCGACGTCAATAGTGGTTCCGCGCGAGGCTGCCAACATCAAAAGGCCCATGATACTGTCGCCTGACGCAGAAAGCCCGTCCTTGGAGACTTCCGCACTTGCATCGAAACCTTCTACCACCTCAACCAGCTTGGCCGAGGCGCGGGCGTGCAGGCCCTTTTCATTGATGATTTTCAAGCTTCGATTGGTCATTTCAATACGTCCGGTCCTAGTCCAATGTCACATTTTGCGCATTGATGTACTTGCGTCCAGCCTCCATCGCGTGACGCACGGCGTCGGCCACGGGCAAGTGGCGACTTTTAGCCAGTTTGATCAGCATGGGAAGGTTCGCGCCATACAAAATGCGCCGATCCTGCGGCGCACAGGCCCGGAGGCTGAGGTTCGAAGGACTGCCGCCGAACAGGTCCGTGACGATCACCACACCGCCCCCCATATCAACGTCGTTTGCGGCGCGGCAGATTTCGGCCTGCTTTTCATCACGGTCATGATCGGCTTCGATCGCAATCGCGACGAGGCCGGGCTGAGGCCCGACAACATGCTGCATGGCGGCCAGATACTCTTTGGCCAACCCTCCATGCGCTACGATCACTATCCCGATCAATTCGGCCTCACATTCAATGCGCGTCGTTCCATCTCGCGGTGCCTAATTGCCACCTGCTGCCCCCTGTCTGCAAGGGCTTTCGCAACCGCCTCGGCCAAAGCGACAGATCTGTGCTGGCCACCGGTACACCCGAAAGCAACCGACAGATGCGCTTTGCCCTCGGCGCGAAAGGCAGGCAGCAAAAGGTCCAGCATTCCGACCACCTGGTCAAAGAACGGAGCGTAGTTCTTATCGGACTGGACATAGCGCGCCACGTCAGCGTTTCGACCGTCGGCGGCACGCAATTCGAGCCGCCAGTAAGGATTGGCCAGAAAACGGCAATCAAACACCATGTCGAGGCCGCGCGGCAGGCCGCGTTTGTAGGAAAAAGACTCGATCGAGACCGCAAGATGGCGGCCACCTTGTGGGGCGAACCAATGTTCGACCTCTTCACGCAGTTGGTGAACATTCAGGGCGCTGGTGTCGATCAGGGTATCGGCGATTTCGCGGATCGGGGCCAGCAGTTCTTTTTCCTGGCGCACGCCGGCTTCAGGGCCCGCGTCCTTCGCGACAGGGTGACGCCTGCGGGTTTCCGAGAAGCGGCGCAGAAGAACCTCATCACTGCAATCCAGATAGAGAACGTTCAGGTCAACCTGTTCCATACGGCCCAGCTTGGCGGCCAGTTCGATGAACCCGATGGTCGAGAAATCCCGGTTGCGCGCATCAATCCCCAAAGCCATGGGCCGATCATCCCCAGCCCCTTCCAGCAGGCGCGTCAGCAGGCCCATGGGCAGATTGTCTATTGCCTCAAACCCCAGATCCTCAAGCACGTGAATGGCTGTCGAACGCCCTGCCCCGGACGGCCCGGTCACCAGGACGATCCGCCGTTGCGCTGTCATGTGCTGGTCCATTCCGAGTCAACGCGCCCCATTTTAAGCAGTTGCATCAGTGCTTCGGCCAAATTGGGCACGCCGGCGCCAAACAACAAGGGTACATAGTGCCCCAGCAACTGCAAAGTAACGGGCTCCGGCAGGCGGGCGGGCTGCGTCTGGTCCATATCGAGCACATAATCCAAAGCCACCGGGCCGCAAGGGGCGGCGCGCAACAGTCCGATGCCACGCGCCTCGATCAAGCCCGCAATCCGCTGTGGTGCGTCGGCAATCACCGCGCCCTCGTCCCGGCTCAGATCGACCCGGTCGTCGGCAACCAGATCAGCCCCAAGGGCCATCATGCGAAGGGCGAGTGAGGATTTACCCGACCCCGAGGCCCCAACGATCAGCAGCCCCCGCCCCTCAACCGCGACGCAGGTTGCGTGAACGCAGGCACTCTCCATGTCCGCGATGTCTGAAAGAGTCTGACTGCACATGTCCTAGACAGGAAGCCCCACGACGAAACGCGCACCCAGCGGCTCCGAGGTGACATCGGCTTCGGTCGGTCGGATATTCTCGGCCCAGATCACACCGCCATGCGCCTCGACAATCTGTTTCGAGATCGCCAACCCGAGGCCCGAATTGTTGCCAAAATGCTCCTCGGGCCGTTCAGAGTAGAAGCGTTTGAAGACCTTGGTCAGGGCCTGTTCCGGAATGCCGGGGCCTGTGTCTTCGACGACGACCAGTACGCGGCTTTCGCGCTGACGCACCCAAACACGGATCGCATCGCCATCTTCACAGAAGGAGATCGCATTGGTGATCAGATTGACGAAGACCTGCGCCAAGCGCGCCTCAAGCCCATTGATCACGATCGGTTCGGCGGGCAGGTCGGTGGCGTATTCAATACCCTTGGACTTGGCATCTTCGCCCAGAAACTGACCCAGATTGTCCAGCAGTTTCAGCAGGTCAAAGGGCTGTTCGGCCTCTTTCACAAGCTCCGCATCCAACCGCGAGGCGTTAGAGATGTCGCTGACCAGACGGTCGAGGCGCCGTACGTCATGTTCGATGACGCCCATAAGCTTTTCACGCTGATCGTCGCGCTTGACCATCCGCAGCGTTCCCACAGCGGATTGAAGGCTGGCCAGCGGGTTCTTGATTTCATGCGCCACGTCGGCCGCGAATTGTTCATTCGCGTCAATCCGGTTGTAAAGCGCCGTGACCATGCCCCGCAGCGCCAGGCTAAGGCGACCGATCTCATCAGGACGCGCGCTCAGATCCGGAATGCGGATGCGGCCCGGATTAACGCCGGTACCCCGGTCCTTGCCCATCTCGGCCGCGGCGGCCAGATCGGCCAGCGGATTGGCAATGGTCGACGCCAGAACAAGGCTGAGACCAACCGAGACCAGCAGGGCGACAACAAACATTTGCAGGATCCGCTCCTGCTCGCGCCGAGCCAGCGCGTCGATCTCACCTGCCGGGCCGGTTATCGCAACAGCTCCGACCGTCGCGTCGTTGAACACAATGGGAGAGGCGGCAACGATCACCGTCTCGTCCATCTCGTCCCGAACGGCCTGCACCTGCGTTCTGCCGCCAAGCGTATCTGGGATGATGGATTGCACCCGTTGGGCCAGTGTTGGGGCCTCGTCAGTCGTTGACCAGTTGAACACCCGGGACACCCCGGTCCATACCGCATTCAAAGCGTCACTGATAACGGTGCTTCCGGTTTGGATGTCCGCCTCTGATTGCAGGATGGTTGACAGATCCACCGCAACGGAGGCACCCCGCGTCCAGCCGATCAACGTGCCGCTGGCGTCGTAGACGAAAACTTCACCACCTTCTGGTAGGCTTAACCCTGCCAGCGTGTCACCCACATCCAGCACCCGCGGGTTCTGCGCGCCCGCGGCTGCGTTCTGACGGATCTGAGCCTCGAACACGTTGCTAACCAGCTGCGCATCGCCCATGAGATTGCGCGCGGTTTGCTGCACCTGTTCCTTCCGGGAATCGTCCAGATACAAAAGCCCGGTCACCAGAATGACCAAAGCGATCAGGTTGAAGGTGACGATCTTGCGTGCCAAAGGCGAGCCGCGCAGAGAAAACAGGTTCCTCCGCGACCGCTTTTCTCGCAGCTCGGCAGACTCGGGGTCTTGCGGGATAACCCAGTCATCCCCGATGACGACATCACCGTCGTGCAGCTCGTCAGATTGGTCAGTGTCACGCACGGGACCACAATACCTTCAAACGGGGCGCGTGCCTATTCTTCGTTGTAGCGGTGTCGCTAACACGCGATATGTCCGGTGTATGTAACATGCGATCTGTCCGGTTCTATTCTGTCTCTGAGAGGAGGCGTTATGAACCGAGCAGAAGTGTTACAGGAAGTTCGACTGATGAAGTTTGAAGATGTGTATTCGCGGCGAAGCGCGAACAAGCTGACGCAAGAACAGGCGGCTGAGATACTGGGTGTATCCGTGCGCACCGTCAGGCGTTGGGAGGATCGATTTGAGGCGGATGGTGCAGAAGGTCTGTACGACCGTCGGCTTGGCAAACTGGCCAACAATCGTGTTGCCACGGATAAGGTCATGGAGATGCTTGAACTGTTTGATACCAAGTACTGGGATTACACGCCGAAGCATTTCCACGAGAAGCTGGTGGCCCACCATGGTTTCACACAGAGCTACAACTGGGTGCGGCTTACACTGCAGCGCCACGGCCGGGTTCAGGCAGCACCCCGACGAGGTGCCCATCGGCGCAAGCGGCCCCGCCGTCCGATGGTTGGCATGATGTTGCATCAGGACGGCTCCAGCCATGAATGGGTTCCGGGTCAGTGGTGGGATCTGATCGTCACCATGGACGATGCCACCAACCGGGTTTATTCGGCATTCTTTGTCGAGGAAGAAGGGACGATGAGCAGTTTTCAGGGGCTGACAGAGGTGATCGAGGCGCAAGGTCTGTTTTGCTCGCTCTATGCCGATCGGGGCTCTCATTACTGGCATACGCCCGAAGCGGGCGGCAAAGTGGACAAGGACAATCTGACCCAGGTCGGGCGCGCCTTGCAGCAACTCGGCATTGAGCTGATCCCGGCCTATTCACCGCAGGCCCGTGGACGGTCTGAACGCATGTTTGGCACGTTCCAGAACCGATTGCCGCAGGAACTGCGGTCCCATGGGATCACAACCATTGAAGAGGCCAATCAGTTCCTGAAAGAGGTCTATCTTCCCGAACACAATGCCCTGTTTGCAAAGGAGCCGGAGGATACGACCTCGGCCTTCGTGCCGTTTACAGGCAATGTGCGCGACACCCTGTGTGTGCAGGAAGACCGCGTCGTCGGCAACGACAATACGGTGCGCTACAAGGGCCTGGTCATGCAGATCGCGGCAGACAGGCACCGTCATCATTTCGTCAAGGCGAAGGTCAGGGTCCACGAATACCCCGATGGTCAACTGGTCATCTTCCACGGCCCGAGATGCATTGGCCGCTACCAGCCTGACGGATCACCCATCACACAGGAGGATAGCAAACACAAAGTCGCGTGACCCGCTTCGACGTGGCGCGAACGCGGTGGCCCAAATCTACGGTCGCCTACGGCTCCCTCCGAATTGGGCCACCGCGCAATCAACTGAAGCGGACAATTGGCATGTTACCTACACCGGACAATTCAGAATGTTCTCGACATTCTTCGTTGTAGCGGTAGCCAATACCATAGAGCGTCTCGATGGCCGAGAACTCAGGATCAGCGGCGCGCATCTTCTTGCGAAGACGTTTGATGTGGCTGTCGATGGTGCGGTCGTCGACATAGACCTGATCATCATAGGCCACATCCATCAGCTGGTCGCGGCTTTTGACGAAGCCCGGGCGTTGTGCCAGGGCCTGCAGAAGCAGAAACTCGGTCACGGTCAATGAAACATCATTACCCTTCCAGGTCACCGCGTGACGCAGCGGGTCCATCCGCAACTCACCACGTTCCATGACCTTCGCATCACCGGTGTTGACCGCAGCGCTATCGCCCTCGGTGGCCTCCTGACGACGCAGCAAGGCGCGAATACGTTCGACCAGAAGGCGCTGCGAAAACGGCTTCTTCACATAGTCGTCCGCGCCCATGCGCAGACCCAGAACTTCGTCGATCTCGTCATCCTTGGAGGTCAGAAAGATAACCGGCATCTGGGTTTTCTGGCGCAGCCGCTGCAACAGATCCATCCCGTCCATCCGCGGCATCTTGATATCCAGAACAGCCATATCGGGCAGCTTTTTGTTGAAAGCATCCAGCGCAGCCTGACCGTCATTATACGTTTCAACCTCGAAACCCTCGGCTTCGAGCGTCATGGATACCGACGTAAGAATGTTTCTATCGTCATCCACTAGTGCAATCTTTGACATTGGGGTCACCCCTATTCCTGCTCATATACGCAATAATACGCTTTTTTGTAGGATATTGTTGGCGGTTTTAAGGCGCCGAATCAATCCGTAACCACGAATCAAGCCTTTCTTGCGGCAGTTCTGCGGCAAAAATGCCTTGCCGACCGCAAAATGCTGCCCGGTTTTCCGACAGGAAATTTGTGATGGCGCTAAACCTAGACTTGGTTGCGCTAACTGCGTCAAAGCCTCCTGTTCATGCCCTAAACGACCATGATAAGAGGACGCCTGTCCGCCGGAGTCGTCCGGCATGATTGCCCCAAGAGCGCACCGGGCCGAACTGCCTCTGCGCCGCCACAGGAGAAGACACACATGACATCTGGACGGGTTAACCCGCAATTCCGCCTCGAAGATCAGGGCATCGAGGGTCTGGGCAATGTCTATTACAACTTCATGGAACCGGCGCTGATCGAAGAAGCGCTGAAGCGCGGCGAAGGCACCCTTGGCAATGGCGGGGCCTTTCTGGTCACCACCGGCAAGTTTACTGGCCGTTCGCCTAAGGACAAACACGTTGTGAAAACCGACAGCGTCGCCGACAGCATCTGGTGGGAAAACAACGCCGCCATGAGCCCCGAAGGCTTTGACGCACTGTACGAGGACATGCGGGCCCATATGAAAGGCCGCGACTATTTTGTGCAGGACCTCGTTGGCGGGGCCGATCCGACTTATTCGATCAATGTGCGTATGGTCACCGAGTTGGCCTGGCACAACCTGTTCATCCGCCATCTGCTGCGCCGCCCGGATCGCGAAGATCTGGATGATTTCACGGCTGACTTCACCATCATCAACTGCCCCAGCTTCCAAGCGGATCCCGCCAAGCACAATTGCCGTAGCGAGACAGTCATTGCACTGAACTTCGACCGCAAGCTGATCCTGATCGGTGGCACCGAATACGCGGGCGAGAACAAGAAATCCGTCTTTACGCTGCTGAACTACATGTTGCCGGAAAAAGGCGTGATGCCGATGCACTGCTCGGCCAACCACGCCGTTGGCAACCCGGTCGACACCGCTGTCTTCTTCGGCCTGTCGGGCACCGGCAAGACCACCTTGTCCGCCGATCCAGCACGCATTCTGATCGGTGACGACGAACATGGCTGGTCGGATCGTGGTACCTTCAACTTTGAAGGCGGCTGCTATGCCAAGACCATCAACCTGAACGCCGAGGCTGAGCCCGAGATCTACGCGACAACCTCGAAATTCGGCACGGTGATCGAGAACATGGTCTTCGATCCCGAAACCAAAGAACTGGATTTCGACGATGACTCGCTGACTGCGAACATGCGCTGTGCCTACCCGCTAGAGTATATCTCGAACGCATCCAGCAGCGCTCTGGGCGGTCATCCCAAGAACATCATCATGCTGACTTGTGATGCGTTCGGCGTTCTGCCTCCGATCGCGCGGCTGACACCGGCGCAGGCCATGTATCACTTCCTGTCGGGCTTCACCTTTAAGGTGGCAGGTACCGAACGTGGCGTGACCGAACCGCAGCCAACCTTCTCGACCTGCTTTGGCGCGCCTTTCATGCCGCGCCGCCCTGAGGCCTATGGCAACCTGCTGCGTGACAAGATCGCCCAGCACGGCGCGACCTGCTGGCTGGTCAACACAGGCTGGACCGGTGGCGCCTACGGGATTGGCAGCAGGATGCCGATCAAGGCGACCCGCGCCCTGCTGACCGCCGCGCTGGACGGTTCGCTGGCCGATGCCGAGTACCGCAAGGACGCCAATTTCGGCTTCGACGTGCCTGTCTCGGTTCCCGGAGTGCCTGAGGTTCTGCTGGATCCGCGCCGCACTTGGGATGATCAGGTTGCGTTCGACAAGCAGGCAGAGAAGCTGGTGCAGATGTTTGCGGAGAACTTTGAACAGTACATTCCGTTCATCGACGAAGACATCAAGGCTGTTGCCATCGGCTGACCTGAATCAAGGGCGCTTCGGCGCCCTTTTCTATGCCTGAGCGTTCACCTTCCGGTTACCGCGCGGAAACAGCATATACAAATGCGTTGTTCCGAAGTTTCCGATACGCTACACTCGCTACATTAAATTGGCCCGGAGCTTTTGCACCGGGCCGAATCTTAAAATAACCTTTGGGCAGCTCATGCGCGGACACTCACACCAGCGAATTGGGCAACCTAATCACGACGCTAGTCTAAGTAGATGGGGTAAAGTGTCAATATGAAACCAGCCCAGGGCGATTCAGAGAAAGGTGTTTTTTGGGTTGATCTGTGACGATTCTGATAGCCCGTGCGCGGTTGTCCTGCATCATTTCGATAGCCTTTGTTGGTGATTTCGATATGCGCTTGAGCAAGGTTCTGGTCGCGCTGACAAGGGTAAAGATATTGCGTGGCGCGTTGTCAGATCGGTTGGTGTAGCGATCCTCTCCCAGAGTGACATCCTTGTCGCGGTGCATGGTCTCGATGCGCCAATGGTTACGGTTCAGGCGCAGGATGTCTTTGGGTTTGGGCCGCGTCAGGCTGGTGATGAGATACACTGTCTCGGCCTGTGTTCTGGTAATCTGCCCGGCGCGGATATGCTCGCGGGTTCGGCTGATGCAGGCGATACTGCGGATCGTTGGCCACTGCTTGCGCATGTGCTCACTCAATGCCTCGACGGGAAGGATCTCGATGCGGCGCTGGTCGATTCTGCCGTGCCCCGATTGCGGCGTCTCCCGCCATTCCAACAGGGGGAAAAACCGGCGTCTTGAACGCCGTTTCGATTTCTCCCCGCAGGTCTTTCTGATTGTTCTTTACAGGGAACACGTAATCGCCACCCCTTTCCACAACTTTGGAAGTGACTGTTTTTTGGCAGAAAATGGCATCCCCGGTGACGATCTGTCCCGCAAGGTCAATCTGGTTCAGCAGCCGCAGGGCATCAGGTATTTCCATGCCCTTGCCGCGCGATGATGTGTGTCCGACGGATTGTTCAAGCGTCGCGCAGAACCCCGACAACACATGTTCCGCCTTGCCTGCCGCGTCCTTGCTGCCACGTAGAGTTTTGCCATCAATGGCGATCTGATGGTGAGCTTCATCATCTTGTGCTGGTGCCGTAAGCCGCCCAAACGCCTGCGCCAGGGTAGCCGGGTCGAGGATACGTAGCGTTTCCGTTAGCGTTGCATGGCAGGGTGACGCGCGCCCGCGACGGAACCCCAAGCGCATGAGTTGACGCGGCGTGAGCGTACGACCAAGGCGGAACGCCGCCATCATACCCTTGCGCCCACTGAGCATGGAGAGAAGCATCAACCCGACCAGCGCTTCAAGTGGGTGTTGACGGCCCTTTTTGCCGCGCGGGTCGGGAATTTGACGCAATACTGAACGAACCGATACCATCGCTGAAACCTCCTGTACCTGACATCCATAGAATGGATTCACTCAATCAAATGATTTGCAAGCGCTTTTTGACGTCTGGTAAATAGCCCTGAAACCAGCCAGACACCACGGTGTTTGGACATATTTTCCAGGTTTCGGCTTTGGCCGCGTTGGCACGAAAAAGACAGGTAAGATATGACCGAAATCTCGAAACTCACCGAACTTCGCAAGCTCATGCAAAGCATGGAGCGCACACTGGGCCTTGAACAGCTTTCTCCGGTCGAGCGCGACATTTATTACGCTGCCGAAGAGCTATCGAAAGCCGACCAAGAAGTCCGGACATTCGGCTTGATCGAACACACTCTGGTCCAGAGCGTTTCGCGGCCCACCTTTTTCCGCGCGCTGAAGTCGCTGGTCGAAAAGGGTTATCTGTCGCAAAGCGGCACAGCCAATCGCGGACGGTATATCGTACATGCACCACGGTGACGCCGCGCCCCGGCAGATCAACGGCTGATCGACGTGCGCAAGTGGGCCTCGGAAACATTTTTTGCCTCTTTGGCCTATGTGATCGCATCCTTCCTCACTTTTGAGGTCCTGATGCCTTTGCAGAACTTGTTCTTTCCCGAATATCCAAGCCGGGCAAGTTTGCTGTTTTTGCCACACGGCGTGCGCGTTTTATCCGCGTGGCTATTGGGCTGGAGGGCGATCTTTGCCCTTCTTCCCGGTGTTTTCATCGTTTTCGCAGCACTCGGTGGCAGCGATGTGTTCCTGCCCAGCCGCCTTATGGCGATGGCAATCGCAGTAACAACGGTTCCCGCGGTCTTCTATCTCTGCAAGTGGCTCGGCTGGGATTTGTTCCCGCGCGCCGACCGGAAACCCTGCTGGATCTGCATCATGGGCGTCGGCGTTGTAACCTCGTTCCTGGTCTCGGGTCTGACGAATTTAGCCTTCGGCAGTGCGACCGTTGAGTACATCGCCTTTCTGATCGGAGACGTCTCGGGCCTGTTCTTCCTGATGCTCGGCCTCTATTTCGCTTTTCGCTTTGCGGACAAGCGGGCGTGATCCGCTAACCGAACAGACCACGGCGGACAAGGTTCAGCCCAGCAACCAACAGTACCAACAGGGTTATTTTCCGAAACAGGGCCTGATCAATGCGGTCCTGCAATCGCATCCCCAGCCACAAACCCGCAAGGGCTGGCACGACCAAAACGGCTGAGAACGGCGCAGTCTCTCGGTTCAGTATCCCTGATCCGATATGTGCCACTGTCAACGCAATAGCACCCAAACCATAGATCACGCCCTGCACTCTCAACTGCTCTTGCTTTGGGGTGTTCCGGGCCGTCAGATACGCCACGGTCGGGGCCCCCCAGACGCCCGATATCCCACCGACAAAGCCTGCAATTACGCCGAAGATCGCTTCTATACGCGCTGATGCCGCCTTAAGGGAAAAGGTAACCCCGAGGATCTGCAGCAATGCAAAGGCTGTCACCGGAATGCCGATCAACATCAGGAAGGTCGAAGCTGGAACCAGCGTCACAAGTTGTGCCCCGAGCAGCAGAAAGATCAAACCGACGCTCAGAAAGACCCGGAACCGTCGGATCGACGCGATAGCCGCCCGCCCCCCTTCCTGCAGCGCCTGTACGCCGTTGGTCACGACGGTCGAGAAGATCAGACCGGCAACAGCAAGCTCGGGCGGCAGAAACATACTCAACCCCGAAACCAGAACCATCGGCATCGCAAAACCGACCATGCCTTTGACCCATCCGGCAAGACAGGCAATCGCGGCGGCAAGGGCAAGATCGGTCGGAGAGAGTGTGGAAAACAATGTCATGGCGTCTAGATATCACCCTGTGCGCTCTCTGCACTGCAAAAATGCCAAGGTAATATTTGAACTTTTTCGCTACGTAATAAGTATTTTTGTTGCGCTGCACGTGCAGCATGATATGACCAGACGACGCAAAAGAGGACGTGATTCATGGCCCATGACGGACAGGATATGACCCAGATGACGACAGCTGCGATTTTGCCGGACCTTTTGGCCCTGACAAAGGCCGCTGTACCAGCGGTTGAAGCTGTATTTGAGCGCGCGCGCGATTCGGTACGGTCCATGGTCGAGGCTGACGGTCGCGTCTCGGGCGCGTTGATCGAGGCGAACCAGACAGCGGCCCACGGGCTGGCATGGCTGGCGACCTATCATCAGTCCCTCGCGCAGATGCAACGCTGGGCCGAAGCGCTTGAAGCGGACGGCAAGTTTAGCGAGATTGAGCAACTGCTGCACCAGATCGCCTTTGGTGAGTATTTGCATCAGGTCGCTGGTGGTATCCCCATGAACCAAGGCGAAGTTGTACGCCTGCAGGATCTGGGGCTGGGCTGGGACGCTCTGTCCGGGTTCCAGACTTCTGAGATCCAGACGCTGATGGCGCGGGCCAATACGCAAGCCGCGCGGTCTCGCCTTGTCGCCCTGATGGAAGACCAGGCGGGAGCCACCATGTTCGGCGCGTCGGGTCTGGACGAAGAACTTGAGATGATCCGAGACCAATTCCACCGTTATGCCGTCGAAAAGGTCGAACCGCACGCCCATGACTGGCACCTCAAGGACGAACTGATCCCGATCGAAGTCATCGAAGAACTGGCCGAGATGGGCGTTTTCGGCCTGACCATTCCCGAGGAATTCGGCGGGTTCGGCCTGTCGAAAGCCTCGATGTGCGTGGTGTCCGAGGAGCTTTCGCGTGGCTATATCGGCGTCGGCTCTCTGGGCACACGCTCCGAGATCGCGGCCGAGTTGATCATCGCAGGCGGCACGGATGAGCAAAAAGCGAACTGGCTGCCGAAACTGGCCAGCGCCGAGATCCTCCCGACGGCCGTGTTCACCGAACCCAACACCGGCTCGGATCTGGGCAGCCTGCGCACACGCGCGGTCAAAAACGCCGATGGCGACTATGAGATCACGGGCAACAAAACGTGGATAACTCACGCGGCCCGCACCCATGTGATGACCCTGCTGGCACGCACCAATTCTGACAGCACGGATCACCGTGGCCTGTCGATGTTCCTGGCCGAAAAGACTCCGGGCACGGACGAAGCCCCCTTCCCCACCCCCGGCATGACCGGCGGTGAGATCGAGGTGCTGGGCTATCGCGGCATGAAGGAATACGAGCTGGGATTCGACGGCTTCCACGTGAAGGGTGAAAACCTTCTGGGCGGCGAAGAAGGCAAAGGCTTCAAACAGTTGATGGAGACTTTTGAATCCGCCCGCATCCAGACCGCCGCCCGCGCCATCGGCGTTGCGCAAAGTGCGCTGGATATCGCGATGCAATATGCGCAGGACCGCAAGCAGTTTGGTAAATCGCTGATCAACTTCCCGCGCGTTTCCGGCAAGCTGGCGATGATGGCGGTTGAGATCATGATCGCGCGGCAGCTGACCTATTTCTCGGCTTGGGAAAAAGACCACGGACAACGCTGCGATCTAGAGGCCGGTATGGCCAAGCTGCTGGGCGCACGTGTGGCCTGGGCCGCGGCCGATAACGGGCTGCAGATTCACGGCGGTAACGGCTTCGCGCTGGAATACAAGATCAGCCGCGTCCTTTGCGACGCGCGTATCCTGAACATTTTCGAAGGGGCTGCCGAAATTCAGGCACAGGTCATTGCACGGCGTCTGCTGGGCTGACCGAAATTCGGCAACTTCATTTCCCCAACTGAACCCGGCGCCCGCGCCGGGTTTTTTTCTTGAACTGCACATTTTGTCCGTGGCGCTAACCACGCGTACATAACCAATTCCGAACACTCCTCACTGCAACTTCCCCCTTCCCGATCCTGCGCAGATCACTTACACGACCTTTCGAAACCCGGACGGAGAGACAAACGTGATACGCCTGACCGCGCTGCTGGCTGCCTTGGTGATGCTGACCCTTGGGGCCTGCGCTCCGTCTTCGACCGTTACACGGGCGGATGTCGATGGGCTGGCGCTTGAGATCCGCAACCTTGGCCCCGATGTCGATCCGGCCGAGGCCCGCCGCGCCGCGGAAATCTCGTACAGCTATTCGCAGCAGTTGAAGCGGGACTGGAACGTGACGGATTCGCCGATCGTTCACAACGCCAAGGTCATCAACGGCTTTCGCGACTACGGCCTATGCAATGACTGGGCGCAGGCCATGACCCGGCGCTTGCAGCAAGAGAACTTTCAAACGCTGGATGTGCATTGGGCCACCTCTCCTCCGACCACGTTCCGCATCATCCACCATTCGGCAGCGATCAGCGCGCGGGGAGACAGCCTGAAGGACGGCGTGATCCTTGATCCCTGGCGGCAGAGCGGCGACCTGTTCTGGGGCGAGATCTCGGAAGACGACCGTTACAACTGGCGGCCCCGGCTGGAGGTGCGCGAAGAGCTGATCTCGGCCAGCGCGGGCAGCTGAGATTCCGGTTCAGCACAAACCGAAGTCGCGCTAGATTGTGCCCATGCTACGCCTGACCCTCGTTCTGCCCTTGATGGCCCTGTTTCAATGCGACCGCGACGAAACCGTGGCCGCCTATGGCGCGTCTGACCGGTCCTGGGTGCTGCAAGAGATTGACGGGCTGCCCTTTGAAGCCAGCGCCCTGCTGCAATTCCCCGAGGAGGGCAAAATCGCCAGCAATGCCCCCTGCAATAGCTACAAGGGCACGCTAAACGCGCCCTATCCCTGGTTCGAGATCAAGGACCTTGCCGCCACCCGCGCCGCCTGTGCCGCGCTTGAGGCCGAGGGCATGTATTTCGCCGCCCTGTTGGCGATGACTCAATCCGAGGTTTCGGGCGATGTTCTGATCCTTCGGAATGGGGACGGGCACGAGATGGTGTTCAAAGCCGCCGAGTAAGCCTCTCGATGAACCGCGCCCGCGCCTCAGGTAGCGGGTGATGGCCAAGCGCAGGTGCAACACGGTGTTCCATGAAATACCCCGTCGTGTTCAGTCCCTGCACGATCTCGGCATCCGGGGCCGTCCCTTCGCCCCGAAGACAGGCAGGCAGGGGCAACAGGCGATCGGCCCATTCCCCTGCGCCTTCAACGCTGACGGCCCGACCCGTTTTGGGTGAGACATAGACCAGCCCCTCGGTCGCGCCGGTCACAGCGCAGGAGGTCAAGTCGAGGCCAAAGCCGAGTTCCTCAAGCAGTGCAAGTTCCCAGCGCAGGTAGGCCAGCGGCCAGATCTCATCCTGCCCGAGCAGATCCATCAACTGCTCGGTCTGGGTGTAGATGGCGGGATGCGGCTCGCGTTCGGGCAGGCAAAAGGACAACAGCGACACCACGGCGTTCAGCCCCGCCAACGCAAGCCGACCGGAAAATGCCGCCGCCGCGCGCGACCGCAGCGGTTCGACTTGGAAAGTGCCAATATGTTCCTCAAGCCGCGCCCGCCACAGCACGTCCAGCTGCGCGCCGGGCTGCAGGATCGGCGCGATTTTGCGGCTGGTGCCCCCACGCACCACGCCCGCGTGACGGCCATGGGCCTCAGTGAAGACCTCGATAATCGCGGCCGTTTCACCGTGGCGGCGCGTGGTCAGTAAAATGCCGTGATCGCGCCAGTCCAAGGCAAGCTCCGGGTCGGGTTGGAAATCGATCGCCTCACAAGAGCGCAACTGCACGCCGGGCGCAAGCGGGATGGGGGACTCGACAAACCGGATACGACGACCAAGAGTGGAGCAATGGGACAAAAGAAGCCACGGCCAGCCAATTTCTGGGTAACGCTGATCGCATGGATCATCGTCCCCCTTTCCGCCTTCGCTCAGGCAGACTGGTCGCAGGTCAAACCGGTTCTCGACAAGCGATGTGTGGTTTGCCATGGCTGCTACGACGCACCCTGTCAGGTCAAGCTGACCTCGCCCGAAGGGCTTTTGCGCGGCGGCAACAAGCTGGCGGTTTATCATTCGCAGCGTCTGGAAGATGCCCAGCCCACCCGTTTGGGACAGGATGCCACAACAGTTGAGGGGTGGCGGGATTTGGGGTTCCATCCGGTTCTTCCGCAGGCACAAGGCGAGACCAGCCTGCTAGAACGCTATTTGGCACTGGGGGCCGAGAACCCTCTGCCCCCCAACGCGCCCCTACCGGACTCGTTGGGGCTGGCGCTTGACCGCCCCTTGGACTGCCCAACCGATCAGGAGTTCGACGCCTTCCGCGAAAGCCATCCCATGGCCGGAATGCCCTATGGGACTGCTCCTATGATGATTGTCAAGCATGACATTGATTTTGTTTGATTTTAAATTCGACAAAATCGTCGAAGACCCAGCCGTTCTTGAGCGTGTCATAGATGATCTTGAGCAGCTTGCGGGCAGTGGCTATGATCGCCTTGCCCGCGCCACGGCGTTCCTTGATGCGCCGATAATGGCTGTTGAGATATCCCGAATAGCGGATCGCGATGAGCGTACATTGCACCAGCGTGGTGCGCATGAGCTTGTTGCCGCGCTTCGTGATCCGCCCGTGATGTTCGGTTTCGTTTGAGTTGCTCACCTTGGGCACGATGCCGACATAGGCGGCCAGCTTGTCCGCGTCGGAGAAGTCTTCAACCCTGCCGATCCCCGCCAGCAGGACCGCGGCAGATCGCGCACCGATCCCCTTGATGCTGGTGAGCCCCTCAAAGCCTTTCATGGCCGAGGCGGCCTCCTCGATGGCCTTGTCGAGACGGCTCAGGGTTTCGGTCAGGCCGAGCGCCTGGTCCCGCAATGCCGCCAGTTCGACCTGCTCAAGCGGTGTGAAGCGGCTGAGATCCAGGTCGCGCAGGCGCTTCTTGCTGGACAACCCTTCCTTCTTCAGCTTCATGCCGTGGCGGACAAACATCGCGTGGATGCCGTTCAGCAGCATGGTGCGCTGTTTGACCAGCATGTCACGCGTCCGGGTCAGCGAGGCCAGTTCGCTTTCCTGAGTGGACTTGAGCCGGGTTTCCGGCAGCATGTCCTTCGACAGGAAAAACGCCAGGGCGCGGGCATCGTTGCGATCGGTTTTCTTCACCGATGTGCGGATCACTTTAAACTGGCGCGGGTTGACCACAACGATCCGGCCGACACAGGGTTCCACCTCACCGCAGAACCAGGCCGTGTTGCCGGTGGCCTCGACCGCCAGTTCGTCATCCGCATCAAGGCTCTGACAGAACTGCTCAAGCGCCTGCGCGGACAGTTGAAAGGTTTGGAATGTTTCCGATCCGTCCGTCTCACGCCGACAGATCGTGAAGGAATTCGTATGAAGATCGACACCTATGTAAGCCATGGCTATACTCCCTGCTCAAGGAGGCGGAGCCCCCAATGGGGCGTGAACGGCCAAACCAAGCTCCTATGCAGGATCACCGGCCAAAACCGGGCCCTATGGGGGCTGTTCGGAAACAGGCGAAGGCTAAGCTCCACTACAGGGTCACAATGCCCTACGAAAACATCCAGCCTGAGACCTATCCGCCTCCCCGAATCCTCTAACAGATTCAGGGCGTTTGGCCGATCACAAATCATTCATACCCCCTCCACTGACAGCCTCAGAACATGCGTTGCTGATGGATTGGGTGCAGAGCGGAGCAGCCTTGCCTGAGGCGACCACGCCATTGCCGGATGATATCCAAGCGCAGGTTTCCGCTTGGGAGACATTTTTGAACGCCTCCGACCCGCGCGCGCAATTGATGAACCGGTATCTGTTCGAACACCTGTTTCTGGCCCGCCTGCATTTCGAAGGCGATGACCCACGGCGGTTCTTTCAAATGGTCCGGTCCAGAACACCCGGTGGAGAAGAGATCGACATCATCGCCACCCGCCGCCCGTTTGATAATCCCGGCGAAGGGCCATTCTACTACCGTTTGCAACAGGTCGATGAGACCATCGTCCACAAGGAACATCTCGTCTATACGCTGAGCCCTGATCGCATGATGCGGTTTCAGGCGCTGTTCCTGCAGCCCAATTGGGCACTGACCGACCTGCCCTCCTATGGCGACGCCGAGGGCGGAGACCCCTTCTCGACCTTCGCGGCGATCCCCGCGCGCAGCCGCTATCAATTCCTGTTGGACGACGCACTGTTCTTCGTACGCAGTTTCATCCGCGGCCCCGTCTGTCACGGAGAGACTGCCGTTGACGTCATCGAGGACCGGTTCTGGGTCAGTTTCCTTGACCCCGACGCAGACCTCTCGATCACCGACCCAAGCTTTCTGGCCGCGGGCGCTGCGCTTCTTGAGCTGCCCGTCGCGCAGGTGGATCAAAGCTTGGGCGATTTGCACATGTTCTCGCATCAGAACCAGGCCCAGTACCTTGAGTTCCGAGATACCCGCTATCGCAACAGCCCCGCGCGTCAAAATGGTTGGGGCTATGACGCGATCTGGGATGGCGAGGGAACCAACCCGAACGCCCTGATCACCGTGTTTCGGCATTTCGACAACGCCTCGGCCCTGACGGGTTTTCATGGGGAATTATATACTTAAGTAACATTTTTATAGTGGACTGTCGCATATTGACGCGATAAAAACGAAAACCGCGCAAGGTATTTTAGCACTCTGCGCTCTCTTTAATCAGGCTTCTTGATACTCATTGGCCGCATGAATGCAGCCCTGATTTCATCCAATGACATTTCAGGCATGTCGATTTCTTCTTCCAACTCAGCCTTGGTCGGTTGATATTTGTTCGATCTGATGTGCAGATCGGCGGGTTCAGGCAGGTCTGCATTGTAACGTTGGTTTGTCATGCGAATTCCTAAATTGAATACATTGGTTTTAGCCGAGAAGTTCTCGCAAGCGGGTTTGGATTGGTTCAATTTTAGCCAGTTCGGTCAACAAAAACTCTACGTTGTCGGGGCCGTCGGCCTGACGCGCCCGCACAATACTGTCGTAATCAATTTCCAACAAATCACAAAACTCCCGACCTGTCATTGCCTCATCGATTGAAATTCTCTTCTTGAATCCTTCCCAGATCGCTTGCTTGTCTTCTTGATTGAAAGCACAAAAGTGTGCCTGGAACCGATATTGAATATGCTGGGCGTTGCGTTGAATGAACCCGTGCATTGACTGCCTCTCTGCGCTAGCTTTTTTTGTGTCGAACACATGACCGTCCTTCAACTCAACTATATGGCAGTTTTGCTCGCCTTTTCGGCGCTTGAAAACCATAAAGTCAGGCTCTGATCCCGAAAAATCCAAGGTCCGACTTCGTTTAATTTCACGTTTTCGGGCAAGCAACACGCCCTCAGGCATGATTTCTTGTTCCAAAAAGGTGTCCAGATTAGGGATGTTGGGAACAGCTTCCACGATCATCGATTCCAGTTCTGACCCCGATGAGATTACAGCTGACTGTATCTTGCTGGCCAATTCACCTAACGCTTCATTCCCAAACAACCGGGCGTAAGAACCAGATGTGTTCTTTGGTTTGGCATCCCGTAATCGTGCCATAATCTAACCGTTCAAGTCGCAACCAAGGAAGGTGCGGCCATGGTTTCGTGCCGCTTGCAGAACCGAAAACGACCCGGCAGCCGGATCAATTACAAAATCGCCTTCGTGGCTCACGGCGGCCATGAGTTGACCTTGTATGTCTATTGGTTTGGAATGTGGGTGATCCCGCTGGGATACTTGTTCTTGAATTACATCTGGAATGTTATGTATTTTCCACACGCCTTTTGCCTTACGCGGCTGTTTCTGTAGTACTATGCAGTATTCTCCTCTGCGCCGAGTGCGATAGCCCATACCAAATGTACCCTTGTTCCACGTTAAAAGATCCACAATGTCCAGCCTCGTTCCGTCCAGCCACGGGTGAATACCTTGGCAAAGGTGAAACTTATCCACCCATAAAAAGAGATGGCCTGATGGGATAAGCGTACGATCTATTCCGCGAATAAAATTGGCGATGGCCTCCTCCGGCATTTGCTGTAGGGCGCTGCGGCGTTTTCCACGAACTTTGCCTTCGTTCCCATATGCCAGCTTTTCAAGCACGCCACGGTATTGGGGATCGAAGAATGCGACTGGAACTGCGTCCGCAGGTATAGCGGAAAGGAACTCAAGACCGTCCATCTTAAGGCGCGTGTTGGGCTTAAGGACATCGGGAAGCACCAGCTTTGGCACGGTCACCGTGCGCGTGTTGGAAAATACCCCGGCAGTACTTTGCGAAGTTCCGACGCTCATGACCGCGCTCCGCTATTCAATCCGTTATCCTCGATTAGCTTCTTGTAAGGCAGGTTCTTTCCAGCCATCCCATGCACAACGCCGCCCATTTGGTCGATTGTATCCTTTGGCCTGTTGTTGTGACGGTGCTGAAACTCGTCCACATAGCGTTGCAGATGCTTGGGCGACATCTTGTGATAGACGCCATTATAACCCCGCTTCATAGGAGCCCAAAAGCTTTCCAGCCCGTTGGTGTGCGCCTGATCGCGGACATATTCACCCACTGAGTGCTTTACCACCTCATGCGGCCTGTCAATGCCCTTGTAGGCACTAGCCTCATCGGTATAGAGTGTTGCTCCTTCGACGGCATGCTCGTTCACAAACCCCTGCAAGGTCTCTTTGTCTGTGCTCTCTACCACTTTGGCAACAACCTGACCCGTTTCGCGATCCCTGATACCAGCAACAGCAGCCTTGCCAACAGCGCCACGTCCAGCCTTGAGTTTCTTCTTCGCGTGTTTGTTGCCTTCCTTGCCGCCTATGTAGGTTTCATCTGCTTCGACTGGGCCATTAAACCAAGGCATGTTTGCCTCCATTGCAGCCCGAAGACGATGCAGCATGAACCACGCGGACTTCTGCGTAACACCAAGCTCACGGTGCAACTTCATCGAAGATACGCCCTTAAGGTTAGTTGTGAACAAGTAAATACCAATGGCCCATGTGCGATATGGTAGCCGGGTATTCTCAAGGATCGTGCCGACCCGAACCGTAAACATGGGTTTTTTGGAGCACTCACGACACCTGTGCGTCATGCTTGGATGCCTGATGCCTGACTGCACGTTGAAAGAACCGCAATGCGGGCAAAACGGACCATCTGGCCAATGTAGTTCCTCAATCCACTTACGCGACTTTTCTTCATTACCGAACATTGCAGCAACCTGTAGGAAGGTCAGGCCCTTGCGGTTTGATTTTCCCGGTGCTTTTGTCATTTTTACACTCCTGAATGTTATTAAAATGTAACAAATGCGTCGGAGTCCGTCAATCATAAATGTTACTTAAGTATATAATTCCCTTTTCATGGCGATATTCCGGAAACTGCCTGGGTCATCGACTATCCGGTGTTTGAACGGATCTACTACAATCTGGTTGCCGGATATGACGTGTTCGGACGTGTCGAACACCAACTGGCGACCCGTATCTACATGGACGAATTGCGAATGGAGAGTGAGGACAACTTCCTGACCTTCATGCCGCGCAATCTGCGGCCGGGGATGCACGAAAGCTGGTATCGGGGCGTTCTGGCTAGATTGCACACTTTCTGGCACACCCGTCGCATCGACGACACGATGCCCACGGGGATCACGTTTGAAACGGATGCTCCAAAGCAGGAGTTTTTTCTGCGGCTTCTGGCCCGTGGCAATGGGCTATGGTCGCTCTCCGACCCTATCAACCGATGCGACGATGGGGATTGCACGCAGGTTGCCTTGACAGCTCTGGCCAGCCAGACCGGGCCGTGGGTCAAGTTCCTGCCCGACCTTTCCTTGCTGGTGGTCGAGACAAGCGACGACACGACCGAGGTTTTCACCCTGATCCACGACAAGGCCCATACCAACATTGCCTTCCTGTTTGACGAATCCGCCCGGCGAGAGCCCGAAAAAGACGTTCTGACCATTCTGCCTGAGATGATCGGAAGCTACCCAAACTTCTTCTTCAAACTGCCTGAAGCGCAATTGCCCGACTTTATTCAGGCTGTGAAAGCGGTCGCCACGCAAGAGGATTGGATGCAGTTGATTGCCGATTTCGGCGTGCGCCGGACCAGCGAAGACTTCTGGGTCATCAGCGATAAGATCCACGCCCGTTTTCTGAAGGACAAACCAATTCAGGCGGGTATTCTGGACCTCAACCGGTACAAAGACCCAAAGCCCGGCGAAGATCCGACCTGAGCATTGCGGTTTGATGAAGAGTGGATGAAAAACACCCGCCAGCGCCGCAAGCTGTGACGCCCACACTATAAGTTCAGCCGGGCAGACTTGCCCAAGGACGGCAGCGGCCCTACCCTTTTACCATGCGATCTTTTGCACATATCCGGCCAGCCTATAGCCGGGCCGAGCGCATCAGTGACGGAGTTGTACATGTTCTGGGTCTGTTTCTAGCCCTCATCGCGGTTCCCATTCTGATTGTCATGACGATGTACTATCGCGCCGACCCGGACGCAGTTATCGGCGCGTCGATCTACGGTGTGACGCTGATCCTGATGCTCAGCTTTTCTGCGCTCTACAATATGGTCGTCAGCGACCGCTGGTCCGAAGTTCTACGCAGGCTGGATCACTCGGGCATCTATGTGAAGATCGCAGGCACCTACACGCCGTTCCTGCTGCTGTCCGGAGCGCAAGCCCCGGGGCTGATGATCGGCCTTTGGTCATCAGCCACGCTGGGATCAGTGCTTAAGATGGTAGACCCTCACCGCTTTCGCTGGATCGGGCTGGTCTTGTATCTGGGCATGGGCTGGGCTGCCGTCTGGAGCGGGCATGCCTTGCTAGACGAGCTGCCACCCTCGGTCCTAGCCCTTATGATTGCCGGAGGGGTAGTCTACACCGCAGGCGTCATCTTCTACCTGTCCGATTGGATGCCCTATCACAACACGATCTGGCATGTTTTCGTTCTGGCAGGCAGTGTTCTGTTCTTCGCCGCCGTATCGCTGCGGGTGTCGTTGGAGCCGTTGTTGTTGGGCTAAGGACCCCTCAGAACGTCAGGCCCGCGTGCATCAGGATACCAACCACCATCAACAGGTTGAGGATCATCGAAATCCCATTGCCCACGTAAATCGGCAGCTTCCCGACAACCAACCCATAAGCAAACCACAGGAATGACAGCGCAGCATAAAGCGACCAGGACAAAAGCGACTGGCCAGTGGCGTGTTGCGAGTGGGTGAAAAACAGCTTGATCAGCTGCGGCAGCGTGGCAAAGGGGCCGACGACACCAATGAAGACCATGAAGCCTTCGAATCGCTGCATCCAATGACCCAGGTTCGATTTTTCAAGTTTCTCAGCGAGTGTTTCAGCCACGCCAACACCTGACCTTTTTGCGGTTATCTCAATGATCGGCCTTGCCGACCTGCCCTTCAAACTAGACGGTTTGAGCCGCCTGTCCAAGTCCCTGTGGGTGGGTCTATTCCAGCCCCTCTTCATCCAGCAAATGCCGCCCCTGCCGGTCTTCGACCTCAATCACCCAGAGATCAGGGTCAAAGCTGCGCTGGCGCTGGATGGCCTCGTCCACATCTCCTTCGGCGCCGCTTGAGAGTTCCACCCATTTGCGCGCGCCGCTCATCAGGTCAAAGCTGCGTTGGAAGGCCACCGCCTGCCCGTCGAGTGTGTTGAGCTTGACCAGCACCGCACCCGCCGTGTCGTCGCCATGCGCCACCACAAAGGCCGGTATTTCCTGAAACCGCAGCCGCGCCAGATAGGCATGGACCCAGAAGTCTGCGGTCAGACGGGTCATGCGTTGCCGTCTTTGAAATCCAGACCCATTTCCGAGTAACGCTCGGATTCCTCCAACCAGTTGGGCCGGACTTTGACTTGCAGGAACAGGTGAATCTTGCGGTCGAGGAACTCTTCCAATTCCGCCCGCGCGGCCTGGCTGACGGCCTTGATCGCCTCGCCCTTTTTGCCCAGCACGATGCCTTTGTGGCCGTCGCGCATGACATAGATGATCTGATCAATCCGGGCCGAGCCGTCTTTGCGCTCTTCCCAGCTCTCGGTTTCGACGGTCAGCTGATAGGGCAGCTCCTGATGCAGGCGCAGGGTCAGCTTCTCGCGTGTCATCTCGGCGGCGATCATCCGCAGGGGCAGATCAGCGATTTGGTCTTCGGGATAAAGCCACGGGCCTTCGGGCAGCTCACCCGCCAGCCATTTGCGCAGGTCGTCGACGCCGTGGCCTTTCTCAGCCGAGATCATGAAGGTCTCAGCAAAAGGGTAGCGAGCGTTCAAGTCGCTGGTCAGCGCCAACAGCTTCTCGGACGGCACCTTGTCGATCTTGTTGATGGTCAGCGCGATGGTGCGGCCCTGCCCGATCTCTTCGAGACCTTCGAGGATCCGCTCGACGCCTTCGGTGATGCCGCGATGGGCCTCGATCATCAGGACAACCACATCCGCATCAGCCGCCCCACCCCAGGCAGCGGCAACCATGGCTCGGTCCAGACGGCGGCGCGGTTTGAACAGGCCGGGCGTATCCACAAAAACCAGCTGCGCGTCGCCCTCCATCGCCACGCCACGGATGCGGGCGCGGGTGGTCTGCACCTTATGCGTCACGATCGAGACCTTGGCCCCGACCATGCGGTTCAAAAGGGTGGATTTGCCTGCATTGGGCTCTCCGATCAGGGCGATAAATCCGGCGCGTGTGGTCATGTGTGTTGCGATCCTGTTTGCAAGTGCGCACCCCTATAGCAGAATGCCCGCGCGGGCCAGAGGGTTTTGTCGCATTGCGATCCGTTGTGCGCAGTGAAACTGTAGCCATACGCCACGCCCATGACAGCCAGGCGAGGATTTCATCAAAGAGGCAATTCATGAAACGTCGCGAGTTCTTTTTGGGCACCAGCGCCGCCGCAGGGGCAATCGGATTGGGAGGGTTCGGTCTAGCCTCGGCCGCGCCTGAACTGGTCATCCAATCGGCCAGTTTTACATTGCGCGATCAGGTGACGACCGGGATGGTCAGCCTATCCTCTGATGCGCCGCCGCCGGTACTGCGGGGCCGTCAGGGCGAGGCGATGCGCCTGCCGGTGCGCAACTCGACACTGAACTACACCGCGATGCATTGGCACGGGCTGCGCATTCCGAACGCAATGGATGGCGTTCCCTATCTGACCCAGATGCCAATGGGGCCGAATGAACTGTTCGACTATGAGTTCACGCCGCCCGATGCCGGAACCTATTGGTACCACCCCCATTGCATGACGATGGAGCAGATGGCCCATGGTCTGACCGGCGTGATGGTCATTGCCGAGGCCGAAGACCCCGGATTTGACAGCGAACAGATCGTCAATCTGCGTGATTTTCGTCTGGATGATGAAGACCAGTTCCTGCCCGCGTACACCCAGCGCGGCGCAGCAAGGGCTGGAACGTTCGGCAATCTACAAACCGCGAACTGGCTGGATACGCCCGTTTATGACCACGTCTCGGGCGGGTTGGTACGGCTGCGGGTGGTGAACACGGACACGACCCGGATTTATCGGCTGCATCTTGCGGGCGGCAAGACCCGGATCATCGCCTGGGACGGACATCCGGTTGATGTCGAGCTCCCCCTGCCAAGCGCCGAGGACCCTCTGCTCGTCGGACCGGGCCAACGGGTGGATTTTGCAGTGGCGATGCCCTCAGGCGAGGGGCAGATGGTGGATCTGGTCGCGAAACTGCCGGGTCAGCCGCATCGCCCGATGGCACGTCTTCGGGCCGTGGGCGCGGATGTTGCGCGTGATTTGCGGGAGTTGAAACCATTGCCCCCGAACCCGGTTGCACGGCCTGATCTCGCCACTGCCGAGCTGCATGAGTTCGTCTTTGGCTGGACGCCCGAGGGTGGAGAGCCGAATAACGGGTTCTGTGGCTCTCTGGGGTATAATTTCTGGTCGATCAACCGGACCCCGTGGGCAGGAGATGCCACCGAGGGCGTTGGCCCTCTGGCCGTATTGGAGATGGGCAATAGCTATGTTCTGCGGCTACGGAACGAATCGCCGAACCTGCACCCGATCCATTTGCATGGGCTTGTATTTACGCCTTTGAAGTCGAACCTACGCAAACTGCCGCCTTTGCTGACCGATACCATGCTGCTTTTGAAGGATGAGGTCGTTGAGATCGCTCTGGTCGCCGACAATCCCGGTGACTGGGCCTTTCATTGCCATGTGATCGAGCATCAGAAAACTGGTCTGACCGGGTATATCCGGGTGGTCTAAGGATTGGATTGGCTGCGCCAATCCAACCGGGAGGAGGCCAGCCCCCTCGTCCGGATTTCATCCGGCCTCACCCCCGGGATATTTCCAGCCAGATGAAGAGTGGATCGGGTTTTGGAAGAGGGGCGGGGGCTATTTTGGCAGAGCGTCCAGAAGGGCTTTTGCCGCCGCCTGTTCAGCCTGACGCTTTGATCCGGCGGTGGCCTGTGCCTCGGCCCCGTCTTGCAGGCGCGCGGCGATGGTGAAAACCGGGGCGTGGTCGGGGCCGCTGCGTTTGACCTCGATATAACTAGGCGGTTTCTGGCCGCGGGCCTGTGCCCATTCCTGCAGCGAGGTTTTAGCATCGCGGGCGTCGGATTCGACTGTGTGGATGCGATCGCCCCAGAGGGCGAGGATGACATCGCGGGCGGCCTCGAACCCGGCGTCGCGGTAGATGGCGGCGATTACTGCCTCCATCGCGTCGCCCAGAAGCGCCTGTTTGCGGCGACCACCGGACAGCATCTCGGACCGGCCCAGCTTCAGCACCGCGCCCAGATCAATCTGGCGGGCGACATCGGCACAGGCCTCTTTGCGCACCAGCGCGTTGAAACGCGGGGCCAGTTGGCCTTCGGAGGCCCTCTTATCCGCCTCCAGCAAGGCCGTTGCCATTACGAGACCCAGAACGCGGTCGCCCAGGAATTCGAGCCGCTGGTTGTCGGGCCGGGTGGCGGACGAAACCGAACCGTGGGTCAATGCCCGCACCAACAGCTCGGGGTTAGAGAATTTGTACCCCAAGCGATGCTGAAACGCCTTTATATCGGCCGATACCTTCAATTGACCGCCTTGAAGAAGCGGTCGCTGCGCCATGTCCAGAAGAACAGCATAGACCGGCCGGCCGACGAGAACATGATCCGGTCGGCGCGACCGATCAGGTTTTCGTAAGGAACATAGCCTACCCCGCCAGCAGATTGCGGTAGGCGGCTATCAGCAGAGTTATCTCGGTTGTCACCCATGAAGAAATAGTGGCCTTCGGGCACCGTGTAGATGCCGGTATTGTCGGACCCCTGATTGCCAATATTCAGCACATCGTAGGATACGCCATTGGGCAGGGTCTCGACAAAGCGCTCTTTCTCACAAACGCCACCGATACCGACCGGACCGTTGGAGCAGCGCGGACGCAGGCGCTGCGGGCCTTGCGGAGCCGCCACTTCGGTGAACACGCCATCGGCCTGTTGCGGGACGGGTGTGCCATTCAGGATGATCTGCCCTTGGCGAACCTGAACGCGGTCGCCCGGCAGACCGATGAGGCGCTTGATGTAGTCACGCCCCGTCACAGGGTGACGGAAGACGATCACATCGCCGCGCTCGGGCTCTCCGCCCCAGATGCGGGTATTGTCGTCACCTGGAAGCCAGCCGCAGATATCCTCGGCGTCGATATTCAGACCGACGCTGGGGATGATCAGGCTAGGACAGGAGGCGTAGGAGTAACCGTAGGCCATCTTGTTGACGAACAGGAAATCACCGATCAGCAGGGTCTGCTTCATCGAGCCGGAGGGAATCCAGAAGGGCTGGAAGAACAGGGTGCGGAAAACGCCTGCGATCAACAGGGCATAGACGATGGTTTTGATCGTCTCCCAGATGGGATTTCCGGTTTTGACGTCCTCGGCCATACTGCTCTTTCGCTCCTTGGTGTGTTGGGTGCTACATGCGGGCCATGCGGGGCCAAGTCAAGGCTGCGTACCAGGTTCTTGAAGCGGGCGCGCCTCGATCACCACAAAGGCCTGCGCCCAAGGGTGGTCATCGGTCAGGGTGACGTGGATGATCGCCTCATGTCCGGGGGGCGTCATCTGGTGCAGCCGGTCGGCGGCCCAGCCGGTTACATGCATCACGGGCTGGCCCGTGTGCAGGTTGCTGACCGCCATGTCCTTCCAGGCGATGCCCATGCGCAGACCGGTGCCCAGCGCCTTGGAGCAGGCCTCTTTCGCCGCCCAGCGTTTGGCATAGGTGCCTGCGGTGTCGTGGCGACGTTCGGCCTTGCGCTGCTCGGTCTCGGTGAACACGCGATTGCGGAAACGGTCGCCGAAACGGTCGAGCGTGCGCTGAATCCGCTCGATATTCGCGAGATCTGTGCCAACGCCTAGGATCACGACAACCGCACCGTCAAAATCTTATAGCTGGCGACGCCGAAGAACCCTGCAAAGGCAAAATCGAACCAACGTCGAGCACGCCGGTAGGCGCTAACCATACGCACCGAGGAAAACAGGAAGGCGTAACCGATGAAGATCAGCAAAGATCCCGCATAAAGTAGGCCGAAATATCCCAACAACACCCATAGGCTGGCATCATTTGGGGCAACAATCGCATAGATCGATCCCCAACTGAGGATCGCCTTGGGGTTCGTCAGGTGAATGGCTGCACCTTTCGCAAAGATCGTACGCAGCGAACCAGTGACTGGCTTGCCCAATGGCACCTCACCAGCGGTCATCGCGCGGCGCAGGGCCTTGAGGGCCAGCCAGCCAAGATAGGCGACACCAAAGTAACGGATCACTTCGAAGACCCAGACATTGGCGAGCATGATCGCCGACAGGCCCAGCGCGGCGGCGATACCCCAAGCAGCGGAGCCCGCGCAAATGCCAAGCGCAAAGACCAGCCCTGCGCGGCGACCTTCAGTCATAGCTGTACCGGCAATGCCCATGGTGGCTGGGCCGGGTGAACCACCCGCCATCAACCAGGCAAACCAGATCGCTATGAAAGCAGGCGTGATCAAGCCCGCGCCTCATCCATCAGGCGGCGCATTTCCTGAATGGCGGGGGTGAGGCCCAGAAAGATCGACTCGCCGATCAGGAAGTGGCCGATGTTCAACTCGCGCACCTCGGGGAAGGCCGCTACAGGTTTCACCGTCTCATAGGTCAACCCATGGCCCGCATGGACTTCGAGGCCCAGCGAATGGGCAAACGTCGACATTTGGCGCAGGCTTTCCAGCTCACGCTCGGCGTCTTCCATGCGGCCTTCGGCGAAGGCATCGCAATAGGCGCCTGTGTGTAGCTCGATTACCTCGGCGCCGATGCGATGGGCGGCCTCGATCTGGCGTTGGTCGGCGGCTATGAAGATCGACACGCGACAACCGACATCGCGAAGCGGAGCAATGAAATGGGCCAGTTTGTTTTCCTCGCGCGCGACTTCGAGCCCGCCTTCGGTGGTGCGTTCCTCGCGCTTTTCCGGCACGATACAGACCGCATGAGGTTTGTGCCGAAGGGCGATCTTCTGCATCTCGTCAGTGGCCGCCATCTCAAAGTTCAGCGGAACCGAGAGGACTTCCATCAACCCGTCGATATCAGCGTCCGAGATGTGACGGCGGTCTTCGCGCAGATGCGCCGTGATGCCATCGGCCCCGGCCTCTTCAGCCAGCTTGGCGGCGCGCAGCGGGTCGGGGTAAGCCCCGCCGCGTGCATTGCGCACGGTGGCGACGTGGTCGATATTCACACCAAGACGCAGATAAGTGTCAGACATCGCGCGATTCCTTTTTCACGGTTTGAGCTGAAGCTAGTGCCTTTTCCACCGAAGTGTCAGCCTCGGTTTCGGCAAGACGTTTGATTTCTTCGAATTTGGCTTTGATCCGTGCGCGGCGGCGCTGTTGATAGGTGCGGATCAGCGGCAGGCTGAGGTAAAAGCAGATTACCCCCGCCAGCAGACCGGGAAGAATGCCGCCGATCATATAGGGGTAGAATACCTCGCGGTAGAAAAGGCCGAGGCCGTGCCAATCTGCGACGCGGTCAGTGAAGATGGCGAGAAAGTTGTTCTTCAGATCGCCCATCGCATCCGCGAATTTCCCCATCAGGCCGCGGGTTTCGCTTTTCTCGAATTCGGTACCCAGAAGGAAATGCCCCGTCTGCAGGCAGATGACGCCAATCGGAACATAGGTCAGCGGATTGCCGAAGAACGTGCCGCTGAGGGCGGCCACGATATTGCCGTTGAGCAGGCGCGCACCGATTGCGGCGACCAGAAAATGCAGCCCATAGAAGGGGGTAAACGCGGCAAACACCCCTGCCCCGATACCGCGTGCGATCCGCTCTGGCGAGTCCGGCAAACGGCGAACGCGATGTTTGACATAGTGAAAGGCGCGGGTCCATCCGCCACGTGGATAGACAAACTCAGATGCGGCCTGAATGGGAGAGCGTCGATCTCGGCGCTTGAAAACCACTCCTGATCACCTCATCTCAACCTGCCGGCAGGGCGGCATTTTCACGCTCTCGGTACCGTTCGACAGCGGCCACGTCACTTTCTGCCTCGAGCATCAGCATCAGCGAATGCAATTGTTCAAGGTCTCGCAGTTCGACATTGATCAGCAGTCGGTAAAAATCCGGTTTGCGGTCGACGAACTCAAGGTTCGAGATATTGGCCTTTTTCTCGCCGATCAATGTGCAAATACGCCCCAGCACGCCTGCATCGTTGCCGATGGTGAGGTCAAGTGTCGCGCCATAGACCGCCGGGTGGGTGCCGGAATGCCAGTGAAGATCGACCCAACGCTCGGGTTCATTCTCGTATGCGCCCAGGCGGTTGCAGTCGATGGCGTGAACCTCAACGCCCTTACCCCGATGCGTGATGCCGACAATCCGCTCGCCCGGCAGGGGCTGACAACAGGGGGCGCGGTCGAATTTCTGTCCCGGCTCAAGACCGATCACGGCGCGCCGCAGGGGGATCGCATCGCCGTCATCCTGTGTCAGTTCCGGATAAACGGCGCTGACCACATCATGGGCTGTCAGTTCGGCACTTCCCAGCCGCGCGAGCAACTCATGCCGGTCTTTCAAACGCAGGTGCTTGGCAGCTGTGTCCAGCGCCTTATCGGTGGATTTGCGGCCGACATGTTCAAAACCAGAACGCGCAAGCTCTTTGCCCAGCTTGATGAACCGTTCGCGGTCAACTTCGCGCAGGGCGCGGCGGATCGCGGTGCGGGCTTTGCCGGTTACCGCTATCTCAAGCCAAGTGACCTGAGGGGTCTGGCCATCGGCGGTGATGATATCGACTGACTGCCCGTTCTTCAGCCGGGTCCAGAGCGGCACGCGGATCGCATCGACCTTTGCCCCGACACATGCGTGCCCGATACGGGTGTGGATGGCGTAGGCAAAATCAATCGGCGTTGCCCCGCGCGGTAGTTTCACGACATCGCCTTTCGGCGTGAAGCAGAACACCTGGTCCGAGTACATCTCAAGCTTGACGGCTTCGAGGAAGTCTTCGTGATCTTCCTCATTGTCGAATTGCTCGGTCAGGTTCGAAATCCACTTGGCCGGGTCGACCGCAAATGGGTTCTCGGTCCGGACACCGTCGCGATAAGACCAATGCGCGGCCACACCGGTTTCAGCCACATCATGCATCTGGCGGGTACGGATCTGAACTTCGACCCGTTTGCCGTCACGACCCGAAACAGTGGTGTGGATCGAGCGGTAGCCGTTCGATTTCGGCTGAGAGATATAATCCTTGAACCTCCCCGGCACCGCCCGCCAGCGTTGGTGGATCGCGCCGAGGGTGCGATAGCAGTCTTCCTCGGTTTCGGTGATGATGCGGAACCCGTAGATATCGGACAGGCGCGAGAAGCCCTGATCCTTTTCCTGCATCTTGCGCCAGATCGAATAGGGTTTCTTGGCGCGTCCAAAGACTTCGGCCTCGATGCCCGCTTTCTCCAGCTCATGGCGCATGTCACCGGTGATCCGGTGGATCACATCTCCGGTTTCGCGCTGCAGGGTGATAAAGCGGCGGATGATCGACTGGCGTCCTTCGGGGTTCAGCACACGGAAGGCGAGGTCTTCGAGCTCCTCGCGCATCCACTGCATGCCCATCCGGCCCGCAAGCGGCGCGTAGATATCCATCGTCTCGCGTGCTTTGACGATCTGCTTTTCGGGGCGCATCGCCTTGATGGTTCGCATGTTATGCAGACGGTCGGCGAGCTTGACCAGAATGACCCGCAAGTCCTTGGACATGGCCATGAACAGCTTGCGGAAATTCTCGGCCTGTTTGGTTTCGCGGCTTGAGAGTTGCAGGTTGGTCAGTTTGGTGACGCCATCGACCAGTTTGGCAACCTCATCCCCGAACAGCTCCGCCACTTTGCCATAGCTGGCTTTGGTGTCTTCGATCGTGTCGTGCAAAAGCGCCGTGATAATGGTCGCATCATCCAGACGCTGTTCGGTCAGGATGGCGGCAACGGCAACGGGATGGGTAAAATAGGGCTCGCCGGAATGACGGAACTGCCCTTCATGCATCTGCTGACCGAATTCATAGGCCTTGGCGATGCGTTCAGCGTTTGTCTTTGGGTTATAATTGCGGACCAGCGCAATCAGGTCGTCAGCAGAAATCATCCGGTCCGCACCTTCGTTTTGAGGGCTTACCCCTGCCCTTGAGCCTCCATCAGAGCACGCAGGAGTTTTTCTTCCGACATGTCATCTTCGGCAGGCTTGTCCGATTCGGCACCCATCAGCAACGCCATCTGATCTTCTTCCGGCTCATCAACCTCGATCTGGGTCTGGTTGGCCTCGATCAGACGCTCGCGTAGTTCGTCCGCGCTCTGCGTTTCGTCGGCGATTTCACGCAGCGAGACAACGGGGTTCTTGTCGTTGTCACGGTCCACAGTGATCGGTCCACCGGCGGAAATCTCACGCGCACGATGGGCGGCAAGCATCACCAGTTCAAACCGGTTGGGAACCTTGTCTACGCAGTCTTCAACCGTCACGCGGGCCATGGAACGCTACTCCGTTGCTGAGTCCATATCAGGAAGCGTTGTATCTAAGACCGATTGAACGCCTTGACAAGCAGGAAATAGCGCAAATCCACCAATCTACAAAGGTGTGACCGCTGCTATATCTTCAGCTGGCAGCGCCTCGAGCATTTGTTGGACGGTCTGGCCAAGAACCGGATGGCTCCAGTTCGGGGCCACGTCGGCCATGGGGACCAGCACAAAGGCCCGGTCCTGCAGGCGGGGATGCGGCAAAATCAGCTGCTCTGGCGCCTCTTGGCGCTGCGCATCCGCTGGTAGGGTCAGCCAACGATCGAAGGTGGCAGGATCGGGCAGTAACTGATCATCGTAGCACACCAGATCCAGGTCCAGCGTCCGCATCCCCCAGCGCTGCGCCCGCTCACGACCGAACTCATGCTCGACCTCATGCAGGACCGCCAGCAGCTGCGCAGGCGGAAGCTCAGTCTCGATCAGAAGGGCTGCATTGACGTAGTCGGGGCCCGCACCCGGAGGGAAACAGGGGGTTTCAAAAAACCGGCTTTCAGCGCGAATCACCACGCCACGGTCCGCAAGCGCTTTTATTGCGTTGCGAAGTGTCACCTTGGGCCCTAGTCCGCTCTGATTGAGATTTGCGCCCATCGCAACAACTGCATTTGACATGGTTTTGCCCATTAATACCCCCATATTCGGCCAAATGCATACTTGCGATGCGCATTAAAAGCCCTAATTATAGGCACACCATCACGCTTAATTTTACACCACTCACTCTTAAACGCGCAGCGGGCTGGATTATACCGGAAGGACCTATTTATGTTTTATAAGGACGAACGGCTAGCGCTGTTCATCGACGGCTCGAATCTTTATGCCGCCGCAAAAGCACTTGGCTTCGACATCGACTACAAGCTTCTGCGGCAGGAATTCATGCGCCGTGGCAAGCTTCTGCGTGCTTTCTACTACACAGCGCTGCTGGAGAATGACGAGTACTCTCCGATCCGACCACTTGTTGACTGGCTGCACTACAATGGCTTCACCATGGTGACCAAACCCGCCAAGGAATACACCGACAGCATGGGGCGTCGGAAGGTGAAGGGTAACATGGATATCGAACTCACCGTCGATGCTATGGAACTGGCGCCACGCGTTGATCACATTGTGCTGTTCTCGGGCGATGGGGATTTCCGCTCGCTAATTGCCAGCCTGCAACGTCAGGGCGTACGGGTTTCGGTCGTGTCGACCATCCGCAGCCAGCCGCCGATGATCTCGGACGAGCTGCGCCGCCAGGCCGACAACTTCATCGAACTGGAAGACCTGCGTGACGTGATCGGCCGCCCGCCTAGGGAAATGCCGACAGAACCACGTAGTGTTGCTGCCGCCGGCGGGCACTAGCCCACGGCGTCACAATTGGGGATGAGATTAGCGCGGTCAGGGTATGAAACCCTGGCCGCGCTTCTTTAACTAAGGTTTGGTACTGAAACACCCAAGGGCTATCAGTGATTCATGTCAGATCAATGACGCCGCCCTGTCTGGACCAAGGCCGTGAAAAGACCTACCTGTGGCGCAAGGAGACAGCGACATGACCAAGCCGCCATTGACTTTGTACCTTGCCGCGCCGCGCGGGTTCTGCGCGGGCGTGGACCGCGCCATCAAGATCGTCGAGATGGCGCTACAGAAATGGGGCGCGCCGGTCTATGTCCGGCACGAGATCGTCCACAACAAATTCGTGGTCGACGGGCTGCGCGCCAAGGGGGCCGTGTTTGTCGAGGAACTGGATGAGTGCCCAGATGACCGACCGGTGATCTTCTCGGCCCATGGGGTCCCCAAATCCGTCCCTGCCACCGCTGCCCGGCGTGAGATGATCTATGTCGATGCCACCTGCCCTCTGGTCTCGAAAGTCCATGTCGAGGCGCAGCGCCACTCGGACAATGGCCTGCAGATGATCATGATCGGCCACAAAGGTCACCCCGAGACCATCGGTACCATGGGACAACTGCCCGAAGGTGAGGTGCTACTGGTCGAAACCGTCGAAGATGTTGCCACGGTTCAGGTTCGCAATCCCGATCAGCTAGCCTTTGTCACCCAGACCACCCTGTCGGTTGATGACACCAAGGATATCATCGCAGCGCTTGAAGAGCGGTTCCCCAAGATCGTCGGCCCGCACAAGGAAGACATCTGCTACGCCACAACCAACCGGCAAGAGGCCGTGAAAGCCGTCGCGCCGAAAGCGGATGCGCTGCTGGTGGTGGGCGCTCCGAACTCGTCCAACTCCCGGCGATTGGTCGAGGTCGCCTCGCGCGCCGGATGCAACTATGCGCAGTTGGTTCAACGCGCCACCGATATCGACTGGCGCGCGCTTGAGGGAATTTCGAGCATTGCCATCACCGCCGGGGCCTCAGCCCCTGAGGTACTGGTGAATGAGGTCATCGACGCGTTCAGCGATCACTACGACGTAACCGTCGACCTCGTGGAAACCGCCGTCGAAAACGTAGAATTCAAAGTCCCCCGCGTGTTGAGACAACCGGCATGAACGGCGTCCCCAAATCCGCGCTCTATCTGGGGTTGGCGGGGCTGATCCCGTTCATTTGGGGGGCACTGACCTATCTGAATTCGGATCTGCACGATCTGGGCACGCGCGAGCTAGGCTCTCGTTTCGTTGGGCCTTACATCCAGCTGTTCTATGGCTCGGTTATCCTGAGTTTCATGTCAGGTGTGTTGTGGGGCTTCGCCACCAAGACCTTGGGCAGCAGGGCGACTGTGGGCTATACTCTGTCGGTCCTTCCCGCCCTTTGGGCGTTTTTCATGACAGGCGGCGGGCCGATCAGCGCGGGCACCAATCTGATGATCGGCTTTGCCGGGCTTTTGGTGCTGGATGCCCTGTTCTGGTATTGGGGTCTCGCGCCACGCTGGTGGATGCGATTGCGTATCCTGCTGACGGCGATCGTGCTGTTATGCTTGGCTGTCGGGGTATACCTATGAGCGATCGTGAGACGATCTCAGTCTACGACGAACAGGCCGCGCGCTATGCCGATCTGACTGATGAAGCCAACACCGAGGACCCGCAACTGACCCGTTTCATTCAGGCGGTACCAACAGGCGGAAAGGTGTTGGATTTGGGCTGCGGTCCCGGTGCCTCATCAGTTATCATGGCGCAGTCGGGGCTGGAGGTTGAGGCAATGGATGCCTCGGCCGAGATGGTCCGGCTAGCCTCGGCCCACCATGGCGTTTCCGCCCGCCAAGCGGCGTTCTCGGATCTAAGGGCCGAGGGAGACTATGACGGCATCTGGGCCAATTTCAGCCTACTGCACGCCAAACGCGCGGACTTCCCGAAGCATTTGGCGACCATTCACCGGGCGTTGAAACCCGAGGGCGTCTTCTATATCGCCATGAAGCTGGGACAGGGAGAAGGGCCGGATCGTTTGGGGCGCTTCTACAGCTATTATTCCGAGGAAGACTTGAAAACCTATCTTCAAAAGGCGGGCTTTACCGTCACCGCACGACGACTTGGCAGCGGCACTGGGCTGGATGGCTCGGTCTCGGACTGGATTGGGCTTGCCGCCCATGCCTGAGCTATTTGCGTATACCGATGGTGCCTGTTCCGGCAATCCCGGCCCAGGTGGCTGGGGCGTGCTGCTGCGCGCGATGCAGGGGGACTCGGTCCTGAAAGAACGGGAACTTAAAGGCGGTGAGGCCGAGACCACCAACAACCGGATGGAACTGCTGGCCGCTATCAGCGCGCTGGAGGCGCTGGAGCGCGCGTCCAAAATCACCGTTGTGACCGACAGCGCCTATGTGAAAAACGGCGTAACGGGATGGATTTTCGGGTGGAAGCGGAACGGTTGGAAAACCTCGAACAAGAAACCCGTCAAGAACGTCGACCTGTGGCAGCGGTTGGACGAGGCGCAGGGTCGTCATGACGTGACATGGGTATGGGTCAAAGGCCATGCAGGCCATCCCGAAAACGAAAAAGCAGATGAGCTGGCCCGTGCGGGCATGGCCCCCTTCAAACCCGCAAAGGCGCAGGAGTGAGCGCGCTTGCCCTGCTGGACTATGCCTCGGTTCTGGTCTTTGCGCTGACCGGGGCGCTGGTGGCCAGCCGGGCGCAGCTTGATCTGGTCGGGTTTGCCTTTATCGCCTGCCTGACTGCGGTCGGAGGCGGCACCGTGCGGGACCTGCTGCTGAATCGCCATCCCGTCTTCTGGGTCGGCCAGCCGGACTACATCCTAATCGCGGTCGGGGCCGCCGTTCTGGTGTTCTTCACCGCGCATCTGGTCGAAAGCCGCTATAGCTGGCTGATCTGGCTGGACAGTTTCGCTTTGTCCATTGCCGTTGCTGCGGGAACTGGAGCAGCGCTTTCGCTGGATCAATCCGGCATCGTCGTGGTGCTGATGGGCGTAACCACCGGATGTCTGGGCGGATTGATGCGCGATGTGGTCTGTAATGAAGTCCCTCTGGTGCTTAAACAGGGTGAGCTTTACGTCTCATGCGCGTTTGCAGGTGCGTTGACGGCGGTGGTCGCGACACGACTTGGGCTCGAAGGCCTGCCCGCGCTGGCGCTATGTGCCGCGATCTGCTGGGCCTTGCGCGCCGGATCGCTTATCTTTGGTTGGAGGCTTCCTGTCTACAAAGCCCGCCCGCCGCGCCAATAGGGCGTATAACACCGAAACAAACCTAAGGCCCGCTTGTGAAACCTGCCCTGTCTTTGCTCGCCGCCGGTGCGCTTTGCCTCGTCGCTTGCGCGGAACCCTACAGCCCGCCGCAATTCGTAGCCCAGGGCGATCAGATCGTTGTCACCGGAGCCATCGACCACACCACCCTTGGTGCCTTTCGAGTGGTGGCCGCCGACAACCCGCAGATCAAAACGCTTGTCCTGCAAAACATAGAAGGATCGGTGGATGACGATGCCAACGTGATCTTCTCGCGCGAGGTACGCAAACGTGGTTTTGACACGGTCGTGCCGTCCGACGGCATGGTCGCCTCGGGCGGGACGGACCTGTTTCTGGCGGGCAACAGGCGCACCTTGCAGCCGGGCGCCTGCGTCGGCGTTCATAGCTGGGGAGGAGGGGGCATCATCGCCACCGAGCTGCCCGAGGACGACCCCGAACACGACCGATATCTGGACTATTATGACGATATCGGCGTGTCCGAGGATTTCTATTGGTACACGCTAGAAGTCGCCTCGGAGGACGAAATGCACTGGATGACAGCCGCCGAGGCCAACAGCCACGACATGGCCACCACTCGCGCGACGCGGCTGGGGTCAGCCTCAACCTGCGATGCGCGCTGAATTCAGCGCGACAACAGCCGCGCGCCGATCTCTTTTACGAATTTCGCGGCCACCATTGCGGTCATGCCATAGGGGTCGCGATGGGGGTTTAGTTCGACAATATCCGCACCGACCAACTGCCCCTCGAACCGATGGATCAGGTCAATCACCTCACGCGTGCTGAGCCCACCGGGTTCGTGATGTGACACACCCGGTGCAAAGGCCGGGTCCAGCGCATCCAGATCCAGCGACAGGTAGACCGGCCCGTCAAAGTTGATCTCCAGATCGGGACGCCAATTGCGCATATCGATCACCTCGACCCCGAACTTGTCCGCCTGCTCCTGTTGGTGCTTGTTCATGGTGCGGATGCCGACCTGCACCAGACGTTTGATCTTGCCGGTCTCCATCACCCGCGCGAAAGGGCAGCCATGGCCCAGCGGGCCAGTATCCTGCGTGTCATACAGGTCGGGATGCGAGTCGATATGCAGGATGTTCAGCCCCTCGTACCGCTCGGCATGGGCCTTGATCAGCGGGAAGGCGACCGAGTGATCACCGCCCAGAGACAACAGCCGCGCGCCAGTTTCGATCCGTGCGGTAGCACCGGCCTCGATCCGGTCGATCGGCTCTTGCCCGCGCATCTCGAACACATCCAGATCGCCGGTATCCTTGAACCGGTCCGTAGCGCCCAGATCGGTACCATCCTCGGCCGTCAAGTTGGCCGCACCGGAATGCAACGCCTCGCGAATGCGACCGGGTGCAAAGGCAGGACCCTGCAGAAATGAGGAATGCAAATCCAGTGGAACGCCCATCAGGGCAACATCACCAGCGTTCAGATCATAAGACATGGGTCACCTGCTTTAAAAACGGCTTGATCTGGCGGCGACCCAAGGGAAAGGTCAAGCCTTAACGGCCCTTTAAACTCTGCCAGATCCAGATCACCAGCAACGCGCCCAGCACCGCCCCCACAAAACCGGACAACCAGCCGGAAACGGTGATCAGTGCACGCAACAGGAACCCGCCGACCAAGGCACCGACGATACCAATCAGCATGGTCGTGGGAATATCGGCCTCGATCCGCATCAGACGGGTGGCAAGGAACCCTGCAGCGGCTCCGATCACGATCAGGGCGACAACGGGCATGTCATCGCCTCCAATGGGTCGGCACGATGATTAGCGCACCGATTGAGGATAGAACCGCGTCCAGCCCAGGCGGACCAAAGCTGATGCCGAACATGATGCGGACAAAGTAGAACAGGAACGCTCCACCGACACAGATGATGATGGATTGAAGGTAGCCGTTATGGGTGAATTCCGTCTTTTCGGACAGATAGCCGACTATCCCGGCAATCACGACGGTGCCCATCAGGACCATGAACATCTGTCTCTACTCCGACGTCAGGCAGGTGCCGACCGGTATGGGCCAGCCTCGCAGAAAGGTTTCCCTATCCTGCGCGCCTTTGCCTGCCCGTTGCAAGCGCAACAGTTCAACCGCGCCCTGCCCGCAGGCGATATGCAATTCGGCTGTCAGGACCTCTCCCGGAGTGCCCTGCCCCTCTGCCAAGCGCGAGGCCAGCAGCTTTAGACGGGCGCCCTCCATCTCGGTCCACGCGCCGGGAAAGGGCGAAAGGCCCCGGATCTGGCGGTCGACCTCAACCGCGGGACAGGTCCAATCGATCCGCGCCTCGGATTTGTCGATCTTTGAAGCGTAGGTGATGCCCTCTTCGGGTTGTGGCTGGGGTGTAAGGTCCGGCAGCTGGGTCAAGGCTTCGGTGATCAACGCGGCCCCCATAGTTGAGAGCCGGTCGTGTAGCTGCGCGGCGGTCTCCTCGGCCTCGATCGGCGTGGCTTCACGCATCAGAACGGGGCCGGTGTCCAAACCCGCCTCCATCTGCATGATGCAGATTCCGGTTTCCGCGTCGCCCGACATGATCGCGCGATGGATCGGCGCGGCCCCGCGCCAGCGCGGCAACAGGCTCGCATGGATGTTCAGGCAACCCTGCGCGGGTGCGTCCAGAATGGCCTGCGGCAGAAGCAGGCCGTAGGCGACGACCACCGCCACATCCGCGTTCAAGGCGGCAAACGCGGCCTGTTCCTCGGGTGATTTCAGCGAGACTGGATGCCGGACCTCCAGCCCCAACGCCTCCGCCCGCGCATGCACAGGCGTCGGGCGGTCCTTCTTGCCCCGGCCAGCGGGGCGCGGCGGCTGGCAATAGACGGCGGCGATCTCATGCCCCGCATTGACCAGAGCGTCCAATACCGGGACCGAAAAATCGGGCGTGCCCATGAAAATTAGTCGCATGTTCCGCTCCGGTACGGTTTCCGGGTGCCGGTCTGAAGCCCGACCTACCCCTGTTTCTTGGCTTTGCGCAGCAGCATGTCGCGTTTGACTTTGCTGAGACGGTCGAAATACATCCGGCCGTTCAGATGGTCGATCTGGTGCTGCACGCTGGTGGCCTCGATCCCCACAAAATCGCGGCGGTCAATAATGCCCTGTTCGTTCAGGAATTTGACGGTCACGGCCCGAGGGCGCTTTACCTTGGCCGACACGCCCGGCAGGTTCGGGCTGGCCTCATCATGTTCGCGCAACTCAATCGAGCTGTGCAGGATTTCCGGGTTCGCCAGTCGTACCACCCGACCGCGCTCAGCCGAGCCATCGACAACGGCCAAACGCAGCATCACCCCGATCTGAGGCGCGGCGAGACCTACACCCGGCATCGCCTCCATCGTATCGATCATATCGTCCCAGATGGCGCGGATCTCATCGGTGATCTCGGGCACATGCTCGGCCTTGGTCCGCAGGCGTTTGTCCGGCCATGGCAGGCAGGTGCGGACACTCATGTGCGGGCCTTCTCGCGCTTGAGTTTTTGCATCTTGCGCGTGATCATCTGCCGTTTCAGCGGCTTGAGGTAGTCGATGAAAAGCTTGCCATCCAAGTGGTCGATCTCATGCTGCACGCAGGTGGCCCAGAGCCCATCAAAACTTTCCTGCTGCGCGTTACCATTCTGGTCCATCCAGGCCACGTCGACGACCTTCGGACGCGTGACCTCGGCATATTGATCCGGGATCGACAGGCAGCCTTCCTCATAGACATTGGTCTCATCCGACGAGGCGATGATCTCGGGGTTGAACATGACCAGCGGACGGGGGGCCTCGCCCTCTTCCTTGACGCAATCGAGAACGATCAGGCGATCCAGCACTCCGATCTGTGGCGCGGCCAGACCAATGCCGGGCGCATCATACATGGTCTCTAGCATGTCATCGGCCAGCTTGCGCAGATCATCTGTCAGATCGGCAACCGGGGCGCAGAGTTTTTTCAGGCGAGGATCGGGATGGATCAAAATAGTGCGTTTCATGAGGCTGATTTAGGGCATCCCGCCCGTCGCCGCAACGCCCCCCTTGCACCCGCCTGACTTGTAGTTAGCTTTCGCCTCGATAGATGGAGCAGACATGACTTTCAATACCCCAACCGACCGCCGCGGCACCCACAGCTCAAAATGGGACAAGATGGAGCAACTCTACGGCGTGTCGCCCGATGATGGGCTGGCGATGTGGACGGCTGATTCCGACTATCAGACCGCGCCTTGCGTGATTGATGCGGTGCGCCGTGCAGCTGAGCATGGGGTCTTCGGCTATTCGTGGAAACACCCTGAATATCTAGCTTCGGTTCAGTGGTGGATGCAAACCCGCCATGACTGGCAAATCGACACCGATTGGGTGCTGACCTCGCAAGGTTTGGGCAATGCAATCGCCCTCTGTCTGGATGTCTGGAGCGAACCGGGCGATGGCGCTGTGATCTTCACGCCCGTTTACCATGAGTTTGCCCATAAAGTGAACAAATCCGGACGCCGCGTGGTCGAATGCCCGCTGGTGCGCGAGGGCGACAGCTACGCGATTGATCTGGACGACGCGCAATCGCGCTTGGACGGGTCGGAAAAGCTGCTGCTGTGGTGTTCGCCGCAAAACCCGTCGGGCCGGGTATGGACGACTGAGGAGCTGCGCTCGGTGGCTGAATTCGCCGGGCGCAACGGGCTGATTCTGGTCTCGGATGAGATCCATCATGATCTGGTTTACCCCGGGGCGAAGTTCGTCCCGATGGATGTCGCAGCACCTGAGGCACGGCCTTGGACCGTGACACTTACGGCAGCGTCGAAGACCTTCAATATTGCGGGACAGCGCACCGGCAACATGATTATCCCCGACCCTAAGCTGCGTGCAGCGATGCGCTACCGGCTGGATACGCTGGACTATGAACCAAGCGCCCTGGGCGTGGCCATGATCACCGCCGCCTACACGCCCGAAGGGGCGGAATGGGTGGATGCTCAGGTCGCGCATCTGGATGGAAACCGCCAGTTGTTTGACGCCACGATCGCCGAGATTCCGGGCCTTTGGTCGATGCCCCTACAGGCAACCTATCTGGCCTGGGTCGATTTCTCAGGCACTGGGATGAGCCATGATGAGTTTGTTCGACGTCTGCGTCAGGACGCGCGGATCGCGACCTCATCAGGCCCCGGATTTGGCGCGGGCGGCGAGACTTTCGAACGCTTCAACCTTGCCACCCAACACGCCCGCGTCGAAGAGGCCTGCGCGCGGCTGAAACAGGCGTTCGGGGATCTGCAGTAGCGGATGCGCCTGCTGGCCCGGATCACTCTGGTCTTTCTGATCGCGGCCCTTGGCTGGATCGGTTGGCAGAGATACGGGCCGCGCCCTCCCGCGCCTGCAATGGCACCTGACGCCGCTCAGATTGACCACATCCTAATCGAAAAATCTGCCCGTCGCCTGACCGCAACGTTGGACGGCGCCATCGTACTGCAGAGCGAGATCGCACTGGGCTTCGCGCCGGAAGGAGATAAGGAGCAGGAAGGCGACGGTAAGACGCCTGTTGGAGTTTTCACCATCGACCGCCGCAATCCGAACAGTGCGTTCCACCTTTCACTTGGGATCGACTACCCTCAACCCGATGACATCGCCCGCGCCCAGCAACAGGGCATAGACCCCGGCGGAGATATCTTCATTCACGGGCAACCAAATGGCGTTGTCGGCCTCACCCTGCCCGGAGACTGGACGCTGGGCTGCATCGCTTTGTCCAATGACGAGATGGCCCAGCTTTGGAGCCTGACTCCGACCGGAACGACCGTTGAAATTCGACCCTAGGTCGCTTTGCGTTTGGTTTGAATCGAAACACGCGGACATTCCCGACGGTCGCACACGCATTTCGATGGTCTAACCTCAGGCAAAATGCAAAACGCTTTAGTCCTCGTGCCCCAGCAAGGCAATCGGAGCATCTGGCGCTCGGTAGAAATCCAGCGGCGCCTTGTCGGAAGCCGCCGTGTTGCGCTTGAACTCATAGCGCATTTCGCCTGCCTCTTCCTCGTCCGCGACGATCAGGCACTGATACAAATGGTTCGCACCGTCATGAATATCGACTAACCCGCGCAAACGCGGCGTGGTCTCAGCCTCGACTGTAAAGCCATTCTTCCACAATCTAAGAATTTTGAAGTAATTGTCGCCCATTTCCACCCGCAAACGGCTGGTCTTTTTCAAAGTGGCGATTCGCGCGGCCTCCAACTCAGCGCTCATTTCCTTGGAAACATAGGTACTCATCAAATTTCCCCCCTTCGGTATCTCTTATTGTGGAGGCAAAACTGTAAAAATCCAGTGAAGCCGACCACATACCATCAAAGCGCACGCAGATGTTGCGCGCGCATCTCAGGCTGGTGATGTGCGCAGGTGCAGGCTGCATGCGCGCGGGCTGTCATAGGAAGGCCGGGTTCTGCGCCCTATCTTTGCCGAAACGCAGATACGGAGGACGCGAGATGGGCCTGTTGGTCGACGGAACCTGGCACGACACCTGGTATGACACCAAATCCACCGGCGGCGCATTCAAGCGCAGCGCCGCTCAATTCCGCAATTGGCTGACGGCTGATGGCAGCGCTGGCGCGTCCGGCAAAGGTGGCTTCAAGGCCGAACCGGGGCGCTATCACCTCTATGTCAGTCACGCCTGTCCTTGGGCCCATCGCACACTGATCTTTCGGGAACTCAAAGGGCTGACCGATCTGATCTCAGTCTCGGTGGTGCATCCAGACATGCTGGACAAGGGCTGGAGTTTTGAAACCGACGATCACGGCGCGACCGGAGATGATCTGTATGGTCTGGACTATGCTCATCAAATCTACACCAAGGCCGACCCCGCCTATTCCGGCCGGGTTACGGTGCCGATCCTGTGGGACAAACAGCAGGAGACGATCGTCTCGAACGAAAGCTCTGAAATCATCCGCATGTTCAACTCGGCCTTCAACGAGATCACGGGCAACCGCGATGACTATTGGCCCGAAGCAATGCGGGACGAGATCGAAGAGGTCAACGCGCGGATCTACTCAGACGTCAACAACGGTGTTTACAAATCCGGCTTTGCCACCTCGCAAGAGGCATATGACGCCGCCGTCCACCCCCTGTTCGACACGTTGGACTGGCTTGAGGACCGGCTGGCCCGGGACCGCTATCTGATGGGTGACCGCGTGACCGAGGCCGACTGGCGTCTGTTCACCACACTGATCCGGTTCGATCCGGTCTATCACCTGCACTTCAAGTGCAACAAACGACGGCTGATCGACTATCCTAACCTCTGGGCTTGTACGCGTGAGCTATATCAATGGCCCGGCGTCGCGCAGACCGTGAACATGAACCATATCGTGCGGCACTATCACTACAGTCACGACAGCATCAATCCGCACCGGATCATCCCGGTGAACCCAACCCTCGACTATCTTGAACCGCACGGACGGGATCAGCGCCCAGCTGCGTAATGCTCTACCATCGCCGCCAGATCCTCGGGCGGGGTGCCGCTTTGCACATAGGCGCAGGCATTGGGACTGTGGGCAAAGATCGACCCGTCAGAGAAGAAGGTGGTGTTGGTGACAAAAATCACCCGCGCCTCGGGGCGACGGTAGCTGGCGAAATCGGCCACGGCCAGCGCGCTGCCGGTTTCCAAAACCAGATCCAGCACGATAATCTCGAACTCAGAGCCATAGAGCGCCAGTATCGCGGCCTCTTGCCCGGCCACAAGCGTCACTTCGGCACCTTGCCGTTCAAGATGCCTTTTCCAGACCCGACCCAGATCGGGGTCACTCTCAACAATCAAAACTTTCATACTACAACCTCGGCACTTGGTGTGGTGAGTGGTGCCGACCCCCAAGACCCGTGATCACGTCATTTCCTTAAAAAAGTGTTAACTCTGCCCGCTGGCCGCCTTGATCACGCGGATTTGCTTGTCAAAACGGCGAAAATCCGCTTGAAGCGGGGCGAATACGACATTTGGGGCATGCGTTGGGATGAACGATACCGAATTGAATCCTCGTGCGAAACGCGACCATGGTGGCGGTCTGGATGGGGCCATCGCGCAATATGGCGGCGCACGCAGCGATTGGATCGACCTGTCCACCGGGATCAACCCGCATCCCTACGCGATCGCAGGGCTGCACCCCTCGGATTGGACCGAACTGCCCGATCATGGGGCGTTCGAGCGGCTCAGTACAGCCGCCCACAAATTCTGGAATGTCCCGGCGGAGGCGGCAATCCTGCCCGCGCCCGGAGCTTCGGCTCTGATCGCACGCATTCCAGCACTGGCGGCGCAAGGCCGGGTGCAGATCACGATGCCCACCTATAACGAACATGCCGCCGCCTTTAGGGCTCAAGGCTGGTCGGTGCAGGAAACCGGCCCTGCTGATGCGCGTGTGATCGTGCATCCGAACAACCCGGACGGCCGGGTGTGGCGAGCCAATGACGCCACCGCGCCTTTGACCATCATTGACGAAAGCTTTTGCGACGTGATGCCCGATGCCTCACTGATCCATCTGGCCGGACAGCCTGGCGTGATCGTGCTGAAAAGCTTTGGTAAGTTCTGGGGGCTGGCCGGGATGCGGCTGGGCTTTGCCATCGGTGCGCCGGAGCTGATTGCCAGACTGAACGACCTGACCGGCCCGTGGGCTGTCTCGGGTCCTGCTTTGCGGGTCGGAACACAAGCCCTTCTGGACACGGATTGGGCTAGCGAGACCCGCGTGCGTCTGGAGGACGAGGCCACCCGGCTGGACGCCATGGTCATTGATAAAGGCGCGCGGCTGGTCGGAGGCACAAGCCTGTTCCGCCTCTACGAGGTCGACGATGCGGGCCTCTGGCAAGACCGTTTGGCGCAGGCACTTATCTGGAGCCGCATCTTCCCCTACTCCCAAGGCTATCTGCGCCTTGGCCTCCCTCCTGCACACGGGTGGGATCGGCTGGAGGCCGCGCTGTGAGCATCCCCTTTCTGTTGGTCTGCGCCATGTGTCTGGACGCGGCATTGGGCGAGCCGGACTGGCTCTGGTCCCGCATCCGGCACCCTGCGGTGGTGATCGGCAATGCCATAGGATGGCTGGACAAACGGCTGAACCGCGGTGGGGCACGGCGCGCCAAGGGCGTCTGCACGCTGATCCTGCTGGTCGTGGTCGCCCTTGGTGTCGGCTGGGTACTGGCACAGCCGGGCGGAGTTGTTGAGATTCTGGTCTGTGCGATCCTGTTGGCGCAGAAGTCGCTTGTGACCCATGTCCGCGCTGTCGGCGAAGGGCTACACGCCTCGCTTGCTGACGGGCGGGCGCAGGTAGCCATGATCGTCTCACGAGACACAAGCGACATGACCGAGGAACAGGTCGCCCGGTCCGCCATCGAAAGCGCAGCCGAGAATCTCAGCGACGGCGTTATCGCGCCCGCTTTCTGGTTTCTATTGGCGGGCCTGCCGGGGTTGCTGGTCTACAAGGCCGTGAATACCGCTGACAGCATGATCGGCTACCGCACCGAGAAACACCGCGATTTTGGCTGGGCCTCGGCCCGGTTCGACGACCTGCTGAACCTGATCCCTGCGCGCCTGACCTGCTCGATGATCGTGGCGCTGTCAGGTCAGTGGGCGCGTTGGAGGGATATCCTACAGGATGCCCGCCGCCATATATCGCCCAATGCAGGCTGGCCCGAGGCCGCCATGGCGCGCGCACTGGATGTCGCACTGGCCGGACCACGCAGCTATGACGGACAGTTGCGCAACTTGGCCTGGGTCAATGGCGATGCGCGCCGTAACATCGGCACGGCAGAGGTTTTCCGCGCATGCGACATGCTCTGGCGTGTCTGGGGGCTTGCGCTTGGCCTCGTCTCAGTGTGGGTTGGGATCAACGTGATCTTCTAAAGGACGCCCCATGCGCTTTCTGTCCGGCCTCGTCGCCGCCACCCTGTTCACCTCGCCCGCCTTTGCGCAATGTGGCGGAGGGTTCAATGCCTTCGTCAAAGGTCTGAAGGCCGAGGCTGTTCAGCAAGGGTTCGACAAACCGACTGTCGACGCCTTCTTCAAGGGCGTCCAGCAGGACAACGCCGTTCTGAAAGCCGACCGCGCGCAAGGGGTGTTCCAGAAACCCTTCATCGACTTTTCGCGCCGTCTGATCTCGCAGAACCGGATCGACCGGGGCAAGGCTATGTCGCAGAAATACGACGCGGTCTTCGACCGGATCGAGAGCGAATATGGTATCTCACGCGGGGTTCTGCTGGCCTTCTGGGCGTTCGAGACGGACTACGGCGCGTTTCAGGGCGATTTCAACACCCGCAACGCGCTGGTCACGCTGGCCCATGACTGCCGCCGCCCCGAGCTGTTCCGACCCCAAATCTTCGCCGCGCTGGAGCTGTACAGTCAGGGCAATTTCGACCCCGCCCGCACGACTGGCGCCTGGGCCGGAGAAATCGGAATGGTCCAGATGCTGCCCCGCGATATTCTGGAAAACGGCGTGGACGGAGATGGGGACGGCAAGGTCTCGCTGAAAACCTCGGCCGCGGATGCGCTGATGTCAGGTGGCAAGATGTTGTCCCATCTGGGTTGGCAACCGGGCCAACCCTGGCTGCAAGAGGTGACAGTACCCGCGCAAATGGATTGGTCTCTGTCAGGGCCGGGCAAACCGCGTTCCGTCTCTGACTGGCAAGCGATGGGTCTTCAGGCCCGCAGCGGTTCGTTGGCCAACCTGCCTGCCTCACTGATCCTGCCGCAGGGCCACAAGGGGCCGGCCTTTCTGGCCTACCCGAATTTCGACGTCTATTTCGAATGGAACCAAAGCTTTGTCTACGTCTTGACCGCCGCCTATTTCGGAACACGGCTAGAGGGTGCGCAAATTTACAACGCGGGCAATCCCGAGACGGGCCTGAACGGTGCGCAGATGAAGCAGTTGCAGAGCAAGCTGCAGGAGCGTGGCTATGACGTGGGCAAAATCGACGGGATTCTTGGGGCTGGCACCCGAGCAGCAGTGCAGGCCGAGCAGAAACGATTGGGGCTGCCTGCGGACGCCTGGCCTACGCCTGACCTACTAGACAGACTTTAGAATGCCCGCGCCCCTGCTGACTGAACAGAACGTCAGCCGAGGCGCGTGATGGGCTATTTTCCACCGGTCTGATTTTGTGCGGGAACCTGTTCGGGGTATGATTCCCTATCCATTGCGAAGGAGTTCATTGATGAATATTGAAATACTTCAGCCCCAACCCTTCGACATCGTCGGCCAGACAATCATGATCGCAGGCAACGCCGTTGGCTTTGAAGGCCATCTTTCGATCTCGGTCACCGAAGGTCATGTGGAATTCAATGGAGCCGCGACGGCTGGGGCAATTGCGCTTCGCCAGTTTCAGGCCACGCTGGAAGTCCCTGACAATCCGAATTTCCAACTCGACCGTCTGATCCTGACGGTCAAGGATGACAGCGCCGGTGGGGAGGGCGGGATTCCGACCGTCCATGTTCCGATCTTTTACGGTCCGCGCATTCTGCCGGGATATGTCGGGTATCGGAACTACACCGTCGCGCCCGGAGATACGCTGACGGCGATCTCTGTATCGCAATACGGCAATGCCGGACAGGTGTCGGTGATCCAACGGGCAAACGCGCATTTTATCAGCGACCCGGATGTAATATTCCCCGGTCAGGAGTTGAGGATTCCGATCGTCTAATCGCGCGTGAGTAGCGGCAGATTGCTATTGCGCTTCGGGTCTAACTGGATACCGATCACCCTTTTCCTGACTTCCGACATTTTTTCGTATAAGTCATTGATATTATTATGCCTTGGTTGCCAAAAGGCACTACACGGACTTTTTTCGCCAGCGATTGTTTCGGAGTGTTGAGGGAGCTCAGGCTTTGGTCTGGCCAGTTTTTCGGGTGCGCCCGGGGGGTATCTTGAAAGGGGCTTCGTTCCAGGTCAGGCCGACGCAGGTGAGGATGCGTCTGGCATCGACCGTGGCATGGCTTGGCATGCCGTAGCGGTCAGGGGTGCCTTTGTGGCGCAGGATCGAGAGCTGCAATGCGTTCAACTCGTTGCGGATACGAGCCGGGCTCATCGGGTGTCCGAGCAGGTCCAGATGCTTGCGCAGGTGCTGCAGGCAGCAGAAGGCCATGTAGCAGATGGCGATATGGGCCCGGACCCGACGCGGCGACCAGTGATAGATGGGCCGGATTTTCAGATCGTGCTTGTTGGTGCGGAAGCAGGCTTCGATCTCCCACAACTGGTGATAGCGGGCAATGACGTCCTGTGCCTCCAGTTCGTCCGCACCATGAACAACAATGGCATGCAGCCCGTCCCATTGTGCCGCTGCCTTGATCTTTGCATCATCCAGCGTGACGTCCCCGCTGTCGGGGAAGGCCAGGAAGCGGCCATATCCCCGGCTGCTGAAGCTGCCGGGTTTGCGAGAGCGCTTGAGCTTCTTGTGCAGCTTTTCGATTGCCTTGTCGCGCTTGTGGGCATCATTGCGTGCCCGGGTGGGTGACCAGGTCACAATGACCCGCGCTCCCTCCTGGTCGATCACCTTGTACCAGCCCTTCTCGGTTGCCTCTTCAGAACCGTGTCCAGCCCAAGGCTGGCGTCCCTCCGGGCTCAAAATGTTCGCCTTCACGGCGGCCGGGGCGGACTTCATGCGATAGCCGAGGATGTAGGGCAGACCCTTGTTCTGCAACATCTGCTGGTTGTCCTTGCTGAGCATGGCGGCATCGGCCACGAACGTGACCCTGGCCACGTCGAAGCGTCCCTCCAACGCCTTCAGCGCAGCTTCCAGCGTATGACCTTCCCAGGTGTTTCCCGGGAAGAGTTCATAGCCCACAGGCAGCCCATCGGAGGTGACGATCAGCGCCAGCATGACCTGAGCGCGGTGATGCTTGCCATCCTTGCTGAAGCCCTTGGCCAGAAGATGATCCTGCTCGACCCCGTCCGCATCCTCGGCCGGGTCCTCGCGCTCGGTGTCAAAGGCCAGGGTCGTGCAATCGTAGAACAGCACGGTCACTGGCCCGCCCAGCAACTTCTCTGCCGCCGCGTGAGAGGTTTTGCAAATCCCGTCTATCACCGGCGTATTGATGTAATCCATGCTCCGATAGACCACGTCCAGATTGAGCGTGATGCCTGCCTGGTTCTCCAACGCCTCCACGGTCGCGCGCTTGCTCTCGGGCTGTGCGATCCGCGCCATAACCAGCTCTTTCACAATGCGATTGGCACTTTTACGCGCCGCCCCCAGAAGGGCCCCCCAACCCAGTTGGTCATACATCGTCCCCATGACATCCCGCAGACCCAGAGAGACCCGCGCCTCCTCACGGCACTCGGCAAGATCAACGCCAAGCTTGTCCGGCCGCGGAGCGCGGCGCACCAGCGCCTGCAGATCGGCATATTCCGTGGGCGTGAACAGTTCCATTTGCGGCGAGCGATCAATGCGTAATTGCTCCATCAAGCGGCCCGCCAGACGCTTGATATCCTCAATCTCGCTGTCGTTATGGGCCACACCCACATGGCGCAGGATCTTCTGGCGTACCTTGGAGCCGGTGCGGACGGATTCAACGATCTGGATCCGTGTGCGGTTGAGCTTTGCGTCATGTTTGGTGCGGATGAACATGGGCGAAGAGGTTAGCCATCTGAAGGCCCATGTCAATACTTTTTATAATAATGGGGCACTACAACGCGCCTCTGAGCAACCACACCTGAAAACAAACCAAAAACCCAGTCAGATCAACAAAAAGGTCGGAAGTCAGGAGGAGTTGAGGATTCCGATCGTCTAATCGCGCGTGAGTAGCGGCAGATTGCTATTGCGCTTCGGGTCTAACTGGATACCGATCACCCTTTTGATCGATCAGAATCAACCGATCGCCGCTGCGCACATAGAGGTCACACCGGCTGAACCCGTTGCGATAGGCGATACAAACGCTGCCATCCGCGGCGAAGCTGTAGGTGCCAAAGGCGGACTCTCCGCTGGCGTAAGTGTAGGAGTAGGCACCGCCCGCCGAGAATGCAGCCTTGCCGTCATCGTAGAAGGTCAGTGTTCGGCCCGCCAAGGCGTCGAGTTCATCCGGCGACAACGGCACATCTCCGGGTTTGGTGGGCCAGTCGACGGCCCAGACCGGACCGGCAGTAAACAGAAATGGGATCAGAAAACGCATCATACGGCCAGACTACCCTGCCCCGCCGCCAAACCGTCATAACGTTGCGGTGAGCGGTCAGGCGACCATCTGCTCGGCTTTTTTCAGGTCGACCGAGACCAGTTGGCTCACACCTTGTTCCTGCATCGTGACGCCGAACAGCCGGTCCATCCGCGCCATGGTCACCGCGTGGTGGGTGATAATCAGGAACCGTGTGTCGGTCTGGCGGCACATCTCGTCCAGCAGGTCGCAGAAGCGGGTGACGTTGGCATCGTCTAGCGGTGCGTCGACCTCGTCCAACACGCAGATCGGGGCCGGATTGGCGAGGAAGACGCCAAAGATCAGCGCGGTTGCCGTCAGGGTCTGCTCCCCACCTGACAGCAGGCTGAGGGTCGAGAGCTTTTTGCCCGGCGGCTGACACATGATCTCAAGCCCGGCATCCAGCGGGTCATCGCTTTCGACCATGACCAGATTGGCCTCGCCACCGCCAAAGAGATGCTTGAACAGCATGGCGAAGTTCGAATTCACTTGCTCAAACGCGGTCAACAGACGCTCGCGCCCTTCGCGGTTGAGGCTGGCAATGCCGCTGCGCAGGGCTTTGATTGCCTCTTCCAAATCAGCCTTTTCGCTGTTCAGAGTATCGAACTCCTCCTGAACCTCTTTGCTGTCCTCTTCGGCCCGCAGGTTCACCGCACCCATCGCATCACGCTGGCGTTTGTGGCGATTGACTTCGGCCTCCAGCGCGTCGGCGGCGGGCATCTGATCGGGGTTCACGTCCAACTGGTTCAGCAACTGGTTCGGGGTCAGCTGCTGATCCTCGGCAATCCGTTCCGCCGCAGCCGTGACGCTTTCCTTGGCCGCATCACAGCGCGCCTCGGCCGCCGCACGGGTTTCACGCGCCTCCGAGGCCAGACGTTCGGCTTCGCGCTCGGCCAGAACCACTTCTCGCTGCTGGGTTTCCGCCTGAGCCAGCTTGTCGGCCGCTTCGGCCCTGCGGGCTTCGGCGGCTTCGATCATCTCATTCAGCTCTTCCCGCGCTTCGGCGATCTCGGCGGGCGCAGCCATGGCCTCAGAGAGTTCCTCCTCGGACCCCTCCTTGCGGTCGGCCAGTTCAGAAATCCGCTTTTCGGCGGTCTCCAACCGGTGCTTCCAACCGCTGAGGTCTTTCGTCACCTCCTGGCTGCGACGTGTCCGAGCCTCACCTTCGCGGCGCAACTCATCATGGGTCGAGCGATGGGTCAGCATGGTGATCCGCGCGGCCTCGACCGTTTGCTTGATGTCTTCAACCTGCGCGCGGGCACTGTCGAGGTCCCCCAGTTCGGCCAGCGCCGCTTCGGCCTCACGCAGTTGCGCGCGGGCGGACATGGCGTCGTCCTTGTGGCGATCCACAGACAAGGTCAGAGTTTCCAGCTTGCCCCGCGCCAGATTGCGATCCGCCTCGGCGCGCGACAGGGCACGGGCGGTTTCGGCCATCCGCTGATCCGCAGCGCGGCGGGCTTCGCGCGCACGACGGTCGGCTTCGGTGACATCGGCCAATTGCTGCGACAGGGCCTCATGCGCGGCGCGAGCCCCTTCGGCCTGCGCCTCGGTGCGGGCGAGTTCCTGCTTTAGGGCTTCCAGCTTGTTCAGTTGCTCCAATCGCAAGGCGGCTGCGCTGGGGGCATCTTCGGCCCAGGCGCGGAACCCGTCCCAGCGCCACAGGTCACCGGATCGCGACACCAGCCGCTGACCCGGCTTCAAAGACGCCTGCAACCGCGCGCCAAGCTCTCCATCAACCAAGCCAATCTGCGCGATCCTGCGGCTGAGGCGATCCGGCCCCGAGACATGCAGCGCCAAAGGTTCGGCCCCTTCCGGCAGAGGTTGATCCGAGTCATACCCCGCGACCTGCACCCAACCTGATGGCCCATCGCCCTCAACCAATGGCGCGCGCAGGTCATCGGCCAAAGCCGCACCCAGTGCCTTCTCGAAGCCCGGCGCGACGCGCAGCAGGTCCAGCACCTGCCCGCCTTCGGCGATGTCCCGTTCAACCAGCTTGGCCAGTGCCGTGGTTTCGGCCCGGATGGCCCCCAACTCACCCTCGGCCTCGGACCGTTGGGCCCGTGCCTCAGCCTCGCGCGCCTGCGTCTCGGTCCGCATCTCATCTGCGGCAGCCAGCGCTTCCTCGGCTGCTTCGGCGGCTTCGCGCGCCTCTTCTTCACCCTCTTGCGCCGCCTCAAAGGCGTCATCCGCGCGCGTCAGGGCAGACTTTGCTTCGTCCACCGCCAGCCGCGCCTTTTCCTCTTCGCCCTCGGACCGGGCCAGGGTCTTGCCGCTGTCCTCAACCAAGCGCTGCGCCGACTGGTGGCGCGCGACCAGGCGGGCCATATCCTCGGTCTGTTGAGACAGGTGGTCTTCGCGTTCCTGCAGGATGGAGGCCGCTTCGCGCGCCACCTCAGCTGCCTCGGCGACCTTCTCGTCATGACCTTCCGCAGCCTTGATCAACTCGCGGGCTTCCCATTCAAGGCGCTCGATCATTTCGCCTGCATCGCGGTTCAGGCCCGTCTCGCGTTCGATATCGTTGCCGAGTTGCTGAATGCGGTTGGTCAGCGTTTCAATGGTCTGGCGCGCGCGAGTTTCCTGATCCGAGAGCTGATCGCGCTGCACTTGCTGGCGTTGCAGGACGGCGGCGGCGATGGCCTCTTCTTCGCGCAGGGGCGGTAAGGTTTCCTCGATCTCCGCGCGTTTGGCAGCGGCTTCGCGGGCGGCAGCCTCGGCGCGTGAAGCTTCGGTGATACGGTCGCGCAGCTTGTCTTCGGCAACCTGGCGCGCGATATCGGCCTCTTTCCAGCGCCTATAGAGCAGCATCCCCTCGGCCTGCCGCAGCTGTTCCCCGATCTCGCGGTAGCGCGCGGCCTGACGCGCCTGACGCGCCAATTGCGCAAGTTGGCCGCCCAACTGTTCCAGCACGTCATCTACACGGGTCAGGTTGGCCTCGGTGCCTTTCAGCTTCAACTCGGCCTCATGCCGTCGCTGATAGAGGCCCGAGATCCCGGCAGCCTCTTCCAGAATGCGGCGTCGGGCGCGGGGCTTGGCGTTGATCAGCTCGGCAATGCGGTTCTGCCCGACAAGCGCAGGCGAATGCGCCCCGGTCGAGGCATCGGCGAACAGCATTTGCACATCGCGGGCGCGCACGTCCTTGCCATTTGTCTTGTAGGCGCTGCCCACATCGCGGGTGATGCGGCGGATGATCTCCAACTGGTCGCTGTCATTGAAACCCGATGGCGCCAGACGCTCCGAGTTGTCCATGGTCAGGACCACTTCGGCAAAGTTGCGCGCGGGTCGCGTGGCCGCCCCGGCAAAGATCACATCCTCCATGGCGCCACCGCGCATGGATTTGGGACGGTTTTCGCCCATCACCCAGCGCAAAGCCTCAAGAAGGTTGGATTTACCGCAGCCATTGGGACCCACCACACCGGTCAACCCGTCCGCAATGATCAGATCGGTCGGATCAACAAAGCTTTTGAAGCCGGTCAGTTTGAGTTTGCTGAAGCGCAAAGGCGGCCTGTCCTATGATTCCTAATACAGCGAAGTCTGCGCAACGGATTGGGGCCGAGTCAACGGATATGCGCAGGATATGGGCGATGGACCCGAGTTATCCACAACATCTTGGCAGTTTCACGCGCAATGCGACGCGCGCTAGTAGGGCGTACACTCAAAGACCTGATAGCCGGAACTGCCGGAATAGCCATAGTTGACGCATTCATAGGACCGCAGCAGCAGCGCGCCAAAGATCAGCTTTTCCCCCAGCTCCTTACCACAGCCCAACACGCCCACCGTCACTGCGGCATCCCCAAGCACATCCATAAGAGGACAGCCCGAGACCTGCGCCATGGCCAGCGCCGCACGGTCGCGAACCGGCCCCAAGCGCGGCGCGTATTGAGAGTTCACCCTCACCGCCTCGGCCAATGGGCCGCGCACGCGCACGTCAAAGACACTGCCATTCACCGCGACCCGCGTTGCAGGCATATCGCGGAAATGAGGCGAGCCGCCCGAACAGGCAGCCAGCAGCAGGATAGGAAGTAAGCGCATCATGCTGCCGATCTAACGGCGATATGGTTAACGAAGCCTTACCGATCGCCAGCACGCAGGACTTGCCCAAGGCGACGAATGCCCTCGCGGATGGTGTCCTCATCGGAGTTTGAAAAACTCAGCCGAAGGGTATTTTCACCACTGCCATCCGGGAAAAACGCCTGACCGGGAACAAAGGCCACTTTGACCGTGTCCAGAGCTCGGGCCAAAAGCGCAGCACCGCTGGTCCCGGCGGGCAGCGTCAGCCACACGAACATCCCACCCTCGGGTTTGGTCCAGGAGACACCGTCGGGCATATGGGCCTGCAACGCCGTCAACATCGCATCGCGGCGCGCGCGATAGGTTTGCCTCACTTTTGGGATATGGCTTTCGAAACAGGCCTGCGCCACCTGATGCACAGCCATCTGGTTGATCGTGGCCGAATGGAGATCCGCCGCCTGCTTCATCAGAACCAGCTGCGAGATGATAGGTTTGGCCGCCACAACCCAACCAACCCGCAACCCCGGCGACAGGGTCTTCGAGAAGCTACCGCAATAGATCGTCCGACAGGCCTCAATCGACCCCTTCCGCGCTTGCTCCAGCGCCAGAATCGGAGGGATCGGCGCACCATCATAGCGCAGCGCCTGATAGGCCCCGTCTTCGATGATCGCACAGTCCAGATCCTCGGCCAGATCCATCAGCGCTTCGCGCCCGCGCAGATCGACGGTTTCACCTGTGGGATTGGAAAAGTCCGGCGAGAGATACGCGAATTTGACCCGTCCCGCGTCTGCGGCTTTTTGGTATTCCTCGGCCCCTTGATTGCCGGGAATGCTGAGCCGATCGAAACGCGGCTCGTACGCATTGAACGCGGAGATTGCACCCAGATAGGTCGGCCAGCCGACCAAGGCGGTATCGCCCGGAGACAAGAACAGCTTGCCCAAATAATCCAGCGCCTGCTGTGAGCCTGAAGTGATCAGGATGTTGTCCGTATCACACGCGACCCCGATTGAGGCCATATGGTCGACCAGCCATTCGCGCAGCGGAGCATATCCTTCGCTCACCGAATATTGCAGCGCTTGCGCCTGCCGGTCCGGACCAAGGGCCGTCTGAAAGGCCTGCGCAAACGCGTCCGCCGGAAACAGGGCAGGATCGGGGATACCTCCGGCGAATGAGATGATATCCGGCTGATCCAGGAGTTTCAGCAGCTCCCTGATCTCGGATGCCTTCATGTTCTGCGTCCGAGTGGCGAATAGCGGATGTGTGGTCATTGGGCTCCTCCGATCTCAATGCGCGCAGCCTATGCAGACACTAAGTAAAGTCAATAATACTGACCTAATGTTTCACACGATTTGAAGCCCTGTTCTTGAACCCGCACGCGCCCTGTGGTCATATGTTTTGACCAATTTCGGACGACCCTATGCCCTTTCAGAAAATTCAGACCGAGAAGCTATCGATTGCTGTGGTTCGTCAGATTGAGCTGCTGATCCTGCGTGGCATCCTGCGCCCCGGCGAGAGATTGCCGTCAGAACGAGAACTGGCCGACAGGATGGGAGTCTCGCGCCCGTCCCTGCGCGACGCCATCGCCGAATTGCAGGAGCAGGGCCTTCTGACCGCGAAAGCCGGGTCAGGGATCTACGTGGCCGAAGTGCTGGGATCGGCCTTTTCGCCAGCGCTGATCCGGTTATTTGGCAGCCATGAAGAGGCAGTGTTCGACTACCTCTCGTTCCGCCGCGACCTTGAGGGGTTGGCCGCCGAGCGTGCCGCGCGTCTGGGATCGACCAGTGATCTGAAGGTCGTTCAGGCGATCTTTGACCGAATGGAGGCCGCCCATGACCGCAGCGCCACCCAAGATGAGGCGCAACTGGACGCGGATTTCCACATGGCCATCATCGAGGCCAGCCACAATGTGATCATGCTGCATATGATGCGGTCGATGTATGACCTGCTACGTCAGGGCGTGTTCTACAACCGCCAGATGATGTTCCAGCAACGCGCAACCCGCGAAGCCATCCTCGACCAACACCGAGCGATTAATCAGGCGCTGCAACAGCGCGATCCTTTCAAGTCAAAGCAAGCTGTTGAAAAACACTTGAGTTTTGTCGAAACGTGTCTCTATGAGCAGCAAACCTCGAAACGAAATGACGAAATCGCAAAGCAAAGACTTCAACATCTACCGATGATGTGGCCCGATTGATTTAGGGTAACCAATTCCTAGTTTGCATGAACGGCTGCAACAACAGTTGCTTCACTTTTTTGAATTTCAAAACCGTAGGCCTCCAGCTTTTCCAGCAATTGCTGAACAGTTTCCCCCCGATCGTAAAACACTCCAGGATGCAAATCCACGATCATTGCACGACAGTTGCTAAGCGCCTCTGCGTCTTGGGAAATCAGATCGAACTCAGTGCCTTCAATATCACACACCAAAGAATACTCACCTTCGATACACTCCTGCTGCAGTAGCTGCGTCAATGTCATGGCTTGCACGAAAATTCTTTCGTCACCGGTTCCGTTGTCCCGCCAGTCTTCAGTGACTTGGCTTTCGTGGGTCCCGGAGGTGACCGTAAACGAGATACTATCTCTTCCAGAATAGTCTATCGCACAATTAACGAGTGCAAGTTTTCGACTAGGGTTGAAAGCGAGCGCGTTTTCTCTGCATAGGTCTAAGAGTTTGGGGTTAGCTTCGACAATAACTTGGCGAGCGTCCTCGTTCAGTTTTCGATTCACAAGTCCTGAGACAATTCCATAGGATCCACCAAGTTCAACGACTGGGAGATCAGGAGGAAGATAGTCTTGCATCAAATTGCGCTCTGGTTGCTGATAAAACCCTTTGTAGAGGGCGTGGTACGCAGCAAAAGGAATGTCTTCGGGGTAGCTGAATCGCATTCCGTCTATTTCAATGGTGTGCCCCGACAGTTTTGAACGAATTTTCTTCTTCGCTTTCTTACTCGGCCGAACAAAGTTTGGTCCCCGTTCAAATCCAAGGTAGCGATCTTTTCGCCCCTTACCTTCCAATGTACCAATGTCGACTGTTGCACATGTCGTGGTTACAGTCTTCGGCTTGAATGCGTGAGCATACTTTTCTTCGAACCTATTGCAAGACTCCTTGAACGCATCGTCAATCTTGCCTAGGCCCAAGTGCTCCACTCGGAAATCGACGACGTAGCAAGAGTATCCTCGCATTTCGGCCTGCGCAACGAGGTCTGTTCCATAGAGATGAAACCCCGTGAGATCATTCGAGAATGCAATGCGGGTGTTTAGGCGAACCAACATGAAGTTCTCATCAAGAGAATTCACCCTGGCTATCGGGTTCCTTTTCGTCCCTGCGACAACTGTGTTTCTTTCAGTCAAATAGTAAAAACGATCTTTGCCAGCAACTCCTGCGTTCCCTAAAACCGCCCAATTTGGATCCAACTCGCCAACTTGCGAAATTACTTCTCGCAACCTCGCGGGCCCATCTATTGCAAGGATATCCTGATGGCACAAAATCGCATACCGCCCTCGAGCCTGGTTTAGGGCCGCATTCAATCCAGAAAATCCATCACCAGTATTTTCCGCGCGATTGTCGACATAGAGAAACTCGCACAATGACTCATCAAAACCCGCATTTCGCATTGAATCAATCATATTTTGGTATTGATCCGCGCTGGTCACCAACGAACAGAACGAAAACTCCAACTCGTACTCGGTCTTGTTGGTTACGACAGACGCCTTCGGTATCGTTTTCATTTCTTTTCGTCCGTTTCCTCGCGCGACATGCGTCGCAGTTTGCACAAAGCAAGATTGTACTGAGCTCTGCCAGGCTGGTGTCCAATGAAACCTGCCGACCAAATGTTTGCCTTGTTTGACACTTCGGCAGAAGCAATAGCCCGGGCTTCGCTATTCAGTTTTTCCCAAATGTCCTATCGCAGCCTTCAATTCGGCGGGCACATGTTTTACCCAAAAGTCAGGCTCATACCGCTCATAAGCGTGACCGCCCATTGGTAATTTTCTGTCAAGCAGTTCATACAACTCTGACGGACAAGCTTCAAAGGCAAATTGAGCGGCGTCTCTCGGCCGTGGAACCCGAAAATCAGGAAATCTTTCTGGCACAAATCCGGACCAAAAAATGTCCTCGTTTATACCGGATTTCACAACCATTACCCTGGAATTCAGAAAAATTCGACAAATCCAATCAGCAATACGCACGAAACCAAGCTTAGAAAGCGTACTAAAAAACTTGGTTCGATTGATCATTTTCGTCGATTGCAACACCCTCAAAGCAGATTGAACGTGGCGCAAACTGAACCCTCCATTCAACGTCTTCAAGAGCTTCAATGGCCTGTGAGGCTCGCTATACCCTTTAAACATAGGTGCTCCGACAAATGCATAGCCTTTTTGCACCCACTCCTCAACTTCATCCCTTAGAACAACCGCATCATGCTGACAGATCAAAATGTACTCGCTGTCCAAGAAGCGGCGAAAAAATGTCTCGCTCTTTAGTAGACTGTTGTAACCTTTGACACTTTCAAAGTGATTGCCTTCAAAGAGCTCCAAGAAAATTTCCTGTCCGACCGCTGGTGACATGACATCTCTCGTTTTTCGTAGCAAATCACGTTGACAGCGTGAACCAATGAGCACGACTCTATTTCTCGCCAACACGTCAAGATTGTGCTTGAGTACCTGAAGCTCAGCCGAACAAAGTTCACGATAGACCGGAACCACAACAGTACATGTACTGCTTACTGACTTGTTCAAGATCAATCTCCTAAGTCACTCTGTTTCAATGCAACCAGCAGGTACTATAGAAGTGTTGTTCTTTGGAAATACAGGGCGTCCGCAACGTTCGGTGTTGTTATGTTTCAGGCACCTCAACAGGCGCCTGAAACATTGGTCTTGCATGCTCTAGTGCAACTTAGCACCGACATCAGCAATGGCCGCGTCGATCAGCTTGTTCGCCTGCGTCGCAGTCATCTGTTTCGCGAGAACGTCGTTTGCAGCAGATACCGCAACCGAGATCGCCTGATCGCGAACTTCCTTCACAGCCGAAGCTTCAGCCGAAGCGATCTGATCCTGCGCGGCCGCCAAACGGCGTGCGATGGATTTTTCCAGATCGACCTTGGCCTGTTCCGCTGCCAGAGCCGCATCGTCCTTGGCCGCAGCCACAATGGCATCTGCCTGGGTCTGCACTTCTCGCTGCTTGCGCTCATACGAGGCCAGCAGGCTGCGGGCTTCTTCATGCAGGGCGCGGGCTTCGTCGAGCTCGGATTTGATGCCCTCAGCACGGTTGTCCAAAGCGCCACCGATCATGCCGGGGACCTTGAAGTAAAACAGAACCGCGATGAACACGATGAAGCCTAGAAGGACGACAAAGTCGGTGTTGCCCAGCGAGAAGAACGGGCCTTTGGCCGCCAATGCGGGGCTGGCTGCGCCGAAAGTCAGGATAAGGGCAAGAGTGTTCCGCATGTCACTTATCCTTTCATCTGCGCGTCAACGGCACTGTCGATGGCTTTGGCATCTGCCTCACCGCCCAGTGCAGTCACCAGTTCAGCCGCCGTATCCTTGGCAACCACTTGAATGCTTTCCAGCGCACCGGCACGGATGTCGGCAATTGCCTTCTCCGATTCAGCCGCCTTTGCAGCGATTTCCGCATCCGCTTTGGCAATCGCGTCATCCAGACCAGACTGGATTTCGGCGCGGGCTTCCGCTGCGATACGCTGTGCCTCAGAACGGGCATCGGCCAGCGCCTTGTTGTAGGCCTCTTCGGCCTCGACCGCCTTGGCCTTCAGATCTTCGGCCGCAGCCAGGTCATTTGTAATGGTCCCCTGACGTTCAGCCAGGATTGCCGCGATGCGGGGCAGAGCCACGCGAGACAGGACCAGAAAGATGACGACCAGCGTAATGACCAGCCAGAAAATCTGGTTGGGGAACCAATCGAAGCAGAGCTGTGGCATCCCGATGGCAGAGCCATAGGAGTCGACGCACGAGCCAGCTACCTCTTCTGTAAGGGGTTCAGTCGCCATGATATCCTCCGTCGGAAACTTGTCTTTACAACAGGCGGGCCGCTATGGCTTGGACCCACCTGCGCGTAAGGATCAGGTTCCGCAGATTATACGGCGAACATCAGCAGCAGCGAGACCAGGAATGCGAAGATCCCCAGGGCTTCTGCGAATGCGATACCGATGAACAGGGTTGCGGTCTGCGAAGCAGCCGCCGAAGGGTTGCGCAGGGCGCCGGCCAGGAAGTTGCCTGCTACGTTGCCCACCCCGATTGCGGCTGCGCCGGAACCGATTGCTGCCAGGCCTGCGCCGATGTGTGCGAGATCGCCTTCCATGATGTATCTCCTTACGAATTGGAAGTTTCGATGTTGGGTGTTCGGACCTTAGTGCGACGGATGCAGCGCATCTTTCAGATAAACACAGGTCAGAATGGTGAATACGTAGGCCTGAATGAAGGCCACCAGGACCTCAAGACCATACATTGCGGTGATCGCCAGAACGGACACGGGCGAGATCACGGCAACCGCAGCGAAGCCTGCGAAAACCTTGATAACCGCGTGGCCAGCCATGACGTTCCCGGCAAGACGAATGGAGTGGCTGACGGGGCGCACGAAGTACGAGATCAGCTCGATGATCGCCAGGATCGGGCGCAGTGCCAAAGGCGCGCTGGAAACCCAGAACAGGCCCAGGAACGCGGCGCCGTTTTTGACGAAGCCCAGAACGGTCACGGTCAGGAACACAGCCAGAGCCAGCGGAATGGTGACTGCGAAATGCGAGGTTGTAGTGAACGAGGTCGGGATCAGGCCCAGGAAGTTGGCGCAGACAATGAACATGAACAGGGTCATGACATAAGGGAAGAACTTAACGCCTTCCTTGCCGCAGATGTCTTCCAGCATCTTGTAGACGAAACCGTAGGTCAGTTCTGCGATCGACTGCATACGTGTCGGAACGATTGCGCGCTTCGATGTGGGCAGAACCAGAAGCAGAACAACCGCGACGATTGCAAAGAACAGCCACAGGGTCACGTTGGTGATGGTGAACATACCAACAGCGCCGTCGCCAAACAGCGGTTTGACGATGAACTGATCCATTGGGTGGAATACCAGGCTGCTGCCTTCTGCTGCGGTGGTCTCAGTTGCCACGTTCAGTCCCTCTCGTCCTTCTCGGCAGCCGTCGCCGCCATTTGTTTCTCTTGGGCCTCTTTCGCGCTGCGGAGCATAACCTTCACGCCCGCGACAAGGCCCAGCAATGTGAACAGCACCAGAAAGATCGGGATTGTCCCGAGCAGGCTGTCCAGCCCGTATCCGATGCCAAATCCGATCCCCAGACCGGATACCATTTCGATGACCATCCTCCAGGCAAGCTCGCCTCCGGATACGTCAGCATCTGCACGGGGTTTGGGCTGTTTTGCCTTTTTCGCCGCGTCGATCTTGGCCTCAAGCTGCGCCATACGCTGCTTTTGGTCGTCATCGGTCACGGGCGTTTCCCTCGTACAGTCTTGAGGCTAGGTGCTAAGGGGCAAGGGGCGCAGAGTCAACGGGCTTGAACGCCCGAATGTCGCTAACACGCGATATGTCCGGTGTATGTAACATGCGATCTGTCCGGTTCTATTCTGTCTCTGAGAGGAGGCGTTATGAACCGAGCAGAAGTGTTACAGGAAGTTCGACTGATGAAGTTTGAAGATGTGTATTCGCGGCGAAGCGCGAACAAGCTGACGCAAGAACAGGCGGCTGAGATACTGGGTGTATCCGTGCGCACCGTCAGGCGTTGGGAGGATCGATTTGAGGCGGATGGTGCAGAAGGTCTGTACGACCGTCGGCTTGGCAAACTGGCCAACAATCGTGTTGCCACGGATAAGGTCATGGAGATGCTTGAACTGTTTGATACCAAGTACTGGGATTACACGCCGAAGCATTTCCACGAGAAGCTGGTGGCCCACCATGGTTTCACACAGAGCTACAACTGGGTGCGGCTTACACTGCAGCGCCACGGCCGGGTTCAGGCAGCACCCCGACGAGGTGCCCATCGGCGCAAGCGGCCCCGCCGTCCGATGGTTGGCATGATGTTGCATCAGGACGGCTCCAGCCATGAATGGGTTCCGGGTCAGTGGTGGGATCTGATCGTCACCATGGACGATGCCACCAACCGGGTTTATTCGGCATTCTTTGTCGAGGAAGAAGGGACGATGAGCAGTTTTCAGGGGCTGACAGAGGTGATCGAGGCGCAAGGTCTGTTTTGCTCGCTCTATGCCGATCGGGGCTCTCATTACTGGCATACGCCCGAAGCGGGCGGCAAAGTGGACAAGGACAATCTGACCCAGGTCGGGCGCGCCTTGCAGCAACTCGGCATTGAGCTGATCCCGGCCTATTCACCGCAGGCCCGTGGACGGTCTGAACGCATGTTTGGCACGTTCCAGAACCGATTGCCGCAGGAACTGCGGTCCCATGGGATCACAACCATTGAAGAGGCCAATCAGTTCCTGAAAGAGGTCTATCTTCCCGAACACAATGCCCTGTTTGCAAGGGAGCCGGAGGATACGACCTCGGCCTTCGTGCCGTTTACAGGCAATGTGCGCGACACCCTGTGTGTGCAGGAAGACCGCGTCGTCGGCAACGACAATACGGTGCGCTACAAGGGCCTGGTCATGCAGATCGCGGCAGACAGGCACCGTCATCATTTCGTCAAGGCGAAGGTCAGGGTCCACGAATACCCCGATGGTCAACTGGTCATCTTCCACGGCCCGAGATGCATTGGCCGCTACCAGCCTGACGGATCACCCATCACACAGGAGGATAGCAAACACAAAGTCGCGTGACCCGCTTCGACGTGGCGCGAACGCGGTGGCCCAAATCTACGGTCGCCTACGGCTCCCTCCGAATTGGGCCACCGCGCAATCAACTGAAGCGGACAATTGGCATGTTACCTACACCGGACAATTCAGAATGTTCTCGACACGGGCTTGAACGCCCGAATTGACGCAGGTTAAAGTACTGATTTTAAGATAATAAAGCACCTACTCAAAATCGCTCAACTGCACAGGCAAAGGCCAAAATCAGGCAATTCGCCCAAAATGCCATATTCAACCCCTTGGTTGATCTTTGACTTCCGAGCCTCGGCGCAACCGTCGAATGATGCGCCCATCGATCAGCAAAAGCCCGACAAGGATCGCTGCCATACCAAGCAAATGCTCGGGGCGCAGGGCCTCTTGCAACACCCACGTTCCCAGCACCAACGCCGAGACCGGCGCGATGAGGGTAACGGTTGAAATGTTCGTCGGACCCACTTTGGGCAGCAACCAATAGAACACGATGAACGCCGCCGAGGTCAGGACAAATCCGATCATCAGCAGAGACGCCCAGGTTTCAACCCGGGTGACATGGGGCAACCCCTCTTGCCAGAGGGCCAGCGGAGTGATTGCCAGTGTTGCTCCGGTCAGAGCCAAGGCAACCAGAACCACGGGCTGCATATCCCGGAACGCGCGCGCGAAGTTGACCGAGAAGGCATAGCAAACCGGAGCCAGCAGGATCAGCAGAATGGCCCAGAACTGGGAATCGGCCCCAGAGTGCAGAACCGGCAGCGACAGCACGACAATGCCCGCGAACCCACAGACCACGCCCAGAGACTTCAAGAAGCTTGCCCGCTCACCCCCCGGCCAGAAATGCGAGACGATGACGGCGAAGGCAGGCGTCGTTGCGTTCACGATACCCGCTACACCCGCGCCGATATGCTGCTGGCCCAGCGCATAAAACGCGAATGGTGCGGCATAGCTGAGCGCACCAAACCCCAGCAAGGCAATCGCGCGATTGACTGACAGGCGTACGTTCAGACGGGCGCCAATAACGTAAATCCAGCATCCCAGCGCTCCGAACCCAACCCGTCCCATGGACACGGACAGCGGCCCGAGTTCGCGCAGCAAAATGGCGTTGAACATGAAGGACATGCCCCAGCCGATGCCGAGGATACAGATCACCAGCCAGTATTTCAGCGGCATTGAGACACCCATTTGCAAGTCAACGCGCAGCATCGCGATGGGCTGCAAATTGTCAAACCGGTTCCTGCGTATTAGGAACGTGCCATGTCTAGCGATCTTGATACTGTTTTTGCCGCTTTGGCCGATCCAACCCGCCGCACCATCCTTGCGATGCTGCTGGAGGATGACATGGCCGTCACCGATGTGGCCGAACCGTTCGAGATGTCGCTGGCCGCGATCTCGAAACATCTGGTTATCCTGACCCGCGCCGGGCTGATCAGCCAGGAAAAACGTGGGCGGGTGAAATGGTGCAAGTTGGAGCCGGACGCCCTGCGCGCAGCCTCGGTCTGGATGCAGGGCTTCGGGCAGTTCGAACCCGTCAATCTGGACGCGTTCGAACGGTTTTTGGAAGTCGAGCTACCGTCGGGAGACGACCCCTAAGTCATCTGACCACGAAGACCGACATTTTTGAATGCTGCGCCAGTTTCCCGGCGTGGCTCGTGAAGATGTAGTCTGTGATCCGCGGGGCGTGTGTGCCAACAACGATCAGATCCGCGCCAATCTCTTCGGCGGCTTTCGCAAGATCCCCGTCCACTTCGGCGGCCACGTCGACGGAGTGGATATTGCGCGTCTCAACCTCGGTGCCAATCAGTTTGCCGATCTCGTCTGCCAGCGCGGATAGGCTTTCGGCAATCGCCTCATCCGTTTGCAAGGCTTCACCAGGCTGCATACCCGTCACGCTGACGAGGGTAACCTTGGCGCTCTGCCATTTGGCGATTTCAGTCGCGACTGCAGTTGCCTTCTGGACCTCAGGCGGCATATGCAAGTCGACAGGGATCATGATGTGATTGTACATGAATTCCTCCTCTCTCCAGTTTTGAGATTAGAGGACACCGCAATTTAGGGCCTTGATCTGGCTCAACCCCTTCAAAAGGGCCGGTTTACCCCTCCTGACTGTATTCTACGTCGGTGATCACACCGGTCGCATCGGCCCGGCAAATCCAGGGCGCTTCAGCACCCGCCACAGAGACGCTCACGAGTGTTCCTGTTGCCTCTGACTGCGTTGAGGTCGCTTGGACATCACCAGATGCCACCCCAGTTTCCGCCGAGACCAGCGCCTCACAACTGGCCTGCAGATCTGATCCCTTCTGGTCAGAGACGGTCGGGGCACAGGCACAGAGGAAAAGGGCCGTTCCAATCACGAAAACTCGGGTCATTTTTGCGTTCCTTTCGTGCAATTGTCGAATTCTGCCACAGCTGGGATCAAGCACAAGAGTCACTCCGGCGCTGTTTGCGGAGCGGGCGCTTCGTCTTTCAAGAGCATGAGAAGCGCGAGGATGGTCAGCCCGACCCCGCCCAGAATAAGGCCCGTCGGGATGCCGTTGCCCAGCGCGATCTCCCACAGGATCACCCAGCTTGGGACGAGATAAGTATACGCCATCACTTTGGCCGAGGGCAGGCGCAAAGCTGCGAACTGCACCAGCACGAAACTGACAGCTGTTGCAAAGAAGGACAGGTAGAACAGGCCCAGCCAAACGATACCCGGAAGGTTGGCCCAGTCGGTTGCAAGGATATCGCGCCAGCCAAAGCCGGTCAGCAACAGGCACCCTGCGACGAGCGTGCCGAAGGTGAACACTACGGCCGGCTCGCCCCGGTTCAGTTTGCGCACCATCGGGGTGTAGATCGCATGGGCAACGCAGCCCCAGAAATAGATGATCTCGCCCCCTCCGATCGAGAAGGCCCGGAACGCCTGCCAATCAGCGCGAAAAATCACCCAAAGCGCACCTGCCGCGCCGACCACCAAGGCCAATGCCATCCGGGGTGTTGTGACCTGACGCAACAGCGCCCACCCGGCGAAGGCGGTGTAGAAAAGCGTGCAATTTTGACCCCCTAAGCGGGGAAATCGGCGTCCAAATTTGACCCCTCCCTATGGTTGTAGACATCCTTTTCATTGAGCAGTCGATGGAGAGGCAAGCGGGATGATTTGCGTGGAAACTATTAGAAAAGTGCGTCGCTTACACCTGATCGAAAAAAAGAGCATCAAGGAAATTTGCCGTTCGCTCAATTTGAGCCGTGCAACGGTTCGAAAGATAATCCGATCGGGAGTGACGGAGTTCAAATATGAGCGCAAATCGCAGCCATACCCGGTGCTCGGGCCTTGGCGCGCGCGTCTGGATGAAACGCTTGAGGAGAACGAGGCGCTTCCGAAGAAACACCGCAAGCGGATGACCAAAATCTGGAAGGAACTCTCCGATGATGGTTTTGGCGGCGGGTATGACAGTGTTCGACGCTACACAAAGAATTGGCGCATTGCGCACGGCCGACAACAGGCGCAGGCGTTCATCCCGCTGATCTTTGATCCTGGGGAGGCGTACCAGTTCGACTGGAGTGTGGAGACGGTTTTGATGGACGGTGCACTCACGACCGTGAAGGTTGCCCATTTCAAACTTTGCCATAGCCGCATGCCATTCTCCATTGCCTATCCGCGCGAGACGCAGGAGATGGTCTTTGATGCCCACGACGAGGCCTTCAAATTCTTTGGTGGAGGCTGCATCAACGGGATCTACGATAACATGACGACCGCCGTCGATGCGATCCTGTCGGGCAAGGAAAGAAAGTTCAACAAGGCATTCTCCCGGATGTGTTCTCATCATCTGGTGAACCCGATCGCCTGTACGCGCGCGGCCGGTTGGGAGAAGGGTCAGGTTGAGAATCTGGTCAAGGAGAGCCGCGCCTATAGTTTTACACCGCGTCTGGAGGTGGCCGACTTCGATGAATTGAATGCCCGGCTGCAAAAAGACGCGATCAAACGCGCAAAAGAACTGCGGCATCCGGAAAACCTGGAGGTGACGGTCTGGGAGGAGTTCCAGCAGGAAAAGCCGCTGCTGACGCATCTGCAGAAGCCCTTCGTCGGGTTCCGTGAAAAGACGGTCGCCGTGAGCCGAACCTGCCTGATCAACTTCGAAAGAAACAAATACAGCGTTGAGGCAAGAGCTGTTGGACGTCAGGTCCAGTTGCAGGTCTACGCCACGCGGATTGTCCTGCGCCAAGACGGTGAGATTGTCGGAGAGCACGAACGGTGCTTCGGCCGAGGAAAAACGATCTTCAACCCTTGGCACTATGTGCCCGTCCTCAAGCGCAAGCCTGGCGCTCTGCGCAATGGAGCACCGTTCCGTGACTGGGACCTACCACCGGCAATGACGCAGATCTGGACCCATCTGCGGGGCACATCCGACGGAGACCGGCAACTTGCCGATATTCTTTTCGCTGCTTACCAGCACGACATTGATGTGGTCGAGGCTGCCTGCGAAGAAGCTCTAAAATCTGGCCTGCGCAAGGCCGATGCGATCCTGAACATTGTCTCTCGGCGCACCAATCCCCCGCCGCCAAAGGCGATTGAGCCGCCTGCCCACCTGCAGCTGAAAATGGCACCGATCGCGGATTGCGCTCGCTATGACAGGCTTGGAGGCTCCCATGCAACTGCGTAAGGAAATTCTCGAACTTGCCCGTCAACTGAAGTTGCCAGGCATCGTCAACTGCTTTGACGAAGTGATGCAGGCCGCAGCCAAAAACAACTGGCGGCCCCAACAGGTCGTGGCCGAACTCCTCACGGCCGAACTGGCCGAAAAGACTGCGCGCTCGATCCGGTATCAGATGGGTGCCGCAAAGTTCCCGGTCTGCAAGTCCTTACCTGAGTTCGACTTCACGGTCAGCCCCGTCAACGAGGAAGTCGTGCGCAATCTTCATGACGGCGATTTTATGGACCAGGCCAGGAATGGCGTGCTGGTCGGTGGAACCGGATCGGGCAAAACGCATCTCGCAACAGCGATCGGGGGCCACGCGGTCAATAACCGCCGGCGGGTCAGGTTCTTCAGCGCTGTGGATCTCGCGAACAAGCTGGAGGCTGAACATCGCGAAGGCAACGCCGGGCGGCTCAGCGAGTAGCTGATCCGCGTCGACCTCGTGATTATAGACGAACTCGGTTATCTGCCGTTCGCAGAGTCTGGTGGACGATTACTCTTCCATCTCATCAGCAAACTGTACGAGCGAACGTCTATTCTGCTAACAACCAACCTCGCATTTGCTGAATGGCCGAGTGTGTTCACAGATGCCAAAATGACCACTGCTCTCCTGGATCGACTGACACACCATTGCGATATCATCGAAACCGGGAACGAAAGCTGGCGAATTAACCACCGCGACTAACCTCGAAATCGGGGAATAAATTCAAAACAGACAGCAGGTCAAACCTTCAGTCGAGCTACGCTCTCTTTTCGGTTTGACCTGCTGTCCACCCCCTCCTGAATCAACCTAAACACGACCCCCTCAACGCCCCTCTTAGCTCCAAGGGGGGTCAAATTTGGACGCCGATGGGGGGTCATTATTCAATGCCGATTGACAGTTGGTCTTCTCATGCGAGAACAACGTAAGGAAAACAGAAGTCTTTTTAGGTCTCTAGAATACGGTGGAAGCAAACACGTGGTTTTGTCCTATGTTGCGATTGAGGTGCTCAATCGACAAGGAGCTTGGTCCGCAGAGTTTGGCGATCTGCACGCGGTCTCTATCCCGGTGCCCACTTCTCGGTTTGCAAAACAGAGATCAACCATCGAAAAAGCGCTTCTTGAAACGGCCGCCAATATCCAACTAGCTATCCGGTGAAAGTCCGCTTTTGCGTTCTCAGAATTACTTGCGGCATCTGCAGCAAACTTCCGCTCTGCGCCCTAAAAGACAAATTCTGTGCCCATTATCTAAGTCGTCTCTGGCTCCGAAGCAAACCTTCACTTAAATCCACCAATTGTTCACTTTGAGGACAATGCTGACGTTTCCCGTGAACTGGCTTTCAACCGAACAATCGCTTAGCCTTGTCGTTGATTTATTTACAGATTGACTATGGGCATGAGCAACCAAAATTTTCGTACCGCTTCACCAACGGATGCAACACGCTGCTTTGAAATTGAGACGCTAGCCTACGACGGCGACGAAGCAGCGACACATGAAAAGATTTCCAAGCGCATCGTTGAGTATCCGCAAGGTTTTTTGATCCTCGAAGTCGACAACCAGATCGTTGGCTTCATAAACAGCGGTTGCGCGTATGATGTTGAAATGTCCGACGAAGACTTCAAAGAACTCATCGGGCATGACCCAGCTGCTCAAAATGTCGTGATTATGTCAGTGGTAGTAGATCCGGCACATCAGGGCCTTGGGTTGTCCACCATGCTAATGTCTGAATTCGTTAAGCGTATGACTGACGCGAAAAAAGAAACCATCCATCTTATGTGCAAAGAACACCACGTCCCCCTCTATGAGAAGTTTGGCTATCGGTACACTCAGCCATCCGCATCTGATCACGGTGGGGTGCGGTGGCATGAAATGATGATGGACCTCCCTAGAGACTGAAATGGTAGGTTTGGGCTCTCTGTGGACCATCTAAACACAGTGAGCATGGCAAATCACTGAGATCATATCCGTCGTCAAAATCGGTGAAGCTTCTTTGCGACCCAGTAGGTATTGGCGTAAGCCGTGACGGACGCCTCAATGGGGTCGGCATAGCCGCCGCCGATTGCCATCGAGACCGGGATGCCGCGGCCTTTGCAGGCGTTCAGTACCGCCTGATCGCGTTGGATAAGGCCACTATGGGTCAGCGCCAGCCGCCCTAGCTTGTCTTCTGCCAGCGGATCAACGCCTGCCTGGTACAGAATGAGTTCGGGGCGAAATTCGAACACAGCCGGCAAGTGATCGGCTAAAGAGCGAAGGTAATCCTCGTCGCCGGTGCCATCCGGCAGGGCAACATCGAGATCCGCCGGAAACTTTCGGAACGGAAAATTCTTTTCGCCGTGCATCGAAAAGACGAAGACCGATGGGTTGGTAGCGAAAATGGCGGCGCTGCCATCGCCCTGATGGACATCAAGATCGATGATCGCGACCCTTTTGACTATGCCAGCCGCAAGTAGGTGGAGCGCCGCGACAGCCTGATCGTTGTAGACGCAATAGCCAGATCCAAAAGTCGGATGGGCGTGGTGCGTGCCGCCAGCGAGCTGCCCCGAAATACCGTACTCCTGAGCTGTCTCAGCAGCAGCAATTGCGCCACCGGCCGTGGCGCGAACCCGCCTCACGAGTTCCGGGCTCCACGGAAACCCAATCCGTTTCATGGCTTTTTCTTCCAGTTCCCCGTTTTCAAACTGCGCGACAAAACCGGCGGCGTGCGCGCGCAGTATTGATTCATCGCTGGCAGGCAAAGACTCCGCCAGCTGCGCCTCCTGAATAATACTGTCTTTCAGCAGTAGCGTATGGAGCATTCTGTACTTGTCCTGCGGAAACCGATGTCCGGAAGGCAGGGTAAGGGAGGATCTGTGGGGAGCGTAAAATCTCATGACTTAATTAAAGGGAAACTCAGACAATGCGCCAAAGCATAGCTGATCACCGAACAGATCTGCAACGTCCGCCGCCAATAGCAATGCGTTTCATGACGTGCGTAAATGTGCACTAAGGTGACAGTTGATATCTAATGCGAATGTCTGCTTTGCGGACAAATTGGACGCTTTCTGAATGAAGGCGTTGGATTGCGACTGAATTGAGACGGAATACTATTGGCGGCTTACTCGCCACTTATGGGCAAGACTACATAGCTGGGCAAGTCACTGCGATGCATGTCATTGCTGAACATACCGTTTTGCAAGCAACCAATATACTCCGCCTGAGGCTCTCTTTGCTCTATTCGAACCGGGCCTCCCTCACGCGTGGCAACTCCAGCATGTATTGCCGCCATGCATATATTGCTCCACCAAGCGTAAGTACCGCATCCTTGTACGTTAAACGGACGTATTCTCTGAGCTTCTTTGGTGCAGTTGCATTCCATGGGTAGTTTGGCTTCGCCGATATGGCCTGGACAGTTCGGCAGGTCCTCGACAGACATCGCGCTCGTCCCAGAACCGACGACCATCAGGCACGCGATTGTTAGATGGACGAACTCTCGGACATCGTACATGCGAAAGATCGTATCATAGACTGTCCCCAGTAGCAAAAAATCGCGTCAAATGGAACGTAACACATCGGGCCCAGGCTGGACGCTTGGCGAATTCCACCCAATGCCTGCAATGCGGACAAAGCTGACCTTCAACTCCAAGCATGGTGACTTCCGAGATGCGGACGAAGTACTCCTTTTCCTACCAAACAATTCTTAGCGACCAAGTTTTTACTTTCGCAATTGTGAATGCGTTGCGCAACACTCTGGAAGTTTGGTTCGTTGGCGGTCTTACCTGACGAATTCAAATGCTGTTTTATCTAAATACGTTATTTCTCCGAGAGGAAAATATTGGCGCTAAACGCTGGTGATATCGTATTTGTCGGTTGGGATGCCGACAACGAAAATGTCGCTTTTCTAACGACAGCGACAATTTCCGCCGGCGAAGTCATCTATTTTACTGACACAGAGTGGACCGGGACTGAGTTTGTTCCTGGCGAACAGGTCATTGAATGGACAGTAACAGAGGACATTCCGGCTGGTCAGGTTCTCACCATCGATATGACGCCTTTCTTTCAAGGTGGACCTGAAGCGGAAATAGTAGATGGCTCGTCACCCTCGGGAGATCCAGTCGGATCGGTTGAGTATCTCCGCGGCGGAGGCCTTTTGGCTCAAAGCAATGAGCAACTCTGGGCGGTACAGGGATCGTATGATGGTACAACGGTCGTTCCAGATCCCGACGGGTTCATCTCGGTCATTTCAAATGAAGACGTTGGTGTAGACGGAGGTCCAATCTTAGATGGGACAGGTCTGGACGCGACAAACGGAGCGGTGACGATCCCGGGGGATGAAGACTTTATGGTCTTTGACCCGACGACTGCCTTGAATGGAAACACATATACAGAACCTCCGGAAGTTCTTCGAGAGAATCTGCTGGAACTCATTGGGGACCCTGACAACTGGATCACTGACGATGGCGGAGGGAACCAAAATCCAGGCGGTGGTTTCACATATGACACTGGCGGTTCCGGTGCGCTTCCGACACCACTGGGCGCCAATCAAGTCACGACGCTGTACTTTACTGGTTCGCAGGTAGCATTTGTCGATGCGATTGATGACGTTGGTTCTGGTTCAACTCAACTGTCAACATCCTTTACTTTCGAAGCTACCGACTTGATCGAAATCGATATTGTAAGCGGCGATATACAAGGCCCTCCATTGGATGGCGAACTCGATTTTAATCAGATTATTTTTACACGTGTCTCCGTCTTTAGAGACGGAATTCAATACGACCTTGATGTGAACGACGGGTCGAAGATTAAGGAGACCGGCGGCCCCAACAGCGGTGCCAAGGAACAAGGCGACTCGTTTTTCACAACCAATGATGATGTTTCGCTGGACGATCCGGAATTTGGTTCGAGTATAAGTGGCACGCTAGCTTTCTCGATTGATGAAACATTCATTGATAGTGGCGGCAACCCAGTTGACCCGATTATAGCAAGGTCTCGTCCGGATTTGGACACCAACGGGGACGGCGATCTCGATAGCGGAACACCGTTTAACAACGAAAATTTCAATATTGGAACTGCGGTTTCTCCTCCGCCTATACCTTGTTTCGTTCGAGGTTCAACAATTGAAACTCGCGATGGACCTAGACCGGTAGAGGATTTGAAAGTTGGTGATTATGTTCTCACGCTTGACAACGGCTTACGGCAGATCCGTTGGATCGGCAAAGTCATGGTTCCCGCAATTGGAAAACTGGCCCCCATCGTTGTTGCTAAAGGGGCTCTAGGTAATTCTCAGGAGCTACGAGTTTCACCTGAACACAGAGTGCTGTTATCTGGTTGGAAAGCCGAACTATTGTTCGGGTTGGATGAAGCCCTTGTTGCTGCAAAACACCTTTGCAACGGGGACACGATCTATAGAAACCGTAGCGCCGAGCCGGTTGAGTATTTTCACCTGATGTTTGACCAGCATGAACTATTGCTTTCTTCAGGTGTTTGGTCGGAAAGCTACTATTTTGATCCTCATCGCGTCGAGTTAATTTCTACGCCAATGGAAGCGGAGTTAAGTCGTCTCTTTTCTGAACAGACGCATTCTGAGCGGCGAATGAAAGTCGCTCGTCCAACGTTAAAACGTTTCGAAGCAAAGGCTCTATTTTAGTTTTATTGCTAGCCAAAAGACAATTGACTGCTGTGGGCTCGATGCCGACTTTCTCTGCGACTTCCCTAGACTGGGTGAAAGAGCCAATATCGGTCATTAGCTAACTTTCGGTCCTTTGCTTGTGCAGCAGGTCGCAAACGTTTCATTCCAGGGTTTCACAGCCCGACGTCTGAAAACTACTTCGTGGACGATGCAGTCATTTGACGTAGCGCCTAGATCTGACGCGTCGGAACCATGGACACACCGCGTTTCTAGATGTAGCGCCAGACCTATCTTTGCCCGGAACCAAAATGACTGAAACGACGTATCCAAGCCCTGTCCAATCGCACCGCCATGCCGATATTGCCGTCCATGCGATCGGGCTGCTGGCGATCCTGACTGCCGGTGGGTTACTTCTCTTTAAGTCAATCCTGGGCCTCGAACCTAAACTGGTTCTTGCGGTCTCGGTTTACGTGCTTTGTGCGCTGTCATCCAATCTAGCATCCTTGGCCTATCACTTTTCCACATGGCACCAAGGGCGCACACTATTGCGTCGCATTGATCACGCCGCGATCTATCCAAGCATTTCGGGTACCTTCACACCTTTTTTCGTCTTGGCAGGTACGACATGGACGATGGCCTTACTGTGGATTTGTTGGGGGCTGACAGCTGTGGCCGTCTGGAACAAGATAACGAACGAAACGGTCAAGTCCCGATGGTCAACCGCATCCTATCTTGGGCTGGGCGCAATTGGGTTGAGTGCCCTACCTGATGTGCCCCGACAGAATTAATGCTCAATCGGGCCTATCCGGGCCTATCCGGGCCTATCTGGGATGAGGGGCGTTAAACCGCGCAGAATAAGGGGTTTTTCGGGTGCTTGAGGAGGCGTGACGATGAGGGCTCAAAATCGGGCTTGCGACAGTGATTTGCCTAATCTCGACCGCTCAGTGGTTCAGATCGCCGGAAAACGCTGGTTTTTTCTTCGCATTTCAGGGCCCGGAATCGGGCGGATTTTCCACGATCTGCGCAGGCCAGAACACCCGGATTGCGCCGATCGGTCAGAGCGCGTGGCATTGGCGTTTAACGGGGCTTTGAAGATGCGTTTAGGGCCTGTGTTGGGGCGGTTCAGGAACGGGCCCACCAGTTGGGTGGTTCGATCCCGAGGATGTCCCATTGCGGTGTCCAGGCCTTGCCCACGGCATCAGGCCATCCATGCCGGGCTGCGGCCTCTTCCTCAGGGGTATCAAGGCGGTCGATACCGTGACCCTCGACCCATGCGGTGATCTGCGCAATGGCCTCGCGCACGCAATCCCGCAATCGGTGAATCTCTGCGGGTTCGGGCAGGCCCGCACCCCAGGGGAACCGCAGGCCGTTTCTGACAGCCCCGATGGAGCATCTCAGTTCCACGGCGAATCCGGCGCCGCAGGTCGGTTTGCCGGATTTGAGTGTTTGACGGAGCCAGTCCACGGACTGCCCTGGCTCATGATCGTAGAGGAAATCACCGAACATCCGATCATCGAGATCTTCGCGATCACGTGGATCGCACTCGGTGAGACCGTGCCTTTCGAGGTCTTCCCATGTCAGGAAACCAGCCATTCGAGAAGTCCTGCGATCAGTTGCTCCATGCGGTCTTCGCCAAAGCGCATCAGGTTGACGCGGCTGCCCCCGGCGATGGCGTGAGCATAGTTGACGTAGCCTGCGCGGTCCAGTGCGCTGGTGGCGGCATGGGAGGCCAGCCGCTGCATGGCGGGGGCGTTCATGTCGAGACCGGCCGCTTGCTCGTTGATGCGCAGCGTGGCCAGTTGCCAGAGGCGATTGGCGGTGTGGCCAAGCCCGGGGCGGGGATCGGTGGCGCGGAAGAGCGAGCCATCATGGCCCACGGCGACGACGCGCACGAGGCCGGGTCGCTTTTCCAGCTGCTCAAGATCAACAGATGACAGGGCTGCGGAATCGGGATGATTGTGCACGACGCCGATACGGCGGGCCGGGTCTCTCAATATGTCGAGCATCTCCGGAGACAAGTCGACCCGGTCTCGCGCGCCCTCCACCCATTCCACGGGTGCGGCATTGCCGCCACGCACGGGGGTGTCGGCGTCGAGATCGATGGCGGCGAGATGTTCCCTGCCGGTTCTGAGGCCGCGTGCGCGGGCTTCGTGGATCAGCCCCAGTTCGATGCCGCGCGCCACCGGGTCCAGGCCCTCGGCGATGGCATCATGGCGGCCCTGCTCGGCGAGGAATGTGGCCCCGGGGTTGGTCTCAAAGCCCGGCGTGATGCCCTTGGGAACCTCAAGGCTGCGCCCGGTGCGGGGATCGGTCAGGCTGCGGGTTTCCATTGGTGGCTCGGTGGCGACGGTCAGGCCCCGGCGTTCCAGCGCGCGGGCGGAGAGCTGGCGGGTGGTACAGGCGCAGAAATAGCCGTTGGGCGGGAAATGCGCGGCCCACCAGATATGATCGACCGGCACAACCAGCCCGTGGAAAGGCTGATGCGCCGCGCGGCGGCTGGCGCGCTGGAGCTGGATATATTCGAGATAGGGAAAGACCTCTTTGGTGCGCTGGATGCGCATCCAGCGTCCGGCGGCATATGCGGTGCGCAGGTTGGTGTCGAATATGACGGCAAGGCGGCGTTTCGAGCCAAGCTGTACGATGCGGGTCTCGCCGGTGAGCGGATCGGTCATGCTCTTGCGGCCCCACCATCCGGCGGCCTTGAGCTTTGGCTCCAGCGCCGCGCGGAACTGCTCCATGGTCCAGCCCCCGGCGATGGCCTCGTCCACGGCTTCGCGGATCGTGGCCAGCAGATCGTCCTGCATCGCCTTGGCGACCACGAAGCCGCGCGCATGGGAGGCGCCCCACCAGTCGCGCCAGGAATAGCGCCCTTCAGGCGGGGCGTAGCCCTTGGCGCGAAAGAACTCTATGGCTTCCCGGGGCTGAAGCGCTGTGGCGGTGGCCAGTGGCGTGAGATCGATCGGGTCAGCCATGGGGTCACGCCTCCGGATCGCTTTCGGGCATCACCGGCGCATCGGCGGTGCCTGCGAGCTGGGCTGCAAAATCAGCGCGCGCGTAAAGCCCGGCCAGCGCTTCGGCGGCTGGGTGGGTGGCCAGTTCCGCCAGCCGGTCGCGCAACGCTTGAAGCGTTTCCGCCTCATCCAGTGCGCCCTGAACGGGAATGAGCGTGGCAGCGGCGGCCTCTGCGGCAATATCGGGGCCGATGAGATGGCCGACCAGCCCGGTGATGGCATCACCCGGGGCGCCGCCGGGCGGCGCGGCAAACTCTGCGGTGGGATCAGACATGTCGGGCGGCCTGTCGGGCCGGGGGGCCGGCTCTTCCCAGACCCCACCATAGGTCTCTTCGATATAGCTGCGCGCGGGGCGCAGGCCGGAGGCCTGGGTGATGTAATAATCGCGTTTTGCGCGGATCTCGAGGTCCTCGGGTGGCGCGGTATCGCGGTAAAGCCGGGGCACGGCAGCCCCGGGAAAGTTCCAGTGGGTGAGCCATGTGGCCACGCTGGCGTGCAGGCATTCGGAAAGCCGATGTTCGTCACTGGCGATGAGGGCCTGAAGGGTTTCATTCTGGACCCTGGCTGTGCCCACATGCTGGCCGATCTCGGAGGTGGCGTGCTGGCCCACCACCGCTTCGGCGATCATGCGATCCAGAGCGGACAGCATGGAGCGGAAGTCTCCGCCCCCCGAGCCTCTACCACCGGCTCCACCGCCGGAACCGGCGGCGGCCAGCGTTTCCACCGACTGGCCCTCGGGCAGCGCGATGCAGCTGGCTGTCACCGCCTGTCCCATGATTGCCAGCAGCGCATCGATCTCCGGTTGCAGCGCATCCTGTCTGTATTTGCCCACCAGCACCGGCGCCCCGAACTTCTCCAGCGCCACCGACCACATGCGCAGCACCTGCCGCTTGAGCCAGACCGGCCAGATGCACCAATGCGCGGCCCCCAGCCCGAAGGGTTGCCCGCCATGGCGCGGCGGGGTGCGGTGCAGGATGTATTTTGCTGGCGGCAGCGGGATCCCGGCCGGATGGCTCCGGGTGATCAGCAGCGGCTCGAGCGTGGTCCGGTCATGGCGGATGAGGCGCGGATCGCGACTGCGGATATCGACCAGCCGGACGCGGTGCCCCTCCACCGCCCAAAGGCATTCGGAGATCGCATAGCCATACCAGATCGCGTGCAGAAGCGCCCGGCTGACCCGGTTCATGTCGAGGCCGCCCAACTGCAAGCGCAGATCGTCGGCGGCCGCCACGTCCCGCGCGCGCGTGCCGCCGGGTTCGATCACCAGGGGGGCCGCCAGCAACCCGTCGATGCGCTGGCCCAGCACGGCGGTGGCCTTGCTGTCGGTCAGGGCGATCTCGGCGGCGTCCAGTCCGGCGTCATCGCCCGGGACACCGCCAAAGCCGCCCGGCCCGCCGGCCAGCGCGCTGCCCAGACCTTCCAGCCAGCCTGCGGTCTGACCCCAGATGCCGGTTCCGCCCAGCCGGGCGGTCTGGGCCGGTGCGGCCCGCTCTGCGGTATCGGGGCGCTTGGGGACATCACTGTCACGGGGATCCATGGCTTACCTCCAGCCAACAGGGCCCGCCAGCGGCGAGCGGATGATGTCGAGATCGGGATCGGCGCGGTAGCCCGCGCCCGGCCCGCCGCCCAGCCCGGCGGAGCTGAGTTGCGGACCCGGCCGCATCTCGAAGGGCCCTGCCACCGAGGCGGCTCCGAAGGCCGCGAGCGCCAGGGCCCAGAAGCGATCGGCATGCCCGTCACTGTCCTTGCGGTCGGCAACAAGGCGCGGCGCCCCGGAGACCGAGGGTTCGGCGCGCACGGAATGCAGATCATCCCAGAGCGCGGGATCGGCGGGAATGCGAATGCGGCGATCCTCGAAGGCCTCGCGCAGGGCGCCGGCCACATCGAGCTTGCGGGCCGCCGACAGCAGCACCCCTTCCACGGTGAGCGCGCCATGGTCTTCCTGGTACTGCTCGACCACCGCCTCGCCCATGCCGGTCTGATCGACCAGGATGCGCAAGGGGCGGTGCGCGCGCGCAAGACGGCGCATTTCGGCGCGCTGTTCGGCAAAGGTTTTGTTGTCCAGTGTGACAATCTCGCGCAGCCAGAGCGTGCCCCCATCATCTTCCAGCACGGCGGCCACCCAGAGGTCGCGACGGCGCGCCACATCAACACCGATATAGCAGGGACCGGAGCCGCGATGGTCGGGGTTTCCGGCGCGCGCATCCCGTGAGGCGGCGCGGATGAGATCATAAAGCAGCCAGGCCCCGCCACCCGCCGAGGGCACGCAGTCGAGCTCTTCCGGCCCGTGGCGGCCATATTGGGCGCGGATGGCGGCCTCCCAGGCGGTTTCGGCCGGCTGCGTGAGCGGTTGATCGGTAAGCTGTGCAATCCGCCCATAGAGCCCCTGAGCGAGCGCGTCACGCAGTGTCACCCGGTGGAGCGTACCCGGCTGGCGAGCCTCCCGGATATCACGCACCAGCGTGTTGAACGGGTTGGCCTCGCCGTTATGGGTGGAGATGATCCGCACCCGGCCGCCCCAGGTCAGAAACGCAAGCGCCGCTTTCAGCACCGCGTCGAGCGTGTCGACAAAGGCGGCCTCATCGATCACCGCCACATCGCCCGGACGGCCCTTGCCCCGAAACCCGCGTGGGGAAGAGGTCATGGCGAGGATCTGTTTGCCCGAGGCCAGCGCGATCCGGAAGGCCTGGATGTCGCGGCCCTCATCATGGATCAGAACCTCGCCGGCCGCCCCGGCCGCGATGTCGAGGTCCTCGGCCCAGCCCGCGCAATCGTCGATGAAGCCGCGCGTCATGTCGCGTGCGTAGCTCTGATAGTAGATATCGCCCCGGCCCGTGCCTGCATGCATCACCGCGTGATAGGCCTCGGCCCAGCTGATCCCGATGCGGCGGGACTTCTCGATCACGGCCAGCGGGGCGGGGTCCCCCACCCAGGCCGATTGATAGGGCAGAAGGGTCCTCATGCATCACCACCCTCGACCGCCTGCCGGATCAGGGCGGCAACATCCGGGCTGAGACCGGCCCCGCGCGCGGCCGCCCCGGCCCGTTCTCCCCCGGCGCGGCGCTCGGCCTCGGCCAGGCGTTTGCGTTCCTTGTCGGCCATTGCCTCGCGCAAGCCCGATGAGCTCATGACATCCTTCATCATCCGGCCCAGGAAATGCAGATCACGCGGATCGATCTCCCCGGCCTCCCGGGTCATCTGCGCTTTCATCACCTTGAAGGCCACGGTGGTGATCATCTCGAAGAGCACCGATTGGCGGCGGGCTTCCTCTTCCAGCCCGATCTCGTCCAGCCACCCCGCCGCCCAGCCGGTGGCCTCCTGCTGAAGGCGCGAGAACTCCCGGTGTTCCTGGCCGAACCGCTGCACCGTTGAGCGCCCGATCGTGACCAGCAGCCCCTTCTCGGCCAGGCGGTCATTGAGCGCGTCGGTGATCGTGTCATAGTCGGCAAACCCCTGCGCGGCGAGCTCTTCGCGCAGCCAGTCACGGATGGCCGAGGGCAGAAGATCGATCTTGCGCCGTCGCGGCATGTCACGGCCCCTTTGGTGCGGGCCGCCTCACGCCGGGATGGAGGGCCCGGCCTTGCGCGATATCCACGCCGCGCGCGGTGGCCGAGGCCAGAACGAAGCCCTCATGGTCCTCCAGCGTCACAAGCTCCTGTTCGCTGAGCCAGGCCAGCGTTGAGACCAGCCGGTCGCGCGAGGTGGTAATGCCCAGCCCATTGCAGACATCCATGAGGATCTCCGAGTTGGAGGCATATTCGAGACAGGCCGAAAGATGGGTGAGGATGGCCAGGCGGCGGTGGGCGTCCAGTGTTGCGGCATAGCTCATCTGCGGCTCTCTCCCAGAAGATGGTCCTCGATCCGGGTGATGGCGGCCGAAAGGGTGCCCACGGCCCTGGCATCGCGCTCCATGGCGGTGCGCAACTCCGAGACCGCGCCCGCCTGGCGTTCGATGGCAAGCTGCAGCGCGTGAATGTCCTCGCGGCTGGCCAGTCCGGCCACCGCGCCTTCCAGCCGCGTCAGCCGTTCGGCGTGGCGGTCGAGCCGGTCGGTGACATCTGCCCCGGGTTCGGATCGGGATGGGTGCGGGGAGGCGCTGCGCCGCAAAAGACCCAGCCGCTGCAGGGCCACCACGGCGCCGCCCAGAAGGCCCAGGATCGCAAGGAGCGCGGCAAAGCTCTGCCAGTCTTCAGGGGTGGGCATCATCAGCAGGCCTCCGGGAAAGATATGCGGGCAAAAGGGTCCTGCCCACATTAGCGGCTTTGCGCCACATCAGTCAGCGGACCATGGTCCGCTGCTCTGGTTATACCCGGGGCGGTGCGGGATCGTTGCAGACCGGACAGGGCACACCGCGCCGCACTTCACTGTCGGTCATGTCAAAAAGCCAGCCCGCCTCATGGCCGCAGCGGCCACATGTGAAATGCCCGCCCTTTGCGGTGCGCCAGCCGGGCATCAGGCCCGGAGCCTGCCCCCGGTCATCGGCATGCATCATCACGCGGCGCATCCGGGGTGGGGGCGTCAAACCCGGAAGCCAGGGCTGGCGGCGTTCAGTCTTCACTGTGAACCGCCCGCGCCGCCTCCAGCCACATCAGACAGGCCGCACCCAGATCGCCCCCGTGGGCGACGAGGCCGTAAAGCTGTATTTCCACGATGCCGCAGGCGAGCTGGGGGATTTCCACCTTTGCCCCGGTCTCGATGAGCGCCGTGGTTACCGCCTCGGTGATCGTCTCCACATCCTCCATCCCCGAAAGCCGCTCCAGAAGGGCGGTGCGGGCTGTGGTGCCGGGATCGGCGTTTTTGTCCTGTTCTTCCATATCCATATCCTTCATCTAGGTACATTCTCCCGCTTCCGCCTGGCACAGAGCGCCTTCGGTCTCAAATATCCAGTCCCCCTGGCGCGCCACGAAATCGGCCAGCTCCGCGCAGCTTCCATCCTTGCGCCAGTATGCGCCTGAGGGGGTGTTGCTGAGGCGCGAGGCCAGCGCTTCCATCTCTATCCACCAGGCAAAGCGGTCGGGGTCATCGCGGGCCAGGGCGGCGCGCACGGCCTCTGACTTGAGAAAGCAGCCATCGCAATTGCCCAGGGGTGTGCGCCCGTCCTCACCTGCCAGCGCCAGATCGAAAGGCTGCGCGGCCCAGAACGCGGCCACGTCGCGCCGGGCAATGCCGGCCCCGGCCAGCGGATACCAATTTTGCCATCTTTCCTGACTTCCGACCTTTTTGTTGATCTGACTGGGTTTTTGGTTTGTTTTCAGGTGTGGTTGCTCAGAGGCGCGTTGTAGTGCCCCATTATTATAAAAAGTATTGACATGGGCCTTCAGATGGCTAACCTCTTCGCCCATGTTCATCCGCACCAAACATGACGCAAAGCTCAACCGCACACGGATCCAGATCGTTGAATCCGTCCGCACCGGCTCCAAGGTACGCCAGAAGATCCTGCGCCATGTGGGTGTGGCCCATAACGACAGCGAGATTGAGGATATCAAGCGTCTGGCGGGCCGCTTGATGGAGCAATTACGCATTGATCGCTCGCCGCAAATGGAACTGTTCACGCCCACGGAATATGCCGATCTGCAGGCGCTGGTGCGCCGCGCTCCGCGGCCGGACAAGCTTGGCGTTGATCTTGCCGAGTGCCGTGAGGAGGCGCGGGTCTCTCTGGGTCTGCGGGATGTCATGGGGACGATGTATGACCAACTGGGTTGGGGGGCCCTTCTGGGGGCGGCGCGTAAAAGTGCCAATCGCATTGTGAAAGAGCTGGTTATGGCGCGGATCGCACAGCCCGAGAGCAAGCGCGCGACCGTGGAGGCGTTGGAGAACCAGGCAGGCATCACGCTCAATCTGGACGTGGTCTATCGGAGCATGGATTACATCAATACGCCGGTGATAGACGGGATTTGCAAAACCTCTCACGCGGCGGCAGAGAAGTTGCTGGGCGGGCCAGTGACCGTGCTGTTCTACGATTGCACGACCCTGGCCTTTGACACCGAGCGCGAGGACCCGGCCGAGGATGCGGACGGGGTCGAGCAGGATCATCTTCTGGCCAAGGGCTTCAGCAAGGATGGCAAGCATCACCGCGCTCAGGTCATGCTGGCGCTGATCGTCACCTCCGATGGGCTGCCTGTGGGCTATGAACTCTTCCCGGGAAACACCTGGGAAGGTCATACGCTGGAAGCTGCGCTGAAGGCGTTGGAGGGACGCTTCGACGTGGCCAGGGTCACGTTCGTGGCCGATGCCGCCATGCTCAGCAAGGACAACCAGCAGATGTTGCAGAACAAGGGTCTGCCCTACATCCTCGGCTATCGCATGAAGTCCGCCCCGGCCGCCGTGAAGGCGAACATTTTGAGCCCGGAGGGACGCCAGCCTTGGGCTGGACACGGTTCTGAAGAGGCAACCGAGAAGGGCTGGTACAAGGTGATCGACCAGGAGGGAGCGCGGGTCATTGTGACCTGGTCACCCACCCGGGCACGCAATGATGCCCACAAGCGCGACAAGGCAATCGAAAAGCTGCACAAGAAGCTCAAGCGCTCTCGCAAACCCGGCAGCTTCAGCAGCCGGGGATATGGCCGCTTCCTGGCCTTCCCCGACAGCGGGGACGTCACGCTGGATGATGCAAAGATCAAGGCAGCGGCACAATGGGACGGGCTGCATGCCATTGTTGTTCATGGTGCGGACGAACTGGAGGCACAGGACGTCATTGCCCGCTATCACCAGTTGTGGGAGATCGAAGCCTGCTTCCGCACCAACAAGCACGATCTGAAAATCCGGCCCATCTATCACTGGTCGCCGCGTCGGGTCCGGGCCCATATCGCCATCTGCTACATGGCCTTCTGCTGCCTGCAGCACCTGCGCAAGCATCTGGACCTGCTCGGACACCCGATGAGCCCGGCTCGTATCCGCAACGAGTTGAACGCATTGCAGCTCTCGATCCTGCGCCACAAAGGCACCCCTGACCGCTACGGCATGCCAAGCCATGCCACGGTCGATGCCAGACGCATCCTCACCTGCGTCGGCCTGACCTGGAACGAAGCCCCTTTCAAGATACCCCCCGGGCGCACCCGAAAAACTGGCCAGACCAAAGCCTGAGCTCCCTCAACACTCCGAAACAATCGCTGGCGAAAAAAGTCCGTGTAGTGCCTTTTGGCAACCAAGGCATAATAATATCAATGACTTATACGAAAAAATGTCGGAAGTCAGGAGGGCGGCGCGCACG
>NZ_CBDAQX010000002.1:0-138076 GCF_965199275.1 Ruegeria sp. | reverse complement strand
CTTTTTGACCTTGCAGGTACCGCAAACGCCAAAAGTGTCAATCGGCATTGAATAATGACCCCCCATCGGCGTCCAAATTTGACCCCCCTTGGAGCTAAGAGGGGCGTTGAGGGGGTCGTGTTTAGGTTGATTCAGGAGGGGGTGGACAGCAGGTCAAACCGAAAAGAGAGCGTAGCTCGACTGAAGGTTTGACCTGCTGTCTGTTTTGAATTTATTCCCCGATTTCGAGGTTAGTCGCGGTGGTTAATTCGCCAGCTTTCGTTCCCGGTTTCGATGATATCGCAATGGTGTGTCAGTCGATCCAGGAGAGCAGTGGTCATTTTGGCATCTGTGAACACACTCGGCCATTCAGCAAATGCGAGGTTGGTTGTTAGCAGAATAGACGTTCGCTCGTACAGTTTGCTGATGAGATGGAAGAGTAATCGTCCACCAGACTCTGCGAACGGCAGATAACCGAGTTCGTCTATAATCACGAGGTCGACGCGGATCAGCTGCTCGCTGAGCCGCCCGGCGTTGCCTTCGCGATGTTCAGCCTCCAGCTTGTTCGCGAGATCCACAGCGCTGAAGAACCTGACCCGCCGGCGGTTATTGACCGCGTGGCCCCCGATCGCTGTTGCGAGATGCGTTTTGCCCGATCCGGTTCCACCGACCAGCACGCCATTCCTGGCCTGGTCCATAAAATCGCCGTCATGAAGATTGCGCACGACTTCCTCGTTGACGGGGCTGACCGTGAAGTCGAACTCAGGTAAGGACTTGCAGACCGGGAACTTTGCGGCACCCATCTGATACCGGATCGAGCGCGCAGTCTTTTCGGCCAGTTCGGCCGTGAGGAGTTCGGCCACGACCTGTTGGGGCCGCCAGTTGTTTTTGGCTGCGGCCTGCATCACTTCGTCAAAGCAGTTGACGATGCCTGGCAACTTCAGTTGACGGGCAAGTTCGAGAATTTCCTTACGCAGTTGCATGGGAGCCTCCAAGCCTGTCATAGCGAGCGCAATCCGCGATCGGTGCCATTTTCAGCTGCAGGTGGGCAGGCGGCTCAATCGCCTTTGGCGGCGGGGGATTGGTGCGCCGAGAGACAATGTTCAGGATCGCATCGGCCTTGCGCAGGCCAGATTTTAGAGCTTCTTCGCAGGCAGCCTCGACCACATCAATGTCGTGCTGGTAAGCAGCGAAAAGAATATCGGCAAGTTGCCGGTCTCCGTCGGATGTGCCCCGCAGATGGGTCCAGATCTGCGTCATTGCCGGTGGTAGGTCCCAGTCACGGAACGGTGCTCCATTGCGCAGAGCGCCAGGCTTGCGCTTGAGGACGGGCACATAGTGCCAAGGGTTGAAGATCGTTTTTCCTCGGCCGAAGCACCGTTCGTGCTCTCCGACAATCTCACCGTCTTGGCGCAGGACAATCCGCGTGGCGTAGACCTGCAACTGGACCTGACGTCCAACAGCTCTTGCCTCAACGCTGTATTTGTTTCTTTCGAAGTTGATCAGGCAGGTTCGGCTCACGGCGACCGTCTTTTCACGGAACCCGACGAAGGGCTTCTGCAGATGCGTCAGCAGCGGCTTTTCCTGCTGGAACTCCTCCCAGACCGTCACCTCCAGGTTTTCCGGATGCCGCAGTTCTTTTGCGCGTTTGATCGCGTCTTTTTGCAGCCGGGCATTCAATTCATCGAAGTCGGCCACCTCCAGACGCGGTGTAAAACTATAGGCGCGGCTCTCCTTGACCAGATTCTCAACCTGACCCTTCTCCCAACCGGCCGCGCGCGTACAGGCGATCGGGTTCACCAGATGATGAGAACACATCCGGGAGAATGCCTTGTTGAACTTTCTTTCCTTGCCCGACAGGATCGCATCGACGGCGGTCGTCATGTTATCGTAGATCCCGTTGATGCAGCCTCCACCAAAGAATTTGAAGGCCTCGTCGTGGGCATCAAAGACCATCTCCTGCGTCTCGCGCGGATAGGCAATGGAGAATGGCATGCGGCTATGGCAAAGTTTGAAATGGGCAACCTTCACGGTCGTGAGTGCACCGTCCATCAAAACCGTCTCCACACTCCAGTCGAACTGGTACGCCTCCCCAGGATCAAAGATCAGCGGGATGAACGCCTGCGCCTGTTGTCGGCCGTGCGCAATGCGCCAATTCTTTGTGTAGCGTCGAACACTGTCATACCCGCCGCCAAAACCATCATCGGAGAGTTCCTTCCAGATTTTGGTCATCCGCTTGCGGTGTTTCTTCGGAAGCGCCTCGTTCTCCTCAAGCGTTTCATCCAGACGCGCGCGCCAAGGCCCGAGCACCGGGTATGGCTGCGATTTGCGCTCATATTTGAACTCCGTCACTCCCGATCGGATTATCTTTCGAACCGTTGCACGGCTCAAATTGAGCGAACGGCAAATTTCCTTGATGCTCTTTTTTTCGATCAGGTGTAAGCGACGCACTTTTCTAATAGTTTCCACGCAAATCATCCCGCTTGCCTCTCCATCGACTGCTCAATGAAAAGGATGTCTACAACCATAGGGAGGGGTCAAATTTGGACGCCGATTTCCCCGCTTAGGGGGTCAAAATTGCACGCTTTTCTACACATCAGGCTTCCGACTGCCCTTCATCCCCGCTCTGGCGGGCAAGACACATGCTGTAATCAACCCTTTCTTATGGAGACCCCCTCACCATGACCCAAGCACAACTTTCGACTGTATCGACTGGCGCGTCTGCGTCTCAATCCGTGATTGTATTCCCTGAAGGGGTTCAGGGTTTACTGGTTCCGCTTGGTCCGAACGTGATCGCACGCACCTTCCGGCAAGGTGATGACCTTGTGATTGTTTACCAGGATGGTCGCCAGGTTCAAATTGCCGGTTTTTTTGACACGGGTGATCGTGTTTTGGTCGCGCAGGACCCGGAGAGCGGGGATCTGTTCGAGGTCAGCCTCGCGCCGGACGGTTCCCTGATCGGGGTTGAGCCGAGGTCCGTTGCGGATATTGCGGAGCTACTTGGCGCGACGCAGGAGGAGGTTGAGGCGCTGTCTGCAGCCCATGGGGCGGATGCGGATGCCGGGTTTGCCGACAGCGATCACGTGACGCTTTCAACACAATCCGGTGTCGAACTGGCCGCAATCAATCCGGGCCTGGTCGCTGCGGGAATTCTCGGCGCAGGTGCAATCGCCGCCATTGCAACCAGTAGCGGTGGATCGAGTTCGAAGAGCGATGGCAACAACCCGACCCCAACACCGGACACAACCTCGACAGAGACCACCGACCCGGGCAGGACGACTGCCCCCGACCCGACCCCGACGACCGCCCAGGGACCTGACACTGGAAATGGCACCACCCCGCCCGATGGCCCCGCTGGACCCGGCGGTGGTGATGCGGATGGCGACGAAGGAAGAGGTCAGCAGCCGGAAACCGGTGATGGTGCAGACCAGACCTCACCAACAGAGACAACCTCGACAGAGACCACCGACCCAGGCACGACGACGACCCCCGACCCGACCCCGACGACCGCCCGGGGACCTGACACTGGAGATGGCACCACCCAACCTGCTTCTCCCGATGGCACCGGCGGTGGTGATGCGGATGGCGACGAAGGAAGAGGTCAACAGCCGGAAACCGGTGATGGTGAAAACCAGACCTCACCAACAGATACAACATCTACAGAGACCCCCGATGGAACCGGCGACGGTGATGTGGGCGGGAACGCTGATGCAGCAGTGGCTGCGGCGACAGCACTGGGGACCATCGCGGATTACGCTGATCATGATCAGGGCAATCCAGCGCCGACGGTTGATATCTACACCACGGCGGGTGTGACCGGTGTGACGGATGCCAATCTTGCGGCAGTGAATGCGCGGGTTGCCGGTGCAGATCGCGAGGGTGCGGACACGGTGTCTGAACTGGATGCACTGGTTACGCTGGCCAACGGCGATGTTGCGGCAGCAGCGGCTGCGGCAACAGCACTGGGGACCATCGCGGATTACGCCGAGGATGACGCCAACAATCCAGCGCCGACGGCGGCGACCTACGCCACGGCGGGTGTGACCGGTGTGACGGATGCCAATCTTGCGGCAGTGAATGCGCGGGTTGCCGGGGTGGCGCGCGAGGGTGCGGACACGGTGTCTGAACTGGATGCGCTGGTTACGCTGGCCAACGGGGATGTTGCGGCAGCAGCGGCTGCGGCGACAGCACTGGGGGCCATCGCGGATTACGCTGATCATGATCAGGGCAATCCAGCGCCGACGGTTGATATCTACACCACGGCAGGTGTGACGGGTGTGACGGATGTCAATCTCGCGGCGGTGAATGCGCGGGTTGCAGGCGCAGATCGCGCGGGGCCGACGAAGTGTCCGAACTGGATGCGCTGGTTACGCTGGCCAACGAGGATGTTGCGGCGGCAGCGGCGGCATTGGATGCAGCAGCGGCTGCGGCGACAGCACTGGGGACCATCGCGGATTACGCCGATGATGACGCGAACAATCCAGCGCCGGATGTGGCGACCTACGCCACGGCGGGTGTGACGGGCGTGACAGCGGCCAATCTTGCGGCGGTGAATGCGCGGGTTGTTGAACTGGACGATGCCTTTGAGGAATTTGGTGGTGTGACCACGCGGGAAGACGTTCAGAGCGCCGTGGAAGCGGTATATACGGCAGCGGCGGCGCTTGAGACCATCGCGGCCTATGCCGAAGATGACACGAGCAATACTGAGCCGGATGTGGCGACCTACACCACGGCAGGTGTGACCGGTGTGACGGCTGCCAACCTCGCGGCGGTGAATGCGCGGGTTGCCGGTGCAGATCGCGAGGGTGCGGACACGGTGGCCGAACTGGATGCGCTGGTTACGCTGGCCAACGGGGATGTTGCGGCAGCAGCGGCTGCGGCAACAGCACTGGGGACCATCGTGGCCTATGCCGATGATCAGAGCAATACTGAGCCGACGGTTGATACCTACACCACGGCAGGTGTGGCCGGTGTGACGGATGCCAATCTTGCGGCAGTGAATGCGGCGATTGCAACAGGGGGCAGCAGTGCCTTTGTGCCCGATACTCTTGTGGAACCGACGGTCTTTGTTCAGGGCGTCGTGAACCGAGTGATATCCTCGTCGGAAACCGGTGATGGTGAAAACCAGACCTCACCAACAGATACAACATCTACAGAGACCCCCGATGGAACCGGCGACGGTGATGTGGGCGGGAACGCTGATGCAGCAGCGGCTGCGGCAACAGCACTGGGCGCTATCGCGGATTACGCCGAGGATGACGCGAACAATCCTGCGCCGGATGCGGCGACCTACACCACGGCGGGCGTGACCGGCGTGACAGATGCCAATCTCGCGGCGGTGAATGCGCGGGTCGCAGCCGCAGATCGCGAGGGTGCGGATACGGTGGCCGAAGTAGATGCGCTGGTTCAGCAGGCCAACGGGGATGTTGATGCAGCGGCGGCTGCAGCGACAGCACTGGGGACCATCGTGGCCTATGCCGATGATCAGAGCAATACTGAGCCGACGGTTGATACCTACACCACGGCGGGCGTGACCGGCGTGACGGATGCCAACCTTGCGGCGGTGAATGCGCGGGTCGCAGCCGCAGATCGCGACGGGGCCGACGAAGTGTCCGAACTGGATGCGCTGGTTACGCTGGCCAACGAGGATGTTGCGGCGGCAGCGGCGGCATTGGATGCAGCAGCGGCTGCGGCAACAGCACTGGGCGCTATCGCGGATTACGCCGAGGATGATCAGGGCAATCCTGCGCCGGATGTGGCGACCTACACCACGGCAGGTGTGACGGGTGTGACGGATGTCAATCTCGCGGCGGTGAATGCGCGGGTTGCAGGCGCAGATCGCGCGGGTGCGGATACGCGGGTTGAGGTCCAGAGCCTCGTGAATGCCACGCTTGCAACGCTGGCACAGGCGAAGATCGAGGCCTATGCGGAAGATGACGCGAACAATCCTGCACCGACGGCGCAGGATTACACGACCGTGGATGTGTTCGGGGTCAACGCCGTCAATCTTGCTGCGGTGAACGGGGCGGTGGCAGCAGCGACCCGGGAGCAAGTGGACAGCCATGCGGAACTGAGCGCATTGGTCGGTCAGGCGGTCCTCACAGGTGGGGCTGAAACAGCGGTGTCCATAATTACGGCGTATGCTGGTAGCCAGACGCAACCCGCCCCGACGGTTGAGACTTACGAGGCGGCGGGGATCAATGGCGTAACGCCGACCAATCTTGAGGCGGCGAATGCGGCAGTGGCGGCGGCGAATGCGGCGATTGTGCAGGCTCAAGCGGCCTCTCAATCGGTGTATGCTGCAATCCAGGAGGCCCTGGACAACACGGTCACCCGCACCCTGGAGACCGCCGCAAAAGTGGATGGAACACCTTACAGTGATGCTATCACCGGCAGCACGGGTAAAGACACGCTTTCGGGCTTGGCCGGCGATGACGTTCTTGGCGGCGGTGCCGGTAATGATGTTCTGTCGGGCGGTGACGGCAATGACGCTCTTTTGGGCGGTGCGGGCGATGACATGTTGGTCGGCGGGGCCGGTCGGGATGTACTGAACGGCGGCGCTGGCACCGATACGGCGGACTATTCCGGGTCTGTGGACGCCACCGGGGCCGCTGGGGGTGTGACTGTGGATCTTTCACAATTGCCCTTCAGCACGCCGTCCGGCGGCCATGCCGAGGGTGACGTCGTATCCGGTATTGAAAACCTGATCGGCTCTGCGGCGGACGACAGGCTGACCGGCGACGGAAACACCAACGTGTTCAATGGCGGTGCCGGCGATGACGTGCTCGCTGGCGGTGCCGGCAATGACACACTGACGGGTGGTGCTGGTGCGGACCAGTTCAGGGTCGGACCTGATGAGGACAGTGTCACCATCACGGATTTCAACACGGGCGAGGACCGGCTTTATCTTGATGTGGCGGAGGGCACGGCGCTGAACCCGCAGGTGGTGGACGGCACTCTGCGGCTCACGATTCCGGGCACACAGATCAGCCTTGCCGGTGTCACTGATGTGACTGCAGTGAACATCGAGTATTCGCCCGGGCTGACAGCGCTGGGGACCATCGCGGATTACGCCGATGATGACGCGAGCAATGATGCGCCGACGGCGGCGACCTACACCACGGCAGGTGTGACCGGTGTGACGGCTGCCAATCTCGCGGCAGTGAATGCGCGGGTCGCAGCCGCAGATCGCGACGGGGCGGACACGGTGTCCGAACTGGATGCGCTGGTTACGCTGGCCAACGGCGATGTTGCGGCTGCAGCGGCACCTGATGGCAGTTCTGGCAGTACATCTGGCGGCCAGACCGTCACGGGTACAGCGAACAACGACATACTCAGAGGCGGCGCGGGCAATGATACGCTCAATGGCTTGGCGGGCGATGACCAGCTGCTCGGCGATGCTGGAGGTGACCGGCTAAATGGCGGCGCGGGCAATGACACGGCTGTCTATGGCGGGGCGACAGGTGTCAGTGTGGACCTTGCGGCTGGCACGGGCACGGGCGGCGATGCGGACGGTGACCGGCTCAGCGGGATCGAGAACGTCAACGGCACTCTGGGCAATGACACGCTCAGGGGCGACAGCGGCGCCAACTATCTGGACGGCGGCATTCTGGGCGATGATACGCTTGAGGGCCGCGGCGGCCATGACCTGCTTCATGACGTTGGCGGCAATGATACGCTCTCGGGCGGTACCGGCAATGATGTGCTGGTCCCCGGCCCGGGTGATGACCAGCTCACCGGCGGCGACGGACGGGATATCTTCCGGATTGGTCGAGGCAATGGCACCAACCGCGTCACGGACTTTGACCCTGTGCAGGATGTGCTGGAGTTCCGGGAGGGGCTGTTTGCGGACCTTGCTGCGGTGAAGGCCGCGGCCACGGTGCTGCCGGAGAATGGCGGTTTGAGGATTGATCTGCCGGCGGTCGAGACCTTGGCAGCGGGCACGCTGACGGTGAGCGGTCTTGACAGCCCGGACGCGTTGACGGCCGCCAATGTGCGCATTGTGTCGGCGGACGTCGTCACCGGGGTTGCCGGGAACGGCACGGTGGCCCTTGCGGGCACGGCGGCGCAGGGCAGCCCGCTCACCGCAACGGTCACGGACGGCGACGGCACATCGACCACACCCTTTGTCAGCTACCAGTGGCAGCGCAGTGACGGGACAGGTGATTATGAGGATATCGGCGGGGCCGAGAGTGCAAGCTATACCCCTGGTCAGGCGGATGTGGGTCATACCCTCCGGCTTGTGGCCATCTATAGCGATGATGACGGCAATGACGAACAGGTGACCTCGGCCCCCACAGCCCCGGTCAGTAATGTCAATGACGCGCCGGAGGGCGTGCCCGTGATCAGCGGCCCAGCGAGCGGCGCGTTGACGGCGGGCGCGGTCCTGAGCGCCGACCGGACCGGTATCAGCGATGCGGACGGGCTACCGGGTGAGGCGTCCGGCTTCCGCTACCAGTGGCAGCGCAGTGACGGTGCAGGCGGGTATGAGGATATCGGCACCAACAGCGCCAGCTATACGCTGACAGACGCAGATGCGGGCCGGACCGTCCGGGTTGCCGTCCGTTACCAGGATGAGGGTGGCAAGGAGGAAGAGGTCATCAGTACGGCGACGAACGCGGTGGCAGTCCGCCCGGAAGTGGCAGCGCTGGGGACCATCGCGGCCTATGCCGAGGACCAGGCCAATCCAGCGCCGGATGTGGCGACCTACACCACGGCGGGCGTGACGGGCGTGACGGCTGCCAACCTGGACAGGGTGAATGTGCGGGTTGCCGGTGCGGAGCGTGAGGGTGCGGACGAGGTGTCCGAACTGGATGCGCTGGTTACGCTGGCCAACGGCGATAAGTTTGAAACGGGCACTGACGGTGATGACTTCCTGGTCGGCGGTGCCGGCAATGACAGGCTTTCGGGCTTGGCCGGCGATGACGCTCTGACGGGCTTGGCCGGCGATGACATACTTTCGGGTGGTGCCGGGGGTGACGCTCTGATTGGTGGTGCCGGCGATGACACTCTGATAGGCGATGCTGGCGGTGACACTCTGACGGGTGGTCCCGGCAATGACATTCTGATTGGCGGTGCCGGCGATGACACTCTGACCGGTGGGGCTGGTACGAACCGCTACCTGTTCCAGGGAGACGCGGAAGGGGATGATACCATCACCGATTTCGTGGGGGACGGGAATGATATTCTGGTCTTCGATGAAGAGGAATGGGGGGCTGGTGACGATGCGGCAGACCTGGAGGCACTGATCGCGGCTGTAGAGGTCAACGGTGACGGAGACCTTGTCATCACCCGGCCCGACAATAACGGCAGCATCACCCTGGAGGGGGATTATACACAAGATACAGATGTCTCAACTGTTCTGACCAACTCGACTGTCAACTTCGACCCGGAGGTGACGACTGTATGATGGCAGGCGAGGTAGCCGATGGTGCGCTCACCGGGGAGCATCGGGGAACACCCGATGCAGGGGAGAGAAGAGAGCGACCATCGGCGGCTACACTCGGTACGATACGGCAGATACTGGAACCAGTAAGACAACCTCAAACGTTCCAGGATGTGCTGTAAGCAAAGACGAAACTGCGAACGTCTTGTCGGTATCAGAATCTGCTGCGGATATGTCGGAATGGTAAGCTTTAACTGTTGTCCGCATACGCGGGGGTGAGTCAGGCCATCCGTCGCGCCTGGCGCTGAAGCTGCAGTGTAGCCTGCGCGGGTCGAGGCCTGCACATGGGTCCACACATGGACTGTCAGTTTGACTTTTGAACCTTCCATGGCGGGGGTATCGTCGATGCGGCTTTGGGAGTGAGCGGCGGCTATTTTCCGGAGCGTTTAGGTCAGATATGCATTGGATTCCACGCCGGGATGAAGACGTCGCCGTGCCCGGCCACAGGTTTTTCGGAGCGAACCGGGTTCATTTCAGGGGGACCCGCAAATTGCACAGATGTGGCCTGTGGTGTGCCGGCCATGTATGTTCACCATGGGGCATGCCCTGTTTTTCGACCGATGAACGCCAGAATGTGCAGATTGTCTCTCAGCAGCCAAAGAAGGGGTGGGCGGATGTGTTCAGAATCGGTGGGCGGATGTCACCGGATTGCGCGCCATAGCATCCCGGACCGGTTTGAAGCTGAAGCACAAACGACCTGGCCGCGCCGGAGGGCGCGGTGCCTGTTTGCCGCCGTATGGCCCGCTGCCGCTCTGCGCGTGCCGGAGGTGATCTGATGCTTTCGGGTCCGCGCCCGCTTGTGAGCGCCGAACAGACGTTCGGTTATTTCCTGCACGAGTATCTCGCCCGCAATGACAGTGCGCACCGCTCGGCAAACCGCTGGCACGGTGCGGGTGCGCAGGTCCTGGGGCTTGGGCCGCGCGTTGGCAAGCGCAAGTTCATCTCGATCCTGTCCGGCCAGGTTCCCGGCACGCAGATCACGCTGGGCCGGGTCATTGATGGCACACGCCAGCATCGTCCCGGCTGGGACATGACATTTTCGGCTCCGAAATCGGTCTCGCTGGAGGCGCTGTATCGCGGCAGGCGGGCGGTGATGCACGCCCATGATGCGGCGGTGCGCGCCACGCTGGACTGGATCGAACGCGAGCACCTGCAGACCCGGGGCTATGACCCTGCAACAGGGCGACGGCCACGGGAGGCTGCGGACGGCATGATCGCGGCAACATTCCGGCATATGGCAAGCCGCAACAATGACCCGCAACTTCACACGCATGCGGTGGTCGCGAACATGACGCGCAACAGGGATGGGGCATGGCGCAGCATCGAGCCGACATTGCTGAAGCGCAACCGGCGCGTGTTCGGCGCATGGTACCGCAACGATCTGGCGCGGCGCTTGCGTGCGCTTGGCTACGACCTGACCCCGACCACCGTGGGCGGGTTACCGAGCTTCGAGATATCCGGCTGGTCGCGGGAGTGGCTTGAGGCCTTCTCGACCCGGCGTCAGGATATCCTTCGGCACCTGGCGGACACGGGCCGGATCTACACGACCGCGAACGCGCAGGCGGCAGCGCTGGTGACACGCGGCAAGAAGGCGGAACCGGTACAAGGTGAACTTGTCCGCCTGTGGCACGCGCGTGCAGCGCAGCTTGGCCTCGTCGAGGACCGGCCATCCCGTGCGCGCGTGGCCAAAGAGGCTGTCCTGACACCGCTTGAAGCGGTCTGGCAAGCCATGGCGCACCTGGAGGAACGGCACTGTGTATTCCGGCGCACCGACCTGCTCGCCGCCGCGCTGGGGCGCGACCCCGGACGCCACTCACACGGGGACCTGGAGGAGGCCATCGAGCGCTTGCGCAGGGACCGGCATCTTGTGGACACAAAATCCGGTGATCTGACCACGCGCCAGACCCTGCGCGCGGAACGGGACGTGATTGCCGCCCTGCGGGCGGGACAGGGGCGCGCCGCATCACTTGCCGACGACCAGACCCTCAGGGCACGGCTTGAGGCCACGTCGCTGACAGCCGGTCAGCGGGATGCGGTGCGGACGATTGTGATGTCCGAGGACCGTCTGGTCGGGGTTCAGGGGTTTGCGGGCACGGGCAAGACCCGCATGCTGAGGGAGGTCGTCCGGCTGGCCGGGGACCGCCCGGTGATCGGGCTGGCCCCGTCCTCGGCTGCGGCCCGTATCCTTGCGCTCGAAGCCGGGATTGGCACAACCACGCTGCAATGGATGCTGGCGCGGTACGAACATCTCGGGGATGGCCCTGATCTTGAGGCGGCGCGCAACCGCTTCCGGGGGGCCGTGATCGTGGTGGACGAGGCGTCCATGATCGGCACGGTTCAGATGCGCGGGCTTCAGCACGTTGCGGAGCGGATCGGAGCGGCCCGCCTCGCCCTTGTCGGCGACAGGCTTCAGCTTCGCTCGGTCGAGGCGGGGCAGCCGTTCCGCCTGCTTCAGAACGCGGGGATGGAAACGGCGCGCATGGACGACGTGCTGCGACAACGCAGGCCGGACCTCAAGGCCGCTGTCACGCATATGATCGCGGGGGATGCGGAGCTTGCGGTTCAGGCTCTGGGCAGCGACGTACGGGAAATTCCCCCCGACAGGCTGGCGGAGACGGCGGCCCGGCTCTGGCTGGCGCTTCCTGCAGAGGCCCGCAGAAGAACCATGATCCTCGCCCCGACCCATGGGCAGCGCGAGGAGATCACCGCCGCGCTCCGCAAGGGGCTTGCCGAAGACGGGCTGCTCGCTGGCCGGACGCTTGCGATCGAGCGGCTCGTGGACCGCCGCCTGACACGGGTACTTGCCGCCGATCCCATGAGCTACCGCGCAGGCGACATCGTTGTTGCCAACCGTGACGTTTACGGGTGCCGGGAGGGGGAAGCCTGGCGGGTGACGGGCAGCGACGGGGAGCGGATCGCGCTGGAGCGGCGCGGGGTTACTGGCGGGTTCCGGCCCTCGGGCAACGCCGCGCAGAACCTGTCCGCCTTCGAGACGCGCCCGATCTCGCTGCGCGCGGGGGACGAGATCGTCTTCACGCGCAATCTCGGGAGCCTCGGGGTGGTGAATGGCGACCGCGGGCGGATCGAGGAGATCGGACGGGCGCGCCTGCGCATCCGGCTTGCCGACGGGCGGCGGCTGGAGCCGCTGACAAAGGATGACCGGCTGCGGCATATTGACCACGCCTGGACATCGACGGTGCATCGCGCGCAGGGCAGGACGACCGACAACGTGATCGCGGTGCTGGACGCGGACAGCATGATGACGGACCGGGCACTGCTTTACGTGGAGATGAGCCGCGCCCGTGACGGGTTCGTCCTGTTGACCGACGACACGGAACAGCTTGTGCACCGGCTGGAACAGGACACGGGCGTGTCGCATTCCGCGCTGGAGGCGACCGGACAGGTGCTGGATATGCCGCGCTCCGGCTGGGTGTCGCAGAAGGAACCCCTGCGTCCGGCGCTGCAGGACTGGCGCGCGCTTGAGGTGGAGGCGGACCGGGTCGGGATTGCGCCGTTCCTCATGGCCGGTGCCGATGCGCTGCTGGATCGGCTGCGTCGGCGTGCAGCCATCGAAGGCGCGCCGGGGGAGATCGCAACAAAAGAGATCGCGCGGATTTTGGCGGATCACGCGGCCCATATCCGGGACCGGGCGCGCGCCGCCATCGGGCAGGCCTGGCAGACCCTGCGGGCGCGGGCGGCACGCGAGGACAGCCACGTCGCCCTGCAGCCGGGGGCGGACGCGCTGCTGAAGCAAACCGGCGGGTTGCGCGGGGCGGGGCCCCTGCCCGAAGCGCTCACCACGGGCGTCAGAGACTGCCGCGCCCTGCTGCGCGGGCTTGGGGACCGGCTGGAGCGCTGCGGAACCCGGGTCAGCCAGCAGGTCCGGAGCCGGGAGGACAGGATTGGCCGGATCGAACGGGACTGGACATTGCAGCGGGTCATGGCGAAGACCACGCGGCAAGACATCGCGTTTCTGCCGGAAACGGAGGAATTGCTGGCCCGGACGCGCCGGGTTGCCGCGCAACATCCCGGAGCGCTTCCGAAACGCGTGCTGGATCATGTGGAGGATTGCGCGCGCGTGCAGGACCGATGGAAAAGGCTCGTGCATGTCGCGCGCGTGCTGACGGACAGCGCACGCTCGGTGCAGCCCGCCGATGAGACGGTTTGCGCGGCCATGGTCGAGGCGGAAGACCTGCTCGCCGATGACCGCTTGTCCTGCAAGGCGCTGCTCGAACCCGGGCTTCTTGCGCCGATGAAGCATGCTTTGAGCACGTTGAACAAAAGGCGCAGCGTGGAAGAGCGGGCGCAGGACCTTCGCAGAAGCTGGAAGATGCGGGAAGCGGAGGCGAAGCGGCAGGGGTGTCATCCGTTCCAGCTCGGAGGGTTCGATCACTTCATGGAACGGCTCACCGGCTTCGCGCACGACTTGCCCCCGGACCTTGCGGCCCTGCCGGAACTGGCGGCGCGGTATCGCCGGGTGCGGCAGGACCTCGATGCGGTGATCGCGTTCGACACCAGGCGGCGGACCGTCCTCATGCGGGCCGCGACCTGGCGCCCGGATACGCCGCTCGACCGAAGCCTTCTCACCGGCTACGGACGCTGGGCAAGGGCTGCCCCGAACGTGATCGAGAAGGGAACGCGCCTGATGGAAGATGCGCTGCTGGCACCGCAGGACCGCAAGACGCTGGGGAAGATGCTGGAGCGCATCACATCCGCGCTGGACGGTTGCGGTCTCGAGGCCTGGCGTCTCGGGCTATTGGAGCAGATCAACGACACGGCGGATGCGCGGGGGTGCCACAGGTATTTCGTGGAGGGCTATGACAGGGTCTTCGAAGGGCTGGGCGAACGGATGGTCGCGGGGCCGGGCGGCAACACGCTGGCACGCAACGAACGGGCGGTGCGTGACGACATGGGTGCTGCGGAGTTCGCGGTGCACGCCCTTGACAGCGACCTCACCAAAGCGCTGCAGCAGCGGCAGGAGGGCGGGGAGCGCTTCGTGTCGGAGATGCATCCCTACCATTGGTGGCAACGCGACACGCAGAAAAATCTCGAAAGCGTCCGGCGCATGTTGAACGACCGCGAGAGGTACGGCCCCCATCTCGACAGGGTTCCGGGGCTGGAGGAACGTTTGCGCCAAACGGCGGCCTCGGTCTCGGAGATCATCAAGCGCGATGCACCTGTCAGGACGCAGGTCGAGGCCGAACATGCCAGGACCGTAGAGCGGGACATCGCGCGGCGGGCGCGTGAACGGTCCCTGCGCAGAGGGCGCGGCCCGTCGCGCTCCATGGGGCTCGACTTCGGGATGTAGGTCCTTGCGGCCCGCACACCCGGTTGCAACCCGGCGCGACCCCGGTATCCCCCGGTATCCTTGCCGCAGGCCCGGTTCCGGCCCATGGGCCGTGCCCTGCCGCACGGGTGCCAGTGGGTCATTACGCGCCGACATGTCCGTGCAGGGCAAACACAGGGAGCCAGCGTCGCCTGAAATCAAATCGGCGCAAGCTATGCGACCCTATACCAGAAAGACCAAAAAAGGGGTGGCCGGATGTGTTCAGAATGGGTGGGCGGATGTCATCAGATTCCGCAACGACCGCCCCGGCCCGCGCGGATCACCAGCCCGCATCACATCCGCTGTTTCGGGCCATGCACTTTTACCTCGACCGATTTCGCGCCGTGCCACTCCTTCACAGCCCTTGCCAGAAGGGCTTGCGCCCGGTCCGGCCCGAAGAGCTTCTCAAAGGCGAGGAAAAGCGCGTCGTACCGGCCCTCGGCAATCAGTTCCGTTACCTTCGCATCGCGCAGGAATGCAATCTGGTTGCCAAGTCTTTCCATCCAGTCGGGAGACAGGTCGAGCATGTCCATCAGGGCCTCGATCCGGGCGGACATGGCCCGCTGGTCTTGCGCACTCAGCACCAGGGGCTGCGGACGCGCGCCGAAGATCGACAGGTCCGCAGTGAGCGCGCGCTCCACGAGATAGGGCGAGGTTTTCATCCCGGCTCTGGACGCCCGCCGTTTCGCCTCTTCCCAATCGCTGTCGGTGCAGGAAATGTAGAAAGTCCTTTTCTCTGCCCGCTTGTTTCCTGCCCGTGTCATTCTGCCTGCGTCATTCCTGCGCCTCTTTCGCTGTTACGCTCATTCTTCGCCTTGCATGACATAGAGAAGCGTGACCTCATCGACCATGGAAGGCCCCCCATCATCCCTGCCGTCCAGCAGATTGCGAAAACACAGTTCCAGCGCATCGATCCTGCGCACCAGATCGCGCTGCTCCTTGGGGGTGAGGACAAGCGCGCTTGCGGATGGCGGGGCGCTGTCATGCAGGGCGCAGGTCATCACGAATTCCGAAACACTCTTGCCAACCGACGCCGCCCGCATCCTGATCCGATCCCAGTCGCCGGGGGTCTTGCAATAAACCGGTCGTCCCCTCTTCATCCCGAAGCGCCTTCCCCTGAACCGCCCGCAGGGGTCGGGACAGGTCGGGTCGGGTCCGTGCGCTGCTGCATCGCGACCCGTCGCAGGGCTGCTGTCCAGCCCTCCTCTTCCCCGCGCTCCGCCAATCGTACCCGTTCCACTTCGCACAGTGTCAGCAGGGCGGTCTCGATCCGCTCAAGCCGCGCCGACAGCGTGGTGAGCGAAGGGCCGTCGGAGACTTCGGCAGACAAGGCGCGCCGGACCACATAGCCGCTTGCCGAGAGCCGCGCGGCTTTGGCCCGCGCCCGGACAATGTCCCACTCGCTGTCGGTGGCGTTGATCACCCGTTGCTTTCTGACTGACCTGTCTGACATCGCACGATCCCGGTATGTGCAAGCAAGATACACTATGTGTATAGCACCTTTAAGAGCAGCGACATTACACAAAAACCACTATGCTTTACATAGTACCTATATGCAATCGTAAGCCCCGAACAGCGCAAAACAGTAACATGACAGACACAAACATGCATAGTTAATGTTCCGAAAATGCAACTTCTGGCCCCAAAGCACGCCCCAAAATCATATATGCAATGCACATAAATCTGTCTTGCGGTGATCTGTAACAAACTGTATTAACGTCGCTAATGAGAGGTATCAAACAAACTATGCAAGGTGAGCAGGCCAAAATTGTGGTGAAATGGTGGGTTCACACCATATGGAGCGTGGTTCATCCCAGCAGTCGAATTGGCTATAGCACTTTCAATAATCTACGCAGCTGCAATGGCGGTTTGGCCACCTGAGAAAGGACATGGCGACTTGAAGGCCTTTGCCATCACGTCGGGCATTGGGTTGCTGCACGGGTTTGGCTTCTCCTTCATGTTACACCTAATTCTACATGTTGATGCACCAAACGTTTGGCACAGCTTGCTGGCGTTCAATGTCGGAGTAGAGGCTGGTCAAGTCATAATCGTTTTATTGGTCTGGCCCTTAGTGTTGTTGTTGCGCAAACAACCAGGTCGCATCTGGGTCAGCTCTCGCGCTGTCGTTGCCGCGTGCGCAAGTCTGGTCGCGATGGTTTGGGTAGTGGAACGGGCAGAGTTCTTTCTCTGACACTTGCGTTGTTGACATGAAGCACGCGACCGCTGGCAACCTGACATGCAGCTTATGCAGATGTACGGTCAATTCTTTGCATGCCACTCAATCCGCAAAGTCTTGAATTGAATGTCCGCTTCGGGCTGAGATCGGTCCTCAGCAACCATTGAGCCAACGGCAAATTTATCCGCATTGCGGTCATTTGTCGAAACCGCACCGCAACATTGTCAATCGGCATTGAATAATGACCCCCCATCGGCGTCCAAATTTGACCCCCCTTGGAGCTAAGAGGGGCGTTGAGGGGGTCGTGTTTAGGTTGATTCAGGAGGGGGTGGACAGCAGGTCAAACCGAAAAGAGAGCGTAGCTCGACTGAAGGTTTGACCTGCTGTCTGTTTTGAATTTATTCCCCGATTTCGAGGTTAGTCGCGGTGGTTAATTCGCCAGCTTTCGTTCCCGGTTTCGATGATATCGCAATGGTGTGTCAGTCGATCCAGGAGAGCAGTGGTCATTTTGGCATCTGTGAACACACTCGGCCATTCAGCAAATGCGAGGTTGGTTGTTAGCAGAATAGACGTTCGCTCGTACAGTTTGCTGATGAGATGGAAGAGTAATCGTCCACCAGACTCTGCGAACGGCAGATAACCGAGTTCGTCTATAATCACGAGGTCGACGCGGATCAGCTGCTCGCTGAGCCGCCCGGCGTTGCCTTCGCGATGTTCAGCCTCCAGCTTGTTCGCGAGATCCACAGCGCTGAAGAACCTGACCCGCCGGCGGTTATTGACCGCGTGGCCCCCGATCGCTGTTGCGAGATGCGTTTTGCCCGATCCGGTTCCACCGACCAGCACGCCATTCCTGGCCTGGTCCATAAAATCGCCGTCATGAAGATTGCGCACGACTTCCTCGTTGACGGGGCTGACCGTGAAGTCGAACTCAGGTAAGGACTTGCAGACCGGGAACTTTGCGGCACCCATCTGATACCGGATCGAGCGCGCAGTCTTTTCGGCCAGTTCGGCCGTGAGGAGTTCGGCCACGACCTGTTGGGGCCGCCAGTTGTTTTTGGCTGCGGCCTGCATCACTTCGTCAAAGCAGTTGACGATGCCTGGCAACTTCAGTTGACGGGCAAGTTCGAGAATTTCCTTACGCAGTTGCATGGGAGCCTCCAAGCCTGTCATAGCGAGCGCAATCCGCGATCGGTGCCATTTTCAGCTGCAGGTGGGCAGGCGGCTCAATCGCCTTTGGCGGCGGGGGATTGGTGCGCCGAGAGACAATGTTCAGGATCGCATCGGCCTTGCGCAGGCCAGATTTTAGAGCTTCTTCGCAGGCAGCCTCGACCACATCAATGTCGTGCTGGTAAGCAGCGAAAAGAATATCGGCAAGTTGCCGGTCTCCGTCGGATGTGCCCCGCAGATGGGTCCAGATCTGCGTCATTGCCGGTGGTAGGTCCCAGTCACGGAACGGTGCTCCATTGCGCAGAGCGCCAGGCTTGCGCTTGAGGACGGGCACATAGTGCCAAGGGTTGAAGATCGTTTTTCCTCGGCCGAAGCACCGTTCGTGCTCTCCGACAATCTCACCGTCTTGGCGCAGGACAATCCGCGTGGCGTAGACCTGCAACTGGACCTGACGTCCAACAGCTCTTGCCTCAACGCTGTATTTGTTTCTTTCGAAGTTGATCAGGCAGGTTCGGCTCACGGCGACCGTCTTTTCACGGAACCCGACGAAGGGCTTCTGCAGATGCGTCAGCAGCGGCTTTTCCTGCTGGAACTCCTCCCAGACCGTCACCTCCAGGTTTTCCGGATGCCGCAGTTCTTTTGCGCGTTTGATCGCGTCTTTTTGCAGCCGGGCATTCAATTCATCGAAGTCGGCCACCTCCAGACGCGGTGTAAAACTATAGGCGCGGCTCTCCTTGACCAGATTCTCAACCTGACCCTTCTCCCAACCGGCCGCGCGCGTACAGGCGATCGGGTTCACCAGATGATGAGAACACATCCGGGAGAATGCCTTGTTGAACTTTCTTTCCTTGCCCGACAGGATCGCATCGACGGCGGTCGTCATGTTATCGTAGATCCCGTTGATGCAGCCTCCACCAAAGAATTTGAAGGCCTCGTCGTGGGCATCAAAGACCATCTCCTGCGTCTCGCGCGGATAGGCAATGGAGAATGGCATGCGGCTATGGCAAAGTTTGAAATGGGCAACCTTCACGGTCGTGAGTGCACCGTCCATCAAAACCGTCTCCACACTCCAGTCGAACTGGTACGCCTCCCCAGGATCAAAGATCAGCGGGATGAACGCCTGCGCCTGTTGTCGGCCGTGCGCAATGCGCCAATTCTTTGTGTAGCGTCGAACACTGTCATACCCGCCGCCAAAACCATCATCGGAGAGTTCCTTCCAGATTTTGGTCATCCGCTTGCGGTGTTTCTTCGGAAGCGCCTCGTTCTCCTCAAGCGTTTCATCCAGACGCGCGCGCCAAGGCCCGAGCACCGGGTATGGCTGCGATTTGCGCTCATATTTGAACTCCGTCACTCCCGATCGGATTATCTTTCGAACCGTTGCACGGCTCAAATTGAGCGAACGGCAAATTTCCTTGATGCTCTTTTTTTCGATCAGGTGTAAGCGACGCACTTTTCTAATAGTTTCCACGCAAATCATCCCGCTTGCCTCTCCATCGACTGCTCAATGAAAAGGATGTCTACAACCATAGGGAGGGGTCAAATTTGGACGCCGATTTCCCCGCTTAGGGGGTCAAAATTGCACGCTTTTCTACATTCTTGAGGCATGTCGTCTTGGCGAATGGTATATGTATCGAGCATCGGTTATCTCCTTTCAGGCCAAAGATGGGAGGTCGGGCAACTGCTCGCCACTAGCGAGAATGCACAGTCACTATGCGTCAGCGAACCCCTGCAAAGTCGGTCCAACACAAACCAGCGATCTTGCGCTTCTAGGCTTCGATGCCGAGCTGGATGAAATCTTGTAGGTCTTTGCGGCTACCCGAGGCCTTTGTCAGAACGGCATCAATGTTTTGCGGCGGAATATATTACGTGGGTGCGTGATGGATTTCGAAAACCTGAAACGCCTGATCGATCTCCACGATGGTTTGACCGCCGAGCTCGATCCGCACCCGATGGGGTACTGCCCGCAGCGTAGGTGGTCGTGGATAGTCTTGGACGTTTTCAGTTGTCCAACCTGTCATTTCGAACCTTGGTTATGAATCGGTTGTTCCATCTTCGAACTAGCGCGCAACCAGCGCTATTCTAGCGGAAAAACTTCCAGCACATGGCGGGTGAACCAGCACCATCAAGACGCTCAATGTCAGCTTTGAACGGACAGCATTTTTTGACCGGCGTTGCAGGCCGAGAAGCCGAAATGAGTGTCCTAAATCTACCAGTTCGCCAACAGTTCGCCCATGCGCTCGAGGCCTCAATGATCGAACCGTTCGGTTGTTCCTCATTCCAATCGATAGCCATCGTCGGGCCTTCCTGCAGATCATGTACGCGCCGCGCATGGTTCCAGACCGTCCGAAAGTACTTCAGTGTGTGATTTGCGGAGGATGGTATTGCCGCCATGGATCTGTGACGCTCAACCGCCATCGACTTGGTTATCTCATCCAGCGGCAGGCGCAGCCAATCTTTCAAATGTAGCTCGAACTGCTGACGCACCCCGGATCGTTGAGCCTCAGACCGAAGCTTGGGACGTGCCAAATAGGTTTCCATGGCTGTCTCAAGCGTAGGCTCTCCGATCTGTAAACGCTTGCCCGCTCCCCTGCCCCAGTCAAGCGCATATCCCAGTGCAGTTTGTCGAGCAGTATCTGCGGAAATCATCGGGTAGCGCCCGATCAAAACACGCCGCGTTTGGCCTCCAACGTCTTTCTGGAAGTACCAGGTTTTCGACTGCTTCCCCACGAAGAGAACAAGCCCCTTGATCTCGCTGTCCCAGTGCTTGGCGGTGCCCTGTTTTGTCTGCGGAACCTTGCGTGCGAATGTCTCTGTGAGCTTTGGCATCTTATCGGCTTTTTGTCGGAAACAGTATGATAGTAGCTGCTACCAAATGGTACGAGCTGCAACATATTATTGAACTAAATGAAAGATATAGAAACTACACGATACTCAGTGAAACTGATCATCATTGCTTGGAAGACAGGGGCCTTACCATTAATCTTTACCTGCTCAATGTTTGGGTTGAGCAATCCAAGCATCTGGGCGTGTCAAGAACCGAAGTCACGCCGGGCGTGCATTTCTTTGGGGCGGCGGGGCTATCAGATATCCTCGCCCGGCGGCTCCAGCGCGCCGCCCGGTTCCAGCAAGGCCCGCTCGGACAGCCATGGGTTCAGCTCAAGGGCCGCAGTCAGGGCAGAACGGGCCTCATCCAACCGTCGCAGGCCCAGCAACGTCAGAGCACGGCCGCTCATGGCCGCGATGTGATTTGGGGATAGCTCCAGCGCCCGATCCAGATCGACCAAGGCCGAAGGAAAGTCTTGCCGCAGGAAATTGACGAAAGCACGTTGGTTATACCCTTCGGCGTAGTCCGGGCAGTAGAGCACCAGTTCATCAAGCTCCTGCAAAGCGCCCAGAAGATCCGACGCCTCTCGCCGCGCCATGCCACGATCCAATAGCGTCTGAGCGCGCAGGTCGGGCGCGTCGGTCCACAGCTCCCACATCTTGTTGGAAATCCCGCGCGCCTCCGACTGCGACTCGGCCTGCTGAATTTGCGCAATCAGCGCGCCCACCCCTTCCGAATGATCCGGTGCAGACGGGCAGGATTGCGCCAAAGCGGGCGTTGCAAGCCAAAGGGCAATGGCAGGTGCTCTGAACGTGCGGATCATAGACCAAGTGTGACTCACAATCCGCTTTGGTCAAGTTTCGCGGTCGATTCCCCCCAACAAACCAGTTTCCTTCACCGCCTCCATCGCAACAAAGGTCGAGGTATTGGCCACATGCGGAAGGGATGAGATCTTCTCGGCCAGCACCGCGCGGTATTCTGACATGGATCCGGTGCGGACCTTCAGCAGATAATCGAAATTCGACGCGATCATATGGGCTTGTTCGATCTCGGCGATCTTGCGGACGGCGGCATTGAACTCGGCCAGCGCTTTTTCCCGCGTGTCAGTCATGCGCACCTCTACAAAGGCCACGTGATCCAGCCCCAACCGGATCGGATCCAGCATCGCCCGGTATCCTGTAATCACGCCGTCGGCCTCAAGCCGCTTCAACCGCGCCTGAGTCGGAGATTTTGATAACCCGATCCGCCGCGCCAGATCCGCGACCGAGACGCGTCCATCTTCCGCCAGAGCCATCAGAATCGCACGGTCAAAGCGGTCGAGGTCAGGAAAGTCCATTTGCATCGCCATACCGTAAGAAATCAGTTCATTTGACCTATGTATGTTATAACTCGGTCCGTTGTCCCGAAAAAATGCACGTATACTGATAAAAACGCCCGGAGGAACCATGTCTCACAGCCTGCGCACATCCATCGACACCCACACCTATGCCGATCAATCGACCGTTCTGCAGGCATTGACCGAGCAAGCCGCCTTGTCGGAGGCGGATCGTCGCGCCATCTGCGACGCGGCCGCTCAGTTGGTTCGCGATATCCGGTCCAGCACTTCGCCCGGCATGATGGAGGTGTTTCTGGCCGAATACGGCCTGTCCACCGACGAAGGTGTGGCGCTGATGTGTCTGGCCGAGGCGCTGCTGCGAGTACCCGATGCAGATACGATTGATGCGCTGATCGAAGACAAGATCGCGCCCTCGGACTGGGGCAAACACTTGGGGCAGTCCTCATCCTCGCTGGTCAACGCCTCGACCTGGGCCTTGATGCTGACCGGCAAGGTGTTGGATGAAGGCAAAGCCTCGCCCGTCAGCGCCATCCGCGGGGCGATCAAGCGGCTGGGTGAGCCGGTCATCCGCACCGCCGTTGGACGCGCGATGAAGGAGATGGGGCGTCAGTTCGTTCTGGGCGAGACCATTCATTCGGCCATGGATCGCGCCAGCGGGATGGAGACCAAGGGCTACACGTACTCCTACGACATGCTGGGCGAAGCGGCGCGGACCGAGGCCGACGCCGCCCGCTATCACCTGTCCTATTCGCGCGCCATCGCCGCCATTGCCGAGGCGTGTACCCATGACGATATCCGCGCCAATCCCGGCATCTCGGTCAAGCTGTCCGCCATGCATCCGCGGTATGAACTGGCACAAGAGGCGCGGGTAATGGATGAGCTTGTCCCCCGCCTGCGCGCGCTGGCCCTGCTGGCCAAGGCCGCTGGCATGGGCCTGAATGTGGATGCCGAGGAGGCCGACCGGCTGTCCCTGTCCCTGCAAGTCATAGAAGAGGTCATGGCTGAGCCTGCCTTGGCCGGTTGGGATGGGTTCGGCATCGTGGTTCAGGCTTACGGCCCGCGTGCCGGTTTGGTTCTGGATACGCTTTACGACATGGCCCAGCGTCATGATCGCAAGCTGATGGTGCGGCTGGTCAAAGGCGCCTATTGGGATACAGAGATCAAGCGCGCGCAGGTCGAAGGGGTCGATGGCTTCCCCGTCTTCACCCACAAGGCTGCGACCGATGTCTCGTACATCGCGAACGCCCGCAAGCTGCTGGGCATGACCGACCGGATCTATCCGCAGTTTGCCACGCATAACGCTCATACTGTCAGCGCCATCCTGCACATGGCCGAGGGGCAGCCATTCGAGTTCCAGCGCCTGCACGGGATGGGCGAAACGCCGCACGGGCTGGTTTTGGACAAGCACAAAACCCGCTGCCGAATCTACGCGCCGGTCGGGGCGCATCGCGATTTGTTGGCCTATCTGGTCCGGCGTCTGCTGGAGAACGGTGCGAACTCATCCTTCGTGAACCAGATTGTGGATGAGGCCGTACCTCCGGAAGAAGTCGCCACTGATCCCTTCACCGCAGTTGAGACACCGCCCTCGCCTCTGCCTACAGGGCCAGAGCTGTTTTTGCCCGAGCGTCCGAACTCCAAAGGCTTTGATCTGCACCACACACCGACACTCGACCAGATTGATGCGGCACGGGATCGGTTTCGAGAGACCGAGTGGCATGCCGGGCCGCTCTTGTCCAAGGACGCGAAACCCATGGCTGAGGAGCCGGTGATTAACCCGGCCAAACCACAGGACAAGCCCGGCACAGTTACATCGACCAGTACTGCGGATGTGGAGCTTGCTCTGGCTTCGGCCAGCCCGTGGCAAGCCCCTGCAGAACACCGCGCCAAAGCTCTGAACGCAGCCGCCGATCTGTATGAGGCTCATTTAGGTGAGCTCTTCGCCTTGTTGGCGCGCGAGGCGGGGAAATCCCTGCCCGACGCGGTTGCCGAGTTGCGCGAAGCCGTGGATTTCCTGCGCTACTACGCGGCGAACATCCCCGATGCCAAACCGGCCGGGATTTTCACCTGTATCAGCCCTTGGAACTTCCCTCTGGCGATTTTCACCGGACAGATATCGGCGGCTCTGGCAACCGGCAACGCTGTCCTTGCCAAACCCGCGCCGCAGACGCCTCTGATCGCGCATCGCGCGGTGCAGCTGTTGCACGAGGCCGGAGTTCCCCGCGATGTACTGCAATTGCTGCCGGGCGGACCGGAGGTCGGGGCTGCGCTCACCTCGGACACGCGCGTCTCGGGCGTGGCGTTCACCGGATCGACGGCGACGGCGTTGAAAATCCGGTCGGCCATGGCGCAGAACATGCGACCCGGTACGCCGTTCATCGCTGAGACAGGTGGGTTGAACGCGATGATCGTGGACAGTACGGCGCTGCCGGAACAGGCGGTGCAGTCCATCATCGAAAGCGCGTTTCAATCAGCTGGTCAGCGCTGCTCGGCCCTGCGCTGCCTCTATCTGCAAGCGGATATCGCCGAAGATGTTCTGACCATGCTCAAGGGAGCGATGGACGCACTGCAAGTCGGCGATCCATGGCAGATCTCGACCGATTGCGGGCCGGTCATTGACGAGGCCGCGCGTCAGGGAATCGCGGACCATGTCGCGAGAGCCCGTGCAGAAGGGCGCGTTCTGAAAGAACTCAACACGCCGCCCGAGGGGACATTCATTGCCCCCACCCTGATCGAAATCGGCAGCATCGCCGATTTGCAACGTGAAATTTTCGGCCCGGTTCTGCATGTCGCTCGCTTCAAAGCGCAAGAGATCGACGCGGTGATCGCCGACATCAACGCCACTGGCTACGGGCTGACCTTCGGCCTGCACACCCGCATCGACGACCGGGTCCAGCATGTGACCGAGGCGATCCACGCGGGCAATGTTTATGTGAACCGCAACCAGATCGGCGCCATCGTGGGATCTCAGCCCTTTGGAGGTGAGGGGCTTTCGGGAACAGGCCCCAAGGCGGGTGGGCCGAACTACATGGCCCGGTTCTGCGCGCCGGATCGTCAGAGCAACTCAGAGACATGGGCGACGACTGCGGAACTGCCCGCGCCGAAAGGGCAACCGGCCCCGGTTCGAACCCAAACCCTGCCCGGACCTACGGGGGAATCAAACCGGTTGTCTGAATTTGCCCGGCCTCCGCTGTTATGTCTCGGCCCCGGCGAGAGCGCTGCGCGCGCTCAGGCAGATGCGGTTTTGGCTTTGGGTGGGACGGCGATTGAGGCGACGGGCATGCTGGACCTGCATCGTTTGGAAAACCTGACCGGCTTCGCGGGCGTTCTGTGGTGGGGAGACGAGGAAACTGCCCGTCAGATCGAACATCATCTGGCGCGGCGCGACGGGCCGATCCGGCCCATGATCCCCGGCCTGCCGGATCGTATGCAGGTGCTGGCGGAACGCCATGTCTGCGTCGACACAACGGCGGCGGGCGGCAATGCGGCGCTGTTGGGTGGTGCGGCATAACCTGACCTTGACGCTGGGCGCGGAAAAGCCCAGCGTCGCGCCATGTTTCCGATCCGAGATCACAACCCCTCGGGGCGCACGCCCTATGTTGTCTACGCCCTGATGGCGGCGAATATCCTGATCTTCGTCAGCTATGTAGGGATCATGGATAACGCACGGGTGCTGCAGCAGTTCTATTTCGACTACGCGATCATTCCCGCCCGTAGCGCCGAAGGGGTCGCACTCGAGACCTTCGTGACCTCGATGTTCCTGCATGGCGGCTGGATGCATCTGGCGGGCAACATGCTGTTTCTGTGGATTTTCGGGGATAATCTGGAAGACGAAATGGGTCACCTGCCCTTTTTGTTGTTCTACCTTGTCGCCGGGATCGGAGCCGGACTGATCCATGTGATCACCGCACCCGACTCGTTAGTGCCCACAATCGGAGCCTCCGGGGCGATTGCTGGCGTGATGGGCGGGTATCTACTGCTTTTTCCCAAAGCCCGAGTGGATATTCTGCTGATACTGATCGTTTATTTCCGAGTCTTTAGCATCCCGGCCTTCGTGATGCTCGGGGTTTGGCTGGCCCTGCAGTTTTTCGGCAGTCTTTCCAGCAACCCCGACGAAGGCGGCGTTGCCTATTGGGCTCATACCGGTGGGTTCGTCGTGGGGCTGATCCTGTGTATCCCGCTCTGGCTGAAACGCGGAGGACCAGCGTACTGGGACCGCACGCACGGCCATCCGCCTCACCCCGAGACGAAATACAAGCTGTCGCAATCCCGCATCCCACGCGTGCCGCGCAGGTAAAGGCGTTTAACCCCGGATTACCTTGGCAAAGCTGTCAAAGATCGGCTCGTTGGCGCAAATGACCTCGCCATCTTCCAGAATGCTGCCTTCGGCGTTCAAGGGCTGAACCAGGCCACCGGCCTCTTTCACGATGATGATCCCTGCGGCCAAGTCCCATGCGTTCAGGCGACGTTCCCAAAAGCCCTCGTAGCGACCCGCCGCCACATAAGCCATGTCGAGCGCGGCTGCGCCCCAGCGGCGTACGCCGGCACATGTGGGCATCAGGCGCGCCAAATCTTGCAGCGTGCCAGGCAAATCCGAGCGACCACCGAAGGGCAAACCGGTCGAGAAAACAGACTCGATCATGCGGTGACGGCCCGAGACACGGATGCGCATATCGTTCATCCAGGCGCCTTCGCCTTTTTCGGCAAAGAACATCTCGTCCTTGGCGGCGTCGTAGATCACACCGGCGACGATCTTGCCCTTATGCTCCAGCGCGATCGAAATCGCCCAGTGCGGCAAACCGTGCAGGAAGTTGGTGGTGCCGTCCAGCGGATCGACGATCCAACGGCGGGTCGGATCCTCGCCGTCAATCGCGCCGCCCTCTTCGGCCAGCCAGCCATAGGTCGGACGCGCGCCCAGCAGTTCCTCTTTCAGGATGGCCTCGGCGGCGATATCGGCCTTGGACACAAAATCGCCCGCGCCTTTCATCGACACCTGCAGGTTCTCGACTTCACGGAAATCCTTGATCAGAGACCGCCCCGCCTTGCGCGCGGCTTTGATCATGATGTTGAGATTTGCACTGCCAACCATTTTGAAAAGGCTCCTGTCCGGTCAAACCGCGCGTATACTGATGCAATGCGCCCTTGCCAAGAGGAATGATGCGCATAGCAGACCCAAGCGAAACGCCGTTACTGCGCCTGCAACTTCCGCGCCTCGTCTCGCGCCAGTTTGACCAGCTCTTGGACAAAGGGTTTTTCCAGATCCTCAGTGCGGACAGCGGCATAGAGACGACGGGTGATCCCCTCTTTCGTCAAAGGGCGGGTGACGTAGTCCGAGTTATACTTGACCTCACGCACGACCCAATCCGGCAAGACAGAAATCCCCCGGTTTGAGGCGACAAGCAGCAGGATCACGGCGGTCAGTTCGACCTGACGGATGCTGGCCGGTTCAACCCGCGCCGGGATCAGCAACTGGCTGAACACGTCCAGCCGCGTGCGCTCGACCGGATAGGTGATCAGGGTCTGACCGCGAAAATCCTCGGCCTCAATGAAGTCTTTCTCGGCCAGCGGATGGGAAGATGCCGCGACGAATACCGGGTTATAGTCGAACAATTCCACGAACTCGACACCCGGCAGGTCTTCGGGGTCGGAGGATACCACCAGATCAACCTCTTCCTTTTGCAAGGCAGGCAGCGCGTCAAAGGCCAAACCGGGGCGAATATCCACGTCGACATCGCCCCAGGACTTGCGGAAGGACTCCAACACTGGAAATAGCCATTCGAAACAGGCGTGGCATTCGATCGCGATATGCATCCGACCCGTACGGCCATCGCGCAGGGATGAGAACTCATGCTGCGCGGCCTCGACCTGAGGCAGAATCTGTTCGGCCAGTCGCAACAGACGCAGCCCCGCCGCAGACAGCTTCATTGGTTTGGACCGACGAAGGAACAGTTCGACTCCGGCTTGATCCTCCAACCCTTTGATCTGGTGACTCAGCGCCGATTGGGTGATGTTCAGCTGATCGGCCGCACGCGCAAGGCCACCACAGTCATGGATCGCCTTGATGGTGCGCAGGTGCCGGAATTCGATATGCATGTAAAGTGGAACTCATGTTGTTCTTGAGGAATATGAGTTTGTCTCACAATGCGTGTCATGCGACAAGACCCTCAGTTGATCCTGAGAGGCTGCGATGACCAAACCTGAAATCTCATTCGAGTTTTTTCCACCCAAAACGCTGGAGGCCTCATTCCGGCTGTGGGATACGGTGCAGACGCTGGCCCCTTTGGAGCCCCGGTTCGTTTCTGTCACCTATGGCGCGGGAGGTACGACGCGCGAGTTGACGCGCGATGCCGTCGCGACTTTGCACAAGTCATCGGGACTGCCAGTTGCGGCGCATTTGACCTGCGTCGATGCCTCGCGTCAGGAAACGCTGGATATTGCAGACACCTTCGCTCGTGCCGGTGTCGAAAACATCGTCGCATTGCGGGGCGATCCGCCAAAGGGTCAGGACAGGTTTGTCCCTCACCCCGAAGGTTTTGCCAACTCTGTAGAATTGATTGAGGCCCTCGCAGAAACAGAGATGTTCAGCATTCGCGTCGGCGCTTATCCCGACATTCACCCCGAAGCAAGGGATACGCGGGCCGATATCGACTGGCTAAAGGCCAAGCTGGACGCGGGCGCCGATGAGGCACTGACGCAGTTCTTCTTCGAGGCCGAGACCTTCTTCCGGTTCCGCGACGCCTGCGAAAAAGCCGGGATCGACAAGCCGATCGTGCCGGGCATCCTGCCGATCGAAAATTGGAAAGGCGCGCGCGCCTTTGCCCAGCGCTGCGGTACACGGATACCCGATTGGGTCGATCACGCCTTTGAAAAAGCTATCCGCGATGACCGCGAGGATCTGCTGGCCACGGCCCTTTGCACCGAGCTTTGTTCGGACCTGCTGGAGGGCGGTGTGGACAAGCTGCACTTCTACACCCTGAACCGGCCCGAGCTGACCCGCGACGTGTGCTTCGCCCTTGGGATCACCCCGAAAGCCGAACTGCAGAACGTCGCCTGATCCCTCTCAACAAAGCCCAAATGCCCGCGCCATCCGAAAGCGCGGGCATTTTGCTTTGCCGCTGGAACAATGTCTGCACGGCCAGATCATTGTCCCCCGCAACTAGTTCAATCTTGAGAAGAATTTGACAAAATCCTGACCGTGCTCAAACTGGTCTTGTGTACGTTAGTGAGTGTTTTTGAGTATGAAACCTGTCGATAAGATCGCAGCGCGAAACAGCGCGCTGGCGGACCTTGGGTTGTCGCCCTCTGCCAGTTCCGACGAAATCCGCGAAGCTTGGCGTAATATTGCCTTCCGGGCGCATCCCGACCATATGCCAGGGGATTGCGAAGACTTCTCGCGCGCTAAGACTGCCTATGATTTTCTGCGCAAACAAGGGTTGGGCGCAAAAGGCGCATCGGGTCCGCAGATGCCGAAACGGCCACGCCTCAAAAAACGTGTGATCGAGTTGCCGTCCGAAGATATTGCCGCCTGCAAATCCATGCTGAACCCGACGCAAGCACTGCCGCATATGGCGGATTCGCCATCGCCTCAGGACGCAGATGTCGAACCGGCCGCGTCAGACCATGTGCCCGATGCCGTCGGATGCTACGGTCGTCACCTGACCTTTTTCGTGGCAACGCCGGTCACCGAAGGGGCGAACCGCATCGCCCTTCCGACCTCGGTGCTGAGCAACAGACGGCATGTCGAAACCGAGATTCTGAGTTTCAAGTCCAACAACGCCGGCCCGGGCGAGGTGGTGATTCCTGACACCATTTGCGAACGCAAATTTCCGGGGGCAAAGAGTGTCCGTATCCGTTTCGAAGCCAATCAGGACATGATCGACGAATTCTGGCTGGCTGGATAGTCAGCCAGAAAAAAGCCCGGCTCAGTGGGGGGAGCCGGGCTGGATTTTCTTCACGGCTGTGTCTGCGCGATCAGTTGCTGACAGGCCCTTCTGAAGTGAATTTCGGGATCACGCTTGTCGATGCGTCCGCGCTTTCGATACCGGGCCAGTTGCCTTCAGCCAGGTTGATGTTGCCGGGGATATCCTCTTCGAAGAATCCCACAACAACGTCAGTGATGTTCAGGTACAGCTTGTCATCAACGATGCGCCACAGGTTAGGGTTTGCCGGAACCTTGCCGCCTTTTGAGACGCCATAGGCGCAATGCCCGTCATATTGAGGCGCGTAGTAGGCCGGGTTTTCAAGAAACTTGTCGCGGTTCTCCTCCGATGTAAAAGCCCAAGTTGCGCCATTGTATTCCGCCGTGATGTCGGCATTGCCGCGTACACCTTCTGGCTGCGAGGTCCCCACCGGTGCCTGATCAAGGCCGCGGTAGGCGACAACATCATAGCCAGAGACCGCAAATCCGGTTCCGTCGACATATTGGGGGCCTGCAAAAGCCGGAATTGCCAGAGCCATGGCCGCAGCAAAAGACAGGGCAAAACGTTTCATGTGGTCATTCCTTTTTCGTGTATCGGGGGTGCCGTTTGGCTGACACCACAGACAATAAGCGATTCTGAGGCGCTTCGTAGGCCCGCTCGCGCCGGTGTGACCATCAACGAGATTTCGTGAGAGAATTATTACAGTTTCACGCGTCAAGCGGGGTTGGACTCGGGGATTTGCAACATTAGCTGTTAGCGCATCGGCTTTGCAGCCCTGCGATTGGCAAGAAAGGCATCAGATGAGCGATCAATCCACTTACACTCCCCCCAAAGTCTGGACCTGGGACAGCGAAAGCGGCGGGCGCTTCGCCAATATCAACCGCCCCATCGCCGGCGCAACCCATGACAAGGACCTGCCCATTGGCCGCCACCCCATGCAGCTTTATTCGCTGGCAACGCCCAATGGCGTCAAAGTGACAGTCATGCTCGAAGAGCTTTTGGCGTTGGGTCACGAAGAAGCCGAATACAATGCATGGCTAGTCAATATCGGCGAAGGGGATCAGTTCAGCTCGGGTTTTGTCGAGGCGAACCCGAACTCGAAAATCCCGGCGCTCTGGGATCGGTCGGGAGATGAACCAGTGCGTGTGTTCGAAAGCGCCTCAATCCTGTTCCATCTCGCTGAAAAGTTCGGAGCGTTCCTGCCCGCGTCAGGCCCTGAGCGGACGGAAGTTATGAATTGGGTGTTCTGGCAGATGGGCAGCGCGCCGTATCTGGGCGGCGGATTCGGCCATTTCTACGCCTATGCGCCCGAGAAATGGGAGTACCCGATCAACCGCTTCGCTATGGAGGCCAAGCGCCAACTGGACGTGCTGGACCGTCAACTGGCCGAAAACACCTTTATCGCAGGCGAGGATTACTCGATCGCGGATATGGCAATCTGGCCCTGGTATGGGCAGCTGGTTCTTGGGCGTCTCTATGATGCTGCCGAGTTCCTAGATGTGGAATCCTATGAAAACGTCATGCGTTGGGCCAAGGCGATTGACGCGCGTCCGGCCGTAAAGCGGGGCCGCATGGTCAACCGCGCGTTTGGCGAGCCGCACACGCAGCTTCATGAACGTCATGAGGCCAGCGATTTTGATACCCGCACGCAGGACAAGCTGGAAGCGGCGGCGGATTAATCTCTTCGAGGTTCCTTCGAAACATTTGGCGCGGTGCAAAAGACTGCACCGCGCTTATTTATTTAAGGATCGGCGGGTTTTCTGGATCGCTACCGGGCACAGGCCGCTTCAGGTCACGGGCCTCGGGTTGCGGCAGGTCGAACCGCAATCCAACCTTCGCCAAAGACGCGGCAGCGGGCGCTTCGGGCGCAAAGAACCCGACATCCATCGCTCCGGCCTCGATCCCCGAAAAGGTCAGCGCCTCGGACGCGGCCTTGGCCAGCGCCGATTGCGCCCCGTCCAACGCCCCGACAAAGCCCAGCAAGTGACCCGAAGCCCCGGTTTCGGATTTGGTGCCGACCAGATAGGCCGCCTGCGCCAGACCGACAGCAGTCGACAGCTTTGTATCCAACGCACGCAACAGGGTTTCCGGCAGGCCGGTCGGAGGCAAAAACTCGGCCAGTTTCTCTTCGACCTCGGCGGGCGCATGTTCCAGCGTTGACGCTAGCCAGCCCAGCGCCTCAGACGGGATCAGCATCGAGGATGGCGCGACCTCGAGGTTCAGGCCCAGACCGATCCCCTGCCCTGCCAGCATCGAAGACAGGATACGCCCCGAAAGCGCCGCATAAGGCACAGGTCGTCCGGCAAACTGCGCCAACCGATCCTCGCGATCAAAGGCCAGTACGAAGCGGCCATCGGCCACGTCGAACAGCTCGGGTAAGATATTCTCGCCCTGCGCTTCTTCGGTCAGCATCAGGAACAACTCACTATCGGCCAGCCGCTCAAAAAAGCGGAGCCGGGCGGCATCGTCTTGCGGAGCGGCTTCCATCGCGGAATGCGCTGTGTCCAGCGCCGTTGCTTCAGTCATATAGAACCTCTTGCACCCGTGCCCGCAAGGCCGGCAGCAGGTCGGTCTCGAACCACGGATTTTTCTTGATCCATGCCGTATTGCGCCAGGACGGATGAGGCAAGGCAAAGATGTACGGCGCGTGGTCCCGCCAATTGCGGACGGTTTCGGTGACTGAACTGCGCACTCCAAGATGGTACTTATGTGCGTGCCCCCCGACCAACACTGTCAGAGGGACCGGACCAAGCGCCTGAACGACCCGGTCATGCCAGGTTTTACGGCACAAGGCGGGCGGCGGAAGATCCGCTTTGCGGTCGTCATATCCAGGAAAGCAGAAGGCCATGGGCACAATGGACAGACGATCCCGATTGTAAAACACCCCCTCGTCGATCCCCAACCAATCCCGCAAGCGATCCCCCGACGGGTCTGTAAAAGGCCGCCCCGACTCATGTACCCGCGCGCCCGGAGCCTGCCCCGCAACCAGGATCGGAGTGCCAGCGCGGAACCAGACGACAGGACGCGGCGCGTGCTGCGTCGCGGTTTGCGCGAACGCATCCGCACACAGCCGACAGGCCGAGATTTCCTTTTGCAGATCACTCATAGCCGCTGTCTTGCCCCGAAATTGTGAGAATCAAAGGATGATAGCTACCCTCGAACTTGCCGCCAAAACATCTTTTCGTGTCGATGTTTGCCACGATGTGATCTGCACTTTGCGAAGGTGCATTGATCATTTGTTTCATAATTCGACATAATGTAGCCAACATGAGACGATAAAATTCGCATCCAAACGCTCACCAAAAAGAGCGATCAAACCAAAGGATTGAGCAGCAGGCCAAGCATGCTTGAGTTCGAGAATGTCAGTAAATCCTTCTGGACGGGGACGCGCCGCAAGGTGATCCTCGACCGGGCTTCGTTCCGGGTCGAACTCGGGACGTCGCTGGGTGTGCTTGCGCCGAACGGGACGGGAAAAACCACTCTGATCAATATGATGGCGGGTTTGGAAAAGCCCGATGAAGGGGTCATCCGGCGTGAGTGCAAGGTGTCTTTCCCGATGGGGTTTACCGGTGGTGTCTCCTCGAAGATGTCTGCATTGGAGAACGCACGCTATATCGCCAAAATCTACGGTATGGACCCCGACTATGTCGAAGCCTACTGCAGCTGGCTGTGCGGTCTCGGCGAGTATTTCAACCAGCCTATGGCCACCTATTCGTCAGGCATGAAGGCCAGATTCACCTTTGCGCTGATGCTTGCACTGGACTTCGACATGTATCTGATTGATGAGGGCATGCCCGCGTCTACGGATGTGGAATTCAACCATAAGGCCGGCGCGATCCTGCAGGAACGGTTGCGCACAACGACGCTGGTCATCGTATCGCATAGCCCCGCAACGCTGGAGAAGTTCGTGAAACAGGCGGCTGTTTTGGTCGACGGCCAGCTGCGCATGTTTGAAACCTTGGAAGAGGCAAAGCAGTTATATGACTACGAAACCCAAGGTTAGAAAATACAACTGGCGCCACAAGGCGCAATCAGGCACCTCGCCCGAGGCCCGCTCGGACGCGATGGCGCGCATCCGCAGCGCAACGCAGGCCTCGTCCGGCGAAACGCAGCCCGGGACCGAACTGGACGATATCAAGCGCGAAGGCCTGACCGGTCGGCAATTGCGTATTGCCCGGCGTCTGGCCAGCAAACACGGTCTGGCGGCGACTTCTGACTATGACGCGGTGCGCCTGCTACGCAAAAAAGGCATTGACCCATTCCGGCGCAGCAATCTGCTTGAGCTTGCCTCGGCCAACGCTTCGGCGAAAACGGATGGTGACGAAACCGCACCCGTCCAGTTGCCACAACCGGTGAGCGAGGCCCCTCAGACCCTGCCGGGACCAGAGATGAGCCCGGCCGAGCGGCGCGATCGCGAAATCGGTCAAATCCAGAAGGACATCGCCCTCCGCCGAAAAAAGAAACTGGCGGCGCTGTTCGCACGGCTTGCGGTGTTCGTCTTTCTGCCCACTTTTGTGGTTGGCTACTATTTCTATCGCGAAGCGACACCGATGTATGCCAGCGACTCGGCCTTTTCGATCCTGCAAGCTGACGGCGGCGGCGGAACGATTGGCGGCCTGTTGAGCGGAACCCAATATGCAACCGCTCAGGACTCGGTTTCCACCCAAGAGTTTCTCGAATCCAAGGACGCATTAGAGCGGTTGGAACGGGACATGGGCTTTTCTCAGATCTTCAAGCAGGAATGGATCGACCCGATCCAGAGGCTGCCTCAGGACGCCAGCCTGGAAGACACTCACAAGCTGTATAAACGTATGGTGACCATCGGATATGACCCAAGTGACGGGATTGTTCGGATGGAAGTCGCGGCCCCCGAACCTGAAATCGCTGTCGAACTGTCGCAACGCCTGATCTCTTACGCGGAAGAGCGGATCAACAGCCTGTCCGGCCTTAAGCGCGAGGATCAGATGCGCGACGCGCGCGAAGGCTTCGAGGCGGCCCAGTCAGAACGGCGCAAAGCTCAGGAGGCACTAATCGAGTTGCAGCTGCAAGGTGCTTTGCTGGACCCAGAAAACGTCATTGCCGGTCTTCGCGGTCGGATCAATGAGATCGAGGTCGCCATTCAGGATAAAGAGCTGGAACTGGCCGCCTTGCAAGACAACCGTCGCCCAAACCAAGCCAAGGTCGATGGCGTCAGTGCCGATATCGCCCGACTGGAGGTTGTCCTAGCCGAGTTGAACGCCGAAATGCTGGATGCATCCGCAGGCGAAAACTCGCTGGCGCGGTTGAGCGTCCGAATCCAGATGGCGCAGGCCGATCTGGCGGCACGCGATATGATGCTGCAAACGGCAATGCAACAAATGGAAACCACGCGGTCCGAGGCGAACCGCAAAGTGCGTTACCTAACGGTTTCGGTGAACCCGGTGGAGGCACAGGATCCGACCTATCCAAGGAAGTTCGAAAATACGATTTTGGCTTTCCTGTTGTTTGCTGGTATCTACCTGATGATCTCGCTTACCGCGTCGGTCCTTCGTGAACAGGTATCCTCGTAAGACATATGAAACATGTAAAAATCTCCGACCTTACGGTCGGCAACGACCTTCCGCTTACCATCATCGCCGGCCCCTGCCAGCTTGAGACGGCAGACCATGCCCAGATGATCGCGGGCGCCATGAAAGAAGCCTGCGACGCGGCTGGCGCGCAGTATGTATTCAAGGCGTCTTATGACAAGGCGAACCGAACCTCTTTGTCCGGCAAACGCGGCATGGGGATTGATGCAGGACTGAAGGTTCTGGATGACATCCGCAGCACCATGGGCATTCCGGTGCTGACCGATGTCCACACGGAAGCCCAATGCGCCATCGCGGCCGAGGCCGTCGATATTCTGCAGATCCCAGCTTTTCTGTGCCGCCAGACCGATATGCTTTTGGCGGCGGGCGCAACGGGTAAGGCTGTGAACGTCAAGAAAGGTCAGTTTCTCGCCCCCTGGGAAATGGGCAACATCGTCGACAAGATCGAAAGCACCGGGAACCAGAATATCCTCCTGACGGAACGTGGAACCTCGTTCGGGTACAATACTCTGGTGGCCGATATGCGGGGCCTGCCGCAAATGGCGAAGACGGGCTATCCGGTCGTGATGGACGCGACCCATTCGGTGCAACAGCCCGGTGGCAAGGGTGGCTCCTCGGGTGGGCAGCGCGAATTTGCGCCAGTGATGGCGCGCGCCGCCGTATCGCTGGGGATCGGAGCGGTGTTCATCGAAACGCATCAGGACCCCGACACAGCGCCGTCTGATGGCCCCAACATGATCCCTTTGGATCAGATGCCCCATCTTGTTGACACATTGATGCGTTTTGATGCGCTGGCCAAAGCGAACCCGATTCAGATTTAACGATTGAGACCAGTTATGAACAAACCCATTCCCGAGGTGACCCCAAACACCTGGAGCTTTCTGCGCGACCCGATGATCAAACCCACCGGGTTCCGCGAATATGATGCACGCTGGAAATACCCTGATGAGATCAACCTGCCGGGCATGACCGCCCTTGGCCTGGGGATCGGTACTCAGATGCACAAACGCGGCATCGCGCCGGTCATTGCAGTTGGCAATGACTATCGCGACTATTCTCTGGCCATCAAGAACGCGTTGATCCTTGGCCTGATGCAAGCCGGTATTCAGGTGAAGGACATCGGCCCTGCCCTCAGCCCGATGGCCTATTTCGCGCAGTTCCATCTGGATGTTCCGGCGGTGGCGATGGTTACCGCCAGCCACAACCCCAACGGCTGGACCGGGGTTAAAATGGGTTTCGACCGCCCGCTGACCCACGGCCCGGACGAGATGTCCGAACTGCGCGACATCGTGCTGGATGGCAAGACGGTGGCGCGTGAGGGCGGCTCGTATGAATTCGTCGATGGCGTTAAAGAAGCCTATATCGACGATCTGGTCGGTGATTTCAAAATGTCCCGCCCGCTTAAGGTGGTTTGCGCCACGGGTAATGGCACTGCCTCGGCATTTGCACCCGAGATTTTTGAGCGGATCGGTGTTGAGGTTGTGCCCAGCCACAACGAACTCGACTACACATTCCCGAACTACAACCCGAACCCCGAAGCCATGGAGATGTTGCATGACATGGCGGATGCGGTGAAATCCAGCGGTGCCGATCTGGCCTTGGGATTTGACGGTGACGGCGATCGCTGCGGTGTGGTCGATGACGAGGGCGAAGAGATCTTCGCCGACAAAGTCGGTGTCATCATGGCCCGCGATCTGGCCAAGCTGCATCCCGGCGCGACCTTCGTGGCCGACGTGAAATCCACTGGCCTGTTCGCCAGCGACCCGGAACTTCAGGCCCTTGGCGTCAAGGCGGACTATTGGAAAACCGGCCACAGCCATATGAAACGTCGGGTCAAAGAGATCGGAGCCCTCGCAGGGTTTGAGAAATCCGGTCACTACTTCCTCGCCGAACCTGTTGGGCGCGGATATGACTGCGGGATGCGCGTGGCGGTGGAAATCTGCAAATTGATGGACCGCAACCCGGATCAGAGCATGTCCGATTTGCGCAAAGCTCTGCCCAAGACATGGTCCACCCCGACCATGTCGCCCTACGCGGCGGATACCGAGAAATACGATATCCTTCAGCGTCTGGTGGACAAGCTGGTTGCCAAGGCCGACGTCGGCGATAGCTTTGCCGGACGCGCGATCAAAGAGGTCGTCACCGTCAACGGCGCGCGCGTCATTTTGGACAATGGCAGCTGGGGCCTAGTGCGAGCCTCGTCAAACACCCCAAATCTGGTGGTCGTCTGCGAAAGCAGCGAAAGCGAAGCAGAGATGCGGGCGATTTTTGCCGATATCGACGCTGTGATCCGGACCGAGCCCGGCGTCGGCGACTACGACCAAACAATCTAAATGAAAGGGGCGCCGATGTGCGCCCCGATCAATCCCCTCCGAACAGCTTGAGCAAGCCTTTCTTGGCTTCTTCCTCTAGCTTGTCCTTCAGCACATCTTCGATTTGATCAGTGTCTGTGATGGTCGTGTCCAGCTCTGATCCGACCTTTTCCAGAACCTTGGATTTAGCGTCGTTTTCCAGATCTTTCAGCTTTCCTTCCGCCGCTGCCTCGATGACCTTTGTCAGGTCCGGACGGATCGAAGGGTCACTCCACGGACCGACAATACGCACAGGCACAGCGATCCCTTCGCCTGAATTGGCGCGCAATGCGACCGGCGTGAACAGATAGTCGATATCGCGCGCACCGATCCCAACGCGCCCCGCGCCATCCGCCCTGAAATTATCCAGCGACATGAGCAGGTCGTTATTCGTCAGATTGCCGCCATCCATCGTGAAACTGGCCGTCAGGCTGTTGAACACCGTGGTCCCTCCGGACCCTTCGCCGCGCCCCATCAGCCGGTTCAGGTCGAAGCCGGAGATCACGCCTTTCCCGACCGCAATATCGCCCTTTCCAGACAGCGACCGCATGATCGCATCCTCTGTCTGTCCCACGCCCAGAAACTCCAGCGAGGCCGAGGCAGTACCTGTCAGCCTTTCAACTCCTCCGAGCGTCGACAGCGCCTGCTGCACATCAACCCCTTGAGCTTTGAAATTTCCACCGACGGACAGGCCGTTGCGATTGTTGGCCACCACTTGCCCGTTCAATTTCCCGGAAAACAGGGTCGCGGGTTGCATTTTCAGAACCGCACGCGATCGGTCGAGGATGAGCGTCAGGTCGCTTTGTCCAAGCGTCATGTCCGGCACGGCGATGGAGGACGCGGTGAGTCGAATCGAACCGTTTGCCAAGCCCAGCGCCGATGCGTCGATGGGCGTCGTCGACCACCCGTCACTGGCAGACGCCCCAGTGCCCCCGGAGCCTGTTTCGACGGTGTCTGCGAAGGTTGAAAAATTCAGATCCCCGGCCCGCAACCGGGCTGTGATCTGCGGAGGGTCTGAAATCACAATATCGGCCTCGCCATCGAACCGGTTGTGATCCAACACGGCGGTCATGTCTCGCAAAGAGATGCGACCGTCTCGAGTGTAGGTCATCTGCCCCGACACATCTGCCACGCGCCCAAGACCATTGGGCACCGCCACGCCCGCCTGCCCGAACGCGGCCAGCATGGCGTCGGTATTGCTGGTCTTGACCTCGGTCATGCCGTCCATCTCTCCTTCGATAGTGGCGCGCCCGTTGAAGGCGATACGCCCGCCCGGTGCTGTCATCGAAAGCTCTAGAGGTGCCGCGCCGCCCGAGGCAAAGGCTGGAAGATCAGGCAGTTTCAGATTCACCTGAACAGAGCCACCGGGCACGGCCATATTGGCCTCCATGATCATCGGGGCCGAGACATCCGGCCATTGCGCCGAGAGGCTGACGTCCCGGAAATTCCACTTGGTCGCTCCGTTTTCGATAAAGATCAGGCGCGCGTTACTCAGTTCCAGTCGGTCGAGTGTGATCGGTTGCGTCGCCTGAGGCGCGGGCGCTGTTCCTCCGCCGGTGCTGGCTGCAGAGGTGGGTGCGGTCAGTTCCCAATTGCCCCGGCCGTTGGCGTATTCCAGCCGCAGAACAGGGCTGTTAGCAAAGACCCGTTTGATCCGGATCTCGCCGCCCCACAGCGCCGCCGCATCCACACCGAATGACAGGCTTTCAGCGCTCAGCATCGGCTCAGACCCCGCCCAATCAGCATTGCCGAAGGTGACTGGCCCAGTTTCAAGGCCCAGAACTGGCCAGAATGAGATCGAAACATCGCCCGAGAAGGTCAGGTCACGCCCCGTTTCCGCCTTGACCTGTTCGGCCAGAAGCGCCCCCAGCTTGTCGCCGGGCATCAACAAAAGCGCGCCCACGACAAGGCCCACAACGGCCACCAAGATGAACAGGATACGTATCAGCCATTTCATCTAACTGCTCTCCGCCTTTTTTGGCTTGTGTTTGGGGTATCATTCAAACCCACGGCCGCATTTGCAAGGGGAACCAATCCAAACTATATGCGGCCACATGAGTAGCAATCCGCCAAACCTCCGCCCCGACCTAGCCCCGTCTGCCCGGATCACCGATACGCCGCGTTCAGGCCAGCCGACCATTGGTATGGTCTCATTGGGCTGCCCCAAAGCGCTGGTAGACAGCGAGCGCATCCTGACCCGGCTGCGCGCCGAAGGGTACGGCATTTCGCCCGATTATTCCGGGGCCGATGCCGTGATTGTGAACACTTGCGAGTTTCTGGACAGCGCCAAGGCCGAATCTCTGGACGCCATCGGCGAGGCACTGGTCGAAAACGGCAAGGTTATCGTGACCGGATGCTTGGGGGCAGAGCCGGACTATATCCGGGAACACCACCCGCGCATCATGGCCGTCACAGGCCCGCATCAATACGAGCAAGTTCTGGACGCGGTACATGTGGCGGTGCCGCCCGATCCGGACCCGTTCGTGGACCTGTTGCCAGCCAGCTCGGTGCAGCTGACACCGCGGCACTATAGCTATCTCAAGATTTCTGAGGGCTGTAACCACAAGTGCAAGTTCTGCATCATCCCCGACATGCGCGGCAAGCTTGCCAGCCGTCCGGCCCATGCGGTGCTGCGGGAGGCTGAAAAGCTGGTCGAAAACGGCGTGCGCGAGTTGCTCCTGACTTCCGACATTTTTTCGTATAAGTCATTGATATTATTATGCCTTGGTTGCCAAAAGGCACTACACGGACTTTTTTCGCCAGCGATTGTTTCGGAGTGTTGAGGGAGCTCAGGCTTTGGTCTGGCCAGTTTTTCGGGTGCGCCCGGGGGGTATCTTGAAAGGGGCTTCGTTCCAGGTCAGGCCGACGCAGGTGAGGATGCGTCTGGCATCGACCGTGGCATGGCTTGGCATGCCGTAGCGGTCAGGGGTGCCTTTGTGGCGCAGGATCGAGAGCTGCAATGCGTTCAACTCGTTGCGGATACGAGCCGGGCTCATCGGGTGTCCGAGCAGGTCCAGATGCTTGCGCAGGTGCTGCAGGCAGCAGAAGGCCATGTAGCAGATGGCGATATGGGCCCGGACCCGACGCGGCGACCAGTGATAGATGGGCCGGATTTTCAGATCGTGCTTGTTGGTGCGGAAGCAGGCTTCGATCTCCCACAACTGGTGATAGCGGGCAATGACGTCCTGTGCCTCCAGTTCGTCCGCACCATGAACAACAATGGCATGCAGCCCGTCCCATTGTGCCGCTGCCTTGATCTTTGCATCATCCAGCGTGACGTCCCCGCTGTCGGGGAAGGCCAGGAAGCGGCCATATCCCCGGCTGCTGAAGCTGCCGGGTTTGCGAGAGCGCTTGAGCTTCTTGTGCAGCTTTTCGATTGCCTTGTCGCGCTTGTGGGCATCATTGCGTGCCCGGGTGGGTGACCAGGTCACAATGACCCGCGCTCCCTCCTGGTCGATCACCTTGTACCAGCCCTTCTCGGTTGCCTCTTCAGAACCGTGTCCAGCCCAAGGCTGGCGTCCCTCCGGGCTCAAAATGTTCGCCTTCACGGCGGCCGGGGCGGACTTCATGCGATAGCCGAGGATGTAGGGCAGACCCTTGTTCTGCAACATCTGCTGGTTGTCCTTGCTGAGCATGGCGGCATCGGCCACGAACGTGACCCTGGCCACGTCGAAGCGTCCCTCCAACGCCTTCAGCGCAGCTTCCAGCGTATGACCTTCCCAGGTGTTTCCCGGGAAGAGTTCATAGCCCACAGGCAGCCCATCGGAGGTGACGATCAGCGCCAGCATGACCTGAGCGCGGTGATGCTTGCCATCCTTGCTGAAGCCCTTGGCCAGAAGATGATCCTGCTCGACCCCGTCCGCATCCTCGGCCGGGTCCTCGCGCTCGGTGTCAAAGGCCAGGGTCGTGCAATCGTAGAACAGCACGGTCACTGGCCCGCCCAGCAACTTCTCTGCCGCCGCGTGAGAGGTTTTGCAAATCCCGTCTATCACCGGCGTATTGATGTAATCCATGCTCCGATAGACCACGTCCAGATTGAGCGTGATGCCTGCCTGGTTCTCCAACGCCTCCACGGTCGCGCGCTTGCTCTCGGGCTGTGCGATCCGCGCCATAACCAGCTCTTTCACAATGCGATTGGCACTTTTACGCGCCGCCCCCAGAAGGGCCCCCCAACCCAGTTGGTCATACATCGTCCCCATGACATCCCGCAGACCCAGAGAGACCCGCGCCTCCTCACGGCACTCGGCAAGATCAACGCCAAGCTTGTCCGGCCGCGGAGCGCGGCGCACCAGCGCCTGCAGATCGGCATATTCCGTGGGCGTGAACAGTTCCATTTGCGGCGAGCGATCAATGCGTAATTGCTCCATCAAGCGGCCCGCCAGACGCTTGATATCCTCAATCTCGCTGTCGTTATGGGCCACACCCACATGGCGCAGGATCTTCTGGCGTACCTTGGAGCCGGTGCGGACGGATTCAACGATCTGGATCCGTGTGCGGTTGAGCTTTGCGTCATGTTTGGTGCGGATGAACATGGGCGAAGAGGTTAGCCATCTGAAGGCCCATGTCAATACTTTTTATAATAATGGGGCACTACAACGCGCCTCTGAGCAACCACACCTGAAAACAAACCAAAAACCCAGTCAGATCAACAAAAAGGTCGGAAGTCAGGAATACGAGCAAGTTCTGGACGCGGTACATGTGGCGGTGCCGCCCGATCCGGACCCGTTCGTGGACCTGTTGCCAGCCAGCTCGGTGCAGCTGACACCGCGGCACTATAGCTATCTCAAGATTTCTGAGGGCTGTAACCACAAGTGCAAGTTCTGCATCATCCCCGACATGCGCGGCAAGCTTGCCAGCCGTCCGGCCCATGCGGTGCTGCGGGAGGCTGAAAAGCTGGTCGAAAACGGCGTGCGCGAGTTGCTGGTGATCAGTCAGGATACCTCGGCCTATGGGTTGGACCGGAAATACGATGTGAACCCGTGGAAAGATCGCGAGGTGCGTAGCCACATTACCGATCTGGCGCGCGAATTGGGGCAGCTCGATGCCTGGGTCCGGCTGCACTATGTCTACCCCTACCCGCATGTACGTGAGTTGATCCCGCTGATGGCGGATGCGGGCTGCAATGTGCTGCCCTATCTGGATATCCCCTTTCAACACGCCCACCCGGACGTGCTCAAGCGCATGGCCCGTCCGGCGGCAGCCGCCAAAACACTCGATGAGATCAAGGCCTGGCGCGAGATCTGCCCGGACATCACTCTGCGCTCGACCTTCATTGTTGGATATCCGGGCGAGACCGAGGCCGAATTCCAGACCCTGCTGGACTGGATGGACGAGGCGCAATTGGATCGTGTTGGTTGTTTTCAGTACGAAAACGTCGATGGCGCGCGCTCGAACGATCTGCCCGATCATGTAGCCCCCGAGGTCAAGCAGGACCGATGGGACCGTTTCATGGAGAAAGCGCAGGCGATCTCTGAGGCCAAATTGGAAGCCAAGGTCGGTCAGACCCTTCAGGTCATCGTGGATGAGGTCGACGACGAGGCCGCCACCTGCAGAACCAAGGCCGACGCGCCCGAGATTGACGGCAACCTGTTCATTGATGATGGTTTCAAAACCCTCAAACCCGGTGACCTCGTTATGGTCGAGGTCGACGAAGCGGGTGAGTATGACTTGTGGGGCAAACGGGTTTGAACACCCTTAACCCTATGATCTGAAATCTACAAATCAGTTGAGGCAAGCGTGAGCCGAGTTTATTGGCGCTTGCCCGACAAAGCCGCGATGCTTAACTCGACACTGGTTGGAGGGTTTCATGTTTCGGTTTCCGACAATTTCATCGCATTTCAAAATGATGGCGGTGGCAGCCATGATGCTGGCGCCGCCGGCGGCGGCGCAGCACGTGCATGGCGGAGCGGTCAAGATCTTGTCAGTCGGTGGCAACAAGCTGGTGATTCACAAGCGCAGCAAGCATTTTGTACACCGGCATCAGGTGGCTCCGGTTATCAAACACAAGGTCAAACCGGCCAAGCGTGTCCTGCATCCGCATCGTAAACTGGTTCTCAAGCATCACAAGCCGCGGCATCTGAAACACGGATCATTTGGTCTGCGTCACAAGATACATCGCAAGTTTCGCTGAACGCTCTACAGCGTTTCGAGCACAACGTAACCCGGTCTAGATCAGGCCAATCAGCGCCACCGCCCAGGCAATCCCGGCGGCAATCGCGGTCAATGCAACGGCCGCGCTCGCAGCATCTTTGGCCTGCCCCGCCAGCGGGTGATGGTCGGTCGACGTATAATCAACCGCGCGTTCGATGGCCGTATTGAATAGCTCGGCCACAAGCACCAGAACACCCATGACAAGGATCAACGCACGCTCGGCCCCGCTGATCGGCAGCCACACAGCAAGCACCGCCGAGATCAGGTTGGCATAGCCCCAGACGCGAAAAGAATACTCATCCCGCCAGGTGGCGACCAATCCTTGCCAGCTCCATTTGGTGCGGTCCTTTAGGCGGGAAAAGAAATTGAGCATGGGTCCTCGGGCGATTGCTTTCGTGCCGTTCTGAAGGGTTGGCAAGCGCAGTGCAATGGGCAAGAAAAAACCGCCCCAAGGGCGGCATCCACTTCGTTTGATGTGCAGACGGCCCGCATTGGGGCCGCCTGCAAAACCTTTATTGTATCGGGTCACAGACAGTCTGGCCTGCTTCGGTTGTTGCCAGCTGATACCCGCCCGGGCAGCTTGGTGTGCCAGCTTTATCATAGCTCGGCTGAACGTATACTGGGGTCGGTTCTTCCTGCTGCGCACAAGCAGTCAGGATCAGAGCAAACGCACCAACGGCGGCAAACTTCAGTTTCATGTCCATCATTCCTTTATTACTTTGCTGATATTGCCCAATTTTCGGGGCCACGACCAGAATACGGGCTGACAAGCAATCTGGCAACAGAATTGTCGCTAACACGCGATATGTCCGGTGTATGTAACATGCGATCTGTCCGGTTCTATTCTGTCTCTGAGAGGAGGCGTTATGAACCGAGCAGAAGTGTTACAGGAAGTTCGACTGATGAAGTTTGAAGATGTGTATTCGCGGCGAAGCGCGAACAAGCTGACGCAAGAACAGGCGGCTGAGATACTGGGTGTATCCGTGCGCACCGTCAGGCGTTGGGAGGATCGATTTGAGGCGGATGGTGCAGAAGGTCTGTACGACCGTCGGCTTGGCAAACTGGCCAACAATCGTGTTGCCACGGATAAGGTCATGGAGATGCTTGAACTGTTTGATACCAAGTACTGGGATTACACGCCGAAGCATTTCCACGAGAAGCTGGTGGCCCACCATGGTTTCACACAGAGCTACAACTGGGTGCGGCTTACACTGCAGCGCCACGGCCGGGTTCAGGCAGCACCCCGACGAGGTGCCCATCGGCGCAAGCGGCCCCGCCGTCCGATGGTTGGCATGATGTTGCATCAGGACGGCTCCAGCCATGAATGGGTTCCGGGTCAGTGGTGGGATCTGATCGTCACCATGGACGATGCCACCAACCGGGTTTATTCGGCATTCTTTGTCGAGGAAGAAGGGACGATGAGCAGTTTTCAGGGGCTGACAGAGGTGATCGAGGCGCAAGGTCTGTTTTGCTCGCTCTATGCCGATCGGGGCTCTCATTACTGGCATACGCCCGAAGCGGGCGGCAAAGTGGACAAGGACAATCTGACCCAGGTCGGGCGCGCCTTGCAGCAACTCGGCATTGAGCTGATCCCGGCCTATTCACCGCAGGCCCGTGGACGGTCTGAACGCATGTTTGGCACGTTCCAGAACCGATTGCCGCAGGAACTGCGGTCCCATGGGATCACAACCATTGAAGAGGCCAATCAGTTCCTGAAAGAGGTCTATCTTCCCGAACACAATGCCCTGTTTGCAAGGGAGCCGGAGGATACGACCTCGGCCTTCGTGCCGTTTACAGGCAATGTGCGCGACACCCTGTGTGTGCAGGAAGACCGCGTCGTCGGCAACGACAATACGGTGCGCTACAAGGGCCTGGTCATGCAGATCGCGGCAGACAGGCACCGTCATCATTTCGTCAAGGCGAAGGTCAGGGTCCACGAATACCCCGATGGTCAACTGGTCATCTTCCACGGCCCGAGATGCATTGGCCGCTACCAGCCTGACGGATCACCCATCACACAGGAGGATAGCAAACACAAAGTCGCGTGACCCGCTTCGACGTGGCGCGAACGCGGTGGCCCAAATCTACGGTCGCCTACGGCTCCCTCCGAATTGGGCCACCGCGCAATCAACTGAACCGGACAGATCGCATGTTACCTACACCGGACAATTCAGAATGTTCTCGACACAGAATCAATCACAAAACCGTGAAACGCAGCGATTCCATGCCAGCATGACCGGCAATTTGCGACTTACTCGCCAAGACAGGCTACCTTTTTCGAAACATAACCCTAGACTTTTTTCAGACATCAGCCAAAGGACGGAGTAGCCAAATGTCTCAATCCCCGATCATCGCCCAAGACTCGCCCATTCCCGTCGAGGTCGAAGAAGGGAAAAGCTATTTCTGGTGCTCCTGCGGCCAGTCTAAGCGGCAACCTTTCTGCGATGGCTCCCACAAAGGCAGCACGTTCGAGCCAGTCAAATACACCGCTGAGGCCAGCAAAAAGGTGTTCTTCTGTGGGTGTAAACATACGTCCAAGCAACCCCTGTGCGACGGGTCGCATTCCAAGCTCTGAAAGGCATTTCAGGTCCTGAGACTTCAGGCCTGTTCTGTTTGCGCGGCCTTGAGCGCGGCAAATTTCGCCCGATTCGGACAGGTCTGCGGTGCGTCTGTGCCCGCGGCCTGCCGATCCATCCATTCGGGGCAATCCTGCGCAGATGAGCACCCCCGGCAGAACTGGATCATCTCGGCCCATTCCTCTTGGCTAAGCTTGCCGGACCGATGCGCATGAACAAGGTCTGCGCCGGTTGTCTGCCCCATGCGCAGGACCAGACGGAAGTGGGTCATGATGTTTCCCAGATGCGGCATCCTACTAACCCGCGCTAGGGCATCAGTTTATGCAGCAAGTCTTTGTTGCGGCAGTATTCAGGGGTCCGGCTTAGAGACGACGCTTGAGCCAGCAGCGTTTGGCAATTGTCAGGATTGGGGCAATCGGTGCAGCGCAGTACCGCCTCTGAAAGCTGGTCCATGGACACATCGCCTCGGATAGTGGCTTCCTCTAGATCGACATCCAGCATGTTTGCCATGTCGTCCACCAAACCGGCATGCAATCGCAGTGATTTCAGGCTGGGCATGTTGCGTCCTTTCCCTGTCGCGCTGGTAAACAGGGTAGCAAGCATGGGCCAAAGGACTTTGATTCAGGTCAAGTCGGGGCGCTGATCCGATCCAGATAGGCGCGCGTGGCGTCCTGAACGCGACGAAAGCGGTCTCCGCCCAGTTTCTTGCCGCCATACCAGCGGGTGACGATGATCACATGATTGCGCAGGCCTTCACGCTCCAACATACGCAGGATCACCATGCCAGCGCCGCTTTCGCCATCGTTCGCCTTCAACCCGCCGGTCGACAAAACCGCCGCCCATGTATTATGCGTGGCCTTGGCATAGCTTTTGTCCGAACGCAGCGCGTCCAGCACCGCATCAATCTCGGCCCGCGATTCGACATGCGCGCCCGAGACCGCGTATTTCGAGCCCCGATCCGTCAGGACGACCCCCATCCGAAACACGCCCGTCATTGGGTCAATCCAAGCTGCCGGGCCGTTTCCTGAACGATCTGCACGCGCTGCGCGTTGGGCGGATGTGTGCTGAGGAACTTGTCCGCGGGATCCGGAATGCGGTCGAAATACTTGGCACCGACCAGAGGGTTATAACCGGCATTATAGGTAATGATGGTACCCAGTTGATCGGCCTCAAGCTCGAAGGTCTGGACATAGGCCTGCACGCCCACTTTGGCGCCCAGTTTCTGCGCCTCTTCAATCTCTGCATCGGTGCCGCCACGCAGCCGCGCAAGATCTCCGAATTTCGCGGCACTGGCGCTAGCGTTTTCGCTTTGGCGGGCGATATGACTCAGAACGTGATGCGCCGCCTCATGGCCCATGACAAAGGCCAGCTCATCCGCGTTCTGGGCAGATTGAATCATCGAGCGGGTAAAAATGATAACCGGCTGCTTTTTGTCGTCCAGTGTCTGAAACGCATTGGCCGGAGCCTTGGGATTCAAGTCTACCAAAATCCGGAAGTCGCAGTTCTGGCCCCTGGAGGCGCGCAGACACTGCGCGCGTGCTTCGTCACCGATTGCCTAGCTCACCTCACGGAAGGTCTCAACCGTCACGGGCGCGTCCGAGGCCTCCCACTCGGCGACGGATTGCTCACGCAGGGTTTCTGCGCTGCATGCCGCCAGAAACAGTGCAATCACCAGAAGAATGAGTCGACGCATCACGTTTCCTTCAAGCGGTCAGGCCTTAAGGGGAACATAGCGCGCGCGTGACGACACGACCATACCCGGATCGCGCCCAAACGACTTGCATTGCGAGGCGGTCGCGCGCACTCTGAACTCATGTTTTCGATTGAGCATGAATTCGACTCGACGGTGATTACTCTGGTGGATGAAGGCGACAAGCCTTTGAACGAGGACGTTGTCATCAACAGCTTCGCGGAATGTGTAACGTTGGAGCAATTCGATCCCCGCACCGGTGAGGTCCAGAAAATAACACTGTCGCCTGAACAGGTACGTGATCTGGCAGCCGCGCTGGATCTGCCCGAAGGCGTCTATCAAATTCGCGAAACGCAGGATTAAGGCCCTCAAAGAGCGCGCATGGACGGCGACACACCCATGCCTTAGATATCCCAAATGTAGCCATTCAAACCCCTTTTCCGTAGGCCCCACCGTCCGGCCAGAAAAGACCCAGCGAACTTGACCTGCCCCTTGAAACCCAAGCCGTGGCAACCAAATTACAAACCGCTGATGTAAAGGAAGTTAACATATGTCGCTGAAAAACCCCGCCGCGCTGGAATTTCTGCAGGTGCGCCGTTCTCGTCCGGCGAAAACGCTGATCGCGCCGGCTCCGACGCGGGATGAGTTGGTTCCGCTGCTGACCGCAGCCGCACGCAGCCCTGATCATGGCAAGCTTGAGCCTTGGCGGTTCATCGTGCTGGAAAAAGGCGCCATGGTGCGCCTGGCTAGCCTGACCGAGGAATGCGGCATCGCTTTGGGCAAAAGCCCCGAAGACATCGCAAAGGCGCGCAGCCAGTTCGATTTGGGACATCTGGCCGTGGCCGTGATTGAGGTTCAGAAGCCGTCCGAGAAAATCCCCGCCATCGAACAGACCTATTCGGCGGGCGCGGTCTGTCTGGCGCTGTTGAACGCGGCATTGGCCGCCGGATGGGGGGCCAACTGGCTGTCCGGTTGGCAGACCCATGACCGTACCTTCTGTCAGAAGGCATTTGGGCTGGCCGACAATGAAAGCGTCGCAGGCCTGATTCACATAGCCACCGAAGGCAGCGCCCCGCCCGAGCGCCCACGGCCTGATGTTGCCGCCCTGACGGAATGGGTCGCGGAATGATCATCCTCAACGCGTTTTTTGCAGCGCTGGGTCAGATCGGAGACCCAAAATTCCGCTCTGTCCTGTTTCGGGGCATCGGGCTGACGGTTCTTTTGCTGATCCTTGCCTGCGCAGGCGCGATCTGGTTCATCAATTCGCTATCCGGCAACGAGATTTCACTGCCATTTGTTGGCACGGTTTCCTGGTTGAACGACGTGCTGAATTACTCGGGCATTTTTCTGGTGCTGGTGTTGCCGGTGTTCTTAATGGTGCCGGTCGCCTCGGCCATCACCTCGATCTTTCTCGAAGACGTGGCGCAGGCCGTCGAGGACAAGCATTATCCAACCCTGCCCAAAGCCCCAAGGATACCGGTATCCGAGGCTGTCATGGATGGGTTGGGCTTTTTGGGCGTTCTGATCCTGGCTAATATTTTGGCGCTGATCCTCTACGCGATCTTCCCACCCTTCGCGCCCTTCATTTTCTGGGCGATGAACGGGTTTCTGCTGGGTAGAGAGTACTTTACGCTGGCAGCGATGCGCCGTTTGGGCCGTGACGGGGCACGCAAGCTACGCGCCAAACACGTCACCACAATCTGGGCTGCAGGAACGCTGATGGCGATCCCGCTCTCCGTTCCATTGGTGAACCTGGTGATCCCGATCCTCGGGGCGGCCACGTTCACCCATATCTACCACAAGCTTTCGGACACCTGAGGTTAGCGCGGCTCCAACTGGTTCAACCAGTCGAAGTCGCGCACCGAAATCGCGCCCGACAGAATGATCCCGGCAATGATCGCCCAAAGAACGATCGAGATACCGGTGGTGATCCACATCTTCTTTTTCATGTGATGCTCTTCCGGCGCACCCGCGTGGGTGCCCGGAACGATATCCCCCAGATCGCCCTGCGTCTTGATACGAATAGGCAAAACGATCAGCAGCGTCATGAACCAGATAACGGCAAACAGAACCAAAGCGGCAGTGATAGTCATGTCAGGCCCTCCGGGCTGGCGTTACACCTGTTCCAACTCGACAAGGCAACCGTTGAAATCTTTGGGGTGAAGGAACAGCACCGGTTTGCCATGGGCACCGATCTTGGGCTCGCCGGAGCCTAGCACGCGCGCGCCGGTTTCCTTCAGGTGGTCACGCGCGGCGATGATATCGTCGACCTCATAACAAACGTGGTGGATGCCTCCAGCGGGGTTCTTTTCCAGAAACCCGTTGATCGGGCTGTCATCACCCAGCGGGTACAGAAGCTCGATCTTCGTGTTGGGCAGTTCGATGAAGACAACCGTCACACCATGATCGGGTTCATCCTGAGGCGCGCCCACCTTGGCCCCCAGCGCATTGCGGTATTGATCCGATGCGGCCTCAAGGTCCGGAACGGCGATGGCGACGTGGTTCAGGCGTCCAATCATGATAGTCTCCTCTGTCCTGCGTTGCTTGGGTTATGGGGGCTGCCCGGTCAAAGAACAAGTGCGCCAAATTGCCCGTTAACCCTGTGTTAGCCAGAAGTTCCTAGCGTGAGGCATCTGCTGGATAGGAGAGCTGCCATGGACGATTCGGGACCATTGACCACCATTGCCACACCCACCGCGACCCGGCCTTTGCGGGGACAGACCATTCTGGTTGTCGAAGACAGTCGATACTCTTGCGACGTGATCCGCCTGATGTGCCTGCATAGCGGCGCGCGGATCCGGCGTGCCGATTGCCTGAAATCGGCACGGCGTCACCTGCAGATCTATCGCCCCTCGATCATCGTCGTGGATATGGGGCTGCCGGATGGCTCGGGCGCCGATCTGATTGCCGAACTGACGCAGGCCACCCCTCGGATCGGCGTAATCCTGGGCATGTCCGGCGATGACTGCACCCGCGAACAGGCGATGCAGGCTGGTGCAGATGGATTTCTGGACAAGCCAATCAAATCCATGGCCTTCTTTCAAAGAACCATTCTCGAACTGCTGCCCGAAGACCGCCGCCCCAGCGAGCTGCACGCGGTCCGGGATGAGCAGATCCACCCCGACCCCCTCGCCTATCAGGATGATATGGCCCATATCGCCGACGTGCTGGCCGGTCCGAATGATCACCGCACGCTGGACTATGCAGCCCAGTTTCTCGGCAGCGTCGCGCGTGAGGCCAATGATCTGGTCCTGATCAAGGCCGCAAAGGACCTTGCCGCATCGCGATCCGAGGGTACGCCGATCACGGCCCGCGCCGCGCAAGTTGCCGGGATCGTTCAAGACAGATTGCAGCAGAAAGAGGCTATCTGAATTGATCACCGCCTATTTCCTGACTTCCGACCTTTTTGTTGATCTGACTGGGTTTTTGGTTTGTTTTCAGGTGTGGTTGCTCAGAGGCGCGTTGTAGTGCCCCATTATTATAAAAAGTATTGACATGGGCCTTCAGATGGCTAACCTCTTCGCCCATGTTCATCCGCACCAAACATGACGCAAAGCTCAACCGCACACGGATCCAGATCGTTGAATCCGTCCGCACCGGCTCCAAGGTACGCCAGAAGATCCTGCGCCATGTGGGTGTGGCCCATAACGACAGCGAGATTGAGGATATCAAGCGTCTGGCGGGCCGCTTGATGGAGCAATTACGCATTGATCGCTCGCCGCAAATGGAACTGTTCACGCCCACGGAATATGCCGATCTGCAGGCGCTGGTGCGCCGCGCTCCGCGGCCGGACAAGCTTGGCGTTGATCTTGCCGAGTGCCGTGAGGAGGCGCGGGTCTCTCTGGGTCTGCGGGATGTCATGGGGACGATGTATGACCAACTGGGTTGGGGGGCCCTTCTGGGGGCGGCGCGTAAAAGTGCCAATCGCATTGTGAAAGAGCTGGTTATGGCGCGGATCGCACAGCCCGAGAGCAAGCGCGCGACCGTGGAGGCGTTGGAGAACCAGGCAGGCATCACGCTCAATCTGGACGTGGTCTATCGGAGCATGGATTACATCAATACGCCGGTGATAGACGGGATTTGCAAAACCTCTCACGCGGCGGCAGAGAAGTTGCTGGGCGGGCCAGTGACCGTGCTGTTCTACGATTGCACGACCCTGGCCTTTGACACCGAGCGCGAGGACCCGGCCGAGGATGCGGACGGGGTCGAGCAGGATCATCTTCTGGCCAAGGGCTTCAGCAAGGATGGCAAGCATCACCGCGCTCAGGTCATGCTGGCGCTGATCGTCACCTCCGATGGGCTGCCTGTGGGCTATGAACTCTTCCCGGGAAACACCTGGGAAGGTCATACGCTGGAAGCTGCGCTGAAGGCGTTGGAGGGACGCTTCGACGTGGCCAGGGTCACGTTCGTGGCCGATGCCGCCATGCTCAGCAAGGACAACCAGCAGATGTTGCAGAACAAGGGTCTGCCCTACATCCTCGGCTATCGCATGAAGTCCGCCCCGGCCGCCGTGAAGGCGAACATTTTGAGCCCGGAGGGACGCCAGCCTTGGGCTGGACACGGTTCTGAAGAGGCAACCGAGAAGGGCTGGTACAAGGTGATCGACCAGGAGGGAGCGCGGGTCATTGTGACCTGGTCACCCACCCGGGCACGCAATGATGCCCACAAGCGCGACAAGGCAATCGAAAAGCTGCACAAGAAGCTCAAGCGCTCTCGCAAACCCGGCAGCTTCAGCAGCCGGGGATATGGCCGCTTCCTGGCCTTCCCCGACAGCGGGGACGTCACGCTGGATGATGCAAAGATCAAGGCAGCGGCACAATGGGACGGGCTGCATGCCATTGTTGTTCATGGTGCGGACGAACTGGAGGCACAGGACGTCATTGCCCGCTATCACCAGTTGTGGGAGATCGAAGCCTGCTTCCGCACCAACAAGCACGATCTGAAAATCCGGCCCATCTATCACTGGTCGCCGCGTCGGGTCCGGGCCCATATCGCCATCTGCTACATGGCCTTCTGCTGCCTGCAGCACCTGCGCAAGCATCTGGACCTGCTCGGACACCCGATGAGCCCGGCTCGTATCCGCAACGAGTTGAACGCATTGCAGCTCTCGATCCTGCGCCACAAAGGCACCCCTGACCGCTACGGCATGCCAAGCCATGCCACGGTCGATGCCAGACGCATCCTCACCTGCGTCGGCCTGACCTGGAACGAAGCCCCTTTCAAGATACCCCCCGGGCGCACCCGAAAAACTGGCCAGACCAAAGCCTGAGCTCCCTCAACACTCCGAAACAATCGCTGGCGAAAAAAGTCCGTGTAGTGCCTTTTGGCAACCAAGGCATAATAATATCAATGACTTATACGAAAAAATGTCGGAAGTCAGGATTCTGGTTGTCGAAGACAGTCGATACTCTTGCGACGTGATCCGCCTGATGTGCCTGCATAGCGGCGCGCGGATCCGGCGTGCCGATTGCCTGAAATCGGCACGGCGTCACCTGCAGATCTATCGCCCCTCGATCATCGTCGTGGATATGGGGCTGCCGGATGGCTCGGGCGCCGATCTGATTGCCGAACTGACGCAGGCCACCCCTCGGATCGGCGTAATCCTGGGCATGTCCGGCGATGACTGCACCCGCGAACAGGCGATGCAGGCTGGTGCAGATGGATTTCTGGACAAGCCAATCAAATCCATGGCCTTCTTTCAAAGAACCATTCTCGAACTGCTGCCCGAAGACCGCCGCCCCAGCGAGCTGCACGCGGTCCGGGATGAGCAGATCCACCCCGACCCCCTCGCCTATCAGGATGATATGGCCCATATCGCCGACGTGCTGGCCGGTCCGAATGATCACCGCACGCTGGACTATGCAGCCCAGTTTCTCGGCAGCGTCGCGCGTGAGGCCAATGATCTGGTCCTGATCAAGGCCGCAAAGGACCTTGCCGCATCGCGATCCGAGGGTACGCCGATCACGGCCCGCGCCGCGCAAGTTGCCGGGATCGTTCAAGACAGATTGCAGCAGAAAGAGGCTATCTGAATTGATCACCGCCTATTTCATCACCGCATCTTTGTTGTGTCTGTGGATATACCTACAAGCCCGCAGCTCGGCTCGAGCCATCCGCACGAAACGGATCGGGGTGGCCAATCCTCTGGACTAAAGCGTTTCGCGTTTCACCTGAATCATCAAGTGACACGAATGTCCCGAGAACGCTGAAAGCGTGGCAGGGTATTCGTTTCACAGTTTTAACCCGAAGCGATCTAGTTCAGGTTTGCTTGAAGCATTGAGCGGCACCACCGTCCCGAGAACGTCACAGGCATATCCTGGGATTGAGGTGGCGAGACAAAACGGAAATACACACGCATTCTCGCCTCCAGTGATCGGCCCGATCAGGTGATACGCAGTAATTGCTTGGTTTCGCCCCCTCAAAAGCAAACCGCCCGCTTGAAGCGGGCGGTTGTTGTCTAGTCCTGCGGGATGATACGAAGCCCCAGCTCCATCAATTGATCCGAGCTTGGATCGGATGGCGCATCCATCATCAAATCTTCGGCGCGTTGGTTCATCGGGAACATCATGACCTCGCGAATGTTGGCTTCATCCGCCAGCAGCATCACGATCCGGTCGATGCCCGCAGCACAACCACCGTGTGGCGGCGCGCCGTAGTGGAACGCGTTGAACAGGGCACCAAAGCGGGATTTCACTTCGTCCTCACCATAGCCTGCCAGCTCAAAAGCTTTCAGCATGATTTCCGGTTTGTGGTTCCGGATCGCGCCCGAGACCAGCTCATACCCGTTACAAGCAAGATCGTACTGATAGCCGCGCACGTCCAGAGGATCGCCGTTCAGCGCCTCCATACCGCCCTGCGGCATTGAGAACGGGTTGTGTTCAAAGTCGATCGCGCCGGTTTCCTCGTCCTGCTCGTAGATCGGGAAATCCACAATCCAGGCAAAGGCAAAACGATCTTTCTCGGTCAGGCCCAACTCATCGCCAATCACATCGCGCGCCTTGCCCGCGACCTTTTCAAAGGCCTTCGGCTTACCACCCAGGAAGAACGCGGCATCGCCGACGCCCAGACCCAGTTGCTGACGGATCGCCTCGGTGCGCTCGGGACCGATGTTCTTGGCAAGCGGGCCAGCGGCCTCCATCCCTTCGCCCTGATCGCGCCAGAAGATGTAACCCATCCCCGGCAGACCCTCTTTCTGCGCAAAGGCGTTCATACGGTCACAGAACTTGCGGCTACCGCCCGTCGGCGCTGGGATGGCGCGGATTTCAGTGCCGTCCTGCTCCAACAGCTTCGCGAAAATCGCAAAGCCAGACCCGCGGAAGTGGTCGGAGACCACTTGCATTTTAATAGGGTTCCTCAGATCGGGCTTGTCGCTACCGTACCACAGGGCCGCATCCTTATAGGAAATCTGCGGCCAGTCCTGATCCACCTTACGGCCGCCACCGAACTCCTCGAACACGCCAGTCAGAACGGGCTGGATCGTGTCGAACACGTCCTGCTGTTCAACAAAGGACATCTCGAGGTCGAGCTGGTAGAAATCGGTGGGCGAGCGATCAGCGCGTGGGTCTTCGTCGCGGAAGCACGGCGCGATCTGGAAATACCTGTCGAAGCCCGACACCATGATCAGCTGTTTGAACTGCTGAGGCGCCTGAGGCAACGCGTAGAATTTGCCCGGATGCAGACGCGAGGGCACCAGAAAGTCACGCGCGCCCTCAGGCGACGAGGCGGTGATGATCGGTGTCTGATATTCACGGAAGCCCTGATCCCACATGCGGCGCCGCATCGAGGCCACCACATCCGACCGCAAGGTCATGTTCTGCTGCATCGCCTCGCGGCGCAGGTCCAGATAGCGATAGCGCAGGCGGGTTTCCTCAGGGTATTCCTGATCGCCGAATACCATCAGGGGCAGCTCATCGGCGGCCCCCAGAACCTCAAGCTCACGCACGTAAACCTCGATCTCACCGGTGGGCAGTTTCGGGTTCACCAGATCGGCGTCACGCGCTTTGACGGTACCGTCGATGCGGATACACCATTCCGAGCGCACTTTTTCAAGCTCGGCAAAAGCCGCGCTGTCGCCATCGCAGAGAACTTGTGTCACACCGAAATGGTCGCGCAGGTCGATGAACAGCACGCCGCCATGATCTCGGACCCGATGCACCCAACCGGACAGGCGGACGGTTTCACCGACATTGGCGGCGGTCAGAGCGGCGCAGGTGTGGCTGCGATAGGCGTGCATGGAATATCCCTTCGGGCGCAGAATTCGTCGCGCCGATACACCCTGTCAGGCTTGGAAAGTCAAGGCGGGTCGCGCCGTCAAAACGGCCTTTGAACGTTGCCGGAATAGAAATACACGCCCAGGCCCACGGCAAAAATGATATTCCCCGCAATCGCGTGCAACAACACCGCGTAGAAGAAGGACCCTCGTTTGCGATAGGCCCAGCTAAACAGCAGGCCGCCAACAAAAGTCATGACGGCGACGATCCAGCTCCAGTACATCAGATGGGCGAAGGAAAAGATGGCCGCGTTCAGGAGGTCGGCCTTGTGGCCGTCAGGTAGGATCCCATGGTAGCGGCGGTAAAACAGCGGGCGGAACAACAGCTCTTGCGGTAGCGCAGACAGTAGCGGATAGCCGACCCAGATAAACGCCAGCATCTCGGGCCGGTGCATCAAAAGGAAAAAGGCGGCGTCCGGGCGGGTTAGGTAGATCAGCGCCGTGCAGAACAGTGCTGTAGCAGCCGTGAAAGCGGCCAGTTCGCGGACCGACCAGTTTGCCCAATTGTAGCGAAGTTCGGCCCATTGGAAGCCTGGTGTGGCATGCAAGAGGACAATGCCCAGTCCAGTGAATGCGAACAAGGCCGGGAACATCCAGTTGGGCGGAAACAGGACTGCAATCAGCAGAGGGACCGCAACAAAGAACGCACCGAATTCAAGCCGCAGACGCCCAATCGCCACCGGGCGGTGGTCCAATGCGCTGTCGTTGCTCATAGCGCCACCATATTTGCGGGGATTAGACCGCGCAGAGAGTTGCCCATATAAATCGCCTTGGCGGAACTCAGATCATTCATGGTTAGAACGGCCTCGGCCCAACCCTCCTCCAAAAGCTGTTCGCGCAGAATGCCCGGCAAAAGACCGCAGGACACAGGAGGCGTAAGCCTGCGCCCGTCCGGCCTTTCAATGAACAGATTGGTGATGGTTCCTTCGCACAGCTCTTCCCGCTCGTTGAAGAACAGCAGCTCGTCAATGCCATCCGGCAGGGAGGCTCGGGCAGTATCATAAACCACGCGGCGCGTGGTTTTGTGCTGCAACCATATGTCGTCCGAGTTCAGCCGGGTCTGAGAAATCCCCAACCGCCAGATCTCAGGGTTGCCAGCTAACGCGGCCGCGGTCAGGTCAAAGCCTCCGTGGACATCCATGGTCAACCGACACCGCAAGGGGGCATCGCTGGTAACGCCGGAAAATATCGCAAGCGCCGCATTGCGGTCGAAGGACAGCGCCAAGTCCTTTGCCGTGCGCGCCATGCGGTCAAGGTGCCGATCACGCCGCACGAAGCCCTGATCGGGTTGAAAGCCAAGGGTTTCGATTAGGCGGAAATCAGGCTCAACTGGTGGGCGAAGCGGGCTTTCCATAGGGCCTCCTCGTATTCAGATGGGGCTGTGCTGTCCCAAACCACGCCGCCGCCGACATTCAGGGTGGCGTTTCCATCGTCCAACATCAGTGTGCGGATGGCGACGTTGAATTCCGACCGGCCATCCGGCGCGGCCCAGCCGATGGTTCCGCAATAGATATCACGCGCCCAGGGCTCCAGCTCGGACAGGATCTCCATCGCACGGATCTTGGGCGCGCCGGTGATGGAACCACAAGGGAACAGAGCCGTGATGATGTCGGACAGCCCGGCCCCGACCTGCAGCTGCGCCCGCACCAGCGAGACCATCTGATGCACCGTGGCATAGGTTTCGACCTTGAACAACTCGGGCACATGAACAGAACCGGGGAGCGCCACGCGGCTGATATCATTGCGCAGCAGGTCAACGATCATCAGGTTCTCGGCTCGGTTCTTCTCATCCCAGGACAGGAAGTTGCGACGGCGGGCGTCCTCGGCCATGTCCTCGCAACGCGGTTGGGTGCCCTTCATAGGCCGCGTTTCGATTCGACCGGTTTCATCCGTGCGGAAGAAAAGCTCGGGCGAGCGACTAAGAAGGTCCGGCAGACCGTCCTGTTGAACCAGCGCTCCATGGCCGACCGGTTGGCCGGATGTCAGCGCCGCGTAGAGCGCCGCGCTTTCTCCATCGACCGTCAGATCAATCGGGAAGGTCAGGTTCGCCTGATAGATATCCCCTGCCCCGATGGCATCATGCACTGCCCTGAAGGCCTGACTGTAGCGGGTCTCATCCCAACGCGGCTGAAACGTGGATACGCCGCCATCGGCTTTGGGTAGCGCGCTTTGATCCGGTGCGTCATAGACGCCGAAACACAGCAGCGGCAGTTTGCGGTCATTCGGCAGCAGTCCAAGCAGTTTAGGTTCCAGCACATAGCCCAGTTCATAACTGGCGTAGCCCGCCAGCCAGCTGCCCGCCGCGCGCGCGTTGTCGAGGGCCGCCAACGCCTGTGGCACCTCGTCCGCGGCATCCGCCCGGATGATGTGGGATGGCCGGTCGAACCGGGTTCCCGGACCGGCAGGTCCCTGATCAAAACGAATACGCAAGTGCATCCTCATAAGCCGTGATGCGCGATATAGAGAATACTCTGCCAAGGGAAAGGGGGGAAAGCGGCAATTTCACCTCTGTTCCCGATACCTCTTGCACCTTTTCGCGCGGTCCCTATAACGCAGGACAATTTGGGCGCTGGGGCGGTGCCCTGACTCGCTGACAATCGAAGGAACAAGGCCATGCCGAGAAGAACCGACATCCAGTCGATCATGATCATTGGGGCGGGCCCCATTGTTATCGGACAAGCCTGCGAGTTTGACTATTCCGGAGCTCAGGCCTGTAAGGCGCTGCGCGAGGAAGGGTACCGGGTCATCCTGGTGAACTCGAACCCCGCGACGATCATGACCGACCCGGGTCTGGCCGATGCGACTTATATTGAGCCGATCACCCCCGAAGTGGTCGCCAAGATCATCGAGAAAGAGCGCCCCGATGCCCTGCTGCCCACCATGGGTGGCCAAACGGGCCTGAACACCTCGCTCGCGTTGGAAGAGATGGGTGTGCTGGACAAGTTCGGCGTCGAGATGATTGGCGCCAAGCGCGACGCCATCGAAATGGCCGAAGACCGAGCCCTGTTCCGCGAGGCGATGGACCGTCTGGGTCTTGAAAACCCCAAGGCGACCATTGTGACCGCCCCCAAGCGCGAAGACGGCTCCACCGATCTGGACGCCGGTGTGCAAATGGCGCTGGATGAGCTGGAAGAGATCGGCCTGCCCGCCATCATCCGCCCTGCATTTACCTTGGGCGGCACAGGCGGCGGTGTAGCCTATAACCGTGAGGATTATATCCATTTCTGCCGCTCGGGCATGGATGCCTCGCCGGTAAACCAGATCCTCGTCGATGAAAGCCTGCTGGGCTGGAAAGAATACGAGATGGAGGTGGTGCGCGACACTGCCGACAACGCCATCATCGTCTGCTCCATCGAAAACGTCGATCCGATGGGCGTACACACCGGTGACTCGATCACCGTGGCCCCTGCCCTGACGCTGAAGGACAAGGAATATCAGATCATGCGCAACGGCTCGATTGCCGTTCTGCGCGAGATCGGGGTTGAGACCGGTGGCTCGAACGTACAGTGGGCGATCAACCCTGAAGATGGCCGCATGGTCGTCATCGAGATGAACCCTCGGGTTTCCCGGTCGTCCGCGCTGGCATCAAAAGCGACCGGTTTTCCGATTGCCAAGATCGCCGCGAAGCTGGCCGTCGGCTACACGCTGGACGAGCTGGACAATGACATCACCAAGGTCACCCCCGCCTCGTTCGAGCCGACCATCGACTATGTCGTCACCAAGATCCCGAAATTCGCCTTCGAGAAATTCCCAGGCTCCGAGCCCTACCTGACCACCGCGATGAAGTCGGTGGGTGAGGCGATGTCCATCGGCCGCACCATCCACGAATCGATGCAGAAGGCTCTGGCCTCGATGGAATCGGGCCTGACCGGCTTTGATGAGATCGAAATCTCCGGCCTGAACGTCGGCGTTTGGGAGGAAGCGGACGACAAGGCTGCCGTGATCAAAGCAATCAGTAAGCAGACTCCCGACCGTCTGCGCACGATTGCGCAAGCAATGCGTCACGGTCTTTCCGATGATGAGATTTTCGGCGTCACCAAATTCGATCCTTGGTTCCTGGCCCGCATCCGCGAGATCATCGAGGCCGAACGCCCGGTCCGCAAAGACGGCCTGCCGGTCACCGAGGCCGGCATCCGAAAACTGAAAATGCTGGGCTTCACCGACGCACGTCTGGGCAACCTGACTGGCCGTGACGAAGACAACGTCCGCCGCGCCCGCCGCAATCTGGGCGTAAAGGCCGTGTTCAAACGCATTGACACCTGCGCCGCCGAATTCGAAGCGCAGACACCTTATATGTACTCGACCTACGAAGCTCCGATGATGGGTGAAGTCGAGTGTGAGGCGCGTCCAAGCGACCGCAAAAAGGTCGTCATCCTCGGCGGTGGTCCGAACCGGATCGGTCAGGGCATCGAGTTCGACTATTGCTGCTGTCACGCCTGCTTCGCACTGACCGATACGGGTTATGAGACCATCATGGTCAACTGCAACCCCGAGACGGTCTCGACCGACTATGACACCTCGGATCGTCTGTATTTTGAGCCGCTGACTTTTGAGCACGTGATGGAAATCCTGACGAAAGAGCAGGAAAACGGCACCTTGCACGGCGTCATCGTCCAGTTCGGCGGCCAGACTCCGCTGAAACTGGCGAACGCGCTTGAGGCCGAAGGCATTCCGATCCTCGGCACCACGCCAGACGCGATCGACCTGGCCGAAGACCGGGAACGCTTCCAGGCGCTGGTCAACGAGCTGGGCCTGAAGCAGCCGAAAAACGGCATCGCTTCGACCGATGAACAGGCGCTTGAGATCGCCGAAGAGATCGGCTTCCCGCTGGTGATCCGCCCTTCTTACGTTCTGGGTGGCCGCGCGATGGAGATCGTGCGCGATATGGATCAGCTCCGGCGCTACATCAACGAGGCTGTTGTGGTCTCGGGCGACAGCCCGGTTCTGCTGGACAGCTATCTGGCCGGTGCGGTTGAGCTGGACGTGGACGCTCTGTGCGATGGCACCGACGTTCACGTTGCAGGCATCATGCAGCATATTGAAGAGGCCGGCGTTCACTCGGGCGACTCGGCCTGTTCACTGCCGCCCTATTCGCTTTCGAAAGAGATCATCGAGCAGATCAAAGAACAGGCGTTCAAACTGGCCAAGGCTTTGAACGTGGTCGGCCTGATGAACGTTCAGTTCGCGATCAAGGATGGTGAGATCTATCTGATCGAAGTAAACCCGCGCGCCTCGCGTACCGTTCCCTTCGTCGCCAAAGCCACAGACAGCGCGATTGCGTCCATCGCAGCGCGGGTCATGGCGGGTGAGAAACTGGCGGACTTCCCGAAACGCCCGCCCTACAAGACAGTGGACGACAGCAAGATCGCCGACCAGATGACACTGGCTGACCCGGACATGCCGTGGTTCTCGGTGAAAGAGGCAGTGTTGCCCTTCGCCCGCTTTCCCGGCGTCGATACCATTCTGGGCCCGGAAATGCGCTCTACTGGTGAGGTCATGGGCTGGGATCGCGACTTCCCACGCGCCTTCCTGAAGGCACAGATAGGCGCTGGCATGGTGCTGCCCTCATCCGGCCGCGCATTCATCTCGATCAAGGATGCCGACAAAGGGCCGGACATGTTGGAGGCCGCGCGCGTTCTGGTCGATCAGGGCTTTGAACTGGTCGCCACACGCGGCACGCAAACCTGGTTGGACACGCAGGGCGTACCTTGCGAAGTGGTCAACAAGGTATATGAAGGACGCCCCGATGTGACTGACCTGATGAAAGACGGCGGTGTTCAGCTGGTGATGAACTCAACCGAAGGCGCACAGGCGGTGGAAGACAGCCGCTCGATCCGCTCAATCGCTCTGTATGACAAGATCCCCTATTTCACCACCGCCGCAGCCAGCCATGCGGCAGCGTTGGCAATTAAGGCGCAGGCCGAAGGCGACGTCGAGGTGAAATCGCTGCAGGGCTGACGTGCAGCACCAAGGAAAAAGCAAAACCCCCGGTCTTTGACCGGGGGTTTTTCATTCAAGCGGTAACCGCTTGTCGTTTCTCATCTCGCTGAAAAAACAGCATATAGAAGACCGGGGCCGCGACCATGGTCAGGACCGTGGCAAAAGCCAACCCGCCCATGATGGTGACTGCCATCGAGACAAAGAACGCGTCGGTCAGCAGCGGGGCCATCCCAAGGATCGTTGTAATCGCCGCCAGCATCACCGGTCGCAGACGCGAGACGGATGCTTCGATGATCGACTCCTGTAGCGGTTTGCCCGCTGCGCGGACCAGATCAATCTCTTCGACCAAAACGATACCATTCTTGATCAGCATCCCCGACAGGCTGAGCAAACCCAGAAGCGCCGTAAAGGTGAACGGCAGCCTGGTGCCCAGCAAACCGATGACCACACCGTTCACCGACATGGGCACCAACAGCCAGATGATGACCGGCTGGCGGATCGCATTGAACAAAAGGACCGAGATCAGCACCATGATCAACAGGCTCAGTGGCAATTGCCTACCAAGGCTTTCCTGGGCATCGCCCGAGTCCTCGAACTCACCGCCCCATTCCATACGATAGCCGGGTGGCAGATCCATCTCTTCGATGGTTGCGCGTACCTCGGAATGCACCTGAGCGGCGGTCACGTCCGGCGGGATATCTGCGCCAACGGTGATGGTAAGCACTCGGTTGCGCCGGTGGACCTCGGTGTTGAGCAGCTGGTATTCGAACCCATCCACCATCTGTTCGATGGGTACGAATTGACCTGACTGATCGGAATACACGACCTGATCGACAATCGAATAGTCACCCTCTGCAGGGCGGCGCAGAATAATCGGGATCAGGCGGTCGCGCTCGCGCAGGACGCCACCGGTGATGCCGTCGGTCGAGAATTGCAGCGTGGCCGCAATATCTTCACGCGAAACACCGGCTGTCTGCGCGCGTTCGGTTGCGTAGATCGGTTGAACCGCCAGTTCTTTTTCGCGCCAGTCATGATGGACGTTGAGTGCGTTCGGCGTAGCAGCCGCCATGCGTTGAACTGCTTCGTCCGCCAACTGCCGCAGCACGGCTGGGTCGCTACCCGAGAAGCGGGCTTGGATCGGGGTGCCTCCACCCGGACCAAAAACCAGACGTTTGGTGCGAAACTCGCTTTCAGGGAACTGAGCCACCCCAAAGGCCTAAAGCTCGGCCTGCAGCACTGGGATATCCTCAAGCGTTTCCGTCCGAATGATCATATGACCGTAGCTTGGGTTCGGGTCCTCCGCGCTGTAGGTCAGCATGAAACGAGTCGCGCCTTGCCCGACAAATGTGGTGACGGACACCACATCGTCACGTTCCGCCAGCCAATCCTCGACCACGGCCATATCCGCGGAGGTACGTGAGATTGGAGTACCCTGAGGCAGTTTGTAGTGGACAAAGAACAGCGGCGTATTCGAGTCCGGGAAGAACTGCTGCTTCATCAGGCCAAAGCCCGCATAACAGGCCACCGTCACAGCGATCAGCCCGGCCACAACGAGCCAGCGGAACCGCAACGCCCAGCGCAGGATCGCGCTGTAAACGCGGAACAGAAGGCTGCCATAGGCGTCAACCTCACTCTCTTTTCCCTGCTTGAAGAAGTAGTGCGCCAACATTGGGGTTACGGTGATTGCCAGAACCCAGCTGAGCAGCAACGAGATCCCGATAACTGCAAAAAGCGAGAACAGAAACTCTCCAGTCGCGCCAGGGCTGAGACCGATGCCCGCAAAGGCCATGATGCCGATGACAGTCGCGCCCAGCAGCGGGATCTGCGTTTTCGAAGCCACCTCATCCGCCGCATCGCGCGAGGACTTGCCGCGCAGCATCGCGATCTGCATGCCCTCGGCCACTACGATGGCATTGTCCACCAACATCCCCATCGCAATGATCAGGGCACCCAGCGAGATGCGCTCCATCTCAATCGAGAAAAGCGCCATAAACAGCAGCGTGCCAACCACGGTCAGCAGCAACGTCGACCCGACCACTATGGCGGCGCGCCATCCCATGAAAATGCCCAGAACAGCGACCACAATGATCACCGACATGGCCAGGTTCACAAGAAAGTCGTTCGAGGCTTGCTCGACCACCACGTGTTGCTGGTAGATGGGCAGAATTTCCACGCCAAAGGGGATTTGCGTATCCAGTTCCGCAAATTTGGCATCCGCGCGTTTGCCGACTTCGACGATGTTCTCGGCGGCCAACCCGGCAATGCCCAGCGTAAAGGCCTCGGTCCCATCGAAACGGATCATGATATCAGGGTCGGTCTGACGGGCGCGGTAAACGTTGGACATGTCAAACAGGTTGATGACCTGCCCTTGCGAGCCGACCGACAATCCGGCGATGGCCGATACGCTATCCGACCCTTCGGCTGTCAAAATGGTGGTGCGGTCGTTCTCGGACCGAACCGAGCCGGAGGAGTTGACCGAATCCGCGTTGGCAATTGCCTCGTTTATGGCTTGGATGGGGACATTCTGGTTCACCGAGATGGACAGATCCGGTTCGATGAAGATCGCCTCTTGCGGTAAACCCTGAACTTCGACATCGGCAACGCCGTCGACCGTTAACAGCTCACGCCGCAGAAACGTCGCCAATTCGTGCTTTTCGGCGTCCGAGAACCCCTCGGCCGTGACTGCGTAGAATAAGCCGAACACGTCGCCGAAACCGTCATTGACGAAGGGCTGGTTTACACCGGATGGCAGGCCCCGCGCCGCGTCACGCACCTTGGCGCGCAAGCGGGTCCAGATGGCGGGCAATTCGCTGCCGTCATATGTGGATTTGATCTCCTGACTTCCGACATTTTTTCGTATAAGTCATTGATATTATTATGCCTTGGTTGCCAAAAGGCACTACACGGACTTTTTTCGCCAGCGATTGTTTCGGAGTGTTGAGGGAGCTCAGGCTTTGGTCTGGCCAGTTTTTCGGGTGCGCCCGGGGGGTATCTTGAAAGGGGCTTCGTTCCAGGTCAGGCCGACGCAGGTGAGGATGCGTCTGGCATCGACCGTGGCATGGCTTGGCATGCCGTAGCGGTCAGGGGTGCCTTTGTGGCGCAGGATCGAGAGCTGCAATGCGTTCAACTCGTTGCGGATACGAGCCGGGCTCATCGGGTGTCCGAGCAGGTCCAGATGCTTGCGCAGGTGCTGCAGGCAGCAGAAGGCCATGTAGCAGATGGCGATATGGGCCCGGACCCGACGCGGCGACCAGTGATAGATGGGCCGGATTTTCAGATCGTGCTTGTTGGTGCGGAAGCAGGCTTCGATCTCCCACAACTGGTGATAGCGGGCAATGACGTCCTGTGCCTCCAGTTCGTCCGCACCATGAACAACAATGGCATGCAGCCCGTCCCATTGTGCCGCTGCCTTGATCTTTGCATCATCCAGCGTGACGTCCCCGCTGTCGGGGAAGGCCAGGAAGCGGCCATATCCCCGGCTGCTGAAGCTGCCGGGTTTGCGAGAGCGCTTGAGCTTCTTGTGCAGCTTTTCGATTGCCTTGTCGCGCTTGTGGGCATCATTGCGTGCCCGGGTGGGTGACCAGGTCACAATGACCCGCGCTCCCTCCTGGTCGATCACCTTGTACCAGCCCTTCTCGGTTGCCTCTTCAGAACCGTGTCCAGCCCAAGGCTGGCGTCCCTCCGGGCTCAAAATGTTCGCCTTCACGGCGGCCGGGGCGGACTTCATGCGATAGCCGAGGATGTAGGGCAGACCCTTGTTCTGCAACATCTGCTGGTTGTCCTTGCTGAGCATGGCGGCATCGGCCACGAACGTGACCCTGGCCACGTCGAAGCGTCCCTCCAACGCCTTCAGCGCAGCTTCCAGCGTATGACCTTCCCAGGTGTTTCCCGGGAAGAGTTCATAGCCCACAGGCAGCCCATCGGAGGTGACGATCAGCGCCAGCATGACCTGAGCGCGGTGATGCTTGCCATCCTTGCTGAAGCCCTTGGCCAGAAGATGATCCTGCTCGACCCCGTCCGCATCCTCGGCCGGGTCCTCGCGCTCGGTGTCAAAGGCCAGGGTCGTGCAATCGTAGAACAGCACGGTCACTGGCCCGCCCAGCAACTTCTCTGCCGCCGCGTGAGAGGTTTTGCAAATCCCGTCTATCACCGGCGTATTGATGTAATCCATGCTCCGATAGACCACGTCCAGATTGAGCGTGATGCCTGCCTGGTTCTCCAACGCCTCCACGGTCGCGCGCTTGCTCTCGGGCTGTGCGATCCGCGCCATAACCAGCTCTTTCACAATGCGATTGGCACTTTTACGCGCCGCCCCCAGAAGGGCCCCCCAACCCAGTTGGTCATACATCGTCCCCATGACATCCCGCAGACCCAGAGAGACCCGCGCCTCCTCACGGCACTCGGCAAGATCAACGCCAAGCTTGTCCGGCCGCGGAGCGCGGCGCACCAGCGCCTGCAGATCGGCATATTCCGTGGGCGTGAACAGTTCCATTTGCGGCGAGCGATCAATGCGTAATTGCTCCATCAAGCGGCCCGCCAGACGCTTGATATCCTCAATCTCGCTGTCGTTATGGGCCACACCCACATGGCGCAGGATCTTCTGGCGTACCTTGGAGCCGGTGCGGACGGATTCAACGATCTGGATCCGTGTGCGGTTGAGCTTTGCGTCATGTTTGGTGCGGATGAACATGGGCGAAGAGGTTAGCCATCTGAAGGCCCATGTCAATACTTTTTATAATAATGGGGCACTACAACGCGCCTCTGAGCAACCACACCTGAAAACAAACCAAAAACCCAGTCAGATCAACAAAAAGGTCGGAAGTCAGGAAACGTCGCCAATTCGTGCTTTTCGGCGTCCGAGAACCCCTCGGCCGTGACTGCGTAGAATAAGCCGAACACGTCGCCGAAACCGTCATTGACGAAGGGCTGGTTTACACCGCCTGACTTCCGACATTTTTTCGTATAAGTCATTGATATTATTATGCCTTGGTTGCCAAAAGGCACTACACGGACTTTTTTCGCCAGCGATTGTTTCGGAGTGTTGAGGGAGCTCAGGCTTTGGTCTGGCCAGTTTTTCGGGTGCGCCCGGGGGGTATCTTGAAAGGGGCTTCGTTCCAGGTCAGGCCGACGCAGGTGAGGATGCGTCTGGCATCGACCGTGGCATGGCTTGGCATGCCGTAGCGGTCAGGGGTGCCTTTGTGGCGCAGGATCGAGAGCTGCAATGCGTTCAACTCGTTGCGGATACGAGCCGGGCTCATCGGGTGTCCGAGCAGGTCCAGATGCTTGCGCAGGTGCTGCAGGCAGCAGAAGGCCATGTAGCAGATGGCGATATGGGCCCGGACCCGACGCGGCGACCAGTGATAGATGGGCCGGATTTTCAGATCGTGCTTGTTGGTGCGGAAGCAGGCTTCGATCTCCCACAACTGGTGATAGCGGGCAATGACGTCCTGTGCCTCCAGTTCGTCCGCACCATGAACAACAATGGCATGCAGCCCGTCCCATTGTGCCGCTGCCTTGATCTTTGCATCATCCAGCGTGACGTCCCCGCTGTCGGGGAAGGCCAGGAAGCGGCCATATCCCCGGCTGCTGAAGCTGCCGGGTTTGCGAGAGCGCTTGAGCTTCTTGTGCAGCTTTTCGATTGCCTTGTCGCGCTTGTGGGCATCATTGCGTGCCCGGGTGGGTGACCAGGTCACAATGACCCGCGCTCCCTCCTGGTCGATCACCTTGTACCAGCCCTTCTCGGTTGCCTCTTCAGAACCGTGTCCAGCCCAAGGCTGGCGTCCCTCCGGGCTCAAAATGTTCGCCTTCACGGCGGCCGGGGCGGACTTCATGCGATAGCCGAGGATGTAGGGCAGACCCTTGTTCTGCAACATCTGCTGGTTGTCCTTGCTGAGCATGGCGGCATCGGCCACGAACGTGACCCTGGCCACGTCGAAGCGTCCCTCCAACGCCTTCAGCGCAGCTTCCAGCGTATGACCTTCCCAGGTGTTTCCCGGGAAGAGTTCATAGCCCACAGGCAGCCCATCGGAGGTGACGATCAGCGCCAGCATGACCTGAGCGCGGTGATGCTTGCCATCCTTGCTGAAGCCCTTGGCCAGAAGATGATCCTGCTCGACCCCGTCCGCATCCTCGGCCGGGTCCTCGCGCTCGGTGTCAAAGGCCAGGGTCGTGCAATCGTAGAACAGCACGGTCACTGGCCCGCCCAGCAACTTCTCTGCCGCCGCGTGAGAGGTTTTGCAAATCCCGTCTATCACCGGCGTATTGATGTAATCCATGCTCCGATAGACCACGTCCAGATTGAGCGTGATGCCTGCCTGGTTCTCCAACGCCTCCACGGTCGCGCGCTTGCTCTCGGGCTGTGCGATCCGCGCCATAACCAGCTCTTTCACAATGCGATTGGCACTTTTACGCGCCGCCCCCAGAAGGGCCCCCCAACCCAGTTGGTCATACATCGTCCCCATGACATCCCGCAGACCCAGAGAGACCCGCGCCTCCTCACGGCACTCGGCAAGATCAACGCCAAGCTTGTCCGGCCGCGGAGCGCGGCGCACCAGCGCCTGCAGATCGGCATATTCCGTGGGCGTGAACAGTTCCATTTGCGGCGAGCGATCAATGCGTAATTGCTCCATCAAGCGGCCCGCCAGACGCTTGATATCCTCAATCTCGCTGTCGTTATGGGCCACACCCACATGGCGCAGGATCTTCTGGCGTACCTTGGAGCCGGTGCGGACGGATTCAACGATCTGGATCCGTGTGCGGTTGAGCTTTGCGTCATGTTTGGTGCGGATGAACATGGGCGAAGAGGTTAGCCATCTGAAGGCCCATGTCAATACTTTTTATAATAATGGGGCACTACAACGCGCCTCTGAGCAACCACACCTGAAAACAAACCAAAAACCCAGTCAGATCAACAAAAAGGTCGGAAGTCAGGAAAAAGGTCGGAAGTCAGGAAACGTCGCCAATTCGTGCTTTTCGGCGTCCGAGAACCCCTCGGCCGTGACTGCGTAGAATAAGCCGAACACGTCGCCGAAACCGTCATTGACGAAGGGCTGGTTTACACCGGATGGCAGGCCCCGCGCCGCGTCACGCACCTTGGCGCGCAAGCGGGTCCAGATGGCGGGCAATTCGCTGCCGTCATATGTGGATTTGATCTCAACCTCGATCAGGGATTGCCCCGGCTGGTTCAAAGAGGTGATCGTATCCACCTCGCCCATTTGCTGGATCGCCGATTCCAGAGGCTCAGAGACTTCCAGCGCCACCTGCTCGGCCGTAGCGCCGGGGTATTGCGTGACGATCACTGCGTTTTTGATTGTAAAAGCCGGGTCCTCCAGACGCCCCAGGGAAAGGAAGCCCCAAATACCGCCAAACAAGGCGATCAGGATGATCAGCCACGTGTAGAGAGGCCGGTCGATAGATGCGCGTGCAATTCTCATCCGCCCGCCCCTTAGTTCGAGAAGCCGGTGAAACGGCGCACGCTCTGGCCGTCTGTCAACGCTGAGCCACCTGCGACAACAACTTCATCGCCGTCTGACAAGCCGGTCAGAACCCGGACTTCGCCGGTCTGAGTTGGCTCAATGGTTACGGGTGCTAAGCGTACCGTGCCCTCGTCTGCTCCAGCCGGAGAGAAGACCATCACGCCCAGCGCGCCATCCGCGCCAGCGACGATGGCTGACGCCGGTAGAACGATTCCCGTGCGGCCATCCCTGACATGCACGTTCACCGACACGGACGAACCGGGCAGAATCTGCAGCCCCTCTGGCGGGGTCAGACCGAACTGAATACGGAATGTCTGTCCAACACTCGAAGTCTCGGCGTCGAACTCACGGATTTCCAGCGGGAAGACTTCATCGCTTACGGGGAATTTGGCCGTGATCGTGATGTCATCCTGCTGACCCGAGCGTTGGAACAGGATCTCGGGGACGTCCACCTCGATCCGCAGTTCCGACATGTCGTGGATGCGCACGATCGGAGTTCCCGCCGACACGGTGGTAAAGGCCTCAACTGCGCGGCTTGATACAAGCGCGTCGAACGGCGCCGTCAGCGTTGCGTGTTCCAGCTCGTATTCCGCGTCGCGGAGGGCGATAGCGGCCAGTTGCGCTTCGGTTTCGGAATCATCGACCGCCACTTGGCTGGCGGTTGTGCCGCGCAACCGCGACAGGCGCGCGACGGTTCGGTCAGCTTGTTCTTTCTGCAACCGGGCGCGATCCAGCCTGAGTTCGAACGGTTCCTGATCCAGTCGGGCAATCAGACCGTCCTTCGGGATGACGAACCCTTCGGTGACAGGCATCTCAACAATCAGCCCTGGAACCTGAAATGCCAGATCAACGGTCTGACGCGCAGCGACGCGGCCGAAAAACTGTCGAGTGAAACCCGGAGCCGTTTCCTGCACCTGCATTAGCTTGACCGGTTTCGCGGTCTCTTGCGCGACAAGCGGCGTCGCCAAAACGGCCAATAGCAGGCCCAGAGAAGTCAGCTGTTTCATTTCTTCAATCCCTCGGGAATTCCCGTTTTCAGTACGTTGTCACGAATCTTGCTCGCCATCCGAGCGAACTCGGCTGTTTCTTCTGCGTTCAGGCCAGAGGCCTTGTGAAACAGATCACCGGCTGCTGACACCAACATATCTCGCGCGCTCTCGCCTTGTTCGGTCAGCACCAGCAACCAGGCACGGCGATCGTTGGGATCGCGCTGGCGCGCCAGATAGCCAGCTTCTTCCAGAGCATCCGCAGTGGCCGTAATGGTGGATGGCACGCTGAGCATATCGGCTGCCAGAACACCCATTCTCTTGGGTTCATCTAGCTTGATCAGCATATGGCATTCCGGGTGGCTCAGGTCAGTTTCGATGGTGTCGAAGGTCTCTTCGAGTTTCCAATAGAGAGCATAGACGCCCATGATGGCCTGAATTTCAGGGCTCAGGCGGCCAAGCCTGTCGCTGATACTGTCTGACATTGAAGAGACTCCGAGACGTCGTTGCGGGTCATATACTTCAAATTATGAACTATTCAATAACTGAAGTGGAGAATCATCCTCGGGCCTAGCTTCCCTCGGGTAACCAAGACTTGATCAAATGCCCCTGTGACTGCATTTTGAGCAAATCCAAAGGGAATTATATACTTAAGTAACATTTATGATTGACGGACTCCGACGCATTTGTTACATTTTAATAACATTCAGGAGTGTAAAAATGACAAAAGCACCGGGAAAATCAAACCGCAAGGGCCTGACCTTCCTACAGGTTGCTGCAATGTTCGGTAATGAAGAAAAGTCGCGTAAGTGGATTGAGGAACTACATTGGCCAGATGGTCCGTTTTGCCCGCATTGCGGTTCTTTCAACGTGCAGTCAGGCATCAGGCATCCAAGCATGACGCACAGGTGTCGTGAGTGCTCCAAAAAACCCATGTTTACGGTTCGGGTCGGCACGATCCTTGAGAATACCCGGCTACCATATCGCACATGGGCCATTGGTATTTACTTGTTCACAACTAACCTTAAGGGCGTATCTTCGATGAAGTTGCACCGTGAGCTTGGTGTTACGCAGAAGTCCGCGTGGTTCATGCTGCATCGTCTTCGGGCTGCAATGGAGGCAAACATGCCTTGGTTTAATGGCCCAGTCGAAGCAGATGAAACCTACATAGGCGGCAAGGAAGGCAACAAACACGCGAAGAAGAAACTCAAGGCTGGACGTGGCGCTGTTGGCAAGGCTGCTGTTGCTGGTATCAGGGATCGCGAAACGGGTCAGGTTGTTGCCAAAGTGGTAGAGAGCACAGACAAAGAGACCTTGCAGGGGTTTGTGAACGAGCATGCCGTCGAAGGAGCAACACTCTATACCGATGAGGCTAGTGCCTACAAGGGCATTGACAGGCCGCATGAGGTGGTAAAGCACTCAGTGGGTGAATATGTCCGCGATCAGGCGCACACCAACGGGCTGGAAAGCTTTTGGGCTCCTATGAAGCGGGGTTATAATGGCGTCTATCACAAGATGTCGCCCAAGCATCTGCAACGCTATGTGGACGAGTTTCAGCACCGTCACAACAACAGGCCAAAGGATACAATCGACCAAATGGGCGGCGTTGTGCATGGGATGGCTGGAAAGAACCTGCCTTACAAGAAGCTAATCGAGGATAACGGATTGAATAGCGGAGCGCGGTCATGAGCGTCGGAACTTCGCAAAGTACTGCCGGGGTATTTTCCAACACGCGCACGGTGACCGTGCCAAAGCTGGTGCTTCCCGATGTCCTTAAGCCCAACACGCGCCTTAAGATGGACGGTCTTGAGTTCCTTTCCGCTATACCTGCGGACGCAGTTCCAGTCGCATTCTTCGATCCCCAATACCGTGGCGTGCTTGAAAAGCTGGCATATGGGAACGAAGGCAAAGTTCGTGGAAAACGCCGCAGCGCCCTACAGCAAATGCCGGAGGAGGCCATCGCCAATTTTATTCGCGGAATAGATCGTACGCTTATCCCATCAGGCCATCTCTTTTTATGGGTGGATAAGTTTCACCTTTGCCAAGGTATTCACCCGTGGCTGGACGGAACGAGGCTGGACATTGTGGATCTTTTAACGTGGAACAAGGGTACATTTGGTATGGGCTATCGCACTCGGCGCAGAGGAGAATACTGCATAGTACTACAGAAACAGCCGCGTAAGGCAAAAGGCGTGTGGAAAATACATAACATTCCAGATGTAATTCAAGAACAAGTATCCCAGCGGGATCACCCACATTCCAAACCAATAGACATACAAGGTCAACTCATGGCCGCCGTGAGCCACGAAGGCGATTTTGTAATTGATCCGGCTGCCGGGTCGTTTTCGGTTCTGCAAGCGGCACGAAACCATGGCCGCACCTTCCTTGGTTGCGACTTGAACGGTTAGATTATGGCACGATTACGGGATGCCAAACCAAAGAACACATCTGGTTCTTACGCCCGGTTGTTTGGGAATGAAGCGTTAGGTGAATTGGCCAGCAAGATACAGTCAGCTGTAATCTCATCGGGGTCAGAACTGGAATCGATGATCGTGGAAGCTGTTCCCAACATCCCTAATCTGGACACCTTTTTGGAACAAGAAATCATGCCTGAGGGCGTGTTGCTTGCCCGAAAACGTGAAATTAAACGAAGTCGGACCTTGGATTTTTCGGGATCAGAGCCTGACTTTATGGTTTTCAAGCGCCGAAAAGGCGAGCAAAACTGCCATATAGTTGAGTTGAAGGACGGTCATGTGTTCGACACAAAAAAAGCTAGCGCAGAGAGGCAGTCAATGCACGGGTTCATTCAACGCAACGCCCAGCATATTCAATATCGGTTCCAGGCACACTTTTGTGCTTTCAATCAAGAAGACAAGCAAGCGATCTGGGAAGGATTCAAGAAGAGAATTTCAATCGATGAGGCAATGACAGGTCGGGAGTTTTGTGATTTGTTGGAAATTGATTACGACAGTATTGTGCGGGCGCGTCAGGCCGACGGCCCCGACAACGTAGAGTTTTTGTTGACCGAACTGGCTAAAATTGAACCAATCCAAACCCGCTTGCGAGAACTTCTCGGCTAAAACCAATGTATTCAATTTAGGAATTCGCATGACAAACCAACGTTACAATGCAGACCTGCCTGAACCCGCCGATCTGCACATCAGATCGAACAAATATCAACCGACCAAGGCTGAGTTGGAAGAAGAAATCGACATGCCTGAAATGTCATTGGATGAAATCAGGGCTGCATTCATGCGGCCAATGAGTATCAAGAAGCCTGATTAAAGAGAGCGCAGAGTGCTAAAATACCTTGCGCGGTTTTCGTTTTTATCGCGTCAATATGCGACAGTCCACTATAAAAATGTTACTTAAGTATATAATTCCCAATCCAAAACGTTCAGGACTTGCCATGTATATCCCTGCAATCACCGGTACAGGCGTTTTCACGCCGGAAAACGTCATCACCAATGCCGAGCTGGTGCAAGCCTTCAACGCCTATGCCGACAAGGTGAATGCAGAGAACGCCCAGGCAATCGAGGCCGGGCAGATGGAGCCGATGCAGCATTCCTCCGAGGAGTTCATCGTCAAGGCGTCCGGCATCGAAAACCGCTATGTGATGGATAAATCCGGCGTGCTGGACCCCGACACCATGCACCCCGCTTTGCGCCAGCGCAGCGATGACGAGCCGGGGATCATGACCGAAATGGCGGTGGATGCCTGCAACAAAGCTCTGGCGCAGGCTGGTCGGACAGCGGCAGATGTCGATCTGGTGATCTGCGCGGCGTCGAACCACGAACGCGCCTACCCGGCCATCGCCATCGAGATACAGCAGGCTCTGGGCATCAATGGCTTTGGTTTTGACATGAATGTCGCCTGTTCCTCGGCCACATTTGGCATTCAGGCGGCGGCGGATATGGTGCGGTCGGGTTCGGTTCGGGCCGCATTGGTGGTGAACCCCGAGATCTGCTCGGGCCATCTGGAATGGCGCGACCGGGATTGTCATTTCATCTTCGGCGACGTGGCCACGGCCACCCTGATCGAACGCATCGAAGACGCGCAAGGCCCGCATTTTGAGGTCCTGTCGACCCGCTGCGCCACGAGTTTCTCGAACAATATCCGCAACAATAACGGCTTTCTACGCCGCTCACGACCTGATGGGATGATCGACCGGCGCGACATGCAGTTCATGCAGAACGGGCGCAAGGTCTTCAAGGAAGTGCTCCCCATGGTCAGCCAGCATATCAGCGACCACATGGAGGCCGAGGGCATCAGCAGCGACGACCTGACACGCCTGTGGCTGCATCAGGCCAACAAGACCATGAACGATTTCATCGGCAAGAAGGTCCTTGGACGTGTGCCCGAGGCGGGTGAGCAACCCAACATCTTGCAGGATTATGCCAACACCTCCTCAGCCGGGTCGATTATCGCCTTCTCCAAATACTCCGACGACCTTGAGGACGGGGATATCGGGCTGATCTGCTCGTTCGGGGCTGGCTATTCGGTTGGGTCCGTCATCGTGAAACGGAAATCCTGATCCGACGCTGTATTGGAGAAGCCGTCAGGTGGCAGCGCAGTCAGTGCGTTCAAACAACGACGTCCAAAAGGCGCCCGATGCCAGCTTTTAACTGACGCTTTCTTCTTCGAGATGCAGTTTCATCTCAATCAGAACCTGCTGCAAAAGGCTGGTTTCCTTCAGCAGGCGCTTGGCTTCGTTGACGGTGATGATCCCGTCTTCGATGGCCGCCTGATACTCGGTCATCAGCATGGCAAACCGCTGGCTCAGGGCGATGACATCAGCGTTTACGCCACCTGTACGCGGAGAATCCGTGTTGCGATCCCCGTAGGACAGAGTGATGTTCTTCAGGTCCGCCAGCGCCGAGGTAACATGCGGATAGTTAGCCGCATTCTCTAGCCGTGCCACTGCGTCAACGGGCATGAACCGATCCGCGTGCTCCGAATTATCCGAATAGTAGCGGCCGAGCGTCGCCTTGGATTTGCCCGTGATCTCACACGCGGCTTCGATCCCGACATCTTTCACCAAGGCTTCGGTGTGTTTCTTAAGATAGGCCCCGATATCTGCCATAGTTCTACCTTTGCTACCTGCACGCGCCGCCCCTTCTATCCGTTTTGGGGGAAAGCATAGGGAAATTTCCCATAACCGAGTCATAATTGAAATGCCATAAATTGACTATCCCTCAGATATGCGAGGGTTTTGTGAGTGAGTGGCGGCCGTTCAGTGCCGGTAATGAGTAATCGTGAGGCAATATTGTTCAGCCTCACTCCGTTTTGGTCACATGTTGACCGATGGCGTCGCTGTTGCATGCGCAAGGTTCCATCCCCAAAGAGCATCTGCTCGGCCTCTGCAATGGTAACGGCGACGTCGCTTCCCCCTGAAAGATTGATGGGTTGTTCGATTGGCGTCGGCGCTTCAGACCCGCCGCATGGCTAAACTGTATTTCAACTACTCGACCATGAATGCGGGCAAATCGACCGTATTGCTGCAGGCCTCGCACAATTACCGTGAGCGCGGCATGAAGACCTATCTGATGACCGCTGCCGTGGACGGGCGCGCCGGTGTGGGGCGGATCGCCTCGCGTATCGGGATTTCCGAAGAAGCCGATACCTTCCGCCCGGACGATGACGTTTTTGCCATGATCGAAAAGCGCCAGAAGGCCGATCAGATCGCCTGTGTCTTTGTGGACGAGGCCCAGTTCCTGTCCGAGGATCAGGTTTGGCAACTGGCCCGCGCCGTGGATGACCTGAAGCTCCCAGTGCTGGCTTATGGCTTAAGGGTAGATTTTCAGGGCAAACTCTTCCCCGGTTCAGCCGCCCTGCTGGCCTTGGCCGATGAGATGCGCGAGGTCCGCACGATCTGCGAATGCGGTCGCAAAGCCACGATGGTGATTCGGCAGGACGAGAATGGCCGTGCGATCACCGAGGGTGCTCAGGTTCAGATCGGCGGGAACGAGACATATGTCTCGCTCTGCCGCAAACACTGGCGCGAGGCGGTCGGCGACTAGACCGGATTCGGCAAGTCGCGCCCGGCGACAAAGGCGGCCACATTGTCCAGAGCCATGTGCCCCATGCCGGTTCGCACCTCTTCGGTGGCAGTGCCGAGATGCGGTAGAAGGGTGACGTTCTGCATGTCGCGCAGTGCCTGCGGCACGGCTGGCTCGAACTCGTAGACGTCCAGCCCGGCCCCTGCGATCTGGCCCGCTTGCAACGCGCTGATCAGAGCGGCCTCGTCCACCACTTCGCCCCGCGCGATGTTTACCAGAATGGCCGAGGGGTTCATGGCCTCAAGCACTGCGGCATTGATCAGATGGCGCGTTTCTGCCCCGCCCGGAACGGCCAGAACCAGAAAATCGACCGAGGCCGCAAGTGCCGAGAGATCGGGGATGAACTCGGCCTCAAAATCCAGCTGCTTGGCACTGCGGGATTGATAAGCGACCTGCATGCCGAACCCGAGGTGACAGCGCCGCGCGATGGCCTGACCGATACGGCCCATGCCTACGATGCCGACCCGCTTGCCGGTGACATGATGCCCCAGCATCTGGGTGGGATGCCAACCCTGCCAGTGTTCAGCCCGCACCAAACGCTCCCCCTCACCCGCGCGCCGCGCGGTCGAGAGGAGCAAGGTCATGGCGATATCGGCGGTCGCATCTGTGACCGCTCCGGGCGTGTTGGTGACGGCAATGCCCAAGGCGCGCGCGGCCTCGACATTGATGTGATTGTAGCCGACACCGAAATTGGCCAACAGCTTGCAGCGCGGCTCGGGCACTTTGGCGAAGATCTGCGCCGAGAATAGGTCGCCCAGAGTGGGCACAACCACGTCATACTCCTGCAACGCCCTCACCATCTCATCCTCGGAAAGCGAAGTGGTTGCGGGGCGAATCTCAACATCGAACTCCGCGGCTGCCCGTTCTTCGACCGCTGAAGTCATCGAGCGCGTGATCCAGAGTTTCATCAGTGCATCCTTCCGCCAACGGGGACTTTGCCATCCGGGCCGATCAACACGATCTCACCTTTTTCATCCGGCAGGCCCAGCACCAGAACCTCGGACATGAATTTCCCGATCTGGCGCGGCGGGAAGTTGATCACAGCCATCACCTGTTTGCCGATCAGCGTCGACGGATCGTAATGCGCGGTGATCTGGGCCGAGGTCTTGCGCTCACCAATTTCGTCGCCGAAATCGATCCACATCTTGATCGCGGGCTTGCGGGCTTCGGGATAGGGCTCGGCGCGGATGACCTCACCGACGCGGATGTCGACTTTCAGGAAGTCGTCGAAGGAAATCTCACTCACGGCCCAACTCCTTGGAACGGTCGGTCGCAGCCTTGACGGCCCGGTGCAGTAGATTCGGGAAACCCTCTGCTTCGTGCATCAGAACCTCTAACGCGGCCTGTGTAGTGCCATTGGGCGAGGTCACGTTGACCCGCAGCTGCGAGGGGTCTTCCTCGGCGGCCATGGCCAAGGCACCGGCACCTGCTACCGTGGATTTCGCAAGTTTCATGGCCAGCTCATGCGGCAGACCCTGCGCCTGCCCTGCGGCGGCCAGCGTTTCGATCAAGTGGAATACATAGGCCGGGCCAGAACCGCTAACCCCGGTGACCGCATCTATCTGAGCCTCGTCCGACAGACGCACGGTCTCGCCTATCGCCGACAGCAAGTTTTCCGCGAGGTCCAAATCGTCACCGGACACATGTGCGTTGCCGATCATCGCCGTGATACCCTGACGGATCGCCGCCGGTGTGTTCGGCATTGCCCTCACAATCGGGGTGCCTTCGCCCAGCACGTCTTCGAACGTTGCAATCGAGGTGCCCGCTGCAACGGAAACGAACAGGCTGCCACCGCCACCGAGGGTCTGGATCGCAGGCAGCGCCTCACCCATCATTTGCGGTTTGCCGGCCACCAACACGACTGCGGTGGATTCGGGCAGTGGCGTGTTGATGTTGACGCCCTGCGCTTTCAGCCAGTCCGAGGGGTAAGGATCAATCACCCAAACGGAAGCGGCGGGCAGACCGTGATCCAGCCAACCCGCCAACATCGCGGATCCCATCTTTCCGCAACCCAATAACACAAGGCCCTGCTCGGCCACGCGCGACATGTCCATCTGTGCCCCTCCCCTATTCAACGGTTCAGGGCAAAGGTTTACGCTCGGCCATAGGCCTCTGCAATGGCGACTTGCATCGCCTCTTCCGGATCGCGATTGCCCCAGGTGACCAGCTGAATCGCCGGGTAGTAGCGCTCGGCGCTCAGCACCGCGGCGTTGATCATCGTGTCGATCTGATCGGGGCTTGCGGTCTGACCACCGGCCAGAACCAGGCCGTAGCGATAGACCATCAGCTTCTGGTTCGCCCAATAGGTGAACGCGCCCGCCCAGCACTGATCATTCATTTTGTTGAGCAGCTCATACAACTCACTCTCACGCTCGGCCGGAGGCTCCATCTCGAATGAGCAAACCATGCGCAGCGTTTCGTCATAGTTGGACCAGGCCAACGTGATCGAATAGGTTCGCCACTGTCCTTCGACGGCCATGGCGATCTGATCGTCACCGATGCGGTCAAAATCCCAGTCGTGATGTTCGGCCAGATGTTCAACAATATCGATTGGATGAAGGTCTTCTTCGAGAAACTGCTCGGAAAGGGCCATAATGCCACCTCACTACTCTCTAGCATTTCGGGGCTGGCAGCGCCCCAGCGCTAGTTGCCTGCTCTACAAGCCGGGCTTCCCCCGTAGGCCTGTACCAAATATGGTGCGCCGCAAGAGGGTGTCTGGCAACCCCATTTCTTGGGGATAACAGCAATAAGTTGTGGACAGTCGGCAACGACGATCAAAATATTGGCGACTTGTGCAGCTTTGTCTTGATTAATTTCTGCAAGGCGGCATGATACACAACACCGCACAATCCGTCATTGGATTGCGCGGCGCTAAACTTGGTTTCAAAATCTGGGTACGGGCGTTATTTGTCCAGTTTCGCCTCAAGTGCGGCGATGCGCGCCTCAAGCGCGGCGTTCTCTTCGCGGGCCTTTTGGGCCATGGCGCGCACGGCGTCGAATTCTTCACGCGTGACGAAGTCGCGGTCGGCCAGCCAACGGTCGATCATCGACTTCATCGCATTCTCGGCCTCTTCGCGTGCGCCCTGCGCCACACCCATGGCGTTGGTCATCAGCTGGGAAACGTCGTCGAGGATCTTGTTGCGGGTTTGCATGGCTTTTCTCCGAAATCGCGGTTGTTCCCTATATGGGGAAGGATTGGCGCAGGCTCAAGGTTGACTTGCCCTGCAAACCCCGGGCAATGAGACGCACATGCAGGCTGTTCTGAATTTCCCCGATCTGTCGCCCGAGCTGTTCTCGATCTCACTGTTCGGGATGGAGTTCGCGCTCAGGTGGTACGCGCTGGCATATATTGTCGGCATCCTGATTGCCTGGCGTCTGGCCGTGATGGCCCTGCGGCGTCCGGTTCTGTGGCGCAATGAGACGCCACCCATGAAGCCCGAACAGTTGGATGACCTGCTGACCTGGATCATCATCGGCGTCATTCTCGGTGGGCGGCTGGGTTTTGTGCTGTTCTATCAACCGGCGTACTACTTATCGCACCCGGCGGATATCCTGAAGGTCTGGCAAGGCGGCATGGCCTTTCACGGCGGGCTGCTGGGGGTGATCGTCGCCTCATACCTCTATGGTCGCCGTCACAACATTCCGACCCTGTCGTTGGGCGATCTGGTGGCCTACACCGTCCCGCCCGGCCTGTTGCTGGGGCGGCTTGCCAATTTCATCAACGCCGAACTTTGGGGCCGACCAAGCGAATTGCCCTGGGCCGTGATCTTTCCCGGCTTCGCGGCGCAGGACTGCCCCGGCGTCGTGGCCGGTATGTGCGCCCGTCACCCCTCGCAACTATACGAAGCCGCGCTAGAGGGTGTCTTATTGGGCGCAGTCCTTCTGTGGCTGGTCTACCGGCGCGGCGCGTTTCGGAAACCCGGCCTGATCATGGGCGTTTTCCTCGCAGGCTACGGGGCATCCCGCTTCGTGGTCGAGTTCGTCCGTCAGCCCGACGCGCAGTTCATCTCGCCCGGCAACCCGCTTGGGCTGGCGTGGCATATCGGCGGCTACGGCCTGACAATGGGGCAAATCCTGTCCCTGCCGATGATCGCGCTTGGGCTATGGTTCGCCCTGCGCGCCCGGCGAACGGCATGAGCCTGCACGATCTTCTGATCGCCCGAATCCGGCAGGACGGCCCGATGACGCTGGCCGACTATATGACCGAGTGCCTACTGCACCCAACTTGGGGCTACTATTCCACGCGCGACCCGTTAGGTGCGCAGGGAGATTTCGTCACTGCACCGGAAATCAGTCAGATGTTCGGCGAGTTGATCGGGCTGTCACTTGCGCAAAGCTGGATGGATCAGGGGCAGCCATCCACGTTTGCGCTCGCCGAACTAGGACCGGGTCGCGGTACGCTGATGGCGGATATCCTGCGGGCGACCCGCTCGGTACCCGGTTTCCATGCGGCGGCCAAGGTTGTTCTGCTGGAAGCCTCGGAAACGCTTCGCAACGTGCAAAAGGCAACCCTGAAAGATCACAACCCGCAGTGGATCAGCGATGTGGCGGAACTGCCGGACTTGCCGATGTTTCTGGTGGCGAATGAGTTCTTTGACGCCCTACCCATCCGCCAATTCTTGCGTGAAGGCGCCGCTTGGTGCGAACGATTGATCGGAGAGGCCGATGGCACGCTGAGTTTTGGCCTTGGCCCCGCCGCACCACAAACGGCACTGCAAGACAGGCTATCCGATACGCGAGACAGGGATCTGGTTGAACTCTGCGCACCTGCCGTTCCGATTCTGACCATCCTCGCCAGCCGAATCGCACAGAACGGAGGGGCCGCTCTGATCGTGGACTATGGTGACTGGCGCTCGCTTGGCGATACGCTTCAGGCCCTAAAGGCGCATGAGCGTGTGGACCCTCTGCAAACCCCCGGTCAGGCCGATCTGACCGCGCATGTGGATTTTGAGCCCCTGGCGCTGGCAGCAAAGGCGGCAGGCTGTGCTCATACCCGCCTGACACCACAGGGTATTTTTCTGGAACGTCTGGGAATCACCGCCCGCGCACAGGCTTTGGCCAAGGGTATAAGCGGCTCCAAGCTTGATGAGCTGGTGGCCGCACATCGCCGGTTGACGCATCCCGATGAAATGGGAAATCTGTTCAAAGTGCTGGGCCTCTACCCGCCCCAAGCTGCGCCTCCACCGGGACTGGAACCATGACCTTGGAAATTCTCACGTCGGATATGCTGGCCCCCGTAAAACACGGCTTTTTCAGCCGTAGAGGCGGCGCATCCTCAGGTGTCTTTGCGGGATTGAACTGTGGCTATGGCTCATCCGATCAGACCGAGATCGTCGCCCTGAATCGCCGACGGGTGGCCGACGCGATGGATGTCACGCCCGAGGCGCTGGTTGGTATTCATCAGGTGCACTCGCCCGATGTGCTGACGGTGGATGCGCCCCTTACGGGCAAAAAACCCAAGGCGGATGCGCTTGTGACCGCTACGCCCGGGTTGGCGCTGACCATTCTGACCGCGGACTGCCAACCTGTGCTTTTCTGCGACCCTGACGCAAACGTGATCGGCGCCGCCCATGCAGGCTGGCGCGGCGCATTGGACGGCGTGTTGGAGGCCACATTGGACGCGATGGAGGCACTGGGGGCCACGCGCGAAAACACGCGCGCCGTGATCGGGCCATCCATTTCGCAGGCGGCCTATGAGGTCGGCCCCGAGTTTCTGGATGCGTTTATGGCAGAGTCCTCGGAAAACAGCCGATTCTTCGCCAATGGCACCGAGGACCGGATGCAATTCGACCTGCCTGCCTTTGGCCTGCATAAACTGCGCCAAGCGGGTGTCGGTCAGGCAGAATGGACCCGGCATTGCACGTATTCCGACCCGGATCGCTTTTATTCATACCGCCGGACGACACACGCGAAAGAAGCGGATTACGGGCGGTTGATTTCGGCGATCAGATTGTAGATTAGGCCCCAATTAAGGCAAAACCGCCACCTTTCCGCCACATTTATTGTGTTTATCTGACACAGAATCGTAGTGAAATTTGTGCCAGTACTCAGAAGGTTATCTGTCTTTGCCGACATATGAATGCTGGCACCTCAAACAGAGGAACCGCCAACCTTTATTTTTTGTCCGTTTTTGATCCCGGTTAAGCCTTATCCCTGCCGCAAACACGCGGCACGTTAAGTCTACACACACGGAATGAGGCTCAGACCTCCGATCGAGCAGGACCAGAAAATGAAACAGAAATCTCGCTTTCTCAGCGCGGTCATTCAGGCCGCACAGGACCCGAAACTGGACATGCCATGGAAGCGAGTTTCAAGCCATTCTGTCAGGGTTGCACGCCGTCTGGCGACGCGACGCTGAAACAGAAAGCCAACGGAACCAAGCTGCCGGTTCCATTTGGTCAACGCGCACCGGGTAGTGCTCCGGTCCGGTGAGCGTAGGATGCAACAAAAACTGCATCCTGAGTTCGGAGCGTGTTTGCGGGCATTTTCGCCCGCGCTGTACGAGTTTGTCTGGGGGGTCAATGGATTGACCAATGGAATGCGAAATTGCTTCGCTGTGCGCTACGGCCATCGCCGGTGCCCAGGGGTTACCCATTTATTTCAAGACAAAGAACCGAACCGACAGATGGGCCTGCATGGGGGTATGCCCCGTCTGATCCGGTTCTAAAAGGAACGGAATATTAATGACTATTCCAAAATCACTGGCCATTGCTGCCAGAAATGCTGTCGAAACGTCGGCATTGCTCCGCGACACTCCGCGACCGACGACAAAACAGAAAGCCCAGCTGCGCCGTTACGAAGTGAGCGCCCTGCTCAAAAACGGAGACATTGCGCAAACCCGGCATATCGCACCTGCCCTGCCAATGTTCGAGGACGCCTTTTGCGCCTTCTCACGGGGGTCACTTGTGGAAACCGAACAAGGGCCGATGGCGATCGAGGACCTGCTGCCCGGCGACACAGTACTGACGCAGGACGGGACCTCTGAGACCGTTTTGTGGAAAGGCTCTGTGACGCTGATACCGGGTCGCGAGGACTCTCGCGGGCGCACCCGTCCGTTGACCCGCATCATGGCTGATACCTTTGGCATGCAAAAACCGATGTCCGGTGTGATTGCCGGACCTGCCGCACGCCTGCTTGGCACGCCAGCCCATTTGCGGCACCTGCATGGCGGGTCACCGATTCTTGCGCCTGTGGCCGAATTTCAGGACGGAATGGGTGTTGTGGAAACAATGCCGCCAACTCCGGTGGAATTGTTTCACATTTGCCTGAAAAAACACTCCGTCATTCGTGTAGACGGCCTGCCCTTTGAAACCTATCATCCAGGTGCTAATGCGGTTCGCATGATCAGCCATTCGTTACGGTCGATCTATCTGAACCTGTTCGCGCATATCGAATCGTTGAACGATTTTGGCCCGCTGCTTATGCCGCGTGCCGGACACGGAGAGATCGACGCGATATCGGCGTGAAGTGTTAAAGAGTACTGCAGAGTGGGGGCTTTATGCAGATTTTGATAGGATGGGCTTTGACCCTGGCGGTGGTGGCTATGCTGCCGCCCTGCCCAACAGAAACACGACGGATGTGGTCTAGGCCGAGCGGTTCATTCGGTCTTCCAGCACATCGAACGGGACGCCTGGGTCGTCTTTTGCGCCGCGGATAACAAGCGATGTCTTGACGCTGGCCACGTTTGGCGTGGTCAGTAATTCTCCGGTCAGGAACTGCTGAAAACTGCTGAGGTCGGGCGCGACGCATTTCAGGATGAAGTCGACCTCGCCGTTCAGCATGTGGCACTCACGGACCAGCGGCCATTTTCCGCATTGCGCCTCGAACGCGCTGAGTTCCGATTCTGCCTGGCTGTCCAATCCAACCATCGCAAAGACTTGAACCTCGAACCCAAGCTCGCGGGCGTTCACCTCGGCGTGGTAGCCGGTGATATAACCCGATTCCTCCAACGTGCGCACGCGGCGCAGGCACGGAGGGGCCGAGATACCGACCCTTTTGGCCAGTTCCACGTTGGTCATGCGACCGTCCGCCTGCAATTCCGCCAGAATCTTGCGATCAATTTCATCCAGCCGGGTCGTGACCATAAAACGCTCCTGATTTTTCGGTTCTTATATCAGCACCCAGCCCACGCGCAATAATGTTTCGCAGCTGCGCAATTTTCTTTGTTTTCAAATCGCTCATTTGCGCAGGGTCATTCCGATAAGGCATATCAGGTTCCCTTCATGAAGGGGCTTTAAGCCGTGCCCGCCCATCGCTATATCCTTGCGACGGGTAAAAGGCCCAATTCAGGCAGTTCGAGCGAGGGTACCATGGCCGACACACGACACACCAAGGTTCTGATCATCGGGTCGGGGCCCGCAGGCTATACAGCCGGGGTTTATGCAAGCCGCGCGATGCTGGAACCCATTCTGGTGCAAGGGATCGAGCCCGGCGGCCAGCTGACAACCACCACCGAGGTCGAAAACTGGCCTGGCGATACCGAGGTACAAGGCCCCGATCTGATGGTCCGCATGCAGGACCACGCCAAGGCAATGGGCTGTGAGGTCATCGGCGATATCATCAGTGATCTGGATCTCTCGACACGTCCGTTCACCGCAAAAGGGGATAGCGGCACGGTTTACACCGCTGACGCGGTCATTCTCGCAACCGGCGCGCGGGCCAAATGGCTTGGCCTGCCGTCGGAAGAGAAATTCAAAGGCTTCGGCGTCTCGGCCTGCGCGACATGCGACGGGTTCTTTTATCGCGGGCAAGAGATCGTTGTAGTCGGTGGTGGCAACACCGCCGTGGAAGAAGCGCTTTTCCTCACCAATTTCGCCAGCAAGGTGACCCTGATCCACCGCCGCGACGAGTTGCGGGCGGAAAAGATCCTACAAGATCGCCTGATGAAGAATGAAAAGATCGAACCGCTCTGGTTCCACGAACTGGACGAAGTCATCGGGACCGACGCGCCCCTGGGCGTCGAAGGCGTGCGTGTCAAGAACGTGAAAACAGGCGAGGTCTCTGAGATCCCGTGCAAGGGCGTTTTTGTCGCCATCGGCCATGCCCCAGCCAATGAATTGGTCAAGGACACGCTGGAAACCCATATGGGCGGCTATGTCGTGACAAAGCCGGGATCGACCGAGACCTCGGTTCCGGGCGTTTTCGCAGCCGGTGACCTGACAGATCACATCTACCGTCAGGCAGTCACAAGCGCAGGCATGGGCTGCATGGCCGCCCTGGATGCCGAACGCTTTCTGGCCGAACAGGACTGAGGGGCCACCGGGTCAGGTCACACCGGCTTGACCCTATCCCCGCGCGGCCTCACACTGGTGCAAAACATGAGGGTCGCGCGTGGTCACAACGGACAACGCTCTTTGGCGTGGCGGGTGGTCAACCCGGCTTAGGATCGGCAGCGGGCTGGTCCTTTTTGTCTTTGCCTTCTTCCACTTTCTGAACATCGGCCTAGGCCTGTTTCACACCGACTATCTGCATGGCATGCAAGATGGTCGAAAGGCCGTAACCCGCCACGACGCCATGAGCGCACTTCTCTACCTTGCGCTGATCGTGCATTCGGGCCTTGCGCTAACGTCGATCATACAACGACGGACCTTGCGCATGCCGTTCAGCTCAGCCTTGCAGATCGTGCTGGGGCTGCTGATCCCGATCCAACTGATCGTCCACATCATTCACACGCGCTACGCGCATGAGATCTACGATGTGAATGACGAAATGGGCTACATCATCATCCTGATGTGGCCAAGCTCTGCGATTTGGATGCAAAGCCTGCTCTTGCTGATCGTGTGGGTACATGGCTGCATCGGGTTGCACATGTGGCTGCGGTTGACCCGATGGTGGGGCAAGACCCTGCCCTATCTGATCGGTATTGCGGTCTTTGTCCCCTGTTTCGCCCTGGCTGGTGTGCTGACCGAGGGGCGCCGGATCTGGGCCGATTTTGCCGATGACTTCCTGCGCGAACAGTATATTGAACACTATAACTGGCCCTCGGCCGAAGCCTTTGAGGCAATGTTCCGCGTCGAAGACAACGCCATGACAGGTTTTTGGGCCGCGCTCGGGGCCACGGCGGCCTTCTATCTCGGCCGCAAACTGTGGCGTCGTCGGCATTCCGTACAGGTAACCTATGCCCGAGGCCCCGAGGTGTTTGCCGAGAAGGGCATGACGCTGCTTGAGATGTCTCAGGCCAACGGAATTCCGCATGCCGCCCTATGTGGCGGCAAGGGCCGCTGCACCACCTGCCGCGTAATTGTTGAGGATGGCGGAGATCACCTGCCCCCGCCCAGCGAGATCGAAGCCCGCAGTCTGGCCGCTGTTGGGGCCTCGGCCCAGACGCGCCTGGCCTGTCAGATGCGCCCGACCGAGCCGGTAAAGGTCTTTCGGGTTTTCCGCCCCGACGGCAAGCACGATCGGGCTCATGCCAGTCAGGGGCAGGAACGTCAGCTGGCCGTTCTCTTTCTGGACATGCGCGGCTTTACCGCCCGTACCGCTGGGCAATTGCCTTATGACATCGTCTTCCTGTTAAACCGGTTCTTTGACGCGATTGTGCCTTCGATCACCTCCCAGGGCGGGGTCGTCGACAAATATATGGGGGATGGGTTGCTGGCGGTTTTTGACAAACCCGACCCCCAGCAATCCGCCCGATCCGGTCTGCAAGCGGCAATTGAGATCAGCCATGCGCTGGAACAGTTCAACCGACAGCTCTCATCCGAAGACAGCCCGCATATCCGTATCGGCATGGGGCTGCATCTGGGCGATCTGGTGCTTGGGGAAATTGGCGCGGCCGGACATGCTGCGCAAACCATCATCGGCGACGCGGTGAATGTCGCCAGCCGCCTTGAGGCCGAAACAAAACCGCTGGGGGTTGAGCTTCTGGTGTCTGCCGAGCTGCTACAGGCCGCCGAGATGGACATCTCGGACGATCGAATCCAACCCTTCAGGCTGCGCGGCGTATCCAAGCCCGTTCCAGCTCTGCCGGTGCCCCGCGCCGCGGAACTGGAAAAGGCCTGAGACAACAGGAACACGCATACTTACTGTGGCACATTTGCGCTAGATTACCGGAACATTGACCGCCCGTTTTCCGCCGAATTGGAAAATTCTTCCAATCACAAGAAAAACCGCTCATATCCTCCTTAGTTTTATCTGACCCTGTGGACTCTGACTCAGTGGCGGGGCACATGCCGTTTCAAATGCCAAGGTCACACTGGCGCATCATCACATCGACAAGAGAATTCCGATGACAATGTTAAGCAATCTCGCCCCCATTCCCGAACTCTACGTCTCCTATGACTCGGCCCAGAAGCTGAAGGTTGAGGCAGCGGATCTGACCAGCCATGACCTGTCTCCGCGCCAGATCTGCGATCTGGAACTGCTGATGAATGGCGGCTTCAACCCGCTGAAAGGGTTTCTGAGCGAAGCCGACTACGACAATGTGGTCGAGAACATGCGTCTGGCTGACGGCACGCTGTGGCCGATGCCGATCACGCTGGATGTCAGCGAAGAGTTCGCCGAAAGCATCGAGCTTGGCCAGGACATCGCCCTGCGCGACCAAGAGGGCGTGATCCTCGGCACCATGACTGTGACCGACCGCTGGACCCCCGACAAATCGCGCGAGGCCGAGAAGGTCTTTGGCGCGGATGACGATGCGCACCCGGCCGTAAACTACCTGCATAACGTGGCAGGCAAAGTTTATCTGGGCGGTCCCGTTGTCGGCATTCAGCAGCCCGTTCACTATGATTTCCGTGGCCGCAGGGATACTCCGAACGAATTGCGCGCCTATTTCCGCAAGCTGGGCTGGCGTCGCATCGTCGCGTTCCAAACCCGCAACCCGCTGCACCGCGCCCACCAGGAACTGACCTTCCGCGCCGCGAAGGAGGCGCAGGCCAACCTGCTGATCCATCCGGTTGTCGGTATGACCAAACCGGGCGACGTGGACCACTTTACCCGCGTGCGCTGCTATGAGGCGGTGCTGGACAAGTACCCGGCCTCCACCACCTCGATGTCGCTGATTAACCTGGCGATGCGCATGGCTGGCCCACGCGAGGCCGTTTGGCATGGCCTAATCCGCGCCAACCACGGCTGCACTCATTTCATCGTTGGCCGCGACCATGCTGGCCCCGGCAAGAACAGCCAAGGTGAAGATTTCTACGGCCCCTACGACGCGCAGGATCTGTTCCGCAAATATCAGGATGAAATCGGCGTTGAGATGGTCGACTTCAAGCACATGGTCTATGTGCAGGAACGCGCCCAGTACGAGCCGAATGACGAGATCCTCGACAAGGACGATGTCACGATCCTGAACATCTCGGGCACCGAACTGCGCCGCCGTTTGGCCGAAGGTCTAGAAATCCCTGAATGGTTCAGCTTCCCCGAAGTAGTGGCCGAGCTGCGTAAGACCAAGCCACCGCGTAGCCAGCAAGGCTTTACCGTGTTCTTCACCGGCTTCTCGGGCTCGGGCAAATCCACCATCGCCAACGCGCTTATGGTCAAGCTGATGGAGATGGGCGGCCGCCCCGTGACGCTGCTGGATGGGGACATTGTGCGTAAGAACCTGTCGTCCGAGTTGGGCTTCTCGAAAGAGCACCGCGATCTGAACATCCGCCGCATTGGCTATGTCGCCTCCGAGATCACCAAGAACGGCGGTATCGCCATCTGCGCGCCGATTGCGCCCTATGCGACGACCCGCCGGGCCGTGCGCGAAGAGATCGAACAGTTTGGCGCCTTCTGTGAGGTTCACGTGGCCACCAGCATCGAAGAATGCGAACGCCGCGACCGGAAGGGCCTCTATAAGCTGGCGCGCGAAGGCAAGATCAAAGAGTTCACCGGCATCTCAGACCCTTACGACGTGCCCCAGAACCCCGAGCTGAGCGTCGAGACAGAGAATGTCGAGGTCGACAACTGCGCTCATCAGGTTCTGCTGAAGCTCGAGAGCATGGGCCTGATCGCTGCGAACTAAGCGATTGAGCTAAGCCAGATTGGAAACGGCCTCCGGTCACCGGGGGCCGTTTTTCGTGCGAACCAAGGACCGAGATTGACAAAGATGCGTCGCCTTGATGCAGTCGGCCCAGTCAAGTTCGCCACAGTCAATCCACGATGCGCTCTCTTCCTCAAATCGCCAGCTTCTGGTTTGGTTCCGATCTCAGCTGGCTTGAGGCGCTATGCATACAATCGTACCTAGACCACGGTCATTCCTTCACCCTCTATGCGGCCCACGACATCGCGAACATCCCCAATGGCGTCGACCTGCGGCACGCGTCCGAGATCCTGTGGCCCGCCCCTTTCGCGTTGCGCCCCGAAGATCGGCTGGGCGTTGCGGTTTTTTCGGACATTTTCAGGCTGAGGCTGCTGGAACGTACAGATTTCATCTGGGTTGATCTGGATGCGCTCTGTCTGAAGCCTTTTGATTTTGCGTCCCTTTATGTCTTTGCCCCCTCTCAATCTGGCAAGTTTCCCAATGGAGTGCTGCGCCTGCCGCAAGAGTCCCAAACGCTTGCGCAGATGCTGGCATTTGTCACCTCGGCCAATCCGACCCAACCCTGGCGCGGGGCAAAGCTACGCAAACGCAACGCGCAGCGTATCGCTGATGGTGAGACCTGGGGGATCGAGGCGCTGCCCTGGGGATGCTCCGGCCCGAAGGCGCTGGGGCATTTTCTGCGTGAGACCGGAGAGGACATCCACGCTATGCCCGCCGATACGTTCTACCCGCTGGCGAATGAGGCGCTTTGGAAGCTGCACGACCCTCGTGTGCCCCCATCCGCCATTGAACGGGACGGGGTGCATTCCGTGCATGTCTTTGGGCATCAGAAGAAATTCATGGCCCAACAGACTGCGGGCCTGCCGGTGCGAGGGTCGTTTCTCAGCACGCTATGCGCGCGCCACGGGATTGACCCACAAGACAACCCAATCGCACCGATGGCTTGGATGGGGCTTTAACCGGACGCGCCCGATAGCTCATGCCGCAAAGCCCGCACGGCGCGTTCCTCGAACTTACCGTAATCTGCGGCTACGTCCTGAATCGCCTTCAGGTGGGGCAAACGCTGGGCATAGTCTTCTTCGGATGCAGATTGAACCGCTTCCTGTATATCTGCCTGTGTCTCGCAGAGGATCATCCCCGAACTGTCCATGAAATCCCCGATATTCGGGCAACCCCAGTAAATCGGAACGGTCTCGCACAGGATCGAGTCGATCAGTTTCTCCGAGAAGTAATTCCGCTCTCGCACATTCTCGATCACGACCGAATAGCGGTAAGAGGCCAGCCCATCCGATTTCTGATCGAAAGGCGTGTATCCGCGCCCCATGATATCCACATCGGCCCCGGTTTCGCGGATCCAATCTATCACGTCATGGCGTAGCTGATGGCCCACTAGGTCCCGCTTGGCCGAGGCAATCAGAGAGCAGGATTTGACCTTCTCAGCCTGTAACGTCTGCCAGTCCGGCACCATGGTCACGCCATAGGGCAGAAAAACGGCGTTGGGCAGGTTTTCCAGTAGAACATCGTGAAATGTGAACACCCGAAAGAACCGCCGCCATGTCAGGCGCAGCTGTCGGTCATGCTTGGCGTGGATGGCCGACGGCTCGCCCATCACCAGTGAAATCCGCGCTTTCGTGCCCCGCCGCAATCGCCAGTGAACCGTTGAATTGGGATACATGATCAGATGATCCGTCGGCGCGAGGTCACCGACTGTTTTGCCCAGCAAACGATCCGGGCAGGCCTCGTGCCAGATTAGGTCGGACACAGGCACCTCGGCCAGTTTCGGCCCAAGACGGTGCCCGTATGGCAAAACAGCAATCGCTTCGGTCATCGGTCCGCCTCGGGCAAATCGACCTGTCCGCGCATCAGAACGTAGCCCTGCCCTGCCACCTTGATCCCCGTCATGGTATCAGTCGGACCGACGCGCGTTACCGTTGCTTGCCCCGGTCGACCCATGTCGTGGCCCTGTTCAGCGATGAATTGGTCTTTCTTCATCAAACCGTATTTCCAAAGATAGGCCGCCATTGCGCCGGTGGCAGAGCCGGTGAACGGGTCCTCTGGAGGGCTGGGCGGGGCCAGCAACAGGCGTGAGAACGTATCCCCCTGCGCCGTCGCCCCCTGCAAGGTGACCAAAAACGGCTCTGCCATATCGGAACCAGAAAATCCCGCTAATGCTGCCACCTCGCGCAAAGGACCTTCGACCAGCCGCGCTGCGCGCAAGGCGTCGTGATCCCGCAGCACGGTGATACAGAACGGCAACCCGGTAGAGACAAATCGCGGCGGAGAAACAATCGCGTCCTCGGGCAACGATATCGCACTGGCGACTAGATCAGCAGGCACATAGGCTCCGAATTCCGGCGCAACCTGCGTCATCTCGATCTCATCACCGTTCAGACGAATGGCAACAAGCCCCGCCCCGGTTTCCAATGTCAGAGAGTCGCCTTCAACCAGACCGCGCGACCGAAGTGCCGCGACCGTTGCGATGGTCGGATGACCGGCAAAGGGGATTTCACGGCTGGCCAGAAAATACCGCACCCGGATATCGGCAACATCCGACTGGCCTGCAAAAGTACACTCGACCAGAGAGGTTTCGCGCACATAGGCCATGCAGACCTCATCCGACAGGTGGGCCGCGCCATGGACTACGGCGCAGCCATTTCCACCAAAGGCTTTGTCAGTAAAGGCATCCACCCAGTCAAAATCGAACCAGCTCATCCAGCGTTTCCTTACATGAACATGTCATCCCGGATGCGATCCGGAGCTTGTGCATGTTTCGCTGGTGTCGGGCGGAATGTCACGCGCAAACGCGTGTGGCTGGGGCCGTTCAGTGAACGGCCACCGGCGAGAGGTCATGCTCGCGGGCCAGCACAAAGGCCAGCTTGCGGTCGGCGACAAGCGCCAGTTGCTGCCCGTCGGAGTCATGTACTGCATACAGCTGATCCAGATCGCCCGCCTGATCGCGTAGATCGCTGGGCAGATCGGCAACCTCAACCGTTTTGACATAAACGATACGGTCGCCTTCGGTGTTGATTTCAATCGGTGTGTTCATTGCTCTTACCCCTTCCGTATGTTGATTGTCTGCACCACGGTTTCCGGCACGGCGCGAGTCAGATCCACATGCAGCAGACCGTTCTCCATGATCGCCTCGCCCACCTCGACACCGTCGGCCAGCACGAACATGCGCTGGAATTGACGCGCCGCGATGCCGCGATGCAGGAAGATGCGCCCCTCGCTATCGTCGCGTTGACGGCCTCGGATCACCAGTTGGCGGTCCTCGATGGTGATCGACAGATCCTCTTCCGCGAACCCGGCCACCGCCAGAGTGATGCGGTAGGAATAGTCCGAGGTCTGTTCGATGTTGTAGGGCGGATATCCTTCATTGCCAGCCTTTGCAGACCGTTCCAGAAGGCGTTCCAATTGCTCGAACCCCAACAAATGCGGGTATGAGCCCAAGGTAAGTTTTGACACGTGTTCTCGTCCTTTTATGTCAAAGCGACGTTCTGGGCGGCCCCGTTCTGGCAACCGCACAAGATAGAATATGGGAAGAAACCCGGATGTCCACAAGGTCTGGCGCGATAACGTCTTGCACACTATCTTGTTGGGGACGCACCACAACAAGCCCGAGTCGCCAATGAACGCGCCCACTGATCTTTCCATGAAAACCGACGAAGTTCTGCGGGTTGAGTTGGAGGTTTTTCGCCGTCAGCACCGTGATCTTGATGAGGCGATCGAGGCATTGCAGGCCACCGGTACATCGGATCAGTTGGCGATCAAACGGTTGAAAAAGCAGAAACTGCGGCTGAAAGACATCATCCGCCTGATCGAGGATCGCCTGACCCCCGACATCATCGCCTGACGCATTGCCACGCATGCGGATTTGGCTATAGTGCGCGCTCTTTCGAACGGCAGGGACGCAAGCGGATGAGCGATGTGAAAGTGGGGATCATCATGGGCAGCCAATCGGATTGGCCCACGATGAAAGAAGCCGCCAATATCTTGGATGAACTGGGCATCGCGTATGAAAAACGCATCGTTTCAGCCCACCGCACGCCCGACCGTCTATGGGATTACGGCAAGACCGCCGCGTCGCGCGGTTTGCATGTGATCATCGCGGGCGCCGGTGGGGCCGCACATTTGCCCGGCATGATGGCATCGAAAACCCGCGTGCCCGTGATCGGCGTTCCGGTTCAGACGCGGGCTTTGGCGGGTGTCGACTCTCTGTATTCGATCGTTCAGATGCCGAAAGGGTTCCCTGTGGCGACCATGGCAATCGGCTCGGCCGGTGGGGCCAATGCGGGTCTGATGGCGGCTGGTATTCTGGCCTTGCAGGACAGTGCTCTGGCCGAACGGTTGGACGCGTGGCGTGAGGCTCTGTCCGCCTCGATCCCGGAGGAGCCTGTTGATGAGTGACGCTCTGAAACCCGGCGCCCGGATTGGAATCCTGGGCGGAGGCCAATTGGGCCGGATGCTGTCGGTCGCAGCCTCGCGCTTGGGGTTTGTGACCCATATCTTTGAGCCGGGCGCGAACCCGCCTGCGGCGCAAGTCGCCGACCGCGTGACAACCGCGCCCTATGACGACGCCGACGCGCTGCACGCCTTCGCCGACTCGGTCGATGTCATCACCTACGAGTTCGAGAACATCCCGACCGAGGCGTTGGACCTGTTGGAAGCCCACCGCCCAATCCGCCCGGGACGCGAGGCGCTGCGGGTCAGTCAGGACCGTTTGACCGAGAAGAATTTCTTGCAAGGCCTGGGCCTCAAAACAGCACCTTTCGCGGACGTCACCGATCTGGCGAGCCTGAATACGGCCATTGGGGAAATCGGCACACCCGCGATCCTGAAAACCCGCCGGTTCGGCTATGACGGCAAAGGCCAGGCCCGCCTGCGCGCGCCTGAGGACGCCGAGGCTGCTCTGGCCGATATGGCGGGCGCCCCCGCGATCCTTGAGGGGTTTGTGGACTTCTCACATGAGATCTCGATCATCGCGGCGCGCGGGCTTGATGGTCAGGTCGCTTGCTTTGACCCCGGTGAGAATGTCCACCGCGACGGCATCCTGCACACCACAACGGTCCCCGCCCGCCTGCGCCCGGCGCAACGGACGGATGCGGTACTGCTCGCGGCTAACATTCTTAATGCGCTGGACTATGTGGGCGTTATGGGGGTGGAGCTGTTCGTCACACCCGCGGGCCTGATCGTGAACGAAATCGCGCCTCGGGTGCATAATTCGGGCCACTGGACGCAGAATGGCTGCGCCGTCGACCAGTTTGAGCAGCATATCCGTGCAGTGGTCGGGTGGCCTTTGGGAGACGGGCAGCGGCATTCGGACGTGGCAATGGAGAACCTGATCGGCGACGATATGGACCGAGTGCCGGAACTGGCGCAGGAGCGGGACGTCGCCTTGCACCTGTATGGCAAGGCCGAGGTCAAGCCGGGACGGAAGATGGGTCACTTCAACCGCATCGCTCGCTGACGGAATTCGCGCATTTTGCGCGATGCCTCCGGCGGAGGTATTTTTGAACAGAAGAAGATGGGGCGGTCAGGCGAAAAATCTGGCCGCGATGTCGCCGGACATATGGCTAACACGCCCGCCAGCAAAGGTAGCGGCGACCCGGTGGGTTTTTGCATCCAGAATGACGATATCGGCGCGTTGACCCGGCATCAGCGTGCCCCGATCATTCAGGTCGAGAACCCGCGCGGGGCCGGATGAGACCAGCGCCCAGGCCGCCGCAAAATCCAGCAACCCGCTTTTTGCCAACATCAATGCGGCGCGGCGCGGGCTGGGGTAGTGGTAGTCCGAGGCCAGAGCGTCACACAGCCCCATAGCGATCAGGTCCAGCGCGCTGGCGTTGCCCTTGTGAGAGCCTCCGCGCACCACGTTGGGTGAGCCTAGGATGATGTAATCTCCGGCAGCGCAAGCGGCTTCGGCTGCAGCGAGGGTTTCGGGGAATTCAGCGATCGAAACACCGCGTTTAAGCCATCCTGCACGGGTCTCAGGCGTGGCATCATCATGGCTGCCCAAGCGCACGCCGCTTTGGGTCAACTGAGCGCAAAGCAAGTCAAGTGCGTCAGGGACTTCATCGCTGCGGGCATGCATGGATAGCAGCATCTTAAAATGCGCATCGGGGTTGCGCCCTGCTTTCAAAGCCTGCCCTGTCAGACGCGGAGGTTTCCGCCCTTCGGCCAGACGGTCATGCGGCAGGTGATCGTTGAAGACGACATAAGGCACCTGCCAATCTGAGATCTTTTGGGCCAGCCCGTCATAATCGTCCAGCATATGCGTCTCGAACCGCAATTGCGGGATCAGATCCGTGACGATGCTGTCCTTGACATCGGCAATCGCCTTGAACACCTGAGAGGCAAAGTCTGGCCCGCGTACCCCGCCCTCCCAGCTGTAGAACTGGGCCAGAACGCCGGTGGTGATCCCGTTGGCGGCAAGCTCGGCCTCGACTGACAAGATGCCTTCGTTCATCTGTTTCATGGCGCCGCGCCGCGGGGCGATGTGACGTTCAAACCCGTCCCCATGCAGGTCGATGATGCCGGGTAGAACCAGATAACCAGACAGATCAACGTGTCGCCCGGTCCGGTCGCCCTGCACCTCCCCTTCGGCAATTGACAAATCGGCACGCGACAACCCGGCCTCCGGCAGCAGAACCTCTGCTCCGGTCAACGTCAGTTCCAATGCCGTCATTCCGTGCGCTCCGAGTCCGGTTCCGAGCAATCCTGCCCGATACAGATCTCGTCAATCACGTCCATCACCCCATCGAGCCAAGTGATTTGCGGGTCGAACTGTCCGAACTCGATGAAGTGCAGTGCCTGGGCCATGACGCGAGGATTGTTCATAATGAAAGTATGCGTCACAGGCAGAACGATATGATCCGCCATACCTTCAACCCGGGTCGTCCGGATCGAAACTTTGCCATCGTCAGGCCCGTCTATCATTGACGAAAAGACCGGGTTCAGAGAGTTTTCACCCGCGATCACCCCAAGCTCGAACTCAACCGGAGGCAATTGGCGCGGGATACCCTCGGGACCTGTGCCCAACTGCAGCCCTGCCGGACCATTGAGGTAGCCGAACACCTCCCACGCGCCCAATTCATCCACCAGTTGGCTGCCCTGGTTAGGCGGCCCAAGCATGACAACGCGACCCAAATTCTCTGGTTCGTGATCCTGTAGCCAATAGCGCAACAGGATGCCCCCCATGGAATGCGCCACGACATTCGCGGTGTCGTCCCCGCATTCGGCGAACGCATCGGGCAGAGTTTGCTCGGCCAGTTCCGGAATGCCCAGATCGGTCGACGGGTAACCCGGTCGAATGACCGTGTAGCCATGCACCTCGAACAATTGCTCCATCACCGAAAAGGACGCCTCGGTCCGAGCCAGCCCGTGCAGCAGGATCACGCATTTCGCCTGGGCCACCGCCGGGAGGAATAGAAAAATTATAGCAAGCAGAACTCTCATACCCGCCAGATAAGGCCTATTTCGGCGCGAGGAAAGATGTGACCTCAGGTTCTACGCTGTACTGCCAGCGCGATCCCGCCCAAAACCAGCGCCGCGCCGATGATCAAGCGCATGCTTGCCAACTCATCCAATAGCAAAATCCCCGCAACGATTGCGATGACAGGGACGCTGAGCTGTACGACCGCAGCGACCGAGGGAGCAAGCTGCGGCAACGCGCGATACCAAAGCGCATAGCCGAGGCCCGAGGTCACGCCCCCGGACAGAGCCGCCAGAAAATAGCCAAACCCGGTGATCTGCCATGTGCCGCCCGCCACCAGCAAGGCCATAGCCGTGACGGGCAAGGCGACAACGAAATTGGCCGCTGTGCCTTCCAACGCGTTCGGTTCGGACCGCCCGGCCAAGGAATAGGCGGCCCAGCCGATCCCTGCCGTGACCATCAGAGCGGCCTCTAAGGCGTCCACCTGAACAGTCCCCGATGGCCAAAGCACATAGGCCAACCCGCCCAGCGCGACCGCTGCACCTGCCAATTGGCGCACCGTCGGGGTCGCTCCGGTCATAGCTCCGACTGCGAACATGGTGATCTGAACGACACCAAACAGGATCAACGCCCCCAACCCGGCGTCCAACGTCAGGTATGCCACAGAAAAGCCAATCATATAGAGAGACAGTGAACCCGCCCCGATAATCCGACGTGGTGAGCGAAGCGGCAGAACCCCGCCTTTCAAAAGAACCAACACGGCTAGAACCACCGCCCCCGCAAGAACACGGACAACGGCGAACCCCGCAGGATCACTCGCCCCGCTCTCAATCGCCAGCCGGTTCAGAATCGAATTGGCCGCAAAGGCGCACATGGTCAGGGAGGTCAGAAGAAAAAGTCTCATGAATCCCGCATAGCGCGTTGGCCAAGCTTTGCACACTCACTTTCCGGATACGTGCAACGTCCAGTTCTCTTCTGTTCAAAAATACGTCCGCCGGAGGCATGGCCGCGCAGCGGGCATTCCAAACGCAAACGGGGCCGCCCAAAGGCGACCCCGCTCGTAAGCACTATGGCCTAAGCAGCTTACATCATGCCGCCCATGCCGCCCATGTCGGGCATGCCGCCAGCAGGTGCCGCGCCTTCTTTGGCGGGCTTGTCAGCAACCATTGCTTCGGTGGTGACCAGCAGACCAGCAACCGAGGCCGCGTCTTCCAGCGCGGTACGGACAACTTTGGCCGGGTCAATCACGCCGAACGAGAACATGTCGCCATATTCTTCGGTCTGCGCGTTGAAGCCGAACGATACATCGCCGGATTCACGGACTTTGCCCGCAACGACCGCACCGTCAACACCTGCGTTCTCGGCGATCTGGCGCAGCGGCGCTTCGATCGCTTTGCGAACGATGTTGATACCGGCGTTCTGGTCAGCGTTTGCACCTTCCAGAGTTTCTAGTGCTTTGCCGGCCTGAACCAGAGCAACACCACCGCCGACGACAACGCCTTCCTGCACAGCAGCGCGGGTCGCGTTTAGAGCATCGTCCACACGGTCCTTGCGCTCTTTCACTTCAACTTCGGTCATGCCGCCGACGCGGATAACAGCAACACCGCCTGCCAGTTTGGCAACGCGCTCTTGCAGCTTCTCACGGTCGTAGTCCGATGAGGTTTCTTCAATCTGAGTGCGGATCTGAGCAACACGTGCTTCGATCTCGGCTTTCTCGCCAGCACCGTCAACGATGGTTGTTTCGTCTTTGGTGATCTCGATCTTCTTGGCGGTGCCCAGCATGTCCATGGTGACGGACTCGAGCTTCATGCCCAGATCTTCCGAGATGACCTGACCGCCGGTCAGGATCGCGATGTCCTGCAACATGGCTTTACGACGATCGCCGAAGCCCGGTGCTTTGACAGCAGCAATTTTCAGGCCGCCGCGCAGTTTGTTGACAACCAGAGTTGCCAGCGCTTCACCTTCAACATCCTCAGCAATGATCAGCAGAGGCTTCTGCGACTGGATCACCTGCTCGAGCAGCGGAACCATCGGCTGCAGCGAGGACAGTTTCTTTTCGTGCAGCAGGATCATGCAGTCGTCGAGTTCTGCGATCATCTTGTCTGCGTTGGTGACGAAGTAAGGCGACAGGTAGCCACGGTCGAACTGCATACCTTCGACAACATCGGTCTCGGTTTCCAGACCTTTGTTTTCTTCGACGGTGATAACACCTTCGTTGCCAACCTTCTGCATCGCGTCTGCGATCTGCTGGCCGATTTCAGCTTCGCCGTTGGCCGAGATTGTGCCAACCTGAGCAACTTCTGCCGAGTCTTTGACTTCACGCGACGCGTCTTTGATGCCTGCAACAACTTTGGCAGTCGCCAGGTCGATGCCGCGCTTCAGGTCCATCGGGTTCAGGCCAGCTGCAACCTGCTTCAGACCTTCGCGAACGATGGCTTGGGCGAGAACGGTTGCGGTGGTGGTGCCGTCGCCGGCTTCGTCATTGGTGCGGCTGGCGACTTCTTTCACCATCTGCGCACCCATGTTTTCGAACTTGTCTTCCAGTTCGATTTCCTTGGCAACCGAAACACCGTCTTTGGTGATGCGCGGCGCGCCGAAGGATTTGTCCAGAACCACGTTGCGGCCTTTGGGGCCGAGGGTCACTTTAACAGCGTCGGCCAGGATGTTCACACCTGCCAGCATGCGGTTACGGGCATCGGTGTCGAATTTGACGTCCTTTGCAGCCATGTCGTTTCTCCTTGAGAAATAAGTTGTAAATGAAGATCAGAGTGAAGCGCGGCGGCTTACTCGATGATCCCCATGATGTCGCTTTCTTTCATCATCAGCAGCTCTTCGCCGTCGACCTGAACCTCGGTGCCCGACCATTTGCCGAACAGGATCTTGTCGCCAGCTTTGACCGCCATTGCGATCAACTCGCCGCTGTCCTTGCGTGCGCCTTCGCCGGTTGCGACGACTTCGCCTTCGCTGGGTTTTTCTTTCGCGCTATCAGGAATGATCAGGCCGCCTGCGGTTTTCTCTTCGCTTTCTGTACGGCGAACCAGCACACGGTCATGAAGCGGTTTCAGTGCCATCTTTGTAGCTCCTTGGGCTCAAAGTTTATCTATCCTCCCCTCGCCGACTGGCGAGGCGTTAGCACTCAAGGGTAGAGAGTGATAACGACGCATAGCTAGGGGGTGCAAATCCCCGAGTCAACAAGCTGTGATGGATTTTTTTCGACCCAGACCCTCAATCAGGCTGGTCCCAACTATAGGCCCAGTGCTTCAAGCCCTCCTGCCCCGCATCCGTCAGGGCATAAACACCTTTTTCGACCTTGTCGAACCAGCCGTAGTGATTGGTGCGCATCAACCGCGTGGCCTTGGCCACGCCCGTCGACTTCGCGACCTCGGCCCCTTTGCAGGCGCCATGTTCGGCGAGATGGGCCGCGCATTTCAAAGCATCCTGGCGATAGGCGGTGACAATGCCGTGCCGCGTTGCGCCGCCAGAGTTCGGGTCGCCTTGTAACCGATCAAATTCGCGCAGCATCCGGCCCGCTTTAGCCTTGTTCTTGCGCGGGGCATAGGGGCCGGGATCGCACTGCACCTCGACCGCTCCGTCCGCGCGCACGGTGATCAGGCCCAAGCCCAACCTGCGGCAGAGCGCCAGATTGTCCCGCAACGCACGACGCGCGGTACGTCCGGTTGGCTTGCTGACGCCCAGATAGACCTGATCCGTGATCCTGAACCGCGCGACGGCCTGATGGAACAAAGCCAGCGAAAAGCGCAGCTTCAACTCGACAATCACCGGCTCAGACCCGTCGCGCATGGCCATGATGTCGGCTGCGCCAACCTCACCTTTTACGGTATAACCCTGCCTCTCGAACAATGCCTTGATGGGGGGATAAAGATCCTGCTCGCGCTCCATCTCCCAATGCTATGCGTTTCGTGTCAAAATACCAGATGGGTCGCCTTGAATATGCTGCATTTGGATGCCTAAATCTTATGTCGTCTTTTTGACCAACCGAGGAAGGACCGCCTATGCGCTTGATGGCCCTTTTTTGACTATTGCTTCTGCCCATGACGGCACATGCCGCCTGCGAAGGTCACGACCTGCGCCCCCTGATGTCAGAAGAGGATCAGGCCGCCCTGCAACACTCCCTTGCCTCGGTCCCCTACCCCGAGGGCAATCACTGGATCGCCACCAAGGGCGACACGACCCTGCACCTGATTGGAACACTGCACACCAACGATGCACGCATGGGGCCGGTCGTCGAACGGCTGACGCCCATCGTAGCCCAGGCAGACGCGATCTATTTCGAGGTCACCGAGGCCAAAATGGAAGCGTTCGAGCAAGGCTTGGCCAATGACCTGAGCCCCGTGATGATCACCGAAGGCCCCACCCTGATCGACCTGATGAGCGCCGAGGACTGGGCGGGCCTCTCGGCGTCTTTGGCCGAGCGCGGCATTCCCAGTTGGATGGCGGCCAAAATGCGGCCCTGGTTTCTGAGCATGATGCTGGGCATCCCGCCCTGTCTGATGCAAAACCCGGATGCGAACCATGGCATGGATGCCCGCCTGACAGATGTGGCCGAGGCGCACGGAATCCCCCAACACTCGCTGGAGCGGATCGAGGATCTGATGGCGATGTTCGACACGCTTTCGCTGGAACAACAGGTCGACTCACTCGTCCGCCTGTCCGGAGCGATGCAGGCCGATGCAAACCACCTCGCCACGATGGCCAATGCGTATCTCGAGGAAAAACATGCGCAGATCCTGCAACTGGCTCGGATTCAGGGGTTCGAGGCTTCGGGCCTGTCGCAAGAGGATTACGACGCGGAATGGGCGCAGTTCGAACAACAATTGCTGGTAGATCGCAATAACAGTTGGATGGACCATATCCTCCGTATTCAAGACCAAACGGCCGTGATCGCTGTTGGTGCCGGGCATCTCAGCCAGACATACGGCTTGCTCTCGCTTCTGGAAAAGGAAGGCTACACGCTGACGCGGGCGCCGTTCTGAATTCTCAGCATGTCAGACCTTCAGTCGCATGGGCCCGCAAGCAGGTGACAAGCCATGACTTGCGCCCTATAAGGCGCGCAAATTTCCAATCCGCAGGACGCTGACATGACAACCCTAGTATTTGGTCACAAATCTCCCGATACCGATTCCACCGGCTCTCCGATTCTGTGGGCGTGGTACCTGAATGAAATCAAAGGCGAGCAGGCTGAACCCGTGCTGCTGGGCGAGCCTAACACCGAAGCCGCCTTCATGCTGCAGCGCTGGGACCTGCCCAAGCCGCGCATCATCGAAGATGTAGAGGCGGATGCTCCGGTTGTCATCGTCGACACCAACAACCCGGCCGAGCTGCCCGACAGCGTCAACCGCGCTGACATCCGCGCCATCATTGACCACCACAAACTGGTTGGCGGTCTGGAAACAAAAGGGCCAATCGACATCACCGTGCGCCCTCTGGCCTGCACCGCGACCATCATGGTCGACCTGATGGGTGATACCGCCGCCAAGATGCCCGAAGCCATCAAAGGCGCAGCGTTGACCTGTATCCTGTCGGACACGCTGGAATTCCACTCTCCCACCACCACCGCGCATGACCGCGAAGTGGCCGAGAAACTGGCAGCGGAACTGGGTCTGGATGTATCGGCCTATGCAGCCGACATGTTCGCGGCGAAATCGGATGTGTCCTCGTTCTCGGATGCCGAACTGATCCGCATGGACAGCAAGGAATATGAAGTCGAAGGCACCAAGTTCCGTGTCTCTGTTCTGGAAACCACCGCTCCGGGCGTTGTTCTGGACCGCAAGGACAGCTTGGCCGCGTCGATGGTTGACGTAGCAAAGGAAGACGGCGTCGATCAGGTGCTGCTGTTTGTGGTCGACATCCTGAACGAAGAAGCCACCCTGCTGGTCCCGAACGATCTGGTCAAATCCGTCGCCGAGAAAAGCTTCGGCGCATCGGTCGACGGCGACGCCGTCGTCCTGCCCGGTATCATGAGCCGGAAAAAGCAGATCATCCCGAACCTCAAGGTCTGAAACCTTACCCCAGGGCGCCCCAAGCGGGCGCCTTTTTTATGCGAGGCTCTGCCTCGCGCTCCGGGATATTTATAGCCAGATGAAGTGCGTATCCCCTGCTTCTTCTGTTTCAAAATACCTCGGGGGAGTCGCGACTTGCCGCGGCGGGGGCTGCGCCCCCTCTGGCAAAACGTGTCAAGCTCTGCCATAGGCTTGGCTGTCCGCAGACCATGCCAAAGGGAATCCCATGACCCAGATCATCTCCGCACTCCACGAGATATCCGACCGTTACAAAGTGCTTTTTGTCGACCTTTGGGGCTGTGTTCACAATGGGATCACTGCGTATCCAGAAGCGGTAGCCGCACTGCAGACCTACCGCTCGAAAGGCGGTTTCGTTGTTCTGGTGACAAACTCACCGAAACCGCGCGCAGGTGTCGCCGCGCAGCTTTCGCAGTTTAACGTCCCCGCCGACGCCTATGATACCATCGCCACAAGCGGAGATTCAGCTCGTTCAGCCATGTTCCGCGGAACAGTAGGCGAAAAGGTTTACTTCATGGGCGAATGGGAACGCGATGCGGGGTTTTTTGAGCCGCTGAAGCTGTTGGACCATCCTGTTCATATCGAGCGCGTCCCTCTGGATCAGGCCGAGGGGATCGTCTGCTGCGGGCCGTTTGATACGATGGCCGATCCCGACGTCAATCGTCCGCACTTTCTCTATGCCAAGCAAAAAGGCATGAAGCTGCTATGTGCGAACCCTGACATCGTGGTCGATCGAGGCGAAGTACGGGAATGGTGCGCGGGCGCTTTGGCGAAGCTTTACACCGAGATGGGTGGCGAGAGCCTGTATTTCGGCAAACCCCATCCTCCGATCTATGATCTGGCGCGTCGTCGCATGCAGGAAATGGACGTAGACGTCTCGGACAGTGACATCCTGGCCATTGGGGATGGCCCGCATACCGACATCCTGGGCGGTATGGGAGAGGGAATCGATACGCTCTTTATCTCAGGCGGGTTGGCCGCGGCCGAGACGAAAACGTCGCACCACCCCCACGCAGAATCCCTAAGCGACTATATAGAAAGGGAAAAGATCAATCCCACCTATACAATCGGGCGTTTGCGGTAGTCATTTTTCACTTGATTTTCTGCAGTTGCGAAGTAATAAAGTTGCCAACGGATGGCCGATGGTAGACTTTTATTACTCGGCGGATTTCAAGTGAGGGCACCATGTTGGACAATCTTCCACGCGGAACGATCTGTATTGAAGACATCGAGATGGGCATGTCCCGCCACCTGCGCAAAGTGGTGACGGATGAAGATATCGAGATGTTCGCGCAGGTCTCGACTGACCGGAACCCTGTGCATCTGGATGATGACTACGCCCGCGATACGATCTTTGAGGGCCGCATTGCGCATGGGATGCTCACGGCCGGTTTGATCTCGGCCGTGATCGGCGAGCAACTGCCCGGTCATGGGACGGTCTACATGGGCCAGTCACTGAAGTTCCTAGCTCCGGTCCGCCCCGGCGACATGGTCTATGCCGAGGTCAAGGTGATCGACATTGATTTTGCCAAACGCCGCGTGAAGCTGGACTGTCACTGCGCAGTCGATGGTAAGAAGGTTCTGGTCGGCGAAGCCATGGTCCTTGCCCCATCGCGTAAGTTCGACTGAGCGAGTAGACACGCACCCCTGCCACAGAGGGGTTTAATCCCTGCAGCAATGACCGGCGCGCTGCAACGGTCATTGCTGAACCGAACGACACACTGCCACTCACCATCCGAGCGGGTCGAATTGTCCGAAATTCTCGAAGGTCACGCTTGAACATACTGTTGATGAACAGTACCCAAAGCGCATGCAGATCATCCGGGACTTCCAGTATATCGAGCCAGAAGATCGCGGCGCCAGCGTGGCGATCGGGAACTTCGATGGCGTCCATGTGGGGCATCAGTCGGTTATCGAGCTGGCGCGCAATGCGGCTCCGAATGCGCCTCTGGGCGTGCTGACGTTTGAACCGCATCCGCGTGAGTATTTTGCACCCGATGCGCCTCCGTTTCGATTGATGCGCGGAAACGCTCGGGCACACCGGCTTGAGAAGCTGGGCGTACAAAAGCTTTACGAACTGCCCTTCAATGCCGCTTTGGCCGGGCTGACCCCCGAGGAATTCGCGCGCAATGTGATCTGCGACGGTTTGGGCTTGTCTCATATCGTTGTGGGTGCCGATTTCTGCTTTGGCAAAGGGCGGGTTGGAACGGCGCAGGACATGGTCCGCTTTGGCGAGCAAATGGGGTTCGGCGTGACCATCGCCCCTTTGATGGAGCGTTCCGAAAACGTCGTCTCTTCGACCGCGGTCCGAACCGCGCTCAGCGAAGGCCGCCCCGGCGATGCGGCGACCATGCTGGGCCATTGGCACCGCATCGAAGGCGAGGTCATCGGCGGCGAGCAGCGCGGACGCGAGCTGGGCTTTCCCACCGCTAATATGTCGATCGAGGGCCTGCACCCACCAAAGTTCGGCGTCTATGCCGTTCTGGTGGATGTGCTGGACGGCCCAAACAAGGGCTCCTACCAAGGCGCGGCGTCGATTGGCGTACGCCCCATGTTCAATGGTGAGGTCCCCAATATTGAGACTTTCCTGTTTGATTTCTCCGGCGATCTATACGGTACAACCCTCTCGGTCGGGTTGGTCGAGTTCCTGCGCCCTGAAATGAAGTTCGATGGTCTGGACGGGCTGATCGCCCAGATGGATGCCGATTGCGCGAAATCACGCGACATTCTGGCCGCGCGATGAGCGTGGATCCGATCAACCGCGCGGGCCTGCCCCCGCGCTTTTGGGAACGCAAACCCCTGCGCAAGATGAACAAGCGCGAGTGGGAGGCGCTCTGCGATGGGTGCGGCAAATGTTGCCTGAACAAGCTGGAAGACGAAGACACTGGCGAGGTCGCGCTGACCTGCGTCGCCTGCCGCCTTTTGGACGATGAAAGCTGCCGTTGCACCCAGTATGACATCCGGCACCAGTTCGTGCCCGAATGCATCGTCATGACGCCAGAAAACATCGACTCACACGCCTACTGGCTACCCCAAACCTGCGCCTATCGCCTACTGTGGGAGGGTAAGCCTCTCTATGATTGGCACCCCTTGCTGTCTGGCACAGCCGATAGCGTTCATGCCGCCGGCGTCTCGGTTCAGGGGCGTACCGTGTCCGAGTTCGAGACCCCCATGGAAGAGTGGGAAGACTATATCATTGAGGAGCCGACCTGATGTATTTCGCTTCCGATAATTCCGGGCCTGTCCATCCGCAGGTACTGGCAAAACTGGCCGAGGCCAATCAGGGCTATCAGATGGCCTATGGGGCTGACACGCTGATGAATGAGGTCCGGGACCGCCTTCGCAGCATTTTCGAAGCCCCCGGCGCGGCGGTCTATCTGGTGGCGACCGGAACGGCAGCGAATTCACTGGCGCTGGCCACCCTCTCCAACCCGTGGGAGACGATCTTCTGCTCTCCGGTCGCGCATATCCACGAGGATGAATGCAATGCGCCCGAATTCTATAGCGGAGCGAAGCTGACCCTGGTACCCGGCTCCGACAAGATGACCCCCGAGGCCCTGCACCGAACGATTTCGGTAGAAGAAACGCGTGGTGTGCATGGACCGCAACGAGGACCGGTGTCCATCACACAAGTGACCGAGCGAGGGTCGGTTTATTCGCTGGACGAATTGCAAGCGCTGTGTGCGGTTGCGAAGGAGTATGACCTGCCGGTGCATCTGGATGGGGCGCGGTTCACGAACGCTCTGGTCGCGTTGGGATGTTCACCGGCAGAGATGACATGGAAGGCCGGCGTGGATGCGGTCAGCTTTGGCGGGACCAAGAACGGGTTGATGGGCGTCGAGGCGGTGATTTTCTTCGACGAATCCAAAGCATGGGAATTCGAGCTGCGCCGCAAACGCGGGGCGCATTTGTTCTCGAAACACCGGTATCTGTCCGCCCAGATGGCGGCTTATCTGGAGGACGATCTGTGGCTGACATCGGCGCGCCAGGCGAACGCGAACTGTGCCCGTTTGGCAGAGGGTCTACGCGCCAAAGGAGCCGATTTCCTGCATGAGCCACGGACCAACATGATCTTCGCCTCCTTCCCGCGCGCCAAACACCGCCAGCTTCATGCGGCGGGCGCGGTCTATCACCTGTGGGGGGCGCAGTTGGAAGGTGCGGATGAAGCAGAGCCTCTGCCCTGCCGTCTGGTCTGCGACTGGTCGATCAGCCATGACCAGATCGACCAGTTCTTATCACACCTGTAGGCTTAGCCTTTCAACTCGGCCAAATGTTGGTCAAGGTCGTCAAGGCTGTCCTGCCCCCAGAACCGCTGACCATCAGGTGTGATGTAGAAGGGCGCGCCGAAGGCCCCGCTCTCCACGGCCTCTTCCAGATTGGCGGCGTAGGTCTCGGCCCCCACCAACAGGCCGCTATCGGCCAGATCGGCATCGAACCCGGCTTGCGTCAGGCAATCACGGATCACGTCGTCCTGCGCGACGTCTTTCCTGACTTCCGACATTTTTTCGTATAAGTCATTGATATTATTATGCCTTGGTTGCCAAAAGGCACTACACGGACTTTTTTCGCCAGCGATTGTTTCGGAGTGTTGAGGGAGCTCAGGCTTTGGTCTGGCCAGTTTTTCGGGTGCGCCCGGGGGGTATCTTGAAAGGGGCTTCGTTCCAGGTCAGGCCGACGCAGGTGAGGATGCGTCTGGCATCGACCGTGGCATGGCTTGGCATGCCGTAGCGGTCAGGGGTGCCTTTGTGGCGCAGGATCGAGAGCTGCAATGCGTTCAACTCGTTGCGGATACGAGCCGGGCTCATCGGGTGTCCGAGCAGGTCCAGATGCTTGCGCAGGTGCTGCAGGCAGCAGAAGGCCATGTAGCAGATGGCGATATGGGCCCGGACCCGACGCGGCGACCAGTGATAGATGGGCCGGATTTTCAGATCGTGCTTGTTGGTGCGGAAGCAGGCTTCGATCTCCCACAACTGGTGATAGCGGGCAATGACGTCCTGTGCCTCCAGTTCGTCCGCACCATGAACAACAATGGCATGCAGCCCGTCCCATTGTGCCGCTGCCTTGATCTTTGCATCATCCAGCGTGACGTCCCCGCTGTCGGGGAAGGCCAGGAAGCGGCCATATCCCCGGCTGCTGAAGCTGCCGGGTTTGCGAGAGCGCTTGAGCTTCTTGTGCAGCTTTTCGATTGCCTTGTCGCGCTTGTGGGCATCATTGCGTGCCCGGGTGGGTGACCAGGTCACAATGACCCGCGCTCCCTCCTGGTCGATCACCTTGTACCAGCCCTTCTCGGTTGCCTCTTCAGAACCGTGTCCAGCCCAAGGCTGGCGTCCCTCCGGGCTCAAAATGTTCGCCTTCACGGCGGCCGGGGCGGACTTCATGCGATAGCCGAGGATGTAGGGCAGACCCTTGTTCTGCAACATCTGCTGGTTGTCCTTGCTGAGCATGGCGGCATCGGCCACGAACGTGACCCTGGCCACGTCGAAGCGTCCCTCCAACGCCTTCAGCGCAGCTTCCAGCGTATGACCTTCCCAGGTGTTTCCCGGGAAGAGTTCATAGCCCACAGGCAGCCCATCGGAGGTGACGATCAGCGCCAGCATGACCTGAGCGCGGTGATGCTTGCCATCCTTGCTGAAGCCCTTGGCCAGAAGATGATCCTGCTCGACCCCGTCCGCATCCTCGGCCGGGTCCTCGCGCTCGGTGTCAAAGGCCAGGGTCGTGCAATCGTAGAACAGCACGGTCACTGGCCCGCCCAGCAACTTCTCTGCCGCCGCGTGAGAGGTTTTGCAAATCCCGTCTATCACCGGCGTATTGATGTAATCCATGCTCCGATAGACCACGTCCAGATTGAGCGTGATGCCTGCCTGGTTCTCCAACGCCTCCACGGTCGCGCGCTTGCTCTCGGGCTGTGCGATCCGCGCCATAACCAGCTCTTTCACAATGCGATTGGCACTTTTACGCGCCGCCCCCAGAAGGGCCCCCCAACCCAGTTGGTCATACATCGTCCCCATGACATCCCGCAGACCCAGAGAGACCCGCGCCTCCTCACGGCACTCGGCAAGATCAACGCCAAGCTTGTCCGGCCGCGGAGCGCGGCGCACCAGCGCCTGCAGATCGGCATATTCCGTGGGCGTGAACAGTTCCATTTGCGGCGAGCGATCAATGCGTAATTGCTCCATCAAGCGGCCCGCCAGACGCTTGATATCCTCAATCTCGCTGTCGTTATGGGCCACACCCACATGGCGCAGGATCTTCTGGCGTACCTTGGAGCCGGTGCGGACGGATTCAACGATCTGGATCCGTGTGCGGTTGAGCTTTGCGTCATGTTTGGTGCGGATGAACATGGGCGAAGAGGTTAGCCATCTGAAGGCCCATGTCAATACTTTTTATAATAATGGGGCACTACAACGCGCCTCTGAGCAACCACACCTGAAAACAAACCAAAAACCCAGTCAGATCAACAAAAAGGTCGGAAGTCAGGGGTTGCGAAGGAGTATGACCTGCCGGTGCATCTGGATGGGGCGCGGTTCACGAACGCTCTGGTCGCGTTGGGATGTTCACCGGCAGAGATGACATGGAAGGCCGGCGTGGATGCGGTCAGCTTTGGCGGGACCAAGAACGGGTTGATGGGCGTCGAGGCGGTGATTTTCTTCGACGAATCCAAAGCATGGGAATTCGAGCTGCGCCGCAAACGCGGGGCGCATTTGTTCTCGAAACACCGGTATCTGTCCGCCCAGATGGCGGCTTATCTGGAGGACGATCTGTGGCTGACATCGGCGCGCCAGGCGAACGCGAACTGTGCCCGTTTGGCAGAGGGTCTACGCGCCAAAGGAGCCGATTTCCTGCATGAGCCACGGACCAACATGATCTTCGCCTCCTTCCCGCGCGCCAAACACCGCCAGCTTCATGCGGCGGGCGCGGTCTATCACCTGTGGGGGGCGCAGTTGGAAGGTGCGGATGAAGCAGAGCCTCTGCCCTGCCGTCTGGTCTGCGACTGGTCGATCAGCCATGACCAGATCGACCAGTTCTTATCACACCTGTAGGCTTAGCCTTTCAACTCGGCCAAATGTTGGTCAAGGTCGTCAAGGCTGTCCTGCCCCCAGAACCGCTGACCATCACGTGTGATGTAGAAGGGCGCGCCGAAGGCCCCGCTCTCCACGGCCTCTTCCAGATTGGCGGCGTAGGTCTCGGCCCCCACCAACAGGCCGCTATCGGCCAGATCGGCATCGAACCCGGCTTGCGTCAGGCAATCACGGATCACGTCGTCCTGCGCGACGTCTTTCTCTTCAGCCCAACAGGCCCGCAGCAGGGATTGGCATAGTTTACCCACATCCCCCGATCCAGCTTTGGCCGCCGCAATCACAGCGTAAGAGGACGGAGCCATATTGGTCGGCCAATGCGCCGGTTTCAGGTTGAACGGTACGCCTAACTTTTTCGCGACCCGCACCAGATTCTGTGCGCGGTATTCAATGCGGGAAATATGCCGGTCTTTTGGTGGCGTGCCGCCCGTGCGCCCGAAAAGCGCCATGATGTCCAGTGGTTTGTAATTGATCGTCGCACCATGCTTGGCTGCGATCTCCTCCAGCCGTGTGCCCGCCAGATAGGTATAGGGTGAAATTGTCGCAAAATAGTAGTCAATCTGGGTCATCTGCACTTTCTCCGCTGCGTTGTCTTTGCGGAACGGTAAGGCCATGCTAAGCGGTGTCAACATCACGAATCTGTCACATTGCCAACGCTGCCCGGGGACTCCAGCCGATGCCGACACTCCACGAACCCAAGCTGATTGCTGGGAACGCTAACCTTCCGCTTGCCGAAACCATATCGCGCCGCATGAGCCTTTATCGCGGCGTTGATCAGGGTCTGGTCGACGCCCGCGTCGAGCGCTTCAACGATGGCGAGATCTTCGTCGAGGTGTTCGAAAACGTCCGTGGCGAGGATATGTTCATTATCCAACCGACCTCAAACCCGGCGAATGACAACCTGATGGAGCTGCTGATCATCGCCGACGCGTTACGCCGCTCGTCCGCGCAGCGCATCACCGCTGTTATCCCTTACTTTGGCTACGCCCGTCAGGACCGCCGCACCAAGGCGCGCACACCGATCTCGGCCAAGCTAGTCGCCAACATGCTGACCGGCGCAGGGATCGAGCGGGTTCTGACCATGGACCTGCACGCGGCCCAGATTCAGGGCTTTTTCGATATCCCGGTGGACAACCTTTATGCCTCACCGATCTTTGCCTTGGATGTGAAGAACCAGTTCAAAGACAATATGGACGAGATCATGGTGGTCTCGCCCGACGTTGGCGGCGTGGCCCGCGCGCGCGAACTGGCCAAGCGGATCGAAGCCCCCCTGTCGATCGTCGACAAACGCCGCGAAAAGGCCGGTGAAGTGGCTGAGATGACCGTGATCGGCGATGTCAAAGACAAGATCTGCCTGATCGTCGATGACATGTGCGACACCGCCGGCACCCTGTGCAAAGCGGCGCAGGTGCTGCTGGACAACGGCGCGAAAGAGGTCCACTCCTACATCACTCACGGCGTCATGAGCGGCCCCGCGGTCGAACGTGTGACGAATTCGGTGATGAAATCCCTGGTTCTGACCGACACGATCCAGCCGACAGATGCGATCCTGAAAGCCAAGAATATCCGCATCGTGCCGACCGCGCCGATCTTCACCCAGGCCATCCTAAACATCTGGAACGGCACCAGCGTCTCGTCCCTGTTCGAGGACAAGACCCTGACCCCAATCTATGAATCCATGTACCAGATGGACTGATCTGACGGGGCGGCTTGCGATAGCCGCCCTTTTCTTTTTAGCAGCGGCAGATTAGGACGCCCCTGCCCTTTCTCTACCACCATACAGCGGGACAGCGTTCTTATGACTGACACCAAACGCGTCGTTCTTTCCAGCGACCACGCCGCCATCGACCTGCGCCAGACCCTAGCCGCACATATCGCCCAAGCCGGGTGGGAGGTCGTCGATATCGGCCCCACCACGCCTGAAAGCACGCATTACCCTCTGCACGGCAAGGCTGCGGCTGAACGTGTCGCCTCGGGCGATTGTGCGTTGGGTATTCTGCTGTGTGGCACAGGCCAGGGGATCATGATGGCAGCGAACAAGGTTCCGGGTATCCGCTGTGGCGTCTGCTCGGATACGTTCTCGGCCCGGATGATCCGCCAGCACAACAACGCCAACATGTTGTCCATCGGTGCGCGCGTCATTGGCGAGGGTCAGGCCCTCGATATCGTAGACGCGTTTCTGACGGCCGAGTTCGAAGGCGGCCGCCATGCGACACGCGTGGACATGATCGAAGACTGATCAAAGCATTGGCCCGCATGACCTGCGGGCCATGGCACCGGCCTCATGAGATGTCCCAATCATCCTCGTAGGCAACTTCACCAATAGCCGTCCATGAGGCGCGGATACGCGCGATCTTCGTGTCGGACCATGTTCGAAACACAGCCGTGAACCCTTCGGCCGTGATCTCTTCGGCCTGAACCTCTGCGCGCAGGGCCGAGGATGTATCCACATCCCACAAAGATACTCCGATCTGGATCACCGGGGCTGACCTGAACGGCTGACTGAATTTCACCGGGGAACGACGCTCACGCGGGCCATTGCCTGTCCACATGTCACCGCCGTTGGAAAAGTCCGAGAACAGAACCGTCTCGCCTTGATCAATACCTATGGGATGGGTCCGAAAAGTCTTCATACTTTTATGTCTTTAATTCGTAATTAACGGAACTTATTCCACAGATATCCTACAATCACGACAAAAAAACGGCCCCGCGAAAGCGAGGCCGTTCAATTCTTCTGCAGGTGAACCTGTTACAGGCTCATATGCGTTCCAAGGGCTTCCATATCGGCCAGCAACTTGGCGGCTTCGTCAACGATGGACTGGTCATCGCCTTCCTTGGCCGCATCATGCGAGGCACGCGCGTCGGCGATCAGGTCATCGAGATGCGACCGGGTCACTTCAGCAACCGGAATGGCCTTTTCGGCCAGAACCGACAGGCCATCACCGTTAATCTGAGCAAACCCACCGGTCACCAAATATTCGCTGGTCCCTTCGGGTGCGTCGACCTTCAATAGCCCTGGGCGCAGCGTGGTAATCGTGGGGGCATGATCGGGCATTGCCGTCATATCCCCGTCCGCGCCGGGAATCTGGACCGCGGTGGCCGCGAGCGAAGCAAGGCTCCGCTCGGGGCTGACGAGGTCGAATTGCATTGTGTTTGCCATCAGGGATACTCCTTAGGCGGCTTCTGCGGCCATCTTCTCCGCTTTGGCGATCACTTCGTCGATCCCGCCAACCATCAGGAAGGCCGCTTCGGGCAGGTGATCGTATTCGCCAGCCACAACAGCTTTGAACGATGCGATGGTCACGTCCAGAGGAACCTGAACGCCGGGCGAACCGGTGAAGACTTCGGCAACGTCGAATGGCTGCGACAGGAAGCGTTCGATCTTACGGGCGCGTGCAACGGTCAGTTTGTCTTCTTCCGACAGTTCGTCCATGCCGAGGATGGCGATGATGTCCTGCAGCGACTTGTAGCGCTGGAGGATCTGCTGAACGTCGGTCGCAACCGCGTAGTGCTCTTCACCAACGATGGCCGGGTCCAGCAGACGCGACGACGAGTCGAGCGGGTCAACAGCCGGGTAGATACCCTTTTCCGAGATCGCACGGTTAAGAACGGTGGTCGCATCCAAGTGCGCAAACGAGGTCGCCGGCGCGGGGTCGGTCAAGTCGTCCGCAGGCACGTAGATCGCCTGCACCGAGGTGATCGAGCCCGACTTGGTCGAGGTGATGCGTTCTTGCAGAGCACCCATGTCGGTCGCCAGTGTCGGCTGGTAGCCCACCGCCGAAGGAATACGACCCAGCAGAGCCGAAACCTCGGAGCCCGCTTGCGTGAAGCGGAAGATGTTGTCGACGAAGAACAGAACGTCGGTACCGGACTGGTCGCGGAACTGCTCGGCCAGGGTCAGACCTGTCAGAGCAACACGTGCACGCGCACCCGGAGGTTCGTTCATCTGACCGTAAACCAGCGCAACCTGCGATTCCGACAGGTTGTCAGGCTTAATAACGTTCGATTCGATCATCTCGTGGTACAGGTCGTTCCCTTCACGGGTCCGTTCACCAACGCCCGCAAACACCGAGAAGCCCGAGTGCACTTTTGCGATGTTGTTGATCAGTTCCATGATCAGAACGGTTTTACCAACGCCGGCGCCGCCGAACAGGCCAATTTTACCGCCTTTGGCGTAGGGGGCCAGCAGGTCAACAACCTTGATGCCGGTGACCAGGATTTCCGACTCGGTCGACTGTTCGTCGAACTCGGGTGCAGGCTGGTGGATCGCGCGGGCTTCGGTTGCTTCAACCGGGCCTTTTTCGTCGATCGGCTCGCCAACAACGTTCAGGATGCGGCCCAGAGTTGCGTTACCAACCGGAACCGAGATCGGTGCGCCAGTGTCGGTTACAACTTCGCCGCGGACCAGACCTTCGGTCGCGTCCATCGCGATGGTGCGGACGGTGTTTTCACCCAGGTGCTGAGCAACTTCCAACACCAGGCGCTTGCCGTTGTTGGTGGTTTCCAGCGCGTTCAGAATTTCAGGCAACTGATCTTCGAACTGCACGTCGACGACGGCCCCGATGATCTGTGTGACTTTGCCTTTTGCATTCGCCATGTTTCGTCTCCGGTTTTCTTACAGCGCTTCGGCGCCGGAAATAATTTCAATCAGCTCGTTGGTGATCACGGCCTGACGCGAGCGGTTGAACTGGATCGTCAGCTTGTCGATCATCTCACCCGCGTTGCGTGTTGCGTTGTCCATCGCGGACATCCGTGCACCCTGTTCAGACGCTCCGTTTTCGAGCAGAGCCGAGAAGATCGCGGTCGCAACCCCCTTGGGCAGCAGGTCAGCCAAAATGGCCTCTTCGCTGGGCTCGTAGTCGAAGATGGCACCGCTGTCGTCACCTGCCGCTTCGTCCTCGAACGAGGCGGGGATAACCTGCTGTGCCGTCGGGATCTGGGTCACAACGTTGACGAACTTCGAATAGAAGATCGTGGCAACATCGAACTCACCCGCATCGAAGCGAGACAGGACGTCCTTCGCGATGTCTTGCGCATTGGTGTAGCCAATACGTTTGACTTCGCTCAGGTCGACATGACCTACGAACAAATCGCCCAGATCGCGCTTGAGCGCGTCGCGGCCTTTTTTGCCGACGGTCAGAACTTTGACCGTTTTGCCTTTGCCGCGCAGCTCTTCCGCTTTGGCACGGGCAAGCTTTGCGATGTTCGCGTTGAAGCCGCCACACAGGCCGCGTTCAGCTGTCATCACAACCAGCAGATGGACATCATCACTGCCCGTACCACGGAGCAGCTTGGGGGCGCTGTCGCTACCCCCGACCGAAGCCGCCAGCCCCGCCATCACGGCATTGAACCGCTCGGCATAGGGGCGCGAGGCTTCAGCAGATTCCTGGGCGCGGCGCAGTTTTGCAGCCGCGACCATCTGCATGGCCTTGGTGATCTTGCGGGTCGATTTGACCGACTCGATCCTGTTTTTAAGGTCCTTCAGACTAGGCATCGGAACCTCCTCTTATGCGAAGGTCGCGGCAAATTCGTCGATCGCTGCCTTGATCTTGTCGGACGCTTCACCTTTGATCTTCGGATCTTCGTCGGTTAGCCATGTCAGCAGGTCAGCATGCTTGCCGCGCAGATGCGCCAGCAGACCGGCCTCATAGCGGCCAACATCCGATACGTCGATCTTGTCGAGGTAACCGTTGGTGCCGGCGAAGATGACGCAGACGATTTCCGCGTTGGTCAGCGGCGAGTACTGCGGCTGTTTCATCAGCTCGGTTAGACGCGCACCACGGTTCAGCAGCTGCTGAGTTGCGGCGTCGAGGTCCGAACCAAACTGCGCAAACGCAGCCATTTCGCGGTACTGAGCCAGTTCCAGTTTCACCGGACCAGCAACCGATTTCATCGCGTTGGTCTGAGCCGAGGAGCCCACACGCGAAACCGACAGACCGGTGTTCACAGCAGGACGGATACCTTGGTAGAACAGCTCGGTTTCCAGGAAGATCTGACCGTCGGTGATCGAGATCACGTTGGTCGGAATAAACGCCGAAACGTCACCACCCTGAGTTTCGATAACCGGCAGTGCGGTCAGCGAGCCTGCACCGAAATCTTCGTTCAGTTTCGCCGAACGCTCCAGCAGGCGGGAGTGGAGGTAGAAAACGTCACCCGGATATGCTTCACGGCCCGGCGGGCGGCGCAGCAGCAGGGACATCTGACGATAGGACACAGCCTGCTTGGACAGGTCATCATAGATGATCAGCGCGTGGCGGCCATTGTCGCGGAAGTATTCCGCCATCGCGGTCGCGGCGTAGGGCGCCAGGAACTGCATCGGCGCCGGGTCAGACGCGGTCGCGGCAACAACGATCGAGTATTCAATCGCGCCGGACTCTTCCAGTTTCTTCACCAGCTGTGCAACGGTCGAGCGCTTCTGACCAACCGCAACGTAAACGCAGTACAGTTTCTTCGACTCGTCGTCGCCTGCTGCGTCGTTGTAAACTTTCTGGTTCAGGATGGTGTCCAGAGCAACGGCAGTTTTACCGGTCTGACGGTCACCAATGATCAGTTCACGCTGCCCACGGCCGATCGGGATCATCGCGTCGACCGATTTCAGGCCGGTTGCCATCGGCTCGTGTACCGATTTACGCGGGATGATGCCGGGGGCTTTAACGTCTGCAACGCCACGCTTGGTTGCGTTGATCGGGCCTTTGCCGTCCAGCGGGTTGCCCAGACCGTCAACAACGCGGCCCAGCAGCTCGTCACCGATCGGAACGTCCACGATCGAGTTGGTGCGCTTGACGGTGTCACCTTCTTTGATGTCACGGTCAGAACCGAAGATAACGACACCAACGTTGTCGCTTTCCAGGTTCAGGGCCATGCCCATGATGCCACCGGGGAATTCGACCATTTCACCGGCTTGCACGTTGTCCAGGCCGTATACACGGGCAATCCCGTCACCGACGCTCAGCACGCGGCCGATCTCGGCCACTTCGGCTTCCTGACCAAAATTCTTGATCTGGTCCTTCAGGATTGCAGAAATCTCTGCAGCTTGGATTCCCATTTATCCGACCTCTTTCATTGCATTCTGTAGGGAGTTCAGCTTCGAACGGATCGAGCTATCGATCATTTTCGAGCCCACTTTAACGACAAGACCGCCGATGAGGCTTTCATCCACGGTCGCATTGATAGTCACGGTCTTGCCCACACGCTCGGACAGCGTCTTGGACAGTTTCTCCATTTGCGTCTTGGTCAGCGCTTTGGCCGAGGCGACATCGGCGGTCACTTCGCCGCGCTCTTCGGCCAGCATGTCGCGCAGGACCTGCACCAGCTGCGGCACCACAAACAGGCGACGCTTCTGCGCCATCAGACCCAGCGTGTTGCGCAGGATGGCGTTCAGGCCCATCTTGTCAGCAACAGCGGCAATGGCGTTTTCCTGTTCGGCGCGGGAAACCAGCGGAGATGCGATCAGGTCGCGCAGATCGGCGCTTTCGCCCAGTGCAGCTGCAAGATCATTGATGCCGGATTCCAGACCTGCGAGGTCTTTGTTCTCTTTTGCGATCTCGAAAATCGCGGTGGCATAGCGCTCGGCGATGCCTGTGGAAATCGAAGCTGGTTCGGACACGTCCACCCTTCCGATACTTAGGCCCCGAAAACCGCGCGCGCAGCCAACCCGGGGGCGTGAAGATACCCCGTCCTTGAAGGGCGGGGATCAAAATCACCGGGGATGTATCAGAGGTGCTTCCACCAAGCAATACGCGATAGCGGTAACTGAATTATCCACAAAACGTTAGTTTTCATAGGCTTAACCCAAGTGCGACCGTTTGGACCCCTTGGCGCAGTTGAAAAATGTTACTGATTTGCAGGTTTTTGCGATTCCTGTGACCTTTTTCCCGCATTTTTTCCCAATGACTGCGCGGAATCGTCACGCCGGCTTCAGCAAACCGTCCAGCGCCTTGATCGGACGTTTCACCTTGTCCTTGGTGACCGTACCGCTTGGCGGGCGGATCAGCTTGCTGACCTCAACCATTAGCACGCCTCCGGCCATAATGGTGGGAATACGCTGGCCGGTTTTTTCGATCAGGCTACCCGATTTTAGCCAGAACCGTCGGAACGAGGGCGGCAGATACAGCGCGGAACAGTGGTTTTCAGGCACGAAATGATGGCTGCGCAGAAGGTTCTCAAGTTGCGTGGCCGAATATGGGTGACCAAATCCGAACGGTGTCCGGTCGGATCGCGACCACAGCCCCGCCCGGTTCGGCACTACAAAAAGCGCCCTCCCCCCCGGCCCCAACACGCGCCAGCATTCCTCAAGCACCTTGCTGGGCTGTTCCGAGGTCTCAAGCCCGTGCATCACCACCAGCTTGTCCACGTGGCCCGTCTCAATCGGCCAGAGCGTTTCTTCGGTCAGGACGGACACATTGGGCATCCCGGCAGGCCAGGGCATCACCCCCTGAGGGCCGGGCATCAAACCGATAACCCGCCGCGCATCGGCGAGGTAGGGCCGCAGAAGAGGGACCGCAAAGCCAAATCCGGCCACAGTCTGGCCCTTCGCCTCGGGCCAGAGGTCGATCAGCCGACCACGAATCGCAGCCTGCGCCGCACGGCCCAGCGTGCTGCGATAGTAGAAATTCCTCAGATCCTGCACATCAAGATGCATTGCGGACACCCGGTCAATCGGCTTAGCTGAGGCGCAGTCTAGCAACGAAAGGGCAAAAGGCCATGCCTCTTGAGATCGTAACCATCCCATGTCTCAGCGATAATTACGCGTTTCTTGCGCATGATGCCCAGAGCGGCGCGACCGCGCTGATCGACGCACCCGAAGCCGGGCCCATCCTGGCCGAGTTGGAGGCGCGCGGCTGGGCCCTCAGCCATGTCTTGCTGACCCATCACCACTGGGATCACGTCGATGGGCTGCCCGGAATTCTTGAAAAACACCCGGCCAAGGTGATCGGAGCAGCAGCTGATGCACACCGCCTGCCCCCGCTCGACCAACAAGTCAGCGACGGTGAGAACTTTGAGATCGCAGGTGAGCCAGTTCAGGTAATGGATGTCTCGGGGCACACTTTGGGTCACGTCGCCTATTACATGCCGCAAAGTGCCGCTGTCTTCACTGCGGATAGCCTGATGGCGCTGGGATGCGGGCGCTTATTCGAAGGCACGCCAGAGCAGATGTGGCGATCACTAAGCAAGCTTGCGGCGCTGCCGGATGACACGCTGGTCTGTTCGGGCCACGAGTACACCCAGTCTAACGCCAAATTCGCCGTCACTGTCGACCCAACCAACACGGCGCTACAACAGCGCGTCGTCGATATCGACCGCGCGCGCGCCGCGGGGCAGCCCACGGTGCCCTCGAAACTGGGTCTGGAAAAAGCAACCAACCCGTTCCTTCGAGCCGAAGATCCGGCGATTCTTGCCCATTTGGGCATGGAAGGCGCGGACCCGGTTGCTGTTTTTGCCGAGATCAGGGGTAGAAAAGACAATTTCTGATGCCTATTTGACCATCCTCACGGCCACTCTCACAACAAATGTGACTGTCAAGTGAAAGAAAACCCTTGAAGCCGGGCGTCGATCAACCAAACTCTAATAGTATGAGGACATGGTTGGGATGGGGATCCGGCCGCAAGCCTGCCCCCTTCTGACCCAAGACAGAGGAGCACCCGCGTGCCTTCATTCTCGAGCACTTTGGAACAAGCCATTCACGCAGCTCTGGCAGCGGCGAATGAACGGCGACATGAGTTTGCTACGTTAGAGCATCTACTACTGGCGTTATTGGAAGAGCCTGACGCAATCCGGGTCATGAAAGCCTGCAGCGTCGATCTGGACGAATTGCGCAGCACATTGGTCGAATTCATTGATGAGGATCTGTCAAACCTCGTCACCGATATCGACGGGTCCGAGGCCGTGCCAACGGCAGCATTCCAGCGCGTCATCCAGCGCGCGGCCATTCACGTGCAAAGCTCGGGCCGGACCGAGGTCACAGGCGCGAACGTACTGGTCGCCATCTTCGCCGAACGCGAAAGCAACGCCGCTTACTTCCTGCAGGAACAGGACATGACCCGGTATGACGCGGTCAATTTCATTGCGCACGGCGTCGCGAAAGACCCGGCCTATGGTGAAAGCCGCTCGGTCTCAGGCGCGGATCAGGTCGAAGATGAAGTGCAAGCCACTGCCAGCGACGAAGATCAAAAAGAAAGCGCCTTGGGTAAATATTGCGTCGATCTGAACGCCAAATCGCGCGCAGGCGATGTGGACCCGCTGATCGGTCGCGCCGATGAGGTCGAGCGCTGCATTCAGGTGCTGTGCCGCCGCCGGAAGAACAACCCGCTGTTGGTAGGCGACCCCGGCGTGGGCAAGACGGCGATTGCCGAAGGTCTGGCGCATAAGATCGTTGCGGGCGAAGCCCCTGATGTACTGTCGAACACCACCATTTACTCGCTCGATATGGGCGCTTTGTTGGCCGGAACCCGCTATCGCGGCGATTTCGAAGAGCGTCTCAAAGCGGTCGTGACCGAGTTGGAAGATCATCCCGATGCGGTGCTGTTCATCGACGAAATCCACACAGTTATCGGTGCCGGGGCGACGTCAGGCGGGGCCATGGACGCGTCCAACCTGCTGAAGCCAGCGCTTCAGGGGGGCAAGCTGCGCACCATGGGTTCGACTACCTACAAAGAATTCCGTCAACACTTCGAAAAAGACCGCGCGTTGAGCCGTCGGTTCCAGAAAATCGACGTGAACGAGCCTTCGGTTGAAGACAGCGTGAAGATCCTGCGCGGTCTGAAGCCCTATTTTGAAGAGCATCACGCCATCAAATACACAGCGGATGCGATCAAAACCGCTGTGGAACTCTCGGCGCGCTATATCAATGACCGTAAACTGCCGGACAAGGCGATCGACGTCATCGACGAAGCGGGTGCCGCGCAGCATTTGCTGGCCGAAAGCAAGCGTCGCAAGACAATCGGTGTGAAGGAGATTGAGGCCGTCGTCGCCAAGATCGCCCGTATCCCGCCGAAGAACGTCACCAAGGACGATGCGGTGGTTCTGAAAGACCTCGAAGCCTCGTTGAAACGGGTGGTCTTCGGGCAGGACGACGCCATTGTGGCCTTGGCCAGCGCGATCAAACTGGCGCGCGCCGGGCTGCGGGAGCCTGAGAAGCCCATCGGCAACTATCTGTTCGCCGGTCCGACCGGTGTGGGTAAGACCGAGGTCGCGAAACAGCTGGCCGACAATCTGGGCGTGGAACTGCTGCGCTTTGACATGTCGGAATATATGGAGAAGCACGCGGTCAGCCGTCTGATCGGTGCGCCTCCGGGCTATGTTGGCTTTGATCAGGGTGGTCTGTTGACCGATGGCGTCGACCAGCATCCTCACTGCGTCTTGCTACTGGATGAGATCGAAAAAGCGCACCCGGATGTGTTCAACATCCTGCTGCAGGTCATGGACCATGGCGAACTGACCGATCACAACGGCCGCACGGTGAACTTCCGCAACGTGGTCCTTATCATGACCTCGAACGCAGGCGCGCAGGAACAGGCAAAGGCCGCGATCGGCTTTGGCCGCGACCGTCGCGAGGGCGAGGACACCGCCGCAATCGAGCGGACCTTTACGCCGGAGTTCCGCAACCGTCTGGACGCGGTGATCTCCTTCGCGCCGCTGCCGAAAGAGGTCATCCTGCAGGTGGTCGAAAAGTTCGTTCTGCAGCTTGAGGCGCAACTGCTGGATCGCGGCGTGACCATCGACCTGACGCCCAAAGCCGCCGCATGGCTGGCCGACAAGGGTTATGACGACAAGATGGGCGCGCGCCCTCTGGGCCGCGTGATCCAGGAACACATCAAGAAGCCTCTGGCCGAAGAGTTGCTGTTTGGCAAACTCGCCAAGGGCGGTGTTGTTCGTGTCTCGGTCAAGAAAGGCGATCTGCACTTGGATATCCTCGGCCCCGATCAGCCGCGTATTCCGGGCAACAAGCCTCCGCTTTTGACGGCGGATTGATCTAAGGCCACTAAAAGAGAAAAACCCGCCAGTGTTTGGCGGGTTTTTTCATGTCGAAAACCCTTGTGGTCAAAGTCCGTTTGTCACAGCCCAGTTTGGATCTGACGCGCTGGAGCGGTATGGGCGACGGCCCATTTGCCCCGAACCGCCCAATAGCCAGATAGCAGGCTGGACGCATAGCGCATTCCTAGCTGATCTTGAGACAAGGCCGAGAGCACAGCAATGCTCAGATCGCGGGCTTTGCGCAACCTCCCCGCTTTGGTCGGCTTGAAGTACTCGAAATCAATGAACCTGATCTGCTGCCCATCCCAACACATATCGCGAAACGCGGGGCGGCCATGGGCCAGATCTGACCCATGAAGCCGCGCCAAAGCCCGGCCTGCGGCGCGACAGGCCGTGTGTTTGCAGACAAGCTCACGGGAGCGATCCCCGCAAAAACGGGTGAGGCTGATACCCGCATCCTCGACGGCGATGAAATCGGGACCCTCGGCCAAGATGCGCGGCACTGGGGCTCCTTTGTTCCACAAATAGCGATGCGACGTCCGGTCCCTAGAAAATGCCACCTTAGGGCAGCCTTTGACCAGCCAAAGGTGGGGCGCAAAATGCTCGACTCGTTTAAGCCAGAACCTGTCTCCGCTTGCAGTCTGGCACAACACAACCCGTCGGTATGATGCTCGCAATGCCGTTTCAATCGTGCAGTACAGGTCTGCTACCCTATGGGCCACGCGCGTCTCCTCTCAACCTATGACAGTAATCTAGGTTTGAGACTGGTGTGTTTCATCGGGTGCGGGCGGCAAATCCAGATCGCAAAGGCGGTTTTTCGCCACGCGAGGGCCTTAGCGCTCGGTCAATTTCAACTCAATTCGCCGGTTCTGTGCCCGCGCCTCGGGCGTGTCTTCCGGGTTGACCGGTTGGAACTCTCCGAATCCGTTCGCGGCCAAGCGATTGGGCGGAATACCCAGCGCTTCGACCATATAGCGCACGACGGAGAGCGCCCTCCCCTGGCTCAGTTCCCAATTGTCGCGGTATCGACCCGAGCCAGCCAAGGGCACATTGTCGGTGTGTCCATCCACCCGGATCACCCAGTTCAGACCTTCCGGGATTTCGGCAGCAACTGTGCGGAGGATCTCAGCGACTTTGGCGACCTCCTGCCGGCCTTCCAGCGACAATACTGCAGAGCCTGTGGCGAACAGCACCTCAGAGGAGAACACGAACCGGTCGCCTTCGATCCGCACGCCATCTTGGTCGCCCAAAACGTCGCGCAGGCGGCCGAAGAATTCCGACCGGTAGCGTTGCAAATCCTCGGCCTGCGCCGCGAGTTCCTCATTCTGTCCGGCCAGCGCTTCGGCCTCAGCCTCGAGGCGTTGACGCTCGGCCTCTTCCAGCAGGCGGCGGCGGCGTTCCTCGGATGCGGCGCGGGCCAGAGCTGCGTTCAGGTCCTGCCCCAGAGACTGGATTTGAATTTCAGCGGCCGTATTGCGGTCCTCGTAGTCATCCAGCAGAGCCTGCAGCGATCCCAATTGTCCGCGTAATGCTGCGATCTGCTGGTTCAACAAAGCGGCCTCGCGCTGCGCCTTTTCGGAAACCGCTTGCTCCGCCGAAAGCGTCTCGCGAGCTACGGCCAGCAATGCATCGCGCTGTTCGGCTAAGGAACGCTGGGATGCTGCATCTTCCTGCGCCTCGGCCTGCGCTGCCAGAGCGGCCTCCAACTGGGCCTCCAGCTCTTCCGCGTTCAACTCGCCAAACTGTCGTTCCAGTTCTGCGCGGGCGGCATTTGCTGCGGCCAAAAGGGTCAGGGTATCTTCGGCCTCTTTGCGCTGTGCCTCTAGCGCAAGGGTCATGGCGGTCAGTTCCGCATCGGCGTTCTGAAGGCGATCCCTCAGAGCTTCGGCAGCGGCAGCCTCCGCCAGCCTGCCAGCCTCTTCCGCACTTAGCTGATCTTCGAGTTGAGCGATCAGTGCCGCACGTTCCTCGCCGCTTTGTTCCAGATCGGCGACCAAAGCCTCCAAAGCCTCACGGCGGGCTGCAGCAAGGCGGGCGGCTTCGGCTTGGGCGTCAATTTCTTCGCGGCTTTGCGCCAAGGCCTGATTCAGACTGTCGCGTTCGCCCAAAAGATCCGCCTGTTGCGTCTCAAGTGCCGCAATTGCGTCTTGCGCCCGTGCCTGATCAGCCAACAGCGCCGCAACTTGAGCCTCAAATCCAGTAATCTGGCTTTGCGCCTCAGCCAGACTATCTTCCGTTTCGGCCAGTGTGGCATTCAAGGCCCCCAACCGCGCTTGCAGACGGCTATTCTCACGCTCTTCCAACCCTAAAGCGCCAGCCAGCGCAGCAACTTCATCCGCAAGGGTCGTCAGCTCATCCTCCTGGCCCGAGATCGTTTCTCGCAGAACGAATTGGATGACCATGAAGATGGTCAGCACGAAGGTCAGAACCATCAACAGACCCGTCATCGCATCGACGAAACCGGGCCAGACCGAGCCCTGGAATCGTTGACCGGTGCGGCGGGAGAGGGCCATGGGTTATTCCCCCTCGTGCGTGGTTCGAACCGCGCCGCGTGGCAGGGTCAGAGCCTTCACCAGCAGTTCGATATCCTTGCGGAATTCGTTCATGCTGTCCTGACGACCGGCGGAGATCTCTTCGAGGATGCGCAGCAACTGAACATCCATCGAGCGCAGGCGCATCCGGCTTTCGGCGTCGATGCCCTCGCCCGCACCGTGTTCGCGCATGTGATCCAGCAAGGCGTCCTGCCCCAACGCAACACGCTCCAGCGCGGCGGCAACGCCTTCATTTTCCACCTGACGCTGGTTCATTTGTCCGATGACAGTGACCAATTGACCAAGCTTGTTGGACACGTCGGCCCGCTCGGCCTCCTGCGCCGAGAACAGATCCTGCAATGCGTTCATCTGATCCGACATAGCGTCCAGAACGGGCGCCAGAACGGCGACCTCAGCCCCACCGTCCTCGCCCGAGGCAAATCCGACCCGAGTGATGCCCGACAGCCATTCCTCAAGCTCGCGGTAGAAACGGTTCTGTCCGTGGCCGGCGAAGACCTCCAACAGGCCCACGATCAATGACCCGGCAAGGCCCAGCAAGGAGGAGCCAAACGCAACGCCCATCCCCTGCAACTGCGCCTCAAGGCCCGTCATCAAACGGTTGAAGACGGCCAGCCCCTCTTCCCCTTCCTGCGGGTTCAGGCTGCGAATGGTGTCGACAATTGCGGGCACCGTGGTGGCAAGTCCAAAGAACGTCCCCAACAGGCCCAGATAGATCAGAACGTTGGTGATGTAGCGCGTGATCTCACGCTCTTCTTCCACCCGTTCGGCTACTGAGTCCAGAATAGACCGGGTCGAGGTGGAACTGATCTGCGACCGCGCACCGCGTTCTCGCAGCAGCGAGGCCAATGGCGCAAGTAATTGAGGGGTGCGCGCATCCTCATGCACCACGCCACCCACAAAGGCCTCGATCCAGCGGACCGAACCGATCAGCTGCGCGACCTGATAGAAACAGGCAAAGACGCCGATGATGAACACCAGCAAGATGAAGCCGTTCAGATAGGGGTTCGCAAAGAAGACCGGCAGCACATAGGGCAACGCCAGAAACACCCCGAGGCCCGACAGGCCGATTGCGATCAGCATCAGAACAATCTGCCTGATCGGTTGCGAGAAATGCGGTCTCGCGCCCTGTTGTGCCTGCGCCATGCGCGTTATTCCTGGTTCTGCCTGCTCTGGCCTGAATCTAGCGAAAAGACGCCGATGACGCCAAGGGTTTATGCGGTGATGCTGCGCACCCGTTGCGACAACCACTCAAGATCGGGATCGTGCAGGCCGATCTCGGCCAGATGCTCGGTGGTGTTATACAGATATTCCGTGTTTGGACCGCGCCCGCCAACGGCATGGGCGATGATCTGAGCCTGCTCTTCCAAAGGCATGCCGCCGCAATATTGAACGTGATCGGCATCAATCACATAGGTCACGGCATTTACGACCTCACCATTGTCCAAATGCACGTCCAGCATCTTTTCGACATAGGCCGACGAGATCAACTCGCGCTCACGCAGTTCTTGCAGAGTGCGGTCCTCATGCCCGGGCTCCACAGCAAGCGCCAATCCCTTGCAATGCGCCTCATGTTGTTCGTCCAACGCAAGCACAAGGCCGGGGTGATCTTCGGTGCCGCGATGGTGGATCGAACTCATGCAGAAAGAGCGTGCATATCCGTGCAGCATCGCAAGCTCGGTGCGCGCCACGGGAAAGCCCGGGTTCCACAGTAGCGACCCATATCCGAAAACCCACATCGTCATTGCTCTGGTCCTTGCCCGTTTGGGCCTATAAACATCAAATCCGAGGCAGGAAAAAGGGCCAATGCTCATGCGTCGTCTGATACGAGTGTTCATTTTTATCGCCATCGCATGGAGCGCCTATTGGTTCATCGCGGGCTATGGTCTGCGCAATGCGATCACCAGCTGGTTCGATGCCCAGCAGGCGCGCGGCTGGCAAGCCGAATTCTCAGGCGTTGAAACGGCGGGCTACCCGACACATCACACCACCCGCTTAAACAACCCGGCGCTGGCCGATCCGGTCAACGGCACCGCCTGGAGCGCCGATTGGATCGAGTTTCAAAGCCCCGCAATCTGGCCCGGTCGGCAAACCCTCAGCTTTGCCGATACGCCTCAGCGCCTGTCTTATTTCGACCAGACCGCGACGATCGAGGCCAAGGCATTGCAGGCCGAGTTGGAACTGCAACCCGGTGTCGCATTGGTGCTTGAGAAGATGGCCCTGACCGCTGGTCCTTGGCTGATCAGCGAAGAGAATGAGGCGCTGGCGGGCGGTGGTACCCTTAGCGTCATCATGGAGCAGACCACTGCGCCCGAAGCCTATGCCATCACGGCGCAAATTGACGGGTTCACCCCCGGTGAAGATTTGCGCGCGCTGATGCAATCGGCGACCTCGCTTCCCCAGCGGTTCGAGACGCTACAGTTGGATATGTTGACCACGTTCGACAAGCCTTGGGACCGGAGCGCGCTAGAGGACAGCCGCCCTCAGCCCGTCGCCATCGACCTGAACCTGGCCGAGGTCAAGTGGGGCGAGTTGCGCCTGTTTGCAGCCGGTGAGTTGGATGTAGACTCGCAGGGTATCCCAACCGGTGAGATTGCGATCAAGGCCGAGAATTGGCGTGACATGATCGCAATGGCGAATGCCGCCGGCGCCCTGCCCGATCAAGCCGTCGACCCGGTAACCCGCGCGCTCAATTTTCTGGCCGGACTGGGCGGCAACCCGAACGCGCTGGACCTACAACTGAATTTTCGCGACGGGTTCGTGGCTCTGGGGCCGCTCCCTCTTGGCCCGGCCCCACGTCTGATCCTGCGCTAGCGACAGTAAGATCCCGTGCGATACCGCGCCGTATCCAGATGAAAATGGTCCCGATGATACCTGTCTGAATTGGGTCCCAACACGGTGCCAAACGGCCCGCAGGCCCCGCGCCAGATCTTCTTGAGTTGCTTTTGCGAGGGGTTCTTGCGCCATCCGTTCAGGACGGTCACGACCTCTCCGTCCGCCATGACAAAGCCGGAAATATCGATGGCGCGGCCCTTGCCATGCTCAGAGACTCGCGCGCCTTTCTGGTTGTTACGCGTGCGGCAAGCATAGTGCGCGGCAACCTGCAGCTGCACCACAGGTCCACGACGTTTGAAGGTCGCCTTGACGGTTTTGTCGACCCATTTGTTCAACGCGATGGCCGTGCCGCAATCCATCGTTGACGCTCGACTGAGCGTCACTCCAGAGACCGACGTGATCTGGACCGCATCCTTGACCCCGCAGGCCTTTGTTTTGCTGGAGACACGCCCGACAGGTTTGCCTTGTATCGCGATATCACCGCAGACCGACCCCTTGCGCAGCTTGCGCTTTTTGAACAGCACCTCCTGCTCCAATGATTTGGGTCTGAGGTAGGGCATCAAAGAGGTATCAGGCCCCAGCAAGGGCAAATCCATCGGACGCGCAGCTGCGGCGATCAGCTGAGGCGAATCGGGTCGTGTTTCGGGGCGCAGGTTCGGGATGGTCAGATGCGTTGCTGCCCGGCTGGAGATCGTGACGATGCCGGCAGTTTCGACTGCTGCGCCGGGACGCGCAACTGGATAAAGCGATTGATCGGGGGCGGTGGCTTGGGTGGATGTGGCCCAAAGCGCTGCAACAAACGCGTATCGCAAAACCTGTTTCATGACCCTGCCTTTCCCCGGCCAAAGTCCGGCGCGTCGGTATCCTGACCCGCATCAATAATCCCACGCCGGATCGCGCGGGTGCGGGTGAAATAGTCGAACAGATGCTCTCCGTCCCCGGTGCGGATCGCACGCTGCAGGGCGAAAAGCTCTTCGGTGAAACGGCCCAGAATCTCAAGCGTCGCGTCCTTGTTGGTCAGGAACACGTCGCGCCACATGGTTGGGTCCGAGGCCGCAATGCGGGTGAAATCCCGAAAGCCCGCAGCCGAGTACTTGATGACTTCACTATCGGTCACCCGACGCAGGTCATCGGCAACACCGACCATCGTATAGGCAATCAGGTGCGGCGCATGAGAGGTCACGGCCAGAACCAAATCATGATGGTCCGCGTCCATCTCATCGACATTGGCCCCCATGCCTTCCCACAAGGCCCGCAACTTGGCTATGGCCTCAGGGTCCGATCCTTCGACCGGCACAAGTAGACACCAGCGATTGTCAAAAAGCTCGGCGAACCCGGCCTCAGGCCCCGAATGCTCGGTCCCGGCCAAAGGGTGCGCAGGGATGAAATGGACGCCTTCAGGGATATGAGGCGAAACGGCCTCGATCACGCTGCGTTTGACCGATCCAACATCCGTCACCGTTGCCCCCGGCTTCAGCATCGGGGCGATGTCCTGTGCGACCACGCCCATCGCGCCAACCGGAACGCAGAGGACGACCAGATCTGCGCCTTCGACCGCCTCTTGCGCGGTGTCGCAGACCCGATCACACAAGCCGATCCTGCGGGCTGTGTCGCGGGTGGCTTCAGAGCGGGCATAGCCGGTGACTTCGCCAGCCAGACCTGCGCGCTTGATGGCCCAGAACATGGATGAGGCGATCAGACCCAACCCGATCAGCGCAACACGGTCGTAAATCTGGCTCATGCTACGCCCTCTTTGAATGCGGTGATGGCTGCGACGACACGGCGGCAGGCTTCCTCATCGCCCACGGTGATCCGCAGCGCGTTTGGCAGGTTGTAGCCCGCAACACGCCGCACAATCAAACCCTGCGACTTGAGGTATTCATCGCATGCCTCAGCCTCGGCCTGATCGGTAAAGCGCGCGAGGATGAAGTTGGTGAAAGACGGGTCAGACGGGACGTCGATCTTGGCCAACTCATCCGACAACCATGTCCTCAGGCGCGCGTTTTCAGCCTGACAGAAGGTCAGGAATTCGACATCGTTGACGGCCGCTTCGGCCGCAGCCAGCGCAGTCAAAGACAGATTGAACGGTTGGCGCACCCGGTTCAGCACGTCGATGATCGACTGATGCGCATAACCCCAGCCCACGCGCATTCCGCCCAATCCATAAACCTTCGAAAAGGTCCGGGTCATGATCACGTTCTCATGGGCATCCACCAGAGACGCCCCGCCGTCGAAACCGTCGACAAACTCGGCATAAGCCCCGTCGATAACCATCAGGCAGCTATCCGGCAGACCCTGCGCCAAACGCTCAAGCTCCTGCTGCGAGATCATGGTTGAGGTCGGATTGCCGGGATTGGTGACAAAAACGATCCGCGTCTGCGCGGTTACGGCTGCCAAAATGGCATCCACATCGACCTTGCGCTCGCGCTCGGCCACCATGACCGGCGTGGCCCCCGCCATCCGAGCAATGATCGGATACATGGAAAATCCATGTTCCGTGTAAACCACCTCATCCCCCGGCCCTGCATAGGCCTGAGCGATGAATTGCAGTACTTCGTCACTGCCCACACCGCAGATGATCCGCGCCGGGTCCAGACCATGACGCGCGCCGACCGCATTGCGCAGGCTGGCGTGGTCGGTGCTGGGATAGCGATGCAGGGTGGCGGCGCTGTCGCGCACCGCCTCAATCGCTTTGGGGCTGGGGCCAAACGGGTTTTCGTTGGAGCTGAGCTTGATCACATGCTCAACACCCGCCACATGCGACTGGCCGCCCTGATACAGCGCGATGTCCATAATGCCGGGTTGAGGGGTAATCTTGGTCATGAGAGGCTCCGTTTATTGGGCCTCTCATACCTGTCTCAACGCGTTCAGAAAAGCAGCAATTCCATCATGCGGCTTTGAAGCGCGCAGTCGCCGGGTCGGCATCGTAGAACGGCGCGAATTCTTCGGTCCGGCGAGACAGGTCATTGACGCTGTCGATGATGAACTGGACCGTTTCCTCGCGCATCAGATACGAGAAGTTCAGGCGCACCCATCCGGGCTTTTTCATCTCTTCACCGGCGGACAGAGCGGCGTGCAATTCCTCTGACGCGGCTCGATCTATACCCAGAAGCCGATGCGCGTAGGGCCCGGCACAGGCGCATCCTCCGCGCGCCTGAATGCCGTATATGTCGCTGAGCATTCGCGTGAACAGTTGCTGATGCACCGGTTGCCCTGCGTTGTCGCGCACAAGGAAGGAAAAGATCGGCAGGCGATGCGCGTTTTCTACGCCCAAAAGGGTCAGGTTCGGGTTGTCTTTCCACCCCTCCAGCGCCATTTGGTTATATTGCGCTTCGCGGCGGGCGATCTCATCTGTTCCGACGACATCCTTGACGATGAAGGCGAGTGCGGCGCGGATATCACCGATCACATTGGGCGTTCCCGCTTCCTCTCGCGTTGACAGGTTCTCGCTGTAGTCGTGGCGCCACGGCGAGACGAAACTCACCGTCCCGCCGCCGGGCCAGCTGGGGCAACGGCGCTGTACAACGCTCTGGTTCACGACCAGCACGCCCGACGCCCCCGGCCCGCCTGGAAACTTGTGCGGAGACACTACGATCGCATCTTTGCGCGCATCCGCAGGCCCCATGTCCATCGGCAGGTAAGGCCCACCCCCGGCATAGTCCCAAACGGCCAAAGCGCCATGTGACTTGAGCAAGCGCGTCACTGGATCGGGATCGGTGATGATCCCCGTGACATTGGACGCAGCTGAAAATGACCCGATCACCAGATCCGCATCGGCGTAAGTGTTCAGCGCCTCCTGCAGCGCGCGCAGATCAACGCCCCCTTCAGTCGCTTCCGGAATCTCAACCACCAGAGCCTTGCTCTCGCGCCATGGCAAAATGTTCGAGTGATGCTCGTAAGGACCGATTAGGACAACCGGTTGATCAGCTTCCGCCACCCCGAGCAGACTGACCAACCGGTTGAGGCCCGCCGTGGCGCCGGACCCGGTAAAGATCACCGCGTCTTCTCCCCTCGCGCCAACAAGGCGGGCTATCTCGTCGCGCGCTTCGCGACGCAGACGGGTCATGTAGGACCCACAGAAGGAGGCTTCGGTGTGACTGTTGGCATAAAACGGCAACACATGATCGGCCACAAAGTCTTCGACCTGTCGCAACGCGCGACCCGAAGCAACGTAATCCGCATAAACAAGCGGCACGTCCCCCTGCAGACCCGGGATCAGAACATTCTCTCCGATCAGCCCGTCGCGCAGGTGGGAATTGTGGGTGGTCGAACAGAGATCCGCACGAAATTTGGACAGGGTCATAGCATTGGCTCCTTACTGTAAGTCCAATGTGATCCATCCAAACTGTGGAAACATTATCGTTCTTTGCGTAGAAATCATAATTTTTGTGTCATATGATTAGATATGAGCCAAAATTTAGATCGAATAGACACTCACATCCTGAGAGAGCTTCAAAAAGACGCCACCCTTTCGCAGCGCGAGCTGGCCGATCGGGTCGGGCTGTCCCAGAACGCGTGTTGGCGCAGGTTGAAAGCGCTGAACGAAAACGGGGTTCTGATCGGGTCAACTGCGCGCATCGCGCGCGAGACTTTGGGGCTGAACCTCGTGGTTTTCGTCATGCTGCGCACCCGCCATCACTCAGCCGAGTGGCTGCAGGCGTTTCGCCGCCATGTTCTGACCATTCCCGAGGTTGTGGATTTCCATCGGATCGGCGGTGACTATGACTATCAACTGAAAGTCGTGACCCAGGATATGGCGTCTTACGACAAGGTCTACCAACGCCTGATCGAGAAGGTTGAGCTGGACAGCGTGACCTCTTATTTTGCGATGGAAGCGATCGCCGAAGGGCGACCACTTCCGATCTGAACTCAGGCCAAACCAAGCATCGCTTTCATGACGCCGATAAAAGTTGCGTCGTCCAAAGCCTTGCGATTGTCGAGGTATTCAACGGCATCTTCGCCGGCACGATAGCGCAATGTGTCGGTGTCGTCCGTCACCGCGGTCAAAATGACATCGGCGACAACACTCGGCGGCGACGTTCGCGCTGCCATTTCTTCCGAGCCCCACGTGCTGAACAAGGCCTGCACGACAGGTTGATACTCGGCCATGCTCTCGTCATTGACGAAATCAAACGAGCGGCCACCAAAATCGGTGGCAATCAGACCAGGCTCGACAATCTTGACCTTGATACCAGCCGCAGCAAGCTCGTAGTGCAGCGACTCTGATAGGCCTTCAACCGCGAATTTTGTGCCATGGTAGAGCGTTCCGAGGGGGAAGGTAATTTGTCCACCAATGGACGAGATATTGACGATACAGCCCGAACCATTTGCGCGCATATGCGGCAGAACGGCTTTCGTCACAGCTAACAACCCGATCACATTGGTATCGAATTGCCGCCGGATACGCTCCATCGGGAAGGCTTCTAGCGGTCCGTAAGCGCCGTATCCCGCGTTGTTCAATAGAACGTCAATCTGACCAAAACGCTCAATCCCTTCTGCAACTGCGGTCGCAATTGAACCCTCGTCGGTGACGTCCAGACGTGTGACCAGAACATTCTCGAGTTGCGTCAACTCGGCTTCCTTGCTGGGGTTGCGCATTGTGGCAATGACGTTCCAGCCCTGCCGGTGAAACAGCTCAGCCGTAACTCTGCCAATACCAGATGAAGCGCCAGTTATGAGGATAGTCTGTGCCATGGTCATTCTCCGCAATTGTTAGCCTGACCACTAGATAGGTTAGAAAACTGCGATACGCCTGCCGAATTCTCCTCAATATCTGCCTAATTCTCTAACCCTCAGGATTCTGGCTGTCGAGAACATTCTGAATTGTCCGGTGTAGGTAACATGCCAATTGTCCGCTTCAGTTGATTGCGCGGTGGCCCAATTCGGAGGGAGCCGTAGGCGACCGTAGATTTGGGCCACCGCGTTCGCGCCACGTCGAAGCGGGTCACGCGACTTTGTGTTTGCTATCCTCCTGTGTGATGGGTGATCCGTCAGGCTGGTAGCGGCCAATGCATCTCGGGCCGTGGAAGATGACCAGTTGACCATCGGGGTATTCGTGGACCCTGACCTTCGCCTTGACGAAATGATGACGGTGCCTGTCTGCCGCGATCTGCATGACCAGGCCCTTGTAGCGCACCGTATTGTCGTTGCCGACGACGCGGTCTTCCTGCACACACAGGGTGTCGCGCACATTGCCTGTAAACGGCACGAAGGCCGAGGTCGTATCCTCCGGCTCCTTTGCAAACAGGGCATTGTGTTCGGGAAGATAGACCTCTTTCAGGAACTGATTGGCCTCTTCAATGGTTGTGATCCCATGGGACCGCAGTTCCTGCGGCAATCGGTTCTGGAACGTGCCAAACATGCGTTCAGACCGTCCACGGGCCTGCGGTGAATAGGCCGGGATCAGCTCAATGCCGAGTTGCTGCAAGGCGCGCCCGACCTGGGTCAGATTGTCCTTGTCCACTTTGCCGCCCGCTTCGGGCGTATGCCAGTAATGAGAGCCCCGATCGGCATAGAGCGAGCAAAACAGACCTTGCGCCTCGATCACCTCTGTCAGCCCCTGAAAACTGCTCATCGTCCCTTCTTCCTCGACAAAGAATGCCGAATAAACCCGGTTGGTGGCATCGTCCATGGTGACGATCAGATCCCACCACTGACCCGGAACCCATTCATGGCTGGAGCCGTCCTGATGCAACATCATGCCAACCATCGGACGGCGGGGCCGCTTGCGCCGATGGGCACCTCGTCGGGGTGCTGCCTGAACCCGGCCGTGGCGCTGCAGTGTAAGCCGCACCCAGTTGTAGCTCTGTGTGAAACCATGGTGGGCCACCAGCTTCTCGTGGAAATGCTTCGGCGTGTAATCCCAGTACTTGGTATCAAACAGTTCAAGCATCTCCATGACCTTATCCGTGGCAACACGATTGTTGGCCAGTTTGCCAAGCCGACGGTCGTACAGACCTTCTGCACCATCCGCCTCAAATCGATCCTCCCAACGCCTGACGGTGCGCACGGATACACCCAGTATCTCAGCCGCCTGTTCTTGCGTCAGCTTGTTCGCGCTTCGCCGCGAATACACATCTTCAAACTTCATCAGTCGAACTTCCTGTAACACTTCTGCTCGGTTCATAACGCCTCCTCTCAGAGACAGAATAGAACCGGACAGATCGCATGTTACATACACCGGACATATCGCGTGTTAGCGACAACCCTCAGGATTCTGGCTAGCACTGACCTCTTGCGCAAAATATGCTGGATGAGGCAGTGGGGACACCATGACACAACATGATTTAGTTGAGAAAATCTGCGAAGCCGTGGGCGGACAGGCAGAAGATGCTGCTTTCTACCCCACTGCACTGGACGGTTTCGGCCTTCTTCATGATGTCAAAACGAAATCAATAGAATCGCAGGTGTATGAACCTATTGTCTGCCTAGTTCTACAGGGGAAGAAAGAAACACGTATCGGCGATCGCCTTGTTCACTTCGGTGCAGGCGACTCTCTGATCGTCAGCCATTCACTTCCGGTTTTGGCCGCTGTCACTGAAGCAAGTCGGGAAAAGCCCTATGTCGGTCTCGTATTCTCGTTGGACTTAACCATCTTACGCGGGCTCTATGACTCTATCGGTTCGGAACCTGCTGGAATCGAAACAGCCCAAAGCCTTGTCGCATCAAAAGCCTCGCCCGATCTGATTGACGCCATGACTCGCCTGTTTCACGTCAGTCTAAACCCTACGGATGCAAAAATTCTCGCACCAATGATCAGCCGTGAAATCCACTACCGACTCCTACAAGCAGATCACGGTGGCATGCTGCGGCAGATGCTATGGCGCGACAGTGCCGCCAGCCGTATCGCGCGCCAATAGACATCATTCGCGCGAATTTTCGAACAGCCCTGCCCGTCTGCGATCTGGCACAAAGCGCTGGCATGAGCGTTTCTGCCTTTCACGCCCATTTCAAAACGGTAACAACCACCTCACCACTGCAGTACCAAAAAGACCTCAGGCTGCTGGAAGCCCGGAGGCTATTGTCGCACGGTTCGCTCAGTGTGTCGCAAGCAGCTTTTGAGGTTGGCTATGAAAGCCCGACCCAGTTTAGTCGGGAATACTCGCGCAAATTCGGCGTGCAACCTCGTCAGGACATCGGATCAAAATGCATAGCTTAGAAACAAAAAAAGGCCGCGCTGAAAGCACGGCCTTTGTAATCTCGAGTGGCAGCGAACATTAGTTCTTCGCGTAGAATTCGACGACCAGGTTCGGTTCCATCATGACCGGGTAAGGCACATCGCTCAGGCCCGGTGCGCGTACGAAGGTCGCGGTCATTTTCGAGTGGTCAGCGTCGATGTAGTCAGGAACATCACGCTCGGCCAGAGCAACAGCCTCCAGAACAACAGCCAGTTGCTTGGACTTGTCACGCACTTCGATCACGTCGCCTTCTTTGACACGGTAGGACGGGATGTTGACCCGCTTGCCGTTCACTTTGACGTGGCCATGGTTCACGAACTGACGTGCAGCAAAAACAGTCGGTACGAACTTGGCGCGGTAGACAACGGCGTCCAGACGGCGCTCCAGCAGACCGATCAGGTTTTCACCGGTGTCGCCTTTTACACGCTCAGCTTCGGCGTAGATGCGACGGAATTGCTTCTCAGTCAGGTCGCCATAGTAGCCTTTCAGCTTCTGCTTGGCGCGCAGCTGCAGACCGAAGTCCGACAGTTTGCCCTTGCGGCGCTGGCCGTGCTGTCCGGGGCCATATTCACGACGGTTGACCGGGGATTTCGGACGACCCCAGATGTTTTCGCCCATCCGGCGGTCGATTTTGTACTTGGCAGACGTGCGTTTGGTCACGGCTGATCTCCTTTAAAGTGGCATTTCAGCTTGATCCGAAAACCGGTTCCCACTTTTCGAGCCGAAATAGCGTCTCCGCTCGGACCGGGCAGTTCCAGTTCAGACCAGGCGTGGTGCCGGGTTGTAAAGGGCGTTGTCCTCTTGAGGTTTCCCCCATGACAGGCATCCCCTTGCGGGGGCCACCAACACCAATGAAGCCGCGCTTATATCTGCAGAACTGTCAGAGTCAACACGTCCCGACGGCCCTGCTCAAATTTCTTGAAGGGTTTTTAGGCCAGCGGGTTCAACGCCAGCCAGGTAACCAAACCTATGAAAAGTAACCCGGCGCGGATTTTCCTGGAAAGGCCACCACCTTTGCGGTTGGCTGCGGTACACTCTGCAGGTCGGCACCGGCATGTGTTACTTCGCTGATCCAGAAATCCTGATCCCGAGGCGGACAGCCAGTGTTGAACACCAGAGTCGGCCATTGTTCGTCATCTTCTACGATCAAATCTGCCGCAAAGCGTTGCGCCCCATTGGTCAATGTGACCGTACCGCAATACTCGCCCGAGATATCTTGCGGTGCTGAGAACACGTCGCGGGTGCGCATAGCGGTAGAACCCATATGTCCCAGTTGCTCAAGACTTTGTTCTGCCTCTTCGCCCAACACCAGAGCCTGACCACGCCAAGACCAAGCGGACCCGACCGCCAAAAAGGCCAAAGGCGCAGCCTCAAGCCCATCAAGCTCAGTTTGATTCCATGAAATGGCTACACGACCGTTATATCCGGCTCTCATATACCTGCTCGCACTTATCAACACCCCACCCAGTACTCAACCCGCTTTATCAGGGGAGATTCCGGCGGAAAAGAGACAGAATTTGAGCAATCACGTGAATGTTGCCGAATAGAATCAACTATCCGTGATTAAACCTGTGCCACCCAAGCTTTCAGACGCGTGTATAGGCGCGGTAAGTGTATGAAATAAAATATAATAATTGAAAATCTAAAACCGCAGGCGGCCGTGGTCGCTCTGCAGTTTCAGCTTGAGACTTCCCGTCTACACCTCAACTTCAACCTTGCCGATCGGGTTCGAACAGCACGCCAGGATGTAACCTGCTGCGATGTCATCCTCGGAGATACCGCCGTTGTGGACCATGTGAACCT
>NZ_CBDAQX010000001.1:0-37781 GCF_965199275.1 Ruegeria sp. | reverse complement strand
GATCGGGAATATCCGGCAGTTCGGTATCAGGCACGTCAGGGCAGCCAATCGTGCTTTCTTCCCACATCGGGTGCCCATTGCCTGCAACCAACACACCCAGCCCGTTTGCGGCATTCCCTGGATCGCGCATCACCGGCCTGAGATAGACGCGGGTGGGATCGGTGGGGTCATCCTGAACCTCCCGGAACCGGAAGATGCGGATATGCTTGCCCTCAACCTCGGTGCCGTTGAGGGTCGCTTTGCAGTCCTCTGCCCGGATCACATCGCGCACGCGCGGCACACGGCAGCTGTTGCGCAGCAGGAATGTTGCCTTGCTCTGCGCGGTGATGGGATACTCCGTCGACACAGGATCAATACCCTCAGCCAGAACCGGGCGGTCCAGCGGGTCGGCGAACGGTGCCAGCAGGGCTTTGCCGCGCTGCGGGTGCGCCGTCCCATCTGCCCTGATTGCACTCAGAGGCACGACATGGACGTCGTTATGCCGTTCCCATCCCAGCCTTTGCACGCCAACCCTGAGCGGATCAGTGCAGGGCCGCACGGTTTCGCCGCGCTTGCTTTTCCAGGTCAGCGAGGCCCGCATGACCAGTGCGCCCTCGGGGATTGCCGGGGCCTGGTCGATACAGGCGCGCAGATCGGCGCTGAGCCCCCGCTCCTGTCCGTTGGCATCTTTCAGCGTGCGGGCCCCGGTCAGGATGTCGGGGATCTCTTCGATCATCGAGACGCGGGTTTGCCCGCGTTCCAGCCAGGCCCGGACAGTGCGCTGGACCATCTGCGACGACCAGCGCTCCCTGATCCTGTCGCGATCGAGCCAGACAAAAACCGCAGCCCCGATGCCGGGCACGGGCCTGTCGCCCTCCATCTCCACACCACAGGCGCGCGTCTTCACGATCGGGCGCCAGTCCTTCGGGACCGCGCTGCGGTTCAGAACACCGTCCTTCCAATAGTCCGCAGCCCGCCTTGCGGCGCTGCCCGCCGGCAGCGCGTCGATATCGCGGGCGGTATAGCTCCAGTCCGAGACCCTGTCCCCCGACCCCTGCCTGTCTGTTCCCGCGCCGTCATTGCGCAGGTGGGTCACAAGATCGTCCCAGAGCGGTTGCGGGGCTGCATCAAGGGCCAGGCGCAGGCGATTGCGGGTCTCGCGCACGACCCGCGCGTAATTGAGTGCGGTTGCCCGATCCGCCTCGCAGGCAACCCTGTGCGCGCCATCCCTGTCGAGGATCAGCCGGCCCTCGACAGACCGGCGCGGCTGGTCGCAATCAATGCCCAGTGTCCCGCCCAGTGTCCCACCCGGGGGCGCGGTTTGCGCAGAGGCCTCCATGGGTGACAGGGCCGCCCCCAGGGCAAGCGTGCTGACGAGCAGGGCGGCAAGGCCAGGTGCCGGAACAGATGAGAGACGGAGGATCATGGTGTGTCCTCCGATCTGTTGGGATCAAGGAGCGAGGCCGGCACCTGTCGCGTGGTGACCGGCGCGAGGTACAGTGTTTCTTCACCTTTGCCCGAGCGGATGAAGCGCACCGGGTCAAAGCGGGGCACACCGGCTGAGCGGGCAAACAGATCAGCCGTTGCCGTGCCGGAAGGGGGTGTCACCGAGACCCCGGTCTCACCGGTCTTTACGGCACCGGGGGCTTCGGCAAAGGCGTCCGCGAGCTGTCGGGCTGCCTGATCGGGCGCAGGGGCCGGAACACCCGCAGTCCCGGCCTCCGTCACGGGCAAAGGCTCAACCCGCCAGAGGATCAGGCGCCCTCCCTCCAGCTGCGCCTCACCGGGCCAGGCCCTGAGAACCTGCGCCGCGGCCGCGCGGGCGAGAACCGGGTTGCGATCAACAGCGGGGGTGAACTGCGCCCAGACCAGCATGGGTTCAAACAATCGATCAGACCGGCCCGGGTCCGGCAGCCCCAGCGTGGCGGGCAGATGGGAGGTCAGCGCACAGCCGCTGTTGCCGAGCTCCCAGCCCACACTGCGGGGCCACCACCCCGCCAGCGCGGCCTGACATATCCGGGCAAAAGCCCCCGCTTCGATCCGCATATCGGCCATCGGGACCGGCGGCGGAGGCGGCGGCGCAAAGATCGACTGGACAAAGGGGACGAGAATGAAGATCCCGGCGCAGAGCGCCGTCCCCCCAAGACCGGCCAAACCAAGCGCTTTGGACGGAATACGGGGCGGGCTGGAGAAGACCGGCACGCCCTCCGCGCGCGGGCTCACATCATGACATGCTATATCCGGCGCAGCAGCTGCAAGCCCCTCGCTCAACCGGCGCCAGGCTGCATCTGATCCGGCGGCCCGGCAGAGGGCGATCCCTCCGATCTCGGTCGTGCCGAGGTGGTTCCGGATCGCGGCGAGGAGATCGCCGGGATCGTCGAAGAGGGCCTCGGGGCCTGCGCGCGGGCTCACGCGCTCTGTGATGGCGCCCTCTTCATGCTCCGCGCTTCGCCGCGAGAGATCGGCCATCGCCAGCAGGGTTTCGGGGGCGCCCTCCGCGCGCGGCAGGCCGGCCAGAAAGATCCAGGTGCCCGCCGCCTCGGGCAGGTCATGAACAAGCCCCGCCGCCAGGGCCAGCAGCAGCGACGTCGATGCGCTATCACCGCCCGATCTGTCGATCTGCGCGCGCAGACCGTTCAAACGCAGCACAAGCGGTGCATCGGTCTTGAGGCAGGGCAGCTCCGGCCCCGTTACCACCTGCCATGTGAGGCCCGCCACAAGACGGATGCCGCCCCGTGATGTCATCGAGACCGGCTGCGGCAGGGCCGGGCCAGGCAAGGCCATCTGAACGCATGTCCCCGAAGCACGCCCCGGACCGTCCGTATCTTGCGCGGGGGCCGGGCAGGCGCGGTGATCGGACAGAACCCCGGTCATGAGCGCCCCCGTTGCGGGATGATGGAGGGGCGCACGAGGATGACCATGCGGATCTTGCGGCTGCGCGCGTTGACATTGCCGCCCAGGCCGATGGCCTTGAACAGCCCGACGCCGCTCTGTCCGCTGACGGACAGGTTCTGTTCGTAGCCGGACAAGACCAGGACCTCGTTTGGAGACAGGATCGACTGGTTTTGAATGATGCGCTTGTCCAGAACCGGCAGGCCGATACGTCCATCCCCGTATTCCACGGACGGGATATCTCCGTCTTCCAGCTCTGATTGTAAAATGGTCAGGAAGAGCTGGATGCGGTCGTCATCAATGATGCGCGGCAAGGCATGGACGCTGATGCCGAATTCGACCTCGCCCGGTGTGATGTCGATGCTGGTGCCGTCCTTGTCGTGCTCGACCTTGACCTCTTTGACGTAGCTTTCCTGCCGGGTGATGGCGATGGGGGCGACGACGCCTGATTGCGCGATGGTACTGGCGAGGCGGTAATCCACAACGGCCCGGTCGCGGGCCAGCGCGATCGTTTGACCGATCCGGAACCCGGCCGTTGAAAGGCCAAAGGTTTCCGCAGCATCGCTGTCAATGAAATACACCCCGATTTCCAGACCGACCCTGCGTCCGTAGATGGCGTCCAGATCGTCCATGACCTTCTGCACCGTGCGGTGTACCGAGGGCGGGCCGAAGACGCTGATCCTTCCGCTCGAGCGCAACACGGTCAGTTGCGCGGGCGTGGGTGTGAGCGGCGCGAGGCGCGCCTCAACCTGACTTCCGACCTTTTTGTTGATCTGACTGGGTTTTTGGTTTGTTTTCAGGTGTGGTTGCTCAGAGGCGCGTTGTAGTGCCCCATTATTATAAAAAGTATTGACATGGGCCTTCAGATGGCTAACCTCTTCGCCCATGTTCATCCGCACCAAACATGACGCAAAGCTCAACCGCACACGGATCCAGATCGTTGAATCCGTCCGCACCGGCTCCAAGGTACGCCAGAAGATCCTGCGCCATGTGGGTGTGGCCCATAACGACAGCGAGATTGAGGATATCAAGCGTCTGGCGGGCCGCTTGATGGAGCAATTACGCATTGATCGCTCGCCGCAAATGGAACTGTTCACGCCCACGGAATATGCCGATCTGCAGGCGCTGGTGCGCCGCGCTCCGCGGCCGGACAAGCTTGGCGTTGATCTTGCCGAGTGCCGTGAGGAGGCGCGGGTCTCTCTGGGTCTGCGGGATGTCATGGGGACGATGTATGACCAACTGGGTTGGGGGGCCCTTCTGGGGGCGGCGCGTAAAAGTGCCAATCGCATTGTGAAAGAGCTGGTTATGGCGCGGATCGCACAGCCCGAGAGCAAGCGCGCGACCGTGGAGGCGTTGGAGAACCAGGCAGGCATCACGCTCAATCTGGACGTGGTCTATCGGAGCATGGATTACATCAATACGCCGGTGATAGACGGGATTTGCAAAACCTCTCACGCGGCGGCAGAGAAGTTGCTGGGCGGGCCAGTGACCGTGCTGTTCTACGATTGCACGACCCTGGCCTTTGACACCGAGCGCGAGGACCCGGCCGAGGATGCGGACGGGGTCGAGCAGGATCATCTTCTGGCCAAGGGCTTCAGCAAGGATGGCAAGCATCACCGCGCTCAGGTCATGCTGGCGCTGATCGTCACCTCCGATGGGCTGCCTGTGGGCTATGAACTCTTCCCGGGAAACACCTGGGAAGGTCATACGCTGGAAGCTGCGCTGAAGGCGTTGGAGGGACGCTTCGACGTGGCCAGGGTCACGTTCGTGGCCGATGCCGCCATGCTCAGCAAGGACAACCAGCAGATGTTGCAGAACAAGGGTCTGCCCTACATCCTCGGCTATCGCATGAAGTCCGCCCCGGCCGCCGTGAAGGCGAACATTTTGAGCCCGGAGGGACGCCAGCCTTGGGCTGGACACGGTTCTGAAGAGGCAACCGAGAAGGGCTGGTACAAGGTGATCGACCAGGAGGGAGCGCGGGTCATTGTGACCTGGTCACCCACCCGGGCACGCAATGATGCCCACAAGCGCGACAAGGCAATCGAAAAGCTGCACAAGAAGCTCAAGCGCTCTCGCAAACCCGGCAGCTTCAGCAGCCGGGGATATGGCCGCTTCCTGGCCTTCCCCGACAGCGGGGACGTCACGCTGGATGATGCAAAGATCAAGGCAGCGGCACAATGGGACGGGCTGCATGCCATTGTTGTTCATGGTGCGGACGAACTGGAGGCACAGGACGTCATTGCCCGCTATCACCAGTTGTGGGAGATCGAAGCCTGCTTCCGCACCAACAAGCACGATCTGAAAATCCGGCCCATCTATCACTGGTCGCCGCGTCGGGTCCGGGCCCATATCGCCATCTGCTACATGGCCTTCTGCTGCCTGCAGCACCTGCGCAAGCATCTGGACCTGCTCGGACACCCGATGAGCCCGGCTCGTATCCGCAACGAGTTGAACGCATTGCAGCTCTCGATCCTGCGCCACAAAGGCACCCCTGACCGCTACGGCATGCCAAGCCATGCCACGGTCGATGCCAGACGCATCCTCACCTGCGTCGGCCTGACCTGGAACGAAGCCCCTTTCAAGATACCCCCCGGGCGCACCCGAAAAACTGGCCAGACCAAAGCCTGAGCTCCCTCAACACTCCGAAACAATCGCTGGCGAAAAAAGTCCGTGTAGTGCCTTTTGGCAACCAAGGCATAATAATATCAATGACTTATACGAAAAAATGTCGGAAGTCAGGAAATACACCCCGATTTCCAGACCGACCCTGCGTCCGTAGATGGCGTCCAGATCGTCCATGACCTTCTGCACCGTGCGGTGTACCGAGGGCGGGCCGAAGACGCTGATCCTTCCGCTCGAGCGCAACACGGTCAGTTGCGCGGGCGTGGGTGTGAGCGGCGCGAGGCGCGCCTCAAGTTCGGCCCAGGGATCGCTGTTCTGCCTGGTTTCCAGCCTGATGTTTGTGCTGCCCTCCTGGGTCCCGGTTGCCCCGCCGAAATTACTCTCAAACGCGCTGGTGCTTGTCGGCAGGGGCACCCGGTAGGTTTTGCTGACCATGCGATCGATGGTGAGGCTGCCCTTCTCATGGGTCCAGGCCACATCCATGCGCGCCGCAACCTGATCGAGCAGGCGCGAGAGCGGCCCTTCGTAATCGATCCGCATCCGGGAGCCGATGGGCACTTCGACCACATCGCCACCCGTGAGGATGTAGCGCGTGCGGATATTGACCGGCAGGCCGCTGGCCGATGTGATCGCGGCGGCAATGGTGCGGATGTCAGCCTGCCCGGGAAGCCTGAGGCTCACGCCGCGCGCGGCCTCGAGCTGTCGGGGCAGCGGATCACCCTGTCTCGAGCCGCGCGTGACTTTGAGCGCGCCGCCGTAATAGGGGCGGTCAACGCGCAGGACTTCCCCACGCTGTGCCGCGCGCTGTGCATCAAGCTGTTCACGGGTCAGCCGTGTTCCATCCTCGATATCGCGCCCGGCCTGCTCGCTGACATCGCAGGCGCAAAGCGCAAGCAGAAGGAGCGGCCCCAGCCGGATCGGACCGGATGATCTGCGCCGCCCCATCACAGACCTCCCAGCCGGATTGTCCTGTTGGAGTAAATCCGCACCGGGGGTGCGGTGCCGTCAGAGCCCAGGCCCTGCACGAGCTGGTTCAACGCGGCCTCAAACTCGGCCTGCAGCCGGACCGGCACCGCCAGGATCCAGGCATCACTGGTGCTGACAACCACCCGGTATCCCGCCGCCCTGCCCCAGCGCCTGAGCACCGCCTCGAAATCCTCGCCAGCCCGCGCGCTCCAGATGGGCAGCGGCGCGGGCGGCGGTGTGGCGTCTTTGGCGGGTTTTGCAGCTTTAGTCCCTTTTGCAGGCTTTGACACCTGTGCCCCATCTGCCGGGGATGCGACCCGCCCTGCCTTGCCCGGACCTGTCTGTAGTTCTGTCGGCGGTTCTGTCTGTGGGCGCTTCTCTGCGCCTGTCTGTGTCGCTGCGGTGGAGGGCGCGGGCGCTTTGGTGCCAAAAAGGGCGGCCAGGAACCCGGTGCCGCTGAGCGGTGCGCCGGGCGTGCTGGCGGGTATTGCGCTGGACTTCTCCTGTCCCACTGATGCCCCCTGCCCGGCCCCGGCCTCACAGGGCAATCGGATGGGGGCCCCGATGCGCAGGCGCTTGGGATCGAGCCCGGGATTGGCGCGGGCGATCTCGGGCCAGCGACGTGAGCTGCCCAGGCTGCGCGCCGCGATCCGGCCCAGCGTGTCGCCGGCGCGGATGGTATGGGTGCAGGCGGACGGTAATGGGACCGCCCGCCTGCGGCCTGCCCCGTCCCGCTGATCTGCGAGATCTGGCGACGGGGCGGCAGTCCGGCCCGGGCGCGTGAGCTTTGCCTCAAACGCGCCGGGCGCGACCCGCTCGGTGCTGGCGCGCAGCGCGACCGGTCTGACCAGCGACTGCCAGTCCGGGCAGCGGATGATGTCTTGCGCCCGGCCCTCTTGTGGGGCGAGCATAGATATAGCGGCAATTGCGCCCGCGGCGCATAGCAGTAGACGCCGCGCGTGGTTTTGGAGTAGGACAAAAAGAACGGGACAAGACTTGAGCAGGCTCAGATATGCAGGGATTTGCACGCAACAGCCGCTATATACGCGCGTCAGTGCCGGGCGCGGTGACGGTGTTACGTGATTCGGGAGCGGACCGGGGCATTCCGGGACACCGATTCGCGAGACATCCTGACGCGAGTGATTCTGACGTGAGTGATTCTGACGTGAGAGGTCGTGAAGATTTTTACGGAAAAACCGGGAGAAATCGCTTGACTTTCGTCTCAAACCCTGAGGGGGGGGATTTCTTGGCAAATATGTCCAGACGAATCATTACAGCGGTCTCGCAGATCATGTGTGACGCGCTCAAGCCTACCCCTATTGGCGCAGATTGTAAATGCGCGCCGGAGGGCTGCGGCTCTATACTATATGGAGCGTCCGCACGATTCGGGCGGTACAGATATTGCGCCAGACAGTACGCGAGGCTGCGCGCCAGATATTGCGACGGTGCCGATATACCGGCCGGTTGCGATCAGAGGCCCACCAGCACAGGAGGAGACGGGATCCGGAACGCGATGATGTAAGGCCAAAAAAGAGTTGAGGCCAAAAAAGCAAAACGCGCAGGTCTCCCCGCGCGCCTCATTCTCGTGAGCTATCAGAATTCTATCACCTTCTGATTAGCTCACGGGACAGAAAGAGGCAACCCGAAAATGCATTTTCGGGATCGGGAGAGCTGTATCTGTCCCCTGGATCGGGTGTGCGGTCGGATCTGCGACGCGCCTCACCCGGGCTGATTGGGCACATGCGGCGATGACCTGCGCTCTGAACATATGGAGAGCAGAGATGCGAGATTTTACATGCAGCGGGGCCCCCGGGGTTTATGATCCGGCGCGGTCCGAAGATATTCAGGCGTTCATTCCGGGGGCGGAGGAACATTTTGTCTTGCCGGGGGATGTGACCAAGGCGGCGGCCATAGGGGTGGGCGGTGCGGTCCTTTTGTTGCTGGGCGGCAATGCGACGGATGGTAAGCGTAACGAGGCACACACATGGCATTTCAGCTTGACTTTTGAAAGTTCCATGGCAGGAGCTCGTCGATACGGCTTTGGGGGTGACCGGCTGCTATTTTTTGGAGCGTTGAGGTCAGATATGCATTGGGTTCCACGCCGTTCAACTTCGCGGTCTGTATCAGAGATGCGATACGGCCCCAACTGGCGCCGCCTTCATCATGACCCGCAAACAGTGCGTTTTTCCGCCCAAGGGCAATTGGTCTTTGGAGATTTTCGACGTTGTTGGAGTCGATCTCAACCCGGCCGTCACTGAGAAAGACCTGCAAGCCGTCCCAATGTTTGTGAATGTAGTTGAGCTTTTCACCAAGTCTGGATTTTTTAGAGACCTGCAGGCGCTGCTCCTGAAGCCAGGTGCCGAACTCGGCAACCAAGGGCGCGGTTTGTGTCTGGCGCGCAGACAGGCGCTGTTCGGGTGGAAGGCCCCGAATTTCAGTTTCAATTGCGTAAAATTCGGCAATCCGACGCAAGCCCTCTGCTGCGATCCCGGACTTGTCGCGGTCAAAGACCTCCTTCAGTTTGCGGCGAGCGTGGCTCCAACAATAGGCGGCTCGGATCGGAGAGCCCCCTTTCCGCGTTGGCCGCATCAACCGATTATACCCCTGATACCCATCCAACTGCAGAACACCGTTGAACCCCTTGAGAAACTTCTCTGCGTTTTCGCCAGCCCGACCGGGTGCATAGAAATAAACAACCCCTGGTGGTGCATCGCCCCTCCAGGATCGGTCGTCACGTGCCAACGTCCAGAAATAACCGGTTTTCGTTTTACCCTCTCCCGGATCGAGGACTGGGACCGTGGTTTCATCCATGAACAGTTTGGTCGAAGACTTCAGGTGTTCCGCCAGCCGCTCAACAACCGGCTTGAGGTGGAACGCGGCCTTTCCGACCCAGCCCGCGAGCGTGGCGCGATGAATGTCGATGCCAGAGCGCACAAGTATCTGCGATTGACGGTACAGAGGAAGGTGGTCTGCATACTTGCTGACCAACACGTGCGCGATGGCCGCTTCGGTCGGAAGTCCGCCCTCGATCAGCCACGATGGTCCCGGTGCTTGTTTCACGCCTCCAGCACATGACCGGCAGGCATATTTCGGACGGACCGTTACGATCACACGCAACTGCGCGGGCACGATGTCCAGCCGTTCACTGCGATCTTCACCAATCTTATGCATCGCGCCGCATCCGCACGGACATTCAACACTGTCAGGTTCGATCACCTGTTCGATCCGCGGCAGATCTTCAGGCAGATTGCCGATATTGCGCTCAGGCGCTTTCCTGGGCTTTGCCTTTTTCTCTTTGTCACAGGATTGAGTGGCTGCCTCGCTTGAGGCCTCCGCCTCGCTGAGCGCAACTTCAAGATCTTCGGCCCCGAGATTACGCTCGTCCTGAGTTAGTTTTTCCGATTTCTTGCCGTAAAGCGCCCGCTTCAATTCCGCAATCAGGCTTTCATAACGAAGGATCAAAGCGTTTTGCTCTGCAATCTGTTGGTCTTGACCCGTTATCTGCCGATCTTGATCCGATATTTGCTGGGCCTGATCTGCAATGTGCGCCCCCTGATCTGATATGCAGGCGCTCTGCTTGGTTGTCAGTTCCTCCAACTCGGCAACCCGACGTGCATTGTCCTCGACAAAGGCCTGAACAGCCTCTTTATGTTCGGCGGGCAGAGCATCAAGATTGAAACCATTGGAGTCGGCAGTCATACCTGCGAGCATACACAGCCCGAACTTCTAAATCCTGCCCAATCAACCGCCTGATTCACTCTGCCGCAGTTGGCCGCCGCGTCTCGACAGGTTTGACCTTCCGCCAGTCCAGACCAGAAAAAAGCGCCTCAAACTGTGCTCTGTTCAGCGTCATCACCCCATCGCGAATAGCAGGCCAGACGAAGTCTGTATCTTCCAGACGCTTATAAGCCATAACCAGACCTGACCCATCCCAAAAAACCAGCTTCAGCCGATCCGTTCGCTTCGCGCGAAATACGAACACCGTCCCGCTGAACGGGTCTTCCCGCAGAACCGACTGCACCAGAGCACATAAGCCATCATGACCCTTGCGAAAATCCACCGGCTGTGTGCTGACCAGAATGCGCAACTTCTGTGCAGGGAAAATCATTCAACAACCCCAACCGCTCGGGCAATCTCGGCAATTCGCTGTGCCGATGTATCGGTGCCCAAATTGATCGACACCCCGCGGAAAACGATCTCGACCTTTTCCGCTGGTGACGATGGCGGGCGAACCTGCGGCTGAACACTTGCCTCATCACCGTCACAAAGAACCACGGGCGCAAACTCAACATGTTCATCAGGCTCCGGAGCTGGAAGCACCAGTTTCCCATCTTTTGCCAGACAACGCCATTCCGACAATCGGTTCGCATTGACCCCGAATTTACCAGCCACAGCTTTTACCGTCGCCCCCGGCTTCAAAGTCTCGGCAACAATGTATGCCTTCGCATCATGCGACCATCGGCGACGGCCATCAACTTGATACTCAACGCCCAACGAGCGGAGGAACTCCGTCATCGACTCCATGGAGAAAATCCTTATCCCTGTTACGATAAGGAAAATCTGACAGCGCAGGGGCTAGCGCGCGAGGCAAAAAATGGGTGAGCACCTCGTTACGCTTACGACGGATGCGCTTGTTTATCGCAAGCTTGCAGATCAGACCACGCGGAGGGCCTGGCACAGCGGGACGGAGGCGCCGGTGAACTGGCGGCGCCAGAGCGACATGGCGCGCGAGTTGGGATTGAGCGAGCGGCAGTTTCGCAATATCGAGAGCCGCCTGGAGCGGATGGGCCTGATCGCGCGGGTGACGGCGGAGAATGGCTATCGGGGCCGTCGCGCGGGCCAGGGCTATCGCGACCCGGTCCGCTGCGGTCTGTCGCTGGAGCCGACGCTTGCCAATTACCAGGCCTTCTGCATTCTTCTGGCCGAAGCGGGCGAAGAGGAAGCGCAGCGCCAGGAGCGCATCTGGCAGATCCGCACCGCAAGGCACCGGCTGCGCCGGTTGATCGCCCCGATTGAAGACGCGGAGACCCGTGCCTGGGCGCAAGGGGCTTACGCGGATTTGAAGGGGCTTTCCCCGCGGGGCGGCTTGCGGGTCCTGGAGATGGAGGTGCTGGAGCATATCCATGCGCGTCTGTTCGATCTCGAGGATCGCATCCGCGCCGCCCTGACGCCGCTGACCCCGGAACCAAAGACGGAAGCAAAGCCAGAAGACCAGCCCGAACCTCAACCCGGACCCCGGCCCGAACCAAAGACAGCACCCCGGACAGCAGATCAGACAGACCCCATGCGCGCCGCCCCCTGCCCCGGAGATACAGAGCGTGCCCCGGAGCGCGCGCCAGAGACAGTGGCAGAGCCTGAAGATGACGCACTCTCACCGCCGGACCATGATATGGCGCAGGATGCGGCATCCCTGAAAAGCGAGGCATCGGCAGACACCCGCTCCGGTACCGGCGACCCTTCTCAGCCCGCGCTCAACATGGCAACCCGCGCAAACCTGCCAGCTGAGCGCGCACGATCACACAAAGCCGGGTCTTGCACGGATAACCCTTGCGCAGGGGTCTCTGTGGAAAACATGGTTTATCAACAAGATATCTCCGCCGCACCGGAAATTCATAGCCGATGCCATATACAACCTGAATCCAAACCTTATGAATCCTGTAACGACCTGCAGTCGAAAAACATGACGCCAGCATGCGCTGGCGACAGAACCGGTTTGGCATTGCACCCTGACGGGCGCAATGATCGCAAGGCCAGCCTGTGGATCAACCCCGAAATCCTGCAAAAACTCAACCAGAATACACTCAAAGACCTCGCATCCGAAGACGCAGCCATGTATCTTGAGGTCTTGGAAGACTGGCGGGACTGCCTGCTGCGCGACCTCGGCATCAATATATCCGCATGGCTCGAGGCCACAGATGTCATGGGAGAGGAAATCGCCTTCATCGCCCTGCTCGTCATCGATAGAAACAGATTCCATCCCGTCACACCCGTCATAAACCCGGGCGGTACCCTGCGCGCCTGTACCCGAAAAGCCATAACAGGGGAGCTCAACCTCACACGCGCTATCCTCGGCATCTGGGAACGCGACAGACAAGGCAAACAGCCAAAGGCGCATCCCGAAGGCAGAGCTCTGCAGTGAGCAGGATGAGGGGGACGGGGAAAGGGGTGCGATGTGGGGGACGGGGAAAGGGGGCGGCGCAATGTGGCGGGGCCAGGGGTGGCTTGATGTGGGGGCGTGACGACAGAGTGCCGAGAAGCGCGGCGAACAGTGCGCCAGAGCTGCAAACGCAAGTGACAGGAACCCGGCAGACCTCTATGATGGGGGCCGAGGAGATATAGGCCCATGACCGCACAGGACCAAAGCATCCAGACACCCCGACGCAGGGCAACCTACCAGGACGTCCTCGACGCGCCCCCCAACAAGGTCGCCGAAGTGCTGGCAGGAACGCTCTATACCCAGCCAAGACCCGCAGCGCGACATGCATGGGCAAGTTCCATCCTGGGTGGAAGTCTCGTCAACCCCTTTGGTCGCGGGGATGGTGGTCCCGGCGGCTGGTGGATTATTGACGAACCGGAATTGCATCTGGGCGAGGATATCCTGGTGCCCGATCTGGCGGGCTGGCGGCGCGAGACCATGCCGGACTATCCGGATGCGGCGTTTTTCGACATTGCCCCGGACTGGGTCTGCGAGGTGCTGTCGCCCTCAACGCGGCGGATCGATCGGCACGAAAAGGCCGGCATCTATGCCCGCGAAGCCGTGCAGCACCTCTGGCTTGTCGACCCCGCAGCCAAAACGCTGGAAGTGCTGGAGTTGCGCGACGGCCACTGGGTGCTGCTGGTCACACTCGCCGATGATGCGCCCGTCTCACAGCCCCCCTTCGACGCCATCACCTTCCCGCTCGATGCGCTCTGGCCGGAGACATCTGTGTCCGACGACGTTGAAACCGGGGATGGGTCGGGTCATGATGGGAGCGATTAACGGTGAGGCCTCTACACACTGCTCACTGATTTTGGGACATAAGCAGAAAAAAGCGCAAGAAACGGCGCTGACCTTTTGGAAAAACTGGCCCGGATCGAAAACAGCCGCGCAAGGCGCATCCGAGCAGGTCAGGCGGAACATACCAGCGCCCGGGCCGCTTCGAGCCCCCGAAATCACCGCCGCACGCAACCGCCGCAACGCGCAGCAGGTCGAATTTGACATTCAGTAACGATTGTACAATATATGGTACAACAAAAGGAGCGCACCGCATGGATGTCATGACCTACACCGATGCCCGAAAAGAGTTCAAAGGTGTCATGGATCGCGTCATCAATGACGCCGAGGAAATTGTGGTAACCCGTAAAAAACGCGAGTCCGTGGTTATGGTATCTTTGGATACCTGGAATTCGATCCAGGAAACCATGCATCTTCTGTCCACGCCTAACAACGCATCGCGCTTGAGGGCGTCTATCGCTCAGTTGGATGCGGGAGCGGGCGAAGAGCGAGATATTGTCGAGTGACGTTAGTGTTCGCGGACCAGGCCTGGGAAGACTACCTTTACTGGCAAACTGCCGACCCCAAAACCCACCAACGCATCAACGCCATGATCAAACATGCAATGCGAACACCATTCCATGGCGTTGGTAAGCCCGAACCGTTGAAAGGTGACCTGAGCGGTTGGTGGTCGCGTCGGGTCACCAAAGAAGATCGCATGGTCTATAGAGTGTCCGGCAAGGGGGATGCCCAGGCTCTCGAACTGGCGCAACTGCGGTTCCATTACTGATAAGGTGGAGCCGATGAGAAGAGGAGATGATTTATGATCGGTCAAAGATGAATGCCTGAGACAAATTGGGCCAATGTAGTGTCGTTGAAATGGGAAATCCGACATACATCTGTCGCGCCGGTTGGCTTTTTTTGGGGCGCGCGTATAGCGTGCGACTTTACGCGCATAAGCTTTGGTTGAGACGGACTGAATGGACTTTCAGAAACAGTTTGACAGCAGGACCCTGGAAAGGGCGTATGACTATGTGAACAAGGGCTATGTCGGCGGGTTGACCGGTCGCCCAAAAAACGGCCTTCTTTCCGAGGTACGAAACAGATCTGAAACTGTTTATCACCAACGCATAAAAATAACGCCATGGGGCGCGATAGACGGGCACTGCTCATGCCCTGTGGGATACAATTGTAAACATGTCGCTGCAGCGCTGATCGCTTGGTTGGAGCCTAGCAAAGATGTGTTGCCCGTCACACCCCGGATATCTCCTCGTATTCAAACGTGGATCGCGCGCAGCAATGAACTCACCACAGATGGAGATCCGAAAAACTCCCGACCAGATGGAGAGCGACCCGAAGACTATCCACCGAAAACGAGAGAACGGCTACTTTATGTTCTGGAGCGCAGCAGCGGTGAGCTCACAGTTTCAATCTGGAAGGGGCGGGTAAATACGAAAGGCACAGGACTGAATGTCTCGATGAAGCGCTATAATGTCCTGCAAAACTTACGCTCCGCCATTGCCAAGTTTATTCGGCCGATTGACCTCATTCTTGTTTCAGAGCTGGCCCGGGCCAAACTGATTGATGGTCAATACAGTTACGGGAGCTATACGGATATCCCCGAAGTGCTGCGGCGACCACCAGCTGTCGGAGCCGATTTGATTGCTCGTATATGCAAAACAGAACGCTGTTTTGCGAGTAATGACACAAGATGCAAGCTGGTCTGGTCGGAAGAAAGCCGTCCCGCCGATCTGGAGTGGAAGGTGCAGGCGTCGGGAACACAGCGGTTGGGGTTTGTTGCTGGCGAAGTCCTGAGGGTCGGGTCAGACACGATCTGGATTGATCCGGATTCAGGTAAGGCAGGATGCTTTTCAGGTGTGGTCTCACCGGAAATCGTCCGACTGGTTCAGCAAAGCCCTGATCTCGACCCGGATGATCTGCCGGCGATCATCGAGGCGCTCCCCGAACGCCTTGGAGCGTTGCCGCTGCCAAAACCAGTTCCTGTTAAAAAAGTCATGCGAGCGCCTGAAAATCGGATTGCAAAACTGAAACTCGATGTGGCCAAAACCCGGCCGCAAAGATGGTATCGCGAACCCGCTTTAAGCTTACCAACGCTGAGTTTGCAGTTTGAGTATGATGGACATGACGTTGATTTTGGAGATTTGACCGCCCCCCAATTTGTCAACGGTACAGAGGTGGTCACATTGGAACGCGATAGCGCATGGGAGGAGTGTTGCCATCAACGCCTGGAAGATGCAGGGGCCATCCTGCCTTTTGAGGGAGATTTCACGCCGGGCGACAAGATGCTGGATGCGGATCTGGTCTTTCCCGAGGCCCCTTCACGCGATGCGATGCGCTTTACCTTTGATATCCTGCCACAGCTGCGTTCTGAGGGCTGGCAAATTACAGAAAATCCCAAATGGCCATACCGATTGTCCGGCGCTGAAGCGCAACTGTCCGTCTCGACCCAAGCCGAGGCAGGCGAGGCTTTTCAGGGGCATGATTGGTTTTCTTTTGGCTTTCAGGCCAGGATTGGTGATAAAAATCTCGATGTCGCTCCTATGATAGCCGCTTTTCTGGAGCAGATTGCAGACAGTTACGATCCGCAAGCGCTACCTGATCTGGATACATTCACCCGGGATCTGGGGTGTCGTCCGGTTTATATTGATCTGGGCAAGGAAGGGTATGTTGCGGTATCCCTTGCCCCGATCGCAAGCGTTTTGCATTTGTTTCTGCGCCACGCAGCTGAACGCCGTCATTTACATCCAACCGATGCACCTTTGGCTGCCGCAGTGCAGGACGCGCTCAACGGTAGTGATGTGCGCTTCGCTGATAATGCGGGGATTTTACCACTCGCTAAAGCTTTGCAGGCTCTAACTGCTCAGGACAATTTTATACCGCCCGAAGGCCTCAAGGCCGAACTCAGACCCTATCAGGCTTTTGGCGCCGACTGGATGGGGCGGATCACCGAGGCCGGGTTTGGCGGCGTACTGGCCGATGACATGGGGTTGGGAAAAACACTGCAGACCCTGACCACTTTGCAAGCGCATCGTGGCCGCAGACCGTCACTTTTGGTGGCCCCTACAAGCCTGTTGCATAACTGGCAAAGCCAGGCGGCACAATTTACACCAGAATTGCGCCTGTTGACATTGCACGGGCTGAAACGACGGGAATTGACCGGACAGATCCCCGATGCAGATCTTGTGCTGACGACCTATCCGCTGCTGTCACGCGATCAGGATATACTGTCTGCACAAAAATGGGACCTGATTATTGTGGACGAGGCGCAGATGCTCAAAAACCCCGCATCGAAAATGGCCAAATCCCTGCGTTTGCTCTCCGGCTCTGGCCGATTGGCGCTGACCGGAACACCGGTCGAGAACTCCCTGCAAGATCTCTGGACGCTCTTTGACTGGGTGGTGCCGGGACTACTGGGCAATCGCAAAACCTTTGTCTCCCTGTTTCGGACGCCGATCGAAAAGCACGCGGATGCTCAGGCGCAAGCTCGGTTGAATCGGAGAATCCAACCCTTTTTGCTGCGGCGCACCAAAGAAGAAGTCGCCTCCGAATTGCCGCCCCGTACTGAAATTACTCATTACATTGATCTGCCCAAATCGCAGCAGGCGCTTTATGAGACCGTGCGCGCCTTAATGGATGCAAAGGTTCGCGATGCAGTTCAGGCACGTGGACTGAACGGGGCGCAGATCACCATTCTTGATGCGCTCCTGAAGCTGCGGCAGGTCTGCTGTGACCCCGGTCTGGTCAAATCCGAGGCTGCACGCTCGGTCGCCGACAGTGCCAAGCGCGCCCGGCTGCTGGAACTGCTGATTGAAACCACAGCAGAAGATCGCCGCGTTCTGGTCTTTTCGCAGTTCACGACCATGCTGGATATGATCGCTACAGATCTCGACGAACTGGGCATCCCCTATGTCATGTTAACAGGCCAAACCAAAGACCGCGCGGGCGTACTGGATGCATTCCAGAGCGGGGCAGCACCTGTCTTTCTATTGAGCCTCAAAGCCGGCGGTGTTGGTTTGACCTTGACCGAGGCCGATACGGTCTTTCTCTATGACCCCTGGTGGAATCCGGCGGTCGAGCGTCAGGCCATGGATCGTGCGCACCGTATCGGTCAGGACAAACCGGTATTCGTGCACCGACTTGTGGCCAAAGGAACCGTCGAAGAAAAAATTCTGGCGCTGCAAGCCAAAAAACAAGCCCTTGCCGATGCACTTCTATCCAATCCCGAAACAGTCAACAAAACCCTCTTTGACGAACAAACCCTGCAGGATCTCTTTGCACCGCTGACTTGAGCAGAAAACACCGCTCTGTCCAAAGAAATGTTTAGCGACACCGCTGGTGAATGTCAGGAAATGATACAGGACAACCGCGAAAAGGCCATCAGAATCGTCACAGATCAAACCAAAAACACCTCTCCCTGAATCGCCTTGTGAAGTGGAGAGAACTGTTTCCTTCAGCGCATAAATCTGGCATCTTTCTGAGTGACTAAAGATTTTATCGAACTGGTTGTGACGCGATATGGAAGCTAGCACCTCATCCAAGTTTTCCCACATTTCTATTCGCCAGTGGCGACAGTTTAAAAATATTGATATTGACGTACATCCAACCCTAACGGTTCTCACTGGAGCCAATGGATCGGGAAAAAGTACTATCCTCTCGATTTTTGAGGCAAATCTAAGCGATGGAAGTGAGGAGGGGGTATGAATGATTTGTGATCGGCCAAACGCCCTGAATCTGTTAGAGGATTCGGGGAGGCGGATAGGTCTCAGGCTGAATTGTGTCTTAGGGCATTGTGACCCTGTTGAGGAGCTTAGCTTTCGCCTGTTTCCGAACAGCCCCCATAGGGCCCGGTTTTGGCCGGTGATCCTGCATAGGAGCTTGGTTTGGCCGTTCACGCCCCATTGGGGGCTCCGCCTCCTTGAGCAGGGAGTATAGCCATGGCTTACATAGGTGTCGATCTTCATACGAATTCCTTCACGATCTGTCGGCGTGAGACGGACGGATCGGAAACATTCCAAACCTTTCATCTGTCCGCGCAGGCGCTTGAGCGGTTCTGTCAGAGCCTTGATGCGGATGACGAACTGGCGGTCGAGGCCACCGGCAACACGGCCTGGTTCTGCGGTGAGGTGGAACCCTGTGTCGGCCGGATCGTTGTGGTCAACCCGCGCCAGTTTAAAGTGATCCGCACATCGGTGAAAAAGACCGACAAGAACGATGCGCGCGCTTTGGCCTTCTTCCTGTCGAAGGACATGCTGCCGGAAACCCGGCTCAAGTCCACTCAGGAAAGCGAACTGGCCTCGCTGACCCGGACGCGTGACATGCTGGTCAAACAGCGCACCATGCTGCTGAACGGCATCCACGCGATGTTTGTCCGTCACGGCATGAAGCTGAAGAAGGAAGGGTTGTCCAGCAAGAAGCGCCTGCGCGACCTGGATCTCAGCCGCTTCACACCGCTTGAGCAGGTCGAACTGGCGGCATTGCGGGACCAGGCGCTCGGCCTGACCGAGACCCTGAACCGTATCGACAAGGCCATCGAGGAGGCCGCCTCGGCCATGAAAGGCTTTGAGGGGCTCACCAGCATCAAGGGGATCGGTGCGCGATCTGCCGCGGTCCTGCTGGCGGGGATCGGCAGGGTTGAAGACTTCTCCGACGCGGACAAGCTGGCCGCCTATGTCGGCATCGTGCCCAAGGTGAGTAACTCGAACGAAACCGAACATCACGGGCGGATCACGAAGCGCGGCAACAAGCTCATGCGCACCACGCTGGTGCAATGTACGCTCATCGCGATCCGCTATTCGGGATATCTCAACAGTTATTATCGGCGCATCAAGGAACGCCGTGGCGCGGGCAAGGCGATCATAGCCACGGCCCGCAAGCTGCTCAAGATCATCTATGACACGCTCAAGAACGGCTGGGTCTTCGACGATTTTGCCGAATTTAAAATCAAACAAAATCAATGCCCTGCTTGACAATCATCATAGGAGCAATATCTCGCTACACCAGAAGAGGACAAGAAAACTAGAAAGACTATATTCTCCAGAAGTGGAATATGGTCGCGCTTTCGCGATGTGGTCAACCGCGGCCATATTTCACAGGAGCAAATTGGAGAAATAGAGATAGCAGGTCTTGATGAAACCACTCTTATTTTTCTTCCACCACCCAACGAAATTCAATACAAACTTCAGTTTTCGTCAAGTCCGAGATTGTCGGGCTTTAAGATTGGGTCACACCGAGCAACTCCAAAGTACCAAGCCATTTTGGACATCCCTGTAGGTGGGATTGGGCCAAAAGAAGCTTTCAAATTCTTCCGAGAGTCCAGCGCTAGCTATGAACAAGGCCAAGTAACCCACCGGGGCAATACCCAAATTTCCAACCCAATTTCACCATTAAAACAAACGCTGATCTCATTTGCACTACATGGTAGTTCAAATGACGACGTGTCTGCGGTGCCTGAAATTAAAGGCCTCTTTAGAGAATTTCAGTATATCCTGCGAAAAGTGCTCCCAAAAGAAATTGCGTTCCATAAATTGAACGTTCGTTCTCCTGAGATTATAGTTGAGACAGGTACGGGTGATTTTCCAATCGACGGAGCGTCAGGTGGCTTGATGTCACTCATCCAAGTCTCGTGGCAAATCTTCTTGTATTCATGGAACACCGACGGAAAATGCGTTGTCTTGATTGACGAGCCTGAGAACCACCTACACCCGTCTCTACAAAGAGAGTTTCTAGCACGCCTCGTACAAGCGTTTCAGGATGTGCAGTTCATTGTGGCGACCCACTCTCCCTTCATAATTTGCTCTGTTAAAGACTCATATATTTATGCGCTTCGCTATCAGCCTTTCGGAGAAAACGGTATGGCAGACGATGATAAAGCTGTAGTGATTTCCGAGCGTATTGATTTAAACAAAAGCGTGGGCACCGCAAGTAAGGTTCTAGATGAAGTTTTGGGCGTATCGGTCACAATTCCGATATGGGCAGAAGAAGAACTCGCAGTGATTGTAGGGAAATTCGAAAAGGAGCAGTCGGATGAGGTCGCAATAAAAAACCTTCGCGATGATCTTGCGTCCGCAGGGCTGTCAGAGTTTTTACCGCAAGCGATTAGTAGATTATTGTCGTGATTAAACTAAAGAAACTCGATCAACCGGCATCTTTGAAGCAGAACAAGGCCAAGTGGACCGCAGAGCTTTTAACAGCAATTGAAAATGGAAATAAAAACGACATCAGGTCAAAGAAGAACAAATACAATCGGCCCGATGTGAAAGAACAGCTTAAGGCCGAAACAAAAGAGAAGTGCGCCTATTGTGAATCTAAAGTTACTGTTGTTGCCCATGGTGAGATTGAGCACATCACGCCAAAGTCAGCCCGGCCTGAGCTAACTTTCGAGTGGGAAAACCTCACATTTGCTTGCCAGAAGTGTAACGGAAAAAAGTCTGACAAAGAGGGGATTGTTGACCCATATGTTGATCTGATCGAAGAGCATTTATTTTTCGTCGGCCATTTTCTCAGGGGCAAAACGGAGATTGGTAGGTTTACAGTTATGCAACTTGATTTGAACCGAGCCGAATTAGTTGGTGATCGATCAGATCAACTTGGTGTCATTGCTGACACGTTGGAAAAGATAGCAAATGAGCCAAATGTTAGACTTAAGAAATTGTATATAAATGCACTTTCTGATGATTTGGATTCATGTAAGCCGGAATATATCTACATGAAATGGTCAGCAATAGCCCAGTACAAAAATTATAATGTTTCCCATAACAATCAACGAAAGGAATAGGCGATTGAGGGGTGGCAAATTCAAACCAGGTAACTTTGCACAGACCAAGTCAAGCGGATTAAAATCATGGTGAATTCAGTCACAGCTGCCGCAGAAAACAAATACCCCGCCACTTACAAGGATGTCATTGACGCGCCGCCTAATATGGTCGCGCAGATACTGGACGGAACGTTGCACACCCATCCTCGACCCGCTTTTTTGCATGGGCGCGCTGCATATTTGATTGGCGGTGAACTGATGCACCCCTTTGATCGCGGCGACGGCGGCCCTGGCGGCTGGTGGATATTGTTTGAGCAAGAGATTCATCTTGGAGATGACGTTATCGTGCCTGACCTTGCGGGCTGGCGGCGTGAAACCATGCCCGAGCCGCCGGAAACCCCCTTTGTTGCCATTGCACCGGACTGGGCGTGTGAAGTGCTGTCCCCCTCAACCCGGCAGATCGATCTGGGACCCAAGCGGAACATCTGTAAGCGTAACGAGGTGCTCACCCATTTTTTGCCTCGCGCGCTAGCCCCTGCGCTGTCAGATTTTCCTTATCGTAACAGGGATAAGGATTTTCTCCATGGAGTCGATGACGGAGTTCCTCCGCTCGTTGGGCGTTGAGTATCAAGTTGATGGCCGTCGCCGATGGTCGCATGATGCGAAGGCATACATTGTTGCCGAGACTTTGAAGCCGGGGGCGACGGTAAAAGCTGTGGCTGGTAAATTCGGGGTCAATGCGAACCGATTGTCGGAATGGCGTTGTCTGGCAAAAGATGGGAAACTGGTGCTTCCAGCTCCGGAGCCTGATGAACATGTTGAGTTTGCGCCCGTGGTTCTTTGTGACGGTGATGAGGCAAGTGTTCAGCCGCAGGTTCGCCCGCCATCGTCACCAGCGGAAAAGGTCGAGATCGTTTTCCGCGGGGTGTCGATCAATTTGGGCACCGATACATCGGCACAGCGAATTGCCGAGATTGCCCGAGCGGTTGGGGTTGTTGAATGATTTTCCCTGCACAGAAGTTGCGCATTCTGGTCAGCACACAGCCGGTGGATTTTCGCAAGGGTCATGATGGCTTATGTGCTCTGGTGCAGTCGGTTCTGCGGGAAGACCCGTTCAGCGGGACGGTGTTCGTATTTCGCGCGAAGCGAACGGATCGGCTGAAGCTGGTTTTTTGGGATGGGTCAGGTCTGGTTATGGCTTATAAGCGTCTGGAAGATACAGACTTCGTCTGGCCTGCTATTCGCGATGGGGTGATGACGCTGAACAGAGCACAGTTTGAGGCGCTTTTTTCTGGTCTGGACTGGCGGAAGGTCAAACCTGTCGAGACGCGGCGGCCAACTGCGGCAGAGTGAATCAGGCGGTTGATTGGGCAGGATTTAGAAGTTCGGGCTGTGTATGCTCGCAGGTATGACTGCCGACTCCAATGGTTTCAATCTTGATGCTCTGCCCGCCGAACATAAAGAGGCTGTTCAGGCCTTTGTCGAGGACAATGCACGTCGGGTTGCCGAGTTGGAGGAACTGACAACCAAGCAGAGCGCCTGCATATCAGATCAGGGGGCGCACATTGCAGATCAGGCCCAGCAAATATCGGATCAAGATCGGCAGATAACGGGTCAAGACCAACAGATTGCAGAGCAAAACGCTTTGATCCTTCGTTATGAAAGCCTGATTGCGGAATTGAAGCGGGCGCTTTACGGCAAGAAATCGGAAAAACTAACTCAGGACGAGCGTAATCTCGGGGCCGAAGATCTTGAAGTTGCGCTCAGCGAGGCGGAGGCCTCAAGCGAGGCAGCCACTCAATCCTGTGACAAAGAGAAAAAGGCAAAGCCCAGGAAAGCGCCTGAGCGCAATATCGGCAATCTGCCTGAAGATCTGCCGCGGATCGAACAGGTGATCGAACCTGACAGTGTTGAATGTCCGTGCGGATGCGGCGCGATGCATAAGATTGGTGAAGATCGCAGTTGTCAATCGGCATTGAATAATGACCCCCCATCGGCGTCCAAATTTGACCCCCCTTGGAGCTAAGAGGGGCGTTGAGGGGGTCGTGTTTAGGTTGATTCAGGAGGGGGTGGACAGCAGGTCAAACCGAAAAGAGAGCGTAGCTCGACTGAAGGTTTGACCTGCTGTCTGTTTTGAATTTATTCCCCGATTTCGAGGTTAGTCGCGGTGGTTAATTCGCCAGCTTTCGTTCCCGGTTTCGATGATATCGCAATGGTGTGTCAGTCGATCCAGGAGAGCAGTGGTCATTTTGGCATCTGTGAACACACTCGGCCATTCAGCAAATGCGAGGTTGGTTGTTAGCAGAATAGACGTTCGCTCGTACAGTTTGCTGATGAGATGGAAGAGTAATCGTCCACCAGACTCTGCGAACGGCAGATAACCGAGTTCGTCTATAATCACGAGGTCGACGCGGATCAGCTGCTCGCTGAGCCGCCCGGCGTTGCCTTCGCGATGTTCAGCCTCCAGCTTGTTCGCGAGATCCACAGCGCTGAAGAACCTGACCCGCCGGCGGTTATTGACCGCGTGGCCCCCGATCGCTGTTGCGAGATGCGTTTTGCCCGATCCGGTTCCACCGACCAGCACGCCATTCCTGGCCTGGTCCATAAAATCGCCGTCATGAAGATTGCGCACGACTTCCTCGTTGACGGGGCTGACCGTGAAGTCGAACTCAGGTAAGGACTTGCAGACCGGGAACTTTGCGGCACCCATCTGATACCGGATCGAGCGCGCAGTCTTTTCGGCCAGTTCGGCCGTGAGGAGTTCGGCCACGACCTGTTGGGGCCGCCAGTTGTTTTTGGCTGCGGCCTGCATCACTTCGTCAAAGCAGTTGACGATGCCTGGCAACTTCAGTTGACGGGCAAGTTCGAGAATTTCCTTACGCAGTTGCATGGGAGCCTCCAAGCCTGTCATAGCGAGCGCAATCCGCGATCGGTGCCATTTTCAGCTGCAGGTGGGCAGGCGGCTCAATCGCCTTTGGCGGCGGGGGATTGGTGCGCCGAGAGACAATGTTCAGGATCGCATCGGCCTTGCGCAGGCCAGATTTTAGAGCTTCTTCGCAGGCAGCCTCGACCACATCAATGTCGTGCTGGTAAGCAGCGAAAAGAATATCGGCAAGTTGCCGGTCTCCGTCGGATGTGCCCCGCAGATGGGTCCAGATCTGCGTCATTGCCGGTGGTAGGTCCCAGTCACGGAACGGTGCTCCATTGCGCAGAGCGCCAGGCTTGCGCTTGAGGACGGGCACATAGTGCCAAGGGTTGAAGATCGTTTTTCCTCGGCCGAAGCACCGTTCGTGCTCTCCGACAATCTCACCGTCTTGGCGCAGGACAATCCGCGTGGCGTAGACCTGCAACTGGACCTGACGTCCAACAGCTCTTGCCTCAACGCTGTATTTGTTTCTTTCGAAGTTGATCAGGCAGGTTCGGCTCACGGCGACCGTCTTTTCACGGAACCCGACGAAGGGCTTCTGCAGATGCGTCAGCAGCGGCTTTTCCTGCTGGAACTCCTCCCAGACCGTCACCTCCAGGTTTTCCGGATGCCGCAGTTCTTTTGCGCGTTTGATCGCGTCTTTTTGCAGCCGGGCATTCAATTCATCGAAGTCGGCCACCTCCAGACGCGGTGTAAAACTATAGGCGCGGCTCTCCTTGACCAGATTCTCAACCTGACCCTTCTCCCAACCGGCCGCGCGCGTACAGGCGATCGGGTTCACCAGATGATGAGAACACATCCGGGAGAATGCCTTGTTGAACTTTCTTTCCTTGCCCGACAGGATCGCATCGACGGCGGTCGTCATGTTATCGTAGATCCCGTTGATGCAGCCTCCACCAAAGAATTTGAAGGCCTCGTCGTGGGCATCAAAGACCATCTCCTGCGTCTCGCGCGGATAGGCAATGGAGAATGGCATGCGGCTATGGCAAAGTTTGAAATGGGCAACCTTCACGGTCGTGAGTGCACCGTCCATCAAAACCGTCTCCACACTCCAGTCGAACTGGTACGCCTCCCCAGGATCAAAGATCAGCGGGATGAACGCCTGCGCCTGTTGTCGGCCGTGCGCAATGCGCCAATTCTTTGTGTAGCGTCGAACACTGTCATACCCGCCGCCAAAACCATCATCGGAGAGTTCCTTCCAGATTTTGGTCATCCGCTTGCGGTGTTTCTTCGGAAGCGCCTCGTTCTCCTCAAGCGTTTCATCCAGACGCGCGCGCCAAGGCCCGAGCACCGGGTATGGCTGCGATTTGCGCTCATATTTGAACTCCGTCACTCCCGATCGGATTATCTTTCGAACCGTTGCACGGCTCAAATTGAGCGAACGGCAAATTTCCTTGATGCTCTTTTTTTCGATCAGGTGTAAGCGACGCACTTTTCTAATAGTTTCCACGCAAATCATCCCGCTTGCCTCTCCATCGACTGCTCAATGAAAAGGATGTCTACAACCATAGGGAGGGGTCAAATTTGGACGCCGATTTCCCCGCTTAGGGGGTCAAAATTGCACGCTTTTCTACACGCAGTGAACGGCTGGACATCGTGCCCGCGCAGTTGCGTGTGATCGTAACGGTCCGTCCGAAATATGCCTGCCGGTCATGTGCTGGAGGCGTGAAACAAGCACCGGGACCATCGTGGCTGATCGAGGGCGGACTTCCGACCGAAGCGGCCATCGCGCACGTGTTGGTCAGCAAGTATGCAGACCACCTTCCTCTGTACCGTCAATCGCAGATACTTGTGCGCTCTGGCATCGACATTCATCGCGCCACGCTCGCGGGCTGGGTCGGAAAGGCCGCGTTCCACCTCAAGCCGGTTGTTGAGCGGCTGGCGGAACACCTGAAGTCTTCGACCAAACTGTTCATGGATGAAACCACGGTCCCAGTCCTCGATCCGGGAGAGGGTAAAACGAAAACCGGTTATTTCTGGACGTTGGCACGTGACGACCGATCCTGGAGGGGCGATGCACCACCAGGGGTTGTTTATTTCTATGCACCCGGTCGGGCTGGCGAAAACGCAGAGAAGTTTCTCAAGGGGTTCAACGGTGTTCTGCAGTTGGATGGGTATCAGGGGTATAATCGGTTGATGCGGCCAACGCGGAAAGGGGGCTCTCCGATCCGAGCCGCCTATTGTTGGAGCCACGCTCGCCGCAAACTGAAGGAGGTCTTTGACCGCGACAAGTCCGGGATCGCAGCAGAGGGCTTGCGTCGGATTGCCGAATTTTACGCAATTGAAACTGAAATTCGGGGCCTTCCACCCGAACAGCGCCTGTCTGCGCGCCAGACACAAACCGCGCCCTTGGTTGCCGAGTTCGGCACCTGGCTTCAGGAGCAGCGCCTGCAGGTCTCTAAAAAATCCAGACTTGGTGAAAAGCTCAACTACATTCACAAACATTGGGACGGCTTGCAGGTCTTTCTCAGTGACGGCCGGGTTGAGATCGACTCCAACAACGTCGAAAATCTCCAAAGACCAATTGCCCTTGGGCGGAAAAACGCACTGTTTGCGGGTCATGATGAAGGCGGCGCCAGTTGGGGCCGTATCGCATCTCTGATACAGACCGCGAAGTTGAACGGCGTGGAACCCAATGCATATCTGACCTCAACGCTCCAAAAAATAGCAGCCGGTCACCCCCAAAGCCGTATCGACGAGCTCCTGCCATGGAACTTTCAAAAGTCAAGCTGAAATGCCATGTGTGTGCCTCGTTACGCTTACGAACATCTATGCAAGAGAAGGTGTAGGATATCTTTGGTTTGTGGATCCGGATGGGCGAACCCTGGAGGCGTTTGAGCTGAAGGATGGAAAATGGGTTCTGATCGCCTCGCTGGCGAACGCAGACACCGTGTCCGTCCCACCCTTCGATGCGATCAGTTTTCCGCTATCAAATCTTTGGCCGTGATTGACGCCGGTGTAATCGTTAAGAGGTCTCACTGGGATTTTAGGGTGAAGGCTGAAAGTTTCATGGCAAGAGATCGTCAATGTGGCTTTTTACGGAAACACCCAACTTTCCGGATAGCGTAATTCATGGTTGATATTCACGAATAGTAAAGATATAAAATTCCGTAATATATGATTGCTTTGAGCGTGAGGAAAGTTGATGCAGCTTTTTGAAAAATTGGGGTTTGTGTGGAACCGATCAGCTGTTTCGGCAGGGCAAAGCACATCCGTGGAGCGTACTGCATTTCGTTATAAGAAAGCGCTTGCGGAATTCGTTTATGACGCTGGGGCGCTTGAGGGAAATCCGTTTACTTACCCAGAAGTACAGACCCTTCTCGATGGCATAGCGGTTGGTGGTCGCAAGCTTGAAGATCAGAAACAAATTCAATGCCTAGGAGAAGCTGCAAAGAGGCTATTCTCAATGGTTAATGACCGTGAGTTTCGCTTGGACAAATCTATATCCAACGAACTTCATCGGCTGGTGGGGGCTGATGAAGTCCTTGATCCCGGATATTTTCGTGGCGAAGGTGATCCCCTAAACCTTACTGTTTGGCCGAGCGTGTATCTGGGTAAAGAGGGACGGTATTGGCCCTTGCCAACTGAGGATGGAGCGCCGGAACTGAACCGGGTATTTTCTGAGGGAGTAGCTGTCTTGTCAAAAGAGGTTTCTGACGCGCGAGAGCGCGGAATGGCTTACTTCCTGTTTGGGGCCTTGCAACAATTCTATTTTGATGGAAACAAGCGCACTTCTCGTTTCATGATGAATGGCATTCTTATGTCTCATGGTGTCGATGCCATCTCCGTGCCAGCGGCTCGGTTGCAGGATTTCAACGAAAAAATGGTGCGATTTTTCATGGAAAAAGATGCAACAGAGATGATGCATTTCTTGATCGAGTGTCAGCCGCAGAGCGCGCCAAAACCCAAACCCGGAATCGTGCCCAGTTCCGGGTTGTCGATATGATTGATTGGCGGCAATGCAACTGAGTGCACTGTTGGAAACCTACCGTGCCGCCTCCACTAGCGAACGTGAAAAAGGCGAGTACTTTGAAAAACTAGTGCGTGTTTTCCTTGAGAATGACGACACGCAAAAGCAATTCTATTCTGCGGTTGTGCCCTTTGCAGAGTGGGCAAAGGCTCAGGGATGGAGCAATGCGGATACCGGTATTGATCTGGTAGCGACATTAGCAGATGGCTCCGGCTTTGCCGCAATCCAGTGCAAATTTTATGCACCTGATCGCAGCATCCAGAAGCCGGATATTGACAGCTTCATCTCAGCGGCATCTAACGACCTGTTCACACGACTGATTATCGCGGACACGACGCAGAAAGAGTTCGGGCGCAACGCCAGAGAAACGCTCGACAAGCTGTCAAAGGAATGGAATCGCATCGGCATCAATAATCTGGAAGCGAGCCGGATTGACTGGTCTCAGTTTGTCCACACTGGCACGGTCAGCGTTGCAGCCAAGAAAACACTTCGGGATCATCAGCGCGAAGCGTTGGAAGCTGTGGGCAAGGGCTTTGAAACAGCGGATCGTGGTAAGCTCATCATGGCTTGCGGCACGGGCAAGACATTCACCGGCCTGCGCATCGCTGAGACCCTTGCCGGACAGGGAAAACGCGTTTTGTTCATGGTGCCCTCACTGGCGTTGATGTCGCAGACGGTACGGGAATGGATAAACGACTGTCAGGAAGAGTTCACCGCCTTTTCGGCCTGTTCTGATACCAAGGTCGGGCGTAGGGCTGATGCCGACAGTCTCGATTTGAACGTACATGATCTGGCTTTCCCAGCTACAACCGACCCGGTGAAAATCGCGCGGCAGGTTGCGGATGCTCCTGCGGATCGCATGACTGTGGTGTTTTCCACCTATCACTCCATCGACGTACTGCCCCGCGCCCAGAAACAGCACAACTTGCCTGAATTTGATCTGGTGATCTGTGACGAGGCCCGCCGTACCACCGGCGTTACCTTAAAGGACGAGGACGATAGCAATTTCGTTCGCATCCACGACAATGCGTACGTCGCGGCGAAAAAGCGACTATACATGACCGCGACACCTCGAATTTTCGCGGACACAGCCAAACGCAAAGCCGACGACCACGATGCAGAACTAGCTTCGATGGATGATCCTGAAAAGTTTGGCGAAGATCTGTTTCATCGCGGATTTGGCTGGGCCGTCGTAAATGAACTGCTGACCGACTACAAGGTTGTCGTTCTGGCCGTAGACGAAGGGCTGATTTCCCAAACCATCCAGAACCGCCTCAAAGATGGGCCGGAGCTGACGCTGGATGACGCCACCAAAATCATCGGCTGTTATAAGGCCCTGACTAAAACTGACCTTGCCCCCGATTTAGAATTTGATCCGCGACCGATGAAGCGGGCTTTGGCCTTTTGTCAGAGCATCAAGAAATCCACGATCATCGAAGAAGAGTTCACCCAGGTTGTTGATGAATATATCGGCAATGATCTAATCGACGACAGTCGCCACCTTCATACCGAAGTTCGCCATATCGACGGCAGCTTTAATGCGAGCACACGCGAAGAAATGCTGAACTGGCTTAAGGCTGACGCGGGTGATGATACGTGCCGAATTTTGACCAATGCTAAGGTGCTGTCCGAAGGCGTCGATGTCCCTGCTTTGGACGCAATCATGTTTATGCACCCACGCAAGAGCCAGATCGACGTGGTGCAATCTGTTGGCCGCGTCATGCGAAGGGCCGAAGGTAAGAAACTGGGCTATGTCATCCTGCCCGTAGCCATCCCGCCTAATACCAAACCCGAAGATGCGCTGAATGACAACGAACGCTACAAGGTGGTCTGGCAAATCCTCAACGCCCTTCGTGCCCATGACGAGCGGCTGGATGCACGGATCAATCAGGCCGATCTTGGCGAAGACATCAGCGACAAGGTCGAACTGGTCAGCATCTCGTCAGAAAGCGAATTGAAAGAACTGACCGCCGTTGTCGATGATTTCGACACCAACAAAACCAAGGCCGAACGCGCCGGCGCTGGTATCGGCGATGATGCGCCGGAGCGCCACTATGTAGACGACAGCGCCCGGCAAGGCGCATTTGTGTTCGATGAATTCACCCGCGCCATCATGGCCAAGATTGTCGAGAAGTGCGGCACGCGCGAATACTGGGACAAATGGGCCAAGGACATCGCTGAAATCGCTCAGACCCATATCACCCGCATCACCGCTATCGTGGCGCAGGAGGGGCCGGAACGCACCGCCTTCCTTGCCTTTGTCGAGGAACTTCAGGACGATCTGAACCCCAAAATATCCGAGGCCGAGGCGATTGAGATGCTGGCCCAGCACCTTATCACCAAGCCCGTCTTTGACGCCCTGTTCAAAAGCAGCGAATTCACCAAGGAAAACCCGGTGTCCCGCGCGATGGAGATCGTGCTGGGGCAGCTTCACGAACACAATCTGGCGAAGGAATCTGAAAGCCTTGCCAAATTCTACGCCAGCGTGGAACGCCGCGCCGCTGATGTTGTCACAGCCCATGGGCGGCAGGAACTGATCCTGAAGCTCTATGACAGCTTCTTTAAGGGCGCGTTCCCGGTGCTGACCCAACGGCTGGGCATCGTCTATACCCCGGTTGAGGTGGTGGATTTCATCCTGCATTCCGTCAATGACGTGCTGAAAACCCAGTTCGGCCAGACGCTTGGATCAAAGGGCGTGCATATCCTCGACCCCTTCACCGGCACGGGCACGTTCACCACTCGCCTGCTGCAATCGGGGCTGATTTCGTCCGAAGAACTGGAGCACAAATACAAGCACGAGATTCACGCCAATGAGATCGTGCTGCTGGCCTATTACATTGCCGCCGTGAATATCGAGACCGTCTATCACGAGCTGGCGCACGGCGCGTTGAACGATGATGCCCCATATGAGCCGTTCAAGGGCATCCTGCTGACGGATACTTTCCAGATGTACGAACAGGAACGCGACATGATCGCCAACCTGCTGCCCGACAACTCGGAGCGTCGCACACGTCAGAAAGAACTGGATATCCGCGTTATCATCGGAAACCCGCCGTATTCGTCAGGGCAGAACAGTGCTAATGACAACGCCGCCAACATCGCCTATCCGCAATTGGACGCCAAAATCCGCGATACCTATGCGGCGGAGTCGACGGCGACGAACAAAAATTCTCTCTATGACAGCTACATCCGTGCGTTCCGCTGGGCCAGCGACCGGATTGGGGATGCAGGTGTCATGGCCTATGTATCCAACGCTGGATGGATAGATGGAAACTCGGCAGACGGGTTGCGCAAATGCCTGGCTGAAGAATTTAGCGACCTCTATGTGTTCCATTTGCGTGGCAATGCGCGGACCTCCGGCGAACAGCGCCGCAAAGAAAAAGGCAACGTTTTCGGTGAAGGGACACGTACACCTATCGCGATTTCCATTTTCGTCAAGAATCCAGATGCTGCCGAACATGGCCGCATCCATTTCCATGACATCGGCGATTACCTCGATCAGAAACAAAAGCTGGCGACTGTGTGTGATTTCCAATCCGTGGATGGCATCGCTCGCGCTAAAGGATGGAAAGCCATCACTCCTGACGAAAACAACGATTGGTTGGATCCGGTGGACCGAAGCTTCGACAAATTCATTCAAGCTGGAAGCAAAGACAAATCAAACACTCAGCCAACCGTTTTTGCGAACTACTCAAGAGGTGTAGCAACCGGTCGTGACGCTTGGGTATATAACAACTCCGCGTCCACGTTACGCGGCAAGATGACCCAGACAATTGAGTTTTATAACTCAGAAGTGGGAAGGTACTTGGCGTCAGGAGGCGGCGGAAAAGCAGATAACTTTGTGGATCTTGACCAAAAAAAGATTAGCTGGAACAGATCTTTGAAATGGGATTTGGAGAAAGCAAAATTTAGTGCCTTCGTACCTAGTCACCTAGTCCCAGCCATCTACCGGCCATTCGATAAGCAGCATATGTACTTCGATAGGCAATGGAATGATATGGTCTATCAAATGCACCGCCTTTTTCCCAAGCCAGAATTGGGAAACCGCGTGATTGCTCTGTCGGGTAAAGGCTTCAGGGGCAACTTTACCGCTCTAATGGCGGACACTCTTCCTAGCCTGAATTTTGCTGATATTGATAACAATCAGTGTTTCCCTCTATATCTTTACGAAGAGACCAAACCGGATGACGGTCTCTTTGCGGTTGACCAGCCGGAAACCGGCCTCACCCGTCGCGATGCCATCACCGATGACGGCCTTGCGCATTTCCAAACCGCATACCCGGGACAAGAGGTCAGCAAAGAGGATCTGTTTTATTACATCTATGGCCTGCTGCACTCGCCCGACTATCGCGTGCGGTTCAAAAACAACCTCGCCAAACAGCTCCCTCGCATTCCAGCGGTCAAAAGCTTTGATGACTTCGCCGTCTTCCGCGATGCAGGCCGTGCCCTTGGTGATCTGCATGTGAATTTTGAAAGTGTCGATCCCTACATGGTCACGTTTAAAGAGGGCGACCACCGCCTGATCTCCGAGACGCAGGACGACCCTGTCGCCTTCTACCGCGTCAAACATACGAACAAGTGGAAATGGGGTGGCAAGGGCAAGGAAAAAGACCTGACCACGGTAATCTATAATGACAACATCACCCTCCAGAATATCCCGCTTGAAGCCTATGACTATGTCATCAACGGCAAACCCGCGCTGGAATGGGTGATGGAGCGGCAAGTGGTCAAAACCGACAAGAAAAGCGGTATCGTCAACGATGCCAATGATTACGCCAACGAAACCGTTGGTAACCCGCGCTACCCACTGGAATTGTTCCAACGCGTCATTACCATCAGTCTGGAGACCATGCGGATCGTGAATAACCTGCCGCCCCTTAACATCGACAGCTAGTTACTTGCTTCCTGTCCACCCCGCGAGACAAGTCGAGCGAATAAGAAAGACAGGGCAATCAATAGAGGATTATTACTGTGACCATTCATCTGAGGCTTGATGAGAAATGGACTTGGGGATTACGAGTGTTCTTGTCGTACCCACACCCGGGTCATTGAAGCGCACATGGATATTCTTCAGCTGAATGACTTCGATCTGATCCGGTTCGCTGAGGAAGATCACGAGTTTCACATCTACGCCAAGCTCTCTTACGAAACGAGTCACTGCAAGCATTGCGGCAAATATGGTGTTGTTGGATTTGGTCGGCGTGAGCAAGTCATCAAAGATCTGCCGCGTCTTGGCAAACGGTCCTCAGTCTACGTCGAAACCCGCCGCTGGCGCTGCAAGCATTGCGGCAAAACTTTTTATGAAGAACTGCCTCATGTGGATGAAAAACGTCGCATGACTAATAGGCTCGTCCAGTGGATCGGCGAACAGGCGGTGCGAAGGACAAATTCAAGTGTGGCTGAAGACGTGGGTGTGGCCGAGGGAACCGTCCGGCTGGTCTTTGCGGAGTATGTTCAGCGAAAATACGCTGCCACGGGCTTTGCTACGCCGCGTTGGCTTGGCATCGATGGAATTCATCTGATTAAGCCGCGCTGTGTACTTATTAATGTCGAAAAGCTGACCGCATTTGATATCCTCAAAGGCAGGGATGAGACGACTGTCGCAGAGAGACTTGCATGCCTTGATCATCGCCAGAATATTGAACTGTTGACAATTGATATGTGGCGTCCCTACCGGGATGCCGCAGCAGCGGTCCTTCCGAATGCTGCAGTCGTCGTGGACAAGTTCCATATGATCCGGATGCTAAACGTCGCCTGTGAGACTGTCAGTAAGGCGCTCAGGGCCGATCTGACGCCTGCTGAACGCCGTAGGCTTGTGAATGATCACTTGCTGATTTTGAAGCGTGAACACCATCTCAGCGACAAAGAACAAATAACGTTATGCAGGTGGCTGGAGAACCAGCCTGTTCTGGCGCTGGCACATAAAATTAAGGAGGCCGGCTATCGCATCTATGATGCCAAGAGGCGCGATGATGCAAAGTTAGCTTTTGAGGAATGGTGTGCGGCCGTTCCACAGGAAATGAAAAGCGCATTTGGTGACTTTGAGCAGGCTTGGCGGGCCTGGAGTGAGGAAATCCTCGCCTATTTTGATTGCCACGCTAACAATGCCTACACAGAAAGCCTTAAAGTATTTCATGGAAGTAGTGGGGGTGTTTCTGCGTTTTGCTCTGAAAACGAACTTAGTAAACAACAGGGTCTCAAAGGATCCAGAAGGCGGCGTAATTACCTGATCAGCACAACCAAGCGCGGCGGTCGCGGCCACTCGTTCGAAGCACTGCGCGCAAAAGTGCTGTTTTCAGGGAGATCTGAGCATAAAGGCACGGGTCGTCAGGCATTCCCTCAAATGTTGAGACGTGATATCAACATGGCAAAAACAGCGCATGAGATGTGTGTTTCTGGACACTATGAGGCTCGATTTGGAACACCTCTCTCAACTTTTCTTGAAATTCTAAATGATAGCGGTTTTGATGGAGATCAATCATGAATTGCGGACGTGGTTTTTTGTAATGGTTCATTAAAATCGTGAGCATAGCGCCATGACTGTATCTTTCAGTTTTACAAAGAGCGCGAAATTCATTTGCCTCTGAAATTTCCATGCGAACCGTTACATTCTCCATATCAGGTTTTTTGCGTTTCTCCAAAGGCTGTTCCAAAGTTACTTTATTCAGATTTGGAGTTGCGTCACGTGCTGGCCAATTCGTTTGGATCGCGGCGAGCCGACTTGCTCTATCATCGCTGCCCGTCTCAGGCTTCGGTGCTTCTCTGTCGAGAACATTCTGAATTGTCCGGTGTAGGTAACATGCCAATTGTCCGCTTCAGTTGATTGCGCGGTGGCCCAATTCGGAGGGAGCCGTAGGCGACCGTAGATTTGGGCCACCGCGTTCGCGCCACGTCGAAGCGGGTCACGCGACTTTGTGTTTGCTATCCTCCTGTGTGATGGGTGATCCGTCAGGCTGGTAGCGGCCAATGCATCTCGGGCCGTGGAAGATGACCAGTTGACCATCGGGGTATTCGTGGACCCTGACCTTCGCCTTGACGAAATGATGACGGTGCCTGTCTGCCGCGATCTGCATGACCAGGCCCTTGTAGCGCACCGTATTGTCGTTGCCGACGACGCGGTCTTCCTGCACACACAGGGTGTCGCGCACATTGCCTGTAAACGGCACGAAGGCCGAGGTCGTATCCTCCGGCTCCCTTGCAAACAGGGCATTGTGTTCGGGAAGATAGACCTCTTTCAGGAACTGATTGGCCTCTTCAATGGTTGTGATCCCATGGGACCGCAGTTCCTGCGGCAATCGGTTCTGGAACGTGCCAAACATGCGTTCAGACCGTCCACGGGCCTGCGGTGAATAGGCCGGGATCAGCTCAATGCCGAGTTGCTGCAAGGCGCGCCCGACCTGGGTCAGATTGTCCTTGTCCACTTTGCCGCCCGCTTCGGGCGTATGCCAGTAATGAGAGCCCCGATCGGCATAGAGCGAGCAAAACAGACCTTGCGCCTCGATCACCTCTGTCAGCCCCTGAAAACTGCTCATCGTCCCTTCTTCCTCGACAAAGAATGCCGAATAAACCCGGTTGGTGGCATCGTCCATGGTGACGATCAGATCCCACCACTGACCCGGAACCCATTCATGGCTGGAGCCGTCCTGATGCAACATCATGCCAACCATCGGACGGCGGGGCCGCTTGCGCCGATGGGCACCTCGTCGGGGTGCTGCCTGAACCCGGCCGTGGCGCTGCAGTGTAAGCCGCACCCAGTTGTAGCTCTGTGTGAAACCATGGTGGGCCACCAGCTTCTCGTGGAAATGCTTCGGCGTGTAATCCCAGTACTTGGTATCAAACAGTTCAAGCATCTCCATGACCTTATCCGTGGCAACACGATTGTTGGCCAGTTTGCCAAGCCGACGGTCGTACAGACCTTCTGCACCATCCGCCTCAAATCGATCCTCCCAACGCCTGACGGTGCGCACGGATACACCCAGTATCTCAGCCGCCTGTTCTTGCGTCAGCTTGTTCGCGCTTCGCCGCGAATACACATCTTCAAACTTCATCAGTCGAACTTCCTGTAACACTTCTGCTCGGTTCATAACGCCTCCTCTCAGAGACAGAATAGAACCGGACAGATCGCATGTTACATACACCGGACATATCGCGTGTTAGCGACAAGGCTTCGGTGCTTCTCTTGTTTTCTTAATGGACGCAAGCGTATCTTGAGTATCCAGTTTCTTAGGCATGTTCTACCTCGTGGGAAATTTTTTCCAGAATTGAAATAATTTCATCGATCACAAGCTTTGCGTTTTTTCTGGCCTTATCAACTCCGGATACGTCTTCCATATCCAAATCATCTAAGCCACCACCTGCATTGTGTAAATTACTGTATGCTGTGCGCTCTTTAAGTTCCGCGGCCAAATGTTCAAACTGTCCGCGCATATCTAAATTAAGCGATTTAGCTAGCCGGGATTTAACGGCAGCTTTTGTTCGTGAAAAAAGCACCCTCGTTGGAATGGTTTTTTTGTAAAGTCGTGCAATGCTGCGAATTTCACTTATTGTCCCGACTGCGTCTTCGGCATCTTGTTGTTCATCAGCCATTGGTACAATCACTAGGTCGCTTTCTGCGGCGATCCTTGAGTTGAGTTCAGTCGCTGAACCTTCTGTATCTATTATAACAAACCCCGTTTTTTTACGCGCCTCTTCAATTTCGTCTGAGATGTGTGCTCGGCCTTTTGATATAATAATATTTAGTCTTTCAACGGCCTTTGGATTCTTGTTTGTCAATCGGCATTGAATAATGACCCCCCATCGGCGTCCAAATTTGACCCCCCTTGGAGCTAAGAGGGGCGTTGAGGGGGTCGTGTTTAGGTTGATTCAGGAGGGGGTGGACAGCAGGTCAAACCGAAAAGAGAGCGTAGCTCGACTGAAGGTTTGACCTGCTGTCTGTTTTGAATTTATTCCCCGATTTCGAGGTTAGTCGCGGTGGTTAATTCGCCAGCTTTCGTTCCCGGTTTCGATGATATCGCAATGGTGTGTCAGTCGATCCAGGAGAGCAGTGGTCATTTTGGCATCTGTGAACACACTCGGCCATTCAGCAAATGCGAGGTTGGTTGTTAGCAGAATAGACGTTCGCTCGTACAGTTTGCTGATGAGATGGAAGAGTAATCGTCCACCAGACTCTGCGAACGGCAGATAACCGAGTTCGTCTATAATCACGAGGTCGACGCGGATCAGCTGCTCGCTGAGCCGCCCGGCGTTGCCTTCGCGATGTTCAGCCTCCAGCTTGTTCGCGAGATCCACAGCGCTGAAGAACCTGACCCGCCGGCGGTTATTGACCGCGTGGCCCCCGATCGCTGTTGCGAGATGCGTTTTGCCCGATCCGGTTCCACCGACCAGCACGCCATTCCTAGCCTGGTCCATAAAATCGCCGTCATGAAGATTGCGCACGACTTCCTCGTTGACGGGGCTGACCGTGAAGTCGAACTCAGGTAAGGACTTGCAGACCGGGAACTTTGCGGCACCCATCTGATACCGGATCGAGCGCGCAGTCTTTTCGGCCAGTTCGGCCGTGAGGAGTTCGGCCACGACCTGTTGGGGCCGCCAGTTGTTTTTGGCTGCGGCCTGCATCACTTCGTCAAAGCAGTTGACGATGCCTGGCAACTTCAGTTGACGGGCAAGTTCGAGAATTTCC